>OZ244843.1:0-5778072 GCA_965220715.1 Caldilineaceae bacterium
GGCAAGGTCGAAATTTTGACAGTTGACCGGTCAGATTGGTATACTGCCCCACTGTTATCTCGATGGTCGACGCCCCCATCTGCGGGGCTCGCAGCGGCTATCGAAGGCCTGAAGTGATCCTCGGTAGCTCAACCGGCAGAGCATCCGGCTGTTAACCGGAGGGTTGTTGGTTCGAATCCAACCCGAGGAGCCTGAATTTTCGACCGCCGGTTCTGACAACCCGGCAGTGCCTGCGAAACCCCGACAGGGAGGCCCCTCTCGGGGTTTTCTTGTACCTGGTCTGTTTTCGGAGGTTGGCGCCGCCCCTTGCATGCTTTTCCTCTCTCCAGCTTGACTTTCGCCCGAAAAGGAGACAGAGATATGAACTCGAACAAGCTGTTTGAAGGTGCTTTTCCCTATGCGAATGACATCCTGGCACTGCCCGTGGAAGACATTGATCGAGCTTCCGCCTGGTACCGAGATGCGTTTGGGCTCCGGGAAGTCGAACGGCGTGATCAGCCCGTACCAACGGTTATCCTTGCGCGCGACGGCGTTCGAATCGGGTTCGCCGTTAACGGCGGCGATCCTGGTAACGATGGCGCGGCGATTCTAGTGACCGACATCCACCGAGCGCGCCAAGAGGTGGAAGCCAAGGGGGTCGAGACCGGGAACTGGCGCGTGGACGAGATGGACGGTAAGAAATTCCAGGTCTTTTTTGTTATTGCCCCGGATGGGCTTTGCTACTACTTCCACCAGCCAATTGAGGCTGGCGAGAATTCCTAAACGAGAAAAGAGGGCAGAGGAAATCGGTTGTGGATCAGGAGTGGTATGCAGCGGTGTCACCGTAGGCTGACTGCGTTGCCTGTTCCATCGCTGAGATCTCTTCGTTCGTCAAAAAGTCGAAGTGGCTGGCGTGTTTGCGTTTGGAGAGACGGCCACTGTTTTGAAGACAGAAACGAATGAAGAGGTCGATCTGGCGGTCGGGCATGTCCACGATTTCCTTGATCGAATTCTTGGCTGCATCGTAGTTTTTCAAGAAGGCCAGTTCATCGGTCAGTTCTGTGTCGATTGCCCGTTTTATGAAACGAAAGAGCGCCTCGGCTTGGGGCGTCATATCGATGTAACGGTACCAGATAGCCGTGTCATTACGGACGGTCATGCGGTTAATCTCATCGAGAGTATAGTCCACCAAAGGCATCAAGCGGCGAGAAAATGCCTCCAGGGAAGTATCATAGTCGGAAGAGTTCTCCAACATGGCCGCTGAGACAGGAACGATGAGCCCTGGAGGCGTAAACTCCCGTCTGGCCAGAATATTGTGAACCAGGAAGCGATGGATTCGGCCGTTTCCGTCCTCAAACGGGTGTAGAAAGACGAAGCCATAGGCGATTGCCGCGGCGTGTACTACCGCGGACACCTTGCCACGTTCCATGCGCAGATGGGCGGCTTCCAGTCCGTCAATCAGGTCGGCCAAGTCTTCGGGCTTCGGGCAGGCGAAATGAATCCGTTGCCTTTGTAAACCAACTGCTTCCCCACCATAGTTTTGTGTCTTCCTGTAATCTGATTCTCGGAAACGAGAATCGACAATTTCGTTTTGAAGTTCGATAAGCTTCTGTTTTCTTAAGAACTCTTCTTGCCCCGCCTGTTCGAGTACAAACATGAAGCGTTCAGAGCGGGCGTCAGAAGGGGTGATTTGTTCAATTGCAAAAGATGACATAGTTTCTTTGGTATACAGATATTTGACCGCACGCTCCACCAGGGCAGGCACATATTCAGAAATGACCTGCCTGCATCGTGAAGACAAGTCGGACTTTTCAAACTCTTGAAGCGTTGTTGTGCGCCGGACCGTGGGACAGAAGTGGCTATTCCCCAGCAGGTTATCGTAGACGCGCTGACGGCGAATTCGGCGGGGCGTTGAGGTTGTATAGTATTCCTCAGGTTCGAGCAGATCGATATAGTTACCTTGCTTCAGGTCATTCAGGGGAAGCGCTTTTCCAGTCAGGAATTCGTAGAAAAACCATAGTCGCCTAGTATACTTTCCGGTTGGCTTAGAGCGAATATACTCCAGCAGATCCTCCTCCACGGCCTCCTGGAACAGGCTGGCCAGGATCGCGAGGTTGGCCCCGTCATATTTGAGCGCGAATTCAAGATGATCACCCAGCCTGTCCCCCGGCCAGTAGTGGGGAGGGTACACCTCCTCGGTGATGCCCGCTTGGGAGTTGACCCGGTGGATTCCGCTGGTCGTCACCCGCGAGCTGTGCCAGTTGGGAATTACGTCGAGGCCGTAGCGTTCGATCAGCGCCGCATACCCGGCAGGCCTAAATGTCGGTTTCTCTTGATCGGTTTCAATCACGGGATCCTCCAACAAAGCTGTTACCAAACGAAATTTACTATTACTGAGCGGGTTATGTCAAGCAAAACAGTTACAACAACAGCAGAATGATTACTTTTCGCCAGTCAGCAAGCAAAATGTTTACACAAACAGTAATAAACTTACCTTTCACCGGTCAACAAGCAGAACAGTTACAGTACCAACAGAATGATTAAATTCCGCCAGCCAGAAAGCAGAACAGTTACAGACTCCATATCCCAGGCCGATGGCTTAGGCTACCCCCAGGGACTGCCCCAGTACGGATAAGAACGTATCCTAAGATGCGCAGCGGGCAGTGATGATTGGCGCGGTCAAAGCCGGCAGCATCGCGGCATCGTCCGGCTTGCGGCGACGACGGCTACAGTACGGCTTTGCAAATCGAGGGATGGGGGATTCTTTGAAAGACGTCCGTGAGTCTACCTGTCGACGCACTTTTGAGCACTTAAGTACACCGGTTATGGAGAATATCGACGCAGGTCTTTCTTTAGAGGCGGTGGATGTAGCAGGGAATTACGCGGGAAGCGATGGCAGTGACGGTCGCTGCACGATCAGGCGTCGAGCGACGGCGAAAGATAGACGCCAAGGGAAGTCCGATCCGCAGCCGGGGCGGCCGGTCCGTTGAGATCCACTGCGATCAAGCCGGCGGCGCAACGACGCGTGGTCGATCCAGGGTTGCGCCGTCCAGGCAGCAGAAGGCGAGCAGGTTCGTCCGCCGTCGTGCTGTGCATGTGCGTCTTCAGCCTCAGCCGGTTAGCGGCGCAACAGTACCGGCCATCACCATAAACCCCAGCACGGCCAACAAGGTCATCATTACAATGATCATGTTGCTCCGCCGCGTCGCGGCACGTTCGGCCGTCAACTCAGATTCCAACTCGA
This sequence comes from Caldilineaceae bacterium, assembly GCA_965220715.1. Taxonomy (GTDB): domain Bacteria; phylum Chloroflexota; class Anaerolineae; order Caldilineales; family Caldilineaceae; genus Bin5. Next base: position 3,224 of record OZ244843.1, read on the forward strand.
TCCGCGTCATTCTCTTGATGTCTCTGGCCATGTTTTTTCCTCTTGGGCCTCCCAACTTGGTTGTATTTCATTCTATTGACCCAATATAGCACACTTGTTCTTATTTGTCAAGAACTAATTCCATTTGGGTCTGTCCCAGATTTTTGGTGGACGTTGTCTGAATCAGGATTTACAGGATTTGCGGATTTTCAGGATTGCAGGCGACCGATCGATTCTTGTTCAGCGGATCCTTTTCGCTTTGGTTTAAAGGGCAGTTCGCAGAGGGACAACAATATGGGATACACCCTTCCATTTCTGATCACAGTTGAATTGCAAGGTGGCGTTGACGAACATGGCACCAGCGGCGGTAATAGACTGCTTTAGCGTAAGCCTGACTACAGCCCAGGACCTCCTGCTGCGGGATAATTGTGTTATGAACGGTTGGTGACTTGCTTACAGACGACGTGCAGACGCGCGGAAAGTGTACCGGTGCGCAGTGGCACGACGGATTCGCGGCCCGTGGCTAACAGACTACTGGCCGCAGGTGTTTTCAACTACAAGGGGGTATCCCATGACGAGGAATAGATGGATCCAGCTAGCCGGCCTGCTACTGATCGCTACGATCATTCTGTTGGCCTGCGTTCCGATTCAACCGGATGAAGCGGCGGCGCCGCCCGCGGCAGCGGTGGAAACCGACAGTACCCAAGCGGTGACCGCGGACACGGACAGTGGCAACACGGACGCTCAGGCGCTCGCGAGCGGCAACGCCGGTGTGCCACAGTTGAGCGGCGAGCTGATCGCCGACGGCGTTCCGGCTCCGTTCCGCACGAACGGCTTTTCTACCGACTTTTCGCGACGCACCGTAGAATGGAGTTCGATCCTTTCCGGCGGACCGCCCAAGGACGGCATTCCAGCGGTCGACAATCCACAATATGAGTCGATAGCTGCCGGGGATGAGTGGCTAGAGGACCAGGAACCGGTGATCCTGTTCAGCCACGGCGACGCGGCCCGAGCGTATCCTCTGAGCATCCTCATCTGGCATGAAATCGTTAACGACGAAGTCGATGGTGTGCCGGTCTCCATCACCTTCTGCCCGTTGTGCAACGCCAGTATCGCGTTTGCCCGCAACTTTGACGGCCAAGTACTCGATTTCGGCACCACCGGGCGGCTGCGCAATAGTGACCTGATCATGTACGACCGCCAGACAGAGACCTGGTGGCAACAGTTCACCGGCGAAGGAATCATCGGCAAGTATGCCGGCGAGCAGTTGAACTTCCTTTCCAGCCAGGTGCTTTCCTGGGGGGACTTCAAAGTCGCCCATCCGGATGGAGATGTGCTGGCGCGGCCGAACATGCCCCGCAACTACGGATACAACCCGTATGTGGGTTACGACAGCACATCCCGGCCCTTCCTCTTTTTGGGCACACCTGATTCCCGCCTCGAGCCGGCCGAACGTGTTCTTGGACTGACGACAGAGACCGAGGCCATTGCCTATCCGTTTGCAGTGTTGGAGGAAGCTAGGGTGGTCCACGACTCGTTCGGTGGGGCTGAGCTTGCTATTTTCCACAAAGCCGGGCTGGTCAGCGCGTTGGACACCGCTGTCATCAGCAGCGGCCGCGACATCGGTACCGTAGCTGTCTTCGAACGCCAACTTGGGGATCAACTCCTTACCTTCTCGGCCAACGAGGATGGCACTTTCAGCGACGCCGAAACCGGCAGCACTTGGGACATTCTGGGCGGAGCGACCGACGGCCCCCTGGCCGGCGAGAATTTGACCCCTGTACTCCATTTCGATCATTTCTGGTTTGCGTGGGCGGCCTTCTTCCCGGAAACGGAGCTTTACAGCCCGAGCTAAGTTTGGTGGTCAGCGGCCAGTGGTCAGCAGATTCACTAGCCGCTGGCCGCTGGTGTTAACGGCTGCCAGCAGCTTCCGGTCAGGGATAGCTCCTCGAAATTCAGGGCGGTGACTCCTGTCTGATCGAGCTTCACCCGATAGCGGCGCCAGGGAAGATAAAAGTAAGTATACCCTCGCAGGCAGACCTGTGCCTGTGGCTTGTTGGTGTTGCCGAAGACGTCAGGAACCTCCAGGGGAACGTAGCGAATATCCTCCAGAGCCAGACGGTGGACCCACAAGCCGGTAACTCCGTAGGTTGTTTCGGCGGCGCGACGGGCATTGACCGAAAGCCGTAACTCATCACCGGTCACATGCGCGGCCGGCGGGCTGAAATAGCGGGGCAACATTCCCCAGGACAACAGAACGAACGCCACAAAAGACAGCAGGCGAAAACGCAGCCCCCTCTCTCTTAGCTGGACAGCCTCGCTCAGAATACGCCAGACAACCACACCCCCGAACAACAGCAGCCACAGCAGCAGCAGGTTCAGGAGAAAGTCGCCGATATAGATCTGAACTACGCCGTTGGGGGAAAGTGTGGCGAAGGGGAGAGGATAGCCAAGACGACCGGGGCAGAGGTCAATGCATCCGGCGCTGTGAGGTGGCACGACGAAGAGATAGAAGGCCGCCACATTCAGCACCATACTGAACAGAAGCGCGCCGGCGAAAGCCGCGTACCAACGGCCCGTCTGCTGGGACCACCAGATCACCAGCAACGCGCCGAGGATAACGCCGATGATTCCCAAGATCAGATGTGTGATGCCGGCGAAGTGTAACAAGCCATCCGGCCATATTGCAGTTGCTACTGGCCACTGACCACGCATCACCGGCGAATCCGAACAGGACCGGAATAACGCTGCCAGCAGAGGAAGATGCGGTCGAAATATCCTGGCAGCTGGCCTCGCATCTGTGGCCGGCCCTCACCACTCCACTCTTCCAGCCGTGGAACCCTGTTGCCCGACGTAACACTGATCAATACTGAGTCATCTGCGCAGGCAGCAAAATCCCCGACCTCATCGCCCAGCGGGTACAGATACGAAGAACGGGCTGCAGAACCGGTCTGCCGCAGATCCACCTCGGTGATGCCGAATATCTCCAGCGAGAATACGCCTTGGGGCGAAAAACGGCTGCGAGCAAGAAGAAGCCGATCATCGTCCCGCCAGGCCAGCTGCGGTGCGAAGAATTCGAATCGGGTTTGAGTTTGCGCGCTCAACCGGCCGCGGGCTCCCGCCCCGTTGGCGGTCATCTCCCGCACCCACAGTTGATTGGAAGGACGCACAAAGCCGACGGTCAAGCTCGGATGCTGAGGGTCATATGCCAGATGGGCCAGACGGCTGTTGCCGGGGCTAAGCTGGAACGGCCCGCGATAAATGCCCTCAGGCGCCAGCCGCCCCACATCGATCTCTCCCTCTGCATTCAGTTCGACCCGGTACAGACCGGTATACTGACGCCCTGCATCCAGATCGGCGGTATCAATGACAAACGAACGCGCCTCTCCGGCGCCGGACAGAACTGCGATCAGGGTTGGCTCAATTGTGTTGTTGGCTCTCCCTCCCAACAGGGATGTAGAAGCATGCACCCGCAGAACAATCTGCCCATTCTGGCTGTCGTAGTGCCATAGCCGCCACTGGGCCAGACCAACCTGCGGCACTTCGATCCACCAGAGATCGCCGCGCCCGTCGGCTGCGATTCCCCGCACTCCCTGGAAGGGATAGGCCTGGAACGACAGTCCGATACCGTCGCCGCGCACATACAGGAAGCCGTTCCGGTCTGCCGGCGCGTTGGCGTCGGGAACGACGAATCCTTCTGCGCCGTCATAGATGGGCAGCACGCTCTGGCCGGTCTCGCGGACAACCGTCACAACACCATCCTGGTGCAAGAGGAAGACGCCGGGGTCGCCACGCCTCCCCAGCAGTGCAACAGCCTTTCCGCTCTTCCTGGCCGCGCCGAAGGTGGGCACATCCATGCGTTTCACGCGCTGGAACTCGGGCGGGGAGACCACGCGCACGCCAGAGACGATCACGCGATCGTCATCATCTTTCCGACCTGCTACGTAGACCCGTGCCCCCGGCCAGAGGAAATCCGCCCCGGCGTCCAGCCATTCACCCCGGGACGCCCCAAAGATTCCGCTCCACATCACCACCTGCTCCTCAACCGGGTCAATCTCCAGCAGCAGGACCTCACCACTATCCGTCCGAACGGAGATTGGTTCTGCAAAATCGGTCGGAACCGTCTCGCCGAGAATGGTCGCCACAAACTCATCAGGCTGGGGAGGAGGGACCTGCGCTGGTTGCAGGACCACGGCGGACGATTCTGTGGGTATGTAGTCGTAGTCCGCTGCTTGCGCCGACGTAGCCCGTGTTGGCGTCAGTGTTGCCGTAGCCGTGGCAGTCGGCGTAGGGGTTGGGGTGAATGTTACCGTGGCTGTTGCTGTTGGCGTCGGTGTTGGCGTCAGTGTTGGCGTCGGTGTCGGTGTCACGGATGGAGTGGCAGTCGCCGTGTCTGTCGGCGTCAGCGTTGCCAAAGGCGTGGCCGTAATTGTAAGCAGCCCTGTCGGGGTGGCCGTGAGCGTGGTCGTCACCAACTCGGTTGTTGCAACCAGTGAGGGTGTCACCCTGATCCCAATACCGGGCGGGCGCGAGCCGAACGGCCGTATGCGAATGCCTTCATCTGTGTAGGGCAGCAGTGTCGTCAGATCGCCGTCGATTTCCATTAACTCGACCGCCATCCAGCCTTCCTTCCCGTCCAACTCTGTCCTCGGATCCGTTACTTTCAACAGGACCCATGTACCGCTGGCGACGATGCCCCCTATGGTGGCCTGGACATCCTGGCCCAGGCGCGCCAATACGTCATCCTGCGTGGAGGGGCCGGCCCGCAGACGGGCAGGGAACAGAACGATGCTCCCCGTTACATTGTCGGGCGCGCCAATTTCAATTTCCGACGGGAAGACACTGATCGGCACATACGGTTCCGTGGCTGTCGGCGTTGGCGTCGCTGTGGGTGTCGCCGAAATGGTTGGCGTCAGCGTTGGTGAGGGGATCACTGTCGCCGTTGCCGTAGAAGTAGATGTTCCGGTGGCCGTTGGGGGAACGGTCGCAACGCCCGTATGGGTCGCCAGCGCGGTAGCGTCAGGGGTCGGGCTGTCCGTCAATGCCAGCGGTCTGTCGATGGACAGGGAAGAAACCTGCGGTGTGGTGGTCGGCGACTCCGCTTGCAACGCTGCAACAGTGGTCGACCTGCTGACGGCCGTTGGCAAGGCGACCCGACTCACATCGCGCAGCAGGAGCGACATAAGCACAAACAGAGAAATCACAATGGCGAAAACGACACCGGCCGCCAATGGATTCCCCCATAACAGGCTGCGCCCGTCAGCCAGAGTTTTCCCCAAACGCAGGATTCTATTGTTCATCGTCCGCGCTCAAACATCGAAGCGGTGGCGCATTTCACAACTCCCGCCGTCATCAATTCTGTATCGTGACCGTCACGCGACAGGGTTCCGGATAGTTACCCGTGGTATCCACCACCACGACCTGAATTACATAGGCGCCGTTCGCCATGGCACTGCTGTTCAGATTGCCAAGAAGCCCCCCGACCACCTGGCTTTCAGCGCCGTCAAAATAGTTGAAATTCTGATTGGCTCCTCCGGGTGCGTGCTCCAACTTGTAGTAATCAAATTGATCGTGCTGGGCCGTACCCACAATCGGTACAATTCCGCTTACTTTCGCGCCGTTTCCCGGCGATAGTATGACTGCACGCCCGTCCGGGCAGAGTGCCGGGGAAACAGGAAGGGGTTCTGGCGTAGGAGCAGGCTCTGGCTGCGTATCTTCCTCTTGATTAGCCGGCACAGGTGTGGAGATCGCGATGCCGGTCGGCGCCGGTGTTGCCGTCGGTTGTTCCGGCGTAAAAGTCGGCGTCGGCATCAACCCCGATAAAGAGGTATTGGGAGATGTCGAAGAGCCGTCCGCCGGTGAAAGAACTGAGGAAGACTCCACCGCGATCATTGCCTCGCGCAGCGTTGTGCTGGCGAAATAGGTGAATCCCATCACCACAAGCATCAACAACGCTGAAAGAAAAATTCGATACAGATCGTCGAGCGCTTTGTCTCGCTCCAGGGAAAAGACCGCCTGACGCCTTTCTGCGCGCACCTGCCACGTGCGATAGAGTTGAAATAGCGCCAGCAGACCACACGTTGCATAAATATAAGGTGCAATGTTGGCAATGGCCTCAACAAGGAAACCCATTGGCAGTTACTTAACCGGGACGCCGAATAAAAAAATTCGGTTGCCGCCGACACCAGGTTCAGGAGCATGATGGCAACCAGGCGGAAATGGAATGAACACTCTTCAAGTAGTCTACCGTAGCCGCGTAGTTCCGCCAAAAAGAACTGAATTCTTAGGAGGGGGGCGCCCGGGCGTCTTGGCTACGGCCCAGACACGATCCTTGACCGCTTTGCCTATTCCCTGCCAATCGACTATTATCAGAAGTCCATTCCATTTGACCGTATTGAAACGCTTCGGAAAGATCAGCCCATGAATTTCGATTTCGTTTTTCGCTCCCGCCGCAGCAATGTTCTGGCACGCAACGGACTGGTCGCCACCAGCCAACCACTGGCTGCCCAGGCAGGATTGTCGATCCTGCAGGCGGGCGGCAACGCGGCGGACGCAGCTATCGCCACAGCCGCAGCTCTGAATGTCGTCGAGCCGATCTCCACCGGCATAGGCGGCGACTGTTTCGCCCTCTATTGGAATGCCAAAACCGAACGTGTGACCGCGCTCAACGGGTCTGGCCGCTCCGCAAGCGCCGCATCCATCGACGCATTGCGCCGTCTTGGTTATTCCCGCATGCCTCAATTTACAGGCCACAGCGTCAGCATCCCCGGGACTGTCGCCGGGTGGAGCGATCTGCTGGAAAGGCACGGCGACATGACGCTGGCCGATGTACTCAAACCGGCCATCCATCTGGCCGAAGAGGGCTACCCCGTCACCGAATGGATCGGGCAAGGCTGGGCCGGCCAGACAGCGAAACTTCTGCGTTCACCGGGCTGGGTCAGCAGCGATCTGGACAATGGGCCGCAGCAGCCGAGCGGTCATGAGCTTCTCATCAATGGACGGGCGCCACGGGCCGGGCAGGTAATGCGCATTCCCACTCTGGGGCAGACGCTGCGAGCCATCGCCGCCGACGGCAAGAAAGCGATCTACGCCGGCGAATTCGCTCGCAGTTTGAGCGAGCACGTGCAGCGCTATGGCGGTTGGATCACGCCGCAAGACATGGCCGCCCATACCAGCACCTGGCAGGAGCCTATCACCGCCGATTTCGGCGATGTTCGTCTCTACGAATGCCCACCCAACGGCCAGGGGCTGGCCGCCATCATCGCCGCCAATCTGGCGGACGGCTTTGACCTGGCCGATATGTCCAGTGTCGATCGTCTGCACACGCTGGTTGAGTGTATGCGCATTGGCTACGCCGAGGCCCGGCAGTGGGTTTGCGATATCGATGTGGCGCCGATTCCCCTGGACGCACTCACGAGCCGCGCCTATGCCGAGCAGCGGCGCCAGGAGATTGACCCGCAGCGGGCCGCAACGTCGATCTCCTGCGGTTATCCCATGGCGGGTTCGGATACAGTCTATTTGACCACCGCCGACGGCCAGGGGAACGCGTGCAGTTTTATCAATAGCCTCTACCAGGGAATGGGCAGCGGGCTGGTTGTGCCCGGGAGCGGTGTCAGTCTGCAGAACAGGGCCGCGCTCTTCGTTTTTGACCCCGACCATCCCAACTGTCTCGCTCCCAACAAGCGACCCTATCACACGATCATCCCGGCGATGACCACCCGCGGCGGCGCGTTGCATGCCAGCTTCGGTGTGATGGGCGGCTATATGCAGCCCCAGGGACATCTACAGATGCTGGTCAATATGGCCGCTTTGGGCATGAGCCCCCAGCAGGCCCTGGACATGCCGCGCTGGTCCTTGAGCGGCCCGCATGCGGGCTTAGGCGCGGACGAAGCCGGCGGCAGGTTGACGATCGAAGAAGGCTGGGATTACGACATCCTGGCGGAAATGGCCCGCCGCGGACATCAACTGGTACCGGTCAACGGGGCGGGACGGGGCGGTTTCGGCGGCGGCCAGATTATCGTCCGCGATCCAGAAAGCGGCGTCCTGACTGGAGGCAGCGACCCGCGCAAGGACGGTTGCGCGGTCGGCTGGTAACGAGGGAACCACGCCAACCATCAGTGAGCCCCAAACATCACGCAACTCCGAGGTTATTGAATGGGTCGAAAACCCACGGTGTCATTCGCACCGGTTCGTCAGAAGATGCAACGCGCGGGTCTAGACGACCTGCTGATTCGCAGCTTTGAACATTACTACGCCCAGCTCGGCGCCGGCGCCACAGGTTACATCCCCGGTGCATACGCCCACCCGCCAGCAGAAATTGCCGACAGGTCCACCGCCACCGGTTTCCATGCAGAGGGCTTAGACGCGCTCGACCGGCTCGTGGTCGTGAAACTGAACGGAGGACTCGGGGCCACCATGGGGCTGCATGGGCCGAGATCGCTGCTGATGGTGAAAGACGGGTTGCGATTTCTTGATATGATCGTCCGCCATGTCCTGCACCTGCGCCAGCAGATGACCGCCCGACTGCCCCTCATTTTTATGAACAGCTATAGCACACAGGAAGCAACCCAGCAGGCACTGACCGCCTACCCAAAGCTCGGCAAAGGCGACGCTGGGGCCCTGCCTCTCGACTTTCTGCAAAATAAAGTGCCCAAAATCTGGCAGGACACACTGCAGCCCGTCGAATGGCATCAAGACCCGTCAAAGGAGTGGTGCCCACCCGGTCACGGCGACATCTACCTTACTCTGCACACCAGCAGCCTGCTCAGACAGATGCTGGCTCTCGGTTACGAATACATGTTCGTCAGCAACGCCGACAACTTGGGCGCAACCGTTGACACCGACATTCTCGGCTTTTTCGCGGCCCGCAACCTACCCTTTCTGATGGAAGTGACCGCCCGCACCGCGGCCGACCGCAAGGGAGGCCACCTCGCCCAAAGTTCGGATGGGCGGCTTCTGCTGCGCGAGATTGCCCAGTGTCCGCCAGAGGAGGTCGCGCAATTCCAGGACATCGACCGTTACCGGCTGTTCAATACCAACAATCTGTGGATTCATCTGCCCTCTCTGCAGAAATTGCTGCATGAACGAGAGGGTTTCCTGGATCTGCCGATGATCGTCAACAATAGGCCGGTGGACCCTTCTCACCCCGACTCCCCGCCAGTCTTCCAACTGGAAACCGCGGTCGGCTTGGCGATCTCCGCATTCGAAGGCGCGCAGGCGATCAAAGTGCCGCGCGACCGCTTTCTGCCGGTCAAACGATGCAATGATCTTCTTGCGCTACGTTCCGATGCCTACCGGCTGAACCAGCAACAGTGCATTGGTCTGGATCCGCGCCGAGGCACCGGTCCTTTCCCTGCCGGCGAACCTCTTGTCGAACTGGATAACCGTTTCTACCAGTTTATCGAACAGATCCAGGAACGCTTTCCGCATGGGCCGCCTTCCCTGCTCCGCTGCGGCAGCTTTACCGTCACCGGCCCCTACACTTTCGGCGCCTCTGTCACGATCGAAGGCGACGTCACCCTGTCAAATGACTCGGACACACCAATCGCCATCCCCGATGATGCCATCCTGTCCGGGTAGGCCAGTTGCCGGCGGTTGACTGACCACGGGCCGTCAACCACTAAAGGCGCCGCCTACGGATCAACTCCAGAAGCAGAGACTTTCCCCCGTGGTAGCCGTGCCACAGTAGCGGGCTGGGCGACCAGTCCCACGCCCCCGTATGCACGGCCATTCGGGCCGCGAAACCCTCTTTGAAGCGCCAAACCCCCTGGAGTGGATCGCTCGGATCGTCCGGATTCGACGGCGCCCCCCACCAATCATAGACTGTGCAGCCCTGAACCTTGGCCCACTGCAATGCCCGCCACTGCAACAGATAGTTGGGCATGTCGCGTCGCCGCCGCACACTGCTGGCACCGTTGAAATAAAGAGTCTGGCGACCGTGACGGAGCAGAAACAGTCCGGCTACAGGCTGTGACTCCTGCGGATGCTCGGCCAACAACAGCGTCCCCCCGGTTCGCGACCCCTCGACCCTCTGCATCTCCAGAAACATGCGCCACAACGCCTCGTAGTAGGCGAATGGGCGGATCAGAAAACCATCGCGCGCGCTCGTCTCCTGGTAGAGTCGGTAGAAGCCCGGCAGATCGGCAACACCGCCGCAGCGGACGGTCACGCCCCGTCGTTCGGCCAGGCGGATGTTATAGCGCCATTTGCTCTTGAACAAGGCCTGCAGCTGCTCATCCGCCTGGGTAATGTCCGTAAATCCAGTATTCTTGAATTGAATCTGCTCCGGACTGAAGCGCCATTTGCGCTGGGCCAGCAGTTGCTGCAGGCGCTTCCCATCCGCATGCTCTTCGCCGACATCAGGATCGATTTTCACCTGCAAGCAGCCCCGCCGGCGGCACAGTTCTTCGATCTGCGCCAACACCAGCGCAGTTGCTTCGTCATCCGACCAATCCAGCAGGGGGCCCTTGGGCACGTAAGCCACCCGCAGAGGCAGCGCCGCTGTCGGCTGCCGCCACAGCCACTGAAAAGCCCCCAAGAGGCGACGGCCCCGCTGCACTCGCCAACGCTCAACCCGCCAGCCGCCGGCGGCCTTGACGGCGCCCCACGCCCAGCTTTGCAGCACGTGACTGCTATCAGGCGGCAGCTGCGTCGACAGCTCTTCCCACTCCGCCGCCGTCACCACCGGCTTCAGAGTCACCCCTATGGAGGAGTGAGAGGGTGTCTTCGCTTGCTCCTCTCTTTTCTTCACCCTGTGCTTGCTGTTCGCAGCCTGCTCTTTCGCCAACAGCGCACCCCGATAAAGACCATAGACCGGCCGTCGCAGGGGCAGGTCCCACGCTCCGACCGTGCGCTCAACCGCGCCGCCAAAGCCCTGTTTGAAACGGAAAACGCCCCAAAGATCCCCCGCCGGGAGCGCATTCACGTCCACCGGCACCTTCTCGGCGGAAACAACCCTGCGCCCTTCCGCCCAGAGACCGGTGGCGATGGCGCCGATCTCATCGGGGATGCCCCAGAGATCATACCGAGTGCAGCCACGTTGCCTGGCCCAGCGCATCGCTTCCCATTGGAGCGCATGGTTGGGCATCAGGTTACGATGGCGGCTGTTGCTGGCTCCCCACAGGTAGCAGGCGGTCGAACCGACGGCAAACACGGCGATGCTGGCCAACGGTTCGCCGTCATAAGAAGCCAGCAGGAAGGCGCCCCAGCGGGACGCCAGCAGTTCGTAGGCGTCCTGGTAGTAGGCGGCGCTGTGGACGGGAAAACCGTCCCGCGTTCCCGTCTCCTCCATCAGTTGCTGAAACTGGGGCAGTTCATGCGTCTCAAGCTCCCGCACGCATACGCCCTTGCGCGCCGCCAGCCGGATGTTGTAGCGCCATTTGCTCTTCATCCGCGCCAGGATCGTATCGATGTCCGGCTGCAAATCGACGACAACCGTGCTGCGAGGCTGGATTGTCTGGGGGCTGGGATGGAAGCCGGCCGCCCGAAGCAGTTGCCGGTTGGCGGCCGTGTCCAGAAGGTCCGGCTCGATCTTCAACGCGAACGCCCCTTCCTGCCGGGCAACAGCGCACATGCGCGCCACCACAGCCTCGGTCGTCGTCGCGTCGGACCAGTCCACAAGCGGACCTCTGGGGACGTATGCCAGAACCTGGCCCATGCTCCTGCGAAGGAGGATCAGCGCCCCGGCCCGCGCCGCGCCGTCAGCTGCAGATGCCGGCAGCAGAACCCATCTGGCCCGCCAGCCGAAGCGGCATTTCAACGTTGCCCATTCACTCGTCTGCAAGAGATGGCCGTCCGCATGGCTGCTGACAAATTCATTCCATTCCGCTACTTGTTCTGTCACCGCTCCCCCTGTCATCCCGTTGGCATACGCGGCCAGGAGACGTTGCCCCGGTTGCCGTTCAGTTTGTCCCTGCCCATCATCTAGCCGCCATCCTCGATCATACCATACTGAACTGAACAGAATAGAACGCCGACAGCTTAGGGCGCAGGCAGCACGGTCAGATTGTCACCAGCTCCATCCACCGGACAGATGGCGCCGCCAGATTGAGAGAGCCAGATTGAGACGGCCCGGGCTGCGTTCCCGCTTGCGGCGCTCGCTCCAGGCCTATCCCGCGGGCGGCTGCCAGAGTGGAAACTGTCTGAATTTGACACGGCTACAGCTCACTGCTATCGTCAATTTCGTGCCATCTTTGTGTCTGCGTTCGACAACAACTGCACACAGGCGGATTCCGGCGGCGTCCAGCGTATCCTGTTCGCTTGCCTCCAACACAGAAGTTCAATGGAGAAGGAAGAGAGTCTTGCAGAGGGATACGCTTGCGCAGAAACGGAGGTTGCCGCGCGTCTGTATGCTCAATGCAGCGGCTGCTCTATTGCTGGGTAATCTGCTGCTGGTCGGGTGCTTCGGGCCAACTGACGGCAGAGCGTCATCATCCGAAACAGCCGTAGTCACGATCTTCGCAGCCGCGTCCCTCACCGATGTCTTCCAACAAGCATCCCGGTCGTTCAGTCGTAGCGGTCATACGGGTAACGTTGTTTTCAACTTTGCCGGTTCCCAGCAGCTGGCCGGTCAACTGCGCGAGGGGGCGCGCGCCGACATCTTCGCCTCCGCCAACGAGACGCAGATGCAGGCGGCTATTGATGCCGGACGAATTGAGAAGACGAGCGTGAAGACATTTGCTTGCAATCGGTTGATGATCGGCTACGGCCGGCCGCCTGCGGGTGCATCCGGCGCATCGCCCGCGAGGGCAGACGCCTTGCCCGAGATCGAATCTCTGCTGAATTTGGCCCAGCCCGGCCATAAGATTATCGTCGGCGCCGGCGCCGTGCCCATCGGGCGGTACACGCGTCAGTTTCTGGCCAATGCGGCGCAGGACGACCGCCTTGGCCCCGGTTTTCGTGCCGGCTTCGAAGCCAATATCGTGTCCGAAGAACAGAATGTGCGAGGCATACTCAGCAAACTGCAATTGGGCGAGGCCGATGCCGGCGTCGTCTACGCAAGTGACCTCGTTGATGCCACAGATCTGCAACGCTTGGAGATACCAGCCCATCTCAACATCTCTGCAGCCTATTCTATCGCCCCGGTCCGGGATAGCAAACAGCCGGAGCAGGCCGCAACGTTCGTCACCTTTTTGTTTTCTGAAGAAGGGACGGCTGTGTTGGAATCGCACGGCTTTTCCACCCAATGCCGGGCTGGGGGCTTAAGGGACGCCCCAGACATTTCGCCCGCAGAGGCATCCGACCATGCGAACGACTGAAGCCGCAGAGACGATGCGCATCCCTGTCGACCGGGCGCGCGGCGACCAGCGCTCTTCCGGACGCCTCCCGCGACCGGGCATCGCTCTCTTCTGGTCAGCCGTGCCCATGATCCTGTTCCTGACTCTTCCGTTGCTGGCGCTGATCTGGCGCACAGAGCTGTCCGACATCAGTACACATCTGGCCCAGCCGGTCGCTCGCCGAGCCATCATCCTCAGCTTGTGGACATCGGCCACAGCAACGCTTCTGACCATCGTTCTGGGCACACCTCTGGCGCTGCTGATGACCCGGCGGCACTTTCGCGGACGCCGGGCGCTGGACACGCTCATCGATCTGCCCACCGTCCTGCCCCCCGCCGTGGCAGGTCTGGCCCTGCTGATGGCCTTTGGCCGCCGGGGGATGCTGGGGCAAGGTCTGTCAGTGGCCGGAATCGAAATCGCCTTTACTTCGCTGGCGGTCATTTTCGCCCAGCTTTTCGTCGCCTCCCCCTACTATATTCGCGCGGCTATCGGCGGACTCAGCCGTAGCGCAGTCGAGTTGGAAGAAGCCGCCGCTCTGGACGGGGCCGACAGCCGGCAGATCTTCCGCTTTGTGACAGTCCCTCTCGCCCGCGCTTCCTTGTTGGGTGGACTGGTAATGACGTGGGCCAGGGCCCTCGGTGATTTCGGCGCCACCATCCTTTTCGCCGGCAACTATCCCGGGCGCACGCAGACGATGCCCCTGGCCATCTATATCGGCTTCGAATTGGATCTCGACGTCGCCCTGGCCTTATCCGTTGTCCTTATGGCGACCGCCTTCGCTATTCTTTTACTCGTGAAATGGCTTCTGGGACGAACCAATTAGACACAGTTCGGTCTACATCCCCTCAGTTTCATGGTTTGGACAGGGGACCGGGACAGATACGAATGTAGAGCGTGCTCAACTGTGCACACACAACAGTCACAGCCCAACCACAGTCACAGCCCAACCTTCCATCACATGAATCACAGTTCCGACGGCGGCCCACTCATCGAAGCAGTCCCCAACTTTTCCGAGGGCCGCCGCACCCATGTAATTGACGAACTGGCGGCAGCAATCCAGACGGCCGGCGCCCGGCTGCTGGATCGCAGCAGCGATGCGTACCACAACCGCACGGTTCTCACAGTCGCCGGTCCGCCGGAACCGGTTCTGCAAGGGCTGTTCAACGCGATTGAGGTGGCTATCGCCCGCATCGACCTCCGGCAGCATCGGGGTGTCCATCCACGGTTGGGGGCCGCCGACGTGGTCCCCCTCGTGCCAATTCGCGACACTCTACTTGCAGACTGCGTTCTCCTGGCCCACCAACTGGGTCGTCGCATCGGCGATGAGCTGGATGTGCCCGTCTATCTCTATGCTGCAGCCGCAACCAGGCCGGAACGCCGAAATCTGGCCGACCTCCGTCGCGGGGAATATGAAGCCTTGCTGCGGGATATCCACTGCCCGCAGCGCCGGCCGGACTTCGGCCCTGCCAGGGTCGGCCCGGCGGGCGCGGTCGTCGTTGGAGCCAGGCCCATTCTCATCGCCTTCAACGTCTTCCTGCACACAGGCGACGTAGCCGTCGCCAGAGCCATCGCCCGCAAAATTCGCGAGCGCGACGGCGGTTTGCCGGCGGTCAGAGCCTTAGGCCTCCTGGTCGATGGGCAGGCCCAGGTCAGCATGAATCTCGTCGATTATCGCACGACATCCCCTCAGGCGACCGTAAATGCCATTCGCCAGCAGGCCGCCCGCCACGCAGTCGCGCTCGACCGCAGCGAACTGATCGGCCTCATCCCCCAAGGCGCTCTGCCAAGAAGCGAGGGGCAAGAAGTGAGCGGTGACGGAAAAACTCTTTCGCCTCTCTTCTTGGCGGCCGCGGCCGATGCGCTTCTTTTGCCGGAACTGACCCCAGACCGCGTCCTGGAAGTTGCGTTACGCCAGCGGTGAGCAGCGTCTGGGGCAACGGCAGCGCCTTTGCAACGGTTCTTCGCCATGTCATGGTTAGGGGGCGCAGCGGACGTTGTGAGCGCTAATTGTAAATATATTGCCTTCTTGATACCGGCCTGTCCAATTTCCCGCCAAGTCCCCAGTTGACAGCCAGTGCATAATGTGGTCTTGGAGATGGCTCAGACAACCGCTTTGGCGAAAGTGAAATGCCGTGCTAGAATCAGGGCCATATACAGCAGACAGTTCCGACTGTGATATTTGCAATCTGTCTGATTGCCGTGATTAACTGTCCTGCGCTCCGCGGTCGTTAATCATCCCCATCATCCGATCGCATTAATCACAGTTCATTACTCAATCACAATTGCCGCCCGTTGTCTTCTCCAGCCGATTGGACAACTGAGCAACGGGTGAACAACAATGCAGACAATGCAGTCTCCTCGCCAAATCGTCTGGTCAGAATGGTTAGAGACCACCGGGTCGCCATTGACGCTGCCAACGAGCGAGATGCCCCCCGGGCCTGTTCCGCCTGCAGAGGGGCTTGACCTCGCAATAGTCATTGTCAACTACAACGCCAGCGCCCTCCTAGCCGATTGCCTGACATCGGTGTTCGCCTCTGCCGGCAGCTTCTCCTACACCGTCTGTGTTGTAGACAACGGCAGTAGTGACGACAGCGTCGCCATGATAAGCGACCGCTTCCCGCAGGCCGGGCTGATCGTTTCCGAAACCAATCTCGGCTTCAGCGCGGGCAACAACCTGGCTCTTCGCCAGCTCGGCCTCTCTGCCGGCCAAGCGCTGGGCGACAGACCCCTTCCCCGCTACACCCTCCTTCTCAACAATGACACCGTCCTGCCGGCGAACGCGCTGGCCGACATGATCCAATTCATGGACGAGCGGCCCAACGTCGCAGTGGCCGGCCCACGAGTGAGGCGCCCGGACGGAACGCTCGATCTGGCCTGCCGGCGCAGCTTTCCGACCCCCTGGGTGAGCTTCTGCCGCATGACCCGCCTGAGCCGGCTGTTTCCCCAGAGCAAACGTTTCAACGCTTATAATCTGGGCCACCTGCCGGAAGACGCAGTACATCCGGTGGATTCGGTTGTGGGCGCTTATATGCAGGTACGTACGCAGGCGATTCAGCAGGTCGGACTGTTGGACGAGGCCTACTTTATGTACGGCGAGGATATTGATTGGGCAAAGCGTATTAAGACTGCGGGCTGGGATGTCTGGTATAACGGCAAGGTCGAGATCACCCATGTCAAAGAGGCCTCCAGCCGCAAGAGCCGCAAGGCCCGTCGGGCCTTTTATGAAGCAATGTGGATCTTTTATCGCAAACACTACCGGTCCAACAGCTCATGGGCGTTGGACAAACTGATCTGGCTCAGTATTGCTCTGATCGGTGGCGTAGATATAGCCATCCGACTGTGGAAACTACGACAAGAACGGGTTTAGCAGAATTTCGCGTTGCCTGCGCAAGAGAATGCCGGTCCGCCAGAATTTCGTCAGATTGACTGTGGATAGTGAATAGCCGTCCACTCCAGGTCTTACGCAATACGCACGATGTGGAAGTCACCAGTTCAGCCGACATCAGATCTTGAGGAATCTCTGACAGAATCACGGCCATCCGCAACGGCGGCAGCGGAAGATGCGGCTGCGACGGAGCAGGGCATGTCCTCCAGTCCAAACGGTAGATACTCGGCCCTGCGGGCCCAGCGGCCGGGCGTGCCTAAACGCGCCCAGCTTCTGTTTGCGCTGTCCCTGGCAATTGTGGATATGGGGAGCACATGGCTGGCGTTCTTTCTGGCCCATGGGCTCACCGAGATGAACCTGACACCCCGGCTGATGGAACTACAGCGGGATATCATTGTCGGCCCATTTGTGGAGTTCGTGCCTTTGCCGCTGGTACAGTCGCTCCTGCTGCTGTCGCTCTTCTTTTCGCAGCGCATGTACCAGCGCCGCCGGCCGCTCGGTCATCTTGACGAAATCTTCCGCACCGCAAAACTGACGACTCTCTGCACGCTCCTGACCGTTGCGCTAGTGAGCCTGTTTCTGCGGGATTTTGTATATCACCGCACATTCCTAGGCTATGCCTGGCTGCTTAATATCATGATGTTGACCATCGGCCGGACCTTGCATGCGCAGGTACAGTGGAAAGCCCAGGCCAGAGGCGTCGGCGGCGACCGGGTCCTGCTCATCGGCGGCGGGGACTCCGGCCGCATGATCCTGCAAAGAGTTCAGGCCAATCCACAACTGGGCTTTCAAGTAATCGGCGTCGTAGATAACAGCAGTACCCGTTCCATTCTCAATGTGCCGATTCTGGGCAGCGTCGCCGATATCCCCAGAATCATAGACGAATTCGCGGTCGACGAAGTGATTATCGCCCTGCCGGAAAATACCCATCAGGAACTGATCGGCATCATCAGCCTGTGTGAGCGCGAAAAGGTCGGCATTCGCGTGCTGCCGGATGCTTTCGGGATAATGGCCAGCGAAGTGACGATCGGCTACCTTGGCGGGCTGCCCCTGCTCACGATCCGCGACGTCGCCCTTCAGGGTTGGAAACTGACACTCAAACGCGGGATGGATCTGGTGGGCAGCGCCATCGGCCTGGTGTTTCTCAGCCCCTTCCTCATGCTGGTGGCGCTCCTGATCAAACTGGACAGCCCCGGGCCGGTTTTCTACACACACGAACGGATGGGGTTGGATGCCAAATCGTTTAAAATTCTGAAGTTTCGCTCCATGCGCGAGGACGCAGAGAGATCCGGGCCGGGCTGGACGGTTGAGAACGATCCCCGGCGCACCAAACTGGGCACCTTCATTCGTCGCGCCAATATCGACGAACTACCCCAGTTGATTAATGTTCTTTTCGGCGAAATGAGCTTGGTCGGGCCGCGCCCGGAACGACCCGTCTACGTGGAGCAGTTTCGAGAGATGATCCCTCGCTATATGGACCGCCACCGCGAAAAGGCCGGCATGACCGGCTGGGCCGCGGTCAACGGGATGCGGGGCGACACCTCGATCGAGGAGCGCACAAAATACGATCTCTGGTACATAGAAAACTGGTCCTTGGCCCTGGACTTCAAGATTATCATTCGCACACTGGGCCAGTGGCTGCTGGGGACAAACAAGAACGCCTACTGAACAAACCCAAATTCTTTGACAACCCCCTACTCGATTTGTTACACTTTTTGCTCAATTAGCACTCCCGTCACAAGAGTGATAAGGGGTTTATCTCAAACGTCTGATTGCCGCCAACTGTCCGAAAGTTCGAATTGCCCTGCATCAACCGCACCTACAGCGCACTTGACGGAGGGCAGACCGGCGGCAATCCTATCTGCTTGCAATCGATGACAGAACTGCAGCTGAGCCAGCGCCGCAAACAGGTACTACGTATCGTCATCCAGGAGTATGTGGAGAATGCCCAGCCCGTGGGCAGTCAGTCGATCGCGCAGAAATATGATCTGGGTGTCAGTGCAGCCACCATCCGAAATGATTTGGCTGCGCTGGAAAAGGCCGGCCTGCTGACCCACCCCCACACCAGCGCCGGCCGCATTCCCACCGATGGCGGCTACCGCTACTTTGTTGCCAATCTCATGGCCCACACAGATCTTCCCTCCCATGAGCGGCACATGATCCGCCATCAGTTTCATCAAGCCCAGCAGGAAATCGACCAGTGGCTTCGTCTCAGCACAGCGGTCTTGGCCAAAGCCTCCACCGGCGCCGCGCTGGCAACCTCCCCCCGCTCGATCTCCAGCAGGATCAAACATCTGGAGTTGATCGGCATTCAGGATACCGTCGTGTTGCTGGTGCTCGTGCTGGTCACAGGCACGCTGAAACAGCAAGTGATTACGCTGGAAAAGCCAATCTTTCAGGATGAATTGAGCCGGGCGAGCAACCAACTCAATGTTGAGATCTCTGGCGCCACCGCTGCCGATCTGCCGGAAAAACTGGAGGGGTTCACAGGCTTCACTCGCGAAGTTGGCGAACTTGTGCTGAAAACCTTGCGCCAGTCGGAGGAACAGATCACTGAACGCGTCTATCGACATGGGCTGGCCCAGGTGTTGGCCGAGCCTGAATTTGCGGACGCGCCGCAGGTACGCCGGATCGTGCAGGTATTCGAGCAGCGCACGCTGCTGCATGAGATTTACGATGATATCATGGAGTTGAGCGACGTACAGGTAATGATTGCCGGCGAGGGCCGTTTCGGCGATATGCAGGACATAAGCCTCGTGCTGAGCCGCTATGGTGTACCGGATCGGGTCAGCGGCCTGCTGGGCGTAGTCGGCCCGATGCGAATGCCTTACGGCCGCACAATCGGGGCTGTGCGCTATGTTGCCACACTCCTGACCGAACTGATGTACCAGCTCTACGGCCCAGACCTTTAGACAACACGCTTGAGTAACAGGAACATTTATGAGTCAACAGGAAGAACGGGAAGACACAACGGTAGAACCAGAAAACGGACAACTGCCTGAGGAGGCTGTTCTGGAGGCAGAGGAGCTTGACTCGAGCGATGTCTCCGACATCGAAGAGGCTGAAGAAAAGGACGAGACACCCGAACAGACGATCGCCCGGCTTCAATCGGAGTTGGCCGAAGCGCAAGACCAGGCCGCCAGCCACCTCGACAAGATGCAGCGTACCGTGGCCGAATATGAGAACGCCGGCAAACGTCGCGAACGCCAGAACGAGGAGCGCATCAAACGCGCCACGGAAAGTATGATGCATCAGTTGCTGCCTGCTCTCGATGACCTCGATCTGGCCTTTCAGAACGTGCCCGAAGGAGTGCAGGGAGAGGATCAGGCCTGGCTGCAGGGGTTCGAGCAGATCAAGCAGAAGCTTCTGGACATTCTCGCCAATTCAGAGGTGGAACCGCTAGCCAAGAGTGGTGAATTCGACCCCAATCAACATGAGGCCATCTCGAATGAGGCGAGCGAAGATGTCCCTAGCGGGCATATCATCCAGACATTACGCACCGGCTACCGCATCCAGGATCGGATCCTGCGCCCGGCGCTCGTCCGCGTTGCGCAGTGAATAGCTGGACGATTTCCTATCTCCTCTAAATGGTTGCCCTAACTCGTTCCGCTGCCGCCGGTCGACATTCAGATCCCCAGCACGGCATCCGCCCCTTTGACATCGGGCGCGATTTGCGCGCCGTAGCGAGACTGATAGCGGAGGCTTTCGCCGAAGAACTGGACGAACAGGGCGAGGCTGCGCTGCGCGAACTGCGAATTCTCGGCTATATGAGCGGGCTGGTGCGCATCCTCTCCCGTAGTACCGGCGAGTTCCAGAATGTCTTCAACGGATTCGTCTGGGTGGAGAACAAGCGGGTGGTGGGCAATGTAACCGTGCAGCGCGCCTCGAGCGGCAGCGGACGCTGGCAGATCGCCAATGTGGCCGTCTCGCCGGCCTGGCGCGGACGCGGGATCAGCCGCGCCCTCATGGAGCATGCCCTGGATTACATCCGCGATATGGGTGGGTCCTGGACTGTGCTACAAGTACGCGGGGAAAACGAGATCGCCCGCGGCCTTTATGAACGGCTCCGTTTTGAGAACATGGGGGGGTCCTCCGAGCTCTACGCAGCGGGCGCGCCGAAGTCGATCACAGCGCCGGTTCTGTCCAACCTGCAGCCGTTCTCCTCATCTGACAGCAATCTGCTGTATGATCTGGCCACCAGCCGACCCAGCGCCGAATTCCAATGGTGGCGGGCCGTGCGGCGAGACGAATTCCGGGTCCCACTCGAAAAGCGCATCGGTGAACTGGTGAGCAGGGTCGTCGGTCGCCAGCGTATCTTCCGTTACGCCATCCGCGACTATAGCAGCCGCTTTGAAGGCGCGATCCAGGTCACCGCCCGATGTTGGCAGGGAGAGCACCATATCCGTCTCTGGCTGCGGTCCGATGCCCAGGAACGATATGCCCAGCCTCTGATCCTGAGCGCATTGGCGCTGCTGCAAGAGTCTCCCCGCTGGCCGCTGCGGTCGTCTGTCAACACACAGGACGAAATCGCGGTGCAGACGCTGCTGGACCACGGCTTTTCGGTGCGCAGCACTTTATTCACGATGCGCTTGCGCATGTAACCTCCCATGAAACTTCTATTGCGGCTGGTCGGGAACGCCATCGCCTTGTACGTGGCGTCAACAATGATCGACGGCATTGAGTTCGGCGCTGGCGGTGAGGTGGATTTGGGCAGTCTGCTGGCAGTCACCCTGATTTTTGGCGTTGTCAACGCCGTCATAAAACCCTTTGTCAAAGTTGCGACCTGCCCGGCCTATCTGGTCACGCTCGGCCTGTTCACTTTTGTGATCAACGCCCTGATGCTGCTTCTGACCAGCTTGCTGGCCGGTATGCTCAACGTCGACTTTCACGTAGGCGGTTTTGTCCCCGCCTTCTGGGGCGCGATCGTCATCAGCTTGGTCAGCTTTCTTCTTAGTTTGTTCATCTCCGCCAAGAGCGACGACAAAGATTGACCGCAGTTCAGGCGCCACGCCGCGCGATGAACTGCAGCCGATAGCCTCTTCACATCACAGTTCAGATTACCGCCGGGGTATCCCATGCGCGCTACTTTTCTCCACATGGCCGACTGCCATCTCGGCTATCGTCAGTACAACAGCAGAGAGCGGCAGAACGACTTCACCCCGCCTATCTCGACATTATCGGGGCGGCCATCGACGGCAAAGTCGATTTCGTTCTGCTGGCCGGTGATCTCTTTGAAAAACGCGCCATCGATCCCGTTACCCTCGACCACGCCATCACCGGGCTGGAACGGCTGAGGGAGGCCGGCATTCCCTGCCTGGCGGTGGAGGGCAACCATGAACTGGCCCACTACCGCGACAGCATTGGCTGGGTGCGCTTTCTGGCCGAACGGGAGTTGCTGACGCTGCTCAACCCGCAGCGTGACGGCGAGCGGGTCACGCTCCCGCGGTACGAGAATCGCGAGGGGGCCTATGTGGAGCCGGTACCGGGTCTGCGGGTCTACGGCATGCGCTACTACGGCAGTTCCACGCCTCATCTCGTGAAGCGGGTGGCCGATGCGCTGGCGGCGGCCGACAAACAGGGGGTCGAGTACACGATCTTCATGGCTCACGCTGGTGTCGAGGGTGTACTTGACGGCCCTGGCGGCGCCCTTAGCCACCGCGAGCTGGCCCCCCTGCGCGGCCACCTGGACTATCTGGCGCTGGGCCACATCCACAAGCCATTCGAGTTCGACAACTGGATCTACAATCCCGGCAGCCCGGAGACCAACTCGCTGACCGAGGTGGCTTGGCCGGAGCGGGGTTACTACCTTGTGGAGGTGGATACGGAGGCGGAGCCAAAGCACCGTGCGGTTTTGCACGCCAATATGCGGCGTCCGTTTGAACGCCTTTTTTTCAAGGTCGACGCGTGCGAGACGCCGGGCGAACTGCTCGAAGAGTGCCGGCGCCATGTCGAGCGCCGGCACCGTCAGTTCAGGGGCAGAGAGCCGGTGGTCGAGCTGCGGCTTAGCGGGGTGCTGCCCTTCGACCGCAGTGCGCTTTCGATAGAGCCGTTTGAGAAGATGATCGAAGAACTTTACCAGCCGCTGCACTGCATCGTGCGCAATGACACGCGGGGGGCGGAGTTCGCGGTTGGGATCGATCAGCATCTCAGTCGGCCGGCACTGGAACGTCAAATCGTCGCCGACCTTCTCGAACGGGACAACCGCTTCCGCGCCCGCAGCGGGGAATGGACCGAACTGGTCCTCGCGATCAAACAGTTGGCCGTCAGCGGCGCTTCTGCCGATGGGATTTTGGAGGAGTTGACGAGTGGTGAGGAGAGAATTTTGCAGGGAGAAGCGATGCAATGTTGATTTATTCGCTGACCCTGGAGAATGTCAAGAGCTACACAAGGGCAAAGGTCGAATTCAGCCCCGGCACCAACGCAATCGTAGGCCCTAACGGTTCGGGCAAGACAACAATCCTCGAAGCTATCGGCTTTGCTCTCTTCGATCATCTACCCTATAGCCAAGCAGATTTCGTGCGTGAAGGTCAGAGGTCGGCGAGCGTTACCGTAGATTTTCTCAGTGACTTCGACGAGCGCGCCTACCAAGTTATGCGGAGTTGTGGCAGAGGCGCCGCTCACACTATTTTTGACCCAGAACTCGCCGTGAAGATCTGCGAGGGCAAAGCCGATGTCATGCAGTTCTTGCGCCAGCATCTCGGCATTGAACCGGACACCGATCCGGGGGAACTGTTCAGGAACGCTGTGGGTGTGCCCCAGGGCAGCTTCACCGTCTCGTTTCTGGCGACGGCCAGCGCCCGCAAAGCCGTTTTTGATCCTCTCCTCAAAGTCGCAGAATACCGCCGGGCGTGGGAAAGATTGCGCGAGCCGCTCAACCTGCTGCGCGAGCGCAAGAGCGAACAGTCAGAAATCATCAGTGGACTGAAGGGGAAACTTAGCCGACTGCCGACAGTTGAGGCCGAAGCCAAAGCACTGACGACCCGCATCAGTGGTGCGGAGGTTGAATTGCGCGCCGTGCAGACGGAGTTGACCGCAGCCGAATCCGCCCGGCAAGCGATGGAGGCCAAGCGTGAACGGCTGCTGGAACTGCAAAGCATGGTGCAGATAGATCAGCAGGCAGTGGCCGAACAGGAACGGACGTTGGACGCAGCCCGGCAACGGCTGACCGAGAGCGAGGAGGCCGTGACCACCACAGAAGTCAACCGGTCCGGCCATGAAGCTTATCGCGCGGCACAGCAGGATCAACGAGCTGTGAACGAAGGGATGGCCCAGCGTCGGCGGTTGCAGGAGGAGCTGACAGTCGTCCAGACAGGATTGACCCAGGCGGAAACGCAGGAGGATGCCCAGAGGCGCGATTGGGCTGACATCGCGGAGGCGGAGAAGACGGCCTCGGTCCTGGCGGCCGCAGCAACCGAGCAGGAAGAGTTGGAAGCTGAACTGCGGGATGCCCAACGCAAGGCCGACCGGCTGCACGATGCCGGCGTACGGGAGCAACGGGCGCAGGCCGCCGTGGAGGCGGCGCAAGCGCGATTGGACCGTGTACGCGCGGAAGTGGCTCTGGGCCAAAAGATCGAAGCCTCCCTGGTACCATTGCAGGCCAGCGTGGAAGCCTTTCAGCAGAAGATTACTGAGCAAGAGGCCAGAAAGGCCCAAGTGCAAGCAGAACGAGAGACGACTGAGGAACAGGGAAAGCAGGTAAAGGAATCGGAATCGTCCGCATTCTGCCCTATCTGTGAACAGCCCCTATCACCGGATCACCGGCAACAGCTCCTCGACCGCCTCCGCAAGCGCTGGAGCGAAATGCATGCAAATACGCAGGCCGCCGTTGAGACGATCCGTCAGGCCAAAGAGGAACGGGAACAGGTCCGCGCTACCCTCGCCCAGCGAGAGCAGAACCTGCGTTCTCTTCCCGGCCCGAACGCGGTCGAAACGGCTGAAGCGGAATTGTCCGAGCTACATGCCCAATTGACCGAAGCCAAGGCCGCGGCCGGGGCGCTGGAGCAAGCGCCGAAACGGGTGGAGCTGCTGCAGCAGGCGTTGAAGAGGTTGGGCGATCCACGGCGGCGGCGGGATGTGGCTCTCCAGCAGGCGGGGAGGCGCGAGGAGGTAGAGAAGACTTTGCTGCAGCAGCAGGCGCAGGCTGAGCAGCAACGAAACGCGCTGGTGGCGCTTGACGAACGCATGGCGGCTTTTGCCAATCTGGACGCGGAGGCAGACCGGATCGCCTCCCAACTGGAGAAATTCCGGACAGCCGACGATCTTTACCGGCGAAATCAGACCGCGGCCGGAGCCCTCCCCCAACGCCAGCAGGAGATCGCCGAGGCCGAGTTGACGTTACAGGCCGCGCGGGAACGCTTCGAAGTCGGGAAGGGGCAATTGGCAGCCAGCAGGGGCGAGTTCGACGAAGAACGCTTCCAGGAAGCGGTGGCCCAGGTAGATGAGACCCGCAGCCGAAGTGTACGGCTGGAGACGGAATTGGGCGAGTGGCGCGAAAATCTGGCCCGGGCGGAGGAGGAGATTGGCCAATTGGAGGCCCAGACCCAGCGGCTCGCCGTAGCTCAATCTCTGCGCGTCCGGCTGACGGGACAGGAGAAGCTTTTGCAGTTTCTGCGCTCCGTCCTACAGGAGGCCGGCCCATTCGTGACCAAGGCGCTAGTCCAGCAAGGCAGTTATACGGCCAATCAGTTGTTCGGCCAGCTTATGGAGGATTACACGCGCACGCTCCATTGGCAGGAGGACTATGGGATCACCTTGGAGGTAGAGGGCCGCGAGCGGGCATTTGCGCAGTTGTCAGGCGGGGAGCAGATGAGCGCGGCGCTGGCGGTACGGCTGGCCCTGCTCCAGGAGATGAGCGCTATCGCCGTCGCCTTCTTTGACGAGCCGACCACTAATCTGGACGATGCCCGCCGCGACGCGCTGGCTCGCCAGATCGTGGGCGTGCGCGGCTTCGAGCAACTGTTCATCATCAGCCACGACGACTCGTTCGAACAGGCCACGGAGAAGCTGATCCGAGTAGAGAAGAGAAACGGAGCGAGCGAGATTCACTATGAGTGAGACCGGTTGAACGCCGGTCGCACTAGGCGGCTGCAGCCAATATTTGCGCGGCTTTGGGAATCCCTCCCAGAGACGCGAACTCTTTCTGCAGGCTGGCGGCGTTGAGGCGAGCGGGGGCGTCGTCGGCCAGTATCTTTTGCAGAGCTTCCACTGCCAGCGAGACGGTCAACTGCTTGGGTGGGATATGGTAGCCGACACCGCTGCGCGCGACCCCGCTGGCCTGACGGGCCTGGTCCGCAGCCTTGGGCACGACGATCTGTGGAATCCCGTGCGTAACCAGGGCGTGGGTCGTGCCGGCGCCGCCATGGTGGATCGCCGCCGCGATGTGGGGCAGCACCTCGGCAAAGCGGACCCGTTCTACCAATACCGAAGGCTGTGGCAGCCTACTCCGCAGGGTTTTCATCTCGCGCGCAGTCCAGCCCCCTTCCGTCCCGCCGGCGTCAAAGCCTTTGCCGACCGCCAGAATCGGTACGCCCCCCACCTCAGCCACCGCGAGGGCCGCGATAACGAAGAAACCGATGTCCCTGGTAAATGTGGTCCCGAGGGTAATGAAGATCCATGGACGATCGACCGGAAGTTGGTCGAGCCAGAGGGACTCACGCGGCAGGGGAGGGGCAGCGACCCCGCCGACCATTCGCGTCTGCGGCAGCAGCGGCGCGCCGGCATACCAACGGGGGCTCCAATAGGTCAGATGTAAGGAGGGCGAACGCAGCGCGGCCGGACCGTCCAGCGCCCAATTGACGCCGGTGACGCCAAAATGCCGACAGCAAGCGGCGACCCGCGCCTGGGCCAGTTCGCGGACCGAATCGGGGGTGTCCTCTCTGGGGCCTGGCGACTTCGGCTGCATGGCCGGCCAGCCGGCGACGGCGAACGGTACGTCCAGGAGCTCGGAAGCGATGCCGGCCGCGGCGGTGAACATCTCGCTGACGATCAGATGGGGACGAAAACGCTTGCCCACCTCGGCAAGTTCCAGCGTAGACGCCTGCACGCGCTCCACGTCCAACCACTGGTCCAACGAGCGGATCATGCGCAGGCGCTGGAACTCCTCCTCTGTGGCCGCGCCTTTCTGTATGGGGGGCGGCGGCGGCCAGCGCCAACCGGTCTCCTGCAGAATATGGACGGGAACGCGCTGCGCAGTCAGTTCGCTCTGCAGTTCACTGCCGGTAGCCCACAGGACATCGTGGCCTGCCCGCATCAGTTCGACAGCCGTGGGCAGGTAGCCGCCCCAATCCAGGTGGCCTGCCAGCTGCGCGGATACACATAGGAAGCGCAAGCGGTTCTCCTCAACCAACGCAGCCGGGAACAAGACGGTACAGCGCGCCTTCGCCGGTTCCGATCCAGAGGGCCCCATCCGGTGCGGTTGCAACCGCCTGCACCGGCCAGTTGTGCATGATCCGTTCGGCGATAATGACGCCGCCCGCGTTCGCCAGCCGAAACAGACCCGGATCGCGTCCGTAATTGGCGAAAAAGATTGTGTCGTAGGCCCATGTGATGCCGGTGGGCGCGGCCGAGTTGGACAGGGTCAGCACAGGAGCGGTCCACCAATCTTTGTTGACTCCGCCCAGCGCCATCGGGAAGCCATAGTACGGGGTAGCATTCACGTCGCCCGCATTGGCGGCAGCGGAGAGTGTACGCGGGTCGAGCAGGTCCACTTCGTCGCCGGCGTTATAATCACCGGGCACGTTGGTGGCGCCATTGTCGGTAAACCAGATGCGCCCGAGCGGGTCCACGGCAATGCCATAGGGGTTGCGCACGCCACGCGCCGCGGTCTGGAAGACGCCGATTGAGCGTTCAGCCAGCAGCCGATCCAGCCGGGCGCGTACGATGCGGGCTGCGAATGGATTGCCGCCGGCGGCCACATTCGTGGCCAGCGTTTCCGCGGGCAGATCGCCGTCGCCAGGCACGATTATGCCGTCCGAATAGCCGTCCCGCACTCCGCCGGCGGAAACAAACAGCCAGCCATCGCTGATCACGAGACCATTGTTGGCATGGAAGAGATGACCGGCCACGGCGAAGCCGCCAGCCAGAGGTTCATACCCGCTGCCGTCGACGATGCGCCCCACCTCGCCGGCCCGATTCAGGTAGAGCGCGCCCGCATGCCAGGCCATGCCGGTGACACGGCTGGAATCCCGCAGGATCTCATAGTAGCTGTCCCTGGAAACGCTGTGCCAGATAACGATCGAGCGGCTGGAGTGAAAGGGATCGTAAAAGATATTGGAATCGAAGTTGCCGGTGGCCGGATGGTCCAAAGCGATGAACAGTCTGCCATCCGGCGCAAAGGTCAGAGCGGTGATGCTGTGGCGATCCTGTAACTTCGGGGCCAGGAACTGCTCTGCACAGAAGCCACCCCGGGGAACCAACCACGGATCGGATTCGGACGGGGCGCCCAGATTGAGGGGGGCGACGCGAATGCCTACACTACCGGCGGCGATACCTCTGGGTGGGACGCTGCCAGTGTCGCTGGCAGCGCTGCCTTCGGTATTGCCGTCTTCGGTATTGCCGCCTTCAGAGCCGCTAACATTGCCGTCCGTATTGTCTGAGGCTGAAGCTGGAGGAGGAACTGCACTCGACGCCTCCACTTCCGGCAGATAGGCGGCAATCTGCTCAGCATCAGGAATGGCGGCACAACTTGCGGCCAGGGCGAGTTGTGCGTTGATATAGGGAACGGTCCCGCCATCCTCGGCGCATTCATTCGGCGCCCGGGTAAAGTCTTCGCCCGACAGACGCAGCCACATTTCGGCCACGGGCGCCGGCTCTGTGCCCTGCATGGTCGCGCCAGCCACAATCCATGTATAAATCAGGGCCTTTTCGTCATCACCAAGCTCCCCCACCAGCGGCATCGCGCCGGATCGGATTTGCGTCCAGAGCTTAGAAGCGTCCGGATCGCCTGGCGTCACCACCGGTCCGCTCTGACCACCGGCCATCAAGGTTTCATACAAGGTCACCTGCAGCTGCGCCTGCTTGACAACACCGCTATGACAGGCGCCGCAGTTGTCTTCCAAGAGCGGTTGAATGTCCTCATCGTACCCCGGCGTGGAGATAGGAATTCGACCGATGGAACGGTCGAGTGAGACAAAAGGAAGCTCTTCTTCCTGGCCGAAGATCGCATCAACCCGGACCAGGGTGCCCGCGGGCGCGCGGCCCAGATGGCAGCCTTCCAGGTGGGGGCGGTTGCGAACATTGGCGTTGCGTTGCAGAACTGCATACACAGGCTGGCCCCCGGCAAGACAGGACAAGGCACCTTCCATACCATGGATCAGTGCAATGTCGGCGACACCCCCCATCGCATCGGGACGGGCCGTAGGCGGCCGCGGCCAGGTTTGCTCGGGAGTGACAGTTTCGGCGGAGTCGCCATTTTGGGCGGTGTCGAAGCCGACTGGTGGGAACATGCACGCGCCAAGGAACAGAACTGCGCAGACGAGCAGTGTAATGGCGGGGAATGAAATTGCACGGCGGCGATGACTCATTGATTGAGAACCTGTTCGTGAAGCGGCTGGGAAGCGCCCCCACAATTTGTTATGCTGCGCCAGGATGAACTGCTAATTCCCGGAGACAGAGTCGGAAACCGCCGGCTCTTCTGTCAGCGAGCGACGTGCGACGGAGATATCCAACTGGATCTGGGCGACGAGCGCCTCCAAGCTGTTAAATCGTTGCTCGTCGCGCAGACGGGAAACGAAAGAGATAGTCAGTCGCTGCCCGTACAATAAGCCGGATTCGCCCGCCTGGGGAAAGTCCAGCAGATGGGTCTCGATGCGGCGGTGGCGTCCGTCTACGGTGGGCCGCACGCCGATATTGGTAACGCTGACGCGTGGGTTGGTCGAACAACTGTCCGGCAGGTATGCCCAGGTCGCGTAGACTCCATTGGCGGGGATGAGCCGCTGTGGAATGGGCCGGATGTTAGCGGTGGGCACGCCGATTTCACGCCCGCGGCGCTCGCCCTCTTCGACGACGCCGGCGATCTGATAAGGCCGACCCAGCATCTGCGCGGCATCCGATACAGCGCCGGCCAACAGAGACTGACGGATCTGGCGGCTGTGGATCTCTTCACCCCCACACGCGAACGGTTCGATCACCGATATATCATAGCCGAGCCGCGTACCAAGCGCCCGCAGAAGGTCGACATTGCCGCTGCGCCCGCGCCCGAGCGCAAAATCCGGCCCCACCACCAGCCGGACAAGCCCCAGACGTTCGACGAGAACCGCCATAAACTGTTCGGGGGTCAGGCTGGCAAATTCCATGTCAAACGGCTGAATGATCCCCAGATCAAAACCGCATGGTTCGATCAGCCGCAGACGCTCTTGTGGAGTTGTCAACAGGCGCAAGGGAAGGTCCGGCCGCAGCACGGCCATAGGGTGGGGGTCGAACATGAGCAGGGCAGTCTTGGCTGCAGACGAATGGCCCGCCGCTTCTGTTTGCAAGGTTCGCAAGAGCGCCCGATGGCCCAGATGAACACCATCGAAATTTCCAATCGTCAGGAAAGTTGGGCCGGGAAACCGGAGAGATCGCAGATCGCTGCGCCAAATTCTCATCTCAAATCAGTTTCTGGTTCTTTACGTGAATTCCGTTTGCCACCAGGGCTTTCCGCCAGTTTGCACGGGAGGAACGCAGACATCCTGCCTGCCCCTACGCAACAGGGAATGTGGGAAAAAGCTGGTCTTCAACCTGAACGTGCATTCGTCTCCAAAGGCGGCGGCCAACTCAGAACGGGCAGCGGATTACGAAAGACTCCCAAGTTGTTGGGCAAGCCACTTTTCGGCTTTCCATACTGTGCCGTCTCCGCTCCCATCAGCCGCGCGTGCAATCCCCAGGAAGCGGCCGCGACGATCATAGGCGGCCGCGAGTCCAGCCCGTTGCCCATCGTCCGAACTGCGGGAGTCGGGAAGGGGCGGATCATGGGCTGAGAGGGTGCGGCTGTGACAGATCTTTTGCCCGTGGCCCAGCCGAACCTTTTCCTCTTCACTGACGGTTAGACGGGGCATTCCCAGACCGGCATCCGGGGCCAGCAGGAGGTCGGCGAGCCCGCCGGCGGCTGATGCTCTTTCAATGACCGGCAAAAGTAAGGCGTCGGCGACGGAAAACGGGCCGGCCTCCAATCGACGCAGGTAGCTCAAGTGGCCAACTGTGCCCAGTGCCTGCCCCAGCGCGTGGGCCAGGCTGCGCACGTATGCGCCGGCGGAACAGCGTATCCAGAGAGAAATCTGTGTGGGCGACGCAAAGGAAAGAAGCTTGATCTCGTAAAACGTAACTTCCCTAGGCGCTACCTTCACCGTCTCACCGCGCCGGGCTTTGCGATGCAGACTCTCACCACCCTGCTTCAATGCCGAGTAGACCGGTGGCTCCTGCGCAATCTGGCCCCGGAAGGCAGCCAGAGCATTCTCCACGTCGGCGTCGGTCAGGGGCGGAACCGAAGCTTGGGCGACGGTTCGACCGACAGCGTCGTAGGTATCGGTGGCGCGGCCCAGTGTCACGCAGGCCTCGTAGGTTTTGTCATGTCCCTGATAGTACTCTGCCAGCCGGGTGGCAACACCCAGGCACAATACGAGCAACCCGCTTGCCATTGGGTCGAGCGTGCCGGTGTGGCCGATGCGTCTTTGCCGACTCCAGCGCCGGACTCGCTGCACAATGTCGTGGCTGGTAGGCAACTGTGCAGAGACCGGCTCATCGGCCCCCGCCGGGGGGCGTGGGCGACCCGGCTTATCGACAAGAAGAATTCCGTGCAGATCGGTCATGGGACTGGTTAGTGGATAGCAAATAGCGCTATTCTCTGTTCTCTGTCCTCTAACCACAATCGACATCAATACTTTGACGGCGCAATTCGTGCAGCGCAGCCACAACGCGGGCCGAGACCTCCTGCAACCTGCCGGCAATCGTGCAGCCGGCTGCCGGTGGATGTCCACCGCCGCCGAACGCGAAGGCGACCTGGCTCACGTTGAACCCCGGCTTTGCCCGAAAACTGCATTCGATCAACTCTTGTCCATTCTTGGCAAAACGTTGGGCAAAGGTAACGCTGATGTCGGCCTCGCGCACCGTTACAAGGAAGTTGGCAAGCCCATCGCTCTGGTGAAGCTCGACGCCACTGCGCTGACGGCTCTCAGCGCTGAGAGTCGCCCAGATGATGCCATTGTCCATTTGCACGTTGGTCAGACCAGCCCCCCACAGCTTTACGAGGCTGAACGATCTGCTGTCCAGGGTATTGCGAACGATATGGTCCAGATCTGCGCCGGCGTTCAACAGCCTCAGGGTCGCCTGCAACACATTTGCACCGGTATTGGCCGTCCGAAAGCAGAGCGTATCGGTTACGAGGCCGGTTAGCAGCGAGACGGCTGTCTCCTCAGATAGCGGCACATTCAGGGCATCGACCAGGCGCACGAGCATTTGGCATGTGGCTGCGCAGCCTGTATCCACCCAATTTTCGGTACCGAAAAGCGTATTGGTAATGTGATGATCTATGACGACGAGAGGGATTTGATTGTGGATTTCAGGACTGTAGACGGTGCCCATGCGGTCAATGCTGGAAGTGTCCAGGCAGACGATGAGATCGTAATTGTGGGCGACTTCCGCCGGGCCGATGATCATCTCCGCCCCGGGCAAAAACTGGAAGTCCGGCGTTACTTCGTCCTGGAGAGCCAGAGTGGGCCGTTTGCCCAGCGCGCGCAGAATGGCGCCCAAGCCGAGCAGGCTGCCGACCGCGTCTCCGTCCGGGCTTACATGGCTGATGCAGAGGATATGGTGGCTGGATTCCAGAAGGCTGAGCAGGAGAGGGGGTGGCTCAACCGGGACGCCCTCTCGGCCGCAGGCGGCGGCACCCTGCTTGAGCAGGGACGCATTAGGGGTCATGCATCCTCTTTCTGAGCATCAACGGAGGAGAAATCCGGGGAAGAGAGAGAAGAGGACGGAGGTGAAAGAGAGTCCCTCTCATCCGTCGCATCCTGCTGGCGTATCTCTCGTTCCTCGGCAATGCTCTGCAAAAGTTCATCCACCCGAGCGGCCTGGTCGGGGGTATCGTCATAGTAGAAGAGCAACTCCGGCACGGCGCGAAACGTTACGTTCTGGGCCAATTGGCGTCGCAGAAACGGGGCGGCTCTCTTCAGTCTGGCGAGGACTAAACTGCGCTGGATGTCGCTGTCCTGATGAATGTAGACCTTGGCCACGCGCAGATCGCGGCTGACCACTACGTTCGTCACCGCCAGCAGTTCCAACTCCGGGTCATCCAGTCCGTTGCCGATCAAAATAGAAAGTTCCTGATAGAGCAGTTCTGCTGCCCGCTCCTGACGAATTGTGTTCGTCATAGTTTAAATGCCGTCAGTTTTTCGTCTTCGGTTGTCAGGCAATCGGACCCACTATAAACGATAAACCAATAACCAGAAACTATTATCGCACCTGTTGTTTCTCGAAGGCCTCAATGATATCGCCTTCCTGGAGATCTGTATTGACACCGGCCAGATTGATGCCACACTCATACCCGTTCCGCACTTCGGTGACGTCTTCGGTAAATCGTTTGAGGTTTTCGATGGACGTGGTGATGATGGTTGTGTCGTTGCGGACCAGCCGCGCCTGGCTGTTGCGCTTGACAACTCCGTCCAGCACCATACAGCCGGCAATCAAGCCGCCGCGACGCACGCGGAACATTTGTCGCACCTCGGCATGACCGCTGACCACCTCTTCAAAGATCGGGTCCAACATTCCGGTAAGCGCCAGTTCCACATCTTCGATCAACTTGTAGATAATCTGATAGTGTCGAATCTCGACGCCGGACTGTTCGGCGCGCACGAGAGCGGCCTTGTCAATGTTGACGCCAAAACCGATGACGATCGCCTGACTGGTTTCGGCGAGCATGACATCCGATTCGGTAATGTCACCGACGGCCGACTGCATGATTTTGACCTTGACTTCATCGTTATCAAGCAGTTCCAGGCTTTGAACGATCGGGGCCAAAGACCCTTGCGCATCGGCCCGCAGGATGATATTGAGGGTTTCGGCTTCTCCGCCTTCGACGCGGGCGAACATATCCTCCAGCGTCATCGGCAGATGTGAAGTGATCCGGGTAGCTCGAGCGGTCTGATTTTGCCGTTCGGCAGCAAGCACGCGGGCTGCTTTATCGTTTTTGGTCACAGTAAAGACTTCGCCGGCGGCCGGAACGCCATTGAGGCCAAGAATAATGGTCGGCGTGCTCGGCCCGGCGATCTTCAACGGATTCCCTTCGTAATCGAACATTGCCTTGATACGTCCCCAGTTTTCGCCGACAACCACCGAATCCCCTCGTTTCAGGGTCCCGTTCTGGACGAGCAAGGTTGCTGTGATCCCGCGTAGTTTATCCAACTCCGCCTCGATCACCGTGCCGACACATTGACCTTTGGGATTGGCACTGTGCTGGTCCAGCTCGGCGATGACCAGGATATTTTCCAACAGATCGTCGACACCGTCACCGTTGAGCGCGCTGATCGGCACAGTGATAGTTTCGCCGCCCCATTCTTCCGGCGTCAAGTTTTCGACCGACAGATCCTCCATCACCCGGTTTATGTTGGAGTTGGGGCGATCGATCTTGTTGATCGCAACGATTATTGTCACACCGGCTGCCTTGGCATGGCTGATCGCCTCCCGCGTCTGGGGCATGATGCCGTCGTCGGCGGCAACGACGAGGATAACGATGTCCGTAACCTGCGCGCCGCGAGCCCGCATCGCTGTGAACGCCTCATGGCCGGGAGTATCGAGGAAGGTGATTTTCTTGCCGTCGACATTCACCTGATAGGCGCCGGTATGCTGCGTGATGCCGCCGGCTTCCGTATCCACCACATTGGCGCGGCGGATGCGATCGAGGAGCGTTGTTTTGCCATGATCCACGTGTCCGAGGACCGCCACAACCGGTGACCGCGGCACGAGATTTCTTTCCGCCTCTTCGGCCACAATCTCCTGGATCATGACCCGTTCTTTGGGCCTTCGATCCTCGGTGGGGGCCTTCTCCGGCAACTCGTCGTCCAGGACCGGCCACAGCACTTCGATGCCGAGTTCTTCACCCACGATGGCGGCTGTATCATGATCGAGAGTTTGATCGATCGGCGCCATAATGCCGAACTGCATAAGCACTTTGATGAGATCGATTGGGCTGCGATCCATTCGTTCGGCTAATGCGCGGACGGTGACATACTCCTCCACAATGATGGAAGAAGGCAGCCCAGCGGATTCACCGTTGGAGGCACCGTCTGCGGGGCTGCCATCCTCGATCTTCATAGGATCTTTTGTTGCGGTTACCATTTTTCCCTTTCTTTCGTCTAAAGCTTCCGGTGCCCAGCTTTGCATGCCGTCGCGCGGTTTAAAATTGACAACGGAAACTTCCCTCTGAACACAGGGGGCGGAGGCTGAGAAGCGTTCACGCTCCAAGTTGCGTGCTCCTTCTCAAACTTTACACAGGTTTTTGGTTGGGACGGGAAGCGCGCACAGGTATATGCGGTGAAGGTCAGATGTGGGGAGCCAAGAGGCACTTGCGGTGGATAGACAAGTCGTCGTTACACAACAACCTCTCGCTTCCCTGTAGCCTTCCCCCTCTCCATCCCAAACTGCAGTACAGCCAATGTTAGCCCACTATGCCGGCACATGTCAGGGAGCGGACAATCGGCTTATGTTCATCGGATATTCCCTGTCAATCAGCGAATGTACTCTTGCATTGAAAACCTGCTATTTGCATTGTGCAAGAACAGGCGAAACGTTTGCAATGTAATCACAGCTCTCCCCTTAATCATACAGTGCACAGTTCTACAGTCCGCGCTAAAGATCTTAATTTGAGGAGGGGTTCACAGTCAGTGAAGAGTAGCTGCTGGACTTGGCCTCTCGCTCCTCGCTACGCGGTCTCGTCCGTTACGGGCAACAGAGTTGACACGGACGCAGAAAGTGTCATCAGGTTTTCGGCGCTGATTTTTGTTCGCAACGCTTTCTGTATCAACGAACCGGTCAGCGCTTTTTCCCAACAGATGATCTGCGGGTGGACATATGCGCCGCGGCCGGCCCTTTTGCCGGTCTCATCCAAGACGACCCCGTCTGCAACCCGAACCAGACGAATCAGGGCGCGCTTTCCATCTGATTCCCGGCAGGCAATGCACATCCGCTGGGGGGCCTGAAGGGCGCCCCGTCGCTGTTTCTGTCCGCTTGCCTGTTCTGTCATCTTCGGTGTTGCGTTGCGGGTGACGTTTACCAGGCACGATTCACAAACTACCAGCCACCCTAGGTGTTGAACTCATCGTCATCGATTTCGTTCAAGTCGACATCGCCCCCCCGTGCCCGACGCGCTCTCTGGCGTTTTGGCTGTCTCTTCGGCGTTGTCGGGGTGCCGCGGCGAGCCTTACCGTGTTTGCGTTCCTGCTCCTCAGTCTCATCGTCGGACTCTTCGGCTGCATCCAGAGAATCGAGCAGTTCAGGGGGCACTTCCAGATCGTCCGGTGAACCAATGGCAGGGCCGAAAGAGCTTCCCTGCTGGCGTGCGGCCATGCGTTGGCGCAGCATGTCGGCCGTAATTACCTGGGGCAACTCTTCAGGTCTGAGAGGGCGTTCCAACATGGGCTCTTCCTCTGTCGGTTCCGCCGGC
The DNA here is from genome assembly GCA_965220715.1 of Caldilineaceae bacterium. Taxonomy (GTDB): domain Bacteria; phylum Chloroflexota; class Anaerolineae; order Caldilineales; family Caldilineaceae; genus Bin5. The sequence continues at coordinate 39,492 of OZ244843.1, forward strand.
AATTCCGAGGGATGAAGTGTGGGCTGTTCACTCTCCTCTATTGCATCAGAACTTTCGTCGCTCTCTTCTCGAACATCGTCCTTATCATCCAGCATCTCGCCGAAGCTAGGCGGCTCTGGTTCTGCCACGGCAAAATCGTCGAAGGAAGTGATAGGCGGTTCTTCCCCCTGGACAGCCGCCGCCGCCCGCTCGAAAGCGCTCAACGCCTCCTCTGCATCAACGCCAAGGCCGCGTTCGTCGTCTTGCGGCGGCAACGAGTCGGGCCACTCGGTCGCTGTGCTCTGGTCGGCCGATCTATTTGCGGCATCCCGTTGCTGCAGCAGCGCCGCGGCCTGCCGGAAGGCATCTTCGCTTGTCGAGGATTCATCTTTGTCGCGCAGAATCTTCTCTGCCATACTGAGCAGGTCTTGTTCACCGCCCGCCAACTGCGCCTGTTCGGCCGCCAGCAGGTCCAGTCCTTCTGCGTGGGCTTCGGTTTCGCTTTTAATGTCGATCCGCCATCCCGTCAGTTTGGCTGCGAGACGGGCATTCTGCCCCGCCTTGCCAATGGCCAGGCTGAGTTGTCGATCCGGCACAATGACGATTGCGGTCTTGATGTTGCTGTCTTCTTCGAGGATCACACTTTGAACTTTGGCCGGTCCGAGCGCATTGGAGATATAGGTACGCAGATTGCTGCTCCACTCGACGACATCGATTTTTTCGCCCGCCAATTCAGTTACGATATTTTGGATGCGCATGCCGCGCATGCCCACACAACTGCCGACCGGGTCGACGCCGGGCAGCGTCGCCATCACCGCCACCTTGCTGCGTGCGCCGGGCTCGCGGGAAATGGCCTTGATCTCGACTGTGCCATCCCGCACTTCCGGGATTTCCTGTTCCATCAGGCGGCGGAGAAGATCGCGATGGGTACGGCTCAGCTTGATCATCGGGCCGCGACTGCTGCGGTGCACATCCACCACATACAGACTGATATAATCTCCCCGGCGCAGGTTCTCCGACGGGATCTGCTCCTCGCGGGGCAGAAGGTTTTCGTGTCTGTCATCGATCAGAATAGTGACAGCGCCGGAGACGAGATCGATACTGCGGACCTGGGCAGTGATGGTCTCCCCAACTTTGTGGACAAAGTTTTCGTATACGGTGTCCCGTTCGGCCTCTCGAATGCGTTGTAGGATCACCTGTTTGGCGGTCTGGGCGGCAATACGGCCGAAGTTGTCGGGGGTATTTTGCACCAGAACGACATCGCCCAATTCAGAAGACGGCACCACCGTTTTGGCATCATCTAACAGAATCTCGGTATTCGCGTTGAGGATATCTTCAACAACCTCTTTCTCAGCGAACACCTTCATATCGCCCGTCGCCCGGTCCACCTCAGCCGTCACATTGGCGACAGAACCGTAGTTGCGCTTGTAGGCTGAAATGAGCGCAGCCTCGATTGCGTCGAAAATCACCTCATTGTCGAGGTCTTTATCAACTGCAACCTGATTGATCCCAGCGATGAGTTCTTTAGACATTTTTGTTCAACTACTCCTGAAAACTTGACACCTCAGCATTTTGGCCGCTGCCAGATGTCCGGGAGATGAAGTCGCCAGCAGACGAAGACACAGAGGCAGGTAGACAAGCGCTCCGAACAGGTATCGCAGGCAACGATCCCGTAGAACAAGAAAAGTGGGCAGAACCCACTTCAGACGCACAACTCTATCAAATCATACAAGCTAACAACGATTGCCTGCAAGTATAACAGGTTGCGGGCCAGAGAGCAACTTGGGTATCAGGGGTAAAGGGGGCGGGCCTGGGTTAAGAAGTATGTAGTTTCGGAGGCACGTCGCAGATTCAGTCGGCGCGGGAGAATATCTGGGCAGAACAGGTTCAGAAGGGGATGTCCTCCTCCGCGTTGCTCAACTCTGTTGGATAGACTGAATCGTCGAACTCTTCCATGCCAGCGATCCCCGTATCGTCTTGACAATCCGGTGCCTCTCCCTATTTGCTTTATTATTATTGCAATGCTGATTCCCGATCGAGTGGAATGGGGGTGGCGGGCGACGCCCGACGCTACGCCGCCTCAGTCCCCTCATTGAGGATTGCAAGATACTGGTCATACACAAACAGCCGGTCACGGCGCTTACCCGTGATCTCACGTGCAATCCCGAGCTCAACAAGTAGTTCCATCGCCCTCGTTGCGGTCGGGAAGGAGAGCGTCGTGCGCCTGCAGACCTCGGACAGGTGCAGGATCGGGCGCGCTTTTAGCGCTTCATGCACGCGCACAGCCGAACCAGCCCGGCGTCCGGTCTTTTCGATACGGTTGTGGTTTTTCTGGAACATCTGGGTGATCTGTTGGGCAGCATCGACAGCGCCCGTGGCCGTCACCTGCACGCCTTCGAGGAAAAAGGCGAGCCATTCCTCCCAGTCACCGCTATGGCGCACGTAGTTGAGCAAGTCGTAGTATCTTTCCCTGTGTTGCTTCAAATAGAGGCTCAGGTAGAGGAGCGGTTCGCGCAGCGCACCTGCCTGGCACAGCAGCAGTGTGACCAGCAGTCTGCCGACGCGCCCGTTGCCGTCAAAGAAGGGGTGAATGGTTTCGAACTGCACGTGAGCCAGGCCGGCGCGCAATAGCAGGGGCAACCCGTCCTCTCTAGTGTGGAGGAAGCGTTCCAGTTCGGCCATGCAGTCGGGCACGGCGCGATACGGCGGCGGGACGAAGGCGGCGTTGCCGGGGCGGGAGCCGCCAATCCAGTTCTGGGAGCGGCGGAACTCGCCGGGGGTCTTGTCACTGCCCCGCCCCCGCGACAGCAGCACGCCGTGGATCTCGCGCAGCAGTCGGTTTGACAGCGGGAAGCCTTCCTTTAGGCGACGCAGGCCATGCTCTAGCGCGGCTACGTAGTTCGAGACTTCGACGACATCATCGAGTGGGACGCCGGGCACTCCCTCCAACTCGAAAAGCAGGAGGTCGGACAGCGATGATTGCGTACCTTCGATCTGGGAAGAGAGCACGGCCTCCTTGCGCACGTAGGCATATAGAAAAAGTGCCTGGTCCGGTAGGAGAGTTGTGACGCCGTCGAGACGACCCAGGGCCAGTAGCGCTGCTTCAAACGTCTGCTGCAGCTTGCCGTCCAGGACCAACTGGGGCTGGGGCGGCAGAGGCAGCGGGACAAAGGCGCGTACCTGCTCTTCTCCGGTGATCGTAACTTCATAGCTGCCGATTTCGCCGCGCTGCATGGTGGACAATCCCCTTATTAACGTTATTTGCATAACGGATCCCACTATTAACGTTTAGAGGTGTAAACATTAATAGTGGGAGGGAGTATACCACTTTAAGAGGCAGATGAGGAACTTCTCACGTCGGCGAGGGGCGCCTACGTAGGCAATGCTTGCAGCTAACTCGTCCCTTCACGTCAACTCAGGTTCGGAATCCAGGAGACGCAGGACGACAGCAATCAACTCCGTCACTTTGTCATCGCTGAAATCGTTTACCTCGAAGCCGTGGGCAATGGCGTTTCGGTATCTCCTCATATTGGCCAGATAGTCATAGTCTTCGCGGGAGATCACTCCGTGATGGACTGCCTGATCGAGGACATGGCCGGTCTTGGTGACGCGAGCAATAGAGACTCCCTCCGCCGCAATCAGGTCTCTGGTGGTCGCTTCGAAAGCCGACCAGACCAGCAGAAAGGCAGCCTCACTCAGGCTGTGTTCGAGCGCCTTCTTCGCCTCATCAAGCTGCTGGAGGATTTCTTCTTTGGCAAACGATTGCGCGCCTGCAGGCGAGTCCAGCTTTTCCGGCTCCCCAACAAGCATAAGTTCATAGCTCCAACCGGGCTTGTTGTACAGAATCTCCGCCAACTCCTTCATTCCAGGTGATCTGGCTGATGTGGTCCTGGACTTGACTTCGATCACCTTCGATTCGCCATCTTTGTGTACGACCAAGTCGGCGCGGAAGCCGGGCAGGAAGTCCAGCGGGCAGTCCCTCATTATCTCATAGCCTTTGCTGCGATACTCTGCCGCTTTCTTTTCAACGAAGTTATGTTCAACAATCTCTATGTCTTCGATCAACTTATCACCCCCTGGTCTGGCGCATAGTCCACAATAATATGGACAAAGGGCGTGGATTTTGCGAGCGCTTCATTCAATCCGGGTGAGAAACGCTGAACTTGCAAGTCGGCATTCAAATCTCACTTGCGGCAAAACATATCAGTTATCTGATCATCATCGGAATAGACTAGTCTCTTCAATGCGTCCAGAATAGGCTTCGGAATGTTGTCTACGTCAAGAGGATCTTCATCATAGACATAAGTTATCGTCACCATGAGTGCCCCGGCATTGGATGGCTCTTCGTTCCATTTTCGTGTGGCGACACTGCATACCTCCTGCCTCCACGTCCTCAGTCGTTCCCTTCTACGGGTCTGCTGAGACACAGGTACGCCTTCAACAATAAATTCAAGAGGTATTGCCAAGTCTATTCCCATTTACTTATCTTGGTGAGCGCTGTCGAAAACCAAGATCCTTGGCGTAGACTGCGCATTTCACTTTACAGCATACCGCACTTTCCCAGCCTGCGCGCGTTTTATGATGTCCCGCCCCTGATATCCCCCAACAACGCCTGCGCCTCCCGCTGCAGGGCACAAATATTGCCCAGATCTCTTGCGGGGCCTGTTCTCGCACGGGATTTGTTTCACTGGCGGTCCCGACCAGAACCTTATGCCCACGAAATCGTCGGCTACGACCTTAGTCCCTTTTCACGCATTCAAAGCACTCCAGCATCAGATCGGCCTTTCCCTCCAAATTCAGCGCGAAATCCAGCCCGATCTCCCTTGACATATTAGAACATTTGTGCTATAATCTGTAGAACATGACCTCGCGGCCCGGTGAATGCCGGTCTCCGCCGCAGGCAGAAGGGCACGAAATAACCAGCAAGGAGCGACCCGTGAGAAACGATATTGCCAAAGCCTCGATTGGACGTGTAGCTCTGCTCTCTTCAAGACCGATTCTGGCGCTGGTGGCGGCCATGTTTGTGGCCGACCTGTTGGGGAGCATGGGTTGGGTGCAGGGGCGGATCCAGGGGGAAACCCTCTTTTACGTGTTCAACAACCCGATCTCCAACTGGGGCGTCATCATGACGATGCTGATCTGGATGTTGACCACCGGCATTCAGATGGTGTCGAGCGGCATGGCCTACCGCGCCAAGACGAACCCTTACATGGCCGGAGTGGGCTTCTACATCTGGCTGTTCGGCTCCATCCTCGGCCGCAAGAGCCTCAAGTTTAACAGCGCCAACTATGGCTCGGTCTTTACGATCGAGTACGGCAAGCTGGCCAAAGAGTGGTCCGGGATGTCCTTCCTGATCGCGCTCTACTGGCCGTCTCAGATCTTCGACATGGCGACCGATGCCAGCTTCTATCTGACCACGCCGCTGCGGGCCTTCAATCTGTTTTTCGCCTTCTCGTCGCTGGTCTCGGAGCAGTTGGCTTACATGGCCAGCGCGGCCAAATCGCTGGGCGACGAGGCGCTGGAGGAGATGCGTGGCTACCTATAGGACGCTGTTGCAGCAGGACCGCGGCTGGGGCCTCCTCTGTCAAATGTCGGTTGCGCCACTGGTGGCCGGCACGCTGGAGTGGCTGATCGCGGTCGGCGCCTGCTGGTTTATCGGCGCACCCTACGCCGCGCCGTGGACGTGGCTGGCCCACCTGGCGGCCGCCTATCCCCGGGCCGGCGCGGCAACCGGGCTGCGGATGCTCTCGCTGGCTTGGGCGGGCTGGGAATTCGTGCGCACCGGCATGGAGTGGGGCGCGCTGACTCCATACCTGTGGTTCGTGCTGATCTCCGCACTGGCCGCGGCACCGCACCGCTGGGGCGCGTGGGCCGCCCGCGTCGCTGTGCACGGCCTTGCGCTCTGGTTCATCCTCCAGATCGACCACATCTCCGGCCTGATCGGCCTCGTAGGACTGCTCCTGCTCCTGATCTGAGCTGCAGTGATAAGTTCGCTCTAGGCACCAACCACTGCCTCCGCCTCCGGCATGACGACTTCGTAGCCTTGGCGGTTGTTGGCCGATTCGCGTGCCCACAGACAGGTCAAGGCGCTGAGAATGCCGGCGTCGATGGGGCTGCGGGAGGGCCGCCGGTCGCGCATCGCCATCAGGAAGTCGAAGCTCAGCTCGCGGTCGCCGCCGAAGTGGGGCATATCACCGCTGAAGTCGATCGTCTCCACCACGGGCGACGTGTGGCTGAACAGCTTGATATAGTTCTCATTCCAGTTAAACTCAATGATGCCGCGATAGCCATAGAGGCGGGCGCCGCGGCGGGCGGCGCGGTAGCGGGTGAAGAAGTTCTGGGTGTAGCTGGCCTGGACGCCGCTTTCATATTCCAACATGCAGCTGCCCATATCCTGCAGCTCCATCCCCTCGGAAAAGACACAGAACTGATCGTCGCGGTAGACCTGCTCTTCGGCAAAGCGGACGCGGCCGCCTTCAAAGCCGCTGCGGAAGCGCACGAAGGGACTCTCCGGGCATGTCTCCAGCTCCGGGCAGTCCTTGCATTGCAGGTCGAAGGGCTTGTTGCCGCCGTAGACGCGGCGGGCGTTGATGGCGCTGACCCAGCGCGGACGCGCTTTGAGAAGGTAGTTGATGTAGTCGACGTCGTGGGTGAATTTTTGCAGCCACAGCCCGCCATTCTGTTCATAGTTGCGGTACCAGCTTCTGAAATAGACGCTGCCGTAGCCGACATCGTTGAAGGCGACCACCTGCTCGATGCTGCCCACCTGGTCCGATTCGATGATCTCGCGCACCTTCTGCGCGATAGGGCTGAGCCGCAGCGGGAAGGAGACGACGGTGGGCGCGGGGTAGTCCTGGTAGGCGGCGTGGAGGCGGCGCACCTCGTCGAAGGTGATTGAGACCGGCTTTTCCAGGAAAAGGGGGAGCCCTGTGGGCGCTACTTTGAGGGCCATTTCCGTGTGCATATTGCAGCGGGTGCCGATCATGATACCGTCCAACTCGTCGGCCGCGGCCAGCAGTTCGTCGGCGGAGGTGTAGAAGCGGGTATCGGCGAGGAAGGGATCGTTGTCAGCCTGGATGCGGTCGCTGCGCGGGTCGGCGACCGCTGTCACCCGGTAAGGGATGCCGAAGATATCCAACCCTTTGGCCATGTGGGAGATGCGGCGGCCATATCCGATGATGCCTACACGTAACATGACGGCTCCTTTCGAGCTTTTCGCTTTCGGTTATTGGTTTTCAGTGGACGATCCTGCTGGGACACTGCCTGCTACGAACGACTCAACTATGTTCACCCAGATAGGCCAGCACCGCGGCGCCGGTGCGTATGCCGGCGATGAAGCGCTGCACCTCCAGGTTTTCGTTGGGGGCATGGTTGGCCTCGTCATGGTTGGCGTAGGGCGTGGTGAATGAATGTACGCCCAGTATTTTGGTCCAGGCATAGTCGGGCAGGCTGCCGCCCATCGCCGGGATGAGGAGGGGATCGATGCCCTGGGCGGCACGGAAGGCCCGTTGCAGCGGCCGCGTGTAGGGTGAGTCCAGCGGCGTGCGCGACGGCTCCATGCCGCCCTGGCGGATCACCTCCACCTCGGGCGCGTGGCGGCGGACATGCGCCTCCACCTTGTCCAGGATTTCGTTGACGCGCTGATTCTCGATCAACCGCATATCGCATTTCACCGTCGCCTGGTGAGGCAGCACCGTTTTCGTTCCCGGCCCACCGTAGCCGCCGTGGAAGCCGTTGACGGTGAAGGTCGGCCAGGCGGCCAGGCGGTCGAAAAAAGGCCGTTCCTGAGGTTCATCCAGGCGCGCCAGGCCGGCGCCCTCCATCACCGCCGCCACATCCACCGGCAGGGCATCCAACGCCTCACGTTCCAGCTCGCTGAGCGGCGCGACGTTGTCGTAGAATCCGTCGATGGTGATGGCGCCGCGGCTGTTCTTCATCGTGGCCAGCAGATGCACCAGTGTCCAGATCGGGTTGGGCGCGACGCCGCCCCAGTTGCCGGAGTGAAAGTCCCGCTGCGCGTGCGTCACGCGCAGTTCGAACGAAGCGATGCCGCGCGGGCCGAACTTGATGCAGGGCAGGCCGCTTTCGTGGACCGGACCGTCGGCGGTAATCACCAGGTCGGCGTCGGCGAGGAGGGCGCGGTGGGCGCGCACGCAGTCGCTGATATGGGGGCTGCCGATCTCCTCCTCGCCTTCGAGCAGGACGATGACGTTGCAGGGCAGGCCACCGGTGACCGCCAGCCACGACTCGATCGCCAGAAGTTGGGCCAAATGCTGCCCCTTGTTGTCGCCCACGCCCCGCCCCCAGATGCGGCCGTCGCGTATTTCCGGCTCGAATGGCGGCGACATCCAGGCGTCCAGAGGATCGGGCGGCTGCACGTCGTAATGGCCGTAGAGCAGAGCCGTCGGCGCCTGCGGACGCTGTCTGTGGCGGCCGTATACGAAAGGCCAGCCGGCGTGTTCGCCCTCCATGCCCAGCAGCCGCGTCTCCATGCCCAGTTCCTGCAGGTAGCTGAACAGAAAGTCAGCCGTCTCCCTGATGCCGACCCCGTGGGCGCTGATGCTGGGCTGGGCGACATAGGCCAGCAGGCGGTCGATAAAATCCTGCTGGTGGGCGTCCACGTAGGAGAGTACTTGCGCCAGGCCGGTGGGTTGATTGTCCATTTCAGGCATCGTGTTCCCCCTGAGAGGCAGGCGCTTCGCTCTTTCATACACTTTTCGCCGCGTGATTGGGATGAAAAGTGTGTCCAGCAGTGTTGGTGCGGCCGTTTGCGTTTTTCACTAATATCTGATGATATATTGAGGTGGGAATGAACAGATTCTACAGTATGTTCAGCGGATGTCAACTTTAGTGGTTAGAGGCCAACCACTGCGCTGACCGCTGATCACAAAATGGAGTTGTCTTATGAGATTAGGCGTTGTCGGCATGTTGCCCGCTGATCCTGCGGAGATCAGCCTTCCGCATCTGGCTGCGATTCAGGCGTTGCAGTTGACTGGAGTTGGTCTTTCCGTTTCCGCCAGCGGTTCGCCGCCGGCCACTGCGCCGGTCTGGCAGCGGGTGCGGCGACTCTTTGCCGACGAAGGCATGGACATTGTGCAGGTCGGCATCGGCTTCCAGGCCTGCTTGTTCGACCCCGATGAGGGGACGCGCACGCGGCTGCTGGAGGATATTCGCCGCGGACTTGGAGTTGCGCGCCAGTTGGGCGGCCATGTTGCCTTGATCCGCAGCGGCAGCCTCAGCCCCAATGGCGCCTACAGCCCCCACCCGGACAATCACCAGCCGGGGCGCCGCGCCCTGCTGCTGGAATCTTTACGCTGGCTGGCGGAGGCGGCCGAAGCGATCGGTCAGACCGTCGCCGTGGAAACGCATCTGCTGACGATTATGAACTCGCCGGAGTTCAACCGCGCCATCATTCGTGATGTGGGCAGCACGCGGCTGCGGGTGGTGATGGACTACGTCAATCATTTCCAGGCACTGTACCAGGTGTATGACAGCAGGACGCGTCTGCGGCATATATTTGACTGCATGGGGCCGATCAGTACGCACGGGCACTGTAAGGATATCAGCGTGCGAGACGGCTTCGTAACCCATATGGACGAAGAGATTCCGGGCGAGGGGGAGTTGGACCTGGCGACCGCGCTGCGCCTGTGGCATGACGGGCATCCCGACGGTTACATGATGCTGGAACACCTGCCGAACGATAAATATCCGCTGGCCGCGGCAAATGTGCATCGGATTTTGGAGAAGGAGAGGATTCCGGTGTATTAGCGGGATTTCCCAATGAGAACTAGCGTCTCTGGGGAGCGGAGAGAAATGAGCGGGCGTACTCGCGCCGGAGGACGCACTCTTGGAAACGAGACCTCGTGGCACCAAACGGGACTCATATTGGGATTTCCTGAAATTGCTTGATAAGCCGTTGCCTTTTGACGCTTTCTGTAACTGTTCCCGGTTGTCAGGCTGCAAGGAGAAGTGACGAATAGGAGGAACAAATCATGAAATATCCAGACTGGACAGATGCCGACTCACACCATGCCAGCCAAATCTGGATGGAATATCAGCAGCATCACGATCTCTCCGATCGGATCGGTCAGACGGTGGGAATCAACCCGACCAGCAAATCTATCTGGTTCGGCGACTCGATTCAGGATATCGTAATGCAAAGGGACAGAGAGGGCTTGGATTCTCCCCTATTCTTCGAACGAATCGGCTCTGGCGCCTACTTTCGCAAGGGGTGTCGGCGGTGTTAAGCGGAACGGTTTCAGTTGACGGTGTACCGAAAATCACCCTGTTTATCGCGGAGCAGCATCGGACCACTGCGACAAATACCAGCTCCATCCAACGTGCATCGCATTTTGGCGCCAAATGCAATTCCTGTGTATTCGTACCAAACACCGCTGGCAGGTCACCAATCTCCAATCACTAAACTCATCGCTCCAGGTATTGTCCAGCGTCGACCAGCGTCGGCCTTTGCGGCATTCCGCTCACCAGTTTCCCGTTCTGCACAAACCCCTCCTCGCGGCCATCCAGCTCCGCAATCAAGCGTTCGCGCCAGTAGGCCGCACGCTGCTGGCGCGCTGTCGAGAGGTCACGCAGTTCCGTCGGGTCCTCCTCCAGGTCAAACAGCAACTCGCGCCCTGTCTGGCTAAACCAAACATACTTCTCCCGCCCATCGGTCAACCATTGGTTTGAGTCCTGTTGCAGGAAATGCTCGCCGTGCAAATGCTCGCGCCAGCCGCCGGTTTCGCCGCGCGTGAGAGGAAGGATGCTGCGGCCGTCGACGTGCGCGGGCGCGTCGCGGCCGGCGAGGTCGCAGAAGGTCGGCAGCAGATCACGTAGCTCGACGACCTGATGGACCTGCCGCAGCGGGTCATCGGCTTGCCGCGACTGGTGGTGCGGGCTGCCCGCGCGCGGCAGCCGCAAAATAAATGGCAGGCGCGCCGAACTGTCGAAGGGATAGCCCTTGGCCACATGGTTATGGTCGTAGAGCATCTCACCGTGGTCCGAGGTGAACACGATGGCAGTGTTGTCGAGTTCGCCGTTCTCAAACAGCGCCTGGAAAACGCGGTTGAGGCTGTAGTCGATATGGCTGAGCTGGGCGTAGTAGGCGCGCCGCGCGTAGTCGCGCTGCGCCGCGTCGGTCGGAATCGGGCTGTCCAGTCCCCGCACCGGTAGAGAATCGGGCGCCCAGTCTCCCATGATGGGGTCCGGCAGCGGCTTCGTCAGATAGCGGTCGAGGAAAGTCTCAGGCGGGTCCAGCGGCGGGTGCGGCCGGTGGTAGGAGAGCATCAGGAAGAAGGGTTTGGTCGGATCGCGGCGGCGCAGGAAGTCGATGCCCATTGTGGTGACCCAACTGGTCGGGTGCAGCATCTCGTCGTAGACCCAGGGACGCGCCGCGTAGCCGTTGCAGCCGACGCCGGTGTCGATATAGTCCGCCTGCGGCCCTAGCCGCTCCCGCAGCCACGGCGTGTAGTCGTCGACCAGGCCGTAGTCATCGCGCTTGGACCGTTCGCGGTGCAGGTAGCCGTCGTGGAGGACAACGTTGTGGAAGCCCATCAGATTGCGCGAGGGGTGCGTGTGCATCTTGCCGACGCACTGCGTATGGTAGCCGGCCTCTGCCAGCAGGCCGGGCATCGTGCAATCGTAGTGCCAGTCGATCTGGTCGTTATAGCCGACAAAGCCGGTATGGCGCTGGTTGAGACCGGTGAAGATCGTCGCCCGCGCAGGCACGCAGGTGGGCGTGGCCGCATAAGCCTGCGTGAAGTTGATGCCCTCACGAGCCAGCCGGTCCAGGTGGGGCGTCTCAGCGACGGGGTGGCCGGTCAGGCTGAGGGCGTCGGCGCGCCACTGGTCTACGCAGATGAAGAGAATGTTGGGCCGCGTGTCGGTTGGCATAGTTCTTCACCTTGATCTGTGAATTTGAGGTTGTTGCGCGAAAACGCCGCCGGTCAGAACAGACCACTAACCGCTAGCCACTGCTCTTACCCTTTCAGGCCGGTGATGGAGATGCCCTCGACGAAAGTGCGCTGGACGAAGAAGTAGAGGATGATGACCGGCGCGACCACGGCGGTGCTGGCCGCCATCATGTAGGGCCACATCAGTTCTTCCTGGAACATGGTGCGGAACTGTTGCAGGCCAAGCGCGATCGGATATAAGGACTCGTTGTTGAGATAGATCAGCGGTCCGATATAGTTGTCCCAGGCGAACATGAACTGGAGCAGCCCGATAACCGCCAGCGCTGGTTTGGCCAGAGGCAGGATGATACGAATGAGGATGCCCAGTTCGGTGCAGCCGTCGACGCGCGCGGCATCGGAAAGTTCGCTGGGGATGGTGAGGAAGAACTGGCGCAGTAGGAACGTATAGTAGGCGTTCACCCCAAGGAAAGTCGGCACCACGAGAGGAAGATAGGTGTTTAGCCAGCCGAGATTCTTGAAGGTGAGATAGAGCGGAATCATGCGCACCTGGAACGGGATCATCATCGTCGAGAGGCAGATGATGAAGAAGATGTCACGTCCGGGCCAGCGGATGCGGGCGAAGCCGTAGGCGACCAAGGTATTGGAGAGCAGCGCGCCGGTCACCGCGCCAAGGGCATATTTCAGCGTGTTAAAGGTATAGATGCCGAAGGGGCGGGAGGAGAGCGCCTCCGGGTAGTTGACCAGGCGCACAGGATTTGGGATCCAGATGGGCGGCACAGTGTAGACCTGCGGGTCGGTCTTGAAGGAAGTCGAGAGCATCCACAAGAGTGGACCGGCGAAGATGAGGGCAAGAACGACCATGAATATATAGAAGAGCGCGCGCCTGGCCATCCTGTACGGGGAGGTTTGGATGAATGTGGTTCCGGCGTTCGAAACGGCGGCTTCAACTCGTTGCATGGCGTCAGTTTCCGGCCTGCTGGCGGCGCCCGGGTTTAGTCGGATTCACCAGCATAGTAGACCCAGCGTGCGGAGCTACGGAAGATGAGCAGCGTAAAGATCAGGATAACTACGAACAAGATCCAGGCCTGGGCCGAGGCGTACCCCATCTTGAAGAACTGGAAGGCGTTGCGGTAAAGATAGAGGCTGAAGAACTCGGTCGATTCATTGGGCCCGCCTTGGGTGAGCAGCCAGCCAAGGGTGAAGTATTGGAACATGCCGATCATGCCGGTGAGCATCACGAACAGGATCGCCGGCGTACAGATGGGAATGGTGACGTGCCAAAAACGTTGTAGGGCGTTGGCGCCGTCGACTTCGGCCGCGTCCATCAGCGAACTGGGCACGTCCTGCAATGCCGCCAGGAAAATGATAATGGCAGTTCCTTGTGCCCACACGTGAATGAGGATCAGGGACGGTTTGGCCAGCTCCACGGAGGAGATGAAGGGGATGACCGCCAGCCCCCAACTCTTGATGAATGAGTTGATCACCCCATAGTTGGTGTTGTAAACCCAGCGCCACACCTCGGCGGAGGCCACGGCCGGCACCAGCACCGGCAGGAAAAAGATGGTGCGGAACAAGGGGCGGAGCTTCATATCGCGGTTGAGCAGGCTGGCGAGAAGAAAGGCCACCACCAGCCCGGCCGGCACGCCGATCACCACCAGGTAGACGGTGTTGCCGAGCACGGTGCGGAAGATCTCATCCTTGGTGAACAGCTCAATGTAGTTTTCCAGGCCGATGAAGCGGGCCGGGCGCAGGACATCGTAGCGGGTCAGACTGAAATAGGCGGAGGCCGCGATCGGGAAGAGGACGAAGCCGGCAAAGCCCACCAGCCAGGGTGAGATGAAGGCCAGCCCCTTGAGAAGGCTGCGAGTTTGGGCGGGAGTCCAGTTTTGTGACATTTTCGTGGCCCGTGATCAGTGGCTGGCGGTTGGTGAAGAAGGCCGCCAGCCACTGGTATGTCTCGCCTCTTTTTTAACCTACCAACTCGGGAAACTGCTTGAGCAGTTCCTCCGTGCAGGCTACCTGCATGTCGGCGGCGGCCTGTTCGGCATCCTTGTCGCCGAAGATGACGGATTCGTAGGTGCGGGACCGCTGCTGGTTGACGAAGCCCTGGATGGGGATGACCGGGCAGGCCCACAGTTCATCGGCCTCGTTGACCGAGCGCAGGAACCAGTCCAGGTTTTCGTAACGCTGGTACTTGGGCAGGTCGGGGTCGTAGAGAGCCTTGCGGCCGCCGAGCCAGCCGGTACTGTCGAAGATGACGTTCTGGGCCTTTTCGTCGGAACAGAACTCGATGAACTCGAAAGCGGCGTCGACATTGGTGACGCCGTTGGGGATGTACATCGGATGGCCGCCGACGTTCTGGAAGTTGACGTCGCGGCGGTCTTCGGAGACGGGGACCCAACCGACGCCGAAATCCTTGTCGGGGGCGGAGTGGAAAAGTTCACCGGGCGCATAGTAGCCGGTAACAATCATGGCCTGAACGCCGCTGGGGAAGGAGGAGGACGGGCTTTGGGTCCAGCCGCCGAAGCTGGAGCGGAAGGACTCCATCTGCTGCACGCCGACGTGGTCGGTGAAGCGCTTGATCGTATTCAGGGCGCTGGCGAAGAGTTCGTTGTCGTAGTTGAAGGTGCTGGTCTCGTCGTCCCACATGTCGAGGCCGTATGTGAGGGCCCAGAATTGGGGGATGTTGGTGGCCGGGCCGTTGCCGGCGGTGGCGTCGCGCGGGTCGAAGCCAACGATCTCGACGTTGCCGGCCGCGTCGAAATTGGTCAACTCGACGTGCCATTCAAACATCTCGTCCCAGGTGTGGGGCAGGTTTTCTGGGTCGAGGCCGGCCTCATCAATGATGGCCTTGTTGTACATAAGGCCGTAGCGGGGACCAGCCTCGAAGCCGGGCACGCCGTAGGTAGCGCCCTGCCACTGCATCGATTCGAGCAGGCCGGGGACAAAATCGTCGCGGCCGACGACGTCGCTGTTGTCGATGCGGTCGTCGATGGGCATGACCGCGCCGCGCGAGAAGAGTTCGGCATACTGAACGCAGCAGACGCCGACGTCGGGCGGTGTGCCGCCGGCGATGGCGGCGAGCAGCTTGTCGTTCATTTCCGTGACGTGGAGGCGTTCGACCTTAACGTTGCGATCCTCCTCGTTGAAGGCGGCGGCGACGCCCTCCATGGCGGCCATGCCAGTGGTGCCGCCCCATTGGTGCCACCAGGAAATCGTGATAGTCTCTTCGGCTGGCATCTCTGCCTCTGCGGGCGCGGCCGCCGGAGCCGCGGGCGCAGCGCAGGCCGCGATGGCGGCGCCGCCAATACCGACCGCGCTCCACTGGAGGAAGCGGCGCCGGCTGAGTGTTGTACTGATATTGTCGGTCATGGTATTCGCGCTCCTTTTCGTCTGGAGTATGATAAAAAATGTGTTGCGTACAGGGCTGTCATCGTGGGAAACCGATGCAAGCATCCTGTTCACTCCGAATCATAAAAGGTCGGGAGGCTTTACGCAAGCTCACATTTTCTCACATCACCCCCATCTTGAGCTGCACCCTTTGCTCAGGGTACATCCCAGATTTGGGGACATTCTCCTGGGAGCGCGGGCGTCTCGCCGGCAGCGTGTGTAGCTGACCAGAGGCACTCCTCAATCCCACACCTTTTTGGACTGCACCCGGCTATCATCAGTCAGTTGACTGGCGGACAGGTTGCCATTACCATTCCGAAGTCCGATAGAATCACACTGCAGACCGTACTGCAATCCGATATGGCTATATCGAAGATAAACTTTGATCCGCAGCCGGTCACGCTGACCGGCAACCTGGTGCGCCTGGAGCCGTTAGAGTTGGGTCATGCTGCGGATCTGTATGCGGTGGGCGCGGAGGACTCGATATGGAGATACGCGGCTCGTCCCGCTCTGGGCAGCGTTGTTGACGCGGAGGGTTGGATCAAGGCGTGTCTGGAGGAATCGGCAGCAGGCACACGGGTAACCTTTGCGGTTATTCACCTGGATACGGGCAAGGCGGTGGGTTCGACTGCATACATAGACATTGTGCGGGAGCACCGGGCGCTGGAGATAGGGATGACTTGGTACGGGAGCGCGTGGCAGCGGACGGGAGTGAATACCGAGTGCAAGTACCTGCTGCTGCGGCACGCGTTCGAGGGCCTGTCAGCGCGGCGGGTTAGCCTCAAGTCGGACAGCCGCAACGAACGGTCGCGGCGCGCGATTCTGCGGCTGGGCGCGGTGGAGGAAGGCACACTGCGCAACCACCGGATTGCGCGCGACGGCGTGGATCGGCATACCGTGTATTACAGTGTCATCGAAAGCGAGTGGCCTGATGTGAAGGAGCGGCTGGAAGGGCTGATGCGGAGATGAATCGCTTTGCGGCGCTCAATAGCGAGGCATGGGCCTGCCGCTGGCGATGCAGGCCGTCGCTCTGCCTTCCGACAGGAGTGCGGCCTGTTCGACGTGGGCTTCAGTGAGAGTGGCCATTGGGTAAGCGGGCATATTCTGGCGAGAGTCCGCTTTTGTTGTTCATCTGTGGACATCAAACAGTTTTGTGTTTCATAAAACGCAATTATTGAAACACAATGTCATTTGATTACAATAGATTGCACTCAGAAGACTTTCCGCCCTTCCGCGATGTTAAGTAATTCTGGGAATGCAAGAACTGCTGAACGACGACCTCCGCCCGGTATCAACTCCTTTAATATCCCCCGCGATTTGAAGAGATTCAACAGGCGTCGCGCCGTAGATTTGGGAATTCCAGCATCATTGACAAAATCGATTAGACGGAAAATAGGCTTGTCGAACACCCAATCCAGGGCTCGGCCACTGAATTGGGAAGGGGTCTCTTCCACAACCCAATCTCTGAGTTCATCGTAGAGCGTCAGCAAGTCGTGAACCTTCTGCTGATTCGCACGCGCTTGCTCTGTCACCGCGGTCAAGAAGAACGCGCACCATCCGGTCCAGTCATCATCGCGCGACACCGCTAGCAAACCATCGTAGTACTCATCGCGATGACTCTCAAGATATTCGCTGATGTAGAAGCCTGGGGAAGATAAGAGTTCCTTTGTAAACATGAATAAGGGAACGAGCAACCGGCCGATCCGTCCGTTGCCGTCCAGGAATGGATGGATGGCTTCGAATTCTGCGTGGACGATGGCGAGTTGTACAAGGGTATCCGGCGCCTTCTCATGCACATACAACTCCAGTACATCCATGGTGGAATTCAACTCTTCGACTGGACAGGGGATGTACCGGGCTGTTTCAATCGTTGAACCTGGCGGCCCAATCCAACACGTGTCGGGCAGGCGTCGATAATTGCCGGGCGCCTTGTTGTGTCCCCGCACTCCCTGCATCAGAACCTCATGTGTTTGCCGGATGAGTCTCTGTGACAGGGGGATTTCCTTCAATATATCGAATGCGGCATAGAGAGCTAAGCGATAATTCAGTACCTCACGAATGTCGGCTTTCGCCGGCGTGCTCTCGTCCGACAGGTTCCCCTCCGCTTCGAATGTCAATAGTTCGGTCAGGGTCGTCTGCGTACCTTCTATGCGGCTGGACAGGACAGCTTCTTGCGAGGCGAGGGGGGACAGAAGCACATTGGCATTGGGTAGCCCTTTGAGCATTCCTTCGTATCTGGCTACCTCGGCTTGGGCCGGACCGATCAGCGGCACCAACCTCTGCCAGTCCAGATTTTGTGGTGGAAAGTGTCCTGAATGATATCGTACCGGTGTCATGGAGAGTGCATTTTCAGATAGCTTACGCTCGCAATTTTACTTGACTCTACATCAATCTTGGCAACAGACCAATGCAAAGCCGGCGCGTTCAGCCGTGACCAAGTCGTAATAGAGCGTGAGTTCGTTTACGTCGGCGACGCCGGCGAAGTAAGCGAGTTCTATGGTTGGCCCCAATGACTAGACCACGAAATGAGGAAAATCAACTCCAACAAACTGGATAGGGCCGGCGCAGATTAGAGCACGAAGTACTCTTCAGCCGGCGTGCGATAGTTGAGACTTTGATGCGGTCTTTGTGCGCCGTGGAACGGCACAATCACTTGCCTGAAAACCAGGCTTAGGAGCAGGATATCCTAAAGGTCAACTGTCTTACCCGAACCCTGACGACAGGGGAAATTCTCGAAAGAGTAAGGGGACAATAGCATGGCAGTAAAGCCGGAGAGTAGGATAGTCACAAGAATACTAGACCGGCAAGACCTGCGACCTATGACTATGAAAGGAACCCTAGCGTCCATCTGGATTAAAACATCATCCAAGGGAAACGTGACTGACACCCGAACCCTCTAGAAGACTGGATTTGAGAGACATCCAGACATCACCACACCCACAGAAATACACGACTCCTGTGGGAACCTGACAACGGGGGAGAACCTGCTAACGAAGCAGGGTAAGGATGCGCCAAAGGGAGTCTAAGGGTCGCTATTACGGAGATTGTGAACCGGAACACGGGATGCCCTAAGTGGTGCGAACCATATGGGTACGGAGTCTCCATGGTACTCGTCGGAGTAACGACCGACCAGGGGAAGTGGGAAAGCCACTTACAGGGGGAAGGGAGACAGGTGAAGCTATGACTGAGAGTACGATGAGGGGGCGCGAGATGCGAACAACTGAAACTGTACTCAACGTCCTGAGTGAAAGAAAGAACTCACTCAGCGTGGCAAAACTGAGAAAGCCGGATGATGGGAAACTATCACGTCCGGTTTGACGGGGGGTTTAGGGAAAAAGTATCCATTCAGACAACTCGTCCCTTCACCTACCCAACCATGGTTGTAGATGGCGAAGTAGTCGGTTAAGCCGACATGCAGTCGGCGCACCGAGTCATACTGTCTGAGATAGATGTTCTCACATTTGGCGCTGCGCCATTAGCGTTCGCAAAAGATGCCGACGATGCAGTCACGTTTGGCATAGTTATATCCGCGTTAAGCGCAAAAACCTTGCCTAAACTTACTTCCAACACCTCACTTGCCATATCGCAACCCCTCTAAGCCGAATCCGACTTGTCTGTTTTAACGAAAGGCCGATACTCCACCAACGCGGCCCGCCCCACAATGTCGACAATCCGCACCATCATCTCCCGGCCGTTGGCGTCGGTGAGACGCAACTCCTCTCCCAAGAGGAAGTAGACCGGCTGCTGCTGGCCCTGGTTAATGGCGACGTTGGAAGCGTACAGGTAAGTCCTGTCATGCGTATCTCGTTTCGGATTCAATCGCCCCGCCACCCCTGGAACGTAGCCGGTTGCTTCGCTGAAAATAACTGAGCCGCCGCCGGGCTGCCGGTTCAGTTCCAGAGCAAGTGATCCATGATCCGGAATCCACTCGTATTCCACGTGCGCGGCGAAGCCTTCCGCGGCTGCGAAGACCGACATCGGCAGATGCGCGGTATGCAACCCAATGACGGCATGCCCTAATGTATCCGTCGTCGCCTGTTTCCAAGTCTTGTTAGGAAACAGCGCCAGTAGCTCCGCGCCGGCGACGGGTTGGCCTGCGTGCCGGACGGTAATGACGGCACGGGTCGGGGCTAATTCCTGCGGCGCGGCTGGCAAGATGACGCAGAGTTCCGATCCACCGACAAGCTCGAAATGTGGCGGCCTGCCACTGAGCGATCTCGTTTCGCGCTGGATGATAGGTACGCCATCGCCGCGCCTTTCCATTACGTACAGTCGCCCGCCCGCGCCTCGGATCTCTCCGGCGGGCATTCGTCCGAGCGCAGTTGTCAGGACCTCGTTGCGAGTCGATTGCCGGTATGCCAAGTCTTCAACTGTCAGGTTGTTCGACAACGCTCCGGGAGACTGTATCTCCACCCTGTCTTCAAACATGGATAGCCGAATCTGCGTCCCTTGGATCGAATAGTCGCGGTGGACCACGGCATTGGTGATGGCTTCGAACAAAGCCTCTTCGCTATACTGGGGCAGTTCTTCCCGTGCCGGCGCCTTTTGGGCCGCGACGCGCATATTACGCACTGCGAAAGCGACCGCTTCGGCAATCTGGCGGTTAAGCGGTCCGGTTATCGTTTGTGTATCGATTTGGCCGGTCGTTCGGTCCTTGCCCCGGTAGCAGGTTGCGGTGATACAGGCGCTGGGTAGCCGCTCTTGTGGAGCTTGGCTGCACAGAAGGAGACCGGCGACCGTGGCCCTCTTTGCACCGTGTTCATCCTCCGCAAGGAAACCCATCTTCTCCAGAGCCGACTCGGGATCGGCTGCGCCGGCAACGCTCAGCAGAGGCTTCCAGAGCTCTTCCTCCAGCGTCCGAAATCCCGTGCCCGCCACCGGCTGCTCGTCGAACCAGCGGAAGCGCGCCTGGCCCCGCTTCTGCGCCAGACGCAGACGCTCGTCCCTCGTCATGCGGCACTTGGACGCGCCAACCCGAATGTAGCTCCCGCCCGGTGCTTCGTGCAGCGAATCGCCCGGCGGCACTTCGACCAGCAGAACCGGTTTGCCGTCGGCGAGTTCGCGGTGATATGTACTGATGCGGACCGGGGGCTTGATCGCGTCTGTGCAGATTTCGACCAGAAGCGTGTCCAGGTTGGTGATCTGCTGGCGTGACATGCCCTGCACGTTGCCGTCGTCGCTGACGCCGCAGAGCAGCGCGCCGCCGCTGGCATTGGCGAAGGCCGCGATCTCATTGGCCCAGTCCTCGCGGCGTGGGCTTGTCGGCCGGTCGCCGCTGAATTCGACCTGCTTGAACTCCCAGGCGCTGTCCTCGCCGAGGCGCAGACGACGCATGATCTCTTCTTCGTTGTAGCTCATAGGTCATCTCCATGCGCGTAGGTCTTTCCTGCCAACAACTCGGCCAGCAAATCTGCTGCCCTTTGGATGTCATACTGGTACCTTCCCGCTTCAAGCTGCATAGTGTTGTGTCCTGGTCTCCTCGACGTGATGGCGAAAGAAGGGATTCTGGACGGCCAAACCGAAAACGTTCAGCCGCCGGACCTCGTAGCGGACGCAGTGCTTCTCCAGTTCAGAGACTCGCGCGGCGACGGTCGGTATCATCCATTTCCTTCTTCTGTAACAGGCGCACTCGCTTCAAACTGCCGCCGAACCTTCCCACTCCCAACCAGCTGCGACAGCAGCCGGTAGTTCCCCTTCTCGTGGCGTACGCGGCCGGCGACAACCGCCGGGTGGACCCCCACCTCCTGGGCGAGATCGTAGACCGCCAGTACAGTCGCCTTTTCACGCACAGGGTTCGATTCCCAGATTTCCGCCGGGATCAGCGCGTCCCGGGCGTGTCGGTCGGCCTCCTTCTCTAGTGGGTCGGTAACGTTCAGCGAAAGGTCGTCGATGAACGATTCGTCCTCACCGTTGTGCAGATGCAGGCCGACATGCGCCAACTCGTGCATCAGACTGAACCAGAAATTGTCAATGCGGTCATAGCGCAGCGTGAGACCGATGACCGGACGTCCATTGCCCAGGCGCAGCGCCGCGCCGTCCAGATGTGTGCGCGGCAAATGCTGCTCGATCACGAGGGCAATACCGTTCTCGGCCAAGCGCTCCTGCGCCCGACGCGGGCCACTCTCATGGATGCTGAGCTTGGCGATTTCCCGCATAAACTGGGGTGTCACTGTGCCCGGCTGATAGTCGGTCTGGGGTGGGCTTTCGTTGGCAAGACCAAGCACGCGCCAGCACCAGGCCCTGAGCGCGTAAGGGTCGGCTTTTGCGTTGAGGCGGCGGTGGCCGTTCTTGCGGTAAAGAGGAGCGGCCGCGACTTGCTTTCCGCCGGCCCTCTTGATCAGGTCGCGGATCAACTCTTCGGCCCGGTCAGCGAGGTCGGGAATCTTATCGATCCAGCCGCGCTTCGCCATCTCCTTCAGGGGATAGCGGCGCGGGTCGATCTCCTCCAACGTTGAATCGAACTCCGCGCCGGGTTTCTGTAGCAATACGTCAGCCGGTATCCCCAGATTCTGGTGCAATGCGCGAACCATCGACAAGGTAAGGTCCCTCTTGCCGGACAGGACCTCCGATACCTTGGAGCGGCTGCCAATGTAGGGTATGAGGTCCCGCTGCGTCAGACCGGCCTGATCCATGCGAAACCTGATGGCCGAAATCGGGTCAGGGAAGCCGATATCCACGGTCTTGGATTCGTAGTACATAACCAGATCGACAAGAACTTCAAGCTCGTCGCCCTCGGGCGTGCCCTCTTCAGCGTCGAAGATTTCATCGATTCGCGCCAATGCCCGCCTGTGGTCCTCCTCTGTACGAATCGGCTTGATAAAACTGCTCATTTTAGTCTCCTCGCCTTTAGTAGTCGTTCCCCTGGGGAAACAATCCTCCAACTGGATTGAGTTACACCTCCTCGACATTGATGCGGTCGTACTCTCTGTGGGTCCCAAAGAATTTCACGAATACCAGCCGCCTACGAAAGTTGATTCTGGCAACCAGCCGGTAGCGATTGCCTTTGATGTTAAAGACCACAAGATCTCCACGAATGATGCTGGCGTTCGGGTACCGTTCCTTCAGCTTGGCCGGTGTTTCCCAGTCCGCTTCTTCTACTTCCTGATACCAGTTCTGCAACGGGCCGATAGCGTCGGTATACTTTTTGCAAGCCTTTTCAATCTGCGGCGTATCGAGAACTTCCATAAAGTCCCAAAATAGATGATTATAAACTGTTCCCAATTTTAATAAATATAGAAGAGAATGTCAAGTCCAATTCTTGTCTTTTGTAAGACAGAACAAGAGTGATTATAGTATTAAGATCTCAAATCCTTCAAATTCTCCACGATTTCGGCGTCCAGTTTGCACGGCTGGGCCTGCTGTCACTGCGCGGGCAACTGCGCCATCTTCTCCTCAAAGGGGACGTTGTCGTCGGGCGTATGGTTGAAGCCATATATAGCAGTCTCCCGGGAGTCCGGTGTTTAACTGCCCATTCCGCAGAGCCAATTCCAGCAAACGCATTTCACGTTTCCGGGCCGTCCCTGAAGCTGCGCGCCGAAAGCTTCTGCGACCGCATCCGCCGTCCATCTAACACCCATCCTCGATTTTCCATCCTTTTCTGAAAAGAATCCTTTTCCCCGATCTCTCGTAGTCTCTCGTATAACGCTCGTGCAACGCTCGTCATGTGCTCGTAACAGGACAGAGCCCCAATCCCGGAACGCAAGCCGCGCTTTCCCCCGGCGATATGAGTGCAAGCGCGCCTGTGCTAGAATGCCCTGTGCCGCGTCAGGTGTTCATTTGCGCCTATACTGAGGAAGAGCGTGCAGCAAGTTTTGACCGCTGAGCAGGGCCGTATTTTACAGGAAGAGCGCCGCTTGCTGGGCGACCTGCAGGTGGCGCTGGCGCGCCTGGATGCGCCCGACTCCGACCTGGGGCTGATCGGCAATGCGCTGGCCCAGTTGGAGGAGCTTTTCCTGATGGTGGTGGTGGGCGAGTTCAATGCCGGCAAGAGCGCGGTGATCAACGCGCTTCTGGGGGGCGACTATCTGCCCGAAGGCGTGGTGCCAACCACCAGCGAACTGGTCCTGATCCGCCATAGCGATGCGGCCGAGCAGCCGGGCGCGGACAAAGGAATGGCGGTGCGCCGCCTGCCCGTTCCCTGGCTGCAGGAGGTCAATCTGGTCGACACGCCCGGCACGAATGCTGTCATCCGCCAGCACCAGGAGTTGACCGAACATTTCGTGCCCCGCAGCGACCTTGTCCTCTTCGTCACCAGCGCGGACCGGCCATTCAGCGAATCGGAGCGCGCCTTCCTGCAGCAGATCCGGGACTGGGGCAAAAAGGTCGTTATCGTGGTCAACAAGATCGAACTGCTGACTGCGGAGGCGGAGCAGCGGGAGGTGCTGGAATTCGTGCGCCAGAACGCCCGCGAGTTGCTCGGGGTTGCGCCGGCGATCTTTGCGGTCAGCGCCCGCCTTGCGCTGGAAGCGAAACTGCGAGGAGCAGGTGCATCGCGCTCCTCGGATTGGGGACGGAGCCAGTTCGGCGCGTTGGAACAATATATCCTAGATTTTCTTGACGCAGGGGAGCGCGTGCGGCTGCAGCTCTCGAACCCGATCGGCATCGCCGCAGCGCTGATCGCCAACTACCAGGATGTGATCAGCCAGCGCCAGGCCCTGCTCAAGGGCGACTTTCGGGCGCTGGACGACATCGACCAGCAGTTGGCGGCCTACCAGAGCGATATGCGGCGAGACTTTCGTTACCAGAGCGACCGCGTCGATAACGTCCTCTACGAGATGGCGGAGCGGGGCGACCGTTTCTTCGACGAGAATCTGCGCATCACTCGCATCATCGAGCTCGTGAACAGCGAGCGGCTGCGGGGTGAGTTCGAACGCCGCGTTCTGGCCGACAGCAGTCGTGCGGTCGAGCATCATGTGAACGAACTGATTGACTGGCTGGTCGAGCGCGACTACCGCCAGTGGCAGGCGGTGATGGAGTTCATCGAGCGCCGCTCGCTCCAGCACACGGACCAGATGATCGGCCAAGTGCGGGGGGATTTTGATTTCAATCGCCAGAATCTGCTCAAAAGCATCGGCCGCAGTGCGCAGGAGGTGGTCGACTCGTATGACCGCGAGGCGGAGGCGCTGAAGCTGGCCCAGGATGTACAGCGGGCCATCATCCAGACGGCAGCGGTCGAGGCCGGCGCGATCGGCCTGGGCGCGATCCTGGTGGTTATCCTGAATACCACCTTCCTCGATGTGACAGGTATCCTTGGCGCCAGTGCGCTTGCCGCGCTCGGTCTTTATGTGCTCCCCTACCGGCGGCAGAAGGTAAAGGCGCAGCTGCGCACGCGCATCGGCGACCTGCGGCGGCGGCTCGATACCGCCATCACGCAGCAGTTCGAATCGGAGCTGACAGCCAGTGTGCAGCGCATCCGGGAGGCAGTTGCGCCGTACACGCGCTTCGTGCGGGTGGAGCGGGAAAAGCTGGAGACGCTGGCGGCCGATCTGCAGCGTGCCGAGGATGAGTGGAAGGGGCTGCGGCGCAGCGTGGAGGAGTTGACTACCAGCCAATCGCCGCTGCCGTCATGACGCTCTCCATCTCTCTGCTTCCGCTGGACGCCTCGCTGCACGCCGATGCGCTGCAACGGGTATACGAACTGTCCCCGGCTTATTGGACGATGTATCATCTGGCTCAGGCACCGGCCGGGCAGTCGGCGCGCGATCTGGCCGCGATCGAGGCCGAGCCGGGCCGTATGGGGCTGGGGATTGTGGCGGCGAATGAGCCGGGCAATGCCGAGGCCGGCGCGCAGTTGGTGGGCCTGATCGACCTGCGTCTGCACTGGCCGGACCCCGACACCGCGTATATCGGCATCGAGCTGGTGGCGGAGCCGTTTCAGCGGCAGGGGGTGGGCAGCAGTGCCTGGGCGCTGCTGGAGCCGTGGCTGGTGGCGGAGGGCGGCGTGCGCGAGGTTAAATTGGGTGTCGAACAGTTCAACCCCGGCGCGCTCAGGTTTTTCCAATCGATTGGTTTTGCGCTGACTGGAGAGGCGCAGCGGATCCGTTCGGGCAAGCGTTTTGTGCGTTTACTGGCGATGGAGAAGGAACTGGAAGGCAGCGGCAAGCGGGCAGTGGCTAGCGGCCAGCTACTGAAGTGACTAAATCGACCATTCGAGCGGGAGTGATGATGGGAGCGAATGACGGGAGAGTTGTGGAGGAAGAAGCCGCGGAGGAGACGATTCTGCGCGTTGCCGGAAAGCTGCGTGCGCTGAGCAACAACGGCTTGCGTTTTGCCGACAATCCTTATCAGACGGAGACTTTCGAGCAGATGTTGGCGCTGAGTGCCGAGTTGACTGCCTTGGTGGACGCGCGCCCGCTGGCGAAAATCCAGCGCCATTTCTTTGATGATACGCGCTACATTTCCCCGTATACGGTGGTGGATTCGGCGGTCTTTGATGACGCCGGCCGCATTCTCTTGATCCAACGGGGGGACAACGGGCGTTGGGCGCTGCCGGGCGGGTGGTGCGAGGTGGACGACCTGCCGGGGGAGGGCGCGGTGCGCGAGGTATGGGAAGAGACCGGATGCCGGGTTGAGTTGAGCGGATTTCTTGGCATATTCGACAACAACTATCACGGCGGCGGCGGTCTGCATCATCTCTACTGCCTGCTCTTCGCCGCCCGGCACGTCGAAGGAACTCCAATCGTCACCAGTGAGACACTGGATGTGGGCTGGTTCGCGCCGCAAGATGTGCCTTGGGATGCCCTGCAAGCTGCCCATCCTACCCGCATCCGATTCGCCTTCGAGTGGCAGCAAGACCGGTCGCTGCGCCCCTTTTACGATTTGCCGCGGTGGCAGCCGCAGCCGACCTGGCAGCACAACGCGCGCCAGGAGTGAGGCCGGAACTTCTCTCTATACGCAGTTCGTAGACAGATCGTACACATATTGCCCAGCGCAGTGATCGGGCCGATTTCCGGGGGCATCCAGCTCGCAAAACCTGGAGGTCGCCCCGCGGTCTAGTGTAATTACCAAGCGAATCCCCGAAAATCCTCCCCATCTTGGCCGAAATTCGGAACGCCCCAGCGCTTTCTCAAGAGCCGGGGCGTTTTGGTATGATATACGTTCCGTGTATAGACAGTTGTTACCAGGCATGGTAAGATAGGCATCAAAGAACATTTGTTCATGCTTTTGGGTCTTGTAGGAGCCGCGATCGGGCCCCGACAACTAGGAACTAAGAACAGCAAACTGAAAACTTTCTGGAGGCGGCATGGCGCTTGACAAGCTGATCATACGGGGCGCGCGCGAACACAATCTGCGAAGCGTGGATCTGGAGATCCCACGCGATAAGCTGGTGGTGATCACGGGGCTGAGCGGCAGCGGCAAGAGCAGCCTGGCCTTCGATACGATCTACGCCGAAGGGCAGCGCCGCTACGTCGAGTCTCTTTCCTCCTATGCGCGACAGTTCCTCGGCTTGATGGAGAAGCCGGATGTGGATCAGATCGAAGGACTTAGCCCGGCGATTTCAATCGACCAGAAGGGCGCGGGGCGCAATCCCCGCTCGACGGTCGGCACCGTCACTGAGGTCTACGACTACCTGCGTCTGCTTTTCGCACGCGTGGGCCAGCCCCATTGCCCCGAGTGCGGCGACCCGATCACCCAGCAGACGCCGCAACAGATAGTCAACTCGATTCTGGAGATGGAGGAGGGCGCGCGTCTATTGATCCTGGCGCCGATCATTAAAGATCGCAAGGGGGAGCATAAAGGCGTCTTCGAGGATCTGCAGTCGCAGGGCTATGTGCGCGTGCGCGTGAACGGCGAACTGTTCGAAATTGGCGAGGCGCCGGAGTTGGACCGCTACAAGATGCACACCATTGAAGCGGTGATCGACCGCATCATTGTGCGGGCGGAGCGGGCCGACCCGGACGAACCCGGAGTCGTGCTGCCGGGCACCGACCGCACGCGGCTGACCGACTCGGTGGAGACGGCGCTCAAGTTGGGCGAGGGCTCAGCGATCGTTTCGGAAGTGAAGCGGGTACCGGTTGACGGCAACGGCAGCCTGCGCACGGTCACGTCTGACCGGGTCTTCAGCGAGCATTTCGCCTGTATGCGCTGCGGTCTCAGTTTTACCGAGATCGAGCCGCGCACCTTCAGCTTCAACAGCCCGCACGGGGCCTGCCCGTCGTGCGACGGGCTGGGCGTATATAAGGAATTCGACCCGGATTTGATCCTGGATGGTGATCTCAGCATTGCCGAAGGGGCGGTGCGGCCCTGGCAAGGCTCGAACCCCGGCAACGGTGACGAAGGCTACTACAAGCAGTTGCTGCGCTCGGTCTGCCACCAGTTTTCGATTCCCCGCACTGCGCCGGTGAAGGAGTTGAGCAGCAAACAGCGGGACATCATCCTGCACGGCCCGCCGGGACGGGAGAAGGTGCTGGTGCACTATCGCAACGCCCGCGGCTACGAGCGCAAATACGAGACCAAATTTGAGGGCATACTCTCCAACTTGCAGCGGCGCTACCGGGAAACGGACAGCGACTGGATACGGAGCAAGTTGGAAGAATACATGGGCATCAACCCCTGTCCGGTGTGCGCGGGGCGGCGGCTGCGGCCGATGGCGCTGGCGGTTACGATCGCGGGCAAGAGCATCTATGACATTACGGCGATGTCGGTCAACGATTCGCTAACGTGGATGCTGGCGGCGGCGGGGCGCAATGGCGCCGAACCGCTCTTCTCCCCTCGCCAGCTTGCAATCGGCGGCCAGGTGTTGAAAGAGATCGAGGCGCGGTTGGAATTCATGGTGAACGTGGGGCTGGATTATCTGACGCTCAATCGCACGGCGGTATCGCTTTCCGGTGGCGAGTCGCAGCGGATCCGGTTGGCTACGCAGATCGGCAGCCAGCTGATGGGCGTTCTCTATATTCTGGATGAGCCGAGCATCGGCCTGCACCAGCGGGATAATGCACGGCTGATCAACACGTTGCAGGGAATGCGGGATCTGGGAAACACGGTGCTGGTGGTTGAGCATGACGAGGAGACGATCCGCGCGGCCGACTGGGTGGTAGATATGGGGCCGGGCGCGGGTGAACACGGCGGGGAGGTTGTCGTTTCAGCAGTGCGGGATGCGTTCGTCAACCACCCGCAAAGTCTGACCGCCCAGTACATTCGCGGTGAGCGGCGCATCGAGATACCGATGGAGCGGCGGGAAGGCAACGGGGAGTATCTGCATGTACGCGGCGCGACTGAGAACAACCTGAAGAAGGTAGACGTGCGCTTCCCGCTGGGTCGGTTGATCGCGGTGACGGGGGTGAGCGGCAGCGGCAAGTCCAGCCTGGTGGTAGAGGTGCTGTACAAGCGGCTGGCGCAGAGCTTCTACCGGGCCAAGGCGCGCCCTGGCAGATGCGAGAGGATAGAGGGCATCGAACATCTGGACAAGGTGATCGAGATCGACCAGAGCGCGATTGGGCGGACGCCGCGCAGCAACCCGGCGACCTATGTGGGACTGTTCACGCCGATGCGGGACCTGTTCGCCAGCATTCCCGAGGCAAAGGCCCGCGGATATAAGGCGGGGCGCTTCAGTTTTAATGTAAAGGGCGGTCGCTGCGAGGCGTGCCGGGGCGACGGCATCATCAGGATCGAGATGCAATTTCTGCCGGATGTGTACGTTTCCTGCGAAGAGTGTCACGGCGCCCGTTACAACCGCGAGACGCTGGATATCCGCTTCCGCGGCAAATCGATTGCGGATGTGTTGAACATGACCGTCGAAGAGGCTCTGGATTTCTTCCAGAACATCCCCCGCATACGCTCCCGCTTGCAAACGTTGATGGCTGTGGGGCTGGGCTACATCCGCCTGGGTCAGCCGGCGACGACGCTTTCCGGCGGCGAGGCGCAGCGGATCAAACTAAGCAAAGAGTTGAGCCGACGTGATACCGGCAACACCTTTTACATACTGGATGAGCCGACGACCGGGCTGCATTTCGAGGATGTGCGCAAGCTGTTGGGCGTTTTGCATGAATTAGGGGACCGGGGCAACACCGTACTGGTCATCGAGCACAACCTGGACGTGATCAAGAACTGCGACTGGGTGATCGACTTGGGGCCGGAAGGCGGGGGCAAGGGCGGCTATGTGGTGGCCGAAGGCACGCCGGAGCAGGTCGCGGCGGTGGAGAAGAGTTACACTGGTCAGTATCTGCAGGGTTGCCTGAGGGCAGTGGCCAGTGTCTAGCGGCCGCAGGCTAGTCCCTGCGCTGGTTAGAGCTGCTGGCCAATTAGAGAAGGGGGCGAGGCGCATGTGGGGAGTTTACCGTCTGTTCCTGCTTGCATCTGTCTGCATGGTGTTTGTCCTGGCCGGCTGCGTACCGATCCAACCCGAGGCGCCTGCCGCCAGTCAACAGTTGCCGGTTTCGTCAGCGCAAAGCAGTTCGCAGGCCACTTTGGAGCCGACGGCTACCCCCATTCCGCAACCGCCGGAAGTGCCGGCCATCGCCGCGCCCGCGGGCCCCGCCGACTGGCATGTATTTGTCGATGAGGCGCGTGGGCTGTCGATATCTTATCCACCGGGATGGCTCTTCGTCGATCCGACAGAGAAGGAACTGACGGAGCTTATGGAGGAGGTGGGCGAAAAGGCCAACAGCGACGAGATCAGGGAGCTGCTGACAACGTCTACGCAGGCGATACAGCAGGAAGATCTCTTTGTCGGCTTGGGGTTCCAATATACTACCGACGATTCCTCCGACGCCAGGTTTGTAAACAATATCAACGCTATATCATTTGACACCGAAGGATTGTTCCTGCAACTGATCGCGCAGCTGATCGCTGCGCAGCTGGACAGCATGGAAGGATTTGAGGTGGACAGCGCCGAGGTTGCCGCCGGTCTGCGGCCGGCGGGCGCAGAGGTAGCATCGGTCCGTTACCGCTCAGAGGGTGCCCTTTTCAATCAGCCGGATATGGAGATCGTTGGCTGGCAGGTGGGCGTACTGTCGCCGGATGCAGAGAGGATAGTCATCCTCACCTTCAGTATTCGCAGCGAAGATTTCGCGGAGTTGGAGCCGCTGTTGGCAGAGATCGTGCAGCGGGTGCGGTGGCTCAAGTGAATTGTGGTACGTGGATTCCTCTTTCCACGAGCCGCGATTTACGGACTATTAGGGTCGGAAAGCGCAAATGCGGGGAATGTTGTATTTGTTGCCATTATGCGTCTTATGCCTTGGCTTGTTCGCTCGAGCGGCCCCAAGCATCTCGCTGCTCACCGACTTGACCGCCGCTCGTCGCGGGGTCTCTCTTGCCAGCTATCGCGGGCCTGGACTCTCTGGCAAGCTCGATGGGACTCTCGGCGACTTGGCCCGCTCCTCGCAGTTCCGCTCTTCTCATTCGCCCTCCGTTACACCCACACCTGCGCCCGACGAGACAGATGTAGAGGACGCCCCGCTGGCAAAGACCCCGGAAGCATTCAAGGTTTCGGCTGACTGGCAGGCGTTCGACGATTTAAGGCGTGGCCTGAAGATATTGTATCCCCCGGGATGGCTCTTCTTCGACGGTACGCAGGCAGCGACCCTTCAGCAGGAAATGGCGGCGTTGGGCAGAGCAGAGATAGTGAACCTGCTGATGTCGTTGCCGGACAGGGTGCGGCCGAGCTCGTTGATTGGCTTTGGCGTCGCCTTCCCGCAGGATCCTCCTGATCTGCTGCATGCCGATAACGTTGTGGTGGAGATATTGCCCTCAAGGGGTCTGTCACTGTACGAATTCGGGCAAGGCGCTGCGGCGGAGTTGGGCCGGCGGGTCGGGATCGATGTCGACAGCTTCGATCTGGTCACCAGGTTGCGGCCCCACAGGGAAGAGGCGGTATCGATCCGATTCCGGGGTGCCGTGCCAGAGCCGACGACCTCCCAACCAATTCTAACCGGCACCAGGACGGCCGGCTGGCAGGTGGTTCTGCTTTCGCCGGATGCCGAGTATCTGCTTGTTCTGACCTTCAGCGTCCGTGGAGAGCAGTTTGAGGAGTTGAAGCCGCTGCTGACGGAGGTAGTGCGGCGGGTGCAGTGGGCCGACGACGACCGTGAGGCAGAACCTGGGGTCGGCCCGGTGTTAATTACCAACCGGACGATGTACGTGCATAACGAGCCTGCCTCATTCAGTCCCGTGATTGGCAAGATTGTTGCGGGAAAACAGTTCTCGATTATGGAGCGGGACTTTACGGGAAAATGGTGGCGGATCAGTTATGGCGGTCAGCCCGGTTGGGTTTCCGATCGTCTGGTCGCTGCCAATATCGCGGACGCGCCCTCAGCGGTTCCTGTGGCGATGATCGACAGGCGCGTCAATGTGCGCAGCGGTCCAAGCGCCAGTAACCCGGTAATCCGCGTGGCGGTACCCGGCCAGCAGTTTCTGATCACCGGCAGGAACGCGGAGGGCGACTGGTGGCAGATCGACGATAACGGCCGGCCAGGGTGGGTCTTCGACGAGTTGGTCACTCCCATTGATGTGGGGGGCGTTAAGGTGGCGGTCGTTAAATTCCCGATCCCTCCTTTACTGCCGGTCACGGAAGCGATGATGACGGTCAACAGACAGATGAACGTGCGTGGGGGGCCGCACAGCGGCTATCCCATCATCGGCGAGGCCCTACCTGGGCGCCAGTATCTGATCACCGGCAAGAATGCGGTGGGTGACTGGTGGCAGATCGACGAAGACGGCCGGCCAGGGTGGGTCTATGGCGATTTGGTAGAGTTGGTCAATGCCGGGAGCGTACAGGTAGTGGCCAGGTTTCCGCTTCCTCCACTACTGCCAGCCACGGAAACGGTGTTGACGTTCAGCCGCCGTATGAACGTGTACAGCGGTCCTGGCGGTCGCTTTCCAGTCATAGACACGACCGTGCCTGGGTATCAGTATCCGATCACCGGAAGGAATGTGGTGGGAAGCTGGTGGGAGATCGACAACCACGGCCAGCCCGGCTGGGTCTTCGGGCAATTTATGGCCACAGTCGAGCAGGCGGGGGAGGTTCGTTAGGCAGCAACTCCTCTTCTGAACTACAGTGATCACTGGTCATTGTTCGCTGCGCAGGGAGTACACTGGAAATGTCTGCAATTCGCTATTATGTTCTGCTTGTACTGGCCTGCTTCTCTTTTGCTCTGGCCGGGTATGGGAGCGACGCATCCCCCCGACAGGAGCCGACCGTCACTCCCGAGACAATGGCCTCCGAACCGCCGCCGACGCCTCAGCCTGCGATATCGGTGTTGTCGATCCATAACCCGCTGGTGATCCCGATAGGAGACACGGCGGCGGTTTCAGGAGGACCGTTTCAAGACTGGCCCGCGGTCGAAGATGAGGCGCGCGGCCTCAAAATTTTCTATCCGCAAGGATGGCTCTTCGCGTCCTCCATGGAGGAGCTGACCTCCCTCCTCCCGCAGATGGGCGACCCCGCCATCGCCGAACTTGTGCTCGACAGGCAGGCTGCATACATCAACTCCTTAGCGTCGGCTGGGCAGGAGGATCAGTTCGTTGGTATGGGTTTCCGGTTCGCTCCGGACTCTCCGTCGGCCCACATCAATCGCTTTGATATCCGCGCAGTTCCGGCTGCGGGTCGAACGCTGGAGGAATATGCTCTGCAGGCAGCCGCCCGACTGGAAGAGTCGGAAGCCGAGACATTGGAGAGCGTCGGGGTTGGCCCGGGTCTGCGGCCCTGGGGGGAGGAGGCCGCATCGATCCGATACCGCAACGGCGGCGCAGTCGTCGAGGAAGGCAAAGTCGTCACCCAGCCGGGCGCGGAGGTGGTCGGCTGGCAGGTTGTCCTGCTCTCCCCAGACGGCGAGACCTTTCTGCTGATCACCTTCGATGTGTGGGGCGAGGAGTTCGACGGCTGGCTGGAACCGTTTCTGCGCGAGATCGTGCGACGGGTCCAGTGGCTGGAACATCCTGCCTACGACCCGCTGGTCGGCCCCACGGTGACGATCACCCGCACCATGTATGTGCGCGGGGGCCCGGGTACCGACCATCCCATCATCAGCACGGCTATTGAGGCGGAGCAATACGCCGCGATCAGCACGAATGCGGCCGGCGACTGGTGGCAGATCGAATATGACGGTCAACTGGCGTGGGTCTATGGCGGATTCGTTAAGCCGTCCGCCGATGCCGAGAATGCGCTGCAGGCGGACGCGGCGGGCTGGCTGACGTATGACGACAGCGCGCGCGGCCTGTCGCTGTCCTATCCGACGGGATGGCACTTTTTCGACCCGGCGCAGCCCTCCCAGATCGACCTGTCGCTCTTTTCGGCCGCGGTCAAAGGGCGAGAAGGCGAGCGACTCGACGTTGCGGAGATGGGCGCATTGGTGTCGGCCATGAGCGTCCGCCGCGACGATGCCGTGATCGGGCTTGGCCTCGATTCAGGTCCGGCGAATGACGTGTCGAGCAACTTCATACTCGTCTTCTCTTTAGCAGCCGAAGGCACGACGTTGAAGGGCTACGCGGAGATGGCCGCCGAGCACACATACAGCATCGAAGCTGCCAGCGTCAAACTGGTGCGCGGTCTCAGGCCGTTGAGCGAAGAGGTCGTATCGATCCGCTACCGCGAGTACGAGACCGCTAGTGAAGTATGGCAGGTCTGGCTGCTGTCACCGGATGAGGAGAGGTTTCTTGCCATCGCCTTCAGCGTTCACAGCGACGAGTTCGCGGCAGTGGAGCCGGTGCTGCGTGAAATCGTGCGGCGCGTGCGCTGGGCCGAGCAGTCTTCGAGCGGGCTGGGCCAGGTACTTTCTACCCCGCACTCGGTACCGCCAGTGCTGGGGAGCGGCATCCCATTACCGGCAACAATTCAAGCGGATGGTGGCGGCTTAACTGTACCGATTGGGTCAGGTGGGTCTTCGGCGATTTGGTGACCGCGACCGTACCTTTGGAAGAGGTCCCGTTAGTAGAGTTGTTCGTTTGGGAAGCGTACCATGAAGGCGAATGTCTATCGCTTTTCGTCAGGCAGTTTGCTGCGGACTGGAGATAACAGCCGTAGCGGAAGTGGGTCGAGCCGTTCCGCAGCCATGCCAAGCGGAGGGACAGACGAAAAACCGCCCTTCGATCGCAACTCCAAACTGGGAGCGCGCGGGGGCGGATTTAGCGATTTAGAACAACGGTCAATCCGGACAGCCTCGGGCAGGCCGCCAACGTGAGCACCCCGGGTAGGATTCGAACCCACGACCCTCTGATCCGAAGTCAGATGCTCTGATCCACTGAGCTACCGGGGCAAATAAGCACGCCAAAGTATAGCATGTTCGGTTCCCTATGTTCAAAAGTAAGGGCTGGGTGAACGGCGGGTGTTCTCTCTCCTCGCCAAGTGCCGCATCACGCCGTAAGACGCGCGCGCCAACGCCCTGTGAAGGCACGCAGCGCGTCCTCCGCGTCCAGGCCGTGCGCTCTCGCCAGGGCGACAAGCCGCCACAGCAATAGACCCAGCGCCTGCTCGTCGCTGCCCTCCGGCAGCAGGCCCACCAGCTCCGGACTGCTGTGCGCCAGCGCAGCGCGGTCGAGGAGACCGGCTTTATCGGCCTTGGACTGCATTTCGAGGGCTTTGCGCAGCGCCGGCAAAGCGGCCGGCACCGCATCCAGCGGGCCGCGCGCCGGTCTGTCCTGGGCTGCCCGCTCCTCCGCTTTGATCTCTTCCCAGCGTGTAAACAGCTGCTCCATATCGTCGATCTCATCTTCGCCGAAGACGTGGGGATGGCGGCGGATGAGCTTCTCCGCGCTCAGGCGCACGGCATCGGCCATCTGGAAGCGGCCCTCTTCGGTCGCGATCTGCGCGATCATCGCGATGATGCCGAGCACATCGCCCAGCTCCTCGGCGATATGCGCCTCATCTTCGGCGTCCATCGCCTCCAGCGCCTCGGCTACCTCGTCGAGCAGAAAGGCCCGCGTGCTGGCAAGAGTCTGCTCCCGATCCCAGGGGCAGCCGTAGGGCGCGCGCAGGTGCGCCATTATGTCCTGCAGATCGGCATAGCTGCTATGGGGCAGGGGGGGCACGTACAGGCAGACGCCCTCGGCAGTGGCGGCCGGCACAGCAAGTTCGGCCAGCGGCAGAGCGCGCGCAGAGCGAGCCCCATTCCCGTCCGGGCAGATCAATTGCAGCGGGTGATCGTCAGGATAGGCATTGCCCAGTACGGCACGGACGGCCTGTGCGGTCGGCTGATCGGTGATGCCGAGCACCAGCGCCGGCTGCCCCAGATCGAAAGGTGGATGATGGCGGGCGGCCAGGCGCGCCGCGCCGATGATCTGCATGCCTTCATGCGGGTCGATGCCGACGATCTGCGCTGCTGCTGCCACCGCTCCGAATGGTTCATATATGGTCATGGTCGATCTCTGGAGGCGCTGAGTGCGTCCTATTTGAAGAAATTCTGGCGGCAAAGTCGTGTGCGAATGCACAACACAAAGTATCCTTCAGATTGCAAGGTCGTCCGATCCGGTCAATTTGACCCCCTTAACCCGTCGCCGACCGCAGGGGTACGCGCATGTAGCGACCGGCAAATACGAACTCTACTGCATCGCCCGTCGGCGGTCAATTCCGGCGGACAGGTGGCGCTGAGGCTTGGCATCGGCATTGAATGCTGCTAAAGTAGTGATAGGTACCTGTTCAAAAACAGCCGAAGTTTTGTCTGCAAGACGGAGTTCCTCCGGGCCAACATGCCGCCCGCAAAAGGCTGGGCCGGAAGTCCACCGATTTTTCTGAGACGATCTGTGACTGATATTCTGCCCAACTGGTATACCCAACCCGACCGGCCTACTGCCATCTCCCGCCGGGGGCCGGATGGGCGCGCGGTTCGGATTTCGGTGATCGTGCCCTGCCGCAATGAGGGCCGCAACATCCGACCGGTCCTGGAATGGGCCGCGCCGTATGCCGACGAACTGCTGGTCGTCGACGGCCACAGCAGCGATGATACACGGAACATCGCCGCCGAACTGGGCGCGACGATCCTGCTGGATAACGGCAAAGGCAAAGGTGATGCCCTGCGCGTCGGCATCGCCCACGCCAGCGGTGATATCCTCGTTTTTGTCGACGCCGACGGCTCCCATGATCCCCGGGATATCCCGGCACTCGTCCAGCCGATTATCGACGGCAGCGCCGATCACGTATCCGGTTCGCGCATGTTGGGAGGGAGCGACGAGTTGCACGCCACCATCAATCAGTTCGTGCGTCTCTTCGGCAGCCAGGTGATCACGCTCAGTATCAACTACAGTCAAGGTGTGCGCCTGACCGACTCGCAGAACGGGTTCCGGGCGATTCGGGCGGATGTGGCTCGCAGCCTGGCGCTGGAATCGGAGATCCCCACGATCGAGCAGGAGATGGTCATCAAGACCGTGCGCAGCGGCTACCGTATCTGTGAAGTGGCGGCCCACGAGTATGTACGCTCCAATGGCGAGTCCAACTTTCGGGTGTTGGATGTCTGGTTCCAATTTGTAAAAAGCTGGCTTTACTATCTCTTCATCTGGCGACCGCCAAAGCGGGCTGCAGAGAGCGTTAACACAGAGGATCTGGGGCAGCGCGGCAACAACGCGGAGGAGACGAATTCCCCTGGTTCTCCCAAGCTGTCCGGGCCTGGAAAACAGATGCGGAAAGCCAGATCCAGGTAAATGTCCCACTCCCGTGAAGCGAGGGAGGCGCCGCGCCGATTCGCTCCTTCTCTCCCTGTTGTTCGCCCCACAATTCGCAAACTGCTGGCGGTTTTTGTCCTTCTTGCCAGCCTGTTCAGTTTTGTCACCCCTCCATACGAAGCGCCCGACGAAATCTGGCATTTCGCCTTTGTTCAACATCTGGTGACGCTGCGGGCGCTGCCGGTAGCTGAGCCGAATACGCAGGCGCTGTGGCGGCAGCAAGGGACGCAAGCGCCGGCCTACTACGCCGGCGCGGCGCTGCTCACCGCACTGATCGATCAGTCCGACTTCCCTGAACTTTTTGCGCGGGCCAATCCCCACGGCGCGATCGGCGAACCCGATGCAGCCATTAACCGCAACTACCTGATCCACCACCGGCCGGCGGAGCGCTTCCCCTGGCGCCATTCGATCCTGGCCCTGCACGTCGCCCGCCTCTTTTCCGTCTTCCTCGGCGCGGTGACCGTCTATGCGGCCTACCGCAGTCTGCGCCTGCTTCTGTCGCCGGACGATGCCCTGCTCGGCGCGGCGTTCGCGGCCTTTCTACCCCAATTCGTCTTCATCAGCGCCTCCGTCAGCAATGACAATGCCATCAACGCAGCCGCGGCGCTGGTCCTGTGGCAACTGACGGAGATACTGGTAGAGGAAGGGCGGCCGCGACATAGCCGCTTACTGATACTCGGCATCACTCTTGGCCTGGCGCTGCTATCCAAACTGAGCGGGCTGGGTCTGGTGGGCGTGTCGGCCGCCGCAATTCTGTGGCTGGCCTGGCGGAGCCGCAGCGTTCGCTCTATCTTCGATGCTGCCCTGTGGACGGCCGTGCCGGCGATCCTGCTCGCCGGCTGGTGGTACGTGCGCAACTGGCGGCTCTACGGCGACCCCCTGGCCTGGGAGATGTGGGAGGCGAATATCCTGTTGCGAGTCATTCCGGCTGGCCCGTCGCAGATTCTGAGCGAGTTGGGGGGGCTGGAACATTCCTTCTGGGGGCTGTTTGGCTGGCTGAACCTGCCCTATCCCGCCTGGGTCTACCTGGCGCTGCGCGTCGTTGCCATTGTCGTTGCGCTTGGGCTACTGTTTCATGTGGCGCGGACGGCGCGCGCCGGCTACGCCCGACGCACAGAGCGCGACGTTTCCCCCGTGCCCCGCGCCATCCTATTGCTGTGGCTACTCGTTCTTACGGTCTCCTGGATGCGCTTCATGCGGGTGGCGCCGGCCGCCCAGGGACGTTACTTCTTCGCCGCGTTGCCGGCCCTGGCGCTGCTGTGGGCGCTGGGCTGGACGGGGTGGGGAAGCAGATTCGGCCGGCGAATCGGCTGGAGTGTCACCTCTGTCCTTGGTCTGCTGGCGCTGGCCACACCCTTTGTCCTGCTCCGCCCCGCCTACATGCCCCCACCGATGCCGATTCCTGACAGTGCTCATAACAGTGTTATCTCCTTGACCCCTCTCTCGATCTTTGCCGCCGGCAGCTCTGAGATCGAGCTTCAACGTGCGACCGCATCGTATGACGGTTTGCCGGGGCGGGCGAGTGGAACAGACCATCAGATACCAACAGTTTTCCCCGGTGACGAGGTGCAGGTGGACTTGGCGTTCCGGGCCAGCGGGGGGTTGGCCGATGACTGGTCTCTATTCATCCATCTTGTGGATGGGACCGGTCTGACCGTCGCGCAGCTGGATACGATGCCCGGCGGTGGGTTGCGCCCGACCAGTGGCTGGCAGCCGGGCCGCCTTCTGCTCGACAGCTATACGGTTGCGATTCCAGAAACCGCCCATACACCGAATCGGGCCAACTGGCAGGTAGGGTTTTACGACCACCGCAGCGGCGAACGCCTTCACCAAGTCGACGGCGGCACAAGCTTTACGTTCGGCGAGGTGACGATCTGTCCCACTGGGTTCGCCGTTTCGGACTGTCAGGCCGGTGGGCAGGCAGACGATTTTCAAGACGGCGACGGCAGGGTCCCCATCCCTGTGCATGTGCAGTTTGCCGACAGTGTCACCCTGGCCGGTTATAGCTTCAGCAGCCGCACACCGGTTCCCGGCGAGGAGATGACCGTTACCCTCTACTGGACCGCGACAGGTCGAGTGGCTGAATCGTATACGGCCTTCGCGCATCTGCTGACCGACAGTTTCGAGATGTTCGGCGGCGCCGATCTGATGCCGTCGCCGCCAACCGAAGTCTGGGCCGTTGGCGACACCGTCGCCACCGTACACACATTCACCGTCCCGCCGGACGCCCGACCCGGCCTTTATCAGATCGAGATCGGGCTGTACACCCGGCCCGACTTTCGACGATTGCGCTTGCTGGACAGGGTAAACCCGGCGGAGGAGGACCGGCTGCTGCTCGGCCCTCTGCGCATCGAGTGAGAGCGGTAGCGGAAACAAACCCGCCTGCGTCTTGATTCACAGACCGATTTCGACTATGATTCGGGTGGTTCATGGGACTCATATAATTCTGCGATGATAATTTTCATCACTCCCATCACTTGAATCACAGTCGGAAAGGGACAGCGCATGAGCCGCAGACAGGGCAGACGCCGCCGCCGCTTGAGCCGCAGCCAAAAGATATTTTACTTTCTCAGCATGCTGATTGCGCTCAGCATGGTGTTGAGCCTGGTCTACGTGGCGATTACGCCCGCCGTTCCTTAGAGCGGCCAGAGATCTCCACCCCTGGAAGCGCAGGCGCAGCGCCTGTGCACAGTCTGGACGGATGCCGTGACAGTCGAAGAACGCCGCGGGCTGGCGCTGGTTGCGATTGCCGTTCTCTTCTTCAGCACCAGCCCGGTGCTGGTGCGGTGGGCCGCCCGCTCGGTATCATCTTTCGAGATCGCGGCCGGTCGTCTCCTGGTGGCCGGCATTGTCGTGTCAGGGGTGGTTCTGCTGCGCAGCCGGGGGGCGTGGGGCGCCGCGAGCGGGCGCGGCCTGCTGGCGTCTGAATGGCCCCGTCTTGCCCTCGTCGGGCTGGTCGCCGCTCTGCATTTCTTCTTCTACGCCTACTCGCTCGAGTTTACGACGATTGCGCACAGTCTGGCGATCATGTATACGGCGCCGATCTGGGTCGCGCTGCTGTCCTGCTTCGCGCTCGGAGAATCGCTGTCGAAACGCAAATGGCTGGGCATCCTCGTGGCCGTCGTGGGCGTGGCCGTCCTGTCCGGGTTCGAGCCAATACTCGCGCTCATACGGCAAAGCGGCAACGCATCGTCTAACTTCACCCGCCGCATGATGATCGGTGATCTACTGGCACTGGGCAGCGCCATCACGTACGCTGTCTACAGCATTGCCGGCCGCAGCCAGCGGGAACGGTATCCGCTGCTCGTGTATGCGGGTTCAGTCTACATTCTGGCTGCGCTCTGGTTGCTTCCGGCGGCTGCGGCGACCCATACGCCCGGCAGCTTCAACTGGCCCGCCGTCGCCAGCATCGTCGGCCTGGGAGTGTTCCCACTGGCATGCGGCCATACCCTCTATAACGCCGCCCTGCGGCGGGTGAACGCCACCTATGTCAATCTCATCGCCACGCAGGAGGTGTTGGGCGGCGTACTGCTGGGCGCGCTCCTGCTGCGAGAGATCCCCTCTTTCAACAGCATCATCGGCGGGCTGATTACCATCGGTGGAATCCTCTTGGTGCTCTTATAGGTTTTGCCCGTCACCGGCTACAGCTTTTCGGGCGTTTGGCGACGGGTAAACTCAGCCGCCACTGATCTCTATCTGAACACAAAGGTTCCTGCGATGTATCGTGACCGTCTTTCGCTTTTCCCTGATACCGTTGCGCTGTGCCCCGCCAAAGATGACAGACCTTCGCTCCACATCGGCGGCTGTGATCTGAACGGGCTGGCGGCCGAATTCGGCACACCCCTCTATATCTATGATCAGCAGACGATCGACAGCGCCGTACAAGCCTATCGGGATGCGCTCAGCCGGCACTATTCCGGCCCGTCTGGCATCACCTATGCTGGCAAAGCGTGTCTGAATGTGGCCATGGCCCGTCTGATGGCGGCGCACGGTCTGCTGCTGGACTGCACCGGTGTCGGTGAAATGCACATCGCCCGCGCCGCCGGTGTGCCGCGCGCGCAGATTCTGATGCACGGCGTGAACAAGAGCCAGGCGGATCTGCAAGCGGGGCTGGACCTGGCCGGTACGCTTGTTGTCGACAACTTGCCGGAGTTGGAGCGCATCGCCGAACTGACGCACGCCGGCGCCCGGCCGCCGGCTCTGTGGTTGCGAGTACGCCCCGGTTACGCGGTGGACACCCATCTTTTCCGCCAGACGGGGCAGCATGACAGCAAATTCGGGATGGACGCCGATGAATGTGTCAACGCGGTGGCTTTCTGCCAGCGGAATGGGCTGCCCGTTACCGGGCTGCACTTTCACCAGGGGTCGCATTTCCACGCGGCCGAACAGGTGCTGCCCGCTCTGGAAGTGGTGTGCGGACTGATGGGCCGCCTGCGGCGGGAACGCAACTGGTGGGCCCAGGCGCTCAGCCCCGGCGGTGGTTGGGGCATCGCCTACCATGAAGCGGATCTGCCGCATGAATCGATCGAGGAATACGTGGCGACAGTTGCGGCGGCGTTGACGGAGAGGCTGTCGTCCTGTTCTTTGCCTCTGCCCCGTCTGCAGGTGGAGCCAGGGCGCAGCCTTGTCGCCCGCGCCGGCGTTGCCATTTATCGGGTAGGAACTGTAAAGCGAGCGGGCGGGCGGCGTTGGCTTCTGCTTGATGGCGGTATGGCGGACAACATTCGTCCGGCCCTCTACCAGGCGCGCTATTCGGCGCTGCCGGTCACAGACCCTCTGAGCAGGCCTCCGAGTTCCGAAAACGCCTGGCTGGCCGGTCCATACTGCGAAAGCGGGGATCTACTGATCGAGGATCTGCCATTGCCCGAGATCGAGACGGGAGAACTGCTGGCAGTTCCGGTCAGCGGCGCCTATCAGTTGATGATGGCGAGCAACTACAACGGAGCATTGCGGCCGGCGGTAGTGATGCTGCGCGACGGGCTCGCGCGGCTGGTGCAGCGCCGGGAAACGGTGGATGATCTCCTACTGCGGGATATCGTTTAGCGGGCTTAAGGAAGAACGCTGCCGCTCTTCTATTCGGGAGGGGGATCGTCCTGCTGGCCGTGGAGAAGCTGGCGCACTACGTCATCAATGCGTCTTTTGTAGCGCAGCAACTCCCGCCTGCATTCCATCTCTGCTGAGGATTGTGGCTTGAACGACCGCAGCGTCTCCTCCAACTCCCAGTCGATCTGGACGCGGATTCGATTGATGAAACGCCCCCGCAGATACTCCCGCATCTCCTGCGCGATAACCGTATCGTAATGTAGAAGATCATCGTGCAGATCGACCAGGCGATCGGAGCCAATGGCAGGGATCGGCAGCGACCGTAGCGTTTCCCAAGCTCTGTTCAGTTTGCGACGATTTACACTCATGCCAGGTCCAATTGGCGCGCCACCGTTGGGCGCAATTGTGGCGTCAGTTCTGAAGTGGAATGGAGGTTTCTCTATGCACGTCTGAAGTAATTGAGATCTGTAGTCCGAATGAGGGGATCTGAACCGCGCAAGGATTATAGTCTGTGATGCCGCGAAAAGACAAGAATTGGATAGTGAAAAAAACGGAACTGCAGGCGTGATGTCTGTTTCGGGTGCGTTTCGCGTGGCCAGGGACCGCCCCTTAACCACCGTCGTCCTGGTTCAGAGAAGCATATCGTCTGAACCAGAATCGTTGGATGACAGACGACGAGCCGATTATCCAGCCCCGCCGGTTCCGTTGTAGCGGAGCAGGGGCTGGTCAGAAACACGGGGCCTTTCCGTGACGGATCCGCGGCGAAGGCAGTTTGACGGAAATTGAACATGCGTTCTATAATAAACTGAATCAGTCCCCTCTGGGAACTACTTGGCGCTCCTCATGAGCAGGGGCGCGCCGAACAGGTCAAAGGATACCGAAAACAGGCCGTAAAGGGAGAAAAAATGATGACAAAGCGATCAGCGGATGGCGGACCGGCCAAAGCGCTGGAAGTGACGATTGCCAATCTAAATCGCCGCTATGGCGAAGGGATCATCATGAAGCTGGGAGAGGCGACCCGTCTGGATGTGGCGGCGATACCGACGGGCAGTCTGAGCCTGGACATAGCGCTGGGAGTGGGAGGCATTCCGCGCGGGCGCATCATCGAAGTGTATGGGCCGGAAAGTTCGGGCAAGACGACGCTGTGTCTGCATGCGATTGCGGAATCACAGCGGGCGGGAGGCATCTGCGGCTTTGTGGATGTGGAGCATGCGTTGGACCCGAGCTATGCGCGCAAGATCGGAGTGGATGTGGAGGATCTGTACATATCGCAGCCGGATACGGGGGAGCAGGCGCTGGAGATAGCGGAGGCGTTGGTGCGTTCGGGGGCGATGGATGTGGTGGTGGTGGACAGTGTGGCAGCGCTGGTGCCGCGTGCGGAGATCGAAGGGGAGATGGGCGACAGTCACATGGGATTGCAGGCGCGGCTGATGAGCCAGGCGTTGCGCAAGCTGGTGGGAGCGGTGAAGACGACCGACACGAGCTTGATTTTCACCAACCAGTTGCGGCAGAAGATCGGGGTGATGTTTGGCAATCCGGAGACGACGTCTGGGGGGATGGCGCTGAAGTTTTATGCGAGTATGCGGCTGGACATACGGCGGATTCAGTCGATCAAACAGGGGAGTGAGGTGATCGGCAACCGCACGCGCGTGACGGTGCGCAAGAACAAGGTGGCAGCGCCGTTCAAGGTGGCGGAGTTCGACATCATGTACAACGAGGGAGTCAGCACCCAGGGAGACCTGTTGGACCTGGGTGTCGAGTTCGACATCATCGAAAAGCGCGGCGCATTCTATCGCTTTGGCGATCTCCGCCTGGGTCAGGGTCGGGAACAGGCCAAGGCCTTTCTCAGAGACAGAGCGGATGTCGCCGCCCAGATCGACGCTGAGATTCGGGAGCGGGCCGGGTTGCCCAACAATCTTGTCCCGCAAGAAGAAGCCGTGGATACGGCCGTACAGGACAGCGCCGGCGGGGAGAAGACCGAGGAAAGACTCTTCGCGGCGGCGGCCTAGCCAGTCCGGAGCCGAGGACGGTCGGAAAGATACAAACTCCAAGAGTGAGACGTGGGAAAAGCGTCGCGCCTGAACTCCGGAGCGCCGTTGCGCCAGCCCGGTGGCAGGTGGTAAACTCTCCGCAGATAGCTGCGCCGCGCCCTGAAGCCTGAGCTGGCGAAGAGGAGACAGCATGGATCCCAAAGAGATCGTGCATAACGTGCGACAGAAACAGGCAGAGCCTCCCCAAGCGAACGGCGCTCCACTGTCCGACAGACCGGTAGACAACTCCGCTCCTTCTCGAATGGAGCGCGTCGAAAACTGGGCGCCCGCCGATGGCCTCCGCGTTACTCTGGAAGAGTACTGGGAAAAGTGGTATGAACGCCCTCACCCGCATATCGACGTCAGCTATGAATGGAACAACGGCATACTGGAGGCCAAACCTTTGCCAAACTTTGCCCAGACCGAACAGTATCGCTGGTTTTTTGGCCTCTTGAGTTGCTATGTTGACGTGCATCCGATCGCAAAAATACTATTCTTGGAAACCGGCACCTACATGTCGGTTCGGGATGAGAGTCTGCCGTCGGGGAAATGGGAAGTGGTATTCAAGCCGGACATCGGCGTCATCCTGGACGACAATCCGGCGCCGTGGGGAGCGATTGATCAACGCTCCTACATCGGGGTCTGCGACATGATCGTGGAAGAGTTGTCCGATTCGACAACGGCAGAGGTGCGACGGGATACAGTAGAGAAAAAGGAAGGGTATGCCCGCGCCGGGGTGAAGGAAT
This sequence comes from Caldilineaceae bacterium, assembly GCA_965220715.1. Taxonomy (GTDB): domain Bacteria; phylum Chloroflexota; class Anaerolineae; order Caldilineales; family Caldilineaceae; genus Bin5. Next base: position 84,180 of record OZ244843.1, read on the forward strand.
ACTTCATTCTCGACCCTAACGACCGGCACATGCACTTCTACCTGCTAGGCGCCGGTGGGAGCTATGAAGAGATCGAGCCAGACGGGGAAGGCGTGATTCGTTCGCAGGTGTTGCCCGGCTTCCAGTTCCGTCGCGCGGATCTGTTGCGGGAGCCTCTACCGGCCGAATTGGCTCGGGACGAAGTGTATGCGGACTATGTCATTCCCGATTTGCTGGTCGCTGAGACCAGAGCTGAAAAGGCGGCGGAACGCGCCGACACCGAAACCCAACGCGCCGACACCGAAACGCGACGCGCCGACACCGAAACCCAACGCGCCGACACGGAAACCCAACGCGCCGACACGGAAACCCAACGCGCCGACGCCGAAGCGGCCGGCCGACGCGCAGCCGAAGAAGAGTTGCAAGCACTGAAAGCTGAAGTGGACCGCCTGCGCCAACGAGGCTCCTGAACGCGGATTCCGTTCGTCGCGGACCACAGGTCTTGCCCATAAGGAGTGAAACCCCTCTGACATCAGGACCATGCGTCGGATCGCGTAAGCGGGGAATCGCCCCCGAAAGCAGCTGCATTGACAAAGCAGGAGGAATGCGATAGCGTTTTTCCTGCTTTTTTGTTGCCAATTTGATTCGAGGTTGATGTGACCGGACAGTTCGCGTTTCAGATTCACAGGACAGACGGCGGAGCGCGCCGCTCCACTTTTCTCACGCCCCACGGCCCCGTGGAGATGCCGGCGTTTGCCCCGGTGGGCACCGCGGCCAACGTCAAGACGCTGGAGCCGCGCGACCTGACGGAGTTGGGCGTTTCCATCCTCCTGGCCAATACCTACCATCTCTATCTGCGTCCCGGTCACGATCGGATCGAACGGCTGGGGGGATTGCACAGTTTTATGGGCTGGGACGGCCCGATTCTGACCGACTCCGGTGGCTATCAGGTGTTCAGTCTGGCCCATCGTCGTCAACTGGACGCCGACGGAGTGACCTTTCGCAGCCATATTGATGGATCCGTCCACCGCTTTACGCCGGAGCGGGTGATCGAGATCGAGGAGCGGCTGGGCGCGGACATTGCAATGGTGCTGGACGAGTGCGCCGACCCGCATGATCCCGACTATCTGGCGCAGGCGCTGTCGCGTACCCACGCTTGGGCCGAGCGCTGTAGAACCGCCCATTCGCGCCCGGATCAGGCGCTTTTCGGCATTGTGCAGGGCGGCATCTACCCGGAACTGCGGGCAGAGAGCGCCCGGATTCTGACCGGGCTGGACTTTCCCGGTTATGCCATTGGCGGGCTGGCCGTCGGCGAGACGAAAGAGCAGATGTATGCCACGCTCGACGCGACCTGTCCACACCTGCCTGCTCACAAACCGCGCTATCTGATGGGCGTCGGCGCGCCCGAAGACATTGTCGAGGCGGTCTGGCGCGGCGTTGATCTGTTCGACTGCGTGTTGCCTACCCGTATCGCCCGTAACGGCACGCTGCTGACATCGGTCGGCCGGTTCAATATCCGCAATGCCCGTTTCGCCGAGGACACCCGTCCCATCCAGGAGGCGTGCGACTGCTATACATGCCGTACATTCAGCCGTGCCTACCTGCGTCACCTCATCATCAGCCGTGAAATCAGCGGCCTGCGGCTGGCGACGATCCATAACCTGCACTTTATGCAACGACTGATGGAGCAGATTCGGGCGGCGATCGCGCAAAACACATTCGCGTCCTTCCGGACCGAATTCCTGCAAGCCTATCAGATTACCGATCAACGGGTTCGGCATGAGCAACGCCGGCGGAGAGCAGAGGCGCTGCCGGCCGCGTCATAACAGGCCAGCCCACATTCAGGCAGAGAGTGAAGAGAAGAGAAAAGAAACCCCCTTACCCCCCCTCTCCGGCGCCGACGCGCACTAGGGAAGAGTTGCGATCTCATGTTTGAGCTTTTCAAGGCATTAGTTCTGGGTCTGGTGCAGGGCGCCAGCGAATTTCTGCCAGTCAGCAGCAGCGGCCATCTGGTAATCATTCCCTGGCTTTTCGGTTGGCCGTCTTCATCGCTTCTCTTCGATACGGTCGTGCATCTGGGGACGCTTGTGTCGATTCTGGCGGTATTTGGGCGGGATTTCGCCGCCATCATCCTCGCTAGCCTGCACAGCCTCCGAGTCACTCGCGAAACGGGCGGTCTGCTGCCTTCGTTGAAGGATATGAACGCCCGTCTGGGTTGGTTTATCGTATTGGGATCGGTTCCGGCTGCGATCACCGGCCTGCTGTTGAAAGATTCGCTGGAACGGCTCTATCATACACCGCAGGCGGCCGCCTTCTTTCTGGCGGTGACGGCTCTGCTGTTGGCTGGCAGCGAATGGATGACCCGCAATGCCGGCGCGCGCGCGCCGCTGGCGGAAATGTCGTTGCGCCAGTCCTTCCTGATCGGTCTGGCCCAGGCCGCGGCGCTGGCGCCGGGCATCAGCCGCAGCGGTACGACGATTGCCGCGGGCCTGGCCCAGGGGTTGCGCCGCGAAGCAGCGGCCCGCTACAGCTTTCTGTTGGGGGCGCCCGCCTTCCTGGGCGCCGGCCTGTTGCAGGTCGGTGACATGCTGGCTACGGAGCCGGCAGCTGTGTTGGCCGAACTGCCGGCTTTGCTGGTCGGATTTATCACCAGCGCGGTCTGCGGGTATGCAGCGATCCGGTTTCTGCTGGCGTATGTGCGCCGCAACAGCCTCTATCTGTTTTCCGTGTACTGTCTGCTCGTCAGTCTCGCGGTTCTGACACTTTTTGCTCTGCGTCTCCAATGAACTGTTACCTGCGGGACCTTCATTTTCATCTTCGCCTTCTTCCGACGCTGCTCACACGGTTGATTCTCGCCGGCTGCCTGCTTTCCGGTTGCGTGCTGCCACAGCGGTCCAGGGCGATACCCACGCCCGAACCGGTCACCTTGACTATCGCCGGTTCAACGGAGATGCGGCCCCTGCTCATCGAATTGACTGCCGCTTACAGCGAGCGCAATCCACATGTGCAGTTCAGTTTGCGCGGCGGCGGCAGCCGAATGGGTGAACAGCGGCTGGCCTCCGGGCAGGCTGACATTGCAGCCAGCACCGCGGCCTACCCGGACGCCGAAATAGCCGCCGGCCTTGTCCGCATACCGATTGGGCTGGATGGAATCGCGTTGGTCGTTCACAGCGATAATCCGGTGAATGCGCTGACACTGGCGCAGATTCGGGCTCTCTTCGGAGGCCGCGTCCTGAACTGGGAGGAAGTTGGCGGCGCCAGGGATGTGCTGCTGGTGAGCCGCGAGGAAGGCAGCGCCACGCGTGAACTGTTCGAAGAACGCGTCATGGACGAGGAGCGGGTCGCTCTGACAGCGGTTGTCATGTCGACCAGCAGCACTGTCGTGGAGTATGTGGCCGCCCATCGCGACGCCATCGGCTATGTCACGTCTGCGTATCTCTCGCAGAATGGAGAGTCCGACGCGGAGAATAGGGAGGACAGCCCGCAGTCCGCTTCTGCTGAGCGAACTGTCAAAGCTGTCGCTGTCGAAGGGCGAGTGCCATATGGCGCAGACCTGGCCGATTACCATTATCCGTTGGCGCGGTCCCTGTATCTGCTCATCCATCAGAGCGGTGACCCGTCTATACAGAAATTTATCGACTTTGCGCTCGGTGAGGAGGGGCAGGATATCGTCGCCCGCTTTCATGTACCGATCCGATAGGGCTCTCCGGACAACCCTGCTCGATTCTCCGGACGGATCGGGCAGCCTGTGAACTGATGCGCCTGCGCTCGTATGCCAGAGTTCTGAGCAATACCTCTGGGACTGTGGACGCTTGCCGGCCCCCGGCGCAGACAAGCGTATCCGGATAACGATCTCTCCCATTGTCACCCCAAAATTGCTTGACACCTTCTGACAGGGAATGCATCGCAGATTTTTGGGTCATTACGTTGCATCCTTTCAGCCGACCAGGAAACAGGCTTCAGCAGTCGATCTGTCCCGGTCAGTCCTAGCCAACTTTCTTGGTGTGTCTTGGTGCCCGTTCGCAGATTTTCCTGTCAGCAGTCGAGCCATCGCCGGCCATCCTGTCTATCCTCGAATCGTGGTTCAGACAGCGGATGCCCAAGAAATCTGGGGCAGACCCCATTCTGCACTCTGATTGACACGATCTCGAACCCGTGTTATCTTCTCTCGCAACGCCTCACCTCGTTTCACGGAAGTTTCCGAAGCTGCCCGCAACCGGTATCGGCCGCGCATTGAAGGTTCTTCGAATAGTCTGCCAGAGATGATCCGTTCTACGATTCCATTTCACCATCAAAAGGAGCAACGCAAAATGACACAACGCGCAATGAGCCGACGTGACTTTATGCACGTGGCAACCGCAACATCTGTCGGCGCCCTGATCGCCGCCTGCGCGCCGGCGGGAGCACCGTCGGCTGAAGGCGACGGCGGGGGAGCAGCGGCAATGGAAGAGGTCACACTTGAGTTCTGGGTGAACCAGCCGATGGCCCGCTCTGAAGGGCTGTGGGATACGCTGATGGCCGAGTACGAAGAGCTCAACCCCGGCGTCACCGTAGCTTCGCTGATCATTCCGCACGGTGACTACGAACCCAAGGTGCTCACCGGTCTCGCCGGCGGCACGGTCGGCGACCTGCTGGACGTCCATCCCATGCACAACGCCACCATGGCCCTGCGCGGCGCGCTGATGCCGCTCGATGAACTGATGCCCACGCTCGGCGTCAGCGATGACGAGATGACCAAGGCCTGGGACTACAACGTCTGGCGCGGAAAGCGTTGGGCCATCCCCCGTTCGGACAACCCGACCATCATGCTTTACAACCGGAGCATGGTCGCCGAGGCCGGCATGGACGACCCAGCCGAACTGTGGGCGGAAGGGAAGTGGGACATCGAAGCCTTCGACAATACGATGGACGCCGTCAGCGGCGGCGAAGGCCAAGATCGCGTTTACGGTTGCGCGTTGCCCGGCGGCGGCACGATCCGCATGCAGTGCGTTTGGATCTGGGGCAACGACGCCACGGTCTGGAATGCGGACGAGACCGCGTCTGCCTTCAACAGCCCCCAAGCGCTCGAGGCCTGGGAGTACATGACCAGCTCCGTGGCCAAAGGGTGGGCGCCCACCCCCGCCGAGAGCAACATCCCCGGCGGCTGGGTGGCGATGATGGGACAGCGCCGCCTTTGCATGCAGTGGCCGGGCGCGCAGTTTGTCCTCGGCGGCCAGGCCCAATTCATTCCCGAAGACGTTATGTCGGAGATGCAGCTGGTGCCGCTCAACACGCTGTGGAACGGCAACCGCGAAGTACGCAACGCCACCAACTCCCACGGCATTTACCTGCAGACCGAGAATGTCGACGAAGCGTGGGCCATGTGCCAGTACCTGATCTCGGACGATGCCCAGTTCCGCATCATACGCGAGCGCTGGACTTCGCCGATGGTCAAGCGCCATGCCGAAAGCGAGGCCTGGCTGGGCAGCCTGGAGCCGAACCTTGAGACCGCGGAGATGTGGGAAGACTCCTTCAACAACATCCGCGCCTTCTCCCATCTGCCCCGCCAGCAGGAGATGGACAACCTGATCCAGGCGGCCAAGGATCGCATTATCCTCGGTGATGCCACGGCGCAGGAGGCGATGGACGATGTTGCTGCCGAAGTCGACGCCATCATCGCCGAAGTCGACGAAGAGGTCCGCGAAGCCGGACTGTAGATACTGCTCAGCAACTTCAATGGCTGGTGGTCAGTAGTCAATAACTGGCCGCCAGCCATTCCTCGCCTGGAGGTTCGCTCATGGCAGACGCTTTCCCGTTGGGGGTGAGCAGCCCTGAACCAACCGGAAAACCGAGATGGTCGCGCAAAGTCAAGGCGGACAACATCGCCGGCTATCTGTTCCTGGCGCCCTGGATAATCGGCCTTCTGGCCTTTACCGTGGGCCCCATGCTGGCCTCCGGCTTCCTGTCGCTGACGAAATTCTCTGGTTTCGGCGCAATCAAGTGGGTCGGTTTCGAAAACTACGACAAGATTTTCCAGGACAAGCTCTTCTACACCTCGCTCTACAATACCTCCTACTACGCCTTTCTCGGCGTACCCGCTCAACTACTCGTGGCGCTCTGTCTGGCCGTGCTTCTCAACATGAAAGTGCGTAATGTCAACCTCTTCCGCACCGTCTACTACATCCCCACGGTGACACCGACCGTCGCCAATGTCTTCCTCTGGGTCTGGATCTTCAACTTCGACTTCGGCCTGATCAACTCCCTGCTGCGGCTGGTGGGGGTCGCGCCGGTCAACTGGCTGTGGGACCCACAGATCGTCAAACCTGCGCTGATCCTGATGAGCCTCTGGGCTGTGGGACAGCAGATGGTGATCTTTCTGGCCGCGCTGCAAGGCGTTTCAGAGGAACTGCTGGAAGCCGCATCCATGGACGGCGCCAACAACATCCGCCGCTTTTTCAGCATCACCATCCCGCTGATCAGCCCGGTTATCTTTCTCAACCTCATTATCGGCATCATCAGCCTTTTTCAGACCTTCACCGTCGCCTTAATCGCCACCAACGGCGGCCCCATCAATTCCTCGCTTTTTTACGTGCTCTATATCTATCGCAAGGGGTTCCAGAGCTTCGCCATGGGCTACGCCTCCGGGCTGGCGTGGATCCTTTTCCTGATTATTCTGGCGATCACCGCCATCCAGTTCTATCTTGCGCGACGATGGGTCTACTATGAGAGCGGCAGCGCACCCAGTTAGAACAACGGTAGTCAGTGGCTGGTGGCCGGTTGTGCTCACTATCCACGATTCATGAACCGCCACCTTGGAGGTATGCATTGGTAGAACGAGAAGAAAGGTATATTGCTTCCATATCCGCCAAGATCGGAGCCTACTTTCTGCTGGTGCTGGGGGCCGTGATCTCGCTGATGCCGCTTTACTGGCTGATCATGACCTCCCTGCGGCCCGCCGGCGCTGAATTCACCTACCCGCCGGAGTGGATCCCCTCCTCCTTCCACCCGGAAAACTATGGGGTCGCCTGGAATCGCGCGCCCTTCTGGATCTTCACCTTCAACAGCATTCTCGTCACCTTCCTCGCCACATTCGGCACCATCCTCACCGCCTCGATGGCTGCTTACGCCTTCGCCCGCATCCCCTTCTATGGGCGCAAAGTCTGGTTCGCGTTCACCCTCTCCACCATGATGCTGCCGTGGGCTGCCACGCTTATCCCGCGCTTCCTGCTCTTCAAGTATATGGGCCTGTTCGATTCGCTGTGGCCGCTTTTTCTGCCCTTCTGGTTTGGCGGCGGGGCGTTCTACATTTTCCTCATCCGCCAGTTCATAATGACCTTGCCGGTCGAGATGGAGGAGGCGGCCGTTGTCGACGGCGCTTCGCGTTTGCGTATCTATTTGATGATTACGATGCCGCTGACCAAGCCCGCAGTCGCCGCTGTCGGCGTCTTTTCTTTCATCCACCACTGGAACGATTTCATGTCGCCGCTGATCTTTACTAATCGCGAAGAGGCCCGCACTTTGGCGTTGGGGCTGCGCTACTTCGGCGACGAGCAGTTCACCGAGTTCCGGCTCATCATGGCCGTCGCCACGCTGATGCTTGTTCCCGTCCTGGTCGTCTTCTTTGCCGCGAACAAATATTTCGTCTCCGGCGTCGCCCTCTCCGGCCTGGCCGGACGCTAGGTTCCGTTGACATTTTGGGAAGGCTGTTCAGATGTCAACAAGAACTGAAAGCCTGCAGGCCTGTTAGGGATGTTTCTCGCTTGAATGTTGAAATAGACAAAACCAATTGATCCGCGAAGTCACGCGAAGGGTCGCGAAGAACACCTTTTTGTCCGCGGAGGACGCGGAGGGACGCGGAGAACGCCAAAGGCGTATCGGATTTTCTTTGCGTGACTGCGCCGCCCTTCGACGATCAGGCGTAATTTGCACCCGGAAGTCGCTGTTCAGACAAACGTCAACGAGCCCTAGAGACGAGGTTAGTTTTTGGTAGGCAGTTTTTAGTTTTTAGTAACAGCAAGCGGCCGAGTCTTGGGCAGTAACCGAAAACCACAAAACCAGCAGTCCGGGGCTGCTAAAAACAGACAACCGACCACGATAGATTTATGGAGTACGGACAATGCAGAGTGCAAACGGAAACAAAGCGCCGGCCCAACGCAAGGCGCTGACGGAAGAACAGATCAACCGCTTCTGGATCGAGGGCTATCTGACCATTGGCAAGATCCTGGAGGATGACGAAGTCGATCTGTTGCGGCGGGAGTATGATCGTGAATTTGAACTGGCGCGCAGCGGCAGCAATCCCAGATTCCGCAATTTGTCGATCGGCGATACGGACGACCTGGAGGCCAAAAACCAGGCCGATACGCAGATGCTGCAGATCATGCAGATGTGCGAATACAACATCCACTTTCGCCGCCTGCTCTACGAAGACCGCATTCTTGATATGGTCGAAGATTTGATTGGACCGAATATCCAACTCTTCCACGACCAGGCGCTGTTCAAACCGGCCCACCACGGCGGCCCCGTCCACTGGCACCAGGATAACGCCTACTGGCGCTGCTCCCCGCCCAACCTGGTGAGCTGCTGGCTGACGCTGGACGATGTGGACATCAACAACGGCGCGATGCAGTTTATCCCCGGTTCCCACTTCCGCTCTGAGGAGCACGACCGGGCCACCGACGCCAGCGTCCTGCTCGACATGGGCGACAAGATCGAGCAGTCCAAGGCTGCGGTCATCGCCCTGCCGGCCGGCGGTGTGACGCTGCACCACTGCCAGACTTTGCACTACACCGCGCCCAACGTCACCGACCGCCAGCGCCGGGCATTTGCCATCCACTTCATGAATCCCGGCACCAAGTCGCTGCGCGAAATGGAGTATCTGGAGGTGTCGTTCGAGCGGCCGATGCTGCGGATGCGGGTTTGAGGTCAGTTTTTAGTTGTCAGTTTTTAGTTTTTGGTAACTGCAAGCGGTCTCGCCGGGGTAGAGGCTGAGTTTTCAGATAGCCACAACCCGTGTGGGGACGCAAACCACTATCGCTGACACCATCCGGGCTTTTTTTAGTACGTGCTTGGTGGACAGCCTCACTGCTGCGATGAAGGCGTATCGTCGGTGAGGCGTGTTTTTGGAGGGGGGCGTTGCGGGGGGTGTCCCCCCGCACAAGGGAGGGCCGAAGGCCCGACCGCCCAAAAAGGGCGTAGCCCCTGGCGGCGGCGGGGGTTTGCCGACGACAGCCCTGAGCCGCCTTAGCGGCGAAGGGTGCGCAGGCACGCCTTAGCGGGCCGGAGCCGCCGGAGGGCGTCTGCGCCCGCAGGCGTCCATACACGCAAAAGGGCCAAACGAAGCACGAGAGATTCCTGGAGAACAGAAAATGCAGACCGCAAATGGGGACAAGACAGCGATGGTGCGCAAGGCGCTGACCGAAGAGCAGGTCAACGACTTCTGGATCGACGGATATCTGGGCATTGGCAAGATCCTGGAGGATGACGAAGTCGAGCTGTTGCGGCGGGAGTATGACAGCGAATTTGAACGGGCGCGCAGCGGCCTTAATCCCAAGTACCGCAGCCATGCGATCGGCGAAACCAAGATGCTGCAGATCATGCAGATGTGCGAATACAACATCCACTTTCGGCGCCTGCTGTACGACGACCGTATTCTGGATATGGTCGAAGATTTGATTGGGCCGAACATCCAACTTTTCCACGACCAGGCGCTGTACAAACCGGCACGGCATGGCGCCCCCGCCCTCTGGCACCAGGACAACGCTTACTGGCGCTGCTCGCCGCCCAACCTGGTGAGCTGCTGGCTGACGCTGGACGATGTGGACATTCACAATGGCGCGATGCAGTTTCTGCCGGGCACACATTTCCGCTCTGAGGAACACGAGCGGCCCGCCGACAACAACGCCCTGCTCGATTTAGGGGACAAGGTCGACAGTTCGAAGGCGGTCGTTGTCCCCCTGCCGGCCGGCGGGGTGACGCTGCACCACTGCCAGACGTTGCACTACACTGCGCCCAACGTGACTGACCGGCAGCGGCGGGCCTTTGCGATCCACTTTATGAATCCGGGTACCAGGTCGCTGCGCGATATGGAATATCTGGAGGTGTCGTTCGAGCGGCCGGTGCTGCGGATGCGGGTTTGATGTTAGTTTTTAGTTGTCAGTTTTTAGTAACGGCAGGCGGCCTCGTCACGGCTTGGCCTGATGGGGCAGAGGAATTGGATCAAAGTGTTGACGCTGGCGCAGTGAAGGGATAGGTCCCGCCGCCGCCAGAAGACATAGAGAGACAAGAGAAATGAAGGAGATGACAGCGACACTGACGCCGACAGTAGTGGACGGCGTAGACATTGATGAACTGATCAGCGCGGAGGTGCTTGAAGAGTACCGGGAGCGCGGGTATTGGGTCAGCCCCAAGCTGTACAGCAGTGAACAGATTGCGGGGATGCGTGAGGCGCAGGAGCGCATGTGGCGGGGCGAGCACGATTCGGAGATCCCGTCGCAGTACGGGGCGCGGGCGGTGGAGCCGGGCTCGCCGGTCGTGCGGCAGCAGTGCAACGCGTTCTGGCTGAGCAATGTGATCGGCAAGGTCACCACGAGCCCGCTACTGGGCGCGATCGGCGCGCGCTTTATGGGCGTGGAGACGGTGCGCCTGTGGCATGACCAGGCGGTCTACAAGCCGGGCATCGGCCCGGACGGCAGGGACGAAACGGCCGGCAACATCGGCTGGCACCAGGACTACGGGCACTGGAAGGCGTCCAGCACGCCAAATATGTGTACGGCCTGGATCGCGCTGCAGGATACGGACCTGCAGAATGGGGGCATGCGCACCATTGTGGGTTCGCACAAGTGGGGGTTGCTGGAAGACAGCGACACGTTCGGCCACAAGGACCTGGACGGGCTGCAGGACCGCTTTGCCAACCAGGAGATCAGCGGCGACTGGCTGGACGAGCCGTGCATCATGGAGGCAGGCCAGGTTAGTTTCCACCATGCGCTGACGTTGCATGGCTCCGGCCCCAACCTGAGCTGGGAGCCGCGCATGTGCCTGATCTCACATATGATGCCTGGGGACACCTTTTATCTGCCCGGGCGGCAGCGGCATCCCAACCTGGTCTTTCTGGGTCCGAATGCGCAGGAGGGAGAGCCCTTCGCCGGCCCCTACTGGCCGCAGATGTGGACGGAGAAAAGCGAGGAGTGAGTGGAGAGGAGTGAGGAGAGAGAGGAAAACCAGGAAACGCCGTCGGCGCAGTTGGTGTTTCTGACTCCTCACTCCTTACTTCTGCCGTTGCTCACTTCTCGCTGTTTCTCTCGCCTCACTCCTGCCCTTCCTCACTCCTCACTTCTCGTCGTTGCTCACTACTCGCTGTTTCTGACTCCTCACTTCTCGGCGTTCCTCACTTCTCGGCGTTCCTCACTTCTCGCCGTTTCTCACTCTTTAATCTCACCGGTCGCGCGTAGTAGCGTCTCTTGCACGAGCAGTTCGTGCGCGAGGGGGCGGGCGGGCGGCTGTTTGCCCTGGATGGTTTTGAGAAGATCTATCAGTTCCAGGTCGTACAGCCCCTGGCGCGTCTGGGTCTGGATGGGGACCATGGTATCCCCTGCATCGTAGCCGCCCTGGGCCTCGGTCAGGCAGAGCCGGATTTGCGTTGCCGGCTCGAGCGGTTCCATGATGGCGCTGCCGCGGCTGCCGTAGACTTCAAAGCGGCGGGCGGCGGGGCGCGTTTCCATGGCCGAGGTATCCACCAGCGCCATGGCCTTCTCGAATTCAAAGACGCCGAGGGTGTTGTCGGGAAATTCGGCGACCTCGCCGGTTTCGTTGCGCAGGAATGCGGTCACCTTCTGCGGCCGGCCGAGCAGCCAGACGACCTGATCGAGCATGTGGCAGCCGAGCTCGAAGAATACGCCGCCGCGATGACAGCTGACCTCGCGACGCGCGGCCTCGTCCATCACGGTGCCGATACGCGTGCGCAGGGCGAAGATATCCCCCAGAAAACCGGACTTTACCCACTCGTCGATCTGCTGGAAGCCGGGGTGATAGCGAAACATATAGCCCATCTGGACGGTCAGGCCCTGCTTTTCGGCCGAGGCGATTGTGCGCTGCCACTGCGGCCAGTTGTCGCCGGCCGGTTTGTCGTACCAGACATGCTTGCCGGCGTGGACGCAGCGCTCGGTCTGTTCGAGGCTGTGGTAGGTGGGGCCTTCGGAGGCGATGGCGGCGATGCTGGCATCATCCAGCATTTCGCTCTCGCTGCCGAACCAGTTTACGTCCTGGTAGGGGCCGTCGGCAGCGGCCATTGCGCGGCGCCGCTCTTCGTCCGGCTCCAAGACGCCGGCCAGTTCCACATTTGGATTATCCAAGAAGGCGCGCAACTTGCCGGCGGCGTGGGCATGCTTGGTTCCGTATTGGGCTACACGAATAGCTGTCATAGTTGGCTCCTGGGTTGTTGAATGCGCTACCGCTTCGCTATTTGAGCGCCAGTGTTGAATGCGCTACCGCTCCGCTATTTGAGCGCCAGTGTTGAATGCGCTACCGCTCCGCTATTTGAGCGCCAGTGTTGAATGCGCTACCGCTTCGCTATTTGAGCGCCAGTGTTGAATGCGCTACCGCTTCGCTATTTGAGCGCCAGTGTTGAATGCGCTACCGCTTCGCTATTTGAGCGCTATTTCGGATGGCAGTTCGACCGCCTGCGGCTGTCCGCTGTGAATCGACTCGATGATTTTTTCGACGACCAGGGTGGCGACGATGCCGGGGTAGGCGGGCACGTAGGGTTCGGTATCGTTGCGGATGGCATCCACGAGCAGCGGCATTCGATCGATGAAGGGGGGAGAGAGCGACTCGGTGGTCAGTTCGCCGCTGACGGGATCGGGCGTGGTGATGGTGGCGCGGCGGAAGTGCTTGTCGAGGACGGCGCTCTGTTGGCCATCGTAAAAGGCGAAGAACCATTTTGAAAGCGCCTCGTTGAAGCCGGCGTCACTCATCAGGTAGGTGGCGACGGAACCGTTGGCGAAGCGGATGGTGGCGGCGACGGTATCGACGATTTCGGGAGAGGCGAGTTGACCGGGGTGCGTGACCTGGCCGCCGGTTGCCGAGATCTCGACCGGCGGCGAATCGTGCATCCAGCAGAGCAGGTCGGCCAGGTGGACGCCGACGTCGAAGATGAGGCCGCCGCCGATGCCGGGCAGCCACTGCCAGCGGGTGAGGTCTTCACGGGGGAGCATGACCTGGGCATGGCTGACTTTGGCCGGTTGCAGGCGGCTCTTGATGGCGCGCGTGGCCCCGGAGAAGCGAATGGAGAAGTTGATCATGAGCTTCTTGCCGGCGGCCTGCATGGCTTCGTAGATGCGTAGGCAGTCGGCGGTGGTCATGGCCATGGGCTTTTCAAGGTAGACGTGCTTGCCGGCTTCGAAGGCGGCGATGGCCAGCTCGGCGTGGGTGCCGTGGGTGGTGGCGATGGTGACGATTTCGATATCTTTATCGGCGAAGATGCGGTCCGCGTCGGTGGTGTAGTAGCCGCCTTCGAACTGTTCGTAGTAGCGGCTGGCTGCATCCTCGTTGATGTCGCAGAAGGCGTGCACGTCAATATCGGGCGCGGCGACGGCCCACTGGGAATGATAGTTGCCGATGCCGCCGCAGCCGATGAGCGCCCAGCCAAACGGCTGGGCATGTGAACTGGTCATCCTGCTTTCCTCCTTCTGCGTTTGCGTGGGGGCGCAGTTGTTTTGCCTGTGGGAACTGTCGGGAGCGAGACGATACGTGCAAGTCTCACATAGGAGCAATTGTGCGGTATCCGGTGTGTAAACACAAGTCGCATGCGCGAAGGGAAGCCTTTGTTAGTGTACGAAGAGCAGGAGTGTTTAAGAGTGTAGCACGAGCGTTCACGAGCGTTTTCACGTTGTCTGAATCAGGATTTGCAGGATTTAGGGATTTTCAGGATGGCGGCGGTCCCGCCGGCTCTGGTGCGCTCGTACGAGCGTTGGATGAGAGATTGCGAGCGTTTGCGAGTGTTGGGCGGATTGTCTGGAGCAGGATTTGTGGGATTTATTGGGATTTTCAGGATGGCGGGGGGCCCGCCGGCACTGGTGCGCTCGTACGAGCGTTGGACGAGAGATGGCGAGCGTTTACGAGAGATCATGAGCGTTTACGTGTGTTTACGAGTGTTGGGTGGGTTGTCTGAAGCAGGATTTGCAGGATTTGTTGGGATTTTCAGGATGGCGGGGGGCCCGCCGGCACTGGTGCGCTCGTACGAGCGTTGGACGAGAGATGGCGAGCGTTTACGAGAGATCATGAGCGTTTGCGAGTGTTTTCGTGTGTTGGGCGGATTGTCTGAAGCAGGATTTGCAGGATTTCTTGGGATTCTCAGGATGACGGGGGGCCCGCCGGCATTGGTGCGCTCGTACGAGCGTTGGACGAGAGTTTGCGAGCGTTTACGAGAGATCATGAGCGTTTGCGTGTGTTTACGAGTGTTGGGTGGATTGTCTGGAGCAGGATTTGTGGGATTTTTTGGGATTTTCAGGATGGCGGGGGTCCCGCCAGCACTGGTGGGCTCGTACGAGCGTTGGACGAGAGATGGCGAGCGTTTACGAGAGATCATGAGCGTTTGCGAGTGTTTTCGTGTGTTGGGTGGATTGTCTGGAGCAGGATTTGCAGGATTTATTGGGATTTTCAGGATGGCGGGGGGCCCGCCGGCACTGGTGGGCTCGGACGAGCGTTGGACGAGAGATGGCGAGCGTTTACGTGTGTTTACGAGAGATTGGTATGGTTGGGCCCTATGGGTAGACCACGAAATGGGAAGAATAAGTTGCATCCAGACGGATGCGGGCTGCTTTGAGCAGAGCACGAAGTTTTCTCGGTTGGTGTTCGATGGTCGGGCTTTTGATGCGACCGGGCGAAGCCGGATTCCCGCTGAGTGCGCTGCTTGCCCGGTAGGGCGGGCATCTGATCTTTTTTTCAATCAGCGGGCACCTTTATCCAGGTTGGGTTCGTATCTTCGGCGGGATGTTGCGTCAGCCGTGTGATGACATCTCCGGATGTGGCGACTATGTACAGTTCTCTGTTGCCGTCACGCTCAGAGGTGAACACAATCTGACTGCCGTCGGGCGACCATGACAGGCTACCATGACTGGCGTAAAGGTCGGTCAGAAAGGAGATATTGGCGCCGGCGGTGTCCATCAGGTAGAGCGCATTGCTGCCATTGCGATCAGAACCAAACAGAATCCGACTGCCATCCGGGGACCAGGAAATGAACACATCCTCCGCAAGATGGTCAGTGAGGCGGGTGAG
Organism: Caldilineaceae bacterium; assembly: GCA_965220715.1. Classification (GTDB taxonomy): domain Bacteria; phylum Chloroflexota; class Anaerolineae; order Caldilineales; family Caldilineaceae; genus Bin5. The sequence continues at coordinate 99,408 of OZ244843.1, forward strand.
GCCGGTGCCATCGGCGTTTACCAGGTAAATCTCCGGCTGTCCGTCGCGAGTCGAGACAAATGCTATACGGTTACTGTCGGGAGACCAGCGTGGACTGATGTCTGTGGCGGGATGATGCGTCAGGCGAGTGAGTTCGGTACCATCTACATTGACTACATAGATGTCGTCACCGTCACGATTCGAGTAGAACGCGATTTGGGTTCCGTCCGGAGACCAGGATGTCATTATATCTACAGCGGGGTGGTCGGTAAGGCGTGTCAGGCCGGACCCATCTGCCTTCATTACATAGATGTCAGGGTTTTCGTTCATGCCAACAGCAACCACCATCATTTTGCCGTCGGGCGACCAGGAAGGGCGGCTGCTGCCCAGCCTGGCCGAAAGGAAGGAGGCTTCCGAACCGTCAGCGTTCATTATAAATGGCCGGGGATAGTCGACGCCGTCACGGTCAGAAAGAAATACAATGCGGCTTCCGTCCGGAGACCAGGCAGGGGCGTAGTCTTCCCCGGGATGGTCGGTGAGGCGAACGAGGTCTGAGCCGTCGGTGTTAATTGTATATATGTCTGTGTTTCCTTCACGGTCAGAAACAAAGCCAATTCGTTCACAGCAATCCGTCTCGGGAATGACCCAGGGAATCGACGGGCGGCTACAACCGCTGAGAATGACCAGAGTGACAATTGCAGCCGCCAAGGTCAGAGGACGTTTGAGGAACTTGCCCAATGCGAAAGGCCCCGCCTGGGTCGTTGTGCGGGGAAGAGATGGTTTAGAGACCAATTGCTCGAAAACAGGCGTCTTGTTAGCCGAATTGTTCGAGTCTTCAGAATTCATAGGGCCGGAGCATCCTTTGGTTCCAATGTTCACCTTATTTCGTGATCCAGTTTTGGGGCCATGCGTAGGTCTTTCGAAAGTTGGTTGCGGTGTCGGATCCAAGTTATGGATGCGGGCAGGGCGGAACGACGGTTTTTTTTATCAATTTTTTTAGAAAAATGTCCGCTTTGTCCGCCCGAAGGCATGTTTTGCGTTCGATTTTGGGCTTTTCCGGGCCGATTTTCCATGATGTCGGTCGGTTTGGGCGGCGGGGTCAGGCCGCGCTGCTGACGTTGGTCGGTCCACGAAAGACACGAAGTTTCACGAAGAAAACCGCGCTGCCGGACGCAGGCCGGGCGGCTGACGCTGGTCGGCCCGGCCTCGACGGCCTGCCGGGGCGCGAGGCGAGAGGGCCAACTGCGAATTGAGTTGTGCTGTTGCCGGGGTGTTACGGGTCGTGAGCGGCGATGCCAGGATGCTGGCGAGTCAGCGGTCACGTTTTTGCTTGGGGCTGTACAGTTCCAGAGTTTGCGATGATGGGGCGTTCTGGAATCGGGATGCCATTGTGGTGATATTATCGCACATTTGTGCCAGTTTGTCAAGGGTGATGCGGAATATGCTCAGGGCAAACGCATCTTAATTGGGACGCCACAATAGCCCGCGAAGGGGCAGGAAGAACACCTTTTTTGTCCGCGAAGGGGCGCGAAGGGGCGCGAAGAAAACCTTTTTTTGTCCACGGAGGGGCGCGGAGGACATCTTAGACCCTTTTTGTCCACGGAGGGGCAGGGAGAACAGGGCAATTGCATCTAAGTTCGGCCGCCACAGTAGCCCGCGAAGGGCGCCCACGAGGGGTGCCCCTACCGATTTAGGGAGCCTCACGTGGGTTTGTCCCAATTTGATGCAAAATTGCCCTGGGAATATGCTATTTGCGGCTCTAGGCTGATCTGTAGGACTTGGTCTCTTCGACGAATTTGGCGAGAGGTGTGAGGGCGGTGACCTCGGCGACCAGGTCGAGCGGGAGGTTTTCGAGCTTGCGGAAGCGGACGCAGGATTTGCCCATGTTGAGCTTTTTGCCGGTGGCGAGATAGCGCTGTTTGAACCAGTCCGACAGCGATTGGTCGGCGTAGACGGTGGTGAGGTAGAGGGACATGTAGTGCTTTTGTGAAGCGAGGGCAATGTACATGAGGGGCTGGCCGTTGTAGGTGTCGGGGATTACGCTGAGAGGAACGACGTAGGAGATCATGCCGTATTGCATGACTTCTTCGTAGCCGTTGGGCAGGTTGTCGAGGATGACGGTGCGGACGGTGGAGATGGCTTCGCGTCTGGCGGGTTCCAGTTCGGACAGATATTCTTCTGGGGTCTTGGCGTCACTTTGCATCTTTGGGCCCTCCGGGGGAGTTTTTGGTTTTTAGTTTTTTGGTGACCCCACTCGTAGGCGGAAGTTCAGTTAGGACTGACCACGAAAAACTTACTCCGATTCTACCGGCGGCATCCTGTTGTTGTTTCATTTCAGGAGCGTTTTCTCAGGGTCAGTGAATGCTGGTCAGTGCATGTTGGTCAGTGGTTGGCCGCTTATATTTCGAGGCAGTGGGATATGATCTGAGCGAGTGGTACAGGAGCTGTTTCAGTGTGTGCGATTGAACGCGGCACGGGAGGCGGCTCGATGGATTGGGTCACATTGGTTCAGATAAAAATGAAACAGGCAGCCTGCGTTGCGAGTCCGGGGCAGGTACGTTAGAAAGATTAACCCCGTTTCCCTATTTTAGCAGCGGGCGGGTAGCTGGCAAGTCGGATGGGGCGCGAATTGTGTGTTGGAACTGCAGGTCCGGTTTCCTTGATTTGTTGCGACCGCGGGGAGCCGTTACAGTTGTTCAGCCACGAAGAATACGACGTCAGCGGAAGAAAGTCGAATTTTGGAGGGGAGACCATGACTGAACAGAGCGGCCTGCACAATTTCTCACTGGAAGGCGATGAGGTGGCGCTGCCGAAGGGGGCGTGGGCGCAGTCGCACCGGCTGAATGTGCGCTGGCGGGGCAAGGACCTCGCGGCGCTGAGCCAGGGCGCTTTTCGCGCTTACCTTTTTCCGGTCTATACGCCGGCCGGCTTTGCGGTGACGAGCGAGTCGCCGCTGGATCATCCGCACCACAATTCGCTGTGGATCGGGGCGGACCATGTGAACTGCTATCTGCCGTTCGCCAGCGGCGCGTTTGAAGAGGCCAACTATAACTTTTATGTGAACGACATTTTTCAGGGACGGGCGCCGGGGCGCATCCTGGGGGTGGAGGTGGAAGCGGAGGAGATCGCGGACGACCATCTGCGGCTGGTGCAGACGCTGCACTGGCAGGGTCCGATCGAATGGGGCGCGCCGGAGCGGCGCACGCTGGCGGTGGAGACGAGGACGATCGACATCCGGCCCGGCGAAGTGGCGAACCTGTTCGACGTGCGTTCGCAGCTGCGGGCGGCGGAGTGGGATCTGCGGATCGGGCCGACGCGGCATGCCTATTTTGGGCTGCGCTTGACGGAGGCGCTGCGGGTGACGAACGGGGCGACGATGGTCGATGCCGAGGGCCGTGCGGGCGGCGCCGCGATCAGCGGCGAAGTGTCGGACTGGGTGGACTGTTCGGGCACGGTTGCGGCGGGTAGGCGGGCGGGTGCGGCGCTGTTTCCGTATCCGAGCGCGCAGGGGTTTCCCTGGTTTGTGGCAGATTGGGGGACGTTGACGGTTAATCCGTTGGGGAGTAAGGGGTATGCGTTGAAGCGGGGGGATGTTTTGGATTTTGCGGTGCGGTTTGTGGTGCATGACGGGGATGTGGAGGAGGCGGATGTTGCGGGGATGTGGGGGAATTTTGTGGGGGAGGGTTTGGGGTAGGGAAAGGTTGGAACTTTGAAGAGGGATGCATCCTAGATTTTTGTGTGACGGTTGTCTGAATCAGGATTTACAGGATTTGGGGATTTTCAGGATGGCAGGCGAACGGCTGATGGCTGGTTGGCGGATCCTTTTTTCGGCGGGGAAAGGGCGGATTGCAGAGGGACAATGATACGGAATGCACTCAGTCGCATGATGACGGTCGCCAGCTTATTGGAAGATGGCATCGAACTGGGTTTCGCCGACGGAGCCAAGGGGCTCATTCCCTACTCCGATCTTCCTGAGATCGGGGAGCGTGCGACTCTGTCCACGCTGGAGTTGCCCAACCCGTACGAGATGGTTCTGAAGACGGCGCAAGGCGCGACGGTCGAGATACCCTGGGACTTCGCCCGTCACTATTGTGACGCATCCTATCGTCCGGCTGTCGAGGCCATCGCGATGCGGGGGAGCCTTACGCTGGGCCAACGCGTCCGGCGGCTGCGCAACTCTGCCGGGTTGTCCCAGGATGCGCTGGCACGTGCAGCAGGCATCGGGCGGGTGACACTGGTGCGGTTGGAAAAGGGTGAACAGACGCCGAGGTACAAGACGCTTGAGGCAGTTGCGAGGGCGTTGGGGGTAGGTGTCTTGGACTTGGTGGTGGAGCCGGAGTTTCTGCGCCAATAGCTGCCGCAAGGGGTGCAATACTTTACTGGCATGGCGCGGAGGATCGCGCTAGCTGGAAGATGACGCTTGGATGCGCCGCGTTGATATGGCAGTCCACGAAGTATCGGAAAGGGGCGCCAGCCATGAAGCGTCATAAGAAATACGATTTGATACTCTAATCACTGAATCGCCAACAGATCGAAACTGCTAAGCGAGTCAACGGGCAAGGTAAGCGTATTACCCATGCTTTGCTTTGCGGGCCTTATGGGCAGATTTTCGGCACAGAAAAGCAATGCCTCCAGTATTACTCTGTCTGGCTCGAAGTCTTCCCGCTCTTGTTCGCGAGGAGAAAAAGGGTAAAGCGGGCCAAGATATCTGACTACGAAAGTACGTTCAATCTTGTAAACGATCTGATTACGGCGCAAGACGCTTTTGCCAAGCATTATGGAGTTCGTCCTCCGCCTCCGAAATTTCGGAAGCGTTCTGGTTGTTGTCTGTTGCCTTTCGGACGCAAATAGCGTCTTTCAATCCCTACCGCTCCCAGTGGGACAGTCTGCGTAGCCGTCCCGCCGATTTTGGAATGCCGGGCTCCTACAATTGTCTCAGCAAGTATATTATTCCCATGTCTTTCCTGGAGGCAACTGTTGAGTCTGAATATCAGCGACGCTGAGACCTGCCGGATGGCAGATGAATTGGCCAGGATGACGGGAGAAACGGCGACTGGCGCGGTTACAGTTGCGTTACGCGAGCAGCTGGAACGCGAGCGGAGCAAACGGGATGCCACTTTGCTGGCGCAAAAATTGCATGCCATTGGCCAACGCTGCGCCGCTCTGCTGGCGCCGGGGCCGGCTGCGGTCGAGCACGGGGAACTGCTCTACGACGAGCGAGGGTTGCCCAAGTGATCTTTGGCGTTCGCCAAGTGCGCGAACACCGGCGGTCGGCTCACGCCGAATCGACACATCAGCGATACTCGCCATCTTGTTCGGCGAGCCGGATGCGCCCCGGGAGGAGACGGTAGTTCGGCGGCCTGCTCTTACCCAGGATGAAAAAATCCCCGCTGCCTGGACAGCGAGGACTTTTTTCTGTCAACAGAGAGAGAACTGAAGGAGGCTGTCACCTGTTCACCGCGATGGCTAGCCGGATGTTCAGGGCTTCCAGGACTTTGAACAGGGTATCAATCCGGGGGTTGCCTTCGTCCGAGAGTGCCCGGTAAAGAGATTGCCGCCCTACGCCACTGACGTCGGAAATAGAGGACATCCCTTTGGCGCGTGCTACGTTGCCGAGCGCCTTGGCGAAGTACTTGGGGTCGTTTTCCGCCAGCGCCGCGTTCAGGTACTCCACTAGCGCTTCATCGCTGTCTAAGAAATCGACTACGTCGAACTTTTTTAGTTTCATCGCCTCGCCTCGTGAATCTTTTTTACTACAATTACTTAATAGAGCCTCCTTCAAGTTCACCGGCAATCTGCTGCGCTCGATATATGTCTCTCTGTTGACTCGACTTATCGCCGCCACAGAGCAGGATTACCACTTTGCGACGACGGATTATGTAGTAGACGCGGTAACCCTGCCCGACGTGGATTCGGAGTTCGCTTATCCCGCCACCAACCGAGCTGTGGTCGCCAAAGTTGCCATCTTCGATACGCTCAATGCGGGTCAAGATTGAGGCTTTAGCGTGCTGGTCGCGCAGCCTGTTAAGCTACTTGTCGAAGAGTTCGGTGTAAAGGACTTCCATATATCAATTGTCTCATATAAGAGACAGGGGGTCAAGCTGGAAGGAGAGGAGGGGGCATCCCAGATTTGGGGTGGATGTTGTCTGAAGCAGGATTTGGGGATTTTCAGGATTGCGGGCGAGCGGTTGATGGCTGGTTGGCGTATCCTTTTTGCGGTGGGGGAATGGGCAGACGTTGTCTGAATCAGGATTTACAGGATTAGAGGATTTTCAGGATAGCAGGCGAACGGTTGATGGATGTTGAGCGGATCCTTTTTGCGGCGGGGGAAAGGGCAGACTCTGTCTGAATCAGGATTTGCAGGATTTTGAGGGATTTTCGGGATTGCGGGCGAACGGTTGATGGCTGGTTGGTGGATCCTTTTTGCGGCGGGGAAAGGGCGGACGTTGTCTGAAGCAGGATTTTCAGGATTTGGGGATTTGCAGGATTGCGGGCGAGCGGTTGATGGCTGGTTGGTGGATCCTTTTTGCGGCGGGGAAAGGGCGGACGTTGTCTGAAGCAGGATTTTCAGGATTTGGGGATTTGCAGGATTGCGGGCGAGCGGTTGATGGATGTTGAGCGGATCCTTTTTGCGGCGGTTGAAAGGGCAGATTACAGAGGGACAATGATACGGAATGCACTCAAACGCATGATGACGGTCGCCAGCCTCTTGGAAGATGGCATCGAACTGGGTTTCGCGGACGGAGCCAAGGGGCTCATTCCCTACTCCGATCTTCCTGAGATCGGGGAACGTGCGACTCTGTCCACGCTGAAGTTGCCCAACCCGTACGAGATGGTTCTGGAGACGACCCGGGGCGAGACGGTCGAGATTCCCTGGGACTTCGCCCGGCACTATTGTGACGCGTCCTATCGCCAGACTGTTGAGGCCATCGCCATGCGAGGGAGGCATACGTTGGGCCAACGCGTCCGGCGGCTGCGCAACTCTGCCGGGTTGTGCCAGGATGCGCTGGCCGGTGCAGCAGGCGTGGGGCGGGTGACACTGGTGTGGTTGGAAAAGGGTGAACAGACGCCGAGGTTTAAGACGCTTGGCGCGATTGCCGGGGCATTAGGGGTAGGCGTCTCGGACCTACTGGTCGAACCGGAGTTCCTTCAGCAATAACTGTCGCAAGGGGTGCAACGCTCTACTGGCATGGCGCGGCGGATTGGGGCCAACCATAGAGATGCGACGAATGACCGCATGCTTAGATGCGGCAAGGTCGGGAAGGCTACAATTCCCCAAAATGGGGAAATGTAGAATCGACTCATTGCTCTCGAAGACAAGCTGCTAACGCATAAGCGCTCCATCATTGAGACGATCGTCGACAAACTCAAAGATACCTCACAGATGATACATACTCTTCACCGGAGCATCAGAAACTTCGTTGTCAATCTCTTGGCTGGTCTGATTTACTACACTTGGCAACCTAAGAAGGCTGCTCTACTTCTCTCAGACAAAGACTTGGCTCTCTTGCCGGCACTGACTTAACTCCGAACTGGGGTTACTATGTTATTTTGTGACAGGATCCCAACGGACTCTTAGTTTCGCCTTTTTCGAATGTTCGAAGCCCATTTCTCAAGCGCTTCGACGTCCTGTCTAAGTTCTTCCGGCTCTGGAATATCTTGCTTCGCTGCCGGCGCTTGATCGTGCCCTGGAAGCCATTTCGAGGATTTCGTCATGGCCACCTCGACCGCGTTGCAATCTTCTGGCGTGATGTCAGAAATTTTGCTGATTTGTTGCGTTTGAATACCTGCCCTATAGCGCTCGACTACGCCCCCCAGCAGTACTTCCTCCAGTCCACGCTCCCACGATTCCCTCAGCAAGCCATATATATGGCCCGCATCCTTCTCGTATCCCGCTTGGTGTCCTTCCCTGAAAAGTTTTTCTGCTTGCTGCAATAAGTTCTTTAGGAATCCGATCCGTTTCTTGACTGGCATCGCGACCCACGGGAGTTCATCATCGCAAACGCCCGCGCCGATCTGCAATTGACGGACGTGCTGGTCCAGTTTCTTCACATCTTCCTGTTCAGCGTAATCGCGAAGAAGGAGCAGGAAGACAATGTCGTGCGTAAAAACGATTACCTGACGTTTCTTGGCTTCGGCCACGAGGCGCTGAGCCACGCTTTCCCGAAATTTGTAGTCGAATGACGACACGGGATCATCAAAGAAAATGGCAGACGGGTCGTCGGCAGTACTTAGTTCTGCGAAGAATGCAGCGATAGATAAACAACGGGACTCCCCTTCGCTGACAACCTTCGGCAATTCTACGCCAGGCGCACGGGTGAATATCAACTTGTGGTAGAAATTCCCGGATTGCCCTCCGGCCTCCTTGAGTTCGACCTCAACGTGTCTGAATTTCAGCTTGCCGAGTTCTTCCTGGAACGCTGTCTTCAGTTGTTGCGTCACCACCACTCTCGTAACGGCAGTGCTCTTTTTGGTAATGCTGCGCGTTGTTGTATCTTCAAGGCACTGCCCATAGGCGGCTATCTTCTTCAATCGTTCAATTTCCGAAAGCAAAGCTTCTTCGTGTTTTCGCAGCGTTTGCCGGGCTTTCAGTTCGTCCAACTCAGCTGCGAGGGCTTCCTTCTTACTTTCACTCGTCCCTTTCCTTAGACCTTCGGCACGCACGGTCAGTTGATCTGCGAGCATCTCCACTTGCTTTGTGTTGGATGGTGGGTCCGCCAGTTCTTCGGGATGCGTACCGTTCGCAAGCGCTTCAATGATAGACGTACGGCGCTGTTCTGCCAACGACAAGGTAATCGCGACCGCTTCCGTCAGATCCTCATCTTCGATGCGAAGGTCTCTTAACGAATCTTCCGTTCCACTGTCTGAGACAATTAGATTTTTGAGATCTCTGTGGAGTCGTTCGAAGAAACTTCTGGCCGTTCGAACGTCTCTCTCTGCAGTAGACGTAACGAACTCCTCAAATCGTACCAGTCGCTTGGTGGCATCGGGTTCAAGGTATTGTTGGCACAGGACACAGCGAGCATCATCGTCCGTGACCGGAAATGGCATAGCTGGGTAGGCGCTGTTTTCCGAGAATCGTCTCCCAGCTTCCCACATTTCACTCCAGTCATTCGAACCTGTCCCAGGCAAAAGATTGGACTGAAATGCGTTTTCCCGAAGATTCCTTGCATCCTCTTTCCTCTGCAACTCACTCCGGGCCTCGAAGACTTCATTGATCGCTTGCGAAGATAAGGCTATATCGAGCCTTTTGAGGTGTTGAGAAAAATTTTGCAACCGACTGCTTCGCAGCGTCAGCTCCTGCTCGATCTTTGAGGGGTCACTCGCCTGTGAATCGAGGAGTTGCTTCTCAATCAAAACGAGACGTTTCGACTCGTCTTCCGTGAGCGTACCGAGCGCCTTGACTTCATCGGGGCTCGTAAGCAGGGATAGATTGGCCACGAATTTGGCAGCGGCCGTATTTTTTGGCAAGTCCAGGTTCGGGATCGCACTTACATCCAGTGAGTGCTTCTCAAGTTCTAACCGTGAACGCACCGAAACGCAAGCCTTTGACAGCTTATCAAATAAATCAAGGCCAAATGGTCTGAACGCTACATCAGTCTTTTGTGTGGTATAGACGGCTTCGGAATGACGATCGAAAACGCTGACACGCGCTAGGGCTTCGTCGTCGTCTCCGCCCGACCACTCTCGAGGTGGCCCGTCGCCAACTGTGTATTTTATCGAAACTATCGGAGATAGGGGTGTAGTCCCTGACAGCACGTTGCCGAGAATGTCTTCTGTTCCCCGCGCTCGGCAGGCACTCTTGAAAATTCGTACATAGCCAGACTTTCCAGCGGCATTGTCTCCATAAACAACCGTCAATCCAGAACCAAAATTCAAAGTCTGGTCCTCGGCAAGGGCGTTAACGCCATGCTTGTGAAAAATGGAGTGGACATTTACACGGCCAGTATTCGCTCCACCACTTGGGAGATGCTCTCTTCCAAGATGAACGAGTTCCTGTTCACAAGCCAGTCCGTATGTACTCTTGCATAATTCGGTCAAGGCATCGATATCCGTTTCGTCGAGCTCACCCATGCGCACAAGTCGTCGAAGGGCATCACGCTGCCAGTCAGGGCGATCTTTGGACCAAGTTAAGATTTCACTTAAGACATCCACAGTGATGGAACTCTCCTGTTTCTTTGTTGGGCAGCGTTGAAGAAAGGTTGTTTTCGTCACTGCCGTAAGGCGGTCGCGCAGGTACGAACGAATGAACGAAACTTACATCCGAATCGAACTTTGTCCAAATGTCATAAAGTTAGCCTCTCCTGGATGTAGTGGGTCCCTAAGACTGGACCACGAGCTAGGGTGCATGATGGAGCAGCACGCCGAACAAGAGGAGGGATAGATCCAGTGGCCAAGATACGGTGACGACACGCTCGGCCACTTGCCGCTTCTGTCTGGATGCACGTTATTTTCTCCATTTCATGGCCCAGTTATAGGGTCCTGCCGTAGTTGGTCCGGACACCCTCGGACGCGCAATGATTCAAGGTGACAGATTCAAGTTCTTACTGTTGAGATATTCCTCAAGAGTCATACCATTTTTGGGCATAAGCATTGGCTGGTCACTGGCTGAACTATCGCTTTCTAAGAGATAGCGATTAAAGGCGCGGACATCACTCGTTTTCCCTGTCCTATACATCTCATATATATATTGAATTAAGGTGCGGAATGGCTCTGTGTTCTCTAAATAACGCAAGATTTCAGCATTCTGTGCCGACCATGAAGGTTCCCATCTTGGTGGACCATCATGCCTTTCACTCATACCATACGTTCCAGTTTTGTTCGGCTCTGTCCTTTCGGTCCTTCGAGTCGTAATTTTGCCCCAAGTCAACATTCCTCCAGATAGAATTACGGCGATACTAGGGGACAGATGTTCACCGGTGTCACGGGTGAACTCTAGGAATGCTTCCATTAACGTGTCAGTTTGCATCCGCACGGAGCCCGCTATTATGAAGCCAAGAATCTGTCTGGTTTCGTCAGACTTGCTCTTTTCGCTGACATCAATCAATGATGGAGTTTGCATGTTGCCGTAACTTCTCTCAAGGGACAATGGGGCTCCAGTCGTAGGATGAGGCATGAAATCATGCACTGAGTAGCGCTGTAGCCGCTTGACTGATGCAATCTTCCCAAATTCCTCCTTTAGCAAGGATTTGGTCAGAAGGCTCTTCACCTGCCCGACTGCAATAACGCCCTCGCATGGGTAGTACGTAGTTCCGGGCGTATTGTTGATGGAGAATATCGGGCAAATGTCTTTCTCGTACAAGACTACATCCGTCTGTCTGCTGGTAGCGCCATTGCTATCAATTACAAAACCCGACCCTACACCGATTCCCCTAGGTAGTAACTGCTCTAGCTGGTCCTTTACAGGTTGTTCCATTGCATCTCCAACAGCCGCCGGGGAAGTGGCCGCCCTGGCGTCTTCGAATTGCTCGACCAACCTTGTTCCGATGCGGGCGATGAATTTATCTACGTCAAATGTGTTATCCATACTTTAGTCTTTCCCTCTATCCTTTGTACAGCTATGCCTTTGAATTCGGCAGCGCTTCGTGATTCCCAATCCATCCAAACGAATCACCCGAAAGCCACCGAATATAGTATCATAGCAGAACTCGACTCCACCATAACGCACATCAACCCAATCAATATGCCCACCCTCAACCTCAAACCTGCTCACAAGCCCGTCAAAGCTTACTACGCCGCTCTCGACCAGTTTGCCAAGCTCGACATCACGCATGAGACGGCAGTGCGGGCGGCGTTTCAGGGGCTGCTGGCGCATTGCGCGCGGCAGTGTAGGTGGACGCTGGTGCCGGAGTTTGGGGTGAGTACGGGGAGGGGCAGGCGGATTGTGGTGGACGGGGCGCTGGTGGACGACTTCCGGCTGACGCACGGGTGCTGGGAGGCGAAGGACATCCACGACGATCTGCCGGCGGAGGTGGAGCGCAAGTTTGCGGCGGGTTACCCGCGTGACAATATCCTGTTTCAGACGCCGCGGCGGGCGATGCTGTGGCAGAACGGGCGGCTGGCGCTGGACGCGGATTTGACGGATGCGGGGCAGTTGATCGAGACGCTGCAGATGTTCTTCGGCTACCGGCCGCAGGAGTATGCGGCGTGGGAGGAGGCCGTCGCCCAGTTCAAGGACAGGGTCGCGGACATCGGGCAGGGCCTGGCCCAGCTGATCCAGCAGGAGCGGAAAAGCAACCGCACCTTCACCGCCGCGTTCGCCGAATTTTTGGACAAATGCCGCCAGTCGATCAACCCGAACCTCGCCGAGGCCGCGGTTGAGGAGATGCTGATCCAGCACCTGTTGACGGAGCGGCTGTTCCGCACGGTCTTCAACCGGCCGGCCTTTACCCGCCGCAACGTCATCGCTTTCGAGATCGAGAACGTGATCGACGCGCTTACCTCCCACTCCTTCAGCCGCGACGAATTTTTGAGTAGCCTGGACCGCTTCTACGTCGCGATCGAGCGCACGGCCGCCACCATAAGCGACTTCTCGCACAAGCAGCACTTTCTCAACACCGTTTACGAACAGTTTTTCCAGGGCTTTTCGATCAAGGTGGCGGATACGCACGGGATCGTCTACACGCCGCAGCCGATCGTGGATTTCATGGTGAAGAGCGTGGCCGCGATCCTGGAGCGGGAGTTTGGTCGTTCGCTGGCGGATGAGGGCGTGCATATTATTGACCCGTTCGTGGGCACGGGCAACTTCATCGTGCGGATGATGCGGGAGATCCCGCGCACCGCGCTTGAGCGCAAATACGCTTCCGAGTTGCACTGCAACGAGGTGATGCTGCTGCCCTACTACATCGCCAGCATGAACATCGAGCACGAGTACTACGACGCCACGGAGATGTACGAGCCGTTCGAGGGCATCTGCCTGGTGGACACGTTCGACCTGGCCGAGGACAGGCAGTTGCCGCTGTTTGCGCCGGAGAACACGCAGCGGGTGGAGAGCCAGAAGCGCACGCCGATGTTCGTGGTGATCGGCAACCCGCCCTACAACGTGGGGCAAGTCAACGAGAACGACAACAACAAGAATCGCAAGTACGAGACGATGGACATACGAGTTTCCGAGACGTATGCAAAGGACTCCAAGGCGACGCTGCGAAACAAACTCTCCGACCCGTATGTGAAGGCAATCCGCTGGGCGTCGGACCGCATCGGCGAGGAAGGGGTGGTCGCCTTCGTGACCAACAACAGCTTTCTCGACGCCATCGCCTTCGATGGAGTGCGCAAACACCTCGCAGACGATTTTGATGCCATATACATCCTCGATCTGGGCGGAAACGTACGCAAGAATCCCAAGCTCTCAGGCACGACGCACAACGTCTTTGGCATCCAGGTCGGCGTCAGCATCAACTTTCTTATCAAGAAGAGCGGCAAGGAAGATTCCCAAGTTGAGATGTTCTACGCTCGTGTCGAAGAGTTTTGGCGCAAGGAACCGAAGTACCGCTACCTTGAAGCTAAGGAGCAGTACGGAAATATCGAATGGAAGCCAATCAAACCGGACAGGCGGCACACATGGCTGACCGAGGGGTACCACGCCGAATATGAGACATTTCCGCCGATGGGAAGCAAGGAAGCGAAAATGTCTAAGGGTGGGGAAGGAGAAGCGATTTTCAGTCTTTACTCTCTTGGAGTGGCTACTAACAGGGATGCATGGGTCTATTCATTTGATATGACGTTGTTGCCAAAGCGAGTTCGTACTTTTGTCGAGATTTACAACAGCACCGTTGACCGCAAGAGAAGACTCGACCCAACTGCCCCTGTGGAGAATTTCATTGACGAGAATGACCCACGCATCAAATGGACTCGCCAGGTTAAGGCATCTCTCAAGAAACTGGATTCAAGCATTTATAGAGATTCGCACTTTCGCACCTCGCTATATCGTCCGTTCAGTAAGAGACACCTCTATTTCGACAACTTCTGGAATGAAGAGCGTTATCAACAGCATAGAATTTTCCCTACACCAGAGACGGAGAAAAGAAACAGGGCCATCATCGTGCCCAGCGCTGGGGGACGTGCTGACTACTGGTGCTTCTGCACAGACATCATTCCGAATCTAACGCTGACCTCCCTTGACGGCTCCCAATGCTTCCCTTTCTATACCTACGACGAGGACGGCAGCAACCGCCGCGAGAACATCACGGATTGGGCGCTGGATCGCTTCCGCACCCACTACCGCGACGACACGATCACCAAGTGGAATATTTTCCACTACGTCTACGGGCTTCTGCACCATCCTACCTACCGCGAGCGCTATCAGGCGGACCTCAAGCGCGATCTGCCCCGCATTCCCTTCGCGCCCGATTTCCGCGAGTTCGCAGAGGCGGGCGCGCGGCTGGCGACGATCCACGTCGGCTACGAAGAGCAGCCGGAATACCGGTTCAGGCAGGTCGAAACGCCGGAAAAGCCGCTCGACTGGCGCGTCGAGAAGATGCGGCTGTCCAAGGACAAAGCGCAGCTGCGCTACAACGACTTCCTGACGCTGGACGGGATCCCCGCGGCCGCGTTCGGCTACCGGCTGGGCAACAGGTCGGCGGTGGAGTGGGTCATTGACCAGTACCGCGTCAAGACCGACAAACGCAGCGGGATTGTGAACGATCCGAACCGGGGGGATGAGCCGCAGTATATTGTGCGGCTGATCGGGAAGGTGATCAGTGTGAGTTTGGAGACGGTGGGGATTGTGGAGGGGTTGCCGGAGTTGGGGGTTGGTTTAGAGGGAGAGGTCGGGGCATAGCCAGGCGAGATAGAGGTGGCGTGCGAGCCATCCGCATAGCCTACCCTCTCGACACAATTCGCCAGACGGCGTCTGGCATATTTAACGGCGATTCCAACGAAGTGCCCCTGAGAGCTTGGCTGGCCCCAGTCACTAGACAATGAAATCGGAAAATAAGTAGCAGCCAGAAGGACGCTGCAGGTGGCCAAGTATGTCGTCACCGTGTCCTGGCCACTGGATTTGTTCCGCCACATGGTTGGTGAATTGCTCCATTATGCACTTTGACTCGTGGTCCAGTTCTTGGGGCCCTCTGCATCCTGCCTACTGTCCGGTTGGGTGGCATCCCCGGTGCCAGTGTGTCTTGACCCGTCTAATCTTCGGCTATATAATCCACTTGTAACGAAATTCACTTGCTTTTCTCCGGGCGGTGGGGTATATTTGGAGTATGGTGGGTAAATGGACGCATGGGGCGTTCTGTTTTTAATCTGTTCGCGGCTCAGGCTTTGCAGGTGTCAATAAGCTGAGTCGCTAAAGCCTTCGACAGGAATTCCGGCATGGCATCTCTTCCGCCCAACTTTCAGCAAATTAAACAGGACCAACTTCAACCTTTTCTGCACGATGAGATCAGCGTTCCGGATGAACTGGAAGCGAATGTTCTGATCACGACGGTAGATAAGATCTATAACTGGAGCCGGCGCTCGAGTATGTGGCCGCTGCTGTTCGGGCTGGCGTGCTGCGCGATTGAGATGATCGCGACGGCTGCGAGCCGCTATGACCTGGCCCGTTTCGGGATGGAGGTTATGCGGCCCAGCCCGCGGCAGAGCGACCTGATGATCGTGTCGGGCACGGTGACGAAGAAGATGGTGCCGGCGATCGTGCGCATCTACAACCAGATGGCGGAACCGCGCTATGTGCTGAGCATGGGCGCGTGCGCAACCGGCGGCGGACCCTTCAAAGAGGGCTATAACGTGGTCAGCGGGATCGACAAGTATATCCCGGTGGATGTCTATGTGCCGGGCTGCCCGCCGACGCCGGAGGCGCTGATCTTCGGTCTGCTGAAGATGCACGAAAAGGTCGACCGCCAGAGCATCGTATCGGTGCCCTGGTATCAGAAGGACTCGTCGCAATTTGTGCCGGTTCCGCGGCTGGGCCCGGACGTTTTCGACCCGCGGCAGGTGGAGTTGATCAAAGATACCACGCTGAAGGCAGCGACCGCGGCGGTGGCGACATCGACCAACGGGGCGGCCGGCGGCGCAGCAGGAAACGCGCCCGGACCAGCGGTGTTGTCGGACAAAGCGAAAGCACGCATGGATGAGGCAAAGAGACGCTGGCAGGAGAAGAAGGGGAGTTGAAGGGCAGTTTTTAGTAGGCAGTTTTTAGTTTTTAGTGGACTGCGGCACCGGGCCGTTGGGGACGCAGGAGACTGGATTCAGACATATATCGGGAATGTGGAATGACTGAAGCAACTGCTGTGGCAGAAGCGCCCGCTAACGATTTGGGGCTTGAACAGGATCTGGCAGACGCGGTCGTGGGCACGTGGGCCGAGGATACTGAGGCGGCGTTTGTAGTTGCGCCGGATAGAATCCTGGATGTGCTGACCCGTCTGCGCGATGCGTCGGGCTACGACTTTCTCTCCAATTTGACGTGCGTGGATTACAAGGGCTACGGCGGCAAGCTGAGGGCCGGTATTGACGAGCGCCTGGAAGTCGTCTACAACCTCTACAGCACGCGGCGCGGCGGCGGCTCGATTGCGCTGCATGTGCGGGTGCCGGAGGACGATACGATCCCCAGCGCCACCTCGGTTTATCCCGGCGCGAATTTGCAGGAGCGGGAGGTCTACGACCTGTACGGCATCAAGTTTGACGGGCATCCGAATTTGCGGCGCATCCTGCTGTGGGACGGGTTCAACGGGCACCCGATGCGGAAAGACTGGCATGAGGCCTATTACGAGGAGGACGCTAAACCATTTCGCAGCCGCCATCCGAAGGGCGAATACGAATTCCAGGAAGACAAGCTGCCCTGGGCCAAGAACACGACCTATCCGGCGGGATGGGATCCGGACTCGTGGGAGCAGGCGGTGGCGTATGTGCCGGTGAGCCAGGCGCCGCAGCACGAGAACGAGTCGCACCTGGATACCGAGAGCATCGTGGTCAATCTGGGACCGCATCACCCGAGCACGCACGGTGTGTTCCGGATGCTGACGCGGGTGGAGGGCGAGACGATCCTGGCGCTCGAGCCGGAGATGGGCTATTTGCACCGCAATCATGAAAAGATCGGTGAACGCAACACGTGGCTGATGAATATGCCGTACACCGACCGGCTCGACTATTTGAACTCGATGAGCAACAATTGGAGCTACGCGCTGGCGGTGGAGAAGCTGGCGGACATCGAGGTGCCGGAACGGGCCGAATATTTGCGCGTGATCATGGCGGAGTTCAGCCGGATCGTCAATCACACGTGGTCGATCGGGTTTATTCTCAACGACCTGGGCGCGCTGCAGACGCCGGCGTTGTACGCGATCGAAGAGCGGGAGATGATCCTCGACCTGTTCGAGGCGGTGTCGGGCGCGCGCATGATGTGCAACTACATGCGTTTTGGTGGGGTCGTGAGCGATCTGCCGGAGGGTTGGCACGGACAGGCGGCCTATCTTGCCAACGACCGCCTGCCGCGGGCGTTGGATGAGCTGGACAGAATGCTGACGGAAAACGAGATCCTGAAGGCACGCGGCCGCGGTGTCGGCTACCTTTCGGTCGAAGATTTGATCTCCCTGAGTGTGAGCGGGCCGATGATCCGGGCGGGGGGGTTGGCGTACGATATCCGCAAAGCAGAGCCATACGGCATCTACGACCGCTTCGATTTCGACATCCCGACGCTGCCGAACAGCGATATTTACGACCGCTATTACATCCGAATGCTGGAAGCGAAGGAAAGTGTGCGCATCCTGCAGCAGGCGCTGCGCGATATGCCGGAAGGGGAAACTCTGGGCGGCAAAGGCGGGTACACGTTGCGGGCGCCGGAAGGCGAAGTGTACAGCCGCATCGAAGCGCCGAAGGGCGAACTGGGATTCTATCTGGCCAGCGACGGCAAGACGCAGCCGTGGCGTTATCACGTGCGCGCGCCCAGCTATATCAACCTGAATGCGCTCGGCCCGATGAGCGTCGGATACAAGATCGCGGATGCGATTGTGATTCTGGGCGCGATCGACATCGTGCTGGGCGAAGTGGATAGGTGAGGGGAAGTTTTCAGTTTCTAGTTTTTAGTTTTTATTGACTGCCCAGGATGATCTGGTGTGCCGTTACTAAGAATTGAAAGCTGACTACTAAAAACTAAAAACTGACTACTAAAAACTGCACTTAGGAGTTTAGGGTATGTTTGGGACAGGACTTCTTAAGGGTTTGGGCGTGACTTTGAAGCACGCTTTGGAGACATTTGAGGACGATCGGGAGAGTGTGCCGGACCGCTACCGGGGCAGTATTGAGCTTGGCAACAATCGCCGCGTCATCCAGCAGCCGATCGATCAGGAAGGGTTGCTGACGATCCAGTATCCGGAAGAGAAGCGGCTGCTGCCGGAACGCTTCCGCTATATCCCGATGCTGATCTGGGACTCGGAGACGAGTGAAGACCGCTGCACGGCCTGCGGCATATGCGCCAAGGTCTGTCCACCGCAGTGTATCTGGATCGTGCGCGACAGCGATGAAAGCGGCAAACCGGTTACGCGTTGCTCGGAGTTCTATATTGACGCGGCGGTGTGCATGAGTTGCAGCTTCTGTGTAGAGTTCTGCCCCTTCGACGCCATAAAGATGAACCATGACTATGAGCTTGCGGTCTATGATCGCAATCCGCAGCTTGTCTATGACATGGAAGAGTTGACGGTGCCGTTGGAGTATTATGCGGCGCTGTGGCCGACACAGTACGAAGAAGAACAGACCCGGCGCCGCGAGGAAGCGGAACAGAAGCGCCGCCAGGAGGAAGAGAAGGCTGCCAGAACAGCGGCGAGGGCGGCGGCCAAGAGTGCGGAGGCCGAGCAGGAGTCGGCTACGACCGCGGCGGCGCCGAAACGGTCGGCGGCGGAACTGCAGGCGCTGGCCAAAGAACGGGCTGCGCAGCGCCAGGCGCAGGCGGCGGACGGCGGTGGAAGTGATGATGATGCCGCAGCGGCCAAGAGGGCGCGCATGGAGGATTTGAAGCGCAGGGCCCAGGAGCGGGCGCGGCAGCGGAAACTGGAATCTGGCGAGTAGGTGTAGGGCAGTGGATAGTGGATAGTGGATAGTGGATAGTAAGGGCAAGCGGCCGGGTCTCAGGTAGTTACCAAGAACTAGGTTCCGTTGACATTTTGGGAAGGCTGTTCAGATGTCAACAAGAACTGAAAGCCTGCAGGCCTGTTAGGGATGTTTCTCGCTTGAATGTTGAAATAGACAAAACCAATTGATCCGCGAAGTCACGCGAAGGGTCGCGAAGAACACCTTTTTGTCCGCGGAGGACGCGGAGGGACGCGGAGAACACCAAAGGCGTATCGGATTTTCTTTGCGTGACTGCGCCGCCCTTCGACGATCAGGCGTAATTTGCACCCGGAAGTCGTTGTTCAGACAAACGTCAACGAGCCCTAGAGACTCAAGACCAGAGGGTGGATGGCGGCTGAGGAGATAGGGTGATGACAGTTCGGCTTACATTTTATGGACATTCGACATTCGGGGTTGACGCAGATGGGACGAAGCTGCTGATCGACCCGTTTTTGGCGCCGAACAACCCGGTGGCGCCGGCCGACGCGACGGCGGACAGCGTTGACGCGGACGTGATGATCCTGACACATGGCCACGCGGACCATATGGCCGATGCAGTTCCGGTTGCCAAGCGCACCGGCTGTCTCGTAATCTGCAACTATGAAATCGGCGACTGGTTGATGGGGCAAGGGGTGGACAACGTTCACCAGATGCACATTGGGGGCGGCTACAATTTCGACTTCGGGCGGGTTAAGCTGACGATCGCGCATCACGGCAGCGCGCTGCCGGACGGCAGCTACGGCGGCAATCCCGCCGGCGCGTTGATCCATTTCAATGATGGCAGCGATTTCTACTTCGCCGGCGATACCGCCCTGACCTATGATATGCGTCTTATCGGGGATGTGGGCGGCGTGGACGTGGCGGCGCTGCCGATCGGAGACAACTTCACGATGGGGCCGGACGACGCTATCCAGGCGGCCCAGTTTGTGAAGGCCAAGAAGGTTATTCCCATCCACTACAATACATTCCCGCTGATTGCACAGGATGCCGAAGCCTTTGCTCAGAAGCTGCTGGACGAATCCGACATTGAGTGCGCAATTCTGAATCCCGGCGATACATTGGACGTATAGAGACAGGAAATATGCTGAAGGGGGCGTCTTGCCGGTTGACACCCCGGCAGTGGAGTATGCGCCCATGTGAAGTGCGTTGGACGAGTGAAGGGAGGACTTATGGTTGATGTAAATGATGCGGTACTCGACGGAAAGGCGGAGTTGTTCTTCCCGGCCTACCTGATCCCGTCGTTGCGGGATTTGCGAGGAGATAGCTGGCGGGAACTGGTCGATCGAGTTTCGATGTTGCCCGATACGCACCCGGATAGTCTGGCATTCGTTCTGATGATGATCAACCTGGGTGACTGTATGAAGTGCCATAGCAACTATTATAAATTTCTGCGGGGCTGCGCGTTCTGCTCGCTGCAGACGATCCGCACGTACAAGGGGACTGACGCAGATCTGTTGCGGCTTTACAGCATTGCCCAGGACGAAATCGACCGGCAGTTGAGCGGTATGGGAAAGCTGTCACTGGCCGCCTGACCGGTGTGTTGCGCGGGGAAAGGCAGCGCTTCGCAACTGCACATAGACCAGCGCCTTTTGTGCGCTGGTTTTTTCTTTTCAGGTTCGGCTGTTTAGCGGTGAAGCGTCATTGGGGCTATCGACGGAGGGGTGCGGAGAGCACTTTGAACCCTTTTGATCCACGGAGGGGCACAGAGGGGCACGGAGAACACCTTTTTTGTCCACGGAGGGACACGGAGGGGCAGGGAGAACACCTTTTTTGTCCGCGGAGGAGACGGAGGGGCGCGGAGAACACCTTAAACCACTTTGATCCACGAAGGGGCGCGAAGGAACGCGAAGAACACCTTTTTTTGTCCGCGGAGGGCGCGGAGAACACCTTTTTTGTCCACGGAGGGGCACGGAGGGGCAGGGAGAACACCTTTTTTGTCCGCGGAGGAGACGGAGGGGCGCGGAGAACACCTTAAACCCCTTTGATCCACGAAGGGGCGCGAAGGAACGCGAAGAACACCTTTTTTTGTCCGCGGAGGAGACGGAGGGGCGCGGAGAACACCTTAAACCCCTTTGATCCACGAAGGGGCGCGAAGGAACGCGAAGAACACCTTTTTTTGTCCGCGGAGGGCACGGAGGGGCGCGGAGAACACCTTAAACCCCTTTGGTCCACGGAGGGACACGGAGGGGCAGGGAGAACACCTTTTTTGTCCGCGGAGGAGACGGAGGGGCGCGGAGAACACCTTAAACCACTTTGATCCACGAAGGGGCGCGAAGGAACGCGAAGAACACCTTTTTTTGTCCGCGGAGGACACCTTAAACCCCTTTGATCCACGAAGGGGCGCGAAGGAACGCGAAGAACACCTTTTTTTGTCCGCGGAGGGCACGGAGGGGCGCGGAGAACACCTTAAACCCCTTTGGTCCACGGAGGGACACGGAGGGGCAGGGAGAACACCTTTTTTGTCCGCGGAGGAGACGGAGGGGCGCGGAGGACACCTTAAACCCCTTTGGTCCACGGAGGGACACGGAGGGGCAGGGAGAACACCTTTTTTGTCCGCGGAGGAGACGGAGGGGCGCGGAGAACACCTTAAACCCCTTTGATCCACGAAGGGGCGCGAAGAAACGCGAAGAACACCTTTTTTTGTCCGCGGAGGAGACGGAGGGGCGCGGAGAACACCTTAAACCCCTTTGATCCACGAAGGGGCGCGAAGGAACGCGAAGAACACCTTTTTTTTGTCCGCGGAGGGCACGGAGGGGCGCGGAGAACACCTTAAACCCCTTTGGTCCACGGAGGGACACGGAGGGGCAGGGAGAACACCTTTTTTGTCCGCGGAGGAGACGGAGGGGCGCGGAGAACACCTTAAACCCCTTTGATCCACGAAGGGGCGCGAAGAAACGCGAAGAACACCTTTTTTTGTCCGCGGAGGACACCTTAAACCCCTTTGATCCACGAAGGGGCGCGAAGGAACGCGAAGAACACCTTTTTTTGTCCGCGGAGGACACCTTAAACCCCTTTGATCCACGAAGGGCCACGAAGAACACCTTTAACGGCTTTGATCCGCGGAGGACGCGGAGGGGCTCGGAGAACATCTTAAACCCTTTTGATCCACGGAGGGGCACGGAGAACACCTTTTTTGGTCCGCGGAGGGCACGGAGGGGCGCGGAGAACACCTTAAACCCTTTTGATCCACGAAGGGCCACGAAGAACACCTTTTGTGGTTGTGGGCGCAGATTGTGGTTGAAGAACAGGAGAATCAGGGGAGAAGCGGTGGGATTCTGACCGGAGGCGTCCTGTTTATGTTGCATTTTGAATGGGATTTTCGGAATGTTAACGATATCTAGCGGCACGGCAGTTCACGACAGGGCAGAACGTTGATAGGTTCTCATGGAGAGGGAGCAGTTCGGATCGGCATCATTGGCGGCGGGGTGGCAGGGCTGGCCGCGGCCTATGAGCTGGCGGGCGCGGGCAATGCGCAGGTGCATATCTTCGAGAATGGTCCGGAGCTGGGCGGGCTGGCGGCGGGTTTCAGGGGGCGGACAAGCTGGGAGTGGCCGCTGGAGAAGTTCTATCATCATCTCTTCACCAACGATGACGCTATCATGCGGCTGACGGAAGGGATCGGCGCGGGCGATCTTTTGCGGATCCACCGGCCCTCGACGGTGATCCACCACCGGGGCGGGAACTATCCGCTTGACAGCCCGGCGCACATGCTGCGGTTTCCGCACCTGTCGATGCCCCAGAAGCTGCGCATGGGACTGGTGTTGGCCTATCTGAAATATCATCCCCGCCCGCCGTGGCGCGCGTTTGACCGGCTGCTGGCCGATGAGTGGCTGGCGCGGTGGATGGGGGAGACGGCTTACGGCAAGCTGTGGCAGCCGATGTTGGAAGGCAAATTCGGCCCGCATTATCGGGATGTCAATCTGGCCTGGTTCTGGGCAAGGGTTTACAAGCGCACGCCGCGTCTCGGCTACTATGAGGGGGGATTTCAGGCGTTCGTGGACAGGCTCGGGGCGGCGGTGCGCGGGCGGGGCGTAACGATTGAGACGAATGCGCCGGTGCGGGCGGTGACGCCGCTGGCGGGGGGCGGCTTCAAGGTCGAGAGCGGGGAGAGGAGTGAAGAAGACGGCGCGGCGGCGGAGCGCAGTTTCGATGTCGTGCTCTCGACGGTCAGCCCGGGGCTGATGCAACGGCTTGCGCCGGAGCTGCCGGCCAGTTATCTGTCGCAGCTGGCGTCGCTGCGTCATATGGGGGCGGTGGTTATGACGGTGGCGCTGGATCGGCCTCTGCTGAAAGATACATATTGGGTGAACGTGCCCAAGGCGGAAGGTCTGCCGTTCCTGGTACTGGTCGAACACACTAACATGATCGACCCGAGCCACTATGGGGGCGATCACCTGCTCTATCTGGGCGACTATCTGGAGCCGTCGCACCGCTATTTTTCGATGTCGCAGGAGGAGCTGCTGGCGGAGTTCCTGCCGGCACTGCCGCGGTTTAACGGCGAGTTCCGGCCCGAGTGGGTGACGGGCGCGTGGCTGCATCGGGCTTCGTATGCGCAGCCGGTACCGGTACGGGGCTATGCCGGGATGATCCCGGAGCTGCGCACTCCGCTGCGGGGCCTTTATTTCGCGTCGATGAGCCAGGTGTACCCGTGGGACCGGGGGACGAATTACGCGGTGGAGATTGGGCAGCGGGCGGCGAGGATGATCGTGGAAGAGCAGGGGATAGTGGTTAGTGGTTAGTGGTTAGTGGCTAGTGGCTAGTGGCTAGTGGCTAGTGGCTAGTGACCCCACTTGGAGGCGATCGTTTGCCGGTGATGAGCTTTTGGCGTGGAACCGGTGGGGACGCGCGGCGGGGCGGGCTTTTTTTGACAGGGGCGGAGGGGGAGAGTAAGGTAGCGGCAGGCATTCAACATTCCGGCTGGGTTGTTGTGGCGGTCTGGCGGGATTGGGAGGATAGGAACTTATTATGGCTAGTGGCAATATCGATGGCGCCGGCGACCAGCCGGAAGAGCCCCCTTTCGACCCGCGTATTGAGGCGAAGCTGGGGATACCGATAAAGAATATCGTGGCGGTTGCGAGCGGCAAGGGCGGCGTGGGCAAGAGCACGGTCAGCGTCAACCTGGCGGTGAGTCTGGCTCAGACCGGCGCCCAGGTTGGCCTGCTGGATGCAGATATCTACGGGCCGAATATCCCGATCATGATGGGCGTGGATGCGATGCCTCCGGTGGTGGGCGGCAAGCTGATTCCAGCCGAAGCGCATGGTGTTCGATTTATGAGCATGGGCTTTTTGCTGCCGCCGGAACAGGCGCTGATCTGGCGGGGGCCGATGCTTCACAAGGCGATCCAGCAGCTCTTCAGCGATGTGGACTGGGGGGCGTTGGACTATTTGATCGTGGATCTGCCGCCCGGCACAGGGGACGCGCAGCTTTCGCTGGCGCAGATTGCGCCGCTGAGCGGCGGGCTGATCGTAACGATGCCGCAGATGGTGTCGGTTGCGGATGCGCGGCGGGGGGCGGCGGCCTTCGAGCAACTCGAAGTGCCGATTCTGGGCGTGATCGAAAATATGAGCGGGGAGATTTTCGGCCACGGCGGCGGCGCCACAGCGGCCCGCGAACTGGACGCGGACCTGCTGGGCGATATCGCCCTGGACGCCGAAATCAGCGCGTCGGGAGACCTGGGTAGGCCGATCGTGGTGGCCAGCCCCGAGAGCGCTGCGGCGCGCACGTTCGGCATGCTGGCTCAGAAAGTCGTGGCGCAGTTGCGCGCCTTGTCGGGGGGCAGCCCACCGCAGTTGAAGATCGTATAAAGTTTCTAGGTTCCGTTGACATTTTGGGAAGGCTGTTCAGATGTCAACAAGAACTGAAGGCCTGCAGGCCTGTTAGGGATGTTTCTCGCTTGAATGTTGAAATAGACAAAACCAATTGATCCGCGAAGTCACGCGAAGGGTCGCGAAGAACACCTTTTTGTCCGCGGAGGACGCGGAGGGACGCGGAGAACACCAAAGGCGTATCGGATTTTCTTTGCGTGACTGCGCCGCCCTTCGACGATCAGGCGTAATTTGCACCCGGAAGTCGCTGTTCAGACAAACGTCAACGAGCCCTAGTTCTTAGTTTTTGGTAAACCCCGCTCGTGCGCGGTAGTTCACCGGTTTTGAGCTATTTGCTTTTGAAACGTCTTGGTATTGGATTGAACTCGCGCGAATAGCGGGAATAAAGAGGGGAACACACCCGGCGGACGTCGCAACTCCACGACGTCCGCCGGTTTTTTTTGGGGTAAAGGAGGAAAAGCCGTCCCTTACTGCAGTGCGTTTACCTCTTGGAGAAGCTGCAGCGTGCCCTCCAGATCGTCGAGGTCGGTCAGGTCCAGATCGGGCGTGTTGACGTCGGCCAGGGG
Source organism: Caldilineaceae bacterium (assembly GCA_965220715.1). Classification (GTDB taxonomy): domain Bacteria; phylum Chloroflexota; class Anaerolineae; order Caldilineales; family Caldilineaceae; genus Bin5. The sequence continues at coordinate 124,817 of OZ244843.1, forward strand.
CAGCAGCCCTGCGGCGGTGGCCGGCACGCCCGCTACGATGGGATATTCGTTCGTTTCCTCGGAAAAGTAGGTCTGCGCCTCGTCTGAGAGCAGGAACGCCACGAAGGCCTCGGCTGCGGCGCGGTCCTTGGCGGTATCGAGGATGCCGACGCCGGCCACGTTGATCATTGAGCCGGCGTCACCGGCGGATGGGTGGTGGTTTTTGGCCTGGAAGTCGGGATCTTCGGCAAGGAATCTGTACAGATAGTAGTGATTCACGAGGCCCAGTTCGATCTCGCCCTTGCCGGTAGCCTCGACGATCGGCGTGTTTTTGGCATATATTTGCACGTCATTGGCTATCATCGCTTCGAGCCATTCCTGTGCGCGGTCCTCGCCTTCGAGCACGCGGACGGCGGTGACAAAGGCCTGGAAGCTGCCATTGGTGGGCGCCCAGCCGACCTTCCCCTTCCATTTGGGATCGGTCAGTGCCCAGATGTCGTCGGGCAAATCGTCCTCGCTGAGCATTTCGGTGTTGTAAACGAAGACACGGGCGCGGCCGCTGGCGCCTACCCAGTCGCCGCTGCCGCTTTGGAAGCGGGGATCGACCCTACCCAGAATCTCTGCGGGCAGCTGGGTGAAGCGGCCCGCCAGAGAGAGCGCGCCGAGCGCGCCAGCGTCCTGGCCGAAGAAGACGTCGGCCGGTGAATTCTGACCTTCTTCCAGAATGGTAGCGGCCAGTTCGGCGGTGCCGCCATAGCGTACATTGACTTTGACGCCGCTCATTTCCTGGTAGCGCTCCATCAGAGGCCCTACCAGATTCTGGTTGCGGCCCGAATAGATCGTCAGTTCCGTGGCTTGGCCCGCGCTTTCCATTTGCGCCGGCGCCTGAATCGGCACACAGGCGGCCAACAGGAGGCCGGCCAGAACGACCAGAACCAACTGTACCCCGCCCATACTCTTCACAGACATGCAAGACTCCCCTTCCATTTGTGTACGTAGGTTAATGCGCCTCTGTTGGAAAATGTCTGTTATGAAGCCAAGCTGCGCTCCGTCCGGATCGGAGGTGACAGGAAGGCCTGTAAACAGGCACGCGCCCGCATTGCCATTCGCAATGCCGCGCGCCAGAGAAGTGTAGCACATCTGGGGGCTGAAATTTGGCGAAAATGGGGGGAATTTTTTGCGGCAGCCGTAAACGCGGCCGTTAAGGAAGGTTTACTGAGGATTTAACTTTCGTTGCGCGGGGGGAAGGGCAGGGGGAAGGGCAGGGGGAAGGGCAGGGGGAAGGGCAGGGGGAAGGGCAGGGGATAGGGCAGGGGGAAGGGCAGGGGGAAGGGCGGGGGGGAGGGCAGGGGGAAGGGCGGGGGGGAGGGCAGGGGGAAGGGCGGGGGGAAGGGCAGGGGGAAGGGCGGGGGATAGGGGTTAGTCTTGCCCGTACTCTCGCGGTGGGGATGGCGAGGAGTGAGAGAAAGCAGGGGCGGGTGGGGTCGGCGTGATGGGTGCTGGTATCAGATTGAGCTTACATTAAAGGCGGGGTCCAGATGGACCCCGCTTTAGTGTTATGCGTTTGTGTTGGTGAGGGATCTTATGCCGGGACGGGCGCCTGCACGGAATAGGAGAGCAGCCGGTATTGGGGGACGCGCTCGGTGTCGGGTTTGCGACAGCTTAACGGGATGATGAACTCGGATTCTTCGGCGAGAACGAAGAGCTCATGGACAAGGTCATCGCCGTTGGAGCGGAAACGACAGGTCCAAACGTCGTTGTCCTGGTCGGCTTCAAGGAGGGAGAAGGCGTCGAGCGCATGCTGGTGGGTTTCGGCGCGCAGGTAGTACTCGGCGGCTTGCACGGGCGCCAGATAGCAGGAGCGGCCGCGGTAGCGGTCGAGGGCATAGACATCGCCGGCGTTATAGGAGTCGACGATGGCGGTGGCGTCTTCGGCGCCGAGGCGGCCGTAGTAGAGGCCGTGCGGCAGGACGATCATGGTAGCGGCGAAGCGGTGGCCGCCGGTGTGGGTGGTCTGCCAGACCTGGTCACTGGCGTAGGCGGCCATGGTGAGATAGACGGGCACGCCCAATGTGCCGCAGCAGCGATCGCGGCTGCCGTTGGTGCAGACGAGAAAGAGGGGTTCGTCGTGTTTGTGGGCGGCGTAGCGCTCGGGCGCGGTGCGTATCTCGGCAACCATGGCGGGCAGGTCCATCGCGGCCAGGTCGGTGAAGTCGGCCAGTTTGAAGCGATAGAGTGCGGCTGTATCCTCCATGGAGAGACCGATGAAGAAACTGATGGAGGAGCCGTTGCGAGACTCGCCGTGTTTGATGAGCTGGAGGCGGGCGCCGGGCGTGGCGGCGACGGCTTGCTGGAGGTGTGCTTTGAGCGCGTCGTCGAGCTTGCTCTCTTCCATGGCTTTGCCGCCCCAGACTCCGGGATATTCGAGCACAAACCAGACGTCTGTGCCGTTGCCGGCTGTACCGTAGATGGCTTCACCGGAGGTGTGCGAAAGTTGTGAACAGACGTGGCCCATAGTCATTGTTTCTCTCCCTAGAGTAGACGCTTTCCCAAAGTTCTACCACGATAATGCACAGGGCGCAAGTCAGATGTTTCCGTTGGCGATTGCGTGTTCGCCGGTGTGGCGGGGATCGACGACCCAGAACCACATGAGCAGGACGCCCAGCAGGCCGGCGGCGGCGCTGAGGGCGAAGAGATAGCCGTAGCTGAAGGTGGCCAGCCAGCCGCCAAGGAGGGGGATGACGACATTGATGGCGCCGATGATGGAGTTGGTGGCGCCGATGTAGGTGGGGCGCTGTTCCGGCCCGACGAACTCGAGCACGATCATGAGGCCGGAGACGAAGGTGGCGCTGAAATAGACGCCGAGGAGCAGGAAGACCAGGTAGTAGAGGAGCGGATTCGTCGTCAGGCCGGCGATGATATAGGCCGAGGCGGCGGCAAGCCCGCCGAGGACAAGGGGCGGCTTATGCCCTTTGCGGTCGGCCAGCAGCCCAAACAGCAGATTGCTGACCGATTGGCCGACCAGCAGGGCGACGGTGTAGTTGCCGACTGTGCCGCCCGAGACGTCCCATTTGCTGACGGCGGCGACGGTAACGAAGGCCATGCCCATGCCGCCGACGGCAAGCAGGCCGCGGGCGATGAGGAAGCGGCGGAAGTTTTGATCCCGCCGCAGGATCCGGCCCAGCCTGGTCCAGATGCGGAGACGGTTCTCGTCGGTGCGCGGGACCTGGCGCACGGGCTCACGCGTAAGGGCCAGGACTGCCCAGCCGAGGAACATGAGGATGGTAGCCAGCCCGAACAGGATGAGGAAATTGCGGGGGAAGGGCAGAGTCTCCAGAATGCGGCTGCTGCCGATGGCACCCAGGGCGCCGGCGATGCCGCCTATGAACATGGTTACGCCCATCATGCGCCCGCGGCGCGTGGCGGGAAAACAGACGGCGATCAGGTCCTGCCATGCGGGAGCGATGATGCCGGCGCCGAGGTTGTAGATCGCGAATGCCAGCAGGAAGAGGGCCAGAGCCCAGGAGGGCGACCGGACTGCGAGGAGCGTTGTTGCCGTCAGGAGGACGAGCGGTATGCGTTCGGCGAAGAATCCCAGATTGATCAGCCAGGGTTTTTTGCGGTCAGTGCGTTCGATCGGCCCGGCGCTGAAGAGCTGGGGAAAGAACCAGCCGCCGTTGGCGATAACTGCGAGCAGGCCGAAGTAGAAGGGGTTATCGGTGAGCCTGCTGACGAAGAAGGGGAGGATGGTGGTCGCCGACATGAGACTCTGGGCGAGCAGGAAGAAGGCGCCATCGATTACATTTACGGTGAAGTTCCAGTTGTAGTTGCGCCATACTTCGGCCTCGACGTCCTCATCGGAACGGACGGAGGTCGGCAGATCGACCTGCAACATGCGGCGCACCATTGCGATGGCGAATCTGCGGGCAGGGATTATGGTTCCGAGCATGGGGGATTTCGTGAACTGCAGTTTTTAGTAGTCAGTTTTTAGTGAACTGCCGCGTACGCACGATAGTGTTTGAGACCGTTGGTTAGTGATCACAGAAGTATAGGCTGGTTCGGTCTCCTGCGCTACTTTGTGGGGGGTGTGTGGAACGGGGGAACGGGGGAACACCTTAGAATCTTTTGATCCACGGAGGACACAGAGAACACTTCAAAACCCTTTGATCCACGGAGGGACACGAAGGACCACGAAGAACACCTAAAACCCTTTGATCCACGGAGGGACACGGAGGGGCACGGAGGGGCACGGAGGGGCACGGAGAACACCTTAAACCATTTTGATCCGTGGAGGGGCGCGGGGAAGGGGGGTCACGTTGGGGGATGGAGGGGAAGGCGCCTGTCGGCGGGGGAAATGCGGCTATATTGGGATGCTGGTTGGGCGTGTATAATTGTGCAATGCTCGCCTGCGCGGAAGGGTGCCGGAGGGCGGAGAAGTGGATCCAACACAGTGGTCCCTACACAGTGGTCCCTACACAGTACATGGAAGCGGGTGCGAACTGTTATGCTGACTTTAGCAGAGAAGCTACTTTTTCTGGCGGCGGTTGCCGTCTCTATCTATGTGAGCTTCGTTCAGTTCCGACGGGTCTATGGGGTAGTCCGGCGGGGGGCAGGGGAACTGCCGACGCGGGGTGAGCTTGCAGGGCGGTTGGGGCATGCGGCGGGCAGGTGGCTTACTTTCGGCAATATGTGGAAGAGCCGCGGCGGCGCGGGTGTCTTTCATGCGCTGATTGCTTGGGGGTTCGTCTTCTATCTGTTGGTGAATTTAGGCGACCTGTTGCAGGGTTTTTTGCCGATTCGCTTTCTGGGCGAGAATTTGATCGGCGCGGGGTACCGTTTTCTGGCGGATATCGTGACGGTTGGCATATTGACCGGCATGGTCTACTTTCTGTTGCGGCGTTTTGGGTGGCGTGCGCCGGCGCTGGGATTCCACGACAATATCATGCTGGTGGAGGGGGTGAAGGGCGGGGGCATTGGACGCGACTCGCTGGTTGTCGGCCTGTTCATCCTGCTGCACGTGGGGTTCCGCCTGGTGGGGGAGAGCTTTGCGATCGCGCTGGCGCGGCAGGCGACCGGGCATGGGGATCCGGCGCAACCGTTCGCCAATGGCGTGAGCATTTTGTGGGGCGGCATGGACGCGTTCACGCTGACGCTGGGACAGCATGTGGGCTGGTGGGTGGCGCTGGGCCTGGTGGTGGTTTTTGTGCCGTACTTCCCGCGCACGAAACATCTGCATTTGATCATGTCGGGCGTGAACTTTCTGGCGCGGCCGCCACGTACATCCCTTGGCGAGTTGCCGCCGCTGGATTTTGAGGACGAGACGATCGAGGAGTTCGGCGCGGCGCGGCTGGAGCAGCTGCCGTGGCCGCATTTGGTGGATGCGTACGCGTGCATTATGTGCAACCGCTGCCAGGATGTGTGCCCCGCTTATGTGACGGGCAAGGAGTTGTCGCCGGCGGCGCTGGAGATCAACAAGCGCTATGCGATCAATGAGCAGGCCGAGGCGATCGCGGCGGGCGGGGAGACGCCGCCTTTGCTCGACTACGCGATCAGCGCATCGGCGGTGTGGGCGTGCACGGCGTGCGGGGCGTGCATCGACATCTGTCCGGTGGGCAATGAGCCGATGTTCGACATTATGCATTTGCGGCGGTACCAGGCGCTGACCGAGGACAGTTTTCCGCAGGAGCTGCAGCAGGCATACCGCGGCATGGAACGGCAGGGCAATCCGTGGAATCAGAGCGCGCGTGAACGGCTGGCGTGGGCGGAGGGGCTGGCGGTGCCGACGGTTGAGGAGGAGCCGGAGGCCGATATCCTGTGGTGGGTGGGTTGCGCGCCGAGCTATGATCCGCGGGCGCGGCAGACGGCGCGGGCTTTTGCAAAGGTGCTGAACCATGCGGGCGTCAGTTATGCGGTGCTGGGCGAGATGGAGAGCTGCAGCGGCGATGCGGCGCGGCGCTCCGGGCGCGAGGACCTGTTCTGGGGGATGGCCGAGAGCAATATGGAGGTGTTGACGGAGGTCGCGCCGCGGCGGATCGTGACGACGTGCCCGCACTGTCTGCACAGCATCGGCAAGGAGTATCACCAGTACAGCGGGAGCGAAGCGCCGCTGCCGTTCGAAGTCATCCACCATACGCAACTGCTGTCGGAGCTGGTGGCGGCCCGCAAACTGGAGTACAACGTGCAGCAGGATGGGGTGGTTACTTTCCATGATCCGTGCTATCTGGGGCGCCATAACGGCATCGTCGATGCGCCGCGTGCGCTGCTGGAGGCGGGCAACATCGAGCTGGAGGAGATGCCGCGCCATGGTCAGCAGAGCTTCTGTTGCGGGGCGGGGGGCGCCCAGTTCTGGAAGGAGGAGGAACCGGGCGAGCGGGCGGTGAGTGCGGAGCGGTATGCTGAGGCGCGGGGCACGGGCGCGGACACGATCGCGGTGGGCTGTCCTTTCTGCCTGACGATGATGTCGGATGCGGCGGCGACGGCGCAGGAGGGTGTGGAGGTGAAGGATGTGGTGGAGTTGATTGCGGAGGGGTTGGAAGGGCAGGGGATAGTGGATAGTGGACAGGGGGGAACTGCAGGGGATAGGGGATAGGGGCCGGAGAACAGTGGAGCGCGGGCGAGGGGGGGGTTCAGGGGGGCGTTGCGGGGGGTGTCCCCCCGCACAAGGGAGGGCCGAAGGCCCGACCGCCCATAAAGGGCGACAGCCCCTGGCGGCGCCTGCGGAGCGGCGACCGCCAGCCCTGAGCCGCCTTAGCGGCGAAGGGTGCGGAGGCACGCCTTAGCGGGCCGGAGCCGCCGGAGGGCGTCTGCGCCCGCAGGCGGGCAAAAAACAGGAGTAAGTGAGGAGAGAGAGAAACACCTTGGGTCGCGTCACTCAGGGTCGTGAATCGATTGTGGATGGCGGGGTTGAGGGGAGACGACGGCCGGACGGGGCTAGCGCAGAGGGGGGCCGGCGAGGGTTGCGGTCTGGAAGGCGGCGAAGAAGAGGGCGGCGCAGAGCAGGGTCCAGGCGAGGCTGCGGACGATGCGGGCTTCGCGTATGAGGGGCTGACGGCCAAAGCGCACGAGGGCCGGCGAGCGGTAACGAGGCACCAGGCCGAAGGCGATGATGGCGCCGCCGGCGAGGCCGCCCAAGTGGCCCCAGTTGTCGACGTTGGTGACGGAGAAGCCGAGCACGAGGTTGATGACCAGAATCGCGAGGGCGGACTGGAGCATTGACTGCCCCTGCCGGCCCATATTTTCCCGATAGCGGTAGAAATAGACGATGGTTGCGCCGAGCAGGGCGAAGACGGCGCCGGATGCTCCGGCGGAGAGGGCGGGCGAGAAGGCGTAGCTGGCGATGCTGCCGAGCAGGCCGCCGAGCAGGTAGATGACGGCGAAGCGGAGGTGGCCGAAGTGGCCTTCGATAATGGGGCCAAGCCAGAAGAGGCCGATCAGGTTGGAGATGAGATGGATGGGGCCGATGTGGAGGAACATGGCGGTAAAGAGGCGCCAGCTCTGGCCTTGCATGATATGCCAGTTGGATTTCATGCCGAGGTCAAAGAGGACTTGCAGATTGGTGGGGCCGTTCCAGACGCGGTATTCGAGCAGCCCATAGATGAAGGTGGCAGCGAAGACGAGGAGGTTAATGGCGATGAGCGCGCGGCTGACGCGCGGGGGGACGAGAGGGATGAAGAAGGATGGCGCCAGGAGCGGGCCGTCTGCGGGGCCGGGGGCGCGGCTGCTTGAACGAGGCGTCTTGCCAAAGAGGTTCATCGCGGCCCAGCTATAGATTTATGGGCGACCAGTCCACGCGACATTTTTCCGCCTGAATAATGCTGATCACCTTGTCGACGGTCTCTTCCTGGCAGTCGTCGCGATTGACGACGACGTAATGAAACTCGTGCAGTTGCTGCAACTCCTTGCGTGCGGTGGCGATTCGCATCTTGAGCCTGTCGGGGGTTTCGGTTTTGCGTTCCCGCAGGCGCCGCATCTGCTCCACTTCATTTTCGGCAACGAGGAAGATGGTCACGGCCTCCGGGATGAGGCGGCGGATGGTGGCCGCGCCCTGTACGTCGATACGGAGGATAACATCCTTGCCGCTTGCCAAGGCTTTGCGGACGTGGGTTTTGGGGATGCCCTTGTAGTCGCCATAGACGACGGCGTATTCCAACAGTTCATTGGCGTCGATCATTTCGGCAAATTCGCCGACCGACATGAAGTGGTAGTCGACGCCCTCGACCTCAGCGGGCCGGCGGGGCCGGGTGGTGGCGGTGACGACGAAATAAAAGGGGAGTTTCCGCCGCTTCAACAGCATCAGGGTGGTATCTTTGCCGACGCCGCTGGGGCCGGAAAGCACGACCAGAATTGGACGGGGCTGATTCTGCTGATCGTAGATGGGGGTCACATCATCCTGAATATCTAACATAAAAGACGCATCCCATTGGAGTTTTGAGTTTCCGATTTTCAGTTGTCAGTAGCGGCGTGCGAGCGGCCGCCTGCTGACTGAGAACTGACTACTGACAGTTAGAAACGAAAACCACTCTGGCAGGCATCACCATCGCTTTGTGCCGAGCATTTCGGTGGATATAATGATGGAAAGGTCGAAAGGTCGATGTTGGTTAAAGGTACGCGACCAGTATAGTTCAAGTTAATAGTGAGCGAAAAATCCGGCGGGGGTGGAACGGCAGAGAGCAGGGGTCAGGGGTCAGGGGGCAGAGAGCAGGGGTCAGGGGTCAGGGGGCAGAGAGCAGGGGTCAGGGGTCAGGGGTCAGGGGGCAGAGAGCAGGGGTCAGGGGTCAGGGGTCAGGGGTCAGGGGGCAGAGAGCAGGGGTCAGGGGTCAGGGGTCAGGGGGCAGAGAGCAGGGGTCAGGGGTCAGGGGTCAGGGGGCAGAGAGCAGGGGTCAGGGGTCAGGGGTCAGGGGTCAGGGGGCAGAGAGCAGGGGTCAGGGGTCAGGGGTCAGGGGTCAGGGGTCAGGGGTCAGGGGTCAGGGGTCAGGGGTCAGGGGTCAGGGGTCAGGGGTCAGGGGTCAGGGGTCAGGGGTCAGGGGTCAGGGGTCAGGGGTCAGGGGTCAGGGGTCAGGGGTCAGGGGTCAGTGAACTGCAGAACGGCGGAGGGGAGATGACCTTCTTAGTACACGAAGGGCCGCGAAGAACTCCTTTTTGATCGACGGAGGGCTGCGAAGGAAAGCGGGGGAGAACTGCCGGTTTTGCGCCGAGGTGGAGGGGGATGGCAGGTTGAGGATGCGCCGTTGATCGATAGGGATGTGGGGGCGAAGAGGAGCCAATGCCGATTTACGAGTATTACTGTTATGACTGCAAGAAGCGGGTGAGCGTGCTGTTCCGCACGATGGCGGCGGCCGACGCGGGCGCTGCGGCCTGTCCCGACTGCGCGGGGCAGCGGCTGCGGCGGCTGATGAGCCGGCTGCGGGTGCTGCGTTCGGAAGAGAACCGCATCGAGTCGATGGCGGATGATCCTGCGCTGCTGGCGGGGTTGGAGAAGGAGGATCCGCAGGCGCTGGCCCATTTCATGCGCAAGATAAGCGACGAGACGGGCGAGCCGCTGGATGCGGAGATGACGGAGGTGATGGACCGTCTGGATTCGGGGGAAAGCCCGGAAGCGATTGAGTCTTCGATGCCGGAGGCGGGTGGTGGTGATGATGCGGGGATGGGGGGGATGGGGGGGTTGTAGGGGTTGGTTATCCGCGAAGGAACTTTTTAACTTCTTTTTGTCCACGGAGGGACGCGAAGAACACCTTTAACTGCTTTTGTCCGCGGAGGGCACGGAGGGACGCGGAGAACATCTTTAACTGCTTTTGTCCGCGGAGGGCCGCGGAGGGCCGCGGAGAACACCTTTAACTGCTTTGATCCACTAAGGGACGCGAAGGGACACGAAGAACACCTTTAACTGCTTTGATCCACGGAGGGGCACGGAGAACACCTTTTACGGCTTTGATCCGCGGAGGGCCGCGAAGGGACGCGGAGAACATCTTTTGCGGCTTTGATCCACTAAGGGCCACGAAGGACCACGAAGAACACCTTTAACTGCTTTGATCCACGGAGGGGCACGGAGGGACACGGAGAACACCTTTTACGGCTTTTGTCCGCGGAGGGCCGCGAAGGGACACGGAGAACATCTTTTACGGCTTTGATCCACTAAGGGCCGCGAAGGGACACGAAGAACACCTTTAACTGCTTTGATCCACGGAGGGGCACGGAGAGACACGGAGAACACCTTTTACGGCTTTGTTCCACGAAGGGCCACGAAGGACCACGAAGAACACCTTTTACGGCTTTGTTCCACGAAGGACCACGAAGAACACCTTTTACGGCTTTGTTCCACGAAGGGCCGCGAAGGGACACGGAGAACATCTTTAACGGCTTTTGTCCGCGGAGGGCCGCGAAGGGACACGGAGAACACCTTTTACGGCTTTGATCCACTAAGGGCCGCGAAGGGACACGAAGAACACCTTTAACTGCTTTGATCCACGGAGGGGCACGGAGGGACACGGAGAACACCTTTTAGCGGTTTTGATCCACTAAGGGGCGCGAAGAAAACGCGCGCGGGGTAGAGTGGGGTTGTTTTTCCGGCGTGGGGTGGCGGGGCGGGGAGAGGGCAGGGGCGGTTATATCTTTTCGAAGTGGTCGACGGGGACGACAAAGATGGTTGCGCCGCCGACCTGTTTTTCCACGGGTGTGGGGATGTGCATCTCGCCCGGCTCCATGACGGGGGGCAGGGGCGTGACATATTGGATGCGGCTGGTGCAGCTCTCGCGAAAGACGGTCAGCACATCCTCCACTTGTTCGTCCTCCACACCGCAGAAGATGGTTGCGTTGCCGATGCGCAGGAAGCCGCCGCGGGTGCCGGTAATGGTGGCGGCAAAGCCGCGCCGGCCGAGGCGGTCCAGCAGGTTGGGGCTGTCTTCTTCGTTGACGATGGCGATTACGAGTTTCATGTTTTTGATGTAGGTTCAATTTGAAACCACGACTTTTGGCGCGGACTGCAGATCAGGAGCGCAGAAGCAGCGCGCGCTGTCGAAATGCGCAATTTCCTGGTTTCATTTGGGATCTGCATTGGTTTCCAGGCCCTATGCCAGATAGCGTTTGAAAACGTCCGATTGGGAGATGACTTGGGAGTTCTCCATCTTCCAAGGTAGCTCACCAGGAGGACCAATCGAATGATAACTCATTTTGACTACTTCTGTCTATTGGTATAAGTGGCAGGGCAAACGCATTTTAATTCGGACGCCAGAATAGCGGACGAAGGGCGTCCACAAGGGGGGCGCCTGCCGATTGTCTTGTCTCGGCGTTTTGCCCTGGAAAGGGCACCCACAAGGGGTGCCCCTACGGATGGATGAGGGGTGCACACGAGGGGGAGGGCACCCACAAGGGGGGCCCCTACCATTTGTCTATGCCCTGGGGAGGGCGCCCACAATAGGGGCGCCTGCCGATTGTCTTGTCTCGGCGTTTTGCCCTGGAAAGGGCACCCACAAGGGGCGCCCCTACGGATGGATGAGGGGTGCACACGAGGGGGAGGGCACCCACAAGGGGCGCCCCTACCATTTGTCTATGCCCTGGGGAGGGCGCCCACAATGGGGGCGCCTGCCGATTGTCTTGTCTCGGCGTTTTGCCCTGGAAAGGGCACCCACAAGGGGCGCCCCTACGGATGGATGAGGGGTGCACACGAGGGGGAGGGCACCCACAAGGGGCGCCCCTACCATTTGTCTATGCCCTGGGGAGGGCGCCCACAATAGGGGCGCCTGCCGATTGTCTTGTCTCGGCGTTTTGCCCTGGAAAGGGCACCCACAAGGGGCGCCCCTACGGATGGATGAGGGGTGCACACGAGGGGGAGGGCGCCCACAATGGGGGCGCCTGCCGATTGTCTTGTCTCGGCGTTTTGCCCTGGAAAGGGCACCCACAAGGGGCGCCCCTACGGATGGATGAGGGGTGCACACGAGGGGGAGGGCACCCACAATGGGGGCGCCTGCCGATTGTCTTGTCTCGGCGTTTTGCCCTGGAAAGGGCACCCACAAGGGGTGCCCCTACGGATGGATAAGGGGTGCACACGAGGGGGAGGGCACCCACAAGGGGCGCCCCTACCATTTGTCTATGCCCTGGGGAGGGCGCTCACAAGGGGGGCGCCTGCCGATTGTCTTGTCTCGGCGTTTTGCCCTGGAAAGGGCACCCACAAGGGGTGCCCCTACCGATGGATAAGGGGTGCACACGAGGGGGAGGGCACCCACAAGGGGTGCCCCTACCGATGGATAAGGGGTGCACACGAGGGGGAGGGCACCCACAAGGGGTGCCCCTACGGATGGATGAGGGGTGCACACGAGGGGGAGGGCACCCACAAGGGGCGCCCCTACCGATGGATAAGGGGTGCACACGAGGGGGAGGGCACCCACAAGGGGGGCGCCTACCATTTGTCTATGCCCTGGGAAGGGCGTCCAATCCGGCCTCACATACACGGTTGGCGGGACAAAAGACGCATTGGGTGGAACACGCGTATGGCCCTTGCAGCCGATAACCTGATCATTTATCGGTCGCCTTGCTTTCAAATTCAGACAGAACGATTGAGTCCATCCCTTTTTCCGTAATGATTTTGGGCGCGCTCTCCAGGCTTGCGTCGTAGAGGCCGGCAATCAGACGAAGCGGACCGGGCGGCAGCGTTGCAGGCAGTCGGAGGCTAAAGCTACTGAATCCCTCTGCCGAATTCAACTGCAGTATTGGGTCTGCCTGGGAAAGAGTGCCGCCGGACTGGTTGGTCAGGTGGACGAATATTTTCTCCCCGCCGGTAAGTGTTGCTTGATTCCCCCGCCAGTCCATGTGTATGACCAGAATGCCGCCAGCGGTTACCGTTTGCGGGCTTAATTGGGCTCTCACCAACGTAACACCGTTTTCAAATGATGCGCCTAAGTTCCGCCAACCCTGTGGGTCGGGTCGAGCATAGAGGTGCACCGAAAAGATACCGACCTGCTCCTGCAAAACCTTTCGAAAGCCCGCGGACAGTGCATGGGGAGCAATGCCCGCAGCATCCCAATTGGGAGCGGGCGCGACGGGCAGAATGACCCTGGACACGCTGCTACGGATGAGGGAATCGACCACCTGCGCCGCACCCTCGGCGTCATGGGGCCCGGGCGGCAGCTTAAATTTTTGGACATCTCCTTTATAGTAGTACGAGAGGGTCGGGTCGGGGGAGTTCTCGGCAATGCGCACGTCATTTGCCGGCAACCCGACGGTCCAGCTTTCCAACGTCTCGGCCAGCGCCCGCCACCCCAATGACTTGCTGCTGAAATAGTGGTTGTTCAGGCCGTAGACGTTGGCGGCAACAACTAGGATCAACAGCGCGGCGGCTGAAATCCGGCCGATCGGAAGCCTCGCGAGAAGAGTGGGACGGTGGGCAGCAGAATCCTTGCCGCTGGGTGCGCCCGCTTCACCGTCGACCCAGAAACTCCATCGCCAACTCAGGTGCGTATCAAGCCAACTGCTCATCCTCGCCGCACTAACACTTATCAACAGCAAGAAAGGCGGCAGCGCCGCGACCAGATTGCGCTCATCAAATATCGGGCGCTCCCGCGCGCTGATCCACGTCGCCAAAAGAGGGATGAACAGGTAGAACAGCAGTAACACAGTTGCACTTGAATGGCGGGGCAGTGTCTGCTGTTGATCTCCTGCTCCCTTGCGGGGCCTTTCGTCAGTTTGGCTCTGGGAGTCTTTGCCCGCTACCGTCCCGCTACTGTTTTCGCCGCTGCCTTTGTTGCGCGGGCCGAAGGCGAGTCCTGCGACGATTACAGACCCGGCCAGCAACCCTGCAACGAATCTCCAGATCGGATGCGGGACCGTTTCGCCCAAGGCAAAGACACCGAGAGAGCGCCACAGCATTGCTCCAAAGGCGGGGGAATCGCCGTTAGCATTGTAGCCGGCAAGTGTCTGCCATGCGGTGACCAGCCAGGGCGCGCATAGGGCAACGGTCAACAATTGCGCGAGACCCCAACGCATCGACAGGGCGCGATCGCTGGAACGCCCCGATTCCAAGATTTGGCCGGCGCGGCGCAGGGAGCGGCGCGTCCAGAAGTTGCGCAGCAGCAAGAAAAGGAGCAAGAAGTTGTGCGCCAAAATGACGAAAGCGGCGTAGTAATGAACGTGCATAGCAACCGCCGCGCAGACGGCATAGCCTGCGGGAGCCGGCCAAAGCTTAGGCTGCCGGATAACCCGCAGGGCCAGGATTGTGGCAGCCGCGGTCAGCGCTAAGCTCAGAGAGTAGATACGGGCATCCTGGCTGTGCCAGATCGCGTAGGCGTTCAGGGCGGTGAGCAGGCTGGCTGTCAGAGCAGTCGACGCGCCCAAGCGAAGCTGCTTACCCAATTGGAAGACCAGGGGGATGGCCACCGTCCCCGCCAAGACGGCGATAAATCGCAACGCGAACTCATGCGTTCCGGCAAGTTGGAGCCAGGCGTGCTGCAAAAGGTAGCTACCAAAGGGGTGAGGTACTGGCAGCGCCAGTGTTTGGGCCACGATCTGGTCAGGGGAGCCCAGGCTAAGGAAGTAGCCGACGCTCTCGCCCCCCTGAAGTTCCCGAAAAGCGAGGCGGAAGAGCCTCAACGCAAAGCCGATCAGGATAACTGCCAACAGCGCGGCGCGCTGTAGCTGCTTGTTGGACGCCGCGCGCTGACCGGCGCGTTGCAGATGCTCGCGGCCGAACAGGGGCGCAGCGGGGCTGGCTTTGCCGGCAGCGAGTTGCGCCGGCTTGCTTTTGAGCCGGTCAAATGCATTGTGCGTGCGCCGCCAGACAGTTCGCGCGGCTAGCGAAAACTGAAAGCGAAGGGCAATGAGCAGCGCGAGCCAGCCTAGCCCGCTGGCTGCCAGACCCCAGACTACGCTTCGGGGTCGATAGAGCAATTCGAGTGTGCCGGATCCCGCGGGCAGGGGTATAACGAGGAATGCCTGATTCGCCTGCACCACCGGTAAAGACAGTTCACCTTGCCAGAGCGCCTGCCAGCCGGGCACCCACTTTTCACTGAGGAAGAGAAACCCGCGTTGTGTGCTCTCGATTCCGATACGCAGATGTCCAGCCGCAACGCGCTCAACCTGCAAGTCAGCCTCGCCGCGGTCGCCGAGAGTTATCCGCCCCTCCTGCCAACTGCTTCCCAGCGCCTCGGCATCGGAGGCGGCGATCAGCACTTCGTCCCGGATGTTGAAGGAGGGGTCGGCCAGCAGCGTAAGGGCTTCACTGTCATTTACCGTGCGTGCGCTTTGCGTCCACCACAGCCGCGGGGTTATTGACTTCAGCACGTGAAGATAGGTCGTAGAGCTTTGCGGCTGATTGAATTCAGCCACTACCTGGCTCTCGACGGGGAGTTCGTGTCTCCAAGTGAGAACTGTGCCGGTTGCCGTCAGTTCCCACAGTCGCTCAAGGGGGAAATCCTGCAATAGTGCGTTGTATTTGGCGTGACGCAATGGGCTTTTGCCAAGGACATCCTCCCAACCGAGGAGCAGACCGCTGTTGCGCGGCACTCGATGCTCATTGTAGACGCGCGACGGGAGCGAATTGGAAGGCCCGGCCGGAGACCGGGCCAGTTCCAGCACGGCCGCGGCCTCGGGGCGCGCCAGCCCATCCCTTACCGCCGGACCGAAGGCAAGATTGGTAGTAAAGTTAACGACAAACAGGTCGACCAGCACCAAGGGGATCAGCGCGATGAGGCTCGTGCGCGCGATCGGTTGGTCGGATATCCATTTGCTGCGCTCGAGTCGAGGTCCGGCCAGGATGGCAAAGGTGAAGGCAAGGAGCAATAGCATAGCGCTGGGCCAGAGCAGGGCCGAGGTCGAGATATCCGCGCGGGCGGGAAGCTGCCGCCATACCCAGAACAGGGTCAAGCCTACGGCGACGGCCGCCGCGAATCCCCAGCACAGAGTTTGCCTTTGCCGCGCGGACAGAGTGGGCAAAAGCGCCATTCCATAGCCGCTGAGAGCGCTTAGCGAGAAGGCAACCAGAAAGATGGCCCGCTCCTGGCCTCGAAACAGATCGCCGCCGGGCGCGAATCGGAAAAAGAGGTTGTAAAGCGGTAGTCTGCCGCCGTAGGAGAGTAGGAGAGCAACAACCCCGCAGCACACGAAGAAGAAAGCAGCGGAGCGTGCGTGTGGATCGGCCCCTGGCAACGAGAAGCCGGATGAAAACAGAGTGGCGACGGCGACAAAAGCCAGGCCAAGCGCGGCCACGCCTACGTATTGCGGGGAATACAACGTGAGCAAGCCGGGCAGCAGAAACTGCAACGTATCCCTAAACTGGAAGCCGCCACTCGCCTGTTGGAAGGAGAGCGAGGAGCGGAGGGAATGTTGCGAAAACTCATAAACCGGCCAAAGCTGGGCCAACGTCAAGACGACCAGAACGGTGACATAGGCCGTTACCATGCCGGCGTACAGCAGCGCCCTCACGGCAACGGCTCTAAACACGGCCTTGCCTGGACTGCCACTTAGTTGTTGCCCACGCAGATCGCAGACGAATAGCATCAGCATCCAACCGCCCACGGCATAGGAGAGGAACAGAAAGGTCTGGGGATGACCGCCGAAAAAGGCGACCGCTTGCACTGCCGCCGCGGCCAGCCAACGTTTCCATTGGGGGAATACACGGCAAAGAGCCGTTGGCGGGCGCGGCGCGCGGCCTTCACCGGCACTGGATTCGGAGCTCCCGGTTGCGGCGCAACGCGCTCTCGGCAAGAGCAGAAGAAGGATGGCGGGCAGCCAGACAGCAACGCGCAGAATCCCGAGCTGCAACGGCACATAGCCGGTGAGGTAGCCGGAGAATCCGAAGACCGCACCGGCTATGAATGCGGCCATTTTCCTGCCGGTCAACCGACGGACCAGCATGTAGGTGAAGAGGCAGGCAAGAAATATATGGAGCGCGGCCTCCACCTGCAGCCAGTAGAGCCTTGCCGCGGCGCTGCGGTCGAAGCTTGTCAGGACAAGCAACGCATTGCTGACAGGGTAGAACACGGCAGACTGCGCGTCGGCAAGGAAGGGGTGGCCCGAGAAGGTGTAGGGGTCCCACAGCGGCAGCCGAAATCCCAGAATCGCAGACTGTTGAAAGAGGCTGAAGGGCAGGAAATGGCGGGTGAAATCACTGTCCGGGAAGTTGGTCAGGCCCAATAGATGCGGCGCAAAGAAGAGGAGTACAAACGCGCCATAGGCCAGAGCGACAGGAAAAGCCGGCGGCTGGAGCGGGCGCTTCATCTGTCTGTGGCTGGCGGGCATAGGCGGGTGAGCGCGGCAACGCGTTCCAGGGCGGGTCCAACCGCATTGGGGAGGGGAGAACAGAAGCAAGTCATTGACCGGTATGTCATATCGATGATTTCGGCCATTGCCCGGCCAACTGGAGGAATGTCAAGCTTTTGGGGATTGGAGGCTAGCGCGGAAGGGCCTCAGCGGCTGGGCGCCAGGGCGGGCAGATTTTGCTGCAGGGCCTGGACGACGTCGTGATGGATTTCTGCGCGTGAGCGGCTGGCGTCGATGACGGTCCAACGGTGGGGCTGCTGTGCGATCAGCTGCCGATAGCCGTGCTCTACGCGTTGATAGAAGGATAGTTCCTGGGCGTCGAGGCGGTTCCAGTCGCCGTCGGCCCGACCTCGATTGCGTCTGATCCCGTCTGCGGGCGGCAGATCGAGGTAGATGGTCAGGTCAGGACGCAGGCCACCGGTTGCATATTCGATCAGGCGCTCCAGTTCGGCAATGTTCTGCTGATGGCCGTAGCCCTGGTAGGCGAGGGTGCTGTCGGCAAAGCGATCGCAGAGGACAATGTTGGCGGCGGCCAGGGCCGGGCGGATGACCTCGGTGACAATTTGGGCGCGGGCGGCGTTGAAGAGCAGGGTTTCGGCGCGGGCGTTCATTTCGGTATGGGCCAGGTCGAGCAGGAGCTGGCGGATGCCGTCGCCGATACGGGTTCCACCCGGCTCGCGGGTGGTGAGCACGGTGTGCCCGGCCGTGCGCAGATGCTGGGCCAGCAGGTGAATCTGGGTGGTCTTGCCGCTGCCGTCTGGTCCTTCAAAGGTGACAAACATACTATCGACTCATAGCGTTTTCGCGGCCGGCGCGCATTACGGGATGAAGATGCGCACGCAGCGGTGGGGTTCGCGCCCGTAGCTGTGGCTGATGAGATTGGCGGTGCGGGCCAGCTGGTGCTGCTGGCTGCGAATGGAAGCCGCCTGGGGGCTTAACTCGACCGACTTTTCGCCTTTGAGGAGGCGTTGAATCGCGTTCTGGGTTTCGCGCATGGCCGAGTCGAAAATGACATCGGGATCATCGCGGCGCAGTTGGAAGACGTCGAGCAGGTATTGTTCCATCTGGGTCACGGTATTGCTGCGCAGGACGTAGACGGGAACGTTGCGGCGTTCGGCATCGGCGATGGGCTGGGGCTTTTGGCGGAAATAGTTCTTCAAGGTCATGACGATGTCGGCATCGCGCAGTTCTTTGACGACCTCGACCGGGACTTTGAGGTTTTGGGCGGCGGTGCGGAGCCGGTTCTGGCCGATTCCGTATGGGAATACGCGCACGGGTTTTGGTTTGCCGTCGCCATTGGGTTGGGCGGCGCTGCCGTGGAGGTTCTCTGTCATCTGGGCGTCGCGCTCGTCGCGCCTGCCGCTCCGCTGACGTCGGCGGCCGGTGTCGGGGCTCTGCCGGCTCTGGCCGATGCGGCCGGACTGCTCGTGGCTCTCGACGGATTCGATGTGGACCTGACGGTCGCTGTTGACGTAGCGAATTTCGGGGGAGAGTGTCCAGCCGCGCAGCAGTGAATCGACGGCGTCGGCGACCTTGTGATGGACGATCATGCGCTGGCGTTCCTGGATCTCGATCAGCACGTCGAAGGTGGGCGGGGCCTTGCGCTCGAGAACGGTTTTCTGGGTGCCGCGGCGGCGGGCTTCCTCGTCGGACAGGGTGACGGTATCGATGCCGCCGACCAGGTCGGAGAGGGTCGGGTTCATGAGCAGGTTTTCGAGGGTATTGCCGTGGGCGGTGCCGATCAGCTGGACGCCGCGCTCGGCGATGGTGCGGGCGGCGATGGCTTCGAGTTCGCGGCCGATTTCATCGATGATGATGGCTTCCGGCATGTGGTTTTCGACGGCTTCGATCATGACTTCGTGCTGCAGGGTGGGCGTAGCGACCTGCATGCGGCGGGCGCGGCCGATGGATGGGTGGGGGATGTCGCCATCGCCGGCGATTTCGTTGCTGGTATCGACGATGACGACCCGTTTTTTTTCGCTGAGGACGCGCGAGGCTTCGCGCAGCAGGGTGGTCTTGCCGACGCCAGGCCGGCCCAGCAGCAGCAGGCTGCTGCCGCTCATGATGATATCGTGAACGATGTCGATGACACCGTAGACGGCGCGGCCGACGCGACAGGTGAGGCCGATGACGATGCCTTTGCGATTGCGGATGGCTGAGATGCGGTGCAGGGTGCGTTCGATGCCGGCGCGGTTGTCGGCGCCGAAGTCGCCGATGTTGTCGATGACGTGTTGCAGGTCGTCACGGGTGGTCTCTTCGGGGCTGAGGCAGACTTCGCTGTCGGGGAAGCGCGCTTCAGGCAGACGGCCCAGGTCCATGACGACTTCGATCAGATCACTGGCCCGGCCGAGTTCCTGCAGCGAGGTGCGAATGCGCTCCGGCAGGACGACTAACAAGAGATCGAGGTCATCTGTTATGCGTAGGGTCATTGGGTAGTTTTTGGTTTTTAGTTTTTAGGTTCCGTTGACATTTTGGGAAGGCTGTTCAGATGTCAACAAGAACTGAAAGCCTGCAGGCCTGTTAGGGATGTTTCTCGCGTGAATGTTGAAATAGACAAAACCAATTGATCCGCGAAGTCACGCGAAGGGTCGCGAAGAACACCTTTTTGTCCGCGGAGGACGCGGAGGGACGCGGAGAACACCAAAGGCGTATCGGATTTTCTTTGCGTGACTGCGCCGACCTTCGACGATCAGGCGTAATTTGCACCCGGAAGTCGTTGTTCAGACAAAGGTCAACGAGCCCTAGTAACCCCGCTAGTGCGCGGTAGATCACTAAGACGGTTGTCTGTAAGTCATGGTTCACGATGGTGTCAGTGCCTCCTCTGGCCGGCCTTCGCGGTCGCGAGGCGGGGCGGCGCATTGCGATGGCGCGGGGGAGGCGGATGTCTGCGCTCTTTGCAGGCCGTCTGCGTTTGATTGCCGCCAGGAAATTGGCCGTTGCCGGGTGCCGGCATTGCGGGAGTCAGCGACGGGCAGGGCTGCAGAGGGAGCCGGCGGCGCGCTGTTTGAGCGCCGCCAAGTGCCCAACAGATGGGGTCGGCGGAATCTGTTTGATTGCCGCCAAGTGCCCAACAGATGGAGTCGGCAGAATCAAATTTGGGGATGGCAAGCGAGCCGGGCACGGCCTCCTGCACCGCTTTGAGCGCGGGCATACTCTGGTCAACCGAGCGGCGGCGCCACTGCAGGATATTGCGCACCATGAGCATCCTGTCTGTGAAGGGTGCGAAGCCGTAATCGCTCAAGAGGGCATTGAGGCCGGTCTGGTAGGCGCGCACGCTGATGTAGGCGCGGTGGAAGTGGGGCGCTTCGTAGATCCGCTGCAAGGCGAAGCCCAGCAGGAGGCGGGCATTGTGCGTGCGGGGATCGTTTGTGTCGGTCCAGAGGCGGATCCAGGCGCCGCGTTTGCCCCACAGGATCTGGACACAGCCGGCGAGCCCGCGGCCGCGGTCATCGTCGAGCACATAGCCGGAAATGTGGACGTGGTGCGGGTTGGAGAGGATGGGCGAGATGCGGTCCTCGTCAGGCTGATTGGGGGCAAGCCCCACCTCCAACCGCTGCACGGGCACGGGAGTGATACGCTGATAGAGCCGCTCGAGTTCGGGTGCGTCGGCGGCTCGCTGCGGCCGCAGGGTCGATTCGGACGGGGCGAGCGGTGCGCTGTCGAGCCGCCAGATGGTGACCTGGGTGAGGGGCACAAAGCCGGCCTGTCTGAAGGTATTGACGAGCAGGGGCTGGTCGGGCAGGTCGCTGAAGAGCCGGCAGACGTTTTGGCGGAAGATATGCTGGGCGCTGTAGGTCAGCAGTTTTTGCCAGATGGCGGGATGGCCCTGGGGGGCGTCGAGGGCAGGGGAAAGCAGGGTGACGTCGGCTTCGTGGGAGTGGGGGCGGATGCGCAACTGGATGAGTCCTTCGCGGGCGAGGCCGTTCTCTTCCTGGCGCAACACATAGGTGAAGGAGCTGTGGCGGTACCAGGGAAAGCGGGAGCGGAGTGCGGTTCGCACAGGCGAAATCGATTCCAGGAGGATGCGCTCGATCTGGAGAGGGGTCGAATAGTTGCGCAGACGCTGCAGAAGCAGGGCATCGCCTAAGGAGAATGGGCGAAACGACAAATGGGCGTTCTCCTGAACGGTTTGGGACGAATTGGGGATATTGTACTTGATTGTGGTGGGGGTGGCAAGTGGGTGTTTAGTTTTCAGTTTTTAGTTTTTGGTTTTTGGTTTCTGGTTTTTGGGGCTCGTTGACATTTGTCTAAGCTGAGTATTGCGAGATCAGGGTGTGGTCTATCTGCGGAGGGGTGTGAAGAACACCTTAAACCCTTTTGATCCACGGAGGGCCGCGGAGGGGCGCGGAGAACACCTTAACACCTTTTTGTCCGCGAAGGGCCGCGAAGGGGCACGAAGAACACCTTAACACCTTTTTGTCCGCGGAGGGCCGCGGTGGGGCACGGAGAACACCTTAAACCCTTTTTATCCACGGAGGGCCGCGGAGGGGCGCGGAGAACACCTTAACATCTTTTTGTCCGCGAAGGGCCGCGAAGGGGCACGAAGAACACCTTAACACCTTTTTGTCCGCGGAGGGCCGCGGAGGGGCACGGAGAACACCTTAACACCTTTTTATCCGCGAAGGGCCGCGAAGGGGCACGAAGAACACCTTAACACCTTTTTGTCCGCGGAGGACGCGGAGGGCCGCGGAGGGGCACGGAGAACACCTTTAACCCTTTTTATCCACGAAGGGCCGCGAAGGGGCACGAAGAACACCTTAACACCTTTTTGTCCGCGGAGGACGCGGAGGGCCGCGGAGGGGCGCGGAGAACACCTTTAACCCTTTTTATCCACGAAGGGGCACGAAGGGGCACGAAGAACACCTTAACACCTTTTTGTCCGCGGAGGGCCGCGAAGGGGCACGAAGAACACCTTAACACCTTTTTGTCCGCGGAGGACGCGGAGGGGCACGGAGAACACCTTTAACCCTTTTTATCCACGAAGGGCCGCGAAGGGGCACGAAGAACACCTTAACACCTTTTTGTCCGCGGAGGACGCGGAGGGCCGCGGAGGGGCGCGGAGAACACCTTAAACCCTTTTTATCCACGAAGGGCCGCGGAGGGGCACGAAGAACACCTTAACACCTTTTTGTCCACGGAGGGCCACGGAGGGGCGCGGAGAACACCTTAACATCTTTTTGTCCGCGAAGGGCCGCGAAGGGGCACGAAGAACACCTTAACACCTTTTTGTCCGCGGAGGACGCGGAGGGCCGCGGAGGGGCGCGGAGAACACCTTAAACCCTTTTTATCCACGAAGGGCCACGAAGAACACCTTAACACCTTTTTGTCCGCGGAGGGCCGCGGAGGGGCACGGAGAACACCTTAACACCTTTTTATCCACGAAGGGCCGCGAAGGGGCACGAAGAACACCTTAACACCTTTTTGTCCGCGGAGGACGCGGAGGGCCGCGGAGGGGCGCGGAGAACACCTTAACATCTTTTTGTCCGCGGAGGGGCACGGAGAACACCTTTGCCACGGCAGATTGTGGTCGTAGAACACGGGTGTCAGGCGAGAAACGGGCTAATGCTGCCCGCAGGCGTCCTGCATATGTCCCATTTTGAATAGTCTTGACCAAGTGTCAACGGCGGCTAGTAACTCCACTCGTAGGCGATGGTTGTCTGAAGCAGGATTTGCAGGATTTTGGGGGATTTTCAGGATGGGAGGGGCGACGTTGGCACAGGTGCGCTGGTATGAGTGTTTGACGAGAGATCACGAGAGTTTACGAGAGATTGGGGTGGAGAGTATTCGCGGGTGCATGGCGGTCGGTGGGTGGCGGTCGGTTGGTGATGGCGGCGGTTGTTGGGACGGGCGGCGGGTTGGCTTTGGAAGGGTGGATTGGCGGGAATGGTTGTCATTTGGCGGTTTTGGCGGCTGTTGGGGCGGGCGGCGGCGGGCTGGCTGGCGTGCGGTGGGTAGGGGTGTACAGTTGCTGGGCGTTCTTGCAGCATTTGTGATGTATATGTTGTTTATTGGCTACTTCACTTTCTGTGGTCCTTTGATACTGTTATCGTTGTGGTGTGCGTTTCAGGATCTTTGCCTTGTAGAAACCGGTCCCGTTTCACATCGTAATAGAGATCTTTACTTAACTTCTCTGCTTCTTGATAGATCTCGTCAAACTGGCGGATATAGTCCTGCAGCGTTTCCGGGGTAAGTTCGGCGACCGCGGGGGCGTAGGAGCGCGGCGCGCCGGTTCGGACACCGGCCGGTGGATGTTTCAGGGTCTGGCCGGTCAACGGGTCGCGCGGCGGGTCGGGGTCGTGCGAGCGGTCGCGCGTGAGGTCTGCGAGGGCCGCTTCCATGGCGATACGGGAGTCTTCCAGCTCGGGGAGCAGGTCAGGAAAGTCGTCCCCTTCAAAGGTATAGTTCGCCAAGGAGTCCCTCAGTTCGTCGAGGTGCTCCTGCGTGCAGGAGGAGGTGATGCGGTAGTCGAAGCACTTCCTGCCCTCGTCAGTCAGGGCGTATTCAGCAGGTCGGTGGTCAGTTTGCCGGCTTTTACACGATACAAGGTCCTGGTCGATGAGTGACTGGATCCGGTACTGGTTCTGCTGGGCGGTGATGTGGTCGGCGGCTTTGAGGATGGCGAGGTCGCCGTGTGCGCCGGCGGTTTCGGCGGCGGCGGCCTGGTTCTCTTCGGCGCGGATCGCTTCCATTTCTTCATCGGCGAGGCGGTAGAGGTCGATCCTTACCTTAGCGCCGCGGCACATGGCGGTGTAGGCGGCGGGAGTGAGTGTCCCTTCCAGCACGCGGTTCATGCCGTCCTCTAACATATCCATCATATTTTTCAGTCGCGCGGGTATGCGTTTGTCGAGTCTGGCGGCGGTGGAGGAGTTTGTGCCGCCGAGGGCGCGCCACTGGCGGGTTTGGTCGGCGGGGCCGTGGGCAATGCAGTAACCGTCGAATTGCTCGAGACCTTTTCCGTTGCAGGGCGAGCCGTCGCGTTTGATGCTTTTGCATGGTGTCTTAGCCATGGGTGTGTTTCTCCTGGCGTGGGGGTGCCATCCGTCGTCCGGCTGAGAGGACGGAGGGAATGGCGGATAGATAGGTTGTCGCCGGGGAAACTCACACCTACGCGAAGAAATGTGCGCGGTGCAAGAACTATTGTACTAGGTTTTGGGGGGTTTGTCAAGGGCTTTTTGGAGCAGGGCAGGGCAAACGCATCTTAATTGGGACGCCACAATAGCCCGCGAAGGGGCAGGAAGAACACCTTTTTTGTCCGCGAAGGGGCGCGAAGGGGCGCGAAGAAAACCTTTTTTTGTCCACGGAGGGGCGCGGAGGACATCTTAGACCCTTTTTGTCCACGGAGGGCCGCGGAGGGGCACGGAGAACATCTTAGACCCTTCTTGTCCACGGAGGGGCAGGGAGAACAGGGCAATTGCATCTAAGTTCGGACGCCACAATAGCCCGCGAAGGGGCAGGAAGAACACCTTTTTTGTCCGCGAAGGGGCGCGAAGGGGCGCGAAGAAAACCTTTTTTTGTCCACGGAGGGGCGCGGAGGACATCTTAGACCCTTTTTGTCCACGGAGGGCCGCGGAGGGGCACGGAGAACATCTTAGACCCTTCTTGTCCACGGAGGGGCAGGGAGAACAGGGCAATTGCATCTAAGTTCGGACGCCACAATAGCCCGCGAAGGGCGCCCACAAGGGGTGCCCCTACCGATTCAGGCAGCCTCAAGTGGGTTTGTCCCAATTTGATGCAATTGCCCTGGGAGCAGGATTTTCGGGATGGCAGAGGATTTTCGGGATAGGGGGCGACGGGGACAGTTCTGGTTGCGTGGGAATTAGCTTGTCAGTTGAAGGGGAGATTGTTTGAATCAGCCGGCCAAGAGGGCGGCCGGGGCGTCCGGGGAGATGGGTTGGGCGACGAGGGCGATGAGGTGGGCGTTGTGGGGGGAGGGGAGGGGAGGGGAGCGTGTAGACGGGTTTGGCGGCGGCGAGGGCCTGTTGGCAGAGTGCTTCGGTTTTGCCGCCTTGTGCGGCGTGGAGGACGAGGATTCGGTGGGCGAGGGCGGCGACGCAGGCGTTGTTCCAGAACGAACAAGCCGGAGCGTTCAGCGGTTGGCTTTTAGGGGACGATGTCCGGCCCGTGTCTTACGGTACAGCCAAGGCCATGCAGCCAGTCGAGGGCGATCTGCTCGAATTCAGCTTCGCTGAGTGTGGTCGTTGCAGAAGGGAGAGAATTGCAAGACATCGTTCATTTGATCATCTACGCACATCAAACGACTTTGTTGTTATCGAATGGAGGTTTCATTAGCGACAAAATGGTTCGCTGTTGATCGACGTACGCCAAAAGAACGCACGCGACGCACTAAGCACGGGGCAGGCTGGGACCGAAATCAGGATGGTGGTTCCTCATTCGAGATGATCTTCTTAATGCGGGCATTGAGCAAATTCCAGCGTTGGCCGACTCGTTCGAGGTCACCCTCGGCGATGACTGTGGCTTGTTCGGCGTGGGCCTGGATAGCGCGTGCGTATTCGGACTGGTCGAGAACGGCATTTACGGAGTGCATCTGTCCGTCGATTTCCGCTTTCAGTCTTATTTTCCCTTCTTCCTGATCCTCGGTGCGATTCAGGATATTCACGAAACCAACTAGGCTTTCATCGTGGCGTGGGCCCCGTTGTCGAAAGGCACGTGCGGCTTCCCGCAAAATAGGCGCATCATCGTTGGAAAACCGGATGACTTCACGCGTTTTTAGCATAGGCCGCGTACGCGCCCAGACAAAGCTGACGTCCATTGTTGAGAAAGGCATGATCATTCTATCTAGAGCTTCGCAGAGGTTGGCGCTTACACCTTTATCTACAACTTCTGCAAAGGCGTCAGATTCTCCGCCAACCGTACCTTCAATGGCTCGGCGGGCAGCTTTCAGAGAGCTGGCCAAGTGTCTGGTTATTCTGCGTTCTTCGGCGTCGTCAGGAAGCTCTTCCAGGCCGAGATCAAGAGTCAGTTGCATCGGCGGGGGCACAACCGGGGAAAGTAGCGTGACAACAAAACTACCTTGTTCGGTCTGTCCCAAGCGCATCTGACGCAGATATGCCCGCGCCTCTCTGTTCGCCCCTGTGCGAAAGAGCGGTTGTGGTTTGAAATAAGAGCAGGCAGCGGCAAGCACAATCTCGCTCGCGCCACGCACGAAGTCGACCCCTTCGATCATGGAAACAGTCCCGTCATCGCTGTCGGCGGCCCGCATCCGGATAACGTCCCGATCAGCTGCCACCAAGTCGCGATAGAGGGTGAGTTCGTCCACATCGGCGACACGCGCGAAGATCCCGATGAGTGTTGACACCACGTCTGCATAATCACCGAGATTTTCCGTTCGAGGCAGAATGATTTCCGGCAGCCCATCGGCTACGTATATATCAGAGAAGTCACCGTAGGCTTCCGCTTTTGACCAACCTTCGGCACGGGCGTAAGCCGAAAGAGCTACAGGAGACACCGCCAACAACGCGTCTCTGTCCTGTATACTGGTTTTCATTGGATGCTCCCTTTCCGAGACTGTTCCATTAACATGCGCAGATTGTCAACGTTGAACAGATTCTGTTCAGGGATATGAACGGTGATGGACGACTTGCTCTCCGTCTCATCGTGCCCCCTAAGGTTAAGCCGATAGGCGCTGCGTTTGGCTCGGCCCACACAGAAGATTGTAGTTCTCAGACCTGAGCGAATAGTGAAAAAAAACCATTCGAAGGGTTGCCCAGGTTAATCGTCGCCTTCAGTTGTATGTCTATGGCCGGACGCATCTTTCCGCCAGCCCGAATGAGCATATCAATACCATCTCGGTCCTGCGAGTAGTCAGCAGTCGTGTATCCGGCTCGAGCCGCAACGGCCTGGACGTAGACGCGGGACAGCGCTTCTTCAATGTCTGTTGAAGCCAGCAAGGAATCGGTCATACACGAGTCTCTAGGCTGTATTTGCGTTGTGATGCGACAGCTGCTCACTGAGCTGGCCGCTTATTTCGACTTCTACAATCTTGAGAGACCCCTTCGTAGTCTCAACTATCTCACGCCGGCGGAAGAGCACTTCGTGCTCTGATGGCGGCAGACCGCATCTGTTCAAATGCACCTTATTGTACCCGTTTCGTGGTCTAGTGATTGGGGCCAACCATAGGGTGGGTAGTGGAACTGGATGATGGCCGCCGGGGATGTTAGCCTACATGACGGAATGTGCGAGGCTTGTAGAACAAGCTTATGAGGCGTATTGGGCGTTGTCAAGGCCCAGTATTGGTCAGTATTTGTCTGAATTGGGATTTGCGGGATTTTGGGGGATTTTCAGGATGGGAGGGCGGGGCGAGGTGGTGAGCTTGAGCAGAGCGGCGCAGAGGGCGTATGGCAAGGAACGGGTCGGAACGACGATCGAACAGTAGCTATATGAGGGCAAGACGCTCGGAGAACGCAGGCGGCGCTACGAAACGTATCACTATAACCACGAGTAAGAGGAGGTGGGCATGCGGTCGCCATTTTGATTACTGACACTCCATCAGGGGGGACCAGTCAAATCCATCAGGGATGGTTATAGTATATCCGCTCAAATCCTGGCCCGTCACTTCGATGTGGCGTTCCTGCTCCAATTGCTTCACTACCGTCTTGTTATTACCGGCATTTCCTGCAATCGAACAGGCAGTCAACCATTCGGCTGGTTCGCCTCGCCATATTCCCAACGTGAAGTATTCGGCTGCTTCCAGTAGGCCGGGGTCCACAGCATCCACAATCCAAAATCTGCCGTCCAACCCGGTCCTTTTCGCCACCACATCTGGATGACGACGAAGCGGCACAAAACCGTTGCCCTTACGTCTCCAAGCTGACAACGTGACCCAAACTTCAGGCACTGGATTGCCTCTCTCATCCAACACCCTGCCCCTGATAGCGAACTGCTTGGTTTTACAAAAGTCAGGTAAGGTCGGGTTGCCCAAATAGTGTTCAATCAAGCGGGCCGCATTGCTGTCGTACTCCGACAGGTTTTCCAATCCGAATTGAGTGCGAAACACATCCGGTCGAAGCCAATGTACAACCATTTCGGCCCAGTATTCGTGGCTCAAGGTGGATTCATAACTGCCAGCCCACAGTCCAGCCTTCATCGCGCCCAAGTAAGTTTGATTGCGAGCCTGCTTGAATCCGGGTTCACGATTGGCGTTCCAATCTTGTGTACGAATCGCATGGTCTAAAGCGTGGGCTATCTCATGAATCAGTGTCTCGTTGCAATGATAGGTTGTCATTGCGGGCGCAGCCACGGCTGCTCCATACGAGGTTTCACCGAACAACCCCGAAACGTTTGAATCAGAATAATCGACAAATTCTGGCAACTGCGCAAGCCCACCCTTTTCTCTGTCGTATAGCAATATCCTGGTGTTCTGCGATGCCAACACATCCAGCAAGGCAGGACGGTCCGCGACCATACCCAGAAGGGTGGCCTGCGTCCGCCGTAATTCCTCGTCCGGGACTGATTCAGGGGCTAGAATCGGTATACCGCTTGCATTCAGGTATTTCTGATAATAGGGGTCTGCATTCAGGTGTGGGGGCGGCCCGCCGCCGGTCTGATATGCCGTAACCAGACTGCTGTGCAACCAGCCTGGTGTGTCTCCGTCCAAACAACAAAATCTGTACCATCCGCCCGATTCTTCTACCACTTCGACCAGCCGGTCCCCAGCCTGAACGTTTCCGATAATGTCGTAGTTCATTCCGGGTCCTGTGCGAACATTCCCGAGCTCGACATGGACCACCAGCACCTTGTCGATGGTGATCCTGGTGGGGGTAGGGATAGCTGTCGGAGTCGGGGTGGCAGTCGCCTTTTGGCTGCGGTGGACTTGCGCTTCATTCTGGTCCGACGAAGACTCGACCTGGTTTTTCTTATCGTTCCGGTTAGCGAACTGTTGTTCCAGTGCCTGAATTTTGGTTCCCAAGGTGAGAATCAAATCTTCTGCACTGGTCTCGTTGCCGAACCTTATATTTCTCCAGTCCAAAGAAGTCGTCAAAGCCAAGAGCCGATTCTCTACAGTTTCTAAATCTGCCGCTGTGTTTTGGGCAAGGGCAATTGACTGCTGTACTGAGATTCTTGAACCGGACAGATATAAGGTCAAATAGATGGCCAGTGTTGTCAGGAGCGCGAATCTCAATAACCGTCCTATCCTGAAAGGCTGACGGCTCCGGGCACCACCAAACGCAAACCCACATTTGAGGCAATGCGTTTCGTCGAGGTGATTGGGCTGGCCGCACGGACAATGTTTGACGCCGAATTTCCAGTCGACTTGTACTTTTCTCGGACTCATAGTGGTAACACCTATACCAACTGTAGACGAGAGCCGATAGGTGACTGTTCCACCTCTTTGAGAGGGTACAGCACCCGTTCAGCATTTGCAACGATTTCGAGGGCCAGATTCTCTTGATTCAGGGGGCGGGCTGCGATGGGACCGGCGAGGGTTGTCTGGAACGGGATTCGCGGGATGGCAGAGGATTGTCAGGATTGTTTAGGACGGGGACAGTTCTGGTTGCGTGGATATTTTCTCGCCGGCTGGGAGGGGAGACTGTCTGAACTGTGATTTGGGGGGATTTTATTGATGGGCTGTGATTGCTGTTTGGCGGATTGTCTGAACTGTGATTTTTGGGATTTTGGGGATGGGCGGGATTACTGCGCGTTTGCGATCTGGGGTTGTCGATCGGCGGTGGGGACTGGTCTCGAAGACGGCCGGTTGGTGTGTTGCTGGGTGGTCCAGGAGCTGGGCGGTGGCGCGAGGACGGGAGCCGGGCCCGGCTCAGCCGGCCAAGAGGGCGGACGGGTCGTCGGGGGGGATGGGTTGGGCGCCGAGGGCCTGTTGGCAGAGGGTCTCGGTTTTGCCGCCCTGTGAGGCGTGGAGGATGAGGATGCGGTGGGCGAGGGCGGCGACGCAGGCGTTGCGGCGGGACGCGGTGGCGGCGGTGGGATGGCGGAGGATTTTGGGGGAAGGTGGAGAGGAGCAGGAGGCGTCCGGCGGCGAGAGGGTGGTGCCAGGGGCGGGGGATGCGCATGTTGGCGAGGCCACGGGCGGGGCAGATTATGACGGATGGTGAAGGGGGCGCGGTGTGGGCGGGTTGGGATGCGGGCTGGCGCAGGAGCAGTTCGAGGAACTCTTTTTCGATGGGGGATTGGTTTCAGACAGACGTCACAAATTCTGCTTCACGAACGCTGCGACGCTTTCGGCCAGTCCAATGGCCTCTATGGCCTCGTCATCGCTGGGATCTGCGAAATCCTCCATTGGGTAACGAATCCCCGCTCCGTACTGCATAAGAATGCGGGCGGTCTGTAGCAACTCGGCAAAGGCCGGTTGCCGTTTCAGGCATTGTTGCGTGAGGTAGACAAGGTCGTGGACGTAGCGAAACTCCATCAGTTGGGAGATCAGGTGCCCTTTGAGGTATTTCTCAGCGCACTGCTGGGCGTGATAGCAAGCCATCGCTGGCAGTGGGCTTCCCGGCTCCATGGCGCGACGGGCCATCTCCAAGTCTTGTTCAGCTTTGTTGAATCATTCGTGTTCGGGAGGCCGGGCGTTCATACAATATCTGCTTTGATTCGAGGGCTGTGTTGACAAAAGAGTATGGATTGTTGCGCTGCCGGGCGAGGCGTTCGGGCGTGGTGACGAGTACGTCAACGGGCAGTATGAAATGCTCGGCGATGGCGGCGCGAATGGGGTTGTCGCGCTTTGGCCAGTCGTCCAGGGATTTGAGGACGACCAGCAGATCTATGTCGCTGTGGGAGCCGGCGTTGCCACGGGCATGACTGCCGAAGAGGATGATCTGTTCGGGATCGAAGCGCTCGGCAATCAGTTGGGCTACAGCCCGAATTGTGGCCTTGTTGATAGGGGTTTCGCTCACTTGCATCATGCCCTTGCGCACGGCTTTATCCGGCTTCTTCCAAGGAGATTGACTTAGGCCCGGGTGTATTGTAACGGTTTTTGCCTCCAGAGTGAATTGGCTTCTTCACCGGGATGTGTCCCAGGACCGGGATGCGTTTGCGGCGGGCACGTTTGTCTGAATCAGGGTTTTCGGGATTTGGGGATTGAGAGGATTGCAGACGACGGGGTTGATTCTCGTTGCGTGGACATTTTCTCGTCGGCTGGGAGGGGAGACTGTCTGAACTGTGATTTTTGAGGATTTTATTGATGGGCTGTGATTTCTGTTGGGCGGATTGTCTGAATCAGGATTTGCAGGATTTTGGGGATGAGGGGATGGGCAGGATGGCAGGCGAGGGGTTGGGGAATTGCCGATCCTCTTCTTTTATTCCGATTCGTTTTCCAGGCAGGCGGTGAGCCCCATTTCCAGCATTTCGTAGGTTGAGGGTTCGTCTTCGGTTTCGTCGCCGGCAGCGGCATTTTCGGTAAACGCCTCTTCGAACTCCAGTATGAAGAATTGCGCCATCGACAACATGCCGGCGAAGTAGATCGACACGGCGACAATCTCGCTGTCAGAGTATTCCGGGCTATCTTCTTCGTTGTAAACGTCGGCTTGCATGCAGGCGACGAACTCGTCCAGGAGCTGGGCGTATTGTTGGATGTCGTCGGATTCGTCGGCTTTGGCGAGCGCGCTGGCGAGGTCGGAGAAACCGGCCTTGGTGTCTGCGGCGGGGGCGGGGGTGAGATTGGAGACAGGGGCGGTGGTCTCCGGGGCGGTAGCGGGGATTGGGACGCAGGCTGACAGGAGCAGGGCGAGGGATAGGATGATGAGGAGGGCGGGATGTGGTTTCATTGGGGGATTATATACTTTGGTGCCTCTCTCTTCTGGAATTGCGAATTGGGGAAATCTTGGGTAGTTTTCCCCGCTATGGGAACCATTCTCATTGATCAATTCGTCTCTCCTCAATCCATTCGTTAAACTTACGCCGTTCCTCTGCTCGCGCATCTTGTTCTAACTTTCTGTTGAAGGCCTTCCGCTTCTGCACTTCTGCCTCTTGTCTTTGTCTTTCTGCAATCTCTTGTTTTTCCTGTTCCTGTCGCTTCAATTCCTGTTTCTGTCGATTTTGGAAGTAACATCCGTCCCGCTGGCAGCGGTCAGGATAATAACACTCTCGCCCCGATTCGTTCGGACACATCGTTTTCTCGGCCTCTCTGACACACTCAGGACAGTGAGGGTCGTCAGTGAAGTTAAGGTAATCCCCGTGTGTGTTACACCAGTATGTCGAACATCTGTCACACGGACCGTACTTTTCCCTGCTAGCTAAGGCAACGTTGAATCTTCGATGGTGAGGGTCTGTATACAAATACCAATTCCCGGTGAGCCGATCACAGTGCGGACAGATGTTGGCAAGGTATTTCGTCCCGGCATCATTGCTAAATCGACGCTCCAGAATTACGCCGTTGGCCTTTATGAATTCCAATTCTTCGTCGGTGAAGCCAATCTCCGTGCCACTCAAAACATTGTATCCCAAAGCGACATCGTCTTTGTATCCAACCGCAACACGCATGTTCTTTGTGCATTTCCAGCAGTCAATCGTGCTGACAATTAAGTTTCTCCTAGGGAGTGGATGTGAACACTCATCGCATTTCTGTCTTTGGCAAAGCAAGGTGTGGGCGTCTATTTCTAGCCGTTTTGCCTTTAGGTCTTCCAGCCTAGCCTTTACTGTTAGTGAGGTATCTAACGCCTTATTCTTTCTTTGGCCAACGAATTCCTTTTTGGCATTCAGGTGGAACTCGATGACTTCGATCCCGTTCCGCATCGCATAATTGTGAACATTTGACTCGGGTTTATGGCTGTCAACGATCTCAACAAACCGGAGCGCATGATCATTTGACCCAAAAATTGATAAATCAGGTCGTACAGGGCCGACCTGCTTGTTTCTCTCCACCCTACTAGCGCCTTCTACCAAATTGATTCTAAGTTCGTCTCCACATTCATTGCACCTGCCAGTTGCGTTTAGCGTCGCGCCGAGATTTCCCAAAATGTGCCGCTCTAAGATCGAGACAGCCTGCTCGTGGACGCTTTCATTGTTCTGTCTACTCTTGGTCATCTTTTTGCCTCAGTTTTTCTTAAGCGAACAAACGTTCAAATCACATTATAGTACATTGGCCCCAAAGATAAAGATCCTTTTCATTGGGATTCCTTGTGGGTCTTTTCTTGAGGGAGGCGATATATTTCTACGCGGTGAAATGAGTCAAAACTTAAGGCGTTAAGTAGATAGGGGCTAGACCGCAGAAGTAACGTTCGCCCCCAGGAAGCGTACATGCAATGCCAGCCGAAATGGACGCCCTCCAGGGGTCTAGTCACGACTGTTCACTATCCGACTAAGAATCAACTCCCCAAGGGTTTGTGAAGGATTCCATCGCCATTTTCTTCGCCCTCTCAGGGTCAAGCTGGGCCAACAGCAAATCTTCTATAACCTCTTCGAGTGTTTGGTTGTGAAGTCTCATTCTGAATTGAGCTACTCCTATTGCCCGGATTGACAGGCTGATTGTCTGAGGTTCACTTTTTTCCGAACCATCGATTACGTGCATTTTTGTTCTCCGTTGTAGGGGGTATGGCTATCCTGTCCAAATCTTTCAGTGATTTACGCTTTTCAACTTCCTTATCGGCGTTGTGCCAACCTTGATGATAACCACTTCTATGGGCAACGATAACTTGGAGGACTATTCGAAAGCCCTCTAAGGTGTAGTGGAGACCGGCGTTACGAAATCGTCTCGCATACGGAAAGCGGAGGATGATCCATTCTCAATGAGTAAGTCGAGTAGGAAGAGAACAGCGTCTCGAAGTTTGCGTTGACTTTTCAATTTCGAGGAGTGCCGGTACACGTACCTCTGGAGTAGGATTTCTAGGCAGAAGATGGTATTCCCTTCCAATACCATCTGTGAAGGGTTTGCCTGCTGGAGTCGTTGCGCGATACGGATGAATGCATCGGGGAGCGACTGCGCGCCTATTTGGTAAAGAAAAGAAACATAGGCATTTAAGACTCTCGCAGATAACGGCAAATTCTCAAACAGATCGTGAATGAATTGTGTATTCCCTTCCAGACTCCGCCAGTGTCGCACATTTTCTTCCCAAAATGTCCCAAGAAATACTGCCGAAATCATTTCGCGCCCAGCTGCGTGCTCATCATCAAGCCCTGCGAGCCATCGAGCGTTTTGAACTTTGTCCGCAAATAGCTGCCAGAGCGACCAGAATTGCGTGGTATTTGGTTGGCGATCTTCAACGTTGATTAGCCCACGGACCAACCAAGGAACTTCTCGCGGATCACGATCAATGGAATCCAGAATGGGCTGCAGGATTTGGGTTGCCGCTGAAATAGGGGTCCGAAGGAGGAACTCCAGTAGCAATTGCTGCAATTCAGATTCTAAACGGGGGTCTCCCCTGTGACGCTCTTCAGTAGTTGGATTCCACCATTCCAAAAGCGTGTGAGCAAGCCTCGCAAATGCCTCTATTGCCGTACACTCATTAGGAGCTTGGCTCAGAATCACCAAGAGCTGTCTATTGGCATTTGCCCCGAAGCGTTGGGTCGGGTCGAATTCTGAGTGTGCAAAATCGGCGATTCCTTCAAATTTGTAGAATCGGTTGCGCACGATTGATGCTGCTTTTTCCCCGATTGCATCAATATCCCTTCTTTCTGGATAAGCAAGTATTGAATCCGCATCGATTTCGCGTTGTAGCAGCATTGCCTCTGTCGCTAATGCGTTAACACAGCGCAAAGCTAAGACCCGATCTATGGTCCACAGATGCCAACCTATACCCGACGCTGCGTACAAACGCACCTCGTCGACTGCGTGTGTCAACGCAAGTACCAACGTGTGACGAACCCGGGTACGTTGCATGTCGGAAAGTGCCTTTCCAAAGAGAAGAGGTAGCGTCCAGGCGCAAGGACGGTCGGCAGACATGCTATTCAGTTGCACACGCGAAAGGCCATCCCAACGATCCGCTGTGCGTTCTATCTCCGAGCAGATGATGTTCACGCACCAGTCCCGTTCGTCGTCCGACATCTCATCCCAGTGATCACGAACACATACGGCAGCGACAAAACCAGGTCCGTCCCGGCCCCATTCGATCTCATCCATGTTGCCAGCGATAACTGCTGCAATTCGGTCCCTAGTGAACAAGCGGCGGATGCGATCCTTTAGTGACGCCACTCCGTGAAGGTCGTCGACGGCAACTGTGCGAGCATTCTGCAGTTTCTGCTGCCACTGAGCAGGGTCATGAGTTGTACCTTCATCGCGTTCAAAGGCCGTTTGTCCCCAATTATGAAGTTCAATCCGTGCGTTTATCGACTGCAACTGCGAGGCATTCTGTCGCATCATTTCCTGAAGGTCGGAATCTGCCTCGCCCGGTTTCAAGTAAATGTGAGATCCATTGTCTTCATGAGGGTCGGGACTTTGGGGTGATATAGGGGATTCGGGTGGGTCCTCTTCGATTGAATAATGCCGCAAATCCATGCGGTGGAGCGCGAGCCGCCAACTTCGATCATCTTCGCTCTGTCTCTCTGGCGGTGGCATCTCTGCCAAATGTCTGTCAATAATAGTATGAACACGAGGTGCTAGTGGCCCCAATTGCAGATTTATGATCGCCCATTCTAGATCATGTTGCCGGTGAGGACGTGCATCCGCTTTCTTTCGTTCATCTTCATAGATTTTGTTTTTGTTGTTCAGTGAGGGAAACATCCCTGCTATTTGAGACTGCGCTTGCGCCTCCTTGGCCTGTCGCCGACGGTCGAGTTGGATACATATACGCGACCGAAGTAAGACCACAAGGCTCTCACTTGCTTCATGTGGAAAGGCTGTTGCAACACTAGCCGCGACTGCGGTGAGCGCGGCCGATTCGCTTCGTCGAAGGATGCTTAGAAGCGTTTTATCCAATTCGTGTGGATCTGACTCCGCCAACTCCAGTATCCAGTGTTCCAACGCCATCAGGATGGACAACAGAACATTGGGTCCAACCGAGATTCCCCGGTACAACATCCAGAGTCGTTCGTTACACCACTGCTTCCGAGAAGTTCCGTCCGACAAAGTAAGCTGCATCTCAAAAGGTGGTTTGACACCTCTTGCCCGCACTCTGGGACGTGCGTACCAGTCCGCACTGTGGTTAAACACCTCAATGATAAAGTCGAGACCTTCCTGGGGATGATAGCGGAGTAGCGGGAGAAAGACACCTTGGTACGCGCTTGCTGGGAAATAGTCGTGGCTTCTGAAAGCCTTAATTCCGAACAGAGTTTCCAGGTCCAGAGAGCTTACGTAGTACCGTTCCGATTGAAGGTCTGCTTCAGAGCACAGGAGGTACTCCTTGGCAGCCGAGACGATAAGTAAAGGCATATCTCGGGCCGCAGGCATGCCATGCATATCTTCGAAGATGATCTTTCGGAAGTCCTCTGCCGTGTGGTCTCGCTTCTCGTCTGCCGGGGAGCCGCGCAGCAGGTCCGCGAAACGTTCGCAATCGGCATTCGGAATCTTCGCGATCACCTGCAGGATTTTCTTCCTTTGATCATTTGATCGGTAGCTATCGAAGTGCGGCAGGAGACCGTGTGCAATTGCGGCAGCGGCTTCGAATCCTTCCGGATATGGATTTTGCCAGCTAACGCCTTGCCCCCAATCCTCTATGAGGCCCAGTAGAAGAGATGCGTGCTCTGGGACTAATGACATGAGATGGGTCTGTGCCAGCCGCATAACGCTTGCCCAGGCAGGACCTTCCGGCGCATTGAACAGTGATGTGGAAGTAACTGACGAGTCCAGCCATGCAGGCGTGGTTACACAAGCGACCCTCAAGAGATGAATCAGCCGACGGAGAAGCCGACTATCGTTTGCCATGAGTTCATCAACGTATTTCTCCAAGAACTCCGATGAGCATGGTGATTGCAGTAGGGATATGAGCGTGTCGTCGAGAAAGTGGGAAGAGATCTCACCTTCACGTATGACAGCCTGAAAAAGTTCGTCTGCAGCTTCAGGATTCGACTCTACGAGTTCAGTGGCCCACTTACGGTAAGTCCGGCGTACGGCAGGATGTGTCCCAATTGCAGCGGATAGAGCTTGGAGTGATCCTTCACTCTTGAGGTACTGCTTTTGGATCCAGTGTAAGATCGCCCAATCCTCAATGACATCGTGGGCGGGCGCTAGTAGCGAATCGCTCTCTTGAGAATGCACTATGAGAGAATCGTTCTGGAGTTCTTGAATAGCTTCTGGCTCAAGGTCGTCGCATGTGACGTACATAGTGAGTGCCCGCGCCCGCTGTAATGCTACCTGCTCGAACACCTTCTCCCTCCGACTAGGCATGCTGTTGGCTCGACGATGGTCAACGCGAACGATATCTCTCCAGACCAGTGTCCTGAATTCCCGTTCGCTTTGGGGTAACGGCCGATCTTTTGACCACTTGATGCTCAATGCCTTGTCGAGAAAGTATGGGTTACTCAAAACCTGGCGCAGTGCTGCATTGCCCAAGGGGTATGTCAGAGATGGGTGGACTGCTTTGACTTTATCCAGATCCTCGCTATCGAGTGGTGGCATCGTAACGACGGACTGGCTTACGTTCATAGGCTGCAAAAAGGCAGACCTCACAAGGTCCGCTGAGTAGTCTCTGCAAGTCAACAGGAGGCGCCAGCTGTTGTCTTTTGCTATGAGCGTTATAAGGTCATCGAATGCCTCACGAGTGGACTTTTCAAGAAGCCGTTCGATGCTTTCGACCAGTAGAAGTTTCCGATTCTGACCTGCCAGGATGGCCCCGAGCTGCACGGCCGTTGTCGGCACGCGGATAGCCTGCAGTGTTTCGTCGAGGTGGGAGTGAGCGAACTCTTCTCCCCGAAAACTGAAGGCGAAGTAGCCGGCGTTCTCAAGGGTGGCGAAGACATTTTTTGCGATAACGGACTTTCCGCTACCCGACACTCCCGAGATCAGGACGACTTGGTTCGATTCCAGTTGATCAATTGCCTGCTGCACCAGACGGTTACGATTAAGATGGACGTCACCGATTGTTGAACGGATTCCATCTAATATGGGCGTGGAGTGATCACGCAGCGCCTGCAACGCATGCTGTTCTGTGTCCCCGATCGGGGTATGACGTTGTCGCAACTCCTCGGGAAGATCCCCGTACTGATAGCCGCGTGCCTCCGACATTCCTTCACCGGCCTCACGAAGAAGGGCGTTCCATGTGTCCCTTGCGATACCAGACTCAGCAGGGTCCGTCGCCGTGTAAGTAAGAAGGTTCTTAATTGTCGATTCGGCGTGACCTGAGGCACTAGACAGATCCAGACTAAATACATGCAAGACACAGAGAAACGGCCAGACTTCACTTACGGAGACATCCCTCCCTTCGATTTCACCGACAATCTTACGGACTTCGCTGCAATACTGAACAGATTTTCTGTTAATGAATCCAGGAGTATCCAGACGATGTTTGAAATCAGCTTCGTCGCGAGAGGCGCGGGCGCAGTCCAACAGACTTGAAAAGTGTTGGAGCAGAGTTGTGGTCCCTAGACGGGTAACGAGAGCGAATCGATCGCGGTCCGGCGAGAATAGCTGGGAACTATTGAAATCCTTCCAGAAACCTTGTATAGCTTTCTTACAGTCGGGATCCTTTGCGCTAACCCTGAAGGTTCGCTTAACTTGGCAGGCTAGTTTTCGGCGTTGCCCCGAGCCGGCTTGACAGCAGATCAGGGAATCGTCCGTATGCCAGCCGAGATGCCTAGTTTGAAAGTGGACCTCTTCCACAGCACGGTCGCCCAGTAACGGCGGGTACGCCTGCACCAGAAGAAGAGTGAGCCAGTAGGCATTGACGTGCTGCTCAAAGACCGGACCTGCACCGCCTGTGGAGACGGGACTTGAGACATGAAGTTCACTCATCTGGCTAGGCCTTGACTTGAACCCTCGAATCGGGAGTTTGTTTTTTTGCTTTCGCGTGTGGGCTGGCGAGTCTCTCTCAGTGTCTTCGACCTGCTGTCGATCCGTTCACTACGCCGTACGATACATGCGGTCTGGAAGTTGAGCAGGGCATTGCCAAACTCGAGGTGGATGCGGTAATCGGTAAGGCTGGTCTCGTGCCTATTGGAAGGGGCGCCGAAGGTGAATTGCTCGCGGAATTCTTCGGTCAACCTATTCTTGAC
The DNA here is from genome assembly GCA_965220715.1 of Caldilineaceae bacterium. Lineage (GTDB taxonomy): Bacteria > Chloroflexota > Anaerolineae > Caldilineales > Caldilineaceae > Bin5. The sequence continues at coordinate 164,093 of OZ244843.1, forward strand.
ACGCAGGGCAGCCTGATTGTCGATTTGATCTTCGGCCGAGGCTAGGCTGCGTGCGCGGCGCAGTTCTTCGTTGTGTAGGTTTTGCATACTGACGAGGAGGCGACAGCAGTTGCTATCGCCTCCCGGCCAGTTTTCAATGTATTGGTCGATAGAGCGCCAGCCGCGCAGGTTGAAGAAGCCGACGCAGAAGTCGGCGCGATAGGCATGTTGGAGGGTCTCGGTCAGGGGGTCGAGGAGGTCGTTGTCGATGTTGTCGAAGATGCGGGGCATCGGGGTATTGTTCCTCTGTTGGCGGGCGCCGTCATTGTTCCTGGCACATATTTTCGGATGGCATCCTTGAATTAGACAGGAGAGAATTGTAGCACATAAGGGCTGTTTATGCCAGCGAAATGGGGGCGGAGGGTGCAGTCCATTTTTTTGGGCTAGGAGGGTCGGGTGGGGTATGCGCGGGGACGGTGGGTGATATTGTGTACCTGCTTTTGGAGAGGCACAGGGCAGGCACAAGGCCTGCCCCTACCGGTCTGGGGCGGGGGGGAATAGGAATTGCTGCGCTGCTCTGCAAGGCGGTCATGCGTGCTGACAAGGACGTCGACGGGCAGAATGAACTGCTCCGCTATCGCAGCGCGGATGGGATTGTCCCGTTTGGGCCAGTCGTCCAGGGATTTGAGGACGACGAGGAGATCGATGTCGCTGTGGGAGCCGGCGTTGCCGCGGGCGTGGCTGCCGAAGAGGATGATCTGCTCCGGGTCGAATTTTTGGGCGATCAACTGGGCAACGGCCTGAATTGTCGCCCTGTCGATAGAGACTTTAGTCACTTGCGGGAAACCTTGTTGCGAATGTTCTGTCGTGATCTTGACTGAATCGATCAGTCAAGAGTTTGGTGCATTCTAACGGATTTCGCGTCCGGGGCGAAGTCGCGCCTCAGAGGGCCACATCGGTGTCGGTGTCGCCGGCGTTGAGGGCGTTGTAGTAGGCGAGGATCATGTCTTTGGTGCGGTAGTGGCCGAAGGCGGCTTTGTCGTGGCGGAGGACGATGGGGCAGGTGTCGAGGATGTAGGCGGCCGTGTGTCTCCGCCGTTTCCTGACCATGGAACTTCCACTCCAGAGGCTTGGTGAATTGCTCCATTATACACCTTAGCTAGTGGTCCAGTTTTTGGGGCCCACTTCACAGGTCACTTTCGCCGTCATTCATTTCTCCCAGCCTGCACCGGAGCTTGGGTTTCGAACACAATGGCTCAGTCATCTTAGTAGGCCTCGAACTGCTTTCTTACTTCCCCGCTACCGACCAGTTGCGACAGCAGGCGGTAGTTCCCACGCTCGTGGCGGACGCGGCCGGCGATGATTGCTGGGTGGACGTCGGCTGCGCGGGCGAAGGCGTAGACTGCGAGTATGGTGGCTCTTTTGCGCACGGGGCTGGTTTGCCAGAGCTTTGGGGGGATGAGTGCGTGCTGGGCCAGGGTGTCGGCTTCTTCTTCGAGGGGGTCTTCTCCGGTCAGGGAGAGGTCGTCGATGAAGAGGTCGTTTTCGTGGCAGTCGAGATGGAGGCTGACGTGGGCCAGTTCGTGCATGAGGCTGAACCAGAAGTTGTCGATGCGGTCGTAGCGCAAGGTGAGACCGATGACCGGGCGGCCGTCCAGGAGGCAGAGGGCGGCGCCGTCGAGATGGGTGCGGGGGAGGTGGCGCTCGATGACGAGGGCGATGCCGTGTGCGGCGAGGCGCTGCTGGGCGCGCCGCGGGCCGTCTTCGTGGACGCTCAGTTGGGCGACTTCACGCATGAAGGGTTCCGTTACGGTGCCCGGCTGGTAGCGGGCCTGGAGGGGGTTCTCGTTGGCCTGTCCAAGGACGCGCCAGCACCAGGCTTTGAGGGCGTAGGGGTCGGTCTTGGCGTTGATGCGGCGGTGGCCGTTCTTGCGGTAGAGGGGAAGAGCGGCGGCCTGGGGTCCTCCGGCTTTTTCGACTAGGGTGTTGATCAACTCTTCAGCGCAGTCGAGCAGGTCGGGCGGGTCGGGCAGGTCGGGCAGGTCGGGCAGGTCGGTCAACTTTGAAAACCAGCCGCGTTTGGCCATTTCCTTGAGTGGAAAACGGCGCGGGTCGATTTCGTCGAAGGTGGAATCGAAGGCCGCGCCGGGTTCCTGCAACAGAACGTCGGCGGGTATCCCCAAATGTTTATGCAGCGCACGGGCCATCGACATGGTGATATCGCGCTTGCCTGTGAGGATGTCGGATACTTTCTGCCTGCTGCCGATCAAGGGGATCAGGTCGCGGCGGGTCAATCCGGCCTGGTCCATGCGGAATTCGATGGCGTCGACGGCGGGGGGCATGCCAACCGGGTAGTGCTTGTCCTCGTAATGCTCGACGAGGTCGGCCAGCACGTCGAGTTCATCGCCTTTGGGGGTGTCCAGTTGCGCGCCCATCAGCTCGCGAATGCGGGCGCAGGCCGCTTCGTAGTCCTCCTCGCTCCTGATTGGTCTGATGGTGTACATGGCTATACCTCTGTGGCGTCTATGCGGTTATATTCCGCGTGGGTGCCCAGGAAGAGTATGTAGAGCTCCTTTCGCTGATAGTCGATTGCCGCGACCATGCGGTAGCGGTTTCCTCTGATTCTGAAGACGATTCGATTGCCGGGCACTGCGCTTGCCGACGGGTAGCGTTCGGTTACTTGCCCGGGCATCTGCCATTGTGCGCGTTCGACTTCGCTGAGCCAGGCCTGCAAAGCGCCGCGGGCGTCGGGATGTTTCTGCCAGAATCTGTGAAGTCTACTCTTAAACAGAACGCGCAAAGCCGATCCAATGTACCCTTATACACATTTAGAATAAATGTCCCCAATATAAACGATTGTACATCTTACCTAAGAGGATGTCAAGATCCAAAGCCGTCTGGGTGCAGTTCATTTTTGGGGCTAGAAAGGTCAGGTGAGGAATGCGCGGCGGCGGTGGGTGATATTGTGTACCTGCTTGTGGAGAGGCACAGGGCAGGCACAAGGCCTGCCCCTACCGGTCCGGGGCGGTGGAAGAGGGAGTCGACGCGGGATGGGGGACAGGGGGCTAGAGTTTGCTCTTCACAAAGGTTGCGACTTTCTCGGCAAGTCTTATTGCTTCCCAAGCCTCTTCTTCGTCCGGATCTACGAAATTCTCCATCGGATACCGCACTGCTGCGCCGTACTTTGAAAGTATCCGTGCAGCCTGTTCCAACTGGGTGAAGGCCTGTTTGCGTTCCATGCAACGCTGCGTGAGGTAGACAAGATCGTGGACGTACAAGAAGTCTATATTTTGGGAGATGAGATAGCCTTTGAGGTACTTTTCTGCGTACTGCTGGCTGTGGTAACAGGCCATCTCAGGAATTGGACCTTTCGGATCCATCGCGCGACGGGCCATCTCGATATCCTTTTCTGCTTTCTCAAACCAGCCCTGTTCAGGAGGTCTTACGCTCATACAGTATTACCCTAGACTCAAGAGCCGTATTGACAAAGGAGTAAGGATTCTTGCGTTGCTCTGCTAAGCTTTCGGGCGTGCTGACAAGGACGTCGACGGGCAGAATGAAATGCTCCGCTATCGCAGCGCGGATGGGATTGTCCCGTTTGGGCCAGTCGTCGAGGGATTTGAGGACGACGAGGAGATCGATGTCGCTGTGGGAGCCGGCGTTGCCGCGGGCGTGGCTGCCGAAGAGGATGATTTGCTCCGGGTCGAATTTTTGGGCGATCAACTGGGCAACGGCCTGAATTGTCGCCCTGTCGATAGAGACTTTAGTCACTTGCGGGAAACCTCGTTGCGAATGTTCTGTCATGCTCTTGACTGAATCGATCAGTGAAGAGTCAGGTGCATTCTAACGGATTTCGCGTCCAGGGCGAAGCCGCGCCTCAGAGGGCCACATCGGTGTCGGTGTCGCCGGCGGCTAGGGCGTTGTAGTAGGCGAGGATTATGTCTTTTGTGCGGTAGGTGCCGAAGGCGGCTTTGTCGTGGCGGCGGACGATGGGGAAGGTGCCGAGGATGTAGTCGGCGTCGTCGCGGGAGAGGCCGTAGAGGTGAAAGTAGAGGGCGTCGAGGCGGGCGCGCAGGTGGCGGCGTTCCTCTTCGTTCCAGATGAAGGGCGGGCCGTGGTAGCCGAGGTCGCGGGCGAAGGGGGCCATGTCGTGGGCGGTGTAGGTGAGGCGGAGGACGTGGTCGCGGACGAGGTCGCGGGCGGTGGTGTGGCCGAAGGCGCGGTCGTAGTCGGCGGGGGCGATGACGGGAAGTTGTTCGACTAGAAATAGATTCAGGTTTTGCCCTTGTACCTTTTGGCGCGTTACAAAATCAAACGGCATGGAGTTTAAGTTTGCAATTATCAGGCTTGATAATTGCTGGTACAAAGACGTGTCTATTGACGGGTAATCCGGGGCAGGCATCAGGATTGGCAGACTGTTGCCAAATCCGGCACGAGGCAAAACACTTGCTATCATCGTGCGAACGTTAGTCGGCGCAGTTACATGCTTAAAACCAAGTGTCCACTCTAGGCTGTCTGGCCACTCACCTTCATTTTCCGAAACCCAATATTGTGAATCTGGTACCCAGTTCGGGTCGGCATATTCGTCGGGCGTGGTTTCTGCTGGCTGAGCTGGGCGGTTCAGGTTCTCTGGATTGACGATCACGCTGGCTGCGCGGTGATCGAAGGCCTGAACCATCTTGCCTTCGTAGAGAGGCAAATATAGCGCCTCCCCCTTCTTCCAGCGGTTGCCCTGCACTGGGTAGAAGCCGTCGGCTTCGAGTTGGGCTGCGGTGCGGAAAAGATTGGAATCGTTGGTCATGTCGAACATGCGCACGTAATGCACGGGCCAGGCGCGGACGTCCTCTTCGCCGGAGCGGTCGACGAGGACGGGATGCTGCTCGTAGATGCTGCGAGTTATGTCGGCGTCGCGGCGGGTGCGGAAGACGGGGGCGGTGCCAGTGTTGGGGTTGACGCGGGAGAAGTCGGCGGCGGCCAGGGGGAAACAGCGATCCGGGTCTTCGACGGCGGCGGTGTCGTGGAGGAAGAATGCACAGTCGGTTTGGGCGAAGCGGCGCTCCACGCCGCCGAAGATGAGGGCGCAGAATTTGAAGCGGGAGTCGACGTCTGGGAAGAAGGGCGGAAGGTCTGTTCCGAGACGACGGTTCTCGAAGTCGAAGAGGCCACCGACACGGCCGCTGGTGGATACGGATTTGAAAAAGCGGGCGGCGGTTTTGTCGGCGTAGATGCCGGAGGGGGTGAGCAGGCCGACGATGCCGTCCGGTTTGACCATACTCATGGCGCGTTCGACGAAGAGGGAGTAGAGGTTGATGTCGCCGCCGCCGAGCAATGGGTAGTGGCCTGAGGCACGGATGAGCTGGCCGAGGCGGTCGGCGCGGAGCTTGGCGGCGTCGAATTCGGACGCTAGCGGGTCGCCCTCGTCGCGCAGTTGCTTGATGCCGCGGCGGCGGGCGGCCGCGGTGGGGGCAAGGGCCAGTTCAGGAGAACGGGTTGCGAACCATTCGACCTCTTGCAGCTTGATGCGGTCCCAGGGCGGGTTGCCGATGACGGCGTCGAAGCCGCCGGCGGGGTCGTCGTCCTGCCAGCGGTGCCAGACGCCGGGGAAGGCGACTTCCCAGTGCAGAAAGTTTTCGCGGTCGGCGACCTCTTTGGCGGCGCGCCATATTTCGGTGAAGGCGGGCCAGTAGGTGTGCTGGCGGATCGGGTCGGCGGCGTCAACGCTGTCGGGGCCATTGGTCAGCAGTGAAAAGGCCCCTTCCGCTTGCGTGGCGATTGCCCCTACCAGCGGCGCTTCGAATTCGGAACGTTGCTTCTTTTTCATGCCCGCGGCCAGCCAGTTCACGCCGCAGAGTGTGTTCAGCAGGCCGCGCAGAGCAGCCGTTGTCTTCTCGACCTCGCGAAACAGCGTGGCCGATTCTTCGACCTGGGCGATGTCGGCGTCGGACATCTCTTCGATCTGTTGCATGCCGGCGGTTGCGTTTTCGGCGGCCTGGATGGCGCTGGCGGATGTGAAACCGCCCAGCCGGGAGAGCTCCTGGGTGGCATCGTGGACGCGCAGGCCGATGAGCGAGTCGCCGCAGCGCAGATGGTGGTCGAGGAAGGAGAGGGGCGCGCCGACGGTGAAGCTGTGCAGCCAGAGGGAGACCTTGGCCAGCTCGACGGTCAGCGGGTTCTTGTCGACGCCGTAGATGCAGCGTTTGAGGACCATGCGGCGGATGATGGCCTGGTCGGTGAGCTGGGGCTTGTCGATCACCCAGTTGGCGGCATCTGCGCGCGCCAGAATGTCGGCGCGGATGGCGGCGATGCGTTCAAGCAGCGGCGATGTGTAGGCGTCCTCCAGCCAGGGCGCGACGGTCGGCGCGTATTCGACCAGGTCGGCGATGGCGTCGGAGAGGTAGTCGACGGCGGTGACGAGGAAGTGACCGCTGCCCATGGCGGGGTCGAGCACTTTGAGGTTGAGCGCGGCTGCGGCGGGGTCCAGAGGGCGGAGCTCGGCGATGCGGTCGGCTTTGGCGCGGTGGTCGCTCTGCAGAGCAGCGGCTTTTGCCTGGAAGGCAGCTTTGCGCTCTTGCAGCAGCGGCGTGAGCGTGCGCTCGACGATCAGGTCGACGAGCGGTTGGGGTGTGTAGAAGCTGCCGCTGTCCTTGCGTGCGTAGCTGTTGGGGCGGACTACGATCTGGCCGTCCGGGGTGCGGGCCGGTTCCCGCTCGAGCAGGCGCTCGTAGATCGAGCCAAGCTGCTGCACGGTCATATCGCGATAGTTGACAAAGCGGCGGCCGGATTCGCCTCTGGTGCGGCTGAGGTTGTGGATGATCGGGGCCAGCACGGCGTCGGGCAGCTGTACTTGATCGAGTATGGGCGCGGCTTGCTGCGCGAAAAGGCCGCCATTGTAGGGCGGCAGGCCGATGGAGGCGTCGCCCGCGTCGACCTGGCGGCAGAGCGTGGTGATGTGGTTGTAGTAGTTGCTGGCGATGGTGGAAAAGGTGTCGCGGGCGGACATACGTTTGTCGATGTCGTCGCGCACGGATTTACGCAGGCCGTAGTCGTCGTAGCGGCTGTCGTTGACGGGCAGCAGATCGCGGTCCTCGGCGTAGAGGAGGAAGAGCAGACGGTAGAGGAAGATGAGGGCGGCCTGGCGGACATTCTCCAGTTCTGCGCCGCTCTTCTGTGCGAGGGCGCGGATGAGGGCGGGATAGACTTCATCGAAGACGATGCCGGAAAGATCGTTGGCGACCTGTTCTTCGTAGCGGCGGCCTTCGGCGATGGCGTCTTCAAGGAAGCTGGTCTGGGCGCCATGTTGCGGGCTGAAGGCGGGTCGACCAAAGAGGAGGCGGAAGGTGCGCAAGCGATGGAAGCCGTCGTCGGCATGGACAGCGGTTTCCAGGTCGACTTCGTAGTAGCCGCTGGCGCGGGGGAGGGCGCGGCGGTCGTAGAGACGCCAGACGCGGCCGTTGGTGAGGATGCCCCAGCGGATGCGCCCGTCCGAGTTGATGTCGGCGCTGGCCAGGTAGCGGAGGATCTGGCCGTGCGGTGAACTAGTCTTGGTGCGTGCGTCGAGAGGCAGATCGAAGCGTTTGCTCTCGGCGACGGCCAGAGCTTCGGCGTATCGTTTGGGGGCGGGTTTGGCGGCGGCAAGGTCTTTGGATTCGGCATCGCCGAAGAGCAGATGATCGGGGATGTCTTCGTTGTGGTCGCTGCCTTGCTGGGGCAGGTAGTCAGCCCAACCGAGCAGTTCGAAGAGGGGGCGGATGAGCTCCTGCTCGGTGGAGGCCTCGTTGATGGTGTGAAAGTTGGCGGCGTTCTCGATAAGGGCGAGCGCTTTGGCGCGGAAGGAGTCGAAGTCTGCGGGTTGGGACAGGGATTCCTGCCAGGCGTGGGTGTGGAGGATGCCTTCTTCGAGGAAGTAGTTGGTGAAAAGTTGACCGGGCATTGTGAATGGCTTATTGGGAGCGGGCGGCGGCGTTGTGGCTGGCGGCTGTTTGCAGATTGGCTCTTCGGATTAGGCGGGGGGAATTGTCGCACATGTGGGCTGATTTTGCCAGTGGAATGGGGGTGGAGGTTAGGGCAGACGCATCTTGATTGGGACGCCACAATAGCCCGCGAAGGGGCAGGGAGAACACCTTTTTTGTCCGCGAAGGGGCGCGAAGGGGCGCGAAGAAAACCTTTTTTTGTCCATGAAGGGCCACGAAGGGGCAGGGAGAACACCTTTTTTTGTCCGCGAAGGGGCGCGAAGGGGCAGGGAGAACACCTTTTTTGTCCGCGAAGGGGCGCGAAGGGGCAGGGAGAACACCTTTTTTGTCCGCGAAGGGGCGCGAAGGGGCAGGGAGAACACCTTTTTTTGTCCGCGAAGGGGCGCGAAGGGGCAGGGAGAACACCTTTTTTGTCCGCGAAGGGGCGCGAAGAAAACCTTTTTTTGTCCAGGAAGGGGCGCGGAGGGGCAGGGAGAACACCTTTTTTTGTCCGCGAAGGGGCGCGAAGGGGCGCGAAGAAAACCTTTTTTTGTCCAGGAAGGGGCACGAAGGGGCAGGGAGAACACCTTTTTTGTCCGCGAAGGGGCGCGAAGGGGCAGGGAGAACACCTTTTTTGTCCGCGAAGGGGCGCGAAGGGGCAGGGAGAACACCTTGTTTGTCCGCGAAGGGGCGCGGAGGGGCAGGGAGAACACCTTTTTTTTGTCCGCGAAGGGGCGCGAAGGGGCGCGAAGAAAACCTTTTTTTGTCCAGGAAGGGGCGCGGAGGGGCAGGGAGAACACCTTTTTTTGTCCGCGAAGGGGCGCGAAGGGGCGCGAAGAAGACCTTTTTTTGTCCAGGAAGGGGCGCGGAGGGGCAGGGAGAACAGGGCAATCGCATCTAAGTTCGGACGCCACAATAGCCCGCGAAGGGCACCCACAAGGGGTGCCCCTACAGACGTTATGCCCTGGGAAGGGCGCCCACGAGGGCTGCCCCTACCGATTCAGGGAGCCTCACGGGGGGATGGACCGATGGCAAGAGCGGCGCCAGGCACGATGATCAGGGTTTCCCCGTACACGGGGGGATGGACCTCTGCGGGGTTCCTGTAGCGTGTTTGAATTGGGGGCGGGCGGAAAACAGGCGAAAGCGCTGGATTCGAGGATTTCGATCGGGGTTGGGGCTTGTGGCGTGAGAGGGGTGGCAGGCGCTGGGCGCCGGGTGGGGGTGGCGGCTGTCTGAAGACGCTTGGGCTCCTGCGTCAGCCGGAATCTCCGGAAAATCGGATTGTAGAGGAGCGGACAGCGTTTGGGGGCTTCTTGGTTTAGATCAGCGCCCGATTCGATAGGCGCTGACAATGTGTCAACAGCCGCGGCCAGCGTGGATGTTGATCTAGTTGCCGCCAGCTTCGTTTTGTCTGGCTGGATCCTCGGAGACGATCTCGGAGCAACCGCCCTGGTTGCAGGCCACCACCCAGTAGAAATTCTTGTCTTCAGCGGGGTTGGGGTGGACGTAGGTCGTAGCATCCAGATTGGCTGCCAATTCCTCGCAGAAGCTCGGGCTGCCGTCGACGCCCAACGAACAGCTGGAGTCGAAAAAGTTGCCGTAGTAGAGGTTGTAGTAGTCCGCTCCCTCCACAGCGTCCCAGCTAATCCGTATCGCCGTCCCCTCCCAAGCATAGGTCACTGTCGACGGCGTGGTGGGCCTGTCTACGACTGGACCGGCGGGATTGTCGCTGTCAATCTCCGAGCATTTCTCCTGGTTGCAGGCAACCACCCAGTAGAAGTTTTCGCCTACACTGGGGTCGGTGTGGAGGTAAGTGGTACTAACAACATTGGTTGCCAACTCCTCGCAGAAACCCGGGCTGCCGTCTGCACGCAGCGAACAGCTGGAGTCGAAAAAGTTGTGGTAGTAGAGGTTGTAGTAGTGCGCTCCCTCCACAGCATCCCAGCTGACCCGAATCGTCGATCCCTCTATGGCGTAGAGCAGGTTTGACGGTCTGGAGGGTGCAGCGGCAGTCGGCGCGGCAGTCGGCGCGACAGTCGGCGTGGCCGTCGGTGCGGGCGTGGCGGTTGGATCAGCCGCGGGCAAGGGCGTTGACGTCGCGATTGGGGAAGGCGTAGGAATCAGTGCGGCCGTTCCTTGTGACTCCGTTGTTTGTGCGTTGACGGAGACGGTATAGCTGGCTTTCGCCCCTTCCGAACCACCGCCCGGAGTGACATTCAGGTGGAATTCGCCTGATTCCGGGGCTGTCCATGAGACCTGCAGCGGTTGCTGGTTGCTGCTTCTGCTCCTGGAAAAGGTGGACCCATCCGAAATTTCCACGCGGATGGAGGAGATCCCCTCCCAGACGGCCTCTATCAGGTACTCCTTTCCCTCCTCCGCCCGGAAGATGAAGTAGTCGGTTTCGCTGGTTTCGTCCAACGCGCCCTCCACGCCCACACCAACCGTTAACTCTTCCCTCTCAATGGCGCCATTGCCGCCGTCCTGCCAGCCTTCGAAGGAAGCAGCGGCGACATCTTCATCCATGCAGCCGGCTGCGATCAGCCAGTCCAGGAGCGCCGGGTCCAGTTCGCGCGCGGTCTTGCTCAATCCTTCATGGTAAGCCACCAGAAGCGTGAAGAACCGTTCAAGTTCAATTGGATCATCCTTCGATCCGGGGTATTCATCTATTGCTGCTTTCAGTTCCCGTTGACTCGTCAACAACGTATTGTGCCAGTCGCTCACTTCCTGTGGCGGGTTCACCGACGCCAACAGCCCGATGTACAGCTGCAAGCCCGCCGAAAACTCCCCATAGGTGATCTCCCCTTCCTCCTCTGTTGTCTCACCGGCATCTAATTCAGCACAGAATGCCGCGTACTGGTCAAGGGACATTCGAGAACTTTCCGGCGCCGGCATCGGGGTTGAGGTCGGCATCAGGGTTGGCACTGGGGTAGGCATCAGGGTCGAGGTCGGCATCGGGGTTGGCATCGGAGTCGAGGTCGGCATTGGGGTCGAGGTCGGCATCGGGGTCGATAGGGCCGTCTCCTCCGAAGGCTCCTCAGTGGGCGTGCAGGCCGAGAGGGTTGCAGCAACGAGTAGAATGGCCAGCAAGATAGTGGCCCCACGTAAGTGCCCAGCGTTCGTTTTCATTCGTTCTTTCCTTTGATGGCTCATGCTCTGAGATTCGGTGTGTTTGTTTTGTTGTCTCTGATATCCTCTACAGCGATATCCTCTCCGGCCGCTTTCGCACGATCAGTTCAGTTGCCGCTGTCTGCGGGGCCGGATTCGACCGGGCTAGCGGCATTTGTGACGTCGACGGGCGAGCATCCTCCCCTGTTGCAGGCGATGACCCAGTAGTAGTTGCGTCTGTCGGGGTCGGCGTGCGTGTAGGTGGTCTCGACGAGGTTGGCGGCCAATTGGTCGCAGGAGAAGGACGAGCCGTCCGGGCGCACTTCACAGGAGGAGGCGAAGGCGCGGTGATGGTAAAGGTTGTAGTAGTCGGCGCCGTCAACCGGGTCCCAGCTGAGGACGATGGAGGGGCCTTCGAGAGCGTAGGTGAGGTTGGAGGGGGCGGGGGGAATGTCCACGGCCGGCTTGGCGGGGCTCTCTTCTGCGACGGGCGAGCAGCCTACGTTGTTGCAGGCTGCTACCCAGTAGTAGTTGCTTCTGTCGGTGGCGGCGTGTGTGTAGGTTGTCTCGACGAGGTTGGCGGCCAATTGGTCGCAGATGGTGGACGAGCCGTCGGATTGCACATTGCAGTAGGTGGCGAAGGAGTCGTGATGGTAGAGATTGTAGTAGTCGGCATCGTCAACCGGGTCCCAGTTGATGACGACGGAGGAGCCTTCGAAAGCGTAGGTGAGGTTGGAGGGGGCGGGGGGGTAATCGAGACCCGGTCTGTAGGGAGTGTCGGCAGGCGGACTGGCGGCATTCTCGGCGTCGAGAGGTGAACAACCGCTGCTGTTGCAGGCGATAACCCAGTAGTAGTTCCTGCCGGCGGCGGGGTCGGCGTGTGTGTAGGTGGTCTCAGCGAGGACGGTGGCCAGATAGTCGCAGAGGACTGGATTGCCGGAGGGCGATAGGCGGCAGGAGGAGTCGAGGGCGTCGTCATGGTAGAGGTTGTAGCGGTCGGCGCCGTCGACCGGATCCCAACTGATAACGATGGAGGAGCCCTGGTAGGCGTAAGAGAGGTTTGATGGCGCGCTGAGAGCGCTGTTGATGGGAAGGCCGGGATTCTCGACGCAGTAGTAGAGGTCGAGGTCACCGAGGTCGGAGCGATCGGGTAAAGGCGTGAAGAGCAATTCCCGGCGGATCCTGTCAACGAGTAGGCGCGGGAGATTTTCATCGAGGCGCACCAGCTGACGGGGAATGCAGCCGGTGAAGTTGTTGGGGGCGAGGAAGAGTCTTTCGAGGTTGGAAGCGTTTGCCAGTTCGGGGGGAATCGGACCGCCCAGGTTGTTATTTCTGAGGTCGAGAGATTGGAGCATGGGCAGGCTGCCCAGTTCAGGGGGGATTGAGCCGGTCAGGTTGTTATTCCGGAGGTCGAGGCGGGTGACGCAGCCATTGCTGGCGGTGGTAACGCCGAACCAGGTTGAGAATGGTTTCTGGCTGAGCCAGTTGCTGCTGTCGTGCCAGTCCGGTCCGCCGGTGGCGTTGTAGAGAGCGATGAGGGCGGCCTGTTCGCGCTGGGCGCAGGTGGAGGAGGGTGCTTGCCCTGGGGGGATTTCGTCCGCAGAGGCTGCATTTCGTCGGCATGAGGATAGAGCGGCAATAAGAGTGAGGATGGCCAGGAGGACGGCGGTGTTGCGCAGGCGGTGGAAGGTCTGTGCGGGCGGGCAGATGAATGAGGGCGACGTGAACATGCCGATGTTCCTTGGGTGGTGAGCAGACGGTGCACGGAGAGGAAAGGGGCCGACGGGCCGGGAACTATTCTATTGTTACAGTAAGTTGTACAGAATGTCAACGGTTGCGAGAGGTTGTATGGGAGTGTCCTGTGGGCAGGCACGGCAACACTTTTTTGTCCACGGAGGGCCGCGGAGAACGGCAACGGCAACACCTTTTGTCCGCGAAGGGCCGCGAAGAACGGCAACTACAACACCTTTTGTCCGCGAAGGGCCGCGGAGAACGGCAACACCTTTTGTCCGCGAAGGGCCGCGAAGAACGGCAACGGCAACACCTTTTTGTCCACGAAGGGCCGCGAAGGGCCGCGGAGAACGGCAACGGCAACACCTTTTGTCCGCGAAGGGCCGCGAAGGACCGCGAAGAACGGCAACGGCAACTTCCTTTTGTCCACGAAGGGCCGCGAAGGGCCGCGGAGAACGGCAACGGCAACACCTTTTGTCCGCGAAGGGCCGCGAAGAACGGCAACGGCAACACCTTTTGTCCACGAAGGGCCGCGGAGAACGGCAACGGCAACACCTTTTTGTCCACGAAGGGCTGCGAAGAACGGCAACGGCAACACCTTTTTGTCCACGAAGGGCTGCGGAGAACGGCAACGGCAACACCTTTTGTCCGCGAAGGGCCGCGAAGGGCCGCGGAGAACGGCAACGGCAACACCTTTTTGTCCACGAAGGGCTGCGAAGAACGGCAACGGCAACACCTTTTTGTCCACGAAGGGCTGCGGAGAACGGCAACGGCAACACCTTTTGTCCGCGAAGGGCCGCGAAGGGCTGCGAAGAACGGCAACGGCAACACCTTTTTGTCCACGAAGGGCTGCGGAGAACGGCAACGGCAACACCTTTTTGTCCACGAAGGGCCGCGGAGAACGGCAACGGCAACACCTTTTTGTCCACGAAGGGCTGCGAAGAACGGCAACGGCAACACCTTTTTGTCCACGAAGGGCTGCGGAGAACGGCAACGGCAACACCTTTTGTCCGCGAAGGGCCGCGAAGAACGGCAACGGCAACACCCTTTTGTCCACGAAGGGCTGCGAAGAACACCTTTTGGGCCGTTAAGGACACCTTTTTTGATCGGCGAGGGACATTTCTTGTTGCCTTTCTTGGGTAGAGCGGGTAGTTTGTCGATGCTCACGGGGGAGGGCACCCACAAGGGGCGCCCCTACGGGTGGATAACGACAGCGCTCACGGGAGGAACGGGCGCCCACAAGGGGCGCCCCTACGGGTGGATAACGACAGCGCTCACGGGAGGAACGGGCACCCACAAGGGGTGCCCCTACGGGTGGATAACGACAGCGCTCACGGGAGGAACGGGCACCCACAAGGGGTGCCCCTACGGGTGGATTATTGGTGCGCTCACGGGGGGACGGGCACCCACAAGGGGTGCCCCTACGGGTGGATAACGACAGCGCTCACGGGAGGAACGGGCACCCACAAGGGGTGCCCCTACGGGTGGATAACGACAGCGCTCACGGGAGGAACGGGCACCCACAAGGGGTGCCCCTACGGGTGGATTATTGGTGCGCTCACGGGGGGACGGGCACCCACAAGGGGTGCCCCTACGGGTGGATTATTGGTGCGCTCACGGGGGGACGGGCATGATATTGGTTGGCTGCCGCCACCTTGGCTGAGCCGAACCGCTGGGATGAAGGCGTACGGTTGGTGAGCGATGGTTTTGGAGGGGGGCGTTGCGGGGGGTGTCCCCCCGCACAAGGGAGGGCCGAAGGCCCGACCGCCCAGAAAGGGCGTAGCCCCTGGCGGCGGCGGGGGTTTGCCGACGACAGCCCTGAGCCGCCTTAGCGGCGAAGGGTGCGCAGGCACGCCTTAGCGGGCCGGAGCCGCCGGAGGGCGTCTGCGCCCGCAGGCGAACTGCAGGGGACAGGGGTTAGGGGATAGTGAAAGACCGCTTCGCTCGCGTCGCTCAGGAGCGCGAATGCCGGTTGCCAAGTTTCCGGGAGCTGGAATTGGCAACCGGCGTAAAGGCTATTCCGACTGGATATCGTGGTTGAACATCCAGGGGACGCCGAATTTGTCGACGCAGGAGCCGAAGTAGGAGCCCCAGAAGACGTCCTGGAGAGGCATGGTGACGGTGCCGCCGGCGGAGATGCCGGCGAAGAGACGGTCGGTTTCTTCGCGGGTCTGCGGGTGGCAGGAGACGGAGAAGTTGTTGCCAGCCTGGTAGGGCGGGCCGAAGGCGGCCGAGGTGTCGCTGCCCATGAGAACGCTGTCGCCGATAGGGAGGGTGACGTGCATGATGTGATCTTTTTCGTCCTCCGGCATGCCCATGTCGTCGGGGCCTTCGCCGAAGGTCGAGATGGTGACGAAGTCGCCGCCGAAGACGGAGCGATAGAATTCGAACACTTCGCGGCAGTTGCCGTTGAAGTTGAGATAGATACTGAGTGTCATTCTTGTCTCCTCGATAGTTGGTGCTGTATTTCACTGGACCGGCGGCGGGCCGCCTTTCGATCGCTGCCTGGAAGGGTGTTGAAGGCAGGGTGGGCGGCAACCATCGCGTTTTCCTTGCTTACAAGTTGTGAGTAGATACACGTCAGTTGTGTGGTGTTACAGGCGCGGCCTTGCGCGGGGTATGGACGATACGGGGTCTACTCTTTGTGGCCGTTCATTGTTTTCTCCATCTGGCTGGCATCGACGGAGAAAATTTCCCAGACGTGGCCGTCCAGGTCCTGGAAGGCGCGGCCATACATCCAGCCGGCATCGGTGGCGTCTCTGCATTCGCTGCCGCCGGCGGCGAGGGCCTTGGAGATTGTCCTGTCGACGTCTTTGCGACAGTCTACGGATAGGGCGACGACAACCTCGGCGCTTTTGGTGCTGTCGGCGATCTCTTTGCCTGGAATGAACTTCTTGAAGAATTCCTCGGGCAACAGCATTGCGAAAATGTTGTCACCTATGATCATGCAGGAGGCATGGTCGCCGGTGAACTGGTCATCGAAGGCAAATCCAAGCTCAGTGAAAAAATCTACCGAACTGCTGAGATCGCTGACCGGCAGATTTACAAAAATTCGTTTAGCCGTTTGCATTGCGGCTCACTTTCCTTTTTCTTATACAGAAGTTGTATTTTTCAGCATAGGCTCTCCATCATACAACATCATCGCCGCCAAAGTGAAAGTTTGAGAGGCGCTGATGTAACATAAATGCGCGCGCGCGGCAGGGCTTTTTTGACAGCGGGCGTACAGTAACCGAAATTGGGTCTGTGCCAGATTTTTTGGTGGACGTTGTCTGAATCAGGATTTACAGGATTTGGGGATTTTCAGGATTGCAGGCGATTGGTTGACGCCTGTTCAGCGGGTCATTTTTGCGTCGGGTGAAAGGGCAGATTGCGGGGGCAGATTGCGGGGGCTCAAGGTTTTGAGGTGCAGCGCCGAAGCGCTATCATTTGACATTCTGGCCGGATAGCTATATCGTTTAGGGGTCGCCGGCGCGCTGCGGGCGGAGGCGATTCATATTGGGGCTATAGCTCAGTTGGGAGAGCGCTACAATGGCATTGTAGAGGTCAAGGGTTCAAGTCCCTTTAGCTCCACCAGAGTCGAGGTATTGACGGCAGGATGGTGTAGGACGCTGCGGGCTGTAAGAGTTGGATGGCGAGATTTGACCGGTCGAACGCCGGTTTGCCAGATTGAAATATCGCGTTGGCGGGCTTGTCGCATAGATTGGGATAGGTGAGATGCCAGCGGCTTCGGGGCTGTAGCTCAGTTGGGAGAGCGCTACACTCGCACTGTAGAGGTCAGGGGTTCGAGTCCCCTCAGCTCCACACGGCAGACGGGCAGGAGTTCTAGTAAGGCGCCCGGGCCGCGGTGGGAAAATCGTATATTTGGGGCTATAGCTCAGTTGGGAGAGCGCTACAATGGCATTGTAGAGGTCAAGGGTTCGAGTCCCTTTAGCTCCACCAGACCCTGCAAGAGCAGGTAGTAATGTGACACGGATAAAGTAGCTGAATCCGGGGTGAGAGAGGGTGCAAGACGACCGCAGGCAAGAGTTGACTGACCGGTTTACGGAATCGGCGGAATATTTGAACCGCCAGTTGCATACCGGTCGTCTCGACGAGTGGCAAGGTCTGGACATGACCATTCCCCAGATCAGGACGTTGGTTCTGCTCGAACGCATGGGCCCCCTGCGAATGGGCAACATCGCCATTTACCTGGGTCGAGCGCTTTCGGCCACGACTACGGTTATGGACCGCCTGGTAGAAAAGGGGTTGGTGGACCGGGTCGCCGACCCAAGCGACCGGCGAGTCGTGATCTGCCAATTGTCTGAGTCGGGAGAGCAGGCGATAAAACGGTTCTGGCGGATTGGGCGGGAGCGACTCCAGATAGTGGTGGACCTGCTGGACGAGGAGCAGTTGGAGACGGTGGTGCAGGGATTTGAGTTGATCCGCTGGGCAGAAGAAGAGATTCAGAGAACGACTACTTCGATGCAACCGACTTCCTAGCAGGGATTTCCCGCCGCCTTACCCCCATCCCATACAGACCTCGACCTGTCGATTCGACTGATTGGGAAACCGAACCGTAACCATCCTTGCCCAATGCGGCCCATTGACATAGCCCGTCACAATAGCCTCGCTTGTCCCCCAGTTCTCCCTGTCCGGTGCGGATTGCCGTCTCGATTTAGCCGGTCGGGAAGTGCCCTGTCTCCACATGCTGTTGGCAGTCAGCCTGTTGGCGATCAACGCAGAAGATGTCTATAATGAATTCGTCAGGCCTTTGGCGGCCTCCCAGGCGTTCGCGATAACCCCCCTTAGTAAAACCGAGCTCTCGATCCTGCGATTTATGTCATCCCGCATGCGAACGTTGCAGATCGGGGGGTTTCTTGACGCGTTCCTGCTGATGGAAGTGAACCAGCTGTGTACGAGGGGCTCAATTGACGAGGTGGCGGCGCGTAGACGAGAGGTGCGCATATGACGCAGGGCCAGCGGGTTGAACACTGCCGGCGCCAGACGGTCGTCGCGACCGTCCACGGCGGAGCGACGGCCAGCCAGACCAAGGAGCAAGAAACGATGACGACGAAACGCGGTTCCCGTCCTGCAGTTCTGCACTGGTTCAGCCTGCTTGCGCTGCTGATCCTGGCCGGCGCGTGTGTGCCGGCGGATTTTGAATCTCCCGCTCTCGGAACGGTGGTGGTTGGCGGCGGCGAGGAGATCCAGATTCGTGTGCTTGGGGCACTGACTCGCGCGGGCGAGCTGGGTGTGCCGAGCCAGCGGGGCGCGACGCTGGCGGTTGCCGACTATGGGCCGATCAAGGGACATGCTGTGAGCATGGGCGCGGGTCTGGACTCGCTGTGCAGCGCGGCGGGCGGCGCGGCGGCGGCCGGGACGGTGATCGGCGACGGGCGCGTGGTTGGCGTTATCGGCACGGCCTGCTCGGTGGCGGCGGCTGCTGCTTCGCCGATTTTGAGCGAGGCGGGCCTGGTGATGGTGGCGCCGTCGACGACGTCGCCGTCGCTGACATCCGACCTGCGCGGCAATGCCGGGTCCAACTATCATGCCGGTTACCATCGCGTTGCCAGCAACGATCTTTACCAGGCGGAGGCGGTGGCCGATTTTGTTTACAACGAACTGGGCCTGCGCAGGATGGCAGCCATCCATGACAGGGACCCGTATACGTCGGGCCTTACGGCGGCCTTCACAGCGGCGTTTGAGGATTTGGGGGGCACGGTGGCGGTGGCGATGGTGAACAAGGGGGATGCGGATATGATCCCTGTTCTCACTGAAATTGCCGCGGCCAGCCCCGAGGGCCTGTTTCTGCCGATCTTTCCGGAGGAGGCCGGGCCGATTTTGCGACAGAGCAGCCAGATGGACGGTCTGGAAGGGTTGGTGCGCATCGGGGGCGGGGGCCTGCTGGTTTCCGATTTCCTGGAGTTGCCGGAGTCGGAGGGCTTCTATTTCGCGGGCCCGACGTTGGACTTCGGTAGTAACGTAAACGAAGCGACGGGCAGGAGCGGCGACGAACTGACCGCGGCGTACCAGGAGCGGTATGGTGAGAGTCCGACGTCCGCCTACCTGGCACACGCCTACGATGCCACAACTATCCTGCTGCGCGCGATTGAGGAGGCAGCGGTTGCGGAAGGCGATGCGCTCTATATCGACCGGGCCAAGCTGCGAGAGGCGCTGGCCGGCACCAGCGGCTTCAGCGGCATCATCGGCGCCATTTCCTGTGACGAGTTCGGCGACTGCGGCACCGGCCGCGTCCAGATGTCGCACCACACTGATTCCACGATGACAGACGTTGAACGTCTGCCGGTTGTGTACCGTTACGCGCCGTGAGCGCGGCAATCAACTGACACCCAGCCCGACCAAGGAGTATGGAAATGACGAAGATAGACCGCCCCGGCACCGTGCGTAGGCAACGAAGCGGCAGAGCATGGAACGGTGCGCTGCTGCGCTGGCCCATTCTGCTGTTGGCAGTTCTTGTGAGCGGCGCATGTATACCTCAGAACTTCGTGGTCAGCCCGCTGGGAACGGTGGTGGTCGGCCCCGGCGAGGATATCCAGATCCGTTCGGCGACGGTGCTTTCGAGCATCGGCGAGCTGGGCTCTTCGACGCAGCGCGCGGTGGCGCTGGCGCTGGCCGACTACGGGCCGATCAAGGGGCACAACGTGACGATGGGCGCGGGTCTCGATTCGCTGTGCACGCCGGAGGGCGGTGCGGCGGCGGCGCAGACGGTGATCGGCGACCGGCGCGTGGTCGGCGTGATCGGCACGTCTTGCTCGGCGGCGGCGGTGAAAGCGTCGCCGATCCTGAGCGAGGCCGGACTGGTGATGCTCTCCGCCACCAATACGGCGCCTTCGCTGACATCGGACCTGCGGGGCAACGCGGGCGCTGACTATCACCCAGGCTATTATCGCACCGCCAACAACGACCTTTACGAGGCGGAGGCGGTAGCCGAGTTTGCCTACCACGACCTCGGCATGCGCGAGATGGCGGTCATCCATGACGGCGATCCTTACACTTCCGGCCTGGCCAACGCGTTCACGGTCGCGTTCGAGCAGTGGGGTGGCACGGTCGCGATCGCGACTGTGAACAAAGGCGACACCGACATGATCCCTGTCTTGACGCAGGTTGCCGCCGCGGGCCCGGATGGTCTCTTTCTGCCGCTCTTCCCCGACGAAAGCGCACAGATAATCCGGCAGATCGGCCAGATCGCCGACCTGGGAGAGGTGACCCTTATTGGCGGCGCGGCAATGCTGGATTTCGAGTTTCTGGCGATACCGGAATCGGAGGGCATGTACCTGGCCAGCCCGGAACTGCACTTCGAAGATAGCGTCAACGAGGCAACGGGCAAGAGTGGAGGCGACCTCGCGGCCGCCTATCGGGAGAAGTACAATGCGGCGCCGGGGTCGGTCTACATGGCTCACGCGTATGACGCCACTACTCTGCTGCTGCGCGCGATCGAGGAGGCGGCGGTTGCGCAAGGGGATACGCTTTATATCGACCGCGCGCGGCTGCGGGAGGCGTTGACCGGCACTGCCGACTTCAGCGGCATAGTCGGCCAGCTCAACTGTGACGAGTTCGGCGACTGCGGGACAGGCCATCTTCACATCGTGCATCACACCGACGCCACGATCACGGACGTAGATGGCCTGGAGACTGTCTATTTTCATCTTCACGAGGTGCACGAGCACTAGGTTCCGTTGACATTTTGGGAAGGCTGTTCAGATGTCAACAAGAACTGAAAGCCTGCAGGCCTGTTAGGGATGTTTCTCGCTTGAATGTTGAAATAGACAAAACCAATTGATCCGCGAAGTCACGCGAAGGGTCGCGAAGAACACCTTTTTGTCCGCGGAGGACGCGGAGGGACGCGGAGAACACCAAAGGCGTATCGGATTTTCTTTGCGTGACTGCGCCGCCCTTCGACGATCAGGCGTAATTTGCACCTGGAAGTCGTTGTTCAGACAAACGTCAACGAGCCCTAGACACCAGTTTTTAGTAGTCAGTTTTTAGTTTTTAGTGAACCTCGCTCGAACGCGGGGCTGGGAATGCGGGATGGATGGAGGCGGGAACGGCGGGGACAGGGGATAGGGGATAGGGGATAGGGGTTAGTGGTTAGTGGAAGACCCCTTGGCTCGCCACACTTATTGTCGCGAATTTAATGTAGCTGAGTGGTTACGAATAGAGGTTGATCAGATGGGTGGACGTCTTCAATGAAAGAGGTGGCGCTGTATACGGACGGCGCGTGCAGCGGGAATCCCGGCCCGGGTGGATTCGGGGTTGTGTTACTTTACGGCGAACACCGCAAGGAGCTGTGCGGCGGATATCGAAGGACGACCAATAACCGGATGGAGTTGCTGGCTGTGATTAGAGGGCTGGAAGCTTTGAAGGGAAGGTGCGGAGTGACGCTCTACAGCGACTCCAAGTATGTTCTGGACGCGTTGACAAAGGGCTGGGCGCGCAGATGGCGCGCAAACGGTTGGCGCCGCAACAAGAAGGGCGAGCCGGCGGTGAACCCCGACCTGTGGACACGGCTGCTCGACCTGTGTGACGGGCACGAGATGCGCTACCAGTGGGTGAAAGGTCATGCCGGCGACCCGGAAAACGAGCGCTGCGACGAACTCTCGACGGAGGCGCTGGCCCGCCCCGATCTGCCCGCCGACGAACAGTATGAACGCACGGAGCGGGGGACGGCCCTGTCGTTTTCCGACGCGGCGCGCCAGGGCCAATGATAGCTGTCCATTTCGACGATTTGAGTTGCATGTTGGCGGTGGGTAGGGCCGAAACGATGGCGCTACATGAGCAAGCTTCCCCCCTTCAACCATTGCGCAGGGCAGATAGTATAGAATATCTGACATCCTCGCAGATAAGTCGACACGTTGAGCATACGCGCATGGCCGGCGCGCGCTGAAGTCAAAGGCGAATCAGCACTATGACCAGACCGCCAATACCCAGAGGCGCGGGCGAAGTGAGCGCCCAGTGGATGCAACAGGCACTGACCGCGGGCGGCGCGTCGGATCTTCCTCCTGTCAAAGAGATCGTTCTCGAAGAGATCGGCGGCGGCGTCGGCCTGTTGGGAGCGTTGCTCCGCTGCCATCTCAGCTATGACGAGCCGAAGGCGCTGGATGCCGCCGATCTGGGAGGTCCGGCGGCTGAGTGGAATCGCGCCGCGCCCGAAACCGTCATCGTCAAGCTGCCCAGTCCGCACGCCAAGAACCGGCGCCTGTGCAAACGCCTGGGGCTACACAAAGGGGAATACGACTTCTACCGGCTGGTCGCGCGCCAGGCCCCGGTGCGGTCGCCGGCACTGCTCTACGGTGATTTTGAAGCCAGCAGCGACCGCTTTGTCCTTCTGCTGGAGGATTTGGGGGGTATGCAGACGGTGAGCCATTTCGACGGCGCCAGCGCTGAGCAGACAAGACGCGCCATCCGCGCGATCGCCAAGCTGCACGGGACCTTTTGGAACAAGACCGATCAGCCGCTCTTGAACGACTTCCCCGACTCCTTTTCGCCAAAGCGCAGAGAGTTGGTACAACTCGTGTATCTGGCGTACCTGGGGCCTGCGCTCAAGAACTTCGGCAGTTTTTTCTCAGACGATATGCGCCGCCTGGCCGAGACCTACTGTTCGCGCATCGCGGACCATATCGAGCGTGCCGCAGCCGGGCCCAAAACCTTCAGCCACGGCGACTTCCGGCTGGACAATATCTTCTTCGCGGCCGACGCTGCGGACGATGTCGCAATGATCGACTGGCAGGTGAGTGGAATCAATAGTCCCCTGTTCGATGTAGGCTATTTCCTGGGGACCAGTGTGACGACCGAGGTACGCCGCCAGATCGAGCGGGAAGTGCTGGAAGAGTATACCGACATCATCAGTGACATGGGGGTGGAGGGGTTCACGTTCGAAGAGTGCTGGCACCTCTACCGCGAGAACTTGCTGGCGGGCCTCCTGGTCGTGGTCTTTGCCTGCGGCGGGTTGGACCTGAGCGACGAGGGCGGCCGACAGATGATGGAAGTCGGTTTGCAACGAAGCCTGGCCGCCATTGAAGACCTGGATGCTGGCGCATGCATGCCGGCGCCGGCGCCTTTTTTCAGCCGCGCCGGCGCGTTGGCGGCATTCTCGCGCGGTGCGTACGGTGTGGTGAAGGCGTTGCGGCGGTAGGGGCAGTGGTATTGGTGACGCTGAAGCCCATCTCCGAAGGGGCTCAGGATACCCGCCTTGTTCGGGGCATAGATGTTGACACGGGACTTTGTATTTCATATACTCATCGAAGCACTGTATTGCAGAATCTCTATCTGAACGAATCTCCCGGTGAACTGATTATGCAAGAAGTGAACGTTCATGAAGCACAGACTCAACTGCCCCTTCTGCTGACGCAGGTTGAGGCTGGTGAAGAAATAGTCATTACCCGTAACGGCAAACCGGTGGCGCGGCTCGTGGACTGTCAGCCGGGCGGCAAGCGACAGTTCGGCGCATGGAAGGGGCGTATTGCGGTCAATGACAGCTTCTTCGACCCTTTGTCTGAGGAAGAGTTGTCAGCGTGGGAGTCGTGAGCAATGCGGCTCTTGCTCGACACGCACGCGTTTCTGTGGTGGCTTGCCGGAAGCGGAAGTTTGTCGTTGCCCGCACGTCGGGCTATTGGAGATGAAGAAAACAGCGTGCTCATAAGCGCGGCGTCAGCTTGGGAGACCACGACCAAGTATCGGCTTGACAAACTCCCGGACGCAGCGGCTGTCGCACTCGACTTTGGCGGCGCAATTGCCGATCAGGGCTTTGAGGAACTGGCGATATCCGTGGATGATGCATCAATTGCGGGGTCATTGTCGGGTCCCCATCGCGATCCCTTCGATAGGATGCTCATTGCGCAGGCGCTGTCTGGCAACTTGGCACTTGTATCGAAAGAAGCGATCTTCGATCCATACGGCGTTCGGCGTCTCTGGTAGCCCAGTACATGCCCTCAATCTGATACGCACCAGCCCCTCGTATCCTTCCACGCGATCGTTTCCGATTTCTTCGACCAAAGCAGATAAACCGCGCCCGAAGAGTTTCATAGAGCTGGGAAAAACCGACGGCAGAGAACAATCTGAGACCCATAGAAGGGTTGCTGTCCCTCTGCGCTGACGACAGTCGTCTTGGCCCAGAAGTCGTTGTCCTGTATTCGTTGACGAAGCTGCTTCAAGTTGATCGCTGGGTAGTCGTGAGTATAGTCATAAATATGCTATAATTGCTGTTATCAAGTGACAGGAGGAGCGCATCATGCCGACCGATGGCGACACAACGACAGGTCCTCGAACCATCAAGGCGTCCGAGTTCAAGGCCAGGTGTCTGAAGCTGATGGATGAAGTGGCTGAAAGCGGTGAAGAGATCGTGATCACCAAGAACGGACAGCCGGTTTTGCGGCTATTGCCGTACCGGGAGAAGCCACGAAGTCCATTTGGTGGCGACAGCGACGTTATTCGGATTCACGGGGACCTCGATGAACCGATCGATGTGGAGTGGGACGCCGTTACAGGCCGCGGTTTCGGTCAACAAGCCGCACGAGGAGCGTATCATGCCCACCGATAGCAATGCAGTGACAGGCCCTCGCACGATTAAGGCATCCGAGTTCAAGGCCAAGTGTCTGAAGCTGATGGATGAAGTGGCTGAGAGCGGTGAAGAGATCGTTATCACCAAGTACGGTCGTCCGGTCTCGCGGCTGCAGCCGTACCGGAAGAAGATGAGGATGGCATTCGGCCGCAATCGAGACAATATCCGAATACATGGCGACATCCTGGAGCCGATGCCGGCAGAGTGGTTCGTTGCTGCGGACGATTCCGACGAGGGGCTACTTTGATACTCCTCGATAGGCATGTTCTGATATAGCAGGAGGAGGGCGACCTCAGGCAGGGGCCGCGGACTGGTCGCGCGCAGCCCCAGTGGGCCAAGGCAGCACCGTTCTCCCACTTTCAACGTAATCTTGCTACATGTGGCGCGGATCAGGTACGCCGCGCCCTCTCTCCCTATTCTGCAGGAGGGACCACGATGCTGGACGTACAGACCAAACTCACATACGCCGACTACCTGAAGACGGCGGACGACGAACGGTACGAACTTCTCGACGGCGAGCTGGTTACGTCTCCATCCCCTAGAGAGATACACCAGTACATCCTGGGGCGGCTTTTCCTGCGGTTGGGCGCATTCATTTATGGGCGCAAATTGGGGAGAATCTATTGTTCGCCATTCGATGTCGTACTTTCGGAAACCGACGTGGTACGGCCGGACCTGCTGTTCGTATCCAGTGGACGAGCGAGCATCATCACGGCGAATTACGTCCAAGGCGCACCGGACCTTGTGATTGAAATCCTTTCCCCGGTCACAGCCGAACGTGACGGAACGATTAAGCACGACCTCTACGCCCGGCACGGCGTGCGAGAGTACTGGATCGTGGACCCTGACGCCAGGACGATTATGCTTCTGCGGCGAGGCAGGGGCCGATTTGAGGTGGTGGGTATCTACGGGGCAGAACAGAGTTTGCGCTCACCCACGCTGCGGGGTTTCAGTATCGTCCTGGAAGAGGTTTTCTGAAGCGTAAGAAGAGTAGAAGCACATGAAGGGCGCCTACAAGGTGCGCCTCTACCTGATTCGGGCAGTCTCACGACGTTTTGGCCCATTTCGATGAAATTGACCTGGTACAGAAAGGTCCCGCTGTTAACAGCGGGACCTTTGATTTGACCACATTGACTCTGTTTTGGAAGCGGTCGAAGATGGTCGGTCAGCATGAGAGGCTGGCGCTGCGGCGATTCAGCAGCGCGGGTGCTTGTTGACTGCTGAGCAGTTGGCGGCGGCGACAGTTGCCGGCTATCCTACGGTGCGACGTGGTAACCCCTGCGGGAGAGCCACCGGTTGTCTTCAGCAGATTGCGGGCGGTCCAGACCAGCAAGCTGTGCCCGTCCAACCGGACCAGGAACCGGCTCTCGTTCGGAACAGTGCCGTCGATGTGTGGCTGTGTCCCTTTTGGGACTGCGGCGACGGTGTCGAAGGCGCGGCCCGGTCCGGAGACGGTGTAGAGTGCAGGGGGTTGGGTAATGGCGGCAGGCGGTTGGGAGATGTCGCGCTCGGTGATGTAGCTGACGTTCGCCAGCAGGCGACGCCGAGGCAGGGGCATTCGGGCAGTTGTTCGGACCGAGATTTTTGTGTGGGGCAGGGGCCGAGCGCCCAGTGGGATGGAGCCGGCGCCGGTCAGGTGAGGGAAGGGCCGGGAACTGACAGCTTTGGGGGTGGAGGGAGAGCAGGGGGGGTTGAGGTACGAGTTAACTCACGAACGCTCGTACGAGCGTTGGACAAGCGTTTACGAGCGTTTACGAGTGTTTGGCAGGAAAAATTCTTCCAAGGGAATGGCGGCAGACGCATGGGCGCTACATAAGTGTAAGATGCCAATAAAATGATGCAGTATTTATTTGAAATTGGGTCTTGTCCCGCGGTGGGAGGGAGACAAGGGGTGATGCGGTCAAGTCACTGCAAGTTTGCGGTTAGCCGGTCCAATGTATCGTCAGCCAGTTCGTCTTCATAAAGCTCCTTGAATTCACGGGTAAGCATCTTCGTCTGCTGGAGCTGATCCTCGAGGATTTTTGCGGCCTGTTCGGCGCTGTCGGGGTTGGCGGGTGGCAGCGGACCGGTTTTCACGCCGGCCGGCAGCTGGCTGAGGGGCTGGCCGGTCAGGGAATCGCGGGGGGGGTGCGGGATTGCGCGCGAGGTCGGCCAAGGCTTCTTCCATGGCGGCGCGCATTTTGGCCAGAGCGTCTCGCAGTTCAGGAATTTGACGATCTCTTAAACTCCTTTCCATTATCAGGTATTTCAGGTTGTCGAGGTCCTCTTGTGTGTATTTGGTCAGGCGCTGGTAGCCGAAGCGCCGTCTGCCTTTGTCTGTGAGGACCGGTTGAGCGGGTTCGTCGGCATCCTGCGTTTGTTCGAGCGTAGCCAGGCCCTGGTCGATGAGCGATTCGATCCTGTACTGGTTTTGTTGGGCGGCGATTTGGGCGGCGGCGTTAAGGATAGCGGGATCGCCATGGTCGCCGACGACTTCGATGGCGGTGGCTTCGGTTTCCTCGTTGCGGATCAGTTCCATTTCTTCATCGGCGAGTCGGTAGAGATCGACCATTGCTTTAACGCCGCGGCACATTGCGGAGTAGGCGGCGGGGTCGAGATTTCCCGCGCGCACATCGAGGAGGCCTTGCTCGAGCGCTTTCGATGGCCCCCCGCAGTCTTTCGGGGATGCGTTTATCGGTTCTGGCGGCGGTGGAGGAGTTCTTGCCGCCGCGCGTGCGCCATGCGCGGGTTTTGTCGGCGGGGGCGTGGGCGATGCAGTAGCCGTCGAAGTCGGGCAGGCCATTCCCCCGGCAAGGGGTTCCATCTTTTTTGACGCTTTTGCAAGGTGTTTTTGGCATGCGCTTACTCACTGGTTGTCGTCGCTGCCAGGTTGTTCAACCGTTGCGGCGACAGGGATAGTGGAGGCTCGCTTACGTTCTTGCCTTGCTTCATGCCGCGGCGGTCCCGCCGGGCAAGTGGGCAGTGGTCGCTCGTGGGAGAGACGACGAGACGCTGCGCGAGGCCCACGAATATATGTTCTAAGGTATTGTACTGCGTGTTTCAGGATATGGCAAATCGCATCCTGTATGTTGTGGTTATGACTGGAGGTATGGTCATATGTTGTTGTTACCGTGATTAATGGGAGCTGTGGATTGAGGGGATTCTCGGCGATCGGTCGGTTTTTGCCCGGGGGTGGTTGTGGCCGGCTGAGGGGGCGCGTCACCATTGCTCAGTCGTCAGGGATGCGCCGGTCAGGGGGTGCCGGATCGTTGGGGATGTTGCCTGAACAGTGATTGTTGGGATTTTGGGGATGAGGTTGTCGCCTCTGGCACCGGTGACGAAGGCTTTACCGCCGCCAGAGCGCCACTCATGGGTTGTGTCTGCGGGGCCGTGGCGGTTCATAATCAGTAGCCGAAAAAGCGTCAATTACCGATAATCATGTGCATATTCTTGGATAACCATACCTCTTCTTCGCGCTCGTTCTACCGCTTGGATGTACTCAATCAACTGTCATCAAGTATTAAGGTGAATACAACATCGTCCGAATTACGGGGATCAAGAGTTATTCCCACTCTATAACGGGCGCCAATATTCTTGACGAGCTTTTGCGCGACGGCTAGCGCCTCCTGATGATCGTCAATGAAAGGAAGGGCCTGAATCTCCTTGAGTGAAATCTGAGCATCATTCAAGAGCAACATCTCCGCTTGACGCACAGACACGGAAAATGTATCGGGCACTGTGAGTTCTCTCCTCAAGATATGGAATGCCTATGGATCGTACGACTTAGGCAACGACTCAGTCTGTAAGCTAAATGGCATTTCCTTGAGACGCTCTCTAAGCTCTCTCTCTTTCTGTTCTTTTATCAGTTCGGTTTTCTTTCGCACCAATTTATGGATTTCCCAGATGGGTGTCAATTGTTGCGAAGAGGGTGGGCAAACTTTGAGGCCTAAGTCTTTCGCCTCGTCAATATTTATGCAGAATCCATGATCTGCGTATTCCTCTACCAGTTTATTTGCGATATCCTCGACCAGTTTATCCTTTCCTCGATGCATGCGTGATACCAATAGCTTGATCGAATACTGCCTGCAGATATCCAAAGATTTCTTAAACCTTCCAAGAGTAATTGGAAACTGAAGCCGTTGCAGTAAACCATTTGCGAGTTGGGTATTGCCTTGCTGAAATTCGCTTCTTATCATTTCAAGTGTTGACTCGATGTGAAGAGGAGAAAAGTCTTCTACTCTCTGCTCCATTGGGTTTATCTGCGTTATCTGTGGGTCTAAAGGCCCCAATTCAGCCACAGGTGTCATCATTACGAAATCTCCACCACAAACTAAGAGTGTTGCAGCACTCTTAGCCCACCTCGGAACTACAAAAATGAGTTCCTTACTTCCGTGTCGGCGAAACAACATGGCCAAATTGTATGCAGCGTCAATGTCTCCTCCGCCAGATTCGACAACGACAATCAGGCGCCCCTCCTCGGAGCATGTATAAGGATTATTCTGTAACTCATCAAAAACATTGTCAACGGTTCTAGTCGTAATTGGATCGTCGGTCAACAAGAATGGACGCCACTCCTCGCTTTCCCCAAATGTTTGGACAAGGTCTTCAAGTAGCTTCTCCAGTTTCTCGTCAATTTGAGCAATATCTTGCGCCCCCTCGACACTGTCTCCCGGACTCTCTATTTCGTTTTCTTGGGTTTCAGCAATATTGTGGGGGCTATCGACGTCAGTTTCCGCATTTTCTTGGTGCTGTGGCATCAGCGGTACTCCTGGGTTAGGAAAGTTGTATCGCCTAGTGAATCGACGGTCATATCCTGAGGGTTCAGATCTGTCGAGGCATTCGGGAACGCGTCCCTATCAATCAATACCTTAAGGTTATCAGAAACGTCCAGCTTGTAACTCATTGCTCAGCCAAAGTCGGAGAACGTCGTCTTGAGCGGCAATCTTGCGTTTTGAGCCAAGTCGGGGAGGTTTGGTCTTGCGATGGGCGCGCCGCGTCTTTTGCGTTGCCTTTGACGGCGGGTGTAGAGCGAGTACATTGCCGATGGCATCATTCATCGCGGCCATATCAACCTTGTCCCATGGGCTTAGTATTGCAATTTCTCCCTGAGAACGGATGGTCAAATAGACCTAGGCGTGTTTCTATAATAATTGTCAAGAGGCGTCCTCGCAGCGCCATCGAGGAATAGCGGCCAATTTGACCCCTTTATCCCAATTGGTGTTGAAGGTCGAATCCTCCGTGCACATGGTAATATATATACCAGACTATGCAAAACCCATTCTTGCAGGTTTAAGTATGTACTTCTCGTTCGAAAAGCGCGCTTCCTAAGCAACACTTCTTATACTTTCGACCACTGCCGCAGAGACAAGGATCATTTCGGCCCAGACTATTCATAGTCTTGAGCATGTCCTCCTGGTACTCGCGGTGTCCCGTCTCCCCATGGGAGTACTCGCGCCATAAATCACTTCGGGCGGCATTTAAGCCAAAACGATCAGTATAAGATAATCGGTAGAAGAAGGGAACAACTAGCTCATTCACGAAACGCCCTATAGTCAGATTCCTTTCTGTAAAGTAATTGATTCCAAGACAGCAGGCCCCGTCGTCAAAAAAGTGTAAATCGACGGTTGGCACATTATTCTTTTGTGCTATCCTGGTGTACCTACCACCGACCTCGTAAACTCTTGGCCAACCGTTCCCAATTATGGAGTCGGGATCCATCCGCATTTCTATCTCGAAGACGTCACACAAATAGGTGTGGAACTTCTTGACGGCAGAATCAGTTCCAATTGTCAGTAACTCTGTAGTCTTGTCATATTCAGCACGAAAATCAAGCTTCCCCGCAAGCCTGTGTTGCAATGCATTGTACTCCAGTCTTGGGTAGTTCACTTTCAACCATTCCAAGTCGCTTTCGACGACGGTCAAAGGGCTCGTTACTTTCATGGGCTAATTTTGGGGCCAGTTGCCAACAGGTGTCCAAGTGTCAGGGGCCCAAGGAGGTCTCGGCTTCACGCTGACTACCGCAGGGGCGGCGCTGCGCCTTGCGTTGTTTCCACTGGATTTGTCATCGTCCTCGCCTCGCTTCTTGCCAAACTCGTCACCGAAAACGGCTCGCCACTTGTCGACACTGTCATTGTGTTCTTTGGCGTCGTACGCTTCGTTGATTCTCTTGTTGTAAACGTCGAATTTTTCCCTGAAGTTTTCGTACTTCGCCTGGTCCCAGTGCCGATTGAAGTCTTCCTCGGGCAGGACGGGATTCGTGATCGTCGGCATTGTTTCGTTGTCCTGCAGGAAGTCGTTGATCCGGTTGGACACGGTCTTCAGGGCGTCAGGGATGGACTTGAAGTTGTCTCCATCGTCTTCCCCGCCAACGGTATTGCCAATGAGTGTGGTCAGGAGAATGGACTTCGCGGTGAAGTTGCCCTTGTGATCTCTCAGGAATTTCAAGAGCCTGGTTACTCGCTTCAAGTTCCCATGTGTGATTCTCGTTTTTTCGTTGAACCAGTCCCGGTATCCCGTCCCATCGGTACGTTCGAATTTATTGGTCTCTTTGTTGCAGACCCACTTACTGCCATCCGGCTTGGTGACGCAAGGAACCACGTCCAAGTGAAAGTCTTCGGCATAGTCAAGGTACACACACCTGGTCTTGCGATGCACCTTGTCCTTGTAGGTACCGTGGCCTCGAAAGCAGTCGTACAGTTCTTTAATGTAGGCTTTCGGTTCTTTGTCTTCTTCATACTTCATGTGCAGCTGGATGTCAGCATCATACTCCTGCCTTTCCTTTACAGGCCTGATGATCGTTTTCAGGCCGTAGGAGCCTTGAGGCTCAACTCTGCTGAAGGCGTTCAGGTTCTCTTTCAGGAAATCGGTAACGGCTTGCACGTGCCCGTTCAGCCGGTCAAGGCGAGACTGGTTCAGGTTTACAACGTCGTTGAGAAAGTCGATAAAGGATTGCGTATGTTTCATGAATGTGTATCTCCTGTCCCGGGATTCAATCCCGGTCTGTTGTCGCTGGGGTTAAGCCAACGAATGGGGTGTATATTGTGTTGCCGGTTCTCGCAAGAAGAGAGATGCAACATTTTCGCCGCATTCCTCAAGTGCCTCGGTCGCCGCAGTAGGCAGTTCGCGTGAAGCGCGTACGTAGTCATCCAGTTGAATCGGCTTTTCGCGCTCGGGCGCGTCCACCCTTACAATCCGGTCGGCGCCGATCAGTAGGCCAGCTTGTCCCAAGGCGTTGTGAGACTGAAGGCGCATCGCCGCAAGTATAATGTCTTTCCACGCCAGAAAGCCCCCAAGCTTCTTGGTGACACCAACTGTGTAGGGATTATCTCCACAACCTAAACTCAGGATGCGAACGCGCTCGCGCGGCACGGCAAAACAGGCCAAAGCATCGACCAACCCAACCATAATCGGATTGTTGCACCAGACTCCGCCGTCCACGAATGAATATCCGCCATCTTCCAGAGGTCGGAAGAATGTTGGGGCCGCTGACGTAGCCTCAGCTACCTTTCGCATCTGCTCCCACCGATCCCGCTTGTAGTCCGGGTGATGGGGTGTCTTAAAAATGTAGACTTCGCTGTGCCGTCCATCAAATGATGGGACGCACAACCTTGACTTGGATTCACCGAACGTCTTCTGCCCGAAAGTCTCGTCCAGTACACGCGCAAGGGCATCGCGGTTATAACGATACAGAACGAACTGGCGGGCCTTTCCCAACAGGCGGCCAAGCCAACGCTGCGGGGGAAAGATTTCGAGTCCTCGGTTTAAGTAGAGATCGCGAAGTTCGGCGGCTGTGAGACCGGCACCCAGGCCCATGGCGATGATCCCGCCCGTTGACGTGCCCGCAATGAGGTCGAAGTAGCGGGCAACCGAGGCTCCGCCGAGAAAGCGCTTCTCCAAGCCGGCCAGAAAGGCAGCCGGGAAGATTCCCTTGATGCCGCCCCCGTCGATTGCAAGAATGCGAAATTCCTGGGCATCCGGCCAAGGTTGTGGGACTCTGCGACGTTTGAGCGCACCGGTCGATCGGGCTGGCGGCGCTTCTGCCCGTCTCTTTTCGCTCATGTAACTACTCGAATTCCTCCTGACGCTTTCAGAAAATCCGAAAACGCCTTAGTTCATTAGCTGCGACTCACGGCAAGCTGGACCTGCATTGCAGGAATACAGCTTGCTTGCTAAAATGCAATCAGAACTTCGGCCTATAATATACCACAAGTGCTTTTCGATTGCAAGAGTGAAAATCCCCTTTTCACTCCTTTCGCCGTTACGACTAAGAAAAAGAGCAAAGGAGTAGACCATGAAGAGGAAAGGGAGCTTCGATGCTGACGCGTTTTACGCGGCGCTGGACGGGGAGCGGCAGGCCAAGCAGTTGACTTGGAAGAAAGTTGCCGAAGAAAGCGGCGTCAGTGCATCCACTCTTACACGCATTGCTCAAGGCAAGCGCCCCGACGTGGATAGTCTGGCAGCTCTGGCGGCCTGGTCCGGGCTGAATGTGGACAGATTTGTGAAGGGCAGGTTGTCCGGGCAAGAGGAACCGGAGAGGCTTGCAATGATTTCCACATATCTTCGCACCGACCCACAGTTGAACGAGGAAGCTGCCACAGCATTAGATGAAATTGTCAAAGCGGCCTACAACAGATTGAGAAGGACAACGAGGTAAGCGTGAGACGAGGATTCCAGACAGAAGCGAAGTGGATTGCCAAGCAGGTGAGGGACGATCTGGGATTAAGTCTGACTGACCCGCTCGACCCTTGGAGGCTGGCAGAGTTACTTGATATACCGCTCCTCAGGCTTTCGGAGTTTCAGGAGTCTGCAGAGGGGGCTTACCGCTACTTCCGCGAGCAAGGACGGTCGGTGTTTTCGGCGGTCACTGTTTTCTACGGGACCAGGCGATTGATTGTGCATAACGATTCTCATTCCCCGGGCCGGCAGGCCAGCAACGTATGGCATGAGCTTGCACATGGCCTGTTATTGCACACGCCCACTCCCGTGCTTGACGACAAGGGATGCCGGTACTGGAGCAAAAAGATAGAAGAAGAGGCGGACTGGCTGAGCGGCGTTCTGCTGGTGCCTGATGAGGCTGCCATCGCAGTTGTGAAGAGCGGAATGGACCTTGACCAGGCGGCATTGTATTATGGCGTGAGCGACCAAATGATGACGTTCCGCATCAATGTTTCCGGCGCACGAAAGAGAGTGCAGCGTTTTTCGCGGGCGATGCGGTAGGCGGGGCGCTGGCTTCAGAGCAAGAGGATTCAAAAGCGACATTTTTCCGTAAACGTTGCAGGAGGCTGCAGGTCTTAGCGGCCTTCAGACATCGCGGATATTGTTTGTAGAGCAAGATGACACCGGAACAACAGGCGCGGGCGAATATAGACGGGATGCTGACAAGAGCGGGCTGGGCGGTCCAGGACGCGGAGGCGCTCAATCTTTACGCGGGCCAGGGGGTAGCGGCGCGCGAATTTCCGCTGAAATCGGGGCACGGCCATGCCGATTATCTGCTCTACGTGGATCGGCTGGCAGCGGGCATAATAGAAGCCAAGCCTGAAGGATTCACTTTGGAGGGGGTAGAAGCACAATCGGAGAAATACAGTACCGGATTGCCGGAAAACCTACCGGTTTACCAACGACCACTGCCTTTCCTCTATGAGAGCACTGGGGTTGAGACCCAGTTTACGAATGAACTGGACCCGGCGCCTCGCAGCCGTTCTGTCTTCGCCTTCCATACACCCAAAATTCTGGCACAATGGGTCGGTGCGCAGGAGGGTCTTTCTGCAGCGCAGAACCTCACGGTCGAGACAAGGGAAAGCTATTTCACGTCAAACAACTTGCGTCAGATGCTGAACAATATGCCGGACCTGGACTCGACCGGGTTGTGGCGGGTGCAGGAGCGGGCGATCAGGAACCTGGAAGAGTCTCTGGCGGCGGGCCGGCCGCGGGCGCTGGTGCAGATGGCGACCGGCAGCGGGAAGACTTTCATGGCGTGCAACCTGATATACCGGCTGATCAAATATGGCGGGGCTCGGCGGGTGCTGTTCCTGGTGGACCGCAGCAACCTCGGCCGCCAGACACGGCGCGAGTTCCAGGGGTTCAGCACGCCGGATGACGGGAGGAAGTTTACGGAACTATATAACGTGCAGTTGCTGCAGTCCGGATACATTGATCCGGTGAGCCGGGTCTGTATCGCGACGATCCAGCGGATTTATTCGATGCTGAAAGGGGAGGAGCTTAACCCCGAACTGGAGGAGTTTTCGGGATTTCACCTCGCTCAGCGGGACCCGGAGCCGGTTGAATACAATCCCGAATATCCGATTGAGACCTTCGACGTCATCATTACCGATGAGTGCCACCGCTCGATCTACAACCTGTGGCGGCAGGTCTTGGAGTATTTTGACGCCTTCCTGATCGGTCTCACGGCGACGCCCTCCAAGCAGACGTTCGGCTTCTTTCAGCAAAACCTGGTGATGGAATACAACCACGGGGAGGCGGTAGCGGACGGGGTCAACGTGGATTTTGACGTCTACCAGATCAGGACGGAGATCACGCAGCAAGGTTCGTCGGTAGATGCGGGCTTTTTTGTGGACAGGCGGGACCGCCGCACGCGCAAGGTGCGCTGGGAGCAACTGGAGGAGGATCTGGACTATACGCCCAACCAGTTGGACCGGGAAGTGGTGGCAGAAGATCAGATTCGCACGGTTGTCCAGACTTTTCGCGACCGGTTGTTCACGGAGATATTTCCTGGGCGCACGCATGTGCCCAAGACGATCATCTTTGCCAAAGACGACAGCCATGCCGATGACATTGTGCGCATTGTGCGGGAGGTATTCGACAAGGGCAACGACTTCTGCCAGAAAATCACATACAAGACGACCGGCGTATCTGCGGAGGAGTTGCTCAGCAGGTTCCGTATCAGCTACGACCCGCGCATCGTGGTAACGGTGGACATGATCGCGACGGGCACTGACGTCAAGCCGGTGGAGATCGTCTTCTTCATGCGCAACGTGCGCAGCCGCAGCTTTTTTGAGCAGATGAAAGGGCGCGGCGTGCGGACGATTACTTCGACGGATTTCGAGGCGGTAACGCCCGACGCCAAGGATAAGCTGCGGTTCGTGATTGTGGATGCGGTCGGCGTGACGGAATCAGATCTGTCCGACTCCTACACGCTGGACAGGAAGAAGACGGTCGCGTTCGACAAGCTGTTGGATTTGGTAAGTATGGGGAATCGTGATCCCGATGTGCTTTCCTCGCTGGCCAGCCGGCTGGCGCGGTTGGACCGTCAACTGAGCGACCGCGACCGCCAAGCTATCGAGTCGGTGGCCGATGGCGCGTCGCTGCCGGCGTTGATTTCGGGTCTGATCCGCGCGACCGATCCGGATGCCGCTTTGGAGGCTGCCCAGCAGACGACCGGACAGGAGGAGCCTGGGGAAGAGGCGGTTGAGCAGGCGCGTCAGGAATTGTTGGAAAGTGGGGCGCAGCCGTTTGCGGCGAATCCCCAGCTTCGCCAGTTGCTTATCGATGTCCATCAGAGTTACGAGCAGACGATCGACACGGTCAGCGCGGATCAATTGATCGAAGCCGGATTTTCCGATGAGCAGGCAGGGAAGCTGGTCGAGTCGTTTCAGGAATTCATCCAGGAGAATCGAGACGAGATCACAGCCTTACAGGTGCTGTATGCGCGGCCCTACCGGCAGCGGCTGCGTTTCGACGACATAAAGGAGCTGGCGGACAGGCTGCGCCTGCCGCCGCGGGCGTGGACGACTGAACGGCTTTGGCAGGCTTACCGGCAACTGGACCAGTCCAGGGTGCGGGGGTCTGGTCAGCGGGCGCTGGCGGATATCGTGTCGCTGGTGCGGTACGCCGTGGGTGAGGAGGAGGAGTTGGTACCCTTTGACGCGCGGGTAAAGGAACGATTCGAAGCGTGGATGGCTACGCAGGAGGCGGACGGGCGGACTCTCACCGCCGAACAACGTCGGTGGCTGGAGGATATCCGCGATCACATCGCGGGCAGTGTCAGCATCGAATTGGATGCCTTCGATCTGGCACCCTTCAATCAGCGGGGAGGCTTGGCGCGGGCGTATGCACTGTTCGGCGAGGAGTTGACAAAGATTCTGGAGGAGTTGAACCTGGCGCTGGCGGCGTGACGCGGGAGCATGCGACCTTTCAACTTTCATCAAGATAAATCTTGACACCGGTATTGCCTCTAAGCGATAATGAAAGAAACTGTAAGGGAGGACATGTGATGAGTGGCTCGAAAGTGAAGTATTCCAGCCAGGTTGCGCCGGAGTTACTGTCTACAATGCGGGAGATTGCGCGGCAGGAGGGCCGGCAATTCCAAGCGGTGATGGAAGACGCGATGCAGGAATATATTGTGAACCGCTCCCGGCAGACGCCCCGTCCTGAAGTGATGGCGCATTTCCGGGCCAGCGTTGAGCGGAACCGCCGCCTGGCTGAGCTGCTCGCTGAATGAAGTATAACTACCCGGAGATTGGCGAAGCGATCGCTATCCACGGGGCATTGATTCACGAGTTTGGCGGCTCGATGGGCATGCGTGATGAGGGCGCGCTGGCCTCGGCCCTGATGCGGCCCCAGTTGGGGTACTACGATAGCCTGATCGAGGAAGCGGCCGCGCTGATGGAAAGCCTGGCCAACAATCACCCTTTCGTGGATGGCAACAAACGGGTCGCATTCTTCGTCACCGACGCTTTTCTGCGCCTGAACGGTCATTTTATAGATTGCGACAGCGTCAAAGCCTACGAGTTTTTCATAGGGCTGTTTGAGAAGAATTCGTTCCGGTTTGCGCAGTTGTGTCCGTGGCTGGAGGAGAAGGTCAGACCTCTGCTGGCAACCGGTGGCGTTTGACTTTGTCCCTACACTGCTTAACAGTTGAAACAGTCGATTAACGAGTTGCATTAGGAAAGTGAGAGCGGGATATCGAATGAAGTTTTCCCAGATCTTCAGTGTCTTCTCAAAACGACATAAAGCGTCCGATAAGATGGTAAAGCCCCTTACTTCGGAATTTAGGACCCGGATGTTAAAGCGTTGCACAGAGCTTTTTCCTCGTAGATATGATTGGAGTGATGGTGCAACTAAACCTGCTATCTTCTGGTCAGACATACATAGGAGCCTTGAATACTTGCACGGGAGCCCAATCCCTACGAGTCCAACCGCTGTGGACGAGGGTGTAATCGACTTTTTCTGCCGATGCAGGGACGAACACTTCCTTGACTTTGTTGAGATGATTTTCAAGTCGAACGAAATCTTTAAACCCGATGCCGGAATAGACGTGCAGAAGCTGATCATGGAGGTGAACAGATTTCTTGAAGAAGACAATTTACCTTATTTCCTCACCGGTTTTGTTTTCCCACCACGCCCACCAAAGCCTCCCAACGCCGTGGTATATGGCATTGATCCACTTGATGCCCCTCCGCCGCGTATAGTGGCATATCCCCAGATAATACGTAAAGAGAACGAAGTCTTGCACCAACAAGCGATAGAGCCAATGCTCCTGCTGCTTACAGAACCACACTTTGCTTCTGCAAACGAGGAAATTGTCGAAGCACTCAAGCATTACAGAAAAGGCGAATATCGAGACTGTGTTCTGAAGTGTGGGAGTTCCTTCGAAAGCGTAATGAAAGTTATCTGCGATCGAAAGCGATGGCCATTTCAACAGACCGACACCGCCGGAAAATTGCTCAAAACTATTCTTCTGCAAACTACATTGGACTCCTTCTACGAACAGCCAATTATGCTGATCGCCACAATCAGGAATCGGTATAGTACCGCCCACGGAGCGGGGACTCAAGAGAAAACGGTTTCCAAGCATGTGGCCAACTATGTGATCAACGCGACCGCGTCTGCTATTCTGCTACTTGTGGATGAAACAAGCCCATGAATGGATCAACACGCCACGACGGACGTATGCCAAGTGAAGAAGACAACGAGGTCTTGCCGCATGGGTGGATGAAGACGACGCTAAGAGAAATCAGGTTAGATCGCTCGAAAACATTCGATCCCCGCAAACTAGCCGATGAGATGTTTGAATTGTACAGTGTTCCGAGTTTTTCGGCGGGGCGGCCAGAAATCATGCTTGGCGGCACTATCGGCTCTAGCAAGCGGAGAGTTCAAACTAACTCGGTCCTTGTATGCAAAATCAATCCGCGAATCAACCGTGTCTGGATCGTAGGGGATTTCTCTGAATACAAGAAGATTGCATCTACTGAGTGGTTATGTTTTTCTGAGGTAAGTGGTCTGATTCCCAATTTTTTGTGCTTTTATCTGCAACAAGATGTCTTCAGAGATTTTCTTGCGTCTAACGCATCGGGGGTTGGCGGGTCTTTGATGCGAGTTAATAACAATACCCTCGCTAACTACCCTTTCGTATTACCACCCCTCGCTGAGCAGCGTCGCATCGTGGCGGAGATCGAGAAGCAGTTTACTCGGCTTGACGCCGCGGAGACTGCGCTGAGACGTGTCAAGGCCAACCTTAAGCGTTACCGGGCCAGTGTCCTCAAAGCGGCGTGCGAGGGAGAGCTGGTCCCGACCGAGGCGGAGCTTGCCGAGGCGGAGGGCCGCGACTACGAACACGCGGAGCAACTGCTGGAGCGTATTCTGGCCGAACGGCGCGCCCGCTGGGAGTCTCAAGAGAAGCGGAGAGGCAAGTATAAGGAACCGGCTGCGCCGGACATCTCCGGCTTGCCGGAGCTGCAAAAGGGTTGGGTGTGGGCGTCGCTTTCCTCGGTGGGCGAAGTACGTCTGGGCCGCCAGCGCTCGCCCAAAAGGGCAACGGGGCCTAATATGCGTCCTTATCTGCGGGCTGCCAACGTCACGTGGGATGGGTTGGATCTGTCAGATGTCAAAGAGATGGACTTTAGTCCCAACGAGTTTGAGACTTACCGGCTCATTCCTGGTGACATTGTATTGAATGAAGCGTCAGGAAGCCCTGATGAAGTTGGCAAACCAGCGATATGGAATGGCCAAATTTACGGTTGTTGCTTCCAGAATACGTTAATCAGAATTAGGACAATCCCCAGAATTGTGCCTTTCCTGTTTTATCGCCTTATGTCCGATGCCCGCTCAGGTAACCTTGGACGCGCTGCAAGAGGGGTAGGAATACACCATCTCGGAGCAGAACGAACAGCATCCTGGACAATTGCTCTTCCTCCATTGGAAGAGCAGCACCGTATCGTCGCAGAGATAGAACAGAGACTTTCGATCATTCAGCATGCCGAGTCTACAGTAGCAGCCAGCCTGAGAAGAGTCGAACAGTTGCGGCAGAGCATTCTCAAGCGGGCTTTCTGCGGGCAGCTGGTGCCGCAGGACCCCGACGATGAACCGGCCTCGGTACTGCTGGAGAGTATCCACGCGGAACGTGAAGCGGCGCAGGCTGCCGCCGCGTCTGGCGGTCGTAAGACCCGCCGCCGTCGATCCAAAGCAGCCTCAGATAAGCAAATTCGTCTTCTGGAGAACGGGCCATGACCAACTCCTCTGCCATCGGCCAGAAATTGTGGAATTACTGTGATGTCCTACGGGACGCAGGTCTCTCCTATGGCGACTATCTGGAGCAGCTGACCTATCTAATCTTCCTGAAGATGATGCACGAGCGCAGCCAGCCCCTTTATGCGACGCTGCCCGGCTACCGGCCGCCGCCGATTCCAGAGGGGTATGACTGGCCCAGCCTGCTTTCCCGCGACGGACGCAAACTGGAGGAGCACTATCGCCATACGCTGGAAACGCTGGCGCAGCTGCCCGGCACCTTAGGCGTCATTTTCAGCAAGGCGCAGAACAGGATCCATGAACCGGCGATGCTGACGCGGCTGATACAGGAGCTGATCGACAGCGAGAACTGGCTGGCGCTCAGCGCGGACGTGAAAGGGGACGCGTACGAGTCGCTGCTGGAACGCAACGCCCAGGACGTGAAGACCGGGGCGGGCCAGTATTTCACGCCGCGGCCCTTGATCGAGGCGATCGTGGAGGTGATGCGACCCGAGCCTGACAGCACGATCTGCGACCCCGCTTGCGGCACCGGCGGCTTCCTGCTGGCGGCCCATGACTACATTGTTAATCACAACCGACGCATGGACCAGGGGCAGTTGGCGCACCTGAAGGAGGATGCGCTACACGGTTGGGAGATCGTGGACAGCGCGGCGCGGCTGTGCGCTATGAACCTCTATTTGCACGGCATCGGCGGGGACGAGACGAACATCAGAGTCGATGACAGCCTACGCACGCATCCGGGCGTTAACTTCGATATGGTGTTGACCAATCCGCCGTTTGGACGCAAGTCGAGCCTGACGTTTGTCAACACGGAGGGCAGATCGGAGCGTGAAAGCCTGGTGGTGGAACGGCCCGACTTCTGGGCCAGCACGAGCAACAAGCAGTTGAACTTCCTGCAGCACGTGTGCACCTTGTTGAAGAACCACGGGCGGGCGGCGGTTGTAGTGCCGGACAATGTCCTGTTCGAGGGCGGCGCGGGTGAGACGGTGCGGCGCAACCTGCTCAGAGAGTGCGATGCGCATACGCTGTTGCGGCTGCCGACGGGCGTGTTTTACGCGCAGGGCGTCAAGGCCAATGTGCTCTTTTTCGATCGAAAATCGGCCCGTGAAACGCCCTGGACGAAGGAGATGTGGATCTACGACCTGCGCACGAACCAGCGCTTCACGCTGAAGACGAACCCGCTGGGCCGCTCGCACCTGGAGGACTTTGTCAAGTGTTACAACGCGGAGGATCGCGGCCAGCGGGAAGAGACGGAGCGGTTTCGGCGCTTCAGCTACGACGACCTGATCAAGCGGGACAAGGTGAGCCTCGACATTTTCTGGCTGCGCGATGAGAGCATGGAGGATACGGCCAGCCTGCCGCCGCCGGACGTGATCGCTGAGGAGATTGTGGAGGATCTGCGGGCGGCGCTGGAGCAGCTGGAGGAGATTGCGGGGGATTTGGTCTCGGGGCCGATGTCCGGGTGAAGTGCAGGGAACGGGAGCGAAAATGCTGGTTGCGGGACGTAGGGCGCTCAGGAGAATCTGGTTGCGTATAGGACGCTTCATCGGATTCGTATTCAAGAGAGATGGCCGCTGGTGGATTGCGCTAATCGTGGTAACGGTAGCAACCGGAGTTGGACTCTCGTGGCGGTTTTGGGGGATGTTGCACAGCCAAATGGATTCACTCAGCACGACTATTAGCAATTTGAGCTTCGTGCTTGGAGGCATTGTCGCGATAGAACTCGCCCTGTGGCGTAGCATTGTGGGAGAGCGCCAGACATCTGTAGCGCAGCAACAGGCAGAGACGGTTCAACGCGGACTGTTGAATGAACGATTCCAAAAGGGCGCTGAGATGCTTGGTAGCGAAGATCTCTCGGTTCGTCTAGGCGGCATTTATGCGCTCAAACATCTGGCAGCGGAGCATCCGGGGCAGCATCATGTTCAGGTCATGGAATTGCTCTGCGCATTTGTGCGTCATCCGACAAGGGACAAGGGTGGGAGTGCCAACTTGAATGAGGAAAGGCAATCTCCGCGCGCGGATGTCAACGCCGTCGCGGAAATTATCTGCAATCGTGGTAACTCGCACCTCCTTCTTGAGCGGAATGCAGGGTTTAAGCTGGACCTATGTGACGCAGATCTTCGTCGTATCAGTCTTACCCAATGCAGATTTGTCCGGGGCCTATCTACTTGGGGCGAATCTTTCCGGCGGCTCACTAATGAGGGCGAACCTGACAAACGCCCGACTTGCGGGCGCGATTTTTTCCGAATTGCGACCACCGACCGAATGCCAGTCAGACGAGGATGGATCGGAAACGAGGCATGCTTTAATTCAGGAGGCGAACTTTTCTGGAGCTCAATTTTCATATGACGGGTTCCATCCAACCGAGGGTCTGTTGCAAAGCAAATTGAGTATGGCTTGTGCTGACCCAGACAATGAACCCACTCTGAAAGGAGTCTTTGACGCCGATACCGGAGAGCCAATTGTCTGGAACGGTTTTTCTTCGCAGTATGAGTAGGACTGTCGCAGAAGACGACACGCATGGCAAACGACTCTAAGGAACTGCTGGAATGGCCAGGCGCTTCGAGACCAATCTGTGCGAGGAACCCGGCATCCGGCGCAAGCAGTCCGACACTTAGTGGATAGGCATAACCCTCCGTGCCTCACCATTCGTTTCAGGTCAACCTCCTGAATACGGCGTGAAAGCGCCATCCCCACTGCCCGCTGGCGAACCGAGGCACAGTATCCATGGCTGAGAGGTCATGGCTCCATTGAAGCTAGGGGGTGGTATGGCTCGCGATCCTGATGCAATCAAGTATCCATGGCTGAGAGGTCATGGCTCCATTGAAGCCAATGCACCGAAACCAGACTCTCGCCGATCACGCAGGTATCCATGGCTGAGAGGTCATGGCTCCATTGAAGCCCAGCACGATAGCCCACTAGGACGCTGTAGGACGTGCTGTATCCATGGCTGAGAGGTCATGGCTCCATTGAAGCACGTCTGCCTGGTACGTGCCGGAGACTGCCGGTGGCCGTATCCATGGCTGAGAGGTCATGGCTCCATTGAAGCGTCGCAGGCGATGCTGATGCGCCACCGATACCATTCTGGTATCCATGGCTGAGAGGTCATGGCTCCATTGAAGCCCACAGGCGTCAATTACGACCAATTCTCGCATTCGATGTATCCATGGCTGAGAGGCAGGGCAATCGCATCTAAATTTGGACGCCAAAATAGCCCGCGAAGGGCGCCCACAAGGGGCGCCCCTACCCGATTCAGGCAGCCTCTCGAGGTTTTGACCCAATTTGATGCAATTGCCTTGGGATAGGGTGGGCATGGTAGGGTGGGCATGGTAGGGTGGACTGGCGTGAATTGTGGTAGAATCCGCCTATGTAAATTGCACGAGTCGCCGCTTATTCGAGCCTGTCGCATCCTGTTTGGATGCATCTTCGTTTCCTTACAATAAACGAGTTTGCCAGGTGGTTCTACCACTACGCAAGCGCCCTTGACCAATACTCTTGGTCTCAATTGGGATCTACATTCGTTCTTTCCACTACCCATTACAAGGAGAACAGTAATGAAAAGCATGAGGAAATTGAACAAAGCCGGCATGATTCTGTCAATGGTTATTGGCATGATCATCGCCGCCTGCATGAGTCCTGCAGCAGGCCCCGAAGTCGTCGAGTCGGACGAGGCCGCGGCGCCGGTGATGCAGGAGGAGAAGCAGTCGACCTTGAGTATTGTTCAGGATCGGGGCAAACTGGTCTGCATCAGCAACGCACTTCTGCCCGGCTTCGGTTTCCTTGACTCCGAAGGCAACTTCTCCGGCTTTGACGTCGATTACTGCCGTGCGATTGCTGCAGCAATCTTTGGCGATGCCAACGCCCTCGAGGTGAGGCCCGCCTCCGCCAAGGAACGCTTCACAATCCTGTCCAGCGGTGAGGGCGACGTGCTAATCCGCAACACCACCTGGACCATGTCGCGTGATACCGACCTGGGCCTGAACTTCGCGCCCACCACCTTCTACGACGGCCAGGGCATCATGGTGCGCAAGGACAGCGGCGTGACATCCCTTGCCGATCTGGATGGCGCCTCGATCTGTGTGGCAACAGGCACCACCACCGAACTGAATCTGGCCGACCAGATGTCGGCCGCCGGCATCAGTTATGAGCCGGTCGTATTCGAGAGCGGGGACGAGGTCTTCAACTCCTATGACGAAGGCCGCTGCGACGCGGTTACCACCGACAAGTCCGGCCTCGTGTCTCGCCAGACCACGCTCACCGTCCCGGGGGACCACGTGATCATCAACGTGACGCTCTCCAAGGAGCCTCTGGGGCCGGCCGTCCGCCATGGCGATGACCAGTGGTTCGACCTCGTCAGCTGGGTCGTCTACGCCACCATGCTGGCCGAAGAGATGGGCATCACCTCCCAGAATGTCGACAGCTTCATGGACAGCAACGACCCCAACATCCGCAAGCTGCTGGGTCTGGAAGGTGACTTCTGCGCCAAAGTCGGCCTCTCCAATGCCGGATGCTTCGCGGAGGTGATTTCGCAGATCGGCAACTACGCCGAAATCTACAACCGCCACCTCGGGCCGGACACGGTCTTCGACCTGCCGCGCGGTCTGAACGGCCTCTACACCGACGGCGGTATCCTGTACGCGCCGCCGATTCGCTAATTCTCTTACATTGCCATGCGGCCAGCCGTGTGACTGGCCGCATGGCTACACCTTCGGTAAGGGCAGCCTATGCAGGAGACCCACGCCAGTCAGGCGCCGCCCGCCGTTTTGTCGCGATGAGAGAGTGCTCAGCATCTTCAGCCAGTTCCTGGTTGTCGTCGTCGGGCTGGGACCCTTTCATCAACAATAACATGATTACCGGGCTACGAGAGAAGCACAAGGTC
Organism: Caldilineaceae bacterium; assembly: GCA_965220715.1. GTDB lineage: Bacteria > Chloroflexota > Anaerolineae > Caldilineales > Caldilineaceae > Bin5. Next base: position 208,755 of record OZ244843.1, read on the forward strand.
GCCATCAGCTTCAACTTTCTCAGCTAGGCCGCTGGCTTCGATATCGGCGAGAGCCTCATCGAATACTCCTGAAAAACCGATGGTCGCGCCTTCCTGGTCGGCCTTCTGAATACGTTTCAGGTGGCCTTCTCAGGTATCGTCTTCGCCATTGCCCTCGGAAACGTCTTCGGCGTGATGCGCCTCTCCACAGACTTTTTCGATCACATCGCCACCTTGAAATTGGACGGTTTTCTCTGTCTCGATACGCTGCGCCGGGCGCTCAGCAAGGGGCGGCCCAGGATCTGCAACACTCACCAAGGCGCACAACTCACGGCCGATGCCATTGCCGCCGGCCTGCTTGCGGCCAACATTCAGGTCAGCAAGGACGGGCGTGGTCGCGCCCTCGACAATATCTTCTGTGAACGCTTATGGCGCAGCGTCAAATATGAGAACATCCATCTCAACCAGTGTACTCGGTGCATCAACTGCAAACCGGGTTGGACGACTATTTCGTCTTCTACAACAATGAAAGACCGCATCAAAGTCTCAACTATCGCACACCGGCTGAACGGCACTACGCGCTCTGATGGCGGCAGACCGCCCGTTTCCGATCAGCGCTGGCCACAGCCGTCTGGATGCACCTTACTTCCCCCTTTTCGTTGTCTAGACATTGGGGCCAACCATTGCCTGTGTGGTGGGCGACGGTGGGCGTTTCTGTTTTGGTGAGGGTGGTGCGGCGATAAGCAGGTACGCGGTATGGCCAGTTAAGGCAGGCTGTCACGTAGTCTGCGGGCTTCGTCTTTGATACGATTTGGAACTTTGTTTCCTTCGACGATCAGATTCAGAGCGAGCTTTGCGCGTCCAGCCCTGATGATGCTGCGGGCGCAAGTAGCTCGACTTCCGCATGATTCTTCTGTTTAGTCCTCCTCTTGCAGGAGCAACTCAATCAGATCTTGCCGGGACAGCCTATGCTTCTGCGTTCGACAGTTCGGAACCTTGCCTATGCCGGTGCGGCCAGGAAAGTCTGTGCGGTGTTTGAGGTCGTAGAGCAATGGGCCCTCCGCCTACATGCGCTGGCGTACGAGATTGGCCGCAAGTGGTGAAAGGGCGATGGCCGCCCATGTCCGATCCAGGAGGTCAACCGCTACGCGAGCGATAGCCCACCCGCAGAACGGGGCCGGCATTATAGCGCCCTCATTGCTACTTGCCTTGATGATGCTATCGAGTTGGGCCAGTGGCTTTTGTGTCAGGTATCCAACGCGCTCTGGATTCAGCTTGAATCGGCCGGATATCGTCCCAAATGGTTTCCAATGGAGTACCCGCATTTCATCCGGATAGCGCTGATGGCTAGGAACACACCGGGTGCGCTGTTGCACATCCAACCCTTGCTAGTAGGCCCGCGTTCGATCCGTTCCTTTGTCCAGCGCCGCGCCCATTTCGAGCAGGGGTGCCTCCAACCAAAATTAAGAGGCCTCCGCAGTCGTCGTTGACAACGGGGGCCTCTTGGTATGCGCTCGCGTCATTGCGATCGGGGATATGGCAATGCCGATTATGGAGACGGTTCGAGTGCAGTTACCGCTGACTCCAGGTCATCCGCAACCGTGTGGGGGCTTCTGCTGGCGACCGTTTTTGTGGGATGGCCGCCCGCGTACGCGCGCCGATTGTGACGCTGTCGGTGCTGCATGCAGTCATACCGCTGTGGCCGCCTTCCTGCGTTTTCGAACTGATTAGAAATAATATGAATAATTCCGTGTAACTCCACGCAGGTGAAGGGATCAGAATCGTAGATCGGTGTATCGCCACTGTCAAGTTGCAGAACTGAAAATCGAGCGTCGATATGTGGCGGTTGCACGCCCGGATCAAAGTGCCGATTCGCGCCCGCAGAGGGCCGATTTCCAGTGTAGCGGACTGGGGGATCGTCGGAATTACGTAGCATTCAGCATGGAAGCCGGCGCGTCAACGTCGGCATAGGGGCAGTGGTCCATCTATATCATAGGCGGATCGTATACGAATCGTAGATCAAATCTGAACTTGCTTTCATCGATACATTGACCATTCACACATGCGGGGAAACAGGCGGGGATATGGGGGACGCCACTACGGTTGGTCTGTCATGCCCAGAGGGGCTGATCGGGACTGCCGCTGGGCGCGGCGGCGCTCCCCATGGGCGATATGGGCGTGTAAGGCAAGGTCCTTTGTCACCGCGGACATCCTGATCCAGCGCCGCACGCATTTCGAGCAGGGGCGCATGCAGCCAATGCCAGAAGCCCCCGCTGCCATCGGTGACAACGGGGGCTTTTGGTATGCAGTCAGGATGTGCCCCCGGCGTTTGCGCCGGGGGGCTTTCGGGTGGGGCGTGATCAGGTCGTTACCAGCTCACATGGGTCACTATGTTGTTTTCGCTCACGGTGAATACGTAGGGCTTGTCGGTGTCGTATTCGTTGTCGGGGTAGTAGGTGCTGAGGCGCAGCTTGCCGCCATTGTCTGTCTCCCAGTTGATGACAACCGATTTGCCTGTCATGGGATTGCTGCCGCTGTAAAGCTGAATGGCGGGCGAATCGGACGACTGATTCGGCAGGTAGGGGCCGGTCTGGGAGCTGCCGTCGGCGCCGATGAAGTAGTATTGGAGGCCGTCGCCGGAGGGGCAGAGCTGTGCGGGCGTTGCGGCGTGATGCACGATGCAGTTGCCTTCGCTGAATTCATGGGTAGGATGCGCATGCGCTTCGTCGTCGTCATGGGAATGCCGGTTATTGTATTCGTCGTCGGTGTGGTTGCCACAGGAGGTATGCACGTGTGTTCCATCGTCGAACACACACCATTCTCCTGCGAATACGGTTGTCGGGACCGCAATGGCGGCGATAAGGATTGCGAGGGCGGCGGCAAAGCGTAACTGTTTCATCGCGGATATCTCCTTTAATTCCCTACCGTGGTAGGTGTCTCCATCTCATTCCCTACCGGTGCGAAAGAGTTGGTTTGCAGGGATATTATAGGGACGATGCTTGTGCGGGTTATGTTCCTGGAAATCCTGCTTTTCGGGGTTTGATTGGATCTGCCTTTCTGTGCGCGCGGCCGGCAGGCATTGCTGGGTGCGGTTGCGCTTGAGACTGTTGCAGGCGCGTCTTATTCTTGTTGTGTTTCCTGGCTGGAAATCTTTGGAGCACAACATCCCTCCTCTTGGGCGGTATTGGGTCGCGGGGGAAATCGTTTATCATCCTCACAGCCTGTGGCTGAACTGTGAGTGGGTGATGGGCTGTGGCTGGGGCGCGGCCGGCGGGGACCGGCGCCGTTTTGTAAGGAGGGGTCATCATGGGGGATTGCAGATACTGCGGAAAGTCGGCCGGCTTCCTGCGCAAAGAGCACAAGGAGTGCGCGGCCGCGCATGCGCAAGGGCTGGAGAGTATCGGCAACGTCTGTGTTGAGGCCGCTCTGCACGGCGTCGAGGTCAACCAGTTGCCCAGCAGGGTGCGCGCTATCGGCGCGGCCGCGTATATCGATACATCGGAGGCGGCGATGGCGGCCACGCTGGCGCGGGGCTGGGGCCAGGCGCTCAAGGCGGCGATGGATGATCACTTCCTCTCCAACGAGGAAAAGCGGGCGCTCAACCGCTACCGCGCCCACTACAATCTCAGCGCTGCGCATCTCGATGGCAGCGGGCACTTCACGCTCTTCAGGATGATGAACCTGCTCAACGCCCTGAGCGAGCACGGACTGGTGCCCCGTTTCGACCGGCGCGCGATGCGGCCGCCCTTCAACCTTATGAAGAGCGAGGAGTTGTTGTGGCTGTTCGGCGGCACAGATTACTTTGAACAGATCACTCGCCGGGAGTTCAGGGGCGGCTCGTTGGGCGTCAGCTTCCGCGTGGCGAAAGGCGTCTACATCCGGCCCGGCGCGTTCCGCGGCCGCTCGGTCGAATCGAGTTCGATGCAGCATACCGACTCGGGCACGCTGGGCATCACGACCAAGCATATTTATTTCAAAGGGAACGGCAAGAGTTTCCGGGTCAGGCTGGAGAAGATCGTCTCGTTCGATCCGTACGAGGATGGGCTGGGCATCATGCGCGACACGGCGAGAGCCAAGCCGGAGATATTCAGGATGGGCGCGACCGATGCCTGGTTTCTGCTCAACATCATTGACGCGGTGATGGGTATGGACAGTGTTGCGCTGCCGAAGGCGGGCGCGCCGACGCTGGACGATATTGTGGACGGGGAGCTGGGTTGAGAGGCTAGAGGAGGGCATGCAGATGAATAGGCTTTATCTCACATTCGAATTTCAGCCTTCCCGTGCTATATTTGGCCCAGGGCAGGAGCGAACGAGATAGGGGCTTTCCCCTTTTGATAGCAGGCTCGCAGCAGAGCAGGCGCCCCGTAACAGGAGGGCAACAACCATGACCACATCCGACACATATGATCATTTGGGGGAACCCGAACCCGCCCTCATACGGGGCCGGCTCCAAAACGTTGACCTGAAGCAGGGGACAGCCACACTCGATGCCTACATGGATGACTCAGTACCCTTGCGGTTCGACGCCGCTTTGGGGGAAGACATGCTCAAACTGGAAACCAAACATGTCCGGGTGGATGGCAGGGGTTGGATCAGTGACGAGGACGCATGGATCGTCATCAACATAGAGAAAATAGTGCCAACGTCGTCCGAGGTGCGCACGGTCGAGGAGATTCTTAACGATCCCAACCCGAAACTCTTCGACCCCGACACAGTTGTCACGGCCAGGGAACCTTTCGACGTGGACGAGTTCGTGCGCATCATCTATGAAGGCCGCGGGCGGTAGTGGGGGAAATCATCGGATCGATAGTTCTGGATTCCAACGTTGTCTCCTACGTCTTCAACCGCGACCCCCTCGCCCGTTACTATGTGGAACGACTGCGGGACGCTCGACAGTTCATATCGTTCCAGACGCTTGAGGAGGCCTGGTACGGAGCGCATAGCCGCGGCTGGGGCGCAAGCCGGAGACAGGACCTCTCAAGCCATCTCGAACGATATGAAATTGTTTGGCCTGACACTGACCTGGTGGGAGTATGCGCCCGTTTGCGCGCTGAACGGAGGGCGGCCGGGCGTGAGTTAGGCATGGCAGACGCCTGGATCGCCGCCACCGCCATCATGCTGAACTGTCCCCTGGCCTCCCATGACAGCCACTTTGTGGGAGTTACCGATCTCCGACTGATCAGGTCGCCGCTACCTTGAACACCCCCAACGAACTCAACGCGGCCTAACCCGCCGGCCGGTTTGCGCCCCACCCCGTTAGGGCGTATGATTGCGCGGCGAATTAAACAGTTTAGTAAACGCGTTAGCGGCTGCATTTGGCAAGGGCCGGAGACGCGTGAAAGGAGCACTGAGTACACGTGGCTACGCAAAGACGGGCCGAGAATGAACTGCGCCCGGTCCAATTCGAACTCGATTATATCCTCCACCCGGAAGGCTCGGTGCTGATCAGCATGGGGGACACGAAGGTCTTGTGCAACGCCACGGTGGAGGAGCGCGTGCCGCGCTGGCTGCACCGCTCGTCGCAGCGCCACGGTTGGGTGACGGCTGAGTATGCGATGCTGCCGCGCAGCACGCACCAGCGGGTTGATCGCGAGACGATGCGGCCCAAGGGCCGCACGCAGGAGATTACGCGCCTGATTGGCCGCAGCCTGCGGGCGGCGGTGGACCTGGAAAGACTGGGTGAGCGCCAGATCGTCGTCGACTGCGATGTCATCCAGGCGGACGGAGGCACGCGCACGGCGGCGGTCACGGGCGGCTACGTGGCGCTGGCGCTGGCAGTCAAGCGGTTGGAGCGCAAGAAGAGGGCCAAACCGGGCACGCTCATCCACCAGGTGGCGGCGGTCAGTGTCGGCATCCTCAACGGCAAGGCCTTTCTCGATCTCGACTACCAGATGGACCAGAACGCGGATGTCGATTTTAACGTGGTGATGACGGACAGCGGCCAGTTCGTTGAAGCGCAGGGCACAGCGGAAGGGGAACCGTTCAGCAAGGGTGCGTTGAACGCAATGCTGCTGCTGGCGGAGATGGGCATAGGAGAACTGCTCCGCTTGCAGAAGAGTGCGCTGGCGGGGGCGGGATATGCGATTAGTTTTTAGTGGTTAGTTTTTAGTTTTTAGGTAACTACTAAGCCACATACAATATCTGTCTTGACCAGTCCTTCAACCCCGCCGCCATTCAGACTATCTGATTGCGTATTCGGTTGGCAGCCGCCACGTTGGTTGAGCCGCACTGCCGGGAATACGGCGTAAGGTCGGTGAGCGATGGTTTTGGAGGGGGGCGTTGCGGGGGCGCAGCCCCTGCACAAGGGAGGGCCGAAGGCCCGACCGCCATAATGCAAGGAGAGAGTATAGAGGAGCGAGGAGAGAGAATACACCTTCGCTCGCCTCATTCAGGGTCGCAAACTGATTGCGGCTGAGTAGTTACGTTTTTAGTAGCCGCGCGGTTGGAGATTGAGGCAGTTGCCAGCAACGGAAAGCGAGACAGGGGAAGCGGGTAGTGAGCAAGAAGAGGAAACGAGTGACATTACGCGATGTGGCGCGCCAGGCGGGCGTGTCCCCCACTGCGGTTTCATTCGCTTACAATGCCCCCCACCAGTTGAGCCAAACGACGCGGGAACATATCCTCGACACGGCCGAGGTTCTCGGCTACCAGCCTCATCCTGTCGCCCGCACACTGGCGACAGGCCGCACCAACGCAATCGGACTGCTGGTGCCTACCAGCCTGAACTGGATGTTGCACGATCCTCTCTTCACCCACTTTTTGGGTGAAGTGGGCGCGGCTTGCGACCGGGAGGAGAAGCGCATTCTGCTGGCGTCGATGCACGAGTCATGGCGCCGCGACCCGCGCCCAAACAGCGAAGCGGTGGCGCCTCTTACGTGGCTGGCCTCGATTGCGGCCGACGGATTCCTGATTTTCAGCATCGACCGCGCCCACCCTCTGACCGAAGCGGTGCAACGCTCGCTGCGCCCGATCGTTCTGCTTGACAGCGCCGACAACATTCAGGCGCCGACCTTCAACATTGACGACCGGGGCGGCGCGTATGCGGCGGCGCACCATCTTTTAGAAAAGGGGCACCGCCAATTCGCGATCGCCACGATGACGCCGCGCAATGACGGGGTCGTGATTCCCTCTGTCGAACGCAGGGTGGAGGGGTTCTCGCAGGCGATTGGGGAGGCCGGTCTGCCGCCATCGGCGGTGCAGATCGTGCCCACCCGCGGTGTGCCTTCGGCCGGCCACCAGTCGTTCCAGAACATCTGGCAGTTGCGGCGGCGCCCGACAGCCATTTTTTGTGTAAGTGATGTGCGTGCGCTGGGGATTTTGAGCGGCGCGCGCAAAGAAGGGATCTCTGTGCCGGACGACCTGGCGGTGGTTGGCTTTGGCGACATGCCGGATGCAAGCGTATCGAGCCCGCCGCTGACGACGGTTCACCGGGATATGGACAGCCAGCCGCGGTTGGCGATCCGGACACTTTTGCAACTGATCAACGAGCAGATCAGTGAAGCTGATCTGGACTCGCCTCACATAAGCGAGACGCGGCTGGTCGTTCGTGAGAGCAGTTGAGTCAGTTTTTGGTTTTTAGTTTTTAGGTTCCGTTGACATTTTGGGAAGGCTGTTCAGATGTCAACAAGAACTGAAAGCCTGCAGGCCTGTTAGGGATGTTTCTCGCTTGAATGTTGAAATAGACAAAACCAATTGATCCGCGAAGTCACGCGAAGGGTCGCGAAGAACACCTTTTTGTCCGCGGAGGACGCGGAGGGACGCGGAGAACACCAAAGGCGTATCGGATTTTCTTTGCGTGACTGCGCCGCCCTTCGACGATCAGGCGTAATTTGCACCCGGAAGTCGCTGTTCAGACAAACGTCAACGAGCCCTAGTAACCCCGGTGGTACGCGATAGTTTTCTTAAGGGGGCCGCGAAGGGGCACGGAGAACACCTTAAACCCTTTTTGTCCGCGGAGGACGCGGAGAACACCTCTTTTTATCCACGAAGGGCCACGAAGAACACCTTTTTGATCCACGAAGGGCCGCGAAGGGCCGCGGGGAACACCTTTTGTGGTTGATGCAGATCATGGTCGTCGGTCTCGAGAATCAGGCGAGAAGCGGTCCGATTCTGCGCGCAGGCGTCAAAAGGCGAGGAGTGAGAGAACACCTTCGCTCGGCTCAGTCAGGGTTGGGGGTGCTGCGGGTGTGGGCGGTTCATGGGCGGCTGATAGTGGGCCACGGTTCACCGTTGCTGGGGCGGCCCAAGACGGCGCCGATGTCGTCGCCGCGGCGCACATAGTAGGTGGGGATGTTGGACAGGGCCAACTCGTGGGACAGTTCCTGGTAGGGCTCTTGGCCGCCGAAGGTGGAGCCGTCGATGACAACGGCGACGCTATGGACGCCGCGGCGCCGGGTTTCGCGCAGGGCGCGCACCCAGGCCGGGTCGGGGTCTGCGGTGATTGCCAGGATCATGTCATTGCGATTGAGCCGCACTCCCTCTGTCACCAGTAGTTGATCGAAGGTGATGCTGCCCTCGGCCGACACGATTGCGAGGGCCTCCAACATTTTGCGCATCTGCCGCTCGCCCCGATCGATCTGTAACAGATAGCGCTGGCTGCCGTGCCAGATCAAGCCAACGGCCCGGTTGCGCAACAGGAAGTAGCGGGCAATGCTTGCGGCGGCGGTAACGGCGTACTCCAGGGTACTGGGCGCCAACTCCAGAGCGTCGGGGTTTTTGCGGTCGCTGAGACCAAAGACGCCGGCCTCGTGGGGGGACAGTTTCCAGGGCAGGCTGTGCGCGGCGCCGTTGTTCAGGTCCAGGAAGAGCCAGATATCGGCCGACGGGTCCAACTCGAACTCTTTGGTCATCAGTCGCCCAGTGCGGGCGGTGGTTAACCAGTGGATGCGGTTGAAACTGTCTCCCGGCGCATATTCGCGGATACCGGAGACATTGGTTGTGAGGTATTGGGCGCGGCGGCTGAGGGCTTCGCCGCCGGCCAGATCGGCGGCGGGGGGTTGAAAGGCCGCCAGGGCCACAGTGGCCGGATAGACGATCAGGTCGCTGGTCTGGCTCAAGGTCTGGTCGATGGAAAAGAGGCCCAAGGGGTCACCGCTGAGGAGACGCATCGGCCCCAGACGGTAGAAGCCTCGCTGCTGGCAGTAGGTTCGCACCTGCCAGCGATGACGGGAACGCCCTTGCAGATGGCTGACGACGCGGCTGGCGCCATGGAAGGGCACGGTCGAAAAGTCGCGCACTTCCAGCCAGAGTTTGGGCAGCCGCCCCTGGTTGCGCACTTCGAAACTTTCTTCAAAGTGCTGGCCGACCTGGCTGCGGCGGGCGCGGGTATGGCGATTGATATGAATGGCGCGGGTGCTGTTCCACGACCAGATATAGCTGAGCGCGAGGATGCCGCTCAACAGATAGGCCAAGTTGAACGCCAAGGCGCGCCCACTGTTGAGCGCGAAGATCCAGGAGGTGATCAGGGCGGCGAGCAGAAAAAGGAGTCGTGAAGACATTGACGGCAGTTTTTAGTTTTTGGTTTTTAGTTTTCAGTTGTCGGCAACATGCCGCCAGTTGCTGCGGAGCAGGGAGCAAGAGCCTAGGATATGGAATGAAGACTTGAAAACTTTGGTAGGCGCTTAGCGGGATCTGACACGGCTGCCCGGCACGGGCGTATGGGCAAGTGCGTCCTCAATCACCTGGGCGGCGTCGACATTTTTGATGCGCGCCGACGGGCTGACGATGAGGCGGTGGGCAAGCGTCGACTCGGCGAGGAGCTTGACATCATCCGGCAGCACGTAGTCGCGTCCATCGACTGCGGCCCAGGCCCGGGTGGCGCGGAAGAGCGCCAGACTGCCGCGGGGACTTGCGCCGAGATATACGTCGGGATGATCGCGGGTTGTGGAGACAAGGTCGACGATATACTCCTTTACGCTATCGTCGACATACATATCGCGCACTGCACTCTGGGCCTTTGAGAGTTCCTCTACAGAAACGGCGGTCTCCAGACTTTCAATCGGGTGTATGAGGGCCTGCAGCCCCAGGATGTTGATCTCGTGCGCCTTCGAAGGGTAGCCCAGTCGAATACGCATCAGGAAGCGGTCGACCTGCGCCTCGGGGAGGGGGAAGGTGCCCTCATATTCGATGGGATTCTGGGTGGCCAGCACCATAAATGGCCGCGCCATCTGATAGGTAGTGCCATCGACGGTAACCTGGCGCTCCTCCATCGCCTCGAGCAGAGCGGATTGGGTCTTGGGCGTGGCGCGGTTGATTTCGTCGGACAGAACGATCTGCGCCATGATCGGCCCCGGCCGGAATTCGAATTCGAGTGTTTTCTGATTGAAGACGCTTACACCGGTGACATCGCTGGGCAGCATATCGGGCGTAAACTGAATGCGGCGATAGGTACTGCCGACAGTGCGGGCGATTGCCCGCGCCAGCATCGTCTTGCCGACGCCGGGCACATCTTCAATTAGCAGGTGGCCCTCACACAGCAGAGCAACCACGGTCATGCGGATCTCCCGATCCTTGCCGATGATGACCTGCTCGACGTTGGCAATGATGCGCTTGGCGACGTCTTGCACTTCTTGCATGGGGTTTTCCTCTAGTTAGTTGTTCATGGCGAGTGGCTGGTGGTCAGCAGGGTTCTCGCCGCTCCGAAGGAGCCTTCTGGCCATGCACGCTCTTTGAGGAGACTGCATGCTGGGCAGATAGCTTGATTATGACGCATACTGCGCGCAAAGGCGTGTACGCCAAGCTCCAAAGTCGTCAATTTCGACGATGATTTATGCGATACACACGGGTCATGGCTGAAATATGACTCAACCGCATTACAAGATCGGGCGAATCACAAGTTTAGTTTACAGCACCTACAAGCAGATGGACAATCCATCGGCAAGCGCAAGCAGCGGCGGATGGTAAAGATTTTAGTTTTCGGTTTTTAGTTTTTAGTAAACCCCATTCGTACGCGATAGATCTCTTATTCTGAATTATGGGATACCAGGACTGGTTTGCGGTTGTCTGAATCAGGATTTACAGGATTAGAGGATTTTCAGGATAGCAGGCGATCGGTTGATGCCTGTTCAGCGGATCCCTTTTGCGTCGGTTGAAAGGGTAGATTGCAAAGGCCCAAGAATTTGGGATGGACCCGTGTGAGCCTGCCGCTAGCCACCGGCTGCGAACCACTGTATAATTCCCTTTCATGAATTTGCACGCTTATCCCCGCCCTGCAGATGACACAGGTATCGGTATCCACTGGTGCGCCGGCGTTGGCGCGGCGACGCCCGAGATGGTGGAAGAGTTCTGGCTGCGGGAACTGATAGAGTTGGGGGTCAAGTGGGTAAAGATCGCGGACCAGCGCAACGCGCTGCAGGTGTCGCAAACGCTGCTGGCTGGGCAGATCATGCCGATCGTCCAGATCGTGCGGGATACGCCGGGACCCGGCCCGCTCTCGGCCACGGAATTGGAAGCGGTGGAGCAGCTGGTCCAGGCGGGCGTGCGTTACTTTGAATTTGACAGCGAACCGGACCGGGCCGCTTTCTGGGGGCGGGAGAGGCTGCCAGCCGATGCGCTGGCGGTGACGGCGCGGACGGCAGCGGCGAATATGGAGGCAGTTCTGGAGCGGGGCGGCCTGCCGGCCATCCCCGCGTTGACGCCGGAAGGCGATTGGCCGCTGGCGGAGGAGATTGCGCGCGTTGGCGGCGATGCCCTGTTCGACCAGCCGATCTGGCTGGCGATCCACAACTATTCGAGCAACCGGCCCCCGCACTATCCCGACGACGCAGCCCACCGGGAGGGTGCGCCGCTTGCGCGTGAACTCTACGTCGCGCTGGCGGCAGAGGCGTGGCAGGGTCGGCCCCTGGCTGAGATCAACGACCTGCGCCGCCAGCTGGCGGACAGAGCGGATCAGCCGGCCGCGCCCGATGACGCCGCCGGTGTTGACTGGAGGGCGAAGCTGGCGGCGGTGCTGGCGCAACGGAAGGCCGGCGAGCCGCATCCGCAGTTGCCGTTGCAGGGCGTGCATTGGCGCGCGTTTGAACGCCTTAACGAAGAGGTAGAGCGGTTGATTGGCCGCAGCCTGCCGATCCTCTCGACAGACAACGGTTATCTGATCAACGAAGGTGCAGACCCGCGCTATCCCGCGACGACACCGGCCCTGCATATGGCGCAGACGCTGGAGATCTGCCGAGCGATGATGGGGACGAGCCGTCACACGCCGGCGGCGCCGGACTATTATTTCTGCACGGCCTTTTGGCTGCTGGCGCATGACGCGCTGCAGGGAGAAGGCTCGGTTGACGAGCAGAACGCCTGGTATAGCCCGCTCCATCTGGCGCAGAGGCGAGAAGAGAGTAAAGAGGGGAGAGAAAAGAGAGAACTGCTTTCGCTGCCTGGGGGGAGCGCTCCGGTTCCTGAGACGTTCGGCTGGTCGACGCTCCCGATCGTTCCCCTGCTCAAGGCGGAACCCAAACGACCAAGAGCGCGGGAAGGGCGAGAAGAGAGCACAGTTCAGCCCCCCATCCTCAGTTCACACTACGCACTGCGGCCAACGGGAGAGGGCGTGTGCAGCGGTAAAGTGCGTGGCGGCGCGGGCGCACAGGTTCGCCTTATCCACAGCGACGGTTTCGCATACGAATCGATCGCCGGACAGAACGGCGTTTACCGTTTTGTCAATCTGCCGGCGGGCCGCTATAGCCTGGAGGTGACGAACCCTGCCGGCAGCCGGGTAGAGGCAATCGATGTTGCGCCCGCCCAGGAGATGGTCTGCGATCTGTCGGCCTACGGTTGGGGCTATGAGGTCGAACAACGGCCGGTGGAGCGCGGGCGCATGTTGACCTGCAACATGGACCTTTTGCCGAGCGACGATGCCCGCCCGCCGGCGCTACGCATCAGAGACAGCGAACAGAAGAGTTGGGTCGTTCCCCTGGCGCGCAGTGTCGAGGCCCAGACGGCCCATTGTGAGGTGGGGCCGCTGCCCGCCGAAGGTTACCGGCTGGAAGCACTGGGGCTGCCGAACAGCGGCCCAACCCCTCTGAACTGCCAGGTCTCCGTTGACGAGGGAATGGCGACCAATGTGCTCTTTGCTTACTCCCACGATGTAAAGAGAACCGCCCCACAAGAGTCCGCCATCACTGGCACTGTGGAGGGCGGGAAGGGCTGCACTGTGCGGCTGCGGGCTGAGGAGTCGGGAGGAGGACCCAGCGAGCGTCTCGCTGAAGCGGACGAGAACGGCCACTATGTTTTCAGCGGCCTGCCCGCCGGCACATATTGTGTGGATGTGAAACGGAGGCGGCTGCTCAACTGGCCCCGCCCGCTTACTCTGGACGGGCGCAACCAGCCCCGCTGCGATCTGTTCCTGCTACCGGAAGAGGTGCTGCCGGCGCCGCCGGACCCTGCGTTGCTGCAAGGACAGGCGCGGCCCGGCACGGCTGCTGCGCCTGCGCGCCATACGCAACCGTTGGGGGGCGGGCGGGCTTCGCAACTGGTAGCGCTGGTGGACGCGCAGGGGCAACGCTACGTGACGCATGTCGAAGCTTCGGGCGCGTTTGTGTTCGACAGCCTGCCGGCCGGCGACTACGACCTTTACGCCGACGGTTTCGGTCGTCGCGGGATTCACTTGGAGGCCGGCGACCGGCTCAGCATCCAGCTATGGCAGACGGAGGACGGATGGAGCCACCATGTCCGCATCCGGACGGTTGCTATCGCTGCCGGCATGATCCACGTGCAGTGGGTGGAGCGGCCCGACCTGACGATCACGGTGACGGACGCGGACGGCGGGGTGGAAGAGCGCGGCGCAGGCGGGGCCGGGGAGGGCGAGAGGCCCTACCGCGCGGAGTTCGGGCCATTTCCGCCGGGAGTATACCTCGTCGACAGCCCGGACCTGCCGGTCAGCGCCGAGGTGCAGCTGGCGGCGGACGAGGCGGCAGTGGTTACGTTGATGGGGGGAGGGTTTGTTAGTTTTTAGGTAACTACTAAGCCATATCCAGTGTGCGCTTTGTCTGAATCAGGATTTTCAGGATTGCTGAAGCACGGTTCTGGTGAGATGGATGCAAACTGCAGTGCTTGTCCGGACCATGCTTGCATTGCCTGGCTAAGCCTTCATGCCTGAAACGATTCAGGATTTCGCGATACGTATTCGGTCGACAGCCGCCATGCCGGCCTGCTGGAATGACGGCGCCAGGCTGCTGGGCGTGGTGTCAGGGGGGCGTTGCGGGGGGACTCCCCCCGCACAAGGGAGGCCGCTTGCGGCCGACCGCCCAAAATAGCGAGGAGTGAGTGAAGAGGAGTGAGAAATGCGAAACACGTTGGCTCGCCTCACCCAGGGTCGCGAATTGACTATGGCTGAGTAGTCACGTTTTTAGGTTCCGTTGACATTTTGGGAAGGCTGTTCAGATGTCAACAAGAACTGAAAGCCTGCAGGCCTGTTAGGGATGTTTCTCGCTTGAATGTTGAAATAGACAAAACCAATTGATCCGCGAAGTCACGCGAAGGGTCGCGAAGAACAACTTTTTGTCCGCGGAGGACGCGGAGGGACGCGGAGAACACCAAAGGCGTATCGGATTTTCTTTGCGTGACTGCGCCGCCCTTCGACGATCAGGCGTAATTTGCACCCGGAAGTCGCTGTTCAGACAAACGTCAACGAGCCCTAGTAACCCCAGAAGGGCTTCCGCGGCGTCGGCGCAGATCATGATCCTTGGTCAGGAGAGTCACGCGGGGCGCTGTCTGTGCCCTCAGGCAACGATGAGATGATGAGAATCAGAACACCTCTGGTGACCGCGGCTGCCAGGAAGGGGCGGAGAAGGTCGGGCGCCCATATTTTTCTTCTCTATCTGACTGTTTTTTACACGGCGCTTCTGTGCGCAAGCTGCGGAAACGGATCGGGGGAGGACAGCGCTGCGCCCGCAGGAGAAGGGGCGGCAACTACGGTGGCGGCCTCTCCGCTAAAGCCGATCTTGCGGTGGATGGGGCCGGCCTTTGTGCGCCCGGTCGACAGGGAGATCGTTGCCCGCTGCGCCGAGGAGATCGGCACGGCAATCGAACTGCTGCCGGCGCCCGCCAATCCGCTGGACCGGCTGGGCCTCTACCGTCAGTTCCTGCCGGCTGAGTCGGATGACATCGATCTGATCGATTTCGACGTCATCTGGTCGGGCACGCTGGCGGCCCATCTGCTTGACCTGAACCCGCATCTGTCGGCAGAGGAGCGCGCCCAATATTTCGCCATCTACCTGGAGAACAACAGCGTTGACGACGCGCTGGTCGGCCTGCCGCAGATGGGCGACATCGGGCTTCTCTACTACCGGACGGACCTGTTGGAGAAGCACGGTTTCGAGCAGCCGCCGGCGACGTGGAGCGAGCTGGAGGAGATGGCGGCGACGATCCAGGCGGGGGAACGCGACGAGAACGGGGAGTTCTGGGGCTATGTCTGGCAGGGCAATGTGTACGAGGGTCTGACGGTCAATGCGCTGGAGTGGCAGGCGAGTATGGGGGGCGACCTGATCGTTGACGCGGACGGACGCCTGCCTGCGGACAACGGCGCGGGGGCGCAGGCGCTCGACAGAGCAGCGGCCTGGGTGGGTGACATCAGCCCGCCGACGGTAACCGTCTTCCAGGAGGAGGATGCGCGGGCGCTGTTCCAGAATGGCAATGCGGCTTTCATGCGCAACTGGCCCTATGCGTATGCGCTGGGCCAGGCCGAAGGCAGCCCGATCCGCGACCGGTTCGGCGTGACGCGTCTGCCCAAGGGGGACGGCCCGGGAGGCTGCCACGCCAGCGCGGTTGGCGGTCAGCAGATCGGAGTCAGCCGCTACAGCCGCAACCCGGAAGCGGCTGCGGCCGCGGTCCGCTGCCTGGCGGGCGCGGCGGCGCAACGACGGCGGGCGCTGGCGGACGGAACGCCCCCGGCGATCGCCGCGCTGTATGACGACGCGGATGTGCAGGCGCGGATTCCGGCTGCGGCGCAGATCGCGGAGAGCCTGGCTGAGCACGCGGTTGCACGGCCGGCGGCGATGACGGGCCGGCATTATACTGAGATCTCGCTGGTCTATTTTATTGAGGTGAACCGGGTGCTGACGGGCGAGCAGAGCGGGGCGAGCGCGGTGGCGCGGATTGGTGAGCAGATCGCGGCGTGGTTGGAGTGAATCCGATCTGTACCCCCATTCCTCCTAATAGCTGTCAACCCCAGGGATTACACACATTGCAGGGATGTGCCCTTTCACCCGCGTAAACCAGCCTCAAGCGCGGAGAATCTGTGAACGCAGCGGCCAGTCAAAGGACGGGCGTAGGTAGACGCTGTCTCAGGAGCAGCTCCTTCCTGTCTCTACGGACCAAAGAAATCTTGTGAATTTCAGCGCTCACAAAGGTGCGGGAACTGCATGATTCCCTTTACATGCGGTAATGTAGGAGAAACAACCAACCATCTCTGAATTTCGGTGGACGGGGCGTCAATAGTTAGGAAGGGGACAATGAAGATTTCATCAGGAAGGGACGAGGAGACAAAGCGGACAGCACGTATTTTGCAGATCATACATCTCATTGCAATGTGCCCCAGACGATATCGAGCCAAAGATCTGGCACAGTACTTTGAAATTAGCGAAAGAATGATCAAAAAAGATCTGCAGATCGTTCGCCACGGACTTCGGCTGTTGTTGTGTTCCTCCAAACAGGGCTACTACTTTGAAGAGACGCCGCAACTGCCGTCGGTTGCCTATAGCTTCACTGAAGCGCTTGCGCTCGTACAGGCCGTGCAAGTATCGCGCCAGGTTGCAGGCATCAGTTCAGCGGATCTGGCTGCCGCCGTCGCGCGGCTTATTGCGCTCTTTCCTCCAGAGTTCAGGAATTTCTTGCAAAAATTATCGCATCGCCCGCGCATTACCGCCGAACGTGAACACAGACAGGAGATGCTGCAACTGCTTAATCGGAGTTTTCTGGAGGGGCGTAAACTGGAAATCGTTTTCCGGACCGCTCGAAGACAGGGAGCTATCAGCCAACGTGTCGTTCATCCATACCATATCATGTCCTATGTGCGTTCCTGGCAACTGATAGCATACTGCGAGAATCGGCAAGACGTTATCATGTTCAAAGTAGACCGGATTCAGAAGGCGACTCTTCTGGACGAGGCCTACGAAATGGCGGCCGGTTTTGACCTGGATAAGTACATGGGCAACGCGTGGGGCGTCATGCGGTCCGAGGATCAGCTGCCCGACGAGGTCGAACTTCACTTTGCGCCGGATGCCGGACGCTGGGTGGCTGAGGAGTTCTGGCACAAAAGTCAGCAAGTGGAGCAACGGGCGGACGGCAGCGTGATATTTCGTCTTACCATCGCCGTTACGCCTGAGTTTGTGAATTGGCTGCTCTACTACGGCAGCAGAGTCGAAGTGACGAAACCGGACCATCTGCGGTCCGCCGTGGCGGCAGAGCATCGACGGGCCGCAGAGGTCTATACCACGACAGAGGAATCCATATCATGAACTACCCAGAAATTTACACGAAAGCAACGAAGTGGATGATTGATCGCAATTGGCGTGAATTCTACGGCAAACGCGGCACCTTTACTCAAAGTTTACTCCAGCACACAGATATCGAACTCAATGTTCTTCTGACATTGCTACCGATATTGGCAAAAGCAAAGCATTACGGCTTCACTGAATCAGAACAACAGTCGCTCATAGTCGGGCAAATTGTCCATGATGTAGGAAAGGAGACCGAAGAGTGGCAGCGATATGTTCGTACGCCTCGAAAGCAGCAACGAGGTCGCTATGTGTCTCACGTTCTACGTCCTCTGACCGATGATGCTGTCAACGATCTTGTAGAACATTTGGGCTTTCTCGATTCTGTGGTCGACAATGCGATAAAATTTGTAAATCTACATATGGCAGCCACAAGGAATCCAACTAATGTTCTGAATGCCATTATTCAACCACACAATAGCAAGCGCTGGAACACCTTGGCTCGTATTGTGGCCACGATTGACAATCTCTGCTCAGTTTCAAGTCTGCTGCCAACCCTTCACGCGATAGAGCAAGACAAAGATGGTGCGATTGTTCCTCATGTAAAGATTGACTACCACCTCCTCAATTTACGTGGCGTTTCATCGGTGTTGCTGCATAAGGCGGCGGAGCAGGCCTTTAAAGATAAGGGATGGGAACCGATACTTTACTTCAGTGATGGCACCATCTACGTAGCCGATGCATTGTCAGATTGCACAGCGCCCCGGTCAGGTGAGATTCTTAACAGGTTGGCCTGCCAAATCGAGAAAACAATGCCGACTTCGGGTTTTGCGAAGTTTGTTGTAGGAAGCCCTCTCGCCACAATTCTACCCAAACCTGACCTCTTTGACCATCAAGAGATAGCGACGTATCTGACAGAGGTGACGCACCGGATTGGCAGAAAGTCTTTCAACAAGAAACCATTGAGGCGTCGGCGGAAGGTTGTGGAAGACTTCCTTTCTTCGATCAATGGCACCGCAAACATAACCGATGCTGAGGTGGACAGATGGTCTGAGAGAATCGATGTCGCCCAACCCGAGATGCTTGCTTTCAAGTTCTTCAAAGCCGCTACCGATCCTGCGGTGGTCGGAAAGAATGGAGCTTTTTCGCAGACGCCGGAATTGTCTGAATTGTCTTCTCGCCTTAAGCGCCATAGCGAATCGGAACGGGAGCGGAAGCGGAAGCGGAAGCGAATCTTAAGACAGATCAGGGACCTACAAAAACAGGCAGAACAGGACTGGCAAGGGCAACTGCAAAGACGCTACGAATCTGTCTTTGGAGAAGGTTCATTTAAGGCTTTGCAATCGACTAGCACGCTGATGCCAGCCAAAGAGATGGCGACCATTATCTATCCTTTTTGGCAACTACCTGGCGTTGCGTTCGGTTCTTCCTCCATATTCATGAAAGACCTGCCGGATGATGATCGCAAAAGGCTGCTTACCACTAGATTGGCGGAGTTGGCTATGGAAGCATATGAACTGCTACCAGAATCCGCACGTCCTTCACGCGCAGCACCCCAGGAGGTTACGAACGTCCTCATCGAAGACTTGATCCATCCCAACGATGTTGACGCAAAGGTACTCGCCGCACAGCAGTGGTCGTCTTATGTCGTTAGTAAACCCAGCATGTTCAAACCAGCAGACACGGAAAGAGTCTGTCCGATTTGCAACACACACTTCCGCCACGGAACGCCGGCCAAAGCAGATTTTCTTAACAAGCCAGAGTCACACACGAATCGGGCTGTTGCGCATGGAAGAACCGGAAACATTGTCATTTGCAATGCCTGTAAGTTTGAGATCTTTTTTCAGCAACTCCTGCTGGGCGACAGAGTGGCTTGTCTATTGGCCCTTACGCCCCGAAATCATATTGGACGATGGTCCGGTGACACATTGGTGCAGGAGGTACAAAGGTTTTCTGAGACAGCGCATGACTTAATGTCAAACAGCACAAGCAATCCAATTCGGCGAATTACTCTGGGCCTGACGAATGTCATTGCTGGCAAAATGATTGACAGCGGAGATGGAGTTATGGATCGATTGGCGCGCGCTGGACTCGACGCCAACACTCTGATCGACTTGCTCGTTTATAATCTGTCACCAAAGAAGCAGACGGAATATCGGCGAGCTCTCTACAAGGCCCTGTGTGAAGAGTATGAACTGGATAAAGGAGAGTCGATAACAGGCTGGAATGAGGAATTGGATAGTAGCTTTGAAAGTATTGATGCGATGCTCGAAGCAATTATCCGTAACGACTTTACAAATGTAGTAATCGATGATATCCGACGTGAGATCTACCAACTTGATCCTCGGATGCGCGTTGTATGTCAAACGCCGAACTTTGCCTTGATCCCGATGAAAGATAGCATCAAAGTCAACAAGGATTCCGAGGCAAATGCGGCGCTTCGCGAATTGTTCACATTGCTATTGCTCGGACTGGCGTTTGACTGTTCAGTAGCCACTATAGGTGGTGGGAAAGAGACTCCCACATTGAACGGCGGTGAGGGAGTGGCACTCGTTCCTCCTGTACCCTCTATCCGGGCACTGATCGGCAGTGAATACGTAGGGCTGGCCGAAGCCAGGACGTGGGTTGAAAAGATTGGTGCAGCCAGCCTCCTGGCAGGTGTGACAACTTACCCAGAGCGGTCGAATCTCTACCAGATTTTGACAGCTCCAACTCCTGGTCACATTCTCCGGCGCATTGAAATGCAGTCCGCCTCAGGCTATGTTTCAGGTGACCAAGTCGGTCTTATTGAGAAAGCAACACAAACAATCTCAACCTAGAAAAGGAGAGAGACGTGCGACGAATTATCATGTTGAAGCCAAAAGAACAAGGCCTTTCTGAAGGTACGATAAAGGAACAAATTGCGGAGGTAGTTAGTCTTTTTGACAATTACCTGGAGGAGTACCCGGTCAGAAGTGCTAGAAGCAAACATGCACTGATGGGACCTGTAGCGAAAGTTCTGGACCGGGCAAAGGCAGGGCAGTGGGACGCTGAGCCCCTGACTGGCTACGCACTGCGAATGCACGAGATGAACCCGCAATCTCGTGGCGGTTACATCAGCGTTACCGCCATAGAAAATCTTCGTAGGGGAGTTGAGAAGCTGCTACGGCTCTGCAAGACGATTCCCATAACCGCACTGGCAACCACAGTAGAGCAAATCGATTACAGTCTCTACTTTCAGCGGCGAAAGAAGGGAATTGAAAGGCTGGAGGGCCAGAGTCATGATCTGAGACTGTACTTGAAGGAAAAGTACAGAGATGACGATGCCTTTGGGAAAGCGTGGTCACTGAAGCGGTCTGACACACTTAAGTTAGAGACCATTCGATACTTTGGCAGCAGAAACAATAGGTATCGTGATGGCAACCAATCGCTCAAAGAGGATATGGATGGATTCTATCAGAAAATGCGTGAGCAGAATCTGAATCCTGAAACAGTCGAAGAAGAGGAGGAGATATAACCATGAAAGGCCGGGATTTGCTGAAGAACTATGTGGTTGAACGTCCGCATCCCTTGTTGGAGGCGAAGACGATCCAGATTATCTTAGTCCGGGAATTGCTTGATTTTACCGTTCTCCGCACCGAGGAGACGCGGGAAGTAAACGATGTAAGCACGCCCTTATCGACCGCCAACGGGGAGACGGTTCGGCGTGTTGCGTTTCTCGCATCCAAACAGAAGGCCGCAGAATCGCGTGAATTGGAGCAGATGCTGCGAACTGCAAACCGTGCCGAACGTCGGGAATGCTATCTGCCCAATGGCCTCTGTCTGGAATGTCCACGATGCGGCCTGTTTGGCGGCACAAACACGGAATCAGGGAGCGAAAAGATTGGCAACATCCGTCATAGAATCGAATATGGTACGGCCTTTTCGCTCATGCTGTATCAGGACATTAACAGTGCGACAACCTTCAATGCAGTCAACGAAGTCACCCAGAAAACTGGTCAGGCACTCGGCACGCGCTACGCTGTCATCCCGGCAAGCGTGTTCCCTAGCATAATTACATTGCGCAGTGTGACATGGCACGAATTTGTGCTTGCTCTCAAGACGTTACTCTCCTGCAAGAGTTATGGTGCCGAGACCCGTATTGGTGGGGATGTCCGCAATAGGATACTTGGCATCTCGGCCGGTTGGGAGGAAGTCATTACGCCTCTTGAACTGACACTGGAGTTGTATGCGCGGTGCATAGAAGGGGTGGAGGGCAATACGCATGAGGAACTAAACGGGGGCACAGTACAAAGGATTTTGGAAACCTACCGCGAGTGGGGAGGAAATCCGTCTAAAGTGCGGGTGCTCAACACGAACGAAGTTGCCGCGCTGACCAGCGAAGTAGCCCAAACTGAACTGGACCAGGAGTTTCTGAACACCGCCTATCAGGACATGGAGGCATATCGTAAGATCCAAAGAAGCGCCAAATAGCAAAAGGTGACATCGCTACTATGTCTTTGAATTCAGGAATCGATCTATGCGACCGTCTCCGCGTGTTTGTGGGGCAACTGTACAATCACGATTATCTCTGGTTTTCTTCAACCGAGATCAGTACGGTATCGACGACCCTGCCATACCTGCACAACTATGCGCTGTGCTATGCGTTGTCTCAGTATGAACGTGGAATCACATTCGGCAGCACACCGACTTACGATGCCGATCTTGAAAAAATGCCCCTCTATACAACTCCTGCCGTAAGCGAGGCGTTTGTGGAGACCACGAAGATCAGATTCAATGCGGTTGATGCAAAGACATTGAAAACAGATCATAAGCTCAATGTCAACGCCCCGAAGTTGGGCCAGCGCACTTACTTGAACCCTATCTTTGCAGCCAGGAGTAGCACCAGGTCCAGAGCGGCTTACATCTTCTACCTCTTCTCGTATAACGGCGACCATCCCCGGAGCGTGATGCGGTTGGGGAAAAAAGGTTGTCCGGTACGTATCGAATGGGAAGAGATGAGGCGGCCATTTGCTGTCTGGAGCCAGACACCTGCACGTCCGTCTCACCCCGTCAATCCACTAGATGTCACCGGTACCATAACACGGTTTGATCCTGTAATGTTACCCCCACATCTGCTTCTGCGCGTTGCAGATATCCGACAAGATTGGTTCATTCGCCAAGGGCGACACAACGTCCATGTCCCTAAGCGTGTGGCGGCAAGAGTTGGATTGGCGGAAGCAGGAGGATCAAAATGAGAATCAACGGGTATTCTTTGCCACTGGTACAGCATCCATCGTTCGACCGCGTTCCTGTTTACCCGCACCAAGCCGCGATGATTGATGCCTGGGCTCAGCACAGCAGCCTGTTGTTGGTAACCAAGACAGGGAGTGGCAAGACTGCGGCCACTGTACTGCCGATGGCTCTGAACCGAAATGGGCCGGACGGTAGTTGCGCTGTCTTTGTCTACCCAACAAACGAACTGATACGGGATCAGGAGCGCAGCATCCTCGAATGGCTGCATGACAGACTGGGAATTAACACGCGGGTGATTACACCGGAAAATAGCGATGCGCCTGTCGACGATGCTGAGATGGAGCTCGTGCATATTGATGCGGAAAATCTGGAACTGTTCTGCAAGAAATGGGGGATGTATAGAAAGGGCCAGCCAGACAAAGGGCGTGCTCTGGAAAGGTTACTGAATACCAGTAAACCAAAAATCGTGCTGACCAACCCGGACATCTTATACTTGGTCTACAGCTTGAAATACGGTCGGGCACAGAACGCTATTGCAGCCCTGCAAGCCTTCCAAACGATTGTCTTTGATGAGTTTCATCTCTATCAGGGTATCGAACTGGCCCACGTTCTCTACCTGATTCACGCTGCGCAGAAGTTCGGCTCATTCAAGCGTGTTGTCCTTCTGTCTGCGACACCACACCCAGAAGTCCGCACCTGGATCGAAAGGTTGCTTGCTCCCCACGAGATCACAATGGAAATCGACGCCGAACATGCCGCCATTGGCAAACGTGATGTTGCCCATGACGTTGAGCTTTCGTTTTTGCCGAGAGGAAATAACAGCGTGGGAGTTGCCAAAGATAAACTGCTTGAACTGCTGTCGGACATCAAGAAACTACGCAAGCGAAATATCCCAGACGGAAACTATATTCCAGCGGTTGTCATTCTCAACTCAGTTGTCAAGGCCATTGAGTTTGAACAAGAATTGATTGATGCAGGTATATCTGCAGCGGAGATTGTGCCAATCCGTGGCCGAAGTGACCGGGCCATTCGCAGAATCAACTCCAAGGCTCTGATTGTTATCGGAACATCGGCCATTGAAGTAGGGATCGATTTCCAATGTGACTACTTGATTTTTGAAGCTGGCGATGCGGCAGCGTTCTTGCAGCGTTTCGGACGTCTTGCTCGCCATGCTCCTGGGAAGGCGTTCCTGATCGGAACGCTGCGCGAATGTGAGGCAATAGAGCGATTGCCGCAAACTGTCTCACGCAATGAGTTAGAGGAAAGAGTGGTACATATATATCCTGAGGGGGATGCTAGAGCTTGGTTTACCGAAACGCCGCTTGGCGCCTTTGCGGCGCTGGCTCAAGCATACAACATTCGAAATCGCATCTATCGGGACCGAGAAAATGAGGCTGACTCGCCAGAAGTCAAACAACAAATATACACCTGGCTTGATGAAGCAATGAACGCTTACGCGGACCGAATGGGGCTTCAGAAGCAAGTCAAAAGCGCAAAAAGACTTTTCTGGAGATGGGTGCGTGGCAAAAGTCCGTGGGTCGGTCATTACCTCCACACTGATTCGTTTCGATCTGGGTTGCCCTCGATTCAAGTATATGATCAATCTGAGGCACAAAGGCGAGGCAGCAAGTACGCTGTGTATGAAGCAGATTTCAAATCGGTGTTTTCTCGTGCTATTGATGTAAAGAAAAGCGGTGACTTGTACAAGATCGCTGGTTATGGAGAGTTTGAGCAACTGTATGTCAACAAGGGGTTCACCGGAGAACCACCACCAGGCACTATCTTGTCCACAGCAGACTATCCAAATCTGATGATAAAGCGACGAGGTTATCTTGAAAACTGGTCTCACATTATGTCGCGCTTTGGAACAGATCATATTTTTGTATATGTTCCGTACGATGAAGTACGCGATGCTCTTGATTGGCGGTTACCGTCATTCCGTTGTGGTTCTCGTGGCGGCAAGTATGTACTTGCTTTTGATGGAGATGCCTTATTGCTGAAAGAAATCTGGAACCGACAAGGCAGCTATCAATGTATATCCTAAATGAGACCAAGAACTTAAAAATAGCGGAATAGCGGGCGAGACACCAACGATTCTAAGATGCAGGCCGTGCGAAAACTCTTTGTATCAACTTGAACTTACATTAGGTTGCGTTGACATTTGAAATACGGGTTCGATTGTGCGACATTGGTGGGATGTATACCATCCCAATAGCCCCTGAAAAGTGGCAGAAACTGTATGGATTCCTGCGAGCACATCCCCGCGTGTATGCAGGCAATGAGGAAAATTGTCGTCGTTTCATTGTCGCTGTCTATTGGATTCTGCGCACCGGAGCGCAATGGCGAGCACTACCGGAACGATTCGGCAAATGGAACAGTGTCTATAGACGGTTCGCCCGCTGGGAAGATCGCGGGATATTGGCGGAACTCCATGACTACTTTGCCTGTGACCCGGACATGACCGCGGTCATGCTCGACAGTACAGTTGTGCGCGCCCATATGTGCGCTGTGGGCGGTTCAAAAAGGGGTGGCAGCCAGAAAGCACAGGCGCTCGGTCGCAGTCGCGGTGGATTCAGCAGCAAAATCCACATCGTCGTTGACGCCGTAGGCTTTCCTTTACGCTTCTCCCTGACCGGCGGTGAACGTCATGACATCACCCAGGCTGAATCCTTGCTTGCGCCTTTCCATTTTGACGCTTTCATCGGCGACAAAGGTTATGATTCTGACCATCTCCGAGACTTGCTCGAAACGAATCAGGTCGAAGTGGTCGTCCCTTCTCGTCGCCATCGCAAACAACAACGGGACTATGACAAGCTCCGTTACAAAGAACGCAATATCGTCGAACGCTTCATCAACAAAATCAAGTGGTATCGGCGTATTTTCACTCGCTATGAATAATTAGCCTGCCGATACATCGCTTTCGTGCATCTAGCCGCTACCGTTATCTGGCTAGACTAAAAGTCAACGGAACCTAGTAACCGCGTCCTGCGCCCCGTCATCCTGCCCTACCGCATGGCCCGCAGCAGCCGGGGATACACCTTGTATGAGCGGTTCGACCAGGCCGGGCAGTGAGCTGGCGGGAAGGAAAGCAGGCAGCAGGCCCGTCCCGCCGCCTTGTTCCTCACCTTTCACACTTTTGTTCAACGGAAAATGCGCCGCATGAACCCGCATTTGCATGTCCCCCTCACCATCCATCATCTGACCTTCCATTGCCGCGCGCAGGAGCCGATTTTGTGGCACCCTTTCAAGGGTAGTGCGGTGCGGGGGGCATTTGCGGGCGTCCTGCGTCGTACCTTCTGCCCGGAGGGGCGCGATTCTTCCCACAGCGGGAACGCAGATCAACTGCACGCGTCAGTCTGCCCCGTCTGCCAGTTGTTGTCGATGCCGCAGGAGGAGGATGCCGACGGGGACCTGCGCCGGCCTTATGCCGTCCGTCCGCCCCTCGACAACCGTACCCGCTACGCAGCCGGCGAGCCGTTCGCCTTTACCGTCACCCTTTTCGGCGACCACCTGGGCTATCTGCCCTACCTTGCCTTGGGCGCAGAAGGCATGGGGTCGGGCGGCATTGGCCGCAAAGATGATCGAGGGGGTCGCGGCCGCTTCACTATCGAGGCGATCACATCTACCAACCCGCTGACAAAGGCGACCGCGATGCTCATGAAGCCGGGTGAACGCATGGTGCATGCCGTCACCGCAGCCGTAGAACACGCACACGTTACTGAGGCCGCCGCACAACTGGCAGGCCGTCTGGAGGCGGCAGACAACCGGCTGACGATCAACTTCGCCACGCCCACGCGGCTGATCAAACGCAGCGGCAAAATAGGCACGCCCGAACCCTTCCAACTCATCAAGAACGTTGCTCTGCGCATACTGGACCTGAGCGCGCAGTTCGGCGGGGGCAGACCGACCGCCGGCCTGCAATGCAGCGGCTCAGCCGGACAAGCATTGGAACTCAAACGGGATCTCTTCCCCTACGCCGACGCGGTCGCGTTGGTTAACGACGAGACCCGCTGGTGGGACGTGAGCGGCTATTCGGGCCGTTTGCAACAGGCGCAGAGACTGGGCGGCTTTGTCGGCAGCGCCACCTTCACTGCCCCAGATTGGCGGCCGCTGTTGCCCTGGCTGCTCTGGGCCACCCAGGTGCAGGTAGGAAAGAACACGGTGAAGGGCTGCGGTGTTGTCGAGTTGTCCTGCTTTCTTTAACGGCGCAACAGAGAGAATTCTGAAGGATTCCAAGGCTGTGCATCGCAAACGACACCGACAGCGCGAGTGCTTAGAGAGAGTAAAGAGTAGAGGGAGGAAATGGGATGCCCATCGTTCAACATCTGATCGTAGACGAGTTCGGCAGCTTTGTCGCCAAGAAGAACGGGCGGCTGCGTGTGACCTGTCAGGGGGAGAAGCGGGGCGACGCGCCTCTGATGCACCTGGAGACGGTCCTGATCACCGGACGGGGCGTAAGCCTCAGCAGCGACGTGGTAGCGGCCTGCGCCGAGGTGGGTGTGCCCATCCACTTCCTGGACAGCCGCGGCAAACCGGTGGGCAGCCTGTACAGCGCCGGGCTGGCCGCAACCGTGCAGACCCGGCGGGCGCAGTTCCAGGCCCGCCAGGACAGCCGCGGGCTGCACGTGGCCCTGGCTGTTGCCGAAGGCAAACTGAGCAACCAGATCAACCTGCTCAAATACATGGCCAAATACCGCAAGGCCAAACAGCCGGACCTGTACAAGGAGGTGCGTCTGCTCGCCGACGAAGTGCTCGACCACATCGCTGAACTGGACCGGCTGCGCATTGAAACGCTCCAGAATCCAATCGGCAGCTATACTGTGGATGACGTGCGGGGACAGATTCTCTCTATCGAAGGCCGGGGTTCACAGAAATACTGGCAGGCCATCGGCAAGCTGCTGTTGGCGGATGTGAACTGGCCTGGCCGGCGCACGCAAGGCGCCAGTGACCCCCTGAACAGCGCCCTGAACTACGGCTATGGAATTCTATACAGCCAGGTAGAGCGGGCGCTTGTCCTTGCCGGGCTGGACCCCTACGCCGGGTTTTTGCATACCGATCGCCCCGGCAAGTCGGCCCTGGTCTACGACATGGTCGAGGAGTTTCGCCAGACGATCGTGGACCGCACAGTGTTGGCGGTCTTCAACCGCGGCGCGGCGATCGAACTGGATAGCCGGGGCCGTTTGAGCGAAAAGTCCCGCAAATCTCTGGCGGAAAAGGTGTTCACACGCATGGACGCCCAGGAACGGTATGAGGACAAGCGTCACCCGCTGCGTAACATCGTGCAGATGCAGGCCCGGCATCTGGCCGCCTACCTGCGCGACGAGCGGGACACGTACAAACCATTTGTGTCGAGTTGGTAATCGGCCTTTCGGAAAACTTAATATGATCCGTTGCCTGTTGCTCTATGACATTCCTAACGACCGGGTGCGCACCAAGGTCGCAGACTTCTGCCTTGACTACGGCCTGGACCGCGTGCAGTACAGCGCATTCCTGGGCCGCCTGAGCGCCAACCATCAGGAGGAACTGATGCTGAAGATCGAACAGAAGATCGGCAAGGCCGCCGCGCGCGTTCATCTGTTCCCTCTCTGCAAAGAGGATTGGCGCAAGCGCCTGGTCGTCGAGCAGGGGATGGAGGAGGATTGACGGTGTCGAAGCATACTATGCCCGTGGGCGGGGAGGCGGCGGAAGATACTGAATGGCTGCTGAAAGTAACCGATCTGAAGCAGTACGCCTACTGCCCCCGCATCCCTTACTATCACTACTGTTTACCGGGGGTGCGCCCCACCACCTACAAAATGGATGCCGGCATCCGGGCGCAAGACCGGGCCGAAGAGCGGGAGCGGAGGCGTTCGCTGCGCACCTATGGATTGACGGAAGGCAAACGCCACTTCAATGTCTCTGTGGCGTCGCAGCAACTGGGCGTGAGCGGGCAGATCGACCTGGTGATTAAGCATACCGTAGACGGCGAGGACCGACTGATCCCGGTGGACTACAAGTTGAGCCGGAGGGAGCCTGGACGCCACTTCAAATTGCAGCTGGCCTGCTATGCGTTGCTGCTGGAGGAGGTATGGCAGTTGCCGGTGGACGATGGATTTCTTTATCTGATTCCGGCGCGGCGGGCCGTGCGCGTACCCGTCACCACACGTCTACGGAACGATGTCCGTCGCCAGTTGACCGAGATCCGCGCGCTGGTTCTGGCTGAACGGATGCCGTCGGTTCCGACGAAACAGCGCAGCCGATGTGTAGACTGCGAGTTCCGCCGCTTCTGCAATGACGTGCTATAGCCGTGTTATTTCGCAAATCGTTTCAAATGGTGCGCTGCGCGTGGTGTCTTCGCGGCGATTTCACCGTGTAGTAGCTGAATGACCAGAGAGAAATGATAGAAAATCGCCTTCGCAAACCGATAGGCTTTTGCCGCAGTTCGCGAATTGCGGAATTCCTCGTTGAAGGAGCTTCCGGATTGCTTCATTGCAGCGAAATGGAAGCCAGTAGCGGCCCTAGGAAGCGTCGAAAAGGGACTGCAGGTCATTTTTGGTGTAAAATGCGAACGGAATGCCGGCGGGATCAAATTACGGCTCAACAGAGAGAGCACTGAAAGTGGTTGCCGAAGCCGCCGGTAATACTGTCGGGATTGGAGGATCAAATTACGGCTCAACAGAGAGAGCACTGAAAGTATCAGCCGGGCCGGCAAATGCGCGGCAGTGCGCCGCGGATCAAATTACGGCTCAACAGAGAGAGCACTGAAAGCCATACTCACACAGGTCACCCGCCTGTATCTCCGGCTCGGATCAAATTACGGCTCAACAGAGAGAGCACTGAAAGGCGAGCCGTCGACTCGCATCCGCCAGCAGCGCCGTTGGATCAAATTACGGCTCAACAGAGAGAGCACTGAAAGGGCTGCTGGTCTGCCGGGAACATTGTCATTTGCATGCGGATCAAATTACGGCTCAACAGAGAGAGCACTGAAAGATCGACCGCAACCTTGCCGATCCACGGCAGGCTATCGGATCAAATTACGGCTCAACAGAGAGAGCACTGAAAGGAACAGACCTTCCTCAAACGCAAAAACAGCCACACCGAGGATCAAATTACGGCTCAACAGAGAGAGCACTGAAAGATTGGCCGCTCTGAGGAAGGGCCTGGCGAGGAAGGGCGGATCAAATTACGGCTCAACAGAGAGAGCACTGAAAGAGCGAGCGGTCCAGAAGGGATCGGGGCGCCGGCCTAACGGATCAAATTACGGCTCAACAGAGAGAGCACTGAAAGGCATGGGCAACCGAACTGCACGCAAAACTGGACCGCATGGATCAAATTACGGCTCAACAGAGAGAGCACTGAAAGGTGGCTGAACAAACGCTAGACACCTTCGTTACACGTGGATCAAATTACGGCTCAACAGAGAGAGCACTGAAAGGCCTGCGAAAGCGTCAGCTTCATGTCGTGGCGAAAGCCGGATCAAATTACGGCTCAACAGAGAGAGCACTGAAAGTTCATAGAGGGTGTCTTCGCTGCCGTTGTCGCGGGTGTGGATCAAATTACGGCTCAACAGAGAGAGCACTGAAAGACGCTGCTTGTGCGGTCCGCGCCGCCGCCGCCCGCTTGGATCAAATTACGGCTCAACAGAGAGAGCACTGAAAGAGGAGCTCCGACCCAGCGCACGACGTAGCCGTCGCCTGCGGGATCAAATTACGGCTCAACAGAGAGAGCACTGAAAGGTTGGCTTCGTCCTGCCATTCGGACTCGTCGTCGAGGATCAAATTACGGCTCAACAGAGAGAGCACTGAAAGTGGGTGACGACATCGATCCAGAATGAGGCGGGCGGCGGATCAAATTACGGCTCAACAGAGAGAGCACTGAAAGTGCAACTCGGATAGGTGGCGAGCCATCGCAGCAAAAGGATCAAATTACGGCTCAACAGAGAGAGCACTGAAAGGGGTATATCCTGATGGGCGGGCAGTTGCTCTACCGGGAGGATCAAATTACGGCTCAACAGAGAGAGCACTGAAAGACCGATCGCGAGATCGCGTTCGCGTTCACCATGCTCGAGGATCAAATTACGGCTCAACAGAGAGAGCACTGAAAGAGCAGTCCGAGCAGGTCCTGCCCCAGCTGGTTCCAGTGGATCAAATTACGGCTCAACAGAGAGAGCACTGAAAGCACGTTTTTAACCAGGGAAAAAGGCGTGGAAAAAAGGATCAAATTACGGCTCAACAGAGAGAGCACTGAAAGCCCGAACCTGTGCCGGCGGGGCCGCGGATGTTTATCGGATCAAATTACGGCTCAACAGAGAGAGCACTGAAAGTGCACAGCACGCCCTCATACCAGTAGGCAAGATGGGGATCAAATTACGGCTCAACAGAGAGAGCACTGAAAGCCTCCCAGCTGGGCCGTGCCCTCGTAGGTGAAGGCATTGGATCAAATTACGGCTCAACAGAGAGAGCACTGAAAGCCTCCCAGCTGGGCCGTGCCCTCGTAGGTGAAGGCATTGGATCAAATTACGGCTCAACAGAGAGAGCACTGAAAGACACGAAGACGTGACCACTCCGCGAAAGGCCGGCCAGGGGATCAAATTACGGCTCAACAGAGAGAGCACTGAAAGAAGAGATGACAGCCCTGGTCAAACGTCAAATGGAACGGGATCAAATTACGGCTCAACAGAGAGAGCACTGAAAGTTGAAACCATAACAATGGCGAGCGTCGTCTACCCATGGATCAAATTACGGCTCAACAGAGAGAGCACTGAAAGACCGGACAACAGGGTGTCCACCCCACCGGACAACCACGGATCAAATTACGGCTCAACAGAGAGAGCACTGAAAGGAGGACGTGCGCGTCGGCTGCTCGCGCTTGAAGAACCTGGATCAAATTACGGCTCAACAGAGAGAGCACTGAAAGAAGATAACCAGTCTGATAGCGACACCAATATAAAGGAGGATCAAATTACGGCTCAACAGAGAGAGCACTGAAAGAAGATGCGAAAGCGAAGACACAAACCGCTGGCGAGCAGGATCAAATTACGGCTCAACAGAGAGAGCACTGAAAGAGTAGGGGAAGCGCCTATACGGAGAGGGGATATCTCGGATCAAATTACGGCTCAACAGAGAGAGCACTGAAAGAGGCTGAAGAGACGGGTGTTAGTGGAGGAACGATAGGATCAAATTACGGCTCAACAGAGAGAGCACTGAAAGTTTTTACGACGCTACGGTCAGCCGGGCGCTGAGAGCGTTCAATTCAACGGCTCAACAGAGAGAGCACTGAAAGTTAGAAAGGAGCACCTATGGCAAAGTCTGGCGAACCAGATCTCAGAACCCTCTATAGAATTATCGGACAAGAGAAGCGCTTTATCGCGGCCATCGACCGAACAATCACACGCCTGGCCGGCGACGACGTAGACGAATCCAACCAACGAAAGGACAACGACCTTCTCTACCAAATCGGAGGATTCAAGGACACCGGGGACCAGGAGCTGCTGTTGAACGAACGGCGAATCTGGAAAATGGGCCTCAATCGAAACCGCGACCGAGCGACCAGGCTACGAACAGCCGCCCGCCTGAAAGCAGAACGCCGGCTTACACCGTGCAACATCATCCGCCGTTTAAGACAATCAACATAAGGGGAGGGGAACACCCCCCTCCCCCAACCATCTCTCTTAAAGGAGACCAAAACATGTACGCGAGTTCAATTCAACGGCTCAACAGAGAGAGCACTGAAAGTGCGTATCCGTCGACCAGCTGCAACTGTAGCCGCAAGTTCAATTCAACGGCTCAACAAAGAGAGAGCACTGGAAGGGCGTCGATATTGCCAGGCGCTTGGAGAGCGGGCGCCGATTCGAGGGGAGAACGGACTGCGCGGCTCTAGAGGGCATACTGTCATGCTTAGCCCGCACGGATATTGAGTGAATTGGCTCTGTGTTGGTGGAAGACAACGGATTCCGCAACAATCGCTCACTTTCTCCCCAGCAGGCGCCGCGCCCTTTCCAGCAGGACCAGGAACGCGAACAGCGGCAATGCTGCCATGCGGCGCCAGCGCCATGGTTGGCGGGCGAGGCGGAATAGCCATTCGAGGCCGAGGCGGCGCAGCCAGAGCGGGGCGCGGGGGGTGATGCCGGCGACGAAGTCGAAGGCGCCGCCGACACCGAACGCGACCGCGACCGGTAATTCCTCTCTGTGTTGTTGAATCCAGATGTCCTGGCGGGGATGTCCGTAGGCGACGAAGAGCAGATCGGCTTGCGCGGCGGCGAGATGCTGGCGGATCTGCGGCCAGTCGGTGTCGGCGGGTGAGCCGCCGTAGGTGCCGGCGACGGGCAGACCGGGATAGAGGCGTGCCAGTTCGGCGGCGGCGCGTTCGGCCACGCCGGGGGCGGCGCCGAGGAAGAAGACGCGCCATCCTTGCACGGCTGCCCGTTCACAGAGGCGGTAGATGGCGTCGGAGCCGGTTACGCGCTCGTCCAGGCGTACACCGGCCAGCCGCGCAGCCCAGAGCACGCCGACACCGTCGGGCGTACAGAGATCCGCTGCCGACAGCGCCTGTGCGAAGGCGGGGTGGCGGCGCGCGGCCATGATAAATTCGGGGTTGATGGTGCAGACCTGGCGGGGGAAGGGCGAGGAGTGAGGAGTGAGGAGTGAGGAGTGAGTTTGCCCGCCGCCGATTTCATTTTCCCTACGGTTGCCGGCGGACTGACTGGTGTTCTCAGTCTTCTCACTACTCTTCGCTCTTTCCTCGGCCTGCGCTTGCGATTGCGCAGTCCAAGCGCTGATGAGATCAAGGGTTTGCTGGAAATCGACGCAGTCGACGCGCACGCCCAGAATCTGTATCGCCGGAAACTCCTGCTCGTGCGAAGATCTCATTTTTTGGCGGCGGCCTCTTCGAGCACGGCCAGGGTCTCCCTGGCGGCTTTTTGCCAGGAAAAGCGCTTGACATTTTCATAGCCTTTGGCGATCAGCTCCTGGCGCAGGGCCTCGTCGCGGCTGAGACGCAACATGGCGGCGGCAATGTCGTCGACATCGTTCGGGTCCACGAGCAGGGCGGCGTCGCCGGCTATTTCGGGCAGGGCAGAGTTTTTGGCGCACATAACGGCGACTCCTGTGGTTTGGGCTTCGAGTACGGGCAGACCGAAACCCTCGAATAGGGATGGGAAGGCAAAGAAGATCGCTTTTTCCATCAAGGCGGCGACGGCGGCATCGGGCAGGTAGCCGGGGAAGTGGACGCGGCCGGCCAGTCCGCGGACGGCGGCATGGCGCTTGTACTCCTGGCTGAGCCAGCCGCGGCGGCCGACGAGCACGAGGTCCCAACCGATTTGGTGCTGTTGTGTGAGGCGCGCGAAGGCGTCGATGAGGCGCAGCAGATTTTTGCGGGGCTGGATGGTGCCGACATAGAGGGCGAACGGTCGTTGGTAGACCGATAGGGGCGCCGCGTCCTGGCCGTTTGCGGCGGCGCGTTGGACGGGCGTGCGTGGTATGGGCGCCTCGTGGATGACGCGGATTTTGGCTTCCGGCACGCCGTAGAAACGCTGCAGATCGTTGGCGGTCTGGCGGCTGACGGCGATGATCCGCCGGGCGGCGGCGGCGCTCCAGCGGGTGGAGAGCTCGAGATAGAGACGCTGCAGGGCGGTGTGGGCGCGGGGGAAGTAGCGATAGCCAATATCATGCAGCGTGACGACGGTGGGCGGCAGCAGGGCGGGCGGCAGGAAGGGCACGACGTGGGCCGGCACAAAGAGCAAGTGGGGCGGGCGGCGGCTGATTTCCCAGGCCAGAGTGCGGTGGGTCCACAGCCGGTTACCCGGCAGCGCCCGAACGGTCACGGCGCGCTGGTCGTGCGGGGGCGGGGCGTCGCCACTGATCTCTTCCGCGGTGGGGATTGCCGGCGCATAGAGGCGGAAGGCAAGACGATCGCTGTGCGCGGCCAGCATGTGGCCGATGATCTGCTGTGAGTAGCGCTCGGTGCCGGTCGGCTCGGTCCGCAGGCTGCGGGAAGCGTCGATACCGATAAGGCGAGGAGAGAGTGAAGAGGAGTGAGGAGAGAGAACTTCGCGCTCCTCGCTGCGCGCTCCTTGTCTTTCACTGATCACTGCTCACTCCTACGCTTATCCTGGCTGCGGCCAGCGCTTCCTGGCCAATCGGCCCTTCTCGCAGCAGCCTTGGCTGCGGTGCGCTGAGGTCGAGCACGGTGCTGGCCTGGGCCAGGGGGGCGGGCCCGGCGTCGATGAGGAGAGGGATGCGTCCGTCCAGCTGGTCAAGCACGGCTGCCGGTGTCGCGCAGGGGGGCGCGCCGCTGCGGTTGGCGCTGGAGGAGGCCAGAGGGCCAACGCGACGGGCCAGGGCGCGCAGAAAGGGTTGCGCGGGCAGGCGCACGCCCACGGTCTCGCCACCGGCGGTGAGGGCGGCGGGCAGGTGGCTGCGGGCGGGCAGCACGAGTGTCAGCGGGCCAGGCCAGTAACGCTCGATCAGGGCCTGGGCCACTGGCCCGCCCGCGCCGCGTACAACCGCCCGGACCTGCTCTGCGTCACCCAGCAGGACGGGCAGCGCCTTGTGGCTTGGGCGCTCCTTGACTGCGAACAGCCGGTCGATGGCGGCGGCGTCGTTGTAGAGACAGACAAGGCCGTAGACGGTATCGGTTGGCACGCCGATGACGGCACCCTGTTCCACGGCGGCCACTGCCCTCTCGAGCGCGGCCGCTTCGTCAGCTGCCAGCACGACTGTCATCAACTCTGCTCCGCTTGAAATCGTACATCTTCATCTGAAGGCCTTTGCGAATAGGGGTGTTTGCGCAGTTGCAATGGCCTGCGCAGCAATTTTTGCTTTCTTGTGCCCCGTGTATACTACTGATGGCTTAACAGTACGTCAACAATCATTGTGATATGAGAGACGAATCCCCTTTTGACGATCTGCTGGCGCTGGTAAAGGGCGCCGGCGACCTGGCGACCGGTGTGGCCTGGCGGCTACACCGCTGCGGCATCCCGGTTGTGATGACCGAACTGCCGCGCCCGCTGACCGTACGGCGGTCGGTGGCTTTTGCGCAGGCCGTGTATGACGATGAACACGAAGTGGAAGGGATCACGGCGCGCAGAGCGCTGGTGGCGGATGTGCCGGAGGTGCTGGATGCGGGGGAGATCCCGGTTGTGGTCGATCCGGAGGCGGAGGCGATCGATGAGTTGGCGCCATCGGCCGTTGTCGACGCGGTTCTTGCGAAGACCAATACCGGCACGACTCTGGACAGCGCGGCGTTCGTGGTGGCGCTGGGGCCGGGCTTTGAGGCCGGCGTTGACTGCCACGCGGTGATCGAAACGAACCGGGGCCACAACCTGGGGCGGGCGATCTGGGAAGGCGCGGCCGAAGCCGATACAGGCACGCCGGGCGCCATTTGGTTGCCGCCAAGTGTCCAAGAATCTGGCGAGAGTGGTAGTCGAAGCCCGGCAGTCGAGCCGGCGGCGACGCGTGTGCTGCGCGCGCCTGTGGCCGGCCGCTTTCAGGCATTGGCGCGTATTGGCGACTGCGTGCAGGCCGGGGAACCTTTCGGCACAGTTCTGCAGCCCTGCGGCGAGGAGACGGCGCTGCTGGCGCCCTTCACCGGTATGCTGCGCGGCCTGATCCACGAAAGCGTTTCGGTGCAGCCGGGCCTCAAGATCGGCGATATCGACCCGCGCAGCGACCCCGAGTACGTCTTCCACATCTCGGATAAATCGTTGGCTGTGGGCGGCGGTGTGTTGGAGGCGTTCCTGCACTGGCATTTTGGCAGAAGCGACGACAGCGTCACAGAGGAGATGGGATTCTGATGAACGACAGCCTCTCGCAGCGCCCGCCCGAGCAGGGGGGCATCCAAATTCTTCCGATTGCGGGCATACCGCTGGTGCAGCCGGGTGATGACCTGGCGGCGCTTATTATCGAGGCAGCCGAGGCCGCAGGACTTTCGTTGATAGCCGGGGATATCCTGGTGATGGCGCAGAAGATCGTCAGCAAGGCGGAAGGGCGGCTGGTCCGACTGGCGGATGTGAGGCCAAGCGAGGAGGCGGTCCGGCTGGCGGAGGAGACAGGGAAAGACGCGCGCGTGGTGCAGGCGGTTCTGGACGACAGCAGGGCGGTCGTGCGCGCACGGCAGGGAGTGCTGATCGTCGAGCAGAGCAGCGGCTGGGTCTGCGCCCACGCTGGGCTGGACCATTCGAATGTGGCGCCGGAGGAGGAGGAGATGGTGGCGCTGCTGCCGGCGGACGCCGATGCCAGCGCGACGGCGATACGCGGCCGCATTCTGGCGGAGACCGGCGCTGCGGTGGCGGTTCTGATCAGCGACAGCCACGGGCGACCGTGGAAGATGGGGACGGTTGGCGTCTGTATCGGCTGTGCGGGTCTGCCGGCGCTGTGGGACCAGCGGGGGCTGACAGACCTGTACGGCTACGAACTGGTCGCCAGCGAAGAGTGCATCGTCGATGAACTGTGCGCGGCGGCGTCGCTGGTGATGGGTCAGAGCAATGAGGGCCGGCCGGCGGCGATTGTCCGCGGCTATACGAGGCCGGACGCGGTGGACGCGCCGGCGCGGTCGATCCAGCGTCCGGCGGAGAAGGACTTGTTTCGGTGACGGGCAGGCGAAGGAGATAAAAAAAGAGGAGCGAGAGAATCTCACTCCTCCAAATAGTACCCCCGACAGGATTCGAACCTGTGCTCCCGGCTCCGGAGGCCGATGCTCTATCCACTGAGCTACGGGGGCATGGTACTGTAGAGAACGATACCACAACGGTTGTTCCTTGAGCAAACGACGTTCTTGATACGGCGCTCCGCACAATAGCGCGGCGGGGCGGTTGGAGAGCCTTAGCGCGCGCGTTTGTAGATGACTTTCGGCCCTCCCTATGCTATCATTGATTGCAGGTGCCAGTGACCGGTTGCCAGTTGCCAGGTACTGCGCCGCCAACGATGCAAAGCACTAACCAGCAGCCACAAACTCGGGCTTTTGCAGGTGCGCACAAGATGCGGGCGCAAACGCCTTCGACCACCGATTTTAAGGAACGCGCCACCGTGTCAACGCCAGCAGCAGTTCGGGTTCAGTCCTTCGGAACGACCGTCTTCGCCGAATATTCCGCTCTTTCTCTCGAATACGATGCCATTAACCTGGGGCAGGGGTTTCCCGATTTCCCCGCGCCGGATTTTGTGATCGAGGCGGCCCGCACGGCGCTGGCCTCCGGCTATAATCAGTATGCGCGCAGCGCCGGCCACCCGCGGCTGGTGAATGCGCTGGCCGCGGTGTACAGCCCTGTTTTCGGTCGCGAGTTGGATCCGCTGACGGAGATCGTCGTGACTACCGGCGCGACCGAGGGCATCTTCGCCACGATGCAGGGGCTGGTGGACCCGGGCGATGAGGTCATCCTGATCGAGCCATTCTACGACAGCTACCCGGCGGCGGTGATCATGGCGGGGGGAACACCGGTATACATTCCGCTGCGCGCCGCGCCCGGCACCACCAGCGCGGCGGATTGGCGGATCGATATCGAAGAGTTGCGGGCCGCGATCAACCCGAAGACCAAACTGCTGGTCATCAATACGCCCCTCAACCCGGTAGGCAAGATGTACAGCCGCGAGGAGCTGGTCACGCTGGCGCAGATCGCGCAGGAGCATGATCTGCTGGTGCTCAGCGATGAGGTGTATGAGTGGATGACCTACGACGGAACGCCGCACGTGCGGATGGCGACCCTGCCGGGCATGTGGGAGCGCACGATTACGCTGGGCAGCGCCGGCAAGACCTTTTCCGTGACCGGCTGGAAGATCGGCTGGGCGATTGCGCCCGAACCGCTGGCGCACGCGGTGCTGATGGCGCACCAGTGGATTCCTTTCGCGGTGACCACGCCGCTGCAGGAAGCGGTGGGGGCAGCATTTGAGCAGGTGGAAGAGCGCAACTACCTGCATGAACTGAGAGTCATGTATCAGGCCAAACGGGACATCCTGCTGTCGGCGCTCAACGATGTCGGACTCCCGCCGGTGACGCCGCACGGCAGCTACTTCATCCTGGTGGATACGACCGACCTGGACACGCCACTGCCGACCGACGACCTGCGCGACGTGCAGATCTGCCGCTGGCTGACGAAGGAGATCGGCGTGACTGCGATACCGCCCTCCGCATTTTACAGCCCCGAACACAGCCATCTGGCCGCCAATGTCGCCCGCTTCTGTTTCTGCAAGACCGATGCGATTCTTGAGGCCGCGGCCACGCGACTGCGCACGAATCTGTAACCCCAACGGCCAGCTAGCGGTGGCTCATGGCCAGTGACTGCACTGACCACAGGACACTGACCGCTGGATACTGACTGCTGGATATTAACCAGAGGACACTGGACATGGAACTACGGGTACAGCAAGGGAATATCGCTGAAACCGATGTCGATTTGATCGTCGTCAATCTGTTCGCGGGCGTTACGGCGCCGGGCGGGGCGACCGGCGCGGTTGACCGTGCGCTCAATGGCGCTATCAGCCAACTGATAGCCCAGGGGGATTTCAGCGGCGAGGCCGAGACGACGGCGCTGCTCTATGCGCGCGCAAATGGCGGAGCGGCAGCGGATGAAACGACTGACCAAAGCGGGCTGACCGCGTCGCGGGTGCTGCTGGTCGGCCTTGGCAGCAGCCAACAGTTCGGGATTGCCCAGATCCGGCGGGCAGCAGCGGTGGCGGCCCAGGCCGCGGCCAAATTGAAGGGCGTCAAAGCGATGGCGACCATCGTTCACGGCGCCGGCATTGCCGGTCACGACGCGGCCGCGGCCGCGCAGGAGGTGGCGCTGGGAACGCTGTTGGCCAGCTACCGGCCGAAACGGTATCGCCGCGAGGGGGAAGACGCGGGGTTGTCGAGTTGTACAGTGGTGGAGTACAACGCCGCCAAACTGGCCGACGTTGAACGGGGCGTAGCCAAGGGAGAGGCGATCGGCCGCGCGGTTTGGAGCGCCCGCGATTTGGTCAACGAGCCGGCCAATCTGCTGACGCCCGTGGAGATGGCGGCCCGCGCGCGGGCGATGGCAGCCGATGTAGGTCTCAAGAGCACGGTGCTGGACGAGGCTGCGATGCAGGAAGAGGGCATGGGCATTTTGCTGGCGGTGAGCAAGGGCAGCGTTAATCCGGCCCAGTTCATAGTTCTGGAGCACGCGCCGGCCGGGGATACGGAGGCGCCGCTGGTCTTAGTTGGCAAGGGCATCACTTTTGACACCGGCGGTATCAGCCTCAAGCGCAGCGGCGGCATGTGGGCGATGAAGGACGATATGGGGGGCGCGGCGGCGGTGATTGGCGCGATGGAAGCAGTTGGCCGCCTTGATGTTGGGCGGCGGGTGATCGGGATTGCGCCCTGTGTGGAGAATATGCCGGACGGCGAGGCGTTCCGGCCGGGCGATATCGTGACCGGCATGACCGGCAAGACGGCGGAGATTATCAGCACCGACGCGGAGGGACGCCTGGTTCTGGCCGACGCGCTGGCCTACGCGGCACGTTTCGAGCCGGCGGCGGTTGTCGATCTGGCGACGCTGACGGGCGCGATCGGGACGGCGCTGGGCATGCACGTGCGCGCCGGTCTTTTCAGTAACGATACCTCTCTGCAAGAGAAGCTGATGGCGGCGGCGGACCACAGCGGCGAGCTTTTGTGGCCGTTCCCGATGGATGCGGAGTACGAGAAGGCGATCAAGAGCGATATGGCCGAGGTCAAGAACAGCGCCGGGGGCGCCGGTGTCAGCAGCAGCGCCAAATTTATTGAACATTTCACCGAGGGCTACCCCTGGGCACATCTGGACATCGCCAATATGGTGCTGGCCGACAGCCGGATCAACGCGGAGACGCCGAAGGGCGCGACCGGATACGGCGTCCGGCTGCTGGTTGAACTGGCAGAACGGTACGCGGCCACCGCTTGATTTTCCGTTGCAGGTAGCCGGGCGAGCGACCATCAGGAAGCAGAAGCCGGCTACAAAGAATTAGACAGCTGTAGGAGAGGAATGTATGCGGATGAAAATGATACGACGGTTGGGTTGGAGTGTCTGCGGCGGTTTGCTGCTGGCGGGCGCATTGCCGGAGTGGGCGCTGGCGGCAGGGTTGGAGCAGACGGTAGGGACGGAGATAACGTCCATCACGCCGGCGATGATTCCGCTGTTAGGGGCAGCCGCCGGCATTGAGCGCTTGATGGAACTGGGCTGGCACTATCTCGAATGGGGTGGTTTACGCTTTTTTGGCTGGCGGCCCAGTGATCTCAAGTCGCCCGGCTATGTCGCCTTCAAACGAAGCACCAGCCTGCTGGCGGGCATTTTCCTCGGCGTCGTGGTCTCTAATTACAGTGGCATGCGTTTGATGAGCTATTTCGGCCAGACGTTACCGGGTTTTCTGGACCAGGTCCCGGATCTGTGGGACATTCTTGTCACGGGTTTGATGATCGGGGCCGGCACCAAACCGACGCACGACCTGCTCGGGATTATCACCCAGGTGAAGAATCTGATCGGCAGCACTGCGTTGAAGAAGAAGGAGGAGGCCGGCGCGGCGCTCGCTGACAGCATCCTCAAGTTGCGGCAGGCAGATGCTCCTGCTTCCTACCGTGTGGATGTGCCGGGCGTGGGCGCCACGCAGGTTTCCGGCTCGGCGGCCCAGCCCCCCCGCAACCGCATGCTGGACGAGAGCGGCGGCAGGCGCCGCGAGCGCAACATCGACCGCTACGCCAACGCGCTGCACGATAATTTGTATAGTGGTAGTTGAGGGGAGGGGCGAAGGGCGAGGAGTGAGAGAAGACCCCATGTCAACCGAATCACTCGATGTCGCGGGGCACGCGCCGGGTCTTGCCGAACCGATTCACCCAGGAGAGCATTTGGCGGAGATAATGCAGGAGCCAGGTATCACCCAATACCGCTTGGCCAAGACGATAGGCGTTCCTCCGATACGCATCCATGACATCGTCCACTGCCGCCGGTCGGTTACCGCGGACACGGCGCTGCGAATCGGAAAGGCCCG
Organism: Caldilineaceae bacterium; assembly: GCA_965220715.1. GTDB lineage: Bacteria > Chloroflexota > Anaerolineae > Caldilineales > Caldilineaceae > Bin5. The sequence goes on from OZ244843.1 coordinate 250,315, forward strand.
GGGGATGACTGCCGAATTCTGGTTGAACCTGCAGCGGATGTACGACCTGGACCTTGCTCGGACCAGGACTGACACCAGCGCCATCGAACCGCTTGTCCCGACATCGGTTTGAAGCGGTTGTCGCCGGAGATCCCCTCTTCCCAATAGATCCACGCGGAACTATTGGGTGAGAACACCACGCCGCCCTCTTCTCTTCCGGTACTTAACGCCCGCCGAACAACTGACCCACGTCGACGTTGAGGCCGCCGCTCTGGCCTTTGCCGCCGACCTGGGGCATATACTGGGCGACCTTCTGCGCCAGTTTGTTCATCGGCATCGTCTGCAGATAGGCCTTGCCCGGCCCCCGCAGCGTCGCCAGGAACAGGCCCTCGCCTCCCAGCAGAATGTTTTTGAAGCCGCGCACGACCTCGACATCGAAATCGACGGTCGGCTCGAACATGGCGACGTGGCCGGTGTCCACCCGCAGTAGTTCGCCCGGCTGCAGATCCTTGACCACGATCTCGCCGTCAAAATTGACGAACGCCTGGCCGGGGCCAGTCAGCCGCTGGAGCATGAAGCCTTCGCCGCCGAACAGCCCCGCGCCCAGCCGTTTGCGGAAATGCAGGTCCAATTCCACGCTCTTTTCCGCGCATAGGAACGAGTCTTTCTGGACGATTACCGATTGTGAGCCCGCCAGGTCAAGATCGATGATCTTGCCGGGAAACTCGGCCGAAAACGCGACTTCGCCCTCGCCCCTATCGACGTAATAGTCCACCACAAACAGGGATTCGCCGGAGAGCGCGCGTTTGACCATCCTGCCCAGACCGCCGCCGGTATTGGTCTCCATCTCCACGGCCTGCGTCATCCAGCTCATGCCGCCGGAGGATGAGTAGATGCGCTGGCCGGGGGTAAGCGTAACCGTGACGACCGGCAGGGTTGTGCCTTCGATTCGATACTGCATTTCATTTGCTCCTAATCAATTGGCGTTGGGCAGTAGTTGGCGAGTTGCGTGGAACAAGGTCAGGAGGTGCGACATGAAGTTCAGGCTCTTTGACCTATAGGCGAACTATCTGCCGAGTTCGTTTTCGGTGCCACTGGTGAAAGTGGCGACAGTGGCGACAGGTGTGTCGGCGTTGGTGGACGAGGCGGCCAGTCACGACCAATTTAATTTTGTCGGAAGCTCAACCGTCGACAACCAGAGCCGCGAGCCTGGTTGCAGATGGCCAAGGGCATTTAATCTCTTACTACTTTGTACGCAGTCTGTGAGGTTTCGTTGCCGGTGACCTATCGGTCGGCGACCAGGACAGAATCATACATCGACAGACAGATCAGACGGAAACTGCGGAGCGGGTGCATCGCAGAATGGGGGCAGGGATCAGGGGAATAACTGGCTCCCGCCCGCGGTAGGGGACTACCGTGGGCGGGTTGCAGCTTTGTTCATCCCCTGATCCCAGGAATCCTTGTGGAGGCAGACGCGCGGGCGCAACGACTCCTGCTGGTATCACCCCAAATTCAGGACACACACCCGAACACTGCTCGCCAGGTTCGGCAGTGCTGCCGCCTGCCAGTCAGCGTCTGTCTTACCCGGAAACCGGAATGTTCAGCCTGCGCCCGATGTAAACCAGATCCGGATTCTGGATGTCGAAATCGATCACCGCCCACTGGCAGTTGCCGGCATCGGAACCCTCGTCCGTGTGGACGTACGCCATTTCCGAAATGCGCTGCTCGTCTTCGTTTTCAATCCAGAACCACCAGCTCCCTTCGCGGGGACCGGCTCCGTGAAGAATGTGGGTGTACTGGCCTCCTCCTCCGGAGGTTCTCCCGGCCACCACCTCCCCATCCGGCTGCCAACTGAAGACGACGCGATAGTCGTTGACAGGCGAGCCATTCCGCCGCACTGTACCGCGCACCTGCGTGTTGATGCCGTTCGGGTCGCAATGCACCAGCTCGGCGCGGTTGGCGAGGCTGTTGAATTCTCTCAGTTCCTGGACTGAAATGTCATAAGAGGTCGCAATGCCGGCAAGTGATTCACCGTGTCGGACGATGTGGCCGTAGACTTTGGGGGCGCTTGGGCGCTTCAGGGGCGCTGTGACAGCCGGTTGTGACGTCACGGGCACGGGAAGCTGTGCCGTCGCGGGAATATGCAGCCTCCGTCCAATGTAAGTGAAATCCAGACTACGGATGTCGAAATCGAGCACCGCTCGCTGGCACATACCCTCATGAGGAAGTCTGTCGGTGTGGACGTAGGCCATTTCCGAAATGCGGTTGCCGGCATCGTTTTCGACCCAGAACCACCAGTTCCCTTCGCGGGGACCGGACGCCAGCAGGATGTGGGAGAAATGGCCTCCCTCCTGGCCTCCCGCGCCGGAAATCGCCCTGGCCACTACCTGCCCGTCCGGCCGCCAGCTGAAGACCACCCGAAGCCCATTGGCCGGCTGACCATTCAGCCGCACTGTGCCGCGCGCCTGTGTGCTGTCGTTATTGGGCGCGCAACTCACCAGTTCTGCCCGATTGATGAGGTTGTTGGAAGTTCTCAGGTCCTGGACTGAAATGCCGTAAGAGGCCGCGATGGTGGCGAGTGTTTCGCCCTCTCGGACGACGTGGACGTATACCTGGTCGGCGTTTGGGCGCTGCAGGGGCGCTGCGATTGCCGGCTGCGGCAACAAGAGCAGTGACAGCACGAACAGTAGCAGTGTTGCTACTGCCGCCCGTTGCGTGCGCCGAGTCGATCTGGAAAGCGAAGTATCTGCAGGTATCATAATATACCTCCTCTAGAATTCAGGCTGGAATATTAAGGAGCAGAGAAACTACTAAGCCGCTGGATAAAGAGCTAGACCGCAATCGTAAAGCCAAGAGAAAACCAGATCTCGTTAACATTTGTCGAGTCTGGTCTGCTTGGTGGCAATAGCAGGATGTCTTCCTATAGGATCGCCGCCAACATTGGCAGAAAATCTACGTACTTCTGCGTAGTCACAGGCGTGTATATTCAGGCAATGAAGAGGAGTGTCGTGGTTGCGATGCTGGTCAGGGAGCGGCTCGGGCTGGCCGGAATGGCTCGACCGCGGCGCGCCAAATCCGTAGCCCACAGCGGGGACGGGCGCCGGATCATGCCGCTGAGGGAGCGGCCATCTTGATTTGTGACTGAAATGTTGAAGGCGATGAGATGTCTGCGAGAAGACATCCCGCCCTACAGAATGAGGTAGTATATTATGGGGACAGAGGAGGGAGGGAGGAAGTACCCACTCCCTCCAGAGGCACTGGGCGGGTCTGTATTTTAGTGGCTGGTGCGCTTTCGACCAGACGAGCACATCAGAATTCAGTTCTTGATGTGTCATTGTGTGGGTGTATTAACACACAAGAGGACAATTGTCAAGAGAGTGAAAATCTGAAAATGTTCGTCAACGCCCGTGTAACGTTAGTTATAAACTGTCAATCGTCGACATGCGCTGGGCACCAGGCAGTGCGCTTATCAGCGTACGCAGCCGTCGAATGTCCGGCCCTGGATGTGATGATAGACCGGCCCTTCGCCGTCCCTCGTGTACTTGGAACGCGCCGACATGTAGGAGAGCGCGATTGCGCGCCGCCAACTGTCCGAACGGTTGGGCGCGGTATAGTGGAGCAAGAGCGAGTGGAAGAAGAGGCCGCCGCCCGCCTTCACGGGCGCCAGCTGCATATCGGCCTGTTCATAGTAGTCGGGATCGACGACAAAGTCATCGGTCACGTTGATGTGGGGCTGCGGCCCCCGCTTATGGCTGCCGGGAATGGCGGCCATGCAGCCATTCTCCTCGGTAGCGTCGTCGAAGGCGAACCAACAGGAGCAGAGATCCATCGGCTCGATAGGCCAATAGGGTGAATCCTGGTGCATGCCCTTGGCCGAACCGACTTCCGGCGGTTTCAATAACGCGGCGTTGCGGAACATCTTGATGTCCGGCCCGACGATCTGTTCGAGAACGCTGACGATGTTGCCGTTGCTCCCCAGCGCGTGGAAGCGATCATCGGACTCCACCAACCCGTCGATTTTGCGGATTCCATCGCCCGGCGCGTCGACGTGCAACTCGCCGCGCTGGACGCGCGGCTCGATCTGCACCTGAAGCCGCTCTTGCGAGCGGCCGCCGTGGGTATACTCGCGCAGACGGGTGCGCAGCCCCTCTACCTCATCTTGCTCCAACAGCCCTTCCACCACCAGAAATCCGTCGCGCCGGTAGCTGTCGAGTTGTTCCTGCGTCAGTTGTATTGACATGTTGACTCCTTGATTCTAAATCAGGCCGGTTCCTTGGTCATCTCGCCTTTATCGGCGGCCGCGGCGTTCATGGTTGCCGCGGCTTTGTCCTGCGCCATCTCGGCAACGCTCTTGGTATGCAGACGCGCCGCGCCTTTCCAGTTCTCGCGCAGCTGCGCGCGGGTATTGTTACGCTCGGCTTCTTGCAGCCGGGCCTGCGCTGCGGGGACATGCTCCTGGTATTGCGGCAGCCAGCGCGCCTGCGCCACCAGCATCTCATCGGTCATCTGCCAGATCTCTTCCGGATTGCAGACGGCCGCGGTCAGAGGGTCATGCAGCATGGCCTGCTTGAGCAGCATGACATCGCCATGGACGGCCGCTTCGACCGCCATGCGCTGGACCTGGACGCTGGCGGCACAGGTGGCCGCGCAGGCGAGGGGCAGGTCGCCGACGACGGGCATGTTCAAGCCGTGCTTATCGACATAGCCCGGGAGCTCGATGCAGCAGCCATCGGGCAGATTGGTGATGTGGCCCTGGTTGATGACGTTGAAATGGCCGCGGTAGGGACGCCCCGTCTCCAGCCCTTCGATGATATAGGAGCCGTGCTCCTCGCTGCGCCGGTCGGGCGCGATGCGCGGCGGCTCCTGCTTCATCCAGTTGGGGAAGTCGGTCTCGAACCAGTTGCGGCCTTCGGTGCAGACGCGCAGATAGCCGCCGGTCTCGCCGTTGATCCAGCGCGAGAGGTCGATCCAGTCGTTGATTTCATCGGGGCGCTTGCGGTACCAGGGCACATATTCGCTGACGTGGCCGTTGGATTCGGTGGTGTAGTAGCCGAAGCGGCGGATCATGTCGATGCGCAGCTTTTCGCTGGTGGGATATTCGGGGTGGCCCTCGAACAGCTCCAACATGCGCGGCACCATATCGATGCCCCGCCATTGCACCTGGGTGTACCAGGTCTGGTGATTGATGCCGGCGCAGATGATATCGACCTCATCGCGGTGCAGCGTTTCGTCGGCCGCGATCAGGCCTTCCCGCTTGGCCCACTCCTCGATGCAGCGGGTGATCTGCCAGTGGCCGCCCTGCACGCCGTGGCAGAGGCCAACCGTGCGCACGCCGCCATACTGGTTGCAGGCCCAGACGTTCATGGCCATCGGATTCGAATAGTTGAGGAAGAGGGCATCGGGCTTAGCCAGTGCGCGGATGTCGGCGCAGACGTCGAGCAGGGCGGGGATGGTGCGCTGGCCGTACATGATGCCCCCGGCGCAGAGGGTATCGCCGACGCACTGGTCGATGCCGTACTTGAGGGGGATGTCGATATCCAACTGGAAGGCAGCGAGTCCGCCCTGGCGCACGACCGAGATCACATAGTCGGCGTCGGCGATGGCTGCGCGGCGGTCGGTTGTGGGGGTGATGGCGGCGGGCAGACCGTTGGCGTCGATGTCCCGCTGCGCCAGCTGCACCACCATGTCCAGATTGCCGGCGTTGATATCCATAAAGGCGAAGTGGGTGTCGGCCAGCTCGGGCACGGCGAGAATGTCGTGCATCAGCTTGCGGGTGAAGCCGATCGAGCCGGCGCCGATCATTGCGATTTTTATTGGCATGAAATCGTTCTCCGTGTGGTCGAGGGCGCTGCCCAGTGCCTGGCGCCGCACCTGGTTGCGCGCAGGCATTGAAGGGTGCGGATTTTTACTATGCGCTCTATTAACTATGCGCTCTATTATACGACAACTGCAGGGAACACCCACAGAGGAGAGGCAAGCGGGCGAGGAGGCATTGCTCAGTGCGCCGGCGCTGCGCGCTCTGAGCGCGGGGTGAGGAGGAGCGAGAAAGGAGCGGACCTCCTCACTCCTCGTCTGCGGGCAGTGTCAGCGAGTAAAGAGATTGCGCCGCACATAGCGGCCATCATCGGAGGCGAGGAAGGCCAGCGCCGCGCCGACGCCTTCGGGATCACCCAGACGGGAGCGAGCATCCTCCAGGTCGAAATCCTGGCCGAGCGCCTCAGCGGCTTCGCGCATCTGCCGCAATTTCAACTCTGTCTCGATACCGCCGGGACAGACGACGTTGACACGGATGCCCTTGCGGGCAAGGTGACTTTCCAGCGTCATTCCCATCCCATTGACGGCGCCCTTGCTGGTGCCGTAGGCGATTGAAGAGCTGCCGCCGGTGACGCCGGCGCCCGAGCCAACCAGCAGAATCACCCCTTTCCCACTGGCCTCCAGCAGAGGGTAGGCTTCCTTTACGCAGAGGAAGACGCCGCGCACGTTGACCGCTATCACGTCGTCAAAAACGTCGACGGGGAAGGCGTCGGGCAACAGCATGGGACCCCGCAGAACGCCGGCGGAGCAGATGAGGACGTCGAGGCGGCCGTGGCGCTGTTTCACTTCGCCGAAGACTCGTTGCGCGTGCTCGTGGAGGCGCACATCCAGGGTTGTGTAGCGGGCCTTGCAGCCCTCGGCGCGCAGAGACGCGGCCAGGGCCTCGCCGGTTTCGTCCTTGATATCGGTAATGATCACCTCGGCGCCGCGCTGGGCGCACAGCTGCGCGGCGGCACCGCCAATGCCCTGCGCGCCGCCGGTGATGAGGATGACCTTGTTTTCAACGTTCGCCGCAGTCGATGTCATAGGTTGTAGCCTGTACAGGTGGTGAGTGAATAGTGGTCTGTCTGGAGGGGAAATGGGGGAGAAGCCAGTTCCCGACCGCTCCTGCCGGGGTTTCTCAGTCCTCGCTTACGTCATATTGAGGCTGGCGCTGCCCGCAGAATCGGCGTTGAACTCCATTGTAACAGAGCGTCCGCCATCACTGAAGATCACCTGCGCGTATTCGTCGGCGCTGGAGGGTTGACCGGTGGGCCGCTGGTAGTCGCCCAGCAGAAGGCCCCGGTAGGCTTTGAAGTCTTCGACCGCGGCCCGGTAGCGCTCGAAGTCGGCTGCGGGCGCTTCCCACAATTTTCCGCTGTAGCCAAAGCCGCCAGCGGCATGGGAGAGGTAGTCGTAGGTGGTGAAGTCATGGCGCTGCTGGCAGATGTTGGTGTTGGCATAGTTGCCGGGCAGGACGGTGTTGAGGCCGTGCTGCAGGGCGCGCACGAGCGCGGAGTGGGTGGTGTGGTCGTTCATCCAGAAACTGTGGCCGCGGCGCACGGTGCCCAGCTCGATACGATGGCCGCCGCTGGCGCACTGTTCGATGAACAGTTCCGGACAGGCTTCCAGAATGTCGTCCAGGACCTGGTAGAGGCCCTGCACATGCTGGATCTGGCGCCAGCCGATATCGCCGTGCGCCACGTTGTGCTCCCAGTTGGAGCGCGGGTCCTGGTTATAGTCCCAGCGAACCCAGCGCATGCCCCATTCCTCGTAGGCGCGCACGAACCGATCCAGCCACCACTGGCGCACTTCAGGCAGGCCCAGGTTGATGAGGGCGAATTCGGGGTGCTGAAAGTGGAACCCGGGCCGCATAACCGAGGGCCGCTCGGGCGTCACCCAGAACCATTGCGGATGGGCGCGGTAGATTTCGCTGTCCTTGTTGGCCCACTCCGGCTCGAACCAGGTGCCGTATTTCAACCCCTTGGAGCGCACATAGTCGGCGAAGGGGGCGATGCCGTTGGGGAACTTTTTGGGATCGCCTTTGCTCCAGTTGCCGATGCCGTCGCGAAAATCGCCGGCGAACCAGCCGCCGTCGACACAGAAGTACTCCAGGCCGGCAGCGGCTGAAGCATCGACCGCGGGACGCAGGCTCTGGTCGGTGTAGTTGTTGGAAAAGGCGAACCAGTGATTGAAGGTAGCCGGGGGCAGGACCTCTTCGCCGCCCAGGGAGGGCATGACATGGCGGCGGATATGGCGGCGCAGGGCGTTGCCGCCGTCATCGAGGTTGCCGTCGAAGGCTGTCAGAAGGACACGGGGCAGCGGCAGTGACTGGCCTGGCTGCAGGTGCAGCGCCAGCCCCCACAGACCGGCCTGGAGGCGGACCGGCCAGTCGGTATCGGGGTCGTTTACCTCGCGTGTCTCCTGCGTGAGGCTGATGCGCCAGAGACCGGACCATTCAAGAAAGAGCGCAAAACCGTGGCTGCGCGATCCGTCGCAGACGATGGCGCAGGGGAGATGGCCGTCGGAAGGGCGGCCGCCGTCGCCGGCCATGATGTCGAAGGGGGCATAGACTTGCGGCGTCTTCAGAAGCTGGCGGTCGACGATGGCAAAGTCGTGGGGCGGGAAGAAGTTGGGCAGAAACTGCACGCCGTTCACGCGGCGGACCCATGGCTCGCCGAAGGCCGGTTGGAGCAACAGGTCCAGATCCCAGGTGAGGCATTCGCTCAGATTTTGCAGCGGCCGGCTGCCGCGGTTGGTCAGTTGTCCCCAGCATTCCACGGCGCGCGTGTCGGGGAAAAAGCGCATATGCCACTGGACTTCGGCGCCGTCGTCGGTATGGGCCGTGAGGACGTGTTCTGAATTGCCGGCGCTCTGTATTCCGGCAACACGCCAGGATTCGGGCGCGATCCCGCCGATGCCAAAGGGGACGGTTGTCTCGTCTGCGGTGATATTGGGGAGTTGCAGCTGCTCGCGCAGTATCTGAAACCAGTTGCTCATGTTCAACTCCTTGTGAAGGCTTTTGCGACCGCAGATATTGGCGCGCCTGCAGAAGCCTGAATTGGGGCTGGATCGAGGAGAAGGTGAAGAGGAGAGAGGAGTGAGAAACCTTTACTCACCCCTCCCTGTATGCGCATTACCACTCGTAACCGGTGTCTTCGCGGAAACTCTGCACCCTTGCGGTCAGGTCTTCGTCGAGGCGGGCGGCCAGATCTTCGACGCTGATGGCGCCGAGGGAAAGCTCCTCAAGCGACGGCCAGAAGACGTCATCCATGGCATATTTGGTGCCGACCGGCCCGATCCAGACCCAGTCCTGGACGGTAGCAAGGGCCGGCTGCAGGAATTTGGCTTCGTCGCTGGAGTACCACTCATGGTCGAGCAGCGAGAAGACGCAGGGCAACGAATGCTGGGATTGCAGCCACTGGATCATGACATCATCGTCGTTGAGGTATTCGATGAAGTCGAGTGAGTCCTCGGGATTTTCGGATGCGGCGTTTACGTTGAGGCCCCAGCCGCCTTCGCCAACGACGACGGGGTCGGCGCCGTCGATGCCGGGCCGCATGGTGAAGCCGAAGTTGCCTTCGGGGAATGCCGTGGCGGCGAAGGGGATGTAATCGATCCAGATGCCGCCCATGGCCATGCGCCCTTCAGCGAGCCCGTTGAAGACGGCGGGCAGATCGGGCGAGTCGACCTCGTGGGTGAAGATCGGGTCGTGGAACAGCTCGGTGAGGGCGCGGATCCCTTCGGGCGTATTGACACTCCACTCGCCGGTCTCTTCATTCAGGTAGGTGGCGCCCTGCTCGTAGATGGCGCCGCACAGATACTGGATGTTGTGATAGTTGCGCATGGAGAGGCCGGCGACAGTGATGTTGCCGTCGTCGTCAGTCTGCGTCAACGAGGCGGCGTCCTGCCAGACATCATCCCAATGGTTGTAGGTCAGGGGCGGCTCCATGCCGGCTTCCTGCCACAGGTCGAGGTTGGTGATGAAGCCGATGCCCGGCGTGTTGTTGTGAAGAGGGATGCCGTAGACGTCGCCCTGGTAGGTGTAGTAGTCCATCACGGCTGAGAAGAAGCGATCTTTGATGGTACCCATACCGCCGAGGGTTTCGGTGAGGGGGAGGAGGGTGTTGGTCGCCATGAAGGAGGCGGCGGCGGCGCCATGGATGGAGAGGAGGTCGCCGGCGGTGCCGGCGCTGAGGCCGGAGGCGTAGGTGGTCCACGGGTCGGTCTTGGGTTCAACGGTGACATTGCGTTCGTCGTTGGCCTCGTTGTACTGGTCGGCCAGCATATTCCAGGCATTGTCATGGGGCGGGTAACTCATTGACCACAGGCTCAGCTCGGTCATTGCCATATCCGGGGCCGCCCCTCCGCCACTGTCGCCGGCAGGCTCGGCAGCCGCGGGCACGCAGGCGGCTAAGACTGAGACTGTGCCGAGGCCGGCGGACAATTGGAGCAGTTGGCGGCGCGTCAGTTGGTTCTGGTTCATCGTTCTCTCCTCTGCTGCTGATGTGTTGAAAAAGACAGTTGCCAAATATATGTAGCTTCTGCAGGTAGGTTCACGAACCGTCAGAGAATGAGCAGAGAACCGGACAGCCGGCTTCCCGCCCGTCAGTATTTGAGCCCCGTAAGTGTCACCCCGCGCACGAAGCGACTCTGGAATATCGAGTAGAAGACGACGACGGGAACCACGGTGATCACTGCTCCGGTCAGGAAGAGATCGTAGCGCGGCCGGCTGGACCAACCAAGCAGGTAGGCCAACCCCAGGGGCAGCGTCCTCATCTTTTCTTCATAGATGATCACCAGTGGCCAGAGGTAGGAATCCCAATTGGCCAGAAAACTGAAGATCGCCAGCGCGCTGAGGGCGGAGATCGAGAGGGGCAGGACGATATGGCGGTAGATCCACCAGTTGGATGCGCCGTCTATGCGTCCGGCATCGAGCAGCTCCGAGGGAAGGCCCTCCATGAACTGGCGCAGCAGAAAGATGCCGAAGGCGCTGACACAGACCGGGATGATCAGAGCCTGATAGGTGTCGGCCCATCCCAGAGTGCTGACCAGCCGGAAAAGCGGCAGCAGGGTAACCGCCGGCGGCACCATCAGCGTGCTCAATATGATGGTGAAGATGAGCTCCTTGGCGGGAAAGTCAAACTTGGCGAAGACAAAGGCGGCGATCGAACTGCTGAAAAGGATGAGCAATACAGTCGGCAGGGCGACGACAATGCTGTTGATAAAGAAGCGTCCGAACGCCTGTTCACGCAGGATCAGGGCATAGCTGCCCAGGGTGGGGGCCTCGGGCAGGAAGGTGGGCGGCATGGCGATGATCTCTGACGCCGATTTGAAGGAGGCGAGGACCATCCAGAGCATGGCGCCGAAGGCGATGAATGCGAATATTACCAGGGCCAGATGGGTGACAAGAGTAACCAGGCGCTCGCGCAGGCGTATGCCGGCATCGGCCCCCGCTGCGCCGGATGGCAGCGGAGCGCCCGTTTTGCGATCGAGGCTGATCTCGGTCATGGCAGTCGCCTCTCCCCTCGAATTGTCACTGCTCTCCTCGCGCCGTCTGGGACTGCCCGCTCAGTCGTAGAGAGAACGGAACAGACGAAGTTGGAATACTGTAACCGCCATAATTACGACAAACATAATGAAAGATATGGCGCAGGCATACCCCATGCGGTAGTTATTGGCGCCCAATCCATAGTTGTAGACGAGGATGCTGGGCATGAGCGTACTGTCGGCCGGACCGCCGCCGGTCATCACCTGTACCATGGTAAAGTGCTGGACACCGTCGATCACGATCAGGACCATGACCAGCACGAGTGGATTTTTCAGGAGGGGGAGGGTGATGCGCCAGAAGGTCTGCCAACGCGTGGCGCCGTCTACTTTGGCCGCCTCGTAGTAGTCCTGGGGGATATCGAGCAGGCCGGCCAGAAAGATCACGGCGGCGTAGCCGTATGTCTTCCATACGTCGGCGACGGCTACACTGTAGATGGCCTGGGCTGTGCTGCGGATGAAGCTCTGGGGCGGGATCTCGACCAGGCTGAGCAGGTAGTTGATGAGACCGAGGCGGGGGTCGTAAAGCCAGAGAAAGAGCATGGCGACGGCCACCTGGGAGATGACGACAGGCATGAAGATGAAGAAGAGATAGAAATTGCGGCCGCGGCGCAGCCGCTCCAGCAGGAGCGCCAGCCCAAGCGAGAGCAGGATGTTGAGGATCCCCTTGACGAGGACGAATTTGAAGACATTGCTCATCGACGCCAGGAAACGCCTATCGTCCAACAGGGAGATGTAGTTCTTGAGGCCGACGAACTTGGCCATGCTGGGGTCGAGGCTGTGAATATTGGTCAGGCTGGCATAGAGCGCGTAGAGGATGGGGCCGAAGGAAAAGATGGTGAACCAGAGCAGGATGGGGGTGAGGACGGCGAGGATAAAACCGTACCTGTTCCAGAATCTGGCCCATCGCCCCGTGCGGAGACCGGTTACCAACATGGTGAGTTGTTCTTTCGCGGCAGGTAGATCGCGCGGTTCAATATTGACGGCACACAGGTGTGTGAACGCCTTTGACAGCCCGTAGCCTGAATCCGTGCAGGAAATTTCATATATCGGAATGCAGAGTCAATTTTGCACAGGTCAGGGGGGTCTGTCAATCGTGGAAATTTTTGGGGGGGATGTCTGAAGCAGGATTTGCAGGATTTTTGGGGATTTTCAGGATGGCTGGCGACCGGTCGAGTGCTGATGGAGGGAACGGCAGGGGATAGGGGGCGGGAGAACAGCGCGGCGGCAGCGAGGCGTGGTTTTGGAGGGGGGCGTTGCGGGGGGTGTCCCCCCGCACAAGGGAGGGCCGAAGGCCCGACCGCCCATAAGACAAGGAGTAAGGAGTGAGAAATACTTGCGCTGGACTCGCTCCGAGGCGCGAATGTTTGGCATGGTCGTGTCTTGACTGTAGCCGAGGAGGTACATTTGGTGATAGAATGTGCCCATGCCAAGTGTGTTGCGCGCAGCCGCGATGCCGGAGGAGGCAGCATGGAATCCAAAGAAGCCTTGCGCGACCATTCCCAAACGCAGGTAAATTCATCGCAGGCGGCCCAGACAGGAGTGTCTGAGTCCGCAAGTTCGTCCACGCAAGCGGAACCTCTTGCGCCGCCGGGCTCGCCTGTCAATCCCTTTGCTCCTGATGATGGCCGCTACGTCACCAAGGAAGAGTATTGGGCCAAGTGGTATGAGAACCCATACCCGGACATTGACGTCAGCTACGAGTGGAACAACGGCAAGCTGGAGGCCAAACCTTTGCCCAATGAGCCGCAACTCGACCTTTACAACTGGTTTCTCGATCTGCTGCGCCGTTTTGTCAGTACATATGCGATTGCGAAGCTGATCAATCTGGAGACCGGTTTTGTCCTGACGATAGAGGACCTTGAGGAGCCGTCCGGACAGCGCGAGGCGGTGCGCAAGCCGGACATCGGCGTGATTCTGAACAGCAACCCGGTTTCGTGGGGAGGAGTTGACCAGCGTCATTTTGAAGGGGTGTGCGACATGGTTGTGGAGGCGGTGTCCGATTCCACGCCGGCGGAAGTGCTCAGGGATACGGAAGAGAAGAGGCGGGACTATGCGTTGGCCGGGGTGAAGGAGTACTACATTCTCGACCCCAACGGCGAGCACATGCGCTTCTACCGCCTGATTGCGGAGGGGCGCTACGAGGAGATGCAACCCGATGCCGAGGGCGTAATCGGTTCGGATGTGTTGCCTGGGCTTCAGTTTCGGATGGAGGATATGCAGCAGCAGCCGGATTTAGAGGAGCTGGCGCTGGACGATGTGTATTCCGGGTATGTGATACCGAAATATCAGATCGCCGTCACCAAATCTGAAGCAGAAGCACAACGAGCGGAGGAGGAAGAGCAACGAGCCGATGCGGAGGCTGCCGCGCGCCGAGCGGCGGAGCAACGAGCGGAAGAGGAAGCGCAACGAGCCGATGCGGAAGCTGCGGCGCGCCAAGCGGAAGTTGCGGCGCGCCGGGCGGCGGAGCAACGAACGGAAGAGGAAGCGCAACGAGCCGATGCGGAAGCTGCGGCGCGCCAAGCGGAAGTTGCGGCGCGCCGGGCGGCGGAGCAACGAACGGAAGAGGAAGCGCAACGAGCCGATGCGGAAGCTGCGGCGCGCCAAGCGGCGGAGCAACGAGCGGAGGCGGAATCAGCCGCCCGCCGAGAAGCCGACGAGCAAATACGGGCGATGGCAGAGGAGTTGGACCGGCTGCGCCGGCAGTCCTCCTGAATCCCTAGAGCAGGGCACTCTTCTCAGGCACAACCTGCTTGCAAGTGATTGTATCCCCAAAGAACCCCCTCGGTCGCGGCGCGTATTGCCCTGATATCGCCCCAAAACGCAACCCTTCTGGCTGGAACTGCGACTCCCTTCTCAGGGACTTACAGTGTAAGTTGCGGTCGTTCTGGGGTTGCCAAGCGACTCTAGCGGAGCAGCTGCAGTGGTGATAGAATGCAAACTCGTAGTCCGTGTTGCGCGCAGCCGCAATGCTGGAGGAGGCAGCATGGAATCCGGAGAAACCTTGCGCGACAGTTCCCAAACCCAGTCTGATACATCCCAGGCGGCCAGGACAGATTTGCCTGAGCCTGCAGGCTCGTCCATGCAGGCAGAATCTCTTGCGCAGCCCGGCCCGGCTGTCAATCCCTTTGCGCCCGACGATGGCCGCTACGTCACCCTGGAAGAGTACTGGGCCAAGTGGTATGAGAACCCATACCGGGACATTGACGTAAGCTACGAATGGAACAACGGCAGACTGGAGGCCAAACCCCCACACAGCGCGCCGCAACTCGTGCTCTGCAACTGGTTTCTCGATCTGCTGCGCCGCTATATCAGTACTCATGCCATCGCAAAGCTGATCAATCTGGAGACCGGTTTTGTCCTGACGATAGAGGACCTTGAGGAGCCGTCCGGACAGCGCGAGGCGGTGCGCAAGCCGGACATCGGCGTGATTCTGAACAGCAACCCGGTTTCGTGGGGAGGAGTTGACCAGCGTCATTTCGATGGGGTGTGCGACATGGTTGTGGAGGCGGTCTCCGATTCCACGCCGGCGGAAGTGCTCCGGGATACGGAAGAGAAGAGGCGGGACTATGCGTTGGCCGGGGTGAAGGAGTACTACATTCTCGACCCCAGCGGTGAGCATATGCGCTTCTACCGCCTGATCCCGGGGGGACAGTACGAGGAGATGCAGCCCGATGCCGAGGGCGTAATCGGTTCGGAGGTGTTGCCGGGGCTTCAGTTTCGGATGGTGGATATGGAGCGGCAGCCGGATATCATGGAGCTGGCGCTGGACGATGTGTATTCCGGGTATGTGCTTCCCGGTTTGCGGGCCGCCCTCGCCAAGGCTGCCGCTAAGAAGCAACGAGCCAGTGCGGAAGCACAGCGCGCCGAAGCGGAAATTGCGGCGCGCCAAGCGGCAGAACATCGGCTCGCAGCGGCAGTACAACGAGCGGAAGAGGAAGCTGCCGCCCGCAGAGAAGCTGAAGAGCGGCTCCGAGAGATGAAGGCAGAGCTGGCCCGCCTGCGCCGGCAGTTCTCCTGAAAAACCGAAGCAGTAACCTCCTCTCACGCACAGCCTGTTCGCAAGCGGATACATCCCCAAAGGGCCCTCGTTCGCGGTACGTTTTGCCCTGAGCCGGACTCGGCCCAGGTAGTGCCACACGACTTTGACCCAATTGATTCGCCTAGGCCATGCGCAGCATAACATGGCTATCTTACGACGCATGGCACTCAATCTCCTGCGCCACGGGACAACTGCTCAAGCCGGCATCGCCGCATGACGCAAACGTGCTGACTGGAATCACGACTGCCTTCTCAAGGTCTTACAGAATTGAAATGGGACCGCCCTGGGGTCGCGAACTGACTATGGGTGAATAGCTGCAATGGTGATAGAATGTGCCCATGCCAAGTGTGTTGCGCGCAGCCGCGATGCCGGAGGAGGCAGCATGGAATCCAAAGAAGCCTTGCGCGACCATTCCCAAACGCAGGTAAATTCATCGCAGGCGGCCCAGACAGGAGTGTCTGAGTCCGCAAGTTCGTCCACGCAAGCGGAACCTCTTGCGCCGCCGGGCTCGCCTGTCAATCCCTTTGCTCCTGATGATGGCCGCTACGTCACCAAGGAAGAGTATTGGGCCAAGTGGTATGAGAACCCATACCCGGACATTGACGTCAGCTACGAGTGGAACAACGGCAAGCTGGAGGCCAAACCTTTGCCCAATGAGCCGCAACTCGACCTTTACAACTGGTTTCTCGATCTGCTGCGCCGTTTTGTCAGTACATATGCGATTGCGAAGCTGATCAATCTGGAGACCGGCTTTGTCCTGACGATAGAGGATCCTGAGGAGCCTTCGGGACAGCGCGAGGCTGTGCGCAAGCCGGACATCGGCGTGATTCTGAACAGCAACCCGGTTTCGTGGGGAGGAGTTGACCAGCGTCATTTTGAAGGGGTGTGCGACATGGTTGTGGAGGCGGTGTCCGATTCCACGCCGGCGGAAGTGCTCAGGGATACGGAAGAGAAGAGGCGGGACTATGCGTTGGCCGGGGTGAAGGAGTACTACATTCTCGACCCCAACGGCGAGCACATGCGCTTCTACCGCCTGATTCCGGAGGGGCGCTACGAGGAGATACAGCCCGATGCCGAGGGCGTAATCGGTTCGGATGTGTTGCCTGGGCTTCAGTTTCGGATGGAGGATATGCAGCAGCAGCCGGATTTAGAGGAGCTGGCGCTGGACGATGTGTATTCCGGGTATGTGATACCGAAATATCAGATCGCCGTCACCAAATCTGAAGCAGAAGCACAACGAGCGGAGGAGGAAGAGCAGCGAGCCGATGCGGAGGCTGCCGCGCGCCGAGCGGCGGAGCAACGAGCGGAAGAGGAAGCTGCGGCGCGCCAAGCGGAAGTTGCGGCGCGCCGAGCGGCGGAGCAACGAGCGGAAGAGGAAGCTGCGGCGCGCCAAGCGGAAGTTACGGCGCGCCGAACGGCGGAGCAACGAGCGGAAGAGGAAGCGCAACGAGCCGATGCGGAAGCTGCGGCGCGCCAAGCGGCGGAGCAACGAGCGGAGGCGGAATCAGCCGCCCGCCGAGAAGCCGACGAGCAGATACGGGCGATGGCAGAGGAGTTGGACCGGCTGCGCCGGCAGTCCTCCTGAATCCCTAGAGCAGGGCACTCTTCTCAGGCACAACCTGCTTGCAAGTGATTGTATCCCCAAAGAACCCCTTCGGTCGCGGCGCGTGTGGCCCCGAAATCGCCCCAAAACGCAAACCTGCCAGCTGGAATTGCGACTCCCTTTTCCGGGACTTGCAGCGTAAGTCGCGGTCGCCCTGGGGTCGCCAGCGACTGTATCCGAGCAGCTGCAGTGATGATAGAATGCCAACACGTAGTCCGTGTTGCGCACAGCCGCAATGCCGGAAGAGGCAGCATGGAATCCAGAAAAACCTTGCTCGACAGTTCCCAATCCCAGCCTGATACATCCCAGGCGACCAGGACAGATTTGCCTGAGCCTGCAAGCTCGTCCATGCAAGCGGAACCTCTTGCGCAGCCCGGCCCGTCTGTCAGTCGCTTTGCGCCCGACGACGGCCGCTACGTCACCCTTGAAGAGTACTGGGCCAGGTGGTATGAGAACCCCTACCGGGACATTGACGTAAGCTACGAATGGAACAACGGCAGACTGGAGGCCAAACCCCCACACAGCGCGCCGCAACTTGTGCTCTGCAACTGGTTTCTCGATCTGCTGCGCCGTTATATCAGTACGCATGCCATTGCCAAGCTGATCAATCTGGAGACCGGCTTTGTCCTGACGATGGAGGACCCTGCGGAGCCCTCCGGGCAGCGCGAGGCAGTGCGCAAGCCGGACATCGGCGTGATCTTGAAAAGCAACCCTGCGCCGTGGGGAGGCGTTGACCAGCGTCATTTTGGCGGGGTCTGCGACATGGTCGTGGAGGCGGTCTCCGATTCCACGCTCGCGGAAGTGCTCAGGGATACGGAAGAGAAGAGGCGGGACTACGCGCTGGCAGGGGTGAAGGAGTACTACATACTCGACCCCAGCGGCGAGCACATGCGCTTCTACCGGCTGATCTCGGGGGGCCAGTACGAGGAGATACAGCCCGATGCTGAGGGCGTCATCGGTTCGGAGGTGTTGCCCGGGCTTCAGTTTCGGATGGAGGATCTGGAGCGGCAGCCGGATTTAGTGGAACTGGCGCTGGACGATGTGTATTCCGGGTATGTGCTACCGAAATTGCAGATCGCCATCAACAGAGCTAAAGCAGAAGCGCAACGAGCCGATGCGGAGGCTGCGGCGCGCAAAGCGGCAATTGCGGGGCGCCGGGCGGCGGAGCAACGAAGGGAAGAGGAAGCACAACGAGCCAGTGCGGAAATTGCAGCGCGCCAAGCGGCAGAGCAACGAGCGGAAGGCGAAGCGGCCGCCCGCCGAGAAGCTGATGAGCGGATACAGGCGATGGCGGACGAGTTGGCCCGCCTGCGGCGGCGGTCTTCCTGAATAGCCAAAGAAGCAACCTCCTCTCACGCACAAACTGATTCACAGAAAAATGTATCCCCAAAGGGCCCTCGTTCGCTGTGCGTTTGCGTGCAGGCCTCGCAGCGACATTCTGCGAACCTCATTTCCGACGAAACTGCTTGGTGCCGGAAACATAGGAAAATAGATTCATCATGTCCACTGACACTACCCGATCCGGTCACTGCGCGGCCGGACGCACCGACCAAACTGAAGACGAGGTCGTTGATGCCTTGGGGCAAATTCTCTCCCGCTCGGAGGCGGCGCGCTGCGTGCTGGAGAGTACGCTGCGGGAGGGCGGCACGGCGATCGGCACCCTTGCCGGCGTGAGCAGCCAAGATATTGGCGTGGAAGGGGAGCGCCCGTGCCTCGCCGGCTATGACGATGAGGGTGCGGTGCGGGTGCTGATTAGCGCCATGTTCTGGACAGAACTGACCCGGAGCCAGCCGAACGGGTATTTCAGATGGCTGCCGCTGGACCGGCCGGCGGCGGTTCTGTTCGTTGCGCCGGCGGCGCGGCTGGCATCGTTGTGGCCGGAGCTGTGCCGGCGGGCGGATGAGCAGTTTACGATAATCGGAGCGACGACGCCGGGGGATTTGCGCGCGGCGACGGTGTCCGGCGGGGAGCGGCGGTTGATGTTGACCAGTTGGGACGCGTTGCTGGATTTGATGGAGAGGGTGGTCGGTGGGGCGGGGGATGGGGAGTCGGAGGAAGGCGTTCGCCAGCTGCGCGGCATGATCGACCTTATGAACGCGGACGCCTGACGGCTCTGACAGTTGGACGTTGCGAAATATAACGACGGGTGAGAAGCCCACTACACACGAGAGGCCATTTATTATGTCATACGGTACGACTTTGTTTGCGCACATTGCGCCTAGACTCACGAACCGGATTGAAGACGTAGCTGTCGAAGCGCTGGGTCATATCCTGTCTCAATCTGAGGCGGCACGCGAGGCGCTGGAAGAGACGCTGAGACTTGGAGGCGCGCAGGTTGGCACTATAGCCAAAGTACAGACTCAGGTTGCAGGCGAAAAAGGGGAGCGCCCAGACCTCATCGGATTTGACGACATATGGGTAAAGCAAGTACTGATTGAAGCCAAGTTCTGGGCCCCTCTGACCCCGAACCAGCCGAACCAATATCTGGAACAGTTGCCGGGAGGTCGCCCTGCGGCGCTCCTGTTCGTTGCGCCGGTGGCGCGACTGGAATCGCTGTGGCCAGAACTGTGTCAACGGACGACGGAGAATGAACCTAAGTTTGAGTTAGCCATCGATTCGGATTCGGGTGACTTACGTACCGCTTCCATAGGCGGCGGAAAACATCGCCTACTTTTGACTAGCTGGGCCGCTCTGCTCGACAGCATGGAAACACAAGCCCGTGAGGCCGGGGACATGATCGCCGTGGGCGACATCAAGCAGCTACGCGGTCTTACAGATCGCGCGGACCCTGACCATTCCCTCCCCTGGCGTCCGGGGGAGTTGGATTCGGAGTTCGCGCGGCGGATAGAAGGCTTGCGAAGGCTGGTTGACAATTCGATCAGTTGTGGTAGAAGCGCCGGATTCTTAAAGCCAAAGAGTGTCGCGGCAGGAGGAGGGGGAGGCTACGGCCGGCGCATCCAACTTGGTGGTGTGGCGGCGTGGTTAGGCATTGAAGTATTCTCTTGGGCGCAGTACTGCAATACGCCCTTATGGTTGAGATTCGGTCGCGATAAACATAGCCAATTGAAACAGGCCAGACTGACCAACGAAATGTTTGACCCTGGCACTGGCTGGGACTTCCGAATTCCGATTGAGTTGCCGACCGTAGTCGATTATGACGAAATTCTGACTTCTGTTGTCAATCGCTTGAAGAAAATCGCAGGACAGCTTGATCCAGATTCCATCGCGGACGCGGCCGACGATTCCGACATCAGACAACTGCGCGGTCGTGCCGACCGGATGGACGCGTTCACTTTCATGGCATGGCGTCCGGAGGAGTTGAAACCAGAGTTCGCGAAGCGGGTGACAAGCTTACATGGGATTATTGACGAGGCAACCAGTTGCGGTAAGAATGCTGGGTTTGTGAAAAGAAAAAGATTTAGTCCAAGACAGGAAGGCTACGGCTGGACCATCCAACTTGGTGGCGTAAAGACTTGGTTCGGCATTCATTTTGGAGGTTGGGCGCGGCACTGCGATACACCCTTGTGGCTCACGTTTGAATATGATGAGCGACCGAAGTTGGACAACGTGACCGACGACGTGCATGAAGTCAACTGGAAACACTGCATTCCGATTGAAATTCCGGCCACAGCCGAACATGATGAAGTGTTGGACTCAGTAGTCGCCAGCCTGGAGAGGATTGCGGGGCAACTAGAGGCTTCGGACGCCTGACAGCCTGCACAGCGTGCGTCCGGAGGTCGTTTTCCCCGATACCGTAACCTGGTTTGCTTTGCCTGTTCCTTTTCTGCTAGAATCCGCAGCAAACCCCGAAACATCCTTCATTATTTCCTGTCACCGGGAGTGCGCTATGACTGTCGCCGTGCCGCTTGAACATCCGGTAAAGGACCGCCTTTTTACTCCCGCGCAGCGCGCTTTTTGGGAAGAGAACGGCTATGTCATCATCCCCGATGCGGTGCCGCAAGGGAATCTGGATGCGGTTATCGATGCGATTTGGGCGTTTCTCCAGGTCGACCGAGATGACCCGGAAACGTGGTACGAGGCCCCGGTAAGCCGCGCCGGCATGCTGGAGATGTTTCACCACCAGTCCCTTTGGGACAATCGCCAGCACCCCAAGATCTACCAGGCATTCGCAGATGTGTGGCAGCAGGAAGAGCTGTGGGTCAGCATGGACCGCGCCAACATGAACCCGCCGGCGCGCACGCCCGACTGGGACTATAACGGCATGTTCCACTGGGATATCGACACGACGATGCGGCCCCTGCCGCGCATGGTGCAGGGGGTCCTCTATCTGACCGACACAACGGCTGAGCAGGGCGGCTTCCAGTGCGCGCCGGGTTTTCACAGGCAGTTCCATGAATGGGTCAAGACGCAGCCAGCGGACCGCAACCCCCGCCGTCCCGATCCGGAAGGGCTGGAGATAAGGACGATTCCCGGACGGGCGGGGGATTTTCTGATCTGGGACAGTATGTTGCCGCACGGCAACAGCCGCAACCACAGCACGAGACCGCGGCTGGCCCAGTACATCACCATGTACCCGCCCAAAGACGAGGAAGAACGGCAGTACCGCATCAGAGCTTGGCAGGAACGGCTGCCGCCGCGCGGCGAAGCCTATCCGGGCGATCCGCGTGAACTTGAGCAGAAGTTCGGCAAGCCGGGGCAGTTGACCGGACTGGGCAGACAGCTATTGGGGCTGGAGCCATGGGCCTGATTTGCTGCATGTGACCGTCGCATCAACCTTCTTACCCATCTGTATCAGAGGAGAAGCTCCCGATCGCGATTGCCAACCTGCGCGTGCAGGAGAGCAACCAGTATGAGTTGCAGATGGCGGGCTCGACTCTGGCCATCATTCCGGTCATCATCCTCTTCCTGGCGCTACAGCGTCATATTGTGCGAGGCGTCGCTCTCAGCGGGCTGAAGGGCTGATCCGCTTGCGAGAGTCGGAGGAAAAAACAGAGACCTTCTCGGGCCCGGCGCACTTTGCGCCGGGCCTTTTCCTCCTCTTCGGTCTGCTCCATGCCTCTCCGAACCGGCGGCACCGGTACGGACGAAACCGGATTTGACAGGACATGCTTTCTGCATAAGATAGACGCTATCTGTGTTAAGATAGGGCTTCCCTCGCAAGCAGCCCGCGCGCCCCTTTCTAGCAGGGGCGCATCGAACACAACCTGGCCTGCCCCCTGGCCCGACCGGAAAATCATATCCACAAAAAAAGGAGACTCGTATGCAGTCGCACAAGCTGAGCAGACGTCGTTTCTTGCAACATTCGGCCCTTTTGACATCCGGCACGCTGCTGGCGGCGTGCGCCGGCGTAACGGCCCCGGCCTCATCTGAGCCGGCGGGCTCGGCCGATGAAGGCATGGCCGAGCCGACGGAGGTCGAGTTCACGGTTTGGGGTTCGTGGGACGCCACGTACGGCCTGCTGATGGACGAGTATCAAAAGACAATGTCCGATACCACCGTCACGATCACTTCGGCGCCCTTCCCCCAGTACCACGACCGCCTGTTGACCCGCTTTGCGTCGGGCGACCTGCCCGACGTCGGCATGATCGTCGATTTCGACTTCGCCCGCTTCCAGAATCGCGGCTTCCTGAACGACCTTACCCACTATGTTGAAGCGCATCCCACCTGGGACATCAACGCGCCCGGCTACAACCATTTCTATGATGTGATTACCGACTTCTTCAAGTCGGAGGGCAAGCCGTACGCGATCCCGGCGGAAGTGAACCCGATGGGGATCGGCTATAACATCGACATGTTTGAAGAGTTTGGCGTGACGACACCCTACGAACACTTTCAGAACGACACCTGGACGTGGGACACCTTCGTCGAGACGGCCAAAGAGATGATGCGCGGAGAAGGCGACGAGAAGATCTGGGGCTGGACAAACGGCCCGGTGCGCATCTGGAACATCTCCAACCGTATCTGGCAGAACGGCGGCAATATCTTTAACGAGGACAAGACCCAGGTGCTGGTGGACCAGGAGGCTGCCGTTGAGGCGATCCAGTGGAAGTTCGACCTCTACCTGGAACATGAACTGGGGCCGGCCAACCTGCGTTCGCAGGATGCCAGCGCCGGAGGCCTGTTCGATCAGGGCCGCCTGGCCCTGCGCGACGTGGGCACGTGGACCCGCAAGGGCATGGAAGGCTCGGACATCAACTGGGGCGTCGTGCCGCAGCCCAAGTCGGTGCAGTACGCTACCTGGACCGGCGGTTTCTCGTATACAATCCCCGTGGGCGCAGCCAGCCCCGACGCGGCCTGGGACGTAATCCAGTACACGGCATCGTTGGAGGGCGCGCAGTTCCTGCTGCGCAACGGCCATGCCGGCAGCTCGGTGGTTGCGGCGATGGAGTCAGACTCCTTCCTCTTCGAACCGCCCGTGCATCCCGAATCGTACCTGTTCATGATGGAAACGGTCCAGCCGCAGCCCTTCATCCGGCGCAACCAGGAATTCCTGGAGATCTGGGACCGCGAGATGGACCTGGTGGCCATCGGCGAGAAATCAGCCGAAGACGCCGCCGTCCAGATCAAGACCGAGACGGAGCCGCTGCTGGAGGCATAGCCGCGAGAAGGAAGTAATCAGGATTTTGAAGAGAGAAGCAGGGAAGGAGAAGCGTTCCTGTTCCTTGCTTCTCTCTCTTCACTACCGCGATTTTGGAGAGCAACGATGGCGACCGGGCAAAAGGCGCAAACGGTATCTGCTCCCTGGTCCATTTTGCGGCCCAGGGGGCGACGACACAAGGATCTCTATGTGGCGCTGCTGTTTCTGGCGCCAAGCCTGCTCGGCCTGTTCCTGTTGCAGGTGCTGCCCATCGCCACCGCGCTGGTGCTGGGTGTTTCCGAGTGGAACATTATCGACCCGATAAAGTACGTCGGCTTGAAGAATTTCATCGAAATTGCCACTGACGCGACTTTCTACCACACGCTTGAGAACACGCTGTATATTACAGTTGGTTTGGAGGTGCTCAACACGCTCTTGGGGTTGTGTGCGGCGCTGCTGCTGAAGAACGCGATGCGCGGCATCGACCTTTACCGTACGATCTACTTCCTGCCCCTGATCACTACCTGGGCGGCGGTCGCAATCGCCTGGCGCTACATGTACAGCCTGGAAGGCCCGATCAACGCCATGCTGGGTCCGCTGGGCATCGATTCGATCCCGTGGCTGTCACGACCTGAGTGGGCTATGCCGGCTGTCATCATCACCATCACCTGGAAGACCCTTTCCTGGAAGACAATTATTCTGCTGGCCGGTCTGCAATCGATACCCAATGAGTTTTACGAGGCGTCAAGCATCGACGGCGCATCGAGGTTGCAACAGTTCTGGAAGATCACGCTGCCGCTGCTCTCTCCGGCGATGTTTTTCGCCCTGATCATCGGCATCATCAACACGCTCCAGATCTTCGACCCGATATTCATCATGACCGACGGCGGTCCGGCCGATTCGACCCGGACCTTGAGCTACTACATCTACACGCGCGGTTTTCAGAACCTGCGCATGGGGTACGCGGCGGCGCTTTCCTGGGTTCTGTTTGTCATTATTTTGCTCTTTACCCTCATCCAATGGATCCTGCAGAAACGATGGGTTTTCTACCAGTAGGCAGCCCGCAGAGTTTGTGGATAGCTGCTGGCCCCAACCCGCTGAAAGGTGTAGGCGTGAGGCCTAAGTTTGCGAGCAGCAGCGCGAACAGGCGTGGAGGATTTTGATGAAGATTAGGCGCAGAGAAGCCGTCGGCCTGCAGTTGCTCACTGCTCTGGGCGCGGCAGCGTTGTTGTTCCCTTTCCTGTGGATGATTTCGGCGTCGCTGCAGACATTGCAAGAGGTCGAGTCGTTCCCTCCGATCTGGATACCGGCTGAACCGCAGTGGAACAACTACGTCGATGCGGTGCTCAACTACAACATCGGCCGCGCGCTGATCAACAGCGCCGTCATCACTACCGTGTCGGTGGTTGGCCAGTTGATCGTCTGTTCGCTGGGGGCCTATGCCTTTTCCCGCCTGCGCTTCCCCGGCCGCGACGCCATCTTTATGCTCTTTCTGGCGACGATGATGATCCCCCATTACGTGACCATCATCCCGCTGTACACGATGGTCTGGTCTGCCGGGCTGATCGATACCTATACTGCGCTCATTTTCCCTGGCCTGTTCAGCCCATTCGGCACTTTTCTGCTGCGCCAGTTTTTTAACCAGATCCCGATCAGCCTGGACGAGGCGACTTTGATCGACGGCGGCAATCACTGGCATATCTACCTGCACGTTATCCTGCCGCTCTCCCGGGGCGGCCTGGGGGCCCTGGGCATTTTCAGCTTCCTGGGCATCTGGAACACTTTGTTCTGGCCGGTCCTGGTGATCAACTCGAAGGAGTTGTTCACTTTGCCTTTGGCCTTGGCGATGGCGCAGGGCCAGTTCGTGACGTCGATCCATATCCAGATGGCCGGCTCGGTAATTGCGTGTGTACCGGTCGTCGTGGTCTTCCTGATGCTGCAGAAACAGTTTATTTCCAGCATCGCTTTAAGCGGGATGAAGCAGTAGGTCAGTGGTCAGTGGTCAGTGGTCAGTGGTCAGTGGTCAGTGGTCAGTGGTCAGTGGTCAGTGGTCAGTGGTCAGTGGTCAGTGGTCAGTGGTCAGTGGTCAGTGATCAGTGGTCAGTGGTCAGTGGTCAGTGGTCAGTGGTCAGTGGTCAGTGGTCAGTGGTCAGTGGTCAGTGGTCAGTGGTCAGTGGTCAGTGGTCAGTAACCCTGGAGGCCGCTGAAATGCAGGGGATGGGTAGAGAAACGGCCTTCGCTTGCTACAATCAGGGTCGGGAATTAACAATGGTCGGGTCGTTACGATTCTAATTTTTGTTCCTGCGTGAACGCTCGTCGAGGTAGGAATCACCGAGAGTGCAATGTGAGAGAGCATCAATTCAAAGGAGATTGACTTATGACAACTGGAAAGTTGAGCAGACGGCATTTCCTTCAGAGTTCGGCGCTGGTCGCGGGCGGGACGCTCTTGGCCGCGTGTGCGGCGGTCCCTGGAGAGTCGGGCGCGGCTGCGGCCGATGAGGGCGCATCGATGTCGGAAGAGCCGGTCGAACTGGTGGCGCAGTACTGGGCTACGCGGCCGGAATTTATCGAAGACCGCGAAATCCTCGCCCAGCGGATGACCGAGAAGTTCCCGAACGTGACAGCGAGCCAGAGTTCGGTACCCGGCGGACAGTACGGCGAGAAGGTGCTGACGGCGATCGCGGCGGGGACACCGCCGGATACGATGCAACTGAACCACAAATGGGAACCCTTCTTCCGCGGCCAGAACGCACTGCTCGATGTGGTTCCGTTCGCCAACGCGGACGACGAGTTCACCTTTGATGTGTTTTATCCGCGCATCATCGAACTGGGCACGCATGAGGGAGAGCTGTTTACCGTGCCGCGCGGCTGGAATCCATTCGTGATTTATTACAACCGGGCGCTCTTCGGCGAGGCAGGCCTGGATGATCTGCCGACCTCGTGGGAGAACGATACGTGGACCTGGGACTCGTTCCTGGAGACGGCGCAGGCGCTTACGACCGATACCGACGGCGACGGCAGGACCGACCAGTACGGCATGTTCTTCCCCTACTGGTATCCATTCCTGCGGCTCGGCGGCGGAGATGTGCTGTCAGACGACCAGCAGTCCTCCGGCCTGGAGAGCGCGGAAGCATTAGCGGCGTTGCAGTGGCTGGCCGACCTGCGGCTTACGCACCATGTATCCCCCAGCCCGGCAGAGATCGAGGGGCTGGGAGGCCCGCAGGATCTGTTTACGGCTGGGCGGGTGGCCATGTTCACGGCCGGCGCGTGGGGGATCGGCGCGCTGACGCGGGTTGAGGGGCTGGATTGGGATGTGGGGCCGCTGCCGCGCGCTGCCGGCCAGCCTCCGGTTGGTTACACACAGTATTACGGACACGGCATTCCCAAGGGCACACAGAGCGCGGAATGGTCGTGGGAATACCTCAAGGTCATCAGCGACGAAGAGAGCAACATCACCGTGGCGCAGACGATCGGCGACGTGCCGGCAATGAGCCATGTTGCCGAGGGCGACGCCTTCGCCGGGCTGCCCAAACCGCCGACGCGCCAGGTCTTTATCGACAGCGCGCCCCACATGCAGGTCTGGCCCACGCTTGCGCCGATCACCGAGATCATGGACAGGGTGATCACGCCTGAGTTGAACCTGTCGTTCCTCGGGGAAAAGTCGGTTGAGGACGCGGTTGCGGCGGCCGGGCCCAAGGTCGACGAAATCCTGGCCGAATTCTGGGGAAATTAGAATTGATGCGTTGAGCGCTCTGCTTTTTCTGTATGGATCCGAAGAGGAGAGGAAACAATCCTCTCCTCTTTTGGTTCGGCGCATAGGTTAGCGGCTGGCGGCGGGGCGCGCTCTGGGCTACTGCCCACTGATTACTGATTCTCAGAGAAGGAGGGGTGATGCGCAGCAGGCAGGCGCAGGTCGGTCAGGCCGTGGGAAGTCCCGCTATCGGGAAACGACCGCGCATGAGCGGCATCGCGCGCAAGGAAGCCATCGCCGGCTATATTGCCATTTCGCCGTGGCTGCTGGGTTTTCTCATATTTCAGCTGGTGCCGATCGCGGCGGCTCTCTATATCAGTTCGACGGAATGGCGTATCCTGAGCGCGCCCGAGTTCAACGGCCTGGGCAACTTCGAGAAGCTGTTGTTCAAGGACGACCTCTTCTGGCAGAGCATCAAAGTAACCGTTATTTATGTCATCTTCCGCGTGCCGTTCTCAGCGATGCTTTCGCTGGCCCTGGCACTGCTGATGAATCAGCAACTTGCCGGCCGACGCCTCTTCCGCACGATCTACTATCTGCCGGCGGTCATTCCGCTGGTGGCGGTCAGCATGATGTGGATCTGGATCTTCAACCCGGAGTACGGGGTTCTGAACTCTTTCATCAGGCTGTTTGGTATCGAAGGGCCGCAGTGGATTCATTCATCGCGCTGGGCGCTGCCGGCGCTGATAATCATGAGCCTGTGGCAGGTAGGCACCGGCATGGTCATCTTTCTGGCCGGCCTGCAGGGCATCCCGTCCCATCTCTACGAGGCAGCAACGATCGATGGCGCTAACACATGGCAGAGGTTTCTCAGTATCACTTTACCGATGTTGTCGCCCGTGGTTCTCTTTGCCCTGGTGATGAACGTGATCGGCAGCTTCCAGATTTTTACGCAGGCATACATTATGACCAAGGGCGGCCCGGGCAACGCCACGCTCTTTCTGGTCCTCTACATCTACCGCAATGCCTTTGAATGGTTCCACATGGGCTACGCCTCGGCGCTGGCATGGGTCCTCTTCGTGGTGGTTCTGGTCATCTCGCTGGCGGTGCTGCGCTCGTCGGAGCACTGGGTGCATTATGAAGGCAGGATTGGGGGCGCTTGACAGCGAGCCCTAGGCGCCAATTATGAAAACCACAATCAGTTGGCCGTCCAATCGATATCAGTTGTTGCACTGGTCCAATAGGGCTCTGATGCACCTGCTGGCGCTGGCGGGCGCGGCTGCTTTCCTGGTACCCTTTTTGTGGATGATTTCCACTTCACTGAAACCGATCGAGAAGGTCTTCCAATACCCGCCGCAATGGATGCCCGAACCGATTCTATGGCGCAACTATATCGAGGCGCTGACGGTGATGCCGTTTGGCCTCTATTTCCGCAATTCGATTTTTGTCACGGTCACGAGCGTGATCGGGCAGATTCTTTCTTCCGCGGTTGTTGCCTACGGCTTTGCCCGCCTGCGCTTTCCGGGGCGAGATATTCTCTTTATCATATTGCTGGCGACGATGATGCTGCCCTGGCAGGTGACGATGATCCCGTTGTTCATTCTCTATCGCAATCTGGACTGGATCAACACCTACTATCCTCTGATCGTTCCCAATTTTCTGGGCGGCAGTCCCTTTTTCATTTTTCTGTTGCGCCAGTTTTTCCTGACCTTGCCGCTTGAGCTGGATGAGGCGGCTAAACTGGACGGCTGCGGGCCGTTCCGCATATTGTGGCAGATTCTGCTGCCGCTGGCGGTTCCGGGATTGACGACGGTTGCCATCTTCTCTTTTCTGTGGAACTGGAACGAGTTTCTGTGGCCGTTGATCGTCCTGAACGATATCGACAAATGGACGATTCCGCTGGGGCTGAACGGTTTCCGCGACCAGTACGGGACCGACTGGAACCATCTGATGGCGGCCTCGTTTGTGGCCTCGCTGCCGGTCATTCTTATCTTTTTCGTTTTCCAGAGCTACTTCATCCAGGGGATCGCCACGACTGGGGCGAAGGGGTAAGGGCGAGGGGGAACGGCGGGGGGAAGGGCAGGGGGAAGGGCAGGGGGAAGGGCAGGGGGAAGGGCAGGGGGAACGGCGGGGGGAAGGGCAGGGGGAAGGGCAGGGGGAAGGGCAGGGGGAAGGGCAGGGGGTAAGGCAGGGGGAAGGGCAGGGGGAAGGGCAGGGGGAAGGGCAGGGGGAAGGGCAGGGGGTAAGGCAGGGGCAAGGAGTGAGGGGGAGTGGGAGACGTCTTTCACGTCTTCTCGCTTGTCGCAATTTATGGAGACTTTTCGATGTGCGCGGAGAATGTTCTTTTTGTCCTGACGGACCAGTGGCCGGCATCGGCCTTTAGTTTTTGCGGGGCGGAGATCCCTACCCCCAATATCGACCGGCTGGCGGCTGAGGGGACGGTTTTCAGCAACGCCTTTACCACCTGTCCGCTGTGTACGCCGGCGCGGGGAACGCTGCTGACGGGGCGCTGGCCGCACGACTCGGGGATCACGGACAACTACGCGGTGGGTTATTCGCAACAGCCTTCGCCGCCGCTGACGGAACGCATGTGGATCGACGAGGCCGCGCGGCTCGGCTATCACGTCGGCTACTTTGGCAAGTGGCATCTGGGGCCGATCAATCCCGAAGCGCGCGGCGCCCACCGTTTTGACGCCGACGCGGAGGCGCAGCGCCGGCCCTACGATCCGGAGACGAGCTCTTTCTCCTACCAGTTCGCCAAAGAGAATTACGACCGGCAGACGCGCGGTCTGATCAGAGGTCGCGCTCCTTTCTGGGGCGATACGGCGCAGCCCAAAGAGGAGTGCCCGCCCTTTCCGGTGATGGAGAACGGCGTCCGTTTCCTCGAAGAGTGGGCTGCAAGCGATCGCAGCAAACCGTTCTTTCTGACCGTCTCCTCGGCAGAGCCGCACTTCCCGCACCATCTGCCCGAGCCGTACGCCAGCATCGCGCAGGAGCTTAGAGCCAAGGTCGAGCTACCGGTCAATCTGGTAGATAACTGCGCCGGCAGACCCTGGTTTCACGCGGTGGCCTGGTGGCCCTGCATGGACACTTCGCCGCTGGATGAGGAGGAATGGCGGACGGTTGTCGCCTACTCGCACGCCCATATCATGATGGTAGACGAAGCGATCGGGCGGGTGCTGGACACATTGGAGGGACTGGGGTTGCGGGAGTCGACGACGGTGGTCTTCGTGGCGGACCACGGCGATATGGAGGGCGCGCACAACCGCTTCGACAAGGGGGCCTATTTCTATGATGAGGTCTGGCGCATTCCGCTGATCATACGCAGGCCGGACAGGGGGCAGGCAACGCAGGATGCCTTCGTTTCGCTGATCGACGTGGGCGAGACGCTTTTCGGCCTCATAGACGCCGCGGCAACGGCGGAGCGGCCGCGCGCGGGGCGGGATCTGCTGCCGCTGGTGGGCACGGGCACGCGCCCCGCGGATTGGCCGCAAACGGCGTACGGCGTCTACAATCTCTACAACGGCATGAATTTCGCGGTGCGCGCGATCCGCAATGAACGTTACAAGTACGTATGGAATCCGCAGGCCAGCGACGAGCTCTACGACCTGCAGGCCGATCCGCACGAGATGGAAAACCTGACAGAAGAGCCGAGCCAAGCAGCCATCCAGGCCGAGCTGCGTCAGCAACTGATGGAGTGGTTGGCGGAAATTGGCGACGATCTCCCCGGCCGGGCCGAACTGCTCCCGCCCGCGGGCACGATCATGGCGACAGGTGAAGCGGGACCTTAAGGGCAGTGGTCAGTGGTTAGTGGTCAGTTTTTAGTGAACACCAGTGGATAGGGGATAGTGGCAGGAGCCAGTGCGGCGGCGGCGGGACGGGTTTTTGGAGGGGGGCGTTCTGCGCTGTCTGAATCAGGATTTGCAGGATGTGAGGATTTTCAGGATGGCTGGCGACCGGGCGAGTGCTGATGGAGAATTCCGCGGAGGGGCAGGGGATAGGGGCCGGAGACCAGTGCGGCGGCGGCGGGACGGGTTGTTGGAGGGGGGCGTTGCGGGGGGTGTCCCCCCGCACAAGGGAGGGCCGAAGGCCCGACCGCCCATAAAGGGCGACAGCCCCTGGCGGCGGCGGGGGTTTGCCGACGACAGCCCTGAGCCGCCTTAGCGGCGAAGGGTGCGCAGGCACGCCTTAGCGGGCCGGAGCCGCCGGAGGGCGTCTGCGCCCGCAGGCGTCCCAGAATGGTGGGCAGATGAATCACAGTTCAGACAGTTGTAAGCGGGCCTCAATTTTTCGTGACGGCCTGCTCTTGCGTTGATATTTGCTGCTGAAGAAGAAGATCCGGAAACCAGAGACGATAAGGAAGAGAAACCGCCCATGAGTTCAACACCGCGTTCGAATAGTGAAGCGACAGCACATCAGACGATGTCACTTGATGGCAGTTGGCAGGTCATTTTCGATCAGGACAACAAAGGCCGCACGCTGAACTGGCAGGATCGAGAACAGTTCGACGGTTACCACGCCATCGAGGAGGTTGCGGTTCCGGCGTGCCTGGAGGAGTTCAGACAGGACTACGAGGGCGTGGCCTGGTATGGCAAGAGTTTCCGTCTGCCGGAGGATTGGGAGGGCAAGACGGTCCGGGTTCAGTTCGAGGCGGTAAACTACCGGGCGGAGGTTTGGGTCAACGGCCAGGCCGCGGGCGCGCATGAAGGCGGCTATACCGGCTTTGCGCTGGAGATCGATGATCTTCTGCATGCGGACGCGGAGAATTTCATCGTGGTGCGGGTCATCACGCCGCTGATTACACGCGATGTTGTGATCGACGGGCTGGGGCGGGACGATATGCCCCACTGGCGCGGCGCGATCGCCGGCGGGATCTGGCAGCCGGTTTCGCTGATCGCGACGGACGCGGTTTATGTGGAGGGCGTATTTGTAACGGGCGACATTGGGTCCGGCGATGTGCTGGTGGAGATGGCGCTGCGCAATGCCAGTCTCATAAGCCGGAAGGCGGAGGTGCAATGCCAGATCGCGTCGTGGGCAGACGGCACGCAGTCGGCCGCGGTGAGCGCAGAACACAGCCTGCGGCCGGGCAGAACCGAGGTGGCGCTGGAATTGGATGTGGCCGACCACAGGCTGTGGCAGCTCGATGATCCCTATCTCTATCTGGCGACGACAAGCGTACTGCTGGAGGATGGGCTTTCGGACCGGGTGGAGACGCGTTTCGGTTTTCGCGAGTTCACGGCCAAGGGCAAGAGCTTCTATCTCAACGGCAAGAAGATCATCCTGAAGACGACGTTCAATGAGGCCTTCTACCCTCATTCCCTGGCGTATCCCAGGGATCTGGAGTTGCTGAGGAGGGAGTTCAGGCTGATCAAAGAGGGCAACATCAACATGATCCGGCCCTGGCGCAAGCCGCAGCCGCCGGTCGTCTACGATCTGGCCGATGAGATGGGCGTTCTGTACGTGGGCGCGCTGCCGGTGGAGTGCATGGACAACTGGCCGCAGATCACGCCCTACACGCGGCAACGGATCGAGAATGAAGTGACGGAGATGGTGCTGCGCGACCGCAACCATCCCTCGATCGTCATCTGGGAGATGTTCAACGAGATCATGCGCGACGGACTGAAACGGCTGCGGCATACGACTTCGCTGAAGGCGCGCGAGCTGGATCCGGGGCGGCTGATCATTGACGAAGCGGGCGGTTTTGCCGGTCTGTGCAGCATCTATCTGCCCGGTTCATACGAGCCAACGCTGATCAACGATGTCCACGACTACCCGGGCACGCCCTTCGCTCAGCAGAACTACGACAATCTGATGTTGTTGGGCAAGACGGAAGAGGAATTGGAGGCGATGGGGCGCACTTCGCTCGGACAACATACGCGCAGCCATATCCAGCCCGGCCTGCTGACCAATATCTCTGAACTGGGCTACGGCAGCATCCCTGATTTGGAAGCCAACATGGCCCAATACCGACGCGAGGGCAACCCCATCACACCGGACTACCGCATCCATGCGCGTCTGCACGACTCCTACCTGGCGGTCTATGAACGGACTGGGCTGGAACAGGTCTTCCCGACCTTTCACGACTTCATGCTTGCCTGCCAGGAGGTCCACTACACGGGCAACAAGCTGATGGCCGAGGCCTGCCGCATCAATGCCGACATCGCCGGTATCGGCATCCATTCTCTCAACGACGGTGACTGGATCGTGGGCGCCGGTCTGATCGACAATTTCCGCAACCCCAAGCGGGCCTATTACGCGATCCAGGAGGTGTTTGCCGACCGTTATATCGCGATTCGTCCCAGCCGACAGAATGTTTACGCGGGGCAGGGGGTGCAGATCCTGCTGACGTCGGTCAACGACGAGGAGGCTGTGGCGGGCACGCTCTCGCTGCAGGTCACGGCCAGCGACGGGCGGCGGCTGCTCGACGTCACGGAGGAGACCAGTTTACCGACGGGCATCGTCGATGTGGGAGAGCACGGCGTAGCCACCGACGGTCTTGCAGGGCGTTGCCTGGTGGAGGCTGTCTTCCGCGTGGGCGACGCGGTCGTGGTGGAGAACAACAGCAGCTTCTATGTGCTGGAGCGGGAGGGATCGGCCCTTCCGCGGCGGGATGTCGCGTTGATCGATCTCGACGGCGCGCTCGGCGCATACGCGGCTGACTCTGGCCTGCGTACTACGCAGTTTTCAGCGGAAACGCCGCGCAGCTACCGGGTACTGGTGAATCTGAATGGCTGGGAAGGCGAAGAGCAGCCGATCTTCGCTGATCTGGAGCGCTGGGTCAGCGCAGGTGGGACGGCCGTGTTCCTCGGGACGCCGCCGGAGGAGGCTTTGACGACCAGGTATCGGATGCAGAAATTACTGTCAAAGGATATTCTGCTGCCGTTCGGGATAACTTATTTCAGCGGCAAGGGTCTGTGGACACCGTGCAGCCACGTTGTTCGCGAGCACCCGGTCTACGACGGTCTGCCATCGTCCTGCCTGATGGGGCAGGAGTACCGCGATGTTGTTTCACGGTGGTCGATTGTGGCGCCGGAAACGGACTGGATCAGCGGGAATGTCACCTATGACTGGTATGCCGGCCTGAAACACAAGCAGAACTACATAGGCGTGACCGCGGCCTTCCACGGCGCCGACCTGACGCAGATCTCGCATGGCGAAGGCAGTTACATTTTGTGTACACACCGGATCGTTGAGAACCTCGGCAAAGATCCGGTGGCGGAGCGGCTGTTGAGCAACCTGGTGCGCTGGGTTTTGGGATAGTTTCCGATTTTCAGTTTCCGGTTTTAGGCCACTGGGTTCTGACTTGCGAGGATGGTGTGATCAAGAGCGGACTATCACAGGCCGCGTTTCAGATTGAGGAGACAGCATGGACAAGCTCGCAGAAGATGGCATTCCGTTCGAGCTATTCGCGAGTTTTGAGCGTATTGCGGACGGCAACCCTGTTTTTGCCTGTGAGCCGCCCGAGTGGGCTGCGGCCGCCCATGCCATCGTTGTGGGCGACACGGTTCATTACCTGTGGGGCAGACGCAGAAAGGACAACTACTGGGTGCTGATGCACAGCACCGCGCCGGCGGGCGACCCTGCGGCGGTCAGGCACGACCCGAGGAACCCTGTCCTGTTGCCCTCGCAGGCCGGGTTTGACGATTTCACCATTGAGTACCCGTTCCCTTTCCGGAATCCGGCCGACGACAGGTTCTATGTCTACTATCTTGGCCGGCGGTTTAGGCCTCCCAAGCAGACGGGGCTATTGGTAGGCGACGGCGATTTCGGCGCGTGGACGCGAGTGCGCCAGACGCCTGTGATTGCCGCGGACACGGCATATGAGATTAAAGGCTCGTCGCACCCCTCAGTGGCCGTGGTCGATGACACGATCCACATCATCTATACGGGCGAGTCGGAGGGGAATCCGGTAATATGCCACGCGAACGCGCCGACGAGTGACCCTGCGACGGTCAGCAAGGACGCGGCCAATCCCATTTTCACCGGCAGCGGTCTGCCGTGGGACAGCCACGGCGTGCGCGAGGCGGAGATCTTCAAAGGGCCGCGCTATTTCCATATCCTGTACGGTGGACGGGCACAGGACGACGAGGTATGGAAGATCGGACATGTGCGCACGCGGGATTTCCGCAGCTTCGAGGCGAACCCGCACAACCCGATCTTCACGCCTTCCCCGGACCGCGGGATGTGGGACTGTGACGGTATCCTCACGCCGCAGGTCTTTGAGGCCGGGGACGTTTACTACATGCTTTACGCGGGCCGGAAAGGCCACGAGTGGCAGTCCGGCTTGGCCAGAGCAGACCTGACGAGCAGATAGCGAAACGGCTTCAAGAACCACGGTTGAGACAAGGCCCATCCGCAGCCAGCGGCCGCCAACGGTGTTGGAAAACAGTGCTGGAAAACAAAAATGCAGAGCGCATGCGCTCTGCATTTCGTGCGCCTCTGGCAGGCAGAGGCGGATTCTACACTTTCCTGAATGAGCCCCCTGGGACTCGAACCCAGAACCCACGGCTTAAAAGGCCGTTGCTCTACCAATTGAGCTAGGGACCCGCGGCAACGGCTGTCAATTGTAGCTTACGGGCGTGATCCAAGCAAACTTTGGCGCCCCAAAAGCGAAGCGGCAGCACATACAACAGTCACGGTTCAGGCTAGAGGATCGGCGGCTCATCAGCATAGTATTCGTCGCGCAGGGAATCGGCGTGGGCGATCCAACTGGCGAAGTCGAGCTCTTCGCCTGCCAAGTGAGCCGGGATGATGCGAGCCAGTTCGTCCGGCGCGCGCTCGGCCAACTGCCGGAATGTGAAGATGCCGGCGGAGTAGAGTTCATCCTCGTACACCTGATCGATGCCGTTGATGCGGGTCAGATCTTCGGGCAGAGGTCCATCGTAGACGGCGCCGACCCGGTTGTTGGCCTGGGCCAGCTCCCGGGCCTGTACGGGCCAGGCGCGGGTGTCGCTGCTCGGGAGCGCCCTGGTAATCTGTTGCAGCGTTTCGGCATCGACGCGGGAGAGCTGATCCCAGGTAAAGATGCCGACCTGATAGAGGCGCCGTTCGTAGAGATCGCCGATGCCGTAAATGGCGGTGAGGTTGTCCGGCCGGTTTGCGGGGGCTTGTTCTGCGGGTCGTCCCGGGCGCGCATTTTTGCGGGCGCGGCGTCCCTTTTCCGGAGTTGCATCGGCTGCAGAGGCCTCTTGATCCGATGCTGGGCGTGCAGGCAGCTCCGGTGCGCCATAGCTATGCCCGGCCGGCACGCCGGGCAGCGGCTGAGATACCTTCATGCCGGACGGCGCCGTTGCCAGATCGATACGCCTGTGTCGTCCGCGATACCAGACCCATTCAACCAGGGTCGAACTCACCCAGCCAAACAGCAGGCCAACCAGAATATAGCCGAGCAGACTCGTCAGTTCCATTCATCCCCCTTCGTGCGACATGGGAAAGAGGCCAACATCCGGCGGAGGCGAGAGAGCCCCGCTCTCCTCTTCACGCTTGCGCATATAGCAGTTTGCCCGTTGCTGTTTCCAGCGGTTCGGGCACTAAATGGGCAGACAGGCAACGCATGTAACAGCCTGTCCTGGCCGGTGTTAAATGCTGGATTTTCCAGCGACTATAAGGGGAAGTACGCTGGGGGCCAGGCTCCATTAGAAAAAGTGTATCCCGCCGCCAAACGGTTGTCAAAGCGCACTTCTGCCCGCCTTCCGGCGCTGCCGCGCCGCCTCGTAGAGAATGACGGCGCCGGCGGCGGCAACATTGAGAGATTCGGTCGCGGCGGCCATTGGGATTGCTATTGCCGCCGCTTTTTCCCGCATCGGTGAACTCGCTCCGCGCGCCTCGCTGCCGAGCACCAGTGCCGACGGTTGGCCCCAATCGACCTCATCGTAGAGGATGCCGCCCTCTGCGCTGGCCACATAGAGGGACTGGCCGGCGGGCAGAGCGGCCCGGACTGCCTCCCAGTGCGCCAGGATGCGAATGGGAACGCGAAAGTGCGCGCCCATCGCTGCTCGCATGACTTTGCCATTGAACGGGTCGACGCAGCCGGGAGCAAACAGGACCTGATCGACCCCGGCGGCGGCGGCGGTGCGCAGGAGAGTGCCAGCATTGCCGGGATCCTGCACGCCGTCCAAAATGAGGGAGAAGGCGGCGGCGGAAGGCAGGGGCAGCTCCGGCATGGGGGCCACGGCCACAATGCTCTGCGGCGATACTGTCTCGCTGATCTTGTCGAGAATGTCGGCGGCCACCAGGTGGAGCGGACAGACCCGCTGGATTCGGGCCACAAGGTCGGGCTGGGCGTCTGCGGCGGCGGCGGTGATAAAGCAGGTGTGGAAGGCTGCGCCGATCGTCAGGGCGTCCTGCACCAGGCGCGTCCCTTCCAGCAGACAGAGGCGCTGGCTGTGGCGGTAGCGCCGGCGGCGCAGTTTGGCGGCCAGTTTGATTTGCGGGTTGCTGGAGCTGGTGATCTCTTTCATTCAGCTATCTGGAGCGCAGGCAACCTATCTGGATCGCGGGCGGCGACGACATCGGGAGATTGGGGCGTATCGGATGCTGACAGTCGCCCGGTCACAGTATAGTCCGGTCACAGTATAGTCCGGCGCCGGGCAGGCCAAGCCGGCGCCGGGCAAAACCAGACAAAAAAGCAGAGACAGAAGTCTCTGCAATCTGTACTCTGAAATGTCAGACGGCCGGGCGGCCGTTGCGACAGTGCGTTCAATCAGCGAAGCGGCAGCGCCTTGATCAGTTCAAGTGGCTTTTGGCCAGATCGGCCAGTGCGCTGAAACCATCTGCGTCGGTTGCGGCGATGTCGGCTAGTACTTTGCGGTCCACCTGGACATCGGCCTTTTTGAGCCCGTAAATCAGGTGGCTGTATTTAAGGCCATTGAGCCGGGCCGCTGCATTGATACGGGTAATCCACAGCCGGCGGAAGTCTCGTTTGCGGTTGCGGCGGTCCCGGTAGGCATAGGCAAGTGACTTAAGCATCGCCTCGTTGGCGCGCTTGAAGAGCTTGGAGCGGCTACCATACTGCCCTTTTGTGAACTTGAGCACCTTTTTATGGCGCCTGTGCGCATAAATCTTTGGTCTGGAACGTGCCATTACTTGAATCCTTGTGTCTAGCGATTGCGATGCCTGGGGACGGGAAGCCTCTGGGCCTGTCCCGCCTGCATGGATGGGTAGGCGATGGAAACTGAGGTCCGGTCGGGTGCGACAGCGTTTGCACGCTGTCCAGCTCCCGGCCACAGTAGAGACAAGCCTAGCCGAGCAACTTTTTGACCAGTTTGGCCTGACCTTTGTTCGGGCTAGTAATTTTGTGGCGATACTCGCTGACTTTGCGTTTTTTGCGGCGCAGGTGGTTTCCGCCCTGTTTGAGGCGCATCACCTTACCATTTTTCGTCACACGGAAGCGCTTTTGTGTGCCCTTATGGGTTTTCATCTTTGGCATAGGTCTTCTCGGTTGCTCCCGCGCCCCTTGCGAACAGGGACACATTGAGACTGCATTACGAGATACAGTTGCTGGACTGAGAGCGCGCCCTCCTTGGGCGGGGGCGCATTGAACATAATAACGCCTATTCGCAACAGAGCGCGTTAAGCAAGTCTAAATATTAGCACAGCCGGCCACAAAGTTCAAAAATGGGTGGGCCGCACCGGCGGCTATGAGATTCGGCTACGAGGCTGGGGCGAGAAGCATCACCATGCTACGGCCCTCGAAACCTGGGCGAGATTCGACGACCGCCTCGTCCGTCAACTCTTCCGTCACCCGTTTCATCAGGTCCAGGGCAATATCCCTGTGGACGATCTCACGGCCACGGAAGCGGATGCGGACCCGCACTTTGGCGCCATCTTTCAGGAACTTTCTCGTCTTGGTGAGAACGACCTGAATATCATGTTCGCCTGTTTTAGGCCGCAAGCGCACTTCCTTGATTTCGATCTGCTTCTGGGCCCTGCGCGACTCCCGCTCTCGTTTCTGTTTCTCGTAGAGGTATTTGCCGTAATCCATAAACCGGCAGACCGGCGGATTGGCATTGGGGGCAACTTCTACCAGATCCAGATCTTTCTCCTCGGCGGCCTGCAGAGCGACCTGCACATCCATGATGCCGAGTTGAGTCCCGATTTCATCGATGACCCGCACCTCGCGCGTACGAATCCACTGATTGATTCGTGTTGTGTTTCTACTAATTCCTGATCTCCTTTGGGCGTGTTGCCCGCGACAGCAAGGTTGTAGACGCCCCACTCTCGTTATGAGTGGAGAAATCCTAGCGCTCAAATGGTACAGTAGTGGCGCATTGAACAACCTAGTACAGAAAGGGGCTGCTGCCAGAATAAGACTGTGGTAAACGGCCGATTGTAAAACATCGAGAGTATAGCATTACAAAAGTATTACGTCAAACTTGAAAAAAGGACAAAGCACACACCATAAAGGGGGCGATTTTCTGGCTACCTTCAGGGAGTTACACTGGGCTCCGCAGCCCGCTACTCTGGACTAGCCCAATTCCGGGATGCACCCAAGAGGACAGGGTTGTGACACAGATTTTGGGGCAAACGTTTTCTGAATCAGGATGTTCAGGATTTGTAGAGTTCAGGATTGCCAGCGATGGGTCGATGTCTGAAGCAAGGTTTTCGTGTTTGGCCGATGCCAAGTTAGCAGGTTGCCACCAAGTGTCCAAACTGTTGGAGTCGGCGGCAACCTGCCAAGCTGCTGGAGCCGGCGGCGGCCAAAGTGGATCTTGTCTACACGGTCTTGGCGCGACTGGCGATGCGCTCGGTGACGAGCGAGACGAACTCTTCTACCGGCATCCCGTTCTGGCGGCCGCCATCGCGCCGACGCAGAGAAACGGTCTTTTCTTCAACCTCGCGATCGCCGACGATCAACATATAAGGAACTTTCATGCCCTGGGCCTGGCGGATCTTATTGTTCATGCGGTCGCTGCCCTGGTCGGCGGCAGCCCGGGCGCCGGCTTCTGCAAGGCGCTTCTCAATCTGCGTCGCGTACTCATTGTGGGCCGAAGTAACGGGAATGACCCGCACCTGTTCGGGCGACAGCCAGACAGGGAAGTTGCCGCCGTAATGCTCGATGAGGAAGCCGATCATCCGTTCGTGCGTGCTGAGCGGCGCGCGGTGAATGCATAGCGGGATCTCCTTTTCGCCGTCGGCGTTGATATAGGAGAGATCCATCCGTTCCGGCTGGGCGAAGTCGACCTGATTGGTGGCGAGGGTGAACTCGCGGCCGATGGCGCTCCAGATCTGCACGTCGATTTTGGGGCCATAGAAGGCGGCCTCGTCCGGCTCCTCCACAAAGGGCACATCGCCCTCGGTCATCGCCCGGCGCACCATCTCCTCGGTTTGCTGCCAGAGAGGTTGATTGTCGACGTACTTTTCGCCCAGCTTTTTGGGGTGATGCGTGCTGAGGCGCATGACAAAGCGATCGATTTCGAACAGCTCGAAGTAATATTTGTACAGATCGACGACCCGCATGAACTCCTGGGCAAACTGTTCCCGGGTGCAATAGATGTGGGCATCGTTCATCTGCATCGAGCGGACGCGCATCAAGCCGAAGAGCTCACCGCTCTGTTCATAGCGGTAGCAGGTTCCGTACTCGGCCAGGCGCACAGGCATTTCGCGGTAGCTACGCAACTTGGAGCCGAAAATCTTGTGGTGCATGGGGCAGTTCATTGGTTTTACGTAATAGGTAACGCCTTCCATCTCCATGGGCGGGTACATGCTGTCCTTGTAGAAGGCGAGGTGCCCGCTACGCAGGAAGAGGTCCTCTTTGGTGAGATGGGGCGTGCGCACGCGCTGGTAGCCGGCCGCGTCTTCGGTCTCTTTGGCCAGGCGTTCGAGTTCTTCGATGATGATGGCGCCGCGCGGCAGCCAGAGGGGCAGACCGGGCCCGACTTCCTCTTCGAAGATAAAGATCTCCAGTTCGCGGCCCAGCTTGCGGTGATCCCGCTTTTTGGCCTCTTCGAGTTGATCGAGGTGCTTCCTCAACTCTTTGCGGTTGCGCCAGGCGGTGCCATAGATGCGCTGCAGCATGGCGTTTTTTTCGTCCCCCCGCCAGTAGGCGCCGGCGACGCTGAGAAGCCGAAAGGCGTCGGCGACGATTTTGCTGGTATGCTCCACATGGGGCCCCCGGCACAGATCTTCGAATGTATCATGCCTGTAGGTGCTGATGACGGGCTTCTCCGCCACTTCGTTGCCGTATTCGTCGATTTCGCCCTGGTCCAGGCCATCGATCAGCTCTAATTTGTAAGGTTGGTCGGCGAAAAGCCGGCGGGCTTCGGCGGCGCTGACCTCGCGATAGGAAAACTCATGCTTGCCGCCGATAATCTGGCGCATCCGCTTCTCGATCACTTTCAGATCTTCCGGTCGGAAGGTGCGCGGGGAGCCGTCCTGGGCGGCACCGAGATCGAAGTCGTAATAGAAGCCGTTTTCGATCGGCGGTCCGATAGCGAACTTGGCCTCGGGATAGAGTTCCAGCACCGCCTGCGCCATGACGTGGGCAGCGCTGTGGCGAATTTTATAGAGGCCATCGATTTTACTAGCCATCTCCGTTGCTCCTGTGCACTACAGTGGGTGTGGTTAAGTAGGCTACCACTTCATTTGGTAAATGCGAAGTGAATCGCGGCCTGTGGATAGGTGAGGTTTTAGTTTTCAGTAACCCCATTCGTAGGGGGTAGTTCACTAAGAACTGACTACTATGGACTGAGAACTTACTCTGATTCTGCCCGCAGGCATCCTGGCGTAGTCTCATTTTAGCAGTCTACTCTAAACGTCAACGGAACCTAGTAACACCACTGGCCACCGGGGTTTGCCGTTAGCCACTATTAGTCAACCACGCAGCGCTCCACCAGGTAAGGTAGAGCAACTGCTGCATCCCCTTTACCAA
This sequence comes from Caldilineaceae bacterium, assembly GCA_965220715.1. GTDB lineage: Bacteria > Chloroflexota > Anaerolineae > Caldilineales > Caldilineaceae > Bin5. The sequence continues at coordinate 292,377 of OZ244843.1, forward strand.
CGGCAACGGGTCGATCCATTCACTCAGGCGGTGGGCGTCGCCGCCATCGGTAAGGCCCACACAGACGGCGGGAATGTTACGGCTGAGGGGCACATTGGCATCTGTGCTGCTGATGCACGCATCACTGCGTTCCTTAACGCCGATTTCCTGCAGAATCGTGGAGGCGGCCTGTACGAGTGGATGCTGAAAAGGGAGTGCGCCTGCGGGCCGATTGCCGATCTGTTCATGGCGTAAGGTCAGGCCATCGCCGTGGGCGCGGTGCGCCTGCACATGGCGCTCGACGATCTTTCCGATCTGCCCGTCCAACCAGGCCAGCGTTGGTGGAGATTCGCTGCGCAGGTCCAACTCCATCCACGCTTCCTGGGCGATGGTATTGACGGATGTGCCGCCACCGATGCGGCCGATATTGAACGTTGTACGGGGTGTTTGGGGAAGCTGCAATCTCAGCATCTCATCCGCCAGCGATACCAGGCCGTGGACAGCGCTGGCTGCGCCGAAATCACCCCAACTATGGCCTCCCGGGGCGGCGGCGCATGTGCTATAGCGGCGGACGCCCAGGGCTTGGTGGACGATGCGGCCCAGGCCCATTCCTTCGAGCACGATCACAGCGCCGAGGGCGCCGCGCCTGTTGTGAGAAGGATCTGCTCTACGCATTGCCCCATCCGCCTCGCTATCCAGCCGGTCGACGACCTGGCGCATGCCGCGCAGGTCGCCGACGCCCTCTTCCATCGAGTTGGCGACGAGCCAGATGTCGACGGGCGGCGCGGCAAGTTGCGTCAACGTTTGGGCGAGGGTGAGCAGGCCGGCAACGCCGGTCGAGTTGTCGCCGATGCCGGGCCCGCGGATCAATCCATTGTTGAGACGGCGCAAGCACAGGTCGGTTTCAGGCGGGAAGACGGTATCGGTATGGGCGGACACGAGCAGGGCGGGTTGGGCCTGCGCGCGCGGGCCGCAAACCCGGCCATAGACATTGCCCAACTCATCGCGTGCGACATCGGCCAGGCCGATGGCCCGCATGCGGCTCTCGACCCACCTGGCCCGTTCGGTCTCGGCGCCGGTGGGGGCGGGGATCTGCTGGACGGCGATGCAGAGGTCGATGAGTTGTTCAAGCTGGCCGGCATAGGCTGCGCCTGCGGCCTGCACTGCGCTCCCGTGGGGAAGCCCATCAATCAACATGAAACACCTGTGGAAATGTTATGTGCGCCTCTGTTTCCAAGCGGCGCAAAAGAAGAACAGGGGCGCCCGGTCGAGCGCCCCTGCATTTCAGGCTTATCACCGCGCCCAGAGGGCACCCACCGAAAGTCTATTCATACCAGCCGGAGCCGATGAGCAGTCCATCGTGGCGCACCACCCAAGAGTGCTTGACCGCTTCGTCACCGGTGGCAAGATTGAGGAAGTGATAATCTACCCACAGCCCCTCCTCGGTGGCGCTGAGCAGCAGGTCGCCGTACCGGTAACCGGTAACGTCGAGGCCCAGATCACCCTTCATATCTTCGCCCCGCAGGTCCGGGTTGGCGTGGGCGATCATGATATCGTTCTCATCAAGGATGAAGACATACCATTCCCCATCCACGCTTTCCGGCGTGTTGTAATAGTTCACGGCTTCTTCCCGGCCATGCGCCTTGTAGTACCGAACCGCCTTGTCCACCATGGCGACGGTAAATTCGGCCGGTTGCGCCTTGGTCACGCCCAGAGACAGGCCGGGCAGAACCTGGTACCAGCCGGATATGAAGATCAGTCCATCGTGCCTCACCACCCAGGCATGCTTGTACTCCTGCTTGCCGGTGGCAAGGTTGAGGAAGATATAGTCGACCCATTTCCCTTCCTCGGTGGCGCTGGCTATCTCTGCGCCGTGCCGATAGCCGGTGATATCGATGCCAGTCTCGTCCAGCAGGTTTGCGCCCACGAAGTCGGGATTGGGGTGGGCGATTATGTCATTGTTCTCGTCGGCAATAAATACAAACCACTCGCCGTCCACGCTTTGCGGGGAGTTGTAATAGGCAACGGTGGCTTCCCGTCCCTTGGCGTCGTAGATTCGCAAGGCCTTCTCTACCATGGCCACGGTGTAGCCCGAACGATCCGCCTTGGTAACCTGCCAGCTTGGCTTGGTGACGGAACGATCCATTCGCGAATGGGGTGGCATCCAGTGATGACAACCGGACAAGAATACGGCGGCGGCCATTAATACGACTGCCATTCTGGTGTGAAACAGACGAATGCGCATAATCTTCCTCCTGTAACGCTCTTCTTTGAGTGTCGGTACAACTTGCCCTAACGGCTAAACGTGCCGATTTTACAGAAATATACCGAACCTACCTGCACGGAGCCATCAAGTGAGGTGTGTTCGGCAGAAGGGGAAACCGTATGCTCTCCAGCCTGAACTCCAGCGTGAAGAGGTTGTTGCGTGCGCCTCTGTCGAAAGAGGCGCGAATGGTTCAAGGCGCTACCAGCTCGTCCTCTGCGCGCAACTTGGCCATTTTCGTCTGGCCGTTGCCAAGTTATCAGGCTGCCGTGAAGCGTCCAAAATGCTGCAGTCAGCGGCAACGGCCAAAGTGGGAGATACTGGACTTGAACCAGTGACCTCTACGATGTCAACGTAGCGCTCTAGCCATCTGAGCTAATCCCCCGGATGTCAGGTTTCAACTATAGCACATCGGAAATGCAGCCACAAATTCTGGCTGTGCGACGTAGTTTGCTGAAAGGGATAGGCCGAGGGTGGGGGCGTACTGCTTTGCTATATGCGCGCACAGTGTCTGATGCGCTACCGCTTCGCGTTATGCGGGTGCATCCCAGATTTTTGGGCAGCCGCTGTCTGAATCAGGATTTGCAGGATTGAAGGATTTTCAGGATTGCTGTAGCACGATTTTCATGCCACTCGCCCCTGCTGCCGTGCCCTTCTTGACCAGCCCTTCATCGCTGCCACCCTTCAGGCTATCTCGATACGTATTTGGTTGGCCGCCGCCTTGCTTGACAGCCGACATGCTGCGAAGACGGCGTACCGTTCGGGAGGCGTGTTTTTGGAGGGGGGCGTTGCGGGGGGCATCCCCCCGTACAAGGGAGGGCCGAAGGCCCGACCGCCCAAACTGCAGTGGATAGTGGTTAGTGGGATGTTTTGCTGGTGCGGGCGGCGTGGAACGCGGCTTTTGTCAATGAGGCGGCCGAGTTTCCCGGTGCGCGGCATGACGACCAGGTCGACAGCGCCAGCAATGGTTATTCGATCATGGTGGACCCGCGTTTTGCTCCTTTGGCTTTTGCTTGACGAACTGCAACGGCAACACCTTTATCCACGAAGGGCCGCGAAGGGCCGCGAAGAACGGCAACTGCAGAACGTCAACTTCTTTTGTCCGCGGAGGGCCGCGGGCGCTTATTCCTAAATCGGGTCTATGACCAACCGCAATTCACGTATTCGCAGCTGCCCGTCATCCGCTATGCAGATCACCGGAAAAGCAGCGCCGTCGTCAACCCCAAAGGCCGAATGAAATTTCTGAATTGCGCAGACATTGCCCACCAGCTCGAATTCGTTGTGCGGCATCTCCATTCCGGGCGGAAGGTGAATAATCGCATCGCCCGTGACGGTCACGCCCATAGGACGGACTGTCGGCGATTGATCGTGCATGAAATCGCTACCGAACTGGGAGGGAAGGTGGCCTGCGCCCACCCAAGTGCGGATAAAAATAAACTGGCCGTCCTCGTCCGCCGGCAGGGCAAGATCGATCTTGCCCATCACATAGACCGGTTTCCACATATACTCATGGATATTCTCGTACATCTCCAGACCGCTGGCTGGACGGGCAGCGCCTAATGCCAGCGTAAGAAACTGGTCAGCGGGGTTTACCTGGGCCGCGTCGCGGGCGCCGGCGCTGCTGCTGAAAGCGCCGAGCAGCAGGACCACGAGGATCAGAGTGAGTGCGACTGTGCGTTTCATGGCGTTTGTCCTCCCGAATAGAGCGATGTAGAGCAGAGCTGCCGTTCAGCCCGCTATCCTGCTCGGTAGGACACTTTACGAGCGAAGTTGCCATATAGGCAAGGCATCCCACTGACATATTTCTGGGAACGCGGGAAAGCAGCCGACACCGGGCACGATTTGTGGAACGTTTCTTTTGTCAATGAGGCGGCCGAGTTTCCCGGTGCGCGGCATGACGACCAGGTTGACAGCGCCAGCAATGGTTATTCGATCATGGTGGACCCGCGTTTTGCTCCTTTGGCCTTCGCGTAACGGCAACGGCAACACCTTTTTATCCGCGAAGGGCCGCGAAGGACCGCGAAGAAGGTCAAGGGCAACGGCAGGAAAAGCAACTGCAGAACGTCAACTGCAGGGCTTTTTTTTTGTTCTGCGCGGGCAGAAGGGTTGCCGCTGCAATTGGAGTCCTCAGCGGTCCACAGCAGACAAAAAAAATCGCAGTTGGTGTTGCAGTTCTGCCCTTGCCCTTCTGCAGTTGCAGTTCTTCGCGGCCCTTCGCGGCCCTTCGCGGAAAAATGTTTTGACGTTGCAGTTGCCCTTCGTGGACAAAAGGTGTTCGCCAGCCGGCCTTGCCAAGAACTGCAGTTGTGGACAGCGGTGTGGAGAGATCCTGCCGCGCGTGTGGATAAGGCTGAAAATCGGCCGGGTTAAATGCGCGTTAAAGGCCCTTAACGCGCATTTAACTGCGCGCATGGGGACAACCTGAAACGGCAAACGCCGCCGGCCGGCGGCGTCTTGAACGGCGTGACCAGGATCCGGTCAATGCTGCCCAGCACGCCGAGCCTGGCCGCGCGTTCGCCTTTTCCGTACTTTGACAACACTTATGCACTGTTACATTCTACACTGTTACATTCTATACTGTTACATTCTACACTGTTACAATAGCAACCAACATGAAGAGGCCCCGCCGAAGTATAAGATAACAAAATAAAAGTATATCACATTAATATGAGAATTACGCTCAATTTCAGTGATGTCTTTTGATATTTTGCAAAGAGACGCTGCAATCGGCTGCGGGCGGCGCCGACGAGCGGGATGTCAGGGAGGGATGGAGAAGATGGCAGTCGATGAACCGAAGCGAGAGAATGCGGCGCCGCGTCACCGCCTGTCGCGGTTGAGCGCGGCCAGTATGAGAATCAACGAAGACCTCGACTTTGACAAGGTGCTGCAGCAGGTATTGAACAATGCCTGTGAGCTGACCGATGCGCGCTACGGCGGGCTCGCGGTTTATGAAGAACAGGGCGATTTGCAGGTTTTCATTTCCGCCGGTTTTACGCCGGAGGAGCACGAGAAGTTGATTGCATTGCCGAGGGCAACAAAGTTTTTGAGGGGCTTGAACAGGGTTGAAAGGCAGATGCAGATCGGCGACTTGGACGGCTTCGCGCGCGCGCTGGGGCTGGAGGCGTTTCGCCCGCCGGTGGCGATAGATTCAATCCTGGTGGCGCCGTTGCGCAAGAACGGGATCGAGATCGGCGCGATCTATCTGACGAAAGGCGAAGAGGGGCAGGAATTCACGGGGGAAGATGAAGAGATTCTGATGCTGTTCGCGTCGCAGGCAGTGATGGTGATTGCGAACGCGCGCATGTACCGGGAGGAGCAGCGGGCCAGGGCCAGCCTGGAGACGCTGATCAACACCTCGCCGGTGGGTGTAGTTGTCTTCGATGCCAAGACGGGCGCGCCGACATCCTTCAACCGCGAAGCGAGGAGGATACTGGAAAGCCTGCGTTCGCCGGACCAACCGGTTGATCATCTGCTTGAAGCCCTGACCTTGCAGCGTGCGGACGGGCGCAGGATCTCTTTGGCCGAACTTCCTTTGGCGCAGGCGCTGAGCACAGGCGAGATTTTGCGGGCCGAGGAGGTCGTTTTACAGGCGCCCAACGACAGGTCAATCACAATTTTGATAAACGCCACCCCGGTCTTATCGGAGGAGAAGCAGGTCGATTCAGTCGTCGTGACCTTACAGGACATGACGTCGCTGGAAATGCAAGGGCGGCTGCGCGCCGAGTTCCTCGGCATGGTCAGCCATGAACTGCGGACGCCTTTGACTTCGATCAAAGGCTCGGCCACGACGCTGCTGGACCCTGCGATGGAACTGAGCCGTGCGGAGTTGAACCAGTTTCACAGAATTATCGACACGCAGGCCGACAGAATGCGAGATCTGCTCGCCGACCTGCTTGACGTGGCGCACATTGAGACGGGCACGCTGGCGGTCAATCCTGAACCGTCGGATGTGGCGTCGCTGGTGGATAAGGCATTCAATATCTTTCTGAGCGGAGGGGGACGCAATAACGTGCAATTCGACCTTCCGCCGCACCTGCCTCTTGTCATGGCAGACAGACGGCGGATTGTTCAGGTGCTGACCAACTTGCTTGCCAACGCCGCCAGCCACTCGCGCGAGTCGTCCTCCATCAGGGTGACCGCCGTGCGCAGGAAGTCCCACGTTGCGATTTCCGTATCCGACCAAGGCAGGGGCATACCGGCAGATATGCTGCCGCACCTGTTTCGGAAGTTTTCCCGCGACAACAGTGAGGATTATGACATTGGGGGCGCGGGCCTGGGCCTGGCCATCTGCAAGGGGATCGTGGAGGCGCATGGCGGGCGCATCCAGGCCGAGAGCGACGGGCCCGACCTGGGCGCCCGGTTCACCTTCACACTTGCGGTGGCGGTTGAGGCAGAGCGCGAGGTTGCGGCCGGGCCAGCTCCGCTTGCGGCGCGTTCGCCGCGGGAGAGGCCCCGTATACTTACGGTGGACGACGATCCGCACACGCTCAGGTACATTCACGATGCCCTTTCCAATGAGGGGTATACGCCGATTATGACCGGCGCGCCGGAGGAGGCAGTTCGCCTCATGGAGAAAAACGCGCCGGACCTGATTTTGCTTGACATGATGCTCCCCGGCACCAGCGGAATCGAGCTGATGGAGGAATTGCTCGCGATCGCGGATGTGCCGGTCATCTTCATTTCCGCCTATCGGCAGGAACAGGTTGTCGTCCAGGCGCTGGACATGGGCGCCATCGATTACGTTGTCAAGCCGTTCCCGCCTTCGGAGCTTACGGCGCGGATCAGAGCGGCCTTACGGCGTCGTGAAGCGTCTGAACAGATCGAGCCGTCAGAGCCATATACACTGGGGGGCCTGACGATCGACTACGCTGAACGGCAGGTGAGCCTTGCGGGCAAGCAGGTCCGGCTCACCGCGATCGAGTACCGGATGCTTGTCGAGCTTTCGAGCAACAGCGGGCGGGCGCTGACCTACGGGCAACTGCTGCGACGTCTGTGGAGCATAAGGGGTGATGGCGATCTGCGGCCGATGCGCACCGTTGTCAAGAGCCTGCGCCGCAAATTGGGTGATGATGCCAGGAACCCCACCTACATATTTACCGAGCCTCGCACCGGTTACCGGATGGCGAAGTCCACCACACCAGAATAATTTGAGGGGATTTGCGCTTCTGGCGAAAGCAGACTGGCGCGCGGCGGGAAGGGCTGCCCTGCAGAGGGCGGAACACTGGCGCGCAAGGCATCTCCCTTGTGCCCTATTTCGTGTAAGGACGCCTACGGGCGCAGACGCCTAAAGGCGAGGAGAGAGAACACCTTCGCTCGCCTCACTCAGGGTCGCGAACTGTCTATCGCTGAGACGTTGCGGATATTTTGGGCCAGCTGAAAGGGCGCAACGAAACGACACAATAATTTGGGACGCACCCCTTTATGCGCGCTATGCTGTGCCCTGCTATTCTGGTGTATAATGGCAGGACCTCAGTGGTTAGTGGATAAGCAGCCCCACTAGCCACGATTCACTTTTCACGGCAACGTTCAGCCTCACGATGGAGAGCACAATGAAAGTTCTGATAACAGCGGGGTGGGTCGATAGATTTGTGGATGGCTTCCGGCAGGAGTTTCCGCAGGTGGAGTTTGTGTTTGCGGATACGGCTGAGAAGATCGCGGCGCAGGCAGCCGACGCGGAGGCCGCCTTCGGCTCGATTAACAGCAGCCAGTTGCAAGCTGCGCCCAACCTGCGTTGGATCCAGGCGTCCAGCGCGGGCGTGGAATGGATGCCCAATGTGCCGGAACTGGCCGAGCGGGAGATTACCGTCTGCAATACGCGGGGAGCGCACGCCAAGACGATTGCAGAGCATACGATGGGGATGTTGGTGTTCCTTACGCGGCAGTTCGGTCCGCTCTACAAAGCGCAACAGCGGCACGAGTGGGGCGTCCCTGCGGGCGCGCGGCTGGTGGGTCTGGTTGGTCTGAAGATGGGCATTGTCGGCCTGGGGAATATCGGCCGGCAGATCGCAAAACGGGCGGCGGCTTTCGAGATGGAGGTCAGCGCGGTCGACGTCAATGCGATGGAGAAGCCGGACTATGTGTCGGACCTGAAGTTGATGGACGGCATGGCAGGGCTGTTGCGGGAGTCGGACGTGGTGGTGGTGACGGTTCCGATCACTGCGGAGACGCGGGGCATGATAGGGCCGGACGAGCTGGCCCTGCTGAATCCGGAGGCCTTTTTCATCGTCGTCTCGCGCGGGGGCATCATTCATGAGCCGACTTTGATCCGGATGTTGGAGGAGGGCAAGCTGGCCGGCGCGGCGCTGGATGTGGCGGCCACGGAGCCGCTGCCGGCGGACGATCCGCTGTGGGACGCGCCGAATCTGCTCATCACGCCGCACAGTTCGCCCTCATCGGTCCAGACCACGTCCAATGTAAGGCGCATTATGAGCGACAACTTGAGACGTTTTCTGAATGGCGAACCGCTACAGAATACGGTGGGTGTCGAACGCGGTTTTTAGTGTATATCCCCAAACGGACCAAGAGCTTGCAACGATTGGCAGAACGGGCGAGATGCCTGCGCTGCCCGGATGCAGCCTTTGCGAAAAGTCCTGGCATCAGATTGAATTCACACTTAAGGAGACCCCAGCATGCAAGTCGTTGACGTTATCGCCCAATGCCTGAAAGAGGAGGGCACCGAGATCCTTTTCGCCTATCCGGTAAACTACCTCATCGAATCGGCCGCCAAACTGGACATCCGCACAATTATCGTGCGGCAGGAACGGATCGGCCTGCACATGGCCGACGCGATCAGCCGCCTGAGTTCGGGCGACAAGATCGGCGTCTTCTGCATGCAGTCGGGCCCCGGTGCAGAGAACGCTTTCGGCGGGGTGGCACAGGCATTCGGCGATTCTTCCCCGATCATCGTGCTGCCCGGCGGATATCCGCGGGCGATCAACCAGGTGCAGCCCAACTTCAACTCGGCCCAGAGCTATGCTTCGGTCACCAAATCGAGCGAGCAGTTGACGACGCCGGAGATGACGGCGGATGCGATGCGGCGGGCGTTCGCGGCGGTGCGAAGCGGGCGGCCGCGGCCGGCGCTGGTGGAGATTCCTGCCGATGTTTCCTCAGCCGAGGTTGCGGAGTTCGAGTACACACCTGTGCGGCGGCTGCGCTACGGGCCGGACCCGGCGGATGTGGAGCGGGCGGCGGATATGCTGGTAGCGGCGGAACGGCCGGTACTCTATGCCGGCCAGGGTGTCCACTATGCCAAAGCGTGGGACGCGCTGAAGGAGTTGGCAGAACTGCTGGAAGCGCCGGTGACGACCACCTTGAATGGCAAGAGCGCCTTTCCCGAAACACATCCATTGAGCCTCGGCTCGGCCAGCCGTTCCCACTCCAGGGCGGTCGCAGAGTTCCTCAACGACGCCGACGTGATCTTCGGCATTGGCTGCAGTTTCAGCTTCACCAGCTTCGGTGTCCGTATGCCGGCCGGCAAGACTATCATCCATGCCACCCTGGATCCGGCCGATATCAACAAAGATGTCGTCAGCCAGCACGCTCTGGTCGGGGATGCCGAACTTACGCTGCGGGCGTTGCTTGCGGCTGTGTCGGAACGGCTGGGCGGGCAGACGCGGGGCAGGCAGGCCGGCATCGCCGCCAAGATTGCCGAGAGCAATGGCAAGTGGGAGTCCGAGTGGGCGCATAAGGTCAACAACGACGACGCGCCCCTGTCACCCTATCGGGTGATTCGTGATCTTTACGCGACGGTCGATGTGCCCAATACGATCATCACGCATGATGCCGGCAGCCCGCGCGATCAGCTTTCGCCTTTCTGGAAAGCGACAACGCCGCTCTCCTATATCGGCTGGGGCAAGACGACACAGTTGGGCTACGGCCTGGGTCTGGCAATGGGCGCCAAACTGGCCTGCCCGGACAAGCTCTGCATCAACGTGTGGGGCGACGCCGCGATTGGCTTTACCGGCATGGACTTTGAAACCGCGGTGCGGGAGCGCATTCCTATTCTGTCGGTCCTGTTCAACAACTTCTCGATGGCGATTGAGATTCCGGTGATGCCGGTCTCTCAACAGAAGTACGGCGCGACCGATATCTCCGGCAACTATGCCAAGATGGCGGAAGCGTTCGGCGGTTACGGCGAGAGAATCGAGACGCCGGATCAGATCATCCCTGCGATTGAGCGCGGCATCCAGAAGACAGAGGAAGGCGTGCCGGTGCTGCTGGAGTTCATCACTGCGAAAGAGACGGAGATCTCGACACACATGTAACTTCAGTGGTCAGTGGTCAGTGGTCAGTGGTCAGTGGTCAGTGAATCGTGGATAGCAAATAAGGACAGTGGCAGGTTGCCGGTGTTTTGTGTGGGTACCGGTCACCTGCCAGTGCATTTGAGGACGGACCAATGAGCCAGAACAGTGAACGAGTTCCCATCTGTGTGGTCGGTTGCGGCGGCATGGGCCATCGCCACACAATCGCGTACCACACGCTGGAAGAGACCGGCCTGTCGAATGTGGAGTTGATGGCGGTCTGCGATATCAACCGCGACAATGCCGAGCGGATTGCAGGGGAGGTGGCGCGCCTGTTCGGTCGCAAGCCCCTGATCTTCACCGATCTGGACCGGATGCTGGCGCACCCGGATATCGCTGCCGTCGACGTTGTTACCGACGGCTCCAGCCACCACGAAATCGCGACGGCGGCGCTGGCGGCCGGCAAACACGCGCTGGTGGAGAAACCGCTGGGCATCACGATACGGGCCTGCCAACGCATTATCGACGCGGCCGAACAGAGCGGCACTGTGCTGGCGACCGCGGAGAATTACCGCCGCGATCCGGTCAACCGGATGGTGCGTGCGGTGATCGACGCCGGACTGCTGGGCGACCCTCTTCTGATGATCCAGACATCGCTCGGCGGCAACGATGTGATGTCGGCCACACCCTGGCGGCATCTGAAGGAGAAGGGGGCCATCGGCCTGGATATGGGCGTCCACTACGCCGATATCATCCGCTACTATCTGGGTGAATACGAGCGCATCTTTGGGCGAGGGTTGATCGTGGAGCCGGTCCGGCGGCGTCCCGTCGCCGAGAATCACCCGCTGATCTCTTACCGGGAGCAGACGCGCACCTACCCGGAGACGGTTGAGGCTACGGGAGAGGACTCGATTCTGGCGCAGTACGCGATGCAGTCGGGCGCTACGGTGCAGTTCTCACACCTGGGCGGGGGCAGGGGGAGCGCGCGTTTCGAGCGCAGTGTTCACGGCCGTTGGGGCGCGCTGGACGTTCCCCGCGACCGGACGGGCGAGGCGGTGCGGCTGCGGCTGGAGGAGCGGACGTTGGAGGGCAAGGAGATCCTGAGCCTGCTGCCCGACTTTTCTCTGAACGCCATCACCGCGCGGCTGTTCGGCGCCGATGGCGTTACCTACGAACGGCCGGACGTATCCCATGCCGAGATGGCGCTGGACGCCAGACTGCTGGCGATCGAATATCACGACTTTGGTGAGGCGGTTCTGCAGGGCCGCGCGCCGGAGGTTGACGGCCGAGACGGCATGATCGCGGTGGCGGCAATTCTGGGCGCCTACGAATCGGCGGCCGTGGGGCGCGCAGTCGGGCTTGAGGAGCTGTTGTCGGGTGCGGTGCGGACCTACCAGAAGGAGATCGACGACGCGCTGGGGCTGTAGTGCAGACGAGGCGGCGGGTCAGGGTAGGAGGACGACGGTCTTTAGATGCGCTACCGCTTCGCTATTTTAGCGCGCAGTGTCGGATGCGCTACCGCTTCGCTATATGAGCGCGCGGTGTTGGATGCGCTACCGCTTCGCTATATGAGCGCGCGGTGATGTTACCAGTTGACGACTTCTACTCGCTCTGCGTTGCCAGAGGATTAGGGGATACGACGTCGAGAAGCATTGGGTCTCCGGGGACATCCACGAGCCAGCCAGCCACCCATCCCTGCTCTTCTTGCGCCGAGAAAACGTCGGTCTTCGATATGTAGAACCAGCCGCTGTCTACGGTGCGGCCGAGCAGGCGCAGTTGTTCACCGGGAGGGATAAGCCCCAGCGATTGGTAGTTTTCGCCGGGACCCTGGCGGAGATTCAACACGACAGAAGAGCGGGCATAGACGGGGGCAGCTTCGGCGGCAGCAGGGGTCGCGGCGGCGTTGTCGGTGGTCTGGATGACCGTCGGTTCACCCGCAGACGCAATCGTCGGCGATTGCTGTGACCGAGCAGTTCGTTCTTCCGCCAAGCGCATAGCGACGCGCGCTTCCACAGTTGCCTCCAGGGCAGCGGTGGCGGCGTACTGAGGGTGGTTCTTCGCCCGTTCTTCCGCCAAGCGTATGACGACCCGCGCCTCCACAGTTGCTTCCTGCGCGGTGGTGGACACGCTCTGGGAGCGAATCGCAAGCGCGGAGAGCGCGATCAAGGTGATGATCAGGGGGACGGCCAACGCGCCCAGCCAGACAAATCGCCGGGTCTTGTTGACAGGCGGGGGAATTTCGATGATGACTTCGGGCTTCAACACCGGCACTTGGCGCCGGTGGAGCGTGAGCGCGTTTGATTCGTGCATTGTCGCTTCGCTATCTGCGCGCGTGTGTGTGCTGCCCTGTTCAGCAGCATTCTGTTTGGAGGCGGAGGGCGTCTCTTGGACCCAGTCGCCATCGTCAGCGGAATTTGTCGAATGCGCTCCTGATCGGGAGGAGTGCGGTGAACTGTGATTAATCACTTTGCAACAGAGATCAGATGAACAAGATAGCCGATTGACGGCGGTTGTTGAGTCCAACGGTTCCAACAGGCAATAACGAACAGATCAGTCAGGCATTTGAGTGTATCACATGCGCTACCGCTTCGCTATATGAGCGGCGAGAACAGGAACTGCTGGTGTGCGGCACCCAGACCCCGTGTCGATGGCCGCGCCAAGTCCAGATAGTGACTCGGGCCCCGTTTGACACCAGGCGCAGGCATGCGGATTACGCAAGACGGACCAAGCGGACCTTCACAATAAACATACAGTAGTATGGAGGAGCGTGCAGGCCGGCGCCCCCTATGCCACTCTGGCATGATAGATGGCACAACATCGTTGAGACGACGAGACCGCTCGTCTTAAAAGGAGACCCCATGTACATCTCAATACAGGAAAACCTGTTGCCGGGCGCAACGCTGAACGAGAAGTTGGACTGCGCCGAGGCTCTGCAAATCGACGGTGTCGAAATCCAGGGCCGATCGCGACTTTATGAACGCATCAGCGAATACGAGTCCGCCTTCAGCAATCGCACAGTCCGCATCTCCTCGGTTTGCGGCCAGTCATCGTTCGACTGGTTAGACCCGGACCCGGCCAAACGGCAGGCCAGCATTGACGAATCCAGGCGCAACCTGGAAGCCTGCGGCCACTTCGGCGCGGTCGGGCAGATTGTGCCGCCGATTTTCGGGCCACCGCGGCTGCCAGACCTGTCGCCGCTCAAGGATGCGGTGGCGCTGGAAAAGGAGCTGTTGGTCGAAATCACGCGGGAACTGGCCGCGTTTGCTCACAGTCATGGCACGCTGCTGTTGTTAGAGCCTCTCAACCGCTATGAGCAGCACCTGCTGCGGCGGCAGGAGGACGGGGTGGAAATAATCCAGAAGGCGGGGGACCCTCCTGGCGTGGCTCTGCTGACCGATTTCTTCCACATGCACATCGAGGAAGTCGACACACCGGCGACGATCCGCAAAATCGGCCCGTACATCGGTCATGTCCACGTGGCTGACAATACGCGAGTGCAGCCGGGTATTGGTGACATCGACTGGCGGGCGGGCATTCAGGCTCTGGCCGACGTCGGTTTCAAGGGCTATCTTACATATGAATGCCGCGTCGCCGGCGAGCCGAAAGCGGCCTTGGCGCAGTCGGTTACTCTGCTGCGGGAAACGATCGCGAGCGTGCAGGACGACTGATCCGGGACGGCACCTCGCAACGCATCAGCATACTCTTACAGGGAGATCATATCCCAGAGAATTCCGGTTGGTCAATCGGTTCTCGGAGCAGGATTCGTCCCGGAATGGGGGTGTACTTTTGTGGGATTGCCGGTTAATTACACTGGTGCAGGGCCACTTTCGGGCCGGAAATGTCCTTGAAATCGGGGTGGAATATGTTCTGGGCAGTATGTGTACGATCCATCTACGATCCGACTGTCCTGCTTCACCACAGGTACGATTCGACGCAATAGGCACATTTCAGAATCGCGGCGCGGCTCTGAAGAATCTGCGGTTCGCTAAAGCGGAACTTGCAACAGGCCTGTGGGTCTGGATTGCCGGCTCCCATTTGTCATCCTGAAAATCCACCCCTCAGAATCCCGATTCAGGAAGCTGATTCTGGCTCCCTCCTCGGCAGCCACTGACGACGGGTCACCCTCAATGGGCCCAGTTCTCGGATCCACTTAACGCTGTGCATCAGCGCCTGCATCTTTCATCCTCGATCTTCTGATATCAGCGCGGTGCTGGCGATCGCCTTCGGCATGCTGGTAAGTAGTAGGCTTTCTGCGCCGCTCACCCATCTTGTAGACGGCACACAGGCTATCGCCAGGCGCGATCTCAGTTTTTGGGTGGCCGAACGGGGGAGTACCGAAGTGCAGGAGGTGTCAGCTTCTTTCAACAAGATGGCTGCCGCGTTAGAAGACGCGGAGACGCTGCGCCGCAACATGTTAGACGATATTGCCCACGAACTACGTACGCCCCTCACTGTTCTGGAAGGCAATCTACGGGCGATTCTGGACGATGTCTATCCTCTCGAAAAAGCGGAAATTGCCCGCCTGTATGATCAGACCCGTCATTTGAACCGGCTGGTGGACGATCTGCGACTATTGGCGCAGGCGGAGGCGCGCCAGTTGCCGCTGCAGCGCAGTTCCAGTGATCTGGTGGTTCTGCTGGAGGAGGTGGCTGAGCTTTTTTCTCCACTGGCGGGAGAAAAGCGTATCGCTCTCGACACCAGTTTGCCGCCGTCATCCGTTCTTGCCGCCGTCGACCAGATGCGGATCGACCAAACTTTGCAGAATCTTCTGACAAACGCATTGCAACACACGCCGGCCGGTGGGGACATCACGCTTTCATTGCGGGTGGAAGAAGAGACGGCCGAGATTACTGTAGCCGATAGCGGTGACGGCATCGCATCAGAAGACATTGCATACGTTTTTGAGCGCTTCTATCGGGTCGACAAAAATCGAACCCGTGACACCGGCGGCGTTGGGCTGGGATTGGCGATCGCACAGGCGTTTGTCGAGGCCCACGACGGAAAGATTGAGGTGGCCAGCACAGGAGTGGGGCGGGGCAGTACTTTTACGATTCGGTTGCCGCTGGCGCGGGGAGAGGATGTTCAGGAGATTGTAGCTACAGACAAGGATTAGCAGGAGACATCTTTTGGTGAGGGTCTGGGCAGTGGCATAGCTGAGGATTTCCGGCCGCGAAGAACACCTTTTTGATCCACGAAGGGCCGCGAAGAACTGCAACGGCAACACCTTTTTGTCCACGAAGGGCCACGAAGAACGGCAACGGCAACACCTTTTTGTCCACGAAGGGCCACGAAGAACGGCAACGGCAACACCCTTTTGTCCGCGAAGGGCCGCGAAGGGCCGCGAAGAACGGCAACGGCAACACCCTTTTGTCCGCGAAGGGCCACGAAGGGCCGCGAAGAACTGCAACGGCAACACCTTTTTGTCCACGAAGGGCCGCGAAGAACGGCAACGGCAACACCCTTTTGTCCGCGAAGGGCCGCGAAGGGACGCGAAGAACGGCAACGGCAACACCTTTTTGTCCACGAAGGGACGCGAAGAACGGCAACGGCAACACCTTTTTGTCCACGAAGGGACGCGAAGAACGGCAACGGCAACACCCTTTTGGCCGCGAAGGGCCGCGAAGGGCCGCGAAGAACGGCAACGGCAACACCCTTTTGTCCGCGAAGGGCCACGAAGGGCCGCGAAGAACTGCAACGGCAACACCTTTTTGTCCACGAAGGGACGCGAAGAACGGCAACGGCAACACCCTTTTGTCCGCGAAGGGCCACGAAGGGCCGCGAAGAACGGCAACGGCAACACCTTTTTGTCCGCGAAGGGACGCGAAGAGCTGCAACGGCAACACCTTTTTGTCCACGAAGGGCCACGAAGAACGGCAACGGCAACACCCTTTTGTCCGCGAAGGGACGCGAAGAATTGCAACGGCAACACCTTTTTGTCCACGAAGGGCCGCGAAGAACTGCAACGGCAACACCTTTTTGTCCACGAAGGGCCGCGAAGAACTGCAACGGCAACACCCTTTTGTCCGCGAAGGGCCACGAAGGGCCGCGAAGAACTGCAACGGCAACACCTTTTTGTCCGCGAAGGGCCACGAAGGGCCGCGAAGAACTGCAACGGCAACACCTTTTTGTCCACGAAGGGACGCGAAGAACGGCAACGGCAACACCCTTTTGTCCGCGAAGGGCCGCGAAGAACGGCAACGGCAACACCCTTTTGTCCGCGAAGGGCCGCGAAGAACGGCAACGGCAACACCCTTTTGTCCGCGAAGGGCCACGAAGGGCCGCGAAGAACGGCAACGGCAACACCCTTTTGTCCGCGAAGGGCCGCGAAGAACTGCAACGGCAACACCTTTTTGTCCACGAAGGGAGGCGAAGAACACCTTCATTGATCCACGAAGGGCTGCGGGAACTGCAGGGGATCGTGGTAGAAGACCAGTGCGGAGGTGGCGGGGCGTGTTTTATAGGGGGGCGTTGCGGGGGGAATCCCCCCGCACAAGGGAGGGCCGCAGGCCCGACCGCCCAGAAAGGGCGTAGCCCCTGGCGGCGGCGGGGGTTTGCCGACGACAGCCCTGAGCCGCCTTAGCGGCGAAGGGTGCGCAGGCACGCCTTAGCGGGCCGGAGCCGCCGGAGGGCGTCTGCGCCCGCAGGCGTCCTGAGACGAAACAGGGCAAAACGAAATGACCCAATGATTTGGGACACACGCGCGGAAGAGGCTGCATTGACTTTTCTGTTGTCGATTCTTATAATCAGTGAACCGCATCCGCTGATCGACAGCTGATTTGCATTTGTACACCGAAGCCGCAATGACAGATCACAGTTCCTATATGGCCGCCGATGACATCAGGCCCCACGGTGCAACCAATCTGGCTGTCGTCGCTATCGGCGGCAACTCACTCATTGCCGACAGCAGCCGGCCAGAGATAGTCCACCAGTGGGATGCGGTGAATGAGACGACCGGGCAGATTGCCGACATGCTCGAGAGTGGTTGGCAGGGCGTCGTGATCACCCACGGCAACGGACCGCAGGTGGGCTTCATCCTGCGGCGCAATGAACTGGCTCTCGGCGAAGTCCACACTATCCCGTTCAGCCTGGTTGTGGCGGATACGCAAGGCAGCATTGGTTTTATGCTGCAGCAAGCGCTCAACAACGACTTCCGCCAGCGGCAGATCCGGCGCGAGACCACAACCATCATCACGCAGACGCGGGTGGACGAAAACGACCCCGCCTTCGACAATCCATCCAAGCCGATTGGCAGCTTTCTGGATGAAGAGACGGCTCGCACCTTTGAGAGCAGGGGCTGGAAGGTTGTCGAGGATGCCGGGCGCGGTTGGCGGCGGGTCGTGCCCAGCCCCAGGCCGGTGGAGATCGTCGAAATCGAGGCGGTCCGCCAGGCGCTCGAAATGGGCTGGGTGGTTGTGGCCTGCGGCGGTGGCGGCATTCCGGTTGTGCGGGACGCCCGCGACCAACTGCGGGGCGTCTCGGCGGTGATCGATAAGGACATGGCGAGCAGCCTGCTGGCGGTCGAATTGGGCGCCGATCTCTTTCTGATCAGCACCGGGGTGGAAAAGGTGGCCCTGCATTTCGGCAAGCCCGAACAGATCGATCTGGAGCAACTCACCGTTGCCGAGGCCAAACGGTACCGGGAGGAGGGGCATTTTGCCGCCGGCAGCATGCAACCCAAGATCGACGCGTGTATTGAATTCCTGGAAAACAGCAGCAATCCCAACGCCCACTGTCTGATCACCAATCCGCAAAATCTGGGACGGGCGCTGGCAGGGGAGACGGGGACAAAAATCAGTTTATAGTAGTCAGTTTTTAGTTTTCAGTAGCGCCGGGCGTGGGCGGTGGAGCGAACGCTGTGTTTACGAGTGGAGTTGCTGTTACTGAAAGCTGGATGCGAACATGTCAAACTTAAACAGGAGTAGGTTCGAATGCAAACCGATTTGCGTGGTCGCAGTTTTATCAGTGATATGGACTTCTCGAAGGAGGAGATCGAGACGGTTCTGGACGTAGCCCTTACGCTCAAACGGGAGCGTGCGCTGGGGATCGGCCATCCGCTTTTGCGCGACAAGGCGCTGGCCATGCTCTTCTTCTTCACCAGCACACGCACGCGCTCCAGCTTCGAGGCCGGCATGGCCCAACTGGGGGGGCACGCGGCATTCATCGACCACGAGACAACACAGATCAGCCATGGCGACACCGGCAAGGAGATCGGTGAAATCTTTGGGCGCTACTATGACGGCATCGCCATCCGGCAGTGTGACTGGGACATCGGCAACGGCTACATCAACAGCGTGGCGGACGCCAGCCGGGCGCCGGTGCTGAATATGCAGTGCGACATCTATCATCCGTTCCAGATCCTGGCCGATTTGATGACGATTATCGAAAAGGTCGGCGATCCCCGGGGCAAGACGATCAACGTCAGTTGGGCCTATGCGAGCAGTTACCAGAAGCCAATTTCGGTGCCCCAGAGCCTGATCTTGCAGATGACCCGTTTTGGCATGAATGTGCGGCTGACCCATCCGCCGGAATACAAACTGATGCCGGACATCGTCCAACAGGCGAGAGACAATGCCGGGCAACACGGCGGCAGCTTCGAGATTCTCGACGATTTCGATGCCGGATTCGAGGGCGCGGACATCCTCTACCCCAAGAGTTGGGGCGCCTTGCTCACGACCGATGACGACGAGAAGAGCGCCGAGATCGGAAGCCAGTACACCGACTGGATCACCGACGCCCGCCGCATGGCCCTGGCCAAGGACAACGCCCTGTATATGCACTGTCTGCCGGCCGACCGCAACATCGAAGTCACTGACGAGGTCATCGACGGCCCCCAGTCGATTGTTTACGATGAGGCGGAGAACCGTATGCACGCCCAGAAAGCGGTCATGGCTCTGACAATGCGATAACTTCAGTGGTTAGTGGTTAGTGATCAGTGGCCAGCAACACCACGGGCGACCAACTATTGACAACTGCGGTTTAGGAACGAGAAACTTCGAGATGAACGGAAATGAGACAGGCTCGGCCCGGCGCATCGTCGTCACCGGTATAGGCATGGTGACGCCCCTGGGGCACGATTTGGAGAGTTCCTGGGCCGGGTTGATCGCCGGAAAATCCGGCACTGGACGCATCACCCACTGGGACCCGACCGGATTTCCTACGCAGATCACAGCCAGGGTCAACGATTGGGAGCCGGGCGCTTACATGGATCGCAAAGAGGTGCGCCGCACCAGCCGCGGCACGCAATTGGCGTGGAAGGCTACGCAGGAGGCGCTGACTCGCTCCGGTCTGGACCTTTCGCAGGAGGACCGTTCCCGCGTCGGTGTGGAGATGGGGCTGGCTTTCGGTGGCTGGGATATTGTGGAGGAGGAGGGCCGCAAGCTGGAGGAAGGCGGCCCCAAACGTTTCAATCCGGCCAGCGCCACCGCCGCGCTGATCAGCAGCGCGCCGACATTTATCGCGATCAAGTGCGGCATCACCGGCCCCGCTAACAGCCAGGTGACAGCCTGCGCTACGGGCATCACCAGCATCGGCGAAGCCGCGCGCCGCATCCAGCGCGGGGAAGCAGATGTGATGCTGGCCGGTGGGGCCGAGGGCTATCTGACCAAGATGGCGATCTCCACCTTCAGCCGCCTGGGCGCGGCGAGCACGCGCAATGACGAGCCAGAAAGCGCGTGCCGCCCCTTCAGCGGCGACAGGGACGGGATGGTTGTCGGCGAGGGCGCGGCTGCGTTTGTGTTGGAAACGCTGGAACATGCGCAGGCGCGGGGCGCGCGGATCCTGGCCGAGTTCGCCGGCTACGGGCTGAGTGAAGATGCCTTTGATATGGTGGCGCCGGACCCGGGCGGACAGGGCGCGACCCAGTGTATGCGCATCGCGCTGCAAGAGAGCGGCCTCGGCACCGGCGAGATCGACTGGATCGTGGCCCACGGCACCGGCACAATTTTGAACGACAAAGCGGAGACCGCCGCCATCAAACGGATCTTCGGCGAGGACGCCTACAATATCCCGATCACCAGTCTCAAGAGCAGCATCGGCCACGCCATGGGCGCAGCCGGCGCGCAGAGCGCGGCCGCGATCGTGCAGGCGATGCAGACGCAGCGTATTGCGCCGACGATCAACTACAACGAGTTGGACCCGGACTGCGACCTCGACTACGTGCCCAATGTCAGCCGCGCCCGCCAGGTCGATGCCGGCCTCTGCAACGGATTCGGTCTCGGCGGCCAGAACGCCTCTCTGATTCTCAAACGTTATAGGGCAGTGGATAGTGGTTAGTGGTTAGCAACTGCAACTGCGGGAGAGTGGGACGGGGTTCACTGTCCACTATATGGAGATGGAATAATGCGTATCGAAAATCCCTTTCGCAAAGTCGAACGGTTGAAGCGGGTCAAGAATCTGCCCACCAATCCCCGCGAGGAACGGGTGCCGCCGGGTCAGTTTGTGACCAGAAAATTTCCGGTGTTGACCTATGGCCCGACGTATCAATACTCTTCTCTGGATGGTTGGGATCTGTCTATTTTCGGGCTTGCCGAGGAAAAGCTTTTCTCCTGGGAGGCGTTGACGGCACTGCCGACCAAGACCCAAACCGTTGACATCCATTGCGTCACCCGCTGGAGCAAACTGGACACGACCTGGACGGGCGTGCCCTGGCGGGAATTTCTGCGGCACATCGAAGTCGACCCGGCGGCCACGCACGTGATGGCCCACTGCGACGGCGACTATACGACAAATATCGCTCTGGATGTGCTCGACGACGACGACACAATGCTCGCCTACCTCTATCAGGGCAAGGCCATCGAACCGGATCACGGGTATCCCCTGCGGCTGCTGGTGCCGAAGAAATATTTCTGGAAGAGCGCCAAATGGCTGCGGGGGTTGGAGTTTATGCGCGGTGACCGCCCCGGCTTCTGGGAACGCTACGGCTACCACATGAAGGGTGACCCCTGGCTGGAGGAACGGTTCAGCTAGCTTTCAGAAGTCACAGGCAGATGTCGGACACAACCGTTGTGGGGCGCCCTCCGGGCTCCTCTGAATCGAAAAATGGCCCGCCGAATCGCTCGCAATTGGCAGTGAAACGTACGGTCACGGCCCGCATCCCCACTGCGGACGGCGCCTTCTGCCTGCATCATTTCCGCAGCGCATGGGACGGCAAGAACCACCTGGCCCTGGTACTCGGCGACGCGGAGGGCGACGATCTGCTCGTCCGCATCCATTCGGAATGTTTCACCGGCGACGTGCTCGGCTCTCAACGCTGTGACTGCGGCGAACAGTTGACGCGGGCGATACAGGCGATCGCCGCGGAAGGACGGGGTGCGCTCATCTATCTGCGGCAGGAGGGGCGGGGCATCGGCCTGGAGGAGAAGCTGCGCGCCTACAATCTGCAGGATGAGGGCTACGACACGGTAGACGCCAACCTGCTGTTGGGCCACCAGGCCGACGAACGGGATTACACCGCCGCCGCCCTGATTCTGCAGGAGTTGGGCGTCGGGACGGTGCGGATGCTGACGAACAACCCAGCCAAGATCGAAGGGTTGGCCGCGCTGGGCATAGCGGTGCGGGAACGGATCCCCTTGCAGATGCCGTCAAATCCGGAAAGCCACGCCTATCTGGAGACGAAGGTCGCCCGGATGCGCCACATCATCAAACTCAACGGGCAGAGTCAGCCAGAGAGAAGTGGAGAGGGTGAAGAGAAGAGTGAAGAGAAAGAGCACCTCACGCCTGGCCTGATGGACGCGTATCGGGCACAACTCGATGGCTTGCGCGCCCGTATACAGAGCCACATTCGGGGTGAGGAGATAGAAAAGAGGGGAAAGAAAACATCTCATCCCACTCCTGACTCCACACTTCTCTCTCCTTGGCCGTTCGTCACGCTCAGCTATGCCCAGAGCCTGGACGGTTGCCTCAGCGCCCGCCAGGGAACGCCTTTCCCCATCAGCGCCCCCGCCTCGCTGACGATGACCCACGCGCTGCGGGCTGCCCACAGCGCGATTCTGGTCGGCATCGAAACGGTGCTGGCCGACGATCCCGCATTGACGGTGCGGCTGGTTGCCGGTGACAGCCCGCAGCCGGTGATCGTCGACTCCCAGCTGCGCACGCCGCCGGATGCCCGTCTTCTGCGCGACCGCGACGACGTCTGGATCGCCACCACGCCTCAGGGAGCGCAGGCCTCTGGCCGGCAGCGCCTGGAACAGGCTGGCGCACGCATCTTGACATTGCCCGCAGATGAAGATGGGCGCGTGGATCTGGCCGCTCTCCTCACCTGCCTCGGCGCTGAGGGCATCCGGTCGCTGATGGTCGAGGGGGGCGCACGCGTTCTGACCAGCTTCCTGGAAAACGGCCTGGCGGACTATGCCGTTATCACCATCGCGCCGGTCTTTCTGGGCGGTTATCAATTGATCCAATCGGCGCGTGGGGAGGACGAGTTCCGCGCGGTGATGCCGCGTCTGCAGAATGTCCAGCAGGTGCAGTTGACGACAGATACGGTACTGTGGGGGGAGTTTGAAGAAAGAGTCGCTCGGAACGCCAGGTCTGCGACGTGATTTTTGCTTCGAATCGTGTGAAGCGACGCGCAGTGCTGTTCACGGCGCCGGGCGCGGTCGAGGTATGCACGGAAGCGATGGCTGCGCCGCAGGGGGACGAGTTGCTGATCGAAACGGTCGTCTCCGCCATCAGCGCCGGCACGGAGATGCTCTTTTACCGCGGACAGGTTCCCGCCGGCATGGCCGCCGACAGTTCGATCGCCGGTCTGACCGACGGGGTGAGCTACCCGCTGAAATACGGCTATGCCTGCGTAGGGCGCATTTGTGAGTTTGACCGCCCACCGATTGGACAAGCGGAGACAACGGAAGCGGATGGGCAGATAGGCGCAGCAGGCAAAGAGGACAACCGCTACTACTTCGCGTTCCATCCCCACGAAAGCCACTTCTGCGCCAGCCCGCAGGCGCTGCTGCCGGTGCCCGAGGGTATACCGCCGCCACAGGCCGCGCTGTTGCCCAATGCCGAGACGGCCGTCAACCTGGTGATGGACGGTGCGCCGCTGGTGGGCGAGCGGGTGATGGTGATGGGGCTGGGCATCGTCGGGCTGCTGACAACCGCTCTGCTGGCGCAGTTCCCGCTGGCTGCGCTGATCGCGGTGGACCCGCAGCCGCATCGGCGGCGGGTGGCCCTGCGGCTGGGCGCGAGCCAGGCGATCGATCCCGGCGGCGCGGACGGCCCTGAAGCGCTGCAGGGGACGCTGGCAGATGCGGGAGAGCGGCAGGGCGTCGATCTGATCTACGAACTCTCCGGCCAGCCCACGGCATTGGACGCGGCGGTCTCGGCAGCCGGATTCGACAGCCGCGTCGTCGTCGGCTCCTGGTACGGGACCAAGCCGGCCACCCTCCAATTGGGCGGCTCCTTTCACCGCAACCGCGTCCGGCTGATCAGCAGCCAGGTGAGCACAGTCGCTCCCCGGCTGCGCGGACGCTGGACGAAGGCCCGCCGGATGGAGAGCGCCTGGCAACTGCTGGCGAAGTTGCCGGCAGACGAACTGATCTCGCACCGGTTCCCGCTGGAGCAGGCGGCTGCGGCCTACAGGCTCATCGACAGCTGCCCGGAGCAGACTTTGCAGGTTATTCTTAACTACAGTTTTTAGTAGTCAGTTTTTAGTTTTCAGTGGCGGTCCCGGCAACGCTTCTGAAGACTGAATGCCAGAAACCAAGACCTCGGACGGGAGGATGGATTCGATGTACAGATTGGCAGTACAGCGGGATTTCGTGGCCCAGCATTTCCTGATCGGCGGCGATTGGGGACCGGAAAACGAGTGGCATTCGCATCATTACCGGCTGGAGTTCCAGTTGGAGGGCGCGGAGCTGAATCAGCACGGCTACCTGGTGGATATCGTGCATGTGGAGGAGTTGTTGGAAGGGTTGGTGGGCCGCTATCGCGATAAGACGCTCAATGACTTGGCGGAATTCGACGGCCTCAATCCGAGCATCGAACATTTTTGCCGCATCGTCGCCACCAGCTTTTCCGATGGGCTGAACGCCGCCAATATCGGCGCGGTTACCGCCCGCATCTGGGAAAACGAAATCGCCTGGGCCTCTTACCGGGTGGAGCGCAATCTTGGCCACTGACCACTAGCCACTGCGGCTCATGCGTATCGGCCTGCTCATTTACGGCTCTCTGGACACGCTCTCGGGCGGCTATCTTTACGACCGCAAGCTGGTCGAGCATCTGCGCCAAGCCGGCGATTCGGTCGAGATCGTGTCGCTGCCCTGGCGCAGTTACCCGGCGCATCTGGCCGACAACCTCTCGTTGCGCCTGTACCGGCGCCTGCGCGAACTTTCGGTAGATATTCTTCTGCAGGACGAGTTGAACCATCCATCGCTGGCGCTCGTCAATCGACGGTTGCGACGGCTTCGACCCCGCTATCCATTGATCAGCATCGTTCACCACCTGCGCAGCAGTGAGCGGCACCCGCGCCGGCTGCTGCCGCTGTACCGCGCGGTGGAACGCTGCTATCTGCGCACGGTTGACGGCTTCATTTTCAACAGCCGGACGACCCGGCAGGCGGTGGCTGAACTGCGAGGAGAGAGTGAAGAGGAGAGAGGAGAGAGAGAAAACCTCGCTCCGCTGGGCGGCGTGATCGCTTACCCGGCCGCGGATCATCTGGCGGCGCCGGACGGCGGCGGGGCGCAACAACTGATCAGTGCCAGACAGAGCAGTCCTGGGCCGCTGCGCATCCTTTTCGTCGGCAATCTCATCGCGCGCAAGGGGCTGCATCATCTGATCGATGCGCTTTGCCGTCTGCCGCAGGCCGACTGGCGGCTGGACGTCATCGGCGACGACGCGGTCGATAGCGCTTATGCCGCTGCGGTGCGCAGGCAGATCGGCGCAGGCCGGTTGGAGGGCAACATCCGTTTGCACGGGCGCGTATCGGACAGCGAGCTGGCGCAGCAGTACAGGGCCGCGCACCTGCTGGCGGTGCTGTCTTATGAGGGGTTCGGGATTGTGTACCTGGAGGCGATGGCGTACGGGTTGCCGGTGCTGGCCAGTGTTCATGGCGGCGGCGGCGAAATCGTCAGCTCCGGCGTCAACGGTTTTCTGGTCGAGCCGACGGACGTCGACGGCATTGCTGGTCATCTGTCTGCCTTGGGCGGGGACAGAGAACGGTTGGCGGCCCTGGGCCAGAAGGCGCGGCAGCGCTTCGCTTCCCATCCGCGCTGGGCGGACTCGGCGGCGGCGATCCGGGAGTTTTTGGCAGCCTGTGTTCAGTGACCATTGGATCCTGATATGACAGACGCTTTCGATTTCAGCCGCTACCTGGCCTCCAAACGCACGGTAGACGACCGCGCGCTCAACCGGCAGGTCTGGCAGACGCTGGCGGATGCGGTGGATGGTGAACTGGCGCCGGACCGGCCTTTGCGCGTGCTGGAGGTGGGCGCGGGGATTGGCACGATGGTCGAACGTTGTGTGGAGTGGGGGCTGTTTACTCGCTCAGGCTCTTACAAACGCTCGCAAGGTGGAGGCGCAAGAACTTTCGCCGTTGATTACACTGCGATCGATAGCGAGGAGAGTAATATCGAGGTTGCCCGGCGGCGACTGGCCCACCTGATATCGAGCGAGGAATCGGGGTTGCGGGTCCGGTTGCAGACGGCCAATCTGTATGAATTCGCGGCCCGGCGGGGAAACCGGCATCGTTTCGATCTGATCATCGCCCACGCGCTGCTGGACCTGCTGCACCTGCCGACGGCGCTGCCCAGCCTGCTGGGGATGGTGCGTCCCGGCGGTCTGTTCTATTTCAGCATCAACTTCGACGGCGCGACGCTCTTTTTGCCGGAAATCGATGCGGGGCTGGATGGCCGTATCGAAGCGCTCTATCATCGCTCGATGGACACGCGCGTGACGGATGGGCAGCCTTCCGGCGATAGCCGCACCGGGCGCAGGCTTTTTCACGCGTTGCGGGGGTGCGGGGCGGAGGTGCTGGCGGCCGGCAGCTCCGATTGGGTGGTGCATGCGGTGGGCGGGGCTTATCGTGCTGATGAGGCCTACTTTCTTGGATGTATTCTACATTTCGTGGAGTCGACGCTGCGGGGGCATCCGGAATTGGATGCGCGTGAGTTTGAGGAGTGGCTGGCTGTGCGCCGGCGGCAGGTGGGCGGCGGGGAGTTGATGTATGTGGCGCATCAGTTGGATTATTGTGGGCGTGTGGGTGGGGTTGAGGGGATTTCGAACTCGGAATAGGCGGTGTCGATGCGTCGACGGAAATAGAGAGAGTCAACACGAACTTCCGTCATCTCCCAAGTACCATGCAGCACGGAGGCTGAGTCTAAAACGGAATTCGCCGCTGCCAGGCATATCCTCCTGGTGAAGGGATTCGATAGCTATGGCTAAGCAGATGCAGATGTCCCAAAAGGTCGGCAGTGGAAAGGAAAACCTTCAATCAGCCGAAGGTCAAAGTTACAATCAGCCGATGTCTGAAGATATTCTTTACCCGCGTTTCGCCGAACGGCGTTTAGCTTTACACAGGAGACTTGGCTGGGCATGCAGACAGGCTATGACTTGTGGCAGGTACGCGAACGAAACTGAGAGAGCAAGGTTGAACGATTCGCGTTGCCCGGTTCAGTGTAGCCGCTTACGAATTTCGAAAACTCTACTGCGATCGGATGCTTCCTCAAGGTGCCGACACGACAGCGTTGGCCGTCATAGCACGCCCACCTCCAATATGGTTCTAAGACGGCGAGAGGGCAGTACCTCTAGCGTGCGAGCCAGCGCGGCAGTGGTCACCTTCCTGTCCTGCAGCGCCTCTCGCAGGGCCTCCAGCGCTGCCTCCCTGCCGACAAGGCGCTCAAACCTGAAACAGTCAACCACGGTGCGGACCGGTGAAGTGATGCGGGCGGGTACCCCTTCAAATTTCGTTTCCTGGATACCATAGGTCCAGGCCGCGCCGCTGAACCGGAGCAGACGCACCCCCACATTGGTCAGCGCAGGAGGCTTTGCTTTGTGCGGAATGGCGATCCAGACCTGGTGCGGGAGCTGTGTGCCGATCCCGTGTACCTGGAGCGCCGAAAGAAGGCAGACGATCGCGTTGGGAACGCGGGCACAGACGGAGGCTATCGAATAGCGTTCGGTGGGCTCGGCGTCGGCAAGCCGGTAGAGGCCCCAACCGACGCGCTCGACAGCCTCATCCGCCTCAAGCTGTCGAAGCCTGTGGTAGGGGATTCCCAGCAGCTCCAGTTGACTTGGACGAAAGAAGCTGCCGATTCCGGCTTGGTGAAGGATCTCTTCATTGAGTTCGGCGGTCATTGCACGTGTCTCCTGTCAACCCTGTGATTGCACGTGCCGGCATTCTACAAGACCGCAATGCTTTTGTCAATTTAGGTCGGCATGTTGTATTACACTGCCGACTTTTTTTATCGCATATGGGCAGGAATCAGGGAACGGACGCTGCGACCGCCGGCAAGTCGGGTACAGGCTCTCAATCCGGGCAGCAGCCACCGCCATGCAAACTGCACGGCGCGAGGGGCGTTACGCTCCCCCTGATGTCTGCGCCTGTCGCGGGCGTTTGGCTCTACACCGGAGACTTGGCTCGGTCTGCAGACGGCCTATGACTTGTGGCGGGTCCGCGAACCAAGCAGAGAGATCAGAGTTGAACCGTTCACCGCGACGAGTTCCTGACCGGCGACCGGGTGGCTGGGTGTGGGGATCTCCCATTGCGCGTGGGCATATCCTGCCAAGGCGGTGGCGAGAGCGTCTGCGGCCATTGTTAGCGCTTCGGTCCGGTCTTTGCCGCCCGTGATAGCTTGGGGAACGTCCGGGAAAGTGACCACCAGACCTCTATCTTCGTCGGGGGGGAGTTCACATGGGTATGCGTAGATCATGGTTCGCCTGACAGGGTGCTGGCTATTCATGGTTTCCATTGTCGCGCCCAACTATGCGAACAGCAAGAACGAATGGATATTGAAGTCAAGCCTTGCAGTCCAGGACTTTGATTTCATGCCGGGTGTCATGCTATTGTCATTACATGGCTAACCTAACGATCAAGAACATGTCGGATACGCTGCATGAGCGACTGCGCCGCTATGCGAGTGAGAACAACTGCACCATGCGTGCGGTGGTACTCGCCGCGATAGAGCGGGAGTTGGCGCGCTGGGAGTGGCGGCAGCGTTTGGATCTACGCCCCGAGACCGATCTTGGCGTAGAGGCGGCACAGTTACTCGAGGAAGAACGTACGCGTCGCGACGGGGAGATAGGCTGACGGGATTCACGGCATCCCGCAAACCAGCACGGCATCCGCACCTATGAGGTCCACGGCCTCACTCACAGTATCCGGAAATGATGACATTGGTATCGAGAACAACCCTCATGCCCGCGAGGAACCGATCTCGGCCCGGTACTCTTCTACCAAGCGGCTGACATCCTCAGGGTTAATCTGCTGCTCACGTGTCCGCTGTTCGCCGTAGCGGAGGAGTTGTTGCCACTCGTTCTCGTCCATGTAACGGGACAGAGCTTCGCGCAGAAGCGCGCTGCGGGAACGGCCTTCCTGCTTCACCATCTCTTCCACCCGGTCCGCCATGTCACGGGGCAGAGAGAAAGTGATTGTCCTGGTTGTTGGCGGCATATGTACCTTTCATGGCTCCCTGTCAACTATCTCTTGTCTCTGCATTCTCCCCGTCCAGAAGCTCCACAATCTCATCGACAATGTCATAGGCGGCGCGGGGACGGGCCAGCTGGCGGGCGCGGGCGGACATCTGGGCCTGTTCGCTGCCGCTGGCCCAGTCGCTGAGGGTGGCGGCGATGCCTTCGGGGGTATCGCAGTAGGCGCCGACGCCGTTCTCCACCACATACGACACGTTGCCCGCCTCCTGGCCGGGAATAAATCCGCTCAAGAGGATGGGAAGCCCGCAGATCAGGGCCTCGGCGATTGTGCCCGGCCCGGCCTTGGTAATGACGCAGTCGCTGGCAGCCATCCATTCCTGAACGTTGTCGACGAAACCGCAGGCCTGCACCGGAATCGGCCAATCTGCCCGCTGCAACGCTTGTCGCAGACGCTTATTACGGCCACAGATGACGACCAGTTGAGCGTCTGTTCCCGCTGCCGCCAGGCGGCGGGCCACCGCATGCGCAATCGCCGCGACCGGCCCCATACCCTCGCCGCCGCCGAGAAGCAGCGCGGTAAAGCCGGTGTCTGCCAGCCCCAACCGGGCGCGCGCCGTCTCTTTGTCCGGCAACGTGCCGGCAAAGGCGGGACGGGCCGGCAGGCCGAGCAGACGGACCTGGCGGGCGGGGATGCCATGGCGGCGGGCGGCATCCGCCGCGGCCTCGCTGGCAACATAACAGCGCTGAGCCCGCGCATGAAACCAGCCGTGATGAAACGATGCCAAATCCGTGACGACGGTCACGAAGGGAATCGGGGCGCGCTCCTGCTCAAGCAACCACAAGAAGATGTGCTGCATCAGGGGGTGTACGGAGATGATCAGCTGTGGGCGGTAGTCTTGCAGGACCTTGCGCAGGTCGTTGCGGCAGAGCAGATAGGCCAGGCGCAGGACGGCAGAGAGCGCGCGCTCGTTTTCGAAGACGAGCCAGAGCAACTTCCAGAACCAGAGGGCGCGGGCAACGATCGGGCTGTACGTGCGGGGTATCCGGTTGATGGGCCAGGGGGTGTAATCGGTCCACAGATCGACGATCTCCACCTGAAATCGTCCGGGATAACGGGCGGCGAAGGCAGCTTGCAGGGCCTGGGCGCTGGCACGGTGGCCGCCCCCGGTAGCGCTCATCAGAATCAGAATTCGGCTGCGGTTCATGTTATGGGAAAACTATGCCTGGTACCGAAAGCCGGACCGCGGGGCAGGGTGTCTTGTGTCACTGATAGGGGATCTGTTCTCTGGGGGCAAGAATAGTTCGCCGCGTATGGGGATAGATTATACTAGAGACGGTACGACAAAGCCATGTCACCTGTTTTCAGGGGCGCTATGAAATCCAAGCTGGCGGTTCTCATTTCGGGTAACGGGTCGAATTTGCAGGCCATCATCGACGCGGTGGCGGCGGGCGGCCTGGACGCGCAGATTGCGGTGGTTGTCTCCAACCGCAAGGCTGCGTACGGGCTGGAAAGAGCACGGCGGGCGCGGATCCCCGACCGCTACTTTCCGCTGAAACCTTACCGCGACGCGCAACGCGGCCGCGCCGAGTACGACGCCGATCTTGCCGCGCTGGTGAGCGGGTACGCGCCGGACTGGGTGGTATTGGCCGGTTGGATGCACATTTTCAGCGATCAGTTTCTGGGCCGCTTCCCCAAACGGGTTGTGAATCTGCACCCGGCCTTGCCCGGACAGTTCCCCGGCGCGCACGCGATTGACGACGCGCTGGCAGCTTTTGGGCGCGGTGAAATCGACCATACCGGTGTGATGGTCCATCTGGTGCCGGATGCGCGGGTGGACGAGGGGCCGGTACTGGCGGAGCAGGCCGTTCCGATTCAGCCTGGGGACACACACGAAACGCTTGCCGATCGCATCCACGCGGTGGAGCACCGGCTGCTGGTGGAGACCCTGCAGGAGCTGATCGGATAGCGTCTGCACTCGGCAGCGGGGACGGGCAGTAGAGAGAGTCAGCAAGCGCGCTGTTCTGACGGGCGTTGGCTGCGTCCTCGGGCCGGCCTGCGGAGGTTATCATGCGACTGGGACTCAATACAGGCTATTCCGGCGGGACAGTTGCGCTGCCGATGGAGCTGATTCGCGAGGCGGACCGGCTGGGCTACTATGCGGTGTGGACGGCTGAGGCTTACGGTTCTGACGCGGTATCGCCGCTGGCGTGGATCGGCGTGCAGACCGAACGGATTCACCTGGGCACAGCGATCCTGCAGATGGCGGCCCGCTCGCCGGCGATGACCGCGATGACCGCGATGACGCTGGATCAGCTGTCGGGCGGGCGCATGCTGCTGGGGCTGGGCGTCTCCGGTCCGCAGGTGGTGGAGGGCTGGCACGGGGCAGGCTATGCCAGGCCCTTGACCCGCACGCGCGAGTATGTCGAAGTTGTGCGCCGGATTTTCGTGCGTGAGGAGCCGCTGGCATTTGAAGGCGAGTTTTACCAGTTGCCCTACCGCGGGCCCGGCTCGTTGGGGCTGGGCAAACCGCTGAAAAGCATTCTGCACGGGCGGGCGGATCTGCCGATCTACCTGGCGGCGATTGGCCCGCAAAATGTGCAGTTGGCGGCAGAACTGGCCGATGGCTGGCTGCCGATCTTCTTCGCGCCGGAGTTTTACGGGGCGACGTTTGCGGAGGCGGTGACTGCCGGGCGGGCGCGGGCCGGGAAACAGGGAAGGCCGGAGCGGTTCGACATCGCGCCATCGGCGGCAGTCGTGGTGGGGGATGATCCGGCGAGTTGCTGGATGCAACTCAAGCCGATGCTGGCCCTGTACATTGGCGGGATGGGGAGCAGGGGCAGGAACTTCTACTACAATCTTGCCTGCCGCTACGGTTTTGAAGAGGCGGCAAACAGGATCCAGACAAGCTATCTGGCCGGCGACCGGGCCGGCGCGGTCCTGGCTGTGCCGGATGCGCTGGTGGACGCGGTTGCGCTGTGCGGCAGCCGCGCCCGCATCGCCGATCGTTTGCAGCTGTGGCAGGCGGCGCCGATCACGACTCTGACGGTGATGACAGACAGCATCGAAACGGTGCGAATGATGGCGGAGTTGGCGCTGTAGAGGACTAGAGAATCAGCATTCGGCGCCGTGCGCCTGCCCGAGCGGCACACGGTTCGCTCTCCTCATACTTTCTCTTCTCTATCTGGTTACTGCACCGCGCCGCGGGCTGCAACCATCTGCGTGGGCCGCTTCAACATCATCCACATGATGGTGGCGCCGACAAGGGAGAGGGTCACGCCCAACGCGAAGAGGTTGGTGTAGCCCCATTTCTCAATAATCTGGCCGCCGCCGAAGCTCAGCAGCAAAAAGCTGAAACCCATCGCCGTGTTTACCGCGCCGTAGGCCAGCGAGCGCCAGCGCTTCTCGATCATCTCCATCTGATAGACCTGCAGGGCGGGCATGCGCACGGCCGAAAGGACCATGGTGGCGAATTGGCCGATGGCGGCGGCGAACCACTGGGGGACGAGAATGAGCGGGATCATGCTGGCGGCGCCGCCGACGGTGGTTGCCAGGAGCGTCCAGCCGTTGCCGCGGCGGCGGGCGAGCATCGGCAGCAGCATGGGAGCAAAGATGGAGGCGAACTGTCCCGCGCTGGAGATGATTCCGATCATAAGGGTAGACAGTTGCAACTCGGTGTCCATATAGGCGTTGCAGAAGGAGTAGCAGGTAGCGCCGGCAGCCTGGCTGAACCAGACGAACAGGATCAACAGGCTGACGGGGGCGACAGGAAAGGAGCCCGGCAGAGATGGTTTTTCTTCGTGTTTGCCGCTTCGCTCCGCATCGCCGATGTGGAGCAAGGGGAAAATGGCCAGCAGCAGAACCGCAGGACTCAGCCAAAGTGCCAGACGATACGGGGCGGGGCTGTCGAGTCCGACGCCAGTCATGGATGCGATGAGGCCGGGCAGCAGGCCGGCAAAGGGGGTACCGACGAAGGCGCCAAGGCCGCGCAGGACACCGGTCGTAGCGTAGGCGCTGTTGCGGTTTTCGTCAGAGGTCAGCCCCATGAGCGCCGGCACCATGTTGATGCTGAAGAGGGCGTAGCCGCCGGAGACAACCATCATCGAGAAGACGGGCCAATAGTAGCGGAGGGAGTCCGGCACCGATTCGGTCAGCGGCAGCATCGCCATGCCCGCGACGGTCACGAGGATGCCGATGCGCATCGTGACCGTCAAGCCGAGCCGACTTCCCAGGGCGCCGGCGGGCAGGCTCATCACCATGTAGCTCAATGCGCTGGCTGCGTTAAACACACCAAAAAAGACCATGCTGTAGCCCATGCGCAGAATGTAGAAGGTCTTCAGGAAGGTCTGGATGCCGAAAAAGCTGACCGCCACGAGTCCGACGACAATCAGGAGCATATTGACATCGTGATGGAAGCGGGGTCGGTCTGTCCAGAGAGACAGGAGTTTCGTCATGGGAGGGCTGTTTCGGTTGGAAAACTGAATCGGTTCAGAAGTCTAAATCAGACCAGTATCTTACACCAAGAACGCGTTGAAGAAAAACCTGAAATCGGTCTGGTCAATGTGCCGGAATGGGGCGCCTTTCAGACGGAACTGCGGGCAGAAACACTGGTATTTGGGGGCAGTCTGCCCTGTGGATGCTCGTGCGTTTGCTTTGCGTAGAGTCGTGGGCAATATGGGTACGATCCGTCTACGTTATTGCGTATTGTGCATTGGGCAACGCAGAGGAGAAAGCCCAGGTTGCAGTCAGCCTTCAATCGGCTTGGACGTGTAGGGCTCCTGGCTGATGAGTTGGGCGGTCATGCCGCCGTCGGCGAAGATGTTGGCGCCGGTGATGGAGGCGCTGCGGTCGCCAAGCAGGAAGGCGGCCAGTTCGCCGATCTCTTCGGGGGCGATCACGCGGCCGATGGGAATGTTGGTGCGCCAGAAGGCCAAGCACTCCTCCGGGCTGGGCGCGGCGTCTTGCAGATCCTGCCAGATCTGGGTATCGAGCAGGCCGGGGGAGATTGCGTTGACGCGAATGTTGTGCGGGGCCAGTTCGAGGGCGAAGCTCTTGCCCATCATGACGACGCCGGCTTTGGCGGCGTCGTAGGGGCCGGCGCCGGGCATGGCGGCGTGGGCGTGGACGCTGGCGATGTTGACGATGCCGCCGCCGCCGGGGGATTGCGTGAGCATCTGCTGGCAGACCTTTTGGGTCAGAAAGAAGACGGCGCGCAGGTCGACACGGATGATGTGTTCCCAGTCGGCGGCGGTTGTTTCCAGGAATGGTTTGGCAAAGTTGATGCCGGCGTTGTTCACGAGGCCATCAACGCGGCCAAATGCGGTGAGGGCTTGCTGCACCAGTTCGGCCTGGGCGCCGTCGTCGCCGACATCGCAGTGTACGGCGAGGGCATCGCCGGGCAGGCTGCCGGCCACGGCGCGCGCGGCCTGCGCACGGATATCGGCCACGACCACGTTGGCGCCCTCGCGGCTGCAGACGGCAGCAATGCCGGCGCCCAGGCCGCCGCCGGCGCCGGTGACGATGACGGTTTTTCCTGTCAGCAGCATCAGATTCGCTCTGCGTCCTGGGCGACTGTTTGTCCGTTGGCATAGACCGGTTCGGCGGCGGTCGCCAGTGCGGCTTTGCGGTCGCGGCGCACGCGTGCGAGGTAGGCGCGCATCGTCTCGAGGCCGAACTCTTCGATCAGTTGATCACTGGACACGCCCGGGACTTGCGAGCCGAACACCAGATGGCAGTCCTGCTTCAGCCACTCGGTGAAGGCTGCGGTCGGCCCATGGCGTTTGAAGAGGGCCTTCAGGTTTTCCAGGTTATAGTCGGGATGTAGCAGGCGGCGGTCGAGGTCGATTCGAGCGGTGACCACGGGCGAGCGGCCGGTGCGGTCTCTGACCTCGCGTTTGACGGCGAGGATTTCGCGGCCGGCCACGTCGACGAAGGTGGACTGCTCCTTCCAGACGGCGGCCATATTAAAGCCAAACTCCATCGCCCATTTGCTCAACATGCGCCCACCGGCCCACATGGAGGGCCAGATCACCAGTTCGGCGCGGTTGCGGCAGAGGCCGGAGCCGACCTCCCAGTAGTTGAGATCGAAGCAGATGCAGAGCCCGACGCGGCCGAAGTCGGTCTCGAAGACGGGTGTTTCGACGCCGGGGGTGATGCCGTTGTCCAGCTCGCTGTGGGTGGGGAAGTTTTTGCGGTAGACACCGACGATTTCGCCTTTGCGGCCGATGAGCACGGCGCAGTTGTAGCGGCGGCCGGCATCGTCGAGCAGGAGCGGGGCGACAACGTAGAGCTCATGCTGGCGGGCGGCCTGGGAGAGCGCGACGATGGTCGGCCCGTCGAGAGGCTCGGCCGCGTTCGAAGGGTCGGCGGTTTCGAGGCAGTTGCAGAGTTCGGGGAAGGCGACGAGGTCGCTCTGCTCCTGGGCGGCCTCGGCGATGTAGCCGCACATGCGGTCCAGGGTTTTCTGTAGCCGTCCCGGCTCGTCTGGAGGCAGGGTGGGGAAGTTGACCAGGCTGATGTTGGCAAAGCGGCTCATGGGATGACTCCTGTCGATTAAGGGGCAGGGTGTAGGTGGCGCTCTTGATGCGACCATTTTCGCCGGGAAGGGCGGCTGTGTCAACTGGTGGGAAAGGGGGAACTGCAGGGGGTAGGGGACAGGGGATAGGGGCGGGAGAACAGCGCGGCGGTGGCGGGGCGAGTTTTGGAGGGGGGCGTTGCGGGGGGTGTCGAACTGCAGTGGTCAGTGGATAGTGGTTAGTGGTCAGTGGCTGGAGACATGTGCGGCGGTGGCGGGACGGGTTTTGGAGGGGGGCGTTGCGGGGGGTGTCGAACTGCAGTGGTCAGTGGATAGTGGTTAGTGGTCAGTGGCTGGAGACATGTGCGGCGGTGGCGGGACGGGTTTTGGAGGGGGGCGTTGCGGGGGGTGTCGAACTGCAGTGGTTAGTGGTTAGTGGTTAGTGGTCAGTGGCTGGAGACATGTGCGGCGGTGGCGGGACGGGTTTTGGAGGGGGGCGTTGCGGGGGGTGTCGAACTGCAGTGGTTAGTGGTTAGTGGTTAGTGGTCAGTGGCTGGAGACATGTGCGGCGGTGGCGGGACGGGTTTTGGAGGGGGGCGTTGCGGGGGGTGTCGAACTGCAGTGGTCAGTGGATAGTGGTTAGTGGTCAGTGGCTGGAGACATGTGCGGCGGTGGCGGGACGGGTTTTGGAGGGGGGCGTTGCGGGGGGTGTCGAACTGCAGTGGTCAGTGGATAGTGGTTAGTGGTCAGTGGCTGGAGACATGTGCGGCGGTGGCGGGACGGGTTTTGGAGGGGGGCGTTGCGGGGGGTGTCGAACTGCAGTGGTCAGTGGATAGTGGTTAGTGGT
This sequence comes from Caldilineaceae bacterium, assembly GCA_965220715.1. Lineage (GTDB taxonomy): Bacteria > Chloroflexota > Anaerolineae > Caldilineales > Caldilineaceae > Bin5. Next base: position 328,794 of record OZ244843.1, read on the forward strand.
CAGTGGCTGGAGACATGTGCGGCGGTGGCGGGACGGGTTTTGGAGGGGGGCGTTGCGGGGGGTGTCGAACTGCAGTGGTTAGTGGTTAGTGGTTAGTGGTTAGTGGTCAGTGGCTGGAGACATGTGCGGCGGTGGCGGGACGGGTTTTGGAGGGGGGCGTTGCGGGGGGTGTCCCCCCGCACAAGGGAGGGCCGAAGGCCCGACCGCCATAAAAGGGCGTAGCCCCTGGCGGCGGCGGGGGTTTGCCGACGACAGCCCTGAGCCGCCTTAGCGGCGAAGGGTGCGCAGGCCCGCCTTAGCGGGCCGGAGCCGCCGGAGGGCGTCCTCGCCCGCAGGCGTCCACACACCAGGAAAGAGGGAAGACAGGAGACGCTTTGGGTCCCAGGGTGGGGCTGATTTGGGTTGGCGCGAATTGACTATGGCGGAGATTTTGCTCTATCAGGTTCAGCGGCGGGGATTGCGGCATGGCGCGGGTTCAATGTAAGATGCGGGGGAGGTTGTCCCACTATTCATCGCTTCACTGAAAGGCCACTCCATGTCTGATAAGCAATCGCGTCCCAATATCATATTCGTGCTGACGGATGACCAGGGCTACGGGGATCTGTCCTGCCTGGGCAATCCACTTCTGAAAACGCCTGCGCTGGACCGTCTTCACGCCGACAGTGTGCGTCTGACCGATTTCCATGTGGCGCCGATGTGTACGCCGACGCGCGGCGAACTGATGACGGGCCAGGATGCGCTGCGCAACGGGGCGACGTTCGTCTGTATGGGGCGTTCGCTGCTGCGTGCGGACCTGCCGACGATGGCCGATATGCTGGCAGAGAACGGTTATCACACCGGTCATTTTGGCAAGTGGCATCTGGGCGACAACTATCCCTACCGGCCGCAGGATCGCGGTTTCCATGAGACGATCCATCATCCTGCCTTCGGCATCACCTCGGCGGCGGACTATTATGGGAATGACTATTTTGACGACCACTACCGCCATAAGGATGAGATCAAGCAGTACCGGGGCTACTGCACCGATGTCTGGTTCGAGGAGGCGATGCGTTGGATGCAGGGCTGCCACAGGCGGAATGAACCATTTTTTGCCTATATTGCGACGAATGCGCCGCACGGCCCGCTGTGGGTTCCCGATGAATACCGGCAGCCGTATCTGGACGGCATCCGGCGGGATGAGGCCAGCTTTTTCGGCATGATCGCCAACATTGACGAGAATATGGCGCGGTTGGAGAAGTTCCTGCTGGATAACGAGATCCGTGATAACACGATCCTGATATTTATGACCGACAATGGCACGGCGATGGGTGAGGGGATCTACAATGCGGGAATGCGAGGCAGGAAGACTTCGCTATACGAAGGCGGTCACCGGGTGCCCTGCTTTATTCGCTGGCCGGAGGCGGGAATTGAAGGGGGCCAGGATGTGGGCGGCGTGACGCGCGGGGTCGACATCCTGCCAACGCTGATCGGTCTGTGTGATCTGCAGGCGCCGGACGGCTGGACGTGCGACGGTCTGTCGCTGGCTGCGCACTTGCGGCAGCCGGACAGGGCGGTGGCGGATCGGATGTCGGTAGTGCAGTATGGGCACGCCAATGAAGGCGCTCGAACTGGCTTTACGGGCAGGGATCGGGCGGCGGTGATGTGGGGGCGGTGGCGGCTGGTCGATGGGCGGGAGTTGTACAACATCGGGGAGGACCCGGGCCAGCAGCAGGACGTGGCCGCGGCCAATCCGGAGCTGGTCAAACGGCTGCGAGGGCAGTACGGGGCCTGGTGGGATGGCGTAAGCAGTACGCTCACGAGCTATCAATCCCTGACGATAGGCTCCGATGCGGAGAACCCGGCGCGCCTGTGCAGCTGCGACTGGGCCTGGGTGTATGCGGATAACCAGAGGGGCATTCGCGGCCCCGTCATGGACAGCGGCACGTGGCACGTTGATGCGGCGCGCGCGGGTCTCTACAGTTTTACGCTGCGCCGCTGGCCGGAGGAGTCCGGCCTGGGTATCTCAGACCCGGCGCCGGTTATGCAGGGCGTGGACGGCAGCTGGCCGGCGGGCAAGGCGCTGCCGGTTGCCTCGGCCTGGCTGCAGGTGGGCGGCAGTGAGCAGACGCTGCCGGTGGCGCCGGACGCGACGGGGCAGACCTTTGAGATGGCAGTGGAACGCGGACCGACCACGGTAAAGAGCTGGTGGCGTGACGAGCAAGGCAATCCGCTGGCAGGGGCGTACTATCTGACCGCTGAACGGCTGCGGGAGTGAGACTTCAGTGGTCGGTGGTCGGTGGTCAGTGGTCAGTGGTCAGTGGTCAGTGGTCAGTGGTCAGTGGTCGGTGGTCGGTGGTCGGTGGTCGGTGGTCGGTGGTCAGTAACACCAGTGAATCTGTGCTGCGTATCGGGCCGCTGGCTATTGGGATGACGGCAGGTCGCGGCCGTTGGTGAAGCCGGGGCCGCCGGCGGCCATGTGGCCGTAGCTGGCGCCGTCGGGGTCATCGGTGACCCAGAAGGAGAACAGTTGCCCGGACTGCAGATGGAATTGCAGTCTGCAGGGTTGACCGGCTATTGCAGAGAGATCGGCGCCGGACGACCATTTTACCTCTGCGCAGGTGCTGTCCAGGCTGAGTCCAGCGCACGCATCGGCGCCTAACCCTTCCACAGTTTCCCCGTTCGCGTCCAACACGGACACCCTCAGTTCGCCCTGCGGAGCATTGACGTTGACGAAGAGACGGTCCCCTTTGAAGGTGACGGGCCGCGTGGTCAGTGAACCGCCCCCAGCGCCGGCTTCCATGCTTGCGAAGCCGTCACGGCGGAGAGTTGCCAGCCCGGTGCTGGCGCCGGCGTACATGACGCGCCGCGACAGGCCGGAATCGCCGATGTCGGTGGAGCCCAGATTTGGCGACAGGCCGGAAAACCCGGTGTAGTAGATAAAGATGCGGTCGTGGACGACCAGGCAGAGGCCGCCGCAGGCATGGAGGTAGGCCCGGTTCCAGTCGCCTATTTTGCGGCTGGAGGCGAGGAAGGGGGTACGGTCGGGGCGGCTGAAATGGAAGCCGTCGCGGCTGTAGGCCAGCTCCAGGTCCATGGTTTTGGGGACGCCTTCGGCGGCGCAGATGTCGTTTTCCGGGCCGCGGAAGATGGCGAACATGCCCAGCATGAGGCTCTCGTAGGGGGTCACGTTCACGTCGTAGAGGGCGACGCGATGGTTGGGGCGGGCGGGGTCGGGCTGGTCGTGGTGGTCGATGCGTTGCCAGAAGGCCTCGCCGGTATCCATATCCCACTGCGCGCCTTGGATGAAATCGTCCGATTCGCGGTAGAAGCGGGCGCGCAGCCTGGTGGACTCGTCGATATGGGCGGAGCGGCGGATGCTCATGCACCATTTGCGGCGGAAGGGGTTGTAGAAGAAGGATGTGTTGTCGCCGACCTGCGTGGTGATGACCGGATCGCTCCAATGGATGCCGTCGGGCGAGACCTGGGCCCAGCCTTCGGAGACCATCGCTTCCTTGGCCATTTGCGTCGGCCAACTGCCGGGTGGGATGGGGGGCTGCCCCGGCTTGGGCTTGTAGTGGCGGTAGAATTGGAACATCTTGAAGCGCTGCGCGGGGTCGGGTGTGTCGCTGTCCAGCCAGACGAGACAGCCGTCGCGGTCAGAGCCAACATTGTTCGGCCACACCAGGTTGGTTCCGGGAGTGACGTCGAGTTGCGGGCGTTGCCAGTGAATGCCGTCGGTGCTGGTGGCCAGGGCGGTGCTGTGGAACCAGCCGGGCATATACCATAGTTTGAACAGGTTATCCTGCGGGTCGTACCAGGCGCCGTCGTTGAAGGGCGCGGCCATCGGACAGAAGCCGGAATCCATCTCTTCGTCGGTTTCGGGTTGGAGCACCGGGCTTTGCGGGTGGATTTCCGGTTTGCCGAAGGCCCGTGTCAGGGAGGTCTCTGCGATCAGGAAGTCGTCCACGAAGAGCTGGCGGCCGAGGTCGATGGGGATGATCTGCGGGGGATGGGCGAGATAGGGCACGGGGATCGGTTCGCGGGAGCCTTCGACCACGTTGCGCGGGGGCCAGGTCTGCGGGAGGTTGATGCCGTTGTAGAGTGTTTCGTTTGCCATGGTCCTGATCTCCGAGAAAGGTGGACTGCAGTTGGGTTGGCGCCGCGGGTGACTGAATTGGCCGGAATAAGCCCGGAATAGCCCGGAATAGCCCGGAATAGCCCGGAATAAGCCCGGAATAGCCCGGAATAAGCCCGGAATAAGCCCGGAATAGCCCGGAATAAGCCCGGAATAAGCCCGGAATAAGCCCGGAATAAGCCCGGAATAAGCCCGGAATAAGCCCGGAATAAGCCCGGAATAAGCCCGGAATAAGCCCGGAATAAGCCCGGAATAAGCCCGGAATAGCTCAAGATCTGGTTTTACAAACGCTTCCAACGCGCCCCGCGCCCATGCCCTGTGGAGACGGCCAGATCGAGGGTTCGAAGGAAAGCCAGATCGTCTTGTATCTGTCGTCGCGTGGCTTGTGAATTCAGTTGTGTGATTATCTCCCGCAGCGCCAGACCGCAACCGGCTTGGTCGAGAAGGGCCAGAATCGCTTGCTGCCGTTCGGTCAGGTTTCGTCCTACCCGCTGGGGCGGCACATAGCGGCCGGGGCGAAAGCGCACGGTCACGCAACCACCTGCATCCTCGATCTCGGGCTGGGGCAGCCCGGCCGACGTAGTCAACTCTGCCATCTTGATCGTACCCCGTCCCCACTGCTCAATGATGCCGCGGCGGTAAAACACGTTCGCGATCAGGGGATTCCAGGGTAGCGACTCATGCGGGAGGAACAGTTGCTCCGCGGTCAGCCCAAAGTGTAGCGTCCCGGACGAAGTTACCTCCAGGCAATCATCGTAAATGGCCACCGCCACTGAACCGCCGCCGATCGTATAGTCGCGATGGCAGAAGGCGTTTGCCAACGCCTCGCGCAACGCCTCCGGCGGGTAGAGCGGCTCATCCACCCGTTCGAAAAGATTCGGTACGATGCGGCCCGCTACGGGCAGGTTTTCGCGCATGAAGCGCTCGGCCTTTAGGAGAAGCCCGAACGCGTTGTCGCGAAACTGTCGATTATCAAGGAACTCTGCGCGGTCGATGCCGCGGAACCGAGCGACCCGTAGCAGACACTGCGACATCTCGACCTCGACTCGCTCGGTTTTTCCGAACAGTACGACCGCGGCGCGTAATAACACGCCTTCCTTAACAAGCCCCAGGCCTCGCAGCAGTTCCTCGGGATCGCGCGTCCCGGGGTCGCTGACGCGACTGCGACGGATCGATTCCTCAACCGTGAGCAGAATCTCAGATAAATCAAGGTCATCAACCGACCATCCGGTGGCGGGTTGGTTCTCCCAGCGCTGATCGCTATGCACACGTTCGATCAACACTCGATCTTGCGCGTCACGCGACATTTCCAAGGTGGTATTTCCGACGCGGCGGTAGGCGGTCCCCTTGTAGGAATACGGCTTCATATAACCCTGATTGACGCTAACCACGAGCACTTCACGATTTGAACCTACGGGAATACGCTCGATCGCCGGAAAGACCGGTGGTTCAATTCGTTGAATCTCCGCGCTTACCTCTTCGATCGTTTGGTCGCTTACCTGCTGGCCGCTCACATTGCCTTCCGGGGTGATGCCGAAGAGGACGCGCCCGCCGCGATGGTTGAGCATTGCGCACATGGATTGGGTAGCCTCGCGGCGAGTTCTTGTGTTGCGTTTGAACTCCAGCGTGTCGGATTCGCCGGCCGCTACCCATTCTGTAATCTGCTCAGGCGTCGTCATGAACGGACCTCCGCAGGCCCTTGGGATCGCGGGTGTCTCGTCCCGCGCGCCGGTGGCCCACTTAACATCGGCTATGATCTCAGCGGTTGCCAAGTGTCCGAACTGCTGGAGCCGGCACCCGCTTCGATGATGGTGAACCCATTATACCCTTCCGTATCTGCTTCCCTGACATTTTACGATTGTTGGCTGTGATCGTTTCCGAGAAGGCGGAACGACTGATGAACGCGCATCACGTTTTTCGCATCGTACGGACGCCGATGGGATTCAAGTGACGCGCTACGGAGGGACGGCATCAGTTCATCTGAGGTTGCTGACGTAGACGAGTTCGATGTCGCCGTGGATGGCGTAGAGTCGGGCATGGTAGAGGCGCACGTCGATCCGGAGCGGTGTGCCGACGTGTTCGGCCAGGCCGGCCTGATCTTGCCATTGGGGCTGCCAGGCGGTCGAGTCGCCGCGGAACGGCTGGCACTGATCGAAGGTGTAGCCGGGCAACGGTTGACCCTCTAAGTCCGAAAGCTGGACGCGCACCTCGCCGTAGGGGGCCTGCACATTGAGCAGCAACCGCTCGTCGTGGAGACGCACCCAACGCGTCGTCAGATAGCCGGCGCCGGCCATTGACTCGAGATAGACGAAGCCGTCTTGCCGCAGCCGGTGCAGGAGGATGGCGGCGTAGTCCGGCTCATCGCGGCTGAGCGTGCGGGCCTGGAAATGTTCTCCTTTGGTGCCGCCGGAATAGATGCGGATCTGCCCTTCGTGGTCGACCACCATCGAACATGGATAGATGCCGCCGCCGCCATATTCGCCGGGCTCGTTGAGGCCGATAAATGGTTGGCGCAGGGAACGCTGGAAGCGCAGTCCGTCGTAGCTGTAGACGAGTTCGCCGTAGATCTTCCCTTCCAGCTTTTGCCACCGCCGGTCAAACGGGTCGGTCTCGAACATCCAGAGGATGCCGACGTAGATGCCGCGATAGGGGAGGACAACGATGCCGTAGAACTCACACATGGGGGGATCGAGGGGATCGGGATGGAAGATGACTTCGGGTTCGCTCCAGGTGCGCCAGTCGTGCGTCTCCATCAGGGCAATGCGGCGGTCGCCGTGGCTGGGGCGGGCCAGGGTGATATGGCTGTTGCGTTCGGCGTGATGGTAGGTGAAGAAGCCGGGGTCGGGCGTGCCGGGATGCCAGCGCGATGCGTGATCGATCTGCCAGTTGTAGCCGTCGGCGGACCAGGCCAGGCGCGAGGCGCGCTGGCCGTCCTCGTCGATGGCGAGGATAGGCCACTTGAAGCGGCGTTCTTGCGAGCTTTCATCGAGGAAGATCGAGCCGCCGGTGGCCATGCGCTGCCGGTCGAAGATCTCGTGGGGACGCATACGCGACGGCAGAGGGACGGTTGCGGTCAGGTCCGGGCGTTGCCAGTGGATACCGTCCTTGCTTTCGGCGGTCAGGAACCACTCGTCCTTGCGATAGACCGCCCCCGGCATCGTCTCGCGGCCCAGGTAAAACATGCGCCACAGTTTGCGCTGGTCGTCGTAGAGCACGGTTGGATAGCTGAACGGGTTTTCGGTGGGGTCGGCGTAGGTGGCATCCCGCACCCATTCGGGCTGCCCCAGGCGGCGGGCGATGTTGTCGCGGCGGGCCAGACACCAGTCATCAAAGAAGAAGAGGGAGCGCAAGGTCACGAAATCGATCCTTAGTTTTGGAAGCGCTGATCGGTTGCCAGCGGCCGGTGCAGTTGGCGGCCATCAGGCACTGGCAGACGGTGTTTCAAGTTGTGGGGTAGAGATCCCTTCGCTCAGGTCCAAATCTTCGGCGAAGTGGCAGCGAACCCAGTGCCCGTCTCCCATATCACGCAGGTCGGGCTCTTCGGCTGAGCATCGTTCCTGGGCGAAGGGGCAGCGGGTGGAGAAATGGCAGCCGCTGGGCGGGTTGAGCGGACTGGGCACCTCGCCTTCGAGGACGTAGCTCTGTTCGCGGTGCGTCGGGTCGGGGATCAGGACGGAGGCCAGCAGGGCCTGGGTATATGGGTGCTTGCACTGCTCAAAGACCTGTTGCGTTGTGCCGAGCTCGACCAGCCGCCCCAGATACATGACGGCAATGCGATGGCTGATGTGTTTGACGATGCTGAGGTCGTGGGCGATGAAGACGTAGGTCAGATTCATCTGACTTTGCAGGTCAAGCAGGAGGTTGATGATCTGGGAGCGGACGGATACATCCAGGGCGGAGACGGGTTCGTCGGCGACCACGAGCGGCGGGGAGACGACCAGGGCGCGGGCGATGCTGACGCGCTGGCGTTCACCGCCGCTCAGTTCATGGGGGAAGCGGTCGGCGAAGTGTGCGCCCAGCCCCACGGTCGGCAGGATGTCGAGCACCCGTCTGCCGGCTTCGGCGCGGCCGATTTTCTGGGCGATCAGCGGTTCGGCGATCACATCTGTGACGCGCCAGCGCGGGTCGAGGGAGGAGAACGGGTCCTGGAAGATGATCTGCATCTGGCGCCGCACATCCAACATCTCCGTACGCGAGGCCGAGACGATATCGAAGCTTTGTTGTTCGCCGTGCAGCAGGATGCGGCCCTGATCCGGTTCGACGAGACGGAGGAGGCAGCGGGCGACGGTGGTTTTGCCGCAGCCGCTCTCACCGACAAGGCCCAGGCATTCGCCTTTGTTGACGGTGAAGGTCACGTCGTTGACCGCCTTGATGTGGCCCACTGTGCGGCGGAAGAGGCCGCGCTGGACCGGGAAGAATTTACTCAGATTTTCGACCTGCAGGATAGGTGTGTCAGGCATGGAACACCGGTGGTTAGTGGTCAGTGGTCAGTGGTCAGTGGTTGGTGGCCAGGAACTGTCTTGGGCGCTAATCATCGACGTAGAGCCAGCAGGTGGCGGTATGTTGCGGCCCGAATTGGACTACGGGTGGGTCCTCGAGGCAGCGGTCATGTACGGATGGGCAGCGATTGCGGAAGCGGCAGCCGCTGGGCGCGTTGCGCGGATCGGGCACGGAGCCGCTGATCGAGTGGAGTTGCTCGCGCGGCGGGGTATCCGGCCGCACGATGGAACGGAGCAACGCCTGGGTGTAGGGATGTTTGGGATTTTGAAACAGTTCGACAACGGGGGCCTTTTCCGCCATCTGGCCCAGATACATGACGACGACAAAGTCGGCCAGTTGGGCGATGACGGCCAGGTCATGGGTGATCATGATCACGCTCATGTCCAGGTCCTGCTGCAGGCTGCGGATCAGGCGCAGGATCTGGGCCTGGATGGTCACGTCGAGGGCGGTGGTCGGTTCGTCGGCGATGAGCACACGCGGCTCGCAGCAGAGGGCGATGGCGATCATGACGCGCTGGCGCATGCCGCCGCTCATCTGGTGGGGATAGTCGCCAAAGCGGCGTTCGGCGTCGGGAATGCCCACCTTGTTAAGCATGGATAAGGCCAGTTCCCGGGCTTCGTCTTCGGACAGATCCTGATGCTGGCGGATGCTTTCCATGATCTGTTCGCCAATGGTATAGACCGGCGTCAGGGATGTCATCGGCTCCTGGAAGATCATGGCGATATCTTTGCCGCGAATGGCGCGGACCTCGTCGCCTTTGGGATCCAGGCTCACCAGATCGATGGGTTGGGCGTCGCCATCGGGGTGATAGAGGATCTGGCCGCTTGTCTGGCTGGAGGAGAGCAGGCGTAGAATCGAGCGTGCAGTGACGCTCTTGCCGCAGCCGCTCTCGCCGACGATGCCAAGACAGCTCCCGCGTTCGACGGCAAAGCTGACGCCGTCCACGGCGCGCACGATGCCGGCCAGCATCGTGAAATGCACATGCAGATCGAGGATTTCGAGAATCGGTTGCGAATCGGGCATGGTCAGATACCGGTTGCCAGTGGCCAATGTCGGCGAGAGAAGAAGCGGAACGTATCCATTATCTGATCTCGGAGTACGGGTCGAGTGCATCGCGCAGCGCGTCGCCGAGGAAGTTGACGGCCAGCACGGTCAGGACCATGAGAACGCCTGGCGCCAGCAGCCACGGGTGCTTGGTCAGGACCTGGACAGACTGGGCTTCTCTGAGCAGAGTACCCCAACTGACGAGTGGGGGCGTAATGCCGATGCCGAGGAAGCTGAGCGAGCTTTCGGCCAGGATCAGACCGGGCACGGAGAGGGTGGCGACGACGACGATATGGCTGAAGCAGTTGGGAACGAGGTGGCGGAAAAGAATGGTAGGCGTGCTGGAGCCGGCGGCGCGCCCAGCCATTACAAAGTCCGACTCTTTGAGCGCCAATGTTTTGCCGCGAATCTGGCGGCAGAGCCCGGCCCAGCCGATGAGTGCGAGCACGATGGTGACGCCCAGGTAGCGATGGAGGGAGGAGAGTTCGGGCGGCAAGGTGGCGGCGAGGGCCATCCAGAGGGGGATGCGGGGGAAGGACATCAGCACCTCGGTGAGGCGTTGGATGAGAATATCGGCCATACCACCCCAGTAGCCGGATGCCACACCGATGGCGGAGCCGAGGATGACGCTGATGAGCATACCTATGATGGGCACTGAAAGCGAGATACGGGTGGCGGTGAGCACGCGTGAGAAGACGTCGCGGCCCAACCGGCCGGTGCCGAAGAGAGCGACCATGCCGCCCTCTTCGACGCCGAAAAGGCGCCGGTTGCTCGGTATCAGGCCCCAGAGGCGGTAGGGTTCGGCCTCGACGAAAAAGTGGATTGGGTAGACCAGTTCCGGGTCTTCGGTATAGGTGGTGAGGAAGGTGTGCGCGTCTTTTTCGCTCTTGTAGCCGTAGACGAAGGGCCTGGTGAGCTTTCCGTCGCGGAAGATATGCACGCTCTGCGGGGGCGCGCGCAGCGCTTCTTCGTGTACGTGGTCGACGCTGTAGGGGGCAAAGAAGTCGGCGAAGAGCGCCACAATGACCATAAACACCAGCCAGACGATGCCAATGATGCCGAGGCGATTGGCCATGATGCGCGCGCCGAGGATGCGGCCGCGCGAGGCCACATCCGCGGCGGAGGCCACATCTATATCAGCGGCCGGCGGACGCGGCGCGCCATGTATTTGATCGGTGAAGGCGCTCATAAAACACCAGTGGTTCGTGGCTATTGGCTCGCGGCCAGTAGCAGCGGTTGCCAGTTGCGCTAGTCGAAGCGGACGCGCGGATCGATCCAGGCCAGCAGCAGGTCGGCGACCAGGTTGCCGAGGACGAGCATGACGCTCAGGATCATCAGGATGGCGGACGAGACGTAGACGTCCTGGGCCTGGAGGGCGGAGTTGAGCGTAGGGCCGATGGTGCGCAGCCCCAGGACGATAGCGGTGATGACGTTGCCGGAGATAATCTCCGGAAACTGCATACCGAGCAGGCTGATCAGCGGGTTGATCGCCATGCGCACGGCGTGTTTGATGACGACGACCTTTTCGGTCAACCCCTTGGCGCGTGCGGTTTCAACGTATTGGCGGCCCAGTTCGTCGAGCAGATTGCCGCGCATGACGCGCATGAGGGAGGCGATGCCGGCAATGCCGCCCACGAATACCGGCAGCCAGAGGTGGGCGGCGAGATCCCTGACCCTGCCCAGGCTCCAGGGCGCGTTGGCATACTCCCGTGAGTAGAGGCCGGTGAGCAGGGGTGCGTCGAGGACGAAGGTCATGAAGACCAGGATCGCCAGCGCGAGCAGGAAGCCAGGAATGGAAAGGCCGATGAAGCTGAGAACAGTAAAGACGCCGTCGGACAGGGAGTATTGCCGGGTGGCGGAATAGATGCCAATGGGCAGGCCCACAGCCCAGGAAAGGCCGAGGGAGAGGGAGGCGATCAGCATCGTATAGCCCAGGTTGGTCCAGATGACTTCGGAGGCGACGCGGTCGAAGGTGACGAGGGAGACGCCGAAGTCGCCCTGCAGGAAGGCCCACAACCAATAGAGGTATTGGATTGGTATTGGGCGGTCGAGGCCGTACTCACGGCGGATGTTGTCGCCCTCTATTTTGGCTTCTTCTGCGCTCCAGCCACGGTTGCCTATGAGGTTCTGTTCATAGGTGGTGATCACATCTCCGGCGGGGAGGTTGATGACGATGAAGCAGATGAAAGAGATAAGCAGAAGTGTAGGAATTGCAATCAACACTCTGCGGATGACGTAATCCAGCATCTGGACCCCGGGACTGCAGTGGTTCGCGGCCAGCGGCCGTTAGAGGAGAGAGTGAAGAGGAGTGAGGAAACGGCAGTTTTTAGTTTTCAGTTTTCAGTAACTGCGCCAGCACGCTGAAATCGCCAAAAACCGAAAACTTCCACCGTTATCGCTCCTCACTCCTTGCCTTTACGATTTGATATAGAACTGCTCCGGATAGGCGTAGGTGAAGTCCTGCAGACCATTGCCGACTTCGGGGCAGTTGCCGACGCGGTTGTTGACCAGGACCATGAGCGGCACGTCGGCGATAATATGGATATCGAACTGCCACTCGACGTGATACTTGAAGAGCTCCTTGTGGAGGCGTTTGCTCTCTGCGGGATCGATTTCCTTCTTGATCAGTTCCTGCAGAGCAAACATGCCTTCGGCCCCTTCGGGCGGACCCATCTCCTGCAGCCATTCAGGAGAGTCGGCATAGTGTTCGGGCCGCATGGTGTTCGACCCGTCCTTGGTGGTAAAGATGGGCTGACTGGGCCGCATCAGGGGAATCTCATTGGCGTCGGTGCCCCACATAAAGGTATGGGACTGGCTGGAGCGCCAACGGGAGAAGAGGACCGAGCGCTGCACAGCGTTGAGGCGGGCGTCGATACCGGCGTCGCGCCAGTCGGCCACGGCCATCTCCGCGACCTGCCGATGCACGGTGATCTCGGTGGCGGCATCCATAATGATGGTGATCGGACTGCCATCAGAGAAGGTGCGCATGCCATCGGCGCCCTTTTCCAGGCCCAGTTCATCAAAGATACTTTCGGCGCGGGCCAAGTCGAACTCGCCGTTGGTCATGGTGATTTCGGCGCCGTCCTCATCCCAGTAGGGAGAAGAAGAGGCGAGGGCATAGCTGGCGGGCCGGCCGGCGCCGAAGTAGAGCGTTTCATTGACCTCATCACGGTTGATGGCCACCGACAACGCGTGGCGGAAATCCTTGTTGCGGAACAGTTCGTTGAGCTCTTTTTGATCTTCGTCATCGAGACGATAGTTGATAGTGATGTGGTTGCCGGTGGTGAAGGAGGTGCCCGGCCAGAAGAGCAGCCGGTAGTCGCCGCGCTCCTCGTTCTCGCGCAGGGTCGGCAGGCTCTCGAACAGCTGCATGTTGCGAATGCCGACGTCGATCTGGCCGGCAATTGCCATCAGGACGGCGTTCTCCTGGGTGCCGGCGAAGGGGAAGAGGTAGTTATCGCAGTAGGGGAGCTGATTGCCGTCGGTATCTACGGCGCAGTAGTAGGGATTGCGTTCCAGCCGCAGCCCCGATTCGTCATAGCCCTTTGAGACCCAGGGAGTTACGACAGGGAAATCGGGATCGAGATAGACATTGTTCTCTCGCAGATCGACGTATTCAGCCCCATCGGTGTAACTGGGATGCCACTGCATGAGATGGTGCTTGGGCGCGGAGACCAGTCTGCGGCCGCGGAACAGGAAGGGGAAGGTGGGATAGGGGGCCGGGAACTTGAAGACCAATGTGTAATCGTCCGGGGCCTCCAAGACCACCGGCTCGCCATCCACAAAGCAGCGGGGAGGCGCAATGGGCGTGTACTCTTCGTCGAACCACATATCCTCCCACAGGAAGAGGACGTCTGCGGATGTGAACGGTTCGCCGTCCGACCATTTCATGCCCTCGCGCATGTGGATGGTGAACTGGGTGGCGTCGTCATTCCATTCGAAGCTTTCAGCCAGATAGGCGTCCCAGCCGCTCACGGGCAGGTCGGCGCCGAAGGCATCGAGATCGGTGGGGATGTCGAAGAAGCCGCGGTTGACAATGTAGCCGGGTGCGGCGCGGTCGGTCTCGTTGAGGGTAAAGCCGCTGATCGATTCGCTGTAGTGCCCGACCTCATGGATGGGGGAGACGATGCGGGGGTTGACCGGCAGGCGATCATCCACCAGTGGCAACTCGCCGGCATCGACCATCGCTTTGAGCATTGGAGCTTCGTTGTACTTGGACGGGGCATCTGCAGCCGACGCCGCGGATTCGGCGGGCGCCTCTGCGGCCGGTTGGTCGGCGGCCGGCTCATCAGCGCCGCCAGCGCCACAGGCGGCCAGCAGTGAGCCAGCTGTCGCGGCCGCTGATAGCTGGATGAACTTACGCCGGGTAATCGTGCGTCTTGCCATGACCTTTCTCCTTTGACTTGATGCGGAAAGCTGTTTGAAGAGAAAACCGAGGAGTAACACCCGCCCTGCGGGGTTGCTTATCGATGCCCCCTGGCATTATGAAAAGGTCTATCGTCCGCCATAGGCGGCGCGGCGAATTGTCTGGCGTTTGTGTGGGTCTGATACGTCCTTTCGCGTTAAGGCGCGGCCAAGCGTCTTGGGAGGTATGCTTCCGGTAGGGCCGCATTGTACTGTAGCCGGATTGGGCTGTCAACCAATGAAAATTTACTTGAAAGCGGTGTGTAGCCGGCGCGATTGCTGTCCGAACCGAGGGCGGGTATGATTCGAATCGAGCCTCCCGACTTGGACGGCCCGCACAGGATTTTGCGGGTGTGCATATTTTTCGGGCTTCGCCAAGTGGGCAGCAGATGGGGTCGACGCCGCGTTCAGTTTACGGTTGGAACAGGAGATTTCCCGATGGGCAATTCCCGATTTCTTTTGCAGGCGCATGTGGATGCGGTGTATGAGGCTGCGCCGCGCAGGCTGGCGTTCAAGGCGCGGACGGAGGAGGAGTTTGGCGCGTGGCAGGCGGGGCTGCGCGGGAAGGTGGTGGAGTTGCTCGGGCTGGCGAGACGCACGCCGCCCGAATCGGTGGCGACGGAAAAGCTGCAGGCGGTGGAGCGGGACGGCTATGTGGAGGAGAAGTATCTTCTGGACGCGGGCGAGGGCGTGGGCATCCCCGCCTATCTGCTGGTCCCCAAGACGGAGCCGCCTTACCGGCCGGTGCTGGTCTTCCATGGGCACAACCCTTCAGTACAGTGGATCCTGGGCAACTATCCGAGCGCGGAGGAGAGGGAGAGCCGGCTGAAGGCAGACAACAATTACGCGCAGGCGCTGGCGCAGGCGGGCTATCTGGTGTGCGCGGTGGAGCAGCGGGGGTTCGGGGAGCGACAGACGGAGGACGGGCGGGGCGCGGTGCATGGGAACTCGTGCCGTCACCTGGCGTTCGCCTACCAGATGGCGGGGCGTAACCTGGTCGGCGAACGCTGCTGGGACGGGATGTGCGCGATCGCGTTTCTGCAGGGCCGGCCGGACGTGATCCCAGGGACGTTGGGATGCACGGGTAACTCGGGTGGGGGCACGACGGCGCTGTGGCTGTCGGCGATTGACGAGCGGATCACGGTCTCGGTGGTGGGCTGCTATCTCTGCTCTTTTCGTGGGTCGCTCTACAACCTGTATCACTGCGAATGCAACTACGTGCCCGGCATCCTGGAGTGGGCGGAGATGGGAGACCTGGCAGCACTGATCGCGCCGCGTCCGCTGCGGGCTATCGCGGGGGCGCAGGATGACATTTTCCCGATAGCGGGTGTGCGCGAGCAGTTCGCAGTTGCGGCGCGGGCGTACGAGTTGCTGGGGGTCGGGGAGCGCTGCTCGCTGGGCGTGCATCCCGGTGCGCATGGGTACAATCACCGCTTGAGCCACGGGTGGTTCGGGTCGTGGCTGGGGGCGGGATAGTGTTAAGCGCTCCCAGTAAAGTAGACACACAGTTTCACTGCGCGCCATTCGCACAGGGGTGCAGAGGATTGACACGAACCGGCGACTGACCACGTGCATTCACTATGGACATCCCTTTTCGTATAACCTTGGCCGTACTTCTTGTTGCTTTTGTAGCGCACCGAGGCTATTACACGCACAAGTACGAGGCAAACGATCCGGCACGGTTGTCGCCCCACAGGAGCATGCTGGCACAGCGGCTGACGACGGTTCTGATCATCCTGCCGCCTGTGGTGTTGCTGCTCTATCTTGTTGTGCCCCAGTGGCTGAACTGGGCTGCTCTCTCTGTGGCGGATGGCCTGCGCTGGGCAGGATTGGGGCTGGCGCTGGTCGGTTTCGGGCTATTGCAGTGGGCGCAGAACGAATTGGGCCGCCATTGGAGCGACGCGGCCCGGTTGCAGGCTGACCATCAACTGGTGACCACGGGGCCGTACCGTTGGCTGCGGCATCCCATCTACAGCGCCTTTCTGCTCATCCTCAGCGCGCCGCTACTGCTTTCGGCCAACTGGCTGGTGGGCGGCCTGTGGATCGGCATGACCTGCATGGACGTTGCCAGGCGCATTCGCAAGGAAGAGGCGCTGCTGCTGGCGCGATACGGCGAGGTGTATCGCGCATATTGCCGGCGGACGGGGCGAATTCTGCCGCGTTTACGGGGAAAGGTGTGAAAAACGGTTGAGAAAGGATCGCAGGAGTCTTCGTTCGACTTATGTTCAGATGCTCTTGAATGCCCGCATTCGATTGGTGTAGGCGCCCTGGGGCATAGGGCCGGCCAGCAGCGGGTCGGAGGTCTCTTCCATCCAATCGCGCAGGCGCCGCGCCAGATCGTCTCTTATGCCGGCGTAGGCCGGGTCTTCGGCCAGGTTGTTCTGTTCCAATGGATCCTGCTCGAGGTCGAACAACTCGAAGGGCGGATGGTACTGATCGGTGTAGGGCAGGTTCAGGGCCACACTGATCTCAGGGTACCCTTTGGCGTTGCTGGGGTAGTCGGGCGGCGTCTCAATCGTAGGCGCGAACTCGAAGTTGGCAATGAGTTTCCAGCGGTCTGTGCGGATGGCGCGCATGGGATCGTAATAGGTGTGATAGGTTTTTTCGGCGAATACGTATTCGGCCGGCCTGTAGGTATCCCCGCATAGCAGATTCCAGTAGCTACGCCCCTGCAGATTCTGCGGTGTTTCGATCCCCAACATGTCAAGCACGGTGGGCACAAAGTCCACGTGGGTGACGAATTCCGAATAGCGCCGGCCGGCGGCCGGCTCAGCGTTTCGTCCCGGGATGCGTATGAGCAGCGGCACCTCGATGCCGGCGTCGTAGAGGCTCATCTTCGCCAGCGGGAACGGAATGCCGTGATCGGCGGTGAAGACAACTACGGTATCGTCCGCCAGACCTGCGGTTTCAAGCGCCTCGAGCGCCCTGCCGAACGCTTTGTCGATCGAGGCAACCGAGGCTTCCATATCGACCATATCCGCGCGCACTTCAGGGATGTCCGGCAGGTAAGGCGGCATGGCGACCGTATCTGCGTCAATTTTCTGCACGTCATGCGGGAAGGGACGATGCGGCTCGGTAAAGCCGATCTGAGCGAAGAACGGGGCCGCGTTCTGTGCGCGCTGCGCCAGAAAACTACAGAACGCGGTTGCCAGCTCGGCGCAGCTTCCCCTTGGATGCGCATGCGTGTATCCGCAGCGTTCCGGGCTGTTGGCCTCATGTTGCGTACCGAAGAGACGGGTTTCGTAACCGTTCGCAGAGAGGATCTGGGCGAGATGTTGTTCATCCGGGTGCAGGTCATTGGCGAATCCGGAGTGGGCCAGCCCGACGACGCCGTTGGCGTGGGGGTAGCGGCCGGTCCAGAGGGCGGCCCGGGAGGGGCTGCATTGGGGCGCGACGCAGAAGCTGTTTTCGAATTGGAGCGCTGATGCGGCGAAGGCGTCGACATGGGGTGTGCGGACGCCGGGGACGCCGTAGCAGCCCAGATAGCGGCCCAGGTCGTGGCAGATGAAGACGAGGATGTTTGGTTGTTGGGTATCCATTGAGACTGCCTCATAGGTTTAAGTTGTCAGGTCACTCTATTAAGCCATAGTGCGCCATGTCACGGTACATCCGACCGCCTACGTAGTAGGCATGGGAAACAAGATATCCCATAGGTCATCCACCTTACCCAAATCCGAAAGGAAGAAGGAACAATAGCATGGTGGAAAAGGCGGAGAATGGAATAGCCACGATGAACGTTAGACCGCCAAGACCTGAACCCTATGATTAAGGCTAGACTGCTTGAATCTTAATCTCCAGTTTGTGTAAATAGTACGCAACTGGGAAACGTGGATGAAACCCAGACCCCAAGAAGAGAGTCTTGTACTGGAACTCTCTTCAAAGGTTTCAAGTTTATATGGCGCTTGACACTACTTGTCGAAGGGGAACGGCTCACAAAGAGTGAGAGCAAGGGGATAAAAGGGAAATCTAAGGGGTTCTATAATCGGATGGGTACGAAACATGGGATTGCCTAAGTGCCGAGAGGCATAAGGTAACGGAGTCTCCATAGTAGTCTGAGAGAGGGAAAGCCTCTTACATGGCGAAGGGCGACAGGTGTGTCAGACAGAAAGACAGTGAGGCATGCGTGATGCAAAAAAAGTCGAACCTGTACTTGACGTCATCCAGAAAGAACGATAAATGGAACGACACACTGGAGAGCCGTGTGCGGTGAAAGCCGCAAGCACGGTTCGGAGGGGGGCAGTAGGAAAAGTGCCAAAAGGCAACTCGCTTGCTGCCTACCCTACCTCCAGTATGCGGGGCATATGAGCCATCCAAGTGTAATGAATCGTGACCAGAACCTTTTACAAAAGTTCTGGTCTGGACCGTGGGAAGACGGCTTGTCTGAATCAGGATTGAACAGTTTTTAGTTTCTGGTTTCTAGTTTTCAGTAACCCCATTCGCACGCGAGAGCTCTTTGCGTTCTTGGTTTTCAGGGGGGCGTTGCGGGGGGACTCCCCCCGCACAAGGGAGGCCGCTTGCGGCCGACCGCCCAAACTGCAGTGGATAGGGGTTAGTGAATAGTGGCCGGAGACGCATTCGGCTCCAAGGTGCGGCAGTTCCACAGGGGTGCGAATTGGCTATGGCTGAGTCGTTACCCGGAAATTGAAAACTCTTAACGGTACGGGTCTGCTGCGTCGCGCAGGCCGTCGCCGAAGAAGTTGAGCGCGAGGACGGTGATGATGACGAAGAGGCCGGGCAGCAGAAGCCAGGGCGCGAGCGCGACCGAGCGCAGATTCTGGGATTCCTTCAGGAGGACGCCCCAGCTGATGGCGGGAGGGCGCAGCCCCAGGCCCAGGAAGCTGAGTGAGGTTTCACTGAGGATCATGGAGGGGACGGCGAGGGTGGCGGAGGCGATCAGGTGACTGAAGAAGGAGGGCACCATGTGGCGCAGGATGATGCGCATTTCGCTGGCGCCGGCGAAGCGGGCGGCGAGGACGAACTCCTCCTCGCGCATGGAGAGAAAGCGGCCGCGCACGGCGCGTGCGAGGAATGTCCAGCCGATCAGCGAAAGGATGATGGTGATGCCGAAGTAGACTTTAAGGCTGGACCAGTCCTGTGGCAGGGAGGCGCTAAGGGCCATCCACAGAGGGATAGAGGGCACGGAGCGGATGAACTCGATGAACCGCTGGATGAGGACATCTAGTACGCCGCCGTAGAAGCCGGAGATGCCGCCGAGGACGACGCCGAAGATGAAGCTGAGCGCGACGCCGATCAGGCCGATGGAGAGGGAGATGCGGGAGCCGTAGAGGATGCGGGTGAACATGTCGCGGCCGAGTTTATCGGCGCCGAGCAGGAATATGGTGGAGAAGTGCGGAGTGTCTGCGCGAGCCGCGGCGACGGCGTCGAATATTGGTTCGCCGATGCCGAAGAGATGGCGGCTGCCTGGAAAGAAGCCCCATAACTTATAGGGATCGCCCTCGACCCAAAACCGGACGGGGTAGCGCGCGGTTTCGTCGATCTGGAACTCCATGCGCAGGGTTTCGGGGTTGCGGGCCTGGGTGAGGCCGTAGACGAAAGGTGTGCCCTGGAACTCGCCGTTATGGAAGAGGTGAATCGGTTGCGGCGGCGCGTAGGTGAGGGCGACTTCGTAGGTATCGGTATTGTAGGGGGCGAGCACCTCGGCGAAGACGGCGACCAGGTAGAGGAGAATAACGACTACGGCGCCTACAATGGCCATTTTGTGTTTGAGAAAGCGCCACCACATCATCTGCAGTGGTGAAGCGACGTATATACGTTCTTCCTCTTCCTCGATGGGGAGATAGGTATCGGTATCGTCGATGTCGGCGCCCAGAAAATCGCCGGTAGCGGCGGTGGCAGAGGGCTCAGCGGGGGTTGGGTTTTGGCTGGTGAACGACTGATCAGCGCCCATATTACCCTCCCATCCGGATGCGGGGATCGAGCAGCGCCAGCAGAATGTCGGAGACCAGCGTGCCGACGATCGTCAATGTACTGAGCATGAGCAGAAAGCTGGAGGCCAGGTACATGTCCTGGGTCAGGAGCGAACGCAACAGCAGCGGACCGGTGGTGGGCAGGCTGAGCACGACGGAGACGATGATGGAGCCGGAGACAAGTTGGGGCAAGGCCCAGCCCATGGTGCTGACAAAAGGGTTGAGAGCCACGCGGGTGGGATATTTGAGAACGAGTCTGAGTTCGTTGAGTCCCTTGGCGCGTCCGGTTTCGACATAGGGCTTGCTGAGTTCGTCGAGCAGATTGGCGCGCATGGTGCGCACCAGGCCGGCCGAACCGGCGGTGCCGACGATGACGGCGGGCGCCCAAAGATGTTTGAGCATATCGCCAAACTTGGCGATGCTCCAGGGGGCGTCAGTGAACTCCTGTGAGAAGAGGCCGGAGATGTTGACGTCGAAATAGCGGAAGGCGATCCACATCATGATCAGTGCAAGCAGGAAGTTGGGCGTGCCGAGGCCGATAAAACTGAGGGCGGTGAAAACATAGTCCCCGATCGAATACTGGTAGACGGCTGAGAGTACGCCGACGACAAGACCGATGACCCAGGAGAACATCAGCGCGGAGAAAGCGACCACCACCGTTAAGCCGAGGCGGTCCCAGATCAGGTCGCTGACAGGAAGCTCCCACTCAAAGGAGAAGCCGAAATTGCCCTGCAAGACGTTGCCCAGCCACTTGGCGTAGCGTACCGGCGCCGGCTTGTCGAGCCCGTACTGCTTGATGAGCGCGTCGATTTCATCCTGGCGTACGTCGTCACCCATCGCCATGCGGTTGGCGATATAGGAGGTCATATAGTCGCCGGGCGGCAGTTCGATGATGACGAAGGAGATCAACGAGATCATGAACAGCGTCGGCACCAACAGGAGGAGGCGGCGGAGGATGAATGAGGACATTGAACACCGGTGGCTAGTGGTTAGTGGTTAGTGAGACGCCAGCGGCCTGTGGCCGGTCACCAGTGAATTTACTGGCAACCGACCACTGACAACTGGCCACTGAAGTTATCAACTCTTGAGGTAGTACTGCTCCGGAACGGTGCTGCCTGGCGTCTGCAGATGCCAGGAGGAAACTCCCTCGCGTGGGACGTTGCCCATGTTCTTGCTGACGACGACAGGCGCAGGCAGGCCGACCGCCATGCTGAACGTCCACAGATTCTCCTTGTTGAGGTCGAGGATCTGCTGGAAGAGTCGCTTATGCTCGTCTACGTCCGGCGTGGCCTTGATCGCCTCATAGAGGTCGATGGTGGTGCGCAGGTCGCCTGTCGGCTCTACGCCGTTGGCGCCGCCGGAATTGTACCAGAGGGCATGGCAGGCGACGTGATGGGAGCTGCCTTGAGAGAAGGGCAGGAAGTGACGCGGGTCGATCAGCGGGTTGAACTCGGCGGAGCCGGTCCAGACGGTCATATCGTGCTCGGAGGCCTGGACGCGCTGACTCCAGAGCGGACGGGCTTCTTCCTTCAGCGACAACTGCACGCCGACGTCGGCCATATACTTCTGCATCAGTTCACCGATGCTTTGCCAGGAGCCGAAGACGGGGGCGTAGTTGAAGATGATGCTGAGCGGATCGCCGTCCGGGCGCAGGCGCATGCCATCGGCGTTCGTCTCGGTCAGGCCCATCTCGTCGAGCATGGAGTTGGCCAGGTCCGGGTTGTACTCGATGGCGTTCTTGGCCTGCGACTCATCGTAGAGGGGAGAGGTGGCGAGCGGCGACGGCTGACCCGGCTCACCCAGGCCGAGGTAGACGGCCTCGATGACCTCATCGCGATTCATCGCGTGCGACATGGCAAAGCGGAAGCGCTTGTCGTTGAAGATCTCGAACAGGACCGGATCCGGATGGCAGAGATTGAAGGAAATGACGGCATCGCTGGTCTCGCCGTACTTCCAGAGAAGGATCTCGTAGTTGCCAACGTCCTCATTTTCCTTGAAGAGCGAGAAGTTCTCCATCAGGATATGGCGGTGCTGCATGTCGATGTCACCGGCTACGGCGCGCAGATTCAGGACTTCGGAGTCTTCGACGATGTCGGTGGAAACCTTGTCAATGTAGGGCAACTGGTTGCCGGCGGTGTCCACCTTCCAGTAGTAGGGGTTGCGTTCCAGCACGACGGGGACTTCGGGCGTAATCTTGGTGAAGCGCCAGGCGAAGAGGCACGGCACGTCGGTATTGAGGCGGGGGGTAAGCCGGTTGTTGAAGTACTGATGCCAGAACTCAAACTCATTTTCTTGCGCCAGTGCGTTCAACTCTTCTTCGTCGGTGTAGTTGCGATGGAACTGGGACATATAGTGCTTGGGATACCAGGTCATTGAAGCGCCGTTGGCTCCCGCCATCAGGGTCATGAAGATGCCATGCGCGCCGGGGAAGGTGAAGCGGATGGTGAGATCGTCGGGTGCGTCCATGACGACGGGCTCGCCGCCGACGGTCAGCCAGACGGGGAAGCTGGGGGCGAGGTCGTCATCGCCCAGCACGTCATCATATCAGAACATGAAGTCCCCGGAGGAATGGGGCGTGCCGTCCGACCATTTAACGCCTTCACGCAGGTGGAAGGTGTAGGTGGTGCCGTCATCGGAGACTTCCCAGGATTCGGCCAAATTGGGGCCGATTTCGGAGCCGTCGGTGTTGTAGCGCACCAACTGCGGGTACATGAGGCGATATCTGAAGATGCCGGCATCGCCAGGGCCTACGCCGATGCGGCGCCAGGTGCCGCCGTACTGACCGATGTCATCCAAGGGTTGGATCACCATGGGGTTGGAGGGCAGCCGTTCGTCGACGGGGGGGATGTCGCCGTTGGCGACCATATCAGCCAGCATGGGGGCTTCGCTGTACTGGGATGCGGGCATCGCGTCTCCGCTGTCGGATGCGGCCGGGGCTTCGGCAGCGGGCGCTTCGGCAGCAGGGGCATCGCCGCCGCCGCAGGCAGCCAGCACCGCGCCGGCGGTGGCAAAGGCGGAGACCTGCAAGAATCGTCGTCGTGAAATGTGTTTTTGGGTCATGGATTTTTCTCCAATGGTTTGGTTGTATACCGAAAACTGCAGTTTTGTGTAGTCAGTTCCTGGTTTTTGGTTGCGCCTCGTTCGCACATGTCGAGTGCGGTCACTAAGAACCAGAAACCGAGCGGAAAGACAAGGATCTGTTGCCGGTAGTCGGTACCGGTCACCGATTATATCGGGCTAAGATTTACGCTAAAGACTTGGCCTTGGGGTCATTCTTTCACCAGACCGGGTAACCAGGGAAAGCCTCAAGATCGGGGGAAGGGATCAGGGCTTTGCGATGACCGGTTTCAGCTTATTCCGTTGCGGTCAGGGCCACAGTCGGGACTAGGTTCCGTTGACATTTTGGGAAGGCTGTTCAGATGTCAACAAGAACTGAAAGCCTGCAGGCCTGTTAGGGATGTTTCTCGCTTGAATGTTGAAATAGACAAAACCAATTGATCCGCGAAGTCACGCGAAGGGTCGCGAAGAACACCTTTTTGTCCGCGGAGAACACCAAAGGCGTATCGGATTTTCTTTGCGTGACCGCGCCGCCCTTCGACGATCAGGCGTAATTTGCACCCGGAAGTCGCTGTTCAGACAAACGTCAACGAGCCCTAGTGCTGGTGATTCAGCCAAATTGACTGGTACGGCATTGTATACGAGACGACGGGCAGGAGCAAATTCGTCAAGACGCGGCGCGGGGAGCCGCAGAGACCAGTGGACCAAAGGACTCCCCCGCGGGCGACCGGTCCCTGGCCTTTGCAATCAGCGCAGAACTTCGCGGATTTGGTGCTCGCCGTTGCCGGGTACGTTGTAGGCGAAGGTGTTGGCCCAGCGGGGGTGGGGCGACCGGTTGGGCGCGGAGCCGTGGATGGCGAGGGATGTGAAGAAGATGCCGTCGCCCGGCTCCATCGGGATGGTCACGCCCTCCTCGCGCTTGTAGTAGCGTCCGGGCAGGAAGACGCCGAAGGCCTCTTGGTGCCGCTCATGATCCTGCAGCCCCCAGCGGTGGCTGCCGGGGATAAACTCCAGACAGCCGTTTTCGAGGGTCATTGGATCGATGGCGAGCTGGCAGTTGAGCATCATGGGTTGGTTTTCATCGGTTTTCCAGTAGGCGTAGTCCTGATGCCAGGGGGTCGCCGCGCCGACGCCGGCCTCTTTGGGCAGGAGCTTGCTGTGGTAGAGGGCGACTTGCGGATGCATCAGCTCGGCTACGATTTCGACGAGCGCGTCGCTGCGGAGGATGCGGTTGATGGTGGGGCTGACCAGTTCGCTGTGCATCAGCTGGCGGATGATCTTGCTCTCAGCGGGCGCGTCTTCGTCCTCCCAGGCGACGTGGACATCGGGCGGGGAGTCGGCCACCATGCGCCGGTGGATGTCTACCAGTTCCTGGCGGATCTGCCCGATCTCCTGCAGGGGGACGAGGCCTTTTATAAGCAGAAAGCCGTTGGCTTCAAAGGATTCTTTTTCTTGGATTGTCAGGCTCATGGGAGTCCTCGATCTGTGTGTTGCTTGTTCAGGTTGATGGCGCTATCTGGCTGGCGGCTGTGGCGTCGGGCTATTCGCGTCACAAGTTCCCTGTTTTCGCTTCGCTATAAATATATAGCGGACTGCGAATTGAAGCAATTGCTGTTCACATATGCAAGCCGGCGTTTGCGCTGCCGGAAGGTATCAGCTTGGTTGACAGCAGACGCCTTGCGGCGATGATGGGATATTGGCTGCGGGGCGTGCTGACAGTCGGGTTTGCAGTTGGGTTTTGGAGGGGGGCGTTGCGGGGGGTGTCGAACTGCAGTGGTCAGTGGTCAGTGGTCAGTGGTCAGTGGTCAGTGGTCAGTGGTCAGTGGTCAGTGGTCAGTGGTCAGTGGTCAGTGGTCAGTGGTCAGTGGTCAGTGGTCAGTGGTCAGTGGTCAGTGGTCAGTGGTCAGTGGTCAGTGGTCAGTGGTCAGTGGTCAGTGGTCAGTGGTCAGTGGTCAGTGGTCAGTGGTCAGTGGTCAGTGGTCAGTGGTCAGTGGTCAGTGGTCAGTGGTCAGTGGTCAGTGGCTGGAGACTAGTGCGGCGGTGGCGGGATAGGTTTTGGAGGGGGGCGTTGCGGGGGGACACCCCCCGCACAAGGGAGGGCCGAAGGCCCGACCGCCCAAAAAGGGCGTAGCCCCTGGCGGCGGCGGGGGTTTGCCGACGACAGCCCTGAGCCGCCTTAGCGGCGAAGGGTGCGCAGGCCCGCCTTAGCGGGCCGGAGCCGCCGGAGGGCGTCTGCGCCCGTAGGCGTACTGAAACGAGGGGAGAGGAGTGAGAAACCCCTTGCCCCGACTCACTCAGGGTCGCGAATTGATTATGGCTGAGTAGTTACGGACAGTGGAAGATCGAACCGCACGGTTGTCCCCTGTCCAAGCCCGTCGCTGGTAACGGCAATCGTACCATTGTGCGCTTCGATGATGGTGCGGGCGATGGTCAGCCCCAGCCCCATGCCGCCTGTGCGGCGATTGCGAGATTGATCGGCGCGGTAGAGGCGGTTGAAGATATGGGGCAAGTCGGCCGGGTCGATGCCTGCCCCGTTATCGGTTACTGAAATTCCCACAGCGCCGCCCTTTTCGATGGTTGCCGCAACCGTGACCCGGCCGCCCGCCTCCGTATGCTGGAGCGCATTGTGAATGACATTGCCTAACGCCTGACTCATCCGCATCCGGTCGAGATTGAGCAGTGGCAGCTCAGGCAGCAGTTGCAGCGATAAGGTGACCTGGTGTATCTGCGCTTGCGGCTGCCAGCGTTCCACTTCAGCGGTGAGCAGTTGATGGAGCGAGTACGGTTCAATCGTGAGCCGCAGCTCGTCTGATTCGGTTTCGGCCAGCCAGTTCAGGTCGCGCGCCAGATTGTGGAGCAACTTCACCTCTTGAATGATCTGGTCGGCTGCTCGTGCGGGCGTCTGTAACTCTTTGCGCAGCCCATGCGCTTCCAAACGGATGACGCTCAAGGGAGTGTTCAGTTCATGCGAGATATCATTGAGCAGCCGCTTGCGTAAGTCGCGTTGTGTTTGGAGGGCGGTTGTCATCTGGTTGAATGCCGCGCTCATCTGCCCAAGCTCGTCCGGGGAAGTAACCGGCAGCAGAACGGTATCACTGCGTTGCGCGATGGCCTGGGCGGCTTGGGTCAGCGCTGTGACAGGAGCGGTGATGCGTCTGGCGAGCCATACGGCCAGCAGGAGAGCCATCGCAGCAGTCAACAGTCCGCCAATGGAGATGGTATAAAGCAGGTTTTGAAGAAAGCCATGCGATTCGGTTGCCCACAATTCACGATGCACATCAACATACGCATATCCCACGGACTGGCCAGTGCGCAGATCGGATACATCAACGCGCTGTCCACCCAGTTCCGGCGCGACCTCACCCGGTCGCAGCTCGGAGAAGTTGTCTTGTAAGACATATCCATCGACATCAGTAATGACAACGCGTATGCGGTCTCGGTCAGACTCGCTGTGGAAGAATTCAGAGGCTTCTTCTTCAGCTTCTTCGGCGCGCTCTTGTTCCGCCCCGTACTCGAAGAGATATCCTGTCTCAGATAGAGCGGCTCCCAACGTTTCCCAGCCATCTGACGAAGTGTACGCCTGACTCAACTTTCGGGCTAAATCATTGGCTTCATCGCTACTGAGTTCACCAATAAATGTGTCCAATTGCGCCTGTGTCGTATAGTATCCGACGCCCAAACTGAGCGAGACAACAAGAACGATGAGCAGGATAAATGCGCCCAGGAAGCGCCAGCGTAACGACATCAAGCATCCTCCGTTACAAATCTGTAACCAGTGCCATAGACAGTTTGAATCGGCTGGCGGCCATCTACAGCAATTTGCCTGCGCAGACGAAGGATGTGGTTGTCAATGGCACGATCAAAGCCATCAAATTCGTTATTGAAGGCGAGAGCGATTAGCTGGTCGCGTGTGAGCACCTGATTGGGATGACGCATGAAGGTAGCGAGCAGGAGGAATTGCGCATGACTTAAGTTGATTAGTTGCTCGTCAATCGTCACGCGCTGCGTCGATTCATCAATCGTAATGCGGCCACAGGTCAGTACTTGCTGGACTTTGTCATGGACCCGACGCAACACGGCTTTGGCGCGTGCCACGACTTCTTCGGGGTCGAACGGCTTGACGACATAATCATCTGCGCCGCTTTCGAGCCCGTTGATGCGGTCGGTATGGGCTTCGCGGGCGGTGAGCATGATGATGGGAACATCTGATTCGCGGCGTAAGATGCGACAAAGCTCGATCCCATCGAGGCCGGGGAGCATCAGATCGAGCACAATCAGGTCGGGGGCAAGGGTGCGGGCAAGGGTGAGCCCCGTCTTGCCATCGTGGGTGACTTTGGCTGCAAACCCTGCCTGCTCAAAAAAGATTTTCAGCCAGTTGGCGATCCGCGTATCGTCTTCAACAATCAGAATCATGTAATGCATCATCAGTTCTCAACTGAAACCGTACAGACGCGGTGTCCGGCATGGACACCGCGTCTGCGCATCGTGCCTATCCGCCAAAGAGCGGCTGCCGGCTTCTTTGGCCTCGGTCTCGGTTAGCCGCCGCTATTGTGTTCACCGCCTTCTTCGCCATCTTCACCATCTTCACTATTTTCACTATTTTCACCACCGGACCCGTGTTCACCAGCCTCGCCGCCGGTTCCCGGCCCTACTTCAGCGTGGGTCGTCCACCCGTCAAACGCTTGGGCTGTTGCGGGGAGAGTAACATCCACTATTTGACCAGGAGCGAGGTCAACCGGCGTTGTCGGTCCGAGTTCGACTCCATTCGACAGGTGAACCTCAACCCGAACTTGCTGCAAGGTACTGTCAGTGGTGTTTTCCACCGTGCCGTTAAAGGCGTTGCTCTGAGCGTCGTAGACCAGGACCAGCCGGGCGCCCTTGCGAACGGTATCATATTGCTCGGTCAGGGTCAGGGTATTGCCCGATTCTTCGCCGTCGCTTGCGCTGCCATGTTCACTGTCTTCCCCGTCACCGTTGCCGCCATCTTCACCATCTTCGCCACCGGAGCCGTGTTCACCAGCCTCGCCGCCGGTTCCCGGCCCTACTTCAGCGTGGGGGGTCCACCCGTCAAACGATTGGGCTGTTGCGGGGAGAGTAACATCCACTTTTTGACCAGGAGCGAGGTCAACTGGCGTTGTCGGTCCGAGTTCGACTCCATTCGACAGGTGAACCTCAACCCGAACATGCTGCAGGGTACTGCTAGTGATGTTTTCCACTGTGCCGTTAAAGGCGTTGTTCTGGGCGTCGTAAGCCAGGACCAGCCGGGTGCCCTTGCGAACGGTATCATATCGCTCGGTCAGGGTCAGGGTATTGCCTGATTCTTCGCCGTCGCTTGCGCTGGCATGTTCACTGTCTTCACTGTCACCGCTGCCGCCATCACGCTCGTGTTCGCCCCGGCTCGTGGTGACGCCGTTTGAGCCATGATGCTCGCCCGTTCCGACAGGTATTGAACAGCCACTAATGCCGATTGCCACCGTGACAGCAGTCACCGCTAACATCAGCCTGAATTTCTTCGTTAACACTGTCTTGTTTGCCATTGTTTCACCTCTTTACATTTGGTTTCGTTTGCCTGAGGGTGTATTCCTCATAGCTGCCAATGATAGCGGTGAAATGTTGCACAAATATGTCAGTCGAAAGAGATAATCGCGCGGCATTTAAGACAGGGTTGCGGTTGTTTTGGGAAGACTTTCGGTCTGAAAGTCGACTCGATAGTCTGGTAGGGCCGATTTGGGGTATTGATCCTGCTGATGCCAGCCAGGTCATCTTGAAGAGCGGGGGGTTCAGGACCTGAATGTGAAGCTGTACAGTTTGCTGCGATTGAGGAAAAAGCGGATCTGGACGGCGCCCTCGATTGTTGGCTCGGCGTTCTTCCACCTGACCTGCCAGTGCAGGTCGTCGGTTTGCAGAGGATGGCAGTCGGCACGCGCGTATCCGTCCAGAACGCGCCCGTCGGGGCGGCACAGTTCGACGCGCAGCTGCCCGCCGGCGGCATCGGCGTTCAGCTCAAGCGCGCCGGCGCCCGCGGGCAGGAGCAGGGGTTTGGTCACAATCATCGCCTCGCCGGCCGCGGCGAGCGCGACGAAACGATCTCGCTGCCAGGTGGCCCGCCCCAGCCGCTTGACGCGCTTCTCCATGTCGACTTCGCCGTGCGTATGCTCGCAGCCGGTGTAGTACCAGTGAACTTCATCGCCTTCGACGATCGGCTCTTTGGCTGTGCCGATGATCATGCCTCTGTCGAAGGCGTCGCCGGCGCCGCGCGGGAGCGCGGCGGTGCGGGCGCGGTCGGCATGCTGCCAGCTGATGCCATCGCGGCTGTAGACGAACTGGCCGTCGATAGGGCCGTCGCAGGGGATCTGGTTCTTTTCGCCCGGGATCTGCTCGGCGGTCACGTAAAGGACGCCCAGCAGGCCGATATGGACATTGTTGTAGCGAAAGGCGGAGAGGTTGTGGAATTCGGCGCGCAGGGCGCCGTATTTGCGCCGGGCGATCTCGTCGTCCCAGCTGCTCGGCTCCAGGATCGGGTAGGAGTCCTTCCAGGGACCGGTAAGCGCGGGGCTTTCCGAGTAGCAGATGACCCGGCGTTTGTGTATGTCATCGAAGCGCTGGATCGAGTAGGCGCGGTAGATGGAATCGACCGCGTCCCAGGTCACGTTGAATGTGCCCTCGTTGCTGCGCTTTACCACCGGCTCGAGATGGTCGCCGTCATTCCAGTGGATGCCGTCGGGGGAGGTGAGCAGGAAGATGCCGCGGTAGCGGCGGCAGAAGCCGATGGCTTTGTAGCGTTTGCCCGGGTCCTCTTCGTCGCGGTCGATGAAGACGGAGGCGCCGTGGAGATCCCAGATGATGTTGTTGGCGGGGCTGCCATTGAATGTGAAGATGCCGAGGTCCGGCTTGGTCCAGTTGATGCCGTCATCGCTCTCGGCGTAGAGGGTGAGGTCGCCGCGGTCGTTGTCGACGAAGGCGCGTCCATAGCGGTCGGCGGTGACGCCGTTGCAGTGGAAGGGTCTTTCGTCGGTGCGGGGGACATAGAGGCCGGGGACCTGGTAGTTGCCAGCGGGCACGCGCCAGTGGGGGCCCATGCGGCCGAAGTACCACATGCGGTATTTGCCTGCCAGATCGTCGTAGAGGGCGGTGCCGTAGAGATGGATGCGTTTGCTCATGCCGGGGCCGCACCACTCCCAGGTCTTGTCCTCGTCAGGCTCCATGACGAAGGGAAGCTTTGTGCCCGGCTGGACCGCGCGGGTGATGCCGTCTTCCTCCTGAATCAGGGCTTCGTCGAGGAGGAGGACGCTCTCTCCGCCGCGGAGTTGACAGACGTTAGTTGAAGGGTCAGGATTTGTGTTCATAGGCAGGCACGGGCTGATTGGATTTCCTGCGGGCGCAAAGGGCGAAGCGGTAGCGCATTTGCTATGTCCATTGGAGTTTCACCGGCTGGTTGGTGCGCATGGACTCAATCGCGGCCTCGGCGATCAGCTGGGCCTGGTAGCCGTCCTGCAGCGAGGGCGAGACGGCCGCGCCGCTTTCGAGCGCGGTGATAAAGCCATCGAGCGCGTAGGCGAAGCTTTCCTGGCCGTAGTAGTCAGGAAAGCGGCTCTGCATGATGCCCGCTGCGGTGAACCGGACCAGATTCTCGGAGGGGGCCGAGCCGCCTTGCAGCATCCCTTTGGCACCAAAAACCTCGACCCGGTCATCAAAGCCGTAGGCCGCGCGCCGGCCGTTCTCTATCGTACAGAGCGCGCCGCTGGGGAAGCGCAGGACCGCCACCGCGGTGTCGACGTCGCCCATCTGCCCGACGGCGGGGTCGATGAGGCAGGAGCCGGTTGCGTACAGTTCGGTTGGCCTCTCGGCGGCGAGCCATGGGGCCAGGTCGAAGTAGTGGATCATCTTGTCGCGCAGCAGGCCGCCGGAGCGCTGAAGGAAGGCGAGAGAAGCCACCTCAAAGTCGCGGGCAGTGATGCGGATGGACTCGATCTGTCCGATAGCGCCATCCCGGATCTGCCGGTGCATGGATTGGAATTCAGGTTGGAAGCGGCGGCGGAATCCGATGAATAACGGCAGGTCGCAGGCGGACGCTTCGTCCACGAACATTCTCACTTTCTCGATGTCGAGATCGATCGGCTTTTCGCAGTAGGTCGGTTTGCCGGCCCGCATCGCCTGGCGGAGCAGGTCGACGTGGGTATCGGTCGATGAGGCGATCAGGACGGCATCGACATCGTCGGCCTGCCAGATCTGCTGCGGGCTGCGGGGTGTGGTCCCTCCGCAGGCGGTGGTGAGGCGCTGCGCGGCGGCCTGATCGACATCAAAAACGTAGCCGAGTTCGGCGCGGGGGTGGGCGGCAATGTTGCGGGCGTGGATAGTGCCGGCGCGGCCGGCGCCAAAGAGGGCAAATCGCATCACTTCAGTGTCCAGACGCCAGTGGCCGGTGATCAGCTACTGGCCATTGAATTCGAGATATTGGGAACTGTGAAGCGGATCCAGCCGAACGCGTTGCCGGCCGCGCGCCAAATAACCCAGGGGTTATGCGTCCTGCGGCGGGTTCGCGGCAGCGTGCAGGTGAGTATACAGACCGGAGGTTGAGAATGTCAAACAGCGTTGTAATATGGGTGTATCCCGGATTGATGGGTAGCCGCTGTCTGAATCAGGATTTGCAGGATTGAAGGATTTTCAGGATTGCTGTAGCACGCCTTTCATGCCATTCGCCGCTTCTGCAGTGCCTTTCTTGACCAACCCTTCATCCCTGTCACGATTCAGGCTTATTGGTTACGTCGGTGATAGACAGCTCTGGTTGGCAGCCGCCGCCTAGAAACGATGATGGCGTATCGCTGCGGCGCGGGTTTTCAGGGGGGCGTTGCGGGGGGAATCCCCCCGCACAAGGGAGGGCCGCAGGCCCGACCGCCCCAAAACCGAGGAAAGAGTGAAGAGGAGTGAGGAGTGAGAGACCCCAATGCTCGCCTCACTCAGAGGCGCGAACTGTCTATGGCTGAGACATTACGGATAATTTGGGATGCACCCTGCGATATGGGTGTATCCCGGATTTTTGGGGAAGCAACCGTTGTCCTAATCAGGATTTTCAGGATAACAAACGACGCATCGCGATAGCTGTAATTGTGACTCACCAGGGATGACCCACTTCCTGCCAGGGAGATTCTGTCGGGATCCTTTCAGCATAGCGCAAGAGGGGGAGTTGCTGGGGGGGTGGGGAAGATCGACCGTTCTGGGGTAGCGGTCAGCTCCCAAATGTCTGGCCTTGAACCTGCTCCGCGTGATGGCAGGCGACCCAGTGCTCTGTGGTCTGGCCCAGATTACGGAATTCGGGATCATCCTGCCGGCAGATTTCGGTGGCATAGATGCAACGCGGATGAAAGTGGCAGCCGGATGGTGGATTGGCGGGATTGGGCACATCGCCCTCGAGGATGATCGGCTGCCGGGTCATCTCCGTCTCCGGGTCGGCGACCGGGATAGCCGACACCAGGGCCTGGGTATAGGGATGCAACGAGCGCCCGTACACATCCTCAGTCGGCCCCATTTCGACGACCCGCCCCAGATACATCACGGCAACGCGGTCGCTGATGTAGCGCACCATGGACAGATCATGGGCGATAAAGAGGTAGGTCAGACCGAACTCGTTTTTGAGGTCCCACAACAGGTTGACGACCTGGGCCTGGATCGATACGTCCAGGGCCGAGATCGGTTCGTCGGCCACGATGAAGGTCGGATTGGTGGCCAGGGCGCGAGCGATGCCAATCCGCTGGCGCTGACCTCCTGAAAACTCGTGGGGATAGCGATTGATGAAACCGGGGTTGAGGCCGACGATCTCCAGCAACTCCTGGACGCGCGCCCGCCGCTGGTTGGGCGTACCGATCTTATGCACTTCGAGCGGCTCCGAGACGATACTGCCGACCGTCATACGCGGATTGAGCGAGGCATAGGGGTCCTGAAAGATCATTTGAATGTGGCGGCGCATCCTGCGCATCTCGTCATGGGCCAGAGTGGACAAGTCCTGGCCTTGAAAGCGTACGGTACCAGCGGTGGGGTCAAGGTCGCGGATGATTGTCCAGCCGGTAGTGGACTTGCCGCCTCCTGATTCGCCCACCAGGCCCAAAGTTTCGCCCTGATAGATATCGAAGGATACCCCGTCCACTGCTCTAATTGCGCCGACTTGGCGCCGAAACAGGCCGCGACGGATGGGAAAGTATTTCTTCAGATCCCGAACTTCAAGCAGAACTTCCTTCGTCACTTCGCTCATTTCGGTTGCCCCTCCGCAGCGCGTACATCCTGCCAGCGCCAGCAAGCCGAATAGTGATTTGACGCCACACGTTGCAGGGGTGGATTTTCCTGCCAGCAGTGCTCAACGGCAAATTGACAGCGGGGGGCAAACGGGCAGTGGACCGGCTCCTGGAGCAGATCTGGCGGCGCCCCTTCAATTGGAATCAGTCGGTCGGTGGCGATGGTGGCATGGAGGGAAGGTATCGACTGCAGCAGGCCGAGGGTGTAGGGGTGGCTGGTCTTCTTGTAGAGATCGAGCACCGACGCGGTTTCGACGATGAAACCGGCGTACATCACGATCACTCTGTTGACCAGCCCCGCCACAACGCCGAGATCGTGGGTTATCCAGATGGTGGCCATGCCAAACTGATTGCTCAACCGTTTGACCAGGTCGATAATCTGGGCTTGGATGGTGACATCGAGCGCGGTCGTGGGTTCATCGGCGATGAGCACGGATGGATTGCAGGCCAGGCTCATGGCAATCATAATGCGTTGGCGCTGGCCCCCGGAAAACTGGTGCGGAAAATCCTTGCGGCGGCTGGCGGCGTTGGGGATGCCCACCAGTTCCATCAGTTCTATTGTTCGTTGTGCAATCTGTTCCCGGGGCAGGTTCAGGTGAGGGCGCATTATCTCGGCAATCTGGTAACCGACGGTGAGGACCGGGTTGAGAGAGGTCATCGGATCCTGGAAGATCATGGCGATTTCGCGCCCGCGAATGGCACGCAGTTGGTCAGCCGACAGTTTGAGCAGGTCTGTGTCTGCGAAGAAGACTTCGCCGCGCTCGACACGTCCCGGCGGGTCGGGTATCAGACCCATCAGCGAGAGGACGCCGACGGTTTTGCCTGAGCCGCTTTCGCCGACGATGCCCAGAGACTCGCCTTCATCGAGGGTGTAGGAGATGCCATTGACAGCGTGTACGGTACCGTCTTCGGTATAGAAGCGGGTGACGAGATCGCGCACTTCAAGCAGATGGGGCATGGAGGAACCTTGGTGAAAGAGCTGGGCTGGAGATTAGCGAATAGCTGGACGGAGGAGGCGCAGGGTTGGCCCCTACACCTCCTCGTGAGAGACTAGGTTCCGTTGACATTTTGGGAAGGCTGTTCAGATGTCAACAAGAACTGAAAGCCTGCAGGCCTGTTAGGGATGTTTCTCGCTTGAATGTTGAAATAGACAAAACCAATTGATCCGCGAAGTCACGCGAAGGGTCGCGAAGAACACCTTTTTGTCCGCGGAGGACGCGGAGGGACGCGGAGAACACCAAAGGCGTATCGGATTTTCTTTGCGTGACTGCGCCGCCCTTCGACGATCAGGCGTAATTTGCACCCGGAAGTCGCTGTTCAGACAAACGTCAACGAGCCCTAGCGATCTTCGGGCGCGATGTAAGCGTTGGACCAGAACACGGGGCGTCCTGCGAAGGCCGGCCCTGCGACAAAGCCCATTACTCTTGGTCCGATCGATGGTCTGAACACACCGTCGGAGATCCAGACGGAGTAGGCCTGCTCGGCGATATGGCAGTACAGCTCATTGACCGAATCCTGCAGATCCGGATTGTCCATGGCCAAGGCGCGGTTTTTCTCCAGAAACGCATCGGTGGTTGGATCATTGACGGCGGAGCGCATGGAGCCGGGCAGATCGCGACCGGTGCTGGAGTGGTAGATGGCATAGAGGTAGTCGTAGCTCGTCCACCCGCCGCGTCGACCATAGCCCATTTGGTAGTCACGTTCGGTGAGCCTCGGATAGAGGATTGAGGGTTCGGTGCTTTCGAGCGTGATGTCGAGACCGAGTTCCCGCCACATGGATTGGAGAACCTCCATATAGGCGGTGCCGCTGTCGACGGGTTCGCCGATCAGAGTCAGGCTGAAAGGCTCGCCAGCGGGAGTGATGAGCATGCCATCGTCGCCATAGGTATACCCGGCCTCCTGCATGAGCTCTTTGGCCCGATCGAGGTCGAAGTGATAGCCGCACTGTTCTTCGATCGCGGGATCATAGCCAAGCATACCCGGGCTGATAGGACCGCGGCTGATCTGGTCTGCGCCGTCGGTGACGATCTGTGTGATCTCTTCGCGGTTCACGGAATAGTTGAGTGCCTGGCGCACGAGCGCATCATTAAAGGGTGGGACGTGATTCTGGATATAGATCATGCGCACCTGGCCGAACGGCGCCTGCTGAACGGTTACGTCGGCCGCTTCGAGGATGGCCACGTCCAGAGGATTGGAGATGCCGTTAACGTAGTCGATATCGCCCGATTCCAGCGCCGCGATACGGGTTGCCTCTTCGGGGAGGATACTGAACTCGATGCGATCGAAGTTGTATGGCCCGGTGTTGGCGCCGTCGAAGAATTCGGGGCCCCAGTTATAATCGTCCCAGCGCTCCATGGCAACCCCTTCGCCCGGCCGCACTTCAACAACCTTGTACGGACCTGTCCCGACCGGATTCAGTTCATACTCAGCTCCCAGCTCCTCTACCGCTCGCTGTGACATTGGCGCCATATAGCCCCAATTCACGAACTGGAGTAAAGAGATGGCCGGAGCCGGGAAGTTGAATACCAGGGTATAGTCATCCGGCGCTTCAAAGGTCATCCCGTTCAAGCGCCGCCCCGTTCCGGGTGAAGCGAGATCGGGGTCCAGCGCGCGCTCATAGGTCCAGACAAAGTCGTGCGCCGTAACCGGATCCCCGTTATGGAACATGACATCGTCCCGCAGGTGGAAGGTCCACATCAACCCGTCGTCGGAGAACTCCCAGCTCTCGGCGAGATAGGGGATATATTCGCCGTCGGCATTCTGGGTTACGAGTGTTGCGTTGAACCACTGCCCGACGACAAGTGCATCGTCTCCTCTGGATGTTTTGTGCAGGTCCAGCGAGGTTACGTCTGAGGGAAGAGCGATACGCAGGGTTCCTCCCATCATGGAATCTGCGCCGGTTGCCTCCTCCATTGCGGGCGAAGCGACCGGAACGCAGGCCGCAGCCAGGACGAGCACAAGCAGTGCCGCGAAGACTAAGAAAAGTCTCTTCATCATCTTGTTCCTCCTACTGATTGTGTTACACGTGAACTTCCCAATATTGTGACGTATGTGCAGTGGTAACCACTCCATTGGCGTCTCCTTTGGTCCAGTAGGGTCCAGAGATTGGAACAGCTCAGGTCACTATACCTCGGTGATAATTGGCTATTTTCTCAGTTTGGGGTTGATAGCATCCTGCAGCCCGTCACCTATCAAGTTGATGGACAGAACGGCGATGACGATAGCCACGCCTGGGAAGACAGGCATCCACCAGGCATGGCGCATGAATTGCCGGCCCAGGTTCAGCATGGCGCCCCATTCCGGTGATGGCGGCTGGGCGCCCAAACCGAGATAGCTGAGCCCTGCAGTTATCATGATAGCGATGCCCAGGCCCAGCGTGGCATAGACGAGGATCGGGCCGATCACGTTGGGCAGGATGTGGCGGAACATGATACGCCCGTTGCTGGCGCCAAGCACACGGGCGGCGCGGACATATTCGTTCTCCTTGGCTTCCAGCACGGAACCGCGGATGAGACGGGTATAATCGGGGATGTTGGCCAGGCCGACGGCGAGCATCACCTGCACAAGGCCCGGCCCCAGAGCGCCGACCACGCTCAATGCCAGCAGAATGCTGGGAATCGCGAGCAGCACGTCCACGAATCGCTGGATGAGGTTGTCAACCCATCCTCCGGCGAAGCCGGAAATCAGCCCCAGGATTGTACCGCCGCCCAGTCCGATCAGGACGACCAGGTAGCCGGCCCGCAGCGATTCGCGCCCGCCCCAAATGACGCGGCCCAGTTGGTCCCGTCCGAGGTTATCGGTGCCGAACGGGTGCGCGGCACTTGGTGGCAGCAGCTTGGTAGCGTTTGAGACAGCGATAATTTCGTCCCAGCTGTAGATCTGGGGAGCGACAAAGGTAAACAGGATGATCAGCGCCATGATCGTCAGTCCGGTTACCGCCAGAGGGTCGCGGAAGAAGCGGGCCGCGGCCCTGCGCACGGGGGACCTGCCGACTACCAGCCAGTCGTCGGCCGGGCGGGCGATTTCTGCGCCTACGGAGGCCGCGGTTGTGCCTTTAGCCGCCTGGGAATTGGTCGGCCTCATGGGCTTTCCTCATTCATAGGTGATGCGTGGATCGATGACGCCGTACAGGAGATCGACGATCAGGTTGACGAAGACGTAGCCAACGGCGACAAAGAGGATTCCACCTCGGATTTGGGGATAGTCCCTGGCGCTGATCGAGTCAACCAGAAATCTTCCCAAGCCTGGACGGCCAAAGACATTTTCGACAAACACCTGACCTGAAAGCAGACTCCCGGCCAGCAGCCCCAGATAGGTTACAATTGGGATCAGGGCATTGCGGAAGATGTGCATGATTGTCACGAGAGACTCGCGAATACCCTTGGCGCGGGCGGTGCGCACGTAATCCTCTTCCATCACTTCCAACATACTGGCGCGTGTGAGGCGGGCGAGGACTCCGGCTGGGATCAGAGCCATAGCGGTAGCCGGCAGGATCAGGCTCTTTATGCCCTCATCACCTACCACCTTGAACCAGCCCAACCCCAAGGCGAAGATCAGCAGCAGGAGGAGGGCGGAATAGACGCTGGGTATAGAAACGCCGACGAAGACGAAGGCCATGGTGAGTTTGTCGAGCAGGCGGCCGCGGTAGAGCGCGGCCAGAACGCCGATGGAGATACCCAGCAGCATGGTAGCGATAAGGCCGGCTACAGCCAGTTGGATCGTGCTGGGAAGTCTGGCCAGGATATCGTTCAAAACTGAACTCCCGCCTCGGAACGATTTCCCCAGGTCGCCGCGCAGTGCGTCCCAGAGGAAGTTGAAGTATTGCAGGTGGAGGGGGTCGTTCAGGTGAAGTTGCTCCCGGATTCGCTCAATGTCCTCGGCGGTGTTTCCGTATTCTTCGCTGACAACGGCTGCGAGCGGGTCTCCGGGCGACAGAGCGAGAATTGCAAAGATAACCAGGGAGACCCCCAGGAGTGTCGGGAATATCAACAGCAGTCGTCTGAGTGTGTAGACTAGCATTGGCGAGCCTGCATATCGGTTATGACTGGACTGGTGGAATTGCGGGGCGTTCGCCCTTGCGGCAGTGCCCCAATACGGCTATACCCCGAGACGGCTATGCGATGACAAACCGGTTCATCCAGTCGAGCAGGGCATCGTTCTGGGCGCGCCGGATCTCCAGCGCGCCGGAAGTCGAGCCACCATGTGAGCTATTGGGCAGGCGCAGCATCTCCACGATGCAGTTGTTCGCATGTAATACGGTATAGAACTGTTCAGACTGCTCCGGAGGGCAGCGCAGGTCTCGTTCAGCCTGAATCAGCAGAGTTGGCGTCGTGCAACGGTGGGCCGAGTGAATCGGTGAGGCGTTGCGGTAGGCGTCGAGGGCCTGGTGGGGGGGACCGCCCATCGCTTCCCAGGGAAGGGCTATGGAGGAGAATATATCGGCCACGCCATACCAGGATTCCCAGTTTGTAATCGGGTTTTCGGCCACGGCGGCCTTGAACCGATCGGTGTGGCTGACGGCCCAGCTTGTGAGATAGCCGCCGTAGGATGAGCCGCACACGCCCAGGCGCTCCGGATCGACCAACCCCAACCCGATACAGTGGTTGACTGCGGCCATCAGATCAGCAAACTCCAACTCGCCCATTCTGCCGTTGATAGCGGCCATGAACGCGTCGCCATAGCCAAGCGAGCCGCGATAGTTGACCAGCAGCACAGCGTAACCTGCTCCGGCCAGCATTTGGAAATCGAGGGAGAATACGTTTCCCCAGGCCATGTCGGGGCCGCCATGGTTGAAGAGTATGGTGGGATAGGGCGGCTCTCCGGATGGCGGCGTCAAGAGCCAGCCATCTATGGGCGTGCCATCGCTGCCGGCGAATTTGAGATGCTCTATTGCGGGGAGGGCAAACTCTGCCAGCAGGGTACGATTGAAGGCGGTGATCTTCCTTTCATTTTTGCCGTCCGGATCAACCAGGTGGAGATTACCGGGTTCGTTAAATGTGTTGACGGTCATCAATATCTTGTCCCGGTTCAAGCCGACAACATCGCACACTCGCTCACCGCCGATCACAGGCGCATAGTCGGTTTCGCCAGAGAGAGCGATGCGATAGATCGATTTCGTTCCTCCAATCTGAACAGGGACATAGGCGTTTTCCCCGTCGGCGTCAATGTGCAGGTTGGGCGCGTCACAGGCGATGATCGGCATATCGAACTGGAATTTCCCCGCCACGTTATGCTGGATAGCGGTGGTGCGGCATTGCGGGGTTCCGCCCCGCTTAGCGACGACCCAGAGATGTTTATGGCTCTGCTTGGGGGCGTCCACCGGGTTGCCGACGAAGACGATCTTCTCTCCGTCCGGCGTCCAGGCGGCCGAGGGGGGGTTGGTGGCATGGCCCCAGTCCTTGACGACATCGCGCGCTTCCCCGTTCAGGTTCACGGCGCGCAGCGCGGCAAACCAGCGGTACGAATCGGGATAACAGGCGGTGGTAAAGAGGATCTCGCGGCTGTCGGGAGACCAGACGGGGCCGGTGCGATAGCAGTTGTAGGCATCATCCCGGGTCAGGTTGCGCGCATTTCCTCCGGCTGCCGGCACAACAAACAGGTCGGGGGCGGCGGCATGAAGATAGCCTGTGCCATCGAGGCGATAGATTTTGCTGGTTACGCGATACGGCTTAGCAGGAAAGGCCGGGGCGGCGGCGGCTCTGGCGGAAAAGGCGATATATTGACCGTCGGGCGACCAGGCCGGGCCTCTGCTCAAGCCCTGGGGCAGATCGGTGAGCTGGCGCGGCTCGCCGCCGGAAATTGCTACGGCGTAGAGTTGACGTATGCCGGTGCGTGTCGAAAAGAAGGCCAGTTGCGCGCCGTCAGGAGACCATGCGGGGTGGCTGTCCTGCGCCAGCCCGGCTGTCAGTTTACGCGCTTCACCGGTCTCGAGGGCAAGCAGCCAGATGGCGGCGCGTTCCTCATCACTTTCGGCATCAACGTGTGTGACGCAGTAGGCGACATGGCGTCCGTCAGGCGAGAGTTTGGCATCTTGCAAGAACTGGAATCGAAACAGATCTTCGGGTTGGACAGTGTGCTCAGTCATGGTGCGGGAGATCCCATGTTATTTTACTTTTCCAGAAGTTCGACAGGGTCCGGAATCATACGCGGACCGGGAAGGTTGGCTCTGCGGCGAATCAGGAGCGGGCCTTATGAATTGCCTCAAACATCTCCTTCCACCAGTAATAGGGCACCCCGGTTCGCTGGTTCACAGTGCCACAGAAATAGATACCGCTCTCCGGCTCGAAGTACATCTTGGCGCCATACGCGCCGGAATGGCCCAAAGCCACTCTTCCTTGCCCGCTTCCTTCGGCAAATACCCCCAGCCCCACACCGGCTCGGGGTGGGCTGATCCCAGGATATGCGCGCCACTGCAACATCGCTGCCAATGTTTGCGGATTTTGGAACAGCTGACCGTCGATCAGCGCCCGCAAGAATCGAACTACATCGGTCGCGGTGGAAACCACGCCACCGCCGCCGCGATCAAACGAAACGTTGATGCGGCTGGTGACATAAGGGACATCTTCCAGATAAAAGTCGGATACTTCACCTATCCACGGGGCAGGCTCAGGATCTCTGGCGTAGGCCAGATAGCTCTTGTCCATGCCCAGCGGGTCGAAGATACGCTCTCGCCACTGCCGGTGCAGGCTCTTGCCGGAGAGCTTCTCCGACAGCAGGCCAAGGATTACATAGCCGGTATCGCTGTAGTGGAACGCCTCACCGGGCGGGGAGAGAGAGGCCGCTGCGGTACCGATGGCCAAGAACCAGTTTATGACGCCGGCTTCCTTTTCTTGTGGGCGAGTTGGATCCCACATGGTCCACTTTTTGCTGGTGACCAGGGTGGAAATGTCGCAAGCCGGATCTGCCAGGCAGGCCAGATGCGCAGGGATAGCCTTTCTGAGTCGGGCGCCATAGGAACCGGGGGCCGGCGCGCCGTAGTCGTGCGCGGTGCCGGTGGCATCATCCACGACAGCATCCTTTATGCCGGAGGTGTGTGTAAGCAGGTGGCGAACGGTGATCTTCCTGCCGTAGCTAACACCGTCGATCATGTGCAGCCGCTCCACGATCTCGTCATCGAAAAGGGCAAGTTCGGCCAGGGTGATATCCAATCCACACGGTCCCAAAGCTCCTTCTTCCCACAGTTGCAGCAGGAGCGCCGCGGTCATCGTCTTGGCCACGCTGGCCAGATGAAACTGGTGATCCGGTGTCATCGGCGCATCCGAACCGGCGTTGGCCTTGCCCACGGCCGCCGCATGGACAAAGCCCAGATCGGGCGCCTCCACACGCAGCAGTGCGTTCATGACGCCGGGCCCTGCGCTGATGCCCTCGCCGGCAAACAGCCGCGCCAGCGCCTGATCCAGGTTTGACCGTGCCTGGTCCGCCCAGGATGATTTCATATACGGCTCCCAGCGCGACGAACGCGGCGGCGCGGGCAGAAGAGCGCCGCGTACTTCAAGGCAAGGGGCGTCATCCGACGGCACCCTGGCGCAGCCGGAGGCGGGCTGTTGTCTGAAGGTTTATTCGATGCCCAGTACATATCGGTTCATCCAGTCGAGCAGGGCCTCGTTTTGGGCACGGCGGACTTCGAGCGGGCCGCCAATTGAGCCGCTGTGGTGGCTTTCCGGCAGGCGCAGCATCTCTACTGTACAGCCGTTGGCCTGCAGCACGGTGTAAAATTGTTCTGACTGCTCCGCTGGCACGCGCAGGTCTTTCTCCCCCTGGATCAGCAAGGTCGGCGTGGTGCAGCGATGGGCGTAGGTGATGGATGAAACACGCCGGTAGGCTTCCGGGACTTCAAACAGGTGGCCGCCGATGGATTCAGGGTGGGCGGGGCCCATGTCGCTGACGCCATACCAGGAGGCCCGATTGGTGAGCGGATTTTCAGGTACGGCGGCCTTGAAGCGATCGTTATGCGCAATGATCCAGCAGGATAGGCATCCCCCATAGGAGAGGCCGCAGACGCCCATTCGATCGGGGTCGGCCAGACCCTCTGCAATCGCGTGGTCGACTGCTGCCATCAGGTCGGCATACTCCAGTTCCATGTGATGGGGGCCGTTGGTGGCGTTGCTGAAATCGTCTCCGTATCCGGTAGAGCCGCGATAGTTGACCAGCAGGACAGCGTAGCCGGCGCCGGTCAGCATTTGAAAGTCAAAGGAGAAGATGTGGCCCCAGCCGTGGTGCGGTCCACCGTGAATGTAGAGAATGGTGGGATATGGCGGTGCGCCGCCGGGGGGCTTCATCAGCCATCCTTCCACCTGGGCGCCATCGCTGCTGGTACAGGACAAGGGTACGGTTTGCGGCTGCGCCACACTCGCCAGCAGTTCGGCATTGAAGTGGGTGAGTTGCCGTTCGTGGGAGCCGTCCACATCCACCTGGTAGAGATTGGGCGGCACGTTGAAGTTGGAGGCGGAAATCAGCAGGCGGCCGTCATGCAGGCCGATGGGATAACA
Organism: Caldilineaceae bacterium; assembly: GCA_965220715.1. GTDB lineage: Bacteria > Chloroflexota > Anaerolineae > Caldilineales > Caldilineaceae > Bin5. The sequence goes on from OZ244843.1 coordinate 371,614, forward strand.
GGCGCGGTCGCCGCCCACTACCAGTTCACAAGCGATATCGCCGTCCAGGGCGACCCGATACACTTGCATTTTGCCGCCATCCTGGATGCGCACATAGGCGTTCCGGCCATCTTCGGCAACCTGGAATTTCGGGTTATCGCGGTAGCCAACCGGCATGTCCGCCTGCAAGGGGCCTTCGACATTGCCGACCAGCCCGGTTGTGCGGCACTCGGGCGCGCCCCCGTTGCTGTCGACCACCCACAGGTGGTTCTGGGCGCTGAAGGGCGCATCGGTCGGGTTGCCGACGAAGACCACGCGCGCGCCGTCGGGCGACCAGACCGCGGAGTAGGAGGCATAGCCCCAATCCCTGACCAGATCGCGTACCTCGCCATTCAGATTGGCGACCCGCAGCGCGGCGAAGAAGCGATATTCGTCCGGGAAGAATGTGGTAGTGAACAGGATTTCCTGGCTGTCGGGAGACCATTCCGGCGCAGTGTAGCGACAGTTGTGATTTTCGTCCTGGGTCAGGTTGCGCGCTTCTCCGCCTGCGGCCGGCACGATAAAGATGTCATGCACGGCGTTGTGAAGATAGCCGAGGCCGTCGAGCCGATAGATTTTCCGTGTCACCCGGTAGGGCTTGGTGGGAAAGACCGGTTCAGAGTTTGCCCGCGCCGAGAAAGCGATATGCTTTCCATCCGGGGACCAGGCCGGGCCGCGGCCAACACCTTGCGGCAGATTGGTCAGCATACGGATTTCGCCGCCGTCAACGAGAATCGTATAGAGCTGCTTTACGCCACTGCGGGTGGAGAAGAAGGCAATCTGGCGTTCGTCGGGCGACCAGACAGGGTTGCTGTCGACGGCGTGCCCGTCCGTGAGTTGCCGCGCTTCACCGGTCTGCGGCGACAGGAGCCAGATGGCGCAGAACTCCGCGTCTTTGGCCGCGTCGACATGCGAAATGCAGTAGGCGATGTGCTTTCCGCTGGGGGAGAGCCTGGCATCCTGCAGGAATTGGTATCGAAACAGGTCTTCGGGCTGCAAGGTGCGCTGGGTTTCGCCGGTCATATTGTTCTGTTCCATTGCATACGACTGAATAGTAAAGACAAGCGCCTTGCCGGCTAATCTTCCAACAGGGCGATGTCTTCCGGAATCTGCAGGGCGGCGTTGGGGAAAACCGAGACAGTGGCCTGGTCTCCGTGGCGTCTGCCCAGTTCTGCGATGACCTCCGGCCACGTGTTAAAGAGACAGGTGTCGGGCGGAAATTCTTCAATGTCGGCGTAGGAAAGATTGGGCGAAAAGATGATCAGCCCGTTTTTTCCCAGATGGATTCTTTCTCGTTTGAGCGGACCATGCGCGCGCATGCCGCTGCTGAGAAGATAGTGAATACCGGCGCCATGCGTGCAGGCGGTGGCGAGCACGGCTGAGCCGCCGGGTTTGATCGCGCGTCTGAGATCGCGCACCACGGCATTCATCGAGTTGAGCACTTGCACCAGGTCGGTGTCCTTGGGATAGGCGTTGAAGACGGCGATGTCAGCCGGCGGAGGGAACGTGGTGCTATAGACTTTGCGCGCGAACCTGACGCCGACGCGGTGGGCTGCAACCGGGTCACCAGCAAAAAGGGCGACCAATTCGCGGCGGGAGTTGACCACTGTATTGACGGCAAAGCGATGTCCTACTTTACGACCGATCTCTTCCAGATCTGCGCGCAGTTCATTGCCCTTTATACGGCCAGCCATGGAGTGCGGCAGCTTGTAGGCGATGGTGTGGTTGGCATGCAGCGTTTCGATACCGGCCATGCCTACCGCCACCGTCTTGACGCCGCCAGCGAACCCTGCATGGCCATGGGGCACAATTGTGCCCATGCTGAGCCGCAGGTCAGCCTCCCAGAAGAAGGCGTTGGTATAGATCGGCGTCCCGCGCTGGGTTTCGCCCAGATATTTGCGGTTTTCGTGGGGCTGATTCTGGTAAATGGGAAAATTTTCCACGATCGTGCTGCCCAGCTTCATGACTAACTCCTGGCGGCGCATCGGCGTATGCGCGCCCAGGCCGATGATGAAGCGGATATTTTCGGACTTGAGGCCGCCGGCTTGCAGTTCCTCGATAACCAGGGGCGCGATTTGGCCCAGAGGCGAAGGGCGCGTGATGTCCTCAACAGCGATTGCCGCCTGCGCGCTTGCGCCGGCCAATTCCTGCAGGGTTGGCGTCCCGATCGGTTGTCGCAGACTTTCAGCCAACGAATCCGGATTTGCCGGAGGAGCGTCAGCCATCTGCACTTTTTCCACAAGCCACGTTGCCGGAAAATCCAGTTCGATTTCCCGGTCTCCATACCATGCCTGCCAGAGAACTTTCATCGACTCACTCTCCCCACAGATTGTGGAAAGTACAGGAAGGGACGCTGCCCATACTCTCGTGGTTTTGAAGCCGGCCTGCGTGCGGAAGTGGATTCCGTTCGGAACCCGGACGTTCGACAGGATTGGGCAAGGTAAGAGCGGGCGCCCGGCCTGTTCTTACGCAGTAGGCAATACGCGGTACGCGATACAGCAGGCGCGCTCGCATTGCAGAGGTACGTCAGTCATGCAAGAGGTGGGGCGTATGTTCCGCTATATGGGGCTTGACCGCTTCCAGACTCTGGGCCATAACAGCGACAGCCGTATCGACCTCGCGCGCGGTCATCGGCGTGGAGATTGTGAACTGGCCTCTGGGGGCGCTGAATATGCCCCGGTTCATCATCTCCATGTGCAGAAGTTTAGGCAGGGTGCGGGCGGCCTCCTGCGCGGCGACCGCGTCCCGCGCCGTTCTTATCTCGCCTTCACCCCAGTGGATGGGGATGATCGATCCCAGACCGGCGGCGCGCGCCCTTATGCCTGCCGCCTTAAATGCCCGGTTGAAGCCGTCTTTCAGCCGCTGGCCCAGTTGGTTGATGGCGGCCACCTCTTCGGCCGCATACGCCTTCATCGTCGCCACGCCCGCGGCCATGGTGACGTTGTTGGCGTTAAACGTGCCGTTGTGCGGGATTGTTTGGGGGTGTGTCGGGTCAAAGGGCGCCATGATATCCTGCCGTCCCCCGAACGCGCCCAGCGGCAGCCCACCCCCTATGAACTTGGCGACCGACGTCAGATCCGGTGTCACGCCGACAGCGGACTGAACACCGCCTACATGCAGTCGAAATGTCAGAATCTCATCGAAAATCAACAGAACGTCATAGGTATCTGCCAGTTGCCTGACGCCTTGCAGGTACCCTGGCTCAGGTTCGACGCCTCCGCCGGATCCGAGGACAGGTTCGAGGATGATGGCGGCGATCTCACCGCTGTGCGCGCGCAGGACATCCTCCAGCGCGTCGAGATCATTGAATGGCACTACGCGCATCCCTTCCATCACCGCTGCGGGCACGCCCCTGGTGGTTAGCCGTCGTCGCGGCAGACCATCCTCTGCGGTGTCGGGCTTGACGTTTACCTGCCCATAGTCGTGGGAGCCATGGTAGCCGCCATCCATCTTGACGATGACGTCTTTGCCTGTGAATGCGCGCGCGGCGCGCATCGCCAGATGCGTTGCTTCGGTGCCGGAATTGCAGTAGCGAACGCTCTCCAGACTGGGCACGCGGCTGCACAGCATTTCGGCGTGTTCAACGGTCACTTCGGCGGCGGAACCGAGAACGGTGCCCCTGGCCGCCTGTTCCTGGATTGCGCTGACCGTGGCGGGGTGGGAATGACCATGGATCAGGGAGGTATAGTTGTTAAGGAGGTCGATGTATCTGTTTTCATCAAGATCATAGAGATAGCAGCCTTCGCCGCGCACCATGTATGCAGGATAGGGGGTGTAGTATGAGGATGCCCTGGTGTCTCCGCCGGGCATCGACTTTTTGGCGCGCGCGTCCCACTCTCCGGATGTTTGGGTGCGCTGCATGAACGTTTCGATGATGGTGTTGGCGGCATCCCGGTCTACATTGGAACTCACAACAGGCCTCCATGTGGGCGGCGTTCAGGCTCCGATTTGATATCGCATAGTGTTCGACAGATGGTTCAAGCGCCACTTACTTTCCGAGAGCTGACCGGAAGGGCTGTAGGGCGCCAAGGTCGACGATACGCCCGGCCTGGCGCCTTGTTCCCCTCTCAAATATGGACGAGAGAGACGAATGGGGCTTCACGGCCGGCTACCGCAGCCCAGTCACTCGTTCCCATTGCGAGCAAGGCCGTCCAGGTTGTCGATGTGCACAGGCGGCAGTTCGTCGGCGGGCTCGAATCCGAAAACCTGACCGAAGAAGGCCAACTCCGTCTGGTGGACGCGGACGTTCGTCTCGAAGTAACGGAACCCGTGCGCCTCGCCTTCGAATTCGATATGCGCCACCGGCACACCGCGGGCGCGCAGGGCATCGGCAACAAAGCGGGACTGATTTGGCGGCACTACCTTGTCGTCCAGCCCTTGAAAGATGAGCAGCGGCACGTTGATTTCGCCGGCGCGGTGAATCGGTGAGCGCTCACGATAGAGAGCGGTCTGTTCGGGGTAAGGCCCGATCAGGGTACGGCAATAGTGGGCTTCGAATTTGTGCGTTTCCTGGTCCCAGAATTCCAGGTCGCTGATACCGTAGTGACTCGAACCCGCCTTGAATACGTCGCGGAAGGCAAGTGCGGCAAAGGTGGTGAAGCCGCCGGCGCTGCCGCCGCGCACGATGGTACGCTCTCCATCCGCAAGTCCTTGTTGCACCAGATAGCGTGCGCCATTGACGGCATCGTCGACGTCAACGACACCCCACTCTCCCCGCAGCCGATTCCGATACTCGCGCCCGTAGCCGGCGCTGCCGCCGTAGTTGATTTCCAACACGGCAAACCCGCGGCTGGTGTAGAACTGCACGCCGATGTCCAGCGCGTGTTTTATCGAGCCGGTCGGCCCGCCGTGCGCGATGACGATCAAGGGCGGCAGTTCAGCTGCGGGCGCTTCAAATTCCGGATTGTGCGGCGGATGATAAAAGCCATGGGCCTGGAGGCCATTTTCGGTTGGGTAGGAGATGTGCGCGTCCGGAGAAATATACGCCTCTGGGATCGAATGCTGGACCGAACTTGCCAGGCAAGTATATTCACCACTGATCAGGTCCAACATAAACAATGCACGCGGTGTGCTTGACGATCCAGCCACGACGAAAGCGTGATCACCGACCACCTCCAGATGGACAATATAGGTAAAATCGGTAGTGAGTTCCTTTCGTGTACCTGTCTCGGTATCGATCTGCGCGAGGTGCCAGGTGCCATTCTGGTTGTAGGCGGCCAGAACTCGGGATGGCGTGAGAAAGCGGTACATCGTCTTACCGATATTCCAATAGGGATTGCCCAGTTCTGCCGCCATTGGAGACACGGCTGTGATCTCGCCATCTTGCCAACGATAGAGGTTCCACCAGTTGGAGCGATCGGAGCAGAAGTACAGGTCACCGCTGGGAGACCAGCGGGGATCAGTAACGCTCTCCTCCTGTTCCGGCAAAATCTGCTGAATGTTGGTCAGGCTGCCATCCTCGTCCACATCCGCGGCCCAGAGGCTGCTGGAAAAGAAGGGCATATTGGGATGGTTCCAGGCGACCCAGGCCAATTTACGGCCATCCTGGCTCAGAACGGGGAAGGCGACGAAGTCTGTCTGGTCGAACAGGACGGCGCCAAACTCGTCACCGTCGAGATTGACCGCGGCAAGGGTGTGTTTGGGTTCGCCTTTGGGCGTGTGATCTTCACGGATGCAGATCAGCCGGTTGCGCTTGTGGTCGATGACCAGGTCAGCGTAGCGCATATCACCTGCGGCTGTGATGGGCCGTGGAGACTCGCCGGGCAGGTGGCGATACAGGCGGTCGTCGGGGAAGTTCGAGAAGTAGATTACGCTGTCATTGACGGCGAAGCAGCTGCCGCCGTATTCGTAGACCCGCGTACGTGCATCGAAAGTCGCAGGCGTCAACTGCTCAATATGTCCATCTCCATGCAAGCGGGCGACGGTACTGCGGCCGCCCTGCTCGGGGAGACGTAAGAGTATGTATATATCTTCGCCGGCTGCATAGAGTTGGTTGATCCAATGCTGCGAACTGGCAGCCACCATTTCGGCGCTGATTGGGGACCGCCAGCTCCCATACGGCGCGCTTCTCTTTTGCACCATGCCTTCCGCTCGAGGTCGTTAAGCGGCCGTCGAAAACCGCTAAACGTTGGCAAGCTCACGTCTTCTACGGAGATGCGGCCCAGATGAATGCCTGTACGTCCTGGTAGTCAGGACCATCCCAGCGTCCAGGCATCGTGTTGACCAAACCGGACGACAAGGTTCGGGGAGGGAGTCAGAATAGTAGCATTTTTTTTTGTGGCTTGCAATGCGCTGGATTCCAGTGCGGAAGCCAGGAGGCAGTCAGAAAATCGCCCCAATTGCAGGCTACGCCGAGAGATGTTCGCCGGGAATGCGTGAGCGTTCGTACTCCCGGTTGGCGTCGCGGTTGGCAAGGACTTCGGGAATCTCGCCCTGCCAGTAGGCGGGGGGCTTGTCCCAAACTTCGTCGCGGCGCCGGTGCCAGGCCAGGATCAGCGTCCGGCGCTCATCGGTCAGGTTGCGGCGGGCCGAGTGCAGAATACGGGCGTCCGCCAACACAAAGGAACGGGCGCGCACGCATATATCGACCTGGTCGGGATGGTCGCCGAACATGACCGGATGGTCCTCTTCGATGTAGCGCGCGCCTTGTTCGTGCGCGGGCACCAGTTCATCATGCAGCGTAATACGCTTGTGGTGGGTGCCGGGGATGACCTTGAGACAGCCGTTCTCGACGCTGGTGTCGCTCAGATAGTAGGAGACGAAGATCTGCTGCGGCCAGGGCGTGACGCTGATCGGATTCTCCCAGTCCGCCCAGTCCTGGTGCCAGTAGAGGGCCGGTTCGCCCGGGTCTTTGGTGAGGATGATGATGCCGCCGGTGCTCTCGAAATCGCCGAAGCCCAACTCCTCCAACGCAGCACGGGCCGGCTGCCATTCCAAGAGCCTCTTGATGACGTCGTTCTCCTCACCTCTTACATTGACGTGCTGGCCCTGGTACCGCACGTCGGCCGGGGGGACGTGGGCGGCGATGAGGCGCTCCGATTCGTCGCGCAGTTCCTGCAGGAACTCTTCGGTGAGGATGTCGTCAACAAAGCAGTAGCCATCCTGCAGCATCTGTTCCCGATTTGCCAGGGCGATTTCGGTTTGCATTTTACTCTCCTGCCTGAAAACTGTAGTGGTTGGTGACAAGTGGTTGTGCCGGTAAGGGTGCAATCGAGGAATGAGAGGCGTTCTCTCTTCCCTCACTCCTTCTTAATGCCGTTGTAGCCGCGCCGGGTCGAGCGCGCCGTCGCCGAAGATCAGTGAGTACTCGTGGTTGTGGACGTCTACGGTGGCGGCATCCATGTAGCAGACGCTGAAGGCGCGGCGGGCAATGGCGGTGCTGTTGACGCCGGAACTGTGCGGCAGATAGTTGTGGAGCAGCACGGCCTCGCCGGCCTCCATTTCGAGCGGGATCGTTTCGGCTTCCGCCACCAGAGTCTGGGCCTGATCATCGGTCATAAAGCCAAAGCTGTGGGCGGGGTTGATCAGGGCGTGATGGCGGCGGGGGGCGATGTAGACGCAGCCGTTGGCGATGGTGGCCGGGTCGAGCGCGGTCCAGATGGTGATCTGCGGGTCGCGGTCGAAATTGGCCCAGCGGTCCTGGTGCCAGACGAGGTGGGTGCCGCCGACGGTTTGCGCAGGCTGGCCGGCGGGGCCGGCCGTCGGACCGGCGGCGGGCTTGTTCATGAACATGGCCCGCATACAGGCGATAGATACGTCCTCGCCGTATACCATGCAGCAGATGTGGCGGAAGAGCGGTTTCTGCATATAGCGCATGAAGAGCGGGTCGAACTCAAGATCCTGGATCTTGCGGTAGTGCAGCGTAGCCCCTTTGTGCCCTTTCGAGCCTGGGCCGGGTTCATCGGTCTTGCCGGGGATGCGGTCCAGCTGCATCATCATGCGGCTGTAATCGACGGGCGCGGTGCCGAGCATGATCTCATCCATGCGCTGCTGCATCGCTGCCAGCTCATCGCCGGTCAGGCAGCGTCCCAGGCGCAGATAGCCTTCACGCTCGTATTGCTGCCACTGTTCGCAATTGAGCTCCTGTAACATTGGGATCTCTCCAGTCTCATCGCGTGCATACTGCGCAGCGTTAGCGCATGACCGCTGCGGCCAATTGCTAGTCGACCTGGTAGCCTTCCAGGTCGCCGATGTTCTCGACCACTTTGGTGACGGCGTCCAGGTACTGCTCCATCTGGTCGGGGCCGTTGGGGGCGGAGAGATGCGGCTGCAGGAAGTTGAACTCCCGATCCACCAGCTCTTCGGTTACGGGCAACGAGCCGATCGAGTAGTCCGCTTCACCGGTGTAATGGGGGCATTGGAAGGGGCAGCCGTGCCCGTATACGTTCTTCTCCTGGAAGATGGCGCGGTGGTGGATCGGCCCGGATGGCATGGGCTTGCCGCCGGGGTGGAAGAGGAAGTTGGCGCTGTTGACATAGGTCAGAGCGGTGACGCCTTCAGCGTTGATCGCCTTGACGAACGCCTCCCTGGGTACGCCCAACTCATCTTCGGAGTAGAGGCCGGAATACATGTGGTAGACGTGCTTGACCCCGGGCGCGACGAAGGGCGCCGTGATCCCCTTAACCTTGCTCAGTTCCTGGGAGAGGAGATCGCAGTTGGCGATGCGGGCATCGTTGGCCTCTTCAAAGGTCTCCAGCGCCTCGTATGCCACCGTCATGGCGAAGCGGTCGATGCGGTGGTTGTCGCCGTAGCCGCCGGTCGACGCGTACTTGAGGAGCTCGGAGTTTGTGAGGATTTTGGAAAGCGTAGAGGGATGTTGCCCGCCCAGGGCGCCGCGCTCGTAGTAGTCGCGGTTGTTGGTCGTCATGACGCCGCCGCTGGTGGCGGCGATCGGCTTGCCGGCGAAGCTGAAGCAGGTGATGTCGGCAAGGCCGCCGACGATCTGGCCATCCACCTGCGCGCCGGTGGCCTGCGCTGAGTCTTCGATGAGGACGATATTATGTTCGCGGGCGATGGCGAGCAGCTCTTTCAGATCGACCGGATGGCCGTAGAGGTCCACGGCGATGATGGCTTTGGTGCGGTGGGTGATTTTGCGGCGCACGTCGTCGGGATCGAGCGTGAAGGTCTTGGGATCGACATCGGCGAATATCGGCACGGCGTTGCTGTGCATGATGCAGCTTACGCTGGCGATCCAGGTAAAGGAGGGCACGATGACTTCGTCACCCGGCCCGGCCTGTGCGGCCACGAGGGCTGAGTTCAGCGCCACCTGTCCAGACGAGACGGGCAGGGCGTATGCGACCTGCATCTTCTCGGCGAAGGCCTCGGAGAACTCTTCCCAGGAGGGCATCTGACCACTCTCCCACATCGGTGAGCGGTGATGGGAACCGGAATGCGGCTCGGTGGTGACGGCCTTCTCGCCGCCGAGTAGGGCTAACTTGCTCATCATACAACTCCTGACTGGAGTGGTTAGTGGTTGGTGGCACGTACTGTCTGCTATGCACTCTCCACTATTCACTGGTGTTGGACAGGGTATGGCGAAACGAATTCTATGCTCAGGCTTTTGCAAGCGCCCATATCGAGGAGTGAGAGATGAGTAGTGAGAAAAGAAAGAACACCTCTCACTCCTGGAGCTTCTCACTCCTCATTTGAGATCACAAAAGCTTTCGGTGCAGGGTACGCGTTCCGACAATCATAGCATACGGAGTCGGTAAGTCAACCGCTGTAACGAACAACGGCAGTTATAGACAAAGAGTGCCAATCCGACTATACTTACCCCCGCGTTCCGATGGAGCAGAAGCGCATCGCACAGCCCCTTCAGCGGCAAAGGAGGGCCTATTCCAGCAGAACACCGACAGTTCCCCCGATTCACCAAGGTCAAGTAACAGGTGGCTGCGGGCCTCACCGTTGATGGCCGCACAGTTGACCGAATCCATGCCGGGTCAGCCCGGAATCCTACTTCACGAATTTACAGAAAGGAAAGGAAAGATGACACACCGTTTGATTTCACGACGCGCATTTCTCAAGACGGCAGGTGTGGCGACCGTCGGCGTGGGGATGGCCGCGGGGCTTGCGGCCTGCCAGGCGCCGGCTGCGCCGGCCGGCGATAGTGAAGCCGCGATGGGCGAAGTCAAGGAGTTGGTTACATATTGGGGCAGCTGGACGCCAACCCAGAGCATGGAACGCTCCGAAGACAACCCGCTGCCGCACGACAAGGTCCTTGAGGTGCTGGACGGGTACACGGAGGAACACCCCGACGTGAGCATCGAGTGGATCCGCGCTCCCCAGGGCATCAGCAGCCGGGAATGGACGATCGCGCAGCAGACGGCGGGGACGATTCCGCACATCGTCACCCACGCCCACTGGCACATCAAGGATGACCTGGACAAGGGGTGGTGGACTGAGTTGACACCCTACTTCAACCAGCCGAACCCCTACATCCCAGCCGGCGACCCCGGCAGCGATAAGTGGGTCGACCAGTTCTACCCGATCCCGACCGGTGAGACGCTGATGCGGGACGGGTACTACAACATGGTGTTCGGCCTCGTCACCACCTTCTTCTATTACAACGTCGACTGGTTCAACGACCTGGGCCTTGATACGCCCCAGAACTACGCCGACTTCCTCTCCGTCTGCCAGGCCTTCCGCGATGAGGACATCGACGCCTACGGCGGTTGGACCGGCCCCGTTTCCGATACCGACCACTGGTACCGCCTGCAGATGGGCGGCATGCTGATGGCCGGCGAGATCGAGCCGCAGGTCAACCCTGATCGCGGCACGGCCACTTTCGAAGAGGTCGCCTGCGCCATCGAGAACGGCATCTACCATGCGCATTTGCCGCAATACCGCGAGTGGATGGAGTTGTGGAAACAGAACGTGCCGTACCGGCCGGCGGACTGGACCACCCGCGCAACCGACACCCATACGCGCTTCCTGAACAAAGTGGAGCCGATCATGGAGAACGGCACGTGGTCGTTCCCGCGGTTGCTGCACGACCCGCTGGTCGACTTTGAGTGGAGCACCTTCTTCGCGCCGCTGCTGACCAAAGAGAGCAGCGACCTGGTTACCGACCCGCCGACGCCGGCATGGCCGATTGGCGGCCCTGTGGGCGACCAGATCGCAATCCCGACCCGTGCTGAGAAGGACGGTGTGATCGATGCGGCCGTCGATCTGATGCGGTGGATTTCGGTGCCGGACAATCTGCACACGATCCAGTCGGAGATCGGCACGTTGATGCCGAACGTGAAGAATGTGCCGGTCGACCCGCGCTTCGCGGAGCCGTTTGCACTGCTGACGGAGCAGATCGGTGAGACGCAGATGTTCGTGTACGAAGAGGTGAAGTTGGACGCCGAGGCGGCTGAGCCGATTGGCCAGGCTTGGCGCTCCTATATGCTCGACCAGATGGACCTGGACACCGCGCTGAACTTCATCCAGGAATCCTTCGGCGCCTACGCGGACCGCTACATCGAACGCGAAGGGCTGACCTGTTAGTAGCGAGGAGAGAGTGAAGAGGAGTGAGGAGTGAGAGGTATGCAACTGCTTCTCGCTCCTTTTACCTCTTTGCGGGGTTTTTGATGAACACGGAACTTTCCGCACGGCAGGTCCGATTCTATCACGAAAACGGCTTTCTCGTCGTCGAAGCGCTGCTGGACGGCGAGGAGTTGGCGAGTTGGCGCGCCGCGCTGGCTGAGGGTATGGCGCAGCATTTTGCGATGAACGCGCGCCACAACCAGGGGACGGACAACTATTATAAGGATGTCTTCGTGCAGTGCGTGAACCTGTGGAAGACGAGCGGGCGCATCAAGGAGTTGGTGACCGACTCGCGGCTGGGGCGGCTGGCCGCGGAGTTGGCGGGCGTTGACGGTATCCGCCTCTACCACGACCACGCACTGGTGAAACAACCTTGGGGGAATCCCACCAACTGGCATGTAGACAACGCGATGGACCCCTTCCATTCGCGGCAGTCGATCATGTTGTGGGTGGCGCTTGACGACGCCACGCTGCAGAACGGCTGCATGTATTTTCTGCCGGGTACACATAAGAGCAGCCGCTTCGATGTGACCGGCAACCTGAACGATGCGAAGATCGATGGCCTGCTGGAGGATTATCCCGAGTGGAGGGAGATCGAGCCGGCCGCGGTGGAGGTGAAGGCGGGGGACGGAGTCTTCATCAATGGGATGATCGCCCATGCGGCCGGCCCGAACATGACGACCCATCCACGGCGGGCGCTGTCGATGCTGTTCATGCCGGAAGGCGCGGTGTACAACGGCCGGCCGGCTGCGCTGCCGGCGGGAGTTGCCGAGCGGCTGCGCGTGGGTGAAGTGATTGCAGACGACGAACATCTGCCTCTGATCTATGCAAATGGTTAGCGGTTGGCACAGTTCACTATTCACGAACCACTGAAGGATGAGGATGCGCTGATGGCTGTAAAAGAGATGCCCGCCCTGCCCAATACTGCGGCCCAGGCCGTGGCCGTACAGGAACGCAGAAAGCCGCTCGGAAGACGTATCTACGAAGGGCGCGTCGCCTACATTATGATCGCCCCCACCTTCGTCTTTCTCCTCGTCTTCATGTATTATCCCGCCCTGTTAGGGCTGTACCGGTCGGCGTTCAAGTGGGCGCCGGGCTTGTCCTCGGATTTTGTGGGTTTGGGCAACTTTATCCAGCTTTTCACCAAAGACCGGGTATTTGTGAGTTCGATGGACCATATGCTGCAGCTGGCGGCCTGGTATGTGGTGTCCACGGTTGGCGTGTCTCTTTTTATCGCGGTTCTGATTCACCGGCTGCGGGGCGGGAGGACGCAATATACGTTTCGATTGGGGATGATTTTGCCGGTGGTCATTCCTGCGATCGTGCCGTTGATGCTGTGGAAGTTCATCTACGATATCAAGGTAGGGCCGCTGAACATGATTTTGATATGGGCAGGATTGGAGGAGTGGACGCGGGCGTGGCTGTCGGACCCGAATGTGGCGCTGTATGCGGTGATGCTGCGCAATTTTCCGTGGGTGGACGGGGTGGCGATATTGATATTGTTGGCGGGATTGCAGGCGATCCCCTACGAGATCGTCGAGAGCGCGATGATCGACGGGGCTTCAGAGATGCGGCGCTTCTGGTCGATCGAGTTGCCGCTGATCGCCGGGCAGATCAAGCTGATTTCAGTGCTGACGATTATGTGGGGTGTGCAGGAGTTTACGGCGGTGTTCGCGATGACGCAGGGTGGGCCGATCAACAGCACGATGGTGCCGGGGATGTGGATGTTCTGGAATGCTTTCCGCATCAATAAGATGGGATATGCCTCGGCGATTGGGGTTGTGATGTTTATGATCACGCTAGTGCTGACGATGATCAATATGAAGTACATCACGACTGAGGAGTATTAGAGGCAGTTTTTAGTACTACAACCGCACTCTTGTTGACCGAAGACCGAAGGAGCAAAAAGAAGCCCAGAAGTGGCCACATTTGGGCCTTTCATTCAGTTCCGTGGCTGTTCAAAATGCGCTTTCGCACCCTCATTGTCGCCGGAAAAACTGCAGATTCGTGAATTGCGGTTGTAGTATTAGTTTCTCGTTTTTAGTTTCTAGGTTCCGTTGACATTTTGGGAAGGCTGTTCAAATGTCAACAAGAACTGAAAGCCTGCAGGCCTGTTAGGGATGTTTCTCGCTTGAATGTTGAAATAGACAAAACCAATTGATCCGCGAAGTCACGCGAAGGGTCGCGAAGAACACCTTTTTGTCCGCGGAGGACGCGGAGGGACGCGGAGAACACCAAAGGCGTATCGGATTTTCTTTGCGTGACTGCGCCGCCCTTCGACGATCAGGCGTAATTTGCACCTGGAAGTCGTTGTTCAGACAAACGTCAACGAGCCCTAGTAACACCGTTGACACGCGGCGGTTCAACAAGAGTTGAAAACCAAGAGCGGCAGTTGGGAGTTTTTGCCATGAGTCTAGCTGGAGCGGAAACGAGAGGGCAGTACAGGCGAAGCAGGGGCGAGCAGGTGGGCGTGTTTCTGCGCGGGGACTGGTGGCGGATTGTGTTATTGGGTCTGTTCCTGGTGGGGGGGATTGCGCCGCTGGTGATGGCCTTCCTGATTTCGCTGAAGACGATCCCGCAGTTCGCGCGGCAGCCGTTTGCGCTGACTTTTCCGCTGCACTGGGAGAATTACGGGTTTGCCTTTGAGATCGTGCTGGAGTTCATCAGGAACAGTATGATCATTAGCGGCGTGACGGTGGTGGGCGTTCTGTTGCTGGCGTCGCTGTCGGCATATGCGTTCGGCATTCTGGAATTTCCGGGCCGGCAGGTGATGTTCTACCTGGTGCTGGCGTTGATGATGGTACCGTCGGCGATGACGCTGATCCCGTCGTTTGTGCTGGTGAAGGATCTCGGCCTGATGAATACGTATTGGGCGATGATCCTGCCGTGGATCGCGAGCGGACAGGTTTTTGCCATGTTTATCCTGCGCACTTTTTTTGAAAGTCTGCCGAAGGAGCTGTTCGACGCGGCGCGCATTGACGGAGCGAGCGAGTGGCAGGGTTACTGGCGGATTGCGCTGCCGCTCAGCAAGTCGATGCTGGGCGTGGCGGCGATTCTGAACATTTTGGGTACGTGGAACAATCTGATCTGGCCCTACCTGACCATCCAACGGCAAACTCTCCTGCCCCTGACACCCGGCCTGTGGGCCTACCAGACGGAGTACTTCACACGTTACGGGCTGACGATGGCGGGGCTGTTGATCGGCTCGATCCCCTTGGTTATCCTCTTCATCTTTACGAGCCGCTGGTTTGTCGCCGGCCTGACTTCGGGCGCGATCAAGGTTTGATCTCCACGGCGCGATAACTTCTGCTAACTCCTGGCTTCTGAAGGCAAAAGTTGCTTACTGCCTGAGTAAAGATTGCGTGGTCTGCGACGTATAAGAGGGCGTTCCCCTGTTCCGGCCAGCCTTGCCGCTTCCGACGATCTGGCTCAGAGTGAGCCGCACATGAGCACGCCAAGAGCGTTATTCTCATAGCCCTGGCGCCGGTTTCACGGAGCCCAGGACGGCGAAACTGGAGAAAGGGGGCATCCGCGTATGCTGACTGAAGAGCGGGCTACCGGTCACGCACGCCGGCAGGTAATAGACGAAGCAGCGCCGGAGAGCGAAGATCTCCTGATGCGCGTCGAAGAAGAACGTCCCGACGTATTCAGGCAGGTGATCCTCTACGTTCTCGACAGGGTCGGGGGCAAGCCAAACGTCGGCGAAGCCGTTCTGCACAAACTCTTCTATTTCATCGACTTCGACTACTACGAAAAGTTTGAAGAGAACCTGATGGGTGAGACCTACATCAAGAACGGCTACGGTCCGACGTCGGTCAATCTGGCCCGGATTCTGCACTGCATGGAAGAGGAAGGGGCGGTCCAGAAGACGGAGGGGGTCTACCACAACTACAGCCAGAAAAGATACCTCACAACCGAACGGCCGGATACCGATCTGTTGCGTGCGCGCGACATCGAGCACATCGATCAGGTGTTGGCCCGTCTCTCCGACATGAGCGCTGCTGAGTTGTCTGAGCATTCCCACAATGACATCCCCTGGAAATGCGCTCGCTACGGGAAACCGATTCCTTACGAGACTGTTTTCTATCGAGATGACAGATACTCCGTAAGCGGATCGGACGATGCACTTTAGCGAACTACGCGAATTTCAGCGAGAACGCAGAAGACTCTCCAGAAAGTACAGGTCACTCCCCCCAGAATTGCAGTTGTTTCGAGAAGTGATCGCGGCTGTACCGCCAACACACTCCAGGCGCATCAGCATCCTCACACAGACACCGTCCCTGTTGATCGTCAAAGCCCGCCTGGCCTGCAGGTATCTGCGGAACAGTTCGTTGCGCGTGATCGATGGCTATTTCATCCATGAACGCCGCGTTGAATTTATCGAACTCTACTTCAAAGGAGACAAAGAGCGGGAGGACGGCGCACGGATCAACAGGTATCTGCGAGAGCGTCAGGATAACGGATAGCCGCCAGTTACCCATTTCGGTGACGGCCAACTTCAGAGGAGTCGCACATTGTTGGAGAATTGTGCTTGGGCCCAAAAACTGGACCACGAGTTAACGTGCATGGCGTAGCATTTTGGAGATTATAGGATACGCCGCTCTCGCCCGGTTCGCCCGCCTCGACATCACCCACGAAACCGCCATGCGCGCCGCCCTCCAGACCCTCCTCGAACATTGCGCCCGCCAGTGCCGCTGGGTCCTCGTACCCTAGCACGCTTTCCCCCATCTGCCGCCGGTTTGAACCCGTCAAAGCCTGCGGTTACAATGGAGGCTGTCTGCGGTTCGCGGACAGTTATCCATGCTTCCCACATGCGTTCCGGTCCTTGGCCTGCAATGTAGATCCCGTCTGAAGCCGTGCCCTTTTCTCAACCGCCCAGCAGTAGCAACGCGGGAGTCTTTGCCGCTCCCGCGCAGCTAAGAACTGAAAACCAAAGGCCAAGAGCTTTCCCCCCAGACAGTCGGATTACAGATGGCGCTCCCTGCTTTTCTCCAACCCAGTGAATCGCTGACCGATGACCAGCGTCAAAGCGGTCTGAAGCCGTTAACCTACCAGATGCTGGCGGCTTCCGGCGCGGATGGTCTGATGTCCGGCGGCTTTCTGGCCGCGTTCGCGCTGCTGCTCGGCGCATCCAACTTCCATATCGGCATTCTGGCCGCGCTCCCGTTCGTAATGCAGATGATCCAGATAGTGGCCGTGATCATCGTCGAGCGTCTGCGAATGCGGAAGCTGGTAGCGGTCCCATCCTACTTCGTGTCCTATATTTCCTGGGTACCGATAGGTCTGATTCCCTTCCTGATCGATGTGCCCAGTTTCCAAGCCGTCTTCCTGCTTCTTCTGTTCACGGCGATACGCGGAGTGGGCAATGCGCTTGTGAATACGAGTTGGATAAGCTGGCTGCGCGACATGGCGCCGGCGGGGACGATGGGTGGATTCTTCGCCCGTCGATTGCGTGTTGCGACCGCGGCGGCGGCGATAGGCGGCCTGGTGTCTGCGTTCTATATCGACTGGTGGAAGGAGGTGGTAGCGGCGGAGAACGTCATTTTCGGATACTCGTATGCGATTCTGTTCGGAAGCGTAGTACTCGGTTTTAGCGCCGTGGTTATGATGACGCGCGTTCCTGAGCCGCGCATGACGGAGCAGGAGGGAGTGCGCCCTTCGATTCTGCGGACGTTGATAGCCCCCTTGCAAGATGGCAATTACAGACACTTAACCGGTTACCTGTGTCTGTGGAATTTCGTGGTACACCTGGCGGTACCCTTTTTCCCAGTCTTTATGCTGACGAAGTTGGGGTTGTCCCTTTCGCTCGTGGTGGGGCTTGGCGCGTTGAGCCAGATTTCCAACGTGATATTTTTGCGCGTGTGGGGTCAATTCGTCGACCGCTTCGGCTGCAAGGTGATCCTGTCGATCTGCTCTTCTCTCTATTTTCTGGTGATTTTGGGGTGGACCTTCACGACCTTACCTGAAAAACATGCGTTGACCATTCCGCTGCTGATGTTCCTCTATTTTCTTCTGGGTATCGCCAGTGCAGGCATCAACGTGGCCGCCACATCTATTCGAATGAAGATGGCCCCGCAAGCGCATTCAACGGCGTACCTGACAGTTTCTTCTCTCGCGGCCAACATTGGCGCCGCGATCAGCCCGCTCCTGGGTGGCGCTTTCGTCGATTTTTTCAGTGAGCGGCACCTGGAGGTCATAGTCGAGTGGGTTGACCCGGAGCGGGTGTTGAGCTTCCCTGCCCTCTTCCTGACAGGATACGATTTTTTGTTCACTGTTGCTTTCATCCTCGGTCTCTTGACGTTGGGTGTGCTTAGCCACGTCCGGGAGGAGGGCGAGGCGCAGAGCGAAGTTGTATTGAATGAGTTGATGACCCAGACACGGGAAAATCTGCGGGCGCTCAACTTTGTGCCGGGCTTGAGTTTTGTCAGCCAGCTCCCGCTTGCCGGGCTGCGCTATCTTCCGCGTATCCCCGGGCTCGATATCGCAGCCAATGTAACTGCCTACCAGATTGCTTCTTCCATCCGCTTTACGGCCGAAGGGATCGCGTTCGGCGGGGCCACTGCAAGACAGGCTCAGGAGCGCATCAACCAAGCCGTGGCCCGCGCCAGTCGCGAGACTCGCGACATCTCCCGCCAGGGCGCCGCGATCGCATTCGGCGCTGTACAGGGCTCCATGCGCGCCATCACCAAGAGCGGTCTCGACACCGGACGGATGGTCCAGAACGCGGTGACAGGCACCCTGACCGCGGTGAATAGAGCGGGGGCGCATCCTGCCGACGCCGTCAAGGGCGTTGTCTACGGCGCAGTCCACGGGGCGAGCGAATCGGACCTGGAGGTGGGAGAGGTGGTTGCCCAGTCGCTTGAAGCGGCACGCGAGTCCGCCGCTGAACTGGGGCTTTCTGAGCAGGAAGCCCTTCAGTATGCTTCGGGGGCAGCTATGGAGGCCGCGGAGGCACTGACTCAGGAATCCCAGAAGCAGGTCAAGCGGGTGGTGCTGGAGGGGCTGATGGAGGGAGTAATTGGAGAGCCGGTGTAGGCGTCAGCGGCGAAGATAGCGGCTGCCCTGGCATATTGCGCGAAGCAGGACAGGTTCAAGAGGTCATCGATTTTGGGGGATTGCCGCAAGCAACGATGTGACTATGGCACGCCGCCCTCACGCTTCAAAGCAGTTCTGCATTGTACTGCTACCTCGAACCGGCTTGGGTATCGCTGACGCGCTACCCAAAGACTGAAAACTGGATACCAATAAACTGGATACTGCCAATATGAACATTCAATCCTACTCGACATTGTTGGAACTCTTTCGGCGGCCGCCCCTGGAATACAGCGACTTTGTCACCTGGTTCTGGGAGACGGGCGAGCTGGACAAGGAGCGCCTGACCTGGCAGCTGGAGGAGCTGAAGAAAAAAGGCGTGGGGGGAACGTGGTACTATCCCCGCTATCTCGACGGCGAACGGTACGGCACCGACCCCGCCTACTTCACCGAGGAGTGGTGGGAGTTCTTCCGCCACTCGGTGGCTGAACATAGCCGTCTTGGCCTGCAGGCCTGGTTCTCCTGCTGGGAGGGACAGGAATCCTGGCAGGATCGGCTGCGGGCCGAACGCGCCGCGCGGCCGGAGTTGGCGGGCCGCCGCCTGGTGATTTACGAGAAGCGCTCGAATGGGAACGATGCCTTGCAGATCGAGGTGCCGGCGGGGGAGAGGGTTCTGGCGGCGGCGGCATACCACACGGACGGTGAAAGGTTGGATCCCGAATCGCACCGGGATCTCAGTGCGGCTGTGCAGGGGCAGCGGATAGGCTGGACGGCGCCGGAGGCCGGTTGGCGGCTGGTGGTTGTCGCCAGCCAGCCGCACGATCTAGATTACCTCAATCCCCATGTCGCCGCCCGCTGGCTGGAAGTCTATTGGCAGGAACACCAAGAGCGGCTGCGCGAATTTATACCCGGCACGCTCTCCCTCTACGGGCAGGACGAAATCTATGTGCTCAACGGCAATATCCTCTACGCGCCGAACCTGGTAGAGCGGTTCAAGGCGGAGAAGGGTTATGATCCCGCGCCCTGGCTGGTCGGCCTCTTCCACGACATCGGCGATTTTACCGACAAGATCCGCTGCGACTACTACGAGGTGATGTCCGCCGCGCTGGAGGAGAACTTCTACAAGCCGCTGTGCGTGTGGCACGAAGAGCGGGGGATGCGCTACGGCACGATCGCGACCTGGGGACGGCAGGATATGCTGGGGCAGACATGGCATTACGGCGATTTTTTCCGCCTGATGCGCTGGTTCCACGTCACCGGCAACGAGGACCCCGAGGCCAGCCTGCCCGGCCAGCGCTGTTTCATCGACGCCAAGCTGTCCAGTTCAATCCTGCACATTTACGAGCGGGAGCGGGCTTCGATGTGCGTCTACTGGGGGTCGGGTTGGGGCATGACGCAGGAGCAGAACGTTGCGTGGACGAATGAGAACTATGCGTATGGGCTGAATCTGTACAATCAGCACGGCGGGCTGTACAACACGCTGGGCGGCTGGTATGAGTGGGTGCCGCCGTCGATTCACTGGCGCCAGCCCTACTGGGAGCATTGGCAGACGTTCGTGGATTATGTGTCGCGTTTGAGCGCGGTGATGAGCCAGGGAACGCATGTGGCGGATGTGGCGCTGCTCTATCCGTTGACGACGGTACACGCCAACTGGTTGCGGGGGGATTCGTTCACGAGCGCGGCCGACGAATGCGCGATGTCCACCTTTGCGCTCGCCCGCCAGATCTATGAGAAGGGGATCGATTTCGATTTTGTCGACGACAACCTTCTCAGCCAGGCCGTTGTGCGCGACGGGACGCTGGAGATAGCAGGTATCCAGTTCCGGACTGTGCTGCTGCCGCCGATGACGACGATCCGGCGGCAGACGCTGGCGAAGCTTCAGGAGTTCTATGACGGGGGCGGCACGGTGGTGGCCTACCGCCGGCTGCCCGGTGCATCGCAGGAGCACGGGCGCGACGATCCCGAAGTCCACGCTCTGTTGCAGCATATCTTTGGCATCGCTTCCAGCGAGACGGCCGCCCACCGCTCAGAGGCGCATACCCAGGCTGGGGACAGCATCTGCAGGCAGAGCAACGAGCAGGGCGGCCAAGGCATCTTCCTGCCCAGCCAGGACACGATGCGCACGCCCCATGCGGAGCAGCGGGGGGTTGATGTCGCGGTCACGATCGCGGCCGCGATCGACCGCGATGTAATCGCTTCAGAGAAGAACGTCTTCCACACGCATCAGAAAGCAGGCGAGCTTGACGTCTACTTCCTCTACAATGTCGAATCGGAGCGGAGAGAGCTGACGTTTACCTTGCGCGAGCGCGGCGAACCGGAGATCTGGGACTGCTGGAGCGGCGAGGTGTTGCCCTGTCACCGCTTCTCCTGCACGGATGACAAGACGACAGTGCGGCTGACGATGGAGGCCAACCAGGGCATCGTACTGGTTTTGCGCCCGCCTGGGGGAAGACCGGCGGTGACGGCGGACAATCTGGGGGCAATCACGCATGTGGAAGCGGCCGACGATAGCGTGGAGGTGCGAGGCATCCTCGGAGACGGGGGCGTCAAGTCGGTGCGCGTGCGCCATGAAGGGCGCGAGTATGGTGCGCAGGCCCGGTTCGGGCCGGCGGCGGCTCCCCTGCATCTGACGGGCGACTGGTCGTTCCAGTTGATGCCGACGATGGACAACCGCTGGGGCGATTTCCGCGAGCCGGCCAGCGATGAACTTCTCGGCGCGGAAGCGCGACAGTTCCGCTACCGGGAGGAGGAGACGCCGGGCGTTGCGCAGGGCTGGCACAGCCGCGACTATGACGACGGCGGTTGGCCCATTTTCACGTATAGCTTTGGCCCCTACTGGCGGGCCAGCGGGCCCTTCAAGCGCGGGCAGGCACCGCCGGAGCTGGCGGCTTTGATGGCCGGGGACGCAGGTGCTCCGGACGCCGGGGGGATAGGTTGGGAGACGGTCTGTTATTCGCAGGAGTTCGGGCGGCCGGGCAGCGACGTATGGGGCGGCAGCCAAGGGGTCGGGGATTCGTTTCTCTATCTTGACGTTGCCGACGAGCATGAGGAGAGCGTGCGCTACCTGTACACCCATGTGCGGGCGCCGCGTGATGGGCGCTGGAACCTGCATCTGGGGGCCGAGAGCGGGCAGGTGCAACAGGCGTGGCTGAACGGGACGGCTCTGCTGCCGGAGGCATCCGGGAAGCCGGTTCCGGCGGCGATAGAGGTCTTGCTGCAGGAGGGGCTGAACCTGCTCCTGCTCGCTTGCGTGCAGCCCCCCGCCCAGCCCTTGCGGGCGTATGCTGCGCTGCTGGAGCCGTCGACGACGCCTGCACGGGACCACGCGGCGGCGCGGCTGACCTGGTTCGCCGAGCCTTCCGAACTGGGATATGAGATCGCGCCGCACAAGGAGAGACGGGTCGGTTGGTATAGATGTGAGGCGCCGGCGGGGACGCATACGCTGCATCTGGATGTGGATGCCGAGGGCGTTCAGGTCTGGGTCAACGGTGCGGAAGCGGCAGTCAGGGATGGGCAGGTCAGGCTGGAAGTTCCGGCGGCGGATATCTCCCAGGTGGCGCTGCGCGTGGAACAGAAGGCGGGTGTCTACGCCGGCGCGGCCATCCGCCAGCCTATGCGCTTCGAATGCGCTGAGGCCGCGCTGCCGTTGGGCGATTGGAGCCAGTACGCGTTGGAGAGTTACTCCGGCGGCGCCGTCTACAGGAAGAGATTCTCGCTCGAAAGCGAGCAGTTGGAGGGGGAGGTAGTTCTCGACCTGGGGGCGGCGAATACGACGGCGGAGGTGGCTGTCAACGGGCAGAGTGTAGGCGTCCGATTGGCGCGCCCCTACCGCTTCGACATCAGCGACCAGGTGCACGAGGGTGACAACGTTCTGGAAGTGACGGTCTACAATACGCTGGCCAACTATTTCAGCACGGGCCCTTATGAATCCGAGTTTGTCTTCCCGGGGCAGACGGTTTCGGGTCTGCTTGGCCCGGTTACGGTCAGTTTTCCGATGCGGGCAACCCTGGCGGCCAAGCCGGTGTTGAAGGGCAGTTTTTAGTGGTTAGTTTTTAGTTTTTAGTGACACTGCTTTCTCACGTGCCTGGCCTGTTACCAAGAACCAAGAACTACAAGCCAAGAGATTCGAGAATTCCACAAGGAAAGAGCCATGAAGATCCGTACAGTTCAGGCATTCGCGCTCGCTTATCCGGAACCTCACTATAAGGGCATTGAACGCTATATCACCCTGGCGCGGGTCGAGGCCGATGACGGCACGGTCGGTTGGGGCGAGTGTATTTCCCAGTTTCGCGAGGCTGCGCTGGCGACGAAACTGATCATCGAGCAGGGTCTGGCGCCGCTGCTGGTCGGTGAGGACGCACGTGATGTGGAGCGCGCCTGGCACAAGATGCTGGACCATATCTGGTGGTATGGCCCTGAAGGGATTGCGGCCTTTAGCGTGAGCGCGATCGATATGGCGTTGTGGGATCTGAAGGGCAAGGCGCTGGGGCTGCCCGTCTGCCAGCTTTTGGGGGGCAAGCTGCATGACAAGGTTGTGGCGATGGCCTCGTTCATCTTTGACATGGAAGACCTGGACTGGACATTGAACGAGTTTCGCTGGATGGTGGAGCAGGGCTACCATTACGTCAAGGCGGGGTGGGGCATGCATCCGGGGGCGGTCTTCGGGCAGGACGCCGCGCGCGATATTGAATATGTGCGCCGCATCCGCGAGGTGATCGGCGATGCGCGCGAGTTGATCGTGGATACGCCGGGCGCGCGCGGTCTGTGGGACGTGCCGACGGCCATCCGCCGCTTTCGCGAGCTTGAGCCGTATCGTCTGCGCTGGATTGAGCAGCCGCTCCTGCCGCGCGATCTGGAGGGGCATGCCCGGCTGCGGGCGGCGGTGGCAACGCCGATAGGTACCGGTGAGGATGAGTGGGATGTCGAGAGCTACGGGCGCCTGATCCGCAGCGGCGGCGTGGATGTGATCCAGATGGATCCGGGCAGGAGCCACGGCATCACCGGCTGCCGTGAGGTGATCCGGCTGCTGGAGGTGGAGAATCTGCAGTTCAGCCTGCACACGTGGAGCAGCGCGCTCAACACCGCGGCCAGTGTCCATTTGCTGGCCATCTCCAACCACGGCGTTTGTATGGACCTCAAGCCGCATGAGTCGCCGATGCAGCATGAGCTGGTCAGCGACCCCTGGGTGCAGGAGGGGGGGTATCTGGCCGTGCGCGACAGGCCCGGGTTGGGCGTCCAGGTGCGGGAAGAGATAGTACGCAAGTACTCGTTTCAGTGAAAAATCAGTGGCTAGTGGCTAGTGGCTAGTGGTCAGTGGTCAGTGGTCAGTGGTCAGTGGTCAGTGGTCAGTGGTCAGTGGTCAGTGGTCAGTGGTCAGTGGTCAGTGGTCAGTGGTCAGTGGCTAGTCGCCAGCAATTTGGGTTCGCTGATCGCTGGCCGCCGAACGGTTGAAGGAGTGGAAACCGTGTCAGATATTCAGAGTGCCGGGCGCCGGGCGCTGATCACCGGTGGGGCGAGCGGCTTCGGGCTGGCGATTGCGGAGGCGTTGTTGGCGCGCGGCGCGCAGGTCGCGATCGGGGATGTCGATGCTGCGCGTCTGCAGGATGCCGAACGCGGCCTGGACAGTGAGGATCTGCTGGCCATCGAATTGGATGTAACGTCGGCGAAGTCGGCGGCGGCGGCGGTGGCGGCCTGCGAGGAGCGTTTCGGCGGGCTGGACACGCTGGTCAACTCGGCCGGGGTCATCGCCTTCAACCGGCTGGCGGATATCAGCGAGGCGGAGTGGGACCGGGTGATCGATGTGGACCTGAAGGGCACCTTTCTCTGCTGCCAGGCGGCCGCGCCTTTGCTATGTGCCAGTGGCCGCGGCCGCATCGTCAACATCGGTTCCGACGCGTCCAAGGTGGGATTCCCGATGCTGGCCCACTACTGTGCGGCCAAGTTTGGGGTCGTGGGCCTGACGAAGGTGCTGGCGGGCGAACTGGCGCCGCGCCAGGTTACGGTCAACTGCGTCTGCCCGGTCGGCGTGGCGGGCACGGGCATGGGGCAGGAGGTACTCGACTGGAAACTCGAGGCCACGGGCATGCAGCCGCACGAGATCCTGGCGGCCACGGCGGCCGACATTCCCTTGCAGCGCAACCCGACGGTCGAGGATATCGTGAACGCCGTGCTCTTTTTTATCTCCGACGAAGCCGCTTTCCTGACCGGGTCGGCGCTTGATGTGGATGGCGGCATGCTGAGCACGATTCCGGTGCCCGGCGTAGATGGCTGAAGTTGCTTTGGCTGTTGATGTTTCTGACCACTGGCCACTGACCACTGAAAACTGAGGTCTGCGATGGAACGTGTTGCGTTTGTCATGCGCGTTAAAGAGGGGGAGGAGGAAGAGTACCGGCGGCGCCACCGGGAGGTCTGGCCGGCGGTGCTGGCCGACCTGGAGCGGGCGGGTGTGCGCAGCATGAGCGTCTTCATGGCCGACCGGCAGCTGTTCCTGTACATGGAGGCGGAAAACTACGCCGAGGCGGTGCGCATCCTGGCGGAGAGTCCTGAGTCGGTGCGCTGGGAGGAGTATATGGCGCCGATCATGCAGGATGAGAGCGGGGATGATTACGATCCGCACGACGCTTATCCTGATGGGTGGCCGGAGGTTTTCCATTGGGGGGTGGCCGGTGGTGGGGAGGGGCGCGATACTGTCTCCAAGGAGGTCAAGACATGACAATCAGTCGAATTCATGATAGTCGTCTCGTTCATCTTGTGGATGAACTGTGTCAGCTATCCCGCGAGACGGAGTGGGTTGAATTCAAGAGGAATTTCCACCCTCCGCAGATGATAGGTGAGTACATCTCTGCTCTGGCGAACGCAGCGTGCCTGAAGTATAAGCCGAAGGCATATCTTCTTTACGGCATTCAAGACAGGACGCACGCGGTTGTCGGAACCTCCTTCGATCCATACACTGAAAAGGGCAAGGGCAACCAGGATCTGCTGCCCTGGGTTACGGCTGGATTGAGCCCGAACCCAGGTTTTGAGGTCCACATAGTAGAGCACTCCAGCGGTCGTGTTGTTATCTTTGAAATCAACCCGGCCCGCGATACACCTGTCAGTTTTCGTGGCGAGTCTTACATCAGGATCGGCACGAGCAAGACCAATTTGAAACAACACCTTGAGAAAGCACGCGCGATATGGACACGGGGTGACGACTGGTCAGCGGAGATATGCGAGGACGCGACGGTGGATGATCTTGACCCAGAGGCTGTCGCAAAAGCACGAGAGCAATTCGCTATCAAGCACCCCCTCCAGGCAGACGACGTGACTGATTGGGACGACATCACTCTCCTTAACAAAGCTCGAGTCTTAAAGCAGGGTAAGGTGACGCGCACAGCGCTTCTTCTCCTTGGCCGCGCCGAGTCGGCTACACTACTCTCGCCCGCAGTGGCCAAGATCTCGTGGATACTGAAAGACGCGGATAACCGCGAACTCGACTATGAACACCTCGGGCCGCCCTTTTTGCTTGCGGGAGACAGGTTACAAAACCGAATCCGCAATCTGAATGTGCGTGCCATGCCAAGCGGGACACTATTCCCGGTGGAGTTTACTCAGTATGACTTCTGGGTAATCCGGGAAGCACTACATAACTGCATCGCTCACCAGGACTACCAGTTACGTGGTCGTATCATCGTCGTAGAATTTCCCGACCGCGTGATTTTGTCAAACGTCGGAGACTTTCTACCTGGCGATGTAGAGACAGTAATCCGACAGGACGCTCCGCAGTCTATCTACCGAAATGCCTTCCTGGCGGATGCGATGGTCGAGTTAAACTTGATCGACACGCAAGGCGGCGGAATCAAACGCATGTTCGAAACTCAGCGTATGCGGTCGTTCCCTCTGCCGGACTACGATCTTATCACGCCGGGTTTTGTCACTGTAAGCCTCAACGGACGAATTCTGGATGAACGTTACACTCGTCTACTTATGGAGCGGACTGATCTCAACCTTGAACAGGTAATGCTGTTGGATCGGGTGCAGAAAGGATTACCCATTGAGAAGAACGAGCATCGCACCCTCAAGAATGCCGGCTTGGTGGAAGGGCGCTATCCCAACCTGATGGTGGCGGACGTTGTCGCTAAGGCGACTGGCACTATAGGAGAGCACGTCCGCGAGCGCGGCTTTGAGAACCGGTATTATAGGAATTTGATGCTGGAACTAATTCGTGAATATGGACCGGTAAGTCGCAAGGAAATTGATGAAGTGCTGCTGCCGAAGCTACCGGACCGACTTAACTTTAAACAGAAACGGGACAAAGTTCATAACTTGCTGCAAGAACTCCGCCGCGCTGGCAGCATCGTCAATCAAGGTTCGCGGCGAAAGTCGGCGTGGGTTTTTCTGGATGCCTTGGATGATAAGGCATAGAACTCCTTACAAAGGTTAAAGGGAGGGATTGTAGGCAGGTCGACGCAACCTGTCGAAAGCGTCGGTGAGAAATTCTGCCCCTCGTTAATTCCTTTGTTAATCTGTGGCAAGTTTCGAGGAACTAACAATAAGTCTAACAATAAAGATTAAAGAGAATTCAGCATACAGGTGCGCTTGAGGCGTCAGATCTGCTACATTGCCTGCTCATACGGGCCTTTCGGCGGGAATCTCGACGGAAATTTACGCTTTTTCGCACGAATTGGTCGGATTACATCAGATAGAGGCACTGCCAATCCGAAAAATCGGACACAAGCCACCCCATTTTATTGTTAGAAACTATGCAGATTTTGTGCTTCTACCCATAAAAAAACTTATATTTACCCCTTAATCCAATGCTCTCCCTTTCATTAGACGGCAGACTGTGAATCGCTATAGACCCAAATAATCCGGAAGATGCCGCAAACGCGGTCACCGACACTGCCAAAGAGCAGAGACAAATAGTTAGTCTGGAGACAACCATGACCGCCATGAAACTTGCCGGTGCGGCCTGGGCCTACGTGGGGGCCAGTTTATCGGAATCGGCCGCGATATTGCAGGCGCTGGGGGTGCAGGCGATGGATCTGATCGCTGCGCCCGGCGCGTTGCTCGACTCGCGCGAGATCGAACGCGATCCAGAGGTGCAGGCGCAGCGCGTGACCGAGGCCGGTCTCCCGCTCAGCAATCTGCTCTACGTTTTCGGGGATGGATTCGACGACAGGCCGCTCAACTCGGTCGATGAAAGCGTACGAACCGCCAATCTGGAGACGTTCAAGCAGGTACTCCATTTTTGTACCGCTGCGCGCATCCCGTCGGTGCTGGTGCTGCCGGGCGTTGACCAGGTGGGCATATCCCACGAGGAGGCGGTGGCGCTGTCGGCAGCGGCGATGAACGAACTGGCGGCGCTGGCCGCGGCCGAGAATGTGACATTTCTGTTTGAGCCGCACGTCGAGTCGGTGCTGGAAAGTCCATTCGATACGTTGACATTTCTGCAGCGGAATCCCGCGCTCAAAATCGTGCTGGATTATTCCCACTTTGTGGCGCAGGGTTATGAGCCGGCAGACGTGGATCCCCTCGCGCCCTACGCCGGCCATGTCCATCTGCGGCAAGCTTGCCGCGACAAGCTGCAGGCGCGCTGGGATGACGGGGTGATCGACTTCCCCGCCGTCGTGGAGCTGCTCAGGCGCGCCGGCTACAGCGGCTACCTGACGCTGGAGTATGAGCACGATCACTGGATGGACTGTGACCAGGTGGATGTGATGACCGAGACGATCAGGATGCGGGACGAGATCAGACACCTGCTAAGGGCACACTCTGACGCGTGAAAGTAACATTGCCCTCTAGACAAGATTCAGAAAATGCTCTCCGTTCGAAGCAACGCCCTTCTTCACGAACTGAGATTTGCACTTTGAATCCGCTGGCGCCACCCCTGTCCGTTTCCTTCATATGAGTTTTCCATCGCATTTAGGAATTGCATTGCAAACGCACTGTAGTGGGAGGGACTAAGACATTTCCATGAACGACCCAGTCGCTGTAGTAAAGCGAAATCTGTCCGCATATTTCCAACTGTTTGGTAAGTCATCCTCTGTAACCGGCCGCGTTGATGCCTGGCTTTCTATCGCACTACTCTGTATCAGTCTCTCAAGCTACTATTTTCACTGGTTCAGGTTGACCCCAATCCTGAATCACGATGCGACCGCAGCGGCACTGCACTCACATGATTTCTTACAAGAAAATATCTTTCCTTTCTACATCTATCATCAGTTTGGAATCCAACCCCTGATCGTTTATATACAGGCCCTCATATTCTCTGTATTTGGATACAGCGTTGCCGGTCTGCAGAGCCTGACTATTGTGGGCGGCGCCTTGGCCGCGCCGGCGACTTACTGGGCCTCTCGCTGGGCCTTTGACCAGTTTGGCACAGTTTTCGCCCGCAGAGCAGGGCTGATTGCAGCCTTGGGACTGGCTCTTTCGACATTCTTTGCTTCACACTCTTTCCCCGGCATTGAACCCATTCTGCTGCCTGTCGTGGAATTGACAGCCATTGGTTTCCTGTGGCGAGGTTTTCGCCGCGGAGGCAGGCCGGACTTTATTCTGGCCGGTCTTCTGGTTGGACTGAGCCAGTATGTCTATATTGTTGGGCGTTTCTTTCCAATCGCGTTGGCGATAGCCAGCATAGGCGCCATTCTGGCGAACCGCCATCTATTGACACACTGGCGCGACCTGCTATGGGCCGCAGCCGCTGCCGCCCTTGTTGCTCTGCCGCAGTGGATTATGTTTGTCGTCTATCCCTATTCATTTCTCGCCCGCGTCTCGAATCCCGCCGGTCCTGCGGGGGGACAGTTTGTTTTCGAATTGCCGGATCCTGTTGCCGTTGTTGTTGCAAAACTGATAAATCAGCTCACTGCGTTGTCCTTTTTCTGGCGAGTAAATCACCCGTACGGGCCCAAAGCAATTCTAACAGCCGTTTTCGTCGTTGGTCTGGTAATCGGGATTGCGGTCGTCATCCGCCGGAGGCGAGACGCACATGTCTTTGGATGCCTGATGATGGCGTTGATGCTACTGCCCGAACTGCTGACGTACGAGAAATTCGATCATACAGCTATCGATTTCTCCCGGCTGCTTCCAGGAATTCCTTTCATTTTTATGATGGCTGGTTTAGGAACCGCGTCTGCTTGGGCCTGGATGGATAGGAGGCCGCGATTTCCCCGCTGGATGGGTTATCTTGTCCTGGCGCTGGCGCTGATTCTCGGCCTGATTCGCCAGTGGGACTTTGCCCAGCGAGTCACACCGTATCGCTTGGCGAATCGCGGAGAAGAAATGAAATTCGGCCCTATTGCAGAATTCATCGGCAATCATCTTGACAGATCCGTTCTCCTGCCCACCAGCCTATACAGTGATAACCGTCTCGCTTTCCTGCTGATCGAGCAGTTCCCGCACCGACAGAGCGGGGGGGAAGAAACTTTGCGTCAGGGGGAGCGTGTCTCGGTCATTCTCCTGGACTCCGAATGGTCAACGGATAAAGGATTCCCTGAGGAATGGGTCTTGCTTAAAGAGGGAACGGTCTTTTTCCTTCCGCCCTTGCCTGCAAGCGTCGAGCCTCTGAACGAGAAGGAAACGACAATCCTGACGAAAAATGGTATCCCGGTAGCCACAGCCCTGGAGGCGCGCTGGCAGGGCAGGATACCGGCTTACATGCCTCTGGAGGGGCTGTTATTTTCCAACCATGTGGAACTGGTCGGCTTTCAGAGTAATGAGCTTGAACGTGACTCGGACCTCAATGTAGCCCTTTATTGGCGACCGTCGATGAAGATTGGAAGAGATGTCGAGCTTGTCCTGGAACTCTACAATCGCACTCGGGACGTGACTGTCATTTCCAAGGAGAACTGGCCTCTGAACGGAGTCTTTCGTGTCCGCGCTTGGCACCCTGATCAGGTAATGCCTCTTAGCTATTCGTTAGCAGTCGGCCCTGGCCTCCCTGCTGGCCAGTACCAGCTGCAAGTAGGCCTCATTGACCAACTCTCTCGCCAACCGGTTCCCCTGGTCACAGGTCAGAAGGCGGCTATTGTGAAGGAATTCGAGGTTTCGGGGCCACAGATTCTTACAGACACAAACTTTGGAAACTTCTTCACGCTCGAAGGCTATACGTTGGACCCGACCAGCGAAGGCCTCAAGATAATCTTTTTCTGGCGCACGATAGAGAGCCCTGAATCGGACTATACCTCGTTTGTTCACATCGTCAATTCAGATGATCAGATTGTTGCCCAGCAGGATGTACAACCGTTCGACGGCCGTTATCCGACATCGACCTGGCCCCCAGCCGAACTGTTCGTAGTGGAGCAATTTCTGCCCGCAGTTCCCGATGGCGAGTACCGGATCTTCATTGGATGGTATACGCATCAGGGGAATGGCTGGGAACGGTTGCCAACGGTTGCGCAGGGGGATATGCCCGCGACTGACATTTTCTTGCTGGACACGATTACATTGCCGTAGAATCGGTTGTGAGAAGCGAATCAACAAGGGACGGCGCATTTCATTGTCAGGTAGGTACATGTGTTGACGACGGGCCCGGCTGGGACGAAATCTGTTCCTGGCCCGTTCGCTCTTTGAAACGGGGAACTCGAAGTCTGAAGAGGAAGGTCAAAGGAGAACCATGCCCGACACAGCTCGAATCGCCGTCATCGGAACCGGTTGGTGGTCAACGACCGCCCATATTCCCGCGCTGCAGGCCAATCCCAACGCCAACCTTGTCGCCCTGGCCGACGTGCGCGCGGATGTGCTGGACAAGGCGGCGCGGCACTATGGCGTGGAGCAAACCTATACCGACATTCGCGAGATGCTGGCGCGGGAGCAGCTGGACGGCGTCGTGATCGCGGTGTGGCATGCCGCCCATTACGAGGCGGCGCGCGCCTGCCTTGAGCAGGGGCTGCACGTGGTCCTGGAAAAGCCGATGACGCTGCTCGCGGCGCACGCGCGCCATCTGACCGAACTCAGCCGTGCGAACGGATGCCAGTTGATCATCGGCTACCCCTGGAATTACAACCCCCATGTGCTGCGGGTAAAGGAGGTGATCGGCTCGGGGCAGTTGGGCGGGATACGCTATATCAACAACATGTTCGCCTCCAGCGTCATTTCGCTGTACCGAGGCGATGACAGGGTCCACGACAACTTGTACCAATACCCGGTTACCGGCCCGGGCGATGTCTACAGCGATCCGGAGCGCTCTGGCGGCGGCCAGGGCCATTTGCAGGCGACCCATTCGGTGGGGCTGATGCTGCATATGACCGGGCTGAGGCCGGTCAGTGTGCTGGCGCTGATGGACAACCTCGACACCCGGGTGGATGTCGTCGACGCGATGATCGCGCAGATGGACAACGGCGCACTGGCCAATGTCGGCAGTACGGGCACTCTGCACGCGGGCGGGCCGGAACAGGAGATGGTTGTGCAGATCTACTGTGACCGGGGGTGGATCAACGCCGACATTATCCACAAGAGTTGTGCGATTTACTATGCCGACGGGTCTGTGGAGGAGTT
Organism: Caldilineaceae bacterium; assembly: GCA_965220715.1. Classification (GTDB taxonomy): domain Bacteria; phylum Chloroflexota; class Anaerolineae; order Caldilineales; family Caldilineaceae; genus Bin5. The sequence continues at coordinate 403,663 of OZ244843.1, forward strand.
GCCGCCCGTGACGGAGGAGCAGAGCTATCTGTCGTCGGCGCCAGCGAACAACCTGGTCGACGTTATCGTGCGCGGCGCGCCCAACATGTCGCCGGCGGAGGTCGGCTGGCGCACGGTCGAGCTTCTGGATGCGGCCTACCGCTCGGCGGCCGATGGGGGGCGCCGGGTGCCGGTCAGTTCTTTGTATGGAGCTGATTCTTAGCAACTGCACTCTGGGCTCGCGGAGGGTCGCCCGCTCTCTCGTTATACGGAAGCCCTCAGAAGCTGCACCCAATCCGAAGGTATGGTGTTACGAAAGACCAAAACCTGATTATCAGGGCTCGTTGACGTTTGTTGAGTTCTGACAGATTTGCAGCAATAGTAGGATGTTTAGCTAAGGAATTGGCGACCATCAGTGGCAGAAGCTTTACGCATATTTGCAAGGACGCCCTCTAACCTATGCTGGGCCAGAGGAAAAGTGTCGACGTTTCATCAACAGAGTCAAGCCCACGAGGGGGGCGCCCACAAGGGGGGAGGGCACCCACAAGGGGCGCCCCTACGGAGCGACAGCCTTGAAGATCTTTATGGTAACCGATATGGAGGGCGTAGCGGGGGTCGTCTCCTTCGCGGATCAGTCCTTTCCCGACGGCCGCTACTACGATGCCGGAAAACGGCTGGTGACAGGGGAGGTCAACGCGGGGGTGGACGGTCTGTTGGATGCCGGGGTGGAGGAGGTTCTCGTCTGGGACGGGCACGGCGCCGGCGGCATCGACTTTGATACGTTGCATCCGGCAGCGCTGCTGCTGCATGGCCGGCCTTCGCCGCCGTGGAGCCGGTTGCAGGAGGTGATCGGGCGCTACGATGCCTTTGTCATCGTCGGCCAACATGCCATGGCCGGGGTCGTAACCAGCAACCAGAACCACACGCAGAACAGCCGCACAGTGGACGCTTACCGGCTCAACGGCACGCTGATCGGCGAGATCGGACAGCTTGCTCTGTTCATGGGCGGGCTGGGGCTGCCGCTGCTCTTTTTGAGCGGCGAGCGCGATGCCTGCCAGGAGGCGGAGGAGCTGGTTCCGGAGATCACCACGGTGGCGGTGAAGGAGGGGCTGGGGAGAGGCTCGGCTATTTCACTTTCGGCGCAGGCGGCGCGGCAGCGCATCCGGGAGGGAATCGCGGCGGCCGCGGCGCAGCATCGCGAGAGCCCGATTGCCCCTCTGGTGTGGCCCGGCCCTTATCTGCTGGAAAAGCGCTTCTTCCATACCGACACGGCCGATGTGGAGATGAGCAAAGCGGGCGCCGAGCGGGTGGACGCGCAGCGGGTGCGCTTCCACAGCGACGATATTCTCGATATTGTCTACAGGTGAACGGGCAGTGGTTAGTGGTTAGTGGTTAGTGGCTAGTGGTCAGTGGCCGGCAACTTCTCTTACCGCTTCATCAGTAGAGGCCGGGGCCCATGTCGGGCGGCAGGATCAACTGGCCGTCTGCGATCTGGAAATAGGCGGGGTGGGCGGCCTGTTCGTGTGGTCGCGACAGGGGCATGAACTGGCGATAGTTGCCCTCGAAACAGTCGACGTCGAGGCGCAGGTGGGCGCAGAAGTTGGCGCTGTGAACCAGCGCGAGGCCGGGGTTGGTGAGGTCCTGGAGGGTGAGGTAGAGACGGTGATGGCGGCCCCAACAGTAGGCCAGCAGCGAGTGGGTATGGCCCTTGCAGGTCTTCACAGCCAGCCCGGACCAGCCCAAACGATGGATCCAGTCGAGATTTTCGAGGTCGTCCAGGCTTTCGTCGACGACCACGGGAACGCGGGCGGCCACCTCGTGGAGCGTGTCGGTATAGGCCCCCAGGTCGCGGGGGGTGGGCTGCTCGACGTAGTCCAGCGCAGGTAACACTTGCGGCTTCTCAGCGGCCACCCGATCCAGCATTTCGAGCATCATGGCAGGCTGTTGGTAGGCTTCGTTGGGGTCCACCGACAGGCGCGGGCCGCCGGCCATACCTGCGGCTTCCAGGGCCTGGGCGGCGACGGAGTACACTTCGATCAGGCGCTCGGCGTCTTCGGCCGGTGACTGGCCGCGCAGCTTGAGCTTGAGATAACGCACGCGGTCGCGTTCGATCCAGGAAGTGAGGTCGGCGGGGAGGTCTGCCGGCGCCGGCTGTTGCGGGTCCACCTCTGCCGGGGTGAGGGCATCGTTGAAGCCGACCACATGCTGCACGGACAGCGCGCGCCGCTTTGGGACCAGGTAGTCCGCCGGATAGCGGCCGGCGAAGTCGGCGCCCAGCCAGGCGCTCATATCCTGGTTCAGATATGTTGCCGTGTAGGCGGCGTAGAGCGGTACCGGCAGGGCCGCGCCCCAGGCGTCGTGGAGGGCGGCGTCGAAGGGCGCCATGCAGTTGAGCACGGCCAGCCGCGGCAGGGGAGTCCTCTGCAAAAGAGGCTCTTCGTCTGCCAGTTGCGCAGCCAGTTCAACCGCGGCCTGTTCCAACCTGATCCCCTTTTCGATGGGATCGTCGTACGGGTCATCCTGCAGCCAGGCGGCGATGGCCCGACACAGCCGGCGCATGAGGCGGTCCTTCTCCTCATGGGTCAGGTCGGGCGCGGGAAAGGCCCACACGTCCGAGAGCAGGATCGCGCCGGTGCCCTGCACGGCGCCGCCCCCGCGGGTGCGCGCCCGCACAGTGACGGTGGCATAGGTGATCGCCTCGATCACGCCTTTGCTGAGGTGCAAGGGGACGCTCAAACGCTCGTCGTCGAAGGTGACCTCGACCGTCTCCGCGCGGATATCGGTGGCTTTCATGGCAGTGGCTCTTTTCTGCAATTGTTGGTCGTGTACAGTTGTTAGTCGTGCAAGCGCAGTTGGCGCATTCAGGCTGTTCCGGCGACAATCGGAGTGGTCAAGCAGATCGTCGAACACGGAAATCACATCAGAATCTGAAAGCTATCGATGCCCAAAGACCGTTCTTACGTCCGAGCCAGCGATATCGGCGCCTGGAGCTTCTGCCAGCGCGCCTGGTGGCTGGCCCAGGTGCAAAAGGCTCCGCACGAACGCCCGCAGCAGCTGGACTGGGGCGACCAATCCCACGCGACGCACGGGCGGCTCACATCGCGGGCGCAACGGCTGCGGAAGAGTGGGCTCGCGCTCCTGGCCGGCGGCCTGATCCTGCTCGGATTCACGCTGCTGGCGCAGCTGTTGCTATGACAAGCTGCTGGAGGCGAGATGCCTGCGCCGCCAAGGGGGATAGTGGCGAGCAGGTTATTTTGCGGCGACTGATAGCGGTTGCCGGCCTCGTTGAAATGCTCAGAACAGATTGAGCCACCCCGCGCCGAACTCGCCGGCGAAGACGAGACTGACGATACTCATCAGCTTAATCAGGATATTCAGGGACGGGCCGCTGGTGTCTTTGAACGGGTCGCCAACCGTATCACCGACGACGGCGGCTTTGTGCGCGTCGGAGCCTTTGCCGCCCATGACGCCGGTCTCGATCCACTTTTTGGCGTTGTCCCAGGCGCCGCCGGAGTTGGCCATCATCACCGCCAGCATGAAGCCGGAGGCGATGGCGCCGATCAGCATTCCGGCGAGGGCCTGCGCGCCGAACAGGAAGCCGATGAGTAGCGGGACCACGATCGCGAGCGCGCCCGGAATGATCATGTAGCGCAGCGCGCTCTCGGTGCTGATGGCGACGCAGGTCTTGTAGTCGGGTTTGGTAGTGCCCTCCATAATGCCGGGGATTTCGGCGAACTGGCGGCGCACCTCCAGCACGATCTCATAGGCGGCCTTGCCGACCGCGGTCATGGTCAAGGAGGCGAAGAGATAGGGCAGCATGGCGCCGACCAGCATGCCGGGGATCATGGTCGAACTCAACAGGTCGAGCGTATCGAGATTGGCGGCCTGCACATAGGCAGCCATGAGCGCCAGTGCGGTCAGCACTGCGGAGCCGATGGCGAAACCTTTGCCGGTGGCGGCGGTTGTGTTGCCGAGGCTGTCGAGCGCGTCGGTGCGGTCGCGCACCTCGTCGGGCAGATCGCTCATTTCAGCGATGCCGCCGGCGTTGTCGGCGACGGGGCCATAGGCATCGGTCGCGAGGGTGATGCCCAGGGTACTGAGCATGCCGACACCGGCCAGGGCGACGGCAAAGAGGCCGTTGTCGCCGCCCAGCCAGAGCGCCAGCATGATCGCCGCGGCTACGATCAGAACCGGCGGCATCGTGCTGTTCATACCGACGGCCAGTCCTTCGATGATCAGCGTTGCCGCACCGGTCTCGGCCTTCTGCGCGATGCCCTGGGTGGGCTTCTCGGTGTAGCTTGTGAAGTATTCGGTGAACCAGCCGATGCCGTTGCCGGCGACCAGCCCGACCAGGATGACGGCGAAGAAGTTCCAGCCGACACCGGTGTAGGCGATCACGCCGGCGGCAAAGATCAGGACGAGCGCGGAGGCGCTATAGATAGCCCGACGCAGGACACCCAGCAGATCTTCCTGGGTCGCGCCCTCCTTGGCACGCACGAGAAAGGTGCCGATCAGGGCGGCGATCACGCCCACGCCGGCGACGAGGAAGGGCAGGATGATGCCGGCGCCGTCGGCGACGACTGCACCGAGCGTGGCGGCGGCGATGATCGAGCCGCTGTAGCTCTCGAAGAGGTCGGCGCCCATGCCGGCCACGTCGCCGACGTTATCACCCACGTTGTCGGCGATGACGGCAGGATTGCGCGGGTCGTCTTCGGGGATGCCCTGCTCGACCTTGCCCACAAGGTCAGCGCCGACGTCGGCGGCCTTGGTATAGATGCCGCCGCCGACACGGGCGAAGAGGGCGATCGAGCTGGCGCCGAAACCGAAGCCGGTAATGTAGAGTATGTTGCCATCGAAGAGGAAGTAGAGGATCGTCATGCCGAGCAGGCTGAAGCTGACAACGGCCATGCCCATGATCGAGCCGCTGCTGAAGGCGACGCGCAGGCCGTCATCCAGGCTCTTGCTGGCGGCGGCGGCGGTGCGCACGTTGGCGCGCACGGCGATGAACATGCCGAGGTAGCCGGCCGCGCCCGAGGCGATCGCGCCGAGGATGAAGCTGAGCGCGGTCTGCCATGCCAGGAAGACGGCGATGATGACGGCAACGACGACGACAAATCCGCCCAGGTAGGTATATTCCCGTTTGAGAAATGCAGACGCGCCCTCCTGAATGGCGGCGGCGATTTCCTGCATCACCTGGTTGCCGTTTTCCATGGCAAGGACGCGGCGTGTCTGAAAGACCAGGTAGATCAGGCCCAGAACAGCGATTATCAAAGCAAAGGTGATCGCCGGCGTTGCGAGCGTATCAATCCCTGCGCTCATATAGCGAAGCGGTAGCGCATACAACAACATCGAAGGTTCCTCCGGGTAGTGGCTAAAGGCCATAGCTAGTGGCATTAAATACTAATTGCTGAAACTAAATAATGATAACGCCTTTCGGCTAGTGGAAAAAATCGGCGAAGTAGGCTATTGTAATTATAATCTTCTCGCCGCCGGTACTCTCACCGCAGTCCTTCATTTAATCACATTATTCATAGTTCAGACAAAAGGAAATCCATGACTGAACAGACGATCTCAGAACTATTGGATCTCAGTGGGAAAGTGGCGATTGTCACCGGTGCGGCCGGCCTGCTGGGGACGGCGATGAGCCGCGGGCTGGCGGAGGCGGGCGCGACCCTCGCGGTGACCAGCCGCGATGGGGAGCGGGCGGCCGAGTTTGCCGCGACATTGCCCGGCAGCGGCCATGCGGGCTTCGGCCTGGCGCAGGACGACAGCGACGCCATTCCCGGTTTTGTGGAGGCGGTGGCGCAGCGCCTGGGCCAGGTGGACGTGCTGGTCAACAACGCCTACGGCGGCGGCGCGCCCAGCATCGACACGGCGAGCGCCGAGGACTTCAACCAGGCCTACCACACCGGGGTGACCGCCTATTTCCTGCTGGCGCGCGAGGTTGTGCGCCATCTGCGCAGCCGCGGCGCGCCCGGCTCGATCATCAACATCGCCAGCATGTACGGGGTCGTTGCCAGCTACCCGGAGGCGTACACGGATTTCGGCGTCAACAGCCCGCCCAACTATCACGGTCTGAAGGGCGGTCTGATTCACCTGACCCGCCATCTGGCAGTCTACTGGGCGCAGGATGGGGTGCGCGTGAACGCGATCAGCCCGGGACCGTTCCCGTCGCCCAAGGTGCGGGAAGGGGAGCCGGCGTTCGTCGCCAGACTGGCCGAGCGGGTGCCGATGAAACGGATGGGTGAGCCGGAAGAGTTGAAAGGGCTGGTGGTTCTGCTGGCAAGCGACGGCAGCAGTTACATCACCGGACAGAATATCCTGGTCGACGGCGGCTGGACTGCGTGGTAGAAGGGCAGTGGATAGTGGTCAGTGGATAGTGGTCAGTGGCTGCTTGCCTCAAAATAGTGACAGTAAGAAGAAGTGACAACAATAAGAATATGAGGATGCGTAATGACTGAAATCGGACGTGCGAAAGAGCTGCTGGATACGCCGACGCTGTGGGTGGATCTGGATATATTGGAGAGCAACATTGCGTTGCTGATGGACGACTTCAGGGATGCCGGCGTGGACTGGCGGCCGCACACGAAGGGGATAAAGATACCGGCGATTGCGCATAAGATGATCGATGCGGGCGCGCTCGGGGTGACGTGCGCGAAGCCGGGCGAAGCCGAGGTGATGGCGGCGGCCGGCGTGCGCGACATTCTGATCGCCAATCAGGTGGTGGGCGCGCAGAAATATGCCCGCGTGGCCGCGCTGCAGCGGCACGCGGAGGTGAAGATCGCAGTGGACAACACGGCGACGCTGGAGGAACTCGGCGCGGCCGCCCAGTCGATCGGCGTTGAAATCCCGGTTATCGTCGAACTCAATGTCGGCATGAACCGGGCCGGCGTCGAACCCGGCACGGCGGTTGTAGCGCTGGCGGGCGCGGTCCAGGAGCAGGATGGGCTGCGGCTGGCCGGGTTGATGGCGTGGGAGGGGCATACGCTGTCGGTGGAGGATCCGGACGAGCGCGCGCAGGCGATCCAGGGGTGTATCGGACAGCTGGCGGCGTCGGCGCAGGCATGCCGCGACGCGGGGCTGCCGATCGAGATCGTCAGCTGCGGCGGCAGCGGCACGATGAATGTAACGATGCACCAGCCGGAGGTGACCGAGATCCAGGCTGGAGGCGCGATCTTCGGGGACGCCACCTACCAGATGTGGGGTGTGCCGACCGACCCGGCGCTGTTTGGCCAGGCGGTGGTCACGAGCCGGCCCGCGCCTGACCGCATCATCACCGACGCCGGCTTCAAGACGCTGCCTGGCATGGAACGGCAGCCTAAAGCAGTCAGCCTGGAAAACGTGGTCAACATCGCGGCCTCGGCGGAGCACGGGGTGATCACGCTCTCCGAGCCGAACAAGAGCGTACAGGTGGGCGACGTGCTGGATTTCATCGTCGGCTACGGCGATGCGACCGTCTTCCTGCACGATGCGATGTACGGTGTGCGCAACGGCGTCGTGGAGACGGTCTGGCCGGTCAGCGGACGGGGGAAGTTGCGATAGCAGCGCCATATCTCCGTCCACGAATCGGGGCCTCGACCTTTCAAGCGTATACGACAGGATAAGCATGTGCGACAGTTCCTGGGGACATATTCTAGGCAGGATACAAGCCCAAAGCCACGCCGAGATCCTGCACATTACGCAGCATGCTCAGCAAGAAATGGTTGAGGAGGACATCTCGCTTGATGATCTACTTGAAACGATCTCTCAAGGACAGATCCTGGAAGACTACCCCCAACATAAGAGGGGCGCTTGTTGCCTGTTATCTGGTCTTACAACAGCGGGGCGCGCCATCCATGTCGTTTGCACCACGGCCCGGCCAACCCTGATCATCATTACAGTCTATGAACCCATGCCGCCCAAATGGGTTACGCCGACCCAAAGGAGAAAATCGACATGAAATGCAGTATCGAAGGCTGTCCAGGAGAATACGAAGCGAGAACAATTATGCATACTGTCCGGCACGATGGCCAGGTTATTGTCATTGACCATGTTCCGGCTGACGTCTGTTCCGTGTGCGGTGACGCGCTGCTGGAACCCGGCACAGTTCGCAGAATTGAAAGCCTGCTCGATGAAAAACGCAAGCCGGTAATGACAGTGCCTCTCTACGAGTTTGCCTGAAATGCGACGATGAGATCAGCAGAAGAGATTCTCACAATTCTGGACCATACGAAACCTGAGCTTGAACGGCGCTTCGGCGTGCGTCGAATCGGCCTCTACGGATCGTATGCTCACGGCGTGCAAACCGAAAACAGCGATATTGACCTGATCGTGGAGCTGAAGGAGCCGAAATTCGACGCCTTGGCTGGGCTGTACATCTATATGGAGCAAGTCCTGGGGCGCGAGGTGGATATCCGTAGGCTCAGCAAGAAAATTGACACTCCCTTTATGCGTCGAATCGAAAGAGAAGCACTGTTTGTATGAACGATGCCGTCCGTGACAGCCAAAGGGCGCGGCGCCGAAATGCCAGACGAGAAAGAGGACAGCCATGAACATCGACGTTGTCGAACTTGCCAGTGAACTGATCGCAATGCCCTCGGAGACGCCGACGAGCAACCGGGCGATCTCTGACTTTCTGCGCGGGGTGCTGGAGGAGGGCGGTTTCGCCGTCGAGGAAGTCACCTATATCGACCCGTCCGGTGAGGAGAAGGTCAGCCTGGTCGCCAAGAGGGGCGCAGGGGCGGGCGGGCTGGGCCTGTTCAGCCATTCGGACACGGTGCCGGGCGACGCCGGCTGGGAGCCGTTCACGCCGGCGCTGGAAAATGGACGCCTGGTGGGCCGCGGCTCGGCTGATATGAAGGGTCCTCTCGCAGCATCGATTGCCGCGGCCTGCCGCTTCAACGACGATGACCTCAAGCAGCCGCTTGTGATCGTCGTCACCGCCGATGAGGAGGGGGGACACATCGGCGCGCACGATATCGTCATCCGTTCGCAGACATTGACGGGCGGATGGCCCCAATACTGCATCGTCTGTGAGCCGACGGAGTTGCAGCCGGTCTATGCGCACAAGGGCGGCGCCGGCATCACGGTCACGGCGCACGGGGTGGCCGCGCACACCAGCACCGACAGGGGTGAGTCGGCCAACTTCAAGGTCGCCCCCTTTCTCGCCGAAATGGCCGACCTTGTACAGGTTTTCCGCAGCGAGAAACGCTTCCAGAACCCGCTCTTCGCCCCGCCGACGAACGGCTTCAACATGGTGATCAGCGACGGCGACACGGCCCTCAACGTGAGCGCGGCCCGGACCGTAGTCCGCCTGGGCATCCGCGCGATGCCGGACGCCTGCTTTGAGGAAGCGGTGCAGATGGTTGTGGGGCGGGCGGAAGCGCACGGCCTGGAGGTAGAGCATTGGAGCATCAGCCCATTCTTCGCCGTAGCGGACGGCCCGCTGGCGCAGGCGGCCTGCCGGGCGACCGGCGCGCCGGAAGCGGTCACCGTGCCCTACGGCACTGAGGCCGAGTGCTATCAGAAGTATGCGGACGCGCTGGTGCTCGGGCCCGGCAACATCGCGCAGGCCCACACGGTCGGCGAATGGATCGCGCTCGAGCAGTTGCAGGAGGCGGTGGAGGTGTACTCGCGGCTGATCGAGGATCTTTGCGCCTGACAGAACGGTTCGAACCGTTCACGATCCCGCTGCGGTTATCCATTTTGGCGCGGCCTGGTCGAAGACCCACTCCAGCGCCCATATTTCAGGATCGCGACCCCGGTGTAACTGTACTCACAGGTGCGTCGTCGGTCCCAGCATCGCCTCAGCCTACGAATGACGCTATCTTCAGCACCGTTATCCCACCCGCCTATTGTTCGGCTGCACGATCCAGTCTATAATTCCCGAAGCAGCGATTGCCCCTAGGGTAAAGTTACACTCGGTCAGGGCATGTCGGCCAAACGCTCCTTACCCCCGGCAGGCGCGACTGAGAGGAGAAAAAATATGGCGGATATCACCGCCCTCCAAGAGGCCGTTCTGGCCCTTCCCGATGACGATTACGCTCGCTTCAGACAGTGGTTCAGTGAATTGGACTGGGAAAAATGGGATCGGCAGATCGAAGAGGACTCAGCAGAGGGAAAATTAGACCATCTCATTGCCGAGGCCTTCGAGGCAAAAGAAAAGGGTATGCTCCGAGAACTCTGAATGCACCGGACCACGCCCCAGTTCTGGAAACGGTTCGAGCAGCTTCCCGAATCTGTTCAAAGGATCTCCAAGCGGAACTTCCGTACGCTGAACACAAACCCAAGACACCCCTCACTTCATTTCAAAAAGGTCGGCAAATTCTGGTCGGTGCGAACGGGACGGACCCATAGAGCACTCGCTGTGGAAGATGACGGAGATTTCACTTGGGTCTGGATCGGCGGTCACGACGAATATGAGCGATTGATTAGAGAGTAACGGGCCAACACGGTCCACGTCGCGAAACCGGGCTGTCGCTTGGCTGTCAGTAAGGAATTTCTGAAAAATCCCTCTCTTGTGCAGTTGCGGGAGGCGGTGGAAGTGGACTCGCGGCTGATCGAGGAGTTGTGCGGATCGTGATCAGCAGGCGGACGGTTGGACGCCCTGACGGCGGTGATCGTACGGACCTGCACGATAGAAGACCTGATAGGAAAGGGCAGTGCCATGGAGATCGACGTTGTCGAACTTACCAGTGAACTGATCGCAATGCCCTCGGAGACGCCGACGAGCAACCGGGCGATCTCTGACTTTCTGCGCGGGGTGCTGGAAGGGGGCGGCTTCGCGGTCGAGGAGCTGTCTTACATCGACCCGTTCGACGTGGAGAAGGTCAGCCTGGTCGCCAAGAAGGGAACAGGGGCTGGCGGGCTGGGCCTGTTCAGCCATTCGGACACGGTGCCGGGCGACGCCGGCTGGGAGCCGTTCACGCCGGCGCTGGCGGACGGGCGGCTGGTGGGCCGCGGCTCTGCCGATATGAAGGGTCCTCTGGCGGCGTCGATTGCGGCGGCTTGCCGGTTCGATGCCGCTGACCTGGAGCGGCCGCTGGTGATCGCCGTTACCGCGGACGAGGAGCGGGGGCATACGGGCGCGCACGATATCGTCATCCGCTCGCAGACGTTGACGGGCGGCTGGCCGCAATACTGCGTCGTCTGTGAGCCGTCGGTGTTGCAGCCGGTCTATGCGCACAAGGGGGGAGCCGGCATCACGGTCACGGCTCACGGGGTGGCGGCGCACACGAGCACGGACAAGGGCGTGTCGGCCAACTTCAAGATCGCCCCATTCCTGGCGGAGATGGCGGAGATGGCGCAGACCTTCCGCACGGATAAGCGCTTTCAGAACCCGCTCTTCGACCCGCCGACGAACGGCTTCAATCTGGTGATCGACGACGGCGGCACCGCCTCCAATGTGACCGCAGCGCGAACTGTCGCCACCCTCAAACTGCGGGGCATGCCCGATGCCTGCTTTGAAGAGGCGGTGCAGATGGTTGTGGGGCGGGCGGAAGCGCACGGCCTGGACGTGGTCCACAGAAGCGGCGGCCCTTTTTTTGCCAGCGCGGACGGCCCGCTGGCGCAGGCGGCCTGCCGCGCGACCGGCGCGCCGCGGGCGGTGACCGTCCCGTACGGCACTGAAGCGACGTGCTATCAGGAGTATATGGACGCGCTGGTGCTCGGCCCCGGCAACATCGACCAGGCGCACACGGTGGGCGAGTGGATCGCGGTCGAGCAGTTGCAGGAGGCGGTGGAGGTTTATACGCGGTTGATTGGGGAGTTGTGCGCCTGACGGGACGGTGGTGCGGCAACCGAGACAGTTGGAACAAGCGCGTGGAATAGAGAGGCCCCGGGCGATAGTGCCCGGGGCCTTGCCATTCTTTACCATTCTGTTCGCCGTAGGAGGTCTTGCCGGTTTACACGCGCCTCAAGATGCGGCTTGTATTTCTAGTCTTCGCCCCATTCACTTGTGTTGTTGGCGCGCTCGAAGCTGATGTGCCGAATGATGGCAGGCAAGTTGAGGGGATAGAGGTCCCGCATCTCTGGATGGATGGGCATGGGTGTCTCCTCGTGGCGAAAGGGGCTTTGTGCCCGATTATACGGTTGCGCGCATAGAGAACTGATAGTGAGCCATTAGTTGGAGGTCAACTCAAATCCTGTCCATTGGCACTGGCTGTCATAGTATTCTGTGACAATTTCTGTGCAACAGGATTGCCATTGGACAATGATTTCTCCGGTCTCCGTATTCAGGCGCACGAACGAAATATCAGGGTAAAGTTCAGGTTCGTGGTCGGGCAGTTTTTCGGAGATTCCAGCGCTTGTCATAGGGTGATAGTTCTTGACGCTCGGTGAGCAGAATCCAACATCAGGCGTACTTTCCAGAGCAGTCACTCTTTCTTCAATAGAATCCACATGCCCTGTCAGCGCAGCCACCGTTTCGGCCAGCGTTTCGAGCGTAATGCCTTCGCCCTGGGCCCACAGCGCGGCAGGCAGGAGCGAGAATAGGGTGACGGCGATTGCGATACGAGTAACGCGTTTCATAGTGGCACCTTTCGATAGTGTGATGAAACAGGGTTATAGATCAGATTCCCGTCTTGACGGGATTCGTTACTGCTGTTCCTGCTCTTTGCAGAACTCGATAGCTGCCAGGAGCATTTCGTACGTTTCAGGTTCGCTACTCTCTTCGCTGCTGTCTGCCGAGTTTGCGGTAAAATCAAACTGACTGGAGGCCATAAAGAAAGTCAAGACAGTCCATTGGCTGGCGGCTTTCTGGCCGGGCGTCAAGGCGGCCAAGAGCTCGACATACTCTTCGTCTTGTTCTATGCAAGCAACAAACTCAAGGATAGCTGCCTTGTACTCTTCCATGTCCACCTGACTCTCGTCGAAGAAAGCGAACGCCGAGGCGAAGTCGTCCAAGTCAGCCTGCATGAGACTCCGTTCGGCGACTTTCTCGGCAGGCGTTTCAGCTATCTCAGCGGGCTCTTGTTGTGGAATTGCCTGGCATGATGCTGCCAGCAAGATGAACCCGACTGCTACACATTGCAGAATACGTTTCATGGGGGCTTTTCCTTGTTGTATGTTTGGGCCTGGCGCCTCTGCTCGGCGCGGCCTCATCTGGAAAATCATGAGCAGGGGATCTGGTTTAGAAGTACACTACTGTTCCACCGAGCATAGCAATCACCATCAGCCACTTTATCCAGCTCAGTTCTCCGCGGATTTTGGCAAGCTCAACGCTTTTTATGGCGTTGAAATAGACGACCGCCTGCTCTTCCGTCATATCTAGTCGAACCGAATCGACCTCATATCGCCTGGACACTGAAGGCAAAGGCCGATACTAAACCTGGTAGGTATGGTCGCCGGCGGCGATGAGAATGTCCTGCTCTTCTTCGTCGTCTTTGCCTAGCTTGACAGGGGCATACAGCCTCATTTTCTTTTTGTTGAGTTCCAACAGATCGAGGAAGATCGGAAAGCTATCGGAAGGTTCCAGGGGCGCACTGATTTTAGCCATGCTGACTCCTGTCGGACTCTCTGCTATGAAGAGAGGTCATCATTCCCTTCGTTGCCTGTTCCCGTTCGCCGATCTCATTAGGTGGGGCCGGAGCAACTCTACTTATCTCCTCGACAATGGTGATGCGTTCGGCCAGGAACCGAATAAAGTAGAATGGATAGAAGAGAGTGGCGATCCCAAACGTGACTATGCTAAGCGCAATCCACCTGAGTATTTGCATAGTCAACTCATCGAACATGCCCATCTCATATTTCACGCGATATGTATTCATGCATGGCACCTCGTTGCTAATTGTCGTAATCTTCGATGCGGTGTCAAACCGGTTACTCTTCCCACCATTCAGAACTGTGCAGGAATTCGCAACCGTCCCACGTCTCGACCACGAACTTATCTTCAAAGAGGCCGAGCTCATACTTGATCTTCACAGTTTCACTTTCGACGTCGTATCGGACTTCCACAATCCAGGCATCTTCGGGGTCCGCCCATTCGTCGTATTTCTCTTTGTGCTTGATAACCGATTCGTCCTGGAGGCTGCGCCGTTCCCCGGTAATACATTCAGTCGAATTGGGTACAGCGGTGGAGCCAGGACCTGTGAACAGCGCTTCGATGGTGTCAACCCGGTCCGAAAGAGAATCGGGACCGGTTATCAGTACTTCGACGGCATCAATCCGTTCCGTGAGACCGGCCACCGTTTCGGCCAGATTCTCTAGCGTGAGCTCATCTTGCGCCAATAGCACGGCGGGCAAGAGCGCGAACAGGGCGACGGCGACCGTAATGCGGGTAATGCGTTTCATAGTGGCACCTTTCGATAGTGCAATGAAATAGGGTTACAGATCGCAACGCCCGGCGGCGCTGCAACGCCCCGGACGTTGATCCACGACTACACGGACTCATGGAGAACATCCATGCTGCCACAGTTCCAACAGTTGCATAATCCACACTCCCCTCGTGATCAGATGTTGACAGACACATATTTTCCATAAATGGGGATGCAGGATGGAAAATATGTACAACGCGCAAGGCTGTTTCAGACCCATCCTCCCCCACCCTTCCCCAACAGCCCCCGCCCCACCCGTCTATTGTCCGGCTGCGAAGTCACGTATATAATGCCCAAACCCTTCAGTGCGCAGTAGGGGCAGATACATTGTGCTATTCAAGCAATGGCACCAGTTTGATTGAAATATGGCTGCATGCCCAGGAGGATGAAGGAATGAACAGTCGGATCACCGTTGACCCCCAAGTGTGTCACGGACAAGCCTGCATCGAGGGGACACGCATCCCCGTATATCAGATTCTGCGGATGCTTGCCTGCGGCGATAGCGTCGAAGACCTCCTCCAGGAATATCCCTCTATATCGCGCGAAGATATCCTTGCCTGTTTTGACTATGGAGCTTCTCTGGCCGAGGAGCAGATCTCGATGTAGCTGTTCACCTTTGGCTCGCCCCTCACACACCACCCCATCCCCATTCGAATCCCGCATATCCCCATACGCCGCATCCCGCCGTGCGACCGGCGCGCCGCGGGCGGTGACCGTGCCCTACGGCACCGAAGCGGAGTGCTATCAGAGGTATATGGACGCGCTGGTGCTCGGCCCCGGCAACATCGACCAGGCGCACACGGTGGGCGAGTGGATCGCGGTCGAGCAGTTGCATGAGGCGGTGGAGGTTTATACGCGGCTGATCGAGGAGTTGTGTGGGGTAGCGGGCGGTGGCTATCCGATTGATACACGTTGCAAGCCTGGAAGGTACGGCAATTAGAGTCTCCTCTGGGTCACATTCGCCTCCAGGGCAATCGCATCTAAATTCGGACGCCACAATAGCCCACGAAGGGCGCCCACAAGGGGCGCCCCTACCGATTGTCTTCTTTTTTCGGCCAAGAAACCGGCCTCCAGTCGCCAAAGACGTATGGAATTTGCAATAGCGCACTACGATCTGCAGGGTTCCAGGCGCTATGCCTAGAGAAGGGCGCCCACAAGGGGTGCCCCTACCGATTGTCTTCTCTCGGCGTTATGCCCTGAAAAGGGCGCCCCTTGTGGGCGCCCCTACCCGATTCAGGCAGCCTTACGTGGTTTTGTCCCAATTTGATGCAATTGCCCTGTCCCGTCCCCCCGGAGTCTTGACAACGATTTCCCTCCTCTCGTATAATCCAACCCACTCCCTGTTTTAGATCTTTTGGTGACGGCCCGGGATTCTGCCCTGCGGCGTTGCTGCAAACGAAGCACAAAACACTGCCGTTCAGACACAGGAAAAATCCCATGACACTGACAGCAACGTTGGAAGCTCCCGCGGAGACGGTGACAAGGCCAGTTGTTACCGATGAACATGCCGCCTCCTTCCGTGAAAACGGTTTCCTGGCGCTGCCGGATGCGCTGACGCCGGATGAAGTGCAGGCATTGCGCGATGAGACGGTGCACATTTGCCGAGGTGAGATGGGCGACGTCGCCGGCCTGCCGCCGGTAGGACCCGACGACAGTGATGACGAGGTCATCCAGCGCACGCTCTGCGTGCATTTCCCGCACAAGCTCTCACAGTTGATGTTCGACACGCTGGCGCATCCGTCGATCAGTAATATGCTGACGCAGGTGATCGGCCCCAACGTGAAAAGTATGCAGTCGATGCTCTTTATCAAGTCGGCCGGAAAGCCGGGGCAGGCCTGGCACCAGGACGAAGCCTTTATTCCCACGCGCGACTGCTCCCTGAACGCCGCCTGGATCGCGCTCGATGACGCCACGGTCGAGAACGGCTGTCTGTGGGTGATTCCCGGCTCGCACGCGCAGCGCTTGATCTGGCCCGCCAAGGAGCATGACGACGAGCGCTTCGACTGCGTGGTGGAGGCGTTTGATTTCCCCTACACCGACGACGACGCGGTGCCGGTCGAGGTGACTGCCGGCAGCATCGTCTTCTTCAACGGCTATCTGCTGCACCGCTCCCTGCCCAACCGGGCGGCAGGCGGATTCCGGCGCTCGCTCGTCAACCACTACATGAGCGCGGAGTCGCTGCTGCCGTGGCGCTATCCGAGCAATGGCGCATTGGGGGTAGCCAGTTACGACTTCCGGGACATCGTGATGATCGCCGGTCGCGACCCTTATGCGTGGAAGGGCACGGAGGATGTGTCGTTCTCGCACATCCGCCCGGACCGGGAAGGCGGCTGCCAGTGGCCGTCCAGAGAGGAAGAATAGAAAAGTGCCCTGGGGCCGGTAACTGCACTGGTCACTGTGATTTCAAAATCGAATTACCCCACGGGCAACCTTGCCATTGAGCATATCTTCAAACGCCTCATTCACCGCTTCCAACGGATAGGTTTGGGTGATAAGTTCATCCAGTTTCAGTTTTCCGGCCCGATAGAGTGAGATGAGGCGAGGTACATCATAGCGCATCCGCGTCGTGCCGAGGGCACTGCCCATTATTATCCTCTCCCCATTCATCAGCAGCTGAGGCTCCAGACAAATCGGTTCGGACTGCGGTAAACCAATCAAGATCGCTTTGCCCCGCGGTCGAATGGCCCGTATGGCCTGTTCATACGTCACATTTGTGCCAATGGCTTCAATCGCATAATCGGCCCCCAAACCCTCGGTCAAGGCGTGGATTTCGGAGATCGGGTCACCGTTGCTGGCGTTGATGGTGTGTGTAGCCCCAAACTGTCGAGCCATTTCAAGCTTGGCCTCCACCAAGTCAACCGCGATGATCTGGGCCGCCCCGGACAGAGCGGCCCCTTGAATCGCGTTCAACCCGATGCCGCCGGCCCCAATAACGACGACGCTGCTCCCTAGCTTCACCTCCGCTGTGTTGGCCACGCTACCCACGCCGGCGATGACGCTACAACCACATAGGGCTGCCTTATCGAGCGGGAGATCCTGGTCAATCGGGACCGCGGCTTCTTGGGGGACGACCGTATATTCGGCAAAGGAAGCGACGGTGAATTGGTAGATGCCCTTTCCATTATTGCTATAGCGCGGGGGGCGCTCTCTCATCTGGGCTGCCTTGAGGCAAAGGCTGGCATAGCCTCGCACACAGTAGATACAGTGACCACAGGCAGGCGAGATCGAAAGCACTACGTGATCACCCGGTTTGACCAGGCTGACACCCGATCCAACCGCCTCGACAACCCCGGCCCCTTCATCGCCCAACACGGCGGGAAGCGGCCACTTTTCCTTCCCCGTAATAACGGAGTAGCAGCTATGGCAGACGCCCGTCGCGGCGATCTTGACCAGGACTTCGCCCGCTTTGGGACCGTCCACATCAACCTCTTCAACCACAACTGGCTGGTTCACTTCGTACAAGACAGCGGCTTTCACTTTCATAGATAACTCCTTTCTATATTCAAATTAGTTTGAAACCGAAACTTTTAAGTGATAGCATCCTGAGTAGCCCGAGGTACGAGGGCGTATCGAAGGGTGCGGCTCAAACGACGATTCGAGGCCAACCCGCACCCTTCGATACGGCTCCATGAAGGTTTTTGTGGCCTTATGGGCCTAATCCGCCTACTCAGGATGCTAGACTGACGTTAATTACCACCGTTTCAAAAGTTTCGGTTTTATTCCGTTCGCAGTATAAGATGAAGACTTTATTAAAATTGTGTTCATTATAAATATATGACGACCTGATCATCCTCTTGTTTCGCCCACCGGTTTCAGATGCTCAGGTCCGGCTTGACGATAGCCGGCCCGACATTCAATGAATTCAAACGCTCAATCCGGCATTTCTTTAAGAAAACCCCCATTGAGCGTTGTAGAAGCCCCCCTTACTTTAGTTGGGGGTTCTTACCCCTCAAGCTCCTGCCGCAAGGCATCTCCATGATCTTTGAGCCAATTGAATAAAATGGTGATATCCGTCCCCAGACAAAAATGGCGTACGCCCAGATCGAGATAATATTTGGCTTGATCGACGCTACCGATTTCGGCTCGGGGCGGAATGCCGGCCTGGAGACAGGTCTCAATGACCTGCCGCTCCACCCGGCGAATCTCGGGGCTGCTGCGCTGGCCCGTCTGACCAATACTCATCGAGTAATCGGCTGGCCCCCACTGGATCATATCAACCCCTGCCACAGCCAAAATTTCCTCCAACTGCTCGACCGCCGTTTTTTTCTCAATCATAATCACGACCACAATGTCATTTTAGGCCTGCACATATTCGGGCGTGCCACCGCAGGACATATAAGTGAAACGGCGGGTGCCCACGCCGTGTCGACCACCGTCCTCAGGCGTGTCGGGTCGAACTGCCTGGACACATTCCCGGACGTCGTCAATCGTGCGGGAGTCAGCAAAGAGGACGCTTTGAAAACCTGAGCCAATGGCCTTTTGAGCCAGATAGGTGTTGGGTTCCTGATCGACTTTGATCATGGCCGACATATCAAACAGCTCAACGGCCCGACAGAAGTTATCCAGGTCGTAGAGATCATAAGGGGCATACTCTGCTACAAACTCGACATAATCAAACACACCGGTGTGACCCACCACCTCCACCATAGAGGGCCAGCTGCTATGCAGGTGGGTGCCCAGGGTGGGTTGGCCGGCGTTGAGCATTTCTCGTAGTTTATTACTTCGGATCATTGAATTCCTCCTTTAATGAAAAAGAAACACCCAGCTCTTGCGCAGCCGTCTGTAAATTCTCCCACATAGATAATTCCTTTCTAAGACGAAGGCTTTATTAAAGTCGTATAATTGATTCTTCAATCAAACGCAGACAAAATCTCTTCTTCAAAGTAGTGGTACTGCTCAACGTCCGTAGTGAGCAAGCCCGCAAACATGATCTCATCAACCCCCACATCCATAAACTGACCGATGCGTTCAATAACGTAGTCCTTGGGTCCGGCCGCCGTGCCTTCACCCAGCCTGCGACTGGCGATGAAGGCTTCAGCTTCAGCCGGATCGTCGGTGACCTTGACCGGCATCAGGATAGTACGCTTGATTTCGGATGGGTCTCGGCCAACGTTTTCGCAGTGCTGCTCCAGAACCCCAACTTTGTGAAAGTAATATTCTTGGGTCATTGGCCCGCCAGCCCAGCCATCCAGGTTCATGATGTCACCATATCTGGCCAGGGTGCGCAGTGTGCGCCGCTCACCGGTGCCGCCGACCATAATCGGAATCTGCCGGTTGTTGTAACCTCCGGGTGACAGCGGAGCCTGATCGAGCCGGTAGTAGCGGCCCTCGAAATCGACCGGTCCATCGGCTGTAAAGAGAGCTCGCAGCAGGGCACAGGCTTCCTCCAGCCGATCCGAGCGCTCCTTCATCGGCGGGAAATCCCAGCCATAGGCCTCATGCTCCCGCTGGAACCAGGCGGCCCCAATGCTTAAGGTGAAGCGGCCGTGGGATATCTGATCGACCGTTCCGGCCATTTTGGCCACCAGGGCCGGGTTGCGGTAGGTATTGCCCAAAACCAAATGGCCCAGCCGCATCCGTTCGGTGATGCTTGCGGCGGCGGCAATAAGCGTATATCCTTCGTAGGCTGGCAGCGGCTCTTCTTCCCGCTTTGGCGACGGTGGCAGGTAGTGGTCGGCAAACCACAGACTGTCCCACCGGCCCGCTTCCATGGCCTCGATCACAGTACGAATGTTATCCCAAGTTGTCAGATAACAATTAACCTGTGCGCCAAATTTCATGGTGACACCCTTTCTTAGCTTATGGGAGAAGCCGGGAAGACGGCTTTGTACGACAAAGCTTTTGTTTCAACGGTGGTGATGAAGTCCGTGTTGTGTAGTTTGAAATCTACAGCTAGGCGATGAAACAGGCTTGAAGCCTGTTTTTATCTTAGCCGCAGAATTCATTCTGTGATGGTGGGCGAGATGCTGAATACATACAAATTGTGTTCATTAAAAATATATGACGACCTGATCTTCCTCTTGGTTCGCCTCATAGGTGCGGACGGCTAGTTTTGGATCGAAGAGCGCTTTGCCAGTCCGAATATCAAATTCCCATTGGTGCCAGGGGCATTTGAGGATTTCATTTTCGCGTTCGTGACCCACTTGAGGAACATCGGCTGAGGTAACGAGCGGTCGCAGCCGGCCCAGGCATAACGGCGCGAACCGATGAGGACAGTAGTTCAGCAATGCGAAATATTCGCCGCCGACATTAAAGACGCCGATTTCGCGACCTCGTACAGTGACGATACGTCGCTGACCCGGTGGTAACTCCTCCGTCCGAGCAACCACATAACGCTGCTTAGCTTGGCGTTTAGCCATAGAGCTTTCTCCTGTGGCCGATGCAGATGCGGCCCAATAAGATTTTCGGCTCAACGGGATCTCATGTGGTAGACAGTCTGAGTGACATCGAGACTAGCAAAGCAAACCTGCTGATGGGATCAGCGTATTACCTTAGTAAACGAGTGTCGATGCAAGCACGACATCGACCTCCCTAAATCCCTCCTGCCAGGAAGGACTTTTACCGATGCTGGCCAAAAAAGGCCGTTTTCGACCATGACCATCCTCCCCCTAGCAGGGGGAGTTAGAGGGGGTCGAGTGTTGGCTGCTTCAAATGTCCGCCTTTTACGATTTTCTTTCTTTTCTTTCAGCAACCGACGCCTATCTTGTCAACCACATGTATTCCAATTGAGCCATATTTTCTTTTCAATTCCGGTAATATTCAGATTTCATTAGGCCTAGATGGCGCGAGCAGCATTCTCTCGTGGGGCACTGGTGAGTTGACTGTCTAGCTGGTAGAGCTCGCGGGCTGTCTCAACCATAACCCGCCGGCGTAGGTCTGGGTCGTGACCCCTCAAGAATGTGCTGGGTTCATCCATGAACCGGCCAATCACCAGCCAAAAAATCAAATGAAATGCTTTTCATTCATTTTCGCTTCGGAATCAATTGATGCGCTCTACAATGAGCCTTGTGCTTGATGGCGGCACAGGAAGCGTTGACTTTCGACCATCGGGCCACTGGATATCCAGCGAGATGGGGCGGCTATCTGCGGGGAAACCAAAGTGAACCTGTGACGGCTCGCCTGACAAATATCCACTATTGGAGCGAATCTCACGCATATATCGACCCGTCGTTGTCTGTAGCGCAAGCCGCGCGCCAATCGCATAGGTATTCTTGCTTTTGGGCCACTGGAGATCAACGGTCAGGCTATAGCCCCCACAGAGCCGATTCTCGTAGACGACGGCCGGCGACAGCAGGTTATTGACCACAATATCCAGATCACCGTCGCCGTCCAAGTCAGCCATGTTCATACCGCGACCACCAGCCGTCGCGTTGAGACCCCAATCGGGCCTTGGCTTAAAACGACCCGTGCCATCGTTCTGGAAGACCAGGTTTTCTTCGATCAATTCGTTATTCGGCAGATGACCAAACATTTCTTCTGCTGCCATGCCGTTCACCACATAGAGATCCAGAAAACCATCCTGGTCCAGATCCCCAAATTGGGCCGACCAGCTCCATCCCGTCGCCTCTACACCTCGCGCAACCGCCTGATTTTCAAATCCCCCATCGCCGGTCGCAACCTGAAGGACGTTTTGGATGATCTGCTGGTCATGGGCGACGTCGACGTCTTCCATCGTCTCCATTAAAGGAGCCCAGGCCAGCAGGGCCGCTTGGGTAGGCTCATAGGGCATCATGTCAGCGGCAAATAGCTCAACGCCACCGTCGTTGTTGATATCACCTGCCGCAAAGCTCATGGTATTTTGGGCAATTTCATCGAAGCGGGTTGCTTCCTGCCAGCCATCGTCTGTGCGCAACCAGACCTGGTCAGGCATCAGAAAGTCATGGCCTACCCAGATATCCAGATGTTCATCCTTATTCAGGTCGACCAGCAGCAGGGCCAAGGCTTGCGAATAGGTCGCCAGATGGGTCGCTATAAAGTCGTCTCCCCTGTTTTCATAGTAGACCACGCCGCCCCCGCTCAAGTCATAGTTATTAAAGCGCCTGTGCTCGGTTTGATAGGTCGCCAGGACAAGATCCAGATCAACATCACCATCCAGATCGGCCCAGGCGAAGGTGTAGGCCCGTTGGGCAGGGCTGAACCGATCTAAACGCGTGAAACCGTCTATCTGTTTGAATTGCTGTTGACCAGGCTGGGCTGATGTTTGTCTGTGAGTTTTCTGATTGTTTTCACCCTTTTGAAACGTGCCATCGTTCATCCACACGCTGGGAGCCGTTTCGCGCCGGGCAAAGACAATGTCCTGCCAGCCGTCGCCATCAATATCGACGATGCTGACGGCGCGCGACTGACCGAAAGGGAATTCCTGCTTCTGAAAGGCGAAATCGCCTTCGTTCCAAAAGATGGCATTAGAACCAGCCAAATTCGCCAGCACCAGATCCAGATCGCCATCACGGTCGAGATCGTTAATGGCCAGACCGGCACCGTTACTATCGAACTTCTTGACAATCTCACCTGAAATGGCGGTGATATGTTCAAGAGAATGGGGGATGAAGCGATCTTCACAGGGGTAGGGTGAGGCCCGGTGTGGTTGCTCCGATATCGCTAGCGATACCGCCGGCGACACGGCTGGTGTTGAGGTCGGTGCACCATTTGGCGAAACCGGGGTGATCGGCGAACCCGGGGTGATCGTGACAAAGACAACGTCTGTTTCAGATGACGTTTCAATTTGCTGGCAGCTGGTTAAGGCGATGGCTAGTAAGGCCCAAAATAGGCCCACCATGATCTTACGAGAAAAGCCGGGAAAGCCCCCTTGTTTCAACAGGGGGATGAGAGGCTTGATTTTTATCCTATTGGACACGAGTATCACCTCCGACGACGAATGTGGCAGGCCATCGCAAGCTCAATCCGGCTTTTCTTTAAGAAAAACCCCGGTTGAGCTACTGGAAGCCCCGATACTTTAGTGCGGGGTTTTTCTCCCCTCAGTCTCATCCTTGACAAATCAGATTGCAGCGTCAACGGCACGCAGGCGGCGATTATCAGCGGAAAAATCGCTAGTACCATAAGAAACGCGCGAGTGGATTGCTTCTGCACGATGTTACACACCTCTTAGCCCTTGATACCGGTCACCACGATGCCCTGAATATAATATTTTTGAGCAACGAAGAAGACGACAATGGTGGGCATAAGGATCACGAGGGAGGTGGCCATAAGCAGTGACCATTGGACCTGGTATTGGCCCTGAAAGAAGCGCAAGCCGAGGGCCAGCGTGAAGTTTTCCGTTGTGGACAGGAAGATAAGCGGTCCCAGAAAATCGTTCCAATGAAGCATGAAGGAAAAAACAGCAATAACCCCCATAGCGGGTCTCGTCAGAGGCAGCGCTATGTGCCAGAAGACCCCAAAGGTGTTACAGCCATCAACTCTTGCCGCGTCATCCAGATCCATGGGTATGGTCCTGAAAAATTGCCGCAGTAGAAAAATGTAGAAGGCATTGCTGGCAAAGAAGGTTGGCACGATCAGGGGTAAAAACGTATCGATCCAGCCCAGGTTCTTGAAGAGCAAAAATAGGGGGGCCACGATGGAAGGATAGGGCAACATCAGGGTGGCCAGGACCAGTACAAAGAGCACATCACGTCCCACAAAGCGGATGCGGGCAAACCCAAAGCCGACGATTGCACAGGACACCACGTGGCCGATGATGCTGACGGAGGTGATGTTCACTGTATTCAAAAACCATGTGCTGAAGGGCAAAAGCGTCCATGAATCTGGATAGTTCGGCCAGTAGGGCGGATTCGGAATCCATTCGATGGGAAAGGCAAATTCTGTTCCCGGTCTTTTCAGCGAAGTGCTGATCATCCAGAAAAAAGGCAGCATGATAAAAATGGTACCAGCAATTAACACAAGAAAGATGAGGATAGTAGCAACGCGATTTTGGAATCGTCGGCTCTGGAAGTATCTGACAGAAGAGAGATCGCGTTTCTGCCGGCCAGGGACGCTGTCAGCAGCGATTTGATTGGACACGAGTATCACCTCCGACGACGAATGAGGCAGGCCTCAGTCACTCTCATAGTAGACCCAACTGGAGGACGTTTTGAGGATGATGACGGTGAAGACCAAAATGATCAGGAACAAGACCCAGCTCAACGCCGATGCATAGCCCATGTTGAACCACACGAAAGCCTGCTGGTACAAGTACATCACATAGAAGAGCGTAGCGTAGTTAGGGCCACCATCGGTCATGACGTAGGCCTGGGTAAAAACCTGGAATGAGACAATCACGCCCATGACCAGATTGAGCAACAAGACCGGCGTGATCATGGGAACCGTTATGTGGAGAAGCTTCTTCCAAGCGCCGGCGCCATCTAAGGTGGCCGCCTCATAAAAGGCGGTAGGAATGCCCTGCAATGCGCCCAGGTAGATGAGCATACCGCCGCCGACTCCCCAGATACTCATGATGATCAGCGCAGGTATCGCCCATGCTTCGCTCCCCAACCACAAGGGGCCAATGATGCCAATCTTTTTCAGCAGGACGTTAATGATACCGAAGCGCGGGTTAAAGATCCACATCCACAACAACGAAACCGCGACGCCTGAGGCTACGCTTGGCAAAAAGAAGATGGTGCGAAAGACAGAAAGCCCCTTCACTTTCTGATTGAGAAGCAGGGCGAGGAGCAGCCCCAAGACGACGTTGAGGGGCACGTTGAGCAGATAGTAGAGGGTGACCTTGATCGACTGCCAAAAGAACCGATCCTCCACCATCTTCTGGTAGTTCGCCAACCCCACAAACTCAGGCGTACCGACGATATTCCATTTGGTCAGGCTGATTGAAAATGAGCCGAGCAAGGCCCCGGCGGTGAACACGACAAAACCAATAATCCAGGGTGAGATGAAAAGATAACCCTCAATGTTGCGTCGCCAGAACATTCTATTTTTGCCCAGCATGTTGACGTCTTTTCTTTTATGGGAGAAGCGGGGAAAGCCCCCGGTTTATGCGTAAACACGTTTACGGGTAAACACGGGGTATGATAGGCTAGAATCTCTTGCCCGTCAATGCTCAAGCCGGCTTCGGGTGTGTCCCAGAATTTAGGCGAATTTTCAGAATGTAGGATCTTGAGTAGCCGAAGCAGAGCGGAGGCGTATCGAAAGGTGCGGGTTAGCCTCGAATCGTTGCTTGAGCCGCACCCCTGGATACGGTTTCCGCTCCGCTCCACCCTACTCGGGCCTGTCCTGAGCTTGTCGAAGGGATGCTACTTCCTAAAATTTAGGACACACCCGCCGGCTTCTCCGGTAAGCGCAGCGACGCGTAGCGGCAGAAACCCATTTGAGCAGCTTTGGTACAGCACAAAGGGCTTTGATACAACACAAAGCTAGCTGAAGCCTGCCTTGCAGTGGCAAGGCCAACGTTGGGCAATTCAGGGAATTGGGGCAATACAAGAAATTCCCTTAGCTTTTTCATAGAAAAAGCCTTACGCTTGGGTTTCTTACGTTGGCCGTCTTTGATTGCAAAAGGAACAGAGATCAAAGTTCGCTGGCAGCATAAGATGTGAATGTGCCTCCCTGCTCTCTGTTCCTACTATTTCGCGGCGTAAATATGTCTAACCGGCGATTCTTTTGCCCTAGGAGACTTCGGCCAGAGCCTCTTCAGTTAGCACACAGGCTTCTGCCATGGCCTCATCGATATCCTTGGTGCCCCGCAGCACATTCTTTATCTCTTCGTACACTATCGTGAAGATAATTTTGAGGGCAGCCGGCGTTCTGTACACGAAGGGATCTGGCTTCACGTGGCCAAGGAGTTGTGGGATCATCTTGGGATCAAGACCACCATCCGTCAGCGGCTTGTTGTATGCCTCCATGTCGAAAATAGACTTGCGAGTTGGCATATAATAGGTGGCCAGCAGGATGCTCGCATCATACGTCTGCTGTACAGCCTCCGCGCTGCTTCGCCAGCTCATCCATTCGTAGACAGCGTCGGGGTTTGGTGTGGTGCTCGAAGTCACAGACTGGTCCGTGTCGCCCCAGACAATGAAGCCTTCAGGCCCGGCGGGTAGCGGGACAAAGTCCCAGCCAAAGGGATACTCCCGTCCTGGTCGAATATTCTCTACTGAGCCCCCGGCGGCCATGCCCATACCGATCACGCCGGATCCAAATTCGATACCCAACTCAGCCAGATTCAGGGCCGGCGAAGGCTGGACCTCATGTTTTAGGACATTATCGGCCATCCATTGGACCGCTGCCTTGACCTCTGCGCTTTCCACAGTACACTTGCTTGGGTCGAACAGATCGTCCAGGTAATCGCCGCCGAAGGCGCGGACGGTGGCCAGGGTGTGGGTTCCCCAATAACCCTCGCATCCCCATTGATCGATCTGTCCATCTCCATCCGTATCGATGCTGAGTTCTTTCAGCATCTCCACGAAGCTGTCAGTATTCCATCCGTCTTCTCCGTCCTCCCAATAAAGGTCGGCCGGGGTGGGCAATCCTGCCATCTCGAAGAGATCCTTGTTGAATCTCAGGCAATGGCACGAGGTCCAGAGCGGCAACCCCATAATGTCGTCCCCGAATCTGGCATCGCCGGGGAACAGAATGTCATCGTAGTTCAAGTCGGAGTCCGCATCCATATAAACGTTAATGGGAATCGCGGCCCCTGCGTGGACAACCTGGAACATCAACGCGGGATGGCAGGCAAACGTGTCCGGCGCCGTTCCCCCGGCGATCATGACCGGGATCTTGGTGTTGTAATCTTCCCAGGGCAATGCTATGGGCTTGACATTAATGTGCGGATGACTTTCTCGAAACACAGAAACAATCTCCCCTTCAAGCACCGCATCATCATCAAAGCCATGTCTGGCAGCGGATATCTCAATGACTTCTAGGGCTGGCGCTTCGGCTTCGGCCGAGTTGTCCGGAGCTGGCTGAACTGCACAGGCGGCCAACATAAGGCCGGCTACCGGCATACTGCCAACTCTCAGAAAGTCACGACGGTTCAAACGTTTCTTATTCTTTTCTGCCATTATTCTTTCTCCCTTGAAAATAGCGTCGCAGACCGGGGGCTTGGGGGTAGATCCCCCCAATAACCATTTTCGTTCTCCGGTGTCGTCTCGATGGAGACAGTTCGACTCCTCTGAAAATGTTATGACTACAATGCCCATTTCTTTTCTGCACTAATTTATTGCTTTATGGGCGGCTCCTTTCATTCGTTAGTAATTGTTCAGCATTGCCTTGCGAAGTTACTGGTAATTTGCCCCAATCACCATTTGCTCCTATGTCAAATGGTTTCCACCATGCTGACCTCGTATGATACTCCTCTAGAAGCGATATACAAGGCCAATCACCGGCCAATCACCGGCCAAAAAATCGAAATGGGCGCATTTAGAACACGGATTGGCAGGATTTGGTGGATTTTTTAGCCCGTTAATCCGGCGCATCCTGTTCTTGAAGTGAAAACAGTTTGAATCCCCTTGAGTGCGTTTTAGTTTTGGGGCATAGGTTAAAAACCGAGATGCCCATGTCATTAGGAGCGAAGCATCAGCGTGCGTTCATTAATGAACGGCAAGCCCTCAAGAGGTTGGAGATTAATCATCGCTGCGGATTTGCAGCCTGCTACTTGGCTATTTTGGCCGAGGCTCGAGGGATTTGCGCTTCTTCACTAGTACTGAAGCAAATTTCTTTTGTCAGATACTAAAAAGTATCATTGACCCTCAAACAGCTGATTTTACGAGGGAATCTGCTTCAGTTTAACTGTTCCGCGCAAACGCTCTATCCGGCAAAAAATTCTTGCCGGAACACTAGCCTCGGCTGATACTTTGTGATGCAATTTTAGTTATGAGCAAAACCGCATTGGACCTAACCCCAAAAGAGTGGCAAACATATCAGCCGACGAGAACGCAAGCCACTTCGGAAGTAACAAATGCGCTCGTTAATAAAACGAAAACAACAGGCATGGCAACTGGCCCGGCAGACCAGCAAACTTTAACGTGAAAAATTTATGGCTCGACACGTTGTTCTTTTTGGCTCGTTGGCTTCGGAGATTGGGTATTCTGTCTGGTCTGACATTGATCTGGCAGCTTGGGGTATTCCCCCCGAACGTTTTTACGCTGCTGTGGCTGCAGTGACAGGATTAAGTGCTGACATTAAGGTTGATTTGATAGATCCTGATACGTGTCGTCCTGGTCTGAGGGCCATTATTGAACGTGATGGAGTGGTTTTGTGAATAGTCAACTTCACCAATTGGCTGTTCGTATTCGTGACGCACTGGCGGAGATTGAGCATGTGCAGCGGCGCATCCAATCAGGCTGGCAACGGGTCCAACACTCCAACGATGACCATTATTTGGATGGTGTGGCCTTGAATCTGCACGGTTTTTACTCGGGCCTGGAACGTATCTTCGAACTAGTCGCTACTCGTGTTGACAATACCAAACCAACCAGTGAACATTGGCATCAGGCCTTGCTTGTTCAAATGACAACAGAAATCCCTGGTGTGCGGCCGGCTGTAATTTCAGAGTTAACCTTTAACCAACTTGATGAGTATCGAGGTTTTCGTCACGTTGTCCGCAACGTTTAAACCTTCAAGTTCGACCCTGCTAAAATAGAAAAACTCGTCGTTAATGTTCAACCCTCGTTTGCTCAGGTACGGGCAGAATTGTTAGCCTTTGCCGAATTCCTTGAGCAAAGGTCATAAGCAGATTACGCTGACTGCTCCATTATTGAAGCCCACCCATTGAGTTATGGTAGGTTGGCATTCCCCATGGGTTGATGAATAATTAACGAAGAGAATAGTTCCCCCCGTTACCACCCTTCAGCGTGGTAGTGCCTACCCACATCACAGGGTTGAGGGAGCAGGAATGGGTGGTTTTGGAGCCGAAATATTGGACTGTAATCGGTGGGAATTCTTTCGCTTGCTGTCAGAAAACAGCTTCGTGGTCATTTCGATGAGGAACGAGGATGCGAAGCGATTTCTTTATCAGAAATCTTCGAGATCGGCCACTTGAAACGCCCAATCCGGAAGATTTCCCACTCTTACGGGTTCGAAAGACATCGTACTTATCACTTACTCCAGAGCCGCTACCTGGAGGCAATTATGATCAGAATACCAACAGATAGAACACCAACGCATCCTGGCGAGATGCTGGTGGAAGAGTTTCTAAAGCCAATGGGTTTAACACAACGAGAATTGGCAGAAGCCATTCAGGTTCCCTATCAAAGGATCAATGAGGTTGTGAATGGGAAGAGAGGGATGACCCCAAGTACAGCGTTACGGCTCGAAAAGTTTTTGGGAATGTCGGCTAGCGTATGGATATCACTAGGGTGTGGCGAAGACAATGACAGAACCAAAAAACCAAGATTTGGAAACGATTGAAGTCCTCGAACAGGCCTTATACGAAGCATTACCCCATCTCAACGACCCCGTTTACCAGCCACCGGTGCTATTGTGGCAGGTGTTAGGGGTGCCACAGCAGCAGGGCGTCAAGGAGATGCAGTCTGCGCTCATCAAAGCCATTGAGGCTTTGAAACCAGCCCCCGATGTTGCACCCTATGCCCACAGTCGGCGAATATACGAACTCTTATATTTGCGCTATCGGCAAGGCCTGACGCAAGAAGAAACGAGTGATCGCATGAAATTGTCGATTCGCCAGATTCGTCGCGAACAGAAGCGAGCCATCCATAATTTGGCGCAATGGCTGTGGGGCCAAAGGAGGACAGATACGCCAGCAGTCGCTGGCACACCATCAGCAGATGGCGGCAACATTGAAACCGACCCGTGGCGTTCTCAGGTGCAGCAAGAGTTAGCCATCTTGCAGCAGAACGTGCCGGAGACCAAGAGCGAGGTGGCCGCCGTCATCGCCAGGGTGGTGCAGGTCGGCCAGGTGCTAACGGCCAAACACAATATTCAATTAAAGGTTGACCCCATCCCAAAAAATCTGACCGCGGTGATTCAGCCTTCGGCGCTGCGGCAAATATTACTAACCGCCATCGAGAAGTTGGTGCAACTCATGGCGTCGGGCGAAATTGTCCTGCTGGCTGAAATGGCAGGGGATATCATCACCCTCACCGTGACAGGTGGCCCCATCGTCACCGATACGCTACCCGACAGCGCCCCGCTGCCCAGCAGCGACCTCATCCAAGAGCTTCTGGGCGATCAAGGTGATACGCTCAATATCCGGCGGGCCGCTGAAACCATTGTCTTTCGGTTCAGGCTGCCATCTGCCGGTGACCCCATTTCCGTACTTGTGGTGGATGATAACGCTGATCTGGCAACCTTCTTCCGGATCTCTGTCACCAATACCCCCTATCAGATCATCCATCTGGCCGATGGCGAACGCCTTTTTGAAACCATTGCCGTCACAAAACCAAACCTAATCATCCTGGACGTGCTCCTGCCCGGTATGGATGGCTGGGAGCTGCTGGCCTATCTGCATGGGCATCCTGATACCCGGGCCATTCCCATCATTGTCTGCTCTGTCATCCGCCGGGAAGAGCTGGCTTTGGCGCTGGGCGCGTCGCTTTTTTTGCCAAAGCCGGTGCGGCGGCGGGAGTTTATCGAGGCGCTGGATGAAGCATATAGTCGGGTTGCGGGGTGAGTGAGGGTTATAAAATTCTGCGGAAAACTGGTAGAATAAGGGTATAGTAGTGACTTTGCTTAACAGAAGATAGTCTGAAAAGAGATAAATATGTTCGCGAAAATTCTGGATAAACATATAGAAATTACACCTGGCGTCGTTGGGGGAAAACCTCGAATCGCCGGACATCGCATCACCGTACAAAACATTGTCGTGTGGCATGAACATCTGGGTCAGGGCCTCGATGTGATTTGTACCGAACACGATTTGTCCTTAGCGGCTGTCCATGCGGCACTTGCTTATTACTTTGATCATCGTGAAGAAGTGGATCAAAGCATTGCAGAAGATGAAGTATTTATAAAGGCGTTGCAACATCAATCTTCATCACCATTACAAGAGAAGCTGAAGAAACACGGCCGTGAGTAGAATTCGATGTTATACGGATGAACATGTGTCAAGAGCCGCTATCCGGGGACTTCGTGAACGAGGGATAGACGTTCTCAGCGCACCTGAGGCAAATATGCTCGGGGCATCGGATGAGGAGCATTTAGCGTTCGCTTTGGCAGAGGGTAGAGTAATATTTACTCAAGATGCCGATTTTCTACGTTTAGCTGCCGAAGGCATGAGCATGCAGGAATTGCGTATGCAAGACAAGGAACATCCGTGGGCGACATTATTCAAGGATTGATGTTGATCGTTCAAGTTCTCGATGCCGAGGAGATGAAAGGTAAGATTGAGTACCTGTAGCCTATTGGATATCCTTAATAAGGATATCCCACTTAGCGTGGGTGGTGTCCAAACTGAGTTTGGATATCCAATTGCGTGCCGAAACTGAGTTTCGGCACGAGAACCCACTCCGGGTAGGAAATATCCTATTTAATTTCTGGGAATGGCCCTAACCGGCCTCAAGTTCCCCATCTGCCTTCATTAACAGCGCCGCAAGCCGGTGCGAACAGGGCAGCAGCTTGTTAATCGGTACCCCCGCTCCCATCGTTGCCAACAGTACGCTACTGCGTGTTGGCCAGGCCACAAGCTCTTCGCCGGAGATTGCGATCACCGGAATGTCACGAATCGCCGCGTCTTGATTCTTTTCCGCCAAAACCTGCCAACCGAGCATATCGGGCAGAAGAATGTCCAGTAGGACCAAATCTGGAGCCTCACTGCCCCGGACCCGATGGTGTAGCTCGGCCAACGCTTCCGCCCCGCTGGCGGTGGGGGTAATCTCCAACGTAGGGTCAATGATAGAGAGCATCTGGGTATAGAGTTGGCGAATATCCGGATTGTCGTCCACCAGCAAAATGCGCTTCACCGGCTTGTCAAGCGTATTCAAGGCCTTGGCAAAATCCGGCTGTCTGATCGGCTTGATCAAATAGTCGACAGCCCCGGCCTCTATGGCATAATTGATTTTCGGCGGAAAGGCACACCCAAGAATGGGCATATCAGGTATGGCTTGCCGGGCCTCTTCCATTAATAAGATCAAATGTTGGGGAGCGGCTGCATTGAGGATCAGCATATGGGTCGGATGGGTTTGCAACGCTTCGAGAGCGCCAGGTAGATCACGGCTCTCGGTAAACTGAATCTCATCGGTATGGCGGCTGAGCAGGGGGGCCAAATCGCCACTTTCATCACAAACCATTATCCGTTGTTTGCGCGGCATTTCGGGCAATTGAGGCCAGGTGGTGCGTTCATGCCAAACCCAGTCTTCGGCAAGGTCAGGGGCCGACGTGCCCCCGGCCGGCAGCGGCGGGGCGATGGGCAGGGTGAATGAGAAGGTGCTGCCGAAGCCAAATTTACTTTCGGCCCATATCCGACCCTGATGACGTTCGATGAATTGTTGGCTGACGCTGAGGCCGAGTCCACTGCCGCCTTGAGCAGGTCGCGTTTGGTCCGCCTGCGCAAACGGTTCAAAGATTCTGTCCAGTTCTTGCGGGGTGATTCCGGGACCCGTATCCGTTACGCTGATAAGAATGTCACTGCCCTGGCGCGTTGCCTTGACGATAATGCCGCCAGTCTCCGTATAGCGGGCCGCATTGCTCACCAGGTTGAGAACCACCTGGCGGATACGGGTTCTGTCGCAGTAAACTTGGGGGAAATCGTCATCAATGCTGACCTGCAAAGTGAGTGCTTTCCTTTCAATCAGCGGACGCACCACCATCACCACCGCATTTTT
Organism: Caldilineaceae bacterium; assembly: GCA_965220715.1. Classification (GTDB taxonomy): domain Bacteria; phylum Chloroflexota; class Anaerolineae; order Caldilineales; family Caldilineaceae; genus Bin5. The sequence goes on from OZ244843.1 coordinate 436,652, forward strand.
TATATCGTCAGCCAAATCGGCCCATTCCCGATGCAGGCTCAGCCGGCCTGCATCGGCCTGGCTGAGATCCAGGACATCGCTGATCATGCTGGCCAAATGATTGCTGTTGCGCTGTATGATCTCCAGAACTTGCATGAGCAAGGGTGGCAGCGATTTCCCATAGGCTTCAGGTACCTCCAGCATCGTGTCAATCAGACCCAGAATTATATTCAACGGCGTCCGAAATTCGTGGCTGATCTTGGCCACAAAGGCGGCCTTGGCTTGATGAGCTTCCTCAGCAATCTGACGTAGGACGACCAACCGCTGATTGAGCAGTTCCTGGGTCTGGTAGGCCGATTTCAAATCCTCCTGCATTTGGGCCAACTGGACTTTTTGATCCCGCGTTTCATCTAATCGCTGCTGCGCTCGGTGAAACTGATCGTATGACCATTGGCTGCGCCGAACCTGGGGGCCGATGATGGCCAACAGCAGGCCGAGTACCGTCCAGATCAGCCCGATTGTCAGAACAAGGGAGATGGGGTCTATCCCAATGGTTGGCCACAGGAATAGCAGCCCTATAGTTTCCAGTAAAGCCGTGAGCAGCGCCGCAGTCCAGGTCATGAGCGCCAGCGCCAAAAGGGGCAACAAGATCATCAATAGGTAGAGGTCGGATATCCCAAATCGGATGAATGCCAGGTTGATGAGGATGCTCAGACCGATGAGGGTAAACCAGCGGCTGAGCCTAGTCCCACCCAACCGATCCAGCCACCAGATAAGCATAGCCAGGCCAAAACATACCAAGGGTATTTGGGACAACCGTTGTACCGGCTCAACCAGCAGTTCACCCATGAACGTCACAGCTGACCCCACGCAGACCAGCACGGCAATAACCCAGGTGAGCGATAAGCGTAACTCCGGGTCGATCTCCAGGCCGGGTCTTGTGGCGAAGGTTGTTATTCCGTCTTTTGTCATCATACCTGTTCTCCTGCTGAAATGCTGGCTCAATTTACCCGGCTATTATAATATAAATGAACGAGGAGGGCTTGTTGCATCCATCAACCATTCTATCTGTGGTTCATAGTTCCTGCATAAACACCAGTGTAACTGAGCGCACAAACTCTAAAAGTGTTGCAATTACTTACGTTTTTGCTATATAGCTATGAAGTACTCACAATTACTGAACCTAATTGGCGATGTGACCTGCCCCCGATGTTTGTACCACTTGTTATGTTAGTCCGACAGGCACGGGGACAGGGTCGGCAGGCAAGAGGGCCTCAGGCGCCGGCGGCCGGTAGCCCAGAGAACTGTGCGGTCTGATCCGGTTGTAAGTCCGTCTGTAGCGCTCCGTCAACACGCGCACCTCCAGCAACGTATAGAAGAGCTCCCTGTCCAGCAGCTCGTCCCTCAACTTCCCGTTGAAACTCTCGATGTAGCCGTTTTCCCACGGCGACCCAGGTTCGATATAGAGCGTCCTGGCTCCCACCCGCCCAAGCCACTCGCGCACAGCCCGGGCCGTAAACTCCGGCCCGTTGTCCGACCGAATATGGTCGGGCACGCCTCTGAACACCATCAACTCGGCCAGCGCCTCTATCACATCGGCAGACCGCATGCTGCGGGCAGCCTGGATCGCCAGACACTCCCTGCTGTATTCGTCGATGACGGTCAGCAACCGCACTCCTGTGCCGTCATGGAGCCTCAGATACACGAAGTCGTAGGCCCACACATGGTCCTTCCACGCAGGCCGCAGACGCACACACGAGCCGTCATTGAACCACAGACGCCCTCTCTTCGGTTGCTTCGCCGGCACTTTCAGCCCTTCACGTCGCCATATCCGCTCTACACGCTTGTGGTTCACATGCCAGCCGCGATGCCTCAGAAGGGCGGTGATCCGACGGTAGCCGTACCTGCCGAACTGACTGGCCAACTCCACGATCTCCTCAGTCAACGCCTTCTCATCGTCCGCAGGGCTTGGCTTGTATCGCTGTGTGGAGCGAGGATGACCCAGCACCCGGCAGGCGCGTCGCTCCGAGACCCCAAAGAGCTCCTTCACGTGGTCAACGCACTGGCGACGACGTGAAGGACTCAGAAGTTTCCCTCAGACGCCTCCCGCAGTATCTGGTTGTCCAGCGTCAGCTCCGCCACCGCTCTCTTCAGACGGCTGTTCTCCAACTCCAGACGCTTCAGGCGCCTGGCCTGGTCGATCCTGAGACCCCCATACTCGCTGCGCCACCGATAGAAGGTCTGCTCGGTCACGCCTATCCGGCGCGCAGCCTCAGCCACTGTGCCGCCCTCGGCTAGCGCCACCTCAGCCTCTCTGAGCTTTTTGATTACCTGCTCCGGCGTATGTCTCCTCTTAGCCATGTTTCCCCCTTTCTATGGCCCAATTCTAACATATTAACTGGACCAGTTTTTGGGGGGCAGGTCACCCCCGCACAAGGGAGGGCCGCAGGCCCGACCGCCCAAAAGCAAGGAGAGAGGGAAAAGGAGTGAGGAGTGAGAGAACACCTTCGCTCGCCTCACTCAGGGGTGCGAATTGACTGTGGCTGAGAAATTACGTAAGAACTTGAGACTCGAAACTAGAAACTTCCGTATATGCGCAGGTAGTGGGCGTAGTGGGTCAGGATGCGCTGGAGGTAGAGGCGGGTCTCGCTGTAGGGAATCCGTTCGATGAAGAGGGCTTCGTCGGGTGCGGAGCGGTCGAACCAGGTTCTGGCGTTGCCGGGGCCGGCGTTGTAACCGGCGAGGGCGGCGACGGGGTTTTCACGGGCGTAGTCCTGCACCCAGCGCAGGTAATATGCGCCGAAGCGGATGTTGACGAAGGGGCGGTTGAGCAGAATCCAGTGAACTGCCTCAACGAAACGTCGACACTGTGCCTCGTGCCTTGCATAGGCACGAGGCACGAGGGTGTTTTTGCAAGAATGCGAAGAGTTTCCGCCATTGATGGTCGGCAATCTTTTGGGGTAGATATCCTGCAATTGTCGCCACTCTGACAGAACTCAACAGACGTCAACGAGTCCTAGAAACTCCCCCGGCTCCGCGCCCCCATGCCCCAAGGCGCTCAGGCTTCCTGCGCCGATCACGAGTTTTGCCTCTCCTGGAAGATTTGCTAGACTTAAAACTGCCATAGTTACACTTTCACAGGTTAGGACCGGATGGAATACCTTTCCCCTCTCCCCTTGCCCTGTGACGTGTACAGCCATACCCAAAACACGTTTTCCAGGGAGACCCAAAAAATGAATGACAGACGATTGAACCGCCGTCAGATGTTGCGGCTCGCCGCTGCCACCCCGGCCATCGCCACTCTGGCCGCATGCGTGCTTCCCCCGCCGCCGCTCGAAGACGCCAGCACGGCCTCCGAACCCCCACCCCCCGCCGCAGAAAACTTGACCCTTTCCCACTGGCAGCCCTTCGGGTCAGGACATCGGGCCGCAATCGAAACACTAAGAGAACAGTTCGAAGAACAGAACAGCGGCCTGTCCATCGACATCCAACCGATTGGCTGGAGCGCTTACTGGGACTATCTCTCGGCCAGCTCCGCTGGCGGCGACCCACCCGACTCCTACCGCATCCCCATGGGGCTGGCCGAAAACCATATCGCCGCCGGCCGTATCCTCCCCGTCAGCGAACTGATCCTCAGCAACGCGGACATCGAGGAAGCCTACCTGCCCTGGACCGTACAACGCGCCAAAAAAGATAACAGCTACTACGGCCTGCCCGTCGATGTCCAGACCCTGGTCGTCTACCGTAACAACACCCTCTACGCAGAGGCTGGTCTCGACCCCGCCGCCCCCTTCTCCGACCTTGAGGACCTCTTAAGCCAGGCCCAGGCCCTCACCACGCATGCCAACGACAAGATTTCGCAGATCGGCTGCAATACAGGCGGCTACCCCAGCGCCTGGCTCACCATCCTCTTCCAGCAATACCTGCAACGTGAAGAAGACGGCGCGCCATGGATCGACCCGACCTCAAACCAGTTGGTCTGGCAAGACTACCCCGCCATCTTCGAAATCTTCGACTGGTTCTGCACGCTCACCGCCCAAGCCGATGACGACGACTTCCTCTCCTTCCTGAGTTCTGAAGAACAGTTCGTCGTGGACAAATCCGCCATGCAGATCGGCCATCCAGTCCACCGGAACATCTTCGAAAATCTCGTTTCCGACGTCAACTACACCATCGTCCCTTTCCCCCCGCGCGCGCCCGGTCACGAACCCTACACCGCAGGCTCCCACTGGCTCTGGGTCGTCAGCCAATCGGCTGCCGACTACGCTGAAACGGCCTGGAAGTGGGTCGCCTTCGGCACCAATAAAGAGGCGCAGACAATCTGGCACGAGAAGGCCGGCGACCTCCCCAGCTTGAAGGAGTTGACCACCGATGCCCGCTTCCGGCCCGATGACAACGCCGCTGTCTGCATCGACTCCCTCAACAACTCCTCCCCCTGGGAGTGGGTCGGTTGGGTCGAGTGGGTCACCGAATTCAACAGCGCTCGCACCAAAGTCGTCAACGACGCAGAAGATCGGCAAAAAGCGTTCGCAGACTTGATCGCGAATCTGAACGAGACCATTTCGCAATACACTGCCTGACCCTGTGGAGAGAATGATTTCCAGGGGCCGTTGACATTTCGTTCGAGCCAGTTCAGGGTAGCGGCGCAATGCAACAAGGTCATGAAACGTCGTGCTGGTTTTTCATGGCGAGTGAAAATGCGTCGCTACCACTTGATTCTGTTGATTAAGCGTTCGACGATGTTGCGCTCTGGGTAGCGGAGCCGGTCTTAGTCCCATGGTTGCTTGCGATAGCGGCGAGAAGGGATGACCACTTCGATCTGTTTGGCTGCGAGCAGTTCTCGTAAAAGGTCAGAATCGGAGCCGTTAGCGGCAATGACAGCGTCAAAATGGAATGGGGCGAGCAACGACTCAGCTTGGGAGAGATCATGGCGTTCACGAACAGTCAAGTTGAACTGTAAGGGAAAGCCGAGGGCATCAACGAGGAGATGGATCTTGCTGCTGAATCCTCCCCTGCTCCGACCTGGGCATTGTTCTTGCCGGCGTCCACTTTTTGACCCGCCTGCTGCGCACATATGGGCGCGTACAGCAGTGCTGCCAGGCATGGCCGCTGCCATGTCTGGGTCTTGGGCGAACTGTTTGGATATGTCGACCCAATCACCGTTCTCTTCCCAGCGTGCGCAACGCTTAAAGACACTGTTCCACTTGCCAAAATCGTTGGGCAGTTCAGGCCACTGGGCGCCGGTGCGCAGAATCCAGTGAACTACCTCAACGAAACGTCGACACTGTCCCTCTTGCCCCGCACAGGCACGAGGGTGTTCTTGCAAGAATGCGAAGAGTTTCTGTCATTGATGGTTGGCAATCTTTTAGGTAGACATCCTACTATTGCCGCCAATCTGACAGGACTCAACAGCCGTCTGCGAGTCCTGGTAACTGCGTCCGCCTCGATGAAACGGTGTCACTGAAAACTCAAAACTAAAGACTTCCATATATCCGCAGGTAGTGGGCGTAGTAGGTCAGGATGCGCTGGAGGTAGAGGCGGGTCTCGCTGTAGGGGATCCGCTCGATGAAGAGGGCTTCGTCGGGTGCGGAGCGGTCGAACCAGGTTCTGGCGTTGCCGGGGCCGGCGTTGTAACCGGCGAGGGCGGCGACGGGATTTTCATAGACATAATCCCGCACCCAGTGCAGGTAATCTGCGCCGAAGGGAATGTTGACGAAGGGGCGGTTGAGCAGGTCGGTGGAGTAGTTGGGATAGTTGAGGCGTTGCGCGATCTCTGCGCCGGTTGTGGGTATGATCTGGGTCAGGCCGTGGGCGCCGGCAGAGGAGCGGGCGGGCGGCTCGAAGAGACTTTCCTGAAATATGAGGCTGTAGAGGAGCCGGGGATCGATGTCGAAATCTGTGGCTGCCTCTTCCACGAGGGGGGAATAGTGCCTGGGGTAGGCGACGCGCTGGAGAAAGAGGGGCGTATCGGCGGTGTACCGGGCCTGACTGAGTTGAATGAGACGGTAGGCGGCGCTGATGGAGAGCCGGTTGGCGCCTAATTCATTGAAATGCAGCATGAGCGGGAATAAGGACACAGGGTCGTCGCGGTTGCGCCAGTAGACCAGTTCGAGCAGCTTCAAGCCTTCGGCGCGGAGATCCAGCTCCAACAGCAGTTCGCCACCGATCCGGGCCGGGTGGGCGGCTATCTCTTGCGGCAGACCCGGGTTGCTGTTGTTGCCGGCAGCTGCCAGATCGGGCGCGTCGTGCCACGTCCTCAGCCAGTTTTCGGCGAAGGCGCGGCTGCCGTCGTCGTCGGGCAGCGCGGCCGCGGGCATAGCCTCCATGCGGGGGATGAGGTCCTGCCCCGGACGGCCTTGCGGCGTCAGTTCCACTGCGGCCAATACGCCGTAAAATGTTTCCGGCTCTTGGGCGGCGAGCGACTGCCACAGGGAGCGGGCCGCGTCTTTCTCGCCTTGGGCATAACGGGCACGGCCGAGCCAGTAGGTTGATATGCCCGACCGCACACCGGGATAGTCGGCCAGCAGACGTTCAAAACTGCTGGCAGCAAGCCCGACATGGCTGTAGGTAAAGGCGCCGATCCCCAGCACCGCCAACCCGTCCGGCGCGCGGGCGCTGTCCGGGAAGCTGTCCACCAGCATCAGCAGGTCAGCCACAGCCTCAACCAAAAAGTCGGCTGAGCCCTCAGCGCGGCCTGCAGGTTCGGTACTCAGGCCGCGGCCGGCGCCGATGGCGGAAAGCGCGCTCAGCCAGAGGGCTTCGGGGGCGCGCGGGTGGTCAGGGTAATCTCTGGCGAAGGTGCGGTAGATGCGCCGGGCGGCGGCGGGCGCACCCTGGGCATTGGCCAGCTGGGCGCGGATGAACCAGGCGTCACCGAAACAGCCGCAGTCGGGATACCAGTTCTGCACCTGGTCGAGGGCACGGATGGCCTCATCCCACTGCCCCATCCCCATATAGGCGCGCCCAAGCCCTAACCAGGCTTGCCCGGCGCGGTCATCCTGCGGCGCTTCCTGCAGAAAGCGTTCATAGGCGTTGATGGCAGGGAAGTAGGCTTGGGCAAACAGATCGACCTGCCCGCGCACAAAGAGGTCTACCGGTACGTTGCGGTTCACCAGTTGGATGAGGGACTGGTAGGCGGAATTGCTTTCGGGCGCTTCGTCCAGAGCCAGCCGCCAGCGGGCAATGGCTGTTTCCTCGTCGCCGGCGGTTGCATAGGCGATGCCGGCGCGGTACAGATAGCTGACCCGATAGACGGTCCATACTCTGTAGCCGAGGATTGCATCGAATTCAACATCGTCCCGGTTGCGCTCTTCCGCTTGAGTCTCAGTCGCGACAAGGATTTCATCGTAGACAGAGGCGGCCTGGTTCCAGCGGCCATGGCCCTCGAGAACGCCGGCCAGACGGTCGAGAAGACGAACCTTTTCCCAGTTGCGGGCGGCATGATTGGCGGCTCGGCGCAGTGCGTTGGCGGCCTGCGGCCAATCGCCGGCGGCGAGCCAGGCATCGGCGATACGCTCTTCGACGACGCCGGCGACCTGTGGGTGGTGTTGCAGGAAAGCTTCGTAGGCGGCGACGGCTTCGGCGTTGCGTCCCACAGCGGCCAACGCTTGCGCGCGCAGGAAAACAGTGCGGCTGCGGAGGGGGTCATCTGCCGACAGGGAGCCGGCCTGGAGCGAGAACTGTTCCAGCACGTTGGCGGCGGACGCCGGCTGTTCGTCGGCGAGATAGGAGAGAGCGAGTTGAAAGCGTGCTTCCTGGCGTTGGGCCAGCGTTATCTGGGGGTCGGTCAGCAGCGTTCTGAGCAGCCGCTGCTCCTCGCTGTAGTCGCCGACATGGTGGAACCAGACGGCCTGCTGCAAGGGGGATGCTGCCGCGAACGCTTCTGCTGTCGCCCGCAGAAGGGGGGCAGAGCTGTTGGACCGTGCCGTTGGCGTTGATGAGGGGGCAGGGGTCGACGCGGCCGCGCGGGTGGCTGGCGCGGTGTCATTGGCAGCAGGGCTGCTCGTTGCGGTCGGCGCGGGCAGGCTGGCGGCGGTGGTGGCAGCAGCAGTGGTGGTAGCAGTGGCGACCGCGCGTCTGTTCCCGCAGCCGACGAGTAGCAGGGCGATCAGAGCCAGAGTCGAGAAGGAGATCGTCAGACTTAATTGTGATCTATGTGATTGGACGCTTGCCATGATAAAGGTGAGATGCGCTCTTGCTCGAGAGGAGGCAGTGGCGCGATGAGGGGGCCGGCGGAAGATCATTGCAGGGTATAATCAGTCCGCGAGAGGCGTTTTGTGTTTGTTTGCTTGCTTGCTTCAATGGGACCGCCGATCATGAGGTAATGGTAGCAGGGGGGGTGGCCTGTGTCAAAAAAGAGCCAGAAGTCGCGGTTGTCCTCCAGTGGAAACGGGGTGGTCTGCCGCCTTCTTTTGTTTCGGAATTGGCCCTATGCTATGATGGCGTGCAAAAGGGAAACGGTCACCTATAATGATATCTGTGCTTGGCCCCAATAGCACTCATCATCGAGCACCTTTCTTTGCTGGTTTCCTGGTAAGAGCCTCAATTTTACCAGATGGATAAGGTGTTAGTTCATTCGGAATTCAGGTTATCTCACATATGGGGATATTGCGGCATGGCTCTCCAGCGCTGGAAAACTCCAATAAGGCAGGACTCGATGGCTGGGTGGAAGTTCAAGAGATTTTCACTGGTAGGGCTTTCCCTTTTTGTAGCGATTCTACTGGTAGCCTGCAGGCCCATCGATGACGAGATTGCTTACTATCTCGCCCACGGCCCTACAAGTGTAAGACCGTATGTCGCAACGGGACCGTCCTGCACGGAACTCGAAGAAATAGCGCAGGAGACACTGGCCAATGTCCTTCCGCCGCCCGCTACCGCGAGATTCAGCGCCGCCGATCGTAAGGCTCTTGCCAGTACCGCTTTCGGCCACCTGTGCGAGTTGTCGAGAGAAGTGGGATGGCGACAAAGCGCCACGGCAGAGGAATCGAAGGCCGCAGAGTTCCTGATGGACCGCTTTACCGAGTTCGGCTACAGCCCGGAGATGCAGGATTTTCAAGTGCGGATAGGGTCTCTCCAGAGGAATTCCAGCAATATAATCCTTGAACTTCCCGGTCACGGCGAAGGCATAGTCATTCTGGGAGCACACTACGACACGGTACGGAACTCCGTGGGCGCCAACGATAACGCTTCCGGGGTAGGCGTGTTGCTGGCGGTAGCAGAGAGGTTGACGCAGCCTCCCTGGTCCAGCCAGATGGTGTCGGTTTTTCCATTCACACTGCGATTTATCGCCTTTGGTTCAGAGGAAACCGGAATGAACGGCAGTGGGCATTACGTACGCCAGTTGACCGACGAAGAGTTAAGCGCCATCAGGGTCATGATCAACCTGGATTCGGTGGGGTCAGGCACATTTCTTCAGGGGCCGGGCGACGACTGGGTAACCAGGCATGTATCAGAAGCCGCCAGTAGAGAGGGAGTGTCCTACACGAGCATCAAGGAGGGTTACAGCGGTAGCGATCATGTCTTTTTCAAGTACTACGAGATCCCAGTTATTCCCTTCTTCGGCAACGACAGGTCACGCATCAACACCCGAGGCGATACGATTGAATTCATCAACCCGGTGCTGTTGGGAGACACGGCGGTGTTGGTCCTGGACCTGCTTGCATCCCTTGAAGATTTGTAATGTCGATGCTGGTAATGCCATCTCCAGGTGAAAACCATACTGACGGACAGGAGCCAGCAGAGATGCCAGAGGAAGAATGACTGGAGAATAGAAAGACTGGCTGAACGAACAAGATTGGTAACTCCCCGCCGAAACGTAAAGATGAGAAATGTGAAGCACACGGTTTCACCGAGAGGGCGCCGCAATTGAAACAGAAATACAACGTCGTCGTGGGCATGGAGGTCCACGCGCAACTGTTGACGAAGACGAAGATGTTCTGCCGCTGCAGCGCAGACTATCAGGGCGCGCCGCCCAATACGCACACCTGTCCGGTCTGTCTGGGGCTGCCGGGCGCGCTGCCGGTGGGCAACCGGGCCGCGGTCGAGGCCACGATCCGTACCGGGTTGGCGCTCAACTGCGAGATCGCGGAGACGGCGGTCTTTGCGCGCAAGAACTACCATTACCCGGACCTGCCGAAGGGCTATCAGATCTCCCAATACGAGCTGCCGCTGTGCCGCAACGGCTGGGTAGAGATCGAGCTGCCCGACGGCGGCGTCAAACGCATCCGCATCCACCGCGCCCATTTGGAAGAGGATACGGGCAAGAACACACATGCGGGGTTGCATACGCTGGTGGATCTGAACCGGGCCGGGATGCCGCTGATGGAGATCGTCACCGAGGCGGACATTGCCAGCGCGGACGAGGCCTACGCGTTCCTGACAAAGCTGCGCTCGATCCTGCGCTACCTGGGCGTCAACAGCGGCAACATGGAGGAGGGCGCGCTGCGCTGCGAGCCGAATATCAGCGTGCGCACGCCGGAGCAGGCCGCCCGCGGTGAACTCGGCACGAAGGTGGAGGTGAAGAATCTCAACAGCCTGCGTGCGGTGCGCAATGCCATCGCCTACGAGGCCGAACGCCAATCCGATGTGCTGAACAGCGGCGGCGTGATCGAGCAGGTGAACATGGGCTGGGACGAGAACCGCGAGCGCACGGTCTTGCAGCGCTCGAAGGAGAGCAGCGAGGACTACCGCTACTTCCCCGAACCGGACCTGCCGCCGCTGGTGGTCGACCGGCAGTGGGTGGAGGAGGAGGCGCGCACGTTGCCCGAGCTGCCGGACGCGAAGGAGCAGCGTTACCGGCAGGCGTGGGATTTGCGGCCGGCGGATGCCGGCGCCATCACCAGTGAGAAAGCAGTGGCCGACTATTTTGAGGCCGCGGTGGCGGCGTACGGCCAGGAGGATGGCAAACCGCAGCGCATGGCCAACTGGATCACGGATGAGCTGTTCCGCCTGCTCTATGCAGATGGCGAGGGCCAGGATTTGAGGCAGATCGCGGATACGCGGGTGCAGCCGCAGCAGTTGGCCGCGCTGGTGCAGATGGTGGATGCGCGCGAGATCAACGCCAACACCGGCAAGAAGGTGCTGGAGTCGATGTACGGGAGCGGAGATGATGCCCAGACCGTTGTCGAACGGGAAGGGTTGGCGATGGTCAGCAATACGTCGGTCATCGACGCGGCCGTGCAGGATGCCTTCGACAGCAACCCGGACGAGTTGGCCCGCTACCGCGGCGGCGAGAAAAAGCTGTTCGGCTTCTTCATGGGCCAGATGATGCGCGCTACCAAGGGCAAGGCGGATCCGCAGGCGGCGCGCCAACGGCTGCAGGAGATGTTGGATAGTTTTTAGTTTTCAGTTTTTGGTTTTTAGTAACTGCACGCGGCCGAGTTTGGGCCGTTTACTATGAAGTTGAAACCCATAATCAGCAACTGAAAGAATGGAAACCCATGGCTCTCGCTCTTACCCATACCCGCAATGAAAAGACCGCGCCGCACAGTCACCGCACGCCCGGCTTCGCCTCGCTGGAACTGAAATGGGAGGCTGTGACGCTGTTCCGCTACATCTATGATCCGGACATGCCGCAGTCCGAGTCGCCCAAGCCGTTCTTCCACCCCGTCAACACGCTGGCCGGCGACCTGATCACCATCTACCGCCCGCACGACCATGTGTGGCACAAGGGGATCCAGATGACGATCGCCCACCTGGAGGGCCAGAACTTCTGGGGCGGGGGCAGCTACCGCCACGGACAGGGCTATGTCGACCTGCCGAACAACGGCAGCCAGCGGCATGACGGCTGGGAATCGATCGAGGTGGAGGACAACCGCTTCGCGGCGACGGAGAAGCTCTCGTGGATCACGCAGGCGGGCGAGCATTGGATCGACGAAACGCGGGGCATTGCGGTGGAGACGGTCGACGCGGAGGCGGGCTACTGGACGCTGGACTTCACGACCAGCCTGCGCAATGTTAGGGGCGAGGCGCTGCATATCTGCTCGCCGACGACGGAAGGGCGTCCGCTGGCCGGTTATGGCGGGCTGTTCTGGCGGGGGCCGCGCTCGTTCGACAACGGCGAAGTCATCACCGCGGCGGGGCATAACGGGGCGGAGGCGATGGGCGAGCCGGCGACCTGGCTGGCCTACACGGGCAGCCACGACGGTAACGGCAATACGTCAACGCTCGCCTTTCTGGATCATCCGGCCAATCTGCGCTATCCCAACAAGTGGTTCGTGCGCCAGACGCCGTACGCCTGCGCCAGCTTCGCCTTCATGTTCGATGAGGTGTATGAGTTCGGGGCGGGGGAGACGATTACGCAGCGGTACCGGCTGGTGATCGCGAATGGGGGTTGGGACGCGGGGCAGGTTGAGGCTGTGGCTGGGGAGTGGCGGGGCGGGTGAGGGGAGGTAGGGGCGGGATGCGCTGCGACGATGCGGGTGGATTGGACGCTGAGATGGACGAACGGTTGGGATCGTTGACGATGCCGCTGCGTGTCGCCGCCGTTTCGTGATCATGAACCTGTTCCTCCACCTACAGAGTGAATTGCTCCGTTATTTGCCTTAGCTCGTGGTCCAGTTTTTTTGGGGCCAAGCTCATCTGGTCCAGGAACGACTCAGTTGCTAAGGGCAGATCATGCCACTTCATCTGGACAGTCTGAGAGATTCGATCGAAGCGCATGATGAACTCTTGACAGCCAGCGAAGATGAAGCCCGCATGGGGCGGCTGAGCGAAATCGAGCGGATCGGCATTCGCGCCGGTGTCGTAAAGCACTTCGAGATAACCTACGAACTTTCCTGGAAGCTGATGGCGCGCTGGCTGAATACCAACGTCGGCTCCGACACCGCAGATGGCGTGACGAGGCGTCAGCTGTTCCGCCTCTCCGCGGCGCATAAACTTATCGCCGATGTTGATCGCTGGATGCGGCATCACGACGCAAGAAATACAACCTCCCATATCTATGACAGCAAGAAGGCCCAGCAGGTCTATGAAGCCGTAAGAGGGTTCACGCACGACGCGCGGCAACTGCTGAAGGCGCTGGAAGCCCGCAATGATTGACCTGAGCCCAAACCACCTCAAAACGGTCAGGCAAATTCTGGCGGAACACGTGCCGGCTTGCGAAGTGCGCGCCTTCGGTTCCCGCGTGATATGTTCTGCAAAGGATTATTCCGACCTCGACCTCGCAGTCGTCGGCGTTACGGCATTGGACCGGAGCACGCTTGCACGGCTGAAGGAAGCGTTCGAGGAATCCGACCTGCCTATTCGGGTGGACGTGCTCGACTGGCAGGGAATTTCCGAGAGCTTCCAGGAAGTGATTGCGAGAGACTATGCGGTCCTGCAGAAGATGACAGACGGGGCAGGTGGAAGTGTTGCCAGGAAGTAGCGAACAGACGTCACAGGCGATGGACTAGGCAGTCAACGCTATACCAACACATGGTTCGTGCGGCAGACGCCGTACGCCTGCGCCAGCTTCGCGTTCCTGTTCGATGAGGTGTACGAGTTCGAGGCGGGGGAGACGATTACGCAGCGGTACTGGCTGGTGAGCGCGAATGGGGGCTGGGGTGAGAGTAGCTAGAGGCGGCATGCGCTTCTGATTTGGAGAAGAGCGCTGGTCGATGCCGTAATTCTTACTCCGCCAACGCCGGGGGCAGCCCCTCCACTATGCGCGTCGTCTCTACGCTGATGTGTACCAGTCGTTCAAGGTAGGCTACCAACTCGGCCGTGTTCTCGGCGAACAAAGCATTGGAATCATAGACAATGCCACTATCCTTGTCCTGGCGAATGTGTAGCCGGTCCACTGCCCACTCCAGCGGGGTACGCTCGTTGACCACGTAGTCGTGGGCCTCTGCGGGGATGCCGCGCAGCGTGACTGAAGGTGTTACGTGCAGCACGGAGCGGTCCGGCTCCTTGCGGGTGCCACCCCACTGCATGGGGCGTGCATTTAACTGATAGGGATTGGGGCCACGAGCGACCTCCTCCTGTAGCTCATAGTCCGGACAAGTCTCGTAACCCAGGTGCAGAGCCGCCTCCAGCAGCAGCGCCGCCGCCGACGCCCCCGCAAGGCGGCAATGCACTTGAGCTGTACGACAGCAACAGAAACGGCCGTATCACCTGCGCTGAAGCCCGCGCGCACGGCATCGAGCCGGTGCCGCGTAGTCATCCCGCCTACCAGTATATGACCGACCGCGACAACGACGGCGTCGTGTGTGAGTGAGACTGATGCGCTGAGAGCCGTTCTAAGCAATCGGGCAGTATAACGATTGGGTAGAAGAGGCGCTTGCCAGCCACTTCGGTTAGGGACAATAGCGGCCACCAAGGCCGCCCTTTCCTGCTTTGCGAGACGCGTGTACTGGTTACCGCTCCAGCCCTCTTTTCGACCGGACGTGCGCTGACGTCCGGTGTAGCGTCCAGGAGGCTAGACCAAACAACGAGACAACATCGCCGGTCAGCCCACCGCAATCTCAATCTGGCAAGTGCGTAAGCGCATGGCCGATTGGCGTGGCCTGCCTTGTATCTGAGGCGCCCTTAGGGTGGTCTATGACGTTGTGAGCCAATGCCCCGTTCTAAGGACCTGTCACTTCTGACTACGAACCCGCTTCAAGTCCACCTCCCACCGCTATCCTCCTTGCAGGACCAACACAACAGATGGTACAAAGAACGAACCTGTTCACATCCAAGACATTTCGTGATGTCTTGAATCCTTTGGTAGGGTACTGCAGGTTAGTCGCACGTTCGTGTAGGCCGGCCCGAAATCCATCATTGTAACTATAGTCATATCAATTGCATGGACAAGAAGCAAGAGGCTTTACTCAAGAAAGAATTCGGATCAAGACTACGTTCTTTCCGAGAAAGCAAGGGCTTATCCCAAGGCACCTTGGCGCTGATGTGCGAACTAAACAGGACCTATATCGGAGGCGTAGAGCGGGGTGAAAGGAATCTAAGTCTCATCAATATCCATAAGCTTTCCAATGCGCTGGGAATTTCCCCTCGGGAGCTATTTGAATGACTACGGCAAATGATTACCTTAAGCGTCTGTTTGACAATCTCAGGATCCAGAGGGAAAGATCCGGACTTTCGACTGATGAAATAGAGGATAAGTTGATCTTGGGTCCTGGATGGGTCCGACGCTTGGAGGCAGGCGAAATTGTTCCGACAGTCGATATGCTGTTGGCCGTAGTGCACGCCATAGGTATTACATTGCATGACTTATTGGAGGGCCTTCCACCCTTTCCTGATACTGCGAAAGTGGGGCGCCTCATATCTGCTGACAAAAGGGGAGCTGATATTGTAATCCATTTTCGTTATGCGCGTTATGACGCCAAGTATACACTTGAGAACGCTACGGTTGAGGAGTTTGAGACAGTAATAAAGACTTTGCGCGATGGTTTGGCCCGCTTAACTACGAGCGATGGAGCCATAGACAAAGCGGTTAAGACAGATTCTGTCGCAAATACCTTCCTGCATGCAATGGAGGTGTGGCCACATGCCAACCCTTCGGATGTATGGTGGTTTATTGTATACAGGGCTTACTGTGATCCATTCAACCACCCCTCACGGTTTGCCCGGCTAGACTTTGCCCAAAGCTGGAAGCGAACCGGAGGTTGGGCACTAGAGGAAATACTTGTCCGCCACTATGGTCCCTTTTTGAAGCAGAATGGTGTAAATCTGGTCATTGCGGATAACGCTACAAAGCAAGACATTGTCAATACGCTTCATGTCGGCGACCGCTTAGAGCCCGACAAGATAGACGTGATAATGACTGCTGGAGCGTCAGAATCCTTCTTTGGTGTTGTCCATGTAAAGGCCAGCATTGCGGAGCGACGAACGGATGATGTCCCGATGAGTAGGGCTCTTGGCAATCATGGATATACGTCACCATTTTGGACTATGGACTGCAAGAGTACACCATCCGAATCTCCAAGAAATCGAGGAGAATTTGGTGTGCCCCAACATCAAAAGGGGCATACGAGTGCCAAACGCAGAGACATTGAAGACGAGGGGTATTTCACCGGCTGTTTCTCGTACAACAGCAGCACGATACCAAGTGTGGAGACATTACCGGCGGAGCGTCGAATCTATGTCTGTGACTTTGGGAACGTTGACGATGCCTTCTCTCGCTTCATCATTGAGCGGTCGCAAGTTTTTCAAAGTCCTTAAAGGACTAGACGTGGCCTTCGCAGCACGGCTTCAAGACGTTGATTGGAAGCGACAACCTGTTCCGAATCGATCTCGAAGCCAATGTAGGAACAGCCGAGTTTTAGGGCTGCTATGCCGGTTGTTCCAGAACCCGAGAAAGGATCAAAGATCACGATATCAGACTCCGCCTGACCGTACGCCTCTATGCATCGCCTGGGTAACTCCTCGGGGAAACGAGAATAGTGTGCTGGGCCCTTTATTTTCTCGCTGGCGAACTCCCAAACACTACCAACTGGAGGGGTTACGCGAAAAGCATGACGCTCATCGCGTGCAAGAAGATAGATCGGTTCATGCTGACGATGCGGCCGGCGGCATCTACCTTCGGGCATCGGATTCTTCTTTTTCCAGATAACCTCTCCTCTATACAAATAACCATTATCACTAAGGGCAATTATTAGTCGATGTGGAAGAGAAAGCAGATTGCCGTACTGAAGCCAAGCACAACCTTGGTCAATGAAGGCTTTTCGCTTGGCCCGCGGCTTTATGTAGGCCGAGTTGTTTTCGGCTAGTCCGTTCTTCGTTGACCCGAGAGAGCTGTATTGCCTGTCATCAATGCGCCAATTAACCGGCGTGTTGTATGCATCCCCCATATTAATCCAAATGAGACCATGTTTCTTTAGCTTGGGGAGGACAGACATGAATGTGTCTGTCAAGAACTTCAGGTAGTCCCTAGGGTCCTCTTCAGTTCCCATTCCAATCGAAAGTCGTTGGCCCCAGTAAGGAGGACTGGTTACGAGAACATCGATACTCTCGTCCGGTAATTTAGGGATCAGCGCTAGACAATCCCCTTCTGTGACCGTGTTAAGTTTGAATGGACCGAGCTTATCAGACAATTTGCGTCCTCCTCCATGTGATGTAGTGAACTGGAACATGATACGCATAGACATCATACCGGTTGAAAAAAAGGCTGTCAAATGGAAGTCCAGGCAGCAGAAAATCCGTTCGCAAGCGATACCGTCCTGATCTCAATCGAATCTCGTTTGGTAGCAAGGATTGCCGCTGGCGACCGCCAGACGCGTGAATACATTCCGCGGCGCTCTAAAGAGGTGGCAGGTCCGCCATCGTGATCTGGGGGTGGCACTGGGTGTCGTCAGCGGCCACCTGCGCCGCTCTGATAATGATCTCCTTGAGGGCTCTGTTCAGAAATCGTTTCTCTTGCCTTGTAAACTCAACGCCAAAGCCTTCAGCTTTGCGTGCATCCTTCCCGCCTTTTTTTGCCGACAATTCGCTAACTTTGACGAGAACTTTTTTGCTAATTCCACACTGCCTGACAGCCTCAGAGAGGGACCCATACTTTTCTCTAAAACCCGTCACGCAGAAATTTGCTGCGTCCGGCAGTGTTGTCCGCCCCAAACAGTATTGTTCATACTTACTCTTCATCTTGACCACGACGGGATCATCGAGGTCAACCGAACCGCCCGCTGGAGGCGGGGGATAATGTGGAATACCGCGAGTGACCCTCGCGCTTGCGGTGAGTCCTGGAAGAACGACGGAGGCTCTAAGTTTTCTTATGCCGGGTTCAGGCGGTGAAGGGTTCCGGTCTATTATTTTGGCTTCTTTGAAACGCAAACTGAAGCTGTTTGGTCCCCATCGGATTCCAGTCTCAAACTCCCACTGCTGTATGAATGGTTCGACGGCTTTGAGAGCCTCGTCTTCGTCCGCGTAAAACTTCTTGAACTCAAACCGTGCGATCTTGTCTTCCACCGTCAAATCAAACTCCGGCGTCTTGAAATTACGCAAAGGATCCGCGTTTTCGTAACTGACCGAATCTCCGTGTCCGACGGTATAGACCAGCGCAACAACCTGTGGATCGTTCATAGTTCCTCATTCCTTGAATAGACTTCTCAAGTTACGCAGCCAGGGGCATTTCAGCGCTCAACTTTCTTCTCAGACGATCCCGTCCCCATCCTGCTCGCGCGCTTCTGCGCAGGTGATGCGGCCGTTGCCAAGCCTGCGGCAAGGCGGGCCGCCTCGAAGTCCCCCACGTGCGGCGGCCATGCGCTCTCTTGATGTTCGTATTGGAAGGGAATCGTGAGGTAGCGCTGTTCAATCCACCAATGCCGGGGGCAATCCCTCCACTATGCACATCGTCTCCACGCTGAAGTGTACCAGTCGTATAAGATGGGCTACCAACTTGGCCGGGTTCTCGACGAACCAAGCGTTGGGGTCGTTGACAACGCCGCTTTCCTTGTAGGTCTTGACGCGGTACTGGTCAACGACCCGCTAAAGGGGAAAGCTTCTCGACCACAGCCTTCCCAATCCCCTTCTACACCAACAACACGCCTTCATGCCGCAGCAGCCACTCCTTACGCCACAACCCACCCCCATACCCGGTCAACTTCGGACGGCCGCCGCTGCCGATGATGCGGTGGCAGGGGACGATGATGGCGACGGGGTTGCGGCCGTTGGCGGCGCCGACGGCGCGCACGGCCTTGGGGTTGTCGATTGCGTGGGCGATGGCCTGGTAGCTGGCGGTGTGGCCGTAGCCGACGCTGAGAAGCTGCTGCCAAACCTGCCGCTGAAATGGGGTGCCGTCCAGTTCCAAGGGCAGGTCGAAGCTGCGTAGGCCGCCGGCGAAATAGGCGTCCAGCTGACGCTGCGCTTCCGCCAGCAGCGGATGCGCGCCTGGCTGCATCGGGGATGAGGAGCGGGAGCTGCTTTTCTCGCCGCTCTGCTCTTCACTCTCTCCGCTCTGTTCCCCGGCAAATTCGACTTTGCTTACCGCCGTGTCGGTGGCCTGGATTGCGATGGGGCCGATGGGGGATTCGTAGTTTGTTACCGCGAAAGACATTGTCTACTCCGTAGTATTTGCCCTTGAGAGACTGCGATGATGCAACTTCCTCACACCAAAGACCTGGACACTCACTGGCCACTATCCACTGCCGTTATCACTGCCGTTATCACCGCCGCAGCTGCTTGCTGCGCTGCTTGCGCGTGACGGTCATGGCCATGCCTTGTTCCTCCAAAAACTCCTGGAACAGCTTGTAAAAGCGCTGGCGGTCCTGCTGCTGGATGACGGCGGTGACGTCTGCCGCCTCCAACACGTAGGGATAGCCGCTGCCGACAACGGCCTCGGCGAGAACGAGGGCGACGATTTCGTCGGCGCGGCCGGATTCCAGCAGCCAGCGCGGCATCTCCAGCCGGGCCGGCGCGTTTTCCATGCTGAGCCGCGCCAGGCAGAAGCAGACTTGCTTGTAGAAGTCGGCGCGGCCTTCAGTGCTGAGACGGTCCGGGCGTGCGCATACCCAGAACGGACTGCGATCGCCCCAGTCGGACAGGGTTTCACGCAGCAAGTATGCGTCGTTGATGTGCGCCGGCGCCGGCAGGCCGTGCAACGTCGCCAGCAGGGTGACGACGTCGCGGCTGTAGGTGTTGTCCACAAAGCCGACCAGAGGCGTCTGTGTACGCTCGGAGCAGTCCAGCAGCTCCTGCACGGCCTGGATATAGCCGTGTTCTCGGCCGGCGCGCAGCTGGCCGGCAAAGGAGATAATCAGCGAGCCGTCCAAAAAACAGACGGGCCTGCGAGCAAACGGCCGCCCCGCGCAGCGCTCCATGAACTCGCACAGTTTGGCGCATTCGAGAATGAAGCGCTGCTGGTTCACGCGCCAGTTGGGGAAGACGCTATCGTCGCCGCCGGAGTCGAGCAGCTCGTCCGGGGCCAGAACTTCAAAGTCGATGTCTTTTTCGTAGTGGCCGGCGGCGTCGCCATCGGTTGCCGGGCGGCGGTCATTGAAGAACCAGCCGATCTGCACCGCGCCGACCGGGGGGGCGTAGTCGGTGGTTGGTACTATCTGGCTGCCGTCGACAGCCAGCACGGGCCGGCCGTCGAGCGCCTCCAGTGCCCAGTGACTGGCCTGTTCGCGGTTCTGCCAGCTAACGCCCAAGGGGATGCGCATTCCAACCGCGCGGTCGTACTCTGGGGTGGGCAGTGCGCCGGGCCAGGCGTCGTCGATGGCGTCGAGGCGGCGGTTCAGGGAAGCGGCGGATTCAGCCTGCAACTCCTGCAGCCATCCCTGCACACGCTTCTGCTCCTCCCACCGGTCGCGTTCGTATATGGAGAACAGCTCCTTTTTCCGTTCCAACGCGGCGGCGGCCGCGCTTCGCACAAACATTCAGTCTCTCCTCAGCAGGATATCGAAAATGGCTTTACTACATTGCGTATTGCGTGCAGACGGCCTCTTGTTTCGAATGGATTCATATCAGACGTTGACAGTATAGCACATCCGTGCATAGTTTACCTTGTGTATTCCCACTATGCTATAATAAACTACGTTAGACGTTACCTTTCATACCTGCAATTTATCCGTGTTTGCGTCTCTTCGAACGCCCGGTGGATCAGGTCGGCACCGGCGTTCATGCGGCGAAACGGTAGCGCATCAGAAAAACACGCAGAGTTTCCCGTGGTATCGCCAGATGCCCCTAAAAGCAGAGGAGAGAGTTGGGCCGCCGCCAACTGTCCGAACACCTGGAACCAGCGGCGGTCAAAGAAAGAGAAGAGAGGGGCGAAGTGTTCTCCCCTCGTGTGGCGCGGTGGGAATCAGCTTTCTGCTGTTGATGATCCTATTGGCCGCCTGTAGCGGGATTCGCTCTTCATCGGAGGAGGAAGACTCGCTGTCGGCGTCCGAGGCGATGCCGCATTATGAGATCGAGTTTACCCTCAGCGAAGATCTGCTCTTTCTGCAAGGATCGGCCCATATCCGCGTCCCGAACACCAGCGCCGACCCCTGGACGCACCTGGTCTTTCGCCTCTATCCGGCATTGGATCACTACGGCGGCGATTTCAGCATTCAAAACGTGACGGTCGAGGGCAGAACGGTGCCCTTTATCTATTTGGAGCAGAACACAGCGATACGGGTGGAGTTGCCGCGGGCGCTGCTGCGCGGGCAGACAACGATTGTCTATGTGAGTTGGCTGTTGCGCATCCCGCACTGGAACGCGGATACGTCGGGGGCCTATCGTCTCTTCGGCTACAGCCAGGATTTCGTGAGCCTGCCGCTCTTTTATCCCTCGCTGGCCGTTTATCAGCCGGGGCCGACCGCGGCGAGCGGACGCTGGTGGCTGGAGAGGGGTATCAGCCGCGGGGACGCGGCCTTCAACTACATATCCACATTTGTTATTTCCGGCACCGTCCCGATCGATCAGATCCCGGTGGCGAGCGGCCGATTGATCACCTCCACAGTGGTCGGTGGGGGGCAAATCCAACACCGGTGGGAGACGGAGCCGTCGCGCGAGTTCATCGTCCACATGAGCAGTCGCTTTCAATCCGACAGCCTGAACGCATATGACACGCTCGTCACCAGCTACTGGTTGCCGGGGCATGAGGAGGCGGGGCGGGCTGTTTTACAGCACACAGCGGCGGCGCTGCGGGTGTACAGTGACTGGTTCGGACCCTATCCATACGCAGATTTGCGGGTGGCGTCCGCGCCGATCAGCTTTCGGGGGATGGAATACCCGCAGGTCTTTCTATTGGGCGTGCAGTTGTATGACCGGTACCGGGATCAACTGGAGATTCGGGCGGTCCACGAGGTGGCGCATCAGTGGTGGTACCAGCTTGTCCACAACGATCCGGTCAACGAGCCCTGGGTTGATGAAGGGCTGGCCGAATACTCCAGCCGCATCTACTATGAGGCGGTGCATGGCGAGGACGCGGCCAACATTCTGGAATTCCGCCGCTGGCAGGCGGTTGTTGACGCGTTGATCAGCCGCGACGAGGACACTGCGCTCGCTCAATCGGTGATGGCCTTTGCAGACGGAGTCCAATACGAGGGCATCGTCTACGGCAAGGGCGCGCTCTTTTTCTCCGCGATCCGCCGTACGTTGGGAGAGCGGGCATTCAAGCAGTTTCTGCAGAACTATCTGGCCAACTATCAATACAAAATCGTAACGCCCCTGGATATGTTGGCGGAGTTGCGCCGGGTCAACCCACAGGTCGCCGACCTGCTGTACACGGAATGGATTGGGCCCCTAGCGAGCCCGACGCCGGAAGTCGCAACGCCTGAGACTGAGTGAGCAGCAGGCAGCCGGGGCTGTTCGCCCGCTGCCCAATGCCCAACCGCCGGAAATCGCAACGGGCGCATTCGCTCACAGGCCGGACGCCTTGTCTGAGCTGTGGACGTTGCAGGCTTTACCGCATCGCCCTTTGCGTGCGAGTGCGGGATGGGCGGTGATGGGCAGGTAGACGAGCGAAAATATGGCGAACATATTTTGGATCGGCCTGGGCGCAGTGCTGGGTGCGAACGCCCGCTACTTTGTCAGCTTATGGCTGGCAGGGAAGTTGGGGCTGGCTTTCCCCTATGGAACGCTGGCCGTCAATGCCGCTGGCAGCCTGCTGCTGGGCTTCCTGGTAGCGGCCGGTTCCCACTATCTTGCCCTGTCACCCCAGCTGCGGCTGTTGCTGATGGTCGGCTTCCTCGGCTCCTTTACCACTTTCTCCACCTTCGCCGTCGAGAGCATCGCCTTCTGGCAGAATGGGCGCGTCTGGGGCGGCCTTGTCAATATCCTGGCCAACAATGGCATCAGCCTCCTGTGCGCGGCGCTCGGCATATTGCTGGCCCGTCAGTTCTTGCACTGTGACCTGTGTGAGTGAAAAGCGGCCTGTGGATCGAGCCATCCGCGCGAGGCAGGCGGGGTTGTGCGCCCGCCCGCGAATGTCCAACTGCCGGCGTCAACGGCGGGCAAGAATTCAGCCCGCATGGTTTGGACACTATGGGCGTCCCCCTCTATACTGCCCAGGAATATCGGCGCTCATATGGCGAAGCGGCAGCGCATTGAACCACTCCTCGTCCTTACTGACATCAAGATGACGGCGGGCAACCGGCCGTTTTCACGCGCAGTAAACCTCTATGGAGCTATGCAATGACCACGGATTTCCGCTACGAACCGAACTGGGACTCCCTGCAGAACTATGAAGTGCCCGAATGGTTTATGAACGATAAGCTGGGCATCTTCATCCACTGGGGCCCCTATTCCGTCCCCGCCTTTAATAACGAATGGTATCCCCGCTTCATGTACCGGGACGAGGTCTCGCGCAAGGGGTCGAACTACTTCCAGCACCACACACAGACCTGGGGCCATCCGTCCAAATTCGGATACAAGGATTTCATCCCGTTGTTCAAAGCGGAAAACTGGGACCCGGCCCAGTGGATCGATCTGTTCCAGAAGGCCGGCGCGCGTTACATCGTGCCCGTCGCCGAACACCACGACGGCTTCCCGATGTACGCCAGCACCCATACCCGCTGGAATGCGGCCCTGATGGGGCCAAAGCGGGATGTCTGCAAGGAGTTGGAGTTGGAAACGCGAGCGGCCGGTCTCAAATTCGGCGTCTCCAGCCACCGGGCCTTCAACTGGCGCTACTACAGCTACGCAGATGACTTCGATACCACCCAGCCCGGCCTGGAGGAACTCTACAACCCACCTCACCCGGAAGACGCGCCCGCCAGTTGGAACTTCCTGGAGAACTGGTACGCGCGCACGCTTGAGATGATCGACTATTTCCGGCCGGATGTGCTTTGGTTCGATTTCGGCTGGCATTTCGATGAGTTCGAGCCATACCGCCCGGAGGTCGCCGCCTACTACTACAACCGTGCGCTGGAGTGGGGCAGCGAACCTATCCTCCAGTATAAGGACAAGTTCCCGGACGGCGTCGCGGTCTATGATGTGGAGCGGGGCAAGCTGGACGACATCCGCCCGCACTACTGGCAGACGGACACCGCGGTCAGTTACAAGGCCTGGAGTTATATCAAGGACGACGAGTTCAAGAGCGCCACAACGATCATTCACGATCTGATCGACATCGTAAGCAAGAACGGCAATTTGCTCCTGAACGTCGGTCCGCGCGCCGACGGCGTCATCCCCGCGGAGGCGACGCAACTGCTGTTGGATCTGGGCGGCTGGCTGGATGTGAACGGGGAGGCCATTTACGGGACGCGCCACTGGGAGCGGTTCGGTGAGGGCGACACGGCTGTGGTGGCCGGGCATATGTCCGAGCGCAAGAATCAGCCCCTCACCGCCAAGGATGTGCGCTTCACGCAGAAGGACAATGCTCTCTATGCCATCGTACTGGGCTGGCCCGGCGGCGAGGCCGCCATCACCTCGCTGGGAAGCGGCTCGTCGCTCGGCGGGCGCATCGGCGGCGTTTCGATGCTCGGCAGCGACGAGCCTGTCGCCTGGAAGCAGGACGGGAACGCGCTGACCGTCAGCACGCCAAGTCGACGTCCGTGCGATCACGCTTATACATTCAAGATTGAACTGCAGGGGTAGCCATGTACAGGCGTCAGATCGAGCCCTCCCACGACCTGCCCCACGCCTGCCAACGCTTCCTGGATGACGTGCGCCGGTGGGCATACGAAGCCATCGATCGCTACGCGGACGAGCCGGCCACGGATGTCCATGATCAGGGCACCTACACCACCGGTTGGGAGCCGCTGCTGCGCGCCGGTGCGGACGAACGCATTCTGCGCTTTCTGCAACAGGCGCGCGATCGTATGCGCGATCATTTCACCCAAACGCAACAGTGGCGGCATGGCTACTGGCGCATGCAGGAGGCGCACCACGGCACGGAGCACTATGAGCTGTTCCTGGGGGCGCTGCAACGGGTCTTGCCGGACGACCGGGAGACGACCCGGCAGTTGGACGATGCCGCCGAACACATGGGCAACTGGTCGACCGGGGCGCCGGACTGGTTCGATTGGGACAGACGGCGCTTTCACTCGCTCTTCTTCGGCGCGGACGGTTTGCGCCAAGAGCCGGGCATGGCGCTCAATTCGCCGGACCACCTGCGCTGCGTCAACATCTGCTTGCTGGCGGCGTCGAACCAGGAGACGGAGACAATCAAGAAGCGCTATATGGAGTTGGCAACGGTCTATGCGGGGGAGTGGGCGGACGCCATTCTGGCAGGGGACGCGCTGCCGATTGCCCTGACCCCCGTCGACATTCTGTACCAGTTCAGCGCCGACGACGAAGCGCTCTACTACTCTTTCATGGGCGAAGCCCCCGACCTGCAGTCGGAGGTCGATCGGGCGGAGAATCTGCTTGGCTCTGACGCCGTCAATACATTCCTGCGTCTGTGGCGGGAGAGCGGCGAACTTCGCTTTCGACAGGCGGCCGAACGGCTGCTGGAGCCGCTGGCGGCGCAACTGGCTGATGCGGACGCGGGCGCGGCCGCCGATGCGGTGCGGGCCTATCGCCGCTGGACGGGCGATGGGCGCTACGACAAGGCGGTGTTGGCGGCTGTGGCCCGACTCGACCCCTTCGACATCACCGAAGTCACGCTGGACACTGAGTACAAACGCCCTGCCCGCCGCGCAGCGGGCGTGGGCAAGCGCTCCGACACGCCGCGCTGGCTGGAAGACGGCCGCGCGCGGCGCCACAATCCGATTACACTGGCGGTGGCGGCGGAGATTGGGGGGGACAGCGCGCTTGCGGTGCGGGCCGTGGACTTGGCGCGGACCTACTTTCTGTTGGCGCGCGCAGCCTTCCCGGACGGTCGTGAACACGGCTGCTCGGCGCGCTCAGTCAGCGCGATCGCGCGCGGTCATGGGCGGGAAAACCACGCCGGTATGACGACGGCGGTGCTTGGCCCGGCGCTGGAATTCAGTTTTTAGTTTCTGGTTTTTAGTTTTTAGGGCTCGTTGACGTTTGTTGAGTACTGACAGATTGGCAACAATAGTAGGACGTCTACTTATAGAACTGCCGACCAACAGTGGCAGAAGCTTTACGCATTTTTGCAAGGACACCCTCTAACCTATGCAGGGTCAGAGGAAAAGTGTCGACGTTTCATCAACAGAGTCAAGCCCACGAGGGGGAGGGCACCTACGAGGGGTGCCCCTACGGTTGGATAACGAGGGCGCGCGCACCAGGGGGGAGGGCACCCACAAGGGGTGCCCCTACGGTTGGATAACGAGGGCGCGCGCACCAGGGGGAAGGGCACCCACAAGGGGTGCCCCTACGGTTGGATAACGAGGGCGCGCGCACCAGGGGGGAGGGCACCCACAAGGGGTGCCCCTACGGTTAGCGAGGCAAGACAAAGAGATGTGCGCGCAGCGATCACCGCAGGGAGGACGGGGGAACCCTTTGCAACTCGGCATCATCGGTTGCGGGACGATTGGCGCCGTCCACGCGCAAGCGGCTGCGGCTTCCGATCAGATCGAGCTGATGGCCGTCGCCGACGTGCAGCGGGAATTGGCGGAGAAGACAGCTGCGGCCCATACGGTGGAGACGGTCTACAGCAGTGGCGCAGCGTTGCTGGCCGATGCACGGGTAGAGGCTGTGGTGCTGGCGCTGCCGGCCGGTTTTCGCATCGAATTGGGGATGCAGGCTCTGCGCGCGGGCAAACATCTGCTGACGGAAAAACCGGTGGCCCGCAGCGCGGACGAGGTGCGCCGGCTGATCTCTGTTCAGGGGGACCGGGTCGCGGCCTGCTGCTCGTCCCGTTTTCAGTTTCTGGAATCGACCAGGACTGTTACCGACTGGATCGGCCAGGGCAAGCTGGGCGCGCTGCGTCTGCTCCGCTGCCGCGCGATCACGCCGGCGAGGCCAGCGCCGGAGACGCCGCCGCCAGCTTGGCGGCTGAGCCGCGAACTGAATGGCGGCGGCATTCTTGTCAACTGGGGCAGCTACGATTTGGATTATCTGCTGGGTATCAGCGGCTGGCGGCTGCGCCCGCAGACGGTCCTGGCGCAGAGTTGGGGCGTTCCAGCCACCTTCGCCGAAACGGTTGCGCCGGCATCGGATGCGGAGACGCACATCGCCGGGCTGGTGCGCTGCGCCGACGGTATCGCGCTCACTTATGAGCGCGGCGAGTACACCGCGGCACAGGCGGAGACATCGTGGGAGGTGATTGGTGAGGCTGGGTCGCTGCGCCTGTGGATGACGCCGGCGCAGGAGAAGGAGATCCTGTACTACGAAGGCGACCTTGCCAATGGAACGACCCCCCAGACGTTGTGGACGGGCAGCGAATCCTACATGGACATCCACCGCGCCCTGCTGGAGGACTTCGCGACGGCGATCCGCACGGGCCGTCCTCCCAAGACGACGCTGGCGCAGGCGCTGGTGGTGCAACAGATCACCGATGCGCTGTACCGGTCGGCGGAAAGGGGGGAGGCGGTGGAGATATCTGCAGCCTGATGCGGCCGCGGCCCCAAGTTCGATTAACAGAGGAAATTTTACAGAATAGGAGCTTTAAGCGATGAACTATGCATTTATGAGCTTTTCCTGCCCGCAGGCCACGTTCGCGGAGATGCTGGCGCTGGCGGCGCAGTACGGTTACGACGGAATCGAGCCGCGGGCCGCCGGCGGGCAGAACCACGCGGTGGAGTTGGAGGCGTCGGCGGAACAGCGAGCGTCCTTCCGCGCGCAGGCGGCTGACGCCGGCATCGCCATCTGCTGTCTGGCTGCGGGCAACCGCTTTGCTGATCCCGCAGACCGGGACGCGCAGGTGGCAGAATCGCTGCAGTACATCGATCTGGCCGCAGACATCGGCGCGCCCACGCTGCGCGTCTTCGGCGGGCGGATCCCGGGCGGCATCAGCCGGGAAGCGGCCATCAGCGGCGTGGCGGACGCGCTTACGCGCCTGGCGGGTCGGGCCGAAGCGCGTGGGGTCGTCGTATGCCTGGAAACGCACGACGACTGGTGCAGCCCCGCGAATGTGGCCGCGGTGATGGAACGGGTTGATCATTCGGCGATTGGCGTAAACTGGGATGCCGCGCATCCGCTGCGCCAAGAGGGTTGGACGCTGGCAGACTCCTATGACACGTTGCGGCGTTGGATCCACCATGTCCATATGCACGACTTGTTCACCGCCTCTGGGCGCCCGGACTATACGGCCTTCGGCACAGGGGATGTCGATCACAAGCAGGTGCTGGAGCTGTTACGCGGCGGCGGCTACGAGGGATATCTCAGCGGCGAATGGATCAACTGGGAGCCGGCGGAGGTTCACCTGCCGCGCGAGATCGCGACGATGCGCGGCTATGAGCGCGCGTTGTCTGGACTGTGATCAGGTAAGTTTTTAGTAACCCCACTCGCACGCGAAAGCTCTTTGCGTTCTTGGTTTTCAGGGGGGCGTTGCGGGGGGAATCCCCCCGCACAAGGGAGGGCCGCAGGCCCGACCGCCCAAAAAGGGCGACAGCCCCTGGCGGCGCCTGCGGAGCGGCGACCGCCAGCCCTGAGCCGCCTTAGCGGCGAAGGGTGCGCAGGCACGCCTTAGCGGGCCGGAGCCGCCGGAGGGCGTCTGCGCCCGCAGGCGAACTGCAGGGGATAGGGGTCAGTGAGAAACACCTTGGCTCGCCGCACTCAGGGTGGTGAATTGGCTATGGCTGAGTCGTAACGTTTTTGGTAACCGCACTGGTACGCGGTAGTTCACTAGAATCTGCTTTTGCACAGACACCGGGGGAACGAAAGATGTCCATCCGCCTGCTCGACTTTGATCTCCATATCCTCAACATGCACAACCGCATGCCCTTCCGCTATGGCATCGTCACCATGACCGCGCTGCCGCACCTCTTTTTGCAGGTACGGGTCGTTGTGGACGGCAAGCAGGCGGACGGTATCGCGGCCGAGGGGCTGGCGCCAAAATGGTTTACCAAGGTACCCGATTCGTCGATGGCCCAGGATATCGCCGAGATGCTCGACGTAGTGCAGGCGGCCTGCCGCCATGCCCGCGAAGTCGGCGCGGCGGACTCGGTCTTTGACCTGTGGCAGGCCGCGTACCAGGCCCAGGAGGACTGGGCCGCCGGTACGGACTACCCGCCGCTGCTGTGGGCGTTCGGTGTTTCGCTGGTGGAGCGGGCGATCATTGACGGCTTCTGCCGGGCTACGGGCACGACCTTCGCCCAGGCCGTGCGCGCGAACAGCCTGGGAATGCGCCTGGACAGCCTGCGGCCGGAACTGGCCGGCCATACACCAGCGGATCTGCTGCCGGCCAAGCCCCTGAAGCGGGTCATCGTTCGTCATACGGTCGGTATGATCGATCCCCTCACCGACAAGGAAATTCCGCCCGCCGACCAGGTTGATGACGGGCTGCCCCAATCGCTGGACGCGTCGATCCAGGCCTACGGATTGACCCATTTCAAGATCAAAATTGGCGGCGACATCGACGCGGACAGGGCGCGATTACAACGCATCGCCGCGCTGCTGGACGAACGCAGTGTCGATTACCGGCACACGCTCGACGGCAACGAGACCTATCACAACGTTGCCGATTTTCGCGCCCTGTGGGAGGGGTTGAACGCCGACCCGGCCCTGGGCAGCTTTCTGCAGCGGCTGCTTTTCGTCGAACAGCCCTTCCACCGTGATATCGCTCTGAGCCAGGAGGTGGGCGCGGCCCTGCGCGCCTGGCGGGCACGGCCGCCGATCATCATTGACGAATCCGACGGGGAGCTTTCCAGCGCGCCCACCGCCCTGGGAAACGGCTACGTGGGCACCAGTCACAAGAACTGTAAAGGCATCTTCAAAGGCATCGCCAACACCTGCCTCATCCGCCACCGCCAGCGCCAGAAGCCGAACGCATTGCATATCATCAGCGCCGAGGACCTGTGCAATCTGGGGCCGGTGGCGCTGCTGGAGGACCTGGCCGTACTGGCGACGCTGGGCATCGAACACGCCGAGCGCAACGGCCACCACTACTTCGCGGGCCTGGCGATGCTGCCGGACGACGTGCAGGCGCGGATGCTGGCGGCGCACGGCGATCTCTACCGCCCGCACACGACCCCGAGTGGCCGGCGCTTTCCAACACTGGCGGTAGAGAACGGCGCGGTTGATGTGGGCAGCGTCACGGCGGCGCCGTTTGGCCCAAAGACCGTTCTGGACCCATCCCAGTTTACGCCGGTGGCCGAATGGGAATACGCATCGCTGGGGCTGGATTGAACGCATGGCGCAGTGCAGGCGCGGGGCAGACGGGAGGACCGCGTTCCATAGAGGATGCGAAACGGCAAAGCGCAACTTTAGGGCGGCGGCTGTGTTTTCTCCTGTAGAATGGTATAAGAATTTCGTCCTGCTTCCTTCTGCATGCGAGACTGTTC
The DNA here is from genome assembly GCA_965220715.1 of Caldilineaceae bacterium. Lineage (GTDB taxonomy): Bacteria > Chloroflexota > Anaerolineae > Caldilineales > Caldilineaceae > Bin5. The sequence goes on from OZ244843.1 coordinate 466,822, forward strand.
CCCCTCTCTTAAGCCGTGGGGGACAAAAGCAGGGGAACGCGCTTCCATACAGTGGATTCCATGGATTCCATAACACCGCCATCGACAGCGGAAGAAACTGATTCCCAAGGTTCGAGTGCAGTTCTGGCGCCGAACACCGAGTGGGATACCGCGACCAAAAGAACAGTCCTGATCGTTTTCCTCGTCTTCGGCGTGCTCATTTTCTGGGTCAGCCGCCCGGTCCTGCCGATCCTGATTATGGCGGGGCTTGTCTCCTACTTCCTGATTCCGATTGTCGATCTGTGTGAACGGCTGCGCATTCCCCGCAGCGTGAGCACGATCGTCTTATACCTGCTGTTCCTGGTTCTGTTGCTCCTGGCCCCCGTTCTGCTTGTGCCTATTTTGTTGTCCCAACTTAGGGCACTCTATTTTGACGTGCCGACAGCGGCTGAAAACTTTCTACTCTTTCTGCAAAATTCGGTCGCAGACCTTCCAACAAGTGGGAAGATCCTCGGCCTCGATATCACGTTTGAGGGGGTGGTGGGCCAGATCCAGCAGACGTTCGCCGATGAGATTGCGGTGGAACGCTTCCTGCCCGGCACGCAGCAGATTCTGGATTATGTCAATCAGCTTCTGAGTACAGCGACGAACGTGGTGAGCAGCACGGCGACAATCGGCTTGACGGTTGTTGGCAGCATCGTGACTACGGTCGTGTTCCTGCTGCTTCTCTTCTTTATCAGCCTATACTTAACCAAAGACGCGCCTCGCATCCAGCGGTATGTGGAAGGGCTGTTCCCGGTTGAGTATTATTCGGAGGGCGTGGAGTTGATGCGCCGGCTGCGCAACATCTGGAACGCTTTCTTTCGCGGGCAACTCATCCTCTCTTTAACGATCGGTGTGGCGACCTATTTTTCACTGAGTCTGATGGGGATGCGGGGCGCGCTGATTCTGGCGCTTCTGGCCGGCGCGCTGGAAATTCTGCCCAATATAGGCCCGATTCTGGCGATGATTCCGGCCGTTATCATCGCGCTGGCGCAAGGAAGTTCCACGCTCGAACTGAGCCACCTGAACTTCGCGCTGCTGGTAATCGGTGTCTACTTCGTCATTCAGCAGTTGGAACACCAGCTTCTCGTGCCGCGCGTGATCGGCTCGAGCGTTCATCTGCATCCGGTCGTGATAGTGTGCGGCGTCGTGGTGGGCGCAAGTGTTGGGGGAATACTGGGCGCGTTTCTGGCCGCGCCGGTCATCGCCAGTTTGCGGCTGATCGGCAGTTATACCCACGCCAAACTGTTGAACTATCAACCCTTCAGCGACCGCGGCCCGGTCACGCAGGCGCAGGGCGCCGGCATCTACCGAAGGGTCGTTGTTTCGGATGCAGACGACGCGGCTGCGGTCCCTGAGGTGGAATTGGAAGAGGACACGCACGCGCCGCCCGCTTCCCAGACCGCCAATTCACCCGCAGGCGATTAGACGCAGAGCAGGCGTCGCGCCTGCGCTCCCAGGTCGTTCACAGCCGCATAGAATCCACCAAAGGCAGGCTTGCATATACGTCGAGGGCCAGGAGATCGCGCGTTGGCGACTCGGTCGGCTGGCCGTGAAGGGTTGAATGCGCTACCACTTCCGAAGCCTGCAGATGCGCGCGGCCTTTTGAGGAGCGTTGCCGAGCTGCGATATATGAACGCCTGTGATAGGCCGCGGCGCCGATCATGGCGGCATTGTCCGTACACAGATAGAGAGGCGGACAACGCAGCGGCAGACCCATCTCTGCAAAATGTTGTTCGGCGGTCCGGCGCAAAAGCCTATTGGCGCTGACTCCGCCGCAGATACAGACCTGCTTCACGGCAAACTCGGTTGCGGCATCTGCGGTTTTGCCCACCAGGACATCCACCACTGCCATCTGAAAAGCGGCTGCAATATCGACCACGGTCTGCGGCTGGCGCGCCTCGGTTCCGTCCCGTTCGAGTTGGCGCATCAGATTGAGAACAGCGGTCTTCAGGCCGGAGAAGCTGAAATTGAAGCGGTGCTCGCCACGGACGGGCAGGATGGCGGGCAGGGGAGATGCCTGCGCGTCCGGTTGGAGCTCTGTCCGCCGACCCGGTCGTGTGAGAGGGCGGGGGAGATGGAAACGACGGGCATCCCCGGTCTCTGCGGCCGTCTGAATGGCGGGGCCGCCCGGATAGCCTAGCTCCAAGAGTCGCGCCACCTTGTCGAACGCCTCCCCGGCGGCATCGTCCAGAGTCGCGCCCAGGAGCCGGTAGCGGCAATGATCCTCCATCAGCACGAGTTCGGTATGGCCGCCGGAAACGATCAGAATCAGCGCCGGGAACTGTTCGGATGCGCTATCACTTCGTTGTTTGAGCGCGATGTCGGATGCGCTACCACTTTGTTGTTTGAGCGCGATGTCGGGCGCAAAACCGCATCTGCGCCCGTTGCTATCTCCAGAGGTTGGAGATTCGGCAAGGGGCGAACTGTCGGTACATAGCCAGTTGCTGTAGATGTGCCCTTCCAGATGATTGACAGGAACCAGCGGCAGGCCACTGGCAAAGGCCAATCCTTTGGCGAGATTGACACCGACAAGAAGACTGCCGGCCAGGCCTGGTCCGTTGGTGACGGCGATGGCGTCCAACTCACGGACATGCGCGATCGAGGCATCCGCCAGAGCGTCCTCGACGACAGTTTGAATTGCGAGAACGTGCTGGCGGCTGGCAACCTCCGGGTAGACGCCGCCGAAACGCCGGTGGAGCTCAATCTGGCTGGCGACGCGGTTGCTGAGGATATGGCGGCCGTCCGCCACGACCGCGGCCGCGGTCTCGTCGCAACTGGTTTCGATAGCGAGGATGCGGTATGCAGGCGAGCCGCCTGCGTTCTCCAAGCTCATTTGTCACTCCTGGTGGACCCGCGGGCTGCCCAGAGCAACACGAACAGACCGACGATGACCATCCCAATCAGCGCCACCAGTTTGTAGATGCGATCATCCAATAGCAGGGTCAGGCCGCCGAAAAGTGCGCAGAAGGTCCAATAGCCAACCACGATGGTGCGCTCCGCCAAGCCTTTGTCGCGCAGACGCAGGTGCAGGTGATCCCGCCCGCCCTGGCCGACCGAGACGCCGCGCCGCAGGCGGCTGTAGATCAGCCACACAACGTCCAGAATCGGCAGGCCAAGAATCAGCAGAACGGTGGCAAGCCTCGCCCCGCCGATAATCCCCAACGCCGCCAGGGCAAAACCGAGAAAATAACTGCCGCTGCTGCCCATGAAGACCCGAGCCGGGGCAAAATTGAAGAACAGAAATCCCAATCCGACTCCGAGCAGCGCGACGGGCAGTACCGCCACGCTCAGTTGGGGCGGCTGGGCGATGAAGACCATATGAATGGTGAGAATGGCGCAGAAAATGACGGTGACACCGGCAACCAGACCGTTCAACCCGTCAAGGAAATTGACGGTATTCATCATTCCTATGAACCAGAATAGCGTCAACGGGCCGACCAGCCACCAGGGGAATCCATCCGGTCCGAAGAGAAAACCGCTGGCGAACGGATTGTTGACGTGCTTGATAAAGATCAGACCGGCGATGGCGATCAGGCCGGCAGCAGCCTGAATTGCGAACTGGGGCCGCGAGGAGAACTCATAGCGGTCATCGAGAAAACCGGCGAGTGCGCAGAAGGCGCCGCCGATCAGAAGAGCAAGAAACCGGCGAGTCTCCTTGGGGTCGTTCTGGGGCGGCAACCAGGAGACATCGAGTTGGGGCAGCGCCCCGGCCATGAGCAGAAGAAGAGCGAGCACGGTCAGGGTAAAGGCGGCGAAGATGGCCAGCCCGCCTGTGCGCGGCACAACACCTGCGTGTTTGCGGCGCTCATCAGGGCTGTCCACCAAGCCGAGCCGGAGACCGATCCGTACCGAAATTGGCGTAAGGATGAGGCTAAGAATCAGGGCGACAAGCAGAATTGAGAGGTATAACACGGTTGTGAACGGATAGGGCCGAGAAGCGGGCGCGGCGCCGCGTTCCCAGGGCTTATGGTCGCATAGAGCCAAGCGTGCGGGGGAAAGCGATCGCCTCCCGCAGGTGCGTCGCACCGCAGATCCAGGCGACGGTCCGCTCCAGGCCCAGACCGAAACCGCTATGCACAACGGTGCCATACCGGCGCAGATCGATATACCAGTCAAAGGAGGCCATCGGCAGGCCGTGCTCCTCGATGCCGGCAACCAGCTTGTCGACATCGGCCATACGTTCACTGCCGCCGGTGATCTCTCCATACCCTTCCGGCGCCAGCAGATCGACGCTGCGGCAGACCTCCGGCCGGTCGGGTTCAGGCTCCATGTAGAACGCTTTCACTCTTGTCGGATAGTGATGAACAAAGACCGGCTTGTCGAACTGGGCGGCAATATAGGTTTCGTGGGGGCTGCCGAAGTCATCGCCCCACTCGATATGGGGCACTTTGTCTTCATAGCCGGGCACCAGTTCGCCGGCGGCGGCGGCGCGGTTGACTATGTCGACGGCCTCGTCGTAATGGATGCGCGGGAAGCTGGGCGTCACCCGTTCCAGGAAGGATATGTCCCGTTCCAGCAGCTTCAACTCTTCGGCATTTTCCTCCAGACAGCGCTGGACGATGTAGCTGACGAACTGCTCTTCGATCTCCATCAGCCCGTTCAGGTCGCAGAAGGCAATCTCGGGCTCCACCATCCAAAACTCTTGCAGATGGCGGCGCGTCTTGCTTTTTTCGGCGCGAAAGGTCGGTCCGAAGCAGTAGACTTTGCCAAAAGCGAGGATATTGGCCTCGTTATAGAGTTGGCCGGTCTGGGCCAGATAGGCCGGTTCACCGTGGAAATCGATCTCGAAGAGGGTCGTTGTGCCTTCGGCGGCGTTGGGGGTGAGGATCGGTGTGTCGACGTTGAGGAAGCTGTTGCTGTCAAGCCAACTGCGAATGGCGCGAATGATGGTCGCCCGTACCCGCAATATGGCCCACTGCCGGCTGGAGCGAATCCACAGATGGCGATTCTTGACGAGAAACTCCACGCCGTGCTCTTTGGGCTGAATTGGGTACTCAGCGGCGATCTGGACCACTTCGAGGTCGGTCACGTCCAGTTCATAGCCGCCGGGGATGCCCGGCGCGCGTGTGTCCGCTTTGACAGTGCCGGTCACTCGCAGGCTGCTTTCCTGGGTGAGTGCGCGGGCGAGTTCGAAGGCCTCTGCGCTGACATTGCCTTTGAACACAACCACCTGGCAGATACCGCCGCCATCGCGTACCTGCAGGAATTGGAGCCGGCCTTTGCCTGTCTTGCTGTAGAGCCAGCCTTCCAGGGTTACCGCCTCACCCACATGTGCGGACATCTGCCGAATCGTGATTACTTTGTGCACAGATCGGTCCTCTGTAGTGGTGCGTAGGCGGCCCTATCCACTATGGGAATCGTCGTCATTGGCGTAGCTCTCATCCGCCATCTCCCGAGCGGAGCCTGGCTCTTCCTGCTGGACTCCGCCGCCATCGGTTGAGTCTGCGCTCGGCTGGAACCACTCATCCAACTGGCGCCCGATACTCTCCAGAAGATAGTCCATGCCTACCGGCGCGCTGGCGGTGGCGCTGGAGAGGTTCAGCGAATGATCGGCTTGGAATTCCCCGCCGATGCCCTCCCTGTATGTTGGCCGGAGAACATGGGTGTAGATATACACCTCGCCTTGCGGCTGACTCTCTTCTTCGGCAGGCAGCGTCTGATTTGCCTGCGAATGCACGGCGCTGCTGCGCCGCCGGTTAGACCGGCGCCGGTTCGCGCTGCGGCGGCGATTCTGGCTCTTGGGACGAGTTTGCTGCGCTGGCTGGGCATCATCGTCGTCAACCCTGTGCTCGGTAGCGAGGGACGCGTCCTGGGCACTTTTCCGCCGGCGGCGGCGGAAGTAGCGTCGCTTTCTGGGCCTCCCTCTATCCTGTTTATCGGGTGGTTCAGTCGCTGCCATGGAACGTCATTTCCTTTCGTAGTAGCCTGTGGTCATTCGCCACCGGCTACTGTACTCTGCGCAATCAGTTCACCGCTGGAGTTGCGTAGAACAACGGTTGAGCCGCTTTCCCAGGCCGTTACCGCCCGACCCCAATAGCGATTGATGCTGTTGTCCTGGCCAGAGCCTGTGTGGAGCCAGATCCAGCTGCCGGGGAACAGAAGGACGCTGCCGAAAGTATAGATCGGGCCCCCTTCGCGGCTGAGGGACCACCCTTGCAGGTCAACGGCGCCATTGCTATCGTTGACTACCTGCACCGATTCTGCGGCCAAGTCGCCGACATTCTCGATACGCAGTTGCAGACCCTGCTGCGGCAGGCCGGCTGCGCTGTCCCCTGGCGCGTCAACTCCCGGTTGAGAAACGGGAATCTTCAGGCGCTGGCCAACATAGACAAGATTCGGATCGGCCAGGTCGTTGACCTCCATCAGCCTGTCCAGAGTAACGCCGAAACGCGCGGCGATGGCCGACAAACTATCCCCTACCACGACAGTATAGATCTCCGTCTCGCCCGTATCAGGCGGCGCCACGGCTGCGGTAGGGGTTGCAGACGGGGGGGACTCGCTGCCCGGGGTTGTCTGTGCATCCCCCGAGGTTGGCGTTGCAATCAGAATCACGGCTGGAGCCGGTGTCGAGGGCACGAGCAACTCCTCCGGCCTGGGTCGCCGCTGCTCCGCTATCCAAACGACGGTCACGGCAATCGTCAGACTGACAAAGGCGTTGACGAGGATGAAAAAGACGAGAAGACGGCGATTCATTTAACTGCGGCGGCCTGTGGCTAGGGAATAGGCGGCCTGCGGACAACACTGGCCCCGGCTCACATTGTAGCATAGATCGCTGAAAGTATGTACTGCTGCATTATTCTTCTCATAGTAGGATGCTATCAGATTGATAAGGAATGGAAACCTGGAATACGTGCAGGATCCGCTACATTGGCAGTTTTGCGGTGCATGGTAGAATAGGCAGAGCAGTTTGGACTGTGATTGAGGGGCTGACAAGACAAATGTGCATTCACATTGACGAACCGCTTTCCTCCGTATTTCGTATTGCGTAAGGGGAGGCGAGACGCCCCCATCGATTTTGCCCGTGGCTGAATGCCCGAACCGTTGCAGTCGGCAACTGGCAAACAGAGGGATGCGATATGTTAAAGAAATTTCTGACCAAAGTTGTCGGTGATCCGAACGAGAAGGAACTGAAACGGCTGCAGCCACTGGTTGAAGAGATCAACGGGCTGGAAGAACGCTTCACACGGATGGACAACGACGAATTCAATGGGATGACGCAGCAGTTTCGCCAGCGGATCATCGGCGAAACGACCGAGCTGCGGGAGGCGCTGGTTGCCGCCGAAGGCGAGTACGCGTCGGTCGCGGGCACCGATGAGCAACGCTTTGCCCGCATCGAAGTGGAACGAATTCGCAAAGAGCTGCTGGACGAGGAGCAGGAGATTCTCGACGAAATGACGCCGGAGGCGTTCGCGGCGGTGCGCGAGGCGGCGCGGCGCACGATCGGCCTGCGGCCCTATGATGTGCAGCTGATCGGCGGCGGCGTCCTCCACTCCAGTACGATAGCGGAGATGAAGACCGGTGAAGGCAAGACACTGGTGGCGACTCTGCCGCTCTACCTGAACGCGCTGGCCGGGCGGGGCGCCCATCTTGTCACGCCGAACGACTATCTGTCCAAAGTCGGTTTGCAGTTGATGGGGCCGGTCTACCAGTTGTTGGGGCTTTCGGCCGCGGTCATCCAGAACAGCGCCGGCAACCCGGATAAGGGCAGCTTTCTGTATGACCCTGAGTTCCCCGCAGAGGACGACCGCTTCCAGAACCTGCGCCCGATCATGCGGCAGGAGGCGTACCAGGCTGACATCACATACGGCACCAACAACGAGTTCGGGTTCGATTATCTGCGCGACAACATGGTGTTGGACAAGGAGCGCCAGTCGCAACGAGAGCTGCACTACGCAATCGTGGATGAGGTGGACAACATTCTGATCGACGAAGCGCGCACGCCGCTGATCATCTCGGGCGAGTCGCAGGAGAGCAGCGACTATTACAGACAGTTCGCGCAAATGGTACGCGTAATGCAGGCCGGCACGGATTACGAAGTCAACGAAAAGGAGAAGGTCTCCACGTTCACCGAAGAGGGCATCGCGGTGGTGGAGAAAAAGCTGGGGCTGGAAAATCTGTACGATCCGGCCCATTTCGAGATGCTCCCCTATCTCGACAACGCGCTGCGGGGCCACGCCCTGTATCACCGTGACAAAGACTACATCATCCGCAACAACGAGGTGATCATCGTTGACGAATTCACGGGGCGCCTGATGGAGGGACGGCGCTACGGCGAGGGCCTGCACCAGGCGATTGAGGCCAAGGAAGGCGTACGCGTTAAGAAAGAGTCGATGACGCTGGCAACGATTACGTTCCAAAACTTCTTCCGCATGTACAACAAGCTGGCCGGCATGACCGGTACGGCCAAGACGGAAGAGGAGGAGTTCCAGAGCATCTACAATCTTGATGTGGTGGCGGTCCCAACCCATCTGCCAACGATCCGCGCGGATTACGAAGATATGATTTATAAGAACCAGTCGGCCAAATTCGAAGCGGTGATCGATGAGATCAAAGGCGCCCACGAAGAGGGTCAACCGGTACTGGTCGGCACGGTTGCGATCGAGACGAGCGAACTGGTCAGCCGTATGCTGAGGCGGCGGGGCATCCCGCATGAGGTGCTGAACGCCAAGAACCACGAGCGCGAGGCGACGATCATTGCGCAGGCGGGGCGGCCCGGCGCGGTGACGATCGCCACCAATATGGCCGGCCGCGGTGTCGATATTCTGCTGGGCGGCAACTATGAGGGCCTCGCCCGCGATCAGTTGCGCAAAGATGGCATCGAATTGACGGGTATCCCCCAACTGGCGTGGAACCACTGCCAGGAACTGCTCAAGAACGGTCAGGACCCGACGGAGACCTATAACACCCGCTGGGCCGCGGTGCTGAAGGAGAGGTGGGACGAGACGAAGACGAATCAGGAGTTGGTAAAGGGTGTGGGCGGCCTGTACGTTGTCGGCACGGAACGCCACGAGGCGCGGCGGATCGATAACCAGTTGCGCGGCCGCTCCGGGCGTTTGGGCGACCCGGGCGCCAGTCGCTTCTTCCTCAGCCTGGAGGACGACCTGGTGCGGCGCTTCGGCGGCGACCGGGTTACGGGCGTTATGGACCGCCTCGGTCTGGAGGACGATCAGCCGATCAAGCACAATATGATCAGCAAAGCGATCGAAAACGCGCAGACCCGGGTGGAGGGCCACAACTTCGACATCCGCAAGCACGTGCTGAAATACGATGAGGTCGTCAATGAGCAGCGGGAGACGATCTACATGCAGCGGCGGCGGCTTCTGAACGAACCGTCGCTAAAGCCTGCGATTCAGGAACTGATTACGGACGAGATCGATGCGGTTGTGCAGCAACACACGGCCAATCGTTTTGAAGAGGAGAGGAATCCGGAAGAACTGCTACTGGCGCTGCGCACGGTCTTCCCCTTTCCACAGAACTTTGACCCGACCCAGTGGCAGGAATCGGACGCCGACGCCATCAGTGAACAGGCGGCTGCGATCGCGCAACAGACCTATGATCAGAAGGAAGAGGAGATCGATGCTGATATGCTGCGCGATGCCGAGCGCCAGATTATGCTGCGCGCGGTGGACCACCGCTGGGTCCGCCACTTGACCGATCTGGACAGACTGCGGGAAGGGATCGGTTTGCAGGCGATTGCGCAGGTAGACCCGCTGGTTGCATACAAACGCGAATCCTATGCCATGTATCAGGAGTTGATGAACGACATCCGCACCGATATTGTGACCACGGTTATGAGTTTGCAGGTGCAGAAGGCGCCGACGCTGGCGGCACCGATTGCGCGCAATATCCAGACGAATCGGTCGGACACATCTCAACAGAAGACGGTTCGCAACACGAACAACCGGCCCAAGCGCAACGACCCCTGCTGGTGCGGCAGCGGGAAGAAGTATAAGATCTGCCACATGAAGGCCGATGCAAAACAGGGCGGCGCGCCGGTGCGCGAGGTGGCGTAGCGTTTTTGCCTTGGTGGGCGGCGCCTGGCAACCGCTACGGACTACACAATAGGGGTAGCAGAGGGGGGTAGAGGAGGGGTCGCAGGACGATGCCCAAGGTCAATCCGGCCATCATGGTCTGGGCCCGCGAGACGGCCGGTCTTACCCAGGAAGAAGCGGCCAGGAAGCTGGGCTTCCGCGACAGTTCCAAATCCTCTGCGGTCGAGAAGCTGGCCCTTATTGAACGCGGTCAGAAAGAGCCGTCGCGCCCCAAATTGTTAACGATGGTGGGACAATACCGCCGGCCTCTGCTCACCTTTTATCTCTCCAAACCACCGCAAAAGAGCAACCGGGGCGTGGATTTCCGCACTCTGCCCCAAAGTGATCATAGCCCTGAAGAGGCGTTGTTGGACGCGTTGATCCGGGAGATCAGGGCGCGCCAGAGCATGGTTCGCGTTATCATGGAGGACGAAGATGAAGCAGAGCCGCTGCCTTTCGTCGGCTCTCATCGCATAGAGGGTGGGCGCGCCGTAGTCCTGGAGTCATTGCAGTCGCTGCTGGGCCTCGATGCCGCAAACTACCGGGCCGAGCGAAACGCCTCAGCCGCTTTTGACCTGTTGCGCAGGAATGCCGAGGACGCAGGTGTATTTGTTCTGCTCAAGGGGGATTTGGGCAACTACGTAACAGCGCTTGAGACGTCGGTCTTTCGAGGATTCTCTATCGCGGACGAAGTGGCTCCCTTTATTGTGATCAACGAACAGGACGCCAGACCAGCCTGGTCGTTCACCCTATTGCACGAAACGGTGCATTTGCTGCTCGGTCATACCGGGATCAGCGCAAGCAATGCGGAGAACAATATAGAGCAGTTCTGCAACGACGTTGCCGGGGAGTTCCTGCTGCCTGCAAGGGAAATGGATCGACTTGCTCTCGACGATTGTGACGAAATCGGCGCCATCGCGGAGCGAATCAGCGCTTGGGCGAACGAGTTCAAGGTGAGCAGCGCTATGGTTGCCTACAAATCATATCGTTCTGCCCTGATCACTCGGGAGACTTACAGCCAGTTGAACGCCATATATCGCAAAGCATGGCAAGGAGAACGGGAACGAAGTCGCGCGCAGGCACGCGAACAGGAAACCAGGATCAGGTACTATACAGTGCGCCGACACCGACTGGGCAATCGGATAATCGGGCTGGTGGAGCGCATGATGGCAGCAGACGCTCTGTCGACGTCCAAGGCGGCGCAGATCTTAGGGGTCAAGCCCAGACAGGTACACCCGTTGTTGGACACCGGCCGTTCTCGATAGACGATGCCCGTACTTTACCTCCTTGACGCCAATGTACTCATTGACGCGAATCGAGATTACTATCCTATCGCGAGGGTGCCGGAATTCTGGGACTGGTTGTTGGAGATGGGTAGGCTCGGCCGGATCAAGATTCCTCAAGAGTTCTATGAAGAGGTTATCTTTCCTCGGCCGACAAGAGATCGACCAGATCCATTGGTCGAGTGGCTAAAGACAAACAAGGATGCGTTAGTGCTTGATGAAGAAGCTGGCGTTGAGCTGGTAACCCGTGTCACCGAGCAAGGGTACGCCAGCGATTTAACAGAACATTTCGGGAGGCACGCTGACGCACAAAACCTGGGATGCTTCCCATGTGCTCATGGTTTGGGCCCGCCAAACAGCCGATCTTGCCCAGGAGGAAACGGCCAGGAAGCTGGGCTTTTTTTGCAGTTCCAGATCGTTTGCGGTAGAGAAGCTGGCCCGTATTAGGGACGGTCAGAAAGAGTCGTCCCCCCCGGTTAGCCAAGATGGCGGGATAGTACCGCCGTCCGCTGCTCTCGTTTCGCGAGGGTATGGTCATTCTGGGGCTGACTGCTATTGCAGAAGGATAGTTTGGCCAAAACAAGGCATCTCAAAAGGTATTTGCTCGGCTGCTTCTTGTTCTATCGATTCGTCTTTCGCAGTTGGAACGAGACGATAAAGCATGCCCCTCGAATAGCCAGTAGCGTATACATTGCCCGTTTCGTCAGTGCCAATGCTGCTTATTGCAGTAAATCCGCTTATGAGTTGTGTGCTTTGCCATCTGTCTCCTTTACGCTGCAAACCCCAAATGCTACCTTTGCAAAAATCAGCATATAGGAAAATCCCTGACAGGACCGCACCGCCTACAATGACGCACTTCCCTTGTGAGTGCTCATAGACGGACACGGGCAGGACCACATCAGCTATATAACAAGACAAGCTTTCAAATCGATTACAGAAATTCCCCTCCCAGACAGGCCATCCGTAGTTTTCCCCTCCCATACTTTCCGCGCTCTGAAAATTAACCTCCTCTCTCCTATTCTGTCCCGCGTCGGGAATGTAGAGAGCGCCAGTCTGTCTGTCAAACGCAAATCCCCAGGGATTGCGGATGCCCAATGCCCAAATTTCCTCGCGATGGCCGTCAACCTCCATAAACGGGTTGCTGGCGGGAATGTCGTAGGGCTTGACGACAGATTCCACATCGATCCGTAAAATCTTGCCCAGCAACGTACTGGGATCTTGTCCATTCTGCTTATCCGCAATGCCGCCGCCATCCCCACTTCCAATGTACAGATAGCCATCTCTGGGACTGAATACAATGGAGCCGCCATTGTGATTCACATTCGGTTGCGGGATGGTAAGCACGATCTCCTCACTGTCAGGATCGGCTTTGTCAGGATTGGAGGTAGTCGTAAACCGACTGATAACGGTCTCACCAGCAGCATTTGTATAACTCACGTAGAAATGCTGACGGTCGACATATGTTGGCGGAAAGGCGACACCCAAAAGCCCCTGTTCTCCGCAGCATTTCACGCGATCTGAGATGTCCAAGAACGGAGCATCATTGATAACGCCGTCTTTGAGGATGCGAATGCGTCCTTTATGTTCGACGACAAATAGCCGACCGCTACCATCGCCAGCATGAGACACTTGCACGGGCAACTCAAACCCAGAGGCCATCTCGTTGAGTTGCCACTCAATGAATTCAATTGCGTCAAATACCCTCACTTCGAACCATCCGACCCAGCTCTTACTCTGTCTGGTCAGAATATACACCTTATTTATGTGTCGCGGAGGATCGACAAAGATTTCCAATGTCTGTCCATTCTCAGTGTGGATATTGTCGAATCGCTTATAAGGAGTCGTCGAGTGAGAACCATCTCTCAACCAGATTTCATGTGTAGTCAAGGCAGCTTCATTTTGCGTAACAACCAACTCAACTTTGTTCACCAGATGGAATCTATCGAACTCAATTGAAAGCCACTGCGGTGCGAAGTCCTGCGAATTCCACATTGTTCCTTCGTCGCCATCATTCACACGCACCAGACTAGAATTCTTTACAGAAGCTTCTACCTTTCCCATCGGTGCGATGTTTTCCCCTTGCACAGATAGGTAGGTTTGCGGTGTTGGCGTTGCTACATCTTCGGATTGGGCTCTAGCGGAATGGCTGAGGCCAACCACCAGCAAGAACACTGTAAAGAGTACAAGTGGGAATGTGGCAAGGGCCTTCATGGATTCCTCCTCTCTGGCCGAACAGAGTTGCTGTGTATGGGTGGCCCCAATTACAAGACCACGAGATGGGAAAGACAACGTGCATTCAGCGTCTGACACATTTGCCATTGGTGGCGTAGCCCAGGCGGTGCAGATAGAGGGTCATTTTGGGCCGGCCACAGAACATCTAGCGGCTCGACCGGCTCGCCACCCGTAACAAGACTGTGCGGCGGCGCCAGACCACTGTCTGGTTCAATAGCTGTCCCCTGATCCAACTCTCGATCTGCTGCACCTCGGAAGGCTGCATTTGTTCGGCCAGCCGCTCGGCATAGGATTTGCGGTCGCCCAGCGCCGGGCCGAACCAGCGCCGGATGTGCGCATCGGTAATGCGCAGATCGGTATCGGTGTCGATCCGCTCGAGCGAGACCCGCCCGGCCTGCGTTTCTTCAGGGAAGGCGGCGGAGAGGGCGGCCTGCAACGTGTCGTCGTCCCAGTTGACCAGCGTGTCGGCGGCATCGGTGTAGATCGACTCTTCGGCCGCGATCAGCCGCTCGGCAAGCTCCGGTTGGAGCAGAGAGAGATCCCCCAAGGCGTAAATTCTCTGCGTATGTCTGGGTATGGTCTCGGCCAGGGCAAGCCAGCCGTTCGCGGCCAGTTTTTCGGCCAGCTGCGCCAGGGCAGCCCCTTTGTCGACGGAGGCGAGCAGGGCGTTGCGGCCAATGACCGCATCAAAACTGACTTCTTCAACATCGAGCAGTTGCGCCACCTCTTCAACCGCCCCGTGCAGCACAATCGGCCGCTCGACTTCGTCAAGATTTTGCGCCTGCTCCTGCAGCGCGCGGCGGTCCGCCTGGTTGAACGCAAGCGCGTAGACGCCGCCTTCGGGCGCGCGCCGCAGCGCCTCCCAGGTCAGCAGACCGCTGCCGGCATTCACATCGAGCACAATACTATGCCGCTCAAGGGGACCGCCGGCCAGAATGCGATCCCGCAGCGCGGCGGTCGCTGCGCCGGATTGCGCAATCGTGCGCTGGAGCCAGCGATCGCGGGCGGACTCAGCGGGTGCGAATGTCAAAATTTCCGGCGGCGCGCCAAAGCCCTCCAGCATGGCGGCCAACTGGGCCTCGCGACGCTGGGTGACGGCGACGCCGATCCTGGCCTCATACCCCTGGCCCGTCGGCTCGTAAAACACCTTGCCCTGGAGCGCGCCGGGGAGATACTGTTGCGCCACCCAATGGTCGCGGTACGCGTGCGGATAAAGATATCCGGCCCCGTGCCCAAACCCTTCGCTATCGCGGCTGGCGTCGCGCAGATGACTGGGAACATCAGAATCAGGTTCCGTGCGCACAGCATCGAGTGCGTCGAAAAATGCCATAATCGAATTGGACTTTTCCGTGGTTGCCAGATAGAGCGCGGCCTGCGCCAGGGGAAAGTTACCTTCCGGCAGGCCAACGCGGTCAAAAGCTTCGGCGCAGGCGTTGACCACCTGAACGGCTTGGGGGTCGGCCATGCCCACATCCTCGCTCGCCAGGATCAACATGCGCCGAAAGATATAACGGGGCTCTTCGCCGGCGTAGATCATCTTCGCCAGCCAATACAGCGCCGCATCGGGGTCGCTGCCGCGCAGGCTCTTGATGAAGGCGCTGATCGTATCGAAGTGATAGTCGCCTTCTTTGTCATACAGCACGGCGCGGCGCTGAATCGACTCCTCGGCGATGGTGAGTGTGATGCGAACGACACCGGCTTGGTCGGTGTCGGTGGTCTCGACTGCCAACTCCAGCGCGTTGAGCAGGGCGCGGGCGTCGCCATTGGCGATAGAGACCAGATGATCTGTTGCCTCGCTCTCGATCTCAACGCGGCGGTCGCCGTAGCCGCGTTGGGGCGTGTTGATAGCGATCTGAATGATCTGGCGCAGATGCTCTTCGGTCAGGGTCTTCAGTTGAAAGATGCGGCTGCGGCTGACCAGCGCCTTGTTGACTTCAAAGTAGGGATTTTCGGTGGTGGCACCGATGAAAGTTACGGTGCCGTTCTCCACCCAGGGCAGGAGAGCATCCTGCTGGGCTTTGTTGAAGCGATGCACCTCATCAACAAAGAGGATTGTCCCCTGGTCGTGAAGCGCCCAGCGCTCCTGGGCCTCCGCCACCGTTGCGCGAATGTCTTTGACGCCGGCCAGGACAGCGTTAAGCGCGGTGAAATTGGCGGCGGTGGTGTTGGCGATCACCTGGGCCAGGGTCGTCTTGCCGGTGCCGGGCGGACCATAGAAGATCAGGCTGCTCAGCCGGTCCGCCTGAATCGCACGCCGCAGGAGCCGGCCCGGGCCTACAATCGCTTCCTGGCCAATGAACTCATCGATGGTGCGGGGGCGCATGCGCGCGGCCAGGGGCGCGTTGGCATCGATCCGTTCGGCACGGGCGGCCTCAAACAGATCGTTGGCCGGCTTGCGTCCTTGGGTATAGCTCACCACAACAAGATAAACCTCACGCGTGCGATTTCTTCATTGCAGCCGGTGTCATAAGCGAAATCAGAAGACTTTTTGTGAATGACGGCTGTAGACAAACAGTCCATATATGGGGAAAAGAGGGATAATTGGGGATAAAGTCGGGGATAACTCTTAAAAAAGTGGATAAGGTATGTTCATAACCCTGACACCCTTTTATCCCCATTTTCTCTAGGTTATGCCCAGCGAGGTATAACTTGGGGGTGATCACTGCATCTTGTGTCGAGCATTTGTTCGGCGGATCTTTCTGTCCTGATCTTTCCAGCGCTCCCCTCTGAATTATCCCCATAAGAATCGCGCTCGTCGGGCCGCCTCGCCACTACATATAGAACAGGTTGTGTCATACCGCCATATATAGTTTCCCGGATTCATATATCCCCATTTCCCCAGTCCCTACGAAGTCATACTACATAAACAATCAGATCATGAAAGAGATATTTTTGTAAGAATAGAAAAGGTCAATCGGAATCAAGCAGAATGGACAGCGGGGAAAAATGGGGCAACGGATTCGAATATCCGCCCCAGCCGTCAACGATGACATACGGAACAATGCGGATGCCAAAATGAAAATGTTGTCCTGGTTCGGACACTTGACTGAAATAGCCGAGTAGTTCACCTCGCTTCACCCGTTGTCCTGCGTCGACAACGAATTTTTGAAAGCGAGTGTAGAGAGACTCGCCCCATGGGTGGGATATGCAGATAAAGCGGCCATATCGTTCGCGATCGTTGCCGATTTTGGTAATGATGCCACTGTCGGCGGCGATGATTCTGCCGTTGGGGGACATTTCAAAGTCGACGCCATTGTGTCCGAGGAGCGCTTTGGTTCCCACGACAAAGCGACGGTAGTATTCCGGGCGGGCCCCCCATTCCTGAACGACACGTTGCCGACCTTCAAATGGCGCTGTCAGGTAGACACCTTCCGGTTCGTAAGATCCGTTTTCGATTGCGTCTCGAACAAAATCGAAAGACATCGGCAGGGGGTGGGTTTAACCGTTTTGCAAGTCGGTGTCTGGGCGTGTTGCCTGTGTCTGAAGGATCCAAGAGTTGCGCCGGCAAAGACAGACTCCGTCCGCCCAAAACCTATGTCAAATTCGCTATTCAGATTCGACAACGGTTTTACAAGAAGGTATACTTGCAGAGAGTGCCCTTTACCGTGCAGGACACAATACGACCGGACATGAGAGGACTTCGAGTAGTATAGTTGTGTCCGCGGATTTGACAAAAGAAAATTACGACAAGGATGAGACTGTTCGATGCCTATTTATGAATTTTCCTGCAAAGAGTGCGGTAATCAATACGAACGCATCGTGTCATTTTCCAGCACCGTTCTTCCCGCTTGCCCGGCCTGTAGTTCGGTCGATGTCAACCGGCTTCTGAGCAAGCCGGCCATTCACTTCAAGGGCAGTGGGTGGTACATCACCGATAGCAAAAAGGAGGATGAAAAGAAGAAGACCGCGGCAGAGAAGTCAGACAGCAATGGCTCTGAGCCGGAGAAATCCACAGAGAGTGAATCCAACAGCGAAACCAAGAGCGAGTCCAAGAGCGAAACCAAGGCGGAAGCGAAGAGCGACTCACCGAGTGAATCCAAGAGCGCCACAAAAGAAGAAGGGTAGCTTTGCCCGTTTTGACCGCGGCTGCCGCGCGCGAGAAAAAGGGGTACACGTACCGGCGCGGTCGCGCATCTGAAATCAAATTGCGGGCAGACAACGAAGTGGCAGCGCAATGATCCACTCCTGCTCATCAACACCCTTGCATTTTCAGTAAGGGTGTTTTTGCACTGTTGGGGGGGCGGGCGCTGCGGGACGGAGGGTCTGAACTTTGCGGAGCGAGTGAGGGTATGTCTCCGTGTATCTCTTTTCTGTCAGGGAGCCGCTTCCAACTTATCGGCCAGAAGGGAAGCGAGAAAGGTGCGTTCCTGGTCGCCATCGAAGAGGATTTTGATACGTTTTCCCTCGCCCTCCCCGCTCACTTCCGTAATCACACCGTCACCGAAATGCGTGTGGACAATGCGCTGCCCGCAAGCGAGTTGCGCCAGTGTGCGCTGTTGCGACCGGGTCGGCGGCGGTGTTTTCACTGCGGCCGCCTGCTGCAACGAGGTAGCAATGTTCGCTTCCCGGTCTCGCCAGGCATCCGCCAGAGTTCCAACCGTCTGATCCGGATTCCTGGAAAGGGAGAAGCGCAGTTGATAGGCGCTTTGCACGGCCGCGGCCAGGGCATCCATGGAAACGCCTTTCTCCCGGCTGGTACGGCCATCCTGGGCTGTCAGACGGCTGGCCCGGCTCAACACCGTCAAGAACCGGTCCATCTGCTTGACCGGTTCGTCAAACGGGTCGATCACAGCCAGGTGAATGCCATGGAGCCGGCACAGTTCAGCGCGTATCTGGTCGCGTTGGTCTTCCTCCAGCAGTTCCCGGTCGCCGGGCCGGCGCCGGCCTTTGCCCGTCAGGCCGGAGAAGCGCACGGCGACACCTATCGACTGGCACAGATAGTCCAGTTTGAGACGGCGTCGAGTTGCGGGGTTGATCAACCAGTCCGGGCTGATATTGGACTGCAGGTCGGGGTCATTGAATACGCGGGCGAGGATCTCGCGCCAAGCGTTCACAGATAGATAGGCGGAGGACATGGAATTTCTACCTTGGCAGCTTTCAGTTTAGCGTCTTTCGTGAGCGCGCTCTTGTCAACCGAAAACTGACTACCGAAAATTGAACTGAGACGATGGCATATTGTACAGAACTGTTCCTGCAAGGCAAAAAATGGCAAGCGTTCACCAGAATCATCCTCCTCTGCTATGACGAAACCGGACAGCCGCAGTTCGCAATCTCAGAGCGGCAAGGGCGGTGTGCGGGCGCTGGATAGCAAAGGGATCGCCAGCGCAGCGACGCTGGTCATGCTGCTGTTCATTCTCAGCCGGGGAACGGGTCTGCTGCGGGAGATGATCATCGGCGCCCGCTTCGGCACTGCGGCCGATCTGGACGCCTACCTGGCCGCCTTCCGTATCCCTGACCTGCTCTTTCAACTGGTGGCGGGCGGCGCGCTGGGCAGCGCGTTCATCCCCACCTTTGCCGCCGCCTGGACAGAGGATAGCCAACAGCAGGCGTGGCTGCTGTTCAGCCGCGTTCTGAATCTGTTGACCCTGTTCCTCATCCTTCTGTGCGGGCTGGCGATGTTGTTTGCCGAACCGCTCACTGCCAGGGTGATCGCGCCGGGCTTCTCGATCGAGCAGCAGCGGCTGACCGTCTCGCTGATGCGCTGGATGCTGGCAAGTACGGTCGTCTTTGGCGCCAGCGGCCTGATCATGGGTGCGCTCAACGCGGTGCAGCATTTCCTGCTGCCGGCTGTTGCGCCTGTGCTCTACAACTGCGCCATCATCGCCGGCGCCTGGCTACTGGCCCCGGTTGTTGGCATCCACGGTCTTGTGGTCGGCGTGGCCGCCGGCGCCGTGCTGCACCTGCTTGTGCAACTGCCGGCTCTGATGCGGCAGAAGGTGCGTTACCGCTTCAGTTTTGGTGTCGACGATGCGCAGGTGCGGGAGGTGGCGCGGCTGATGGGGCCGCGTGTGCTGGGGCTGCTCTTTGTGCAGCTCAACTTTCTGGTCAACACGATCCTGGCCAGCGGTCTGCCGGACGGCAGCCTCAGCGCCCTCAACTACGCCTGGCTGCTGATGTTGCTGCCGCAGGGCATCTTTGCCCAGGCCGTGGCAACCGTTGCCTTCCCCACCTTTTCGGCACAGGTCGCCGCCGGCAACCGCGCACAACTGCTGGAAACACTAACCGGCCTGCTGCGGCTGATTCTCTTCCTGTCGATACCGGCTGCGTTTCTGCTCTTTGTGCTGGACGAACCGTTCGTTGAGCTTCTCTTCCAGCGGGGGCGTTTCGACGCTGCCAGCACACAGGCCGTCGCCTATGCGCTGCGCTTTTATGCCCTCGGACTGGTGGCCCATGCCGTGGTCGAGATCGTGGTGCGGGTCTTTTACGCACTTCACGACACAGCTACGCCGGTGGTTGTCGGTGTGGCGGCGATGGCGCTGAACATCCTCTTCAGTCTGGCCCTGATTGGCCGGTTGAGCTATGGCGGCCTGGCGCTGGCCAACAGCATCGCCACCGCGCTGGAGATGCTGGTTCTGCTGATTCTGCTGGGGCGTAAGGTGCGCTCATACAATCGAGAGGAAGGGCAGGAAACAACCCTGCAGGGCCTGCCGGTGCGCCAGCTGCTGACGAGCGGCGGGCGCTCGCTGCTGGCGTCGGCTGTCATGACGGGCGCTGTCCTGCTCTGGCTGGCGGTTCTGCCTGACCGCAGCGCCGTCTTCGGGATTCCGCTCGGCTGGGTGGCGGCCGTCGCCGGGGCTGGGCTTGGCGTCCTCGTCTATGCGCTTGCCAGTTATCTTCTGGGCGGCGCCGAGATCCGGCAGCTGACGGCGTTGGCGCGCCGGCGGGCGCAAACGTAGAGCTAACCGAACGCTAACGCAAGGATAAGAAACCGCGGCTATACTGGATTCGTAATGGTACAATAGATGCACATTACAAAACGATACTTTTTGGCCTGTGATTTGCGTGATTTGCTGCGGGAACTGTGCCCAACACAAAAATCTGGTCGAATATGGGTGAGATGAGGTATGGCCGCCTTTATTCCGATATCACTGTATTTCAGCCTTCCCGGCCTTTTGCTGGGCTTTTTGGCACAGTTCATAATTCGTTCTGCGTGGAATAAGTATTCCAAGGTGTCGTCCGAGATCGGCGTGCCCGGCGCGCAGGTAGCGCGCTATATTCTTGATTCCAGCGGGTTGGGACACGTGGAGGTTGAAGAGACGCGCGGCTTCCTCACCGATCACTATGACCCGTCCAAAAAGACCCTGCGCCTGAGCAAGCAGGTGTACCAGGGCAACAGCGCCGCCGCCATCGGCGTGGCCGCCCACGAAGCCGGCCACGCCTTGCAGGACAGCGAAAACTACAGGCCTCTGACCCTGCGCAGCGGGATGATTCCCAGTGTGAAGTTGGGCAGTTGGTTGGGACCGATTTTTTTTTCCATCGGTCTTGCCATTCCCTCCACTTGGGGGCAGATTCTGGCAATGCTTGGCCTGATACTTTTCAGCGCGACGGCTCTGTTTGCGCTGATCACCCTGCCGGTTGAGTTTGACGCCAGCAGGCGCGCCAAGCAGGTCCTTGTCAGTCAGGGGCTCGTCGTCAGTCAGCAGGAACTGAGCAGCGTCAACACGGTTCTGAACGCCGCGGCCCTGACTTACGTGGCCGCGGCGGTTCAGGCCTTCATGGCACTGTTGCAATATCTCTATGTGTTTATGATGTTTGACCGTAAACGTAGCAAAGAGGAAAAGCGCGCTTGAGCGGCTCTACGTTGAGCCAGCCGCCGTTTGCGCGAATCGTACTCCTGTATGCTCATGGATGGTTGACGTCGTGTCGTTATGAGGTATGGGAGGTCAACTCTGTGTAGAACCGGACACGCAAACTCCGGTATAAATAAGATGAGGTGAGTTATGTTTTTCTTCGATCCACTGTATATCATCATCAGCCTGCCTGCGCTGGCGCTGGGTTTTTGGGCGCAGATGAAAGTCAAATCTACGTTCAAAAAGTATTCGCGGGTGTCGGTGGGGCGGGGCGCGGCGGGCGCGCAGGTGGCGCGGCGCATTCTCGACTCGAACGGGTTGGGGCACGTGAACGTTGAAGAGACGCGCGGCTTCCTGTCCGACCACTATGATCCAAGGTCGAGGACGCTGCGCCTGAGTCCGCAGGTGTATCAGAGCAACAGCGTGGCGGCAGTCGGCGTTGCCGCGCATGAGGCGGGCCACGCGCTGCAACACAGCACCAACTACGCGCCGCTCGCCCTGCGGAGCGTGATCGTTCCAAGCGTACAGATTGGCAGCTGGCTGGGGCCGATCATTTTTTTCATTGGCATGTTTATGGGGGGGTCTGGGCTGGGGTTCACGATCTCGCTGGTGGGGCTGATCCTGTTCGCCGCGGTTGCAGTGTTTACGCTGGTGACGCTGCCGGTGGAGTTTAACGCGAGCAAACGGGCCAAGGAGATCCTGGTGGCGCAGGGGTTCGTGGGTCAGCAGGAGATGAAGGGGGTCAACGCGGTGCTTGATGCGGCGGCGCTGACCTACGTTGCGGCTGCGATCCAGGCGATCACGACGCTGCTGTACTATGCCTTCATACTGTTTGCCCGCAGCCGGGACTGAGCGGCCCGTTTGCGCGCCCGGAAAAGATAAAGCGATGCGCGGCATCTGCATTCGCGCAAACGCGGCGTATCACTCTAAGGGAGCATGAAATATGTTTACAGGACAACAAAGCTCTGTGCGCTTCTTTCGCACGGGACAGCGAATCTCACAACAGGCCGGCGGTTTCGGACGCTGGCTGCTGGTCGCTCCGGGGCTGATACTGATTCTCTTTGGGGTTGCGATTCTACTGTGGCCGGAGTTACTGGCCTATATGGTGGCGGGGCTCTTCATTGCGATCGGCGTCAGCATCACCGGTTGGGGCTGGCGTTTCTCTCGACGACGGCGCAACACCGCGGCCGGCTGGGAAACTATCGACGAGTATTGAAATCAGCGATTCTCAGCAGCCGGTGATCAGTAGCCCGTGCAGGGAACTGATCACCGATCACGGGCTACTGACCACTGATCACTGGTGTTCAGCCGTCGTCGACCTCGATGGTGTGCTCTTCCTCGCCGGAACGCCACACACCGCTTCGATCGCCGACTGCCCATTTCGAGCGTATATGGATGAACCGGCTGCCCCGCCCTCTGCGCGGCTGCGCCGGCGGTCGCGGCGCGCTGCGGCTGAGCGCGTTGGCGGCCAGTGTCGGCAACTGTTTCTGCAGCAGCTGCAACCCGGCCCGCAGCGCCAAGCCGGCCAGGCCGGCTGCAACGGGCAAACCGACTTTCGCCACCATCGCCGGCAGGTTGTTGCGGCTTTCAAGAGGATAGCCGCTCTGCGTATTGTAGCCGCATGCGCCACAGTGGCGTGCGGCCATCGCCACATCCTGCCCGCAGTTGGGGCAAACCCGAAACACTTCGCTCATACCTGGTTCCTTTCCCCTGCAAATTGAGTGCCCGCAAGTATAGCACCCTTCTCGCGATCTCTCAAGCAGGGGCGCGGCCTGGGTGCATCCCAGATTTTTGGAAAGCCGCTGTCTGAATCAAGAATGGTCAGTTATTCGTTTTATGTGACCCCACCCGTACAAGGAACTTAGATTGGGGAATGGAAAGGACTGTTGTAGCACGACTTTCATGCCATCAGCCCTCTCTTCAGTGCCATGCTTGACCAACCCTTCACCGCTGGCGCCATTCAGGCTTTCTTCGAAACGTCGTTGGTTGGCGGCAGGCACACTGCCGGACAGGCGCACGGCTGCGAAGAAGGCGCAGCGGTGGGTGAGGCATGTTTTTGGACGGGGGCGTTGCGGGGGCGGAGCCCCTGCACAAGGGAGGCCGCTTGCGGCCGACCGCCCATAAACCAGAAATAAGGAGCGGGAGATCCCTTCGCTCGCCCCAGGCAAGGTCGCGAATTGATTGTGGCTGAGACGTTGCGGATTTTCTGGGCCGGCGAAATAGGGCGCTACGAAACAACACAATAATTCGGGATGCACCCCGCCGCCTCTTTTCTTGGGGTTGGAGAGGCAAAAGAGGCAATGATATAATATTGCTGGTCACAGCATCAAGGCCGCCCCCTTCCAGTCCATAGGCACAATTCATGGCGGACATCGAGCATACTCCACACGCTGACGCGGGCAGCATTCCAATGCATCGCGTGAGTCAGGCTTCGCTGGGCCAGAGGGTATGGCGGGCGAAGCGCTACTATCTGTACCTTGTGCCGATCTTCGCGCTTTTGGGCGTCTTCTCCTACTACCCGCCGCTGATGGCGCTCTACTATTCGTTCACCAACTATGACGGCCTCAGAGGCAAATTTATCGGGCTGGAAAACTTCACCGACCTCGCCGGCGACCGCATCTTTCTCGCCTCGGTCAAGAACGCTGTCATACTGCTGTTTGCCAATATGGTCACCGGTGTCATCCCGCCGCTGCTGGTGGCGGAGTTGCTGTTTTCGCTGCGCAGCCGGCGCATGGGGGATTTCTATCGCACGGCGTTTCTGATCCCGACGCTCGTGCCGGCGATCGTGATCATATTGACCTGGCGCTACATCTATCATGCCCGCTATGGCTTGATCAACAACCTTCTCACCGCGGTTGGCCTGGACTTTCTGACGCATGACTGGCTGGGCAGCTTCGATACGGCGCTGGCGGCGCTGGTTTTCTTCGGCTTTCCGTGGATCAACGCCACCATGATGTTGATCCTGCTGGCGGCACTGATCGATATTCCCAGAGAGTTAATCGATGCCTTCCGGCTGGATTCATCTTCGACGTTTCAGCGGATCAGAAACGTCGATCTGCCCTATATCGTTGGCGCGATACGTTTGGTGCTCGTGTTGAATGTCATCGGCACCTTGCAGGGATTCAATCTGCAATTTGCCATGACGGGCGGAGGCCCCGGTTCAGCGACAATGGTGCCGGCATTTCATATGTACAGCCAGGCTTTCTTTTCTTCACGTTTCGGGTACGGCTCGGCGATAGGCACACTCCTGTTCCTGGTCATCGTTGGCCTGACCGTGATGACGCGCCGCTATTTACGGTCAGGCATTGAGTATGAGGCCTAGAGGCGCATTGCCAGGGCGCCGGCCGCCCTGGAGCCGCAACTGATTGATTTCGTTTCCTTGCCGTCGATTTGCAGGAAGGAAAGAGGATGTTCTTCAGCGTAATAACGGGCGTGAGCCGTAGAGGGCCATCGCAGCAGGACGTGATTCGGGCGGGGTTGCAGCGTTTTCAAGGGTTGCTGCACGTTGTCCTGATCCCGACGCTGTTGTTGTCTCTTGCGCCGCTTGTGCTGTTGCTGATCGATGCCGGCAAGACGGCCGACCAGTTCGAAGCGCATCCCTGGACGCTGACGTTGCCCTATCACTTCAAGAACTATTGGGTTATGGCCGGCGGCATGGGCCGCTACATCCTCAACAGCAGCATTATCAGCGGAATCGCGATTCCACTTGCCCTCGCGCTGGCGAGCTATACCTCCTACGTCTTCGCCCGGTTCAGTTTTCCCGGCAAAGAGACGTTTTTTTATGCGATTATCATGTTGATGATGATTCCGTTCGTCCTCTATCTTGTGCCGCAGTATCTGTTGGTCTTAAGCCTGGGTATGATGAACACGCGCTGGGCGCTGATTTTTCCGTATGCGGCCGGGGGCGCTGTCTTTGGCGTCTTTCTCATCCGTCCCTTCATGGCCGGGCTGCCTGAGGAGCTGTTCGAGGCCGCGCGCATCGACGGCGCAGGCGATTGGCAGGTGTTCTATAAGATTGCGCTGCCTCTGTGCCGGCCAATTATGGCGACGCTGATGATTATCCTGCTGCTGGGCCAGTGGAATGACATCATCTGGCCGTCGGTGACGTTGACCTCGGACCCTGTGTACACGGTGACGCTCGGTATATTCAGCATTGCCAAATCCGTCTTTCATGGGTCGAGTCTTGGCCAGACACAATGGGGATTCATGTTTGCCGCTTTCGTCATCTCCTCGTTGCCGCTCGTTTTCGTGTTCACTCTGGCGCGCAAGGCGTTCATTCAAGGGTTGTCGAGCGGGGCGCTCAAATTCTAGGCATTCGTACAGAGGGCAGGCCGTGAATGCAGGAAGTGCAGGGGAACAGAGGAGAAGCCTATCGATCGATGCGCAGCAAACGGACAGTTTCAAACGGAACTTAAGCCAAATAAGGAGAAGCTACCGATGAAAACGAAGGGTACGTTTGCGCAAACGCAGAGGAGCCCGCGACGCCTGATCTTCACCGTGATCGCTGTCGCGCTCGTTGCACTGATGGGCGCCTGCACGCCGCAGGTAGTCGAAGTCGAAAGAGTAGTCGAGAAGGTGGTGGAAGTGCCGGCAACCGGCCCACCAGTACTTGACTACGAGGGTGAGCTGGCCGTCATGTTCGATGGGGGCTACATGCCGCCCGAGGGGCTGACAGACGCTCAGAAAGCGGCCGGTGAGACGGGCAACGAGTACATGGCGGAGCTGATCGCCCAGTGGGAAGATATGCACCCGGGTATCGACGTGGTGCCCTTCGGTGTGCCAGAGGCGCCGCCCGGCGCGCAGACCTCTCTGATCTGGTACATGAAGACTGCGATAGCCGCCGGTCAAGGCCCCGATCTTATGCGCTACTACGGCAGCACCGGCTACGATGGCGCTGAAGGCGACAGAGGGCTGCTGGCCCCCCTGGATACCTACTTCCGCCAGCCCAACCCGTATGTGGAGGAGGGCAGAGCAGGCAGCGAGCGCTGGGTCGACCAATGGGAGAACGGGTTTGATGGCATACTGGCGCAGAGCAAGAGCCTGGCCGGACGCTACTACTCGATTCCGCTCGAGACCGCGGCGCCATCGCTCATCTACTACAACAAGACCGTGCTTGATGAGCTGGGCCTGGAGTTCCCCAGCCCGCGTACAAACATCACCGTACTGGTCGAGTTGTTGAAAGAGCTGCAAGCGGCGGGCTATGAGACGCCGATGCACCTCATGTGTTGTTCGCCCGCCGGCAACTGGGACAGTCTGATTTTCGATCATTCGATCGTCGAGCCAAAAGGGCTGACGGAATGGCGGCTGGACTACAAGGTCAGCCTGAGCGGCAATGTGATTGAGGCTGAGGAGTTCGTACGCGCCATCAAGCAGGGCCTGTTCGCGGCGACCGATACCGAATACAAGGAGACGCTGCGGCTTGGAAAGCTGTGGGTGCCCTATGTGACCGAGGAGTGGAAAATCGGGGCGCCGGTGCAGTTGAGCGATTTCCTGACCGGCAAGGTGCTGGTACGCATGAGCGGTTCCTGGGAGGCCGAGAGCATTCTGGGCAATCCTGAGGTCGATTTTGAGGTGGGCGTGGCGTCCGGCCCGGTGGTCGGAGTGGAAGATTCCGAGTTTTCGCTTGAAGAGGAGCCGGGGCCGTTTGTGGGCGGGCCGGCTGGAGCCTGGGTGGTGAATGCCGCCGCTGTCAAGCGCGGTACTGTCGATGCTGCGGTTGACTTCCTGCAGTTCCTTTCCGCCAACTGGAGCCATGCGGTCAAAGGCCGCCCGGGCCTGGTCCCCGTGATCAAGGATGTGGAGCCGAACGTGCGGCCGGAGGTGGCCGAACCGGCCAAGGCGCATATTCCGACAAGTGTGATGCGCTGGTCGTATGCTGACATGGTTGATGCGGGCGCGCGGGAAGAGGCGTTCATCATTCTGCAGGAGTACTATCTGGACCAGATAAGTCTGGATGAGGCTGCCGAGCGCATGCAAGAGGTCTGGGAGGAGTGGGCCGACCGTGCGATTGAGACGAACAGCACGGAAAGCGGCGGCACCTGGGATCTGAGCAAGTGGTAGGAGCGGGGCGCCTGCAGGGCGACCTGCGCCGCCGCCGGGAACGATAATCAACAGGCCGGTCATGGGGAGCGCCGCGTGCATCCCCATGACCGGTGTACTGTTCAGGAGACGGATATGGCGCGGACGGCGATCCAACAGCTTGAGGGCTGTATCGAGGCGCTGCAACAGGGGGCGCTGACGGAAGAGCAACTGCGGCAGGTCATCGAGACACTGCGCCGCGGCGGTGCGGGACAGCAGGACCTGCTCTATCTGCAGGCCGACCAAACGTCGGTGGCAGCGCAGGTGATCGGCATCTCCCTGGTGCAGGGCGGTGAGGTCGTCGAGCAGCATCCGGGCGACCCGTGGCCCTATGAGACAGTGCTGGACGCCATGCGCGACGGCTGGCGGATCGTGCAGTTCCCCAATCTGGCGCTGGTGCCGGATGAGAACCGGCCCACCGGCCTGGGCTGCGAGTTCATTCTGGAGAAGTGGAGATAAAGCAATGAAGACGTACTACGACTGTGAGCCGACTCTGAGCGATGGCGAGGTGCTGGAGCTGTGTAAACGGGGCTATATCCGGCTGGAAGCGGTCGTGCCGGACGAGGTCAACGCGCGCGCCCGCGCCTTTCTGGAGAAGAACATCTCGAATGAGCCGACCGAGATTTTGTATGAAGATTGGTTTGTGGAGGGCGTGATCAAGAATCCGCAGGCGGCGGGCGCGGTGCGGTCGCTGCTAAGCGTCAATTTCGGTCTGCCGCTGCTGATGAGCAACCACCGCGTCGAATATCCGATGGAGGCGCAGGGCTGGCACCGCGACGGCAATTCGAAGTTCACGCATGAGCTGCGCAACTTGCAGGTTTTCTATCTGCCGCAGGACTGCACAATGGAGATGGGGCCGACCGAGATTATCCCCGGCACGCATCTTCTCTATTCAGCCAATGACCACCTCAAGCATCTGGACCGTGTGCGCGGCAGCGAGTTCATGGCCGGGCCGGCCGGCTCGATCTTCATCACCGTCTACTCGATCTGGCACCGGCGCTCGACTTCGACGCGCGCGAAGACGCCGGGGGTCAGGAATGCGTTGAAGTACAACTATTTCCGCACCGCGCCGCCGCAGCGCGACTGGCGCATCGACCCCGATTTCGATTTCGGCAACGCGCCCTACCTGCCGATGGGGGACTCCGGCTACTATCGCGATATGTGGCTGGCTGCCAGCCATGCGGCCGAGATGTTTCTGTGGCTGTGCGGCAAGCACGCGCAGTTCCAGACCGAGGGCGGACAGACCTGGCCTCTGAACGCGGCTACGTCCCGCTTTACCGACGCGCCATACGGCGTGCCCCCGGGGTTGTGAGACGAGGGCTCGCCCTCGCGTGTGCTGGCACCAAGCACAGACAACATACATTCATAATCGCCCTTCAGTCCGCCCCACCACGACCTGGGACCGGGTACTATGTCAGCGTTCCGGCCCATCGAGTTCAATGAGCTTGTGCGGTTCACCTATCAACCGTCCCCGCGCCCACGCGCAGACATCATCCTCATGGGTAAATAGGATCACTTGCGTGGACTCGCTTACCGCCAGCAGCGTCTCGAGCAGATCGCGTTTCCGTTGGCTGTCGGAAGCGGCCACAGCATCATCAAGTATAAGCGGACAGTTTTCTTTGGCGAGATGGCGGGCCAGTGCCAAGCGTAACAACAGGTAAACCTGCTCGGCTGTACCGTGCGAGAGGAGTTCGGCTCGTTGCCAGCGACCGTTCGCCGTTGCGACCTCGACAGCGAGTTTCTCGGGGTCAACGCGGCAGTCAGTATACCGACCGCCGGTGACTCTAGGAAGCCACTCTCGCACTGTCTCGGCGAAAACTGGCGCGACGTTTCGGTGAACCAGTTCCTCGGCCTGCTCTAGGAACCTGATCGTCAAGTCCAGCGTGTGGCCGAGCGCCCGGACGCGAGAGTGTTCGTCTTCTGCCGCATCGAGAGCCTCTTTCGCTTCTGCCACATCCACCAGATCCCGAGCGAACACCTCAAGCTGGCTCTGGGCGCGATTGAAGGCGGTGCGTGTTTCAGAAGCCTCGCGTTCGGCGTGACTGAACTCAGTGTCCGTCAGTGGAGCGGGGAGATCTGCCATGTCCTCTTCGCCCACCTCCTTCGACAGAGCACGAGCTTCAGCGCCCAGGCGTTCCACCTCACCAGCTAGTTCGTCCAGTGAAGACTGGCCAAGAATCTGCTGCAGTTCGTCCCAGTCCTTCATCTGATCGTCGATCTCCTTGAGGCGGTCGGTACGACGCCCCCGCCATTCAAAGAGTGCCGCAGATGCCTCACCTGGACTGCTCGCCGTGAGCTCTGCTGCCAGAGCGGCCTCTTGTATGCCGTCGGCAGCCTCCCGAACCCGTTGCGTGCTCTCCTCCCAACGCCGATCAGCATCCTGCCGCGCCGTTATTCGTTCCTGAATGAACCCCCGCCGCTCCTCCAGCGCCTGTCTCCTCTCCGGATGCATTGATGGCTCACGAGGCCCAACTCCGAACAGGCGTAACAGAGAAGCGAAAAACGTGCGAATAGCGCGGAAGAGGGTTGCGAACAGGCCGCCACTGTCATCTGGCGCTTGATGCGTATCGGACGCTTCTACCCCTTCTAACAGGGACTCGACACTTGCAAGTTCCTCTTCGAGCTCACCCACTGTTGGGCCGGCCGGTACCAGGACGTCGGGGCGCGACTCCCAGGCGGCGAGGGCGCTGTCAATGCGCCGTTCGAGTTGGTCGTCTTCACTCGGGCGACGTGGCCGCCCATGTGGAAAGCGTTCGTTGAGTTCCAGCGCTTGTTGGAGCCGCGCAGCAGCTTCGGAAGCCGCATTCGCTCCACGCGCCGCGCGCGCCATACCGAGTTTCCGCTCCGCATCCCGAGCTTCTCGATCGAGTTCGTCTACCCCCATCCAACGGGTTAGGTACTCCTCGTGCGCGGCCTGCGCCTGGCCCATTTTTTCTTTGGCGCTCTGAACCTGCTTTTCTGTGACCATGAACGGTTTTGTCCGCGCTCGCGTGCTGCCGACAAACTCGGCGCGGAAGTCACGTAGCCGAGTGAGAGCCTCAGTCGCCGTGCCATCGCGGTCAGAGGTATCGGCGGCGCGCTGCAGCTCATCCTGAAGCTCGGACGGAGAGTTAAGCAGCCCAAGGATGTCGGCTTGGCGGATGCAGGCGGTCATGACGAACGAGCGCCTGTCGAGTCCGAGCCACTGAGCGCCGTCGGGAGCGCCATCGAACATTATCTCGTTTGCGTAATCACGCCCGGCGAGGTCAACATCGTGGGCGCTGCTGGCCACGCCTCCTGCGAGGTCGTGACGCAATTCGACGCGCCTGCCGTCGGCAAGCCCAATTATAGCGCCGACGTCCCAGGATGTGTCGTCATCCCATGGCTTGTGCCGTTCGGCGAATTCCGCGTCGATCTTCTTTGTTCCGCGGGCGCGCCGTATCCCGCAGAGGCCGGCGTAGAGCGCTGCGTGCCACGACGACTTACCAGCTTCGTTCCAGCCATACACGACGTTCATACCAGGCGCGAGTTCAAGCGTCTCGTTCCTGAACGGCCCAAATGCGTAGGCTTTTACGGTCTCAAATCGCATCAGATAACCTCCAGGTCGGTACGTCCTTCCAATGCTCGCAGGCCAGTGACCACCACGCGGCGCTTCTTCTCCTCGGCAAGATCGGAGTCCAACACATCGCGGACGAACTGACCGCGGACTGTAGACTCCTGGCGGATCGACTCCATGTTGTAGGTCGGACGAAGGTCGCCGAACACGATTTGGAGTGCCTCGAGGTTGTTCAATCTGTCGCGCAGGTCACTTTCCTGGATGTCGATGGTCGAAGCAATCTCTCCCTTCACAGTAAGGCGGGCAAATCCCGAAAGGGATGAAATCTCCGCCTTAACCCAATCAAGAATCTGTTGTTGGGTCGTCATACCCGTGACATCAAGCTCTAGGTCGTGCATTTCCGTCACCGCGACCTGATGTCGCTCGCGCACGATGCGTCCATCCGGGCCGATGGTCGCAACGATGGCGCCGCGTTCGCCATCCTCACCGAAGGTCAGTGGGTCGGGGTTGCCGGGATAGGTGTGAAACTCCGCATCCTTGGGGCGGTGATAGTGGCCGAGAAAGGCGTGGGCGAACCCTGCCGCCTCGATTTCATCGGCGTCGAAAGCAGCGTGCGGTTGCTTTTCGGCGCCCTGCTCGGCGAACCAGGAACGCTCCGCGCCGTGGAACAGAGCGATGTGGATGCCGGACCGTTCCACGCGGAAGTCGTCGAGGAAGCTGTCAGTAATTGGTGGGTCCACACCTCTCGACACGCGGCGAGGCAAGAGATTGCGGACCCCGGCGAGGAAGTTGCCAGTATTGGCGGGCGCCAAGTGGGCCGCCCCCCACAGCCACAGGCCGTCCTCCAACTCAACATCGCAGAGAGCCGCTTCCCGGAAGACGTGGACGTTCTCGCTCCAGTCTACCTGTGCGTACAGGCTTTGCGGCCCATACCAGTCATGGTTCCCCGGCGCAATGTAGACGGGAATCGGCGCAAGCCCGGCAAACGTGTCCTTGAGAAATTCTGCGGTATCAGGTCTGAAGTACTCATGCTCGTAGAGGTCGCCGCCGCAGAAGAGCGCATCGGCGTTTACCTTACGTGTCAGGTCGACGATGCGCACCAGCGTGTCGCGAAGCGCCTGTCGACGTTTCCTGGCTGCCCCTCCAGTTGCGCCGGTCCAAGCAAATGGCGAGTCCAGATGGAGATCAGAGAAATGAACGATTTTCATGAAAAATGGCCTCTTCTATGGAATTCTCTATTACGACGATCGGGTCCAGGACTGCCAATAGAAAGATAGTTGACGTTGATCACGTGTGCATGGGGGAGCCGCGTGGCTGATCACTTAAGGACCTCACAAGCGCCCCACGGAACGAAGAAGCGCCCGCGCGTAACCGACCACATCCGCCTGTATGTTCTCGTCAAGCTCTCGGGCTATGAACCGTGCCGTCCCTATGGGCCCAGGCCCATCGTGGTGGCAGAAGTCCCTTTCTATCACGGACAGCGCGTCCTCGATGTAGGTGTCAGGCTGGAGGGGAACCAGGCCCTCTGCAACATCGGGGACTCCAATCCCGCTCCATACGTAAAAAAGATCGTAGGAGTCCTTGTTTTGTCCCCTGATCCCGAATGCAAGCGCCTTAAGCACGGTAAAAGCGCCTGGGCCGCATACCGGAATTTTCCGGGTAGCCCATGCACCGGAAGGAAGGCGGCCGGAAAGTTCTTTCCAACGCCTGTCTTTGAATGCCAATTCGAGACCCGGCGTAATTATCGCGGCCAGATCAGATTCGAAGTGTCGAAGCTCACCCCCCTTATCCCTTTCCTCGACCGGAGGAATCAGAAAGTCTACGGTTACAGGATGGGGCGTATCTGCAGTCCAAGTCTGCAATCTCTTATTGCCCTGATCATTGACTGCCGGCTTGAATCCCGCGTCCCGCAATCTGCTGCCCAACTCCCGATAGCGCTCGCGATTCAGAATGGCCAACGCCAGGCCCATGTCCAGGTCCATCGTGCCCGCGTGAGGTTCCAGGCCCGCCGGCAACTCTTCCTGGTCGATGAGGAGATATGGAACCAGCCCCCCAACCACAACGATCTCATCAAGCAAATCGCCCAACTTGGTCGCCATGTAGAGGCATGTCCGGTGGACAGAAGCCACCTGCTCGATGCCGTACCCGTCTCTTGTCGATGGCTTAGAGATTATCGTTGCCTCGCAAAAAGAACCGTCTCCGCAGTTCTTCGGCGGCTTCCGATGCCCTTTCAGGATGGTCCTTCAGGTCGATAAAGGCTTGCACTGGATGAACGCAGCGTATTCCGTCGACAAGCTCAACTCCGTCGAAAACGCCCTCGTCGTTGGGCACAACCAGCCAGGTGTTGGCCCCCCTGGCTTCTTCGCGGAAACTGAGTTCCTCCTTCAACTCTGTCGACGGCAAGGTTGAGAGGTAGAGAGTCGAAAGACGGAATCCCGCGTAGCGTGTCCACAGCCACGCCGCGGGGAGTGCAGTCGCTGCGTAGGGCTCCTCAGTCCTCGACAAAATTTCGGATATGGCTTGAGTCAGCTGATCGCCTCCCCTGGCCGCAATGTGGCCCCGAATAACGTGATGGCGGTCAAATCTGTAATCCTCCCGCCAGGCGGCGAGCAGCGCGTTCGGGTCGGTGACGCGAATGCCGTCCTCCCCTCGATGAACAAGACCGGCTTCGAGAAGCTTGC
Source organism: Caldilineaceae bacterium (assembly GCA_965220715.1). Taxonomy (GTDB): domain Bacteria; phylum Chloroflexota; class Anaerolineae; order Caldilineales; family Caldilineaceae; genus Bin5. Next base: position 500,476 of record OZ244843.1, read on the forward strand.
CGACGATACGGCTCGTATGTCCCTCATTCAGACCGGTGATGGCGGCCAGGGTGCGCTGCATTAGCGGCTTGGCGGGTTCCATAAGCAGCCGTCGCGTTATTCGAGCGCCCTTTGGTCCGAATGCACTCTCCGGTCGGCCGGCGCGGCGGAAGCGGTTGGGATTGCCCAAGTTCTGATAGAAGATACCGGGAACGATGATGCGCGCGTTTCCTGAAAGATCCAGCCAGGGCAGTTCGGCCCGCGCGCACAGCTCCTGCGCCGCTTCTCCCATGTATGGAACTGCCAGTAACGGAATCACCTCGTGAGGGAAACTGTGCTTGGCCCTCTCCAGCGTGCGGATCGCGGCGGCGACATTACCGGGGGAGCCTGAACTCTTCCATTCCAATACGAAGGAAAGACCGCGAACAGCGAAGACCGCGTCCCATTGACCGCCGTCATCGCTGCGTTCGGCAAGCTCGGAGACACCAAATATTTCGGCGAGGCGAACTGCCGCCTGCCGGATGGCAATGGACGCGCGTGGAATCTGCATAGTTGCTTTTATACCCCAACTTGCGCAACTACGCAAGTTGGGGTATAAAAGCAAGTTTCAGCCGTCGTGGACATTCATCCCCAAAAGCGCGTAGGTCCCGCAGGTAGCGTTATACCACTGGCTCTTGCCCATCTCTGAGGATCCTGGAATCAGTCACATCCCGTAGGATACAAGCTGTTCTTCCAGTCAGGCCCGGACCGATATCGCGCCGGTATAAGCCTCTTCGAGCTTCTCCTCACTGTTTTGGATTCCCCCACTTCAACCATTTCGGCTCTGCCCCGCCTCTTCCGCCCGCGTGTAGACCTCAACCGCACCCCGGCCATGGGACCGGCCGCGCTGCAAATGCCGCGCTCGCATTCCGCTGCACATCCAGAGTCTGCAATCATGATTATCCTGTTTCCAAAACCACGGACTTATGCTAAATTGATCCCCACGTCAATCCCACCGAGGAGAGTAAAATGACCCACGACAAAGCCAATCACACATGCGACGGCGAGCCGACGCTGACCGACTCGCAGGTGCTTGAATTCTGCCGCGAGGGCTACCTGTTGCTGCGGGGCGTCGTGCCGGATGAAATCAACCGCCGCGCCTGCGACTATCTGGAAGGCAAGATCCCGGCCAACCCCAGCTACATCCCCGACGGCATGACCGAGGCCGACCTCAAACGGATCCGCGCCTCCCACGAGCCGAGCACCATTTTCCTCGAAGACTGGTTTGTTGAGCATGTGCTGCTCAATCAACAGGTGGTCGGTGTCATGCGCGCGCTGCTGGGCCGCAACTTCGGCCTGCCCATTCTGGCCAGCCATCACAATGTCGAGTGCCCCATGCCGGCGCAGGGCTGGCATCATGACGCCGACCACGTCTTCGGTCCCGAACTCAACTTTGTCGAGGTCTTCTATTTCCCGCAGGATACGCCGGTTGAATTGGGGCCGACCGAACTGGTGCCCGGTACCCATATCATGCCCACGAAGCGGCCCAACGAGGAGGGCGGGGTCTACGCTGACGGACCGGGCGGCACGATCGGCATCCACCACCAGAGCATTCTCCACCGCCGCGGGCTCTCCACCGCCAAGGGCAGGCGCCACATGCTCAAGTACAACTACTGGCGCACCACGCCTCCGCAGCGCGACTGGATCATTGAGCCGGAGTTCGACCTCCAGGGCGCCTACTATGGCGGCCACAACCAGGCCCGCTACGTTGCGCACATGTTTTACTGGCTCTGCGGCCAGGGCGATTCCTTCCGCATCATCGGCGGCCAAGCCTGGCCGTGGACCAGTCCCAACCAGATCGGGCCCTCCTACGGCTTCGGCAGCACGAACGGCTACCAACCCGACTGGCGCAAAAATAACCAGGACGGCTATGCCGGTTGAATAACGCAATGATCCACGATAAAACCAATCACACATGCGACGGCGAGCCGACGCTGACCGACTCGCAGGTGCTCGATTTCTGCCGTGAAGGCCATCTGCTGCTGCGGGGTGTCGTGCCGGACGGGATCAACCGCCGCACTTGCGACTATCTGGAAGGCAAGATCCCCGCTAACCCCAGCTACATCCCCGACGGCATGACCGAGGCCGATCTCGAACGGATCCGCTTCTCCCACGCGCCCAGTACCATCTTCCTCGAAGGCTGGTTTATTGAGCATGTGCTGCTCAATCCACAGGTGGTCGGCATCATGCGCTCGCTGCTGGGCCGCAATGTCGGTCTGCCGGTGCTGGCCAGCCACCACAATGTCGAATGTCCCATGCCGGCCCAGGGTTGGCATCACGACGCCGACCATGTCTTCGGCCCCGAACTCAACTTCGTCGAGGTCTTCTACTTCCCCCAGGATACGCCGGTTGAATTGGGGCCGACCGAACTGGTGCCCGGCTCCCACATATCGCCCACGAAGCGCCCCGATGACGAGGGCGGTGTCTTCGCCGATGGCCCGGCAGGCACGATCGGCATCCACCACCAGAGCATTCTCCACCGCCGCGGCCTCTCCACCGCCAAGGGCACCCGCCACATGCTCAAATACAGCTACTGGCGCACCACGCCCCCGCAGCGCGACTGGATCACCGAGCCGGAGTTCGACTTCCAGCGCGCCTACTATGGCGGCCACAACCAGGCCCGCTACGTTGCGCACATGTTTTACTGGCTCTGCGGCAAAGGAGACGACTTCCGCATCATCGGCGGCCAGGCCTGGCCGGCGAGCCACCCCAACCAGATCGGGCCCTCCTACGGCTTCGGCAGCGAGCGCGGCTATCTGCCGGACTGGCGTAAGCAAAACCAGGACGGCTACGCCTCTTAGGTTGTAAGTTTCTGGGTATCTACTCAGCCACAGTCAATTCGCGCCCCAAAGCGAGGCAGGCCAAGGTGTCTCTCATTCTTCTCTTTTGGGCGGTCGGCCGCAAGCCACTGACCACTAACAACTGCCGCTGGGCCCTCCCTTGTGCGGGGGGATTTCCCCTGCAACGTCCCCCATCCGGCGAATAGGAAAAAGCGATGAAGATCACCGATATGACCGTCGAGCACTATGGGCATCACGCCCAATTACGAGTTGCTCAAGCAGTACCGCGTGGGGTGAGGCGCGAGCCGGTCTCACCAGCCTGCTTCCTCACGCATTCCATGTCAGGATGATTCCTAGCCACCCCTCGCCGCCAGTGGCGGCCCGCGCGTAGATCTCCGGTGCTTGCGTGTAGGGTATCCTGTGACTGATCAGGTGGTCGACCGCCAGTGTCTGGTCAGCAATTCGGCGCAGTACTACTGCGCGATCGCGTTGTGGCGTCCAGGGCCAGTAGACGTGCGGCACTTCGAGTTCGAGCTCGTAAGCGCCTAAAATTTGCAATTCGCGGCGCAGCAACTCGACTTGGAGCCCGATTTCGGCTGTGCCGGGTGCGCTGCCTACCATTACCACAGTCGCCCGCTGGCCGGCGGCCTCGAAGACTGTCTGCAAAATATTCGGATTGGCTGAGGCGTGAAAGAGACATTGGGCACCGCCGGAGGTGACTTCTCGAACAGCCTCCACCGGATCCTCCACACTCGCGTTCACAACATGCGTTGCCCCGCTTTGGCGGGCAAGCTGGAGACGCTCCTCAACCAGGTCGACCGCGACGACAGGAAAGGCCCCGGCAAGCCGGGCCAGTGCGGTGACAAGCTGCCCAACGACACCAACGCCGAAGACGACCACCGACTCGTCGATTTGCAGACGCGCCCGCCGGACTGCGTGCAATGTCGTAGCCCCGTTGATCGCAAACGTCGCCTGTTCGTCGGTCAGAGTGTCGTCCAGCTTGCGAATATAGCCGTTCCGCAGAGGCGAGTCGGTCACGTCGACGGTCCAGTGCGTGGCGTGGCGCCCCATGGTCAGAACCCGGGAGCCCGGCGCGAAGTCCGTGACGCCCCCACCCACATCCAGAACTCGACCCACCGCGGCGTAACCCGGGTAGGCGGCGTGGTGACCGCTTCGCTCCACGCCGCGGAGCGAGTTCAACTCTGTACCGGCGCTGACTTGGCTGCGTGAAACCCGAACGAGCACTTCGTTGGCTTCAGGCGCCAATACAGTGAACTCTTCGACATTCACCCGCATACCCGGGTGAAAGACCAGACGGCTTCCCTGCATGGTTCGTGGCAAAGATTTCCAGCCGTACTACGCGGTTCCGAAAGTAAGCCCCAACTCGTTCAGCCATCTACGATAGGCAATAGCAGTGCGGTCGGATCGCAAATGCAATTCAGCCTGCAAGTCCAGCGGAAGCATCTCAGGCCGTTGCGATTCCACGACGGGTATGTCCTGGTCGAACAGTTCGTCCTGGAAAGCGCGGATTTCATCTTCAGGAACGTCGTACGCTGTATCCGTAGAAAGCCACAACCAGCCGCGACTAACCAACTTCTCGACCGGCGTGACTGTGAAGAAAAAGGCGAACCTGGTCTCAGCAGTCGGTTTGACGACATAGACTGTCAAGGGGCGTTGAATGTGGAAAGTGTAGGACGACGCATGCTCGGCTTCACTCCCGTCTGGCTTGGGTTGCCAGATACGAACATCCCTCGCAATGACGCCACTTGACCCTACCTCGACCTCGTAATCCTCCATTTGCGGGTGGCGCTGGTCGCCCAATAGACCGTCATGCACGAAGGGGAAATGGGCAACATCTACAAAGTTTTCCAGGAGACGGGGCGCACTGGCTCGGACATGGTAGGGTCCACAGAAGGTCTTGTGATAGTTCGGCTTATCCCATTCGGGAAACGAAGGAATATCGTGTGCGGGATCGCCAAGGGAGATCCAGACCATGCCATATCTCTCTTGAACCCGGTACGATCGGGCCCGCGCCTTTTTCGGAGGCGCCTGGTCGGGGTGGGCCGGGATGCGTATGCATTGCCCCTCGCTGTTGTAGGTCCAGCCGTGGTAGGGGCAGACGAGGTTATCATTCTCAACCCGACCAAGCGACAGACGCGTGCCCCGGTGAAGGCACAGGTCTCTCCAGGCCATGACCTCGCCCTTGAGACGCCACAGCACGATATCCTCCCCCAGCACACGCGCAGCTGAGATCCCTCCCTCTTTCAACTCCTGTGAGAGTTCGACCGGATGCCAGTCGTCGATCAGAACGGGGTCATTGATCATGATAGCGTCTCTCTGCAACACTTGGGTGATACGTGTGAGTATGCGATTTCAGCTTCAAGATTTCAAGGTTTACACATCTGCCTGTCTGCTATCGAAAACCAGTTGGAACGAGACTGCATTGCGCTTGGCGCCAGCGGCTCCCTTCAACGCCACCGTCAGGTTGCTCCAGCTACGACGCTGCCTGACTCTGCGTCAATACCTCGCAACCGGTCTCGGTAATCAGGATCGTTTCGCTTGTGCCAGCGCCATACTCGCCCAAGACTCGCAAAGTGAAAGGCAGGTGGAAGGTCATGCCGGCCTGCAACGGGGCATGATTGTTCAGTTGGATGAAGAAATGGATCGGTTCCAACCAGTCCGGAGGGAAGCCGATTCCGACCGAATAGCCGAAATTATAGTGGAACTGGATGCGATCCTCAATGGGCTTGATCGCCTTTTGGTGCGCGGCCGCCGCAACATCCGAGGTCGGGACGCCGGCCCGCGCGGTTTCGACGATAGTCTGAACGGCCAACTGGGCCGCGTCAGTCAGCTCCTGACGTTCCGGCGGGGTCTGTCCCACCACGGTAGTACGCATGATCGGCGCCGTGTAGCGCCGCACGCAAGCCCCCAACTCGATGAAAACCGAGTCACCGTGCTGAATAGGGATGTGCCCCACAGTACTGTGGGCCAAGCCGGAACGATAACCGGCCGCCACGATGGGCTCTATGCACATGAAATCGCTGCCGTTGCACCGCATGATTTCGTATGCTGCGCTTGCCACAGCATGATCATGGACGCCTTCAGCTACCGCCGCCAGCGCGGCTTCCGCGCCCAACCGGGTGAGCCGGCCGGCCTCGCGCATGTAGGCAATTTCTGCCTCTGACTTGACCAGCCGCACCTCGTCTACAAGACCTGAAGCGTCCGTCCACTGGCTGTCGGCAAGCATCTGCCGCAGGCGACGGTAGTTGCTCACGCCAAGATTGGGGCTGTTCTCTTCGATACCCAGGCGTCTGTTGCGCAGATTCTGGTCATCAAGCAGGTTGACCAATGACGCAACCGGATCGTCGTCCGCCGTGTAAAGCACCGGTTCGCTCAGCCACGCGCTGGCCAGGAAACGCCCCAGTTCAAAGTTAAAAATAAGCAATATGGGATCGCCGCTGTCGGGGACAATACAGCACTGGAAATCCCACGAGTTGACACTGTTGTAGCCGGTCAGATAGAACACGTTGCCGGCGCCGAATACGAGCAGCACATCGATTTCTCGGTGCGCCATTTTAGTTCGTGCTGCAGCCAGCCGGCTGTGATACTCCTCCAACGTGAACCAGTTCTCCTTCGGTATTCCCATCGTATGGCTCCATGAGAAAAAAATAGTTGATAAGCAAAGCTACGGAGACAAGTTCATTCGTTGGCAATACAACCTGCAGGCCGACTGGAAGAAGGCAGAGCTTGTCGTTCTTTTCTCAACCGGGCGCGAAACCCCTGCCTTCGTCGTGAGGCTAGGAACTAACGTCCAAAGATACGGCCCGCCCAGTTTCCGTGGAACGGATGATGGCGTCGGTTACCCGTAGCACATCCAGATTGTGTCGACCACTGACCTCCGGCTCCACGCCGTCAACAACGTAGTTATACAACAGGCGTGCGACCCAGTTGATACCTTCTCCTGGCTCATCATCGATCCCCGCGTCGAGCGGCAAGGGAACCACGCCGCCGTCCTGGTATTCAGCGTGCAACGTGGTTGGGATGTCCTGGAGGGGGCCGCGCTGTACCAGCGTCGCCTGGGCGCACTCGATGCGGAACTCGTAGGCGCTGCCTCGAGCCTGGGAGGTCGACACCAACGTAAACGGAATGGAGCCATCGAATTCGATAGTCGCCACCGCGGAAGAGGGGCTGGGCCAGTTGCCCCAGGAAGGCTCGAATGAGTATCCGAAGACGCGCGTTACCTTGTGTTGGGCGAGCACTGACAGCAGCGTATCGATCTCATGCACTGTCATCTGCCACAGCTGCATGTGCTCGCTCAAGGGGTAGTGACCGGAGCGCGGCTTATAGTGGTGCATGTGGCCGAAGCCGGGGGGGCCATAGGCCTGCTCCAGCATCAGCCGGCGCATGGTAAGTTCCGCCCGGAAGTAGCGGATCTGCTGGGTCACCACGATCTTCACCCCGTTGGCATCCGCCAATTCAACCAGGCGCATCGCTTCTGCCAGATCGCAGGTGAAGGGCTTCTCAACCAGCACGTGCTTGCCGGCGAGGATCGCCTCCTGGACAAACTGCGCGTGAAGCCGGGCGTGGGTTGTTACTCCCACCGTGTCGGCCGGTGTATGTCGCAGCGCGTCGGTCAGCGTGGTGAAACAGGCCGTCTCCGGCAGTCCAATTGCCAGGCGTTCACGTTCCAGGAATTCCCGGGAGATATCCACCAGCGCCACCGGCCGCACATGGGGGGAGTCTTTCAGATGCTCGAGGTAGTGGCGGCCGCGGCCGCCTACCCCGACAAAGATCGCTTTCAGCGGTTCTTCAGCCATTGGGACGTCTCCCTGGATTCAATCTGAACTCCCGTGTCGGTTCAAAAAGGTTCTCTTGGCGTTCTTATCAGTACTCTGCCAGCAGGACGCCGCGCCCGAAGACGGGCGCCTTCACGCCGGCCAGGCGCAAGGCTGCCCAGATGCTCACCGCCGGCGCACTTACTACCGGTTTACCCAAGTCGGTTTCCAGCGGTTCAAGGATGGCGGCTGTGCGGATGCCGCTGCAGGCCAGCAAAACGCACTCAGCACGCGGGGAGTTCACCTCGCGCGCCAGGTTATACCATACCGAGGGCGTCGAGTTACCGATCTGCCATTCGGTTTCCATGCCTGCGCTCTGGCTGCCGGTGACCTCGAAGCCGTGCCCTTCGAGGAAATCTACCAAGAGCTGTGTCACATCCGAGGGGTAAGGGCCAGCCACGGCCACCCGCTGCACGCCCAGCGTCCGCAGCGCCTGGACCTGGGCGGTGCTTATCGTAGTCGCTGGAATGTCCACAGCTCGCTGGATGGCTTCGGAGATCTTCACGTCACCGCCCACGCCGCGCACGAAGCTGCACGAATTGCAGAGGAAAACGATGGCGCCGGGTCGGGTGATGCGCAGGGTCTCAGCCGCGTCCAGGATAGGCTCCAGGTCGGCGTAGCGGTCCACCATGTTTGGGCTGATTGGGTCGAAGCGGGTAGCCGTCCTGTAGCGCGTGAAAATCAGCGACACGCCGTCTGGCAAATAGTGCCAGAACTCGTCGTCGTTGATGCCATCGTCTGGGGACAGGAGACCGAGACGCGCGCGCCAGCCAGGCACGCCGCCGCTTAACCCCCGAACCGAGGCCGTGGTCTGAGCTTCCGGCAAATCCGATTCTGAAGAGGCAGCACACCCGGAGTCGAAACGGCGCCTGTCGAAAGATGCAGCCATATCGGGCGCGTAGTCGTGCCGTACTCCTCGAATGTCCGACTTGCCGTCTTCCTTCATCGTCCCATCTCATCCTTTCAAGCCAGTGAAAGTGACCCCTTCGACGAAATGTTTCTGGGCAAAGAAGAAAACGAAAAGGATCGGGATAAGCGTGGCCACTGAGGCAGCCATCATCAGGTGTAATTCACCGGTGCCCTCTTGGAAATCCAGAAACATGCGCAGCCCTAGCGAGAGAGTGAGGCGACTGTCCTGGCGCAGGTAAATGAGAGGCCCCAGGAAATCGTTCCAACTGTCAATGAAGGTGAAGGCTGTTACGGCTGCCAGGGCCGGCTTTGAAAGCGGCATGACGATCCGCCAGTAAATGTTCAGCGAGTTGCAGCCGTCAATACGCGCCGCATCATCCAACTCTTTGGGTAAGGTCAGGAAGAACTGGCGCAGCAGGAAAATGTAAAATGCTGTGCCAAAGAAAGCGGGTACGGTGAGCGGCAGAAAGGTGTTGATCCAGCCCAAATGGTTGAAGATGAGAAAGGTGGGAATGAGGCGCACGTGATAGGGCAACATCATGCTGCTGAGAAGAACCAGAAACAGGAAAGTGCGTCCGCGGAACCGCGTGTAGGCAAAGCCGTAGGCCGCCAGAGAACAGGACAGGAGAGTGCCAAAGATGTTGACAATGGTAATGAAGGCAGTGTTGAAAAACCAGCGGGTGAACGGTAGTGCGGTCCAGGCAACCCAATAGTTGTCCCAGCGGACCACCTCCGGCAACAAGGGTTGAGGAATCCGCTGTAACTCTTGCATCGTTTTGAGGGAGGTTGAAACCATCCAGGTGAAGGGGAACAGGAAAACGATGCCACCGATCACGATAGTCAGATACAGCAGCGCATTGAATAGAAGATCGCGCATCTGGCGGCGCCGCCATTTCGGCAAGGACTCAAGCGTATTTGTTCTTCGGACTGCGCCCTGATTGGCTTCCATCATTCCTCTATGTCTGCGTGCGCACTCCCTTGGGCATCCACCTCTCGACCTGCATTCCGACAGTTTTCAGAGTAACGCTCAATTCTGATTGGCAGGTTCTTTCATCTCAGGTCGGCTCCTCGCCGGCGTAGAACACCCAGCGCTTCGAGAGTCTGAGTTGAACCAGCGTCAGCGCCAAGATAATCAGGAACAGGATCCAAGCCATCGCCGAGGCGAAGCCAATGCGCAGCCATTGGAAAGCACTGCGGTACAGATACAAGATATAGAAGAGCGTTGCGTCCGCCGGCCCGCCTTCGGTCATAATGAACGCCGCTGTGAATATCTGAAAGGAACCTATGACGGTCATGATCATGGTGAAGAAAATCACCGGCGACATCATCGGAATCGTCACTTTGAGCAATCTGTCCCACGCGGTAGCGCCATCGATCTCCGCTGCTTCGTAAAGCTCGCGCGGCACGCCCTGCAGGCCGGCCAGATAGAGCACCATCAAGCTGCCGAAACCCCATGTGCTCATGATGATAAATGCCGGCATCGCCCACTTGGTACTCCCGAGCCAGTTGGGACCCTGGATGCCCAGCAGCCCCAGCGCTTGATTGAACAGGCCGTATCGATAATTGAAAACAAAACGCCACAAGATGGCCGTGGCGACCCCCGCCGTCACCGATGGCAGGTAAAAGAGCGTGCGGAATACCCCTATCCCGGGCAGTTGGCGGTTGAGCAACAGGGCGGTAAGAAGGGCCACCACGAGGATGAGGGGAACGTGGAACGCGGTGAAATACACGGTGTTCACGAACGATTTTATCCACTTGGGATCGTCCGTGAACATCGTGCGATAGTGCTCCAGGCCTACCCATTCGGGCGGCCTCACCAGGTTCCAGTCGGCGAAGCTGAGAAAGAACGACGCCAGGAAGGGCCCAAGCACAAAGGCTACGAAGCCGACCAGCCATGGGGCGATGAACAGGTAGCCCTCGACCCTTCGCCAGCGCCACCAGCCAATGATGCTCGCCTTCCCCGCGCGGTGTACGGTAGGCTGCGGTTGTGAAGTCATGGTTGACTCTCAATGGCAGATGTCAGAGGGGCGGAGGCGCAAGCTGTTATCGCTCACCACACAAACAACCTGCTCCCCTCCGCGCCTCTGTACGCCTGCTCAACTCTATTGGCGTCCCAGTATGCGATCTCCTTCTGCCACAGCCGACTGGATGGCGTCAGCCAGATTTGCCTCACCAATAAAGGCCTTGGTCAGTTCACCGCCGAAAACGGTCTGGAGCCACTCCGTCTTGCCGTTGAAGATGGGAAGATGCTGAACACCCGGCTCGGCGAACATCTCGGGCACGACGCGGATATTTTCGGGCGGTTTGGTGGCGTACTCACCTTCCACGGCCGGCGTGTAGATCGGTACCTGAATCTTGGTGCGGCCGGCCCATTGTTGCGAACTGGGGCCGCCCAGCGCGATAGCCAGGTCGGCATCCAGGTCGGGATGCTCCGACCAAATCGGGCCAGCGAAATTCTGCATGAAGGTCCAGAGCGCGCGATTGCCGGTCGCTGGCGACTTAGGGAAGTGCAGAATGTCATAGGTGAAGTCGGCTATATCACGGTTGAAGCTGCCGATACCCCCGGTACCGCCATATGTCATGGCGACCTTGCCCCCGTTAAAGAGGCTGCCGATGCCCAGGGCTTGCATCGCCTCCATCTGCTCGGCCTGGGGCCAGACATTGTGTGTGAAACGCAAGTCGTACAGGAACTCAATTGCCCCACTTGCTTCGGGTGTATCAAGGGGCGTATGGCTCCTGTCTTCGGTCACAATTTCGCCGCCGTTGGCAAAGATCCATTGGGCGAAGTGCTCGTCCCAACGGGTGCTCTGCATGTAGCCCCACTGATCGATCTCGCCGTCGCCGTCGGTGTCCCGCGTCAGCTCCTTGGCCACGTCGAGGAAATCATCCCAGGTCCAATCATCGGATGGCCGCCCTATGCCGACCTCTTCGAACATGTCCACGTTGTAGTAGATGAGCGGCGCACCGTTGATCCAGGGCATCGCGATCTGTTGGCCCTCGTTCCATACCATGCACTCGGCGCCCGTGGGAACATTGTAGTCGTCCATATTCACTGGCGGCTGTTGCATCGGCAAGCGGTCGTCCAGCGGCAAAAAGACGCCTTGGGCGGCCATCTCACAGAACAGGTTGGCGTCCCAGAGCATCACTGGCAACGTCTTTGCCGCCACCTCGGTCTGCCAGCGCACGTCGATATCCGGCGCGACCTCTACCTCGACCGTGACGCCCGGGTGTGTTGCCTCGAAAATGTCCTTGACCCGCGTCGTAAACTCACGGCGTACGGGCGAACCGTAATGCGTCACCATTCGCAGGGTCACTTCTTCCATCGCCGGCGCGGAACCGCCATCGCCGGCCGGCGCCGCGGCCGGAACAACACACGCGGCCAGCACCCCGGCTGTGCCGGCGAAAGCCGACGTGCGCAAGAACGTACGGCGTGTGATCTTCTTCTTCGTTGAAACCATTTCTGTTCTCCCTTCCACTAAGTGGATATCATCCGGCTGAGACCGAGGAACAACAGTGCCTTGAGCTTGTCGCATAGGCTACCTCCTTTGCCGGCACTGCCGGCGTTGCCCTGCTTCCAACTTCCGCGATAGTTCGTGCCCTTGCCAGGCGCCGGGCTATACGCTTTCTATCCCGGCCGGCACTCAGGGCTGAGCGAGATCGGGGTGACCACTCCGGAAGCCAGGCGTTCACTGGGCTGGCGACCCTGCCCCCAACGAGCGTCCAGCCCCCGGCTAAGATCTGCTTTTGCAGACGTATCTCTCCCGGCGTGGATTGCGATTGCATGCCCTGGCACAGTTTCGACTCTCTCTGTATCGGCAGCTTGAACAGACAGTGGGTAGAGCTAGACTCTTAACTGAGCCTGTGCGGCATAGGCTATGGCGAGAGCGCCGGCGCAGTTGTCGCTGATCGTGCGGCCGTCGTCCATGTTGAACTCGCGCGCGGCGAATTCCGACACCACGAGCCTCTCCATCAGCGTAGCCTCCACTGCGGCGCGGGCGGATTCAGGATCGCCGGTCACCGCCTGCGTAGCTTTTGCAGCCTGCACACCCATCACGGTCAGACCCCGCTGAAAGCAGAGATTCTTGATCATACCCTGACTCTGCCCGTGCCGATAGGTAAATTCCAGATGGTCCTCCACCTTCTTTTTGTCATTCAAGTGAGGGTTTGGGCTCCAATCGGCCACGCACCGGGGCGAGTATCTGTCCAGCAGATGCACGAGGCCGAGATGCATGCCGTACAATCGACGGGTCACCAGTTCGGTGCGTGTCATGGCGTCGATGTCGGCTGGCTCCAGGTAGTCGTCGCTCAGAAATACGCCGCCGTCAACAAGCTGTCGGCCTTCGAGGACCGCCCAACTGGTCCACACAAAGCCACACTCCAGCCCCAAAATACGCGACGCCGGCCCGGTCGCCGCCGACGTAGCCGCGTTGACCCACGGAAAAACCGCTGACGACGGTGACTCTCTTTGGCTGCTCACAAGGGCCTCCTTATCAACCTTCGGCCACGATAGGATTCCGCAACACGCCAACCTCAGCCACTTCCAGTTCAACCACGTCGCCGGGGTGCAGCGCCTCCGGGTGGGCCGGCGTTCCCGTCGCAATGATGTCGCCCGGTTCCAACGTCATGTACTGGCTGAGGTACTCGATCAGGAAGGGAATCCGGAACAACATCGTGTTGGTGCTGGCTTCGGCTACGACCGCGCCATTGACTCGCATGATCATCGCCAGGTCGTGCGGATCGCTCACCGCTTCGGGCAGGACCAGGTGCGGGCCGACGGGCGTGAAGGTATCTATGCTCTTGGTATATTCCCAGGGACGTTGGATATCCCACGCGGCATCCTGCAGATCGCGGGCCGTAACATCGTTCAGCACCGTATAGCCGGCCACATATTGCATCGCTTCCTGTTGGGGTACATCGCTCGCACGGCTGCCGATCACCGCGGCCAACTCGATTTCCGGCTCTACCCGTTTCATGATTTTCTTGTAAATGATTGGCTCATCCGGTCCGATAACAGAGGTCGCGACTTTGAAGAAGAAGGGTGGCTCTTCAGGGTCCGGATAGCCTTCGAAGGAATAGTTGCCGCCGAGGGCAATGATCTTTCCTGGCCGCTTGATGGGCGCCCGCAATGGATGATCAGTTGCCCCGGCGGGAACTGTCAGAGCCTGCCGCAGGTTGTGCCGGTCGATAAAGTCCAACACCGGTTCGATGACCGCCGGACGGACCATATTCCTGTCCAACATCTCATGAATGCTGGTCACCGGCGATGTCTGGATGTTCTTGTTGAACAGATCGTATGCCTGCATCGCTCGCGAGAGATCGAAGATGCCATCCTGTTCAACGATGCCCACATGATCTTCCTGGCCGAAAGCAAACAGAGCGAGCTTCATGTTAGGTGTCCTCCTGACGTGCAGCGCAATCAGCGAATAGGGTCCTTACCAAGCGTAGACAGTGTGCCTTCTTCATTCATCAGAGCCAGTGGGTTTTCCCCGATTGCCAGCGGAAAGTCAATACAAGCCACGCCCTGTCGTTGGGACTCGAAGACGGCCATGATCATCTCCAGGGCGGCCCGTCCTTCACGTCCGTTGGATTCTGGCTCACGATCATCCATAACGGCGCTCAGGAAGTCCTGGAGAACATCTGCGATAGGATCTGCCACGACCGTCTCGACAGGCCGCCAGTCGTCAGGCGTGTGTCCTGCCGTCCATTGATAGAAGTGAAGTCTGTCCACCCCGTCGGAGAGGTGCAGCCGGCCCTTCACACCTTCGAGTTCGGCCATGAACGCAAAGGTCCGGTCGGCGCGGTTGCCGCTTACTTCGAAGAATGCCTTGACACCGCTTTCCAGTCCGAAAAGACCGGTGGCGGCATCTTCGATGTCTACGTCAGGGCGCCAGCGCTCGACATTGGCGAGGCACCAGACAGGATCTCCGGCGTAGAAGCGGAACAGGTCGAAGAGATGAGTGCCCTGGGCCATCATCCAACCGCCGCCATTCAGCCGATACTGTCCGGCATAGCCTTCGGGACTGCGCGGAGGCCCCACGCACTTTCCCGAAATCACGAGCAGATCACCGATTGCGCCGGCCTCCACCATTGCCTTCGCCTGGCGGAAATTGCGCTCGAAGCGGTAGATGTGGTCGATCTGGAGCAGCGTCCCGGCCCGCTCACAGGCTTCAAGCATCCGATCGGCCTCGGCCAGATTCATGGCCATCGGCTTCTCACAGAAGATGCCCCGCACGCCGGCCTCAGCCGCAGCGATGGTCGGAGCACAGTGGGCGAAGGGCGGTGTGCAGACACTAACGATGTCCAGCTTTTCCTGCTCCAACATGACCTCGTAATCGGGGTAGAGTTTCTCGATTCCCCAGGCCTCGCCAAATGTTCGGAGACGATCCGGAATGATCTCCGCGGCGGCCGCAACCTCCACACCCCCTAGTTGACGGTATGCCCGCATGTGCGCCCCGGCAATGCCGCCACAACCGATCAGACCCGCCCGCAACGGTTTACTCATATGCGCTCTCCTTGTCCGCTCAGGCCGGTTAGCGTTACGCCCTGCACGAAGTGTCTCTGCTGAGGGAAAAAGGTAGTGGTAAAAAGTAGGTTGTTAGAGCATGGACGTCATCGCCGAGTTGGAATAATAGAGGAAATTATATATAATTTCCTGTGTTTGTCAAAGGGGAATTTTCTCCCTCTTCGCCAACGCGTTTGCCGGATCTGTCTCGCGCCAGTGATCTCGCGCAGGCGCAGGGTGTGGCAACGGCCTGCGAGTTGACGATGACCAGCTCGGGCGCGCCCGCGTGGCGCGCGCCGCGCTCCGCCTCCATTCCGAATGCAAACGGGGAGAACGAATACACGCGCTACGCCTGTCCGCGATCTGATCGAGCGCAAAGGGGCGGCAATCCGCATCGCCGATGCGCCGATCCTGGGCGGCACCATCGAGTTTATGCAAGACCAGACGCTCTACGTCGACCACATATTTTACTGGCTTAGCGGCAAGGGCGACGACTACCGCATCATCGGCGGCCAGGCCAGGCCCTGGTCCCACCCCAGCCAGATCGGCCCCTCCTACGGCTTCGGCAGCGAGCGCGGCTATCTGCCGGACTGGCGCAAGCAAAACCAGGACGGCTATGCCGTTTGAAGTTTTGAGGGCTCGTTGACAGCTGCCTGTGCCTCAAGGGGCGGTCTCATCCAAGTCGCCTATAGCGGCGTCTAAATGCCTCCCGACCACCCTCCATCACAAGGCAAACTTCGTCTCGAATGGCCTCCTCCTGCAAGGAGCCCGATTGCTTGATGATACACTGACCTCCATCGAATGCCAGTGCGTGGAGCATTTCCGCGTCACCGTTGACTACGATGTTGGGATTGTGTGTGACTACGATTATCTGTCGTCTGAACTTGTTCTCCCGAATCTGGCGCACGACCAAGTCATAGATCAGATGGTTGTCTAGGTCATCCTCCGGTTGGTCAAGTACTAGAGGCTCCTCTCCGTGTGCAAGAAGGAAAGCCAACATCGCAGCGGATCGTTGTCCCGCTGATGCCTGTGAGATAGGTCGAAAGTCCTTGCCATCCCCTGTACGACTGTACTTCACAGAAAGCCCATCCTCCGGGAACCAAGTCAAGAGATTATCGAGCAACTCTGGCCTACGCCCGAACTCCCGTTGGAGATAGTTGTTAAAATGTCCGCCGAAGTTGCCCCGCCCACCGCACGCCGATTCGAATCGCTCCTTTAGTTTCCCTAGACGGCTGTTTACTTCTGACATCCGCGCGTCTGGCTCTTCCGGCAAATCCTTAATCAAGTCAGCCACAACGCCTTGCGAGGATGACACAGCATTTGTGATAAGGATGTCATCGGAGAACCTTTCATCGGGGACGTTCAACGTAATACGCAGAGAGTGCGCGATGATATGTGGGTCGTCTCCGTATGGCCGAATTTCTATACGCACGAAGTTGTTCTGCGACAATGCGGTGGACAGAAATTCACGGCGGGCACGAGTCATGGCGCGGCGTGCCTCCCTGGCCTCCTGTAAACGCTCCTGGGATTCCCCTACGAGCTTATCTCGTTCTTCCCTATCCGACTGAAGCTCCTTCATCACGTTATCGAGTCGTTGTTTCTCCTGTACCAGAGAACCGTACTCGTCTGGATCCGTGACGCCCTCCGTCTCAAGGATCTTGACCAAATCCCGATAAGCTTTTGCAGCCTCCTTTACTGAGGCTTCCCACTTGCTATCCTTCAGCGCCTCACGCTGCGATGCCACAACTTCGCGTAGATTTTGTGCCACTTCTCTCGACTGTTGACTAGCTGTCTCCATAGCTGCCCTCAATCGGGTCGCCACATCGACGACCTGCCGATCCTCTTCTGCTGCTTGTTCGAACAAACCCTCCGGCGGGCCTTCGAGTTGGAGTCCTTCCGCCGTAGCTTCGATTCGCTTAGCAGCCTCCTCGACTGCGCCGAATTGCCGATCCAACTCCTGGCGCTGCTGCTGGTGTTGACGGTAGGCTGTCAAAACGGCCGTATGCCTTGCCGCCTCGAATCGTGCGAGCTTGCGCTCCACGTCTTGAAGTCCAAGGGCGGTGGGGCCTTCAAGTCCTTGCAATCTATTTTCTAACTCGCGTATCCGTGCTTTGGAGGAGTCGAAGGCTGCTACAGCTTCATCAAGCTTCCCTCCCAGTTCGCCAACCCCTGCCGCACGGTCAATTTCCCTCAACAATGCTGTCGGGTCGTCTCCGGCCAATTCAGCGATCTGTCCTTGGCTGAACATCTGAACCGGAAACCGGTCCAATGCGACAGCCTGCACACCTGAAGGCGCCCACTCTCCTGGCTTGGACTCGTCCTCCACGACTATGCCAGCCCCGTTTTCTTGCCAATGGACGCGATGTCTTACACCGTCACGCATCAGTGTCCATTGAATTTTGGTAGAGTCTGTCAGCCCGCCGCCCTTTGTCTGGTCTGATGGCACCTGGTTGAATCGCTTGAATGTTTCTTGAGATTCGCTGTAGGCTGGGAGTTCCTCGAAATCCGAATCTCGCCGCGCCACGAGTCTCAATGCATGAAGGACAGTGGACTTACCAGTACCCCTTCCGCCGATCAAGGCGTTCAGCCAAGGGTTGAAATCGAGCCTTGCGGGCAGTGGTCCACGCCCCATATAGCGTGCCGCATCAATCTCGATGGATTCGATACAGTGATTCGGCAGGGCGAACGGATGGAAAGTCTCAGACGCGTCACTTCGACGGATCGAAAAGCCGCCACCGTCTTGCAAAGCTAGGCGCAGTCCCTCAAGGGAAGGCTTTGCCATCTTCACCCAGGTGTAGTGGGAACCCGGATAGTTCTCCTCCGTTTCACCCTCGGGGTGGTGCGAATCAGATCCAAGAACTTCGGCCCAGGCTAGTTTTCGCTCCTCGTAAAGATGCGGCTTTTCGAACTCTGAGGCAATGACTTCCATTGCCAGCATGTCCTCGCAGTCAAGTACTTGGATAACGGTGTTAGGGTCAAGCTCTGTCTTTTTCGAACCTTCCTCTCTTGGTCGCAACAGGCCCTTTGGACCATCTGCATGTGCCAGAATAGGGATACCACCTCTGTCCAGAACAGTTTCAACGACCTCAACGGCTGATTTACGGGTAACTCCGTCGCTATCTCCTCTGCTCCCGTCATATTCAACGGCACCGATGAGGGCGTCGACATCAGACGTCGTACTATCTTTGTCAAAGATCGCAAGCAGATGGAATCCTCCGTTTACTGACAACTCAACCCCAGGAAACAGGTGAAGAGGACGGAATTCCGGGTGTTGTATCTGTTCAAGTTCGTTTAATTCCTCCCTGAGGCGGTCAATCCACTCACCTGTGTTGTGATCCGTGACAGCCACACAGTCGATCTCTGCGCGCATGAACCCAAGCAACCACTCTTTCGCTTCGAGTTGCTTTAAGGAATCTTGCTTTTCTCCCTTGCCATAGTCCATAGACTTTGGGGTGTGGGCATGGAAGTCGAACTTCCACCATCTCGCGCCCGGGTAATGCCAATTGGTGCTTCGGTCAGTCGTCAAACTCGAATCCTCCCTGAAATGTCTTTCTACAAGTTGAGTAGTACGCAACCACTTGGCCTAGATTGGGAGCGTCCTTTCCCAATTACCCACCTGCTCGCCGCTGATCGGTCTATTCCCGCGCGCGGGTGAGCACCCGACCGTCTCCACTCCCGCGAACGAATCGTCTGCCAGATGTCCGTCTCAAGCGCCCACTACGAACTGGAAACAGAAAATTAAGTCCCTTTTCCCGCCTCGATCACCCGCGCCACCAGCCCGCCCGCCTGCATCGGCCCGGTCAGGTCCTCGTTCTGAAGCGCGGCGGGCGCCGCCCACAGCATCATGTTCTGATAGTAGTCCGCCCCGAACGCGCGCTGGCCCGTGTCTGCGTCGCCGCGCACGGTGTTGGGCGCGTCCCAGGTATAGCCCCAACGGCAGCTGATGTTGTGCAGGCAGCGCTGCAGCAGATCGCGGCCGAACTCCTGCTGCCCGTTGTACATGTAGGTCATGGCCAGCATGTACAACTCCGGCGGGAAATAGCTGAAGGTGCCGTAGCCGCCCACCTTGGCCGGCGCTCCTTCGGCCGTGGCATAGTTGACCGCGCCCGACTGGCTGAGCGCGCAGTTGTTCTCCGCCACCGTCTGCAGCGTCCTGTCCACCCGCGCCGGCGGGAACGCGCCCGCGACCCCGTGCCAATCGGTCACCCACTGTCCGTCCAACTGGTAGCCGAAGACCAGGTCGGACTTCTGGCCTGTCTCCGGTTCGTTGAAGTTAAGATAGTACTCGCCCGCCCACAGATGCTCTTCCAATGCGTGCGCGCCGGCCTCCAGCCAGGCGTCGCAGCGGGCGCGATAGGCGTCGTCCCCCATCGCCGCGGCCATGCGCCGCATGATCTGCACCTGCGCCATGCGTACACCGCCGGCATGGGTCACGTAACCCTTCCAGCCCGGCTCGGGCGCCTCGAACCATTCGGTATCGCCCAGCCCGTGCGTATCGGTGCCCGGCGTCGGCATCGCCATCACCTGCGCCAGCCCATAGGCCGGACGCAGATTCATCGAAAAGTCGTTGCAGCGCTTTAGCGACTCCCAGAACTCGGCCAGCACGGCGTCATCGCCCGAGACCTGCCAGTAGCGGTCAACCATGATGACGTAGCAGGCGCCGTTGAGGACGGTCTGATAGCCCATGTCGGGCGCGCTCAGGTCATAGCCGGGGCGATTGGCCTCCTCCGTGGCGGTAATGCCGCCGAAGATCCAGGGCGGCCGCCCGTCCTCAAACTGGTAGGCCTTGTAGCCCCGCAGCGTCGACAGCGCCGCCTCGGGGAAGAAGTAGACGAGGGGGATGTTGCCGTAAAAGCTGCACGGCAGGCACTCGATCTGTGGACAGCCGCGCGGGCACTCGTTCAGCCCGAACAGCCCGTCCTCCTCCCCGCACCAGGCGCCGATCGGCGGCTGCGCCTGGCCCCAGATGCTGCACTCCGGGATTAGATGCAGGTTGTTGATCAGCGCGTCTGCCAGCCAGCCCGGCAGCTCCTCGGCGCTGTAGAGCGCCTCCTGCCATGCGATCACCCGCTGCAGAAGTAGCTCGTGGTTGCCGGCCAGAAAACGGGCAGTGGACAGGGCGTCCGGATAATGGCGCGCGTACATATGCGTGAACAGATCGGTCTCCTCGTGGGAGGGCGCGCCGCCCGCGCGCCAGTGCGGCGCATGCCAGGCCAGAATCACGCGCACCGTGCAGTGCGCGCCGGGGGCGAGGTCAAAGGGAATCGACAGCGCCGCGCCGCTGTCCTGCGCAGAAGGCGCGGGTAGTCCATCAGCGATCCGGCTCCACGCCCCCTTGTCGGCATTGAGCGCGCCGCCATCTGCCACCGCCGCGCCCCCGTCCAACACGGCCAGCACATAGGCCATCTCCCAGGCATCGCCCTGCCGCCCGCTCTCCACCAGCACGCCCTGCAGCGGGCCTGTCAACGACCGCCGTTGTACTCCCTCCTGCGGTCCGAAGCCGGGAAAGTTGAATACCACGTTCCCGCGCTGCGCAACGCTCTCCGGGTTGCGCAGGTGGATCTCAAACACTGCGCCCGGCGCCATTGAGACGGCCGTATCGCCGGGAATGAACGGCGACCAGGCCCGCACACCCACCTTGACCGGGGCCGCGCAGTTGAACTCCATGTCTGCAATTGGATAGTGGCCCCAGTAGTCGATCGAGTCGGCGATGGCCGCGCCGGCAAGGCCGATCTCGTCAAACAGGGGCGCGTAGTCGGTCGGCGGAAAGGTCACCGCGCTCTGGCTCGGCTGCGGCGTGTCGCGCTTGCCCAGCGTGTCCGAAATCAATATCCACGCGCCTTCTGCGCCGTCTTCGCCGCGACAGGCCAGCCCCAGCATCGGCAGGTTGAGCAGCGCCCGCGGCTCCACCAGATGGTTGAAGATCGTGTTGTAGCCGAACATCCCGTTCGGTTCCACATCGATGCAGCCGGTATCCAGCCCGCCCAGGGGCATGCCGCAGGTGGGGCGCGGCTCGCCGCGGTAGACGATGCCGGTGACGGGGCGCGTATAGCCGGCCGCCTCGAAGGTGCGCCAGCGGGCATGGAGCAGGTGAGGGGGAAAGAGTCGGTCACTCATCGGGCTCTCCTCAGCGTTTTGGACTGTGATTTATCTGGGCAAATAACGACTCAGCCATAGTCAATCCGCGACCCAGCGTGAGCCGAGCAAAGGCGACTCTCTCCTCACTTCTCTTCACACCTATCCTCAATCAATCGCCGCAGTCTCTGACCACTGACCACTGATCACTGCAGTTCCGGGCGGTCGGGCCTGCGGCCCTCCCTTGTGCGGGGGGATTCCCCCCGCAACGCCCCCCTCAAAACCCGCGCCGCAGCCATACGCCATCGTCGCTGCTAGCCGGCGTCGGTGGCCAACCAAAGCTGCCAACTGCCGACGCAACGAATAAGCCTATGGATGAAGGGCCGGTCAACCATGGCAAGGGCTGATCAAGAGTTGTACTGCAGATGACTTAAAGGGCATGAAAATCGTGCTACAGGAAGTCCTGTCCATTCCTCAATCCCAGTACCTTGTGCGAGTAGGGTTACCAGGGCTGGCTGACATCAGGCAGTCATCCTGCAATTGTCGCCTATCTGACCGAAACACAACAAACGTCAACGAGACCAGGTCTGGAACACTCGCATTGTGAACGGGCGTCGCGTCTTCCGTGATGCAATACGAAATACGCAACTGACGACCTTGCTCACCGGCCCTTGCAGAAGGTTTATCCGACGTCAAAAGACATCGCGCTGGGCAACGCAGCGTATTGTTTTCGCGAGTACAGACTGCCCGAACTCTTTGCGGCATCTCGCGAAATCGGTCTGACATGGTTGGAGATCGACTGTGGCTGGCTGGAGGAGGAATCGCGCAACAAGATTGGCGTCAATGCCAGCCCACAGGAGTTGGACGCGGTGCAACGGATGGCGGAAGAGGCCGGCGTTAAGGTAACCGCGCTTGGCGGCGGCGCGGTGGTCGGGCTGTACGGCGATGTGGCCGAGGCTCGCTTACGTCAGCAGACGCTCCATCAGTTGAAAAAGACTGTTCTGAAACCCGCCGTCAATGACCAGCGAATGGCCGGTGATCGCGGCGGCGTCTTCCGATGCCAGAAAAACGGCCGCGGCCGCAACCTCCTCCGGCTGCACAAAGCGGTTCTGGGGGATCGTCTGCTCCCGTTTGGCGCGCATCTCCGCCGTCGGGTAGGAGTAGGCGGTCATCTCCGTCTCGGTCGTGCCAGGATGGATCGTGTTTACGCGGATGTTGCGCCCGGCCCACTCCACCGCCATCACCTTGGATAACATTGCCACCGCCGCCTTGCTGGGGCCATACGCCCCCCTGTTGCAATGCGCCGCGAGGCCGGAGACCGAACCGATGTTGATGATGTTGCCGCCGCCCTGCCCAATCATAATCTGTGCCGCGGCCTGGCTGCACAAGAAGGCGCCCTTCAGATTGATGTCAATCACCCGGTCCCAATCCTCCTCGCTCAGTTCCTCCATCGCCGACCTCAGCGTGATGCCGGCGACATTGGCCAGAATATCGATCCGTCCCAGCGTTTCGACGGCTGTACGCATCAATTGCTCCACCTGGGAGCGGTTCGAGACATCCGCCCGGCAGGTCAACGCCCGCCGCCCCAAGGCCTCAATCTCGCCCTGCACCAAGCGCGCTTTCTCGGCGGAGGCATGGTAACCAACCACCACGTCCGCGCCCTCACGGGCGAACGCAAGACTGACCGCCCTGCCGATCCCGCGCGCGCCTCCGGTAATCACCGCGACTTTGTTCGCTAAACGCATTGCCTTCCCCACCCTTACCGAGACAATTGATTTGCTGAACGAGCCTGCCTCTCCTCTTCACACTCTCGCCGAGCGAGCGAGCGCTTCATCAATGTGCCGCCGGATCACCTCCTCCAGCGGGGAAATCCGTACATTCAACTCCCGCTCGATGCGCTGAGTCGACCAGTTGTAAATATTGGGCTGATCGGGCACCGATTCGTCAAACGTGATCCTGGCATCGGGCAGGTGCGCCCGGATGGCGTCGGCCCACCCCTGCGCCGTGATCGCATAGGCCAACGAATTGTAGACCGCGTAGTTCAGCTTCTCCTGCAAACAGAGTTTGGCAAACAGATCCGCGGTATCGTCCACATGAATGATGAGCAGCCTCTGATCGCGGCGCGAGGGAATCGTGAACGGGCTGCCCGCGGCCAACTCGTCGATACACTTGCTCTGCCAGGCAGAGAAGCCCTTCGTCCGCCCAGGCGCGGCCACGTTGGCGATGCGCAATCCGGGAATCTGCATGCCGTAACGCTCCATGTATTTGGCCGCCATAAACTCATTCCACAATTTGTGCGCCATGTAGACCGTAACGGGGTAGCAGTGATCATCCTCCGTAACCGGGCGGTCGCCAAAAGAGTCCTGCAGACCGTAGACGGCGATGGTCGAGGCGTAAACGACGCGTTGAATACCCATCAGCCGCGCCGCCTCGAATACGTTGTTCATGCCCATCTGGTTTACCCGCATCGCCAGTTGCAGCTTCTCCTCGGACTCCGGCGGCAGAATATAGGCGAGATTGACGATCCTTTCTACGTCGTACTTCCGGATCGCGGCGATGATGTCCTCGAAACGGGTAACGTCTGCCACGACGATCTCCACATTGTCGAGGTCGGCCACCGCGCTGTAATCGGGATAGAGATCGAAGCAGATAACGCGCTGATCCAGGCTGAGCAGACGCCTGGTCAACCGCGAGCCGATCAGCCCAGTTCCGCCTAAAATCAGAATAGACACAACAGTTCCCTGCACTCCTGGCGACAGATGGGTCAGAGTCGCCTGATTAGCGGGTGACGACGCTCCTTCAGGGGCAACGTCGCTCTTGCACCCGTGAAATGCGACTCATAAACCGCCGCGACGCACTCCAGCGAGGTCAGCGCCGCCGCGCCGCGGTTGGAGGTTCTCTCGGATCGAATCGACCATGTTACGCAAACACGGTGCGCGCCAGTTCGTCGAACTCGTCCAGCGTGAGGGACGGCTGCGTCTGCAAGCGCTCTCGCAGCTTGTCCAGGATCGATTCAACGTCCCGCGAATTGTACCGATGCCCGGTCACGTCCAATCGGGCGCGCACCGCTTCGCCGTGGAGAGTCGTGCTGCCGAAGACGACCGTCCGCTCCTGCCCGATCACGTGCGGGTGGACGCCCTCCATTGCTTCCCACAGTCCCTTGACGATGCAGTAGACATGAAGTTCAGCCTCGTGAATGTAGGCGTTTTCCCCCACCAGCGGCTTATTGATCTGGCGCCTGAAACCTGTAACTTCCTCAACGAACTTAGACAACTCTGTCAGCTTCTCCAGGCGGATACCCGTGGAAAGGCCATAGTGCGTCTCCAGCGCGACGACGACCTCCTCCAGTTTGGTGAGGCCGCCTTTGTCACCCAGGCCGTTGACGACCAGATCCGCCGCTTCCGCGCCTGCGCCCACCGCGGTCAGCACATTGGCCGTGCCCAAACCGAGATCGTCATGGCAGTGGATCATCAGCGGCACGTCGACCAGATTGCGTATCTTGCGCACAAGATGTTGCACGCCCGGCGGGCATCCGTAGCCGTCTTCGTAGAGGATCAGCAGGTCGATGCCGGCCCGCGCCGTAACCGAGTAGAACTCCCGCAAAATCTCCCACGGCGTGCGCGATACGTCGGGATGACCGTAGGCCACGCGCAGGCCGCAGCGCTTTGCATACTCGATCACTTCAACCGTGCGCGGGATCAGCGCGTCCCTGGCCGGGCCAAGCTCCATGACCTGCTCATCCGACGCCCAGATGAGGATCGGATGCTGGAGGACGTCGACCTGCGCCACTTCAAGCTCCTGGCATCGATCCACGTCCCTCTGCCAGTCTGCTGACCAGACGCGGGCAAAGCCGGTGATCGCCAATTCCGGGATCTCGCGCCTGATCAGTTTGGCTGTCTCGTAGTGGCCCTGCTGCGCGCCGACATAGCCGATATCAACCTGCTGCACGCCGGCCTCGTACAGCTTCTCGGCGATCCGCACTTTGTCTCGCGTCGTCATCGACAGTCCGGGCGTCTCCTCGCCCTCGCGGATCGTGGTGTCGCGCACATAGAACCGGGCGGGCAGATCGAGCGTGCTGCGCACCTCCTCGGTGTGCATGTAGCGATCCAGACACCACTTGTCGGGCATGTAGTGAGGCCCGAACTCTGGCCTTGATTTGCTGGACATTGCGGTTCATTCTCCATCATTGGCAAATGGGTGTTTGAAAATGCGTGCCTGAAAATGCGTGCAAACGTTCAATAACCGGGGGCCTTTATCGCAAGAGTTCGCCCAGAAGTCGCGTGATCCCTTCACGGACCAACCGTTCAGCCTGCGGTTGCGGCGGCAGCCAGGGCCGGTTCCGCGTTGGATGGCCCCATGACTCGTAGCCGCCGGCGGGTCCCAAATCATAGTCCTCTTCGGTCGCCACGTACCCCGATATCCCGTTGGTGTGACTGAAGACAAACGTATGCCGGAAGGGCGACACCGCGTCTGCGTACAGCTGGTACTCGGCAAACATCTCGCCAGTAAACGTGAGCAAACACAGCGCGTCGCCGACGGCCAGCGCTCGCATCGAAAGCGGATGAAACTGCCGCTCGCCGCTCTCGGCAATCGCCAGCAGCTCGCGAAAGCGCGTGCTGTCCGGATCCTCCGCCAGCGCCGCCCTGCATTCGGCTGCTGTCGGCGGCTCTTCCAGAGGAAGGGGCAGATCGAGTGAGCGCGCTTTGAGCGCGCCAGGCGCAACCGGCCGCGCGCCGGCCAGCGCCCGCGTGACGGCAAACGCCAGCGAGAGGCCGGCGGCTTCACACGCGCCGAAACCGCCGCGCAAAGGATGGCCGTTGATGTTGCCGCAACAGCCTTGCGCGAACATGAATACGCCCTCCGGCTCACCTTCTCTTGCCAGCAAGCCGCGCAAATGCCTGACCGCGTAGCCCGGAAAGTCCGGCCCGATCTCCTCGCTCAGCCAGTGGACGATCACGGGATGGGCGGCGTGCGAGAAGAGCGCCGCAATCCGCCTGCCGTCCGCATCCTTCGCCTCGAGAACGTCCACCCACGGCACAATCGCGCCGTCGGTATTCGGCGCCATCACGATTTCGCCGTCTTGCATCAGGCGCCGGTTGTATCCGATCTGCACAGGCGCGCGGCCCGCGTTCAGCACGCAAGGCCGGAGCTCACCATTGGCGCGCTTCACCAGCCCGGCAATGCAGTCGGACAGCCACTCGCCCGCCTCAGGCGTCATTTCGCGCCCGTCAACGCCCGGCGCATTGTGCGTCTGGGTTGTGGTGATGATGATGTTGCCGGTTGGGATATCCGTTGTCCGCTCGATGCGCCGTACAAGCTCGTCTGCATACTCGACGCTGAACGTCCCCATGTCTGCGGCAACGATGACAAGCCGGTCGTCATCTGCGCCAAGAACCAACGCGCGCGCAAACAGGTCATCATAGACAGCCGGCCTGTCCTTCACGCACGTTATGACCGCCTCAGCCGCGCCGGCCAACATGGAAGCGGCGCGCTTCATCGCTTCACCACCGGCAGCAGAAGATGCGACGGATACTCGGCGCTGTGGTAGATGGTCTGGTTGGCCGGTTGGCTTGGCAGGTCCTCACCGACCGGCGCGCCCGTGTTCGGATTCAGATCATAGGCCGGATAGAGTGATGAGGTCACCGCTAACTGAAGACAATGACCCAGCTGAAAGGCCATCGAAGTCGCCATGAACTCAATTGTGTATTGGTACACCCGGCCCGGCGTGATGGGGGAGGGGGCCGGACTGTCAATCTTGTCTGCCCCGGCGCGGTAAGAAGCGCGCATTACCGCCGAAGTCAACGGAATCGAACTGCCGTCCGGCCGAAGATCGCACAGCACCGCCACCCAGTCCGTATCGACGCAGTCGCTGGCGGCGTAAAGTGTGATGAAGGCCGTGCCGGTTATTTCCAATTCCTCTGTCAGCGGCGTGCTGGTGTACGTCAGCACATCGGCGCGGCGCAGGGCGTAGCGATAGTCCATCGCCAGTACGTGCGAGTCCTTCAGGGGATCGGGCGACTCCTCGTCTTCCACCGAGGGCACGGGATCATCGGGGTCGTATACATACTGGTCGCCGACCTCCTCTGCGGGCGGCGTCCCATCCAGCGTCCCGTAACCGCCCCCCTGATCCGGTTGCCTGCCGCCTTCGGGCAACACATCCGCCGCCCCGCCGCTGTGGAGATAGAAGGCAACCTGCTCCATTCCGCGCACGGGCCACGCACGCTCGTCCCGCCAGCGGTTGCGGCCCATGGTGAAAATCCTGACTTTGGCATCATCGCCCTGCCCGTTCTCCTCGCCCTTCAGCCAGTAGTCGAACCAGCGCAGATGAATCGCCCTGATGTCCAGCACCGCCTCTTGTGTGAACTCCAGATCGCCCAAGCGCGGCTGCGGATTGGCCGACCCGGCATGGTCCCACGGACCCATAAGCAACCATTGATTGCCGCCCCCAGGTGAGCGGGCCGTCATCCCGCTGTACATGTACAGCGCGCCCCACTGGCAGTTGTCAAACCAGCCGGTGATGTGCAATGCAGGCAGGTCAACCAGTTCAAAGTAGCCTTCGAACGACATCTGCTGCCAGTACTCGTCGTAAGTGTTGCGCTCAAGCCACGTGCGCCAATATGTGTTCATGCGCCCGACCACCTTGTCGACATCCTTGAGCGGTCGCGTGCGGATCAGCTTGTTGAAGTTGTAAGGCGAGGCCACGCCCGGCTGATGCGAGGTCAGCGGCTCAAACGGGTAGTGCTGCATCGTGCGCCCGCCGGTCATGTTCAGCCAGCGGAACTGGAAGACGGGGAACTTCCCGTTCATATAGTTCTCATCGTGCATCCAACGCATGCCGCCGGTGACCGAAGTGACGACCGTGGTCAGGTGCGGCGGACGCTCACGTGCGGCAAGCCACTGCACGGTGCCGCCATACGACCCGCCCATCATGCCGATCTTGCCGTTCGACCAGGGCTGTTCCGCGATCCACTCGATGGTGTCGTAGCCGTCCTTCCCCTCATTCACGCGCGGCTCGAAATGGCCTTCCGAATCGAATCGCCCGCGCGCATCCTGAAGCACCACCGCATACCCCCGTGCGCTGAAGAACTGGGCAGCTTCCACCAAGCGGGGCGCGATGTTGTCATAGGGTGTGCGCGCAAGGATGACCGGGTAGGCTTCCGCCGCCGCCGGCAGGTAGATATCGGTCGACAGTTTCACCCCGTCGCGCATCGGCACGGGCGTGTCCCACATAAAGCGAATGTCGTCTTCCAAAACGTACCAATCCTTTGCTTGCGAATGTGCGATGAGGGGGAGAGCAGGGAGAATTCTCTACCGGTTCTCCGCAGGCTGATGGGAGTAGATGTGCCCCGATTCGAGCGTCTGAGGTTCGAGCAGCTTGGTAACCGTAACGAAGTGTATTCCGCGACTCTTCAGCGACACAATGATCGAAGGCGCCGCCTCGACCGTCGTCTGGTGAATGTCGTGGGCCAGGATGATCGCGTCCGCCGGCGACTTGATGATCCTGGCTGCCACGATCTCAGAATCGCGATTCTTCCAGTCCAGCGGGTCCACGCTCCACAGTATGAAAGGCATGCCCGACACGGCCAGCACATGGTCGTTGAACGCAGCATGCGGCGGGCGCAGATGCCGCGTCGACTAGCCGCTCAACGACCCCTCCAGCAGGCCGCGCATGAACAGCCTGCCAAGCAGCAGGTAGACCGCAATTGTGGGCACGGACGCGATCAGCGCGGCGGCCATCTGCAAGTTCCAGGGGATGACGCCCATGCTGGAAAAGTTTTTTATAGCTACGGTAACCGGCGCCCTGGCCGGGTTGCCGAGCACAACCAGCGCCATCAGATACTCGTTCCAGATCCTTGTGCATTGCCACACACCCACCACCGCAAAGGTCGGCCCCGAAAGCGGTAAAATGATGCGGCGGTAGATGCCGAAAAAGCCGCAGCCGTCGATCTTCGACGCGTCCACCAACTCATCCGGGACACTGGCATAGTACCTGTAAAACAGGAGCGACGTGATCGGAATGCCAAAGATGCAGTAGGCCATAATGAGGCCGTTCACCTTACCGTACAGGCCCATAAACTGCAAGACCCACACCAGCGGGATAAGGATCCCCTGGCCGGGCAGAAACATGCCGAACACGAACAGGAACAGAATCACATTCGAGCCGCGAAAGCCCCACTTGGCGAAAACATAGCCGTTGATCGAGCCAAGAAAAGTTGAAATGATGGCGCCCGGAATCGTGATGCGCACGCTGTTCCAGAAGTTGGAATCCATCTGATTCCACGCCGCGCGGAAGCTGCCCCAGTCGAGGCTCTTGGGCATATTCCAGATCTCGAATGAACTGATGTCTTCGAGCGGCTTCAGCCCGGTCAGGATCATCACATAGAAAGGCACCAGGTAGAAGGCGGCAAATGCGATCAGGACGGCATATTTGGTGCTGCCGGCCAGGAGACGATGCCAACTCATTCTTTTTCCTCACGCAGAACGCTGATCAGATAGGGCAGGACCATTGGGATGGACAAGAAGAGCATGAAGGTGGCGACCGCCGCGCCCAGGCCGTAGCGGCTGGAGCGAAAGGTCTGCTCGAACATATAGAAACCGAGCGAATCGGTCGCAAAACCGGGGCCTGTGCCGACGATGCTGGGAAGATCGAAGTTGCCGATGGAGCCGGCGCCGGTCAGCACAATCGCGGTAAAGGTGACCGGCCGCAGCATGGGAATGAATACATGACGATAAAGCGCAATCGTGCCGGCGCCGTCGATGACCGCCGCCTCCCGCAACTCGTCGGGAATCGCCCGCAGACCGGCGAGGTACAGGGCCATGACGAAGCCGGAAAACTGCCACGCGCCCATAATCGTGATCGCCAACATGCCCAGCTTGGGGTGCATGTACCAGAGGGGCCGGAAGTTCTCGAATCCCAGGTTGGCGATCAGCAGATTGATCCCCGCCGACGGCACCTGCAGCCAGCGCCAAGCCGTCCCGCTGACCACCGCCGAGACGGCAAACGGCATCAGAAAGACGGTGCGAAAAAACACTTCGCCCCTGATCCGCTCATTGAGAAGCGCGGCGAGCAGAAAGCCGATGACGATGCACTGCGACATGTAGCCGACTGCAAAGAGGACGAGGTTGCGCAGGTCGATGTGGAAGCGGGGATCGTTGACCAGACGCTGCCAGTTCTTCAGACCGGCAAAGGAGAGGTCGAGCGCTGGGCGGTCCCAGTTTGAGACCGAGATGTACAGCGTCCAGCCCATGAAGATGTAGATGAACACGGCCACGGCGATGATGGACGGGGCCAACACCAGGATCGCGACCTTGCGGTCGTCGCGGATCCACTTTGGCAGCAGGGCCGGAAGCGACTTTGCCCTTGCGAAAAGTTCGGAATGCATGGCCCGATTCAGGTGCTTGAATGGGAAGGCGGAAAGCGGATAGAATTGGCGCCTATCCGCTTTCCGTGCGAAGCCTGCGAATCAGTTACTCGCCAATGCCGGACTCTTTGGCGGCCTGAATCAGCTCCTCCTGCGCGCGGGCAACGTCGCCGTGCCCGGTCAGCATGTTGTTCACAATGTTGCCGAGGTCGGTCACAAAGCTCTGCCGCACCAGACCGCCGATGAACGGCAGCAGTTCATGCGTCTGCCAGGCGTCCATCGACTCGCGCAAGTACTCGTCGTAGAGGCCCACGTCGCCGTCCGTGCGCACCGGAATCGAGCCTTTGAGCGGATTGAAGGCGTCCTGTCCATCCCGCGAAGCCACAACTTTCAGCCAGGCGATGGCGTTGTCGCGGTTGGGCGCATTCTTGGGCAAACCGAAGGAGTCGGCTACCCAGACATATTTGCCCTGATGATTCGGGATGTCGGCCCATCCGACCAACTCTTCGATCCCTTCCGACTTGATGAAGCCCCAGAACCAGTCGCCCATCAGAATAATAGCCGGGGTCTCGTCGTAGTCGGCGGCAAAGCGCTCCACCTGGTCGCCCCAGCCGACCTCCAGCCAGTCGCCGGAGGCGTACTCCATCGCCCGCATGTGAAGCTCCAGCGCCTCCGCGACTTCGGGCGCATCCCAACCGACCGAACCGTCGAACAGGCCGAGATAGGTCTCGCCGTCGGTCACGCTGTTGAGGAAGTAGTTGTAGGTGTGGAAGGCCAACGCCCCCGAAGACGCCCCTCCGATGGCCGGGATACCGGCCTCCTTCAACTGTTCCGCCACAACGAAGAACTCGTCCCAGGTTGTGGGCGGCTCGGTGATGCCGGCGGCCTCAAACCTGTCGAGCCGATACCACATGATGTTCTGGCGATGGATGTTCACCGGCACGACATAGGGCGTCCCTTCGTAGGAGACGTTGTCGATCACCGACTGCGGGAACGCGTCATATAGCCCCTCTTCCGAATAGAGGAAATCCAGCCCCTCCATTCTGCCGGGCACGACGTGATCCTCGACGACGCCCACGCCGGCCCAGATCTGGAACGAGTCCGGCGGCTCGCCGCCCAACATGCGCGTCTCCAACACCGTCTTCATGTTGGTGCCGTCGCCCCCGCCGATTGCTGCGTTGTCGAACTCGACATTGGGATAGCGTGCGTTGAAGACCTCGATGATGGCGTTGAGGCCGGCCAACTCGCCGCCACCGCTCCACCAGGAGAATACCTCTACCGTGCCGCTCGGCTCGGCGGCCTCCATCGGCATGTCTGCCGCCGGCTCGGTTGCGACCGGCTGGCAGGCGGCCAAGGCCAATGACACAATAATGAATAGAATCAGGCAAAAGCGTTTCATCGTTCCTTCCCTTCTTGTGAGTGGTTGATGACCAGGCAAGCTCGGCTGTGCGATGTCAATAAAATTAAATTTTTTGTTTCGCGTGGGGCTATTATAGCGTAGGGGTCTC
Organism: Caldilineaceae bacterium; assembly: GCA_965220715.1. Classification (GTDB taxonomy): domain Bacteria; phylum Chloroflexota; class Anaerolineae; order Caldilineales; family Caldilineaceae; genus Bin5. The sequence goes on from OZ244843.1 coordinate 532,465, forward strand.
ATGTGAACAATCGCGAAAAAAGTGTCAACGTCCTGGCGGCGAAACTTGATGCAGCGTGAACGGGGGAGTAAGATTTCGCGGATGCTGCCTTTCTGTCGACTGGGAATGTGGGGAATCGCGTTCGCCCTTTTGGATTTGCGCTTACTCTCAACTTGTTTGGTGGGGGCAGAGTTGTGTTCGCCACTTGTTAGCGAGGTACGCCACCAGCCAGGAGCATTGAGTGTTTGACCAGGATACGCTAAACGAAGTCATTCGGCGCATTGTCGAAATCGCCGAGCCGGCGAGGATTATTCTCTTTGGCTCTGCAGGGCGCGGAGACATGACCCGCCATAGCGATCTCGACCTGCTCATTATCAAGGAGGGGGGAGACGCGCTCGACCTCATGGGCCAGATTTACGAGAGGCTGTACGGGGTGGGCGCCGCGGTAGACAATGCCTGTGACCGGGCGTGTATAGCCGGTCGCCTCGAAGGCGCGCCAACGGGCATGGAGCAGGTGAGGGGGAAAGAGTCGGTCGCTCATCGGGCTCTCCTCAGCGAGTTGGGTTGCAGTTTACCTGGGTTATATGAATCAGAGGTCTGGACCGGGCGCGCCCAGTTCGGAGGACAGTTGCGCGGCAACCTGCATGACGGTCTGGGCGAAGTGGGGCAACTGCTCATGCGTGATGCGTGTGGTCGGTCCGGAGATGCCCAGGGCCGCGATCACCTGTTGGCGATGATCATGGATTGGCGCCGCGATGCAGCGCACGCCGGCAAAGGTCTCCTCATCGTCGACCGCATAGCCGTCGGTGCGCACGGTTCCCAGATGGCGCTTGAGGAGCGAAGGCTCGGTAATCGTCTTGGCTGTGTAGGTGGCCAGAGGAGCGCTCGCGACCCACTCCGCCGTGACTGCATCCGGCTGCGCTGCCAGCAGCGCCTTGCCCAGCGCCGAACAGTGGAGCGGACGGCTCGTGCCTAGGGCGAAATTCACGCTCAACGCGGCCTGCCCCGGCTTGTGGGCAATATAGATCACGTTATTGGCCTGCCGCACGCCCAGATTGGCCGTCTCCCCGCTCTGGTCCCGCAGTTTCGTGAGGAAGTCCCCCGCAACGTCCGGCCAATCCAGCAACGTGGCAACCTTGCCGTAAAGTTGGAAGAACTTGGTCGGGTTGGAGGTGAACTCGCGCGTGCGTTCATCCTGCAGCAGATAGCCCTTCGCCATCAAGGTATAGAGCAAACGATAGGCCGTGCTGCGGTCGATTCCGAGCGCCTCCGCCACGTGTGACGGGCGAACGTTGCCGTCCAGCGCCATCTCCAGCGCCACCAGCCCCCGCTCCAGCGATTGCACCAACTGCTGTCCCCGTTTCGGCTGCATAACACTCCTTTGGCGTTGCGTAATTCGCACATGCTGCGTATCTTGTATACCAAATACGCGCTACTGTCAATCATCAGGACAGACGACCCCGTCCCAAGATTCCAATCCAAAGAAAATGATATAAAATAGATATAGGCCAGATTCGAGGCCACTCCCTGGAACGATTTCAGCCCCATCTGGGCCCCCCACCAAGAACTGAAAACCTAAGGATTGAAAACAAGATTCTACAGAAACATAGCCTGCCAGATGTGCTACTAACCACTGGTCTTCACTATCCCCCACACTCCCAATGAAAAAACTTGACAAAGCCCACAAGATCTAGTACGACAGTTCCGCCTCCTCGCCAGCCAGCCGGCAGGTTGAAGTGGGCGGCTGCTCCATTCCGGGAGGAACACACCATGGCTAAAACTCCTTGTAAGAGTCTAAAGAAGGATGGAAGCCCCTGCCAGGGACAAGGACTGTCGCAATTCGACGGTTGCTGCATCGCCCACGTGCCTGTCGCCGACGCCCGCGGGCACGGCATCGCGCCGGTGTCGCGTGATCATCCCGCCTATCAGTATATGAGAGACGGCGACAGCGACGGCATCGTGTGTGAATGAGGTAGGGCCGCCATCCCCCGCCGCCGCCAGACGACCAGGTTACAGGAGGGACCCATGATCCCAGTCCGCATTGTTGAGAGCATCTTCGACGGCGACATCGGAACCCTTATTTGCGCCTTAATCCCGTTCGCTATTGCGACCTGGTGGATAATACGCGCCCACATACTCCCCGCCAGAAAGTGGAAGCCGCCCCCTGGCCCGACAGAGCGCACCCACTTCTACCGCAAAAAGAATGCCCTGGATGAACATAGACCGCCCACGAGGAACCATTGAGGAGAGGCCCCTGGACGCCGCCGCTTGTTTCCTGGGGAGGGGTGGAATCGGACGGGGGGCCACCGCTGTCACCGGCTACGCCGTGCCCTAGCGCCCGGGCGCATGGCAAAGCGATGCGGCAGCCGACACCACGAACAGCTCAATCAGGCCCGCTGGCGCGCTGGCCGTTGTCAGGCCCGCGGCAAAGGCTGGGCGGTTGGAAGTGCATCGTGCAGTCCCTCAAGGAGCACTTAGCGGCGGCCAAGCACCTGAGCCGTACGACGGCAACGGAAACGGCCGTATCACCTGCGCTGAGGCCCGCGCGCACGGCATCGCGCCGGTGCCGCGTGGACATCCCGCCTATCAGTACATGAACGACCGCGATAACGACGGCATCGTGTGTGAGTGAGGAGGACCTGCGGCATGGCAACAGTTGAGCTTCATTGGCAGAAAGTTTCCACCACCGGCGGAGACGAGATTCACCGTTGTGAAGTCAAGGCCCGTAACGGCAAGGACGCGTTGTGCATGGAGGTGCACGGGGGGAAACTGACGGGCGGAATACACATCGTTACTGCCTACTACTGGTTAGAAAACAGCCAGCACCCCATACCACTCTACCCCTTTCGGACATCCGACAGTCTCGATAACGCGAAGACGGCGCTGACGGAGTGGTATTTCGAAAACGCGCCGACGTTGCTGGTGACGCTGGCCGGGTAAGGGCGGGGGCCTGGGGGCGGTGTAATCTGATTATAACTGAATCCAGCTAGACAATTTGATCAATGAAGATCCTAGTTTATCAATGAGGATACTAGCCATGAAACGGCTCCTACTTTTCGCCGCTTTATTCGTTCTCTTCGCCTTTCTCGCCTGCGGAGGAGGAGAAGATGCTTCATCTGAACCACCGCCGGCCACGGCCACTAACAGGCCTGTACCCCCGACCGATACGCCTGTGTCCCCGACCGATACGCCTGTGTCCCCGACCGATACGCCTGTGTCCCCGACCAACACGCCGGTGCTCCCGACCAACACGCCGGTGCCCCGAACCGATACGCCGGTTTCCGGCCCTCATTTCACCGTCAATAGCGAGCAGGTCAATGTAAGAACAGGACCAGGAACCGTATTTTCGATCATCGGGACGGTGGAACAGGGCGATCGCTTCGACATCGGCGGCCGCAACGTCGACGGTGACTGGTTGGAATTCTGCTGCGTGAATGGTCAGCGTGGTTGGATTTACGCGCAGCTCCTGATCGTAAGCCAGGAGACGACTTCGATTCCCCTGGCACAGAACATTCCGGCCGCCCCTACACCCACCAACACGCCCGTGTCGTCTCCCAACACGCCTACCCCGGCCCCGCAACCACCGCCAGCGCAAGGCGGCAATGCGCTTGAGCTGTACGACGACAACGGCAACGGCAGAATCACCTGCACCGAAGCCCGCGAGCACGGCATCGCGCCGGTGCGGCGTGATCATCCCGCCTACCAGTATATGGACGACCGCGACGACGACGGTATTGTCTGCGAATGAATTTGTCGATTGAGAAGTCTGTACAGAACAGACCGAGTTTAAGGCGGGGTTGGGGCCGCCCAGGCGGGCCAAAAAACGAGCTGAGAGCGATTCTAAGCGTGAAACAGGTAGGGCCGCCACCCCCCGGACGCCGCGAGACGACCAGGTCACAGGAGGGACACATGATCGGAATCCGCCTTGTTGAGCGCATCCTCGACGGCGACATCGGAGCCCTTATTTGCGCCTTAATCCCGTTCGCTCTTTTGATCTGGTAGGTAATACGCGTCTACATACTCCCCGACAGAGAGTGGAAGCAGCCCTCAGGTCCGCAAGAGCGCACCCACTTCTACCGCAAAAAGAAAGCCCTGGATAAACATAGACCGCCCACGAGGAACCATTGAGGAGAGGCCCCTGGACGCCGCCGCTTGTTTCCTGGGAGGGGGAATCGGTCGGGGGGCCACCGCCGCCCCCGGCTACGCCGCGCCCTAGCGCCCGCGCGCACAGCAAAGCGCCGCGGCAGCCGACACCGCGAACAGCGCAATCAGGCCAGCCGGCGCGCTGGCCGTTGTCAGGTCTGCGGCAAAGGCTGGGCGGCTGGAAGTGCATCGTGCAGTCCCTCAAGGAGCACTTAGCGGCGGCCATGCGATTGAGCTGTACGACGGCAACGGGACCGGGAGGATCACCTGTGCCGAGGCCCGCGCGCACGGCATCGCGCCGGTGTCGCGTGATCATCCCGTATACCGGTACATGAACGACCGCGACAACGACGGCGTTGTGTGTGGGTGAAGACGGCAGCCTGAGAGCCGTTTTACACGGGTGGGCGATTATGTGCGGTTACGGGGTATTTTGGTCCTGCCGGCGAAAATTCGACCGCACAGGATGCCCGCCATCCTGCAAATCCTGATTCAGACAACCCGCCAAACGCTCGCGTGCTATTCCTTTGCCTTGGAGGAAGAATCGTGGATTGCAGAGGCTACTGAGATACTGTAGAATACCGGCAATCCACGCACAGAACCTTCATCAACATACCTAGAGGAGAACACTGTGAACGCTACGTTCATGAAAAGACGACAATTTTTGCAGTTGACAGCTGGCGCGATCGGCGGGGCTACGCTTCTGGCGGCCTGTCAACCGGCTGTGGCGCCGGTGGCATCCGATGCCGCGGGCGACGATAGTGCAGCCGCCGAAAGCATCCAACTTGAATACCTGGGCTACGAACCCGACGAAGTACACGGAGAGGCATTCGACAAGTTCAAAGAGGTCATGCCCGAGGTGGAACTTCTCATCAGCCCCACCATCGGATCCTGGCCCGATATGCTGGCCAAGATCAACGCCCGCATCGCCGCCGGTGATCCCCCCGATATCGCCATCGTGGCCACTTATGGACCGCCCAGAATCTGGAGCAAAAAGGGCATTCTGGTCGATCTGCAGCCGTACCTGGACGCAGACCCCGACTACGACGATGACCCTGTCGCGCCTGCCTTGCTCCAGCTCTATCGCGTCGAAGGCAAGCTCTTCGGCCTGCCCAAGGACTATGTAACCCACGCCGTAATCTACAACAAGGGCCTCTTTGATGAGGCTGGCGTAGCATACCCGGAAGACGGCTGGACCTGGGCCGATTGTTTGGAAATGGGCCAACAAATGACATCCGGTGACGGCCAGGAAAAAATCTACGGTTGGATGACGCAGACTGGGCCTTGGGCCAACGAACATTGGATGTGGGCCAACGAGGGCAAGGGGTACTTTGACCGCTGGAATGGGGACCTAACCACGCCAACGGCCAACGATCCGAAAAATATCGAAGCGCTGCAATGGCTTGCCGATACCATCCTCACCCACGAGGTTTCACCCTCGCCCGAACAGTTGGCCACCGAAGGCGCCGGTTCACGTCAGCTTACAGGGCGCATCGCGATGTGGGCCAGCCACACAATCGATACCGTCAACCTGCTCAAAAATACCGACAAGATCGACTGGCATGTCGTGCGCAACCCGCGAGCTTTCGAGGACGGCCCCACCACAACCATGATGTGGACCTCCGGCTTTGGCATCGTCGCCGACACAGAGCATCCCGACGCCGCCTTTGCCTTCCTCAAGCATATGTCCATCGGCGAAGGCGCCCTTGTGTTGGGGGCAACCGGCTTCTCCATCCCGGCCGGCCGCCCCGAAGGATTTGTAACCGAGGAGATGGCTGCCCGCGGCGGCGATGTCTTTGTCGATGCCTGCTTCAACTCCGACCTGGCCGCCAACGACTCGCTCGGCGTCAACCATGGTGAACTGCTCGGCACCGCCGTCATCCCCAACATCGAGGCCGCCTTCCTCGGCCTGATGACCGCGGACGAAGCGCTCAACGAAATACAGGTCGTGATGGAGGACATCCTCGCCGACGCCAATGAGGAACAGTATTAGAGGCTCCGCAGGCTTTTGCAAGTGCCCACCAAACACCTGGGGTCGCAAAAGCCTGCGCTGTTCGCTTGGGTACTGTCTACAAACTGCCTGGCGGTCTCACGCAAACACGGAACCGTTTGTCCCGTGAAATCGCAACGTTTAGAGTGGACAGGCACGTAAAATCGATTCGGGAAGCTTCCAAGCCTGCGACACACCTGGAATCGTCGCCGCCCATAGTGCGGCTCCAGGTGTGTCGCAGGACAGATTATGGCTCAGTCACAGGCTTTGACCCGCCTCGTCGCCAAGACGAAAAAACACAATATTCGCTGGCATCGATATGAGGGCTACCTTTTTGTCGCGCCCCTCCTCATCGGCATCATTGCCTTCATCTTCCTCCCTATCGCCGCATCCCTCTACATGAGCTTCCATACATGGGATATGGTCAGTCCACCCGAACTGGTTGGCCTGAAAAACTACGCCCGCCTGGTAAGCCGTGATCGTCTCTTCTGGAAGGTCTTGGGCAATACGTTCAGATATGCAGGCTGGATCATAGTGCCCTCAGTGACCTTCCCGCTCATTCTGGCCGCACTGCTGGACCGGCCAATCAGGCTGCGCTACCTCTACCGGCTCGCCTTCTTCCTGCCACTTGTCACTTCGGTTGTTGCCGTCGGCCTCATGTTCCGCTGGTTGTATGACGGAGAATTCGGTCTCATCAACTATGCCCTCTCCTGGATCCGCATCGAAGGACCCAAGTGGCTCATTGATCCTGTATGGGCCATGCCCGCCGTCGCCATGGTCACCGTCTGGCAGGGGCTCGGCTACAACATGGTTCTCTATCTGGCCGGGCTGCAAGGGATCCCCGAGCATCTGCATGAAGCGGCCACCATCGACGGCGCAGGGCCATTGAGCCGCTTCTTCAAAATTACCATCCCGCTGCTCACGCCCACCATGTTCTTCATTCTCGTCATGAGCGTGATCGGCTCCTTCCAGACCTTTGGCCTCATCTATGTAATGACCCAGGGCGGTCCGGTCAATTCGACCAACGTCTACATCTATTACCTCTGGCAGATGGCCTTCGGCAGTTCCAAGATGGGGTATGCTTCGGCCATGGCCTGGATCCTGGCCCTCGTCATCCTCACAATCACGATGATTCAGGTGCGCCTGGCCAGGCTGTGGGTACACTATTGAGAAACAGGCGTCGATAATTTCGACGTGAGCCGACTCCAGCTGTTTGAACAGTTGGCGACAACCTGATAACTTGGCGAACGTCGAAAAAGGGGATAACCGTGCAAAGAGTGTCATCCATGCGGGCGGCGCGAGTTGACCGTGTGGCCAGTCGCAGACAACAACAGATCATGGCCGACACGGTTACGCACATTCTGCTTTTTGTGCTGGCTTTGGCTGCCTTGGCTCCCTTCTGGTGGATGATCTCAACCTCTTTCAAGACCGAATTCGAGGCTTTTCAGATTCCACCAACCTGGCTCCCGCTTGAGCCTACTCTGGAAGCCTACGGGGATCTCTTCCTGAACCAGCCCTTTGGAATATTTTTATATAACAGCGTCAAAATCGCTGTTCTGAGCGTCGGCGGCCAGCTGATTACATCCTCGCTGGCCGCCTTTGCCTTCGCCCGGCTCGATTTTCCCGGCAAAAATGTTCTCTTTATCATCGTCCTGTCGACAATGATGGTGCCCTATGCCGTCACCGTTATCCCACTCTACATCGTCATGCACCGCGTCGGTTGGGTCAACACACATTTGCCCCTGATCGTGCCCGCCATGCTCAGCTCCGCCTATGGCACATTCCTGCTGCGGCAGTTTATGTTTACGCTGCCGGTGGAACTGGAGGACGCCGCCCGCATCGACGGCTGCAGCTCCTTTGGCATCTACCGGCGCATCGCCTTGCCCCTTATGAAACCCGCTTTGGCCACCCTGGGCGTCTTCTCCTTTATGGCCTCCTGGAACAACTTCTTCGGGCCGTTCATTTTCCTCGACCGTAAACACCTCTTTACCGTCCAGCTCGGCGTCGCGCTCGTACAGGGACAATGGTACACCAGTTGGCCCCGCCTGATGGCCGGCTCAGTTGTCGTCACACTGCCCGTGCTCCTGGTTTTTCTGCTGTTGCAGCGCTACTTTGTACGCGGCATCTCTCTGACAGGCATCAAAGGTTAGCGATCTCTTCATAAGCTGCATAACCGTCCGCGCGCACTGCGCGTAGATGACGCTTCAGGACGGGCCGGCTCGGCGATCGGCCTGGGGTTGCCGCGCGCTACACCGACGACGACGTGCGCCGGTTGAGAGACTTTAGGGTAGTTGTGGGGGCGGGTTGGATTGCGTTCGCCTAGAGGGACATTTCCCAGCCGCGTATGTTCGCCACAGTTGCTGTGCCGGCCTCGATGACAAATCCCAACCGGCCATCCGGGACATGGGGCAACGTGTAGCCCTGGATCAGTTCGTCGTCGACGTAGAGTTCCGCGAACTCGTTGCGCAACAGAAGTCGCCAACGCATAGTCTGTCCCGGTATGAAGGGGAGCGGCTTGGCGTCTTCGGGTTGGAAGGCGTAGCCGTCTCCGGTAGGTGATGAATAGGGGCCTACGGTCAGACGATCATCACTTTGCGCCAAGAACAAGGTGCCGGCGTTGATGGGGCGGCCTTCGATGAAGAAGCCAACGCCACCGAGAGGGCCACGTGAAGCGTGAAAAGTCAACTCCGCTTCGAAGATGACCCCGCGCGCCAAGTCGAACTTTACCGGTAGTATTGCCAGCCCGCCGGCCGCAGCAGCAAGGTGCAGGCGTCCGGCCTCGACCGGACATTCAGCGGGCCGCAGGCCGTAGAAGTCACAATCCTCCAGCAGTACCGGTAGCGGGCGGCCCCTCAGCGCTTCATTGCCGGGCCACCAGTGCAGGCTCAGAATGCCTGCGGCGTCACGGTGGACTGTTTTGAGCGGCGAGAAGTAGGATTCGCCGCCGGGCTGGCGCGGCACGGTGTGGTGGTTGAGCAGCAACTGGTCGCCGCATCGATAGAAGCGAGCAAAGTAGTTGAGGCGCCTGGGGCTATTGCCGAGCAGGAGCCGTTGGCCGGGGTCGAGACGGTACGGGCCTGTCTGCGACTGGGATGAGAGAACGTACATGCCGCATTCGCCGGCCAGCAGGTCGGACAGGTGACGTGTCCCCAAAGAATGTGACTTGCCGACTCCCAGGAGCATGTAGTAGCGGTCGCCAATCTTCTCCACCGCGCCCACCTCGATGCGTTCGCCCCAGAGACCGGTCTCGATTACCGGCGGCGCGGCGCGAAAATGGCGGCCATCAGCGGACACAACACAGCCGGCCGTGCCGCATAGCCCGGGAGGCCCGTCCTTGGCAACCGCGGTGAGGAAGCCGATATAGCCGGGCCCATCGTCCCGCGGCAGCACCCAGATGCAGTCCCAGCGCTGGCTGGTGAACGTCGGAGACTCTGCATACCAGCGCGGGTCGGACCGGCACACATATTCCTCGTCGGGGAGCCGCCGCCAGTGCAACAGGTCGTCGGATTCGGCGAAGAATATCTCCTGTACGCCGTTGCGTTCTTCGGAGAAGTTGAGCATGAACTGTTCGCCGGCGCGCCAGACCATGCCGGTGCCCAGCCAGTTGGCGTCCGTGGCCTTGTGGATGATGGGCCCCCGGTCGGCAAAGTGGACACCGTCATCGGAAGTGGCGACACTCATGCCATCATAGCCGCCGCCGGCGCGCGAGCGGTGAAGATAGAAGAGGTAGTGCGTGCCATCGTGGTAGTACAGCCAGGTATCCCACAAGCGGGCCACGATCTGCGGTTTGAAAATCATGTTCTCTTCTCACGAGGCAAACTGCGTTGGCCGGTTTGCGGCCGCCGCCAATAGCATGGCTTCATGATAGCGCAGGCAAGCGCGTCCGTACAGGGCCCGATCGGCGCTCATCATTCTCCCAATCCGGCCGCAAAACCGTCCCTGGCGTGCGTCGCCCCGGACCGCGCAGGGCAATTGCATCGAAAATGGTGGTAAAATAGACATGTGGCGACAAGTGGAGAAGCGGAAGTGAAAAGTCACTCTGACGATTAATCCTTTATATTCTACGCAGGAACCTGCCCGCCCACACCATAAGGGAAACCTCGCATTGGGTTCTTACACAGATCTCACCGTTGCATCTTATCCAATCATCACTTCCAAGAGTGTTGTCGTTCCAGAAGCAATGACTATATTCAGGGAGACGGACCGCCGCGTTTTCACTCGGCGGGAGTCTGAACGAAATTCTCTAGTATGGGGCAAGCCACAGTGCAAAGATAATCAAGAAACGGAAAAGGCTATTGAGTACGCATGTGAAACCGAAAAAGTGATTGATCGTTTAGACGTTATGGGCTTCACAATGCGGAGGGTGCGCGAGGAATTCGAAACTGGGCGTCAGAAAGAATTCGAACGTTACATGTCCTATCGGAATTGGGACTCAATATTGGGGAAGCTTGGGCGTGACAATTCGGAGCTGTTAGAAAATCTTACCTTCGATACCTATGCAGAAGCATTCGCCAAGATTATCGCCGACGGACTCAAGTCAATTTCGGGCCATGTTCAAAGCGAGGAAGGATGCGACCCTCTTATTGAGTATATCCTGCGTGGCAATGATACTTCTTCATTCGGTTTCTTTGAGGATGATAAGGACATTCGCCTGGTTATCCGTTTGGCCTGTGAGGTGGCTCCGGAAAACACGTATGTAGTTCAAGACATCACAGAAATTGTTCAGGCGGGGTATTACGGCGAGAACGAGGCCGTCTGTGAGAAGGAGACGCGTGCGCTAACTGCCGGGTACCCGAAAAATGCGCCTATAATTATCCTTATTGAAGGGTCCACAGATGCAGAGTTCCTGCAAGAAGCACTCGCACTCCTTTACCCACACCTCTCTGCGTACTACTCATTCTTCGACTTCCATGCCTCGCGGTCCCCAGGTGGAGCAGGGAACCTCGTCTCCCTCGTGAAGGCATTTTCTGCAGCGGGAATCACAAATCGAGTTATTGCACTGCTAGATAATGATACCGCCGCTCACGAAGCCAAGCGCGGGTTGAACGCGATCGTTCTTCCATCGAATATCGCTGTTATGCATTATCCCGACCTGGATCTACTCCGAACTTATCCTACAGACGGCCCCGGAGGCTTAGACCCTCTGGATATAAATGGGCTTGCGGCGAGCATAGAGCTTTACCTAGGAGAGGATGTACTATGCACGGAAAAAAATACATTGACCCCCATTCAGTGGAAGGGATACAATTCGACGCTTAAGCAGTGGCAAGGAGAGATTGTGAAAAAGCGGGAGCTACACGACGCGTTTAGAAAGAAGCTCAAGCGCTGTAAGGCAGATCCGCAGGTGTTGCAAGACACAGATTGGTCCGGTCTCTCGGCTATTCTTCAAGAGATTTTTCAGGCGTTCGAGTGTTCGGATGAATGATTCTGTTGAAGAGCGTAAGAAAGATGCAAAACCTTGTCCCATACAAGAAATGCGAAGAGGTCGGAAGATTGTTGGTCGATCTGGAAAGTTTATTGAAGGGTTAGGAGCGTTGCTCGCACTCGGCAGTTACTTAATGCTAAGAACTGGCCACCAAAGACTGCAGCTATGATTCGCATCGGACTGATCGGCTGCGGCGGCATGGGCCAATCCCACCGCGCGGCCTTTGAGAAACTGCAGGGCCGCGCTCTTTTCACCGCCGCGGTCGACCCGGACCTGCCGCGCGCGCAAGCGACGGCCGACCTGATGGGCTGCGACACGGTCGCGGCCGACTATCGCCAAATCCTCGACAATATCGACGCCGCCATCCTCGCCGTTCCGCACCATCTCCACCATCCCATCGGCATCGACCTGCTGCGCCGCGGCAAACATCTGCTGATGGAGAAACCGCTGGCCAACTCGGAAGCTGAATGTCTGGACCTGATCCAGACGGCCGAGCGCGCCAACCGCACTCTGATGGTCGCCTACTGCATGCGGTTTCACCCGATCGTCGTCGAGATGGAGCGCGTGCTCAAGGCCAGAACCTACGGCGACCTCTTCCAGCTTTCGATCTGGACCGAACAGCATACGCAGGGCGAGCCGGGCAGCTGGATGCACCGCAAAGAGACGCTGGGCGGCGGCCAACTCTTCAGCCACGGCTGCCACTATATCGACATCCTGCTCGCCTGGATGGGGCAGCCCGTTTGCGGCACCCATATCGGTACCAACTTCGGCACGCCCTGGATGGAGGGCGAGGGCACATCCAACGTCTCGCTCAAATTCGCCAACGGCGCGCTCGGCTACCACTTTGGCACATGGGGCGCCAAAGGCACGCGGCTCAAATACTCATTTCATGCTCACTGCACCGAGGGCATGTTGGAAGGGCAGATCAGCCAGGGGAGATTGCTGCTTCATCAGGGCGCGCTTGAAGCGGAGAAAGGCGGCGAGCAACTGTTGTTCGAGACGGCGGTGGGCAAGCATCTTGAGAATGAGCTGATCCATTTCGTCGACTGCCTGGAGCATGGCGGCCGCCCGCTGACCGACGGCCGCCGCAGCCTGCAGAGCCTGCGCGTGATCTGGAAGCTCTATGAGGCTGAAGCGCAGGGCGTGGTGGCCGACCTGAGCGCAATCTGAACTGCAGTGAATCGTACTTACCACTCACCACCAACCACAGGCTAGGAACGATTATGACGACACCGACATATCGGTTTGCTGTCATCGGCTTTGGACGGCGCGGACGTTACCACATGGAGAGCCTTGAGGCGATGGAGGACGCGACGGTTCGCTGCGTCGCCGTGTCCGACCCGCGCGATCCCACCCCTGAAGAAGAGGAGCGCTTTGGCCGCTCCTTCTACCACGACTACCGCCAGTTGCTGGCGAATATGCCCGACCTCGATTTCGTACTCGTCGCCAGCTACGCCGTCGACCACGTGGAACATGCGCTGGCCGCGCTGCAACGGGGCATCCCCGTCTTCCTCGAGAAGGCCGTGGCCATCTCCTGGGAGCAGACGGTAGAGCTGTATCACGAGGTGGTCCGCCACCAGTATCCTCTTTTCGTCGGCTACAACCTGCGCCGCTTTCCCGCGACGCTGGCCATGAAGCGCATCATCGACGAGGGCAGCCTGGGCCGCATCCAGAGCGTGCTGGGGCACATCAACACCGGCAACCGCTGGTCGCAGGGCGTGTGGGAGCGTTTCAGTACGCCGCCCTCGTCGACCCTGGTCGAAGGTAAACTCACCCACGACACCGACACAATCCAGCACTGCCTGGGCGCAGAGGTCGTGGACTGCACAGCCACGATCACGCGCAACGTCTGGACCGAAGGCGACTTTACGCCCATGACTGCAGGCGACGTCTGCTCCATCTCCGGCCTGCTCTCCAACGGCGTTCTCTACACCTTCCATCTCACCACCACCGGGCCGGATTACGAACGGCGTTACATCGTCAACGGCACGGAAGGGCAGTTGGAAGTAGTGATGCATACAGTGCGGCCAGGACAGCCGCGCGCCTCGGTAACCCTCTGGCGCAACGGCGAGGAGCCGCAATCGATTGAACTGCCGCCCGCCGTCGGTGGACACGGCGGCGCCGATTTCCGTATCCACCGCGACTTTGTCGCCTGGCTCCAGTCCAACCCGGCAGGCCCCGACGACCCGAGGTCCATCTTGACCGGCATGATCATCCCCACCGCCGCGCAAGACTCCATGGCGACCGGCCAGCGCATCGACTGTGCCGCGCGTCTGCGTCAGGCCATCGCCGGCGGGGAGTGAGAAGCGGAAGGGGTTCTCTTCCTCCTCGCTCCTTTTCACTTTGTCCTCGTTCTCGAAGGGAGTTTTGCTATGCGCACATATCGTGTAGGCGTTGTCGGGCTGCGCCGCGGTCTTGGCCCGGCGCGCGTCTTCGACCTCATACCCGACTGCCGCGTCGTCGCCGGTTGCGACATCAGCCCAGCCGCCCTCGAACAGTTCGGGGCCCTCTTCCCCCAGGCCCATCTGTGCAGCGCGTACGACGAGATGCTGGCGCATGGGCTGGACATCGTCTTCGTCGCCTCCCCGGTTCCCCTGCACTGCCAGCACACGGTGGCCGCGCTCGAAGCGGGCTGCCACGTTCTGCAGGAGGTCACGCTCGCCAGCAATATGGACGAAAGCCGCCAGATCCTCGCCGCGGTGCAGGCCCATCCGCGTCAGAAGTTCATGCTGGCCGAGAACTGCTGCTATTGGGCGCACATTCTCAGCTGGCGGGAGATGTGGGGCCAGGGTCTGTTGGGCGACTTCATGTATGCCGAGGCCGAGTACATCCACGATACGCGCCATCTGCTGCGCGAGGCGGACGGTTCACCCACCTGGCGCGCGTCGATGCCGCCCATTCACTACTGCACCCACAGCCTCGGCCCGCTGCTCAAAGTGACGGGCGAGCGCTGCGTCGCGGCCAGCGGCATGAGCGTCACCAGCGGAAGTGGGAACCTGCCCGCCCGCGTCAAATCCGGCACGGAGGTGGCGATTTTGCAGACGGCGAGCGGCGGCGTGATCAAAATTCTGGTCGCGTTCGGCGTCACGCGCGAGCCGATGTTCCACTACTATTCGATCTACGGCACCGAGGGCGTCCTCGAGACCTCGCGGCCGCCGGTCAGCCCGCTGCAGACCAATGCGTATCTGGCCTCGGTTCCGCACCTGCGCAACATGATCGAGATGCCGATCACGGAGAATGTGACCGACGCGCCGGCCGCGGCGACACAGGGCGGACACGGCACCGCCGAGTACACGATGGTCCAGGATTTCGTGGCCTGTATCCGCGACGATACACCGCCGCCGCTCGACATCCACGCCGCGCTCAGGATGGCGCTGCCCGGCCTGTGCGCGCATGAAAGCGCGCTGAAAGGGGGGCAGGTGGTTGAGATACCGGATTGGGGGGGGGTGACAAGGGTGAAAGGGCACTGTGCCACATCGACTGCTATACGGCTGCGAATTCTCTACAGCAAGGAAGCTGTCTGCATAGCTGGACAGCAAAATCGAAGGGATGTACAATTGCCTCTGCGCGTGTTGGCGAATGCAGGTCAATAGGCTGGACAAATCAGAAAGAGAAAGGCCGTGACTGCTTTGGGGCTATTTACGCGTAGGAGGACAACAAATGGGCACAGTTCGAGCGAAGTTGGTGTCTCTGGCGCATCGGTTTTTGCTGTGGACACTGCCGGAATTGCGGCGTGCCGTGGATGAACTGGTAGAAGATGCCGGCCGATCACGAGAATTCTATCTGCGTGAAATTATTGAGCGCGGATTGGAAGAAACCGAGGATTATTACTTGTCGAGTGCATCGGTGGATCGGATTCGTCAAGGCGTAGAGCGAACGTACAGTGATGAAGAGATAAGAGCCGATCTTGGCTTGGACGATAAGGTACGCTCCCGCATCTAGGCGTCAGTTGCGAAAATGAGACAGGTAAACAGCGCAACCGTATCCAGGAGGAACTGACCGGACGTATCGCATTGGCCTCTGACCCACGACAGTTAGGCCGCGCGAAGATGTTGAAGGGTGATATGAGTGGGCTTTGGCGCTTTCGCGCTGGAGACTATCGTATCATCTGCGACGTTCAGGATGATGACAATATTATTGTGGTGCATCGCATAGGGCATAGACGCGAGGTGTACTAACGACATGTCTGCCATCAGAGCGGTGTAGCGATAGAGGACACATTTCTGCCTTTGGCAATCTCTGTTCAACTCTCCGCAAAAGCGCAAGCGTCCCAGCAAAACTGTTGGGACGCTTTTTACATCAATACGCGCACAAGGGGGACAGCGGGCCTGTATCGATTTCCCTACGGCCGCAAAGCCGCTACAGTTGACTCCGCATCGCGGCCGTGATCTGGTCCATCGCCAGGATCATGTAGCCGCAGTCGTCTCCCACTTGTAGCCACTGCACGCCGCGCTTCGCCATACCGAGCGCAAAGCGGGCGTCGGGCGCCATGCCGGCCCCCACGAAGAGACCGGCCGCCCGCGTGCGGGTGATGATGCTGTCCACCGCCTCTATTACGGTCGGATGCTCCACTTCGCCCAGTAACCCCAATGACGCCGAGAGATCCCAAGGCCCCAGCGCGATCGAGTCCAGCCCGGTGATGGCCAGGATATCGTCCAGGGCGGCGAAAGCCTGTGCGTTCTCAATCTGGACGGCCACGAAGATCTCCCGGTTGGCCCGCTCGATGTAGGCGTTGCCGCCGTCGCGTCCGTAGTTGGCGGGCACGCGCGGTCCGTAGCCGCGTTCGCCCAGGGGCGGGTAGCGACAGCTGTTTACCACGTCCTGCACTTCGGCGGCCGAGCGCACCTGCGGCACGATGATCCCGTCTGCGCCGGCGTCCAGCACCGGTTTGATGAAGGGTGTGCCGCTGCCGGGCACGCGTACCAGCGCGGGCTTGCTTCGCGACTTCGCCGCCAGCAGATGTCCGCCCAGCGCCTCCGCGCTCATCATGCTGTGCTCGAGGTCGATCCAGAAAAAGTCGACCGAATCGCCGAGCGCGTCGGTCGCGTGCGGGTCGGTCAGCGTGATCGAGGCGCCGATACAGATATCGCCCGCCGCCATCTTGGCGCGGAAGGCCGCAACTGGTGAGGGTTGGGTTTCGGTTGTCATGGTCACCTGCGTTGGGAGTGGTGGTTGGATGGGACGGCGGTTGTGGCGCAGTGCGCAGGTGAAGTGTTTACCAATTTCGGCGAAAAGACAAACTGGAACTGCTGAGGAAAGAGGAGGGAGAGAACACCACCCGCTTCCCAATCAGGCTGCCTGCGGCCGGTAGCGCTCGACCTTGATCTGATCTTCGTTTTGGCGCGCCCGCGCCAGGTCATAGGCGGTTTGCCGCTGCAGCCAGAACCCGGCGTTCGACCATCCGGCCTTCTCCAGGCGAATGGCCATCTCCGGTGAAATGGCCGCGTGGCCGTTCAGCACGCGCGAAAGCGTATGACGGGCCACGCCCAACACCTTTGCCGCTTCGGTGACGTTCAGGCCAAGCGGGTCCAGACAATTTTCCTTTATGCTGCGTCCAGGATGCGGCGGATTTTTCATAGCCATGATTGTCAGCTCGTGTCAGTGGTAGTCAATCAAGTCGTCTGATTCTGCCCTGACGAAGCGGTGGTAACTGCTTAGCCAATTTCGATAGAATGCACTGCAAGATAGATCGACTGCCAAGGTTATTTTACCACTCGCCCGCCGTCCCGTGATATGATTGCCCGCACCGGCTGGCATTGTGAATCCGGAGGGGCGTCATGATCACCTCAATTCGACTCGTCAATTTCAAGAACTTCGCCGACGAGACGCTGCGCGTCGGCCCGTTTACCGTCATCGTCGGCGCCAACGCCAGCGGCAAGAGCAACATCCGCGACGCGTTTCGCTTCCTGCACGGCATCGGCCGCGGCTATACGCTGGCTGAGATTGTCGGTGGCAAATACGGCGCTGGCGGTCAGGTCGAATGGGCAGGGATTCGCGGCGCGATGAACGAGATTATCCGCTTCGACCAGCCTTCGTTCTCGCTGCAGGTCGAAGAGAAGGACATTGTCTACACAATCGAGGTTGGCAGAAATGAATTCAAAGACGCCGCATTCCGGGTGAATAGGGAAAAACTCCAGACCCAATTGGGGACCATCTTCACGAGTACATCGGTCGGCGGCGAACCTGTCCATGCACAAGGTGACGTCTTGCACCTGCTCCTAAAGAAGAAAAGAGACTCTGAAGAGAAGGACGGCACTTCTCACGCCGAGGGAAGGCCAAACCAGCCAGGGCTGACCCAAATTCAAGGACACAACATGTCGCCGTGGGTGCAAGAGTTTTACGCCGAGAGACTTAAGAAAGTCCTCGCCAACATGCGCTTCTTGGATTTGGATCCGCATCAGTTGCGGCAACCCGCCTTCCCCGGCCAGACCGTGTTGGGCGATGGCGGCGAGCATTTGCCAACGGTGTTACAGGCGATCTGTGAAGACTCGCAGCGCAAAGAGACGCTGGTTGAGTGGCTGCGCGAGTTGACGCCAATGGATGTTCGGGGCTTCGAGTTTCCCATAGACCCCTCCGGGCGGGTCCATCTCGTCTTCCTCGAGGCGAACGGCAGAAAGGTGTCCGCCTACGCCGCGTCGGATGGAACGCTGCGATTCCTGGCCATGCTGGCTGTGCTGCTCGGACCGGACCCGGACGGGCTTTACTTCTTTGAGGAGATCGACAACGGGATCCATCCTGCGCGACAGTGGCTACTGCTGGAACTGATCGAAAAGCAGACCGCAAAGCAGGAGATTCAGGTCGTCACCACCACCCATTCGCCGGACCTGTTGACGGTGATGAACGATGACACGTTCAAGAATGCCTCTGTAGTCTGCCGTCTGGAAGATGCGGATGACGCCATTATTCGTCCCGTCGCCAAACTGCCACGGGCAGGGGAGTTGCGCAAGTCCCAAGGGCTGGGCAATCTCCTTAGCGGTGGTTGGATGGAGGACGCTCTCGCCTTTACCGAGGGGTATGACGAAGAGGTGGGGAAGTGAGGGTCCTCATCATCCCAGAAGATTTCGAAAAGGACCAGTACATTCTGAAACCGATTTTCGAGCGGCTCTTCCAGTCCATCGGTAAGCCCAGGGCACGGGTTCGAGTGTGCCAAAACCCACGTCTGCGCGGCATTGATCAAGCACTGAATTCGGAACGCATGTTGGAAATCGTAGAGCGGTATAGAGGAATGACGGATATTCTCATACTTTGCGTCGATCGAGATGGCGAAATAGGAAGGCGTCAAAGACTCGATCAACTGGAAATGTCATGCGGTGCCGCAATCGAATTCTTGGCCGTAAACGCATGGGAAGAGATAGAGACGTGGGTCCTGGCGGGTCTGGATCTGCCCAAGGAGTGGCCTTGGGTACAAGTCAGGGCCGAGAGAGATGTTAAAGAAGAATACTTTGAACCGCTTGCCATCCAGCGCGGTCTGTCTGACAGGCCCGACGGCGGGCGCAAGCCGTTGGCCGAGCAGGCAGCCCGCCGCATTGACGCCATCCGGCAGAAGTGCACCGAGGATTTTGATCACCTTGCCCTGCGTCTCTCAGAAGTCAGTGGATAGCGATTTCCAACCACTTACCAATACAGAAAGTTTCACCGAACCAACACATCCCGCACCAGGAGCACGCAATGAGCGAACCCTCTATCAAAACAACCGTCGTCGGCAGCTATCCCTTGCCAACCTGGCTGGCCGCCTATCCGTCCGTCCCCAATCTGCGCGACGCAGTTCTCGTCGTCCTCAAGACGCAGGAACTGGCCGGGCTGGACGTGATCTCCGATGGCGAGTTGACCCGTTTCGATGTCAACCACCCCGAGACGAACGGGATGATCGAATATTTCGTGCGGCCGATGTCCGGCATCTCCAGCGAAATGGGCCGCAAGGATGTGGCCGATTTTCGCGCCCAGCAGGGGATGGGATTCCGCACGCAGCCGGCCGGCGTGGTCGAAGGGCCGATCGGCGAAGGCGAGTTGGATCTGCCTTCCAGCTGGCAGCTGGTGAAGGAGCTGACCACTGTCCCGCTCAAGTTCACCGTGACCGCGCCCTACATGCTGGCGAAGACGCTGCTGGACCGCCACTACGGCGACCTGCCCAGCCTGACCATGGCCATCGCCGACGTGCTGCGCCGCCAGGTCGAGGCGATTGACGCGCCGGTCTTGCAGGTGGACGAGGCCAATCTGACCGGCAATCCTGAGGATGCCGCCTGGGTGCACGAGCCGATCAACCATGTGCTGGACGGCGCGCGCGGCGAACGCGCGTTGCATCTCTGCTTCGGCAACTACGGCGGCCAGAGCATCCAGAGCGGCTTTTGGGCCAGTCTGCTCGGCTTCCTCAACAACCTGCACGTGGACCACCTGGTGCTGGAGTTCGCCCGCCGCGGCTATGATGAGCTGGAGGTTTTCACGGACCTGCGCGAGGGTGTCGCCTTGGGGATTGGGGTTATCGACATCAAGGACAACGAAGTGGAAAGCCCGGACGAAGTCGCACGGCGCATTCAGCACGCGGTTGACCTGCTGGGCGCGGAGCGGGTCAAGTGGATTCACCCCGATTGCGGCTTCTGGATGCTGCCGCGCTCGGTTGCCGACCGCAAGATGCAGACGCTGGTGGCCGGACGGGATCTCTTCCTGGGGCAAACGCCGGGGTAGGACGCGCTCTAAACCAATGTGGTAATCCGGCAATCGTCCCTTTCCAGCGCCTCCGGCCTCAATGCCGCGCCGAGGCCCGGTCTCTGGGGCGGTTGCATGCGCCCATTCTCGACCACAAAGGGATGATCGACCAGGTCGAGATAGAATCCCAGCGTAAACGCCCGCACGATTTCCTGCATCCAGGTATTGGTGGCGTGGGCGGCCAGGTGAAGGGAGGCCGCCAGCGTTACCGGGCCGGTGCAGTCGTGGAAGATCACGCCCATGTTGTTGGTCTCGGCCATGTCAGCGGTCTTGCGCGCCTCGGTGATGCCGCCTGCCCAGGTCACATCCGTCATCACCACGTCACAGGCATCTGCCTGTAACATCTCTTCGATCGCGTAGCGATTCATGAGCAGTTCGGACGCACAGATGGGGGTGCGGGTCGAACTGCGCAACTTGGCCAGCGTGCGCGGGTTGTCAGGCTTCATCAAGTCCTCAAGGAGGACCGGTTTGTAGGGCTCGAGAGCCTCCGCGATGCGGCGGGCGGGCTGGAGAGCCCAATAGCCGTGTCCCTCCAGAATAATATCCATTTCCAGGCCCACAGCGTCCCGGACCTGCTGCCACGGCCGCAATCCTTCGTCGATCTCGGCAAACGAGATCGTCTGGCCGTGATTGGCGAGGGCGAAGCGATCAAAGGGCCAGATCTTCATGGCGCGGATTCCCATATCGAGGAGCGAGCGGGCAAGTTCACCGGCATCGCCGCCGGGCTGCCAGGCCTCATAGTCTCGATAAGCGCCGGTTGCAGCGGTGTCCACTTTACGCGAGATATCCGGCGTTTTATGGCCGTACCCTGCGGAGGCGCAGGTGTTGTAGACCGGCACGCCCTCCGGATTGCTCGTCCCGCCGAGAAGCTGCCAGATCGGCTGGCCCAACTCCTGGCCCAGAATATCCCACAGCGCGACATCCACCGCGGACAGGCAGCGCATCTCCAGCCCCTTATTGCCGTAGATGTGGGAGTTTTCGTAGGCCCGGCGCCAGAAGGCCTCGATCTGGCGCGGATCTCTCTCCAGCAGCATTGGCGTCAATGCCTCTTCGATATAGGCCGTCACAGAGCGGGGCGTGTAATAGGTCTCTCCCAGGCCGACGATTCCGCTGTCCGTCTTCAGTTCAAGGAAGGTAATGTTGGAGAAGGCAGCGAAGTGGATGGTTCGAACGCTGGTGATCTTCACGATAGACCTCTGAAGGAAGATAGTTGACG
Source organism: Caldilineaceae bacterium (assembly GCA_965220715.1). Lineage (GTDB taxonomy): Bacteria > Chloroflexota > Anaerolineae > Caldilineales > Caldilineaceae > Bin5. Next base: position 553,918 of record OZ244843.1, read on the forward strand.
AACACTGGGCAAGCGCTTCAGGGAGAACTATACAGCAGTTGAGCAAGTTGGAAAAGGGCTGTGCGGACCGTGAAAAACGGTTTGACAAAGGGGTTCTTAGATATAATAATATGTGGACAAGGCATGTCGTAGCGCGGCATAAAGCGCTGCATCTTGCCAATAGCTGTGTTCCCTGGCGCAGGTGAAGGTGTCGAACCAGAAGTGGCGTGTGCGCTGGCGGAGCATGGTGATGATGTCCACAAAGCCCTCAAGGAGTTCCCCCTATGGCCTACGCTGACATTCAGAAACCCGCGCTTTCGTACCGCTATGAATTCGGCCTCAATGCGTTGGATGCTGCCCAGGCATGTGTCGACGCCCATGGGTTTGCGGTGGTCAAGAAGGTATTGTCTGAGGAGCTGGTTGCGGAGCTTCAGGAATCGGTTCTCCAGGTTATTGATCCGGACGGGGCATTGGCCCCCGGCGAGAGCTACACGCATACTACCTTTGTCGAGCACGCACCCGCACTGTGGCAGTTGCTCGACTATGAGCCCTATTTGCGGGTCCACCGGCTTTTCTGCCAAGCGGACGAGCTGACCATCCACCGCTCAGCCGCGATTCTACGCAATCCCGGCTCGTCTCCACTTTCCTGGCACTCTGACTGGCATGGATTCACACAAGGCCCCCCGCAAAACGCCGGTGATGTTTTGAACCGGGGCCCTTGGCCCTCGGGTCGCTGGCTCTACCTCACAGGCTCCTATCCTGAACACGGCGGACTGGCCGTGATTGAAGATTCCCATGTGGAAGATTGGGCGGGGCCAGCAGGCTTTACGTTGACCCCGGACCGGCGCTCATTCCACCCGCTGGGGAGTGAACCGGAAAGCTATGTCGGTTTCGACGTGCCAGGTATGGTGCCCCTCTTCACGGATCCGGGCGATATGATCATCTTCGCGGCACGCACGTACCACGCCGCTTTCTCCAACCAGATCGACCAGGTGCGGCTATCCTGCGGCCTTGGCTTCCGGCCGCGCAGTTACCGGATAGAGGCGCCGTGGCCACTCTCTGAATCAGCGCAGGCGTTCATAAAAGCTCTGCCTCCACGTCATCAGCACTTTGTAGAAAACTATGTCGGACTTGATATGGATTGGCGCGGTCAAGAGATGACGGGATGAGTAAGGCATGACAGTTTTTGGACAGCGACTTGCGTCGACTTAGGACCGTTGGCGCTCAGCCCCTCAGATGCATTTGACGAGAGTAAGTGTAGTTGCATGCGTTTCAATCGCTATCAGACAAAAGGAGAAGAGAGCATGAAACGAAACAAGCTGAGTCGACGTGACTTTTTGCAACTTTCTGCCGTCACGGGCACTGGAGCCCTTCTGGCTGCATGCCAGTTGCCGGCGGCGCCGGCGGGTGAGGGCGGAGCAGCTGCGCCCCCGGCTGTAACCACAACGATTAATTTCTGGGATTTTCCGTACTACTCATCGGCTCTTGGCGAGGCTGGTTCCTGGCAGTGGGAGCGGGCGAATGCCTTTATGGCCGAGAATCCAAGTATTGAGGTTGAGGTGCTTCCCCTGACGTGGGAGCAGGGCAGCAAGGTGACAACGGCCCTCGCGGCCGGTTCGCCCCCGGATGTAGTCGGCGGCGGCTGGATCCAGCTCGCCCTCTCGGCATTAGAGGTGGGACTGGCTTTGGACCTCACCGACTCGTTGGAAGAGCAGTTGACCAGCGATATGGTCGAGGGAATGCTTGAGCAGTGCTCTATCGATGGCAGGGTGTACATGGTGCCGTACTGGCCGGTGTGCCAGTCCGGGGTCGTCTACCTTGATGGGGTAGAGGAGGCGGGCGCCATGGATCTGGGGCCGCAGGCGCCATGCTACGGGTGGAACGTTGAACAGTTCAGTATTTGGCTTGAGGGTGTGCGGGGCACACGACCGGACGGCAGCGAGCGCTACGGACTCGGCATCCCATCCGCCCATTCCACGCCGGCTTTTCATTGGGTGACACTCATGTATTTCCGCTGTTTCGGCGCTTTCTTCTGGACCGATGAGACGGAATCGTGCGTCGACTTCGCCTCGCCGGAGGCGATCAAATGCCTTGCATGGATGCAAGAGCTGGCCGAAAGAGATTTGATTCCTGATCCGGCAGGGTACACCGGCGACGATAACAATGCCCTCATCGACCAGGGCAACGTCCTTATGCAGGTTGGCAACGTGGTACCAGGGGGAGCACGCCGGGAGGGGATGGAACTGGATGAGGAGACCCTGGTAGTCAATGATACAGTGAACGGCCGCAGTTGGCGCTTCATCCAGTATCCACACGATGACCCTCACCCCGCCATTGCCTGGGGCGGCGCAAATTATTCCGGTTTGGTGCCCTTCAAGCCCGAGGACCCTGCTGATATTCCAGGACTGTTGAAGTTCATCCACTGGATGACCAACGAAGAGAGCGAAGAATGGTTGGTTAAGTCGGCCGGAATGCTGCCGTTCCGCAAGTCCATTCTGGAGGAAGTCGCCGACGACCCCCTCGTGGTTTATACATCCGAATGTCTGATGCCTAACGCATGGTTCGATGCCAAACGCAGTACGGAGACCATCGTGGTGCGCTCGATCTTTGAGGAACATTTCCAGGGCGCCTTCTCCGGCAAGAGCGCGGAACAGGTGATGCAGGAGATGACCGACGACATCAATTCGACCCTCGAGAGCTGTGCGTAGACACACCATAGGTAAGGCCGGTCTCGCGCGACGACACTGCTCGCGCGAGACCCTTTCAGACTCTCAAGAGCGGGGCCAGCCATGAACTATGCCAGGCGTGAGGAGATGTGGGGCTATATTTTCGTCACACCTTTCCTGGTTCTGTTCCTCGTCTTTGTGCTGGTGCCTACGATCATGTCCGTCGTGATGGCCGTACTCGAATGGTATGATCGAAAGCCGGTTTACGTCGGTCTGGAAAACATTGACTTCGTGGTGCATGACCAGCGTTTCTGGCATTCTGTACGCAACACGTTATCCTACGTGGGGATGTTCGTATTCACAGCCGTCGCATTGGCGCTTGCGGTGGCGATCAGGATCACGAAGTTCCGCAGTCAAGGCATGCGCCAGGGCTTCCAAAGTGCCTTCTATCTGCCCAGCGTGGTTTCGCTTGTAGCCGTAGCTGTAGTCTGGCGCTACATTTTCAACAACCAGTTCGGCATGATCAACTACCTGTTGAGCCTGGTCGAAATTGAGCCTGTCAATTGGCTGGGAAATACGCAGACTGCACTGCCTTCCCTCGTCATTATGGACCTGGTTACCGGGCTGGGCGTTGGTATTATCATCTTCGTGGCTGCAGTCCTCGGTCTACCTTCCGAGCTGTTCGATGCAGCCCATATTGACGGCGCTACCGGGTGGCTCGAGACAATATACATCACCATCCCCCTGTTGACCCCGAGCATCCTCTATGTGGCGGTGACGACAACGATCGTGGCAATGCAGCTTTTCGTCTCAGTCTTTTTCCTCACCAAAGGTGGGCCGGTGGGGTCCACGTTGACACTCGCCTTCCTGATCTACCGGTACGCCTTTATCTTTCTGAAAATCGGCTATGCATCGGCCGTCGGACTGGCGCTTCTCCTGCTCACCCTGGCACTGGCGGTGGTACTGTTCCGCTGGTTCCGGTCCGTGGTGGAATATTAAAGGAGCCTGGGAGCGCTGTGCTGAAACAACCCACTATCCCCGAGGAGCTTGTCTCGCGTCCAACCCGGACTGAACATCGTTCCTGGCGCAGGTTTCGAGAAGGGACCGGCAGAAGCGTCACATTGCTGCTGCTCTTGTTCTGGGCTCTCATCTCATGGTTTCCCCTCTACTGGATGGTGCTGACCAGCTTTAAGAAAGGCCAACAGGCACAGGCTCTGCCCCCCGGCCTATGGTTGACGGAGCCCACCCTGGAATCCTATCAGCAGGTGCTGAGTTCGACTTTTCCTGTGCTGCGCTGGCTGGCCAATAGCCTCTTCGTCTCCGTCACGGTTACGGTCCTGGGGCTGCTGCTGTGCGCGGCTGCCGGATATGCTTTCGCGCGCAAGCGGTTTCGAGGACGGGATATCATCTTTTGGATGGTACTGAGCACGATGATGCTGCCGGGTTTCTCCAGGTTAATCCCGGCCTTCATGCTGACGCTACTGTTGAGTTTGCATGACACGTACTGGGTCATGATTTTACCTGGGTTGGCGTCACCGTTTGCGGTTTTCCTGATCCGCCAGTTCATGTTGACGTTGCCGTCCGAGTTGTTCGACCAGGCGCGCATTGACGGCGCCGGCGAGCTCCGCCTGTGGTGGCAGATCGCGCTGCCACTGACCAAACCGGCGCTGGCGGCATTGGGGACCTTCACCTTTGTGGCAACGTGGAATGACTTCGTGTGGCCCCTGGCGGTGATTAACAAGATGGAACTGATGCCTATCCAGGTCGGCGTGACCTTGCTGCGCGGCATGGAGCGGACGGGGCGGAATGATTACCCCATCGCCATGGCCTCCGGCGTGTTGATGGCCGTTCCACCGGTCTTTATTTTTTTTCTGTTTCAACAGTACTTTATTCGCGGCCTGACCATCGGGGCATTGAAGGGTTAGTGGATGCCGGCGCGAGTACCTCTAACAAACTCATCGCTGTGCCAGGCTCAACCCCAGACAGATTACGCCCATAGTCGATAGCGGACGCAGCCTCACGCGTTTGTGCGGCCCTGTCCAGCAGCAACCTGATTACGGCCTACAGCTTGATGCCGCCCTGTGTCAGGCCTTCCACTCGATCAACACGCCGAGGAAATCATTCGGGCGCTCAACGAGCATCTCGTATGTCTCTCCAACGTCGTCCGGTTGAATGCGGTGGCTGATCAACTCCTCGCTCAGCAGCGAGCCGTCCGCGAACAGGCGCAAGACCAGATCAAGGTTGCGCTCACGGGTCCACGGATCTCGGGTCGTGTAGGGATGCCCGGATACGCGAGCATGCGCGCCGATCAGCGAGACTCCTTTGTGGTGAATAGCCCTGTAGAGATCGATTTCGGCTGTGCCGCGGGGGCTGCCCAGCAGCACCACACGCCCGCCGTCGCCTGCCAGGTCCAGGGCCTGCGGTACTACACGGGGATTGCCAGTCGCTTCGATCACCACCTCCGCCATGTGTCCACCGGTGACATCGTTCACTGTCTGCTCGACGTCCGACCGGTCCGGATTGAGAGCGCAGATACCACTGGCGCCTGCGATCCGCACGCGACTGGGGAGTAGATCGACCCCAATCACTGGCCGCGCGCCGGACAGGCGAGACAGTTGCGCCGCGAACTGGCCGATCAACCCCAGACCCAAGACGACCACCGATTCGCCCAGCGCGACTTTGCCCTGACGCACGCCCACCGCGCTGATCCCACCCAGCACAGCCAATGCGCCCTGTTCCAGCGTAACGTCCGGCGGCAATCGCCACATTCTGGTTGTGCGTACATCACACAAGGCCCAGTCGCCATGCGATGCGTAGACCACCACCCGGTCGCCTTCTGCCCATTCCGTCACCTCGCGGCCGACCGCCTGCACGGCGCCTGCCAAGGCGTAGCCCATATCGACGGGGAACTGTGGCGGGTCCGGCTGTGAGAAGCCGATGTGTGAACCACTGTACATCGCGAGCTCTGTGCCCGCGCTGATGAGGGAGCAGGCTGACTCGACGACAACTTCATGTGGGGCGGGCGCCTCCGCGATTTCGAAGGATTCCCATTCAATCTGACGAATGGCCTTACAGACCAGGCGTCTGGCTCGCATGCTGTTTTTCCTCTTGAACTGCTGCCCGGTCGTCTCCGCTATGCCTGCCCCCAGGGTAGCACGGCAGAAAGTCCGTATGGGGCCGGACCTCCGCGATTTTGTCGCCGCGCCATGTCAAGCGATATGCCACACCATCGGTTGGTTTCTCCGTCGTGGCAACAGGCAGGGATACCGGACGTTTATCTGCACGTCTTGTGCTTGCAGGGGCGTTACGACAGATGGGCCTACCCAGGCCGGGCGAGTAGATTTCTCCCTGCCAGCTCAATGGACTGTTTGAGAGTCAACGCGCTTCGTTTCCCCATTATGCTATGCCATCTATCCATGTACGCATCGACGACCTGCTGTCACGATTTGCCCATGCATAGTACGGAATGAAGGTCAGGACACCGTCCGGTTGGTCGTATGATCCACCGTCCCCTTGTAGAGAAACAACCCCGCCGAGTAGATCCTGCCTGAAATCTGCCCTGAATTCGTTCAGCAAAGCTGACTGCCGATAGTGCCCGATAAGTTCGCGGCCGTCACCCTCCTCACTCCCCGGCGGCAATGCAACGCACGGGCCCCACATATCAATGGCGGGATTATCGGTACTCTCGACGCAATACACAAGGGGACCGCGACACAGGGCAACCTTGCCCTCATAGTAATTGGCACGTGGGTCGGCAGTCACGGCAACTACATGCATCGGCAGCTGCAGTGTGACAGTATCACCTTTGCGCCATTCTCTGGTGATGCGACAGTAGGTTCCAGACGTGATGTCGCCTTCGACAGGTTGTCCGTTCACCTGTACAGTTGGGTTGCGGCACCATCCAGGTATTCTCAGGTTCAGATCAAGAGTGGAAGGCCGTTCGGGATCGAGGGTGATGTTTACGTTACCGTCCCATGGATAGGATGCGTCCTGAGCGAGGCAGAATTTTGTCCCGTCGTCCAGGCGCCAGTCCATCGTACAACTGTCATACAGGTGAACCCACACCCCATCCGGTGAAGTGTTGAAAATGTATCCTGGCAATGACGCGATTGTTCGAAGCGCGTTGGGCGAGCAGCAACTGGTGGAGGCTGATGACCAGGGGGTGCGCTGCCAGTGGTTACCGTCTGATGAAAGGGGACACATATAGTGGAACTTGCCGCCGTCGACAGATACGTGCGCCAGGAAGCCGTTGTACAGCGTCCTCTCCATCAGATCGGCGTAGCTGGCATCGCCCGTCAAGGCCAGCATGCGCCAGTTCCAGGTGGCGTTTCCAATCGCTTCGCACGTCTCCAAACCTGTGGACAGCAGGAACCTGAAGACACCCGAATGCAGCTCGAAGGCGTCCTTGCATGTCAGTTCGCAGTTCTCAGGGTCCACGGCCAATTGGCCAGTGAGATGCAGCTTGCCGGTTGTCATGTCACGCCAGATGGCTGTGAGCTTGTCCATGAATTCCTGGTCGCCGGTTTCCGCATAATAGTCGGCCCCGGCGCACATGAGGTATGTTTGACGTACAACGTGCCTGCTGATGTAGCCGCGGAAATCGGAGCCGATGATCGGGGGCTGTCTCAGTAGTGGGGTGAGGAAATGTCTGGCGCCGGCGAGATATCTCTCTATGCCCGTGGTACGGTAGAGCTCGACCAATGCCATTTCGATGACGCTGTGCCCGGCAAAGTTCTCATCCTGAGGCCGCTGGCAGATTGCGTCAGCAACACGCTGCGCGCACTCCAGAAATTCGGTCGATCCAGTTGCGCGGTGGTGTGCAATGGCAGCCTGGATCAGATGTCCTGGGTTGCCCAGTCCGTACGATTTTTCGAAATCGTCGCCATAGTAGGTGGTCCAGAATGCGTTGTCTTGATGCGCATTGGCAACGCCGGTCACAAACAGATCGAGCAAGGCGCGCGTGTCAGGATCGTCTCCGGACTGCAGGATATATGCGCAAGCTTCCAGCCATTTATGAAAGTTCGCGCGCCAGGAATGACCGTTTCGTGAGCGGTTCATTCCGGTGGGATTGGTCTTGAGCGTTTCCAGGCCGGCCGCGATTCCCGCCTTGTCGCCCGCCGCGTAGGCCCTGAACGGCGCGGTCTGATCGTCTACGTCCAGCCAAGCCAGGAACGACGGGATGCCGTTGGTCCGGTTGGCATTCATGCGCGTTTTCCAGAAGCCATCGCGCATGGTAACGGCCTGCACCGGGACAGGTTTGAGAGGGGCAAAAGGGCTGGCGGCGGTGGACACTACGCCGGCCGCCTGCCAATGTGGGATGTGTCGATTGTTTGACATGCAAACCTCCTCACTGGGAGCGTGTGTATCCTGTCCACACGCGGACGCCTCGCCCGCCCCGAGGCAGTACGCAATTCGGAGCCTCATTCCATCTGGACTTCCGTCACGCCGGCGGCGAGGAACGGGCCGGGCGTCTCACCCCGCAACAGCTTGTCCAGATCGTCCAGGAACTCCAAGTAGGTGCCCTGCCAGCCAAAGTGATCCCAGAACCAGCCGTCATACGGGGACCCCACCGTGGCCTCGCCCTTCGGAACGTCGGCGTAGCGGTTGCGCATTGCCTCGATCTGCGCCGCCTGCAGCCGCCCCAGTTTGTAGTCCAGGTACAGCCCGAAACAGTCCACAAAGATGCGAACGTCGTTTACGTTGGCTTCGAGCAACCCGGCGACGTGAGCAAAGGATGCCGGGTCAATCTTGCCTTCCAGTTGCCGCCACGCCGCCAGCACGCTTTTCATATGGGCGATGGACGGCTGCTTCTCGGCCATCAGCTCGGCGGCATAGGCGTCGGTCAGCGGCACGCGGTTGAAGATGAGCTGGTAGCGCGGATCGTTGCGCAGCGTTTCGCGCTCCTGCTCGGGATAGGCGTCGAGCGGCAACTCCAGTCCGAGGACGTTCTCGCCCACGCGATCCATCCCCGGATGCAGGTAGTCGGTCCAGATTCGCCACGGACCGTTGAGGCGGGTGTCCAGATAGTTGTAGCGCGCAACATAGCTGTGACACTGCGTCAAGCCGCTGCGGCTGAACAGCGCGCCGATGGTGGCGGGATAGGTTGCGCGCAGGCCGGGCAGGAACGCGAGTGCCTCCGCGCCATACTCCATCGTCAGCCACTCGGACAGGATGTCGTCCGGGTCGAGGTAGGGGTTCCAGCACAGCTTGCCGTAGGCATACCAGTTGGAGAGGTTGAGCGGATGGTCCACGTAGTGGGGATGCAGCCCCAGATTGGCGTCAAACCCGTCACAATTTTTGTCGGCTGCCTTGAGAAAGTCTTCCTGCCAGCGGTGGGCCATGGAGCAAGGCAGAAAGTTCAGGCCGGCCGTATCGCCAACCAGCCCGAGTTCGAACACGTAAGGGGCACGCTCTCCTGGTCGATTACCGATGTGGCGCCAGATCGGATGCGGCGGATAGGGCGGACGAAAGTCCCAGTAATTGTGGCACGGCGCGATCCGTACGTTCTCGGGTAGCTCATCCCCCCAGTCCCCGAACAACTCTGTCTCCGCTTTCGCGTAGGCCGCCTGGTCGGTGACTGCCGGCCAGAGCAGCTCTCCGTCGATGGTGGCGAGCGCCTCGCTGACCAAACGCATGCCGGCCAGAACGCGGTCGCGAACCGGCAGCGCGCGACAGCGGTCGCAGTCGTCCTCGTGAGGACCGGGCGCGTTCTCGCCGGCGCCCCATACGATGGCATTGCGCACCGACGGCATGGCGTCGGCCAGACGGGCCGCGAAATCGTGCCATTGCGCCTGCACGACATCCGAAAAGGGACAGACGTTCTCATACGCCCCGTTCTCATCTGGCTCGGCATAGTGGAGGGACAGACCAACCGTTACGCCGAAGCGATCCATAAAGCGGGCAAACTGTTCAACCGGCTCGGCGTGGGAAAGCCAGCGTTCGAATTGTGAGCCCCTGGCTGCGTATTGAGCGAACAGGCTGAGGTTGTTGACACGCATGGCCAGCATCTGCCGGGCGAAGTCCAGGTACTTGGGAAACGCCTCTGGGCGCAGCATCTTGTCATAGTCCAGGATACTTTCGAAAGGCAGACACCAAACCTTGTTCGAAGGCGTTTCCCACATCCGCAGCGCACGCATCGGAAAATGCGGTCCATCGGTCATCGGTGTGATGGCCTGGTCGCGCCGGGCGCGGTCGATACATTCCTGCACCCCATACAAAACGCCCCGACCATCACCGCCGGTAATGCGCAACGTGGTGCCCCCCTCCACCTGGATGCGATAGTGCTCCGGCTTCAAGTCGGTCCCGGCGGTGTCCAACCAGGCCGTGACATTCCCTTGATCGGAATGAGTCCCGATGGTTGGCCTTATACCACCCAGCTTTTCGATCCAGCGTGCCAACTCGTCGGCGGCGGTCCGAACGCGTGGACTGGCATCGCGCGGGATTCTGATCGCATCGATCACTGGCATCTGCATGGCTGTGTTTACCTCCTACGATTCTCGCTTCAACTCAAGTGGTCAACCGGTAGGGTTGTATTAAGTGGCTGCGTACGCCCACTGTCCGCGGATCATCGTACGCCAGGCACTAAAGTCATCCTCAAAGATCGCTATATCGGCGTCCTTGCCCGCTTCCAAGCTGCCCTTGCGGTCATCCACGCCGATAACGCGGGCTGGCGTCAGGCTTGCCATACGAATGGCCTCTACCAGTGGAACACCGACGGTGTCCATCAGAATAGGTATCATCTGGTTCAACATTGTGGTGCTGCTCGCAAACGCGGTCCGATCAAGCAGCATGCCAACGCCGTCGTGCACCTCAAATTCGAGACCCCCCATACGAAAACGAGCGCCTTCCGGCAGGCCCGCGCCGCTACTGACGTCGGAAACAATGCACAGGCGGTCGGGGTCAATGCACTTGTAGACCAGTTTCATCAAGGTTGGCGGCAGATGCTTACCATCGGCGATCATCTCGCCAGTTAGTCCGTTGTAGGTCAGCGATACCTCAAGCAGACCCGGCTTGCGCCAGGGCCCTTCTCGCACAGTTGTGGACTGTGCACTCCAAATGTGGATCATATGGCTCAGACCTGCTTCTATCACCGGTAGCACTTCCTCCTCTCTGGCAGCACTGTGTCCCGCGGCCGGTACGATTTCCAATTCGACCAGGCGCTGGGTGAGTTCCAGTGCGCCAGGTTTTTCTGGCGCGTAAGTCATGATCTTAATCACATCGTGGTATTGTAATAGCTGTTCGGGTGTACCATCATCCGGGTTTCGGAAATGCGCAGCGTCTTGTGCGCCACTTTGCGACGCGGCAAAGTAAGGCCCTTCCACATGCATACCCAGAATCTGTGATCCATCGTGAGGGCCGCGCATCCATTGCCGGCTGCACGCGAGACTGGCCTGCAGATCGGCAATCGATGCCGTGGCTGTCGTCGCCAGCAAAGATGTCACACCGGCGCCGCACATTTTCCTCGGTGATGGTCGCAAAGGCTTGCTCGGTCGGGTCATTAAAGGTGTGACCCAGCGCACCGTGATTATAGATGTCGATCAGGCCTGGCGCGATGTAGCGCCCGCCCACATCGATGCGCTCAATCTCACCCCCCAGAGAGTCGATATCCGTGATTCCTGCAATCTTGCCCTCTTCCACGACGAGCGCCTGAGCGCTCGCAACGGCCTGTGGCAGGATGATCCGACCATTCGTGAGCGGCAAAATATCCTTGCGGCTGTTGAAGCTTTTTGCCTATCATGCTAGCCTCCGTACGTATTCAGGTCGAACAACTCACGGAAATAAACTCTCATATTGGCGCCTCTTTGATCCCTTTGATATGTGGGTGGCGCTAATGAAACGCTTGACGCCCCAATCCGACACAGGTCTGACCAGCCCATCACTAGATGTATGACGCAGTAAACGCCCCGATTTATTGACAAAGCACGACACTATACGTTCAATACCCGGAAATGTCAAACCCAGGGAGTTGTGCCAAAAGCATTTTGGACTATAATACCTCCTAGTGATTGAGAGATTGCAGCAGAATTCGGCAGAGCAAAAGCCTGCCGAGCCGACTTACACCGGATTTCTGATTGAGGTCAGCTGAGGAAATATTATGACGCAGGAAGACTATAGCCTTACCGAAGAGCAGATCCAGCTTTTTGAAGTTTTCGGGTTCCTGGTCCGGAGAAATCTGTTCAGTCCCGGGGAGATGAATAAGATAAACGAAGAGTTCGATCGTCGCCTTGCATCCATTCTGGAGGAAACCGATCCTGAAGAGAAACGTATTTTCAACAACTGGGGTAACCGGACCCCGGAAACCCCCTTTATTGCCAGCTTGCTTGAGGACCCGCGTATTTATCTGCCCGCGGAACAGCTGATAGATGAAGATTCCGTTCCCGTCCATTCTAACGCCAACAGCTATGAGAATAATACCGATTGGCATCCGGATTGGAGCGATCCTCATCTATTGGCAATCAAGAACGTCATGTATCTGCAGCCGACAACCGCTGACCGCGGCGCATTGCGTGTCATTCCCGGGTCGCACAAAAATCCATTACATGAAGAACTTCATAGCATTGGATTGCGCAGTACGTTTGGCCCTATAAAGGCCCGGATCTTAGAAGAGTCTGGTCTGAGCGGTGAAGATATTCCCTGCTATGTATTTAGTTCGAATCCGGGTGATATCATTATCTTCAACCAGTTGACCTGGCATGCTGCCTTTGGCGGCTATAGAGACCGCCGCACCTGCACCTTTAATTTTTATGGCACCCCAAGGACACCCGAAGCGGTAGAGTCGATGCGCAAAGTGGTGGAACACATTCCTGAAATCAAGAAGAACTTGGGAACGGTGGGGTTGCAATATCATCCCTGGTGGCTGGAAAATCCTGAAAATAACCCCAGGCGTGCGCGCTGGATTAGTTGGTTGGAGGAATGGGGTTTCGTGGAAGCTTATAATAACTAAAAACCTGGAAGCGTCAGGTGTACACCACCGCGCTGGACGCCGGCCTCTAGCTCAATTTGAATAGCCGGTGTGATATAATAGTTCAATTCGGGGATCTCCGCAGCGCGACCTAAACTCACTTCCTCCGAGGTATACAGATCTACGGTCACTTACCAACGCAATGCTGGCGCAAGTTGCTGGAGCCATGAATTCAAGGCTTGATGAAGCAGATCATCGAGCGAGGCGATGTTGCTCAAACGCATGATCGCATCCGACATGTCCCGCCATTCGGCATGACCATTTGTCTGCGTATCTTGTTCTGACAAGACAGTTTCCATCACGACTAGCTCTTTCATGGCGTGGGATCCATTTCTGGTAAAATCGTACCAAAAATTGGAGAGTAACGCCATGAAAAGGGGTGTGTCCTGGCGTTTCTTGACTAAGCACTCTCTGACTTGACATTGGGTCTATACTTACTGCGAAGGTGGAGTGTGACACTGGTCGACGCCCTGTTTCTGACCAACCGAGAGACTCTCCACCTGAGAACTGCCTTTGAACCTTCACAAGGGTCTAGCCTTCCAGGTACTGGAGCACCCCATCCCAATCACAAAACGTGCCGCCGACCATCTTTTGGGGCTCCGGGCGCGGTATGTGCATGTCCGAACCACCGGTCTTGACCAGTCCGAGGCGATCTGATATCCGTACATAGTCGTCCTCTTGGGCCTTGGTGTGCGCGGGATGGAACACCTCGACACCGTCGAGTCCTTCGGCAGCCAGGGCAGCGATATTCTCTTCGTCGAACGTGAAAACGACGCCCGTGTCGTGGCCGGGATGAGCTACCACGGCAATGCCTCCGGCCTCGTGAATAGCCGGAATTACCTCCGGTATCGGTGGGTGGAGAACCCGGACGCCGGACTCCTCCCGCAAGGCCATGAACTCTTTTTGATTCGACACAACGCCTTTTTTCAGCAGCAGCTCAAATAAAGCTGTCGACTCGGAATTTTCCTGAGCCTTCACCTCGGCGTCGTATTCAGCGATGGTCACCTTTGTGCCTTTCCCCTGCAAATATTCCAGCATGGCGAGATTGTACCTTCTTCTCACCGACCAGATTTCATCGGCCAGAAAACCTTCCAGAGAAGAAAGCGGACCATCGCGGAAAAAGCCCAAAACGTGGGCCGGTTCCCCGCGCCACGAACTTGTGATCTCGATTCCGGGCAAAAAGGTCACGTCGTATACGGTCGAGAGTCGTTGGCCTTCCGCAATGCTTTCGATGCTGTCGTGGTCGCTGAAGGTCACGGCCGTCATTCCGCGCGCCTTGGCAATGCTGAAGACCTCCTCCGGGTCAAGCGATGCGTCGGAGGACGCATGAGTATGGACGTGCAGATCTGCTTTTCTCACGAGGTTTATCTCCTTACCTGCTGTGATTCTACTAGAATTGTGTTGAGCCCGTCGATGACAACGAGTTCGCTGAGAGGTTGCCTGCGTCCACCTGGGCTCGGATACGACTTGGGGGCACGCTCATTGTAGGAAATCCTTTCGTTTCGGTGCTCAGTCGTTGCGGATGTGCGGGTCCAGGTAACCTTACAAAAGATCAACGAGCAAATGAGCGAGACTATTAATGTCGAAGGGGATCGAAGACATCACGCAGCGCGTCGCCAATGAAGTTGAAGCAAAGCACACAAAGGACCATGGCAAGGCCCGGCGGTATCCAGAGCCAGGGACGGATCTGCAGAACGACCAGGTTATTGGCCTGAAAGATCAGGTTTCCCCAGCTTGGCGTCGGTGGCTGCACACCCAGGCCGACAAAGCTGAGGCTGGCTTCGAGCAGGATGAAGCCGCCGATGCTGGTCACCATGCTGACCAGGATGATGCCGGTCAGGTTCGGCAGGATGTGCCGGAAGATAATGCGACGGTTGTCTACCCCGATGGATCGGGCAGCCAGGATGTAGTCCACTTCCCGCACTGCCAAGATCTGGCCTCGAATCAAGCGGCACAAACCGTGCCAATTCAGGAATGCAATGGCAATAAACAGATTGACCAGGCTGGGTCCCAGCAAGGATACAATGATCAGGAGCATCATGAAATCGGGAAATACCTGCATCACCTCGACTAGCCGCTGGATCACGTTATCCACCCAGCCGCCGAAGAAGCCCGATATGGCGCCCATGATCGTGCCGATGACCGTCTGCAGCATCACCCCCAGCGCACCGACCAGCAGGGAAATGCGCCCGCCATAGACGACGCGGGCCCACATGTCTCTGCCGATCGCGTCCGTACCCAGCCAGTGTTCGCTGCTCGGCGGTTTGAACAGGTTGTACGCGTCGGTTGCGTAAGGCTCATAGCGCGTCACCAGAGGCGCAGCCAGCGTGATGACCAACAGCGCGCCGATCATGATCGCGCCGAGGACGCCGAAACGATTGCGCAGATAGTTCTTCCAGGCGCGAGACTGAAATAGGCCCTGTCGGCGCGTCAACGTGGCGTCGTCGCTAGCAGAGGGTTGCTCGCGCTGTAAGGAAGGTCGTTCCAATATCTCTGTACGTTTGGTCATAATGGTGAGCCCCAGTCCATGCCGAGTATCTCACGCCGCTGTGCAGCGTTGTCTAGGCCAGAAATGAGGCCTGCGCCCGTCATCCTGAACGCAGCGAAGGATCTCATCGGTGTCCTCGAGAGATCTGCAGCTCATTTATAGGCGATACGAGGATCGACAAACGCGTAGGCGATGTCGGCGATCAAATTTGCGATCAGCGTCAGGATGGCGATGAGGAACACGTTGGCCATCATAACGGGGTAGTCTTTCGACAATGCAGCGTCGAGCACCCAGCGACCGATGCCCGGCCAGTTTGCCAAACGTTCTACCAGCACTGAGCCGGCAAATAGGGCCGGCAGCCGGTAGCTGGTGATCGTCACGATCGGCATGAGCGCGTTGCGGAAGGCATGGCGCACGATCACGACACGCTCTGGGAGTCCTTTGGCCTTCGCCGTGCGCACGTAGTCCTCGCCCATCACCTCCAACATGCTCGTGCGTGCAAAGCGGATGAAACCGGCGGAACCACCCAGCCCGAGCACCGTGACCGGCAGGATCATGTGCTTGAGGCTATCCCACAGCCCTCTATCGCCAGCTATGGAATACATTCCGCTTGCGGGGAGCCAGTTGAGCTGCAAGGCAAACACCCATATGGCCAGAAGCAGGAAGAAGAAACCGGGCAAGCTGAGGAAGAGGAAGGAGATGACGGTGGTCACGACGTCGAATAGCGAGTACTGGTAGAGGGAGGAGAGGATGCCCAGCCCAAGTCCTACCACAAGGCTGACCGCCAGGGAGGTCACCGTCAACCTCAGCGTCACCGGTAGTCTACGGACCATCTCCTCGAACACGTCCGCTTGATCAATCATCGAGCGGCCAAAGTTGCCCTGGGACAGGTTCTGCAGCCAGCGGAGGTACTGCACGTGGATAGGTTTGTCCAGCCCTAACTTCTCCTTAAGGTAGTCCTCGTACCCCTCTTTTGCCTCATATCTGTAGCCATGTCCGTCAATCGAGATTTCTATGTGTTCGAACGCAATATCGGGCGGCAACATGAATTGGGTGGGATCACCAGGCGCCAGGTGCATCAGTCCGAAGTTGATGACGGTAATAATGAAAAGGATCGGGAAGATGAGCAATATGCGCCGGATGATGTAAGTCGTCATCAGACCCCCTACGGCGGGCATAGGGGCACGAGGACTAACATCCCCATGCCCCTACCCCTACCAATCAGATTCTACACAAACCCAGTTCGGGCGTGACTAGTCCTCATCGCAGATGTACCAGTCGAAGAGGCCATACTCTGCACCGCCGCGGTGCACCAGCGGAGTCGAGGTGCCGGGAACGACGCCGCAGATATGGGAGCGCGTACCCCAGACGCGGACATTGCTGGAGAAGGTGATCCAGGGACCATAGTCGTAAAAGATCTTGGTGGTTTGGGCGAGGTTTTCCTTGCGTACATCCTCATTGGTCGTGCCCCGGGCCCCCATGCACAAGCGGCCGAATTCCTCGTCGTGCCAGGCGGTGTTCTCATAGTTCCGGCCATGTGGCTGACCGAAGTAGTAGCAGGCTCGGAGGGTGTATCCCCGAACGCCTGCGCCACCACCTTCGCTGACGTCGTACTCGCCAGCGAGCAGTTTGTCAGCGAGGGCCAGACCGACGATCTCCATCTCGACGTTCAATCCCACCTCGCGCATCATCTCAATCCACAGGTTCCAGATGGGCCGTTCAGCGTCATCGATGAAGACGATGGTGCGGCCGGGATCCCATTCGCCCGCGTCGATGGCTTCCTGGATCAACTGCTTCGCCATCTCGGGGTCGTACTCGCGCCACACCAGGTCGTCGGCTGTATATGCGCCCTCGTTGTTCAAAAAGCTGTAAGTCTTGCTGCCATAGCCCAGCGTGTTAGCGGCGACGATGGCGTCGCGGTCGGTGGCGTATTCCATTGCCCAGCGGATCTTGTCCGGCAGGGACTCGGGCCGCCGATTAAACTGGACCCCAAGCATGCTCAGGGATTGGTCCACGAGGATCTTCAGGTCGGGATTGCCCTCCAGGCCTGCGATGTCGCTCGGCTGCAGGTACTGGGTGACATCCAAGTCGCCCGCCACCAGAGCCGGGAGCTGTGCTTCGTGTTCCATGGTGACGGCAATGATCTTGTCCACCTTGGGTTCGCCGAAGTACTTCGCGCCCCACCAGTCATCGACCGCAACAGCTTCGAAGAACACATCCGTCTCCATGTCGCCCAGACGGAAGGGGCCGCTCACCACGGTGGGATTCTTCGCCTCGGGATTCTCGCCGGTGATGAGGGTTTCCAGGGGAAACTTCTCAAAGATGTGCTTGGGAACAATACCCACCCTGGGGCCGTACTCCTCGTGGTGGGGCGTGCAGTTGCCTACTACGTGGTCAAAGCGGATCGTGTGCTCATCCACTATCACGATGCCCACGATCTCGTCGGCTTCGCCGCTCTTGTAGGCCTGTTCGCCGACCCACTGGTAGCCCCGGTTCATGACGACGGGATGGGACAACATTTCGAACGTATACTTGACGTCTGCTGAGGTCAGCGGGGTGCCGTCGGACCAGGTGGCATCTTCATACAGGTAGAAGGTGGCGGAGTCGCAGTCCTCCGTGAGTTCCCAGTCCTTCGCCAGCCACGGCACCGCCTCGAAATCTCTGTTGTGGAGGAGCAACGACATATAGAAGTAGGGCTCGATGTCGCCCTGGGCCTTATAGGTAGGATAGGGAAAAATGTTGAACCCTTGGGCCCAATTGGAACGGAAGCCCACGCGGATCACGCGTTCACCATCCTCATCCGTTGTGGTGACCGCAGCCTCTTCTCCGGATGTGGTGGCCGGAGCAGGCGCGCAGGCGGTCATGACCATGCCGAGCGTCACCAGCATGGCGATAAGCGTGAGGTGCCACTGCTTGTTGTTCATCTCGTGTCCTTCCTTTCTGCAAATGTGTTGAGATTGTTCGGAGTAACTGAACGTGAGAAGGCCAATGAGGACCGAAAGCGGTACGATATGATTAACGTAAGGGCGGGACCTCAAGGCCGAGTCGGCCTCCCATTTACGTTGAACACTGCGAGGAATCCCACTGCGGGCAGAAACAGCCAAACCGCTCGATGAACATCCAGATCGCACTCATGATCATCGTCATCTGGCCGTCCAGCATTCGCACTACCACTGCTGGCTGATTCCTGATCAGGTGCCGCCATCTCGGCTAGTCATCCTTACGGTGCATTTCTACTATAACATATACCATAACATAGTAAAGACAGGGAGTCAAGCACGATAAATCTATCCCTCATATACCGTCGCCGAAAGAAATTGGCCCAAGAACCGCGTTTTCAGACAGCCTACAATATGGGCAATCACAGTTTAGTTCTGACGTACCCCCTCAAATGTTTCATTAACGATGAGTCCTGTCTTCTCATTCAGCACAATCGTTACTTTATCCGCTTCAAATGACATTCTGAGTTCGAATACGTTGATATCGGCCATCTCATCTATGGTTAAGAGAAAATCACCATTTGTATCCCAGTTTCCTTTTATTCCCGTCGACAGCCCAAATCGTCCAGGAACGATGGTGTAGATGCCATCCAACCTCATTGGCGCCACAAGTTGTGTGAATACTGGTGCCACAAGTTGTCTGAATTTTCCGGATGTGGGATCAAACATAGAAAACCTGACTTCTGCTTCTTCTTGACCATTGAAACGCAAAGAAATTGTCTTGAAGTTAAGAAAATTTTCATCAAGAATAAATATTTCCCCTGATATGATTTGCGCTATTTCTGGCAAATATATTTGTTCGGGAGACGACGCGGCTGTGATCGCTTCTGTCTTCTGCTGAAGATTCTCATTACCTTCTGGATTTTTCGGTAATGCCTGATCTGATATCGACAATATAAATTCACCAATTTTTTCTCCATCATATTCCAACAACTCATTCTCTCCACCAGTGATAACCGTTACGATATTTGCGTCTGGTAAAACATTAAGCGATTGCCCACCACGACCAGCAGCATAGTACATTCCAGAAAAAGGCCCTTCTGAAACGAGGTGCCAAGCATATCCATAATCGCGACCTGGACGGATGAAGGTATTCGTCTTTACCGCACGATCAACTTGGGTTTGTGTTGATTTTTCTACCCATGCTGCATTCAATAACTGTTTCCCCTCCCAGAGTCCATTGTTCAGGTAAAGGTACCCTATCTTAGCCAGATCACGAGGATGCAGATGAAGATCCCCCCAACCTCTAGTTATTCCCTGAGGGTCTGGAGGCCAGATAACCTCATTAATGCCAAGCGGAGTAAAAAGGTGTTTCTGCGCAAAATCGAGCATGCTCATTCTTGTTGCCTTTGTCAGGATCGCCGAAAGTAAATGTGAATTTCCACTGCAATAAGCATACTCTTGGCCCGGTCCCCTAGCCATGGGCAAATCTAACACAAACTGCACCCAATCTTCACTTGTGAACATATCATTATGTTCTTTTTCTCCTGGTTGATATCCACAATTAAAACCGGAAGTCATGGTGAGCAGGTTTTCTATGGTTATCTTTTCTTTATTAGCATCAAGATTGGCAATGGTACGTTCTGGGAAATAAAATAACAGGGGCTGTTCGACACTTTCAATAAAACCCTGATCAATAGCAATACCGATTAGAACCGATGTAATACTCTTAGTAACAGAAGCCACATCATGGACAGTCCCACCCGGGGTGAATGGATAAAAGCAAGCATCTAGTCCGATATTGCCGTTTCGAATAATCAACATGCTATGAATGTTCATTTTGTTTTCCCGGTAAAAACTTAGTAATTCCACCAAGCTTTCGGAATCCATTCCTTGATTTTCTGGAGTTGAGGTTTGCCAATTTTCAGTAGGCCAGTTTATGGTTGCATTGGACGTGGAAGTGCCGTTAACACAATCTGAATTTTTCATTTTGAATTTCCTTCCTAATTAGAGCGTGCCTAAGCCGGCGGATCGCGTAAATCCGAGATATGCCCATTGGTAAATTCTACATCGTGTGCCGTTGCCCTATCATAAAACCAAACCTTGTTCGAAGGCGTTTCCCACATCCGCAGCGCACGCATCGGAAAATGCGGTCCATCGGTCAACGGTGTAATGGCCTGGTTACGGCGGGCGCGGTCGATGCATTCCTGCGCCCCATACAGAACGCCGCGACCATCCCCGCCGATGATGCGCAACACGGCGCCGTCGTTCACCTCGATACGAAAGTGCTCCGGCTTCAAGTCAACCCCGTCAGTGTCAAACCAGGCTGTGACTCTGCCACCGTCGGAATGCGCCCCGGTGGTTGGCCTTGTGCCACCCAGCTTTTCGATCCAGCGTGCCAACTCGGCGGCTGCGGTCCGAATGCGTGGACTGGCATCGCCGGGAATTCTGATCGCATCGATCGTTGTCATCTGCATGGCTGTGTTACCCTCCTGCGATTCTCGCTCCAACTTGGGTGGTCAACCGGCAGAATTGTATTGATGAGGACTGTCGTAAATCAGCGATAGCGATTTCAGCTTACCCACCCCACTGACCAGGAGGTCGTAGTTCCCAATCCACTGGTCCAGCGCGCCATCCACAGAGAGCGCTCTGAGTTCGCCCTCGACTGAATCCCTGATTTGATCCGCGATAGCCTGACAATCGGCATAGACGAACCCTCGGCAGGACTTGTGTGGCATATCAGCAAAGTTGGGAAGTAGGCCCATGCGATCCTGATGCTCGACGAGCAGGTCACACGCCGCTGTTAGTCTTTCTGGTACGAGAGCAAGATCGTCTATGCGATAGGAGTCCTCCAGGATTGGTCCGATCTCCGCGGCCAGGTGGTCGAGTTTGTAGAACTCGCGATGAAGCCACTTCACGTACAAAGGGCAATAGCGCCTGTTGAGGAGAAAGACCAGTGACATGATCCAGTACGCCGATAGGGATACGCTATGTCTGGCTGACAGGACATCCCCTCTCACGGTGCATAGACCTATCAAGTCGATGTCCCACCCCAATGCCTGCCATGCGTAGGCCAATCTGTATTTCCAGACATTAAGGGGAAAGCATTGGTAATACCTGCGGTAGCGGGTGAGCTCTCCAATTCCGTCCCAGAAGACCTCCCCTCTCGTTAGACCGAGAAGGCTGCTCTCGGGTACCGTCAACCATTCGATTTCGTTCTTTGGAACTACAACGCCGATGTTTTGCGTAAGGTAGTCGTTACAGGTGGTCACTTCAACGTGGACGTGTCCAGCTGAACCCCTGGCTGGGACGCGCACCGTTGGGTTCTCCGGGTCAGTCACGAACCGGGTCGGGCGCCCCCTGAATTCGACCGGCAGGTGACGGTCCAGTTCGTTGAGGACTTTCTCCCTATGCCGAATGAGAGGTTCGGGCAGGAACAACAGGCACCTTGGACCCCACTCGTGGTCTCTGGATAGCTCGTCATCGTTTCCGAGCACATCCGAGCCCCAACCCAGCAACGCAGCAGCGTAGGATTGGCCGATCTCAGTTACTCGTTTGGTCAGAATCGGCCGTATGGCTTCGGAGAAATATGCCCTGGACAACTCCAAGCCCTTCATGCTCATGCTCTCAGCCCTTCGATCAGCAACCTGATTACGGCCTACAGCTTGATGCCGCCCTGTGTCAAGCCTGTCACAAATTGACGCTGCAACGCCAGGAACAGCACCAGTACCGGCGCGATCATCATCACGGCGCCGGCGCTGGTAAGCGACCAATCGCGGCCGAAACGCTGGGTGAAGTTGTAGTAGCTTGTCGTCACCGGCATTAGCTCACCTCTCTGCAGGAAGATGAGCGCGGCCTGGAACTCACTCCACACACCCAACCCAATCACCAGACCTACGGTCAGAAAGGCCGGCCACATAATTGGGATCACGACCCGAGTCATCACCTGCAATTCATTGGCGCCGTCCACGCGGGCCGCGTCCTCAAAGTCGCGCGATAGACTCATCAAAAAGGAACGCAGCAGGAAAATGGCGAATGGCGAATTGAAGGCAATATACATGATGATCAAACCGGCGCGCGTGTCCAGCAACCCCAGATTGCGCCACATAATGAACAGCGGGATCACATAGAGCCAGAACGGAAGCGTGGAGAGAGTCAACATATAGACCAGATAAAAATTGTCGCCCGGGGGATCGAGCCGAGCCAGGCTATAGGCGGCCAGGCCACCCAACACGAGAACGCCGGCCACGGTGAAAACAACGTAGATCAGGCTGTTGGTCAGGGTGGTGGCAAACTC
This sequence comes from Caldilineaceae bacterium, assembly GCA_965220715.1. Lineage (GTDB taxonomy): Bacteria > Chloroflexota > Anaerolineae > Caldilineales > Caldilineaceae > Bin5. Next base: position 576,248 of record OZ244843.1, read on the forward strand.
ACCCTGAACCCAGGCATTGACGTAGTTCTCCACATGAACTACCCGAGGAAGTCCAATTGGATTGGTACCCAAATCTGTGAATGATTTCAGCGAGTTGAAAAACAGAACCAGAATCGGACCCAGCGCAAGGCAGACCAACAGGAGCAGGATGATATAGTTGGGTATCAGGTTTAACTTGCCTCTTTTTTTGAACATCGATGGCATCCTCCCGGTTTTGCTGTGCTATGCACAGTTGAGAGCGTAGGCAAGCGCCTAGACATCCCAGCCCCTGCGGCGAAGAAGCACGAATATCGTGGCCATGACACCGGCAATCGCGCTCATGGTTATGCCAATTGCGGCGCCGTAGCCGGCCTCAAAGCGCTGGAAGGCCTGTTTGTAGAGATAGGTGGCCAGCATTTCCGAGCTGCCGGCGGGTCCGCCGTGCGTCAGGATCCAAACATAATCAAAGACCAGGAATGACCAGATGGCCGTCATCATCAACATGAAGAATATGGTGGGGCGAATCCCGGGCAAGGTGACGTGGAGAAACTCCTGCCAGCGGTTGGCGCCATCAATCTTGGCCGCGTCATACAGGTCCGATGGTATGCTCTGCATTGCGGTGAGGAAGAGGATCATCAGGAATCCCCACCAGTGCCAATTGTCGACGAAGGCAATCGCAGGCAGGGCGGTATTTTTGTCGCCCAGGTAGGGATAGGCCAGCCCTTTGATTCCCCAGTCTTCCAAGGCGGCGCCAAAGCCAAGTCTTGGATCGAGCATCATACGCCAGATCGAGGCGACTACAACGCTGGGGAGTACGTAGGGAATGAAAAAGGCAGTGCGGATAGCCATTGCGCCGCGGCTTACCTGTGCCAGGAGGGTAGCAACGGCGAGCGCTATCACAAATGGCACGGTGAGGAAGAAGGCCAGCCACATCAAGTTATGGCGAAGCGCCAGCAGGAAATTGCGATCGTCGAAGAAGAGCTCGCGGAAGTTTTCCAGCCCGATGAAGTCGGCCTTGCCGATTCCGGACCAATCGGTCAGGGAATAGTACATGCCGGCAATGGACGGTCCGACAACAACGACGAGGTGCAGCAGGGTGATTGGCGCGATGAAGAGCCACGGCATGATCTGGCGGCGGAAGCGCCTACTGTGCAGCCAGGATTGCTTGTGCGGCGACACCGCTACCGTGGTACCGTCGCCGGCAGTTGGGGATGCAGTTTGCACATCATTTGTTTCTTTCACGGCGAAATGATGGTAGGCCTCAAGCCGGCGCAGATCAAAGCCAACAAACGTTGTCAGATGCGCTACCGCTCCGCTATTTGAGCGCTCGTGTGCCCAGCGCTCAGATCTGTTCGGACGGTTTCCCGATGCTGGCAAATGCGGTCCTCGTCTTGGCGGACGAGGACCGCAACTGTCTCAATGCACGTGAAAATGGGCGCGCGCAGGGTCAGATGCGCTACCGCTTCGCTATATGACCGCAGAAGGAGACTCTTAACGGTCGGGTATAACCAGAGTCTCGCCGGCCTGCAACTCTTCCTGGAAGGCGGCGTCAACCGCGGCCATGTATTCCTCGGGCGTCATATCGCCAACCCAGACTTTCTCGATCTCTTCGTAGATCACCTGATCCGTTTTGGGTGGGAAGAAGGTCCAGGTGGTATAGCCGTAGTGACCCTCTACCGACGCCTTGGCGAATTCGGCCAAAAGATGGGCCATGCGCGGTTCAACGCCTTCCAGCTGGGCCGGATCAAGGCGAATCGGCGCGGTTGCAGATTGGCACTCGACCAGCAGTCGTGACTGAATTTCGGGCGAGTTGTAGTAGGTCAGGAATTCGGCGGCGGCTTCGGGGTGCTCTGAGCTCCGATTGATCGATTGGGTACTGCCGATCCCGATGTTGAACATGGCTTCGCCGGTCAGCGAGGGCATGGGCACCCAGTCCCAATCGTTGCCGTGTTCGCTATCCTCGGTGAACATTTCGCCCACCAGACTGTCATAGATCCAGGTTCCCTCCATGGTCATGGCAGCCTCCCCGGTGGCAAAAGCTGCGCGGGCGATGGAAAAATCGGTGACCAGGAAGTTTGCGGGGCTGCCCATCCAGTAGCCGGCCTGGAACATGCGGTTCAAGGTTTCGATGGCGGTGACAAAATCGGGATCTGTCCAGGGGATTTCACCTTTGAGGGCCTGGTAGACCTTTTCCGGTCCGGCGATTTTATTGACAAACTCGGTGAAAAAGAACTCATTGTTGTCGATGGCATCGGCGGCGCCGCCGGCAAAGGGAATGATACCGGCCTCCTGGATTTGGGCGGAAAGGGCTTCCAACTCATCCATTGTGGTGGGCGGCTCCCAGCCATGCTCTTCGAAGACGGTCTTATTGTAGAAGAGGACCATGGTCTCCAATTCTTGCGGGAGGCTGTAGAGGGTGCCCTGTACGCGGCCCAAGTTCAAGGCCCAGGGGACGAACAGATCTTCCCAACCGAACTGGTCGGACAGATCATCCAGCGGCATGAGCTGGTCGGCGAGTGCAAATTCCGCTACAAAGGAGGGGCCGTGGGTTGGCACGATGTCGGGCCCGGCGCCGGCGGCGAGGGCAGGACGCACGGCGTCCATCATATTGGCCTTCTTTTCGGCATTCACCTCGATGGTGTCGCTCTGCTCGTTAAAGCTATCGACAGCTACTGCGATTATGCAGTCGGCGGTTACGGAGGTGCCTTGCCAGATTGTAATCTGCACCTTTTCCGGTGCGCCGTCTTCTCCGGATTGCGGTCCAGCTGCGGGCGCGGCGCAGGCTGCCACAAGCAGACCCAAAATAAGCAGTAGCGGCAATAATCTCTTCAAGCCTGTGTACATTTGATGCCCTCCATTCTTTCGTAGTGTGTTCAATATGGAAAGGAAATTGGTCAATACCGGCACTACGTGTTTGGCTGCTTGGCATGACAAATGGAACGCTGCGGATACACAGCCAGATCCCGAGGTTTCGCCGCATACCCTTGGCGCGTAATTCGTGGCTTCTTGCGGCGAGACAGATAGTGAACCGTGGACAGAAAAGGTTCTCTGGTGCAGGTAGGCTATATGCCGGATAAGCGCATGGTGTCAGCCGGTACAGGACGCCTTTAGCATTATCCAGCCAGCCGCTATTCGTGTAAGAGGGTCGCAAAATCACGCTGAAAGATGCGTATGTTGCGCGATAGTTTAGTACTGTCGTTAGGCGTTGTCAAACCGGGTCAATTGCAGGGAAATCGTATCTAAATTCGGACGCCAAAGACCTTTAGAATTTGCGACTGCGCACTATGATTTGCACAGTTCTCGGCGTTTTGCCTTGAGAAGGGCGCCCACAAGGGGCGCCCCTACCCGATTCAGGCAGCCTCACGAGGTTTTGTCCCAATTAGATGCAATTGCCCTGGGGTCAATTGACCCGGTTTGGCTGTTCAGGGCGATCACAACATGCGATTGCCCTATGAAAATCCCTGATCTGATTGACATTGGCGGCGCGCGACTGTACAATGCGCCCGCTGTGAACTCGCTTCCTTTTGAACGTAGCGGCCTCGACGCTTGCGCACCGTCGGGGGCCGTCTTTGTCTGCGCTTTTGCGTTGTTGTAAGGAGGGTATGTCCGATGCGTTTTGTTGTGTTACTTCATGAAGAGCACCACATTGCCAGTAATTTTCACGGTGAGGGATGTGACCTGCTCCGTGAACATGGTCAAGTAGAGATCGTGACGATGCGAAGCGGGCAGGAGGCGGCGGCTTTTGATCCGTTTCTTGCGCTTCTCAAAGAGGCGGATGGCGCGGTGATTGGCTGTTGGCATCGGCCGGCGATGCAACTCGAGCATTGGCGCCAGGCGGAAAATCTCAAGGTATTCGCCGGAACCTTTGACAACCGCTTCGCCGGCTGGGTCGATTTTGACTTGCTGGATGCACAGGGAATTACGCTTATCGACAGTTCACGCAGTATGACTCCTTCGGTGGCAGAATTTGCACTGGCGATGACGCTGAACCTGATCCGCGATATTCCAGAAGCGATGTACCTGGTGCGAGAAGGAGGTTGGCAGACACATCCCTTTGACGCTTGGGAAAGGCCGGGCTTTGTCTATGGTGATTTAACCGGCCGACGGGTGGGACTTGCGGGATTGGGCAGTATCAATGGCAGGTACGCGGAGTTGCTTGCGCCCTTCAGATGCGACGTTCGGGTCTATGACCCCTATGTTTCCGACGAGGTGTTTTCCCAGTACGGCGTCAAACGGGCAAACTCTCTGGTTGAGTTGGCGCAGTCATCTGAAATTTTCGTCGTCGGTCTGCCGCCAATGCCGACAACGCTGGAGGTGATCAACCGCGATGTAATTTTTGCCTTACCCAAGGGGGCCTTGTTTGTCCTGGTGACGCGGATGGCAGTCGTTGAACAACAGGCGTTGTGGGAGCGGATTGAAGCCGGCGAGATAGCGGCGGCTGTCGACGTGTTTGCCCCTGAACCCCCGCCAAAGGATGCCTGGTTTCGACGGCATCCAAACGTGCTGGCGACGCCGCATATGGCCGGGGGCACAGATTTCTCCCATCGCCGCTGTCTCACGGATGCCTGCAAGGACGCCATCGCCGTATTGAGCGGCGAAACGCCCAGGTTCCGGGCGACCAGGCGGGACTTTCTTGTCTATGAAGGGAAACTGAAGCCTGTTGCCTGACAGAATATGGGTTTGCCTTCGTATACACACAGCGCGACCAGCTAACGGGCTATCGAATGAATCAGGATTTTCGGGATTAGAGGATTGCCAGGATAAGAGACGATGGGGAGAGTCCAGGGGAGCAAGTGCCAGTGGGACGGCTGGCCAGGCAGATAACCGAGCGTTCACGAGGATGGGATGCGCCCGGCTCTACTCGATGGACAATAGATTGGGATGCGCCCCGAAATTTCAGTTACTTGACAGTGGATGGGTGATCAAGTAGACTGCGCACTGGTATTCGATGTCCGACATCTTGTATCCGATTCCGCAACAACTTTTTACCCTCACAACTCATACTCACAAGAGCGTAAGCGCGGCAGCCACTCAGAATTTCATGCCCTGCTTGAGGTCAGACCTCCCGAACAGCCCTGCAAGCGTCTGTCAATAGTCGTATTCTCACTAGCAGGCCCACCCAAGGTGTAATCATGGGAGAAGATGTGACAATAGGTGCTGCGCTGGTTCCGGGACTACCCGAGCTCCGCACACGCCTACACGACTGGCGCGGGCGGCTGGAGAAGGAAATCCGCCTTAACTGGCAGCTCTATGTGATGATCCTGCCCGTACTGGTCGGCTTTTTCTTCTTTCGCTTCTATCCGTTGTATGGCCTGCAGATCGCCTTCAAAGACTACAACATCGTAGCCGGGATCAGGGGCAGCGAATGGGTGGGGTTGGAGAACTTTTTCAAGTTCGTTGAGGACCCCTTCTTCTTCCGCGTGGTAAAGAATACGGTCGTGCTGGGCTTCTGGACGCTGGTGATCTCCTATCCGCTGCCGATCGTTTTCGCGGTGTTGCTCAACGAGGTCAAACAGCAACACGGTCTGTTCAAGCGAGTGACCCAGTCGATCAGCTACCTGCCGCACTTCGTCGCCGTGGTGGTGATCGTCGGTCTGATCTATGATTTTTTCAGTTTCGATGGCATTGTCAACCAGATAGCGGTTGCCCTGACCGGCGAAAAGTGGCGTATCCTGGGCTCGTCGGCGTGGTTTCGGCCGCTGTTCGTTGGCTCTGTCCTGTGGCAAGGCATCGGCTGGGGTTCAATCATCTACCTGGCTGCACTGACAGGCATTCCGCCGGAGCAGTATGAGGCGGCGATCGTGGACGGCGCGTCGCGCTGGCAGCGTGTTCGGTACGTCACGCTGCCCGGACTACTGCCGGTGATCAGTGTCACGCTGATTCTCTCTGTGTCGTCGATCGTTTCGGTGGGATTCGAGAGAGCGTTCTTGCTGCAGCAACCGGCCACCTACAATGTTTCGGACGTCATTGCGACCTATGTGTACCGGCGCGGGCTGATAAAGTTTGACTTCAGCTATGGCGCGGCGATTGGGTTTTTCGACTCCATCGTCGCCTTTGCTTTGGTGGTGGCGGCCAACTACATCGTAAAAAGAACCAATGAGGACCGCGAAGGGTTGTGGTAGCGAGGTGTAGACCGTGCATACGCTGAGAAAGATGCAGTTGTTCGATTACCTGAACTACCTGTTCCTGATCGGGTTCAGTTGCGTGATGCTATACCCGCTGCTGTACGTTTTTTCCATCTCGGTGAGCGACGGCGAAGCGGTGTGGAGGCAATCGGTGAAGTTATTTCCAATTGGCTTCAACCTGGATGCGTACGAGGCGATTGCGAGGGCGAATGCGGTCGTGCGAGCGTACCGGAACTCGATCGTCTACACGGTGCTTGGCACGACGTTCACACTGATAATCTGCCTGCTGGCGGCATACCCGCTCTCGGAGCCGCGCTTTCGCTGGCGCGGTCCGATCAGTCTGATCCTGGGGATGACGCTTTTTTTCTCTGCCGGCCTGATTCCCACCTACCTGGCCTACCAGAGTTATGGACTTCTGAATACGCTTTGGGTCATCACCCTGCCGGTTGCCTTCAATTTCTGGTTTATCATCCTGGTGCGGGCGAATATCTCGATGATACCGCGCGAGCTGAAGGACGCCGCCCGCGTGGACGGCGCGAGCGACTTTCGCATCCTATTGCAGATCATCGTGCCCCTGTCTAAACCGATCCTGGCGACCATCGCCCTGTTTGTCGCGGTCGCGATCTGGAATGATTTTTTCAATCCGCTGCTCTATCTCAACAACTCGGAAAAGTTCCCCTTGACCATCATGCTGCGGCGGATGCTGATACGGGGAGCCACAGGGGAAGTGGTGCAGGGGAATTATGACGACACTTTGCAAGCGAAGTCGTTTTTCAGGCAGGTAAAGATGGCAACCGTCATCGTGACGTTGGGTCCGATTCTGCTGGTATATCCCTTTGTCCAAAAGTACTTTGTGCAGGGCACACTGGTCGGCGCAATCAAGGGGTAAACCCGGGCACGCTATAGTCGGATCGAGGGAAGGAGGTGGTTTTATCGAGTAGATCTTTGGCTACAACCTATGCTCTCCAGTGTTTGCGATTCATCCGCCATATACACAGTAGAGGAGATGGAAATGAAGAGATTCAGCCTGCCTTTAACTGCTTGCGTGCTCACTGTTTTGAGTGTTCTCCTGGTGAGCTGCGTACAACAGGCACCCGGGACCGTCGAGAGCGCCGAGACCGTCGAACTGGAGTTGATGCTCGCGCCTGAAGGTGTTTTTGGAGATATCACGCCTGAGTCCTACTCGATGCAGCTGTTGGCCGACCGGACTGGCTTCAACTTTGCGTTCCGCCAGATCCCGCGCGAGTTCCTCGGCGAGCGGATCGCCACGACCCTGGCTTCCGGGGATCTGCCGGACATCATGCAGCTGGGCCTGCCGGCCGACTCGACCGGGACCCCGATGGATATCGCGCACGAGTTTGGTCCGCAAGGGCTGTTTGTCTCGCTCAGCGAGTACATCGCGGCTGGCGATATGCCCAATCTCGTGGCCGAGATGGAAAGACAGCCGGATATGGAGAAGTTGATGACTTCGCCTGACGGCAACATTTACGCTGTGCCCCAGGTCAGACGGTTACGCCAACTCAGGCCGTGGCTGCAACTGCGCGCCGATCTGCTCGAGCAGTGTGGGATCATCGAGGACAGGTGGAACGGCAACTGGGACGCCATCCTGACGCTGGAGGATCTCCAGGGGGCGATGACGTGCCTGCAGGAGCAACTGGGTGGCAAGCCTGTCCTCTCCAGCCGCAGCGGCTTCACGGGCCATACGGGCAACTGGGCCAAATGGATGGGCACCGACCTGACCGTTTACTACAACCCCTACACTGAGCAATATGAGTATGGCCCGCTGATGGACCGCTTCCGCACCATGGTCGAGTTCATGAATTGGATGTGGGAAAACGGCGTCCTGCATCCGGAGTATGCGATCATGAGCGACCCGGACTGGGAGGCGCTGGCGCGTGGCACCTGCGAGGCGGGAGCCATTCTCGAGAACACGGGCTGGCACTTCTATTCGTGCGTCGCGAATGCGGGCATTGATCAGGGCAAGTTCTACCCCGTCATGTCGCTGACGATCGACGACGAAAAGGTTCTCTGGCCCGCCCCTTCAAATGTTTGGCTGGGGAACCCCTTGGTGATCTCGGGCTCCTCCTCTCAGGCAGAGATCGAAGCAGCCGTGTGGCTGATCGACTACCTGTTCAGCACCGAGGGCCGCTTCCTGATCTACCAGGGCAAAGAGGGCGTTGATTGGACCTATCGCGCGGACGGGACCAAGTGTTATACGGACACCATTCAGCGCCATCCAAGCTATAAGGAAAAGCACTATTGCGCAGGCGCGATTCCCGAGTCCCCGCCGGCCATGACCAACGAATCGGCGTTCATCAATGACATCGGCTCGCTCGCCCGCGTCTGGTGGCCAGAGGCTGAACCGCACTGGGGTCTGATGGCAGACTGGCCGGCGCCGGAATTCCCGGACGGGTGGAGATGGATTGACGATCATTTCATCAATCCCAGCGGCTCCTATGGTGATCCCCTGCCTTCAATCGTATTGAACGAAGAGGAGGCGGAGGTAGCTGCCAGTCTCGGTACCCCGATTGACACCTATCTGCTTGAGACGATCCAGCAGATGATCCAGGGGCAGATCGACATCAATGACGATACGTGGGGCGAGCTGACCTCCACGATCGAAAGCATGGGCGCCCAGGACATTGTGGATGCGTACAACTCTGCTCTGTCGCGCGCGCAGTAGCGTAGTAGAGTAGCTGCGACGCGCCCAATCTGACCGGCGTGCGATCCGAACTGCACGCTGTCCAACGATCAAGAGGCTGGGGACGGAGGAATTCGCCGTCCCCAGCTTTCCTTTTCAAAATGAACTCCGGAGCAAACCGTGGTCACAGTCAAGACGACAAAGGATCCGATCAGATGCGCGGTGATCACCGGCGGTCACGGCTATGACGTGCCGAACTTTCACCGGTTCTTTCGCGGCCTGGCGGGCGTCGATGCGTATATCCAGCATATGGACGACTTTGCCTCCGCACGCGCAAGGGTGCGGGACGGCTACGATGCGGTTGTCTTTTACACGATGTTGATGGATGGTCCTACCGACGACGGGGGGCCGTGGTACGCGGGAAGACCCAAGACCGCATTGGAGCACCTGGGTGAGACGGAGCAAGGCATCGTCCTCCTGCACCACGCCATCCTCGCCTACCCGCAGTGGCCGGTGTGGAGCGAGATGGTCGGTATCCAGGATCGCGGCTTTGGCCATCATCCTGAGCAGACGCTGCGCGTCGAGATCGCCAATCCTGAACATCCGATCACCGGGGGCCGGAACGCGTGGGAGATGGCGGACGAGACATACATGATGGATGAACCGGGGAAGGACAGCGAGATTCTGTTGACAGCGAACCATCCCAAGAGCATGGGCGCCATCGCCTGGGCGAGGATGCACAGGCGTGCGCGTGTCTTTTGCTTCCAATCGGGGCATGACAATCTAACGTGGGCAAACCCGCATTTTGGCGAGACCGTGTTGCGGGGGATCCAGTGGGTAGCCCAAAGAATATAGGGGTGACCTTAATCCCGGAGACGGCTGTATGCGCGCGTTAGTGACGAGACTCCGGCCCGACAAGAGACGCGAGAAGGTACTGGTTAGCGATTGGCCGGCGCCGGAGGGACCGACCGGCAACCAGGTCAAGAGCCGGACGATCTATTCGGGCATCACGAACGGGACCGAGCACAACGACCTGGTCGGCGGCAACTATGCGCACCCTGACGACGCGCTGCCGGCCGGGTGGGGCTATCAACACGTGGGGCGCGTGATCGAGACCGGCCCTGATGTTGCGGAGCTTGCCGTCGGCGACCTGTTGTATATCAATGCCGACCACAAGGAATATGTGGTGGCGCGTGAAGATGGGTTGCTCATCAAACTGACAGAGGACGTTGACCCCAGGCAGGCCGCTCTGTTCGGCATGTCCAGTGTGGCGATGCGCTCCTGTCGGCACGCTGATCTGCGCATGGGCGAACGTGTTCTCGTCGTCGGCCAGGGGTTTGTCGGCCAGATGGCGGCTCAGATCGCCAACGTGATGGGCGCGCGCGTTGCGGTCTGCGAAGTCGACCCGCGCCGGCTGGAAATGGCGCGGCAGATCGGCGCTGCTGAGGAGGTGTTCGATGTCGCCGGTGACGGATGGGAGAAACAGATCGCCGATGGCGCCTTCGATGCACTCATTGACGCGGCGGGCGTCGAGGTGATGGAGGACCGGTTGATTCGCGCGCTCAAGAGTCGGGGCAGGCTGCTGCTCATCGCCGGCCGCTTTCACGTCAACTATACCTTCAATCTGGGTCAAGCGCACGAGATTACCATCAGACAGAACACGGGCTATGACCGCGATGATCTGGCGAATCTGTGCCGGCTCATTCGCCGGGGGTTGGTCGATATCGCTCCGCTGCTCCAAGACGTTGTGCCGGTGACGGAGGCCCGGCGCGTCTACGACACACTGCGCGACGCCCCGCATGAACTGTCGGGCACGGTATTTATCTGGGAGTAAGGCGCTGCACGCGTGCAGCGCGAGCGAGGAGGGCACACCGGGAGCCGAGCCATGGCACAGATGCAGATTGGGGCGATTGATACGATCCGACTTGCGCGCGACGCCGGCCCACGCGTGCGGACCGCAGCCGGCGAGCTGGCACGCTGGATCGAAAGACTGGGGGCGAGGAAGCCGACCATCGGTGCAGAGGCGGGGGATGTGACAGCGTTGTTAAGCACAAGTGGGACCGACCTGGAGCCGGAGCACTTTCGTATCGACGTGGAGAGCGCCACAACGCTGCACATTACGGGCGGCGATGGACGCGGCGTGTTGTATGGTGTGCAGGAGTGCATCGACCGCGCCCGTCTGGGTCGAGCCATCATGACGATGACCGATGGCCCCCATTTTGCTCTGCGCAGCGTGGACATGTGGGAGACGCCTTCGAGCATGGTCTGGTGTCTGCCGTTCGACAGCATTCTGGGCTATGACAAAATGCTGCGGCCCGAGGAGATCCCGGAGTACCTGGATTTCGCCCGGCGGCTGCTGGCGATGCGCGTCAACAGCCTCATCCTGTTCTCTCAATACGCGTCGGGAGGGTCGTTGTTCGAACGCTGGCTCTCACACGCCGAGCCGGTCGAGCGGTTCGCGCAGTTTATGGATCGCTTTGGTGTCTCAATACGTTTGGCGCTCCACTATACCTCTCCCGACGAAAGTGGCCATTATGTGACGCTGTGTCCGTACTCGGATCATATCCGTGAGCAGTGGCAAGACTTTGTGGCGCGTATGGCCGTCACCATGCCGACGGTGCGCAATTTCAGGCTGAGAGGCGCGGGCGAAGAGGCGCCCGGCCCTCACGAAGACGATTGCGATCGCTGCGCTGCGACGCCGCTGCGCGAGCGTGTTCTAGCGGGCATACGCGTGGTCAGCGACGCCGTAGCCACCCTCGGCGGCGATCTGCTGTGGCTCACCGGCACCGACCAAGCCGCCCATGCCAGGGCGGAGGCGGAAATGTATGGCGACTGGGGGGATGACTTTCCCGAAAACGTGTGGATCGGACATTGCCACAACTACTGGGACTACCGCCCACCGTATCCGCCGCACCCGATCTGGAACCATTCCGGTAATCGGCCCGGAGAACGTTCGCCCTATGTGCTTCAGGTCGCGCTGGTGGGCGATTCGGCTGGCATGAACTTTTTGCCGTGCTCGATGGCGCACCGCTGGCAGGAGGACTTTCGCACGGCGGCAGACAAGGGATACGAGGGATGTGACGCCAACATGGCCGTACATCCCGAGTACGTAGACCATCCGCTCAACCTCTCCAACTGGCACACCTACGGCAAGCTGTGCTGGAACCCCTACCTCGACCCGGACGACATCCTGTGCGAATGGCTAACGATGGAGTACGGGGCGGATGCGGTGGCGTTTCTGCCTGGCCTGCGCGAAACCTATCCCGCCACCATCGGCGCGCTGTTCAGCCGCAGCGCCTTTACCCAGTGCCACAGTTATGTTGCGCGCTACAACTACCTTGATACGCGGCTCAATGGACCGTGGCGCGTGTGGACGGATCTCTTGCATCCAGGGATGGACCGGGTCGGCGAGAACGTCCTCGGACTGGAGTTGCCGCTCGACGCCTATCCTGAGGCGCAGCGCGAGGCGCTGCGCAACGACCCGCGCTACCAACTTATTTTCAACCGGATGCCATTGACCGACGCCTATGCCGCCGAGTTGATGGCGGAGAAGCGCGTGGCCACCGGCCATATGGAAGGCGTGCTGGCAGCGTGGCAGCAACTGGAAGGCAAGATTGACCCGGCATCCTTTGCCCAGGTCGCCGGGTTGCTCGAAGCCAACGTAAACGACGTGCGCATCTTTGTGGACTGTTTCGGGCTGTACCTGGACTACAAACTGGGGCGGTTGCAGGCGGCGCAGATCGAGGCAATGCGCGCGCGCTACGCCGACGTTCCGAAGGGCGAGGCGACGGTCGGGTCGCCATCCGACGGCTGGTTCTGGGATCACTTTGGCTGGCAGGGCACCTATCTGGAGTTCCTGGACGATCTGGAGAAGCTGTTGCGGGGCGAGACGTCCGGCCCGTTCTTTACCGGCGGAGCGACGGAGAGACAGTCGGAATGAAGTTTCAAAGAGGTACTCGGCGGCCGGTTTGCCGACCGGGCCGCCCTTCACGGGATCGGATTCGAGCAACCGGTGCGCTTCGATGACACAGTTGGCGGTGGCATTGACAGGCAACGAGCGGTTGTCACAGCATCAAGATTCATTCACAGCGTAGATGCGCGCGTCGCGCAGGTAGAAGCGCAAGCAGACGTCACGCCCGGCCAGGCCCGTCGTGTCCTTCTCACCCCACCGCAGCGGCAGGGCGGCGCCATCCACGTCGCTGAGGACACACTTTTCCCGTTCGTAGCCCTCGATGGCGTGACCGTCCGGTTGCCGTAGTTCCACCATCACGTAGGCCTGATCGGGTAGCAGCGTGCCTGTGCCGCTCTCCAGGTTGACCGTCAGGGGGCGTTGCGGGACCTTGAACACGCGCGACGAAAACTCGGCGTTCGACTGCGACCCCACCCACGTTATCCGGTCGACCGGCGTGCTGTAGCGTCGCATCGTGTTGTACTCGAGGAAGCACAGGCGGCTATTGACGACAAAGGGTGTGCAGGTAGTAAACACCCCCACGTGCATCTCGCGCGCTGGGCGCTGCCAGCGCCGCCCATCGTGACTCACCCACCATTCATAGGAGATATGAGGCCCGTGTTCGCCAATCATGAGCGGGCTGCGGGCATAGTTGCGCATTAGGCCGACAAAGCGATCACGGTAGGGGAACACGGTAAACATGTAGAGCTCGAGATCCGGCGGATCATCCGCATCCGGTTCGATGAAGTTCTCCAGGCGCGACCAGTGGGCGCCGTCTTCACTGCTGCGGATTGCCAGCACGCGGCGCTGGCTGGGTCCGATGTTGTCCGGAAGCGCCGCCGGGAATGGCCGCTTTACGGCTTGATAGCAAAGGTATTTCTTGCTGCGTGGGTCATAGATGGCCGAAAAGGCGTCGTTGCCGTCGCGGAAGGCCGGGTTGCGATCCCACTCTTGCCAGTGCAGACCATCCGCTGAAAAGGCTGCGCCAGCGTTGTGGACTGGATGATGCCCCGGCAACGGACCTTCGGCGTGCACGGGGCCCCATCCGGTGTGGATCATGGCGTAGCGGCGATTGGGATCGGTCGCCTCGTCGTTCCGCATCACTGAAAAGATGCCGCCATTGTCGATCAACACATTGGGCGACCTGGCGTCCGCGACGATGCCCAAGTCTGGCCGTTCGAAGTGGATGCCATCGCGGGTGCGGGCATAGCACACTTGCCACTTCAACCTGGCGGGATCCCAGTCCGGGCGTGTTATGCTAAACGTTTTGTCGCTCTCAGAATGGCTGCGTGCGCTGGCCTGTTCGGCGCTCAGGCTTTCGACGAGAAACCGCTCGGGGCTGCGCCGCAGGCTGTACCAGACGTGGATGGCGCCATCAGGTTCCTGGAGGCTGGTGAGCGCCAGGTCCTGGGCGAATTCGTTCAGGTCCTCCTCCAGTCCTTCGGGAGGGCTGTCATCGCGAACGAGCCGACAGCCGCCTGTAAGCAGCCGGCCGCGCGGTTCATGCACGTCTTCCAGGGACATGAAGAGCAGAGTCAGGGCTTCTTTGTCCTTCGGTTGATCCAGAATTGGATTGACGGCGTTCATAGGCCTTACCTACCCCTTGGGAACGTCTGCGTAACGCTTGCGCAGTGCCTGAATTCTGTGCTGTCTCCAGCCGTCCAGCCCAAATGCCTCTCGATATGGACCTTGCCACGGAGGAGTTCGGCGATGACGCGCGCATTTCCCTCTGCCCCGCTGGCCACCGTGGTCAGAGAGAGGCGGCTGCGCGTGTGGGCGCCGATTTCCCACGCCGCTGCGACGAGCTGCATGTGCTTTGCGGTGTTACATCATGCCAATGAGGCCACCATTTCGTCGGTGTAGCCGAAGAGCGCCGGGGTGCCGCCGGTGTGAACGAATACGACCGGCTCCTGCGCCGGTAGTGCGCCGCCGCGGACGTGGGCCACCAGTGCGGCCAGCGCCTTGCTGGAGTAGACCGGGTCGGTGAGGATGCCCTCCTTCCGGGCGAGCAGACGCAGGGCGGCCAGCCCCTCCGGCGTGGGAATGCCGTAGCGGTCACCGACGAAGGAGTCGTCGTTGTCGAAGTCGGCGGCGGTCAGGGTCACGTCCAGATCGAGCCGCTCGGCAGCCTGGTTCGCGATTTGGGCCATGCGCTCTTCATTGTCTCCTTTGAAGGACGGGTTGATCCCCTTCACCTGCATGGGGCTGCCCACCGCTTTCAGCCCGAGAACCAGCCCGGCCTGGGTGGTGTCGGCCGCGCAGACGTACATGCGCTGCGGGTCGATCTCCTGCTCACGGCACTGGCGCGCCACTTCGAGGGCGGATTGGGCATAGGCGATGACATCCAGATCGACGGTATCGGCCTGGCGCGGCACGTAGACGTTGTGGCCGGCCGCGCGCAGCGCCTCGGCCTTGGCCGCGATCATCTCCTGCTGGCGGTCGCGGTTGTTGTCCGAGAGCACCGTCACATGCGCGCCCAGCAGCCGCTGCAGCAGGTTGTTGCCGGTGATGGCGGTCTTGTCGATCTCGCGCTCGGCCCGCAGGATCAGATGCAGCGTTATGCCCAGCTTGGCGCAGGCTGCGGCCAGTTGGCGGCAGTAGTTGGATTGCACGGCGGCGCCGTAGACGATCGTATCGGCGCCGCGCTCCACCCCTACCGCTAGGCTGTACTCAAGCATGCGGGTCTTGTTGCCGCCAAAAGCAAGCCCGGTGAGGTCGTCCCGTTTGATATAGACCTGCGGCCCGCCGAGAGCGGCGCTGAAGCGGGGCAGATGCTCCAGCGGTGTATTCATCTCCCCCAGGGAAACGCGATTCAGATTGGCCAGCGCCATCTCCAGTTTGCCTTCCAGTGCGGAATCCATGACCACGTCTCCTTTTGAACTTTCCGGGTGTTGGTTTTTCAACTCGTCGTTGGCATTCGAGCGCCTGGCAGGAATGAAGTCCGGCCGCTAACCACTAACCGGCTGCAGTTCCGGCTGCCGGCTCAGTTCCCAGGAGCGGGCCAGGCTCTGGGTCTCAACCATCTTGGCGTAGCGTCCGTTGCGCGCCATCAGTTCGTCGTGGGCGCCGGTCTCGACAATGCGCCCACTACCCAGCACGACGATCTTGTCGGCGTGGCGGATGGTCGAGAGGCGGTGGGCGATCACCAGCGTGGTGCGGTTGCGGGTGAGGCGGTTGAGCGCCTGCTGGATCTGCCACTCGGTCTCGGTGTCGACTGAGGATGTGGCCTCGTCCAGGATCAGGATTGGTGCGTCTTTCAGCAGGGCGCGTGCGATCGAGATGCGCTGCTTCTGCCCGCCGGACAGGCGCACGCCGCGCTCGCCGATAACGGTGTTGTAGCCTTCGGTCAGGTCGACGATGAACTCGTGCGCGTTGGCTGCCTGCGCCGCCTGCACGATCTCATCGACGGTTGCGTCCGGGCGGCCGAAGGCGATATTCTGGCGCACAGTTCCGTGGAAGAGGAAAACATCCTGCATGACCGAGGCCACATTGGCGCGCAGGAACTCCAGATCGAGGCTGCGCAGGTCGTGGCCGCCGACGCAGATTTGTCCCTCCTGGGGATCATAGAAGCGGGGGATGAGGCGGCTGACGGTTGTTTTGCCGGCGCCGGTCGCCCCCACCAGCGCCACCATTTCGCCGGCGCCGATCTCGAAATCGATCTCGTTTAGCACAACCTCTTCGTGCTGATAGCCGAAGGAGACGTTGTGGAAGGCAACGTCCCAGCGGGAGATATGGGGCGTGACCGCGGCTGGCGGGCTGCTGATCTCCGGTTGCACGGCCAGCAGTTCGAAGATCCGTTCCTGGCTGGCGCCGGCCCGGTGGAGCGTGTCGCTGATGTCGGCCAGTTTGAGGAAAGGCTGATAGATATAGGCCAGATAGGCGATGAAGACGAAGAGATCGGCGATATTCATCGTTTCGGCCAGGGCGAGGCCGCCGCCCACCCACACGGCCACGATCACGCCCACGCCGCTGGAGAACTCGACGATGGCCGAGGGCATGAGGGAGACCCTGGTGGCGGCACAGATCTTGTCGCGGTAGTCGGCAGCCGATTGGGCGACTTGCTCTGCCTGCGCCTTTTCCTGGCCGAAGGATTTGATCTCGGTGATGCCGGAAAAGCTGTCCTGCACCTGGGCCACCAGTTCGGAGATGCCGGCCCGCACCTGGCGCCATATCTGGCGAATCTGCCTGGTGTAGCGGTAGATGACGAATCCGCCGATCGGCAGCGGCAGCACAACCAGCAGGGCCAGCAGGGGATGAATCCAGAGCAGGACACACCACATGGTGATGGGAATGACGGTGGCCATGACCAGTTCGGGAACGCCGTGGGCGACGAAGTCCTCCAGCGTTTCGATGTCGTTGATGGAACGTACGATCAGGGCGCCGGTGCGCTGGCGGTTGTAGAAACTGTGGGAGAGCTGTTGCAGATGGCGATAGACGCGCGCCATCAGATTGGTGGTGACGCCGTAGGCGGCCACATGGGAGAACTGGCCGTAGAAATAGCGGCCGACGCCTCGTAACACATAGACAATTCCCAGCACGGCGGTCATTGCCAGCAGGCCGGAGGTGGAGCCGCCGCCCTCGGTGATCCACTGGATCAGGCGGCGCACCAGCAGGGGCGGAACAAGGGTCGTCGCGGAGAAGAGCAGGCCGCTGAGGATGGAGAGGGCCACCATCTTGCGCTGGCCGCCCAAGATATGCCAGAGGCCGGTCAGGAAGCCCTGCTGCGGGTTGTCTGTGAGCATAATTTTGATCGCGTTCCTGACTTTTGGCAGCGCCTTGTGCCGGCGTCGGTCGCAGTCACTGAAAACCAAAAACTGGCTACTATAAACTGACTACTAAAAACTGCTGTACAATCAGTCCAGTTCCCGGCGCAGCAGGCCGCGCGCCTGATAGACGGCGGCGGCTTCCTCGACAAAGGCAGCTGTAGTGGCGGCGTTGAATTCATCGCGCAGGCGCTGCGCCAGCGCCTGGTACTCCTCGAAGCTGCAGCGTCCGGGCCGCAGCATTTCGTACATCTCCAGGAGTGTCTCGTTGGGGACGGCGGTCAATTCGGAAGCCCGTTCCAGATTTTGCGCCAGTTGCGGGTAGCCGGCGTCGCGGGCGATTTGGGCCTGGGCGCGCAGCGTCTCGGCGCTGATGCTGTAATCTTCGGAAGAGATGTCTTCCGTCAGCGTCTTCTGTAGCGAGAGATCGCGCAGGGGCCGCCCACTGGCCGCGGTGAGGGTGTCGCTGCGGTTGGCGTAGAGGGGATAGTCCCCGTTCGAGGAGTGAGAGGTGTTTTCTCTCTCCTCCTTTGTTTCGTCTGTCATCTTGCTGATTCCTTGCGCTCAAACTCGAAGAACGAGTGGTTCTTTATTTCCTTACTCCTCTTCCCTCTCTCCTGGCCGTCACACATCCGGCTCCCAGCGGAAGTAGAGTTCCTGGGGGGCTTTCTCCCGTATGTCTTCGATCTCGCGGCGATGCAGCAGGGTCGTCTTGACGATGAGGCGGAGGCGGGCGCCGTTGTCGACTTTGACGCCGACGGGCAGGGGGCTAAGGCCCTTGGCATAGCGGGCGGCGTTGCGCCCGATCGCCTGGTAAATCTCCAGCGTCAGGCTGGGCGACTGCGGGAACAGCTCCAGGTTGTTGAGCGGCGCCAGCCCGCGTTTCTGGATGACGGTGGTGCCGCGGCTCTGGAGGCCGACGGCGATGCCGGAGCCGCTCAGACGCGCGCCGGCGTGGCCGATGGCGGCACAGTCGGCGCTGTGATAGACCCGCACGACGCGGCCGTAGAATTCTTCCTCCGCCACACCGCTGAGCAGCGCTTCCAACACCGCTTCATGGTCCAATTCGCCGATCGTCTTGACCAATGAGCGGCCATAGGCCGGCCCCACCGCGACGACGATCTCGTTGGCGGAGGCGCCAACTTTGGCCGTGCTGATCTCGGCCAGATTGGGCAGCGGATCGCCCACCTGCGCGTCGATAAAGTCGCGCGGCGACTTCCGTTGGGGTATGCGCTGGAGCGCGTCCCAGGTCTCCCCTTCGAGGCGATAGCCGGTGCCGGGGCCGGTGTAGTCATTGCGGTCGTTGATGGCGCTGATCACGGAGAAACCGTCTTCGAATATGGCCGACGGCTGCAGATAGTCCCCCGCCACCCGCTGTCGGCCCATCTCGAGCATATTGGCGGCCACCTGCTCAAAGCCGCGGCGGTGCAGGGCGCGCACTACATCGGCCAGATTGGCTGTACCCTCCAGGAAGCGGTCGGCTGCGGCCAGGTCGGCCACCATGTCGCGCTCCGGCATGTCTTCGCTGCTGTGGGCGAGGGTGGCGGCCTCTACTTCTTCGTCTCCAATTGGAGGGAAATCCAGCTCGGCATAGATCGCCTGCAGCGCTTGCGCGGCCTGGCGGCGGGCGGCGACGGCATCGGCCTCGCGTACCGGGCGGATGCCGCCATTGACCTGCATATCGCGTTGGATGACGGTCCAGTCATCGAAATCTTCGGCGTCGAAGTTGCCGCCGCCGAACATGTTGTCCTGCTTGGGGATGGCGCTGTAGCCGGAGCAGATGAAATCGGTGCCGGGGATCATCTGCAGCATCAGTTTGGCCGTCTTGCGCAGGTCCGAGTGGGAGGCGAGCGCGTCGTTGCCGGAGGCGCATTCCAACCCCAACATGGAGGCCAGCAGGTTTTCGGCCAGTACGCCGCGCACGCCGCCGGGCAGCGCTTCCGGCAGGGCGATGCAGGAGATGGAGCCGTTCTGCACGCCCTGGCTGCCGGCGCCTTTCGTCACCAGCAGGCAGCGGGCCTCGAGATAGAGCATCGAACACTGCTCGGCGTAGCCCATCAGCGCCTCGGAGCCGGTGCCGGAGGTGAAGCGTATCTTGATGCCGCGGCTGGCGTAGGCGGAGGCCAGAAAGGCTTTTGACCAGGGTGTGTCGTCGCCGTCGACGAAGGAGCGCTCGGTGCCGTAGACGGAAAGCGTCTCGGCGTAGGAGGTCAGGCCCTTGATGCCGAGGCGCAGGCCGAAGGCCTCCTCCACCGCGCACTGCGTGAGCACGCCGCCGCGGCTGGTCTGCGCGCCGACGAGAATGGCAAGGGCATTGAGGGGCGCGGCGCGGGCGACGCGCACTGTCGTTTCGATTTCGGCAAAGCCGCGCGCGGCGGCTTCGGCTGCGTCCGCGGCCAGCAGGGCCGGGTTTTCGCGCCAGTTGGTGACGTGGGCCTGGTTGGCCGGGGTCTTGCGCACCCGCATCTTGCCGAGGCCCATCATCATCTCGAGCACGTTCATGTGGCGCACGATTTCGCACAGTTTGGCCGGCGTGCAGCCGTCGGCCAGGCGGCGGATGGCGGGCTGCGGCACGTTAATATCGACCAACATGCGCGCGATCTGGTGGGATGAGGTCGCCATCGCCTCCTCGGCCACCGCCAGGTTCAGGGCGTGATCGGCGATGAAGCGGTCGAGCGCGTCGAAATCGGCCCGGTCTTTGCCGTCCATTTCCATGATCTGGCCGTCGACGATACGCAGCGACGGCTGCGGGTCATAGGGGCTGTCGGCGACGGTCAGCCCGGCTTCGGCCCACTCTTCGACGTAGGTCTCGCGGTTTATATCGCGCCCGGCGAGGATGGAGAAGCGGCGCGAGCCGGTTTCCCCGTTGACGCTGCGGTCCGTCGTGGTTGTTGTGGTCATTCCTCGTCCTCGAGTCCCTGCCCAAAGGCGATAAAGTAGCCGTCGGGGTCATACACGGCGAACTCTATATTGTTGTACTCGTCCTGGATCGTGAGGCCGTAGGCAAACTCGGCTCCTTTTGCCTCGAATTCGGCGTAGAGAGCCTTCGCATCCCTGACCCAGATATAGGCGTCCCAGTAGCCGTCCCGGGTGCGATTGGGTTGGATATTGCTGCTATCTTCTACCTGCTTGAGCATGAAGATGAAGCCGTCACGGTCGGGCATGGCAAATGTCGGCGGCTCTCCCCATAGAGGGGGCCGGTTGAAACCGAGCGCATCGCAGTAGTAATCGAGGGACGCAGCGAGGTCGCTCACGACGAAATAGGGGGCGGAGCCGATCAGGTCGGGGGCGTTTGCGGATGACAATGCGATACTCCAAGGCTGTGGGAAAGATGACAGTATAGGTTATGACGCAGCAACGGCTGTTGGTGCAGTTGCGTCGAGATTTGTCTCTTCGACAGGAGCGACATCCAGAAACTCGACCGGTTCGTTGTCGCGTCCGTTTTCCCAGAGCAGCGAGAAAAACCAGATGCCGCTTTCGCCGACGGTGAAACTGGCGGGGCTGTCGTGGCGGCGGCGTTCCCGCTTCATGCCATTGTCTTCATCCGGCAGTTCAAACAGCGCGTTTTCTTCGATCAGTTCCGGCTCGTAATGGACAGGCCAACCCCACATCTGCCCCTGATAGGCCTCGCCTCGTAGATGCAGGACGTTAGCGTATTCCCGAACCTCCACCAATTCGGGGACCTGTACAGGAACAGTATATTCATTGTCTGCAAATGGAATGCGGACCCGGATCGTTTTCATCTGCGTCTGTCCTGTTCGTTATTCCAAAATGATACGATTCTGCCATGGTTTCTGTGAACAATCTGTTCGATCCGATTTAATTCATGCTCTCGAAAGCCTTTGTTCCAGACCAATGCTATTGGATTCAGCCAGTACTTTGCTTCTTTGCGACCGTTTCGCACATGCACATGAATCGGTTCACTCAAATCGTACATATAGAAGAATACAGCATACCCTCTGTCACGCAGGACAACCGGCATTTGATCTCCGCACACATTTGGCCAACCCCTTACGTTCCCAATCCAGCCCAGCACGCAATCACACAGATCATAATTCAGACATCGAGTCGAGCGAGGCGCCGATGGCGTCGACGATCTGATCGACCTCGTCTTCGTTGATGACCAGCGGCGGTGAGAACGCCAGGCTCCCGTTCAGGGCGCGTGTGCGCACGCCGCGCGCGGCGGTCGCATTCTGCAGGCTCATCGCCAGTTCATTGTCCGGCTCTTTGGTCTCCTGGTCCTTGACGAATTCGACGGCGCAGAGGAGCCCCAAGCCGCGCACATCGCCTACGTTACCGAATTCGCTCAACTTGGCCAGTCCGCTGCGCAACCGCTCGCCCATCTCTGCTGAACGTTCGGCCAGCTTCTCATCCTCAAGAATGGCGATGTTGCGCAGGCCGACGGCACAGCAGGTGGCGTGGCCGGAGTAGGTGAAGCCGTGCATCCAGGCCTCCTCGGTCGGGGCGCTGTTCATGGCGTCGAGGATCTGGTCGTTGATCTGGATGCCTCCCAACGGCAGGTAGCCGCTGGTGATGCCTTTGGCGAAGGCGAGGATATCCGGTTCGATGCCGTAGCGGTTGAGCGCGAACATGTCGCCGGTGCGTCCGAAGCCGCAGATCACCTCGTCGGCGATCAGCAGGACGTCGTACTGGTCGCAGATGGCGCGCACGCGGGGGAAGTAGTCCTCGGGCGGCACGAAAACGCCGCCGACGCCCTGCACCGGTTCGGCGATCAACGCGGCCACGGTTTCCGGCCCTTCGCGCAGGATCGTCTCCTCCAGATCGCGTGCCGCAGCCTCGCCGACCGTCTCGCCCTCCCGCAGGTCGCCTTCATAGCGGTAGGGATGGGGCGCGTGGCAGTAGACGAAATTGGGCACCAACGGGCCAAACATCTTGTGGTAGCGGGGGACGCTGGTGGCGCTGGTGGTGGCGAGGGTGATGCCGTGATAGGACTCGCGGCGGGAGATGATCTTGACCTTGTCCGGCTGGCCCTGGCGTTTCCAGAAGTAGCGGGCGGTCTTGAAGGCGGTGTCATTGGATTCGGAGCCGCCGGAGGTGAAAAATGTCGTCTTGAGGCTGGGGTAGGCGTAGCCGGAAAGTTTGTAGGCCAGTTCGCTGGCGGGCAGGTTGGTCATGCCGGCGAAGTTGGAGGTATAGGCGAGCTTTTCCATCTGGGCGTTGGCGGCCTGCGCCAGTTCGGAGCGGCCATAGCCGACATTGACATTCCAGAGACCGGCCATCGCGTCGAGGATCTTGCGGCCGTCGGTGGTGTAGAGCCAGACGCCTTCGGCATGCTCGACAACGATGGGGTTGTCGGTTTGGGAAGGGTGGTGCAGAGGGTGAAGCTGTCGTCTATCCTGTTCGAGCAGGGATGGCTTTTCCTGTATGGCTGCCATTGGTTTCTCCTTGGTCGATGCTGTTCACCGGCCGCGAGCCATTGCGCCGTTGGCAAAGGGCGCCAAATGGCGGGTGAAGTGGGTGTTCAGCACCTTTTCGTAGGCTTCCTCATGGTCGGCGATCAGGCCGTGAATCTGCGGACCGAAGCGGTCCAGATTGGAGCCGAATGTCACGTGCAGCAGCTGGCGGGCGTCGAACTGCTCCAGCAGTCCCGGCAGGTCTGCGTCGGACAGGTCGGCGTTGGCGGGCACCTTGTCCGGCTGGCAGTCGAGAAAGTAGGTCTTGCGATCGGTCTCGAAGCGAGCGCGCGAGTAGTCGAGAATCTGGCGGAAGAGGGCTGTGTTACGGTCAGCGATGACGCGCAGCGCCTCCAGATAGCTGGTGCCGGCGGTCTTGACATGGACGCGCTCTCCGGCGTATTTTGCGACCAGCGGGTAGATGCTGAACTTGTCGGAGCCGGTGTGGACGCTCAGTTTGTAGGCGTCGAAATGCTTCAGAATGGCCGCGTGCTTGATCAACTCCGCTTCGAACGGGGCCGTGTCGCCGATATAGTCGACGCCCTTCTGAAACTTGCCGACAAAGCGGGGCGCGAGGCTGACGACCGGCAGTTTCCGCCGCAACAGTTCGTGCGCCATAAAGTAGTGCTCATAGATCGATGTGGGTGTCTCGGTCTCGTCCACCGACATTTCCAGATCATAGCGCGTGCCGTGCATCTGTTGATCGAGCGCGGCGGCGATATCCAGCGTGTGAACGATGGCGCGTCCGTACTTGGCCAGCGCCCGCAGCAGGCTCTCTTCGCTGAAGGTCAGGGTCAGTCCCGCCAGTTCGATGGGGGCTGCCAGATAGTCGGCCCGCAGCGTTTCCAGGGTGGTATCGAGCCGCGCCCAGGGGAGGGCTTCGACCTTGGATTGCAATGCCGGCAACGAGTCGGTCTGGGCATCGTTGTCGACGTGGTCGCTGGGATCGATCGTGTAGAAGGTGTAGCCGGCGGCGACGAAGGCGGGCAGGTCGCTGACCAGCTTCACATGGTCGGCATCTGCGCCCCAGGGCGCGCGCCAGCCCATCTGCACCACGCCCCAGATGGCGTCATCCACCACCTCTTGCGGCGTGCGCCCAATGCGGTCGTTCTCGCGCACCGACTGCTGGGCGAAGATTGGCGCGATGCCGGTGTCCTGGACTGAGCGGATGTGGCCGGGCGTGGCCGCGCCCAAGCGGTCACCGAAACCGAAGGAGGTCTCTACGCCGAGCGGCACGGGAGTCAGCCAGGCCAGGCGGGCGCGCAGCGCGGCCGCGTTCTCGGCGGTCAGCGGGCAGAGCAGCATTCCGTTCGTTGTTTCGCCGGTGAAGCCGGTGGTATCGCCCTGCAGGCATAGCTTCTTTTGCCTGCCGGCGCGCGCCAGCGCGTAGGTCGTTCCATCCTGCTCGACAACCGAGTGCGGGTATTGTTTCAGGTGTGTCATGGCGCTGCTTTCCACATACAGTTCATCTGATTCTTATGAGGAGTGTGTATAGCATTATGCCTCCCGGTCAGGCAAGGCGCGCTCAGCGCGGAGTTGCCTTTGCCAGCCAACGGGGTCGGGAATCGCGGTAAATGTGTCTCTGCGCGCAAGCTCCGCCAAGACCTCTGCCATCAATCGTCCTCGATTGGACGGAGAGACGGAATCCGGCTCCTCCGGGAGCGTAATATAGACTTGCACGGCGCCGGATTTTTCAGGAGGCTGGTCGAGCCATTCGATCTGGTTATCGTGAAGGATCGCCTTGTACGTGCGCATATCCCTAACCCATGTCCTGCAGCGGATAATAGATCGTGAACAATACACGTCACGAGCCACTGGCGCCGTGTCCTTTGCCGCTCTGTCGTTAGAAGGCTAGAATACACGAGAAGCAGATTCTGCGCTACTCGCAGGGGAGACGAACCCGCAACTTTCATAGCCGGTAACCGCAGCAGAAAACACTGGAAACTCCAGCATAGAACGGGTGCTGACAATGCAAATCCATCTCCAATATGGTCAAGACGGACTGACGGCTGAACTGCCGACCGAAAATGCGACGATCATCCGACCGCGCTTTGTGGAGGGGCTGCCGGACGAGCAGGCTGCGTTCCGGGAGGCGGTGCGGCGGCCCAACGGCGGGTTCCCCCTGGCGGAGGCGGTCGGCGCGCATGAGAGCGTTGCGATCGTCATCGCCGACGGCACCCGCCCGCTACCCTCGGCGCGGTTGCTGCCGTGGATTTTGGCGGAGTTGGCGCATGTGCCCGAAGAGAATGTCACCATTGTCGTCGGCACGGGAACGCACCGGCCCAACACGGCAGAGGAGCTTGAGCAGATCGTGGGCGCGGAGCTCTACCGGCGGCTGCGGGTGATCAACCACAACGCCTACGAAGAAGAGAGTATGGCCGTCGTGCGGGCTGGGCAGGACGGTCGCGGTCCGCTGATGATGAACCGGGCGTATGCGGAGGCGGACCGGCGCATACTCGTCGGCTTTATCGAGCCGCACTTCATGGCCGGTTTTTCGGGGGGCTACAAGGCCGCCTTCCCCGGCGTAGCCGACCTGGCTTCGATTATGTACTATCACCGCGCCGAGATTATCGGCCATCCGCAGAGCAAGTGGGGCGTGCTGGAGGGCAATCCCACCCAGGAGCAGATCCGGGCGAACGCGTCGGCCTTGCCGGTTGATTTCCTGGTGAATGTCACGCTCAATCATACGCGTCAGATCACCCGCTTTTTCTGCGGCGACGTTATCGCCGCGCATGAGGAGGGCTGCCGTTATGTGAAGGAGACGGCGATGGCTGCGGTCAACCGGCGCTTCCCGCTGGTGATCACCACCAACAGCGGCTTTCCGCTGGACCAGAATCTTTACCAGTCGGTGAAGGGGATGTGCGCCGCCGCGGAGATCATCGAGGACAACGGCGAGATGATCGTGGCCGCCCGCTGCAATGACGGCTTCCCGGCGCACGGCAATTTCACGAAACTGCTCTACGAGCACAGTTCGCCGCAGGCGATGCTGGAGACGATCTTCCGTCCCGGTTTTCACATGCTGGATCAGTGGCAGGTGCAGAAGTTTGCCGAAGTGGCGCTGCGGGCACAGGTGGCGATATACAGCGAGTTGGAGCCGGATGCGGTCGCCCGCGCCGGCCTCACACCGGTCGCCGACCTGAACGAACACATCCGCACGGCCGTAGCGGATCTGGGGAACGACGCGCCGGTCGCGGTTCTCCCGGAAGGGCCGATGACGATTCCGTATCTGGTGTAGGTGCGAGCAGTCTCCCTGCGGGCAGCAGGCTGTTACATCAACTCCTCGTTCAGGCGCAGGCCAAAGCCGGGCGCGTCGTTGGGAGTCAGGTATCCGTTCTCTGCCTGGGGCGCGTCCAGCCACAGCTCTTCATGCGTCCTGTGCCGGTTGCCCAACACCAGCTCCCCCAGATCTTCACATGCCGTTCCCGCGATGACGTGCAGACCCCATGGTTCCCCGCCGCGGTGCAGGATGACGGTGGCACCGGCCTGCTGCGCCTGCTCGACGATGCGCCGGGTGGCGGTAATGCCGCCGCACCAGGTTACGTCCGGCTGCCAGATATCGAGCGCGCCGGCCCGGGCAATGTCGGCGAAGCGGTGGTGGGTGAAGTCGTGCTCACCCCCTGCGAGCAGGACCGGTTTGATCTGCGGCCGCAGTTCGGCGAGCCCGTCGAGGTCGTCCGGCGTCAGCGTGTCCTCGAACCAGTAGATGTTGTAAGGCGCCAGCGTGCGGGCCATCTGGCGCGTCGTAGCAGCATCCCAGGCCATGTAGCAGTCGAACATGAGGAGGGCATCGGCGCCCAGATGGCGGCGGGAGGCTTCGGCCGCGGCCGCGGCGCGTTCGAAGGCGGAGGCGTCGGCTGGGCGGCTTAAGGGCACCTTGTGGGCGGTGAAACCGGTCTCGGCAAACCATTCGGGATCGTTGCCGGAGGCGTAGGCGCGGATGCGGGGCGCGGAGGAGCCGCCCAGCAGCGCATAGACCGGCTGCCGCTCGGCCCTGCCGAGGAGATCCCAGAGGGCGAGGTCGATGCCGCTGAGGGCCATGATGGCGATGCCGCCGCGCCCGTAGGGGATCGAGGCTGTGTAGAGCTTGTCCCAGAGGCGCTCGATGTCGGCGGGGCTGTCGCAGGTCTCGTCCAACAGCAGTTCGCGCAGGTGGCGGTTGACCACCTCGACGGCGGCCACACCGCCGCCGCCGTAGCCGTAGCCGGTGACGCCGGCGTCGGTTTCGACGCGCACGACGATCTGCCAGAGGTAGGGACGCCAGCCGCCGAGTGGTTGGCGGTAGTTGGGATAGACGGCGCGGATGTCGGTGATTTTCATGGGGAGGTGGTCTATGGGAATGTGTCGTGGCTACGACCCGAATATCTCGTCCACCTTCAGGTTGAACCCGGCAAGCGTGGGTGAAGTCAGCGTGTCGCCTTCGCCGAATGTGTCAACGACTTCATAGCCATCGTCGCCCAGCAACAAAACTGTGATGACGCCGGCGTCTGTGCCCACTACCCAGTACTCTTTAACGCCGTGTTGCGCGTATAGCGCACGCTTGTATCCTTTGTCCCGCTCGGCTGTGGAGGGGGAGAGAATCTCAACCACGAGGTCAGGAGCCCCATGTATGTTGTCCGGGGTGATGATGTGCGTTCGCTCGGTGGAGACGAACAAGAGGTCAGGCTGCACTACGTCAATATCCGAAAGGACGACATCCGTGGAGGAGTAATAGATGCGCCCCAGACTTTTGGCCTTCACAAAGGCCATCAGATGATAACCCAATTCTGCCTGCGTTCTCTGGTGCGCTTCGTTGGGCGCGGGGGCCATAACCAGTTCTCCGTCCAGGAGTTCGTAGCGCTTGTCTTCAGGTGTAGTGAGGTAGTCCGTGTATGTGAGCTTTAACCGCGGCTTCTCACCAATCATATGAGCACCTCCGGTTTGGATTCTTAGCCCGCTTCTCAACGCTTTGCTTCAGTTTAGCCAGATGATAGTAACGCCCAATTGCAGGAGGGCCAAGTATCGTCGCGCAAAGTTGTCACAGAAAGCAGGACTGCACCGACGCTGCTTGCGTCTGTACCGGTCAGGCTACCCTTTCGACCACGGTCTGCGTTCCTGGGCGAAGGGGAATGTGCCGTCGTAGCCGCGCGGGGTGGATACGTGCCATATGCCCTCATACATCGGCGTCAATTGGTAGTGGCAGACGACATTGCTGCGCTCGATGTGCTCCTGGTGCTTGGCGCCCTGGTGGGGGATATGGTTGATGAAGATGACGCAGTCGCCCGCCTTGGGATAGAGGATGACGTGCTCCTGGGCTTCGCACCAGGTCTCGAACTTGGGCCGGTCCATGGGGTCGAGGTGGGGCGGCTCCATCTTATGCCCGTTTTTCACAAACTTCAGGTGGGCCAGGTCGGGGCCGTTGTCCTGAAAGTAGAAGGTAGTGTTGATGCCGACCGGCTGCACGGCCAAGCGGGCGTGGCCGAGGTCGCGCAACTCCTGCCAGTAGCCGTAGAAATCGAGATGCCATTCCTGGAGATAGGGGCCGGGGTTGATGTGGGCGCGGAAGCTGCGCAGCTGGCATTGACGCCCCATCATTCCTTCCAGGATCGGGCGGATGCTGGGATGGCCGACGAGGGGCGCATAGGTGCCCGGCTCACGGTCCAGGAGCGAATCGAACCACATATTGCCGACGTCGTTGAGGCCCTCTTCCCAGCCCATCGTGCGCGCATGGTTGATGCGCTGGCGGACATGCTCGGTTTCTGCCGGTGTGAGCGCATTCTCGACGGTGATGAAGCCGTCTTCTTCGAGTTGATCCAGCCTGGCTTCCACATTGTCCATGCTTCGCCTCCTTGCAGGGCTCCGTATCGTTGGACCACATTCGTATCAGTTCGCAATTACAGAAAACAGAGGGCCAAACCCGGCAAATGGGATAGACCGAAATCGCCGGCTTATGCCAGCATCAGGCGCTCCCCCTTGGGTTCCGGTACAGGGTCGCCAAACTCACGCGCGGTGTCGATCCAGAGTGTCATCGCCTCGGTGATGTTTTGAAGCGCAACTTCCTGCGTATCACCGTGTGCCATGCACCCGGGAAGCTCCGGCGCCTCCGCCACGAATGTGTCGTCAGCGTTGCTCCAGTAAATTATGACTTCGTACTTAAACATCATTCCTCCTCCAACTTGTACTTCAGTAAGACCTGACGAACCTGTCTGACTTGGTAGGGTTTGGCATTGCTACCTTCGCGTTGCAGATTCAGTCTTTCGTTCACTCCTTCTTTTCTAAAGATATGATGGCTTCCCCGTACGCGTTCGACGAATCCCAATCTCAACAGCAGGGCGCGCAACTCGTCAAATCGGATATTCGCCTCAGAGCGGCCTTCGAGAATGCGTTGGCGAAGTTTCGTGCGTCTGCCCAATATCTTGTACTCCGAATCGTATCAGTTGTGTCGATACAGTAGGCAAAGAAGCCGCTCTTGTCAAACCGGTTCCCTATGGTTGGCCCGAGTACTCAGACCACTGCTAAGAGAGGGTTCACTGCATCGGACTGGATGCGACAAGGCCACCGCGTATCACCGTCGACGCTGGACTATCCCTCCGTGTAATCGGTGAAATGTTCTGTCAGGAACCATAGCTCGTGGTCCCGTTAAAGTGACCAGGTACGGCAAAAAGACACCGACACCTTGGGGCATACACTGCCCTGGGCAACTGTTGACACTGCGGCAAACCAAGAGTAAACTCACCCTTGGACACCTCATAGCGTGTTTTGTGAAGGATACGTCTTCTCTCCACAGGTGTCCCCCTTTACACCACGAATCACGTCTGACCTTACGCAAGGAGGGTACGATGTCCAAAGCACGAGTCAGTCTTGTCCACGGCGGGGACCGCCGCACGAACGTCTTCAACGCGCTGGAACTGGTGCGGGCGGATGTGGAATCCCGCCTGGCGGGGCAGGTGATGCTGAAGCCGAACTTTCTCAGCAGCGACAACCAGCTGGCTTCCAGCCATGCGGACGCGCTGCGGGGCGTACTTGATTTTCTGCTAACCACGCCCAAGCCGCCGCGCGAGGTCCTCATCGCCGAGGGGGGCGCACAGGACACGTGGGACGCCTACCGCAACTTCGGCTACCATGCGCTGGAAGAGGAGTATTCGATCCCGCTGCGCCTGCTGGATCTGCACCGGGAGACGGAATGGGAGTCGACGCCGATCGTGCTGGCCGACGGTACGGAGACGATCGTGCGCATGCCCCGCACGGTCCTGGACTGCCCCTGCACGATTTCGATCGCGATTCCCAAGACGCATGATACCTGCGTGGTCACGCTGGCGCTGAAGAACATGATTATGGGCACGATTTACCAGCAGGACCGGGTGAAGATGCACGGCTTCAACACCCATGGCGAGCGCCGCGTCCCCGATGAATCGCGCGCCATGAGCATCAATCTGATCCGGTTGGCCCGTTTCATGACCCCCGATGTCGCCGTCATCGACGGCGCGCGCGGCCTGCAGGGGAACGGACCCGGCGGCACCGACGGGCTGGACTTCGGTATCGCCGCGGCGAGCACTGATGTCTTCGCGGCCGACGCGGTCATCGCCAAGACGATGGGCTTCGAGCCGCTGGAGTTGGGTCTGCTGCGCTACGCCCACGATTTGGGCATGGGTATTGCCGACCTGGACGAGATTGAACTGCGCGGCGGCGTTGCCATCGAGTCGGTGGCGCGGCAGTTCAAACCGCACGAGACGACCGATCTGCAACTGCAGTGGCAGGTCGAGAATGCGGAGCAGCTGCTGGCGGCCTGATCCGAAAACCACGAGAAGAGAGTAAAGAGGCCGGGGAGAGAGTCCTTTCCGGCTTCATTCCTCACTCTTGACTTCTTATTCCTCTACAAAGGTGGTTCCCATGTTACCGATCATCGACACCCATCAACATCTGTGGGATCTGAGCCGGCTCGATATGCCCTGGCTGGAAAGCGCGCCGACGTTGAATCGCAGCTACGTAACCAGCGATTATCTGGCCGCGACTGCGGGGCTCAACGTCGTCAAGGCGGTCTACATGGAGGTGGACGTGACCGCGGCGCAGAAGGTCGGCGAAGCGGAGCATCTGATCGAACTTTGCGCTGCGGAGGACAACCCGACGGTCGGCGCGGTGATTGGCGGCAGCATGAGCTCCGCCGACTTCGCCGGCTACATCCGGCGTTTTGCCGGCAGCCCGGCGATCAAGGGCGTGCGCCAGGTGCTGCACGGGGAGGGCACGCCGCCGGGCACCTGCCTGGCGCCTCAGTTTGTGGAGAATGTGCGGCTGCTGGGTGAGTTGGGGCTCTGCTTCGACCTGTGCATGCGGCCGTCGGAGTTGGGGGACGGCGTCAAGCTGGCGCTGGAGTGCCCGGAGACCCGCTTTGTGGTCGATCATTGCGGCAACGGCGACCCGTATCTGATCAGCGGCGTCCTGCCCGGCAGCGGGGGGACGGGTGAGGCAGGGCAGGCGGACTCCAAGTTGACGATAGCCGACCATACCGACCGCGACGATCCCTACTGGCATGACCGGCAGCAGTGGATGGACGGCATCGAGGCGCTGGCCGCGCTGCCGAACACGATCTGCAAGATTTCCGGGATCATTGCCCGCACGCGCCCCGGCTGGAGCGCGTCCGACCTGGCGCCGGCGGTCAACCACTGCCTGGACAGTTTCGGCCCGGACCGGGTGGTCTTTGGCGGAGACTGGCCGGTCTGCACGCTGGGGGCGGACGCCACCTACCGCGCCTGGGTGGAGGCGCTGAAGGAGATTATCGCCGACCGCAGCGAGACGGAGCAGCGCAAGTTGTTGCATGACAACGCGGCAACGTTCTACGGGTTGGTGTGACGGTCGAGGCGGATTGCAGGGGCCGTGGATTACTGGAGCCGTGGATTACTGGAGCCAGTGCGGAACCTGCATTGACCGTTGGTTGCTGACCCCGGGCTACTGACAACCTCATGGGATTCGAATGGCGGACGCTTGAAGATGAGGAGGGCCGGCGCCAAGAGGAAGTTCCGAAGGTAGAGGCGCGGGCGCCGAAGCGCCGCGGCAGGCTGAGGCGTTTCTCGACGTTGCTTGTTCTGCTGCTGCTACTGGTGGTAGTCATCTGGGGCGTGCGCTATGTTTTTCTGAGACGATTGGATGCTATCGCTGCAACCGTCGAAGCGGAGGTGCTGGCCGTGCATGGAATCGTGCAGGAGGCCGAGCGCGGCCGCGACGGGGCGCTCTTCGGCGGCATGATTTCGCCGGACTACCCCAATTGGGGCAGAACCCAGAAGGGAATGCTTGGCAGTGGAACGCGCTGGGACCGGCCGTTCTTCGGCTTGGCCCTGGTCGGCGGCGATGACGACCAAGCGCCCACCGGCACGGTGGTGGATATCGCTTTCACTTCTGATTGGGGGATGGCGACCGTCACCCTGGCCTTCCCTTACACTGGTGCTGACGGCTCGCCGGTGACTCTTCACCAGATCGTTACCTACCGGGACGAAATGGCCAGTTGGGTGCTAGTCCCCGCCTATCCTTCCTTCTGGGGTGAGAAACAGACGATCACAGGCCGTTATCTGACAGTTGAATACCCGGAACGGGACGCAGACACGGTCGAGCGGCTGGCGCGTGAATGGGACGATATGTTGGCGGCAGCTTGCAGAGACTTGGATGGTCTGCGCTGCCGCCGCACGTGGAAGCTGAAGGTGAAGCTGTCCACCGAGTCCGGCTCGCTCGCGCGCATGGCGGATGGGGCGTCCCGCGGACCTCTTTGGAAGGGGATGTCCCATGCGTCTTCCATAAGCAGGGGCGCAGGCGAGTCGGAGCTGGAGCTGCCGACGCCGAGCCTCATTGGCAGTCCGGTGGATGAGGCCGGCTATCAGGCGGTGCGCGCCGGTTATGCGCCCCTGATCGTGGGTGGAGGGATCGCCGACATCGTTGGTTGGCGCTGCTGTGAAAAAGTCGTATTCTTCCGCGCTTTACTGGACAAGCAACTCAGCCAGTTGGGGCTTATACAGTGGCCTGTGACCGCTTCCAGCTATGAGGACATCCTGCAAGGCTCGATTCACGACGTGACAAACCTGCACTGGGTCTACCTCCAGCGCTCCTACAACAACATCACCCCAGAAATCCAGAAGATCGTCTATAGCATCGTGGACTTCCTCCTTGCGGTCAATCCGGAGCGGTCGCCGGCCTCGCTGCAACGATTGCTGCTCCGCTTCAATACCTATCACCCGTGGCTGTTCAACGCCTTCCCGTTCGAAAGAGGCGCGACAGGACAGGGCAGCTACAGGCGTTGGATTCAGAAAAAGTGGCTCTGGTATGCCGATCAGCAGTTGGCCGCTGATATGGCTCCGGCCAGCGCCTTTCCCGAACAGGACCTGCAACTGCTCTGCACGGCGGAACGGTTCCACGGGGCGCACTTGTACCGCTACGACCTGCAGGGAAGTGAGTTCATTTCGGAGAACAGCGGCGGGTCGTTTCGTCGGATGTACTCCTTGCCGGATGATACCGGGGTCCTGCTGCAGAGATTGGGCGAAAGGGGAGAGGCGGCGAGCGCCTCCCAAGTGCAGATCTGGCGTGAGGGTCGGACGCAGGATGTGACCTATCCGCCTGACAATGTCGCCCTGTTTGTAGTGGATACCATTGCAGACGGGATGCTCTTCTACACATATGATACCCGCCGGCAGCCGACCATCCGGTTCCACTATCTGAATCAGGCGGAGTGCGACGGGGGCGCGTGTGCGATCCGTTCTCTGGACGGTTTGCCTGCCTGGCCGCCTGACCGGGAGAGGACGGTTGTCGCGCGCTGGGACGGTGTGCTGTGGCTGGGGGACGAGGAGGGAGAGCCGCAGATGGCGGTCGCGCACGGCCGGACGGTGGCGTGGCTGGACAACAGGCGTTTTGCCTTCATCCAGCCGGACGATGGTATGCAGGTGGGGGTTATGACGCTGCCGAATCTTGCGTTGGGAACGCTTGTGGAGATAGAGAGGCTGGCTGGCGCGCTGCAGGACGCGACGGATGTGACAGGGATCACCCCTGTCGCGCTGGCGGCGCATCCGGCCTTGCCCGACCGGCTGTTCGTCGGCGCACGCGTCGAGGGCGGGACGGGCGCGGGGACCGGCCACGTTTTTGTCCACAACCTTGCCACAGACGAGATTACAGAGTTGTTGCAGGTCGATCATCCTCTTGAGTCGTACCGGTCTCTGCGCTTCTCCGCGGACGGGCGTTGGCTTTTCGTTCACAGCGTGGACCGAAACACCAGCAGTTGGCATCTTCATCTCTACAACATCCGGACTGGTGACATCCTGACCTATTCGGCAGAGAGAACGATGGCCTTTCCCGGATATGATCTGTCGGCGGACGGCGAGTGGCTGGTACGCGTCGATGATGGATTCCTCCATCTGATCCCGTTGAATGGAGGCCGGCAGAGGCTGGTGGCGCACGACTTTGCCCACTGTTATGCAGCCGTGTGGGTGAACTGAAATTATCCGTAGTCAGTGGAGTGTTTTTGATGACGGCCAGCCAAGGACTACAGAACCAGGAATTATGAGAGGAGATCGAGAATGACGACCTATCGCTATGCTGAGATGACCTGGTCCGCCTGTCGCGAGGCGGCCTATTCCGGCAAGGTGGCGGTGCTGCCGGTTGCCACCTACGAAGATCACGGCTACCACCTGCCGATCGACACCGATGTGCGGCTTTGCACGGGGGTCTGCGAAGGGGCGGTGGCGCGCATCCCGGATGAAGCGGTGCTGATTCCGCCGATCAGCCATGGGTACAGCCCCCACCACATGGATTTCCCCGGCACGATCACGATCCGCTGGGACACTTTTATCAACTATGTGCGCGATGTCTGCGTCAGCCTGGCCCACCACGGCTTCAAGCGCATACTGATGGTGAACGGGCACGGCAGCAACACTGCGCCGGTGGAGATGGCCGCTCGTCTGACCGTGCTCGAAACCGAAGGCAAGACCCTGTGCGCGTCGGTCAACCACTGGGGGGTGCGTAAAGGCAGGGAGGAGGGGAATGCGATCCGTTCTTCGGATTTTGGCGGCACCTCCCACGCCGGAGAGTACGAGACGGCCCTCTATCTGGCGCTGGCGGAGGAGTTGGTGCAGATGGACAAGGCGGTGGATGAGCGCTCGCCGCTGTCGCCGAGCTTCCAGACGGATCTGCTGATGGGCAAACGCGAAGATGGCTCGGTCGCCAACCTGTGGCCCTACTGGAGTTCGTTGACGACCAGCGGCGTGTTGGGGGATGCCACAGCCGCCACCCGCGAAAAGGGGGAGCAGTTTCTCGAGGCCGCGGTGGAAGGGCTGATCGAGCTGGTTCGCGAGTTCCGCACGGTGGCGATCAACCCCCGCACGGATCATATTTCGCCGGAGAGCAGCAGCCAGTGATTGGTGGCCAGTACAGAGCGGGAGTCACTGATGTTGCCGGCCAATAGCGGACGAGATCGCCGGACGCTCCAAACCGGCGGCGGGCGAGTAGGGGTTGGCGACGGGCCAGACCAGACATGACCGATAATTACCGGATGCGACCGGCGACGCTGGAGGACTGGCCGGGCATCGCGGCGCTGGATCAGGAGATTTTCGGCGCGTACGGCGCGCAGGAGGAGCCGGCGATTATCCGCAGCCGGCTGGTGACATTCCCGCAGGGCTGTGCGGTGTTGGCAGGGGAGTGCGGCGACGGGCGCCCGTTCATCGCCGGCTATCTGAC
The DNA here is from genome assembly GCA_965220715.1 of Caldilineaceae bacterium. Lineage (GTDB taxonomy): Bacteria > Chloroflexota > Anaerolineae > Caldilineales > Caldilineaceae > Bin5. The sequence goes on from OZ244843.1 coordinate 611,800, forward strand.
GACGGAGAAGTGGGCTGAATTGCGCGAGCCTGCGTTGGACGAGGACCCGCAGGAGAGCCACCGTCCGGACGGCGGTGTGTTGAATATCACGACGCTGGCAGTGGCTCCCGCCTGCCAGAATCAGGGATTGGGCGCGCGGTTGCTGGACTGCGCCATCGGTATCGCGCGGCAGGAGGATTGCAGCCAGATCATCCTGGAAACGGCCCACGCCGAACGGTTCTATCTGCGGCACCGGTTTCGACGGGTCGGCGCACGGACGGAGAGGGGGATCAGGCTGGCGATTATGGTGTTGGATCTGACAGATTGAAATTCCAGTGGTCAGTGAACTGCATTTGCCGGCCGCTGGCAGCTGCAGGTCAAGCGGGAGGAGATATCACAACCCGCTGCGGCTTGATCTTGAAGATCACCCGCTCTTCCTTCCCTTTCATAGAGGCAGGCATGACGCTGCCGTAGTACTCGTCGGCTCCCACGTAGATCTTGGCATGGGCATTGATGTTGGCGAAATCCGGGTCGGGCACGATCTCCTCGACGACGCCGCGCACATCGATCCAGCGGAATGCATCGTCGGGGTCCAATGCCATCAGGGCAACTTTGGGATTGGCGCGGACGTTTTTCGGTTTGCGGCGCCCTTCGGCCGTGTTAACGAGGACGTGGCTGCCGTCCCACGAGCACCAGACGATGGTATTTTCGGGCGCGCCGGAGGGGGAGAGGGTCGTCAGGGTGGCGAAGATGGGGCCGGTCAGCAGGTCAACGTGTGTATCGGGAATCTGTGCGGACATTGTTATGCTCCTGAAATTGGTTGCGGATTGGGAATGCGCTATTGCTCATCGCCACGCGGTATGGACTGACTCCGCCGATTGCAGAATCGCATTGCGGCGGATATGGTTCCGGCTCTGTTCGACCGCTGAACGCTCCACAAGGTCCACATCTCGATCGAATATCTGACGCAACTCTTCCTGCATGCGCGCCATAGCGAGGAGGGTGTGTCGCGCCTGCGGTTGAAACTGGATCAGTACGTCCACATCGCTGTCGGGGCCGAAGTCCTCACGCAGAACCGAGCCAAAGAGAGACAGTTCAGAGACCAGCCAGCGATGACAGAAGCTGTCTATTTGTGAACGGGGAATATGGATGTGGACGCTCATTTCAGGCCGAATCAGTGCTTGCAATTGGCGGCCATCACCGGGGGGGTGTGGCCTTGGGCGATCAGGGTTTGCTGGGCCTCGGAAAGCTCGATCCAGGGCATGAGCGGGTCATCGGACTGGTGGGCCATCTCGCGGCCATTGATGATTGTCAGCGTGTTGCGGACCAGTTGGCGGCCGGGGCGCGGGTTCATGAAGACATCGTAGAACATGAAATCTCCCTCGACGATCTCGAACAGCGCCACATCGGCCAGCGCGCCGGGCCGCAGCGTGCCAACCTCCTTCTCCAGTCCCAATACGGCCGCCGGTCGTTCGGTGGCGGAGCGGATTACTTCGGCGAAGCTCATGCCGAGGGAGAGGAATTTGCTCAGGCAGGTGGGCATGTCGAACATCGGGCCGCTGACGCTCATCTGGTGGATGTCAGAGGAGATGACGTCCGGCCGGTAGCCCTGCGCCATCAAAGCTTCGGCGGTCTTGAAGGAGAAGGAGCCGGCGCCATGACCGATATCCAACACCAGGCCGGCATCCCAGGCGCGTTTGACCGTGTCGCGCATATTGCCTGACTCCTCGACGATGCGCATTGTGTTGCCGGTGAAGCAGTGGGTGAGAATGTCGCCGGGGCGCATCAGTTCCATCACACTGTCGATCTCCGGCGGCCCCATGCCGATATGGGTCATCAGGGGCAGTTCACAGCGGTCGGCGGCTTCGCGGGCTTTGCGCAGGGGGGCGAGGCCCTGGCCGCTGGTGGTGAGCTGGTCGATACGGACCTTGACGCCCAGCAGAACGTCGCGGTTCAGGTCTACGATCTGGCAGCAGAGGTCGACATCGCAGTAGCCGGGGTTGGCCAGCTCCCACGTCTGGGCGGTCAGACCGATTGACGAGATATTGAGCAGGGCATAGATGCGGGCCCGCGCCTCTTCGATTATGAACTCTCGGAAGCCGGTGAAGTTGTATCCGCCGGATGAGCCCACGTCGAGCCAGGTCGTCACGCCGCTGCGGGCCGCGATCGGGTCGGGGCGGACGCCGTAGAAGCCGCAGCCGTAGTTGACGTGGGTATGGAGATCGACAAGGCCGGGCGTTACGTATTGGCCGCCGGCGTCCACGACGCGAAAGGCGGTCTCGTCCGGGATGTTTGCCTCGACCGCGGCGATGCGGTTGCGCTTGATCGCCACATCCAGACGGCCGCTGTGCCCGCCGCCGGGGTCAACCACTTCGCCGCCCTTGATCAGAAGATCGAATCGCATAGTTTTCCCTTTCGAGTTTTCCGTGTCCGGTAGATAGTTGATTCAGTGGTCAGTGGTCAGTGGTCAGCAGTTCGCGGCTGTAACTTGCGCTGGCGACTGGAAACTGGGGTTCGCCGCCAAGCTCCATCTAATCCCCTTTCCCGGACATTGTCAAGTGGCGGCGCGCAGGGGGGTGTAACCCCGTAGTTCTTCGGCGAAAGATGTGACACTGGGGTGTGACAAGACGCTTAGCGCGTCACGGTTTCTTCCCTCAACCGAATCAAATGGCGGGGACAGATAAAAACAATATATTTTTGCAACAGGGCCTCTTACAGGCGCCGGTTCAGGCATATTGGACATGTGGCGGCGGCCAAACGCGAAAATTCTGATTGAGACAGCGGTTGTCTCCCCCAAAATCCTGGATGCACCCGCGCGGAGACGGAGATTCCCGCGGCGGGTCAGAAAGCGACGTAGCCGCCGCAGACGGGGATGCACTGGCCGGTGACGTAGTCGGAGAGGTCGGTGACCAGGAATTCGACTACTTTGGCGCAGTCTTCGGGCATGCCCAGGCGGCCGAGGGGGATATCCTGCAGCAGGCGGTCGCGGACTTCGGGGCTGTTGCGGCCGCCGGCCACGGCGCGGGAGGAAAGCACATATCCGGGCGCGATACAGTTGACATGGATGTTGTGCGGGCCCAGTTCGGCGGCGAGGACGCGGGTGTAGTGGATCACGCCGGCTTTGGCGACTTTGTAGGCCATGCCGCCGCTGTTGCGTCCGCTCCAGAGGCCGGCCTGGGATGCCACGTTGACGATTTTGCCGCTGCGGGCTGTCTGCATGTAGGGCGCGGCGGCCTGGCAGCAGAAGATTGTGCCGGTGAGGTTGATGTCCATGATGTAGTGGTAGTGATCGGGCGGGGCGGTGGCGGCAGTATGGTTGGGCGGCGGATAGAGCATGCCGCCGGCGTTGTTGACGAGGATGTCGATCTGCCCGAAGGCGTCTACGGTTTGCTGCATCATTGTTTCCACCGCGGCCTTGTCGGTCACGTCGGCCTGGATGCCCAGCGCGCGCCGGCCGAGCGCTTCCACTTCTGCGGTCACCGATTCGGCGTCGAGTTCTTCGTCATATTCCTGGGCTGCGTTCAGGTCGACGTCATTGATCACCACATCGGCGCCCAACTTGGCCAGATGGAGGACATAGGCGCGGCCCAGGCCGCGTGCTCCGCCGGTGACGAGCGCGACTTTGTTTGCGAGTTTCATGGTAGCTCCTTTCTATTGCGTGTGTGGTCATCATGGTGACGCAAGAGCGCAAAGTCGGCAAACGCGATTGTGCAGTTCGGACGGGGATTCATGTGGTCTGTGGGATGGGGGCAGGCCGCTGAATGGCTGGGAGATTGCAGACGCGGCGAAGCACAGAAAACACGCTTATCTCAGATGGCATTTGGTTCTGGTGGTGACAGGTGGCTAAGATAAGCGTGGGCGCCACGCTTTTTTTTCCCAAATACGCAATGCAGGGAAAAGGGATTTTCCATATGAAGGTAGAACATCTTGTGACCGGCGGCTGGCGGGGCGTGCGCTTGGGGGATGCTGTCAAGGTATGGTATGCCTAAAGTCAGAGAGGCCATTCGCCTGGTAGAGCGGGATGGATGGCGGCTTGTCCGTACGCGCGGCAGCCACCGGCAATACCGTCACGTCACCAAATCCGGTACTGTTACCATTGCAGGTCACCCCAGCGCAGACATACCGAAAGGGACGTGGCTGAGTATACTGAAGCAGGCGGAGCTCAGGGAGGAAAAATGATGAAATTGAACTACGCTGTTGTTTATGAGCGGACGCCAAACAACTATGGCGCCTATGTGCCGGAACTGCCTGGTTGCATCGCCACCGGAAAGAGTTGGCAGGAGATTCAGACGATGATACGCGAGGCGATCGTCTTCCACATTGAGGGGCTGATAGAAAGCGGCGACCCGGTTCCAGAACCACAGATGTCGGTTGGTGAGGCAATGGCCTACCATGTCACGAGTCTCTCCGACGCCGGGGAATCCGTTCCTGATCTGGAGACTACTTTCGGCATGGCTGAAGTTGAGATCACCCGACCCAAGACGGCCGAAGCGAGTTGACAGTGAGCAAGGTCGCAGCCGCCGCTCGTCGCGGGTCTGGGATGTCCGGCAGCTTCACGGGCGGGCAGCTACTGAAAAGGCATCATCGCACAATGAATAAGGAATGAACCGGACCGTTCATGAAACATGACACTATCGCCGTGCTGGATTACGGCAGCCAATACAGCCAGTTGATCTGCCGCCGGGTGCGGGAGGCGAATGTTTACGCGGAGATGATTTCGTGGGATCGGGCGGCAGAGCGGCTGCCGCGGGTCAAGCTGAAGGGCATAATTCTTTCGGGCGGGCCGGCCAGTGTTTATGAGGCGGGCGCGCCGACGTTGCCGGACGTTGTGCTGGAGAGCGGTGTGCCGGTGTTGGGCATCTGCTACGGGCTGCAACTGCTGGTCCATGCGCTGGGCGGCCATGTTGCGCCGAGCGCAAAGCGGGAGTACGGCGCGGCAGAGATCGAGGTGACGGGGGAGAGCCGGTTTTTTGGCGGACAGCCGCGGCAGCAGCAGGTGTGGATGAGCCACGGCGACCGGGTGGAGCGGCTGCCGGCGGGCTTTGGGACGGTGGCGCGCAGCGGGAATTCGCCGTGCGCGGCGATCGCGGACGAGGACCGTTCGTTCTATGGGATTCAGTTTCACCCGGAGGTGGTGCATACGCCGAATGGCTTTGCGATGCTGCAGAACTTTGTGGGCCGGATCTGCGGCTGCAAGGGGGACTGGACATCGGGCCATTTCATCGAGGAGTGCGTTGCCGAGATCCGGGCACAGGTCGGGCCGGATGATCGGGTGATTTGCGGGCTGAGCGGCGGCGTGGACAGCGCGGTGGCGGCGACGCTTGTCCAGCGCGCGATCGGGGAGCGGCTGACCTGTATCTTTGTGGATCACGGCCTGTTGCGCGCGGGGGAGGCGGAGCAGGTGGTGGATACGTTTGAGCGGCACCAGGGGATGCGGCTGGTGGCGGTGGACGCCAAGGAGGCGTTTCTGGAGGACCTGGCCGGCGTGACCGATCCGGAGGTGAAGCGCAAGCGGATCGGCGCGCGTTTTGTGCGGGTATTTGAGGAGGAGACGGAACGGCTGGTGGAGGAGAGAGGGGAGAGGGGCGAGGAGAGAGGGGAGAGGAGTGAGGAGCGAGAGAACTTCTCTCAGTCTTCGCGTAAGGTGTTTTTGGCGCAGGGCACGCTCTACCCCGATGTGATCGAGTCGGCCAGCAATGACGATTCGGCTAACGCGCGCACGATCAAGACGCACCACAATGTGGGCGGCCTGCCGGAAGATATGATGTTCGAGTTGATCGAGCCGCTGCGGATGCTGTTCAAGGACGAGGTGCGCCGTATTGGGGAGGAGTTGGGCCTGCCGGAGGAGATTGTGTGGCGGCACCCGTTTCCGGGGCCGGGGCTGGGCATCCGCATCCTGGGCGAGGTGACGTGGGAGCGCTTGGAGATGCTGCGCCGGGCCGACCGCATCTTCCTGGAGGAGCTGCGGGCTGCGGGTCTTTACCGGCAGACGAGCCAGGTCTTTGCGGTGCTACTGCCTGTGCAAACGGTCGGCGTGATGGGAGACGGGCGCACGTATGCCAACGTGATCGCGCTGCGGGCGGTCACGACCGATGACTTTATGACGGCGGACTGGGCGCAGCTGCCCTACGATCTGCTGGCGCGGGTCAGCAGCCGCATCGTCAATGAGGTAGACGGGGTCAACCGGGTGGTATATGATATTTCGAGCAAGCCGCCGGCGACGATCGAGTGGGAATGAAGGGCAGTGGTCAGTGGATAGTGGGCAGTGGACAGTGGCTAGTGAAGGCGCTGTCCATGAAGCGCCGTGGTCAATGTTTCAGTTGAACCCACAAAGTCGTGCGGCTGCCGATGTCGGCGGACCGGCCGTTGGCGAGCAGACGTTTTTCGTCTATCGGGGTGGATAGTGAGGTCTACGATGCGCGCTTCCAAGATGTGGGTCTGGGTAGTAGTGGTTGTCGTGGCACTTGCCGCGGTTGCCGGCTGCTTCCGCCCGGAAACTTCAAACGACTACTTCGACCGGGGCGTTGACAGGTTGAGGGCTGGCAAATACAAGGGCGCCATTGCCGACTTTGATCAGGTCATCAATATACGGCCCAAATATACTAACGCCTACATCAATCGGGCTGATGCCAAGATCGGACTTGGTCAATACGAGGAGGCGATCGCCGACTATGATCAGGCCATCCGTTTGCAGCCGGACGAGGCCCTCGCCTACTATAGGCGGGGCGAAGGCCAGTTCAGGTTTGAACATTACCAGGAGGCCATCGCTGACTTTGATCAAGCCATCCATTTGCGAACCCACTATGTCGGCGCCTATATCGGTCGGGGCAATGCCAACATCGGACTTGGTCAATACGAGGAGGCGATCGCTGACTTTGATCAAGCCATCCAATTGCGGCCCGACGACGCCTACTCCTACAACAATCGGGGCCATGCCAAGGTCAGCCTTGGTCAATACGAGGAGGCGATCGCCGACTTCGATCAGGCCATCCGGCTACAGCCTGATTCCACCTCCTTCTACCACAGTCGGGGTCATGCCAGGGCCGTACTTGGTCAATATGAGGAGGCCTTCGCTGACTTCGATCAGGCCATCCGATTGCGGCCGGACGACGCCTACGCCTACATCAGTCGGGGTCATGCCAGGGCCGTACTTGGTCAATATGAGGAGGCCTTCGCTGACTTCGATCAGGCCATCCGACTGCAGCCCGACAACGCCCACGCCTACCATAACCGAGGCGCTGCCAAGATCGAGCTTGGTCAATTCAAGGAGGCGATCGCCGACTTTGATCGGGCCATCCGACTACAGCCCGATGACGCCTATTCCTACAACAATCGGGGCGCTGCCAAGTCGGGCCTTGGTCAATACGAGGAGGCGATCGCCGACTATGATCAGGCCATCCGATTGCAGCCCGATTTCGCTTCCTTCTACTTTAGTCGGGGCCATGCCAGGGTCGAACTTGGTCAATATGAGGAGGCGATCGCCGATTATGATCAGACCATCCGTCTGCAGCCCGACCAAGCACACTTCTACATCAATCGAAGCAATGCCAAGACCGAACTTGGTCAACACCAGGAGGCAATCGCCGACTTGGAAGCCGCGCTGGATTTGGCGCGAGAGGCTGGCGACAGCGACCTTATAACCTTCATTAGTAACTACTCAGCCATTGTGCTGAAGAAGGTGCAAACGAATAGTAAACAGAAAGCTAATGCGAATCCAATCGTAGATGCAGTAGGCTAAGGAATATGAGCAAGCGAGTACAGTTAGACCGCGAGCAACTTAGGCGATTAGGCCAAGAGAGCCTGATAGAGCTGATTCTGGTTCTGCAGCAGCAAATGGCTGCGCAACAGGAGTTGATCCAGAAACTGCAGGATCAACTGGCGAAAGACAGTCACAACAGCGGCAAGCCGCCCAGCAGCGATGGTCTGAAGAAAGGCAGACAAAAGAGTCTGCGCCGCGCTGGCCAGCGGCCGCGTGGCGGGCAGCGTGGGCACAAGGGGCGCGCCTTGATGCAGGTGGCGGAACCGGACCATGTCATCCTTCATAGGCTAAAGGCTTGCCCGCACTGCCAGACAAAGCTGGCAGCGGAGGCTGCCGAGAAGCAAGTGAAACGGCAGGTATTCGACATCCCGCCCGCCCGCATCGAAGTGACAGAGCATCAGGCGGAGGTAAAGCAGTGCCCTGGCTGTGGCGCCTGCGTGCAGGGTGCGTTTCCGGCCCACGTGACCCAACCCACCCAGTATGGTCCACGGCTGAAGGCGTTTGCCTGCTACCTGTACGGCCAACAGTTCATCCCCCTGGCCCGCATCAGAGAGTTGCTGACTGCCTTCTACGGTCATGCTCCCTCGGAGGCGGTCGTGCTTGCAGCCACCCGTCAACTTGTCACCCCAACTGACACCACTCTGGAACGCATCCGCCAACAACTCATCGCGGCCCCTGTCGCCCATTTCGATGAGAGTGGGTTGCGTGTCGAAGGCCGGCTGCAGTGGCTGCACGTGGCCAGCACAGCCATGCTGACCCATTACCATGTCCATGACAAACGGGGACATGTCGGGATGCGAGCCGGTGACATCTTGCCCCGCTTTACCGGGGTTGCCCTTCATGACCACTGGGCCTCCTACCTCAAGTTTAGCGGCTGTCAACACGCCTTCTGCAACGTCCATCATCTGCGCGAACTGCTCTTTATTCACGAACAATACCGCCAGACCTGGGCAGAGAAGATGGCCTGCTTGTTGCGCACCATCAAAGCCGAAGTCGCATCGACCTCAGAACTGCATACCGCCTTGCCCCCGGACCGCTTGGCCGCTTACGAGGCCGAGTACGATGCGCTCATTGGCGCAGGATTTGCCGCCAACCCGTCCTCCGTCAAGTCCCGTCCCAGACCCATCGGCCGACCCAAACAGTCGCCGCCCAAAAACCTGCTCGACCGCTTACACAAACATAAAGCTGGCGTCTTGGCCTTTATGTACGATTTCCGCATCCCCTTTGACAACAATCTGGTCGAACGCGATGTGCGCATGATAAAGGTCCAACAGAAAGTCTCCGGCTCCTTCCGTATAGTAGAGGGTACCCATATCTTCTGTGCCATCCGTTCCTATATCTCTACTGCTCGCAAACACGGCCTCAATGCCATTGATGCCATCTACTATGCTTTCCTTGACCAACCCTTCATCCCTTCTATAAACATGGCTGAGTAGTTACCTTCATTGAAGGAAAGATTGAGGAACTTGAGCAAGATGAATGATGGATAAGCATTTGCGCTCTCAAACCGAACGCATTATTGGCCGGATAGTCGAGCCGCAGGCCATTCTCGCTGTCGAGTGGGAATAGCCCTGAACCGTGCGGGCGCCGATGTCGGCGGACCGGCCGTTGGCGAGCAGACGCTCTTCGTCTATCGGGGGTGGATAGTGATGTCTACGATGCGCGCTCCCAAGATATGGGTTTGGGTAATTGTAGCTGTTGTGGCGTATGCAGCGGTTGCCGCTTGCGACCGTCCGGAAAATTCAAACGACTACTTCGGCCGGGGCGTTGACAGGTTGAGGGCTGGCAAATACAAGGGCGCCATTGCCGACTTTGATCAGGTCATCAATATACGGCCCAAATACACGGACGCCTACATCAATCGGGCTGATGCCAAGATCAGACTTGGTCAATACAAGGAGGCTATCGCCGACTTCGATCAGGCTATCCAACTGCAGCCCGACGACGCCAACGCCTACATCAGTCGGGGCCATGCCAGGAACTTGCTTGGTCAATACCAGGAGGCGGTCGCCGACTTTGATCAGGCCATCCAACTGCAGCCCGACGACGCCAGCGCCTACATCAATCGGGGCCATGCCAAGAGCAGACTTGGTCAATACCAGGAGGCGGTTGCCGACTTCGGTCAGGCCATCCAACTGCGGCCCGACGACGCCAGCGCCTACATCAGTCGGGGCAATGCCAAGCTCGAGCTTGGGCAATACCAGGAGGCCATCGCCGACTTTGATCAGGCCATCCAACTGCGGCCCGACGACGTTTACGTTTACTACAGGCGGGGCAATGCCAAGTTTGATCTTGATCAACACCAGGAGGCCATCGCCGACTTCGATCAGGCCATCCGACTGCGGCCTGACGATGCCTACGCCTACATCAGTCGGGGCAATGCCAAGATCGGCCTAGGTCAATACAAGGAGTCGATCGCCGACTTCGATCAGGCCATCCGACTGCGGCCCGGCGACGCTTACTTTTACTACAGTCGGGGCAATGCCAAGAACGTGCTTGGTCAATACCGGGGGGCCATTGTCGACTTTGATCAGGCCCTCCGTCTGGAGCCCAACAACGCCGACGCCTATTACAGTCGGGGACTTGCCAAGAACGTGCTTGGTCAATACGAGGAGGCGATGGCCGACTTTGATCAGGCCATCGCCGACTTCGATCAGGCCATCCGACTGCAGCCCGACGGCGCCGGCGCTTACATCAGCCGGGGCTCTGCCAAGAACGTGCTTGGTCAATACGAGGAGGCGATCGCCGATTTTGATCGGGCCTTGCGTCTGCAGCCCGACAACGCTTTCGCCTACTACAGTCGGGGTACTGCCAGGGCAGAACTGGGTCAATACGAGGAGGCGGTCGCCGATTATGATCAGGCCCTGCGTCTGCAGCCCGACAACACAAGCTTATACATCTATCGAAGCGATGCCAAGGCCGAGCTTGGTCAATACCGGGAGGCGGTCGCCGACTTGGAAGCCGCTCTGGATTTGGCGCGGGAGGCTGGCGACAGCGACGTTATAACCTTCACTGAAGGAAAGATTGAGGAACTTGAGCAGGATGAATGATGGACAAGCATCTGCGCTCTCAAACCGAACGCATTATTGGCCGGATGGTCGAGCCGCAGGCCATTCTCGCTGTCGAGTGGGAATAGCCCTGAACCGTGCGGGCGCCGATGTCGGCGGACCGGCCGTTGGCGAGCAGACGCTCTTCGTCTATCGGGGTGGATAGTGATGTCTACGATGCGCGCTCCCAAGATATGGGTTTGGGTAATTGTAGTTGTTGTGGCGTATGCAGCGGTTGCCGCTTGCGACCGTCCGGAAAATTCAAACGACTACTTCGACCGGGGCGTTGACAGGTTGAGGGCTGGCAAATACAAGGGCGCCATTGCCGACTTTGATCAGGCCATCAATATACGGCCCAAATATACTGACGCCTACATAAAGCGGGCTGATGCCAAGATCGGACTTGGTCAATACGAGGAGGCTATTGCCGACTATGATCAGGCCATCCGTTTGCAGCCGGACGAGGCCCTCGCCTACTATAGGCGGGGCGAAGGCCAGTTCAGGTTCGAACACTACCAGGAGGCCATCGCCGATTTTGATCAAGCCATCCATTTGCGAACCCACTATGTCGACGCCTATATCAGTCGGGGCCATGCTAAGACCAGCCTGGGTCAATACGAGGAGGCCATCGCCGACTTTGATCAGGCCAACCGATTGCGGCCGGACGACGCCAGCGTCTCCGATTACATCATTCGGGGCCAAGCCAAGGCCAGCCTTGGTCAATTCGAGGAGGCCTTCGCCGACTTTGATCGGGCCATCCAACTGCGGCCCAACGATGTATACGCCTACATCAGTCGGGGTAATGAAAAGCTTATGCTTGGTCAAGACCGGGAGGCGATCGCCGATTATGATCAGGCCCTGCGTCTGGAGCCCGACAACGCTAACATCTACGTCAACCGGGGCGTTGCCAAATCCAGCCTTGGTCAATTCCGGGAGGCGATCGCCGACTATGATCAGGCCCTGCGACTGGAGCCCGACGACGCCTCCATCTACATCAACCGGGGCGTTGTCAGATCCAACCTTGGCCAATACCGGGAAGCGATCGTCGACTATGATCAGGCCCTGCGACTGGAGCCCGACAACACCCTCGCTTATGTTTCGCGGGCAGCAGCCAAATCCAAACTTGGTGAACACGAGGAGGCCTTCGCCGACTTCGATCATGCCTTGCGACTGGAGCCAGACAAGGCACATATCTACACCAGCCGGGGCAATGTCAAGCTCGACCTTGGTCAAATTGAGGAGGCCTTCGCTGACTATGATCAGGCCCTGCGACTGGAGCCCGACAACGGTTACACTTACTTTATACGGGGCAATGCCAGGGCCGATCTTGGCCAATACAAGGAAGCAATCTTCGATTTTGATCAGACATTGCGTCTGCAGCCCTACTTCGTTGGCGCCTATGTCAATCGGGCCCTGGCCAGAATCGAACTAGGTCAATTCCGGCAGGCGATCGCCGACTATGATCAGGCCGTCCGTCTGCAACCGGAAAACGCTTACGTCTATATCAATCGAAGCTTGGCCAAGGCCGCTTTTGGTCAAAATCAGGAAGCCCTCGCCGACTTGGAAGCCGCGCTGGAATTGGCGCGGGAGGCGGGCGACAGCGAGCTCATAATCTTCATTGAAGGAAAGATTGAGGAACTTGAGCAGGACGAATGATGGACAGATATCTCTCGCTCTCAGACCGGCCCTTCATACTCGGCGTCAGCCCGGCTCCGTGTGTGCTGTTGGCGCGATCGCGTGATATGAGCATGTGAGATGGCTGGATTCCTGCGCTTCGCCCTTCCTCTCATTGCGGTGCTCTCTATCTTTCCTCTATATACGCGCTATAAGGCGGCGGCTGCGCCGATCGCGCCGGGGGTGCATCTGGCCAGCCTGGAACTCAGCCATCTGAAGGATCCGGCGGATATTGAGACGGCCCTCGTCTCCGGCCTGGGCCAGCCGATTGCGGTCTACTATGACGATACGCGCCTGGTGCTGCGGCCGGAGGAGGTGGATTTTGCGGTTGATACGGCGGCGATGCTGGCGGAGGCACAGCAGTACCTGGACGGGCCGGATTTTGTCGAAATCGCCCTGCGCAAGTTGGCCGGGATCCCCCAGCGGCGCAGGGATATACCGGCGCGCTACAGCTTTGATGCGCAGAAGCTGGCGACCTGGCTGTGGCGGGTGGGCGAAGAGTTGAATCATCCACCCCAGCCCGGGCGGGTGCTGCCGCCGCAGTGGAACTGGCGGACCGAGGGGGGCATGCAGGAAGCGGGTGAGGAGGAGAGGGACAGCCTAGCTGCTTACGCGACGCTGCCGGCAACTTTTGTGGGCGCGGCGCAACGTAGCTGGCAGTGGACATCCGGCACAGTGGGGCAGACACTGCTGATCGACGAGAGCGCGCAATCGATCCTCGATGCGCTCGGCAGCATGGATGCGCGCACGGCCCACCTGGCGCTGCAGGAGTCGCCGCCGCCGCTGCTGTCGATGGCGGAGTTGGGCCGCGAACTGGACGCATACACGTCCGATTTCCCCGGATTCGCGGCTATCTATGTGCAGGACCTGACGACAGGTGAAGAGGCCACGGTTGATGTGGATGTGGCATTTTCCGGCATGTCTACGCTGAAGATAGCGATCGTCAGTGAAGTCTTCCGGCAGATGGCTGATTTTGAGAACGAGGCGGTAGGCCAGTGGATCGACTATGCGCTGGGAGAGAGCAACAATGCGGCGGCGAACCGGCTGCTGCAATGGGTCGGGGACGGCGAAATCTATGCCGGTGGGCGGCGGGTGACGGAGATGATGCGCGCCCTGGGCTTTACGAACTCATATATTCAGACCGGTTACGACGATAAATCGATCCGCAGCAAGATTCCGACGGCGGCCAACAGCCGCACGGACTGGAACACGAACCCGGATACGCATCTGCAGTCCACGCCTGCGGAGCTGGGGCGGCTGCTGGCAGAGATCTACCGCTGCCAGGCGGGGGAGGGGCTCTTGCTCGAAACGTTCGGCGGCGAGATCACGCCGGAAGAGTGCGGGGCAGTTCTCTTTTACGTGAGCCATGATGAATTTACGGAGATGGTGTGGGGCGGGCTGCCGCGCCCGTCGCAGAACTGGATCATCCACAAGCACGGCTTTGTCAATGAAGCGCACAGTGATCTGGCGCTGATCTGGGGTCCGGGCGGGCCGTATGTCATCGCGGTCTATCTGTGGCGCGCCGGTTGGATGGATTGGCCGACCAGCAACCGCACGATGAAGGAGATCAGCCGCATGGTGTGGAACTTTTTTGCGCATAAGTCGATGAGCGAGGGGATAGAGGCGCCGCCGCCGCTGACGTTATCGCCGCCGCCCAACTATATACCGGTGAATACTTATAGCAGCCGTGCCGCGCTCAGTGGACAGTGAGGAACTGCAGTGGATAGTGGGGAACTGCAGTGGATAGTGGATAGTGGATAGTGGATAGTGGATAGTGGATAGTGGATAGTGGATAGTGGCTGGACTCGTTATAGACGGGGGATGGTTTTTGTGCCTAATCGATCCGGAGAGACGCTTGCGGGGATTATTGACGAGATCACGCAGCAGATGGAGGAGATCAGCCAGCTGCGGGATGGCACGCTCAGCCGCAGCCGCCGCTTGATCCGGGACTGTGCGCACAGCATCCGCGCCATGCACCGGCATGAGCTGGCGAAGGCGGAGGAGATGCTGGCGGCGGCGCGTCGCGACGCGCAGGCGATGGTGGAGCCGCTGGCCGACCACCCGGATCTGTACCATGCGGGTTATACGCAGGACGCGTTGAAAGAGTTAGTGGAGGCCCATCTGCTCTACGCGTTTATCACCGGCGGCCAGTTGGCGGCGCCGGCCGATCTGGGGGTTACGGGTGCGGCCTACCTGAAGGGTCTGACCGAGGCCGCGACCGAGATGCGGCGCTTCGCTCTTGATCTGATGCGGCAGGACCGCGTGGAGGAGGCCGATCCCTACCTGGAGATGATGGACGAGATCTACTCGCTGCTGGTGACGGTCGATTTCCCGGATGCGGTCACCGGGGGGCTGCGGCGGCAGACCGACGTGCTGCAGAGTGTGCTGGAGCGTACGCGGGGCGACTTGACGACGGCGATGCGCCAGGAGAAGATGCAGGCCGCGCTGCGGCGGGTTGAGGAGAGGCTGGGGTAGAGTGGGTAGTTGTTAGCTCTTAGTTTTTAGGGCTCGTTGACGTTTGTTGAGTACTGACAGATTTGCAACAATAGTAGGATGTCTACTTATCGAACTGCCGACCAACAGTGGCAGAAGCTTTACGCGTTTTTGCAAGGACACACTCGAGCCTATGCAGGGCAGGAGGAAAGGTGTCGACGTTTCATCAATAGAATCAAGCCCACGTCGGAGGCGGCCAAAAGGGGTGAGGGCACCCACAAGGGGTGCCCCTACGGACGGATGGTGAGGGCGCGCACACGGGGGGGGAGGGCACCCACAAGGGGTGCCCCTACGGATGGATGATGAGGGCGCGCACACGGGGGGGGAGGGCACCCACAAGGGGCGCCCCTACGGATGGGATGGTGAGGGCGCGCACACGGGGGGGGAGGGCACCCACAAGGGGTGCCCCTACGGATGGATGATGAGGGCGCGCACACGGGGGTGAGGGCACCCACAAGGGGTGCCCCTACGGATGGATGATGAGGGCGCGCGCACAGTCGGGGAGGGCACCCACAAGGGGTGCCCCTACGGATGGATGATGAGGGCGCGCACACGGGGGTGAGGGCACCCACAAGGGGTGCCCCTACGGATGGATGATGAGGGCGCGCGCACAGTCGGGGAGGGCACCCACAAGGGGTGCCCCTACGGATGGATGATGAGGGCGCGCACACGGGGGTGAGGGCACCCACAAGGGGTGCCCCTATGGATGGATGGTGAGGGCGTACCGATCGTGAGGCGTGTTTTTGGAGGGGGGCGTTGCGGGGGGAATCCCCCCGCACAAGGGAGGGCCGAAGGCCCGACCGCCCAAAGGCGAGGAGAGAGTAAAGAGGAGTGAGGAGAGAGAACACCTTGGCTGGACTCATTCAGGGTCGGGAATTGGCTGTGGCTGAGATGTTGCCAGTTCAGAAGGAAGTTTGGGCGTTAAACGGAATTCACATGGAAAGCTGAAGTCTGGAGAAAGAGGATTATGCAAAATCAACATGTTTTTATGGGCGACTTTACCCGGCGTGAGTTTCGTGAAGCGCTGGCAGAGGGCAAGTTTCAGACGGCGATCATTCCCACCGGCAGCATCGAGCAACATCTTGAGCATCTGGCGATGGAGCACGACATCCGCATGGCCACGCATGTTGCTGAACAGGCGGCCCGCCAGCTTTATCCGCAGGTGATCGTGACGCTGCCGATTCGGGCCGGCATCTCGGAACATCACATGATGCATCAGGGCACGGTCTCGGCTAAGCCGGGCCCGTGGCTGAGCGTGCTGTTCGACGCGGTGGAGAGCCTGATTCGCCACGGCGTCAAGAATGTTCTGATCCTGAACGGGCACGGCGGCAACGAGGCGCCGGTTGGCGGCATCATCGGCCAGTGGCATCTCTACTTTAAGGCGGAGGCGCCGGAGGCCAGTGTGCAGTTTCATTCCTATTGGGATCTGAGCCGGTCGGAGGCCGAGAAGCTGTGCAAGGGCGGCGTACCCGGCCATGCCCAGGAGTACGAAACGGCGATGGCGCTGGCGGTCTGCCCGCACAATGTGCGGGTGGACGCGATGCACGACCAGGAAGACAGAAGCCCTCTCGATGCCAGCGCGGAACAGGGGCAGAAGCTGGTCGACGCGGCGGTGAAAGCCACCCGCCGCTACGTGGAAGAGATGATCGCCGGCCAGCATAGAGCTTTATAGAACCAACCCTGCTCCGACGATCTGGACCTGCAGGGCTACCGCTGAACAGCAGTGGATAGTGGATAGTGGCCTGTGACCAGTAATTGTACTGGTTACAGGCCATTATTGTTCAGGCCGCAATAGGCGGCGGCGGAGAGGACAAAGACCTGGGCGGCTTGGGTCAGGCGTGTGAGTGACACCCATTCTCCGTCCGAATGGGCGGTTTCGTTGGAGGGGCCGTAGTAGAAGGAGGGTACGCCGCCGAGGTTGACGAACAAGTTGGCGTCGCCGACGATGCGTTTGCCGGTGACGGCGGCCTGGTCGCCATGCACGAAGCGATGGGCTTGCGCGACCGCCTGCACCGCGGAATCGTCGCCGGGCGTTTCGAAGGGTTCACGGTCGTGGATCATGGTTACGTCCAGTTCCAGTTGGCCGGCCTCGGCGATGGGCGCGGCCAGTTGGCGCAATTCGGCCAGAATCTCCTCTGCGTTGGCGCGCGGCCCCCAGCGCAGCGTGCCGGTCAGGCTGCAATGAAAGGGGGTGCGGTTGAAGTAGTCGCCCGCCTGCACCATGCCCAGATCGATGCGCTCTGGGCCCGCCAGGGGGTGTGCGGCGCCGGCGTCGAGTTCGTCCTGGTAGGCGGTGATGCGCTGGATGAGGTCGCCGAGGAAGCGGATCGGGTTCTCGCCGAAGGGGACGTAGGTAGTGTGGGTTCCGCCGCGTGGGGATGTGAGCTGGATTGAGAAGACCATGGTGCCCATGCTCATAACCCACAGTTCGTTCCAGCCTTCGCCGATCAGGATTCTGTCGCCGCCGATGCGTCCGTTTTTGTGGTCCTCGATGAGGGCGAGGGGGCCATCCTTTTCGGCTTCCGGCTCTTCGTGGCCGACGATGGCGGAGAGCCAGAGGTCGCCAGCGAGGGTGACGCCGGCTGTTTTGAGTGCCCGCAGCGCGCCGAGCTTTGCGGCCATTGCCCCTTTCATGTCAGTGGCGCCGCGCCCGTAGAGACGATCCCCTTCGCGGCGGCAGGGTACGCAGTCGCCGATGGGGATGGTGTCCAGATGCCCGTTCAGCATGAGGCTGGGGCCGTTGCCGGCGCCGGGCAGGCGGGCGTAGATGTTGTAACGGCCGTCGGTCACGCGGCGCTGGTCGATGTCGAAGCCGAGTTCGCGCAGCTGGGCAGCGTAGTATTGACAGACTTCGGCCTCCTGCATGGTCACGCTGGGGATCTCCACCAGCGCCTGCGCCTGGCGGGCGATCCACTCGCCATCGACGGCGTCTTTGAGGGCTGTCCACTGCTCCTGGTTCTGTTTCATCTTTATCCTCTGCTTTCTCTGCTACGTTGCGCGGTCAAGTTGAAGTCATGATAGCATGGCCATTCGGGGATTCAAACGCGGAGTGGCAGCCCGGGGCGGCTGCAAGGAGATAACCAATATGCGTCAGAAAGCCAACTCAAAGCGGCTGGCTCTGGTCATCTGCTTCCTTTGTCTGCCTGGGCTGACTTCATGTGGAATGTATGCGGAGTCGATGATCACCGCGTAGTGGCGGCAGGGTTGTGAAGGGTTTCCCTCCGTCGAAGAGGTAAAGCAAGTATTGGCTGAGCATAACGAACTCGTGCAGCAGATAGAGGATGTATCCCCCGGTCATGTGTTTGTTCATCTGACCCCGTGCCCCGAGGGCGCTTTCATTACCATCGAATACGGGGGTATTTCGGAGAAGATGGAGATTGAGAAAGTTCTTGACTTTGCGCGCGCCAGAGAGGAAGGGAGAGGGAATGTCCTATGGGAGTTCTTTGGCGTTCCCTATGGATGGCAGAATACATAGGGTTGTTTCGGCAGCGCCTCTTCGCGCGCCGCGTAGCAGGGGAAACATTCCTTCCCGGTTGCGTTGACAGCGCTATTGCTTCCTCTTGGCTGCGCGCTGTCTCCTCGCAGTTCGCAAGTTTATTCCGGCAGATCCCCCATAGAACCTAGAGCAGGTCGGATTAAGTTCTGATCCGACCTGCTATTGCACGTTTATATGAATTGGTTTTGGCAAGCGGCAAGAGGGGGGCGCACACGGACGGTCCCTGTGCGCTCAGGGCAGGCGTTCAAGCAACGATTGCAAGAGCGGCAGCAGGACGCCAAGCACGACGATGCCGAGGGCCCACTTAATCCACCGGAGATCGTTCTTGATTCCGGCTATCTCGCCTTGCATCGCAGCAGAGTCACTTTTCAGTTCGGATCTGACGCCCTGTATCTCCGTCTGTAGGTCAGACTTGAGGGTTTGCATCTCCGTTTGCAGTTCGGACTTGAGGGTTTGCATCTCCGCCAGCAAGTCAGACTTGACCGTCTGCATCTCCGCCAGCAGGTCAGACTTGACCGTCTGCATCTCCGCCAGCAGGTCAGACTTGACCGTATGTACCTCATTTTGCAGTTCGGACTTGACCGTCTGCACCTCGGCTTTGCCGTCATGCACTTCGGTTTTGATGGATTCTACATCGGCTCTTGTCGCCAGATGCTCGTAGGCGCCCTCGATGCGGGCGATCCGTTCACTCTCGGTTGCCATTGTCATTGCCGTCTCAACTCAGCCAGATGCGTTGGATTGGGGGCTTTTCGGCCCGGGCATTGTGAAGTGTGTCCCGTGCCAAGGTTCTGGTGGCACCCCCTTTGGGGGGGCCAGCGAGTACCCGTGTTCAACAACTGTCAGAAGTATACTATACACCCGTGGCGCTGGGAAGGCGCAATTCAGGGCGAATATGCGTCCATTATACCATAAGTTACTTGGTTAATCAGGGTGAACGCCCCATTCGAGACCCAAATTGGTCCATAATATAGGGAAAACGCATCGAGGCCCGGCTAAGGGCGGCTCTCGGCCAGGTGGTGCACGGCTGCCGCGAGCAGGTTGATCTCTTCCTCCAGCAAAAAGAATGGAACGCTGGCGCGCACACCGTTGTGGGCGATGGTGAGCGGACGGACGATGATCGCCTTCGGCCAGCGCTCGCGTAGGGCGCGGGTCAGTTCCTCGCCGTCCCAGCTGGCTATGGAAAAGGCGACGAGGGCTGCGGAACGGTCGGCTTGAAGCGGGGTGTAGAGCGTGACGCCGGGGATGGCGCGCAGGGCCTGTTTGAGGCGACGGGTGAGTTGCGCGGTGCGTTCCCAGATGCTGTTCAGCCCGATGTCGGTCAAATAGCCGGCGGCAAAGGATTCATTCGAGGAGTTTCAGAAGGTGTGGGAGCGGTCGAATCTGGTGCAGGACGCCTGGTATGTGGCATTGGACAGGGGCAAATACGTGGGGATGACGGAGTTATGGTCTAATCAGGCCGATCCTGAATTGTTTGATATCGGGGTTACGGGTGTGTTGCGCTCGCACCGCAGGCGAGGGATCGCGATGGCGCTGAAGCTGCGCGGGATAGAGTTCGCGCAGAGGAGGGGGGATTCGGGAACTGCGAAAGTGGAACGCGTCGGACAACGGGGCGATTTCTGGCGGTGAACAGCCGGCTGGGTTCTGTGCGCAGGTCGGCGCATATTACGTATGTGAAGGAGGTGCGGGCGGAGGATGGTGAGTTGACGCTGGGGGGTTGAGGGTGGGTTGCTTAGGTGGAACCCGAGATATCTCTCAATTCAGTTCAAGAAGGTCGGCAAGTTCTGGTCGGTGGGTACGGGGATTTCTCACAGGGCGCGCGGCGTGTTCGTGGGTGATGTTGAGGTGGGCGAATTGGACGAGGGGCGGTGTAGTAGACTTTGGTGGGGTTGGGGGCCGGGGGGTGAGCTTGATGGTGGGCATGGTTTTGGTTATTATGCGCGAGCAGTGTTAGAGTTAGCCTTAGTCTGACACATCAATCGCTAAAGATGAGGGCCTGCCGCATCCATCAATATGGACCTTGTTTTTTGCATTTCTTGGTCTGATCATTGGGGTTAGTCATTTCTCCAAGAGAACACTACATGGTCGGCACAGCGCTTTCTGCCCAGAATCCACGACATCTATCTGAACACGCCTTATTCCCTCAACTCCTGGTCTAAACTATAGTACCTGTGACGGCATTGTTGAAACGAAAGACACAGATCAGGTACCTTAAACAATGGCACGTGCAGACCTTCTCAAGCAGTTATTTAGAGCCTACCGCGACAGCGACCGTGATTCCTTCATGGACGTAGCTCATTCCATTGTCGACGAAGAGCGCAAAAAGAATCACTCCATTCTCGCCAACGAACTGCTTCAAATTTTGGATAATGGAGTTGTCGCTTCGTCGCCTAGACTTTGGGGTCCAATTCAACCTCTTCCGAGGGATCAGGAAAAGAATACGCCACTGCTTGAAGTCAAACGGCCTGATCGCTATTTTCGGGAGATGGTACTAGACCAAAGCATTGAGGAGCTCATATTAAGAGTCATGCGAGAGTTTCGAGAGTGGGACGTGCTCGAAGCAAATGGCCTTAAGCCCAGCCATAGACTTCTTTTCTGCGGTCCACCGGGGTGTGGTAAGACTGCCACCGCCGAAGTTATCGCTTCCGAATTGGGTTTGCCACTAGTGTATATTCGATTTGATTCTGTCGTCTCTTCATTACTCGGAGAAACTGCTTCTAACCTGAGAAAGGTGTTTGAGTACATTAGACAAGATACGTGGGTTGTCCTGTTTGATGAGTTCGACGCAATCGGACGCTCAAGGGATGATGTCACTGAGCATGGTGAGATAAAAAGAGTAGTAAACTCCTTTTTGCAGATGTTGGACAATTTCGACGGACGGTCCTTGTTGGTCGCAGCAACGAACTTCGAGCAGATTCTGGACCCCGCTCTTTGGCGAAGATTCGATGACATTGTGCGTTTTGGGCGTCCTACAGCGGCGCAGATCGAGGAACTAATGGAGAAAAGGCTACATTTTGTCAGGAACCCCAAAGTATCAATTAAGAACTGCGTCAAGCAATTGACGGGGTCCACTTTTGGTGACGTCGAAAGGGTCACGACGGACATTCTCAAGACTTGTGCCTTGGAAGGCAGAACTAGGTTACGGTCTGAAGACATCAAATTAGCCATAGATAATCAGATTCTGAGGAAACAGATATTGGAGAACTCCCTTCCTTCCGAATTCCCGAGGATAACCAGCTCTTAAGGGCGTAACATGGCCAACTTCGAACGTCTCGAATCGTTGCCTCACGTCGTCCTTCAACGGGAGCCTGAACTCTTTGAAATCCGACCTCGGAACGTTTTTCCGCCGCGTGTTGTGGAGCGCTCTGATCGGCGCCAACATGCTGGAAGGTTGAAGAAGGAGACAGCTGCATCAGCCACAAAGATAGAACGGCTCCGCGCGCAATTTGGAGTAGATCCCCACAGGCTTTTGGTCCTGCGTCTTGAGGTCCTTGATGTCAATCAGCGGGAAACACTTGAACGATTAAATGTCAGCGTTGTCGAAGAGCTCAAGGAGAAGCGAGAGGGTAGAACTGTCTACAGGCTTCTTGTACAGTTTTCAGATGAGCAATCACTAGCAACGTTTACCGCTGAATATGACCGCTACGCCGAAGAAACGGAAACAGGAACCGCGCTGCCCCATGGAAAGCGAAGGGATTTGTTCGATGCTCTTGACAGCGTGGCGACTGTCACAGCCGATGAACGGAAAGGGCGTCGGCTGCAACGAGAAGGAGTGCCTGAGAAAGAGCCATTTTATCTAGATGTAGATATCTGGAACCCAGGCTCCGTCGACGACTATAGTGACTTGATTGCTTCATTTCGAAAGTTTGTCCAATCGCGTGGTGGCCGTATTGTGAGAGATCCTCTCAGGATCCCATGCATGGTTCTCGTCAAGGTGGAGGGGAATCTTCAGTTGTTGAAAGATCTCCTGCAGCTTGACTTTGTATCGCTAGTTGACCTCCCGCCGATTCCGTCGCCCGAAGATTCCTTCGACCTTCAGCAACAAATCCAAGTACCTGACACATTTTCACCTCTGCCAGCCGATGGACCACTTGCTTGCGTCGTGGACTCTGGCGTCGTGGCAGGTCACCCTTTGTTAAGAGGTGTGGTTGTCGCGGAGGAGGATTTTGGTTCCGGTGAAAACACTCCCGTCGATCGAAATGGACATGGAAGTCAGGTTGGTGGCCTAGTAGTTTATGGTGACATCGCCCAGCGAATTCCAGGTAATGAATGGGAACCACGAGTTGGGCTCTGCTCAGCCAAGGTATTGCGGAACGAGCCGATATTTGGGGAAACGCGTTTCCCGGACGACCAACGCGTGGAGGATCAACTTAAGCAGGCTATAGAGTATTTCCATAGTGAGCACAACTGCCGTGTTTTCAATCTATCGATTGGACATCTTGACAAACTCTATAAGGGAGGCCGGCAACTTCCTTGGGCTGAGTTGCTGGATGAGCTTGTTCGGGCGTTGGATATCGTGATTGTAGTCTCAGCAGGAAATGTACCAGACCCCGGTATACCAGCGGCCATGAACTCTGATCAGTTTCAAAAGGAAGTGGCTCAGAACTTGCACCAGCCCAGACATCGACTGATTGATCCCTCCACCGCTGCGCTGTGTGTGAGTGTTGGAGCGATAGCCCGTCGAGATGACCCTAGTAGGCCCGCATTGGGAAATCAATTGGCAGCGGCATCAACTCAAGGCTGCCCTTCCGTGTTTACAAGATGTGGGCCGGGCGTAGCGGGCGCCGTAAAGCCAGAGGTGGTGGCACCTGGAGGAAATTTTGCCGTTGATTCGGTTGCCGGCAGTCCTATTTGGCGTCGGAACGATCCACAACTAGGGGAACCAACGCTAAACCACAACTTTACATCTGGCAGACCACTACATGCGGTATGCGGAACCAGCCTCGCCGCCGCACACGTCACTCACATTGCTGCGCGTATGGAAGCGGCCCTAAGAAACCAGTTCGGCTCGGAACCAAGTCAGAACCTTGTGCGTGCGCTGTTGGTGAATTCGGCACGCGTGAATAACAGTGTTGAAAACTATTTTGACAACCAAGCTGAGGTACTCAATACCGTTGGTTATGGTCAGCCTAGTGTTGAATACTGCAGGTCATCAAGCAATCGAATAACGTTAGTAACTGAGGATACGCTAGAGTATCGCGCATTTCATGTGTATTCCCTTGTTGTTCCTGAAGAATTCCTAAAAGAAAGCGGAAAACGTTCTATTTCTGTTTCGCTGGCTTATGACCCGCCAACTAGGTCGAGCAGGCAAGACTATATCGCAACGGCAATGTGGCTAGAGATATTTGGTGGTCTGACGACAGAACAGGTTAATGAATATAGGTCAAAATACGAAGGCAATGGGGAGGTCCCGACGGTGCCGGACAGGAACAAACTCCCGTTCAAACCAGGTGGGCAGACCATAAGGATGTCCACGGTGCAGAAGCGACGCTGGCACTCAGACCGAGGGACGCTCTTCGGCAGAAGGCGTAATCAAAACGGTGATGCATCACTTCATCTGTTCGTTGGGTGTCAACAGAGATTTCCCAATCCCCTCGGGGGAAACTCTCAGAGGTATGCTTTGGTGGTGACTCTGGAACACGAAAGTCAAAATGTTGATATTTACCAACAAGTAAGAGCCAGAGTCAGGACTCGACAGAGAATCAGAGTATCTGCCTAAGATTTTACTCTCTCTCCAGCCGATTTGACGATGGTTGGCCCCAATGTTTATAGCATTAAAAGGTAGTCTGTACGTGGGCTCTGTCCAATTTGTTCACTCCTCACACACCACGCCGTTTCCGTCCGAATCTCGCATATAGTGTAAGCCGGATGCCCACGTTCCGCGGGGGCGGTGCCGTGCGCACGCGCCTCGGCGCAACTGATGCTGCCGATGTCGGCGTAGCGGCGCAGGGCCTCGGTGGCAAGGCTGATGGTCGCGATCTGATCGTTTGACACAGTTGGCGGCCTGTGTTTTACTCCCGAAAGTTGAAGCTAGTATTTTCCGTCTTTCCTTTCCGCCTATCGGTCTGAACAGTACGCAAACCGCCCGCGGCCGCCCGGTTGGGGATGCGGCGGGCTGCGGCACTTTCATACTAGTATGGCGCTCCTCTCTTCAGTTCTTCAAGAATTCTGCGACAGACTCTCTCCCAAAGTGATACGCAACTCCCGTTGGTCGGGCCGGGGCGGCGAATATGACAACAGCCGGGACTGATGTGCGATCGGGCGATAACGTAAGTGAAGGTCCCTCAGTGAGCCATCTGGGGCGCGGCCACTTTCGGCGGGAGTTGGGACGGGCCTGGAAGTACCGCGAGCTTTACTTTCTGCTGCTCCCCGCGATTCTCTTCTTTGTGATATTCCGCTATATTCCGATGGGCGGGCTGGTGATGGGTTTCCAGAACTATTCACCGGTGCGGGGATTCCTGGGCAGCCCCTGGGTGGGCTTTCAGCATTTCGAGACGCTGTTCGCCCTGCCCAAATTCCTGGAGGTCTTTCGCAACACGGTCATCATCAGCCTGTATAAGCTGTTTATCGGCTTCCCCGTCCCGATAATCTTCGCGCTGCTGCTCAATGAAGTGCGCCATCTGCTCTTCAAGCGCTCGATCCAGACGGTGACCTATTTCCCACATTTCCTGTCCTGGGTCGTGTACGGCGGCATCATGGTGCTATTCATCGGGCCGGGCGGCGCGGTGCCGGAAGGGATGGAGGCGATTGGGCTGAAAGTGCCGGCTCTGTTGGTCAATCCCCGTTACTTCCGCACCATCCTGGTCGTTACCAACATCATGAAGGAGTTCGGCTGGGCCGCAATCGTCTATCTGGCCTCGATCGCTTCAATCGACCCGTCGATCTATGAAGCCGCGATGGTTGACGGGGCAAACCGGATTCAGCAAACGAGATATATCACGCTGCCCGGCCTGCGCGGGGTGATGGGAATCGTCTTTATCCTCAGCATGGGCAACATTCTGGAAGCCGGTTTTGAGCAGGTCTTTGTGATGTACAACCCGGCCGTCTTTTCTGTTGGTGACATTCTGGATACCTATATCTATCGAATCGGGCTGGTAGACGGCCGTTTCAGCCTGGCGACGGCGGTGGGCCTGTTCCGTTCCGTGATCGCAGCGATCATGATAGTGCTGGCCAACTACATTCTCAGACGCGCCGATCAGCCGACACTCTGGTAGCGCAGACCTATGAGCGCGCATATCGAAACCACAGACTACGAAGAACAGCCGTTGCGGGCCAGATGGCACAGCAATCGTCTGGCCGAAACAGTTATCTACGGCGTGCTGCTTTTGCTCGGCATCATAAGTCTGCTGCCGATCTGGCATACGGTCAACGCCTCGCTGAGCAGCCCTGAAAAGGTCGCGCAGGCGGTGCTTCTGTTGTGGCCGCACAGTTTTACGCTGGACTCCTATATCTTCATCTTCAAAGGCAAAGCGCTGATACGTGCCTTTGGCGTCACCGTTTTCATTACGGTGGTGGGCACCTTTCTCAACCTTCTGGTTACGGCGTCGGCGGCCTACCCGCTCTCGCGGCGGGATCTGCCGGGGCGGAAGTTCATCATGCTCTTCATCATGGTTACCTTTGTCTTTAGCGCGGGCCTCGTACCCGGCTTTATGCTGGTACGCAGCCTGGGGCTGATCAATAGCCTGTGGGCAATGATCTGGCCGACCCTGGTCAACGTGTTTTATCTGATTCTGTTGCGCAATTTCTTCGAGAACCTGCCGGACTCGGTGATCGAGTCGGCGCGGATGGACGGCGCCAGCGAACGACGCATTTTGTTTCAGATTGTGATTCCGATGTCGCTGCCGGCGATTGCGACGATGGGGCTGTTTTACGCCGTCTCCCATTGGAATGAGTTCTTTCGCGGCATCTTCTATATCTATGATCCGGAGAAATGGCCCTTGCAGGTGCTGCTGCGCTCTGTTGTCATCCAGGCCAATTTGAATGAGATCGGATTCAGCAACCAGGACATGTACGGCAATGCCGAAGTTAGCCAGCTTACGATCCGGGCAGCTACGGTGATCGCTGCGATCGTGCCGATGGCGCTCCTTTACCCCTTTGTGCAACGGTTCTTCGTACAGGGTATCGTGTTGGGCGCCGAGAAAGGGTAGTTGGTGGGTGAGTTTTTAGTGACACCGTTGGTACTGCTAGTGGATAGTGGATAGTGGCAGGAGACTAGTGCGGCGCTGGCGGGGCGTGGTTTTGGAGGGGGGCGTTGCGGGGGGAATCCCCCCGCACAAGGGAGGGCCGAAGGCCCGACCGCCCAAAGGCGAGAAGAGAGTGAAGAGGAGTGAGGAGCGAGAAACGGCTTCAATTGGCTATGGCTGGGTAGGTATTGAGAACGGAGGAGGTGATGCCGCAACGATACCTGATTTCCATACGACATGTTCCTCCAGCAGGAATAGTCGGCAGGATTTTCGTTTGATTGAACCAATGTACAGATTAGGAGGAGTCGCTGTGAAACGTATTATGTTGTGTCTGCCACTTATCATTGTAGGCTTGGTCCTGCTAAGCGCCTGTGCGGCCGCGCCGGCCGCGAGTACGACTGAGGAGGCGGCAGAGGACGTTACGGTCGTCTATCTGGGCATCGGCGACAGCTGGGTGCCGGATAACGAGTGGGTGGGGTTGATCGAGGCGGGGTCCGGCGTGGATATGGACTATCAGTTTGTGCCCAGTCCTGAATACGCGGAGAAGCGCAACGTACTGATGGCCGCCGGCGATTACCCCGACGTCATCCGCATCAACCCGACTACGCGGCAGTTCAAACAGTATCTCAACGATGGACTGCTGATCCCGATAGACGAGTATCTGGACAAGTACCCGACTGTGCGCGACGCCTTCCCGGCTGAAGTCTGGGAGAACAACCGCCAGGCTGACGGGATGATCTACCACATTCCCCGTATCACGGGCAATCTGCCGCGCTGTCTGCACTACCGCACCGACTGGCTGGAAAAGTTGGGCATGGAGGAGCCGACCACGCTGGCCGAGTTCCGCACCTTCCTGGAGCGGGTTCGCGACGAGGACCCCGGCAACATCGGCGACCCGTTGATCCCGTTCGTGCCCAACCGTCTGGACAGCATTACCTGGTCGATGGAGGTCTTTCTGAGCGCCTTTGGCGTCGATCACCTGGCGTGGGTGCCTTCGCCGGATGATCCCAGCCAGCTTGTTTTCGCCAATACGTTGCCGGCCCTGAAGGACGGGTTGCAGTGGGTGCGAGAACTCTTTGCCGATGGGCTGATGGACCCCACCTTCATGGTGGCCACCGACCGCGGGCTGTTCAAATTCTACGCCGGCAATACCGCTGTCACCACCGACTGGCCGCGTTTCAAGCATTTCCGCCTGGAGGCGATCCGCAACGCCCATCCTGACGCCAATGCGGACACGGGCTACATCTGCAGCCTGACCGGCCCGACCGGTATCACGAGCGGACCGATGGTCGTGCCCAATGCGCAGAGCACCGGAGCGGCTTTGACGATCGCGGCGACAGCCGCTGAGGCAGATGCCTTCTTCCGCGTCGTCAACTGGCAATATACCGAAGGCTGGGATCTGATGACGGTGGGTGTCGAGGGCATCACCTATGACTTGGTCGACGGCGTCCCCGTGACGCGCGGCCGCGATGCGATCCTGAACGACAGTCCGCAATACGACCTGTACTCGCGCGATTATCTGTTCAAGAATGAGCCGCCGGCCTACTTCGATTACCGGCGAGATAATGTGAAGTGGATCGATGTCCCCGACGACATGATGAGCTATGTGCAGGGCGTTTTGAAGGATGCCCTGGAGGAAAAACGGCATATCAACTATCTGGTCGATCGCGATAACGCCACCATTCTGGACGAACTGGGGGCGCTGCAAAGTTTGGCCAATGAGTTCGCGGCCAGGGTCGTCCTGAACCCGGATATGGATATCGAGGAGGAGTGGAAGGGTTATCTGGCCGCGTTGGAGGCGAATAACCTGGCTGGGGTGACCGAAGCTGTCAATGCCTTGAACGATATCGAAACGATCAACACGATGGCCGCGGCCATCTTCAGCCCGGATGATGCGATAGAGTGAGAACTGCAGTGGATAGTGGATAGTGGGGAGTAACCAGTGGCCTGTTATTTCACAGGCCACTGGTCATTGGGAGCCGGGGACTGGCAACTGGGGAATGATATGATTGAGACGGATATTCTGATTATAGGCGGTGGTTCGGGCGGTTTTGGGGCGGCGATCCGGGCGGCGCGTGCGGAGCCCGGGGCGCGTATTTTGCTGCTGGACAGCATGGCACAGCTGGGCGGCACCTCGACGGTGGGGGGTGTCAACAACTGGGAGCCGGGGATCGGGGGGCCGGGGGTACATTATGAGTTGGCTGCGCGACTGAGCCCGAATGCGATCGGCGTGGGCAGGACGGTCCACTTTTCGAGCAAGGAGGAGCCATACGGCTTCTCGCGCCTCGATCCGCACAGCTCCTATGAGAGCTCGCTGCGCCGCGCCGGGCTGCCCAAACCGGAGGTGCGGCGCGTCCACTTCGAGCCGGACGTGATGGCCGCGGCGATGGACGCGATGCTGCGCGAGGCGGGTGTAGAAATTCGCTATCGTACCCGTTTTGCCGACGTAAGCGTGCAGGGGCGGCAGATTGTATCGGTCACGGCCCAACCGCTGGACGGCACCCGCCCCTATACGGTTCGCAGCAAGCTCTTTATCGACTGCTCCGGCGGCTGCCACCTGGCGCGGGCGGCCGAGTGCGGTATGGCCTTTGGCGAAGAAGAGCACAGTCGCTACCAGGAGCCGTCGGCCCCCGACAGCGCGTCTCCGATTGTCAACGGTATTTCGCAGGTTTTTCGGGTGACGCCGGCCGACGAAGCGGGAGTTGATGAGCTGCCGCCCGCGGCCCGCGCGCCTGCGATCCAGGACTGGTTGGCTACGCACAGGCCGGCCGCCCATGTTACCGAGTATCCGAATGGCGACCTGTGCGTGAATGTGTTGCCGACGATGGAGGGCGCGGAGTTCCACAGCATGCCGTATCCGCAGGCGCAGGCGATCGGGCAGGCGCGCATGCACGCGCACTGGCGGCGGATGCAGACCGACTATGGCTTTGATCGCTACCGTTTCAAGAGCATGTTTCCGCTGGTGGGCATCCGCGAATCGCACCGGCTGGTGGGCAGCTATGTGCTGCGTGAGCAGGATGTGCGCGCCGGTCTGCTGCGCCAGTCGCGGCAGGAGGAGATCATCGCCGTGGCCGACCATCCGCTGGATACGCACGGCGAGCGCAATGTCAGGGGCTCCAATCTCAAGGAGT
This sequence comes from Caldilineaceae bacterium, assembly GCA_965220715.1. GTDB lineage: Bacteria > Chloroflexota > Anaerolineae > Caldilineales > Caldilineaceae > Bin5. Next base: position 641,559 of record OZ244843.1, read on the forward strand.
TGGAGCAGCCCTATGGCATCCCCTTCAGCTGCCTGTTGCCCAAGGAGTATGACAATCTGATCGCTGCGTCGCGGGGGGCATCCTTCTCGCACATTGCGGCCTCTTCATGCCGGCTTTCACGCACGATGATGGCGTTGGGGGAGGCTGCGGGAGTGGCTTCGGCGTTGGTCTTGCGGGATGGTGGGGTCTATGCGGACGTGGATGTCGATGAGATACGGGGGCAGATTGGGATCCCCGCCTTTGTTGAGAAGGCGATCAGCGTCTGGGGTATGCGCAGTTGAGGCGCGGGGTCAACCCACGGCGGCGCGGTAGTCGGCGGTGAAGCTGTCGCCGTCGAAGCCGGGCGCGTCCGCGGGGAGCTCGTCAATGCGGACGGGCGTGAGGCGGCCGCGGCGCATGCTCTCGCGGCCGGCCAGGAGCACCATCACCGCTTCGCACAGCATGTCAATGTCGGCGGGGAAGGGACTCTCGCCGCGGAAGTGGGCGACGACATCCTGCAGGAGCGCGCGGTAGAAATCGCTCTGGACGGTAGCCGACCAGTGGCCGTTGTCGGCGCTGACGGAGAGTGAGAAACCGGCGGCGGCCTGCAGTTCGAGCACGGCCTGCAGGCCGTCTTGGTAGTCGACGAGGAGCCGCACTGCGTTGTGGCTGCCGAGATGCGTTACGGCGACGGCGGGCGTGCTGCGGTCCAGGCCGATTGCGCCCTGGACCATTTCGACGACGTGGATGCCGTAGTTGAAGAAGTCGTTCGGCCCGCTGGCAAAGATGGTGTGGAGGTCGCTCCCCTGGGTCTGCGCATGGACCCGCTTGACCTCTTCACAGCAGCGTAGCGATGAGCCGCCGATGATGTCGGCGCCCTGCGCCACCCACTCCTTCAGTTGCAGCAGATCGGCTACGTTACCGGCGAGCGGTTTGTCGATATAGACGCCCTTGCCGGCCTCGATGAATGGCCTGACGCGTTGCGCGTGCAGGTCCCAGTTGCAGCTCTGAACAAAGACCACATCCACCAACGGAATCATGTCGGTCAGCGCGGGGACGGCCGCGGGGATGTTGTGCTCGGCCGCGAACTGCTGGGCATAGCCTGGCGGGCGCACGCTGCCGCCGTCCCAGCAGGCGACGACGGCGACATCATCCCACTCCTGCAGAATCGGTAGCCAGCGGCCCGGGTGGGAGGTATCGAGGTCTGCGATTCCGATTTTAAGCATGGGTTAGTTTCTAGTTTTCAGTTTTGAGTTTTTAGTAAGGGCGCGCGCTCGCGTTGCGATGTAGCGCGTGTGAACTGAGGGCTGCGGCTAACGCAGCCATTCGTCGAGATGCTCGGCCACGAAGTCGTCGTCGGTGAGGTGAGGATAGGCGCGGCAGACGCGGTCGAGCTCCTCGCTCTGGCCTGGGGAGAGGCTCTCCGCCGGGTTCAGGCACCAGATGCCCTGCAGAAGGCCCTGCCGCCGCAGCAGCTCATGGACGCCTGAAATGCAGCCGTGAAAGTTGTGGGCGCTGTCGAAAACGGCGGCGTTGGCGTCGGTAAGCTGGGCGCTGTAGGTGAGCCAGTGTTGATGGTCGAGCGCGCCGGCTGCGCCCTGGCTGTGGATCGCCTGCAACATGGCGGCCGCTGCGCGGGTCCAGACGGCCCACTGGCCGAGAAGCCCGCCGACGATGCGCAGCGGCGGCGTGTCTGTGCTTGACTTGTCTGTGCCCGGCGCACCAAAGTCGAACTGCGTGAGCAGGTCGGCGACGATGTTGTCGTCATTGCCGGTGTAGAGCGCGATCTCTTCACTGCGGCATGACTCGGCTACGGCGCGCACCACGTCCAGGGTTTTGTAGCGGTCGAACGGCGCGATCTTGATGGCGACGACGTTCTCGATTTCGGCGAATTGGCGCCAGAAGCGGTAGGGCAGCACCTGTCCTCCCACCGCCGGTTGCAGATAGAAGCCGATGATGGGGATAACCTCGGCAACCTGCCGGCAGTGCTCCAGGAGTTGGGGCGCTGGGGTCTGCGACAGGGCGCGCAAGCTGAGCAGGCCGGCGTCGTAACCGTGCGCCAGAGCCAGCTCTGCCTCGCGCAGGGCCTGGTTCGTATCGCCGACGATGCCGGCTACCTTGGCGAAGGGGCGACCGGACTGCCGCAGATGCTGGTCAACCGTCTCGGAGGCCAGTTCCAGCACCGGCTCCAGCAATCCGTATTGGGGCTGGTGAAGCTCGAACTGGGTGGTATGCACGCCGACGGCGACACCGCCGGCGCCGGCGGCGCAGTAGTAGCGGGTGAGGGCGCGCTGGCGCCGCTCATCGAGCTTGAGGTCGGCGGTGAGGGCGAGAGGGTGGGCGGGGATGACCTGCCCGTTGCGCAGATGTTGTCGCAATGCAGAGGTCGAAGAAGGCTGCGGCATCAGAAGCTCCCGTCGCGGGTCTCGAAATGGGTGGGTTTATCGAGCGATGCGCCGTCATTTTGCACCCAGTCGGCGATCCACTGCAGCATCTGGTGCAGGGAGACGCGCGGGTAGCCGAAAAGCTGCGCGGCCTTGGCCGCGTTGTTGAGCAGCGCCGTAGGCGCTTCCTCGCCGCTGAAACGGGGTTCTTTGCCGAGCATGCCGCCCAATATCTGGGCTACGCGGCGCACGGAGACGGTCTCGGGGCCGGTGACGTTGAGCACGAAGGGCGGCGCGGCGCAGTGGTCGAGGAGGGCGAGAGCCTGGGCGTTGGCGTCCCCTTGCCAGATCACATTGGCGGCGCCCATGTCGAGGGCGACGGGCTGGTCGGCGTACATTTGGCGGGCGATGTCAACGAGAACGCCGTAGCGCATTTCGACCGCATAGTTGAGGCGGACGATGGCGCAGCGCAGGCCGTGTTGGCGCGCGAAGTAGTCGAATATGCGCTCGCGCCCCAGGCAGGACATGGCGTATTCGCCGACCGGGTCCAGGGGATCGCTCTCGCGGGGGCCGCCTTCGACGACCGGCACGAGCGGATAGACATTGCCGGTGGAAAAGGCGACGATGCGGGCGTTCAGATAGCGTTCGCAGGCCAGCGCAGGCAGGTAGGTGTTGATGGCCCAGGTCATGTGCTGATTGCCGGTGGTGCCGAATTTTTGGCCGGTCATAAAGATCACGTTGCCGCTGTCGGGCAGGGATGCGAGCTGCGTGCGGTCCAGCAGGTCGCAGGTGATGGTCTGGACGCCCCAGTCCTCCAGTTGGTCGCGCGTGTGGGGCTGGCTGAAGCGGGCGACGCCATAGACGCGATGGGGCGAGTTGAGTTGATCGAGGGCGCGCACGGCCATGCGCGCCAAGGTGGGGCCCATCTTGCCGCTGACGCCGAGGATGACCAGGTCCGAGTCCAAGTTGTCGAGGGCGGCCAGAGCGGCGGGGGAGGGTTCTGAGAGCAGCAGGTCGAGTTCCTCCACGGTGCGGGGCCCGGGCGCCGTGGTCTGACTTTCGATACTGCTTGCCAATGATGCTGCGCTCATGGTTCCTCTCTTTCGCTGACAAGCCGTCGGCGCTGAAACTGCGGTGGTCTGTAGTCGGTCACGAGCCGCTGAAGGGCATTTGTGACTGTAATATAGAACAGAGTAGGTGTCAATGTTTTCAGAGATCTCTCTATATCATGACGATTTGGGGCGCGGTCGGCTACTACATGATCATCTTCCTGGCTGGCCTGGCCGAAATCCCGGAGGTCTTCTATGAAGCGGCCAAGGTGGACGGCGCGGGCCGCTGGCACACCTTCTGGAAAATCACCATTCCCCTGTTGCGGAACTCGCTGATCTTCGCGTTCGTAACCTTGACGATCGCGGCGTTTCAGGTCTTCACGCAGGTTTTCATCATGACGCAGGGCGGCCCGATGAACCAGACGCAGACGGTGCAGATGGTCGTCTATCACTACGCATTCCAACGTTTCGAAATGGGTTATGCGTCCGCGATCTCCTGGTTGCTGTTCGGTGTAATCTTCTTCTTTTCGGCGCTGCAGTTAAAGTTGTTCATCTCGCGGGAGCTGTACTGAGTCATGGCGCGCACACTATCCAACCCCGGCGGCGGGGCGAGAGCACAGGACAGACTGCTTCTGGTTGCAACCAGGCGCAGTTTTACCATCATCGTCTATGTGCTGCTGATTGCGCTCGCGATCAGCATGATCTTTCCCTATCTGTGGATGCTGGCCAACTCGTTCAAGAGCCGGACCGATTTTTTCACCAACCCCTATTCGGTCATTCCGATGCCGCCTACGTTGAGCACATATTATGATGCTCTGACGATCGGACGGATGGGGATATATCTGGGTAACAGCATTCTGTATGCGGCAGCGGTATTGATTGTCCAGCTTTTCATCGACTCTTTGGCGGCCTATTCGTTTGCGCGTGTTGATTTTCCGGGCCGGGAGACGCTCTTTCTGGCGGTGTTGGCGACGTTGATGCTGCCGGGTTCGGTTACGCTGATCCCAACCTTTCTGATTGCGCATGGGTTGGGGCTGACAAACACATTCACGGGGGTGGTGCTGCCGGGTTTTGCCGGCGCGTTCGGTATATTCCTGTTGCGCCAATTTTTCCTCAATATCCCGCGCGAGTTGGAGGATGCCGCCCGCATTGACGGCTCCGGTTTCTTCGGCACCTATTGGCGCATCATGTTGCCTCTGGCCAAACCGGCAATGGTGACATTGGGCGTCTTTATCTTCCTCAACGAGTGGAGTTCGTTTGTGTGGCCCCTGATCATTCTCTCCGACTGGAAGAAGTATCCGGTCACTGTTGGGATCGCGTTGTTCCGCGACGTCAATCAGATTAACTGGCCGGCCGTATTCGCCGGTTCTACGATTGTCTCGTTCCCGATCATCATCCTCTTCGTATTGGCGCAGGAATATATCATTGGCGGCATCAGTCTGTCGGGGCTGAAGGGGTAGAAAGCGCTGGGCGGCTGGCGATCCAGCACGGCGCCGGCAACAGCCTGGAGCGGTCGGGCGGCTACGGCTGGGGACCTTATCTGTACCGGTGGCGACGCAGCGGGAACACGCGTGGATCAACGCGGTGAGCGACCTGGTTGACTGCATCGAGCAGGACCGGGAGAGCGTCTCGAGCGGAAGGCAGGGCCGCGCCGTGCTGGAGATGATCATGGCCGTCTATGAATCGCAGCGGCGGGGGTTGGCGCGCGTCGACTTCCCGCTGGAGATCCGGGACAATCCGTTCGGAGATATGCTCGAAGGAGGACAATTGTGAACCGTTGCGATTGGCTTAGAGATGACTAGGAGATTATAATTGACTAGAGTTAAGTGGGGTGTGTCTCCGCTTAATTATTGGTCCACCGTCAAAAAGAAAGAGACCGGTAGTGATGGACAGTCAAAGAATAGCTACGTTGCTGGACAAGTCTTGCGCCGATGCGTTGAATAAATGGTGGGCTACGCACAACCGAGCACCTTCCCAAAACAGGGCTTCCGTTGCCATAAACGATTTGAAGAGTAAACTGAATAAATTTGAGAAGCCCAATTACGATGATGATTATATTCTGTCTGCATATGTCATAGTCTATCAAATCAATCACATTAACATGGCGTGGCGGGCGTTTTCCTCGCTCAAAAGAAAGAGGGCCCTAGTGTCTAGCCGCTGGAATTCGCTCAGAATCGTCGATTTGGGAGCGGGGACCTCAGCAGGGCGTATAGGGGCCGCGCTGATGGCGGCCGAAGCCATGAAAGGAGACCACAAAATTGAACGCATCTACTTTGATGAATTAGACATTAGCGCGCCCATGTTGGAAATGGGCGAGTTTGTCTGGCAGGCTTTCGTCAAGCGAGTACACAATGAATGTAATGATACTGACTTAGCACGCGCTGTGGAAGTCTTAGATTACAACCAACACGTTGACTGGAGAAAGGTAGGGGAAAAGCTTGACTGTGAGACGTGGCTGACAGCATTCCACGTCATTTATCAAGACCAAGAGAATTATTTTTTGAAAGAGGTGATTCGTAGACTTTATGAGCGGGTCGATCCTATAGCAGGAGCATTCAGTTGCTTTCATTCAACAGAATGGGTGAATGGAGCCAGGAACCTTTCTCTGTTGCAGACAGTTTTCCCCCCTTTTGACGTGCCATCACAGTGTTCGCTTCCCTCCTCAGGGGAAAAATGTCTAACCTCGTACATTAGTAAGTGGGCTCAAGAAAACGGCTTTATAACAGTTGATGAGTTTTACAGGGGCTGGCGTCCTTTCCTACATGTAAGGGACTGCATTCTACAATACGGGTATAACATTCCCTTTTGACCTGACAAACTTTACTACAGGTCATCTGACTCGAAAGACAGATTGTCCCTACCCCTTGGGAGTCAACAATGTCAAATGCTAAGATGCCAATGCAAGGCAGCCTTTTTGGTGACGATGTTGGCGTTTTCCCTGAGGATGAGCCACCTAGCGCCATCCGGCCAGATCGTATCGGCCCCACCGCTGTCACCTACGCCCCCTCCCGCGAAATACTGACCCGGGCGACCGGATTCATGGACGCCTATGACTATACGCTCAACCCCTACAGCGGCTGCTCTTTCGGTTGTACTTACTGCTATGCGGCATTTTTCAGTCGGGATATCGAAAAACAAAATAAGTGGGGCAATTGGGTCACTGTCAAGGAGAATGCTGCTGCGTTGTTGAAAAAGCGCAAGCCGGGCTTCCTGGATGGCAAGCGCATTTACATGAGCAGTGTGACGGACCCATATCAGCCAGTGGAGCGGGAAGTAGAATTGACCCGCCAGATTCTTAAACTAATGGCTGACCATCATAAACCCAAGCTGGTTGTGCAGACCCGCAGCCCAACCGTGGTGCGGGATGTTGACCTTTATCGTCAGATTGAAGAGAATGGCGGACGTGTTCAAATCAACATGACCGTTACTACAGACGATGAGGGTATCCGGCGTACCTTTGAGCCTTCCTGCCCCTCCAACCCAGTGCGGTTGAAGGCAATTGGGGAGGTACAGGCTGCCGGGCTCGATACCTGCATCACGATGACTCCGGTCCTGTTGGTCAATGACAGCCACCAATTCACTGAGAGCCTGATTGACACTGGTGTCCAGAATTTTATTGCCCAACCCTTTCACTTCAGTCGCGGCCGCTTCCTGGCTGGCACAAGAGACAAAGCGTTTGCGTTAATGGCTGAAAAACTGGGCTGCAGTCTGAAAGAGTTTCCCCACCAATATCTGGAACGCTACCAGGAGTTCTTCCAGCATCTGAAAAAGGAATTGCAGGACCGTGGCTTGCCGGAATTAGGGGAGGGCAAAGACGGCTTCAAACCGCCTTTCTAGCGACTTTGGTAAGAATCATAAGTAGAAAAATAGAGCCACTGGCTGTGATACCGGCCAGTGGCTCTATTTGGTCTCCGGTGAAAAATTGGAGGTGGCGACGGGTGGACTTGAACCACCGACCTAGGGATTATGAAGCCCCCGCTCTAACCGCCTGAGCTACGTCGCCGGGTCGGAACAGGATGTGTTTCGTGTGAATCGTACAATGGCACAATGTGTCCGAAAACCTGGGGAGGGCGAAGGCCAAACCCACTCTTCGCAGCTTTGACTATATTGTAGAACAGAATGGGCGTCGATGTTTTCAGGAATGTCTCGCCGACTGTCTGATCCGAAAAACCGGTTTGACTGCACGCGTAGAAGATGCTATATTCAGGCGCAAAGCGCTCTTTCAACCGCCCCTTTTCTGTACTTATTTCACCTATCGCTATCGGCTAAACCTAACCACTAGGAGGCTGCAATGAACAAAGTACTGTCTCGCCGCCAATTTCTGATCGGAAGTGGAGGTCTCGCTGTCGCTGGGCTTATCGTCGCCTGTGCGGCGCCGACAGCACCAATGACCGATGAAGAAGACGGAGCCGAAGGCTCAGGAATGACCGGTGAACTGACGATCGACATGCAGTACGTTCCGGGCAAGGTAACCGCGGATACGCCGGTGGCGCTCCACGAGATCCTGAACATCGCGGCGGAGTACGAGGATATGCACCCCGGCGTCGAGGTCGTCTTTGAGGAGCCGTTCAGGGCGACCGAGGCGATGACCCAGCCGACCTACTTCAAGGCCGGCGCGGCCGCAGGAACGCTGCCGGATATCACCTTCACGTACGGCCTCTCCTTCATCTACGACAAGGACACGATTGTCCCGACGACCGAGTACCTGAATCAGCCGAACCAGTATATTCCCGCGGGCCAGCCGGGCAACAGTCGCTGGCTCGACCAGTGGTTCGAGGATGTGCATCCGATCGTGCTGGCCGACGGCAACAATTACGACATTCCCGTCGGTTGGGGCGGCCCGGGACTGGTGATCGCCTACAACAAGGAGATGTTCGCCGAGGCCGGCCTCTCCGGACCTCCCGACAAGACCTATCACGACTACTACCAGGCGTGCCAGCAGATCCTCGATACGGGCGTGATCCCGGTGGAGAGCACGCTGCTCAGCTGGGAATGGGACCGCATGGTCGACTACCTGGTGCGGGCGATGGGGCTGTTCGACCTGATCGACATCAACGGCGACGGCTTCTGCAGCGACGTCGAGCAGACCCGCGCCACCATCGCCGGCATCGTGCGGCTGGACGCACCCTACTGGGTCGAGCCGACGCGTATTTGGAAAGAGGTCACGAACTACTACCAGCCCGGCTATATTCAGATGGCGCAGACCACCTCGGCGATCGGCTATGGCGAGGTCTTCATGACCGAGCAGACGGCGATGGTATGGAACGCGAACCGCATCTGGCCGCAGCTGATGGAGCTGGGAGGCACTGACAAGTTCGGCGTCTTCAATCTGCCGCGCCTCACAAATAAGCTGACGCCGTGGGGCGAAGAGGACCCGACCTGGCTGATCGCGCGCGGGACCGAGAGTAAGACGGTGACCAAGACGGCGCGCGAACGGGGACACGTCGACCTGGCCATCGATTTTCTCAAGTTCATGACGACGCCGGCCAATACGGAGCGGCTGATCCAGGAGCGGCTTGGCACAAACCTGGTGCTGCCGACGATCAAGGGCCTCGAAGACATCGAGGTCGACGACGACGTCAAGGGGCTGGTCAGCGACTATGAAGCAAAGACGGCCAAGCCCGGATTCTCCTCCGACCGCATCGGCGACTGGCACTTCTGGTACGAGTGGTTCTCGGCGATTCAGGCCTACTTCGCCGACGATATGACACTGGAAGAAATGATCCAGATTCAGATCGACGTGCTGCCGACCTTCATCGAGAATTTCCTCGTCGACAAAGAGCTGCACGAAGAGGCTGCGGAGTGGGAGAAGATGCAGGCCGACTACACGCCGCCGCCGTGGGGCGATTACACGGTCCCCAGCGAACCGTTCGTGATGCCGTTCAACGCCTAACAACAGTGGATAGTGGCCAGTGGTCAGTGATCAGCAGATCACTGGCCGTTGGCCCTTGCGAACCCCATGTCAGTACAGACTGCCGACGCCGGTCTCGATAGTGGACTGTGGCGGGGGCGCCGCCGGGTGCTGCGCCGCAACCTGACCGCGTTCCTCTTTCTGCTGCCCACCTTCCTCTTTCTAGTCATCTTCATGTACCAGCCGACAGTCAATGTCATCTATCATACCCTCTTTCGCTGGGACGGCTTTACGGTGGAGCGGTTCGTTGGGTTCAAGAACTTCATAACGATGGTGAACGACCCCAACATGCACGTCGCCACGCGCAATCTCGGCTGGTTCTTCCTCGGCTGGATGTTGCAGCGCATCTCGCCCTTCCTGGTGGCGGAGTTGGTCTTCAACCTGAAGCGGGAACGCACCAAATACTGGTACCGCACGCTTTTCGTGTTGCCGATGGTGGTGCCTTTTTTGGTCACGATCATGATCTGGAAGTTCATCTACAACCCGTTGCCTCAGATCGGTGTGCTTAATCGCATGCTGGGGAGTTTCGGCCTGGAGGAGTGGCAGACGGCGTGGCTGTCCGAGCCGAGCCTGGTGATTCTGGCGCTGCTGCTCGTCAGCTTCCCTTGGATTTCGGGCTGGCCGTTCATGATCTTCTACGCCGGCTTGCAGCAGATCCCCAATGAGGTGCTGGATGCGTCGGTGATGGACGGCTGCAATGTCTGGCAGCGGATGGTGCGGATCGACATTCCGCTGGTGGTCACTTCGATTCAGCTGGTGGCGATCCAGACGATGATCGGCATCATCCAGGATTTCGCCTTTGTGCTGATCATGACGGCGGGCGGGCCGGCCAAGGCGTCGCTGGTGCCCGGTCTGCTGCTCTTTATGGCCGCGTTCCGCGGGGACCAGATGGGCTACGGCGCAACAATCGGTGTGACGTTGTTCATCGCCATCTTCATTTTGACGCTGCTGAGCTTCCGCTACACAACGTCGCCGTTCGCCCGCACGCGACGCACCAGGGAGACCTGATGACCGAGCAGACAGTCGACCGGCCCTTCACATCATCGCCCGACGCCGCGCAGGCGGAGCTTAGCGACCGGTTCAAAGGCTCGCTGCATCATGCGGTGCTGTTATTTCTCCTCTTTTTGACCTTTTTCCCCTTCTTCATTGCAATCCTCACCTCGCTCAAGAGCTTCCAGCAGCTGCTGGTAAATTTCTGGCTGCCGGCCTTTCCGCTGCAGCTGCAGAACTATGTGATGGCGTGGAACGAGATCTATCGCTCCATTATTAACAGCAGCCTCGTCAGCATCGGGGCGGTTACGGGCGTGCTGCTGTGCGCGTCGCTGGCCGCGTACGCGTTTGCGCGCATCGACTTCGCCTGGCGGGACGGGGCCTACTACCTGGTGCTGTCGCTGCTGATGATCCCCAGCGTCCTGACGTTGATCGGCCGCTACCTGCTGATCGTCGAGTTCGGGCTGATGAACTCGCTGTGGGGGTTGATCCTGCCCTATATCGCCGGCGGGATTGCCTTTGCCGTCTTTCTGCTGACCGGTTTCTTCTCCGATCTGCCGGAGGAGCTGTTCGAGGCGGCCAGGATGGACGGCGGCACCGAGTTGCAGATGTACCGCCTGATCGCGCTGCCGCTGTCGCGACCGATCATGGCGATCGTCGGCCTGCTCACTTTTCTGTCGTCGTGGGGGGACTATGTGTGGCCGCTGCTGGTGCTGCGCTCGAAAGAAAAGTTTACGCTGATGTTGGGGCTGGCGACGTTCACCGGCAACACCCAGGTGATGTTCGGGCCGCTGATGGCCGGTTATGTGATCGCGTCGATACCGACGGCAATTATTATTATCCTGATGATGCGCACCTTCGCGGGCGCCGCCCTGGTAGGAGCATTCAAATGAGCGATGGCAAGCAATATACGGTGGGGCTCGTCGGCTGCGGCAGGATGGCGAATCTGCACGCGGAGGCGTATACGCACGTGCCCGATACGCAGCTGGTGGCCGCTGCCGACATCGACCCCGACAAGCTCGATCTCTTCTGCGAACGCTGGTCGATCCCGCAGCGCTACCGCAGCTATGAGGAGATGCTGGCGCAGGCCGACGTCGATATCGTCAGCGTCGTCACGTTGGACAATCTGCACGGCCCGGCGACGATTGCCGCGGCCGAGGCCGGCGCGCGCGGCATCTTCTGCGAAAAGCCGATGGCGTTCGACCTGGAAGAGGCGGACCGGATGATCGCGGCCTGCGACCGCGCCGGCGCCAAGCTTGTTGTCGACCACTCAATGCGTTTCGAGAAGAATTTCATCGAAGTGAAGGCGATGATCGAGCGCGGCGACATCGGCAATCTGCGCACGATCCGCGCCAACATGCTCTCGACCGATCAGCGCGATCCCAGCAGCTGGCATTCGCAGTTCGTGACCGCGGGCGGCGGCGAACTGATGCACAATGGCACGCACCTGACCGATTTAATCCGCTTCTACGCCGGCGATCCGGAGTGGGTTTTCGCCACGGTGGAGCGGGGCAACAAGGCGATCACAGTCGAGGACCTCGGCGCCGGGTTGTTCCGCATGGACAGCGGCTGCCTCTTCTTCTTCGAGTCGGGCGGACGGCGGCGCTATGGCACGTTCGAAATCCTGATCGAAGGGGACGAAGGCCGCCTCGTGATCCAGCACGGCGCGCGCAACAGCATGGGGAATATGGGCGGGTGGGCCTGGGAACCCTATCTGCACCGCTGGCGCGGGCGCACCGAGCCGGTCGAGTGGGAACCTGTCCCCACACAACGGGACAACGCCACCATCAACGCGGTCACCGACCTGGTCGACTGCATCGAGAATGACTGCGAGAGCATCTCGAGCGGGCGGCAGGGCCGCGCCGCGCTGGAGATGATTATGGCGGTCTACGAATCGCAGCGGCGGGGGTTGGCGCGCGTCGACTTCCCGCTGGAGATCCAGGACAATCCGTTCGGAGATATGCTGGACAGAGGTCAGATATAGCGCGAGAATCCCCATGCGCCCGCCGGTGATCATCATTGTTCCGATGACGCTCTCCTGCGCGGGCGCCGCCCTGGTAGGAGCATTCAAATGAGCGATGGCAAGCGTTACACGGTGGGAATCGTTGGCTGCGGCAGGGTGGCCGCGCTGCACGCGGAGGCGTACACGCTTGTCCCCGGTACGCAGTTGGCGGCCGCTGCCGACATTGACGCGGACAAGCTGGACCTCTTCTGCGAACGCTGGTCGATCCCGCAGCGCTACGGCAGCTATGAGGAGATGCTGGCGCAGGCCAACGTGGATATCGTCAGCGTCTGCACGCTGGACAATCTGAAGGGGCCGGTGACGATTGCCGCGGCCGAGGCCGGCGCGCGCGGCATCCTCTGCGAAAAGCCGATGGCCTTCCACCTCGACGAGGCGGACCGGATGATCGCGGCCTGCGACCGCGCCGGCGCCAAACTGATCGTCAACCACTCGATGCGCTTTGAGGCGAATTACACTGGTGTGAAGAAGATGATCGAGCGGGGGGAGATCGGCAATCTACGCACGATCCGGGGCCACCTGCTCACGACCGATCAGCGCGATCCCGCCAGCTGGCATTCGCATTACGAGACGGCGGGCGGCGGTAATTTGATGCACGACGTCACGCATCTCTTCGATCTGATCCGCTTCTACGCCGGTGATCCGGAGTGGGCTTTCGCCACGGTCGAGCGGGGCAACAAGACGGTCACAATCGAGGACCTGGCGGGCGGGCTGTTCCGCATGGACAGCGGTTGCCTCTTCTTCTTTGAGTCGGGCGGGCGGCGCCGCTACGGCACGTTCGAAATTCTGATCGAAGGGGATGAAGGGCGGCTGGCGATCCAGCACGGCGCCGGCAACAGCCTGGAGCGGTCCGGCGGCTACGGCTGGGAACCCTATCTGCACCGCTGGCGCATGCAGACTGAGCCGGTCGAATGGGAGCCGGTGGCGACGCAGCGGGAACACGCGTGGGTCAACGCGGTGAGCGACCTGGTTGACTGCATCGAACAGGACCGCGAGAGCGTCTCGAGCGGAAGGCAAGGCCGCGCCGCGCTGGAAATGATAATGGCCGTCTACGAATCGCAGCGGCGGGGGTTGGCGCGCGTCGACTTCCCGCTGGAGATCAGGGACAATCCGTTCGGAGATATGCTCGAAAGCGGTCAGATATAAGGAAGCAATGCCCATGCGCCCATCGGAACTGACCCACCAGCTGATCTACAAGAATCCCCACGCCTACTGCGCCTGGCCGGATATCAAGATCCTGCAGGACGGCGAGTGGGTGCTGGCCTTCTGCGAGGCGATGCGCCGCCCCGCCATCACGCATCTCGACCCGAGTCTGCTCAATATGCTGCTGCGATCCGAGGACGGCGGACAGAGTTGGCATGGGCCGCAGGTGATCGCCGGTTACGACTTCGCCGGTATGGACGACCCCGGCATGGTGCAGCTTTCCAGCGGTGTGCTGCTGGTCAATACAGCGCGCAACAGCTTTGTCTCGCTGGACGCAGCCGACGCCGACGCGGCCTACGCGCGCTTTAGACGGAGCGAGGGGTTTGCCTGGGCCGGCTCTTATCCGGTGGCGGAGGGTACCTATGTGCATCGCTCGGAAGATGGCGGGCGCACCTGGGACGGGAGCGCCGGCGTCGATGTCTCTCCCTTTGTCTCCGGGTACACGCTGCGACCGATCACCGAACTGGAAGACGGGAGCCTGCTGCTGCCATGTTACGATGAGAGCCAGGTCCCGTGTCCTTCATTTGTCGTGCCCTCCTACGATCAAGGCCACACGTGGCGCGGCGCACGCCTGATCGCGGTCGATGATACGATCGGCTTCTTCGAACCTGCCCTGCTTGCGCTGCCGGGCGGACGCGTGCTGGCGATGCTGCGCACGCATGAAGAAGGCAATTATCATCTGTACCAGTGTCATTCGGACGACGGCGGACGCACCTGGAGCAGCGCGCAGCCGACGCCGATGCGCGGCCTGCCGCCCCACATGCTGCGCTTGCAGGATGGCCGCCTGCTGTGCGTCTACGGCTGTCGTTGGGCGCCTTTCGGGATTCGCGCCTGTTTGAGCAACGACGAGGGCGCGAGTTGGGATATCGACAACGAATTGATCCTTCGGGATGACTTTTCCAACAGGGATCTGGGCTATCCTACCTCGGTTCAGCGGCCCGACGGCTCGATCTGCACCGCTTATTATGGTCAGGACGGCGAGGGTGTTACCTGCATCCAGGCCAGTTCATATCGGATTCCGGACTGAATGCGGAGACGGTGTCGGTTTGGCGTGCCATTGGGGAGCAATATGCCAATAGACACGGCCGCGGTGGCGACCATGCCCATTGCCTGTCGGATTTCAGTACAATACGGAAGGTGGCGACGGGTGGACTTGAACCACCGACCTAGGGATTATGAAGCCCTCGCTCTAACCGCCTGAGCTACGTCGCCGGGCCGGAAACGGCAGCAGTTCGTGTGAATCGTGTAAATCAGAGTCAAAAATGAACCGCCGACCGATTTCGGTTCGGCGGCTTTATTAGACTGAGGTAGCGGGGGCAGGATTCGAACCTGCGACCTTCGGGTTATGAGCCCGACGAGCTGCCACTGCTCCACCCCGCACCAATAGAGGATAGTGTATCACACCAACCGCGCGGCGTCAAGTTTCAGCGCTTTGCGTTTTCGACAGTTTGCCCCGTTTGAGCAGGGGCGTATTCAATTTATTTTTGGCTCTGTTGGAACAAGGACTGCCACCAGGACCAATCCAGAGGACGGAAGGAATTGTCCTCCACGTCTGCGGGCAGTGCTGTGGGCAGGCTCTCCACCTGGGCGTCGGGCACGTCCAACAGAATATAGACTTCATCACCTTCCTTGATGTAGCCCAATTCGCCGCGGGCCATCTGAACGACATACTCTTCGCTAGTGGCGTAGCGCAACTCTGCCTCCAAATCCAGCGTGTTTTGGAGACCGAGCGCGATGTTTTGGCGCATTTCGGCGACCTGCGCGTGCACGGCGCCCAACTCGCGCAGTTGCTCTACATGCTGGAACAGAAAATACAGGCCAACGACAACTGCGAGTAACAGCAGGGCCGGATAGGCCGGGTGACGCTGGCGTCTTAAGTCATGCGGATTTGGATTGATTGGGACGCGGACAAGACCCATAGGTTTTCCTCGGCGGACAGGGTTGCGCAAAGATTGACTGCGCCCCAGCCTGAAAGGGACGCGGTCCGAGGGCACCGTGAACACGACAGGGTAAGAACAAAAGGAACCCGGACGGGAAATCTGGGTCCCTTGTATGCCGCAGGAGGGATTTGAACCCCCACGAGCTATAGCCCACTACGCCCTGAACGTAGCGCGTCTTCCGATTCCGCCACTGCGGCGCGGCAAGGTAGTTTATATCATGGGGGTATGAATCCTGTCAAATCGCTTTCAGCGCAGGCACTGTCTGCGCGGTTGTTTCCCCGTTTTTGTGTGAGGGCAAAAATCGGACGAATTCAGGTGAGCAGGTGATAGGCTGCTCAGCCAGCCAAGGGGGGAGAAAAGCTCATTCCTCACTCAACGGTTGATTTGCGGGGACGCGGCGGGTGAGGATATACCAATCGGGAAATGTAGCAAACCGGTCGGCCGGCGTGTTCAACGGTCCAATCTGAACTGCCTTGACGCGCTCGCTGACGCCATAGGTATACACAGGGTAGTAGAGAGGGATGGCCGGCACATCGGCGGCAAAGAGATGCTGAAACTGTGCATAAAGCGCTCTGCGCTTCTCCGGGTCCACTGTGCTTCTGGCTTCGATTACCAGGTCATCCGCCTCTTGATTGGACCATCCGCCGTAGTTCTGGCCTGTAGCGATCTGGCTGCTGTGATAGAGGGGAAAGGGATCGGGGTCGCCGGTGATATCCCAGCTGAGGAGGGCTGCTTCGAAACGACGCGGTGTCAGGAAATCGCTGACGAAGCCGCCGAAGCTGACGCTCTCCACCACGACTTTGACGCCGACGGCCTGCCAATCCGCCGCGATCTGTTCGATCAGCGCAATGCGGGTTGGACCGTCGTTTGTGAGGAGGATGAGCTGCATGGGGAGGCCGTCTTTGTCGCGGGTGCCGTCGCCATCGGTGTCGACCCAGCCGCTCTCATCCAGAAGGCGTCCCGCCTCAACCGGGTCATAGTCATAGGAGGGGGTATCCGGCGCGTGCCCCCAGTTGTTCGACGGGATGGGAGATGAGGCGAGCACGCCGTGCCCGCCGACCACATCATCGAGAAGCTGCTCGCGGTCCAGGGCGTGATAGAGGGCGCGGCGCACGATTGCGTCCTGTAAGAAGGGGACATCCGGATTCTGCAGGTTAAAGACAACACCGACATACGTCGATAGCGGTGCGGAAAAGAGCTGCATATCCGTACGGGCTTGCGCCAAGGAGATGTCCGACTGCATTACCTGGCTCACACCGTCCAATTCGCCTTCTGTGTAAGCTGCGTAAATTGAAGGATAGTCGGGATAGAAATGGAACTCGAGGGCGGAAACCATGGGAATGTCTTCACTGGAATACGGATTGCGTTCCAGGCGTATGAACTGCGCGGATGTCAAGGTTGCCTGCATTGGGCCGTTGCCAACCGGGCGTAAATTGAGGGGGCTGGTGAGCAGTTCAGACGGGGGCACGTCCTGCCAGATATGTTTTGGCAGCAGTCCTATTGTTGTGAAGTCGAGGAACGGGGCAAAGGGTTCGTCGAGGAGAAGGCGCACGGTGTGCTCATCGACCGGTTCTACAGTGACTGAGCGCCACAATTCCGCCAAGTCGGGCAGGATCGGTGAATCCGGGTTTTGCATCAACTCGATTGTAAACAGCAAATCATCGATGGTTACGGGTTTGCCGTCGTGCCAGAACTGATTTTCACGCAGGGTAAAGGTATAGATAAGCCCATCCGGAGCGGTCCAGCGCTCGGCCAGGTCTGGCACCACCCGGCCCTGTTGATCGAGGCGGGTCAGACCGCGAAAGAGAAGGCTGCACAGATCGCGGTCGATTTCGTGGGTGTGGCACAACAGTGGATTGATGTATTGGGGGTTGCCGGCAACGCCTTCGCGGAAGACGCCGCCCCGCTCCGGGACCAGAACCGTGGAGACGTTATATGCGGTGGCGCCCATCAGAAGCGTGAGAAGGATGATACCCACGACGGCCAGCAGCATTTGCCAGCGAATATATCGGCCCAGAGGCGCGGAAGCGCCGGGACGTGCGGTCGGTCCCGGCAGATAGCCGGATGGGGTCGCATGCAACCGAGGCGCTTGGGGCGTTCTCTGGGCCCCCGGATTGCCCGACCTTCCGAATGGTTGTTGATCCGACATGGGAAAAATCACAGTGGCCAGTGACCAATGGCCACTGGTTTTCTAACGAAGGGCGACTGTCACGAGACTGAGCAGGAGAAACAGGGACGCCAAGGTAAGCGTCAGATTGAACATGGTTTTTTCGACGCCGCGGCGGGTGCGCTGGACGCCGGCATCGCCTCCAAAGGCGGAGCCCAAGCCACTACCCTGACCTTGCAACAGGACGATGCCGATCAATGTGAGGGCAATGATAACTGTTGCGATCATAAAGAAGACATCCATCGTTCACCTCGGAAGTTTTACGTGTTGCGCTATCCATGCGTAGAAAAAATACCCAGGCACCAAGCTGTCTGATTGTCTGTCTGCCTGAACAGCTGTGGTCAGCGACAATCAAACAGGTGCTGGGCAACTACGCAGGAAGGTTCAGATGCAAGGTGCTGACAGAATCGAGAAGGCCGTGTCGGCCGAATTGTTGGTTGCCAGTCTGCCCGTTGTACATATCGAAGCCCTGGAGCCGGCAATCAATCAAGGCGGACGTTAGACTTTCTCCGGTGGATTCGGTTCAGAAGTCACGGCAGGCGCAACGCTCTCCGCGGCGCTCTCCGCAGCGGGGGAGGCGTCCGTTGGCTCTAAATCATCCTCATCACTTCCATCCTTGGCAGCCCGGCGAAACTCGCGGATACCTTTGCCCAGTCCACCGAATACTTCCGGCAGCCGACCGACACCAAAGAAGATAATGACGATTACCAGAATCAGAATCAGTTCGGTTGGACCCAGGGTTGGACCCAGCAGAAGGAACGGCGCTGTATTTCCTAGAAAAAGCATTTGCTAAGCTCCTTAGCTCACAGTATGCGGAGCGCATTGTCGATGTTGGTCATACTCCTTCAATCGGTGCATTATATCATGAAACCGCCTAGCGACAAATACGGATTGGATATGGAAGAGGGTGCATTCCAAAGTGGGGGCGGGTTTGCGGCTACCTTTGGAGAGTTACACTGGGATCCGCAGCCCGCTACTCTGGACAACCCCAAGTCCGGGATGCACCGCCTTGGGCAGGGCAATCGCATCTAATGTAAGTTCAATTTGAAACCTAGACTTTTCGCACGGCCGTCATCTTAGAATCGCTGGCGTCTCGCCCGCTCTTCTGCAATCTTAAAATTCTTGGTCCCATTTGGGATCTACATTAAATTCGGACGCCACAATAGCCCACGAAGGGCGCCCACAAGGGGCGCCCCTACCGATTGTCAATTTCTTTAGGACAAGAAACCGGCCTCCAGTCGCGAAAGACCTTTAGAATTTGCGACTGCGCACTATGAATTGCACAGTTCTCGGCGTTTTGCCCTGAGAAGGGCGCCCACAAGGGGCGCCCCTACCCGATTCAGGCAGCCTCAGGAGGGTTTTTCTAATCTGATGCAATTGCCCTGCCGCCTTGGGAGCACCTCTTCCATCCGCCTGTCCATATGTGCTAGAATGAGAGTCATTGAGCATCGGGTCTGATACGACAAGGACGCGTCCTGAATCCATGACTGCGCAAACGCGCGGCCCCTCTTTAGAACAGGGGCGCATGCAACCATCTCTTCTAGCCGAAGTCGGCGGCGGCGTCGAACCGGTCGCGACGCTGACGGAGCTTCAGATCGGCGACTTCGCGATCATCGACCGGCTGCATCTTCGTTTTCACAATGGACTGAACATTCTGACCGGAGAAACCGGCGCGGGCAAGTCGATCATTATCGACGCCATCGGACTGTTGCTGGGCGACAGGGCAACGGCGGATATGGTGCGGGCGGGCGCAGATCGGGCGGAGATCGAAGCGGTTTTCCAACTGGAAGCCGAGATGCCGACGAGTGAACCCGAAAGCCCAGAGAGCGCCGCGGACGGCTCGCCCGCAGCAGACGATATCCGCTGTCTGATGGAAGCTGAAGGGTTGGACGATCCCGATGCGCCGGAGAGGCTCATCATCAGCCGGGAGGTGCGCCGCGGCGGACGAAATTTCTGCCGTATCAACGGGCGCACGGTCTCGCGGCAGCTTCTGAGTGATATGGCTGCCCTGCTGGTCGATATCCACGGACAAGGGGAGCATTTGAATCTGCTGCGTCCCCGCACACACGTGGATCTGCTGGACCGGTACGGGGGCTTGTTGCCCCTGCGCGGCAAGGCGGCGCGGAAGGCACATCAGGTTCAGCAGACGCGCCAAGAGTTGGAGCGGCTGCGCAGTGATGCGCGCACCATCGCGCAACGGCTCGACCTTCTCAGTTTCCAGGTAGAGGAGATTGCGGAGGCGGCCCTGGAAGCCGGTGAAGAGAGCGAACTGGAGGCGGAGCGCAAGCGGCTGGGCAATGCCGAGACGCTCTTGCAGTTGGCGAACGAGGCGGCAACTCTGCTGAACGAGGGCGAGGGCGGGATGCCAGGGGTCATTGACAGTTTCGCTGAGGCCGTCGGCCGTGTCGAACGCCTGGCCCGCATCGACGATGGGATGGCGGCCGCGGCCACGAGCGGTCAGGGATTGCTGGAAGAGTTGTCCGATCTGGCGCGGGATTTGCAGGGCTACGCCGACGGGCTGGAGTTCAACCCGCAACGATTGGTCGAGGTCGAAGAGCGACTGGCGCTGATCGGCAATCTCAAGCGCAAGTACGGCGACACGACGATAGAAATCCTGGCCTTCGCGGCCGCGGTGCAGACGGAGCTGGATGAGTTGAGCAACTGGGAGGCGCAGACCGCCTCGTTGGAGGAGGAGGAAGAGAAGCTTCTACATGAGATCGGCGCATTGGGGGCGGAGTTGAGCCAGGCGCGGGCAGCGGTCGGCGAGCAGATGGCCCGACAGGTGGAGGCGGAATTGGCGCAGTTAAGTATGCGCGACGCCCGTTTCGTCGTCGCCGTGGAGATGGAGGGACAGGAGGATGGCGCCTACCTGCCGGACGGTCGGCGCGTCGCCTTCGGCAGCACCGGCGTCGATCGGGTTGAATTTCTGATCAGCGCCAACCCGGGTGAGCCGGTCAAGCCGATGGCCAAGGTGGCCTCCGGCGGCGAGACCGCGCGCCTGATGCTGGCGCTGAAGGGGGCGCTTACCCAGGCTGATCAGACGCCGATTCTGATTTTCGATGAGATCGACCAGGGCATCGGCGGCCGTGTGGGAGGGGTGGTAGGCGAGAAGTTATGGAATCTGACCGGTCAGCAGCCGCGGCCCGCCACGGCCTCTGCCCTTGCGGAGACGGATGGAGGGCCAAGTGGTAGTTCGCTGCGCCATCAGGTGCTGTGCATCACCCATCTGCCCCAACTGGCTGCTTTTGCCGACCTCCACCTGACCGTGCGCAAACGGACTTTCGAGAGTGAGGGCGAACTGCGCACCGGCACGGACGTGCAGCCGGTCGAGGGGCCGGCGCGTATCGAGGAGTTGACGCAGATGTTGGGGGCGGTCAGCGATGCCGGGCGGCAGTCGGTGGTGGAGATGTTGGATGCTGTCGATCGATTGCACAGCGGTGGCCAGTGACCAGTGGCGGGCGCCATCGTTGTTGGTTATGGGAAGTTGACTGGAAGGCTACAGATGGTTAGACGCCGTGGGAAAAACGCGTATAGAGTAGGTGGGCCGCTCTTGACAACGCTTTATCGGACCTTTTATCTCTCCTGTCTGCTGTTGGGGATTGTCCTGACCGTGATAGACGGTGCGCAGGCGGCCAACCCTGGCGGGGCGGGCCGCGCGACTCTGGCCGGCCAAGAGAAGGGGATCTCTTCGCAGGCGGGGTCCCCCTTCGTCCTGGTTCTGACGTTTCGCGGGGCGGTGACGCCGGTGCTGCGTCAGTATCTCAGCGGGGCCATCGAAGAGGCGCAGGTGGAGGGGGCCGAGGCGGTGATCCTGCGCCTGGACACCCCCGGGGGCAGTGTCCAAGTGACCAAGCAGATCGTGCAGGAGATGTTGGCCTCGCCGGTGCCGGTGGTGGTATACGTGGCGCCGTCGGCGGCGCAGGCCGGCAGCGCGGGTACGTTTATCACGCTGGCCGGGCACGTTGCAGCGATGGCGCCCGGCAGCAGCATCGGCGCGGCCAGCCCCGTCGGCGGCCAGGGGGAAGATATTGGCGAGACGATGCAGTCGAAGGTGGTCAATATCCTTAGCGCCGATATCGAGAACCTGGCCTCGCGTCGCGGCGAGGAGGCGGTGGAGTGGGCTGTGGCGGCGGTGCAGGAGGCGGCGGCGGCGACAGACGCGCGTGCGCTGGAGTTGGGCGTGATCGACTTCATCGCGACAGACGTGCCGGATCTGCTGGATCAGATGGACGGTTTCGTCGTCACGGTGCGGCGCGAAGAGCGAACGCTGCGCACTGCGGATGCCCTGATTGTGCCGCGGGCGCTGTCGCCGTTGCAGGAGTTTCTGAACTTCATCAGCAACCCTACTGTGGCCACCATTCTGCTGACCCTCGGCTCGATTGGGTTGATCGCGGAAATCTACAATCCGGGTACCTTCATTCCGGGCATGATCGGTTTGATCAGCCTGCTGCTGGGGCTGTACTCGCTGGGCCAACTGGAGGCGAATTTCGCGGGTCTGGCGCTGATCGGGCTGGCGTTGATTCTGCTGGTGGCGGAAGCGTTCACGCCGGCGTTCGGCGCGCTCGCATTGGGCGGTACGATCGCGTTCATTTTTGGCAGCGCGTTGTTGTTCGATGCGCCGGGGTTGGCTGTGCCGTGGCCGACGATCATCTCGCTGGGCGTGACCATGGGCGCGTTCGCCCTGTTCGTCGGCGGCAAGGTTGTGGCCGCCCAACGGCTGGGCACGGCCACCGGCAGCGAAGGTGTGATTGGCTCGTTGGCGACCGTGCGGGTTCCCTTTGCGGAGAACGGGCGGGGCAAGGTTTTGCTCGCGGGTGAGCTATGGAATGCCCGGTTGCGCGGTTTATCTTCCGGTGAAGCGGCGTCCGCCGATGTCGGCGATGAGGTCAAGGTGGAGGCGAGGGAAGGCTATACTCTGGTCGTTGGTCCGCGGGAGGAGGATGGAGGGAGTTGAACTGCGGCGAATTGAACGTGGGCGTATCTCAGCAGGGGCCGACCAGATCCCTGAGCGCATCTCGAAAACACTGAAAGCTATGCGAGCGATTGTTTTCAAGGTCCACGAATGGGCCGATCGATTGTGCGGCTTCAATCTTGCGCAGACGGTTCTTGTAGTACCCGGCCCGTTGCAGTCACGAATTAAGCCTCTCATCCTCGGGTGCGCCCGCGTTTACCAGGGGATCGCCCATGCCGAAATAGCCTTCCAGCCAGAGGTGCCCCAACGATGCGCCGGCATCCATGAACTCAGGGATTCCTTGAATTTCGGAGCAGAGGATCGCGTGCGTGTACCCTTCATCGTCTCGGTAGAGTACCCGCACTTCGTCTTGTCGCACGCCGTTGAGAAAGTCCGGCGAATGGGTGGTGACCAACAGTTGCGCGCGTTCGCTGGCTGCCCTGAATTCCTCGCAGAGACCAGGCAACAGGCGAGGATGCAGGAAGTTTTCCGGCTCCTCGATGCCGATAAAGCGCGGCGGCTGGGGGTCGTTGAGAAGCGTGAGATAGGCCAACATCTTCAGGGTTCCGTCGGAGGCGAAACGGGAGAGTACTGGCTGCTCGAACGGCGCATCTTTGAAGAGCAGAAGCAGACGGCCATCCGGCATCGGTTCCGCCTGCACTCGCTCCAGCCTGGGGACCCGCATTCGCAATTGAGCGAAGATTTCCTCTAGCCGCTGCGGGTGCTGTTCATTCAGATACTGAATAACATTGGCCAGATTGTCTCCGGTGCGGGAGAGCGTTTCCTGGGGTCCGGCCTCCGGTTGGTTACGGGTGTTGCCGATCGAGAGGTAAGAGATATGCCAGTCGGCAATGAACTCGCGCAGGGCAGCCACCCGGGGGTGATCTGCGAACTGCCCCAATGTGTTGACCGCCAGCACGTCCGACGAGCGCAATGAAATCGTTGTGCGGCGATCCTGCGCATCCGGTATCTCGCCACCGAACGCCTGGCCCTGACCATTTTGAAGATCCAGGAAGCGGAAGGGCCTTCCATGCGAGCCGCGCCGCCATTGCAGCCACTCTTCCACGACGATGGGGCCGCGCGCGCCTTCGTCAATGGCCAAGTGGTAGGTGATCAGCGGCTGCTGCGGTCGTTCCCGGTATTTCAGCTCGAAGACGATCGGTTCTGTCGCGCCGCGGGTTCGCAACTCCCGGCCGCGTCCTCTGCGATCCCAGGCCGCGCGCAGTCCCTGCTGGAAACATTCGGAGAGAAAGCTGAAAACATCAAATAGTGTCGACTTCCCGCTACCATTCGGGCCAATCAGGACGGTGAGCGGGGTGAGACCCTTGAGCTCCACCTGTTTGAGCGCTCGATAGTTTTTGACGCGC
Organism: Caldilineaceae bacterium; assembly: GCA_965220715.1. GTDB lineage: Bacteria > Chloroflexota > Anaerolineae > Caldilineales > Caldilineaceae > Bin5. The sequence continues at coordinate 665,520 of OZ244843.1, forward strand.
AGTTGCTCGACACGAGGCGGTGATTTGTCCTCCGTCACATCAACATCCTGAACGATTGAAGGAGTGGTGGAGAGGCGTAGAACGCTCTTTACAACTCAGCCGACGGGCAGAGGTCGGCGAGGGTGCAGTTGGCGCAGTCCGGCTTGCGGGCGTCGCAGACCCGCCGCCCGTGGAAGATCAACAGATGGGAGAAGTCGATCCAATCTTCGGTGGGTATGAGCGCCATCAGATCCTTTTCGATCTTCTCCGGGGTTTTCTGTTGGGTCAGGCCCAGCCGCTGGGAGAGCCGCTTGACATGGGTGTCGACGACGACGCCGTCGGCCAGGCCAAAGCAGACGCCGCGCACGACGTTGGCGGTCTTGCGGGCCACGCCGGGCAGCCTGGTCAGTTCATCCATCTCGCGCGGCACTTCGCCGCCGAATTCCTGGCAGATCAGAGCGCTTGCGCCCTGGATGCTCTTGGCTTTGTTGCGAAAGAAACCGGTGGAGCGGATCAGTTCCTCCAGCTCTGCGCGGTCGGCGGCGGCCATTGCTTCAGGCGTCGGGAAACGGGCGAACAGGGTCGGCGTCACCTGGTTGACCCGCTCGTCAGTGCATTGGGCCGAAAGGATCGTCGCCACCAGCAGCTGAAACGGGGTTTGGTGGTCTAATGCGCAGTGTGCATCGGGATGCGCGGCTCGGAGGCGGCGTATCAGTTCTGACATCAAGAAAGCTCCGGCGCGGGTGGGCGGATCGACACCAGATCGTCTGAATCGTCGAGCCGCTGCCAGGGGTAGTAAATCCAGTCCTCGGTCAGTTCGGCGTAGTAATCCGGCTTCTCGTTTTTGAAGAGATTCTGCCGCTGCTTCCAATGGAGCACCGCGGTTTCGACGGTGGCGCCACTGCCCTGCACACGGCTTTTGACGGTGACGATTGTGCGTCCCCGATCCCAGATATTGTCGACGATCAGGACTTTTTTGCCGTTCAGGATCGCATTTGCAGGGAACTGCTGGAAGCGCGGCCAACTCATCTCGGCGCGTACGCCAGGCCCGCTCTCAAACACCACCGACGCGGTCAGGATATCTTTCATCTTCAACGCCTCGGCAATCATGCCGCCGGGCACGATGCCGCCGCGGGTGATCAGGAGGAGCGCGTCATAGGGAGTATTAAGTTGCATCACGACTTTGGTGATCAACTCTTCCACGTCGTGCCAGGTCAAGTAAACTCTTTCCATCTGTGCCTCCACTGTTCGCCCGCCGCCATGTGTCCGAACGGCTGCCGTCATGGATCGGAAATATCTGCCTATTCAGGGGGTTCAGATCCGTAAAATATGCCGAATAGCGCGCTGGCGGCGCCGGCATCGGCGCGACGATCGCGCGCGGAAAGTTCTATGATTGTAGCCCGGCCCGGCTCGACCTCTACTTGAAACACCGCCGCCGAAGATCCATCAGAGGCGTCCACCGGCTGCGAACCGGGCTGCTGGTCGGCTGAGGGGAAGGTTGATGACCGCAGCGTGATGTGCTCGGGCAGCGCGAAATGCAGACTGTAGGCGCCGGGGCGCAGGTCGAAGAAGCGGAATTCACCGAGCGCATCGCTCTCCGTCCAGGCGATCATTGTGCCGGCGTTGTCGGCGAGTTCAACCGGCGTATTGGGGATCTGCGCACTGCCGGCGATCCAGGCGCCGCCGCCGGGCCGTACGGTCAACACAAGCGGGTCGTGGTCGCTGGAGCCAAATACAGGCGCGAGGCCTGGCGCGCGCTCGGCGCCGTCAGGCTGCGTGATGGGAAAGTCGGCGTTGATGTGCGCGATATCCATCCCGCTGAAATCGGACATCATGCCCGGTGTCAGCAGCAGATGGTCCAGCGTCTGACTGGCCCCGTTGAAGATGTAGGTGTAGCGGTCCTGGGGCGGCAGGGCGTCAAAGGCGTGCCAAAGTAGAATGCGCCCCTGCTCGGAAGCGGCGCCGGCAGCGGGTTGCGCGCCATGTTGCAGGGTCTCCACCGGTTGGCTGGCCTGGAAGTCGTTCAGGTCGCCCAGCACGACGACATGCGCGTCGGGGTCTATGTCCAGACGGGCCTGTACAATCGAGGCCACGTGCTCCGCCTGCAATGTCCGATGCACGACGTTCACCGACTCATCGCCGCGCTTGCTGCGCCAGTGATTGACCACCACCGTGAGCGGGTAGTCCTCTCCCCAGGGGCCGCTCACAAGCAGATCTGCGACCAGAGGAGGCCGGTTGAAGAGGGGAAGGCGCCGGGCAGGGCATTGCCCGGGGATCAGTCGTACGCTGAAGCTGAAACGGGTACATGCCTGTTCGTTTTGGGCGTTGAGGACTGTCACCCGGTCGTCGCGTACAAGCAGGCTGTTTGTCAGCGGGAAATCGCGGCTGACGGTTCCGGGGCCGACAAATGCAAGCGCGCTGTAGTCCAGTCCGCTGACATCTGTCAGAATTCGCGCCAGGTTTTCGGCGTCTTCCGGCGTGCCGGTCTCCTGCAGGCCGATGATTTCACAGTTTTGCAGGCCGCCGGCGATGGCTGCCGCTCGTTGGCGCAGCGCGGCCTCGTAGTCGGCCGCGTCGGGCAACTGATCCAGGCCTCGCCCCAGCCCCAACAGGTTGAAGGAGCAGACCCGGAAGGCGCCGGCGTCCGGTCGGGCCGTCTGCTCGGTCGACTCATGGCGGGAGAGCACCTGGATCTCCTGCCCCGGCAGCAGCAACAGTAGATATTTGCCGAAACTGTAGTCGATGACCGCCTGCACCGGCGTACCCTGCTGCGCCGCGCGTACCAGTACGCGGTCTCCCCAGCCCACCTCCGGCAGGTCCGAGCCCAGCGCGTCACCCAGAAAGATCAACCCGTCGGCGTCGGCAGGGTTGGACTGAAAAACCCGTCCGCCTTGCACGAAGGGCAGGGCTTGATCGGCGATGAGCGCGATCTCGGCACTGCCGTTGCTGAACCGTTTGGTCGGCCCCTGGACAACGCCCTGCAGCTCTGCAAATGCGACGAGCATGCCTTCGAACGGCTCCAGCAGGGATCCCGGCTCGACGTTGGGCGCAGGCAGGGGCGCCAAGGGCGCTGGCAAGGCGCCACTGCCGCACAGATCGATGGGGAGCGTCTCAAGCGTGCGCGGCGTGGTCAGCTCCGTCTTTTCGTAGTATTCGGACACTTCGGCGGCACGCACGAGGATACATTCGCCCGTCTGCACCCTGGGCGCGGAGGAGGTGTAGACGAAGATGCCGTCGCTGGTCTGCGGGTTGTCGTCACCGGTTGGGTCTTGCAGGTAAAATCCGTTTGACTGCACGCCGCTTACCAGGCCGAAGGTAGAAACACGTTGCAGCGACAAGGGCGTGCTCGATCCGTCACCCTGAATGGCGTAGATCGGTGTCAAATCATCCGGCAAAGCAGAGGGTGCTGGGGCAGCCGCCATCGGGCGGGCCGCCAGCCCCAGCGCGCTCACCAATAGCATTCGGATGACCAGCGGCCACGGCGGAGACAGTCGGGCTATCATACCATTAATGGGCAGGGACAAGTCGAGCAGTTGGAGCAACCTTTCACTGTATCTTTATCGTAATTATAGCACAAAGCAGAAACACCGGCCGCCGGGTTGTGGGTTCTGGTGCGGCCATTAGCTACTGCCCATTGCAGTTTTTTATTGCCAGTGGCTTTGCAGACAGCGTATAATGTCGCTGCATGCGTTGCCGCTACGCTATCTGCGGTGGCTGGCCACGGGTATTTCCAGAACGCGAAACTCGGATGAGTACTGAATTTGAACTGCTGGCAGACGGTTTCGGTGTTGGCCGTCCGCCCGCCGGCTGGGCCGCAATCGTAGATATGCCTGTGCTGATCCTCGTCGGGGTGACGGGTGTGGGCAAAAGCACAGCCGTCGATGCTCTGCGCGCCCGCTGGGGCGAGATCTCGCTCCTGCCCAACAGGCGCAAGATAGCTGATCTGCTGGTAATTCCGACGGTTCAGGGCTGGGACGGGGATCCGCCCACTGTGGTTACGGACCGGCGGCGGCGCTTCGACTACACGGGGCGCTACCGGCAGCGGCATCCCGGTGGGCTGGCGCACGCGTTCAGCCGGCTGGTGTTGCAACGGCGGCCGGCAACGCCGGGTAGGGGAGCAGTAACCATTTTCGACGGACTGCGGGGCGCGGACGAGGTTTCGTTTGCGGCGCAGAGCCTGCCGTTGGCCCGCTTTGCCGTCCTCAACGCGCCGGATGTGGTGCGGGTGGAGAGGTTGTTACAGCGCCAGGATGCTTTCGACCAGGTAAGTGAAAACTCCGGCGGCCAGTGGTCAGTGCCCAGTGGCCAGAGGCCAGTGCCCAGTGACGACACGCCAGATGCCACACGCCACTGCAGGTCGGCCGCTGACGGCGGATTCCGCTGGGAGGAGGTGGCGGGGGGACAAGATCTCTTCACAGGCGAGGAGCAGGATCATTTGGCTGCACTGGTGAGCCGGGGCGAAGTGGACGGCGCCGAACTCGCGGCCAAGATTGCCATCGTAGCCGCCGAGCGCCGCAACTACGATCCGCACGCCGCCGTCGAAATTCTGCGCGCCGCGGCCCTCGACCGCACCGTTGTCGTCGATACGACGACCCACTCCCCCACCGAGGTGGCCGCAAAACTGGAGCGGCTATTGGCCAACTGACCTCCGGACTTTCCATGTCTACCATCGAAACCATCGAACCAATTCCTTTCCGCCTTCCGCTGCGGGAACCGCTGCGCTGGGGCGCCGCCAGTGTCATGCAGGAGGCTCGTCACGTTCTGGTGCAGGTGCGGCTGAGCGACGGCGCTGTAGGCTGGGGCGAAGCGCCGCCCCGGCCCACAATCTACGGGGAGACGGTACATAGCATCTGCAGTGTGATCCGCCAGGAACTGGCGCCCCGGCTCGTGGGCGAGTTGCTCGACGATTCCACATTGGCCACCCTCTACGCACACCTGCTGACGGTCAAAAACAACCACACCGCCCGCGGCGCTCTCGATATGGCCCTCCACCATGCTCTCGCCAACAGCCGCAACCGTACCCTTTACGGGCATCTGGGCGCGAGCCGCTCACAGGTGCGGGTGAGCTATATTCTGGGTCTGGGCGACATGGATGACAGCCTGGCCGAGGCCGAGCGCATCGTCGCGCAGGGCGTGCGGGTGTTGAAGGTGAAAGTCGGGCAGAAGTGGGGCGCGGATTTACAACGTCTGCGACTTCTGCGGGAGCAGTTCGGGGAGCAGGTTGATCTGTACGTTGACGCCAATGAGTGTTTTCAGCCGCAGAACGTGCGCAAGCGCCTGGAAGAGATGGCCGAATTGAACGTACTTTACTGTGAGGAACCGTTGCCGGTGGAGTTGATTCTGGCCCGTGCCGCGGTGCGCAAGGCCTGTTCGCGCGCCGGCGCCTCTGCCCTCCCCCTGCTGATCGCCGACGACAGTGTGTTCAGCGCCCGCGACCTGCGCCGGGAGTTGAGCATGGACACCTTCCACATTCTCAACATCAAGACGGCGCGAACGGGGTTCACCGAATCGGCGCAGATGTTGAACCAGGCGCTGGTTGGCGGCAAGGCGGTGATGGTCGGTTCGCAGGCGAGCGCCGGTTGGGGGACGGTGCAGGCGGCGCTCTTTGCCGCCAGGCCCGGGATCGACCTGCCGTGTGAGCTGAGCTTTTTCCTCAAGCTGCAGGAGGATTTGCTGACCTGGCCGCCCACGCTGCGCGACGGCTACCTGGATGTGAGCGCTCTGGCCCAGGCAGAGATTGACTCGGACCGGCTGCGGGACGCGCGGCTGAAGGAGATGCCATGAGCGTTCAACCACCCCCTCGTGCAGCAGGGGCAGCCAATCCAGTCCTGTCCCTGACAGGACCACTGAGCCTGGGCGATCTGTTGGAACGCGCCTTTCGCCTCTACCGGGCGCGCTTTGGTCTCCTTTTGCTGACAGCCGCAATTTTCAATGTCCCGCTGGCGATCGTCTCCGGCCTGCTTATGTGGCGCTTTTTCGGCAACTATATGCGGGCGATCGAACTGCTGATGAACGAACCGCCCGGTCCGGATTTCAACCTGTTTCCATTCCTGTTCGACAGCTTTGGCGGATTTTACGGTGGACTGCTGCTCCTCAGCCTATTGGGCGTCGCGGCCCAGGCAATCGTCATCTTGTCTCTCACGGTCCAGTGCATCGAAGCGCTGCATGGCGGTTCGATGACCCTCGCTGCCGGCATCCGCCGGGGTCTGCGCCGCTTCTGGCCCTATGTGGGCATGGTGATTGTGCAGTGGGCAGCCATCTTCGCGGCGACGGTTGCGGTAATAATCCCTTTTGGCGGCGGTCTCCTGGCGCTGGTTATTGGTGGTAGGCTGCTGGGTTCCAATTTTTGGAATACCGGCGAAGCCCCCAGCATCATATCCTTAATCGGCATAGGAGTGGTATTCATCTGTGGATACATATTCATACTCATCGTCAGCCTGGTCCCGGTCGTCTACTTGTCGGCGCGCTGGCTGGTGGCCCCGGCCGCGCTGATCGCAGAACGGACAGGCCCGCTTGATTCGCTGCGGCGCAGTTGGCGCCTGAGCCGGGGCAATGTTGTGCGCACGGTTGGCTATGTGATCATTCTCAAAGTGCTGGTGACTATTCTCCTCTTCCTGCCCGCGGCCGTGTTGCAGGGGATCATCGCAATCATATTGCCGACCGATGCGTTCGAACTGATGATGAGCTTGTCCACTACGCTCTCATCTCTGTTTTCTATTATCAGCATACCGTTTACCATCTGTGCGGCGGTGCTGCTCTATTATGATCTGCGTATACGCGGGGAGGGCTACGACCCGGAGTTGCGCATCGCCAACCTGGAAGAACAACTGGCCCAAAGCCCTGACCCGGATGATGTGACGGCAGGGTCAGACAGGGGGAAAGATAGGTAGACGCTCGTAGCCGTACCCAAACGAGTCCGATATCTCTGGTGGCTCCCTACCGTCTAACGCCTACCGCGAGCTGGTCAACACACGCCTCGTCGTAACCACACCGTCTCCCTCAAGCGTTTGCACATCTGAAATCCGTGAATAGCGGCCAGTCGCCGATCAGGCCCGGCACGGGGGTGCGGCCCGGATTTTTTGGAAAACATTGTCTGAATCAGGACTGCTGTAGCACGGCTCTAATGCCAATGATGCCATCTGTAGTGCCTGTCTTGACCAACCCTTCATCCCTGTCACCATTCGGGCTTTATCGATACGTCTGCACTTGACACTGTCGCATAGCAACGACGATGGCGTCTGGCTGCAGCGTGCGATGTCGGGGACGGGTTTTCAGGGGGGAGTTGCGGGGGGAATCCCCCCGCACAAGGGAGGGCCGCGGGAACTGCAGGGGGAACTGCAGGGGGAACTGCAGGGGGAACTGCAGGGGGAACTGCAGGGGGAACTGCAGGGGTTAGGGGCTAGTGGCTAGGTTCCGTTGACATTTTGGGAAGGCTGTTCAGATGTCAACAAGAACTGAAAGCCTGCAGGCCTGTTAGGGATGTTTCTCGCTTGAATGTTGAAATAGACAAAACCAATTGATCCGCGAAGTCACGCGAAGGGTCGCGAAGAACAACTTTTTGTCCGCGGAGGACGCGGAGGGACGCGGAGAACACCAAAGGCGTATCGGATTTTCTTTGCGTGACTGCGCCGACCTTCGACGATCAGGCGTAATTTGCACCCGGAAGTCGTTGTTCAGACAAAGGTCAACGAGCCCTAGTGGCCGGAGACCAGTAGCTAGTGGATGGCGGGCCGTATCCAAAGCAGAAGGCGCCGGGACGCGTAACTGCATAGACACCTGCACCCATCCGTGACATAATGACTGGCGCAAGACTCCGCCATGAACACAAAAGAGAGAGCCAAATGAACAAATTCAGAGGGATTTTCCCGGCAATTATCACGCCGATGACGGCCGATGGCCATCTCAACGAGGACGCCTTCCGCCAGGTGATGGAGTTCAACATTCAGGCCGGTGTCCATGGATTCTGGGTGGCTGGCGGGACCGGTGAGAGCGTCCTCCTGGACGACGCCGAAAACCGGCGCATCGCCGAGATCTCCGCGGACCAGAATCAGGGCCGCATTGCCAACATCATGCACGTTGGCGCGCCGACCACCGCCCGCTCTGCCCGCCTGGCCGAACACGCCGCCAGGGCCGGCGTCGAATCCATCTGCTGCGTCCCTCCCTTCTTCTATGGCCAGAGCGACAGAGGCATCGTCGAACACTATCGCGTCGTCGCCGGCGCCGCTGATCTTCCATTCTTTGTCTACAACCTCCCCAGCGCCACCGGTGTCGAGATTACGCCGGATCTGATGGCCAAGATTCAGGAGCGCGTGCCGCAGCTGTCCGGGCTCAAACATTCGGCGCCGTACATTCCCTACGTTAAGACCTTTGCCGAGATGGGCCTGAACTGCCTGATTGGCAACTCACGCCTCTTCCTGCCGGCGCTTCTGATTGGCGCCACCGGCTGCGTTGACGGCCCGCCCAACATGGCCCCCGAACTCTGGGTCGCCATCTGGCGCGCCTACGAGGCCGGCGACATCCCGGCCGCCTGCAAAGCGCAGGAGAAGGCTTCGTCCGCGGCGGAAGCTCTGATCGTGGCCGCCAAGTTCCACGGCGCGATCAAGGCCGTTCTTGGTCAACGTCTTGGTATCGACTGCGGCGACCCGCGCCGGCCGGGCGAGCCCCTTACCGCGGCAGAGCGCGCTCAACTGGCCGACAAGGTCGTTGCCCTCGGCCTTGACTGCAGTGGTTAGTAACTGCAGTGGTTAGTAACTGCAGGGGATAGGGGCTAGTGGCTAGTGCGGAGGTGGCGGAGGGAATCCCCCGCACAAGGGAGGGCTGCAGGCCGGACCGCCCACCGTCAGCCCTGAGCCGCCTTAGCGGGCCGGAGCCGCTGGAGGGCGTCTGCGCCCGCTGGCGTTCCAAGTCGCGAACTGACTATGGCTGGGTAGTTACCGAGGTGGTCAGTAACTGCAGTGACGAGTGATTGCTGGCAACCAGCCATTGAAATCACTCGTCACTGGGGTTCACTTCCTGGCGTCGCCACGTTTCTTCAAATTCCTCATCGCTCAGTTGACCCTGGAGCCACGCCTCGGCCGCTCTTGTGGCCACCAGCGTCACGGCCGTTGTCCTGTTGAACGTACCGGCGACGAGTACAAGACCGTCCGGTTCGGAGAGAATGCGGGGAAGGATACGGGACAGTTCAGTGATCAGTTGACGCTCCAAATTGGCGTACACCTCGCTGTCAACCGCTAAATCAACCGCATACGCAACCACCAGAGTTCGCTGCCCCTCATTTTCTTCCCAGTCAAGGTAACGGATCTCCACATCCGCTTCCCGCAGTACGTCCACCGCGGCTGACACAGCGTCGGCGTCTTCAAGCAGCATGGATGGATCCGGCGTAGGCCGCGCCGCTCTTTCCTGGCAGCGCTCTAACACGCCCTCAAGCCCTTCCCTCTCCTCCTCATCATCAGCTTCATTCATCAGCCAGCGCAGGTGTGGTTCCGCTTCTCCGCAACGCACCTGCGCCAGGAAAAGCAGAGCCAGCGACTGACGCGCCACGATGTGGTCGCTGTTGAGCTGGATCGCCTCTTCCAACAGCGGCTGCGCTTTATCGAATTCGCCCATGCGCGTGTATGTCTCGCCCAGCACTGCCAACACGGTAGAGGTGCGCGCGCCCCGTTCCAACGCGTCCAGCGCAATACTCTGGGCCGCCTCCACATTGCCCTCGTACAGCTGCACAAAGGCCAGACTCTCGCGTGCATCCAGGCTTTCGGGCCGCAGCACGCCCCACCGTTGCGCCGCGAGCACCGCCTCCTCCACCTCGCCCAGCATCAGATGTGTTTCATACAACGCCTGATAGTAGAGCGGATTCTCGATCGCGAAGGCCTGGATCTCATTCAAGGCAGCCCGCGCCTCCAGCGCCTTTCCATCGCGGGCATAGGCTATCGCCAGCAGCCGTGCATCGCTCACCGATTCCGGTAGTACGTCGAGCGCCTTGCGGAAATAACCGGCGGCGGTTGCGTAATCTCTCTCACAAAGATAGCTCACCCCCACCATACGCGTCGCCGAAATGCTGTAGGGCCGCGCATCCAGCCAATCCTGCGCCAGAGCTCGCGACTCGGCGCACAGATCCTGATCATTGAGCAGCCGCATCCGGATCAGAGTCACATCCCGCCGGTCAACCGTAGCCCGTTCCTCCGCCAGCGCCTGAAAGGCGGCCGTTTCGGCATTCCGTTCCTGCTGCAGCAACATCAGCGCCATGCAGCTGTAGCCATCCGGGAACGGTGTATGCGGCTGGTCCAGCGCAATTGTTTGCAGACACTTCGCCTCACTCGTCTCCCAGTCCCCCTCTTCCGCCGCCATATCGGCCTCAAAGAACAGAGTTGAGGCATGGTCTGCCACAAGCTCAATCGCGCGTTTCGCAATTGAGCGCGCTGCGTATATATCGCCATACACGTTAAATTCATGGCGGGCGTTGATGATATGCCAGGCGAAGAAATCCGGTTCAAGTTCCAGCGCCCGCTCGTAGGCCTCCCCTGCCTTCTCCCACTCGTGCATCTGGAAGGCAATCGACCCCAGTGTCGCCCATCCCGCCGCCGACTCCGGATCCAGACGCACCGCGGACTGGGCATGTTCGAAGGCCTTGTCGACCTCATACATGCTGACAAGGATGTCGGCCAGAGCCATGTGTGCGGTCGCGTCTTCGTTGTTCAACTCGACGGCTCGCAGTCCCAACTCTTTCGCTTCGTCAAAGTGGTGCGCCCCCTGCTTTGCCCACGCCAGGTAAGCGTGGGTGGTGCTGTCGTCCGGCGCCAGCGCCATCGCGCTCTGGGCGGACTGCAGCGCCTGTTGCCAGTACTGCGACTGGTAGAGGTAGACATCGGTCAGGCCCAGATGGGCGGGCAGGTAACTGGGGTCGGCGGCGATCGCATCGATAAAGGCCGCTTCAGCACCGATCAGGTCGCTGGAACCAAACAGAGATTTCCCCTTGGCGCTCAGTGTCACTGCCAGGGTTCGATCAGGCACGGCGAGCGGCTCGGGCGTGGCCGTAGGCGTAGGCCCGGGCGTTTGCGTGGGGATGAGGATAGGCGCAGGCGTTTGCGTTGCCGTTGAGGCCGCAGGAGCTGTTCGCGCCGCCGCGCCGGGTTGACTGGGGGCAGGTTGGCATGCGGCCAGAATCAGGACAAGCGCGGTCAACAGCAAGGGAACCGCGGCGTATTGCGGCAATCGTTTGTGGTTTTTCATAGGGGATCCTCTCATCTGAGGAGTGGATACGAAAACGTGAGCAATGGGAACCTGTGTTTCACTCCTTACTCCTCTCCACTCACTCCTCGACTTTCGGCAGGTGCAAGGCATTTTGCGAGTCCGTTGCCGGCTGCATCTTTGCGCACTTGGCAACGGATGAGTATACTCAGGGCATGTCGCATTTTGACGAAATTTTGTGTTGAATATGGCAATGGAAACCGGTCCACAAAAGTATTCGTCCAATCCGCTGGTTCAACTCCATGATGTCAAAGTTCATTTCAGCGTTCGCAAGGGTCTCTTTGGCAGTGAGTCGATCCATGCTATAGACGGCGTGACGCTGGACATTCAGGCCGGCGAGGTCGTCGCCGTCGTTGGTGAGTCCGGCAGTGGCAAGACCACGTTGGGACGGGCTGCGTTGGGTCTGGTCAGGGTTACGGACGGCCATGTTTGCTTTGACAATACCGTGATAACCGCCTTATCACAGAAGGAGCAAAAGGCTTTTCGCCGCAAGGCTGCTGCCATTTTTCAGGATCCGTTCGCAAGCATCGATCCTTTTATGACGGCATACGACAGTGTGGCCGAACCGCTGGTGATCCACGGAATCGGCAATGATCGCGAGCGGCGAGAGCGAGTGTTTCAGGCCCTGCACGATGTGCGTTTGCGCCCGGCGGAGGAGATCGCCGTCAAGTACCCTGATCTGTTGTCCGGTGGTCAACGACAGCGGCTGAGCATTGCGCGAGCGCTTGTGTTACAGCCGCAGTTCATCGTGGCCGACGAGCCGGTCTCTATGGTTGACGCGTCCAGCCGGGCAGAGTTATTGGCATTGCTGCGTGAGCTACAGGAGCGGTTCAACATCGCTTTTTTGTACATCACCCACGACATTGCCACGGCGCGCCATTTTGCTCAGCGGATCGTCGTCATGTATTTAGGCTGCGTCGTCGAGATGGGAGAGGCGGCAGATGTGGTGCGTAATCCGTTGCACCCATATACTCAGGCTCTCATTGCGGCGGTGCCTGAACCGGACCCGTCCAACCGGCTAAACCAGCGGCCCAGCCTCCCCGGCGAACCGCCCAGCCCCGCCAATGCGCCAAGCGGATGCTCTTTTCATCCCCGTTGTGCTTCCTTCATGGGCGGGCGGTGCGAACTGACGACACCGCGACTACGTGAAGTCAAGCCGAATCACTTTGTAGCCTGTTTTCTGCATGAAGGTAGTGACGCCTACCAAAACTGGCAAATCTGTTATTATAATAACATTTGATGCCCGTACCGTTGAAATCTACAATTTTGCTAACCGTTAGCCACGCGGGCAATTGCTCGTCCACCTGTTTCGCTGCCTGTTCCGCCGCCGCAAAGTGCCCTGGAGATGGGGTCGGCGGCGGCTGAGTCCTTGTTGGCGTATAGCGTACACATAAGGAGTTCTGTATCCCATGGATAAATTGCGCAAGATCAGACGGCCCGGCAGTGGCCTCTGGCTGGGTCTGCGGTTTCCCCTTCTGTTTCTGGTTGTTATGCTGCTAGGCATGCCGCTGCCGGCAGCGGCGCAGATGCCGGTGCCGCAACTGCCGGAACGCGGCAAGATCAGCAAGAATCCGGCCGATATCCAAGACGCCATGAATCCTATCCAGGATGTGCTCTCCGGGCCCGCATGGCTGATGGCACAGGGTGTGGACAATCGGCTTTTCCTCGACCGGCCGGGCTGGAACACGCTCGACCGTCAGAATCTGACCGGTCTGCCCGGTAGCGGCGGCAACACGCCGCTGCTGCAGTCGGTGGGGCCGGGCATCCTCGTGCCCTACCGCGATCCGGCCCCTGCGTTCAGCCGCGACCTGCTGGTGACCCGTGATTTCAGCAACTCCCCTCTACAGACCGAGCCGGATATCGCCGTCAACCCACTTGATCCCGATCACCTGGTGTTGGGTGTGATCGACTACAACTTCCCCAACAATTCGGTCTACGTGAGCATCGATGGCGGGGTGAATTGGGAGGGGCCGCGGCAGATCAAATATCTGCGTAAAGATCGGATCTCCGGCGGCGACCCGGTGGTGGAGTTCGATAGCGACGGCAATGTCTACATGGCCTCGATCTCTATCGGCGTCAAGGAGTACTCGGTCGGCAATGCCACCGGCTTCGCCCTTGTTTCCTCGATTGCCGTCTCTACGTCGAAAGACGGCGGCTTCGTCTGGGAGGAGCCGGTCGACAGCGCCCGCAGCGACGTCGAAACCGATGCCGTGGTTGACCCCACCGGCCGCATACGGGGCACGGTGAGCCTCAGTTTCCTCGACAAACCGTGGTTGACCACAGGCCCCCATCCCACGATTGAAGACCAGATGGTGGTCTATGTCACATATGTCAAGTTTAACACCATTTACGACATCCTCTACATCGGCGAACTTCCCACCCTGGGCGCGCCGGAGGTACAGACCACGCCGATGCTGAGCTACTCGATGGACCGGGGTGTGACCTGGTCGGAATCGGTCGCGGTCGGCCCGACCGTAAAGCGCACCTATGGCGAAATCGACGACACCGAAGGCCAATCGAACGCCATTGGCACCAAGCGGGTCGTGCAGGGACCCGTTCCCGTCGTCGATTCCCTGGGTACCCTTTATGTAACCTGGCTGGACAGCACTGACGACGAGAGCATGAAAGGGCTCGCCGAATTCTATATGTCCAAGTCCGACGATGGCGGCGAAACCTTCGGCGAGCCTAAACGTATCACCCGTTTCCTTGAGCCGGGGTTCCGGCCCCGTAACGCCTACTTCCGCTATTGGGCGTCAGCCTTCCCCAAAGTAGCGATGGGGCCTGACGATGAACTCTATGTAGCGTATGTCGCTCTGCCGGCGAACAACCCGCTCGATGAGGGCGACGTCTACTTCATCCGCTCGCTCGACGGCGGGGACCGCTGGTCGCGGCCCAAACGCATCAACACGGATGAGACCGATGCCGTTCAGTTTTTCCCTGCCATCGACGTCGGGCCGGATGGGGTCATCCATCTCATGTGGGGTGATATGCGCGACGATCCTGTCCAGACCCGCTACCATATCTACTATTCCCGTTCCGAAGATCAGGGCGAGAACTGGGGGTTTGAACTGGAAGAGCTCGACCTCAAAGTAGGCGACACGCGCGTGACCGACTTCCCCTCCAATCCCAACAAGGGCTTCCCCAGAGGGCTTTTCCTGGGCGATTATTTTTCCATCGCCGCCAGCGAGACTGACGCTTATCTGGTGTGGGCCGATACCCGCCTCGGCGAGTTTGGTCCCACCAACCAGAAGATCGGTTTCAGCCGCCAGCGCGCCATCGCCCGTCCCGAGATTTTCATCAGCCCCGACGTCGGGGCTGCCGGCGAGACCATCACGGTTCAGGGGCACGGTTTCCAACCGGATATGGATGTCTACCTGCTTGTCGGCGGCGCCAACGCCGCGTCCGGCCGCACCGACAAGCTGGGGCGCTATACACAACAGATATTCGTTCCCATCTCCGGTGAAGGCGCCCACCGGGTGACGTTGGTCGACGAATCGGGCAACTTCGCCTCCACATCATTCTATATGGAATTTGGCTTCGACAATGTCCAGGACATAGAAAAGAAGCTGGATGCCATTGATGAGAAGTTGGAACAGTTGAACGGAACGGCATCGCAAGCCGGCCTGACGCCTGCTTCGCACCAGGTCGCGGTGGAGAGTGTGCCAGCAACTACGGCACTTGCCACAACCGCGGTGCCTGGGGGAAGTGCGGCCTGGCCGGTGGTCGGCGGCGTTGGCATCGGTATCGCGCTTGGTCTGCTATGGGTTTCGTTCCGCAGGCGAACTGGATGAGCTGTCAGCGGCAGGCGGCGCGTGGCCACTTTGGTTGCCGGACGTCCCAAAGAGGTTGGTGGCGGACGGCAACCGATTGGTCACTGGCCGCGGATGTTGGCAAAAGGAGTTGCAATATGAATACGACTTGGTCGACCAAAATTTCAGCATGGCTGCTTAAAGTCGTCCCCATCAGCCTGGCGATCATGATTGGTCTTTCCGCCTCGGTTCTGGCCCAATATACTCCCCCTCATGATGAACCCGGGCCGGCGGTCGAGCGGCTCTACTTCAAAGCGTTCAACGTGGACCGCGCTCCGCTGGATCTGCAAGCCGGCGAGATGGACCTCTATTACTTCAATCTGAAAATTGCGGCGGCCCGCGAGCTGCGTGACAAAGAGGGCATCCAACTCTATGAGGCCCCGGCCAGCACCATTTCGTTGATCCTCAATCCGGCGCCGGCGCCGGAAGGCAGATTGAACCCCTTTTCGATCAAGGAGGTGCGGCAGGCGATGCAGCGCTTGATCGACCGGGAGTTTGTGACCCGGGAGATTTACCAAGGCCAGGCGACGCCGATGTATACCAACGTGGCCTCCACCGATTTCGATTATCTGACCGTCTTCGACGTGATCCAACAGGCGGAATTGGACTACGATCCCGAATACGCCCGCCAACTGATTGCCGAAGCCATGACCGAGGCCGGAGCAGAGTTGGTGGATGATGTGTGGCATTTCAACGGGCAGGCGGTGCGCCTGAAGTTCATCATGCGCGTGGAGGACGAGCGGCGCGAGGTGGGCGACCTGATTCGCGCGGCCCTGCAAGACGCCGGGTTTGCCATCGCGGCCAATCGTCAGACTTTTGCGCCGGCTATTCAGACCGTCTATGCCAGCGACCCGGCCCAGTTTGAATGGCACCTGTACACCGAAGGGTGGGGGCGCGGCGCGCCCAACCGTTATGATTTCGGCGGCATCAACTCCTTCTATGCACCCTGGCTGGGGAACATGCCCGGCTGGAAAGAGGTCGGCTTCTGGCATTACGAGAATGAAGAGTTGGACGAACTGGGCGAGCGGCTTTTCAAGGGAGATTTCGCCAACCAGGCCGAGCGTGACGACATGTACCGCGAAATGACCCGTATTGGCCTGGATGAGTCGGTGCGCATCTGGATTGCCACGGTCATGAATGCTTTTCCCGTGCAGGCGGACGTCGTGGGCATAACTCAGGACCTGGCCGCGGGGCCGCGCGGGCTGTGGAGCCTGCGTTCGGCTTACAAACCGGGTAGCGACGAACTGACCGTGGGTCATCTGTGGGTGTGGACCGAACGCACTACCTGGAACCCGGTAGGCGGGTTTGGCGATGTCTACAGCAACGATATCTGGCGGCAGCTGCAGGACCCGGCGGTTTGGAATGACCCCTTCACCGGGATCCCGGCGCCCTTCCGTATCGCTTACGAGGTCGAAACGGGCGGGCCGGAGGGCACACTGGATGTGCCGGCGGACGCCATTCTCTGGAACGCGCAGCGGAGCCGGTGGACGAACGTAGGTGAAGACGTGACCGCCACCAGCAAAGTGGTCTACGACTACAGCAAGTATTTCCAGGCCCCGTGGCATCATGGTCAGCCGATCAGCATGGCTGATGTGCTCTATTCGATCCACCAAGGCTTCGACCTGTCCTACAATCCTGATAAAGCCAAGATTGAAACGGTCATCGCGATTACATCACGCCCATTTCTGGAGACGATCAAGGGCTACCGCGTGTTGGACGAAAATCGCATCGAAGCCTATGTGGACTTCTGGCATTTTGAGCAAAATTACATTGCGTCCTACGGCATCCCCGCCGGGTTGAGTACCCCCTGGGAGATGCTTTATGCCATGGATGAGCTGGTATTCAGCCAGCGACGGGCTGCGTATAGCGACACGGCTGCCGGCCGTTACAATGTGCCATGGATCAGCCTGGTGCTGGATCGGGATGCCCGGCTCGTGCGCAAGGCGATGTTGGGCCTGCGCCGCGCAGAAACGATCCCCACGAATGTGTTTACCCTGCCGACGGCAGATGGTGAAACGGTTCTCATCAGCAGCGATGAGGGCGTGGAACGATACACGGCCGTGCTCGACTGGTTTGACGAAAAAGGCCACCTGGTGATCAGCAACGGTCCCTTCATGTTGGAGCGTTATGATCCACCGGCCCAATTCGCCGAATTGACCGCTTTTCGTGACGAGAACTATCCGTTCACAGCCACTGATCTCTACCGCGGGTTGCCGGATTTGATCGAATATACCGAGATCAAGGCGCCGCCTATTGAATTGGCCGCCGACTATGAAGTTACTTTGACGCTGGACGGGCCTGGCAAACTTTCCTTGCGCTATCTGCTGTTCGACACTGCCAGCGGGGAGATCATCCAACAGGGCGATGCGGACGCCCTGGACGCCAACTGGTTTGCGATCAGATTGACTGCTGAGACCACGGCCGAGTTGGAACTGGGGATTTATGAACTGGTGATGGTTGCATACAGCGATGAACTGGCCCGGATGGCGGAGCGGCGCATCGAACTGGAGGCGGATATCGCCATCATCGAGGAGGAGCCGGCCCCGGCGGAGGAGTCGAAGACAGAGACTGAGTCTTCCGACTCTTCATCCGACTCGTCCGAGGCCGCAGCCGACAAGGAGGAGAGCGAATCCGAAACGGCGACGGAAACTGAAACGAAGTCCGATGCGGCAGAGTCTGACACGGCATCCGATTCCGAAGCCGCAGCAGAATCGGATGCTGCGGCTGAAACCGAGGCCGCAGCCCAGGAACCGGCAGAGGAACCGTTCGGCGGTCTGCCGGTGAATGTAATTGTTGCGGCCCTGGCCGTCATCGTCGTCGGCGGATTGATTTTCGCGCGGCGGAGGCGTTAACTGCAGTGGATAGTGAATAGTGGACAGTGTATAGCAACTTCGCACTAGCCATTATTCACTAGCCATTAGCCCCTGTTGTGATGTCCCTTCTTCGTCCCCTTCTCCTCCGCTCCCTCACCATGGTGGGGGTCTTTTTTCTCGTTTTGCTCCTTCTGGTGCTGACGTTGGGCCTGACCGGATTCTCCGACCGCATTCTTTCCGCCACGATCGGAGAGCAGTTGCGCACCGAGCGAACGGCGCTGGCCGAGACGATCCGGGACCCTGACGAGATGGAAAAGGTGCTGGAGAAGCGCCGCGAGGAGTTGGAGATTTTTTATGGATTGCACACGCCTTGGTACTATCGGCTCCCGCGCACCGTGTTGCGGGTGTTGACCCTCGACCTGGGCGAGGCCCGCACGCTGCGCAGCTTCGAAGGCAGCAACCGCGTCTTCGATATCGTAACGGAGCGTGTGCCCAACTCCATGCTCCTGCTCACGACATCACTTATCATCACCGCCACCATCGGCATCATTGCCGGCGCTTACCTCGCCACTCATCAGGGTTCCTGGCTGGATCGCTTTGTCTCCATGTTCGCCGCGGTCTCCTTCGCCGTTCCGACCTGGTGGATCGGCATCCTGCTCATTCTGATTCTTTCGATCCAGTTGCGTATTCTCCCCTCCGGCGGCATGTACAGCACGCCGCCCCCCACCCAGCCCCTGGCTCGGTTTTTCGATCTTCTCCAACATGCCCTGCTGCCGGTGATTACCCTGGTCCTCGTCAGTTTCGGACCGTCCATTTACTCCATCCGCACCATCACCCTCAACATCGCGCAGGAGGACTATGTCAAGATCGCGCGCGCCAAAGGCCTTCCGGAAAGCCGGGTGCGGCTTCGCCACATTCTGCGGGTGGCGGCGCCACCGATCGTCACCGGGCTGATGTTCGGCCTGGCCGGATCGCTGTCAGGGTCGATTTTGGTGGAGACCGTCTTCAACTGGCAGGGTATGGGCCGGCTCTATTACGACGCTCTGGCGGGAACCCCCGACGAAAATGTGATCGTGGCCCTCACCTTCATCTTCACGCTGATGTATGTCGTGATCCGCATGGTGTTGGAGGCGCTCTATGTTTTTCTCGATCCCCGCGTGAGGTACACCGACTGATGCCGAACGGCGGCTTTCCGGCTGGGGTGACCTCTATACCCCGAACCATAATTGACGCGAGGAGGGAAACGCTGTGAGCAGGGCCAACGCTTTGCGGGAACTACTGCGCAGCGGGCCGGGGCTTGCCGGCGCGATCCTGATGAGCCTGCTGTCAGTGGTCGCCCTCTATGTGTTGCTCGCTTTCCCGCCGGATTTTGGCGAGAGTCAGTGGAGCAATCCTGTCGTCTGGGTGGATAACCCGAAAGCCGTGCCACCCGTCTGGATCAATGCGGTGCGCGGTGAGACCCGGCCTCCGCACCATGTCTTCGAGGGCACAGAGCCGCACACTGTGCAGATGGCCCGCAGCGGGCCGGTCCATACCTGGCGTTTCCCCCTGACCTATGCCTCTTCTCACCCGCCGACGTTTCTGGCCGTCACCCTCACTGATGTGAACTATGCCGAGCGGCCGCCCCTGGTGTTGATCTCGCTCAAACGACCGGACGGCAAACAGCTGCGTATTTTCCGCCACGCGGTGCGGGGCCCTCGCGAAGGCGAGAGCGGACCGTTCCAGCGCTATGCCCAAACTCCGCTGCGGGTGCAACTGAGCACCGACGAGGCGACGGTGACCACAGTGCAGGAGTTTGTCGCCGACGAGTTCGGCCTGCGGCTGGATGGCGCGCAGATCGGGGGACGCGTAGATCGTATCCTCTTTGGTGTCCCTGGCGACGATTCCGACGAAAAGTTCGCGCCTTTGACCGGCGACTATGAGATCATTGTCCAGGCCGCTTTGCGGGCGGAGGGCGACAGCGTGGGGAAGGTGCGCTTCGTGGTGGGAGGCGCCGTATTTGGCTGGATGGGCACCGACAGTTTGGGTAGGGACCTCGCCCGCGGGCTCCTCTTCGGCCTTCCCGTCGCTCTCCTCATCGGTATTTCCGCGGCCCTCCTCTCCACCGCCATCGGCACAACCCTCGGCATCGCCAGCGGCTACCTGGGCGGACGCGCCGACATCATGATCCAACGCATCTCCGACATCGTCGCCAACGTGCCGGTACTTCCGTTGCTCATCTTCATGCTCTTCATCATCGGGCCCAGCTTGTGGATTATTATCTTCATACTCGTCGCCTTCGGTTGGCCGGGCCTGACTATCCAGATTCGCAGCATGGTCCTCCACATGCGCACCAATCAGCTGATCGAAGCGATTCAGAGCCTGGGCGCCTCGCGGCGCCGCGTGATGTTCCGCCACATCCTGCCCCAGATCGCGCCCTACGTTCTCGCCCAACTCATCTTCGCCGCTCCCTCCGCCATTCTGGCCGAAGCGGGCCTCAGCTTTCTCGGTCTCGGCGATCCCTCCATCCCCACCTGGGGACAGATACTCGAGACCGGTTTCCGCACTGGGGGCATCTATGTCGGCTACTGGTGGTGGATCGTGCCTCCCGGCCTCTGCATCGTCCTCACCGCCCTTACTTTTATGCTGCTGGCGTTGGGAATCGAGCCGATAGTGAATCCGCGGCTGAGGCAACCGGCGTCATGACGACACTTCTCGACATTCGCGACCTCTCGTTCCACTATGCCGACCGGGCCGGGCCGGTGCGCGCCGTCGATAGCGTCTCCTTTTCCCTGGCAAGCGGCGGCTCTGCCCTCGGCCTTGTGGGCGAATCGGGCAGCGGCAAATCCTCGCTCGCGCTCGCAATCATGCGCATGCTGCCCTCCAACGTGGCCCGCTATGATGGCGAAATCTGGTTGGACGGGGAGGAACTGCTCGGCATGGCGGACGAGCGTTTCCGGCAGGAGATTCGCTGGCGCAAGCTGGCCCTGGTCCCACAAGGGGCGCAGAACGGCTTTAACCCTGTGCTGCGGGTGGGGGAGCAGATCATTGAACCGCTGGTGGTGAGTGGAAACGCCAGTAAACAGGAGGCCCGCGCCCGCGCCCTGGAACTGTTGGCCTATGTGGGGCTGCCGGCGGACATTTTGGCCCGCTATCCGCATGAACTGAGCGGCGGCATGAAGCAGCGCGCCATGATCGCGGCCGCCCTGATCCTGGAGCCGCCGCTGGTGATAATGGATGAGCCTACCTCGGCCCTGGACGCCAGCGTTCAAACCCAGATCACCAACCTGCTCAAACGGTTGAAGCGGGATATGAACCTTGCGATCATCTTTATCACCCACGACATCGCCCTGGCGAGCGATGTGTGCGACGATCTGGCCGTGGTCTATGCCGGGGAGATTGTCGAGATCGGCAGCGCGGAGCAAGTTTTGCTGCGTCCAAGCCACCCCTATACGCAACGGCTTCTGGCCAGCATTCCCCGGCTCCATACCGACACGTTTCCGCAGTTCATTCCGGGCGCGCCGCCGGACCTGCGGCAGCCGCCAGCGGGTTGCCGCTTCCACCCGCGTTGTCCTCTGGCTTTCGAACGGTGCGCGCAGGAGAAGCCGCCGGTCTTTGAACCGGCGGATGGTCAACTGGCAAGATGTTGGTTGCTTGAGGATGGGAAAGAGTAGGTATCGAAGCAGGAAGCGGTATTTACGGCAGGCGCGGGGAGACGGGCTGAACTGGTGCGCCGGTATTGAAAACGAAAAACTCCCGTTGAGGGAGTTTTCGAGGTTCTGATATATAAGAAAGAGGAGGTTGGCAGCGGTCTACTCTCACACGGAGTCGCCCCCGCACTACCATCGACGCTGGTGGACTTTACTGCCGGGTTCGGGATGGGACCGGGTGTTTCCCCACCGCTCTTGCCACCAACTCCTCTATTCTTGCACGGTTGTAGGGTGAGTGGTCAGGGTTGTGCATTGTTGGTCAAGGCAGAGCCGTTGCTATTTTGAGCAAGGGCGCTGTCGTTGTACCACTCGCATAGACACAGTCGTTGGATTGACACACTAAGAACTGAATAGGATAGAAAAGTACTGCTACAGGCGCGCTATACAACAGGTTAAGCCCTCGTGCTTTAGTACGGGTTCGCTCAAGACCTCTCAGCCCTTACACGTCCCGCCTATCAAACTGGTCGTCTACCAGCGCACTTACCAGACTTTCTCTGTGAGGAAACTTATCTTGAGGCTGGCTTCCCACTTAGATGCTTTCAGTGGTTATCCGTTCCAGACTTAGCTACCCAGCTATGCCGTTGGCACGACAACTGGCACACCAGCGGTCTGTCCATCCCGGTCCTCTCGTACTAGGGACAGCTCCTCTCAATTTCCTTGCGCCCACAGCGGATAGAGACCGACCTGTCTCACGACGGTCTGAACCCAGCTCGCGTGCCACTTTAATGGGCGGACAGCCCAACCCTTGGGACCTACTCCAGCCCCAGGATGTGACGAGCCGACATCGAGGTGCCGCACCTTCCCGTCGATGTGAACTCTTGGGGAAGACTAGCCTGTTATCCCCGGGGTAGCTTTTATCCGTTAAGCCACAGCCTTTCCACTCAGAACCGTGGGTTCACTAACGCCGACTTTCGTCTCTGCTCAACATGTCCGTTTCGCAGTCAAGCTCCCTTATGCGTTTGCACTCTACAACTGGTTTCCATTCAGCCTGAGGGAACCTTTGCGCGCCTCCGTTACCTTTTGGGAGGCGACCGCCCCAGTCAAACTGCCCACCTGACACTGTCCCCATACCGGGTTACGGTACAGGTTAGAATCAAAACTCAATCAGGGTGGTATTTCACCAACGACTCCACCGATCCTGGCGAACCAGCTTCACAGTCTCCCACCTATCCTACACAGAGTAAGCCCTAATCCAATATCAAGTTGCAGTAAAGCTCCACGGGGTCTTTTTGTCCTGCTGCGGGTAAGAAGCATCTTCACTCCTACTTCAGTTTCACCGGGTCCTCCGTCGAGACAGTGCCCCACTCGTTACGCCTTTCGTGCGGGTCGGAACTTACCCGACAAGGAATTTCGCTACCTTAGGACCGTTATAGTTACGGCCGCCGTTCACCGGGGCTTCAGTTCAAAGCTCTCACCTTTCCCCTTAACCTTCCGGCACTGGGCAGGCGTCAGCCCGTATACGTCGTCTCTCAACTTCGCACGGACCTGTGTTTTTGGTAAACAGTCGGCAGGGCCTTTTCTCTGCGGCCTCCTCAAGCTCCGCTGCGTCTGCAGCTTCACTCTACCGAGGCGGTCCTTCTCCCGAAGTTACGGACCATTTTTGCCTAGTTCCTTGACGAAGGTTCTCCCGTCCCCCTTGGTGTTCTCCACCTGTCTACCTGTGTCGGTTTGCGGTACGGTCGCATAGGTCTCACTAGAGGCTTTTCTCGTCAGCTTGGGTTCAATCACTTCCACCTAATAAAGGCTCGCCTTCACCCCTCAGCTCAGACGGTCTTTTCGCCCCGTCCTCAACACCTACAGGCTTGGCACCAGCTCTTCCAGCCGCTGGCTGATCTACCCTTCTGCGTCACCCCTTCGCTCAAACAACCTGATGCGGTACAGGAATATTCACCTGTTATCCATCGACTACGCCTTTCGGCCTCGCCTTAGGTCCGACTAACCCGACGCGGATTGACCTCCCGTCGGAAACCTTAGACATTCGGGGACTGCGATTCTCACACAGTTCTCGCTACTCGTGCCAACATTCTCGCTTCCATGCCCTCCACGACTCCTTCCGGTATCGCTTCGATGCGCATGGAACGCTCGCCTACCTCTCACACATGCCCGTAGACATCTGTGAAACCGTAGCTTCGGCGGGTGACTTTAGCCCCGTTATATTTTCGGCGCAGTATCACTTGACCAGTGAGCTGTTACGCACTCTTTCAAGGATGGCTGCTTCCAAGCCAACCTCCTGGCTGTCTCTGTAACACCACTTCCTTTCCCACTTAGTCACCACTTAAGGACCTTAGCTGACGGTCTGGGCTGTTTCCCTTTCGACTACGAAACTCATCTCCCGCAGTCCGACTGCCGTTCTCAAAGCATAGGCATTCGGAGTTTGGTTGAGTTCGGTAAGCATTTCGCCCCCTACCTCATCCAGTGCTCTACCTCCTATGCTCAACAAACGACGCTAGCCCTAAAGCTATTTCGGCGAGAACCAGCTATCTCCAGGTTCGTTTGGCATTTCACCCCTATCCACACCTCATCCGAGCACTTTGCAACGTACACCGGTTCGACCCTCCACGAAATTTTACTCCCGCTTCAGTCTGGACATGGATAGCTCACCTGGTTTCGGGTCTACTGCCAGCAACTTGTCGCCCTATTCAGACTCGCTTTCGCTTCGGCTCCGGCTTTAACGCCTTAACCTTGCTACTGACCGTAACTCGTTGGCTCATTCTCCAATAGGCACGCCATCACCCGGCCGGGTAACCCCGGCATCAGGCTCTGACTGCTTGTAAGCATACGGTTTCAGGATCTCTTTCACTCCCCTATCAGGGGTCCTTTTCACCTTTCCCTCACGGTACTTGTTCACTATCGGTCGCCAAAGGTATTTAGTCTTGGAGAGTGGTCTCCCCAGCTTCTCACAGGGTTTGCGTGCCCCGTGATACTCAGGATCCCGACCAGACCTTCCCAGATTTCGCCTACGGGACTCTCACCCTCTCCGGTCCGCCTTTCCAGTGCGGTTCCGCTATCCGGTCCAGCCCTTCTGTCGGTCCTGCAACCCCGCACCAGCTTGCGCCAATACGGTTTGGACTAATCCGCTTTCGCTCGCCACTACTAACGGAATCGTTTCTTTTCCTCCGGGTAATTAGATGTTTCACTTCCCCGAGTTCCCCGTAACGCAGCTATTTTTTCACCGCGCACTGCCCTGGCATTCCCCAGGGCGGGTTTCCCCATTCGGATATCTGCGGATCGCAGCCTTACCACAACTCCCCGCAGCTTTTCGCAGTGGTACACGTCCTTCCTCGGCCTTTGGCGCCAAGGCATCCTCCGTATGCTCTTCGTAGCTTAACCTGCTGTACTCAAAACAGCCGTCTCGCAACGACTGCTCTTTCTCACTCCTGCAGCAGTTCTTCTCTATCCTATTCAGTTCTTAATGTGCCATGACTACTAGACTACTGAACTAGTTTACTACTACCTTAGCCTGCCTCCAAATTGCCGGGTACACGTTTGCGCGTGGATTTCGTGGCTCTTGTTCTCTAGAAGGTTCTGACTGTGCCACCGGCTTTGGTCGAAGCAGTTGTAGCGGCCGTGTTCTCGATAGCGGCTGGTATCTCTTTGCCGTCATGCGGCCGTGGCATACTGGGCCGTCAATCGCTCGGTTTGTGCTTGACCAGGACCGTGGTAACTACGGTAGAGCTTGGTATAAGAGCTTGGTCATCATCTGTATCCAACACGATGTGCATCAGGGTTATGTCGGTCACGGTCCCGGAGTTTCTGCCAATGGTCACGTTGTCTCCAATTCCTATGGGCCGAGCTAAAGCCAGGAAGATCCCAGCAACTGTGTTTCCCATGACGGTTTGGGAGGCAAAGCCGGCGACCAGACCCGCAAAGCTGCCCATTGTCAACGCTGCCACGGCGTTGTCAGTCACAACGGAAAGCAAGAAGGAAAATATCAGCCCATATCCCACCAGGCGAGTTAAGATTCGCAGGGTCCCGGCAACGTCTGATGACGTTTTCCTTTGAGCGATGGCGTACACCCACTTGCTTCCTGTCTGTACGGCCAAAATCCCCAAAAGGACGACCAAGCCGGCTGAGAGGGAGTCTTTATACGGCACTAAGAAGCCGGCAACTCCATCCTCCTCTATTCTGGCGATGAATATGAGGATGGCAATAAGGCCAACTACGGAAATGATTGTCAGTAGCCGCGGCATAGTTGGCGAAGGATTAGTAGTGGGCTGACTTGTACTGTCGGGCATCGTGCGTTTACCTCCTGGTGGGCACGTCCTGCCTGCCGCTGGAGATCCTGGTGTAGAGTGCGGCCGGTGTGAGCGGTTGTAGGTGCTTCTTCAGGCTGTCCTCTTTGATGTATTTATATCCAGTCGGCGATTCTGCGTCGGTTTCAGCGCTTCCTGTTGGCTTCCGTTGCACCTCGTCGCCGATGGCGAGGTCGAAGAAGCCCTTCACCCGGTCTTTATAACAATGACGAAACGAACTTCACAGTTTGTCGAACCCACGCCAGCCGGGTATGGCGACCGCCTGTTTGATCCACGTCTCCATTTGCTCTTCGTCGAGCTCGTCCTCGTGGATTTTGATCCAGCGCGAGTCCTTGTCCTTGCCTGCGCCGGGCGGGGCTGGTTGCAGCGACGCGCCTTGGAAGAAGGTGACTTTTACGTCACGGGTGAAGACATGGTAACCCAGGAACCACCCTTGGCCCTCGATGCCATAGAAGGGCGAGTTCCACCTCACTGCCTTGCGCACGTCAGGCACAGTACGCACGATGAGTTCGTCTAGGCGACGCCCGACAGTGCTCTTCCAGCCTGGCATGGCCGCAATGTAAGTCTGCACGGGGGCATCGCCGTCAGCTTTCGGAATCTGAGGGTTGCCGCCTGAGAGGAGGGCCGGCTTCTCGCCGGTCGACTTTTCTGCCGTTTAGTTTGGTTTTTTGGACGTCTTGGCGGCCAGCGCCAACGTTGACTGTAGTCAGAGCCATCTTCGAAATGAGGACGGGCCTGCAAGCCTACCGAGGCCGCTTCCGCAGGCTGAGGGCTTGCGGCTCCGTCCCCTGGGTTCGCGGCTATGAATCCGGCCCCAGGAGAACAGTGATAGCGAGTCGGGGAGTTATGAATTAAGTCCGCTCAGGTCGCAAAAAGTGGGCCTGCGTGGACTCGAACCACGGACCCCTGCGTTATCAGCACAGTGCTCTAACCGGCTGAGCTACAGGCCCATTCCACTTGCCCTTCTTTCACAACAGAGGCACGTTAACCCCTGAAAAGTGGCAAGATAACCGGCAATCCTTTGCAAACTTTTGCTGCTGTTGACGTTTCTGTTTCTGCGACGGCTATTGCCGTCTCCACAGTTACGTCTTTTCTTCCTTTAGAAAGGAGGTGATCCAGCCGCACCTTCCGGTACGGCTACCTTGTTACGACTTCGTCCCAGTCATCAGTCCCACCCTAAACAGCTCCCTCCTTGCGGTTGGGTCACCGTCTTCAGGTCTTACCAACTCCCATGACGTGACGGGCGGTGTGTACAAGGCCCGGGAACGTATTCACCGCAGTATTGCTGACCTGCGGTTACTAGCAACTCCGACTTCATGCAGGCGAGTTGCAGCCTGCAATCCGAACTATGACTGGCTTTGATGGGATTCGCTTCAGGTCTCCCTTTCGCTTCCCTTTGTACCAGCCATTGTAGCGTGTGTGTAGCCCTGGACATATAGGCCATGCTGACTTGACATCATCCGCACCTTCCTCCGGCTTTTTACCGGCAGTCTCGCTAGACACTTGTAACTAGCAACACGGGTTGCGCTCGTTGCGGGACTTAACCCAACATCTCACGACACGAGCTGACGACAGCCATGCAGCACCTGTCTACGCTGCCCGAAGGCTCGTTCCAGTTTCCCTTCACTACTACGTACATGTCAAGCCCAGGTAAGGTTCTTCGCGTTGCATCGAATTAAACCACACGCTCCGCTGCTTGTGCGGGCCCCCGTCAATTCCTTTGAGTTTTAGCCTTGCGACCGTACTCCCCAGGCGGTGAACTTATCGCGTTTGCTCCGGCACGGACGGCTTCTACACCGCCCACACCTCGTTCACATCGTTTACAGCGTGGACTACCGGGGTATCTAATCCCGTTCGCTACCCACGCTTTCGTGCCTCAGCGTCAGTAAAATGCCAGGAGGCCGCCTTCGCCTCTGGTGTTCTTCCCGATATCTACGCATTCCACCACTACACCGGGATTTCCGCCTCCCTCTCATTCACTCTAGCCAGGCAGTTTCCAACGTCCTCTCCCAGTTGAGCCAGGAGCTTTCACGCCAGACTTGCTTGGCCGCCTGCGCACCCTTTACGCCCAGTAATTCCGGATAACGCTTGACACCTAGGTATTACCGCGGCTGCTGGCACCTAGTTAGCCGTGTCTTCGTCCTGGGGTACCGTCCTCTCTCTTCCCCCAGTTAAGGAGTTTACAATCCGAAAACCTTCATCCTCCACGCGGCGTTGCTGCGTCAGGGTTTCCCCCATTGCGCAATATTCCTCACTGCTGCCCCCCGTAGGAGTCGGAACCGTGTCTCAGTTCCCGTGTGGCTGGTCTTCCTCTCAGAACAGCTATCGATCATCGCCTTGGTAGGCTTTTACCCCACCAACCAGCTAATCGACCGCAGGCCCCTCCCAAATCGCCTCAGCTTTCCTCACCGAACTCTCGTCCCGGCGAGGTCATGCGGTATTAGCCACAGTTTCCCGTGGTTATCCCCCTTTTCAGGGCAGGTTACCTACGTGTTACGCACCCGTTCGCCACTCTCCACGGCACCTTCTTACCTAAGCAAAAACGCACCGCTTCCCGTTCGACTTGCATGTGTTAAGCACGCCGCCAGCGTTCATCCTGAGCCAGGATCAAACTCTCCGTATTTTCGCAGCCGACACCTTCGCATCCCTCTCACTCCCAGAACGCTACGCCTCGACTGTCTATCTACGCAAAGCTACTTCTAACTCATCATTGACTCGCTCCCATGCCCGAACGCATCCGCATCAACTGCGCATACGCCCAAACCCAGAAGCAACCCTCTCAAGCTTGCTGGACTTCGCTTATCTTGCCACTCTTCAGCTGTTAATGTGCCACACAACCTTGTTACCTTACTACAACAACAAACCCCTGACAAATCCCGATCCGGCTAATTCGCAACTGAATGAATCTTGTACGACGCATGACACCCAGCCAGACCTTTTGTCAACAACCATGCGGGGCGAACCCCGCACGATTTCGGAGACAAGAATCTTAGATTAACCCATCCTTTTTCCGTTGTCAAATCCAGTTTACGGCAATTTTCATCACGGTTATGCAGCCTGCCAGCCGGGCGGGACAGGAATGATCGCCCCTGGCGGGGGAGCGACGCGCACAGTTGAGACGAGTGGCTGTGCCGGCTGCGATCGCGACTGGGGAACTATCCGTGCGAAAGGAGTTCATGTTATGATACTTAAGAAATGTCCTTGCAGCGAGCAGGAGAACAGAAATCCGAGGGAATGTCGTTATGTCGAAAACAGGCCCGGCCAAACAGATCCTGGTTGTCGACGACGAACCACGCATGGTGCGGTTTGTGAAGATGAATCTGGACCTGGAGGGCTATCAGACTCTTGAGGCCAATGATGGCTTCCAGGCGTTGGAAAAGATACGGGAGTATGAACCCAATCTGGTCCTCTTGGATGTTGAAATGCCGGGCCTGGACGGTTTTGAAACACTCAAACGGCTGCGCGAAGTCAGCGACATTCCAGCGATCATGCTTACCGTGCGCTCTGATGAGGAAGATCGTATCAAGGGGTTGGATCTGGGGGCGGATGATTATGTAACAAAGCCGTTCAGCCCGCGGGAGTTGTCCAGCCGGATACGAGCGGTGCTGCGTCGTTTTGAAGTGACGAACACCCGACCGGAAGATCAGATTATTACAATCGATGATCGGTTGCAGGTGGATTTGCAGCGGCGCGATGTAATTGTCGACGGAGAACGACTGAGTTTGCGTCCAACCGAGTATCGGCTCCTTTACCAACTCATCCAAAACGCCGGTTGGGTGGTCCCCCATGAAGTACTGCTCACCAAGGTTTGGGGACACGAATACGTAAACGACAATCACCTGTTGCGTCTGTATATTACTTATCTCCGCAAGAAGATCGAGCCGGACCAATCGAAGCCGCGTTACATTTTTACGGAACGGGGTCTGGGATATCGATTCCGCGACTACAAGGATTCAGAATCATCCTGAACCGGGTGAGGTTCGTGAAAAGACCCGGCTGGATCATTTTTTGAGCACAACGCCAACTATGTTATCATCTACAGTTGGTCTGTAGTGGCAAAACATTTCGGACAGATCAGATCGAGTTTCTATCCATTCAACACGTCCTGGGACTGAGGAATGGGGTGCCGCCGATGCGCGGTCATTCTCAGCGTGAACAGGGCGGAAGAGCAACCCTGGAGGTTCTTGTGGCATCAGTCGTTACGATGAAGCAGCTGTTGGAGGCAGGCGTACATTTCGGGCACAGGACCCGACGCTGGAATCCGAAAATGCGGGAGTATATCTTTACTGAGCGCAGTGGAATTCACATTATCGACCTGCACCAGACGATGACGCGCATCAATGAATACTATGAGATGATGCGCCGTCTGGTCGCTGGTGGCGGCACAGTATTGTTTGTCGGCACAAAGAGGCAGGCACAGGGTACCGTCGAGCAGGAGGCGACCCGTTGCGGTATGCCCTACATCCACAATCGTTGGCTGGGGGGCACGCTGACAAATTGGGCCACGATCAAACAACGGATCGACTATCTGAACCGCCAGGAACGGCGTAAGGCCAATGGCGAATTCCAGTCGCTTCCCAAGATCGAGCAACTGGTCATCGATCGTGAACTTGCCAAATTGAATCGTCGTATCGGCGGGATCAAGACTCTGACGGAAATGCCCAATCTGATCTTCGTGGTCGATACGCACCGGGAAGAGTTGGCGGTCAAGGAAGCGAACAAGATCGGCATTCCTCTGATTGCAGTGGCGGATACCAACTCCGACCCGGATGAAATCACATATGTCATACCTGGCAATGATGATGCGATTCGAGCCGTCAAGCTGATTACTCAGATTATGGCTGATGCA
Source organism: Caldilineaceae bacterium (assembly GCA_965220715.1). GTDB lineage: Bacteria > Chloroflexota > Anaerolineae > Caldilineales > Caldilineaceae > Bin5. The sequence continues at coordinate 696,156 of OZ244843.1, forward strand.
GTTGAAGAGGGACGGCGTTTCCGCGAGGTGGACATGGTAGAGACCGGACAGGTTTCTGACGATGAACTGGCGGAATTGGAGCAGTACCTCGGGCCGAGCACACTGGCCAAGTTGCAAGGCATGGAAGAGGAAGAGGGGGGGACCGAACCCGCAGCGCAGACCGCCAGCGTCACCGAGGAAGCGGAGGAAGAGAGTCCTCCGGTTGTCGCTGAGGCGGAACTGTCCCAGGAGGGCGATGCAGCGCCCGTTGAGCAGGCGGAGTCCGAGCCGGTCGGCGAAGAGGGGTAGACGCCGCTATATTGCGCTGGGCGCTACATTGCGTTGGCCGCTGGGCAACACGAATATCTGCAGCAATGTCATGTTGAAGAGGCGGCGCAGAGCGTATTGCGCGCCGAAATCGGGCAATCAGATCTAATCGTCCGCACGGCTGCGAAGGCGAAATGTTTGCGCAGTGCGGACGATTACGCGGGAAAAGCATTCACGCGTAGACGCGTGGATTACGGTGTAGCAAGGTAATCAGGCAGCAAGGGAATAAGGAGGGGGAGAATGGCTGCGGTCACGGCACAAATGGTGAAAGAATTGCGAGGCGCGACGGGGGCTGGCATTCTCGACTGCAAAACAGCGCTGAACGAGAATAATGGTGATTTTGACAAAGCGGTGGAATATCTGCGGGAAAAGGGGCTGGCAGCCGCGGCCAAGAAGGCCGACCGCGACGCCCATGAAGGTATCATAGGCACCTATGTCCACCACGGCAGCAAGGTCGCCGCAATGGTCGAACTCAATTGCGAAACGGATTTCGTAGCCCGCACAGAGCAGTTTCAAGGGTTGGCGCGAGATTTGGCGATGCACATTGTGGCATCCAATCCTGAATATGTGGCTCGGGAAGAGATTCCCGCCGCTATTTTGGAAAGTGAAACAGCCATCTACAAAGCCCAGGCACAGGGAAGCGGCAAACCCGAAAGGATCCTCGATCGCATTGCTGAAGGAAAACTGGAAAAGTGGTACGGTGACGTTTGCCTGATGGAACAGGAATACTTCAAAGACTCTGACAAGAACGTCAAAGATGTTCTTGTCGAGAACATCGCCAGCCTTGGCGAAAACATCCAGATTAGTCGTTTCAGCCGTCTGCAAATTGGCTAAACGCGCTGCAAGTCCAGCCCAGCCTTTTATTCAGGCTGGGCTTTTTTATGTCATCGCCAGCGCCCCGTCAGGCAGCGGCGCTCAATCCAAGGAGTTGGTGTAATGGATGCTCTCAAATACCGCCGCGTTCTGCTGAAAATGGGAGGCGAGGCGATGGCCGGCGAAGGCGGATTCGGGATTAACCCGAGACGGGCCGAGGAAGCAGCGAAGAAGATCCTGGCAATTGCCAGTCTGGGCGTTGAGGCGGCCGTGGTTATTGGCGGCGGCAACATGTGGCGGGGCAAGGAGGATGGCCTCGATCACGGCATGGAGCGGGTGACCGCCGACCACATGGGCATGCTGGCGACGGTGATAAACGCGCTGGCGCTGCAAGACGCGCTTGAGCGCGCCGGCCTGCCCACCCGCGTGATGACCGGCATCGAAATTCGAGCTGTGGCCGAGCCATATATTCAGCGCCGAGCCATTCGTCATCTGGAAAAGGGACGAGTCGTCATTTTCGGGGCCGGCACGGGCAATCCCTATTTTACGACTGATACGGCTGCCAGTCTGCGGGCGATGGAGATCAATGCCGAGATTCTGATCAAGGCGACGAAGGTGGACGCAGTCTACGACAAAGACCCGAAGGAAAACAGTGATGCCCGCCGTTTTAAGCAACTTTCGTATATAGATGCCCTCAATATGCGAGTAGGCGTAATGGATAGTACGGCGATCGCCATGTGCATGGACAACAGCCTGCCGATTTCTGTGGTCAATGTCTGGGCCCAAGATGCCTTGGTAAAGGTCGTCAAGGGAGAACCGGTAGGCACCGTCTTCTCTGGCTTTGCCTCAGCCTCAGCCTGAAAACGTTGGCGGCAGCGGGGTATCAAGCATCGTTTTTCATTTGTTCTGAACCTCTGCTAAAATAAAACACAACCTAAAGAACTGAGGAGGCGAAAGAACTCTATCCAGGTATTCAGATTGAGCCGTTCCTTCGTATCTTGAATTTCCATCTATACTCCGCGAGTACAGCTTCAGCCTATGACCCGCCTCCTGTATTCTGCTTTGCGAGTGGGCCATGACGCTAATGCCAACCGAAAGGGCCCCCAAATGGCCTCAGTATTACGGACAAGCCCTTTCGCGCCTTTGATGTGGAAGGAGTTCCGTTGTGATTGAAGACATTCTGGATGAAACCCGAGATCGCATGGGCAAAGCGATCAACAGTTTACACACAGACCTGATGACAATCCGCACAGGGCGGGCCAGCCCCGCACTTGTCGAGCGCCTTTCCGTCGATTATCACGGCGTTCCTACGCCACTGATGCAGATTGCGTCAATTTCGGTCCCGGAGGCGCAAACACTCCAGATTCGTCCATATACTCCAACCGATATTGCGGCGATCGAGCGGGCGATCGCCACGTCCGATCTTGGTCTGACACCGAACAGCGACGGCAAGCAGATCCACCTGGCAATTCCACCTCTGACGGAGGACCGCCGCCGCGATCTGACAAAACAGGTAGCCCGACGTGCGGAGGAGGCCCGCGTTGCAATTCGCAACATCAGGCGGGATTCTATTAAAGACATGCGCTCCTTCGAGAGCGAGAGCCTGATCACCGAGGATGACCTGCATGACGGCCAGGACCAGGCGCAGGAGGTCACGGACAGTTTTGTGGCCAACGTGGATGAAATTGCACGCGACAAAGAAGCGGAAATAATGACTATCTGACCGACAAGGAGTCAGTGTTCCATTGAGCAGCCCCGGTACAGTTCGGCAAAATCCAGATAACCTGATCGAAGACGCTTTCCCCCCTCTGGCCAGAATTCCCTATCATGTGGGGATAATCATGGACGGGAATGGTCGCTGGGCAAAGGAAAGAGGCCTGATTCGATATGTCGGACATCGCGCCGGTGTCGATAATATTCAGCCGATCCTTGAGGCCTCTGTCGAATTCGGTATCAAGGTTCTGACCATTTATGCGTTCTCTACCGAGAACTGGTCGCGTCCGATTGAGGAGGTGTCGGGGCTTATGCGGCTGCTGGGGATGGCGTTGCGCAACCGGCTGCAAGAACTCCACGAAAACGGTGTGCAGATTCGCCATAGCGGACGCCTCAGCGGTATCAGCGAAGAACTTCAGAAACAGATTCTGCACGCAGTGGATTACACCAAACACAACGACAGAATTATTTTGAATGTGGCTTTCAATTACGGCGGGCGCGGGGAGATCCTGGACGCAACCCGTCAGATCATCAGAGATGGAATCGACCCGGATTCTCTGAGCGAAGAGACGTTCAGCCGCTACCTCTATACAGAGGGCCTGCCGGACCCGGACTTGATCATCCGCACCGGTGGAGATTGGCGACTGAGCAACTTCCTGATCTGGCAGGCAGTTTATGCCGAGTACTATTCAACAAAGACATATTGGCCGACCTTCGACAAGGCGGAGTTATACAAAGCGCTCATCGAGTTCAATCGTCGCGACCGTCGTTTCGGCGGCGTGTCGGATGCGGAATAGACTCTTCCGCTTTGCAGATTGTCCTTATCCTCTTCTCCACCTTAACCTTGTAGTCTTGCAATCGGATATTGGAAACGGTGAAACGACGAGTCATCGCTGGCCTGATTGCGTTGGTCCCGGTCTTGCTTGCGCTGTGGTACGGCGGATTCTGGTGGGTTCTTCTACTCACCTTCTTCACATCGTTGGGGGCATATGAATACTATGTCCTCATGGAGAGGAGCGGTTACAGGCCGGCCCGCTGGTACGGCTTCGCCTGGGCGCTGGCGTTACTGCTTTCGCATTGGTCGTTTGTCCCTCTGGAGCCGGAGTTTGTCCTGACGTTCGGCTTCATCATCATTTTCATCCGCATCCTGTTGTCTCAGCAGGGTTCCGCCCCGCACGAGGATAGCAGCAGCCCAGACAGTTCGGGTTCAAGCGACCGACATCAACCTGAAACAGAGACCGCGGCGCCAGGGCAGAACCATAAGCCTTTTCGCAATTGGGCGCTCACGGTTGCCGGCGCCAGTTATGTCGGCCTGATGATGGGGCAGGCTCTGGCTCTGCGTCTCCTCCCCAACGGTTTTTATTGGATGCTGCTCGGACTCGGCATCACAATGATCAACGACAGCGCCGCCTACTTTGTTGGCGTCACGCTGGGCCGCAACCGAATTCTGCCCGCGCTCAGTCCCAAGAAGAGTTGGGAAGGAACGATTGGGGGCTGGATTGCGGCTACACTCACCGGTGCTGTGGTGGTATTCTGGTCACCCCTGGGCATTGCGGTCTGGCAGGGCGCGCTGATTGGGCTGGTGGGCGGAATCCTTGCGCTCTTCGGCGATCTGGCCATCAGCATGCTTAAACGACAGATCGGCGTAAAGGATAGCGGCGTGTTTTTGCCCGGCCACGGCGGATTTCTGGACCGGCTCGACAGCATCATGTTCGTGCTGCCGTTCGTCTATCAGATGGCTCTGCTTCTGGGCGCGGCATAGCTTTTACTCATCCTCGGCCACGGCGCGCCCTTCCCACAGACTGCGCATTTCCGGGCAACGTTCCAGCAGCGGATCCAACCTGCCTGCATCCTCCACGCGTCCCGACTTGAGCACAATTATCTGATCGGCCTGTCGCAGGAGAGGCCGTCGATGGGAAACGACCAGATAGGTGGCGTCGCGGCGGGCAAAGAGCCGTTCCCAGACCAGTTGCTCGGTTTCCAGGTCGAGCGCGCTGGACAGATCGTCACAGACCAGCAGTTCGGCCTGACGGATGAACATGCGCGCGGCGGCGGCCCGCTGGCGCTGGCCCCCGGACAGCTTCACGCCTCTCGGTCCCACGACCGTCTCCAATCCATTCTCAAGTTGCACAAGATCCGGCTCCAGCGCTGCGGCCTGAATCGCTTGGGCCAGCGCGGCATCGTCCACATCGAGGCCGAGCAGGATATTCTCTCGCAATGATTCGCTGAACAGGCTTGGCGTCTGCGAAATGTATGCGCTCACCGGCGGCACAAAAAAGGATGCCGGTTCGTGGACAGGGCGTCCGTTCCAGTGGATTTCGCCGGATTCGGCCGGCAGCAGCCCCAGCAGGACCCGTAGCAGCGTCGACTTGCCGGCGCCGATCCGGCCCGTTACGACCGTAAAGCTGCCTCGCTCGAGGCGCAGATCGACATCGGCGATGCCCTTTTCCGAGTCGGGGAATCGATAGGTGAGGCCGGCGGCGGAGATAGTTTTCAGTGGTTCGGTCCGGACAGGTGAAACATCGTGGGCGGAAGGAAGGGCGCCGCTCAGATAGATAGGCGTCTTGCGCACCAGGGCAGAGGGCGGCCCTTCCTGCAGCAGCCGGTCCATGCGCTCAATCGAGACGCCTGCCTGTTTCCAGCGGGCGAAAAAGGTCCCAATTGTGGCGATCATGTTGGAGATGAAGGTCAGATAGAAGGCAAACAGGGAGAAATCGCCAATCGTGAATGAACCTTCCCGCAGCGCGGAGCCGGCCAGCAGCAAGATCAGCCCCATACCGATATTGACTACATTGTGAAATGTCGAGCTGAGAACCTCGTTGAAGAGGCGATCGCGCAGGGCGTTCTTGCGGCGATTCTCGTTAAGTTCTTCAAATTGCGCCAGTATGCTTTCTTCCGCCGCCGCAACCTGCACGGCCTGAACGCCCTCGAACATCTCACCGATAAAACCGGTCACATTACCGGTGGAGGCGCGGTTGGCCTCACGGTACTGCTGCACCTTGGTTCTTGCCAGATTAGCCACGGTCACGACGACGGCGAGGGGAAGAAATGCGAAGATGGTGACGCGCAGATTGATGCGCGCCATCGTGTACAGCGCCACCGCCCCAAATATGCCCGTCGCCAGCAGAAAGAGTGCCCAAACGGTGAAGTTGCCCACCTCCTCCGCATCCTCACGGAAGCGGCTGATCGCCTCGCCGGTTGAGCCCGGCAGTGAACGTGCGCCCGGCATGCTGAGAATGTGTTCGAGCAGATTCTTGCGCATGGTGGCGGCAGTGCTGAAAGTCCAGCGAAAGAAGACGTACATATCGGCAAATATCAGGCCGTTGCGCAGCAGGGCGACGGCCAGCAACACCGCGGCCCAGGCGTTCGGTCCCCAAGCCAGCGGAGCCGAGCCCGTCAGTGAATCGAAAAAGAAACGAATGATCAACCCGGTTGCCTGGAAAACACCGACAAAGATGGAAATCCGGAGCGCTGTCGTCAGCGAATACAGGCCGGGAAAGCAGCGGATCAGACCCAACCAGGTATTGGCCACCGAAAGAGGCGGCCGCTCTGAGCTCTGTGTCATGTGTCCAGCCCCTCTGCACCCAACTGCAACAAGCGGTGGTAGTGGGAGGAAGAATCTGTTGCCAGCGCGTTGCGGTCGCCCTGCTCCCGGATCTGTCCGTTTTCCAGGACCAGAATTCTGTCGGCCCGCTGCACCGTGGCGAGCCGGTGCGCGATGAGAATGCCAGTCCGATTGGTGAGCAGCCGCGTCACTGCCCTTTCGAGAAAGGCTTCCGTTGCCGGGTCCAGACGGGAGGAGGCTTCGTCCAGGACGACTACGCCCGGATCCCGCAGAAATATACGGGTAAAGGCCACGAGTTGGGCCTCGCCGGCAGACAGCCCGCCGCTGCCAATTTGTAAAGGCGCGTCCAGGCCTTCGCCCAGAGAGGCATACCAGCGGGCAAGCCCCAGTTCGTTGATGGCCTCTCTGATGCGCGCGTCGGGCACGGTCCGGTCAAAGAAGGTCAGATTGTCCCGAATCGAGGCTTGAAACAGTTGTACGTTCTGCGTGACCATCCCCACGTGCGAGCGCAGCTGGCACAGATTCCACTGGCGCACATCCCGCCCCGCCACCAGCACACAGCCGCTGTCCACGTCATAGAGGCGCAGCAACAGGCGCGCCAGGGTCGTCTTGCCGCTGCCGGTGCGTCCCAACAGTCCTAACACCTCGTTTGGCTCCAATCGCAGCTGGAAACTGTCCAGTCCGAATTTTTCGTCTTCGGACCTGCTCTCTTCCGGCGGCGCGTCGGTTGGATAGGCAAAGCGCACCCGCTCGAACTCGATAGCCAGGGCGCCTGTCGGCCCGACGCCATCGTTCGCTGCCGCAGAGCCCGCGTCAACAGCGGCTGAGGGGGCCTCTGCCAGGCGGCTTTCGATCGCAAACAGCTCTTGAATGCGGGCGATGCCAGCCCCGGCGCGTTGAAACTGTTCAAACTCGCGTGCGATTCGCTCAATCGGCTGTGAAATCAGGTTGGTGTAGTGGAAGATAAGGTAGACTGTGCCGATGGTGAGGGCGCCGCTGAAAAAGAGGGAGGCGCCAACGACAAAAACGATTGCGCCCCCCACCGAGAAGAGAAACCAGGCGATGTTGATCATCGAAAATCCCAATAACTCCGCCCGAACCGTCGTCCGCCAGAATGTGCGTAAGAGTTGAAAGAAGCGGTAGAGGGTGAAGGCGCGCGCATTGCTGGCGCGGATGTCCTCGGTGCCCGCCAATCGTTCTTCGACAAAGCCGAAGAAGCGGGCGCTGGCCTCGCGGGCGCGCTGCCAATGCGGCACGGCCAGGTTGCGCAGGCGCGCCAACAGCAGCAGCGTGATCACAACAAAGACCCCAATCGCGGCGCCAACCCGCAGATCTTCGCGCAGCAGCACCACCATTACGCCGATCAGCAGGAGGCCATTGCCGAAAAGCTGTACGACCAGTTGGGCGAAAAAGCGGGTCAGCGCGTTGATGTCGCCGTCAATGCGCTCGATCATTTCGCCGGGGGTGTGCTGGTGGTGAAACGAGAGATCGAGGTGGAGGCAGTGCCGGGCCAGGTCAAGGCGCAGGGCGTTGGTCGCCCGCCAGCCTACATTTTCAGCCAGGACAGTGCTGATTACGGCCGCGGCCTGTTGGACGGCGGCAATGCCGATGAATACCAACGCCAGGCGCGTAAGGAGGTCCATCGATCCACCGGCCAGCGCCGAATCCAGAAAACGGCGCATGATCAGAGGGTTGATGAGTTGGAGCAGGATATTGGCGCAGAGGACAAGCAGGAGTAGCAGCGTCTGCCGCAACTGCGGCCTCAGATAGCGGGTCAGCAGACGCCGATAGAGTTGAACGGACGGACGCATTGCGTGCCTCCTGGGGGAAACAGAGGAACGTCAGAGCAGCTTGCGTACTGCGATCCGAATGTGTTTCGCCCGCTTCCTCAGGGGGAGGAAGCGCTGCAGGCATTTCGCAGCGCGGTCAGGTTTTCGTCGACGCTTTTGCTGGAATTGAAGACGGCGCTGCCGACGACGATGACATTGGCTCCGTTGCGCAGCACTTCCCGGATATTGCCGACACCAATGCCGCCGTCTACTTCCAGATCGCAGGTAGGGTTGTACTCATCCAGCAGCTTGCGGGTGCGCCGTAGTTTGCTGGTCATGGTCTGGATAAAGCGTTGACCGCCGAAGCCGGGATTGACACTCATCACCAACACCTGATCGACAAAGGGCGCGATTTCGCGAATACTTTCGATCGGTGTCGAAGGATTCAGAGCCACGCCAACCTGGCATCCCAGATCGACGATCTGCTGTACGGCCCGATGCAGATGACGACACGCTTCCAGATGGATGGTGATGATGTTGGCGCCGGCATTGGCGAATGTATCCAAATACCGCTCCGGCTCTTCGATCATCAGGTGTACGTCCAGGGGCAGCTGCGTGATCCGGTGTGCCGTCTCCACCACCAGCGGCCCGAAGGTGATATTGGGTACAAATCGTCCATCCATTACATCCAGATGGAGCAGGTCGGCGCCGCCGTGTTCTGCCGCCTGAATCTGCTCTTGCAAACGACCGAAATCAGCAGTAAGAATGGATGGGGCCAGTTTGACTGCGTGCGCCACCATCGCAAGCACCTCCTCAATTTATATCAAGAGTGGACCGGGCTTCAGGAGCGGATGCCGCAATGTGGCTGCCAGGTCCTCCGGCGTTTGTATCTTCACGTTCTTTGGCCGCGCCCATCACCTGAATCAGTTCACTGATATCGTCCAGCGTAATCAGTCCCAGAAACTGTCCCTGATCCTGGACAATAATGACCCGACTCCCCGCCTCCATCATTTTTTCCCATACGTCAGCCAGGGTCGTATCGGCGGTGGTAACGGGTACCCGCGCGCGTGGAATCATCACATCGACGATTCGCCCTTCCTGCCCCCGTCCGCGCAGCGTTGCCACGAGGCGCGGGCGCGTGAGTACGCCGACCAGATTCTGCCCCAGGTCGTACACCGGAAAGTCTCCCTGGTAGGTGGTCATAATAAAGTCAACCGCCCGGCTGATCGGCTCACTGGTATAGAGCACATGCGCGTCTTTGTTCACAGCTTGCCGTGCGTTGAAATCCTTCAGTATGTAGCGGCTCTGTACCGCCTCCAATTCGCCGCGGCCGCCGACATAGACGAAGAAAGCGACCAACAACAGAAGGATGCCACCGCCAAAGATGCCCCAGATTGCGAACAATATCGCCATTCCCCGCCCAACCAGAACGGCAATTCGCGTTGCCGGGACATACCGCAGACGCAAGGCCAGCAGGGCACGCAGGATGCGTCCGCCATCCATGGGGAACGCGGGCAACAGATTGAAAATGCCGAGCAGGACATTTGTGCCCGCCAGAGTAAGCAGCAGGCCGGCCAGGCTCATCGACTGTGCTGTGCGCATCAGGCCCGGAATCGTCGCCGAAATCGTGCCGGCGCGCATACTCATGAACACAACCAGCAGCGCGACCGGCAGCAGCAATATGGCCAGCGCGAAGTTGACGGCCGGGCCGGCAATTGCGATCATAAACTCCTGCATTGGTTTGCGGGGCATGCGTTCCAACTGGGCTACGCCGCCGATAGGCAACAGGGTGATATGCGGCACATTTACACCGAAATATTTCGCTGTAATGGCGTGGCCGAACTCATGCAAAGCCACACAGACAAAAAGCAGGAGGATGACGATAACGCCGTATATAGCGCCGGCCAGCACATTGCTGGCGTCGCGACTGTAGAGAAACGCTCCATAGAAGAGAATCAGGACAAAGGACCAGTGTACCTGGACATTGATGCCCCAGATTCGGGCGATCTTCAATGAGCTATCCATTTGTATGCCTCTCATCATCGGCTTCTTCCTGTGCCGGTTTGCACCAGCCATACTCTATTACGGCGGGCCGCCTCGTGCCGAAACGACTGGCAAGGCGGCTGTGTGTCAGTTCGACACCGCTGCTCAACTGCCGAGCAGGTCGTCCGGTTCGCCCTGGTTGCAGGCGGAGCATGGACACGACGCCCGCAAAGAGGAAAAGCCGTAGATGCCGTTGCCGTGGCCGTCGGCCCAGGTAAAGCGGATGGCGTAGTTGCCTACCAACTCTGCGCTGCCGACCTTTTGGTCGGGGGGCGGGCCGACGGTCAGCCGCAGTGGGTCGGTTTCGGCCTGGTTTCTGTCCTCCCGGCAGGACGCGCATGGACAGACGCTGCGCATCCAGGTCAGACGGTACACGCTGCGATGCCCATCCGCCCAATCGATTGTAATGTTGCCGGCTGACCGGTCGACGGTCAGATCGGTCGGCTGGCAGGCATCCCGTGTCTGCGCCAAGCTCATGAGCTATTTCCAACCCTGTTCATCAGAGCCTCCATCAACTCTATGGGCAATGGGAAGACAATTGTGCTGTTGTTTTCGGCGCTGATCTCGGTCAGGGTCTGCAAATAGCGCAACTGGAGCGCGCCAGCCTGGGTGGACATGACCCCGGCCGCCTCGGCCAGCTTCTGGGAAGCCTCCAATTCACCCTCAGCGTGGATGATCTTGGCGCGCTTCTCGCGCTCTGCTTCGGCCTGACGGGCCATGGCCCGTTGCATCGACTGCGGAAGTTCCACATCCTTCACTTCGACGACACTGACTTTTACGCCCCATGGCTCGGTCTGCTCATCTATGATTTGCTGAAGTTGCAGGTTGATCTGATCCCGCTCGGACAGCAGTTCATCCAGTTCACTCTGCCCCAGAACGGAGCGCAGTGTCGTTTGGGCTATCTGTTGGGTGGCCAACAGAAAGTTGGCGATGTTGACGACCGCCGCTTCGGGATCCAACACCCGAAAATAGCAGACGGCATTGACTTTGACAGTCACATTGTCCTTGGTAATGGCTTCCTGTGTCGGCACGTCCAAGGTGATGACCCGCAGGTCCACCGGCCGCATCTGATCGACAAGTGGGATTAACCAGAACAGGCCAGGCCCTTTGACGCCTGTCACCCGCCCCAAACGGAAAATGACGCCCCGCTCGTACTCTTTGACAATCCGCAAAGATGCTCGCAACAGCCACAACAGCACCAGAGTGGCGACGATATAAATCGGTAAGTTTGTGATTAGGCCTTCCATTTGTAGGCTCCTGTCGACAACTCGTGCGTTAGCGCGATGGCGTCTAGGTCCCCATTATATCTTTTACCACACCAGTCGGCAACTGATTTGGAACGTTCCATTTCACCGGGTCTGTCCCAGATTTTTGGTTGGATGTTGTCTGAATCAGGATTTGCACAAATTGGGGCATTTTCAGGATTGCGGGCATCCGGTTGATACTTGTTCAGCGGATCCTTTTTGCGTCAGGTGAGAGGGCAGTTCGCAGAGGGACAATAATGCGGGATGCGCCCGATCGTTCCTCCTGTCTGGCCCCTATGCGGACCTCTTCCTCAAATTAAAAGGATGGTTCATCCGTTGCCGCATCGTCAGATGAGGGTTACAATAAGCGTCTGCTCGATTTTTTTTGCTAAAAAAGGATATTCCCGGCGCCCGCGGGCGCTGGCGTGCAATCCTGAACAGCCCCGAATCGCACAATCTCCCCGTTCTTGTGCGCGATTGGGCGAGAACCGGGAATCAACAGTTCGGACAAGCGCGCCCGGTCGACGAGCGCCGTCGTCATCAACCCCAATCTGGGGCACATCTCCTTATGGGCGCGAATTGACGCAGCCCGATACAGTCGATATGATTTGCAAGGAGATGAGCGCGCCGGGCGCCTGATGATATCCGCAGAGGAAAAATAGTTATGGCTGAAGATCCTCGCCCACACCTGTCGGGGAAGTGGCTGCGACTTCTGATCGGCGCGGCCGCATTGGCAGTCATCGCGGTTGTCGCTTACATTGGCAGCGTACTCCTGTTTGACCCAGGCACGTCAAACGTCTCTTTGTTCGGGTTGAATTTCGGGGGCGGCCCCGATGGCGGGGTCGAAGCGGTCCCGACCGAGCCGGTCGCCGCCCCAACGCCGCAAGTGGTTGCCACATTCACGCCAGCGCCCCAATACACGCCAACCGACTCGCCCACGCCGATGCCGACGGACACGCCTACACCGGCGTACCCGGAGGCGGTCGTATTGGCGGAGACTTTGAACCTGCGGACCGGGCCGGGCACAGTTTACGGCACGGTCGGCCAGGTGCTGGCAGGACAGCGGTTCCGCATCACAGGCCGCAACGGGGTCGGCGACTGGTTGCAGATCTGTTGCCCGGCGGGAGCGAATCGAGAGAGTTGGATCAGCGCCGACTTCGCGCAGAGCAACCTGCCGATTTCGAGCCTGCCAGTCGTTCAAGCCCCGCCAACGCCCACGCCTTCGGCGACGATTGATGCGCCCGATCTCGACGAGGTCGATCTCAGCCTGCCGGCGCCGGGAGGATTTGACACGCCCAGAGGTACGAATCCACTGACGGGTCAACCTTTGGAGGCCGCACGTTGGGGTTTGCGACCGGTCATTGTCTGCATCAACAACGATATCGCCGCTCGTCCGCAGTTTGGTATCAGCCAGGCAGATGTGATGTATGAATTTCTGATGGAAGGGTTCAGCCTTACACGGTTCAGCGCGGTTTACTACGGCGCCGACAGCGAGGAGATCGGGCCAGTGCGCAGCGCCCGCCTGGTCAACTACTATATGGGCGCGCTGTATGACGCGGGAGTGTTCTGCTCCGGGGCCAGTGACGGTGTTCGCTATCAGCTCAAGAACAACAATCCACTTTTCCCTTATCTGGATTTGGATCTGGATGATCCGGAGAGCATCCGCTACGCAAGCTCTGTCGGCAACGATTATCGCACGCGTCTGCGCACCAGCAGCGAGATGCTGCGCCGCTGGCTGGCAGATTGGGCCGTCGAGCGGGCGCCGTCGCTGCAGGGATTTACCTTTGGCGGCCCAGCTGCCGGTGGGGCATCCGCCAACTCGATCCAGATCCCCTATCCTTCTGTCACAGCCAGCCAAGTGGCCTATCGTTACGATGCCAGCAGTGGGCGCTATCTGCGCTCATTGGGGGGCGCCGCTCATCGGGACAGTAACAACGGCCAGCAGATCGCGGTCGAAAATGTCATCATTCAATACATTCCTCACAATCCTGTGAATATCATTGAAGACGCCTACGGCAACCTGAGCCTCCTCGTCGAGCCTTTCGGCACGGGGAGGGCCATCGTTTTCCGCGACGGTCTTGCCTATGAAGGGACATGGCGCAACGACAGGGGTGGGGAGTTGCCCCGTTTCTTCGCGGCCAATGGCGTTGAAATTCCCCTGAAAGCGGGGCGGTCGTGGATCAGCATCGTGCCGCTTACATACGAGATCGCGTATCAGTAAACCTCGCCTGGCAAAACGCCGATAGTTCGGCTTCCCGGCCGATCCGGCGGCAGAGGCTCAGTCAAAGTCATAACGGTACAGCAGATACGTTTCCCGGCTGGAGAGACCGAGGGCAGTCAGGAAGCCCAGGCCGGCGCGGGCGGTTGATGGCAGCGGCCCCGCCGTCACCGTCTGCCAGCCGTTCGCCGGAGCGGCCGACAGCATCTGTTGCCACAGCTGTCTGCCTATACCCCGCCGCCGATATTCGGGATCGACCCCCATAAACAGGATGCGCACGGAGCGCGGTTGCCGCAGTTCGAGGAGGTGCAACAGCAGGCGCCCCGTCAGCGATCGTCCGCCATGGCTGCGGCGCAGGGGGCCGCTGCCGTCCGGCTGCGCGAGGAGATAGCCCACCGGTTTGCCATTGACCTCCGCCATCCATGCCAGCGCCGGACGACGCAGAATCCACCAGAGCAAGAACTGCGCCTCCGGTCGATCCGGTAGGGGGAACTCTGCCCACGCAGGCATGGTCTGGGCGAAAAGCGGCAGTAGATCAGAAGCCAGCCGGTTCGGGTCCAGGGGACGAATAACAGCCGGGCCGGGAGCCGGCGCCGGTCTTTCTGTGTATGCGCCTGGTTCGACCGTGAAAAGGAGACTGCGGCCCAGCGGACGGCAGACGGTCGCAAACAGCTCTGGCACATAGGGTGGGGCATAGGGCGCGTGCAATGGCGGTACGCGGTGAAAATAGTTCTGCAGGACACCTGTGCCCAGGTAGGGAGACAGCCCAACGGGCAGAATCAGACGGCGGATTCCCTCATGCCCGAGCTGTTCCCGCACGGCGTTCAGAAGCCGCTCCAGGCTCTCCCGGTTATTGGCGGCGTGCAGCATAGCCAGATGCGCGGTGTTGTCGGTGCGGCGCGGGTCGATCAAGGCAACCGCGGCGGCAACCGGTTCCTCCATCAGAACGCCCAGGTTGATGTTTGGGAACGGCTGATCGCTGGCAGAGGACTGCCGGCGACGCGGGAGAGCCTCAACCACGATAAAGTGGGGCCGGCTTCGTTCCAGGTGGGCAGATTGCCTTGACACTACGGCCTGCCGCAGCCGGTTCCATGGCGGGGGCGTCCAGCGGGGGTCGTCGGCGTAGATACGCCACCATTTGCGTAGAAAACCTACGCGATCCCAATATCCTTCAGCTGAATCTACCCGAAAATTGAAATATTGTGTCATACCTGATGCCGCCAAGGGTTAGGGAATGGGGAAAACCATGGGGATAACCCCAATCAATTAGGGATAACTTCTGCAATTATGCGGATAACTCTACTGTTCGCCTACGAACAGAATCTGATCTTTATACTTACCCCAAATTTTCAAAACGTATCAATTCCGTAATTGTAGTAGAAATTCGCCTATGTTGAATATCTTTCCTCCCAAGGCACTATATATTGTGTCCAGAAGGCTTTTTTTGACTGTTTCACGGGCTGTTTGTGCGGGGATATTCACCTTCATTGCGATTGTCTGCCACTGCCAGATTTGATACACTACCCATTCATACGAGTGTAGCGAAGAGGCATAGCAGGGGTTCGATTGCTACCGACTCCAGCGGTTCGGGCACCCGGAGGCAATCGGATCGGCTGGCATCTGCATAACGGTTATCCCCACCAACAGCCAAGCTGAACCGCGTGCGGTCATGTGTACCTCTGGCCCGCTCTTCCGTCTGTTTTTCTGCGCCGGCGAGATCAGGTTCTCTTGTGTTTCGTCAGCGGTTCCCCACAGGAGTGTGAGGAGGAGTTGATTTGACTACAGATTGGCAATCCGTACCCTCATCACGCCGAAGCGGCAACCCACTGTACGACCGCGCCAAGCCTGCTGCGGCCTCGCCGCGGTCGCCGGAGACCCCGGCGGGAGAAGAGGAGACGGCAGAACAATCCGAAACACAGACGGGAGCAGACGCAACTGAAGATCAAATCGAGCCAGTCAACGACGATCTGAATCCCGAAGAAATCTGGCAGAAAACGCTGCACGAGTTGGCGTTGCAGATGCCTGCAACCACGTTTGAAACGTGGGTGCGCGACACATCGATCATTGGCTACGCCGATGGCGAATTCATCGTCGGGACGCCCCATGCCTTCGCACGAGATTGGCTGCAAGGCCGTCTGCGCAATAAGATCAAGGGAATTCTGAGCCAATTGACTCATCGTTCAGTGCAGGTTTTCTTTCAAGTGCGCCCCCACCCGCAGAAGCAGTCTGAGCCGCCTGAGTCGGTGCCCCTGTATGCGGATGTGCCACAGGGGGCGCCTGATGAAGCGACGCCGGCGGATGTCGGCTCAGGCGGCGCTGGTAGTGGCGACTCTGCCGCCGCGCGCCCGGCGTCCGCGGCGGTCAGTCGGGCGTCGACCAGTCGTGGGTCGACCAGCAGGGGGTCTCTGCGTCGCGAAGTGGTTCAGAGCTCCGCTGCCGATGCCGCAGCCAGGCAGGAGGTGGCGCTTCAGAGCGGCGTGTTCAACCCTCGCTATACCTTCGACACATTTGTGGTCGGAAATCACAACCGGTTGGCCCACGCCGCGGCCCAGTCTATTGTGGACCAACCTGGCCATCGTTTCAACCCGCTTTTTGTGTATGGTGGTGTTGGCTTGGGGAAGACACATCTTCTCCACGCGATTGGCCACGCCATGACCACGCTGGGAATGGAGGTTCTTTACTGTTCGTCGGAACAGTTTACAAATGATCTCATCAGCGCCATTCGTCAGCAGAACACCGAAGAGTATCGCAACAAATATCGGCAGGTTGACCTCCTTCTGATCGATGATATTCAGTTTATCGGCGGTAAAGAAAGTACGCAAGAGGAATTCTTCCATACATTTAATCATCTCCACGCTGGCGGCCGTCAGGTGGTGATCAGCAGTGATCGACCACCAAAGGAGATCGCGACCCTGGAGGCCCGACTGCGCAGCCGTTTTGAAGGGGGGTTGCAGGCCGATATCTCGCAGCCGGATCTGGAAACCCGGGTCGCCATTTTGCAATCGAAGGCCCTGTCGATCAATCATTCCGTGTCGACCGATGTGCTGATGCTGATCGCAGAACGGGTGGAGAGCAATATCCGAGAGTTGGAAGGTGCGCTCAATCGCCTGATCATTCAGGCTCCCTTCCACGATAGGCAACTGGACCGGTCCGTGGCCGAGGGAATTCTGGACACGCTTGTACCACAGCGACGGCCCCGCGAAGCCGCCAGCGTCGTGCAGATCGTTGCCAGGCATTACAATCTGACCAAGGAAGCTCTGCTCGGGCGTTCGCGCACAAAGGAGATCGCCAGCGCTCGTCAATTGGCAATGTATCTGCTGCGAGAAGAGAACGGTCTGTCGCTCATCAACATTGGCGAAATTCTGGGCGGGCGGGATCACAGCACGGTTCGCCACGGCGTGGAGAAAGTAGCCCAAGATATTGAACGGGATGAAGGGGTACGACGCGAAGTTGTGGCCTTGCGGGAGAAGATATACGAGCCGCCCGGGTCATAAATATCAGGTCAAAGCAGGTGATGATGTGATTGTCAGCCGGGGGAATCTGCGCTGAGCGAACGGCGCGGCCTCACACATGAAGGGCAGGGCAACACTTTCCGATCGATAGCGGCGTCGTCTGATAAAGATTCGCCGGGAACACCCACCGCGCGCGCGGAGAGCAACTCTCTTTTTTTTGAGGCGCTTGCAAACTCCTTGCACATACAGTACACTTAGAAACATAAATATCACGCTGCCACCGAGTAGCCAAGCTGTTCATTTGGTTGCCATCATCTGCTGCCATATGGCAGCGGAAAGGTGACACGACGCCGATTGAGCGAAGCTGTGGCGCAGTGGTATCAATCATTTTGAGAATCTCTATTCGGCTGAAGGCCGGTAGAGCATTGGAGCCTACGATGACGAACAACGGTCGTCAGAAAGCATTGGATACAACTCTCGCCACGCTGAACAAACGCTATGGCGAAGGGGTCATCATGAAGCTGGGGGAGGCGACCCGTCTGGATGTGGCAGCGATACCGACGGGCAGCCTGAGCCTGGATATAGCGCTGGGAGTGGGAGGCATTCCGCGCGGGCGCATCATCGAAGTGTATGGGCCGGAAAGTTCGGGCAAGACGACGCTGTGTCTGCATGCGATTGCGGAATCACAGCGGGCGGGAGGCGTCTGCGGCTTTGTGGATGTGGAGCATGCGCTGGACCCGAGCTATGCGCGCAAGATTGGAGTGGATGTGGATAATCTGTACATATCGCAGCCGGATACGGGGGAGCAGGCGCTGGAGATCGCGGAGGCGTTGGTGCGTTCGGGGGCAATGGATGCAGTGGTGGTGGACAGTGTGGCAGCGCTGGTGCCGCGTGCGGAGATCGAAGGGGAGATGGGCGACAGTCACATGGGATTGCAGGCGCGGCTGATGAGCCAGGCGTTGCGCAAGCTGGTGGGAGCGGTGAAGACGACCGACACGAGCTTGATTTTCACCAACCAGTTGCGGCAGAAGATCGGGGTGATGTTTGGCAATCCGGAGACGACGTCTGGGGGGATGGCGCTGAAGTTTTATGCGAGTGTGCGGCTGGATATACGGCGGATTCAGTCGATCAAACAGGGGAGTGAGGTGATCGGCAACCGCACGCGCGTGACGGTGCGCAAGAACAAGGTGGCAGCGCCGTTCAAGGTGGCGGAGTTCGACATCATGTACAACGAGGGAGTCAGCACCCAGGGAGACCTGTTGGACCTGGGTGTCGAGTTCGACATCATCGAAAAGCGCGGCGCATTCTATCGCTTTAGCGATGATTTGCTTGGACAGGGGCGTGAAGCCGCGAAGAAGTATCTGCGCGAGAATCCTGAGACGGCTTCAGAGGTCGACAGGATCATCCGGGAAAGAACAGGGCTGCCAGCACGGTCGAATGCAGAAAAGGTTTTGTCCTGACGAAATTTTGGTACAAGACAACATACCAAGCGCAGATTGGATGCCTTGAACTTATCTTTCTTGTCCCTCTTTATGAAAACATAGACAGGGGTTCACATTACATCGAGAGGTCTCAATCGTCGCACGTGTTGCCATAATTGAAAACGCTCACCACAGCGCTCTCAAATTGGATGCGATTTTGTGCTGACACACTACCGCCAAAAACCGGGACAGCAACCAAAACCTATTTATCAATTTTATCAGGGTATTCCCTTGGTCGCTGCTGCAACTGAACAGATAATTTGGCAGACGTTCGTTTAGCTGTTGATCGCCAAGACAGCGCGAGCGTCTTAACGAGTGTTGATGTAAAGCCAGCTGTTGACACGGAAATATAGACTCACAGATAATCACCCACCGCAACTCTCTCCCATGTGCGATGCGGGGCAAGCCGATCTTGAATCGGTGAGTTGTGTAATGCAACAGCAGGTGTTCATATAAAATCGCCCTAATCGAGGCGCAATGCTGAACTGATGCGTCTTTTATTTGTATTGTCTGATCTGAGACGAGAACTCAGGCGATACCATTTTGAGGCATTCAAGTCGCTGTGGTTTATGGCCACGGCGATTTTTTTTCGAGCCGATTATGACAGGCAGAATCATCACAGCGTTGCGTTTTCAGAAGAGAGACAAGGAACGAGTCAATCTTTTTCTGGATAGCGAATATGCGTTCCCGTTGCCGGCGGTTGATGCCGCCCAATTGAGGATTGGCCAGCAGCTCAGCGAGCAGGAGATTGAGGAGTTGAAGGCCGTTGATCTGCGCGGCCGCGGCTACAACAAGGCACTGCGTTTTCTGGCAGTACGTCCCCGCAGCCAGGTGGAGGTGCGACGCAATCTCCAGGCGTACCGGCCACGGGACGGGCGGCGCCTGAGCGAGACACAGATCGAATGGATCGTCGCGAAGCTGCATGAGAAACAGTATCTCAATGATCGGGAATTCGCCCGCTTTTGGGTGGAGCAGCGCAATCGATTTCGACCCGTTGCGCCCAGGGCGCTGCAATACGAGTTGCGGCAAAAGGGTGTCAATGATAGCGTTGCCCAGGATATCATCGACGAAATGAGTGACGCGGCTTCGGCCTGTGAAGCAGCTGCCCGCAGCCGTCTTTACAGATGGCAAGGGGAGACCGACCCCAATCAGTTTCGCAGGAAACTGGGCAGTTTTCTGCAGCGCCGAGGTTTTGACTGGAATGTGGCCCGGGACGTGATCGACCGCATCTGGCGAGAGTTGGAGGGGGCGCGCGAGCTGCCCGACGCCATCCCAAAGGAGCGGTGGGACGGGTAAGCTGGATGGTTGGGCCACTTTAAACAACAATGAACACACAAGGGCTCAGGCTTATGAATGGAGGGAAGGAGAGGATACAACTGTATCCAACCGGCGCAGCCATATCTATTTCGGGTTATGCGCATCCAAACCAAGGGGTTCGGAGATGGAATTGTTAACCGTAGTTGCTATAATTGTCGCTGCCCTGCTTGGCGCGAGCATCGTTGGGTATCTGGTATATCTTGCTTATCGACGCGGGTTGGCATCTGGCACACGTCAGGAGGTGCAGCGACAGGAACTGGCTGTGCAGAGCGCGGAGGCACAGGCGACCCAGATTCTTACGGAAGCCGAGGCAGAAGTTCGACGCAAGCAGTTGGCGCTGAAGGAAGAGGAAGTACAAATACGGAACGAACTTGATGCCACACGCACTGGCCAGCGTAAAGATTTGGACCGTATAGAAAGCCGGCTGCGCAATCGTCAGGAGCAGATCGATAAACGGGTCGATCAGATTGAAGACCGCGAACGCAAGCTGAACCAGAGGGAAAGCGGGCTGGACAAACGAACGGCAGATCTGGAGGCCGCAGAACAACAGCGCAATGAAGAGTTGCAGCGCGTGGCCCAAATGACCCAGGTAGAAGCCAGAGAGATGTTACTCCAGGAAGCGGAGAGAAATTCGCGACAGGAGCTTGCCCGCACAATTCGTGAGGTTGAGGCGGAGACCCAAGAGATTGCCGAACGCCGCGCCAGAGAGATCATCACACTGTCTGTGGAACGGATTGCCAGCGATCATGTCACGGAATATTCCGTCAGCACTGTCAACCTGCCATCCGATGAGATGAAGGGGCGAATCATTGGGCGGCAGGGGCGAAACATTCGCGCCATCGAGCAGGCGACAGGTGTCGATCTGGTTGTGGATGATACACCGGAAGCGATCCTGATCAGCAGCTTCGACCCTGTGCGACGCGAAGTTGCGCGTATTTCTCTCAGCAAATTGGTCTCCGACGGCCGCATTCATCCGGCCCGAATCGAGAAAGAGGTAGAGAAGGCACAACAGGAGGTGAATCAGGTCATTCAGGAGGCTGGGGAGCAGGCTCTGATTGAGACCAATACCCAGGGGCTGCACAGAGAGATCCAGAGGCTGCTGGGTCGTTTGAAATTCCGCACCAGCTACGGACAGAATCAGTATTACCACGCGATTGAGACGGCGCATCTGGCGGCGGTGATCGCCGAAGAGCTACATGCAGATGTAAAGACGAGCCGCTTAGGGGGGCTGCTGCATGACCTTGGCAAGGCGGTCAGCCATGAAATCGACGGCCCGCACGCCATCGTCGGCGGTGAAATCGCCAAGCGGTACGGGCTCAATGCCAAGATTGTCAACTGCATTGCCAGCCATCATGGGGAAGTCGAGCCGGAATCGATCGAAGCCATAATTGTGGCGGCGGCGGACGCAATTAGCGGCGCAAGGCCGGGTGCGCGCCGAGAAAGCCTCGAGGCGTATATCAAACGGGTGACGGCCCTTGAAGATATTGCCAACAGTTTTGAGGGGGTGACTCAGACATTCGCCATTCAGGCCGGCCGCGAGATCCGGGTGATCGTGCAGCCGGACGACGTCGACGATTTGCAAGTTATCGAACTGGGGAAAAACATAGCCAGTAAGATTGAAGACAACCTGGAATATCCGGGACAGATTCGCGTTACGGTCATCCGTGAGACCCGCTCTATTGCGCATGCAACATAGATTGCGCATGCAACATAGCGCACATTCCGACGCGGCTGTATGCATGGCCTGGTCGGACTGACAGTACGATGTAGATTACAGTGCAATGTAGATTACAGTGCGATGTAGATTGATGGCGTTGGCTGTGGCAGGGCGACCTGTTACGACATCCGCTCCCTCGCTGGCGGGACGCTGAATTCGTCAGCTTATGTTGACGTGCCGAGTGGGCGTGCAGGCGGCGTTTTATTCCTCGCCTGCGCGCCGTTTGACGGTGCAGCCGCCGCAGGTGCCGCAGCCGCCGTCTTTTTCTTTCTTGCCCGATATCAGTTCTGACAGTTCGAATTCGGCCAGGACATTATTCTCGAGCAGAACGGTGACGCTTTCCTTAAGCGGGTGCAGGTGACGGATCCGTCCCTTGCCCTGGTGTGTTGTCACCTCTGCCCCGACTTTCGGCATCTTCTTGTTTGCCTTCTTGTAGATCGGATCTTCATAAGAGAGGCAACAGAGCAGCCTGCCGCAGACGCCGCTGATCTCGTCCTGATTGAGAGGCAGTTGCTGATTCTTCGCCTGGCGAATGCTGACCGAGGCAAACTCGCGCAGCCAACTTGTGCAACAGAGTTGGCGGCCGCATTTTCCCACGCCGTCCAACAACTTGGCCTCATCGCGCACGCCAATCTGGCGCATTTCGATGCGGGTGTGAAAAGTGCGGGCCAGATCGCGTACCAGCGTGCGGAAGTCGACCCGTTGCTCCGAGGCGAAGTAGACGGTCAGCCTGCCGCCCTCGTAGTCGTATTCACAACGATGCACCTTGATTTTTAATTTGTGCGCCTGCGCCTTCTCGCGGCAGACGGACACCGCCTCGGTCTGCTTCTCTTTCCACATATCTTTCTGCAAGAGATCCCATGGCGTTGCCCGGCGAATAACCTGCTTGATCTCGCCGACGATTTCGCTGTTGGGAACGTCGTGAGGCGCTTGCACGATTTGTACCAGCTCCCGGCCTTTTACCGTATCCACGATCACATAATCTTTCGGCGCCAGGTCCAAGTGTTGAACCGGATCGAAGAAATATATTTTTGTAACAGGCTTGAATTGGGCTCCGACTACGATGGGCATAGTAGATTCTCCATTTTCGTTACTGAATTGGGCATTGTACCCGGCCGCCTGCGAGCGTGCCGTAGCATACTTATCAGGCGTGCGGGCGGGGCATCTGCAGCAGAAGCACGTCCAGCGCCAGCCCTGTATTGACTGTATGCCGCAGGTAACCTTCAATACGGCTCAATGTGCGTAGATAGGCCTGGACATCGACGGGGCGGAAGTCGCCGGCCGTTTCCGCGAGTGTGTCCAGCAGGTCGACGTTGGCGCACTGCTCCAGGCAGCCGGACTGGGCCAGCATTACATCGCGCCACCAGCTCGTCCACAGGGCAAGCAGGGTGAACAGTCGGTTCTGGGTGCGTGCGGCTGCCAGTTTTTTTGCAAAAGCAAGGCGTGCGACGCGACTGCTGCGACTGAGTTCCTGCAACTCCGTCAACCGCTGGCTCCTTTCCGCCAGCGGGTCCGGTTGGTTGATCTGGTCAACGGCCCATCCCAGGCAGCCGTTTGCCAGGCGAGCCAGCAGCGCGGCCTGCTGCGGAGACGCTCCCCAGCGTGCGTGCAGCGCGTCTACCATGATCTGCTCCCCGAGCGGACGCAACGCCAGAACCTGGCAGCGGCTGACGATCGTTGGCAAGAGAGCGGACCTGTCGTGGGCGGTCAGACAGAGGACCACGTGCGGCGGCGGCTCTTCCAGAGTCTTCAGGAGTTTATTGGCGAAGCTGATGTGAGCTCTGTGCGCGTCCTGAATCAGGAAGATTTTGTAGCGCCCCTCCATAGGATGCAGCAACGCCTGACGAATGATATCGGCCGCCTGTTCAGCGCGATGAAGACCATTCTCTCTGTCCGGCTGACCGTGCCGGTCGGTCGGCGGCACAAAGATGAAATCGGGATGGCTGCCGGACTGCAAGAGACGGCATGAGCGGCAGTTCGCGCAGGCATGCCCGGCGACTGCTTTTGTGCAGAGAAGCGACTGGGAAAAGCTGCGGACCAGGGTTGACTTGCCCAACTGGGCTGCGCCCACAAACAGATAGGCATGGCGCAGCGTGTCATGTTGGATACTTTTCTGTAACAGATTGACAGCCCATTGATGGCCTACGACCGGGCTTTCAGGCAATTGCTTCTCCCTCTGTTCTTCTGTAGTGACATATCCCGGCATTGTAACATAGTGCCTATGGGCGGACAAGCTGTTTCAAATTTCCGGGTTGCGCTCATAGTTCCCGGTTGCTGCCTGCCGGCGCCCTAAACAAAAAGGGGCGCATCCGTTCTTGGATGCACCCCTTTGATTGGACCGGCTGGAAGGTTACTTGATTTCTACAGTTGCCCCTTCGGCCTCCAACTGTGCTTTTGCGTCTTCGGCGACATCTTTTGCCACGCCCTGCACCACGGGCGCCGGGGCGCTCTCGACCAACTCCTTGGCCTCTCGCAGGCCAAGGCTTGTGACTGCGCGGACAGCCTTAATGACGTTGATTTTCCTGGCTCCTATATCGGCGAGGACCACGTCAAACTCTGTCTGCTCTTCCACCTCTTCTTCGGCTTCGGCCGCGGCGCCGGCCACGCCGGCCACCGCCACAGCTGCTGCGGCGCTAACTCCCCAGGCCTCTTCAAGCATTTTCACCAGTTCAGCGGCTTCCAGAAGAGTTAACTGGTCCAGTTGTTCTTTGATTGCATTCAGGTCTGCCATTTTTAGAAATCTCCCAATTGTCTGTTTCTGTGGGTTACCTGTCTAGACGATGCAACTATGCAACTATGCAACTATGTATTCAGGAGGGGTTGAAACCCTCTGTTGACGTTCAGGCTGCCTCTGCCTGGGCATCGGCGTGCGCATTGACGACCCGCGCCAAGCTGGCCCCGGGTTCGTTGACGACGCGGACGAGCTGGGTGGCCGGCGCGATAATTGTCGCCAACAGTGTGGCCAGCATCTCTTCGCGCGTGGGCAGTTCGGACAGAGCCTCGGCGCCGGTGGCATCCAGAACGGTTTTCTCCAGGATTCCGCCTTTGATTTCGATGACTTCATCCAGTACGCGAATACCGTCCTTCACTGCCGTCACGCCTCTGCCGATATCTTCGCCGACAAATGCGACTGCATTCGGTCCTTCCAGCAGTTCGTCCAGGTCTTCGGTGACTCCTCTGTGTTCCAACGCAAGCCGCATAAGGCGGTTTTTCACGACCATATAGGACGTATCCGCATCTTTGAGTTTGGTGCGCAGCCCGTTGATCTGCGAGACGGTGGAGCCACGATAATCTGTAAAGACGACAGCGGAGGCGTTCTCCAGGTATGAGGAGTACAGCTCG
This sequence comes from Caldilineaceae bacterium, assembly GCA_965220715.1. Taxonomy (GTDB): domain Bacteria; phylum Chloroflexota; class Anaerolineae; order Caldilineales; family Caldilineaceae; genus Bin5. Next base: position 721,136 of record OZ244843.1, read on the forward strand.
ACGAGTTCTTCCTTCTTCTTTCGACTAAGTGCCAATTGAAATTCCCCCTTTCTACAGGATTTCAGTGGGGACGCGGGTAATATCGACCAGTGTCCCCTACAAATTCCGACGGACGTTGCGAACAAGAACGCCCTTGCGATGCAGACAAGGGCGTGGCAAGCGACACCGCCAGGCAACGGCGGTCAGGTCGCTGTGTTCAGCCCTTGGCCGGCTGCGCACTTGGACGCATTTGTATTCGCAGCGCGAATACCGGCTGTCTATGGAACTGAGAATCGTATGCGGTTGATAAGCGCCAATTTTACCGTACAGCGCTTGGCAATGGCAAACCGGGCCTATGCCGCTTTGAGCATTGAGGCCGCATTGACATCGACGCGAATCCCCGGGCCCATGGTGCTGGTCAGCGTCACTCTCTTGAGATAGACACCCTTCACAGCCGTTGGTCTGGCGGCGACAACGGCTTCCATTACGGAAGAGAAGTTGTCGAGTATCTGCTCGCTTTTGAAGCGCACTTTGCCGATGGGAACATGGACATTGCTTGTCTTATCGACGCGAAATTCGACGCGGCCCAAGCGGGTTTCCTCAACGACGCGCGGCAGTTCAGAGGCTTGAACAATGGTGCCGGCTTTGGGGCTGGGCATCATTCCTCGGGGGCCAAGCACGCGACCCAGCCTGCCAACCACCCTCATCATATCCGGTGTGGCGAGGACGACATCAAAATCGAGCCAACCTCCCTGAATTTGCTTGGCCAGATCGTCGCCGCCGACATAGTCAGCGCCGGCTTCCTCGGCCAGGCTGACGCCATCGGCGCCGGCAAAAACCAGAATGCGCACGACGCGACCGGTGCCATGGGGCAGGGTTACGACGCCCCGCACCTGCTGTTCGGCGTGACGGGGATCAACGCCGGTGCTCAGATGCAGCTCCACCGTCTCATCGAACTTGGACGTTGCGCTCTCTTGCATCAGGTCAACGGCTGCGGCGGGCATATATTGCTTATTGCGGTCAACCTTGCTGCGGGCGGTGTTGTAACGATTACTATGTGTTGGCATTTTACACTCCTAGTGGTGCAAGCGGGGCACAAGCGGGCGCCCCTCCCATCGATGATTCAGTGATTTTAGCGGGGTCACAAATTGAAGTGCAGATCCCGCCTATTCGACAACCGTCACTCCCATGCTGCGGGCCGTGCCCTTCACCATCTGCATGGCGCTGTCTATGGGGATATTGTCCAGATCCTTCAGTTTTATTTCGGCGATTTCCCGCACCTGTTGATTGGTGATTTCCCCTACCATTTCCGTATTGGGAACGCCGCTGCCTTTATCGATCCCGGCTGCCTTCTTGATCAGTTCGGCCGCCGGCGGTGTCTTGGTAATAAATGTAAACGATTGATCCTGGAAAATCGTGATTTCGACTGGAACGACCTGGCCCATCTGACTTTGTGTGCGCGCATTATACTCTTTGCAGAAGCCCATGATATTGACACCGTGCGGGCCGAGCGCCGTGCCTACCGGTGGGGCAGGGTTGGCTTTGCCGGCAGGGATCTGCAACTTTACAACCGCTTTGACTTTCTTCGCCATTTCGCCTGCTTCTCCTTTTACGTATCCCGTTCCAATTGGAGGAAGTCCACCTCCACCGGTGTTTCCCGGTTGAAGAAACTTACCATGACGCGTGCTTTGCCCTTCTCTGCCTCCAGCGTATCGACAACACCCGTAAATTCGGCAAACGGGCCTTCTATAATTCGGACGCGCTCGCCCACATCGAAGCTGACTTTGACCCGCGGTTCGTCCGATTCGATGCGGCTCATGATGTGATTCACTTCGGTCTGACTCAAGGGGCTGGGCTTGTTTCCCATGCCAACAAAACTGGTCACGCCCGGGGTATTGCGCACCACATACCAGCTGTCCTCATCCATAACCATTTCGATGAGAATATAGCCGGGGAAAACCTGGCGCTCAACCTCACGGCGGATGCCATCTTTGATCTCGATCTCGGTTTCGGTAGGCACAACTATCTGCAGGATCCGGTCGGTCATGTTCATCGATTCCGCCCGGTGTTCCAGGTTCTTCTTTACTTTGTTTTCCTTGCCCGAATAACTGTGTACCACATACCATTCCGGTTTCGGGCCGGTCGGTTCCTCATCAGTGGTTGCGGACAACTCATCGTCTACCAGCGCGGCAACCGTCTTATCTTCCTGCGAGTCAAAGTCGGCGCCTGCATTCGTTATATCACCCACAGATTCCTCCTTGCGCGTCACATTCTAAAACCGGCTCTTCTCTACAACAGAAGGCGGTTGCGCTAAAGATGCGGTCTAAAATATTTGTAGAAACAGTGTCACCAGATAACTGAAGAACGAGTCTATAGCAAACAGAACAAGCGCGGCGATAGTGGTGACAATCAACACAACGACTGTCAGGCGGATACCCTCTTCCCGGGTCGGCCAGGTGACCTTGCCGATTTCAGCGCGGGTTTCCTTAAAGTACCGTACAATTGCGTTATCAGACCTCGGAACAGTTGATGACCGGCTCACGATTGGCTCCGTTTTGTGCGTGAACACAAGAATATGTTCACTACTCCACAAATCTTACTTGCTCATCTACCTCATGTAGCGGTTTGAGCCTTCTCAGGCGGAAAATGACCACCGAGCGGCTGCTGGTGGTCATTTTCTGACAGGCGAGGCAGGACTTGAACCCGCAACCTGCGGTTTTGGAGACCGCCGCTCTGCCAGTTGAGCTACTCGCCTAAAATGTCCGAAAAGCATTGTTTTTTTTCGGACAAACTCAAATTTTCCAGAAGGTTACTGGATGATTTCGGTGATAGCGCCGGCAGCGACGGTGCGACCGCCCTCGCGGATGGCAAAGCGACCGCCGGTCTCGATGGCGACAGGTGCAATCAACTCCACCTCCATCGTCACATTGTCGCCGGGCATGACCATTTCGACGCCGGCCGGCAGGTCGATCGAACCGGTGATGTCCATGGTGCGGATGTAGAACTGGGGACGATAGCCCTTGAAGAAAGGAGTGTGACGACCGCCCTCGTCCTTGTGCAGCACATAGACTTCGGACTTGAAACGGGTGTGGGGCATGATGCTGGCGGGCTTGGCCAAAACCTGGCCGCGGTCCACCTCTTCGCGGTCGATGCCGCGCAGCAGACAACCGACGTTGTCGCCGGCCTGGCCCTCATCCAGCAGTTTGCGGAACATTTCCACGCCTGTGACGGTGGTTTTGTGTGTGGCTTTGATGCCGACGATCTCGACCTCTTCCATCGGATGGATGACACCGCGCTCGATGCGGCCGGTCACCACCGTGCCCCGGCCCTTGATCGAGAAGACATCCTCAATCGGCATCAGGAACGGTCTGTCGATTTCGCGTACAGGGGTGGGGATGTACTCATCCACCGCCCGCATCAGTTCCCAGATCGGCTCATACTCCGGTGCATCGGGGTCGTCCGAACTGCTCTCCAACGCATGCAGGGCGCTCCCGCGCACAAACGGAATGTCGTCGCCGGGAAACTCGTAAATGTCGAGCAACTCCCGCAACTCCATCTCCACCAGTTCCAGTAACTCCTCGTCCTCCATCATGTCGACTTTGTTGAGAAACACCACCATCGCCGGCACTTCCACCTGCCGCGCCAGCAAGATGTGTTCCCGCGTCTGCGGCATCGCCCCATCAGGTGCGGCCACCACCAGAATGGCGCCATCCATCTGGGCAGCGCCGGTAATCATGTTCTTGATGTAGTCCGCATGTCCAGGACAGTCCACGTGCGCATAGTGCCGGTTTTCGGTTTCGTACTCTACATGCGCAATGGCGATTGTGATGCCCGGGCCTTCTCTTCCGGCGCATTGTCGATCGCCTCAAACGCACTGAAATCCGCCATCCCTCGCAGCGCCAACACCTTCGTGATCGCGGCCGTCAGTGTCGTCTTCCCGTGATCCACATGCCCAATCGTCCCCACGTTCACATGGGGCTTGGTCCTCTCAAATACTGCCTTCGCCATTCTTTCTCTCCTGACTGTTTCGCATTTCTACTATGCAGAATCAAGCAGCCTCGCAACGAAGCTGGAAATTTTTGCGATATACGCTAGCTCAGGCGGTCTTCCATCCACCCGGCGGGCAGCCCGCCAAGCGGGTGCAAGCGTCGCTGGTCGGACAAAAGAGTTGCTTTTGCGATCGTGCCGCTCTTGCGCAGAAGCGCCTTGAACAGTTTTCTCGGCGGCATAGACGCCGCCTTTGCAACCTGAATAGTATACGAAATGTCCTGACGGTTGACAAGTCTGGACACAACTGAATCGGCCAATCTGACTGCACCGGCTGAATACAACTCAGGCGAACTCTCGTCGCAGGGCGCCGACGTCCGCTTTTTTTTGGGTATCAGGCTGATAACTGTCGAACTGCATCGTAAAGGTGCCCCGCCCACTGGTGATCGAGCGGAGAGTCGTCGCGTACCCGAACATTTCCGCGAGGGGCACGACCGACCGCACAGCGGTCACTTTGTTGCTATGGGGGGTCAGGCCTTCGATCTGCCCGCGGCGGCTGGAAAAATCGCCCACGGTGTCGCCGACGAACTCCTCCGGCACGACCGCTTCAACCAACATAATTGGCTCCAACAGAACCGGGCCGGCCTTTGACATGCCCTCCTTGAACGCTATGGAACCGGCTACTTTGAAAGCGATTTCGCTGGAATCGACATCATGGTAGCTGCCATCCACCAGTGCGGCGCGAATATCCACCACCGGGTAACCCGAAAGCACACCGCTTGCCATAGACTCTTCGATCCCCTTGCGAACCGCAGGGATGTACTCTTTGGGGATTGAGCCGCCGACGATTTTGTCCTCAAACTCGAATCCCTTGCCCTCTTCATTCGGTTCCAACTCGATATAGACATGGCCAAACTGTCCGCGTCCACCGGTCTGACGAACGAATCGCCCTTCTGCCCGTGTGGCTTTTGTGATCGTTTCCCGATAGGCCACCTGCGGGCGGCCCTCATTACACTGGACCCGAAACTCTCTCTTCAGACGGTCGACGATAATCTGCAAGTGCAACTCACCCATTCCGCTGATGATTGTCTGCCCCGTTTGATCGTCGTGTCGTATCTGAAACGTTGGGTCTTCTTCGGCCAACTTCAAGAGGCCGTCGGCCATCTTGTCCTGATCTGCTTTGGACTTCGGCTCAACCGCGATCCCAATCACCGGGGCCGGAAACTCGATCGTCTCCAGCAAGATTTCGTTGTTGCGGTCGCTGAGCGTCTCACCGGTCAGGCTCTGTTTGAGGCCGACAATGGCGGCAATGTCGCCGGCGCGGCAAACTTTGATTTCTTCTCTTTTGTCGGCATGCATTTGCAAGAGCCGACCGATTCGTTCTCGTCGGCCTTTGTTGGCGTTGTAGACCATACTTCCCGATGACAGTGTACCGGAATACACTCGAACATAGGCCAGGCGCCCGACAAAGGGATCGGTCACGATTTTGAAGACAAGGGCGGCGAAAGGTTCTTCCGGATCGGCGAACCGAATTTTTTCTTCCTCTGTCCTGGGGTCAATGCCGACGACCGGAGGCACGTCCAGTGGGCTGGGCAGAAAGCGAACAATCGCATCCAGAAGTGGTTGCACACCTTTGTTCTTCAGGGCCGACCCGCACAATATTGGTACGATATCATTGCCGATGACAGCATTGCGCAGGGCCTTGATCAGCTGTTCGTTGCTGATCTCTTCGCCTTCCAGATAGAGCAGTGTCAGTTCGTCATCGGTTTCGGCGATACGTTCAACCATGGCGGCGCGCGCGGTCTCGGCCGCGGCTTTCATTTCCTCTGGAATCGCGGTTGTTTCAGGTGTGGCGCCCAATGCATCGCTGTATCGCAGGGCCTTCATTGTAAAGAGGTCGATGACGCCCTGGAAATTTTCTTCCGCGCCCCAGGGCAGTTGAATGGGCAGCGGGTCCGCGCCGAGGCGGTCGACAATCATGCCAACGGTGCGATCAAAGTCGGCTCCCAACCGGTCCATCTTATTCACGAAGCAGATGCGAGGCACTTGATATGTGTCTGCCTGCCGCCAGACGGTTTCTGACTGTGGTTCGACACCAGCAACCGCGTCGAAGACGACGATGCCACCATCCAGGACGCGCAAGCTGCGCTGCACTTCGGCGGTAAAATCGATATGGCCTGGTGTGTCGATGACATTGATCTGGGATTCTTCGCCGCTACGGCTGTCAACCCAGTTGGCCGTAATCGCCGCCGCGGTAATGGTGATGCCGCGTTCCCGTTCCTGCGCCATCCAGTCTGTGACAGCGGTTCCCTCATGCACTTCGCCCATGCGGTGAATACGGCCGGAATAGAACAGAATTCGTTCTGTTGTCGTCGTCTTGCCGGCGTCAATATGGGCGATAATTCCGATATTGCGGATTTTATGTAATGGTACCTGACTCATCAAATTCACCTGATCTTGTCCTGGTGGGCAGCATCGCATCCCTTGCCAGCGGAAGCGCATTGAGCTGTCGCGCCCCGTTCACACAGGGGATACAACCTGCAGCCCTGCAACGTTGGATTCATGTTGTTCGGCGGCAACCGGGTCTGCTCAAGCGGCTGCGGGCGGTTTGCCGCGCCCCGCCGCCGGTGCTCTGGCCCCTGACCTCTGACAAACAGACGACGCAACCGTTTCACAGGCACCAGAATCCGACGCGCCCCTGTTGAGCAGGGGTGCATACAAACTGCTCATCCGGCAGCGTCGAATTTCACTCAGCGGAATGCTGAGTGCAGTGCGACATCATCCTGTGGCTCGAATGCGCCGTGTATAATTTGGTTCAGAAGAACATCCAAACCCGAAAGGGCCGGATTTCTTCAACGCTGTGCCCAGCATGGGTGCCGCACACATCAGGAAGAACCAGTTTTTCTGTTTGTGCTGCTACGGCAGGGCTGCCAAGCAGGAGCAGCTGCCGGGAAGGCAAGATTTCTATCGCCTTCTGGCAAAATGGGCAAAGGCTTGATTGGCTTCTGCCATCCGGTGCGTTTCTTCACGCCTGCGAACGGTCTGTCCTTCGCCGCGCGCCGTGTCCATAAGTTCATTTGCCAACCGAGCGGCCATATTGCGGCCGCCCCGCCCCCTGGCATTCTGAATCAGCCAGCGCATGGCCAAGGCCTGCCGCCGGTCAGGCCGGATTTCCATCGGCACCTGGTAGGTTGCGCCACCAACACGCTGCGGTTTTACCTCAACCAGAGGAGTGGCGTTCCTGAGCGCTTCTTCGAAGACTTCCAGTGGTGGACGATTGGTGCGTTCGGCTATGGTATCCAGTGCGGTATATACAATTCTGGCGGCCAGACTTTTTTTGCCCCGTTCCATCAGGTTGTTGATGAATTTGGCCAGCACAACGCTATTATGCCGGGGGTCGGGCGTAATTTTACGTTTTTCGGGCCGGTTTCGTCGCGGCATTCTACAACTCCATCCTCATAGTTTGCGCCTGCGCGCGCCTCTTGAGCTAAGGACGCCCTCAGCCTGTCCTGCCTCTCCAGAGTCGGCGCTTAACGCGGCTTCTTGGTACCGTATTTGCTGCGGCTTCGCTTGCGGTCATTGACGCCGGTGCTGTCCAATGCGCCGCGCACGATATGATAACGCACGCCGGGCAGGTCTCTGACGCGACCGCCGCGTACCAGAACCACACTGTGTTCCTGGAGGTTATGGCCCTCGCCAGGAATATAGGCCGTCACTTCAACACCATTGGTAAGGCGCACGCGGGCTACCTTGCGCAGGGCGGAATTGGGTTTTTTGGGTGTTGTCGTTCGCACCTGTGTACATACGCCCCTCTTTTGGGGGTTGCCTTGTTTGACCCGCTTTGTGCGGCCGGTCAATGTGTTCTGCGTAAAGCGCAAGGCTGGCGCGGTCTCTTTCTTCGGCTTGGTCTTGCGGCCCTTGCGGACCAACTGATTAATCGTCGGCAAATGCTTCCTCCCTGGTGGTCATCTCAGCCCACGAAAAGACAATTTCTTACTCTACCATAACCGGGCTGCTGGAGGCAAATCAAGATGGACACAGGGTGCAACCCAAAACGGGGACAAGCTTCTGGCAATCTCCGGTCTTCTGCGGCTTGTGCGGGCGAGACGTCGGTCATCCCAGAGATGACGACCCCGAACTGGGTCGCGTTCGAGCGATGGGGGTGAAAGAGGGGGTATTTTTCAGGTTAATGATACTGAACTATTGCCGCGAGCGCTCGACGAGCGTTGCCCGAGAGATTCCGAGAACAGGAAACAGCGCCAGAAGAGAGTGAGGTGGTTATGAAGACGAACAGAGATTTTAGGTAACTACTAAGCCACATACAAAATCTGTCTTGACCAGTCCTTCAACCCCGCCGCCATTCAGACTATCTGATTGCGTATTCGGTTGGCAGCCGCCACGTTGGTTGAGCCGCACTGCCGGGAATACGGCGTAAGGTCGGTGAGCGATGGTTTTGGAGGGGGGCGTTGCGGGGGCGCAGCCCCTGCACAAGGGAGGGCCGAAGGCCCGACCGCCATAATGCAAGGAGAGAGTATAGAGGAGCGAGGAGAGAGAATACACCTTCGCTCGCCTCATTCAGGGTCGCAAACTGATTGCGGCTGAGTAGTTACGATTTGAGGACGAAGTGTCGTTCGGGATGATGTAGTATTGCAGGTGTTTGCAAGTGGGCGGCAGATTGTTCACCCGCGGCCGAGTGCCCAAAGATGGGGTCGGCGGCGGTCTCAGTCAGCGGCGGCCAAATCGGAGGATTAAGCAAGCGTGGAAGAGCTGGCTCTTCCACGCTTGCTTGTACACACCAATTGGTCTCTAGCGCAGATCGACGTTGATCTCTTCGCTTTCCTCGTCTTTCAGGCTGTTGAAGTCGAAGTCGAGCTCTTCCTCCTCGACGCCGCCGCCAAACCCGGACAGGATTCCCAGCGGGCCGATTCCCATTTCCGCCAAACCGGAGAGATCGGCCAGATCCAGATCAGGATCGTCCAGGTCGAATTCCAGTTCGCTCAGTCCTTCATCGGCGACTTCCTGCTTTTGGGACAACTGTTCAACTGCCTGCTGTTTCTCTTCTTCCCACATGCGCCGGGTACGGAAGCCGGAGCCGACCGGAATCAGCTTGCCGATGATGACATTCTCTTTGAGGCCTCGCAACTCGTCCCGTTGTCCTTGCACGGCGGCATCGGTGAGGACGCGCGTGGTCTCCTGGAAGCTGGCTGCAGCCAGGAAGCTTTCGGTATTCAGGGCGGCCTTTGTCAGCCCGAGCACGACCGGCTCGGCTTTGGCCGGGCGGCGGTCGCGGTCGATAGTCTTGTTGTTTTCATCCTCAAATTGGAAGCGGTCCACCAATTCGCCTGGCAGGAACTCGGTGTCGCCGGTTGCCCGGATCATCACGCGCCGCAACAGTTGGCGCAAGATCACCTCGATATGTTTGTCGTGGATGGCAACGCCCTGGCTGCGATATACCTGCTGCACCTGTTCCAACAGGTACAACTGGCAGGCTTCCCGGCCCTGAATGCGCAGAATTTCTCTCGGATTTTTCGAGCCTTCGGTCAGTTGCTGACCGGCGTTCACCTCTGCACCTTTTTCGACGCGCAAACGGGCATTGGCGGGGATATCGGTTTCCCATACCAAGGTGTCTTCTCGACGGATGATGACCTGACCGTTTTCGGCGAATATCTGGCCTTCCATTCCTGCCTGGAGACCCTGCTCATCTCCGTTGCGGGCGATGACGGTATCTTCCTGCACCCGATCATCGGAATCGACCATCAACTGATAGCCTTCGGGGATGACGATTTCTCGTCGGTTGAGTTCGGTGCGGCTCACTTTCAGCATGCGCTGATCGCCTTCCCACCAGATATCAGCCTTTCCATCGATCTCGCTGATGACAGCTTCACCTTTGGGGTTCCGCACTTCGAAGAGTTCCTCGACGCGAGGCAAACCCTGGGTGATGTCATCACTGCCGGCCACACCGCCGGTGTGGAAAGTGCGCAGAGTGAGCTGCGTACCCGGCTCGCCGATCGACTGTGCGGCGATAATGCCCACTGCCTCGCCCTGCTCAACAGTTCCCCCTCGGGCCAGGTCGGTGCCATAACATTTCTTGCAAAGGCCAAAGCGGGATTCACAGGTCAGCGGGCTAAAGACTAAAGCCCTCTCCACCCCATGGCGGGCTATGGTTGCCAGGACGGCCTCGTCGATGACGGTGCCGCGGGCAAGCAGAGGTTCATCGGCATCCGGTGGGATGATCGCGGCGGCAAGCGTACGTGTGACCACGCGGTCGTCGAAGCTCTCGCCCATCGGCTTTGAGCTATCGGCATCGATCCAGATTCCGGCATTCGTGCCGCAATCGTCCTCGGTCACAATCACATCCTGTGCCACATCCACCAGGCGACGGGTGAGATAGCCGGCATCTGCGGTGCGCAGGGCGGTATCCGCCAAGCCTTTGCGTCCGCCGTGGGTGCTGAGAAAATATTCCAGCGCGGTCAACCCTTCGCGGAAGTTGGAGCGGATCGGCAAAGGAATGATGCGTCCATTGGGGCCGGCAATCAGGCCGCGCATACCGGCCAACTGCCGCACGGTATTGACACCGCCCTTGGTGGAACCGGAGTGGGCCATTGCACCCAGCCCCTCAAGCGGGCTGAGCAGTTTACGCACTGCAGCAGTTACTTCGTCGGCAGCCCGTGTCCACAGTTCGACCGTTTTTTCGTACAGTTCTTCCTCGGTGATCAGGCCACGGCGGTACTGGCGTTCGGCCTCCGCCACCTCCTCCGAGGTGCGCTCAACGATCATGTCCTTTTCATGCGGCACCTGAATATCACTAACCGCAATTGTGATGCCGGATCGGGTGGCGAATTCGAAACCCAGATCCTTGATATTGTCTACTATTTCGGCTGTCACTTCCCGGCCCAGGTGCTTGTAACAGAGGGCAATGATCTCATTGACACCTTTTTTATCGAGAAGCATGTTGACGAACCACAACTCCTCCGGCAGCGCCCGGTTGAAGATGATACGCCCGATCGTTGTGCGGAAGATTCGATTTTTTGGCCAGTCGGCCCCTAGCAGGCGCAGTTTTCGCAGGGCGTCCCGCACCTCATTCATGGCTGCCAGTCCAAACGCCGGGATTTCCTGGATCATATGGCGTTCGCCTTGGGCATAGATGTCCATCAACTCGCCGACGGTGGCGATGCCGTATTCCTTCAAGGCATCCATCACCCGTTCGCTCATCTTTGTCGACTCGACCGGCTGCTCGTCGAAACGCGTTGTAAAGCGCACCCGAATCGAATCCCGCAATTTGATATGACCCAGGCTATAGACGTAATCTGCTTCATCCATTGAGCTGAAGACCGGCAGTTCCGCATCCGGTGTGGACTCGTTCTCTTCGGTGGTCAGGTAGTAGACACCCATCACCATGTCTTTAGAGGGGCCGACGATAGGTTCACCGCTGCTGGGCTTGAGCAGATTTTGGCTGGAAAGCATCAGTTCCCGGGCTTCATCAACCGCAGACTGGCTCAGGGGCACATGCACGGCCATCTGATCGCCGTCGAAATCTGCATTAAACGCGTCGCAGACCAGCGGGTGCAACTGAATGGCGCTTCCTTCTACCAACGTTACTTCAAAGGCCTGAATACCTAGGCGATGCAGCGTGGGGGCCCGATTCAACAGCACCGGCCGTTCTTTGCAGATTTCTTCCAACTCATCCCACACTTCTGACTGCTGGCGATCTACCATGCGTTTGGCGCTCTTGATGTTGTGCGCATAGTTATCCTCCACCAGACGACGCATGACGAAGGGTTTGAACAGTTCCAATGCCATTTTTTTCGGCAGGCCGCACTGGTGCAGTTTCAGTGTGGGGCCGATGACAATGACTGAGCGGCCAGAGTAATCGACGCGTTTCCCCAACAGGTTGCGGCGGAAGCGTCCCTGCTTCCCCTTGAGCATATCGCTCAGGCTCTTGAGTTTGCGCTTGCCACTGCGGCTGACCGCCCGGCCCCGCCGCCCGTTGTCGACGAGGCTATCCACGGCTTCCTGCAACATGCGTTTTTCGTTGCGGACGATGACATCGGGCGCGCCGAGGTCAAGGAGTCGTTTGAGGCGGTTATTGCGGTTGATTACCCGCCGATACAGATCATTGAGGTCGCTGGTGGCGAAGCGCCCGCCGTCCAACTGCACCATTGGGCGCAATTCCGGCGGGATCACCGGCAAGATAGTCAGCACCATCCACTCGGGCCGGTTGCCGCTTTTGCGGAAGTTTTCCACGACGCGCAGACGTTTGGCCGCCTTTTTGCGGCGCTGCTTGCTCTTGGTTGTAAAGATTTCGAGGCGCAACTCTTTTGCCAGTTCGTCCAGGTTGACTTTGGCTACGATATCGCGGATCGCCTCGGCGCCCATTCCCGCTTTGAAGATGTTGCCCCAGCGATCGGCCAATTCTCGATAGCGGGTTTCCGTCAGGAGTTGCATTTCGTGCATGCTCTTCAGTTCGTCCAACTCTGTTTCGGCGCCGGTTTGCAGCCGCCCCCGATGTTCGGCGACATCTTCTCGCAACCTTTCGAGCAACTCGTCCAATTCCTGGCGCACGTGTGTCTGCTTGGCCTGGGTCAGAGCACGAATATCTGATTTTTCTTCATCGGATTCAAACTGAAGCGAGTCCAACCGTTCCTGCACATGGTCGTTGACAGTTCGTTCATGATCGGCGGTGACGGTCTCGTTGGCCGAGACGATGGCGGCGTCCACCCAATTCAGGTGTTTTTCTTCTTTGGTTTTCTTGCGGAGATTGCTCTGAAGCCAGTCTTGAAGCTGCTGGGCCTGGCTGATCGCCTCTGTCGAAGAGCGGTTGATGCGCTCATCGAGTCTCGAGACTTGTGATTGTTCTTCCTGGTCCAACTCATCAAGTTGGCTTTGCGCACTGGCTTCTACGCTGTCGATCTGTTCCTGTGCCTCGTTTTCCAATCGGGCTATTCCCATCTGCAGTTCTTTTTCGAGGCGCTGAATGGCTCGGCCGCGGGCCTCTTCGTTCACGTCGGTGATGATGAACTGAGCGAAGTACAGTACACGCTCCAGATAGCGGGGGCTGATGTTCAGGAGCAATCCCAGATGGCTGGGAACACCCTTTACATACCAGATATGGCTAACCGGTGATGCCAGTTTGATGTGGCCCATGCGTTCTCGACGCACCCGCTGCGGCGCTACTTCCACACCGCATTTGTCGCAGACGATGCCCTTATAGCGGACGCGTTTGTACTTGCCGCAGGCGCATTCCCAATCTTTTTGCGGCCCGAAGATACGTTCACAGAACAAGCCGTCCCGCTCCGGCCGCAGGGTGCGATAGTTTATTGTCTCCGGCTTGGTTACTTCGCCGAAGCTCCATTCGCCAATCTGATCCGGGGAGGCAAGAGAGATGCGAATTGCGTCAAAATCTCGTACTTCCATTTTGGCTCCTTTTCGTTTCGCCCGCCGCCGAATGCACAGTAGATGCGGTCGGCGGCGGCCTCGCAGTGGTCAGTAACTTCACAGGCCACCGGGCGCTGTTCACTACTCGCCCGTTTGTTCCGCTGTCCTCCGATGCCCAGGGACGGGATCAGGGGCAGGGAAAAAGTGCGCAGCTGGCTGTTCGTCCGCGGCCAAGTGCCCAAGGAAGGGGTCGGCGGCGGCCTCAGTCAGCAGCGTCCTCGGTCGGCGGCGCCCTTACTCGCTGCTGCGACTCATCGGGCTAGGTACGTTCAGGCTGAAGCCGAGGTGCGGCAGACGATCCTCGGCTTCATCTTTGCCGAGTTGTATCACCTCATTCTTATCGTTAATCACTTCGATCGAAAGAGCCAGGCTCTGCAACTCTTTCACCAGCACGCGAAAACTTTCCGGCACACCGGGGCTTTGGATCGCATCGCCCTTCACAATTGCCTCATAGGTTTTGACGCGGCCGGTGGTATCGTCCGACTTTATCGTCAGCATCTCCTGCAAAGTGTAGGCAGCGCCGTACGCTTCCAAGGCCCATACCTCCATTTCGCCGAAACGCTGACCACCGAACTGCGCTTTGCCGCCCAACGGTTGCTGCGTGACCAGGCTGTAGGGACCCGTGCTGCGGGCGTGGACTTTATCCTCCACCAGATGGTGCAACTTAAGCATCTGCGCGATCCCAATCGTTACGTTGGCATCGTAAGGTTCGCCCGTTTTGCCATCGAAGAGTTTCTGTTTGCCGGTCGTTGGCAGCGGCCAACCAATCTGTTTCGAGTACTGCTGTGCCATCTCCGCAAACTCTTCGAGCAGCGTCTCATTCAACTGTTCGCCCGATGTAAAGTGCGCGAGGATGTGGTTGTCGGCGGCCTCTGTCAGGGTTGCGCTGTCCGGCTCGCAGCCATGAAAGAGCATCCACTCTCGCAAGGAAACATAGCGGGCAAACAGGTCTGAATCATCCGATCTGGTTTCCGGGATGACACGTTCCGCTTCATATCCCTTATCCTGCAGCCATTCAGCCAGGGCGGCATTGCGCGCGTAATTGTCGTCGAAAAACAGCTTTTCAGGTTCATAGCCGCGCGGCTCCAACCATTCCAGCAGATAGAATCGGCGGGCGTCATTGTCGTCCATCAGGGATTCGCTGTCGATTTCCTGCTCGTGAACAGATGCCCATGCCTGCTGGGTGACATCCTGCCAGGCTTGATCGATCAACCAGGCCCGCGCCAGTTCGGATTCGATTTCGTCCTCTTGGGCGCCATCGAATACCGGTGTTTCCGCCATGAAGCCGAGACGGTCGGCCGCCCATCCGAGATGGGTTTCCAGAACCTGTCCGATATTCATGCGTCCGGGGACACCCAGTGGATTCAGAATAATGTCGATTGGTGTGCCGTCTTGCAAAAAGGGCATATCCTCCACGGGCACGACCCGGGAGATTACGCCTTTGTTGCCATGGCGGCCGGCCATCTTGTCGCCTTCGGTCAGACGGCGGCGCTGGGCGATACTGACGCGCACCATTTTTTCCACTCCGGCGGGCATGTCCTGGTGATCTTCGCGTGTGAATACCTTGATATCCACCACCTTGCCCCGTTCTCCGTGGGGAAGCCGCAGGGAGCTATCCTTTACTTCACGCGCTTTCTCGCCGAAAATCGCTCGCAGCAGCTTTTCCTCCGGCGTCAGTTCGGTCTCGCCCTTTGGCGTTATTTTCCCGACCAGAATGTCTCCTGCGGCAACTTCAGCGCCGATCCGGATGATGCCATCCTCGTCCAGATGTCTCAGCGCATCCTCGCCCACGTTGGGAATGTCTCGGGTGATCTCCTCCGGGCCAAGTTTCGTTTCTCTGGCTTCGATCTCGTGCTTCTCAATATGTACCGAGGTGTATTTGTCATTCTCGATCAGTCGTTCGCTGACCAGGATTGCGTCTTCGTAGTTGCCCCCTTCCCAACTCATATAGGCCACGAGCACGTTCTGACCCAGGGCCAGTTCGCCGTTCTGGGTGGAGGAGCTGTCTGCCAGCACCGTGCCGGCTTCGACCCGATCTCCTTTTTGGATCGTCGGACGCTGATCGATGCAGGTGCTCTGATTGCTGCGATTGTACTTACGCAACGGGTAGGTATGCAGGGTGCCATCCTCTTCCTGGATAACGATTTCCGTATTGACCACGCGGATGGCCTCGCCCGCCCTGCGGGCGACGACTACCTGACCCGAATCGACTGCAGCCTGCCACTCCATGCCTGTGCCGACAATCGGCGCATCCGGCTTCACCAGGGGCACGGCTTGCCGCTGCATATTGGATCCCATCAAGGCGCGGTTGGTATCATCGTGTTCCAAAAAGGGAATCAAGGCAGCGGAAACGCCGACGACCTGTTTGGGCGATACGTCCATATATTGGATGCGGTGCGGCTCTTCGAAGCGGAACTCCTCGGCCTGGCGGACAGAGGGGCGCCTGTTGAGAAAGTGGCCAGCCTTGTCCAGCGGAGTCGAAGCCTGGGCGATGGAAGCGCGTTCCTCCGTATCGGCGTTCAGAAAGATGACCTCTTTGCCTACGAAAGGACGCACCCGGATCTCATTCAGGCCTTCGAGGGCGGCGATTTGCCGGGCCAGTTCCGGTGTCAGTTCAACGTCTGACCCCGCGAGAAGCTCGCCGCTGTCGGGGTCGCTAATATCTTCGGCGAGGACGCGTCCCGTCAACTCATCGACCTGATTTTTGACCGTATTGTTGACGCGGCGGTAAGGCGTTTCGATAAAGCCGAAGTCATTGATGCGTCCATACGTGGCCAGATATCCGATCAGGCCGATATTGGGGCCTTCCGGCGTTTCAATCGGGCAGATGCGTCCATAGTGGCTGTAATGCACGTCGCGCACATCGAAACCGGCCCGCTCACGGCGCAGGCCGCCGGGGCCCAGGGCGCTCAGGCGGCGTTTGTGGGTCAACTCGGCGAGCGGGTTCGTCTGGTCCATGAACTGGCTCAACTGGCTGCTGCCGAAAAACTCCCGCGTGGCGGCCACAACCGGGCGAATGTTGATCAGGCTCAGCGGCGTCACCTGCTCCGGCTCGCGGATCGACATTCGTTCCCGCACGACCCGCTCCATGCGTAAAAGACCGATGCGCAACTGGCTCTGAATCAGTTCACCGACCGTCTTGATGCGTCGATTCCCCAGATGATCGATGTCATCGGCAATCTCGCGCCCATTGTTGATGTCAATGATGCGGCGGATGACCGAAACGATATCATCGTTCGTCAGAATGCGCGTGGTGAGAGGCGCCTCCTGGCCCAACTTGCGATTGAGCTTGTAACGGCCCACTCGCCCCAGGTCGTAACGACGGGGAGTGAAGAGCAGATTCTGCAAAAAATTGCGCGCATTATCCAATGTCGCCGGGTCGCCGGGCCGCAGCTTCTTATAAAACTCCAGCAGCGCGTCGTCGATCCCTTTCTGTCGGTCTTCGGTCGGATTGGCCGTCGGATCCCGCTCCAGGGTTCCCTCGATGAACGGGTGGTCCTCATTGTCATCCACATCGGCGAACAGTTCCCGGATCTCCTCATCTGTGCCGAAGCCGATGGCCCGCAGCAGAATCGTTGCCGGCAACTTGCGTTTGCGATCGACCTTAACGCTGATGATATCCCGTTTGCTCGTCTCGAACTCCAGCCAGGCGCCCCGAAGGGGGATTAATTTGGTGCCGGTCAGGTCGCGGCCGGTGCTGCGATCTTCTTCGACTGTGAAGTAGACACCGGGCGAACGGATCAACTGACTGACAACGACTCGTTCACTGCCATTGACGATAAAAGTGCCGGAGTCGGTCATCAGTGGGAAGTCGCCCATAAAGACTTCCTGCTCACTGATTTCCCCGGTGTCGTTATTGACGAGTCTTACCTCGACCCACAGCGGAGCGGAATAGGTGATATCCCGTACCCGGCATGCCTCTTCAGTGTGCTTGGCTTCATCGAAGCGGAAGTCGCCGAAATGTAGTTCAAGGTGTTTGTTGAAACTGACGATAGGCGAAATTTCTTCAAAGAGCTCTTTCAGTCCATTGATGCGGAACCATTCAAAGCTCTGAAGTTGAATCTCGATGAGCCGGGGCAGTTCGATCAGATTGGAAGTCCGTGAATAGGACTTCCGGTGTGTCTTGGCGCCAACACCGTTGCCAACGGCAGTATGAATCATATAGCGCATGCTCCTTTAGCTGTACACTGTCACCGATCTCTCAAATCTACACGAATTTCCGTCAATCCGGACTAAATCTCAGATTGTTGAAACGGGGATGCAAGCTCCTCTCGCGGCGGAACGCACCCGTATCAAAACCGTTCGCCCGCCGCCAAGCGCCCAGCGTTCAGAAGCGCGGGCGGCGGCCAAATGCCTGGAAAGGGCGCGGCCGCGGATAAAGTCGGTTGTTGGGGTGGGGTTCAATCTTGTGGGTTCGGATCATGGCTCGCATTGCCAAGTGGCGGTTCCAGAGTTTGACCTATCTTCGCGAATCTTGCTGCCGTTGGTTCTCTCCAACCTGCCGAAACACGTGAACGATAAAGAGCGGATAATCCGCCCATCACAAAATATGCAGCAGACTGTTCGCCCGCCGCCAAGCGCGCAGCAGATGCGGTCGGCGGTGTCCTGAATCGGCAGCGGCCACAGCGGAGAGTACGCCAGATGCTTACGTTCTGGTATCGTCCCCCACATGTGAGGCCTGCAGGTAACAAACGGAACCGAGCCAACCAGTTCTTACCCTGAACTACAAAGTATAAGGCATACGCGACGCCTTGTCAAAATTATAATGTTGACGGGTTCATTTCAGTTTCCTTGAAATTGGGAAAGGATTGTGGACAAGGGAGAGATTGGGCCGCGGCCGTCACACCGCCCTCGCGCATTTGGCAACGGGCAAGCGGGCGGTCGGATAGCGGGCAGAACAGGGCCGGCTACAGCCGATGCAATCGCGCCCGGCGCACGCGTTCTGCCGTAATCACCCAGATCCGGACCTGCACCCTAAATTCGGGCTGTCCCAAGACGGAGTGTGTTTCCGGCTGTTTCCGGGCAGCTCAACTGGCCGTTGGCGCGGCCGCCCTAGATGCTCATGAAACAGACCCGATATGAGTCCTGGGCAATATACATACGATATGCCTACGATTGTGAAGGGCCTATTGACCGCTCGCGTGAATCAACCCACCGAATCAGTCATGAAATCGCGGCGCGCTTCTGACAAATCTTCGGACAGATTTGCTGGATTTCGGCAAACTGTTCAGGGGCGCGGCGAGCGGCAGATTTACCCCTTGCACCAGATAACAGACAGCCGGAGAGAGAGTCAAAAGGCTGGCCCGCTCGTCCGGCTACGACGACAAAACCATGGGTGTGAAAGATTCGGATTTTCAACATACGGATGCCCTCCTGTTCGAAAGAGATCACCAGTTGATCCGTCTTTCGGGCTGGATCACATCTGTTTTTGTCAGAACAGCTTTTGTGCTATGGTTTTTGCTATGGGACAATATGGGAGAAAGTGGTGCGTTTTCCCTGCATTCTGAAGAAATTTCGTGTTGAGCGTTCGTCCACCCATCTGCCGCCGAAATTTTCTTCAAATTCCCTGACACATTCGTTGAAGCGAGAATTTGGATGCGCCCCGGCTCGAAAGGGATGCGCAGAGAGCAACTATTCTGAAAATTATGTTTCTCGGTGAGTTCAGTCACAACCTGGATAGTAAAGGGCGGGTCACGATTCCTGCCAAATTCCGGCACCGGCTGATGCCCGGTCTGGTGGTGACGCGTAACCCCACCGGCGGCTGCCTCATGATGATGCCACTCGAAGAATGGCAGAATGTTGCGGCTCGGGTCAGCGCTCTGCCCCTGATAGACCAGCGTACGGCGCAATTGCGGCGGGCACTGTTCAGCGCCGCCGAAGACCTGAAACCCGATCGGCAGGGGCGCATTCTGATCAGTCAGCGCCTGCGGGAGTTCGCCGGAATCGAGAACGAAGTGATTATCGCCGGGATGAATACATACATTGAACTCTGGGACCCGGCCCAGTGGGAGGAGCAGATGCTCACTCCTATGCAGTTCGGAGAGGATCTCTTTGCGGCCTTGGGAGTCTGAACGATCGTTACAGCGCCGACCCGAGGCGGGCATGCAAGGCGCCTCTGATGGGCAGGAGGGCCTGCAACACTGCCCCGTTCTGCCGGATGAAGTGCTGACCGGTCTGAACGTCCAACCAGGGGGAAGTTTCATCGACGGAACTTTGGGTGGAGGCGGCCATACCCAACTCTTGTTGCATCGCACGCGCCTCGCCCGACCAGAGGCGCATCAAGATATTGATGCAGATTGTTCGCCCGCCGCCAAATGCCCCAGGACGGAGTCGGCGGCGGCCTCAGACGGCGACGGGTCTTTTGCCCGTCACCAAGTGTCCGAGGATGGGATCGGCGATGGGCAAATTTTGGGGTTGGACGTTGACCCCGCGGCCATCCGACGAGTTCGGGAGCGTTTTCCCGGCGAAATCAGCGCCGGCAGATTGAGCGTGGCCCAGGCGCCGTTTGATCAAATAGATCGAATCGCCCGCCAACGGGGCTTTACCGGAGTTGACGGCATTCTGCTTGATCTGGGCCTCAGCAGTTTTCAACTGGATACGCCGGCCCGGGGGTTTGCTTTTCGGCACGACGGCCCTCTGGATATGCGCTTCGATCCGTCCACAGGCTACAGTGCAGCCGAGTTGATAAACAACAGGAGTTGGGAGGAGATCGCCGATATCCTGTACCAATACGGAGAGGAACGGCACAGCCGCTCGATAGCACGCGCGATCGTGGCCAATCGCCCGGTTGGGACAACCGCTGAACTGGCAGACATTGTACGCAGGGCGGGGCGCCGGCGCGGCCGACAGAAAATCCATCCGGCCACCCGTACATTTCAGGCGCTGCGCATCGCGGTCAACGACGAACTGGGACAGTTAAAGCGGGCCATGCCGCAGATACCTGCACTGCTGCGGCCCGGTGGACGGGTGGCAATTATCTCTTTTCACAGTCTGGAAGATCGGTTGGTCAAGGGGTGGATGCGTGACAACGCCAGGAGATTTCGGCCCGATCCGACTCTGCCGACCGGCGGTCAGGAGCAGATTCCCATTCTGGCGATATGCAACAAAAAACCGATTGTGCCGACAGCCGCTGAAATCGAAAAAAATCCCCGCAGTCGTTCAGCCAGACTGCGCATCGCCGAAAAATTACCTGAACAGTGATTTCTGTATTCGCCCGTTGCCAAGTGCGCAAGGATGGAGTCGGCGCCGGCCTCACAGGTTCTTGGTTCTCAGTCGCTGTAGCCATTCAAGACTCCGCTATGGGATGTTAAAGACTGACCATCAGGACTGCCCCGGACTTCTGTGCCCGTTGCCAAGTGTCCAACAGATGGAATCAGCAACGGGCAAACCCGCGGTTTTATTGTGAACGTTTCAGCAGGATAAGACATTGCCAACACCGACCATAAATCTGCACCGCGCCGGGCGCCCTTCTCAAGCAGGGGCGCAGCGTAACAATGACGAGCAGGTTTGGCGCCCAGCCGACCAGGGAAGAGCGAGGGAAGAAGGAGGCTGGGGGCCAAACAGCATGCAACCAACCGATCTAGCCCGCTTTCGAGTTCTGCGTGGTTTGGTATGGCTTGATGAAATTGTTCCCTTGCCGCAAACGCTGAGGGGGTATCTCCTCTTTGTGCTGGCTTTGACAGTCGTCTGCGGATTGGCTGTTTTTCAGGTTTGGACCTCGCTTCGGATTACTCAGGCCCGGGGAGAGTTGGATGCACTCAGCGTGCAGTACAGCCTCATCGAACAGAGGAATGCTGAACTGTTGTGGCAGATTGGCCAGCGCACAACGCTGGAACAGGTGCAAACGCGGGCGGTCCAACTCGACTTTCGTCCGGCCCTGGAACGTAACTACATCCCGAATCCATATAACGTGGGAGGCGCCCCTGTGGTTGCCGCCGATTCCACTGGTTCGGACAGTCGGCAGCAATCAGATCGGCAAGCAGAGAGTTCCCTCACACCTGATCAACCGCCCGCAATGGCAGGGGAACAGACAGAGTCTTCTGCCAGCGCAACAGGTAGTCCGGGGGCAGCGCAACAGCTCCAGGCGACTCAGACGACGCGCTCTGCTCGTGCAGAGACCCTTGTACCCACTGCGAACGAGCCGTCCTTCTGGTCTGTGACCGAACGACTCCCTGTAGCAGAGTTCGAGCAGTATGTGTCTGGTTGGCAACAGCAGGTCAACGAACGTTGGCAGGCTGTCCGCCAATGGAGCGATCCGCTGCTTGAACGGGCCGGTGATTTCTTCCTGGGTCAGTTGAAACAGCCCTGATAATTTCCGCCGTCTGTTCCGCCGCCTGGTGCCCGAAGATGGGGTCGGCGGCGGCGAAAGTTGGTGGTTAGAGATTCGTGGCCACCGTAATTTTGGAGACATCCCGCATGCGTGGACGGAACCGAACCGGTCGTCCAGAACGTGGACACCGTTTCGGCTTTTTATTCGGCCGCCGCCAAAGGCCCAAAGACGAGATCGACGGCGGCTTCACCGCCCCTCTCCAGCAGGGGCGCACTGTCATGATGTCGAGTATGGGCGCGTCCAACATGGCCCAAGGCAGAGAGAAGCCGCCACCGGCAAAGTCGGTTGCGTCTGTCACTGCTGATCCATTCGGTCGCCGCCAAGTGCCCGAAGATGGGGCCGGCGGCGGACTTGACGGTAGCGCTCTGAATCGGGCAGTGTCCGATCGCGCTCCTCTCGAACAGGAGCGCGTCCAACACTCCCCTGTGTCAGACGATGTCTCCAAAATATGGCGTATCGGCTTTATCGGTGTCGTGCTGACCGGGCCGCTGCTGCTGTTGATTTTGCGGTTGCTGGATATGCAGGTCATGGGCTGGCAGCAATACGAGCCGCCCAAGGCGGTGGCATCCGGGCGAAATACCGTTGACGACACTACCCCGTGGGGGGTTATCGTCGATCGTGATGGCAATCTGCTCGCCGCGGACCGCTTCACCTATCGGATCACGGCAACACCAAAATTCATTTCAGCAGATGATTACGGCGAAATCGCCCAACGGCTCGCGTACAGCATCGGTGTCCCTCCATTGCAGATTGAAAATCTGTTGACGGAAAACAGCGACAGAGACTATTTGATCATTGTGCCCGATATCGATTTTGAACAGGGTCAACTGCTGCTCGCTGAACGCCAGCAGCGATTGGCCGAGAGGGATTTCCTGCTGGAGCATATCCACATCGCGTCTCGTCCCCGACGCTTCTATCCACAGGGAACGCTTGGCAGCCAGATTTTGGGATTTCTCAATGCCGAACGGGTGCCGGTGTTGGGCGTCGAGCGGTATTATCGGAACTTTTTGTCCAGTGATGGCGTTGGTCTTCCGCCAGGCCCCCAACTGCTTCGCGCAGAGCTTGACGAGAACATTCTGCGCTTTATGCCCAGCGGCAATGGCAAGGGCCTGGTACTGACCATCGACCGTACAATCCAGCATATCATCGAAGAGGAGTTGCGCGTAGGGGTTAACCTCTACCGGGCTGGGGGAGGCACGGTCATCGTCATGGACCCAAACACGGGCGCGATTCTGGGGATGGCCAACTGGCCCACGTTCGACGGCAACAGCTTCGAAGACGGAGACCCCAGCACATTCACGAATGTGGCCATCAGCGCCCAGTTTGAACCGGGATCGGTTTTCAAGCTGATCACCGTCGCAGCCGCCCTTGACATCGACGCAGTGGAATCGTCAACCGTTTTCGTCGATACCGGCACCATCGCCGTGGGGGAGCTCACGATTCAAAACAGTGACCGCAAGGCTGTCGGCGAACTGACCGTCGCTGATGCCCTGGCCCATTCCAATAATGTGATAACGGTTCAGATCGCGCAGAGGGTGGGCTCCGAGATTTTCTACGACTATGTAACCCTTTTCGGATTCGGCGCTGACACGAAAATCGACCTGAGCGGTGAAGCGTCCGGTCAGGTCAGAAACACCGATGCCCCGAACTGGGGCGTATCCGACCTGGCCACCAACAGTTTTGGCCAGGGCATTGCCGTTACTCCCATTCAGATGATCAGTGCAGTGGCCGCCATCGCTAACGGCGGCAAGCTGTTGCGCCCGTACATTGTGCAGAGCCGGATAGCCGGCGACTACGCTATGGTGACCCAGCCGACAATGGTCCACCAGGTTATCCAACCGGAAACGGCAACTCGGATAACAGAGTTGATGGTGCATGTCGTCAAAACAGGAAATCAGATGGGCCAGGTATCCGGCTATAGCGTTGCCGGCAAGAGCGGTACCGCGGAAATCGCCACTGAAGAGGGCTACATACAGGACGAGACGATCGCCACCTTTATCGGGTTTGCGCCGGCCGACGACCCGCAGTTTGTCGTGCTGGTGAAGCTGGACCGGCCGGACCCGGCCATCAGCCGCTGGGCAGCCTATACAGCGACGCCGATCTTCAGCCGCATTGCTCATCGCCTGTTCGAGCACTTGAATATCCCGCCGGACGCTGTCCGGCTGTCGGATGAAAGCCAGAGCATTTTTTGTTTGTCCGCCGCCCAGTGCGCAGAGATGCAGTCGACGGCGGCCTCTGTGCCGGTTGCAGAGCCTTCAAACCGGTGATTCACAGTTGGTTGAGGGTGGCCGGTGCAGCGACGAGCCACTACTGTTCAAAGGAATCTGATTCGGTGGCAGACCGACCAAACGTTGAGACTTTTATCACCCAGCATACACTCTGGCAGGCGCTGACGGGTACCCCGCCGCCAGAAACGTTGACGCCCCGTCCCATCAGCTGTGCGGTACTGGACAGCCGCGACGTTGAAGCAGGGTCTCTGTTCATTGCTTTCAGCGGCGCCCGCACAGACGGCCACAGATTCATTGGCCAGGCGCTAGCCGGTGGCGCCGAGGCAGTCATCTGCGAAGAGCGGGGCCTTGAGCAGCTGCGCGAAACCGATGCGCTGCTGGTCGACTGCCGCGGCGGACGAGGAGAAGGTGAAGAGAAGAAAGAAGAGAGAGAACAACCGAACCGCGCGCGGCCGCGGCGTTTTCTTCATTCCTCGCAGTTTGAACCCGGCCGCGCCATCGCCTACATTGTACCCGACGCCAACACGGCTTTGCAGGCCGCGGGCATCTTTCAGCGGCTGCACCGCACGCGCCCGGATCTGCGGGTGGTCGGCGTGACCGGCAGCGTAGGCAAAACCAGCACAAAAGAGTTGACTGCATCGGTCCTCGCGCAACGTTACCGCACCCATCACAACACCGGCAACCTCAACAGCGAACAGGGGCTGCCGCTGGCTCTGTTGGGGCTGCACACAGCCCACGAACGGACAGTGTTGGAGATGGGGATGTACGATTTGGGGGAAATTCGCCTGCTGTGCAGCCTGGCGCGGCCCCATATTGGCGTTGTGACGAATGTCGGCCCGATCCATTTGGAGCGGCTGGGCACGATAGACCGGATCGCGAAAGCCAAAGCCGAACTCGTAGAGGCTCTGCCCAACGCGCAGAACGGGGGCGTAGCTATTCTAAACCGGGACGACGCACGGGTTCGGGCCATGGCGGCGGTCACCGATGCTCGGCCTTTTTTCTATGGCCTCACTGCTGAAGCGGATCTGTGGGCCGACGAGATCGAAAGCCTGGGCATGGAAGGCATCCGCTTCCGTATCCATCATCGTCAGGAAGACGGCCGCATCCACAGCCAGCGCCTGAGAGTGCCCCTTTTGGGCAGGCATTCGGTGTATACGGCCCTGGGCGCGGCTGCTGTCGGGATTGTCAATGATCTGACTTGGCAAGAGATTGCCACCGGTCTGCAGCGGGCGCCGAGTCAGTTGCGGCTTGTTGTGATGCCGGGCATCAACGGCAGCACCGTCATCGACGACACATATAACGCCAGCCCCATCAGCACGCTGGCTGCCCTCAATCTGCTGAACGACCTATTCACCCGCCGCCAGGCGGGCGAGGAATGTTCGCCCGCCGCCAAGTGCCCTGAGACGGGGTCAGGGGCGGCGAAACGAACGCCCCAGTCCGTCAACGGGCAGTCTCTGAAACCCTGCGGCGGCCGCCGCATCGCGATTCTCGGCGATATGCGGGAGTTGGGCACCTTTACGACAGAGGGTCACAAACAGGTGGGCGCCCATGCCGCGGGCGTAACCGATCTGCTCGTTACAGTCGGCGGTCTGGGCCGGATTATCGCCGATGAGGCCCGAAGGGCAGGCCTGCCCTCACAAGCTGTGTACGCAACCGACGATTTTGAGACGGCTGTACAGATTCTGAAGGGGCTGGCACAACCGCAGGATCTGTTGCTCGTCAAAGGCAGCCGTGCAGTGGGGATGGACCGAATTGTCGCCGAGATTTCACGAGAGCTGCCAACAGTTGCAGCGACAGATCTCGCCCGCCGCCCAATGCCCGATGATGGGGTCGATGGCGGCCTCCTGGAAGGTTAAGAGGCTCATTGATGGAATCTCCGCTGGTGCTGGGGACACTCAGCTTCTTCATCGCCGTGATTTGGGGGCAGCCACTGATCGCCTTATTGAAACACCATCGATTCGGCAAGCAGGTGAGGAGGGAAGGACCGGATTCGCACCAGGAGAAGACGGGGACGCCAACGATGGGAGGACTGTTATTTGTGGTGCCGGTCCTGCTGATCACGGGGGCGCTCAATCTGGCGAATCTGCTTGGCTTCACGCTGATAGGTAAGAGTACACTGTTGCTCTTTTTCTGTCTGGCGGCGCACGCGACACTGGGGGCTGTCGATGACTGGCTGGGACTCCGCGGCAGGGGGAAGGGGATGTCGGCGTGGATGAAGAGCGGTTTCCAGTTTGTGTTTGCGGCGATTATTGTGGGCATTCTCTATTTCGGGCCGCCCGATCTGTACTATGTAGGCGTGCCTGGCATAACCGAGTGGGTTTCGATCGGCTGGCTGTTCATTCCGGTGGGGATTTTTATCATTATCGGATTCAGCAATGCGGTAAATCTGACGGATGGACTGGACAGTTTGGCGGGGAGCATCAGCAGTATCTCGTTTGCAAGCTATGGGCTGATCGCATACAGGCAGGGGCAGACCTATCTGGCGGCTTTCTGTTTCACGGTGGTGGGGGCTCTGTTTGCATTTCTCTGGTTCAATGCCCATCCGGCACAGATCTTTATGGGTGACACCGGAAGCCTGGCTTTGGGCGCAACGCTTGCATTAGTGGCGCTGATGACCGGTCAATGGCTGCTACTACCGGTGGTAGGGTTCGTGTTTGTCGCCGAAACGGTTTCCGTATTGTTGCAGGTGGCGTCTGCAAAGTTCAGCCGCCGCTACCTGGGTCGTGATATCCGCATGTTCAAGATGACTCCGATCCACCATCATTTTGAGTTGATGGGTTGGAGTGAAACACAGGTCAAAGAGAGATTCTGGATAGTCGGTGTGCTGAGTGGGATGCTGGGGGTGGCCCTGGCGCTGTGGAACGGGTGATCGCCGACTACACCGGTTTCATGCTGGCGACTGCACTTCAATTCTTAGTGGCCGGTTTTCAGCTTTTGGTAACTGCCGGGGGGCAAGGCACTGACTAGAATCTGGAAACTGGAAGGGGAATAAATTCGTGATTGCCAACGGCGAAGAGTTCAACTTTGAAAAACGCAATGTCGTTATTTTGGGGATGGGCCGTCAAGGATTGGCTTTGGCCCGTTTCTTCGCGGCAGCAGGCGCAAACGTAACGATCAGCGATGCCGCGCCGGCTGAAAAGTTGGCGGAGGAGTTGGATCAGCTGGGTGATTTGCCTGTTGTGCTGGCCTTGGGCGGTCACTCTCCTAACCTGCTGGAAGACTGCGATCTGCTCTGTCTCAGCGGCGGCGTGCGGCTGCAAACGCCACTGGTGCAGGATGCAATTGGTCGCGGCATCCCTCTAAGCAATGACAGCTTGCTGACAATGCAATTGGCGCCCTGCCCTGTCATCGCCATCACCGGCAGCAGCGGCAAGACAACAACGACAACGCTCGTCGGAGAAATGTTGCAAGAGACTGTCGACGGCCTTTGTACCGTCCACGTTGGCGGCAATATCGGTACGCCGCTGGTGGACCGCCTCGATACGATTCGGGAAGATGACATGATGGTGCTGGAACTGAGCAGTTTTCAACTCGAACTGTTCGACCCGAAGGTAGCCTATGGGCCGCTGGACCGGCTGGGGCCGGACGTGGCCGCCATCCTCAATATCACGCCCAATCACCTGGATCGGCATTCCTCAATGGCCGACTATGTTCAGGCGAAATCTAATCTGTTGCGCCATCTGAAGCCGACCAGTGTAGTGGTCTTCAATGCCGATGATCCGGTGGCTGGCCGGATGGCCGGTTGGTATGATGAAGAGACGCCGGTTCCCGCCGACTGGGAACTGGACTCTCTCCTGGCGCAATGCCGTTCTGCCCTGGGCAAAGACCGGCGGCTCATCGCTTTTACCACCTCTTCGAGCCGAAGCCGGCGGGCGTCCGGCAGCGTTAATTCGCAAGCGCTGGAGGTCGGGGCCTGGGCATCCGAAACGACCGAAGATCTGGTTTTCGAAGGACGGCCCTTCTGCCGCCGCACCGATGTACGACTGCGGGGAGAGCACAATATCAGCAACCTGTTGGGCGCGGCGGCCATTAGTGGAGCGGCCGGCGCATCTGTAGAGGCGATGGGGCGCGTTGCCCGCTCCTTTGCCGGAGTACCGCACAGGCTGGAAGAGATGGGGCCCAAGGGCAACGTTGTCTGGATCAATGACAGTATCGCGACTGCGCCGGAGCGGGCCGTCGCCGGGCTTCAGGTCTTCCCTCCGGGCGCGCAGACGCTCATTCTCCTGGCCGGCGGCAAAGACAAGAATTTACCCTGGGATACTTTTGCCGATGAAGTGCTGGACCGGGTCCAATGTTTAATCGGGTTCGGGGAAGCGGGGTCAATGATCGCCGACAAGGTGAGGGAACGGGCCTCGTTCCGGCGTATATCCGCTCCCTGTTGCGCGGTTGTGCAGCGCCTGGATGAGGCCGTTGTCCTGGCCAAGCAGACGGCGACGCCGGGTACGGTTGTGCTGTTTTCGCCGGGAGGCACCAGCTACGATGCCTACAAAGACTTTGAACAGCGCGGGGAGCATTTCCGCAATTTAGTGGTTAGTGGCTAGTGGCAACGGCAGTTTGCCGGCCTTCTGACACGAACCAGCTGGCTACTGCACGTTTTTGCGGACGAAAGAGGAACGACAATGGCGCTACAGATCAACCAAGGAAAACAGATCGGCAGGAACGGGCCCGGCTTCGATTGGGCGCTGGCCACGGTCCTGACTTGCCTGATTCTGTTCGGGTCTGTAATGGTCTTCAGTGCCAGTTACCCCTGGGCGCTGGAAAACCGGGAATCGCCCTTCTATTACGCATTGCTGCAAATTCGCTGGCTGGGGGTTGGTCTGGCGGCCTTGGTCGGCGCTGCGCTTGTTCCCTACCGGATATGGGAGCGGTGGAGTATACCTCTGATGGCGCTGGGGTTGATTTCCCTGATGGCCGTCCTCTTTTACGGCGAAAACCGCTTCGGCGCCACCCGTACCTTCGGCGGCCGCATACAACCCAGTGAACCCGTCAAAGTCATCGTTCTCATCTACATCAGCACCTGGCTTGCCAGCAAAGGCAGTCGGATCAAAGAGATCAACTATGGGCTAATCCCCTTTGGTGTGCTGATGGGGATCGTGACGGGGCTGATCGTGGCGCAACCGGATATCAGTACAACGATTCTGATCGTTGCCACCGCGCTGATCATATTTTTCCTGGCGGGCGCTGAGTTGAAGCAGCTTATCCTGGGCGGGTTTGTGGCCATCGTCACGTTCTGGCTGGTGATTACCCGCAACAGCTATGCCAGCCGCCGGGTCAGCGCGCTGCTGGAGTCGATCCAGTCTCCTCTGAACAGTCCTGAGTGGCAGATTCGCGAAGCCAGCACGGCGATTGTCAGGGGCGGCCCGCTCGGCGTGGGACTGGGCAACAGTACCGAAAAGTTGCCCGGCAGGTTGCCCCTGAGCTGGTCGGACAATATTTTTGCGGTGATCGGCGAGGAGATGGGGCTGCTGGGCACGCTGCTGGTGATTCTGCTCTTCACGTTGTTTGTCTATCGAGGTCTGCGCATCGCCAGTGAATCGCCGGATATCTTCGGTTCTTTGCTGGCAGTGGGCATCACCGCGCTCATCATCTTGCAGGCCACAATTCACATCGCGGTAGCGGTGGCCGTCGCTCCTCCCACCGGCGTAACACTACCGTTCGTCAGCTTTGGTGGCAGCTCTCTTGTCACGTCAATGGGAGCTGCCGGCATACTGCTGAATATCAGCAGGTATCGCGGTCAACCCCCTCCCACCGCGCCCCGTCGCGGCGAAACCGGCGCACGCCCTCACCCCACGGCGGGCGACCGGCATAGCGGGGGCCTATTCAACTTTTTGGGGTCAAGCAAATCTGGGGCATCCTCTGGGCCCCCAGGGCAAACAGCCCATGCGCCTTCTAATTTCGGGTGGTGGAACCGGGGGACACGTATATCCGGCTCTCGCCGTCGTCGAACAGCTCCGAACCAACGCTCTGACCGCCGCGCCCGCTCAGATTAACCCGGCACTGCTGTGGCTGGGGAGCCGGACCGGCATCGAGCATCCTCTTGTACAGGATGCTGGAATCCCCTTCCACAACATTCAAAGCGGCGCACTGCGAGGACGCAATCCATTGATGGCATTACGCAATCTGGCCAAAATATTGGCAGGCATACGCCAGTCTTTGCGGGTTCTCGACGAGTTTCGCCCGCAGGCATGTTTTGCGACCGGGGGCTATGTGATGGCGCCGGTTGCGATAGCCTGTCGACTTCGATCGGTGCCAGTGATGATCTATCTGCCGGACATGACGCCCGGCCTGGCGGTGCGCTGGCTCAGCCGACTGGCCCAGCGGGTAGCGGTTAGCTTCCCCGAGGTGGCCGATTTCTTTGGCCAAAAGGCGGTGGTCACCGGCTACCCCGTCCGCGCTGAAATTTTGAAGGCGATAGAGGACAGGCAGGCAGCCCGGCAGAAGTTGACCCGGAAACTGGGATTGGAACTGGAGGATGAACTGCCTCTGCTGCTGGTGTTCGGCGGCAGCCAGGGCGCGCGCAGCATCAACCGGGCTGTCTGGCAGGCGGCGCCGGCCCTGTTGCCCGCCTGCCAGATTCTGCACGTTGTCGGTACGCGCGACTGGCTCTTGCTGGAACAAGAAGGGCCGGGTCTGTCGGATAGCCCCCTGGCCGGCCGCTATCATCCCGTGGCCTATCTGCACGAGGAGATGGCTTGGGCGCTGGCCAGCGCAGACCTGGCGGTAGCCCGTGCCGGGGCCAGTGTGCTGGCCGAGTTTCCGCTGGCGCGTCTGCCGTCGGTACTGGCGCCCTTGCCTGGCGCCGGCTCCCACCAGGTCCCCAATGCACAGAAACTGGCGGAATCTGGCGGCACTATCATCGTCGAGGACGGACGGCTGTCGGAAAGGCTGGAACCGACCATAACGGCGCTGCTGGCGGATGCGAGTCGACGGCTCGCGATGGGGGCGGCGGTGGGCGCTTTGGCCCGGCCTCAGGCCGCAGACAATATCGCACGCGAACTACAGGGGCTCGCGGCTCATGGCTAGCGTTTGTTTTCAGCCACCGGTATTTTGGGAAACTTTGGCTAATTTAGTGCGACCCGGTTGGTTCTGGGCCGCCCAGTGTGTAGTTGGAACAGGTCGGATGAACCCAATGTCATCTTGTTCTTACGGTGTCTTCGGCGAGCTTGCCTCCGAATTGCGACCACGGAACACCCCTGGCCCCGAATGCGCAGTTGGCTTGGGCCTGCGGCAATACCGGGCCAGCTTTGGGCGTGTTCCGGCTTGTGCGTGTCCCGGCTTGTGCGTGTCCCCTCCCCGGGGGGGTTCATGCCGCCATCGATGCCGCCCTGCCTTTGCCGATCTGTATTACTTTCGTTTGTGGGTGAGTCGCCCGGCGCGGCGACACTTTTCGAGCGTGTACGCTTAGGAATTCTGCGTTACATTCCACCAGTATGAAAGCATACAAATGAGCGAATCTACTCCAGGCACAGTTGCATTTGTACTCTATGTTCTCCTCTTTGGTTGGATCGGCTTTCGGCGGGGTCTGTTCCGTGAGTTGTCGGTGCTGATCGTCTCGATCGGGGGCTTCTTCCTGCTGCAACAAAATCAGGGCCTGGCCCTGGATGTCGTAAGGCAGGCGTTGGGCGTCCTCCTGGTTGTCATCAGTGTAGGCGCAAAGCTCCTGGCCTCGCTGCGCGCAGGGGGCGCGGCGGGAGACAGCGAACCGGTGTATACGCTAGGCCCCTCGGACTGGCTCTCCGATGCGGACCAGCCGACGGTCTCGTTTCTGGTCTGGTCGGGGCTGCTGCTTTTTACCTATATACTGACCAACAAGGCGATCTCCGACAGGCAGAGCTCATCGGGTCTCTTGGCGGCGCTGCTAGGCATTGGCAACGGGCTGTTCTACATTCCTACTTTTGCGCCGCGGCTGATCGCCTTCATTCCGGAGGTCGGGGTTGCGTCAGTCTCATCTCCCGGCACAGGGATGGAGGGGCTACTGCGCAGCGTGACCGACATGATGCAGACCAATTTCGGCATGATCTGGGAGGCATTGGGGCCTCAACAGCCAATTCTGGCCGCGATTGCGTTGACGGTGCTGCTTGTGGCCGTGATCAGTACATTGCGACGCGGCCAAAGTTAGTCGAGCGAATCATGAACTGCGGTGTTTCCAACCATTAACCATTAACCACTAAATTATTATGGGTCTGATCGAAGTTTATTTTGGATCTATCGCTTCCATCATTACATTGATTGGCCTTGCCCAAGGCTATGCGCGGGAATTGGGCAGGTCGATGATCATTATCGTCGCGATTTTTCTGCTGCTGTACGTCGAGGACCGACTCACTCCGATCTTAAGCAGTGTATGGCATATGGTATTTCCAACTGAAGATCTGGGTGCCCAGCAACTATTCCTGAGCAATTTCTATCTGGTCATATTTGTTGGTACGATTTTTGCCGGCTATGCGGGGCGGGTTATCACGTTCGGCGGCCAGCAATGGCCGATGCCCCATGGCGCGATTCTCAGTTGCCTGGTCGGCGCGGTCAACGGTTATCTGATCAGCGGCAGCCTCTGGTACTACCAGCACAAATACGACTATCCGCTCTCCACCTTGGGATGGATAAATCCGGACTTGTCGCCGCTCGCTGTCGAGCTGGTGGGTTATTTGCCCCAGAATGTCATGCCATCACCGACGCCGTGGGTAATTCCGATCGCGATACTGCTGCTGATGCGGGTGCGGGGATGAAGGTTAGATGCGCCCCTGTTGAAGAGCGGTGCGGCCGCAGCGAAGGAGGCAGCGATGCGGAGTGACAGGTGGCAGAAGCAGTTGCAGGAGGCGCTGGACGCGTCTCCACCCAAGAGGGGTGGCGAGGATGCGGAGTTGCGGGTGCATCTGATTGGGATAGGCGGCGCAGGGCTTTCCGCCATCGCGCATGTTCTCCTGGAACGGGGCATACGCGTCAGTGGCAGCGATCGCCAGGAGAGCGAGCGCACGCGCCGCCTGGCTGGGGCCGGCGCGAAGATTTTCGGGCGGCAGGGTGCGGCCGAAGGGTTGACCGGACTACCTGCCCGGGAACGCCCGGACGTGGTGCTGATCAGCAGCGCGGTTGACGAAACGAACCAGGAACGACAGGCCGCGCAGATGCTGGGGATACCGATCGTCAGACGGGAGTTGTTTCTACGTCCGCTGCTGGCCGGCCGCGATGTAATCGCGGTCTCTGGCACGCATGGCAAGAGTACGACGACAGCGATGATCGTGCAGACGCTGCACGCAAGCGGTTGCGATGCCGGCTATATCATCGGGGCCGACCTGCCGGGATTCGGCAACGCCCGCGCAGGGACAGCCGCCGCGTTTGTGATCGAAGCGGATGAATATGACCGCATGTTTCATGGGTTGACGCCGATGGTGGCGGTCGTGACCAATGTGGAGTGGGACCACCCGGACTGCTATCCGACGCCTGCCAGCTTTGTCGACGCCTTTCGCCAGTTTGTGACGCAGGTGCGCGCTGAGGGATGTGTGGTCTCGTGCGGGGATGACCCCGGCGCGGAGGCGCTGCGCACAGGACGCGCGTCCGGCGGCGGTTCGGCCTGGCTGACGTATGGTTTGC
This sequence comes from Caldilineaceae bacterium, assembly GCA_965220715.1. Classification (GTDB taxonomy): domain Bacteria; phylum Chloroflexota; class Anaerolineae; order Caldilineales; family Caldilineaceae; genus Bin5. Next base: position 754,679 of record OZ244843.1, read on the forward strand.
ATGACGGGTGCGACGTGCAGGCGATCGGAGAGACAGTGGGCGGATGCGGGGGCTATGCCGCTACGGTGCAGAGTGAAGGCAACTCGATCGGCCGCCTGCAACTGCAAGCGCCGGGCATCCACAACCTGCGCAATGCCCTGGCGGCGCTGACCGTCGCCCGGCGTTGCGGTGTGCCGACGGCGCAGGTCCTGGCGAGCCTGCATCAATATACGGGCATCGGCCGGCGTTTTGAACTGAAGGGGACGCGGCGGGGCGTGACGGTCGTCGACGATTACGCGCATCACCCCACCGAAATCCAGGCGACCCTGGCCGCGGCCCGCAACCGTTTCGGCGAGCGACGCATCTGGGCTGTCTTTCAGCCCCATACATTCAGCCGCACCAGAGTGATGTTGGACAAAATTGCTTGCAGCTTCGACAACGCGGACGAGGTGCTGGTGACCGATATCTATGCTGCCAGAGAGAGCGGCGACAGGGCAATGGCGGCAGCGGAGGTCGCGGCCGCCAGCCCCCATCCTTCGATCCGCCACAGCGGTGACATCGAGGATACGAGCGCTCTTCTCCACGCCGAAGTAACCGCCGGCGACGTGGTTCTGACACTGGGCGCAGGCACAAGCCACCGCATCGGTGAGACGCTGCTGGAGAGCCTGGGAACTGATGGCTGAAGGTGGGAATGCGCTGCCGCTTGTGTTGATCGTATGCGGGGCGCCGGGCACGGGCAAAACGACATTAGCCCGCAAACTGGCCCCGGCTTTGAGTCTGCCCTTGATCGCGCGCGACGATCTGAAGGAGTCGCTTTTCGAGACGCTGGGCTGGTCAACGGTGGAGTGGTCGGAGCGGCTTGGCGGGGCAACGTATGAACTGGTCTATCTGTTGATTGAACGTCTGCTGGAGGCCCGGTGCTCGCTGCTCGTGGAAACTCCCCTTGATCCGGACTGGGCAAATTCTCGGTTCCAGGCATTGCGGGCGCGTCAGCCGTTCCAGCCGGCGCAGGTGATCCTTTCGGCGCGGCCCGATCTGCTGCGTCAGCGCTATGCCCGGCGGGTGGACAACGGCGAACGACACGCGGGGCATGTGGATCGATTGCGGATGGGCCAGTTTGACCCTGTGGAGTTGGGGCAGCGCAATCGTCCCCTGGACCTGGACGGGCCGGTATTTCACATTGACACGAGCGATTTCGCTGCGCTGGATTTTGACCGGCTGGTGAGGAAACTGCGCACCTTGAGGGGAACCTGATCAGGAAGCGACCCTACCCGACATTATGGCAACAGTAACGGCTCCGGCCCATCCAAAGCGAAATGTCAGCGCATCCGCTCTCGAGCAGATCGAGACGCTTGGCGTGCAAATCCGGCAGGACCACCCGTTGGCGAACTTGACGACGATCAAGGTAGGCGGCCCGGCCAATTATTTCGCGGCAGTCACGGATACGCATAAGCTGTTGAAGCTGGTGCGCTGGGCCAGGGAGAACGACCTGCCCTACCTGATTCTGGGCGGGGGCAGCAATGTGCTGATCAGCGATCGGGGCGTGCGCGGGCTGGTGATCCAGAACCGGTGCAAAGCGGTGCAGGTGCAGGAAGCGCCCTGCTGCGATTACCCCAAAGACCCCCGTCCCTTCCTCTTCGCCGAGAGCGGCGCGCTGATGGCCGGCGCGGCCCGAACCGCCATCAATGCGGGTTTGACCGGTCTGGAGTGGGCGGTGAGTGTGCCCGGATCGGTCGGCGGGGCAGTGGTCAACAACGCGGGCGCGCATGGTGGGGAAGTGAAGGATTCGCTGTGGGACGTTCTGCTGCTGGACGACAGCGGCGATATCCAGGTCTGCCGCGTGGAAGATCTGGCCTACTCCTACCGTCAAAGCAGCTTGAAACGGGAGGGAATTGCCGGCGCCGGTTTTGGTCCCGTCCTGTTGAGCGTCAACTTTCGGCTGCAAGCCGGCGACCGGGATACGATCCGCGCCGCGGCCCAGTCTTATCTGGGCCATCGACGCAGCACGCAGCCGGTGGAGCCGTCATTGGGCAGCACATTCGTCAACCCGCCAGGCGACTTTGCCGGACGCCTGATCGAGGAGGCCGGGCTGAAGGGGTTTCGTCTTGGCGGCGTCGAGGTCAGCTGCACGCACGCCAATTTTCTCATTAACCCCGGCGGCGTCGGCGCGGCGACAGCAGCCGACGTCATCGCGATGATCGAACATATCCAGACGACAGTTGCCCGCGGCAGTGGCGTGGAACTGGTGCCGGAACTTCAGAAAATCGGAGATTGGTAACTCTTATGGCGTGCAATCCAGTACGGGTAGGCGTACTTTTTGGGGGCAAGAGCGGGGAGCACGAAATTTCCTTGCTCAGCGCGAAAACGGTCATCTGCGCCTTGGACGAGGCTGGCTACGAGACGGTGCGGCTGGGCATCTCAAAGACAGGTGAATGGCTCACCGGCGCCGACCCTCTGGCGCAACTGACGAGCAGAGGGAAGAGAGAGAACGGCGAGGGCAGGAAAAAGGAAACCGACTCCGCCCTCCTCGCTCCGCTCTCGACGCAGTTCCCGCTTCTGGAGCAAAGCAATCGGTTGCCGGCAGTGGACCTGATTTTTCCCGTGCTCCACGGCCCCTACGGCGAGGACGGGACCGTACAGGGGCTGCTTGAGATGCTGGAGATGCCGTATGTAGGTTGCGGCGTCCTCGCCAGCGCGGTGGCGATGGACAAAATGACATCGAAGGCGTTGTTCGCCGCAGCCGGCATCCCCCAGGTAGCCTATCGGACACTGCTGCGGCGAAACTGGGCGGAAGGCCAGGAGTCGAACCCCGACCTGCGAGAAGAGCGGCGTGATAAGATACTGGACGGGCTGGAGTCGGCCTTGTCTTATCCACTTTTTGTGAAGCCGGCCAATCTGGGCAGCAGCGTCGGCATCAGCAAAGTCAGAAATCGGGCGGAACTGGCGCGCGCCATCGAATTGGCCTGCCGCTACGACCGCAAAGTGCTGGTCGAGGCCGGGGTACACGATGCGCGGGAGTTGGAGGTCAGCGTCCTCGGCAATGACGAGCCGCGGACGAGCGTTGTCGGCGAGGTAGTTCCGGCCAATGAATTTTACGACTACGAGGCCAAGTATCTTGACAAGGGCAGCCGGCTGCTGATTCCGGCAGATATTCCGTCCGCCCTGGCAGACGAAATCCGTCTGCTGGCCGCCCGTGCGTTTCAGGCGCTTGACGGCGCGGGTCTTGCGCGTGCAGACTTTCTGTTAGGCGCTGACGGGCAACTCTTTCTGAACGAACTGAATACAATGCCCGGCTTCACTGCCAGCAGCATGTACCCCAAATTATGGGAAGCCAGCGGCGTTCCCCTGTCGGAACTGGTGGGCAGCCTGGTCGATATGGCGTTGGAACGGCACGCGGACCGCCAGCAGAATCGGATTCATCGCTAGTCGGGTTTTGTTGTTGGCACAATAGTGGGGCGTTTTCGGCAGTTACTGAAAACCGGAAGCCATTTTCAGAGCAGTACAATGCAATTCGTCTTCAATTCAGGGCGCAAACAAAAACGAGGATCGCGGGCGGCGCAGAAGGCTGTGTCGCCCAAACGGGTGCGGCGGCGGCGGCAGGCGCAAACGCGCCGGCGGTTCACGGCGGCGCTGCGTTCGACGCAGGCGTTTATCCTCAGAAGCGGCCGGTCGACGCTGGGCGTCAACTGGGGCGGAAAGCGGAAAGCGTCATCGCAGCCCGTTCGCGCCGGTGCGCAGGCAACACTCTTCCCCGGTTTCTCGGGTCTGGTCCCAAGCAAGACAGTGAGTCTGCTGCTGCTGGCTGCGGTCGCTGCCGCGCTGTATTGGTTGCACACCAGCGAAAGCTTTTACATTTATCGTGAAAATGTGCGCTTTGAAGGAGCGCACTATCTTACGCAAGAGGAACTCTTTACTGCCTGCGATATCGATAGCTGGAGTATCTTCTGGCTGGATCCGGAAAAAATTCAGAAACAGGTGATGACGCACCCGTATGTTATCGATGCAGATGTGAAAATCCGCTGGCCAGGGCAAATCGACATAAGCGTTCAAGAGGTGCGCCCCGTGGCCCTCTGGGCCACCGATCAGCAGGAATATTGGCTGCTGGAGGACGGCGCGGCCCTGGCGCCCAGGGAATCGGATTTGCAGCCGATGCTGCGGATCATCGACCCCTCGGCCGAAGCGCGGACTGCAAACCTGGGAGGCGACCTGCAGATCGATAAACGGGTTCTGACTTCTGCCCTGTTCTTGTCGAATCGTCTTTCCATCGTAAGTGAGTTCTGGTACAATTCTCGTTACGGCCTGAATTTCAGCCTGCCATCTTCTCAGGCGTGGGTTCACTGGGGAGATGGGCGCAAATTCGAAGAAAAGTGGACTGTCTTGCAAAAGTTAATACCGGAATTGGAAGCCGCTGGAGACGAAGCTCTCACCCTCAATGTCATGGTGCCGAACCGTTCCTTCATCCGCCGATACGACGGGTCACCGGCCGAACAATAAATTTCTAACCTACGCCACTACCTTTAGAGAAATCTTCAGTGACCAGAGAGACAATCGCTGCAGTCGATGTAGGAACCACAAAAATTTGCGCGCTGGTTGGCACTGTCACCCATGACAACCTGGGCAATCTCGCTGTCAGAGTTCTGGGCGGCGGCGTCACACCGAGCAGGGGCTTGCGCCGCGGTGTTGTAATGGATGTGCCGGAAGTGACCACCGCCATCGGGGAAGCGTTGGAGACGGCCGAACAAGAATCCGGCGAACAGATCACGAGCGCCTATCTGGGCATCGCCGGCAACCATATTGCCACATCGAACAGCGCCGGCATCAGCCCGATTGACGGGCGTCATGGCGTCACCGGCACCGATATGCAGCGGGCGCTGGAGGGTGCGCGGGCGGTTCAGATAGCCGCGAACAGACAGATCATCCATGTGATCGCCCGCCATTGGAAGGTAGATGAGCAGGAAAACATTCAGCAGCCGCTGGGCATTCTGGGCAGCCGGCTGGAAGTCGACGCCCATATCGTCACCGGCACGATCAACGCCATCAACAATCTCGCCCAGTGTGTATTGGCCCATGGCATCGACATTGACGAACTGGTCTTGGAACCGCTCGCCAGCGGCGAGGCTGTGCTGACCGCGGACGAGCGACAGATGGGCGTCGTCATGGCCGATCTGGGTGGCGGCACCACCGATTTGGCGCTCTTCCGCGGCAACGGTCTGTGGCACACTGAAGTGCTGGATGTAGGTGGAAGCCACATGACAAATGACGTAGCTATCGGGCTGCGCGCCCCTTTTGAAGTAGCCGAAGAGTTGAAACTGCGGTACGGCCATCTGCAACCGGAACGGATTGCCGAAGACGAACAGGTCTGGGCGACTGTCTTCGGCGACAAACCGGAGCGCACCTTCAGCCGACGCTTTATCAGCCAAATTTTACAGGCGCGGGCCGAAGAGACAGCCGAACTCATTCAGAGCCGGATAGCCAAGAGCAGTTACGGCCACATGGTGCCGGCAGGGCTTGTGCTCACAGGCGGCGCGAGCCAACTGCCCGGCGCAGTAGATCTGTTCCGCAGAATTTTGCGTATGCCGGTGCGTATCGGCAGCCCCGTCGATCATCCTGCTGTGCAGGGGTTGAGCAGAGAGCTGCAATCTCCGGCCTACGCCACCGCAGCCGGTCTCTTACTCTGGGCGCTCTACGAGGATGCGCGCGCAATCCACTACCCTATGCAGAGAACTATCCCGGAAAATGGGCAGATTATGGACCGGGTGGGCGGATGGCTCAGGAGTCTACTGCCGGATTGATGGGACGCCTCCTCCAAGGCGCCCAGCCACACTCCAAGTTGGGAGATAGCCAGGTCAAACCGGATTCTGCACGCTCGTGTAGCTTCCCAGAGATCGACCGGAAAGATCTTCGAAATTTGCAATGCTCCGCTGCGTTTCTGCGCGGATGACGCTACAACCTGCTGATGTCGTAGATGGATCGTAGGTATATTGCCCAGAACAGATTTAACCCGGTTCAGCAGGCTCTCAGGCCAGCCGTGCGCAGAGGCTGGCCCCGCAACAAAGAATGAAAAGATCTCCCTTTTCACTTGCCGTTTCTCGTATTTTGGCGGGGCTGGCGGTACAAGTCGCATCTTTCGTAGGCGGATCGTAGGCATATAGTCCAGAATATGTCCCGAATCAGACCGGCAACAGTTGGGGCTGGCATGTTGCCGAACTCCAGAGTAACGGTCCTGAGATTGGCCTGAAACGCGGCCCAAATGCGCCCATTTGCGGGTCCAACCCTATTTCAGAGACTTTGCAAACGGAATTAGGTGTAGTACGATGGAACAATTCTGAACACAACGCGAGAACGCGGTTTTTGGTAACGCCAAGTCGAGTGAATTTACCAAGAAACGGCTCGGAGAATGTCTGCCAGCGGTTAAAGGAGACCAATCAATGACGAGAAGGAGTAGCGCCTCACAATTTGTAGACAACTTTGCCCAGATAAAGGTTGTCGGTGTGGGTGGCGGCGGACAAAATGCGGTCAACCGCATGATTGAGGCAGACGTTCTAGGTGTAGAGTTTATTGCCGTCAATACCGATGCGCAGGCCTTGATGCTCTCCAACGCGCCGCAGCGTCTGCGGATTGGAGACAAATTGACCAGAGGGTTGGGGTCGGGCGGAAAGCCGGAAATTGGCCTGAGGGCAGCCGAGGAGAGCCGGGAAGAGATAGAGCAGTTGTTCGAAGGCGCGGATATGGTTTTCGTGACCGCCGGTCTGGGCGGCGGTACGGGTTCCGGCGCGGCTCCGGTCATCTCGTCTATCGCGCGCGACTCGGGCGCGCTGACAATCGGTGTCGTGACGAAGCCGTTCACCTTTGAAGGCACGCAACGCCGCCGCATCGCCGAAAGCACGATGGGCCGCCTGCGCGAATCTGTGGACACATTGATCACAGTCCCCAATGACCGGCTATTGCATATCCTGGATAAGAAGACGGCGATACGTGAATCATTCATTGTCGCCGACGATGTGTTGCGGCAGGGCATTCAGGGCATCAGTGAACTGATTACCGTGCCGGGACTGATCAATCTGGATTTCGCCGATGTGCGTTCGATCATGCTCGACGGCGGCGCGGCGCTGATGTCTATCGGCCGCGCCAGCGGCGAAAACCGCGCCCAGGAGGCCGCCCAGCAGGCGATCCAAAGCTCGTTGTTGGATGTGTCGATCGAGGGTGCGCAGGGGATTCTCTTCAATGTCAAGGGCGGCGACGATCTGAGTCTGTTTGAGGTGAATGAGGCCGCCGAGATGATCCGGGCCAACGCCCATCCGGAAGCGAATATCATTTTCGGCGCGGTCATCGACGAAACTATGAAGGACGAAATTCATATGACGGTCATTGCCACCGGCTTCGACAAGGGCCGGCGGCCAGAGCAGCCGACCACTTCGGTCAGGCAACCCACCACCGGCAGCGTTCGACCGACCGGCGTAACACCACAGCCGTCAAGCCAACCTGCCCAGCCACAGCAGCCGAAGCCCAAGGAACCAATCGACTTCCCGGTTCGTTCCTTCGACCGCGAAGACCTGGACATTCCGGCATTTCTACGCCGGGCCAAGAACAACAACGGCCAATAGTTCCAGATTTACAATACGATTTTTCGGAGAGCCTGTGCGGATTTTCCTGAGCCGCCGGGCTTTTTCTTTGTCGTCGAAAGCCGTCCTCTCATCACGGATTCTCTGTCTGTTTGACAATCAATACTTTCCCCAGGATAGGAAATCCCGGCATGAGTCCGGGAAGGTACTTACTCCCTGGAATGTACTCTTCGTCCCTCTCTCCCCCAAGCAGGTTTTCCTTTTGAGCGCACTCTCGATGAGATTGCCTTGCCTCTTGCCTCCATGATTCTCTTAACCGTTGATGAAGTAGTGCTATAATGATGTGTCGTACACGGAAGTAATCTGGAGGAGAACACATGATTGCCGAGAGCGACTCCTATCCCAGCTTGAAGAGCTCCAGTCAGGGTGACGACTAATTATCAGCATGAAAGACAATAACGAAGAAACCGTTTCAGATGTGTGGGAGGATACTCGGTCTGGCGCATGGTCAGGGCGCGGGTTTCATTACCAACATCTGTTTTCAACTCTCATTCTGGTTCGCCAGTGGGCAGGACTGGCTCCTACCGGGTATCTAGTGCCGGAAGGTTTAGAAGATTGTGTAGTTGAGTTGCCGGATCGTAATGTCTGGATCCAAATAAAGTCAAGAGAAAGTGGCACCTTCAGCAAAGGTGAAGTGGAAAAAATCTTTGCCGAGGTTAGACGGAAAGCCGATCGAATCAACGGCCAGAATGCTACGCAACTGGCAGTTGGTCTCGAACAACCGCGTACCACTGTTTCCGAGCAAGGGTTGGGCAAGCTATTTGACGGGGAAGGCAACAAAATTGTCGTCTGCAAAAGGCCGGAAGCGGAAATCGTCTATCTGTTGTCGAAAGAACTTAATGTAGCGGAGGTCATAGCTGAGGGGCTGAGGAGTCTTCTATGTGAACTTGTCGCCGAGAGCGCGGTAGCCAACGCCTCACTCTCTTTTGAGCAGAGACGACGGATATCAACGACGGAAGTGGATCAACGCATTTGTGAGTACCTTGAGGCTAATGACCCGACAGCAATTGACCATGCTTTCAATTCAGGAGCGTTGAAATCGGTCGATTTCGTCACGCCGGTCTCGGAGCCAGGCTTTTATCAAGGCGTAAAGGTCAAGCCTGGTCATTTGGCTGCCGGTCTCGTCCTTGATCGTCCGAACGAAATGCAAAATATCGTTGACGATCTCAAGCATCTCAGGCATATACTAATCGCCGGCCCGTCAGGGGCTGGAAAGTCCGCCCTTACGTGGTTGGTAGCGAATTCACTTAATAACGAATTTCGCTGGTATCAGATTTCTGACCGCGCGGGAGTACACCATGCTGATGCAATTACCCGCTTCGTTCGGGCGCGCCGTCCAAACAAGGTCTCCCCAATTGGATTGATATTTGATGAAGTTGGAGCGTCCAACAGCGATGTTTGGAACATTCTTGTTCGGGAACTACGAGAGTTGCCGGATGTTTACCTTCTGGGATCGGTACGCAATGAGGATAAGTTTTTGGTCGCCAATCATTCCGACACTGGTTTCTCCGAGGTCAACCTAAACGAAGAAATCGCGCAGAGTGTTTGGCGAGAATTAGTCAACAGAAACCAAACCGGTTGTACGCACTGGCGTGAGCCATTTGAACAGTCAGAAGGACTAATGCTCGAGTATGTTCATCTTCTTACACAGGGCAAGCGGCTTGCCGCTGTGATTGAGGAACAGGTTCGTCAAAGGATAGAGGAGAAGCGATACGACGAACTCGCTATTGTCAGAGGAACAGCCGCTCTGTGCGCCCTTGGTGGAGAAGTCGAGGCCAGAAGACTTTTTGAATCACTGGAATTGCCTCCAGACCGTGCGAGTGTTGCATTGAAAAGACTGCTCGATGAACACTTGGTGCGCGAAAGCCTTCCTGGTGTACTTGGCGGCCTGCATACACTGCGCTCGGAAGCGCTTAGCGAGACTTCCCATGATGAGATTGTCCATTTGCGTACCGATTCCTTGTGGCGAGTTCTGCTGTCTGCAACCAACGAGACGCTACCCAGGATTATCCATTCTGTCCTCAAAGAAACTGAGGTCAGGGATGAGGCAACTGTGCTTCAGAGGCTAGGGGAAATACTAGCGGCAAACGACGATATTGAGGTGTGGTCTGCAATTCTAACAGGCCTGGGGTTAGGGACGTTGGAACGACGCGTCGCCTCATTCATTAGTATCCTTGAGAAACACGGAGTCCAGCGCTCCCTTTGGTCTTCAGCTTCCATGTTTTCACTCTTAGATGGAGATCTGCCCTCATCAATTCTACCTGAGGTACGAAATGCAGTGCTGGCATTTCGAACTACGTCGCAACGCGATCTGCGGGCCGACTGTTTAGCTCTACTGCCTCAAGGAACACAAAGTCCGACTTGCACAGATCTTCGAAACGCAAACCGGTTCCTCTCCTGTCTCGTGCCGATAGTTGGGGGCGAGCCTATACCGACTACAACAATCCTTCCCAACATTGCAGATGATGCTGAGCACGACATTCGTGACGTCGCCGCTCTCCTATCAACCGCCTATGAAGTCGACCCGGATATTGCTCGAGACCTGGCATCTGAATTTGGGGATGAGCAGTCACTTCTTGGCCAATACCATTCGCAGACTCCTTGGATGACAACACCTGTAGTGGGTCCTGGCGGAGAACATGGACGCACGGTTCGTGCCGACTGGTTGTATGTAGATGAGGAGTGTCAAGCCGACCCTCATGAAACCATTGTTACCATATGTGAGACCTTGCTGGCTCTTTCTCCGCTTTCGGATGCCGCGGCGTCTGATGCTATAGATCCGTCAGGGCGACCTATAGCTGTCGGAGACTTTAGACCTTGGTCGAAAAACATACCTAGACAGAATCTTGCAGCCAAAAAACTGGCTGTTTGGAACGTTGCCTTTCGCCAAGTCCTGCTCGCACGTGCGGCGATAGACAGTCTTACCGACTACACCCATGAGATAGCTCAGCTTGTTCGGAGTACGGAGAAGGCTTTTCGTTCACTTACGGAGAAATGGATCAGAGGGAAGCGAATTCCGAAATCTTTAGCTACCGAAATCAACGAAATCGGAACTAAGATTAGTCGTCTGACTTGTGCCACACAGGAAGAGCTTTCATCGTCCATGTCAACAAGCTCCAATAGCACAGACACTGAGAATAGACTTGGCGCACTTTTGTCAGATGTGCTCAACAATCTTGTGCCGAGGATTATTCAGATAAAGGTTGCAAACAATGCAAAAGCCCCCGCCACGTTCGCTGGCAGTCGCTCCGCACGAGCGCGAGAGTACGTAAAATCCGAAATATGGCGAACAACGTCAACGCCGCCTCTGAAAGAATTGACCGCATTGGCAGAACGACTCAACGATGTTGCCTGTATCTTGCACGAAATCGCACATACATCCACAGCAGCTACAAGACTCGCTAAGACAGCCCGAAAAATAGGGGAAGGGAAAGCTGTGCATGCCGTAGCCCGTCGCTGCCACGCATCAGCCGAACGACGCCTTCGTCGTCGGCTACTTGCTCTGGAAAAAGCACTCAAGGCAAAGGGCTGGAACGCAAAATGCTTGACTCGTCCAATTGACAGCAGTGATAGCCCTTACTGGCCGGCTGCCGAGATCGCTATACTTGTCGAGATCTCAGATTTTGAAACCGATGTGAATTACATTGATGATTGCCTTTCGATCGGACAAGAGCAACTCGCAAAGAATTGGCGATTCCGCGTCGTACCCGTAATCAATGGCTACGTCATTCCGGCACTGGCGCTGCTTCCTTCATCTCTGATGCCCTTGGCCGACCGAGATTTCGAAAGTGAATGGCAGGACCATATTGCTTTGCCATTCCTTTCGTCTGAAAAGGCGCGCAATTCAGAGGCATTTGATTTAGCTGTGGCCGCCTGCACACAAATATCGGCGATTCTTTATTGCCGTGATCTGACAAACCTCCTCCTTGAGGAAGAAGAGGTTCTCTCAAAGGCTGTAAGTAGCTTCAATCGCAATCGGGAAGTAATTGTTGCTTCGGCAGAGGAAGCCGGTCTGAACGAATTCATCTTTGCATCGTCTTACCTCAACGAAATTGGGAATCAGGTTGTTAGCGAATATGAAGCCGTGCAGACCGGGCAAACGATAGACAACCCGTTGTGTATGAGTCTTTACAATGCGATGACAGGTGAGGAGAGTGAAAGGATCAATGACTTGGCTGCTGTGAGAATGCTGTTGCGACAAGCTGAATGCCGAATCGCCACAAAGTGAGCACGCATCTCAAGCAGAAGCTGCCCTCTGTCACTGCGCTGGCCTCATTTCCTACGTCGTCACAAGCCAGTTGGGAGTGCGCGCGGCGGCAGCGTGGGATAGCATGGAAAATTCATAACGGTAAGGTATACTATTGGAAGCGCATGCAACGATACGCATCAAATTCGACCCCAAAAAAAGCAAACAGCTCAGGGAGAATCGAAAGAGGGGAATCGGATTCGAGGAAGCAAAGGAAATTTTCTCACACCAAGATTACTATGAGGACCTCAGATCGGACAATCCGGAGCAGCTTCGCGTTATCGGTCGTGTGAACGAGCGGCTGTTCACGCTGATCTGCGAGGTAAGGGAAGACGCTGCTGGAGAGTATTATCACCTGGTGACGCTATGGAGAGCGACGAAAGAGGAACGGAGGCTCTATGAAGAATTCAGTTAACAGGCCGACAGCAGATGAAATCGCCGACATGGCGGATAGTGGCCACGACATATCCCAGTTCTTTACCAATCAGGGGACAATGAAGCCGCCGTTTAAACGCATAATCGTTGATGTCGCGCCGGATATGTTGCTGGAGCTCGATCAGTTGGCTGCTGAGTTGCGTGGTCGTCGCCAGACAGCCATCGAACCGCGTCAAAGCCAGAGACAGCAAATGACGCATGTGATTGGGAAGTTGGAATTTCACCAAGCAGTCATCGAATCTCATCTGCGGCAAGCTCTGAATCGCCAACCCTGGATCAGCAACTTCTGGCCAAACGCCGCCAACCACGACGCACAACTCGCAGCTCATGAAAAAGCGGCACGTTGAATTCCAGGCGTGGGCCGACAACCAGATCAACACAACCGACATCCTCAAGGTGCTCAACTGATCTGATGCTTGACGCGGGGTCTTCTTCCTGCCCTGCATAGTAACGGATCATCCTCTAGCTGACGCGGGCTTCATCGCATGGTCTAATTCCCGCGTTCAAAGTGGCCGCGTCATTTCTCCCGAAAGGATCCGAGACAGATAGAGAAGCTATTGGACGTCCTCCGCGTCACTACCGCGGGGCACAATCCGTCTCACAGGGCTGCGCGCATTAGTACGCGAAACAACCGCCGATTGCGGGCAGATCCGTTTGCGCGTCGGCCGGGAGTATGGTATATCTATACCGACGTCCTGACAGATGCACGCAAGCATCAATGCACTACATATTGTGCCTCCCAATGTGATATGATACAGTATGTAGGTTACGTCGTGAATGCAAGAAGGGCTTGCGACGTTGGAGCGGGGCGCCGATCTGAACCAGTCTGAACCGGAATAATGTAGGGGGACGCTTGCGTTCCCAGGCTTGGTCACCCCGACTGATTGAGGGATGGTTGATGCAATGTCCCCATTGCGGACACGGCAAACACAAGGTGATCGATACCCGCGAAAGGGGAGAGACGATCCGCCGGCGCCGGCAATGCCTGGATTGTGAGCAGCGTTTCACAACCTATGAGCATGTTGCGCCCGGCCTGCTCGTCTCCAAACGGGACGGTCACCGCGAGCCGTTCGATCCTCAAAAGCTGCTTGCCGGCATCCGCATTGCCGCGGTGAAAAGGCCGGTCAGCAGCGAGCGCATGAAGAGTATTGCGAACTACGTCGAAGATAGAATTCAAAGCTTGGGGCGTGCAGAGGTCACAAGCGAAATGATCGGCAATCTCGTGCTGGACCAACTGGCCGACGTCGATCAGGTGGCCTATATCCGTTTCGCCAGCGTCTATCTCGACTTTAGCGATCTGAGTGAAATCCGGTCCGAGGTTGACCGGCTGATGGGACGCAGTGACCTGGAGGCTGACGCCGCCAGAGCCGTCGACGCTCGAGAAAGACCGTCGGCGGGCTAAACAAGGCCAGTCTTCCGAACTGGACTCTGCGGGATATCTTGCTGTCGAACTCATCTGCGGTGCGTTGCAGGTGGGGAGGGTAGACATTTTCGAACATGCGGGTCCCAGCTACCCGGTTTGGACGGAACTTGGCGGGGAACTTGTCGGCCAGATAAGCAGTCCTATTGGTGAGTGCCGGCCCATCCTTCCGAGGCTCTAAGAGAGACCAACCCGGCCGCAGAGTCGGTATTTGACTTTTTAGATCGTTTGTTCTATTATTGGAACGCGATAATCGTTTCTTGACGACATGCTTTTCACATTCTTACCTTCTTCCAAAATATCACCTCTTTCCTAAGAGTGACCCGTGCCCAAGGAGTTACCCGATGTCCGCCCTCGAATCCACCGTCACCCGCAATGGCGCCAATGCACAGGAGGCTTTCACGACTTTCGAAGTCGTCAAAGGCGAGAGACAAAGAGTCTCCGGCCCGGCGTATGTGGATGACAGCGCTATCCAACTGAGCGAAAACAGCTTGAAAGTTCTGGAGCGCCGTTATCTGCGTCGGGATATCGATGGGACGCTCCTTGAGACGCCCGCCGGCATGTTCTATCGCATCGCCAGACACATTGCGGGGGTGGAAGAGGAGCACGGCGGCGACGTAGAAGCGACTACGAAAACCTTTTACGACCTGCTCACGGATCTGCGCTTCTTCCCCAATAGCCCCACCTTCACAGGAGCGGGCACACCCCTTGGTCAGCTTGCCGCCTGTTTCGTGCTGCCGATCGAAGACGATATGGGCCGCTCCAGCGACGGCATCTTCAGCACGCTGCGGGTGGCGGCGCTCATCCAACAGACCGGAGGAGGCAATGGCTTCAGCTTCAGCCGGCTGCGTCCGCAAAAGGATATCGTCCACACATCAGCCGGGCGGGCAACGGGACCGGTGGGCTTCTTGCGGGTCTATGATCAGGCCTTCGGCGAGATCGCCCAGGGCGGAACCCGCCGCGGGGCCAATATGGGTGTGCTGCGGGTCGATCATCCTGACATCGAAGAGTTCATCCGCTGCAAGGCCGAAGAGGGCGCAATCACCAATTTCAACATCTCCGTCGCCATCACCGACGAGTTTATGCAGGCCGTTAAAGAAGATAGCGATTTCGACCTGCGCAACCCCCGCGACGGCTCCGTATCCAGAACAGTGCGGGCGCGGGATCTGTTCGCAACCATCATCAAGTACGCCCACCATAACGGCGAACCCGGCGCGCTCTTTATCGACGCCGCCAACCGCAGCAACCCTGTCCCGCAACTCTACGACCTGGAGGCGACCAACCCGTGCGGTGAGCAGTGGCTGGGGCCTTATGAGAACTGCTGCCTGGGTTCGATAAACCTGAGCATGCACGTCACAACCGACAGTGCCGGCACAACCGCGGTGGACTGGGATGCCCTTCGGGAGACGGTGCGCGAGAGCACCCATTTCCTCGACAACGTGGTCAGCGCCAACACCTATCTGCCGGCAGTGCCGGTGGTGAAGGAGGCGGCACTGAAGGCGCGCCGGATCGGGCTGGGCATTATGGGCCTCGGCGACCTGATGTACAAGTTGGGCATCTGCTACGGCAGCGAAGAGGGCCAGGAGTTCGCCGGCCAGGTGATGGAGTTCGTGCGCTTCCACTGCATGCAGATGAGCATTGATCTGGCCGCAGAGCGTCAACCTTTCCTCGCTTTCGCAGGCAGCATCTACGACGACGAACCACTCGGCGGGATGCAATGGAAGCCGCCGCGGCCGCTCGCTCCGTATCGCCGGAATTGGGCTCGGCCCGCGCTGAATTGGGAGAAGGTCACTGAAGGCATTCGCCGGCATGGGATCCGCAATGCCGCGCAGACGACGGTAGCGCCCACCGGCACGATTGCCACGGTGAGCGGCTGTGAGGGTTACGGCTGTGAACCTGTTTTTGCATTGGGGTATATTCGCCACTTCAAAGACGGGGATGAGGATGTGGAGCTGCCCTATACCAGCCCTCTCTTTGAGGAGGCTCTCAAGCGGTTGGATCTCAGCGCTGAGCAGGCGGATGCGATCCGGCAGCGGGTTGCGGAGACGGGATCCTGCCAGGAGATCGAAGAGCTAACCCCAGAGTTCCGCAATACCTTTGTGGTCAGCGGTGACATCACAGCCGAGCAGCACGTCAAGATGCAGGCGGCGATCCAGGCGTTTGTCGATAACAGCATCAGCAAGACGTGCAACTTCCCTGAGGGCGCAACCGAGGAAGATGTGGCGCAGGCCTATGTGCAGGCGTGGGAGTTGGGTTGCAAGGGGCTCACGGTCTACGTCACCGGCAGCCGCCAAGAGGTGGTGTTGGAGACGAAGGCGGTCAAGGACAGTAAGGGAGAGTCGGCTGAACATCTGCACAGCGCGCCGTCAAGCAACGGCGTCCGACCGACGTCTGCACTTTCACCGGACGAATATCCGGCGGTCTTCACCAAGCGGCCGCGCCCCTATCTGTTGCAGGGAAGCAGCTATCGCAAAGAGACGCCGCTGGGCACCGCATACATCACGATCAACAGCGACGAGAATCAGGAGCCTTTTGAAGTGTTCCTGAATATTGGCAAGGCCGGCAGCGATGTTACCGCGGTCAGCGAATCGATCGGCCGCCTGATCAGCCTGGCGCTGCGCATGCCGTCTGCCCTGCCGCCATCTGAACGGCTGCGCTGGGTGATCGATGAGATGGCCGGAATCGGCGGCGGGCGGTCATTGGGATTCGGAGTCGGGCGGGTGCGGAGCCTGCCGGATGGCGTGGCGCAGGTGCTTTCCGATTATCTCAGCGAGTTGCCGGATAACAGTGAGGCCGTGGCCGGCGAACAGTTGGCGCTGCCGATCGGCGATCTGTGCCCGGACTGCGGCGAGGCGGCTTTCCTCAATATCGAAGGCTGCCGCAAATGTCATATCTGCGGCTATAGCGAATGCTGAAACATATAGTGGCTAGCGGCCTGCAACCCCGCTGGCCACTGGCTTCTTGCGGGCGATGAAGATGAGGCGCTCGCTGTCAGGGTGATAGGGGCTGCCGTCGAAGTCGCCGTAGAGTTCATCCACCGCGAACCCTGCTTGTTCCAGGAGCAGGGCCCCCTCGTCCGGCCACCAGAAGCGCAGCGGGAAGGCGAGTCGCGTCTGCGCGTTGCGCCCGTCGGGAAATATTTCCTCGTAGACGAAGATCGTATCCTGTAGTTGCCGGGCAGCGTCCAGGTAGCGGGTCGTCCACTTCAACACCCGCGCGCCGCTTTCGTCGTCCTCCCACCAGTCGGCCAACTCGTGGATGCCCGCTATCGACTCCAGATAGGCCACGTCCGGGTTGAACAGATCGATCAGCAGCAGACCGTCGACGCGCAGATGGCGGTTGGCACATTGCAGCGCCAGCAGCTGTTCGGCCTGGGTTGTCAGGTGCATCAGGGTATTGCTGACCACAAAGGCGAAATCAACCTCTGTCTGCGCAAGCTGGAAACTGGTCATATCCGCCTGCACCAATCTGACCGGCAAAGGATGATCTGCCGCCATCTGGGACGCATGGCCGTGCAGAGCAATTTTGCTGCGGGCGATCGCCAGCAGCGCCGCGCTCTTGTCGACTCCGATGACATGACAGCCGGCGTCGGCCAGGGGAAGCAGGACGCGGCCGGTGCCGCAGCCAAGCTCCAGCGCGGCGCGGCCGGCTGTGCGGGCCGTTTTCAGGACAAGGGGAATGTCATCGGTGTAGTCGCGGTAATCGCCATCGTAGAAACGGGCGAAGGCATCGAAATTCATGCGGTTGGGTGACAAGAGTGGTTTGTGGATAGTAACACCATGATTCCTCACTGTCGACGGTTTGCATTTTCCGAGAATTCAGCTATAATCGTAACAGATCGGGAGCCGACCTGACGACTCGGGTCGGCGTTTATTTTCCAGGGGGCGCTGCTGATGACGGCATATTACCCGCCGTTGACCGCGCCCCCTCTACCTGCGTGGGAGAAGATCCCTCGCAAACAGCGAGTCAGAAACATGAGTGAAAGTCCTGTTTATTTGACCCAGAGCGGCCTCGATTCTCTGCAAACGGAATTGGATTATCTTGTCAATGAACGGCGGCAACAGATCGCCCAGCAGATCGCCGAAGCCAAAGCCGAGGGCGACCTGAGAGAAAATGCCGGCTATGACGAAGCCAAAAATGCGCAAGCTTTTGTCGAAGGGCGCATTCGGGAACTCAAGGTCAAGATTTTCAACGCGCAGATTATCGACGATTCTCAGACTCCCAACAACGAGGTGGCCCTGGGGCGCAGTGTTGTCGTCAGAGAAAACGGTTACGTCGACGAAGAAATCTACACAATCGTAGGCTCGACGGAAACCGATCCGAGCAATGGGCGCATCAGCAACGAAAGCCCTATCGGCAAGGCGCTGCTCGGCCACACGGCGGGAGAAGTCGTGCGCGTCAAGGCGCCGGCAGGCGAAATTGAGTTTAAGATCGTCCGCGTCGAGTGATGGACTCCCCTCTGCCCGTACCCCGGTAGCAAATCCGGCCGCTTTGCCCAGGAGCAGGTATTGTGAAAGATGCCAGCCAACTGTTCGAGCCTGAAAACCTGAGCGATCAGGAGCAGAGTCGCCTGCAGAAACTGGAGGCCCTGCGCGCGCGCGGGGTCGACCCCTATCCGGCGCGTGTGAAGCGCTCGCATACGATCGCTGCCGCCCGCGCGCTGTATGACGAAAGTGCCGCCGAGCAGCCGGTGGTGCATGTGGCCGGCCGCCTCAAGCGCATCCGCGTGATGGGAAAGGTCAGCTTCGCCGACCTGGACGACGGCAGCGGGCAGATTCAGCTTTTCATCCAGCGGGACAGGTTGCCGGACGGCTGGTACAACGAAGTGTGGAAGCGGCTCATCGATCTCGGTGATTTCATCAGCGCCAGCGGCCATCTCTCCGTTACCCGCAGCGGCGAGTTGAGCGTAACCGTCGACGAGATCACCTTCCTGGCCAAAACCCTCAAACCGATGCCGGACAAATGGCACGGCGTGCGTGATCCGGAAGTCCGCTACCGGCGGCGGTATGTGGACCTGCTGGCCAACGAAGATGTGCGCGCGTTGTTCCGCGACCGGGCCGCGGTCGTGCGCGCCCTGCGCACCTATCTGGATGACGCAGGGTTCCTCGAAGTCGAGACGCCGATTCTGCAACCGATTTACGGCGGCGCGGCCGCTCAGCCCTTCGTCACCCACCATAACCAGCTCCACCAGGATCTCTATCTGCGTATCAGCTTCGAGTTGTACCTGAAGCGATTGATTGTCGGCGGCTTTCCCGCTGTGTACGAGATCGGTCGCGACTTCCGCAACGAAGGCGTCAGCTTCAAGCACAATCCGGAATTTACCCAGCTGGAGTTTTATGAGGCCTTCGCCGACTATGAGGACGTGATGCGGCGCACCGAGGAGATGGTCGCTGCCACCGCCGAACAGGTGACCGGCAGCCCGCTTGTCACTTGGCAGGAGCATACGATCGACTTTACACCGCCCTGGCCGCGCGTTCCCCTGCGGCAGGCGATCCTGGACGCATCCGGCATCGACTACGAGCAGTTTGCCGATGAGGATAGTCTGCGGGAACAGATGCGCAGCCGCGGGATCGACGCCGCAGACGGGGCCAACTGGGGCAAGCTGGTGGACCAGCTGCTCTCCAGATTCTGCGAACACAAGCTGATTCAGCCGACCTTTCTGGTCGACTATCCGCGCGATCTCAGCCCGCTGGCGAAAGGGATGCCGGACGATGGGCGCCTGGTTGAGCGATTTGAAGGTTTTGCCGCCGGCATGGAGCTCTGCAACGCGTTCACCGAACTGAACGATCCGGTCGACCAGTTGCAGCGTTTTCTGGACGAAAACTATCGGGCGGCGCAGGGCGACGAGGAGGCGCACCCGGTCGATATCGATTATGTCGAGGCGCTCACTTATGGCATGCCGCCCACCGGCGGTTTCGGCATGGGCGTCGATCGCCTGACGATGCTGCTCACGAACCGGGATACGATTCGCGAGGTGATCCTTTTCCCCCACCTGCGCGAAATCGACAACGCACCCGAGGGTGACGCCGCCCCGGACGCGCCAGCGCAAGAGCCGGCTGCCGCAGTGGCGCTCCCCGCGGCTGACGCCGGCGCATAGGCGGCGGGCGCAGGCGTTTCGCTCGTTTATCTCGGAAACGCACCAAATAGTAACAAACAAGCAGCGCGCTTCTTTCTTTTGCCGTTGATAAGTCTTCGCGCGCAACGACTCCTGCCATCATCATCCCAAAAATCCAGCCCTGACCGGCGCCCCAGGGCAATCGCATCTAAATTCGGACGCCACAATAGCCCACTAAGGGCGCCCACAAGGGGCACCCCTACCGATTGTCTTCTCTGGGCGTTTTGGCCTGGAAAGGGCACCCACAAGGGGTGCCCCTACCGATTGTCTTCTCTGGGCGTTTTGGCCTGGGAAGGGCACCCACAAGGGGTGCCCCTACCGATTGTCTTCTCTGGGCGTTTTGGCCTGGGAAGGGCACCCACAAGGGGTGCCCCTACCGATTGTCTTCTCTGGGCGTTTTGGCCTGGGAAGGGCACCCACAAGGGGTGCCCCTACCGATTGTCTTCTCTGGGCGTTTTGGCCTGGGAAGGGCACCCACAAGGGGTGCCCCTACCGATTGTCTTCTCTGGGCGTTTTGGCCTGGGAAGGGCACCCACAAGGGGTGCCCCTACCGATTGTCTTCTCTGGGCGTTTTGGCCTGGGAAGGGCACCCACAAGGGGTGCCCCTACCGATTGTCTTCTCTGGGCGTTTTGGCCTGGGAAGGGCACCCACAAGGGGTGCCCCTACCGATTGTCTTCTCTGGGCGTTTTGGCCTGGGAAGGGCACCCACAAGGGGTGCCCCTACCGATTGTCTTCTCTGGGCGTTTTGGCCTGGGAAGGGCACCCACAAGGGGTGCCCCTACCGATTGTCTTCTCTGGGCGTTTTGGCCTGGGAAGGGCACCCACAAGGGGTGCCCCTACCGATTGTCTTCTCTGGGCGTTTGGCCCTGGGAAGGGCACCCACAAGGGGTGCCCCTACCGATTGTCTTCTCTGGGCGTTTTGGCCTGGGAAGGGCACCCACAAGGGGCGCCCCTACCGATTGTCTTCTCTCGGCGTTTGGCCCTGGGAAGGGCACCCACAAGGGGTGCCCCTACCGATTGTCTTCTTTCGGCGTTTGGCCCTGGGAAGGGCACCCACAAGGGGTGCCCCTACCGTTTGTCTTCTTTCGGCGTTTTGGCCTGGGAAGGGCACCCACAAGGGGTGCCCCTACCGATTGTCTTCTCTGGGCGTTTTGGCCTGGGAAGGGCACCCACAAGGGGTGCCCCTACCGATTGTCTTCTCTGGGCGTTTGGCCCTGGGAAGGGCACCCACAAGGGGTGCCCCTACCGATTGTCTTCTCTGGGCGTTTTGGCCTGGGAAGGGCACCCACAAGGGGCGCCCCTACCGATTGTCTTCTCTCGGCGTTATGCCCTGGGAAGGGCACCCACAAGGGGTGCCCCTACCGATTGTCTTCTCTCGGCGTTATGCCCTGGGAAGGGCACCCACAAGGGGTGCCCCTACCGTTTGTCTTCTCTCGGCGTTTTGGCCTGGGAAGGGCACCCACAAGGGGTGCCCCTACCCGATTGTCTTCTCTCGGCGTTTTGGCCTGGGAAGGGCACCCACAAGGGGCGCCCCTACCCGATTCATGCAGCCTCACGTGGGTTTGTCCCAATTTGATGCAATTGCCCTGCCGGCGGCCCACCGCGACTTGACGCGCGGCAAGACAATCTGTCATAATGGGCTTCACAACTGAATAACCAACCTTCGGGGCAGGGTGAGGGCCGTACAGGCCCAATTCCCGACCGGCGGTGAGCCAGATTGTTGGGTTGCGCCCGGAACGAAAGGGGCGGCGAAATTTTCTGGTAAGCCCGTGAGCCGCAAGGCAGAGTTCGGTGAGATTCCGACGCCGACGGTATAGTCCGGATGGGAGAAGGTGCAAAGAGCGAGAGCAATGCCTTTCTAGGAATTGTTCTGTTCTCTTTGGCTATTCGCAGTGGCTGCTGCGCGCAATGCCCGGGGTACGATCAATGTATCTCGGGCTTTTTTGTGTGGAGAACGCGCGTTGCGCGAGGAGTACGCGCACGCCAGCCGTTGCCAGTGGCTGCTCTCGGCATAGGCCGGGAGTGCGGTGGTCGCACCGCGCAAAGGACCCGAAGCAATCTATCGCTTTGGGTCCTTTGCTTTTCGGGGCAAGGCAAGATTATGAAAGACAGTTCGATACTATTCACTGGCGCGTCGGCCGATGACGGCAGAGACCAGGTGGCGCCATCCGTCGTCGAGCAGCCGGCGCGTCAGAACCGGCGCAAAGCCGGCCGCGTCGGCGACTGGGTGGCGCGCCATCCGGCGCTGGCGGCATTCCCGTTCGTGCTGTGCGCGGCGCTGCTGCTGTGGGAAGCGGTTGTCCGCTGGCAGGGCTATCCGGTTTTTATTCTGCCCCGCCCAGGGCAGGTGTTGCAGAAAGCGCTGGCGATGAGCGCGGACGGCTCGCTGCTGCGCCATACACAGGCCACCGTCACTGAAATCGGCGCCGGAATGCTGATCGGCCTGACGCTGGCCTTTGCGCTGGGCTACTGGCTGGGACGCAGCCGCACGCTCGATCGCATCCTGTCCCCCTATCTCGTCGCCAGTCAGACGGTTCCGGTTGTGGCCATCGCTCCGCTACTGGTTATCTGGTTTGGCAGCGGCCTGGTGAGCAAAGTGCTGGTGACGACGATCATGGTCTTCTTTCCGACCCTGCTCGGCACGGTTGTCGGCATCCGCAATGTTGATCCGGACCTGCGCGAGTTGATGCGCTCTCTGCGAGCCAGCCGCTGGCAGCTCTTTGTGAAGCTGGACCTGCCCGGCGCCCTGCCCGTGATCTTCGGCGGCCTCAAGCTGAGCGTTATTCTGGCCGTTGTCGGCGCGATAGTGGGCGAGTTTGTCGGCGCGGATCAAGGGCTGGGATTCCTCATCAACCTGGGGCGGGGCGTACTGGACACGCCGATGATCTTCGTCGCCGTGTTCATGATCGTGCTGCTCGCCCAGGCGATGTACTGGAGTGTCACACTGCTGGAAAGCTATCTGCTGCGCTGGAAACTGCATGGTCTGAGGGGTGGTGACTGAGAGGCGACCCCTGCTTGAGAAAAGGTATCTCTCACAAGAGAAGATTTTCTATCCGCAAATACTCAGAGGAACGAATGAAACATTACACTGTCCGGTATTCAACAGCGCGGACGAACTCTATCTTACGCCGCCCGGGAGCGGGGAGCCATCGGGGCCTGTCCCACTTGCTGAAATTGGTTCTGTTGCCGCTTCTGGTCGCGCTCACGGCCGCGTGCGCCCCGATCGCGCCGGCGACGATGCCGGCCGCGTCCCCCGACCCGCAAAGCCTGCGCCCGATTACGTTAGGGGTGGGCTTCATTCCCAATGTCCAGTTCGCGCCCTTTTATGTCGGGATCGAGAAGGGATTTTTCGCAGAGAGGGGAATCGATCTGTCGTTGGAGTACGGTTTTGAAAACGACTATCTGAAGCTGGTCGCGACCGACGAACTGCAGTTCATGATTGCCAGCGGCGACCAACTGGTGCTGGGCCGCGCGCAGGAGTTGCCGGTCAGGTATGTGATGAACTGGTATACCAGCTACCCGGTCGCAGTCTTTGCCAAGGCCGATGCCGGCATTCACGAACCGGGGGACCTGGCAGGCCGCACTATCGGCGTACCGGGACCGTTCGGGGCCACTTACATTGCGCTGCGGGCTCTGCTGGATGTGGCAGGATTGACTGAAGCCGACATTCAGATGGAGAGCATTGGCTTCACGCAGGCGTCGGCGGTGAGTGAAGACCTGGTGGACGCGGCTGTGGACTATGCCGTCAACGGTCCGGTCGTGCTGGGCAATGCCGGCATCGAAACGGTGCAGATCGCCCTCGATCAATATCTGCAGATCCCGGCCAACGGACTGGTCACCAACGAACGCACACTGCAAGAGGAGCCGCAGCTGGTGGAGGCGATGGTGCGCGCGCTGCAAGAGTCGGTCGCCTATACCCTCGCCAACCCGGACGAGTCATTCGCAATTGCGTTGAACTTTGTGCCGGAGGCAGGCGGGGAAAATGAAGCGGCCAACCGGTTGGTGTTCGACGCTTCACTTCCTTTCTGGCAGCCGCGGTCGGAGGGTGCGCCCGGCGCGACCACGAATGCCGAATGGCAGACGGTGGCCGAACTCCTGCTGCGTATCGGCTTTGTGGAGCGGCTCGTCCAGCCGGAAGAGATGTACACCAACGAATTCATACAGTGACAATCCCAACTTTGACAATCCCAACGGTGATATTTCCAACGGTGACATTCCCCGCGGCCGGCGCTCTGTAACCGGCCGCGGGCAACTGCCACTTGCAACTGTAACTGGCCACTGATGACAGATCCTCTGCTGCAGGCCCAGAACGTCAGCCACTCCTACCGCCGCCGCAACCGCGTCACGCCGGCGCTGGCAGCGGTCTCCTTTTCTGTGCAGGCGCATGAGTTTGTCTGCGTGGTCGGCAACAGCGGCAGCGGTAAGTCGACGCTGCTGCGTATTCTCGGCGGTCTGTTGACGCCGACAACAGGCGAGGTGCAGTTCAGAGGCCGAACCGTGCAGTCTCCGCAGCCACAGATCGGGTTTGTCTTCCAGAACACGAATCTGATGCCCTGGCGCACAGCCCTGGAAAATGTCCTGCTCCCGCTGGAATTGCAGAAGCCGCTCGATAGGCAGGACCGGGAGCGGGCCAGTGCGGCGCTTGCCCTGATGGGGCTGGAAGAGTTCGCCGACGCCTACCCGTCTCAACTCTCCGGCGGCATGGCCCAGCGCGTTACGCTCACGCGGGCCTTGCTGCAAAGTCCTGCGCTGCTGCTGATGGACGAGCCTTTCGGCGCGCTGGACGCGCTGACACGCGAGCGTCTCAACCAGGAGCTCCTGCGCATTTGCCGAGACAGAAAGCAGACGGCGTTGATGATAACGCACAGCATTCAGGAGGCAGTTTTCCTCGCCGATCGTGTGCTGGTTCTGAGCGGGCAGCCCGGAAGCCTGCAGGGCGTCATCTCCGTAGACCTGCCCCGCCCGCGCACGCTGGAGATGTTGACGCGGCCGCAGGCGGGGGCGCTGATCAGCGAAATTCGCGCCTGCCTGGCGACGGGCGCGGAAGAAGCGGTGCGCGAATAAAAAACGCCGGGCATTACGCCCGGCGTCTCAATCTCTGATTGTCGCCACAGCCTGACTACATACTAGCGAACGCTGAAGACCGAACTTACTGGTCGTCCGATTGGCCCAGGTTGCGCGGCAACATGGAGGACAGGTTGTCCGGCCGGTCGATGTTCAGCGACAATACCTGCTCCTGCAGCCAGGTCTGGAAAGCCTGTGCATACTCCTGCTGCAAGCTGCTTTCTTCTTTCGGCCGTTCATCGTCCCGCTCCAGCACCTCGATGATATGGTAGCCGAAGGATGTCTTGACCGGTGCGCTGATTTCGCCAATTTCGAGTGAGAATGCGGCTTCGTCGAATTCAGGCACGTAACGCCCGCGGGCGGCCCAGCCCAGATCGCCGCCCTGGGAGCCGCTGCCCGGGTCGTTGCTGAACCGGAGCGCCAGGTCGGCGAAGTCCTCGCCGTCGAGAATGCGTTGATGCAACGTCTGCGCAAAGGCCATCGCCTCGGCGTCGTCAACACGGCCATCGCCGCTGGTGTCAGGATTCCATTCCTCCGGAGGGGGCGGGCTGTCATCCTCATCATCGTCCGCGGCAACAGCTGCCGTCGTTTCGGCTGCCGGCGCGGGTGTACTCTCGCCGTTTTCGTTCCCGCTTTCGGGCCCGGCTGCAGGCGTCTCGGCTGGGGGAGGCGCGTTCTCCGGCTCGGGGTCGACTGTGATCAGTATATGGCGGACCCGGGCTTGTTCCCCTGTCGTGGATACCAGATCCTGGCTGATCGTCTCCGACATCTTGGTGCGTAACAGACGCCCCCGGATCACCTCGCGATAGTTGGCCAGACTCATGCCGGCGTTCGCGCGCAGATTCTCTTCCAGAGTGCGCAGCCCCTCCTGGTACAAGGCATCGGTCAGGATCGTGGGCGGCTCCGGTGTGGGCGGATCTTCGGCGGGGACCTCGGGAAGGTTCTCGGGAGGAGGATCGTCCGCGGTTGCGGCGGATTCCGCGTCGGCGCTATTTTCCGGCGTCGGCGTAAAGGTTTCTGCGGTGGCGGTCGCTTCGATGGCGGCGTCGGCGGTTGCTGTGGCCTGGGGCTCTGTCAGCGCGCCTTGCCCGCGCGCCACCTCTTCGCGCAGGGTCTCGTCCACCTCTTCATCGGTGACGGCCACGCCCACTTCCGGCGCTTTAATCTGGAGGACAGCCCCTTCAATCATATCGTTGAGGACCTGCGTCCCCAGCGTTAGCGGGCTGGCCAGTGTCGCATTGATGGAAGCTATCTGGGAGGCGAACAGGCCTGAATCGCCAAACTGCTGGGCGAACACCTGCAGCCGCAACCGCTGGTTTTCCAGGTCGCTCTGGCGCAGGCGGGACTGTTGCCAGAAGTCGCGGGTGACGATCGTTTTGTCTTCAACCTGGGCCAGTACGCTGTTGGGCTTAATGATCAGTTCATTGACCACGCTATACAGGATCAGGATCAGAGCCACACCGACTATCCCGCCGATGATCAATGTAAGCCGCAGGTTACGTTCCCGTTCGCGGGCACGCAGGCGGGTCTCACGTCTATTTTCGACCTGCGGCGCTTCTTCCTGCCTTCGTCGTCTGCGCTTCTTGGCCATGGATGGTTTAGCTGCGTCTGCCGGTTATGCGGATATGTTCGCCTGTGTACGGCATCAAGGCCAGATGTCTGGCCCGCTTGATCGCCCTGGTCACTTTGCGCTGCATCTTGGCGGTAACGCGGGTCTTGCGGCGGTTGTGAATGCGTCCATAGTTATCGACAAAGCGGCTGAGAACCTGTACATTTTTGTAGCCGATTTCGTCGATACGCACATCGTTGCCGACGTGCCGGGGATTTCTGCGCTGATTACCCTGTTTGGCGCGGTTAAATATGGCCGGTCCCTCTACACGGTTGAAGGAGGGGGCCACCTGCTCTGGTTGGCTGCTACCTGCGTCCACCTCGGCGCTTGCGGGGTCCTCTTCATCACCTTCCGACTCAGACTCCGCAGCCGCTTCGGCCACTGGTTCCGCGACCGCTTCGGCCACTGGCTCTGCAACCGCTTCAGCCTCTGGCTCTGCAACCGCTTCGGCCACTGGCTCTGCAGCCGCTTCGGTCACTGGCTCCGCGACCGCTTCAGCAACGACCTGCGGAGCGCTCTCCGCCGCGCTTTCTTCGGGCAGGGGGGCATCCTGTTCCGCTGTCGCCAAGTGCTCGGCGACGCCGGAATCTTCCGTTGGCGTCTCGTTGGCCGGTTGCTCTTCGGTGTTCGCTTCGGCTTCGGTCATTTTGGTTTCGTCAGACATTCGATGCTCCTTTTTGGCTCAGTCATCAGCGCGGATAACGAGAAAACGCAATACATCTTCCGATAGCCGCAACTGTCGTTCGACGTTCAGCACCGCGGTGGGAAGCATCGAGAGATTGTGCAGAATGTAGTGTCCTTCAAAGTGGCCTTTGATGGGATAGGCCAATCGACGTTTGCCCCAATAATCGGTGCTCGTGATTGTCCCATCCTCGCCGGTGATGGCCTGACCGATCCGGTCATCCACGGCTTTGACACCCTCATCATCCAGATTGGGCTGGATGATGTACACCAATTCGTAAATGTTCATCTACCCTTTTACTCCTTTCCTTGAGCAGTGTCTTGGGTTAGTTTCCAGTCTTTAGTTTTCAGTTTTTAGTAACTGCGCTCGACTCGAAAGTGAGGAGTTAGTAAGAACTGAAAACCGGCTACCAGAAACTGCAGTTAGACAAAGGTCCACAGCCTTGTGCTGTGGACAGAAAGAACGAGGGAGCAGACAAGCTGTCCCTCGTCGCAGTTCGATAGTATAACATAGCCCTGCACGCGCGCAAAAGATTGGGCGTACAAAACGACAGGCAATGCAGAGCCGGCGGCCTGTGGACTGTGCGCAGCGAAGCTGCCGGGCGCTAGTTACCGGAAACCGGCCAGCGCATCTGTGCCGGCTCGCTTTTGTGGCCGCGGCCATGGCACTGTTTGAACTTTCTGCCGCTCCCGCACGGGCAGGGATCGTTGCGTTTGGCGCCGGCGAAGATCGCGTTCTGTTTGTGGTCCTGTTCGGCCAGGTGCTGCATGATATTGGCGGGGGCCTGGCGCCGGTTCAGTTGATCGGCCATGAAGTTCATGTACGGGCGCACATGATTGAAGAAGGACCGGTAGCCGGCGCACAGATAGTTCAGCCCCGCTTCGCCGTCGGGTGTGCTGATGAAGCGGTTCTTGGGGCAGCCGCCGTTGCAGACGAAGCGCACCTCGCATTCCAGGCAGTAGTTGGGCAGGCTGTCCCGTTTGTGCGTGCCGAACTCCTGCTGGCGGGCGGAGCCGACCATTTCGATCAGCGGGATCTCCTCGATGTTGCCCAGGAGGTAGTCCGGCTCCACGTAGTGATCGCAGGAGAAGAGATCGCCGTTGTGCTCCATCGCCAGCGCGGAGCCGCAGGTCTCTTCGAAGATGCAGAGGCCGGGGCGGTGTCCTGCGTAACCGGCCAGCGCGACATCGAAGATCTGGACGAAGACCCGCCCGACGTCATGGCGCACCCACTCCTCGAAGATCTGGATCAGGAAATCGCCGTACTGTTCGGCTGTGACGGAGCGATCGGTGACCGAATCGCCTTCCTGGTAGCCGGTGTCGTTATCGCGCTCGACGATCGGGATGAACTGCATGAACTCTGTCTTGACCTTGTCGCGCAGGAAACGGTAGACCTCCACTGGGTGGGGCGCGTTGGCGGCATGGACGGTCGTCAGGATGTTGAAGCGCACCTTGTGCTTGTGCAACAGGCGGGCGGCGCGCATCACTTTTTCCCAGGTGGGCTGGCCGCCTTTATCGACGCGGTAGAAGTCGTGGAGTTCGCGGGGGCCGTCCATACTCAGCCCGATCAGGAAGTCGCTGCGGCGCAGAAAGTCGCACCATTCGTCGTCGAGCAGCGTACCATTGGTCTGGAGCGCGTTTTCGACCTGCATGCCCGGCTTCTTGTGCTTCTGCTGGAACTCGACCGCCTTCTTGAAGTAGTCCAGCCCCATCAGGGTCGGCTCGCCCCCTTGCCAGGCGAAGGTGACCTCCGGGACCTCCTGCGCTTCGATGTACTGGCGGGTGTACTCTTCGAGCATCGACTCGGCCATGCGGAACTGGCTGTCCGGGTACATGGACTCCTTGCTCAGAAAGTAGCAGTAGTGGCAGTCCAGGTTGCAGATTGCGCCGCGCGGTTTGAGCATGATGTGAAACGCGGGCGGCGGCGCGATGTCGGTTGCGGGCGTTGGGTCGAGCAGTGCGATTGATTGGGACATTTTCTCTCTTACACCTCCAGCGGCGGCACGTCCACCCAGCGCCGCTCCTGCCAGGCCTGGTAGCCCAGCTCGGCCAACTGCACGCCTTTGGCCCCTTCGACCAGCGTATGGGGGAACGGGTCGCCCTTGACTGCATGGCGCAGGAACATCTCCCATTCGATCTTGAAGGCGTTTTCGTAGGGGTTGTTGTTGGGCACCCACTGCCAGGTATCGTAGAAGGGGACTGGCTGGGGTATGTCCGGGTTCCAGACCGGTTTGGGCGTGAAGGAGTCGCCCTGCAGCGCGCAATCGCGCAGGCCGGCCACGGCGCTGCCGCGCGTGCCGTCCACCTGGATCGTGAGCAGGTCATCGCGGCGCACGCGCACGCACCAGGAGGAGTTGAAGTTGCAGATGATGCCGTTTTCCAACTCGAACATGGCGTAGGCGCCGTCATCGGCGTCGGCGTCGTAGGCCGCGCCCTCCTCGTCGATGCGTTCCGGCACGTGGTTGGCGGCGATGCAGGTGAGCCGCTTGATCGGGCCGAAAAGGTTGTCGATCACGTAGCGCCAGTGGGCAAACATGTCGAGAACGATGCCGCCGCTCTCGGACTTCTTGTAGTTCCAGGAGGGGCGCTGGGCCGGCTGGTCCTTGCCATCGAAGACCCAGTAGCCGAACTCGCCGCGCACGGCCAGAATGCGGCCAAAGAAACCGGTGTCGATCAGATACTTGAGCTTCAGAAAACCGGGCAGAAACAGCTTATCCTGGACAACGCCATTGCTGACCCCGGCGTCGATCGCCGCGCGCGCCAACTGCAACGCATCCTCGGTATTGCCTGCGGTCGGCTTTTCGCAGTAGACCGCCTTGCCCGCCTCGATCGCCTGCAGTGTATTCGGCACCCGCAGGTTGGTGGCCAGCGCATCGAAATAGATGCGGTTGTGGTCGTCGGCGAGCGCCTCGTCCAGATTGGTCGTCCATTTGCTCACATTGTGGGCAGCGGAGAGATGCCGCAGCTTGTCCGGATTGCGGCCGACCAGCACCGGCTCGGGCATGATGCGGTCGCCGTCGGCGGTGGGCACACCGCCCTGCTCCCGGATCGCCAGAATCGAACGGATCAGATGTTGATTCGTGCCCATGCGCCCGGTGACGCCATTTAGAATTACGCCAAACGCAATTTCAGCCATATGTAGGAAAAGCTCCTATTGATTCGCGGCCATCAAGGACCGCCGAAGGCTTTTGCGCCCCCTTCTGCCGGCCACTTGCAAAAGCCTGAGCAATTATGCGTGCCTTGTATAGGCCTCTACGATCCGCTCCAGGAACTGCTCCTGCTCCATCGCCCAGTAGCGGTTTGAGAAGATTTCGACCTCATTATACCCGTCAAACCCTGCCTCCTCAACCCAGCCGCGTATCTGGCGGATGTTGATGCAGCCCTCACCCATGAGACCGCGGTCATTGAGCAGGTCTTCGGTGGGTGTGCGCCAGTCGCAAACGTGGAAGGCGAGCAGTTTGCCCAGCTGCCCGCAGCGGCGGATTTCCCGCTCCAGATCGGGGTCCCACCACAGGTGGTAGACATCCACAACGACGCCGACGAAAGGGGAGTTGATCTTTTCGGCGATGTCGTTGGCCTGGGCCATCGTGTTGACGGCGGAGCGGCTGTCCGCGTACAGCGGATGCAGCGGCTCGATTCCCAGCTTGACCCCCGCGGCCTGGGCATGGGGCAGCACGGCCTCGATCCCGTCCCGGATCTGGCCGCGGCTGACATCCAGGGGCTGACCGGGCACGGCGCCGCAGACGAGAACGACCAGGGGCGCGCCGAGGGCAGCGGCCTCGTCGATGGCGCGGCGGTTGTCGTCGAGGGCTTCCTGGCGCGCCGCGGCGGTCTCCGCAGGGAAGAAGCCGCCCCGGCACAGAGAGACGACATCGATTCCGGCAGCGCGGATACGCTTACCGGCGGCGGCGATGTCCCGCCCTTCCAGGGCGTCCCTCCAGACGGTCATGGCGGCGACGCCGTGGGCGCTGAAGCGTTCGATCGCTGTTTCGATGGGCCAGGGTTTGGTTGTAATTGTGTGGATGCAGAGTCGACTCAAGTCCATTTGTGCGTCCTGACAGTGTCTCATTTGCTTGAAAAATCAGTTGTGCCCAGGGCTCGGCGCCATACTCCTGGATGGGGAGCAGGTTGGATGGCGGTAGTTATCGTTCACGCTCCACGAGCCACTGCTCACTCTCCGGCGGCAGTTCGGCCGGCACGCTGATGGTCTCCTCGTTGCGGAAATGCACCTGCCCTGGCCGCCCGCCGGCCATGCGCGTGACAAAGTGCCGCGGGGCGATAACGACGGCGACGCCGGTGTTGCCCCGTTGGCGGGAAAACCAGGCGGCAAGCTGGGCGGCGGCAGTGCGGGTCGGTGCGGGGACCGTTTGTCCGCCGCAGCGGATGATGACGTGTGCGCCCGGCCCGTCGCGCACGTGCAGCCACAGGTCATCCCGGCCGGCCTCGGTGAAGGTGACGATTTCATTTTGGCGGGCGTTGCGCCCCACCAGGATCGGGAAGCCTTCGGGCGAGAGATAACGCAACGGTTGCGAGCGGTCTCTTTGCACCTTGTCACGCCGGTCGCGACGTTGACGCAGATAGCCCGCCTCCCGCAGGGCTTCCCGCACGGCGACGATCTCCGGCTGATCTTGCGCCAGGCTCAGATCGCTCTCCAGTTGCTGCAAGTAGGCATGGTCCGCCTCGAGTCTGGCCCGGCGGCGGGGGATGATGCGGGCGGCCCGTTCCATCTTGGCGGCCCGATCGAACATGCGCTCGGCCTGTTCCACCGGCGAATGTTTCGGGTCGAGCGGAACGATCAGGTCGTCCGCCTCCGCTGCCAACTCTTGGCCGGCAGCGGCCTGTCCGAAACTGGTGTCAGCGGCGGCGAAAACGATCAGCTGCATCTGACCGTTCGGCGCCGGCTGCACAGCGGCCCAACCGTCCTGCAGGCTGAATCCTTCCTGCGCGCCAGGCCCATTTGCCTCCTGCGTTATCTGGCTGGAGAGGGCCAGCAGCCACCCTGCCTGCGTGCGCACGTGTTCCGGCTCACCCGGGGTCGGTTCATCCGCGGCCAGGGCGCGCAGTTGACTCTGCACGCGCGCCAGCGCCTGTCGGACCAGCGCGGCCACCCCGCCGCGCACGCCTGCGTACTCGTCGCGCGAGGAGGAAACGTCGCGTTCCTGGGCGGCGTAGAAGGCAGCGACCGCCGCGCTGGCCGAATCTGTCTGTGCGAACTCGCCGCAGAAATGAAGCTCGTAGGGCGCAAACGCGGCGACGCCGTCCTGTTCGTCCACGGCGATGCCGGGTGTCCAATCGCTCGCGGCGGCTGACGACCACAGGTTGCTGAGCGTCTTGCGCGCGTCCACGAACGTTTGCGTTTTGAGCGGTGCGTTGGCATCTCCGGTCGCCCGCCAGGCCGCTTCTCTGGCCAAAGTCGGGCTGACGCCGGCGAAGCGGTTGAGCAGGCTGCGCCAGAGGAGCGGGGCCTGAGCCGGGTCGGCGCCGGCTTCATCTGCCGGCGACTGAGCGGCGTCCCGATGCGGCTCTTCGCTTCCCTCGATCGGCGGCAACCTGTCCTGCGGCGGCGGCAGTTGATAGATGCGGCGCGGCAACAGTACGCGCTGGGCGTTCTCGCCCGCGGGCACCCGCACGAGCGCATCCAGAATGCGGTCATCGGCGTTCATCAGTATCAGATTGCCCAGTTGCCCGATCGGTTCGGCGACGAGGGTGGTGGCAGCATGCTCGGGGTGGTGGAAGCGTAGAAAGAGCACCCGCTCGAAAGGCACCGGCAACTCGACGGACTCCAGCCGCGCGCTGCGCACATATTTGCGCAGCAGGAGCAGAAGCTGGGTCTCCTTCGGCACGCCCCGCCGCGGCTTGTGTTCGAGCAGATGGACGCGGCTGGCCTGGGGATGTGCCGAGAGCAGCAGATGGCGCCGCTGCCGGTGGGCGTAGATCTCCAGGGCGACGCTGCGGCGGTCCGGCAGAACGATCTGCTGTACGCGGCCGCCCGCGACCGTCTCTTTCAGTTCGTCGGTCACTGCAGCCAGCATCAGGGCGTCAAAATGCATGCCAGGAGTATTTTCCGGTCTTCAGTTTTCAGGTTGCCGGGCGAGCGGTCACCAAGAACTGAGCTTTGAAAACTGCACGTTGAGGAAGGGTAAATGCGAATGTAAGGATAGCACAGCGAAGGCGGATTGCGTAATGCGTACTGCATTACAGGCCTGCAAGGACTGCGTGGTAGGCTATAGATGGATCGTGGTGCATGTAGTATAATAATTCTCACACTGATAGAGTTGGGTAATATATAGTGGTCCGTGGTTCGTGGTGTTTGCTGTGCTTTGGCCGCCGCCCAGTTGTCAGGTTGCCGCTACGTGTCCAGACATCTGGATTCGGGGCAACCTGCCTGAAACCTGGAGATAACGGCGGCCAAACTGACTCACAGCCACTGATTACTGCAAGGAGAAAGCGATGCAGAGGGATAACCGGTTCCGAGTTGGCGTTTCATGGCTATACGCCTTTCTTGACGGGTGCAGGGGCAAAAGCGGGCGCATTGTATGCTGTGCTGTCCTGCTGGGTCTTTGCGCGCTCTCGGTTATCGCGCTGAACTCTGCAGACGCCCTTGCGCATGAATCAGTTACGACCTGGGAAGCCGACTATTGGGACAACATGACTCTTACCGGCGATACTGTCATTTCGCGCCAGGATGAGACGCTGGATTTCGATTGGGGCGACGGCTCGCCGGGCACGGGTATTTCCGCGGATCGATTCTCAGCCCGCTGGGAGCGGCATCTCGACATCACTGCGGACGAGGCTGGCAACTACATCTTTACTGCCGAAGTTGATGACGGCGTGCGGCTGTGGGTTGATGGAGTGCTGCAAATCGACAGCTGGATCGAGCAATCGAAAGCGTCTTACGAGGCCAAACTATCCCTGTCGGAGGGGCAGCATCTTATTCTCGTTGAGTATTTTGAGTTGACCGGCGCAGCTTCGATTTCGGTGAGTTGGGAGCGCGAGCCGGATTTGCCCACGACCTATTGGCAGGGCGAGTATTACAACAACAGCTCGCTTGAAGGAACGGCGCATACAACGCGCAGCGACGCGCGTATCAACTTTGACTGGGGGTACGAAAGCCCGCTGACCGGCCTCAATCAGGATGGATTTTCCGTGCGCTGGAGCAGATCCTTACAACTGCCGGCAGGTGATTACCGCTTTACAGCCACGGTGGATGACGGCGTGCGGCTGTTGGTCGGAAACAGAACACTGATCGATGCCTGGCAGGTGCAGACGGCGACAGAATACTCCCAGATTATCTATCTGGACGGCAGTGCCGTCATCGTGCGGATGGAGTATTACGAAGCAACGGGGCAGGCAGAGGCGCGCTTGACCTGGAGCAGGCTGGAGGCAACGCCGACGGCAACACCTTCGTCCGCGTCCACGCCGTTGTCGACTACAACCCCGCTAGCCGGGTCCACGCCGGCGCCGACGGCAACACCGCTAGCCACGTACACGCCGGCGCCAACCTCAACTGCGGCAACATCCACAACGCCAGCACCAACATTTACGGCGGGGCCAACGCCAACGCCGACATCGACGCCGGTAATTGTGTGGCAGGCGTTGTACTGGAACAACACAACTCTAGCCGGTAGTCCGGTTCTCGCCCAGCAGGAGTCTGTTATTGACTACAATTGGGGGGCCGGCTCACCTGCGTCGCCAACCATTAACGCGGATAATTTTTCAGCCCGCTGGAGTACACAGATTTCGCTGGCGGCGGGATCCTACAGCTTCGATGTTGTGTCCGACGACGGGGTGCGCCTGTTTATTGACAGCGTCCAACGGATCGATGGCTGGAGCGATCATCCGGCGACACCATACCAATATACGCTGCAACACGACGGCGGGTCTGTGACTCTTGTTCTGGAATACTATGAGCACGAGGAGTCGGCCCAGGTGAAGTTGAGTTGGGTCGCCACAACCGCCGCTACACCGGAGGCCTCGCCGTCGCCGACTCCCACTGTCAGCCCGGTGGTTGTAGACGACCAGGATTCCGGATTCGAAAGAGGCGGCCTTACGACAACGTGGAGACAGGCGGACGAGGGCCACGCGGGCCACCTTTTCTGGACGAACAACAACGACAAGACCCGCGACGGATACAATTGGGGAAGATGGTCGCCGGACTTGGAGGCGGTCAGTTACGAGGTATTTGTATACATCCCCGATAACCATGCGACGACGGGCAACGCCCGCTATTGGATTTCCCACGCAGGCGGTTTTACCCTGCGGGAGGTAGATCAGTCCCAGTATGCCGGTCAGTGGGTCTCCCTGGGCATCTACAACTTCAGCGGTACAGAGAATGATTACATCTCTCTGTCCGACGTGACCTACGAGACATACCTGTCCCACAAGGTTGCCTGGGATGCGATGAAGTGGGAGGAGCAGTGATAGTGGATAGTTTCCAGTTTCGAGTTTTTAGTTTTTAGTGGTGGTTCAGGTGGCTACTGAGAGGTGGTCAGTCGGCAGTGCAGCGGAGGAGGAGACGAGATGCGACTGGTGCAGTACCGGACAGAGGCCGGCGACCGCCGGGTGGCGATGGTCGAGAGCGAGGAGACACTGCGTGTTCTCGACGGAACCGAGCGCGTTTATGAACTGGCGCGGGAGGCAGGGCGCAGCGGGCGGCCGTTGACCGAACTGGTTGAGGGGCGGCTGGGTGGTCAACGGGTGGAATACGGCCCGATCGCGGCGGAAGGACGGCTGCTGCCGCCGCTGGATCATCCCGACCCGGCCCGCCTGGTGATCAGCGGCACCGGCCTGGATCATCTGGGCAGCGCGCAGGCGCGCGACGCCATGCACCAGAAGCTCAACGCCGAAGATGAGGAGGCGTTGACCGACTCGATGCGCATGTTTCGTCTGGGGTTGGAAGGCGGCAAACCGGCTCCGGGGCAGGTGGGTGTGGCGCCGGAGTGGTTTTATAAGGGGGATGGCCGCTGGCTGGTGCCGCCGGAACAGCCGCTGACGATGCCGGCCTTTGCCCTGGAGGGCAGCGAAGAGCCGGAACTGGTCGGCTGTTATGTGATCGGTGACGACGGCGCGGTTCTGTGCGTCGGCTTTGCGCTGGGCAACGAGTTCTCCGATCATGTGCTGGAGAGGCAGAACTACCTTTACCTGGCACACTCCAAGCTGCGGCAAAGCTCCTGCGGGCCGGAACTGCTGCTGGGCGATCCACCGCCGCACATTGAGGGGACCTCTCGCATTTTGCGCGACGGTCGCGAGTTGTGGGCCGCGCCTTTCCTGACCGGCGAGGCCAACATGACGCACAGCCTGGCGAACCTTCAGCACCATCACTTCAAGTACGCGCCGTTCCGCACGCCGGGCGATGTACATCTGCATTTCTACGGCACGGCCACGCTCAGCTTCGCCGCCGGCATCCAGACCCAGGTGGGCGACGTGTTCGAAATCAGCGCGCCGGGTTTTGGCCGACCGCTGCGCAACGAGTTGATGGATACGCCGGAGGCTGAGCAGTTGGTAGCGATACGGACTCTGTGAGTTTTTAGGTTCCGTTGACATTTTGGGAAGGCTGTTCAGATGTCAACAAGAACTGAAAGCCTGCAGGCCTGTTAGGGATGTTTCTCGCGTGAATGTTGAAATAGACAAAACCAATTGATCCGCGAAGTCACGCGAAGGGTCGCGAAGAACACCTTTTTGTCCGCGGAGGACGCGGAGGGACGCGTAGAACACCAAAGGCGTATCGGATTTTCTTTGCGTGACTGCGCCGACCTTCGACGATCAGGCGTAATTTGCACCCGGAAGTCGTTGTTCAGACAAAGGTCAACGAGCCCTAGTGCGGCGCTGGCGGGGCGTGTTGGAGGCGGTGGATTTCGGCGCTGGTTTTGAGGGGGGCGTTGCGGGGGGAATCCCCCCGCACAAGGGAGGGCCGCAGGCCCGACCGTCCAAATGGGCGACAGCCCCTGGCGGCGCCTGCGGAGCGGCGACCGCCAGCCCTGAGCCGCCTAGCGGCGAAGGGTGCGCAGGCACGCCTTAGCGGGCCGGAGCCGCCGGAGGGCGTTTTCGCCCGCAGGCGTCCCAGGGCGCGAATTGACTATGGCTGAGTAGTTACCCCAGCTATAGGAAGCTGAATGCTTCAGAGCGATCCGATGAGCAGCAACCCCACTTTCGAGACCCTTGATGCGCTACACGCCGCCGCGGTCACCTGCCGCGCCTGCCCGCGCCTGGTGGCGTGGCGCGAAGAGGTGGCGGCGACAAAGCGCCAGGCATTTCGCGACCGGACCTACTGGGGCAAGCCGGTGCCGGGGTGGGGCGATCCCCGCGCGCGGCTGCTGGTGCTGGGTCTTGCCCCCGGCGCGCATGGGGCCAATCGCACGGGCCGTCCATTTACCGGAGACGGTTCGGGCAATTTCCTTTACCCGGCGTTGCACCGGGCGGGTTTCGCCAGCCGACCGAACAGCAGACACCGGGGCGACGGCCTGGAGCTTATCGACTGCTACATGACCGGCGTGGCCTACTGTGTGCCGCCTAAAAACCGGCCCAATGCGGAGGAACTGAACAACTGCCGCAGCTGGCTGGTGCAGGAGTTGACGCTGCTGCCGCAGTTGCAGGCGGTGCTGGCGCTGGGCAAGATCGCTTTCGACGGCTATCTGCGCGCCCTGCGCGAGCTCGGCCATGAGCTTCCCCGCCTTACCTTCACGCACGGCGCGGCGCACTCCCTCCCCGCCGGTCTGCCCCGCCTGTATGCCTCCTACCACGTCAGCCGCCAGAACACGAACACCGGCCGCCTGACAACTGCGATGTTTGATGATGTGCTGACGACAATCAAGGCCAGTCTGCAGAGCGTTTGACCCCGCGTTGCCACCTTAGCTCCCTGCCACCGAAAAACAGAATGTCCATGCCGCAACGAGGCGTGCGCGCCTGCGTATAGAAAGCAGGAACATCCCCCTGTTCCCCCAAATGTGATGAGTTAGAAGAGGGGAGTCTGCCCCGCTTTCTCCTCTTCACTCCCATCCCGGAGATAGATGTATGTCAACTGAATCGGCCAAACCCACAGCCGCCCCTACCCGCCCGGCGGAACGGATCGTCGCCATCGACATCCTGCGCGGTTTCGCGCTGCTGGGCATTCTGATCATGAACATTCAGGGCTTCGCCATGCCCGCAGCCGCCTATCTCAACCCGACGGCTTACGGCGACCTGAGCGGGGCCAATCGCTGGGTGTGGATATTGAGCCACGTCTTCGCCGATCAGAAATTCATGACGATCTTTTCGCTGCTCTTCGGCGCGGGGATCGTGTTGATGAGTGAAAAGCTGGACGAGCGCGGGCTGCGTGCCTGGGGCCTGCATTACCGGCGCACCTTCTGGCTGCTGCTCTTCGGTCTGACCCACGCCTTCCTGCTGTCGTCGGGGGACATTTTGGTGGCCTATGCGGTGTGCGGCCTGTGGGTCTACTGGCTGCGCCGGCTGCGGCCCGGCTGGCAGATGGCGCTGGGTATTCTTGTTGTGTCGATCCCTACTCTTCTGTTGCTGGGCACAGGCCTGAGTATGCAGTTTATTCCGCCGGAGACGCTGCAGGAACTACGTGCCGACTGGAAGCCGACCGCCACGGCGATTGAAACGGAGGTGGCCGCTTATCGGGGCGGCTGGCTGGACCAGATGGAGGCCCGCGTGCCCGCAAGCATGGAATTTCAGACAGTTGTACTACTGCTCTGGACGAACTGGCGCGCGGGCGGTTTAATGCTGATAGGGATGGCTCTCTACCGGTGGGGCGTGCTGACAGGCGGACGCGCGCCCAGCTTTTATGTCGGGATGGCTATCTTGGGATTTGCCATCGGCCTGCCGGTGGTGAGCGGGGGCGTGGTCCAGAACTTTGCCCACAACTGGACGATGGAGTTTTCCCGGTTTGGACCCGGCGCGCAGGCGAACTATTGGGGCAGTCTGTTCGTGAGCGCCGGCTATATCGGGCTGCTGATGCTGTTTGCCCGGTCGCGCGCGCTGCCCTGGCTGCAGGCAGCGCTGGCCGCGGTGGGGCGGACCGCGCTGAGCAACTATCTGCTGCAGACGATCCTGGCGACGGCTATCTTCTACGGGCACGGCCTGGGGCTGTTCGGCTCGGTCGAGCGGGTGGGGCAGATCGGCATCGTGGCGGCGATCTGGGCGTTCCAACTGGTGGTGTCACCGCTGTGGCTGCGCTATTACCGCTTCGGTCCCTTTGAATGGATGTGGCGCTCGCTCAGCTATTGGCGTTTGCAGCCGATGGGGGATCCTTCACGACAAGAATTACGCCAACCTGCATAGATAAATGAACGACTTAGGCTGAGGCGGCGCGCCGACAGGACAGCAGACGGTCCCGCAGCTCTGCCCAGTCCCGCCGCTTGCCCTCTACGCGTTTGCGCACCTCTTCTGCCTTTTGCTCGCGTCCCGCCAGATAAACGCTGATCTCTTGCTGATGGCGCAGGTAGTACGCAAGCACACCATAAATATCCGCCAACGTTGCAGCCGGGTAACGTTGAGCGATCGCCTCGGGCGTGGCTCCATCTTTAAATGCGTGAACGACCAGTTCTAGCAAAACGCGGGACTTGCCGATACGAAGCCCCCCTGAACTGTCTCGTCGCAGCGGAGGCGCTTCAGCCTGTAAGACGATGTCCACTGATGTTCTCCTGGTGTTTCGCACGACACATGGCTGTACAGTTGAGCCTTTTACGCGAATCACGTAAACAGTTGGGAGTAGGGTGCTCTTCATTCACCTATTCACGTACGCACAACTGTACTGCAAGAAAGTCGACTTTTTCTACATGTTGATCCGATGGCAGGAAAAGTCCGCTAAACTTACCATACAATTACATTGTACGGTATATGTGAGATAGCTACAGACCTCCCGATCTCGCCTAAATGCGATTCTCCTGGGAAGTCTATAAGGTCCAGGAGTCCGATCTAAATGTCCCCGGAGATAGTCGGAACGAGGCTGAAACTCGCCAGTGAGATGTATCGTCTGCTACAATGCATTCCGAACTGGCAACTGTTAAGAGAGACAAGGTTTTGAATTGGCGGCGCCTGGAAGAGTCGGCGCCGGTCAGGGAGACAGGCATGACTTCCATAGCGAATCCAACCGATGTGCCAGCAGAGGCGCGGAGGTCTCTGTATGACCGTTATGCGTCCCGCATATCTGTCAAAGAGAGCCTAAGCAGAAAGTTGGTCTCTTACCAAGGGAACAAGGAAGCCCCAGGTCTACGCTGGATGAAATATAAAGAAGGGTTTTCCGCCAGCTTGGTTCAGAGCCTTCTGGACCAGAATCAACCGAAGACCTTTCTTGATCCCTTTTCGGGTACTGGTACGGCCCCCCTCACCGCAAGTTGTCTAGGGATGGATAGCACTGGCATTGAGATTATGCCTGTCGGGAACCTATCGGCTCGGGCCATCGTCGCCGCTGCGAATGGACTCAACTATAGTAGCTTCTATTATACGTCGCAGGAGTTGATTGAATCCCTCGCATCCAAGGAATATGAAGCTGATCAACTGTTTCAACACATCACTATCACTGAGCGAGCATTTCCCGACCAGACCGAGCAAGATCTAGCGAAGGCCAGGAAGTTTGTAGACGAAATATGTGACCCGTCGCTTAAGACTCTTCTGACTTTGGCATGTGTAAGTGTCCTCGAGGAAGTCAGCTACACGCGAAAAGATGGCCAGTTCCTGCGATGGGACCCCCGATCGGGCCGCAACGTCAGTACCAAGTGGCAAAAGGCGGAGCTACCTACCCTCGCTCAGGCTCTGCAGCGGAGGCTAGGGGAAATCATGAACGATATTCCGACGCTACAGCGAAAGTACCGCAATGCGGCTCCAGTTTTTGTGGATGGATCCAGCCTCACTGAACTCAGAAAACTGCCTGATGAGAGTTTTGACGCAGTTGTGACTTCTCCCCCCTATGCTAATCGGTACGACTATACCCGAACCTATGCCTTGGAGTTGGTCTACCTTGGATTTGATGCAGACCGTTTGAAGGGACTGCGCCAAGACCTGCTGTCCGCGACAGTGGAAAACAGATCCAAGCGTGAGTTGCTGCTTCGAGAATACGGGAAAATGCCTCTGATAGAACACGCCTTCTGTATGACCGACAACCAGACTGCTTTGCAGGAGGCATTACACATTCTCAGACAGGAAGCTCACAATCTGAGTAACCGCAATGTCATTCCTCTCGTGGAGAATTACTTCACAGAAATGGCACTGGTGGTATGCGAACTGGCCCGACTGGTAGCTCCGGGCGGCAGCGTGTTCATGGTAAATGACAATGTCCGCTATCACGGCCAAGAGATTCCGGTCGACCTTATTCTCTCAGACTTTGCGGAACAGTCGGGGTTGCGGTGTGAAGCGATTTGGACCCTGAACCGGGGGAAGGGGAACTCAAGCCAGCAGATGGGACGATTCGGGAGACAAGAACTGAGGAAATGCGTTTACTACTGGAGGAAATGCGATGGCTGATCGGCATGCTCGTCTGGAGGAGGCCAGGCAACGGGCGCTGATCATAACCAGGCATATTCGAGAGCGAGCCGATGAAGGAGTCAGACAGACTATCAAGGATTTCGAACCCTCCTTGGATTTTGAAGGACGGTTAGAGGACTTGGCAATTGCTCCCGAAGCATGGGCCCACATCGTTCAAGCGCAGTTTGACCCCAGACTGGTCTTTGCCCACCCGGACCTGCTGCATGTCCATCCACAGACTTCCCTTCACTACCGGGGAATTTCCACTCTGTCCCTCAAGCGAGTTCAGATGATGGCGGGCGCGGTCAACAATTGGGAAGACGGCACATTCCAAATGGCACCCAGCCCGGAAAGATGTCTTCGCGTAGCTCGTGTCTATAACGCTGTGATCTCCGTAATCATTACGGGAACGGACGGGTGGACGTTGGAAAACGGCTATAGAAATATCTTGGTCACGATCGGAATCACGCAAGACGGTTCTTTGCGGAATCTGGTCGGACAGGCGGGAGAGGCGGCTGTTAAGGAGCGGATTTCCCAATGGCTGGCCGTGAACAATACGATCCCCTCGACCGTTAGCGGGACCACCACGTCAATTGGAGTCGCGGAAGAGTTAAGAATGGTCTACGGTTCCTAACCCGACATTAAATTCGAGAGCCGTACTGGAGGAGACTGGCAAATCATAGCAACGGTGGAGATTAAGAGTGGCACCGACCCGGCTGGGGCCCTTGAACGTCTGGGCGCCATCCAGAAAAGTTTCGAGCAAACCCCTCCCAGATCTCGAAATTTTGCCGTTCTCGGCGTTGTCACCCCTGAAATGCGAAGACGCTTGGACGAAATGAATGTTGCGAGGGATTTTGAACTCTATCAAGTCTTGAATGACGATAGGGCTTGGGACGATTTTGTCATGGAGCTCTTTCACCACACGCTCCGTATTGTCTAAGCGCGTCCCGCGCGTCAGATCTGAGAGATCTTCAACACCCCAGTTGCTTCCCCTGCATCGGAAGTTTCCACAGTTTTCCCTCTCAACCACTCCCTACCCCGAAGCAGCCGGCTCCGCGCCCACCGCGGAGGGCTTCTTCAGTGTCTCCGGCACGAATAGGCCCAGGATTGAGCCAGCTCCCAATCCGATGATGGCGATGACGTAGACCGACGGCACCAGACTCAGTGCGTCGGCAATCGTGCCGACGATTATGGGCGCGCTGGTGTGCCCGGTGTCGCCTATCAGCCGCCACAGCCCCAGAAACGCGCCCATACCCTCACCCTTCGGCGGCGCCAGGTCCGCCCCCAGCGTCAGCATCGTCCCCGAGCCCAGCCCGTTGCCGAACCCGATCAGCGATGTAACCGCCAGCAACGCCGCAAAGGATCCCGTAAGCGGAATAAGGGCCATGCCCAGCGCCTGCAACAGGAAGGAAGGCACATAGGCGAACTTGCGCCCGAAGCGGTCCATCACATAGCCCGCCGGATAAAACATCGACATATCCACGGCTGCGGCGACGCCCATCACCAGGCCGATTTGTTTCACATCCAGGCCCAGGATCGAGGCCGCGTAGAGCGGGATGATAGTCTGCCGGCCGGCGCGGATCGTCTGCGCGCAGATCATGCCGAAGCCGGCCGGTGTCAATACCCAGACACTGCGGCGCAGATAGGAGAACAGATGCCGGTAAGAGCGGGCCATGGACACCTGCTGTCCAGGCGGCAGCTCGGCCTGGCCGTCGCGTACGAACAGCAGCGGGAAGATCAAGGCCAGCAGGGCGACAACGCCGCAGAAGAAAAAGGCGGTCTGCATACCCGCCGCGGCGCTGAGATATCCACCGGTAATCGGGCCGGCGAACATGCCGATGCGGTTGACGCCGCCGAAGATTGAGATCGCCCGCCCGCGACTGCTGTTGAGCGTATTGTTGGTCAGGTAGGCGTGGCGGGAGACGTTCCACAACGCCGCGCCGGCCCCGATCGAGATCCCGCACAACACCAGCATGACAACGCGTTCGGACTGGCTCAGGGCCAGCATCCCCAGCCCCATCACGCAGATGCCGATCGTCATGGAACGGCGGTTGCCGATGCGATCCTGGATACCCCCGGCGGGCAGGTCGCCGATCAGCGTACCGATGCCGTAGCCGGCCAGCACCAGGCCGATCAGGCTGAACGACAGCCCCAGGTCGATCACGTATACCGGCAGCAGCAGCGCCAGCATCCCCTGGCAGAAGGCGAGAATGAAGGTAGGAACATAGACGGCGTAGAGCAACTGTGCGCGCACGTTGATAGTTTTCAGTAGTCAGTTTTTTGTGAGCTGCTGGGTGGCAATGGTGTTACCAGAAACTGGAAACTGCAGTCAGGAGTGAAGAGGAGAGAGGAGAGAGAACAACTCCCACTCCTCTATTCTCACTCCTCGCTTTGACGCACGCCATCAAACGTTGTTCGGAGCGCCGGGTAGAGGCCCTGGTAGAGTTCATATACGTTTTGGTAGGCGGCAATGGCGTCGGGGTTGGGCGTAGTGGAGCCGGTGACGCGGATGGTCGCCGCGCAGGCGCTTTCGCCATCGGGCCAGACGCCCGCGCCGACACCGGCCAGCAGCGCCGCGCCGTAGGCCGCGCCTTCGGGGGTGTTGACCGTAACCAGTTCGCTGCCCAACACGTCGGCCAGAATCTGCCGCCACAGTGGGCTGCGGGCGCCGCCGCCGCTCACCCGCACCTGA
This sequence comes from Caldilineaceae bacterium, assembly GCA_965220715.1. Classification (GTDB taxonomy): domain Bacteria; phylum Chloroflexota; class Anaerolineae; order Caldilineales; family Caldilineaceae; genus Bin5. The sequence goes on from OZ244843.1 coordinate 799,003, forward strand.
CGGATTGCGCCGAGGCCGACTCCCTGCATCAGCTTGAAGTTGTCCCGCAGGCCAAAGGCCACGCCTTCCAGCACGGCGCGGGTCATGTGGGGCAGTCCGTGGCGGACGGTCAGCCCGACGTAGGCGCCGCGGGCGAAGGGGTCGGGGTGGGGCGTTCGTTCACCGGTCAGATAGGGCAGAAAGAGCAGCCCTTCGCTGCCGATGGGCAGGTCTGCGGCCGGGGCCAGCAGGTCGTCGAACTCCACGCCGGGCGCCAGTGTATCGCGGTGCCAGCGCAAGCTGCCTGCGGCCGAGAGCATTACTCCCATCAGATGCCATTTGTTCGGCAGGGCGTGGGGGAAGGCATGCAGGCGTCCCTCCGGTTCGTAGAAAGGCTCGTTTGCGGTGGCGAAGACAACGCCGGAGGTGCCCAGGGTCAGGGCGACGATGCCCTCCTCGATCGCGCCCACGCCCACGGCCTGGGCCGATTGATCGCCCCCGCCCCCTACCACGGGCGTGCCGGCGCGCAGGCCGGTGGCTGCCGCCGCCTGTGCGGAGATGGCGCCGGTCACCTGCGTGCCTTCGTGGGTGGGGGGCAGAAATTTGGGTGGAATCTCGAGCGCGGCCAGAACTGTCGGCGACCAGTCCCGCGTCGCCAGTTCCAGCAGGGATGTGCCGCCGGCGCCGGCCTTGTCGGTGGCGAAGTCGCCGGTCAGCTTGTAGCGCACGTAGTCTTTGGGCAGGAGGATCTGACGGACGCGGCTGTAGATGTCCGGCTCGTTCTCTTTCACCCACAGAATTTTGGGCGCGGTGAAGCCTGTAAGCGCGTCGTTGCCGGTGATGCGCACGAGATTTTCCTTGCCAAGCCACAGGCGCATATCATCGCACTGTTTGCCGGTGCGCTGGTCGTTCCAGAGGATGGCCGGCCGCAGGGGTTCGCCAGCTTCGTCCAACAGCACCAGCCCGTGCATCTGGCCGCTCACACCCACCGCGGCCACCTCCGCCGGATCGATGCCGGATTGGTCCAGCGCCGCCCGCATGCTCTGCACCGTGCCGTCCCACCACAAGTCGGGGTGCTGTTCGCTCCACAGCGGATGGGGCGTCTCGAACGGGTACTCTGCTGCCGCCACGGCGACGATTTCGCCGTCAGCGTCGATGATCAGGGACTTCGTGGCCGTGGTGGAGGAGTCGATGCCGATCAGGTACATTTTTCCAGCGCCCCTTTTTGATAGTTTTCAGTAGTCAGTTTTCAGTTCTTAGTGAACTGCTGGGTGGCAATGGTGTTACTGGAAACTAAAAACTGCCGTTCACACACCCAGCAACAGTTCAACCACTAGTTGATCCAGCTGCTCATACGGCTTGCCGCGGCGGCCTAGTTCGTCGCGGTCAAAGGCATGGGCCTTGAGGCCGGCCGCCTTCTCCGCGGAGTAGCCGCCTCTGAAACCGTCCATCGAGCCGTCATCGGCGTTAATCTGCGCCAGCAACTCCTGTATCTGTTCGTGCTGCCGGAACTGCTCGGCTTTTTCCTTGAGGATCAGGTAGGTGCGCATACAGCCGCTGGCGAAGGCCTTGACGTCCTTGTAATCGGAGGAGCGGTAGGCGTGGGCGTCAAAGTGCCGCGGGTTGTCGTAGCCAACGTCTTCCAGGAACTTGACCAGGAAGAATGCCTGCTTGATGTTGTGGCTGCCGAAGCGGAAGTCCTGATCGTAGCGTCCCAGATTCTGATCGTTGAGGTCGATGTGGAAGAGCTTGCCCGCGTTCCACGCCTGCGCCACCGCATGGGTGAAGTTCAGACCTGCCATATGTTCGTGGGCCACCTCCGGATTCACGCCGATCATTTCCGGATGGTCGAGCGTCTCGATGAAGGCCAGCATGTGGCCGACCGTCGCCAGGTAGATATCGCCGCGCGGCTCGTTCGGCTTCGGCTCCAGCGCGAAGCGCAGATCATAGCCCTGATCGATCACATATTCACACAGGAAGTTGAGCGCCTCCTGGAACCATTTGCCGGCGTCGGCAGGATTTTTGCCGGCATCGGTCTCGGTGCCTTCCCGCCCGCCCCAGAAGACGTATGTGCTGGCGCCGCACTCAACCCCCAGATCGATGGCGGCCATCGTCTTTTGCAGCGCGTAGGCTCGCACCTCCGGGTCGTTGCTGGTGAAGGCGCCGTCGCGAAAGGCCGGGTGGGTAAAGAGATTCGTGGTCGCCATCGGCACGACGAGGCCTTGGTCGTCCAGCGCTTTCTTAAAGTCGCTCACGATCCGGTCACGCTCTGCCGCGGCCGCGTCGATCGGAACCAGATCGTTGTCATGGAAGTTGACGCCCCAGGCGCCGACCTCCCCCAGGAGTTGGACCAGCTGCGCCGGCGAACGAACCTCCCGCACAGGGTCACCGAAGGGGTCGCGTCCGATGTTGCCGACGGTCCAGAGGCCGAAGCTGAATTTGTTTTCCGGTTTGGGTGTATAGGGCATGGATTGTTCCTCGCAGTATTCTTGAATTTTTTGTTTCCAGTTTTTGGTGACTGCGCCTCCGTCGAACGGAAAGATGCACTAAGAACTAAAAACTGACTACTAAAAACTGTCGTTAAAGCGCCAGCCGGTAAAAGCGGGCGCCGTTGTCGTGCATGATCTTCTGCTGATCCTGCGCGCTGAAGTGGCTGATGCTGTCCTGGACGATATCAAACCAGGTGAGATAGTCGGCGGCCATATCGACCACCGGCCAGTCGGAGCCGAAGATCACCCGGTCGGGGCCGAAACAGTCGAGCACCTGCTCGATGTATGGGCGCAGTTCATCCCGGTTCCAGTTCTGGTGGTCGGCTTCCGTGGTTACGCCGGAGAGCTTGCAGTGGATATCCGGGCGGCTGGCCAGCTCGCGCAGTTGATCCTTCCACGGCTGGGTGATACCGGCTGCGATGCCCGGTTTGCCGATGTGATCGAGCAGGAAGGAGACATCCGGGCACTGCGCCACCAGTTCGAGCACGTCCGCCAGCTGTGGATGGTAGATGCACAGGTCGAAATTGAAACCGAACTCGGGCAGCAGTTGCACGCCGCGCACGAAGTCCGGCGCGGTACAGAAGCCCAGCGGCTCGTCCTGGATCAAGCGGCGGATGCCTTTGACCAACGGCAGTTCGGCCAGTGCCTGCAGATGGGGGCGGGCGTCTTCACCGTCCTGCAGGGGCGCGTGCGCGACGATGCCGCGGATGCGCGGCTCCTCCTGCGCCAGTTCGGTTATCCACTGCGCTTCCCGCAGCGCGTGGGCCGGCAGACAGTCGGCCTCCTCGAAGACGATCGCGGCCAGCTCAAGCGAGACACCGGCGCGCGCCCGTTCCAGATCGGCCGGCAGATGGGGATGGGCGATGGCCGATGCGCCCGCCAGCCATGGATAGTCGATAACCGAACTGTCCCAGAAGTGCACATGGGTATCGACGTATCGCCTGCGCTCAGTCATGATGGAATACCTCCTCCATCTCCGCCCACTTCTCGCCCTCAGCCGCGCTCTCCACCGGCTGCTGGCAGGGGTCGGTCAGCTTCCACCACGCCTGCGTCACCGGGTCGGCAGCCATCTGCGCCATGTCGGCCTCGTAGTCGTCGCCCACATACTCATAATAGGCGAACAGATAGCCGTCGCGCATGAAGATCGTGTAGTTGCGCATATTGCAGTCGCTGATGCGCTGGAGGACTTGAGGCCAGGTGTTGGCGTGCAAAAGTACGTATGCGTCCTCCAACTCCGGTCTGACGCGAATGACCATTCCGTATCGTTTCATCGGTCTCCCCCTATTTTAGTGGCCAGTGATCAGTGACCAGTGGTCAGTTGTGGCGCGCTCTCGGGGCCGCTGGCCTCTACTCTTACAGCAGCGGCAGGCTCACTGCGGCGCCGCTGCGCCGGCTGCGATAGACGGCCTCGGTGAATTCCATGTACTTGACGCCGGTGGCGAAATCGGTATGCGTGATCTCTTCCTGCCCGCGGATGGCGCTGATGAATTCATCTTCGACGCGCCAGCCGCCGGCCTCGTGGGCGGGCACCTCGATTTCGCTGAGGCCGTCATCGCCGCGGCGACCGCCCGTCAGGATATCATTGCTGAAATGCAGCGTGCCTTCGCTGCCATAGATGGTGGCTGAGGGCGGCTCACCGAAGCCGGTGACGCTGCTGACCTGAATGTGGGCCTGCCCGCCGCAGGCCAGGTCGGCGGTGATGTCGATGTGATCGGGGATGCGCACGCCCATCAGGCGCCCCTGCTCATCCTTGCGCATCGGCGTAAAGGTCTTGCTCTTGGCGACAACGCTGGTGGCCTCGCCAACCCAGCGCAACATCGCCTCGTACCAGATGCCCATCGTCATAACGTTCAGCCCGCTGAAGTCCATATTGTTGCGCCAGTGCATCGTAATGTCTTGGTCGATGAAGGCGCCGCCGGCGCGGACGTCCACCACCAGCACATCCCCCAGCCAGCCGTCGCGGATCAGCCGTTGGACGGTGCGGTCCACGCGCAGGCTGAACGGTGAGGGCACGATCTGCGCCACCAGGTGCGGGCGGCTGCGCAGCGCATCATACATGCAGTGGGCCTCGGACGCGTTCATCGCCATGCGGGCCTCGCACATTACGTGTTTGTCGGCTTCCAGGGCGGCGACGGTGACGAGGCGGTGCATGTAGGGCCAGGTTCCGATCACCACTGCGTCCACGTCCGGGGCATGCACGATATCCTGCCAGTTAGTGCAGACGCGCTCGATGCCAAACTGTTTGGCGGCCCGCTCGCCCGACTCCTGGCTGCGATTGCAAACGGCGACGATCTCGACGCCTTCGATGGCCTGCAGGCCGGGAATGTGTCGATCACGCGTGTTGGCGCCGGCGCCGATGATGCCGACGCGGATGGTGTCCTGAGTCATTTCGTCCTCCTGAAATGGGATGTTGTGGCTAATTTATGGGAGTAAAACCGTGCTTAACAATTAACTGCGATCACTCATCGCCGTCTGCGTTCGCATAGGCTTCAGCCAGATAGTGGTCGTGATTGACCGAAAGATCGTCGACACCGCTGGAGAACGCCCCGATAATGGAAAGGGCGCGCCGCCTGCGCTCCTCGCGGTCGATACTGTCTGAACTGCAGTTCACTTGATTGACGTGGACAGGATCATTCACCGCGTTTGGTGGACGAGATGCCTGTTTGTGTGCGCAGGTCATTCCTTGGCCTCGACTATTTCTTCTGCTGTGCAAAGCTCTGTCTGAACTGTGGCTGACAAGCAAGCGCAACTGTCCGCATTTTAACATAGGTGTGGCGAAGATACACGGCATCTGCAGCGTTGTCTGAACTGCGATTCCGGCGCCTGTTCGGCTTCTTGCAAGTGCACAGGGGATGCGGCTGCAAAGCCTGCGGCAGAATGTAGACCGGATCGCGAGATGCTGGTATGATCGCAACGTAAACGACATCGACTCCATAGAAGAAGCGAGAGAAAAAATGACTATTGCCCCTTCCATTTCAGAGTTGGATCTGCGCGCCCTGTGGCATCCTCTTACCCAGCATAAGCCGCTGGCCGAAAGCCCGCCTCCGCTGATGGTGCGGGGGGAAGGCTGCTACCTGGAAGACGACCAGGGCCGTCGCTATCTGGATGCGATGGCGGGCCTGTGGTGTGTGAACGTTGGCTACGGGCGCCGCGAGTTGGCGGAGACGGCGGCCGCGCAGATGGTGGAACTGGCCTATCTCGCGCCCACCATGACCCACGCGCCCGGCGCGCAGCTGGCGGACAAGATATTGGAACTGCTGGGCTGGCGCGGCCGGGTCTACTTCTCCTCCAGCGGCTCCGAAGCGAATGAGGTCGCCTTCAAAGTCGCCCGCCAGTATCACCAGCAATCCGGCAAAGCAGGCGGCGCGACCCGCTATAAGATCATCTCCCGCCACCGCGCTTATCACGGCAATACGCTGGGCGCGATGAGCGCCACCGGCCAGGCCGAGCGCAAGATCGGCTATGGGCCGATGGCGCCCGGGTTCCTTCACGTTCCGCCCCCCTATCCCTACCGGGGGCATCCCAAACTCAGCCCGGCCGAACACGGTATCGCCTGCGCGCAGGCGTTTGAGGAGACGATCATTTATGAAGGGCCGGAGACCGTCGCCGCGCTGCTGATGGAACCGATCATCTCCGGCGGCGGCGTGCTGGTTCCGCCGGACGAATACCTGCCGCGCGTGCGCGAAATCTGCGACGAGTACGGCGTGCTGCTGATTTTTGACGAGGTCGTCTCCGGTTTTGGACGCACGGGCAAACTGTTCGGCCACGACCACTGGCAGGTAAAGCCGGACATCATCACGATGGCGAAGGGGCTTTCAAGCGGCTATATGCCCCTGGCTGCGACAGCTGTGCAGGAGCATATTTTCGATGCCTTCCTGGGCGAGGCCGGCGACCTGCGCCACTTCCGCCACATCAACACCTTTGGCGGTCATCCGGTGAGCACAGCGGTCGGTCTGCGCAATCTGCAGATTGTGGAGGAAGAAGGCCTGGTGGAGAACGCCCGGCGTGTGGGCGAGTACGCTTTGGCGCAACTGGAAAATCTGTCAACGCATCCGTGGGTGGGCGAGGCGCGCGGCCGCGGGCTGCTCCTGGGGGTCGAACTGGTGGCGGACAAGGAGACCAAACAGCCCCTGGACGACGCCGAGATGCTGGCGATCCTGGGCCGCTGCAAACAGGCGGGCGTTATCCTCGGACGTAACGGCAATACCGTTCCCGGCCTGTGCAACATTTTGATCGTAGCGCCGCCGCTGGTGGCGACGGAGGCCGAAATCGATCTCCTTATCGAGGCGCTGGTCTTTGCCCTGGGAGAAAAATGATACCGGCGGCCGGTGGATGCACCGACCGCCGGCCGCTGACTATTGACCTCTGACTACTGACTACGGTGACTACTGACTACAGAAAACTATCCACGAATGTCCAGCCGTTCCCTCCGCTGCCAGAGGCTGACCGAGTCGCGTTCCGAAACGCCCGGATTGGGGTCGCCCGGGCTGTCGACGTAGGCGCCCTCCGGCGCGGGCACGGGTCCCCGCAGCAGGGGATCGTCGGTGCGCTCCATCCATGACGAGAGCCGGCCGCGCATCTCCGCCAGCGGTCCGGCGTATGCCGGATCGTTCACCAGGTTGCAGGCTTCATTCGGGTCATAGAGCAGATCGTAGAGCGCCTCCTGGTGGACAGTGCGTTCTGCCAGGCCGTTGCGCATCAGATACTGCTTGCTCGGCCCGTTGTCGATGTTGGGCATCGTAGTGGTTGGCCACTGATCGAAGCGCCGGATGTACTTCCAGCGCTGCGTGCGCACGGCCCGTTTCGGTTCGTAGCCGGCGTGATAGCTCACCTCCCCGAAGATCTCCTCGTTTATCTCAGCGGCCGTACCAGCCACCAGGGGGACAACAGAGCGCCCCTCGAGCCATGCCGGCGGCTCGACATCCAGCAACTCGCACAGTGTCGGGTAGATGTCGATCTGGGAGACCATGCCGTCCACGACTTTGCCGCCGCTGAAGCCGTGCGGCCCGCGCACGATCAGTGACACGCCGAAGCCGTGATCGGTCAGCGTGCATTTCATGGCGGGGAAGGCCAGCCCGTGGTCGGTCGTGTAGATGAACAGCGTGTCCTCGGCCAGGCCGGCCTCTTCCAGCGCGTTAAGAACAATCCCTACCTGGTCGTCCAGAATCTTGGCCATGCGTTTGTAGGAGGCCATGTCGTAGCGGGTCTCCGGCGTATCGGGCAGCGGCGCCGGCGGCAGGGTATAGCGTTCGTCCTCCTCCTCGCTCGGTTCCGGGAAGACGCGATGGGTTTCGGAATAGCCGACGGCGAGGAAGAAGGGACTATCATGCTCCCGGTTGATGAATGCGACCGCAGCCGTGGTCCTGTAGTCCGTACCCCCGGATCCGGACGGGTCGGCTTCGGCGATCCAGTCGTAGCCCAACGTGCGCGAATCGAGGGTCAGGTGTTGGAAGCCGCACAGAGCGGTGCGGTAGCCATGGCTGCGCAGGAAGTTCGCCAGGTGCCGTTCGGGATGTTGCAGGAAAAAGTCGCGGTTGGCCAGTCCCAGTTGCCCGCAGGAGTGCGCGCTCTGGCCGGTGAGCAGACAGGCCCGGCTCGGCGAGCAGGTGGGCGCAGCGCTAAAGGCCCGGCGAAAGAGAACGCCTTCCTCCGCCAGCCGCTGGATGTTGGGCGCGGGGACCGCATGGCCGTAGGGCTGAAGGTATCGGCCTGTGTCGTGGGAATGCAGGTAGATAATGTTCATGGAAAGATCCCTCATTACAGTATGAGCGGGACGGGTTTGACCGCCGGTGGAGCGACCTCTGATTTATGTGAATGATCTGGTGGAGAAAACAAAATCATCATGGCATGATCTGTCTAAACTGCGCAAATCATTGGTAACTGCTAAGCTATATCCCGTGGGCAATTTCAAGAGAGGGCAATATAAGCCATCCAAGTGAAATGGATCGTGGCCTGAACCTTTTGAAATGGTCAGGAGCGGGGGAAGATGGTATGTATGAATCAGGAATAAACAGTTTCTAATTTGGATTCCAAATGAAACCAGGAGCTTGCGAATATCTGCAGAGCGGGCGGCACGCCTACGATTTTGGCGTGCCGCCCGTGTGAAAAGTTTGGGTATCGAATTGAACTTACATTACTCATTAGCGGTCGGTTCGACACCGACAAGCGTCTGCAAGATGCGCTACGCGGCCACCGTTAGCCGCAATGAGGAGACGTCGGCACCAGGAGAATCAGCAGGGTAACGCCAGTATTGCGTCGCCTAGGAATACCATCTGTGCTACTCCTCAAGAAGGGCAATCAGAAATACTTGCGGCGAATCAGTTCGTTTATCGTTGCCTGAATATCTCCCAAGAAGTTCTCATCAATAGCGTCCGTCCACCAATGAGCGATGTCATCTCTGTATTCTGTTAGCTGCCATAGGGTCCTCTTGCCTGCCACGACTATGTTGTCATTCCTGATATTATTCCCCTGGTAGTTCAGCAATCTCGGACCCGCCTCCGTCAACGATTGCCACAACTGCAAGTAATGGAGGCGCTCATAGGCATCGTCCCGGTACACATCTCTGTACATCGCGTTAGTTAACAGCGCCAGGTGGGGAGCACCCATATCCTGTTCCATTGCAGTAATAGCCTTACGTATTTCAGATACCCTGCTTCTGTAAGCTGTGGTATCCATCGGCGACGTTATGTCCACTCTTGCCGACGCTGTAGGTCGCGACATTCCAACGAACCGGCCATCGTCCGTCACTAGACCATTCATGTCTAGGTATTTGCGTATCGGCCCTGCCGTCTGCTGACCGACACGTACGCCAGCTAGAACCATGTTGACCAACTGTTGATTGTTGGGCAGATCCGGCCACGCTCCGTCACTGGTAGCAAAAGCAGTGATGAATTCCTCGCCCTCCCTACCGCCTACTATCATGGGTACCTTTTCGCCGTCTTCCACGATTACCTCGTCCAATATACCGCATTCACCCTTCACCATCTCCACCGGCGTCACCTGGTTAACCTCCTCGATCACCAGGAATACCGGTACTCGATCCTTCTGTTGCGATCTGATCTTCTCATCGGTCTCGCCGACCCTGTAGCGCAAGCTAGGGCAGATGGCGTAATGTTGACTACACGTTGAGTTCACGAAATAGTCCACTAGATTTGAAGTGACACATGCCTGAACCGAGGGAGACACATAAATTCCGTGGTGGGGTTCGTCGCCGTCTGGATGGAAATCGATTCTCGGAAACTCGAAAATTTGTGTTCGACAATACCCATTGATTGTGCAATTGAACTCCCTACTCCCTGTGGCCGCGTACATGCGCCGCACTCCGGCTAGCGAAAAGTTCGCTTCCGGTGAATCCGGTTGTAGAGACTTCTGGCGAGCCGCTACTGTCCGATTCTTTCTGGTCACTGTTAATTTACTCCTCTTTGAGTTGTTATTCCGGCTTCTGCCGTCACTTCCTCGTGCCCGGCAGCTGGCGAACGTCTGGCCCCATTTTTCCATATCCGGTCGAACCATCACTCCTTCCTCACCTTCCAATAACGAGTCTGTCTGATGGTTCGATCAAGAATCGGTTACCCTTGACCAACACTGGCCTTTCTTGTCCAGCACTTCATCATTGCCGTCATTCAGGCTGTCTCCTTACGTATTTGGTTGCCGCAACCTTGCTTGAGCCGCATTGCTTCGATGACGGCGTACCGATCATGAGGCGTGTTTTTGGAGGGGGGCGTTGCGGGGCGTGTCCCCCCGCACAAGGGAGGGCCGAAGGCCCGACCGCCCATATAAACCACTGTCTACAGAATATACTCACGCCGACTCGCGTCCCCAGATCGTCAACAGCACGAACGCGGCAAGCGTACAGACGGCCGACACCGGTCCCAGCCCCCACACGCCAAAACGGGTGTACATCCACGGCCCGGTAAAACCGGTGAGGGATGAACCCAGCAGGTTGACCGCCACCGCCAGGGACATCACTTTGCCCCGCCGGTCCGGAGCCTGTTCGCTGATCAAGGCGATGAAGCTGACGAGGCCGTACTCGTATGCAAAACGCATCAGCAGTAATGTAACGATGACCGGCCACAGCCCGATATTGAGAATCGGGAGAGAGATGTAGACCAGCAATGAACCGAGGATGCCTGCCTGAAACGATCGCTTCTTGCCGACCCGATCCGTAATCAGGGAGACGAGTACACTGCCGCACAAATCCGCCGCGCCCTGCGACAGGGCTACAAGACCCAAGGCAGATGGAGTCAGGCCGTATTCGGTTTGCAGCCAGACGCCGTGCGCAATGAGGACGTGGCCCTGACTGAAAAGGAAGAGGCAGTTTGCACAGATGATCGTGTAGGCCGAGCGCCGGTTGGAGCCGAGATCGAACAGGTCGGCGATACGCCGCAGGATGCGAGGAGCGAGGGGTGAGGAGTGAGGAGAAAGAGAGGACTCAACCCCCTTCTCAAGGGCTTCCTTCGGGCCGCCCTTTACACTTGCAACGGCTGCCGGCGCGGGCACGGTCTCTTCACTGGCCTCTGCTGTTGTGGGTTCGGCGCCACTTGACGCTTTTGGCAAGAAGCCGAGGAGTGCCCAACCGGCGAGCATCGCTATGCCCAGGACGATAAAGGGAAGCTGCCAGCTGAAACGGTCGAAAAGGAGGCCCATCAGCGACAGGCCGAAGATCCCGGCCAAAGCCCAGGAGTACTCCAGGATACCGATGCCGCGTGCGCGTTGCGCAAAGGGAAGTTGCCCGCTGATGTAGGCCTGGACGGTCGGCACGAAGCCGGTCAACCCCACACCCGACACGATCATACCGGCCGCGACGGACCAGAGTCCGGCGCCGCTGCCCAGCAGAAATGTGCCGGCCGCGGCGAGAACGAGGGCCAGGCGCATGACGCGCAGGTAACCGTAGCGATCCGCCGCGCTGCCGAACAGCGGCGCGCTCAGCCCAACCGCGCTGCGCAGGCTGAGCAGACGGCCCAGAACGACAACATCCAAGGCCATGCCCAGCGCAATTGGCTGCAGGAAGGAGTAGAAGAGTTGGACCGATGTATCGACGACGAGCCGGGTGGCGATACAGGCCGCCAGGATATGGCGGAAATGGGAGAAGTCGCGGGACGCTTCTGCGCGCGGCTGCTGGCTAGTCATGGATACGGCGCATGGTAGCGCCCGGGGGTGGGAAGAATACGAATGCCATGGAGTCGAACGTCCCGGCCGGTTATCTGGTTGCCATTCTGATGTCGTCGAAGCGGGCTTCGCCCTCGGTCACGAAGAGGCCCAGCGCGCCGGTGAGCCGGTCATAGATGCGGCCGGAGAGGGCTACCTGGTCATCGACATAGACGACCAGAGCTGTGCCATCGACAAGCAGTTGCACTTTTAGTGGCCTGTCCGGCGCCAGAACGACCCTGCGTTCAAGCATGAATGGCGGGTTCGTGGTGGTGATGCTGAACTGCGGCGACCAGCGGTCCAGCACGATTCTGTTTTTGGCCGGCTCCAGACGCACCTGGTAGTAGGATTCCAGATCATCGCTGGCGCGCAGGAGCAGACCGCAGTTGGTCAACCCTGGGGCGAGGGTGACGGTCGCCTCGATCAGACATTCAGCGGGCATCTCTCCCAGCGTCATCAGGGCGTAGCGGCCGATCGCAGATGTCGCGGCGCTCTCCTCCTGGACCTCCCAACTGCCGAGTACCGGCTGAGGCAGAAGCGGCGCCGGCTTGGTGAAGGCGCGGGCGATTGTTTCGGGTATGCGTACAGTCAAGGCGCCGTCCGGCTGCGGCACAACCTCGTGGACGACCAGATTGCCGCCCCATAGCCAGTCGCCGTCGTCGGTCTCGCCTGCGCGCGTTGGCAGCCAGCCAAACAGATAGCGCTGCGATTCGTCTCCCGCCGTCTTCGCCGCACCGTAGGCAAGGCCGTCGAACATATCGTCGTCCGCAGACATCCACGGCCCTTCCAAACTGTCCGCCATCCGGTAATGGGTGGCTATCCACTCCCTCGAGACCGAGTAGATCAGATACCACCGTTCGCCATGATGGAACAGATCCGGGCAGGGGTGCGCCCACACCTCATCCGGCGTCCACAGCGGCGGCCGCCCTTCCCAGTTCACCAGGTCGGAGCTGACGGCCAGCCCGATGCAGCCCCGGTTGCGAACCGGCCCGCTGTCTCGCCGCGCCGTCATCAGCATCCAGTATTCCCCGGCCGCCTCGTTCCAGAAGACAAAGGGGTCGCGCCAGTCGTCCAGTTCATACCCCAGGGCGGTGGGCGCAAAGAACATGAAGTCGGGATCCTTGTGCCAGCTGCGCAGGTCAGTGCTGGTGGCGCGCATGACCACCTGCGCGGCCTTCCCGGTTCCGGCGAAGGATGGATTGATGCCTGTATAGTAGATGTAGAAGATGCCGTTGCCCGCGATCACGGAGCCTGTGCCGACATCGACGTCCTGCTCGTCAGCCGCTCCATGTGTTACCGCCTCGCCCCAATCCTCGAAAGTAACAAAGTCGCGCGTCACGAGGTGAAACCAGGGCCTGCCCGGGCCGTGGCCGGTCTCTTCTCCGTAATCTTTGATGTAGAAAAGGTGGTAGTCGCCTTCCCAGAAGAAGGGGATGAAGTCACCCGCCACACCGTCGTCAGGTCGGTAGAGAACTGTCATGATTTAACTCCTGTGTCACATGGCATTGAGATTCGTCAGGCCGACTCACGCCCCCAAACCGTCAACAGGACAAACGCCGTGAGCGTACCGACGGCCGCCACCGGCCCCAGCCCCCATACGCCGAAGCGGGTATACATCCACGGGCCGGAAAAACCGCTGAGGGTGGAGCCCAGCAGATTGAGCGCCACCGAGAGGGAGATGAGCTTGCCGCGCCGGTCCGGAGCCTGTTCGCTGATGAGGGCGATGGCGCTGACGATTCCGTACTCAAACACGAAGCGCAGCAGCACCATTGCGGCAACGACCGGCGCCAGTCCGATATTGATTAGCGGCAGCGAGATGTAGACCAGCACAGATCCCAGCATGCCGGCCTGTACGGCCCGCTTTTTGCCGACCCGGTCCGTAATTAGAGAGACGAGCACACTGCCGCACAGATCCGCTGCACCCTGTGCCAGGGCCACCAGGCCCAACGTTTCCGGAACCAGACCGTATTCGGTTTGCAGCCAGGCGCCATGGGCAATGAGGATGTGGACCTGGCTGAAATAGAAGAGGGCATTGGCACTGATGACGGCGAGGGCGGCACGCCAGTTGGGGCCGAGATCGAAAAGGTCGGCGACACTCCGAATACTTAGAGGGGGGAGGAGTGAGAGAAGAGGAGTGAGAGAACGGCTCCTTATTCTCTTTGGGGCGACCTCTCGGCCACGATCGGCGCCACTCTCTTCTCGGGCGGCTCCTCCTGTCGCTTCCGGCACAAATCCAAGCAGAACCCAGCCGGCGAGCATTGCCGCGCCGAGGACGAGGAAAGGGAGTTGCCAGTTGAAGCGGCCAAAAAGAAACCCCATCAGCGGCAGACCGACAATGCCGGCCAATGCCCAGGAGTATTCCAGTACACCAATGCCGCGCGCGCGTTGCGCAAAGGGCAGTCGTGCGCTGATGTATGCCTGGCAGGTGGGCAAGAAGCCGGTCAGCCCTGCCCCCGAGACGATCATGCCGGCGACGACGGACCAGAGGCCGGCGCCGCTGCCCAGCAGAAACATGCCCGCTGCGGTCAACAGCAGCGAGAGGCGCATGATGCGGCGATAACCGTAGCTGTCGGCGGCGCTGCCAAACAGGGGAGCGCTCAATCCCGCGAGGCTGCGCAGGCTGACGAGACGGCCCAGGGCAACGATATCCATGTCCAGCCCCAACGCAACGGTCCGCAGGAAGGGAAAGAAAAGTTGGGTCGTCGTATCGATTGCCAGGCGGGTGGCGATACAGGCCGCCAGGATATGGCGGAAGCGGGAGAAGCCCCGCGGCGCGTTTGCGCGCGGCTGCCGGCTAGTCATGGATACTGCGCATGGTCGCGCCCGAGGGTAGGAAGAAAACAGTTGCCATGGACTCGCCAGCCTCAGCCAGTTATCTGGACGCCATCCTGATCCTGTCGAAGCGGGCCTCGCCCTCGGTCACGAAGAGGCCCAGCGCGCCGGTGAGCCGGTCATAGATGCGGCCGGAGAGGGCTACCTGGTCATCGACATAGACGACCAGAGCTGTGCCATCGACAAGCAGTTGCACTTTCAGTGGCCTGTCCGGCGCCAGAACGACCCTGCGTTCAAGCATGAATGGCGGGTTCGTGGTGGTGATGCTGAACTGCGGCGACCAGCGGTCCAGCACGATTCTGTTTTTGGCCGGCTCCAGACGCACCTGGTAGTAGGATTCCAAATCTTCGCTGGCGCGCAGGAGCAGGCCACAGTTGACCAACCCTGGGGCGAAGGTGACGGTTGCCTCGATCAGACATTCATCAGGCATCTCCCCCAGGGTCATCAGGGCGTAGCGGCCGATCGCAGATGTCGCGGCGCTCTCCTCCTGGACCTCCCAACTGCCGAGTACCGGCTGAGGCAGAAGCGGCGCCGGCTTGGTGAAGGCGCGGGCGATTGTTTCGGGTATGCGTACAGTCAAGGCGCCGTCCGGCTGCGGCACAACCTCGTGGACGACCAGATTGCCGCCCCATAGCCAGTCGCCATCGTCGGTCTCGCCGGCGCGCGTCGGCAGCCAGCCAAACAGATAGCGCTGCGATTCGTCTGCCGCGGTCTTGGCTGCGCCGTAGGCAAGACCATCGAACATGTCGTCGGCCGCAGACAGCCAAGGTCCTGACAAGCTGTGCGCCATCCGGTAATGGGTGGCTATCCATTCCCTGGAGACGGAGTAGACCAGATACCACCAGTCGTCGTGACGAAACAGATCCGGGCAGGGGTGCGCCCAGACCTCATCCGATGCCCAGAGCGGCGGCCGCCCCTCCCAAGTCATCAGATCGGAGCTGACGGCCAGGCCGATGCAGCCGCGGTTGCGAACCGGCCCGCTGTCTCGCCGCGCCGTCATGAGCATCCAGTACTCCCCGGCCGCCTCGTTCCAGAAGACGAAGGGGTCGCGCCAGTCGTCCAGTTCATACCCCAGGGCGGTGGGCGCAAAGAAGATGAAGTCGGGGTCCTTGTGCCAGGTGCGCAGGTCAGTGCTGGTGGCGCGCATGACCACCTGCGCGGCCTTGCCGGTTCCGGCGAAGGTTGGATTGATGCCTGTATAGTAGATGTAGAAGATTCCATTGCCCGCGATCACGGACCCTGTGCCGACATCGAGATCCTGCTCATCAGGAGTCCCATGTGTTACCGCTTCGCCCCAATCCTCGAAAGTGACAAAGTCGCGCGTCACGAGGTGAAACCAGGGCCTGCCCGGGCCGTGGCCGGTCTCATCTCCATAATCTTTGATGTAGAAGAGGTGGTAGTCGCCTTCCCAGAAGAAGGGGATGAAGTCACCCGCCACACCATCGTCAGGCCGGTAGAGAATGGTCATGATTTACCTCCTGTGTCAAATGGCATTGAGAGTCGTCAGGCCGACTCGCGCCCCCAAACCGTCAACAAGACAAACGCCGTGAGCGTACCGACGGCCGCCACCGGCCCCAGCCCCCATACGCCGAAGCGGGTATACATCCACGGGCCGGAAAAACCGCTGAGGGTGGAGCCCAGCAGATTGAGCGCCACCGAGAGGGAGATGAGCTTGCCGCGCCGGTCCGGAGCCTGTTCGCTGATGAGGGCGATGGCGCTGACGATCCCAAACTCGAACATGAAGCGCATCAGCACGAGGACGACGATGACCGGCAGCAAACCGACGTTGATAAACGGCAAAGAGACGTAGACCAGCAGCGATCCCAGCATGCCGGCCTGGACTGCCCGCTTCTTACCGATCCGATCGGTAATCAAGGAGACGAGCACACTGCCGCACAGATTCGCTGCGCCCTGCGCCAGGGCCACCAGACCCAAGGTTTCCGGAACCAGGCCGTATTCGGTTTGCAGCCAGGCGCCATGGGCAATGAGGATGTGGACCTGGCCGAAATCGAAGAGGGCATTGGCGCTGATGACGGCGAGGGCGGCGCGCCAGTTGGGGCCGAGATCAAAAAGGCTGGCGATAGTCTGCACACGAAGAGGGGGAAGGGATGCGAGAAGAGGAGTGAGAGAACGGCTCCTTACTCTCTTCGGGGCTACCTCTCGGCCACGATCGGCGCCACTCTCTTCGCGTGCGGATCCTGCCGTCGCTTCCGGCACAAATCCAAGCAGAACCCAGCCGGCGAGCATCGCCGTGCCCAGAACGATAAAGGGGCCCTGCCAGTTGAAACGGCCAAAAAGAAAGCCCATCAGCGGCAGACCGATGATGCCGGCCAATGCCCAGGAGTATTCCAGTGCGCCAATGCCGCGCGCGCGCTGGGCAAAGGGCAGTTGCGCGCTGATGTATGCCTGGCAGGTGGGCAAGAAGCCGGTCAGCCCCGCCCCCGAGACGATCATGCCGGCCACGACGGACCAGATGCCGGCGCCGCTGCCCAGCAGAAACATGCCGGCTGCGCACAACAGTAGCGAGAGGCGCATGATGCGGCGATAGCCGTAGCGGTCGGCGGCGCTGCCAAACAGGGGCGCGCTCAACCCGGCGAGGCTGCGCAGACTGACAAGACGGCCCAGGAAGACTATGTCGAGGGCGAGCCACAGCGCAACGGTCTGCAGGAAGGGGTAGAAGAGTTGGGTCGTTGTATCGATCGCCAGGCGGGTGGCGATACAGGCCGCCAGGACATGGCGGAAGCG
The DNA here is from genome assembly GCA_965220715.1 of Caldilineaceae bacterium. Taxonomy (GTDB): domain Bacteria; phylum Chloroflexota; class Anaerolineae; order Caldilineales; family Caldilineaceae; genus Bin5. The sequence continues at coordinate 816,195 of OZ244843.1, forward strand.
GGAGAAGCCCCGCGGCGCGTTTGCGCGTTCGTCCGCGCGCGGCTGCCGGTTACTCACCGATTCGACGCACGGTCGCGCCCGGTGGAGGGAAAAAGACAAATGTTCGCGGATCGATCGCTTCATCGAATATGATGAAGTCGAAACGCATGCGGAAGCCGGTATCGCCTTCGATGGCCAGGGGATAGTAGGTACTCATGTCCAGCCAGACGGTAAGCTGCTCGCCCGCCTCTGCAAGGGGGTTCTGCGCCGGCGGCAGCAGCATCTGCACCCGCAGCGCATTCCGACCGGCCACCGGCTCCTCGCCGATGATCTGCAGATCACCGGTGCGCAGGGCGGCCAACACATCATCCGGCATTGTTTCCAGCAACGACGTGCCGTAGCGTGAACCTGCCGCGGGCCGCCCTTCTGTCCGTGCGGTAACGGTGGCGAGGTCCAGCAGCGGGTCGTACATCCAGGCTTCCTCTTTGTTGAAAATCATGATATAGACGGCCTTGCGATCCAGGCCCTCCAGTTCCGTCTCCGCGCGCAGATGACCGGGGCGCTGCACCCACAGTTCGTACTCGATCATCTGGTCATCTTTCCCCAGCTGAAGCCGTCCCTGGACGGTCTGCAGCTGGTCGAGTCGGGCCGCGGCCTCATCCGGCAGGTCGTCGGCATTTGGGGCGCGGGTGGTGAAGAAGAGGATAGCCATCACGACACCGACCGCGAGGGCCAGTCCGACAGCAGTTGCGGCGATCCGTTTGCGATTCATCTGGTAGTTTTTGGTTCTTGGCCTTTGGTTTTCAGTGGACGCCACGCCTTTTAGGTCTCAGCGCGATCTGAAATTGGCGGTTCATCGATTTCGACACAGGTTTAGATTGTTCAGGAGTCTTGCATGGACGCTTGTGAAATCCTTGCGCTCATTCGTCGAATACACTTTGCCTCGCGGTCTATCGATCAGACGTTTATTTCCGAAATCTTCATGCAAATCTTTGTCGTTTGAGTACAGGAGGCGCGCGCCGGTGATCTGGGCCAATGCGATTACATGTGTGTCGTTGGAGTGGCATCTCCCCTCCTCGTTGAGTTCCTTCTCCCTTTCGTCCACTGTGTCTATTGCCTCTTGGCGGACTTTCCCGGCAAGAATCGCCTGTTGTATCCACTTCTGGGCATTCCCATAGTTGAGTTCGGCAAGAAGCTTTCTACTAACTACAAGGCGAAGAGAGCCTGAATCGAGCCTTTCGAAAAACCTCTCACCAGCTTTGGGTCGATTGTCGCCAAAGATTTCGTGGGAGACGTTTACGTCAACAATCGCGCACATTTCCTATAACCCCAATGACCGCGTCGTTTCTTCCATGAAGAAGCGGCGGTAGCTGTCGGGCGCGTTCAAAACGTTGCCCTCTCCGTCAATTCCCAGTGAATGGATATGCACATCCAAATCGTTCCGTTCAAAGAAGAGGATCGACACATCTTCGGGCTTCAACGCGCTGACTCCGTCGCGGACGTCCATACGCACGCGATCGATCAGATGATCACTGTGCGTCTCAACGATAATTTGGCGCTCCCTGCTTGCAATCTGACAGAACAAACCGCCTAGGGCAGCCTGCGCGCTAGGGTGGAGGTGTACTTCCGGTTGCTGCAAGAGGAACAGAGGCGGCGCGTCCGGCCGCAACAACTCGGTTATCACCAAAAGCGCCTGGCTGACACCGTAGCCGACGTCTATGAGATTGCGTAAAGGACCCTTTATCTTGCTTCCAAGTTTTCTGACCTGAATCTGAAATGGTTCACTATCTCTATGCCCCAGCCGTTTAATGGAGATTTCATCAAACAGGCCGGCTTCCCTGCCAAATTTCTCAAGTTGCTTCTTGAGTTCAGTCCACTTCTCCCCCCGCTGAGAAAGCACGTCTGCGAGATACATCGGCACATAGTCCCCTTCGGGGTCCCGGGTGGGACGAGATGGATCATAGGTGCGACGCGGCTTGGAGCGCACTGGCGCGCTGGCGAATGGACGCACTCCGGAGTACGAAAGATCAAACCAGGGAAATTCTCGGAGTATCTTGTCGTCTTCAGAACTAAATGAAGGAGAGCCATCCAGCGGTTCAAATTCCGGGTCTCCTTCCTGGTTTTCCCCGGAAATTGACGATCTGCTAAAGTGAAAATGCGGGGGAATCATATGATCTTGAAGTGAGTATCGTATTCCTCTACTCACCCTCTTTTCCCAACTCCCCCTGTGTGTCTCAACTCTGAGAACATAGATATGGTTTTCTTCGATGTCTTCCTCGAAGTGGTCCTCCATCCGAGTGTCGCCCAAAGCAAATCGCCTTCCAACAGGGACCGGACTTGCGCCATCTTTACCGAATGTTACGTCGAATTCTTGAGATAAAGGCTTACTTGTCCCCTTCTGTAAATTCGGTCTCATCGTACTGAATCCCGCAACGAAGGTTTCGGCTCTGCCACCCCGCCCGCCTCGGAAGTGAGCGATTTCGTCGAAACTGCCAAGATCATACGGGTCTTCTTTGAAGTCCGGGGTCCTGTAGTCGTTGGCGAACTCCCAAAGGGCGCGAATTATGGCCAGGAAGGAGGTCTTGCCCGTGCTGTTCTCGCCCACCAGGAGTGTGAGCGGCGCTAAACGGGCCGTCTGATCTTCCCGGAAGCAGCGGTAGTCTCTCAATCTGATTTCATCCATGACAGTTTCCTTTCGCAAGACGATCGCATTGCCGTGTCGGACCGTCTGCAAAGGCAGCTCCCAAGGGGCCGCTAACTCCGCGATTATATCATCGCGCTACCGGGTTCGCTCCATGAAGGCGTGCAGCGCGGGCAGCATCCGGTCAGGAGCTTCTTCGGCCAGGAAGTGTCCGCAATCCTTGAACTCGTGCGCTTCGAAGTCGGCCAACTCGGCCTTCCACCGGTTGAGCTCCTTCTCGCGAAAGGCGATGTCTTTGAATCCCCAGAATATGAGCGCCGGTTTCGCGGTGAACGCAGCGCGATCATCCCAGAGCGACTGCAGCCAGTCGGTAGCGCCGACGATGTGCCCTGGAAACGCGGCACAGGCGGAACGCGCTTCCGGCGTCGGTTGTGCATTGCGATAATGCGTCATCACCTCCGGTGTCAGGGCATCCTTCTGGGCGACAGCCATTGGCAGCACTTTGTTCACGAAAAAATTGCGGCGTTTGATAAGGTATTGCCCGAGCCAACTCGACATGAAGAAGCTGAACATAATATAGTGCGGGTCGCGCGCGACCGGCCAGCACCAGGTGTTCGTAATGACGATCCGTTTGACCCGATCCGGATGCTTGCGCGCGAAGTCCAGACCAATCGGCCCGCCCCAATCCACCAGGTATAGGGTCAGGTCCTGCACGTCGAGATGGTCGAGCAAAGCGGCGACCGCATCCGCATGGGCTTCGGGTCGATAGTCGGCGGGCTGGTGGCTGCGAGATGACAGGCCGAAACCGATATGGTCGGGGGCGATACATCGGAACCGGGACCGCAGATCCCTGACCAGATGCCGAAACTCGAAAGACCAGGTGGGATTGCCATGCAGGAAAACAATCGGCTCTCCCGCGCCTTCGTCTATGAAGTGCATCTCATGGCCGGATGGCGTGGTGAAGAAATTGCTTTCAAAGGGGAAAATCTCGTCTGATACCCACGCGGGGCGCGCGGGGGCCATCCGCTGATTCATTGGAAGTTCTCCTGCCGTGAATTGGACGTAGCGTCACATCCAGATGCGGGGCGGGGCGTCGTCGTCCTTAGGCGGCGGCAACTCGGCCTGCTCGTTGTCGACAGTCCCATCGTTATGCTCGAGGGTTGAGGACGGGGAAGTGAGAAGCGGGGGAGTTTCTCCCTCTCCTCTCTCCGGGTCATTCTCTCCCGCGGTCTGGAGATAGACCTCTCGCCCCTGGCTTCGGCCCCGATCCGGCCCCAGAATATCGGCGGCTTCGAGCTGCTCCACCAGGCGGCTGGCGCGGTTGTAGCCGACCCGAAGCTTGCGCTGTAAGATCGTCACCGAGCCGCGACCGGCTTCGGACACGACCTGTACGGCCTCGTCGAAAAGCTCATCGCGGGTGTCGTCGGCCTGCTTCTGATCACGCAGGTGGGTCTGCTCATCATCCGGTTCGAGGAGCGAGAGAGATTCACTCTCGCTTTTCTGGAGGGCGCCCTCTGGGGCAGGCAGTCCCCGATCTTCTATGGGTGAGGAGTGAGGAGTGAGGAGTGGGTACTGTTCGCTTTCTGCTCGCCCCTGTGTACCATTTTCCTGATCCTGGATGTAGGTTTCCAGCTTGTGGAAGTTTTGCCAATACCGGACGATGCGGTTGGTCTCCGGATCGTCCAAAAACGCGCCCTGCAGCCGCTCCAGCTTGCTTGCATCGGGCGCCATAAACAGCATGTCGCCCCGTCCCAGCAGATTTTCGGCGCCGGGCACATCCAGCACCACCCGGCTGTCTATCTGGCTGGTCACGGCGAAGGCGATGCGGGCGGGGAAATTGGCTTTGATCAGGCCGGTGATGACATCGACCGACGGGCGCTGGGTCGCGATGATCAGATGGATGCCGACGGCGCGGGCCATCTGCGCCAAGCGGATCACGTGCTTCTCGACCTCTTCCGGCGCGGCCATCATCAGGTCGGCCATCTCGTCGATGATGACGACGATATAGGGCAGGATCTCCTCGCCCATTTTACGCAGATAGGCGTTAAAGCGTTCCAGATCGCGTGCGCCGGCCTTGTTGAGGAGTTGGTAGCGCCGTTCCATCTCCTTGACGCACCAGAACAGCACGCCTGAGGCGCGGTCCACGTCGGTTACCACCGGGCTGAGAAGATGGGGCGTGCCGTTGTAGACGGTCAGTTCGACCATCTTCGGATCGATCATCAGCAGGCGCAGGGTTTCAGGCGTGTGGGTCAACAGCAGACAGCCGACGATCGAATTTATACAGACGGACTTGCCGGTTCCGGTGGCGCCTGCGATCAGCAGATGGGGCATCCGCGTCAAGTCGGTGATCACCGCCTTGCCCCGCACGTCCTCGCCCAAAGCGATCGCCAGGCGGCCCCTGGCCTGAACGGTTTCGAACTCCTCGCTCTCCATCAACTCCTTCAGGCCGACATTGTTGCTTTCCGTATTCGGCACTTCGATGCCGACGTAGCTTGTGCCCGGAATCGGGGCCTCGATCCGCACGTTGCGGGCGGCGAGCGCCAGGGCCAGATCGTTTGTCAGGCTGGCGATTTTGCTGACCTTCACCTTGGTGCGCTTGATCTCTCCGCGCACCGTTCGCTCAATATAGCCTGGGCGAATCAGATATTGGGTGACGGTGGGGCCGGCGTTGACCCCTTCAAAATCAGCGGGGACGCCAAACAGCGACAGGGTCTCCTCCAGCAGCTGGCCCCGGTAGCGTATCAGGTCGTCGCTATCGATCGACCGATCCCAGAAGTCCAACATATCGCTTAGTTGTGGAAGTTCCCACGTCGGTTCAGCTTTCCCGTTTCTGTTTTTCAGGTGTCTGTCGGCGCCGACCACCGACGGCTGACTATCAGAATCGACAAGCTCGTCCGCCTGCGTCTGCGGCGCATCAGCGGCCGCGTTGCCGCCGTGCGCAAGGGGGGAGAGTGACGAGGAATGAGGAAGGGTTGTCTCGCGCCACTTTTCTTTTGCTTCAGTCCCGGGTCGGAAGAGCCTCTTGTGTGGTTCTTCTCGCCACATCTCTTGCAGAGTATCCCAGATATCCTGAGTCAGGGCGCCGCCTGCAGCCCGGAGAGCATCCCACAGCCGGCGGCCGGTGAGCAGCGTCAGCCCCGACAGGGCGATGAGAAGGATAACCGCCCACGCGCCCCAGGCGGGCAGCCCATTCGCCAGCGTATTGGCGAAGAAGAGACCGAGCGCGCCGCCGGCTCCCCCGTCGAGGACGCGCGCCGCGCGGGTCATGGGCGGCAGCAACAGTGTAATGGCAGCAATGTACGCCAGAAATATCAGGAGCAGGCCGGTCGGAATCCGCCAGGGCAGAATGGGCAGTTCGCTGCCCGACTGACGCTGGTCGCGGGGCGGGGAGGTGCGGCGGCTTCGCCCTGACGCGGTGCGCCGGTCTGGCCCGTCGATGGCGCGCAAGACCATCCACAGGCCGAGGAAGCCGGTCAGCAGGGGCACACCGGCCACGCCATCACCGGTGGCAAAGCGCAGCAGATCGATCCACAGCCCTGTGACACTGCCGCGCGAGCCGGTGAGCAGGCTCAGCAGCGTAAAGACCGAAATTAGCACGAGGCTGAGGCCGACAATTTCCACGCGGGCGATGACTGCCAACCCGTCCGAGAGTTGTTTCAGCGCGGTTGTTTTTTTCTTTGTACGCCGTTTGGCTACCATATCAGTATAAGTGGCTCGTGGCTCGTGGTGGGCAACCGCACTGGACACTGGCCGCCGAAAATCAAAAAGTTCCTTATATTATACGCGAGGAAAGAACAAACGTTCCTGACTCAGTATACCAACGAATTCAAATTTCACCAATCAGTTTTTAATGTGAATGGCCTTTGAAACCATTACGTTTCGTCCGCGTTACACAATCGGAAGGTGGGCGTCTTTCCTTCGCTGGAGGGCATCTTCTGGCCACGGGATGTCGAAGAAAGCTGGCTTTAGTGTGACGGCGCCTTCTTTTCCAAGACGGCCGGTCGCTGAATACCGGCTACAGGCCGCCGCCTACACCTGGATCACTACAGGCAGGACCATCGGCCGGCGGCCCATTTCATCGTTGCAGAAGGTGGCTAAAGCGTTGCGAATGCGACGGGTGAGCGTCGTGGGCGACACCTTGCCCCTGACCTCTTTACGCACGATCTCCTGGGCCCGCAGAATCAGTCCCTCGTTGTCCCGTATATAAACAAAGCCGCGGCTGATAATCTCCGGACCGTAGAGAATCGAGCCGTCGAATTCGTCCAATGCGACAATGCAGACGAGGAAGCCGTCGTTACCCAGATGGCGCCGATCGCGCAGGACGACGCTGCCGATGTCGCCGACGCCCAACCCGTCGACAAAGACGTGGTTGGCGCTGACGTGTTCGCCCAACCGCGCCTGGATCGCATCGTTGACATCCTCGAAATGGCCGAACTCAACCACCTGACCATCTTCGACGACGTAGACGTTTTCGGGCGCGAGGCCGACATTCTGGGCCAACTCACCATGCAGTACAAGATGCCGGTAGGCCCCATGCACAGGGATGAAATAGCGCGGTCGCACAAGCTCCAGCATCCGGCGGTAGTCCTCCTTGCCGCCATGGCCGCTGACGTGTACTTCGTCGGACAGTTCGTGATAGAAGACCCGTGCCCCGCGGCGGTACAGATTGTCCACGGTACGATTGAACAGCTCCTCATTGCCGGGGATCGGTGTTGCGCTCAGGACAACCGTGTCTCCTTTGCGCAGGCTGATCTGACGCTGGTCGCCCATGCTCATGCGCACCATGGCGCTGGTCGGTTCCCCCTGGCTGCCGGTGGCGATGATCGTGACCTGGTGGGAGGGCAGATCTTCCATCTCTTTGGCGGTCAAAAGCTCGTCCTGCCGGATATCGAGGTAGCCAAGACCGATCGCGATCTTAACGTTGTTGATCATGGAGCGCCCGATCATCCCTACCCGCCGTCCATGCTTGCGGGAAATTGTGATAATCTGCTGCACGCGGCTGATGTTGCTGGCAAAGGTTGCCAGAATCACCCGTCCATCTACCTGCGAAAAGATGCCGTCAAGGGTCTCCTCGACTTTGGTTTCGCTGGGCGTACTGCCTTGCACCTCTATATTTGTACTGTCCCCAAACAGCAGCAGCACGCCCTGGTCGCCCCAGCGTTGCAGTTTTGCCACCTCGGTCAGCTTGCCGTCAACTGGGGTATCATCAAACTTGTAGTCGCTGGTGAGGATCAATCGGCCGGCCGGTGTGGAGACGCAGACGCCCACGCTGTCCGGGAAGCTGTGGCAGGTATGGAAGAACTCGACTGTGAATGGCGGCAGAGTGATGACATCATCTTCCGTTACCGTATGCAGTTCGGTTTGGGCCAGTAAGCCATGTTCCGATAATTTACCTTGGAGAAGCCCCCTCGTCAGTGCGGTGGCATAGACGGGCGCGTCCAGCCCCTGGTCGATCAGGTAGGGCAACGCGCCGATATGGTCCTCATGTCCATGGGTCAGTATGATGCCGCGAATCCAGTCCAGTCGATCCAGCAGATATTCGGTTTCCGGGATCACAACATCCACGCCGTGCATATCGCTATCTGGGAACATCAGGCCGGCGTCGATGATGAGGATGTTTTCGCCGGATTCCAGCAGCATCATATTTTTGCCGATTCCACCGAGGCCTCCCAGGGGAATCACCCGCAGTTGGGTCGTGGCGGCATCGTCCGCGCGCGGACGGTCTGTTTCAACGGGGGCTATGTCCGTTTGGTCCATTCGATTTCTCCTTTATCAGGGGGTCCCAGGAGGCGCGCCAGGCTTTTCGTCTGCACTGCCTTGCGGTCTCCAGGGATTTCGTCTAACACAAAAACGCCGGGCAGCGGTAGCTCCCAGCGTAAGTAGGGACTTTCTTTTCTGCAAGAATTCAACATATGCGCATAATGCGAGAAGGGAGTGAAGAGGAGAGAGTTCCTCTCATCTCGCACTTTTCTTATTGGTCCGCGGCCAACTGTTCCAGCACCTGGAATCAGCGGCGACCAAACTCACCCTTCCAGTTCAATCATTCCGTGTCATTGTACCCGCGACTGTTGCGCTTGTCTACTTTCATCGTTGGGGTTGTGACGCAGGATGGGGGAGACACGGGCAGGAGTGAGCGCGCAGGCGCGCTGGGCTGCGTCGGCTTGCGAGGGAACACGTGGTATATCTCGGAATGCCCGCGAGAGTCGCTGCCAGTGCCCGGTTCTTCACATGCCCGTTGCCAAGTGGGCGAGAATGTGGTTGGCTGCGGCCCAAAGCCGCCAGTGTCTCGTACACGCCACTGGCGGTTAATACACGCCCAGATAGCGGTCCAACTCCCACTGCGTCACAAAATTGCGATAGCTGTCCCACTCCAAGTTTTTGGCCTCGATATAGCGCTCGACAACGTGCTGGCCCAGGGCGCCCTGCACGACCTCGTCCTGACGCAACGCCTCCAGCGCCTCACCCAGGTTGCCGGGCAACGTCTCCAGGCCGGAGCGGTCGCCGTTCATCTGGTAGAGGTCCTCCTCGGCCGGCATGGGCGGGTCCAGCTTGCGTTCGATGCCATCGAGGCCGGCGGCCAGCATGACGGCGAAAGCAAGGTAGGGATTGGCGCTCGGGTCGGGGCAACGCAGTTCGCAGCGGGTACTTTGCGGGCGGTTGGGATTGATGCGCGGGATGCGGATCAGCGCGCTGCGGTTTGTGCGGCCCCAGGAGACATAGACCGGCGCCTCAAAGCCGGGCACCAGCCGCTTGTAGCTGTTCACCAGCGGCGCGATGATCGGGGTGATGGCAGCCGCATGCGCAAGCTGGCCGGCAATAAAGTGCAGAGCGGTTTTGCTCAGGCCATACTCATCGTCGCCGTCGTACATGCAGGTTTCATCTTCGCCAGTGCGCCACAGGCTCTGATGAACGTGCATACCGGAACCGTTTACGCCGGTGATCGGCTTGGGCATAAAGGTGCAGTGAAGCCCGTTCTTCTGCGCGATCGCCTTGAGCGTTGTGCGTAAGGTGATCGTATTGTCGGCCGCGACCAGGGCGGGACTGTACTGGAAGTCGATTTCATTCTGCCCGCTGGCGACCTCATGATGGGATGCCTCTACTTTGATGCCCAGGGCATTGAGCGCGTCGACCATTTGGCGGCGCACACCATGCGCCGAATCGGAGCTTACGTCGAAATAGCCCGCTTCGTCGTGGGGGGTCAGGGGGTAGAGGCTGTTATCCGGGTGGCGGCGGAAGAGGAAGAACTCCAGTTCCTGTCCGACGAGAAAATCGAAGCCCAACTTCTTGGCCCGCTCCAACTGCCGGCGCAGGATATGGCGGGGGTCGCCGGCGAAGCGATCACCGTTGGGGGTGTAGATATCACAGACAACGCGGGCAGTGGACAGCTCCATCTCCCAAGGGATCGGCATGAAGGTAGCCAGATCCGGCACCAGATACATATCGCTTTCAGCGATACGGGCGAACCCTTCAATCGAACTACCGTCGAACCAGACACCGTTTTCGACTGCGCGATCCCAATGTTCAATGGGGATCGTTACCTGCTTGACAATGCCCATGATGTCGCTGAACTGCAGACGTACAAAGCGGACATTGTGTCGCTTGATCGTATCGTCGATCTGTTCCAGCACCTCCATCAGTTTTTCGTCTGCAAATGCATCCAAGAGCATGTTTGCCTTCCCCTTTCAGATAGTTTTCAGTAGTCAGTTTTTAGTTATAAGGTGAGCGGACACTAAAAGCTAAAGACTGAAAACTTTACAACCGTCGGTATGAAAGAAAAAGGGGGCAGACACAGTGCAACGCGCCGCCCCCTTGTTGTTAAGAATCAGCGGTGCAACTCTAAATGCCGTAGTACATCACAAATTCCTGCGGATGCGGGCGCAGGCGTACAGCATCCACCTCTTCCAACCGCTTGTACTCGATGTACGTCTCCAGCAGGTCCGGGGTAAAGACGCCGCCTTCGAGCAGGAAGTCGCTGTCTTCTTCGAGTGCGTCCAGAACTTCGCCGAGGCTGCCCTTCACCAGTTCTACATCTTTCATGACATCTTCTTCGTACAGGTCGACCTCGGCCGGATCGCCCGGATCGATCTGATTCTTGATGCCGTCCATGCCGGCCATCACCATGGCGGCGAAGGCCAGGTAGGGGTTGGCGCCGGGGTCGGGGCAGCGGAACTCGATACGTTTGCTATTGGGCGAATGGCTGTACATGGGAATGCGGCAGGCGGCCGAGCGGTTGCGGGCGGAGTAGGCGACAACCACCGGGGCCTCGTAACCGGGAACCAATCGACGGTAGCTATTGGTCAGGGGGGCGCAGAAGGCCAACAGCGCGTTGATATGCTTGAGGATTCCCCCGGTATAATGTAAGGCCATCTGACTGAGGCCGGCGTATTGATCGCCGGCGAAGAGCGGCACGCTGTTTTTCCACAGGCTCAGATGCGTGTGCATACCGGAGCCGTTGTCCTCGAAAAGCGGCTTCGGCATGAAGGTGACGGTCTTATCGTGCGCCTTGGCGACGTTCTTGATGATGTATTTGTACAGCTGCACCTGGTCGGCCATCTGCAGGAGCGGCTTGAACTTCATATCGATCTCAGCCTGGCCGGCGGTGCCGACTTCGTGGTGATGCACTTCGATATCGATGCCGGCATCGATCATTGTGCGCGTCATTTCGGAGCGAACGTCCTGCAGCGTATCGTAAGGGGCGACGGGGAAGTAGCCGCTCTTGAGGCCGACCGTATGGCCGCCGCCAATCTCGCCGGAGTTCCACGGCGCTTCCACACTGTCCACGTAGTAGCCGGCAGTGTGGCGGCCGGCTTCGTAGGAGACGCCATCAAAGATGAAGAATTCGGCTTCCGGCCCGACATAGATGGTGTCGGCCAGGCCTGTGGATTCGACGTAGCTGACCGCTTTGCCGGCGACGTTGCGGGGGTCGCGGCTGTAGGCTTCGCCGGAAAGAGGGTCATGGACGTTGCAGATGGCGCTCAACGTTGGCATGGCGCAGATGGGGTCGATAATCGCGGTTGAGGGGTCCAACCGCAGCACCATGTCGCTGTTTTCGATGCTCTGGAAGCCGCGAATGGAGGAGCCGTCAAAGCCTAGCCCTTCATTGACCGCCTCATCAGCATCGAACTCTTCGACCGGCATTGTGAAGTGCTGCCACTGGCCGAACAGATCAGTGAATTTGACATCCACCATGAGAATGTTGTGGTCCTGAATGGCACCGTTCAGATCGGCAATTGAATTTACGTTGAGTTTCATTCCTCACTTAATCCTTTCAAAGATGGCGTGGGGTCCGTTATAACCTGAAAACTAAATCATGGAACGATAATTGATATAGTATACCCTGCGGCTGACGGCGCACTCATGGACAAACCGAATAATGATTATCCATGTTTGTTTGTGCAGATTGCATGATTGTCGGAACTGCTGTTCTCCCGTTGCCCAATGCCCGATAGCCTGGTGCCGGCCACGGGTGAATACTGTACTTCGCAATGATACGAATGTTTAACAGCCCTGCATTGCGCGCGATGTATGCAACAGAGCACGCATATCATATCCATCAGGGCCATCGTAGTCCAATTTCGCCCAGTCCGTTTTCGCTGCTACACTGATGGCTCAGCAGCAGCAGTTCGACGCGGGGCGTGATGAGCGGCCCATTGCTGACCATTATTCACGAGCCGATGCCATGACAAAACTTGCCCTTTATGAAGAGAATCCGTCGGTCCGCATCGTCACGGGCGCCTGCCCGCACGACTGCCCGGATACGTGCAGCTGGCAGATCGCGGTGGACCGCTCAAGCGAGCGGGCGCTGGATATCTGGGGCCACGCCGATCATCCGGTGACGCAGGGCACACTCTGCGGCAAGGTCGACCGCTATCTTGAGCGCGTCTATCACGCCGACAGGCTGACGCACCCGCTGCGCCGCGTAGGGCCGAAGGGCAGCGGCCAGTTCGAGCGCATCTCCTGGCGCGAGGCGTTGGCGGCGATCGCGGCGCGCTTGCAGGGCGTCATCAACGAATGGGGGCCGGAAGCGGTTCTGCCCTACTCCTACGGCGGCACGATGGGCTGGCTGCAGCAACACGGCATCTCCGACCGCTTCTTCCAGCAGATGGGGGCCAGCCGCCTGGCGCGCACGATCTGCTCCGAGGCCGGGTTTGAAGGCTATGTCTACACGATCGGCGCAACGATCGGGATCGAGCCGGAGGATTACGCGCACGCGCGGCTGATCCTGATTTGGGGCAGCAACACGCTGACGAGCAACCTGCATCTGTGGCCGTTCATCCAGGAGGCGCGCAAGCAAGGCGCGCGGGTGGTGGTCATCGACCCAGCGCGCACGCGCACGGCCAGGGCCGCGGACGAGTGGCTGCCGATCCGTCCCGGGACCGACGGTGCGCTGGCGCTGGGCATGATGCACGAGATTGTCAACGCCGGGCTGCACGACCACGAGTATGTGGCGGCGCATACGGTCGGTTTCGAGCAGTTGACCGCGCGCGTGCAGGAATGGCCGCCGCAGCGGGCGGCGCAGATCACCGGCATTGCGGCGGAACGGATCCGCGAGCTGGCGCGAGCCTATGCGACGACGCCGCCGGCGGCGATCCGGGTCAACTACGGCATGCAGCGCCACTACGGCGGCGGCATGGCGATGCGCAACATCACCTGTTTGCCGGCGCTGGTGGGGGCATGGCGAGAGCAGGGCGGCGGCATCCAGTTGAGCGTCAGCGGGCAGTTGCGCCACCTGGAAAAAAGCGGGCTGGAGCGGCCTGACCTGCTGGCCGGACGCATCCCGCGCACGATCAATATGAACCGGCTGGGCGACGCGCTCAGCCTGGACCGGACGCGCCTGGCCGCGTCCCACTACGCGCCGCGGCCGGTGGACCGCAAGCCAGCGCCGGACACCGCCGGCCCGCCGGTGAAGGCGCTGATCGTCTACAACTGCAATCCGGCCACGGTGGCGCCGGACCAGTCGGCGGTCCGCGCCGGGCTGGCGCGCGAGGATCTGCTCACGGTCGTGCTGGAGCATTTCCAGACGGACACGGCGGATTACGCCGATTTTGTTCTGCCGGCCACGACGCAGGCGGAGCATTGGGATCTGCAACGGATGTACGGCCATCATTACATGGCGCTGAACCGGCCGGCAATCCCGCCGGTGGGAGAGGCGCGACCCAACAGCGCGATTTTCCGCGGGCTGGCGCAGGCGATGGGCTACACCGACAGTGGCTTTTACGAGGATGACGAGACGGTTTTGCGCAATTTTGTGGAGGTACAGCGGCATCCTCTCTACGCGTCGGTTACGTGGGAGGCGCTACTGGAAAAGGGGTTCGTGCGCCTCAACCTGCCGCAGCCGTATCTGCCGTTCGCTGAAGGCGATTTCCCCACGCCGAGCGGCAAGTGCGAGTTCTACAGTGAACGCATGGCGCAGGACGGCTACGATCCGCTGCCGACGTACACGCCGCCGAAGAGCGAGGCGAAGGCCGAGGAGCGAGGGGTGAGGAGTGAAGAGCGAGAGAACGGCAGCGGCCCACCTGGGCACGAGCCCCAGTCGTTGGCCTGTATTTCACCGCCGGCGCATTCCTTTCTCAATTCGTCGTTCTCGCATCTGGAGCGTTTTCGCGGGCGCGAGCAGGAGCCGCTGCTGTGGATCCATCCGCAGGACGCGGCCGCCCGCCGCATCGAGGAGGGCGCCTGGCTGCGCGTATGGAACGAGCTGGGCGAAGTCGGGCTGACCGCGCGCGTGACCGAGGAGATCATGGCGGGCACGGTGCTGGCGCCGGGTATCTGGTGGAACAAGCACAGTGCCGACGGTCGCAATGTCAACCAGTTGACGCCGCAGGACGAGACGGACATGGGCGCGTCGGCCAGTTTCTATGATGTGCGCGTGTTTGTGGAGGCGGCGTAGGGGGTTGTGTGCGTTCAGGAGGAGTGCGATGCGTCGTTCTATCCCAGTTAAGGATCCTTCCTTTCCGCCTGCCAAGCCAGGAGCGGAAAAACTGCAGAAAAAGAGAATTGCGTCCCGCAAAGAACGTGAGGCGCTTCGGGAGAGGATCTTTGCCACGGAGACGCATGACGAACTCCTCGATATTCTGGCCCGGAACGGGCTGTCCCGTTATGTCGAGGATTACAACGCATATTTGAAATGGCGGCGAGAGGGCCTGGAAGAGGGGGAGAGTCCGGGCATCATTCTGCAATCATTGCAATCGTGGGCCTGGTTTCTCATAAGCTATGCCGAGCCGACGAGCTTGCCCTACACGATGATCGACGCTGATCACGACGGCTGTATCGAGTTGGAATGGCGTCTGTCTCCTGACGCTGACGAAAATGATCCGGATGACGCCTATTGGGGCAATGGTCATGGCATCGCCGTCCTGCGATTCTACCCGTCATACCTGAACTCGTTGTCGGTCCTGTCTGGGCCGTATGCGAGCGGGAAGCGGCGGTTGGCCTTTGAGGGTTGTTTGTCTCACGTGAAGACGCAAAAGGCGATAGATATGTTTGCCGAAAGGTTTATGGATGACGAGGAGTGAGGTGCGGCCCGGCGATGCGCTTTCCGATGATGAGCAGATAGTCCGGTACTGTAGAAGAGGAAGCTGGAGACGGTTGAGAGGAGAAGGATTCAGAGTTAAAGCAAGGGCATTCAGGTCGGGAAGGCATCCCGAAGCCGCCATATCTGTCAATTGGCTGGGCTATTTCGGGGAAGATGATGAGTTTGCTCTGCAGAGGATATGTGAAACTACGACCTATCAAGGAATCGATCAGAACGGGAAGTTCGTAAAGCTAAACTCCGGGGACATCCGGAAAATCTATATCGAATCTTTACACACCAATCTCAGCGCCTACTTCACCCCCTCCCACGCCAACGTATCCCATGCGGAGATCAGGCCATCCGGCGATGCCGTCTTTACTGCGCTCGCCGCGCATGCTGAGAGATACGGTTCCCTTCTGGATGTGCCTCCCCTCGAGGATTCTCAAGTCCGGCTGTGATTGGCCCAAATTAAACTCACGTATTGAATAAAGGAAGAAGGATCTGGCTGTACGGGCCAACCATCTGCTCCGGTGTGGTCCGGACAAGGATGCACCTTATTTTTCCCATTTCGTGGTCTAGGCATTGGAGCCAGCTATAGATGGCGCTCTTGTACTCATACGCGCCCAGCCTAATGGCGCGACTGGGGATTTAGCGCATCGTTGAGGCCGTCACCCAGAAAGTTGGCGGCAAACACGATGATGGACAGGGTTATCCCCGGCACAGCCACCAGATGCGGCCTCTCGCGCCAGACACCCAGATTCTCGGTGATCATGGCGCCCCAGCTCGCGCCAGGCGGTTGGATGCCGATGCCCAGAAAGCTGAGAGACGACTCGGCCAGCACAATGGAGCCGAAGCCGGCTGTGGCAGCCACAATCACCGGGCCCAGGGCATTCGGCAGTAGATGGCGCAGCACAATGCGGGGGGTCTGTACCCCGACCGCTTCGGCCGATAGGATGAAGTCTTGCGCCCGTAGAGAGAGAATCTGACCGCGCACCAAGCGGGCAATCGGCCCCCAACCCACCATGGCCAGCGCGCCAAAGACAACCACATAATCGATATACACGGTGTTGTTGACCCATTGCCAACCGGTGCGTTCGGCCAGAGTTACCATCGCGTCTTCAATTGGATTTTCCAGCGTCGCATTGATGAAGACCGCCAGCAGGAAGTGCGGGAAGGACAAGATCGTGTCCACGGTCCACATAAGCAGGGTATCGATCCAGCCACCCAGATAGGCTGCGGTGGCGCCGATGAGAACGCCGCTGCCCACTTGCAGGATCGTTACGAAGACCCCTACGAAAAGAGCTGTCCGGGCGCCCGCGATTATGCGGGTCAGGAAATCTCGTCCTAATTCATCGGTGCCGAAGGGGTGGGCCAGGCTCGGTCCCTGCTCCAGCGCATACAAGTCCTGGCGCAGGTAATCGTAAGGTGAGAGTGCGAGACCAAATATCGCGGCAAATACGAACAGTAAGAAGATACTTAAGCCCAAAAGCGCAGTCTTGCTGCGCACCAGCCGGCGAAACGCGTCCCCCCACAGGCTGCGCGTCTTAATCTCCCACGTCTCCGAGTGATTGAACTGAGGCGTTGGCTCCATAGCCTGCTTCTTAATTGTAGGACACACGGGGATCAATATAGACGTAGACCATATCCACGATCAAATTGGCAACCATAATAATCGAGGCGCCTACAATCGTTGTTCCCATCAGGATCGGATAATCCCGCTGACGCAGCGATCTGACGATCAGACTGCCAAATCCAGGAATGCCAAAGATGCTCTCCAACAGGATTGAACCGGTAATGAGGAAAGCCACCACCAACCCCATGTTGGTAAGGAGAGGTGTGATCGCATTGCGAAGGACGTGACGTATGGCAACGGCCCATCCAGACAATCCTTTGGCCCGCGCTGTTCGCACATAGTCCTGATTCAAGACTTCCAACACGCCTTGCCGCGTCAATCGCATCACACCGAGCAGTGGCCCAAAGGCCAGAATGAGAGCCGGCATAATGATCTTCTGGCTGAATAGGCCCTCCCAACCGTAGATTTTATCGATCAGATTCAGCTTCAACACCAGCACAATCATGAAGATGGGCGCGAGCACGAACACGGGGATGGAAGAACCGAGCACGGTGATGGAGACCAGTAGATAGTCGATCCAGGTATTGTGTTTCAGTGCGGCGATCAACCCCAGTGGAACGCCTACCAGAATGATCACCAGAGAAGAAGCGAAAGCCAGGGTCGCCGATACAGGGAGAGTATTTGCCATGGCTTCGCCCACTTGGAGATCGCTGCGATAAATGGATTCGCCAAAATCTCCCTGCAAAACGGCCCATAGATAGTCAGCAAATTGTTCTGTAAACGGCCGGTCCAGGCCCAGTTCGTGCTTGAGCGCAAGGTAGGCCTCCTCATCGTGCCAGTTCTCGCCCAACCTGATTCTGACCGGGTCTCCAGGGCCGTAGAAGCCAAGAGTGTAGGTGATCAGTGTGATGGCCATGAAGGTGGGAATGAAAACAAGCAGACGACGTGTGAGATACAGCGTCAATTGCGTGGCCCCCTGGGCGGTAGAGATTGGAGATTGACAGTACGAGCTTCAGCAATCTCCAATCTCTTTCCTCCGATTTCCGAACTACCCATCTCCGAACTCTTAACGCGACTCAATGACCACATCGCGTGTGTTGGGGTAGGTGCCAGTTGGCCCGACCTGGAAGTTCTTTACCCAGGGCTTGACCAGCACGAACAAGCGGTTAAACATGATAGGCATGATGGCGGCGTCAGTGATGTAGAGTTGCTCTGCCTCCTGGTAGAGCCGATGCTTCTCGTTCTGCTCGAGCGTGTAACGAGCCTGATCCAAGAGCGCATCCACCTCCGGGTTGCCGTATCCCCAACGGTTGAGCTCGGGCGCATTTCTCATCGATTTGCTATGCGCCATCTCCCAGACGATAGACTCCAGATCGGGGAAGCGCGCGGTGGTGCTGTTGATGCCCATCTGCGCCCGCGTTTCCGCGCTTTCGTACTCAAACTCCTCCACCTTGATCTCCACCTCGATGCCGAGGTTGTCCTGCCACATCTGCTGCAAGGCGACGATCAAACGCGGGGCAATGCCGAAGATGCCCGACCAGCCCGGTTGGAAGAACTTGATGGGCGGCAGGTTACTGACATCGCCGTAGGAGGATTCACTAATCAGTTGCTTGGCCCGGTCAGGATCGAAAGGGATGTCCTGCACATTGGGATTATGCCCAGGCATGGTGGTCGGAATAATGCCATGGGCTTCGGTGTAGAGCCCCTTCAAGACTGTTTCTATCAAGGTAGTGCGGTCAATGGCGGCGTTGAAAGCCTGGCGCACCTTGATGTCATCAAAGGGCGGAATCAGCACCTTCTTCCACGTGTACCACCACCAGATCATGTCGACCAGCACCAGTTCGGGGTCGTCGGCATCTTTGAAGCGCGGCACATTGACTGTATCCAGCTCCACCACGTCGATCTCATCGTTCTCGTAGAGCGCGAGTTGGGTCTGTTTGTCCTCCAACTGTAGCCAGACTACCTCATCCAACTGTGGCGGGCCGGCCCAATAGTGAGGATTCGGCTCGTAGACGATCCGTTGCCCTTCGACGAACTCCTTAATCATAAAAGGACCTGTGCCGACGGCGCGGTGCGTCCACGGGTCGTCGGGGGTATCGGATTCCACGTTGGCCTTCTGTACCATCCAGAAGGCGGCGAAGGGCATGCGCGCCACAAGATCGACGGCCTGATCGAGCGTGATGGCCACCGTGAAATCATCGATAATCACGACGCCTTCCATCGCCTCGGCCTCTCCATCGCGTACGGCTTCATAACCGACGATGTTGGCCAGCCAACGCTTGGTGGAGGCGTCTTCATGAGCCGCATTGCGGTTGAGGCTGTAAACCACGTCGTTGGCGTTGAAGGGGCTGCCATCGGACCATTTCAGACCCTCACGCAGATGGAAAGTGAAATCCAGAAGATCATCGCTGATCTCCCAACTCTCGGCCAACTCGGGAACGACGTTGTAGTTGGCGTCTGTCCGTACCAAACCACTGAAGTTCATTTCATGATAGTGCAGGTCAACCAACGTGCCCATCGTATGGGGGTCCAGCGCCTTGAATGGCTCGGGCTGGGCCAGGGTCAGAACCTGTCGGGCGGCGGGCGCCGGCTGAGCATCCTCTGCCGCCGGCGACTCGTCTTCGACTGCCGGGGCTGCCGGGGCTGCCGGGGCGCAGGCCGCAGCCAGCACGGCCAGGCCAAGTCCACCAGCCCCTTGGATCAACTGTCGCCGCGAAATCTTTGCCGTTTGTCGCATGACAGACCTCCTTTAGTATGTAGTTGCTCAACATTCGTGTCCGGCTGCGCCGGTTCCACAAGCTTGACCATGATCTGGCGCTAGACGGCGTCGTCCACCTCGACTCCCTCCTGCATGGCCCGTTCGGCGCATAGCGCCGTATCAGGAGAGCAAGTGGAAAGATGTCCTAATGTGAGTTCAATTTGAAACCAATAGTAGGGAGCTTGCAATGGGAACGATGGCATTTCCCCTGCTCTTACTAAGATCCCACACTCCTAGTCTCGTTAGAGATTCCCATTAGAAGTGTTTGTATTTTAGCAGCCTGGTTAGAGCTTGTAAAGTGCACTTTCACGATGGGCGCATCCCAAATTATCGTGTCGATTCGTAGCGCCCTATTTCATCGGTCCAGAAAATCCGCAACGTCTCAGTCACAATCAATTCGCGACCTTGCCTGGGGCGAGCGAAGGGATCTCCCGCTCCTTATTTCTGGTTTATGGGCGGTCGGCCGCAAGCGGCCTCCCTTGTGCAGGGGCTCCGCCCCCGCAACGCCCCCGTCCAAAAACATGCCTCACCCACCGCTGCGCCTTCTTCGCAGCCGTGCGCCTGTCCGGCAGTGTGCCTGCCGCCAACCAACGACGTTTCGAAGAAAGCCTGAATGGTGCCAGCGGTGAAGGGTTGGTCAAGGATGGCACTGAAGAGAGGGCTGATGACATGAAAATCGTGCTACAACAGTCCTGTCCATTCCCCAATCTAAGTTCCTTGTACGGGTGGGGTCACAAAAAGCGAATAACTGACCATTCTTGATTCGGACAGCCGCTGTCCAAAAATCTGGGATGCACCCTTCACGGTGGGTGCATCCCAGATTTCAGGGCGCATATTGTCTGAACCAGGATTTTGGGGATTCGTGGATTGACAGGATTGCAGGCGATGGGCCGATCTCTATGCAGCAGGGCTTTTCTCGTCGGCTGAAGAGGCGCTTCGCAGTTGTCGAACATTGTGGGATGCGCCCGTCACTGTTCACGATTTGCGAACTCCGAATCGCTCCAACGCTTCCTCATCCAACTCAACACCCAGGCCCGGCTGCTGCGGGACCTTGACGTAACCGTCCTCGAAATCCAGAGGGCGGACAATGAGATCATCCACGCGTAGGAACTCTCCGACGATATCGCTGGACAGCGTTGTTGCCTTGGTCGCTGCGCATGCATGGAGGTAGCTCGCCTCCGAAATACCCAGGCCAGCTCCCGACCCATGCCAGACAGGCATACCGGCCGCCTCGGCAATCGCCGTGCCCTGCTTGAACTCGTTTAGGCTACCCCCCAGGTTCAGGTAATCACACGCCTCGCGCTTGACGGCGTTCACGACATCTTGAAGACTGCCCAGGTGCAATGCCAGCGGAAAGTCCAGCTTCTCCCTCAGCGAAACGTACCAATCCAAATTGCTGCGCGAGACGGGATCCTCAAGGCATTCGATGTTATCGTGATACGGCTCCAGGCCGCGGGCCAACTCAAGTACGTGTATCGGATGTTGCAGGTGCTGCATCGGGTCGATGGTCACTTTAACGGCTGTGCCAACTGCCTGGTTGATGGCCGCAATGCGCTCGACCACGGGATCGCCCACCTTGGCTTTCATCTTGAGCACACCCAACCCAATATCCACGGCTTGCCGAGCCCGCTGCGCCGCATCCTCAGGCCACATCTGCCCACTGCAAAGAGACGTTCGCACCCGGTCACGATAGGCGCCGCCGAGCAACTGGTAGACCGGCAGCTCCAGCGCCTTGCCCACCAGGTCGTACAGGGCCATTTCATAGGCTTGATAGGCCCCGCTCTCTGGGCTCCAAAGGTCGCCGATGGGCAGATTCTGCCAGTTCATCTCAAATGGATTCTGCCCGTCAAACAATGGCGCATACTGGCGGATTGTGCCCTCTGCCAGGCCTTTGGGCGCCTCGCCCAGCCCGCTGAGACCACTGTCTGTGGTCATCCGCAGCAGCACGATAGGGGAATCCCACCAGGGGCCGCCCAAACCGTCGATATTGGCACTGTGCCAACTGACGGGCTGCAGCGGTACACGGACGCGAAAGGTTTCAATCTTGGTAATCTTCATTTAAGGCGCCTCCAATGCTGCCATCTACCAGTTGCGTTGCGACTCTCGACCAGGTCTATCCTCATTCAACTTGGACTCCCGTAATTTCCGCAAGTCCATTCAAGGTTACGACCAGATGATTCAGGACGTCTCGGCATCGGACAATCTTCTGAGTCCATTTGCGGAAACGACCGCGACCTGCATGTCGGTGTTGATGGACAAGGCAAGCAGGCACGACCTGTTCAGCAGTATGGGATCATTACAATACGTCACAAACGATGGAAAGTGGAAGAGCGTCTTCGTTTGCTCAAACAGAGCGCATCACTCGCCAAATCAGCGACCCGCACGCCAACCACTCTGACCCATCACTTTGCAGTCGCGCTCTGGGCCTTCACCAAGCTGGAGATGTTAGAAATGCGCACCAGGAAGAGCCACGATGCGCTCAAGACCCACCTGTATCTCTCTGCGTTGGAACAGGCTTTCGATGTCCCATGCCGGTTGGACCCAGTGCGTCTTGCTGCCCAATTGCGTAACATGAACTGTAAAAACAGTACCACATGTCTCAGGCTGCCCCAAGCAGGCATTTTAGGGTCGGAATGATCGTTCTCAGACGCTTAATCGGCGCGCAACCGCCAACAATAGATATCTGAGACCTTTATCACTTGAGTAGGTACAACAGAAAACACAGATTTTCCAGCCTGCTCCTCCGGCTCGCCGAGCGTGCTCTGTGTCATTTTGTCTGTTACCGCGGCGGCGAAACCTTGCAGGGGCGCGTGGATCGGCGAGGGCCTGTTCATGGAATCAGCAGAGTTCCTGGATAAGGGTCAGGACTTTCGCTGGGATGTCAAGAGCAGGTAAACTTGAAAGTTGATAATAAAACAGAAATATGTCGAATATCTGATCAGGACGCCGATCAACTGCACATGCACGAACTTGGCAGAAAATCTGGAAGACACGAGCCACGATGTCGTCAGCAGTTACCTGAAAAGGGAGCGACTCACAGCCGGGGATCTGGTGGAACAAGCACAGCGCCCACGGCCGCAATGTCAACCAGTTGACGGCGCAGGACGAGACCGACATGGGCGCGTCGGCCAGCTTCTATGATGTGCGGGTGTTTGTGGAGGCGGCGTAGGGGGTGGCGTGGGTTCAGGAAAGCGCTGGTGGAGAGGTGGAATGCGCCGGATGGATATTTGCGGACGGGGATGGCGTAGTGTGTGAGGCGTGATGGCGCTTGAGAGAAGGATAGGCACCCTCTCCCTTAGTGCGGTCTAGTGCGCACGCCTAAAGTAGCCTGACAAAGAATCAACCGTCGTTCTCAACGAAAGTCAGGTTCCGGGGACGTCGCAATACATACCCATTGCCTGTTGGAAGTATATCACCATCCAAGCTGACGAACTTCTGGTCTCGAAATGCTTGAATCACCATGTCGTAGGCAGGTTGCTCAAATTCAACCTGAATGCGGAACAGTCTCTCGTCCCTTACGGTCAAGAGGACTGCCTTCCCATCGAAATTGTCAGGTTCTCTCTCCAGTCTGACAACCTGGGCTATCAAGTGTTCGTCAAAGGAAGGGTCATTGCGACGAAGGAAATCGGCCGCCTCCGACAGAATGCCCGCCGAAGTCTCAGTAAACTTGTAGTTTGTATCCGGGACGTTTGACGGGCGAACATTTGCCCAAAACAGGGCTATCTCGATTCCCCGCCCGTTTTCTGCCAGTGTCGCTATCGATTCGCAAAGATTGGCGCTAACACCTTCCTTTACCGCCTGACTGAAGGGTTCCAGCGTATCTTCGGATACCGTTTCGGTGATTGCCCGCGAAGTATGGTGAAGAGCTTTGGATAACTGTTTCGTAGCCCGCCGGGGGAAAGGTGCAGTATAGGCGTCACCGAAATCGGTCTGCGTACCGAATCCCGCCGGCACTGGGGAATGCAGCGTCAGGTCGTATCCTTCATGATATCCCGGAAGGGGTTGCACATTATCAAGATAGTCAGCCACATTAGAGCTGGCTCTGCCGCGATAGGCCGCGCTGGGTTTTTCGGCGGCGCGGGCGGCTGAGGCCAACATAACGTAGGCGGCGTCAAGCATTTCCGCGTTCTGGCGAAGAGAGAGTGACTTCTCAGCCATCCCGTTCGGTGAGCGCATATGAATAACATCCGCTCCAGTACGTTCCAAATCATGGAATACGTCTAGCTGCGACCTGTTTTCGACGGTGGCGAGAACCGCAATCGCTTCGCCCATCGCTTCGGCAAAGTCGGCGAATGTGTCTTGAAATGGACAGAGGATTTCCCACTTTCTGTTTTCATGGTCCTTGCTAAAGAGCGTCGCTCGATTTCCCCAATCGCCCTCGTCAATCCACTGCCGCGATTTGAGATATGTACGTAGGCTTAAGAGTGACAGCGAAGTCAACGCCTCCCGGTCGCGAATGTCAACTCTCATTCCGACTCCCCCCTTTCGACCCTTTCCATCAGAACAGAAAGCTGCTCACTGCCGAAGATGTTGGCAACAGGAATGTGAACGGTAACGCTGGTCATATTGGGTACCGGCGGCTGCCCTTTCAATGAAAGCCAGTAGGCGCAGTGACGCAGACAGAGTTCACTGCTTGTTTGGTGTAGCCACTGTGCCCGTTCTTGAGGCATAAGAACAACTATCAGGATGCGGGGGATCATGGCATCTTGTGACAAGTCCCTATAGTTTCCGATGGGCAAGGGAAAAGCCAATTCGTTCTCACGCAGAATGTCTTGAGAAGTTGCTTTGGCCTGGAATTCGATTCTGGGGCCTCTTCCAAAGTCAGCCCCCAGAACGCCGTCTATACTGCCTCTATCCACCTGCGGCTCATCGGTATAGAAACCCGCGTGGGCAGCGACAGCCCTGATGTATGCTAGAGAGAACCGCTCCTTCCTTATGTTACTGTCCGCATAATCCGTTCCGCCCATACTACCACTCTTCTCCGTCACCAAGACTGAATGTGCAGATGTCAAGCCGCTTCCAACGCGTGGTACAGATCGTGCCTTTGAGCAAGGCCGGGAAGGTGAAAACGCCATACAGATCAACATGAGATGTCGATACGAGGCGCTGCAACTGGTACGTCTACAAATCGAAGATTTCAGTAACGAACTCTATGGACGCCAGACTGTAAACAACGAAAGGAATAGAACAAATGTTACAGTGGAGGGCACAGTTTGTCAAATCTCGTGGATCGGTCTTTGAATCTGATACCAGGCATTTTCCTTCAATCAGGCCCTCGTGACTGCAGGGGCACTTTCTGCGACAAGTTGCGACCCGCTTGGATCGTAACTACAACCTGAGCACAAGGTAAGGACAAGAGTGTCGATGTGACATCCGACGAGATTGCGGCACAAAGTGGCGACGTTTCCTCGCGGTCTTAGGCGGCTGAGCGCAAGGTCGCCGCAAGCATGACGCGCACGCAGAAAGGTAGAGCATGGAAGCATTCCCGAGAATCACTTTCGACCCTACCGTCATGGGCGGCAAAGCATGCATTCGGGGGTTGCGCGTGACGGTTGGAACTGTCGTCAGCCTCTTGGCAGCCGGGAGGTCAGCCGAGGAAATCGTGGCAGCCTACCCGTACCTTGAGAGGGAAGATATCGACCAATCCTTAGCCTTTGCAGCATGGAGGTTGGAATAGCGGGAGGTTCCGCTTTTCCTTCCATGACCGTGAAACTCGTGGTCGATATGAACCTGTCATTGGGGGAGCACATCCCCAAATGGGAACAGGTTTCCGGGCCGGATGACTGCCGCTACCTCTTCCTCAAGTAATTCTCCACATCAGAAACCTCTATCAGCCCCCCCCTCCTCCGTGAAGACCCGCCGCGCCCGCTGGGCCGGATTCTCCTTCTGCTCCAGCCGTTGCCATAAGGGAGCGAGCATGCGCTCCTCGCCGTAGCCGCGGCGGGCGAGAGCGGCTGCGGCCAGCGCGAGGACCTCTGCCAGAAAGCCGGGCGCCGGCTCGGGCGCGGCCAGGCCGCCGCGCTTCCGCCCGGCAAACTGGAACTAAAGCGCGGACCGACCGGTCCCGGTCGCGCGGCGGATAATCGAGAAGTGGATTCTGTAGACTTTGTTTACGCTGTAGTCAGCCTTAGCAGGATTCAGGGGGTACAACCCGCTCCATCTGGTCGATCAGGCTTGGAAGGTCTTCCTGCACCGTCTTCCAAAGGATATCGAGGTTGATGCTGAAATAGGCGTGAAAAAGCCGGTTTCGCATTGCGACAATACTGGCCTAGGGGATGGCGGCCAACTCCTTCCGAGTCGAGTCGGTTATCTGGGACGCGGCTTCGCCAACGATCTCGATACCCTTGACCAGCGAAAGGAGCAGCTGGCGGTCGGTCTCCAGTTCCTCCCGCACCCGGCCGTGCGCAAACGACACAGCCTCACGCGCGGCTTCGATCATGTGGCGCAAGCGGATTCTGTCATGCCTGCTCATATTGAACTTCGGCCCTGGCCAGAACTTCCTGACGGAAGTATGGACTCAGATCCTCGGCTGTGCGCAGGTCGACTTTCCGCCCCGCGAAGAGTTCGGATAGCGTCAGTTCCATACCGGCGACACCCAGCAGTCCCGGGATACGGTCCGGTTCGAACTCGACGAGCAGGTCGATATCGCTGTCAGGTCCGAAGTCATCGCGCAGTGCTGACCCAAAGACGGCGAGCCGCCTGATACCGTGCTCCTGACAGAAGGCGGTTAGTGTGGTTTTTGATACCGACACTTGTGGGTTCATTGTTCCGGTTCCCTCATTCGGCATAGGAAAAGGGTCATTCCCCTTCAGTCAAAATCAGTGTGACTGACTCTGAAAACCAGACCACGAGTTTGCGTGTTTAATGGCGCAGCTCACCGAGCACGTGAAGGGATAGATCACTGGCCAGTTAGCGACGACGCCCCTTGACCTGCAAGTCAGCCCAAGCTATTACCTGTTTGCCAGCGAATGTAGCATTATATTGGAACTCTACTCTACCATAACTCGCGCGAACTCAATCAAAATAATCACCCTCCCCCCCACACAAATCCGAAAAAGGCTACTGTGCCGCGCTGGAGTGCACCATGGACCAGTGCCGCGTCAAGCCGAACATCCCCAGCGGCATCGTTAACGGCCCGAACCGCGGGACCGCCACAAAGTGCCTCGTACCTCTCTCTCGTCCGGCCCGGATGACTGCCGCTACCTCTCTCACAAGTAACTCTCCACATCGGAAACCTCTATCAGCCCCTCCACCCCCTCCGCCTTGAAAACCCGCCGCACCCGCTGACCCGGATTCTCCCTCCGTTCCAGCCGTTGCCATAGAGGAGCGAGCATGCTCTCCTCACCGTAGCCGCGGCGGGCGAGGGCGGCCTCAGCCAGCGCGAGGACCTCGGACAGGAAGCCGGGCGCCGGGTCGGGCGCGGCCAGGCCGGCGCGGATCACCTGGTGGTGGTACTGTTTCATGCGCGGCCAGCAGGCGGAAAGAGGAGTGAGGGGAGAGGAGTGAGGAGTGAGGAGTGAGAACTTCGTTCTGTCCATGAGCCGGCGCCAGCGCGGTCTGTATATAGTCAGTGATCTGCTCGTGTCCTTCGACCAGCCCCAGATAGAGGGTGGCGGCGGCCATCAGTTCGTGCGGCGGCTGCTGGCAGGCCGGGCGCAGCTCGACCGTGGCGTAGGCGGTGCGCAGGCGGGCGTTGTGCCAGATATAGTGATCGTGCAGCAGAAAAGCGTCTAAACAGCCGGGAGAGTGTGAAGGGGGGTGAGGAGAGAGATCCGCGCCCTCACTTCTCGTAGTTCCATAGTCGGCGCGCAGCACGTCGGCGAAGGGACGTCCGTCGGGCAGCAGGAGCTCTCCTTCGCGGCGCAGCAGGGAGGGCAGCCGGCTGAGGCGGGCGACAAAGTCGGTCAGGTCGGCGTAAGGGCGGTCGATCATGCCGTGGCGCCGGCCGTAGGGGGCATCGATCATGCGGCCCTCGCGGCCGGAGCAGTCGTCCGTGAGTTTGCCGGCCACCACCGGCGAATTGGCGCACAGGGCGACAATGACCGGTGCCATCAGATTGCCGAAATTGAGCACGCTGACCGCCTCATCGCGGCTGACGTCGACATGGGCCTGGTCGCTGGCGGTTACGGTGTACCAGATCCAGTCCGCGCCCATGATGTCGGCGAGGGCGCCGTAGCGCTGTTTGGGCGAGAGCAGGGCGCGTGTAGGCGGGCTGAGCGGCTGCACGCCATACCCCAACACGCGCCAACCCAGCTGCGCCGCGGCCCGCACCAGCCGCTCCAGCGCGCTGCGGAAGGCGCTTTCCAGTTCGAAGAGGGTGGCGCAGGGGCCGACGTTGAGCTCGATGGTGCCCTTGCCCACTTCGAGCGCATAACTGTAGGAGGCGCCGTCGAGGCCGACGATGAGGTCGGTGTTGACGGCATCTCGCTTTACTTTCAGAGGAGAGAGAGAACCCCTCTTGCTGCTTTCTGCAGCATCTTTATTCTTCAGCAGGAGGGGCCACAACTGATCGATATCGGCGGCGCGGCCGGCCTGGTCGACGACGGGGAATTCGGCTTCGCGGCCGACGGTGCGGGGTCCTTGCAGCCGCGGGGGAAAGTGGGCTGCGAAGCGGGCTGCCAGGGATTCGTATGCGTTGTGCAGCGAAGACTCCACTATGCCGAACCGGGTTGGAAGGGCCTGATTGTGGCCGAAAGGCGTCGGACGATGGCGGGCAGCGCGGCGTATGTGCGGCAGACGGCATTGGCCTGC
Source organism: Caldilineaceae bacterium (assembly GCA_965220715.1). Lineage (GTDB taxonomy): Bacteria > Chloroflexota > Anaerolineae > Caldilineales > Caldilineaceae > Bin5. The sequence goes on from OZ244843.1 coordinate 844,411, forward strand.
GTCGAGTCGCTGCCGCGGTCCTTGACGCCGGTGAAGAGGATGGCGTTCATGCCGATCGAGAGAGGGCCGACGATGTCGTTGTTTTCGCGGTCACCGATATGGACAATCTGGTAGGGCGCGGCGCTCAGACCGAGAGCAGCCTGCCGGAAGACCATGGGCTCCGGTTTGGATGCGCCGATTTCGTCAGAAAAGAGCATGTAGCTGAAGTAGCGCAGCAGGCCCTGGCGTTGCAGGAGATAGCGCAGCCCGCGCCCGGTTGTGTGGATCGTGTCGGAGATGATGCCCAGCTTGTAGTGCATCGAAAGCTCATCGAGGGCAGTATGCACGCCCGGCGTAAAGTCCGGCTGGATGCGCACCTCCATTGTTTCGATCTCGCGGACCAGCTCATCAACCTCGCGCATGAGGCGGGCGAACCGCCCCGGCCCTGGCCGCATCCCCAGATATTCGTAGGCGTCGTACATGCGGGCGGCGATGCCCGGCGTATGCTGTTCCTCGTTCCAGACGTGCTGGAAATGCTGATTTGCGTGTTGATAGGCCAGCACCGCCTGCTCGTAGCCGATCTCCGGGTGCATTTTGGTTACGTGACCGGCGAACAACTCGATGCGCGCACTGGCTTTGCTTGGCAGGCCCATGGCGCGGCGCTTCGGCTCATCCGAATCGTCGATCGCGATTGTGTCCCAGAAATCAAAGGTGATTGCTTCAATCATGACTGCGGAGGCCAGAGGCCAGTGGTCAGCGGTTCGCGGCTACCGGTGTTTGCGATTGTCAAGCCGGCTGGCGGGCAAAGCGATTCATGGCGTCGAGAAGACGGGCGTTCTCATCCGGCGGTCTGGCGGCGATGCGGATATGATCGGGCAGGCCGAAGGAGGTGCAGTCGCGCACAAACATCCGCTCAGCGACCAGCCGTTCGCGCATCGACTCGGCATCTCCTACCGGCAGCAGGAAGTAGCTGACGGTCGTCGGCAGCGGTGCGTAGCCGCAGGCGCGCAGACCCTCCTGTAGCTCCCAGACATCCTTGCGTAGACGGGCGGTCGTCTCTTCGCGCCAGTTCATTTCATCCAGCGCCACCAGGCCGGCCAACTGGGCAACGCCGTTGACGCTCCACGGCGGCTGCACCTGTTGCAAGCGTTCGACGATCGACGGCGCCGCCAGCAGGTAACCGAGGCGCAGCCCGCCCAGAGCGAAATCCTTCGTCATCGAGCGCAGGACGACGCAGCCCGGCCCGTGCGTTCTTCTGGAGTCGCCATTCGTTCCTGCCATGACCCACTGCGCCGCGCTCCAGGGGTCTTCGGTGAACTCGGCATAGGCTTCATCGATGACCCACAGTGCATCGAGCGCGCCTTCCCACAGATAGCGCAACTCGCCCGGTGACAGGTACTCGCCTGTAGGGTTGTTCGGATTGCAGATGAAGACCAGCCAGGGCGCGGCCGACTGCAACGCCTTCCGGGTTTGCGCCAGCGTCGTGCCGGCCGGGGCGAAACGGCGGCGGCTGATGCGCTGCCAGCCGGGCAGGACAGGATGGTTGGGATGTCCCCCGGCCATGATGACGCCGTCGGCGTACTCGCTGAATGTGGGCGATAGAATGGCGGCCTGGCGGTTGTTTCCATAGGCGTGGGCCAGCAGCCAGATCAGGTCGGCGGTGCCGTTTCCCACCAGCACCGCGTCCGGCGGCAGGCCGTGGTAGGCGCCGATCTTTTCGCGCAGGCGCTGGCTGCGGCTGTCCGGGTAGCGCGCCAGAAAGGAGCGGCTTATCTCATCTTGAACCGCCTCGACGACCGACGCCGGCGGACCATACGGGTTGATATTCGACGAAAAATAGACGACTTCGGAGGGGTCCAGCCCCAGCGCATCTAACTCGGCGTAATCGGGTGTTCCATGTATGGATGTGGTTGGCATAGCGTCGGTTAGTCTTTAGTGGTTAGTTCTTAGGTTTCAGTAACACCTTGCGCGGGCCGAAGTTCACCAAAACTGAAAACTAGACCGTGGGGCGCGACGCCCAACGCGACTGTCGCTGAGTATGCTATCACAACGGCAAGCTGCGCGCCACTTGCGGCACGATTCAGGCAGGAACCGTTTGCGTATCCCCTGGTGTACTGGTACATTTCAGCCAGCGAGAAGTTGCATTGAAAGATGACGGGAAACCTTATGCGTACACCGGACGATCTGCAGCAGTACATTGACGAAAACGGGATTGACGCCCGGATTTTGCGTGAAATTGGCGATACGCCCACCGTGCCGGCTGCCGCCGCAGCCCTCGGCGTGGAGCCGGATCGCATTCTCAAAACGCTGCTGTTTCTGGCGCAGAAGCCGGGGGAACGGGATGCTCCGCCGGCCCCGTTTGTCGTCATCAGCCATGGCGAACGCCGGGTGGAGAAACGCCCGCTGGCAGACCACCGCGGCGTGGGCATCAAGCGCATCAAGCTGGCCCCGCCGGATGTCGTGCTGCAGCTGCTCGGATATCCGGCCGGCGGTGTGCCCCCATTCGGCCATTGCACCGATGTGCAGGTTCTGCTGGACAACTCGATCGCGGCCCTTGGCCCCGGGTTTGTCTACGCCGGCGGCGGCGACGACAGGACGATGTTGCAACTGACGGTTGAAGAGTTGACGCGGGTGGTCCAGCCGCAGATAATCTCCCTGAGTGCCTGAAGCATACAGGAGTCCTCCATGACACGGACAGGGCAGGCAGTTGTCACCGTTGGGAAAGAGTTCAGCATCGGCGAATACACCGTGCCTGACCCCGCGCCGGGCACGGTGCTGCTGCAGCAAGAGCTAGGCGGCATCTGCGGCACCGACATTCACAACTGGCAGAAGGGGATCGAGCGGGCAACGATGCTGGGACACGAAAACGTCGGCGTGATCGAGGCCCTGGGCAAAGGCGTGACCACCGACTATAACGGCACCCCGATTAGAGAGGGAGACCGTGTCGTTTTCCATCCCCGCAACACTGTCAGGGCTTACGGTCACGGCGGCGCGGGAGAGCCCTTCAGCGGCGGGTTCGCCGACTACATCTACCTGTCCGACCCAGAGTCGTGCATAATCAAGTCGGAGGCGCCGCCGCAGGTGGGCGTTTTTGCCGAGCCGTTTACGATCGGCGTGCATGCCGCGTTGCGCGGCGGAGTCAAAATCGGCGACACTGTCATCGTGCAGGGCGCGGGCCCGATCGGCATGATGTGCCTGATCGCCGCCAGGATCAGCGGCGCCGGCCGCCTGATCGTCATCGGCGGTCCTGCCGGCCGCCTGGAGCTTGCCCGCAAACTTGGCGCGCACGAAACGGTCGATATCATGGACGTGCCCGACGCCGATGAGCGCAGGGAGATGGCGCTGTCCATGACGCCGGGCCGCGCCGGCGCCGATGTGGTGATCGAGGCCGCCGGCTTTCTGCCAGCCTTCCCCGAAGGGCTGGAACTGGTAAAGGAGGACGGTGTCTTTGTCGAGGTCGGCCACTACGTGGATGTCGGCACGATTGCGGTGAGCCCGCACCGGCATTTTCTGCGCCCCAATCTGCGGCTGGAAGGCGTTCGTGGTAGCAGCTTCCATCACTTCGTGCGCGCGGTAGCGGTTATGGAGAGCGGCGGCATCGACTTCGCGCCTGTGATCAGCCATATCCTTCCTCTGGAGAGGGTGCGGGAGGGCTTTGACGCGCTCGACAGCGGCTATATGCTGGATGGGAAGACGGCTTTCAAGATAGCGGTGCGGGGGGCGTTTGGAGCCTCCTGAGCACCTTATCACGCCAATCCACAGAACGCGGCCGCGTTGTTGTGCAGCAGTATCCGCTGCTCGAGCCCACTGCGGTCGGTGGGCGTGGAGTGGGTGTGGTTGGCCCGGCCGCGGGTCCAGGCGCTGAGTACAGAGGGAACCTTTAAGGAGATAAAGATGACAAGGGTAGGACTGGCAGTTTCCACAGAAGGACAACAGTTCAGCACTGGCGAATACACCGTGCCGGACCCCGCGCCGGGCACAGTTCTGCTGCGGCAGGAGCTATGCGGCATCTGCGGCACCGATATTCACAACTGGCAGAAGGGGATCGAGCCGGCAACGATGCTGGGGCATGAAAACGTCGGCATCATCGAAGCCCTGGGTAAAGGCCTGACCACCGACTTTAACGGCACCCCGGTCAAAGAGGGAGACCGGGTCGTCTTTCATCCCCGCAACGGCGGCATGATCTACGGCTACCGCAGCGCGGATGAACCTTTCAGCGGCGGCTTCGCCGACTACATCTACCTCTCCGACCCGGAGTCCTGCATGATCAAGTTTGATGCCCCGCCGCAGGTGGGCGTCCTGGCCGAACCGTTTACGGTCGGCGTGCATTGCGCACTGCGCGGCGACATAAAGATCGGCGACACGGTCATCGTGCAGGGGGCCGGTCCGATCGGCATGATGTGTCTGATCGCGGCCAGGATCAGCGGCGCGGGCCGCCTGATCGTCATCGGCGGTCCGGCCGGCCGCCTGGAGCTTGCACGCAAACTGGGCGCGCACGAGACGGTCGATATCATGGACGTGCCCGACGCCGATGAGCGCAGGGAGATGGCGCTGTCCATGACGCCGGGCCGCGCCGGCGCCGATGTCGTGATCGAGGCCGCGGGCTTCTTGCCGGCCTTCCCCGAAGGGCTGGAGCTGGTGAAGGAGGATGGCGTCTTCGTCGAGGTCGGCCACTTTGTAGATGTCGGCACGGTCACGGTAAACCCGCACCGGCACTTTCTGCGCCCCAATCTGCGGCTGGAAGGCGTGTGGGGCAGCCGTTACCACCATTTCACGCGCGCGGTGGCGGTGTTAGAGAGCAGTGACGTCGATTTCAGCGCCGTCATCAGCCACGTCCTGCCCCTGGATCGTGTGCCCGAAGGCTTCGACGCGCTCGACGGCGGCTATGAGTTGGATGGGCAGACGGCGTTCAAGATCGTGGTCAAGGGCGCGTTCGGCGCGGATGTTGCTTGAAGGAGATTTTGTTCGCAGCCGGGAGTTTTCAAGTTGCTTATGCCGTGGCAGATCCTACAATCGCTTTCATACCGAGAAACGGTAGCGCATTCAGCGCAAGCAATCTGCGCAAGGCGAACTGATGAAGAAAAGGGTCCATGAATAGCGAGAAACGGAGGGACAAGGTATTCGTTGAGATTTTGAGGTAACACTGAGAAGAAGCGGCCATCGTTGCCGAATCCGACATGGTTGAACTCGACAGCGAAACGAGAGGGAAGGCGCCTTCCATGGCCGTGGTTGCATGGAATCAAATCGAACAGCTTCAGCCGACCAAAGCGGTGCGCGCCAAGTGACTTCGATACCAAGCTGTAACGGTACTTTGGCCCCGGGTCTGAAAGACGCGGGGCTATTCTTTCCAGTCCAATTTCCTGGTTTCGTAAAGGTTTTGTATAATCAACTGAGATCCTCGCACCATTTCCTTCTAAAACTCTAGATGTTTCGACCTGTTGGTCCATTCAGCACGCAGGAGGGATGTCATGAAGTCATTTTTCAGAATCCTGATTGTCTTCTTTGCTGTGTGTTCCTTGATCGCTGGGCTGAGAGGCCCTAAGGTCTATGCATCGTCACGTATCGTTGTGGCCCAAGATGCAGAGATGGACGCGTTAGAGGCACTCTACCAGGATACCGACGGCGACAACTGGACGAACAACAGGAACTGGCTCTCCAATGCACCGCTCGATTCCTGGCACGGCGTCACAACGGACCGAAACGGTCGCGTTGTTGAACTGGATCTTGCGGAAAACGAGCTGAGCGGCACGATTCCACCAGAGTTGGGCAGCCTCATATACTTAGAAGATTTGAACCTTTCACAGAATCAGTTGAGCGGCACAATTCCGTTAGAGTTGGGCAACCTCACCAGCCTGGAAGTGCTATCCCTATTCGACAATCGGTTGAGTGGCGGGATTCCGTTAGAATTGGGTAACCTATCCAACTTGGAATTGCTGGCTTTGTTCGAAAACAATTTACGAGGGACGATTCCGTTAGAATTGGCAGAACTCGACAACCTGAGATGGCTGATGCTTTCGGGCAATCAGCTGAGCGGTTCGATTCCATCAGAATTAGGCAAACTCACCAACCTGGAATGGCTGTACCTCTCGGAAAACCGACTGAGCGGGACGATTCCGACAGAATTGGAGAACCTCACGAACCTGGAAAGATTGTTTCTCTGGGGAAACCAGTTGAGCGGAACGATCCCATCAGAATTAGGCAATCTGACTGATTTAACGATGCTGGCCCTTTCGGACAATCAATTGAGCGGAGCGATTCCACCAGAGTTGGGCAACCTCATAAACCTGGAGGGCTTAAGTCTTTGGGGTAATGAATTGAGCGGAGCAGTTCCGCCAGAGCTGGAAAACCTTTCTGGACTGACACAGCTATACCTCGCAGACAACCGATTAGGTGGATGCCTGCCCGAGATTTGGCGTGATATTGAAGAAAGTGATCTGGACGAAATCGTTTTGCAGTTCTGTTCGGATAGAGACGTATTGGTTACGCTTTACGAAGCTACAGACGGTGACAACTGGCTTGAAAACGACAACTGGCTGAGCAACAGGACACTTGGGGATTGGTACGGGGTCACAGTGGACGATAGCGGTCGCGTTATTGCCCTGAATCTTTCTGAAAATGAGTTGAGTGGCACGATTCCTCCAGAACTAGGCAACCTTACCAAGCTGGAAGTGCTAGGCCTCGCAGTGAATCAGTTGCGCGGGACGATTCCGTTAGAATTGGTAAACCTTTCAAGATTGACACATCTATTTCTCTACTCAAATCAGTTGACTGGTTTGATTTCGCCCGAACTAAGTAAGCTCGCCAACCTGGAACAGCTTGCGCTCTCTTGGAATCGGTTGGGAGGAATGATTCCTCCAGAACTGGGTAAGCTCGCTAGACTGGAATTGCTTGTTATTTCTGGGAATCGGTTGACTGGTAACATTCCGCCAGATCTTGGTAACCTCGCAAGGCTGAAAGGGTTGGCCCTTCATGTCAATCGGTTGACTGGTAACATTCCACCGGAGTTAAACAAGCTCTCTGGCCTAGAGGTGCTTTTTCTGGCTGACAACCGGTTAAACGGATGCATACCCGAAGTATGGCAGGATGTTAAGGAAAATGATCTGAACGAAGTTGGTTTGCCCATTTGCACAGACAAAGACGCGTTGATTGCGCTCTATGAAGCCACTGATGGTGACAACTGGGTGAGCAACCAGAATTGGCTGAGCGACAAGCCAATCGGGACTTGGTATGGTGTCATCACAGACGAGAACGATCGCGTTATTGACCTGGACCTCTCGGACAATGAATTGAACGGTACGCTTCCATCAGAATTGGGCCACCTTACCCATCTGGAAGTCTTGTATCTTTCAGAGAACCAGTTGAGCGGTACGATTCCGTCGGCCCTAGGCGTCCTTTCCAACCTGATTGAGCTGAGCCTCTGGAGTAACGAACTGACTGGCCCAATTCTCCCTGAACTAGGCAGGCTTGCCAACCTCGAAATGCTGCACCTGGGGAAAAACGAGTTGAGCGGAACGATCCCGACTGAATTGGGAAACTTAACCAATCTGGAAGAATTAGGCCTCTACTCAAATAAATTGACAGGGGTAATTCCGGCAGAACTGGGCGATCTGACCAACCTGGAATGGCTAGGTCTTACGGAGAACCGATTAAGTGGACCAATTCCGCCAAAACTGGACAAACTTACAAATCTGAAAGAGTTGTATCTTGGGCAAAACGAATTGAGCGGAACTATTCCGCCAGAACTTGGCAATCTAACCAACCTGGAAGAGCTATTCCTCCACTCGAATAAATTGAGTGGTGCAATTCCCTCAGAATTGGGCAACCTCACAAAACTGACGGCGTTGAGCCTCTGGGGCAACGGGTTGAGTGGGACCATGCCCTCAGAGTTGGGCAACCTCACAAAATTGACAGGGCTAGGCCTCGCAGACAATAAGCTGAGTGGGGATATCCCACCAGAACTGGGAAACCTCTCTACTCTAGAACAGCTTTACCTATCTGGTAACCGATTGGGAGGGTGTGTTCCTGCTGTTTTGGAGAACGTTGAGGGCAATGATTTTGAGGAACTTGAGTTGCCGTTTTGCTTCGCGACAGCTTCTACATCAACGGCAGCCGCAGAGAAGCTCTCCTCCGCTCATATTTTCGAAAAGGTCTCGCCGGCAATCGCCTTCATTCGTACAAGAAAAGGCAGCGGCAGCGGGGTTCTTGTCGAAGGGGGATATGTAGTAACGAATGCCCATGTGGTCTGGCCGTTCGACGCGGTTAGCGTCGTGTTCCCGGATGGTACTGATTTCAGGGATGTGCCGGTGGTAGGCTGGGACCTGTTGGTGGACTTGGCCGTACTTGGCCCAATTTCTACCCCTGTGGAACCCGTGCCTATGCTTGACGGAGAGAACATGGCAATTGGCTCCGAGATGTACCTTATCGGCTATCCAGCCGAGGTCGAAGCCTATCCGAAAACGACGATGACTCGGGGCATTCTGTCGCGTCTGCGAGAGTGGGAGCCGGTTGGCATCACCTATTTCCAGACCGATGCTGCGATCACAGGCGGACAAAGTGGCGGCGCGCTTGTCTCCGATACGGGCGCTGTGATCGGAATCAGTGGTTTTAGGGCCTTCGTGGAGTTCGGACTTGCCGCCTCGTCCGCCGACCTCTTGCCGCGCGTCCGTCAACTGATCGCCGGCGGGGATCCGTCCGGCCTTGGCAAGAGGCAACTGAATTTGGGAGGCGGCACTCTCCGTCACAAACTGACGCCGCGAAGCCATGGGGACGCCTACATTATTGACGAACCGGCCGGAACAGCAATCGGAATCGAGTTTATCGGTGGGGACGATGTCAGGTTTAAGCTCGTCGACACCTATGGCAACATACACGCAGATGACGAAGCCAGTTCATATTCCTTTGTTACGAGAGGCTATGGACCGCTTTTCCTGATTTTATCGCAGGTTTCAGACGAGATAACCTTGGCAGCGAGCCACCGACTTGTGCAGTTCGATGACCCAGACCGAGGCAGACAAATCCAGATTGGACAGATCCTCCACGGTAACATCGATTTCCCAACAGATATTGATTACTTTTTTCTGGACCTTGAGAGAAATGAGACGGTCGAGATTGTGGCGCGGTCAATCTTGGCCGACACTCAACTCACTGTATGGGGCTATCAGGGGGAGACTTTAGAGGTGTGGTTAAGAGATGAGAACAGCGGTGGAGGTCTGTTCGGGCGGGATGCAAGAATCGTCTTCCAGGCGCCTTATACTGGGGAGTACATCTTAGGCGTAGCAAACGTACACCCAAATTCGCACTCGCCAGCCGGGTACGTTGTTTCTGTGGGCCAAGCCCGCACTACAGCTACGCTGACACCTCGGACGCCTTGGGTGACGATAGACACTCCAGTAAACGTGAGGGAAGGTCCAGGTACCAATTACAATGTCATAGGAACGGCCGCGCCCGGCGATTTTTTCGTCATCACTGGTAAGAGTACTGGCCTTGGCGACTGGTGGCAGATCAACATTGGGAGCCGAAACGGGTGGGTTTACGGGCCGCTTGTGACTGCGACCAATAGTGAGGGCGTACGGGTGGTTGCCCCCCCGGATCCCTAACAGACTCATCGGCATCCATCCCTGCGGGCTCTGCTGCTGTCGCTCTTTCGACTATTGATGTTAAATGTCAACGGGGCCTATCCACCGCCCCCCTGCGGGCAATAAGCGCATAGACGCCCTTCACAGTCCGCTTCCCCGTCGCGAACGCCAGCGGATCGGCCATCTCAGCGCCGGGCAGATAGCGGGGGTCGGCCGCCAACTGGTCCAGCGAGTCTACCTCGATCTGTTTTAGCGTGTCCGTATCGTAGAAGCGCAGCGCCGGTGCCTCAACTTGCCACTGACCGTGCGCGGTCAGGACGGCGGCCATGTCCTCGTGATCGTAAGGCCATTCCCAGGTGGTCCGGCCTTGTACGCTTCGCAGCGGTGAAGTGCGCGTGAACAGGTCCGGCACACCGGAGACGATCAGCAGCGGCGCATCGGGTTTCAGCGCCCTATGCAACCGCTCCAGGCCAATCCGCAGTTCGATGGGGTCCATGCACAGCAGCGAAAAGAAGCTGCAAGCCCCGTCGAAGACGTCCGCTTCCTCCAACTCCACCAGTGCCAGCTGACGAAAATCCTGCCCCGGCACAGCCTGCCGGGCCTCGGCGATCATTTGCGCTGACGGGTCGATGCCGGTTACGCGCTGTCCCGCGGCTGCCAGCGCGGCCGCGATCGGTTCGCCGTGCCCGCAGCCGATCTCTAGTACGCTGCCATTGGCGGGTAACGCCCCCAGCCAGACCTCGAACGCCTCACGGAAAAATGGTTCGGCCAGGTAGTCGTGGCTGTAGTCGGTGCCGAGCGCGTCATAGGCCGCCGCGTTGACGCGGCTGCTGAACGCATTCACCTCCGGTCCGGACGACGCCGTCGCGGCACTGGCCGGAGTGGTTTCGGGCCAATGGTGTTCCAGCGCCTGCCGCAACTCCTGGTCGAAGGCCTCGCCGAAGCGCAGCAGTTCCTCGCCGCTGATCCGGTCCAGGGCGAATGTGATGGCGGAGCCGTCCCGGGGGCCGCCGTCGGTCAGCCCGCTGACGGTCAGTTGCAGAGTCACCTGATAGGTCGGGTTGCCCTGCGCGTCGGCATCCCCGGCGCGCGCCATCAGCAACGCCGGCGGGCAGTCGCTGCGCCAGGTTGCGTAGGGGGTCCCGCCGTTGAGCAGCTGTTCGATCGGTTCGGCGCAGCGCCAACTGTCAACCTGCAGGATATGACGCAGATACGTCAGGGGCGCGCCCGCCAGCCCATAGCTGATCTCCACCCAGACCGCGCTGCGCGCCGCACATTCGCTATCTCCCAGCACCAGGCGCACATGTTCACTGACCGCGGCCGGCGCCCAGGGGCGGATCATGAGCGCAAGGACCGCGCCAGGACTGTCCTGGTCGGTGGGGGCCTGCTGGCGGATGTGGGCCATGCGTCGTGGTCAGTGGCTCGCGTCAGGCTAGTTGCCGAGCCATTGCAGCAGCGTCGCGGCATCGCGCAGGAAGGCCTCCGGCGCGTCGTCCTGAACGAACTCCAGCAGCGCGTAGCGCGTGCGATCGGGCTGCGCCGCCTGCGCCAGGTAGTCCCGCCACAGATCCTCGCCCTCTGCCAGGGGGCGGCGTTCGCCGGTCTGCAGATGCCAGTGGAAGACATGCAGATATTCCAGCCAGGGCCGCACTATCTCCAATCCGGCGAGGTTGTCGGCGGGCGCAGCATAGCGGGGCGGCTGCCACAGCGAGCGCACATTGGCATGATCTACGGTCTGAAGCAGACGCGCCGCCGCCGCGTTCGTGTCGGTGAGCGTATTGCCGTGGAATTCGTAGACGATGCCGATCCGTTCGGCCTGGGCCAGGTCGCCGATGCGGCGGCTATCCGCCACTACTTTCTGAAAGTAGGCCTCGTCCGCGCTGTCGCTGCCCTGGCTTCCGGGCCATACGCGTATGAGCGGCGCGCCCAGCGCCGCCGCCGAGGCCAGCACCGCTTCGAAGGGGCCGGTTTCGGGATGGCCGACGCGATAGTAGGATCCGTAGGCGGCCACGCGCAGACCGGCGTCGGCGCCCATGCGGGCGACGGCCTGCGCCTGCGCTTCATCCCCGTGCGGGGCGTGGATATCCCCACCCCACTCGACGGCGGCCAGGCCGGCCTGCGTCACCAGGGCGATGATCTCTTCTACAGAGAGTTGGCGAAAGGTGATCGAGACGAGTCCGGGCAAAAACATTGGCGCTCCTGTCGGGCACGGAAACCGTTCCTGGGCCAGCGGAGGGCGCCCAGTGATCCCGCCTGCACGGCCGGCACATGGTCCGCCTCAACCCAACAGCGGCAGCTTCTCCTGCGTGATCTCATATTCCATGCGTTCGCCCGCCAGATAGCGGTCCAACTCCGCCACCATCATGCGGCCCATGCGCAGGCACTCGGTGTTGTGCGCGCCGGCGATGTGCGGTGTGAGGAGCACGTTGGGCAGGCTGTAGAGGGGCGAGCCGGCCGGCGGCGGTTCCGGGTGGGTTACATCCAGCAGGGCGAACAGATCCGGGCGCCGTTGGAGCACGGCGATCATCTCCGGCTCGTTCACGACCGCGCCGCGGGCGGTGTTGATGAAGGTGGCGTTCGTCTTCATCGAGGCCAGGTACGCGCCGGTGATCATGCCGACCGTTTGCGGCAGCCTGGGCGTATGCAGCGAGACCACATCGCAACGGCGGAACAGTTCGGCCAGCCCGACCGGCTCCACGTCGAGCTCCGCGGCCGTCTCCGGCGTCAGGAAAGGATCGTACGCCAGAACGCGCACGGACAGCGTCTCCTGCAGCAGGCGGGCAACCCGGCGGCCGACCTGGCCCAGCGAGATCAGGCCGACGACACCAGTGTAGAGGCCGGGCAGCGGCTCCTTCGCGAACGCGTCGTAGGTTTCCTCTCTGCGAAGTTTGTTGGCGAAATGCCAGACGCGTTTCAGGCTGAGGATAATCTGCGCCAGGGTGAACGGCGCCACAAATTCGGCATTGGCGCCGTAACCGCTGGTCAGCCGCACGTCCCGCTCCCACATGGCGTCGGTCACAAAGTATCGGACCGAGCCGGCGGCATAGAAGATCGCCTCCAGATTGGGCGCGGCGGCGAGGAACGCTTCGTCCACGCGCGCCATGCCCCAGCCGGAAAAGATCAGCGAGACATCGGCCAGCGCCGCCGGGTCTGCCGCGATCGACTCCGGCGTCTGCAGCGGCGCGACGATCTCCACCTGCGCTTCGATGTCGCGACGCGTATCGGCCCCGTATATGCGGTCAAAGGCGCTCTCGCCCAGCAGGTACAGCCCCTTCGGTTTTTCCGTATGCATTGCAACCCCACTCGTCCCGTCGTTTCCAACTCCTGGTTTCCAGTCCTTCGCAACGATTCCCAACTCGAAGCGATGACGCTACTGAAAACTAAAAACTGATAACTCACTCAGCCATCCACTGGCGCAGGACCCGTGCGTGCTGGGGCAGGGCGATCTCCGGCTCTTCGATATCGGGATGCCACGCCTTCTCCCACTCGGCGCAGATATAGCCGTCGTAGCCCTTAGCCGCGAGCAGGTGGAGGATCTCCCGGCAGGGGACTTCGCCCTCGCCCATCAGCTTCAACTCCCAGCTGCCGTCCTCCCGGAGTTGGGCGTCTTTCATGTGGACGTGCGCCAGGCGCGCGCCGATGTAGTTCCAGGTATCCTCGACCGATTCGCCCATGCGGTAGGGGTGATGCACGTCCCAGACCGCTTTGACGTACGGTGAATCCACCTGGTCCAGTACGCCTGCTACCTCCTGCCCCCGGCAGAAGGCGTCATGCGTCTCCAAGCAGATGGTGACGCCGTGCTTCTCGGCATCGGGCGCCGCTTCCGCCAGGCTTGCAGCGACCAGATCGATCACGTCCTCCATCGTCTGGCCCTCCGAAGGGCCGCCGCCAAAGGTGCGCACGATCGGCACCTCCAGGTCGTTGGCCAGCGCCAGATAGGCGCGCAGGTCGGCCAGATGCTTGGCGCGGTCGTCCGCGTCCGGTGAAGAGAAGCGGGTGGAAGCGCCGATGCCAGCGATGACCAGCCCGTGCTGCTTCATCAGGCTGTGGATGGCGGCGCGGCGCTCGGCCGGCAGGTCCGTCGGGATTATCTGGCCGTCCAGGATGCGGACTTCCAGCCCGGCGTAGCCGTCGGCGACGGCCTGCTCAACGGCGCGCTCCAGCGACCAGCCCGGCGAGCCAAGCGTGCTGAATACAAGTGGGTAGGGGTAAGGCAAGAGTGTTTAATCCTTTCAGATTGTTATACGTTATGTTGAAACTGCATCTCTCATCTTCCGGAAAAACGCCACCTCGCGCACAAAAGTGTCGAACCAGTCCTCGCCGTCGTCAATGTCATACTCGCAGTGAATCGACAGAAAACCGTCATACTCGATCCGGCGCAGTTCACCGAAGACGGCCGTCCAGTCGACGATCCCCTCGCCCGCGGCCACCCACAGCGCTTTAGCCGCGCCGTGTCCATTCTTCTCAACACGCTCGACGAGGACATCCTTGACCGAGAGGATACTCAAATGCTCCCGCGCCATGGCCAGGCCGAAGTCGAACGGTTCGCCGTCGACCGCGAAGTGGCCGGGGTCGAGATACGCGCCCAGGTAGGCGGGGTCGAAGTCGCGCAGCAGGTGCATCAGCGCGGCGGCGTTCAGGCCCATGCAGTAGTGGGAGTGGGTGTGGTAGCAGATCTTGACGTTGTAGATGCTGGCCAGCTTCTCCCACGCGGCAAAAGCCCGCCGTACGCTCTCCACCTGCTCCCAGTAGTCCATCGTCTGCGGCTCGAACCTGAAATAGCCCAACTTGAGCAGCCGCACGTTGGCGCTGTCCATCGCCGCCAGCAGCGGCTCTGCCAGGGGATGGTCGGCCGTGAGCAGATCGAAGTTGCCCGTAACCATGCCAATTTGCAGTCCGGCCTGCTCCATCTGCGCCTGGGCCTGCGGCAGGGCCGCGGCCGCGTTGTCCGGGTTGACCGGATGGCCGGGCCGCACTGCCAGGTCATAGCCGTCGTAACCGTGCTGCTGCGCCAGTTCGATCAGTTCGGCAACACTCTTTTCCTGGAGCATCTTGCTGAAAACGATCAGTTTCATGCGTTACAGTCTCCCATGTCTGCTGGCCATTGTCGTTTCACATCTCACAACCGGTGCATATGAAAACCGCCGTCAACATCCAGAACCGCGCCGGTCGAGAAAGGGAACAGCCCCTCGGCCAGGGCGGCGACTGCTTTGCCCACGTCTTCCGGCTGCCCCCAACGGCGGATCGGGGTCAGGCCGTCGCCGATCAGCTTGTCGTACTTCTCCTTCACCGTGCTTGTCATGTCGGTCTCAACGATGCCGGGCCGCACCTCACAGACGTTGATGCCGCTCTCCGCCAGCCGGTCGGCGAACAGCAGCGTCATCATGCCGACGCCGGCTTTCGAGATGCAGTATTCGCCGCGCGCCGGGCTGCTCGTGTAGGCGCTGATCGAGCCGATATTGATAATCTGCGGCGCGTGCGACCCGCCGCCATTTGTCTCTGCCGGCCCGGCCTCCAGCTGCTCCAGCATCGTCCGCGCCACCAGCTGGCTGAGGAAGAAAGGCCCTTTCAGATTGACGTTCATCACCTCGTCGTAGGACTCTTCCGTCGTCTCCAGAATATCCATACGCGTACGGGGGCCCATGCCGGCGTTGTTCACCAGCAGATCGATGCGGCCGAACTGGTCGAGCGCCGCCTGCACCAGGCGCGCCCGGTCCGCCGCGGAGCCGATGTCGGCCTGCACCACCAGCGTGTCGCCGCCCGCCTCTCGGACCATCCCAGCGGTCTCACTGGCCGTAGCCGCATTGCCGCGATAGTTAATAACCACCGACCACTCTGCTTCCGCCAGCGCCAGCGCAATGCCGCGCCCAATCCCCCGACCCGCCCCGGTTACCAACGCTACTTTGGCCATAGCATCACCTTCCACTCCACAATTTCCAGCTCTCAGCGAACAGTTGCCCGCTAATGCAGTTACTAAAATAGGACTTTCGCTAGGAGGACAGGATCCTGTAAGCTTGAGACATGATTACAAAACAGAAGTATGTCGAATACCTTATCAGCACGCCGATCAACTACACCTGTGCCAATCTGGCTGAGCATCTGGGAGGGATGAGCCACGATGTCGTCAGTGATTACCTGAAACGAGAGCGACTCACAGCCAGACATCTCTGGGAACTGGTGGCAGAACAGATCGACGATAGTCCGGATGCGTACCTGATCATTGACGACAGTGTGCAAGACAAACGCTATTCACGGTCAATCGAGATGGTAAAGCTGCAATACAGTGGCGCTGAAGGTGGACTGGTACGCGGCATCGGTGTCGTGAATCTGGTTCACAGCAGTGGTGAAGATGGCGAGTGTTATCCGATTGATTTCCGCATATACGCCAAAGAAGCGGATGGCAAGTCAAAGAACGACCATTTTCAAGAGCTGCTGCTGCGAGCGGTTGGCGCCAAACAGATACAGGCCAAGACGGTGCTGTTTGATAGTTGGTATGGCTCCTGGCGGAACTTGAAGCTGGTTCACCGTCTGGGATTGACCTTCTACACCACACTCAAAGCCAACCGCTTGGTCAGTCTGAGCGCAGAAGATGGCTATATTCATCTCGATGCCATCGATTGGAACGACGAACGGCTTAGGCATGGCATCATTGTCAAGCTCAAGAAAGTGCCTTTCAAAGTGAGATTGTTCAAGGTAGTTGCCCTAAACGGCGACATTGACTGGGTCATCACCAATGATCTGGATGAGACCGTGATCACGCAAGTCGCTCAAAACGCGAACGAGTTGCGCTGGCAGGTCGAAGAATTTCACCGCGCATTGAAGCAACTGACAGGCTCCGCCAAATGCCAATGTCGCAAAGCTCGTTCGCAGCGCAATCACCTCGCTTGCTGTTACCATGCTTGGCTTTCATTGAAGGTCCACGCTGCCTTGCTCAACAAAACCATCTATCGCGTTCATACTGACCTGTTCAGCGATTATCTGCGAAACCAACTTCGCAGACCTACTATCCCGGCTTTCCAGCCAGCTTAGCGAAAGTCCTATAAAAACTAAAAACTGACTACTAAAAACTACAACTACTCCGCCCCTAAAACCTTGCACACCGCTTCCAGGAAGAAATAATCTCCCCACATCACGCTTTCATTTACCCCCAGTCCCCGCCGTTCGTGGTACATGCCCTGCTTGAGGATGCCTTCCCAGCCCTCGTCTTCGAAGGCGACGAAATCCGGCTCGGTCAGCGTATCCACGATCTGGAGGGCGTAGTCGTGATACTGCTTGCCCAGCGTCGGATCGCCGACCAGCTGCGATAGCTGGATCAGGCCGCTGGCGCTGATGGCCGCGGCCGAGCTTTCGTGCGGGTTCTGCGGGTCTTGCTCCGTCCAGTCGTTTTGCGGCACACCGTGGTCCGGCGTGTTTTCCATGTAGAACCAGGCGTTGTCCTGGCTCGTCTTGAGGAAGCGGGAATCCCCGGTCAGGCCGTACACCGTGCCGAAGCCGTAGAGCGACCAGCCAAGCCCGCGCGCCCACGAGGAGTCGTCGCGCCAGCCCTGATGGGTGGTCTGGCGCAGGAATTCGCCCGTCTCCAGGTCGAAGATGCCTTCGTGCGAGGTGCTGCCGTCGCCCCGCACCAGGTAGCGGCGAGTCGTCAGGCAGTGGCGGTAGGCCGTCTCCCACAGCTCTTCGTCATCGGTCTCCTGCGCCGCGTAAAAAATGATCGGCACGTTCATCATAATGTCGATGAAGAGGCTCTCGTCGGAGACAAAGGAGCGCAGGTATTCGCCCTTATCCTTGAAGCGTTTGGCCAGAGTCTGACCGGCTTCGATGACGACCGCGTTCTTGTCCTCTTCCCCGGTCAGGTCGTACCAGCGTTTCCAGGTGGAGAAGAACAGGAAGCCGAGATCGTGGACGTTAAGGTCGGTCTTGCGGTGTTCCAGCAGGCGGGAGTAGTGCTCGGCCTTCTCGCGGAAATACTCGTCACCTGTGGCCTGGTAGACCAGCCAAAGCTGCCCGCCGAGGAAGCCTTCACACCAGTTCGTCCACGCCTCGCCGCTGTGCATCCACTTCCCGTTCTGCGTGTACATCGGGAAATAGTCCGGGTGCGCCTCCACCAGGTTGCGCAGCTGCACGGCCGCGAAATCGACCGTTCTTTCACATTTGGAGAGCAGATTATCAAGGTCAATCATCGGGTTTGGGTCTCCCAGGTTCGTTTTCAGTAGCCGGTGTCCCGCGATCTGTGGTCAGCAACTTCGCCGGCCGCGGGCTCCATTGATTACATTTCAGCGGACAGTTCTTTCACAAACCGTCGCAACTACGCAGCCGCAACTGATTCGCAATCCTGAACGAGGCGAGCGGAGCTGTTTACTCTCTCCGCACTCCTCTATACTCTCTCTTTGCATATGGGCGGTCGGGCCTTCGGCCCTCCCTTGTGCAGGGGCTGCGCCCCCGCAACGCCCCCCTCCAAAACCATCGCTCACCCACCGTTTCGCCGTATTCCCAGCGGTGCGGCTCAACCAGCGTGGCGGTTCCCAACCGCATACGCAATCAGATAGCCTGAATGGCGGCAAGGATGAAGGGCTGGGCAATACAGGATCCTTTCAAAATCAGTTCTCCGCCGCCCCCGTTGCACGCATCACCTCCCGCAGCGATTCCACCGCGTAGGCCATGCCGTCCGGGCCGCTGAAACCGCTGCTGTGCGCGGCAACCGCCAGGTGCGGCTCCAGGGCCAGCATCCCCTGATACCCGCTGCTGATGAGGCGGGCCAGCAGTTCGGGAATCTGCCCGTCGCCTTCGCCGGCGGCCTTGACCGAGCCGTTCAGCGTACAATCCTTGATATGCACATAGCCCAAGCGGCTGCTGAGCAGCGGCCAGCCCCGCTCGGTGATCCGCTCCTCGCCCACCTGCACAAAGTTGGCCGGATCCCAGAGGAAGACGAAATGGGGGCTGTCGATGGCGTTGACCAGTTTTACGCAGCGGTCGAGCGTGTCGCCGACAATACCCTTCTCGTTTTCCAGCAGCAGCGTGACGCCCTCCGCCGCGGCGACGTCCGTCAGGCGGCGCAGCCGGTCGATGGCGGTGTCCACATAACTGTCGTAGTCGTCGCTGTCTTCGGGCGGATGGAAGGAGAAGATGCGAATGTTGTTGGTGCCCAGCTGGCGGGCAATTTCGCTCAGGCGGCGCAGATTCTGCACCTCCGTCTCAATCGGCTCCTCGATCGGGCTCTTGCCGACCGGGCTGCCGATCGCGCTAACCGTCACGCCGTGGGCATCGCACATCGCCCGCACCTTTGCGACCCGTTCATCCGACATGTGGAGGACGTTCTGCCCCCACGCCGCCCGCAGCTCCAGGCACGGAATCTTCAGGTCGTTGAGCGTCTGCAGCTGTGACTCCAGATCGGCCGCGATCTCGTCGCCAAAAGCGCTGATAGTAAAGGATGCAGTTGTCATATTGCAATATCTCTCCGAATTAGGCCATCCATCTTGTCGATTCCTCAATCATAAGAATCTCAGTTCAGACAGAGCGGCCACTAAGAACTAGGATTCATTGATATTTCGTTCAGGCCAGATGAATGTAACAGCAAAATGCTAGAATGCCATGAAACGTTGTGACAATTTTTCATAGCGAACTGTACGGCTCGGGCAGAATCATAGGCCGATTCAACTGATTGCCAGCGACTCTGGCGACCACTTCGCCATAAACATCAGCATACGGTTCCTAAGCATGTCCTCGACGCCGTCATAGGGACGATATGGGTCGTCGTCGCCGAAGGACTTCTTGCCACAACTGTAGTTCTTCACATCCTTCGGGACATCTCGTTGAAGATGCCGTTCCACGGCCAATCGAAAGTGGTTCGGACGGCGTGGATCGTCGGGGTCTGGCACGAGGGAGGCGAAGACGACAGCGCGAGATGCCGCCAGGGGACGGCGCGCCCACCAGATGTGCGGGTGGCTGATGTGCGCGTGATGAATGGTCTTGTCCTGTACGCTTTCGGCGGATATCTCCCGTATGGGGAGCGCCACCTCGTTGAGCCTCAGGCAATCGTCAGGAATGTTGTGTGCCCCTTTCACCCTGCTACTCCTTCGAGATATTTCGACCCCAATATGGCGGGTGGGCGGGTGGGGCCAAGCTCATTGAGGAACCCCGATGCAACGGTAGTAGATTGGCTCGGATTCCTTCCCCAAATTTTCGCTCCTATACGATAGGCGACTTTTCGTTGCAACTGTGTCACGCTCGATAGGATAAGGATTCGCCTCGTCCTCGTTACGGCAACATAGAAGAGACGCCTCTGCTCCTCCAGCGACGAAGCCTGTTCCGCCGGCGTTCTGCCGGAGAGTTTCGGGATGACACCTTCGATGCAGCCGACAACCACGACTAAGTCGGCGGTGAGTCCCTTGGATTTGTGGAGACTCATCACGCGGACGTAGTCCACGTCGGTCGGCAGTTCGGGCTGCGTGATCTGGGTGCGGAGCCTTTCGAGTAGTTCGCCCGCGGCAAACTCATCTCCCTCGATAATCGAAGCCAGCGAGTGAATGGATTCAGTCCAATTCTCATTTGGCGGAAAGACGGCATTCAAGAGCGCTTGGCCTTTGGAGGTTTCTAACTCTTCAATCCGACGCTGAAGTTCTTGAAATCGCGCTACAAGTTGCCCAGTGTATGGAATGGTCAGATCACCGGACGCGAGGCGTTCCAAGGTAGCCCATGGCGATTCGCCGATTGCCTCGCAATGCACACGAACGCGCGCCCAGGCAGTGCTCCGTAGGGACGGGCTTCCGAAACCGCACCAGCAGCGAAGCGCTACGCGGTCCTCCCGGTTCGCCAGCAGCGTAAGCAAGGTGAACGCCTCTCGAGCCTCGTCTTCATCGAGCGCTTCTTCGTGAAAGAAGCTGTGGGCGGAGACGCCGAAGCAATTCAGCGCGTCGCGGACTGCGTACCCAAACTGACGGCGCGGCGCCAGAACCAGAACGCGACCAGGTTCAACCTCTTTACTCTGGATGCGCTTCCTAATGATCTCGGCAACCCCCTGGGCCTCCGCCTCTATGGTCGGCCACTGGAGAACATGCACCTCGCCAGCGGGATTATTCGGTCTCGGTAAGAGAGCACGCGGCGTTCGCCCATGATTGTGGGCTATCAAAGCGCACGCTAGTTCGACGACGAGAGCTGGGCACCGCCGACACTCGATAAGTTCCTCGTCGTGAGTGCCACTATGCGACTTGTCGAATTCAGCGATCCCCTGGGGATAGGCATGCTTGAACGAGTAGATCGATTGATCCTCGTCGCCAATCACGGCCAAATGTCCGGCCTCTGACAGGAGATCCAGGAGAACCTGTTCCGCCCGATTTAGGTCCTGGTACTCATCAACGAGGATGTGGTGGAACTCGCCGCGGTGTGGCGACGCAGGGTTCTCCCGCAAATACCGCAGGCACTCGGTGACGAGTTCCCCGATGAGCATCGCCTTATGGAAGCGAAGCCACTTGGACAACTCGATTTGAAACGCTTTATCGATGGGAGCCTCGGCCCAGCCGGGGGTCTCAGACTGGAGACGCGCCCACGCCGCGTTGAAGGCTTGAAGACGGCGCTCCCGGTCGCGGACTGTCCCGAAGTCTGCTCCGTTCAGGTCTTTGATCAGGAACCGTTCCTCAAAGGCCAAGAGTGGCCGCGGGACTCGCCCAGTGGCTTCAAGAACTTGCTCTTGCCCCAACAGACCAAAGCAGAATGCGTGCAGCGTTCCAGCCCAAACAGCATTCGTACCGCCTACTCCGAGGCCGCCCAATTCATTTTCAAGATCCTTGGCAGCTGTCCGCGTGAAGGTGCAGACCAATATTCGATTTGCCCTGGCGCCACCTTGCAGAAGGCGCGCAACCCGCCGCATAAGCGCGAAAGTTTTCCCAGTTCCGGGACCGGCTAAAACCCGTATCGGCGTGTGATGCAGCCCGGCAATGTTCCGAGCAGGGCCAGTTAGGCCATCGTCCCACCTGAATGTAGCGCCATGATTCATCCGTATCTTTCCCCGGCTTCCGCTGTCATCTCGACTTCGCTGTCGCGGTGCATGGGAAAGCCTCTCGACGTTGAGTCGGCCCCGGCTTCCACTGTGGCTATTGGGACCCGGACGATCAGTGCTTCGCTCAAAAGATCGGGGATGTTGGCAGAGAGGTTTAGCATTAGATTGAGTTCATTGAGTCGCTCGGCCTTGCGGGTCCCGAGTTCCCTGATACGGCTACGAAGTCGCTCTTGGTCTTCCGCGTTCTCGTCCTCGAAGAGGTCCGCCTGTTGCAAATCGTTGAGCGTCTGCAGCTGCGACTCCAGGTCGGGCGCAATCTCGTCGCCAAAAGCGCTGATAGTAAAGGATGCAGTTGTCATATTGCTATATCTCTCTGAATAGGGCCATGCCATCCTGTCGATTCTTCAATCATAAGAATCGCAATTCAGACAGAGCGGCCACAAAAAACTGGAAACTAGAAACTAGAAACTGCTCTCATACACCGCCAGGATCGCAGCCAGGCTGCGCCTGCCTTCGGCGCCGTCAATGACCGGATCCTGGCCGCGGCGGATGCCGGCGATGAAATCCTTGAGGATGGCGATATGGCCGCTGGTCGAGATGCCGCGCGGGTCGCCGGCCATCCCCGGATCCACCTGCTCTGTAGCGACCGGCCATGGCTCGACCGTCGCCTTGGACTCGTCAGCCAATCCCCAACGCAGCACCGACTCCCCCTCGATCTGGATGCCGCCGTTGGTTCCGTAGACCTCCAGCCGGTGGGGGAATCCGGGTTCGGCAGTCAAGGTGGCGGTGATCGTCGCCAGCGCGCCGTTGGCAAAGCGCAGCACCGCGCCGGCCGTGTCTTCGATCTCCACCGAACGATGCCGCGCATCGGCAAAAGCATGCACCGCTACCGGGTCGCCCAGGAACCAGAGCAGCAGATCGATAATGTGAATGCCCTGGTTCATGAGCACGCCGCCGCCGTCCATCGCCCACGTGCCCCGCCATTCCGCCTGGGCATAGTAGGGCTCGTCGCGGAAATAGGGCATCGTCACCACGCCCAGTGTGATCTCGCCCAGGTCGCCGCCGTGGATGGCGTCGTGGACGCGGCGGAAGAGCGGCTCGGCCCGCCGCTGCAGACAGACGCCCAGTTGCACGCCGTTCTCCCGACAGGCCGCGATCATGGCGTCGGCGTCGGCCAGCGAGAGCGCCATCGGCTTTTCCACCAGCACGTGCTTGCCGCTCGAAGCGGCCGCGATCGCCTGCTGCGCGTGCTGACCGCTCGGCGTGCAGATGCAGACCGCATCGACCGCCGGGTCCGCCAGCAGTTCGTCGTAGGAACTGGCCGGCACGCCGAAACGCTCGGAAATCTCCTCGTATCGGGCCGGGTTGTAGTGGCCGACCCCCACCAGGCGCGCGCCCAGATCGGCGCATTCCTGGATCGCGTTCAGGTGGTACTCCGCCACCATGCCCGCGCCGAGGATGGCAAAGCCAAGTTCGTTTTGTGTCATTTTGTCTCGTCCCACATGCGGCGCAAAAAGTCTCCGGCGGGGCCTGCCTGGGCGGCAAGGTCATCCCAGCGGCACTCGATCGAGATGCGTCCGCTGTAGCCGCCTTTGTGCAGGCGGCGGAAAAACTCCTCATAGGGGTAACTGCCTTCGCCGGGCGCAACGCGATGCGTGTCCGCGACATGCACGTGCTCGATCCATGCGGCGCAGGTGGTGATGTTTTCCAGAGGTTCGTCGTCCTCCATCATATGGTAGAGATCGGCCAGCAGGCGCACGCGCAGATGAGCGGTCTCCCGCGCCAGTTGCATGCCTTCGACCACGCTGGTGATGATGTTCGAATCGCGCGAATTCAGCGGCTCGATGACGATGGTCACGTCGTTGCGCACGGCTACGTTCCCGGCCAGCCGCAGGAAGCGCACCAGCTGCATGAAGGCCTCCTCCTTGGCAAATCCGTCGGGTACATTGCGCGCGCCGCCGCTGCCGAAGACAATCTTCTCGCCGCCCAGCGCGGCCACGCGGCCGATGGCGGCCTCCAGGTAGCTCTCTACCCGCTCCCACTCCACTTTCGGCCCGGTCACAGGTACCTCAGAGGGCACGAAGACGTTGAAGACCGGTGTGGGCAGCGGCGCGCTGTCGAACGGCGCGCGGATGGCGTCGAAATCCGGGTCCAGCGGGGACAGAGAGCGTACCGTCGGCTCGACGAAATCGAAGCCGGCCGCGTGCGCGATGCCCGCATCGGCAATGGGGAGACAGATTCCAAATTGCATGGGTGGTGTACTCCAGGGGTCGGCAAAAATCGGGATTTTCTTATTGTATGATACAGTACGAATCGTATTGTATAATAGTATTCTCTGAGGTGCTACATTTTAGGTGTTCATAGGCTTGGGTATCTCGTTCTTGTAACGGGCGGCCCGCCGCCATCACGAAGAACCTGAAGGGAGGAACTGAAAGGAACGCAACCCATTTCTGTATTTTCGATGCACAACCTAAGGAGTGAAAACCGATGAGAAGCAGATCAAGCAGGCGTGATTTTCTCAAAGTGTCTGGCAGCTTGGTAGCAGGAGCAGCCGTGGCGGGATGTGTGGCGCCGGTCGCCCCGACGGCAGGGGATATGGATGACTCCGGCCCTTCCTCAGAACGCGTCGCCCTGCGCTTCCTCAACAAGTGGGGCTCCGGCGTGCGCCGTGAGTTGATGAACGGCTTTCTCGACACATGGGCCGACGAGCACCCGGATATCGGCATCATCTTTGAACCGGTTGCCGACTTCGACCGCCGCATGCCCATCCTCGTCGCCGCAGGTGAATGGGGCGACATCATGTTGTTCTTCGATCTGCAGTTGAGCGCGTTCCATGAAATTGCCGCCGACCTCACCCCCTACTTCGAGGCTAGTGGCACTCCCTTCCCCGGCGAGGAGGGCAGTGAACTGATCCGCATCCCCAATCATGTCGGTTTCGAGCCGGGCAAGGTCAAGGCCGTCCCCTTCCAGCTCAATATCGTCATGACGGGCATCAATAAGGACCTCTTCAAAGAGGCCGGCGTGCCCATGCCGTGGGAACACGACCACAACGGCGACAAATGGTGGGACTGGCACGACTACCGCGAGGCCGCCTGCGCCATCAACGACCTCGGCGAAGACATCATCGGTTCCAATTTCAGTGTCGGCAATATCGAGCAGGATGGCCTGGTGAACTGGAGCGTCGCCAATGGCGGTCAACTGATCGATGTTGAGAACAAAAAAGGATCCTGGGACACGCCCGAGTTCATCGAAGGCCAGCAGTTCGCGGTCGACATGATCTGCCAGGATGGCTGCATGATGAACGTGGACGACTATCAGGGCCTGGGCCAGGCTCTGGGCACTTACCCCTGGGCTGCCGGCGTGCAGGGCATCGCCTCGCGCGGCTCCGGCTACTGGGTAAGTCGCAGCGAGCACGACCTCACCCAGGTCGCCTGGGTCCGCTCGCCCAACACCGGCGAGAGCGCCGGCCTTGGCTCGATGCACTTCCACATCGTCACCACGCAGAGCCAGCACCCGGCCGAAGCCTTCGAGTTCATTACGTACCTCGCCAACTTCGAGAACCAGAAGAACATCGCGCTCGCCGGTACGGCCGAACCGATCAACGCCGGCGTGTGGCAAGACGCAGACTACCAGGCCACATGGGGCGGACCTGAAGCGGTCGAGGCCTATCTCGATGCCCTCGACAACTTCATCTTCACGCCGCAGCTCCCGGGCGTCCTCGAATGGTTCGGTGAGATCAAGATCCTCTGGGGCGAAGTGCTGCGCTGCGAGGTAAGCGTCGAAGAGCAGGTCGTCATCGTCGACCAGAAGACCGACGAAATCCTGGCGGCGAATTCCTGATAGAAGCCAGCGCGCCTGAGCGCTCGCAAGGTGTGCAGACGACACCGTCAAATGCGTCCCTGCTCGGAAGGGGCGCGGGCCTGCCGTCTGTACACCTGATTTTCCTCATTCGATAGTTCCGGCCCGCAAGCGAACGAGAAAGCCGATGCAAACCCCCAAGACGATTGCGCTTCGCCCTGGCAACATTCGCTGGGCCAAGTTGAGACCTCACCTGGTCGGGTGGGCCTTTATCTCCCCCTGGCTGGTCAGCTTCAGCTTCCTCATGGTCTACCCCTTCATCGCCTCCTTTGTCCTCAGCTTTACCCGCTATCGACTGATCGGCGAACCGTCCTTCGTCGGTTTTGAAAATATCCAGCGCATGCTCTTCGACGACGAAAGGGTCATCGACTCCCTGCGCGTCACCTTTACCTATGTCCTGCTCACCGTCCCCGCGGGCACGGCCATCAGTGTTTTCGTCGCCATCCTGCTCAACCAGGCTGTGCGCGGCATCCCCTTCTTCCGCACCTCCTTCTACATACCCAGCGTCATCGGCGGTGTCGGCCTCGCCCTCCTCTGGACCACCATCCTCTCCGCCAACGGCCCCGTCAACGCCGCCCTCGGCTGGGTTGGCATCGAGGGCCCCAACTGGCTCTTCGATACCTCCTGGGCGCTGCCCTCTTTGGCGCTCAAAGCCCTCGCAACCGCCGGCGCCGCCATGCTCATCGTCCTCGCTGCCTTGCAAGGCGTCCCTCAGTATCTCTACGAGGCCGTCGAACTCGACGGCGGCGGCGAATGGGCCAAGTTCTGGCATGTTACCCTGCCCCAGATCTCGCCCGCCATCTTCTACAACGTCATCGTCACAACGATCGGCGTGATGCAATCATTTGTCGAGGCCTTCATCATGACCAATGGCGGCCCCGGCACCGCCACCCTCTTCTACGGCCTCTATCTCTATCGCCAGGCCTTTGAATTCTATCGCATGGGCTACGCCTCCGCCCTCGCCTGGATGATCTTCCTCATCATCCTCGCCTTGACCATCGTAAACTTCCGCGTAGCCCGGTACTGGGTCTACTATGAGGGTGACGAGTAGGCTCGTTCTCAACCCGGAAAGGCAAAGCTTTGTCAGCGCTAACGACCTCCTGGAGCAAGAGCACAACAACCCAGCGACGCCTGCGTGACCTGCTGGCCTACACCTTGTTGGCCGTCGGTTTTGTCTGGTTCATCTTCCCGCTATTCTGGGTCGTCATGAGCTCGCTCAAGACGTTTGAGGATTTCAATCAGTT
This sequence comes from Caldilineaceae bacterium, assembly GCA_965220715.1. Classification (GTDB taxonomy): domain Bacteria; phylum Chloroflexota; class Anaerolineae; order Caldilineales; family Caldilineaceae; genus Bin5. The sequence goes on from OZ244843.1 coordinate 871,059, forward strand.
TCCGGTGCGCTTCTTCCCCTCCAAACTCTACCTGGGCAACTACCCCAGCGCTTGGAACAGCGTCCCCTTTGGCCGCTACTTTATCAACACCACCATCATCGTCTCTCTCAGCGTCGTCGGCGAACTGATCAGCGCCTCCCTCGTCGGCTACGGCTTTTCCCGCCTCAAGTTCTGGGGCCGCAATTTCCTCTTCATGATCCTGCTCAGCACCATGATGCTGCCCTTCTGGGTGACCATCATTCCCCGCTTCCTGCTCTACAGAGAGATTGGCTGGATCAGCACTTGGCTGCCCCTCATCGTGCCCAGCTACTTCGCCAACCCCATCTACGTCTTTCTTATGCGCCAGTTCTTCATGACCCTGCCGGCTGAATTGGACGACGCCGCCAAAATCGACGGCTGTAATGAACTGGGCATCTTCTGGCGCATCCTGCTGCCGCTGACCAAGCCGGTACTGGCCACCATCGCCATTTTTTCCTTTATCAACGTATGGACCGACTTTGTGAAACAGGTGATCTACCTGAGCCAGGACAGCACCTACACCGTCGCCATTGGCCTCGCCTTCCTGCGCTGGCAGATCGCCCAGGGCGACCCGGTGCCCGGGCTGCTGATGGCCGCCACCGTGTTCACATCGCTGCCCATGATCGTGATCTTCTTCATCGGCCAGAAATATATGGTGCGCGGCATCGCGCTCACAGGACGCACCGGCACATGATCAATACCAGATACCTGCTGTTGGATACCTCGCTCTGGGCGCAAGCCGATCATCTCACCGTAACGCCGGGGCGGGCGCGCAAAGCCAGCCAAAACCCACTGTTCGGCGAAGATATGCCCTGGGAAGTCCGCCACGACAACCTCTACGCCAATGTGATCTTCGACCGGACGGACAACCTCTACAAGTGCTGGTACAACCCCTTCATAATCGACGTCGCCACTACCGATACCCCGCCCGCACAACGGGAACGCGGCGCCTATCGCGCTGCGCTTGCCCAGGCAGGAGCCGAAGGCCACATCAGGAAGCACCGCGAGATGGGCGTCTGTTACGCCGTTTCTGCCGATGGCATCCGCTGGCAAAAGCCCGAACTGGGCCTGATCGAGTTCAATGGCTCCACCCGCAACAATCTGGTCATACGCGATGTGCATGGCGTCGGCGTAACCCTCGACCCCCGCGACCCCGACCCCGCCGGCAGGTTCAAGGCCTTCATGGAGGGCGGCGTCGCCAGTTCGGCCGATGGCCTGCATTGGTCCCCCATCCGGCCCTGCCCTGAGATCGACGCCCGCTGGGATACCCACAACAATCTGTTCTGGGACGAACGCCACGCCAGGTATGTCGGCATAACCCGACTGTGGGATGGACGTCAGCGCACCGTTGGCCGCACCGAAAGCGAGGACTTCATAACCTGGACCCCGGCTGTCGACGTTCTGCACGCCCTGCCGGACGAGCCGGACCGCCAGACCTACGCACTGATCGCGTTCCCCTACGCCCAACTCTATCTCGGCCTGCTGATGATGTTCAATACCGAGACCGACCTTGTCGATTGTGAACTGGCCTGGAGCCCCGACACCGTGCAATGGCAGCGCGTCTCTCCTGGGACGCCACTCATCGAACGCGGCGCGGAGGGCAGCTTCGACTGGGGCTGCGTCTACGCGGCGGCCTATCCGTTCCTCAAGGACGGGCGCTTGCAGCTCTATTACGGCGGCAGCGACGGCCCCCACACCGACTGGCGCTCAGCCTATCTTGGGCTGGCGACGCTGCGGCCGGATGGGTTTGCCGGGTTGACGCCAGTCAACAAGACACAGACCGCCACGCTTGTCACGCAGCCTGTACAGTGCAGCGGGCGTCAACTCCGTCTGAGCGCCGACGCGGGCCACGGTCTGGTCAGAGCGGCGCTGGTGGATGTCGATGGCAAGGGCCTGGCCGATTCAGTTCCGATCCAGGCGGATGTCACCGATCTCCCCTTGCAATGGCGCGATGGTCAGGACCTGTCCGCGCTGGTGGGCCGGGAAATTCAGCTTATCTTCGAACTGCGGGACGCGACGCTCTATTCCTTCTCTTTCAGCGACTAACCCCTTGTTTGTATAGCGGGCGGTCTGCCGCCTAAGCCATCCCGCAAGATGCACGCCGCGTTCAGCGGGTGAATCTTGCAGCATCGCCACTGAACATCACCGAACATTAAGGAGAAACTCATGGGAACGAGAATGGAAGGCAAAGTAGCCATCATCACCGGCGCAACCTTGGGGCTGGGCAAAGCCGGCGCGCTGGCGTTCGCCCGCGAAGGCGCCTCCGTCGTCATCTGCGACCGCGGCAGAACGCCGGAGAACTCGCAAAAGGTCCTTGCGCAGGCGGAAGGTCTCAGCGGTGAGATCGCCTACAAGCGCTGTGATGTCATGATCAAAGAGGACATCAGCGCCCTGGTCCAATTCACCGTGGAGCGGTATGGGCGCGTCGATGTGATGGTCAACAATGCCATTATCGACAACCCGGGGGGCATGTTGGAGGATGTCACACTCCAGGACTGGGATGACGGATTTTCCTGCCACGTGACAGCGCCGCTTCTCTTCTGCAAAGAGGTGGTTCCGCTGATGATCAAGCAGGGGAGCGGCAACATCATCAACGTCTCATCGAGCACCGCCCTTGGCGGCGGTCCCAGCATCTCATCCTATGGCCCGGCCAAGGCCGCCATGATCAATTTCAGCCAGCATCTGGCCATCACCTATGGCCCCGACGGCATCCGCGCCAACACGCTCACCCCCGCCAGAATGCTCACCGAAAAGAAATACGAGATGCTCGCCAACAGTCCGGCCGCGGTCCGCACGCAGAAATTCGCCTACCCAATGGGCAGCCCCGCCCTGCCCGAACAGGTGGCCGAGGTCATGTTGTTTCTGGCTTCAGATGAGTCCGTCGCCATCACCGGCCACAACCTGATCGCCGACGCCGGCAACGCAGCATACAGCCCCGGCGGCATGATCGGGCGGCTGGAGCGCGATCTGCGCGCCCAGTTGGAAGCGCAAGGCTCGGAGTGGCTGAAAAGCGAAATGTAAACATCAGATGCGCCACCGCCCGCAAGGGGCGCGCAGGAGGAACGATGGCACTGATCAACATCGCATCAGACAAGCAACTCTTCGCGGACAATTACCTAATCGAGAGTCTCAAAGACGCCAGGCAGGTGATGAACCCGGCCCAAAAGCTGGAGAGCAACCCTGTGCTCTGGCCGGAAAAACCCTGGGAAGGGGACTACATTGGCGTGAGCAACGTCTGGTTCGACCATGCCGACCAGATCTTCAAGATGTGGTATCGCCCCGCCACGCACAGGGCCTACCTGACCGCAGACGGCAAACTGGCGGCCGACGCGCCCGCCGACGATGATCCGATTACGGCCTGCCTGGCCGTCTCGGAGGATGGCATCCACTGGGAGAGACCGGAACTGGGCCTGGTCGAATACCAAGGCTCAAAAAAGAACAACCTTCTTCCTGACGATGCGTTCATGCCCTACTTCTTCGAGGACATGCACGAAGAGGATCCGCGCAAACGCTACAAGGGCCTGATCCGGACCGGATCGACGACCACCACGATGACGTTCGACCTCTTCTATTCGCCCGACAGCCTCACCTGGACGCCCTGCGAGCACAATCCCGTCATTGACACCGCGCCCCGCATCGGCCGCTGGGGGCCGACAAACTTCATGGGCTGGGACCCCATCCGCCAGGTCTATGCAGTACACATGGAGAACTGCCTGCATCGACGCTGCCCCCATGCAAAGCGGCTCATCGGGCGCGCCGAAAGTCCCGACATGATCCACTGGAGCGATCCGGAAACGATCCTCATGCCCGATGAGTTGGATTCGCCCGACACCGAATTCTACCACATGCCGGTCACCGTGTACGCCGGACTCTACGTTGGCCTGCTGTGGATATTCCGCACCAACGATTCCACGCACCACCCCGAACTGGTCTTCAGCCGCGACGGCATCCATTATGAACGCAACTACCGGCAGCCGTTCATCCAGCGCGGCGGGCACAACGGCATGTTCGACTCCTCCTGCGTCTACAACCACGCACCTCTTGTGCACGACGACCGTATCTACACCTATTACACGGGTGCCAACTGGCGCTCATATCGTACTCTGTTGGAACTGGGCGATCGCGGTGTGGGCGCAATCGGCATCGCCGAGACGCCGCTCGACGGCTTCGTGGCAGTGGAGGGAGGGAAGCGGGGTTACAGCGAGATGGTTACGCGCGCCTTCGGTTTCTCAGGGAACCAGCTGCGTCTTAATCTCCAAGCGCATCTCGCGGACGACGTACTGCCCAACGAGTGCGAAGTGCGCGTCGCGCTCCTGACGCCGAATCACGAGCCACTGGCCGGCTTCGGCTTTGAGGACGCCGATCCCATCACGGCCACCGATCAGGCCCACGTCGTCTCATGGCGGGGCAATTCCGATCTGAGCAAACTGACCGGCGGCCCGATCAAGCTGCATTTCTACTTCAAGAACGCCAAACTGTTTGCCTTCCAGTTTGTTGACCCCTCCGAGTAGGCAGAGGGGCAGAAATCAATTCCAGCTGCCGACAAACTCTTCCAGTGTGAAATCGGCCGGCATCTGGTTGAAGAAGTAACGCATCGGCCGCGCTTGGAACCCGGGCGCGAAATGCTCGCTCTCCGCCTGGAGTTTGTCGTCCAGGATCGCAAAGCGCCTGTGGAGAGCCGCGGCCTCGTCCACTGTGAAGCGCTCCGCGAACTGCGGCCCCCAGTTGATCGAGATCGAGTGCGGGCTGAGCGCGCGCTGGCGATAGTCCTCGGTTATGCCTTCCAGTGGATCGGAGGCTGCGTCGGCGCCCGCGGCCGTGTTGTGATGCTTCACAACCTGGATATGGAGAACCGCTTTGCAGAGGTAGATCGACAGAACCATCTTGCCATCTTCGCCGGCGCCGGGCTGCAGCGCCTCGAGCGCGGCAAAGTAGGCGCCGGCATCGCCTTTCAGCGCCGCCCGCAGCGCGGCCTCGGTCGAATCCTGCAGCGCCTTCGCCCAACGGTCACTTTTGTGCCTTGCGCGTCTTTCTGGCCAGAGCGCTCATCCCGTACCCGCAGAGAACAGATACCGCCTTAAAGCCAACAAGACACAATCCCAAAGGCAGTCCCCACCACGGGGCTCGCCAGGTACTCTAACAACGCGAATCCGTCAAGCTCACTGACCGCTCCCCACAGGGCAAACGCATCTTAATTCGGACGCCAAAATAGCCGACGAAGGGCACCCACAAGGGGTGCCCCTACCAATTGTCTTCTTTTTTCGGCCAAGAAACCGGCCTCCAGTCGCCAAAGACGTATGGAATTTGCGATAGCGCACTACGATCTGCAAAGTTCCAGGCGTTATGCCCTGAGAAGGGCGCCCACAAGGGGCGCCCCTACCCGATTCAGGCAGCCTCACGTGGGTTTGTCCCAATTTGATGCAATTGCCCTGCCGCTCCCCACCATCCAGACGGCGTCTGCTTGGACGATTGCGCCTCGCCTCAGCAAGATTCGCTGGGCCAGGCTGAGACCACTCTTGGTCGGCTGGGCCTTTATCTTAGGGCAATCTCGAACCTAAGATTTCCGGCTACGTTCGCCCACTTGGTTGACACAATGGCAAAAGCGGGTGCCGTCTAGTTGAAAACAGCCCTGCCTGTACTAATTTCCGTTCGGAAGCGACAGAAAATCCTCTGCTGGAACAAAGCTCGCGATTGGCCTGCCTGGGTGCATCCCCAAAAAGGAGAACGTAGTCAGAAACCACCCCATTTGGGGGCACACCCACCTGATTTCTGGGAGTTGACAGAAGAGCTTCAATCATATAATAGTATAATGTAATAGTGGCTGAAGTGTTAAAGCGAATGAGCGTTCGACAGGCTCCGCTTTAGAAAACCAGCGACGAGTCAAGAGAGCGAATCCCTCCTAATCCTTAGAGTACAGAACGTGTTGCAGGCGAAAACGCAATCGCTGTACGACCCAATCTTGGAGAGGGCCGCGCTGGGTGCCATCAACTCGGGCGAGACGCAGTTTCTGCCGAGTTCGGTGCGACGTTCGAGCAGCAGACAAGCACCATTGCGATCGAGATCGGAAGCGGACGTGACAAAAACGGTCAACACGAGTCCCATCGTATCGCTCTGGATGTGTCGTTGGCATCCGCTGATCCGTTTGCCGCCGTCCAGGTCTCGTACTCCTGTGGGTGTGTAGCCAGTCGTGACCGTCTGACTATCCAACGGCGCCGCGATGCCCGCAAGATGGGAGATTGTACCGTCCGGCCGGGTGCTTGTATCGTCCGTCCTGCTGGCGCACTTCAGCCCGTAGCCTGTCATGAGTCTGTGACAATGACCATCCCCGGCTACTTGCCTGAAGTAGGCATAGGCGCTGCCGACAACGCGGATAGGTGTTAGGCAGCGTCCGCCATCGGACACACTACCCACAGTCAAATAGAAAACCTCGTTGACGACCTCGCGCACATTCAGTCTGCGAAGTCGTCCGCCCGGTTTGGCCGCTGGAATCAGATCCTGGATACGATTCCAGCGGCTGTCGGCCAAATCTGATGGGTATCGTTGGGTATTCACAAACACATCGCTTTCCATCATTTGGCCGATTGTTGTTACCTTTCGAACAGCTTCTGAAGGCAGTGACGTGGGGGAATGTAACGCATTTCTATCCTTTCAACACAGGTCCGAAGGAGAAAAAACCGATGAGAAGCAAGTCAAGCAGACGTGATTTTCTCAAAGTGTCTGGTAGCCTGGTGGCGGGTGCAGCCGTGGCGGGATGTGTGGCCCCCGTCGCTCCAACGGGTATGGAAGATTCCGACCCTTCCTCGGAACGGGTCGCCCTGCGGTTCCTCAATAAGTGGGGATCGGGCGCTCGCCGTGTGCTCATGAACGGCTTCCTCGACCAATGGGCCGAAGAGAATCCGGAGATCGGCATCATCTTTGAACCGGTTGCCGACTTTGATCGCCGCATGCCTATCCTGGTCGCCGCAGGTGAGTGGGGCGACATTATGCTGTTCAACGATCTCAAATTGAGCGCCTTCCATGAGATTGCCGCCGATCTTACTCCTTACTTCGAGGCAAGGGGCCTTCCCTTCCCCGGCGAAGAGGGCAGCGAGATGATCCGCATCCCCAAACATGTCGGTTACGAGCCGGGCAAGGTAAAGGCCGTGCCCTTCCAGCTCAATATCGTCATGTCCGGCATCAACAAGGACCTCTTCAAGGAAGCCGGCGTCCCCATGCCCTGGGAACACGATCATAACGGCGACAAGTGGTGGGACTGGAACGACTACCGCGAGGCCGCCTGTGCCATCAACGACTTGGGCGAAAACATCTATGGCTCCCAATACAGCGCAGGCCATCTCGAGCAGGATGGCTTGATGAACTGGAGTGTTTCCAATGGCGGCCAACTCATCGACGTCGAGAACAAGAAGGGATCCTGGAACACGCCCGAGTTCATCGAAGGGCAGAACTTTGCAGTCGACATGATCTGCCAGGACGGATGCATGTTGAACGTAGACGACTATAACGGCCATGGGACGGCTTTAGGCATGAATCCTTGGGTTGCCGGCATCGTGGGCATAACTTGCCGCGGCGATCTGGCATGGGCAGCCCTAAGTGAGGCCGATCTCACCCAGGTAGCTTGGGTTCGTTCGCCCAACACCGGTAAGAGCGCCGGTCTTGGCTCGATGCACTTCCACATCGTTACGACGCAAAGCCAGCACCCGGCGGAATCTTTTGACTTCATCAGGTATCTGGCTAACTTCGAGAACCAGAAAAAAATCGGCCTGAGTGGTCAGGCTGAACCGGTCAACGCCGGCGTATGGCTGGACGCAGACTACCAGGCGACATGGGGCGGACCCGAGGCGGTCGAGGCCAGGCTTGATGCCTTTGACAATTTCGTCTTCACGCCCCAGCTTCCCGGGGTCCTGGAATGGTTCGGGGAGATCAAAATCGTTTGGGGCGATGTCCTGCGCTGTGAGAAAACAGTGGAGGAGCAGGTGATCGTGGCCGACCAGATGACTGACGAAATCCTGGCGGCGCATGCCTGATAGTTTCTAGACAGCAGTGGATAGTGGCTGGTGAGGAGCGCTCGCCACTATCCACTATCCACTATCCACTATCCACTTTGAAGACAGATGCAAACCGCCAAGACGAATGCGCCGCGCCTCAGCAAGATTCGCTGGGCCAAGTTGAGACCTCACCTGGTCGGGTGGGCCTTTATCTCGCCTTGGCTGGTCAGCTTCGGCTTCCTGATGGTCTACCCCTTTATCGCTTCCTTCGTCCTCAGCTTTACCCGCTATCAGTTGATTGGCTCCCCTGAGTTCATCGGCTTCGAAAACATCCAGCGCATGCTGTTTGAGGATCCCAGAGTTCGCGACTCACTAAAGGTTACCTTTACTTATGTCCTCCTCACCGTTCCGGCCGGCACGGCCATCAGCATATTGGTTGCGATATTGCTCAACCAGAAAGTGCGCGGCATCCCTTTTTTCCGCACCTCCTTTTACATGCCCAGTGTGATCGGCGGCGTCGGCTTGGCCTTGCTATGGACGACGATCCTTGCCAAGAACGGCCCCGTCAACACGTCGCTGGCGTGGATTGGAATAGAGGGGCCGAACTGGCTCTTCGATACCACCTGGGCGCTGCCATCACTGGCTCTCAAAGCCCTTGCCACCGCCGGCGGCGCCATGCTGATTATCCTCGCGGCGCTGCAAGGCGTGCCACAGCACCTCTATGAGGCGGTCGAACTCGATGGCGGCGCAGAATGGGCCAAGTTCCGGCATGTGACTCTGCCCCAGATCTCGCCAGCCATCTTCTACAACGTCATCGTGACTACAATCGGAGTGATGCAGTCATTTGTGGATGCGTTCGTCATGACCGATGGCGGCCCCGGCACCGCCACCCTGTTTTATGGTCTGTATCTCTATCGAGTGGCTTTTGGATTCTTTCGCATGGGTTATGCCTCAGCGCTGGCCTGGATGATCTTCCTCATCATCCTGGGGCTGACCCTTCTCAACTTCCGCATAGCCCGATACTGGGTCTACTATGAGGGTGAGGAGTAGGCTCGTTCTCAACCCGGAAAGGCAAAGCTTTGTCAGCGCTAACGACCTCCTGGAGCAAGAGCACAACAACCCAGCGACGCCTGCGTGACCTGCTGGCCTACACCTTGTTGGCCGTCGGTTTTGTCTGGTTCATCTTCCCGCTATTCTGGGTCGTCATGAGCTCGCTCAAGACGTTTGAGGATTTCAATCAGTTTCCGGTGCGCTTCTTCCCCTCCGAACTCTACCTGGGCAACTACCCCAGCGCCTGGAACAGCGTCCCCTTTGGCCGCTACTTTATCAACACCACCATCATCGTCTCTCTCAGCGTCGTCGGCGAACTGATCAGCGCCTCCCTCGTCGGCTTCGGCTTCTCCCGTCTCAAGTTCTGGGGCCGCAATTTCCTCTTCATGATCTTGCTCAGCACCATGATGCTGCCCTTCTGGGTGACCATCATTCCCCGCTTCCTGCTCTACAGAGAGATTGGCTGGATCAGCACTTGGCTGCCCCTCATCGTGCCCAGCTACTTCGCCAACCCCATCTACGTCTTTCTTATGCGCCAGTTCTTCATGACCCTGCCGGCTGAATTGGACGACGCCGCCAAAATCGACGGCTGTAATGAACTGGGCATCTTCTGGCGCATCCTGCTGCCGCTGACCAAGCCGGTACTGGCCACCATCGCCATTTTTTCCTTTATCAACGTATGGACCGACTTTGTGAAACAGGTGATCTACCTGAGCCAGGACAGCACCTACACCGTCGCCATTGGCCTCGCCTTCCTGCGCTGGCAGATCGCCCAGGGCGACCCGGTGCCCGGGCTGCTGATGGCCGCCACCGTGTTCACATCGCTGCCCATGATCGTGATCTTCTTCATCGGCCAGAAATATATGGTGCGCGGCATCGCCTTGACGGGACGGACCGGAACATGAACAATGACAAATACCTGTTGCTCGATACCGCCCTGTGGGCGCAAGCCGATCAGCTCACCGTAACGCCGGGGCGGGCGCACAAAGCAAGCGAAAACCCTCTGTTCGGCGAAGAACTGCCTTGGGAGGTTCGCTACGACAACCTGTACGCTAAAGTTATCTTCGACCGGACGGACAACTTCTACAAGTGCTGGTACAATCCCTTCATTATCGACGCGGCGACCACCGATACGCCGCCCGCACAACGGGAACGCGGCGCCTATCGCGCTGCGTTGGTCAAAGCCGGCGGGGCTGGGCGCCAAATCAGGAAGCACCGCGGTCTGGTCAGAGCGGCGCTGGTGGATGTCGATGGCAAGGGCCTGGCCGATTCAATTCCGATCCAGGCGGATGTCACCGATCTCCCCCTGCAATGGCGAGATGGTCAGGATCTGGCCGCGCTGGTGGGTCGGGAAATCCAGCTTATCTTCGAACTGCGGGACGCGACGCTCTATTCCTTCTCTTTCAGCGATTAACCCCTTGTGCGCATAGCGGGCGGTCAGCCGCCTAAGTCATCCCGCAAGATGCACGCCGCGTTCAGCGGGTGAATCTTGCAGCATCGCCACTGAACATAAGGAGAAACTCATGGGAACGAGATTAAAAGGCAAGGTAGCCATCATCACCGGCGCAACATTGGGGCTGGGCAAAGCCGGCGCGCTGGCGTTCGCCCGCGAAGGCGCCTCCGTCGTCATTTGCGACCGCGGCAGAACGCCGGAGAACTCGCAAAAGGTGCTCGCCGCGGCGGAAGGTCTCAGCGGTGAGATCGCCTACAAACGCTGTGATGTTATGATCGAAGAGGACATCACGGCCCTGGTCCAATTCACCGTGGAGCGCTATGGGCGCGTCGATGTGATGGTCAACAATGCCATCATCGACAACCCGGGCGGGATGTTGGAGGAAGTCACGCTCGAAGACTGGGAAGACGGGCTCTTCTGCCACGTGACGGCGCCGCTTCTGTTCTGTAAGGAGGTGGTTCCGCTGATGATCAAGCAGGGCGGCGGCAGCATCATAAACGTCTCATCAGGCAATGCTCTCTTCGGCAGCCCCAGTATGTCATCCTATGGCCCGGCCAAGGCCGCCATGATCAATCTCAGCCAGAATCTGGCGATTTCCTATGGACCCCAAGGCATCCGGGCCAATACGCTCACCCCCGCCCGTATGCTCACCGAGAAGAAATACGAGATGCTCGCACAGAGTCCCAGCGAGGTCAGAAGACAGAAATTTGTCTACCCTCTGGGCAGCCCCGCCCTGCCGGAACAGGTGGCCGAGGTCATGCTTTTCCTGGCGTCGGATGAGTCGGAGGCCATCACCGGCCATAACCTGATCGCCGACCGGGGCGTGGCGGCATTCAACCCACTCGGCGTACCTGGCCGGCTGGAGAGCAATCTGCGCGCCGAGTTGGAAGCCCAAGGCTCGTCGTGGCTGAAGGATGAACTGTAAGACTCAGTTCCAGCTGCCGATGAAGTCTTCGAGCGTGAAATCGGCCGGCATCTGGTTGAAAAAGTAACGCATCGGCCGCGCCTGGAAACCGGGCGCGAAATGCTCGTCCTCCGCCTGGAGTTTGTCGTCCAGGATCGCAAAGCGCCTGTGGAGGGCGGCGGCCTCGTCGACTGTGAAGCGCTCGGCGAACTTTGGCCCCCAGTTGATCGAGATCGAGTGCGGGGTGAGCGCGCGCTGGCGATAGTCCTCGGTTATGCCTTCGAGGGGATCGGAGGCTGCGTCGGCGCCCGTGGCCCCGTTGTGATGCTTCACAACCTGGATATGGAGAACCGCTTTGCAGAGGTAGATCGACAGAACCATCTTGCCATCTTCGCCGGCGCCGGGCTGCAGCGCCTCGAGCGCGGCAAAGTAGGCGCCGGCATCGCCGTTCAGCGCCGCCCGCAACGCGGCCTCGGTCGAGTCCTGCAGCGCGGCGCTCTTCCCGTCCCACCGCGTGAATGCCGCCCGCGCCCCGGGCGAAAGGAACTCGGTGAAGGAGATGTCGGGGTAGTAGGGGAAGATCGAATGTCCCCCATGGATGGTACGGCGCATCCTGGCGCTGTAGTCGCTGCCCCAATGCAACATGTAGTTGATATACACGACCGCGTCGCCGGCGTTCAACTCGACACGGATGCCGCCGGGCAGGGGGCGCCGCGGGTTGTCGGACAGCACCCGGTTTTCGACGTCGGTGTTGAGCCGCCGGTGGCTGCCGGGTACAACCCAGAGCACATTGTCGTCGTAGAGCGGGATGTTCCACTGCAAATATTTGGGGCCGTTTTCCCTCAAATCCTTCTGCAGGCCGGCCAGAGGCGCCATGTCGATCGGGTGAATGTCGCGATGCCACGCGGCCGGGCCATGATCGCGCACCGGGCTGCACATCAACATCATGCCGGCCACCGACGCCGCCTCCGGGACGCTCAACAGTTGGCGGCTTACGCCTAACGTACTCTCCTGCAGCCAGACCTCGACCGTGCTGGCGGTTGCTTCGTCGATCAGCTTGTCGTAAGAGACCAGCCGCGGCTGCGGACGGGTTTCCCAATCGCCGCCGGGCGGGTCGTCCGGACCCCGCTCCTGCGACCAGATTCTCCTCTGCCTTCCGACCAGCGTTTCAAAATCGGTCCGCAGTTGTTCCAACTGGGCCGGAGGGATCACCTCCCGCAAAACGAGATATCCCTGCTCCATGAGCTGTTCGCGGCTGACCTGCATCGTTCGTCCCCCCTGTTGTTTCTTTGACAGTTCGGTGACTGAACAACAAGCCCCGGCAGTCTGTTCTACCGGGGTCTCATACTTCTGTGGTGCATTCGTCCAGCGATCACTTCTGTGTCTTGCGCTTCTTTCCGTCCAGGGCGTTCGCCCCGCGTCTGAAGAGGCCGGACATTGCCGCAAAGACGTCAAGGCAGAATGACACTACCAAAACGGCAATCCCCAATACAGGGCTCGCCAGGCACTCTAACAACGCGAAACCGACAAGCTCACTGACCGCTCCCCACCATCCAGACGGCGTCTGCTTGTCGGATCGGCCGCGTCTGCGCATGGGCGGAGCATAGCTCGTCATCGTCTGACGGTCAGCCTTTTTGAAATTCATGTGCGGATCGTGAGCCACTTTTCCATCTCCAGGGCGGGCAACGCACCGGCGGCTGCCGACGCAGGAAATATATCATAACTCCGATGCGCTGTTAAGCGGCCCAAAACGGCTTTCACTTTCGAGATTTGACAGAAGAACAGGCTTAATCTAGCTAATCTAGCTAAATTGTCTATACTACACAGGAAAGTCATTATGGCCATTAAAGCTATCTCCTCTACGCAGGCGCAAAATAATTTTGGCAGAGTGCTTGATGATGTCGTGCAAAACCAGGCGCGTTACATTATCAAACGTCGCAACGCGCCCCAGGCAATCTTGGTTAGTCTTTCCGAGTTGGAGCATCTGCTGTCAGCAAGCGCCGGGGAGCGCCAGCGCCTTGAGGAGATCATTCGTGAACAGAGTCCTGCCTACCATCTGGGCACGCCTATAGATTGATCGTTGATATAAGGAGAACGGTTGTGACACAGGACTGGAGTTCGTTTACGCAGAGTTTTCCCACATACCACTTTACAACCTCTGTCGCGATTCAAGCCGATTCTTTTGCATGGATGAAAAGTGTTGCTGAGAATTCCGTGCATTCAGTTGTGACAGACCCCCCCTACGGCGTGAAAGAGTATGATTTCGTGCAACTGGAGAAAAGAGCGAATGACAACGGCGGGATCTGGCGGATTCCCCCTACATTTGATGGCAGCAAACGCTCACCTCTGCCTCGATTTACGGCCCTCTCGCAGAGTGAAAGAGAGCATCTTTCGCAGTACTTCCTTGAATGGGCGCGGCTTGTAAGACGTGTCCTGCGGCCCGGTGGGCATCTGTTCATCGCCTCGAACTCTTTTCTCGCTCAGGATGTCTTTGCGTCCGTTTCGAATGCCGGGCTGGAGTTCCGGGGCCAGATCATCCGTCTTGTGCGCACGCTGCGCGGTGGGGACCGTCCCAAGAACGCGGAAGGAGAGTTCCCTGGAGTCTGCTCTATGGCGCGTGGAGCATACGAACCGTGGGGTATGTTTCGTGAACCACTGCCCAAAGGGATGAAAGTCAGCGACTGCCTGGCTCGATATCAGACGGGTGGACTCCGACGCAAGCTGGACGGCAGACCGTTTGAGGACGTGATCGAAAGCGGGAGAACGCCGAAAAGAGAGCGTGAAATTGCGCCGCATCCCAGTCTCAAGCCGCAATCGTTTCTACGCCAGATTGTCTACGCCTCGCTGCCTCTTGGCGAAGGAGTCGTACTCGATCCCTTCATGGGGTCCGGCTCGACGGTTGCCGCGGCGGAGGCTGTCGGTTACCGTAGCATTGGTATCGAAAGAGTTCCTGACTATTTTGCAATGAGTCGGAAAGCAGTTCCCTCACTCGCAGATATTGACGCGCAAACGGCACAGTTGGAGTGCATATTAGCGTAAGTCCTCGTAGGTCCGGTTGCCTTTCATCTTCTTTACCCTTATTGACAACATATCATTCTTGGATATAGTGTTAGAATAGCCCCGGAAGGGTAAGACCCTGTCCCACAACCAAACCACAGGGGGGTGAAAAGATGGCAACCAAGGGGAGAATATCGCCAATAGACATGGTTCCGGGAAGAATGCAGGGATCGAAATTGTCTATTTTGGGACGATTTGCTGAAAGGGTTACAGCCGTTTTCAACAGAAAAAAAACTGTGTCTCTTCCGCGCCCAGTTAATGTTGAGGCACGAGAAGGCTATCGAATCTGGTTAGAGTATTCCGATGGCACTGCCGGGGAAGTAGATCTTTCTCACCTCGCAGGGTACGACGCGTTCAAAATCTGGAATGATCGTGAATGTTTTGAATCCGTATATCTGGACTGTGGAGATATTGCGTGGAGCGATGATGCTGGACTATGCCACAATGCCCTTTATATGCAGATCACCGGCAAGTCAGTAGAAGAACTGCTGCCACAAGCACGATCAGTGTGAGCGCAGATTAACTGAACAACGACGAGAGAGGAGTGAAATCTTCTCACTCTTCACCCCTCTTCACTCCCTCCCCCCTCCTTACACATCCTCCGCCTGCAGCCGCTGCAGCAGTTCGCTGTACGCCTCCCGGTCCAGGGGCAGGTTCACCGCCTCGCCGGTGGCGCCGCTGTAGATCATCGCATTGGCCAACTCCAGCGACTTCAGGCCCTCTTCGCCGTTGCAGCGGGGCTCGCCGCCTTCGCGAATGGCGCGGTGAAAATCTTTGTAGACAGCCACATGTCCGTGCTGCTCCGGTTCGTCTTCGATGCCGGCGTCGGACGCAGCCGCTTCCGTGCGCACAAAGGACTCGGAACTGTCGGTGATCAGTTGCCGCAGGTCGGTCTCGTAGCGCTCGTACTCGATGCGGTCCTGGTGCAGCACGATTTTTCCACCGGTGCCGGATACCTCAAAGGTGCGGGGGCCGCTTTCGGTCGTGCTGAAATAGATGGTGCCCTGCGCGCCCTCCGGCCACTCCAACAGCGCGGTGGCGGTATCCTCGGTCTGGATCGCGTGGAGGCGGGTGCTGGTGGCGGCGTAGACCCTCTGCGGGGAACCGACCAGATGGCAGACCAGGTCCAGATCATGCGGCGCCTGGTTCATCAGCACACCGCCGCCCTCGCCTTTCCACGTGCCCCGCCAGCCGCCGCGCAGGTAGTAGGCCGCCGTGCGCATCCAGGGGAAGACGCCGGTCACCCGTTGGATGCGGCCCAGCTGCCCGCTGTCGATCAACCGTTTCATCGCCTGCACGTGCGGCAGTTGGCGGTACTGATAGTTGACCGCCAGCACGCGGTTGTTGGCTCGCGCCGCCGCGATCATCGCGTCCGCATCTTTGACCTGGATGGCGATTGGTTTTTCCACCAGCACATGGCTGCCGGCATTGAGCGCGTCGATCGCGATCGACGCATGAAAAGGATGAGGCGTGATGACCACCGTCACATCCGGCCTGGTCTCGGCCAGCATCTGCCGGTGGTCGGGATAGAAGGGGCAGCCCCACTCCTCGGCTCGCTCCTGTCCCGGCTCCGGCGCTACGTCCGAGCCGCCGACCACCTCTACCTCATCGAGGCCAAGCCCCATTGAGTGGGAACGGAAAATCCCGGCGCCCATGCCAACCACCGCGTGGCGCAGCTTAGATCCTTTTGGGGAGGGAGAGTTCGACACGTTGTCTTCCTTTGTTTGTTGGTCTGTGGTCTGTATGAAAGGTTAGAACACCGGTGCATCGTGGATAGTGGCCGGCGACACGGCACGGCCGAGTTGGCGCAGTGACAAAGACGCGCCACAGCGGTTCAGAAATGCAACATCGCCTTGACAACCTGGCTCTCCGGTAGGAGCCAGCCGGGGAATTCACCGATCAACGCTTCCGGCAGCGCGCTGTGCGTAAGCCAGGGGGCCAGATCGATCGCCCCGGTCTCCAGGGTCCGGACGACGCGGGCGAAGTCGGCGCTGGTGGCGTTGCGGCTGCTGATCAGCGTTGTCTCGCGGCGATGGAATTCCGGGTCGGGGAAGGTTATCTCATCCTGTACAAGGCTGATGAAGACAACGCTCCCGCCCTGTTCGATCAGGCCCAACGCGTTCATCATCGAGCGCGCGTTGCCGGTGGCGTCGAAAACCGTCAGGGGCAGTTCGCCGCCGAACACCGCCCGCAACTGGGCCTCCGCGTCCCCGCGGCCGTCGATGAGATGCTCCACCCCCAGGTTTTCCTGCACAAAGCGCATCCGGTTCTCGTCTATTTCCATCACCGCGACCTCGGCGCCGGCCAGGCGCGCAAAGGCCACCGCGGTCAAGCCGATCGGGCCGGCGCCGATCACCAGTGTCGACTGTTCCGGTGCCAGGTCGGCCCGGTCCACCGCGTGCGCGCCGATGCACAGCGTCTCGACCAGGGCCAGATGTTCCAGCGGCAAAGTCTCTGAACGGTGCAGCTTGTCGATCGGGACGGTGATCAGCTCGCGCATTCCGCCATCCGTATGCACGCCCAGCACCCGCAGATGGGAGCAGCAGTTAATGCGCCCGCGGCGGCAGGCGCTGCAAGCGCCGCAGTTGAGGTACGGCTCGACCGCGCAATAGTCGCCTGTGCGCAGGTTGCTTTCGGTATGCGGGTCGAGAGACACGAGCTCCACGCCCAACTCATGGCCGAGGATGCGGGGGTAGCTGAAATAGGGCTGCCGCCCGCGAAAGGCGTGCAGGTCGGTGCCGCATATACCGACCCGATGCACGCGCACAAGCGCTTCGCCCGGCCCTGGTTCCGCCGGCGGCGCAGTATCCGTCAGATTCAGGGTGCCGGGTTTCTCCAATATAACGGTTTTCATTGGGTCTTCTCGAAGCGGGATGGCTGACAACGGGGGCCAGGGAACGGAGTCGGTGCGCCGGCACTAGCCGCCGGCCACTGGGTCGGCGGCGTTGACGACCGCCGGCGTGGCTGCGGCAACGGCGGCGTGACCGTTTTCCAGCCCCTGTATGTCGACCTGTCCGTCTTTCAGATACAGAACATAGTCTACATAGTCGTCCACGAGGCTATCGTGGGTCACGACCAGGAAGGTGACGTTCTGTTCGCGCACGACCTGCTGGAAGAGGCTGAAAATTTCCCGCGCCGTCGTGCTGTCCAACTCGCCGGTCGGTTCATCCGCCAGGATCAGTTTCGGGTCGTTGGCGAGCGCCCGCGCAATGGCCACGCGTTGCTGTTGCCCACCCGACAATTCAAAAGGCCGGTGATCCATCCAGCGGGTCAGGCCGACCAGGTCCAGGCAGTTTACAGTCTTTTCCTGGCGTTCTCGGCCCTTTACGCCGGACATGCGCAGAATCAGTTCTACATTTTCAAAGGCGGACAGGCTGGGCAGCAGGCCGAAAGACTGAAAGATAAAGCCTACCTGCTCCCGACGCCAGCGGGTGAGTTGGCGTTCGTTCCAGGAGTGAATCTCCTCGCCAAAAATGCGGATCTTTCCTTGTGTCGGCGAATCCAGGCCGCCGATGCAGTTGAGGAGAGTGGTTTTGCCGCTGCCGGAGCGCCCCTTCAACGCTGCAAAGGTCCCCTGCGCAATCTGCAGGTTGACGCCCTTCAGCGCGGCTACTTCCAGGCTGCCGGTCTTATAGATACGCCAGACATCTTCGGTTTCGATCGCCGTGTTGGGGTAAGGGTTGTTTTCCATCTGCATTCCGGTTTCCGATTATCAGTGACTGCATTCAGGTGATCAGCGCAGTGTATTGGCCGTTATTCACTGTTTTTGCGGCGGAAGCGACTGAAGAAGCCGCCGATAGCGCCGGCCTGTTGTATACGTATACGTCTGGCCGCCGCTTGTTCCTGGGCGACAAGCTCCGGCGCCTCTGCGTTCTCGTTCTCCACCGGCCGGATCAGGATGCCCTCATCGGTGATGTCGAGGAGCGCCCGACCGTGGATATTGAACTGCTGCAGCACATCTTTCGGGATCTGCAAGCGCCCGGCGCTATCCAGCACCACCAACTCCTCGAAATGTTCTTCGTGTTCCTCGACGATGCCATCGCCGCCGCTGTTGAGCGCCGCTTCGTCGAAGCGTTCGACCGTGCGCACCTGGCGCCGCGTTTCGCTGGCGAGCATCCCATCGCGGATGGCGACCACCCGGTCCACGTGGCGGGCGATGGTCGGGTCGTGGCTGACAATAATCGTCGTCAGGCCCAATTCTTCGTTGAGCGCGCGCAGCGTCGCGTAGATCGTAAGCGCGGTAGCCGTGTCCACTTCACCGGTCGGCTCGTCCGCCAGCAGAAGCGTTGGGTTGTTGGCCAGCGAGACGGCGATGGCGACGCGCTGCTGCTCACCACCGGACAGTTCTCGCATGTGGTGCTTCATGCGCTCGCCCAGCTCGACCCTTTCCAACAATTCCTCGGCCCGTTTACGTTTCTCTCTGCCCGCGAACCCCGCCAGCGTCATCGGCAACTCGACATTTTCGACCGCGTTCAGATAGGGCACCAGGTTGCGCGCGCTCTGTTGCCACACAAAACCGACCTGTTCCCGCCGGTAGCGGTTGATGGCCCCTTCCGACATCTTCAGCAGATTGAATTCACCGACCCTCACCTGCCCCGCCGTCGGCCTGTCCAACCCGCCCAGAATGTTCATCAGCGTGGATTTTCCGCTGCCGCTGACGCCAACGATCGCCATCAGTTCGCCAGGACGCACCGAGAGATTCAATCCCTGCAAAGCAACGACTTCCAGGTCGGCGATCTGATAGATTTTGACGAGACCGTCACAGAGAATAAATGGTTCAGACATTTTTTGGGTTTCTGTTGGCTTCATAGAGGACGAAGTTTGGAACGCAAGGCCTCCTCAAACTCCTTGCGCCTCACTGTCTTTGCCGCCAGCAGTTTCTCGCTTGAATCCTCTAACGATAACACTTCCCAGTGTATAGACTCCAATTTGTACTCATCAGACACCTGCAACACCAGCCAGATTATGTCCCCTTCGTTAGTGTCGTGAGAAGCTCTTTCACTCGGCCCCCCTACCGCATCAAAAAAGGGAACATCAACAGCAACCGCTAATTTTGTCCCCCATCTCCGCAAAGTTGGAGCCTTTACTTCAAGCTGCGGCATAAGACGCTTTGCGCTTGACGAACGCCAATCAGGACGCCTTACGGAAGTCGGCATAGGTGGAGATTCTTCCGCATCATGCAGCAATAGCCTGAAGTCATCCCTCATGCCTTCGCCGGAAAAGTAGACCGCTTGAATTTCCAAGCCGAACCACTTGGATGCAGCGCTATTTCCCGACAAAACGAGGTCAATCCGCCCGGCAGGTCGGCCTGTAGATGGCGATCGCATAAAGGGAACTTCCTGCGCCATGAATATCTGTTGAAATCCAACAATTTCGCCTAACCATCTTGGAACAATGTCATCCTGATCGAATCTCTTTGGGCATGTAATTACCGGCTTGCCGGACTTTTCTCCAATTCGGTCTTCCCGCTGTCCTGCAAGACTAGGTCGATATGTCTGTATCGAGCACACACCGCCCTTCTTACTGCATCTGACATTCCCTTGTTGAAATGGACATCTAGGAATGACTTCGCCGAGGCCGAGTGCCACCGCAGCAAATTCATGACGCCGTTCCGGCAACATGTTCGCAAACGGCTCTCCGTACCATTCGGCGATGCCATACCGGTCTTTCATGAAAATAGCCTATCTCTGGTAATTACCAATTCAGAAAGACGATTGTGATGGGCATTTTTCATTTCAACGCGGACTGCATGAAACTGATGTAGGTGGATGAGGTCTACGATTTCCGGCGCTTCGTCATATGTCATCAGAAAATCGGTTTGACATCGAGCCAAGATGTCAAACAAGTCAGCGTGGTCTATGGTGCAGTGTTTATACAGTCGGGAGCCAGCCCTTTTCCCTCCGGTTGCCGTGTACGGAGGATCAATAAAGGCCACAACTTGCTTTCCCCAACCTCTCAAGAGCGGTTCCAGAAGTCGCATACTATCCCCCTCAAAGAATGTAATTCTTTTTGCGTGTTTTGCGATGGCACGCAGACGTCTAGCTAGCGTGTCTGGATACCACCGCGACAGAAGGCCCTTGTTACTCTCTCCTGCCTTGGTAAACGACGCTCCCGGCGCCAAGATTCCAGCCCGTTTCGTGCGATTGAGAACCAAAGTGCGAAAGGCATGCTGGGCAAAAGAACGAACGTCATCTCTCTCAAGCGCAGTGACGAGTTCTCTGGTTGGTGTGAAGTTGTGAATTCGGCGAATTAGTTCTTCCCCGTCGTGCAGTGCGATATGCCAGAATGCGGCGACATCATGGTCCCGTTCAATCATGACTGCCTGGTCAACCAGATCTTCCATCACTGCGGTGAGGGACACAATACCCCCACCTGCAAAGGGTTCGACAAGAACGCGGGGCCGGGAGAGAGATAACCAATCCCGAATATGAGGGATCAGCCAAGTCTTGCCCCCAGGGTATCGGAACGGGCTTCGCTGAGGTACCGTGGCAACATTCACCCCAGGGATACGAGAGACCGGAAACTGTTGGTTTACGAATGTGGAGGACGTATCCTCCTGAATGTCAAAGTTTGACTCCTGAGCATTGTGGTTGTCAGTGAACCCCAGTGGAAGTTGAGAATCGGCCATTGCTGCACTATACCGTTTCGCCCAGTTTGATCGCCTGGAATATCTTCATGCGCATCAGCAGCGTGATCAGAACCCCCAGCGCGGCGACAAACAGAATGCCGAACAGCGCATACACACGCGTGATCGCCGGCCACGCGATCCCCACCAGATACGGCGGCGTCAGGTCGGCGGCTGTGTTCCCCACCTGCAAGTAGGGGATGAACTGGTTGCTCACCGATGTGCCCAGCAGTGTTCCCGCTCCAATCCCTACCAGAATCAGAAAGGCCAACTCCCACGCCAGGAACATCGTCATCTGCCCCGAGGACAGGCCAATCGAACGCAGCGTTCCCAGTTCAATGAAGCGGCGTCGGAATGAGAACAGCGTGTACAGCAGAAATCCCAGCACCGTCAACAGCGCCGCCGCCAGAAAGCCGACCGAAAGAACGCCGAACAGCCCTTGCCGTTGCGGCTGTTTCTGTTCCTCCACAATCCGCTGCCGGGCCGAATAGTGGTTGATGACATTAATATCATACTGCCGCAACTCCCGGGCAAGACCATCGTAGTCGGTGCGCGGGTCTGTGGTCACCAGCACATCGTAGGGGAACTGTCCCCCCATCCGCTCGAACAGATAGTCGAGGTTGCCGACGATCAGTGGCCCGTCGGCGTCCGGGTACCAGGTGGGGAAGTAGCGGAAATCGCCTACGATCTTCATCTGCATCTCTGCCCGCAGCCCGTAGCGCGCCGCGCCGACCAGAATTGTATCACCGACGAGCAGATTGTGATCGCGCCTGAAATCCCGATGCAGCAGCACGCCCTCGGAGGCCAAGGCCAGCGAGTTCATCAGCGAGCCGAGCGACGCCGCTGCAAAATCCCGCCGCCAATAGGCCGCCTTGGGGAAGTCGAGCCGGTCAATGCCGAAAACATTGGCATCCCGCCAGCGTCCATCCAGATGTACCCGCGCCTCAAAGCGGGCGAAGCGGGTGGCGGCCTTTACGTTGGGCACCCGCAGATGTTCCGAAACCGGCACAAATGTCCAGGAGGCCGTCTCCGCTTCACCGCCCGACGAGCCGCCGCCGCTGCCGGGGAAGCCGCCCGATGAGGATGACATCGGCGTGTCGCCCAACTCCGCCAGCCGCCCATCGGCTCCCACCCTGTAGTAGGCGCGGTCGAACAGGTGTCCGTCCAGCGTCTGCGCCAGCGATGTGGTGAAGGCGGACAGACTGAGGGTCAGCACCAACAGAACCATCGGCGCCGTATACATCCCCCGGTTACGTGCCAGATGGCGGCTGGCCAGCAGCACACCCACCCCGCCGCCCTTGGATGCAAACCAGGCGATAATGTTCATGAAGAACGGCAACACCCGCAGCGTCACAAGCGTCAGCGCGAAAATCGCCAATGCCGGTATCAGAAACAGCAGCGGATTCTGAAAAATCGAGTCATCCGTGACCGTGCCCGGCATGCTGATGCTGCCCTGTTTGCGTAGCAGATAGATGCCGTATGCGGCCGGAATCAGCAACAGAATGTCCAGATAGGCGCGCTGCCACCAGGGTGGACGCAAAGTGCGCGCCATCTCCATCTTGTAGGTCACAATTGTATGCCGCGCCGCGCTGAAGGAGGGCAATGTCTGTGCCAGAAAGGCGATCAATACCGCGCCGATACCGAACTGGAGCGTGGACTGGGTCAGAACCAGCCGCAGATCCGATTCGATCGTGAAATCGAGGAAGCTGCGGGTCGAGCCGATCAGCCTGGCTACCGAGAAGCTGAGCGGCAGACTGACCGCCAGCGCGAGCAAGCCGAGACAGAGGGCCTCCAGGCCGGAGATGCCCGCCACCTGCCCCACCGTCGCGCCCCGGCTGCGCAGAATCGCCACCTCGTTGCGTTGCCGGGCAACCGCCAAACCGACCACCAGGCCGATAAATGCCAGCAACAGACCGATGATCGGCACGCTGAATGCGTAAAGAAGCGTTGTCAGCAGGCCGCTGGCGCGCTGATAACGGCGCAGCGCGTCCAGAGGCGAGATGCTCAACTGGCTGTTGGCCATCAGTGACGTAACCCGCTGCTCCGCCCTGCGCCCGCGCACCAGCAGACGGCCTACATCACTCGAGGTGACATCCGAGCCGTCCATCACCAGGTACCACAAGCCCAGGTTCACGTCCTGCGGGTAAATAGGCGCAATACGATTGTGATAGCTCTGCTCTGGGATGACAAAAAGCGTTTCCAGCGTTGAAGGGTTGTAGAACCAGACATCGCTGTCCAGGTCCGCAGGCTCCCACACACCCGAAACCCGCACCGGCGTCTGGTAGCGCTGGCTGTCGCCATTTTCGGCGCGGATGCGGCGGAACAGCATATACTGTTCGCCCACCTGCAGCCCAATCTCGTCCGCCAACTCCCGGTTTACGAGTACCTCGATCGCCTCCTCCGAGTCGGACGGCGAGACCGCAGGGAAGGCGCCTTCGATGATATTGATCGCTTCTTCGAAGCCGGAAATGAAGCCCAGATTCACCCATTCCAACGGATCGGTTGTGTCTGCATACGCGATCTGGTCGGTGGGGAAAAGGCGGAAGTTGTCCGTCTTGAAATAGCGGATCGTCTTCTTATGGGGCAGACCCAGTTCGTTCGCCGCCTGCTTGCTGAGATAGGTATCCAGCGGCGCCATATCTTCCCACTCCTGCGGGCCGTATGTGGAGCCCAAATAGCGGAACATATAGGCGAACGGAGGGCGCGAGTAGGTCTGGTTGATGCCCGTATCCGTCAATTCCTCCTGCAGCAGCCGGTAGTAGACCGCGTCCGCATAGAGAGGAATGCTCATCACGAGCACGATCGAGGAGATCAGTCCCAGGACCAGGGCAAGCGCCAGCCATTGCTGGGCGAAGATACGTTTTATGGCGACAACAATAATCGCCCAGGTTCGCAAAAGATATTTCATAACCGCAGTGGCTAGTGGCTAGCAGTTTGGGATGACCTGCCATCCACTCTCCACGCTTAACTCTCCGCTTCTATTGTCCGACCACAACCTGGCCCTCTTCCAGTCCGTCTTCAATCTCCACCCGATCAGGGGTCTGGATGCCCACTTTCACATCGACCCGCCGCTGGATATCGCCGTCCTGGATGACGACAAACCGCCGGCCGTCAAAAACCCGGATCGCCTGGGGCGGCAACCAGAGGACAGAGTCCTTTTGTTCAAGCTGGACCCGCACCTGGACCAGGTCGCCCAATTCAAAGCCCACATCTCCCGCCTCCTGATCGATCGTGATGCGGGTGGACTTGTCCGGGTCGATCACTTCGCCGCTGCCGCCGCTGCCGAACGGGTAGGGCAGCCGCCGCACGAATCCGGTCAGAATTTCACCGGGGCGACCGACAAGAGAGACCTCAACCGTCATCTCTTCGGCCAACTCATTCATCTGATCGCTGATCAGATCGGCTTTGACCTCCAGGTCTGTAATGTCAGCGATGGAGACAACCGAATCAAAGGCGTTCAACGGGCGGCCCGCCGTCAGCGAGACGGAGAGCAATTTACCGTCGAAGGGGGCGGTAATTGTGGCGTCAGCGATCGCGCTCTGCAACTTCTCAACCTGCAGATGGGCCCTGGCGACGTCATTCACCAGGAGCGGATCTACGCCTTCGCTTAGCTGCTCCAGCGCGATTTCGGCCAATTCGACCTGCTTGTTCTGGACCGCTACCCCTAAATTGTTATCCGGGCTCTCGGTTTGCAGATTTATCAGTTGCAGCATGGCAATGTCCAGGCTGATCTGCGCTCTGCGGATCTGAAACTCGAGGTTTTTCTCCGCCGTGTACAGCCGGGACTGGGCCCGCTCCAGGTTCAACTGGGTGGAGGTCAACTCGCGCTCCAAGTCATCGATTTCCAGGTCCGCGATGATCTGGCCGGCCGTGACGATCTCGTTGCGCTTGGCGTAGACATTGCGGATGCGGCCGCCTGTGCGGAAGAACAACGCCTCCTCCACCACTGGCGCTACCCGACCGCTGAAGGTCCGCTCGCGCAGAATCTCGCCCACCTTTACCGAATATGTCGGCTTGACCGGCACCACCGAGGTGGGGATGGGGGTCGGCGTAGGTTCATTGGCCGAGATCTGGGCGCTGCGGCCCGCCGGCAAGAGGGCGCAGCCGGTCAACACGAAACTGAGCGCGATTGGGAGAATTGCGCGTCCAAACAGCGGATTTGCCCGTTGCTTGTACGCAGGACTACCAATATCTAAACATGGGGCCAGCGCCGCCCGCATTCTGCGGTTCAGATACTTGGCAAAAGGCAAACGGGCAGCGTTTCCGCCTGCCCGCACGCACAAAAGCCGTAATTCCATTTGAAGGGAAGGCAGAAAGTTCATTAGATCTTTGTTTCTTCTTTGATACACCGGATATGTTCCGAGCGCAGACATGGGGACGTAGATGGCACAGAGAGATTCATGTGCCTGGCAACGGGATCTGCATTCCCGTTCCACAGCTGTTTTCAGAATGACGAAGGCGGCGGGAACGAAAATCAAACCAATGTGCGATATATGCGATATAATGGTATGTGACACCATTATACCAGTTCCCCAAGAAGTATAAACGCCGATTCCCAAACTACCAAACTAAGCACGTTGATGGGTAGATCCCTTACTCCCAGCGACCGGCGGCTCTGTCGGCCCCTGAACACTGACCCAACTACCAGGGCAATCGCATCTAAATTCGGATGCCACAATAGCCCACGAAGGGCGCCCACAAGGGGCGCCCCTACCAATTGTCAATCTTTTTCATACAAGAAACCGGCCTCCAGTCGCCAAAGACCTCTAGAATTTGCGACTGCGCACTATGATTTGCACAGTTCTCGGCGTTATGCCCTGGGAAGGGCACCCACAAGGGGCGCCCCTACCGTTTGTCTTCTCTTGGCGTTATGCCCAGGGAAGGGCACCCACAAGGGGTGCCCCTACCGTTTGTCTTTTCTTGGCGTTATGCCCTGGGAAGGGCACCCACAAGGGGCGCCCCTACCGTTTGTCTTCTCTTGGCGTTATGCCCTGGGAAGGGCACCCACAAGGGGCGCCCCTACCGTTTGTCTTTTCTTGGCGTTATGCCCTGGGAAGGGCACCCACAAGGGGTGCCCCTACCGTTTGTCTTCTCTTGGCGTTATGCCCTGGGAAGGGCACCCACAAGGGGTGCCCCTACCCGATTCAGGCAGCCCCACGAGGGTTTTTCTAATTTGATGCAATTGCCCTGACCCAACTACAGTGGACGATAGCGTTCCCCGGTGTGATGGGATACAATTCCTGTCCACATGGCGCCTGCCCACATGGTGCCTGTCCATGCGGTAACTGGGCAATTCGATCCACCCGCAGAACGACCGACTTTCCGCGTCCCCACTTGCAGGGGCGTATCGAACACCGTTTTTGCCAGACCCCGGAGGAAGCAAACTATGCCCCGCTCATCAGCGCGTGCAAATGGCGAAGCAGCCGCGCAAGCAACATCCGAAAAACCCAATGTTATCGTCTTTTTCACCGATCAGCAGCGCTGGGATTCAACCGGCGTGCATGGCAACCCGCTCGATCTGACACCCAATTTCGACCGCATGGCCCGGCAGGGCACGCACCTGCACACCACTGTCACCTGCCAGCCGGTCTGCGGGCCGGCCCGTTCCTGTTTGCAGACCGGCATGTACGCCACCACCACCGGCTGCTTTCGCAACGCCATTCCTCTGCCGCAAGATGCGCGCACGCTCGCCCACTTTTTCGGGGAAGGAGGCTACGATACAGGCTATATCGGCAAGTGGCATCTGGCGGACCGGGGAATCGCCGGACCTGTGCCGGAGGCGAGTCGGGGCGGCTACCAGAGCTGGCTGGCATCCAATGCGCTGGAGTTTACCTCGGACGCCTACGAGACGGTGATGTATGACAACGAGGGCGCAGCCGTCAAACTGCCCGGCTATCGCGTGGACGCCCTGACCGACGCAGCCATCCGCTATGTTGACGACCACCAGCAGAACCCGTTCTTTCTCTTCCTATCCTATATCGAGCCGCATCATCAGAACCATCTTGACGACTATCCCCCGCCCGACGGCTACCGCGAACGGTACGCCGGCCGCTGGACGCCGCCCGACCTGCTCGCCCTGGGCGGCTCCTCCCAGCAGCATCTGGGCGGCTACTGGGGCATGATCAAGCGGCTGGACGAGGCGCTGGGCCGCCTGCTGGACGCCCTGAAGAGCCTGGGACTGGACGAGAACACGATCGTCCTCTACACCACCGATCACGGTTGCCATTTCAAGACGCGCAACGATGAATACAAACGCTCCTGCCATGAGGCGTCGGTGCGGCTGCCCACCGCATTGACCGGCCCCGGCTTCATCGGCGGCGGCGAAGTGCGGGAGATCGTCAGTCTGGTGGATCTGCCGCCGACACTGCTGGACGCAGCCGGTCTGGATCTGCCCGAGCAGATGCAGGGCCGTTCAGCAGTGCCGCTGGTCAGCCGCCAGTCGTCGGACTGGCCGCAGGATGCGTTGATTCAGATTAGCGAATCCCAGGTGGGGCGGGCCGTGCGTACGCAGCGCTGGAAATATTGCGTCACCGCACCGGACAAGGATGGAAGGCGGGATGCCAGCTCTGACCGCTATGTAGAGCAGTATCTGTACGATCTACAAACGGATCCATACGAACTGACCAATCTCGTCGGCCTGGAGTCCCATCGTCAGGCTGCCGACGTGCTGCGGGAGCGGTTGCTTCGTCTTATGGTCGAAGCGGGGGAAGCGCCAGCCGCGATCGACCCGGCCCCGCCGCGGCCAAGCCGGCAACGGATCGTGACAGAAGAGGAGGCCTTTTCCTAGAGGAAGTTACCGGCCGCTAGCTACTGGCCGCTGCAGTTTCAATCGATATCAACCCGGCCGCGCTGGCTGCCGGGTTTTTCTTTCTGCCGCGCCGCATCCGCGTCGCAGCGCGCTAGTGCGGCGTCGACCAGCGCGCGGCAAGCCAACAGCCCCTCGCGCCGGGCGGCATAGGCGTGCGTCCAGAACGCAGGCGGCAGACCGAGATCGTTGTGCTGCAACTCTTCGCACAGGCCGACCATTCCTTCCAGCAGCCAGGTGGAGAAGGTAAATGCGGGCGTGCGCTCTGCACGCGGCTGGCGGGGCGGCGGCCCCGTTTGCGGCTCGGCGGCCGCCTCGGACTCCACCCCGTTCTCGTCACTGCCGTCGCTGATAGGAATCGATCCGTTTTCGGTCATGGTTGCATCCCTGCCTCAGCGCGCCCCGTCGAGCCGAAACCGCCGTACACACCCATCCCCGCCACCGCCGGCGGCCGAGCAGGGGCGCATCACACTGGGTCACCGGCGCAAACCGGCGCCGGTCGCGTTCCCGCGCCGGTTCAGGTTCTTATGCCGGCTCATTGACGATCAGCGTGCGCATGACACGGTAGTCGTGGCCACCGAAGCGGTACTTGTACTCCTCATCGCCCTGCAGAAAGTCGAATACCTCGATGCCGCGCGCGATCGCATGTTGGATAACATAACCAAGCAACACCCAGCCGGGGCTGTACACGGCCCATTTGTCGGTGTCATAGCCGGAATTGTAAAGCAGCAGCTCCTTCTTGTATTCGAATGCCAGCAGCGCGGCCGCATTTTCGCCGTTCAGAGAAAGAAAACTCAGATGGAGATAACCCGCTTCGAGCATGCGGCCGGCCATGACGCGGAAAAATCGTTCCATGTGCGGCGTCATGAAGGTCTCTTTGTCCGGGCGGCTCATGCGCTGTAAACGCAGGAACTCATCCATCGCCCCTTGCAACTCGTCCATCGACTGGATCAGGGTAAAGCCGACCTCCAGTTCCCGTTCCACCCGGCGCTGTTTGCGGCGAATTTCGTGCCGCTGCTTCTTGTCGATCTGCATGAGATAGTTTTCATAGTGGGCCGGGAGATGCACATGCGGCGCAACATCCTCCTGGTCGACCTCCACCCGCAGACCCGCGTTCCGAAAAATCGAGGGCAGCGCCTTGTAACTCAGACTGTCCTCCGGCAGATTGCACAGATCCAGAAAATCCCAGGCCGGCGCCTCCTCGCTCTGCAGCCAGTCCAGCAGACAGTAGTAGACCTGCTCCTCCCAGCCTGCGGCGATAACGATATCCAGAAAGTCGCTCACCTCTACACAGCCGACCAGCTGCAGGCTGCGCTTCCCCGCCCATTTGCCCCGCTTATGCTCATTCAAATAGAAGGGCGCAATCCCCACCAACTCGGATGAGCGGGGAGTGGGGCGTGAAGGGTCAGCGGGATCTTCGCTCTCTTCTCCCTCCTCTTCGCTCTCTTCTCCCTCCTCTTCGTTCTCTCCTTGATAGAAGGCCAGGATCCACAGTTCACCTGCCCCCAGCTGCTGCCACCAGACTGACTGCCATTCATGCGTAAGGAAAAAAGTATCGTAGAGGCTGCGGGCCAGCAGATCGTTCCACTCCGACGCCAGCGCGCTGAAACCATTGGGATAGGCGGTTGGACCATATATGGTGACGTCAAGAGTACAGGGTGGTACTGCATCTCGGCTTGTTTCCTGTGCAGACGCCTCGCTCCCCGGTGCAATGCCGTCTGTGTGGTGGCCATCGCGCCGCAACCGGCGCGCTATTGCAGGCCCGTCCGGCGCCGAGGAAGTAGTGATAAGCATAGGCTCCTCTATCTGCTTGTCTGAACCCTGATTACTGGTATTGTGGGACAGCCTTGAACTGTGCATTCCACTACAAATATCGTAGTGGGCACAGCCATTCTAGTCCAATTGGCGGGGATTCGACAAACATTGGTGACCGGCGCAGCGACTGGCAACTGGCCGCCAGCCCTTACGGCGGAGGGCGTACGCTCCCGCGAAATCGCAGATAACCGATGGCGACGAGAACGATCAGGAGAAGGAAAAGGAAGGTCTGCCCCTGGGCAGTTTGGGAGATGCGGAGGAATCGCTGCCACACGGTGACGTCCGCGATCTGCGACGGGGCGGCAGATGGGCTGGACTTCTTGATGATGGAGGAAGGAGTTGACATGCCGACCGCGATAATCGTGCCGCGCACAGCCGGCGTCGCGCCCGCATCCGCTTCTGCGGTGGCGTCTGCCACCGGCGTCTGTGTGCCTGATCCGGGCTGCGCGACCGCGCTCTTGTCCTGCTGCGAAGATGTTGCGGCAGGGGGCGGCTGCTGAGCATTGGCTGCGCCCCCGCCGGCGCTCGGCGCAGCAGCATTCGCAAAGCAGACGTGCAACTGCACATCGTCCAGGAACATCCAGGTGCGCTTGCCGTTGCCGTCGTTGAAGACATTGAAGTAGAGATTGTACGATCCGCCCAGGTAGGGGGTCAGATCGACCGTCACCGTCTCCCAGGTCGCGCTTTCCGCACGACTTCGATAGAGGATCGCCTCGGTCGCCAGAGACGATGTCAACAGGATCAGGTCCTGGCGGTCCGACGCCAACGACGGGCTGATCGTCGCCGGGTCCTGACTGCGCGAGAGATGGCTCCAACTCAACGACGCGCTCGACGCGTTGGCCGGCAATTGGATGAACTGGCGCACCGAGGAATAGGAGAGGATGTTCTGCGTGCCGCTTCCGGGCGGGTTGCCCAGCCGTAATGACCAGGCGCCCCCGGACGGTTGGTTGGAGAGAACCGGAGGGACCGGCGATTCGCCCATGGTCCAATTCAGCTGGCTGTCCAGTGTGTTTTCAAAGCCGCCGTTAGTCAGCGTGTCGCTCACGACACAGCCGCCCGGCGCAGGCGTCGCTACAGGTTGCGGCGTCGCACTGGGCAGGGGCGCCGCCGCGGTGGCTGAGGGGGTCACAAACGGCGTCGCGTCCGGTTCGCACGCCAGCAGGCTGACATCGTCCAGATAGAGCGCGGTGCGGCCGCCGCTGCCGTCGTTATGCACGCCGAACTCGATGCGCAGCGTGCGCCCGCGGAAGTGGGTCAAATCGATCTGTTCGAACTGCCACGACTGCTCGTTGGAGAGCCGTGACCAGGGCTGCGCCAGGCGCACGCCGGTGGTTGCTTCGTAGA
Source organism: Caldilineaceae bacterium (assembly GCA_965220715.1). Lineage (GTDB taxonomy): Bacteria > Chloroflexota > Anaerolineae > Caldilineales > Caldilineaceae > Bin5. The sequence continues at coordinate 902,115 of OZ244843.1, forward strand.
TGTTCAGGAGCTGCAGGTCGCTGCCGGGCGCATTTTCGTGGCTCGCCCAGTAGTGAAAGCTGAGCGTGAAATGCTGGGCCGAGTCGGGCAGGGCAATGTCCTGGTAGAGGTTGTCGCTGGCGTCAAGGTTGGCGCTGTCCACGATCCCCAGCCGCATGGAGCGCTCACCCGCATACGCCCTCGCCGTCGAATAGCTCGGCGGCACCGTCGTGCCCGCCAGGCCCCAGTGCAGGTCGGTCACTTCGAAACCGCCGTTGATGATCAGTTCGCTGCAGCCGTCGGGGGAGAGATGGGCCGCGCTCAGTTCGGTCCCGACCGGCGGCGGCTCCTGTGGCCTCGTCGGCGGTGTTGGCCCCTGCGCCCTCGTTGTCGCCGTTCCCTGCCACAGCAGCAGTGCAACCGCCAGCAGCGCGCAGAGAGAGAGAATCCCCCTTGTTTCCCGCTTCTTGCTCATCACGCCTTGCATCCTGTCCACCTGGAAATCGCCTTGCCACGGCACGTAAGTCCTCTCTGCTTCTGAAAGGATCCTGATTGTAGCATGGGCCGCAGATCATAGGCAACGGCAGCGCGGCGGCGGGCGCATCCCAAATTATTGTGTCGTTCTGTTGCGCCCTTTCAGCCACCCATATGTATCCCCAGCCTCTCACCCACAGGCAATTCGCAAACCTCAATTGGGCGAGCGAAGAGTTTCCAACTAGCCACTAACCACTGACCACTGACCACTGCAGTTCTGGGCGGTCGGGCCTTCGGCCCTCCCTTGTGCAGGGGCTGCGCCCCCGCAACGCCCCGCCCTGTCTCGCCACCGTGTGTATTCTTCCCCAGCATTGTGTCTAGCCAACAGTGTCTACCCCCCACATGCTGTCTCGCGCCCCCGCCCAGCGCCCACCCCCGCCTTCCCTCTCACCGCTCCTGTAGGGGCAGGCCCTGTGCCTGCCCAGGCACCCCGCATACGCTGCCCGCCTTCCCTCTCACCGCTCCTGTAGGGGCAGGCCTTGTGCCTGCCCTGTGCCCCCCTAATCAACGGACCCCCGGCAAAGGCCAGGCCTGACGTCTGCCCTACGTCTCTCCAAGTCCTGTAGACAATTCCAGCCAACGCCAGCATATTCCCCCCCTCCAGACTGTTCCCACCTCAAAATAGGGGATGCACCCAACCTGACGGCCCAAATGTAATACAGGATTTGCTTGAAATCCGGTAATTCAGTGACCGGTACCCGAAAACCGGTCCAGGTAATATGTTAGTATTGGGCCGTAGAAAGGAGGAAGGATGGCCAAGAGGAGACATACGCCGGAGCAGGTGATCAACAAGCTCAGAAAGGCTGCGATGGCGATAGCCGAGGGCAGCACAACTCTCTGGGTTACCGGCCGCCGGCGCCTGAGGCCCTCTTGCCTGCCGACCCAGTCCCCTTGCTTGTCGGACTAACATAACGGGTCGTACAAACATCAGGGGCAGGTCAGTTTTCGAACCATGTTCCTTTTGTCGCTTTCTTTTTCCCATATGCGGCTTACTGGCGTATGCGCGTCCATTCCGTTTTGGCGGTCTTCTGCCTCACGGCAGCGGGGAGCGTATCAGCGACGATACAGGCTTCCAACTGCGTGCGGAGCGCCTCACCATCCAGGCCACCATGCGAGGCGATCATCACAATCTGCGTGCGGGGCGGCTCATCGCCCCATTCATCGGCCAGCGTCAGGCTGGCGCGTTTGCCCACCATTTGCAGAATCAACCTGTTGTCCGGCATATCATGGAGCCGAATCACACCTTTAGCGCGGTAGATGGTATTGGGCAGTTCCTCGAACATCCCACGTAGTGCTTTCAGCGACAGCGGTTTATCCGTCGCCCAACTCCAGGTGCTGAATACCAGCGTATGGTCGGTATGTTCATGGTGGTGATTTTCGGCCTCATCGTGGTCATGGTGATGCCCGTCATCATCATCATGCTCGTGTTCCTCATCCACGCCATGCACATGCACATTGCGCTCGGCACGCCGATGCAGGCGTTCCGGTGCATACTTGCCCACTCCCAGCACCAGTTCCAGCGGCACCTGTCCGTAAGTCGCTTCCAGAATGCGCGCTTCCGGCACAGTGCGTCGAATCAGATCGGTCTTGATGTCCACTACGTTGAGAAACACCTTTCTCATCTTCATTCTCGGCACAATGCGTCGAATCAGATCGGTTTTGATGTCTTCCAGTTCCTCTGCCGTGACCAGATCGACTTTGTTCAGTACCACGATGTCCGCGACGGCGATCTGATCCAGCGCCAGCCCGAAGTTTTCTTCGTCCAGTGTCAGGATATGATCGGCATCCACGACGACCAGAATGCTGTCGAGCCGCACCAACGGTTTGATTTCAGGCACCAGGAAGGTATTGGCGACAGCGATAGGATCGGAAACACCGCTGGTCTCGATGATGATGTATTCCGGGGGATCCTCCCGCCGCAGCAGTTTAAGGGTTTCCTTCAGCAAGTCGCCGCGAATCGTGCAGCAAATGCAGCCGTTCGACAGATTGACCGTTTCGCCTTCGACACCGGCGACTAACTGGGCGTCAATGTTAATCGCGCCAAAGTCGTTCACCAGCACCCCGATCTTCAGACCGTGATTGCCGTGCAGGATGTGGTTAAGCAGGGTGGTTTTGCCTGCGCCGAGAAAGCCGCTGAGAACAGTTACTGGCACCGGGAAATGATGGGTCTCCATATCAGGAGTTCCTTCTCAATCGTGATCTATGATGTGCCGGGCAGCCGCTGGCGCAGCCATTCAATGACGGTGCGCGTGATATATTCCCGTTCTGATTTCGGGGCATTGACTGCCAGAGAGGTTTCCATGCGCTGGATGTAATCCCGCAACCTCCCCGTGTCCCCGCATGAGCAGAGAGTAGGCGTTGGAGTCCAGGAGAACCTTCATCTCCAAGCCGCCTCGTCGATGGTCTCGAACTCCTCGAGCGCGGCCTCCATCTCATCCGCATCCGCCTGGGTCCAGCTCCCTATCAGCTGGTCAAATGATTCACCCACAGTATCCGCCTGGCCTGAACCTTCTGCCAGGCCGGCTCCTCTCCGCAGCAGCCTGAGCGCGGCCTGGTTCAGAGAGAGCCCCTCCCGCTTTGACAGGCGGCGCAGGCTTGCGCTCAGTTCGTCATCAAATCCTCTGACGGTGATCTGGTTCAAGGGCGTCACCTCCTCTGATGCAAATACGAATCTTTACGCTTCATTCTATGCTGCACCCTCCACCCGGTCAATCCTGACACATGCCTGCTCAATAGGGAAACGGTCATCGACGCAGACCTGGAAACTGACCCCCGGCCGGTACCTGATTCAGATAGGGACTATCCCCGACCGCCCTTGGTCAACACTCTTATAGCCGTCCTCCTTGCCTCCCGCCGAATTGCCGCGGGTAGGTTACACGTCAGCCACCCGACCGTTGTTGCCGAAAAGATGGGATTCAGTGTGTTGGACGGGCTGGGCGGCCGAATGCGGTTGGGGGCGAGGAGTTTCTGATGACGGGCGCGAGCTTCACTGCGCAGACGGGCCAGGTCGGTTTCTCGATCCCGGGTAACCCGTCGGCCGCAATCGCATCCCAGCTGCTGGGTTCGACTGCGCGAGTAGTGAAACGGGCAGCTTGCGACGGTTGATTGACTTGGGCTCGTTGACGTCTGTCTGATCAGTGTCTTTCCCTTGTACTGTTCTCCGCGCCCCTCCGTGGACCAAAGAAAGGTGTTCTTCACGCCCTTCCCAAAATGTCAACCTGGTATGCCCGCAAAAACACAACAATAGCGGGGCCAACTTTGCCACACTTTACGCAAACCCATCCAGTGCCCCATCAAATTCTGTTACACGGCACTCGCTCCGCTCTCGAACTGGGGATCGACCGGCGCAGCGCCCCCCATCACCACCCCCAACCCGTTTCCCGCATTTACACAGCGCCGGATCACGGTTACAATACAAATATTACTGACATGCATAAGCGAAAATTCATCGCTTGGAGAGAGAGACCGGTTTGATCGAGGAAAAAAAAGTAACAACGGAGGAGCCTGAAGCAGCGGGAAACGAAGCGGCAAGCCAGGCCGATGACGAGCCCGAAAAAGAAGCCCCCCAGCGCCCTACCTATCTCTTCCTGATTCGCCACGGTGAAAACGAATGGACCGAACGGGGCGCGCTGGCCGGACGAACACCCGCAGTGCCTCTGAACGAAAAGGGAAAGGAGCAGGCCCACCAGGTTGCCGAGCGTCTCAAGGTTCAGCCCATCACCGCCGTCTACTCCAGCCCGCTCCTGCGCTGCCTGGAGTCGGCCCAACCGCTGGCCGCGGCGTTGAACTTGTCCATTTCGGTCGAGCCGGGCATCCTGGAGGTCGATTACGGCGAATGGCGCGGGGGCGAGTTGAAGGAACTGGGCAAACTACCGGAGTGGAAACTGGTGCAGATCTTCCCGGGCGGCTTCCGCTTCCCAGGCGGAGAAACGTTGCGAGAGGTGCAGAATCGCGTCATTACAACCCTGGAGCGCATCCGCACAGAGCACGCGGGTGAAGTCGTTGCCCTCTATGCCCACGGCGATGTCCTGCGCACGAGCCTGGCATACTATCTGGGCACGCCGCTCGATCTCTTCCAGCGCATCCAGATCAGCACCGCATCGATCAGCCTCGTCGCCTTCCATCGTTTTGGACCAAGCATTCTGGCCATGAATGACAGCGGCGGTTTCCCTGTGATAAAGTTAGAATGAGGACTCTGAACTCAATCTGATGCCAACACGTCTCCCCGGCTGCACTTTGGGACCACAGGCATCCGGCTCGCGCATACCCTATACGCCAACAACCGCACCAGTCACTGATCACTAGCCACCGGCACATGGAATCACAGTTTACCTTCGACTTCAATCCAGTTAGCGCAATCGTCGCCGACGCCGTCGGGCGTCCCGGTCAGCGTACATTCTTTCTGCAGGCCCGCCATGGCGCCGATATGGCCACACTGGTCATGGAGAAGGAGCAGGTGGCCGCTCTCGCAACCTCGATTATGCAACTATTGGAGGAGTTGGAAAAGGAACGCGCCGACCTGCCAGCCGTCGAGGAAGAGACCGCCCTTCCCAGTCTGCGCGAACCGCTGGAGCCGGCCTTTCGCGTCGGACAACTCGGGCTGGGCTATGATGAACAACAGGACCTGATGGTCCTGGTGGCGCAGGCCATACCGGAGGTCGGCGAAGAAGAACAGGACCTGGCTGCCGGTCCTGCCAGTTCCGAAACGGTCGAAGACCAGGGCAACGACCAGAAGGCCCGTTTCTATGCAACGCGGGCGCAGATGCGCTCCTTGAGCGAACATGCCCTGCAGGTCGTCGCAGCCGGACGGCCGGACTGCCCTCTGTGCGGGCGCGTCATCGAGCCGGACGGTCACTTCTGCCCGCGCACGAACGGCCACGCATTCCCGCTGTCATTGTAACTTTGCCGCACGCCGTGTCGCGCCATGTAGGGCGCGCCTACGCGAACTGTACCACCAAATGCCACCGGCCTGCCGCTATGACGGACGATGACAAGACGATCGAACAACAGGAGCGCAGCGCAGACGACAGCCGCGTCGTGGACCAAGGCACGCGCGGCGAGCGACCGGCCGCGACTGCGGCCGGCGAGATATTGAGCGCGCTGGCAGAAGGCAAAATCGAAGAGAAAGGACTGCTGCCATACAGCTCCAACTACACCTTTCTGGCAGTCGTTCATCACCACCAGCACGAGATTCCGGCCGTCTACAAACCCCGCCGCGGCGAGAACCCGCTGTGGGATTTCACGCCGGGCACTCTCTGCCTGCGCGAGACCGCCGCCTTTGTCGTCAGCGAGGCCCTCGGTTGGAGCCTCGTGCCCCCTACCGTCCTGCGCGACGGGCCGCGGGGGCCGGGCAGCATCCAGTTCTTCATCGAGTGTGATCCGGACATACACTATTTCAATATGCGCGAGGATGCCCGCTACGCCCCCGCCTTGCGCCGTCTGACCCTCTTTGACTATCTCATCAACAACGCCGACCGCAAGGCCGGCCACTGTCTTTATGGATATCATCGTCGATTTTCTGTTGCCGGTGGGTGGGGGAAACCGGCGCGCGCGCATATGTGGGCCATTGACCACGGCATCTGCTTCCACCATCAATACAAGCTGCGTACCGTTATCTGGGAGTTCGCCGGAGAACCCATTGAGCAACGGCTACTCGCCGACCTGGAGTCGCTGCAGCGTCTCATTGACACCGACCCAGTGCAAAGCACCCTGGATCTGCTTCTCAGCGTTCCCGAACAGGATGCCCTGCGTCGTCGCATCCGCAAACTGCTCACTACGCGCCAATATCCCCTGCCACCCGATCACCAGCGCAACTATCCCTGGCCGCCTATATAACCGCAGCGGCCAGTTACCCGTTACCTGTGGCCAGCGAAGCCCACTAGCCACTGACCACTGACCATTGGTCACTGGACACAGATTATGAGAGCCGTAGTCATGGCCGGCGGTGAAGGCTCCCGCCTGCGCCCCCTGACGATTGGGCGTCCCAAGCCGATGGTACCCCTTGTCGACAAACCGGTCCTCGGCCATATTCTCGAGTTGCTTAAATATCACGGCATTACCGAGATCGTCATTACCCTCCAGTACATGCCCTCCGTGATCCAGGATTTTTACGGCGATGGCAGCGGTCTCGGCCTCAATATCACCTATGTCGTAGAGGAGATGCCGCTCGGCACCGCCGGTGGTGTCAAGAACGCCGCCTCCCATCTCAACGACACCTTTCTCGTCATCAGCGGCGACGCCCTGACCGACTTCGACCTCCAGGCCGCCGTCCAACACCACATCACCGTCGGCGGTCTCGCCACACTCGCCGTCTATCCCGTTCCCAATCCTCTCGAATATGGCGCAGTCGTCAGCGACGAAAGCGGCCGCATCACCCAGTTCCTCGAAAAGCCGGATTGGAGCGCCGTCCGCTCCGACAGGGTGAACACAGGCATCTATGTGCTCGAACCGGCGGTTCTGGACCATATCCCCGACGATGTCGCCTACGACTTTTCCACCGAGCTCTTCCCCGATCTCCTGCAACGGGGCGAGCGGCTGCAAGCCTACGTGGCCGGGGGTTACTGGTGTGATGTCGGCACCATCGCCGAGTACATGCGCGCCAACGCCGATCTCATCAGCGGCAAAGTCTGGCTGCCCCGTCCGCTCGGCGATACTGCCCCAGGGGAGGCCGCCGAACTAGCCAAAGCGGCGACCGATGACGGGCGTGACGCCCCCCTGCTTGCAGGCGCGCGCCAACGCGGCGAGCTGATCCTGGGCGCCGATGTGGAGATCGCCGCCAGTGCGCGTATTGACGGGCCGGTCTATCTCGGAAACGGCGTAAAAGTCAAGGAGGGCGTGACGATCCAGGGGCCGTGCATAGTCCGCGACTACACCATCGTGGACCGGTATAGCCGCCTGGAGCACTGTGTCGTCTGGCGCAACACCTACATCGGCGAGACCTGCGAACTATTGGGGGCGATCGTCTGCCGTCAATGCAGTCTCAAGAACGGCACTATCGCCTATGAGGACGTCGTCATCGGCGACAACTGCGTGCTGGACGAGAACTGTGTTGTCCATCCCGATGTGAAACTGTGGCCGAATAAGCGCATCGAGCCCGGCGCAGTCGTGCGTGAGAGCATCATCTGGGGCAGTCGCGGCCGCCGCTCTCTTTTCGGCACAGCCGGCGTCAGCGGCGTCGTCAATGTCGATCTTACGCCTGAATTCGCCGCCAAGCTCGGCAGCAGCCTCGGCGCCAACCTCCCGCGCGGCAGTTACGTCGCCACCAACCGCGACTCTCACCGCAGTTCCCGCATGTTGATACGCGCCCTCATGAGCGGTCTGTCCAGCGCCGGCGTCGACGTCTGGGACCTCGGCGAAGTGCCCGTGCCCGTCGCCCGCCATTTCGTCCGAACGCACCCCTCTGCCGCGGCCGGCGTCCACTTCCAACTCAGCCCCCTCGACCAACGCGTGGTCGATATCCGTTTCATGAACAGCCGCGGCCTCGATCAGAGCCGGGCCACCGAACGCACCGTCGAACGCAGCTTCTCTCGCGAAGACTTCCGCCGCGCCTTCCTCGACGAAGTCGGACAGATCGAATATCCCGCCGACCCCACCGAAAGCTATATCGAGAGCTTTCTCGCCTGTGTTGACAGTGACCGCATCCGCGCAACGGCCCCCCAGGTCCACCCCCAGATCGTTGTCGACATGTCCCACGGTCTCGGCGGGGATACCCTGTCGACTATTCTTAACCGCCTCGATGTCGACTATTTGCCACTGAATGGACCAAAACTGGGCGCCCTGCGCGATCAATTCCGCCATCAACTCCAGCATATGGCCAAAATCATGGGCGTCCTCGATGCCGGAGTCGGCGTCAAGCTCGATGTAGGCGGCGAGAGGGTCTTTCTCATTGATGAAAGGGGCGCCGTGCTGGACGATCTGACGGCGGCGTTACTGCTGTTGGAGTTGGCCATGTACGCCAATCCCGGCGCCAAGGTCGTGCTGCCGGCGGTTCTGCCGCGGGCATTCGAAACCGTCGTGAACCGGTATGGCGGGCAGATTGTCTACACCCAGAACGATCTGAGGGATCTGATGCGGGCGGCGAGTGAGGATGTGCTGTTTGCCACCGATGGGGCAGGCCATTTCATTTTCCCCGATCTGCAGCCGGTTTCCGACGGGCTGCTGGCGACCGTGCGGCTGCTCGAATATCTTGGCCTGCGTCAGGCGGCGGTCAGTGAAATCGTCGCCGGCCTACCGATGTTCTTTATGGCGCACCATCGGGTCGACTGCCCGTGGGAAACAAAAGGAACGGTCATGCGCCTGTTGAATCAGAGCTACCAGGGGGATGGCGTCGTCACGATCGATGGCCTGAAAATCCACCTCGGCGCCGAAGAGTGGGTCCACATCGGCCCCAATCCCGAGCGTCCTCTATTCGAAATACGGGCCGAAGCCGGCGACCCGGAGCGGGCCACCGCCCTCGTCAAAGAACACGGTGATCAGCTTGTGCAGTGGATTGTGGCCAATGACCGGTGAGGCGCCAGCGAGAAATGGGCGGCAATCGCAGTGGATACGGGAAAGAACGCGCCCTAATCGTTCTTCAGTCCCGGGACGTACACCTCATATAAAAGGCCTTGGCTGACTGTGCTGCCGCCGCCGCTGCCGCTGCTGCTAGTGCCGTTACTGTTGCTGTCACTACTGTCGCCGTCACTACTGTCGCCGTCGCTACTATCGCTACTGCTGCTGCGCACCCAGACCCGCAGCCGGTGGCTGCTCGAATAGTTGCCGGCATTGTCCTTTGCCCAGTAGCGGACATTGTGAATGCCGTCCTCGGAGATGGTGAACGGCTCACTGTACACTGCGACCGGTCCGTCGTTGAGGATATAGGCGATACCCCAGACGCCGCTGGTGGCGTCTTCGGCTTCGATGGTGACCTCGACCGGCCCGCTGAACAGCCCGCGCGCTGTGGGTGTAGGGGTAGGACTCTGTTGATCGGCAGAGGAATCGGCGCTCCCGTCCCCTTCGTTCGAGGTATCGGATGTCACCTGCACAGCCTGGGCCTGAACGGTAGGCGCCGTCAGGTCGACGCGCAGCACGCCGGAGTCACTTTCCCCCTGCAATCCGGATCGATCTTTTGCCTTAAAGCGCACAGTGTAGGTGCCGTCGGCAAGGTCGGCCAGAGACGCTGAGAGTTTCTGGGCGGCCAGGGGGTCGTTGGGCAGGCTGAAATGGGCCGTCTTCGCCTGGTCGTTCAGCAGCAACTCTCCGCTGCTCGCGTCCAGCCCGCTGTTAAAGTCCTGCACAGGGACCGAAATCAGGACAGGCAGTCTTGTCCACCAGCTTTGCAGGTGCTCCAAATCGCCAAACACCGGCGGCTGCTCACTGCCAAATTCGATCTGCTTGGTGACGACCGGGCTGGCATTTCTGGCGGAATCGAACGCGATCGCGGAAACCGTTGATATACCGCTATTGAGAAGCGGCCAATCGATCGTCGTTCTTGTTGATACGTTCTGCAACTGCCACAGCTGTACCCGGTCCAGGGCTAGGTCCACCTCTCCGAACCATTTCACGCGGAACTCGATCCCCTTGACCGGGTTGAACAGATGAAAATCGACGGGGATATCGACGTATTCGTCCGCGTCGCTGAAGTCACTCGGCCAGATGTCGCGCAAGCCCAGGCGCTCAGTTCCGCCCTTGTCGGTCACATCCAAATGAGCGATTGGCTGATCCGGCAGCACATTGTCGTCATCGTCGTCGTCAGGTTCACCCCGGCGTAGCCGGAAAAGGACGCGATAGGTGGCACCGTGGGGGATGTCGGTTGCGTATGGCCCGTACCACCAGCCCAGCTCGTGGTCATCGGCGCGCGCTTCCCTGGCGCGATTGCCATCGGCGGCGGCATCATCGACAACCTCCCCGGTGGTGCTGTGGAGATTTTCCCCCTGCCAGATCCAATTATTGCTGAGGAAGATACTGGCGTCCTGTTCCGGTACGGCGAGCGTAAGGGTGGCCCTCTGCACCTCTACCACCGATGGCGCCTCGAATGTCGGCGCAGAAGGTGCGTCCCAGTCGATCTCCAATGATTTCTGCTCTTGCAACGCATTGCTGAGCGTCAGCGAAATCGTGATCGCACTGCCGCTCGTGAGATCGGCGCTGCGCAGCCAGACCGCGCGGATGGGCAGCGAGTCCGGGCCTGGGTCGAGGTTGACGGTGCCCGAAAGAGGCTCCGAGGGCACGAGCGCGCCCCAGCGCAGACCGCCGGCCGGGAAAAAGCCTTTCAGGGACAGGCCGGTAATGCCACCGATCGCCTGCGTCGGTTGGCTGGCATTCTGCAATGAGACGTCTGTGTAATAGTGGCCGAGAATCTGGCGATAGGTCTGGCCGGCAAGGGCCCGCCGGACCCCGCCCCACTGGCTGAGGCCGTAGCCGTGGCCCCAGCGCGCTTCACCGAGGCCGGTCTCGTCCGGCACCGCCTGCAGATAGGGTACCGCCGGGTTGGTGAGCGTCGGATGGCTGTTTTTGGCGCTGTACATGGCAATAATCGGCGCGTCCGTGCTGTCCCCTGTATAAGCCAGGTATTGGCCTGCTGTTTTGCTGACCGCCGCGTCTGTGGAAGAGAAGCGATTGTTGCACATCATCTGAAAATTGGCCCAGTCGGTCACGTCATAGTAGCGTCGATTGCGCAAGATCTGGTACCAGGCATAGGTGCGGGTGGCGACGGCCTGGGCGGCCAGCGCTTCCGCTGGCCACGAGATGGGAACTTCCGCGGGGACGGAGCGGGCCACATATTCTTCGAAAGGGATGACGTCCACCTGCCAGTCGGGAACGTTGCGGCAACCGTTTTCCGGATGGTGGGCCACGCGAATCGTCTCCGGGTAGGTCATCGCCATAATCTCCACCGCTGCTGCATCCACTTCAGCAGGATTGTCGTCCGGCAGCAGGTTCTCATCGCGTATGATTGACCTGTTGGCGGCGTCGTAAATGGCGGGGCGAATGCTGTTGGCATCGAGCTGATCGAAGCGAAGCCGGTTGCTGCGCCCCGTCTGCCAGCGCGGGTTGTGGCCGGGGATGCGCTCGCGCACCCGGCCGGTAGCGCGTTCTATCACATAGATTTCAGCCAGGCCGATCGTCTCCGTTCCCGTGGGTACAACCGTTATCGCCATGAGGGCGCCGTCGGGGCTGATGCGGGGTCTGCCGTAATGGGAACCGGCGCGTTCCAACACAACCTGCCCGTCTATGGTCAACGTCTGGAAACTGGGGGGACCGGAGATCCGGATATCGCTTGGCAGCCCGCCATCACCATTGTTTTGCGGGGTGAGCATCAGCGACGGCACCACCCGTTCGCCGAAAACGTAGAGGCATGTACCGATCAAAACTATGAGAAGACCGATGAAAAGGCGGCGGCGTATGGGAGATCCTGACAGCATGACTGCAATGGCTGGTGATTGGTTTCTTGTGTCCGATGGCGAGGGCTATCCCCAAGCTGCTAACCACTATTGTAACAGGAACGCAACAAATTTTGCATTTGGCTTTGCGGCAAGATGGGGGGTAAAATCGCAAGCGTGATGGTTTCTATGCCAATACGACCCCCAACTTCGGGTCGTCGGACATCCCGAACCCGTGACGGGCGGCCGACATGTCAGAGCTCAATTGGGTGAACGATGATTTCCGCATCCCGATCCTATCCTCTTCTCCATTGGAAACCCAAAAACTCGGCGAACTGCTGGGGCGGACGATCTGTCGTCCGTGGCTGCCTGGCATCGGCGACCGGCCGCGAACTACTGGAGCTGTGATCGGTCTCATAGGCGAACTGGGTGCTGGCAAAACCACTTTTGCGCAGGGTCTGGCCAGGGGACTGGGGGTGCAGGCGCACATCACCAGCCCTACATTCACACTGATCAACGAATATACGTCCCCGACTGAAAACGTGCGCCTGTTCCACGTGGACAGCTACCGGCTGGCGGTAAACGAAGATACCCTTGCCAACGAGATATACGGGTTGGGCATGGATGAGATTTTCGATGCCGTCGAGGAGGAGTCGTTCGACAACGGGGCGAACCCACTGGACCCTGCTGCCATGCGCCATGTCGTTGTTGTTGAATGGGCTGATCGACTTGGCGGCCTGCTGCCGGTCGACCGCCTGATGCTCCGTTTCGACAGCGGCGCGGACGGGCAAACACCAGTGGCCGAAGGCTTTAGTGACCGCACCCGCGCGCAGTTGCAAAATCCTGGGACTGATCAGGCGCGGCTGGCTTGTGAAGCATCTGGCGACTGGCCGCGAGCCACAGATCACGACGGTTCCGAGCGGATGTTGTGCTTCTGCGCCACCGGCCCGCGCAGTAGGGCCTTGCTGTCGGCGCTGCGGACAGCAGTGGCCACCGTCCAGTGGCGGGGGACCGGTTGTTGACCAAGAACTGCTGGGATGGAGACGCCGATGGGGTCCGATAGCAGCCAGGTGAAGCACTGGATGACCCCGAATCCGCATACCTGCCAGAAAGAGGATTCGCTGGCCGATGCCCGGGACCTCATGGCAGAGCACCGCTGTCGCCGTCTGCCGGTCGTGGATGAGGACGGCCACCTGATCGGCATTGTAAGCCTCGGTGATCTGCGCCAGGCGGCCCCGTCCAGTGTCACCACGCTGAGCCTGTTCGAGATCAACTATTTCTGGGCGAAGCTGCCAATCAGCGATGCCATGACCGCCGATCCCGAAACGGTTGCGCCGGACAGTTCGATTCATATCGCCTGTCGTCTGATGCTGGACTACAGAATCGGCGGGCTGCCCGTGGTTGTAGAACGTAAAGTCGTCGGCATCTTCACCACGACCGACGTATTGCGGTATGTCGTCGAGCACTCTTCCTAGAGTGGCCCGAGAGGGCCGATCGGTCACCGCACTATGGAGTCATCAATGCACCGCAGACTGGTAAGCGAAATCATGAGCGCGCCGGTGATCACGATTGATCCGGACGCGCTTGCCGTGGATGCCGCGGGGTTGATGGAGGAAAACAATGTGCGCCGCATCATTGTGATCGATCCCGACGGCTACATGTGCGGGATCGTCACAGACGCCGATGTTCTGGAGGCGGAGACGGCTGAAAGCGTGGTCAGCCCCTACGATCCGGGCTTCGATGAGGAGTGGCTGACGGTGCGGGATGTGATGACGGCCGACGTAATTGCAATCGGGCCGGAAGCATCGGTCGGCCAGTTGGTGGAGAAGTTGATGGAGACCAAGATCGGCGGCGTCCCCGTGGTTCAGGCGGCAGGCCCCCGCGACGGGCGGCTCCTGCCCGTCGGCATTGTTACCGAGACCGATATTTTTCGACTGATCAGCGAAGCGTGGCGCGCCGACGACGCGTCGAACGCCAGTGATTCGTGAATCTTACCCACCACCAGGCAACTAGCCACTGGCCACCGCGGTTCGCCAATCCTCCGGTGTGTCCACGTCAGCCAGCCAGTGGCCCGGCGTTTCGATCGCGCTTATGTCCGCCGCGTGCCGTTGCAGAAGCATTCCCCCGCCCCGATCGCCCTCAACCCGTTTCAACAGATCGAAGTAACGCCGGTCAAAGAGCGCCGGCGCGCCGCGTATGGCCCCGCCCACCGCCACAGCCGCCAGGTCGCTGCCGCCGCGCCATGTTTGCCATAGCCGGCGCAGGAGTTCCGCCGGCAGACGGGGTTGGTCCACCGGCAGGAACAGGGCGGCCTCACATGCGGCCGGCAGCGCATCAACCGCGGCGCGTACCGAACCCGCCTGGCCGGACTGCCACGCCGGGTTGAAGACGATACGCAGACGTCCGCCGGTGTCGAGGCGCAGAGGCTCCAGCGCGGCCTCCACCTGCTCACCGACTGCGCCGGTTATCACGATCGCCTCCGACGCGCCGCTCTGGAGCGCGATGCGGGCGGCGCGTGTTACCAGCGGCTCGCCTTGCCAGCGCAGCAGCTGTTTCGGCTGTCCCATCCGCTGGCTTGCTCCCGCGGCCAGCACGATCGCCGTTGTCGCTCCCCAGCGCTCGCGAATGGCCGCTTGGCTGGCCGGCCCCAGCGCGCCGATGAGCGCCGGCTGATTCTGCTGCGACAATCGCTGCGCGATCAGCCGGGCCGCCGCCAGCCTGGGAGCGCTGTCCGCCTTGTTCAGAAGCGGGATCAGTCTCGCTCCCCCGGTCGCCCGTACTGGCCACTGATCACTGGCCACCGACCACTGCCGTTCACTCTCTCCTCGCACGTAAGGTTCGACCAGAAGCCGGCCGATCATGCACGGTGTCAGGCGCGTTGACGCGTCCTCTTCTTGCAGGAGCGCGCGCACCTGTTCGGGCCGGTGGATATATGGTTCGGCCAGAGGCAGCCCCAGCCCATCGAGACCGGCGACCGGAACCAGATGGGTGGTGCAGTCGGGGATGACCGGCTCGTGGGGCGCAGGCGCCTTCACCGGCCGGCGGCGGCTGCCATCGCCTTCGACAACGATCAGGCTGATGCCGAGATCACCTGCCCGCGCTGCCAGCGCATCCACAACTGTCGGGGGCAGGCCCTGGCGTTTGGAACCTGTTGGAGAGGTGGCTGTTGGACTGCCGCCGGCGCCCGCGGTTCGGACATTGGGCGGCGACCAGATCAGGCAGTGCCCGTGCCGCGCCAGCTCTGCTTCCAGCGCAGCCCAGTCAATCGCGTCAGTCCTGTCCGGCTTTACTTCGAGACGGGCCTGCGCCTGCTCCGCCTGGGAGGCGAATATGTGGGTGGTCGTAGTGGTGACGACGCGGCGGCCGCCGGCAACGGCCTCGTCTGCCAGCCGAAAGAGCGCGCTCGTCTTGCCGCCGGCGCCGACTAGTGTGACAACCGAGAGTTCATCGGGCGGCAGGCGCAAAGCATGATGGAGTTGCATGATGGATTTGAATGGAAAACCGAGGTTGCCGAGCGTTAGTGCCGTTGCTGACCACTAACCACTGGCCACTAACCACTGCCTGCCGTCTGCCCCCAGTGACCGTCGATCTCCATCTCGCCGTCTCGCATCGCCAGCAGCAATGCGTCCTGATCGACCGGCAGGGCCAGACAACGAACACCGACCGCGTTGCAGATGGCGTTGGTGATCGCCGGGCTGATGGGGATCGAGCTGATCTCGCCCACGCCCTTGGCGCCGTACGGCCCATCTGCGGTCGGATGTTCAACGATGTGGCTGTTCATTTGCGGCGTCATCTTGATGCCCGGCATTTTGTACTGTCCCAGGCGTTCGGTCCAGGGGATGCCGTCTTCGACGATATAGTTTTCGGTCAGGGCGTTGCCGATGCCCATTACGATTCCGCCATCGATCTGGCCGACAAGGCTCAGGGGGTTGATGGCGCGGCCCACATCGTGGGCAGAGACCACCCGCTCTACGGCTACCTCGCCGGTTTCGGTATCCACGCTCACCAGCGCGGCATGGACCGCGTACGAGAAGGCGAAGTGCATATTGCCGCCTGTCCCCAGCGGCTGCGTCTGTGGCGCCCAGTATTCATAGCGGATTTTGGGCAACCGGTTCTCGGCCAGCAGGGCGTTGACCGCATCGGCGAAGGAGATGCTGCGGATGGACTGTGGCAGAACCTTTCCCGCACTGCCGTTCGTGCCGTTGGCGCCTTCCACCGGCAGCTCCGCCCCGTACATCTGCGCCAGGCGTTTTTCATCCACATAAGCCAGCCCCTCATGGAAGGCGATGACATCCGGGGGCGTGTCGAATTTCTCGGCGAGAACGGTCTGCATCTGTTGGCGCATGGCCCGCGCCGCGAGGCGGGCGGCGTTGCCGCTGACATAGGTCTGGCGGCTGGCGGTGGAGGGGCCGCCGTCGGGGGTCAGGTCCGTGTCCATTAAGGTTACATGCACCTTTTCGAAGGGAAGGCCCAACTCCTGCGCGGTGCAGGCCGCCAACACACCGACGAGATTCTGCCCCATCTCGGCGCTGCTGGTGCGGATCGCCGCGGTGCCATCGGGAAAAACTTCTACCTCGGCCTCCGACTTGTCCGGCGCGCCGCCGCCCAGACCGGTATTCTTGTAGCCGGCGGCGATGCCCCAGGCGTAACGCTTGCTGCCGATCTGAATGGGGGTCCAGGGGTCGGAAAACAATGAACTCGGACCACCGGCCTCGGTATTTCTGATATCTTCCTCCACTATGTCAAGGCATTCGAGCAGCCCCACGCTCTCGCTCAGTTCCTGGCCGGTGGCGGTCTGGGCACCGACGCGCATCACGTTTTTGCGCCGCAACTCTGCCGGGTCCATGCCCAGTTCTGCTGCCAGAATGTCGAGATTGCTCTCAACGGCAAAGGCCGACTGGGTGACGCCAAAGCCGCGGAAGGCGCCACTGGGCGCGTTGTTCGTGTACATGGCGTAGCAGTCGATCTTGGCGTGGGGCATCATGTATGGTCCGGTGGCATGGGTGGTGGCGCGGGTCATCACTTTCTCGCCCAGGCTGGCGTAGGCGCCGCTATCGCCGTAAAGTTCCGCCTCCACAGCCAGCAGCGTGCCGTCGCGCCTGGCGCCCGTCTTGATGCGGATGATGGTGCTGTGACGTTTGGGGTGGAAAATCAGACTCTCGTGCCGGCTATAGAGAATTTTGACCGGACGGCCCGTCACCTGCGCGGCCAGCGCCGCGTGGATCTGTCCGGCGATGTCCTCCTTGCCGCCGAAGCCGCCGCCCATCAATGTGCCGATGACGCGCACTTCCTCGTCGGCCAGGTCCAGGCTCTTCGCCACCTGCCGCCTGTCGCTGTATGGGATCTGGCTGCCCACATAGACGGTCAGTTTGTCGCTCTCGTGGTCGGAGGCGGATTTCTCCTGGTTGTAGGGGGGGCGGGTCCCGTTGTAACCCGCCGGCACCGCCAGTGCGCACTCCGGCTCCAGGAAGGCGTGCTCGGTCATCGGTGTGCGGTAGGTGCGCTCGACGATGATATCGGCTGCGGCGAACCCTTGCTCCACGTCACCCTGACGCACCTTGATATGCTTGAGCAGGTTGCCGGTGGGACGGTCCGGGTGCAGTTGGGGCGCGTCCGGCTGCAACGCATCCCGCGGTTCGGTGACCGCCGGCAGCACATCGTAATCCACGCGGATCAGCGCCAGCGCCTGCTGCGCGATCTCCGCCGTCTCGGCCACCGCCAGCGCAATCGGGTCGCCCACATAGCGGGCCGGATAGGGGCCGCCGGCGAAGACCGGCCAGTCGTTTTCGACCAGCCCGTGGCGTGGATCGCCCGGCACATCGGCGTAGGTCAGCACGGCGTGGACGCCGGCCAGCGCGCGCGCCGCGTCGGCGTCGACTTCACGAATATGGGCGTGGGGGTGTTCGCTGCGCAGCGTTGCGCCGAACAGCATGCCGTCGAAGGTATAGTCATCGGTGTAGCGCGCCGCCCCCGTCACCTTGTCGACCGCGTCCGGTCGTTCCAGTGGTTGACCGATCTGCGCCAGCGGCGCCATCACCGGCGGCAGCTGCGCGTCCGGCATCGTGCCGGTGCGAATATACTCGCCGGCGGCCTTCACCGAGCTGATGATCGCGGTGTAGCCGGTGCAGCGGCAGTAGGTGTCCTTCAAGCATTCCTTTATCTCCGCATCGGTCGGGTTCGGGTTCTCGTCCAACAGCGTCTTGGCCTGCATGATGAAGCCGGGCGTGCAGAAGCCGCACTGCGTCGCCCCGTGGCGGACGAAGGCGGACTGGAGAGGATGCAGCTCGGGCGCGCGGCTGGAGCCATTCTGGGAGCACGGTTGGGTTTGGGCCAGGCCTTCGATCGTCAACACCTGCGCGCCCTGCGCCTTGAACGCCGGGTAGATGCAGGAGTCGACCGACTGGCCGTCGACGATGACGGTGCAGCAGCCGCATTCGGCCTCGTCACAGCCTATCTTGGTGCCGGTCAGCCCCAGGTCGTAGCGCAAGACCTCGGCCAGATAGCGGCTGGACGGTACATCGAGAGAGCGCTCCGTGCCATTGACGGTCAGGGTGAGTTGTGTCACTTATGTGCTCCTGTTCGCGCGAACATTGGTGGCTCGTGACGGGACGCTCTCTGGGCCACAGACCGCCGGCCGCTGAAAACTGCAGTCACAGATGGTTAAGATACAGCTGTGGATCGTTCAGAAACCCTCGCGTCACACTCACGTGCTCCAATGTCTCCCAAAGCACGGGCTGGGGCGGCGACTGGTCGAAATTAAGGATCGTGGCGCCGGGGTAGGCCATCAGGATCGGCGAGTGGGTGGCGATGATAAACTGGGCGTCGCGGGCGACCATCTCCTTCAGCAGGGCGAGCAGCCCCATCTGGCGCAGGGGCGAGAGGGGCGCTTCCGGTTCATCCAGCAGATAGAGGCCGTTGGGCACGAAGCGGGCCTGAAAAAGGGCCAGGAAGGCCTCTCCGTGCGAGCGCCCGTCGAGCCCGTCGCCATAGCGCTCTTCTATGGCGGCCAGTTGGCCGGCGTAAGGCATCTTCGCCATGCCCTTGGCGAAGTCGGAGCGGCCGGTATACTCCGTGTCCACGTTGGCCATCTCCGCCTGCAGTTCCGCCTGCATCTGGGAGATGCGCTTGGCAAAGCCGAAAAAGTCTTCAGCCCGCAGGTAAAAGCCCCGCCCGGTGCGCTTGGTCCAGCCCAGGCGCAGATGTTTGGACAGCTGCTGCACTTCGGCCAGCGATGGATCGCGGCCGGCCTCCTCCGCGCCCACGGTCGGTAGGCGCACGGTGGTGGCCAATGCTTCGAGAAAGGTGGATTTGCCGCTGCCGTTTTCGCCCACGAGAAAGGTCACCGAACTCTCGAAGTGAACCTCCTCCAGCCGGGCGATGACCGGAACGTTGTAAGGGAATGCACCTTCTTGGGGGAAAGAGGGCCGTTTTTCTACTGAGGTGAGGTGGATTATAGCCCGGGCGCTCCTGCATCACTGCGGGAACAGCGGCTATCGATCGATTGCTGCATTGGCTACGCATCCTCCGGGCCTGTTGACGCGTCATTCATGCGCGCCCGCTCCACAGCGGCGTGCAGCACTCTCCTCAGCAGCACGCCAATCATCTCGCGGCGATACTCCTGGGACGCCCGGTACTTGCTGGTACGCAGCCTGGCCTGCGCCTGGGCCGCGGCAACGGCTTTCTCCACGGCCGCGTCGTCAAAAGCATTGGCTGTCGTCAAGGCCTCCTCCGCACCGCTGGCGCGAAAGGGGGTCGGGCCGGCAGGCCCTATTGCGATCACGGCATTCTCAACCCGGCGCAGATCTGCATCCAATTGAACTTTGGCGGCGATGGCCAGGACCGGCAGCGCGACGCCTTGGGGCCGCATGATGCGGTCGAAGGCGTTGCCTGCGCGCGCCGCGATCGGTCGAAAGCGGAACGCGTGCAGCATCTGATCGGGGGCCAAGCGGTTGCGGCCGGGGCCGGCAAAGATGGAGAGTAGCGGCTGCCACGTATGGAGGGCGCCGTGCGTGCTGTGCGCGGCAACCTCGACTTCAGCCTCTAACGCCAGCAGACCGATCGTCCCGTCTGCGGCCGGCAGGGCGTGGGCCACATTTCCGCCCAGCGTCGCTACATTGCGCACCTGCGGCCCGCCGATGACGCTGCAACTCTCGGTCAGGCATCTGGCCTGGGTGCGCAAGAGCGGGCTGCCTTCGATCTGTGTATGGGTGATTCCCGCGCCCAGCACGATCCAGCCGTCCTCCTGCGCGATACGGTCGATGCCCGTGATCTTGGTCACATCCACCAGCACTTCGGGTGCAGCCGTATGTTCGGCCTCCATATCGAGGATCAGGTCGGTGCCGCCGGCGATGATGCGGGCCTTGTCTTTGTGTTGGTTCAGTAGTGAGAGCGCTTCAGCAACGGTTGTAGGCGTGTGGTAGGCTCGCCACCGGCGCATAGGGAATTCCCCGATGAATGAATGAAAAAATTTGCCGGAGTATAGCACAGAACGCCCCCTTTTGGAAACGGGCGCGACACGGGGACGCATCTGTAAAATCGGGAGTGTCCCAGATTTTTGTGTGGACGTTGTCTGAATCAGGACATGGGGATTTTCAGGAATGCAGGGGATCGGTTGATGCCTATTCAGCGGATCCCTTTTGCGCTGGTTGAAAGGGCAGTTCGCAGAAGGACAATAGTTCGGGATGCACCCCGACACTGGGATGTACCCCGACACTGGGATGCACCCGCAAAATCGGGGTCCTTGACAGACCAGGGAGATGTCAATACAATTATGCATGCTTGAAAAAGAGCCAAGTCTGGTTCTTTCTTTACAACCCCAAAGGAGAGCAATATGAAACCACGACTGCGTATCATGGTACTTGCGGTACTCTTCGTTCTGCTGATTTCCATGATCGTGGCTTGCGGCGGTGCAGCGCCCCAAGCCGAGGAAGAGGCAGCCGAGCCTGAACAGGCGGCTGCGGCTGAGAGTACGGAGCCGGAGACAGCTTCGGCCTATAACGAAGCCCCCATGCTGGCCGAGATGGTCGCTAGCGGGGATTTGCCGCCGGTCGATGAGCGGCTGCCGGCAGAACCGCAGGTGATTGAACCGGTGGAGCGGGTTGGCACATACGGGGGCACGCTGCGCTTCGGAGAAGTCAATCCGATCAACCTCTGGAGCTTTGCTACCCTGCGTATGAACGGGCTATTCCGCTATGACTTCAGCAACACCCAGGTCTTCATGGACATCGCCAAAAGTTTCAGTTTCTCCGACGACTACAAAATCCTGACCATAGAACTGCGGGAGGGCCATAAGTGGTCGGATGGAGAGCCGTTCACGGTGGACGATATATTGTTCGCCTGGGAAGATGTCGCGCTGAACGAAGATCTTTCCCCTGCCGGGCCGAGGTCGATCTGGCGCGCCGGAGGTGAGCCGGCAGTCTTCACCAAGATCAGTGACACGGTGGTTGAAATCAGCTTCGCTGTGCCGTACCCGATCATCATGAATTACCTGGGTCGCACAGGCGTGGCCACCGACAACAACGTCATCATGCCCAAGCACTGGCTGAAGCAGTGGCACATCGACTACAACCCCGATGCGCAACAGCTGGCCGAGGATGAGGGATTTGAGACTTGGATGCAAGCCTTCAAATTCCACAACAGACCTCCGAACAACTTCCGGATCGACGGTCCTACCCTCTGGGCCTGGCAGAACGAACAGCTCACCAGCAACCGCGCCATCGTTGTGCGCAATCCGTACTTCCACCAAGTGGACACTGCCGGCAACCAGTTGCCCTATATTGATCGCATCGAAGCAGTGATCACGGGCGACAAAGAGGTGCAGACCCTCAAGGCCAGCGCCGGCGAGTTCGACTTTGAGACCTATTACATCGACATGAAGGATATGTCGGTCTTCCAGCAAGGCGCCGAGCAGGGAGGTTACCGCGTCGAATTCGCGCAGAATCTCTTCTCCGCCGAGTTAGGTCTGATGCCCAATCGCACCGTCAAAGACCCGGTTCTGAGGGAGTTGTTCAACAACCGGGATTTCCGCATTGCCATGTCAATCAGTATCGACCGGGAGGGCATGAACGACACGCTCTTCTTCGGGTTGGGCAGGCCGTTTCCCGCCACCGTCAATCCGGGTTTGAGCTTCTTCAAGGAGGAGTGGGCCACGACCCACGCGGAGTATGACCCGGAGCGGGCCAACGCGCTTCTCGATGCAATCGGCCTGACCGAGCGGGACAGCGAGGGATACCGTCTGCGACCCGACGGCGAAGGCCGGCTGAGCATGCTGATCCACGTCGGTGTATCGGAAGGCCCCAAGATTGCCATGGCTGAACTGGTCCGGGATGATTGGGCCGAGGTTGGGCTTGAGGCAATTGTCGACAACATGGGAGAGCAGGGCGGACTGTTTTCGCAACGATTAGCCACCAATGATCTGCAGATTCCAACCTGGCATCTGGACAGAAACGCGTTGTTCGGTCGCTCCCTGGGCAGCAATTATGCTGTCGACCAGACCTCTTTCTGGACCGGAACGTGGAAGGACTGGTTCCGGACCAATGGCGAGGAAGGCGAGGAACCACCGGAGGAGATCAAGCGGCAGAGAGAGATCTTTGAGCAGTACAAACTGACCGCGGTCGGCACCGAGGATTTCGATAAGTATGGCGCGGAGTACTATGAGTACTTCACCAGCGAAATCCCGATGATCGGCACCATCGGTTTTACACCGCGGCCGGTCATCATCAGCAATCGACTCCACAACGTGCCCTTAGAGGGCGCCGCCTGGATCTCGGACAACAATTTCTACGCTCCGTTCGTGCCTTCACAGTGGTTTATTGAAGAATAGGGCATAGCGAAAAGAACAGTGCAACAGTGCAACACCCTGTTTTCGCCAAGTGCTAAGACAGGGTGTTGCAACTGTTCGTCTGACCAACCGAGGAATCGACCAAGCAACGGGGTGGGAAACGGCCCTTTTCAAATCTGCCACTCTCCGTTAATATTCGATTCCAATCAGGAAAACGATCAGAGAGCTGCCGCGAACTGATTCGTCTGCGATTGTGAGGGCCTGCTGCGCAGATGGAGGGAGAAGGGGTACCTGCTCCGGATCGATGCGCGTTGTTGCCTCTCCCAGCTGACAGCCGTGCGCGACAGCGCTCCAAATTAGTCAGCCTATTACTTTGTATCACTTCCATCAGAAGACAGAGAAAGGAGAGGCCGGGATCGCCTTGTGATTTTCCCGCGCCGATTTCATAATGGCTCAACCATACAAAAAGGTGACAAAGCCGATACGTTTGGGTCTGATTGGTTGCGGTGGTATCGTGCGCCTCAACCATATTTCGGTATATCTTGCCCTGCCGGATTCTGTGAGCGTGGACGCGTTGGCCGATCCGGTACCCGATAATCTCGAGTATGCCGGTAATACGCTTGAAGTGCCGCCGGCGCAGAGATATGCCGACTATCGCGACATGCTGGACAAGGCCGAAATCGACGCGGTTTCGATCGCCACACCGCACGCCCTTCACGCTGAACACGCCATTCACGCGGCCGAGGCCGGCGTAGCGGTCATCTCCGAAAAACCGATGGCCACCTCGTTGGAGGAGGCCGATGCGATACTGGATGCAGTCAACCGCAACGGTGTACCCTATGCCATCATGCATAACCTGCTTTTTACCTTGCCCATGCAGGAAGCGCTGAGCCAACTGCGAACGGGGAAGGTGGGGAAGCCAATCTTGGGTCGCGGTCAGTGCATGGGGATGAAACCGTCTGACTTTGGCGGCGATCATGCCAATCCTGCGATGGCCTGGCGCGCCCAAAAGGCGGTAGGCGGTGGATGTATCATTGATACCGCCTATCATGAGATCTACTCCGTCGAAGCACTGATGGGTTCGCCAGTCCGATATGTTGAAGCCAGAGTAAAAACGATGCACTTTGATATCGATGTCGATGATCTCGCCATCATGCTGTTTGAACATGAGGATGGGGCCGTGTCCACGGTATCGGCATCATGGTGTTCGCCGGCGATAACACCTGAACGGGGGCGCTGGTGCGAAGTGCACACGAGCGACGGATCGATTCGCGTGTATCATCGCGACGAGGAGCCGTTCTGGCACTACAACGGCGAGGAAGGCGGCTGGAACTCTCTGGATATACCCGAACCGACAGTCAAAGAGAACCCGGGCGTTGGCGGCCACTTTGGATGCTACGCCGCAACATTCGAGGCGCTCGCCAGCGGTTCGGAGATGCCGGTGACCGGTGAACAGGCGCGGCACAATCTGGCCATTATCGAAGCGGCGCGGCAGGCAACCGGCGAACGACGCGCGATAGGAGTTGAGTGAACATGCGACTTTATATAGATGTACACTGTCATATCGGTACGACCATCACCTACGATCCTGCTGTAGGGCAGACCACCGGTCGCTGTCTGGCCCGCATGGCTGCCACGGGTGTTGTCTCGGCCGTCGTAGGGCCGACCGCGGTCGGTTCGTCGCAGGTCAGGGGGGTGCTGGACACGAAAGACCAGAACGGGATCATCGTAAGGGCCTGCCGCCAGTTTCCCGATCGATTTCCCATCGGCCTGGCCCTGATTGAGTTGCGCCACGGCCAGGTTGGGGTAGATGCCTTGGAAGAGACGCTGGTTGAAGGTGGTCTCAAGGGCATTATGTGGCATCCATCCGGCATGACCTTCGAAAGACAGCTTTATCCTTTTCTCGAAGTTGCATCACTCGGGGGCGGGCTCTGCCTTCTGCATGAAAGTGCGGCTCGGACCGCAACCTATGCGCAGCGATTTCCCAACCTGGTCTTCATCGTCCATGCCGGGGTCGAAGAGGAATTTGAGCTGTGCAAGCCGTTGGATAACGTCTGGTTTGAAATTGTACAAAGACCCATAGGCTCCAAATCGGACTGGGACCTGCCGCAACTGATCAACGAGCTCGGCAGCGAGCGGATTCTCTTTGGCAGTGACCTGCCCTACTACGATTATCGTATCCTGCAGGCACAGTTGGAAGCCGCAGATATTGACGAGACAACGCGCGATCGTATCGCTTTCCATAACGCCGTGACTCTCATCCAGAGTTTGCGCCCCGAGTGGGAACCGCCCCGGGACACCGCCGCCTCGCCGCAAAACTATACCCATGAAGAGCTGTGGGATCCCAAGGAGGCCGGAAGCGAAAGGTTGCTATAGAGGCTGATTCAGGCGCAGCAGAACGACTCCGGTACTGTTTCGACACGGTTCTATGCCCTCTTCGAGTCAAAGCAAATTGAATGTCGACGTTGCCAGTCTGCCAGCCATCTGTCGAAAATACGCAGGAAAAGAGTTTTCCAAAGTAGAGAGGAAGCTGCAATGAAATTTGCCCTACTCGGTCACTCAGGACATCTGACGTACTACGAGCAGATGTTGCAGGATCTGCCTGATGTTACAGTGGTAGCCGTCGCGCTGGCGATGCCGGGCGAAACCCTGGACTCTTTCGCCAACGCCCCGGGCGTGACGTCAGAGACAAACAGATATACCGAGTATGAGAAAATGCTGGATGAGGAAGCTCCGGATCTGGTCCAGATCTGCGTTCCACCCCAGCAGATTCCGGGATTCACCGAGCTATGCCTGAAACGCGGCATCGCCGTCATGACGGAAAAACCGCTGGCCATGGATCTGGCTACGCTTTCCCATCTGTATACTGTGGCCAGGGAGGCAAAGACCCCGCTGGCGGCGCTACATGGCTATCGCAGAATGAAGTGGTTCGAGGCGGTTCGCGATGCCGTACACGCCGGTCTGATTGGCGAGCCTCTGGGCAGCTTCAGCCAGATCTCCTACCGTTGGGGGGCTAGGCGGGCCGATCATTTTCGCTCGCGCGAGACCTTTCCCGGCATTGTTCCCTTTGTGGGCGTTCATGTCATCGATTGGCTCGTGTGGTCGCTGGGCGATGTATTCACAGAAGTCACCGGTTGGGAAACCGCAGCCGCCCATCCGGACTATCCGGCCTGTGCCAGCCAGGCCGGTTTTCTGCTGCGGATGCGTAATGGCGGGGTCGCGACAGTTGTGTTGGACTTTCTGCGTCCTTCGAACGCGCCCAGCCATGGCGATGAGCGGATAATGATTTCGGGTACAGCGGGCGTTGTCGAAAGCATAGCCACTGAAGAGACCGCCAAGCTGATCAGCGAACAGGCAGGGATATGCAACCTTGAGATTCCCAATACACCGAACTGGTACACGGCTTTTGTCAGTTCGGTTCAGGACGGATCTTTCGCCGGCGTTGAGGAGCTCTTTCGGATGACTGAGATCGCCCTCAAAGCCCAGCAGTCGATAGATGAAGGAGAGAGAATTTCACTGTTGCAGTCTCCTTACGAGGGGAAGAAATGATCGGTTATATCGCCCAAAGACTAATCTACGCGGTTGTTACTTTCTTGTTCCTGAGCGTAGTTGTATTCATCATCATTCAACTTCCGCCAGGCGATTTTCTGACAAGCTATGTCGCGCGCCTGGAACAGGAGGGAAGCATCATCGATGAGGCTGAAATCGAAGCTCTCAAGCGGGATTATGGTCTTGAGGCCACCCCTGTCGAACAGTACTTTCGCTGGTTTGGGCGATTTGTGCAGGGTGAAATGGGCCGATCTTTCGAATGGAACCAGCCTGTGGAAAGGCTGCTGAAAGAACGTTTGCCTTACACAATATTGCTCTCTCTGATCACCCTGTTTTTCACCTATGTGGTTGCCGTGCCGATCGGGATTTACGTCGCCACCAATCAGTATGGCATCAGCGATTATCTGTTTTCCGTGCTGGGTTTCGCTGGGTTGGCAACACCGAATTTCATGCTGGCTCTTATCCTCATGTTCCTGTTTTTCAAATACTTCGGCCTTAGCGTGGGCGGCCTGTTTTCCTCGGAGTATGCCTTGGCCCCGTGGAGCCTGGGCAAGGTATGGGATCTCTTCGCCCATCTCTGGGTGCCTATCATCGTCATCGGCACGGCAGGAACGGCAGGAATCATTCGCGTCATGCGAGGCACCCTGCTGGATGAATTGAACAAACAATATGTCATCACCGCCCGCGCCAAGGGCGTTGCCGAAGGGAAGTTGCTGTTCAGGTACCCGGTGCGCATGGCTATCAATCCGATCGTCAGTACCGTCGGCTGGCAACTGCCGCGCATCGTTTCCGGCGAGACGATCGTCGCGATTGTCCTGAGCCTGCCGACCACGGGTCCTCTTCTCTTCAAGGCGCTTATCAGCCAGGACATGTTTTTGGCAGGAAGCATCGTGATGTTTTTGGGGATTCTGACGCTGATTGGCACTTTCTTGTCCGATATTTTATTGATCGTTGTTGACCCACGCATCCGTTTTGAAGGAAAGGCTTGAGATGTCAACCGACGTAACAACCGGTGTTTCAAGCGTAGTCGGGACACGGGCGGCCGGGGTCACGTTCGAAGAGCGCTACTTCCTGGCTTCACAGTGGCAACTGATGTGGCGCAAGTTCAAAAGACACCGGTTGGCTGTGATTTCTACTGCCTTACTGGCCC
This sequence comes from Caldilineaceae bacterium, assembly GCA_965220715.1. GTDB lineage: Bacteria > Chloroflexota > Anaerolineae > Caldilineales > Caldilineaceae > Bin5. The sequence goes on from OZ244843.1 coordinate 929,461, forward strand.
TACTCTATTTCTTGGCGATAACGTATAAATTGTGGGTCCCGTATGGCCGATTGACTAAACATGATGATTTTCTAAGCGCCCCTCCCTCCAGCATTCACCTTTTTGATAGTGAAGGTCGATTCCAAGGCCCTTTCGTATATGGGCTGGACGGAGAAATCGACTTTGACACCTTCACCCGCGTGTATACGGAAGACACCTCCCAGATTTTTCGCATTCGTTTTTTCCAAAAGGGCGAGTCTTATCGGTTCTTGGGGCTTTTTACACTCGACATCCATTTCTTTCTGCCAGAGGAAGGAGGCGTGATCTTTCTATTTGGAACCGATATGCTTGGGCGCGATCTTTTTTCTCGGACATTGGCGGGGGCCCAGGTCAGTCTCTCCGTTGGGCTGGTTGGGGTTTCAATCAGTTTCATCCTTGGTTGTCTTCTGGGGGGCATCTCCGGCTATTTTGGAGGGACGACCGACATGTTGATCCAGCGCGTTATCGAGTTCGTGATCATCGTTCCCACGATACCGTTGTGGATGGCGCTCAGTGCGGCTGTGCCCCCGGGATGGTCGCCGGTCAAAATATATTTTTCGATCACCATCATTCTGTCCATTATCGGCTGGGCGGGGTTGGCGCGGGTTGTACGGGGCAAACTGCTTGAGCTGCGCGAATCCGACTTTGTGATCGCGGCCAAAGTCGCCGGTTCCACCGATATGCAGATTATCGTTGAACATCTGCTGCCAGGGTTTATGAGCTATCTCATCGTCCATCTCACCCTGGCCATCCCGAATATGATCCTGGGAGAAACGGCGCTCAGCTTCCTGGGGCTGGGCATTCGTGCACCGGCGGTCAGCTGGGGCACGCTCTTGAAAGATGCGCAGAATGTCCGTAGCGTGGCTGTGCAGCCTTGGATGCTTATTCCTGGCCTGCTGGTGATCGTAACAGTTCTATTATTTAATTTTATCGGCGATGGGCTGCGTGATGCGGCCGACCCCTACAAGTAGCGGCAATGGAAGACCAAGAGCTGGTTCTGGAAATCAGAGATCTGCACACCTACTTTCCCTTGGAAGAGGGGATGTTGAAAGCAGTGAACGGTGTATCGCTCACGATTCACAAGAACCGTACATTGGGTGTTGTAGGTGAATCGGGCTGCGGCAAGAGCGTTACCGCACAGTCGATCCTGCGCATTGTGCCTGAGTTTGCACAGATGGCGGGGGAGATACTGCTGCATAAGAACGGTCACATCATTGATCTGGCTAGCCTGGCCCCGTCGGGAAGAGAGATCCGCGACATTCGAGGCCGCGACATCTCGATGATCTTTCAGGAGCCGATGACAGCGTTTTCGCCCGTGCATTCGGTTGGCGAGCAGATCATGGAGGCCATATTGGTCCATGAAGATGTGCCAAAAATCGAGGCGCGTGCCCAGGCTATTGAGCTGTTGAAGCTGGTTGGCATTCCAATTCCTGAAGAACGTGTAGACGCCTATCCGCATCAGTTGTCGGGGGGGATGCGTCAACGGGCCATGATTGCCATGGCCTTGGTGCTCAAGCCGAAGCTCCTCATCGCCGATGAACCAACGACAGCGCTGGATGTGACCATACAGGCCCAGATTTTACGTCTGATGAAGAGGCTTCAGGCCGAGATGGGCATGTCGATCATGTTCATCACCCATGATCTGGGTGTGATAGCGAATATGGCCGATGAAGTGGCGGTGATGTACCTGGGGCGAGTGGTCGAATACGCCAGTGTCAGACAGATTTTCCGCACACCCAAGCATCCATACACCCAAGCCCTTCTGCGCTCGATTCCCAGGACCGGGCGCAAGGCGCGGGTCCGTTTGGAAACGATCGAAGGCAATGTTCCTGTCCCCCTCGACCCGCCGGATATCTGCCCATTTGCCGACCGTTGTACGCAGTTCATCCCTGGCCGCTGCGATGAAAGGGTGCCGGATTTTCTGGAAATTGCGCCGGGGCATTCGGTGCGCTGTATCCTCTATGAATGATGACAACTATGGAAACGACTAACCTACTCGAAGTACATAATCTCAAGAAGTATTTCCCGATTGAGAAGGGCCTGTTGCGCCGGGTGGTTGGGCAGGTCCGCGCCGTCGATGATGTAAGCCTGAGCATTCCCGCCGGGAAGACCTTGGGGCTTGTCGGTGAGTCAGGCTGCGGAAAAACCACCCTGGGCCGCTGCGTAATCCGCGCTATTGAGCCGACAGCAGGACAGGTGCTGTTGCGTATCGATGATCGGCAGGCCGACATCACCGGCCTGGAAGCTAAGGAGTTGCGGGCCACGCGCCGCCACATGCAGATGGTCTTTCAGGACCCGTATGCCAGCCTCGATCCGCGCAAAACCATTCTGGACATTGTCGGCGAGCCGCTGCGGGTGAACAAGCTGGCCAGGGGTGAGGATCTGGAGCAGCGGGTGCGTCAACTGGTCGATCTGGTCGGCCTGGACGTCAAGTATCTCAAACGCTATCCGCACGCTTTCAGCGGTGGTCAGCGCCAACGCATCGGCATTGCCCGCGCCTTGAGTTTGCATCCCAGTCTGATTGTCTGTGATGAGCCTGTTTCGGCATTGGATGTTTCGGTCCAGGCTCAGATTCTTAATTTACTACAAGACCTGCAGGCTGAATTTGCCCTCACATATCTGTTCATCGCTCACGATCTCAGCGTCATCCAACATATTTCCGATCAGGTAGCCGTCATGTATGTCGGCAAGATAGTGGAGCAAGCGGAGACGGAGGAGCTCTTCCTACATCCCAAGCACCCATATACGGAAGCGCTTCTGTCCGCAATACCGAGTCCTGATCCTGATTCCTTACTGGACGAAATCATGCTGGAGGGTGAAGTGCCCAGCCCGGCCAACCCGCCTTCCGGTTGCTACTTTCACCCCCGCTGCAAATACGCCCAGCAGATCTGTCAAGAGGAACTACCACCACTTCTGGAGAGCAGTCCAGGCCATCACGTAGCCTGTCATTTTGCCGAGGAACTGACGCTTCAAGGAGCGGAAGATATGGAAGAGGAGAGCCAGTGGTGATTCCTGCTGTCCGTTCCGGCTCTTACGCAGGTAACAAGACGGGCGCCCAGAAGGTGAGAGATTGGCTGTGGCCCCAAGTCGGGTGAAGGTGTAAGCGCATGGACACACTTCTCTCCTGGATGGTGCTGTGGCTTGCGGGTGTAGGGCTGTTCATATACTTCATGATCGCGCTGGTGCGCCGGCTGGCGGTGCGTTACAGCCAGGGGGTTGAAGCCAACGTGCGGGCCGCAGAGTCTATTGTCAATGACGAACGCGTCCCCGCTGCCTGGACAGCGCCGTACCGCCAACGGATCGAGACCCTCCGTCGGGTCGTTGGGTCTGAAGATGAGATTGAACGGGCTGCCCGACGCGGGCACCAGGACTGCTTGCGCCGGTTGGATCGGCTTGTGCATTTTTTCGAGAAAAGCGACCTGGTTGACAGCGCAGAATCACGCCATGTCCTTCTGAAAGGACTGCAACGGCAGCGCGAACGATGGGTCGCCGGGGGATGGCAGTATGTGATTGAGAGGGATGATAATCGCTGAAACACAAGACGCAGCGATGTTTGATGTTGTCAGGCTGGGACCGACTTGTCCCAAACGACCGGGCAGCCGGCATACACGGGACAGGCGCCTTACGCCCGGCAGCCTGCTCAGAAGCGGATGACGGGACTACTGATGTTATGCGCAGGCGATTCGGCGCGGGGAGAGAGCAATATGCAGGCCGGGTTTCTCGTCGCCGAGGCGACCCATTGCATGCCGTGCCTCGTTCACTTTCACAGACCTCTTTGCTTCCTCACAATCAGGCAATCCTCTTACGACAAGCAAACTATTCCGGCAGCGTCCGCAATATCAGCGGCTCAAGGAATTCCACACTCTTGATGATGCCTTCGGATGCGCTCATCATTGGGTCTTCGTGTTCGATGCTCAGCGCCCCGTCGTAGCCTACGACCCGCAGCGCGCTGACAAAATCTCGCCACCACGCTTCTCCATGGCCATAGCCCAGCGTGCGGTAGGCCCACGAGCGCTCGGCAACCAGGTCCATGGGCCGCATATCGAGGCCGCCGTTGAGGGCCATTTCAGAAGGGTTGAGGCGGGTGTCCTTGGCGTGGACGTGGAAAATGAACCCCTCTCCCAGGGCGGGGATGACAATGAGCGGATCCATGCCCTGGTAAAAAAAGTGGCTGGGATCGAGGTTGACGCCCACGCTTGGCCCGGCGATTGCGCGTAGGCGCAGCATAGTACGGGTGTTATAAGCGGACTGGCCAGGGTGTAGTTCGATCGCGACCCTGACGCCGTGATCGGCAGCGAACCGGCCGGCCTTTTCCCAGAAAGGGGTGATCACTTCATCCCACTGCCAGCGCTCCAGGTCAGCGTATTCCGGCTGTTGAGGATGGGTGGGCCAGTTCGGGTAGGGTGTCCCACTCGGGTCGCCAGGGCAGCCGCTCATCGTCACGATCGTATCCAGGCCGAGGTTATGCGCTAACTCTACTGTCTTAAAGAAGACATCCTGCGATGCCTGGCCGCGCGCGGGGTGCGGGTCGAGCAGGTTGCCATTGCAGTTGAGGGCGCTCAGCATCAGGCCGCGACTTTCTATGGCGGTCGTAAATGCTGTGCGGGCCTCCTCGCTTTGCAGCAGTTCATCCAGGTTGCAATGCAAAGCCGGCGAGAAATTTCCCGTTCCGATTTCCACAGCTTCGATCCCGTGCTCGACAACCCAATCAAGCGCCTCGGTGAAGGCAGTTGGCAGGCTATCTGTAAACAATCCGATTTTCATAACATTCTCCTGTCTGGTGGGCCCAGGGAGCGCTTCCCACCCCGCGCCCCGTTCGGCCGGATCATTACTCCTCGTACCAGCCCGACCCGAAGTACAGCCTGTCGTGCCGCACAATCCATGCTTGCTTGCGCGTCTCCTCGCCCGTGTCCGGGTTGTGGAAGACGTAGCTGATCCATTTGCCCTCCTCCGTAGCGCTCAGCAAGTCGTCGCCATAGAAGTAGCCGGTGACGTCTACACGTAGCGCCGGGTCACGCCCAATCATTTCGGGGCGGTAGTGCGCGATGGTGTACCCATCGCCATCGATAATGAAGGCGTACCATTGCCCGTCCACGTTTTCAGCTGAACTGTAATGGTCGAGGGCTGCCTGGGGGCCTGCCTGACTGTAGAGCCGGATCGCATCCTGCACGATCGATTGGGTGTAGGCTGCCGGTTCGTTCTTGGTTGGGATGGCAACGCAGCCGGCGACCAGGAGCGTGAGCGCGAGGGTAAGAGATAGGGCGGCAGAACGAGACATATTTGTCTCCATTTCGATAAAGTCAGACATGAACTATCTACGATAGTGTACTTGCACCCCCCCCTCTGTCCAAGCATTGCCCTTCCTCGGTTAGGTGGGTATAATCTCTCTGTCCATCTGTAAGAACGCACCTATCCGTAACAGTGTAACGTTGTTCCCCCTGAGGTTGTTCTGTGCATCCCTGTACGAAAAGGGGCGCAAAGAGGAAATCCAATGGCAGGCATGCGCATCGGCATCGGCTCGATCTTCCAGGAAAGCAACCAGTTCGCGGCCACGCAGACCGACCTGGACCTGTTTCGCAACTCCTATGTGCATGAAGGCGACGCCCTGTTGCAACTGGCCGGCACCGACTGCGAAGTTGCCGGCATCCTCGCCACCTGCGTCGATGCCGGCGCGCAGGCAGTTCCGCTGCTGGCGGCGCGCAGCGTCTCGGGAGGAGTGCTGTCGGATGCCTGCTACATCGAGTTGAAGGAAACGCTGCTGGCGCGACTGCGCGCTGCGCCGCCGCTTGACGGACTCATACTCGCCATGCACGGCTCCATGGTCACGGCTTCGCAGGAGGACCCGGAGGGCGATCTCCTTGATGCCGTGCGCCGCATCGTGGGGCCGGACCTGCCCATCGTCATGACGCTCGACCTGCACGCGCACGTCACCGCGCGCATGGTCAGCCAGGCCAATGCCCTGGTGTCCTTCACCCACTACCCCCACGACGACACCTATTCCACCGGTGAACGCGGGGCCACCCTCCTGTTGCGGACGGTGCAGGGCGGCGTCAGGCCGGTGATGGCCCTGGCCAAGGTCCCTATCATCTGCGGGGCCTGCAACGGCCAGACTTTCGGCGACGGGCCTATGGCCCACCTGACCCGGCGGGCGCGGCGCCTGGAAACGCAGCCGGGCATTCTCTCCGTATCCTGTTTCCAGGTCCACCCCTACAACGACCTGCCCGGCATGGGTTGCGGCAGCATCGTGGTGACGGACAATGACCCCACCCTGGCGGCAGACGAGGCGCAGGGGCTGGCGGCGGAGTTTTGGGAGCGGCGCCGGGCGTTTGAGGTAGAGCATTTTACCGTCGCCGAGGCCGTTGCCCGCGGCCGCCAGGTGGAGGGGGGATCGGTGCTGCTGGTGGATACCGCCGATTGCGCCGGCGGCGGCGCGCCCGGCGATAGCGTCGCCTTGCTGCGCGAGTTGCTGGCGCTGGGCGTGGACGAGCCTGCCTTCCTGATGGTGGTGGATGCGGACGCGGCCCAGGCTTGCGCACGCGCCGGCATCGGCCAGACCGTCAGCCTGCAGGTCGGCTACAGCCTTGACCCGGCCTGGGGCCAGCCCGTCCCGGTCAGCGGCGTCGTGCGCCGTCTCAGCGACGGCAGCTTCCTCTACGACGGCGGTCTCTTTGGCGGCACCTGGGCTTCTATGGGTCTCTCGGCCGTGCTGCAAATCGGCAGCATCGAGCTTCTGGTCATGTCGCAGCCGACCTACGACTGGGGCGATGAGCAGTTTCGCAGCCTGGGCATGGATGTACGCCGGGCCAGGTTCATCGGCGTCAAGAATCCCATGAACTATCGCCACGCCTACCGCGACCTGATGAAAGCGGCTTATATCATCGACACGCCCGGACCAACCCCGGCCCATGTGCGCAACCTGAACTACGAGCGCATGCAGCGGCCCTTTTTCCCTCTTGACGAGGAGATCCCTGACCTTGAAATACCGGTTGTCGTCAGTTGAGGATGATCCACGAAGGGATACGAAGGAACATCTGCCAATGAATACCGTCGCCGCTCAACTATTGGAAGAGTGTATCGAACAGTTGGAGCGGGGGGAACTGACTGAGGAGCGGTTGCAAGAGTTGGGCAAGGCGATCGGGGAGAAGAGGGCCAGACGCCAGAGTTTGCTCTACTTGCAGACCGCAACCACCTCCGTTACCTCCCAGGTGATCGGTATGCTGCAGGTCGCGGACGGCGGGGTCTCCGACGGCCCGTTCGACCCCTCCGACTGGCCCTATAAAACCGTATTGGACGCCATCAACTCCGGCTGGCGCGTGATTCGCTTTCCGGCCCAACTTCTGACCGGGCACAGCCGGGATGTGCATGTCACCTGCGAGTTCATTCTGGAGAAGTGGGAATAAATGGACGCCGCGCTCTGGAACATCGGCATGAAAGTCGATGACATGGACAGCGAAATCGCGTTCTGGCAAGAGATCGGCGCCAAACTGATTCTGCGCGAGACGTTCAGCGCGCCCGACGGTGAGGAGGTCGACTACGCCTTCGTCGAATTTGGCGGCACGCGCATCTTTCTTACACCCAAGACGGTCTTCGAGGACAAACTCGGCCACGAACTGATGCCCGGTCTGACGCACGCCGTCTTCGAAGTCGATGACCTGGATCAGGAGTACGAACGGCTCACCGGCATGGGCCTGGAGGTACTGGTAGAGCGGGTTGAGATCAGCGCCGCTTTTGGCTCGCGCCGTCTGGCATTCTTCCGTTCACCCAACGGCATGGTTTTCGAACTGCTGCAGATTCTTGAAGCGAAAATCTGACGATGATTCTTAAGACGCTCGTGCATACCGGGCAGGAGGTGACCAATGACGATGGAGGCACTTCGCGCAGCGGATAACGTAAAGCCTACCTTGACCGATGAGGAGGTCCTTGAATTCTGCAAAACCGGCATTCTCACGCTCGAAGGCGTGATACCGGATTCCACCAACCGCTGGGTTTTCGAGTATCTTGACGAGGAAGGAGCAGACCCCCATCAGCTGGTGCGGGATGAGCGCTTCATCGACGAAGTGCTGTTGCATCCGGCGGTCGCCGGCGTCATCCGCTCCCTGCTGGGCGCCCACTTCCAGCTGCCTGAGTGGATGGCCAACCATCGCCTGGCGGGGCCGGTAGCAGCCAACTACTGGCATATCGACGCCGGTTCCGACTTCGAGCGCGCCTGCAATCTGCTGCAAGTCTTCTATATTCCCCAGTTGAACAGCATCGAGATGGGGCCGACCCTGTTCCTGCCCGGCTCCCACCTTGTACCCATCGCCAGGGAGGACATAGAACGCTTTGGCAATCTGACCGGTCAGGTACCCACCACCGCGACCGCCGGATCGGTGTTCGTCACCGCCTATTCGATCTGGCATCGCCAGCCCGACAAGGTCGATCAATCGACGCGCAACCTGTTGAAATGGGTGTACTGGCGCACAACGCCGCCGGCGCGCGATTGGAACGCGCGCGCCGATTTTGATTTCGCCGGCGCCGACTACTCCTTTACCAGCGACTATTTCTGTGGCGGCCACCGCAAATGGCAGTCGGTCCCGCGTGTGGCCGAAATGTTCTACTGGCTGTGCGGCAAAGCCGAAGAGTTCCACGTGGTTGGCGGTTCAGGCTGGCCCTATTCCTCTTCGGACCCGGGAATGTGGGCAAAAGGTCGTTGATATCACCAGGGCTCGTTGACATCTGTCAGAACAGCGATATGCGGGAGCAAAGTACAGCTGATCCATAAAGGGCCGCCCAGTCACCCCAAGAAAATCCGATACGCCTATGGTGTTCTTCGCGCCCCTTCGCGTGCCTTCGCGGATCAAAGAAAGGTGTTCTTCGCGGCCCTTCGTGGCCCTTTGTGGATAAAAAAGGTTTTCACCGCGGCCCTTCGCGTCACTTCGCGGATCGATCTGTGGAGATCAAAACATGAAACTCAGCAATGCGCAGATTGCGCAGTATGATGAACAGGGCTACTTGTTTTTCCCCGATCTGCTCGACAGCGATGAAGTATCGGTCTTGCAGGAGGCGGTGCCGGAGATCCTCAATCGCCAGGGGCCGGAGATTATCTCCGAAATGGAGGATCCGTCGTCGGCCAGGCTGGCCTTTGGGGCGCACCTGTATTCCGAGCCGTTCCGCTGCCTTACCCTGCTTCCCCGTCTGTTGAACCCGGTCCGCCAGCTGTTGCAGGACGACGTCTATCTCCATCAGAGCCGTATGAACCCCAAACAGGGCTTCGGCGGCGGCGCGTCCTGGGACTGGCACCAGGATTACCCACCCTGGCATTCGATCGACGGCATGCCGGAACCGAACTGCATCATGGTATCGGTCTTCATCGACGACTGCACCGCGGTCACGTCTCCCCTCCTGGTCGTGCCCGGCTCGCAGCGCCATGGCCTTCTGGACGCCCGGCTGCACAAGGACGCGGCGGGGAGAGGGTATGCGCTGCATCACATCGACAATGCAACCTTTGAACGGCTCGCGGCGGAGAACGGAATCGAAGCGCTGGTCGGGCCGGCGGGATCGGTCGCATTCATCCATTGCAACGTGCTGCACGGTTCGGCCAACAATGTCTCCCCATGGCGGCGCGCGATCATGTACCTGATCTACAACGCCGTCAGCAACGCCTGCACCGGCACCGAGCGCCCGTGGTATCAGAATAATCGCGACTTCACTCCCCTCAGTCCGCTCGACGACAACTGCGTGAAGGCCATGGCCTGAACCGCGGCTACTGGATTCCACAGCATACCCACCTGGAGCGATTTATATGAAATATCTGACCGCCGACCAACTGCAAGAGATCGGCACCCGGATCCTGGACGCGGCCGGCTCCCCTCACGCCGAGTCGCAAACCGTCTGCGAAGTTCTTGTGCGCGCCAACCTGTTCGGACACGACTCGCATGGCGTGATGCGCATACCACAATACGTTGGCCAGATTCGCAGCGGCGCGATCCGGCCGGGCTCCCCCATCGAGATCGAGCGCGAGACACCGGCCTCAGCCGTCATCCAGGCCCACCAGGGCTGGGGCATGGTCATCGCCCAGCAGGCGATGCGGCTGGCGATCGAGAAAGCGCGCCAGGTCGCCATCGGCACCGTCGTCGTGCGTGGCAGCCAGCACGTCGGGCGCGTGGGCGAGTACCCCACCATGGCCGCGGCGGAGCGCATGATCGGCATGGCGGTCGTCAACTCCTATGGCACCACCGGCTCAGTGGCCCCGTGGGGCGGCGCCGAACGGCGGCTCTCCCCCAACCCCATTGCTTTCGCCATGCCGAGCGGCGGGCCGTGGCCCGTCATGGTTGACATAACGACCTCGGTATTCCCCGAGGGCAAGGTCCGGGTTACCCAATACGCGGGCAAGCAGCTGCCCGAAGGTGTAATCATCGACGCCGACGGCAACCCTACCACCGATCCCGCCGCCTTCTACGGCCCGCCCGCGGGCGCGCTCCTGCCCCTGGGCGGAATCGTCGGCCACAAGGGCTTTGCGCTGGGCATCGTCGCCGAGTTGCTGGCCGGCGCGCTCTCCGGCGCCGGCTGTACCGGCAAAGAGCGCGAGCAGACCGGCAACGGCGTCTACTTCCAGGCCATCAACATCGAGGCCCTGCTTCCATACGACGAGTTCATCAAGACCGTCCAGGAGCAGATCGCCTGGGTAAAGTCGGCGCGCCCGCAACCCGGTGTCAGCGAAGTCCTCTTTCCCGGCGAACCCGAGTACCGGACCGCGCAGCAGCGCGGCGAGCACGGCATCCCCGTCGAAGACAGCATCTGGCAGGAAATGGTCGAAACCGCAGACAGCCTCGGCGTCGCGATTGCAGCCTGACCTGCCCCGGTTTGATGCCCCACTACTTACATGGCATCATTGAGTGCAACGCGCAGGCTGTTCACTGACCACTAACCACTAACCACTGACCACTGCCCCAACGAGGTTCAGACAATGCAAATTCTCTTTCTTCCCTTCAATCCCGTCATGCACTACTGGTACGATGGCTTTATCGAAGCGATCGGCGAGCGCTATCCAATTGAGATGTACGATCCCGACAAGCCGGTTGCCCCGCAGTTTGAGGGCATCGACGTGGTGGTGGCGTGCGCGGGCTGCACTCGCGAGATGATCGATGCGTCTGTGGAGGCCGGCGTCAAGCTATGGCAGGTGCTCTCGGTCGGTGTCGATCATTGGGACATGTCCTATTTTTTCGAAAAGGGGATGCCGTTCGCCAACACGCCCGGCCCTTTCAGCGCCGTCGCCCTGGCCGAACATGCGCTCACCCTGATGCTCGTGATCGCCAAGAACCATCGCGTCGCGCAAGCGAACGTGCGCGCCGAACTTTTCAGCCTGCCCCTGAATGACGAGCTGGCCGGCAAGAAACTCGGCCTGATCGGGCTGGGCGCCAGCGGACGTCAACTGGCCAAGCGCGGCCACGCCATGGGCATGGAGATCATGGCGATCGACATCGCCGATATCCCGCAGTCGGTACGCGACGAGCATCATGTTTCCTTCTTTGGGGATCCCAGCGCCATGGAGCATGTGATCGCCGAGGCCGACTATCTGTCACTCCACACGCCTAGCACGGCGAAGACCCGGCACATGATCGGGGCACGGCAGTTCGAGTTGATGAAGCCGACGGCCGTGCTGATCAATGTGGCGCGCGGGCTTCTGGTGGATGAAGACGCGCTGGTCGAGGCGTTACAGAGCGGGCAGATCCGGGCCGCCGGTCTGGACGCGTTCGCGAGCGAACCGCTGCCGAGCTCACACCCGTTGCTGCAGATGGACAATGTATTCTGCACCCCGCACATCGCCGGCGTAACCAGGGAAACCACACAGCGCCGCGGCCAGGCCGCGGCCACCAATGTGGAGCGGGTCTCCAAGGGGCTGGAGCCGCTGCATCAGGTCACCTCAGACAATTGAAATCGGCTCACAACTGCGTTGGGTAGCACATAGTGGACAGTACAGATCACTGTCCACTATTTTAAGGAATGCGCTCGCGCCGGGCGAATGCGCTTCCAAGCCGAGCGGAGGCTATTCTTCACGCCCCATGCGCTTCTTCAACCCCTCGTAGCTGTACTGGTCGCTGGCGAGGAAGTCGAAGTAGGATGTTTCCGTCGCCAGGACGCGTTGGGCCTGGACGACTACGTCTTCGGCGACAGCGAGGGGGATTTTCACTACACCGTTGGCGTCTCCGTGCAACAGGTCGCCGGGCTGAATCGTCAGCCCGTAGATCGAAACTGTTGTTCCCACATTGGTATAGGCGCCATATCCGTGCGAGACGACCGCGCCGGGGCAGAAGAGCTGGAACCCCGGCGCGCGCTGTTGAATGCCTTGAAAGTCACGGCTCCCCAGATCGGTCACAATGCCGACCCCGCCCAGCTTCTGCAGTGCCGAGCAGAACATGTCGCCTGCCAGACAGCTGCGCATGCGGTCTCCGCCCGTGTACTGGACGGCCAGGACCACCGGCTTTGGCGCGGCGTCAACCATGTCTAGGACGTCGTGCAGGCGATTGGGCCTGTCGTCGCCGGCGCTGGTGGTGTCTTGCGTGGCGGTCACCGCGTAGCCGACCATCGGCTCCTGCTCAGGGAACTGACAACGCAGCTCCAGCGAGGAATACCCTGTGACCGGATCGCGGACTTCGAAGTGTTCAATGGCATTGGCGACTGTGGCGCTGTCAATCCGGCGCAGCGCGTCGAGCGTTTCGGCAGAGAGTTGCGAGTTCGTCATTGTAGTTTCCTTAAACTGAACAACGGTGGCGAGTAGGTTGTGTCCGCTGTAGGTTATGCGATTTCCACGCCGACGGAGGCAGCCGCCTCGGTCAGGGATTGCCAGATATCATTTTCGATTGGGATGCCTTCACGCCGGCGCTGCTCGCGCGTGCGCGCCTCCAAATCGCCCGGCGCCAGCACCTCATCGAAACCCGGCGCCGGCGGCACCGCCCGCACACGGCGCTCCATCTCGTCCGCCCGCTCGGCATAATCGGTGAAGGGCTGAAAGAGGTCCGCCTTGATCGCAATCATCGTGACACCCTGGTGGAGCATGATCGCGCCGGCTCGCCCCTCTTCCACGTAGCTGTCGGAGCCGGTGAAGATCCGCCCAAGATACTCCGCGGCCATCATCAGTGTATAGCCCTTGTGCCCGCCAAACGGCAGGTGCCCGCCGCCGTCAAAAAAGTCGGCCGGGTTGGTGGTTGGGACACCATCCTTGTCAACGATAGCGTTCGGCGGCAGCTGTTCACCGCGGTTGTGGGCATTGTCGACTTTGACGCCGGAGAGGGCGGTCGTGGCCCAGTCGAACATCATCGTCGACTCTTCGCCCGCCGGCAGCCCGATCGAGATGGGATTGGTGTGCAGTACTCTCGTCTTGCCGCCGTAGGGAACCGTGGCAGGCGCCACTTCGCCGTAACCCCCGCCCCACACCATGCCGATCATATTGTCGGCGACCGCCATCTCCACATAGTGGCCCAGCCGGCCGATGTGGTGCAGCTGGACCATGCCGACCACCGCTACGTTTTGCGTTTTGGCCTTGCTGATCGCCAGTTCCATCGCATATTTGGCGGCGACGTGGCCGAAGGTCCAGTTGCCTGTCACCAGCGCGCTGGTGGCGGTCTCCTGCAGGATCGCCGGTTTGGCGGCGGGAAAGATCTCTTCGGCCTTTATTCCGGCCACGTAGATGGGGAGGGGCCAGATGCCGTGTGTGTCCACACCGCTGAGGTTGGACAGCACCAGGTGGTGCGCCACCTCCTCGGCGTTCTGCTCATCCGCGCCGGCGGCCAGCAGGATCTGTTTGACCAGGGCATGAAGCTCATCCGCGGGTTTTATTATCATGTCATCTCCTTAGCGGCCAGTGGCCGGTGACGGGTTTTTGGCCACTGGTAGCGGCTGCCGGGTGTCAGTCACGCGGCGGGTTTACTTCATACAGTTCGCCTTGCAATCCGACCGGCGTTGTAAAAAATATGTAGCGCACAATCTCGCCGGTGTCTACCACGTCTACGTCGATCTGCTGGATTTCCTCCGTGTCAAAGGTGACCCCCTTCGCCTTGAGATTGACGACCGCGGCGTCGATGTCGTCTACCTGCCAGGCGACATGCTTCACAATGCCGGGCGCCGCGTCATCGGTCGCCTGCCACAGTTCCAGGCCGGGATACCAGGCAATTGTAAGCCCTGGGCGGTTGACCTCTCTGAGCTTGTTCAGACCGCAAGATTCTTCCAGATAACTCCTGGTTGCCTCCAGATCAGCGACATCCACTGAAACATGGTTGTCTATGATTTCAAACATCGTTTCATCCTCCTCAAGGACACTCGTTTGTTGACAGACCGGCGCGCCAAGCTGCGACATGACCGGCTATTCGAAGTTGTTCAATGCGGCTACGGCTGCACGCGCGCCCGGCGCTCAGACCGAATGCACAAGCTCCATCTGGGCCCACCATTCGCCCGCCTCTGCCTCCGGCGCCCGTTCCTGGAAGGCGCGCATCAGGTCGTCCCACGCCCGCAGCCGCGCAGCCTCACCTCCAGGCGCAGAGAAGGCGCGGCCCATGTCGAACCCGTCTTCCGTCTCGATGTACATGAACAGGCGCCGGCCTATGAGGAATATCCTGGTCTTGAGGATGCCCAGGTTGCGGGCGTGTTCCAGCACCTCCGGCCAAACATGCCGGTGGTACGCCTTGTACTGTGCGATGACTTCGGGATCATCCTTCAAAATGATGGTCAGACCATAGCATTTCATGGGCCTTCCTCCTCTGCGCGTCTTCGAGATCATCGCAAAAGCTACTGCAAAATGACCGGCAAGCTCTTCAGATTGTGAAAGGTGTTATTCTGCTGCCATTCCACACCCTCCTCGTCCAGTTTCAGCCGCGGAAATCGGCGCAGCAGCGTGGTGAAGGCGATCTCGGCCTCGCGGCGGGCAAGCGGCGCACCCGCGCAAAAATGGATGCCCCAGCCGAAAGATGTGTGCAGGTTCGGCTCGCGCGTGATATCCAGCCGGTCCGGGTCTTCGAACTGGGCCGGATCCCTGTTGGCCGCCCCCAACATCAGCGAAATAGTCTCCCCTTTGGGAATCGACTGGCCGCCGATGCTGACATCTTCGGCGGTGAGGCGCCAGGCGCGCAGGAAAGAGGTGTCGAAGCGCAGAAACTCCTCCACCGCCGTTCCGATCATGGCCGGATTCTCCCTCAACTTGCGCAACTGATCCGGATGGCGCAGCAGCGCCAGCAGCCCGTTCCCGATCAGTCCGGTCGTCGTCTCGTGACCGGCCGTCAGCAGCGTGATGCAGGTGGCGACCAGTTCGGTCTCGCTGAGCATTTCGCCCCGTTCCTCCGCGGCCACAAGCGCGCTGATCAGGTCATCCTCGGGCTGCCGCCGCCGAGCCTCGATCAGCTGCAGCAGCCAGGCCTTGGTTTTCAACAGGGCAGCCGTGCTCTTCTTGATGGTTTCAATGTGGGGGCGTCCGGTTCCATGGAAGGCGACAATATCGTCCGACCACGCTTTGAACTGATCTCTGTCCGCGGCCGGCACGCCCAGTGTCTCGGCGATCACGATAGCCGGCAGCGGGTAGGCCAGGTCGCCGATCACCTCCATACCGCCGCCGCTCTCCGCCTGATCGAGCAGACCGTTCACGATCTCCTGCACGCGCGGGCGCATGCTCTCAACCACACGCGCCGAAAAGGCTTTGTTCACCAGCCCGCGCACCCGCGTATGCTCCGGCGGGTCCGTGTTCGGCATTCCGACCGTAAAGTTGTCGTAAAGCGGGCGAATCTGCTCACGCACGCCTGCCGGCAGCTGGTCCAGGAAGGATGCTATCCGCCCCACGTTGGTAAAACGGCGATAATCGCGCAGTACGGCAATCACGTCGGCGTAGCCCGTCAGCACCCAACAACCCCAGGCATCACTCCAGTGAACCGGATCCTGTTCACGCAGCTGATGGTAGATGGGATACGGATCGCCGTAGATTTCGGGCGAGACCAGAAGTTGGTCAATTGAGGAACTGCTGCTGATAGCCATAGCTCTTTCCTCCTGTCCCGGCGGCTGGCCGCTGCCCGGCTCAACGTCCTGGAATCGAGTCGATGAGCAGCCGGGTATAGGAATGTTGCGGCCGCTCCAGGACGGCTTGCGTCTTCCCTGTCTCCACGATGTCGCCCGTTTGCATCACGTAGACGCGTGACGTCAGATAGCGCACCAGGCCCAGGTCGTGTGAGATGAAAATGATCGCCAGCCCGCGTTCCGCTTGCAGTCGGCGCAGCAGATTCAACAGCTGCGCCTGCGCCGATTGGTCAATCGAAGAAGTCGGCTCGTCTGCGATCAGCACCTTGGGGTTGGGTGCCAGCGCCCGCGCCACACTCACTCGCTGTCGCTGCCCACCCGACAACCCTTTGGGAAACTGCCGCGCCTGATCATCGCTGATGCCCATTGAATTCAGCAGCCGCAACGCTTCCACCCTGGCCGCCGCGCCCGGCAGCTCTTGCCAGACCTGCACCGCCTCCGCCACCGCCTGCCAGACCCTCATGCGCGGGTTGAGTGAAGAGTAGGGGTCCTGGAAGATCATCTGTGTCTTCCAGCGCTCGCTCCTTGGCATGACTTGCTCGGCCGCCGCGCTAAAGACCTTCTGCCCCTCCAGCCAGACTTCGCCTGCGCTTGGCCTTTGCAGACCGACCAGCGTCCGCGCCAGCGTCGTCTTGCCGCTCCCGCTCTCGCCGACAATGCCGACCGCCTCGCCGCCATGGACGGTGACGTTGGCCGCACGCACAGCGTCCAACGCCTCAGCGCCGCGCCCGAACGTAACCGTGATATCCTTCCCCTCCAATAACGGACCGGCCATAGCGTTCTGTTGCAGCCTTTCTTCAGCTATAGGAGTAAGGGCAGCCATATCCGATCTCTTACCCTTCCAATTCCGGCATCCGTTCGGGGTGAATGCAGGCGGAAAGCTGTTGCGCAGTCGGCATCAGCGCCGGCTGCGGATCGCGCCGGCAGTCGTCGTCGGCCAGCGCACAGCGCGGCCAGAAGCGGCATCCCGCCGGCCACGATCCAACCGACGCTGCATCACCGGGGATCGCCTCCAGGTCCTCCCCCGGCACCGCCCGATCGACGCGCGAGACGCGCAACGCCCTTGTGTAGGGGTGGCGGGGCGCCTTCGAAAGCGCCGCCACCGGGCCCGTTTCGACCGACGCGCCGGCGTACATGACCATCACGTTATCGCAAACCTCTTCGATCACCGCCAGATCATGGGAAACCAGGATCAGCGCCATGTTCAAATCCTGGCGCAGTTGGGTGATCAGGCTCAATATCTCGCGCTGAATGGTTACGTCGAGGGCCGTGGTGGGCTCGTCCGCGATCAGGAGTTTGGGCCCCTGGGCGATGGCCGCCGCGATCATAACCCGCTGGCGCATACCGCCGGAAAGCTGGTGCGACCGGGCTTTGAGCACCTGCTGCGCTCTGGGGATCTGCACCCGTTCGAGCAGCGCAACCGCCTCCTGCCTGGCCTGATGTCGGCTCAACGACCCCACCGCCGTGATCGACTCGACCAACTGGGTCTCGACGGTCAGCACAGGATTGAGGCCGGCCAGCGAGCTCTGCGGGATGTAGCCGATCTCCCGACCGCGAATGCCGCGCCAGACGCGCTCAGGAGCGCCGGCCAGCTCCTGTCCGTCAAATCGAACCGTGCCTGAAACGATCTCAGCGCCGTGACGCGGCAGTGTGCCGATCAGCGCCCGGCACAACATCGTCTTGCCGGAGCCGGACTCGCCCACGATGCCGACCGCCTGCCGCTGGTTCAGACTGAGGTTGGCAGTGTCAATCACGGGCAGCTTTCTGCCGCCGCCCTTGCCAAAACTAATGCAGAGATCCTTGACTTCCAGCAGAGGCTCTATTACATGCTCCTTCTGTCGGCAAAAGACAATGGAAACGTGCCCCTGCCCGCGACGGCCCCTGTCAGGCGGACTGCAGGCAAGGCAGCGCAGAGGGGCGGCAGCAGTGATATTGTTGAATGCACTCGCATTTCGTTTCCCGAGCGCGTTGTTCTGGCGAGGATGATCACTCATCTTCCCCCTTGCTGATCCGCTCCAATCCTTGCGCCAGCAGGGCCACACCGATGGCCGTCAGCGAAAGGAAGAAGCCGGGAAACAGGATCAGCCACGGCTCGGTGCGCAGGTAGAGTCGTCCCTCGGCCAGCATCGCGCCCCACTCCGGCGTGGGTGGCCCCACGCCCAGCCCGAGAAAGGAGAGGCCGCCGATGATGACGATGATGAAAATGAAATCGCTGAGGGCATACGCGAGCGCCTCGGAAAAGACGTTAGGCATGATATGGCGGATGAGAATACGCAGCTGCGAATAGCCCAGCACTTGCGCGGCCTGCACGAACTCGGCGTCGCGCAGTGCCAGTGATTTTGCGCGTGCAATACGGGCATACTGGGCCCAGCGCGATATCCAGATCGCGAACAGCAGGCCGCGCACGTCCGCCCCCACCATCGCAACGATTCCCAGCACCAGGATAATCTCCGGAAACGCGGTCAGCGCGTTAACAAGCCCATCCCAGACCGTCTCGGCGATGCGGTTGCGCGTTGTGCCTGCCAGCGTGCCGATGAAAGTACCGATCACGATCGGAACGCTGACGCCCAGGATCGCCAGCGCAATGTCCAGCCGCGCGGCCGCAAACACGCGCACAAGCAGATCACGCCCCAGATGATCGGTGCCGAAAGGGAACGCCGCGCTGGGCACCTGCAAAGGCAGATCGACGAATTCGTAAGGGTCATTGGGACTCAACAGCGGGACAGATACGCTCAGCACCAGAATCAGCGCCAGGATGACCAATCCCCAACGGCTTTCGGCGTTGAGTTGACGCCATCGCCGGCGCAATCCCAACCGGCGCAGCTGGCCAACGGGCGAGATGCCTGCGCTCGCAGTAGTCACCGTATCTTCACCCGCGGATCGAGCCAGCCGTTGACCAGATCGGCGAAGAAGGTCAGCCCGACCACCAGCAGACCGCTCAGGAACACGATCCCTTGCACCAGTGGGTAATCGCGATTGCGCACAGCGTCGACAAGTGTCAATCCGATCCCAGGCAGATTGAATATGATTTCAATGATAACGGCATAGCTGACGACGGTGGCGGCAAAGTAGCCCAGCGCGGCAATGGTGGGCGCTAGCGATGGCCGCAGCAGATAGCGCCAGTAGAAGCGCCATCCCTGCGTGCCGCGGATGACGGCGGCCTCTACGAACTCCTCGGCCGCGGTCTCGACGATTGAAGATTGCAGAATGCGAGCGAGAACCGGCACCAGAACAAAGTTGATCGTGAGCGCCGGCAGCCACAGGTAATAGAGGTTGGCCGGAAAACCGGCATGATAGCCGGCGATGGGCGCGAGATTGATCTGGACGGCGAACAGGAGGATGAGTAGCAGCCCCGAAAAAAACACCGGCGTCGCCACCAGAACCGAGGCGCCGATCTGAAAAGCGTGCCCGAACCATGTGCGGCGGTAGAGCGCGGCCGCAACGCCAAGCGGCAGCGCCAACACGACTGTCATGAAGATGGTCGTAGCCGTCAGCCACAACGAGACCGGCAGCCGCTTTTGCACGATCGACAGGATCGGTTCGCGCGAACGGATCGAAATACCGAAGTCGCCGCGCGCCAGATTGGAGACGTAGCGCCCGAACTGACTCGGAATCGAACCGTCAATCCCCAGCAGCTTGCGGTAGGCGATCACATCCTCCTCCGTGGCCGAATCTCCCAGCAGGATCATGGCCGGATCGCCGGGGATCAGACGGACCAGCAGAAATGCGAAGACCATCAGCAGGAAGGCGACGAAGAACGCCTGCGCCAACCGCCGCAGTACGGGGTGCCTGAGCACGCGCAGCGTCGTTGCCGCCGCTGCGTTTGGGCCGGCCGCGGCAGCCATACCACCAAGGGATGCAGTCATCTTGGGAGTGAGGAATGAAGAGAGAGGAGGAAGAGGACGGCTGCTCGGCGACAACCCGGTACCGGTTTGGCGCGTCTGGCCACCTCGTTCACCCCTCACTTTGGGTTGCTTAGACCGCGACGCCCTCCGGGCCGCCCGCTTCCTGCTCCTCGCAGTTCTCCTCCGCACGCATCACTCCTCGACTGCTGCCGCGCGGCTCGCGGCCTCTAACGACCGCGAGCCGCGGACTTCTGTTTACTCCTCCACGTCAGCCAAGGGCACGACAATGAAGTGCGAGGCGCCGGTCACGGTCCTGACCGCATTCTGACCGACGCGGCTGCCACCCATCACCGAGCGTTCACAGCAGGGGATGATCGACTGCACTTCGTAGCCCCGGTACTGGACTTGGCGGATGAGTTCGTCGCGGGCAGCCCTGTCGACCGTCTGGCTCAGTTCATCAAACAGGCGCTGCATCTCCGGATCTTCGATGCGGGACCGCTGCGCCCAGAAGCCGTCGAGGAACTGGTTGCGCAGGTAGCTCTCGGGCGGTCCGCCGTTGTTGCCTGTGACGGCCCAGCCGGCGTGATAGTCCGGCGAGTTGGCCATGATGTCCAACGCCACGCCAACCTCCTGGCCGTCCGCTGTCACCTCCATGTTGAGCGCCTTGAGTTGCTCGGCGAACACCAGAATTCCGTCGACATAGCCCGGCCGCGGTCCATAGGTCGTCACACTGAAGGAGCAGCCGCCGTCCGCCCACGGCGTGTTGGCCATCAACGCCTGGGCCGCCTCCAAGTCCTGCTCGCCCCCGTTCGGCAGAATGCCAACATCGAGGGGCTGGCCGGTGTAGAAGTACCCCTTGACCGGCGGCGAGATGCCCAACAGCGCCCGATCGTTGATCTCGGAGCGGTCGATGGCCAGCGAAATGGCCTCGCGCACGTCGCGGTTGGACAGACAATGATCTTCGGAGATCTGCTGGTTGATGCTCAGGTGAAAAACACCGCCCAGTGCCACGACGAAGGTTTCAACCTCCGGCGGGAAGGTGGCGCGCGCCTGCGGCGGCAGTTCGTAAACGTAATCCAGCTGGCCGGTGGCCAGCAGCAGTGAGCGCGAGGTGGGGTCGGGCACCCAATGCAGTTCAAGCTCCTGCACCGACAGTGGTCCCAACGGGTAGTTGGGATTCTCCCTCAACGTCACTATCGGATCGCCCGGCTCCCCTGCGGCGACATAGTAGGGGCCGGCGCTCACCGGGTTGCGGAAATAGGCATCCGGGTCGGCCTCTACCTGGGCTTGGGGATGAACCGAGAAGCCGGTGCGCCCAAACCAGAAGGGTAGCGAGGGTTCGGCTATGCTCAACGTCCACACCACCGTTCTCTCATCCGTTGCCTCCACGCTGACAACATTGGCAATCGGGCCTTTATCAGTCGGCGGCGCATCCTTGATCCGCTCCCACGTGAAGACAATATCCCCGACCGTGACCGGCGTGCCATCCGAGTACATCAAGTTCTCGCGCAGAGTGAAGGTATAGACCAGGCCATCGTCCGAAATATCCATCGATTCGGCCAGGTCCGGCTGCGGCACACCGTACTGATCAAGACGGAGCAGCTGCCCGCTGATCAGCTTGATGGTCGAGCCTTCCGACGTCTCGCCGGGCAGCGCCGGGTCGAAGTGAGTCAGCGCGCCCGGCAGACCGAAGCGCACCTTGGCCAGCGGCAGCATGCTATCCGAATCTGCCATCATTGGGGCTTCGGGAATCGGCTGACACGCGGCCAAAAGGATTGCGAAAAGGGCTACTGCCAAGACATACAGTTTGGGTTTATTGGTATACATTTCTCCCACTCCTTCTTGAATAACCGTCTGTTGTGTGGTTGGTCAATACACTCTGTTATGCGGTCGGTCAATGCGCTACCGCTCAGCCACCTGCACGGGGCGGTTTGTCTTCAATGATTCCACTGCGGCCTCGACCAGCAGCTGTGAACGGTAACCGTCTTCCACACTGATCATGGGCCGCCTGCCCTCCACCAGCGACTCGACGAAATGGTTCATCTCGCCCGGATAGGCTTCGGCATACTTGTGGAAGTAGAACTGCGATCCGTCGGGTGGACCCGAGAACAGCCTGTCGTGCAGCGCGCCGGCGGTCGTGTAGCGCACCAGGCTGGTTTCCGGCCGGTTCTCTGCGCGCAACATCCCCTTTGCGCCATGCACTTCAAGTCGCTGGTCATAGCCGTAGGTCGTGCGCCAGATGTTGTTGATGTGGCAGAGGGCGCCGCGGGCGGTCTTGAGCGTCGTCATTGCGGTGTCGACCTCGCCCAATCTGCCAAGTTCCGGTTCGACCAGGCTCGAGGCCGCCACGTAGACCTCCACCGGTTCATCGTCCAACAGCGCGCGCGCCATATCGAAGTCATGCACGGTTGATTCACGCAGCAAGGTGTAGGGTGCTTTGTGATGTGTTTGGCGGCTGAGATCGAGCAGCGTCACTTTCGGATCGCGGTTGGTCAGCAGCACCAGTTCGATGTCACCGATTTCACCGGCCTGCACAGCCCGAATCAAAGCCAGGTGGCTTGGCTCGAAGCGTTTCATGAAGCCCATAAAACTCGGCACGCCCGCCTTTCTGACCTCTCCGACCGCAGCGCGGGCGGTGGGGATGTCTTCCGCCAGCGGTTTTTCGCAGAAGATCGCCTTGCCTGCACGTGCGGCCGCAACCACCAACTCTGCATGGGAGCTTGCCGGTGTGGTGATGACCACCGCATCCACCGCGGGGTCTGCCAGTGCGCTCTCCGGGTTGGATAAGGCTATAGCGCCGTGGCGTCCGGCCAAGTCGGCCGCGGCTCCCGGCAGGAGATCGCAGACGCTGTATACCTCCGCCTTGGGATGTTCCGCCAATGTGCGTGCGTGGCGCCTTCCCATTTGGCCTGCGCCGAAGATGCAGAATCGAACCATCTTCCAACCCCAGTAGCTAGTTGCCGGTGGCTAGTGACCAGTGGTCTATGACCAGTGGCCACTGCAAGACCTGCCCACTATCGACCGTCGTTTACCAACCGTCGCTTACCAGTTTTCGTCCACTGGGATCTCCGGCCACGTGCTGAGTTCGTCCCGGATCTCCGGTATCGTGCTCCAGCCCGCGCCAATCGCCCAGAAGAGGCTGAGCACCTCATCACCGTCGTTGGAGACAGAGTGTTCGTGGCCCTGCGGTACGAAGACGACATCACCGGCCTCCATCCGATGTTCTACCCCTTCCAGGTGCAGAACCCCGCGCCCTGAAATAATGTAGTAGACCTCATCCTGCGCCGGATGCATATCGGAGTGGCCGTGCGTGCCCGGGCGCACCCAGAACAGGCCGGCCGTGTACTGATCCGAGCCGCATGTGTCTTCGGTGATCATGACGCTGTCGCGCATCGTGCCGTCAGGCGACTGGATCAGGGGGACATCGGTTACTTTGAACACGTACCTCATTCCGTCTGCCATGGCAGATTCTCTCCTTTCATGGATCTAGTGTAGGGTCGTCCACGGCTTGATGAATATCCGGCCGTACCTCAGCTCTAGAACTTCCGGTGGCAACCGCGCAGCTGATAGCAGGCGCAACGCACCACCGGGCAGAAGTCAGACTCTTTCACTTTTCCTTTCTGAGTCCGGAACGGGATTGGAATTGACGTAAGGGAAGTTCTGGTCTGCAACTGCTAATGCCCATGCGTTGTCAGCAGGCGCCGCACTTCTGGCATGCGCTCGATCGTTTCGAAGTCAAATGGCGCGCGTAAGCTGAAAAGCAGGTGTGTGAATCCGACGTCAATGTGCGCCTGCAATGCCTGGGCAACCTCGGCCGGCGTCCCCGCCGCCAGGATCGATGGCTCGTATCCCTCCACTCCATGCAAGCGCAGGGATGCCTCCAGTTCACGCCGGGCTTCGTCAGCGTCGTCCCGAACTGTGACCCATTTGCTCGCCAGCCGCTCAATTGTGGCTGGATCGCGGCCCACAGCCGCGCAGTGCGCACGCAACACCGCATCACTGGCCTGAATTTTCTCTAGCGAGCCGTGCTGCGTGTGCCACATGTCCGCGTACATGGCGACCGTGCGCAGCGTTTTGCGCCGGCCCTGTCCTCCGATCAGAATTGGCAGGCGGCGCTGCAATGGCCGCGGCGTCTGCGCCGCCTCCACCAGATTGTAGAAGCGGCCGCTGTGGGTCACCTTCTCGCCGTCGAGCAGGCGGCGAATGAGGGGGACGGCCTCATGTAGCCGGTCCAGGCGCTCACCGGCGCTGGCGCCAAAATCGATGCCGTGGGCCTTATGCTCGCGCGCCAGCCAGGCCCCGCCCAGGCCCAGCACCGCCCGTCCCCCCGTTATATGGTCAAGGGTCGCCGCCAGCTTCGCCACCAGGCCGGGGTTGCGAAACGTAATCGCGCCCACCAGCGTGCCGACCGTCGCCCGTTCGGTTAACGCGCCCAGGGCGGCAAGAGTAGCCCAGGCTTCGTAAACGGGGTTGCGCCACGAGCCGACCGGGCAGAGGAGATGGTCGGAAATCCAGAGAGAATCAAACCCGGCCCGGTCGGCCGCGATCGCGGCATCGCGCAGGGCCGGCCAATCGGTCTGCTGCGCCCAGAGCAAGGCGCCGATCTTCATCTGCATCCCCTCCTCTCTGGTTCAACACGCAGAATAGTGCGCGCTCAAATAGCGATGGGGTAACGCATTCACAACCATCAAGCCGGCAGTCTGAAGTTGTGGAGTCCCTCTCTGTGGACTCACAAGCATGTATAGCCGCCGTCGATGACCATTATGTTCCCGGTCATGTAACTGGAAGCGTCAGATGCCAGGTAGATGACAGCGCCTTGCAACTCAGGCGGTTCGCCGGCGCGGCCCATCGGCACCCTGGACATCCACTGTTCCCACCGCTCGGGGTCCTCCGCCCGCATCTCGACCACCGGCGGCGTGATCATATAGCCCGGCGCGAGGGCATTGACGCGGATACCGGCGCTCGCCCACTCCGCCGCCAGCGATTTTGTGATCATGATGACCGCGGCCTTGGCCGAGTTGTAATGCATGTGTTTCTGCGGGTCCAGCACGCTGATGCCGGCCATGCTGGCCATGTTGATGATGTTGCCGCGCCCTTGCCGCGCCATCGGGCCGAAGGCGGCCTTGGAGAAGATAAACACGCCGGTCACGTCGATATCGTAGACGCGCTGGAAGTCGTCCAAGCTGAGTGTCTCAGCCGGTTCCACGGTCGCGATGCCAGCGTTGTTGAGCAGGATATCGAGGCTGCCCAAGGTCTCGCAAACCTCATGCACCGTCCGCTGCGCGTCCTCCTCGCTGCGGACATCACCACGCAAGGCAATCGACTGCACGCCCAGCGTCCTGATCTCTGCGGCTGTGCTCTGGGCCGTTTCCAGGTCGATGTCGACGATGGCGATGTTGGTGCCATAGTTCGCCAATCCGATGGCCATCGCCTTGCCCAGCCCGCGCCCTCCGCCGGTGACGAGCGCATTTCTCCCTGTGAGGTCGAACATATCTCGGTTTGCCATTGGAATTTCAGCGCGCCTTCTGCGTCGAGAAGTGGTGTTCCTCATAGAAAGTTGAAGAACTGGAGAAGAAGGATCGCCTGCTTGTAGCAAGTTGAAGGGTTGTTACGTGCGCTGCCGTTATGCCATATGAGCGCGGGGCCCTGCACATCATACCGCGCTGCCAGGGGAATTTGCAACTTCTGTTTTCGCGCCCTGGGAGCGCAGGCGTCTCACCTGCAGGATCAGTAGTAGGGAAACGCTCCGCCTGTGACATCAAAGACCGAGCCAACCGAATAGTCTGCGTCGGTCGAGCACAGGAAGGCCACCATATTGGCCACCTTTTGCGGAGACTGGAAATAACCCAACGGGACCGAGGCCCGCGCCCGCTCCCGCACCTCCTGCTCCGGCGCGCCCTCAAGCCTGGCAATCTCGCCATGGACGACTTGCAGCATCTCTGTGTCTACGATACCGGGGAATACGCAGTTCACCAGGATATTGTAGCGGGCCAACTCCAGCGCCATCTGTTTGGTCAATCCGACCGCGGCGTGTTTGCTGGCGACGTAGCCGGCGATGGGAACGTCTTTGCCGGCCGGGATTTTGCCGGCGGTGGAGGCGATGGTGATGATTCGACCGCCCTCGCCCTGGGCGATCATCTGGCGGGCTGCCGCCTGTGAACAGTACAGCACGCCCTTAGCATTGACGTTCATCTGCCTGTCCCAGGCGCTGTCGTCCATCTCCAACACAGGAGTGACGGCCAGCACGCCGGCGTTGTTGACCATGATGTCGACGCGTCCGAGCCGGGCGGCGCACTCGGCCACCATCCGCTCGGTATCGGCCCGGCTGGTGACATCGACTTGCAGGGCCAGGGCCGTGCCCCGCTGCGCTTCGATCTCTGCCGCCACCCGCATGGCCGACTCCATGTCGATATCAGCCACGGCCACTGCCGCGCCTTCCCGCGCCAGGCGTTGGGCAATGGCGCGCCCCATCCCCTGACCGGCGCCGCTGACAATGGCAGCGTGGTTCGCAAGCTCATATGCAGGCATCGCTTATCTCCTACCGCCACCAAAGACAGTGACTAGTGGCTTGTGTGTGACGACCGCTTAGCAGCGGGCAAACAGGTAGCGCAAGGCACACCTTTGGCCCACAGTTTCACGTGGAACAGAACCCCCGCTGCCGTAGTATAAGCTTTGTGCTCGTATGCAGCCACAGCAGTTCGGCGGCATCGTCTGCTGGATCAGGCGCAGCACATTTCGACAAGCGCGCTGGACCCCGCGGATACATTCATGCGCTCAGCCGGATCAGAGATGCGACTTAGCGTAGTATGGGCGTAATGCCGCGTCTGTGCGCCCAGCTATCTAAAGTTCAACGGCCTAAAGGGCTGATACCTGCGTAAACAGGGCTGGAGAGATGGTAAACAAGCGGATTGTCGTGATTGGAGGCGGGCCTGCAGGCGGAGACGTTATGCGATCGGGAAGGATGCCTGGCTGAAACAGATCCCGGCAGCGAGGAGTGAACGTCGCTATGTTTTTCCTCGTCCGTATGTGTTGCTATCCACCGGCCATGCGCTCGGCGCCGGCGATGCTATCCTGCAAGGCGGCCGTCTGCTCCATCTGTTTCATAAAGTGGATCGAGCTTTTCACCAGGGTCTTCCAGTCGGGTTTGGCCGGCACGGCATCAAGCGACAGATAACCGCTGTACCCTATTGCATTCAGGGTCCTGACTACCTGCAGAAAATCGAGATGCCCGGTGCCGGGCGCTTGGCGGTTGTTGTCGGCCAAATGAATACACATGAGCTTGTCACCGGCTAACCGCAATGTATCCGCCAGAGCTGCATCCTCGATATTGACATGAAAGAAGTCAGCAAGCACGCCTACGTTGTCCGTTCCTACCTCGTCGGCGACGCTCTTCGCCTCCATAATGCTGTTGAGGAAACCGGCATAACCCTCAAAGCGGTTGATCGGTTCAATTGCCACTCTGACACCGCGCGGCGCGGCATAGGCGCCAATTTCACGTGTCGATTTCACAAAATTCCGCCGCAGGGTTGGGCGTGGCACGCTCGTGACGGGGTATTCACTGTGGGGCGGGACAGCGGCAATCTCGATGAGAGGCGGCTCGTCGAGACTGGCGGCCAGGTCAATACACTTCTGCGTATAGCGTACAGCATAGCTGCGCACTGCTTCATCACTGGACGCGAGATCGCGGACTTCTCCGGCGTGCCAGCCGCCCCAGGCGCAGATGAGCGCCGGTACCTTCAAACCCAGGGATGCCGCCAATGACGCCACCTCATTGAACTGCTGCGGGTCTATCCGATCCGGCTCTGCATCCAGATCGACGCCATCGTAGCCGGCGTTGGCCACCGTTTCCAGTACCTCTTGCGGCCTCTCCCAGACGTTACCGCCGTCACCGGCCAGTGTGACCAGAATAACCGAGTATTTGTGTGCCACGGCTTGGTTCTCCTCCGTTGCTATCCTGACTAAGAGTCTGGCGTCGGTGTCGGCGTTTCCGTGGCAGGCTCTTCCGGCCCCTCAATGTCTTGCGTGGGCGTCGGCGTCTCAGTGACAGGCACTTCCGGCGACGAAGTATCTAGGGTGGGCGTCGGTTCCGGCGCTTGCGTCTCTGGTGTGGGCGTCGGCGTTTCCGTGGCCGTCGGTTCCGGCTCCTGTGTCTCTGGCGTCGGCGTCGGCGTCGGTGTCTCAGTGGCAGCCGGTTCCGGCGTGGGCGTCTCCGTGGCAGTCGGTTCCGGCGCAACGGTCGGCGCCGGCGTCGCTGTCTCTGTCGGCGTAGGAGTTGGCGTTGGCGCGAGCTGCCACCA
Organism: Caldilineaceae bacterium; assembly: GCA_965220715.1. GTDB lineage: Bacteria > Chloroflexota > Anaerolineae > Caldilineales > Caldilineaceae > Bin5. The sequence continues at coordinate 957,653 of OZ244843.1, forward strand.
GAAGCTGACGCGGGCGACGCCGGAACTCTCGTAAAACTCGACCTGTATGGCGCGCTCACCGGCCGGCAAGGTCACATCGACATTGACTGTACGGTCGCCGCCATCCTCCCAATCGTTGAGAATCAGTTGATTGTCGAGCAAGACGCGGGCGCCGTCGTCGATCTGCAAGAAGAAACGATAGGTGCCGGCTTCAAAGGAGACACGCCGCTGCCAACGGACTGAAAAATGATCTGCGGGCAGGTTGGGCGCAGGTCTGCCTTCGCCCCAGTCGAAATCGATCTGCGGTTCGTCTCGCACCAGCGCCGGATTCCCCTGCAGGTCTCGGTTGCCGAAGTATTCACCCTTCCAGCCGCTGAAGGATTCGTTGCGCTCCCACCAGAAGCGCATCAGCGCCACTCCTGTGCGTTCGAAGTAGTCCACCTGGATGGTGTGCCTTCCCGCGCTGAGGGGGACGTCGACCGTGTACGTGCGCGCGGGGCCTACTTCCCACTCATCCAAAATCAGAACGTTGTCAATGTAGAGGCGGAAGCCGTCATCTACTTCGATGTTGAAGCGATAGATGCCGGCGTCGAAGTTGAGTGTACGGTGCCATCGAGCGCTGAAATGATCCACGCCCAGGCTGGTGTCCGGCCTTCCCTCGCCCCAATTGAAGAAGATCACCAGATCGTTGCGTGTGAGCAGGGGCGGTCCCGACTGGGTTGGATTGTTCCAGTAATCGGCGCGCCAGTCGGTGATGATGAACGGCGTCTGCGTCGGTAGAGGCGTGATCGTCGGCGTTGCCGAGGGCGTGTGTGTAAGCGTAACCGTAGGCGTAACCGTAGGCGTAACCGTTGACGAAGGGGTCGCAGTCGCTGCTTCTTGCGCTGTCGTTGCTTGCTGCGCAGAGGACGCGGCAGTTGCAGTGCCGGTCACTGCCGCTGCCTCGCCGGTTTGAAAGAGCGCGGTCGCCTCGTGCCGGCCATCGGAAGTGTATGCAAGCACAGTATGCGTGCCCGCCGCCAGCCAACGCGGGCTGATCGGGTAAAGAAAGCCGGTGCTGATCGTGCCGGCCGTGTCCGCGGTGCTGGCAGCCAGGATGCCACTGCGGCCGCGCTCGTCTCGCAGCGTGACCAACACCAGGCTGCTCACTGGCCAGCCCTCGCCGGAAACCTGTATATAGACGCCGGCAGAGCCTGAGGTTGGCGAAATGGCAATAGCCGGTTCACCACTTGAGCTCTCGACAACAGGCCGCGTGGGCACACCTACCGCCGGGCTGTACACAGGCGATGTGCAGGCGCTGAGCGCCTGCGCAATCAGGACCAGAAGGCTGAAGTTAACAGTGGGAGCGTGTTGGGCGACAAGCCGGCGGGCAGTCCCTGAGAGGGAATAGTCGGTCTTCATCCTGGCTTCACTCCTGCGCTTCTTGTTAAATGCGCTCCCGATTCGCTATATTAGCGCTGAGGGGGGCAGCAGTCCAACCATATGAAAGTATGATGTGCCAAAAAAACGACCGTAGGCGGGAAAGCGTTTCCACAATCGTCGTCCAATGCGTCACCGCTTTGCAAAATGAATACATGGTAACCGTTTGCTAAGATTATACCACTAAACTACAGACGGAAGACAGTTGCGGCCAAAGCGTTTCGAAGAACTATTTGCGGTGTCGATGACTGACAGCGAGCTTGTACGCCGCGCCCAACAGGGCGAGCGGCGGGCATTTGAAGAACTGATAGTGCGGCATCAACCCATTGCGCTCGCATTGGCGATTCGGATCGTCGGCGATCGGGAGCGGGCGCTGGAGTTGACCCAAGAGGCCGTCCTGCATGCCTATCTCTCGCTGGATCGCTTGCGCAAGCCGAGCAGCTTTCGCGCTTGGCTGTGTAGCATCGCCGTCAATCTGTGCAAGAGTCATCTGCGCCGACCGCGTCTGGAAACACTGTCCCTTGAAATGCTCAGCGGCGGACGCAGTTTCGATTCGCTTCCTTTTTCCGACAGCGCGCTGCAGCCGCACGAAGCGGCGGAGGCCAGAGAGACACACCACCTGATCCTGGCGGCCGTCGCGCAGTTGTCACCGGCCAATCAGGATGCCGTCCTTCTTTACTATTTCGAGCAGTTGAGCGTGCGCGAGATCGCCTCTCTCTTGCAGATCAGCGTGCCCGCCGTCAAAGGGCGTCTGCACAAGTCCCGCCGCAAGCTGCGCGCCCAACTGCGTTCAACTTTCGCCGAACTGCAACCGAGGCCAGCCGTTGTCGAACAGAACAGGAGCAAACAGATGATTTCCGTTACCGTGTTTGACGTCGTGGTGCCAGAGCCGAAGACCGACCACAGAATATTGATTCTCATGAATGAAGGCGAACGCCGCCTGCTGCCAATCTGGATCGGTCCTTACGAAGCGGATTGCATCTCTCTGGTTTTGCAAGGGACGAAGGTTGTGCGGCCGATGACGTACAGCCTTATGGCCGGCCTGCTGGACAAGGCAAGCGTGCAGGTCGAATCGGTGGCAGTATCCGCATTGGAGAAGGAGACCTTTTTCGCGACCGTACATGCCCAGTGCGGCGGAGATGCCTTTGCCATCGATGCCCGGCCCAGCGACGCGATCGCCCTGGCCCTGCACACACAAAGCCCCATTTTCGCCGCCGCCGAGGTGATGGACGCCGTCGGCTTGGATATCCCCGCCGATATGGAGGTCGCAGCGCAGGGAAAGGGACTGAGCGATGTCTTCAGCACCGATCCGGAGGAAGAAGAGCGGCGGCTAAAGGAGCGAGAGCTATGGCAAAGCAAATCTCCGCAGGAACGGCGTGAGGAAAACCGCAGGAAAATATTGGCTTACCTGACCGAATCGGGTTGCTTGAGCCAAGGCGCAGCGACAGAGGACGAGTAGACGCCGCCTCTTTGCAGTTCTCAGTTGTCGGGCGCGAGACCGCGCAGAGCCGACTGCTGAACATCGGGTTTCGGTCTGGCCGCGTGAAACCGATGCACCGTCTGCGCAAAGCGGGCGAAGAGCAGATCGGCGTCGTGGGGGCCGGGGCTGGCTTCCGGGTGATATTGCACGCAGAAGACAGGCCGGTCGGTCAGCCTCATCCCTTCCAGCGTACCGTCATTCAGATTGAGATGTGTGACCTCCACGTTGTGTGGCAGCGTCTCTTGATCGACGGCGTAATTGTGGTTCTGCGCGGTGATCTGGATGTTGGCGCTGTCCACATCGCTGACCGGCTGGTTGCCGCCATGGTGGCCGAACTTCAGCTTGAAGGTCTCCGCCCCCAACGCCAGGCCGATGATCTGATGTCCCAGACAGATGCCGAACATCGGCCGGCCGCTCTCCAGCAGCCTGGCAACCTCTCTGGCCGCGTAGGGAACGCCGGTCGGGTCGCCCGGCCCGTTGCTTAGAAAAATCCCGTCAGGATCGAGCTCCAGAATCTCCTCGGCAGGCATATCCGCCGGCACAACCGCCAACCGCAGATTGTGGCTGGCCAGGCGGCGCAATATATTGTGTTTCATGCCGAAATCATAGGCGACCACCAGTGGAGAGGAGTGCCCGACGCCGCCCAGCCACGGACCGGGATCGGTGTTGCCGGATGCCACAGGCGTCCATTCGCCGCTCGTCCCGTCGCTCCAGTAATACGGCTCCTCACACGTCACCTCCCGCACCAGATCGCGGCCGTCCAGCCCTTCCCAGCTGCGGGCAAGCTCTATCAACTCGGTCTGCGTGTGGCTGCCGTCGGTGCAGAGCGCGCCGTGCAGCACGCCCTCCTCGCGCAGCAGACGGGTCAACGCGCGCGTATCCACCTGGCTGATGCCGGGAATGTTGTGCCGCGCAAGATAACTCCCCAGATTTTCGTTGGCGCGCCAGTTGGACACAACCGGGCTGACCTCGCGCACGATGAACGCGGTCACCTGGGGCCGGTCGCTTTCCACATCTTCGCGGTTCACGCCCGTATTGCCCACATGGGGCACGGTCATGCAGACCATCTGGCCGCGGTACGAGGGATCGGTCAACACTTCTTGATAACCGGTCAGACTGGTATTAAAAACTACCTCTCCCACCACGGTCGTCTCGGCGCCGAAACCTTCGCCTTCGAAGATGCGGCCATTGGCCAGGGCAAGAAGGGCCCTCACTCGGCCCCCTCCTCGGGAGACGAGCTTCCCTGGAACTGGATCGGTTTCCGGTTCATTGTTCTCTGCGTTCCCGCTTCACTATTTGAGCGCCTGTATGCCAGCTTCAAGGGTTGCCACGCCTGCCATTTGAGCAGAGGCGAGGCCGCAGCCTGGGCTGCCTGGGCCTGACTGACAGGGCTGTCAGTCAGATTGCGCGCCACCGCCACCTCATCACAGTGGTGGAATTTGGGGCAGTAGATGCACTCCTGCCACAGCTTGGGGCTGATGCTCCAACGATCCACAATTTCAAAGCCGAGCTTTTCGAAGAACGCTTCCTGCAGGGTGAGCGCACAGATCTGGGCATACCCGCGTGCGGTCGCCATCTGCACCAGTTCCTGCACGATCTGCCGGCCGATCCCCTTGCCCTGGCCCTGCGGCGCTACCGCCAGCGAGCGTATCTCAACCAGTTGCTCGGTCAGGGGCGCCAGAGAGCCGCATCCCAGCAACTGTGAGCAGTCCGCTACGGCCACCAGCCAATCCGGCAGCGATTGCAGAATGCTTTCCTCGGTGCGCGGCAGCATCAGGTTTTCCGCCGCGAAGCCATTAACCAGCGCGGCAATGCCGGCGATGTCTTCTTCAGCGGCCGGTTGAATGCGGATCTCGTTCATAACCTCAGTTGTCAGTGGCCAGGAACGACCCAGGAACGAAAACGCCAGCGAAGTTCACCGGCCACTGATACCATTCTGCCGGCCTCACATCTCTCGTAAGATTGCGCCCAGCTTCGACACGGCCAGGGCCAGCTCCTCTTTGCTGATCGTCAGCGGCGGCACGAAGCGCAAAATCTTATCGCCCGCGCTCAACAGCAGCAATCCGGCTTCGTACCCCTTCCCCATGAGCGGCCCGGCCTCGATGTCCAATTCTATGCCTACGATCAGACCCTTGCCCCGTATCTCGAGAATATGGGGGCTGTTCAACTCGGCCAGCAGGTCCATCAGGTACTGGCCCTTTTCCCTCACGTCGGCCAGGAACTCCGGTTGCGATACCCGATTTACCACCGTGGATGCTACGTGGGTGGTGAAGGGGTTGCCGGCAAATGTGCTGGCATGATCGCCGGCATGGATCGTATCCGCCACCTTCTGCTTCATCAGAATCGCGCCGATGGGCAGGCCGCCGGCCAGCGGCTTGGCCGCGCTCATCAGATCCGGCTCGACGCCATAGCCCTGATAAGCCCACAGGTCGCCGCTGCGCCCCAGGCCGCACTGCACCTCGTCAAAGATCAGGAGCGCGCCGTATTCGTCAGCCAGCTTCCGCAACCCTTTCAAAAACTCGGGCGTGGCCGGGTTGATGCCGCCTTCGCCCTGGATCGGTTCGACGATAATCGCGCACACTTTATCGCTCATCTGCGCGCGCGCATCCTCCAGGTCGTTGAACGCAGCAAAGTGCACACCTGGCATCAGCGGCTCAAACGGCTGCTGATACTTTTCACGCGGCGTGGCCGCCAATGACCCGAACAGCCGCCCGTGGAAAGCGTCGCTGAAGGCCAGAATTTCATATTTGTCCTCGTGGCCGTGCTCGCGGGCGTAGCGGCGTGCGAATTTGAACGCGCCTTCGTTGGCGCTTGCCCCGCACAGGGAGAAATGCACCTTGTCGGCGAAGCTGGTCTCGCACAGTTTTTTCGCCAACTGCGTGTGCGGCTCGGTGTGATACAGGTTGCTCACGTGGTACATGCCGGTGGCCGCGGCCTCCTTGATCGCCTGATCCACCTCGGCGTCGCTGTAGCCGAGAACATTCACCGCAATGCCGGCCACCAGGTCCAGATAGGCTTTGCCCGTGCTGTCATACACCGTGCAACCCTTGCCCTCCGTCAGCACAAATGGGGGCCGCCCGAATACGCCAAGCACGTAATCTTTTTCGTCCTGAATAATTTCCTCTGCGTTCACTTTCTCCTCCTGAAGGGATTTGGGTAGTTCCTGGTTTTCAGCTGTCGGGCGAATGCCACCCAGGGCCAAAAACTGTAGCTTCGAGTTTCGCGGCTTAACTTATTCCAATGATACCGGTTCCCCCATCCTCCTGGACACCGGCTAAATTCGTAATGACCGCCTGCGTTACACCGCGCCTGACCGCGTCAACCGCGCTCCTGACCTTCGGCACCATGCCGCCGCTGATGCTCCCTTCGGCGATCCATTCTTCGCACTGGTCTGCGGTGATGCCCCGCACCACCCGCCCGGCGATCAGAACACCGGGCACGTTGCTGACAAAGATCAATTTAATCGCGCTCACAGCCGCCGCGACGGCCGCCGCCACATGATCGGCGTTGACGTTATAACCGAGGCCATCGAATGCGCCGATGCTGATGGGGCTGATGATCGGCACGATGCCGGCGTCGAGCAGGGTGGTCAGCAGCCCAGTGTCAACGTCCTGCACTTCGCCGACACGGCCCAAGTCGCCCAGCGGATGCCACATCTTTTCCACAAAGATTGTGCCGTCATCCACCCCGCTGATGCCGACGGCCCGCACATCCTCATTCACGAACTGGCGCACAATCCGTTTGTTCATCAGGCCGCTCAGCACCATCTCCGCTACATCCAGGCTGTCCTCATCGGTCACCCGCAGCCCCTCAATAAAACGGGGTTCCAGCCCCAGCCGTTTCTGGTAGTCTGCGATCGTCTTGCCGCCCCCATGCACGATAATCGGGCTCTTGCCGTCCCGCTGCAAACTTTTTACCGCCTGCACCAGGCCAAACAGAAAGGCTTCGTCGTCCAACTCATTTCCGCCGATCTTGAGGATGACGACATAGCGTCCCTTCTCCTGGGCCGGGTCAACGGGAAGCGGGTCAGATTCGCTCAGTTTCATAGTGTCGCCTCGTGCACTGGTTGGAACACACATGCTCGGTACTATAGCGCGCGCAGGCTTCACTCAGTGCGCGGCGCATTCTTTCTCTGTCGCATTACCTCATATGCCAGCGCCGCCGCCGCAGCTGTCGTGCCCAGAGATGGTACGAAATCACACCTCTCGTATGGGACTTGCAAGCTTAAGTCGGCCTGTTTCACAAACGACCGGGTGACGCCCCTTTTTTCGCCGCCAACCAACAGAAAGAGCGGAGCGGTCAGATCGGCCTCATCCATCGGAATCGCGTTCTCCTTCTGGGCGCATGCAACCGTCAGACCCTGCTCGCGGTAGAAATGCGCGGCCTCGGCCACAGTGGTGGCAACCGCCATTGGCATCAACTCGGACGCGCCGGCCGAGGCCCGCGCCACCGTCGCCGCCGCGCTCATCCAATTACGGGGCCGCAGTGCCACACCGTGCGCCCCCATCGCGTACAGCGCCCGCAGCGCCTGACCAAAGTTGAACGGATCTTCGATGCCGTCCAGCATCACCACAAAAGCCGGTCCACTGCCACGCGGCAACAACTCTTTCAGGTGGACAAACTGTCGTTGCCCCGCCTCGGCCGCGATGCCGCCGTGGGAGTTGCCATGGGTGATGGCGTCGATTTCCGCCGCGCCGACCTGGATCACCGGCACATTGGCCTCCCGTGCCCGATGTTGCAGCCAGCGCATCGTCCGGTCCTGCCGGTCTGCCCGCATCAACACGCGGTAAACGGTGCGATACGGCGAACGCAGGGCCGCCGCCACCGAGATCTTGCCTTCCAGGAAGGTGACTGTTTCTTGCTCGTTCAACTCCTGGCCCGATTCCACTGGTTTCCGGCTTTCCCATGGGCGTACATTTTGGCCGAGTGCAGTTTTCCAGCTCTTGGTAACATCATGTCTATGGCTTGCGTGCAGTCACCAGAAACTGAAGCCTGACTACTCAGAACGGCAGTTACTGCAATCCGGCCGTCTCGTCCAACCCCACGGCGATGTTGTAGTTCTGAACTGCTTGTCCGCTGCCGCCTTTGATCAGATTGTCGATGGAGGCGGTGATGATGTACTCACTGCCGTCCGGCAGCAACGGGTCCGCCGGTGTGATGCCGAGGGCGCAGCGATTTGTGCCGACCGTGTGGGCCAGGCTGGCCTGCTCGCCGGGTGGCAACAGATGGATGAATGGCTCACTAGCGTAGTTCTCCGCGTAAAGCTCGCGGATACGCGCCTCTGTCACGCCGGCGGGCACGTCCACGTACATCGTGCTCAGGATGCCCCGGTTGACCGGCAGAAGATGGGGCGTGAAAAGAATCCTGTGGCCGCGCCGCTCTCCGTTGGCCGCGCCCAGCACCTGTTCCATTTCAGCGATGTGCCGGTGACGATGGCCGACGCTGTATGGCGTTATGTTTTCGTTGGCCTCAACGAACTGGTAGGTCAGATTCGTCTTGCGGCCGGCTCCGGATACGCCGCTCTTGCTGTCGATGATCACCCGTTCCCCCAGCCAACCTGCCTTGGCCAACGGGTACAGGCCCAGATTGACGCTGGTGGGATAACAGCCCGGATTGGCGATCAACTGTGCGCCGCCCAATTGACTGCGGTACAACTCGCACAGGCCGTAGCGGGCCTCGACGCATAGTTCCGGCGCGGTGTGTTCGACGCCGTACCAACGCTTATAGACGTCTACATCCTTCAGACGAAAATCGGCGCTCAGGTCGATAACGCGCACGCCTGCGGCGTAGAACCGTTTCACCGCCTCCATCGACTTCGCATGCGGCAGACACAGAAAGACGACATCCACCTCATCTGTGCGCAAATAGGCATCCGCCAGCGGGATCAGCGGGTAGGCCCAGGGCGTGCTGAATACCTGGTTGAAGCGCTTGCCCGCATTGCGCTCGCTCGTCAGCCAGCCCACCTCAAGCTCCGGATGCCGGTGAATCAAGGTGATCAGTTCATATCCGATGTAGCCTGTTGCGCCGGCGATACCTGCTCTTTGCATCTCCTCTCTCCTTCACTGTGTAGATGGCGCATCTCAGCCTGATTTATGCGCAGGATGGGGTACTGATCGGGCTTCGACCTGCTCCTGAATGTACACCAGACGCGCAGATTTGTTGAATACGCTACCGTATCGCTTTATGAGCGCGATACAAAAAAAAGCCCCCCGTCCGGGGAGCTTTGCAATCGGCTGATTCCCGCTGAGGAAATCCGGCCCACGCGCAAATGCCCAGACGGATGTCTGGTTATTGCCGGGGACGCCTCCTCAATTGGGTACTGCAGGAATTAAATGGATTCATGCTTGTTTCTTCAGCGGAAAAATCAATCTGACTGACAGTCTAGCACGCGGCCCTCAAGCTGTCAAGCGCCATCGTATCCGAAACGCATTCGATTTGCGTTCAGCAACAGAACCCGAACCATTGGCATCCCGAATTTCAATCGAGATCGATCATACGTAGTTCGGTGGAGATGTCGATGCTGCCTTCGAGACTGCGCGCTACGGGGCAGAACTGCGCATGGAACCCGTGTACCCGTTCCGCTGTTTCCCGCTGCTCGGGGGCCACTTTCAACGTATATGTGGCGTGAATCCGCTTGATAATCAGCACATTGCCGTCTTTTTCGATCTCAGCTTCCACGTCGGCCGTCAGATAGCCGTCGCCCGCAGGTATCTTGCGCGCCTCCAGCGCGCCCCCGAAGGTACCGGTCAGTCAGCCCCCTGTGGCCGCATTGACATAGTCGAGCGTAGTGGCATGCGGTTCGTGGATGGCGGTGTCCACGCCGTAATGTTCGGCCACCTCCGAATGGACGCCGAACTTGGTATGCCCCTCTTCGGCCGGCAGAAACGCTCTGCGCAGCGGTCCTTTCACCCGCTCGATGCGCACCTTCGAGCGATATGCGACGTCTCCCATTATCTTTCTCCTTGATATGACATTTTCCGATTCCCCGGCGAGGCAGGCCTTTCGCACGCGGCCGGTGGTTTCGACGTATGCACGCGCCGCCCTGACCATCAGGAACCATTACAGTGGAGTAATATTGTAGACGGGGCGCTTCCGGACAGCAAATCGCCCCACCAGAACTGTGGCTGCCCTGTCACAGTGGTCGGCGAGCCGGCTGCCGGGCGGATACCATGCGGCCCTATTTTTCAACATTTCGTAAAGGGAAAAACTGATAGGGTATTGAAATTGCTTGAACCGCGTGCTATACTGTACGAATGCGCGTGGGGCGCAAACTCTCTTACCGTTTTTCGACACCAGAGCCTGTGGATGTTTCACATGAAACATTCACAACTTCGTATCCGTCCTTATTGTAGGGTGCGCCAGCAGAATTACAGAATTGACGCACATGTTTCCGTGCTTGATTCCTGATCGCCGTGGAGCGGCCCGCATGTCGGTACACAATCTGGCTGCAACGAACTGCACAGCCATCGAAGAGCCGAATAGCAAGGCAGCCTCCGCCGCGCCGGCCGGTGTCCCGGTGATCGATTATGAGGGCAGCGGCTACCGCCGGGATTTCTGGGAAGGCCAGGGACGTGAATACGAGGATGCTGTCGAACGGATAGCGTTGCAACGCCTTCTGCCCCCGCAAGGCGGCTGCATTGCCGAAATCGGGGCCGGATTCGGCCGCCTTGCCGATCTTTACCTCGGCTACGATCAGATCGTGCTCTTCGATTACAGCCGCACGCTGCTGGCCGACGCGGTACGTAAATGGGGGCACGACCAACGCTTTGTCTTTGTTGCCGGTAATCTCTACCAGATGCCCCTGGCCGACGGCATGCTTGACGCGCTCGTCATGGTGCGGGTGATGCACCATCTGGCCGATGTGCCGGCGGCGCTGGCCCGGCTGCAGCCGCTTCTGCACCAACGCAGTACAGCCGTGCTCGAATATGCCAACAAGCGCAATCTGAAGGCAGTTCTGCGCTGGCTCACACGAAGACAGCTCTGGTCGCCCTTTGACCCGGCGCCGCTGGAGTTTGTCGCCATGAATTTCGACTTTCATCCCGGCTGGATGGCCGCAAAATTGAACAATGCCGGCCTGCGCGTGGATGAACGCTTTGGCGCATCCCATTTCCGCCTGCGGGCACTCAAAAGACGCCTGCCGGCCCATATGCTCGCTCGTCTGGACAGCCACCTGTTTCGCATCGGCGGCAAGTTCCCCCTTGCGCCCAGCATCTTCGTGCGTGCGACTACGCCAGACGCCGCGGAGCGGCCACAACGTGAAGCCAGCCCGGCACAGCTTTTCCGTTGTCCGGCCTGTGCAGCCCACCCTCTGGCTGCCATGGGCCCGACACAGCTTCAGTGCCCAGCCTGCGCCCGCCAATATGGGCAAACGGATCGCATCTGGGATTTCAAATTGCCGGCGTAGCCCCTTCGTACGCTGATGTCGAAGCGGTGGCGCAAGAACAACCCCCACCCCGTCTGACCGGATCGTCTTTGTATCATTTGGGGTTTTCGCTACGGAAGCGATTCGACATTCTATGGTACGTTGAACACTACATGAACGTTGACGCGCGTCAACGACAACGCTCGGCCGCTTCGTGCCCGGCCAGCCGCGAACAGGGCATGTCCATTCACAGAAAGAGGTGACGATGGCTGGAGAAATGCTGTTGACACAGGAACAGACTCAAGAGCGCAATGGCGATTCGAATACGCCCTTGCTTGAAGAGGGCGCGGTGCAGGCCGAGGCGCGGATTCCCAGTCCGGAGGAAACCCTCGCCCATCTGCTCAAACTCGGCCGCGAAAAGGGCTTTGTCAGCTATGATGAAGTGCTGCATGTTATGCCTGAAGCCGAAAATGATATTGAGCAACTGGATGACATCTTCGCATCCCTGCTCGACCAAGGTATCTCTGTCGGCCAGACCAAAGAGGAAATTTCCACCGAAGAGAAGAAAGATGCATCCGAAAGTGCGGAAGAGGATGAATTCGATCTCAGCCAGATCGAGATCGACGACTCCATCAGCCTCTATCTCAAGGAGATCGGCCGCGTTCCCTTGCTGACCGCCGCCGAAGAGGTCGATCTTGCCAAACGCATGGAGGCCGGTACCGAATCCCGCCAACGCCTCAACCATGAGCAGGTCGAATGGGAAGAACGCGAACAACTGCTCTGGTTGGTACGCGACGGACGCAACGCACAAGAGCACCTGATCAAGGCGAACAGCCGCCTGGTCGTCAGTGTCGCCAAAAAGTATGTCGGCCGCGGCGTTCCCTTCCTGGATCTGATCCAGGAGGGCAATATTGGCCTCATTCGCGCCGTCAAAAAGTTCGACTACTGCCGGGGCTATAAGTTCAGCACCTATGCCACCTGGTGGATCCGGCAGGCGGTCACACGCGCCATCGCCGACCAAGGGCGCACAATTCGGGTGCCGGTGCACATGTACGAGCAGATCAACCGCCTGACCCGCACCAGCCGCCAGCTCGTGCAGGAGCTGGGCCGCGACCCGACCACCGAAGAGATCGCCGAAGAGCTGGGCGTAACCCCGCGCAAGGTCGAGCACATCATGCGCGTCAGCCAGCGGCCTCTCAGCCTGGAGATGCCGGTTGGGGAAGAAGAAGACAGCTACCTGGGCGACTTTATCGAGGACGAAGACGCAGACAGCCCGCAAGATTCCGCCGGCCGTCAGATTTTGCGGGAGGTGATCGACGAGATCTTCCAGAGCCTGACCCCCCGCGAGGTGCGCATCCTGCAGCTCCGCTTCGGACTGGTCGACGGCTATAACTATACGCTCGAAGAGGTCGGCAGAAAGTTCGGCGTCACGCGCGAACGGATCCGCCAGATCGAGGCCCAGGCGCTCAGCCGCCTGCGCCACCCCAGCCGCAGCCGCAGACTGCGTGACTACCTCTAACAGCGAGGAGTGAGAAACTGCGAGGAGTGAGTGAAGAGGAGTGAGAGAACTGCAACGGCGGCGCCGTCTCCGGGTTTTCTCTCACTCCTCTCTCCTGCAGTTCCTCTTTTCTCGCCGTTCCTCACTCCTCGGGTTCAGCGCACATCGCCTTCACCGCCGATGACGCCCCGCTCCAACCGGTCGAACAGCTTCGCGACGTTCTGCGCGGCCACCTCTTCCAACGACAGGTCCAACTCCGTACATATCTGAGTAAGGTACCAAAGTACGTCACCCAACTCGCTTTTCAACGCCGCGCGGTCGGCCTCCGAGATGACACCCTCTTTGTCGCGAAAAATCTTCTTGATCTTGCCCGCGACTTCACCCGCCTCATTCACAAGCCCCAACGTCGGATACACTATCGCGTGATCGGTGTGAACCAGGCTCCATGTCTTGCGGGAATCGCTCTGATACCGTTTGAAATCGATCGTTGCCATGCCTCTCTCTTTCGCTGACGGGGGAAGGATGTTTTCCGGCGCGAGCAACTCGGGATACAGGATGCAAAAAGGCCCGACCGTTAAGTCGGGCCTCGCGTCTGCCGTCACCGCCCCTATACGTCCAGATTGCGCACCTCATGGGCATGGGTCTGGATGAACCGGCGGCGGGGGGGCACACTGCTGCCCATCAGCATATCGAAGGTGCGGTTGGCCTCCGTCGCATCCTCCACCTGCACTTGCAGCAGCGTCCGGAATTCCGGGTTCATCGTCGTTTCCCACAGCTGCTCCGGGTTCATCTCCCCCAGCCCCTTGTAGCGCTGCTCCAGCTTGATATTCTCAGTTCCCATCTCCTGCTTGATCCGGGTCAGAGCGATGTCGTTGTACACATACTGCTCCGACCGTTTTGCCTTGCCGTTCTGGCGATCGGTGACCTGCACCTTGTACAGCGGCGGCTGCGCAATGTACAGATGGCCGTTTGCCACCAGCGGCCCCATATACCGGAAAAACAACGTCAGCAGCAGCGTGCGAATGTGGGCGCCGTCCACGTCCGCGTCCGTCATTACAATAATCCGGCTATAACGCAGGCCTTCGACGCTGAAATCATCGCCCACGCCTGTGCCCAGCGCGGTAATCAGCGCCTGGATCTCCTTGTTGCCCAGGATCTTGTCCAGGCTGGTGCGCTCCACATTCAGGATCTTGCCCCGCAGCGGCAGCACCGCCTGAAAGCGTCGATCGCGGCCCTGTTTGGCGCTGCCGCCGGCGCTGTCTCCCTCAACAATATAGAGTTCGGTCTCGTTCGGATCGCGGCTGGAGCAGTCCGCCAGTTTGCCGGGCAGGGTCATGCTCTCCAGCGCGCTCTTGCGGATCACCAAATCACGGGCTTTGCGGGCGGCCTCCCGGGCGCGAAAGGCCACCTGGCATTTGTCGGTGATCCGTTTGGCCTCGCGCGGGTTCTCCTCCATCCAACTGTTGATGCCCTCCGCTACAGCGGTCTCGACGTGATAGCGCACCTCGTTGTTGAGCAGCTTCAGCTTGTTCTGGCCCTCAAACTGCGGCTCCACAACCTTGACACTGATGATGGCAGTTATGCCCTGGCGCGTATCATCCCCGCTGAAGTTGGCGTCATTGTCCTTCAGAATCCCCTGCTTGCGGGCATAATCGTTGATCTGCCGCGTGAGCGCGGCGCGCAGGCCGGTCAGATGGGAGCCGCCGTCGGGCGTGTTGATCGTGTTGGCAAAGGCGAAGATCGATTCACTGTAGCCGTCCGTGTACTGGATGGCCACCTCCACATGGGTCGATTCGACCTGCATGTCAACGTAGACCGGCTGGTGCAGGACGGTTCGATTTTTGTTGAGATAGCGCACGAACGTCTCCACGCCGCCCTCGAAATAGAAGTTGATCTCGCGCGCCTCTTCCCCGCGTTCATCGATAAATTGGAGATTGATACCGCGTGTCAGAAAGGCCATCTCCCGAAATCGGGCCACCAGCGTCTGCCAATCATATTCGAGAACTTCGAAGATTGTATCGTCCCGTAGAAAGCGCTGACTGGTGCCCGTCTCGTCGCGTTTGCACTTGCCCACTTCCTTCAACTCTGTCACCGGCACGCCGCGTTCAAAGCGCTGCATCCAGACTTTGCCGTCCCGCTTGACCGTCGTCTCCATCCACGTGCTCAGCGCATTGACCGCGCTCACGCCGACGCCATGCAGACCGCCGGAAACCTTGTAGCCGACATCGCCGAACTTGCCGCCGGCGTGCAGCTTCGTCATCACCACCGTCAACGCCGGTATACCGGTCTGCTTCTGTATGCCCACAGGGATGCCGGCGCCGTTGTCGCCGACGGTGACGCTCTCATCCTTGTGGATCGTTACGACGATCTTGTCGCAACGCCCCTGCATCGCCTCGTCGATGGCGTTATCCACCACTTCGTATACCATGTGATGCAGGGCCTTCGTATTGGTCCCGCCAATGTACATGCCGGGCCGCTTCCGCACCGCCTCCAGGCCTTCCAGCACCTGAATTTGGTCGGCGCCATAAACGAAGTCCTGCTTGTTCATCTTTTCAGCCACTGATTCCTCCAGTCATTTCAAAAGAGGCTGCTGCCCACAACGGCGCACTCAACCCCAATACATCATCGTTGGTTGCGGTCAAACGGTCCGAGCGTGTCATCAAGTCGGGTCGGCTGGCGTTTGCCGATCGGAATTCGGCAAACATCCGCAACTCTCTGCTCGCGCCGACAAAGTGTCAGGCAAAACTATCCGTTTCTTCCTGTTGCATCGCCAGGATGCGCGTCCGGTAAAAGACTAGCAATGACATCGCCAACCCCGTGCCGATGAAGGTGTTCCCCAAGGTGGCAAATGCCACGCCCAGTGTATGCCACTGTGTGACCTGGCGAAAAAGCAGCCCCATCCCCGTCGAAATCAACGTCGTCAGCAGAACAAACCCGACGGTGTGCCAGAAGTTCTTCCGCACCAGGTGGATGCTGCGGCGCACCGCGTGCCCAATCGCCAGATCGTCCAACACCAGCGCCGTCGTCACAAAATACAGATAGAGGAGAACCACCACAATCAGGCCGCCGAACAAGAACAGCGCCCCGGAGCCTAACACCGGGCTGATCAACGCCAGCACAGTGACCCCTATCACCCCGGGGATGTAGATCATCATCAGGCCCAGAGTAACGAATACCAGGAAACCGATCGTGCGCACCCAATGGCGGACGATGCGGCCCGCCAGAATGTTGATCGAGAGCGCCTTCTGGGCCTCGCCGATCGGCAGATTCTGGGCCAGCAGATTCATATAGGTCGCGCCGATCAGCAAACCGGCCAGACCAAAGAGCAGAGACAGCAGGCCGGCGGCGCCGATCGAATCGACCTCGACGCTGGGATGGGTTCCCTTTATGCCGGGCAGCGTCGCCAGCAGGCTTGGCACGTGATACAGGAGGCTGTTGACCAGAAATTGGGCCAGATTGCTCGTCTGCCCGACTACTTCCAGCAACTCGCTCATCTGCGTCAGGTCAAACGGGCTCCCCTCCGCCAGCTGCGGATCATCAGCCAATCCCGCGTAGAAATCGGCCAATCTCGCCAACAGCGGGCTGATGCTCCAGCGGGGCAGGACCCACAACAGCGCATCCAGCAGTAGCGGCAATAGCAGCAGACCAGGGCGCTGGCTGACAAAGCGGTAGCCGGTTGAAATACTTTCTATGATACCCACACACGCTTCCCGGTTCGGGCTGGCAAACCCATCTCGAGTACAGTCTCAAAATGGCTTTTTTGCGGCACAATCTACCTTCTTATTTTATCACAGAAGCCTGCGAAACGCGAACGACAGCGGCCCACTGTCCCGTCCACTGAGCGTTCGGATTCACCTCATAAATGGATTAGACGGGAATGATAGACCGGTCTACAATGGACTGAACTGTGATCTGTGTGATTGGGGATGGACCGTGACGATGGCGGCGGATACGCATGGTTTTTCCTCCTATTCGCGAACGATAATCGTGGGGACGCCCCCTGCTCCCACGGCGATCAGTTGAACCACAGTCCGCACTGTGCAACGACCCAAGGAGTAAGCATGGCCTCATTTGCCATCCAGGGCGGCCACCGGATCGAGGGGACCGTCAGCGTCAGCGGCAACAAGAACGCCGCCTTTCCCCTCATCGCCGCAGCGCTGCTCACCGATGAGACAGTTACCCTGGAGAATGTCCCGCAAATCGACGACGTTGACACGATGCTGGCAATTCTGGAAGGGCTGGGCGTCTACGTACGCAAAGAGGGCAGCCGGCTGACGCTGCGCGCCGACGAGCTGCACGGACACGCGCCTGACGCGCGGCTTTTCGGCCGCATCCGCGGCGGGCTGAACTTGATGGGGCCGCTCCTGGCCCGGCGGGGCGCATTCCAGGTCGAGGGCGCAGCCGGCGGGGATGATATCGGCCGCCGCCGCATCGACACGCACCTGTTAGTCTTCGACCAGTTGGGCGCAACTGTCGCCCGCCCCCACAGCGGCAACTTCGCATTGACCGCGCCCGGAAGACTGCGCGGCGCCGATATCCTGCTGGACGAGGCATCCGTGACCGCTACGCAGAATGCGGTTATGGCCGCTTCCCTGGCCAAGGGCGCCACCACTCTGCGCAACACTGCCAGCGAACCCCACGTCCAGGAACTGTGCCGTCTGCTGGTCGCCATGGGCTGCCCCATCGAAGGAATCGGCAGCAACACACTGTTCGTCCACGGCCAGGAACGACTCCACGGCGCCAACGCCACCATCGGGCCGGACTACATGGAGGTCGGCAGCTTCATCGGTCTGGGCGCCATCACCCGCGGGGAGTTGCGGATTGCCAACGTGGCCCCCGATCATCTGCGCATGCTGGAAGTGGTCTTCTGCCAACGGCTTGGCGTGCGCATGCACCTGCAGGAGGACCCCCAGGCCGCGCTCACCGGCTACACGCTCGTCCTGCCCGACGAGCAGGACTTACGAGTTCGGCCCGACTTTGGCGGCGCCATCCCCAAGATCGACGACGCGCCCTGGCCTGCCTTCCCCCCCGACGTGATGAGCATGGCCGTTGTCGTCGCCAGCCAGGCCCAGGGCACGGTCCTGATCCACGAGAAGATGTTCGAAAGCCGCCTCTATTTCGTCGATAAGCTGGTGGCTATGGGCGCGCAGATTATCGTCTGCGACCCCCACCGCGTTGTCGTCGTCGGCCCGGCCCGGCTCGTCGGCCAGGAGGTAAGCAGCCCCGACATCCGCGCCGGCATGGCGCTCGTCCTCGCCGCGCTCAACGCCGAGGGGCGCACGCTCATCGGCAATATTGAACAGATCGATCGTGGATACCAGCGTGTGGATGAAAAGCTGCGCACGGTCGGCGCCCGCATCGAACGCGTAGACGCCTGACTTAAGTGGCCAGAGCCCTGGTCGCCAGCCAACTGACCACTGACCACTAACCACTAACCACTAACCACTGCAGTCCCCTGTTCTGCCCGCCGCTGGGCCAGCTTGCGCCGCAACTCATCATGCGCGGCCCGGTCCAGAGGATAGCGAGCGGCGGCGAACATCGACAGAACCAGCAGAACGGCCGGCACCGCGCCCATGAAGATCCGCAAAGCCAGCACAGCCGCCGGCGGCTGCGTCTCGGCCGCGCCTTCGATGAAGCCGGTGGCGGACAGGACCTGCGGCACAATGAAGCCGACCGCGAAGGCCGTGGCGATCTTGCGGAACGTGACCAGATAGGCGGAGTAGACTCCCTCACGGCGTTGACCGCTGTGCCATTCGTCCTCTTCGATGATGTCGGCCACGATCGCCCAGGGGGTGGCGTTGGCTGCGCCATACCCGATACCGGCAATTGCTGCCGCAATCAGCACCAGCGGCGCATTCCCCGGCGGCAGAAGACTAATGACCGCCATCACCGCCGCCCAGAAGGTCATCATGCCTATGTACGTGCGGCTCTTGCCGTACCGCTGCATCAGCCGCACCGTCAGCGGCATCGAGAGGAAGGCGACGCCCAGCACAGCCGCCAGGACCAGGCTGTCGAACGGCGGCTTCAACTGCATGTAGTAGACGAGGAACCAGACGAACACCGCGGTGATGATGTCGACGGCGCTGAACGCCAACACGTAGATCGCGGCCCCGATGCGGAAAGGCCGGTTGGCGAACACCTCCTTGGTGATGCGGATGAAGTCGAGCCTGCCCTCCTCCTTCGGCAGTTCCCGCTCCGGCTCTCGTATGAAGGCCACCACCAGCAGAGGCGACGCGACGATGATCAGCCCCCAGAGCGCGCCGGCCACTGCGTAGCCGTTGCGCAGCGCGTGCGGCCCGCTGAACCAGTCGGCGAAGACACCTTCCGCCAGCAACTTGAACAGCCCAGCCGTCAGCAGAGCAACAAAGATCGAGTTCCCCATGCGCCAACCGGCCAGGCTGGCCCGTTCGTCATAATCTTCGGTCAGTTCCGCGGTGAGGGCTGCGTAGGGCGCGTTGACGATTGTAAAGGCGGTGTCATAGAGGATGAAGACGACCGCGTAGTAGAGGGCGGCGGCCACATCGCCTTCGAACGGGGGCGGGCTGAACATGAGGAAGAAGCCCACGCCGAAGGGCAGCGCGCCCAGTAGCATGAACGGGCGCCGCCGCCCCCAACGGCTGCGGAAGCGGTCGCTAAGGATGCCGATCAGCGGGTCGTTGACGCCATCCCAGAAGCGGCCGATGATGAAGGCGACACCGGCAAGGCCCACGTCTATCCCTACGACGCTGACGGTGAAGTAGAGCCAGAACAGGGTGCGCGCCGTCGAAGCCGACGCCGCGCCCCAATCACCCAGCCCGTATATTGCCTTGGTCAGCGTGGGCAACCGCTGTCGCGCAACACCTGTCGTAATCGCCCCGCCTCCCTATCTCGGTCTTTGATCAAATATCAGCCATACTAAACCCTGGTTCCCATGCAGGGTGAAGGTATGGTTCTGGCTGTCTCGCTCACCGTTGCCGTCTTTGACCCAGATGGTGTAGGTGCCGGCCACGTTCCCACCCGGCAGCTGGCTGGCGGAAACAGATTTGTCGTAGTGGTACTTTCGGCCCCTGGGCCCCTCTATGACATGCGTCCCGCCGCGCGTGTTGTGATCCACCCCATGTACCTGCACACCGTCCTTCTGCAATTCAACATAGTAACCACCGTGTATCTGAACCTGGTCACCTTCCCACCCATGCACAAAGCCGATGAGAAGCTTCAATTCTCCTCCGCCATTGTCTGCAGGATCGACATCCCGCAGCCAGAACTTGCAGCCGTCACCGCCGATGCCGGCGCAGTGGTCTACATTGGCCGGCGCGGGCACCGGTGTGGGCGGGACCGGTGTGGGCGGGATCGGCGTGGGCGGAACAGGCGTGGCCGGGATGTTCGCAGCCACCGTGATCAGATGCGCGTTCTCCACATTTAACAGGGCCGAGAAAATCCAACCTGTCTGGCCGCCGACGCAGCAGAACTGATACCAGGTGTTTTCCAGGTTTCTGCCGCTGATATCAAACTGCGCCCCCCTGGCGATGGTGCCGATGATGCCGAACGCGGTGCTCGGTCCCGTGCGCACGTTGACGTTAATCGCGGTCAGGTCCGTCTTGACCGTAAAGCGGGCCGCGGTTGGCACAGGCGTATCGGTGGGCGCCGGCGTATCGGTAGCCTGCGGAGCCTGCGACTGCGCAGCCACAGGCGCGGCCTGCTGAGCAGTGCCGCCGCCAGACTCCTGCGCGGCCGCGGCGCCCACAGGCGTGGATGTATATGTGGGGACAACGGCCGCCATCGGGCGCGTCGGCGTCGGCGTTACATCCGGCCCGGACAATAGACCGCAGCCGGCCAGAAACAGCGCGCCAGCACACAGCGCCAGCGCACGAGAGATCGATCTCTTCACGCTGGTATGGCGAACAGATCGCGTAAATGTTGATTTCTTACGCATCGGCACAAAGCTCTCCTTACTTAACGAACGCGCCGCCATCTTGCGAGGATAGCGGACAAGATAGGCACTATGCATCTATCATATCAGGTGCGGCAAATCGGCGAAAGTCGCGTTTTTGGTGCCCAAGAGGTCGGTCCAAGATCGGGGTGTGCCTTGCCGGAACTGTGATCTGTACTCTAATGTGCGACATTGAGTTGGCCACCAAGGCATCTGGGTTGACCAGTTTTGGGCACAAATCTGGTCAACCCCTTGTGCTGGGGAAACCATACTTGACAATGGGAGGCAAAGTTATCGAAAATCGTTTCATCAATGTAGAATCCCAGATGCTCTTCACATACCTCAGGCGTGCTTCACCACCTTGCCGCTGAACGCTGGGGAAAATCACGCCTGCCCACTTGGCGTTCACCTACGCACTCACGAAAGAGATCAAATACCAGACGGTAGACAGAGATGATAAAATGGTCTCGATCCGTCGATTACTCCCCTCTCCAGGAATGGCCCTTATCGCCTCTCTATTCTCGAGCAGGATGCCGATTGATCATCCTTTCAAGAGTCGCGCATCATGTTATACCCGCGCATTCAGAAAAATAGAAGAATTCAATTTCTCGTGCTGAATTGCTGGACCCCGCCTCGCGAGTGCGGGGGAACTTCCCAGTAAGGGTTCATCTTGCTTGAGCCCACTCCAACCCCCGAACACTCGTGAAAAGCCAATTCAGGAAGCATACTCCACATGATCCAATCCTTTTCCGACAAAGACACTGAAGAACTGTTCAATTCAGAAAAGAAC
This sequence comes from Caldilineaceae bacterium, assembly GCA_965220715.1. Taxonomy (GTDB): domain Bacteria; phylum Chloroflexota; class Anaerolineae; order Caldilineales; family Caldilineaceae; genus Bin5. The sequence goes on from OZ244843.1 coordinate 979,090, forward strand.
CGCCGTTTTAGCGCTATAGCGCGCGTTGCGTTGAGAAAGCTGATACAAATGAATCAGGCCCGCGCCCTCTTCGATCTGGCCGTTCCGCCCGGAAACCGCTTGGAACCTCTTAAGGGGGATTTGGCGGGCTATCATTCCATTCGCATCAACGATCAATGGCGGATCGTCTTCCGTTGGACGGACTCAGGGCCGGAGCAGGTTGCCATTGTTGACTACCATTGACAGGACTCCAATGCTCTTCGACGCTTCCTGAAGGGAAAAGCCAAAAAAGTCTGGAATGACCTGTTGAGTAGATTAGCTTAGATATTTAGTCAATGTCTGGTAAAATTACTCCAAGCAAATGAGTTATGCCTTGATGGTGCTTCAGTCTTTAGTAGTCGGTATCTGTCAGGTACGCAGTGGATCACTGAAATCTGGAAGCCAGTTTGAAGTCCAGGCCAAAGTCCTATGAACACACCCATTACACCCGGTGAGATTCTCTTGCAGGAATACCTCAAACCAATGGGGATCTCGCAGAACGCCATGGCCGACGCCATCGGAGTTTCCCCGCGGACGATCAACGAAATCGTTCATGGCAAGCGTTCGATCACAACCGCCATGTCGATTCGTTTCGGCGCTTTCTTCGGTCAGTCGGATGAATTCTGGCACGGACTCCAAATCGAATGCGATTCTCGCAAACTGTCTAGGGAAAACCGCAGTAAGCAGGAGCCATCATTGGTTACCAAGTCTGGTTGACATGAATGTCAACCAGACGATCGTCTGGGCCCAATGTGGTCGACCTGGCTTTTCATATCGAGTGAAATTACGCCGCCGCCTACCCCCTCGGCGCACGAAAACCATTCGCTTCCGCCTCATCCTTGGTGCAGAACCATAAGTCGCCCTCCCCCTCCTTCATCTTCACCCGCCCGTAGGACGACGACTCGCCCTCCACATGATAGATCTTCGTATCCCTGCCCGTGTTTACATTGCCCTTGATGCTGCATGACGGATCCGGCTGGCTGACACAACCCTGCGGGCAACCCGCGCCAACCATCTGCGTAGGAACGGGCGTGGGCCTCTCCCCGATTTCACAGGCGGACCACAGTCCCACCCCGGCCAGCATGGCCTGCTCGGCCGCTGCCCGCGTTGTGTCCGCGTACTGGCCCGGGTTGCCATAGTCGTTGTAAACGGCCAGCCCCTCCTCCAGCAGGCGGACATTCCACAACTGGCCGCCCTCGTCAGCGCCAACCCACACATAGGCAAGCAGGCGCCCGTACCTGTCCCGTCCCTCCTCCTCGATCCTGACACGCTGCCCCATCAACGTCTTCGTGAAGTCGGATGCCTGCGCGCCGTAGCACTCCTTCGGCCGGGTCGGATGCACGGTTTCCGGCGTATCCACGTCCAGAAACCGGATCGTCTCCTCCTCCCCGTCGTCGAACTGCACGGTCAACGTGTCGCCATCCGCCACCCGCACCACGACTCCCCATTCGGCCGCCGGCGCGCGCTCCGAGCCTGATCCCTGCGCTGGCGTAGGCGAAGCCGCGCGGGAACTCGTCTCCTCCGGCCCCATACCCGTCGCGGCCGTGGAGGCGGGCGACGACGTCTGCACATCTCCGCCGTTCTCCCCCTGCCCGCCGAGCGCGAGGCCAACTACCACACCTATCAGTATGAGGCCCAGGACTACTACGATATTTTTGACTGTTTTCAACAGGTTTCTCTCCGAATCAGTTTCAGGAATTGAACGTACACCTCAATTCCGCTCTTCCAGCGCCTGTCTCCCTGTGGAGGATCGTACATATGTTTGACTCAATTCCCGCTTTCGCTGTATCATGTTTCTCGGGCGATGTTAGGTGAATTCAGACCTTCGGCCGGAATGGTCCGAATTTCAACGCCCCTCCCAAAAAATGGTTTGGCCAGAGATGACACAGAATTCGAGAGATGGTCGAAAAGATGAAGACGATGCGATCCAATGCGCCGCAAGGAAGTGTGAATGCGAGGGATTGAATATACATGGGATGAAAGGAAAAGAGTATCAAATCTTGCCAAACACAAAATTGAATTCACCGATATGAATTCTTTCAATTGGGGTATTGCTACAATAGTTCCTGATAAAGAATACGGAGATCGTATGATTGCCACCAGTTATATTGATTCTCGTGTTTGTGTTGCAGTATATACTGAACAAGAAAGCGGCAAAATTCATGTCATCAGCTTGCGTAAAGCTACGAAAGAGGAGATAAGAAAATATGCCGAAACTTAAGCCTGAAACAATTTGGCCTACGACATCTGAAGATATCGAGATTCGTCGTGCCATTGCAGACGATTCGGATACTCGAGAGCTTACTACTGAAGACTTCAAGAAAATGCGTCCAGCATCCGAGATTGCTCCCCATATTGTGGCTGCCTATCAGCGGCAGCAAGAAAATATAGGTAGTGAACCAGAGACCCAACAACATCTGCAAGTTATTGCGGGGACGCCAGACCATCCTCTGGTAATAAGTGGCGTAGAGATACAGTGCTATGTTCTTGAAGGGGAAGAACGAGTACTGAGTCAAACTGGCATGCTCAAAGGTGTGAGACTACCACATGGTGGTAGCCCTGCAAGAAGGGGGAAACACCACGCGCTTGATCCCAAAGATCAGGATAGCGATAGGTCTCAGAATCAGAGCGAACGTGATCAAGATGAAGTTGAGATTCCTTACTTTGTAGCACAAGAGTGGCTTAGTCCGTATATTTCGAGAGATCTGGCCACACGCTTGAACTCTCCAATTCCATTTACGCTTTCAACGGGAGGGCCGCAGGCTCGTGGTTATCCAGCAACGATATTGGTAGATATCTGTGAAGCAATTATAAGAGCGGATCAAGAAGGTAAGACCACGGATCGTCAAGCCCCTATCGTTGAACGGGCAATAATTCTAATGATGGGTTTTGCCAAGACTGGAATTATAGCCTTAGTTGATGAGGTGACGGGATATCAGCAGATGCGTCATGAGCGGGCTCTAAGTATATTTCTGAACAAATATTTGGACAATCAATACAGCCCCTGGTCGAAAAATTTTCCAAACGAATTTTACAACCAGATTTTCCGACTCAATGGCTGGGATGGGCCTAACGGAGTAAGCCGTCCCTCAGTCGTGGGCAAATACACGAATGATATCGTCTACAGTCGTATATCTCAAGATGTGCTTGACGAACTTCAGGTTCGAAATCCAATCCAACCTTCTGGACATCGCAAACATAAGCATCATCAGTTTCTTACAGAAGACTTAGGCATTCCGGAATTGGAAGAACATCTAGCAGTGGTTATTGCTTTAATGCAAGCAACAACGGATTGGGTGACATTCCTGCGTTTTTTGGATCGTGCAAAACCTAGGCGTGAAGGAGGCACAAATCTAGATTTCTATTTGGAAGGATTACCATAGTTAAGTGAGGGGTATACACAATTCTTTCAACTGCGGTGAGCACACTACGGAACCAAGAATCGCAATACCAGTAAAGTACCCTCCTCCTGGATCGTAACCCCAGTTTTCCTCCCGACCCTCGCCTCTACCCCGGCGCGTTCACCCCACGCTCCATCAACGCCGAGAGAAACTCGAACCGTTCCTGCAGCGGCTGCCACACGCCACCCGTGTGCAGATCCGCCAGCGCCAGGATGCGGGCGTCCTCCTTATCCGGGTAGTAGCGGCGGCGATAGCCGACCGCCTCAAAACCGGCTCTGCGGTAAAGACGCTGGGCAATCTCGTTGCTGGCGCGCACCTCCAGCGTGGCGGTATGCGTTCCCTCCTTCCGCCCCAACGCCAGCAGCGCCAGCAGCAGCCACTCGCCGATCGAACGGCCGCGCCAGGCCGGCAGCACCGCAAGCGTAACGATGTGCATCTCCGCGCCGAAGAGCATGATGCCGCCCTGCGCGATCAGCGCGGGCAGTGCGGCCGCTGCAGGCGTGGCACCTGCGGCCGGCGCCGGCCAAACTTTCAAATAGCGGCTGCGGCGGTTGCGGGTCAGTTCATGATGGTAGGTGGCGAGCGACCAGGGAGTAGGGAAGCTGACCGACTCCAACGTCATTACACTTTCCAGATCGGCCAGGGTCAGAGGCCCGACCGCCAGCGAGCAGGTCGGCGGGGCAACCCGATTATGCGGATTGGGCTGCCTCTCCGGGCTGTTCAGAGATTTAGCCATCGGACACAAGCATACACAATTGACTCACCGGCGTACCTGGCGATCGGTCCTTGACCATAGGTCGCTGCCTATTGCGGTGGGCGTAGATAGAGTGGCTGCAACGGAGCGGTGTGGGCCGGTGAGCCGGCGCGCAGGTGACGCATCGCCAGCCGGGCCAGCCCTTCTCCCCGGGTCTGGGTCATGCCGGCCTGCCCGCGGTCGGGCGGGTCGTCCCCCGTGCCTTTCGGGAACCGGGCTGCACCCTTGCCCTGCCCCGGCAGATCAAAATCGGCGGCCGGATCGATGCAGCGCACATAGGTCAGCCCCTGCACAGCCTGTCGGAGGGCATCGGTCAACTCGCCCACCAGCCACACCGGACGCTCCTCGGCCCGCAGCGCCGCAACCAGCGCCTCAACCTGCCCCGCGCAGTGTTCGGTCACGGAGGGCAGCCACAGCGGATCATCCGCCGGCGCCGCTGCCCAGTTGAAACGGCCCCGCCCTGCCTGCAGCAGCGGCCACACGACCGCCCTCCCGGCCGCAAGCGGCACGAACCGCGCCGCCGTCACGCTCAACACCGGCAGACCGATAAGCTGGGGCGGCTGCGGCAGTCCCAGAGCAATGCCCTTGACAACACTGATGCCAATGCGCACACCGGTAAAACTGCCCGGCCCGGTCGTCACCGCCAGAATGCCGACGCCGTCCACCTCTACACCGGCCTGCGCCAGCACGTCCGCCACCGCCGGCAGCGTCTCCTCCGTCTGACGCCGCCGCGACCGCCAAACCCGTTCCGCCAGCATCGTGTCGCTCGCCGGGTCGAACAGGGCAACCGTACAGGTTGTGGAGGCGACATCAAGAGCGAGCAGCATAGGCAAGTATTTTGTGGCCGGTACCAGCACTGGTTCGCTGCCGCTGGCTCGCGGGTCTTGCTGGCCACTGACCACTGATCACTGATCACTGACCTCCGACCACTGCAGTTCTCAGTCGGCCAGTCCTTCATCGTCCCCTGCGCCCCGACCCGGAACCGGCATCGGCTTATGATGAGCAACCGGCGTAACGATTTGATCGACCAGTTTACGCGTGCCGGCGACATTCAGTTTCTCATAGAAGTAGGCGTAGTGATCTTCGACACCGGCGAAGATCGCCTCCTCCCGCTCGCGCGGCAGCCCCCACAGCTCCGGTTTGAACGGCCCCAGCGCCTTTTTGCGCGTCTTCAGATGAAAGATGAATTCGGAATCGTTGGCGCCGCGCTCGTCCGCGTGGTGAGCGTCCAGATGCGCGTACATTTCCTGGCGCAACGATTCGGGGAGACTGGGATGATCCAGGAATGTGTTGGTGAAACCGGTGGCCAGGTGGATCTCAATCGTCTGCGTCTCGGGGAATTTGCCGAAAAATTCATCCGGCAGCGTGCTGGCGCCATGCTGGACCGCGCCGCCGGAGCCATGAAAGCGGGCGCGCTCGCCCAGGTCATTGAGCGTATCGAAATCCACCGCCACCTCGGCCTGGCTGCCGTCCGGCAGCAGAATACCGCCGTGGGCTGTGCCCGTGGCGACACTGATCTTGCTCAGCCCGGCGTAGTCGCCCAAACCACCCAGCGCAACCTTGTAACCGTGGACATAGGCGTCCAACTCCGGTACGGTCGAGTTCTTTTCGCCGACTTCGCCGATCTCGCCGCCCAGGCTGATGGTGACGCCCTCCGGCTCCAGATCGCGAATGAACTTGGTGAGCATGGCCGAGCGCAGGTAGTTGTCCCGCTGCTGCTCGTCCAGCGATGGCGGCGCCAGCGTCACCAGCGTGCTCGTATCGATATCGATGTTCCAGTAACCGGCTGCCACCGCCTTCTTTGCCAGCGCCTTTACCTCGTTCACCGCGCCTTCCGGGTCGTTCTTATACTTCTTGCCGTCCACCTGAAAATGGTCGCCCTGAATGAAGATTGGCCCCCGGTACCCCTCTTTAATGGCCCCGGCGATGAGGACAGCCGAAAACTCGGCCGGTTCCTGGAACGTGTAACCCATCTCGCTGCGCGCGATCTCAAAAATGAACGCGCCGGTCTGCGTACGCTGCGCCGCGCGGTAGGCCGCCCGCCCCGCCTCGTACGTCGAAAACCGCATATTCATCGCTGGTACAGTGCGGTTCGACCATGCATCCGCCGCCCTGGCAATGTAAAACTCGTGAATGCTCGCCGGGCATGCGCCCAACAACTGACCCAGTTCCCAAATCAGCCAGCGGCTGAACGTCTTCACGGGGAAAGTGCCGAAAACAGCATCCCGCACCAGAGTATCAATCACATCGCCGCGTAGCTTTTCCGCGTCCAGCAACTCGACGAGCCCGTTTTCGTCAATGCCCGCCGCGCCTTTCAGATCCTGACGCAGTTCATAGACGGATTCATGTATCACAATCTTTCCTCTCGTGTAACTACCCAGCCAAAGTCAACTCACGACCACACAGATCAGCCGCGCCCAAGAGCCCAAACCGTCTCCGGCCACTATCCACTATCCACTGACCACTGACCACCGACCACCGATTTTGACCGCATCTGAACGCTTCCGGTAGAATAGCAGAAAGCAGATGAGAGTGAAAAATCAATTTCCGGTTTTCAGGTCTTATAACGGCGCTGAGACTCGTCGGCGCTGCTGAGAATCAGGATCCCGCCACCAATAACTGACCTTCCGGAGGCACCCCTATGTCAGGACTCAAACTCGGCGCGCACATGTCAATCGCCGGCGGCGTCAGCAACGCGCTCGATGCGGCCGCGGACGTGCAAAGCAACGCGGTCCAGGTCTTTATGAAAAGCAACCGCCAGTGGGCAGGCCCGCAGGTGAAAGAAGAGGATGTCTCCCGCTGGAACGAGCAGATGCCTGCCAGCGGCGTCGCCTACGCCGTCAGCCATGCCTCCTATCTCATCAACCTTGCCTCACCCAAAGACCCTCTGTGGGAGAAAAGCATCGCCGCCTTTTCCGATGAGTTGGAGCGCGCCCACGCCTACGGCATCCGGCACGTGGTACTCCATCCCGGCGCGCACACCGGCAGCGGGGAGGAGGCCGGACTGCAGCGCATCGCCGCTGCCCTCAACCGCATCCACGCCCAACTGCCCGAATGTACCGGCGTAAGGACGCTGCTGGAGTTGATGGCCGGGCAGGGCACCACCCTGGGCTACAACTTCGCCCAACTCGCCAGCATCATCGAACTGGTGGAGGAAAAGGAGCGCGTGGGCGTCTGTCTCGACACCTGCCACGCGCTGGCCGCCGGCTACGATTTTCGTAGCGAGGAGGGCTACGAGGCCATGATGGCGGAGATCGGGGAGACAATCGGTATCGAGAGCGTCGGCTGCTGGCATTTCAATGACAGCTCAAACGATCACGGCAGCCGCAAAGACCGGCACGCTCACATCGGCGAAGGCTTTGTCGGCGTAGAAGGCTTCCGCCACATCCTCAACGACCTGCGCTGGGACGGCGTGCCCATGCTGCTGGAGACACCCAAGAAGGAAGACGGCGACGGCAAAGACGAGCAGAACCTGCGCGCCCTGGCCGATCTCGTAACCGACCCAAGCCGCCTACCCGAAGGCCTGCGCCCCAAGGCCTGACGCCAGCGGCCTACACCACCGCCCACTATCCCCTGCCGTCATCCCCGCCGGCAGGGGTCACTGACCACTGCAGTTGTGCGGTCGGGCCTTCGGCCCTCCCTTATGCAGGGGCTGCGCCCCCGCAACGCCCCCTAAAAAACACGCCCCGCGCCGACTGTACGGTCAATGCAAACATGGCTTCCCGCGACCCATCGCGCCGCCCTCACCTTTCCCCTTACCGGTCCGGTAGGGGCGGGCCTTGTGCCTGCCCTGTGCCCCCCCAATCAACGGACCCCACGGTAAGGCCAGGCCTAGCACCTGCCTTGTGCCTCTCCCAAAGCCGGTAAACAATTTCAGCCACCGCTGGCATGAATTTCCCGCCAGACTATTCCCACCCCAAATGTGGACTGCATCCCTCCGTCCTGGCAGTATTGATGCATTGATGAAGAAATGTTATGCTAATGCATCATGAGAACCACTATCTCCCTTGACGACCAGCTTGCAAAGCAGGTGCGTCGCGCAGCCGAAGCCCGCGGCATCAGCGTCAGCTCCTTTATCGCCAAAACGTTGGATGACGCTCTGAAGCGTCGCGAACCGTCGGAGTCGCCTCCCTTCCGGCTGGTGACCGTGCGGGGCGCACACCCCCGCCCGGGAATCGATCTCGACCGACCGAGGGCGCTCGACGCACAGGATGACGAAGCCCGGTTCGGGCAAGGGAGTCGGTGACTCGGGATGCTGCTTCCCGACGTAAATGTTCTGATATATGCCCACATCGAGGACTCCGTTCCCGAACACCCCGAGTATGCAACGTGGGTCACTCGTCTGGCGACAGGACCGGAACCCTTCGCCCTCTCCGTCCTCGTTCTGGCCGGCTTCGTCCGCGTCGTAACTAATCCGCGAGTCTTCGACCCCCCATCCACTCTCGACCAGTCCTTCGCATTCATCTCCTCGCTCGTGGAACGCCCGACCGCGCGCATCGTCGGTCCAGGTCCCGATCATTTGGACATATTCGAACGGTTGTGCCGTGAGTCCCGAGCTACCGGGAAGCTGGTCGCTGACGCCCAGCACGCGGCGATTGCAGTCGAAAACGGCTGCACCATGGTTTCGACCGACTCCGATTTCGGCCGATTCCCAGGACTTCGATGGCAGCATCCACTGCGTCCAGACGGGCTGTAGTGTCGCTCCATCTCAACATCCTTTTCGTCCTCCTTGCAGGAACAACCCCTCGATACAGGCAGATTCAGACCGGGCGCGCCTCAAATTGAATTTTGGTCAGCATGGACGCCCACGGTCTTGTCCTGGACTAAGCTTGCCCCTAAGAAGACTGGGCCATGTGGTCAGGTTTCTGATGGAGTCAATCGCCCAGCCCGTGGCGGAGCAGCTACAGATCAGAAGTCTTTGTGCGCCCGTTTGGCGCCATTTGTCGCTTGGCAGAGTGCAACCACGCATGCAGTAGCCAAATCGGACAAGCAGATCGCACCCATCGAGCATGACAGGACCTGCGAACATGCTATAGCTGGGTTGCTGACAGACTACATCGGGCTGTTCAAGCAGTTAAGCAACAGACCGGCGCATGCCCCGGTAGACTCACATGTTTTTCTACTTCCTTGAACACGTCATCAACGACCATATACACCCATAGACAGAAGTCGTCAGAGTGCGCTACCATTCGATTGCTCCTCTTGGCGTGACACTTTAGTATGGTTTAGACGCACTTTCACTCGGCATAAATGACTTGCACGTCGATATATGGCTTTCCTGCATCTTGCCGCTTCACTCATCTAGCTCGACCGAAATGTCAACGAGCTCTAACCACGCTCACACTTTCAGAGGTCTATGTATACGCCTATACACCAAGTTGACTGCACATACCTTCTGCATTTACATCAACCGCCTGTTGGGCGAACATGACTACCTTCAAATCAGGAAACTGGCCTTTCCCAACTAATGTAGATCCCATTTGAGATCAAGAGTATTGGTCAAGGGTTGTTGAGTTGTGGTAGAACCATCTGACAGACTCGCTTTTTGTAAGGAAAGGAAGCTAAGATGGTTCGACCGGAAATGGAAAAATGGGGCCAGACTTTGGCCGATCTGCAGGTGTTGTCGGTGGAAGCCAAAGATGCACGCAGCCGTGAACGTTTTCTTGCTCTGTATATGATCGCAGATAAGCAAACGAGTGCCTGTGCCTGGGCGCGCACAATCGGACGCACCAAGGAGACAGTGCTCAAATGGGTACATGCCTACAATCGGTTGGGGCCGGAGGCCGTGTTCTATCGTCATACGGGTGGTCGTCGCCCTTTTTTAGCCCGCAGCAGGTCAAGCAACTCGTGAACGTTATCTGCGAGACAGAACCTGTAGAGCATGGACTGCCCGGTCATGGTTGGACGTTGAAAAAGCTGCGGCGCTGGCTCAAGCAGGTCATGAATTGCGATCTCTCCCGCAGCACGCTGCACAGGACTCTGCAAGCAGCGCGGTTGCGCTGGAAAAAGTGCCAGAAAGTGCTCAAGAAAGCCGACCCACAGAAACGTGCCGCCTTTATGGAACGCTTCCAAGAGCTGTATGAACAACTCTGTCGCCAGGAGATCCGTTTGGTCTATATTGATGAAGCCCACATCCACCGCGATATGGACTTGGGCTACACCTGGGCCGAAAAGAACAAGATTGCCTGGCGTATGAGTGGCTGTGCTCCGCTCTCAGATCGCATTAACTGGTATGGCGCCTACGATTTCGGCGCAGGACAGTGTTTCATCTGGAACGAGGGCAACTGCAACAAAGAACATACGATTCAGTTCTTGCAGCGCATGGCTGAATGGCTGGGTGATGAGCCGGGCGCAGTTGTGATCATTTGGGACGGCGCCACCTGGCATCGGGCCAAGTCCGTTCAGGCTGCCGCCGCCAAACTCGGTCTCACTCTCATCCCTCTGCCTGCCTATAGTCCCGACCTCAATCCGATTGAGAATCTCTGGCGCTGGTTGCGAGAAGAGGTCACACGCAACCACTGCCATCAATCCATGCGTCACCTCTTCGATGCTTGCAAAACTTTCATCGACCGTATCAATGCCCATCCCTACCAGGTCGTAACACGTCTATGGCCTAAATTTGAACTCGACCCAGAGTACGAAAAACTCTTGGTATCAAATTGAACTTACATTAGCATAAGGCCCTATAGCACATTTGCGCCTCTATATTAAAGGCTGCCGTTAATATGGAAGCAGTTTCCGGCCATGTTAAAAGTTACCGTTAATATAGCCGCTCCCGCGCTGCCCTTCCTTCCCGCGAGCGAACTTAGCCGCCGCCGGATTCGCCGCGCAGCATGGGTGTCAATCGCTATTTGACTTGCTTGAATAATGGGGTGCCTTACTAAAGTTTAACCTGTGAAACCTAAATTGCTCGGGGATATCGCCGCTCTGGAACAGCTGCCGCCCGCCTTCACGCCAGCTCAGGCTCTGAATCCAGCAGACGCACAACGACCTCGATCAACTCAGTCACCTTTTCGTCGCTGAATCCATTGACATCAAATCCGTGGGCAATGGCGTTTCTATACTTCATCATGTCGGTCAGATAGTCGTGGTCCTCGCGCGAAATGATGCCGTGCATGACCGCCATATCGAGGATGTATGACGCCGTGGTGACGCGCGTGATGGAGATCTCGGCGGTCTCGGTCAGATTCCGGATCGCTGCCTCGCAAGCCGACCAGGCCAACAAGTAGGCGGCCTCGCCCGAACCCTTCTCAAGAACTTCCTCCGACTCGGCAAGACGCCGACGGATCTCCTCTTCGGCAAATGGCTGCGCGCCCTTGGGCGACTCCAGTTTCTCCGGTTCGCCTACGAGCAGCAGATCATAGCTCCAGCCAGGCTTTTCATACAGGATTTCCGCCAGCTCTGTCATTCTGGGTGACCTTGCCAACGAAGTCCTGGACTTGACTTCAATGACTCGGGTATCCTCACCTTTACGCACGACCAGGTCAGCACGGTAGCCGGGCAGGAAATCCAGCTGGCAGTTTTCCTCTACTTCATAGCCTCTGCTGCGGTACTCTGCCGCCTTCTTGTCGATGAACTTCCTTTCAAGAATCGCGATGTCTTCAGTCAAGGTGTCACCCCCTGGTCCGGCGCATGGTCCACTATGATGTGGACAAAAGGCGTGGGCCTCGCGAGCGCTTCACTTAAGACAGACGAAGAATTGCGTGCCTCCAAGTCTGCGCTCAGATCCCGCTTGTGGCTATGCAGATCAGTGATCTGCTTGTCATCCTCGTAGATCAATTCATTCATTGCATCCAAAATCGGCTTCAGGATATTGTCAAGATCAAATCGCCGGTTGTTATGAAAACAGGTGATCGTCACCATAACCGCCTCGGCAACCGGTGACTGTCGATGCCATCTCTGCGCAGCAGAATGCCCGACGTGTTCCTGCCACTTGCCCTTACCCTTGGCGCCCTGGGATAAGGCAACACCTTCAACTGTAAACTCAAAAGGAATGGACACTTCAATTTCCTGGCTTCAGCGCAGGTTGACCATCGATCATCGCAGACTCTTTTCGCAAGAGCTGTGGCAAAGGCAACGCAGTATACCGCAGCGTTAGACAGAGACGAAATTCAATCTGCCCCACCCCAAATCTCCTCCAACACCCCCTCCGCCTCCTGCGCCCGTAGATCAGCCCAGATCTCCTCCGGCGCACGCAGCGACCACGGGCACGCCAGCTTGCCGGTGACGACATGGGCAATGAAGCTGGCTCGGAATGCGCGCATCAGCTACAGCCACCGCCCCCTATCCCCTGCCGTCATCCCCGCCGGCCGGGGTCACTGACCACTGACCACTAACCACTGACCACTGCCCTCTCACCAATCCAACTCCAACAAATACAACAGCTCCGCGGCGGTCGTCGTCCCCCGCACGCGCACCCGCATCAACTGGTATGGATTCTCGGTCGAGTGCGTGGCTCCGGCATTGATCGTCACGCCCCCCCAGAAACCCGCGCTCTCGAAAATACGGATCGTATTACTGTCGAAGTGCCCAAACGGGTATGTAATGAAGCGCGGCCGTACCCCTAGCTCATACTCGATCGTCTCCGCGCTCCCTAGAGCCTGCCAGACCAGGTAATCATCGTTTCGATTCCGCAAACTGGCGTGATTGCGCCCATGGGACTCGATGTGCATGCCGCCGGCCTGCATCTCCCGCGCCATCTCCCACGACAGATAGAGAGGATTTTCCGCGTCAATAAAGTCGGTCACCACAAAAAACATCGCCGTCATCCCAAACTCCTGCAACAACGGAAACGCGTTTCCATAGTTGTCGCGGTAGCCATCGTCAAAGGTGAGAATGACCGGCTTCTCCGGCAGGGGTGTGCCCTGGTTCAGATGCCTTACGAGCTCATACATGGTGATCGTCGTGTACCCGGCGTCATCCAGAGCTTGCAGATGGCTCCTGAACAGGTCGGGAGTTACCGACAGGTCCTGCCGGTACACATTTGACCCCGCCGGCGGCACGCTCACATAGTGATACATCAGAATCGGCGCCCGCGTCTGCCGTATCCATCCGTCGGGAATCGGCGCTCGCGACTGCCGTATCCATTCGTCGGGAATCGGCGGCGGTTTTGGCGGCACAATGCGTGTCGGCTCCTCGGCCGGCCCATTGTGAACGGCGGGCAGCAAAATGACAGCCGCGTCGCTATACACAGCGGGCAGCATGATCACGGTCGGCTCACGCTCCTCGGCCGTTTCCTGCCGGATGATCTGCGCCAAAATCCAGTCATGGTATTGGCTCACCCGCGTATAGACACCATAAAACGTCGGTCGTGCGCAGCCGATGCCAAAGCTCACAAGCCCCGCCAGCTGCCAGCCGCCATCGCCGTCCGGCACCACCAGGGGGCTGCCGCTGTCGCCGTGGCAGGCATCCTTGCCCCCTTCCTCGTATCCGGCGCACAGCATGTTTTCGGTGATCATCCTGCCCATCGAGTTGGTGCAATCTTCCTCCGACACGATCGGGAGCTCCACCTGCTGCAAATCATACGAGAGCCAGCCCTGCTCACTGTTTTCGGAAAGCGCGCCCCAGCCAATCACCGTTCCCAGCGTGCCCGGCGCGACCAACTCCAGGCTGTCAGCCTCCAGCAGCGTGACCAGCTCGGCCTCTACCGGCTGTGACAGATGAAGAAGCGCGAGGTCGTGGGCGAAGTCGTGGGCAAAGTCGAATCCGTAGCGAGGATGCAGGACAATACGGTCAACCCCCACTTTCTGCCCCTGACCGCTGTCGAGCCTGTAAGGACCAACTGTCGCTACAATCTGATCCGGCGTGGCATTCACAACGCAGTGGGCGGCCGTCAGCACCCAACTGGAAGCGACCAGGGACGCCCCGCAGAAGGTGTGGTAGCCGGGCTCGGTGAAGGCCTGGAGGGCGACGATCCACGGCCACGCGCCGGGCGCGGCTGTCTCGCCGCCAACGATCTGTCCCTCCAGTACCGCGGGCGGCGGTGGTGTCGCCTCGATTTCGGCTGTGTCCGTCACCGTGGTTGTCGCGACCAGGATCTTACCCGTCTGCCCGTCCCCCACCGTGTCTGCTCGGACCGCAGGCCCGGAGAGCGCAACTCGCTCACCTCCCGCGGCGTTGGCACGGACTGCCAGTCTCAAGCTGTTAGCGGCGTAGGAGGCGCCCTCATTGGCCACCGGTGTCCCGACGGCTACTGACCCCTGGCCACTGACTGGCGTTGGTACCTCTGTGGGGGCCGCCGGCTCCGGCGCTGCGACACGACTGCACGACATCAGAATCACAAGCGGCGCCAGAATGGACAGGATGCTGAGGCCGCCGTACGAGCCAAGCCTGCGACGCAGCGCGGCCAATCTGCCGGTCCGCTTCGGAACTGATCTGTGCTGGGCGCCAGCACCAATTACGCCCCTGCTCGAGAGGGGCGCGGTGGAAACGGATTGTCGCAAAGATGGCCGGGGAGAGCGCAATTTCATGGCTGCATTTTACCAAAATCGGAAGAAGAGCGCCAAAAAAGGTTGATTATTTTGCCCCTACACGTATAATGAACATGCGCCAGAAACTGACGACCGGTAACCGAGGCCGCCGAACGTGCCAGACCCGCGGCGGGCGAGGAGAAACCTAAGATGACGATCATGAAGATGTCCGCCGCGCTGCTACCGGCGGAAAAGATGAAGTTTCTCTCCGAACTGATGGTCTTTCAGGACCTGACATCCAGAGAGATGGAAGAGTTGAATCGGATTACGACGATGAGCACCGTGCGTAAGGGGCGGGTCTTCTATCGCCCGGAGGAGCCGGGTGAAGTCCTTTTCATTTTGAAGGATGGCCGGGTGCAACTCTATCGCATCAGCCCTGAAGGCAAAAAACTGGTCATCACAACTCTTGGCCCTCATACGCTCTTCGGCGAGATGGCCCTGCTGGGCACGAAGATGCACAACACCTTTGCCGAAGCCATAGATGACTGCCTGATCTGTGTCATGAGCCGTACCGACCTGGAGCGGCTTATCCTCAGCAAGCCCCAGGTCGCCCTGCGCATCCTCGAGATCACCGGCCAACGCCTGCAAGAGGCGGAAGAGAGCCTCGAAAACATGGCCTTCAAGGGCATACCTGCCCGTCTCGCCAATCTGCTCCTGCGCCTATCCGACGAACAGCAGTCCGATGAAGTGACCGGCCTCACCCACCAGGACCTGGCCGAAAGCATCGGTACCTACCGGGAAACGGCCACACAGGTCCTCAACGATCTCAAATCTCGGGGGCTGATCGAAATCGGACGCAAGCGCATCAAGCTGCTGGATCGAGAGGCGATTTCCGTCATCGGCAGCAAACGCATCAAGCTGCTGGACGAGAATATCTGACCCGCAGTGGCCAGTATCCATTGGTTAGTGGCCGGAATTGCCGGTGGATTCCAGGGTTGCCCGGCCCACTGTCACTGATCACTGGTGGTCCACTGCCATGTACGACCGCTCGACCCAAGTCGACCGCAGCGCAGACAGCATAAATTTTGGCATCGGCCAGCCGGACTTCGCGCTTCTGCCCCATGCCCTGATGCGCCAGGTCGCGGCCGAACGCTTCGCCGAAGGCGATACCGAGCTGCTCAACTACGGCTTCCCACAGGGGGACGGCCGCTTCCGCTGGGCGCTCGCCGCCTTTCTCAGCCGCGGCTACGGTGCCGAAGTTCAGCCGCAGCAGTTGATGGTCACCGCTGGCGCGTCGCAGGCCCTCAACCTGCTCTGCACACTCTTCACCCGCCCCGGTGATACCGTCTTTGTCGAAGAGCCAAGCTACTTCCTCGCCCTGCGCATCCTGCAGGAGGATCACGGGCTCAACCCTGTGCCGATCCCTTCCGATGAACATGGGCTGTCACTGCCGGCCGTTGAAGAGGCGCTCACCCGCCACCGCCCCGTCTTTCTCTACACGATCCCCACCTATCAGAACCCTACCGGCCGCACGCTTTCCCATAGCCGCCGCCAGCAGTTGCTCGCCCTGGCCGAGGAGCATGACTTCCTGATCATCGCCGATGAGGTCTATCACCTCCTCGACTTCGGATCGCCGCCGCCGCCCCCCTTCGCCGCCTATGCCGACAGCGGCAGGGTCCTCTCCCTCGGCTCATTCTCAAAGATTCTGGCGCCGGGTCTGCGCCTGGGGTGGGTGCAGACAACGCCGCAAAGAGCGCATGCCTTTGCCGCCAGCGGGCTGGTCGACAGCGGCGGCGGACTCAACCAGTTCACATCCAATCTGGTGCGGGTCGCGTTGGAAGGGGGCGGGCAGAGGGACTATCTGGACGAGCTGCGCCGCGCCTATCGGCTGCGGGTCGAGGCAATGGACGCGGCTCTGCACAGGCACATCGGCGACCGCGCGACCTGGACCGTGCCCGCCGGCGGCTTCTTCTTCTGGCTCACCTGCGCCGACAAGCTTGACACGACCGAACTGCTAAAGGAAGCCGCCGGCGCCAAAGTCGGGTTTTTACCCGGTCCCCGCTGCTCCAGCGTCGGCGGTCTCGGCCACTGCCTGCGCCTCTGTTTCGCCCACTACGCCAAACCCGAAATCGAAGAGGGCATCCGCCGCCTCGGCCAAGTCTTCGACAGTTTTCAGTAGACTCCGCGATCCACCTGTCTTACTTGGACTCTCTGACAATTGGAAGACAATGTTTGAACTTTGACAAAGGAAAGGCGGCCGCAAGCCCAGTCTGTTGGCTCTTAGTGTGATTTTGGCGAAATGACCATCATGCGCGCCAACAACAAAGGGTTTTCTTCGCGCCCCTTCGCGTTTCTTCGCGGATTAACCGCAGTTCGACCCTGCAGTTCGCGGTTTAGGCAATCGCCAAAAGAACCTAACCCCTTAGTCGTTAGCCTTTGTCATTGTCACTGCCACGCGTATCGCCGCCAGCATACTTTCCTCGCTGGCGCGTCCCGTCCCCGCGATATCAAAAGCCGTGCCGTGATCCACAGATGTGCGCACCACCGGCAGGCCAATACTCACGTTTACGCCGCTGTCAAAGGCCAGCAGCTTCATCGGAATATGACCCTGGTCGTGATACATAGCCACGACTATGTCGTACTCGCCCCGCGTCGCCCGCAGAAAAACCGTATCCGGCGGTTGCGGATCAGAGACCGTCCAGCCGCGCGCGCGCGCCGTTTCGATGGCCGGCTGGATCTGCTCCTCCTCCTGCACGCCAAACAGCCCGTTTTCGCTGGCGTGGGGGTTCAGCCCCGCCACCGCAATCCGCGGCGCATCGATCCCCAGCATTTGGCAGGAGTGGTAGGCCAGCTCGATCACCTCCAGCACCCGCGCAGGCGTGACCCGGCGGATCGCCTCCTCCAGCGCAACGTGCGTACTCACATGCACGACCCGCAGATTGGGCCCCACCAGCAGCATCGACACCCGTTCAGCCCCGGTGCGCTCCGCCAGCAGCTCGGTATGGCCGGGGTACAGGAAACCGGCCCGGTGCATCGCCTCCTTGTTCAAAGGCGCGGTCACCAGCGCCTCCACCTGCCCGGCCAAGGCGAGATCGCAGGCGTGTGTCACATATTCGACCGCGGCCCGTCCCGCGCCGGCGCTCACCTGCCCCACCGGCGCCTCGGCCAACTCGACGTTCGCCAGATCCTGCAGCGGGACTGTTCCCTCTTCATATTTGCCGCCGCCGACATCAACGATGCGTTCATACCGGGGCCGGATTTCCAGCCACGCCGCCGCCCTGTCGAGGACGCCCTGGTCGCCGATCACGAGCGGCCGGCAGGTGGCGAACACCTCTCGATGCTGCAATGCCTTCAGAACCACCTCCGGCCCGATGCCGGCGGGGTCACCCAGCGTAATTGCCAGTCTTGGACGCCTGTCGGCCATTGTTTCCGTCTTCCCGGTTGTCTGAACTGTAGTTATGGAATTGCGCTGACTTGCTGCTCTACTTGCGCGCCTGACCGCTGATGCTATCATCCCTGGCCGTGCCCGCCAAACATGCCCCTGAGCCGGCCCTGGGAGCGTCGGCATTTTGCCCTCTTGACGCGCGCAGCCTGGCCGGGCGATAGCGCGTTGCCCGTCGATCCGCTACACTATGGACGTGCGCCTTGAGGGCGCCCCGATCCGGTTGCCGCCAACTGTCCGAACTTCTGGAAGCAGCGGCAGCCAAACACACATCCGGAGAACTTCTTCATGGCAAACATTGCACTGGTTGGCTGCGCCCACATCCACACACCCGGCTTCGTCAAGCGCCTGCAAGCCCGCGCCGATGTCAGCACCATCGCCGTCTGGGACCGCGACCCGGCTCGCGCCAATACCTGGAGCGCTCAGCTCGGCGCGCCCGTCCTGGACAACGTTGACGCCATCTGGAACGACGCCGCCATCGACGGCGTCATCATCTGCTCGGAGACCGACCAGCACGAGCCACTGGTCGCCGCCGCGGCCGCGGCCGGCAAGCATATGTTCGTGGAAAAGCCGCTGGGAATCGGCGCGCAGGACGCCAACCGCATGGCCGCGGCCATCGAACAGGCCGGCGTCCTCTTTCAGACCGGCTACTTCAGCCGCGGCATCCCTGTCCACCAAGCCCTCAAGGATATGGTCGCGAACGGCGTCTTCGGCCAGATCACCCGCGCCCGTTTTATCAACTGCCATTCCGGCGCGATGCGCGATATCTTCACGCCCGACTATCTGTGGATGACCGACATGCAGCAGGCCGGTGTCGGCGCTTTCGGCGACCTGGGCACGCACGCGCTCGACCTGATGCTGTGGATGCTGGGCGACGTCGACAGAGTGACCGCCACCCTGCGGTCGGTGCTCGAAAAATACGGCCCCGACTGTGACGAGACCGGCGAGGCGCTCTTCTGTTTCAGCAGCGGCGCAATTGGTTCGCTCGCCGCCGCCTGGGTGGACGTGGCCGAACCGATCACCGCCGAAATCAGCGGAACCGAAGGCCATGCCTACATTCACAACCGCAGCGATCTGTACATCACCAGCGCCAATCTGGAGGGCGCCGACGGCCAACATCCCTGGACCGACCTGCCCCCCGCCTGGCCCCACGCCTTCGACCTCTTCCTCGACGCGCTCAACGCGCAGGACCCGTCCGCAAGGGCGTCCGTCCCGCTCGTAGGCGCCCGCGAAGCCGCCTACCGCAGCGCCGTCATGGCGGCCATGTACACAGCGGCAGACGAGGGATCGTGGGTGTCGTTAAGCTAAACATCGCGGCGCATCAAACTGAAGCTCTGCGCAGTCTGCCCGCCGTCCGGCGCGCTCGCGAGAAACAACGCCAGCGGCACGACCTCCTCTGGTTCTTTGAACCACTCGCCATCGAATGTGCCGGGCTCGCGCGCGGCCGGGCCGGGCATCATCGCCGTGTTTACCGGCCCCGGAATCAGTTCGTTGACGCTGATGTTGTCCCCGCGCAACTCCTGCCCCAGCACACGCGTCAACATCCACAGCCCAGCCTTGGAAACACTGTAGGCCGACGAGCCTGGCGCGCCGCGGTGCCCCATCCCCGAGCCGATCGTAATGATCTTGCCCCCGCCGCGCGCCTTGAGATGGGGAATGGCCGCCCTCGCACAGTGGTATGCGCCGGTCAGATTGATCGCGATCGTCTGGCTCCAAGCGGCCGGTTCGCTCTCGGCCACCTCGCTCCTCCCCGGCGAGACGCCGGCGTTGATGACCAGAATGTCCAGGCCGCCGAAGCGCGCCGCGGTCTCGTCAACGGCCTTTTGCACCGATGCCAGGTCGGCCACGTCCGTGGTCACCGCTAGCGCCTGCCCGCCGGCCGTCTCGATCTCGGCGGCCGCGGCTTCGATCTCCGAACGAGTGCGGGCCGCGCAACAGACGGCTGCCCCCGCGCCGGCGAAAGCGATGGCGATCGCCCGCCCGATGCCGCGCCCGCCGCCGGTGATCAGAGCCACCTTCCCGGCCAGCGCCTGCCCTGAGCTTGTCATCTCATCTACCTCCTGAAAAATTTCAGTGGTCAGTTTTCAGTTGCGCCGAAAACCAGAACAATGGTTGGTGCTGTCTACTCTCCACCGACTGCCAGCTCCTGAAGATACATTGTTCCTGAATTGACACAATATAGGCGATAACGGAAAATCAGCAGCGGACCCTCGTTCAGTGCTGAGGAGCCCGCTCTTGATTGACCGTGGGACCGCTGAAAGTCCCAAACTCGTACCTGGAAACGCCAAACATGAAACGGGTTGCACTGGAATCTACCGTAATCAGCCACGGGCTGCCCTACCCGGACAACCTGAATCTGGCCCATGAAATGGAGCGCATCATCCGCCAACATGGCGCGGTTCCGGCCACCGTCGGCGTCATCGGCGGGGAACTGGTCGCCGGCCTCGACCCGCAGCAGATCGAGCGGCTGGCGGCGGCGTCCGACGGACCTGTTAGCAAGGTGAGCCGCCGCGACCTGCCCGTCGTCGTCGCCCGCAAGCTGGACGGGGCCACGACCGTTGCCGCCACCATGTGGATCGCCCACCGCGCCGGCATCGAACTGTTTGCCACAGGCGGCATCGGCGGCGTCCACCGCAGCCGCGCGCCCGGCCCCAGCACCGACGTCAGCGCCGACCTGCAGGAACTGGCGCAGACCCCGCTCATCGTCGTCTGCGCCGGCGCCAAGGCATTGCTGGACCTGCCGGCCACGCTCGAATACCTGGAAACGCACGGCGTAACCGTCATCGGCTACGGAGCCGAGGAGTTCCCCGCCTTCTACAGTCGCGGCAGCGGCCTTCCGGTCGATATCTGTTGTAACTCTCCCCAGGAGGTGGCGGAAATCTGGCGGGCAAAGCGGGCGCTGGACTTGGCGGGGGGACTGCTGGTGGCGGTACCTGTGCCGGAAGAGGATGAGATTCCCGCCGCGCAGATTGAACCGCAGATCGAGCAGGCGTTGGCAGATAGCGAAGCCGCCGGTCTGCGCTCGGCCGAGGTGACTCCTTACCTGCTGCGGCGCATCGCTGAACTGAGCGGCGACCGCAGCCTGCGCGCCAATCTGGCCCTGCTGCGCAACAACGCCCGCGTAGCGGCCGCCATCGCGCTGGCGTTGGACAGTGAACAGTGAATAAGACAGGGAGCCCCGTACTAGCCGCTTTTCACCGGCAATCAGCTACTGAAAATCAGCTTCTCGAACTCGGTCCGTTCCAGGACTTCCTTTTCCAGCAGCGTTTCGGCCAGGAGCCCCAGCTTGTCCTGGTTGGTCGTCAGAACTTCCTTGGCCCGCAAATATGCGGTCTCCACAATCCGGCGCACTTCGCGGTCGATGGCGCGCGCCACATCTTCGCTGTAGGAGCGCCGTTCGCCCAGATCCATGCCCAGGAACGGGTTGGAATCACCCTGAACCAAATGCATGGGGCCTAATTCCTTGCTCATGCCAAAGCGGGTGACCATCGCCTTGGCCAGCTTTGTTACCCGTTCCAGATCGTTGGCGGCGCCGGTGGTGATCTCCTCGAAAGTCAACTCTTCGGCGACGCGCCCGCCCAGCAGCCCGGCCAATTCATCTTCGTACTCGGCCTTGCTCTTGAGCAGGCGATCCTCATCCGGCAGAGGCATGACGTAGCCCAGCGTCTGGCCGCGGCTGACAAGACTTATCTTGCCGACGGCGTCGGTATGTTCCAGCAGCGCCATCACCACGGCGTGCCCTGCTTCGTGGTAGGCAACCACGCGCCGTTCTTCGTCGCTGAGCACCCGGCTCTTGCGCGCCGGCCCGGCCATCACCCGTTCAATCGACTCCACCAGTTCGTCCATGCCGATGGCGCGCTTGTTGCGGCGGGCGGTCAGTATCGCCGCCTCATTGAGCAGGTTCTCCAGGTCGGCGCCCACCATGCCGGGCGTCTGCTTGGAGATCACGTTCAGATCTACATCCGGGCCGAGCGGTTTGCCGCGTGCATGCACGTGCAAGATCGCCTCGCGTCCGCGGCGGTCCGGCCGGTCCACCACGATCGTGCGGTCGAATCGGCCCGGTCGCAGCAGAGCCGGGTCGAGAATATCCGGGCGATTGGTCGCAGCGATGACGATCACGGTTGTATCGCTATCGAAGCCGTCCATCTCGACCAGAATCTGATTGAGCGTCTGCTCTCGTTCATCGTTGCCGCCGCCCATGCCGGCGCCGCGATGACGGCCGACCGCGTCGATTTCATCGATAAAGATGATACAGGGAGCGTTCTTCTTTGCCTGTTCGAACAGATCGCGCACGCGGCTGGCGCCCACGCCCACGAACATTTCCACGAATTCGGAGCCGCTGATGCTGAAGAAGGGCGCACCGGCTTCACCGGCCACCGCCTTGGCCAACAATGTCTTGCCGGTTCCCGGTGATCCGACCATCAGCACCCCTTTGGGGATGCGCGCGCCCAGGGCCGCGAACTTTTCCGGCTCCTTCAGGAACTCGACCACCTCCTGCAACTCCTGTTTGGCCTCCTCTGAACCGGCCACATCCTCAAAGGTGACGGTGGGGCGGTCGGCCTCCTCCATCTTTTTGGCGCGGCTGCGTCCGAACTGCATCGCCCGGTTCTGCCCGCCCGCGCCGGCCTGGCGCATGATGAAGATGAAGAAGCCGAAAATCAGGATCATCGGCAAGAGCATGATCAACCAGCTGAGGAAGGCGCCGCTGTTGGGCGCGCGCTCCACATCGATGGGAATGGCAGCCAGTTGATCTGCGGTTACGCCGAACGTTTTGAGGGAATCGAGCACGCTCTCGCCGGACTCTTTACGGCTGCGGCGGCGGTCACTTTCGGAGATTTCGACGATGATGTCGTCGCCCTGCACTACGATCCGCTGGACAGAACCGTTGCGCACGTACTCGGCCACCTGGTTCAGACCGAGCAGGTTGTTGGCAGCACTTGGTGGATTGATAAAGAGGCGATAGGCAAAAAAGATCAGGATGGCTAACAGGAACCAGATCCAACTGCGTTTGAACAGCTGCCGATAGCGCTCGTTCGGGTCTTCTTCCGGCGGCCGCTCGCCATCCGGTCTCTTTTCGTTATTCATCATACTGAAATACCCCCGAGTCAGACGCCCGGAACACATGCAGGGCTACACGGGTACAGGTCACACCGTACACGCTTGAACGCCTAGTATAACAGAGGAGAAGGCCTGAGTCAGTAAGCAAGAAACCAGTGTGCGGAAGTTACCGGCTACGCGTCCCTGTGCGTTACAGATTACGCAGTTGATCTGCGATGCTGACGCCGGTGGCGTGGGTTTTTGCTTTGTGGATCGGCGGTTTGCCCCGGTGCCGGGTACGGTGAGGGATCGAAGATTCGTCCGGCTTGTCGCTGAAGCTGATGATCAGACAGCCGCGCTCCTTCAGCCATAGAACTGCCTCGCGCACCTCTTGCGTGATGCAGATCTCCAGGGCGAAGCGGTCCGCTGCCGGCACATCATCAGCCAAATTGTTCATATGTTCCAACGTTGCCAGAAACTCCTCCCGCCGGAACTGTTTGAACGGGGTAGGGTCTCCCTGCGAAACAGCAGTATTGACCGCTTCGTGGGCCTGGCGCATCGCCTCGCCCACCCGCCCGCCCCCGGCGATACAGACCTCTGCATAGCGCACAAATTGCTCAAATGTCTGGACCGCGCCTTCTTCGATTCGTTTAAGTAGATCTGCGCAGTCGAGGCCGTCGTTGTTGAGAACCAGGCAGATATAGGCCAGATAGTCCTGGTTGTCCCCGGTCAGATGATGGTAACGGGCGCGGTTGAGTTGTTCATAATGTTGCGTGAACAGCGGGGCGTTGAACTTGTCGCCCAGCAGGCTGCCCACGGTTCGGTACAGCCCCTTCAGACGCGCCACGTCGATGGCGCGGTTGTTGCGTCCGCGGGCGCCGATGGCCGTCTTGTCCAGATCGAGAACAACCGCCGTACTTTCGTCTAACTGCAAACCGTTCCGCTGCGCCCAGCTGATCCAATCCACCAGTTGGCTCCAGCGGTTGGCTTCGAACATACCGGTCTCATCATTGGCTACGAAATGCTCCGGTTCGCTGGCCTTTTCGTTGCCGATAAAGCAGGCGCTGGGCAACCGGGCACTGTTCCCCTGCTCGAACATCTCCTCGTCGAGAGGTGGCTCGGCCGCCGAACGCAAGGAGCGCATCACCTGGAAAGTATGACCATCGCCAGAGAGGGTATCGCCGATGAAGAGCAGTTCTTCAACTGCGGCGTCTCGCTGCTGCTGGGCCTGCTCCAGGATCCACAAAGCGACCTGGGCATACGAATTCTCTTGTTTGCGGGGCACGGAAGGTGTTGGCAACCCGAGCTGGTAACGGGCGGATTTCAGGCCGGGGATTTGGCGCGTAATCGGTTCCAGGTTGCGGTAAACGATCAGATCGCCGACAAGCTCTTCCAGCGACGACAGTCCAAAGTTGTCAACGGCAATCGGATAGGCTTCTCTTGTCTGCGTGTTGGCCAATTCTGCACCTTCCATTTCAATTCCCGGTTTAGTCGCTGATTTCGAGTTAGTTCGCCCAACTCAAAGGTGCGACGTTACCAAGATTCAAGAGCTGACTACGCATAACTGCCGTTGCACCTTACACAATTCTACCTTATGGAAGGTTAATGTGTAAAATTTTTGAGGTTGTTGCACAACACTGCAACGGCTAGTGGACAGCGGCCAGAACCGCGCTGTTGGCCGGCAACTGATCGCTGGCAACCGCTTTATGACTGCCCAAATAACCCTGCGACACCAGCAATTCGGCGTTGAGCAGACTGCCGCCGGCCGCGCCGCGGATCGTGTTGTGGCCCAGCGCCAGAAACTTTACATGCAGAAGCGGGTCAGCCCGCAGCCGGCCCACCACCGTCGTCATGCCGGGAACGCTGCCGGCCAGCCGGTCCATGCGCGGCTGCGGCCGGTCCGCCTCCTCCCGGTAGAGAATCGCCTCGTCGGGCGCGCTGGGAAGGCCCATGCGCTGGGGCAGCGGTTCATACTCCGCCCACGCTCGCCGCACATCCTCCAGGCTGGGGCGGCGGGCGAACTCCACACTTACCGCCGCCAGATGGCCGTTGCGCACCGGCACCCGGTTGCAGTGGGCGCTGACGACGAAATCGGCCATCTGCACAACCTTCCCGTCAAATATGCCCAGCAGTTTCTGCGGCTCGCGGCTCTCCATCTTCTCCTCTTCGGCATTGATGAACGGTATCACGTTGTCGATAACATCCATCGACGGCACGCCCGTGTATCCCCCTCCACTGACAGCCTGCATCGTAACCACAAATACCTTCTTGACGCCGAACGCTTCGTGTAGCGGGTGGAGCGCGCTCACCAGGTGGGTCGTGGAACAGTTTGGATTGGTGGCAATGAAGCCCGGCCAGCCGCGCTGGCGCCGTTGCAGCTCGATCAGCCCGACATGCTCCGGGTTGACCTCCGGGATCAGCAGCGGCACGTCCGGCTCGTAGCGGTAGGCGCTGGCATTGCTGCACACGATGTAGCCGGCTGCGGCCAGTTCCGCTTCGATTGTGCGGGCCGGCCCGCTCGGCAGAGCGCTGAACACCAGCTGGCAGTCGATGCCCGGCGCCATTTCCTGCAAGATGCAGTCGCGCAGATGGGGCGGCATATCGCCTCGCAACAGCCAATTGCAGGCGTCGGCGTAGCGTTTGCCCGTATTGCGTTGCGAGGCGCACAGCACGCTCAACTCAAACCAGGGATGTCCCTCCAACATCTGCACAAACCGTTGCCCCACCGCGCCCGTCGCGCCCAACACGCCCACGCGGATCTTTGGTTGAATGTTCATCGAAATCCTCTATTCTAACAGTAACCTACCTGATTCGTAACGACTCCGCCTCTGTAAATTCGCCCCTCTTCACATCCATCCTCAAACAATTGCCGCAGTCACTGACCACGATCAACTGACCACTGATCACTGATCACTGATCACTGATCACTGCAGTTCGACGATATCACTGAGTACGCCGGCCGCGGTTGCCTCCACTCCCGCCCCCCGGCCTTGAATGACCAGCGGGTTGGGGCTGTACCAGCGGCTGTAGAGTTCAACCAGATTGTCGGTTCCGGTCAGACGCCCCAGGGGGCTATCCTTGGCGACCGCCGTCAGACCGACGGTGCAGGCGCCTTCAGAAAGCGTAGCGGCATAGCGAAGGACCTTGTCCTCGGCGGCGGCGTGCGCTACCTCCGCGCGGTACTGCTCGTCCAGCGATGGCAAATCCGTCAGAAATTCGTCTACGCTCAGCCCGGCCATCCGCTCCGGATAGAGGCCGCTGACCTTAACCTGCTCCATCTCCATGCGCCAGCCGATCCCTCGCGCCAGAATGAGCGCTTTGCGCGCCACGTCGACGCCCCCCAGATCATCGCGCGGGTCCGGCTCGGTATAACCCAGCCGGTAGGCTTCGGCGACGGTCTCGCTGAAGGCGCGGCCCTCTTCGAGGCCGGTCATCAGGTAGCCGAGCGTGCCGCTGAAGGAGCCGGCGATGCGCTCGATCTCGTCGCCGCTGGATACCAACCGGTTGAGTGTAGCGATCACCGGCAGACCGGCGCCCACTGTGGTTTCCCAACGGGCATGGTTCAAGGTGCGGGCCGAGTGGGCAGCGTCCCCTTTGCCATCCTCGCCATCTGCCCGACCATGGGGTCGGCGAGGGCCAAGGCGGCTGATTCCGTCATACACATCCTGCTCGACGGTCAACGGCTTCTTGTTCGCCAGTACGACCTGATAGCCCCGTTCCAATGCGCGCAACAGGGCAGCCACGGTTTCATCGGACGCGGTGCAGTCGACCACGACTGTGCCCGGCTTGCCAACTTCGTCAACTATCGCTTCCAGGCTGTCGAAGGGTTGGCCCAGCGGATGGGACGCGAGTGCGCCGCCCTCCTCCTTTCGCTGCAAGATTTCAGCCAATAGCTCGTCCGTGAAGCCGTCTTGCGGCTCCACGATTGCGCCGCTGCTGTCGCACACAGCCAAATAGCGGATGCGCAGATCGTACTCCCCTTGGTGAAGAGACCGTTGTTCCCCGATTTGACGCAACAAGGCGCGGCCAACGCCGCCCAGCCCGAAGAGGATAAGCGGCTTCGTCGGTTCTTCAGCCTTGTCCGCAGACATGCCAGCGACGTTGTCCATCAAACAACTCCGTTTCCAAGTTCGAATGTGTCGTGAATGGCGCGGATCGCCTCATCGGCTTCGGCTTGTAGGACGACGAGGCTGATATTGGCCTCGCTCGATCCCTGGGCAATGGCGATCACGTTGATGTTCCGTGCGCCCAGCGCGTTGAAGACCCGCGCAGCAATGCCGGGCGTGCCCTTCATGCCGGCGCCAATCACCGCCACGATCACGATATCCGGCTGGTTGGTGATCTCTTCGATCATGTGCTGGGCCAATTCGCGTGCGAACTCGACCTTGAGCGCCGCCATCACCCCATCGCCCTCCGGCTCGGGCACGACAAAGCAGATGCTCTGCTCGCTGCTGCCCTGGCTGATCATCAGCACATTGGCGCGCTGGCGGGCCACGGCGTCAAATGTGCGCGCGGCGATGCCGGGTACGCCGATCATCCCGCGACCGGCCACCGTAATCAGCCGCAGCTCCCGCACGGCGGTGATCGCCTTGACGCCATGGTGCAACTGGCGGGTCTTTTCGACGATGCGGGTGCCGGCGTGGGAGGGATTGAATGTGTTGAGCACGCGCAGGGGTATCTTGTTCTCGACCGCCGGGGTGACGGTTTTGGGGTGCAGCACCTTGGCGCCGTAATAAGCCAATTCGGCCACCTCCTCGTATGAAAGCTCCTCCATGGAGCGGGCATTGGCGACGATGCGGGGGTCGGCGGTCATGACGCCGTCCACGTCCGTCCAGATCTGGATCTCTTCAGCATCGAGGGCCGCACCAAAAATTGCGGCGGAGTAGTCGGAGCCGCCCCGCCCCAGGGTTGTGGGCACGCCGTTTTCGGTCGCGCCGACAAAACCGGTGACAACCGGCACGACGCCGCTCTGCAACATCGGCAGCAGCCGGTCCCGGCACCGGGTCAGTGTGGAGGCCATCAGTGGATTGGCGCTGCCGTACTGGTCATCGGTGATAATCAGTTCACCGGCGTCGACGAACTGGGCCTTGACGCCGTTTGCCCGCAGCACAGCCGCCAGCAGGGGCGCGCTCAGCCGTTCGCCCACGCCGCTGACGACATCCAGACCCCGCTGCGTGAGTTCACCGAGTACGGTGATGCTGCGGCACAGACGCTCAAAATCGCGCAGGCGGTTGTCGAACAGCCTTCCCAGACCGGCGCGCTCGACTCCGTCCTCGATGAGCTGACCGGCCACCACCTGGTGCCGCACCAGCAGTTGGCTGCGGGCATCACGGTAGGGGGTCTCGTCGCCGGCCGCGGCTGCTTGCGCGGCGTCGATCAAGGTGTTGGTCACCCCGCTCATCGCGCTGACGACGATCAGTATGCCAGGGTTTTCCGGGCTGTCATCAGGGTGCTCCTGTGCGCCGGCGCTTTGGTCCTGCTTTTCGACTGCGGCGGCCACAATTCTTGCTGCGCTGTCGATCGATTCGGTTGTGCCGACCGAGGTCCCGCCAAATTTCATTACGATCATACGTGTTCAACTCGCTCTTCGAGTAAAAAAATACCTCACGTCGCGCAGACGAGAGGTAGCAGACTACATTACTGCCTCTCATCTTCCAGAATCGCTCTGCGCTACCGGTTTATTAACTGAGCGCAATACATCTGCCGGAATTGGCACCTGCGTCACGGAAGAGGATTCATCCTCCGTCACCAGGTTGCCGAGGCTTCAACGGGCCGGTCCCTCCGCCTCTCTGGATAAGAGTTCAGCTATTCAATTATTCGGGGCAATGTAGCAGAGGCCGAGGGATATGTCAAGAACGAGAGGTCGTTGGAATTTGTTGCGGTAAGAGGGCGAGGACTGCTGTAGGAAGCACTGTGAGTTAGGCAAGCTATTGGGAGCGCCCACTTCAAATGATGTCACTTCTAAGGATCTGAAACTCAGGGTTTTGGCATTGCCATTTCTCAATGTCTTTCTTCAGACTTGATGAACGGAAATGTTGCTCCGAGTAAGCCAGTCTTAAGAACGACTTCAATGATTCAGCTCCGACCTCCCCTGCACTCTTATTGCCTAAAACACCTCTCAATCCAATTGAAAGTATTTCAATTACATCGGTACCATTACAAATCTCACAGGGGTCATAGTGGGACTTGGGAAGTTCTGCAATGGCGTTAGCGAGGCCGGGACTTGACAGATCATGACGGTGAGATAAGTTCTTTACCCTTCTTATTAGCTCAGTAGTGTTCGCTACAAAGGATGAGCGGCTAATCCAAGCTGAGTAGTTCAGGCCTCTGAATTGCAAGTTTAGCTTTTCTCTCAAGGAATGGAGACGCAAATAGCCCACCGGCGACGCTCTCTCAAATAGAGCTTCCAAGACATTCTCTTCAAAGGTCTTAAGCTTATTTCGACTTCCAAACTCCGTTAGTACTCGGTCGAGAGCTGGAGAACTCACTAGCATCATAATCAAGTCGTGGCATTCAGGCATTACTAGATTCTGGCCTCTTTTCGGACTCCCTTCAATTCTGTCAAGATCTGCATCGATTAATCCCAACACGCCGTCGAAATTGTCTTCATCTAGAATTTCGATCACATCACAAACGTTTTGTTTTCCCTGAGCCACTTCAATTGTGCATGTAGAATGTGAAATGAAACTCGCCATGAATAGTCGATCATCTCTGCCTTCAACGATTAGGAAGGCTCCAGTGTATTGTGATCGTGTCATGCGAATCTCATTGGCGATCTCATGCGAAGTGGGCTGAATCATTCCCTATCTGGACCTTGCAATTCAATAGTCAGATCCCACCTATCGCCAATGATTTGAGGAGAATGAGTCGCTAGCAAAGCCCGAAAATCCGATAGCTCAGCCATTTCCTGAAGATCTTCTAACATTTGCCTCTGCCAAGCGACATGTAATGACAACTCCGGTTCGTCCACCATGATGAGGGAGTTTTTCTTCGTTCCAAACAATAAATCGAACAGGAGGACGATTTCATGCTGTTCGCCGGAGGACAGCATCTCAAGTTCGAGGGCTGTGTCATCTGAGTTTGAAACCTTCAGTCCTTCTTGGCTGACAGAAATTTGCTTGTGCAACAGACGAGCGTTTGCTATTCTCACAAATGTATTTACTCGTAAGTAAAGGTCTTCAAATACGTTCAGTTTCTCGTTGGCGTCTTGGGCGTAAACTGCCAAGACGTCCCTCCTAGAGTCGTCGATCGAATCGATGTCAGGCACGCTTAAACTTGCGTGTTCTTGGGGCAAAAGTCCGGCTTCAATAATTTTAGAACGCCGTTTATCTACTTCTTCTAGGTCCTGAGCTAGTTGTTCTTTTGAGAGTGGCTCGCTAGTTGGCTCTTCGACAAGCCTGGCGGGGAATGATCGATCCAACGATTGGGACAAAGTAGCATATTGTGTCAGGGTCTTCTGGACCTCGCTTGCCAACCTTTTCGAATAGAGCCGGACAGTTCGTTCCGGCGCAATGTAGGAATAGGAGGATCGACTTCGGAGTCGTCGTCCATTAGTGGAAAGATCGGTAAGTCGTTCGGTATCAATGAAACGGACTGGCAGTGATGCTCTGATCTCCTCTAGCCAAGGGGGTATTTTCTGTTCATGTTTTTCAACGCTGAAGGGAAGTACGTCTTCGTAGGTTTCAATCACGTCGTCTAAATCGAGAACATCATCGGTGTGGACATTTCGCCACTCTGAAGCCCCAATTCGTTCAAGCCCTGGAATGATGTCCTCAATTATCCCTAGAGGGAATGACACTCCTTGCGACGTGTTTAACGGCTCTGGAATGTAAGATTCCGTCTCTTGCGTGGATGTGATATAGGAGAGTCGCGGAGAAGATTCGTCTGGAACGCGAATAACGGTCAGTCGCGATCCATCATCGAAATCCACAAGGAGTTCTTCGAATGGAATCCGACCAAGACTACGCGGTGAATAATTGAATAACATATTAAGGATCCGCAGGATCGTGGTCTTCCCATATCCATTTGGACCGATCATGATGGTTATACGTTCACAGGGATCAAATGTAAGTTCATGATTGAACCTATCAAAGAGACCATGCACCGCGATTCTAGATATTTTCACTAGTATCTCCTTACTGTCATTTGCGCGGATTACTCTGACTAGTGTCACCCTTCAGAATACTGACATCAATACTTATGTCAATTGATGAGAGTTCCGAAGCACATCTCAAATTCATCGGAGATCTGCTCGACCAGTTCTGGTCTTAGTCAGACTATTTTCTTGGTCTTACATGAGGCACATCAGTTTGAAACTCACCAGGCGAGCGGTAAGCTTGGCTCCAAAAGACCAGACCACGAGCTAAGGTGTATTGTGGAGAAATTCAACGAGCGCGTGGAGGGCCAGAAATTTAGTCAAGACGAGGCGGAGACACGCAGCAGCTTACAAGCTCCGCGTTGTGCTGGAAGGCAGCGGAACGATATGGTTTCGTAGTTCTCTGTCACGTTCGGTCGAATTAACGACTCACTCCCTCGCCCACCTTGCCAGCGCCTTGTCCGGCGCCGTAATCTCCTCCACCGATCTGTAGTAGTGGCGCTCCCACTCGTGCTGCGGCATGCCGGTGAACAGCATCAGGTTGAGCGGATACTCATCAGTATCGGCGACGTTCCGGAAGTCGTCTCGAAACAGGAATGTGGGCTTGCCGAGCGCGATCGCCATTCCCAACTCGATCATGACGCCCTCGTCCGGCGGCACGCCGTTGACCACGGCGAAGATGGCGTCCGCCTCACATACATCCTGGTAGCAGAGTTGGCCGATGCGATAGGCCCAACCCGGCACAGTCAAGTCTTCCTTCTGGCCGGTGCGTGCGAACGGCTCCCACACATCCAGCCCGAGCACCGCCAAGGCCTCGATAATCGGCGGCAGCAACAGCGCCTTCTGCTGCGCCGAAAAGCCGTATGGGCTCGCGAGATAGACGCTCTTCCGCCCTTCTTTTGACGAGTTCATGATGGTCTGAACCGTGCCTTGTGTAATGAGGGGATGGATTGTGATCCGGGCCACTCGAGGTTGCCCGCCCACCGTCGGAGTCGGCGGCAACCTGCCAATAGCCGGGGATCAGCGGCGGGCTCGTTCGTAGTGTGCCTGCAGGCTGCGCACGTTCAACTCGGCGGCCATCACGGCGCGGATGCCGCTTACCGCGGCCTGGGCTGCCGAGAGGGTTGTGATCAACGGGATCTCCATGCGGGTGGCCAGCGTGCGGATCTTCTTTCCATCGCTGCGGCTGTTGGGCCCGAGCGGCGTGTTGATGATCAGATCGATCTTTCCATCCCGCATCGCGTCCAGGGTCGTGTAGGCTCCGTTGTCTGCACCGTGCTTCACGTGATTGAGCGATGGACTGTGTTGGCCTGCCTCTGTCGCCGCGGCCTTGCTCAGGACCGCCACGGGCAGGCCCACGCGCTGGATCAGCGCGGCCGTGCCCGACGTCGCGTAGAGGTCGAAGCCCATGCGGCTGAAATCGCGCGCCAGTTTGAGCGCCGCGCCCTTATCGTAGTCGTTCACGGTGATCAGCACACCGCCGTCGGTCGGCAGCCGGTAGTCCGCCCCCAACTGGCTCTTGGCGAAGGCGTGGCCGAAATTCTGGGCATGCCCCATTACTTCGCCGGTGGAGCGCATCTCCGGCCCCAGCAGCGCATCCGCGCCGCTGAACTTCTTCCAGGGCAGGACAGCCTCTTTGACGAAGAAACCCTGTACCTCGGGCTCTTCCAGCAGACCCACTTCGGCCAGCGACTTGCCGGCCATCACCCTGGCCGCCAGTTTGGCCAGGGGAACGCCCGTCGCTTTGCTGACAAAGGGCACCGTGCGGCTGGCGCGCGGATTCACCTCGATCACGTATACCACGTCATCCTTGATGGCGTACTGCACGTTCATCAGCCCATGCACACCCAGCGCCAGGCCCAGCTTTTCCGTATACTCGCGAATGATGCTCAGATGGTAGCCGCTGATCTTGTAGGGCGGCAGCACGCAGGCGCTGTCTCCGCTATGGATGCCGGCCTCTTCGATATGCTGCAATATGCCCCCGATGACTACCTGCTCGCCATCGGAAATCGCATCGACATCGACTTCGTAGGCATCTTCGAGGAATTGGTCCACCAGAATCGCCACCTCCTGGCCGCTGGTGGTCATCTCACTGTCCACGTCGACGGCGTAGGCCATGTAGTGGCGCAGGCTTTCCTCGTCGTCCACGATCGCCATCGCCCGCCCGCCCAGCACGTAAGAGGGGCGCACGACCAGTGGATAGCCGATGCGGGCGGCGATCGCGAGCGCCTGTTCGGCGCTGTGGGCGATGCCGTTAGCCGGCGCGGGGATATCCAGCTCGGCCAGCAGCGCGCTGAAGCTTTCGCGGTCCTCGGCCAGCTCGATCGCTTCCGGCTGCGTGCCGAGGATGGGAACGCCGGCTGCCTGCAGCCCTGCCGCCAGGTTCAGCGGCGTCTGCCCGCCATACTGGACCAGGACCTTCACCTGCGACGCGCCCTCCGCCTCTCGCTGATAGATATGCAATACATCTTCGAGGGTCAGCGGTTCGAAATAGAGCCGGTCGCTGGTGTCATAGTCGGTGCTGACCGTCTCCGGGTTGCAGTTGATCATGACCGTCTCGAAGCCCATCTCCTGCAGCGCGAAACTGGCGTGACAGCAGCAGTAGTCAAACTCGATCCCCTGGCCGATGCGGTTGGGGCCGCCGCCCAGGATGATCACCTTGTCACGCGCGGTGGGCGGAGCCTCGGATTCGCTCTCGTAGCTGCTGTACAGATAGGGCGTGAACGCGGCGAACTCGGCCGCGCACGTGTCCACCTGATGATAGGTTGGCAGAACGCCGAGTCGATGGCGCAGGGCGCGCATGTCGGCTTCGGTGACCTGTACCCTGTCACCGCTGGCCGGAGACTGACTGGGCGCTTCATTGACGATGCGGGCAAGCTGCGCGTCGCTGAATCCCATCCGCTTCGCCTGCCGCAATGTCCACGCGTCCAACTGGCCCGCTCGTTCGATGCTGATCTGGAAGCGGGCGATCTCCTGCATCTGCGCCACAAACCAGGGATCGTAGATTTCAGAGCATTCCCGCAGGGCCGAGTCGCCCGCCTGCCAGTCGTCCGCGGACCGGTCACTGGCAACGGGACGTTCCCGCTCGGCCTGCAGCAGCCGCTCGAAGACGGCAAAGAGCCGGTCCCGGTTGGGGATATGCAGCAGGTCTGTGGCCGAGGTGCCCGGCGCATAGCCCTTCAGCTGTCCATCGCCGTCGCGGGGCAGAGGCCCCAGCCCATCGCGCCCGATTTCAAGGCTGCGCACACCCTTCTGCAGCGCCTCCTTGAACGTGCGCCCAATGGCCATCACCTCGCCGACCGACTTCATCTGCGGTCCCAACTCCCGGTCAACGCCGGGGAACTTCTCGAACGCCCAGCGGGGAATCTTGACCACCACATAGTCGATCGAGGGTTCGAACGCCGCCACCGTCTCCTGCGTGATGTCATTTCTTAGTTCATCCAACGTATAGCCGACCGCCAGCTTGGCCGCCAGCTTGGCGATTGGGAATCCGGTCGCCTTGGATGCCAGCGCGCTGGAACGGGAGACGCGCGGGTTCATTTCGATCACCACTACCCGCCCCGAAACCGGATCGACTGCAAATTGAACGTTGCTGCCGCCGGTCTCCACACCCACCACCCGCATCACCAGCCGGGCCTGATCCCGCAGGCGCTGGTACTCCTTGTCGGTCAGGGTCTGCGACGGGGCGACGGTGATGCTGTCGCCGGTGTGAACGCCCATCGGGTCGAGATTTTCGATCGAGCAGACAACGACGAAATTGTCGGCCCGGTCGCGCATAACCTCCAGCTCATACTCTTTCCAGCCGATCAGCGACTCTTCGACCAGGACGGAATGCACAGGGCTTTCCTGCAGCCCCCAGGCCACCTTTTCGTCGAACTCCTCCGGCGTAAAGACGGTGCCTGCGCCGCTGCCGCCCAGGGTAAAACTGGGGCGAATGAAGATGGGGAAGCTCCCGATCACGGTTTCGAAAATCTCCCGCGCCTCTTCGAGCGAATGGGCGATACGGCTGCGGGGCGATTCCAGTCCCGCTTCGGACATCGCTTGCTTGAACAGGTCGCGATCTTCTGCCACCTGCATCGCGCGCAGATTGGCGCCGATCAGCTCAACGCCGTAGCGTTCGAGGATGCCCTGCTCCGCCAGGGCCACCGACAAGTTGAGGCCGGTCTGCCCGCCCACAGTCGGCAGCAGCGCGTCCGGCCGCTCCTTGGCGATAATCTTCTCCAACAGATCGACCGTAAGGGGTTCCACGTAGGTGGCATCAGCCATCTCCGGGTCGGTCATAATCGTGGCCGGATTGGAGTTGACGAGCACCACCCTGTACCCTTCTGCCCGCAGCGCCTTGCACGCCTGCGCGCCCGAATAGTCGAACTCACAGGCTTGGCCGATGACAATAGGCCCCGAACCGATGATCAGAACTGATGAGATATCCGTGCGCTTGGGCATAGAGTTAACTCTTGCGTTCTCCTGTTGGCTGCCCCATCCTGTGGATGGCACAACCGCGTGCTACAATAGATGCTTGCCTCTACCCGGTATTCCGTCTTTATCAGAGGCAGCGGGCAGCGTTGCCGGCGGTCGAAGTTCCCGCCTGACCAAAACATAAGGAGATTGTAACGTGACAGTTCGCGACTCAGCAAAACACACGGCCCCCCATCATGCGGCGGCTGTGTTGTCGAGAGTGGCGGTGGTGGTCGTGGCGGCCTACATTGCCGCGCAGATGATGGCCGACATCGCCAGCCTCAAGATCGGCGTGGTGGCCGGCCTGGCCGTGGACATGGGCACCTTCGTCTATCCGGTAACCTTTACGTTGCGGGACCTGGTCCACAAGACGCTCGGCAAGCGCAACGCCCAGGTACTGATCATCGCCGCCGCCGTCATCAATCTGGGGATGGTGCTCTATCTGATGTGGTCGGCGGCTGTGCCCAGCGATCCGAACTCTTTCGGCGGCGCCGAATTCGGCGCCATTTTTGCGCCGCTGTGGCGCATCGTCTGCGCCTCGATCCTCGCCGAGCTGGTCAGCGAACTGGTCGATACCGAGATCTATCACCTTTTCGTCAGCCGCGTCACCACCCGTTTCCAGTGGCTGCGCGTACTGGTCAGCAACTCGGTCAGCGTACCGATCGACAACCTGATTTTCGTGCTGATCGCGTTTTCGCCGGTCGCATTTCTCGGCGCGCAACTGGTCGACTCCTGGGCCGTGGCCTGGGAGATCTTCGTCTTCAATCTGCTGGTGAAGTATGGGGTGACGCTGGTAAGTATGCCGTTGATCTACCTGACGCCGGATCGGGATTGGGCGCGTGAAGTAGATGAGTAACTCCTGCCAGCAACAGAAACGCAGTATCCCGCCTACATGGTATACTGGTTTGGGCCATCGGCCTGTCTGCCCATTCCCCCAGCCGTCGCGCCCCGTCAATTCAATCAAAGCGGAACACTCCGCGCGCCAAGAATCGAAGAGTTTCTGAACATGCTATCCATAAAACCCGACCACTGGATCCGGCAGCAGGCCAAAGATTTCGGCATGATCGAGCCGTTTGAGGACGGACAGGTACGCGAGGGGATGATCTCCTATGGGCTTAGCAGCTTCGGCTATGACATCCGCGTGGCGAAAGAGTTCCGCATCTTTACGCCTGCCACCGGCGAACTGACAGTAATCGATCCCAAAGCGGTCGATGAACGCGCCTTGCAGAGCTATCATGGCGACGACTGCATCATCCCGCCCAACAGCTTTGCGCTCGCCCGCACGATCGAGTACTTCCGCATCCCCCGCAACGTGTTGGCGATCTGCGTAGGCAAATCAACCTACGCCCGCTGCGGCATCATCGTCAACGTGACGCCCTTTGAGCCGGAGTGGGAAGGGTACGTCACGATTGAAATCAGCAACACCACCCCCCTGCCGGCCCGCATCTACGCCGGCGAAGGCATTGCCCAGGTTCTCTTTTTCGAAGGCGAAGCGCCGGAAGTCTCCTACGCCGACCGCAACGGCAAGTACCAGAAACAGACCGGCATCACCCTGCCCCGTTTGTAGGGAAGCTGTTTAAGAGGGGTCAACTGGGTGCCATACGGCTACGGGAGCAAGACCAGAGGCCTCTTGGCTATTGCCGATAATCCCCTCTCTGAAGCGCTTGCTGTCGCGCTTCTTCTAAGATGGACTGGATTTCGGAAACGTCAATCTCGGTTTCCGGAGTATTCAATTGCTTAAACATCCCATCAATGACCGTTGTGAAACCCGCCAGCATACTTCTGGGCAGAGCCAGAGCAAGAGGTGGAAGTACCTCGTCCGCCCCACCCACTATTTCCTCGGCCTTTCGCGCAGCCATTGGCAACAGCGCCCGATCCACATCGCGATGCAATGGAATAAATCCGACATTTGTAGGGTCCTCGACGATTCGGGCCATTTGCATCGTTTGCGCTTCGGCTGACGCCATGTAACCGACAAACGCGCTTGCTTCAGGTTGATGCGCCGCCTCTGCTGGGATTACGTAGCCGAATACTGTCACGATCTCTCCCACTGACGAATTAGGGTCTATCTGAGGAAACTGAAAGACATCGAGTTCAGAGGCAGATTCCGGGGACAGGTGGCGCAAGCTGAAATGGGGCGCAAGCGTCATCACAGCCTCCTTTGCCGTGAGCGGGCTATTCTCAACCCCGGGAATCAGCGCCTTCATACTCCCACTCTCAGATGTCACGTTCGGTCTTTCAGTAAAGTATCCCCGTCGAAAAAGAGAAATCCAGGATTCCCAGACGAGGGCTATCCGTTCATCGGTGTAGCTCTCCTGCCCCTGTATCAAGTGCCTATGAAACGAAGGTCCGTTCAAACGCATATTGAGGTAGCTAAACCACAAGTAGCTGTTATGGGTGCTCTGGCCGGCTACTGAGAGAGGAGTCTCGCCGTTCGCCAATAGCGTCTCGCAAATGGTTACGAATTCCTCCCATGTCGCGGGCGGAACCAGGTCATAGCGCTCAAAAACCTCTTTGTTGTAATAGATGCCTGTCCAAAAAGAACCGACTGGTACAAGTCGAAACGTACCATCGACACGTCCGACTTCCCTGAACTGTCTTCCATATGCTTCAGCAAGATTGTTGTCCGCCCAAATATCGGAGAGATCGAACAATAGATTCTGTTGGGCAGCGTGGCGCAATCCATAACTTTCAAGCCCAAAAACTACGTCAGGAGGCGGGGATTCCGACAAGTAATGGCTTAAGTCGCGCTCCTGCGGCTGGCGGTCAATCTCTATGTCCGGCATTTGCTCATGGAACTGCTCAATCGCTACTCCCTCAGGCACAGACCATGTCGGTCCGCCTGGCGCTACATATCTGATTTTCACGGGCTCGCCAGCCGGCCCAGAGCCGTCAGTCCTGTTCTCCTGCGCGCCGCAGCCGACAAGCAAGAATGCAAGAGTGAAAAGTAGAAAGAGCGACGCAATTCCAAACTTGCGCTGCGAGGACCGTTTTTCTAAGGCCATTGTTGTCCCTCCGTGTACAAAGTCAAGGGCCGGCACAAGGCCGAGGCGCTGCGAGGAGTTATATGTGATTATTTCGGGGCTGCAGGTGCCTGGAAGACTTGGCAGGTCGTAGCCGCCGCGGCTTGGCTGGGAGTGTGGGCCTGCGTCGGCAAATCAACCTACGCCCGCTGCGGCATCATCGTCAACGTGACGCCCTTTGAGCCGGAGTGGGAAGGGTACGTCACGATTGAAATCAGCAACACCACCCCCCTGCCGGCCTGCATCTACGCCGGCGAAGGCATTGCCCAGGTTCTCTTTTTCGAAGGCGAAGCGCCGGAAGTCTCCTACGCCGACCGCAACGGCAAGTACCAGAAACAGACCGGCATCACCCTGCCCCGCTTGTAAAGAAGAGAGTGAAGAGGAGTGAGTTTGGCCGCTGCCGAATCCAGGTTTTCGGACACTTGGCAGCGGCCAAATAGTGAGAGAACAACTCTTTCTCCTCACTTTGATTGTGTTGTCCTACATATCGTAGATGGCGCGCATGTTTTCGCCCAGAACCAGCGCCTCATCCTGCGGCGA
The DNA here is from genome assembly GCA_965220715.1 of Caldilineaceae bacterium. Lineage (GTDB taxonomy): Bacteria > Chloroflexota > Anaerolineae > Caldilineales > Caldilineaceae > Bin5. Next base: position 1,018,264 of record OZ244843.1, read on the forward strand.
GAAGCCAGCCAGCCGGATGCCGTTGACCCCGTGGGCCGCGATCCCCGCCGGCGCATTAGAGCCAAAGACGATGCGGTCCGCGCCCAACTCCCCGCTCTCCACAATCCCTGAAATCGTGTACGGCTCGGCCGCGGCGATCAGCGTCGTGCCCAGATAAATGTTGGCGTTCTCCTGCGCCGCCTGCACGGCCGACCGGACCCACTCCCGATAGCCCATGTGATCCATGATGATCGTGACCTGGGGATGGTTTTTGGCGACGTGGGCGATGTATTCGGGCGCGCAGCCGCTGAGATAAGAGCCGGAGTGGATCGTTGCCGTGATGCCGAGCGAGCGCGCCAGGTCCATCACGGGATCAACCGCGGGGCTGTCCAGGCGATAGCGGTGGCCGGCCGCCATCAACTTCACGGTGCGCGCGCCGCGCCGCACACAATTTTCCAGGTCCGCCAGCGCATCCGGCCCCATCGTCGGGTTGACCAGGCAGCCGGGCAAAATACGGGACTGGCCCTCGGCCCCATCCAGCACCGCAGCGTTGCCGGGACGGGGATCGGCCGGCACACCGCCCTGGAAGACGACGCTCACATCAATGCCGGCGTCGTCGGCATTGGCGAGCAGACCGGCCGGACCGTAGGGCTTGCCGGCAAATTCATCCGGCAAATAGGATTCGAAATCGGCGACGAACTGACTCATTTTTGGGCCTCCGGCGTGAATGGTTGGAAATTGCCTGCGATACCGCTCCCCTATTCGGGTGCGTATACGAGTAGTATAGCCTAACGACGATTACCTTACGCGTCAAGCGTCCCGATTCCAGACAGACTCCCTCCGCATTGCGCGAAGGCGCGCACCCGTGCTATATAGTGCCTGGATCGCGCCCAACAGCGGCGCGCAATGTACCCGCAACGGAGCAGCCCAATGACGACCCAACCGTTCCCCGCGCCGGAAGATCTGACCATCTGCTTTGCCCACGTAGCCTATCAGCTGGAGCTGATTTTCGCTGGTCGGCAGACAGATTTACGCGGCCGCGCCCCAGTCGGGCAGGGGAGTATGCAAAACTTCCAGGTCTGGACAGCGGCGGATCTGGCCGCCCGTCTGCCGGAGGCGGATGTGTTGCTGGTTTCCGGATTCTGGCAAAACGAACTCCTGGACGTCGCGCCCCGCTTGCGTTTCATCCAGTCGATCGGCGCCGGTATCGACCAGTTTGACCTGGACGCGCTGCGGCAACGGGGCATCCGCCTCGCTACTGCCAGCGGCGTCAACAGCAACGCGGTCAGCGAACATGCCATGGCCCTGATCCTGGCCTTCACGCGCCACATCCACACCGGGCGCGACCGCCAGCCGCGCCATCAATGGCGCGGCATGATCGGCGACCTGGCGCTGCGCGAGGATGAACTGGGCGGCAAAACCCTGCTGATTGTCGGCCTGGGCAAAATCGGCTCGCGGCTGGCGAAGTTGGCCAAGGCATTCGACATGCAGGTGCTGGCGACAAAGCGCAATCCCGCCACCGCCGCCGGAGCCGCCGATAGCGTCCACCTGCCGGAAGAGTTGCCCGCGCTGCTGCCGCAGGCGGATTTCGTGGCCCTCACCTGTCCGCTGACGCCGGCGACCGACAAAGTGATTGACGCCGCCGCCTTCGCGCAGATGAAAGAGAGCGCCTATCTGATCAATGTCGCCCGCGGCGGCTGCGTAGACGAACCGGCCATGCTGGCAGCGGTCCAGTCCGGCGCCATCGCCGGCGCCGGCATCGATCACTTCTGGGAAGAACCACTGCCGCAGGACTCACCCTTCTGGGACTTCGAAAACGTCCTCATCACGCCGCACACCGGCGGCGAAACCTGCATGTACGAAGAGAACCTGATCGACATTCTTCTCGAGAATCTGAACCGGCTGTGGCGGGGAGAGACGGAGCTTCTCAACCAGGTCGTTTAGTCGGCCAGATTAAACTGTCAGCCAAAGAGTTGGTAGAATGTCAGGCATGTCAGGTGGCGCTGTGCGACACTGAGTGCATGCACTTGCGCCCACGCCCAGGAGGGGAGACGTTGTTTGATGCGCTACCGCTGCGCCGTATGAGCGCGATGATCCCACGACTGAAGATTGCGTCCCACAACAGGTGGATGCGTCCGCACGCTTTCAGAAGACGACCCGGCCTGTTCGTGCGCCTGCTTGCCAGCGCCGCAGTTTTGCTCGGCGTCCTGTTCATTGTGCATGCCCATTCCGCCTTCGCGCAGGAGAAATCGCTGCTCTGGGAGCGCTTCGACGTCGATATCGTAATCCGCCGGGATGGCGCTTTCGACGTGGCCGAGCATCAGACCATTCGCTTTACGCGCGGCACGTTCACCTTCGGCTATCGTGATATCCCCAAACAGTACTTCAGTTCCCTCGATGACTGGTCCCTGACCGACGGCAGCGGCAACAGCTACCGCCGGGCGAGTTACGGCAAAGAGCCATACACATTCACCGTCACCGATAAGGGCTCCCGTTACGTCGTTTACTGGTATTTCCCGGTTATGGCAAATCAGAGCGAGACGTTTACCCTTGCCTATACTGTGCGCGGCGGCCTGCGCTACTATGAGGGCGGTGACCAACTTTGGTGGAAAGCGATTTACGGCGACCGCAGCTTCCCAGTGCAGGCGGGGCGGGTGAATGTAGTGGCGCCAGCCGTGATTCAGGAGTGGGCCGCGTACAGGAACGCGGGAGACGTTTGGGAAGACGCGCGGGGGACCGCAACGGCAACGCTTCTGGAAAGCAAACGGGAGATCGCGTTCGCGCTCGATCGCAGTCTGGCGCCCGGCCAAGCGTTCGAGGTACGGGTCGAGTTTACACCCGGCGTGGTGGCCGGGGAACCGCAGCCGTGGCAGACAAGCGCCGACGCCGCAGCAGCCGCGCGCGCGGCTGCTGCGCTCTTCCGCGCGCGCTGGGGGCCGATTCTTACGCTCGTGTTCGGCGCTTTTGGCCTGCTCTTCCTCTTGGGCGGACCGGCCGCGCTCTACCTGCTCTGGTACCGTCTGGGCCGCGACAAACCGGTCGAGATGGTCGCCGATTACCTGCCGGAGCCGCCCGACGACCTGGCCCCGGGCGTCGTCGGCACCCTTCTGGACGAGCAGGCCGATATGCAGGATATCATCGCCACCGTTGTGGATCTGGCGCAGCGCAAGGTCATCAGCATAACCGAAGAGAAAACGGGAAAATTTCTTACTGCCCGCGACTTCATTTACCGTTACGAAAACCGGAAGCTGCCCGTCTCCTCCTTTGAGCAGCTCCTGCTGGACAGCCTCTTTGACCTCGGGGGTGAGGTCAGACTTTCGGATTTGAAGGACAGGTTTCACAAGGAGTTGCCGGCCCTCAAGAAAGCGCTGTATGACGAAGTGACCGCGCAGGGCCTTTTTGCCCGCAGTCCCGAAGCGGTGCGCAACCAGTACGGCTGCCTGGGTGTATGTATGTTGGCGTTGGCAGGGTTGATTGGGGTGGGACTGATGTCGCTGTTCGGCGGTCTGACCGGCGCCGCGGTTCTGCCAGGTATAGGGCTTGCGGTGACCGCCTTCGGTTTCCTGCTTCTGTCCCGTTTCATGCCCCGCAAAACCGACGCCGGCGCCGAACTGGCCGCGCGCTGGCAGGCGTTCAAACGCTACCTGCGCGATATCGACCGCTACAGCGATCTCGATGAACAGAAGGAGCTATGGGACCGGTGGCTGCCCTTTGCCATCGCCTTTGGCGTGGATTCCCAGTACATTCGCAAATTCGAGGCGGTTGACGCGCCCGCGCCCGGCTGGTACATCCCCCACCCGGCCATGTATGGCCCCTACCGGGGCTGGTACTACGGGGCAGGTCACTCAGGCGGGGCCGCTCGCCCGGATGGCGGGGGACGCGTCGCCGGCGAGACCTTTGGGGCGCCCTCTGGGTCCCCGGGCAGCGGCGGGCTTGGTGGGGGGCTGGGCGATGCCAGCCGCGGGCTGGGCAGCGGTCTGGCGGGAATGAGCGCGGGCCTGGGCTCGTTGCTCACAAGCACCAGCGCTACCATGACCAGCCGTCCCAGCAGCTCCTCCACAGGCGGCGGCGGCTGGAGCGGCGGCGGCGGTTTCTCCGGTGGCGGCGGCTTCGGCGGCGGCGGTGGTGGCGGGGGCGGAGGCGGCTTTGGATAGGATTTGGATGCGCTTGCGCTCCGCTATATGAGCGTGAGGGCGGCTGCAACGTGTGCGCTCTCCAGTTGATGGAGATAGCGCAAATGATGAGCGGATAAGGAGCGAACCATGCGTGGAGGCGGCCGCATCGTCGGCCTGGCGATGATGGCAATTTCAGTCGTCCTGTTCGTCGGTTGGGCCGCGGCGGTGGTGACGTCCGGCACGAACACCGGCGGTCTGATCCTGGGACTGTTCCTGGCGCTGGTCGTGTGCGCGCCGCTGCTGGGGATCGGCTTCTATCTCTGGCGCAAGGGTCAGCAGGAGGAGAGTGAATTCGCGCAAGTCGCGCAGGAAAAAAAGATTCTGAACATGGTCCTGACCCAGGGCCAGGTGAGCGTGCAGGAGATCATCGTCGAACTGCAGCAGCCGCGCGAAACCGTGGAGGATATGATCCGCACCCTGGTGGGCAAGCAGCTCTTCAGCGGCGCCATCAACTGGGAGAAAGGTCTTCTCTACAGTGTCGACAGCCAGAAGCTGACCGACAGCCGAAACTGCCCCAACTGCGGCGGCGAACTTGAACTGGCCGGCAAGGGACTGATCCAATGCGGCTGGTGCGGCAGCGAGGTATTTCTGACCCAACGGGCCGCAACCCGGTTGAACAGCGCTGCGTAATGAATAGAGAACGGTTCAACCCCATCACATCGCGGGACCAGCTTTCGACCCGCCCGATAAGCGCGTCGAAAGTTGGCCGCACAAGAGGGCAAAGATGACGGATTCCTTTGTGGACAAAGCTGAGCAGAGTATGGGAGCGATCGAGCGGCTGCTCAAGGGGCTGCCGCTGGTGCGCGAATACAACGATAAGGAGTTGCGGCGGGAGGCCGACCACCGCTTGCGGCAGTTGCTGGTTACCGAACTGGAGCAGGAGAAACAGCGGTTGTACGACGTGCAGAAGAAACTGCTGCGCGGCGGCGGGTTGGCCTGGATCGATGACGCCGACGGCGCGATCCAGCGACTGCAGACGCTCATCGATCGCATCAAAACGGCCAGCTACGGCTATGCCGGGCTTTTCGCAGCCGTTAAGATCCAGGAAGAACAACTCGACGCCCTGCATCGCTTCGACGCCGCCCTGGCGGAGCGCGCCCAGGAGATCAAAGAGCGGATCGACCAACTGGAGGAGGACACGGCAGAGCGCGACGCAATCGGCCCCGCCATCGAGGCCGTCAACGACACGGTGACCGAACTCCAGCGGCTATTTGACAAGCGCAGCCAGGCGATCACAACCGCGGCAGACAGCGAATAGCGGCCCGCGCAGTTTCTGGCCACAGGCCGCGAACCACTGCCCACTGGCGTTCGACAGACAGGAGAAAACTGATGCCAAGAATCATTGATGTAATCGAAGCGCCGGACCAGGGCGCGCAGGCTCTCGTCGTGCGCGTGCCGGAGGTCGGCTCCGGCGATTTCCGCTTCGGCAGCCAGGTCATCGTGCGCGAGAGCCAGCGCGCCGTCTTCTACCGCGACGGCAAATCGCTGGATCTGTTCGAGCCGGGACGGCACACGATCACCACCGCCAACCTGCCGATCCTCTCCGGAATTCTGCGGATGGGCACAGGCGGCCGGGACATCTTCACCGCCGAGGTGTTCTTCGCCAATATGCGCGAGTTCACCGACCTGAAATGGGGCACGCCGGAGCCAGTCACCCTGCGCGATACCGATCTGGGACTGGTGCGTCTGCGCGGCTACGGCCAGTACACCATGCAGATCGCCGACCCCAAGCGTTTTGTCGACCAGTTCGTCGGCACCCAGGGGATGTACCGCACCGGCCAGATCAACGACTTCCTGCGCAGCGTCATCATCAGCCGCATGACCGACATGTGGGGCGAGAATATGACCAGTATTCTCGACCTGCCGCGCCTGTTCGACGAACTGAGCGCGGCCATGCGCGCCGCGCTGCAGGACGATTTCACGGCCATGGGTCTGGCCCTCAAGCAGTTCCGCATTGTCTCGATCAGCCCGACCGAAGAGACGGCCAAAGCGATCGACGAGCGCGCCAGCATGGGCGCGATTGGCGATATGGCCGCCTATATGCAGTTCAAGACCGCGCGTGCATTGGGCGACGCGGCCCAGCAGCCGGGCGGAGCAGGCGGAACCGGAGAAGGTCTGGGCTTGGGCGCGGGGATCGGCCTCGGCGCTGGCATGGCCGGCATGATCACCAACGCGATGAACGCCTCACAGAGCCCTGCACAGCCCGACGGTGGCGCGCAAAACCAGCCGGCGCCGCCCCAGCCGCCGGCGCCGCCCCAACCACCCGCGGCCCCGGCCGTAATGACGCTGGAGCAGGCCGCCGGCTATCTGCAGGTCTCGCCCGCCGACATCCAGGCGCTGATCGATGATGGCTCGCTGCAGGCCAGGCGGATCGGCAGCCAGTACCGGATTGGCAGGCAGGCGATTGATGATTTCTTGGCGGGGTAGATACAGTCAGAGAGTCGTGCCAGAGGAAGGGATGTTCAGGCACTTCTTAACAATCTAAGGCCTCTATGTGGTGAAAAGCAGAGCGATCGCTCTGCTTTTGTTTTTTTTTCCGGGGCAGTCGCAAAGAATGGAGGCAAGTTATGGTTAACAGAATGGTTGCCCCTGCACACATGGATCAGCACGTAAACACCGCTCACTATCCCGGTAAGCGGGGCTCATGCTTCTGAATAACTCGCATGCCGGGCCAGAACTGACGGCATAGTGTCCTCCAGAACCGGCGGCATTTGCGCGTTTCTATGCCTGCGAAACCGCTGGACCCCCGAACAACAAGAAATTCCTATTCAGTAGACCGAATCAGGTCCCTTTTCCCCTTGACAAAACGTCTACTTTTTTGTAGCATTATATATTTGCATATATCATTTTGATTATATTTTGTGTAATCACAAGTCAAATGGGAGTCATGTTATGGAGCTAAAGCTCGTCTGTAAGGGCACCCCAGAGGAGATTGCCGCGATAATCGAGGCCGTTCAGGCTGCGAAGGTCGCGCAGACAACAATTCAGCAATCAGACCAACGGGAGGCGCCTGACGAGCCGGCTAAGTTCGTGTCCGTTGAGATCATGCACCGGGCCCTGACGCGGCGCCCATTGACCGAAAACACGAAAATCATGTTGAGAACGCTCTGTGAGGCCGAGGAAGCCGGGAGATATGTTTCGCGCGCCACACTCTGTCAGGTGACTGGCTTGACCCTCGCCCAACTCAACGGTGTCTTGGGGAAGTTCGGCGCGCGAGTAATCGGCACAAATGGCTATGATGGGACGTCGTCCTATCTCGAGTACGGCAGGGACGAGTCTACCGGCGAAGGAACCTACCGTCTTCCGGAAGCACTGCGAGACGGAGTGCGCGAGATTCTGGAAGACACCGATATTCGCTGAGCGGGCTGTCATGATTCATCGAACCACTGTTGAAGTGTGTCCAAATCGACCTTGGTCTCCAACCCGTCGCGTTCGATTGTCTTGAGTCGGCGATCAAGAGTTCGGATCGGGCGCTCTTTATCGGTAGCGACTGCATGATGACTGTTGAGTCTATACCGACAATATCGTTGTCCTCACGCACAGGTGAGTACATTGAAGAGTTGCGAAAGGAGGGTTTACTCTGATGAGTGGGCGTCGGAAGTTCAGCGAACTAACTGAGCACTTTACACCCGAGGACCGCAAAATCGTTGAGGAAAAAAAGGCGAAAATGCGTGCCTCGTTGAAACGGCCAAGCAAACCCAGTGAATCTCCAAAAGCAGCCCCTCAAACGCAAGTGCGAAGATCGCGTGCAGCAAGAGGTAGATAGGGCTTTCATCGCACGAGGACAGGCCGCATTACGCAGTTCCACGAGAGGTCCTCACCTGGACTTGATAATTCTGTAGAGGTTCCTTTCAAAAAGGCAGCTTGCAAATCAGAATACTTTTCTCTCTCTTGCCTGGAGCAGCGCCCTAGCTGGCGACCCGCAACCGCATCCCCAGCACGCGGATAATCTTCAAGACGATACCAAAGCTTGGATCGCCGTCCTCGGAGAGCGCTTCAGAAAGCCCTTCGCGGGTCATCCCGATCTCGCGCGCCAGTTCGCTCATATTGCGGCCGCGGGCAATATCGCTCAGCGCGGCGCGAATGAGACGCCCGTCGCCGAGATCTTCTTCGAAAGCCGCTTCAAGATAGAAGCGAGCATCTTCCTCAGTGCGCAGATGATCTGCGACATCCCAGCGCGTGAACATTTCAGTCACGGCTTACCCCTAGTCTTCTGCCGGTTGCCAGGCGCGCCGATCAATCAGCCACCCCCCCTCAATACAACTCCGGCCGCCTATCCGCAAAAATCGGAATCTTAGCCCGCGTCGCCTCCACCGTATCCAAATCAATGCGCACCGTCAGCAGCGCCTCGGTCTCACCGCCCTCGATCAGCGTCTCGCCCCACGGATCTATCACCGCCGACGAACCGAAGAAGGAGACATCCTCAGTCGTTCCCACGCGGTTGCACGCGGCGACGAAACACTGGTTCTCGATCGCCCGGCTGCGCAGAAGCGTGCGCCAGTGCATACGCCGCGGGTGCGGCCACGCCGCCGGCAGGATCATCAGACGCGCGCCCTCCAGCGCGTAGCGCCGGAACAGCTCGGGGAAACGCAGATCATAGCAGATCGCCAGCCCCGCGCAGCCCCACGGCAACTCGTGCATCGTGCCCGATTCTCCCGGCGCCAGGTACTTCTCCTCTTTCATCAATCGAAAAAGGTGGATCTTCCTGTAGGAGGCGGCCAGCCTGCCCTCGGGGCTGTAGAGGACCATTGTATTGTAGAACTGGTCCCCCTGGCTCTCCAGCATCGACCCGGTCAGCCAGACATGGTTGTCCCTTGCCAGGTCGGCGAAGCGCCCAAACCAGCCGTCATCACCGGCCTCGGCGGCCACGGGCGACGCGTAGGCTTCCGCGTTTTCCAGGTCGATTGAGCTATGCCACAACTCCGGCAGCACGACCAGATCGCTGCCGCGGCCGGCTGCATCCGCGACAAACGCCTCCGCGCGCTCGAAGTTGCCCGCCGGATCGCCAAACAGACAGTCCATCTGCACCAGGGTGAGAACGAATTCAGACATGAGAACTATACCTTTCTGAGATTTCGATTGTCAGTGGCCAGCACTTCGCGAAGTCACTGGCCACTGACCACTGACCACTGACCACTGGGGTTGTCAAACATGCTGATCGACGAGAATGGGATTGCCGTCAGGATCCAGAATCACAAAACTCGCCGGCCCTGTCGTGGTTTCGTCGGCCTCGCTGGCAAACTCGATCCCGTCTGCCTTGAGTTTTTCCTGGATCTCTCTGACATCGGTGAAGCTGTCGAGCGGTTGTGCGGAACTGTCCCAGCCGGGGTTGAAAGTCAGAATGTTCTTTTCGAACATGCCTTGAAAGAGGCCAATCACGCAGCTGGAGCTCCTCATAATGAGCCAGCCTTGGCTTGCGTCGCCGCCGAAAACCTCAAATCCGAGCTTTTCATAAAACGCTTGTGAAATCGAAAGGTCCTTGACTGCCAGGCTAACTGAAAAACTACCTAGATCCATTTCTTGACTCCATTGTCTTTTGCAGATCAGGCTGCACTAGTAAGGGGCTATAGCCCGTATAATCTCCCATCCCCGAACTGTTTCTCACTGAGTTTCCTCCGGGTCGGGCAACACCTCCACCGTGGCGCCGGGGGCAGGACCGCCGTATTCGCCCAGCCTGCGCGGGCGGGCGCGGTCCTCGGACGGCTGACTGCGTGAAGGGGATTGACTGGGAGCGCTGTTTGTGGACAGCTTGCGTTTGGGGAGGGGGCGCGTTGCACGCCAGATCAGCCACGCGCCCAGCAGCGGCAGCAGCAGCGGCCACCAGCGCAAAACCAAGAGCTGTTCCCCTTGGTCGGCGGAAAAGAGAAAAAGGCCGAACAGCACCAGCACTGAGCCGGGAATCAGCGCCCACCACAGCTGCCGCCGCTGTCCCAATAGGTAGAGCAGAAAGAAGACGGCTCCCAGACCGATGAAAAGCGCAGAGCCCAGAACGGCCGGCTCTTCTGTGACGCTGCTCAGGGCAATCGTGCCGCCCAACATCAACATAAATCCGCCGGGAATGATCGCCCACCAGCGCTCGGCCCGGTCCAGCAGATAAATGTGGGCGAAGGCAATCGCCTGGCCGACGAAGAGCGCGCCGGCCGTGACGCGTTGGTCCAGCTCGCGCAAGGTGGAAAGGTAGACCATCACCGCCAGGGCGAAAAGCGTCCAGGCGGGGATCAGCCGCCACCAATGGTCAACGCCGCCGGACGACCCGGCCCCGCGACGGGCGGCGGGCGAGAAGCGGGCGGTCACATAGCTGCCGATAAAGCCCAGCGCCAGCAGGCCCAGCAGCGCCGAGGCAACGTACTGGACGTAGGGTTCGTAGCGAACGAAGAGATCGAGGTTGAACAGAAGCAGACCGATCCCCGCCAGCGCCAGGACGACGCCCCAGATCAGGCTATTGACGCGGTTGTCGCTGCTTCCAGAGGCCATAATCGTGGATAGTTATTATTGGATATCGGCTAGTGGCACGTCGCCAGGTTGCGCCTACGTTTGGAAAACACTGTTCAAAAGTGACAGTACGAGCAGAATCTGAATAAGTTTCTAGTTTAGAGTAGGCAGCTTTTAGTGACTTACCGCATGCGAGTGGCCTTACTAAAAACCAAAAACTCGAAACTAAAAACTCTACTAGTCCTCCCGCGGCTGGCGTTCCAAGCCGCGCCAGACCGTTTCCGGCGTCAAGGGCAGCGCATCGTACCAGACGCCGAGCGCATCGTGCAGCGCGGCGGCAATAGCCGGCGCGGTCGGCAGGAAGGGCATCTCGGCCATACCGCGCGCGCCCAGCGGTCCCTGCGGATCCGGAAACTCCAGGATCACCGGCACGATCTCCTCGGCGACATCGGCCACGCCGGGGATCAGATAGTTGCTCAAGTGGGGCGTGATGGTGCGCCCATCCTCCTGCAGATAGTTTTCCAGCAGCGTCCAGCCGATGGACTGGGCCACCGCCCCCTCAATTTGCCCTTCCACCTGCTGCGGATGAACCGCCTTGCCCACGTCGTTGACGCTGATCAGCCGTTTGACCGTCACGTGCCCGGTTTCCCGGTCCACCTCGACATCGGCCACCTGCGCGCAATATCCGTAGGTGATATTGGGGTCGCAGGCGCCGGTCTCGCGGTCGAAAGGGGTCGTGGCGCGCGGATGATAGACGAACTCGGCCCGCGCCGGGCGCTCTTCATCGCTCCACAACGCCAAAGCCCGCTCGGCCGCGCCCTGAATCGCGTTGCCGGCCATAAAGGTCATGCGGCTGGCGGAACTGCTGCCGCTGGAACCGGTCACATCGGTGTCGGCTGCCTCCAATTCCACCTGCTGCGGCGACAGCCCCAGCATTTCCGCGGTCAACAGGATGAAGGCAGTGTGCGCGCCCTGCCCCACCTCGGCGCCGACGCAGCCGACGCGCGCCCGCTCGACCGTCTCCGCGCCGTGCAACTCGACCCACGCCGTGCAGTGCTCCGGGAAGCCGAAGCTGTAGCCGACGTTCTTGTAGCTGACGGCGATCCCCCGGCCGCGGGCGCAGCGGGCCCGGGAGGAATCAAGGCTGGTGGTCAGTAGCCCGCTGCCGTTGTCCAGTGGTGTGTTACTGGCCGCTGCGGTTGAAACTGCCCACTGGCCATTGCTACTCTTCCAGCCGCCCTGGCGCGCGGCCTCGGCCAGTACTTCTTCGGTCGTGCAGCCGGCGGGAATGGGGCTGCCGGTAACCAGGGTCGAGCCGTCGCGCAGGATGTTGCGCATACGCAGTTCGACCGGGTCGATCTGCAGTGCATGCGCCAGCTTGGTCATCTGCATCTCGGCGGCAAAGTGGGCCTGCGGCCCGCCGAATCCGCGAAATGCGCCGCCCGGACAGTTGTTGGTATAGACGGTGCGTGCATCCACATGCGCGTTCGGAATCTCATAGGGGCCCAGGCACATCAGAGTCGCGTTCGCCAGGACTTTGGTACTGGTGTAGGCGTAAGCGCCGGAGTCACTGGTCAAATCCATCTGCGCGGCTACAATCTTGCCGTCCCTGGTTGCCCCCCACTTGGCGCGCATGACGAACGGATGCCGCTTGTGGTGCCCGATAATCGACTCCTCCCGGCTCCAAACGGTCTTAACCGGGCGGCCTGTCTTCCAGGCGGCCAGCGCCAGAGGGATCTGCACCGACATATCCTCCCGTCCGCCGAATGCGCCGCCGACAGCGGGGTAGCGCACAACGATCTGGCCTGCAGGGAGGCCTAGGGCATGCGCGATCTGCTCCTGATCCTCGTGCATCCACTGTCCGGCGGCGATGACCTCGATGCGGCCGTCCGCGCGCAGATGGGCGAGGCCGGCCTCCGGTTGCAGAAAGGCGTGTTCCTGCGGGTGTGTGCTGTAGACGCCTTCGACGCACAGATCGGCCTGGGCAAAGCCGGCGGCGATATCCCCGCAGCGCAAGCGATGGGCAACGAGCAGATTCGATTGCCTGTTCCGCTCTTCATAGGGAAAGTTGCTGAACGGATGGGGATGGAGCGGCTGCGCGCCGGCAGCCAGCGCCTGGTCTGTGGTTGTGATGACCGGCAGCGCTTCGTACTCGATATCGAGCAACCGGGCCGCGGCCTCGGCCTGCGCCGCGGTCTCGGCCATAATCAGCGCCACCTTATCCCCTTCCCAGCGTACAACCTCGGCCTGGGGCGTGCTCCCCAACCCGCACAGGACAGGCTGATCCGGCATTACCAGCCCGTACTCGTTTACCGGCACGTCCGCCGCCGTCAGAATGGCGACGACACCATCCACCGCCGCGGCCCGGGTCGTATCCAGGCGAACGATGCGCGCGTGGGGCACGCCGGCAAAGACGATCTTCAACCACGCCTGATTGGGCAGGTCGATGTCGGCCGGATAGGCAGCCTGGCCGGTCACCTTTTCCGCCGCGTCGAAACGGGGTATGCTGCTACCGACTGCACGCATCAGAAAACCTCTGTCTTAGAACTTTTCCCGGCAAATGCGCTACCAAGTGATCAACAGAAAAAAACTATTTTCAGTTCAGGCCCACTCCGGATTTCGAGCCGTGATCTCGCGGTAATAGGCCCGCATCTCTTCGATCTGCGTTTCCACATCGCCGGTCGGCCGGATAGTCGGACCGATACCCGCGACCCGCTGGCCAAAGTCGGCATAAGCCAGGGTGATGGGCGTGCCGGTAGCGAGGGCGATACGGTAGAAGCCGGTCTTCCAACGCTCCACTTTCTTGCGCGTCCCCTCCGGCGTGATCACCAACACGAACTTCTCACTGCGGTTCATTTCGTCGATCACCTGCTGCACAAGATCGCCGGGCGCCTGGCGATCGACCGGTATGGCGCCCATCCAGCGCATGAGATCACCCAGGGGATGCGCAAAGGATTCTTTCTTGGCCATCCAGCGGCAGTCCAGCCCAGTGGCTAAGAAGAATCCAACCGCCAACGGAGCATCCCAGTAGGAGGTGTGCGGAGCGCCGATGATCACCAACTTGGGCACGTCAGGCAACTGGCCCTCAATGCGCCAGCCGAGCAGCGTATACACCAGCCGTCCAACAGCGCGGGTCAGCCAGTTCCCGCGCCGCGGCAGTGAGGGCGACAGGACCCTATCCGCGCTGGGAGTGTCGAACAACGGCTCTGGCCCAAGCCAACCCCACTCGCCCACACTTGGCGAGGGCGAAATAAGCTTTCTTCTTTCGCGGCGGAAGAGTACGAGAAGAAATAAGATTCCGAGGAGAAAGAAAACTTCACTCCGCATTCCTTTTCTGATCATAGATGCGTAACCCTCTCTTCTGATAGTTGGGCAACGCCGCCGGGTGGTCCAGCGTACAGGTGTGGACCCAGACCCGCTGCGGGCCGAGTGCCCAGGCGCGGCGAATCGCCTCTGTCAACAGCGCGCCCCCCACGCCCCGGCCAACAAAGGACGGCAGCAGACCAAAATAGGCCAACTCGACATCGGCCTTCTGTGCATTGCCTGCTTCGCGCTGCAGATCCAACTCAAAATAACCGGCCGGCGTCTCGCGCACATACCCGATCCATGTCTGCATCCCGGGCCGTTCCACCCAGGCCTGCCACTGTGTTTCAGTCCAGGGAAGGCGTGTCGTCCACGAGTACGCCCGCCCCACCTCGGTATAAAAGAAGCGATTCAGCGCGGGGAAAGCCAGTTCCGCCCGCCGGACGGCAAAAGGTTGCGCGGGCGGGCGCGCCGGCCGCAGTTGCTCCGCGCTGGTCATCTCCAGATAGTAGGTTATAACGTCGGTTTCGCCGGATTCCATTTACCCAACTCCCCAATCTAAGGAGAGCGAAGAGTCAAAGTTTCTCTCGCCCCTCACTCCTCACTCCTCGCCCTTTGCCCTGCAGCCACCACCGCGTCCAGGATCTTGCGATAGCCGGTGCAACGGCACAGGTTGCCCGTCAGCGCCTCCTGCGCCTCGGAGCGGCTGGGGCTGGGGCGCTCCGCCAGCAGTGCCGCCGCCGACATCACAAAGCCGGGCGTGCAGTAACCGCACTGGACGCCGCCGCTTTCGATCAGCGCCTGCTGCACGCTGTGCAACAGCTCTGTCGACTGCGCTGCCGCTTCTCCATTTGTGGGTGGCGTCGATGCGGTCAGCCCCTCGACCGTCACCACTTCGCTGCCCGCGGCCCGCTCCGCCGGCACCAGGCAGGCCATGACCGCCATGTCGTCCAGAAAGACGGTGCAGGCCCCGCACTCACCCTCCGCGCAGCCCTCTTTCACTCCCACAAAACCCGCTGCCCGCAGGCTGTCCAGCAGCGTCATGCCGCTGTCTAGTTCGACCGCGGCGCCGTTGACGGTTGCCTCGGGTCCCGGGCGGTTCGAAACCGGCCAGCGCCCCTCCGTATCGCCCCACAGCGTCACCGGCGCCGCCAGCCAGCCATCCCGCTCGCGCCCGTCGCGCAGTTGCCGCAACAGCCGCGCCACCAGCGTCTCGACCATCGCCACCCGGTAATCCGCGCTGCCGCGCAGATCGTCGATCGGCCGCGCCTGCTGCGCCGCCAGCCGCGCCGCCTCTTCCACCGTCTCCTCGGTCAGCGATCTGCCGACTAGAAAGGCTTCCGCCTCAGCCGCCCGCACCACCGTCGGCGCAACCGCGCCCAGCGCAATCGCCGCATGGGTAACCGTTGCCTGCCCGCCCGCCTGCCAGTCGCTCCCACCGTCGCAGGCGAGCGAACCGGCTACGCTCAGAATGCTGATCGCCTGCGCGCGCCGCAGCCCCAGCTTAATAAAATTACCCCGGCTTGCAGAAGCGGGAACTGGAATCGAGATGCGAGTCAGCATCTCGTCGTCAGCCAGATCCACCTGGCGCACGCCGCGAAAGAAGCGCGCCAACGGCAGCGTGCGGCTGCCCCGCGCCGAGCTCTCGACGCGCACGCTGGCATCCAGCGCCAGCAGCGGTACAATCGTGTCGTTGGCCGGGCTGGCGGTGACGAGGTTGCCGGCAACTGTCGCCCGATTCCGAATCTGCGGCGCGCCCACCTCCCAGCAGGCCCGCGCCAGCGGGAACGCCCCCTCTACGATCAGTTGGCTGCGTACGCACTGGTTATGCGTAACCAGAGGACCCAGATGGAGCGCGCCATCCTCTTCCCAGATGTCAGCCAGGCCCGGTATGCGCGTCAGATCGATCAGGCCCACCTGGTCGCTGTCCGGCGCACTGTCGCGCGTCAATTCGATCAAGAGATCGGTGCCGCCGGCGATAAAACGGGCGGCGGCGCCATGTTCCGCCTTCAGCTTCAGGGCACCTGTCAGTGTGGTGGGGGATGCGCAAAAGCGGTACATATCAGTCCACTGCAAACTACTAAAACCCGCCGGCAAATGTATCGATCATCAGCTTAACATCACCCAGCGGGTAAAGGATCGGGCAGGTGGCGCCGTTGTCCATATACTCGCGCACCTTCTTTTTCACGTCGTCCGGCGTGCCGCTGGCGGTGATGCGGGTGACCAGTTCGTCCGGCACCAACGGCATCGCTTTACGCACCTGCTCCCTGCTCGCCGGCCAGCCGACTATCGACTGTATCTGCTCGACGACCTCCGGCTTGACCCCGCTGGCCTGGGCGATGTGTGGCTGCTGGCCCAGGTACTGGGTAAGCAATTCGCGCGAGCCGTCCAACGCAGTCTGCTGGTCTTCATGCACCGAGCACACGATCAGCTGCGGGCGGTCGATATCGTCCAGGCTGCGGCCAGCTCGCTTTGCGCCAATTTCCAGCCGCTCCAGCGCCATGTGGTTATAGTCCGGCGGCACACAGTAGTTCAACACCGCGCCGTCGGCGATCTCCCCGGTCAACTCCATCATTTTCGGCCCGGTGGCGCCGATCATCATCGGCACATTGCGCGGCTCCTGCCGTCCATGCACGACATCCAGTTCGATGTCTTTAACCTGATGAAACTCGCCTTCGAAGCTGACATTTTCCATCGCCAGCAGACGACGCACAACCTCCACCGTCTCCCGCATCGCTTTCAGCGGCCTGCGTCGGCTGATACCCACATTTTTGGCCAGCGGGTCCCACCATGCGCCGATCCCGCAGATGATGCGATCCGGCGCCAGATCATCCAATGTCAGAAAAGTGGCCGCCAACAGCCCGACATTGCGGGTCCAGTTGTTGATGACGCCGGAGCCAATCTGAATACGCTCGGTGACTGCGGCGAAGGCGGCCATCGGCACGATCGCATCCCGCACCAGACGGCTTTCCGCCTGCCAGACCGCCTCAAAACCCTTCTCTTCCGCGTAGCGCGCGTGCGCCATCCCTTCGCGGATGGGATGTTTATCCTGCAGATAGAGTGCAACGCGGGTGTGCTTTGGCGCGGTCATGGAAGCTCCTGAACTCTTGCGTATCGTGTACTGCGTATTATGTAAAGTGCCCGGCGCCGGCTGCCCCTGCGAACTCTACGACTGTCAGTTCTGTGGTTGCCCGGGCGCGGCCTCCACCGAAAACTGAAAACTTGAAACTGCCTCGCCACCAATGTTTGCATTGTACACGTGTCAGAACAGAGCGTCAAAGAAGCAGGAATCCTCTGCGCCCCGCGCCGGTCGCCGCGCGCTAGGGCCGCACCCCGCAATCCGCAATACATTTCGACTCGCACCAGTCCATGCTATAATTCCGTGCCATGCAGAAACAGCAGAATGTGGCGGCGGGCTTGATCGGCGACGACCCCAACGGTTGCCGGCAACTGGATTGGGCGTCCCAGGTCGACGACAGCTGGTTTTGGGGGCTGATCCGCGGGCGGAGGTCTGTCCGACGCTACCGGCCCGACCCAATTTCGCAGTCGTTGCTGGAAAAGCTGCTGACGGCCGCAATCTGGGCGCCTTCGGCCCACAACCGCCAGCCCTGGCGCTTCTGCGTTGTCACCACCGAAACGGCCAAGCAGGAGTTGAGCGACCGCATGGGCGCACGTTGGCGCGCCGATCTGAGCGCCGATGGGGTAGACGCCGCATTGGTCGAACGACGGGTACGCATCAGCCACGCCCGCATCACCGGCGCGCCGGCGCTGGTGGCGGCCTCCGTTTCTGTGGAAGAGATGGACGACTACCCGGACCAGCGCCGCCAGGAGGCTGAATGGCTGATGGCGGTGCAAAGCACGGCCCTGGCCTGCCAGAATCTGCTGCTGGCAGCGCACCAATACGGCTTGGCCGCCTGCTGGATGTGCGCGCCCCTGTTCGTTCCCGATTTGGTGCGGGATGCGCTCGACCTGCCGGACAGCTGGCATCCCCAGGCGCTGATCACACTCGGCTACGCCGCCGAAGAGAAGCAGCGAGAGCGGCTTCCACTGGCGCAACGGGTGATGTGGCGCTGAGCACCGCATTGCGTAATGCGTAATGCACAATACGAAAAACGTGTGCAATGGCCCCAACATTGGAGAAACTTTCGCCGGTGGTGGCCCTGGCCGGTGGTGTCGGCGGGGCCAAATTCGCGGCCGGTTTGCAGGAAACTCTGCCACCGGGCGCGCTGACGGTCATCGTCAACACAGGCGATGATTTCGAGCATTGGGGCCTGACCATCTGCCCGGATATCGACACGGTGCTCTACGGGCTGGCAGGCGTCAACAACCCGCAGACCGGTTGGGGGCGCGCTGGTGAAACCTGGGACGTGTTGGCCGAGATGGAGCGCCTGGGCGGGGAGTCATGGTTCCGCCTGGGCGACAAGGATCTGGCCCTCCACCTGCTGCGCAACAACTGGCTGAAGTCAGGCGTCAATCTCACCGAAGTAACCGACCGCCTGCGCCGAACACTGGACATCCCCTCCCGCATCCTGCCGATGTGCAACCAGCCGGTACGAACCCTCGTGCATACCGACGAAGGCGATCTCCCTTTTCAGGACTATTTCGTGCGCCGCCGCTGCGAACCGACCTTTCGGGGGCTGACATTCGTCGGCGCCGACAAAGCGGACCTCGCCCCAGAAGTAGCCGAGTCATTGCAATCCGCCGCGCAAATAATCATCTGCCCCAGCAATCCCTATCTCAGCGTGGACCCGATCCTCTCGGTGCCCGGCCTCAGCGATCTGGTGCGAGCGAGCGATGCCCCGGTCGTCGCAGTCAGCCCGATCGTCGGCGGCCGCGCCGTCAAAGGCCCGGCAGCCAAGATGATGCGCGAGATGGGCCATCTCAATCATCTGCCACTGACTCTCGTCGAGCACTACGCCGGTCTGCTGGATGGATTTGTCATTGACCAGCAGGACCGGGCAGAGGAGAATCGGCTTTCCCTGCCCACGCTGACGACCGATACCATTATGACCGACCTGCCCTCCAAACGGCGCCTTGCTGCGGAGGTCCTGCAGTTCACCCAGAACCTGCAAAGCAACGACTGCACTGCAAATGCGCCCCGGCACGAAAATGGCGAATAACCCGAGGAGCAAGTCCGGCCTGTGGGTAGTCGTTCCCGTCAAGCCCTTCAACGAGGGCAAAAGCCGCCTGGCCGCCTGTATCTCTCCCCAGCAGCGGCACGCCCTCAACCGCGAACTCCTCACCCGTACCCTGGCCGCCATCAACAAGGCGCAAATTGACGCGCAGATCGTCGTCGTCAGCCGCGACAGCAACGCCCTGACCGTGGCCGAACAAGCAGGCAGCCATGCGCTGACCGAAGAGAGTCTGCCAATCACCACGCCAACCGCCCACCGCGGGTCGGCCCCGGAAGGTCTGCCGCCCTCGTCCTGCAGCCAGTCGGACACCGAATCGGAACCGCAGCTCAACGCGGCCCTGACCCAGGCTGCCCGCTACGCCGCCGCCCGCGGCGCAACCAAAGTCCTGGTCCTCCCCACCGACATGCCCAACCTGACAGCCGCAGACGTGCGCACAGTGGCCTCCCCCCGCGGCCGCGCCCCCCAGATCATCATCGCCCCCAGCCGCGACGGCGGCACCAACGCACTTCTGCTCCAGCCGGGCCAGGCAATCCCCTTCGCCTTCGGCCGCGACAGTTTCCAGCGTCACCAGCGCCTGGCCGCGGACGCGGGCATCCCCGTGCACGTCATCGAGTCGGCCTCGCTCCTCTTCGATATCGACCTGCCCGAAGACTACCGGCTCGTCTTTGACAGCCATGGTTCGTAGATAGTGGCAAGAAACTGCTAACCACTAGGGCCTTATGCTAGTTGTGAAAGGCCAGTTCCCTCAACAGGTCAAAGCAACCCATCGTCCATCTCACAACAGCGGAAACTGCCCGGCGGCGGCGAGGGCGCGATTCTTGCGGTTGGCGTGACGTTTGCCGGCATCGTAGCCGTTGTGACACTTCTGGCAGAGTGCTGCCAGGTTGCCTTCGGAGCTGTTGGCCGGGTTGTGGTCGAGGTGGGCGGTAGCGAGGATGACCCGGCTGCCGGTCTCGAGATGCCGCCTGCCATGCGCAGCTCCGCACCATTCACAGCATCCCCGGGCGCGCTGAAAACGGAGACCTACTCGTCGTCATAGACGAGGTGGAGGACAAGCGCCGCGCCGCGGTCGAAATGAGACGAGCTTTGGGCGACCTCACCGTCAGCAAAGATATCGTGGTGACCACGCACGATGAGATCGCCCGCCGCGGCAACGTCGTCGGCAGCGTTCTACGCGCTGCGTTGCGTGAGGGAAAGATCGTGCATGAACGACTCTGATCTCGTTGTGGCGGGTGCAGTCCAGAGAGGGTTGAGGGTTATGAAAGGGAGTGTTTGAGGAAGGAGTGAATAGATAATCGTGCGACTCCCGACATTCCCAGTCACGCGCACGGCCCCTCCCCGCTCAGTTGACCGCCGCCGCGCGGATCCATCCTGTCGGCAGTAGAAGTAAGCTAAAACATGGGGCGAGGTCGTTTGCAACCCGCAAAACGTCATACCTGCCGCGCCTCCAGGAGTTGCACGAAGCCGCCCTGAGCGTCTTTTCCAGCGCTTCAGGTACCCAAAGACCTTCTGTAGCCTCCAATCGGTCCGCCTGCCGCCCCCACGCCCCATTGCGGCCGATGCTGTCCCAGAGGCGAGGGTCGCAACTGACGACGTTGGCCAACGTCCCCCCTCGTGCAAGTGTGCCCTGGCCGTCACTGATGATCGGCGTCAAGTCTGCGGTACGCCCTGCGCCGTCGCAAGTTCGGCGTCCGTGCAGGTCGGCAGATTCAGGCTCGTCAAGTGGGCGGCCACAACTTCATTCGGGCCAGATAACACTGCTCCTTCGGGCAGGCACAACAGATTGCCTCTGAGGTTCAGCCACGAGAGGCTGGTGAAGGCGCCCAGATCCGGAACCGGCCCGGTCAGCTGGTTGTAACCGAGGTCCAGATACGTCAGGCTCGTGAGTGCGCTCATATCCGGAACCGGACCGCTCAACCCGTTGGCGCCGAGGAAAAGCCTGGAGAGGCTGGTGAGAGCGCCCAGATCCGGAACCGGCCCGGTCAGCTGGTTGTGATCGAGGGAGAGCCAGTACAGGCCGGCCAGTGCGCTCATATCCGGGATGGACCCGCTCAGCCGGTTGTAACCGAGGTCCAGATACGTCAGGCTGGTGAGAGCGCTCAGGTCGGGAATCGGCCCGATTAACCCGTTCGCAGGGAGGTTCAGTTCAGTTACGCGGCCGCTGTCGTCAGTGACGACGCCGTACCAGGCAGCGACCGGCGCATCGCTCAGCCAATTGTCATTGTGCGTCCAGTTGGCGCCGTCGGTTGCCTGGTAGAGGGCGAACAGCGCGGCTCTTTCCTCCGGTGCGGCCGGATTCTGCGGCGGCGCCGGGGGCTGGGCGCCTGTGCAGGAGGGCAGATTCAGGCTCTGCAGGTGGGCGGCCACAACTTCACTTAGACCAGACAAGTCTATGTCTTCAGACAGGCACAACTGATTGCCTCTGAGGGACAGACTTATCAGGTTGACCAGTGCGCTCATATCCGGAACCGGCCCGCTCAGTTGGTTGCCGCCGAGATCCAGCTCCGTCAGGTTGGAGAGTGCGTCTAGGTCGGGGACCGGTCCGCTTAACTGGTTGGACTCGAGGTCCAGCCTTGTCAGGTTAGTGAGCGCGCTCAGGTCGGGAATCGGCCCGCTCAACTGGTTGGACTCAAGGTCCAGCCTTGTCAGGTTAGTGAGCGCGCTCAGGTCGGGGACCGGCCCGCTCAACCCGTTGACGCCGAGGAAAAGCCTCGAGAGCCTGGTGAGAGCGCTCAGGTCGGGAACCGGCCCGCGCAACTGGTTGTGACCGAGGTCCAGCCATATCAGGCTGGTGAGAGCGCTCAGGTCAGGGACCGGCCCACGCAACTGGTTGGTCTGGAGGGATAGTCTCGAGAGGCTGGTGAGAGCGCTCAGGTCGGGAATCGGCCCGCTCAACCCGTTCGCTGGGAGGTTCAGTTCAATTACGCGGCCGCCGTCGTCCGTGACGACGCCGTACCAGCTAGCGACCGGCGCATCGCTCAGCCAATTGTCGCTGTGCGTCCAGTTGGCGCCATTGGTTGCCTGGTAGAGGGCGACCAGCGCGGCTCTTTCCTCCTGTGCGGCCGGATTCTGTGGCGGCACCGGGGGCTGGGCGTCTGTACAGGAGGGCAGATTCAGGCTCTGCAGGTGGGCGGCCGCAATTTCACTTAGACCAGACAAGTCTATGTCTTCAGACAGGCACAACTGATTGCCTGTGAGGGACAGACTTATCAGGTTGACCAGTGCGCTCATATCCGGAACCGGCCCGCTCAGTTGGTTGCCGCCGAGATCCAGCTCCGTCAGGTTGGAGAGTGCGTCTAGGTCGGGGACCGGTCCGCTCAACTGGTTGGACTCGAGGTCCAGACTTGTCAGGTTAGTGAGGGCGCTCAGGTCGGGGATCGGCCCGCTTAACTGGTTGGACTCGAGGTCCAGACTTGTCAGGTTAGTGAGGGCGCTTAGGTCGGGGACCGGCCCGCTCAACCCGTTGACGCCGAGGAAAAGCCTCGAGAGGCTGGTGAGAGCGCTCAGGTCGGGAACCGGCCCGCGCAACTGGTTGTGACCGAGGTCCAGCCATATCAGGCTGGTGAGCGCGCTCAGGTCGGGAATCGGCCCGCTCAACCCGTTCGCTGGGAGGTTCAGTTCAGTTACGCCGCCACCGTCGTCAGTGACGACGCCGTACCAGGTAGCGACCGGCGCATCGCTCAGCCAGTTGTCGCTGTGCGTCCAGTTGGCGCCATTGGTTGCCTGGTAGAGGGCGACCAGCGCGGCTCTTTCCTCCGGTGCGGCCGGATTCTGTTCTGTGGGCTCTTCCGCAGAAGGTATCAGAATCGGAAACGTTTCGGTCGCGCAGGCCGACACAAACACCATCACCGCACAGAGAGTCAACCACACTCTTTTCATGTCTAATTCCTCTTCTGGCAGGTGGCCACCGTGACTTGCTGTTTAATCTTCTCTCAATCTTGCGAACGGTCTCGCTGAAGAGTGAGCTGGAAGGGCCGCTGCATGTTATAAGGTAGAGTTTCTGCTAAGCCGGAACTTAATGCAAGGTGGGTGGGATGCCAAGCGCTCAGTAAGGGTCGACCAAAATCTTCGTCACCGACCAGGCGCACAGTTCACGGCCGTGCCCTCGACATTGAACCCCCTTCCCTATAGGGAATCCTGTACCAATCTTCGGCGGCTCCTGTGTCCCAGTTGTCTCTAGGGAACCCTCCAATTGAGGAAGGGTGATTGCTAAGAATGGGTGACGATGCGGTTGTGGTGTTCTTGCGGGAGTTCACGCCCGATAGCCAAGTCGCCGACGCTGGCAGGAGCTAACTCGAAATCGAGGATGAGACCACCTATCGTGATCAGCATATGGAGCTTGAAGCCGAAGATCGTCCTCTTCTTCGAGGAGACCTTACCATAATTGGCCCCATAAGCGGGCCAATCGCCGCGCGATTGCGGCGCCAGATGGAACTGAACCACCGGAATGGGCAGGCTATCGACTACACATTTCTCGTCCAAAAAGAGCTCCATTCCAGCCAACATCATACGCCGCATCTCATTGATAATCCGCATCAAGTTACGTCGTCGTCGATTGAAACGGCTCTGCTCCGGCAAGATCGGAAACTTATCCTGATGTGCCTGCATATGACTGAGTAACTCTGTTTCCACGTCCCATCCCAGACACTCGCCGACGAGACAGATCGCTATCAATTCACTGTCGCTACAGTCAGGCTCCGGCCGCGGTCGTCTCAGCTGCCATTCCAGTTCCTTGCACATGTCGTCAACGAGTACATGGGTGCGGTCCAAAATTTGGGTACAAATTCCTATCCCTCGGCTAGCAACGGAGCCATCGCCGCCCACGCAAAGGACGGTAGGGGCAGGCCTTGTGCCTGCCCTTTGCCCACCAAACAGCGGACGGTAGGGGCAGGCCGTGTGCCTGCCCAGTGCCTCTCTCAAAGCCGGCGAATAATTTCAGCCACCGCCGGCATGAATTCCCCTCCCTACTATTCCCACCCCAAATGTGGACTGCACCCCGAGTACATATACCCATAGACAGAAGTCGTCAAAGTGGGCTATCATTCGCTTGGTCCTCCTGGTGAAATACTTTGGTTGGTCGAGACCTCCAAAGTTATCTCACCAGAGGACTTTTTCAAACGCTAACTAGCATAAGGCCCCACTGACCACTGACCACTGACCACTGACCACTGCAGTTAGTCACTCTCCCCTTTCACGCCAAATCTCTCACTCCCCGCAGCAGCTCGCACCGCCCAAAGAGCGGCGATTCAACGCCATTTCGCATCCGCTCCTGCGCCTCCAACAGGGGCGTCGCCAGTGCCTGAAACAGCCTTGACAGATAATGCTATTTTCCCTATGATCTGCTGAGAGAGGCAGCGGTTTTTGCTCACAGAACGTCTGGAGCAAAGCTGCCCAAGGGCTAACTCAGCACACCACATGGGATTCCCCAGACAAACCCAAGAATCTTCACACGATTGCAACCTGTGCCGCCTGTGGACAGTGGAATTTATCCAGAAACTGCTAACCACCCGCCACCCAAGTTAGGGCAATATGCACTGCCCATGCCGAGGTCCGGCGGCGGCGGAGAAGAAGCGTTCACCTGCCAGGCAAACGCAGCAGATCGATCATGATCTTCTCTTCCTTTACACTAGCTTCCATACCAGGCAGATTGCGCGGCCGCGGCCAGTTGAATGCTCTCGGCAGTTTCCTGTTGAGGGAGCCGCAGGTCCTCCTCACGGTTGTATTGGTCGTGTTGACGGGAGTTTTGAACCCGCGCTTCCTGACAACCCGCAATCTGATTAATGTGCTCCGCCAGTCGTCGATCAACGGCATCGTGACTGTGGGCGTCTGCTGGATGATGGTCAGCGGCAGTTTTGACCTTTCCGTAGGCGCCATCGTGTCGCTGATCAGTGTGACGATGGTCGCCATGCTCGAAGGAGGCGCCGGCATCGCCACCACCATCATCTTCGGCCTTGCCATCGGACTCGCAGCAGGCATATTCAACGGTTTTCTGGTCGGCAGGTTGAAAGCGAATCCCATGCTTACCACCCTGGGCACGATGACGATCTTCCAGGGAATCGCCCTGCTTAGCGCCGGCGGCTATTACTACAGGGTTCCTCGAAACAGTCCATTCCTTCTGATTGCGGATGGATTTATAGGCCCGTTTGCAGTACCAACAATTATCTTCCTCGTTCTTGCGCTAATCATGCACCTGATATTGTCGGAAACGTCACTGGGCGCCAGGGTGTACGCGATCGGAGGAAATGAAGAGGCGGCCAAGTTGGCAGGTGTGCGAGTCCCCCTGTACCGGACGCTGATGTATATCGCCACCGGTGTTTGCTCCGCCGTTGCCGCCATGGTTGTCAGCGCGCGCGCCGGCTCCGGACATTATTTCATTGGGCTGAACTACGAATTTCATGCCATTACGGCATCTGTCCTGGGTGGAAACTACATCTTTGGCGGCAGAGGCAGTGTTGCCAGAGGAGTGTGGGGCGCCATCCTCGTCGCTATGCTGAACAATTCGCTTACAATCCTCGGATTTGAGCCGGCAACACAGTTGGTTGTCCAGGGAATTGTAACCGCTGGCCTGGTTGCCATCCAGGTAATGGGCAGGGAAAAGAAAACAGAGACGGCGCCGGTTTGAAGCCGGGTTGTGCCTCGCTTTGCAAGGGTACCGTGCCCTTCTAAGCGAACCTGCTGCGAATTCACGAGGTCATTCATGGGCGAAAATCCAACGCCGGAAGGTCAATCTACGGTCTTGTCCGAGCCGGGCGGAGACGCATCCCAGAGGCGCGCGGGATGGCCGCCGAGAAGATGGGGGGAACTCCTTCAGTGGCTCATCGAGTACCGCGCCTTTGTCCTGCTCGGGATTGCACTCACGTATGCGGTTCTGTTCGTTCCGTTCTTCGCCTCGGAACGCAACATCACCCAGATGACAACGCAGTTCTCGATTGACGGGATCATTTCTATTGGTCTGACCATCCTGATGATCGCTTGGGGAATCGACCTCGGTGTGGGCGCCACCTTGGCACTGGGGGGCGTAGTCTTTGCTCTGACCCAGGATCTGGGCGTTCCCTTGGCAGCTCTGCTGGGCATTCTGGCGGGAGCCGGTGTGGGGATTGTCAATGGCTTCGTTGTAACCAGGATGAGAGTCAATTTTTTCATCGCCACGCTCTCGACCATGGTCGTGGTAAAGGGACTGACATTCATCATCACTGACGAAACGACGATTTACGGCCATGCAGAGGGGTTCGGCTGGATGGGGTCGGCCAAGTTATGGATCTTCGAGTTTCCCGCCCTGGCCTTCTTTGGTATCGGCATCATCGCCCATCTGATCATGACGCAGACCAGCCTGGGCACCTACTGGTACGCCATCGGCGGCAATTCGGATGCATCGCACCGGGCAGGCCTGAACGTGAAGTTTCTGTTTGCGCTTGCCTTCGTGGTGGCCGGCCTCTGCAGCGGAATTGCCGGCGTCTTGCTGGCATCCCGTGCCGTAAGCGCAAATCCCGGCGTGGGCAGAGACACAGCCCTCTTTGCAATTTCTGCCACCGTTATCGGCGGCACATCTCTTTTTGGAGGGGTAGGCAACGTCCTGGGCGCCGTGGCCGGTGTCATTCTTCTGGGTGTAGTCCGTAACTCGCTCAATCTTCTCGGCGTCAGCGCTTACTGGCAATGGGTGATCCAGGGCATCATCCTGGTTTCCGTTGTGATTTCGGATGTCTACATGAACCGCGGACGCCGCACGGCCTGACCGTTGCCGAAAACATCGTAGTGATAGGAGGGCCTATGGGTGATTTGGAACGGTGACTTGGAGCAAAGAGTCTGTTCCGCAGTTCAGGATTTTGCATACGCCTGTAGAGTCCTCAGTTCTTGGTAACAACGCTCGTATACAAGGGCACACCAGGAACTGGAAACTTATATGCAAAATCGTTCGCTCCAGATGTGACAACGACTTGCATGAACAGTCTAATCAGAACTAAGGAGAAAAGAGATGAGCAAGCATTTTTTAGTCGTAATCGCTATGCTGGTCCTCGCATCCCTGTTTACAGCCTGCGTTATGCCTGATGGGCAGATGGTGGCGACAGATGGGGCAGCCTCAGAGGTGCAGACGGAAGCCAAAGATTGGCCTTTGGCGCAAGACCTGCGCATCTGCCACATCATTGAACTGGGGCATCCTTACTCTACGGCCAAAGTCACTTTGGCGGAAAAGGAGGCCAATGTCTTCGGTTTCCAATATGATGTCTACGACACGCAGGGGGACATACCGAACGAGATTCGCCTGATCGAGGACTGCATCACCAAGCAGTACGACGTGATCGCCCTGGTTCCCTATGACATGTCGGCGCTCAACGACGCCCTCAGAGAGGCTCAGGAAGCCGGCATCCCCGTGATCGCCGAAGGCGCCGATCTTGACGAAGAGGGCCTGGGCTACGTGAACACGATGATCGGCTCGTCGGGCTGGGCAGAGGGCGCGACGGCCGGCATGGCCGTATGCCAGGCCCTGGAAGACGGCCAGGGTTGGGTCATCATTGAAGGGGCCACCGGTCATGGCCTTGTGCCGCAGCGCTCTTCCGCCCGTGAATACGTCGCCGAGAACTGCCCGGGCAGAGAGCTTGTCGCCGTGGACACCGGCATGTGGAACCGCGAAGAAGCGCGCACCGTTATGGAAAACTACCTGACCGCCTACCCAGACCAGATCCACATGGTCTACTGCCATAACGACGACATGTGCCTGGGCGCAGTCAGGGCCATCGCAGAGGCCGGTCTTGCCGACAGCATCAAGGTGCTTGGCGTTGATGGTGGCGCCGCGGAGGTGTACGATGCCATTCGCGACGGCACCATGTGGGGCACCGTCCTGAATGACGCCTCGTTCATCGCCGTCAAGATCATTCAGTCCGCCAGAGACCTGGCCGAGAATCGCCCGGTGATCTTCTGGCAAACTTCGCCGGCCGTTCTGATTACCGAGGAAAACGTGGACAACTTCCCCGATCTGTGGTAATTGGCTGAACAAGGAGTGGGAGATGTCCTCTCTTCTCCCGCTCCTTTACGCACTCCTATCAGGAGGAGGACCTTGGAAAGCAACTATATTGTTGAAATGCAGGGAATATCCAAGCGATTTGGCAGCGTCCAGGCGTTGAACCAGGTGGACCTGGAGTTGCGGGAAGGAGAGATTCTTGGGCTGGTAGGCGACAACGCGGCCGGAAAATCGACGCTGATGAAGATACTCAGCGGCGCGCACGTCGCCGACAGCGGGCAGATCTTCATAAATGGCGAGGAAGTGTCGATACGCGATCCCCGCGACGCCCGCAGCTGCGGCATCGAAATGATCTACCAGGACCTGGCCCTGTGCAACAACCTGGATGTCGCTCGCAACATTTTCCTCGGCCGCGAATATACAAGAGGCCTGCCGTTACTTAGTATCCTCGACAAGAAAAAAATGTATACCGAATCCGCCGCGCTGCTCAAAAGGCTGAATATAAATATCAGTTCCCCCAAGTTGAAGGTTGAGAGGATGTCCGGCGGCCAGCGCCAGATGGTGGCCGCTGCCAAAGCGATTGCCTTTGACGCCAAGATCCTGCTGATGGACGAGCCTACCGCGGCGTTGGGCGTTCGAGAAGCCAACACCTTGTTGCGTCTGATCAAGGACCTGCGGGATGATGGTCATTCCATCGTCCTGATCACACAGCGCATTCCCGACATTTTGGCCATCGGCGACCGTGTCATGGTCCTCAAGGGAGGGCGCAGGCAGGGAATCCTGAACGTCTCTGAAGTTGGATTGGATGACGTTGTCGAGCTGATTGTCAGAGGCCGCGCCGGAGCCGAATCCGAAGAAGACGCAATGGAATACCTCTCATTCGGATAGAAAAGCGGGCTAGAAGCTTTCCCCGCCCCAATTGCTCCAAAGAAAAGTACAGTCATTTACGTCTGAAGTGAATCTCTACGGGTTCGTGACTACTCAGCCCTGCTCAATTCCCGACCCGGAATGAGGCGAGCGAAGATGCCTCTCTCCCCTTCACACCTACCCTCAATCAATCGCCGCAGTCACTGACCACTGACCACCGATCACTGACCACTGCAGTTCCGGGCGGTCGGGCGCAAGCGCCCTCCCTTGTGCAGGGGCTGCGCCCCCGCAACGCCCCCCTCTGGCTAGACACCGTGTCTGTTCTTCCCCAGCAACATGTCTAGCCAACAATGTCTTCTCCCCCACTTGCTGTCTCAAGCCACTGACCACTGACCACTGACCACCGACCACTGCAGTTCCACGCCAGCTTGACGCGCCGCAACCGCCAGAAGCAAGCACGCCCAGCCCGCACCGCAAGCCCAGCCGCAGCATCCCCAGCCGATCGCCATGCCAGCCAGCCAGGCAAGCCCGCCCGGCCTGGCTCGCCCCGCATGTATCCGAAACTGGTCCCGAATCCTCTGGACAGCGCCGGCGGCCGCGTTGGATACTCGGTGGACGATCGCCCGTATTCGCGCCCGCAGCCGATGTACATTTGTCCATTTACACATCTGTGCCTTTGCACATCGGCACCATCTGACAGGAGTCCCCCCCCATGTCAAAACAGAACCGCGAACGTCTGCACAGCATCGAAGAACGGCTCGACCGCCTGGAGGCGCTCGTCGACACACAGCCCGCGCCCGCCGACGGCGCTCTCGACCGCATTGAGCGCCAGCTTGCCCGCATTGAGCGCTACATCGCCGGCACGGCCACGCCGCTCGACCGCGCCGAAGCATCGATCGACGGCAGGCAGCGGCAGGGCGAACGCGACGACACGATGGCCGAGATGAGCCGCGAGCGCCGCGACACCCTCGCCAGGCTTACCGCCGCCGCCAATAAGATCGCCGTCCAAGCGGACCACGACGACCGCAGCCAGGCTCTGCTGACATGCACCGACGACCTTCTCTCCGATCTTAAAGGCGAGCTGGGCCTGTTTCGCGCCTACGTCGCCGGGCACCTGGGCAACGCGGACGACGCCCGCAACCAAGCGCTGCTGGCTCATACCGACGACCTCGTCTCCGACATTAAAGACGAGCTGAACGCGTTTCGCGCCGCCGTCGCCCGGCACCTCCGCGCCGCCGACGACGATCCCCCGCCAGCATAAAGCGGCCCTGCCCGCACGCCTGCCCTGCCGCCCACAAGTTGAAGGAGCCATCGATGCACGCGCACGACAATGACAATGAAAAAGCCTTCCAGCTGATTGCCGCGATGCAAACGCTCAGGCTAGCGGCCGAGCTCAGCACCGCCGCCCAGCCAGCCAAGCCCGCCAGCCAAGCAAGCAGGCGCCCTTAACTGACCACTCGCCACTCGCCACTGACCACTGCAGTTCGACACCTCCCTCTGTCTACCC
This sequence comes from Caldilineaceae bacterium, assembly GCA_965220715.1. Lineage (GTDB taxonomy): Bacteria > Chloroflexota > Anaerolineae > Caldilineales > Caldilineaceae > Bin5. Next base: position 1,048,618 of record OZ244843.1, read on the forward strand.
ACAGTACAGGTTCTTCCCCACCATCGTGGCATGCCGACAGTGCGGCTCATCCAAAGTGGCGGCTGCCAGTAAATACACGATGAGATAACCTGAATTGCGGCGAAGATGAAGAGCTGATCAAGACAGGCACTGCATCCGGCTTAGTAGCTCCCCCATAGGAAAGCAAAACAGACGCTGTCCGCACTCCCCCAATTGCCCCCAGGAAAAGTACAGTCAATCACGTCTGATGTGAATCCCAACAGGGACCAAGCCAAGAGCTTGCGCGTGCGAGTGGGGTTACTAAAAACTGAAGGTAATGAGTAGATAGGGGCTTGTACCTCGTTAACTCCACGCTTCAATTGCCAAGGCTCCCTACCAAGTGCAATCTATGTGGCCGATCAGGCACAGGGCGAGTTGGTATGGGTTCTGCATGAGTCCACACTAACTTGGTGTATGACTATATTTCGCCTTCGGTTATTCAGAGTATGCGACAAAGAGCAGGAGAAGATTCTTAGTGCAACCAATCGATTCAGACATTTCAGCAAACTCTTCGGTAGAAGCTCCCTCTATAAGAAATAAGAGTAAAGAGGCAGGGTCATATCCATACTCTTGCAAACCTATAGCCAAGATGATGTAAAGGTAGTCTGTAATTGGCTCATAATCTTTATATGGTTCAAGCCATTCTCCACAGTTGAGATGAGCTTGGACAAAGAGGGGATATAGCTCCGTTTCAAGAGTGACAAGCTCTGATGCCGTAAGGCGTTGACTTTTGTTCGCCGTCATACTGGTCATCAACACTAGTGAGTAGAGCATTTCCCAAGCCCTGCAATCCGTGTCAGGAAGAGAAGGAGCAGGGCTACCACCATGCATTACGCAATCGACTGGCTGAATGGTGGTGGTGGGCGTATGGACAGGTTGAGGTATCGGAGTAGAAGTCAATACTACCGGCGGGGGCGTAAAGGTTGGCAATGGTGTGTTGATGAGCAAAGGTAAATCGACTGGCAAGCTTTGCGGAGTACATGCAGTTGCAAGCAGGAAGGTAGAAACAGTGACAATCAACATTCGTGTTGACATAATATGTTCCTCTTACAAACTTGGCTGGCCCTGTAGGTTGGGGCACACTCGAACTGCGTCGGTGGACAATGAATCTCTGGCCGCCAGTTGCTTTGGCGGCGAAACTACGCTGCCCGAAGCCGGAATCTGAGAACTGGGCGCATAGCCCATATCTACTTTATGCCAAACAAAAAACCAGAAACTAAAAACTATCAGTTAAGCGCCTCCGACCCGCAGGCGGAGCGATACCCGCAGGCCGCGCAGCGCGGTGGCTCACTGTGGCTGCGCGGCACATCCGGCGCGCGACGCGCCTGCCGGATCTCGGCGGCCGTATCCAGCACCCGACGGCGCAACTCGTCTGTGTACGGAATCTGTAGCGTGGCGTCGGCGTAGCGCAGCAGACCGTAGGGGGGCGCAGCGTCGAAGTTATCCTCAACCAGCAGACAGTATGCCGCCAGTTGCAGGATGTGGCTGGCGTAAGGCTGGGCCGGGCGTCTGCGGCTCTTGACCTCCAGCGGGACGACGTAGCGCCTGCCCCGCTCCCGCGTCCGCACCAGATAATCCGGGCGCCCCACCAGCCCATAGCGCCGGCTGCGCAGCGGACGCTCCGGCGCCTCCATCTCTTCGGTATCCCGGTAAAGCACAGTGCCCGCCGGCAAGCCGCTGCTCTGCCGCTGACGGCGTCCCAGCCACAACAGCAAACCGCCCAGCAGCGCAAGCAGGAGCGCGAAAAGCCCGGGAATTGAGAAAAGAGAGAACATCGCTCAGACTCTTGCAAACGCCCAGCGGCCAGGGTCGCAAAAGCCTTCGGCACGCCTCACTCCTGCTCTCCCTCCTCGCTCTCTGCCGGCTGGTTCTTGCACAGAATCTCCCAACTACCGCGCTGGCAGACTTCATCCTTCTGGTTCAGCATCTCCATTTTGAAGGTGACCACGCCGCCGCCCATGCGCCGCATCGGCTTCTTCTCGCGCACGGTCGCCCGCAAACGCACCGTGTCCCCGATCAGTACCGGCCGGCGGAACTGCCATTCCAACTGCATGAAGGCCTGAACAGTGCCCTCCATAAAGCCCATCCGCACCGCCAGTCCACTGGCGATACTCAGCACCAGCAGCCCGTGTGCGACCCGCTCGCCGAACATCTGCTCCTGGCTGTAATGCGCGTCGGTGTGGATCCGGTTCCAGTCCCCGGACAGCGCAGCAAAGTTGACAATATCCACCTCGGTTACCGTGCGGCCGACACTCTCGCAGCCATCACCGACCGCAAACTCCTCAAAATAAAGCCCCATCGGGGGCTGCATCGCTCGCGTACCCATAAGCTCGCCCTACCTCCCCAAAGTCTCCAATCCTCAGTGATCTCCTGCGTTAGCAGCAGTTACTGACCACTGCCCACCGACCACTGACCACTGCCCTTACACCTTGACCAGCATCTTGCCCAGGTTTTCGCCATGGAACAGACCGATGAATGCTTCGGGCGTGGACTCGATGCCATCGAGGATCGTCTCCTCCCATTTGAGCTTTCCGTCCCGCATCCATCCGGAGACATCGCGCAGAAAGTCGTCGCGGCGTTCAAGATGGTCCGACACGATAAAGCCCTGCATCTTCAGCCGGCGTCCGATCATCAGGGCCATGTTTGCCGGGCCGGGCTGGGCAGACGTGGCGTTGTACATGCTGATCATCCCGCATACAGCGATGCGGCCGAAGTTATTCATATACTGGAGAGCCGCCTCCAGATGCACGCCCCCGACATTCTCGAAATAGACGTCGATACCGTCCGGGCAGGCCTTCTTGAGCGCACCCCGCAGATTGCTTGTCTCCTTGTAATTGATCGCCGCATCCACGCCCGCGACCTCCTCCAACCAGCGCGCCTTGACCTGTGAACCGGTTGAGCCCACCACGCGGCAGCCCTGGATCTTCGCGATCTGGCAGACCTCGGAGCCGACCGCGCCGGCCGCGCCCGAGACGAACACCGTCTCCCCCGGCTGCGGTTTGCCGATGTCCAGCAGGCCGACATAGGCTGTCATTCCCGGCATACCCAGCACGCCCAGGTAGCTCTGGAGCGGCGCCAGCGCCGGATCGACCTTTGTCAGGTGGCGCGGCTCGGCCAACGCGTATTCCCGCCAGCCGAACATATGCAGGACGAAATCACCCTCCGCGAACTGGTCGCTGGTCGAGTTGACTACCTCACCAACCGCGCCGCCGGTGAGCGGTTCATCCAGCCCGAAAGGAGGTGTGTAGCTGCGCGTATCCCGCATCCGCCCGCGCATGTAGGGATCCACAGAGATAAATCGGTTGCGCACCAGCACCTGGTCTGGATGGCTGGGTGCCGGCACTTCGACGTTGACGAGCGCAAAGTTTTCCGCGGTTGGCAGCCCGTGCGGACGGCTGCGCAGATGGATTTCACGGCTGGTAACAGATGTCATTGGTCGCCTCGGATAATGGTGGGCCGGTGGCTTGTCAACGCCACCGGTCCCGGTAACTGGAGGAAGATTCGCTTATTGTGCTGCATTGGCGGGAATGCGCAAAATTTGGGACACAATTGCAGTCCATGCGTACTGCATAACGTTGGCAGCAACCGAGGAGGGCGCAGACCTATTGCAACGAACTGGGACAAAACCGCCAGAGGCTGCCTGAAACGGGTAGGGGCGCCCGCTTGCGGTCAATCCCCGCGTGCACGATGAAACCAACAAAACATGACGAAGATACATATCCCCCAAAGGTCTATCCCCCTTGCGAGGGCACCCGACACCGCGAAAATTACACATCGACTGTGTAATTTCTTCCCCCCCCAATTCGAGGCCACCCAAAGCAGTGGAATTACACATCGACTGTGTAATCTTTCTCCCCCAATGCGAGGAAACCTAAAGCAGTGGAATTGCACATCGCCTGTGCAATTTCTCCCCCCTTGCGAGGAAACCCAAAGCAGTGGAATACACATCAGCTGTGTAATTTCTCTCCCTGCGTCTGCTAGGGCACCTCCGACCCGGGTGCGGTCCCGATGTTGTGTCACCCAGACTTACCGCTTCCGCAGCCATGTTTTTGCCCCTCCGCAAATGCCGGTAGGGGCACCCCTTGTGGGTGCCCTTGCGCCACCTGACTCACCCCCATTTTGGACTGCACCACCGAGGATGCAGGCGAAGCCCACAGCGCAGAAGCGTAGTATAATGACATGACGGCTGAAGCGACCCCGCAGGATGGGTCATTGAAATGATGGTTTTCCCAGACCTATAACCGCCGACAGCACCCGAACCGCTCGCGTCCTCTCGCAAACGGCGAGGGTAAGAAATGCTCGACCAGGAGCGAACCGATGCCAAACGATAAAGCTGTTACCAGCGCCGAACTCTATACGCGCGCCAAGGCCATCCAGTCCCGAATCAGCAACTGGCGCCGCACCATTCACAAACACCCGGAGCTGACCTTCACCGAACATCGCACCGCCGGCTTTGTCAACAAGACGATGCTGGACCTGGGGATAGAGACGCAGACGGAGGTGGCCAAGACCGGCGTCGTCGGCCATATCCGCGGCGGCGACGGGCCGCTGGTGGGGCTGCGCGCCGATATGGACGCCCTGCCGATCCATGAGGAAAACGGCAGCGGTTTCGACAGCGAGCGGCCGGGAATTATGCACGCCTGCGGCCATGATGCCCACACCGCGATGCTGATGGGCGCGGCGACTCTCCTCAAGGAGATGGCCGACGAGGGCCGCCTGCCCGGCAACGTGCGCCTGCTCTTCCAGCCCAGCGAAGAAGCCTCCGACGACGAGGGCAAGTCCGGCGGCATCCGCATGGTAGAGGAGGGCGCCCTCGAGGACGTTGACGCTGTCTTTGGCATCCATGTCGACCCCACGAAGGATCTTGGCATCGTCGCCAGCCGCTCCGGCCCGCTGATGGCAGCGGCCGATGAGTTCGAGATCACCGTTATCGGGGCCGGCGGCCATGCCGCGCGGCCACAGGCAGCAAACGATCCGATCGTCCTGGCGGCCCACGCCGTTCATGCCATTCACCACATCGTCAGCCGGCGGCTGGACCCCCTCGAGCCGGGCGTCATCACCATCGGCCAGATTCACGGCGGAACCGTGAACAATGTCATCCCCGACAGCGTCTATCTGAACGGGACGATCCGCACCTTTACGCCGCAGGCGCGCCAGCTGCTGCAAGAGGAGCTGCGCCGGGCCTGCGGGGTCGTCGAAGCCCTGGGCGGCAGCTTCGAATTGACGATAAAGAAGGGCTACCCGCCCACCGTTCTGGACCCGGAAGCGACGCAGATTGCGCTGGACGCGGCAGCCGAGTTCTTGGGCGAGGAGAACGCGCCGCAGGCGCCAATGGTGATGGCCGCTGAGGATTTCGCCTACATGGCGCAGGCCGCGCCGGGCAGCTTTCTCCGTCTGGGAACGCACAACCCGGACTGGCCCCAGCGCTATTACGTCCACACCTCCACCTTCCGCATCGACGAGGACGCCCTGCCGATCGGCGCGGCCGCGCTGGCCGCGGCCGCGGTCAAGTGGATGCAGGAGAAACGAGCGAGGAATGAGAAGTGAGGAGTGAGAAGCGAAGAGTGAAAAGTGAATGTTGCCTGCCTTACGCAAAGCGCTCATATAGCGAAGCGGTAGCGCATTCAACAACCCCTTTCGCAGTCGCGAGGGTGTTCACTCTCTCCTCTCTCCTCTTCACTCTCTTCTTCTCCCTTACCGCCTGTTCAGCCAAACCGCAGCCGCTCGTCTTTGGCGAGCCGGTGTGGACGGATGGCGAAACAAGCGCCTATCGGGTGACCAACCGGGAAGGCCGCATCGTCGGTACTGCCGCCTTCCAGGTAGGCCGGCGGGTGGAGGATGGCGGCTGGACGTTTACCCGCGAGATCAACGACGCCGGCGTGAGCGAGCTGGCAACGATCGAGATGCAGCCGGTCGGCTATCGCCCGGTCTCCAGCTATCTCGTCCGTACCTTCGGCGGCGGAAAGCAGGTGGTGGAGGCGCAGATCGAGGGCGCCCAGGTCGACATTGCGCTGACCAATCGCCAGGGCGCAACCGTGTATCAACGGGTGCAGGTGCCTTCGGATATACGCGACGAGCGCACATTGCTGCTGATTGTGCGGGCGCTTCCACTGGCGCAGGGCTACGCTACCCGGATCAACAGTTTTTTGCCGGTCGCCGGCAAGATGGAGCGGGTGGCCGTACAAGTGAGGCGCAGCGAGAGCGTTACGGTGCCGGCCGGCGCGTTCGATACTTGGGTCGTCGAGTTGAAGTCCAACGACCGCACAACCAAGGCGTGGGTGGCCCAGGCCGCCCCCTTCCCCGTCGTGAAATTCATTGACGGACGTTCGCAGGCCACCTTTGAGTTGACCGGTTTCGAGTAGTCTGAGGAGAAACAAGGAAGCGAACCAATGGGCATGAAAATCGATCGCTTTACGTTGGGCATTATTCTCGGCGTGCTGCTGTTGGTCGTTGGCGCTGTCATCACGATAGCGTTCACCGGCGGCCGCGGCTGGCAGAGCGCCGACTATCTCAATGAGGACACGCCGGAATCGGTGGTACACGACGCGTTCCTGGCCACTGTGCGAAATGAGCCGGACGTTGCCATGAGTCACTACTCCCGGGATGTACTGGAAGATGAAGACAAGGTGGATTTCCGCGAGCGATTCAACTATTACGATTCCGGCCGCTCCGCGCGACGGCTTCGCATCCTGGACGTGGACATAAACGAAGAAGGCGACAAGGCATATGTCACTGTGGCGATCGACAACTTCCGCCAGGGCGGCCTGTTTGACAGCGGCACTTCGACCTATCGGCGCACCATTCCCCTCGTGCGGGAGGATGGGGCGTGGAAGATCGACACAGACGACCTTTTCTATTGAGGCCAAACACCGAGGAGTGAGCCAATAGAAGAGAGGACTGGGTGAACCCCTCTCTCTCCTGCAGTTCCTTTTCCTTGCCTTTGAGGGCGTAAACAATGACTGAGCAGACACTTACAGAGACGACCCGGTTGGCGATGATTCGCCGCCTCTATCTCTATCTTATCGCCTTCATCAGTCTGATCGCCGGGCTGGCTGCCGCCTACGACCTGATCGATGTTCTGGTACAGCAGTGGATCTCGGATGAAAGAGTTCTGGGGGTCTCCGCCGCCGACTCAGTGCAAAGCGCCATCGCTCGTCCCGGCGGCTTTCTGATCGTCAGCGCGCCCATCTTTCTCATCCACTGGCGGTATATCCGCCGTCTGGTTACCCAACCCGGTGAGTCGCGCGCTGCCTTGCGCAAGCTGTTTCTCTACGCAGTGCTCGCTACCACAGCCTATGTCAGCGCCCGCGCCCTCTATCACATCATCGAAGGCAGCCTCGAACTCCTGCTCGGCGCGACGCCGGCGGGGGAAGAACTGAGACCAGGTGGGTGGGTCGCCAATTTTTTCCACGCCGGCGTCCACCTTACGCTGTTTATGTCCTTCGCCCGTCTGCTCCAGGGGGACGGCGACCTGGGCGTCGAGTCAGGCTGGGCCGGCAGTTGGCGGCGCTTCTTTCTACTGCTTACCGGTCTGGTGGGGCTTGGCCTGCTGCTCACCGGCGCCGCCGACACCCTCAACCTCGTCTGGCGCGCCTTGCTGGAGCCGTTCGGCGACGCCGCCTTGGCGACCGTGGGCACAGGCTGGCGGGAGCGGGGCCTCTCCGGTTCGCTGGCCGCCGTGCTGGTCGGCGGACTGGCTTGGCGGCTGAACAACCTCTACTGGAATGGTCTGATGACCACCCAGCCGCCCGAAGGCCGCATGGCGCTGCGGCGGCTCTATCTTTATGTCGCCACAGTTCTCGCCGCGGCCATCACGCTGGTTCCCGTGGCGATGTTGTTGAGACTGGGCGTCCTCTTTCTGTTTGGCGCGGCCGATACCGGCGATATCGACATCGATGATCTCACCACGCCCCTCGGCTTTCTGCCGGTGGGCGCGCTGGCCTGGCGCTGGCACTGGATGCAGGTTTCCGCCGAGGCGCAGCGCTATGGCGACTCGAGCGAGAGCGAGTTCGTGCGGCGGCTCTACTACTACGCCGTGGCCGCCACCGGTCTCTTGTTGTTGTGGATTGGGCTGGTTGATCTGTTGCGGGCGCTGCTGGATTTCGCAATCATCGGCGGGGCTTCGGCAGAGAAAGGCTTTCGCGCCCACCAACTCGCCTCCGGGTTGAGCCTTATCGCTGTGGGCGCGCCGGTCTGGTCGCTGCACTGGCGCACCGCCCAGCGCGTGGCTGAGCAGGACAATGACTCCGGCCGCGCGGAGCGGGCGTCCTGGCCCCGCCGCGTCTACCTGTACGGCATCGCCTTGGTTGGCGCGCTGCTGATCCTGTTCGAGTTGGCGCAGGTCGTCTACCGCCTGCTCCTTTGGGCCTTGGGCGATCCCAACGCCGACTTCCTCGGCGCCGAGGCGTTGGACGGCCTCGTGCGTGCCGCCACCGCCGCCGCCTTCTGGGCGGTCCATCTTCTCGCCATCCGCAATGACAGCCGCATGGTGGATGCGGAGGCGGAAGCGGCGGCGCGGGAAGGTGCACAGAAGGAACGTCGCCGGGAGGAACTGGTGGCCCGCATCGAAAGTCTGGACACGGAACTGTCCGCCTTGCGCGCCGAATTTGCCGCGTTGGAGGATGAGGAGCAAGAAGTGAGTGAAGAGGAGCGAGGAGAAAGTGAAGAGGAGCAAGGAGAAAGTGAAGAGGAGTGAGGAGTGCGTGTCACTTCCTGCGTGCCAAGGGAGTTACTCAATTCCCTCTCCTTGGTCTTGGCGCGGGCAACTTCGGCCGTGGCGTCGAGCAGTTGCAGTCGATCTCGATGAAACGGTGGGTCTGCGACGGGTGGATTCTACTGAATTATGTCCTGATCGGATACAGACGGTACAAACCGCTCCAGTAGGGCGGTCAGGGTCGGCAGGTCTTCCTACACGGTCCGCCAGCGCACAAATTCACTCGTACGGCCGGGCGTATCAGACCGCTGCCGGTACTGTTCTCGCGTGTGTGAGGTCCGCGCTGGTTACAGGACGCGCCTGTGACGGCAGCACAGTGGCGATCGCAACTGTCTCGCCATCCAAGGACATGAACTCCACAACAAAGGCTTCTTCATTGGGATGGATGTGGATGATGGCGCCGACATCGCCTGGCTTCAGTTCTTCCTCCTCGTCACCGAAGACATCGGCTGTGAGCACGATCTGCTCATGTTCCTTGAACACCTCTCACCTCCTGCGCGGGTGCGCCGTAATGAACCTGGGAAAGTCGCGCCCAAGGTCGATTTGCCAGACGGTTCTCACCCGCGGATTGCGCCCGTCGGGTGTCTCAATCGCCCCGTCTACGTGATAGCGTGACACGTATGGGACTCGCTCGCGGCACTTCTGTGTATCGAGGTAACTACTCAGCCAACATCAATTCGCGAACCTGAATGAGGCGAAAGATGGTGTTTCCTTCTCCTCACTCTTCGTTTTTGGGCGGTCGGGCCTTCGGCCCTCCCTTGTGCGGGGGGACTCCCCCCGCAACGCCCCCCTTCAAAAACATGCCTCACCGACCGTTCGTCGTCATAGCGGCTTGTCGGCTGTCAAGCAAGGCGGCTGCCAACCAATGACGCAATGAGCTAGCCTGAATGGCGGCGTGAATGAAGGTCTGATCAAGACAGGCACTGTATATGGCTTAGTAGTTACGTATCGAGAAGGTATTACGTGGAATCTCTTGCAGGAGATAGATCAGCCCATCCGCAGCTTCGGCGATGAGTCGCCTTATGTCATAGCCGACATTTTCGGTAAGACTGCGGAGTCTTGCATGCACCATTTTGCGCCCCTGCAACAGGAAATTTATGGCCGGGTCGTCTTAAGAGGTCGCCTTGGGAAACGAATGCTGCAGGGAATCCAGTTCGCTGGAACAGCCCAGACTTCGGCACAGGTCCCTACCCGGCGCCTGTAGCCAGCTCAAGAAGCTTCAGCGTCGTCCTCCAGTTTCGCGTCGTGCTGATTGTTGCAAGTCTGGAGTCGAAGTAGCTGTTCGTGAGTTTGCTGCGCGCAACACCATTCGGGCAGTGTAGATAGATTTCACGACCCATCACCGCGAACTCGTCGCCTGGCGAACGATTTGGGTCAAGCGCTTCAACCTGTGCGCCGTAGGGTAACTCCGCCAAAAACATGACATGCAGTTTGTCTGCTTCCGCACCTGCTTCCACGAAGGGATTGGCCGGCACGATCTTCTGGAACTCCCGGGCCGTGCGCGTTATTACCGGAACCCGATAGCCGAAGCGGCTCAAGATCGACGCACTGATGATAGCTGAGATCTCTTCTCCCGCTGCGGGGCCCGTTCGAAATAGAACGTTCCCACTCTGAATGTAGGTCCGAACGTCCTCGCAACCCGCCTCCACAAACAGTGCGGCCAGTTCCTGCATCGGCATCCTGTTCTTGCCGCCGACGTTAATCCCCCGCAGCAGCGCAACATTGACGCCTGTCGCGCTGCTCCCGTCGTCAGTGGTCATGTTTGCTCTATTCCCTGTCGAATCCCAAGCCATTTATTCCATTATTAGAAATCGTTCCACTCCAACGGTATCACTGTCTTCTTCCGGGCGTCAAACATCAACCGCACCTGCTCTGCTCCAATCAGAAGTGTCTTTGTCATGACGGTTGCCATCCTGACAATCCTTTTATCCTGAAAATCCTGATTCAGACAACGTCTGCCAAAAAATCTGGGAGGCACCTGTTCCCCTCTCTCCTTTTGCGATCTTGTCGCGTCGCGCTAAAATGACACGCACTGGAGAACGCAAGGGCGAATCCCTGCTTCCATGCAGGAGAAATAGGCTATGGAAACCGTTACACTGACCCTGACACTACCGCGTGAGTTGGCTACGGAAGCCGGTCAAGCAGGTCTGCTCACCGCTGAATCCCTGGCTGCGCTTCTGAAACGCGAGGTGCGACAGCGACGTATCAACAATTTGTTTGCCGCCATAGATCGGCTTGACCAGAAGAACACAGACATCCTCGACATTGACGAGATTTCTGCCGAAATCGCAGCCGCTCGGGCAGAAAGGCGCCTCCGTGCGTCTGGTGTTTGACACGAACACTATAATTTCGGCCCTGCTCTGGCACGGAGCGCCGCGGCATCTTCTCCACTTTGCCCACTCATCCGCGGTGCAACTTTACACATCTCTTCCACTCTTGCTCGAACTTGACGAAGTGCTGCGCCGTGATAAGTTCCTAGCGCGTCTGCAAGAGGCACAGGTGACGGCAGACGACTTATTGCTTGGCTTTGCCGCGCTTGCCACAACTGTCGAACCGCTCGCGATCACGCCGGTCGTTCTGTCGGACCCGGACGACGACAATGTGCTTGCCTGTGCGCTGGCCGCCCAGGCCGATGTAGTTGTATCGGGCGATCGTCACTTGCTTCAGATGGGCGCATATTCTGCAATCCCGATTTTGCCCGCTCATGTTTTGATCGACCAGATGGGCCAAGGGTCCACTCCTGGCAGCAGCCCAGTCTGACCCGGCCAACTCGAACCGCTCATACAACTTCATCAATCAGGGAAATGCCAAAGTCGACCTCGGTCAGTTCCAGGAGGCCATTGCTCACCCTGACGTATACTCTGCTGGAAAGCAGAATGACCGCGTGCCCTACGCCCCGCAATGGAGACATGATACATGCAGCAATCCCCCACGTATGTTGAACACATCGAACAGGCCCAGGAGCGTCTGGAACGCCTGCTGAATGAATTTCAGGCCGAGGACCCCTTCGCCCCCGTCACCGTCGTCGTGCCGACACCCTATGCAGGACTCTACCTGCGCCGCGATATCGGCAGGCGCGGCCTCGTCAACGTGCGTTTCCTGCCCCTCGCTCGTGTCGCCGAACTGCTCGGAGCGTCCAGCCTGGCCGCCAACGGCCAGCGCCCGCTAAAGCCCCCTATCGAATTCGCCGCCGTCCGTCGCGCGGCCAGCGCGGCCGCAGGCGAGCTCGAACCTTTCCGCGCCCATCCCTCCTTCCACGCCAGCCTGCGCTCGACATTTCGAGATCTGCGCCGCGCCGCTCCCGACGCCATCACAGCGCTCGAACGACGCCGGGGAATGTCCGGCGAAATAGCTCGGCTATACGCACGCTACCGCGAACACACCAAGGCATACTACGACCGCGAAGCGCTCGCTGAAGCCGCCGCCGACTCAGTGAGAACAGGCCGCGCCGACACTGCTCTCACCGCGCTCGGCCCTGTTGTCGCTTACCTGCCGCGCACCCTGACGCCCTCCGAGCAGCACTTGTTCGACGCCCTGCACGACGCATGGAAATGCGCGACGATCCTGGCCGCCACCGGCGATGAAGAGGCTGACGAAATCCTGCTCCCTGCTGCTGCGCCGTCAGCATCCTCAAAGCAGCCCCCGCGTCCTGCCCACCTGCTCGTCACCTCCGACACCGGCGAAGAGGTGCGCAGCGTGGTCAGGTCGATCGCCGCCGCCGCGCACGCGGGCACGCCCTTCCATCGGATGGCGATCCTGTACTGGCGCCAGGAGACGTATGCCGCGCTCATCGCCGAACAGCTCGCCGCCGCCGGCATTCCCATCGCCGGTCCGTCAACGGAAAGGCTAGCCGCCACCTCGGTCGGGCGCATGCTCAAAGGTATCGTCGATCTCGCCGGCAGCGACCTGCCCAGAGAGGAAGTGATGCGCTGGCTCACTTCCTGTCCGGTTAAGCCTCCCGCGGTCGGATTCAGCCCCTCGCGTTGGGATGCTATCTCGCGTGAAGCGGGCGTCGTTGTCGGGATCGATCAGTGGCGCGACCGCTTGGCTAACTATGCCGCGGCCCAGCAGCGCGCCACCACAAGGAAGGACGAAGAGCTATCCGAAGGCAGAGAAAAGGAGTTGGCGCAGTCGGCGGCAGAAGCGTGGGCGTTGCGCAGTTTTATGATAAGGCTGCTCGATACTCTCAACCGCTCTGACGACAGCCAGACCTGGGTGGCGTTCGTCAAATGGTCCAAAGAGCTTATCGACCGGTACCTTGACGAAGAGGCGCTCCCCTCTGTAGAGCGGGAAAACCTTGACACCCTAGTAACAGCACTTCAGGAGCTGGCGAATCTTGACGAGATGGAGGACAGCGCCGATCTGGACGCATTTCGGGCTGCGCTCGACGAAGTGCTCAGTCGACCCGCCGCCAGAGCCGGTGCATTGGGCGAAGGCCTTTTCGTCGGTCCCGTCAGGATCGCCGCCGGACTGCGCTTCGACAGAGTGTACCTCGTGGGTATGGTCGAGGGCCTGGTCCCCGCGCAACCCCCTGACGACCCCTTGCTGCCGCATTCAGAACGGGAGCGAGCCGGTCTCCCGCCCCGCTCCACCGCCGCCGAACGCTACGACTACCTCGCCGCCGCCGCGGCCGGACGCACCCGCGTGCTCACCTTCGCCCGCGGCAACAACATCGCCCAGCGCGAGCAACACCCATCCCGCTGGTTCCTCGAACAGGCCTCCCGCCTGTACGGCTCGCCCGTCTACCCCTCCATGCTCTCCGGGTCCCATGACCTCGTCTCCTTGCGAGAACAGCCCTGGTTCGAAGAGGTAGTGTCTGCCCAGCACGGCATCAACACTGTGTCAGCGTCGCAGCCCGCAGACATCCACGACTACGATCTCCACCAGCTTTCGCACTGGCGGCAAGTCGGCAACGCCATCGACGCCCATCATCTCGCCCAGTCGGAACCCGTACTGTCCCGCGCCCTGCAGATGCAGCGGGCCAGAAACGCAAAGCCGTTGACGCATTGGGACGGCGACCTCACGTCGGCCATCTCTCCATCCGGCCGCATCGGGCTTTCCAACCGTGAATTCTTCTCGCCGACGCGGCTGCAAACCTGGGCAACCTGCCCCTTCCGCTACTTCCTCTCCAACGTGCTCGGCATCGCCGCACCGGAGCAGCCGGAGGAGCTGGCCACCATTTCGGCCCTGGAGCGGGGGTCGCTACTGCATGCGATCCTGGAACGCTTCATTCAAGCCGCGCAGGAGCAGGGCACCATCCCGCCGCCCGACCAACCCTGGACCGATGACTACCGCCGCCAACTCTTTAAGGTCGCCGAAGAGGAGTTCCAGCAGGCCGAGCAGCGCGGCGTCACCGGCAAACCTCTCCTCTGGGAACTGGCCAGGGACGAAATGCTCAGCGACCTGGAAAGATTTCTCAAGGAAGACGCCAAACTTCGCAAAAAGCATGGCGTATCACCCCACGCCGTCGAGAACGCTTTCGGATTTTCCAGGAAAGAAGATCAAACGCCGCTGGACTGGGTCGAGTGGTCGAGCGCCCGTACCGGCACGCTCCGCTTTCGGGGTTTTATCGACCGCATCGACCTCTCACCGTCCGGCGATACTGCTCTCGTGCTCGATTACAAGACCGGAGGGACGAGCAGCTACGCAAACATGAACAAAGATCCCGTCCAGCGCGGCAAACTCCTCCAGCTTCCCGTGTACGGTCTTGCCGCCCGTCAGCTGCTGGGCGACGAGGTCAACATAAAGGTCGCCTACTGGTTCGTAACCGAGAAGGGCAATTTCAAGACCCGCCCCCCGACTCCGAAAACCCTCGAAGAGATGCTTGACGCCTTTAGCGATGTCGTCGGCACCATCACCCACGGCATCGGCGCCGGTCTCTTCCCTGCCAATCCGGGCAAGGGTGGCGGCAACTGCCGCTACTGCGAATTCAAGAATCTCTGCCCCACCCGGCGCGAGTTGCACTGGCAGCGTAAATGCAACGATCCACGCCTGTCCCCCTACGTAGCGATGGCCGACGAGGAGGCAAGCCGATGAGAACCCTTTCTGATCAGCCGGCACGCGACGCAATCCTTGAACGCCTCGACCAAAACATGGTCGTCGAAGCCGGCGCGGGCACAGGCAAAACACGCAGTCTCGTCGACCGCGTCGTCGCACTCATCAAGACGGGACGGGCGAGGCTGGGCAGTGTCGCCGCCATCACATTCACCGAGTCGGCCGCCGCCGAACTGCGCGCCCGCATTGCAGAGAGCCTCGAACTGGCCGCTGATGACGACGGCCTGCCCCAGGATCAGCGCAAACACTGCCAGCAAGCCGTGGCCGAACTGGATCAGGCCTCCATTCAGACGCTGCACAGCTTCGCCGGCCGGCTCCTGGGCGAGCGTCCGTTGGCAGCGGGCCTGCCGCCGGGGTTTACAATCCGCGATGAGATCGAGGCTGAGATCGCATTCGAAAACCGCTGGGCAGCGTGGCTGGACACGGCCCTCGACGACGCCGATGCGCAGCAAGCGCTCCGCCCTGCCCTGACAGCAGGAATGACCCTGGCACACATTCGCACGATCGCGGACAGTTTCCATAAGAACCACGACCTGCTCGCTGGCGCCACCTTCGCTGCGCCTTCATCTCCGGATATCGAAAGCGAGCAGGCGTCGGAACTGATCCCGGTCCTCGAACTGCTGCAGCGCTTTACGCTCGATTACTCCGCCGAACGGAGGGCCGCCGGCGAAGTTGAATTCCTCGACATGCTCGTCCTCGCCCGTGATCTGCTCCGGGACAATCTCCTCGCACGCGACCACTTTCGAGACCGCTACACCCACCTCCTCATCGACGAAATGCAGGACACCGACCCGCTGCAGGCCGAGATCGCCATGTTCCTGGCTGAAGAGACGTCCGATCGCGGGAACCCCAACGAGCGTCCCAGCCACTGGCGCAACGTGCGGCCTGCTCGCGGCAAGCTCTTCATCGTCGGCGATCCCAAACAGTCGATCTACCGTTTCCGTCGCGCCGACATTCAACAGGTCGAACAAATGCGAGCAGCGGTCGGCGGAGACAACGTGCTGCTCCAACAGAACTTCCGCTCGCTGCCGCCGGTCATCGACTGGGTCAACTATCTTTTCAGCCAGTGGATGCAGGGTGAATCGCAGGCCGACTATGCGCCCCTGGTCGCGGGCCCGCAGGCTGGCGAGTCACCTCCCGTTCGTTTCATGGGCGGTGAAGTCGCAGGGCTCATAGGCGTCGTGCGCCGCCATGAAGCCGAAGCCATAGCCGGCGCAGTTCGGACGGCGATCGAGCAGGGCTGGCAGGTTCGGTCGGAGGAAGAAGGCGGAGTCTTGCGCCCTGCCGCCTATCAGGACATCTGCGTTCTGATGCCGCGTCGCGCCGGTTTCGATGCACTTGAAATCGCGTTCGAAGACGCGGGCATCCCCTTCCGGCTTGAGAGCGCCTCCCTCATCTACAATACGCAGGAGGCGCGCGATCTGCTGAACTGTCTCGCCGCCATCGACGACCCGACCGACCCGGTCGCGGTCGTGGCCGCCCTGCGCTCGCCCGCCTTTGCCTGCTCCGACGCCGATCTGCTCACCTTCGTCGAAGCGGGCGGACAGTTCGACTATATTGCCGAAGAATGCGCCCCGCCCGGCTGCGTCGCCGACGCGCTGGCGGAACTGAGAGATTTCCACGAACGCCGCAGATGGATCGCCCCGGCCGCGCTCATCGAGCAGTTCGTGCGTGCGCGGCGGCTCCGAGAGTTGGCTCTCGATGAGCGCCAGTGGCGCGGGCGATGGACACGCTACGGCTTCCTTATAGACCGTGCCCGCGCCTTCGCCGCAACCGGTGAAGCCTCCCTGCGCGCATTTCTCGCCTGGACCGATCGCCAGCGCGAAGAAAACGCAAGAGCGCGCGAGACGGTCGTCCGCGAATCCGACGCCGGCGCAGTCAGCGTGATGACCGTCCACGGCGCCAAGGGGCTGGAGTTTCCCATCGTTCTCCTCGCCGGGCTGAACGTTGTGCCGAACAACAGGACCGATCCCGTGCTGTTCGATCGCAAAAGCGGCCGAATCGAGGTGAAAGCCTCCCTGCAGACGGCCGGCTACGCAGAGTTGGCCGAGTTCGAAAAGGAGCGTGGTGAAGAGGAGCGCGTGCGGCTGATCTACGTTGCCGCGACCCGTGCGCGCGATCACCTCATCGTCAGCCTCTACCGTAAAGCAGATGACAGTAAGTCGGCCGCCGCCAACATCGACAGTTTCATGCAAGGGGGAGACCATCTTTGGCAGCGATTCGATCCCGCGGCGGCCGCCGTGCCGCGCGCCGCCGACATCAACGGCGGGATTGCAGCCCCCAACGATGACACACCCGCGGCCCGCCAGCGCTGGCAACAGCAAAGGAAGGAGCTCATCGCAGCCCGCAGTCGGCCCATCTCAGCCGCCGCCACCCGACTCGCCCAGGAAGCGAAAGAGGAACAGGACGTCCCCGACGAACCCTGGAGGCGCGGTCGCGCCGGAACCAACATCGGCCGCGCGGTTCACGCCGTGCTGCAGGTTGTCGATCTGCGCACGGGGAGCGACCTCGAAGAAAACGTGCAGGCACAAGCCGCGGCCGAAGGCGTGCCCACGCAAGCGGACGAGATTTCGCGCCTCGTGCGCGGCGCGTTAGACAGCTCCATCGTGCAACGCGCGCTGGCATCGGGACGCTGGTGGCGCGAGGCGCCGGTAGCCGGCCCCATCGGCGACGGCATCGTTGAGGGGTTCATTGACCTGCTATTCGAGGAAGACGATGGCTTCGTGATCGTAGATTACAAGACCGATTCCGTCCGTTCCGAAGACGCGATCGAACGAGCGATGGGACGGTATCGTCTGCAAGGTGGGGCGTACGCGCTCGCTCTGAGCAAGGCGGCAGATGTCAACGTGAAGGAGGTATCCTTCCTTTTCCTCCAACCCAGTCGCGTCATCACCATTGACGAACTCCCGCGCGCGCAGGAGGAAGCTGAAAAAGCGGCGCTCGACTTCCTCACAGCCACCGCAGCCCGAGAGCCAGCTTGAGCCGGGATGGTAGCTCTCTGGCCCTGGGACACTGTGACCCTACCCGTAGGAACTGAGTAGAGCGATCAAGTCACATAAGGGGCCGCTCAAGCGTCACGAGCGGGAAATCCGAAGCCGCGGCAGGCCTGTTCTTGACGAGGCGGGCGAAGCTCTTATCCAGGCTTCCTCAGCACCCGGCGGCTGTCATTCCGAAGATGGCAACTCTCGACATTCGACATATTCGCTTCCTTTCAGTGAATCATATGCGTTAAATATGAGCCTCGAGTCGGGCGTTATGCCGGGTATGTCCCCAACCAGTGTGATTGTGTCGGCACTGGGAGAAACGACAATCGCCGCTTCCCCCATCCTTCTGAATCCGTCTTGGACTCTTCTTGAGGTAAAAGCTTCCACTTTGCTCTCGATGGACGCAGTGGTACTGCTGTCTATGTTCTCTGGAAGGACAGTATGGGAGGCGGACATCTGGTAGTCTAACCCAAATTGGCCGCTTTCCTGACCGGGGTCTACGTCAATCGACACTTCCCAACCGTACTCGTACGCTCTTTCGCCTACGCCTTCTCTGTCGAACACGAGCTTCTCCGGCACGTCCCTGAGATGGAATACGACGGCAAGGGTTTCACCGGATAGAGCCGTGCTTACGCCGATCAGGTCAACGTGGGCCGGCACTTCGTCAGATACTTCGTCGGCTATGGTCTGGAGCGGCTTGATCATGGCCTCGTCCGTGCCGCAAGAGGCTGGAAACAGCATCAGATTCATGGGAAGGTGACATTCCAGTTGGTCTTCGCCTCCCAGTAGGTCGGTCGTAACGAAGGTGAGTCGCGAATCCGCATTGATTCCAGGTATGGTTCCGATCAGGGTAACTGTGTCAGCCTCGGCCGAGAAAACATAACTGGATTCCCCGAAAGAAATAAAGCTTCTGGAGCCTATTCTCCAAACGTCTGCCTGAAGTCCGTATGAGACTGGGGCTACATGGTTTTCCCTGCTTTCTGACAGGAAAGCAATATGATTAGGACTTTCGCTAAGCTGGCTGGAAAGCCGGGATAGTAGGTCTGCGAAGTTGGTTTCGCAGATAATCGCTGAACAGGTCAGTATGCACGCGATAGATGGTTTTGTTGAGCAAGGCAGCGTGGACCTTCAATGAAAGCCAAGCATGGTAACAGCAAGCGAGGTGATTGCGCTGCGAACGAGCTTTGCGACATTGGCATTTGGCGGAGCCTGTCAGTTGCTTCAATGCGCGGTGAAATTCTTCGACCTGCCAGCGCAACTCGTTCGCGTTTTGAGCGACTTGCGTGATCACGGTCTCATCCAGATCATTGGTGATGACCCAGTCAATGTCGCCGTTTAGGGCAACTACCTTGAACAATCTCACTTTGAAAGGCACTTTCTTGAGCTTGACAATGATGCCATGCCTAAGCCGTTCGTCGTTCCAATCGATGGCATCGAGATGGATATAGCCATCTTCTGCGCTCAGACTGACCAAGCGGTTGGCTTTGAGTGTGGTGTAGAAGGTCAATCCCAGACGGTGAACCAGCTTCAAGTTCCGCCAGGAGCCATACCAACTATCAAACAGCACCGTCTTGGCCTGTATCTGTTTGGCGCCAACCGCTCGCAGCAGCAGCTCTTGAAAATGGTCGTTCTTTGACTTGCCATCCGCTTCTTTGGCGTATATGCGGAAATCAATCGGATAACACTCGCCATCTTCACCACTGCTGTGAACCAGATTCACGACACCGATGCCGCGTACCAGTCCACCTTCAGCGCCACTGTATTGCAGCTTTACCATCTCGATTGACCGTGAATAGCGTTTGTCTTGCACACTGTCGTCAATGATCAGGTACGCATCCGGACTATCGTCGATCTGTTCTGCCACCAGTTCCCAGAGATGTCTGGCTGTGAGTCGCTCTCGTTTCAGGTAATCACTGACGACATCGTGGCTCATCCCTCCCAGATGCTCAGCCAGATTGGCACAGGTGTAGTTGATCGGCGTGCTGATAAGGTATTCGACATACTTCTGTTTTGTTATCATGTCTCAAGCTTACAGGATCCTGTCCTCCTAGCGAAAGTCCTAATGATAAGCAGACAGCAGGTATTCGTAGCCTCCGCCAAAGCCGGTATTCCTGTCATTGTCAACATCGATATTCACCTCCCAACTGTACTCCATCAAGCCTTTCCGAGTACCTGTTCTGTTGAGAGTCAGGGTCTCGGGAAGGTCTCGCAGATGGAATACCACTGTCAGCTTCTCGCCCGACAACGATGAGTCGATACCGGTGATGTCAATGTGGGCGTTGTCAGCGCCTACAGGCTCGTCGGAATTGGCAAGACTCATTTCCTGCACATCCAAAACGTCGTCGGTCACGGAATCGCCCGGGGTAAAGGCTTCCACAGAACCACACTTGGGAGGCGCCTCGTCCCAGAAAGCCGACGCGAGACATCCAACCGTATCGGACCCATACATATAGTCGTAGACCCCGAATGTAAGTCGCGATTGTGGCGTGATTCCATGAACGGCCCCGCTGAGAGTAATTGTGTTGGCTTCGGCAGACGCTTCCAGAGTGGCGCTACCGAGAAACAGGCCTCTGACGCCGCCATCTGATGACAGTTCCCAGCCGGCGGCCTCCGTTCCATTCTCGATGGACTGCGTGCTATTGTTTCCAACTTTGGACTGGCGAGGGACGTGGAAGGCCAGAAGCGCAAAGTCGGCCCCTTCAATGCCGGTCTCTTCGTCATTGTCCACGTCGACCGATACTTGCCATATATACTCCATCTGCCCTTCTGACACGCCGGTTCGATTGAAAGTGAGCCTGTCCGGCAGATCCCGCAGATGGAATACGACGGTCAGAACACCGTCGTTCAGATAGGTATTGACTTCAGTTATGTCGATGTGCCGCGGCAACGAATTCGAGATTTCGTCTATCGCGGTTTGGCCGGGCAGGATGGCACTCGGGCCGGATTCGCAGCCGCCGAGTGTCACACGCTCGCCGAAAGCAGGAAAGCATCCTACCTGATCGGAACCACCCAGTGCATCAGTGCTCGTGAACGCGAGTCTCGCTTCAGGCGTGAGGCTTGGTATGCCGCCAGTGAGGGTTATCGTGTCCGCTTCGGGAGACAGTTCAACTTTGGCATCCAGGACGGGGGTCGGGCCGTCCACGTTCAGCCGCCAAGTGCTTGCCTTCAACGTGCCCTCGATTTCAATAGGCTGATTGCCGCCGTTGTCTGCCTCGGACACAGTATGATAGACGGACAGGAGATATTCGAATCCGCCCATAAAGCCGGTTCCCGGGTCGTCGTCCAGGTCCACCCACACTTCCCAACTGTACTCGATCGAGCCTGGTGCAACGTCTGGTCTATTGAATGTCAGGGTCTGCGGAAGGTCTCTCAGGTGGAAGACGGCTGTCAATGTCCTCCACCCTGAAATCGACGTGCTGACTTTGGCAATGTCCGTATGGGCGGCCAATTCGTCGGAGAGGTCGTCGGTCACGGTTACACCCGGCGTAATTAGGTTGACAGCATCACAGCTGCCGGCCGCACCGTCCGCGGTCGAGCCCTGCTGGGCAACTGCGCTTCCTGGCGCCAGAGCCATCAGCACTAAGAGTAGAAAGATGGGGGCAAGACTCTTCGTCGTCATTGACAGATCTCCTGGGTGATGGACTGGTCGAAGTCCCGACTGATACGGTCAAGAAAGACGCAATGTGAATGGGCCTTCCATTACCGCCTTTAGTCTTCTTCGATGTTCTGAATCAGTTGCTCTAGTTCGGCAATTAGCTCGTTGTCGCCGGACTCCTCCGCCAATTCTATAGCAGTCTTCAAGTCGCTGACGGCACCCTGGCGCTGACCAAGTATGCTTCTGGCATGGCCCCGCTTGTGGTGAGCGCCGACGCTATCAGGCTGCAGTTTGATGACTTCGTCATAGTCGGCGATGGCAGCCTGATATTGGTCTAGGCTGAACTTGGCATTGCCCCGCCCGAAGTAGGCTTCGGCGTACTCGGAATCCAGAAGGATAGCTTGGTCATAGTCGGCGATGGCAGCCTGAAATTGGTCCAGGTGAAACTTGACGTAGCCTCGCCCGGAGTAGGCTTCGGCGTACTCGGAATCCAGAAGGATAGCTTGGTCATAGTCGGCGATGGCAGCCTGAAATTGGTCCAGGTGAAACTTGACGTAGCCTCGCCCGGAGTAGGCTTCGGCGTACTCGGAATCCAGAAGGATAGCTTGGTCATAGTCGGCGATGGCAGCCTGAAATTGGTCCAGGTGAAACTTGACGTAGCCTCGCCCGGAGTAGGCTTCGGCGTACTCGGAATCCAGAAGGATAGCTTGGTCATAGTCGGCAATGGCCGCCTGATATTGGTCCAGGCTGAACTTGGCAAAGCCCCGATGGGAGAGGACGTCAGCGCTGTCGGGCTGCAGTTTGATAACTTCATCATAGTCGGCGATGGCGGCCTGATATTGCCCAAGTTCGCTCTTGGCAAAGCCCCGATTGAAATAGACATCAGAGCTATCGGGTTGCAGACGGATAGCTTCGTCATAGTCGGTGATGGCAGCCTGATATTGGTTATGGACGGCCTTGGCAAAGCCCCGATTGTAATAATAGTCAGCGTTATCGGGCTGCAGTCTGATAGCTTGGTCATAGTCGGTGATGGCAGCCTGATATTGGTCCAGGCTAAACTTGACGTAGCCCCGCCAGAAGTAAGCTTCAGCGTGCTCGGAATCCTGTCTGATAGCTTGGTCATAGTCGGCGATGGCAGCCTGAAATCGGTCCAGGCTAGACTTGGCATAGCCCCGCCAGACGTAGGCTTCGGCGTACTCGGAATCCAGTCTGATAGCTTGGTCATAGTCGGCTATGGCATCCTGATATTGGCCCAGACTGAACTTGACGTAGCCCCGCCAGAAGTAGGCTTCGGCGTTATCGGGCTGCAGTTTGATGACTTCGTCATAATCGGCAATGGCGGCCTGATATTGGATTAGGTTGAACTTGACTATGGCCCGACTGGAGTAGACGTCCGCGTTATCTGGCTGCAGTTTGACTACTTCATCATAGTCGGCGATGGCGGCCTGGTATTGCCCAAGTTCGCTCTTGGCAAAGCCCCGATTGTAGTGGTAGTCAGCGTTATCGGGCTGCAGCCTGATGGCTTCCTCAGCACCCGGCGGCTGTCACTCCGATGATGGCAACTCTCGACATTCGACATGTTCGTTCCCGTTCAGTGAATCATACGCGCTGAAGATGAGCCTTGAGTCGGGCGTTATGTCGGGGATGTCCCCAACCAGCGTGATTGTATCGGCATAGGGAGAAACAACGATGACCGCTTCCCCCAGCCTTCTGAAGCTGTCTTGGAATCTTCTATAGGTGTAGGCTTCCACTGTGCTCCCGATGGACGCAGTGGTACTGCTGCCTTTGGTCTCTGGAAGGACAGCATGGGTGGCAGAAATCTGGTAGTCCAACCCAAATTGGCCGGTCTCCTGACCGGGGTCCACGTCAATCAACACATTCCAGCTGTACTCGTGCAATCCTTCCCTTACGCCTGCTCTGTTGAACAGGAGCGTTTCCCGCACGTCTCTGAGATGGAATACGACAGCAAGGGTTTCACCAGACAGAGCCGTACTTACGCCGATAATATCAACGTGTGCCGGCAGTTCGTCAGAGACATTGTCGACTATGGTCTGGAGCGGCTTGATCATAGCCTCGCCCGTGCCGCAAGGGGCTGGAAACAGTATCAGATTCATAGGAAGGTGACATTCCAGTTGGTCTTCGCCTCTCAGCGCGTCGGTCGTAACGAAGGTGAGTCGCGAATCCGCAGTGATTCCAGGTATGGTCCCGAACAGGGTAATCGTGTCAGCCTCGGCGGAAGCAATATAGCTCGATTCCCCGAAAGTATCGTACCCTCTGGCGCTAACTCTCCATACGTCTGACCTAAGTCCGTATGAGATTGGGGTCAAGTGGTTTTCCTTGCCATCCAGCCCGAAAGCAATATGATAAGCCGACAACAGGTATTCGTAGCCTCCACCAAAGCCGGTATTCCGGTTATTGTCGACATCGATCTGCACCTGCCACCAGTACTCCATCGTCCTTTTCGTAATGCCGGTTCGGTTGAAAGTCAGGCTCTCGGGAAGGTCTCGCAGATGGAATACCACGGTCAGCGATTCGCCCGAAAGCGATGAGTCAATGCCGGTGATGTCGATGTGAGCGTTGTCAGCGTCTACAGACTCGTCGGGTATGGTCAGACTCCATTCCTGCACATCCGAAACGTCGTCGGTCACGGAATCGCCCGGGGTAAAAGTTTCCACTGAGTCACACTTAGGGGGCGCCTCGTCCCAGAAAGCCGACGCGAGACATCCAACTGTATCGGACCCATCCATATAGTCGTAGACCCCGAATGTAAGTCGCGATTGCGGCGTGATTCCATGAACGGCCCCGCTGAGAGTAATTGTGTTGGCTTCGGCAGACTGCTCCAGAGTGGCGCTACCGAAAAACAGGCCTCTGACGCCGCCATCTGATGACAGTTCCCAGCCGGCGGCCTCCGTCCCATTCTCGATGGACTGCGTGCTATTGGTTCCAACTTTGGACTGGCGAGGGACGTGGAAGGCCAGAAGCGCAAAGTCGGCCCCTTCAATGCCGGTCTCTTTGTCATTGTCCACGTCGACCGATACTTCCCATATATACTCCATCTGCCCTTCTGGCACGCCGGTTCGATTGAAAGTGAGCCTGTCCGGCAGATCCCGCAGATGGAATACGACGGTCAGATCACCGTCGTTCAGATAGGTATTGACTTCAGTTATGTCGATGTGCGGCGGCAGCGAATTCGAGATTTCGTCAATCGCAGTCTGACCGGGCAGGAGGGCACTCGGGCCGGATTCGCAGCCGCCGAGTGTCACACGCTCGCCGAAAGCAGGAAAGCATCCTATCTGATCGGAACCACCCAGCGCATCAGTGCTCTTGAATGCAAGTCTCACTTCAGGTTTGAGCCTTGGTACGCCGCCGGTAATCGTGATCGTGTCTGCTTCGGGAGACAGTTCAACTTTGGCATTTAGGACGGGGTGCGGTCCGTCAGTGCCCAGGGACCAAGTGCTTGCCTTCAATTCGCCCTCGGTCTCAACAGCCTGATTGCCGCCGCTATCTTCCTCGGACACAGTATGATAGGCGGACAGGAGGTATTCGAATCCTCCCATAAAACCGGTTCCCGGGTCGCCGTCCAGGTCCACCCACACCTCCCAACTGTACTCGATCGAGCCAGGTGCAACGCCTGGTCTATTGAATGTCAGGGTCTGCGGAAGGTCTCTCAGGTGGAAGACGGCTGTCAGTATCTTCCCCCCTGAAATCGAGGTGCTGACTTTGGCGATGTCCGTATGGGCGGCCAATTCGTCGGAGAGGTCGTCGGTTACAGTAACACCCGGCGTAATTGGCTTGGCAGAATCGCAGCCGTTGGGCGCACTGTCCGCAGTCGAACCCTGCTGGGCAACTGCGCTTCTTGGCGCCAGAGCCACCAGCAATAGGAGTAGAAAGATGGGGGCGAGACTCTTCGTCGTCATTGACAGTTCTCCTGGGTGATGGACTGGTCGAAGTCCCGACTGATACGGTCAAGAAAGACGCAATGTGAATGGGCCTTCCATTACCGCCTTTAGTCTTCTTCGATGTTCTGAATCAGTTGTTCAAGATCGGCTACTAAAGTATGTCCCAAATGAGATCAAGTGCTTTCGACCGTCGGGCGCTGTCCTCATCACAGATTCGCTCCTTTGCGAACTAGATGTGGACAAAGAACGTGACTGTTTACTTCTACGGAACAGTCTACACGCATCCCGCAGCGTCTGTGGCGCTCAAGTGTACCGCTTTCGGGACTTCGAGCTCCCGGAAGCGGTACATTGTTTGAAATGCCCTCTTTATTGGCGCGGAGCGTCAAATGACCAAAATCGTAGGGCACATCCCAAAATGAGGATGAGTTTCTGACTACCTCTGGGCAACAACACTGAACTGCACAACCTGCTGGCCTGTCACCCCCAAATCTGGACCTCACCCCGAATGCTGGCAGAGAGGGCGAGACGCCCGCGATCCCAGGACGCAACCTGTGCGAGAAATCCTGTTCTCAAACTGAATTCATATTGTAAACGGGAAACGATTGATCTTCGCGGCCCTAATTCGCGTCCAGAATCTCCGCGACGGGCAGAGCAAGTTCAGGCAAGAGGGAAGATGTAACGACATCGCCGCGTCCGAAGAGATCGCCTTCGGAGTAGACGTCGCCGGATAAGGACAGAACCGTAACTGTTTCCTGTTCAGGATCCACAATCCAGTACTCCTGGATGCCCGCCCGCGCATACTCGAGCCGTTTCGTCACCAGGTCGCGCTCGCGGTCTTCGAGGCTTTGGCTGACGATTTCAATTGCGAGGTCAGCCCCACCCCAGAAGTTCTCTTGACGCAGGTTGCTGTTGCGATCGCGCAGAAAGACAATATCCGGCTCACGGTACTTCTGCTCCCACAGGCGCAACCGCATACCGGACGGTCGCACAACACCACCGATCTGCCTCGCATGCACTGTAAGAGTGACGATGAAATACATAATGATGCCCTGGTGCCGATCGGTCGGCGCATCATGTACCTCCACAAAGCCGCTGTCGAATTCGACGCGCCGGTTGGTATCCAGTGCCAGGTATTCCTGCTCACTCCAGGCGCCCTGATTTGAAAAGAGGGTTGCGATTTCTGAACTGTTCATGGGGAGTGGGTCCAGGGTATGCCGAAGGCTTCTGCGACTCTATCTGCCGGGCACCCGCAATTACCTGAGCAGCGGCAACTGTACTGGCAAGATTATAGCATAATGGACCGAGGGTTCTACGCCTACAGCTTCTTCACCAAATCCGCCGCGGCGCTGTAAGGATCGATCTGCCTGCCCTGCATCTTTTCCACCAGATCCCGACGCAAGTCGGGGGACAACGCCCGTTCCATCCGCGCCAACAGTTCGGCCTGGACAAGCGTCTGCAGCATGTGGTCAAGTCTCTTTCTCTCGCGCGCCGCCAGTGCGCCGCTCTCGCCCAGCCATGCCCGATGCCCCTCAAGCGCATCCCGCAGTTGGTCGACGCCGCCCCCGCTGATCGCGACCGTCTTCAGGACCGGGATCGACCATCCGCCCGCCGCCTCAGTTTCGGAAGCTGCCGCGCCCGTCTCCATGCGTTCCCCGTGGTGGAGGATGGTCTGCGCCGCTGCACTGCCTGTCTCCAACATCATCTCCAGTGCCGCGATCGTGCGCGCTGCGCCCTTGCGGTCCGCCTTGTTGACCGCGAAAATATCGGCGATCTCCAGCAGCCCCGCCTTAATCGCCTGCACCTCGTCGCCCATACCCGGCGCTTCCACCACCACCACCGTATCGGCAACGCTGGCGATTTCGACCTCTGCCTGGCCCGCGCCCACCGTTTCGACAAATATGCGATCGAACCCGGCTGCGTCCAGCAGCAGCATTGCATCCGCGCTTGCTTTGGCAAGGCCGCCCATCCCCCTGCGGGTCGCCATCGAGCGGATGAAGACGCCGGCGTCACCGCTGTGCCCCGTCATCCGCACGCGATCCCCCAGCAGCGCGCCGCCGCTGAACGGACTGGTCGGGTCCACCGCCAGCACGCCCACGGTCAGCCCGCGCGCGCGGTAACTCTCGACCAGCGCCGAGACGAGCGTCGATTTGCCCGTGCCCGGCGCGCCGGTGACGCCGACCAGGTGCGCCTTGCCCGTGTGCGCGAAGACGGCCTGCACGATTTGGGCGGCGTCCTCCGCGTCGTCCTCCACGCGGCTGATGGCGCGCGCAAGCGCGAGCCGGTCCCCCTTGAGGAGGCCATCGATCAGTTGCTGGGTGGGAATAGGTTTGGGCATGGGCAACACCAGTTGCCAGTTTCCAGTGGTTCGCGGCGAGTGGATAGTTCAGGCGCTAACCACTGGTCGAAGGCTCTTGCGAACCCAGTCGGTGGGCGCCCGCAAAAGCCAGAGCCGCTATCCACGGGCAACGGCAGTTCGGATGAAAGCGATGATCTCGGCCGAGGACGTGCCCGGCCCAAAGACCGCGTGAACTCCGGCGGCTTTGAGTTCGGCGGCATCCTCGTCAGGAATAATGCCGCCCAAAAGCACCAACACATCCTCCTGACCCTGGGCATGGAGCAATTCGACGACCTTGGGGCAGAGCGTCATATGCGCGCCGCTGAGGATCGACAGGCCGACGACATCCACATCCTCCTGCAAGGCGGCCTCGGCGATCATCTGGGGGGTCTGGCGAATGCCCGTGTAGATCACCTCAAATCCGGCATCGCGCAGCGCCCTGGCGATCACCTTGGCGCCGCGGTCGTGGCCGTCCAGCCCCGGCTTGGCGACCAGAACCCGTATCTGACTATGCTTCATCGAAACCCCATGCCGAAGGCTTCTGCGATCCCAGCTTGTGGGCACTGGCAAAAGCCTGGGTTGATATAGTAAATCCCGTCAGAACTATGTTAAAATACTCGCCACGCATTGCCAAAACCGTTGTCAGTGACCCCTGTGGATAGTGAATCGTGTTCAGTGGTCAGAAACTGCACTAGCCACTGCAGTTTCGGAGGCTGTATGCTTTACCCGAGAACCGAACGCCAGCTGCGCTTTGTCGACGTTGCCCGCAGCTTGATCCCCGCGCTGCGCGAGCGGGCTGCCCAGCATGACCGCGACGGAACGTTCCCGCACGAAAACTTCGCTGACATCCGGCGGGTCGGGCTGCCGGCCCTGGTGGTCCCGCAGGAGTTCGGCGGTTGGGGCGCCAATCTGCTCGAATCGACCTTGACGATGGAGACGCTGGCGCAGGGAGACGGCAGCACCGCGCTCAGCTTTGTCATGCACGTCCAGGTATTGGGAGGCACTGCCGATACTGTTGCAGGCGCCGCAGCCGATCAGGAACGCAGCAGCTGGCCCCAAGCTCTCTTCGCACAGGTCTGCCGCGATGCCGTTGAACAGGGCGCGCTGATTAACTCCGTCGCCACCGAGCCCAATCTGGGCAGCCCCAGTCGCGGCGGCCTGCCGGAAACAACCGCCGAACCGGTCCGGGAGAATGGTACGACCGTATGGCTCATCAACGGGCTCAAAACGTTCGCCAGCCTCAGCCCGGAAATGGACTACTTCATCATTCCCGCGGCTCTGCAGGACGGCAGCGGTCACGTCGCTCGCTTCGTCATCCCGGCCGGCCCCCATTTTGAGATTATCGAAACCTGGGACGCTTTCGGGATGCGCGCCACCGGCAGCCACGATCTGAAGATCGTTAACGCCCGCGTGACGGAGGAGCAGATGATAGGGCGCGGCGCACCCAGCCCCCGCACAACAGGGAAGGCCCCAGCCAACGCCTGGTTCATCTGCACGGTCGCCGCCGTCTACCTCGGTGTAGCCCAGGCGGCCCTCGATTTTGCGGCCGACTTCGCCCTGACACGCGTGCCCACCGCCCTCGGCAAACCGATCGCCGAGCTGGAGAGCATCCAGCGCCGTCTCGGCCAGGCCGAACTGCTGCTGCTCCAGGCCAGAACTCTCCTCTACAGCACCGCCAGGGACTGGGATCAACTCGACTCGCAGCGGGATGAACTCGCCCCTGCCGTGATCGCCACCAAGTTCACCGTCACCAATAACGCAATCGAGGCCGTTGATCACGCCGTGCGCGTGGTCGGCGGCGCGGCCATGTCCCGCAGCATGCCATTAGAACGCTATCTGCGCGATGTCCGACCCGGTCTGTTCCACCCGTTGAACGACGACCAGGCGCTGACCATTTTCGGACAAAATGCGCTGAAGCGCAGAACGGCAGCGATCAGTGGCCAGTGATCTGCGGCCAGCATCCAGCACGAGCCCCTGGTAAACTGATGACTTTCTGCATTGGCGTTGCAATGGAAGACACCTGCGCCAAAAAACCTCCACAAGAAAGAGCCTGATATGAGCGCTGGGTTGGGCCCCCGACCAACTCGAAGCCCGGATAGGAAAGATACGCCCCCAGCCGAAACCGGCGCCTCTGCAGCAACGGCTTTGCGATATACGGGCCTCGGATTTCTGCTCGGATTCCTGCTGTGCGCGATTCTTGCGGGGGGTCTGATGTGGTTTCTGCGCCGGCCGTCCCCGCCCCCGATTGTGCTGCACCCACCACCCACCGCGGCGCCTACGCCGACTCCACTACCCACCGCGACACCGGGTCCACTCTTCGTTTTCGTCAGTGGCGGCGTACAAAATCCCGGTTTGGTTGAACTGCCGGCGGGCGCCCGCGTCGGCGATGCACTGGCCAAGGCGGGGGGTCTGCTGGCCGGTGCCGACCCGGCGCTGGTGAATCAGGCGGAGATCGTCTTCGACGGCGCGCAGATTCATGTGCCCTTGCCGCAACCGCAGACCGGCGCAGACGCGTCATCGGCCTTGCCGCCCGCAAATCAGCCCGCGCCCGGCGTTTCGGGCGAGGTTCCGCCAAACGCCGCGGCCTCCTCAGGTCACACCAATACGCCGGCCGGCGGACTGGTCAACATCAACACCGCCTCAGCCGAGGAACTCACCGCCCTACCCGGCATCGGCCCCAGCAAAGCTGCCGCCATCATCGCCGACCGCCCCTACAGTTCGGTCGAAGATCTGGAGCGGGTCCCCGGTATCGGCGCCGGCACCGTCGCGACGCTCGCGCCTCTGGTCACAACAAAATAGTTTCCCGTCCCCGGTTTTCAGTGGTTCGCGCGTCCAGCTGCTAAGAACTGGTCTTCGCCATCTCCCACAGGATAGGCAAGGCGATGCTGGGGTGGAAGAGGGCCGCCGGTGGACTAATCAGATGGGCGACGTTGAAGAATGCGAGGCAGACATCCGGTCGATGGATGCGGTCCAGCACATGCTCGATATACCGGTGCATGAAGCGATCAATCAGAGTGGAGTCACCGGCTTTGCGGCCGGCCCAGCGGAAATCATCACTGGTAGCAAGTTGCCATGGTGTTTGCAGCATCTTCGCCAGCTTCTTCTGAAAGGCCAGACCCGATGGCACAAATGGGGCGCTCTCCAGGTTCCCTTCTACGTCGGTTTCACTCCGCGTAAGGACGCTGTCGAGAATTTCTGCCGAAAGCGCGCTCACCGTCATGCCTTGGGCGTAGACCGGGTTGAACGCGCAAACTGAGTCTCCCAGCGCGATCAGGCCCTGCGGCCACCGTTTCAATCGTTCATAGTGGCGCCAGTGGTTCTCGGTGCGCCGGTAGCCCCCGATGCTTGTGAGCGGTTCGGCTGCACTGATGGCTTCCCAAACCTGCGGCCCGATCAACCGGCGGGCGAACTCCCCGAAGCCGGCCTCGTCGATCGGCGGATGATCCCCGGTATAACCGACAAGGGTCACGACCCAACGCCTGCCTTCGACCGGCTGAACGACCGCGCCGCCACTGATATCGGGGAAACGCGTCGCGAGCAGCACCATTTTCCAGTCCGCCCGCCAGTCATCCGGAATCTTGTACCAGCGCGTGGCGTATCCCACGTCGGCGTTTACGGTCGATTCCTGCGGCGCTGCATATCCGAGTTCTTCCAGCCAGCCGGGCAGACGAGAAGAGCGCCCGCTGGCATCGACGACAAGATCGGCATGCAGCGTGATCGTTTCATTGTCTGCGATGCAGACCGCGCCGGTTACGCGGGCATCGTCCGAACCGGCCTTGCTTTCCCGCCGGCCGCGCACAGACTCCTGTTCACGATCGGCGCTCAAACTCACCACACGGTGGCCGGTGCGGAACTGGATGTTGCCGCGGCGTCGAAGGCGCTCGCGCACCTTGTCTTCCAGCAGTGTGCGGCTCACGCTGAAACCGATCAGATTCGAATCGAAACGGGGCAACCAACTGCCGCCGGCCAGGGCAGCCGTATCTTTCAGCCAGTTGAGCGAAGGCGTGCCGAGAGCCAGCAACTCCTCCTCCAGGCCGGGGAAACGTTGCCGCAGGATCTGCACGCCCCGCAACAAAAGCACATGCACATGACGGGATTGGGGCACGCCCGGACGGCCCGTGACCTGAGACTGGATATCCGTGGCTGCTGTGTGATCGCTGGCCAGTGACGGGGGACTCCACTCTTCGTCCCGCTCAAGGACAGTGACCCGCTCGCAATGGCCGGCGAGCACGTTGGCGGCAAAAAGACCCGCCATGCCGCCGCCAATCACAATCGCAGTTCTCAACTGTCCCACCGATCGCCTTTTGAACTGAAATTGGCTGCGGTCACTGGTCTCTGCCGGATACTATCCCGGCCCGCACCAACTCCTCCAGAATCCGCTGCGCCAGTTCGTCCGCGCTGTGCCGATCCGTTTCCAGCACCATCTCCGGCTGGGGCGGCTCCTCATAGGGGGCTGAGACACCGGTGAAGTTCGGAATTTCGCCGCGCCCGGCGCGCGCGTACAGCCCCTTCGGATCCCGCTCCTTGCAGATCTCTACGTCGCACTTGACGTAGAGTTCCCAGAAGTTGCCCTCCGGAGCCAGCGTCCGCGCCGCCTCCCGATCCTCCGCATAGGGCGAGATAAATGTGCATAGCACGATATTGCCATGCTCAAATGCCAGTCTGGCCACCTCCGCCACCCGGCGGATATTCTCCGTGCGCGCCTCCGCACCAAAACCCAGATCGCTGTTCAGACCATGACGCACATTGTCCCCGTCCAGCGAGAACGTACGCACGCCCAACCCGTACAACCTCTGTTCAAAGCTTTCGCCACCGTCGATTTACCCGAACCGGACAGCCCCGTGAACCAGAGCACCGCCGCCCCATGCCCGTTCAACTCCTCCCGCATTGGCCGCGTGACCGCGACCGGTTCCCAAACGACATTGGAGGAGCGGGACGTGCGGAGCGAGGGCGTTTCGCTCTCTTCTCGCTTCTGCACCAGCTCGCTCACCCGCCGCGCCCGGTCCCGGATCATGCCGGCCGCAACCGTGTTGTTGGTATGGGGGTCGATGAGAATGAAGCTGCCGGTGGCGCGGTTGATCTGGTACGAATCGAAGAAAAGAGGCTCCGTGGTCACAATCTGCCCGCGGCCGATCTCATTCAAATGCAGAGTTTCCGCATCCTCCCGGTGCATCGTGTCCACGTCAATGCGATAGTTCAGCTCCTGGACCGAGGCGCGCACCCGCCGCGTCGAATGCTGCAACCAGTACCATTGGCCGCTGAAGTTGTTCGCCGCCGGCCCCTGGATCTTCATCGGCTCGTCGCTCATCCAGCACAGCGTCGCATCGATCTGGTTGGACGAGTGGGGCAGGTTGCGCACCCGCACCAGCATGTCCCCCCGGCTGATGTCGATCTCATCCTCCAGTGTGATCACCACTGCATCGCCCGTGACGGCCCGCTCGAAGCTTTCTTCGCCGTGGTGGATGCCGGCCACGCGGCTGCGGATACCGGCCGGCAGCGCCACCACCTCCTCACCCACCGCGATGCGGCCGGAGACGATCTTGCCGGCGAAACCGCGAAAGTCATGGTCACTGTCACTGTTCGCTCTGATCACATATTGGATCGGCAAACGAAAGTCCACGTTGTTGCGGCCGGCGCCAATGTTAACCGTTTCCAGATGGTGCAGCAGCGTTGTCCCGTGGTACCAGGGCATCCTGTCGCTCTGGCTGACTATGTTATCGCCGTGCAGCGCGGAGATAGGAATATACACGACGTCGCGCACATTGAGCTTGGCCGCGAATGCGCGGTACTCGGCGACGATCTCCTGGTATCTCGCCTCGCTGTATCCGACCAGATCCATCTTGTTGACGGCGACAACGATATGCGGGATCTGCAATAGAGAGGCGATGAAACTGTGCCGCTTCGACTGGGTGAGGACGCCTTTGCGGGCGTCAACCAGAATGATCGCCAGCTCCGCGGTGGAGGCGCCGGTCACCATGTTGCGGGTGTATTGGATGTGCCCGGGCGTGTCCGCGATGATGAACTTGCGTCTGGGCGTCGCGGTGTAGCGGTAGGCGACGTCGATGGTGATGCCCTGTTCCCGCTCCGCTCGCAGCCCGTCGGTCAGCAGCGCCAGGTCGACCTCTGGCGCGCCGCGCGCCGCGCTCGCCTGTTCGACCGCTTCCAACTGGTCTTCGAATATCGCTTTCGAATCGTACAATAACCGCCCGATCAAGGTCGATTTGCCGTCATCGACACTGCCGGCGGTGGAGAAGCGTAGTAGGTCCATTACAAATCCCAGTGGTTTGTGGTCAGCGGCCAGTAGCCAGTGAACAGTAACTTCCCCAGCCTCTGTCCGCTATTTGCCATCCACCGCAGTCAGAAGTAGCCCTGCCGCTTTCTGTCTTCCATCGCGGCCTCGCTGCGGCGGTCGTCGGCCCGGTCGCCCCGTTCGGTGATGCGGGCGGTGGCAACCTCCTCAATGATCTCCGCCAGATCGCTCGCAGACGAGCGGAACGCGCCCGTGCAGGTCGTGTCGCCGATTGTGCGGAAGCGTACCCTCTCACGACTCACCGTTTCGCCCGGCCGTGGTCGGACGTTGGCGCCGACCGCCAGCAGGATCCCTTCCCGATTCACAACCTCCCGTTCGTGGGCGAAATAGAGGCTGGGCAGGTCGATCTCCTGCTCGGCGATGTACTGCCAGATATCAAGCTCGGTCCAGTTGCTGATGGGGAAGACGCGGAAGTGTTCGTCGTTGTGTTTACGGCCGTTGAAAAGGTTCCACAGTTCGGGCCGTTGGTTTTTGGGATTCCACTGGCCAAAGGCGTCGCGGTGAGAGAAGAAGCGCTCCTTCGCACGCGCCTTTTCTTCATCGCGGCGCGCGCCGCCCACGGCCGCGTCAATGCGCAACTCCGTCAGCGCATCCAGTAGGGTGACGGTCTGCAACCGGTTACGGCTGGGATCGCCGTCCGGCTCCTCTTGCACGCGCCCGGTGTCGATCGAATCCTGCACGGAACGCACCAGCAGGCGAACCCCCAGCCTTTTCACGAGTTTGTCGCGAAAGGCCAACGTTTCGGGAAAGTTGTGGCCGGTGTCGATGTGCAGCAGCGGAAAGGGAATCCGCCCCGGCGCAAAGGCCTTGCGCGCCAGATGCGCGCACACGATCGAATCTTTGCCGCCGGAAAAGAGCAGACAGGGCCGCTCGAACTGCGCCGCAACCTCCCGCAGCACATAGATCGCCTCCGACTCAAGTAGACGCAGGTGCCCGGTCAGGAGGGTGGGCGGTCGGACCTGCGCGCTCACGTGCCCGCGGGTCGGGGAACCGTCTGAGCCTTGCCCCCCATCCTCGGCGCGGTTGGGGTGTCCGGCTGCCTCAGGCGCCTCTGCTGCTTCAACACCTGCTGCCAGGGTCGTGTCGTCCATACCGTCCTCTCATCTTTAGAACTTCGCGGTCGATGATGTGCGCCGTCCACTGTCCACGCACCACCGACCACTGTGGGTGGCCACTGCCCTTCCAAAGTCTCCATAGTACGATGCAACTACGTTTTCAGGCAAACTTGACTACACCAGGCGAGAACAACGCGAACCCGCCGAACAGGCCCGCCAGCTTGGTACTCTTCTGTTCTCACCGTTACAATAAGAAGCCACATACTTTCGAGACGAATTCACTCGATTGCCTTGATTTACTGCAAGGTCATCACGGCAATCTTATGGGCGCTCACATAACCAGGTGGAAGCCCATGGAACCAACTGCCCGGGCCCACAGTTATAATTACAGTCGGATATTCCTCAAGGAGGACTCATGAATTTGCAAGTCAGACGTATGCGCCGTAGCAAAGAAGGGAGCGACAAGGCTAGAGAAAGGAGCAGCCTGCGCCCTGGCCTCCTCGCCTTCCTCGTTGTCGCCCTTCTGCTTGTCGCCGGCTGCACAACCGATGCCGATGGCAACATAGTCGGCCCGGCCGTCGCCCCCGCCCCTGCCGGCGACACACAACCGGCGATGCACAGAGGCGTTCCTGTCGGCTTTACCGCTGAGGGATATCCCTACCGCGGCGACCCCAATGCCGCCATCACCATCTACGAATACAGCGACTACGAATGCCCCTTCTGCGCCCGCCATGTGATCCAGACCGAACCGGCCCTCCTGGCTGGGTTCGCCGAAATCGGCACCGTGAAATTCGTCTTCCGCGATATGCCCCTCTCCTCTCTACACGCCAATGCTCTGGCCGCGTCCATTGCCGCCAACTGTGTGGCAGAGCAGGATATCGTTCTCTTCTGGCAGATGCACGATATGATCTTCCGCACCCAGAAAGAGTGGGCGCCACTCGAAGAGGCTCTGTCCTACTTTGCCGGACTGGTGCAGGAATTGGGCGCCGACCCCACCCAATACGGATCCTGCATGGCCAATAACGAAAGCCAGCTGGCAAAGGTGAACGAGAGCCTGGCCGAAGCCCAATCCCTTGGCTTCACCGGCACGCCCAGCTTCCGCTTCGTCCGCGAAGAGACCGGAGAAACCTTTACCCTCACCGGTGCCCAGCCATACGACACTTTCGCCGGCTGGATCGACACGATCGCGTCCGGCGGCTCGCCCCAGGGCGCGGCCCAGGCCCAGCAACAGCAGCAGCAGCAGGGCGATGGACAGTTGCCCTTCTGGGGGACAGCTGAGGGCCTGGCGCCCGACCCGGACCGACCAGGCTTTACCTTGGCCGGTGACGTTTACAAGGGCAGTAGCGACGCCCCGATCGTAATCGTTGAATTCAGCGACTTCCAATGCCCCTACTGCAGTCGTCACGCCTTGACAACGCAACCAGTTCTGGATGAAGAGTTTGTCGGGCAGGGTGAGGTGATGTGGGTATTCAAGCATTTCCCCATTGAGAATATCCATCCCTTTGCCTTTACCGCTTCGGTCGCAGCCGAGTGCGCGGCCGAGCAGGAGGCGTTCTGGCAGTTCCATCATCGCCTGTTCGTCGAAATGGCAGAGTGGTCCCGCCCCAATAACAGCAGCTATTTTATGGAGTTGGCAGCTGATTTGGAGTTGGATACGGAGGCCTTTGCAACTTGCCTGACAGGAGACGTGGCCGCGCAGGCCGTGCAGAGTGATATGCAGGACGGCGCTCCCTTTGTTCGCGGCACACCTACCTTTGTCGTCCTTGCCGGCGGCGAGGGGCGGTTGATCCCCGGCGCCTTGCCCGCCAACCAGTTCGTGGCTGCACTCGCAGAGATGCTCGCCGAGCTTTCAGCGGAGGGCACAGACAGCCAGTAACGCCTGTGGTTCGTGAATGGCGGATCGCAACACCACTTGCCACTAGGGTCTGTATTTCATTGGTAGATCGTAGGCAAATCGCCCAAAAGCCAGGTGGCAGTTTCTGATCGTCAATTCGTACATTTCAGTAGCTGCCTCGCATCCGGGCGTGTATCGAAAACTGGAAATCAGGAGTTGGAAAACCCCTGTTGGGACAGGCGGTCCGCCCAGATCTCCAGTGTAATCGCCCTGAAGTTCATCAGACGCGCGGGGCCGATTCGGGGACATATTGCCCGTTGCCAGGTATCCGGAAAACGGCGCCGGCGACGGGCATCCGACCTGAACATGGCTCTTGTATTACCAATCTGCGCTGTGTTACAATTTTTACAGATATAAGTGGAGCCGATGCGCGCGCATTTCGCTCACTGCATGTCTATCCCGCCCATCCGCTGCCCGTCACGGGATTGGAATGGTCGGCGGGATCGGCCTGTGGGGGACAGCACCTCTGCTGCCAAAGCAGGGGAACGCGGAGCCGATGCGCGCGTTTGTTGCTCTATTTTATCGGGTAAGTTCAGTGATTCGTGGTCGGTTGCTAGCCGCTGTGCAGTAGCCACAGGTGTCAGGAGCGCCATCTGCCCGGAAACGTTTTCCAGCGGCCTCCGCTCGTCCCCCGCCCCTCGCGGGACTGGGACCGGCGGCTTTGGGCCGTGTTTGCTTGTCTGCTATGTGGGTTTCTCTTCCTGTTGATAACAGGCCGTGTCGCCGCGCCGGCACACGCCGAAGCCCGAGCCGTGCCTCCACGTCAGTCCGCGGCCGGGGCCGCTCCCATTGACGTAATCGTCATTCTCGATGACTCCGGCAGCATGGCCACCTGTTGGCCCTGGCCGCAAGGAAAACCACCCTCCGACCCCCCCTGCGAAGGCTTCAGCTTCAACGCCCCCAGCGACCCCAACGAACTGCGTTATAGCGCGGCCCGTCTGTTGGTCCATCTGGCCGACCCCGCCGACCGCATCGCCGTTCTGCGTTTCGACAGTACCGCGGAGGGCGTCGGCGCCATGAGCTTGTTGCAGGAGGTCGGCAGCGCCGAAAACCGCCGTCGGTTGGCTGCATCGCTCCTAGCCCCAGAGGATTATGCGCTGCGCGGCTACACACGCATGGATCTGGGGCTGAAAGAGGCGCTGCGGCTGTTCGAGGTTCACGGCGACCCCAACCGCAGCCAGTACGTGCTGCTGCTGACAGACGGCGAGCCGACCGCCCCCTTACAGGTTACCGGCCAGCGCAAAGCCATCACCAACTTGCTGGCGCAGATTGAGGACGCGGGCGTACTGCTCTACCCGGTGATCCTCTGCAATTCCGATGCGGGCTGCGCGGGCGATTTTCTCAAAACCAGTTCGCCGCTGGCGCAGGAGGCCAAGAGTTCGCAGGATCTCCTGCTTATCTTCAGCAAACTCTTCGCCGAAATGAAATCGGATCGCTCAGTCGTCACCCACCGCAACGTGCACGGCAACCTGACAATCTCGATCCGCAAGGCGCATGGCGCCGGCAGGATCGCCTTCGTCAGCCCGCGGTCGGCGATCACGGCGGTGGAGCGGGACGGCGCACCGATGCTGACACAGAGCCTGCTCGCCGACGGCAATATCGACCTGAACGTTGCTGTCGCCCCGCTGGCGGCCGGCGAATGGGTGGCCAAAACGACCGACCTGAGCAGTTTTGCCGTCGTCCAGGCGGACAGCTATCCTGAACTGCTCTTTCCGCCTCCCAGCGTACAGGGCAATCCGGCCGCAACGCGCTACTATCCTGCCGGCAAATCGCCCCTCGTCATCGTTGCCGGCGCCGGCCCCGCCGCGGACGAGCCGCTGATGCTCAATGGCAACATACCGATCCCCGTCCTGGGTCAGGACCCTGTCAGCGACAGAACGGTCGCCGCTCAGCAGCTTGCCGGCGGCGCCGATGAGGTGACGATTCAATTGGGAGAGGATAGAGAGCCGTTGCAACTGCTGCGCACTTTCCGGCTTCAGGCCTCGGAGGAGCTGCCCAAGGCGCAGGTCTTCTCTCCCTCCGCCAACAATCCCGGAATTCTGCAAGACGGCAGCCTCCAACTGCAGGTGGGTTTTGGCCCCGGTGTTCAGTTGCAGGATATGCAAGCCGCCGTCTACGTCACCGATCTCACCGTCGGCCAGATTGTCTACCGGAAGAGGATCAACTGCGGAGAACAGATCTGCTCCGACGACGGCTTTATGCCTCAGGACGGACGTGACTACGAGGCACTCTTCCTGTTGACGGCGGCCATCGATGGCGTCCGTTTCGGAGACTATGCCCGCACGCTCTTGGAAGTGGAGCCGGCGATCTATATACGGGGTCTGCCGGCCGATATCGATCTGGCGAAAATGCCGCCTGAGGGATGGTCGCTTACGGTCCAGGCGAGTACGGTCGAAGAGATCGGAACTCTGGAAGCGTCGCTGGTTTTGCGCCGCTCCGATACAAGCGAAATCGTGCGCGAGGCTTCTGTGAGCCTTTCGGTAGAAGTGCCCGAAAATGGTATCCAGTCCGCACTCCTGCACGTGGACGGCCTCGATCTGCTGCGCCCCGGCGAATACGAAGGCCAACTGAACCTGTCGGCTCTCAGCCCGGCCGGCTTGCCAATGGAGGTTCAGGTTCGCCCCGGGTCTTCGCTGCCTGTGATACTGGATATTCCCCGCTCCCAAGCGCGCATCCAGGTGCAGGAGGCCGACTTCGGAGCGTTGCTTTTCGATACGTCACCGAATTTCCGGCTGGACGAGGAGATCCTGCTGCCGGTCGCCTATAGCGGCGACACCCCCTTTCGGCTGACGGTTGAACTGACCGAAAGTAGTTGCAGCGGCCTCACCGCCACCGCCGGTGATCTGCAACCCTTCGAAGCGGCAAGTGACAACGTTGCCGACTCCACTGGTTCAGACAGTTTGCAACCTGCAAATTGGGCGTTGCCGGTACGCCTGCTGAGCGAGGGGCCTATGTCCGCCGGCAGCTGCCACGGTCTCCTCAATTTGGCTGGGCCAAGCCAGGACTTCGATGTCCTTTCCGCGCACCCGTCGTCCGGCGCGGGCCCGGCCGGAGTCGCGACAGTGCCTTTCCGTCTGCAGATTCGCGATGTGGAGTGGAGTGTCGCCGGCGCGCTCGGTTTCGGCAATCTTGGGTGGGCCGGCGAAAAAACAACGGAAACGCTCCTCCTCCGTTTCGACGGCAAGACGCCTTTTGTGGTCGAAGTAGTCGGAATCGCCGCATCGGGAGAGACCGGTACAGGCGTCATGACTCTGGATGAACTCTATCTTGAAGCCCCGCCGGTGGAGATCACCGACTCGCCCGATAAGGAAGGATTTTTCGAGGTCCCCATCACCCTCATTGCCCGCAAAGCCCTGCCAAAAGATGCCTTGCGCGGCTCCTTCTATAGCGGAGAGCTGCTGTTGAGCATTGCCGGCTTGGCCAATGAGACACGATCGGTCGATATCAGCTTCCGCAGCCCAACCCTCTATCAGCGCTACGTTGAATGGTGGTTGCGTCCGTTTTACACCTTCCCGCTGGTTTTCTGTAGCGGACCGCTGCTGCTGTTGGTCTTGCTCATCGTGGTGGCGCGTGCCCGCAGTCGCGGGTACAATATGGATGATGACGAAGATCCGAGAGTGACCCTGCCTGGGCAGGACTCCCCGCTGACGCCTGGCTACGCTGCCGCCTCCGGGAGTTCGGACAGTTGGCAAAGTGCGAACACGCCGGACGCCGCATTTGTTACGTCGAATGTGGCCGGGGGCCCAGCGCACGCGTCTTACCCGCCGCCCCTCGCAGGATCGAATCGTGCGGCGGGTTCGCCAGGCTATTCGCCTGCTTTTGAGAATATCGCTGACACCTCGCCTGAGCGCCTTGCCGGCTCCAGCAGTTCGAACAGTCGGCAAAGTGCCAATGCGGGAACTCAAGAGTCCGCTTGGGACTCAGCTTGGGACCAAGGAAGCTGGGGGGCGGAACCGTCTGCGGCCGCAGGGTCCGGCGGCTTAGGCCGCACAGAGCCGCCCGATGACAACTGGGGCTGGTCGTCGCCGACTCCATCCGACGGGGCATTTAGCGACGATCAGAACAGTTCACCCACCGGCGCAGGTTCGGCCGACCCTTGGGGCAGCCCAC
Organism: Caldilineaceae bacterium; assembly: GCA_965220715.1. Classification (GTDB taxonomy): domain Bacteria; phylum Chloroflexota; class Anaerolineae; order Caldilineales; family Caldilineaceae; genus Bin5. Next base: position 1,089,585 of record OZ244843.1, read on the forward strand.
GAGACAGTTTCTAGTGCTTGGTTTTCTGTCGACCTTTGCCTGAGCGCGTAGCCGATTCCAGGTATTGGGATACTTGGCGGCAACCTGAAGACTTGGCAACGTGCGCAAACGAGCGCAGTCACGGCAAACTAAGAACTTACCACTGAGAACTTCAGAAGGAAGCCGGATATGGACCAGAACGGGACACCGTTTTTTAGTGAAAAGCCGACAATTTATCCGACCCTCGTGGTCGGCGTAGGCGGTATGGGTACCAATACTGTGCGAGCGGTCAAACGACGCCTGCGCAAAGCTTGGGGCGGTGAATCTCTGCCGGCGATGATCCAACTGCTGGCGCTGGACACCGAACCGCTGATCAACCGGCTCGATCAGGAGCCGCTCTACGCCGATGAATCGGCCTATATGGGCAAGTTCGACGCGACGCGTCTCGTGGACAACCTCGAAAATCATCCCGAAATCGCCCGCTGGTGGAACTACCCGTCGATCCCGCTGGGCTATATCCATAACGGCGCCAAACAGCTGCGGCCGATTGGGCGGCTATCCTTCTTCCGCAACTACGTCACCTTCAAAAGGCTGCTGGAGACGAAATACGCGGCCCTGGACAAAATCCGCGACCTGGAGATGGCGCAGAATCGCCGCTTTCCCGTAATGAGCAACTATCAGCTCGTCTATATCGTCAGCAGCCTGTGCGGCGGCACCGGCGCCGGCATGTTTATGGACGTGGCGCACCGCGTGCGGGCGCTCGTGCGCAGCAATGCCCGCGTCGTCGGCATCTTCTTCCTGCCGGACGTGCTCGAAGAGGAGATCAACAGTGACCTGCAGCGCAGACGCATCAAAGCCAACGCCTACGCTGCGCTCAAAGAGTTGAACTACTTCCAGGAAACGCAGCAGTTCCAAGAACTCTACCCCAGCGAACAGCGGGCGCTGCCTGACACCCCCTATGCACCTTTCGACTTTATCTTTCTGGTCGGGCGCACCAACCGCGACGGCCGCAGCCTGGCTCGCAAAGCCGACGCCGAAAATCTGGCCGCACATCTGATCCAACTTACCGCCATCAGCCATCTGAGCAGCGAAATCCTCGGGCTGGAGGTGAACGTCGTGCGCGAACGCATGTCCGGCGGCGTTGCCGCCGCCGAAGTGGTGAACGAACGCCGCACAGGGGAGCCTCCGAAGGGCAACTACCTCGTCTACAGCAGTTTTGCCGCCTCCGCGATCGTCGCGCCGGATGAGTCGCTGGTCAATTTCTGGCAGCAGGCATTTCTGGCCGACTGCATGAGGCGGTTTGCCGCCGGGCCCGAACTCAACGACCCGCGCCAGCCTATCTCCCCACAGGCCCGCCAGAAGGCTATTGCCGCCTGGCAGGGGCTCCTGGCCAGGATGCGTTCCCGCTACCTCTCGCTGGACAACGACCGGCTGGAGGAACTGGCCGAGGAGGTCGAGGAACAACGCGGCGCATGGCTCGGCTTCAAGACCGCGGTCGACAACACCTTCCGCCAGGTAATCCTGGAAACGGGACTGCGCGGCGCGCTGACGCTGGCCGATCTGTTGGCGCCGCTGAATCCCTCCACCGCGCCGATGGAGTCGCTGATCAAACAGAGACTCTTTCTGTTAGACAACCATCCGGTAATGGAGGAGGACCGCGCCCGCTGGCGCTCCTTGTTGGCCCAGCAGGGTGGCGCGGCAGAACAGATCGGCCAGATTGCCGGCGGCCTGGGCGACCTGATGCTGGCGGCCTTCAACCCCCGCCAGGCCCGCGACCGCGCCCGTGACGTGCGGCAACGCAAGGCCCGCGCCCGCCTCCACCAGCGCCGCGACATGTTGGAGCGAATCCTCGTGGAGCGCCTCTTCGCCTACGGCACACAGTTGCGCGAGGTTTTTCGCACCCAAATAGACAATGCCGGCGGCGCGCTGGGCCAGGCCAATCAGGCTGCAAGGCGGGCCGCGGAACGCATCGACCCCCGGATCCCCGACGGCACCGCCAGCACCAATACATACTATGAACTGGAGACCGGCGCAGTCGGGCGAGACTATCTGCAACACTTCTATCGCAACGCAGCCCAAGTCGTCTATCCCAGCGACTGGGAGGTCCTGCTCGGGCCCGTTATCGACCGCATCGTGAACTTCAACCAGGCAGTCAGCGGCGAGGAACTGTTCGCGAATCTTACCAATGCCATCGCCACCGAAAGGGGGCTGTTGGGCAGGGTTCTGCAATGCGTCGACATCCGCCACATCATCGGTGTCCAACACGGCCAAGAGACACAGCTGTCGCGGCCTCTGCCCAACAACCGCGTCCAGCAGTGGCTGGATCGTCTGAACCCCTACATCCGCTGGGATTCGGACCGCTTCAGCTTCCACGACGCCAATCTGGAACATATCCGCCTGGCGGCCACACCGTCGACCCGCGAAGACGATGCCCAGTTGGCCATGGCCATGGTAGGCCAGGAGGACATTAAATGGATACCCACCGGCGACACCGGACGCATGGACGCCGTCTGGATCGTCCACGGCCTGCCGGTGACGCTGATCGACCGCCTCGACGAGTTTCGGGCACAGTATGAAAATAAGCGTGACTTCCCCGCCCGCGAAGAGTTTCATCTCCATCCCGCATGGGTCGATCTTCCCGAAATCACTGAAGCATCTTAGTTTTTCGTTGTCAGTTGCTCCTGCTTAAGGTCGCAGAAAAGTGTACTTGCTCCGGCGGAGTGGGGAAATCTGTTGATAATCTCAAGGGATCTGCAAGGTCTGATCCCATCGGAATCATCTGCTGAAGAGGCGAAAAGAGATCGGAAGATTGACGGCAGCCCTGGCGCATTCGTTACAGGATTACTTATTTAACGCATGTCGCGACTTGGCAACTAAAAAACTAGAAACTGAAAACTAATGTAAGTTCAATTTGATACCAAGAGTTTTTCGTACTCTGGGTCGAGTTCAAATTTAGGCCATAGACGTGTTACGACCTGGTAGGGATGGGCATTGATACGGTCGATGAAGGCTTTGCAAGCATCGAAGAGGTGACGCATGGATTGATGGCAGTGGTTGCGTGTGACCTCTTCTCGCATCCAGCGCCAGAGATTCTCAATCGGATTGAGGTCGGGACTATAGGCAGGCAGAGGGATGAGAGTGAGACCGAGTTTGGCGGCGGCAGCCTGAACGGACTTGGCCCGATGCCAGGTGGCGCCGTCCCAAATGATCACAACTGCGCCCGGCTCATCACCCAGCCATTCAGCCATGCGCTGCAAGAACTGAATCGTATGTTCTTTGTTGCAGTTGCCCTCGTTCCAGATGAAACACTGTCCGGCGCCGAAATCGTAGGCGCCATACCAGTTAATGCGATCTGAGAGCGGAGCACAGCCACTCATACGCCAGGCAATCTTGTTCTTTTCGGCCCAGGTGTAGCCCAAGTCGATATCGCGGTGGATGTGGGCTTCATCAATATAGACCAAACGGATCTCCTGGCGACAGAGTTGTTCATACAGCTCTTGAAAGCGTTCCATAAAGGCTGCACGTTTCTGTGGGTCGGCTTTCTTGAGCACTTTTTGACATTTTTTCCAGCGCAACCGCGCTGCTTGCAGAGTCCGGTGCAGCGTGCTGCGGGCGAGATCGCAATTCATGACCTGCTTGAGCCAGCGCCGCAGCTTTTTCAACGTCCAACCATGACCGGGCAGTCCATGCTCTACAGGTTCTGTCTCGCAGATAACGCGCACGAGTTGCTTGACCTGCTGCGGGCTAAAAAAGGGCGACGTCCACCCGTATGACGATAGAACACCGCCTCCGGCCCCAACCGATTGTAGGCATGTACCCATTTGAGCACTGTCTCCTTGGTGCGTCCGATTGTGCGCGCCCAGGCACAGGCACTCGTTTGCTTATCTGCGATCATATACAAAGCCAGAAAACGTTCACGGCTGCGTGCATCTTTGGCTTCCACCGACAACACCCGCAGATCGGCCAAAGTCTGGCCCCATTTTTCCATATCCGGTCGAACCATCTTAGCTTCCTTTCCTTACAAAAAGCGAGTCTGTCAGATGGTTCTACCACAACTCAACTACCCTTGACCAATACTCTTGATCTCAATTGGGATCTACATTAGAAACTACCCATGATTCCAGGCGCAACCCGTAGCCGAGCCGCAATACTATGTTTTGGTGGATGGGGCTTGCAGACAATGCTCCATCTGGCCCCGCGCCTGCAAGCCGCGCAGGAACAGCGTATCGCCACCGGCGTCGACGGCCCGGACCTGACCCGCATCACCCGCTTTGCAGCGCTCCTGCCGTCCGATCAACCCGATCACCAGGACGAGCTCGCCCTCAATCTGTTCACCCTGCGTGACAACCGTCTGCCGCCCTTTTATCTGGAACGGCTGCTCAATGGCCTCATGCGCTCCCAACCCCCGCCGGCCGGTGATCAACTGTCAGGTGTCAGTGAATCGCCGTTGACCACGAACCACTGGCGACTGGCCTCGAGCCAGCGGCGGGCCAGCTTGTTGCTGGCGGCGGCCGGTGATACTCTCCTTCCGCTGCAATGGCAGGAGACGCCGTCTTCACCGTATCCGCCTGGGTCTGCAGCCGAAAAGCCTGGTCGTAGGGGACTTCCCTGGCCTTTCCGCAGATCAAACAAGGGCGCAGGCGACGGCAGGCCTGGCGACGCAGACTTCTCGCCTGCATCGTCAACAGCCCCGTTCGATCCACCCACGCGCAGGCATGCTTTCCGCGCCGCATTACAGGGTGGCGATAGTATTGCCCATCTGTTCGCCTCAAATATCATCGACCCCATCCGCGCCGATACCCATGTTCCCGGAGATCCCTTTGTACAGACGACTCTGTATGTGATTGCGCCCCTCTACGAACCGCTGACGTCAGCGCTGATCTGGCCAACGATCGCGCATCAACTCAACTATCTGGGCCAGCGCCACATCGCCCAAGTCGTCGGCATCTTCGCCGCCGGCAGCTATGCCACCGACAGCAGCCGCATAATCGAAGACGCCTCCTGCTACGCGGCTTTGGCCGAGTTGGAGGCGTTCACCGGTCTGCGCCGCGCCAACCTCAAACAGGTCATCTCTTCCGTCTGGAAAGGGTCCAAAGAGCAGAGCACTCTGCCGGAAGAGTGGCTTGGCCGTCCACTCTTTGACCGTATCTACCTGGTGGATCGGGAAAAGAGCAATCAAGGCCTGGCCCGCAACAGCTACGAACTCTCCGTCCTCGTTGGCAACACCCTCCAGTCGCTCATCGCTGCCGATGGGGCTGCCTATATTGATGAACAGGTCGGTATCGATCTGCGCAACGCCAGCGACCGCCCTTACAGCCTGCTGGGCGCAGCGGCAGACTATGTGCCGCTGGACTATATCTTCCGGGCCGCGCAAGAGCATGAGGGAAAACGGCTCGTGCGCGAGCAGGTCCTGTTCCAGCCTGGCAGCGCAGACGTCTCACCCGTACCGGGCGTTGCCGACAGCTTCGAACCTTTGGCCTCGCTCCAAAAGCTGGGCGCAACCTCGCACCAGGTGTTGACCCAGCTCATCGAGCAGATGCCCGACCTGTTCGATGACCTGAATCCCCAATCGATCCAGCAGCTTTCAGTCCATCCTAGCTATGTGCTGCCGGCAGCGACGGCGCGTAAGCTGCGCGGTCTCAATCCGGTCCGCTGGCAGGCCGCCTTCGACCAGCGATTCCAGGGCGTGCTGGCCCAGTTTGAAGAGGATATCGGCGCCGGCGCACTGGACACGGCCTGGGGACTGGCCGCTCTGCACGAAGACGGTTTGCCCCACAACCCCACCGACAACCGCTTTCTGCCGACCATCTCGCGGCAGATGCGCGCCAACCTGCTCACTCTGATCAGCGCCCAGCCGTCAGGACTTATACAGGCGCGGCGCCAGCTTCAACAGTGGCTGTTTGAATCGGAGCAGGAACGACTTTGGCTGTTGCAGGCTGCAGATGTTGGCATAGTTGGTGACGGTCAAAGTGCCCTACCCCACCCTGCCGGAGCCAACCGCGTCGAACGTCAGTTGGCGCTGCGCCATTGGCGCACCCGCTATCTGCGCACGCTCGCCGATCAGCCTTCCCTGTTCGGTTCACTGGCGCGGGCCTTCGGTCTGCTGAGCGGCATCGTGCTGCTGACATTGCTCTACCTGTTCGGTTCCGGGCTGGTGGGCAATATGGCCGATATCGTCAACGGGGAAGCCAATCCCGCCGTTCTTATGCAGCTGATGACAGGCGCGTCTCTGGACGCAATCGTCAATTTCATCGGCAATGAAGCTAACGCCGCCACATTTATCGGACTGATGATCGGCGCGTTTTTAGGCGCAACGACCTCTTTTCGGCGGCGGGCGAAGCGCGTGCAGAAGCTGCGGCGCGAACGGGTCAATCTGGCCTCTTCTGAACTGACCGCCCGCTTGCAGGACAGCGTGTTGCGGGGGCTGGGACGCGTCCATGATCGTCTGGAACAGATGCTGAAGCAGATGGATCACGTTCTCGAACAGACCTGCGAGACATTGCAGGATTGGTCCGTCAGCGACAACATGCCGCCCTTCCCGCCGGAGGATGCGCTCACCTCCCATCTCTACCGGCCCCATCTCAATCCTGCCATGTGGGAACGCTGCCTGGCCTTCATGCGCGGCCGCCAGAACGTCGATGGCAGCAGCGACGCGGCCGGACATCTCCACCCCGCGGCGGGCGGCTACCGGGGAGAGGAAGGGCGCCTGCGCGAAATCTGGACATCGCCGCATCGGCTGGAGCGGCTGGCGGCTTTGTTCACCGGCCAGGAGATGTCGTCCCGCCCTCTCGCTGATATTCTGTCCTCTTACGTTCGCGAGAGCGCGCAGGCTGCTGTTGGCGCGAGCCCGCCTGCCCTCCCCGATCACGCGCCGGACGGCGGCCGAGCCATCCACGATAGCGAGACCGAAATGGCGCGCTTGGGTTTCGTGGGTAACTTGGCGCAGGAGTACAATCTGGAACGTCTGCTCTGGCGGGACGCCTCCTCGCCAGACGGTTTTAGCTCCTTCTATCCCGAGGGAGAGTTCACGCCTGTGTCCACCGCGACCCTACGCTATCTGGAAAATATGTGGAATGCCGCCAAACCCTCCGCCAACTACGATGTATCGGACCGGATGGCCGCCTATGGACTGCCGGTAGAGTTCGCCGCAGTCTCCGGCGACCCCGACAGCGATCTGACGGAGGACGTTATGCAGAGTTTACGCATCCCCCGTCTGTTGACGGGAAACCCCTTTCAGATCGCCTTTGTCCGCACGCTGCACGGTCTTGAGTTGAAAGATCTGGGAAGCATGACCCGCTACCTGGCAGAACTGGGCCGCATGGATAACGCCTCGCGCCAGCAGATTCTGCTCACGGATGCCATCCACGCAGAGATGTATAACCAGCAGGACACGGGCAACGCTCGCTCCGCCTGGTCATAACCGCTGACACTGCCGCTCGCAACGCCCAAACATCCTTGCAAGTTGAGAGCAAGGTCCGAAAACCAATAAATTGGGGTGACTGCAGGTGCTCAATGCGTTACCGCTTCGCCGTATGCGCGCGTTGCCCCGGCCGCGTCCTCGTCGGGCGGCTCCAGCCGCGCCGGCGGGACGCCTTCAATGCCATCGGCAGCCAGCACCGGAAGCAGGGCGGCAATAGCGCATTCGACCATCGAATCGTCAGGGGCGCGGGTGGTTATGCGCTGGAGGAGCAGGCCAGGCGCAATCAGCAGCCGCATCAGTGGGTTGCCGGCATGATTGGCGCTGAAGCGGATAATCTCGTAGGAGATTGCTGCAACCAGGGGGATGAGCAGCAGGCGGGTGACAAAACGCAGGAGCAAGGCCAGCCAGGGGTATTCGATCCAGGCAAAGGTGAGAGGGGCGAAAAGCAGGATGCTGATTACGAGCACGTACAGCAGGAAGCTGGTGCCGCAGCGCACATGTTGCACGCTGTGCTTCTGCACGTTGGCTACGGTCAATCTTTCACCGGCCTCGTAAGCGTTGATCGCTTTGTGTTCGGCGCCATGGTAGCCGAACACACGGCGGATATCGGGCAGTAAGCTGATCGCCCACAGATAGGCCACGAACAGAATCAGGCGGATGCCACCTTCGGCTACGGCGTCGAGATAGGGGTTGTGCTCAAAAAAGCCGGCAAACCAGCGACTGGCCAAGGTGGGAAGCAAGAAAAAAACGGCCACTGCAAAGGCGAGACTCGCCGCAATCGTCGTCCACGCCACCGGGCCCGAAAACTCGACCTGCTCCTCAGTATCATCTTCCTGCATCGACACTTCCGCGCTCCACATCAGCGCCCGCATGCCCAGCCCCAGTGCATCCCACAGCAGGGCCAGACCGCGTACAAAGGGCCACTGCCCCCATTTGCGCGTATAGATCTTGGCCGTGAGCGGCTCCTCGTGGACGACGATCGTGCCCTGACTGTTACGCACGGCAATCGACATCGCCTTACGACCCCGCATCATCACGCCTTCAAGGACAGCCTGACCACCGTAGTATTGTTTACTCACAAATCGCGCTCATATTGTGGAGTCGAAGGCTTTTGCACCCCTATCTGCCGGGCACCTTTAAAGCCTGAGCCGTAGCGAATTCACCACCGCACTTCAGTGCTGTTTCGAAGGTGGTAGTTGACCGCCGCTGCAATGGGAAAAACCGGTATTGCGGCATCAATCGACAAGTCGAGCCTGCATAAAGCGAACGTGATTGTAGCACTGCTGTATTGGATGGAGCAAACCCCGGCCAATACTGTTCGGTAGCGTGACATCTGCAAGGCAACCGCAATCTGATGGCGCTCCGGGCGTCTCGTCCGCACACGGCGCAAAAGACCGGCGGCCGTCAGAAACACGCAGCCCCTTTGGGATGCACGCCGGGAATCAGCCCAGGCAACAGAGATTCTTTGACAGCCTGAAATGGCTTACAGTATCATCAGTTACATAACAGATGCGTCCGGGCTGGCCTGTGAGGAAGCGAAGTGCCCCTGTCCCGCTGCACTTTCCAGTTCAGCCGGTACTTCCCTTTGGCATCTATGCGCCCGCATATCGCGAGTCGCGCATCCATCAGTTCCCGCTCAATCGGAGCGGGAAGAATGAACTGTCTTGCGGATCGTTGGAGGCTGAAAAATGCGGCATGTCCTGTTACAAGTCTTGCTACTGCTGTTGGTCTCTCTTGTGTTGACGTCCTGCGGCTTGGCGCCGCCCGCGCCGGTAGACGAGCCGCGTCCTGCCGCCTCAGGCGCTGATGCAGAGAGGATCATCTACCTCGGCGCCGCTGTCAGCGAAACCGGCAGATTCTCCCGCGAAGGCAAAGACACCCGCCAGGGCTACCTCGTCTGGCTGGACTGGGTGAACAATGAATACGGCGGCATCAAAGTCGGCGACGAGCGCTACAAGGTAGAGCTTGTCATGTACGACGATGAGGGCGACCCGGACACGGCCTCCCGCCTGGTGGAAAAGCTGATCAATGAGGACCGCGTCGACTTCCTCCTGGGCCCGTATAGCTCGTTCCTGACCCAAAGCGCGAGCGCAATTGCCGAAAAGTACGGCAAAATCATGATCGAAGGCAACGGCTCCGCTGAAACGCTCTTTGAACGGGGTTTCCAGAACCTGTTCGCGGTGTTGACGCCCGCGGTCGACTATACCCGGACTGCTTTGCAGTTGCTGGCCGATATAGGCGCCAAAACGGTCGTCATCGCCTACGAGGACACCGCATTCCCCACCAGTGTAGCCAATGGCGCCCAGAGCTGGGCCGCAGAGTATGGGCTCGAGGTGTTGGGCGTCGAGACCTACCCCGTGAACGTAGCCGACGTCAGCGGCATCATGTCAAAATTCAAAGAGCTGGACCCGGACATCTTCGTCGGCGGCGGCCACTTTAACGACGCCATCCTCTTCATTCGGGCGGCCAAAGAGCTGGACTTCAACCCCAAGGCAATGGTGATCACCGTCGGCCCCAGCAACCCGAAACTGATCGAAGAGGTCGGCGCAGATGCCGAATATGTCATAGGCCCGACGCAGTGGGAGGCGTCGATGAGCTACGCTGACGACTACTTCGGCACGGCCGCCGAGTACGCGGCGCGCTATGAGAAGATGTGGGGCGAGCCGCCCACCTACCAGGCCGCGGAATCGACTGCCACTGCGCTGGCCCTGCATATTGCCATCGAGCAGGCCGCCTCGCTGGACACCGATGCCGTACGCGCAGCCCTGCGCAGCCTCGACGTGGTCACCTTCTACGGCCCCATTAATTTCGATGAAAAGGGCCGCAACGCCGGCAAACCGATGGGGGCAATCCAGATCCAGGACGGCGCGATTCTGGTCGTGGCGCCCACCAACGCCGCGATTGCCGACCTGAACTACCCCGCGCCGCCCTGGAAAGATCGCTGACCGGGAGGAGTGAGCGCACAGGAGTGAGTTTGGCCGTTGCTGAACTTAATGGTTTGGACACTTGGCAACGGCCAAATTAAGAGAGAGAATATCTCTCTCCTGGGGTTCCTCACTTCGCGCAGGTTACGCCTATGGACCAATTTTCGCAGGCTCTTGTAAGTGGGTTGTTGCTCGGCGGCTTCTACGCGGTCATGGTGCTGGGGTTTTCCGTGATCTGGGGCGTCATGGGTGTGATCAACCTGGCGCACGGTGAATTCCTGATGATCGGCGCATACCTGGCCTGGGGCCTGTCCCGTCTGTTCGGATTGGACCCGTTCGCCTCGCTGGCGCTGATTCTGCCCCTGATGTTTCTGGTCGGCTATCTCTTGCAGATCGTTCTGATCAACCGCATTGTCGAGCGTCCCCATCTGATGACCCTGCTCGTCACCTTCGGCGTCTCGATCGCGCTCGCCAATCTCTTCAAAATCCTGTTCACTTCGGACCCGCGCAATGTGGCCGTAGCCTACAACGGCTCCGTACAACTGGCGGGAGTCACTTTCCCAATCGTCAAGACCATCATCTTCGGCGCAGCCCTGTTGATTATGACCTGCCTGCACCTCTTCCTGCAGCGCAGCCGCCTGGGCAAATCGATCCGCGCCGCCGCCCAGAACAAGACTGCCGCCCGCATCGTTGGCGTCGACATCAACCGCGTCTACGCCATCACCGCCGGTATCTGCATCGCCCTCACCGCCGCCGCCGGTGCTATGCTCAGCCCCACGCAGGCGATCTTCCCCTTCATGGGGCCTCCCTTCACCTTGAAGGCGGTCACGATCACTGCACTGGGCGGTCTGGGGCGTATTCCCGGCGCGCTGATGGGCGGCATGGTCCTCGGCGTCACCGAGATTTTCGTCTCCACCTATGTGGAAGGCATCGGCACCAACCTGGGCGTCGCCACCAGCTTTGTCCTCTTGGTCCTGATCCTGGTGTTGCGGCCACAGGGGATAATGGGCGGTCTGCGTCCGCTCGAGCCGGAGGCCGAGTGATGGGAACCGAACGACCTCGAAAGCAGAGCGAGGAGAGAGCAAAGAGAAAACCTCTCATCCCGATTCCCGCTCCTGCTCACTCGTTCCTCGCAGGCTGGGCCGGTTTGACGTTCTGGCTGCTGCTGCTGCTCCTGTTGGCTCTGTACCCATACACCGGCGTCACCAGCGTCGCCCTGTTCGTCGGCAGTCAGGTCTTTGTGCTGGTGACCCTGGCCTCCAACTGGAATCTGATCGGCGGCATGACCGGCTACGTCGACTTCGGCCACGCCGTCTTCTTCGGCATCGGCGCCTATATTATGGGAATCCTTGTAACTGGCAGCCCCCTCCTGATCTCGCCGGAGTGGGGCTTCTGGCAGGCCCTGCCGGCCAGCGGAGTTGCCGCGGCCCTCTTCGCTCTCCTGATTGGCCTGCCGACCTTACGTCTCAAGGGACCCTACTTTTCCATCGCCATGCTGGGTACCCTGGTGGCGATGCGCGAGGTCGCGCGCGTGTTGCGCCCGATTACGGGAGGCGGCGTCGGGCTGAATCTGCCGCCGATCCTCAACCGCTTGGGCGACTACTATCTAATGCTGGCCGTCATGGGCCTGGTCGTGTCAATGATATGGTGGATCCAGCGCAGCGAGTTCGGGCAGACCCTGATCGCCATCCGCGAGGACGAAATCGGCGCAGAAATGCGCGGCATCAACACCACCCTCCACAAAATCGCCGCCTTTATGATTGCCGCTTTTTTCACCGGAATCGTCGGCGGATTCTGGGCCTGGCAGAACACCTATATCGATCCGGATGGTGTCTTCGTCGAAGCACGCACTGTCGAGATGGTGATGATGTCGATGCTGGGCGGCCTGGGCACGGTCTGGGGACCGCCTCTCGGCGCAGTGGTCATCTACTTTTTGCAGGACCTCCTCTGGGCCAACCTGTACGACGTGCATCTGCTGGCGCTTGGCGTGCTGCTGGTCGCGATTGTGCTGTTCCTGCCGGAGGGCATCCTTGGCACGCTGGGCGACCGCAGCAGCACATCGCTTGGACGGCTCCTGAGCCGGGTCGGCAGAAGCAAATAGTGGATACAGAAAAACACACACATTAAGCCGCAAACCGCGACTATGACCTCTGAACAACAGCCCCTGCTGGAGGGGCATACCGTTTCCAAATACTTTGGCGGACTGGCCGCTGTCAACAACGTGGATTTCGCCGTCTATCGCGGCGAAATTGTCGGCCTGATCGGTCCCAATGGCAGCGGCAAGACAACCCTTTTCGACTGCCTGAGCCGCTTGCAGAAAATCGACAGCGGCAAGGTATTTTTCAAGGGCCGGGACGTGACGCGGGCGCGCCCGTATCAGGTCGCCAGAATGGGGCTGACGCGCACATTCCAATCGGTGCGCGTCTATCGCAAAATGACCGTTCTCAGAAACATGCTGATCAGTCACCAGTGGCGGGATACATCGATCCTGCGCATGCTCCAGCCCAGCCATGCCAGCACCGCCCGCCGCGCCCATCAGCTGCTCGACTTCCTCGAGATCGAGCACCTGGCCGACGAGGAGGCAGGCCACCTGTCTGGCGGACAGCGCCGCCTGCTGGAGATCGGCATGGCCCTGATGCCCGACCCCGATATCCTGCTTCTGGACGAGGCCACCTCCGGTGTGAATCCAACCCTGATTGAAACGATCAAAGATCGTATCCGCACCCTAAATGAGCAGGGGAAGACCTTCCTCCTGATCGAACATAACATCAACTTCATCGCCGATCTCTGCAGCCGGGTCTACGTACTCAACTACGGCGAAAAACTGGCCGAAGGCACGCCCCAGGAAATCCTGCAAAACGAAGCCGTGATCGACGCCTATTTCGGAGCATGAATCCAGTGGCCAACTACCTGCTGCTGAAGTTTCTGACCACTGACCACTGACCACTGACCACTGACCACTGACCACTGACCACTAGCCACTAGCCACTAGCCACTGACAACTACCCATGTCTCCGCCTCTCCTCGCCGTTGATGACATCTATGCCGGGTATCAGGATATCGACATCCTCAAAGGCGTTACCCTCGTAGTGCATCCCGGCGAGATCGTCTGTGTCATCGGCCCAAACGGCGCCGGCAAATCTACCGTATTCAAGGCAATCTATGGCTTTGTCAAGGTGCGGCAGGGCGCCGTCCGCTTCGACGGGCAGGAGATCACCAATGCCCGCCCCCAGGACGTGCTCAGCGCCGGCATCTCCATCGTCCCCCAGCTGCGCAGCGTCTTCCCGCAGATGACGGTCATGGAAAATCTGGAGATGGGCATGTATCTCGAAAATGACCAGACGCGCATCCACCAACGCATCCAATACATCTTCGAGCTGTTCCCGCGCCTGGCGGAGCGGCGGGGCCAAATGGCCGGCACCATGTCCGGCGGCGAGCAGCGCATGCTCGAAATCGGCCGCGCGCTGATGCTGGAACCCAAGATCGTGTTGATGGACGAGCCGAGCGCCGGCCTCTCCCCGTTGATTACCCGCATGATCTTTGAGAACATCCGCCGCCTCAACCATGAGATCGGCCTGACCGTCCTCATGATCGAACAGAACGCCCGCCAGGGTCTTGAAGCCAGCCACCGCGGCTATGTGCTCGAACTGGGCCGCAACGCCTACGAAGGCGAGGCCCAGACCCTGCTGGACAACGGCGACGTGCGCCGGGCCTTCCTGGGGGGCTCCTAATCCCCACTGCAGCAACAAGCTGAACGCAAACAAGCAGTTGTAGCGTTGCAGACATGAATTCTGTCTGGCACCAGACGCGTAGCCCCGTCTGCGCACGCCTTGGGGTATGAAACGGAGGTGAACCGGCTGGTGTATAATGTGTATGGATGGACAGGACACATGATTGAAGCGCAGAAGGAACAACATGGGCGGGGAGGTCTCCGAAATGCGAGGACAAACCAAGGATGACCTGGGCAAAGTTGAAGAAGCGATTGCCAATTTTGACGCCGCTATACGCATCAATCCAGAAGATGCTGAAGTCTACTTCAAGCGAGGGCTTGCCAGAAAGGCTCTTCGACAATTTGCATTAGCCAAGAGGGACTTTGAGCATGCCAAAAACTTGGCGCAAGAGCAAGGGCTCAAGGAGCTATTGTCGTACATTGACCAAGAATCAAAGAACTTGGATGTGAAACCGTTTCGGGTGATTCCACACAGCAGCGAATATGTTCCCGGGGTCAATCCAGACAGATTGAAGGAAAAGTTCCACGACCTTGACGACGAACTTTTCCTGAGAAAAAGCTCGAAATGATCGTCCCGGATGTCAACCTGCTCATTTTCGCATACCATGAGCAAAGCCCTTACCACGAAGCCGCCAGCCTATGGTGGGAAGGACTGATCAACGGTGATGAGACAGTTGGCATACCTTGGGCGGTATCGATGGGGTTCGTGCGGCAGATGGCTAATCCCAGCATACTGGAAACCCCCATGAGACCGTCGGAGTCCTTGGAGCGGGCAAAAAGTTGGTTTCAGTACGCCCACATCCGATCCCTTGATCCTGGAGCGGATCATCTCACTTTCTTGCAGAACATTTTCGACGCTGTCGGCGGCGGAGCGCACTTGGTACCGGATGCCCATATAGCCGCACTTGCGATGCAACACCAAGCGGTAGTGCATTCCCACGATTCGGACTTCCGACGAATTCCAGGACTCCATTGGCACAACCCTCTTTGACCTTTTCTCCGACTGCAGCAGTTTGGTCGCTTGGTGACAACCTGGCAATTTGGCAACCGGCGCTCTACATTTCAGACAAACCCACGCTCCGTCTGTAATCTCTCTATCATGAGCCTACGAAAGCTACCCGCCTATTTCCACGCGCCCGCTCATCATCACATCCGGTTCGCCCCGAAAGACGGCTCGTTTCTGACGAAATTCAGGCCTGTTACTCTGGAGATATGTGTCTTGGAGTTGCTCCGAATCGGGTACGCGCCCGCCTTACGGTGGTGTCTGGCGCCCTGGTTTCAGAGTTTGACACACCAAGTTGCCTTACTATAGATTTTCTCCTGAAAGGAGTTTCACTTTAAGAAATCACAAAAATCATGAACATCGAACTCGTAGGCTACTCCCAAGCCAATCCCGCCCTCGACCCCGCCGACCTGCTCGAAGTGAGCGATCTGGCAACGATCTGGAATGGCGCCAGCACCTTTCCCGAAAATGTCATCGAGTATGCCGGCCGTGTCTGTTATCGCAGTACCCACCGCATGGGCACCGCGCCGCGCTTTATCATCAACCGCGTCAAGGAAGGCCACGAGGATATCATCGAACACATCGTTGCCACGGTGCGGGTGCGCAACAGCGAAGAGCCGCTCCACTGGCGCATGCTCAACAGGCACTGCGAGGTGACGCAGGAGGCTGACGGCTGTTGGCTTGTCAGTGCCAATACCCGCGTCTGGCTGGACCTGTTCCGCCGCGGGATCGGACTGCAAGCGCTGCCGTTTCTACAACTGATCGCGCCCAAAGTTTACGCTGAATTTGCCGACGGCATCGCAAGCGGCAACGGTGCCCGGATCCCGGATCCTGTCGCCGTCCCGCCGCCTCCGTCCATGCCCTTACTTGATGTAGACACGTCATGCCTGCGCCCGCGTGAAGAAGGCCCCTTACGGGTTACACTCCTTGCCTTCACCCAGCCCGGTCTGGACGATACCGAAGCCCAGCTCCATCATGGGGCGGCCACTTTCTTCTTCGAAGGGATCAGCCGCGCCTGTACCCATCAACTCGTGCGCCACCGCCTGGCCAGCTTCAGCCAGGAGAGCCAGCGCTACGTAGCATTAGACAAAGGCGAGTGGAGCGCGGTTGTCCCCCCGGCCTTTGAAGAAAACGAGGAGGCCCAGGCCAAGTTGGATGAAGCTTGGGACTATCTGCAGAAACTCTATCTGGAGCTGCGGGAGATGGGCATTCGCAAGGAGGATGCCCGTTTTCTCCTGCCCAACGCAACCGAGACCCGCATTGTCACCAGCATGAACTACGCGGCCTGGAGCCACTTTCTCTGGCTGCGTGCCGTGGACAAAGCGGCCCAGTGGGAAATCCGCCGCCTCGGCCAACTCGTGCTGGAAATGCTCTACAGCATCGCTCCCGCCGTTTTCCAGGAACAATGGAACGTGTACCGGGAAAAATTCACCATGTCCAAGTAACGGCGCCGGGCACTGTCCGATGTCCCCCTGCCCGTAAGGAGCGCGCTGACCGTGTTTGACCGCTTTCACAACCGCACGGCGCGCGTCGCCGTCGTCGGTTTGGGCTATGTGGGCCTGCCTCTGGCTGTCGCCCTGGCCGCTTCCGGCTATGAAGTCGTCGGCATCGACTTGGATCCGACCAGAATCGAGGCCGTCAATCGCGGACGCTCCTACATCGCCGACGTTGCCGACGCCGCCTTGCTGACCCAGGCGTCTCGCCTGCGGGCGACCAGCGACTACGCCATCCTGGCCCATTGCGATGCCGTCTCAATCTGCCTGCCCACACCTCTCGACCAGACAGGGCAGCCGGACGTTTCCTCCATTCGCGCCAGCGGCCAGGAGATAGCCCGCTATCTGCATCCTGGCCTGACCGTCGTCCTCGAATCCACCTCATATCCCGGCACGACGACCGAACTGCTGCTGCCCCTCCTCGAAGCCGCCGCACAACCGCAGGGATGGCGCGTTGGCAAAGAGTTCTTTGTGGCCTTTTCGCCCGAGCGCGTCGACCCCGGACGCACCGATTGGACGATTCAGGCGACGCCCAAGATCATCGCCGGCGTGACCGACAACTGCCTTGCCGCGACCCAAGCCTACTATGGACAGGTTTTCGATACGCTTGTGCCCGTCTCCTCACCGTCTGCCGCGGAAATGGCCAAACTGTTCGAAAACACCTATCGCTTTGTCAACATCTCACTGGTCAATGAACTGCTGCTGATGTGTGACAGCTTGGGGCTGGATAGCTGGGAAGTGCTGGAAGCGGCCGCAACCAAACCCTTCGGTTTTACCAGGTTCACGCCGGGGCCGGGAGTGGGGGGACCTTGCATTCCCGTAGATCCGCATTATCTTGCCTGGAAGATGAGATCTATCAACTCCAGCGCCCGCTTCATCGAGTTGGCCGGCCAGATCAACGCCGAGATGCCGCGTTATTGGGTGCAGAAGGTGCAGGATGCCCTCAATGATGCCGGCAAAGCTGTCAGAGGCAGCCGTGTGCTGGTACTGGGCGCGGCCTATAAGCCTGACATCGCCGATGCGCGCGAGTCGCCGGCCATCGATATCCTGCAACTCCTCCTGCAAAAAGGCGCGCAGGCCAGGTATCACGACCCATACATCTCTTCTTTGGCCGATAAAGGGGTTCACCTCACCGCGGTCGCCGATCTCGAAGGTGAGGTTCAGAAAGCCGACTGTGTGGTGGTCGCCACCGCCCACAGCAGCTATGATTGGGCATCCATCGCGCACGGCGCGGCCATACTGGTTGATACCCGCTTCACAGTGAATCGTGGTTCGTGAAACACCACCATCCGCTGGTGCTTCACGAACTGCTGATCACTGCACCGGAACCTACTGTTCCGGGTTTCCTGAAATGCGCCGGGTACCCTTGCGCGTGGAACGCTTTCGCGCGCCTTAGCGCCCCTCTTGATGTTGGCTTCCCATTAGACGGGGTTGCATGCCGTGTGCTCGCAATATCTGACGGATGGTTTCGACGGAGATCTGGTCGACGACTTGACCATCGATCAGGTACTTGCGCAGCCTTTGCAGCGACCACTGCTTGAACGGGAGCTTCAAAGAGGTGGGATCGGCAGAGGCGATGTCAACGATCGCCTGCCGCTGCGCCTCCGTAAATACGGGAGGACGCCCGGGCGATTTGCCGCTGCGCAGACCATCGAGGCCATGTGTATTATAGCGATGGATCCACTTCCGCACGTTGATCGGATGCAGATCGACTTCGCGGCTGATTTCCTGGACCTTTTGCCCCTGAGAAGACAGGAGGATAATCATCAGGCGCTGAATTGAGACGTCATTCTCCATATTCTGGAGTATGCCCTCCAATTCCTCCCGCTCTTCCTCCTCCAATTGTCGAACATAAAGTGCCATGAATTCTCTCCATTATTGTCCGCCGGCAAGTGCCCGCCTGGGTGGGGGCGGCGAACAAATCCTTTCCCTACAACTGAAAAGTGCGGCTGTTGTCCTCAACAACCTTCTGATTGTAATTCGTCACGTGCCTCAAAAGTCTCCGGTGCAGATTTTGCCAGGTTTCGCTCTGCAGAATCGCCTCGAGCCGCTCCAGATCGGACACTTCGCCAATCGTTAGCATTTGCGGGCCATTTCCATAAATGGTATACCAGACTTCGGCAGGGTTGATTCCCAACCGCATAAGTCCCGGAGCGAACTCGCGCATGACAAACTCAAAATAGGGCTGTTCGTGTCCCATTTTGATGTCCCACTGCATCAAAAGACGTACCATATGTGCTCTTGCTGCGCCTGGCAGGAGCGCGAAAACGCAACCTGCAACCACCCCCTTAAACACAGGGGTGAATCTATTTATCCGCATGACATCATATCAAGGGTGCCCTAAGATCGCAACTTTTCCTTGCCGGTTTTTGATTTGTATATTGTGTTGCCAAATCTTCCTGTCCGGCGGGCCCGCTCTCCTGCTGGCCGCGCCCCCAATCGAGAGCCGCATCCCCCAACGACTGCTCCAATCGGAATCTGCAGTTGCGTCACATCTGCTCCTGCAACCGGCGCTCGAAACATCGCTGATTCTGCTTACCCACACGCTGGACGTTCGTGTCGCCACCGTTGACGGCCGCGCGCTGACTCTGCAAATCGAAGCCGCATACCGCCTGCACAATGTCGAAGATGAGGCGATCACAGCGACTCTGCTCGTCGCGCAGCCCGCAGATGCCTCTGCGGCCGGGCGTCCCCTGCCTCGGAATATCGCTGTGACCCTCGACGGACAGCCACTCGCCCTCCAACCTGCCGGCCAGACCGTGGGGCAGAGCGTTCAGGCAGAGTTCGACGCAGACGCCCGGCGGCGCCTCACCCTCCGCTACGATCTGCCTCTGGCCGCGACGCAGACCTTCGACTTCCATTACCCAATTTCCGAGTTGCTCTCATGGCCCAGCGATATCAGCGGCTGGCGCGTAACAATCGATTTTGCCAACATGGAACAGTGGCTGGCCCCCTCGGACAACTGGTTGCAGATATCCCCCCGCGGCTGGAAAATGCGCGCCAACCAACTGGAGTGGCTGCGTGAAGAGCGGCCACCGACCACAGATGTCCTCTTCCAGGCGCTCCATCCACAGCGGATACAGGAGATTCGCGCTGCCCAGAACGCGATACGCGCCAACAATGAGGTCGAATCTCAACAACGGTTGGGGGATCTGTACGCGCAACTGCACCAGGCTCCTGCCCTCGGCGCCGCGGCCCGCGAACGCTTCTATGAACAGGCCCTGGCCGCGTACACGCAAGCGCTGCGACTGGCTGAAGAACACGCCCGGGCGGAAACTGTCCTCGCCGCGCTGCGTTACCGGCTGGCAGCTCTCTATCGTAGGCGCGCCATTGCCGCAGATGGCTCGGTCGATAGCGTCTATGTCGCGCTCATGGTGGCGGAGGCGGAGAAGGCTCTTCCGGCCATGCCACAAGGACCGACCCGCCTGGAACTGCAAAACTGGGTAGCCCAAGGCCTGCAGCAACAGCTGCGGGCGGCCCGCTTGCAGGAAAACTGGCCCCTGGCACTGCAGTTCACCGACCGGCTGGCTCGTCTGCCCGCCGATGTCGTCGATCCGGCCACTCTGGAAGCCGAACGGCGCGCGCTGATCCTGCACGAGGTGCTGCAACAGTTGCAGGAAGGTAATGAAGAGGCCGCAATGTCGCTGGTAGGAGAAGAGATTCTGACTGGAGAGACTCTGCCCCGACCGGAGTATCGCACGCTCTTTGCAAATTGGCAGATTACGGTTACATTGAACCAGAACGATGTGTCCATCAATGCCCTTGCGCGCCCCATCTTCCAGAGGCGCGTCGACGGCGAGAGCGCCCTGAACAGCCTGCTCAACACCTGGTCTCTTTCCGGGGTGACAGATGTAGCACTGATAGAGGAGGCCGGCGGGTTCATTATCCAACTGGATCGACTCGACGCCCGCAAACGTCGGCTTCTGGCTCAGAACATACCCCAACAGCCGGATTGGGCACTGTTGCACAGCGCCATTCTGACGGCGGAGCAGGAGACACGACAAGAGAACCGCCTCCTGTGGCAGCGCACCACACAAGCTATTGATGTGGACTTTCGACCGGTCGGGGACCAATGGCACAGTATGGCTGCGTCACTGGAAAGAGAGGCTGTCGCAGTGTCGGACGCAGCCGCACCCGCAGCCAATCGCGCCGAAGTCGCAGCGCTGGAAATCCGTCAGTCTTTGCGGACGGCGCAGCACCGGCTCGAGGCGGCCCGCTGGCGGCGCCTTGTCTCCGACAGCACGGTGCAGATCGTAATAGGCGATTCGTCCGACGCGGCGTCTCCGCAGCGCGTGTGGTTGTTGGGCCTGACAGATGCGCCACAGCGGCTGACGAACCAAATTGAGAGCATAAACACGGTGCGGCTCTGGCTTGCCATCGCCCTGGCGATCGTCCTCAGTTCTCTGTTTGCCGGCCTGCTGTGGATGTTGCTCTGATGCCTGAACTGTGATTGATGTGCTTGAGGGATTGACAGGCCCCGATGCGCTACCACTTCGTTACATGTGCGCGACTTGTGGTCGTCTGCCTGGCAACCAAAGAATATAATTATGCGTGATCAAGATAGCAACTTACGTCACCCGTCTGCACAAGGACCCGCGCGTCCTGCCGCCGACGCCTATTTGCCAGGGCAAACACACGCCGCGCTCGAGGATGCTGCGGATACCTTGGTGGACGACCGCGATGATACTGGCGAACAGGCCCATGCGCCCTTCGCCTATTTCCGCGAAGGGCGGGTGATCACACTCCTGCTGCTCGGCGTCATCTATCTCATCCTGGCGCTCTCGCTCAGTAACGCGGGCTGGACCGGCGGAATGAGCATGAGCATGCTGATAACTGTCGTTCTGGGCGCGCTGGCAATGGGCGCGCTGATCTCTTTCAGCCGCTTTGACAGCTTCTTCATGCTTTCCCATAGTTTTGCGACCGGGTTGGCATGGGTCTTCTATCTTATGACCTTTCTCGTGGAGGACGAAAGGCGCGTGCAGGCTTTCATCGAGAAGGGAATTCCTGTCCTGCAGGCCAGAGCCTACTTCCTGCTGGAGCGCTGGTTGGAATGGATCGAAGCCGCCATTAACCAACAAGCCAGCAACGACAACGTTGTTTTTATCTTCGAAATCGGCTTTCTCGTCTGGTGGCTCACCTATCTGGGCGTCTGGTCGGTCTTTCGGCACGGCCATGTCTGGCGCGGCGTGCTGATGGCCGGCATCGCGCTCCTGGTCAACACCCACTACGCGCCAGTATCGGTGATGGGGTTCCTTGTGGCATACTGCATCGCCGCGCTGTTGCTCCTGGCTTGGACCACTCTCATCGACCATCGTCAGCGCTGGCGCGCCCAGAGCATCTATTTCAGCGAGGACATCAACTTCGACTTTATGCGCTCCGGCTTTATGTACACAATGGCCGTGATCGCCATCGCCTTCGTCGCGCCCAACTTGGGGCGCAGTCTCCCCTTCCATGACCTGCTACAGCCCGTCAACCAGCGCTGGGAGGCGGCTATGCAGGAGTGGAACCGCCTCTATCAGGGGTTGAATCGGCAGACCCGGGCGGCCCAGACAGGTTTTGGCCGCACCTTGACCCTGGGCGGCGAACGCACCGTCGGCGACCGCCTTATCATGGAGGTGGACGCGGGGACAGGGCGCTACTGGCGGGCCGTTGCCTTCGACCGCTTCACCGGCCGCCAGTGGATCAATACCGCCGAGGGCGAGACCACATACCGTTCCAACCAGCAGCTCCCCGCGAGGCCGTGGACAGCCCGCGCGCCGGTCACACAGACCATCACCGTTCGTACACCGACCGGCAATGTCCTCCTCGCCATGCCGGACGTGGTGCAGGCCAGCATCCCGTTGGCGGCGCTGGAGCAGCCGCTTGCCTACGCCAACTCTGCTGATTCGGCTTTGACAGACCAGGGGGATACCGAACTTACGTGGGCACGCTCCAGAATCACCCTGGAGGAGGGCGAAAGCTACCAGGTGATCAGCAACCATACCACTGTCACGGTACGGGAACTGCGGGAAGCGGGCATTGTCGACTATCCGGCGCAGATTCTTGTCCCCTACCTCCAACTCCCCGTCAGCTTTTCGCCCCGAGTCGCCGAGTTGGCGGAGCAGGAAATGGCCGATGCGCCCACGACATACGACAAGGTCAAAACGCTGGAGCGGTTTCTGCGTGCTTTCCCCTACGACGAAGAGATCGCGGCGCCGGCCGCGGATGAGGACCCGCTGGAGTACTTCCTGTTCGACATCCAGCGCGGCTATTGCGACTACTACGCCTCGGCCATGGCGGCCATGCTGCGTAGCCAGGGCATCCCCGCGCGCGCGGCCAGCGGCTACGCCGAAGGAACACTCGACCTGGAGACTGGCACCTATCGAATCACTGAACGGGACGCGCATACCTGGGTGGAGGTCTACTTCCCGCAATACGGCTGGATCGAGTTCGAGCCGACCGCCGGCGAGAGCATCCTGGATCGCCCTTCGGGAGCAGAGCTCCAGGACAGTGGTATGATCCCCGGGATGGATGATTTCATGTCCGAAGACGAGGAGTTTCTGTTTGATGACGCGTTCGATTTTGAAGAAGAGTTTCCCCAGGACATCGCCGGCCCGGTCACGGGCATCGGCGGCCTCCCAGCTCGCTCCCCTCTGATCTTAACCAGCGTCGTCCTGGTCGTTCTGACACTGCTTGCGGGGGTATGGCTTCTGCGCCGGCGCATGTATCAGGGTCCCAGAACCTTTATGCAGGAACCGCAGATCTACTATGAACGGCTGCTGAACTGGACTGCGCGCCTGAAGATGCCACTGCGCACGAGGCGGTCGGTGGCTCCATCGAGCTCGCCAGACTTCCCCCACCCGCGACAGATGGCAAGCGAGATATACCGACCAACGCCCACCGAGCAGGCGTTGACGCCCTATGAACGAGAGGCGCTGATTGCAGAGGGTCTTCCCCAGGGCAGCCCGTTCATCCGGCGCATCATCGAAATCTACGTTCAGTTCCGCTACGCTCCCCGCCCGGAGCATCTTGAGGACGAAGTCCGGTCCGAACTGAACGACAACTGGCGCCAACTTCGCCCTGTGCTGTTGAGGGCCTGGCTGCGGCGAAAGTTCAGTTGGCGCGCCTCTGCCGGGCGGAATTAGAGGAAATATCAAAAGCGTCTTGCGCAGTTCCCAGCAACTGGCAACCGCAGTTAAACGGGGCGGGCCGATCCAGTCGGGCGCAGAAGCACCACCTGCGTCTCTTCCGGCAGGGTTTGCTTTGTCAGTTTGAGCGTATCCGTCACTTCAGGATCGCTGATTCCCAACTCCTTCAGAAAGCGATCCACCGGCTCCAGAGTTTCGGACAACTCGCCGCGCAGACTTTCGTGGCGGTAGTGCATGGGCACGACGATGCGCGGGTCCAGTTGGCTGATCACTTCGGCAATACGCGAAACGTCGGGTACGTGCGGTCCGCTTACAGGCGCCAGCAGCACGTCGATATCGCCCAGTTCCTCCCCGCCGGCGCTGGCCGGAACCTGTCCCAGCTCTCCCAAGTGGGCGACCGTGAGGCCGGCGAAATCCAGGAAAAAGGCGACGTTGCCCGTGCCTTTCAGAGAGGTCGGCAGGCCGGTCACGAGCACCTGTTTGACTTCGTAGTCCCCGGGGCCTCGCAGGATCTTCGGCTCGCCGCCGACATTGCTTGCATCTGGGACGTGGGCGGACGAATTATGGCTGATAGTCACAATATCGGCGCGCAGCTTGGGCAACTGGATGCCCGTCGCCTCCCTGCTTAAGGGGTCGCAGATTGCAGTGACGCCGCGCTCTCGCAGCCGAAAGCAGGAGAAACCGTACCAGTTGATGTCCACAGTCCTGTCCTTTCTCAAATGCCAACTTCTCTGTCGATCTGGCGCGAAGCCGCTCTCTGAATAACGCGGCGCCAGGGCGCTCCATATTGGGTAGCCACAGTCCTGAACCAGATATGTAACGCAAAGCGATGATACCTCACCAGTACGCCTCCCGCAAAAGCGCGGGGGATCTCCATAGGCTACATTTTGGCTTCCACGCGAACTGTTGGCGTCTCCAGGTCTGACGCAGTTCGGTTGGGCGCTGCGTTGCGTAATGGGCGTCCAAGCACTATCATGTCGTTCTTGAGTAGCCAGTTTTCAGTGGGCGCCCTCCTTGCCACCGAATGCCAGAGTCCCGCAACGATACGGATGGGCGCGACTAGCCGGAGAAACGCTCTATGGACGAACAGACCGTGCGTCAAATAGTAACTGCCCGCTTCTACCAGTCGCTGGCCCAAAGTGATGTCGAAGTCACCGCCATCCCACAACCCCAGTTGCAAGCCATCGTCAACGCGCTGGCCGCCGGTGTCTTTGCAGCCCTCGATGCAATGGAAACCGAAGCCGATCACCCCATTGCCGCGACCGAATCGCGCGCAGAGAGCCACGCGGAAGCGTCTGCAACGGACTCCTCCGCAACCGACGCCGAACACCTCGAAACCGAGGAACTGCTCTGGTCCGGCCGGCCCTACCTTTCGATCGGTACCCGCTATGAACTGACTACTCAAAGGGTGCGGCTCATCCGCGGCCTGCTTGGCCGCAATTACCACGAGATCGAACTGGTGCGCATCCGCGATACGTCGGTGACTCAGCATCTGGGCGAAAGGGCTTTGAACGTGGGCGACGTCACGATCACCAGCAATGACCTCAGCCATCCTGAATTCACCCTCCACAATGTCAAGGATCCGATGGGGGTGCGGGAGATGATTCGTATGGCCACCATGAAGGAAAAGCAGCGACACGGCCTCCACTATCGTGAGGAGATGTAACTGTGCCGGCCTCTGTAGCAGCAGAACTGAAGCAATACCGGGAAGAGGAGTTGCCGGTCGCGAAATCCGCCCTCTTTGAACTGGCCAGCCAGGCCGGGGAACTGGCCCTGACCATGCAACGGGATGGCCTGCGCTCTATCCAGTCCAAGTCCACCCCCAATGATCTGGTCACCGAGGCCGACCTGGCCTGCGAGAAATTGATTCGCGACCGGCTGGCCTCCCTCACGCCCGATTTCGGCTTCTGGGGCGAAGAAAGCGATGAACAGCCGGATGACGACTATTTCTGGCTGGTGGATCCGATAGACGGCACGATCAACTTCGCCGCCGGCCTGCCCTGGTTCGGCATCAATATCGCCCTCATCCACCGTCAGAAAACCTTCTTTGGCCTCTCTCTGATCCTGCCGCAGTTCGAGCTCTTCTGGGCGCAGGCCGGCCACGGCGCCTATCTGCGGCAGCGCAACGGCGAGCAGCAGCGCCTGCACGTCAGCCAGGCATCCTCGCTGTCGGACGCGTTGCTCACGACCGGCTTCCCTTACCACCGCGCCGAGAACGAAGACAACAACGCGGCGGAATTCGCCCGCATCATGCCGATCTGCCGGGGCGTGCGGCGGATGGGCGCCTCCTCGGCCGATCTGGCCTATGTGGCTGCCGGCGCGTTCTCAGCCTACTGGGAGGGATGGATCCAGCCGTGGGATGTGGCGGCGGGCGTCCTGCTAGTGCGCGAGGCGGGCGGTCTCGTCACCAACTACGACGGCGCGCCCTACCGCCTGGCCGACCGGCGTATCATCGCCAGCAACGGGCAGCCGGGCGTTCACGAACAATTGCTGCACGCCATACAAGAGGCCCGTTCAGGGAAGTTCGACCAGGATTTTCGGAAAGGCTAGAATCGATGGACAAGAAAACAGTGCAAGAGCAGTTCGGCGCCAATGCCCGGACCTATATCACCAGCCGGCCCCATGCCAAGGGCGCCAGTCTGCAACGACTGGTCGAGCTGGTCGAACCGCAGCCGGACTGGCAGGCGCTGGACATCGCCACCGCCGCCGGCCACACCGCCTTTGCCTTTGCCCCCCACGTCGCCCACGTGCGGGCCACCGACATCACCCCGCAGATGTTGACCGTCGCCCGCGAGCAGGCCGCGACGCGCGGCATCAACAACGTGACCGTCGAGCACGCCGACGCCGACAACCTGCCCTATCCGGACGGCCGGTTCGATCTGCTGACCTGCCGTATCGCCCCCCATCACTTCCCCGATATCGGCGCTTTCCTGCGTGAGTCGGTGCGCGTGCTGCGCGCCGGCGGCATTCTGGCTGTGGTGGATAACGTCGTGCCGGCCGGGGTCGCGGGCGATTTTGTCAACGCCTTCGAGAAACTGCGTGATCCCAGCCACGGGCGCTGCCTCAGCGTGGAGGAGTGGCTGGACGGCTACTCGCAGGCCGGCCTGGAACTGACCCAGCAAGAAATCCTCGAAAAACAGATGGTCTTCGAAGATTGGGCCGCGCGCCACGATCCGGTGATGCAGTCCTATCTGCGGGCACTGCTCTGGCACGGCCCACCCGAGACGCACCAGTTCTTCCATCCCCGCAGCGAGGACGGCCGCACGCTCTTTCACCTGCTCGAGGGGCTGTTCATCGGGCGCAAACAGGACTAAACGGCAGGAGCCGGTCTGGCGAGGAGAGAGAAGGCATATCCCGCTCTCTGCACTTTTCTCTCTCCGCGGTTTCCACCCCTTCCCACTACTTACCCAAAAATCGAATGAGAGGGTCAATAAGCCAACGCTGTGACGCTGCGCTGAGAAGGATAAGGGCGACGGAAGATACCCAGAATTGGAAAATCAGTAAGGATATCCACAAGAAGACAGAGTGCCACCCGAATTCGTGGGAAATGAAGTACCACTCAAACTTGAAGATGAGAATGGCGCTGATCAGCGTGACCCCTGCCATCGCGCCGATTGATCGTGTATCGAATCTATCCATCTTATCCGCCTCTCCCTTTCACGCCAGACCTGCTACGGAACGTTGAAAAGAGGAAGGCATCGTGGCCGGTCGGACGATACCGTTTACTGCGATTCGGTGTTCGATGCATCGTCTGAGCCGAAAAGCGATTCTCCGAATCAGAATCTTACCCCTTCCTGCTTACATTCCCCATGTAGACGGCTGACCATCACTCACGCTTTTCTGTGCGCTTCGACGCTTAATTTTGAATGGGCCGAAACGAACTACACCAATCGTGACACCTGTCCACCAGAGGAGTAGAAACGCCAGCAAACCCCCCCGGCCAAAGTGGAAACAGATCGGGAAAATGACCACTGAGCATGTAGAGAACGCCAACAGTTAGTGTACCGCCCAAACCCATAGCCAGAATCGAAAATACTTGGGGCCGGTATTTCTTCATAGCGCTCCGCCCTGCTTTTTTGCAAGACTTCAACGGTAGCTGAACCCTTCCCAAAAGCCGCCAATCGGTTGTGGGCACAGATGTCATGATAGCCGAACACTCTTATCCACCACGAGCAAAAGAATCACACATGGCCCTGCCCGGCCCGGCTCAATCTGACGCCCTTTCCTTGCCCATTCCCCTGTTATGCAGTAGGCTTACCCTAACTCAATAAATAAATTTGGCTGTTTGCGCTGCTGGGTCAGAACGCGCCTCCGCTGTGCAAACAGGCACATAGTTGAAAGCATCTCCCGAACCGAAGGAATCTACATGACGAACCAGCGCTCATATAACGAAGTGGTAGCGCATTCAACAATACGCTTTGGCACTGATGGCTGGCGCGGACGCATGGCCGATGACTACACCTTTGCCAATGTGCGCCGCTGTGCCCAAGGCTTTGCCAACTGGCTGTTGGACGGGGGCGATGCCTCCCAAACGGTCGTCGTCGGTCACGATAAGCGCTTTCAGGGTGAGTATTTCGCTGCGGCGGTGGCAGAGGTGCTGGCTGGCAACGGCCTGCAGGTCCTGCTGATCGACGGGGCCGCGCCCACTCCGGTAATCAGCTTCGCCGCCGTCGATAACAACGCCGTAGGCGCTGTAAACATCACCGCCAGCCACAATCCGCCCGAGGACAATGGCTTCAAAGTGCGGGACGCCAGCGGCGGCGCGGTGCCGCCGGATGGATTGGCCGCAATCGAAGCCCGCATCCCCGATACGAAAGGGGTCCGCCGCACGCCTCTGGACGCGGCCCTGGCCGACGGCACGGTGCGGTATCTCCAGCCGCAGGCCTCCTATCTGGCCCATCTGACCGGCCTGATCGACGTGACTCGCATCCGCGACGCCGGCCTCAAGATCGTCGTTGACAGCATGTGGGGCAACGGCGCCGGCTGGTTGACCGAAATCCTCGGCGGAGGCAAAACGGAAGTCATCGAAATCCACGCGCAGCGCAACCCGATCTTTCCAGAAATGGCCCGTCCCGAGCCGATCCCCCCCAATGTGGACGCCGGCCTGGCCGTCGCCCGCTCCGTCGAAGCCGACTGCCTCTGTATTCTCGACGGTGACGCAGACCGCTGCGGTTTCGGCGACGAGAACGGCCAGTTCGTCGACCAACTGCGCGTCTACGGGCTGCTCGCCTACTATCTGCTCGAGGTGCGCGGCGAACGCGGCGCGATTGTCAAGACCCTCAGCACGACCTCGATGCTCGATAAGCTGTGCGCGGCCTACGACGTGCCCCTGGTGGAGACCGGCGTCGGTTTCAAATACGTGGCGCCGGCGATGGTGGAGAACAACGCGCTCATCGGCGGCGAGGAGAGTGGCGGCTACGCCTTCCGCGACCACGTGCCGGAGCGCGACGGCATTCTGTCCAATCTCTGTCTGCTGGACCTGATGGTGCGCACCGGCAAGAGGCCGACCGAACTGCTTCAACTACTCTTCGAGAAGGTCGGCGAGCACTTCTACGACCGGATCGACATCCGTCTGACCGGCGCCGAAATGAAGGCCGCTGCCCAACAAAGACTCGACAGCGTCGATATCAGCGGGCGTGCCCTGGGCGGCATCGCCATCACCGAACGCATCACCATCGACGGCTACAAATTCCTGATGGAGGATGGGGGCTGGCTGCTGGTGCGCTTCTCCGGCACCGAGCCGCTGATCCGGATCTACACCGAGACGACCCGCAAGGAGAAGGTGGCGGCGATCCTTGCCGATGGCCAAAAACTGGCGGGTCTGTAGGAGCGAGAACGCCTCCCAATCTCCCCTTCTGGCAGCTCGCCTTTCTGAAGTCTGACGCGCTTTCGTACAGCGGCACTATGTGATAAAATTAACAAACAACGTATGTCAGAAAAAAGTTGAATGCACCTCCGCTTGAAAGAGACGCGAAATCCGATCCGATGCGCTACCACTTCCTTATTTGAGCGCAAATGACTGTTCCGACGCTGGTCGACAGCCACTGCCATCTGGACATGGAGCAGTTCGATGCGGACCGGGCCGCCGTGCTGGAACGGGCCCAAGCGCACGGTGTGTGCATGATCGTCAACCCCGGCATCGATCTGGTCCACTGCCGGCAGGCCATATCCCTGGCCGACCTGCATTCGCAGGTGTACGCTGCGGTGGGTATCCATCCCAACAGCAGCGCTGATTTCAGTGCACAGACGCTGACACAGTTGTCCGCGCTGGCCGAGCATCCCAAGGTAGTCGCCATCGGAGAAATCGGGTTGGATTATCACTGGGGGACTGTCTCCCGCCAAAAACAGGCGCAGGCATTCCGGGCGCAGCTTGACCTGGCCGCCGAACTGGGACTGCCGGTAATCATCCATAACCGGGAGGCGTCGACCGATCTGACGCAGATCCTGGACGAATGGGCGGCCAGCGCACCAACCCGTAACTCGCCCCTGGCCCCGCGCTCCTTTTGGGGCGTATTGCACGCATTCTCAGGCGATGCCGCGCTGGCCCAAGCAGCGCACAGTTGGAATTTCGCCCTCGGCCTGGGCGGGCCAGTCACTTTCAAGAACGCCCGGACCTTGCATAGTATGGCGCCGCAACTGTGCCTCGACCGCCTGATGCTCGAAACGGACGCCCCCTGGCTGACGCCGCATCCACTGCGCGGGAAGCGCAACGAACCGGCCTATGTGGCTCTGGTGGCCGCGCGGCTGGCCGAACTTCTGGCTGTGCCAGTAGAGGAGATAGCTGCCCGCACGACCGCTGTGGCCCGCTCGATTTTTGCACCGCTGGCTGGTGACCGGCAGCCCGAAACAGTTACGATGACTGCCGGCTGTCCACCGTAGTTCGCCGCACTGCTGGAGTAAGCTGCCTGCGGACCGCCATTTGAACGCTTTGTGACGGGTTTTTCATGGTTGACCAGGTTCAAGTCGAACAGCTCACCGATACGGAAGCGAGACCCTTGGCGCAGGATACGCCGCAGATGATGCCGCGCTCGCGTACACTCGGCGCGCGCGAAGCATTGGTGCATGATAAATTCCGCCGCGCGTTGCTGACGCCGCAGGACGCGTCGGCGCTGCTGACTCCGGTGCGCGCGACGCTCGAGCAGGTCGAAGAGAAAATGAAGAGCGTTGACGCCGACGTGTTCGCGCCCCTGGCCAACGCCTTTCTTGAACTGATCGGCCAGGGCGGCAAACGGCTGCGGCCGGCGCTGGCGCTCTTGGCCGCAGGGCTGCAAGATGGTCGCCCTGAGCCCAACAGCCCCCGCCCCAATGCAGACGGGGCAACTGCTTCCCCGGGTGGGGAATTTAACCCGCATACGCTCATCGCCCTGGCCGCCGCGGTGGAGATGCTGCACACCGCCACGCTCGTCCACGATGATGTCATCGACGGCTCGCTTTTGCGACGTGACGCACCCACGCTCAACGCCTCGTGGGGCGCGGGGGCAACAGTTCTTGCCGGTGACTATATGTTCGCCCGCTCCGCCCAGTTCGCCGCCGAAACCGGCAATGTGCGCGTCATTACCATCTTCAGCGATACCCTGCGCGTGATCGTCGATGGCGAAATGCGTCAACTCTCCGATCGCAACGATTTTAACCAGGATCGCCAAGCCTACTACCAACGCATCTATGCCAAGACGGCCAGCCTCTATAGCGCTGCTACCGAAGCGGCCGCAGTTCTGATCGGCCTGCCACCGGATCGTGTTCAGGCGCTTAAATCTTTCGGTTATCAGTTCGGGATGGCCTTCCAGATCGTGGATGACATCCTCGATTTCGTCGGCACCGACGCCACCCTTGGCAAGCCGGTGGGAAGCGACCTGCGCCAGGGTACTCTGACATTGCCGTTTCTCTACTACCTGCGCCAACTGCCCCAGCCGCAGAAACTGGTGAGCCGGTTACTCCAGGCCAGGGAGCGTGCCGATGCGGGCGACCCCCGCATCCTGTCCGCAACCGTTCAGGAGATCGTTCAGGCCGTGCGCGCCAGCGGCGCAATCGAGGCCGCCCATCAGGAAGCGCTCGGCTTTCTTGACCACGCGGTTCACGACCTGGCTCCTTTCAATGACAACCTCTGCCAGCGTTCGCTTCTGGGCCTCTGCGCCTTTGTCGTGCAGCGCCGCAGCTGAATCGAAGCGGCCAGCGGTCAGAGATCAGCGTGAACGCCCGCACAACGCCCGGTAACCGGCCCTCTAGCCACCTATGAACGCGATGCTTCAACGACTTCGTGGTCGAGCCGACAGCGCCCGCTACACGGCTCAGCATGGGGGCGAAGCCCTCCCGCAAACCGACAGGAGACCGCCGCCGACCGACCTGGTGATCGTGATCATCTCCTGGAACGTCTGGGACCATCTGCGCGCCTGCCTTACCTCGATCGAGCAGCAAAGCAAACCGATAGACGAAGGACGCGCAAAAAAAGAAAAGCGCAAGAACACCTCTTACTCCTCGATTCTGGTGCGCCGTTTCGGACCGCACGACGAGGCCACCCTCCAGGTTGTCGTGCTCGACAATGCCAGCGAAGACGCCACGGCTTCTCTGTTGCCAAGCCGCTTCCCCTGGGTGCAGACGATCTTCAGCGACGAAAACCTGGGATTCACCGGTGGCAACAACCGGGCGCTGGAAGCGATGGGGTTTAACCCCCTGCCGCCACAGGACACGGAAGGGGAAACCACCAATCAGCCCGGCGCGTTGCGTCCAACTCCAGAAGTTCGGACACCTGGCAGCAATCCGGCAACGGACGCGTCCCCGCGCGCCGACGCGAAGGCGCGTTTCATCTACTTCCTCAACCCCGACACCGAACTCCTGCCCGGCAGCCTGTGGGCGCTCTACAACGGCATCAACGAAGACGAGACGATCGGGGCGATCGGCCCGCAACTGCGCTACACCGACGGCGCGCTGCAAAGCAATCGCCGGCGTTTCCCCGGCCCCCTTACCGGCTTCTTTGAGAGCACCTGGCTCGAGCAGATGTGGCCCCGCAACCCATGGACCCGCAGCCGATTGGTCGGCGATCGGCTCTCGCCTGCGCTACACTGGACGGCGCGCTGCAAAGCAATCGCCGGCGTTTCCCCGGCCCCCTTACCGGCTTCTTTGAGAGCACCTGGCTCGAGCAGATGTGGCCCCGCAACCCATGGACCCGCAGCTATCACCTCGCCGATTGGTCGGCGGACTCTCGCCAGGATGTCGACTGGCTGGTCGGCGCGGCTCTGCTCGTGCGGGGGGATGTGTTGGCCGCGCTCGGCGGTTTCGATTCGCAGTTCTTCATGTACAGTGAAGAGACGGACCTCTGCCGTCGCATCAAGCGTGCCGGCTGGCGCGTGGTCTACGACCCGGCCGCTATCGTCATCCACGCTGAGGGCCGCAGCAGCGGCCAGGTCAGCGCCCAACGTCATATTCTCTTCAACCGCAGCAAGGTGCGGTACGCCCGCAAATGGCATGGCGCTGTGTGGGCGGCCCTGCTGCGGCACTATCTGCTGGCAGAATTTCGTCTGCAGATAGCAAGCGAATCGGTCAAAGCGTTGGTCGGCCACAAACGGGAGCTGCGCCGCTCCCGCGTCGCCGCCTACCGCGACGTGCTGAAGAGCGGACTGGAGTAGGGCGCTTCCCCTCCCCCCATTCTTTCTATCCCCCCGTCTCTTCGTGTAAGATGCTGCTGAACGCGCTGCTACTTCAATTTGCCAGCGCAACATACCAGGAGAAACTTCAGTGGCCCGATTTCAAACCAAGCCGATCAGCGGCGCACGCGACTTCCTGCCCCTGGACGTGCTGCGCCGCCAATATGTCATCGGCGTGATCGAACGCGTCTACCAAAGCTATGGCTTTGAGCCGCTCGACACACCGGTCATGGAGCGATTGGACACCCTGCTCGGCAAGTACGGCGAAGAGGGCGATCAGCTGATTTTCCGTGTCGCCAAGCGGGGCGCCAAGCTGCAACGGGCGCTCGCAGAATCCCCAACCGAAGACGATATCGCCGACGCCGGTCTGCGTTACGACCTGACCGTGCCGCTCGCCCGCATCGTCGCCGAGTACAGCAATCAACTGCCCCGTTACTTCAAACGCTACCATATCGCGCCCGTCTACCGCGCCGACCGCCCCGCCAAAGGGCGCTTTCGCGAATTCTACCAGTGCGACCTGGATGTCGTCGGCTCCTCCAGCCAGCTGGTCGAAGCCGAGGTCCTCAACGCCGGCGCGCAGGTCTTGCAGGAGCTGGGCTTCCGCGGGCGCGACGAGTCCGGATTCCGTCTGCGCCTGAACCACCGCGGCGTCCTGCGGGCTCTGATGGAGGTGACCGGCGTGCCCGCGGAACTGGAGTCCGACGCCCTGGTCGCCGTCGACAAACTGGACAAGATCGGCCTCGACGGCGTCGAAAAGGAGTTGCGCGCACGGGGCCTCGATCAGAAGGCCACGACAGCCCTTCTGAAACTGATGGCCGCCGCGCCGGAGGATACGGACGCGGCGCTCTGCTGGCTGGAGGAAAGGCTGGCAAGCTCCGCCAACGGCGCGCAGGCACTGGCTGAACTGAAAAATGTGGTGACGCTGACGCAATCAGGCCCGGCCGGAGACCACATCCACATCGACCCATACCTGGCGCGCGGCCTGAGCTACTACACCGGCCCAATCTACGAGATCGAATTCCCCATATTGAGCGGCTCCGGCGGCGCCGGTGGACGCTACGACGACCTGATCGGCATGTTCAGCAACCGCTCCATTCCCGCCTGCGGCTTCAGCCTGGGCCTGGAGCGCATCCTTCTGATCATGGAGGAGCGCGCGCTCTTCCCCCAAAAACT
Source organism: Caldilineaceae bacterium (assembly GCA_965220715.1). Classification (GTDB taxonomy): domain Bacteria; phylum Chloroflexota; class Anaerolineae; order Caldilineales; family Caldilineaceae; genus Bin5. The sequence goes on from OZ244843.1 coordinate 1,124,072, forward strand.
GGCCGGACAACCCCAGGTGCTGATTACCAATTTCGACCGCGAGACGCTGGCCGCGAACGTAGAGTTGGCACATGCGCTGCGCGCCGCCGGTCTGCGCGTCGATCTCTACCCGGACATCGACAACCTGGGGCGGCAGTTCAGATATGCGGCAGATCGCAACATCCCCTTCGCCCTCCTGCTCGGCGGCGACGAGCTTGCGGCCGGCGCCGTCACCGTCAAGAATCTGAACAGCGGCGAGCAGGAGTCGGTGGCGCAAGCAAAGGTGGCCGACCACTTGCGCCAGTGACGCAATTGGCGCTTGTGAGACATCTTCGGCAACAAGGCCATAAACAGGCTCCTGAAGTTTCTCCCGTCTCTCAAAAAACGTGGTATAATCGTTCAACAACTTCCCTTTCACGCCAACACCACAATAAAGTTCATGTGCCCCCCCTTTCTGGACTTGCGGTTGAAAGTATCCATAAACTTCACTGAGGAGAAAACAATGAAGCAATCAGTATTGAGTCGACGTCAGTTCTTGCAGCTGACAGCCGGCGTGACCGTTACTTCGGCTTTGGCGGCCTGTGTAGCCCCGACCGCGCCCGCAGCCGATAGCGGTGACGCAGGAATGGCTACAACGACCATTGACATTTGGGCCTATCCCCGCACGGAAAATGACGGGGACATCGTCTATGACCCTCTGAATGAGGGATTCCATGCAGCCCATCCTGACATCATGGCGGAGGTCGAGGTACAGCCTTGGGGTGGGCGTCGCGAAAAACTCTACGCCGCGGCCGCGGCCGACGAGGCGCCGGATATCTGGGATGCAACCACCGATACGGTGCCGGCCTATATCACAAAAGGCGTGATCCTTGGTCTTGACGATCATTTGACAGCAGAGAATCTGGCCGACTACACTGCTGCCGAAGTCGAAGCGGCAAGCCTTGACGGTGTTCTGTACATGCCGCTGATCGAAGCGGAAGTCAATGGCATTGCTTACAACGGCGGACTGCTGTCGGAACTGGGCTATGACCCCGCCACCGCCTCATTCGAGACTTGGGACGAACTCTATGCCTTAGGTGAGAGGGCCGCAGAAATGAACTGGTATCTGGAAAGCCTCAGCACCTTCAGCTGGGGTGGATTCCTGGTTACCGTACATGAAGCGGGCGGCCAAGTGTATACGGACGACCGCACCGATTCCAACTTCCTTGAACAGCCCGTCATCGATTCCTTGACCCGCTGGGTCAAAGAGTTCGAGGAGGGTTGGGTCCCGCTGGAATACGCCATCGGCAGCGTCGATGAACAGGGTGGCCTGCCCGACTACTGGCTTTCATTGGAACAGGTGACCGCGCGCAGAGAAGATGCAGCCTGCGTTCAAGACGTTGAAGCAAACCCGGATCTGGACTACGTAATCGGCCACCCCCGCAGCATGGACAGCTCAATCACTGCAGTTTCCGGCATCGTTTCGGGCCAGGGCTGGGCCGTCACAAGCCAAAGCGATGCGGTTGATGCTGCGGTTACATGGGTCAAGTACATGATTATGCCGGAACAGGTCGGGACACGCGCCAACCTGGCAGGCACCACGCCGGTCGGCAACAAATCCAGGGAAATCTGGAATCCTGCCCCCTGCACAGCCGCCTACGTAGACCGTTTCGGACCGCTGCTGTTCGCCGGTGTCGACACCAATACCCTCTGGCAGGAGAGCAAGGTTGTTGCCGGCCCGCAATTCCAGGCCGCCATACTTGGTCAGGCCACGGTAGAAGAAGCGTTGGAGACCATCAAGACGGAGATCGATGCGCTCCTGTTGGAACAATATGGCTAGCGGAGCCATCTCCGCCACAATAAGCCCAACTTAGATCGCAGAGTTGCTGAGAAGCGGGATGGCCCCCGCCTCAGCAACTCTGCAGTTTTTTGTTCGAGATGGAGAAACTGATCATGGCCGTTGCGAGCCCATCCCAGCGCGCAACCTCCCAATTCCTCAGACGACTACGGCGTTCCCTGCCTTGGTATCCCTTTATCATTGTCAACACCGTAGTCTTCCTCGTTTTCAATCTTGTCCCCTGGATCTCGATGTTCCGTTACAGCGTCCTGAAGACCGACCTGCTTTCCACGCGTGAATTTGTGGGGCTCGATCACTTTGTGCGTATGCTGAGTGATGCCAAGCTCCACAAGGCCATGCTCAACACAGTCTGGTTTACGGCTATGTATATCCCGCTGTTGGTGGCGGTATCACTTGGGGTTGCTGTGCTTGTAAACCGACCGCTGCGGGGCATGAAGGCGTTCCGCGCGCTCTACTTTCTTCCCAATATTACGTCGGTGGCGGTCCTTGCCTTGATCTTTCGCCGGTTTCTTTCACCACGCCCCGATGGCCCCCTCAACTTCCTGATCGGACTTGTCGGCATTCAGCCCCAGAAGTGGCTGATCGATGTGAATCAGGCCATGCCCAGCATTGTCGGGATCAGCCTGTGGGAGGCGTTTGGTTACTTTATGGTCATCTGGCTGGCCGGGCTGCAGGCCATCCCCAGTGAACTCTATGATGCCGCCAAAGTGGATGGCGCCAACGGATGGCGCCTTCACCGCTACGTTACCATTCCACTGCTGCGCCCGACCGCAGCCTTTATCATCGTGATCGCCACCATTGGCGCTTTGCAGGTCTTCGGTTCAATTTTCATCTTGACGGGTGGCGGGCCAGTCAACGCGACGACGACAGTGGTCTATCAAATCTACAGCGAAGCCTTCAACTTTGGCCGCTTTGGTTACGCGTCGGCGCTATCGATACTCTTCTTTTTGATTATTCTGCTTGTCGCCCTGATTCAGTCCCGATATCTGCGTTTTGGTGAAGACATATATTAGCCGGATTGTAGGGAGATATGCCGGTCAAAGGGGACAGGCCCCGCCAGGAGAAACCGGCGCCTGACTTCCTATCTCTGAACGACCATTTTGGAGTTCCACAGATGTCTATTTCTGAATCCAGCGAGTCAGTCGAAAAACGCAACCCGATTCGAGAGACGCTCATCTATATAGCGATGACGGTGGTGGCGCTCACAACGGTTGGGCCGTTTCTGATCATGATTTCGGTATCCTTAACTGAAAATATCCGCTTTATCACCTTCCCAGTCGAACTGATCCCAACGCCGATTACCTTGGAGAATTTCCAGCTACTCTTTGCCAGGACAGATGCGTTGCGCTGGCTCTTCAATAGTGTCTATGTCGCCTTCGTTTCAACTTTGGGCGGTGTGATCACGTCGAGCATGGCCGGATTTGCCTTTGCCAGGGGCGACTTCTGGGGCAAGACCGTTATCTTTACACTCTTTTTGGGCATTCTGATAATGCCTGATACCGCCCTGATCGTGCCGCAATTTATAGTTCTCTCGCAATTGGGGCTGGTGAACTCCTACACGGCTCTGATCGGACCCTGGTTTGCATCTATTTTCGGCACTTTCTTGATGCGCCAGGCATACTTGAGCATTCCTCGCGATTACGATGATGCCGCAACTATCGATGGCGCCAATCTCTGGCAGAACTGGTGGCACGTGCTGATGCCGCAGGTCGTGCCCGCCATGGCGACATTGGCTGTCCTGCGTTTTATGGGCAACTGGAACTCCTTTTTCTATCCCATGATTGTCACTTCCAAATCAGATATGCGCACCCTTACCGTCGGTCTGGGCACTGTCGCGCGCTCCGGCGGAGATGCAGGATTGGATATGTCGGGCGCGGTGCTCGGCTTCCTGCCGACCCTGCTCGTCTTCATACTCATGCAGCGTTATATTATCCGCGGCATCTCACTCAGTGGCGTGAAAGGTTGACACATTCGAATGACGCAAGAAAGAAAAATCCTCTACCTGCCCCCGGTTGGCCTGTCCCAAGACATTCTCTCCCCCAAAGCTGTCTCCATACTGGAGAGCCTGGGTACCGTGATCTGGAACGAGTTGGATCGCAACTACACAAGCGATGAGCTGCTTGAGATGATCCCAGGCGCGGCAGTGGTGATCACCTCCTGGGGATCGCCACAGATCACCGCAGAACATGTAGCCGCAGCCGACGACCTGCAAATCGTCGGCCATGCCGCCGGCTCGGTCAAGACCCGCCTGGCAACAACGGGCCATCAACGGGGGATCGTGCTCCTCAGCGCCGCCGATGTCATCGCCGAATCCGTTGCTGAATACACGCTCTGGGCCATGCTGAGCGGACAGCGCAATCTCTTCCCCTACGAAAAAGTCATGAAGGCCGAACGCGGCTGGAAACCTGCCCACAACTGGCCCGGTCACTCCCTTTACGCCAAAAAAGTGGGAATCGTCAGCGCCAGCATGGTCGGCCGCCGCGTTATCGGCCTCCTCAAGCCATTCGACTGCGACGTCATGGTCTACGACCCTTATCTCAGCCAGGAGGACGCCCGCCTGCTGGATGTGCGCAGCGTCTCCCTAGCCGAACTGTTCGCCGAGGCCGACATCGTCTCGGTGCACGCCCCGATCACACCCGAAACCAGGCATATGATTACCGGCGCCCACTTCCAGTCGATTCGCGACGGCGCACTTTTTGTCCACACCGCCCGCTCCTGGGTGCTGGATCAGGATGCTCTGCTCGCCGAGCTGCGGAAGAACCGCTTCAACGCCTATATCGATGTCTTCGAGCCGGAGCCCCTGTCCGCCGATCATCCCATCCGCGATCTCGACAATGTCTTCCTGTCCCCCCATGTTTCGGGCCACACTGTCGAGAATCGAATGCGCCTGGTCGAAGAAATCGTCCGCGACGTCCAGCGCTTCTTCAACAACGAACCGCTGCGGCTTGTCGTACCGTACGAGAAATTGAAGATCATGGCCTGATGCCGAAAAGCAGTGGCCGGTCACTGAAAACCGGTCACCGGGAAATGGGGATAACGATGTTGCCTAAGCACGCCCGGGCAGTGATCATCGGCGCCGGAATCGCCGGCTGCAGCGTGGCATACCACCTGTCGAAACTCGGATGGCGGGAGATCGTAGTCGTCGATCAAGGCCCGCTGTTCGAGACTGGCGGCTCAACTTCGCACGCGCCGGGCCTGGTTTTCCAGATCAACGCCTCCAAAACGATGACCGAGTTCGCGCGCCACAGCGTCGATCTCTGGACCCAGATGGAGCTGGACGGTGAGCCGTGCGCCCGGCAGGTCGGCAGCATGGAAGTCGCCTGGACGCCCGAACGTCTCGCCGACCTGAAACGCAAGCATGGCTACGGCCTCGCCTGGGGCGTGGAATGCCACCTGCTCAGCCCCAACGAGGCACACGCCCGCTTCCCACTCCTGTCCGACCGCATCTTTGGCGCGCTCTACGTCCCCTCCGACCTCCAGACGAAGGCGACCAGGTCGGCAGAGGCGATGGCGCGCGCGGCAGAGCAAACCGGCGCCAGATTTTTCGGCGGCACCAAAGTGACCGGCTTCGGTATCGCCAACGGGCGCATCACCGCCGTGCATACCACCCACGGTGACATCAGCACAGACCTCGTCGTCGCCGCCACCGGCATCTGGGCGCCCAAAGTTGGCGGCATGGCCGACGTGCCCATCCCACTGTCGCCGATGCAACACCTCTACGCCGTTACCACGCCGCTGCCTGAACTGGCCGGCGCCACCGAGGAGATATCGCTCCCGTTCCTGCGCAACCAGGACAAGGCGATGTACTTTCGGCAGGAGGGCGAGAACATCGGTATCGGCTCCTACCTGCACGAACCGCTCCTGGTGGACGCCGCCGACCTCCCCGACCGCGCGGTCGCCGGCATGCCCCCCGCTGAGATGCCCTTCGCCTCTACCCACTTTGAGGCCGCGATGGAGGCGGCAGGCGAACTGATGCCCAGCCTCCAAAGTGTAGAACTGACGCGCACTCTCAACGGCATCTTCTCATTCACCAACGACGGCTTCCCCGTGCTCGGCGAATCGCCGCAACTGCCCGGCTTCTGGTCGGCGCAAGCAGTCTGGATCACACACGCCGGCGGCGTGGGCAAGGCGGTCGCCGAATGGATCGTAAACGGCGAGCCGAATACCGACCTGCACGAGTGCGACATAAGACGCTTCCACCCGCACGCTCTGAGCCGCCCCTACGTCCGCGCCCGCGCCGCACAGCAGTACCGCGAGGTCTACGACATTATCCACCCGCGCCAGCAGATGACCCACCCCCGCAACCTGCGGCTGACGCCCTTCTCTGCCCGCCAACAGGAATTGGACGCCGTCTTCTTCGAGAACGCGGGCTGGGAGCGACCCCAGTGGTACGATGCCAACCTGGAGTTGCTCGATTCGTTCAAGATATTCGGCGCAGCCCGCAGCGGCTGGGCCGCACAGGAATGGTCGCCGGCGGTCGCGGCCGAGCATGCCGCCACACGGGAGCGGGTAGCGCTGTTCGATTTGACGCCCTTCGCCATCTTCGAGATGACCGGCCCCGGCGCGCTCGCCGCGCTCCAGCGCCTGGCCACCAACGAAATGAACAAACCGGTCGGCGCCATCACCTATACTTCCATGCTGACCCCGCGCGGCGGCATCAAGTGCGACCTGACCGTCACGCGCCTGGCCGATGAGCGCTTCATGATCGTGACCGGCGGCGCCATGGGCCTCCACGACCTCGGCTGGATGGAGAGCCATCTGCCCGGCGACGGCTCTGCCAGCCTGACCGACATCTCGGCGGGGCTCTGCTGCATCGGCCTGTGGGGGCCGCACGCCCGCGATCTGCTCAGCCGCGTCAGTGAAGACGACCTGACCGACGCCGCCTTCCCCTACCTGACCGCCAAGCGGATAACGATCGCCGAGGTCCCCGTGCTGGCCCTGCGCATCTCCTACGTGGGTGAACTTGGCTGGGAGCTTTACGCCCCGGTCGAACAGGGCCAGCGCATGTGGGACATCCTCTGGCAGGCGGGCGGACCGCTCGGCCTGATCGCGGCCGGAGGCGGCGCCTTCGACTCGCTGCGGCTCGAAAAGGGCTACCGGCTCTGGGGCCAGGACATCCACACCGAGTACAATCCATACGAGGCCGGCATCGATTTCGCAGTGCGCATCGACAAGGGCGACTTCATCGGCCGCGATGCGCTCAACAAGCTGCGCGCGCAGGGCACCACGCGCAAACTCTGCTGCCTGACGCTGGACAACCCCGACGCCGTCGTTATGGGTAAGGAACCGATCATGGGCCCAGACCGCGTACTGGGCTACGTTACCAGCGCCAACTACGGACACACAGTCGGGCGCGGCATCGTCTATGGCTACCTTCCTATCGACTACATCAATGTGGGAACCGGCGTGGATGTTCTTTACTTCGGCGAACGCCTTCCCGCAACGGTCTCCCGCGAGCCCCTCTACGACCCGCGCGCCGCAAAAATGAAGGCATAAAACGCAACTTGCTATTAGCCACTAAGAACTAGAAACTCGAAGCCACCGGAGTACTTCGACATGTCACAAACACTACTTATCGACGATCTCAAGCGCCGTCGCCTGCCCATCAACCTGCGTCAGAGCGGCAACAGCGACGCCCGCATGCTCATCTCCACCCGCATCAGGAAGTCGCCCTGGTGGCACCTGTCCAAGGCGGCCGGCTGCTGGGCCTACACCACCTACAACCATCAGTACCACCCCCGCGCCTACATCAAGCCCGAAGACGGCGGCATGCTCGCCGAGTACAAATACCTGACCGAGCATGTCAGCATGTGGGATGTGGCCGTCGAACGCCAGATCCAGATCAAGGGTCCCGACGCCGCCGACTTCGTCGATTATGTCATCACCCGTGATGTGCACAGCCTGCTGCCCACCATGCAGGCCCGCTATGTGATCCTCTGCAACCAGTACGGCGGCATCATCAACGACCCCGTGCTCCTACGCGTTGCCGACGACGAGTTTTGGTTCAGCATCTCCGACTCCGACGTGCTGCTCTGGGCGCAGGGCGTCAACTCCACCGGCAGATTTAATGTTGAAATCCATGAACTCGATGTCTCTCCGCTGCAGATTCAAGGTCCCAAGTCGGCCGCGCTCCTGGAGAAAATGTTCGGCCCCCACATCCGCGAGATCCCCTACTACGGTCTGATCCACGAAACGCTCAACGGCCATCTTGTCACAATTTCGCGCACCGGTTTCTCCGCCGAACTCGGCTTCGAGATCTACCTCCACAACGCCATGCTTCACGCCGACGACGTCTGGCCCTACATCCTCGAGCAGGGCGAGGAGTTCAACCTCGGCGTAATCGCGCCCAGCCACATTCGCCGCATCGAGGCGGGCATCCTCTCCTACGGCCAGGACATGGACATCGAGAGCAACCCCTACGAAGTGCGGCTCGGCTGGCAGGTGGACCTGGACAAAGGCGATTTCATCGGCAAAGAGGCGCTTACCCGCATCAAGCAGGAGGGCGTGAATCAGCGGCTGGTCGGTCTGCGCGTCGGCGGCGAGCCGATCGTCTGGTACAACGAGGATTTCTATCTGGTCAAGGACAACGACTCCGGCGACGACGTCGGCTACGTCACCAGCGCCTTCTGGTCCCCGGCCCAGGGCTCAAACATCGCCCTGGCCGTCATGCCCCGCTCCCACTGGAAACGCGGCACCCAGGTCAAGGTCCAACTCCCCGCCGACGGCATCGTCGATGCCGAAGTCGTGCGCGTCCCCTTCGTCGACCCGACCAAGGATCTGCCCAAGACGGAGTTGCAATAACTCAGAGGTTGGAAAACAGCGATCGGCAGCAGATCTGCCCTGCGGCATTTCGGCTGAAAAGCATAACTACGGCGCGACGCAATACGGTAGGCCAAGCCCGGCAAAGTCGTTGTGCTTTACTTGTCGCCAGACTTCGGGGACGCATCCGGTCAACCGGTTGATCGAGAGGGTCCATGATTCCAGGTTAGTGAGCTGTCCCAATTCCGGCGGAATCGTTCCGCTCAGTTTGTTATCTCTGAGGGCCAAATGTTTCAGATTGGTGAGTTTTCCCATTTCCGTCGGAATCTCCCCACTAAGCTTGTTGCTATGAAGATACAACGATTCGAGGTGGATGAGGTTACCTAGCTCAGGCGGAATTGCCCCACTAAGCTTGTTGTTCCCAAGACCCAGCGTTTCCAATTCAGTGAGTTTGCCAAAGTCAGGGGGAATCGTTCCACTCAGCCGGTTGCTATCGAGATCTAGCCATTCCAGGCTGATTAGGTTGCCCAGTTCTGGCGGAATCGTTCCACTTAGTTTGTTTCTATCGAGATACAACGTTTCCAAGTAGATGAGGTTACCCAGTTCAGGCGGAATTGCCCCACTTAGTTTGTTTCTATCGAGAAACAGCAATTCGAGGTAGATAAGGTTACCTAGCTCAGGCGGAATTGCCCCACTAAGCTTGTTGTTCCCAAGACCCAACTGTTCCAAATCAGTGAGTTTGCCCAAGTCAGCTGGAATCGTTCCACTCAGCTGGTTGCTATCGAGGTCCAGCGATTCCAGGCTGGTAAGTCTTCCGAACTCAGGAGGGATCTCCCCACTTAAGAGGTTGCCACCGGCCCACAGCAATTCGAGGTAAATGAGGTTAACCAGCTCAGGCGGAATCGACCCACTCAGTTCGTTTCCACTGAGATACAACGTTTCGAGGTAGATGAGGTTACCCAGTTCATGCGGAATTGCCCCACTAAGCTTGTTGTTCCCAAGACCCAGCCATTCCAACGCAGTGAGTTTGCCCAAGTCAGGCGGAATCGTTCCACTCAGCTGGTTGCTATCGAGGTCCAGCGATTTCAGGCTGGTAAGTTTGCCTAACTCTGGAGGAATCTCCCCACTTAAGAAGTTGCTACCGGCCCACAGTGATTCCAGGCTTATGAGGTTGCCAAGTTCTGGCGGAATCGACCCGCTCAACCCGTTATTGGGCAGATCCAGTCCCATGACGCGAACACCGTTGTCCGCAACAACACCGTACCAACTTCCGATCGGCGCGTCGGTCAGCCAGTTGTCGCTCCTCAGCCAGTTGTCGCCGTCCGTGGAATGATAAAGCGCGACCAACACATCCCGGTCCGTGAGGGGGGCGGTTGGTGTCACTCGGTCCGTGGAGGTGTCGGTTGGTATCGTTTGGACCGTAGTGGGGTCCGTCGGTATCGGCACACATGCCGCGACCAAAGTGAGAGGTATCCATATTGCCAGAATGGCTACAGCCGCTTCTGCAAGACGGGAAGAGCGAAATCTGTCAAAAATATTCCTTCGCAGCATCTGTGCCTCCTCTATTTGTAGCCAGGTCAATTCACATCGGCAGTCCTGCTCCTGGACGCTCCCGTTGTCATGCTTCACAGCAAGGTCGGGGATGAATCACAGGCCATCCCCTAATCCCGCAAATCACAGTTCAGACAACCCGCCCAGCCCAAACTCCTCCCCCAAATCCACCGTCGCGCCGCTCGCGATCGCCCGCTTGATCCCCGCCTCAAACTGCAGCTCCTGCAACCCGGCCACGCCCGGAATCGGCGGCGGCGCCCCATCCCGCACACTGTCCAGGTAAGCGTTGATCGCCTTTCCGAACGAAGCCCGGTACTGGTCCCAGCGCGAGATGTCGAACGTCAGGTTGTGCCGTTCATGGCGGCCCGTGCGGTAGTTAATAACCTCCATCTCGCCGTCCAGGTCCCGCATACTCAGTCGTCCGTGCTCATACGCGAAGGTCAACTCGTAGAGCGGAAGCTTGGGATCGATGGCGGAGGTGCCGATAAGCGTACCGGTGGCGTCGTTTGCCAAGCGCGCCGCCACCGTCACGTTGCGCGATTCCTCGGCGCCCATGCCTGGCGAGGACGCCTGCGCGCTGATACTCGCCGCCGGCCCCATGAAATACAGCAGCAGGTCGATACAGTGGCTCCAGCAGTTGTAGTGCACCATGCCAGTGAAATGCACCGGCTGCCCGAACGCCTCCTGCTCCACGATCTCCCGCGCCAGCCGCGTCTGGTCGAAGAAGCGATAGTTGAACACCATCGCCGTCTCCACACCCGCGTCGTGCGCCGCCTGCAGCATCTCCCGCGCGTCAAAGAAATCCTCCTCCACAACGTTCGCCTGCCCATGCCGCGCCGCCAGCGGCTTCTCAAAGAAGAGCCGCTTCGGCCTGAACGGCAGCAGCGCGTTCGCCGCGTCAAGCCGGTCCGTCTCCCGTGTGAATACCAGGCAAGTGTCTGGCTCATCAGCCATCAGGTCGGCCGCATCCGCCGCCACACGTCCGCCAAAACGCTCCGCCACCGCTTCTGCCTTGCTGCGCGTGCGGTTTAGATAGCTGAGCTGAATATCCTCACGCTCCACAATGTAGGGCAAATAGTTCCTTTCGGCAACGCCGCCGGTGCCCACAACTGCAATTTTCATTGTCATCCTTGTTCCCCTCAGGCTTGATTTTCCGGTTACAAACTATCCTTCGACCAGGCGAAAATCAAAGGAGCCGGAGCCAACCTGGAAGGTAACGGCATCCCTGCTCTCCTCACCCGCATCGATCCCTACCGCACCCGGTCTGAACGCTTCCTCTTCCCAAACCGTCTCCCCACCCTCGCTGACCGTCACCCCACCCAGCCCCAGCTTGGGCACGCTGACCTGCGCCGCCGTGTTGACAGGGACAGTCACTTGCATGGCCAACGTCCCCGCCTCCTGCCGCCAAGCCACCGCCACTGAGCCGGACTGTGTCTTCACCTCCGCCTCCACTTCGGTCAGACCACCGACCACGTTCGGGCTGATTTCGATCGTCCGGTAGCCGGGACTGGTCGGGCTGATGCCTGCCAGCGTGCGAAAAAAGAAGACCTCCGTGCTGCAGAACATCTTCATGTTCAGGCTCAACTCATCTTCCGGGTCGCCGTTCCACGACTCCCAAACCGTCGTCGCGCCCTTGGCGATCTGCTCGCCCCAACTCGGAAAAGTCGTCTGCGCCATCAGCTCGGCCATCACCTCCGCCTGTCCGTAGCGCGGCAGCGCATTCTCCAGCGCAGCCGTGCCGATGATGCCTGTAGTCAGATGCCCGTTGTGGCGGACGCGGATATCCTCGACCAGGTTGGCCACAACCGCCTCCACCCTGTCTGCCGGAACCAGGTCAAGGTGCAGCGCCACCGCGTTCGCGGTCTGGCTGCCGCCCCCATACTGGTTGGTCGTTTCATCCAGAAACTCGCGGTTGAACGCCTCCTTGATCTCCCCGGCTAGCGCGGCGTACCGCCTCGCGTCCTCTTCCTCGCCCAGAATCCGCGCCGCCCGCGCCAGGATCCACACGCAATGCTGAAAATAGGCCGTCGAAGTGAGCGGCATCGGCGTATGCAGCGGCTTGAAGCTGGAACTGCCGTCCGCCTGCGGTTCCATATGGTCGCCCAAGCCGTGGCGCATGATATGCTCTTCCGCCAGTGCGCCGTAAAAGGCCATCATCCGCTTCAGCGAGCTGTAATGTCTTGCCAGAACGCGCTCGTCGCCGTAGTGCCGGTAGACCTGCCACACAAAGATCGGGTAGGTGCTCGCCCAGTCCATCCAGCGCAGATACGCGTCCATCGTCGTGCGCCAGTGCAGCGGCGCCACCACAGGAACATCGCCGTCCTCCTTCTGCGCGTCGACGATGTCCTCCAGCCACTTTGCCCAGAAACTGGCGCTGCTGAAGTTGCAAAGATAGTCCTCGGCGATGAAACCCGGATCGCCCAGCCACGCCACCCGCTCGGAACGGTCGGCCGCATCCTGCGAGATGCTCTGGAAACTGCCCCGCAGCGTCCAATGTACATTGCTGTGAATCCGGTTGAAGAGTTCGTTCGAGCAGCGAAAACTGCTCCCGGTCCCGACCGCCGTATGCACCACGCGCCCTTCCAAGCTCTCCAGGTCAGGAATCCCCGGATAGCCGGTCACCTCCACATAGCGGAAACTATGCAGCGTAAAGCGCGGCTCCCATACCTCGACACCATCTCCTCTAAGCGTATAACTGTCCGTCTGCCGCGCGCTATGATGTACTTCCCCTTCGCGGCCGATCCCCTGCCTGGAATCCTCCTCCGATTCGGGCGCGTGGCACAGGTTACTGCGCGCGTCCAGCGTCCCGTCAGCATACAGGCAGGTCCCGTGCCGCAGCGTGACCGTCGCCCCCGATGGCCCCCGCACCCGCAGCCGGCACCAGCCGGTAATCGTCTGACCCAGGTCGAAGATATACACGCCCTCGCTCGGGTTGGTCACTTCGACCGCCGGTCGCGTCTCGATGACGCGCGCCGGCGGCATACTCTGCGCCGTCAGCGCGCCCCCGGGGATGTCCACGGCCACAGCCGGCTGCCACGCCGCGTCGTCGTACCCAGGGCTGTCCCACCCCGCTTTTTCCAAGCGCGCGTCGTAACGCTCGCCGTTGTTGAAATCGTTATATGTAATCGGGCCCGGCGCCGCCTTCCACCCGCCATCGGAGACGATACTGACCTGCTCGCCGTCCGCGTACTCTACGACTCCTTGCAGCAGCAAGCTGGGCCTGTCCCCGTAGGGCGTGCGGTGGCTGGGCGACGGCGGGATGTTATCTTCCGCACTGTACCACCCATGCCCCAGCATGACGCCGATGACGTTGGCGCCCGGCTGCAGCAGCTCCGTGACATCGTGGCTCACATAGAGCACGCGCGCGCCCAGCGCGAACGACTGGTCGTTGTTGTAGTACGTGTTGCCGGGGTCCAGCACGCTCCGCCCCACCTTGGAACCGTTTACATACAGTTCCCCGTAACCCAGCCCGGACATGTGGACCGTCGCCCGCCGGATTGGCCTGTCCAGCGACAATTCCCGTCGCAGCAGCGGCGCCGAGATCGTCCTGTCGGCCGCGCCGATCCAGCCGCCCTGCCAGTCGCTTGCCTCCAACAGCCCCATGCTGAACACCGCCGCCGCGCTGAAATCGCTGGCCCGTCCTTCCCCGTCCCACACCCGCACCGCCCACCAGCAGCGCTCATTGCTCTCCAGCGCCGCGCCATCGTAATCGACGTGCGCCATTTCCGCCGATGCGACCCGGCCGCTATCCCACTTGTCACCAACCCCGGCCAGCAGTTTGGCCTCGCTGCTGGCGACCAGTATCTGGTAGGCCGACTGGCTCTGGCCGCGCTCCTCCGCCTGCAGCAGCCAACTGAAGCGCGGCTGACGGGCGTCGATGCCCACCGGATCGACGGCATATTCGCACTGTAAATCGAAGGGGGAGATCATGGTTTCTGTCTACCAAAACCGACAATGGGAGGCGATTCAGACCCCTATTGTACCAGAATGTCCCTCTATAGCAGGAGCGTCGGCGAATCCCAAAAAGAGTCCTCGTACCCCTGCGCGCCGCAGTCTCGCCACAAACATGCGCGCCCGCGCAACTGCCCTAATTTCAAGAGCCGCCCGAGCAGTGGGAAGCAAGACTTTCTCGCTTCTCTTCCCCCATCAGTCTCTCCGCGCTCGGCCGTTCTGTGGGAAACAAAAAAGCTATTTCCAACGACTCTGTACCATCTGCTATAATACGGTCGCCGGGCCACCGCACGATCACCCTGATCATCTGATCACGTACATCGTGCGATTCATGCAATCACACCATCACACCATCCAGACAGTTCAAGCAATCGAATCCACCCTACACGCCTTCTCTCAATCAGGAGGAACCCCATGACCCGTAATGCAAACGCTTCGTTTACGCGCCCTGTCTCCCGTCGTGCCTTCCTCAAGACAGCCGGTGTCGGCGCCACCCTCGCCGCGCTCAGCGCCTGCGCCGCACCCGTGGCCGCCCCCATGGAAGACTCCGGCGGCGAAGATACCATGGCTGAACCGCAGGAGTTGAATCTCATCTACTGGGCCGACAGCAACGACTTCTTCCAGGGCGTGATCGACCAGTACCAGGAAGAGACCGGCAACATCGTTAACTATGAAGTCGCGCCGGCTGTTTACATCGAATGGCAGCAGATGGTGACCACGCGGCTGGCATCGGGCGATACCGGCACCGACACCTTCCACGGCGACGACTTCCAGGCCTCCATCTACGGCGCCGCCGGCTGGCTCTCCCCGCTCGATCCTGTCGCCGAACTCTATGACATCGACCTCGATGACTGGCCGCAGACGCTGCTCAACGATGTCTCTTCCTGGGACGGCTCGCTCTACCGCCTGCCTTGGGGCAACGACACCGAAATCTTCTTCTATCGCACCGACTACTTCGAGGAAGCGGGCGTGTCTCCGCCCACCGACTGGAACGAACTGGTCGAAGTAGGCACAGCCCTCACCGATGAGGACGCAGGCATCTACGGCATCGCTCTCTCCGCCACAATCGGCGGACAACTGGGCAACGAAATCCAGCACTGGACCAATCAGGGTGGCGGCGCCATCAACAACCTCGACAATGACGGCGCGCGCGAGGCGATCGCCTACTATAAAGCGCTCTACGCCGAACACAACATCGCTCCCGATTCCGCCCCGCAAGAGGACTACAGTTCCGTCTTCCAGGGCTGGCTGTCCAACAAGTACGCCATGTGGTGGTGCTGGGACGGCTTCTTCGGCGCTATGCGCACTAACGAGGAGTTCTGGGCCGATCAGGTGTCCGCCTTCCTGCCGCCAATGGGACCGGACAACGCCGAGACCATCACCGGCTGCTGGGGCTGGTCCATCGTCGCCGGCTCGCCTAACCAGGAGCTGGCCGCCGAGTGGGTGGGCTTCACCGCACGCTCCGATGTCATGAAGCAGCAGATCTATCGCGGCCGCGTTCCGGCCCGCGTCTCCCTCTGGGCCGACCCCGAAGTCCAGGATCTCGCGCCCTCTTCGCCCTTCCTCTTGGATCTGGCCGAGGCCGGCGACCTTGTCAGGGCCCGCCCGGTTACGCCCAGCATCCAGGAAATCTACGACGCCGCCGAGCAGAACGTTCACGCCTACCTGACTGATCAGGTCAGCCTCGATGAAGCGGTCACGGCCGCCATGGACAAGATCAACCCAATCCTCGAACGCGATCTGGGCTAAATCGACAATCCCCGTAGCCAGTGACTCGTGGTTGGTAACCAAAGAGTTCACTGTCCACAGGTCACTGGCTACCGGCCACCCCAGTTAAGGCGAGCCCTTGTTCAGTCAACAAAACCTCAGTACGCGTCGCATACTGCTGGCTTGGCTGCTGGTCACCCCCGTGGTGCTATGGCGGCTCCTTACCTCCGTCTATCCCTTCCTGCGCACCTTCTACATCAGCTTCTTCGATAACAGCCCCGTGCGCCGCACCTTCGACTTTGTCGGCCTCGACAACTATATGGCGCTGACCCGCGACTCCAACGTGGACGCCACCCTCACCTTTACGCTCTTCTTCACGGTTACATCCGTTGTCCTGCAAGTCGTGCTCGGGCTGGCCATCGCCGAACTGCTCAACCAGCGCTTCCGCATGCGCAACCTGACGCGCGCCGTCAATCTACTGCCTTGGGCCATGGCCCCAATCGTGATCGCCACCGCCGCCCGCTGGATTTTTCACCATGATTACGGCCTGATCAACGATATTATCTGGCGGCTGAGCGGTGAACGACCGCTCTGGCTGGTCAACTTCACCAGCGCCCGCTTTGCCGTAACCATTACCGACGTCTGGAAAAATACCGCCTTCCTCTCTGTCATCTTCCTTAGCGGTCTTCAGGGGATCCCCCTGGAACTCTACGAGGCCGCCAAGATCGACGGCGCCGACGGCGTGCGATCCTACTGGTACGTCACCCTGCCGCTGCTGATGCCGCTCATTATCTCGATGATCATCTTTACCGCCATCTTCCGCGTTCTCTCCTTTGAAATCGTCTACGCGCTGACCAATGGCGGGCCGGGCACCGCTACATCGCTGCTCTCTTATCTTGTCTATCTTGAAGGCTTCCGCGTCCTCAACTTCGGCTACGCGTCCGCCATCGCCATGCTGCTCTTTTTCATCGTCCTGATCGTGGGTGTCCTTGGCTATGGCTTCTTGCGCCGCGCCTGGGAACGACTGTAACTGCTCTGGCCACTGTCTTCCTATGACTACGCAATTCAACTTCAAGCGCCTGTTGCGTACAACGCTTTTCACCCTTGCAGTCATTCTCTTCCTGACCGTGGTCCTGCTGCCGATCTACTACATCTTTCTGACCGCGTTCGCCCCGAGCGGGAAACTGTTCACCGTACCTTTGACCTACATACCGCGCAGCCTGGCCATCGCACGCTTTCAGGACATCTTCGGCGCGCTGCCCATCGCCCGCTACATGCTCAACTCCACCATGCTGGCGACCTTCTCCACCATCCTGGCGCTCACCGTCAGCCTGCTTGCGGCCTACGCCATCGCCCGCCTCAACTTCCCCGGCGCCAACATGGTCATGATCGGGCTGCTCGCTTCCAGCATGTTGCCTGGCACCGCCACCCTAATCCCGCTCTTCCAAATGTACCAGTCGCTCAATCTGATGGATACGCTGCATGGCCTGCTGATCCTCTACGGCAGCGCGCTGCTGCCGATCACCACGTGGGTGTTGGTCTCATTCCTGCGTCAGGTGCCCGTCGAGATCGAAGACGCCGCCAAAGTTGACGGCGCCAGCTTCTTCCAGCTCCTCTGGCGCATCGTCCTGCCCGTTATCCGCCCCGGCGTCGCCACCATGTTCCTCATCAACTTCATCATCGGCTGGAACGAGTTCTTCACGCCGCTCATCTTCGCCCGCGGCGCTGGCGTCAAGGTCATCACCATGGCTCTCTCCGAAGCCCAGGTGATCGGCGCGAGGAGCGAATTCGATGTCTCCTGGGGCAACATGTCCGCCGTCGCCATCCTCACGACCATCCCTGTCTTCATCATCACCCTCATCTTCCAGCGCCAGATCGTCGAGGGCATCACCAGCGGCGTGGTCAAGTGAGACCTTACACCCTTAATTCTTAAGTGGCATCTATGTTGCTAAAGCACACAGATCCACACCACACAGGAGCGCTAAACAAGCATGGCCAAACTGAAAGTCGGAATTATCGGCCTGGGCGGAATCGCCGCCTCCCACTGTGATGCCATCGCCACCCTCGATAACGTCGAGGTCGTCGCGGTCGCCGATCTGTTCGAAGAGAAGCGCCGCCAATACATGGACAAATACGACATTCCCAAGGGCTACTCCACCCACACCGATCTTCTGGCCGATGACGAGATCGACGCCGTGGCCGTAGTACTGGGCCATCAACTCCACCACCGCCTCACCGTCGACGCCTGCAACGCCGGCAAGCATGTCCTCGTCGAAAAGCCGATGGCGCTCAGCCTTGAGCAGTGCGACGACATGATCGAAGCCGCCGCCAGCAACAACGTCAAGCTCATGGTCGGACAGACCGTGCACTTCTCCGGCCCCACCCTCAAGGTCAAGGAGATCCTCGATTCCGGTAAACTGGGCCCGCTGATGACGGTCGTCTGCTACTCAACCAAGAACTGGACCTACGCCCATCGCGCTCCCCAGTACCGCAGCCGTTTCCACGGTGGCGGCATGTGGCCGACCAACGGCGTCCACGTCGTCGACCGCCTCACCTGGCTGATGGCCTCCCAGGCCGTGTCCGTATCCGCCAGCATCGGCACCCGCGCCCACTATCAGGCCGCTGACGACACCGCCACCGCGCTGATTCGTTACAAAAACGGCCTCGCCGGCGTCGCCGTCTCGGTCGCCTTCGCCGACGGCGCGCCCATTCTTGACACCCAGGTCATCTGCACCAACGGCACCGTGCGCATCGGCGGTGGCAGACAACCGTTCGTCCAGATCGGGCAAGGGGATGAGTGGAAGGATATCCCCTATGACGACCCACCGGCCGTCATGCACCACGAATGGAAGGCGTTTGTCGAGTCGATCGAACAGGACATCGAGCCGCCCACCCCCGGCGAGTGGAGCCGCCACATCATGGAGATCCTCTTCGCCGCCGAGAGCTCGGCAATCAGCGGGCGCGACGTGGTTCTGGAGAGCGGCCTCTCGTGGACCCACCAGCGCGCCGGCGTGCCCGTAACCCGTCTTCATGGCTGGATCTGAAGTGCGCAACAATGCGGGTCCGCCAGTGCACCATGGCAAACAGGAAGCCCAATTTCGGCCCTGAACCAGACTTGCATATTCAATGAATCACAAAAATCTTAACAACAGCTACAACACACAGGAGCGAGATAGACAAACATGGCGAAATTGAAAGTAGGAATCATCGGGCTGGGGGGCATCGCCCGCGCCCATTGTCTTGCCATCTCTACGCTTGACAACGTCGAGGTCGTCGCGGTCGCCGATCTGTTCGAAGAGAAGCGCCGTCAATATATGGAGAAGTACGACATCCCCAAGGGCTACCCTTCGCACACCGAGCTTCTGAAGGACGACGAGGTCGAAGCCGTGGCCGTCGTGCTGGGCCATCAGCTGCACCACCGCCTCACCGTCGACGCCTGCAACGCCGGCAAGCACGTCCTCGTCGAAAAGCCGATGGCGCTCAGCCTCGAGCAGTGCGACGACATGATCGAAGCCGCCGCCAACAACAACGTCAAGCTCATGGTCGGCCAGACCCAGCACTTCTACGGCACCAGCCTCAAGGCCAAGGAGATTCTCGACTCTGGCCAGCTAGGCCCGCTGATGACGGTCGTCTGCTACATGTCCAAGAACTGGAACCATGCCAGCCGGCCTCCGCAGTACCGCAGCCGCTTTCACGGCGGCGGCATGTGGCTGGCCAACGGCGTTCACGTCGTCGACCGCCTCACCTGGCTGATGGCATCCCAGGCCGTATCCGTATCCGCCAGCATGGGCACACGCGCCCACTACCAGGCCAGCGACGACACCGCCACCGCGCTCGTCCGCTACAAGAACGGCCTCGCCGGCGTCGCCGTCTCGGTCGGTTTCGCCGACGGCGCGCCCAACTACGAGAGCCAGGTCATCTGCGCCAACGGTACCCTGCGCTTCAGCCAGCATGGCGAGAAGTTTGTCAAGGTCGGGCAGGGGGACGAGTGGAAGGATATACCCTTCGACGACCCGTCGGCCGAGATGCACCATGAATGGAAATCATTCGTCGAGTCGATCGAACAGGACATCGAGCCGCCCACCTCCGGCGAGTGGAGCCGCCACATCATGGAGATTCTGTTCGCGGCGGAAAATTCGGCCATCAGCGGGCGCGAGGTCGTCCTTGAGAGCGGCCTCTCCTGGACCCACCAGCGCCACGGCGTGCCCGTCACCCGCCTTCACGGCTGGGTATGAGGTAAACAACCATGCGAACTGCTCTACTTTCCTACAGCCACCACGGCCGCGGCATGGCCACCACCACGCGCGACCTCGGCCACGAGGTCGTCGCCGTCATGGACGCCGAGCAAGGTCCCCGCCAGCAGTTGGCCGATGAGTTTCAGTGTCCCGCCTTCGGTTCCGCAGCCGAATGCCTCGACGCCAGCCGCCCCGACGCCGTCCTGGTCGCCGGCAAACATACCGAGATGCCGGACCACGTCCGCGCCTGCGCCGAGCGCGGCCTGCCTTTCCTGCTCGACAAGCCTTTCGCCGACTGCGCCGCCCGCCTGCGTCCTGCCGCCGAACTCTGCGCCGAGCGCGGCGTCTTCAGCGCCCTGACCCTGCCCAACCGGGGAACGGAGCTTGTTGACCTGGTCCAGCAGATGATCGATGATGGCAGCTTAGGCGACCTCGTCCTTTACAACAGCCGCCTCAACAACGGGCCGCCCTCGCGCTACGATCCCACGCCCTCGGCCTGGCATAACGATGCCACTGTTTCCGGCGGCGGCTGCTGGGCGACCGAGTCCGCCCACGGCATCGACACCTTCCTGCAGTTCGTCGGCGACCGGCCCGTCACCGCCGTCGGCGGTGTCATCTCCAACTCGATGTACGCCCGCGAAGTCGAGGATGTAGGCGTGGGTATATTGCGCACGGACAACGGCGTGACCGGCATTGTCGAATCCGGTTACAGCTACCCATCAGGCGCGCGCGGCGGCGATCACAGTTTTCGCTTCATCGGCACCAAAGCGACGGTCCTGCAACGCTATGACCAGCAGGGAAACAGGGTAACTGAAGTTCACACAACTGAGGGCGTGACTTTCCACGAGGAATCACCGAATAACCGTGGAATGAAGGAAATCATGCGCAGGGCGCTGGTAGCCATCGAGGAAGGGCGCACCAGCTTCTCGCCCAATGTCGAAGATGCGGTGCGCATCCTCGAACTGCAGGACGCGGTCTACGCCCTCGCCCGCGCCAATCCGATGACGAACGGCCCGCATCCACTCGGCGCGCCAGGGGCGGTGTAGCGCCGGAGGTGTTGGGCTGGAGAGGAGAACGGCCCGCGCGCGGCGGGCCGGTTAGAGGTTCTGTCAACAGCGGTTCCTGGCGCGCGCAGCTACACGCGCCCCGCAAACGAGCGGCCCCGTATCTGCCGGAACGGCGGCATCTTCGGCGCATCCATTACCGACCCATCCCGCTGCGACGCCGCCCGCATGTAGTGCACCGCATAGCCGCGCCGCCTTTGACCGGACAGGTTGGCGTTGCTCTGGTGCAGCACCAGGCTGTGATGGAAGCTGATGCTGCCCGGATTCAACGGCGCCGGCACGATCGGCCACTGTTCGCTCCCAATATCCTCCAGGAACCACGACAGTTGCTTCCCTCGCATCATGCCACATCGGTGCGTGCCGGGGGCGAAGTTCAGGCAGCCGTTCTCAACCATGGCCTGATCGATAGCCGTCCATGCCGACACCAGATCCATCGGGAAAATGTCGCGCCACGACGCCGAATCCTGGTGCCAGGGCTGCGCCGTACCCGTCACCGCCGCCTTCATAAAGAGCTGATCGCCGTACAGTTTGATGTCGTCGCTGCCCAGCAGATCGGCGATGATGTCGACGATCCGGCGATGGGTGGCATGGCCCCACATGAACTCGTCATAGACGGCCAGATTGTACAGTTTGCGCACCGCCAGCACCTGATCGGCAACTGCACGCTCGCCTTCGCGGAACACCTTCTCCAGTTGAATGCTCGTCTCCGGGATGTGTTCAACCTTGCCCGCCGCGATCAGGTCCGTATGCGCAGCCAGAGCCGCTACCTCTTCCGCGCAGAGAACGTCATCTACCGTCAGAAAGCCGTTGAGCTTGAACTGCCTGACCTGCTCCTCAGACAGAATGCGCAGGCGCGGGATTGCCATGCAAATGTATCCTTTCCCTGTGTCACCGAAATCGGCAACGTTTTCAGATCTCTGTTGATGTCGGTTGATCGGTCGTTTCGCGCTCAGGCCTCCACCCAGGCCGCCGGCGCCGTATCCACACCGTGCTTGGCAAACACAGCATCGATCTCGTCCAGCGTCGCCTGATCAAGTGACCAGTCGAGACCGGCTACGTTTTCCTCGACCTCCTCGGGGCGGCGGAACCCTATCAGCGCCACACTTACCACCTGATTCGACAGCGCCCAGCGCAGCGCAAGCTGAGCCATCGTCTTGCCGTGTCTGGCAGCGATCAGCTTGAGGTCATCAACCGCAGCCACGTTCCTGGCAAAGACCTCCTCCGTAAACAGCGGGATGTTGAAGGCTGTCCCGTTGGAGCGCCAGTCACTTTCGTCAAACGTCGTCTCGGGCGTGAACGTGCCCGTCAGCAGTCCATGCGCCAGCGACCCGTACGTCATCAGACCGATTTCATGCTGTGCAATCGTTGGGAAGACCTCGCGCTCCAGCCGGCGATCAAACATATGGTAACCGTATTGGGTGATATCCACCCGCCGCGCCGCCATGCACGTCTCGATCTGGTGCGGACGGAAGTTGGAAACACCGACAAAGCGGGCTTTGCCCGCCTGTACGATCTCCTCCAGCGCCCCCATCGACTCCTCCAATGGCACATCCTTATCCGGCCAGTGGATCAGATACACGTCGACGTAGTCGGTCCCCAGCGCCTTGAGGCTGCGGTCAATGGCCGCCAAGGCCGACTCGCGGCTGCTGTCGCGGTACCATTTGCCGTCATCCTGTAAGATGCCGAACTTGGTGACAACAATTGCCTCATCGCGCCGCGTCCCCAGCGCCCTGCCCAGGATCTCTTCGGATTGGCCAAACCCATAGCCTTCGGCCGTGTCAAAGAGATTGATCCCCAGGTCGAGCGCTCGCTGCACCGCCTTGACAACGACGCTTTCGTCAAAGTGTCCGTACCCGCCGCCGATCTCCCAGCAGCCGAAGCCGATTGCGGATACGTCCAGTCCTGTACGTCCAAATGCGCGATATTCCATCTGTTGGCCTCCATGTAGTGGCAAGGGGTCATTGGCTAGTGGAGTTTCACTGGCCGCAGCGGTTCAGAAAGTGTACAACGCGACCGAAGGCGGGTCAATCAGCGGGAAAAGGGGGGTGCACCCCATATTGTTGTGCCATTTCGTGGCGCCCCTTAAGCCGCCCCAAAATGTCCGTATTGACTCAGCCATCGCCAATTCGCGACCCTGAGTGAAGCAAGCGAAGGTGTTCTCTCACTCCGCTTCACTCTCTTTTCATGTGTGGACGCCTACGGGCGCAGACGCCCTCCGGCGGCTCCGGCCCGCTAAGGCGGGCCTCCGCACCCTTCGCCGCTAAGGCGGCTCAGGGCTGTCGTCGGCAAACCCCCGCCGCCGCCAGGGGCTACGCCCTTTTTGGGCGGTCGGGCCTTCGGCCCTCCCTTGTGCGGGGGGACACCCCCCGCAACGCCCCCCTCCAAAACCATCGCTCACCAACCGTACGCCGTAATCCCAGCAGTGCGGCTCATCCAAGGTGGCGGCGGCCAACCGAATACGCAAAAAAATAGCCCGAATCGCGGCGGGGATGAAGAGCTGGCAAAGACAGGCACTGTATATGGTTCAATAGCTGCGAAGCCCGGCGAAAAACCGTCTACGCGTTGTACATTTCCAGATGCCGCGCCGCGATCACATCCCAACTGAACTGGCGCGCTGCCCGCCGCGCATTGGCGCGCAGATCCGCCGCCAGGCCCGGGTCCGCCGCGACCCGCCTCACCGCCGCCGCGGTCGCCGCCGCGTCCCTGGGAGGAACCAGCAGCAGGTCGGAGTCCGCAGCAAGTTCCGGCGTTGGCGCCTGCGGATGGGTGGTTACGATCGCGCAGCCGTTGGCCAGCGCGGCCGTCAACGTGCTGCGCCGCAGGCTCATGCCGTCCTCATAGGGCATCACCAACACGTCGATAGCGTTGAAGTCTGCCGCGACCTCCGCGTCCGACTGGTGGCCGGTCCACTGCACGCGGCCGTCCAGCCCATGGTCCGAGATGGAGGCCTCTACCCGCTGCAGATAATTGAAGTTCGTTTCGTCGCTGGCTCCCACCCGTTCGCCGATCATCAGCAGATGAACGTCCCAGCCTTCGCCTGCCAGCGCCGCCACACTCTCGATCAGCGTCAGCCCCCCCTTGCTGGCATTGAGAAAGCCAAAATAACCTAGCACAAGCTGTTCGCCGACGTAACCGCGCGCCGCCCGCCTCCGCCTCCGCTCCGCCGTCGAAAACTGCCGGCTCTCGATGTCGCTGCCGATCGGAATGCGGTGAAGCTGGCCCGGCGCCGTCTGCTCTCGCACCGATCCCCAGTCGCTCTGGTTCGTAACCACCACCGCCTCCGCCACCCGCAACGGCAGCCGTGTAACCCAATCGCGCAGGCGTGCCCCAGCCTTGGGGAAGAGATAGGGAACGCGCAGATCGTGATAGGTCCAGGCAGCGCGCAGACCATGTCTCCGCAGGAAGTAGGGCAGCGCATTGATGGCCGGATGCATTCCGTAAGCGGCGGTCTGAAACTGGACGTGAACCCATTCCGCGCCGACCGCGCGGGCGCAGGCAGGGATATCGGTCAGAATCCCCCAGCCCCACCTGTCGCGTTGCGGCAGCACCCGTACCGCATCCCCCTCTGCCGACGCCGTGACCTGCTTGTCGGTCAGGACAGCGATCTGGGCACCCTGCGTCTGCAATGCCGACGCCAACTCGGCCGTGAACCTGCCGACACCGCCCACCATCGGCGGATATTCGCCGGTCACGAACAACACCTTCGGTTGCTCTGCCGCCACTCTGTTCAAGCCCCCATAACTATATCGCCGTCGGGTCAGTCAGGTATCCGCTCCTGCAGGGTGGCCAGCAGCTTCTCCTGGCGCGCCACCTCGGGCAGAAACAGCGTGCGGGGGACGTCCGTTTCCACGATACCGTCAGCGGTAACGGGCCAGTAGACGAGGCTCAACCCGCGCGTGAAGCGGCCGGCCTCGGCACAGGTGATCATCTGGCGGAATTGGATGTGCAGAGGCGCCTGCAACGGCGCGCGCACGGTCACGCCGGCGGCGGTCAACTCCAGCCGCATGAGCGCCCAGCGCACATGGAGGAAGGTGAACCCGATCGCCCCCAGCAGAAAAAAGAGGGCAGACAGGCTGAATCCGGTCAGGATCTCCCACAGGAAAAGCAACGCCAGCGCCGCGCCGACCACAGCGAACAAGCGGTATCTCGATCGGGAGAGGAATACTGGGGCGTCAGTCATCAGACTGAGAACGGGTGGTGTGTGTACTTTGCCATGCATTAAATCCCCTTGACGTTAAATAAAGTCTGCTCGAATGAGACAGCAACTTGATGCCTGCGGGCAGAATCGGAGTAAGTCTTCAGTTTATAGTAGCTAGGGCTCGTTGACGTTTGTCTGAACAACGACTTCCAGGTGCAAATTACGCCTGATCGTCGAAGGGCGGCGCAGTCACGCAAAGAAAATCCGATACGCCTTTGGTGTTCTACGCGTCCCTCCGCGTCCTCCGCGGACAAAAAGGTGTTCTTCGCGACCCTTCGCGTGACTTCGCGGATCAATTGGTTTTGTCTATTTCAACATTCAAGCGAGAAACATCCCTAACAGGCCTGCAGGCTTTCAGTTCTTGTTGACATCTGAACAGCCTTCCCAAAATGTCAACGGAACCTCGTTCATAGTGATCTACTGCGTACGAGTGGGGTTACCTAAAACCAAAAACTCGAAACTGAAAACTTTCTCATTCATTGCGGTCCGGTTGCCGCGCCCGGCTGCTGACGAACAGCATCGCGAACGCGGCCAGCGAGAGAACGCCGGCGCCGTAGACGATCATGCGGATGACCTGGCTCTGCCAGAGTGTCGGCGCAAAGCCCGCAAATCCGCCCAGAATTCCGGCCAGAGGCACTGTCGCCATCAGGGCGAAATGGAGCATCATGTAGGCGGGAGAAGGGCGCGGCAAATCCGCGCGATTGAGGAACTTCATCATCATATAGATCGCGGCCAATGGATAGAGTACGCCCACCAGAAGAAGAACGGCCGAGCCAACTTTGTACAGAATATCCATGCGTATTGTGGTTGTCGGTCAAACCGTCTGTCTGCCAGCCATCATCAGCCCAATCTGCTCGCGGGTGGCGGCGCCGATATCGACGACGCCCATCACCCGCCCGCTGTTGAGGACGGCGATGCGGTCAGCCAGACTGAACAACTCGTCCAGATCTTCGCTGATCAGAAGCACCGCGACCCCGGTGGCCTGCTGATCGAGCAGACGCTTGCGTACTGCCTCGGTCGCGCCTACGTCCAGCCCCTGTGTCGGATGGGCCGCGATGATCAGCTTCGGGTTCGTCGTCAGTTCGCGGGCCAGAATCAGTTTTTGCAGATTCCCACCGGAGAGGGCGCCTGCGTTGGTAGTAATGGCGGGCGTGTCCACGTTGAACTCGGCCACCAGTTGCGCGCCCATTTTGTCCAGCCGGTCCCGATCCAGGAACGGCCCCGGCCTGTCCCGGTAGTGTTTGAGCGCGATGTTGTCGGCCACGTTCATCGATCCGACCGAGCCGACGTGGATACGGCTTTCCGGGATGTGGGCGATGCCGGCGTCGATGATGACCCGCGGGGATTTGTTGGTGAGGTCCTGCCCCAGTAAAAGAAAGCGTCCGCTGGTAGGCCGCCGCAGACCGGTCAACAGTTCGGCCAGTTCCTTCTGCCCGTTGCCGGCAACGCCGGCGATGCCAAGAATCTCGCCCTTGCGGATCTGCAGCGAAACATCCTGCAGGCCGGGCAAGCGCTTCTCGTTCAGACAGCTGATGCCTTCGACCTCAAGGCAGACTTCGCCGAACTCCTGTTCCTCTTTGTCAATCCGGAAGATGACCGCCCGCCCCACCATCAACTCGGCCAGATGCGCCGCGCTGGTTTCGCCGGTTACGTCCTCGGTGGCGACCACCCGCCCCTGACGCAGGACCGTCACGCGGTCGGCAAAACGGGTCACCTCGTCCAGCTTATGGCTGATGAAGATGATCGTCTTGCCTTCCTGCACCATGCGCTGCATTGTCTGGCCCAGCGCGTCGGCCTCCTGCGGCGTCAGGACGGCTGTCGGCTCATCCAGGATCAGAATGTCCGCACCGCGATACAGCGCCTTCAAAATCTCGATCCGCTGCTGCTCGCCCACGCTCAACTGCCAGATGAATGCTTCCGGGTCCACGGACAAATCATACTGCTCGCTTACCTCCGCAATCCGCCGCTGCACCCGCTGCATATCCAGCCGCAACGGTCGAAAACGACCCTGCTCGGACGGGGCGCAGTAGGGATCGTCCAGCCCCAGTATGATGTTCTCGGCGACCGTCTGGTTCATCACCAGTTTGAAATGCTGGTGGACCATGGCGATGCCCAGGTCGAAGGCCGTTTTGGGCGAGTCGATATGCACGGGCTGGCCGTGTACCAGCACATGACCCTCTTCCGGCAGATACAGCCCGGCGAGGATGTTCATCAGCGTGGATTTGCCGGCGCCGTTTTCCCCCAACAGGGCATGAATTTCACCCTTATTGATCGTCAGATCGACGCGGTCGTTTGCCAGGACGCCGGGAAACCGTTTGCTGATTTCCCGCATTTCCACGGCGAGAGGAGAAGAGTTGTTCATAGGATTTGAAGAGTGCATAAATGCGCCGACGTACAAAATGGAATTCAAGCAGCGAAAGGGGACAATGGCTGCAGCCCCAGCCTCTGATGCTCAGTCTCGACCTGCAAAGTACTCCCTTCCCTACTGCGGGATCTGGCCTGCAACTCCTCTAACGAGCCAATCAAAGCTGAGTAGAGCGGGGTCGTCCATGCATTCACCGTCAGCGACCCGCTCTGCGCCGGTATTATCGTTGATCGGGCCGCAGAAGAGTGGGAAACTGCCGTCAACAATGCCTGCTTTGACCTCCTCGACCGCTATTCGCAACACTGCTGGCACAAAGTCAGCGACAGGCGCCAGATCCAACACCCCTTCTGCCATGCCCCACCAGATCGGTTCATTGGTCCACGTCCCGGCAGCCACG
Organism: Caldilineaceae bacterium; assembly: GCA_965220715.1. Lineage (GTDB taxonomy): Bacteria > Chloroflexota > Anaerolineae > Caldilineales > Caldilineaceae > Bin5. Next base: position 1,152,115 of record OZ244843.1, read on the forward strand.
TCCCGCACCTTTTTCTCATAGATAACCTGCCAGTTCCAGATCGGTGCCGTCAGCAATGCGTGCGGCGCGATGCCCGGGTTGACAACATTGTAGCCGATGGCATAGACACCCTGCTCTTGGGCCAATTTGTCCGGTTCGACACTGTCGCTTTCGCGGGCCACGACATCCGCGCCAGCATCGATGAGGGCCTGGGCAGCTTCACGTTCGACAGGGGGATCAAACCAGGCAAAGATCCATACCGGTCGTACTTCAACAAAGGGATTTACGGATTGGGCGCCCAAGGCGAAGGCGTTCAGATTTCGTACTACCTCCGGAATCGGGAAAGGTGCAATATAGCCGAGGACATTCGATACTGTCATCGCAGCGGCAACCATTCCGGCCAGGTACCATCCCTGGTAGCCGCGTCCGTCGTAAATGCCGACATTCTCAGCGGTCTTGTATCCGGTGGCATGCTCAAACTTCACTTCTGGAAACTCGGCCGCGACTTCGATAACGCTATCCATATAACCGAAACTGGTGGCAAAGATCAGGTCATAGCCTTGGGAGGCGTAGGTATGCAGCACCCGAGCCGCGTCCGGCCCTTCTGCGACGAGTTCACTGTAAGCTGTTTCCACGCCGAGTTCTTCCAGCGCCAACCGACCCTGATCGTGCGCATAGCTCCAACCGAGATCGCCGACCGGGCCGACATAGACGAAGGCGACCTTCAGCTCTTCGACCGTTTTAGCGGCATTTGCCGGCTCTTCAGCGGCAGGCATATCGCTGATCGGCTGACAGGCGCTGAGCAGCGAAGTCAGAATTAACAGAACGCCAACCACTGTCCGCCAATGTCGAATCTTCATGTAACAATGCGCCTTATCAGTTTCATCGCAGATGGATTCACACTTCTTTCTCTCAGATGGGGGGGCGGCAAACAGATTGCTCCTCTCTTGATTTCGCGTACTGTAAGAGAGGAGCAATCTCTGATGATCAAGGTTGACTTGATTCAGGCACCAGCTTCCAACAGGCAGTCGGCCCTGGTCAAAAAGTGGTACTCCACATCATTCAATTACGAGCCAGAAAGCAGACTAATTGCCAAGCGGCGCGGCCTCGCCCGGCGCCTCGCCGATAACGCCTTCCACAAAGAAGTCCATGCCCAGCATCTGGCCGTCGTTCATGCACTGACCGTCTTCCAGGAATTGGACACCGTTCTGGCCCGTCATCGCACCGCAGAACACGTCCATCTCACCAGAAACAATCATGCCCTGCTTTTCGCTGACCAAGGCGGCTACGTCATCGGAAACGGACGGGCTGAACTCTGCCAAACCCACAATTCCGTCGTCCATGCCGCCCCAATACTGCACCGACTCCCAGCTGTCGTCGCGCGCCTGCTCGGCAAACTTCACGAAGGCCGGCCCCCAGTTCCAGACCGGACCGGTGAGGACGCTGTCACCGACGAACACGCGCATGTCGCTGTTGTAGCCGATACTGGTCCCGCCCCGCTCCGCGGCGGCCTTTTGCGGCTCCGTCGTGTCCTGGTGCTGGGCGATGATATCGGCGCCCTGGTCCAGCAGCGCTTCAGCTGCTTCCTTCTCTTCCGGAGGGCCAAACCAGGTGTTCGTCCACACGACCCGCACTTCGGCGTCCGGATTTGCCTCGCGTACGCCCAGCGTGAACGCGTTGATTCCTCGGATAACCTCAGGAATCGGGAACGCGGCCACGTAGCCGATGACATTGGTTTCGGTCATGCTGCCGGCCACCAGGCCGCTAAGATAGCGAGGCTGGTACATGCGACCGAACAGCGTGCTCATGTTGTCTGCCGTCTTATAGCCGGATACATGCACAAAATTGGCATCCGGGAACTCCTGGGCAACCGTCAGCGTCGGGTCCATGTAGCCGAAGCTGGTGGTGATAACCAGGTCGTAGCCTTTCTGGGCAAAGTCGCGAATAACGCGCTCTGCGTCCGGGCCTTCAGGTACGTTCTCAATGAAGGCCGTCTCCGCGCCGCCCTCCAGATTTTCTTCCAGGTACACCCGCCCCTGATCGTGCGCATACGTCCAGCCGAGGTCGCCAATTGGCGCGACATAGACGAAGGCGACCTTCAACGGCGCGGCCATATCGTCATCGCCCGCCATTTCTTCAGCGGCAGGCGCCTGCGTAACCGGCTGGCAAGCGCCGATCAGCAACGCCAGGATGAGCATAACACCCACTACTGTCCACGAATGTCGAATTCTCATGAAACTGTCTCCTTTGATGCGAATGGGTCCGCTACATGCTGTCCGAACTGTTTTTCGCCCGTCGCAAAGCGGCCGAAAAGTTGGAGCCGGCCGCAGGCGAATGATGTGACTGAGGGTTTGACAGGTTTCAGAATAATAACCTGCGTATAACCTGCATAATAATGATAACTGCAAGTTCAGGCAATGGTAACGCAAAGATCACAAAAACTCAACTATGGAAACGGCACTTACCTGCACGAGGGCTACCGTTAGGCATTCCTGCCCGCCAATCGGTATAATTTCACAAAAGACTGTGGCAACTGGCCGGTGACCCGAAATTGACCACCGGCTACTGACCGCTAACCATTCACCAGAGGTTCAATTTTCATGACTGAGTATCAGATTACGTACTGGCGGGAATTCCCGTCAATGGTTGTAGCCCGCGAAGGAAGCAGCGCCCGCCATAAGGTCCAGTTGCCGCCCCGCTTTCAGGTCGCGATCGACGAGGCCGCCATGCGCGCCGGCGCTACCGGCACCGATGAATATCTGGACGGCTGGCTCCGTTCGGACTGGCAGGAGCAGGCCGGAGATCCCCAGGAGGTGGCCCAGGCCGTCGCCGCGCAGCTTGAAGCCGACTATCCTCCCCAACGGATACGAAAGCTGCTTTCGACGATAACACCAGACTCCTCCTCCGGCGGATGGCTGACTCCGCGCCCCCACCCGGTGATCGAGCTGCTGGACCAGCACGGCGGCCCCCTGCTTGGCGACGGGGCCATGGCGACCATGCTGCAGGAAGTCGGCCTCACCGGCGGCGCCGCGCCCGAACTGTGGAATGTTGACAACCCGCAGGCTGTGCAGGCGGTCTATCGCGGCTACGTTGAGGCCGGAAGCCACATAATTACGACCAACACCTTCGGCGGCACGACCGCCCGCCTCAAGATGCACGACCTCCAGGACAGACTGGCCGAACTAAACGCAGCCGGCGTGCAGCTGGCGCGCGCGGTCGCCGACGAATCCGGCGACGTGCTGGTGGGGGCCTCGGTCGGCCCGACCGGCGAGTTGTTGGATCCACTGGGCGTGATGACGATGGAGGAGGCGACGACACTCTTCGTCGAGCAGGTGGTGGTCATGGCCGAGGCCGGCGCCGACTTCATTCTCACCGAGACGATGAGCGATCTGCAGGAGGTGGAGGCCGCGGTGCGCGCCGTGGAGCAGGTAACGGAACTGCCGATCGTCTGCATGCTCACATTCGATACCAACCTGCACACGATGATGGGCGTCAGTCCCAAACAGGCGGTGGAGACGCTGGCCGCCTGGGGCGTACAGGTAATCGGAGCCAACTGCGGCAACGGCCCGGCCGAGATCCAGACGGTGATGACGGAGATGGTCGCGCACCGTCCCCCAGGAGTCGTGCTGTATGCCCAGAGCAACGCGGGGCTGCCGGTCCTGCAGGGAGGGGATGTTTTCTACGACGGCACCCCGGAGGTCATGGCCGACTATGCACGCCAAATGAAGGCCCTAGGCGTGGACGTGATCGCCGGCTGTTGCGGCACAACGCCGACCCATCTGCAGGCGATGCGCGAGGCAATGGCGTAAGCGAGGAGCGAGTCTGTTGTGCTTCTCAGTCCAGTAAAGGCCAGTGAAATGTTGTAGTTGTTCCTTCGACTGCCAGTGATCTAAAGAGACGCTCTTTGGAAACTTGTGCGTTGGATCTGCTTGCAGCGGCAGAGCGGGCGACATGAAAACATCATGAAAATAAGGTATACTACCGGTTGCGAATGCAATGACGCGCTTCAAATTCGACCGCAACAAGAGCAGACGGCTCAGAGAAAACCGGAGAAGGGGGATCGGATTCGAAGAGGCACAGGAAATCTTCTTTCACCCATACTATGAAGACCGCAGATCGGATGATCCGGCACAGTTTCGCGCCATCGGTTGGGTGAATGAGCAATTGTACTCCCTCATCTATGAAGTTAGAGAAGACGCAAGTGGGGAGTACTACCACTTGGTGACGCTGTGGAGATCGACGAGAGAGGAGCAGCGACTGTATGAAGAGTTCGATTGACCGGCCGACAGCCGATGAAATTGCAGATATGGCGGACAGCGGCCGCGACATATCCGAGTTTTTTACCAATCAGGGAATAATGAAGCAGCCGTTGACGCGCGTCAGCGTCGATTTCACTCCCGATATGCTTCAGGAACTCGATAAGTTGGCCGCTGAGTTGTGTGTCAGTCGCCAGTCGGCCATCAAATCGTGTTTGCGGCAAGCTTTGGACCTTCACTTTCTGTCGAATCGCCGCGAGCCATGACGAAAAAATATTCGTTGACCGATGTACTTCAACCGCTGGAAGAACTGCCCGACGACCAGATCAACACGACCGATATTCCCGAGATTCTCGACTGGTCGGGCACCCAGCGCGGCGTCTTCTACCGGCCCGTCAAGCAGCAAATCACGCTGCGTCTGGACGCAGACATTATTTTATGGTTCAAAGCCCACGCGCACGGCGGCCGCGGCTACCAGACCGACATCAATCGCGCGCCGCGCGAGCATGTCGTGCGTCGTGAAAGAGAAACTACGGCATGACGAACTGGGAGGGGTACGCTGCTGTCGATCGGCACCCGGACAAGCTCAGCGGGGCTTGGGTGTTTCATGGCACGCGCGTGCCCGTGTCCGTCCTCTTTGAGAATCTCAAGGACGGCGCAACCATAGAGCAGTTTCTGAAGTGGTTCCCCGGCGTCGAAGGTTGGAAGGCTGCAGCCGTTCTTGAACGCTCCGTCGACACCACCGGGAAAGGCAGCACTTGCGGCCACCGCGCATCTGACGGATCCATGCAGTGGCTCCGTTGAGGTATCCGAGAAAGCGAAAATATGATTCCGGCCCGGAACCCTGAATATCTCGCCGGCATGGTGCGAGAACTGTGCCGTCTGCCGAGCGAAACCGAGTGGGTAGAATTCAAGGGCAACAACAGCAACCCGGAAACTATCGGTAGGAATATCTCTGCCCTGGCGAACGGGGCCGCCATCAATGGAAAGACGTCCGCCTCAGCCATTTGGGGGATAGAGGACGAAACGCATGCGATTGTTGGCACTACCTTTTCTCCGTCAACTGCAAAAAAAGGCAACGAACCGCTAGAGACTTGGCTGTACAGTCAGATTAACCCGCACATTGACTTTCGTTTCAACGAACTCAATGTCGATGGCCAGCGGGTTGTACTCCTGGAGATAGAACCTGCATCGCATCTGCCCGTGTCCTTCGGCGGTGAGGAGTTTATCCGAGTTGGCGGCAGCACGAGAAGACTCAAAAATTTCCCTACGAAGCAGCACACACTCTGGCGTGTTTTCGAACAGATCATTTTCGAAGATCGTGTCGCTGAAGAACAGGTCAGCGACGATGACACTCTGCACAAGCTCTACTACCCCGCCTACTTCGATCTACTTGACAGGCCTATCCCTGACGGACGCGTTGCGATCCTCAACGCGCTCCAAGACGATAGGCTGATTACGCGCTGCGACGCCGGGGGCTGGAACATCAGCAATCTGGGAGCTGTCCTGTTTGCCCGCAACCTGAATGACTTCCCACAGATCAGACGCAAGGCCATTCGCGTCATTCAATATCGCGGTGCAGGCCGCACCGATACGATAAGGGAACAGGAAGGCACATTGGGATATGCCGTCGGATTCCCCAGAGTGGTCGAGTACATTATGGCGCTTGTACCCACCAACGAAGTCATCGAACGCTCCTTGCGGCGGTCGGTCCCGATGTTTCCCGAAATTGCGGTACGCGAACTGGTCGCAAATGCATTGATCCACCAGGACTTCAATGTTAGCGGTGCCGGGCCAATGGTGGAGATTTTCGATAGCCGTATTGAATTTACCAATCCGGGCAGCCCGCTAGTGGAAACGGACCGTTTTGTCGATTCACCGCCGCGATCTCTCAACGAAACCTTGGCTTCCATGATGCGTCGGTTCAATTTTTGTGAAGAACGCGGTAGTGGAATCGATAAGGTTGTTGAACTGGCCGAAGTGTATCAGTTGCCCGCGCCGCTGTTTGAGGCGCCCAATGGCTTTACAAGGGCAACTCTCTTTGCTCAGAAGCCCCTAAGCGAAATGGACAAGACGGACCGCGTGCGGGCCTGCTACCTGCACGCATGTCTGCGCTATGTGATGAAACTTCCCATGAATAATGCATCGATTCAGGAGCGCTTCGGTGTTGCCGGAAAGAGCGCGTCCCAGGCATCAAGGCTTCTCAAAGAATCTGTAGATGCCGGGTTGGTCGTCATAAGGGACCTTGAAGTTGGAGCCAAGAGTCGGACATATCTGCCTTACTGGGCAGTATAGTTTCTCAACGAGGGTATTTGTTTGACGGTTGTTTGACTGGACGGCCCGAAACAAGCACAATTGGCCAGTCCCACCGGCTCTGTAAAGGGACTTGAAGCAGGAATTTGTTTGACGGTTGTTTGATTGAGTAGCCAGAAACAGCCACAATTGGCCAGTTTCTCCAGTTCTATCGAGGGATTTGAAGCAGGAGTTTGTTTGACCGTTGTTTGACGGTTGTTTGACTGGATAGCCAAAAACAGCCACAATTGGCCAGTATCACCGGCTCTGTAGAGGGACTTGAAGCAGAAATTTGCTTGACAGTTGTTTGACGGTTGTTTGACTGGACGACCAGAAACAGCCACAATTGGCCGGTTTCACTTCCTCTCCGGGTTTCTTCTGCGGGGTGAGGAGCATTCGCTTGAAAATCGGAATCATAGCCTGCGGTGCAATCGTGCGCGAACTTATCGCCGTCGCCAATCGACGGGGCTGGGACTACGAGTTGACCGCCGTTCCGGCCCAGCTGCATAACCGCCCCGAACGCATCGCCCCGGCCGTGGAGAAAAAACTCGACGCCTGGGCGGGGCGCTTCGACCGCATTCTCATCGGCTATGCCGACTGCGGTACCGTCGGCGCGCTGGATACGCTCCTGGCCCGCTATCCCCACGCCGTCCGCATTCCCGGCCCCCACTGTTACGAGTTCTACGGCGGCGCGCATTTCGATCAACAGGCCGAACGGCAGCCGGGCACATTCTATCTGACCGATTTTCTCGCCCACCACTACGAGGGCCTCGTGATCGAATCGCTGGGCCTCGACCGCTACCCGGAGTTGCGTGATGTCTTTTTCGGCAACTACGAGGAGTTGCTCTATCTCCGCCAGCTGCCGGACCAGGACGAAAGCGAACGCGCGCGTGCGGCCGCGGCGCGGCTGGGGCTGGCGTATAGGGAGATCGATCCCGGATTGGATGAATTGGAGCAGCGATTGGTGGAGTTGATCGAAAGTAAGCCCCGGTGACAACTGACCACCATGCGCCGAGTCCTCTTCCTCTTTCTTGACGGCGTCGGTCTGGGGCGCGATGACCCGGAGGTCAATCCGCTCGCCGCGGCCACTCTGCCTACGCTTTCGGCCCTTTTCGACGGCCGTCCGCTCACCGCGTCCAGCGGACGTATCAGCCACGGTGACGCGCATCTGATCCCGACCGACGCCCACCTGGGCGTGCCCGGCCGCCCCCAGAGCGCCACCGGCCAGACCGCGATCCTGACCGGCGTCAACGCGCCCGCCCGCCTTGGGGAACACTACGGTCCGCGCCCGGACCAGCGCGTGCGCGACATCCTCGACGAGGCCGGCATCTTCGCCCGCCTCCACGCGGCGGGCCATGCCACCGCCTTCATCAACGCCTATCCCCAGGGCTACTTTGACGCCGTCAAGCGCGGCAAACGCCTGCTGAGCGCAGTCCCCTACGCCGCGCGGCGCGGCGGTTTGTGGCTGCGGACATGGCGAGAGATGGTAGCGCAGCAGGCTCTGTCCGCAAATTTCACCGGCCAGGGCTGGCGCACAGAGTTGGGTTATCCTGATGTTCCACTCTACACGCCGCAGGAAGCGGGCGCGCAGTTCTGGCGACTCGCCCAGCCGGTTCGCTTCGCCTTTTTCGAGCACTGGCTGACAGACTTCCTGGGCCACTACCGCGATCTCGGCGGCGCTATTGAGAATTTCGAACGCATTGACGGCTTCCTGGCCGGGCTGTTGGATGTGATGGACTGGCAGCAGACCCTCCTGATAGTCGCCAGCGATCATGGCAATGTCGAGGACTGCTCGACCCGCAAGCACACCGAGAACAAGGCTTTAACCATTCTCGTCGGCAGCCGGGCGGCGGCCTATGCCCAGCGCGTTCACCGGCTGGACAGCTTCGCCGATATCGTTGCCGATTTTCTGGACGAAAAAGACACCGCCGCCGGCCAATTACCGGGCCCTTTCAATCAGATGCCAACCACTTGTTAGATCGTTAAGAGTCCAACCGCCCGTCCCACCTACCCGCCTTTGCAAGCCATCAATCAACAGATTGGAGAAACTATGGAACTGCCGCCATTCGCCAACCCCGGCCGCTTCTGGAAAGGAAATCTTCACACACACTCGACCCGCTCCGACGGGGGGAAGCCACCGCAGGAGGTCTGCAGACTGTATGAACAGGGCGGTTACGATTTCATCGCCCTGACCGATCACTTTATGGAGCAGTACGGCTTTCCGGTCACCGACACGCGGCCCTTCCGTTCAGCCGGGTTCACGACCATCATCGGCGCCGAACTGCACAGCGGAGCCATCGAGAACGGCTCCGCCTGGCATATCGTGGCCGCCGGCCTGCCCCTAGATTTCGCGCCCACCGACCCGGAGGAAAGCGGCGCCCAACTCGCCGCCAGGGCCAAGGAGGCCGGCGCCTTTGTCGGCATCGCCCATCCCCACTGGTACACGCTTACCGAAAACGACGTCGCTGCCTTGGGCCCGGCCCACGCGGTCGAGGTCTACAACGGGATAGCCGACGACGCCAACGACCGGGCCGACAGCTGGCATCTGATGGACATACTACTGGACAAACGCCAGCGCTACTTCGCCTACGCAGCCGACGATGCCCATCTCAAAGAGCACCACGACTTTCGCCGCGGCTGGGTGCAGGTGAAAGCCGAGGAGCTCTCCCCCGAGGCTCTGCTGACCGCGCTGAAGGACGGCGCATTCTATTCCAGCACCGGCCCTGAGATCTATGACATCGCCTGCATCCCCGGCCAACGGCTCGAGGTCCACTGCTCGCCCGCTGAACGCATCTTTATGACCGGCGTTGGCAGCGCCAGCCAGCGCGCCTGGGGCAACGGTCTTACAAGCGCCGAATTCGACCTGTCCGACTGGACCAGCCACTACTGCCGGGTGACCGTGCGCGACCGGCGGGGGGGCAGGGCCTGGTCGAATCCGATCTGGCTGGAATAATGAATGACAATGTCAGTCCGGCCGTCCCGCCTTCAGAGGAAGGAGGGATGGGTCGCGCCGCTTTCGCCGTCGATGTGCTCTGCCTGGGCATCGCCTGCTACGACCTGATCTTCTCGGTGGACCGGCACATCGGCGCCGATGAAAAGATCAAGGCGACCGGCTTGACCTCCTGCGGCGGAGGCATCGCCGCAAATGCATCGATGACCGTCGCACACCTCGGATACTCCGTGGCCTTCGCCGGCTATCTGGGCCGCGATATGTACGGCGACAAACATCTCGATGAACTCAACGCCGCCGGCGTCAACACCGACCTTGTCGTACGCGGCGAGTGGCCGACATCCCTCTCCGCCATTCTCGTCAAGCCGGACGGCTCACGATCGCTCGTCAACTACGGCCTTGGCAGAGAAATGCCGGGAGGGGAGGAACTCCTTATCGAAAACTGCCGACCGCGTGCGGTTCTGGTGGATGGACATTACCTCGCGGCAGCCGCACCCCTGGTCGCCAGCGCCAGCGCCGCCGGCATCCCCACTGTTCTGGATGGCGACACGCTCCACCCCGGCTCGAAGACACTGATGGAAATGGTGGAATTTCTGGTGGTGTCAGAACATTTTGCCCGCCAATACAGCCCCCAGTCCGATGTGGCGGATGCTCTGACGCAACTGAGCCGCTGCGCCCCTTCGAGTATCATTACCCTCGGCGAACGGGGACTGTGCTGGCGCAACCGGGCCGACAGCCGGTTTGGCGCCAGCGCAGGCAGCTACCCGGCCTTCGCGATCGCGGCAGAGGACACCACAGGCGCCGGCGATGCCTTCCACGGCGCCTTCGCCGCCGGTCTTTCACAGGGGATGGCCTGGGAAGAACTGCTGCGATTCTCTTCAGCGGTCGGCGCGCTCTGTTGCACCAGAAAAGGCGCGCGCCTTGGCATCCCCACCGGCGCCGAGGTAGCCGCGTTCCTGGCGCACAATTGACCTGCGCCAATCACAAAAAAGTAGATGGGACGTGAGCAATATCGGTTGCTACCCATCAGCGCCCCCGGACAGCATGGATTCCGCGTTTTTCCGCCAATTTTGGAGCTTGTAACCGATTCAGTTTTCTTGTATTGTATAGTATGGTATGGTTGCAGTAGAGTATGGTAGTATCTGTATGAGGGTATCGCCGACCAAAGATGGCGGCGGTGGAAAGGGACGGTTTCCCAGCCGTCCGTTTTATTCGTAAGGCCCCTCGCCAAGTGGCCGACAATGGGGTCTACGGGCAACAGTTCGACGCCTCTGCGTCGAAAACAAGACAGACAAAAGGACAGCCCATCCATTGTGGTTCCGGGAGGATAGATAATGACGATAGCGGCTCCTGAGCGGCAGTTCGACGACGGCGTTTCTGGTGACTACCCGCCGGGTCTGTATGATCCGACCGGGGTTGTCGCAGGTGTCGACGGCTTTGCCGCTGTGACCGATGCGAATGTGGCCCAATTTCACGAGCAGGGCTTTCTGATTGTCGAAAACGCCTTCACGGCGCAGGAATTGCAGGTGGCGCTGGACGGGCTGTTTCACCTGTTGTCGGGCGCAGTGGAGGAGTTCGATGGCATTCAATACGAGCAGGCTTCTGCGGGTGTAGCGGTCGAAGGACTGCCGCCTGAAAAGAAGCAGGACTATGTGCGCAAGTTTATGAGCTTCGTCGACTACGACGATCGCCTGCACAACTTCGCGCATCATCCGCTGCTACTGGCGCTGGTTGAACGCCTTATCGGCGAAGCGCCGGTTATGTTCCAAAGCATGGCGTTGCTCAAACCGCCCCGTGTGGGCCGGGATAAGCCCTGGCACCAGGATCACGCCTATTTTCAGTTCGAATTGGAGGCAAAGGTCGTGGGCTGCTGGATCGCCCTGGACGAGGCCACGGTCGAGAACGGTTGCATGGTCGTTGCGCCCGGCAGCCATCTGAAAGGGCCAGTCGTACATTTTCGACGGCGGGACTGGCAGATCTGCGACACGGACGTGGACAACAGTGGGGCAGTGGCCGTACCGCTGAAACCGGGCGGCCTCTTGATCTTCCAGAGTTTGCTCCACCACGGGACACCACCCAACGATACCGGGTTGCGTCGCCGGGCGCTACAGTTCCACTACCGGCCGCAGAGCGCGCCCCGCACCAGCCACGAGGAACGACTGGCGATTTTCGGCGGCGAGGGGTTGGGGGCCGAATGCTAAGCCAGGCAGTTGCGGGAAGGCGTGGGAGTCGAACCCACCGCAGCCGGCTCTGCGCCACCTGCCACTGATTTTGAAGACCAGGGCGTCCACCGGGACACATCCCCTCCCGTTGGCTATTGTATCGGCAGAACCGAGCGCGGTCAAATAAAGCGGCTGCGTTCAATATGAGAGTCCCATACACCGGCACGCAAGTCTGTTTTCCCCGGATCAGCTTGCCACAAGGATAACTTTCAAACCCAGAACTATTTCTGGTCTCTGGTCACCGCACTCTACCCGAAAGTGTGGCGTGACCGTAGGCTAACTATTTGTGACTTTCTGATCGCCGAATCTTACCGAAAATTCAATACGCAACACACAACGCAGTAAGCGGTCTGGATAGATAGTATGCACTTGGCTTGTCCCGAATGCGGCGCTCCGGTAGATGTAACCTCGTCGTTCACGAATTGCCCCGCCTGTGACGCAAATGTCGCCTCACACTATACACCCGCGGAGATGACCCGGACAGTCTATCATCGCGCCCTCGAACATTATTCGATGGGGAATGATGTGGCTGCGCTGGAGGGAATCGATCAGGGGATTTCGTTGCTGGAGGCGCCCGAGTTGCACCTGCTGGCAGCTCTCATCTATCGCAAACGCGGCGAATTCAAAGAGATGCGGGAGCACGTGTCCGCCATCCCTGACGATGACATCCTGCGCAGCGAGGGCGAATGGCTGCTACGCTCGCACCAGGAACAACTCCAATTGGGACGACGGGAGGAGGCCCGCAGACGGGGCCGCGTCAAAGGAACGCAACTCGCAGTGGGCAAGGCCAGTCGACAGTTCAGCACTGAGTATTACCCGGCCCCGCTGAAAAAAAAGCAAGTTGCAAAAAAAGGCACCTTCAAAATACGGCGCAACCGTCTTCCCTGGGCAATTCCTATCGCCGCCGCGCTGCTGGCCGTCATCTTCTTCTCGCGAGGCTCGGGCGATTCTCTGCAGACGGTGTTGCGGCAATTGCGCACTATTCCGGCCGAACTGTCGTCATTCTACTCCTCCTTCACCAGGGACGAACCGGCCGTGGAAACCGCAGCAGACGACGGGCCCGATACCGGCTCCCAAATCAACGCCGCCGCCACGGCAAATACGCCGACACCCCAGAATTCGTCTGCCGCGCCTCCAGCTCCCACTTCACTGCCGACGCCGGAACCAACGCAATCGCCGCCGACACCCACCGCCGCAAGCAGCGCCTCTCCTGACGTGCGCGCCACCATCATCGCCGCGGCGCGCGTACAGTCCTACGATCTGAACACTTTCCTCAATGATCTGGACCGTCCCGATCTGGCCGACCTCGGCATACAGGCTTCGTGGGCCCCGGGAGCGCCCCCCGGCGAGCTGATCGTGCAGGGAACCGTAACGATGACCTCTATTCAGATCGAACTGTTGGGTCTGATGGTAGAGATCGAAGGCGTTACGTCGATTGACCATAGCGGGCTGGCGGTGGAATTGCCCGAAACCTACCTTGTTCGGGCAGGCGAAAATCTGCGGCACATTGCACTGCGGTTGTTCGGAGACGCAGACCGCTGGACTGAAATCTACGATGCCAACCAGGACCTGATCGGCGAGGATCCCAATAATCTCTGGGTCGGCCTTTCGCTCACAGTGCCTCAGGGAGAGGAGCCCCAAGAGGAACAGGTCCAGCCATGAGTCGTGATCCGTCAAGGTCGGACCTCCCCGAATCGGCCCTGAGCGTGATCTGGCCCCATAACCTGGCCCCGACCGCACAGTTGCCCCGCCGCTGTCGACAACTCCTCCGGCGGCGAGCGAACGCATGAAGCTTGGCACGATCGACAGACGACTACTGACAATCCTGCTGGTAGTCTTTGTACAGATGCTGGGTGCGTCTCTGATTTTTCCTGTCCTGCCGCTGTATGCGCAGCGGCAGTTTAATATGTCGGCGGAGATGATCACCCTACTCCCCTCCGCATTCTTTGCCGCCCAATTCCTCTCAGGTCCATTTGTCGGCCGCCTGTCCGATCATTACGGACGGATTCCGGTTCTGATCGTCAGCCAAATCGGGACGGTCATCAGCTTTGTCATGCTGGCCTTTGCGCCGAGCCTGGCATGGCTCTTCTTTGCCCGCATTCTGGATGGGATTACCGGCGGCAATATCATCGTAGCCCAGGCATACATTACCGACATCACGCCGCGTGAAAAGCGCACCGAGAGCCTGGGCTACATCTTCGCCGCTTTTGGCCTGGGTTTCATCTTCGGCCCTGCCCTGGGCGGCGTGCTCGCCGCGGCCTATGGCGCCACAGTGCCATTTCTAGTGGCGGCGGTAGCAGCGGCCGGCGTCGTCCTGCTCACCTGGTACGCGCTGGACGAGACCCTCTCAGCAGAGGAAAGGCTGCGCGCCCGCGCGCGCCGCGCCGGTAGCCTCACCATCGGCAGCCTTCTGCGGGGCGCCCCCTGGGCCCTGCCGCTGATGACCATTCTCCTGATCGCCTTTTTAGGTCAGTTTGCGCTGGGGCTATTACAGTCTACGTTTGCGCTGTTCGGAGAAGCGGTACTGTTCCAGGGCGAAAGCCGGCAGGTCACCGATGTCGGTATCGGCCTCTTGCTGTCCGTTGTCGGCGTGTCCCAGCTGTTCACACAGACCTACCTGCTGCGTCGACTGGCGCGGCGTTTTGACGAAGGCCAACTTGTCGTGATCGGCAGCGTCCTCCGTACGATCGGCATGACGATCTACGCGCTCGTCACGACGCCATGGCTCGGGGCATTCGGCTCGCTCTTTTTTGCCGTCGGTTTTGGCCTCGCGAGTCCACCCCTACAGTCGATGTCCACCTCATTGGTGGCTGATCAAGATCGGGGCGGCGTACTGGGTATGTTTCAATCGAGCGTAAATCTGTCCACGATTATCAGCACGGCCATCGCCGGTGTCCTCTTCGCCCGGGGGCCGACAATCCCATACTGGACTGGTGCGGCCACGTCATTCTTGATGGTGCTGGCTATCATGGTGATGATGCGGCGGATGCCGATCCAGCCCGTCCGAGCGCAAAAAGCGTAGCGCGTAACGTGGGAAATTCATGTCGCGAAACGGAGAACCCTGATGGCATACAAAGACAGGTCGCACCCGGCACCCCAACCCGACCTGAACACGCCGGTCCCCTTTGACTCCGTCGCTCGCTTGCCCCAGGACGGCGACAATGTCGCCATCGCCACCCGCCGTCTGGAAGCCGGGCTGACAATTGAGCATGACGGCGCGCAGTTCAGGCTCGATACCACCATTCTGGTCGGCCACCGCTTCGCCGTCGAACCGATCGCGGCGGGCGAGCCTCTCCTGTCCTGGGGTCTTCCTTTCGGCATGGCGACTCGCCCAATCGCGCCGGGAGAGTATGTATGTAACGCCGGCATGATCGAGGCGCTCAACGGGCGCGCCCTCGACTTTACCATCCCGCAGCAACCGAATTTCCAGGACCGGATCATCGTTTACGAAGTCGATGAGGCGACCTTCCGGCCCGGTCGGCAGGTGGAACGGTACAACGAGGAGCGCACCTTTCAAGGGTTTCGACGCGACGGCGGGCGGGGTGTCGGCACGCGCAACATGATCGTCGTCATGGGGACGACCTCCAGCACGGCCGGCTTTGCCAGAAGTCTGGCGCAGGCGTTGCAGCCCGCCGCCGCCGCCTTCCCCGGCTTCGACGGCATCGTGGCCATCGCCCACACCGAGGGCAGCGGCTACGAACGGCTGAACAACCGCGAGTTTGTGCTGCGCACCCTGGCCGGTTTGATCGTGCATCCCAATGTCGGCGCGGTTCTGGCTGTGGACGCGCCCGAAACACACCCAACCGCCGACCGGGCTATCAGCAACGCCGAGCTGGAGGCCTATCTGCGCGCGAATCACTATCCCCTGGCGGAAGTGCCGCATCGCTTCTTCACGCTGTCCGGGGATTGGCAGGCCGACCTGGCGGAAGCGTCAGCAACTGTCGAGCGCTGGCTGCCGGAGATCACAGCCTTGCCCCGCACGCCGGAATCGCTGGCCCATCTGAACATCGCCCTCCAGTGCGGCGGCTCCGACGCCTTCTCCGGCCTCTCCGGCAATCCGCTGGCATCCGCCGTCGCCAAAGAGATCATTCGCTACGGTGGACGCGCCAACCTCGCCGAAACCGACGAACTGATCGGCGCCGAAGCCTATATGCTGCAGAACACGCGCGATCTGGCCACGGCGCGGGCCTTTCTCGATTATGTGGCCCAGTTCAAAGAGCGGCTGGCGTGGCATGGCCAGAGCGCAGAGGGCAATCCCACCGGCGGAAACAAATACCGCGGGCTGTACAACATTGCGCTCAAGTCGATCGGCGCCGCCATCAAGCGGCACCCGGATGTGCGTCTGGATTGGGTGGTCGATTACGGGGAACGGATGGTGAAAGCAGAGGACCTGCCTGCCCCCCACCGGGCCGCGCCTGAGCCGGCGCCCGGCTACTATTTTATGAACACGCCGGGCAACGATCTGGAGAGCATCGCCGGTCAGGTAGCCGGCGGCTCGAATCTGATCATTTTCGTCACCGGCAACGGTTCGATCACGAACTTCCCGTTTGTGCCCACGATCAAAGTGATGACGACGACGCCGCGCTTCGAACTGCTATCCCAGGAGATGGACGTGAACGCCGGCGCCTATCTGGATGGCAAGACGATGGCCCAACTGTGCGACGAAAGTCTCGATCTGCTGGTGGAGATCGCGTCCGGTCAGCGCAGCAAGGGCGAACTGGCCGGCCACTCGCAGATCTCCATCTGGCGCAACTGGCAGCAGCAGGACCACAGCCGGCTGCAGACGATCCTGGCACGCCCGCAACCGGACGGGCGCCCGCTCGAGATAAAGACGCAACCCGGCGAGACGGCGGCGATCGATCTGCCCCGGCCGGGCGCAGCGCGCGTCGGCCTGATTCTTCCCACAAGTCTTTGCTCCAGCCAGATCGCCGGCATGGCAGCCCGGCGCCTGAACGGACCCGCCTCTGTGCCGAAGGCTGGCGATCCGGGTGAAGCCAGGAGGCGTCCCCTGTTTGCCGCGTTGCCCCACACCGAGGGCTGCGGCGTCGCCTTCGCCTCCACCCAGGAGATCTATGCCCGCACCATGATCGGTTACGCTACCCATCCCCTGGTGGGCGCCTGCCTCTTTCTGGAGCATGGCTGTGAAAAGGCGCACAACGACTACATCCATTCGCTGCTGCGCGACTGCGGTCTTGAGGAGGAGGACTTCGGTTGGGCCAGCGTGCAGTTGGACGGCGGCATTGCCAATGTCCTCGACAAGATCGACGAGTACTTCGACGCGCAAATGTCCACACTCCGCCGGCAGAACGGGAACGACGGCAAGCTGTCCCTGGCGCTGCTCAGCGACGGCCCTGCGCCCGCAGCCGCGGCCGACAGCCTCGCACGCCTCGCTCGCTGGGTCGTTGCCGCCGGCGGCGCCGTCGTCACGCCGGTCTCCGGATCGTTGATCGAGGCGCCCGCCTTCCGCGCGGCTCTGGGCATGGACGCTGCCGACCTGCCGCCTTCCCTTGCCTACGGCCAGGCGGCCGAGGCAGCCGGTTTCCATCTCATGGAAATGCCCACGCCCCACTGGACCGAGACACTGACCGGTCTCGGCGCCAGCGGCGCGCAACTGATAATCGCCTATTCCGACAAGTTGAGGGCGGGACATCCGCTCGTGCCCCTCTTGCAGCTTGCCGACGAGCACGCGCCCGCCGCGCCGGATATGAGGCTGAGCGGAGATCCGGGCGCGTGGCCGCAGCAGATCCTGGACCTGGCCGCGCGAACGCTGGCCGGTGACTATCAGCCGCAGAGCATCGTTCACAAGCACATCGACTTTCAACTCACCCGCGGTCTGCTGGGGATATCCACCTAGCCAACGCCTATCGCCGGTCGCCCGTGCTCAGTGGCTGGTGACCAGTACAGCTCACCGGAACTGCCGTTATCGCGCAATGGCCGGAAAGTCCCCCGGCTCTACCAGGAAACGCAGCGCGCCGGTCTCCACGTCGATCAGCCACAGCGAGGGCACAACATCCGGCCCGCGCAGGGGAAACCGGCGGGTGATGAGAAAGCGTCCGTCGGGACTCCAGACCGGCGGCCCGTGGTCGTAGGCGGGATCTGCTGTCAGAGCGATCGCCTCCGTGCCGTCCGGGCGCATCCGCCAGATCTGGCTACCCCGCGTCGCGCCTGGGCCTTCCAACTCTTTACGCCGAAACGCGAGCCAGGCGCCGTCGGCGGACGGCACGGCCGAACTGTCGTGGACCAGGGCCAAAGTGGCGCTCCCCGTTCCGCTCAACTCGACCTGCTCGCCGCTTTCCACGTCGATCGCGATCAGATGGGTCATCCATTCATCGCCGCTCTGCCTGAAATCAGTTGTATACAGCCGGCGTCGGGAACTGTCCCACGCGCATGTCTCACCGGTGGCGGTAGGATAGAAAGCGGTCTGCCCGGTCTCGCCCGCCGACCTCGCCGTTAGATTGATAACGGCCAGCTTCTGTTCCTCCGGCGAGACGAAACAGAGCCACTCCCCATCAGCAGACCAGCGGGCCTCAAGACCAAGACGTTGGCTGTCGCTGAAGATCGCCGCTGTTTCGCCCGATTCCACATCCAGGATCCAGATCCGCGGCGGGCTGAGCAGGCCGGAAGCGAACGCGTTGACCGAACGACGCGTGTAGGCCAGATATTGGCCGTTGGATGACCAACTCGGTCCGCTGCATGAGGCATTCTCGCAGGTCAACAACGGCCTGTCCTTTCCGCTGGCCAAATCGATCAGCCGCAGATCGCTGAATCCCATCTCCCCCAGCGCCCCGTAGGCGATCAGCCTGCCGTCGGGCGATGGCGCGAAATCCCACACACTAACTTCAGCCGGGGTCAAGGGTCGGGGTGTGATGTCGCCGCCACTTTCTTCGTCGGTGAACGGCAGCGCGTGCAACTGGGCGCGTCCGACTTCATCGACTGTTTTATAGAGCAGGTAGCTGGCGCCATCGTCCCTGGCAACCCGGCGGCTTTGCCCCCACAGGCCCAGGAGCAACAGCGCGCACAGGCTGAGGAGCGACAACACGGTCACATCAAATCGGCTCATAATTTCAAGGGCTGGTGACTGGCTCAGGCCGCAGGTGGTGCTGGCCCGTGATCACTGTCGCCTCGTCACCGGTGTCAGGGATAGAGATAGGGTTGGTTCGGTTCCGGCACAGCCTCCAACTGCGCCGCCATAAGCACCGGCAGCGCATTGCCTGCGGGGGTGGCGAACTGTCCCACGACCCGCACCCACTGTCCTTCCTCCAACCCGTCTTCAGAAGACAGATCGGCCGCCAGGCTGACCGGCAGGCCGACGGCCATGGCATCGGCGGCGCAGCAGCCGACAACAAAGCGTGTCAGGGTAAACTGTACCTCGTCCGAGGCGTCATCAAGGTAGACAAAGCCGATGACGTCGGCGGTGTCGGTCTCGGCTGGCCGTTCGCCCTCGTGAAAGGCGAGTACCCAATCCAGAATCGTACGCTCGCTGCTTTCCTGCACCCGCGACGAACGCACAGCCGCCGGCAGTACCGAATCCAACCCCCCAGCGCTGATTTCACGATTCTGCAGCGCCGCCACGCCCAGAGGACGGGGAGGCACGAGGATGCCAAGGACGATTGGAAGCGAGATAAGCAGAAACCCCGCCCATCCCAAAGTGTGGCTATGATCGTGGTTGTCCTCTCCAGCCAGTGAATCGGCCTCGCCCGCCCGCTCCGGAACAGAATTGTCCGGCCCGGCGGACCCTTGCTCATCCCCGCGCAGCAGGTAACGGTAGCTTCCTGCCACCAGAAGGAGACCCATAATCGCTGCCACTGTCAGCCAGTCGAACCGTTGACTGATGTAGTAGTTAAGTGTGCCGGACGTGATGCGCGTGAGCAGAAAGATGCCCAGCCCGAGCAGCAGCATCCCCTTGAGAGCAGCCTGCACCTTGGGCAGACGCAACAGTTTACCCGTCATTTTGGCAAAATAATGCAACCGCTCTTCGCCTATCCTGTCTTTCGCCAAAATATCTGTCAAACCCCCACTTGTACATTCCAGAAGACGCCGATGACCGCCACCAGCGCCAGCGGCAGCAGGATCAAATAGAGGACGGTCCGTCGCCGGAATACACCCAGAAACAGCAGCGAACTCTTGATATCCACCATCGGGCCGAAGACGAGGAAGCCGAACAGTGAGCCGGTCGTAAAAGCGCCGCTGAAGGCCAGCGCGATAAAGGAGTCCACCGTCGAGCAGACCGACAGTATGAAAGCCAGCGCCATCATCACAAAGACAGAAATAATCGGCCCCTGACCGATCGCCAGCAGAGTCGACTGTGGAACGACCGTCTGCATTACCGCCGCCAGCAGCGCCCCGGCGATCAAATAGCGCCCCATGTCCAGAAAGTCATCGCCGGCCATCGCCAGAGCCTGCCAGATGCGCGGCTGCGCGGCAGAATGGTCGTGACTGTGATCATGACCATGATCTTCACAGTGTTCGTCGCAATGGTCATCAATGTCGTCGTGACCGCTGGCAGTTGCAAGCGTCTCCGGCAGAAGAATCTCGCGCGGGCGGGCCAGGTGGAAGATCAACCCAACCGTAAATGCGACCAACATGCTGAATGCCACCCGCCCCCACAGCACCGGACCCCAACCGAAGGCTGCGTAGGTACTGAAGATTACAATCGGATTGATTACCGGCGCCGCCAGCAGAAAAGCAATGCCCACCGGCAGCGGCAGCCCCTTGCCATAGAGCCGGCGCGTGACCGGCACCACGCCGCATTCGCACACCGGGAAGACGAAGCCCAACCCCGCGCCGGCCAGCGCCGCCAGCAACGGATTTTCGGGTATGAAGCGTTCTACCATCCCCTGGTCCACATAGACGGCTATGATGCCCGATACGATTGAACCGGCCAGCAGAAATGGGGCGGCTTCGATGAACAGGCTGAGGAAAATAGTGACAAACGTCTGGAACCGCTCGGACACGAAAAAACGGGCCTGCGGCGTGTTGATGCTGCTGGCCAGGACCACAACAAATGCAAATACAAGGAACGCCGCCACCCCCCAGCGCGGGCGGCCGAACCAGCGGTTCCCTACTCTCTCTGCGGCTGCCTCTGGCAGCGGTGATGTCTGGCTCATTTGCTGGCTGGTAGTCGGTGATGACCCTTGTCCGCCATTCAAGCACCACGGGTCCTGTGTTGCCAAATGCTCCCACTTCTTGCTGAAGTGGGAAGTGATGTTGCCTCTCCCTACTTCACTCTCTCAGCGATTTTCAATCTTACCTGAGCCGCCGCGTTCTGCCAACCCGCAGCCTCTGGCGCCTTCCGTCCCACCCGCTGTTCCTCCGTCACCAGGACAGTTGGCGGCAGCCCACCGGCAGATTCCCTTTTTCCGTCAAACAGCACCTGTGCCCTTAGACAGAAACTGTCAATGTCGGTTATCATTCGCAGAACTCTCCCCGTGATTCTTTCGAGCGTCTGCTGACTCTGAAAGCATCCCGTCGGGGGACTTCTTTCCACCTCCAACCAGCACAAGGCCCAGTCTATGTCACGTATGACCGTGGAACAGCTTCGGCAAGATCTTCCCATGACAGCGGAAGTCGGATACTTTCAGACCGGGACCTATGGCCCCGCCAGTGACTCCGTGCTGCAAGCCGTGCGAGAGACGATGGAAACCGAGGCCCGTCACGGCCCGGCCACCGCCGCCGGCCGCCAGGCCCACACTGAACGCGAGGCTGCCGCCCGCAGCGGACTGGCACGGCTGCTCAACGTCAAAGAAGAGGAACTCGGCATCGAAACCAACACCTCGCGGGCCATGCAGCAGATTGTGCGCGGTCTCGGATGGCGATCGGGCGACGAGTTCGTGATGACCACGTTGGAGCATGTCAGCACCTACGGGCTCTCCTATTCGCTAGAGCATGAGTACGGCGTCAAGGTCAAGGTGCTTGAGGCCGATGTCGAGGACGAAGTCCTCCTCGCGGATCTTGCCTCGGCGCTGAACGAACGCACGCGCCTGATCTGCCTCAGCCACATTGCTTCCCCCAATGGCCGTTTGCTCCCAGTCCAGGAGGCAGCCGCCATTGCCCATGACGCCGGCGTGCCCGTCATGCTCGACCTGGCCCAGTCGGTCGGGCAGATGCCGGTAGACCTCCAGGAACTCGACTGTGACTATGCCGTCGGTTCCGGCCACAAATGGCTGCTCGGCCCCATGGGTACCGGCTATATGTACATCTCGGAAAAACAGATCCCCGGCTTTCGCCCCAACTACATTCCCGACCGCAGCCCGTGGGCGCTGCCCGACGACCCGACGCCCGCGCCAACCGCCCGTTCCCGCACCGAGATCGGCACCTACAACCATGCTCTGGTGGTCGGCCTCGGTCGCGCCGTCGAGATCATGGAAAGCATCGGCCTCGACACAATGCAGCTGAGAATCGCCAATCTCACCCACCGGCTGCGCAGCGGTCTCACCCGCATCGACCGCGCCCGCGTCATAACCCCGCTCGACATGGAGAAATCAGCCGGCATCACCTCGGTGATGTTCGATCAGTTCACCAAGACCGATATGGACGGCCTGGTCGCACAGCTGCAGGAACGCCATAGAACCGTCGTTAAATCCCAATGGTTGACGGCGGCCCCGCCTGACCCGGTCAAAATCGGGATGCGCATCTCCGTGGCCGCGTTCAACAATGAGGATGAGGTAGACCGTCTGCTGGCAGGGATTGACGCAGAGCTGTAACCACAGTGGCCGCTAACGCCGCCGGTAACCATCAACTTTCCACGAATAAGAGGAAAAAAGAAGATGCCTGAACGCCTGGTACTCTGGGGACCGCCCGTCGTAGAGAGGATTCCCAACGATCCCGATTATGCCGAATACCTGCCCGCCTGGGTGCAAAAATGCGCCGACGTCGGCGTCACCAAAATTGTCGGCGGAGACCAGACCCGCGCCCTGACCGAAGCCGCCCATGCCGTCGGCATCAAGGTCGATCCCTACATCAACTACAACTCCTTTCCCCGTCACGGCTGGGCACGCGTCACCTATGGCTGGTCCCTCGACTTCCTGCGCCCCCCTGTCACCGCAGCCGAGGCGCGCGCCATCATGGACAGTCACCGGCCCATTTACGACGCCCCCAAAGTAGCCACCACCATGACCGACTTCGCGAGCCAGAACCCGCAGTTCCGCAGCCTGACGCGCAGTCGCGCCTACACCTTGGA
The DNA here is from genome assembly GCA_965220715.1 of Caldilineaceae bacterium. GTDB lineage: Bacteria > Chloroflexota > Anaerolineae > Caldilineales > Caldilineaceae > Bin5. Next base: position 1,174,993 of record OZ244843.1, read on the forward strand.
GCCGGGCGATGATCTCTACCTGAGCGCTGCCTTCCCCGAAGTGCGGGCCGAACAGACACAGCAGTTCGTTGATACCCTCGCCCATACCCAAGGCGACGGCATCCAGGTCGAGTTCGTGCTCGGAAACGAGGACGAAAACGGGGCTGTCCCCTACGGTTACGAAGACCGCACCGTCAACGAGTTCCAGGCCAAACACGGCAAGAACCCCTTCGACCTGCCCAATGACGACCCCGAATGGCTGCAGTTCCGCGCCGACTACGTCACCCTTGCCCTGACCGAGATGCGGGCCGTGGTCAAGCAGGCGCAGCCCGACGCCGTCTTTTCGACCACTCTGATCGCCGGCGAGAAGGAGGACTATCTCAAGCTCCTGCACGACTGGCCGGCCTGGCTCGAACAGGGCATCGTCGACGAGTTCTACATCTGGTTCCGCACCAACTCCGACCTCGACGCACTCGAGCGCCAGCTAAGCTACGCCGTCGAAGTGGCCGGCGGGCGCACACCCGTCATCGCCGAGCTTTCCTGTTACCATCCGGGCAGCTTCCAGCAGCCCGACCTGATGCTGCGCGCCGCGGAGGTGGCGGTTGCCTGCGGCGCCGACGGCGTCGGCATATACCGCAGCCACGCCGTGGAGCAGTTGGACTTCTGGCCGGTGCTGGAGAAGATGAGCAAGCTGTAGAAGGGCGCTTCGGCTGGAAATTCCGTCTCAGCGATCGTGAAGGTCCGCACGCGTCCAACTGATCGAGCCGTTTGTGCCCAGATCAGTATCCTGATCAAGCACGGCCAGATACTGTCGTTTGGCGCTGGCGAATTGATCTTCTCGTTCTACCAATTCGGTGAGGAGTTCGACCATCAGTTCCGACAAGGAACGGTCCTGATCCATCGCTATCTTCTCTGCCTTGCGTAGCAACGATCGCGGCAGCGAGAGGGTGACATTCTGTTTATCCATGTGGAGCAATCCTTACGGCCCGATGGCGCACACGAGTGTGCCGTACGCAATTACCTGTCAATTCTAATCTGCGCAACGCCCGAATGCAAGGATTATCCCTGCCGTCTTGTTGTATCCAATTAGGAACTGCTTACACTTGTCGAAACTTGTGAGCAAAGGAATAATTGAGGAGCAGGATTTTCTCTCTACTCTCTCCTTTATGACTGTCCACAAACAACGTAGCGATTTCAAGCAGGATCGAACCGATATGTCGCTAGGGGGTTGGCAAAGTCTCTACACATTGGGCGTACGCCGCCTCCAACATGGTGTGCATTGACGGAGCATCGCCGGCAAGTATGGCCTCTGGGGTGGTTTCAAGGTCAGTGGCGTTTGCCATCGAGAACAGAACAAGCATCCACAGTCCGGCCACAAATTGGTCTGGATGTTGGTCTGGATGCTCTACCATTTCATATATAAGCCCTTTGGCGTCCTCGACGCACCAGACGACCTCCATTATGGCGTGCATGTAGGTCATAGGCTCGTTCTCGTAGTTGTCGAGACTGGCGAAAAGATTGGCGAAGTCTTCGAGGTCAGCTTGCATGAACGCCATACTTGGCTCGTCCTGTGGCGGTGTTGGAGCGGGCGTTGGCGTGTTGGGTGTGACCGGTATAGGATTGCAGGCGGCAAGCAACACAATTGCGGCGATGAATGCCGCACCAGAGAGAACCAGATTCTTGATAACCATGTTGTATTCTCTTGTTGTGGCGTATTGCTGGATGGGCACCCTATTGCTTCGTACCCTCCACAGGCTTGGTGAACTGCTCCATTGTACACCTCAGTAACTGTCCACAAACAACGTAGCGATTTCAAGTAAGATCGAACCGATATGTCGAACGAAACCGCTAAGTTAAAAACGGACAGTTACTTAGTCGAAAGAGAGGTACACGATGTCCTATTATATAGCCGCTTATGACACGGAAGCGGTATTTCCTTGGTGGGATAGGGATAGGCGTCAAAGAGGTTTCAGCTACACCCCCGAACATATCGCCGAATTCCTGGACGGCGTGCGCGCAGTGGCCGAGGTTCACCTGCAACGCGCCGCGCCCGCATCCTTCTTCCTGGTCGCCAAAATGCTCGAGCTTGCCGGCCCGGAACTGCGCGCCACTCTCGACCATCCCCTGTTCGATATCCAGTGCCACAGCTTCACCCACCCGAACCTGATTGCGCTGGGCGACGACAGGGCGACACTCCAATACGAACTGGGCGACGCCAAGAAACTGATCGAAGACACCTTCGGGCGTGAAGTGACCGGCCTGACCGCGCCCGGCGGCTACACCGACGGCTTCCGCGGCCAACATCCGGTTCTGGAGGTAATGTGGGAGTCGGGCTACCGCTATGCGCGCAGCGTGGGCTTGGGCCCAAAGGGAACTATGCCCGCCCTCATGGATCAACCTTTCTGGTATAAAGAGGATGGCTTTCCTGACCTGCTGGAAACGCCCTCGCACGCCTGGCACGACAACGTCCTCACCGGGCAGCCGGCCGCCGTGCACTGGCCGCCGCTCCTGCCCTGGCCCTATCCCACCGAGATGCCCCGCGACGCGCAAGGCGTCTACGAGGCCTACGCGCCCGGCATCGACTACTGCGCTCAAGAAGGGCTTCTCTACTACATGCCCATCTTCCACCCTTGGTCCATCTATCGCATCGACCACCAGGCCGCCCAGATCGGGCTGCTGCTCGATCATGCCAGCCAGAAGCTGGAGTTTAAATCGTGCAGCCAGATTTATCAGCACATCCTCCGCCATCCCGAACTTGTCTGAACCGTGCTCCCTTGCCATTCAGGGATCGACTCTGATGCCATCACAATCCGTGTGGATGCACCTTATTCTTCCCGTTTCGTGGTCCAAACATTGGGATCCTCCATACGGTATGTAACGTATCTGTGGCAGGCCTTTCGGTTGGTGCAGGATGTTCACGATAGACGCAAGGCCGGTTATGGCATGTACTATACACAGAAAAAGCCACTCAACGCGGCGGCTCTTGAGTGGCGCCAAGAAAAGAAAACGCCAGGGATATAGGATTGCGCGAGCCGCAGCCCGACAATCACACGGCATGGAGCCGAATTTTGTCCACTGGCGATAGAATACATTATATCTGATTGCTTAGGCTGATGCAAACTTGGATTTTCTCGTGCGTCTATCATACGTTCTAGTGTGTTCCGCAGAGATCGGAAACGCTGGCGGTCTCGCCACTCTCGATCAAAGATCCATTTGTCCATCCCTCTCCCTCGCGAATTAGTGAGAGACACCTTACAGCGAGCCTTTGCGCAGTCAAGTTTAAAATTCCCAAATCGAATCCAGCCACCCAATGTGAGCACCGCACACATGACTGACCAATCACCGATCAACGTAGGCATCGCCGGTCTCGGGCGCACCGGCTGGAACAACCACGCCAACGCCTTTGCCCACCTCCCCGAACAGTTCCGCGTCGCCGCCGTCTGCGACCCCGACCCGGAACGCCAGGCCGAAGCCATCGAACGCTTCGACTGCCTCGCCTACGCGTCATACGAAGAGCTGGTAGCCGATAAGGCCGTCGAGCTCATGGTGGTGGCGACTCCCAGCAACCTTCATGCCGCGCAGACGATCGCGGCGATGCGCGCCGGACAGCACGTCATCGTCGAGAAGCCGATGGCGAGCGACCTCGCCGGCGCCGACGCGATGCTCGCCGTTGCCAAAGAAACCGGGCGGACTCTGACCGTCCATCAGAATCTGCGCTACGCTGCCGACTTCGTCAAGGTGCGGGAAGTGATTGCTTCCGGCGTTCTGGGACGCATCATCGAGATTCGCATCCACAACGGCGGCTTCGACCGCAGGTGGGATTGGCAGACGATGAAGCGCTACGGAGGCGGCGCGCTCAACAACAGCGGCCCCCATTTCATCGACATGGGCATGCTCCTGATCGACGACCCCGAGCCCGCCGTCTTCTGCCACATGGAGACCACGCCCCTCTATGCCGGCGACGCCGACAGCCACGTAAAGGTCATCCTCAAACCGCAAAACGGGCCGCTGGTCGAGATCAACATCACCACCGCCTGCGCCTTCCCACAGCCGAACTTTCTGGTGCAGGGGACGCAGGGATCGTTGGTCTGTTACCGCGACGAAGCGCACTGGAGATATTTCGACCCCGCCGAAGCCCCGCCGCTGATCCTGGACGAGGCGCCCATCGCCCGCGACCGAACCTACAATCGCGAGCAGCTTCCCTGGAAGGAGGAGCGCGCGCCCCTCGACTACGACGGCGCCGGCGGTGTCCAGGCGCTCTATCGCTCTCTCTACGCCGCCATCCGCCAGGGCGCAGAGTTGGACATTACCCCCGAGAGCGTACGCGCCCAGATCGCGGTCCTGGAAAAGTGCCGCGAACTCAACCCCGGTGTAATCTAAGAAAAGCGAGGGGCGGGCTCTATCCGCTTCTTGCTCCCCTTCACTCTCTCTGCCATTAAAGGAGTCTTGTATGGAACTGAGTTGCACGTCCGTCATGCTTCCCCGTTGGGAACTGGACGAAACCTTCGACAAGCTGCAAGAGTACGGCTACGACGCCGTCGAATTGCGCTGCCGCTACAATCCCGATGATCCGAACGTCGAGCCCTTCTTCTGGGGCCGGCACCTCTCCGACGTAAGCCCGAACAATATCCTCGACAAGGCCGAGCAGATTCGCGCCGCCGTCAAACGCACCGGCATACGCGTCGCCGCCCTGGCCCCGAACGCCCGCTACGATGACACCGAGCATGTCATCAAGCTCTTCAAAGGCGCTTTGGCCATCGACCCCGACCGCCCGCCTCTGATCCGCATCGACGCCCCCCACCATGACCGCACCAAACCGTATTGGCCGCAGTTCCTCGAGGCACGCGCCGGCTACGCCAAACTGGCCGAACTTGCGCGCGCCCATGGCGTCAAGGTGACATACGAAATCCACACCGGCACCCTCTCCGTCACCGCTTCCCGTACGCTCGAACTCCTGCGCGACCTGGACCCCAACCACATCGGCGCCATCTACGACGTGCAAAACATGATCGAAGTGGGCATCGAAGATACGCGCATGGGACTTGAGCTGCTCGGCCCCTACGTGGCCCACTGCCATGTCGGCAACCGCCTGCCCGAGCCCACCGGCCAAGCCGCCGCCGGCAATACAACCTGGCAATGGCGCGGTGCCCGCCTCGCCGAGGGAGTCGCCGATATCCCCCAACTGATCGACGATCTCAAAGCTTTCGGCTACCAAGGCGCGCTCTCCCTCGAACTGTTCATACCCGAAAACTTCGCCCCCGGAAACGACGACGAAATCGTCAAGACCGAAGGGGCTTTCCTGCGCAAGCTGATCGATCAAACGTAGCCCGCAGTACAGGCAGGACGCCCGGCCGTTCCCCCCGGCCCAAGAGGGCGCCCTGCGTCCCCTGCGCTACGTAATACGCAATACGCAATACGCAATACGCAATAAAACCAGGATTACTCTGCCATGCCCTATGCCATCTGCAATGAACTGTTCGAAGACTGGCCCCTGGACAAAACCGCCGCCTTCGTCGCCGAAGTCGGCTACCAGGGCCTCGAACTGGCGCCCTTCACCCTCTGCAACCTTGTCACCGATCTCTCCGCTGCCGACCGCCGCCGTATCCGGCGCACCGTCGAAGGCGCCGGCCTCGCCGTCGTCGGCCTCCACTGGCTGCTGGCACAAACCGAAGGCTTCCAACTCAACGACTCCGACCCCAACGTCCGCGCCCGCACCGCCCAATACCTGCTCGACCTGATCGACTGCTGCGCCGAACTGGGCGGCGATGTGCTCATCTTTGGCTCGCCGCAACAGCGCGATCTGCCGCCCGACCGCTCGCGCGCCGAGGCCTGGAAATCGACTGCCGAGATCATGCACCGTTGCGGCATGCGCGCCCAGCAGCAGGGCGTCCTCTTCTGCATCGAACCGCTCAGCCGCAACGAAACCAACTTCATCGTCAATGTCGACGAAGCCGCTGAACTGGTGCGCCAAGTCGATCACCCCAGCCTCGGCATGATGGTCGATACCAAGGCCATGAGCCAGGATCCCCGCCCCATCCCCGAACAGATTCGAACCGTCCATCCTCTCTTCCACCATGTCCACCTCAATGATCCCAATCTGCGCGGGCCGGGTATGGGAGATCTGGATTTCCGGCCCATTCTGCAGACGCTTGACGACCTCGACTACGACCGCTGGCTATCGGTCGAAGTATTCGACTTCACGCCCGGCGCTGAACGGACCGCCCGCGACAGCCTCGCCTACCTGAACGCCTTCCCAAATGGCTGATGGTCAGTGGATAGATACACCACTGGCCACTACAGTTTTCCGGCCTGGGCGCCCACCCAAAAATTGATGTGGGTGCATCCCAAATTGTTGTCCCTCTGCGAACTGCCCTTTCAACCGACGCAAAAAGGATCCGCTGAACATGAATCGATCGGTCGCCTGCAATCCTGAAAATCCCCAAATCCTGATTCAGACAACTTCCACCAAAAAATCTGGGTCAGACCCATTGACAGGGCAATTGCATCAAATTGGGACAAACCCACTTGAGGCTGCCTGAATCGGTAGGGGCACCCCTTGTGGGCGCCCTTCGCGGGCTATTGTGGCGTCCGAACTTAGATGCAATTGCCCTGTTCTCCCTGCCCCTCCGTGGACAAAAAGGGTCTAAGATGTTCTCCGTGCCCCTCCGCGGCCCTCCGTGGACAAAAAAGGTCTAAGATGTCCTCCGCGCCCCTCCGTGGACAAAAAAAGGTTTTCTTCGCGCCCCTTCGCGCCCCTTCGCGGACAAAAAAGGTGTTCCTCCTGCCCCTTCGCGGGCTATTGTGGCGTCCGAACTTAGATGCAATTGCCCTGTTCTCCCTGCCCCTCCGTGGACAAGAAGGGTCTAAGATGTTCTCCGTGCCCCTCCGCGGCCCTCCGTGGACAAAAAGGGTCTAAGATGTCCTCCGCGCCCCTCCGTGGACAAAAAAAAAAGTTTTCTTCGCGCCCCTTCGCGGACAAAAAAGGTGTTCTTCCTGCCCCTTCGCGGGCTATTGTGGCGTCCGAACTTAGATGCAATTGCCCTGTTCTCCCTGCCCCTCCGTGGACAAGAAGGGTCTAAGATGTCCTCCGCGCCCCTCCGTGGACAAAAAAAGGTTTTCTTCGCGCCCCTTCGCGCCCCTTCGCGGACAAAAAAGATGTTCTTCCTGCCCCTTCGCGGGCTATTGTGGCGTCCGAACTTAGATGCAATTGCCCTGGACCCATTGATGTTTGACACAAGATAAAAAAAATGTAGAATGTACTCGTTCCCATTGCGCCACTCTTCCCAAGGGGGCCGGGGGAACTGAACGTGCTTGGCAGGGGGCTTGCCGTCCCCCAAACTGGGAGCGCATCCAATCCTGCCAATCCCTCATCCACGGTTCAGACATCATCAAAGCTTGGAAAGGAGATTCAGAATAATGGCATTCCGAAAAGTAATGATTCGTACAGCTATTCCCCTGGCAGCGCTGGTGCTGCTTCTGCTCGCCGCCGGGTGTGTCGCGCCGGCTGCAGCGCCGGCGGACGCCGGAGACATGATGGATACTGAGGAGAGCGAGCTCATCGTCGCCGTCGCCCAGGAAATGACATCCTTGGAAGGAACGTTGGCCGCCGCTGAAACCAACTGCAACGGCTGTTTGAACGTTGTCGAAACGCTGGTCACCCGCAACTTCTCCACCGGCGAGATCATTCCCCTGCTCGCAACCGAGTGGGAGCGGATCGATGACAAGACGATCCAATTCCAGTTGCGCCAGGGCGTAACCTTCCATGACGGTTCCCCGCTGAACGGCGAAGCCGTGGCGACAAGCATCAACTATATGTGGGAGGCAGACCTCGTCAACACGCTCACCGGCTTTGTCGGCGGTGTCCTCAGCGCCGAAGCGGTAGATGAATACAGCGTCAACGTATCCGCCGCCGATCCCGACCCGATTCTGCTGGAGAAAATGTACTTCGTCGCCATTACCTCGGCCAAACAGATTCAGGAGGAGCCGGACACCTACTCCACCAACTTGATTGGCACCGGCCCCTACATGCTTGACGAGTGGAATCGCGGCGAGTCGATTACCTATGTCGTCAACCCGGACTGGTGGGGCCACGACAACCCCGACGCCGCCGGCGGCAAGGTATCCTTTGACCGGCTGACCTGGCGCTTCCTGCCCGAAGACACCGTCCGGGCCGCGGCTGCCCAGGCCGGCGAAGTCCACATTGCCCAGTTCGTGACGCCCGACCAGTGCAATGCTGCCATGGGCGACGAGAACCTGCGCTGCGCCTCTGTCGCCAGCGTCGAGACAATGTTCGCCCGCATGGGCAACAAGGGCCTGTTTGAAGACATCCGCGTGCGCCGCGCGCTGAATCTGGCCATCGACAAAGAGCAGATCGTTAATACGCTTCTGGGCGGAGCGGCTACCATCACCGGCCAGATCGTCAATGAGACCGCCACCGGGCACAACCCGGACCTCCAGCCGTATCCGTATGATCCGGACATGGCGCGTGGCCTCCTCGAGGACGCGGCAGCCGACGGCGTAGATGTGGGACAGGAGTTTACGCTCGCCTCCCGCCAGGGCCTGCATGCCGGCCACGTCGAAGTCATCCAGGCTATCGGCAACATGCTCAACGAAGTCGGCTTCAACGCCACCGTCAGTGTCATGCCCCCGGACACCTTCAATCCCCAGTTCAGCCATAACTGGGCCGAAGTAGAAGGCCAGCCCAACTGGGTCGCCGTCCATCTGCACGGCAACGAAATCCTCGATCTCTGGTTCTCCTATGTCAACTACTTCGTCTGCGACGGGGTTGTTTCACTCTACTGCAACCCAGAGGTAAATGCGCTGTGGGAAGAGGCGCGCACACTCTCGGGCGACGCTCGTGACATGAAGCTGCAGGAGGCTGCACAGGTCGCCTACGACGATGCCGCCTACGGCCTCATCGCCCACCTCGATCTCGCCTACCTGATCAGCGAAGACCTGAACTGGAACGTGAAGCTGGATCATCGCCTGCAGGCCAAGGAGATGTCAGCTAAGTAACGGGCTCAGATTGCACAGCCCATCGAGGCTCGTATATCCAATGCGTATCACGTATTGCGCCATGTCCTGCAAAAACAGTGACTACGTAATACGTGATACGCAGCATCCAGGAATGATTTCTGTTCCGACCAGGAGAGAAGGACGAGGAGCGAGGAGAGAGCAACTCCCGCTCCCTCTTTCCCCCTTTCTCGCTCCGCCTCAATAAAGGCCGATCCAATTCTTCCCTATCTGCTCAGACGCTCCATCCACTCGATTGGCGTCGCGTTCGCTGTTCTCACATTCGTCTTCATCGCGGGCCGTGTGATAGGTGACCCCGTTCGTATCATGGTGGGCGTCGAAGCCTCGGAAGAACGCGTCCAGCAGGTGCGCGACCAGCTGGGCCTCAACGATCCGATTCCAGTGCAGTATGCCAGATTCGCGGTGCGCGCGATTCTTTTGGATTTCGGCGACTCCTTCTGGCAGAAGACATCGGCCCTGCGCCTGGTGTTGGACCGTCTGCCCGCCACTTTCCGATTGGCCGCGGCAGCCTTTCTGCTGGCCGCGCCCATCGGCATCTTCCTGGGCGCCGCGGCCGCGCTCCGCCCGCAGACCTACCTGGACAGGCTCATCAACATCCTCTCACTGGGGGGTGTTTCCATGGTCGACTTCTGGATGGCGCTGATGTTGATCATTGTCTTCGCTGTCCAGCTCGGCTGGTTCAAGACGTCCGGCTATGGCGGCTTTTCCTTCATGGCTTTACCGACCTTGACGCTCTGCCTTTCACCCCTGGGACGCATCTCCCAGATCACCCGCAGCGCGATGCTGGACGAGATGAACCAGCCCCATATCACCGTCGCCCGCGCCAAGGGCCTTTCCGAAAGACGCGTCGTCTTCGTCCATGCCCTCAAAAATGCCGCCATCCCCGTCGTCACCATCAGCGGCGATATGTTGTCGTCTATGCTCAACGGTGCGATCCTGGTGGAGACGGTCTTCGCCTGGCCGGGCATCGGCTATCTGACCCTGCAGGCGCTGCAACGGCGAGACCTGCCGCTCGTTGAGGCAACGGTTTTCGTGGTCGCCTGCATGGTGATCGTGGTCAATCTGCTCGTCGATCTGAGTTATGTATACCTGAACCCAAGGATCCGTTTCCAGTGAACCACACGCACTGCCTGCTGCGAATTACCCGCTGCACATTGCCTAACGCCCTGGCGGAATACGGGCAGCCTTCTGCTCCCTCCGCTCTTCTCAGGAAGTCAAGGCGGCCATGTCCGACGAACTAACGTTGTTTCCCGAAGAACGGACGGCACGTTCGCAGAGCGCAACCCGTTGGCTCATCGTGCGCGGCCTGCTGCGCGATCCCGTCACCTTCGTAGCCATAACGATTCTCGCCCTGATTCTGATTTCGGCGGTGGGCGCCGAACTGGTCGCGCCCCACGACCCGCTTGGACAGGACCTGAAACTGCGCAACATGCCCCCCATGGCCCGCGCCCTGGACGAAAACAACGCGCCAATCGGCTTTCCCTTCATCCTCGGCACCGATCCTCTCGGACGCGACATCCTCAGCCGCATCATCTTTGGCGCCCGCGTCTCGTTGACCGTCGGGTTCAGCAGCGCGCTCGTCTCCGGCCTGATCGGCACCCTGCTGGGGATCATCGCCGGTTACTACCGCGGCTCTGCCGATGACATCATCATGCGCCTGGTCGATATTCAGATGAGCATCCCCGTCCTTCTGTTGGCGCTGCTGGTGCTCTTCGCGATCGGCTCCGGCTTCCTCAACCTGGTCGTCGTGCTCGCTATCGTCAGATGGATGGCCTACACGCGTCTTGCCCGCGGTCAGACCCTGGCCTTGCGCAACTCACCGTTCATCGACGCCGCCATCGCCATAGGCAATTCCAATACCCGCATCCTCTTCCGCCATATCGTCCCCAACGTGGCCTCCCCCCTCATCATTCTGGGCACGTTAGAGGTGGCAACCCTCATTCTCAGCGAAGCGGGACTGAGCTTTCTCGGCTTCGGCATCCAGCTGCCCCAGCCCTCCTGGGGTCTCATGATTGCCGGCGGCCGCCAATATATCACTTCGGCCTGGTGGATTGTCGCCTTCCCCGGCCTGATCATTTTCCTCACCACGCTCAGCCTCAACCTGCTGGCCGCATCCCTGCGCGCCATCTCCGACCCCGTCCAACGCGAACGCTGGTTCAGGAAAAGCGCCACGCCCGCCAAGACTACTGGCTAATAGCTAGGTCCCGTTGACGTTTAGAAAAGACTGCTAAATCGAGACAACACCAGGTTGCCTGCGGGCAGAATAGGCGTAAGTTCTCTGGGTATAATAGTCAGTTTATGTGAACTGCCGCGCACGAGCGGGGTTACTCGGGCTCGTTGACGTTTGTCTGAACAACGACTTCCAGGTGCAAATTACGCCTGATCGTCGAAGGGCGGCGCAGTCACGCAAAGAAAATCCGATACGCCTTTGGTGTTCTACGCGTCCCTCCGCGTCCTCCGCGGACAAAAAGGTGTTCTTCGCGACCCTTCGCGTGACTTCGCGGATCAATTGGTTTTGTCTATTTCAACATTCACGCGAGAAACATCCCTAACAGGCCTGCAGGCTTTCAGTTCTTGTTGACATCTGAACAGCCTTCCCAAAATGTCAACGGAACCTAAAGTAGATCCCAAATGAGATCAAGAGTAGTGGTCAAGGGTGCCTGAGTTGTGGAAGAACCATCTGGCAGACTCGTTTCTTGTTAGGAAAGGAAGCAAAGATGGTTCGACCGGATAGGGGAAATGGGGCCAGACGCCTGTTAATGTTCATATGCTGGCGGGCAAGGGTTATTCACGCTTCTTTATCCTCTCGGCCCTTTGGCACATATGCTCTTAAAGGACCAAAACGCATTACGCCAAGGGCAGAACCTATCCAAAAGACGAGGGCGGACTCTACAGGTCCAAAGCTTTTGAACATCTCACGGGATCCGTATACGTCGGGACCATAGAGGCTGAATGTGTAGGCAATGCCGATGCCAATCGTGCTTGACATTCCAAGAACGAGAATTGAAATAATCTGGGGCCGATACTTCTTCAATTTCTCTCTTCCTCCCTTTTCCCCAGCATCACCTGCAGCTGTCATTTTCAGGAAGGGAAATGTCCTTTTCAGGAGGGGAAAGGGCCGAAACACACCCATGGCAACAGCAATTATCAGCCACGTGCTTACAGCCCACCACATGAAGGGGACGTTGCCAAACAGCTTTTCAAGGGCGACGCCAACCAGCACGCCTGCCATGAGTAAAATTGTAGACGTAAAGAGATGCGGCTGGTATTTCGATGGGAACGCAAGACCGAGGATGGGAAGGACGAAGTCGAAGATAGCAAGCATTGTCAATGGCCTCGACCCCTGGAATCCCCAGATGAGAAAACCCAGGAATACGCCCGCGATTGCCAATCCCCATATCCTGTCATTGCCTTGAATTTTCATCCCCATGCTTGCTTCTTTTTCTATGTCAATCGCATAAGCCTGGCCCTTTGCCTCTTATCCAATATCCGGATAAGCGGATCAATGATCCAACGCCGCGACACGACACTGAGAAGGACACGAGCAACAGTAGATACTCACAAAATGGTTCAGAAAGTAGGGAATCCAAAAAAACAATGAGTACCACTCAAACCTATTGGTAATGAAGTATTGCTCACATTTGAAGATAAAAATGGCACTAATAAGTGTGCCTCCTAATGTGAATTCAATTTGAGAACAAGACTTCTGATGCGGGCTGCATCCTGGAATCGCGGGCGTCTCGCCCGCTCTGCCGATATTCGCAAGCTCTTGGTCCCGTTTGGAATCCACACTAAAACTGAAATCTCACAATTAAAAACTCCCCTCAGTCATCCGCGCCGCGGCGCTCCGTCCCCGAGCCGCCTGCTTGACATTGTTCCACTTTTCCATCCAGGCGTTGCGGCCCGTATGGCGGATGATGTCGTGGATCGTCGCCCGCGGCTGATAAGGCAGATACATACCGCAATGCCACGCCAGGTTACGGTAGACCATGAAGTCGCCTGGGCCCAGATAGACCTGCACCGCCCCCGGCATCGACCGGCAGTGTTCAAAATAGAACTGTTCCGCCTCGGCGTCACTCCAATCGTCCGGGGCCTCCTTCATTATCGGGTCGCCCGTCGACTGGACTTCGTCCGGCAGATCCTGTTGCCGCAGATGGCTGCCGGGCACGTACCAGGTACAGGAGTCGGCGTAGATGGCGCAGTTGACCTGGTTGAAATAGCGCAGGTCATGCCACACGGTCGCCATAAAGGATTGCATCTGTTCATCTCGCGCTTCGGTCGGCACCTCCACCACGCCATCGCGGTGCCAACCACAGTGCCATGGCCGTTCCTGCGGCTCTACCAACAGCCCCATAATGTCCAGATGCGCGTGCGTATATCCAGGCCCCAGCAGCTGCTCAACCAACAGGCGCAGATCATCGAGTTCAGCGTAATCCCTGAACGGTTGCAGGTCGATCTCCTCCGCGTACTGATCTAGCGGTTGGATGCGTTGTGTCTGCGGCCCATTGAGTTCATGCGCCAGCTCGCGCGCCCTATCCGCCTCGCGCCGCAAGTCCGTCAGCAGCGAGGGCGGTACAATGCCGCGAAAGATCATAAATCCCTGCTGATGGTACTCATGCACCATCCAATCTTCGAACTGAAACTTCATCTCAGCCCTCCTGGTTTCCACTGTCTGGGCGCGTGCTGTTGTGTCGTCTGCATTGGACAGTGGCGCGCGGCCCAGGCTCTGGAATCGTCTTCATGTTTGTATATAGAAAGTACCACTGGTACGATGAATCTTGCAACGGCAGTTTGTCCCAGTCCGGGCACCTGTTGATGGACAGCCGCACGGGAATCGGCGCCCGATAGGCCTGGCTAAGGACGATTGCTTTCCATACTCCTATCGGCTATAATCCGCCAGAGTGGCGCTCGCTGCCCCGCATGGTACTCGCTCCCATATACCGAAGCGGTCGCGAATCCGTTTTACTCCCACCTCTTCCGGCCCACGATCGACCCGGGAACGCAGGCGTCCCGCCTGCTAATGCTATTTTCCATGTGCCCACCCTGACCGCAAAAGGAGAAAAGACAAAATGGAGAATCTGAACCTCTCTAGGCGAAACTTCCTGAAGACAGTTGGCGTGGTGTCGGCCGGCACTGTTCTGGCCGCCTGCGCGCCTGCCGCCGAGGCGCCGCAGCAGCAGGAGGGCGGCGATGGCGAGCCGGCTGCCGCGGCACAGAACCTGGTCGCATTTTTGGGCGGCTGGACGCCGACCGAAAGCATGGAGCGCAGCGAAGACAACCCCAACCCGCACAACAAGATCCTGGAGGTGCTTGACGAATACACGGCCGAGCATCCAGGCGTCTCGATTGAATGGATCAGGCTGCCCTCCGGCGTTAGCAGCCGCGAGTGGATGGTGGCCCAACAGACAGCCGGCACCGTTCCCCACATCATGCCGGCCGCCCAATGGATCATCAAAGAGGACGTGGACAAAGATTGGTGGGTCGTACTTACCGACGCCCTCAACCAGCCGAACCCTTATATCGCCGCCGGCGAACCGGGCAGTGACCGTTGGATCGACCAGTTTTACCCCACGCCCAACACCATGTTGAACATCGAAGGCAACTTCCTCAACGTCGCCTTCGGCATCAACACCACCTGGTTCTTTTACAACGTCGATCTGTTTGACGAGCTTGGCATCTCCGTCCCGGCCAACTACGCCGAATTCCTCGAAAACTGCCAGGTGGCCAAAGATGCCGGCCTGATCGGGTACGACTTCATTACATTCTCCGCCGCCGACTCCGATGCCTGGTATCGCCAGCAGATCGGCTCGATGATCATGGAGCGCGACCTCGCCCCCTTGGTCAACCCAGACGGGCGCTTCGCCGAACTTTCCGAAGTCGCCTGCGCCATCCGCGACGGTGTCTACCACGCCGAACTACCTCAGTTCCGTCAGTGGCTGGAGCTGTGGAAACTCAACGTGCCCTACCGCCGCGCCGACTGGACCGTATCCGCGCCCGACTCCACCCGGCTCTTCCTCACCAAGAAGACGCCAATCACCGAAAACGGCTCCTGGATTATCCCGCAACTGGAGATCGATCCGCTGTTGGACTTCGAGTGGGCTACCTTCTGGGCGCCGCCGCTGACCACAGAGAGCAGCGAGTTCGTGACCGACCCGCCCACCGTCGCCCCCAATGTCGGCACCGTGACCGACAACTACGCCATCTCCACCCGCGCGCGCAGAGACGGCGTGCTCGATACCGCCATCGACCTGCTGCGCTTCTTCTCCCACCCCGAAAACATTGAAAAGGTGCAGGGCGAAATCGGCCAGAATATGCCCAATGTCAAGGGAACAAAGGTGCCCGACCGCTTCGTCGAGGCGCACAAGGGGCTGGTCGAGTCGATCGGATACGTGACCATGTTCCAGTACGAGATCGTCACCATGGATCTCGAAGCTGCCGAATTGTGCGGCAAAGCCTGGTGGTCCTACCTGCTGGACGAAATCAACATCGATGAGTGCATCGAACAGAACCAGGCCGCCTTCGAGGGCTACGCCACCCGCTATATTGACGAGCAAGGCAATGCCTGCCCCTAACGTCAGCCGGCCGGTGGTTGGCATCTGCTTGATAGCCGCTGGCCGCCAACCACGATGAATAAAACACTCTGGGAACGGATATGGGAGACAAGGACAGGGTATCTCATGGTTGTGCCTACCCTGGCCTTTCTCCTTATCTTCCAATACTATCCCGCCGTCTCCGGCCTCTATCGCTCGCTGTTCGATTGGAACGCCGGGCTGGAAGGCACCTTCATCGGTCTCGCCAACTTCATCGAGCTTTTCACCGATGATGAGGTCTTCATCCGTTCCCTCAAAAACATGGCCCTGTTGACGATCTGGTACCTGATCGCCTTCGTGGGGCTTTCTACCGGTGTCGCAGTCCTGATCCACCGCATTCGCCATGATGGCTCCAAATATTTCTTCCGCCTGTTCATGATTTTGCCCGTCATCATTCCGGCCGTGGTCCTTATCCTGCTCTGGAAATTCATCTATGATTCCACCATCGGCCCCCTCAATACAATCCTGATCGGCGTCGGCCTGCAAGACTGGACCCACGCCTGGCTGGCAGAACCCAAAATCGCCATCTACGCGGTGATGTTGCGCAACTTCCCCTGGATCGACGGCATCTCCGTCCTGATTCTGCTGGCCGGATTGCAGGCAATCCCGGTCGAGATCATCGAAAGCGGCCTTCTGGACGGCGCCAGCGGCTGGAGACGCCTCCGCTACATCGAACTGCCCCTCATAACCGGTCAGATCAAACTGCTTGTCGTGCTGACCATCATGTGGGGCGTGCAGGAGTACACCGCCGTCTGGGCCATGACGCAAGGCGGGCCGATCGACTCAACCCAGGTGCCGGGAATGTGGATGTATTTCAACGCCTTCCGCATCAGCCGCATGGGCTACGCCTCCGCGATTGGGGTCGTCATGTTCCTGATCACCCTGGTGGCGACGATTCTAAATATGCGTTACATAAGATCCCAGGAATATTAACAGCCAGCGTATTGCGTATCTCGTGTAATTCAGTACGCAATACGCAACGCAGTAAGGGTTTCGGCATGGAGAGGCGCGGCGAATCGGTAGCAGCCATAGCGGGCGGTCCCGCCCACAGTCAACGACGCGGTCTCCACCGCGGCGACGGCTGGCGCATTCCGGCTCTGGCAATACTATGCGCGCTGATGATCGCGCCGCTGATTATGGCGATCGTCATCTCCTTAAAAAGCCCTTCCCAGTTCACACGCGTGCCATTCCTGCCCACCTGGCCGCTGCGGTGGGAAAACTACGAGTTTGCCGTCCAGATAATCAGCCAGTTTCTGCTCAACAGCGTCATCACCAGCGGCGCAACCGTCATCGGCGTCCTCCTCCTGAGTTCGCTGGCAGCCTACTCCTTCGCGCAGATCCCGTTTCCCGGCCGGACACCTGTCTTCTACGCAGTGCTGGCCCTCATGATGGTGCCCGCGTCGCTGACCCTGGTCCCCTCCTTTGTGCTGGTCAGGGATCTGCGCCTGATCAATACGCACTGGTCGTTAATTCTGCCGTGGATCGCGGGCGGACAGATTATCGGCATCCTGATCTTGCGCGCCTTCTTCGAGAGCCTGCCCAGCGAGATGTTCGATGCCTGCCGCATCGACGGCGCCACCGACTGGCAGATCTATTGGCATGTGGCGCTGCCGTTGACCAGGTCGATGCTGGGCGTCGTCGCCGTGCTCAACATCCTCGGCACCTGGAACAACCTGATCTGGCCGACCCTGACCCTCCCGGAGCGCAAAATGTGGCCCCTTACGCCGGGGCTTTACTCCTACATGGAGCAATACTACACCAGCTATGGCCGCGTGATGGCCGGGCTGCTGCTCGGCTCGATACCTCTGGTGCTCCTTTTCCTCTTCACGAGCCGCCTCTTCGTCGAAGGGCTTACGTCGGGCGCCATCAAGACCTGAGACGGCTTTTTCGGGTGACCGAAACAAGAAAAAGCCGTCGAAGCGAAACGGGTTTCTCGAGTGACCGCAGCCAGATAAGACCGTCAAGACAAGAATGAAAAAGAATGTCCGCAAAGCAATACCCAGTAGACGATAGGCACTGCGAAACCGCCCCGTATGATGTAGTCGTCGTCGGCGGCGGCGGATGGGGGCTGGCCGTGCTCAAAGTGCTCACCGACATGGGCCTCCACGTTCTCGGCATCGAGCGCAAGGAACTCTGTCAAAATCTCCGGCACTATATGAAGCACATGGTGATGCACTCGATTCTCTCCTATATGGTCTTGGACCCGGAGGATGCGATTCTGGCGCAGAAAGGCGACGAGCATCACCCCCTGATCGAGGAGCTGATCCAGAGTTACAGCGATTTTGCCGTTAAATTCGATCTCCCTGTCAAGACCCACCACGAACTCGTCGATATCCAAGGGACCAAGGGCGACTTCGTTCTGACCGTGCGCAGCCGAGATGGGCAAAGAGACCGCTTGGCGGCGAAGCGGGTCGTGCTGGCGACCGGTTCCTTCGACGAGCCCAATCTGGCCGGTATTCCCGGCGAGTTGAACGGGGCCGTGCATCACTATTTCCATGAATGGGAACACATCAGCGACAAAAGAATCCTCTTTGTCGGCGGCGGCTTCTCTTCGGCCGATGGCATTATCGCCCTCTGCCCCCGCAACACCATCCTCTGGGTGGTGCGCAAATCGAGTGAACAGGTCGAAAAGATGTTGAACGACCAGCAGACGATCTGGGGCCAACCCGATGCACGCCTCGCCAACACCGAAATACTGACAGATAGCCAGGTCATCTCGCTGGAGAACAACACCGCGCTCGTGCAAACACCCGCCGGCCAAAAAACGTGGAACTATGATCTCTGTTACATGCTCATCGGCCATAAACCGGACCAGGATCTGTGCTCGCGGCTTCTCAACGGCAACCTGGCATTCAATGATGAAACCTTTGAATCCTGTGAGCGGCCGGGCGTCTATCTGGTTGGCGCGCTGGCCAAGAAACACCTCGAGCATATCGGTTTGACCGACAAACTCTGTCCCGACAATGACGGCGTGCGTTACATTGACAACATCCGCTCCGCCATGCAGCAAGAGTTCGGCCACAGTTGTCGGCAAATCCACCGACCACCGACCACCGACCACTGACCACCGACCACTGACCACTGACCACTGACCACTGACCACTGGTGTTACCATGCACACGAGCCAGGCACTGCGATCTTCACATTTTGAATACCGTTGCACAGAGGCGAGCGGGCGCGTTGCCTTCAGTTCCTTCTGCGCAGACTACCATGAACAGGACCGCGTCGGCGTTGTCTCCCCGCACCTGGAAGATGGCATCCTCCACACCGGCTATGCCCTGCTGGCGCTGACCACGGCCTTCTATGATGTGCAACGGGCAGGCGGGGGCGACTTCTTTATCTACCCGCAACACTTCGCCATCATCGGCCAGGGCCCGCCAACAACCTCCTCTGCACGCGCTGAGACCGGCCGCGCAGACCAGGTCGGCATCGCCACCGGCGCCGGCTGCCTGGATCTGACCCTGGATGAGGCCGGCATCGGCGGCGCATGGGCCTGGCTCGATGTCTGGCCGAAGTCGAACTGGTTCACAGCCCCCGCTACGCCCACCGCCATGCTGAAGAAGGTCTTCGATCTCCACATCAACCGCCTGTTCTGGCCGCAGGACTTCACACCCAATCGCCCGCAAGCGCGGGAAACGGAAAGCGGGGAGACAGCAGAGCGTTCACTGCCCGACTATGCCCGCAGAATGCTCAGGACGCGCCTCAAATCCGTCTACTACTACAACACTTCCGCACCGACCGTCGAGATCTGCGCCGCCCCGCCGGCCGTCGAGATCGTCCAAACGAGCATCGAACGCCTGCCGCCACCAGTGCAGCAAACGCTGGCGCAAGACGCCCAACCTGCGCGCCCCTTGGGCCATGAGTCATACCGGCAGGTGGACGTAGACGATTTCCTCGCTGATATGGAGGCCTGTTTCACTGCCTGAAGAGTCGATTTCGCTGCCCTTTCGCAATATGAACGCAATACGCATCACGCACATATTAAAGTAGAATCGCCGTCGGAACCGGAGGCAAACCACATGAGCCGTCAAGAAGAGATCAAAAAAGAGTTATACGAAAACACGCTTTCAGGACGCGCGCCGATCACCGAAAAACTTACCCAGGAAGGCATCGATCTGGGGATGGACCCACTGGACATCCTCTTCCAGGCACTGATTCCGGCGCTCCAGGAAGTAGGTCGTCTCTTCGAGATCGGCGAATACTTTGTGCCCGAAATGATGATCTCCGCCAAAGCGATGCAACGCGCCATGGCGATCTTGCAGCCGATCCTGGGCGACACCGGTGTCGAACCTACCGGCAAGGTCCTGATGTTGACCGTCAAGGGCGATGTGCACGACATCGGCAAGAACCTGTGCATCATCATGTTGGAAGGCGCGGGATTTGAAGTGATCGATATGGGCGTGAATGTCAGCCCGGAAAGGTTGATCGACGCCGTCAATGAACATCAGCCGCAACTGGTCGGCTTCTCCGCCTTCCTCACCACCACCATGCCCTTCTTCAAGACGAACATTGAGGCGTTGGAGGCGGCCGGCCTGCGCGACAAGGTCAGGGTCATGGTGGGTGGCGCGCCGATCACCCAGGAGTATGCCATGAGCGTCGGCGCCGACGGCTTTGGGCCCGACGCCAGCCAGTCTGTAAAGCTGGCCAAGCGGCTGATGGTCGATATGGGCTACGATGTCGACCTGGAAGGGGACGGAGGATCATCCGGCGGCGAATCGGCGATGCGCGCCGCTGTCGACGCAGTTGAAGGCCTGATGAAAAAGGCCGAGGAAGAGCATGTCAGTGGCTAATTGCCGCAGCGAACAGGGGAAGAGAGCATGAGCAGCCAACGGAAGCCGGTTCGTCCCCGAATCGGGATTTTTGGTATCGGCCTCGGCGAATATTGGCCGCAGTTTCCGGGTCTGAAGGAGCAACTCGAAGGCTATCAGGCGCGGGTAGAGAGCCGCGTCGGGCAGTGGGCCGATGTCGTCAGCGCCGGTCTGGTCGATTCTGCACCGCGCGGGCGAGAAGCGGGAGACCTGTTCCAGCGCGAGCAGGTCGACATGGTCTACTGCTACGTGGGCACCTACGCCACCAGTTCAACCGTCCTGCCCGTCGTTCAGATTCCCAAAGTCCCGGTCCTCGTCCTCAATCTCCAGCCCTCTGCCGCGCTCGACTACGCCAACACCGACACCAAAGAGTGGCTGGCGAACTGCTGCGCCTGCTGCGTGCCGGAGCTCAGTGCCGTTTTCCACCGCTGCGATATCGATTTTCACGTCGTCTCCGGCATGTTGGCAGAGGAGGAGGGCTGCGAAGAGCCCGCCCGCCGCGCCTGGGCCGAGATCCGCGACTGGACCGCCGCCGCCGGTGCCCTGCGTACCCTGCGCCGCAGCCGCATGGGTGTCCTCGGCCACACCTACCCCGGTATGCTCGACATGTACAGCGACTTCACCCAGCACCATGGTCAACTCGGCACCCATGTCGAGATTCTGGAGATGTGCGACCTGGCCCAGATGGTCAATGGCGCCACCCCCGCCGCCATCAAAGCCAAAGAGGAGGAGGCGCTCACCATCTTTGACCTCGCTGAAGACTCGCCCTCGGATCCGCTGGCGACCCGGCCTTCCCCGGAAGCGTTCGACTGGGCCTATCGCGTCGCCGTCGGTCTCGATCGCCTTGTCGCCGAGTTCGATCTGGACGGCCTCACCTACTACTATCGCGGGCTCGACGGCAATGAATATGAACGGATCGCGGCCGGATTCGCGCTGGGCTGTTCGCTGCTTACCGCACGCGGCGTGCCCTGCAGTGGCGAAGGCGATCTGAAAAACTGCCAGGTGATGAAAGTCGTCGACTCCTTCGGCGCCGGCGGCAGCTACTCCGAGGTCACGGCGATGGACTTCCGCGAAGAGTTCATCCTCGCCGGCCACGACGGCCCCTTCCACATCGACATAGCAGAGGGACGGCCCCTGCTGCGCGGTCTGGCCCTCTACCACGGCAAACACGGCGAAGGCGTCGGCGTCGAAACCCAGGTCAAACACGGCCCGGTCACCGTGCTGTCGATGACCCAGACCCGCCAGGGCAATCTCAAGCTGCTCGCCGCCCAGGCCGAGAGCATACCCGGCCCCGTCCTCCAGATCGGCAACACCGACAGCCGCCTCAAATTCTCGCTCGGCCCGGCCGACTTCATCAACGCCTGGTGCAAAGAGGGACCCACCCACCATTTTGCCCTCGGCGTCGGCCAAATTCTGCCCAAAATAGAAAAATTCGCCAGCATCGCCGCCCTCGAACTCAAGGTAATCTGTTAAGGCCCGCCGACGCCAAGCCCGGTAGGGGCAACCCTTGTGGTTGCCCCCGTGGTCGCTCAAAAAACGTCAACTTACCAAGTAAACGGCCGCGTACACGTGGGGCTACCAAAAACTCAAAGCTAAAAACTCCAAATGATCACACCAACCGACCTCACCACCGAGTACGCCCCGAACCCAATCAACATCGACACCCTCCGGCCGCGTTTCGGCTGGCTCCTCGAATCAGACCGCCGCAACCAGTCCCAGTCTGCCTACCAGGTCCTGGTCGCCAGCAGCGCCGAAAACCTCCACGCCGGCCGCGGTGACAAATGGGACAGCGGCAAAGTGACATCGGACCGCTCCGTCAATGTCGCCTACGCCGGTGCCAGCCTCTCTAGCGACGAGAGCTGCTGCTGGCAAGTGCGCGTCTGGGATCAGGACGACCGGGCCAGCGCCTACAGTGAGCCGGCCACATTTTCCATGGGCCTGCTGGACGAAAGCAACTGGACCGGCCACTGGATCGGCTCACCCACCGATGTCGCCTCACCCCTTCTGCGCAATGAATTCGACCTCGCCAAACCAGTCAGCCGCGCCCGCCTTCACATCTCTGGCCTGGGCTGGTACGAGCTTTATCTCAACGGGCAGCGGGTCGGCGATCATGTACTCGACCCCGCCACCAGCGAATACACAAAACGCGTCCTCTACGTGACCCACGACGTAACCGAACTGCTGCAATCCGGCGCCAATGCCGTCGGTGTAATGCTCGGCAACGGCTGGTACAGCGAACCCGGCTGGGAGCACCGCTACGGCGACTCCCCGCGCCTGCGTTTGCAGATGAACGTTGAGTACGCCGACGGCAGCACCAACACTGTCGCATCCGGCGCTGGCTGGAAAGCCGCCGCCGGCCCCATCACCCGTAACGACCTCTACGGCGGCGAGACCTACGACGCCCGCCGCGAGCAACCGGGCTGGGCATCAACCGGCTTCGACGACGCCCACTGGGACGCCGCCGTCGACAAGGATGCCCCCGGCGGCACAATGGTGGCGCAGGTGATGCCGCCCATCCGCGTGCAGCAGCACTTGCAGCCGGTTCACGTCAACCAGCCCCAGGACGGCGTACATGTCTATGATCTGGGGCAGCTCTTCGGCGGCTGGGCCAGGCTGCGCCTGAAGGGGGCGCGCGGCACCAAAATGAACATCAAGTATGCCTGCCAGCTTCTCGAAGACAGCGGCCTCGTCGATCAGGAATCCGGCGAGTTCTACAGTCGCCACCGCTCCCGCCATAGCGCCCACGAAGAAGGCGACGAGATCGACATCTACATTCTGAAGGGCGACCCGGACGGCGAGAGCTATGAACCGAGCTTCACCTACCATCCGGTCCGCTACGTTCAGGTCGAGAGCGACGGCCCCATCAGCGTCGAAGAGCTTGAGGGCCGGGTAGTCTTTTCGGACGTGGATCTCTCCGGTGGCTTCGAGTGCTCCAATCCAATCTTCAACCGCATCCACGAACTGGTGCATTGGACAGTGATCAACGGGCTGTTCGGCATTCCGCTCGACTGTCTGCACCGTGAGCACTGGGCCTGGACCGACCCGGCCACCATCGCCTCATCGCTCTACCCCCGCAAGCATATGCCCCGCTTCTGGAGCAAATGGCTCGACGACATCAAGGATGCCCAGTACGACGACGGCAGAGTGCCCGACATCTGCCCCAACTACGTGCAGCGCGACGATCCCGACCCGGCCTGGGGCGGCAACTACCCGATCCTCGTCTGGTATCTCTACCAGTATTTCGACGACAGCCGCATCCTCGAAGAGCACTACGCGCCCATCCGCCTGTGGGTCGACTACCTCACCGGCGTGGCCGAAAATCACATTGTCAACGAAGGACACTACGGCGACCACATGCTGCCCGGCGCCGCGCCCGGCGAGGAAGAATTCGTCTCGTCGGAGACGCCGCCGCCGCTGCTGTGGACCGGCTACTACTACCTCAACGCAGCCATCGTCGCCAAGGTCGCGGACCATCTCGGCAAGGAAGATGAGGCCGCGCACTACGGTCAACTGGCGGAGGAGATCAAGGATGCCCTCAACCGCGAGTGGCTCGACCCCGTTGCGCACCGCTATGCCAGCGGCTCACAGACCGCCAACCTCTTTCCGCTGGCCCTCGGCATCGTGCCGCAGCCCAACGAGGCCGGTGTCGTCCAGGACATCGTCCACAACATCGTCGAGGTATGGAACGGCCATCACCACACCGGCAACACCGGCATCACCTGCCTGATCGACACCCTGACCCAGTATGGACAGGGAGAAGTCCTCCATGACCTGGTCGCCACCCCCAGCTATCCCGGCTGGGGCTACATGGTGGAGCAGGGCGCCACCACCATCTGGGAATCCTGGAGTCTGGAGAGCACGGTCGGCTCGGCCGAGAGTATGATCATGTGGGCGTCGATCGACGAATTTTTCTACAACGACCTGGCCGGCATCAAAGGCCCCGATTACCACGGACCCGCAACCATGACGCCCGGCTTTCGCGACATCCGGATCGAGCCGCATCCGCTCGGCGACCTGGAACACGCCGCCGCCACCCTCAAGACCGTGCGCGGCGACATCTCCTCCCGCTGGCGGCGCGCCGACCAATCCATATCGCTCGAAGTCACGATCCCGGTCAACAGCCGCGCCCGCGTCAGCGTGCCCACGCTGGGCCTGAGCGATGTTGCCGTCAGCGAAGGCGGCGACGCCATCTGGCAGGACGGCGCCTATGTTGAAGGCCGCGACGGCATCACATCCGCCGCTGCCCGCGCCGGCTACGTCGACGTGGAGGTCGGCTCCGGCAGCTACTGTTTCGAATTGACCGGATCTTTGCCAGCGGCCTGAAGCTACGGTCAGCAACTAGCCACTGACCACTAACCACTGACCACTATCCACTGCAGTTCACAAGGAGCACGATCTTGCAGGAAATGACATCGCTCGAACGATATATGGCCGCCATCAACGGCGAACCCATGGACATGTACCCGGCCCTGAACGTGTCCCCCAATTGGTCGATGATGCCGCATTGGCCTGAGGTCCTGGGGCTGAACTTCCTCCATCTGTCACATGGCA
The DNA here is from genome assembly GCA_965220715.1 of Caldilineaceae bacterium. Taxonomy (GTDB): domain Bacteria; phylum Chloroflexota; class Anaerolineae; order Caldilineales; family Caldilineaceae; genus Bin5. The sequence goes on from OZ244843.1 coordinate 1,199,954, forward strand.
CCGATGAGCAGAGGCTGAAATTCTACGACGTGCTGCACGATGATCTCGGCCTCGATTACATCCCCTGCGGCGGCGGCAAAGCCTACGGCCAGCGCGGCAAGCAGTATGTCACCGAGGAGGATGGCGTGCCCGTGCTGGTGGACATCGGCTCGCGCAGCAAGACCCGCTACCATGAGTTCCCGCCCGACCTGCCGCCCGATGAGCCGCTCTTCGAGACCGCCGCCGATGTCGAGCGCCTGGAGCCGCCACCCACCGCCGAGGAGCTGCTGGCGTCCGGCGCCTACGACTTCACCAGGAAGCTGATCGAGCATTTCGACGACACCGTCTTCCTCTATATGGGCGACATGGCGCCCTTCCCCACCTCGTTCTACATGCTCAGCTACGACAAGCTCTTCGACGCCATGTTCTTCCAGAAGGACCTCGTCTTCGCGCTCATGGACCGCCACGAGGAGGTGATCAGGCAGCAGTGCCGGCTGGCCAGAATGCTGGGCGTGCACGGCTACCAGCTGATGCAGTGGTTCGCATCCGCCGACATGATCTCCGACGACCACTATGTCGAGTTCGCCCTGCCCGGTGAGATAAAAGCCTTCCAGTACATCCACGACGAGGGCCTGATCAGCAGCATGGCATTGATGGGCTGGATCGAACCCCGTCTGCCCCACCTGGCAAAGTTGGACTTTCACTGCATTCAGGTCGAATGCGGGCTGAAGAACTACTCGAACGATATCGTCAATGTCCGCCAGGCCCTGGGCGAAGAGGTCTGTATCTTCTCCAACTCCCACTCCATCACCGTCGTCGAGCAGGGGGATGAAGAGCTCTGGCGCGAAGACGCCCACCACCAGGCCAAGGCGATCGGGAAACAGAAACGTTTCGGCGTCGGCCACGGCACGCCCACCACCTGGAAAACGTCCCCGGCAAGGTACAGGCGCTATATCGATTTCATGCGCGAAGAGTTGGCGTCAATCGTTCCACCGCACTGAGAACTGCTGTGTCCAGTTGCTAGTGGCCGGCTGTACGCCACCTGCCTTCAGCCGCGGACCCTTTCACCAAGCCCAGACCAGTATCATGGACAGCGCCTCCCATCTTGCTCTGTGCTCGCTAAGCCGTAACGAGAATAGAGGACTGACCGTATGGCAATTGCATCTTTGTGGGTTAATGTCTGGAGAGGCTGCCTGATTAGTTGGGGCGCCCATTGAGGACGTCCTCTCTGTTAGCTCCAGGACACCATCGCTGGTGGAATAATATAATCATGCCTGTAAAAATTACGATCAGAAATGTCCCTGAGGAAGTTCGCGATGAGTTGGCCAGGCGCGCCGCGCTTCAAGGCCAGTCGATGCAAGAATTCTTGCGCGGGGAGTTGGAACGTATCGCGTCGCGTCCCTCCCTGGCCGCATGGCTGCAAGGAGTTCGCGAACGCAAAGAGCTCGCGGATACAAGTGTACAGCCGCACCACATCCTTCGCGCCCGTGACGCCGACCGAACCTGATCACAGTCGTCACATCCGCGCCTCTCTCGGGGCTAGACTGCCCCGGGGTTGACGCCCGTCCGCAGGCTCAGCCGAGCCTTTTTTCCGTTCTCTCTCAAGCGGGAACTCCACATGGCCAAGTACACAAAGACTAGGGGGCGTTGACATTTGGTGAAGACTATTGAAAATGTGATATATGCAGGACGTCTGCGGGCAGCATTGGCCCGTTTCTCGCCTGATACTCCTGTTCTACGACCATAATCTGCGGTGGCAAAGGTGTTCTCCGTGCCCCTCCGCGTCCTCCGCGGAAAAAAAGGTGTTAAGGTGTTCTTCGTGCCCCTTCGTGCCCCTTCGTGGATCAAAAGGGTTTAAGGTGTTCTCCGCGGCCCTCCGTGGATAGGCCACACTCTGATCTTGCAATACTCAGTTTAGCCAAATGTCAACGAGCCCTAGCACTCATCACGCCGCATGAGTTGACACCATGAGCCTGTCCTATCCTTTCGGAATCGGAAAATAGCGCGGCAGTCTATACGCCGATCGAACGCCCGAAAACGCCGAGCATACCCTGCCGAGAGCGGTTCCCTTCCAAACCACTTTCACTGATGGCCGCCATCCACCGACCCTTATGAAAATCACCCGCCTTCAGACGATCCGGCTCGGGCGCCATCCGCACTCGCTCTGGCTGCGCATCCACACCGACGACGGCCTGATCGGCCTGGGTGAGACCTCCTACGCGCCCCGCGCAGTCAGCGCCCTCATCCACGACGATCTTGCCCCCCTGCTGCTGGGGCAAAGCCCCCTCGACATCGAGCGCCACTGGCACACCATGTTCGCCGCCGTCAACTCCTATGGCTACGGCGGCGCCGAAACGCGCGCCATCAGCGCCGTCGACATCGCCCTCTGGGACATCGCCGGCCAGCACAGCGGCCAGCCCATCTACAACCTGCTCGGCGGACGCAGCCGCGACCGCATCCCCATCTACAACACCTGTCTCAGCCACGGCGCCAACCAGGACGCCCAGACCTGGATGGAAGGCAACGCCGGTCAACTGGCCCAAGACCTGCTCCGGCAGGGCATCAAAGCAATGAAGATCTGGCCCTTCGACCTCCCGCCTGGACCGGCTGATGCGGAGACCGGCGCGCCCGGGCCTGTCCGCCACTTTTTCGATAAGGATACGCTCAAAAGGGGTGTTGCTTGCGTGGAACAGATCCGCGCCGCAGCGGGTGACAGCATGGCCATCGCAATCGAGGGCAACGCCCGCTGGAACCTGCCCGCAGCCATTGCGATTGCGCGCGCCTTGGAGCCTTACAACATCATGTGGCTGGAGGAGATGATCCCGCCGGACAACGTCGAATCCTACGCCCGTCTGAAGGCCGAAAGCCGCATCCCCCTCTGTGTCAGCGAGCGGCTCTTCACCCGCTTCGGCTTCCGCCGCGTCGTCGAGGCCAACGCCGCCGACATTATCATTCCGGACATATCCTGGACCGGCGGCATCAGCGAAACGCGCAAAATTTGCGCCCTGGCCGACAGCTACTATCTGCCCGTCACCGCCCACGACGCCACCGGACCCGTAGCCCTATGGGCCGCCGCCCACCTCATGCTGCACATTCCCAACGCCATGTGTCTCGAAACCGTGCGCGCCTACTACAACGGCTGGTACAACGACGTGGTCACCGAGCGCATCCCAATCACCGCCGGCACGCTCTCACTGCCGGCGAAGCCGGGCCTGGGCGTCGCCCTGCGCGAAGAGGTTCTAAGTTGGCCGGATGCGCGGATTGAAAATAGTGCCAGCGCGGAGTAGGAGACAGTCAATTGCTGACACTGTCTCCTTCACGCACTTATGATCCTGTTCGCGTAACGGGGACGCCCTCTGGACTACCCAGAAACAGGGCTACTCCCATGCAACGGGGACAATGTCTGCAACGGTGATTGCCTGGTCGGCTGTCAGGAGAGTCGCACCGTATTCAAGAGCGGTTGCGACGATGAGACGATCATGGATGTCAGGAAGCGTGGTAAACTGCTGCGTTCGTAAAGCCGTCTCTGTTGTAAGCTCAACAAAGCGGAATCCGGGCACATCTTTCAACATGGCGATCGCTGCCGCGAGGTCGAAATTGACGCGCTGTTTTTCAGCGATGATGACGAGTTCGGCCAAGACGAGAGGCGAGACGATGATCTCGTGCTGTGACCGCATTGCTCCGTCCAGAATCTCTCGGGCCAGTGGGCTGAGCCGATCAGAGCCGGACCAATACCAGGCCAAAGCATGGGTGTCGGCAGCGTACAGAGCCATTATCTATCTGTGGCCCTGTATATGTTCAAGCTGCTTCTCAATGCTCTCTCTTCCCAGCTGTTTGACAGCTCCAAACTGTTCTCCGAATTCGATTTCAGCCAGCTCCGGGAAAGCGCCGAACATTGTCAAAGGGGGGGTAGCAGCAGTATCAGTCTGTTTCGCGTCGGCAGGCGCACTGGATGCCTCGTACAGCGCGACCAGTTTCGTCCACAGATCGATGGGCACAAGAACATTCTGCACGTTCCCTTGTTCATCTGGCAGGTATTGAACAGGCAATTCTCTCAACGCTCTGCTCATTTTTTCCTCTTCAGACATTGGAATAGGCTCCTTCAGAATGCTCGGCAATCGACTCCCGCATTGTAGGGTATTCGAAATGGAAAGTCAACGACTATCAGAAATCTGGAGTGCAAAATGAAAGACGTCGTCCTGTCAGATCACCACTCTTCATCTCTCATCAGCTTTCGATGGTACTCTTGAATTTCCCTTTGAATCGCCCTGTCTTCCTCGTCAGGGGAATCTTTATATGCTTCGTTTATTGCTGCAGACATGCGCTTCGTTTCATGCCGCTCAATAAACTCCTCAACCGCATTCGAGAAAAGTTGATTTTGGGATATGTTCAGCTCTCGCGTCAGGCTCTCCACTTTCTCAACAAGGGAACTGCTCAAAGAGATTGCTATCTTAACCGTCATGGATCACCTTTTATATGGATACGGCAAGCGGTACGGTCCTACTTGGAGTATCACAAAGAATTACGCTTATTGCCAATACCGCCTGAACCGGCGCGCGGCAACAGAAATTACCCCCCCGAAAGCAAAAAAAGCGGGTTGCGGTCTGAAACGATTGTCTATATCATTACAGATGCGAACGAAACCCGCTTTCCCAACCCGGAAATTAACAAAACAGAGACAGGTACCCCCCCCGCCCGTCAACGATACATCGAATCAGGAGATCTTAGATGTTGTCCGACCATATCGCTGCACTGAAGCGTTACGACTCCGCCACCATTTTCAACGCCGTCGCCCTCAAGTTGGGTCTCCCCAACCTGGACTACACCGACCACACCATTCGCTGCCTCCTGCCCGACCTGGGCCTCGTCGCCGGCTTTGCCGTCACCGCCGAAGTCACCACTAACGACGAAGACTCCACCGCCCTCGAATGGATCGACTACTACGACTACCTCGGCAGCCAGCAAGGACCGCTGATCGCCGTGTTCCAGGACACGGACATCAACCCGGGCCGCGGCGCCAGCTTCGGCGACGGCATGGCCCGCATCCACAAACGGCTGGGCGTGGAAGGCGTCATCGTTGAAGGCACAGTGCGCGATCTGATCGGCATCAAACAGGTCGGCCTGCCCGTATGGGCCTGGGGCACCGTGCCCGGCCACGGCGTCTTCAACATGAACCGCTTCGGCGCCCCGGTAACCGCCGGCCGCCTGCGCATCCATTCCGGCGACCTGCTCCTGGCCGATCGCGACGGCTGCGTCCGCATTCCCACCGAACACGTTGACGACGTCCTGCGCCTGGCCGAAGAGGTGCGAACGCGCGAAGCCGGCATCTTCGAATTCTACGAATCGGACACCTTTTCCCTGCAGGAGATGCGGGCCCGGGAGTAGTAATGACAAGCCGCCCATGACCAACCGCTACTGACCACTGACCACTAGCCACTAACCACTAGCCACTGGTGTTAAATGACACTCGACGAACAGATCGAAGCTCTGGTTACACATACGCCCGGTTTCTGGCAACTTGACGCCTGCGGCGTTACCCGCACCGAACGCGAGATCCCTGCGCTCATGCACGGCACAGCCCAACCGCCTGCAGGCGAGCGCATCCAACTCGTCCTCATCGGCGGCTTGTCCGGCAAGCAGGAAGACGCAGACGCCGCGCTTGCCGCGCTGAAATCGTATAGCGCCAGTCCCGGCCTGTCCGAACGGGTCGCCCTCAGCGCCGTACCCTGCGGCAACCCCGACGGCCTCGCCCTGGGCTCTGCGCCCGAAAACGGCGCCGGCGGCAACCCCAGCGCCGCCTACCCGCCGCCGGGAGACAGCTACTACGACGCCAATCCCGAGGCCCACTACCTCTGGCGCTGGGTCAGCTTCCAAGGGCCCGACCTGGTACTCGAAATCCGCGTCGGCGCCGGCACCACTTGGCAGGCGTCTGCCCCATGCCTGCAGTTGTTGTCGCAGTTCCGTTCGGTGCTGAATGCGTCCGAACTTCCGTCCGACAGCACGCTGCTTGCCGCGCTCGCCACTGGTGAACCCAACCTGCTGCCGCCCGTTCCCAGCCTGCGCCTCACCTGCGCCGCCGCCGACCTGGCAGGCGAACTGGCCAAGCTGTGGACCGTTCTCGCGCAGGTGCCCGACCACGCCCGCTCCGCCACCCGCAGCGCCCTGCAAGCCCGCGTCGCCCGCTCGCCCCTGGCCGTCGCCCGCATCCTCGCCGGCGTCTACGGCCACGAACTCGACCCGGTCATCTACACCCAGGGCGTCGCCGTCAGCGGCCGCCTGCGGCTCGCCCAATTGGACCCGGACGGCACCGATCCGTCAGCCGACATCGAAGCGATCGCCGCACCCTACATGTCTGGCGCCAAGCCCTGGTTCCCCGCCGGCGGCGACGGCGGCGCCAACCTGGCCGGCCTCGTCTGGGCCGACGAGCTGGCCGCCACAACCGGCAATGACAGCTACGCCGACCTGCTCGTGCAAACCGCCGACCGCTACCGCGCCGCCCACGACAACGGCGTGCCCTCCCCGTCCAATCCCAATTATCAGGTCGAGGACATGTTCTTCACTGCCGCCGTGCTGGGCCGCGCCTTCAAGCTGACCGGCGACGACGCCTACCTGAACATTCTGACCCGCTTCCTGCTGGATGCCGGCGTGCAGCAGGAAGACGGCCTTTTCTGGCACGACCGCCGCACCCCCTTCTACTGGGGACGCGGCAACGGCTTCGCCGCCCTCAGCTACACTGAAGCGCTCACCTACCTGCCCGACAGCCATCCCGACCGGGCCGCCGTGCTCGCGATCCACCGCCGCCACCTGCAGGCCTTGCGCGGCTATCAGCACCGCAGCGGCATGTGGCGCCAAGTGGTCAATGGCCCCGGCTCCTACCCCGAGATGACCGTTACCTGCATGGTCGGCTATGCGCTTGCGCGCGGGCTGCGCCGCGGCTGGCTCGACGCCGGCCACAGGGATCCGCTGCTGCGCGCCTGGCAGGGCGTGGCGTCACGCATCGACGACCACGGCGGGCTCGTCGACGTCTGCACCGGCACCGGCGTCCAGCAGAGTCGCCGCGACTACCTCGACCGGCCCGCCATATTCGGCCCCGACGAGCGCGGCGGCGCCCTATCAATCTGGTTCGTCACCGAAATGGAAAGCTTCCTACGCGAGAGTTGACTCGACTGTCACAGGTCGCACCGACCACCGACCACTGACCACTGATCACTGATCACTGACCACCGACCACTGCAGTAAAGAGGAGGTAGAAATGGCAGATGAGGATCTGGGCCTGATGGCTCACTTGCTGCGCCGGGCGGGGTTCGGCGCCAGCCGTGAAGAGCTTGAGGCCCTTGTCGCAAAGGGGTACGACGAAGTCGTCGAAGACCTGGTGGACATGGAGCGCTGCCCGCCGATCGACGAGGATATTGTGAAGCGCTACTTCGGCGGTGAGTTTATGCCGAATATCCTCTCCGGCACCTGGATCTACCGCATGCTCAACAACCCGCGCCAGCTGGAAGAGAAGATGGCTCTCTTCTGGCATCACGTTTTCGCCACCGGCTACGCCAAGGTCGAGCACGCCCTCGCTATGAGCGACCAGATCGATCTCTTCCGCCGTATCGGCATGAGCAACATACGCGAGATCCTGCTCGAGCTCTCCATGAACCCGGCCATGATCAACTGGCTCGACAATAGCGAGAACATCAAGGGCGAACCCAACGAGAACTATGGCCGTGAGCTTCTGGAGCTCTTCTCGATGGGCGTGGGCAACTACACCGAAGAGGACATCAAGAACTGCGCGCTCGCCTTCACCGGCTGGACCTTCGCGCAGCCGGTTCCCCTCTACCCCCACGGCTACTACTCTCCTGAATTCCTCTTCCGTGAGGAGGACCACGACTACTCCGAGAAGACCTTCCTCGGCCACACCGGCAACTTCAACGGCGAAGACATCATCGATATCATCGTCGAACAGCCGGCCACGGCCCGTTTCATCTCCCGCCATCTCTACAACTTCTTCGTCGCCGATGAGCCGCAGGTCCCCTCCTGGAATGTGACGCCGCCCCAGGACCCGGACGCCATCGAAATCCTCTCCGACGCCTTCATGGAGTCGAAAGGGGAGATGCGCCAAGTCCTGCGCACGCTCTTCAAGAGCGACTTTTTCAAGGCGGCCCGTTTCAAGAAGGTGAAAAGCCCCACCGAGCTGATCACCGGCGTTCTCAAGTTGGTCGGCACCAATCGCACGCCCGCGCCCGGCATGCTGAGCTACCACTGGGCCGCCAAAGTGATGGGCCAGGAGCTCTTCAACCCGCCCACCGTGGAGGGCTGGCACACCGGCCAGGAGTGGATCGACGGCGGCATGCTCACCGAACGCATCAACTTCGCCGTCGACGAAGTGGGCGACGCCAGCAAACCGGGCATCCAGGCGGTCATCAAACGGCTGCGCGCCGCCGGCGACAGCCTCACCCCCGAGCAGTTCGTCGACACCTGTCTCGACCTCGTCGGTCCCCTGACCCTCGAGGAAAAGACCCGCGCCGACCTGATTGGCTTCGCCCAAAGCGGCGGCGACCTCGTTTTCTCCGCCAATGGCAGCACCAACGGCCAGACCGACGAAATCACCGGCCGCATCGTGCTCATGCTGCAACTGATCGTAGCCTCCCGCGAATACCAGTTCGCCTAAACCGCAGCTCTTAGCAACACCATCTCGCTTAGGCAGCAGAAAGGTGTTCACTAAAAACTAAAAACCGAAAACAAAAAACTGCGGTTAAGAATGGAAGAAAAGATGGTTGACCACAAGAAAGATCCCGTACTCGTTGTCGTGCAGCTCAGCGGCGGCAACGACTTCATGAACACAGTCGTCCCCTACACCGCCGGCATCTACTACGACTCCAGACCGGTGGTCGGTCTCAAGGAGGACGAAGTCCTGCCCATCCACGATACCCTGGCCTGGAACCCGAACTGCGCGCCCTTGCAGTCGATGTACGAGGCCGGCGACGTGGCCGTAATCCAGGGCATCGGCTACCCCAACTCGAACCGCTCCCACTTCCGCGCCATGGACATCTGGCACACCTGCGAACCGATCGAGATCGGTACCGAAGGCTGGGTCGGGCGCATGATCCGCGAGCTGGACCACGGCGGCCTCGTCGACGTCTGCACCGGCACCGGCGTCCAGCAAAATCGCCGCGACTACCTCGACCGGCCCGCCATATTCGGCCCCGACGAGCGCGGCGGCGCCCTATCAATCTGGTTCGTCACCGAAATGGAACAGTTTTTGCGAGAGAATTGAATTCGTGGTCAGAACTCGTACTGACCACTGACCACTGACCACCGACCACTAACCACTGCAGTTAGGAGGTAGAAATGGCAGATGATGATCTGGGCCTGATGGCTCATTTGCTGCGCCGGGCAGGCTTCGGTGCCACCCGCGAAGAGCTGGAGGCCTATAACGCACAGGGCTACGACGAAGTCGTCGAGGACCTGGTGGACATAGAACGCTGCCCACCGGTCGACGAGGATATTTTGCATCGCTACATTGGCGGCGAAGGGCTGCAGATTCGCGTCGGCGCCTGGATCTATCGCATGATCAATAGCAGACGCCCGCTCGAAGAGAAGATGGCGCTCTTCGGGCATCAAGTTTTCGCCACCGGATACGCCAAGGGCGAGCATGCCCTCGCCATGGGCGACCAGATCGACCTGTTTCGTCGCGTCGGCATGACCAATATGCGCGAGATTCTGCTCGAGGTCTCCATGAACCCGGCTATGATCAACTGGCTCGACAACAGTGAGAACCGCAAAGGCGAGCCCAACGAGAACTACGGGCGCGAGTTGCTGGAACTCTTCTCGATGGGGGTCGGCAACTACACTGAGGAGGACATCAAGAACTGCGCCCGCGCCTTCACCGGCTGGACCTTCGCGCAACCGGTTCCCCTCTACCCCCACGGCTTCTATTCCCCCCAATTCCTCTTCCGCGCAGATGACCACGATGACGGCGAGAAGACCTTCCTCGGCCACACCGGCAACTTAAACGGTGACGACATCATCGACATCATCGTTGAGCAGCCGGCAACAGCCCGCTTCATCTCCCGCCATCTCTACAACTTCTTCGTGGCTGACGAGCCGCAGGTCCCGGCCTGGGATGTAAAGCCGCCCCAGGATCCGGAAGCGATCGAAATCCTCTCAGACGCCTATATGGAGTCCAAAGGGGAGATGCGCCACATCCTGCGCACGCTCTTCAACAGCGACTTCTTCAAGGCGGCCCGCTTCAAGAAAGTGAAAAGTCCGACCGAGTTGATCATCGGCGTCCTCAAGCTGGTCGGCACCAATCGCACGCCCGCGCCGGGCATGCCGCAGTACGCCGACGCCGCCAAACTTATGGGCCAGGAACTGTTCAACCCGCCCACCGTGGAGGGTTGGCACACCGGGCAGGAGTGGATCGACGGCGGCATGCTCACCGAACGCATCAACTTTTCTGTAGGCGAGGTGGGCGACGCCGACAAACCGGGCATTCAGGCGGTGATCAAGCGGCTGCGCGCCGCAGGCGACAGCCTCACCCCCGAGCAGTTCGTCGACACCTGTCTCGACCTGGTCGGTCCCCTGACCGTGGAGGAGAGAACCCGCGCCGACCTCGTGCGCTTTGCCCACAGCGACGGCAACCTCGTTTTTCCCTCCAACGGCAGCGCCAACGGGCAGACCGACGACTGCAAAGACCGAATCGTGCTTATGCTGCAACTTATCGTTTCCTCCCGCGAATACCAGTTCGCCTGACCCGCAGTTCGTAGTAGTCAGTTATCGGTTCTTGGAAACACGCTCTGGCTTCGGCAACAGCGACGCTTTCAACTAAAAACTAGAAACTAAAAACGAAAAACTGCCGTTCACAAAGGAAAGACAAAAATGGCTGGCAACCAGAAAGATCCCGTACTCGTTGTCGTACAGCTCAGCGGCGGCAACGACTTTATGAACACCGTCGTCCCCTATACCGCCGGTATCTATTACGACTCCAGGCCGGTGATCGGCCTCAAGGAGGACGAAGTCCTGCCGATCCACGACACGCTGGCCTGGAACCCGAACTGCGCGCCCTTGCAGTCAATGTACGAGGCCGGCGAAATTGCCGTGGTCCAGGGCATCGGCTACCCGAATTCGAACCGCTCCCACTTCCGCGCCATGGATATCTGGCACACCTGCGAACCGATCGAGATCGGCACCGAAGGCTGGGCGGGGCGCGTGATCCGCGAACTGGACCAGGGCGGCCACAACGTCCTCACCGGCGTCAGCGTCGGCAAGGGGCTGCCGCGGGCGATGGCCGTGCCCGGCGTGCCGGTGACCTCCTTCGACAACCTGGACACCTACGGTCTGCTCACTGGCATCGACGATGCGCAGCGCCGCACCACGGCCCTGGAAGTCTTCAAGGGCATGTATGGCCACGAGGTCGGCGCCGGCATGGTGATGGACTACCTTTCGCAGACCGGTCTCAACGTCATTTCGGGGACTGCCGAACTTAAGAAGGCGAAAACGGGCTACAGTTCGACCGTGGAGTATGGCGACAGCGCCATCGCCGGTAGCCTGCGCGACGTGGCCCGCGTCCATCTGGCCGGGCTGGGCACGCGCGTCTTCTACACCGCGCACGGCGGCTACGACAACCACGCCAACGAGGTGCCCGACCATCCCAAGCTTCTCACCGACCTGAGCAGCGCCATCTCCTCCTTCTTCCAGGATCTGCGCGCCCACGACGCCTCGTCGGAGGTGACAATGCTCGTCTTCACCGAGTTCGGCCGCCGCATCCGCGACAATGCCAGCGGCACCGACCACGGCTCCGGCGGCGGCGCCTTCATCATCGGCGACAGCGTCAAAGGCGGCCTGTACGCCCAATATCCGTCGCTCGACCCGGCCCGCTGGGTCCACGGCGAGGACATGGAGCACACCATCGACTTCCGCGGCATCTACGGCACAGTATTGGAGCAGTGGATGGGCCTCGATCCCACCGAAATCGTCGGCGGCAACTTCGAGCAGATCAACCCGTACAGTTCTTAGTTTTCAGTTAGTCGCTATGCACGCTGCAGTTACTAAAAACTAAAAACTCGAAACTTAAAACTCACAAGGAGTTCCACCGTGGGCAGACCATACGGCCTCTTGCGCGCCGGATTTCCCTTCCACAAGACGTTGGGAATGCGGCGGCTGACCAACTTTCCAATCGACTTGGCGATCGGGCAGGAGGATCGCCTCTATATCCTCTGTCGCAGCGAGGGCACCGCGCTCATCCGCCGCTACAGCACCGAGGATAAGGACCTGGGCAACTTCGGCAGCTACGGCAGCGAGCCGGGCCAGATGACCTGGCCGGTCACGATCCTCGCCGACAGCGACGAGAATCTCTACCTCACCGATGAGTCGCTGCACCGCGTCACCATCCTCGACAAGGAGGGCGAGCTGCTCGACAGCTGGGGCGAGGAGGGCAGCGGCGCCGGCCAGCTCAACGGCCCGACCGGCATGGATTTCGACGCCGAGGGCAATCTCTACGTCGTTGATACCCTCAACCACCGCGTCCAGAAGTTCACCCGCGAGGGCGGCTTCCTCGGCCAGTGGGGCAGCTACGGCTGTGGCGAGGGCGAGTTCAACATGCCGTGGGGTATCGCCGTCGACGAGGTGGGCGATGTCTACGTGGCCGACTGGCGCAACGATCGCGTCCAGAAGTTCAGCGCCGACGGCGGTTTCCTGATGGCCTTTGGCGCGTCCGGCTGCGGCGACGGCGAATTCAACCGTCCCAGCGGCGTTGACATCGACCTGCACGGCGACATCTACGTCGTCGACCGCGGCAACAACCGTGTCCAGCTCTTCAACGAAGAGGGCCGCTACGTCCAGCAGTTCGTCGGCGACGCCACCCTCTCCAAGGTGGCCGTCTCCTACATGCTGACCAACGCCTATCCCAACCGCCTGCGCGACATGGCCAAGCTGGAAATCCAGAAGCTCCTGCGTTGGCCGCAGTCCGTCGTCGTCAGCGAGGACGGCCTCATGTACGTGCCCGACACCGGCTCCTACCGCGTCCAGGTCTACCAGAAGCAGTTCGTCGAGCTGAATGAGTTACAATTCGCCCCACCGCGCCGCGCGCCGGCCCTGAACATATAGCTTTCAGTAGTCAGTTCTTGGTTTTCCCTGCTGTAGTTCGCCTGCGGGCGAGGACGCCCTCCGGCGGCTCCGGCCCGCTAAGGCGGGCCTGCGCACCCTTCGCCGCTAAGGCGGCTCAGGGCTGTCGTCGGCAAACCCCCGCCGCCGCCAGGGGCTGACGCCCTATATGGGCGGTCGGGCCTTCGGCCCTCCCTTGTGCGGGGGGACACCCCCCGCAACGCCCCCCTCCAAAACCATTCCCGCCAGCGCCGCACTTGTCTCCAGCCACTGACCACTGACCACTGACCACTGCAGTTCGACACCCCCCGCAACGCCCCCCTCCAAAACCATTCCCGCCAGCGCCGCACTTGTCTCCAGCCACTGACCACTGACCACTGACCACTGACCACTGACCACTGACCACTGACCACTGACCACTGACCACTGACCACTGCAGTTCGACACCCCCCGCAACGCCCCCCTCCAAAACCATTCCCGCCAGCGCCGCACTTGTCTCCAGCCACTGACCACTGACCACTGACCACTGACCACTGACCACTGACCACTGCAGTTCGACACCCCCCGCAACGCCCCCCTCCAAAACCATTCCCGCCGCGCCCCGTTGCTGACGATATGAACGGCTGTGGCCAGCGACCGCTGCTCGAACACCAGCGCCACACCTGCCCACTATCCACTACCCTCCCGTTTCAGCTACCGAGCGCGAAAAAGCGCGAAAGACCCCTTTCGCGCCTCCACGTAATCCATGCGTAGGGGCACCCCTTGTGGGTGCCCTCCCCCTGTGCGCCCCCCCGTGGGCTTGACTCTGTTGATGCAACGTCGACACTTTTCCTCTTGCCCTGCATAGGCGAGAACGTGTCCCTGCAAATATGCTTAAAATATTTGCTACTGCTGGTCGGAAATTCCTTAGCTGGACATCCTACGAATGTTGCATATCTGTCAGTATTCAACAAACGTCAACGAGCCCCAAAAACCAAGAACTAAAAACTCCCCGGCGGCTCCACCACGTTATAGAACCTCATATAATCTTCACCCTTGACCATCAGCACGTCGATCTGCTCGCGTCTGCCAACGTCCACAAAGGGCACCGTCAGCCGCGGCGTGATGCCAAACCGCCGCGTCTCCGACTTGTTCGGCGGCGAATAGTGAAGCGTACTCTCGTTGAAAAAGATAAACTCACCCGGCTTCAGCTCCAGATCGACCGCATCGCTCGCGTCAAACGTCGACGGGTCCACCCCTCTGCTGAACATCTCCGCGTCCGGGTCTTCGATGTGCGGATACAGCCGTTTATGGCTGCCTGGCAGCACCTGCATACACCCGTTTGCCCGCGTCGTCCCGTCCACCGCGATCCACGCCGACAGAATCACATTCGGCGACGGCTGATAATACGCGCAATCCTGGTGCCACGGCACCCCCGTGTCCCAGTCTTCCTGCTCGCTCAGCGGCGCTTTGATCTGAAAATTCGTCAGCCACAGCACCAAATGCGGCCCTAGCAGGCTCGCCGCCCTCTCCACCAGGTTCGGATGGCTCAGCAGCTCATAGATGCAGCGGTTATCCAAATGGCGGTAATGGAAATAGTCCTTCTCTGCCCGCCCCTGCTCCAGAATCTCCTCGTCAATATCGCCCCCCTTCCCCGGAAAAAGCCGATAGCAACTCGTGACTCCGTTCCAAATTCATAGCTCACACAATTGTCTGCCCATTGCAGACAACCTGCTGGCTCCCGCTCGACAATTCTCCGAAATGAGGAATTGCGGGACAAAAATGTCGTACCCTGCCCTGAAGGCTCTGTGAGCTTGATCCTTTAAAAACTGTAACTACTCAGCCAGTGCCACCCCTGACTCAGGCGTGGCAGGTGTTTCACTCTCTCCTCACTTTTCTTCAGACCTATCCTCAATCAATCGCCGCAGTCTCTGACCACTGACCACTGATCACTGCAGTTCTGGGCGGTCGGGCCTTCGGCCCTCCCTTGTGCAGGGGCTCCGCCCCCGCAACGCCCCCGTCCAAAACCATCCCTCACCCACCGGACGCCGTAATTCCAGCAGTGCGGCTCATCCAAAGTGGCGGCTGCCAACGAATTCACGATGAGATAGCCTGAATGCCGGCGTGAATGAAGGTCTGGTCCACACAGGCACCGTATATCGCTTAGTAGTTACTAGGGCTCGTTGACCTTTGTCTGAACAACGACTTCCGGGTGCAAATTACGCCTGATCGTCGAAGGTCGGCGCAGTCACGCAAAGAAAATCCGATACGCCTTTGGTGTTCTCCGCGTCCCTCCGCGTCCTCCGCGGACAAAAAGGTGTTCTTCGCGACCCTTCGCGTGACTTCGCGGATCAATTGGTTTTGTCTATTTCAACATTCACGCGAGAAACATCCCTAACAGGCCTGCAGGCTTTCAGTTCTTGTTGACATCTGAACAGCCTTCCCAAAATGTCAACGGAACCTAGGGCTCGTTGACCTTTGTCTGAACAACGACTTCCGGGTGCAAATTACGCCTGATCGTCGAAGGTCGGCGCAGTCACGCAAAGAAAATCCGATACGCCTTTGGTGTTCTCCGCGTCCTCCGCGGACAAAAAGGTGTTCTTCGCGACCCTTCGCGTGACTTCGCGGATCAATTGGTTTTGTCTATTTCAACATTCACGCGAGAAACATCCCTAACAGGCCTGCAGGCTTTCAGTTCTTGTTGACATCTGAACAGCCTTCCCAAAATGTCAACGGAACCTAGGGCTCGTTGACCTTTGTCTGAACAACGACTTCCGGGTGCAAATTACGCCTGATCGTCGAAGGTCGGCGCAGTCACGCAAAGAAAATCCGATACGCCTTTGGTGTTCTCCGCGTCCCTCCGCGTCCTCCGCGGACAAAAAGGTGTTCTTCGCGACCCTTCGCGTGACTTCGCGGATCAATTGGTTTTGTCTATTTCAACATTCACGCGAGAAACATCCCTAACAGGCCTGCAGGCTTTCAGTTCTTGTTGACATCTGAACAGCCTTCCCAAAATGTCAACGGAACCTAGGGCTCGTTGACCTTTGTCTGAACAACGACTTCCGGGTGCAAATTACGCCTGATCGTCGAAGGGCGGCGCAGTCACGCAAAGAAAATCCGATACGCCTTTGGTGTTCTCCGCGTCCCTCCGCGTCCCTCCGCGTCCTCCGCGGACAAAAAGGTGTTCTTCGCGACCCTTCGCGTGACTTCGCGGATCAATTGGTTTTGTCTATTTCAACATTCAAGCGAGAAACATCCCTAACAGGCCTGCAGGCTTTCAGTTCTTGTTGACATCTGAACAGCCTTCCCAAAATGTCAACGGAACCTAATAACTGTAGAAGTCAGTCTATCCCTAACTGAGGGAATCCGCAGGTCATGCCTGTGGATTCCCTCGTTCTGTTCAGACCTGATTTGCTCGACAATTTCATCTGAGGACCTTCTGTTCCCTCGAGAAGTCATGTCAACCGAGCAACTGTCAACGGAACCTGATGACACGCCACCACCGACAGCGACCCACACGCCGATGTCCACAGCGACCAGCAAACCGGTGCCGGCGATGCCCTGTACGGCGCCGGAACGCGCTGAGACACAGTGCATCGTCTCGCATGCGGCCGCGCCGGCCCAGGTGTGAAGAGAAGATGTCGGCATGCATAGCTATTGCTGCATCGGGCTGGACGGCAAGGGCTACCCAGGCCTGGAACTGCACGCCGTCGCCACCTATGCCGCCATCTATCCGAAGGGTTACGGCATGGGCGGAATTGAGATCTATCACGACAACAGTCCTGGCTCCGGCAAGGAGGTCGTCATCCATTAACCGCTGAGTGTGGTACCGGTCGAAAGGGTTCGCGCATATGAACGGGAGATGAAAATGTCAACGGAACCGAAACGAACAAGTTTCAGGAATCAAATTGCTAGGCTGGTCGGGTTGCTTGCGCTGCTACTTGCCTTTCTAGCCGCACTCGTCACACCCGGCTTACCGCATATCTACGCCCAATCACCCGCGACGTTCATTGATTCCGCTCTGCTGGACGAAACGGTGCCGCCAGGAGAGTACTTGTCCGCCGGTTTTCTTCTCAAAAATTTCCCCTGCGTCGATCAGGACAATAACAATGATTGTGACTACAGAGACAAATTCACCTCCGTAATTTACCGTTTCGACATACTGAGCCGTAGCGGCGAAACCAGTCCCGACATCTGCGAAGGGCAAGGATTGAACAGAGACCGGACATTCGCGCCAGCGTTTTACAACTCCTCCAGAACGCTCAGCCCGATTCCTCTGCGCCTGAAAAGGGAGTGTCCAACTGGCCCCTATACACTTCAATTGACCGTTACCTACGCCGAGTCCGATTCAAATGAGAAAGTTACGCTTACCGACAAGGTGGACTTTGATGTCGGCGACCCGCAGTTGCCGACCGCCACGGCCACAGCTACGCAGACACCGGACCCGCAGTTGCCAACCCCCACCCTCACGCCCACCGCCACGGCTACAGCTACGCAGCCTTCGAAGCCAAAACAGCCGATTGCCACGGCTACGGCTACGGCCACAGCTACGCAGGCGCCGAGTCGGAAGCAGCCGATTGCCACGGCTACGGCTACGGCCACAGCTACGCAGGCGCCGAGTCGGAAGCAGCCGATTGCCACGGCTACGGCTACGGCCACAGCTACGCAGGCGCCGAGTCGGAAGCAGCCGATTGCCACGGCTACGGCTACGGCCACAGCTACGCAGGCGCCGAGTCGGAAGCAGCCGATCGCCACGGCTACGGCTACGGCCACAGTTACGCAGGCGCCGAGTCGGAAGCAGCCCCCCGCCACAGCCACGCCTACGGCCACTGCCATGCAGCCGCCGAGTCCCCTGCAGCCAGCCGGCCTGCCCAGCCCCACACCGACCAAAACGCCCGGCGAACCGCAGGTCAACAGGCCGACGAGCCTACGGCCAACCCCCACGCCTACATCGCCGTGGGCTTCGCCCTGCATTGTGCCCCATCCGGCCACGCCGGTGCAGGTCTGCCGCAACAAGATCGGCGCGCTTCACTTCATCTACGTGGGCAAAGGCGCCGTTTTCAGCGGCCCGATGTTCGATTCGATCAGCGCAATGGCGTCCGACTATCCATTCGGCCATGTGCCGCCCGCAGTGGAACTCTACCGCGGTATCAACAGCGGAACCGGCAAGGAGGTAGTCGTCGACTATCTTACCTACAACCGCCTGCTGCGCGTCTCGACCTTCTATGCTGATAACGAGTACGACCTGAACAAACCGTACATCTTCACCATCAACGAGGAAGGGAACATAAAGCATCTGGGCTGGTAGCCATTTCTGGCCAGCATTCTGCGCGCGCAATGCGTCAACCCGTTGTCAGCACAACATCATCTCCTGTGGGACGGGGGAGCACATATCTTCCGTGTCATCCCGTCCCATGTCTCAACTGCTCGCAACCACGGCCCACATCAACTCGCCCCGCGCCGTCGTATACAATTGGTACGGCTCCAGCCGGCGACAGGTCCCTGTAGACTAGCGCCCGGCCACCAGTGCCGCACTTGGTCACTGCTCACTATCCACGGCCTCCCGGCTTCAGTCCCCAAGCGCGAAAAGGCGCGAAAGACTCCTTTCGCGCCCCTCAATACTATGCAGTTTCTAACCCCTAACCCCTAACCCCTAACCCCTGCCGTTCGGCGGCTCCACCACATTATAGAACCCCATATAATCTTCGCCCTTGACCATCAGCACGTCGATCTGCTCGCGTCTGCCCACGTCGACAAAAGGCACCGTCAGCCGCGGCGTGATGCCGAAGCGCCGCGTCTCCGACTTGTTCGGCGGCGAATAGTGGAGCGAACTCTCATTAAAGAAAATAAACTCACCCGGCTTCAGCTCCAGATCGACCGCCTCGCTCGCGTCAAACGTCGACGGGTCCACCCCTCTGCTGAACATCTCCGCGTCCGGGTCTTCGATGTGCGGATACAGCCGTTTATGGCTGCCCGGCAGCACCTGCATACAGCCGTTCGCCCGCGTCGTCTCATCCACCGCGATCCACGCCGACAGAATCACGTTCGGCGAAGGCTGAAAGTACGCGCAATCCTGGTGCCAAGGCACCTCCGTATCCCAGTCCTCCTGCTCGCTCAGCGGCGCCTTAATCTGGAAATTCGTGCGCCACAGCACCAGGTGCGGCCCCAGCAAGCTCGCCGCCCTCTCCACCAGGTTCGGATGGCTCAGCAGCTCATAGACGCAGCGGTTATCCAGATGCCGGTTATGAAAATAGTCCCTCTCCGCCAGCCCCTGCGCCCTGCCCGGCTCCAGAATCTCCTCATCAATCCTCCGCCGCACCCCCGCCATCTCCTCCTCCGAGATCAGCGTGTACGGCCCTGCCCAGCCCTGCTCGTGGTAAAGCCGGACTTCGTCTTTGGTGAGAGCGGGATGCGTGGTGGTCATGTTATTCCTTTCGCTGCCGGCAGAGTTGCTGGAGCCATGGATCTGCTCAGTTGGGGGTATTTTAGCACACTGTTCTTAGGGCGGACTGGAAGGACGGATCCTTGCGTGGGTCAGTGTTCGCGACAGTCGATATGGAGCACTTCCCTGAAGTGCTAGCGGTTGGAGTCTTTGAAGTGTTAAGGGGTTTGCCTTCAAGGGATGTTGAACCTCTGGCCGTGGAAGCAAATCTGCCATTCCAGCTCGTCGAAAAAGCCTTGGGCATCAACGACCACCGTTATTTCCAAATGGTTGAACAGGATATAGGTTACGTGTTCGAAACATATATTACGAATTAGAAAGGAGACCACTTTGCTCTTGATATTGGTCGGCCTGGTCGTATTAGCGCGGGCCCAGTGGCGGGCATAAGACTCTTCTCTTAGAGTTATTGGGACGATATGCTTAGATAGGAGGCAAACAGTTGAGTAAACTCTGGTTATTGATCCTGGCACAATGTCTCAAGCTTTTGGAATCGCGGATCTGTCTTGAGATTCGGATTGCCACTTCGAATATCGTCCAAACATTTTGCTAAATGATCACTGACTAGCCACGCTTCATCTCTCCTGAGATTGAGACTGTCTAAGAGCAACAATGCTTCGTCTGGAAAACACATACTCAGTTTGGCCTCGTCAAGCTCATAGATAACCCTGTTTGCTCTACGCGTCCTCTGTGGGTCATCGACAGGATGTCGCAGCCAATGATTCAACCTCCTCGTTGCTTCAGGAAACGCATCTCTTGCAGCTATACAAAGCCGAGCTAAGCTCTCTATGATCTCTGGGGTGGCAACTTCAATTGCATTAGGCCAAGTCGAATCCAGATATGGCAATATACGATTCTTCCAGTATTCGACACGTTGCTCTCCGGCTCCTGAGAGTGCTCTTACCAGTGATTCCGCCACAAAAAATAAACCCTCCGGCGACAGTTCATGAGTGGCATCTGCCAATTTTCTCTTACTGAATAGGTCACCACGGTCCAGTGCTACAAAAGTCAATAATGACGCGTAATTTTCCCCGTGTTTTCCGAGTTCCGCAAAGTGCCGTGCGGTATTGAGAAACTGTTCTTTTATGGCTTCCATCAATTGCCAGTATAAGCGATGTGACCACAGTAAGCCTTGCCACGTGGCTTGGGCCTCGGCATGAGAGCGCTGCCAATCAAGTTGCGGCAGCAGATTCTCGGTAGTCCAAATTTCATCTACTCGGTAGAGAGTGATCAAATTAATAGCCAGTATGACTCTGCCATGCCGAAATCTCTTGTTTCCAGTGTCGCAGAGGCGATCAAGAAATGTCTGGAATCTGTCTTGGAGGCCTTCGCCGTCTTGTAAGGGATGACGATACCACCAGCGCATAAGCGTTTCGGTCACACGTCCTACTGGATGGTAAAATGCCTGGCTGACCAGATCCTCTCCGTTACGCCCCGAACCTGGAAGCTCTAGATCTAGAATGCGATCAAGAAGACCAAAGAAGAGTTCTTCTTGGCCGACAAATTGCTTTGCTTGCTCCATCAACCACAAGATTAACTCATGAGCGATTTCTCCAATGAAATCGTCTGGTGACTCGGCGAAGAACTGCGCCAGTTTGCGCCAAGAGGACCTAAGACTTTCTTCGTCAGTCCAAGAGAGAAGTGCTGTCTTCCAATGATCGCTCGGCCACACACCTTCAAGTGCTAAAGCGGTTAAAGCGGCCGCTACGGTCGGAAAATCTTCCCGACAACGTAGCTGCCAGGCATTTACGTCCCAAGTAATAAAGGTATGTTGTCGTAGCCACCCCTCTAGTTCATCTTGCTCCAGAGGAGCAGGAACAAACTCTCGCGAAACATCGCGAGGTTCCATCCATGTGGCAAACTCATCCTTTTGGTCGATCGCGAGTTGCCAATCTGGGTACTGTTGCGACAACTCATCCAGTTTACTTTGAGCCGCTTCGCCGAGTTCTGCACCGGTTTCCTTCACTTTGGCCAAGCGTAGCCAAATATCGTAATCAAAGAAGCGGTTCCCTCTATCTTGCTTGTTCATCACTGTTGTAATGCATATCAGGAGGAGGCCCTCGTAGAATCGCGCGCTCCAATTCCAAACTTGCTGCACTGTCAAGCCGAGGCGCTAGAACGGCCAGCAATCGAATAGCCTCGCGCTGAGTCTCTATTGACCAAAGCCACCAGTTCTCATCATGCAACAACCAATTCAATGCTTGGTCAGCAGGAACCACCTCATTGTATGTAGCAGCAAAAAAGGCCAACCGCTTGAATAGGGGATAAGGCATCCACACCCAGGCCTCCGCGACCATGTTCGCTCGCTTGGGATAGAGTTTAGCCATCGCAATCCAAGCTTCGCGTGTCAAGTCGATTAGAACTGTCCATTCAAAGAAACGCTCGTTCTGGGAATGTTCGCTTATGGATGGTTGAGCCATACTTGAAAAGACGTTTCGATGTTCGACACCCATAAGTTCCCGCATCAAGTCGAGAGTGTCGTGCAGCAACAGGCTGAAGTCAGAAAGCAAGTCAGGGAGCTTTTCCACCCACTTCGATTCATTATGAAGATCATGAAGAACAGCATGTAAGTGTTCAGCTGAGGGAATTACCTCCCAGTCTACAAGCTGCTTCCGTTGCAGAGTCGCACCATATTCAGCCGGCCAAGAGATTCGCTTGCGGATGAGCACGCAAGGTTTGAGGCTCTCACGCAACTCTAAACGTAGGGACAACGTGAGTCCGTTCCGGCTAAATCTATCGCTCCAGCGAAACAAGCTATCTCTGTCGCCCCTTGATTTGAGTCGTCCCTTTAAGAGCAGTCGCCACAGGGTTCTCATGAAATGGCTGGGAATAGAATTAGGAGCAGCCCGAAGGGCGCTAGAAAGTTCTTGATGGCTATCATCCTCCTCAAGGTCCTCAATTTGAGCGATTTTACGTTCGATTAATTGACCAAACTGATAGTGTACCCTTCCCCCGTGCTCAGCAATCCACAAAACTAACTTTGGGTCGTTCAGATGACGAGTGAGCCAAATGCCTAGACTGTGCATAACTCTGTCCAGTCTCCCACTCGAATCTGGGCTGGCCAATGCCATCGCGGGGGCGAGCCTATATGGAGTCGGTCTATGAATCAAGCTGAAAGATAGTTCAGCATCTATGTTTCCCATCGGTGCAATACCGAAGAGACCGAGGTCAGAATGCTTATAGCTGTTTTCGCTCAAGGGTTCCAACCAGTCAATACTTGGAACTGGATCGTTTTCAGCAAATCGTCTGGCAGGTCTGCCAGATGGGTCACTTAGTGCCCAAATCATCCGACCGACTAAATTATCATTTTTGGAATTCGAAGCTGGATTAACACCTGCAAAGCGAACGACAACCTGCTCCTTTCCCTGAACACCATCGCGGTACATTTCACTCCAAACACGAAGCGTCTTTTGCAGATAGAAATGGCGATGATATTGTCGGTATAGGATTGGAGTGACGTTCTTTGCCCTCCATTCTCGTTCTTGCTCCGGTTCTTTTCCTCTGGAGTAGCTGCCAAAGGCAAACATTTCGGACGGCGACTCCCCTAGCAATTTATCAGCAGCAAGTGCATCTGTCATATACCGTAAAACAGGGTCATTGATGCTATAGCCGACGAAGCAAACTGTGAAGTTGCGAAACAGTTCGCCGACGAAGCGGGCGGCCCAAGCGTCGGTAAGATATGCCAATCCAAAGTCACCACTGGAGAGGACTAGCTGGTCTAAATTTTCCCGATTCGGTTCGTCTGGCAGCAGTCCATGCAGGTAAACAAGCCCATGCCAACGGTTTTTCGGGACAGGCAAAAGCGGTGCCTGAAATGTGGGAACAAATAGCCCTTTTTGTTCGAGCGCCTTTTGAAACAGTCGATCGAAATTGGTGGTGACCAGCCGAAGTGATCTTTCACGGTTTTGAGCAAGGGTGAGCATTACCTTATGCATCTTTGTGGCGCCTGAAATCGAAGAATCGGGCGTTAGGATTTCGGCCAGCTTGTTGCGAACTTTTTTTCGTTTTCCTATGACTCGTCCCTCTAGCAATCCAATTGCTGTATCATACTGCATTCTCTTGATCGCAGCCCGTTCAACTTCATTCTCTTGTACCCCCAGTCCGCAATAGAGCTCTCTTACTAGACCTTCGAATCCTGGTAGACCCGCGGGGTAGGAAATCCCTGCCCCACAAAAAAAGACGATTTTTCCGTCTTCATGCGCTTGGAGTAGGCGCTCTGGGATATCGGGACCGTTCTTAATGAATTGCATGTTTAGGCTCACTGCCTCACATCGTATTTCCGTCTAGTCAGCAGAAACTCAAGACCATTACTGCCTTGATGGCGATAGATCTCTTGACTCCTTGAGGCATTTGGGAGGACATGGATCTACTTCAGATGTATTAGAGGGATGAAGAACAGCAGTATTTAGCGCCTTGTTACCAGCTTAACTGAGCAAGTAGACAGATGAGTGCGTAGAACCGGGAATTCCTCGAATTAATGCCGTTTATAGTTCGCGATACTTCCCTTGAAATACCTCTTTAACATGCTAACGCGTGAGGTTCTTGCTTGGAAATTAGATCTGCCTCTGAGGAAAATTAAGTTTCTCCCCGTGGAACCGATTCAGCCATTCCTGAAAGCCCGAGGTTCCATGAGCGTCGCCCGACACCAGTACTGCCAAATCGTTGGTTAGGGTAAACGCACCGCGGTCGAATAACTTATGATGGAGTGAACAATGTGCCAGCCCGTTTACCTCTAGATCGGGCCCTCCTGCCTGACGCCACTTAATGTGAGCAGCTTCTAACGCAAAGGGCTGATGCCCCAGTCTCACGTCAAAGCCGCAAACAGCGCATCGATACTCGTAAGCTCTCAAGATGTTCGCCCGGAATTTGGGGTCGCGTTCCTGGAGAATCGTGCCTTTGGAAGTCATCTCGATCCCGACTCTCTGCAGAATGTCCCCGTGTCAAGTATCCAGGAAATGCCCGTCTAACATCATCTGGACGATTTCAGACGCCAACTCAGAGTCCGACAGTAAGTGCTCGGAAATTTCCTTGGGGAAGCCCCCACGAACTTCAAAATTCACTAGATCGCTCTTGAATGCATCCCTGCTAGCGGTTTAGCGAACTTTGTCGGCGTCGGTGACTTCCCAAATCTCGTCGCTCTGGAGCCGCCAGAAGGGGTATTGCGTTCCTTGTCGCGATCGCCTGGGGCCATATTTGCTTAGGATGTTTCCGAAGCAGACGTCTATTTCGGTGTATGGAAGGAGACGGTTCTTTCCTCGTAGCAACTCCCTGATTGCATATAGAACCAGCAGCGACCTATGAGGCGCCCGTGCTCCATCTTTTCTCCAAAGATTTAGCGTCTCAAATTGCTGAACAATGTCTCGGAACGCATTTCCGAATTGCTCCATTTTACACCTAAGCCCGTAGTCCGGTTATTGGGGCCAATCATTTCAAACAAGCATTCTAACTGGGCCAAACATATGCCTACATATAATAACTGTAGCGTATCTGAGGTTGTTCGTATTCGTTCAAATACTTCATAATCTCCCCTACTTTTCGAGCACACTCTATTGTGATCGGATACTTGCGGTCGAATTGAGTGTTGTTCCAATTCATCTTTGTAAGCCCCAGTATTTCCTGACAAATGACTCCAGGGGATTCATCTGACTCAACGATTCGAATCTCAAGTGGTTGGGGAACATATGACCCCGGGTACGTCTTGTAATGTTTAACGGCCCCTCGGGTGTACAGGAGGTGTGTACTGGCGTCGAGTTCAATATGGGTCCCTCTATAGGGTGGATAAATCCCCTCTCGCACCAATCTCATATCAGTGTCGAGAATGGTCACAAAATCGAGCGCACTTATGCGCGCCTCCTCCGTTGCTTCGCGGAAGCCATTAAGCTCTTCTTCCGTGAAGTTTGAAGACTTGTGCATAACCAGTCTTCCTGGAGAGTTGCCGAGGGCAGTTTCGTACTCGGCCAGCGCTCTCTTAAGTAACTCAAATGCTTGTTCACCAGATAAGTGGGGCCGACGATCATCTTTGTTCAGATCAACAGGTGTGCCTCTCAAAATGACGCCATTACCCAACTCATTGAATATCTGTGCCAAGCTTGTGTTAAGCACTTTTCGGTTTCGACTTCGGTAGAATCCAATGCCCACAAAACAGATCGATGGCCGATTGATGTTTGTCACCAATTTCCATGGCACTGTCGCTGGATTCGCTTTGTAATATAGCGCTGTACAGAAGTTCCACGCTTTCGTAGCGTCATCTTGTTGTGTTTTCGCGTTTGATTCTAATGACAATTCCCTCATTAGTTGCAGTGGCCTGCCGAGATGCATGGCCTTCGCCTTCAAAGCTCTTCTGAAATTGGTCTCTAAGACATCATTCGGTTCCTCTTCAATGGCGGTCTCTTCAACGGGACTTTGGTCTTGTTTTGCTATCTTGTTGTACAGATCTGTAGGAATAACACAAACAATAACGTCAACTGTTCTATTCTGAGCCAAGAATTTAACATGCTGGTAATACATGTCAACTGCTTCATTCACCCTATCGTTCCACTTCTTGATTTTGAGGATCCTCTTGATGTCAGAATTGTTAATCGGACGGGTGATCTCTTCCTCCATTACGAAAAGCGCCTTATAGCCAGATTCCTTATGGAAACCACAAAACTCAGGATAAAGGTTAGGCTGGTTGCTTTCAGCGGGGGGCAAGATAGGGCGGGAGCACCTGTCCATCCAGCTTTTGAGTCGAGACAAAGTGTCGCTTGTGCCGACTGCGCCGACGAAAATTCGTTCGCGTCTTAAGTCGTCATTGGTATCAAAGACGCTGAACTGGGCTATTCCAGCCTTGGGGCAAATATGTGTGCCCCGACCGAATTCAAGAGGCGGTTCGTCGACAAAATTAAGTCTCATTGGTCAAATATCTCCAACTGACCAGAATCTCTCTTTTCTGGAGCGCTAGAAGGATTCCAGTCATTATCATCTAGCGCAAGGGCAGCATTGAAGTTCAACAGTTCTCCAAACGACAAGAAGGGATAACTAAATCTTTCTTCGAATAGCCCTGATGGCTTCTCATGTGTAAGAAAGTGAACGATAAACCTCAAGTGGTTGAATACATGGGAGTTGCTCTCCTGCTTCTTAAGCCAGTCTACTCTCTCCGAACTGAATGGCGATCGCTTATAGCTGTCGACGCTGAAGAACCAATCAGGTTTAATAAGTAGGTACCACTTTCTTTCAAAACGTTTGTATTGAGTCCGGAAAGCAAAGTGCTTGTAGTGCGAAATCTGATCAGGCAGTTTTTTCTTCATTACGCGTTCATAAACCACGCGACCGACCTCGCGTTTGCCGTACCATTGCTCTGTACGAGTCGCTGCTTCGTCCACTCCGACAAAGATAAAGAGCTTATCCTCATTTTGCCAATGGACATCCTGGAGATATAGCTTCTGTTGTAGGCAACGCCCCAATAGAGTCTTAAAGACCCTTTCATGGTCGTCATCAATGCCGTAGAATTCCTCAGGTTGGAGCGGAGTTACAGTGCCTTGGTCTACTATCTGAGCTAGTGGTAAATGTCTGTCACTAAGGTCGTGAAATGTGATAATCTGCTTTTGATAGCACTCCCAATCTAACCAGAATCTCAAACCGCGCTGCTTGAGAGCGTCCTGCACCATCTCTCTTGAAGTTCTTCGTCTATATGGACCTAAGCGGTATTTGCGGGTGGTACGAGGGACCGAATTTCTGTCAATTGCATGCTCGGCTAAGTATAGAGTTGAAGGAATCGACAGTTCGAGTAGATTTAAGTGTACGTTTTCGGTAAACTGCTCATCTTCTATCAAGAATAGTGGCGCCTTGCTTTCTCCAAAGTTGGCTTCAAGAATGTCCTGAATCTTGCGCGTCTTGGAAATCTGAAATTCCCCCACCTTCTTGAGTAAGTTACGGCAATCCAATATGTCTCTGGCAGGGTCAAAATCAAGCTTGCCTTGAACAATTTCTATACACGGGTCCTTGGAATATGATCTCTGTTTTTCGGTCAAGACATAAATGAAAAGTCTGTCATACTTTCGGTGCAGATTGTGGTCAATAAACATACGCAAGGTATTCTTGACCTTTTCAAGATCCGCCTTCGAAGTAATCTGAAAGGCCACTCTTGCATCATCGTCAGCTAAATCAATTGCGGGATAATTGGCATTTTCAGACGTATTTAAGTTCCTGAGATTCCTGTAGCCATAAACTTCAATAAAAAGTGGAATTAGAACAGTTTCAGAGATCTTATTGATATCCGTCTGGCCCATCACATTTGCATTCCTTACCTCGTCGACGAATATCGACATCAATCGGGAAATCCTAGTTCTTGATTCAAGGAGGTTCATAGGTGCCGACCATCTCTTTCTAAGTGAGACTCCACCACAGTTAGGTCGCAAGAGGAGAAAACAGCTAGATTTTCAGTGGGTAAATGTATGGACACCGCCGTACGTTTGGCGTGTTGTCAAACCGGAGTCTACCACAATGTGCCAGAAACTGTGAAGTGGGCCCCAAAAACTGGACCACGGGCTAAGGTGTATGTGCGACGGTTTACGAGCTAGTCCCTTGCCCACAAAGTGGACACGGGGAGCGGGACACCCCGTAGGTCAACCACCCTACCGGATTCCGAAAGGATGAAGGGAAAATAGCATGGTGGTAAAGGCGGAGGATAGGATAGCCACAATGAACATCAGACCGCCAAGACCTGTATCCTATGACTAAGGCTAGACTGCTTGAATCCTAGTCTCCAGTTGGCGTAAATTAGCCGTCCTTGGGAAAGTGGCTGAAACCCAAGCCCCAACGGTGCTGATATTTATACACTGTCTGTACTACCCGCCGCAGGGGAACGACTTGCAGAGAGCAAGGGTAAGGAGACAAACGGGGAGTCTAAGGGATACTGTACAGGGATTCGTTACGGAATCCGTGATTGCCTAGGTGCCGAGAGGCATAGGGTAACGGAGTCTCCATAGTAGTCTGAGAGAGGGAAAGCCTCTTACATGGCGAAGGGAGACAGGTGTGTCAGACAGAAAGACAGTGAGACATGCGTAATGCAAAAAAGTCGAAACTGTAGTTGAAGTCATCCAGAAAGAACGATAAATGGAAAGACACACTGGAGAGCCGTGTGCGGTGAAAGCCGCAAGCACGGTTCGGAGGGGGGCAGTAGGAAAAGTGCCAAAAGGCAACTCGCTTGCTGTCTACCCTACAATGGAGCAGATCACCCAGCACGTGGAGGGCCAGTTCAATGGTCAAGAATCGACGGAGACACACGGCAGCCTGCAAGTTCCGGGTTGCCTTGGAAGCGCTTGAAGGCAGCAAGACGATTAGCCAGTTATCGAGTGAACACGCGATTCATGCCAACCTGATACGGGCCTGGAAACGGCAGTTGCAGGAAGACGGGCCCCAAGTCTTCGCTACGAACGGCGAACGCAAACAAAAGGAGCAGGAGGCACAGGAAGCAGAACTCTATGAACAGATCGGGCGGCTCAAGATGGAACTTGAGTGGCTGAAAAAAAAAGTTGCCCACTTCGGTCCGTGAGAGACGGCATATGGTCGAGGTAGCAAACCCGACTCTAAGTGTACGGCGGAAGGGTGAACTGCTCGGGCTCAATTGGTCGTCGTACTACTACCAAGCGACGCCCGAGTCAGCACTGAACCTGCAACTGATGCGCCTGATTGACGAGCAATTTCTGCGCACCCCCTTTTATGGCTGGCGCAAGATGACCGCCTCTCTGCGCCGGCTGGGCTACGCCATCAATGGCAAGCGGGTCAGACGGCTGATGCGTATGATGGACATTCAAGCTATCTACCCCAGGAGAAGCAGCAGTTCTCCTGGCAAGGGACACAAGCTCTATCCTTATCTTTTGCGCAACCTGCCGATTACCCACGTCAACCAGGTCTGGAGCGCAGACATCACCTACGTACCGATGCTTCGTGGCTTCATGTACCTGGTCGCTGTCATCGACTGGCACAGTCGCTATGTGCTCGCCTGGCAGCTTTCCAACACCCTGGACGGCATCTTCTGTCTCGATGCCCTGTGCCGGGCGCTCTGCAAGGGTCGGCCCAGGATCTTCAACACCGACCAAGGCGCACAGTTCACGGCCGATGCCTTCACTGCCTGCCTGCTCGCAGCCAACATTCAGGTCAGTATGGACGGCCGCGGCCGCGCCCTCGACAACGTCTTCTGCGAACGCTTATGGCGCAGTGTCAAATACGAGAACATCTATCTCAACCAGTATGACACGGTGCGTGAGCTGCAAACCGGCTTAAGCGCATACTTCGACTTCTACAACCATGAGAGGCCACATAAAAGTCTCAACTATCTCACGCCGGCGGAAGACCACCTCGTGCTCTGATGGCGGCAGACCGCATCCGTCTGAATGCACCTTATCTTTCTCGTTTCGTGGTCCAAAGATTGGGGCTCACCATACTGGCCTTCCATATGCCCATTTCACTCGTCTTGGTACGTGTAGGCACTGTTCTTTTTTTTCTCGTCTGCTTTCGCCAGCAAGAGAATGTTCGATGCTGTTAGATGAAGCGCGTATGAGGCTACGTAATCCGGCACAATGATCTCTTTAGGACCCTGTCCATGTCCCGAAAGCCTATTGCGAACAGGCGGCACGCTGGACTCCAGCGCACCCCTCAACCCTGAGAAGTGAGACTCCATGAATTCTGGCAGCAACCCCTTTTCGAACACGATCTCCGTCAGTCGCTTGGCGGTATCTTTTTCAGTGTAGTCCCACCCTCTCTTACTGCAGATCGCTTTGAGGCAACTCTCAAACGCTTTGAGGCAGTCATTAACGCACTCCTTCTTCCTTCCCATTCGAAAATGCTTGTGAGCGCTCAGAAATTCCGCATTTGCGCCTTCATACATCGGGGCGGAAAGGAAGTGTAGTGCAGGGCGCACAATTTCTGCGTGGATCAACTGCGAATCAACTCGGACTATCTGGCCAGATTCGTACTGAAACCCTACGCCGTGCTCGCGGAACCGACGATTCAACTTTACTATCGCATCGTCGGGTGAGATTTTTCGTTCAGTAATTGTATTATATTGGCTTTCAGGGACAGAGCGGTCAATATAGCGTTCAATATAGTTGAATGCAAGCTCAATGACGTCAATCGCTTTTACTGTATTCGGTGTCTGCAGAAGGAAGTTTCGGACAGCCTCAGCAACGTCGCTGGAACTGTCATCAAGTTTGAAAATACCGTATTCGTCGCATAGGATCTCGTGGATTTCCTCGTGTACCCACTTGAATGCCTTATCTCGCGATTCGTTGTACTCCCCAACGGTGTCGCCGTAGTGGACAATTTGGAAGACATCATTCAGGATGTGGATAACCTGAACTCGCAATTCTTTGGGGATCGTCTCGTATTGGTATACTTCGGGCTCTTCGCCCCGACTTTGTTTCTGTCGTCTTGAGAACACACCGTGAATTAGCATGCGATTTGCACTGCTTGGACGCGACTACCCACTTGATGAATACTAGCTGGGAAGCCGCCATGTGTCACGCCTATTGTAACAATGAATCGTATCACACTTCTCTAGAATCAGTACATTAGTTCATGTTTCGATGTGTGATGTGATTACTCCAACGTTTCGCCAATCCCCACCGTTTTTGCTCAGACCCGTGATAGCACAGCTTGTCTACGCAAAGCCAATCGCTGAAGCCTGTAGTAACAGATTGGCGGGCCCAGTTCCCGACCTCCATGACGATGGTTCCCACACGGGGGCCTGCGAATTCCGCGACTAACCCGGCCCCCTGAGACCGCCTTGACTTCCCAATCCCCACCCAATATAAGTCCCTATCTCCTGGATCAAACCGGAAAACTCCCGGCTGCCACGGCCCGTACGATCCTACAACAAGCCCGACAAAAAATATCAGCTCACTGTAATGCCAAAGCAAGTTACCCTTCATAAAGCAGCACCTTTCCCATACCACCCAACATACCATCCACTCCACCACCAATTTCCCGCGCAGAAGACACTCCACAGACCCTCAGCCCGAAGTAAGCCAAAAGGAACTACTGGTCCTGGAACGCCTTCCTCTGGCCGTTTCTCGTCATCCGCAGCGACGAGCTGACCGCCCTGCCCATCGTCCTCTCCCGCTACCACGCCTTCGCCGAGCAGCGCTGGGACGCCATCATGGCCGCCGCAACCGTCGTCGCCCTGCCCATATTCCTCCTCTACCTCGTCATCCAAAAGCAGTTCGTCGAATCCATGACCATGACCGGCCTCAAAGGCTGACCGGCGCCAAACACCCGCGCCTCTTCTGACAGCTAACCACTATCCACTGACCACTGCAGTTTTGGGCGGTCGGGCCTTCGGCCTTCCCTTGTGCGGGGGATTCCCCTCGCAACGCCCCCCTCCAAAACCACGCCACGCCGCCAGGGGTTTCACGTGCCAGCAGGGCGGCCGCCCTGAAGTGCTCCGCCCAAGCCTAACTCGTGGCAGGTGTGAAATCGCAGCCCATCCGCCAAATCAAAGTTCAGACAACCACAGGCAACCGAACTGAGTATTTTCTGCCTGAGCACCCTCCCGAAAATAGGAGATAAGAGATCTACAGGATTTCAATTACAATATAGTAAGAAAATCGCCGGAAAATGAACTTAAAACAATTAAGAGACTTTCTCGAAACCGAAAGAGATTGGAGTAATCCCGCACTGCACGCGGACTGGAATTCCTCCCAATGCCCCCATTCTCGACCTCCACTCCCCAAACAATCGGCAAACTGCTGGGTCGCACTTTCGGCATGTATCGCACCCACAGCAGTGTTTTTCTGCGCACAGCCGCCATCTTCTACCTCCCGGTCGCTGTACTGTCCTTCTTCTATGTAAAGGATGTTTTGACCACCACAATTTTCACTTTCATCGTATTTCCCATCGAAGCGATAGTTAGCTTGTCGCTCATTTCCCACTGCGTCGATTCATTGCACGGGCGTCCTCTTACCGTCAGGACAGCTGTCGGGCGGGGTCTGCGTCGCCTGCCAGCTGACATCGGCATGTTGGTGGCTTCGACGGCAGTATACATCGGTGCAACCATTACATTGATGATACCGATCTGGGTTGGGCTCTCTAGGACCGACTTTCCTCTTGGTGAAATTCGTGACGCACTCTCTGCTCCCTTCAAACCTGGTGACATGGAGGCGGTTACGAACGTGCTGGGGAATGCCTTGTGGGGGGGCATCGGTTCTTGCCTTACAGGAGTCCTGATTCTGATCGCTCTTCTATATTTGTCTGCTCGCTGGATAGTTGCCGAGACCGCGTTGATGGTGGAAGGGACGGGGCCACTAGAATCCTTGGGGCGCAGCTGGAATCTGAGCCGGGACTATGTTCTGCGCGCCGCTGGCTATCTTATTCTCTTATCCATAGTTATGGGATTGGTCGGCGGTCTGGTCGGAGCGTTGGTGTATTTCGCAGTGGCTGCCGTAGCGCCGGCCGTTGACCAGTCATGGAATAGCGGTCTCAACAGTGCAGTCTCGAATCTGTTGTCCATCATTACCACGCCGTTCTATGTCAGCGCGATCGTTCTGTACTATTTCGATCTGCGGATGCGAAAAGAGAGATATGATTTTGAAGTCGTGCAGTGATGGTTCGGGAGGACGGGTCGGGTCGTCTTGGGGGAAGTGGGGAGATCCGCCACCGACTGGGATCGCCAATGGGCCGCAGCGGTCGGTGATGGAACGGTGCGTCAGCTGCAAACCGGTTTGACCGCCTGCTTCGACTTCTACAACTAGGAGAGACCGCATCAAAGTCTCAACTATCGCACGCCGGCTGAAGAGCGCTCCTTGCCCTGATCAGGGCCGGCCGCAACCGGACGGATGCACCTTATTTTTTCCACTCCGTGGTCCAAATATTGGGGCCCACCATAGATATCGAGGCTGTCAAGCCGCCACTCAACAGGATTCGATTAGAGCTGCTTCTCTGGCGTTAGCCCACAGGAAAACCCTCCCATGGTTGGGGCGATGCTTCTTCTCCTGATTCGACGGTTGGCGCACCCATGATATACTTTGGCAACACCTTTTGAAACTGCTGTGCCGATTCCGAACCTGGCAACAAGGTCGTGAATGTGGCTTGACGACAGTTGGAGAAATCGACTGCGACTCGAAAAGGCTGGAGTTCAATGCCGCTACTGTCGCACGCTGGAAGGCGGTCAGACGAGAGGACTGTGATTGAGGCTTCCCAACGCGCATCAAGCGCGGATCGACCGCCAAAAGATCACGCACTACCTGCTGTCGTCTGTCAATCCGCGTGGCAGAGCCAAGGCGGATTTCTTTCAGAGGTTTGGGTTCAATATAAATCGCTGGGAGGAGCTAGCATACGCGTTGAAACGACAGGCGGCATCCCATGAAGTCGCCCGTGTTGTGGAGACCCCATACGGTCCACGCTATCATGTGGACGGGGCGATAGAGACACCTGACGGGCGCAATCCCTGGGTGAGAACCGTCTGGCAGATCGACCTTGAGAGCGACTTTCCCAGGTTTATTACGGCACACCCGCGCAGGAGGTGAGAGGTGTTCAAGGAACATGAGCAGATCGTGCTCACTGCCGCCGTTATAGGCGATGAACAGGAAGAACTGAAGCCAGGCGATGTTGGCGCTATTGTCCACATCCACCCCAATGAAGAAGCCTTTGTGGCGGAGTTCCTGTCTCTGGATGGCGAGACAGTTGCGATTGCTACTGTATTGCCGTCACAGGCGCGTCCCGTAACCAGGCAGGACATTACACACGCGAGAACGGTGCCGGCAGCTGTCTGACAGGCTTAACCCTGTTAGCGTAATTGTCTACTATACCCTCACCACAGCCGTAGATGACTCCGGTTCGGGAATCGGAAGCCCGTCCTCCTTCAACCCCTCCAGATGGAAGACGACCGCTTCAGATATTTGCTGAAAGGTCTCCTCGCGTGTCTCACCCGTTGCCACACAGCCGGGCAGATCGGGCACGTAGGCGCAGTAGTTGTCAGTTGCTTTTTCAATCACGACCGCATACTCAAACGCCATCATCTGTCCCTCCCTTATTCCATCTTCTATCAATCCTGCGCATGACCTTGTTGAAGAGCGAGTTGAAAGGGCCACTCAATACTATCGCTAAGGCTCCTGATACACACCAGACGAGAAAACCTATAATCAGGATCTTTTTGCTGTCCTCTGAATTCAAGGAAAGTGGACCGTACAGATCGATCAACCAGGTGATGCCGACGCCTACCGCGCCGACCATGACCCAAATCAGAATGCTCAGGATTTCACGCCAATTGTGTCTCACAGTACCTCCCATGGTGGGTCCCGATCATCGGACCGCGAAACGGGAAAAACAGAGTACGTTCGAACCGTTGTGGCTGGCCGCCCTATGTCCACACCGTTCCCTGATCATTGAACCGCCCCTCCCCGCACCTGGCGATCTGCTTCATTATACCTTAGCTCATGGTCCAGCCTTTTGGAGTCTACCTCAAGCCCCGACACCAGGGCAATCGCGAACCTTAAGTTTTCGGCCTCCTTCACCTACCTGATGGAGGAATTGGGCAAGATTCAGACGCTATCCAGGTGAAATCGGGGCCGTCAATGCTCGTTTCCTGCTGGAATTAGCGGACAATCCGCTACTATCACGAAGTTCGCGATAGCCCTGGCCCCGACACCGGTCCCCCTTGCATAGTGTGTATCGTCTCCGGTCGATAACCGCGCTATACCTGAAACGCAATAAGCAGTAAACTAAGAGCATCAAGCCCGATCTGCCAATATCCCCCCATCCCAACCCGGAGACCATCCCATGAACCTCCAACTCCCTCCCTCCCCCATCCCTGACCGCGTCTCCACCACCGGCCCGCTCCCCGCCAACCAGCGCACCACCTACGCCGAACTCGACGGACCCGGCTGCATTCAGCACATCTGGGTCGTCTTGGCGCGGCCGGAGCGCCTGCCGCTAGCCAGCCGCAAAGCCATCATCCGCATCTACTTCGACGACGAGCCGGAGCCGTATGTAGAGGCCCCTGTCGGCGACTTCTTCGGTGTCATGCACGGGCTCGGCTGGTATCCCATCGACTCCCACTTCCTCTCCGTCAAGGCCTGGATCGGCTACAACTGCTACTTCCCCATGCCCTTCGCCCGCTCCGCCCGCATCGAATTCGAAGCCGGCCCCGAGGGAAACCACGCCTACCTCCAAGTCGACTGGCACCGCTATCCCGGCCAGACCCTGCACGAGCCGCGCCGCTTCTGCGCCCGCTGGCGCCGCGAAATGCCCACCCAGCGCTACGGCGAGGAGTACCTCATGCTTGACGCCGACGGGCCGGGCCAGCTGCTGGGCTTCGTCTACGGCGTGCGCCTGCTCGACGACACCGACCGCTGGAGCCACGGTGGCGCCGAGAACATCTACATCGACGGCCAGGACGAGCACCCCGTCTTCCTGCGCGGCATCGGCGGCGAGGACACCTTCGGCTCCGGCTATGGCGGCGCCCTCCACCCGCCCGAAACGCACCACTACGCCGCCATGCCCTACTACGTCCACGACGACGTCGGCGAAGCCCGCCCCGCGCAGCGGCTGGTTGGCTACCGCTTCTTCGAGAAGGACACGCTCCCCTTCCGGCAGTCGATTCACATGCGCTTCGGCTGCATGGCCAACGACATCTGCTCCACCGTCTACTGGTACCAGCAGGACGCCGTGCGCCCCTTCTTCACCATGCCCGACTGGCCGCAGCTGCTGCCCGGCGTCGAGCTTCCGCGCGGCACCCATGACCTCGCGCTGCCCGAGAGCGGCGAATGGTGGCTGTGCGGCCCCTTCGCCAACCACGACGGCCAGGCCATGGCCGCGACGTTGCCGCCGGAGACCGTCTTCGAACCGGACGCCAGCTACGACGGGCTGCACGGTGCCGAGTCCGCTTGGTTGACCGACGGTTCGCGGCAGCAGGGAAGGGACAGGGCGCGCTGGGTGCGCCGCGCGGCCCACCACAGCTTCATCGACTTCAACCACCTCTTCCGGCCATGGGGCCGCGGCGTAGGCAAGACCGACATCGGCGCCGCCCTCGCGCGCTGCGTCCTGCACGCGCCCGCCGACACAGCCGCCACCCTGCACCTGGCCTGGGACGACGCCCTCACGTTGCAAGTAAACGATGACCGCTTCGACCTCGGCCACAACTACGCCTTCCGCGCCCGCAGCCTGCCCGTGCGTCTGCGCGCCGGCGCCAACACCGTCGCCCTCAAGCTGAGCAACGATCGCGGCTCGAATCACGGCGGCTGGGCCTTCGCCTTCCGCGCCGAGGCCGCCGACGGCACCCTTCTGATCCCGCGCGCGGACCACGAGGAATGAGATTTGCAGTCGGTAGTGGAAAGCAATTGCCCTAAAGATTTTCTTCGTGTAACTTCGTGTGGGTGCAATCCAAAATGTTGTCCCTCTGCGAACTGCCCTTTCAACCGACGCAAAAAGGAACCGCTGAACAAGAATCGATCGGTCGCCTGCAATCCCGAAAATCCCCAAATCCTGTAAATCCTGATTCAGACAACGTCCACCCAAAAATCTGGGACAGACCCCTTCGTGTCGCTTCGTGGATTTTCGGTGAGAACTGCAGTAAACTGTGGACAGTCAGGACAAGAAGCCGCTGGCGTTGGGACTGCAGGACTTCTACAAGACGCAGAACACCGTGGAATGGCAGCAGCTGATGGCGGCCTCGGTGATGATGGTGCTGCCGGTCGTGCTGCTCTTCTTCTTTTTGCAACGCTACTTCATCGAAGGCATCGCGTTGACCGGGTTGAAGGGTTGATGTAGGATGTTGAGGGCTGAACATTTCACAGGAGGAACGGGGTATGTTAGTGGAGGAAATGGTCGTCGACGAGCAGGCGCGAACCCGCTTCGAAGCGGACGGCTACTGGCTCGGGCCGGAGCTGTTTGACGCTGCCCAGCGCGAAGAATTAGCCTATGCGGTGGACGAGGTCAACGCCGGCCGCTACGAAACCGGCTGCGAACCGCTGGCCCGCTTCTGGAGCCCCGGCGACGATCCCTACGCCCTGCACAAGGTCGATAACTCGCACTGGTGTAATCCCGTCCTCGCCGAAGCGGTCATCAACCCGCGTATCGGGCAACTGGCGGCCCAGCTCCTCGACACACAGGCCGTGCGCCTCTGGCACGAGCAGATCCTGATGAAGCCGGCCGGCGGTCACGAGTCCGCCAATGTCGCCTGGCACCAGGACTACAACTATTGGCGCAGCAGCGACAGACCGCAGATGCTCACCGCCTGGATCCCGCTGCAGGAGGTCAACCCCGAGCTGGGAACCATGCACTTTGTCAAGGGCAGCAACAAATGGGGTTGGCACGAGGAGTACAGCCACTTTGGCCGCTATGACATGGCCGAACAGGAGCGGGTGATCCGCCAGCATATGCCGGCGGGAGCGGAGTACCAGACAGCGCCGGTGCTATTGGAGGCCGGCCGCGTCAGCTTCCACCACTGCCTGACCTTGCACGGCTCGGGGCCGAACTTGGCCCACCGCCAGCATCGCCGTGCTATCGCCATCCACATCCAGGCCGACGCCTGCCGCTGGCGCAAGACCGGTGCCCAGGCCGACAATCACAAGTGTTCTCAGGAGATGCAGCGGCTGGCCAAGAGTTATGGCGACAAGTTCGAGGGCGCGTATTGGCCGCAGCTGTTCAGTTTATAGTTCTCAGTTTTTCGTGACGGTCCCCCCACTGGAGATAACTGTGCAAAGGAGGTGAAGAGAACCGCGGACTGATCGCAACGCACTCGGCTCAACCAAAATGAGGAGACACGAGATGACTGTCCACAGACGAGTTCGGTTTTTCAGTTGGCTGTCCGTAGTCACTGTCTTCGCGATGATTCTGGCGGGCTGTGGGCCTGCCGTTGCCCCGGCGCCGGCCGAACCTGCCGCTGCGCCGGCCGCCGAAGAAGCGCCCGCCCCCGAGATGTCCGGCCCCCAAGCGCCGATGCTGGCCGAGATGGTCGCGGCCGGTACGCTGCCCCCCCTTGAGGAGCGCCTGCCTGCCGATGTGCTGGTGCTCGAGCCTGAAGATTCGATCGGCCAATATGGCGGAACCTTACGCGGGCCCCATGCCTGGGATGTCTTCTTCGAGCAGGGCCTGCTGCAGCGTCTGCACAATGATCGCGACACTTTCATGCCCCAGGTGGCCAAGGGCTGGGACTGGGCCGATGATTTCACCAGCATCACCTTCCACCTGCGCCAGGGGATGAAATGGTCGGACGGCCACCCCTATGGCGCCGATGACATCCTCTTCTGGTGGAACGACATTGTGCAGTCCAAGTACAATGTGCAAGCCTACAGAGTTTCCGGCATGAACACGGCGACCGACACAGTGGTGAAGGTCGACGAAAGCACGGTCCGTTTCGAGTTCGCCGAGCCGCGGCCTTCCTTCCTGCTGGACTCGCGCGGCGCCTGGAGCTACGGATTCTACGGCCTGCCTGCCCACTACTTCAAGCAATTACACCCCGATTACAACGATACGGCCGCAGACAAGGCGCAGGAGGAGTTTGATAAACTGCGCGATGTCCTGCACCAGAACCAGTGGATTGTCAAGGACGCCGACGCCCCGACCGTCAACGCCTGGAAGTCGATCGACTACAAAGAGGGGCAGTACGTCCTGTTTGAGCGCAATGCCTACTACTTTGGCGTCGACCCCGACGGCAACCAGCTCCCCTACATCGACTATATCGAGGGTCTGGACAAATACGATGGGGATGCCGAGCTGCTCAAAGCCAAGACGCTCGCTGGCGAGACCGATATCCTGTTCCGCGTCGTGCGTCCCAGCGACTTCCCCGTTTTCAAGGAAAAGGAAGAGGAGCTTGGCCTGCAGATCACCTTCTTTGACGATGTATTCAACGGCCGCCAGACCTTTATGATCAACCAGAGCTATACCGGCGAGGCCGCGATCGTGGAGCTGCTGGAGACAGCTGATTTCCGGCGCGCCCTCTCGCTGGCGCTGGACCGCGAGCTGATGAACGAGTCGGTCCACCTGGGCTTGGGCCGGCCGGGTCACGGCTTCAGTCCCCCGGGCGTGTTTGACGAAGCGATTGACGGCGCCTACGCCACCCGCGACCCGGACGCGGCCAGCGCGCTGCTCGACGGCATCGGTCTTGACCAGCGCGACTCGGACGGCATGCGCACGATGGCGGACGGCAGCCAACTCACGATCATTCTGATGCTCCGTTCGGGCTGGGGCATCGGCGCCGATGAAACCGCCGAAATCGCCACCGACAACTGGCGTGATATCGGCCTGCGCGTCGTCGCCAAGCCGGTAGAGAGAAAGCTGCATAGCGAACTGATCAATGCCAATGACTGGCAGATCAGGCTCAACCCCAGCACCGGCGGCTGGACCGGCTACTGGCGCTACGGCATGTCGCTGCGTCAATTCGCCCGTGAAGCCTATGACTGGATCCAGTCAGCGACGGAGGACGAGCGCCGCGGCACGGAGCCGCAGGGCAAGTTGAAGGAACTGGCCGACCTGCAGCAGCTGGCGCTCCAGTCGCAGGACAAGGAGGAGTCGCAAATGGCATTCCACCAGTATCGCGAGGTCCTGGCGGATCAACTCTTCCAGATCGGCACGGTCGCCAACTCGCCGGCGATCCTGGTTCACAACAGCAAGCTGCGGAATGTGCCCGGCCAGGTCATGCCCGCGGCCATTTCACAGGGTGAGAGCGAGTACCTGCGTTTCGAGCAGTGGTACTACCAGCAATAAACACCGGTTGCCAGTGGTTGGTGGTAGGGTTCTGCACTAACCACCAGCCACTGGCCACTGCAGTTCGGGGGGCGCGATGGGTAGGGCTGTTCTGCGCCGCGGCGTGCAGATGGTGATAACCCTCTGGCTCGTCTCGATATTGGGATTCGTGATCATCCAGCTGCCGCCCGGCGACTTTCTTACGTTGCTTGAATCGCAGCTGGAGGAGCAACGCCTGTCGAGCGCACAGATCGAGTCGGCGCTGACGGGTCTGCGTGCCCGCTATGGCCTCGACCAACCGGTATATATCCAGTACCTCCGCTGGATCTCCGGCCTCGTGCGCGGTGACCTGGGCTACTCCATGGCCATGCGGGCCGATGTGAACGAGCTGCTGAGCGAACGCCTGGTTCTTACACTGGTGATCTCGTTTGCCGCCTTGGTCTTCAGCCTGGCCCTGGCCGTGCCGATTGGCGTCTACTCGGCGATGAAGCAGTACTCCTGGGCCGATTACCTGTTCACCGTACTGGGCTTCCTGGGACTGGCCCTGCCCAACATGCTATTGGCCCTGATTCTGGTGTTCTTGGCCGTCACCGTCTTCAACGCTTCGACCGTTGGCGGCCTGTTCTCTCCCGAATACATCACAGCCGACTGGTCGCCGGCGAAGGTGCTGGACCTGGCCAAGCACCTGTGGCTGCCGGCCTTTATCGTCGGTTTTTCCAGCACGGCGGGTACGATCCGGGTCGTGCGCGCCCAGATGCTGGATACGCTTGGCGAGCCTTTCATCCAAACGGCGCGCATGAAGGGATTGAGCGAAAATCGCGTCATCATCCGCCATGCGCTGCGCGTTGCCCTCAACCCGGTTGTGAGCGGCGTAGGGCTGAGTTTGCCCGGCCTGTTCAGCGGCGAAACCATCACCGCTTTGGTACTCGGCCTGCCCACAATCGGCCCCCTGCTGTTGAGCGCCATCTATGCCGAAGACATGTACATGGCCGGCAGCATTCTGGTGATCCTGAGCGGCGCGCTTGTGGTCGGCAACTTTCTGGCCGACCTGACCTTGGCCTGGCTCGACCCTCGCATCCGCTTGGTTGAGCCGTGAAATGCACTTCCTGATAGTTCAGACAATCTGCTATGGCGCAGCCTGAGCCAGCGAACCCACATGCCGAACCGTCGGCGAACGCGGAGACGCCGTCCGCTAGGCGGGACACGGCAGCCTTTTCCTATTGGGGTCTGATATGGTGGCGCTTCAAGCGCAACCGGATCGGACTCGTAGGCGGGACTGCCCTGCTCCT
Source organism: Caldilineaceae bacterium (assembly GCA_965220715.1). GTDB lineage: Bacteria > Chloroflexota > Anaerolineae > Caldilineales > Caldilineaceae > Bin5. The sequence continues at coordinate 1,241,390 of OZ244843.1, forward strand.
GCTCTATGCGCTTGTTCTGCCGGCTGAACTGACCGCGCCCTACTCGCTCAGTGAACGCCACAGCGGTTTTCTCGACGTGCCGCCGCAGTTCATCCGCTTCATTGCCCCGGATGGACGCTTCAGCCTGCGCCCCTTCGTCTATGGGCTGAAACAGGAACGCCACCCGGAGACATTGCGCCGGCTCTATATGCCGAATACAGAGGAAATCTACCCGATTCGTTTTTTCGTGCGGGGGGAGCGGAGTTGGACACTGCTGGGACTTACCTCAGACCGCCACCTGATCGGCGTCGACAGCCCGGGCAAGATCTTCCTGCTGGGCACCGATACGCAGGGCCGCGACCTGTTGTCCCAGATCCTGTACGGCGGACGCATCTCTCTGACAGTGGGCCTGATCGGGGTCGCGCTCAGCCTTGTCCTGGGCAGCATTGTCGGTCTCGTTTCCGGCTATCGGGGCGGCTTCGTGGACGACCTCATCCAGCGCGGCATCGAGGTGATGATCAGTTTCCCCAGCATTCCCCTGTGGATCGCCCTCTCCGCGGCGATTCCGGCGGAGTGGAACTCGATCCAGGTCTTCTTCGCCATCACGGTGATCTTGTCGAGCATCGGTTGGGGCGGGCTGGCGCGTATCGTGCGCGGCATGACCCTTTCGCTGCAGAATGAGGACTATGTCAAGGCCGGGCGCATAAACGGCGCCACCACCTGGTGGATCGTTACCCGCCACCTCTTCCCGGGCACGCTCAGCTACATGATCGTCGCCGCTACCTTGGCCATACCGGGCATGATTCTGGGCGAGACCGCGCTCAGCTTCCTCGGTCTGGGCATCCAGTCGCCGATGGTCAGCTGGGGGGTCCTGCTCAAACAGGCGCAGGATATCACCGTCCTGGCGCACAAGCCGTGGCTGATTGCGCCTGTATTCTTCTTGGCGATTGCCGTTCTGTCCTTCAACTTCCTGGGCGACGGTCTGCGCGATGCCGCTGACCCCTTCTCGGGCCAGTGACCGGTTATCGGTTGCCAGGTACAGCACTGGCGACCGGCCATTGAGGTTTGGTGATGAACTACAGCCCGACCAACAACTCGAACGATAACGGCCAGGGAGAGCAGCCCCGCCTGGTTCTGGAGGTAGAGGATCTCTACGTCTCCTTTGGCGGCTACCGCGGACGCACCCGCGCCGTCAATGGGGTGAGCTTTCAGATCCACCAGGGCGAAATTCTGGGAATCGTCGGCGAATCAGGCTGTGGCAAGAGTGTGACCGCGCTGTCGCTCCTCAAGTTAATCCCAATGCCGCCGGGGCAGATCGATGGCGGCACCATCTCTCTGCATACCGCCGACAGGACCGTTGATGTCACAGCCCTGGCCCCGGACAGCCGCGAGCTCCGCGGCATTCGCGGCCGCCAGATATCCATGATTTTCCAGGAGCCGATGCGCTCCCTGCATCCAATGTACTCGATTGGCGACCAGATCGTTGAGATTCTGCTGCAACATTTCGACATGAACCGCCACGAGGCGCTTGACAAGGCCGTTGCCCTGCTGGAGCGCGTGGGCTTGCCGGAACCGGCGCATGTTGTCCACGAATTTCCCCATCGACTGAGCGGAGGCATGCGCCAACGGGTGATGATCGCGATGGCGCTCGCCTGCGAGCCCCAACTGCTGGTCGCCGATGAGCCGACCACCGCGCTCGATGTCACCATTCAAGCCCAGATCCTGGAGCTGCTGCAGGCGTTGCAGGCGGAGATGGGGCTGGCCGTTATGCTCATCACGCACGACATGGGCGTCGTCGCCGAGATTGCCGACCGCGTGATCGTCATGTACCTCGGCGAGATCGTCGAGGCCGCCAGCGTTGAGCAACTCCTCACCAATCCGCAGCACCCCTATACACAAGGGCTGCTCAAGTCGATACCGAACTGGACCGACCAGCCCAAGACGCCTCTGCACTCGCTCGCCGGCGCCGTGCCGGAACTGCTGGATCTGCCCGCAGGCTGTGTCTTCGTCGAGCGCTGCCCCTTCGCGGACAAGGTGCCGGGGTTGCGCAAACCGTCCCTGATCGAGACGGAGCCCGGCCACTTCGTCAAATGCTGGCTCTATACCGAGGAGTTTGCGCATGCCAGACCCTGACGACATCCTGCTCGAAACACAAGGGCTGCGCACCCATTTCGCAGTTCGCCGCGGATTGCTGCGTCGCCAGGTGGCGACGGTGCGGGCAGTCGATGGCATCGATCTTGATATCAAAGGAGGCGAGACGCTGGGATTGGTCGGCGAATCAGGCTGTGGCAAGTCCACCCTCGGACGCACCGTCACCCGCCTGGAATATCCAACCGGCGGAACGGTGGGCTTTCGGGTGGGCGGCGAGATGATCGATATCACCAACCTGTCCCAGAACCACCTGCGCCGCCAGATCCGCCGCCACATGAACATGATATTCCAGGATCCGCTCTCCTCGTTGAATTCACGCATGAGCGTAAAGTCGATCATCTCTGAGCCGCTGATCCTGCATCGCGCCGCCCGCGGCAAAGAACTGGAAGAGCGTGTGGCTGAGCTTCTCACCACCGTAGGCTTGCAGCCCCACCACATGCAGCGCTTTCCCCATGCGTTCAGCGGCGGACAGCGCCAGCGCATCGCCATTGCCCGCGCGCTCGCCTTGCAGCCGCAATTCATCGTCTGCGATGAACCGGTTTCCGCGCTGGACGCCTCGGTGCGCGCCCAGATATTGAACCTGTTGATGCGTCTCCAGGAACAGTTCGGGCTGACCTATCTGTTCATCTCCCATGATCTGGCCGTTGTCCGCCATATCAGCGACCGCATCGCCGTCATGTATCTGGGGCAGATTGTCGAGCGCGGACCTACGGTCGCCATCTGTCAGACCCCGCAACATCCCTATACCGAAGCCCTGCTCTCGGCGATTCCGATGCCTGTCCCCAAGCACAGCCGTCGACGCAAGCGCATTGTCCTGACCGGCGATGTGCCGAATCCTGCCAAGCCGCCGCCCGGCTGCCGCTTCGCGCCGCGCTGCCCCTATCGGCAGCAGATATGTGACGAGGAGATCCCTGCGCTGAAGCCAACGCGCCAGGGCCATACCGCCGCCTGTCACTTTTCCGACGAACTCGAGCTTGTCGGCATATGAACGGCAGGCGCGCAATCGACAACTGCAGCCTTTCACGCAACTGCATGAACTGCAGTCCGGACCACAGTAGCGGCCGGCGCATCGCACCCTACTGAACGCACACGAGGAGTTCGATCCGATGAAATTCGCAGCTGTTATCAGCCCGTTCGACTGGGCCTGGTTCTACGGGGCGTGGGGCAAACCGGCCGCCTCGATCGTGCTTGACCGTCTGCACTGGGCAGGCGTGCGCAAAGTCTACCTGCGCGTGCGCCAGTGTCAGTGCTACTATCCCAGCCGGGCCGACATGCCGGGCATCCATTTCTGGACACCGCAAAACTGTGTGGCTGAGGGATCCTGGGGCACGAAGGGGCATGAATGGCAGTGGTGGCCCCAGGCCTATGACTTCAGCACATACGATGCGCCGCGGCTGTTTATCGACCGCGCCCACGAGTTGGGCATGGAAGCGTATGCCTGGCTGGAGCAGGCTGAAGCGCACGGCCACGGTTGGGAATCGCGCTTCTCACGCGAGCACCCGGAACTGCTGACCCGCAACCGCGACGGCCACGTCGTGAACGGCAATCTCTCCTTCGCCTATCCCGAGGCAGTTGAATTCCGGCTTGCGATCCTGCGGGAGATGCTGGAATATCGCTTCGACGGCGTCGCCATCGACTTCCAGAAGGGCGGCGATCATCGCACGCCCCGCGTAGACGCCGACGGCACATACTTCGCGCACTACGACCCGCCGGTCATAGAAGCCTTCCAGAGCGAGACCGGGCGCGATCCGTTCACCATCCCCAATAGCGACCCCGAATGGCTCCGGTTTCGGGCAAAATATGTCACCGAGTTCTTGCGGCAAGCGCGCGCGCTGCAAAAATGGCTGCAGCCGCAGCAGGATTTTGGCGTGATGGGCATTCCCAAGGGGAAACCCATGCCGGCGAAAGTCGTCCGCTCCTCATCCGATCACAGCAGTGCGTCGGCGGCGACCGCGCTGGCCGCCGGGCCTCTGGAAGGAAACCTGGAAGATCACGACAGCTGGACCGGTGAGGGGTTGATCGATTTCCTCGTGACCACACCGTTGGCGCAGCAGACTACACCCTATGATCCTGACGTCTATCGTTCGATCATCCGCGGGGCCAAGGGGCATCTGCAGGGGCCATGCCGGCTGGGCCTCTGGCAACTGGCGTGGGGCGCGTCCTCGGCCCGCGTGCAGGAGATGGTGCATGCAGCGGCCACCATCGCCGCCGACGAAGGTGTCGAGGAGGTCGTCTTCTTCCAGGCCATCAGCTTCGAGGATGCACGCTGGAGCAAGAGTGAAGTCACCTGGAACGCCTTGCGCAACGCCATCGCCGACGTAAGCGGCCGTCCCGATGACAAAGTGGCCCCGTCTGAACCCTGGCGCCTGCGCTGACGCATATTCACATCGAATATCCGCTTAATTCCGTACTGCGTTAGAAAAGGGGACAACACGCAATACGCAATACGTGATACGTAATAAACCTGACCACTTGCCACCAACCACTATGTTTTGGAGGGGGATCACGAAATGAGCGACGAAAAACTGTACCATGAACACCTGCACGGACCGTGGCACGAGAAATGGGGAATTTGGCACAGCGACCCCGAGGTAAGACAGGGCGGCGCCATGGAACGCCGCACGATGAGGCAGACCACCTATGAATATCTGTGGCCCTTTGAATACCCCAACTTCACCATTCGTTCCTCCTGGTGGGGCGAAAGGCACGGCCGTGAACTCGATCTGCCGCCGGCGGGCTACATCACCGTCGTCGAAGAGCAGCCGATCGTGGCCGTTACCGTGATCGGCAGCGCCTGTTCCCCGCCGGGCTGGATCATGATAGAGGGTGAACGAACTGAAGATGCCGAGCAGGCCTCGTCCGATATTCCGGTGCGTATGCGCGCCGAAAACCTGTGGGGCACGCACATGCGCTGGGATGTCAAGGGCGCGATGCGCGAGGTGGGACTGGACCCGGCCGACTTCTGGATGTCAGGCATGAGCAGCGCCCACTTCCACATCCCCCGCTGCGGCAAGGTCACGATCAGCGGCGGCAGCCAGGTGCCGGGAACGCCCCACGACCAGGGCGCCGACGATGCCCATTACACCTTCCGCATCATTCGCCTTACAGTGGACGAGAACACGTAAGTCCCGTGCGCAGCACCCCGCTCACGGCCCATACTTCTCCTCCGGCGCACGCGCAAACACCGGTGCTTCGCCCACCGCCAGCACCGCCGCGCTATCGTTATCTCCATCCAGGCCGACAACCACCAGTGCTCCCAGGAAATGCAGCGCCTCGGCAAGCAATACGGCGACAAATTCCAAGGCGCTACTGGCCCGAACTCTTCAGTTTCTAGGTTTCGTTGACATTCGCAGAATCCCGTTCAATTCCAGACAAAAACAGGACGCAGACGGACAGATTTCGGACTGCTCTTAGCGTACCTTCGCGGACCACCGCCGTCAACCAAACCGACAAACCCAACCGACTCGCAAAGGGAAGTTCTTCGCGCCCATTCGCGGATCACCGCCGTTAACGCAGTTCCCCTTCGCGGATCACCGCCGTTAAACAAACCGACAAACCCAACCGAACCGCAAAATGAAGTTCTTCGCGCCCCTTCGCGCCCCTTCGCGGATCACCGCCGTCAACGCAGTTCCCCTTCGCGGATCACCGCCGTCAACCAAACCGACAAACCCAACCGACTCGCAAAATGAAGTTCTTCGCGCCCCTTCGCGCCCCTTCGCGGATCACCGCCGTTAACGCAGTTCCCCTTCGCGGATCACCGCCGTCAACCAAACCGACAAACCCAACCGACTCGCAAAATGAAGTTCTTCGCGCCTCTTCGCGCCCCTTCGCGGATCACCGCCGTTAACGCAGTTCCCCTTCGCGGATCACCGCCGCTAAACAAACCGACAAACCCACCCGGCCCGCAAAATGAAGTTCTTCGCGCCCCTTCGCGCCCCTTCGCGGATCACCGCCGTTAACGCAGTTCCCCTTCGCGGATCACCGCCGCTAAACAAACCGACAAACCCACCCGGCCCGCAAAATGAAGTTCTTCGCGCCCCTTCGCGCCCCTTCGCGGATCACCGCCGTCAACCAAACCGACAAACCCACCCGGCCCGCAAAATGAAGTTCTTCGCGCCCCTTCGCGCCCCTTCGCGGATCACCGCCGTTAACGCAGTTCCCCTTCGCGGATCACCGCCGTCAACCAAACCGACAAACCCACCCGGCCCGCAAAATGAAGTTCTTCGCGCCCCTTCGCGTGCCTTCGCGGATCACCGCCGTTAACGCAGTTCCCCTTCGCGGACCACCGCCGTCAACCAAACCGACAAACCCACCCGGCCCGCAAAATGAAGTTCTTCGCGCCCCTTCGCGCCCCTTCGCGGATCACCGCCGTTAACGCAGTTCCCCTTCGCGGATCACCGCCGTCAACCAAACCGACAAACCCACCCGGCCCGCAAAATGAAGTTCTTCGCGCCCCTTCGCGCCCCTTCGCGGATCACCGCCGTTAACGCAGTTCCCCTTCGCGGATCACCGCCGTCAACCAAACCGACAAACCCACCCGGCCCGCAAAATGAAGTTCTTCGCGCCTCTTCGCGCCCCTTCGCGGATCACCGCCGTTAACGCAGTTCCCCTTCGCGGATCACCGCCGTCAACCAAACCGACAAACCCACCCGGCCCGCAAAATGAAGTTCTTCGCGCCCCTTCGCGCCCCTTCGCGGATCACCGCCGTTAACGCAGTTCCCCTTCGCGGATCACCGCCGTCAACCAAACCGACAAACCCAACCGACTCGCAAAGGGAAGTTCTTCGCGCCTCTTCGCGCCCCTTCGCGGATCACCGCCGTTAACGCAGTTCCCCTTCGCGGATCACCGCCGTCAACCAAACCGACAAACCCAACCGACTCGCAAAGGGAAGTTCTTCGCGCCCCTTCGCGCCCCTTCGCGGATCACCGCCGTTAACGCAGTTCCCCTTCGCGGATCACCGCCGTCAACCAAACCGACAAACCCAACCGAACCGCAAAATGAAGTTCTTCGCGCCCCTTCGCGCCCCTTCGCGGATCACCGCCGTTAACGCAGTTCCCCTTCGCGGATCACCGCCGTCAACCAAACCGACAAACCCGACCGACTCGCAAAGGGAAGTTCTTCGCGCCTCTTCGCGCCCCTTCGCGGATCACCGCCGTTAACGCAGTTCCCCTTCGCGGACCACCGCCGTCAACCAAACCGACAAACCCAACCGACTCGCAAAGGGAAGTTCTTCGCGCCCCTTCGCGTGCCTTCGCGGATCACCGCCGTTAACGCAGTTCCCCTTCGCGGATCACCGCCGCTAAACAAACCGACAAACCCAACCGGCCCGCAAAATGAAGTTCTTCGCGCCCCTTCGCGCCCCTTCGCGGATCACCGCCGTTAACGCAGTTCCCCTTCGCGGATCACCGCCGTCAACCAAACCGACAAACCCGACCGACTCGCAAAGGGAAGTTCTTCGCGCCTCTTCGCGCCCCTTCGCGGATCACCGCCGTTAACGCAGTTCCCCTTCGCGGATCACCGCCGCTAAACAAACCGACAAACCCATCCGAACCGCAAAATGAAGTTCTTCGCGCCTCTTCGCGCCCCTTCGCGGATCACCGCCGTTAACGCAGTTCCCCTTCGCGGATCACCGCCGTCAACCAAACCGACAAACCCACCCGGCCCGCAAAATGAAGTTCTTCGCGCCTCTTCGCGCCCCTTCGCGGATCACCGCCGTTAACGCAGTTCCCCTTCGCGGATCACCGCCGTCAACCAAACCGACAAACCCGACCGACTCGCAAAGGGAAGTTCTTCGCGCCCCTTCGCGTCCCTTCGCGGATCACCGCCGTCAAACAAAAGAAAAGACCCACCCGGCTCGCAAGATGAAGTTCTTCGCGCCCCTTCGCGTCCCTTCGCGGATCACCGCCGTCAAACAAAAGAAAAGACCCACCCGGCCCGCAAGATGAAGTTCTTCGCGCCCCTTCGCGCCCCTTCGCGGATCACCGCCGTTAAACAAAAGAAGAGCCCCACCCGGCCCGCAAAATGAAGTTCTTCGCGCCCCTTCGCGCCCCTTCGCGGATCACCGCCGTCAAACAAAAGAAGAGCCCCACCCGGCCCGCAAAAAGAAGTTCTTCGCGCCCCTTCGCGCCCCTTCGCGGATCACCGCCGTTAACGCAGTTCCCCTTCGCGGATTACCGCCGTTCACGGCCTATACGTCTCCTCCGGACTTCGCGGCAACACCAGCGCCTCCGCCGAAATAAGCATCGCCGCCCCGCTCGCCGCCTGTTCCAGCGCCGCCTTCACCACCAGCGTCGGGTCCACCACGCCCGCCTCCATCATATCGCGCACGCATCCCTGCCCAACCTCATAGCCGTACCCCGGCCCACGCTCGCGGCAAGCGTTAACAACCAGCGGCGGATGAGCATCCGAATTCGCCGCAATCGTCCCCACCGGCTCCTCCAACGCACGCGCCAGCGCCCGCATCGCCATCGCCTCCTCCGAATGTCCCGTCGCAGCCGCCTCCACCGCCGGGACCGCCGCCAGATAGGCCGCGCCCCCGCCCGGCACTACGCCGCCCTCCAGTCCCACCTGCACAACCTTCACCGCATGCGCCGCCCTCTCCACCAGCGCGTTGCGCTCGCTCTCCGTATACGCGCCCACGCGCAGCTCCCCCACCCCGCCCTGCAACCGGCCGATGCGCTCGCGCAACTGCTCTCTCTCCTCCCGCTCCTCGACCTGGCGCAGACGGCTGGCCAAGCTGTCGGTGTGCGCCTGCACGACCTGGCCATCTCCGCCGCCGCCGACGATCGAGACATACTCCTCTGTGGCGACGATCCTGTCGGCCTGCCCAAGATCATCAACTGTGAGGCCCAGCGGGCTCATTCCGGCGACGTCGGTGATAAAGCTGGCACCGGTCAGCAGCGCAATGTCGCGCATCATATCCCGACGCAGGTCCTCGAACGGCTTGATCGTAGCCGCGTAAGTTGTAATCGGGCCGCGCGCGTTGTATGCGACCAGCGCATCGATCGCCTTCTCCCACATATTCTTGCAGATGATGAACAGCTTATCCCCGCCCGCCTGCGTCACCAGGTCAAGCAAATGCAGCACATGGCCCGCCTCCTCGAAATGGAAATCGGCCACCACCACATGCGGTTCGTCCAGCGCCGCAATGTGCCGGAAACGGTCGCTCAGCAGAAAACGCGACACATACTCGCCGGGGAAGCGCGACCCCTCGCGAAAGCCGTATTCGTGGCCAAGCCCGTAGCCGGGCTGGATCAGGATGTTCCCATACGGCCCCAGCACGTCGATCATCTCCGCCAGCAGCTGCGCCACCCGCGGATCATCGACAACCGCCCTCGCCACCCCCGCCACATGCTCCGGCTCCGTCAGCGGAATCGACAACTCCTCAAGAGCGTTGGTTGCCGTCTGCACCCCCCGCTCCAGGCCGCGCTGCAGGTGAACCGGATCCGCGCCTGCCACCAGCAGACGGTGCAGTTCACGGGCAATGCCCCGCGCCAGCACCGCCGCCGTGACACTGCCGTCGCCAAAGCGGTCGCGCATATGCCAGACGATATGGCGCATCATCATCGCGCCCGCGTTCTCCACCCGGTCCGGCAGGTCCGTGATGCGGCGGGCTATCGTCGCGCCGTCGCTGAGATGTTCACACTCGGCCGAACCGATCCGCTGGCTGACGATATTTCCCCCGCGCGGGCCCAGCGTCAGCGCCAGCAGGCGCGCCAACGTATCAAAGCCGCGCTGCATCGGCTCGCGGCACTCGGGCCCGAACCGAATCGACGGTGTCGGCATGGCTCAGCCCTTCAGGGCGCCGAGCGTGATGCCGCTGACAAAGTAACGTTGCAGGAAGGGGTATACAACCAGAATGGGGATGACAGTGACCAGCGTCTGCGCCGCGCGCAGCGAGCGGTCAGAGTAGAGATTGAAATCTTCGGGGTTGCGCATGAACTCGTTCATGTCCATCCTGATGACCACGGAGCGCAAAAACGTCTGCAACGGGATCAGGTCGCGGTCTGCGATCAGGATCATGCCGTCGAACCAGGCGTTCCAGTGGCCGACCGCGCCAAAAAGAGTCAGCGTCGCCAGCGCCGGGATCGAGATCGGCAGATACACGTGCAACAGGATCTGCCAATAGGTGGCGCCGTCAATGATCGAGGCCTCCTCAAGCTCCTTGGGCACGCGGCGGAAGAAGTTCATCATCAGAATGACGTTCCACAACGGCAGCGCCTGCGGGATGATCAGCGCCCACAGCGTGTTGAGCATACCCAGTTTGCGGATGATCAGAAACCAGGGAATCAGGCCGCCGTTGAACAGATAAGCGAAGACTACCGCACCCATGATGAAGTTGCGGAACGGCATCTCCTCTTTGCTCTTCGACAACGGGAAGGAAATCAGAACGACCAGCGTCATCTGCAGCGTGGTCCCGATCACAGTGCGCATGACCGAGATCCAGAAAGCGTTGATGAAGACGCCGGCCGCCAGCACCTTCTCGTAGGTGATGGCCGTAGGGCGCACCGGCCACAGCGTTACCAGCCCGCCCGTCGCCGCCGCCCGGTCGCTGAACGAAAGCGCCAGCAGATGGATCAGCGGCACAATGCAGGAAAGCCCCAGAAACAGCAGGAAAAAATAGTTGAAGAGGTCAAACGCTCTTGACCAGATGCCCCTGTATTCGGACCTGTTCATCGCAATTCCCTATCTAACCACTAACCACTAACCACTAACCACTGCAGTTCCGACCACTGACCACTGACCACTGACCACTGACCACTGCAGTTCCGACCACTGACCACCGACACTGCCCTTACCTAGTAAAGCTGATAGTCGGTGAAGCGGGAGATCAGCCGCAGACTGATCACGATCAGGATCAGGCCGAGCACCGAGCGCACCAAGCCCACCGCCGTCGCCAGGCTGAAACGCGCGCCCAACAGACCCTCGCGGTAGATCCACGTATCCAGAATATCACTCGTGGAATAGACGGCCGGGTTGTAGAGATTCAGTACCTGGTCAAAGCCGGCCGCATTGAAGAGCAGCCCAAAGTCCAGGCAGAGCACAAGCAGCAGCGTCGGCAGGATGCCGGGCAGGATGATATAGAGGACGCGCTGGAAGCGGCCGGCCCCGTCGATCGCCGCCGCCTCCAGCAGCTGCGGGTCGATACTGGTCAGCGCCGCCAGGTAGAGGATCGTCCCCCAACCGACCTGTTGCCAGAGATGGCTGACGATCAGCGTAGGCACGAATGTGCGGTTGTTGCCCAGGAAAATGACCGGCTCGGTCGCGCCCATCCTCTGCATCACTTGGTTGACCACGCCGCTTGAGCCCAGCATCTCCAGCATGATGCCGCCCAACACGATCCACGAGAGAAAGTACGGCAGGTAGACCAGGCTCTGCACGCTGCGCTTGAAGAATAATTTACGCACCTCATTGAGCAGCAGCGCCAGAACTACCGCACAGAACTGCAGCGTGATGATCTTCGAAGTGGCGATGACGATCGTGTTGCGAAAAATCTGCCAGAAGGAGGGGTTCTCCAGCATCAGCTGAAACTGTTTCAACCCCACCCAGGGCGACTTGTCAAAGCCCAGCGCCGGTTTGTAATCCTGGAACGCGATCCGGATCCCGTACATCGGGTAATAGCTCAGCAGCACCAAATGAATCAGCGCCGGGATCACCATCACGTACAGCGGCCACAGCCGCGGCAGATAGCGGACAAACCTTGAGGCCTGATCCTTCAGATCATCAACAACCGGAGACAATGCTTGCATAATAAAAAGCAGTGGATAGCGGGCACTACCCCACTATCCACTAGTCACCATCCACTAATCACTGGCCGCAGAAGTTCTGACCACTGACCACTGACCACTGATCACTGCTCACTGCTTGTCCGCCCACCACTCGTTGATTTCCGCCAGGACTTCGTCGCCGCCCTGCGCCTTCCACGTCGTCACATACTCGTCGAAAGCGTCGACCGGTACCTGGCCGGTGATGATCGCAAAATAAGTCTCATCGGTCAGCTTCTGCAGCGAGGTCCACTTCTCCTTCTGCAACTCCGTCGGCGCCGCGTTCCACTCGTTGCGGATCGTGTCCGCCAGCGAATGCTCGGCCAGGAAGAGCCAGCCCTCGTCCTGCATCGTCTGCAGGCCGGTCGGGTCATCCAGCAGCAGCTCCATCATCGCGTCCCACTCCTCGCGCGGCACCGTATCCTTATAGTTCAGCTTCCACTGGATACTGTTCATATTCGAGGTGGGGCTGATGTTGGCGCCACCGCGCGTAAAGATGATGCCGTACCCATGCGTGCCACCGGCAACAAGCTCAACCCTGTCCTCCCCCTCGACCCACTGGTAGTTGTGCCCCTCGAAGCCGTGATACCGCCGTTGCGGGCTCAGCACGATCTCGGCCTCGAAGTTCGCCTGCTTAAGGATCTTGTCGATGTGTTCAGAACCCTTGCGGAACGGGAAGACACCTGTGCGCAGCGGGCTGAAGTAGTTCTTGCCTTTGCGCACCGGACCTGCCGGCACGTCAATCCAGATCCAACTCGCGTTGGGATCATTGGCCATGCTGCCCATGCCCCCGCCGACGACACCGCCCCAGGGGTGTGTGTAGTTCATGCCGACGCGGTTGCCCTCGATCTCGGTGCGGTTCTCCTGGTAGCCCTTGGTGAAGAAGTCGGGGCTGATGATCTTCTTTTCATACCAGCGGCGGATTAAGGCCAGCGCATCTTTCAACGCCGGCTCAATGCCGTCGAAACGCAGACCGCCCTGCCCATCCTTCGTGAACGTACTCACGCTCGTGTACCACGAGGGCAGCACGCCAAAGCCGCCAAATACCGGTCCCAGGCCGCCGTACCAGCTCTGCAGATCGCGTGAAGCCGCTATGGCCACGGTCGTTCCCGGCGGGCCGGCGCCCAGATCGTTGGTGACGAATGCCTCGCCCACCGCTTCCAACTCGTCCAGCGTCGTTGGCGGCTCCATGCCCACCTTCTCCAGCCAGTCTTCGCGGATGAAGAGGATCTGCTCATCCTGGCCGGCCTGGGCGATGCTGGGGAAGGCCATCTTGCGGCCATCCACCTCGGCGTAGGCCCACAACTGGTGATCGCCCCATTCCTGCGACTCTTTGACCCACTTCGGGTGGGCAGTCGCTTCATAGACATCCGTAATGTCCGCCACCAGGTCGCCCGCCACCATGTCCTGGAACATCGACAGCCCGATTCCCGGCATCAGGTCTGGAATATCGCCGGCAGCCATCGCCAGGTTCATCTTCTGGTCGCGCTCATCGCCTTGCACGTAGGTCCAGGGGATTTCGTACTCGATGCCGAAGAGCGCCTTGATGTAGCGCAGACTGTTATTGTCATAGATGTCATCGTCGCCCTGGAAGCGCGTATCCGCGTCCGTGCGCGTGAACGAGGTGACCGTCGCCGGCGGATTCAGCGGCATCCCCTCGGGCAGGTCCGGCAACTCTGTCGTCCAGCCCTTCGCATGATCCGGCGAGCCGGGCATCATCCCCAGCGGAGTCAGGATCTCCTCCGCCGTCATCCCGGTCATCGGCGCCGACTCAGCCACCGCCTCCTGCGCCGGCGCAGGTTCCGACGCGCAGCCGGCCAGCAAAACGCCGCCGCCAACAACAGCCGCCCCCTTCATAAATTCACGACGTGAAACTGAAGATTTCGCCATAGTGCATTCCTCCTTCGGCGCAAAGCCGCTCTGTCTTCCGTAAAGCCCTATGTTGTTTGCAAATAGCGCAATGGTTGACGCCCGTGGATTGAGAACTGAGGTAGTTACGTTGCGAGTATAGCACAGTCAATGGCGGAGTCAAACATGGTATTTGGGGAGGGTGTCTCGCAGATGGGGCCACATGCTGTCTGTAGTTCAGCTTGCTCCTGGACGCCTGCGGGCGAGGACGCCCTCCGGCGGCTCCGGCCCGCTAAGGCGGGCCTGCGCACCCTTCGCCGCTAAGGCGGCTCAGGGCTGTCGTCGGCAAACCCCCGCCGCCGCCAGGGGCTACGCCCTTTTTTGACGGTCGGGCCTACGGCCCTCCCTTGTGCGGGGGGACACCCCCCGCAACGCCCCCCTCTACACCATGCCACGTTGGCGCCGCGGCGCCGGCGTCGTGTCTATGCCGCTGATCGCTCACCCACGTCGTGCCGCCAAGCCGCCCGCCGCGACCACAGCAGGTTCAGGCCCTGCGCCAACCCAGCGCCCCCAATCAACACACACTCCGGCAGGGGCAGGCCTTGTGCCTGCCCTGCCCCCCAACCAACGGACAGTCGCCGCCATCGCCTGAAAGACTGCGTGCACAAAAAAAGTGGATAGCAGGCACTTCCCCACTATCCACCAACTAAGTTCACCGACGCTTACAACAACAACGATTTGCACGAGCAAAGAGCAACTGATCCATGAAGCCCCCGCAGTCACGCAAAGAAACCCCGCTAAGCCTTTGGTGTTCTTCGCGCCCCTTCGCGTGACTTCGCGGATCGACCGGTCTTGTCAATGAGTCCTATTCACCAACCACTGACCACCGACCACCGACCACCGACCACTGCAGTTCTGATCACTGCCTGTTCGCCCACCACTCGTTGATCTCAGCCAAAATCTCATCCCCACCCTGCGCCTTCCACCTCGTCACATACTCGTCGAACGCATCCACAGGCAACTGGCCCGTGATGATCCCGAAATAGGTCTCATCCGTCAGCTTTTGCAGCCCGCTCCACTTCTCCCTCTGCAGTTCGGTCGGCGCCGGGGTCCACTCGTTGGGGATTGTGTCCGCCAGCGAATGCTCCGCCAGAAACAGCCAGCCCTCGTTCTGCATCGTCTGCAGACCCGTCGGGTCGTCCAGCTTAAGCTCCATCATCGCGTCCCAATCCTCGCGCGGCACCGTCTCCTTGTAGTTGAGCTCCCACAGGATTTGCCTCATGTTCGAGGTCGGGCTGATATTGTAGCCGCCGCGGGTCCTGATAAGCCCGTATCCGTGCGTGCCGCCCGAGAGCGCCTCAACCCTGTCCTCCCCTTCGACCCACTGGTAGTTGTGGCCTTCAAATCCGTGATAGCGCAGTTCCGGGCTGAGCACGATCTCGGCCTCGTGATTCGCCTGCTTCAACACCTTGTCCACGTGTTCAAAGCCCTTACGGAAGGGGAAGACCGATTGCAGCAGCGGCCTGTAGAAATTCTTGCCCTTGCGCACCGGGCCTGCCGGCACATCGATCCAGATCCAGCGAGCCTCAGGGTCGTTGGCCATGCTGCCCATTCCCCCGCCGACCACACCGCCCCAGGGATGCGTGTAGTTCATGCCCACGCGATTGCCCTCGATCTCGGTGCGGTTCTCCTGGTAACCCTTCGTGAAAAAGTCGGGACTAAGGATCCTCTTCTCGTACCAGCGCCGGATAAAGGCCAGCGCATCTTTCATCGCCGGCTGGATACCGTCGAAACGCAGACCGCCCTGCCCATCCTTGGTGAAAGTACTTACCTCGGTGTACCAGGAGGGCAGCACGCCAAATCCGCCGAAGACCGGCCCCAGGCCGCCGTACCAGCTCTGCAGGTCGCGCGACGCCATCACACCAACCGTCGTTCCGGGCGGGCCCGCGCCCAAATCGTTCGTGACGAAAGCCTCGGCAACCGCCTCCATCTCGTCCAGCGTCGTCGGCGGCTCCATGCCGACCTTATCCAGCCAGTCCTCGCGGATGAATAGGATCTGCTCATTTTGGCCGGCCTGGGCAACCCTCGGGAACGCCAACTTGCGGCCGTCCACCTCGGCAAAGGCCCACAGCTGGTTATCGCCCCATGCCAGCGACTCTTTGACCCACTTCGGGTGCGCCGTCGCTTCGAAGACATCGGTAATGTCGGCCACCAGGTCGCCCGCTACCATGTCCTGGAATATCGACAGCCCGATTCCCGGCATAAATTCTGGAATATCCCCGGCCGCCAGCGCCAGGTTCATCTTCTGGTCGAGCTCTTCGCCTCGCACGTAGGTCCAGGGAATCTCATAATCGATCCCGAAGAGCGCCTTGTGATAGCGCAGACTGATATTGTCATAAATGTCATCGTCGCCCTGGAAGCGTGTATCCGCGTCCGTGCGTGTAAACGAAGTAACCGTCACCGGCGGCGACAGCGGCATCCCCTCGGGCGGGTCCGGCAGCATCGTCGTCCACCCCTTGGCATGATCCGGCGAGCCGGGCATCATCCCCAGCGGCGTCAGGATCTCCTCCGCCGTCATCGCAGTCATCGGCGCCGACTCCGACACCGCCTCCGGCGCAGCCGCTTCAGGCGCACAGCCGGCCAGCAGCACCCCGCCGCCAACAACAGCCGCCCCCTTCATAAATTCACGACGCGAAACTGAAGATTTCGCCATAGTGCGTTCCTCCTTCGGCGTAGAGCCGCTATGTCTTCTGTATTTGACTGTACTGTATCAAACTATCGCGCTGGTTGAATCCGGTGGTCAAAACAGTGAGGCAACTACTGCGCGACTATAGCACGGCTCCCCAGCACCGTCAAACACAGTTCGCCCGGGGACTCTATCCCGACCAATCGGCCAGCCAATCTCGGAAATCCAGTCCGAGGATGGGCGTTTCGCAGAACAACCTGAGGACGCTCTCGGCCGTTGCCAGAGAGACTGCTTGCACAAAAAAAGGCGTTTACATTCCAGAATACAATTTTTGACAGGACAATGTCAGGAGAATCCCTCCGTCCTTCAATCTGAAGACACCTCAAAGGGCCCTATAGATACTATCGGCATACAGTTCGAGGTCCACATTTGTGAATGTTCTGGACCAACTCTTACATTGAGGATTCACACCTATTTGCGGGAAGGGAATTGCAGGTATACTATGGGGGGAGATCACGATGGAATCAAAGTGGTAGGAGATATATCAGTGTTTAGTGAGTTAAGACTTTCTAATTTTAGAGTGTTTGATGAAGAGGTTGTTGTTCGATTCAGGCCAATCACAGTTCTCATTGGTAACAACAATTCGGGGAAGTCGTCCGTAATTAGGTTTCTACTCATGTTGGATCAGTCTGCATATTCATCTACGATGCAATTTCCAGCAGTAGGTAAATTTCTGTTTAATGAAGGGGGCTTTCAGGATCTCAAAAATGTCGTGTCTGACAAAAGCAATTTGGGGTTTGAATTGTCGTTCTGTGCTCCATTTAGTGGTTCATTTGATCCAGAAGAAATACCTGAATTCCAAGGGGGCCGAAATGTAAATGTAAAGAACTTGCTAGTTTCGGCGGGGGGTAATATTTCATATCGGGCCAAGACTCGAAAAGCCATACTTGATTATTCCTTGGTAGAGAAGGATTCAAATAATCCGTACTTAGCATTTCAGACCAGCATAGAAGATGACTATGTTTATTTCTATAGGGCCAGCACGTCGAAATTCAATGAGATTTATGAGTACATTCAGAATATCGATAGAGATATTGAAAAGGTTGATAGGGATCAGTTTCAATCAGTTGTAGGTGGTTTCTTGAGGAAGTACATGGTCGGCAAGTTCTTTAGAGAAGAATTGCATTCTGTTCAACACATTCCTCCAACCAGGTCTAATTTTGATAGAGTTGTAGACATATCATCTTCAGAGACTGGTGGTTCGTATGGGGATAGTAGTTATGCTATTTCAGAGCTTTACCGATTCCAGAGAGACGATTCGAAAACTTATGAGTTTATCTTAGGCCATTTACGAAATGTTGCTGGAATAGGAAATGTTAGATTTGAAGAGATTGCCAATGACTTAGTCCATCCTATAGCCAACAACAAGAATACAAATGTTGATGTGCCGATAGTAGATTTTGGGTTTGGTGTAAGTCAATGCTTGCCAATTCTGGTGCATGGAGCAGGTATGATTGAGTATTCAACATTGATGGTAGAGCAGCCTGAGTCTCAACTTCATCCTGCTGCTCATATGGAAATGGGAAGTTATTTTGCTGACCTCTGGAAGATTAGGGGAGTAGGGTCGATTATTGAAACTCACAGTGACAACTTGCTACTTAGACTTAGACGGCTTGTGGGTAATGGGTACTTGTCTCCACAGGACATTTCGGTGGCTTATTTTACATTGGACAATGGTGTTCCTGACGTTAAGAATCTGAACATTGATGAAAAGGGTGGAATGGAGCCGGGTTTACCGATGGAGTTTTTCGGGTCGGATATAATTGAAGGGTTACATCTTGGGGCGGGATCATGATAGCTTCTCCCTTCCAAGACGAAATTGCAATTGACACGAATGTTTTCGAACACATTCTAAATGAACCAGAAAACGCAAAGAAGCACATCAGTTGTCTTCTGGTTCATTTATCTAAAGAGGGTGTTAGGTTGTTAGTTGATGACAGTCGTCGTATTGAGAATGAATATAGTCATCGGTTAGAAAACAGGATCAAAGAAGCTGATGAGAAAGGATTTGAAAAACTCATCCTCCGTTATTGGTTAGTCGAGGCCCCGAAGTGTTATGTCAAATGTAATCGACGTGACCCGCTGATGACTATCATAAGAAATATCATTATAAACGAGTCTGTTGATCAGGTTCTTGTGTATGTAGCTCTAGTTCGGGGGAAAGTTCTTGTCACAAATGATCTGAACGATATTGTGAATGGTCCTTCTAGAGAGGAATCGTTACCTCCTAGGCGAGACAGAGTGCTGCAACAGTCGAAGAGAAAGCGTCCCAAGGGTGGTGATATTCTTACATCGTTGGAGGCTTTTCGAAGAATTGAGAACTTGGAAGACCCAGAAGGGGTAGGACATGTCTAACGAGGAAATATTAGATATGCAATTCAATGATAGGGCGGCCAGTTTTGAGAGAGAGTTTTCGTACCTGTTCGCCAGCGATAACAAGAACTTGGTTGGTGTCAGGGTTACAGGAGTGCCTATGCGGGATCAAATAGAATTTGATCGTGTGTTTAGGCGACGCAGGATTATGAAGGAGTTTGAAGAGGAATGGAGAAGACTTTTCTTAGCAAGAAAGGGCGGAGTTAGTAGTGAGGTTGAGGTGTATCCAGAGTTCTATGAGAGTTTGTTTTGGCGTCCCTTAGTAAGAGCTGCTCGGGGAGATCATTCCGACTATTTTGTAAACAGGAGGGCGCTTGGGACACTAAGGCCTGAGGCAAATATCTACAGGGAGGTGCATTGTGACGGGGTAGTTGAATTAGGGTATGTTTGTGTTGAGTATCCCAATGATGGGCGGATTCATTTGGGTCACTATATATCTGTCGCTATGCTGGCTAATATTATGGTGCAGGCATTTCGGGTAGGGAAAGAGCATGGTCACGATTTAAGGTACGCGATTGAAGTTCAGATTCGGCACAGGAAAGGCAATGAAAATCATCCCTTAGTCATTGGGTATTCGGATCGGAATCCAGTGTCACGATATGCAGAGTTGGTGTTTGATGCTGATTCATTTGTGTTTCCCAGGTATTCATTTGGAAACACTGATGATCCTTCGATAAATCTCAAGACTCACTTTCGGGACTTGTTTCATTTTCTTGGTAGGGATGTGGATGATGATGAGGACGTATGGGCGATTGAGGATTGGCGAGGTGAGTCGAGCCAATCAGTGTAGCCCACCAACATCATGGAAAGGTGACAACACAATACCGTCTCTGAACCTTAGCCCCAGATTGTGTAAATCCAACCCTATGATACAGTCGCATACCTACCGGAAAGTTGAGCTTGGCCCCAAAAACTGGACCACAAGCTAAGGTGTATAACGGAGCAATTCACCGAGCCTGTGAATTGGCAGTACGATGGTCAAGAAACGGCGGCTGCACTCGACTGCCTACAAGTTTCGGATTGCCCTGGGAGCGCTCGACGGCGGCAAGACAATTAGCCAACTGTCCAGTGAGCACCTAGATTCATCCCAATATGATAAGGGCCTGGAAACGGCAACTGCTGGAAGAAGTGCCTAGCGTCTTCGCCAGCGATTGACAGCGCAAGCACTGGGGGGAGCAGGAGTAGGGGCCTTGGTCACAGTGTGCTAAGCATTTCGCGAAGAAATGTTAGGCGCCATCGGCTTCTAGAAGGAAGCCCTAAAGATGGTCGGGGTAAGCGATAAGTGTTTCTCCAAAGGTGGTGCGAGGCGGTAAGCACGCACCTGCTTTCGGAAATCGTAAAGCCTGAAGAGCCGAAATGCATCAGGACGCTCTTTTGAAACCTGCAACTCGTTTCTAGTGATATAGAAGGGGGTCGTCGCAGAGCCGTTAGTCGTCTTCACCTCCAACCAGAGCTCTTGCTCTGCTTTATCCCCCTTCCCGTTGAATGAAAGAATGTCGAATCCGTAGCCATCGCTGTCATCCCTTGCCACCCAGCGGACGCTGTCAGACAGATCTTTTCGGCCCAGTAAATGAAGACGGTGCCTCTCGTGGTCGTATACGAGCGATTCACCCGCCTTTCCAAGATTCCTGTTCCGCGCATCTCTCTCGGCCGGATGTTCGAACCTGCGGACAATGCGTTCGATATCCTCAGAAATTCCCTGCTCCTGGCCCCCGCGTTGAGGAGGCGCTTCGTCGACAACAATTGCCTCTCCGGCACTATACTCCGCAGCAGCATCGTGCAGCGTTTCACTTTGTCCGGATAAAAGACTATAGAAATCAGGCCTCTCTTCGAGATGAGCTTTAACGACCTCGAACAGTGCTTCTTGAAAGTTCCCTCGAGGCCTGTAACCGTCTATGCTGGGAAGACCAAGAATTTCCATGACGGCACTGATGTTACAGTGCTTGAACTCGATCGATCCATGAGACCGCCCGGTGATCTCTATCAATGCGCGTCTGTGCTCGGCCTTGTTAAAGGACTGCCCCATTTGCTCAAGTTCAAGCATGACAAAGTAGTCTCTCACGATCGCATCATTTTCACTTTCAGACCAAGTCTTCGCCATAATAGATGAAGTCCTACAGTTCCCTATACTCTCCCTGAAACACTTCTTTGACGTGCCAACTTGTGTAGTCTTCGTTGGGATAGTAGATCTGACGCTGCGGGAAGTTGAGCTTCTCACCGTGGAAACGCATCAACCATTCATGAAAACCCGCGGTACCGTGGGCGTCGTCGGACACAAGAATCTCCAGTTCGTTGGACAGTGTAAAGGCACCCCGATCGAATAGCTTGTGATGAAGCGAACAAAGGGCCAACCCGTTTATTTCCACGTCAGGGCCTCCGGCCTGGTGCCATTTAATGTGTGCGGCCTCCAAAGCGACGGGCTGTTGCCCCAGTCTTACGTCAAAGCCGCATACGGCACAGCGATACTCGTAGGCTTTCAAGATATTTGTCCGGAATTTTGGATCGCGCCTCTGGCGAATGACGCCTTTGGCAGTCAACTCGATCCCGGCACTCTGCAAAATGTCTTCATGCCACGTGTCAGGGAAGTGCCCGTCCAACAATTCCTGAATAATTTCAATAGCGAGACGGGAGTCCGCCTGAAGTCGGCTAGCGATTTCCTCGGTAAACCCTCCATGTACATTGTAGTCAATCAAGTCGGTCTTCCATGCGTCCCCACTTTTCGTTAGGCGGATCTTCTCGGCATCGGAAACTTCCCAGATTCCGTCGGTCTGAAGCCGCCAAAACGGGAACTGCGTTCCATGGCGCGTCCGCCTGGGGCCGTACTCGCCCAATAGCTTTCCGAGCTTGGTGTCCACCTCGGAGTATGGCAGCATGCGTCCCTTACCACGTAGCAATTCTCCTATGGCAAGGATGACCAGCAGGGGCTTGTGCGGCGCCCTCGCCCCGTCCTTTCTCCACAAATTAAGCGTTCTGAATTTCTCAAGAACGGATTCTCTGTCCACCGAGGTTCTCGAAGGGTTCACGAGGACACAACATTTCAGTATGTCTCGCGATTGAGATATGAGAAATATCTAATGTCGGGGGAGGGTATTGCTTCTGAGCCCAACTCTAAGGGTCAAGCTATTGGGACATCAGATGGAGTTCATTGGGACAGGGTCTTTCCGAAACGAAATACACCCGCAGCAAGTATACTCCAATAGGGTTGTATTGCCTATGATATTGTAATAATATGATGCACCCTTGGGTGGGGTTAAGATTAACTAAAAGGGAGAGCGTGGCCCTAGGATGGTTCCCGCCCTTGAAGTCCGGAACTTGCCATGCATTCTGCAAGTTATGCTGTTCACTCAAAATGAAGGTGTTTCCCAATGATAGATGATGCTACACAGAACAGATTCGATTTCGGCGACGCCCAATCTGCTGCTGAGCAGGGCCTTAAAGTCGTTTCGGCCCAGTTCAAAGGAGTCGAGCCGTTCAGCTGGAACCTTTTCGATGGTTTCGAAAGGATGCGCGTTCTCACATACTCAGCCAGCGCGCCGATGATCGTGAAGATGCTAGACAGACACCCTTTCGAGTATTTTGAGTGCGTATTCGGGTACGAAGGGGGGCTGCGGAGGGTCGCCGAAATTGTTGCGTTTCAGCAGTTCCTGGTCAATCAGGTGAGGGACTGTGCCCTTCAGTTAGAAAATGAACGGCAACGGGTCATATTTGAAAGAATCCAAGCTGGCAGTGCCCGCTTCTACGTTGTGAAAGACAACATCGCCCATGCGAAGCTATACCTTCTTGAGGCCGATGGAGGCGAGCGTCGCAGAGTGATAGTGGGATCGGCCAATCTTTCGGAGCGGGCCTTCGGCGGCAAGCAGCCTGAAACGTTGGTCGTCTTCGACAATGACGCCAGGGCGTGGGAACACTACTCGCGCGAGTACGACTCCGTCAAGGAGACCGCCTCAGACAGGATCGATATGCCCTTGGACCTGCGTGAGGCTGAGATTGCGTTTACGGATACTCCTGTTATGCAGGACCCAGGCCCGACGGTATTTCAAGCTCCCCCAGTAGAGGAGCTAACACTGCCCCAGGTCGTGCATAAAGTAGAGGAACTTGCTGTCCCAGTCGATCGAGTTGTAACACCACAAGTCTCCCGCGAGAACGGCAGATATGTAATTAAGCCCTCCGTGAAGGCGGAAATCAAGAAGTTGCGCTGGCAGAAGAACCAGCTGCAGAGTGAAGAGAACAAACCCACCAGTCTAACAATCCACCAAGAGTCCAGACATGTCTCTCTAACGGGCGTTCATATCCCGCTAGAGACAGACAGTGAGGGTCTGAGGAAAAGCTCCGAAGCCATAATCGAATACTTCAACAATTATGAACAGGGCTTCGTGGGCGACGTGTATAGACTGCAGCGAGACTATTTCACTTTCATGTCCTGGCTCTACATCTCGCCGTTTATCTGTGATCTTCGGACACGCGCCGTAGTAGGTGGCGGTAACATCTTCCACTATCCCTTATTCGCCATAATCTACGGCAAGGCAAACTGCGGAAAGACAAGCCTGGTGGATACGCTGATTTCCAGTATGTTCGGGCACCCGAGCACCGTACAGAAGGATAGCTTCACCCGCCGAACCCTACGAGGACTTCAACAGAACTACAAGCGCTTCCCGGTGGTCTTCGACGATATCACCCGCAGACGATTCAACGACCACGGCCTGGACATCGTGAAGGATGAGAGCATACCACCTGTCAACGAGCACCCTTGTTTCGTGATCTCCATGAACGCCGAGCCCCAATCATTTCAAGATGAGGTTGTCAAACGCTGCCTCATGATCTACACCAACACATCGATCCCCACCCACAAGCACTCTCTGGCAGATCGATTACACGCCAGCGTAGAGGACATTCGAAACAGACTGACAACCGATCTATACAGGCACTTCCTTGGCGCCGTGATGGACAAACTAGACGGCACACCGGAGCCACGCGATATCCTGAAGATGTCCTCCGAAGTCATCTGCAACATCTTGGATCAGCAAGTCGCAGGACAACTGCCAGATTGGTGCCAACCCGTATCCTGGAATCAGTATGCTGATCGGCGTTACGAGCGTCCTGCCAGGCGACTGGCAGCACTCCTTGCGCCTGAAAACTATCAAAGGAAGGTAGCTGAAGGAGACCAAGGGTGGACAATACAGGCTGATACTGTTGTAGTCTGGGAAAAGGCGGACGCCTTCGGGCGCACATCCATAAAGGGTGAGATTCCCGACTTCCTATACGATGACACTTCCAGCGTCGGCGATACCTTCGTTCTCTGGCGCGAGCAGACAGAAGAGTTCCTGGGAACAAAAATAGTCCGACCAGGCATTAAGTGGCCGTGGTCTAGATGATCTGTTTTCAGTCGAGTCGTTCCACCACTTCGACTTCTGCAACTGCTGGACACCTGATGAGAAGCACTTCGTGCTCTAATCAGAGACTGCCACATCCGTAAAGTACAGCTGGGCGCGCCGGTTAGCGTTCCCTGGATGGCGCATGCCATGCCGGATTGAGCCTCAGTGCCCCTGTGTTTCCCCTGTCAGGATACTGTTGGGGTTCCGCTCCATCAATGCAACGTATGTGACGCTGTAGCTATTGTCGCAGAAATTCCAGCTGTGCAATTTCCAACCATCCTCTTCGGATGTGTTCAAAAGTCGTTCGAAATCTTCGCTCTTGGAGAATGCCACAACTTTATACTTACTGTCACTGTTGTTAAGGCGTTTCATTCGAGTCTCCTTGTCTCAACTATTCTCAGTCAAACCTATATACCGAAAGGCAGATCGGCTATCGGTGTGGGGAGTCCTCCGGCGTTGGTGATTCACGCCGCCGGAGGACGGTCGTTTCTCAAGTCAGCCACTCGACACCAGACGGCCTGCAAAAGGATAGCTCCGAACATCTTGAATCACGGGGTTCCCTCTATTCTAAAGGTGTTCGTAACCTGTCTTTTGCTGGTAGTCAGAGGAATCCTAAGGATCGTCCTTCTGCAGACTCAAGCCTCGCCTAGCAGACAACTCGAGAAGGTTCCGTCTGACATCATCCGAAAGAGTCGAATCCAGGAGGTTGCTGATCAATTCTTTTCCTTCGTAGTGCCAGACCCAACTTGGAAGTGCCCATTTGTCCAAGTAAGCTAACATACTTGCAACCGCTTCGGGAAAGGATTTCCAGAGAGTCCCTTCGTTAATTTCATGCAGGGCGTAGAAGGGATCCACTTGCTGTGGGGGTAACTGCGCTACCCTCATGACGGCATCGGGGAACAGACTCTTGAAATGGGGCAGCCAGCCGAGGATCGCACCGACTTCACCATGGGAAAGTGTGGCCGGGACGCCCAACGAGCGATTCTCCAGGTATCGCTCTAGCCAGAGATGCCACCATTCCTGCTGCTTCTCATCCTCCATGCATTGGAGACGAGATCTTATTTCGTGAGCAAATCGGATCCGGGCTTCTTCATCAGCGCTGGCAAAAAAACTTGGGATCCATCCGTCCAGAATCTCTGTCGAATCGCTGACGATGCATTCCAGCATAAAAGTGAAGTAGACGACAAAGTTTTTTTTGAGGTTCGTTCCCGGCAAGAGGTCATCAAGGCGCAAGATCATTTTGAAAAAAGAGTGCTTCAGCAACTTAGCCAAGCACAGGGACCTGCGGCCAAAAAGGAGACCGTCCCAGATGGCCTGATACACCTGGATATCGTCTGCGTCTGCAAAAAGGGGCAGCAGATTGGTCTTTGTCCACTCCTCATCTGCATGCAACAGGTAGGCCGAACCCCTCGCCAGCACTACTTTCCCAAGCGTGCCCGCCAAGGTCGTGTCACCGATGATTTCATTAAATACAGAGCGATATTCAGAGCTGAATTGTTTGGGAGTGGGAGTATGTTGTTTTCGCCAAGCGTCCAGACTGTAAAGCCAATACTCAGCCAGCTTTCCTGCCATGCTATTGATCGCCCGCACTAGCCAACCTTCCAAGAACGGATCCGGGTCGATCTGCCCTGGTTGTTCTTCAAGTTGCTTCGCAATCTGGTTGGCCTCAGAAAGTAACTGCGGCGAGCGAATTAAGTCCTGGTTCCTTACGACCGCGGAAAGCGCCTCGACCGTGGACTGTCCGTGCAAGGCGTGCAGGTCTGATTGTTTCAGGAAACCAAGCACGTGTCCGAGTTCTTCCAGATTCAGTTCGCCTCTCCACGCACGCATAAGTGATGGCCAAAGATCAGAATCCCAACTGCCGAGCTCAGACAACGCGTCTGCCAATTGCAATCCCCATTCGATGTTCTGCGCCGCCGCAGTCTTTACGGTTTCCGCCAGGCCTTCATGGGTTGGTCCGAGAAGGTCTGTCTCTCGAAAAGACAGCAACTCCTTGACCCACTCCTTTGCCGGGCGCGCTAGCAACTCTACCACGCTCCAAGGGCTTTGGAGGCCGGACCATTCTTCATCAGTCGGTATAGCAGTACCCTGCATTTCACGGCACAAAAAGTCCGGATAGTCGCATAGAATCTTGTCCAGATTCTGTTGTGTCAGCGGGCAGTTTGGGTCGACTTTATCAAGCCGATTGAGCCAGTCGAAATGGACATTAGCGGCCCTTCTCTCCTGGTGTTCGTCATCTTCTATCGGCCAACGATATGCGAGGATCGCTTCGATGACGGCCTTCCTCTGTTCTGTGGAAGCGGCAGGATAGGCAGATAACAACAGCCGCCGCGTCTCGGCTTTGGTTGAATTGTCATGAATGTCGTGACGATGCAACAGCCAATCGATCTTCTCTGTTTCTCTCAAATCTGTTCGTACATGAAGAGTGTGTACGGCCAGTTTGCGGAGAAACGGAGAGTCTGCATTGATGAGACGTTCGCACCAGTATGCTGCTAGCTCAGGACGTTGTCCCGTCAGGTGTATGAGGCAATCGCGGCCCGCGTCGATCACAACGTCGACTGATTCTCTGTAGTATTCATCCTCCTCTGGACTGATCTCGTTGCGGTGGATCAGTTTGGGATCATACGACCGGGTCGCTGCCTGCCAGGAGTGTAGCTCGCGGTGGCGTCTTTCGAGTATTGCGACGATTCGGGCGAGAAGAGGTTCGGCCACGTCGTCAAGATTCGGCTTGAGCGTGTTTTTCCACAGGTCGTTGATTGTGTGCAGGTCGCAGACCGGTTTGAAATCGCCTCGAATTCCTCGTTCGAAGTTTTCGTCGGTTAACTGGTCAGACAGCCGTTCGATTTCAAAGCGGCTGCCGGCCATGAATTCAAAGATATCTATGCAACTGTCGGTCAGACCGGCTTCGACGCAACGTTTCCCCAAATCCAGCCACTCTAACCATTGGAATTGCTGTTTTTCTGAAAGAGGCGGAGCGGTGGATAAGAGCAGGGAGACCCACCGGGAAAGTATATATGGCTCCAAGGGCTCGTCGGTTTCCTCACTGACCGATTGACTCAGACTAAACCAGAGATGCCAATTAAGACTTAATCTGTGTTGACTAATCAGACTAAAGAGTTGATCAGCGTGTTCGCGGGCGAATTTCCGTGCCAGCCATTGCGAGAGGAGTTCGTCCCTTCTGTTAAGCTTCTTTTCAATGTCTTTGGAAAATAGGCCATCAATGTCATCGCGTTCGTGAAGTAAACCAATCCATTCCGACGGGGTATCTGCGGAGGTGAAGTAGCTTGTCAACTCGGCGTCCCGTAAGGCGAATCTAATAAGATCCATCTGCTCTTCGTCGCCAGGGGGCGGTTGCTCAGCGATTTCTGTTATCAAACGCTTCCATTCAACGCTGTCACGCTGAGCGAATTCTGCCAATCCTGCCATGCCTTCATTCAGACCCTGGTGGGCGCCATCAGCCGACTTGCGATACTCGATGCGCTGAATGCCGAGAAGTTGCCATTTCCTGCGAGCTGCCCCATCTTCGTCAGATGCAACAAGAGTGAATCGCTCTGTGTCTCGGTTTGGCAATGCCCGCGCAAGATAGTTCATTACAACATCGTTGTGGCTGTAGCCTATGAAGAGAACGGGGAAGGAACTGAACAGCGCCGCCAAGAATCGCCGCGCCCAGCCTTCGGTCAGGTAGGCGCGTCCAAAATCCTCGTCTGTTAACACCATGTTGTCGGGTCGGTTAACGTCGCCGTGCACGTGAACGATTCCTGAAAACTTCTCGCCCAATGGTAGGACCGGGGCACTGAATGGTGTAGGAAGTGCTTCGTAGACGTCTTTTGCCGCTTCTTCGAAAAGCAAATCGAAGTTCGTGGTTACTATTCGGAGGGGATCAACCTTCGAGTAGAGCTTCAATATGTCGAAATGTAAGGCATTAGGGATAGGCGACTGCCCCCGTTGCCCAGAGAGTACCCGGGCGGCTATTTCATGTACTTTTACACCTTTGAAATTAAGCCAGCCAAGGAATCGGTCTTCGGGTTCGAGTTTGCTTCTGACCTCCCCAGTCCCACTTGCGATTTCATGTGCGAGGTCGCCGAAGTTGGGTAAGGATGCAGGCGACCCCATCGATACGCCCGCCCCCGCAAATACGACAAGATCGCCGTCTCGCAGGGCTTTGAGCAGTTCTGGCGGGAAATCAACGCCTGAAATTCTCATCGTAATCTCATGTGGGTAACCCTCCAGAGTCCATGAAGTTAACTATTCTTAACGGATCCTGTGACGATCGCCAAATTGGCCGACTTTCCCTGTTCTAGCAGCATGAGATTGAGTTGTAGTCAGATTGTGCTAAGTCGCATTAGATATGCGCGCCCTCGGCCTCACCCCCGCCCAATCCGACGCCTCCATTCGATTCAGCTTCGGACGCTTCACCACTGACGCCGAAATCCACCAAGCCGCCATCCTCATCATCAACCGCCTCGCCACCCTCACCACATAACCCCTCCCCACCTCAAGACAAATGCGTCTAAAATGATCACAGAATCGATATGTTGCGAATAGCGGCAAAAAAACCCACCAGATCCGTGATATACTTACCCCAACACCACGTCCACCCATCACAGGCCCGCCCAACAGCGCTCCAACATAACAACGAACAACCGCCCGCAAATCCAAGCACATAACCGCCAAAAAAAAGAAAACCCCACGACCTGGATCGACCTAGATCGACTTGGCTCGACTTAACCCAAGGCAAATTACATCAAAATGAGACAAAACCTCGTGAAGCCCCCTGAATCGGTTGGAGCAACCGCCCGTGAAGCCAGGCAAATCGATCCAAAAAAAAGAAAACACTCCGTCATACTCCGTCATACTCCGTCATAATCCGACTTTATCCGACCTAACCCGCCCTAACCCGACCAAATCCCTATGCCCCTCTCCCACACCCCACCCACCTCCAAACTTGTGCAAATTCCGCACCTGTCGTATAAACTACGCACAACTCCGCCCAATCAGCGTCCTACAGTTCACCTGAACTGTGCCACAAAAAAACTCATCACACTCACAACCGCACAGGAGTAAAGAAAGTTTGCACGACGTATCCGCACTTTCTCGATTCTAGCCGCGCTCCTCGCCCTCTTCGTCATGACCGCTTGTGTCCCCGCTGACACCGGTGGCGCCCAATCCAGCGACATGGTCGCCGACGAAATGGCCGAACCGGCCGCAGAAGGCTACCCGGATGAGATGATCATCGGCATGGGCGCCCTGCCCGTCACCCTCGTGGGCAACACCGTCCCATCGCTGCAGTCCCGCATCTTCTCCAAACTGTTGTACCGGACCCTCGCAGTCCTCAATGAAGAGACCGGCGCCATCGACCCCGTCCTGCTCGATTCCATGGAGTTGATCGACGATGTCACCGTTCGCATCGTCATCAAGCAGGGCATCGAATTTCACAACGGCGAACTGCTCACCGCGCCCGGCCTTGCCAAGAGCTTAGAGCTGCTCAGGGACGCCGATCCCCAAAAGTTCACCTGGTCCTTCCGCCAGCTCAACGACTACGAGTCCTACGAAGTGATCGACGACTACACCATGGAGTTCACCCTGATCGAACCCATCGATCGCTGGGCCAACCTCTTCGCCAACCACATGCCGCTCGCGCCCGACCACCTCGAAGCCGTCGGCCTTGACGGCTACATCGAAGACCCGGTCGGCACCGGCCCCTACAAGTTCTCCTCCTGGCAGCGCGACAGCTACATCACCCTCTAGCGCTGGGAAGACCACCCCGACGGTGTGCCCGTTATCGAAAAAGTGACCTTCCGCCACATGCCCGAATCCGCAGTGCGCGTCGCCGCCCTCAGGAGCAATGAGATCCACGTCGCCGCCCACGTGCCCCCGGACCAGATCGACAGCCTCACCGCCGACGGCTTCGAGCTCTACGCCGGTGACAGCATGCAGAGCATGTACGTCGGCATCAACATCTACGGCCGCAACGAAATCCTGAATGACGTGCGCGTCCGCCAGGCCATGCTCTACTCCGTCGACCTCGACGGCATGTGGAACACCATCGCCGGCGGCTTCGGCACCAAGCTCGACTGCCAGATCGTCGCCCCCGGCGGCTTCGGCTACAACCCCGACGTCCAGACCTATCCCTACGATCCTGAAAAGGCCAAAGAGCTCCTCGTCGCGGCCGGCTACCCCGACGGCTTCACCATCGCAGGCTTCGCCACCAGCGGCCGCTACTTCCGCGACCGCACCTTCATGGAAGCCCTCGCCGCCCAGTGGGCCCAGGTCGGCATCATCGTCGAGATGGAGTACCCAGAGTCCTCCGTCTGGCTGCAGGAACTGATCGACCAGACCCTGCCGCCCATCATGAACATCGGCCTCAACTGGTATCTCGCCGACAACACAACCTCCATGTGGGGCCCTGTCGGCGATACCGCGCCCGATCCCGCCTTCCTTGAAATGGGTGCCGCCAAGCGCACCATCGGCGACCCCGTCGAGCGTGAAGCCGTCGTCAGAGACATCGCCGCCTACATCTGCGACAACGCCCAGGCCCTGCACGCCTACACCATCCCGGCCCTCTACGCCCTCAGCCCGGGCCTGCCGGAACTGTCCTTCAGCAAATCGTTCGAGATCTTCATCCCGACCGAATAAGCAACAATAAAGATTAGGTGACGGGGCGTGAGGGGTATACCCTCTCCTCACGCCCCGCCGCTCACGCCTCCACTCTCCCATGCGCGCTTTCGTCATCCGCCGCCTGCTGCAGGCGGTCCTTGTCATATTCCTGGTCGTGACGCTGGTCTTCTTCCTGATCCGCGTATCCGGCGATCCCGCCAGCCTCGGCGTCAACCTCGACCCCAACCGCGATCCCGAAGAAATCCAGGAGGAATACCAGGAGATCCGCCGCAAGATGGGGCTGGACAAGCATCCCATCATCCAATACGTCGTCTTCTGGCAAAAAACGCTGCAGCTCGACTTCGGCTACTCCTTCCGCTACGGCGTGCCCACCACCCGCGTGGTCTTCGAGCGCCTGCCCAACAGTCTCCGCCTCGGAGGCGCCGCCGTCGTCCTCGGCATTGCCTTCGGCCTGCCCCTCGGCATTCTCGCCGCCCTGCGCCGGGGCACCATGATCGACACCGCCGCCACCATGGGCGCCGTCCTCGGCATCGTCACCCCGCAGTTCTTCCTCGCAATCGTTCTGATCCTGATCTTTTCCGTCCAGCTCAGGCTCTTGCCAACCTCCGGCGTCGGCACCTGGAAACATCTGATCCTGCCCGCCGTCACCCTCTCCACCGGCCTCATCGCCACCGTCGCCCGCATCGCCCGTTCCGGCATGCTCGAAGCCCTCGGCCAGGACTACGTGCGCACCGCCCGCGCCAAGGGCCTCGGCGAGCGCGCCGTCGTCTTCGGCCATGCCCTGCGCAACGGCAGCCTGTCCGTCATCACCGTCACGCTCTCATCCCTGCCGCATCTCATCGGCACCGTCGTCGTCGTCGAAGTCGTCTTCTCCTGGCCCGGCGTCGGCAACCTCATGGCCCAGTCCGTCATGGCCCGCGACTATCCCGTCGTCTTTCTCGACGTCATTCTCTTCTCCGTCCTGACCGTCGTCACATTCCTGGTCATGGACATCGTCTACGTCATGGTCGATCCCAGGGTCCGCCACCACTAGCGCCCTCGACCCGTCCATCGTCAACGCCGGAGCAAACAGCATTTCCGCCATGACCAATTTCGTGACCCTGAGCCAGGCAAGAGTAGCGGGTTCTCGCTATCCACTAGCCACTCTTCACTATCCACTGCAGTTTGGCGGTCGGGCCTTCGGCCCTCCCTTGTGCAGGGGCTGCGCCCCCGCAACGCCCCCCTCCAAAACCATCGCTCAGCGACCCTTCGTCGTGATTCCAGCTGTACGGCCCATCCAAGCTGGCGGCTGCCAACCGAATACGCCCCGCCAACTCCCGAAGCGTACCAACGATCGCGAGCCAGCCAACGAAGGTCCAACACGCAACGCCAATGCCATCAAGAACGTGCTACATCCGTCCTGAAAATCCTGCTTCAGACAGTAAGCACACTGGACATGGCTTGGATGTCGCTGAAATTTGGAGAGTCCCGTTCAACATGAGTCTTACGTACGAAGCCTGCGGGCAGAATTGGACTGTCTCCCGCGAAATTCTCTTGGTAGACGACCATGATCCGCCTCAATCCCAAAGGGCCTCCTTCGTGGATCCAAAAGGGGCGATTTCTAGCCCCTGCGCCAACTTCGGTAGGGGCGCCCCTTGTGGGTGCCCTGGTACTCGCGCCCAATCTGGACCGCACCTCAAAGCGGCCCATCGTGGACAGAAAGGTGTTCTTCGCGTCCCTTAGCGACCCTTCGCGGATAAGAAAGGTGTTCTCCGTGGCCCTTCGCGGCCCTTCGTGGATCCAAAAGGGGCGATTTCTAGCCCCTGCGCCAACTTCGGTAGGGGCGCCCCTTGTGGGTGCCCTGGTACTCGCGCCCAATTTGGACCGCACCTCAAAGCGGCCCATCGTGGACAGAAAGGTGTTCTTCGCGTCCCTTCGCGACCCTTCGCGGATAAGAAAGGTGTTCTCCGTGGCCCTTCGCGGCCCTTCGTGGATCCAAAAGGGGCGATTTCTAGCCCCTGCGCCAACTTCGGTAGGGGCGCCCCTTGAGGGTGCCCTGGTACTCGCGCCCAATCTGGACCGCACCTCAAAGCGGCCCATCGTGGACAGAAAGGTGTTCTTCGCGTCCCTTAGCGACCCTTCGCGGATAAGAAAGGTGTTCTCCGTGGCCCTTCGCGGCCCTTCGTGGACAAAAAGGTTTTGAACCTGCAAATCTCAGTTCATACAAACGTGAACTTGCCCTGTAAACTCTGATGACAACACTTCCCGAACAACGACACATCCTCTCCCGCAGCCCGCACCGCAGCCTCTGGGGCGAAGCCTGGACCCACCGACAAGGAATCGTCGGCAGCTTCCTCCTGCTCCTATTCGCATTCATGGCCATCTTCGGCCCCCTGCTGGCCCCGCATGACCCCATCGCCATCGATCTGGGCAACCCGTTCGCCGAGCCGGCCTGGCTCGACCTCCAAAACGGCACCGGCGTCATGGGCACCGACAATCTCGGCCGCGACGTCTTCAGCCGCGTCCTCGTCGGTTCGCGCATCTCTCTCCTGATCGGCACAACCGCTACCATTGTAGGGCTGGCCATAGGCATCGTCATGGGGCTGATCGCAGGCTACCGCGGCGGCCTCGCCGGCGACATCATCATGCGGGTCGCCGACACCCAGACCGCGATCCCCTTTCTTGTCCTCCTCATCGCCGCAGTCGCCTTCATCGGCGGCGGGCTTCTCAACATCATCCTCTTCCTCGGCATCGGCGCCTGGGTCGGCTATGCCCGCCTGATACGCGGCGAGGTGCTCAGCATCCGCGAGCGCGATTTTGTCGAGGCCGCGCGCGCCATCGGCGCCAATGATGCGCGCATCATGTTCCGCCACATCCTTCCCAATGCGGTCGCGCCCGTCATCGTCACCGCCACCCTCTCCTTCGGCGCGATGATCCTCACCGAGTCGGCCCTCAGCTTTCTCGGCTTCGGCGTATCAACCCTCATCCCCACCTGGGGCAAAATGGTCGCCGACGCCCGTGACTACATCACCACCGCCTGGTATCCCAGCGTCTTCCCCGCCCTCGCCATCATGCTCGTCGTCCTCGGCGCCAACCTACTCGGCGACTGGCTGCGCGACATCCTCGATCCCCGCCTGCGCGGCCGCCAAAACTGAACCAGCTTGGCAGCGTCCCCATCCAAAGACCGGCCTTCGCCTTCGCCCGCGCCTCGCCCGCTCTGCCGCCATTCACAAGCGCCGCCTCCCGTCTGGGATCTGCTTTGCCATGCTCTTCCCATATTTGTTTTCCCCTTTAATGCTTTTACCGCTACAATCGAGGAATTCGCTGGCGACGGAGTGTATCCTCAGATCCGCAGGAGGTTTCACGATTCGAACTGATTACGCCTAGCTTTAGGCGAGCCTCAAAAGCGCGCACAGCGATCTGGAGTAAAAGGTCGAGAGCGAAAAACTTTCACGCACTCCTTCAGACGCATCGCCCCGTACAAAAGGAAGAAAGGGAGGCGCCTCAGATGATGCAGAATCCTCTCGCGAAATGGAGGAGCGTGCCCTACACGTTCTCGCTAGTCTTCTGGTTGGCCGGGTTGCTTCTTATCGGGGAACGGATTGGCGCTCCCTATTACCAATCCTACATTTTGTTGCGTCTTACGATTATGTGTATTATCTATCTCGCAGTTTCATTTATGCATGAACTGATCTACAAACGAAAAAGTCTGGCTGACGCACTGGTCACGCTGGGAATCTCAATTCCATTTTTCGCTCTAGGCGTATTCTTATCCTTTGCCCTTTTCAACGCCGCCTCTCCCCTGAACGCCCTTCCCATCATTGTTGCGGCGTTTGTCGCCTGGGGCGTGGATGTCTTGGTCCGCAAAAAGGCTCGCACAGCGTAGCTCTGCGGAACTGCTTACACAAATGCACAATGCCGGGATCGGGTGAGGGGTAAGACACCGGGCACAGACGCTGAGACGCGTGCCAAGCGACTCTTTCGCGTGTCCAGGCAAGGGTTAACCTTGCCCTTCAAGCCCGTTATAGAGCGATGGAGGGAGCAATTATGTCTGCAAATCATCATAACTCTACCTGGGCGCTAGTCTTGATCGCCGCCCTCCTGCTCACCGCCTGCAATCCTTTACCATCTGAACCCGAAGTGCCTGTCACTGCTCCTGTGCGCCCGGCCCCCCTGTTGTCGATCCATAATCCGCTTGTGATCCCAATCGGAGATACGCCCGCATCCGCCGGAGGACCGTTCTATGGTTGGCAGAGTGTCGAGAACGAGCAGCACGGCCTGACGATTTTCTATCCAAATGGATGGCTCTTCGCCTCTTCACAAGAGGAACTTCTCTCGTTCCTACCGCAGCTGGCCGATGCATACCTCAAGGATAGGGCCAGCTATCTCGATTCTCTGAGGCCCCAGGGCCAAGAGCCCCGCGTTGTCGGCACCGGTTTTCCCTTCGATGCCGACATCCCGCCGTCGGACACCAACGGCTTCCAACTCCTCACCGTTCCCAGCGAAGGCCGCACCTTGGAACTGTTTGCGCAACAGCTGGCCGACCAGCTGGCAGCGTCCGGGTCTGCGGCAGTGGAGAGCATCGAGATCGGCCCCGGTCTGCGGCCTTGGGGTGAGCAGACCGCAACCGTCACCTACCGGATCGACGGCGCGCTGGCATTCGGCGAGCGAGCCGGCGCCATCCCCGATACAAATGCGCTCGGCCGCCAGGTCGTTCTCCTTTCTCCCGACCGCGCGACTTTTCTTACCGTTACCTTCGACGTATGGGGCGAGTTTCCCCAATGGTTGGAGCGGCTGATGCTTGAGGTCGTGCGGCGCGTTCAGTGGCTGGATAATCCTGCCTACACGCCACAGCCCGGGCCGACCGTGACGCTCACAAGCAACATGAATGTGCGCGCCGGGCCAGGTACCGACCATCCAATCATCGCCAAGGCGGCAGCCGGGCAGCAGTTGGCCGCCATCAGCAGCAGTCCAGCCGGCGACTGGTGGCAGGTCGAATTCAACGGTCGACTGGCTTGGCTGCACAGCGCCTACTTGACCACCTCCGCTGACGCGGCAAACGCGCCGCAAGCGGATCCCGCCGGTTGGTTGACCTATGACGATGATGCACGCGGCCTGGCACTGTCCTATCCGCCGGGATGGCACTACCTCGATCCGGCGCGGCCCACCCAGGCCGACCTGGCGCTCCTCTCCGCAGCCTATAAGTTCGAAAGCAAACAGTTCGACGTCGCCGGCATGGCACAGCTGGTGTCGGAAATGAGCCGCCGCCGCGACGACGCCGTCATTGGCCTCGGTCTCCAGTCCGACCAGCCTGATAGCCCGGCCAGCAACTTCATGCTCGTCTTTTCCTTCGCTGCCGACGGGCTCAGCTTGGAACGCTACGCACAGATGGCCGCCGAGAAAACCTACAGCCTTTCGCCCGCCACCGTTGAACTGGCGCAAGGGCTGAGGCCCGCGGACGAGCAAGTTGTCTCCATCCGTTACCTCGAGAACGAAACCAATAGCGAAGTCTGGCAGGTCTGGCTCCTCTCCCCGGACGGCACGACCCTTCTCGCGCTCGCGTTCAGCGTTCACAGCGACCAATTCGCGGCGCTGGAACCGCTGCTGAGCCAGATCGTGCAGCGGCTGCGCTGGATCGACAGCACCGGCTAGCCCCTCGAAACCGCCGCCGGCCCGTCCGCCACCATCGACCGAATGCTGAACCTGCCCACCGCACCCGCTACGGACTCTGCCTGACTTCGCGCCCACATCCAGTTCACGACCCCGAGCGACGCCAGCAAATGTCTCTCTCTTCACTCCCTCCTCGTCTATGGACGCCTACGGGCGCAGACGCCCTCCGGCGGCTCCGGCCCGCTAAGGCGTGCCTCCGCACCCTTCGCCGCACTTGTCTCCGGCCACTGGTGTTCACTAACCACTAACCACTAACCACTGACCACTGCAGTTGACACCCCCCGCAACGCCCCCCTCCAAAACCCGCGCCGCAGCCATCCGCCATCGTCCTCGCTAGCCGGCTGCGTCAACCCCAAACCTGACCCATCAGCCTGAATGGTGGCATGGATAAGGAGTCTAACTCCCCCTTCGTGGAAGAAGAGGTTTTCTTCGCGGCCCTTCGCGGCCCTTCGTGGATCAAAGGGTTTAAGGTTTTCTTCGCGGCCCTTCGCGGATCAAAGGGTTTAAGGTTTTCTTCGCGGCCCTTCATGGATCAGAGGGTTTAAGGTTTTCTTCGCGGTCCTTCGCGGCCCTTCGCGGATCAAAGGGTTTAAGGTTTTCTTCGTGGCCCTTCGCGGCCCTTCGCGGATCAAAGGGTTTAAGGTTTTCTTCGTGGTCCTTCGCGGCCCTTCGCGGATCAAAGGGTTTAAGGTTTTCTTCGCGGTCCTTCGCGGCCCTTCGCGGATCAAAGGGTTTAAGGTTTTCTTCGCGGCCCTTCGCGGCCCTTCGTGGATCAAAGGGTTTAAGGTTTTCTTCGCGGTCCTTCGCGGCCCTTCGCGGATCAAAGGGTTTAAGGTTTTCTCCCTGCCCCTCCGCGTCCCTTCGTGGATCAAAAAGCCGTTCTCCCTGACCCATCGTGTATATTAGTGGATGAAAAGGTCCCGCCGCAGCCATCCCTGGAGACCACCATGAAGCTTCCCGTCTGGACCCAAGCCGCCCGTCTCGCCGCCCAGACCCCACCCGAACGCAACCGCTACGTCGACTTCCTGCGCGCCGCCTCCATCTGCGTCGTCATCCTCGGCCACTGGCTCGTCGTCGCCATCTATACGGAGGACGGTCAACTGGTGGCCTCCGACGCGCTCTCCCTCATCCCCTGGACCCAGTGGCTGACTTGGCTCCTCCAGGTGATGCCGATCTTCTTCCTCGTCGGCGGCTACGTCAACGGCCTCGGCTGGCAGTCCGCCCAGCGGCGCCAGGAGGATTACGCCTCCTGGCTGTCCGGCCGGCTGCAGCGGCTGATCGTGCCAGTCCTGCCCGTCCTCGCGGCCTGGACGTTGATCGGGGCTTTATTCATTGGCGTCTTCAGTATCGGGGGCCTCCGGTTCTATGTCCCCGCCTCTCTGCTCAAAATAGCCTCCCAGTTCGCGCTGCTGCCCGCCTGGTTCCTCGTCGTCTACATTCTCATGGTCCTGCTCGTTCCGCTTGCCCACCGGGCCTGGCAACGCCACGGTTTCGCCTCCTTCTGGGCACTGGCGGGCGCGGCCGTGCTCGTGGACCTGCTCGCCCTCGGCGTCGGCTGGCGCGCGCTCGGCTGGCTCAACTACCTGTTCGTCTGGCTTGCAGTCCATCAACTGGGCTTTGCCTGGCAGGCCGGTCGCATCGGCGGGCCGCGCCGCTGTCTGCTCTGGGCCGCCGGCGGGATGACCGCACTGATCGCGCTGGTGACGCTCGGCCCCTATCCGATCAGCATGGTATCGGTGGCCGGCGAGGAGATCAGCAACAGCCTACCTCCCAATCTGACACTGCTGGCGTTGGGCGTCTGCCAGAGCGGCCTGCTGCTGGCGCTCGAAAAGCCGGTGCAGCGCCTGCTCGAACGCGGCGCCCTCTGGACCGCAACCGTACTGATCAACGGCATCATCATGACGATCTTCCTCTGGCACGTGACCGCCCTGCTTCTGGTATCCGGCCTGGCGCTGCTGACAGGCATCGGGCTGACTTTTTACCCCGGCACAGCCGCCTGGTGGCTCACCCGTCCGCTGTGGATAGCAGCGCTGGCCGTCGCCTTGATCCCATTTGTCGTCTTCTTCACCCGTTTTGAACGAATCGGCATGGCGCAGCGTCGCGCTGCGCCCCCGGCCTGGCGCCTGCTACTCGGCTGCGTCCTCGTCTGCCTCGGCCTCGCCACCCTCACCCTCCGCGGCATCCCCACCGAAACCTGGCCAGGCATCAACCTTCTTGCCCTGTCGCTGCCATTTGTGGGCGCCGCCCTCGTCATGTTCGGTCCAGCACGCGCGCCTGATCTTGGGGAATGAGGGATCCCCGTGGCAGAATCCGACTGTCAGAAAGGCAGGATTGTGTGATGAAGACGGAAAAAGAGAAGATCGAACGCGGCAGCGGCAACATATTCGCGGACCTGGGCCGCCCCGAAGCCGAGGCGCACCTGCTCAAAGCGCAACTCGTCACCCGCATCGAAAGAATCATTCGCCAACGTAAGCTCAAGCAAGTCAAAGCAGCGGCGTTGCTGGGTCTCTCCCAGCCTGACGTATCGCGACTCCTGCGCGGGAATTTCCGTAAGTACTCCGTTCAGCGGCTTCTGCGTCTTTTGACCGCACTCCGCGACATAATGCCATGACCAAACTCACCATCCATGCCGATTGCCGCAATGCCCTCAAGAAACTCGTCCTCAGAGATCTGAACATAGCCTTCGCCCACAGCGATGTCGGGGCCATCATTGACCATTTAACCGACGACATCCTCTGGCAAATGGTCGGCGAAGCCGACCTCCGCGGCAAAAACGCCGTCCGCGCCGCACTCGAAGCCATGAAAGACACAGTCACCAGCGAGCCAATCATCCATTCAATCATCACCCACTGCACCGAAGCCGGCAAGGAAATTCAATGTGGCCACCTCGCAAACCGATTCGGCACGAAATCATTTCAAACGTAAGGTATAATATAGGTAATACACATGCAGAGCGAAGCCAAAGAAATCGCATAGCAAGACCGACTAGGGGCCAGACCGACATGAGAACCAGGCTTGACGCCATCACACTCAAAGGATTCAAGTCCATCCGAGAGCTGATCGACTTCCGGCCCGGCCCCCTGACCGTTCTCATCGGCCCCAACGGCGCGGGCAAGTCCAACTTCCTTTCCTTCTTTCGCGCCCTCAAAAGCATGGCGGTCGATCCCTTCTCTCTTCAACGCCATGTCGGTCAGCAGGGCGGCGCCAGCAAACTTTTGCACGATGGCCCGGCCATCACTCGCGAGATCGATGTCCGGCTTGGGCTTCATTCCAATGACGGCAAGATCGATTACGAATTTCGCCTTGCTTTTGCTGCCGGCGACGCGCTCATTTTCGACGATGAGCGTTATCGAATGTCACGAGAAAGCCAGCCCGGAACAGCATCCTGGCAAACACTGGGTGCGGGCGACAAAGAGTCGCAGTTGCTGGCTAATGTGAAGTACGACCCTACCGCAGAAACCATCATTGGGGCTCTGCTAAGGATGTCCACCTTCCAGTTTCACGACACTTCGGAAACCTCCCGGATGCGTACCAAGGCGGATGTCACATTTGGCAACCTGTTTATGCCCGACGGTGCTAATATCGCGGCTGTTCTTTACTACCTGAAGAGGAAAGAGGTCAATTGCTACCGGCGCATCATCGATACCTTGCGGTTGATCTTGCCCTTTTTCTCCGATTTTGTCCTGGAACCCGACGATGATTTCCTGCTGCTTGCCTGGCGTGAACGCGATAGCGATCAGATCTTTCACGGCTCGCAGGCCGCGGACGGCATGTTGCGTGCGATTGCCCTTGTCACACTGCTCCTGCTGCCAGACGAAAGGCTGCCGAATCTTCTTATCATCGACGAACCGGAACTGGGACTCCATCCCTACGCTATAAACGTGATAAGTGGTCTGATCCGGGCTGTTTCAACAAAGACTCAGGTCATTGTCGCCACCCAGTCAACCGCCTTTGTCGACTGCTTCGAACCTGAAGACATTGTCGTGGTCGAACGCGAGGGCCGCGCCTCTACCTTCCGGCGACTGGAAGATACCGAGGAGCTACAAGAGTGGCTTGAGGAATATTCCCTCTCCGAACTGTGGGAAAAGAACGTGATCGGGGGCCGCCCCTGATGTACGTGAGGCTGAATATCATTGTGGAGGGACAGACTGAAGAGAC
This sequence comes from Caldilineaceae bacterium, assembly GCA_965220715.1. Classification (GTDB taxonomy): domain Bacteria; phylum Chloroflexota; class Anaerolineae; order Caldilineales; family Caldilineaceae; genus Bin5. Next base: position 1,282,048 of record OZ244843.1, read on the forward strand.
CTTTGTAAATCTAACCTTGAAGCCACACCTGAGCCGTTTTTCCATCGGCGTAAGTGCCCGTGTTGTTACAACCAAGAATAAGCGCGGCACCAAGTACAGAGGCGGTCTCAGCACCTACTTCAAGGCCAAAAGGGACATCACCCTCTGGATTAAACAGGACAGAAACCCCGACGTCCGCTTCACCACAATGTTCGACCTGTACGGCCTTCCGACAGACTTTCCCGGCTACAAGTCGGCGGTGGCAAGAGACGATCCCTACCAACGGGTGGAAGCTCTGGAAGATGCCCTTGGCAATGACATCTCTGATCAGCGTTTCATCCCATACATTCAGCTGCATGAATTCGAGGCATTGATACTGTCCGACCCTCGGGAACTTGACTCGCAGTTTGAAAACCGTGACGACGGCATCGCAAGACTCGTGACAATGGTCTCGCAGTTCCCATCCCCTGAACATATCAATGACAACGCCAACACCGCCCCGTCGAAACGAATCATCCGCGAAATACCCGAATACCAAGACAGTAAAGTATCAGCGGGACCGATTGTGGCCGAAAAGATCGGGCTGTCCACGCTGCGTTCGAAATGCTCACACTTTGCGGGGTGGCTGGATAAACTGGAAAGCTTGGGGGAAGGAGACTGACGTGACCACCAACTCTTCAGAAGGCGGTCTCGAAAGCACCATCTGTACGGCGCTGCCAGACCCGGAAATCGACCCCCAAAGCGGGTCAACACATGCCAGAGAACACTGATAACAACCGCTAAAAATTTTTAAAGGCGCGACATATGTAGACTTGGCGCGACATATGTAGACATAACGCGACATAACGCGACCAAGCACGTCAACGCTCGTGAACTCTCGTACAACGCCCGTATCGACCCGCCACCGACACCAAAATCACAGCCCATCCCTCAATTCCCACCAACTAACATTCCAGGCAAACGCTCGCCCGAGCGCCCCACCAAAAACGAAAAACGAGAAACTAAGAACTGCCCCCAACCCCTTGACAAAAGCAGAATTTTAGGCTATCCTTAATTATGATTTAGTCATGGATAAAAATTTATTTTGGAATGTATGAATATACCCGTGTTTGGAACCTAAGTATGCCGACCGCATCTGCAACCTGGCCTTCAGCACTTTCACACAGATCACACCTCCGACAAACGCACATCGTCGTCCTGGCCCTGCTTGTCGCACTGCTTGCTACCGCCTGCGGGCGTGAGCGAGAGCCCGCACAGACCGAGCCGGCCGCCGATACGCCCACCACCGCAGCACAGCCGGCCGAGCCGGACCCGCCCCCAACCGCAGGCGTACGCGCCGACGGAACCTTCCGCATCGTCGCCACCACCACCCAGGCCAGCGACCTGTCCAGGATCCTCTCTGAAGGCGTCGCCGGCATCGAGATCACGCCGCTGATGGGCGCCGGTATCGACCCGCATCTCTACCAGCCCACCGAGTCCGATATACGGGCCATGAATGAGGCCGATATGGTCATCTACAGCGGCCTGCATCTGGAAGGGCAGTTCGATACCGTCTTTGAAGCCCTGCGCGAGCAGGGCACCCTGATCTACACCCTGTCGCAGCCGGTCAAGAAAGCGGGCTATGTCATCGGCGGCTTCGTCACCGCCCAGTCCCAATCCGGCACCGATGATCCCCACTTCTGGTTCGATCCCCGCAACTGGGAGCTTACCACCGCCGACCTGGCGCAGACTCTGGCCCAGCTCGATCCGGACAATGCCGCCGTCTACACCGCCCACGCCGGCGCCTACAACGAACAGTTGCGCCTACTCTATGCCTGGGCCGACGAGGGCATGCGCTCCGTGCCCGATGGTCAGCGCTACCTGGTTACCTCGCACGACGCCTTCCAGTATTTCGGCGCTGCCTTTGGCTGGCGCATGGCCGGCATCCAGGGGATCAGCACCGAGGACGAGACCGGTGTTGGCGACATCCAGCGCACCGCCCAGTTTGTCGTCGAACAAGAGATCCCGGTCCTGTTCGTTGAGAGCAGCATCTCGCCCGACACGATCGAGGCGGTCCAGGCCGCCATTGACGCCAAAGGCGGCACGGTCCGCGTCGGCGTGCGCGAACTGTATTCGGACGCCATGGGCATGCCCGGCGCCTTTGGCGGCACCTACATCGGCATGATCGCCGAAAACGTTTACACCATCCTCCAATCCTACCAGTGCGCCGGCGCGCAGGCGCACATCATCCCCTGGCCCGACAGCATCGACATCGCGCCGCCGGAGGAGCTTCTGACAGTTGAATGTGGCACGTAAACACGCGTATCAACGGGAAATGGCAATTCATAGCCTGGTCATGTTCGTTCCCCCGCGAGCATGACCGCGACTGAGCCTGTCAGATGCACTACCAGGTTACATGCTGCCAGCCGTCCAACCGATAGCATCAGCAACGAGCAGATCGCCAGTTGAACGCATTGCCGTCTGCTTGAACTACATTACGGGGAGTACACTGAAGTGAGCGGTCACAATGGACCTGATCCGCATGACAGCGGCGCACCTGCCCTCGAGATCGACGATCTGACTGTGGCCTACAACAGCAAACCGGCCATCTGGGATATCGATCTGCGCGTGCCGGAAGGTGTCCTCATGGCCATCATCGGCCCCAATGGCGCCGGCAAGAGTACCCTGATCAAGGCGGCCCTCAAGCTCATACCCCGCGCCGCCGGCACCGTACAATTCTACGGCCAGCCCTATGAACAGGTCCGCAGCCTCGTCGGCTACGTGCCGCAACGCGGCAGCGTCGACTGGGACTTTCCCACCACCGTCCTCGACGTCGTCTCCATGGGCCTCTACGGCCGCCTCGGCTGGATCCGCCGACCCGGCAACAAGGAGCGCATGGCGGCCATGTACGCCCTCGAGCAGGTCGGCATGCAGGACTTCGCCGACCGCCAGATCAGCCAGCTGTCCGGCGGCCAGCAGCAGCGCACCTTTCTGGCACGCGCCCTGGTGCAGGACGCCCGCATCTACCTCATGGACGAACCGTTCGCCGCCGTCGATGCCGTCACCGAGCGCGCCATCATCACCATCCTGCGCGAGCTGCGCGCCCGCGGCAAAACCGTCGTCGTCGTCCACCACGACCTGCAGACCGCCGCCGAGTACTTCGATTGGGTGACGCTTCTCAATGTGGAGATAGTCGCCACCGGCCCCATCGCCGCAACCTACACGCCCGACAACCTGCGCCAGACCTACGGCGGACGCGTCGCCTATCTGCACGACGGCCAGCGAATCGTCGGGCTGGAAGCGGAATGACAGTTGAGTTCTCATCTTCCAGTTTCTAGTCTTTAGCGACGACCGAGGTAGCCGGGCTTGTGGTATGACTAAAAACTATAAACTGACTACTAAAAACCGCAGTTCCGATCGGCGCATCTGGCTGCTGATCGGTACGACCGCGCTCGTCGCGGCCCTGTTCGTACCCTTCAGCCAGATCTTTCTACATGTAGAATACGATTATACCCTGCGCACCGTTGCCCTGGGCGGCGCCTTGCTCGGCATCGTCAGCGGCGTGTTGGGCTGTTTTGCCGTGCTGCGCCACCAGAGCCTGCTGGGAGATGCCCTCTCCCATGCGGCCTTGCCGGGCGTTGCGATCGCCTTCCTGCTCGCCGGCCGCGATCTGGGTCTGCTGCTGGTCGGCGCCGGTGTAACCAGTTGGCTCGGCGTCTATTTCATCCGCATCGTCACCAACACCACCCGCATCAAGCAGGACGCTGCCATGGGAATCGTGCTGGCTGCCTGGTTCGCCGCCGGCATCGCCCTCCTGGTCTACATCCAGGCGCGCCCGGACGCCAGCCAGGCCGGCCTCGACACCTTCATCTTCGGCCAGGCCGCCGCCATCGTCGAGCGCGATGTGCGCCTGATCGCAATCGTCGGCGCGGCATCTTTCGTCGTTCTCGGTCTCTTCTGGAAGGAATTCAAACTGATCACCTTCGATTCCGAATTCGCCGGCGCCAACGGCTTCCGCGTCAACATCCTCAGCATGTTGCTCTCCACCCTCATCGTCGTGGCGATCGTGCTCGGCTTGCAACTGGCCGGCGTCGTCCTGATGGTGGGTATGCTGATCGCATCCGGCATCGCCGCCCGTCAGTGGACCAACCAACTGGGCCAGATGGTCATTTTGTCGGCCGTATTCGGCGCATTTTCCGGCGGCGCCGGCGCCATCGTCAGCGCCGTCGACGCCGATATACCGACCGGCCCGCTGATCGTGGTGGTGGCCTTTCTGCTGGTGGCGATATCGCTCAGTTTCGCGCCGGGGCGGGGTCTCGTCTGGACGCTGTTGGGCCGCGGCGCCGATCGGCGCCGTTTTGCCGCCCAGACAATACGGCAGGACCTCTATCACTATGCAATCGACCATGGTGCGAAGGCTTTTGCGACCGCATCCGCTGCGCATTTGCAAAAGCCTGAGTCGAAGGCTTTTGCGGCCGCATCCGTAGCGCATTTTCAAAGGCCTGAGTCGAAGGCTTTTGCGACCGCATCCGCAGCGCATTCGCAAAGGCCTGAGTTAACCGATATAGAGGCGCCCGAAACATTTCTGTTCGGTGTGCGCGGCGCAACCGCCAAGCTGGGCCTGCAGCAGCTCCAGGCTAGCGGCCAGGCCCAGCGCCGCGACGGCGCCTGGATACTGACGCCCGCCGGCATCGAAGCGGCTGTCCAAGACGACCGCAACCACCAGCTCTGGGCGGTCTACCGCCAATACAGCGATGAACTGGCCCTGCCCGTCGTCGCCGAAGACCGGCAGCAGGACATTACCAACCTCCTACCCCCCGAAGCCGTCGCCCAACTCGAACGCCAACTGGACACCATCAGAAACGCCGCCGCCCCGCCAACAGCCGAGCCGCTCCCAGCCAGCGAAGTCACTGACCACTAACCACTAACCACTGACCACTGACCACTAACCACTGACCACTAACCACTGACCACTGACCACTAACCACTGACCACTAACCACTGACCACTGACCACTGACCACTAACCACTAACCACTGACCACTAACCACTAACCACTAACCACTAACCACTGACCACTGACCACTGACCACTGACCACTGACCACTGACCACTGACCACTAACCACTAACCACTGACCACTGCCCTTAAATGTTTCAACTCGAAGAACTCATCATCCAATTCCTACTGAACTTCGTCGCCAGGGAAGAGTTGAACGCCTTCCTGCGCAATCCCCAGTACACCGCCACCCTGGTCGGCAGCCTCATCGCCGTATCCGGCGCGCTGTTGGGCACATTCCTGCTCCTGCGCGGCATGTCGCTCACCAGTGACGCCATCAGCCATACTGTGCTCTTGGGCATTGTCATCGCCTTCATGCTGATGAGCTCACTTCTTGGCCAAGAGCCCGATCTCTCCTCGGTCTGGCTCATCATCGGCGCCGCTGCCGCCGGCGTGGCCACCGTCGTGCTGACCGAACTGATCTACCGTTCGGGCCTGGTTAAACAGGATGCCGCCCTGGGGCTGGCTTTCCCGCTGCTCTTTGCTTTGGCGGTGATCATGGTTTCGCGCTTTGTCGAAGACGTTCACATCGACGAAGACGCTGTCATGGTCGGCGAAATCGGCGTCGCCTGGGCCAATACCAACAGCCACTGCCTCAACGCCTGTGAGTCGGTCACCATCACGACCGACGACCCGCGCGCCGAACTGACGCGCCAATGCACAAACTGCCGCGATCTCGGCATCAGCCCCCGCGACGAAAAGGCCGAGTTCACCGAAATCTGCACCAACTGCGGTGACTACAGCCCCGCGCAGGCCTGGCAGGCCGGCTTCACGCGCCAGGAACCCGTCCTCGTCTTCTGGCCCAAATCGATCACCGTCATGGCGGTGATGACACTGCTCACCCTCATCGTTGTCGTTCTGCTCTACAAGGAGTTGAAACTCTCCACCTTCGACCCGACGCTGGCCGCCGCGCTCGGATTCCGCCCCACTCTGCTGCACTATGGGCTGATGGTCATGGTCAGCCTCGTGGCAGTCGGCGCCTTCGATGCCGTTGGCTCGATTCTGGTCGTCGCCTTCTTCATCATTCCCCCCGCCGCCGCCTACCTGCTCACCGATCGCCTGCCGCGCATGTTGGCCTACAGTTCGCTGATCGGCGCGCTCGGTGCCTACACCGGCTACGACCTCGCCCGCGGCAATCTGCTCGGCGTGGTGCACCTCAGCGACATCCTCGCCGCGCTGAACAACCTCTTTGGCCTCGGCCTCAGCGAGCAATGGGACTCATCCATCTCCGCTTCGATGGTGCTCATGACCTTCTTCTTCTTCCTCGCCGCCTGGATATTTTCGCCCAAGTATGGTCTCGTATCCACCATGCTGCGCCGCCGCAACCAGCGCCGCAGCTTCGACGACCAGGTCGTCCTCGGCCACATCCATCGTCACCAGGGGCATGCAGCCGAGAGCGACGAACTGACCGCCTCGACGCTCTACCGTCATTTCCGCTGGTCGCCCGCCAAAATGGAACGCACACTACGCCAGCTGCGCGCCCGCAATCTCGTCCAAATCGAGGCCGATCAAGTCTCCCTCACCGGACACGGCGAGACCCACGCCCACCGCTTCCGCCAGACCCAGCTAACCAACGAAAGCGTCGGAGAACCATCCACATGACAAAACTGAACCACGCTGCCGGCGCCGACGCCCACGACGCGACCGCGCCCGCCCTGCCCGCCACCGCGCTCGGCCTGACCGGCTATTTCTTCATCGGTACCGCCGCCGTCCTCGTCCCCTCCGTGATGCCCTTTATAACATCCGAGTATATGGCCACAGGACTGACCCTGGCCGCTATCGGCCTGATCTTCCCGGCCCGCGCCGTCGGCGGTATTCTCGGCAACCTCTTGGCCGGTGTCAGCGCCGATCGTCTCGGCTACAGCAAGCTGGTCTGGATAGCGGCGCTCGCACTGGCGGCCTCCATGGTCCTCGCATCCGCCGCCCGTCCCTGGCTACTGTTCCTCGCCGGCTTTGCCCTGATCAGCATCGTCCAGGCCTCCCTCAGCACCGGCATCAACGCCATGGTCGCCGACGCCAACCGCGCCAGCCGCGCCCGCGCCCTCAACGTATTGCATGGCGTCTACGCCGTCGGCGCCACCATCTCGCCTCTCATCTTCGGCCTAATCCTCGAGCAGGGCGTGCCCTGGCGCTTGGCCATGGCCGCCACCGGTCTGATCTGGTTCGTCTACGGCGTGGGCGCCTTCCTTTTGTACCGCACCGTCTACCCCTCGCCGGCTTCCGCACCCGCAGCCGCCGACGATGAAATAGAACCGGAATCCGAAGAAAAAAAGACCCCGCAGGACGGGGCCAGGCCATCATTCCTTTCTTCAACTTGGGACACGCTGCGCGATGCTCTCTATTCCAATTGGGACACGCTGCGCGCCGTCCTCTCTGCCACTTGGGACACGCTGCGCGATGTTCTCTATTCCAATTGGATCATGTTGCGCAACGTCGGCTTCCTCTCTCTCTTCCTGATCGCCTTCATCTACAACGGCGTTGCCTTCAGTCTGCTGGGCTGGGTCGCCATCTTCATGCAGGAGTCCGCCGGCCTCTCCACCTTCTACTCAATCTCCATGATCTCCGTCTTCTACGTCGCCCTCACCGCCGGCCGTTTCCTCTGCGCCGCCTACGCCGAGCGCCTGGGCTATGCCGCCACCCTCCTCATCCTGGCTGTCGGCCTCGTCCTCACCTACCCGCTCGTCGTTTTCAGCACCACCGCCGCCCCGCTCGTCATCGGCATCTTTCTCACCGGCCTCACCCTCTCCGGCCTCTTCCCCACCGCCCTGGCCTTCGGCTCCCGCCTCTACCCCCAGCAAAGCGGCGCCGTCACCGGCATCCTCAACGTCGCCATGATCGCCGGCGCCATGCTCCCGCCCCTCTGGACCGGCATCTTCTCCGACATCTGGAGCTTCCAAACCGCGCTCGGTATCAACTACTCCATGGCCTTCCTTCTGCTCGCAGTCTGCCTCTACCTCGGCCGCCTCGAACTACGCGCCCGGCAGCCGCAAGAGTGAACAGTGGCTGATGATCATAGGATACACCCGTTCAAGCGCAAGACTTGACGCAGCGGGAAAGGGGGAGTAAGATTTCGCGGAAGTCGCTTTTGAGTCGAAAAGATAAAGAGGGGGCGATACCATACCAGGCTGAAATCACTGCGGGGTTAAGCCTGTGTGGTGACCTTTACATTGAGGTGGCATCCAGACTGTTCAGTAATGTGTACGCCAATCAGGAGTTAGCCATGTATGACCAAGATACGTTGGACGAGGTCATTCGACGCATTGTCGAAGTCGTCGCTCCTGAAAAGATCATCCTCTTCGGCTCCGCCGCCCGCGGCGACATGACCCGTCATAGCGACCTCGACCTGCTTATCATCAAGGAAGGGGGCGATGCGAGACTCAGGGGCCGCATTCATGAGGGATTGTATGGCGTGCGCGTCCCGGTTGACGCGATTCTGGTCTCGCCCGCGGATGTGGAGCGCTACAAAAACAGCCATGCGCTAGTCATAAAACCAGCCTTGCAGGAGGGAAGAGTCGTATATGAAGCCAGTTGAGCGATTTTCGCCCGACGACCCCAGAGAGTGGTTGAACCGTGCCAGAAGCAATCTGGCAATCGCGAAAAGTCGAGTTGCCGGCGTCTATCTGGAAGACCTGTGCTTTGAAGCGCAGCAAGCCGCGGAAAAACCTATCAAGGCTGTCATGATCGGGCGTGGAATCGATTTCCCCTATGTACACAGCCTGGAGCTTCTATTGTCGATGCTTGAGGAGGAGATAGGCGAGACGGTCCCGGACGCGATTCGCAGCGCTGCAAAACTTACTCCTTATGCTGTGGATACACGCTATCCCGGATTTGCCATTCCAATAGACAATCAAGAATACTTGGAAGCAATCAAAACCGCAGAAGCAGTTGTCCGTTGGGCAGAGAAGATGGTTCTGCGGGATTAATGTAAATCCTCCCCGTCTGCCTCTACCTCGCCCGCATCGAGCTCCGAGGAGTGAGAAGTTAGGAGTGAGGTTGGCCGCCACCGCCAACTAAAAACTAACCACTCCAGAACAGGGCTTTTGTGGGGAACGATCCAGTTCTTTGCAGGTTTCGTAACTACTCAGCCAATGCCACCCCTGAATCAGTCGTCACAGTCTCTGACCACTGACCACTGATCACTGACCACTGCAGTTCTGGGCGGTCGGGCCTTCGGCCCTCCCTTGTGCAGGGGCTCCGCCCCCGCAACGCCCCCGTCCAAAACCATCCCTCACCGACCGTTCGGCGTAATTCCAGCTGTGCGCCTCATCCAAAGTGGCGGCTGCCAGCAAATACAAGATGAGAGAGCCTGAACGGCGGCGGGGATCAAGGGCTGGTCAAGACAGCCACTGCATACGCCTTAGTAGTTACCAGGTTTCAATGTAATCATCAACCGCTTCTTCAAAAACGGCACGTAGTTCCGCGACCGATTCACCGTGAAATACTACGATATCACTGATGTCTGCAATATGACCGACAAAGCAGCCGTCGTCCTCACTATATTCAATTCGAGCAGCATATCCTTTATATGTCACAAGCGACGCCGCCCACTAAAAACGAAAAACTGACTACGAAAAACTCCCCTCAAACTCCCCAATCTCCTCCCCCCCATCCAACACCCCAATCTCCATATGAAACTCCCGCACCTCGCCCGGCTGAATGTAGTTCAGATATCCCTCTCTGCGGTTCCACGCCCGCCCCAGCATACTCACATTGCCCGGCTCCACCCCCGTCACATACGTCCCGCGATGGAAATGCTGCCACTGGTTCACCAACGGGATCTCCGCGATCGGGAACTTCCAATACAGCCCCAGCCCCAACCTATCATTGACCAACCCCACATGCACGTTCCCATCCGCATCCGCGATCGGCCTGTGCACAAAAACATCGTCGCGGTCGTCATCCCCCGGCCCCTTGGCCACCTGGTACACCTCCGGCCCGACCTCCCTGTCCTCCAGCCATTCCGTCGTCTTCTCGCTGTTGATCAACAGCCGCGTCCCGCTGTCCAGCACCGGAAATCCCGGATTGCAGTGATACACGAACATCAGCGGCGACGGGTCCACGCTCAGATTCTCAATCCGGTCATAAATATGGATCGACTTCTCGCCCAGCACCGTCGAAATCTCCCGCGTCAGCTCCAGGTTGGTGCCAAACACCACCGCTTCCCGCATCTTCCCATGAATGCGCACCACATACTGCTCTCCCTCCCAGCCCGCATTCGCGACCACATTCTTGGCCGGCAGAAACGCAAGCCGCCCGTGCAGCCCCAGCTCCTCATTCTCCTCCTCCGGGTCCACCTCCGGATGCCCCGTAAACGTCATCCCGCAGCTCACCGTCAGACCGCCGAAGAAGCCCCGCAGCCAGCCATTCCCCTGCGGCTCATAGAAAGCCGGCCCGACATCGCCCGTACTGCTGCGAAAACACAGCGGCATCCCCTTATAATGGGCCGAAGCGATATCCAGCGCCCGCCCCGGCACCACCGAAAAGCACAGCCCCGAAGCGTTGAACACCTCAATCAGATCCGACCCCCGCTCCATGCCCTCCACCAGCTCCGCCTTCCGCGCCCCCGCCAGCTGGGACATATCCCCAACCCGGTCCAACAGCTCCCGCCGACTATACTCGCGTCCAAATAGCGTCGTCATCATCGCTTCCTTTCTGTGAGTGAATTTGCGGTCAACGATAGCATAGCGTGCAAGCACAGGCAAAGCACTCGCAGATCCAAATCCACCCGTAGGGGCGCCCCTTGTGGGCGCCCTCCCCGCGCGCAAGCACAGGCAAAGCGGTTGCAGATCCAAATCCACCCGTAGGGGCGCCCCTTGTGGGCGCCCTCCCCGCGTGCAAGCGCAGGCAAAGCACTCGCAGATCCAAATCCACCCGTAGGGGCGCCCCTTGTGGGCGCCCTCCCCGCGTGCAAGCGCAGGCAAAGCACTCGCAGATCCAAATCCACCCGTAGGGGCGCCCCTTGTGGGCACCCTCCCCGCGTGCAAGCACAGGCAAAGCACTCGCAGATCCAAATCCACCCGTAGGGGCGCCCCTTGTGGGCGCCCCCCGCGCGCAAGCACAGGCAAAGCGGTTGCAGATTCAGAAAGTTTTGGCCCGGCCCGCGCAAAGTGGTAGATTGACGGGAAATTCACCACTCTGGAATCTCATAGAAGCCATGAACGCGACCTCCCAAATTCACGCGGCGCTGCAAGAGTTTGCCGCCTCGGTAACAGACAAACTGACGCAGATCACGCCCGGCGAGCCGGAAGAGCAGCTGCGCGCGCCCTTCGAGAACTTCATGGGTGCCGCCGCCGATGCGCTTGGCTGGTATGTTGTCTGCACGGGTGAAACACCTCTGCCAGGCCGTCTCGGTCGCCCGGACTATGCGGTGCATCTCAACAGCCTGCTCGGCGGATATGTGGAACTCAAGGCCGTAGGCACGGGCGTGACCTCCTCCCGCTTCACAGGGCGAAATCGCGAACAGTTCAAACGCTTCTCGGCCATCCCCAACCTCCTTTACACCGACGGCAACGAATGGGGGCTCTATCGTGACGGCAAACTGGTAGACAGAGTTCTCCGTCTCTCCGGCGATGTCGCCGCGCAGGGCAAAAGGGCAGTGGGACCGCAGGACGCGCACGCGCTCGAAAGCCTGTTGCGAGATTTCCTGATGTGGCAGCCCTTTGTTCCCACCGACCGCGCTGGCCGCATCGACCTCCGTCGTTTTGCCGCGCTGCTCGCGCCGCTGTGCCGCATGTTGCGCGACGACGTGACCGACGCGCTTAAGCGCCCCGATTCGCCCCTCGTGCAGCTGGCGCAAGACTGGCGGCAACTGCTCTTTCCCGACGCGCCGGACGAGCGCTTCGCGGACGCCTACGCCCAGACCGTCCTCTTCGCGCTGCTGCTGGGCCGCAGCGAAGGGGCCGAGCCGCTCACGCTCGGCAGCGCCGAAAACGCGCTGGCGGCGCAGCACAATCTGCTGTCCCGCGCGCTGCAAGTCCTGACCGACCCCCACGCCCGCGCCGACATCGCCGCTTCGCTAGGCTTGCTGCTGCGTGTGGTCGCGGTCGTGCCCCCTGCCACGCTGGCCAGCCCCGAAGACCCCTGGCTCCACTTCTACGAGGATTTTCTCGCCGTCTACGATGCCCGCCTGCGCAAGGACGCCGGCGCCTACTACACGCCGGTCGAGGTCGTGCGCGCCCAAGTGCGCCTGATCGACAACCTGCTCGTCGAACGGCTGGGCAAGCCGCTCGGTTTCGCCGACACCAGCGTGGTCACGCTTGACCCCGCGGCCGGAACCGGCACCTACCTGCTCGGCGTCATCGAGCACGCGCTCGGCCGTGTCGAAGCCGAGCAGGGCGCGGGCGCGGTGGCCGGGCAGGCCACGACGCTTGCGGAGAATCTGTATGGCTTTGAGTTGATGGTCGGCCCCTTTGCGGTCAGCGAACTGCGCGTCAGCCGCGCGCTGCGCGACCGCGGCGGGCAACTGCCTGCCGACGGCACGCACGTTTTCCTGACCGATACGCTCGAAAGCCCCAACGCCAAACCACTGCAACCACCGCTCTTCCTTCAACCGATCGCAGAGCAGCACGCCCGCGCGCTCGCCGTCAAAAGTCGAGTGCCCGTCATCGTCTGCCTGGGCAACCCGCCCTACGACCGCCACGAGGCCGCCACCGATGCCAACAAAGCGCGTACCGGCGGCTGGGTGCGCCACGGTGACGGCGAAGAACGCGCCATCCTGGAAGATTTTCTCGATCCGGCCCGCAGCGCCGGGCATGGCGGGCATCTCAAAAACCTCTACAATCTCTACATCTATTTCTGGCGCTGGGCGCTGTGGAAGGTCTTTGAGCAGGGGAACGGCGGCGGGCCGGGTGTGGTCAGCTTCATCAGCGCGTCCAGCTACCTCGACGGCGACGCCTTCTGCGGCATGCGCGAGCAGATGCGCCGCCAGTGCGACGAGATCTGGATTCTCGACCTCGGCGGCGAAGGGCGGGGCACGCGGCGCAGCGAAAACGTCTTTGACATCCAGACTCCCGTAGCCATCGCCGTAGCCTTTCGCGCGCGGGAGGTGGCGACGGACACGCCCGCGCGCGTCCACTTCGCCCGCGTCGAAGGAACGCGCAATGGCAAGTTGGCCGCGCTCGACGCGATTACCGATTTCTCGACAGTGGAGTGGCAAGAATGCCCGGATGACTGGCAGTCCCCCTTCCGTCCGCCAGGTGTAGGAGATTACTTCGCCCATCCTCTCCTGACCGACCTGATGCCGTGGCAGCAATCCGGTGTCAAGGCCGGACGCACCTGGGTTGTTGCGCCCGAAATCGAGACTCTCAGCAAACGCTGGCGTATTCTACTTCAGGCTGAGGGAGAGGGTCGGAGAAGCCTCTTCAAGGATTCTCCGACAGGTCGTAAAGCACATGATGCCCCTACCCAGTTACCGCCTTCGCAAACCAAACTGATCCCTATTCTAAGTCTTGAGAAGGATGATCGTGCTCCTGACCTCGCCCGTTATGCCTACCGATCATTCGACAGGCAGTTTCTTTTTTGTGACGCCCGCATGTTGGACAGACCAGGGCCGGCACTTTGGAACGCCTGTAGCGACAAACAGGTATATCTGACCAGCGTATTCTCTCAAGCCCTGGGATCTGGCCCCGCATTAGCTTCCTCCGTGCAGATTCCCGATCTTGACCATTTTCGGGGCTCGTATGGCGCAAAGGCGGCCATCCCTCTCTATCGTACCTCCGACGCCTCGCGGGCAAACATCTCGCCCGGCCTGCTAGATTTGTTGGGCGCTGCCTATCAACGTGCGGTCACGCCGGAAGACTTTCTGGCATACGTCTACGGTGCCCTTGCCCAGCCGGCTTTCACAGCGTGCTTCGCCAAAGAACTGGAGACGCGTGACCTGCGTGTGCCTATCACCCGAGACGCTGCGCTGTTCGAGCGGATACGCGCTGTCGGCGCGCATCTCCTCTGGCTACATACCTACGGCGAGCGTTTCGTGCCCAAAGACAAGCCGCGCGGCCAAGTCCCGCGCGGCGCGGCCCGATGCACCGTAGCCGTGCCCGGCGACACCGACGGCTATCCCGAATCATTTGCCTACAACGACGAGACCGCCACGCTCCACGTCGGCGCGGGCGAGTTCGCCCCGGTCGCCCCCGACGTGTACGCCTTCGAAGTGTCCGGCCTCAAGGTCGTGCAATCCTGGCTCAAATACCGCATGAAGAAAGGCGCCGGCCGCAAATCCTCGCCCCTCGACGATATCCGCCCCACCCGTTGGACCAGCCAGTTCACCACCGAGCTGCTCGAACTCCTCTGGGTCCTCGAAGCGACCCTGGACGCCTATCCCCAGCAGGCCCAACTCCTCCAGGAAGTCATCGCCGGCGACTGCTTCCAGGCCGACGAGTTGCCGAAGGTGCCGGAGGAGATGCGCAAGCCGCCGCGGGCCGTCAAGAGAGGGTTGTTTGGATGAGAGGGGAACGTGATTGACGATGCGAGCCGGATCAACGGATTTCAGTATCAAGATCAGGTGGGGGACTGAGCATTTACTAATTCTCAGATCCGAAGTGGAGAAATTTGACGGATTAGTTCATTTGTGCTGCAATGAATTGCTGGTTTGAATGAAGGCTTGCGCTACAGGGTGTAAGTGCGCGCTCGCTACGACTAGGAACGTGCCCCCGCAGCAAGGAGGTCACATTGGGTTCCAATAATCCCATACGAAATCACTATATACCTCAGATGCTACTGCGAAATTTCGCAGACGATAGCCAATACCTCCACATTCTGAACAAGGAAAAGATCAAAACCTACAAGTCAAAGCCGCGAAAGGCTTTCGTGGACAAAAAGCGCTATGTCCGCTACAGGGATGGTGGAGAGCAGGATGACTACGAAGTTGAAAAGAAACTCGGCGAAATCGAAGACGCCGCTGCGCCCGCGATTAGGAGGATAATTGCCTCAGCACGGAAAGACGATTTTCCCAAACTCTCTCCTGAGCATCGGTATGCTTGGAAGCGTTTTTTCTTTACGTCCGTGCTCCGAACTCCCGAACACTCCACCCGGATACTAAACGAACTTGGATCCGAACAAGCCTTAGACGAAGCAATTAATCGCGTACTTCAAGAGGCCGGTTTGCCTCTTCCTGACAAAGGGTTGTATGTCTCGGAACCACGGTGGGCCAACGTAAAAAAAATGGCCCGGCACAATAACATAGCTGACTTTGCTGCTGGATTGCCTCACCAGGTCAACAACGAATTAGAACGCTATGGCCGCGAAGTAGGCTTATTGATCGGCATCATTCAGGACCCAGACATAGAACTCATCATCGGAAGCTGCGCTGCCGTCGAGATCGAATCTCAAGGAGCAAGTGATCCAATGTCTGGGATGTGGCTCCCTATATCCTACGACGTTGCTATCGGTCTTACAGCCTTCCCTGATAGGGAAACCAAGCGTCTACTAGGCCCGGCAGAAGTCCAAAGAGTCAATAATGCTTCCTATGACCAGAGCGAAATCATCGCTGCACGCTCCAAGATTCATCTGAGACCATTCATGCAGAGAAACCTAGATTAACTGCTCGCTCTTAACACTTGGATAAGAAATGCGCCGTATCGGAGTGCATTGCAGTCTGAAGGACGGGCCGGAAAGCGGTTCTTGAACTGACTGTACCGTTTCTGCTAATGCAAGTTCAATTTGAAACCAAGTCCTTTCAAACGGCCTGCATCCTGGGGTCGCCGGCGTCTTGCCCGCTTTACCGCTATTTGAAAACTCTTGGTCTCATTTGGGATTTACATGAGTGGTCCAGTTTCTAGGGCCAATCTCACCCTTTTTATTGTACTGCAATTGCAAAGAGATTGAAACGGGATTATCAAAATATGGACAACAATAAGAGGTATGATGTAGCGCTTTCCTTTGCAGGTGAGCAGCGTGGATATGTAGAAGAGGTGGCGCGGGAACTCATGAGTATGGACATCACCACCTTTTACGACAAAGTCGAAGAAGAAATAGTCCGGCTCTGGGGTGGGTACCTTCCAGAAGATTTCCACGACGTATATGAGAATATGGCTCTCTACGTAGTCATGTTTATTTCTAGGGAATACGTCGACAAGGCATGGACAACTCATGAAAGACGTTCGGCTCTCAGTGGAGCAATTCAGGGGAAGACGAGAATTCTGCCGGTGCGCTTTGATAACACGCTCGTCCCTGGACTGCCGACCGGCATCTCATACCTGCAAGCTAGCGACTATAAATCTGCGGAGCTTGCTGTCATGGTTGCCAAGAAGTTGGGGCGCGAATTTTTGCCAGAATTCAACATTCATGAAGTAGAGAACGTAAGTTTCCTGAACGCCAGGAGGCTCGTATACCGCATTGAAGTACCCGATGCATACTCTGAAACTCAGGGACGAATGATTGCCGAACATATCGTTAACACTAAGCACAGAACAGGCACTCCTGTAAATGCTTTGGGCTTTCTATTCTACTTTCCAGTCGCCAACCCAAATCAGCGGGCAGACGGCTCGATAGATTGGGCTCCCAATGGAGTTTGGGGCGATGCAGACACAGTCCAGACTGGCGATTACAGAAATTTCCGATTTGAAACACAATTTTGGAATAAGAGGTCATTGCCAATCCTCTATCATGGTACTAGAGTGAGAATGGACATATTCCGAAAGATTGCGCAAGCTGAAGCCAGAGGAAGGATTGAGTCCGAGGAAGAGGGAGGGCCCATACAAAGGAGAATTGGATTGCAGCGGGAACTCACTGAAGTGTATAAGAACGACCTGTCTGAAACTTACAGCCTATCTGAAGCGGAATTGAAGAAGATAATGGTTGAGGGAGTCAAAAATAACTGGCCCATGGAATAATTAGGCTCGTTCTCTGAAGGATCGGTCTGTGAATCTATTTCGTTAAGAAGAGATCTCGAAGAAGGTGACACCTTTCAGGAGTGAGCTTGGCCCCAACAAACTGAACCACGAGCTAAGATGTATAATGGAGCAATTCACCCAGCACGCGGAGGAACAGTTTCATGCTCACGAAACAGCGTTGGGTACCGCCCCGCCGGCCCCGCCTCCTCAACGCCACCCAACGCCTGGACAACCCCGAAACGCTTAAACAGGTCGTCTTCGAATCCGCCGCCCTCCGCGAATCGGTCAAAAAGATCGCAGACGCGCAGGAATCCTGCTAATCCCCAAATCCCGCAAATCCTGATTCAGACAACTTCCCCCCGGTCTCCCAAATCAGAATCCCGCCTCCAATCTTCCCGCGCCCGTCGCACCCGCTTGGACGCACCTTATTTTTCCACTTCGTGGTCTAGCCATTGGGACCCACCATAAACATCCCCCTGAAAAACCTGTTGGAGTTCGGCACGCTGTCTGGTATAAAAGTCTAATCAGGTATTCTATTGGATACGCTGACGTAGTTGAGCGGGCAATCTCAAACAGAGGGGAAATGCTGGAACTTACAATATGCTGCGGGGGCGGGGCAGCTCAAATAACTGGAGGGCGAAATGGTCAAACCTTTGCTTGTGAAAGTGGCAAAATTTATTGTCATGACACTGGTGGAATATGTTTTACAGGAACTCGCAAGCCCAAAGAGAAACCGCAGCGACTTAGACCACCATTCCAACCAGAAGAACCCGAATAATCCAGCACATGCCGCAGCCCGAAACAACCGTGCAAATTCACTGAACCCCAACAATCCAGCCTACTCTAAGTCACGGGCCGATACTCAGCGATGAAACTTCGGCCGATTCTTCGGCGGCCCGATTCAGAATTAAGACTGAGCTTGGACCATAATATTGAACGGCGAGCCAAGGTGAATATTGGGGCAATTCACTAAGCATGTGGCGGGATAGTTTCATGGTCAAGAAACAACCTTGAGAACGCCGCCACCCTCCACAACAACGCCCCCCAACCCCCTCACCGGCCCTGCCTCCTCAACGCCGCCCAGCGCCTGGACAACCCGGAGACGCTTAAACAGGTCGTCTTCGAATCCGCCGCCCTCCGCGAATCGGTCAAAAAGATCGCAGACGCGCAGGAATCCTGCTAATCCCCAAATCCCGCAAATCCTGATTCAGACAACGTCCGCCCCAAAATCTGGACCGCCCCCTCTCAATCTGCAAAGTTCACAATCACTGTCGAATATGAGAAAATAGCCTGAAAATCAAAGAAGAGTTGCGCATGACCCATTAGTGCCTTTGCGTCTGTCGGAGAGCGTCAAGTTAGATCCACCCCACAAGAAACGCTCCGGCGGACCCGCTGCGAAGAAACAACATGGCCACTGAACTGACCCGAACTCCAATCATGGAAGTTACAGAAGAAAAAGAGATCGTAGACGCACTGAGATCGCACGGTCTCAACGAAGTGGCCGCCCGACTTGTCCAACTTATAGAGATGCTCGACGAGGACCCGGATGAACCGGACCTGGCGATCGAATCATTACAATCATTCGCCGAATTCTTCATGCAGGAGACCCATCTTCCGGTTCCGGAGATCGGCGCCGGCCCCGAAGGGTTCGTGGAGGCCGAGTGGCGCATTGCCTCCAATGGGGATAGGACGGCCACTTCAGACGAGAGCTACTGGGGCCGCGGCGACGGCATCCTCGCCATGAAGTTTCTGCCCACCGGCCTTATCCGATTCGCCGCAACCTCCGGGCCAGCCGGGCGAGGTAAAGAACGACTGCGAACCAGCGGGGTTCTACCCAGGACCAGCATTCTGCCCGCTGTTCAGACGTTCGTTTCCCGCTTGGCTGTTCCATGAGCGGGCCTCCACTACCTGATCAGGATCACGTTGCCCGCTACTGTAAGTTGAGTGCTATGGGAACCGATGGTCTTCCCAAAGTGGCGGCCTTTGAGCTTAGAGAGCGGGATTCTTCACTGTCAGTGAATTGGATAGAGTACTTCGGAGAAGATCGGGAAACCTCGATTCTGGAGATTCGGCAGGTTATCCAGATTAACCTCCGACCCAACGGCCGGTTCGCCGTTCTCAGCGTTGCAGCAGCAAAGGAAGCGGTCATCGCTGGAGGTGGCAGTTCGCAGGACGTGTTCTCCAGTCCGCATGAAGACGATCCCTCCCACGCTTCGATCAGCGGCTATACTATTGATGATTTTGACGTGGCCGTGGAACTGAAAGCCCTGGTCAATCAATAGGACGTCCATCGTGCCCGCGTCTGAACGAGGCGCATTCGCGCCGCCGCCCAGCGCTTGGACAACCCGGAAACGGCTCCAACCAGCCGTCTTCGAAACCAGCCCCACAGCGAAATTGAAAATCAACTCGCAGCCGGGTCGGAATCCTGCCCATCCCCCAATCCCCCAATTTGCCGTTGCCGACTCCAGCCTTTCGGACACTTGCCAACGGGCGAACAACAGTTCAGATAAGCGCAACCGCGCAATCTATGGTATCCTTATGCCGTCAGCAGGGGGTCGGAGCTGACAGACATCCCCCGGAGGTTGACCATGACCAGACAGACCAGCCGTGCCGGGCGGCTGGACAACAGGCTCGACCGCGTCGAACGCATCCTCGAACAACTCGCCGAGCGCCAAATCCACGCCGAAAACCGCCAAGATCGGACTCAGGCGCAACTGGACGCGCTGGCCGAACGCGTCAACGAGGTAGTCGGCGCCGTCAATCTGCTGGCCGGCCTCGTCGCGTCCCCAGGCGAGAACAGATAGCTGACAACCCAGCCGTTGCATCCATAGAAAAGAACTGGAACTCAATTCACTTCACGATTCATGCGCGAGTTCGACATGAACGCCCCCGCAACAATGAAAATTACCTGCGATCGCGAAGTAGATGCCCTATACATCCGCTTCAAAGAAACAACTGTGACCACGAAACAAACTTGTCCCCGCCACCGCCCTCCACAAGAACGCCCCCCAACCCCCTCCCCGCCATCAAAATCCACCCCGCCGCCCACCGCCTGAACAACCCCGACACGCCCAAACAAGCCGAATTTGAAACCAGCCCCCACAGCCACACCGCAAATCAACTCGCAGCCAGGTCGTAATCCTGCCCATCCTCAGAATTCCGCAAATCCTGATTCAGACAACTGCCCCCGGCCCCCCAATCAGTATCCCACTTCGAATCCGCCGGCGCTCGTCGCACCAATCAGAATTCACCCCGGTATCCCATCTCATGATCTAGTGAATAGGGCCAAACACATATATCGCAGGTCGAAAACTTATTGTCACACTGAAAATAAACGCCCTCTGATGTACTGTGCTTGTCCCAAAAACTGAACCATGAACTAACGTGCACAATGTAGCAATTCACCGAGCACGTGAAGGAGCAGTTTAATGGTCAAGAAACAACCTCGAGCTCGCCATCGCCCTCCACAACAATGCCCCCCAACCCCTTCCCCACCATCCAAACCCTCCACATCGCCCAGCGTCTGGACAATCCGAAGACGCTGAAGCATACTATCCGCATAGACAATTCATGCAGCGAATTCAATTCCTGAGCGCATCAACTGCGACATTCAGCGTCATATAGGTCTACCCAACAGCGTGAACAGATACGTCAGCATGAAATGGAAGTAAATTCCCCACCACTGAAATTTACCAGACACGCAGTTGATGCAATGGCGGAGCGAATGATTCCCGCGGAATGGGTCCAACGCGTGGTTGCTGAGCCAACGTCGCGCGTGCCCGATCCACATGACCCGGAGGTGGAACGCTTTTTTCGTCGTATACCTGAAAAAGATAACCGCGTTTTGCGCGTAGCTGTGAATACCAATGTTGCACCCTGGCGGGTAGTGAGTGTATTCTTTGACCGGAACATGAGAGGAAAACTATGAAACTACACATCGACAAAGAAGCCGACGCCCTCTACCTGCGCCTTGATGACTCTGCCATCGTCGAATCAGAAGAGGTCGCGCCCGGCGTCGTCCTCGACTACAACGAGGCCAACCAGGTCGTCGCCATCGAGATGCTCTACCTGTCGAAACGCTCCCCCAACCTGAACCTCTCCACCCTGGAATTCGTCACAGCCTGACCTGCCAACCACCCCCGCCCTCCCAAATCAGAATCCCACTTCCAGTCTTCCCGCACCCGCCGCACACGCCTGTATACACTCTGCTTGCCCCATTCCGCTGTCCCTACATTGTGGGACCCACCATATTCCTGGAGTGACACGGAACGCACTACAGCGGGCTGTAGAAGGAACTGTCCCCGCCTCAGAAGTATCAGTCGAAAAGACCACCGTCGAGCAGACGGTGGTCCTTTTGTTGTCTCGATTTGATTCGTCGTTGGTCTTGCCTGAAGCGTAATGGCCTACCGTGAGTTTCGACGTGTAAACACCGGTCTTGTGGGCATGGTTCGTCCACAGGATGTGCACGCAGAAGCCTCAACTCTGATCGTTTCGGCGCAGTACGGACACCTCTTCGTCGTCCTGGCCTTGGGTGCGCGACCCTCTAAGACATTCGGTATAGGAGAGACTATCAACGCCCAGACGAGGAAGAATGGACCCAACAAGAAAATGTTTACAATCCATCCGCAGCCGGAGTGCCCTTTGTTCGAAGCCACCCTTGAACCTGGGACCCCAGACAAGCTCCAAATCACGACAAACACCACTGCTTCTATCGTGATGTTTCAGTCTACAGTTTTTGAGCAGTCCCGCAAGCAGTAAATCATATTTCAGGCGGGGATGTCCGTTATGCCCCAACTGGTCTCAAAATCGGGTCAGAAGTCCAAATTCACTCACCCCCGAATGCATATTGGACCAAATTGTTGACGATGACCGGCATGAAATCTTCAATGGGGAGCTCTGACAAATAAGCGGAACAATTAGCGTCTCCCTCCGGCAACGTCTGCCATAACGTGTGGGCGACCGCCATTCTATACTTCCAAATGTCATGCGACCTCATTTGTCGAAGGCTGGCGGCATGAGTTTCGATCAGGACGGTCAGTTCATCTCGTCCTTCCGCACATCTGCGTTCAGACGCCACAAATCCATTGGCGTACATCAACCTCGCCCTTTCCAACCATTCACCTATCCAACTACTGTTCGACTCGACGTTATCGCGTGTTACCGACTCCTTCGCCCAACTGTACAACCACTCATCTGCTTGCAGCAGACTGGGGCTTATGACAGAAACTTCCATGGAGGAGCGGCGGTCGAAAAGCGCAGAACTCTTACCCGAATCTTCTTCGGTCAGCCGCTCTGTGGGCTCTTCCGAAAACGGAATGAGGATCGGAAACGTTTCGGCCGTGCAGGCCGACAAAATCACCATCACGATACTGAGCGTCAACCACATTCTTTTCATGTTTGTCTCCTCTACTGCCAGATGGTCAACCTGATCTGTTGTTCCATCTTCTGTCAATCCTGCGAATGACCTCGTTGAAGAGCGAGATGAGAGGGCCACTCAATACTATCACTGTAGCTCCTGATAAGCACCAACCGAGAATACTTAGAGTCAAGCCCTCATTGCTGTCCACTAGATGCAAGGAAAGTGGAGTGTAAAGATCGACCAACCAGAAGATGCCGACGGCAACTACGCCGCACATGAATCAAATCAGAATGCCAAGAACAACAAGCCAATAGTGTCTAACTGTTCCTCCTGCTTTGGAGCCTGGTCTATATGCTCTGCCGGACTAACCCCAGGACCACCCATCCGTAAAGCTGCATCAACTGCTTTTACATGAAACACGGTTCACGATATGAAACGATGAGTGGTAGAGTTTGTCGCAACCGCTGTTTCACCTTAAACATCAAAGAAGGCCAAAATGTTCCAGAAACTTGTGATTGCCGGCATTGCGCTTCTCACCGCAGCCTGTGTGCCTATCCCGCCAGAACCGCCAGCTTCGGCATCAGTGTCCGCGCCAACAGAAACACTGGCAGAGAAATACGAGTCCGCAGATTGCCCTGGTGGTTATATTGATTTGCAGCCCGGTCAAAGTTCCTACGATCCTCCCCTGAGTTCCTTGCCGGACTATGTAGATATCATCAGAGTGGAATCCAGCCTGGATGGAGAAACCCTGATGGCTGTTTTCCATTTGAGAGGCATACCCGAAGAATTGGAATTCAGCAGAAAAGGTGTTGATGACATGGTCATGGAATATATGTGGACAATCAGCATCGACATAGACAACGCCGGTGGACCGGGATACGAGCGGACCGATTTCACGCTCTCCGCCTTTCACGCTGCCAAAAGAGTTTCGGAGGATACGCCTTCCACAATTCGCCCATTCAAGAACGCGGTTGAAATCGATTTGTGGGAAGACAGGCATTTCCCCGAAGAGAACAGGAGTGAGTGGTGGCAAGTGCTGTTCGCCTCTCCCCAACTGCTGGTTTCTCACGAGGAAAACACGCTCACGCTGATCAGTAAGATTCCGGGCATCACTGACGAATCGAGCCTCTCTTTTTCAACCTATGACATCGTGAAAGGACAGGAAGTCTCTCCCTCCTTCCCCGCCCAAGACGGTGTTTCATGCCTGCCTGGGTAATCTGAATCCATTCGGGGCATGTAGGTGCAGCTGGAAGGCCGATAATCCAGTGCAAAACCAGTTATGGCTGGCAACGCCTTGTCGAATTCTGCCAGTCGCGGTGAAGGCCCAGACACCTGACGTCGCTGTATTTTCACCCTGTACTGGCCCTGCATGAGGTCGTCGTGTTGTTTAGAGCATAAGTAAATGAACGGTGGCAGAAAGTTGGCTGGAGCATTCCCCCTCCAGAACGACGCCCCCCAGCGTCTGTCCAACCCGGCCACGCCCAAACAAGCTGTCTTCCAAACCGGCCCGCACAGAGAGACTGAGAACTGACTCGCAGCCCGCTCGCAATCCTGCTAATCTCCCAATTCCCTCAATCCCAGTCCAAACAACCTCCCCATCCCCGCGCCCAACATATCCGCAACGCAAATCATAGCCCATCCCACTAATCCCATAAATCCCAGTTCAGACAACTGCGCTCACCACATCTGAAGTCCCCAAACCGGCAGCAAATTCTCCCAGAACCGGTCCATCTGAACGGAACTGCCCCTCCTCAAAACTGTTAAGCTGTAGGCGTGTCTGCAGTCTGCCTGGGATGACCCGAATCCAGGTTCGATCCCGCTTTCACCGAGCCGGAATCGGGTGATCAGCACATAACCTTTCGGCATCCTACCGGCTGCCGAGGAGTTGCCTGCGGACGGGCGCGTCTTTCACGAGCGTTTTCTTCGCCTGACTTCGTGTTCTTCGTGGATCTGGCGCCGCCAATAGGCAGGCCTATCTTTCGCGGGTTAAGGATCGGCCTCGCTCTTGACCGGTCCCCGCATATGACAAGGAGTGAAAATGACAAGAGTCAAGTTTGCTGCCCTGCTGGTAGCGCTCGTAATCGGCTGCACAAGCGTCAGCAGCGTTGCAAGCTACTACCTCAATTCTATGTTGTTCACTATCAATGAACCATTCGTCTACCCCTGCCCGAATCCAGATACACCAGGACTATGTACCGACTACATGAACCAACCCGTACCCGATGGCGCCTCGTGGTTCTACAGCTGGCCATCCATGGACCCCACCCATATTCACTTCCAGCCCCAGAGGAGCTGCGTACTCGATTTTCTCTACCATGACCCACTGCCCCCGGAAACACTGAGAGGGGGAAACTAATGACAAGACTCAGAATCCTCCTGGCGACAGTACTGCTCAGCCTCACTTTCGGTGGCCTACTGGGACGGAAGTACTTCACCTACGTCCTCTTCGTCGGCATAGAACCAATACTCTATCCCTGTCCCTACTCTGATTCCCAAGGGATCGTTCACGTATGCACCTTCCAGCCACACCAGCCCACCCCCGAGATCGCAGTCTGGTGGCACGGCTGGCCAACCCAAAACGACCAACGTACAGTCCCCCAGCCCAGCGGCAACTGCCTGCGCGACATCTTCTTCTTCGACCACCTCCCGCCGCCGCAACCCATTGACAATTGACTACCCTTCAACTTTCCACAACATTTCTTCAGACGGGGCCCGCCGGGCCCCGTCTCTTCAGCGCTGCCCCAGCGCTAGGACAAATCGGAGACGTTCAATTAGGCTGCCCGCAGAGACAACGCAAGCGGTGAATTTAAGTCCTGAGCGCATCAACTGCGATTCTACAGCACCATATAAAAGGGAAAGGCGGTCAACGGCAACGGGCAGCCTGCCCATCACCAGAGAAACAAATCATACGGGATAGCAAAGTTGAAAACAATCCGTTTTTCCTTTCACGCCCTGGAACAGTTCAGTCGCCGTGGTGGCACTGAGGAGGAGATAGTCGAGGCTATTCGCTCATCTCCGTGGGAACCGGCCGAACGAGGGAGGCTTGCAGGGCAATTGCATCAAATTGGGACAAACCCACGTGAGGCTCCCTGAATCGGTAGGGGCACCCCTTGTGGGCGCCCTTCGCGGGCTATTGTGGCGTCCGAACTTAGATGCAATTGCCCTGTTCTCCCTGCCCCTCCGTGGACAAGAAGGGTCTAAGATGTTCTCCGTGCCCCTCCGCGGCCCTCCGTGGACAAAAAGGGTCTAAGATGTCCTCCGCGCCCCTCCGTGGACAAAAAAAGGTTTTCTTCGCGCCCCTTCGCGCCCCTTCGCGGACAAAAAAGGGTTTTCTTCGTGGTCCTCCGCGGCCCTCCGCGGCCCTCCGTGGACAAAAAAAGGTTTTCTTCGCGCCCCTTCGCGCCCCTTCGCGGACAAAAAAGGGTTTTCTTCGTGGTCCTCCGCGGCCCTCCGCGGCCCTCCGTGGACAAAAAAAGGTCTTCTTCGCGCCCCTTCGCGCCCCTTCGCGGACAAAAAAGGTGTTCTTCCTGCCCCTTCGCGGGCTATTGTGGCGTCCCAATTAAGATGCGTTTGCCCTGCCCAAAATTCCCAAAACCCTTGACAACTCCCCAATAATCCAGTACAATTGTTCCATAACCCCCGCACATTTCCTCGTGCAGGTGTGAATGTCCCCGGCAAAAAAACCGCTACCTTTTCCGACGTGTCAGTCGGTCCATTGGTGGCACCCCCACGCCAGGAGTAACACACCATGGCTAAAATTCTCTGCAAAAGTGTAAGAAAAGACGGCTCCCCCTGTCAGGGACAAGGTCTCGAGCAATTCGACGGCTACTGCATCGCCCACGGCCCCGCCGACAAAGTCCGCGAATCGCGCGCCCGCGGCGGTAGGAACTCTTCTACCGCTGCCCGAGCCGACAAACGCATTCCCGAACGAATGCAAAGCGTTATCAAAGGACTCGCCGAGGGGTTTATCGCGGTGCGGGAAGGCACTCTCAGCCCTGCCGTCTACACCGCCATGTGCCGCGGCGCCAGAGAGATGCGCGATTCCTACCGCCTCGCCGACGCAGAAATGGAACTGATTCGCACCGAAGAGACCCAGGCCGCCGCCGAAGAAATGGCGGGCACACACCTCGACCTCGACATCCTCAAAGCCGCCAGCGAGATCGTCGCCCAACAGAACCAGTACCGGATCGACTCGCTTGTCGACCAGGGTCTTGCAGAGCCCGAAATAGGGGAGGATAAAATTCAAACCGATGAGTTCGTCCTCACAGCCGAAGGCAGGAAGCGATTCGACCAACAGCTTAGTGTCGACCACCACCAATTCGACATCGACGAAATGAAAGAAGCGGCTGAGAAATATACCTTTAAGCAGCCCGAACTGCCTGTTCAAATCAAGCACCTGGCCCAAAAGCGCACAGACATGGAAAAGACCCTGGCCGAACTTACGCATGATCCCGCCAGCGACCTTGCCTTGCCGCCCAAACCTGCCTCGCTGCCCGACCCCTTGACCGGCCAGCCCATGAACGAACTGCCCGCCGGTGTGAATAGCGGTCGGCCGACTAACCCCGACGAAACCAAACCCTCCGCGGCCATGCTGGAGCAGCAGATCCACCAGGTTGAGGAGCAAATTCGTGAATACCAGGAAAAGTATGAAGATGAGGACTACCCAATAAAGCGGTCACGGTTTCACGCCGGCTTTGACCCAGAGGATGACAGATTCACAATTGTAGGGAACCAGGAAGTTCACTTTCCCAAAATCAACTTAATCATCAATAGACAATACTGGCACAAAAGAAATGACGAATCGGAAAAATAATTCCTGAATATAATATACCTTTTGAGATGCCGCGCCGCGGCGGTACGCCCCTACCCATGGCACACCTGCCAACACGCCGCCACCCGCCCCCACCCGCCCCGGCAGCCGCTGAAACCGCCAACTGACCGCCATGCCCGCCAATCTGCTCTTCCAGAGTCAAGTTATCGCCCGTCCCAACAACCGCCGCCGTCGTCAACTGACCGCCATGCACCCGCAAACAACCTCCATCCCCAATCTCTCGCAAACTCTCGTGATCTCTCGTCAAACACTCATACCAGCGCCCCTGCGCCAGCGGCGCCCCTCCCATCCCAAAATTCCCAAAATCCTGCAAATCCTGATTCAGACAATCCGCCCAACCCAAATCACAGCCCATCCCCCAAATTCCAGTACCTTGCACGAATGGGTTTACTAAAAACAGAAAACCAGAAACTAAAAACTGTTTAATCCCACTTCAGACAACGTCGGCCCGGATCCAACTTTTTCGATGTTGACATATCCCTGACCCTTGTGTATACTGTTCCTCAACCTCACAAAAGTGGGGCGAAGCGGCCAGGCAGAAGACATGTCGGCGCTTCATCTGTTTGCAAGCAGTTGTCAAACCCCTGACCTATGCCCCGGCATACCAGGCGGAGAAGGAGCAAGGAAATGCGTATTCAAACGTATGACCAACCGAGTCGGGCGGCCTCGCCCGGCAGACAATCCTATCTTTCTCAAACTAGCAAGATTGTCGTCTCCTCCTCTCCTCGCTGCTTGTGTATCACCTCCTCCTGTTGTTGCTCCTGTTGTTGTAGTTAACTCTCTGACAGGCTCATCCAACTTAGACGTGCGTCAACCCTGTGTGGACAGGGATACCAAATCTCAGACGCACTTCAGCGCGATGAGCGCCCGCTAAACTTTTTCCACAACTAAAAACATCCCAGATCCGTAGCCCCGCTGTCGTGGCCTCCTAGTTGTCACTTGCGCTACCGTTTTGCCATCCCGGCGCAGACAACCCGGCACCAAGGCTACAGATCTGACGATATAGAGGAACTGAACGTGATTGCACTCGCGCAGGAAACACTCTCGTTTGATACCTGGCAACTGGCCTCTATCAACCAGTTCAACAACCGCCTGGAAGAGAAATCCCCACAAGAGATTCTACAGTGGTCGATGGAGCAGTTCGGTGAGGGCTTTTCGATCGGCTCAGCCTTCGGCGCCAGCGGCATGGCCCTGATCGACATGGCAATGCGCATCAACCCCGATGTGGACATCTTCTACATCGACACCGACTACTTCTTCCCCGAAACCCTGGCCCTGATCGAACGCGCCCAGCGGCACTACAACCGCCCCTTCCGCCGCGTCACGTCCGATGTCAGCCTCGCCGAGCAGGAGCGGAACCACGGCCTCAACCTCTATCAACGCGACCCGGACAAATGCTGCAACATCCGCAAAGTCGTGCCGATGGCCAAGGCCCTGCAGGGCAACACCGCTTGGGTTTCGGCTCTGCGCCGCGACCAGTCGCCGACGCGGGCCGGCACACCGGTTTTGCGCTGGAATGACAAGTACGGCGTCGTCAAGATTTCTCCCCTGGTTAACTGGAGCGAAGCCGACGTCTGGGCTTACATTCATACCCACAACGTCCCCTACAACGAACTGCACGAGCAGAGCTACCCCAGCATCGGCTGCTGGCCCTGCACCCAGGCCGTCCAACCCGGCGACGACCTGCGCGCCGGCCGTTGGGTCGGGCTGTCCAAGATCGAGTGCGGTCTCCATCAGGCCTAACCGCAGTTCTTAGCAGTCAGTTCTTGGTTTTGGCCGCTTCCGCAAGCGCAAACGCAAAACCAGGAGCCGTAGACGTTTGGAAATGACTGCTAAGCATGTGACAATAACAGGACGCCTTGGGCAGAATCGAACCGTTTCTGTTGTGATTCTCCTGTACGACGACCATCAGTCCAGGTCGACGCCTTCAACTGTCTCAGGCGCCTAATCACACAAGTCACAGTTCAGACATACGCCCACTAAAAACTGGAAACGAAAAACTAGAAACTACATGAATGGCGTCGTCCTCATCGGCCACGGCAGCCTGCACAGCGACAGCGGCGCGTCCATGATCCGGCTGGCCGCCCGCCTGCGCGAACGCGGCGTAGCACCCATCGCCGAGGCCGGCTTCCTCAACTACAGCCGCCCCACCATCGCCGAAGCGGTCGCAAAATGTGTCGCCGCAGGCGCAACAACTGTCACCGTTCAGCCCTATTTCCTCATCGATGGCGTCTATGTACAGCAGGACCTGCCGGGCGATATCGCCAAAGTCGCCGCCCGGTTCCCCGAACTGACCATCCGCGTCGCCCCCTGTCTCGGTTTCCACGAAAAGCTGGCCGCCATCGCCCTCGATCGTGTGCAGGCGATCGATCCGGAGTTGAGCACCTCCAACGGGACGCCAGCCGCCCTCCTGGTCATGGCCCACGGCACTCCCCTCGAGCACGCCAACGAGCCGGTCAGACGCATGACCGCCTGGCTGCACGAAAAGACCCACTATCCCCTCGCCGCCGCGGCCTATCTCGACTGCAACACGCCCCGCATCGCTGACGCCATCGACACCCTCGCCAACCAGGGCGCGCACAAGATCGTCGCCCTGCCCTACTTCCTGCACCGCGGCCGCCACCTGCGCCAGGACCTGCCGCAGCTCTTGGCCGCCGCCCGCCAACGCCACCCAGCCCTCACCCTCCTCGAAGCGCCCCACCTCGACTACGACCTGCGCCTCGCCGACGTCATCACCGACCGCCTCAGCGAGCTTCCGCTTTGACTGCGGGCAACCCCAGACATCATCCCGATCCGAGACTCCCTGCGCCCGGCATCATCGATCAGTCAGCAGTTTTAGCACTTTGCGCTTACGGGAGAAGCTATCTACCATTCACGATCTACTGCTCTTTCCCTCCTTGCGCTTACGGGCAAACGCGACGAAAATGTTGCAAACAATGTTGCTGCCCGCGCCACAGGCCACACTATCCACTATCCACTAACCACTATCCACTGACTACTGCCCTATGACAAGCAATATCGAATACTCTCCCCGGCCAATCTTTTCACTCGCCGACA
This sequence comes from Caldilineaceae bacterium, assembly GCA_965220715.1. Lineage (GTDB taxonomy): Bacteria > Chloroflexota > Anaerolineae > Caldilineales > Caldilineaceae > Bin5. Next base: position 1,312,139 of record OZ244843.1, read on the forward strand.
CCGGGCGGGAGACGCCCCCAGTCGGGCTGATCGCGCCGGCGCGCTACGTGCAAGGGCCGGACCTGCTCGACCATCTGGGCCGTTTCTTGGCGCTGGTCCCCAGCACCCGGCCCGCCGTCTACATCAGCCACGGCGGGCTGCGCCGCCACGGCGAACAACTGCTAAACGGCCTGCGCGCCCTGCAAATCGAAGCCGCCGTCGAGATCTTCGAGGGCGAGTGTTCCTACTCCGAAATCGAGCGCGCGGCCGCCAGTCTGCAAGCGCAGAACACCCCCTTCGACTGCCTGATCGCGGTCGGCGGCGGCAAATGCCTCGACGCCGGCAAATGCGTCGCCGCCCGCCTCGAAATACCCGTCGTCATCTGCCCCACAATCGCCTCGACCGACGCGCCCTGCTCCGCCTTGTCGGTCATCTACACCGACGAAGGCATCGTCCACGGCGGCCAGTCTTTCCCCGACAGCCCGGCGTTCGTGCTGGTTGATTCCCAGCTGATTGCGGCCGCGCCGGTACGCTATCTGGTAGCCGGCATGGGCGATGCGCTGGCCACCCGCTACGAGGCGCGCACCTGCTTCCGCAACCCCGCCGGCCGCGCCGTCATCGGCGCCCGGCCCACGATCGCCGCCCAGGCCATCGCCGAACTGTGCGCGCAAACCGTCTTCGACGATGGCATTGCCGCCGCCGAAGCCAACTATCGCGGCGTGGTCGACCCCGCGCTCGAGCGGGTGATCGAAGCCAACACCCTCTTGAGCGGCATCGGCTTCGAAAGCGGCGGCGTCACCGCCGCCCACGCCGTTGCCATGGGCTTCACCCGGCTGCCTGTCGCACGCGAAAACTACCTGCACGGGGAGATGGTGGCGGTGGGCCTGCTCACCCAGCTGGCGATGGAGCAGTCCCTCGACGAGTGCGCCCAGGTCGCCCGCTTCTGCGCTGAGGTCGGCCTGCCCACCAACCTGGCCCAACTCTCCCTCGACCCCGCAGCCGACGGCCCCGCTCTGCAAGCGGCCATGGCCGCCAGTGCCGAGACGCCCCTGATGGATAACGAGCCTTTCGACGTCACACCCCAAAACACTTGGGCCGCACTGTTGCAGGCGGACGAGATCGGCCGCGCCGCCACCGTTGCCGCCGGCGACCAGGCCTATCTACGCCTGCGCGACTGACCCGTTCATGTCCGGCCGCCGCTGTCTCCATCACGTCCTTCTCGAACAGAGTCGCAGCCGACAACCCTTGCGTACAACGCCCGTACCGCTATAATGGATCCATCGCTACTCCGCGGGCGTGTGCATCCCTTCCGCTCGATTGCGCGTGTCCGCCTCTCCCGCAAAGGTGAAATCGACCGATGCCACGCACCCGTTTTGTCACTCTCTCCGATGCCGCGGCGCTCATCCCCGACGCGGCGACGGTTGCCGTCAACTCTTCCAGTGGACTGCTCTGCCCGGACGCGCTGCTGCGGGCCGTTGGCGAGCGGTTTGCCCAGTGCGGCCATCCGCAAGGCTTGACCACAATTCACCCCATCGCCGCCGGCGATATGTACGGCATCGATGGCATCGACCACATCGCCCGCCCCGGACTGCTGGCGCGCGTGATCGCAGGCTCACTGCCCTCAGGTCCTTCGTCAATGGAATCGCCCGCGATATGGCGCATGATTTACGAGAACGAAGTCGAAGCCTACAACATCCCCAGCGGGCTGATCTTCCACCAGTTGCGCGAGGCCGCGGCCAGGCGCCCCGGCGTCCTTACCCAGGTGGGCATGGACACCTTCCTCGATCCGCGGCGCCAAGGTGGGCGCATGAACGAGCGCAGCCGCGCCGATATCGTGCAGTTGGTCGAGTTTGACGGCCAGGAATGGCTCTACCTGCGCGCCCTGCACCCGGACGTCGCCTTGATACGGGCGACGACTGCCGACGAATTGGGCAATCTCACCTTCGAAAGGGAAGGGGCGTTCTTAGGCGCGTATGATGTGGCCCTGGCCGCGCACAACAATGGCGGCGCCGTCATCGCCCAGGTCGAGCGCCGCGTCTCCGCCGGCAGCCTGCCCGCCCAGGACGTGCGCGTGCCGAGCATTCTCGTGGACGCCGTCGTGGTCGTGACCGACCCCATGCAGACCACCCAGACCGACTACGATCCGGCCATCAGCGGTGAGGTACGTGTGCCGTCCGACAGCTTCGAGCTGGCCGAGTGGAGCCTGCAAAAGGTGATCGCCCGCCGCGCGGCGCTCGAACTCCGCGACGGCGAAGCGGTCAATCTCGGCTTCGGCATCTCCGCGTTGGTGCCGCGAGTTCTCCTGGAAGAGGGGCTGGACGGCGCCGTCACTTGGGTGATCGAGCAGGGCGCGGTCGGGGGAATGCCGTTGCAGGGCTTTCAGTTTGGCTGCGCTGCCAACACCCAGGCCATCATTCCATCGCCTGACCAGTTCAGCTATTTCCAGGGCGGCGGTTTCGACCGCTGCTTTCTGTCCTTCATGCAGATCGACCGCGAGGGCAATATCAACGTCTCCAGACTGGCGGCCCGCCCCCACGTGACCGCCGGTGTCGGCGGCTTTGTCGACATTACCGCCAACGCCAGAAACGTCGTCATCAGCGGCACATACACCGCCGGCGCCCGCCTCGACGTTGCCGACGGCCGGCTGCGCATTGAGCGCGAGGGCAGAGTGCGCAAGTTCGTCAACGAGGTGGAGCATGTCACCTTCAGCGGCCGCCGCGCCCGCCAGACCGGCCAAAACGTGGTCGCCGTCACCGAGCGTTGCGTCCTGCGCCTCGATGCCGACGGCTGGACCGTCATCGAAATTGCCCCCGGCGCTTCCCTCGAAGAGGATGTGCTGGCCCAATGCGAATTCCCGCTGGCCGTGGCGCCCGATCTGCGCGCGATGGAGGCCCGCCTGTTCCAGCCGGAGCGGATGGGTCTGCGATTACAAGGGACTGATTGCTGACGAGCTAGAAGGGTTACTAAAAACTAGAAACTGAAAACTCAAAACTTTTAATACGCGCCCTCCCCGCCCAAAACCTTCGGGATCGTGCGCAGCAAAATGCCCAGATCCAAGGTCGGGCTCCAATTCTCTGCGTAGTATATATCGAGCAGAACCATCTCATCGAAGGTCAGGTCGCTGCGGCCGCTGACCTGCCAAAGTCCGGTCATCCCCGGGCTGACCGACAGCCGTTTGCGGTGCCAGTCCTTATACTGGGCTACCTCCTCCGGCACGTTCGGGCGTGGCCCGACAAGGCTCATCTCGCCCCGCAAAACATTGATCAGGTTCGGCACCTCGTCCAGACTGAAACGGCGCAGTATACGCCCAACCGCGGTGCGGCGCGGGTCGTCGCGCATCTTGAAGAGTGGCCCCGACGCTTCATTGAGATCGGCCATCTCATCGAGCTGCGTATCGGCTTCAGGGATCATCGAGCGAAATTTGTAGATCTTGAACGTGTGCCCATTGCGCCCGACGCGAGTCTGGGAATAGAAAATCGACCCCCGCGAATTGACGCGGACGGCAAGCGCGATCAGCGCCACCAGCGGCAACCCCAAGGTCAACAAGGCGGTCGCCGCGATCACATCCAACGCCCGCTTGACGAACAAATTCCAGCCCGCAATCGATACCGCGCGCGTCGTGATCAGCGGAATCCCATTGAGCCGCTCCACCTGCATCTGATTCTTTGTCAGCTGGAAAAAGTCCGGCACAATCTGCGCCTTGATACCGTTCTGCTCACATAAATGAAGCAGATGCGCAACCGTGCGGTGGCTCTGCCAGGGTAGGCAGATGATAGCCGTGTCGATGTCGTGGTTTTGCAGAATATCGAAGAAATTGTTCAGCGGGCCGAGTGCCTGAAAGCGACCAATGTCCGTCCGGTTTTTGGCTGGATTGTCGTCCAGAAATCCGACCAGTTCATATCCGAGGCTGGGGCGGGCCGCGATCGTGCGCATGACCATTAACCCCACATCGCCCACACCCACCAACACTACACGTTCCAGACCGATCCCCTGATTGCGCAGGTAGCCGCGTACCGCGTAGATTACCGCCCGGCTGATGCCCAATAGCAAAGTGACAAGCACAGCCGTGTACAGGAAGATCAGACGGCTATAGGAGAGTTGCCCGGAAGCAAGGTTCAGAATGATCAGAACGACAACGCCAATTGTGGTGGCGCTGGCGATGGCGTAGACCTCCTCCAACCAGATGCGATCGCGCCGGAATACGTAGACTTTGGAGAATTGAAACGAACAAAAAAGGAGAAAGACAAGCGCCAGGCCGAACGGTAAATACGTGATCAGATCGGTCTGGTTTGCCGGATCGACGGTCCGAAACCATTGCACCCGGTAGCGCAGCCAGTAGGCCAGTACAAAGGCGACAACGACCAGGAGCAGATCGCTGATGGGCAAAAGCGCCGGCCACCAGTTCGACGGAACCCGAATGAGCAGGGCAATCAGCCTGTTTCCGGCGGCAGAGCTTACTGCCTCCCCGTTCGTCTGCCGCCCATCGCGGGTCTGTTGGGATGTCCGGCGGCCTCGGCGCTGTTTCATTTGTATTGTCGTCATCGGCGTTAGTTCAGTGGCCAGTGGCCGCGGTTGGCGATTCGTAGCTGGTGGTCTGTACTGTCCACTAGCCTCCATTCATTGCGGTTTCGTAAACATCTATCGTTTCAGCGGCGGCCCGCTCCCAGGAGAAACGTCCCGCCTGTCTGGGGCCGCGCTCCCGCAAGGCAGCGGAGACGCCTTGCTCTGTAAACAGGCGTTCAAACGCGTCTTGTAGAGCCGCCTGATCCTGCGCCGGGACGATCAGCGCCGCGTCGCCGGCAATCTCTTGCAGGCTCGGCGCGTCGCTGCAAATTACCGGTGTCCCCGATGCCATCGCCTCCAGCACCGGCAGGCCAAACCCCTCAAACAGACTGGGATAGACGAATCCGCTGGCCGCGTTGTACCACAAGCACAACTCCTGCTCCGGCAGAAAACCCGGAAAGTATACGATCGGCTCCTGCTCGGACGGTGCCCCTAACTCGCCTCCAGTCAGGCCCAATTCGGTAACCAAACGAAAAATCTCCTGATAGTGCCAACCTTTCGCTCCGGCCAATACCAACCCTACATCGCGCCCGGTCGCACTGGCCGCCCGCCAACCCGCAAAAGCTCGCAGCAGATGAGGCAGATTCTTGCGCGGTTCCAGCGTGCCAACATAGAGCAAAAATCTCGACGGCAGCCTCATGCACTCGCGAAAGGCGGACACCTCGGCAGCAGGCAGAGGCTGGAATTGTCCGCCGACCCCATTGTACACCACCTCCACGCGCCGGCTGTCCACTTCGAATTCCGTCCGCACGTCGGCGGCCGTCTGTTTGCTGACCGCGATCACGCGTTTGGCCCGGAGGACGCTCGCCCGGCACAAATTGGCCAGGTAGAGCCGCTTGTGGCGGGGGAAACGCTCCGGCAGCCGTATGAAACTGAGGTCGTGGACGGTAACCACGCCCGGCGCCCTCGTCACCAGCGGCAACGTATTGACCAGACCATGCACCAGATCTGCCTGGCCCGTCCACACGGCCGCGGGCAGCGCCGTCTGCTCCCAGACGATGCGGGGCAACGGCGCCGCGGCTGGCCAGCGCGTATAGCGCAGTTCCAACCCTGGGCGCCCCTGGGGACAGCGAAAGTTGCGGTCGTTGACAAAGGCCGTCAACTCATGCCCGCCGGCCTCGGCGGCAAGCGCGGTCAACAAGCTGCGACAATAGTTGCTGACTCCGGCTCCCCGGTAACTGCTGCCCGTATGTAGAAGCTGGGCGTTGACGACCACTCTCATAGTTAGTGACCAGTGAATAGAGGCTAGCGGCCATTGGCCACTGCAGTGTAAGCCGCGACAGTCCGGCGGGCGATCTCTGCCATTGTGTAATGGGCCAGCACCCTCTGCCTCCCCGCCGTTGCCAGGCCCTGGCGCACCGCTCGATCCTGCATCAATCGCCGCAACTGGGCCCGCAGGGCTTCAACATCCCCTTCCGGGAAGACCACTCCGGCACCGCCGATGACATGTGGGATCTCGCCGCTGTCACTTCCTAGCACCGGTACCCCGCAGGCCATCGCCTCGATCAATACACGTCCGAACTGCTCCTTCCAGTTGGGCCGCGTGCGGCTGGGCAGCACCAACAGGTCGAGTGACCGGTAGAAATCCGGCATCTCGGCGCTGGGAAGTCGGACGCCTAGCGAGACCCGGTCAGCGATGCCGCTTTCGGAAGCCAGTTTCCGCAGCGCTTCCAGCTCGTCCCCGCTGCCCACCAGCGTCAACCGCCAGTCGCCCTCAAGCCCGGCGCACGCCCACAGCAGCAGGTCCAGCCCCTTTTCGGGCAACAGCCCCCCGGCGTAGCCGATGTGGAACTGCGAGGAGTGAGGAGGGAGTTGTGAGGGGCGGGACAACGCTTCTTCTTTCCCGCCTCGCTGCGTCCTCTCCTCCTCTTCCGGCTCCGTCTGCGGCTGGAAGATGGTCGGGTCTACGCCAAACTGCGGCACCACCACGATTTCGCCCCGATAGCCCTTGCGCATAAGAACCTCGCGGGCCTCGGCATTCCCGGCGATGGCGACCGCACAGGCGCGGTATACGATGCGCTCGAACCAGTTAAACGGCGGCGGATAGCGCCGCAGCAGATTCTGCCAGGTAAAGAAAAGTGGCTCCGCGCCCACCGACCGCGCCGCCTGCACACCGAGAAGTGTAGCCAAATTGTATGGCTCCTCATCCACATGCACAACCTCCGGTTGCAACTCCCGCAGCTCTCTTACCAGTGTGGGATAAAAGTGCAGGTGATAAGCGCCGTTGAATAGGAGGGGAATCGTACGCAGTTCGTAGCCGATAGTATGCAGCCGTTCCGCCTCTTGCGTGCCGCGGCGGTCCCGCCAGCTCGGCGGCACCAGCACCGTCAGCTCCACCCCCAGCCGGGCGATCTCCTCCGCCTTCCTCTGATACGCGCCCACAACGAGCGCCTTGCTGATCAGCACAACCCGCAACGGATTCTCCCTGTGGTTGTTGACAGGCAGGTTGGTTCTGCTTGCCATCCACTAATTATAGCGGAGGCGCGCGGGGTGCTCAAGAGCGGGAGGAGAGGAGGAGAGGAGGAGATAAGTCTTCAACGGGGGTTGGGAAACCACAGTGGCCCGTGCGACCCGGCCCGGCTCAACCCGCCAGTAGAGTCGAGGGGTCGTCTGCGGTTAAGGGCTGGGCGCATAGTGCGTTCAGATGAGAGTAGGGCGGTCTTCGTAATCCTCGTTCCCGTCGGGACCGGCGGGCTGAATTCTCAAGTTTAGTTCGCCCTCGGGGAAGAGTTCGAGTTGGCGAAGGTCGTGGACGAAGAGTTCGGCCTGGGTTAAAACTTTGGCGCGTAGCAGTTCACCGGTGTCCATCAGGTGTTCGACCAATGCCTGCGGCACGAAGTGCGACACCGAACAGATCCCTGCTTTACTCGCTCCCCACTTCGCGGGAACATCCCCCAATCACTCAGTGCCGGGGGACCTGTAGGCGGGGTAGAGTCGGAAGTGAGAGGCAAGGATCACCTGCTCTGCTCTTCCGGCGCCATAATCAAAACTCATCATGCGGGGACACCGGCGAGCCGGGGAATATCCCGAACGCTTGTCTCCTGGAAGTCTGCCAGGCCTGGATATTGCTTGTCGGCATTGCGGGTGAGGAAGAGTTGTTCTTTTTTGCCCAACGCTTCCATGGCCTCGTGGACGACAAGGCTGATGAACGGCAGTTGGGCCTTCTGAAATTCGAGCAGGGCAAGGGCTACGACTTTGGCCTTGTCGTTGCTGTGTACTCCAAACACGAAGAAGCTCCAACTTTCTAACGTGAGAGACCAGTCCACACCGGTGGGGTAATCAGGAAGCGGAAATAAGGCGGCGCTGGGGGAGAAGTCTTTAAGGTCTGATGTAATGTATTCTTCCAGGTCGTCGTAGAAGGCACTGCGCGTGATCTCTCTACTCCAATAGCGCATGTTGCACACCTTTTGCGCGCAGCCTGCGAATTGGAGTATGCCTTCGTAAAGCTTGTCCATAGGCGCGTCGAGATAGAGGTTACCCTCCTCATTACTGATGCCGTTGTTGATGAGAATGCTTTCGAAAATCTGCTGGCGCGTAGGGGTAGAAATCTCGTACGTGTAGGAAAGACGCATGAGGGTCAGGCCGTAGTCACAGATGCGGACGTACTCGTCCCCCTTTGGGCTGTCCGCCAGGTAGATTTCGACCATGTCGCCGTCTTCGTGATGAATGGGGAGGATGAGTTGGTGGCTGCCGGGGCGCCGTTCGTAGAGGTCAAAGCCGGCGGTGAAGGGGTGATTCAGGGATTCACGAACGCTAAAGATGTTCATTGAAAAGCCTCGGTTGAAGCGCTTCGGGGAAATACTCGGCATAGTTTGCTACGCCGATATCCTCAAAGAAGATTCTTAGGGCCTGTTCAAAAGTGCTGTAACGGTCCGTGATTTCTCGCCGGCTCTCTTGAGGGTTTGTATTGCCAGCCGCCAATTCTTGTTCACTGATGCGGTGAATGTGCGGTAGAGCGTAGTGGCCGTCCGGATGCCGGCTTGACTCTCCGTGCGCGCCGTTATAGCGGATAAGCGTAATGGTTCCCAACGATCTGATGTTGGTCTGATAGCGCAGTCCTATGGAAGAGTTTTCTATGAACTTGCTGTGCTGTCGAATAAAGACCGAGAGTTTCGCGCCGTCGTCGGAAGGCGTCTCCAGTTCCAGTTCGCAGCGTTTCTGGTTGTTTTCTTCTTTGTAAGCGTCCCTGGCCGGTGTTTTCTTGGTGATCGTCTTGGGAATGTCCAGCAGATTTTGGATTTGCTGGTCGGTCAGGATAGGTCTTTCTGTGTGCGCGGCGATATTATATGTCAATTCTGTCTCCCGTAACAAGGATCGTTTCCGTTAGCGCTTATTGTCTTTTCATAAGCAACTGTCACGCAGTCACGCGTCCTCAAGCAACTTGTCAAGTTCAGGCTTCCCTCCGATTATGATCAGACCCAAGAACTCGTTTTCCTCTATCCCTTTGTTTCTTATCCCCCAATTCTCTCTCATTGCCCGGAGCAGCTTGTCGACGGGCAACAGAATTTTGGGGCCGTGCTTTTGAAGCGGTTTCTCCATCAGTTCGCCATTCCCCCAAAGCCTTGATCACTTCAGGTCCACCGTAGACCATCAGTTGGGTGGCGAATTGGGCAATGATTTCCGTGGTCTCTTCTTGATCGATTCCATCATTTTTCTTGCTGCTCTTCATCATTCGTGTCAGCGCCAAAATAAATTTACTGGATAACTCGGCCTTTCTTCCCCGGTTCGCTTCCTACGTTGCGCGTTCTTGAGCACGCCCTGCGTTATGAGTAGAAATCAACACAGAACTCAGAATCGTTACTGCTCTTGTAATGAGCGCCGCCATTATAGTTGTACCGATGTTGGCGGCCTCCTTCGTGAGCCAATTGATGAGCACAAATGTGATCCGTATAAAACCATATATTGCAGCAACGGAGACAATGATGGTGAATATACCCACAAGCAAGTTGCCGTGGTGTGATTGCATCATTCTACGGCTCATCTGACTGTTCCCACGACTATTTCGTTCAACAGCTTTTCGCCCCAGGATATTGGTCTCAATCTCACTGCTATGTTAACCTGGTCTTTCTCCGTCGCCGGATAGAACTTTAGAGCATCATTCCCGTGTTCTCTTCTGAACTGCTGCCGCGCGCACACACAATTTTAGCACATATGTGTCTTGCCGCCCAAAAATTATTTCCCTTCGAGAGTGAAATGCTCTCGATAGTAAAGGCTATCATAAATATGGAAACAAAATCCGTCTCTCTTATTGGCTTCCCTTAATTTAGGCATCCCCGTACCCCCGTCATTCCTCCTGCCCGCGAACAACGCAGTCACATACTTCGCTCCGCTGAATGGTGGTCAACAGCTATTGACGTTACTTGAATAGTGGATTACGCCGCGAAAGTTAAGGCAGTGAATATGCTATAGCGAGGGCTTTACACCGCGCCCACGATCTCACCCAACAGCCTCTCCGTCTCCCGTTCCAAAGCCTCAAGATAGGCCCAGATCTCCTCCGGAGCGCGCAGCGGCTGCGACTAGTAGAAGTAGCGGGTCAAGCTGATCTCGTAGACGGTTGTGAGGCTGGTGGGGACGCATTGGCCGCGGGCGTTAAGGGGAGGACCTCGCAGCGGAGGAAGCCTTCGATTTCGCCCTCCTCCTACACCTGGGCCGACCCAAGATTGGTCCCAACTGCATTGCATCCTCCCATGTAGCCAACACTGAAAGGAATAAGCGACAGGAATGAACTATTCGAGTACACTCATCGTGAGTACCTCTTATGACCGATGGGATTACTGGTGAAAAATCCCTGTGCTCCACCTTGATAAGGTACTTCTTGACTCCAAATTCAGGAATAAGTAGCCCCCTCACCCCAAACTCCACCCGCTCGCATACGCCACCAGCCCCAACTTCCGCGCAACCGCCAGCGAAGCCCCGTTCGCCCACGACGCACTGTAAAGCGGAATTCGGCCCGACGCCCGCACCGCCAGTGCCCACGCCGCCGCAACCTGCGGACCGAGCCCGCGTCCACGGTATTCCGATGCCGTCTCCAACCCGGCCTCTGCCGCCGCGTCAGAGCGCCGCGCACAGAAGCAGACGCTCACCGCATCTCCATCCTCTACCACCGCAACAATTGGCGACCGTCCCGGTATCTCGGCAGCCGTCCACCCGGAAAAGTGGCGCGCAAGCAACCGCACTTCATCTAAAAGGACGGTAGCTTCAGGCTCTTCAACTGTTTCGGGGAAAGCAAACGCCGGCCCGGAGTTTACTTTTCCCCCTGCCAGCGCCCTGTACCGCTCCGCATGCACTGGAGCGTCGCGGAAGTCCGCAACCGTCGGCTCTTCGCGGGCGAGACCGTCCAGCTCCTCCGCGACCTCCTGCAGCAGGTCCGCCCGCACAGCCCAGGCGCAACTCGACCTTCCGCGAATCAGCGCAAACAGTGGTCCTGGATCCGGGTCCGGCTCGCGCGTCCCGCGGATACGCCCGGCGCCATCAAGCAAGAACAGTGTGCGCAAGTGTAGGTCGGGTGTGCTCACAGGACAACCGGAGCGCCGTCCCTATCGCCCGCCAACTTCACTACCTTCACAAATCGACCGAGCGCAGCAGATCCCGCATCTGGATCGTCTCTGAAAGCGTATCCACCTCGTTGCAGCCCTCCCAATCGACCCACACATACTCGACGCAGATGTAGCCCTCGTAGCCAGAATACCGCAGCGCCCGCACCACGCGCGGGTAGTCGATCACATTGTGCTGGATCAGCGACTGCAAACGGTTCTTATGCCCCCCGCGCGCATGAAAATGGGAGCTATGCGGGATCAATGTTTCGCTCTCGTCGTCGCTGATCTCCCGGTACGCGAAATGCGAATAGTCCAGCGTCAGCGTCAATCCCGGCGTCATCTCCAGCATGCGCCGCGTCTGCTCCGGCGTGCGCGCCAAAGACTCAAGGTTTGGCTCCACCGCGCACACGCATCCGGCCTCCTGCGCCAGCTCCACCCGCCACGCCAGCTCCTCACATGCCCGCTGCAGCGACGTCTCGTAGGATTCCCCCTCCCACGGCAACCCCGGCTCGATCGTGATATGGGTGGCGTTGCAACGCAGCGTGAACTCGACGATGCGCGCGAACAGATCGCGCGCCTGCCGGCGCTCCTCCGCGTCGGGATGGTTTATCGCCAGCGCCGGCAACCCCGGACCGGAGGCCTGAAAATAGACGTCGGCAATCTCCAAACCCTTGTCCTGCACCCTGCTCGACAGGTCGCGCGCCGACGCCGCCAAATTAGGCATAACGTGGCTGGGATAGATGTGGGAACGGTCCTCAAACAGGCCGATATCCACGCCCTGGAACCCCATCATGGCGATCAGCTTAAGTACGTCGTCGTGCGGCAACAGCGGAAAAGTGAAATCTGCGCACGAAAGCTTAAGATCCATCTTGTAACTCCTTCTTCGGTTGGAGGAAACTGCACCTGCCACTGACCACTAACCGCCTGCCTCTATATGAACGACAATGTCGTGGGTGAACGGTTCCAGGGCGATTCCCGTTTCACCACCGGAAAGGGTCAGGGGCTGTCCCGTGTACCCTCCCTCGGCCGGGGAATAGAGTCTGGCCGAATAACTGCCCGCCGGCAGTGTGAAAGCCAGGCGCCCGTGGCAGGGCTGGCCCAGCCTGGGATCATCCACCTCCCGCTGATCCGCCACATAGACGACGTAGGCCTGCCCCGGTTGTCCCAGCGCGATCGCGGTCGTGTTGGCCGGCGTCTCGCTGGCAAAGTCCGGGTCCGGCCCCATCTGCACGAAATCGACCCCGTGAATGAACGCCGATAGATTCTTCATCCAGCTGCGAATCATCGCCTGCGAAGCCGGCGTGCCCGCCTCCTGCCCCCCGGCCTGGACCGAAAAGTCAATCATGTTGTAGTGGCCGCCGCTGCAGACCGTCGCCCAGGCCCGTTTGCGATGCACGATCCACGACTCCTCGTCCAGCGAACTCGTCGCCGCGTTGTCCTCGTCGAAAACGAACGGCTTGCCCGTCTCGTGAACCGCCGTCCACACCTGCTGAATACGCGCCAGCCGCAGATCGCGCTGCATGAACCGCGACAGCGGCGCCAGGATATCGCCCTTGTAAGTCAGTTGCTGGTAGTCGTGCAGGTTCACCGCGTCTACCGACTCCTCCCCCAGGATCTGCTCCAGCGCAGTGTCGGTGCGCCAGTTTTCGACCGGCACCTGGAAGACAAGATGCTTCTTGGGCAACCCCGCCTCTGTCGCGCGGATCCTCGCCCGCACCGCCTCCTGCCAGCCGTCTACCTCGGATTGGGTGGCAAACCCGGTCTCTGGGATCATGCCCGCTCTGGCTGTGAACGGCTCGTTGCAAACCTCAAAGTAGAAGCAATCGTAACCGTTCACCTCCTCCACCACCTTGCTGACGTAGTCCATCTGACGCTCCATCAACTCGACATCGCGGCCTGAAATGTAGTCCTGCCAAGGGATGTCGCCTACGCCGTTGATATTGTTCTGGATGTTTAGCGGGTTCAGCCCCCACACCGCGTCGCTGTACGTGCTGCTGAAAAGCGTAAGCTCGATGATCACATCCAGCTCCTGCGCCGCCGCCAGAAAGCCATGCAGGCGCTCGAAGTATTCCGGATTCCACCGGTCCAGATCAAATTTGGGATAGCCGTCCGTGGCAAATCCCGGTCCGCTGCGCTCGAACGGCGCAACATATTCGCCGGGTAACGGTTTGCACGGCGAATGTGGATTGATCGGCTTCACCTGCGTAGCTGGATCGAAAACCTGCAGCTCGCGAAAAAGCAGAAAGCAGCGGCTCAGCGTCTGCCGCTTCTCGGCAGCGTCTTCAAGATAGGCGATGTAGTCGAAGTTGCGATTGATTACGGCGCCGTAATGTTCGGTCGCCGTGATCAGAACGAGCGGCCTGTCCCTGTACAGAAAATAACGGGGATTGTCAGGGTGCAATCCGATCGGTGTGGACATGCTCTGCCTCCTCGGCTAGATCGTCAGTGGCTCGTTGTGTCACTTGCCACTGACCACTATTCACTTTTCACTGCGTTTCATCATGCGGCGCAGGTTCTCTTCCACCTCGTTGAGGGGATGCTGGAGCGCTTCCTCACGCAGCCTTTGGAATTCGGGGTAGCCCTGTCGTTCCTCTTCTGCCCATTCGCGGGCAAAATCGCCACTCCGAATCGACTGCAGCGCCTGGCTCAGCTTCTCTTTGAACGCCGCACTTGGCAGGATCCAATCCGAGCGGGACAGGTTGCCGTATATGCTGGTCTGCGAATGGTACGTCATCTGCTTGAAGAAGCCGATATCGGCCATCTCGGCCGCCGTTTCGGCCAACTCCTTCGACGCGTACAGTTCCAGCGCGACCACCTCCGGCGCAAATCCGGCCTCCACCAGGAACTCGAATGTGTGCAGCAGAACTTGACTCATCGCCGGATCGAAAGTCTGCTCCAGCAGCAGGTCGAGGTCGGTCTCCTCTTCAAATGACTGCTCAATCACCGCATGTCGCGTCGCCCCGATCCCCTTGGCAATTGCCAGCGCAGTCGACATCGCCCGCCCTGACGCATCCTGATGCACGCCGACATAGGCCGCGGCCCCGGAGCCTTCAACGTACAGATCGCGCACGACTTTGCCGATCATGCGCGGCGCCACCATGATCACGTCCACGTCGTCCGGCGGCCGGATCAGCTCGAAGCGAATGTTGTATCCGTGGGCGAAGACGAGCGTTTCCCCGCCGCGCAGTTGCCCTGCGATGTCGCTCTCGTACACGGCCTGCTGCGCTTCGTCCGGGATGAGCATGAGCAGGATATCGGCCCGCTGGGCGGCTTCGGCAGTGGCATAGGCCGGGAACCCGTCCGCTTCAGCCCGTTTCCAACTGCCATCGGTGATTCCCCCGACAATTACCTCTACGCCGCTGTCGCGCAGATTCAACCCTTGGGCTCGTCCCTGGTTGCCATAGCCGATGATAGCAACCGTCCGCCCCTTCAATACACCGAGATCGGCATCTTCATCCCCGTATACCTTGAGCATTTCCCCGCTCCCTCTAAGTTTTTTGGTCTCTCGTCTTCAATAGAGGCGCACCTTCAAGTCGGGCGCGGTGACTGAAAACCGAGAACTAATGTAGATCCCAAATGAGACCAAGAGCTTGTGTATTTCAAGAAATCAGGAGAGACTCCTATGTTCCAATTGCGAGCTGTTCCAAGAGTTCGTGGTTTCAAATGGGATCCACATTAGCTACTGAAAACACTAGTTCACACCTCCTGGACCTCAACCAGCGAGGCGTCATGCTCCTGGAAGTCAAGATCATACCCCTCCCAGTAATACTGCAAATCCTTGGACTCCCAATCGGCGTAAATCTCTTCCCAGGAGAGCACATTGCAGTGGGGCGTGATCGATTTCGTTTCAATCGGCAATGAGGGCGGTTGATAGCGGAAATCTGTCGACAGCCGGATCTGGTTCTTCGTCCGATTCGGGATCGACTTGTGAACGGTCAGGCTGTGAAATACCAGCACGTCGCCGATCTGAAAGTCGGTCTCGAACCATTCTTGCGGTGTATCCTCATCGAAGATGACATGGCGGCCGCCCGCGCCTTCTGCCGCCCGCACCGGAAAGACGCCCATCTTGTGCGAACCGCGCAGTACGCTCAGCCCGCCCAACTCTCGCGGGCAGTCGCCCAGCGGCATCCAGCAGGTATAGACCGTCTTTGTGCCCTGAATGAAGATATGATCCTGGTGTGCCGGCGTCGGTGCGTTGCCCTTCGCCGGGATCATCAGGCGCCCGATCTTGAGAGCATGCACCAACACGGTCTCATCAAATAGCTGCCCCAGCATGTTGACCAGCATCGGATTGTGCGCGAGGCGATGGAAAGATTCCAGACGCTGCACGTCGCCATAGGCTTCCGGCGGCACGCCCACGCCGCAGAAAGGCTCCATCCCCTCCGCGGAGGGGTCGGCGATGCCGTCCATCAGCTCTGTGCCCGGCGCAACCCAGCCGTAATTGTCGCAGATCTGCAAGATCTGGCGCCGCAGCGCCATGATCTCATCCGCGGGCAGCAGGCCGGGAAAGAACAGAAAGCCATCGGTCGCCATCTGCCGGCGCAGCGCCTGCGGATCGTCGAGAAGTGCATTGTGTTCGCGAAATTCAGCTGTCCTGTTCATCATCTTTCTCCATGACAAATACCCAATCCCAGATTATTGGCGCACTGGGCATCGCGCAGTTCCCCTGCGCGTCCCCCTTGAGCGACACTGCTTCATGTTCCTGACCTGATTTTACATCGTAATAGAAGCCTCGGTACTGAACACCCTTCTCCAGACCGCTGATCGTTACCTCCCCGCGGTTGACGTAGCGGATTGACGGGCCGGGCAGATAGAATATCCTCACTTTGCCGAAGATGCCGGCCGCATAGGGCATGAAACGATTCTCGACCGTGTTGTGCGGCTCCACCCATTCAGGATGTGGCTCGAATTCCCACCAGGCGTAGCGTTCGAGCAGGCGCTTGGAGTTGCCGACATGGGTCGAGCCGGGCAGTTGCGCGGCCTCGTTCCAGGGCGTGTAGCCATACGATGCGCCGTGCGGGGACGGGCCGTAGGGCTTCTCCAGCGTGTTCAATTGCCAGATGCCGTTTGCACCGTAGGTATGACCGCCCGCGCCGGAGAGAATCGCTGCCCAGAAGAAGAAACGCTGTGTCTCCGGTCGGCTCATCTCCATCTCGCCTTCATAGTTGACCTCCGCCACCAAGACGGGAATGCGCGGCCCCTCGGCAACTGCGCTCTCGACCAGATGCGCCATGTCGGTCATCGTCTGGTAGCCAAGATGCGCCGGGTGCAGCATATTTATCTCCACCAGCGAGGGATCATCCGGCGTCAGGTGGCCAAAGCCGTTGGGATGGATGGTAAGCGGATGTCCATAAGGATCGGTCGCCTTCAGTGTGCGCATAATCTCAGACCAGATGGCGCGCTTCTCAGCCGGCAGCCAGGTCATCTCCGCGGTCGTGACCAGTTGAACCTCGGTACGCCACCGTTGGAATTCGGCGGTCTCCTCGGCGAGATAGTAGGGCATCAGCGCCTCGCCCGCCGTGCACCAGACGACGGGGTACGCGCCGTAGCGCGCGATCAGGTAGCGCCAATGTTTCTTGACCACCTCCGGCCCAGCGAAGTCGAGGAAAAAGCCCCATAAGCCGAAGATACAGGGGAGCAGCCCCGCGCGCACCAAGTGGGCGATGCGCAGGTCGGCGTGGTCGAAGTAGGCGGGGTTGACGCAAATGAACTCACGGTCCCAGGGGAAACCGGCTTCGTTCGCGCCTCGTTTGTCGAACGGCTCCATGTCGGGGTAGAGTCCGGCGATGATCTGAATAACGCTGAAACCCTTGGCCGCGCGGTCAGCCGCCAGTTCCTGCACATCTTCCGGCCAGCGCAGGCGTTTGCAGAATCCCATCCACCACGTGTCGGCCAGCCAGAAAAAGGGCGTGCCGTCCACGTGCTCGAGCGTGCGACCACTGCCGGCGACCCGCAACGGCCCGTGCTTGAACAAAGGGTTGCTGCCCTCATAGGGCGTTACTTCCAGCGTCCCCGTATGGTCATGCAGGCTGCTGTTGCCGGTGTCCGAGCAGACCGTGCGGTAGCGGTGTGTGCCGGTCTGCGTGGAACTGTAGCGCACCCGCCACGTCTGGTCGCCGGCCCAGAAAGCGGGCACGACCTGCTCGGTGCCGTCGGGTCGGGTGATCAGCACGTCCAACTCGACATCATTGAACGGGTCGCTGTATGCCTTGCCCGAACTGTAGGCCCATTCGGTGGCGCAATTCTGGATGGCATAGAGCATAACTGTTTCTCCCTACCGCAGTGGATAGCGAATGGCGGTCAGTGGACAGTATTTACGCCGGCAGCCGGATTCCTGCGTTCCAGAACAAGTACCCAATCCTGGATGATCGGCGGTTTGGGCGGTTGCCACGCGCCCTCCTCGTCGGGCACTACGGCTCCGAGATCGTATTCTCGCCCCTGTCTGGGATCGAAATAATAGGCGCGATAGACAGCGTCCGGCTCGATCTCTCTGACAGTGATCAGGTAGCGCACCGGTATGAATATGACGCGCACTTCCTCCGCAATTCCGGCAGCGAAGGGCCTGATATAACCTTGCAACGGCTTGAAGTGGTGCTCCCCCCGCTGTGTGATCCATTGGGGCGCAGGCTCAAATCGCCACCAGCGATAGCGCTCCAGCAAGCGGCGGCCAAGACCCACCTGCCGCGAACCGGCGAACTGCATCGCCTCATCCCACGGGTCTTCATCGAACGATTCGCCGAAAATGCGCGGGCTAGGCCCGTATGGCTCCTCGCGTGTATTCACCTGCCAGATGCCGCTTGCCCCGTATGTGTGGCCGGCCGCGCCGCTCAACACGCTCCCCCAGAACATCAGCCGCTGCACGTTTTCCCAGTTCCAGCCGCCCTCGCCCTCGTAACAGGACTCCCCCACGAAGCGCGGCATACGCGGCCGCCTCAGAACTTGGCTGCTGACTTCCTCCAGAATCTGTGGGAACGTGAGAATGTCATGCAGACCGCACTGGGCGATGTCTATATCGATGACCATTGGATCGTCAACATGATCATACGACCAGATGCCTCCAGTTCCGGGATGAATAGTGATCGGGTGCTGGTAGGGATCGATAGAACGCAGATAGCGCACCACGCGCGTCCAGGCTGAGCGGACCTTGTCCTGCCGCTGCTGGACTCTGGCCGGCAGATCGGCGCGACGGAGTCGCGTCTTGGCGACGCTGCCTTCGTCGTCATCCCGTTTACTGAGCGCCGCCGCGTAGATATCCTGCCAGTGCGGATGGCTGTAGTGCGGCATCAGCGCCTCGCCCGCCGCGTCCCAGACGACGGGGTATGCCCCGTAGCGGGCCACTAGATAGCGCCAATGCTGCTTGACCTTCTCCTCGCCGGCGAAATCCATGTAGTAACCCCAACAGCCGACGATGCTCGGAAGCAGCCCGTTCTGCACGAGCCAATCAATGCGGAGATCGGCCATATCGAAATAGGCGGGATTGATGCAGGTGAACTCTTCATCCCAGGGGAATCCGGCCTCATTGGCGCCGCGCGGGTCAAAGGGGGGCATATCCGGGTATAGCCCGGCCACCAGTTGAATGACGCTGAACCCTTTCTTCACGCGGTCCGCGCTGAGGCGCTTGAAGCCCTCCGGCCACGGCAGACGTTTGACCAGCCCCATCCACCAGGTGTCGCCCAGCCAGAAGAATGGCGTGCCGTCTCTGTGTTCAAGATGACGGCCTCCGTCGGCGACGCGCAATGGGCCATGCCGAATCAAGAGGTTGTCGCCCTCATACAGCGTAATGTCGATTGTGCCTTCATGCCCGTGCAGATCGTCATTGGCCGCGTCAGAGCAGCGCGTGCGGTAGTGATGCAAACCGACCTTGGGGGATGCGTAGCGCACGCTCCAACTGTGTTGGCCGCGCCAGAAGGCGGGCACGGTACGCTCGTACCCGTCGGGGTCGGTGATGACAATGTCGAGCGTCACCTCATTGAACGGGTCGCCGTATAACTCGCTTGTGGAGTAGGTCCATTCAACGACATGGTTTTGCAGGGGCATCTAGCGGCTCTATCCTTTGATCGCGCCGGCTGTAAGTCCGCTCATGAACTGCCGCTGCAAGAGGAAGAAGACGATGACGATGGGGAGCGTCATCATTATGATCAGCGCGAATCGGTACTCGTGCAGGACTAAGCCGATGCTGCCTTCAAGCTCGAACAGGATCAGCCCCAGCGGCATCGTGCGCAGACTGGATTTACTGGTCATCAGCATGGGCAACAGGAAGTCGTTCCACGTTCCCAGGCCGGTAAAGATCGCCACTGTAGCCAGCGCAGGCCGCGTCAAAGGCAGCATGATGCGCCAGTATATGGTGAAGCGGCTGGCGCCGTCAATCAGTGCCGCGTCTTCGATCTCGTCTGGTAGACCTTCAAAAAAGCCGCGCAAGATCAGGATGGCAAAGGGAAGACCCAGCGCGATATAAGGGCCGACCAAGGCGTAATGGGTGTCCAGCAACCCAAACGCGACATTTACTTGGTAGAGCGGCACCATGATCGCCGCGGCCTGCAACATCAGACCCGCTAGGAAGAGGAGATAGAAGGGCTCTTTCAGAAAGAAATTGAGCCGCGCGAAGCCATAGGCCGCCAGCGAAGCGAGGAAGAGGATCATTACCACCGACGCCGCCGTCACGACGAAGCTGTTGAAAGCCAACACAGGCACATTGGCGATCCGCCACGCCTCCGGGAAATTGCCGAGAGAGATCTCCCACGGGATCAGCCCTCTGTTCAAAGCAGACTCGCCCGGCGCTTTCAACCCGGTGGAGAGCGCGATCAGCCAGGGAAAGATCATGATCAACGATGCAAAAAGCAGCACCGCATGGATCAGAATCGATTTCCTGCGAAACTTTAGCCTGGATCCCATTTGTGCTTCCTCCAAACCGGCGCCTGTTTACAACTGGACGCGGCGCCCCCGCATCAAGAGCAACTGGAAAACGGTCACGACCGCTGATATGAACAGCAGTAAGACGGAGAGAGCCGACGCATAGCCAGTGTGATTGGTCCTGAATGCCAGATCGTAGATCTGATACGCGATTACCTCCGACGTGTGATATGGCCCCCCGCGTGACAGCAGAAAGACCAGCGCAAACGCATTGATCGAGCGGATCAATCCTAAAATCCACAGCGCGCGCGTCGTCCCCATCGTCAGCGGAACCGCCACATGCCACATCTGCCGAAAACCCGTCGCCCCGTCCACAGCCGCACAATCATACAGATCCTGTGGAACCGCCTGCAGTGCAGCCAGAAAGACCACCACCCAGAAGCCTAGCGACGCCCATAATGACACAAAAATAATGGCAAAAATCGTGACATCCGGGTCAGCCAGCCAGATCCGCGTCAGTTCCTCAAGGCCATAGCGGCGCAGCGCGTGGTTGAGCAGCCCTACTTCCGGCTGGTATATGAACTCCCATGTATAGCCGATTACCACCAGGGACGCGGTGACGGGCAGAAAGAACGCCGCACGGTAGGCGTTCCGCATTCGAATGCGTTGGTTCAGCAGCCAAGCGAAGAGGAAGCCGGAGATCGACAGGGTAACGACGGTGATGAGCGCCCAGTAAACGTTATTACGGATACTGAGGCGAAAGGCGCGGTCTTTTGTCAGCAGCCGCACATAGTGGTCCAGGCCAGCGAACTCGCGGTCCGTGCTGATGCCATCCCATACAAAGAAGCCGTTATAGAATGTGGCGATGACCGGCCAAGCGATAAACCCCAGGTAGACGACCAGGCCCGGCAGGATGAAGAAGAATCCGCCATTGGCGCGCAGCGTGCGCGCCCACCGCTGTATCGCGGTTCGGTCCTCCCTGTGTTGCGTTGTGCCCGCAGCCGCAGTTGCCATATGCTCAGTTGTCAGTCGTTCGTGCTCAAAAATACCGCTGACCACGACAATTCGTGGCCAGCGGTATTGTGGAAACTAAGATTTGATCCACTGCTGGCAAGATTGATCGAAGGCGTCCTGGACCTCCAGCGCCGCCTCCTCCGCTGTGATCAGGCCCGCGGTCACGCCCGGCAGCACGATCCCCAACTGCTGGTATACGTCCGTGCACAGCACGCGGCGGAAGACGTTGTCGCCGCTGACCATCGCCTCCAGCAGCGGCTCGCCCAGATTCTTGTCGAAGTCCGTGCCTTGTGGCGGAACCTCGATCGCCTTGGCGCCCATTGGCTGCCCCGTACTTGCAATCTGCTCCGCGCCCGGACCGAGCGTCCGCCACTTCATGTATTCCCACGCGTTGTCCTTGCGCTCCGAAGCCGACACCATGGCCACCCCCGCATCGGTCGCCGCCAGTCCTTTGGAGCCGGGCAGCAGGAACGTCCCCACGTTGTTGTTCATGGCGTCGCGGATCACTTCCGACTCGTGATTGAGGAAGCCGAAGTAGGGCGTGCCCGTGAACATATTGATTATCGGCCTTCCGCCCATTCCGTTCCAGAAAGGCTCGCGCACCGCGTTGCCGTCCTGCGCGCCGATCGCACCTTCCTGCATGTATTCGTTATACACCTTGGCGAACAGGTCGAACGCCTCTACAACGCCCGCGTCGGCAAAACTGCCGTTCCCCTCTTGCACCTCCGCCAACTGTCCGGGGCCTGTCACCTCGACCAGGCTCTTGAACCAGTCCACAAGGTTCGCCGGATGATAGTACCCGCCGATCGGCGCGATCCCGTCGTCCAAAAACGACTCGCAGAGTGCCTCGAAGTCTCCCCACGTCTGCAACGCAGATGTATCTATGCCGCGCTCCTCAAACGTGGGAATCCAGTAGTAAACCCAGCCCAGTAGCTGCATATTGCCTGGCAGGTAGAGCGCTTCCCCCGGCGTGTCTACGATGCCGGCGACAAGCTCCATCTCGCTCAACGCCGCGCCGGAAAACGTGTCTTCTTTCCAGCTCGCGCCCAATTCGGCCTCCCCCCGTGCGTTGAGCGGCTCAACGAAGCCCCAGAACGGCCCCATGATGTCGAAGTCCGTGTTCAGCAGGTCAGGGCCGGTGCCGGCAGGCAGAGCTGCCTTGAGTTTGGCGGCCATATCCGGGTGGTCAACCATGCCAAGCTCTAGGTCCAGCCCCGTGTCCGCCTTGAGAGTCTCGGCAAATATGTCGTTGCCCTCCGGATCGAGATAACGCGCCATCGCGGTGCCCCAACTCCAGAGCGAAACGACCGTGTCCTCTGCTGCCGGCTCTGCAGCATCCGAGGCTCCCTGATCTGCCGGCGCAGCTGGTGCGGCGCACGCGGCTAGGGCTGCACCGGCCGTCGCAAACGCAGATAGACGCAAAAATACCCGCCTGGAAACGAAGTAGCGATACGTGTCAGTCATTGCCTTTCTCCTTCGTACGTGATCAGTAAGATCGAGGGCAGAAAACGATTGTGCATTGCCGCCTACTGAGTTGATACCGGTAGAGGTTATCATGAACCGGTAGCTGTGGATGCGGCAAGTATAGAGAAGTAAATGTCATATGTCAAACATCGATTTTCTGCGTACCGCTTCCCAATTTCTGTGGCGATAGCTGCTTTAAGCAGGATTGGCGAGTCCGGCCGATGAAGCAAATTGCAGCGGAATAGCTGACTTCCGTATCATCATCTCTCTCTGAAGGAGCGGGCGTAGTCCAACCGTTCAACGCGATGGCTTACTACCATGAAAGAAAGTCATTTTGACAGCCATTCTTCTACCGTGCCATAATAGTTAAGTCCGCTGTTGCCTGAAAATGGCGCGACTCGAATGCTGAACGCTCGCAATGATCTGTCGCCGTAGACAATACACCTGTTCCCATTACCCGCCCCCAAGTCCGCGTCCTGTATATTAGGCAGCGGGCAAATGCCAGTTTGGGAGGAACTATGCCTAATCGCTTTCGCGTCTCGTTGTTAGGGGCTTTGGCTATTCTGCCCCTTTTGATTAGCAGCTGCTATCCCTTCCAGGGAGATATTACGCAGATCCTGACCCCTGCCGCGCCTCCTGAAGCGGAGGAAGCCTCAGAGCCAGCCGCGCCGGAAATGGTGATCTTGGAGGCAACGGTAGCTGTCAACGCGCTGCGAGTGCGCCAGGCGGCCAATGCAGAGGCGTCAATTATCGCCGGCCTGCTCAAGGGCGATGTCATTACCGTGCTCGGACGGACCGAGGATGGCAACTGGCTGAATGTGGAGGTGCCGGATGTAGGGACAATCGGCTGGATCTGGGCGGAAGATGTAACGCTGAGCGGCGATGCCGCTGATTTACTTGCATTTGAAAACGAAGCAATGGCCGAGGAAGTGGCTGACGGCGGCGAAACGGCCGCCGAAGAAGATAAGGCGGACGACGGCGAGATGGCCGCCGAGACCACCGACGAGGAAAAGACCGAAGATCAAGCAATGTCATTCGATGATCTGGAGCCAAGCGTCGCCGTCCACTCTCAGGATGTGATCAAAGGCAAGGTCACGATCGCGGAAGCTGTGGCCCAGTTGGATGGCTGGATAGTCATCCACGCCGATGATGCCGGATCATTCGGACCGATCATCGGGCAGTCGGCCCTGGACGCCGGGGTCACGACCGATCTGGCTGTGGACATCGATGTCAATGCCGCCACCGAAACCCTCTATGCCATGCTCCATATAGACGGCGGTGTGTTTAATGTCTTCGAATTCCCCGGCCCGGATATACCGGTGTTGGAGGACAGTGAGCCGATCAGCCAGGTCTTTACGGTAACGATCGGCGAGATGTCCTTCTCCGAGGACAAGGAAGACGTGGTTGAGCCTGTGCAAGAGACAACGCCGACCGATGAACCGCTGTTAAAAGTAGGCGAAGTCACCAGACACCTGGCGATCGTCACGACCCGTGCTCTGCGCGTGCGCAGCAGGCCGGAAGCCATCGCCGAGGTCCTCGCAGGCGTCTCCGTCGGAGAAGCCTATCCTGTTGCCGGCTTCAGCTCCGATGAGATGTGGGTGGCAATCTTCTTCCCCGACATCGAGGATCCGGTCTGGATTTCGTCCTCGCTGGTCGAGTTGCGGGACATAGAGTTGAGAGTGCAATTTGGCCGCGCAACCGTCGCCACCGGCCAGGGAGGCCGCTTGCGGTTGCGGGGCGGGCCGACCCTGGATGCGCCGATCATTGGTTACGTTCAGGATGGCGAGAGGTACGACATCCTCGGCTACAGCGAAAATCGCGAATGGGCGCTGCTGGTCGGCACTGATGTGGAAGGCGCCACCTGGGCCTCGGTCACGTTCCTGCTGCTGGAGTAGCGAAGCTGTATTGGCTTTTGTAAACGGGCGTTTGCCGGCAGCGCTGGTCAACTGGTTGCAAACAAAAAGAGCGGCAGTTTCCATGTGAGACTGCCGCTCTTTTCTTGTACATCACCTCCGCGATACCGGAATCCCCTTGCACGCACAGTTGCCTGCTGCAACGCGCGTAACGGTAACGTTCCGAACAGCCCTATTCGTCGCGCGTAAGCGCCCACGAATCTGCCCAGCTGTCGGGGATGGGGAGGTTGTTGGCGTAAATCAGGTTGATTAGCTGGCCGTGGTGGTGGGCTTCATGCTCAACCAGTCGATAGTAACCGGCCAGCGGTGTCGTGCCATTCGCAAAGACCTGCAACCAGTCCACCTGCTCGAACGCGGCCCGCAATGCCGCGTCCGCGGCCTCCATCCCTTGGCGCACGCGTTCAACCGGCAGCACCTCGCCGGCAGGCGCCGGTTGCAAACTGCAGTCCCAGCCCTGCATCCGCCCTTTCAGCAGGACGGGCGGCCAACTCTCTTGTGTGCCCAACATACAGTAGAACTGGTAGAGGATATTCTGGGATTCGGCGAACGGAAGCCGGGCATTCAGGTCGGCATCGGCCAAAACATCCATCAAATCATAAGTGCGCCCGCGCAGATCCTGCCAGTGGGCTTGCACACTCTGAAAAACTGTCTGTGTCATCTTCTCCTCGCGCTAAACGGCTGTGTCGATTGCTCCGGGTAATGACGGAAACTGCAGTGACCAGTGTTCAGCATCAGGCGTTCAGTATTCGGTGGCCAGCAATCGAGAGTCAGCAGCTGCACTGGTCACCAACCACCGGTGTGAGCCGGATTCAGTATAGCACAGAGGTGCGACCCAGAAAGGTCGTTCACACCTGCGTACTACGATTTCCAGATTCAGGTGTTCTGTTACCCAAACCAGAGATTTTCAGAAATCTATCCCCATTTCAGGATGCTCCCCAGCGCACTGTTGACTAGCGCGCACCTGCAGCATATGATACGATTGCCAGCAAATAGGGAAGTTCAATTCCGAGGCGAACGCCTGTGGCAACTCCACCCCAATCGCGCGCAAGTAGCGAAGCGGTAGCCCATCCAAACATCCTGCTCATAACGAGCGATCAGCAGCATTTCTCAACCCTCGGCGTAACCAATCCCCGGATCCAGACACCCGCGCTGGACCGGCTTGCCCGCGAAGGGGTACGCTTCGACCGCGCCTACTGCAACAATCCCGTCTGCTCGCCCTCGCGCTCCACCATCATCACCGGCCAGTATCCAGCTTGGCACGGCTGCTGGACCATCGGCGTCAAGCTGGGCGAAGATGTGCCCACCGTCGGCGACCTGCTGCACCAGCATGGCTACGACACGACCCTGATCGGTAAAGCCCACTTTCAGCCGCTGGCCTCGCGCCCGGAACAGACCTCCCTCGAGTGCCAGCCCACCCTGCGCGACCTCGACTTCTGGCGAGAGTTCCACGGGCCGTGGTACGGTTTTCAACATGTAGAAGTGGCGCGCAACCACGCCGACGAAGCCCACGCGGGGCAGCATTACGGCATCTGGATGGAGGAAAACGGCCTGCCCAACTGGCAGGATTTCTTCCAGTCCTGGCCGCCCGACCCCAGTGCGGCCAAGCGGGAACACGCCTGGGACCTGCCGGAAGAGTACCACTACTCGGTCTGGACCGCTGAGCGTTCGATCGCAGCCATAGAGCGCAGCGCCGCCGCCGGCAAGCCCTTCTTCCTTTGGAGCAGCTTCCACGATCCCCATCCGCCCTATCTCGTGTCCGAACCGTGGGCGTCAATGTACGAGCCCGATGCGATGCAGCCGGGTAGGCTGGAACCGGGCGAACTGGATGCTATGCCGCCCCACTTCGCCAAGACGCAACAGCGCCAACCGGACTTCTCCGCTTGGCAGGAAACACCCTATGGCAATCACGGCTTTAACAGCCATCTGCACGACCAGGCCGCGCTGCGAAAAAACATGGCCGTCTACTACGGTATGGTCAGCCTGATGGACCGGGAGATCGGGCGAATCCTCGACAGGCTTGATCAACTGGGCATCGCCGACAATACGCTCGTCGTTTTCAGCACCGATCATGGCCACTTTCTCGGCCAGCACGGGCTGATCGCCAAAGGCGCTTTTCATTACGAAGATCTGATCCGTCTGCCGTTCCTCGTGCGGTGGCCCGATCAGGTTCCTGCCGGCGCAGTGAACAACTCGCTCCAATCGCTTGTCGACCTGGCGCCTACTTTCCTGCACGCGGCAGGCATCGACATTCCGGGCCAGATGCAGGGCGCCGACCAGCTTCCCGTGTGGACCGGCGCGGCCAACGAAACGCGCGACCACGTACTGGTCGAGAATCGCCACCAGCCGACCGCGCTGCACCTGCGCACGCTGTTGGACGGGCGCTATAAACTGACCCTCTACCGGGGACATGCCTACGGCGAACTGTTCGACCTGCAGGAAGACCCCGATGAGCGCCGCAATCGCTGGAACGATCCGGCCTGCGCCGAAGTCAAATCCAGCCTGCTACAGCGATTTGTCCAGGCCGAAATGGAGCGGGAACCGACTCGATTCGACCGAATCGCAGGCGCATGAACGCACGTAAGTGTCTCCCCTCGGCGCACGGCGCGGCAGCGCTTATGAGACGCTGTGACCGGCAGCCGAGACTCGATTTGCGCCCTACCCTGCGCTGAAAGCTTCTAGTTGCTGTGAACAAGAACGTGATCCTGGACCCGCCTTCGGGCTTGGAATCCTGAGCGGTCGGTCCAATTGAGTTGTCATAGAGCTATCGTTTAACCATCTTCCAACGGAGCACAACAATGAACCTTGAACACATCGCGATCAATGTACCGAACGTCCGCGAGCAGGCACAGTGGTGGAGGGAGCATCTGGGACTGCGAATCGTCTCCGCCGGCGATGTCGCCCCCTACATGAATTTTGTCTACGACGACAATGGCAGCATGGTGGAGTTGTACAGCAACGAAGAAATGGAGCATTTGGACTTTGCCCAGATTAACCCCTTCAACCTGCATTTTGCCTTCAGCGTAGACGATATGGAGAGCGAACGCGAGCGTCTGATTCAGGCAGGCGCTACGCCAGACGGAGAGATCAACAACACCCCAAGCGGGGATAAGCTCTGTTTCCTGCGCGACCCCTGGCAGGTGACCGTGCAGCTGGTCCAGCGCAAAACACCTATGGT
Organism: Caldilineaceae bacterium; assembly: GCA_965220715.1. Classification (GTDB taxonomy): domain Bacteria; phylum Chloroflexota; class Anaerolineae; order Caldilineales; family Caldilineaceae; genus Bin5. Next base: position 1,339,633 of record OZ244843.1, read on the forward strand.
TTAGACTGCGATAAGTGGTCAGTGTCCGGAACCGGCCGCGAGCCGCTGGCCACTGGCAACTGCAGTTGGAGCGCCAGACATGCCAACCCCAGTGAAGATGCCCCAACTGGGCGAGACAGTGGTTGAAGGGACCGTCGCCCGCTGGCTCAAACAGCCTGGGGATCCTGTGCAGCGGGAGGAACCGCTGCTCGACATCACCACCGACAAAATCGACACCGAAGTACCCGCGCCCGCCGCCGGGATTCTGCTCAAGATCCTGGCCGCTGAGGGAACAACGGTACAGGTTGGCACCGTCATCGCCTACATCGGCGAAAAGGACGAAGAGAGCGACCTTCCGGGGCCGCCGGAGGAAGTAGGGGAGGAAAAGGAGAGCGGAGAGAAAAGCGAAGCCGTCTCTCCTCAACTCTCCTCTTCCACTTCTCCTGCCCCGGCAAGGGCTGCTTCTGCCGCCAAACCCGAAGGCCGTGCCTTCGTCAGCCCTGTCGTCGCCCGCATCAGCGCCGAACACAATATCGATCTGGACGAGGTGCAGGGCAGCGGGCGCCAGGGGCGCGTCACCAAGAAGGACCTGCTTGCCTTTATCGACGCACGTAAACGACAATTGCCCGTAGCGTATCCTGCTGCCAGCGCCGCGTCTGGCGAGGATGAAGTTCTGCAACCCCTCTCCAACATGCGGCGGGCGATCGCCGAACACATGACCCGCAGCGTGCGCGCCAGCCCCCATGTGGTGACGGTCTTCGAAGCCGATATGACGGCCGTTGTGCGCCACCGGGCAGCCCACAAAGAGCCTCTGGCGCAAAAGGGGATCGGCCTGACCTTCACCCCCTACTTTGTGGCCGCGGTCGCGGCTGCACTGCGGGAACATCCAACGGTGAACAGCCGCTGGACCGACGCAGGGCTGGCCCTGAGCCAGCGCATCCATGTGGGCATCGCCGTCGCCGTGGCGGACGGGCTGGTTGTTCCAGTCATCCGCAATGCGGCCGAGCGCAATCTGCAGCAGCTGGCGCGCGCGGTCAACGACCTGGCCGAACAGGCCCGCCGCGGCGAACTGTCGCCCGATGCAGTGCGCGGCGGCACCTTTACCGTAACCAACCACGGGACCAGCGGCAGCCTGCTGGGTTCACCGATCATCAACCAGCCCCAGGCCGCCATTCTGGGAATAGGCAGGATCAGCAAACGTACGGTCGTGAACAGTGTCGGCAGTACAGACGGCCCTCCCGCCGATCCACTTCTGCCCAGCGCAGACGACACCATCGCCATTCGCCCGATGTGCTACCTGAGCTTGGCCTTTGATCATCGGATTCTGGATGGCCTCGGCGCCGACAGGTTCCTGAACAATGTGGTGAAACGACTGGAAAGCTGGGGCGCTTAACAACAGTGGTTGACCTTTCAGTATACTGCAGTGACCAGTGATCACCAGCCACTGGCAACTGGTGTAAGCGGAGGAATTTGTGGCAAACAACTATGACTATGATCTGATCGTCATCGGCTCCGGGCCGGGCGGTTATGTAGCGGCTATTCGCGCCGCGCAATTGAATCTGAAGACCGCGCTCATCGAACGTGAACATCTGGGCGGCGTCTGCCTGAATTGGGGCTGCATTCCCAAGAAGGCGCTTATCAAGAGCGCCGAAGTGCTGGACACCCTGCAGCACGCGCAGGAGTTCGGTCTCACCTTTGACAATTTGCAGGTAGACTACGGCGCGGCAGTCGGGCGCTCCCTGCAGATCGTCAACCGCCAAACAAAGGGCGTTGGCTTCTTGATGAGGAAGAACAACATCGACGTCATCGAAGGGCATGCCCGCTTCACCGACGCTCACACCGTCCAGGTCAGCGCCGGTCCGCTCAACCCGGACGGCAAGCCGCGGATCGTGACGGCCGAAAGTTTTGTGGTTGCAACCGGTGCCCGCGCCCGCGACCTGCCCGGCGTCGAAGCGGATGGCGAGCGTATTCTTCAGTATCGACACGCCATCCGTCTGACCGAGATCCCCGCGTCACTGCTGGTGGTGGGCGCAGGACCGATCGGTATGGAACTGAGCCACATCTACGCTACCTACGGCGCGCAGGTGACGGTCGTCGAGATGATGGATCAGGCCCTGCCGCTGGAGGACGCGGACGTGGCGCAAGAGGTGGTGCGGGCCTTCCAGAACCGGGGTATCAAAGTGCTGACTTCGAGCCGCACGGAAGGCTTTGATGTCGGTGAACGGTCGGTCTCGGTATCGATCAAAAACGTAGAGGACGGGACCGCCCAGACAGTGGAAGTCGAGAAGGTGCTGCTGGCGATAGGAATCTCACCCAATACCGAAGACGTCGGCCTCGACGCCGCCGGCGTAGCCCTCGATCAAAACGGGTTCATCGAGATCGATGAGTACATGCGCACCAGCCGCGAAAACATCTACTCGATCGGCGACTGCACCGGCAAAATGCCGCTGGCGCACGTGGCCAGCGCACAGGCGATCGTCGCCGCCGAACGGATCGCCGGCCAGGCGTCGATGCCGATTCCGTCCGAACGTTACATCTTTATGCCCCGCTGCACATTCTGCGTACCCCAGGTCGCCAGTCTGGGCATGACTGAAGCCGAAGCGCGGGCGGCCGGCAACCCTGTCAACGTGGGCAAGTTCCCCTTTATGCCGAATGGCGCCGCCCAGGCGCAGGGCGTACGAGGCGGCTTTGTCAAGATCGTCACCGATCAGAGATACGGAGAGATCCTCGGCGCTCACATCGTCGGCCCCAATGCAACCGAACTGCTGCCGGAGCTGTCCCTGGCGCAGATGATGGAGCTTACGCCCGCCGAGATCGCCCACAACGTGCACGCCCACCCGACCCTGGCCGAAGTGGTGATGGAAGCCGCCCACGGCGTAGAGGGCTCGCCTATTCATATGTAATGGTTTGGGAATCGTAGTAAGGAACGGTACTGGACACCGGGCATGGCCATGAATCGACGACGCGTCGCGTTGGAGGCGCTCTGCCGTGAGCACAGCGTCGCTATCCTCTATAGTTTCGGCAGCCGCGCCAAGGAAGTGCTGGCATGGCTGGACGATCCGGAGGCTGTCCTCGACCCCGGCCCCCCGGATGTGGATATAGGTGTGAAACCTGTGCGCTTGCCGTCGACTCTCTCTGCCGGATCTTGGCGGCAACCAAAGCAGGACGCCACGTTGGATTTGAAGGCGGAGGTGGCGTTGACGCACGATTCGGAAGATTTTCTGGGAGTGCAGCGCGTCGGTCTCGTCAACCTGGACAGCGCCAACCCCTTCTTGGCCGCCGAAATCATTCACGGCGAGCGTCTCTACGCCGAGGACGAATACGCGGCCGACAACTACGATCTCTACATCATGGGGCAAGTGGCCGATCTTGCGTTCCTGGAGGAGGAGTCGGCGTGCCTGCTGCTCGGGATTGCCACGTGACCTCGACCAATCTCTCCCGTTGCGATGTCGAATACGCCGCCGTCCCTCTCGATATAACCGTCCGCTTTGCCGAAACGGATCAGATGGGCGTCGTCCACCACAGTGAATACGTCGTCTGGTTCGAGGCCGGGCGCGTCGCCCTGATGGCGGCCGCGGGGATGCCCTATACCGAGATTGCCGGCGCCGGCTACAACTTCGCCGTTACCGACCTGCAATGCCGCTATCGCAGCGCCATCCGCTTTGGCGATGACGTGCAGGTGATCACGCGGTTGAGGTTCTTGCGCAGCCGTCAGGTCGAGTTCGCATACGAAATCCGCAACCGGCAGACGGGCATCCTCTACGCCGACGGGCATACGCGCCACATCTGCGTCGATAGCGAAGGTCGCATGACGCGCCTGCCGGAGTGGATTGCGCAACGTCTGGCGGGAAACGAGGGAGGGGAAGTCTGAGGCTGCTTAACACGAATTCGTTCTTCATACTTCACTTTTTGGAGACTGCTCAAATTCCCATGGATGATTGAATTGAGATTTTGCGTAACCTGTCATTTGCCTGTAAGAAACTTTGCGGAGTATTAAAGGCGCTTAGGAAAAGCGGTGTGCCGGCAAAGGAGAGGGGTGAAACCGGGCCGATGGTCATAAATGAGTATTCGCGGGAGGCAATATCAAACGAAGACTGGGGATCCCGGAAGAGCTGGTACAGATCAAGAGCGTTGCCACGCCCTCCAACGAGATTTCGCAATGCTTGAAATTCTGTTCCCATTGACAATCCAAAACCAAAGAAATAGATGCGCAACTGTTCTGTAATCTCGCGGTGTAGGCTAGATAGCGTCTGAGAAATAAACATCCAGCCTACACCATACTTGCGCGTGGTGCGCACGGAGTCAATGAAAATGTTGCGGACTTGCTTCATTGTATCGTTGTCAATGTTTCCCGCAGGTGCTAGTCGATGGGCCTCATCCATCAAAACCAAAGTGTTGAGGTTCTGTTTTTCGGCGTAGGCACGTTCGGCTGAACTGCGGATACCTTCAAGAAGACGTTTGATTACCAACGCTTGGATGGTATCGTTCCAGAATAGGTCAGTTTGGCCCTTAGAAGTCAAGTCAACAACGATTAAAGGTTTGTTTTGAGGTCTAAATAGGCTATTCAAGATTTGCTCTACTGTTCTGGCGTCTGGACGATTCTCATTGAACAACTGTGAAATAGGTTCCCAAATTGCGTAGAACTCATCGGCGTCAGCTTCCAAATACACGGAGTTAAAGCGGGCCCGAGATTCTCTCGAGAGATAGAAAATTTTCTGAATGCTGTCATCTCCAAGAAGGTTCCATGCTTGATCAAAAGATTCACGTTTATGCAAACCTGTTAGTTTTACTCTCTTCTTCTTGAGATTGTCACTCAGAATATTGGCGGCTACTTCCCGATTGTTTCCCTTTGAAACACTGAGTCTTTCAAAAAAAGTTGACTCAAAGAGTATTTGAGAAAACAATTCCCACCGGTCTAATACCAGGTTTTGTACGCCAAAAACGTTTGTAGTTTTGCCTAGTCCCTCTAGAACAGATCTCACTGGAAGTCTGAAACTACCCAAGACTCCAGTTCCTACAACTTCCTGCGAGAATTCTCCCTGCGGGTCAATTACGAGTATCCCCATTTTTCGGTAACGAGCATAGGCCAACATTATCATTTTGGCTAAGACTGATTTTCCCGACCCCGTCTTGCCGAAAATCCCTAGATGATAAGCTTCCCCTGCGCCATCCACTCCTGTATCGAAGTGCTTGAACCACAGGGGTAGTTTAGGACTTGAGCCATAGACGTATCCCAAGTAAAAAGTCTGCTCCTTATAGGGTTCAAGCAATATATCCAGAATCTGATCATTTACTAGCTGAGTGGAAGTTCCTGTCGCCGGAACCGTCCCCAGACTGCTGGGACGATAGTTACCATTTTCATTGAAAAAGACAGCGCTTATATTCATCTCACCCTGATGTGTATCCTGTCTTTCACTAACAGCATCAACCTTGCCACGCTGTCGAATAAGACTCCGCATTGTGGGGTCTTCGTGCCAGATATTTCTTAAGGAAATTGCAGTTATCTGCCCCAAGGCGTAATGGTCAAAGCCGTCTTGCATGTAGCGAAATAGAGCCAATTCACCGACCAACTTCTTATCAACTGCACTGGCTAAGATATCGAGGGCAAGTTCTGTTGTGGAAGAAGGAGAGCCAATTACCCCGATTCTTTCGGACTGATCAACTGACTGACTTAAATCCTGTTCGGCCATTCTTACCTTCCTGATTCTGTGCGATAACTGTGAAGACCAACAAAGACATCGTCAATTTCGCCTTGGTAATCTTCCGCAAGGTACTGGCTTGTTATCTGGCGAAAAACAGGGACAGCGTGCGGCAAATGCTTTATCATTCTGTCAGCCAAATAAAGGGGATAAGGTTCCATTATTGCGGCTGTGCCACACTGGTCTTTGATTCCCTGCAAAACCGTGCTCAATCTGGCTTGATTGTTGGCAATGGCTCGACTCATTTCCAGACGCAGAGCCGGCATATATGCGTTAGGCCGATAATAAAGGACGTGAATACTGCCCAAAGATTGTATCACTCGCTCGACCAGTATGTTAATCTCCTCCCGTTCCACCACATCAGCAAATTCATCAACTAGTGAGGTATTGAGATGCCAAGGCTGCGTGGGCTGGTGAAGTAAAGTGGGAAACGTATATTCTCCTGCCTCCAAAACAGAACTTAACAAGCCGCGGTCATCGTGAGATTCTGGCCAATTGAATCTCTTGCCTATCTCTCGATTGGTAGTGTATTTTGGCACAGCAACCCATTGACGGTCATTACGAGGAGCGGCCAAAACAGTGTGGTATGCATCCAAAAAAGATCTAATTTTTTCGACAAGATATTCTTTAACGGTTTTGAGATTTGGGTATTCCTTAGCTTTGCTGAACCCTTGATTAAAGTAAATAACAGGTGTAGCGAATGATCCATCCAGCAGAACTAGCTCGTGGGGGGCCTGTCGCGCTAGAATCAACTCCATCCCAATCATTCCCGCGCGTAAGATTGATCCCGTATCAGGGTTGTGTGCTTCGGTTGCTACATGGACAAAATGAGTGGGCTCAGGCCAGAAACGTTTTTCGGAGGGAGGAGTCAGTCCTTCAACCGCAACTGCGCCTGCTACGACTAAATCTGTAGCTAAGAGTCTTTCGACAGCATAAGAGCCGTCAACGCCACAAGTGGTGGGACTCTGCACTCTTGGCAGGCTGGAATCGCGTTTCACGATGCCGGCATCGACTAGGTGCCTACGCCATTCTCTCTTTTTCTCGCGCAACTCTTCAAAGGACTGCAATAACTCTTGTCCAATCCCTTTGGTGCGGTTAAGGACTTCATCAACGAGTGATTTCGGCAGTTCTCTGAAGTTGCCTGAAGACAAATCAGACATCAGTTTTCTCTTCTTGCCAAAGCGCCCAATCCTGGGGCCTCCACTCCCTATAGCGTTGATCTCGCTCGCTACGAGGGAGCATCCACCTGTTACGAAACCACTCAAATAATGTACTTGCGGATTGATCGAAATAGTCTAAATCAGAATCAGTACCGTTCAAGAAGTCGCGCGTATTCTTGGCCAAGGGAGACACATATATCTCCCGCTTGATTCCATGATTGTTCCAACCCGAAGAAATCCCCAGTTCGGCAAGCGTTTTTCGAATCACCTCTCTCTTGTTTCGGAATCCACTTCCCCATAATTCATGCTTGGCGGTCGCAGTTGCTTTCGACTTAGCAAACTCCACCATGGCGTCGTAAAGTCCGTTGGAGAAATGGAATTCGCCAAATCCTTGGGTCTGGCCAACTCGCTCGAATGCAAGTCGTTTTCTGAATCGGAGACGGTTGTAAAGTGATGATCTCCCCAAAGCGGAAGTGGTTGTGACTAAGGCAATGTAACCAGACAGTTTTCTTTTTTGAATTAGCGAGAAATTTCCCTCATATTTGCGCCTGAATGACTCTCGTACCTCGTTGCTAACTGCTAACAAAGCTATGAGTTTCCCACAAAGCAAAAAAGAATATGGAGGGACTGCTCCTAGAGTGTAGGCGTCTAAAACATGGTGGAGTCTTTCTCGACGTCCCTCTTGGTCCCAGCCTACCCACTCATCACGATTCTTCAAACTGAATACGGGATCACCCAATCCGAACAATCCAATCAGTTTATCCGTATTCTCGTCCAAAACGAGAAACCGTAGTCTACGGCCATATCCCGCCGAAACCGGGATACTCCAATGCAGACAAGCATATCGAAACAGGAGCTCATTCCCTGACCTGGGTTGGACTTCAACTAATTTAGGGGAGACCTTATCCGGGACAACCTCCTGACCAAACGCAAATCGTTTCAGTAGCGAGTGTTCATGCCTATGAAGATACTTCTTGCTCTTCTCAATTTTGTGGCGAACAGCCTGAGTATGAAGATAGCGAATCTTGTCCTTGTCCAAGTTTTCTGGGAGGCAAAGTTGATTGTCTCGTAACTCAAATCCTTGCGTCACAAGCGACTCCATAATGTGAGCCTTAAGAGTTTCAGCTATGGAAGAGGCGGCAGTATCCGAATTCGCGTGCAACTGAACCTCTTTGAATTCCAGTGATTTAATCTTTGACACGAAAGTACACTCTTTCGACCGTAACCGGATCTACCCCTGCGCCAACTCCGCAGAGACCGCCTCCGCATCTGTCTCCAGAGAGGGTAGTTCCTCCAGGCTGGTCAGTCCGAAATGCTGCATGAACTGGTCGGTCACGGCGTAGCGGATTGGGCGGCCGGGCGCTTCCAGGCGATCAAACTCCTCCACCAGGCCCTGCTGCAGCAGCTTGCGCAGTACGCCCGAACAGTCTACACCTCGCACCGCTTCCACCTGCGCCCGCGTCACCGGATGGAGATAGGCGATGATTGCCAATGTCTCGAGGGCCGGCGCGCTGAACTGCACACGCATATCCAGATTGAGGAATTCCTCCACCACCTGGGATGCCGCGGGGTTGGTGACAAGCAGGACGCGACCATCGCGGCGCTGCAGCCGCAGCCCGCGATTTTCCTCCTCATAATCCTGCTGCAAGGCAGCTAGCGCTTTGGTCACCTCCACTTCAGGGCAGCCCGACGCCTGGGCAAGCTGCCCTGGCGTAACCGGGTCCACCGCAACGAACAGCAGGCTCTCCAACAGGGCGCTCAACTTCACGCTTCCCACTCATCCTCAAAGGGTAGATGGCGCATACGCACGTCCAACTTGCCAAGCCGCAGCCCCATATCCTCTTCGATGATGTCCCGTGTCGATTCCACAACCTCGTCGGTCTTCATCGGCACATCGATATCGGGCGCGGTCTCGACCTCCAATTGGATGTCAACTGCATTGCCGCGGGATTTCACGTCTGGAAACACTGTAATTACATCGGCAAGCTGATCCAGGTGCCAGGTCAGTCGACGGGCGATACTATCGGTGTCCAACTCCACCGAACTGCCTTTCACCGTTTTCATGCGCACCCCGCGCGGCCGGTGGGGCCATAGCTCCAACCACAGCAGGCTGCCGAAAATGAACACCACGACAGTGCCCACCGCCACCTGGCCGATCAGAAAATTCATGCTGTTCGCCTGCTGCTGCACGCGCAGGAAGTTCCGGGCCAACGACAGACTGCCCAGGAGTGCGGTGATAGTACTATCTGGAAAAATCGTCGTATAGCCTATTCCAACCAGCAGAAATAGCCAAAGCACAACGACGACAATGCGATTGAATGTGTTTATCACTTCTGATTTTGGGCCCGAATAACATCCTCTGGTTTCCAGCTATCCATTCGCCGGTTGACAAAGAACGGATTGCTGGAAAACTTCTGTCGATTCCCGGCGCTGCAAGGTTCTTCTTGTGCTTCGATTATACATCAGAGCGTATCGGGCCGCGAAGCAAAGGTATCAGCGTTTCCTTGTCCACGCGGATCCGAACGTCCCCAAAGCCAGCAGCAACCAGAGGAGGCCGCCCGCCAGGCTGAAGCGCAGGCCGGTCTGCCAGGTTGGCGGCCGGTACGAAAATACAACCTCACTTTCGCCGGCAGGGACCGGTACGCCGCGAAACAGTACATTGGTCGCGACAATCTCCACCGGCTCGCCGTTGACCGCGGCGTGCCAACCGGGATAGTAGGCATCTTTCAATATGAGAAAACTCGGCCGTTCGGAGCGGGCACGGATGATGACCCGCTCGGGCGTGTAGGAGATGATCGACACCTCCCGGCCGCCGGCAGGCGCGTCGGCATGGTCTGCAAGCCCCCAGGCGGCCACTGTCTCGGCACTAACCTCGACGACCGCCGAAGCCTGAGAGGCGCTTACCGCTTCGGGGACGCGCAGCTTTTTTGCCGCCTCGAGCAGCGATGACACCGGCTCCACCGCCCCCACCAGTTGTGCCCGCCCACTGCCACCGAGCCGCTCATAGATCTTAACATCTCCGCTGTGTACGCTCTGAAAGCGGCCGCGGTCGCTGGGAAGCAGCGGCACGAACGTCTCAGTGCGCTCGTCGATGAGCGTCACCGCCTGCACCGCCAACCCGGCGGAGGCGGTTTTCTCTGCCAAAACGATCTCCAGCGCATCCAGTTGGGTGGCTTCTGGTAGAGAAAAGCGGGCCAGGTATTCCTGCTGTCCGGTTTCCCCATCGCGGTAGGCCACGGGAGCATCAGCGCCATTGGCCGCCGGAGACGGGCTACCGGTCACTCTGAAAGCGCCTGACTGGCTGCCCGTCAGCAAGCGGCCGATGACGCGACGCTCACCACTAATCAGCGCGGTCACATCGGCCAAGGGTAGATTGGGGGCTTCCGCTTGGGGGGCGTCCGTGTCCGAAGTCACGAAACCGACAACAGCCACCGTGGTGGCCTCGAAACTGTGCGGCACGTCAACCGTCAGCCGAGGCCCGCCGCCGGCCGCCTCTCCTGCCGGCGTACGAGCCGAGTTACCCATGCCATTCGCAACCAGGGATGCTCCGAACTGGCGGTCGTAGTAAATATCGTCGAACCACACATCACGGACTTTGTCAGTGATCACAAAACGGACGTCCATCATGTCGAGAATGTGGGCGGGGGGAACTGTTTGCAACTGCTCGCGCACGCGGCCGTCCGGCACCAGTTCCTCCGGCGGAATCAGCAGCGACAGAAAGGCGTTGTAGCGTTGCAGAGGAAGTACGCCGCCGTCGAATCCGTCTACCGTGGGGATGCGCCACAGCAGGGAAAGGTTCGGCGCCAGGATCTCCTGGGATTTGAGCGCGATGATGAACTCGGTGAAGGCGGCCTCACTGAGTTGTGGGCGCGCCCCACCGCGCAGGATGCGCCGCCAGTCGGGCATGTCCCCCGGGTCGAAAGTGATTTCGCTGATGCTCAGAAGCCGCCCCGTGGCCGCCGGATGGAGCGTTCGCCCAGGCTCCGTCAGCAGATGGGCAGATGCGGTTCGCACGTCGTAGACGGCCTGAGGCGCGGTCGGCTGTGCATGTGGCAGGGCGCGCGCGGCCATGAGCAGATCGATCGCCAGCAGCGGAAGAAGCAAGACGCCGGCCGCGCGTGACAACTTGCGTGTGACGGGTTTTTCACCGGTGACCGCTGTCAACCTGCCATGAATCCACTCCGTCCCGCCTCCTGCCAGCACAGCCATACCGAGTGAATAGAGCATCATCCAGCGGGCCGGCGTCCGGAACAGATCGAAGCCGGGGATCAGATTATAGAAGAGCAACGAAAATGGGTTCCAGCGCCCTAAGGCCAGAAACAATCCCAGACCGGCGAAGAAAAGGCCGCACAGAGTGGCTGGAGGCCAGCGGCCAATGGTCCATGGCCGGCTACCAACCACAGGCCACTGGCTGCTGACCACTGCCGTCAGGGCCAGCAGCAGCCCTAACGCTCCCACATAGGCGACAAACTCGGTGTAGCCGAGCGTGGCAAAGACGACGCTCAGATCGCGCAGGCCGTAGGAGGGCAGCAGCGTCCAGTGGAGCAGCAGCGGCCGCAGGCTGAAGCTGGTCACATCCATGTAGCTGAGGCCGCCGCTCCGCAGACCCAGTTGGCTTAGCTCGAGGGTGGGCAACAGTTGGGCGGCGGCGAGCAGGACGCCCAGCAAGACGCCCAGGACATAAATGAGGAAGGAGGCGACGAGGAGGCGGAAACCGTACGAATGCGCGCGTAGGCTTGTCGCCAGCAGCCATGCCCCCACACCGAAAAGATTGATAAAGGTCGTCTGTGTGTGACCGGCCAGCAGCGTCAGCGCCACGAACAAAGAGAAAGGCAGGAGCAGGGCCGCGAACTTCCAAGAGTGAGATGCGAGGAGTGAGGAGCGAGAAATCCCCTCTCGTTCCTCACTCCTCTTTGCTCTTTCCTCGCATGACCACCGCCCTTCCAACGCCCACAGGAGCCAGGGCAGCCAGGCCGCACCGTTCATCTGATTGATATGCCCCAGCAATCCACCGTAGAAACCGCTCCCCGCCAGCACCAGTCCTGCGCAGACCGCGGCCAGCCACCCCGTTCCCCAGCGCCGCATCAGCGCGTAACCGCCCAGCGCCAGGATCCAGGCATGGACGGCGCCACTCCAGTAGAGTTGCCGCGTAACGGGCAGCCAGCTCAGGGGCCAGTGCAGGGGATACAGCGCCGCTGCCTGCGGATTGGCAAGAAAGGGCGCACCCATAAAGATGTAGGGATTCCAGAGGGGAATGCGTCCAGCGCGCAGGGAAGCGGCAGCGTAGTCGCGGTAGGGATAGAAGTAGTGGAGAATGTCGCCGCTGGCCAGTACGCGATCCGTAAACAGAAGGCGGTAGAAGAGCAACAGGACAAAGAGGGCCAGTACTGTAGCAGCCGACAGGGGCAGTCTGTAGCGGCGCATCGAACTGCAGCGGCTAATGGTTAGTAACACCGCGTTCGAATGGCCACCTGCGTTCAGTCGCTGAAACGATACTTGATAAGCGTGGCAATAGCCGTAAATCCGTCCCGCCAGGTAAGCTTTTTGCCTTCATGGAATTGGCGACCGTTATAGCTGATGGGCGTTTCAAAGATTGAGTAATTTTGCTTGAGGATTTTGGCTGTCAGTTCGGCTTCGATCTCGAATCTCTGGCTGTGGAGGGTCATCCCTTCGATTACATCCCGCCGAAAGCACTTATAGCAGGTCTCCATATCGGTCAGTACCGTGCCGTAGAGCAGATTTGTAAACCACGTGACGCCCTTATTTCCGATAGTATGCGAGAGGCTCATGGCCGCGCGCGGCCCACCGAGAAAGCGGCTGCCGTAGACGACATCGGTGCGTCCTTCCAGAATGGGGATGAGAAGCCTGATATAGTCTCCGGGATTGTATTCCAGGTCGGCGTCCTGCACGACGAAGATCGCGCCGGACGCCGCCTCAAAACCGGTGCGCAGGGCTGCGCCCTTGCCGCCGTTGCGTTCATGATAAATAATACGCAGATCTTCCGGCTCTTCCGCCTGCAGGCGGGCCAGAATTTCCCGCGTGCCGTCGGTGGAGCCGTCATCCACGATGATGATTTCCTTTTCCATTTGGGCGGGGCTGCCGATCAGATCAGATGCACCATCGGAATTGATTGTAAGGTCCACCGCGCGCACGCGGCGGATGATCTCCTCCAACGTGCCGATTTCGTTGTAGACCGGCATGATGATCGAAAGTCGCGCTTCAGGCGGTCCGCCATTTGAAGATTTCATAATACGGCACTAGTGCGTGACCAGTATCAACGGTGATCAGTACCGGTCCCGAATGTCTGGCTATTCTCCAGCCTGATGGGCCAGAATGATCGCTTCGGCTACAGCCTTCATTGGCTTGCGATTGTTCATGCTCATTTTCTGAATGCGCCGGAAGGCTTCGGCTTCGTTCATGTTCTGCAGTTGCATCAGAATGCCTTTGGCGCGCTCAACCGCTTTGCGTGTTTCGAGGGTCTCCTTCAAGTCGTCGATCTCCATTTCCAGCGATCGGAACTCGTTGAAGCGTGCCAGGGCCACCTCGATCGCGGGGGTCAGATCGCATTCGCGGAACGGTTTGACGAGATAACTGGCTACGCCGGCTTCCTTGGCGCGTTGCACCAGTTCCTGCTGGCTGTATGCGCTCAACAGCAGCACGGGGGCCAAGCGCTCCTGTGTCAGGATGCGGGCGGCCTCGATGCCATCCATGTCTGGCATTTTGATGTCCATGATCACGATGTCCGGACGAAGTTCCCAAGTGAGGTTGATTGCGCTCTGGCCGTCACCCACTTCTCCCACCACAAGGTAGCCCAGGTTGGTGAGCATCTCCCGCAAGTCAATGCGAATGAGGGATTCATCGTCGGCAACAATTATGCGTGTGCGCTCCACAGTCTGACCCTTTCCTATTTAGGTTAACCCTCTCCCTCTGTCGCTAAACGCTCTGAATCCAGTGTCGGAGACAAGTGAAGATGCTAGTGGCCAGTGGTTCGTCGTCAATGGCTGGCGGTTTTACCGGCCTCCGATCGCTGATCACCGGCCATTGGAGTTACGCTACGACAGATTCTACGTTGATAGAACGTTTTGGAAAAGTAATTATAGCGCGGGTGCCGCTGTGCTCGCCTTCGGTAGCGCCAGTACCATCGCCTGTCACCTGTTCAAACAGCAATTCGCCCTTCAGATCATCTGTCACGAGCGTATGGACGATCTGCAAACCGAGGCTGCGGCTTTGATCCGGGGCGAAGTCGGCGGGCAGCCCCAACCCGTTGTCCAGCAGCGTTATGCGCACTTCATCCCCCAAATCTTCCAGCGCAATGCGAATTTCGCCGTAATTCCGATCCCGCAGTCCGTGTTCCACTGCGTTCACCAGCAGTTCGTTGACTACGAGCGCGGTGGCAGTGGCCTGGCTGGCCGGGAGACGGATGTTCGGCCCCTCAATCGCGATCTCTATATGTTGCCCCGGGTTGACCGTAACCTGTTGGGCTTGTCCTAAGATGCGCTGGCATACATCGCGGATGTTGATCGGGCGGTGTTCATCCTGGCTCAGGTATTCGTGAATCACAGACATGCTCAGGATGCGGTTGACCGCGGCGGTCAGTTGCTTTCTGGCTTCCCCGCTCTCGCACCGCCGGCTCTGAATGCGCAGGACAGCGGCAATGGACTGTAAATTGTTTTTGACCCGGTGATGCACTTCCTGGATCATCGCCGATTTGACGTTGAGTTCTCGCTGGCGCTGCACCGTCTCCGTGGCATTGTGCACGAGCACCAATACGCCATCAACCAGCGGCGCGCCCTCCGTCGGTATCGATGTCGACCACGGCAGTTGGCGGCGCATGCGGCGGCGCATCCGGTACAAACGGCCCCGTGGCGCGCGTAGGGGGATCGCTGTGCGTACCCAGACGCGGCCGTCTTCGCTCTCGTGGCGCGTCTGTACGCAGCAGTTGGCCTCCATCGCTTGGCTTACCACCTGCTCGTCCTGCTCCTCCAGATCGGAAATCGGACTGCCTTGCATGTCCGCAACAAGACCGATTGAGCGAAACAGGTTCATCGCGATGCCGCTCATGTAGCTGATGCAGAACTGCTCATCCACCAGGTAGATACCGTCCAAACTGCCGAATCCGCCCAAGATTTCGGCCGTTTCGATTTCACCCTGCACTGCCATTCTTTGCAGCCAGCCCACGGCTTGGCGGAATGGTGGATCGCGGCGCCGGTGTCGTTCGTACTCAATCATATTTGTTTCGACGAGCAGGGCCGCAATCGCCTGATTGACCGCGTTGTGGACCGGGTATACCTGCTGAATAACCGGGGCGCCACTGCTGGTTCGTTCGCGCGGAACTTTAGACTCTGCCATTCTGTTTCTGCGGTCTTCCATTAGGGCTCGGTGGACGGTTGGCTGGGCAGCCAGCGTGTATGTGCGTCCGGTCATGTCGTCCCGATAGATGGAGGAGAGCGAATGGGGCGCAGCGTGCCGGGCGACCAGGACTTGCCCCATCGAGGCCCGTTGCCCCGCAGGTGACTCTAGAACTCCAATCTGTGAGGAAGGGTTTTCCTGGGGATCCATCAGACAGCATAGCATCACGTCGGAGCGGCTGACGTCGGCCGTGATGGCCAGACCGGCTTCGATCCGATAAAGTAGCGCGATATCGCGCTCGGTCAATGAGGAACAGGAGTTGACCCGGCTATCCATATCTGTCTGTGGACATCGCTGTGCCCTTCAAATCGGCGTCGTTGCCGCTCCCGTCTTTGGGAATCGCCGCGAGATAAAAAATGCCGTCGCAGAAAGATCCTGTTTCCGACGGCAGGCCACACGACGCACATTGATTAGCAGAGTAGTCGGACCACCGGGGTCATAACAGTCTTGTGACGGCTCGACTATTCTGCATTCTGGTCGGGGAGAGAGGATTTGAACCTCCGACCTCTTCGTCCCGAACGAAGCGCGCTACCGAGCTGCGCTACTCCCCGAAATTGTACAAAAGTATAACGCATGGTGAGGTAAAAGGCCAAATCAGGTTTGCGGCGGTTGTGAATGGGCAAGGGCAACCGGCAAAAGTGTCTTGCATGCGCTTCGGATCTGTTCACATCAAGACTCTCAGCAAACCACCACATTCTGTTGAGCACCCCCTGTCCTTCTGGCGCGCCCAAGCGAGCTAAGTTTGCTTCGCCATCTACGGCAAATTCGACTTCATACATCACCAGGTCAGACTTGGTCTTTCGGCGACTTTCTTGGCTGGTATGGTTTTGGCGCCCTCTTTGACGGCGGCAAGGTAGCGCTAGGTCTCCGCGACGAACTCAGGGCGCAGTTCCAGTCCCTCATCGGGGTCGCCCAGCAGTTCGGCGAGCGTTTGCAAGGCCGCTTCGCGCACAAGCTCCCTGAATTCATCGGTTGTCAAGTCAGCGGACATTGGTGGGCGCAATTTTTCTGCTCTTTTTACAGCGGGATTCCAGCTCTGCGTGATTGTCCGAACCAGGTTACTCCGGATTCAGGGGGTTTCAGGTTTGAAACCCCCTTCCGCCTATCCGACTCGCCGGGCAACAGTCTGAACTGCAGGGAAACAGTTGATCCAGCAAATTGCCCGCTGCGGCGCTATGCGTCGGACGGTTGTTGCAGCGCGGCAAGCAACGCCTCGGCTTCCCGGCGCTTGTCCGGATTTTCGTTGCGGGCGATGATTCGCTGGAGCGTTGAGATGGCGCGCGTATCACCTTCTTTGGCCATCTTTAGCGCCATCTCGTCGCGCTTGTCGTGGTAGCTGTTGTCGTATTCATTTACTTCGAGATCCCAATTGCGCCAGTAGTATTTCAGGTCCAGGTCGGGCCAGTCCGCATAGACTTCGTCCCACGTGCTGGGTTGGCTGTGCGGTTGCAAGCTGCCGGGCGCGATCGGGTCGCTGGCCTTTTGGTAGCGGGCATCCATCGACATACGCAGCCGGTCCGAACTGTTGGGCAGGCCCTTGTGGACCGTCATGCTGTGGAAGATGAGCACGTCCCCCACTTGGAATGGGCTGTTGGCCCAGGTGCCGTCGAGCGGGTCAAGTACCTCCAGTCCCCCTGCTCCCATGGCCGGCTGGAAGTCGTAGACGCCGCGCTGATGCGACCCGGCCGCTAACTGCAAGCCGCCCAATTCCGTGGGCAGATCACCCAGCGGGATCCAGGCCGTATAGGTGTCGGCGGTGCCCTGAATCGGGATAAAGTCCTGGTGTGGCGGGGTGGTGAAGGCCTCGCGCTGGGGGAAGATCGTGCGCCCGATGATGCGGGGATGCGGCAGTACCGTCTCGCCCAACATGCGCTCGAACAGGCCGATCAGGTTGGAGTGATGCTGGATGGCATGGAACTCGGGCAACTTGTACATAGCATGATACTTCTGCATGTATTCCGGCTCCGGTTCAACGCAGAATCCGTTCAGGTCGGCCACGGCGTCTCTGAGAGCCGTGTCAGGCTGGACCCAACCGGCCGCGCGCGCAATTTCCAGGATCTGCATGCGCAGGCCCTCGACGACGGCGGCGGGGAGCAGCCCGCGGATGAACAGATAGCCGTCCCGTTCCATGCGTCGATGCAGTTCGGCTCCATCGTTCAATACATCGGTCGAATCAAGAAAAGGTTGCATTGAATATTCTCCTTTAGCGCCCTGTACGATACAGGCGCATGAAACTGTCTTCTCCTGCTTGGGCGGCTGAACCGCCCCGTCAGCGCCAGGAGTCAAACGGGTTGTGCGGGTCGGTCAACGGCAAGGAGACGCGCGCGCCGGTGATGTGAGAAGCGTGCGCGGCCATGGCCCATTCGAGATGGCGCCGGGCCGTACGCCCATCAAGCAGTGGAAACTCCGGTTCCCGTCCGTCGAGCATCTCGAGCATCGAGCGGGCCATGCGGTGATGGGCGTTCACCCACTTATAGTCGTCTGGCGGCGGTTCGGACGGGATAACCTGCCAGCGGTCATCGTTAAAGAGGCCGGGGCTGACCAGCGGGTGATAGTAGATGTCCGGCTGGTTGCTCATCGGGCCAGGCAGTGAGAGCGTACCGGTGGTGCCGTGGATGTCAATCCGATACGGCCGCTCCTTGTGGTCGCCTTCGTACGATTCAAAGTCGGCGGCGAAACCGTCGTTGAAGACGTAATAGGCGCGTATACCGTTGCCGGCGACCAGTCCCATCCCTTCAGCGCCCTGCTTAAGATCGTGCGGTGTGGCGTCCCGGCCATCCTGGGTTATATGGGCTTGACACCAGAGCGGCTGGCCCCAGACCTGCCACAGGAAGTCGAAGAAGTGGGGATAGAGGTCGAGAAAGAGCTGGTTTCCTCCCTCGTGCCCGTTCATGCCATAGATGCGGGCGAGGCGGGGCTCGCCGATTTTGCCACCCTTGATGAGGGGAATGGCGACGTTCTGGATGGGGGGATGGCCGCGCCAGGGGCAGGCGACGATGAGCAGTTTATCGTTCTGTTCGCAGGCCGCGACCATCTCATCGACTTGGGCCGGCGAGGCTGCGACCGGCTTTTCGGTGTAGATGTGGGTATCGGCTGCGGCGGCGGCCATGGCCAATTCATAATGATCGCCGATCTCGCGGGTGGCGATGACGGTGATGTCGGGGCGCTCTGCTGCCAACATCTGCCGGTAGTCGGCATAGCCCTTGGCGGCGCCGGTGCGCTCGATGGCTTGCTGGCGGCCGGCGTCATCCGGGTCGGCGAGGGCGACGATCGCGGCGCCCTCTACGTTGACAAACGCCTCGTCGACATAGTGGCCGTAATTGCCGCGGCCGGTATGTCCGATGATGGCTACTCTATAGGTCATGGTTCCTCCGCAGGTGTGGTTTCATACGCCCCTGCTCGAAAAGAGGCGCAACGAGGTTGCGGGCAAGGGGGAGCCAGTGCGGACTACTATACGGAAGTCTTTCTGGTTGTCACAGTCGTTGCTCTATCTGCTGTCTGAAGGTCAAAAACAGGCTCGTCCACCACCTCAAGTTCGGTATCGAAATCCGTTAGGTCATGTGTGTCCCAGAAGTGAGCGAGTTCCTGGATCGAATCGGTCTGTAAGATTCTTTTCCAAATCAACTGATCTTCATCAGGCCATTCAATGACGTTGGCGTTGCGGACGCTTTTTTTCACTCTGCCACTACCTCATACAAACTCTGCTTGAATGCGTTTTCGTCTTCATTGTTATAGAAGGGCACGCCTATCAGCCGGTATGTCTGCTTCTTGCTCTGCGTTCTGAATTCCAGCGTCTCTCCCTCGAATTTGTGCGTCACTTTTCGCAGAAAATCTTCTTTCCATCGGTCGTATTCTTTCAGGTGCTTCCCTTTCGGCTCAACAAACATCTGATAAGTCAACATGTTTCCATCCTTCTTACGCAAGAACAATACGAAGTCCGGCTCAAACGCCTGGCCATCGTCAAAGTTGTAGATTTTGAAATGCCTCTCGTTGCGTGCCAGGTAGATCCCATCATATCGTTCCTTCAGCCCGTCGATCTGGCGTTTGAGCATCCGCACAAACGCCTTTTCTTCACTGGTGCCGTAATTCGCATGAAAGACATACCAGTCCTGGTAAGAGACAAACGGTTCCTCCTCGTTCGCTCTTTCGCTGTCTTTACGCACTTTGAGGGTCTTGTCCGTGAAGATAGCCTTGGCATTGTATGGCTTGAAATTTTCCGTGCCCCTGTACTTTGTCGTAATTGCGCGCAGTTCAGATTCGACCCGCTCCAGAAGACCCGTCATCGCAGCGAGCCGGTCGCTGTTGGTTAAGCTGTAGAGTGCATTCGTATCGCCTTGGAATGTGATGGACAATCCGCCCAGATAGGCATCCTCTTCAATGAACTGACGGACGGAGCGAATGTGCGGAAAATAGGTCTTCAGGGATTTGAGAGAAAAGAAGGCCTTGCGCGCAAGCGCATTCCTGACGATATGGACAGGCATGTCACTGACCCGGACATCTATGCGGCCCGCTTCGGCGATGACGGCAAAGTTGCCGTTGCCCTGGAGAAGAGCCTCTGACGTTCCTCGGCCGGTTGCAATCGTATACTCGTAATTTTGTAAATGTATGCCCATATCGGAAAACGACCGGACATGTTCGTACCTGTTCAGAACGCGTTCATTGAGATAGATAAGACCATACTTGTAGAAAGCGGTTTCCTTAAACGAATCTTTCAGGTTGAGCGTTTTATCGACCTCCCGATCATCTATCATACCTTCGTTGATTAGGGCCGTGCGTATCTCATCAATATAGCGGGAATCATTCACGCTGTGATAGAGCAACTCTTCCAAAACGCGCAGTTCAGCGGACAGGTTTCTATCAAACTTCCGTTGGTGCCGGTCAGGCTGGTCGGGCGTGGCAAAGGGGAAATAGCGCGCGCCGCGCCCGATCAACTGCGCTTCGGCGATGGTTGTTTTGCCGGGCTTGCCGGCCCTGGCGTCCCGGGTGGAATAGCAGCGCACAATATCGAACAGATTGAGCACGTCCCAGCCCTCGTTCAGTTTGTCGTGAAAGCGTTTGGGCATGGTGAAGTCCTTGCAGGACAAGCGCCCCGTCATCCTATCGTCCGAGATCGGCAGACAATATCGCCGCGTCGCCTTGACAGTATTGCTATCATTCCAAGACCACCTCGGCTAGCTGGGCTGCAATCTCATCAATACCGTTTGTAGATGAATTGAGAGCTACTTTGTCAGCTAATGTCGGGCTAAATCGTATGACCTCATCTTTCGTGACCTTGTGCCATATTGGAAGGATCATCTTATGCCCGCTCATTTCTCTTGCTACCATTCCATCGAACTCATATTGAGGCCAATTCTTTGAAAAGAAAGAATATGACAGCACCACTGTTCCAAATCTTGCATTTGCCAAACCCCTATCAATGCTTCCTCTCAAGCTATCTCCGACCTTCAGGGTGAATTCGTCGTACCATACTTTCACCCCAAGTGACTTCAGTGCATTAGCCAACGGTCTGACGAAATCGTCCTTGTCTTCAGAGGCGTGTGAAATAAACAGATCGTATTCCACTTCTCTTAACACTATAGATTGCGGGACAGGCTGAATCTGTCTAGCGAGGTGACGCTGGGTTTCGAGTTCATACCTTATGGTGCGTTGAAAATTAAGCTGATCTCGTTCGCGTTTTCTTTCTGCATCAACTAGCTTTCTGCGTTCCCTTTTCTCTTCTCTTTCTAGGTCACTCTTGTATCTATTGAGCCTTGCAGTTAAATCTGCTTCCTTTTTCTGAAGACCTGCCTTATCATTCTGAATTCTGGAGATTTCGTTTTGCTTTCTATTGATTTCAGATAATTTGCTCCTTAACTGGCTTGGACTCGTACTCTTTGTAATAGAATTAAGTAGCTGAGCGATTCTTTTTCCACAATCAGATTCTTTCTTTGATTCTTGGGATAACTTTTTTGTGACATCTGCTATCTCACGCTGTAGGCGAGAAATATTATTCATAATTGTAGTCTTTGACATCTGTATATGACCCCTATTGTAAAGCCTAAGTTCAGTCGCCACGGAATTTCGTCGTAAACTGTCACTTTACTATTGGCGATAGGCGTCCCGACGATGTTTTATGCGATAAACTTCAACGCGGTACCCCTCAATTCGATAGAGGATGCGATAGTCCCCGACACGTACCCGCCAACCAGAATTTGTCCGACCAGAAAGCCTTACGACGCCGTCTGGGCGTGGATCCTCTGCCAATTGCCCGAACATGGTGTCAATGCGTCTAATAACGTCTTGCGGTAACCGGCGCAAATCTCGTTCAGCACGGCGCTCCAAATGGATGGTGTGAGCCATCGCGTCCTTCAAAGTTTTCCATCTTTTTGCAATTCAACTCGTATTTCAGCATACTCCCGAAAGTCTGTCGCTGTCTCAACCGCCTGCTCCAACTCTAAGGCATCTTCATAGTCCTGGCATAAATCCTGCAGTCGTTGCATCAGGGGGCGGTAGTCTTTCATTGTTAGAACAGCCGCCGTTTTCCGCCCCTTCTCATTGACAAGATATTTCGGTTTGATATTGAGCATCATAGTCCTCCTGCCATGAATGACTATCCCTTTTCTCCTCAAATTCGCTCGCGCTGAAGTCGACAGTCTGCTGCTTGTTAACTTGCCACTTTGGCATCTGCTGGCTCCCCTTTTGCTCTTCCTTGTCTTCTACTCTACATAGTATACCGCACATTCATTCTGTTTCAGCATCGGTCCTCCAGATACCCGGTCAACGTCATAAACAAGGCGCCGCGCGCCAACCATGCGATCTCCATACGTAGCACATACGAGATGGGGACGAAATCGCCTTCCTGTACTGGCACAATGACCCATTTGGGTTTACATCGACGCCACGATCTGCTAAACTATACTGTTGTTTCACTGTAGCGGTTTAGAAAACGCATAAGCTTAGGCCATATAGCGGATAGAAAAATGAAGATAGAACCTCCTCAACAACCAAAGGCCCGCAAAGACGTTTATAGGCGGCTTATCGGCTATCTGCGTCCCTATTGGAAGCAGGCGGCATTTGCCTATGTCTCGGTACTCTTTGCTTCGCTGCTCAATCTGTATATTCCGCAGATTCTGAAGGACGCCATCGACCAGGGCATCGGGGGACAGCGCGCCGGCGCGCTCTTCGCCGCGGCCGGGTGGATCCTCGGCATCGCGGTAGTGCGCGGCATCGCCGCCTACGGTCAGCGCTATTATGGTGAATGGCTGACCCATCGCGTGGCCTATGACCTGCGCAACCAATTCTACAACTCGACACAACGGCTCCCCTTTGCCTTTCACGACCGCTCGCAGACCGGCGATATGATGAGCCGGGCTACGAGCGACATCACCGAGACGGAGCGCTTTGTCGGCATGGGGCTGATGGATTTGATGTCGGCGCTCCTGCTCCTGGGGGGCGTGATTGTCGCGATGGTGCTGGAGAGTTTCAGCCTCGCACTGTACGCGCTGATTCCGCTGACCCTGCTCCTGGCGCTGACGCTGCGCTTCGGCATGGTGATCCGGCCGCGCTTCAAACGCGTTCAGGAGCAGATGGGCCAGCTTTCCTCCACCATGCAGGAGAGCATGACCGGTATCCAGGTGGTGAAAGCATTTGCTCGCGAAGCGGACGAGTTGCGAAAGTTCAACGCGGCCAACGAGGACTGGTTCACCAAGCGCTTCGGCATTATCAAAATCTGGGCGAACAACTGGCCCACGTTCACGTTTATCCTAATGAGCAGCGTCTTTCTCCTCCTGCTCGTCGGCGGCCCGCGGGCGATCGAGGGCACGGTCACGATCGGGTCGTTGTTCGCGCTGTTGGCCTATGTGATGATGCTCAACGGCCCGGTGCAACGACTGGGTTTCCTGGTCAATATGGCTGCCACATCCGGGGCCAGCGCCACACGCGTGTTTGAGATTATCGACACGCCGACTGAAGTGGAGGAGCAAGAAAACGCAGTTGTTCTGCAAGAGGTGCAAGGCGCGGTGAAATTTGAGCATGTGAGCTTTGGCTATGAGGGCGGGCCGCGGGCGCTGAACGACATCAATTTCGAGGTGGAACCTGGGCAAACGGTCGCGCTGATCGGCCCGACGGGAAGTGGCAAATCGACGATAACCAATCTCATTCCCCGTTTCTATGACCCCTTCAGCGGCGTCGTTCGGATCGACGGACATGACGTGCGCAGCTTGACTTTGGACAGTCTGCGTCAATACATCGGTATCGTCCTCCAGGACCCGTTCCTGTTCGGGGTGACGATCGCCGAGAATATCGCCTATGGCAAGCCGGCAGCTACACCCGACGCGATTGTCGATGCGGCCAAAGCGGCGCGGGCGCACGATTTCATTATGGAGTTCCCCGCCGGCTACGAGACGGAGGTTGGTGAACGAGGTGTGACACTGAGCGGGGGACAGAAGCAGCGGGTTGCGATCGCGCGGGCCCTGCTCTACGCGCCCCGCATCCTTATTCTGGACGACTCCACCAGCAGCGTCGACACGGAGACGGAGCACATGATCCAGCAGGCGCTCAGCGTGCTGATGGAAGGACGCACGACCTTTATCATCGCCCAGCGTCTGCTCACTCTGAAAAACGCAGACCAGATCTTCGTGCTGGATGGCGGCGGCATCGTTGAGAGGGGCCGTCACGACGCCTTGCTGGCCGCGGGTGGGCTCTACCGGCAAATCTACGATCTACAGTTGCGCGATCAGGAGGAGTTCGCGGCGTTGGAGGCACGGCTGCGCAGCCCAGCTGAATCGGTGGAGACGCGCGCGGGCGAGTCTCCGGTTCGTCCTCTGTCCCTGGCCGGCGCCGGGGATGAAGGGAGAAACTAAGATGAGCAACTCGAATGGCAGCGGCAGAGCTGCTCACTCGTACCGGGGAAATGGGCAGTTTGCCTCCCCGCAAAGGGAGACAGACATGGTGATTGAGAAACTTCCCCGCCAGCGGGATGCGTTCGGCCGCGACCAGGGGGTCCGTGGTCTGGACAGTAGTCTGTCGGCGGTGGAGCAGGAAAGGCTGCGCCGGGAGCGTAAGATACAGGATCTGTTGCCGGATGAAGAGGAAGCGCAGGAAAAGACCTACGATGGCCGCCTGGTTAAGCGGTTGATGGTGTATGTGGCCGTCTACAGGCGGGAGTTTGTTCTCTCTTTCCTCTTGATCATCGTTACTTCTGTGACGAGCGTGGCAACGCCATGGATGATCCAGCGGGCGATTGACTACGGTATCCTCGCCGGCAATGTGGGCACTCTGCGTTTCTGGACGTTCCTATTTTTTGGGACGATCGCGCTGGAATGGATTACAAGCCGCGCGCGTCTGAGGGTGATGGCCTATGCCGGCACCCGCATCGTGACCGATCTGCGCAGCCAGCTCTTCGGCCATCTGCATACGCTGTCGCTGGGCTTCTTCAACGACTACAGTGTAGGCCGCTTAATGAGCCGCTTGATCAGCGATGTGAGCGTGCTGCAGGATTTCGTTACCTGGTCGATTACGGGGCTGGCTCGCTCGGTATTCCTTCTGATCGGGATCGTCGTGGCTATGCTGTTTCTGAACTGGCAACTGGCGCTGGTGACGTTTGCGGTGCTGCCGATGATGATCGGGCTGACCAGCTATTTCCGCCGCTATGTGCGCCAGGCATATCGCGCGGCGCGGCAGCGCCTGTCGCTGATCAACGGTTTTCTCAACGAGTCGATCACCGGCATCCGGGTGACGAAGAGCTTTTCGCGCGAGCAGGCCAACTCGCGCCATTTCGACGATCTCAACCGTTCTTATTTTGACGCCAATGTGCGGACCACGCAGTTGGCTGCCTTCTTCTTCCCCGGTGTCGATTTTATCGGCTCGCTGGCGACCGCGTTGGTGGTTGGGGTCTGCGGTTGGCTGATTCTGGGCGACCAACTGACCGCGGGCGTAATGGCGGCATTCGTGATCTGGGTGGAGCGATTTTTCGATCCGATTCGTGAACTGTCGCGACGCTACTATACCTTTCAGGCGGCAATGGCCGCGAGTGAACGCCTCTTCGCCCTGCTCGACACGGAGCCGGATCTGCAGGATGCCCACCAGGCCTTTGCGTTGCCGCCGATTGCGGGCCGCGTGGACTTCGAGAATGTTCACTTCAACTATAAGGCAGATGAGCCGGTGCTGCGCGGGGTAACGATCAGCGCCGAGCCGGGTGAGCGCATCGCCCTTGTTGGCGAGACCGGAGCTGGCAAGAGCACGGTGATTCGCCTGATTGCCCGTTTTTTCGATGTAACCGGCGGGGCCGTCCTTATCGATGGCCACGACGTGCGCGATGTCACGCAGGCCAGTCTGCGGGCGCAGTTGGGCATTGTGCTGCAGGACAGTTTTCTCTTCGATGGGACGATCCGAGAAAATATCCGCTATGGCCGGTTGGATGCGAGCGACGCCGAGGTGGAGGCCGCGACGGTGGCGGTTGGCGCCGATGAGTTTATCAGAAAGCTATCGAATGGCTATGACACGGAAGTGGGGGAAAACGGTGTGAATCTGAGCGTTGGTCAGCGCCAGATCGTCTCCTTCGCGCGCGCCTTGTTGGCGGATCCCCGCATTCTCATTCTGGACGAAGCCACCAGTTCTATCGACACGACGACAGAGCGGCAGATTCAGGCCGGTCTGGAACAGCTGCTGAAGGGGCGCACCAGTTTTGTCATCGCCCACCGCCTCAATACGATCGTCAATTCGGACAGGATAGTTGTGCTGGATCGGGGGCGGGTGTTGGAGGAGGGCAGCCACGAAGAACTGTTGGCGCGCAGGGGCCGTTACCACCAGTTGTACACCATGCAATGGGCCGTGGAGAGCGATCCGCTGGCCAGAAACTACGTTTTGAACTGATGACACCGGGGCGAGGAGTGGGGGAAACTCTGTTCCTCACTCCCCGGTCCTTCCTTTTAGCTCTCCTCGATCTCGACCCGCTCCATCACATCTCCTTGCTGAATCGCATCGACGACATCCTGGCCGCTGCGCACTTTGCCGAAGACGGAATGTTTGTTGTCGAGCCAATTGGTGGCCACATGGGTGATGAAGAACTGGCTGCCGTTGGTGTTGGGTCCGGCGTTGGCCATGCTGAGGACGCCGGGGCCATCATGCACGAGTTCCGGATGAAATTCGTCGTTAAACCGGTAGCCGGGGCCGCCCCGTCCGCTGCCGGTGGGGTCGCCGCATTGGACCATGAAATCGGCGATCACGCGGTGAAAGCTGATACCGTCGTAGAAGCCGTCGCGGGCCAGCGCCACAAAGTTGTTAACCGTGTTCGGCACTTTGTCGGCGTAGAGGTCGATCTCGATATTACCGCGGTTCGTCTGAATCGTGGCGGTATAGGCCTTTGTCGGATCGAGCTGCATGGCCTGGGGAGAAGAATACTGCTTCACAAGAGAATCCTTTCGGTGTTGAATAGAGTAAGATGGCTCGGCCGCCCCTTTCTGACGCAGGTGTCGCAGCGAAGTGGGCAGAGTTGAAGCCACTACGGCGGGCGGCGGATTCGAACCAGATTCTATCTGCATTATAGTACCCTTTCCGTGGTGGAACACAATCGGTGCGGGCGACGCGTTCGGTCAGGCGGCGCATCCATGCCCTGGCAGCGTGTCAAAGTAGGTGTTTCGCGCTCGCCGTCAAGAGCGAGAAGACAGCCCCCGGGATGTACGCCGGCGCTTCCCGCCATCCGTAGCAGATGTGCTATACTGCGAGTCGATGACTGACGGTTCTTTTTCTGGTGGATATGGCGCGCAGGCCAGGATGCACGCGCCAGAAGGAAAATACGGACCAGACTGATGACAGCGCAACCTACAGAAACAACAACCAGACTCGTAACCGGCGCCGAACTGCTGGCAATGGGTGACATAGGCCCTTGCGAACTCATTGATGGAGAAATTGTAGGAATGAGTCCGACGGGTGAGGTACATGGCTACCTTGAATCCAGACTCACTTTCTTCCTGTACAGATTCAATCAAGATGCGCAGGCCGGTTGGGTCTTGGGTGGAGAGGTTGGCATCTACATCCGGCACAATCCAGACCGGATACGCGGCGCTGATCTTGCCTTCTGGTCTAAAGAGAGACTTCCTGATGGCCCGTCGACCGGCTTTAGCGAAATTGCGCCAGACCTGGTTGTAGAGATTCTGTCCCCGACCGATCGCTGGGTGGAGATGCGCCAGAAGAT
The DNA here is from genome assembly GCA_965220715.1 of Caldilineaceae bacterium. GTDB lineage: Bacteria > Chloroflexota > Anaerolineae > Caldilineales > Caldilineaceae > Bin5. The sequence continues at coordinate 1,367,052 of OZ244843.1, forward strand.
CGATGACTACTTCTCGATTGGCGTTGGCACACTCTGGATCGTCGATCCGGAGGAGGAGACCGTTTTCGTCTACCGCTCGGCTACGCAGCGCACCGCTCTACGGACTGGCGATATGCTCGTCGGCACAGGCCCGCTCACCGGTTTCACACTTTCCGTCGCCGAGCTTTTCGCTTTCTGATTTCCCGCTAACCTGCCCAACAACTCAGTCTGGCCGCGCAGCGCATCTTCTCTGCTCCACGCCTTGACCCACATCACAATACTCGACCTTTCGCGCGTCTTGGCAGGCCCGTATGCCACCATGACGTTGGGCGATTACGGCGCCCTAGTCAAAAAGATCGAACAGCCGGTCCGGGGGAGAGGAATACTGCTTCCCAAGAGAATCGTTTCGGCGTAGGAAAGAGTAAGATGGCTCGTCCCCCCTCACACTAGAGTCGCTTGGGAGCGGACTAAGTTGATGTTTCTACGGCGGCACTGGGAATCTGAGCCAGAGTCTCTCTGCACTATAGTACCTGTTCCGCATTGGAACACGATCGGTGCCCGCGCCGCGGTCTGAACGACAGGGCATCCCTGCCGCGGCAGCGTGTCAAATCATGTGTTTAGCGCTCGCCGCCAAGTGCGAACAGGCAGCTCACCGGGCAATTCGCCTTCGCTTCCGACCAACCACAGCAGGTGTGCTATACTGCATATCGAGAACTGGCGGTTCTCTTTATCCGGTGGATATTGCGCGCAGGCCAGGATGCACGCGCCAGAAAGGATTCACGGACCAGACTGATGACAGCGCAACCAATGGAAACAACAACCAGACTCGTCACCGGCTCCGAACTGCTGGCAATGGGTGACATTGGCCCCTGTGAACTCATTGATGGAGTAATTGTAAGGATGAGCCCAACCGGTGGAGTACATGGTTTCCTTGAATCAAGGCTTGACCGTCGTCTGGGTACTTTTGTCGAAGACACGAAGGCAGGCTTGTGCATGGTTGGGGAGGTCGGCATTTATATCCGCCACGACCCGGATCGGATACGCGGCGCTGATCTTGCCTTCTGGTCGAATGCGAAACTGCCAGATGGCCCACCGCCAGGTTTTGTCGAGGTCGCTCCGGACCTGGTTGTAGAGATTTTGTCCCCCACCGATCGCTGGGTGGAGATGCGCCAGAAGATCGATGACTACTTCTCGATTGGCGTTGGCACACTCTGGATCGTCGATCCGGAGGAGGAGACCGTCTTCGTTTATCGTTCTCCTACGCAGCGCACCGCTCTACGGACTGGCGATATGCTCGTCGGCACAGGCCAGCTCACCGGTTTCACGCTTTCCGTTACCGAGCTTTTCGCTTTCTGATTTCCCGCTAACCTGCCCAACGACTCAGTCTGGCCGCGCAGCGCATCTCCTATGCTTCACGCCTTGACCCACATCACAATACTCGACCTTTCGCGCGTCCTGGCCGGCCCGTATGCCACCATGACGTTGGGCGATTACGGTGCCCTAGTCAAAAAGATCGAACAGCCGGTCCGGGGGAGAAGAATACTGCTTCCCAAGAGAATCGTTTCGGCGTAGGAAAGAGTAAGATGGCTCGTCCCCCCTCACACTAGAGTCGCTTGGGAGCGGACTAAGTTGATGTTTCTACGGCGGCACTGGGAATCTGAGCCAGAGTCTCTCTGCACTATAGTACCTGTTCCGCATTGGAACACGATCGGTGCCCGCGCCGCGGTCTGAACGACAGGGCATCCCTGCCGCGGCAGCGTGTCAAAGCAGGTGTTTAGCGCTCGCTGCCAAGTGCGAACAGGCAGCTCACCGGGCAATTCGCCTTCGCTTCCGGCCAACCACAGCAGGTGTGCTATACTGCATACCGAAAACTGACGGTTCTTTATCTGGTGGATATTGCGCGCAGACCAGAATGCACGCGCCAGAAGGGATTCACGGAACAGACTGATGACAGCGCAACCAACGGAAACAACAACCAGACTCATCACCGGCTCTGAACTGCTGGCAATGGGTGACATTGGCCCCTGTGAACTCATTGATGGAGTAATTGTAAGGATGAGCCCAACCGGTGGAGTTCATGGTTTCCTTGAATCAAGGCTCGCCCTCTTGGTAGGCGGATTTATCAATGACAGGGAAGTCGGTCTGTGCATGGTTGGGGAGGTCGGCATTTATATCCGCCATGGTCCGGATCGGATACGCGGCGCTGATTTTGCCTTCTGGTCGAATGCGAAACTGCCAGATGGCCCACCGCCAGGTTTTATCGAAGTTGCGCCCGACCTGGTTGTAGAGATTCTGTCCCCCACCGATCGCTGGGTGGAGATGCGCCCAAAGATCGATGACTACTTCTCGATTGGCGTTGGCGCACTCTGGATCGTCGATCCGGAGAAGGAGACCGTCTTCGTTTATCGTTCGGCTACGCAGCGCACCGCGGTACGAACTGGCGACATGCTGGTAGGCACAGGCCCGCTCACCGGTTTCACACTTTCCGTCGCCGAGCTTTTCGCTTTCTGATTTTCCGCTAACCTGCCCAACGACTCAGTCTGGCCGCGCAGCGCATCTCCTATGCTTCACGCCTTGACCCACATCACAGTTCTCGACCTTTCGCGCGTCCTGGCCGGCCCGTATGCCACCATGACGTTGGGCGATTACGGCGCCGAAGTGATCAAGATAGAGCAGCCGGGCCGGGGAGATGACTCCCGCCACTGGGGTCCGCCCTTCACCGATGGCGGGCAGAGCGCATATTTTCTGTGCGCCAATCGTAACAAGCGTAGCTTGACGCTCAATCTGAAAACTGAGGCCGGCCGGACAATCTTCCGTCGGCTGGCTGTGCAGGCCGATGTGGTGGTGGAAAACTTCAAGGCGGGTGGGATGGAGCGGATGGGGCTGGGCTATGAAAGCCTGCGCTCGGACAATCCCGGCCTGATCTACTGCGCCATCACCGGCTATGGCCAGACCGGCCCCGATCGGGCGCTCCCCGGCTATGACACGGTCATCCAGGCGCAGGGCGGTATTATGAGCATCACCGGCCCAACGAGCGGGGGAACCGACGGCGAGCCGTACAAGGTGGGGGTGGCAATCGTTGACATCACCGCCGGCCTGCAGGCGGCGGTGGCGATTCTGACTGCCTTGCAGCATCGTGAGCGGACGGACGAGGGTCAGCATATTGATATCGCGCTCTTTGACACGCAGTTGAGCTGGCTGGCTAACGTCGCCAGCGGCTATCTCCTGTCCGGCGACCCGCCCCGCCGCTATGGCAACGCCCATGGTACGGTTGTGCCCTATCAGACCTTTGCCACAGCCGACGGCCATCTGATGCTGGCGGTGGGCAACGACGGTCAGTTCGCTACACTCGCAGAGGTAGTTGGCGAGCCGACCTGGGTGGATGACGAACGGTTTGCCACAAATCCGGCCCGCGTCCAGTTTCGAGATCTGCTCATTCCCGCGTTGGCCGACTATTTCCGCCGATGCACCACCGATGAGTGGATCCAACGGCTGCGCGCGGCAGGCGTACCGTGCGGCCCGGTCAACGACATTCCAACCGCGTTGGCGACGCCCCAAGCCGAGCACCGGCAGATGGTGCAAACGGTCACTGACGGAAACGGAGACAGGATCCCGTTGGTCGGGCCGGTGCCCAAGCTGGACAAGACGCCGGCGCACATATTCCGTCCGCCGCCGCTGCTGGGTGAGCATACAAAAGAGTTGCTGCAAGAGAAGCTGGCTCTGACAGCAGAAGAGATCGAGGCGTTACGCGACAGTGGCGTAGTTTGACGTGCGGTTGCAGGAGGGCCGCCGGGCGAAAAAGGTACTGCTTTGTCAAGCGGGCGCGCCTGGGCTATACTGTTTTGATGGCTCTGAACCATCCCCCGTGGCCTTCTACTGATCCTTACATGCGCGGAAGGATTCTGCCATGCCTACCAACCTGGAGTTTCGAGGTCGCTGGCTGAATATCTACGGAAATCTGATTCTTATGGCGATCCTTACAGGGATTACTGTCTTCATTTATGTGCCCTGGGGATATGCTCGCTGGCAACGGATAATCACCGAGAGCACATATTTCGAGGACCGACAGCTGGAGTTCGACGGCTCCGGCGCGGAGGTGTTTGTACAGTTTGTTATCATTGGATTCTATACCCTGATTACTCTGGGGCTGTACATCATTCTCGGTTTTTCTGCAACGAGGATGCTGCGCTGGCAATATGCCCATACACTCATGCCCAATGGCCAACGTTTGGACTATGACGGTAAGACGCTGGATATCTTCTGGGAATGGCTCCTGCTCGTTCTCTTTACGCCGCTGACATTGGGGCTCTACTACTTCTGGGGGCGCAACCGTTTGCGCCGCCAGATTCTGACCCATGTGTCGCTGAATGATCAGCATGTACAGTTTGGGAGCGGCGCGGGGGACTATTTCCTTGCCGTGTTGAGCAACTGGGTGATGACAAGTGTCGCTGTGGTTCTCTACGCAGCGCTAGGTTTCTTTTTGCGCGGCGAGATTCTGGCGACTGGTCCCCTGGCAGCGCCATTCGGAAGCAACGGCGCCGACTTTCCCGTGATGGAGTTGGTCAATCTACTGCTTATCGTCGTTGCCCTGGGCCTCTATGCTTTGCTGGGTTTGGCTCTGCTGGGCATGGCCACGGTCCGTTTGCGCAGTTGGGAAGTGAACCGGACCCTCTTGCCGACGCCTGTGCGTTCGCGGGCACCGATGCCGGTGATTTCGTCGCCGGTCAGCGCGCTGGCAGGTGCGCCCCCGCTCGATTTGGACGCGACCGACAGCGTTGCCCAAGAGAGCGAAACGTTCTACACAGAAGATGAACCGCCCCGCACAGCGGACAGCGGTTATGGGGCTGACGCGCAGTTGCGTCCTCTGCCGAGCGCACAGGCGGAGGACGAGGACGAATACTATGACTTCGCCGAATTTTCCACTCACGCTGGCCAGGAACCGGAGATGAACAGCGGTGACGAGCGAACCGACTGGAGCAGTGAGCAGTGGGCACGTCCCCAGGCTACCGCCCCCTTGACAGATGAGGAGGAAGCGGAGCTCCGGCAGAGTCAGGGTGCAGACGATGAAACCTCAGGCTCCTCCACCTAGAGAAACCGTTCCTCATAGCATTGTGTAGTAGGTATGTCGAGCGTTGTAAGGGCGAGGGAGACGCACGAGCGAGTGTTTGCGCGGCTGCGTCAATGTTGTCGTGGCTGAAGCGGTCGCGGCAAGGTGATTTTTCAAACCAGTTTGATGACCGGCTGGTCCGCCCGGGCCGGCACGACGGTTCCGATTTCCCAGAAGGGTTGTTCTTCCCCCTCGCATACGGCGCGGAAACGACTGAGACCCTCCGGTGAAACCGCAAGCAGAAGACCTCCACTTGTTTCGGCCTCCCATAAAAGCGTTTTGAGCGCTGCGGTCACGTTGGCGGCCGCGACGACCTGACCGCCAAAGTGCTCCGGATTGCGGGCGCTTCCCCGTGTCAGATAACCGGCCTCGATATAGTCGAAGACACCGGGCAGGGCCGGCACGCGCTCAGCCTCGATCTGGAGTTGAATCGGCGCCTCGGCCGCAGACGCCGTCGCCAGTTCGACCGCGTGGCCCAGCAGCCCGTAACCGGTAATGTCGGTTCCGCCGCGCACGCCCGCGGCACGGCCGGCATGGGCCGCGGCGCGGTTCAGGCGGGTCATCGAGTCGATGGCATGTTCAAGATGGGATGGCTTGAAGTCCGGTTTGCCCAAGGCGCGCCGCGCTTTGCGGGAGGGCAGGCTCTCGCCCGGCCCTGTCAGTTTGGCGGCCGTCGTAATTATTCCGGTGCCGAGGGGTTTGGTCAATACCAGATGATCGCCTGCCGCCGCACTGCCTTTGCGGAACAGCGAACCGGGGTCGGCGATGCCAGTGACGCTCAGTCCATAGAATGGTTCGGGATTGGTCACCGTATGACCACCGGCGATAGCCGCATCTGCCTCCTGCACTTTGGCGGCGCCGCCCGCCAGGATTTCGGCCACGACCTCGGCCGGTAGATCTTCGGGAAAACCGGCGATATTGAGACAGACGCGTACCTCACCGCCCATTGCGTAAACGTCGCTCATGGAGTTGGCGGCGGCGATCGCCCCGTACAGCCAAGGGTCGTCAACGATTGGTGTGAAAAAGTCGGTCGTCTGAATGAGAACGCGCTCGTCATCCAGGCGATAGACAGCCGCATCGTCCGGTTTGCCCAGGCCGATCAGAACATCCGGGTATTCGGTTTGCGGGAAGACCGCAGCCAGCTGACGCACGACCTGCGACAACGCCCCCGGAGGGAGCTTTGAGGCTCAACCGGCGCAGGCGACGCGGGCGGTCAAGGGTACGGTTGATTCTGTCATGTCAATGTGTCCTGAGCGGATTTGAACCTGCGGCACTATTTTAACACAGGCCGGCGCATCTATCACAGGCCGGCGCAGATCCGCGCACAACTGCAGCCAGGTTCGGCGACTGTACAAATTGTACGTCCTGGCCGGGAGAATTCTTTGTAAGGTCGCCGTAGGCGGTCAAATCATCCAGCGAAACAGAGGAATGATTATGCAAATTGTATAGTGAAAGGCGGCAAGATCTGAGGTATAGTTTTCCCAAGTGGCTGAAGCGGGTGCCGTGTGGGGTCGGCATCTCAAAGGCTTCCGCCACGACCATTCTTCTTCCTTCCTCCTTAGGGGGCCCCGACAGCGCATGTTGTCGGGGTTCCTCCTCCCTCTCTCAGACCGCGAACCTGGTGAAAGTAAAGGCTCCGGCTGCGAATGAGCCGGAGCCTCTAACAGTCGTTCTGCCTTCGGTGGTGACGAGAAACGGTCTAGGCTGCGACCGTCCTATCTTCCGTGCCACGAACCGCAATAATAAGGGGCTTGATCTCCTCAGCTTTCGGCAGGGTCAGGGTGAGAACGCCATCCTCATAGTCGGCGCTGATGTCGTCGGCGTTTACGGTTGCCGGCATCTTGATGCTGCGCACGAACCTTCCGAAACTGCGTTCCCGTAGATGCCACTTTGCGTTTTCCTCCACGCTTTCAGCCTGGGTCTCGCCCTGGATAGTGAGCGTATTCTCCGAAAAACTGATGTCGAGGTCTGCAGGGTCGATTCCGGGCAATGACGCCTTCACACTGTAGCTGTTGTCATCCTCGCAAACATCCAGCGCCAGGCGTATGTGGCTTCCTTGCCCATTTCCCTGCCCATTTCCCTGCCAACCAGAGGGCTCCCGCAAGAGATCGCCCACGAGTTGGTCCATTTGACTGCGCACCGAAATCATCTCACGAAACGGATCCCAACGTACGATTCTGCTCATTCTGTGCCTCCTGAAGTTTTAAAATTGCGCCAGCACTTCGGCTGAAGCGCGCTATGAAAATCTGACCATCTTGTGTGTATTTCGATGTGGCCGTCTTACCGCCACATGCAAAGATAAGCATAACCGGTGAACATTAGATTGAGGTCAACGCAAAGTTAGAAGAACATTGGTGCCGCGTATGAGGAAAGCAAGAGCCCCAATCCCCGGTTTCGGCGTCAGGAATGCTTTGTCTGCCGCGCGTGATTGGGGTATGATGAAGGGCAAGAACACGTGTGCGAGCCGAAGAGAAGCGGACGCTGTACCGCGCTGGAAAGTTCTGGCGTGAATCCAGGTTCCCCTCCGGAGTAGCTCTCAAGTGGAGAAACGGTTGTGAGCACGATCAACACGATGGAGGATCTGATCCAGGTCCTCGATGAGCACCCCGAATGGCTCGAAGCCCTGCGTGCACGGCTGCTGACGCGTGAACTGTTGGATCTTCCTCACAACTTTGCCATGTTTGTGGCAGAGATGCGTGAGTTCAAGTCGGAGATGCGTGAGTTTCAATCGGAGATGCGCGAGTTCAAGTCGGAGATGCACGAGTTCAAGGCGCAGATGGACCGTTTCGTGGCAGCCACGGCTAAACGTTTTGATGCTGTCGAGATCCGGTTAGACAGTCACGATGCCATGTTAAAGAGTATCACCGACGATATGGGGCAACTCAAAGGCGCCCACGCCAGGAGTGCCGCGCTGGAAGACGCCGCAATCATCGCCAGGGACTTGGGCCTGAGGCGCAAGAAGAATCTCACGCGGGAAGATCTCTTGGATCTGATTGATGCGGCTGGCACTGCTGATATTCCCCTCGGCGATCTGAGGAGTTTCCGCGTGGCCGATCTGATTATGGAAGCCAGGGCGGAGGACGGCGAGATCTGCTACGTCGCCGTGGAAATTTCGTACACCGCAAATGGCAGAGACACCAGAAGGGCTATCCGCAACGCCGGGTTTATGACACGATTTACCGGCAAGCGCTCTTTTGCAGTCGTATCTGGCCTGCATCGGGATGACCGGATCCAGGACAGTATCGAGTCGGGCGAAGTGTCTTGGCACCAGATGATGGCGGAGCAGCTGGATGCGGAATGACTGCTCTATGCGCTTTCGATTTGTTATACGGGCGCGTTGTTTACGGCAGCGAACTTGATGTATGATTGGGACAAGAATTTCCGTGATGCACCGGCGCTGGGCCTGGCCTTTACCCGTCTGACTTCGCAACCCTCCTATGTCCAACGATTTTGTCCATCTTCACACCCATTCCGAGTATTCGCTCCTCGACGGACTAGGCCGCATTAATGATCTGGTCAAAGAGGCCGGGCGCCTGGGACATTCGGCGCTTGCCCTGACCGATCACGGTGCGATGCACGGTGTCATCGAGTTCTACCGGGCCTGCCGAAACGCCGAGATCAGACCGATCGTCGGCGTAGAAGGTTACCAGACCCACTGGCAGCGGCCCATGGGCGGTCGGGATCCCCAGTTCGATAGAGAGAATTACCATCTGCTGCTCCTCGCCAGGAATATGACCGGCTACCGGAATATCCTGAAGATCGTCAGCAACAGCAATACTGATGGATTCTATTACAAGCCACGCGTCGACCATGATTTCCTGGCCGCGCACGCCGATGGCATCCTATGCACGACCGGTTGTCTGGGCGCAGAGGTGCCAGCTCTGCTGATGCAGGGCAAAGAGAGAGAGGCCTATGAGCGCCTGGGATGGTATGCGGATGTTTTCGGTAAAGAGAACTTCTTCATAGAGGTTCAGGAACACAACATCCCCGAACTGCAGCGGGTGAATCGGACTCTCATTCCCTGGGCCGACAAGTTCGGCCTGGACCTGCTGGTTACGAATGATGTTCACTATGTAAGCGAAAGTGATGCCTCCCCCCATGAAGTGCTGCTGTGTGTGCAGACCAACGCCAAACTGAACGATGAAAAACGGATGCGGCTCAGTGACCAGAGCTACTTTCTCAAAAGTCGCCAACAGCTGGAAGACACCTTTCGCCCCCTGATCGATCTACCCGCGGCTGCCTTCGACAATACGCTCCTCGTCGCCGAAATGTGTGATGTGGATCTGGAGGATGACAATTATCATCTGCCGGACATGGACATCCCGGACGGCTTCACCTACGAGACCTATCTGCGCCATCTGACCGACGAGGGTGTGCATCGTCTTTACGGCGAACGGGCCAACGATGAAGAGGTACAGGAGCGCAAAGAGCGGGAACTGCGCATTATCCACGAGATGGGATTCGACGTTTACTTTCTGATTGTGGCGGATCTGTGCGACTTTTCTCGCAGTCGCAGCATCTGGTGGAACGTGCGCGGCTCCGGGGCAGCCTCGTTGGTGGCTTACTGTATCGGCATCACTGCCCTGGATCCGATACATAACAATCTGATCTTCGAGCGTTTTCTGAATCCCGGCCGGGTGACAATGCCCGACTTCGACCTGGACTACCCGGACGACCAGCGGGAAGAGATGATCCGCTACACTGTCGAAAAATATGGCAGTGATCAGGTTGCCCAAATCGCAACCTTTGGCCGCATGAAGGCCCGCGCCGCCATTCGCGATGTGGGGCGTGCCCTGGATATCTCGTTGGATGATGTGGATCGCATTGCCAAGATGATCCCGGCGACGCCTGGCAAACCGGTGACGATTCAGGATGTGTTGACCGAGGGCAATGAGTTTTACGAACCGGAACTGGAGGAGCTCTACAAGAAGGATGGCTGGGAGCAGACACTGCTGGACACCTCAATGCAGCTAGAAGGGGTTGCCCGGCACGCCGGCATTCACGCGGCCGCCGTGATTGTCGCCGATAAAGACCTGACTACCTACACGCCGCTGATGCGAGGCTCGAGAGGGTCTATCACCGAGACGATTACGCAGTTTGAATTCCCGATCCTTGAATCGTTGGGTCTGCTGAAAATCGATTTCCTTGGCCTGAGCACGCTGACCGTCATGCGGGAGGCTTGTCGACTGATCAAAGAGCATCATGGCATCGAATACGGCTTGGACACCATCCCAATTGAAGGCTCGGTGGCCGAGCCCGCCTTCCGTCTGCTGTCAAGCGGTGAAGTGAGCGGCGTTTTTCAGGTGGAATCCCAGGGAATGAGGCGTGTGCTGACTGAGATGAAGCCCACCGCCTTCGAGCATATCATTGCCACCATCTCTCTGTATCGACCCGGGCCGATGGAGTACATTCCCAACTACATCAGGCGAATGCACGGCGAAGAAGAGATGGAAGTTAAACATCCCGCCCTCGAGCCGGTCCTGGCCGAAACCTACGGCATCATCGTCTACCAGGAACAGATTATTCAGATTCTGAACCAGTTGGCCGGCTATTCGCCTGCCGAGGCCGATCTGGTGCGCCAAGCAATCAGCAAGAAGGACGCCTCAAAGATCGAGTATCACAAGGCGCTGTTCATCGGCGGCTGCAGCAAGAACGGCATCTCCTCCAGCGCGGCGCAAGCCATCTACGCAGACATCGAATTCTTCGCCCGTTATGGCTTCAACAAGGCGCACGCGGCCGACTATGCGGTCATCACCGTGCAGACCGCCTATCTGAAGGCGTTGTATCCGGTGGAGTATATGGCGGCGCTCCTGCTCGTCGAGCGGGACAAGACCGAAAAAGTGATCAATTTTGTCCAGGAATGCCGCCGTATGGGCATTCACGTTCTGCCGCCCGACGTGAACCACAGCGACCTGGATTTCGCAATTCAGGAACTGCCCGCGGACGCAGAGCAGGAAACACTGCAGAAGGACCCCACCCTTGCATTTGAATTCCCGATAACCGCAGGGTCAGCCATCCGATTTGGCATGGCCGCGGTGAAAAATGTGGGCGTCGGCCCGGTGCAGGCAATTCTGGACGCGCGCGCGGAAGGCGGCCCCTTCCTCAACCTCGAAGATCTGTGCGACCGCGTCGATTTGCGGCAGGTGAACAAACGCTCCCTTGAATGTCTGATCAAGGTGGGTGCGTTCGACCGCTTTGGCCAGCAGTTCGAGCGGGGGAAGGGGGAGCTCCGCCGCCAGCTTCTGGACGTGATCGATCAGTGCATCGCCCGTTCGGCCGCCATCTACAGCGCCAGAGAGAGCGGCCAGTTGTCGATGTTCGATCTTTTTAGCGACGCCAACGGGGACGCGCAACCGGAACAGTTTCCAATTCGGCTGCCGGAGCACAAGGCGGCGGGGCAGGCAAAGACGAGCGACCGGGAGCGGTTCCAGTGGGAAAAGGAGTTGCTCGGCGTCTATGTAGGCAGCCATCCGGTGCAGCAGTTGAACGTGGACCTGAGTCGCTTCACCACCTGCCCCTGCGCGGAACTGAATGAGCGACATGACGGCAAGAATGTAACCATGGCCGGAATGCTGGCCTCGATTCGCACGACGGTGACCAGGAAGGGCGATAAAATGGCCTTTGTCCAGTTGGAGGACATGCAGGGCCAATGTGAAGCGCTCTTCTTCCCCCAAACGTACGAAGAGTTCAAAGAATATCTGGAAGAAGAGCGGGTGGTGTTGGTAAAGGGGAAGGCCCAGACCCGCAATGGACGAACCAGTGTCCTCGTGGATACGTTGCAAACAGCGGTCGAGTTCGGGCAAGTGAAAGCCGATGTACACCAGACCGAGGTCGGCGCCGGATTGAGTGCCGCGCCGGGCTCCGGGCCAAACGGGAGTGATGTCGAACTAACGCCGCCGCCCAATGACTTTCTCGACAACGAGCCGCCCATCAGTACGACGGATCCTCCCTTCGATGCCGGATTCCCGGACGAACTGGCGGTGGAACCCGGAGAAGAGGCGGCAACCGATATGGCGGGTGACGCGGCGCAGTCTGAGACCTATCCTGAGCCGCCGCTCCTCGCCCACAGTACGGTTGCCAAGAAGATGAAGGAGACCGATGGCGCGCCGCTGTTCGCCGCGCCGGCGCCGCCAGAGCGCGCACAGACCGAGCCTGAAAAGCCGGAGGCGGACGATGTTCAGGCGGAAAAAGGCGTAGATGCGGATGAGCCGGCGCCCAAGGTCCAGTCTCCGATCGCAAATGGGGGGCCGCCCGACAGCGCGCGCGTTGCCGATTCTGCAGCAGCAAGTGCGGTTCCGCCGCAAGGGGAAGACAGGACAGCTCCTGCTGAAATGGGGCGTCCCCCTGCCGGCAACGCCCGCCAAGTCCTGCGTATCATTTTCAGCCGCTCCGGTCAGTTCAAACGCGACAAATACCGCCTGCGGGAAATTTTCGACGCGGTGCGTGATCCGAAAGGTCGGGATCAGTTCGTTGTTGTACTGGAGACTAATGGATCTCGTCATCAACTTTCCTTCCCCAACGAATTTTGCAGTGTCAGCGATCGCCTGCTCAATGAACTGCGCAACCACTTCAAAGTAGAAGTGGCGGTGGAAGACCAGTCCCAAGGACCATGACAGATCTGTACATATCGCAATCTCTGGCGTAGCAGCTTCGGCAGACAGCAGCAAGGAAGGGCCTCACTGTGGATGTTCTGAACCGGCGCATGTACTGCTGAAATGGCGCCATAACCGTTTCCATCATTCCTGCCGGGGACCGCGAGATCATAGATCTTTGACGGGTGTATTCTAATCAGAAGAGTACCACTGCCTAATACTCCGCAATGTATCCTCCTGCACCAATCCTATCTGTCAAGACTCTTACATCCGCCAATACCGATCGCCTCGTCCCGTATGAAGCGCTCACTGATATGTGTTCAGATGAAGCTTTTGCTGCTTTGGATATCAATTGACACGAAGCGGGGAGATGGAATGTACAAAACTCTGTTACGGCAACAATTAGCTTTGTCGTAACAGCTGACTGCTGGATGGCCAAATGAAAAGTAACGACATTCTCGCCAATATGGAGCGACCTGATGAACTTTGCTACGACATCGAAACAAATCGAAGACGCTTATGCCCTGGCCCAGGACCGTTACGCGGCCATTGGTGTCGACACCGAACAGGCCCTGGCAGCGTTGCGCGGCGTTCCCATCAGCCTCCACTGCTGGCAGGGCGACGACGTGCTCGGCTTTGAAGAGCCGGGACGCGGGTTGGGCGGCGGCCTGATGGCGACCGGCAACTATCCGGGGCGCGCCCGTACTGTCGACGAACTGCGCAGCGATCTGGACATCGCATACAGCATAATCCCCGGCAATCACCGCCTGAATCTTCACGCAATGTACCCGGATACCGACGAAAAGCCGGCCCGCGACGAAATCGCGCCTCGCCATTTTCAGGGCTGGGCAGACTGGGCCAAAGAGAATGGGCACGGCATCGATTTCAACCCGACACTCTTCTCCCACCCCCTCGCCGAAGATGGCTTCACCCTTGCCTCCTACGATAACGACATCCGCCAGTTCTGGATTCAGCACTGCATCGCCTGCCGGGAAATCGGGAGCTTTTTCGGCAAGGAACTGGGCACGCCGGCAATGACAAATATCTGGATTCCCGACGGCCTCAAGGACACGCCCAGCGACCGCTCAACGCCTCGGCGCCTGCTGAAAGACGCTTTGGATCAGATATTCGAGCACGAGATCGATCCCCGCTACAATCGCGACGCCATCGAATGCAAACTGTTCGGCCTCGGTTCCGAAAGTTACGTCGTCGGCTCGCACGAGTTCTATCTGGGTTATGCGACCCAGAACGGCCAGGCCCTATGCCTCGACGCCGGCCACTTTCACCCGACCGAAGTAATTTCCGACAAGATATCGGCCTGCCTGCTCTTTGTGTCCGAGTTGATTCTCCATGTGAGCCGCGGCGTACGCTGGGACAGCGACCACGTAGTCACTTTCAGCGACGAGTTGCAGGCCATCATGCAGGAGATCGTGCGCGGGGACCACCTGGATCGCGTGCATGTCGGGCTGGATTTCTTCGACGCCAGCATCAACCGCGTTGCCGCCTGGGCGATTGGCACCCGCAATTCGCTGCGCGCCCTGCTGCTGGCCCTGCTGGAGCCGAGGGAGACCATGCAGGAAATCGAACGCCAGGCGGATTACACCACCCGCCTTGCCCTGATGGAAGAGTTGAAGGCGATGCCGCACACGGCTGTCTGGGATTACCACTGTTTGCAGCAGAATGTGCCGGTGGGCATGGCCTTCATGCAGGAGATCCGGCAGTACGAGAGGGATGTGCTGTCGCTACGAAACTGACAACGGGTTTTGGCCGGCGGTTGAGCACGCTTCTCTCGCCAGGATGACACGCAACAGGACGAACCATGACAAGAAATCGCGCCACCGTTTTAGCCATCGATATTGGCGCAGAGTCCGGTCGAGTAATGGCGGTGCATTTTGATGGCTCCGGCCTACAACTGGAGGAGGTGCATCGCTTTCCCAACCACGCGCTGACCGTCAACGGTGTCCTGCAATGGGATATCCTCCACCTCTGGAGGGAAGTGCAGGTGGGCGTCGGGCGCAGCAGAGCGCACGCAACCGATCCCCCCGCCAGCTTGGCCGTCGACACCTGGGGCGTGGACTTCGGCCTCCTGGACCGCAACGGTGATCTCATCGGCAACCCGGTCTGCTACCGGGACAGCCGGACAGAGGGAATGATGGAGGCGGTCTGGGCGCGAGTCCCCAAGGCAGAGGTGTTCGCGCAGACCGGCATCCAGTTCATGGCGATCAATACGCTCTATCAGTTGATGAGTCTTGTAGAGAGCGGTTCGCCCCAATTGCAGATTGCGGCGCGCTTTCTGACCGTTCCGGATCTGCTCAACTACTGGTTGAGCGGCGTCCAGGTGTGCGAATTCAGCAATGCCACGACGACACAGATGCTTAACCCCGCTACCCGCTCCTGGGCCGGCGGCATGCTGGACGCGCTCGGTATTCCTCTCGATCTCTTCCCGGAAGTCGTGCAGCCGGGGACGCGCTTGGGATCCTTCGATGGTGTCCCCGTCATTGCCCCGGCCTGTCACGATACCGGCAGCGCGGTGGCAGGCGTCCCCGCCCAGACTGAAAAGTTCGCCTATATCAGCAGCGGAACCTGGAGTCTCGTCGGCCTTGAAGTGGCGCAGCCGGTGGTCAACGAAGCGGCGCTGGCCGTCAACGCTACCAATGAAGGCGGCGTCTACGGCTCATTCCGGCTGCTTAAGAATGTGATGGGTTTGTGGCTATTGCAGCAGTGCCGGTCCACCTGGGAACAGGAGGGGCGGGCCTACTCCTATCCGGAACTGGTCTCGCTGGCAGAGTCGGCCGAACCTTTGCGTTCGTTTGTCGATCCCAACGACGACCGCTTCCTGCCGCCTGGCGATCATCCCGCTCACATTCGCGCCTTCTGTCAGCAGAGCGGCCAGCCGCGCCCGGACAGCGACGCCGCCATCGCCCGCTGTGTCTTTGATAGCCTTGCGCTGGCCTACCGGGATGTGCTCCTGGAACTGCAGACCCTGACCGGACGGCCGGTCGAGGTCATTCATGTTGTCGGCGGCGGCTCCCGCAACCGCCTGCTCAACCAACTCACCGCCGACGCCACCGGTATTCCCGTCCTCGCCGGGCCGAGCGAAGCAACGGTTATTGGCAACGCGTTGGTGCAACTCATCAGCCTGGGCGAGTTGGCGCACCTGGACGAGGGCCGTCAGTTGGTTGCCGAAATAGGGGCCTTGGAGCGGTTCGAGCCGAGCGCGCAGAGCGCATGGCTGGACGTGAAGATGCCAGCTATCCAATAGCCAGCTATCCAATAGGAGTTTCTTCTTTGCAGGATTGAGCAGAGAGGTTCGGGAAGCGGCAGCAGGGTCTCACTCCCTATCAGGCCGCAGACAGGAGCTCTTGCACGGGCCACGCAATACGCAATACATTGCGGGCTTTCAAAGTGAAGCTACTTGCAGGCTACGCATCCTCCACGGTATTGCTGTTCATCCCCGGAACCGGGCCCATCAGTCCTTCTTTTTGCCACGCGAAAACGAGAGGCGCAGATGGCTGTCAGCCGCGTGCGGCGCGGCGAGTCCGTTATCCATGCGCAGCAACTCACGCTGGCGGGGCGTCAGGTCGTCCAGCCAACTCTCCTGGAAGCCGTCGTGGGGATCGACCTGGAAGATTAGCGCGCTCTTGCGGTAGTGGCCGAACAGCGCATGGCGGTCGGTCGGCGTCCGGTTCGTCCCGCCCCCGTGCCAGCACTGGCCGTTGAAGACAAGGACGCTGCCGGCCGGCGCAACCAACTGGTGGACGTGCTTCATATCCATCCCCTCCGGCGGCCCGGCCATGCCGCTCTTATGGGAGCCGGGCACAATGCGCGTGGCTCCGTTCTCAGGCGTGAAGTCATCCAGCAGCCAGACGGTATTCACCATCACCGGAGATCCCATCGTCAACAGGTCGGCGCGGATATCGCTGTGCAGACCCTGCTCCGGATCACTGGGGCGGACGATGCGCGCGTTCAGGCTGCCAAGGATGATCTGTTTGCCCAGCACATATTCGATGACCGGCAGCGTGCGGGGGTGATCGACGAGCGGGTGATAGAGCGAGTCGAGCGTAGGCAGATTGCTTACATGGCCGGCCTGGCCCAGAAAACGCTGCTCGTCGCCGAGCCTCGTTGCCCACTCGGCCAGCGAGGAGCGCAGGGCCTCCACCTCCGCTGCACTCAGCACCTCCTCCAGCAGTGTGAAGCCGTAAACATCCATCTCCCAAAAAGCCTGCTGCAGTGATGCCATCCGACGACCTTTCTGTGTGTGATCGTATGTTCAGCTGCGGTCAGTGGGTCAGCATATCATGCCGCGCTTGGATTCCACCCCGTGAGCAATCGGATTTTCCCCGATCCAGCGTTCGTCCACCGGTTCAGAGGCCAGCTGGTAGCGTGTGTCGGTGGAGAGTCGTATCTGGCTGCTCTGATTGTCCATGCTGGCGTGCATGGTGTACATGCTGAAGACCAGCAGATCTCCTATCGCATAGTCGGTGGTCAGCCAGCGATTCCCCAATTTGGCACGCGCGGCAATGGCATCCTTGGAAAAGGCGCCGCCATTGGGATGCTGCCACAGCTTCTCCCCTGATTCGATCTCGTCGGCATCGGGGTAGTTGGTGCAGTAGGCATCGACGTCCAACTGGCCGTAGTCGGCCTTTACCTCTTCGAGACGATGGGAATTCTCCAGGATCATCAGGCCACCCATTTCGATGGGAATGTCCCCCAGCGGCGTCCAACTCGTATACAGCCTCTGCGTACCGCGTCCCATGAAGACGATATCGTAATGGGGTGGCGTAGCAGTGGTCTCGCCCGGCGGTTTGGAGCGGCACCAGGTATAGTCGAAGTGACGCACTTCTCCGCCCAAAAAACGTTCATAAAAGGCGATCATCGGGCCGTCATAGAGCAGCCTGAGAAGAGGGGCGTTGTCTTTGGCCAACCCCACCATGAACGCATTTTCAAAGTCGGCGCGGGCAACACCATCCTCCAGGGGATGATCCGGGTCCAGACAGCCTGCTGCGTCAAGTTTCCTCAGCATTTCGAGCCGGGCCTCCAGAACCTGGCTGCGATCCAGCAGCCCGGGCAGGTACACATAACCGTCCTGCTCGAACCGCCACCGCAACTCCTTCATGTCAGCCAGCGCGTCGCTCGACGAGCGCAGCGCGCCAAACGCCTGCGGTGCCGTATCGAGTTTGTTGCCTTGAAATCTGGGCGAAATCGAGGGGCTCATCGCTTATTTGCTCCCTTTCACTGTGCAGGAATTGGCGGACAGGCAGAAGGATCATCCTGCCAACTTTACGACCAGGGATCGACCACGATCTTGCCGGCCTCACCCTGTGCCAGCAGGCCGAATCCCGCCTCGATCTGGCTCATCGGCAACTGGTGGCTGATCAACAGATCGATGAGGGGCGACTGCCGGATGACCTTCATCACTTTTGCGTAGTCGCCCATATTGTAGAGCCAGGAGCCGACAACGGTCAATCCTTTGCGGATCATGTCCGAGCTTACCTGGATCGTTAGCTCTTCGCGGCATTCGCCGACGAACGCCACGCGTCCGCGGCGGCGCGTGGCGTCAATGCAAAGCCGCTCCGCCGCGACGCGGCCGGAACAGTCGATCGCGCAGTCCACGCCCCTTCCCTCCGTCAGGCTGCGAATTTTCTGCAGTATATCCGGGTCGTTGGGGTCGAGTACCGTTTCGGCCCCCATCTCCAGCGCCCGGTTCGCACGCCAGGGCGCCGGTTCGACACCAATCACGCGCGCATTGCGAAAACGAGCGTTGACGACTGCGCCCAGCCCAACCGGCCCCAGTCCGGTGATCAGCACTGTGTCCTGCGAGTTGACACCGATGGCTTCTTGCCCGCCGAAAGAGGCACCGATGCCGTCAATCGCCATCGTCGCCTGCGCATAGCTCACATCTTCGGGAACTCTGGGCAACAGCCACGCCGGTTTCAGCGTGTAGTGTGCAAACGTGCCGGCGCCCGCCATCGAACCATGCAGCGCGGCGAAATCGTGGCTGTCTTCACAGTAAATATAGTCGCCGCTCATGCAAAGGTGACAACGGCCGCAGGAAAATTGGGGCAAGACAACGACTCGATCCCCTACGTTGACCGGTCCCCGCTCAGCGACTTCCACCACTTCCCCCACACCCTCATGGCCGATTACCGCCTGGTTCTGGCCGGCCAGCCACATCTTGTATTCAGTGCAGAGCGCAGAGGCATGGACTTTGACCACTGCCCAATCTGCTTTCGCCTGCGGATCGGGCAACTCGTGAAATGCGACCTGTCGTTCACCTGTGATGGCTGCCTGGATCACTGGAATCGCTCCTTACTGGTCCAACGGTCAATTTGCATGCGGTCACCCCCCACCGAGGTTGACTGGCCCTCCCCCTGCCGGCGGGAAGTTTAGTCAGTTAGGAGGGATCCAAGGATTGACTAGGTATCTGCCGCGGCCGTCTCAGAACAGCCCCTTCTTCGGACCCCGGCCCCAGGGAATCGGCTCAACGTCACCCGAATAGCGTGGTATCAAGGCCTGAACCGCCGGGTCTGTCTGTTCGGACCACGCAGCCCACTCAGAGCGTTCCGTGACATGCGAGGCAACAAGTGCCTGGGCAGCCTCGGGCAGACCGGCATAGTTGGCCCAGTACCAGATTGTGAGTACCGTGCGCCACTGGTCGCTCTGGTTTGCGTGCGCCGAATGCAACAAGCGCGCGTCGCCAATGACTACGTCGCCCGCCCGCACCGGGACATCGACTTCACCTTCAGCCTTCTGAAATGCCGGGTGGTTCATGTTTTTGGCGCGGCCCACTTCGTCACCGTCATGTGCTTGGCGATCTACGTCATGCAGCCTGTGCCGCTTCAAATGCGAGCCCGGGATCAGGCGCAGACACCCGTTGTTCCGGTTAGTGTCAACCAGGTAGTACATCAGGAAGTACTGCTGCGGCTTGTCGGTGTAGCTGATTGGGTGCTCCCACAAGACGCCATCCTGATGCCAATAGAGCGGGGGGCTTTGCGGCGGTTTGCTGATCACAAAACCGCTCCAGACTTTGGGCTGGTCAAAACCCAGCTGTGCCAGGGTCCCCAGCGCGCCCGGATGGGCGATGAGTTCGGGAAAGGCCGGGTGGGGATACTTCCAATAGGGAATGATGCAGCCCTGTGAGCGGTGCTGTTCGAAATGCTCATCATCCTCCTGCGCGATCGTCCATTCGCTCATTGCATTCAGCTTGGCGACCATCTCCGGTTCCAACACATTCTCGAAGATACAGAAGCCGTCGCGCATGAGCTGGGTCCGCTTTTCAATTGCGGTAATGGGCATGGGTGTACCTCCATACTGTCCGATTGCGGTTGCCGGCCATACAGTATTGTCGGGAACGCGCTGAGAAGATCTGCGGATGCTTTGCGAGTGCGCGTGTGGATTGGCAGCAGGCTACGGAGTCGGCTGCTCCTCTTCCGGTCTTCGTTCCGGGCGTCGTGCCAAGGCGCGAGTCTCGACCTGGCTGTAGATGCGGCGGATGGCCCGTTTCCACATTGAGCGCGCCGCCGCCGCCTGATAAGTAGCCTGCCGCTGGGTATTTTTCCACCAGGTCGATTCCGGTTGTTCTATGGGCACACTCCACTTGACAGCACAAGCGCCCCAGGTCAGACCGGCTCCAAAACCGACAAACACGAGATTGTCACCCGGAGCCACCTTGCCCTCATCGATCGCTTCGCATAGCGCAATAGGGATGCTGGCTGTGCTTGTGTTGCCGTACTTGTGGACGTTGACATAGACTTTGTCCTCCGGAATCTTCAACTGGCGCAGAACGCTATGCTGGATAATGCGCTTGTTCGCTTGGTGGGGGACGACCAGATCGACTTCACTCACGAGAACGCCGGCTTTGTCCAGCACCTGGCGCGTTGCGTCGGCCATAATCCGGGTTGCGAAGCGGAAGACGGCGCGCCCGTCCATCTGGATGTAATGGGAACCGTTGCTGACCGTCTCCAGGCTGGCCGGAGCCGCGCTGCCGCCGGCAGGAATAGTCAACAGCTCCGCGCCGGAGCCGTCGCTGCCAAGCACCGAAGCGGTGACACCGCCGGGCACGTCGCTGGCGGCCAGTAAAACTGCGCCGGCGCCATCCCCGAAGAGGACGCAAGTCGAGCGGTCGGTCCAATCCACCATCCGACTCAGCGTTTCGGCGCCGATTACCAGCACATACTCGGCCTCCCCGGCCAGAATCTGTCCGCGGGCGATGCTGAGCGCATACACAAATCCGGAACAGGCCGCGCTCAGATCAAAGGCGCCGGCATGGGTGATGCCTAAATTGTCCTGGATGATGCTGGCGGTGGCGGGGAAGATATGTTCCGGTGAACTGGTCGCACAGATGACCAGGTCCACTTTGCCCGGATGCAGGTCGGCCACTTCAAGAGCTTTGCGCGCGGCCTCCGTTCCCAGAGAGGCGCTGGTCTCGTGGGGAGCTGCAACGACCCGTCTTTCCTGAATGCCTGTACGTGTGCGAATCCACTCGTCCTTGGTATCGACGATCTGTTCCAGATCATGGTTTGTGACGACCCGTTCGGGAACTTGATAGCCCCAGCCGATAATTTGGGCATAGCAGGGCGGTTGCACCCTATCCAGCATCGGCTGTGGCGCTTCTTCTGCCGAATAGCGGCCGTTCAGTTGTGCGGCTGCATAGTCGCTCCCGGTCCCGTTTTCCGCGTGCGCTTGCGCTGTCATGCCCCATTCTCCTCGAACCGCCGCAGTATCAGACTTGAGTTGTGGCCGCCGAAACCGAAACTATTGCTTATTGTCACTGCGACGTCTGCCCGCACAGACCGTAACGGCGTGTAGTTCAGATCACAAGATGGATCGGGGTTGTCCAGATTGATGGTTGGCGGAATTACGCCGTCTTCGATCGCCTTGAGGCAGACAATCGCCTCGATGGCGCCAGCCGCTCCCAACAAGTGCCCAAGCATCGCTTTTGTGCTGCTGATGTTCACGTTGTAAGCGTGCTCGCCCAACACCCGTTTGATTGCCTTTGTTTCGCCCGGGTCGTTGAGTTCGGTGCCCGTTCCGTGCGCGTTGACGTAGTCTACATCGGTGCGTTTCACCCCGTAGCTTTCAGCTTTGCGCATGGCCATATTCATCGCATCTTCAGCGCCCTGGCCGTTGAAATGGGGAGCGGCCATGTGATACGCATCGGCGCTGTTGCCGTAGCCGACTATCTCCGCATAAATGCGGGCGTCGCGGGCCAGCGCGTGCTCCAGCAACTCCAATACCAGAATTGCGCTGCCCTCGCTCATTACAAAGCCATCCCGGTCTGTGTCGAACGGGCGGCAGGCCGCGGACGGGTCGTCGTTGCGTTGGCTCATCGCGCCCATGACGTCGAAGCCAGCCATGAGGATCGGCAGCAGGGCGGCCTCAGCGCCGCCGGTAACCATCACCTGCGCGTCGCCGCGCCGGATCAACTCAAAAGCTTCGCCGGTGGCTGCGGTACCGCTGGCGCAGGCGTTGACCACAGAAAAATTGGGGCCGCGCAGATTATAGACAATAGCGATTTTTCCAGCTGCGCTGTCCACCAGCATATTCGGGATCAGAAAAGGGCTTACTTTGCGTAGGCCGCGCTTTTCCGTCAGCATGATATTGTCGACCAGAGAAGTGACGCCGCCGGTTCCGCTGGCGATCAGAACGCCTATATCGGTCGGTGTCTCTTTACTGAAGTCGATCTGGCTGTCGGTAACTGCCTGCTCCGTTGCCGCAAGAGCATATTGAATGTATGGATCAAGACGGCGAGCCTCTTTGCGATCCATATAATTCTTGGCTTCGAAGCCCTTCAACTCACCTGCAAAGCGTGTATTCAACTGGCTGGCGTCGAACTTAGTGATGGTGTCAATGCCTGACCGGCCCGCCAGCAGTGCATCCCACGTATCATCTATCGTCAGGCCCAGGGGTGTCACCGCGCCGATGCCGGTGATAACAACCCGCCGCAATTGGCCATTGCTACTGTACATGCGTATTGTTTCCAGGTGGACATCCCGACTCGGTTGGGCTGTGTTTCCTCGCCCTCGTCGTCCGCCCACTATCCGTCGGGAGATTCGAATCGATCTATGTACTCTACTATAACACAAATACTGGTCAATCGTTGCGTTTCCCCATTTTCGGGGCTGCATAGTTGATTCTGGTGGAGAAATAGCTCCGCCGTGCACTGAGTGGGCTGTATTTTGTCAAATTTAGTTCGATACCGCATAATTCCGGACATGACAAAAATAAGCCCTTCAGCCCATCCCAACGCTAGGTGGTCGAACACGGCAAATGTCATGTCGAGTTCGCCCGGCGCCACAGACTCGCGACAGGCGGCAGGTGAGCAGATCGGCTTTCTTCAACTTCTGACTGAGTCCGGCGTGGCCCATGTGCATGGAATGGAGATCCTGCGCCTGGTCAAGGTGTGCGCCGGCGCGTATGACCGCATTTTGGGCGAGCGTATGCGGGATGAAGAAATCACGCTCCCCCAATGGCGTATCCTGATCCGTCTGTATCTGGCCGAGCGCAACGATCAGGCCACGCTCTCGCCCACCGATTTGGCCCATAGCCAATGTTTGAGTAAGAACACAATCAGCGCCCACCTGCGTGCGTTGGAAGAGTCCCGGTTGATCGAACGCCAACTGGACCCGAACGACCTGCGGGCATTCCGCATCCGTCTAACGCCCGATAGCAGGGGGTTGATCCGCGCATCCATACCTCTGCATTTCGAATTTCTCAACGATCTTGTTGGTCAACTCTCATCGGAGGAGCGCGAAATGTTGCAGAGGCTCCTGACCAGCCTGCTTGAATCGTTGCAGCGGGAACGAGAAGACAACAGTGCATAGCGATTGCATCGCTGGTCGCCTGCCGACGACCTGCGTTGCCCTGTTCTTCTCCCCAAGGAGTGGCATGTGAACCAACGAAGAGCATTCAGTAGACCCGGCGGCGGCCCGGGTGGCCCAGGTGGTGGTGGTCAGGCCAGAGGCGACGGCAGCATGAAGGATTTAGTCCGCGCCATCCGCTATCTCAGCCGCTACAGGCTCACGACAACGCTGGCCTATGCCGCGTTGTTCATCAGCATTGGGGCGCAGCTTGTGGTCCCCCAACTGGTGCAGAACGTCCTTGACGCCGTAACCGACAGCGTGTTCGCTCGTCAGATCCTGGCCTTGCCGGAAACGGCGCGGGCCGAGGCGATTGAGGCGTTGCCACTCTCGGTGGAAGAGTTGACAGCACGGGCTGTCAGTGCGGAAGGGCCGATCTATTGGGCGATGGTGTTCATCGTTGTGTTTTCGCTGGCGCGCGGGTTGTTCGCCTTCGCCCAAGCCTTCCTGGCCCAGAAAGTGAGCCAGGACTTGGCCTTCGATTTTCGCAACGAACTGTTCGAGAAGATTCAGCGGCTCTCGTTCAGTTATCATGACCGCAACCGTACCGGCCAGTTGATGATCCGCGCCACCGACGATGTCGAAAAGCTGAGGATGTTTATCGGTCAGGGGATGTTGCTGGCCGTCCAGTCGATCGTTCTCCTTATCGGTTCGCTGACAGTGTTGGCCTTCACCAACTTGCCGCTGACACTGATCATTCTACCGGTGCTGCCCGTGGCGCTTGTCCTCTTCATGGTCTTCGGCTCCGTCGCCCAGTCACTATTCGGCGCGATCCAGCGCCGGCTGTCGACGCTCAACGACATCCTGCAGGAGAATCTGGCCGGTATCCGCGTCGTGAAGGCCTTTGTGCGGGAGAGAGAGGAGCAGGAGAGGTTTGGCGACTCGGCCCAGCGGCTCATGGATCAGCATATTCGGGTGTCGAAAATATTCAGCTTCCTCTTCCCTTTTATCTTTCTGATCTCCAATCTGGGTCAGGCCGCCGTCGTCTACTGGGGCGGGCGGCAGATTCTCTTCGATACACTAACGCTGGGTGAATGGCAGAAGTTCAGCCTCTATCTGATCTATGTCTTCTTCCCGGTAGGCCAGCTCGGTTTCATTGTCGCCCAAATGAGCCAGGCCAGCGCCAGCGCCCAACGCATCTTCGAGATCCTCAACGCCGAAAACGAGGTGACCGACAAGCCCAGCGCGCAGCCTATGCCGCAAGTGCAGGGGCGCGTACGTTTTTCCGATGTTACCTTCCGCTATTTCAACAGCACCGATCCGGTGCTCCAGAGCATTTCGTTGGAAGCACAGCCGGGTGAGACCGTCGCCCTCTTGGGAGGAACCGGCAGCGGCAAGACGACAATCATCAATCTCATCCCGCGCTTCTACGACGTCAGCGAAGGGCAGGTTCTGATCGATGACTCGGACGTGCGCGATGTAACGCTGGATAGCATGAGGCGTCAGATCGGCATCGTACTGCAGGAGACTAATCTTTTCACTGGCACGATTCGCGACAACATCGCCTTTGGCCGCCCCGACGCCACCGACGCCGAGGTTGAGGCGGCTGCCAGTGCCGCCGCAGCGCACGACTTCATCGTCAGCTTTACAGATGGCTACCAGACGGCAGTGGGAGAGCGCGGCACGACCCTTTCCGGCGGCCAGAAACAGCGCGTCGCCATCGCCCGCGCACTCTTGACCGACCCGCACATCCTCATCCTCGACGATTCCACCAGCAGCGTGGATGTGGCGACGGAAGTGCTTATCCAGAACGCGCTGGACCGGCTTATGGTTGGCCGCACCAGCTTTGTGATTGCCCAGCGCATCAGCACTGTCGTCAACGCCGATCAGATCCTTGTGCTTGATAAGGGCCGCATCGTCGATCGCGGCAACCATGAAGAGCTGATGCAGTCCAGCGCGATCTACTCCGACATCTACCACAGCCAGTTGGTGGAAGACGCGGCGGTCGAGGTGGAAGCGCCACTGACGGCTGAAGCATAGCGCGTCGGCAGCAGCAGACCATATTACGCACTATTTTTCCCAGGAGCGTGCCCGATGTTCGGTGACCGCATGTTACGACAGGAGACGCTGAAGCCTAAGAGCGTAGGCGCCACCCTGTCACGGTTCAGCAATTATTTTCGGCCCTATTGGTTTGTTTTGACCCTCGTCGCCCTGCTGATGACGGTAAACGCTTATACTCAGGTGATTGGCCCGAGACTGATCGGCCAGGCAGTGGACTGTTTTCTGGCGCCGGCGGCCTTCGCCGGGGCAGGCGAAATAGGTAGAGGGCTTCAACTGCCCGCAGAAACCGATCTGCAGACGGAAACCGACAGTCAGGCCAACTGCTGGTGGGCCCCCGAGGTCGCCATGGGAAGCCCCAGCCGCGATGTCCTACTGCGCGGCATACTCAACATTACTTTGGTCATTACCGGCTATTATCTGATCGGATCGGCCACCGGCGGCTTGATGTTCTTCAGCATGAGTTGGACCGGCCATAACGTTCTGCGCGTCCTGCGGGTGCGTCTTTTCACCCATCTCCACCGCCTCTCTCTCGGCTTCTACACCCGCAACGAGACCGGCGACCTGATGAGCCGCATCACCAACGATTCGGACACGATCCAACAAGTCGTTGGCTTTGCCCTTGTGCAGGTGCTGAGCAGCGTGGTGCTGATCATCTGGATCATCTGGCAGATGCTCGTTCTGAACTGGGCCTACGCACTCATCAGCCTGAGCGTCGTACCGCTGATGGGCCTGGCAACTCTGTGGTTCAGCAACCAGGCGCGCAAGGCCTTTCGCGTCACCCGCCAGAGCATCGGCGACGTCAACGCCGAGCTGGAGGAGGGTATCTCCGGCGTGCGCGAGGTCCAGGCCTTCAGCCGCGAGGAAACCAATATCGAGCAGTTCCGGCAAAGCAATGCGGTCAACCGCGACGCCAATATCAAGGCCGTAGCCTATACTTCGGCACTGGCCCCGGCGCTTGAGGCGCTGGGATTCCTCGGCATCGCTGTCGTCGTTGGCGTCGGCGGCGTGCTGCTGCTGCGGGGTCAGTCACTGGCAGGTTCGGCCATCTCCCTCGGCCTGATCATTACCTTCTTGGGCTATGCACAGCGCTTCAACATGCCCATCTCCCAGATCAGCGTGATGTGGACCAACATCCAGAGCGCCATCGCCGGTGTAGAACGAATCTTTGAACTGATGGACGAGATCCCGGAGGTGCAGGAGAAAGTCGACGCCAAGGAGATGCACGCAATCGAGGGGGCCGTCACCCTGGAGAACGTGGAGGCGGAGTATGTGCCCGGCGAGCCGGTACTTAAGGGAATCAATCTTAGCGCCCAGCCCGGCGAGACCGTTGCGATCGTCGGACCAACCGGCGCCGGCAAGACGACCATCATCAATCTGCTGCCCCGCTTCTGGGATGTGACCGGCGGGTCCGTGCGCATCGACGGTGTAGACGTGCGCGACGTACAACTGCACAGCCTGCGCCAGCAGATCGGCATCGTCCTCCAGGATACCTATCTGTTCAGCAGTTCGGTAATGGACAATATCCGCTTCAGCCGCTCGGACGCTTCCGACGAGGAGGTCATCTCCGCGGCAAAGCTGGCCCAGGCGCATGACTTTATCGAGCGGCTGCCCGACGGCTACGAAACAGTGCTGGGTGAGCGCGGCAGCGGTCTCAGCCAGGGGCAGCGTCAACTGTTGGCCATCGCCCGCGCCGCGCTGGCCGATCCGCGTATTCTGATTCTGGACGAGGCCACCAGCAGCGTCGACACCCGCACCGAGCAGAGAATCCAGGCGGCGCTCAACGACCTGTTGAAAGGACGCACAAGTTTCGTGATCGCGCATCGCCTCAGCACCATCCGCAGCGCCGACCAGGTGTTGGTGCTGCGAGACGGAGAGATCATCGAGCGGGGCACCCACGAAGGGCTGCTGGCACAACGGGGCTTCTACTACGAACTCTATATGAACCAGTTCCGCCGCCAGGAAGACGCGCCCGTGCAGCCGAACGGCAGTGGGCCTGCCAGAGCAGCCGGTGTTCGTGCGGGGCAAGCCACCTGAGGCGCAGCACCAACCAAGAGTACGGATAGGGAGGGGCGGCTCTCGCCCTTCTCCACCTGTACAATGCCCCCT
This sequence comes from Caldilineaceae bacterium, assembly GCA_965220715.1. Lineage (GTDB taxonomy): Bacteria > Chloroflexota > Anaerolineae > Caldilineales > Caldilineaceae > Bin5. Next base: position 1,394,696 of record OZ244843.1, read on the forward strand.
ACTCCGTCCGAAACTGCAACCAGATCAGCGGGATCAGCATGCCGATCACCACAATCGGAACGCTATCCCAGGGGGCGAGATTGAACTGGAGCCAAACTCCACCGGGAATAACGTCAACTCCGTAAAGAACGTACGCTCCCCAGCCCACGAGCATCGCCCACAGCAGACGCTGAACGAGCAACTGGCGGGGCATCACCTGCACCAGCACCACCAGCAGCAGCCCCAGCACCACTAACTGTGTGACCATAGCAATCGTCAACGAATCTATATCGACCTCAACGGCCTCCGGCTCAACCTCCTCGGCGGGTATTGGGTCCGCTTCCGGCGTTGGCGCGACTGCTGTTGGAGGCGGCGCCTGCGAGGACGGAGGCGTGACTACTCGCTCCGGGTTGGTAACTACAATCTGTGTTCTGTCGGATGAGACATCCGGGTCTGCAATGTGCGCCCGGATGTCGGTGCTGGAGGTTGCATCGACGCTGTTGACAGCGATCAGGAGCGTGCCCGGTTTTTCCAGGAGCACCGATTTGCGGACAAGTCCGCCGCGGGTGGCGACAGGATTTGACTGGATGGCAAGCTCCTCGCCCTCATAAATCAGTCGGAAATTCACCGGTGTTCCATCAGGGACCGTATTCCCGTTGCGATCCAGAATCGGGCCGGCCTGCAGTTCCAGGCTGTCGCCAACCGACAGACCAGTCTGGAAAACAACCACCTCGTCTCCTTCCGTCTCTTCGATGACGATATCTTCGTTCAGGAGAGTCAGGCCAATGCGCTGGTTCGGGTCCGGCTCCAACCGCTCGACCAGATTGCTGAAGCGGGTGCCTGGCACACTGACAGGAGGCGCGCCGTTGACCGTCTGGGCGCGAAACAAAGCGCGCACGGCCGCTTCCAAAAATGGCTGGGTTTTGGAGTAGACCCCCAGAAAGGCGGTCATCTTGCCGATCTCGGTCGAATCGAAGAAGTAAGGTTCGTTGAGAGCCAGCACCACCAATTTGCTCCCCGGCAACCGGTCACTGCGCTGACGCAGAAACCGTTTGACCGCGTCGCTGCTGTCGTAGTTCGCTACGTCCACGTCGAGCATGGCAAAGATCAGCCAGTTTGCGTTGAGAATCTCTTCCTCCAGAGCGGCTGCCAGCGCCTGTTCGGCCGTGCCGTTGAGAAGAGAGTTCAAATCGGCAAAAGTACGGCTGCGTATCCGCTCCGTCCGCAACTGGTTGGTCGCCTCCGGCCCGTAGAGCCGCAACATTATCTCTTCCAATGCAGTCGGCTCGACCGCGGGCACCGCCCGGCAGCCGTCACACTCATGCAAAATGCGGCTGTCGGTGAAGATCAAAATATTTTCGTCTACCCCCGGCGGCGCAGGTAGCGGATCGGCCAGCCCCGGGGAATCGGGGAAAAAGGTCGTCAACGCCTCGCTCGCGACCTGATCAAGCAGCATCTGCGCCTCTCTCTGATGTTCGGGGCTGAACCCCTCCTCCAGGTCGGCTGGCCCCACCACAACATCTGCTATTTCGATCTCAATCGGATCATCGCTGGACGGGAGAGCAGTGGTCGCCGTATCGGTCATATTGACAGGGGCATACAGCCGCAGTTTCAAGCGCAAAATCCGTCGTAACGAGGCATCCACGCGCGCGGCAAACTCGGCATCGTTTGTGTAACGCTCGCGGAAGAAAATAATCGTCTCTTTGATATTGGCCCTCTCATCTAGCCAGCTGTCTGTCAGAGAAAAATCTGCCAGATAGAGCAGGTCGTTGCCGGCGATAAACGCGTCGAGAGCGATGCGCCGCCGAGGGAACTCTTGCAGGGGCGGGTCATAGTAGCGGCGCACGGCCATTACGCCCAGCGCGTCGCTCATCAAGATGCCGCCCTGCGCGCGCCAGGGCGCAAACTCGTCCAGATCCAGGAGAATTCCCAACTCCTGCGCCAGGCTGATCGGCGGCGTGCGCTCACGGCTGCCCTGGAAGCTGCTGAAGCGAATATGTCCGGACATCAGCGCCTCGGTGGCGGCCATCGTCCCATCCGCCCGCAGAATCGCGGAGGGGCGCTCAGTGACCGCGGCAAACGGTGGTAGTTCGATTCGTTGGAGTTCCTGCAAACTCTTTTGTATTGTCGCGATCTCCTCATCCGGCCGTCGATCCGTACCCCCCAGGCCAGGGAAATGTCCGGTCACTGTGGCGACGCGGCCGGCGCTGCCGCGGTGAATGCCGGATACATAGGCCTGGCCCATCCGGCCAACCCAGAACGGTTCACCACCAAATGTATGCAGCCCCACTCCCGTCACCAGATCCGGCCGCGGCTGTTCCATCACGTCCAGCGCCGGCCCCAGCAGCAGATTCACCCCCACGCTGCGCATTTCGCGGCCTTGGACTGCACTGACTTCCTCCACAAGTCCCGGATCCCAGGTTGCGCCCAGCGCCATCTGTGGCGGGATGGCTGTAAAGCCGGCGCGCAGAGCTGTGACCGGCAGGCCATCGCCCCCCTGTTCCACGCCGATCAACAACGGAAGCTCCAGCGGCAATCTCTGTTCCAGAGTAGAAGGCAGAATACCTGGGATGGCCGGCGCCCCCTCTTTAATGTTCAGCGCCTCCGATGGGGCGAGATATATGCCATAGGCCAATGCCTGCAACTGATTCGTAAGCCGCGCGACATCCTCCGGAGTTGTACCACTGTAGTTGCTGAAGTTGCGGTTCTTGGGGCTGATGACCACGCCGCCCACCCGGTACTCTACAATCAACTCGGCGACATCGCTTCTTGGCTCCACATGGTTGCCCTGGAAGGTAACCACAAACAGTTGACCTACACGATCGTCGACGCCCATACCGGCGATCAGATCGTCGATGCGGGCCTCCAGAATTTCATCCGGGCCAGGTGTGGGCGTGGATGAGGGTGTGGGCGTGGATGAGGGTGTGGGCGTAGGGGTCGGTGTGGGCGTAGGGGTCGGTGTGAGTGTATGCGTAGGCAAGGGCGTTGGCGTTACCGTTGGCGTGAGCGCCAAGTTGGTTGCTTCCGCCACCGCGGTCACCGTCAATTGCGCGCCGGCAGTTGCAGTGGCGCGAAACGACTCCAGCACCTCTTGAGTCGAACGGGTTGCCGTGGCCGTCGTCACCTGCTGCTCCGCCGCCGCAGTCGTTTCTGAGCCTTGCGAACTGGGCGAAGACGTGGCCGCCTCCTGGGCGGCAGCGAATCTCACATGCGGCAGGCCGGCGCCGAAGTCGCTTCCCAACAACGCGGCTGCCAGCAGCGCGGCAGCCAGCGCAAAGGCGCGCAGCTGGGCGCCGCCGCGCCGATGGACTCTCTTTCGATGGCTTTGCTGCCGACAACGGAATACTCTCATCAGATCCGATTATACACGATCAGCGCGTCTGTCGGAATGGCCAATTCCGGCAATTCCGCGCAACCCGCATATGCTGGACAGATTCGAGCAAAGCGGGTATAATCGGTTACAATACGCGAACAAAAGTTCGGTTTATCGGAATTCTCCGCTGTTGGATGGGAAGCGTTGTGCGATCACCGTTAGGCTGCCGCCCGGCCTGCATTACCAATGTGAGTCCCCTATGATGCCAGGACTCTACGCCCGGCCTACACCTTGGGGGCGCGGGAGCAGCGTTAACGGTCTCTCCTTTTCCGAGCAATATGGTAAAGCTGGTTAGCGAAGTACAAGTGCATCAGTTCGATGGAGCCGGAAATGCCGCCATTTCAGGTAATTAGCGATTTTCAACCGACGGGGGATCAGCCCCAGGCCCTCGCCAAACTTGCCGCCGGCGTTGATGCAGGGATGCAGCACCAGGTGCTGCTCGGCGTCACCGGTAGCGGCAAGACCTACACGATAGCCAAGGTCATCGAAGCGATCCAGATGCCGACCCTGGTTATCGCCCACAACAAAACGCTGGCCGCGCAACTCTACAGCGAGTTCCGTGAGTTTCTTCCCAATAATGTGGTGGAGTACTTCGTCTCCTACTACGACTATTACCAGCCAGAGGCCTATATCCCCCGCAGCGACACCTACATTGAAAAGGATGCCCAGGTCAACGAGGAGATCGAGCGTCTCCGTCTGGCTGCTACCACCGCCCTCTTCAGCCGGCGGGATGTGGTAATCGTCGCTTCGGTCTCCTGCATCTACGGCCTGGGCAGCCCACAGGATTATGGGCAGGTGGCCCTGAAGTTGACCGTAGGCGAGATGGTACGCCGCAATCAAGTCTTGCGCCACCTGGTCGACATCTTTTACGAGCGCAACGACACGGCCCTGCAGCGGGCGAAATTCCGCGTGCGTGGGGATGTGCTGGAGGTGCAGCCCGCCTACAGCGACAACGCCTTTCGCGTCAGCTTCTGGGGAGATGAGATCGAACGCATCAGCGAGATCGATACCCTCACCGGCGAGGTCCTGGACGACTACCCCGAGGTGGAAATCTTCCCGGCCAAGCATTTCATCACACATCAGGATCAGGTCCGGGAAGCAATCGTCGACATTGAAGACGAACTCAAACAGCAGACCGCCTTCCTGGAGAGCCAGGGTAAGCTGCTGGAGGCCCAGCGCATCGGCCAGCGTACCCGCTACGACATCGAGATGCTGCAAGAGATCGGCTATTGCAACGGCGTCGAAAACTATAGCCGCCATCTGGCGCGCCGTCCCCCCGGCAGCCGCCCATGGACGCTGCTTGATTATTTCCCGGCCGAATGGCTGGCAATTATCGACGAGAGCCACATGATGATCCCCCAGATCCGGGGCATGTACGCCGGCGACCGCTCTCGCAAAGAGGTGCTGGTTTCGCATGGTTTCCGGCTGCCCAGCGCATTGGACAACCGCCCGCTGACATTCGATGAGTTTGCCGAAGTCGCGAAGCAGGCGATCTACGTCAGCGCCACACCGGCCGAGTATGAAATCAGTAACGCCGCGCAGGTGGTGGAGCAGATCATTCGCCCTACCGGTCTCTTGGATCCAATCGTCGAAGTGCGGCCGACCGAGGGACAGATCGAAGACCTGCTGCACGAGGTGCATCAACGTGTCGCCGTCGGCCAGCGGGCCTTGATCACGACGCTCACGAAACGAATGGCCGAAGATCTGGCCGAATATCTGGCCGATCTGGGCGTCAAAGTCCAGTACCTCCACAGCGAGATCGATACCCTGGAACGGATCGAGATCCTGCGCGATCTGCGCCTGGGCGTCTACGACGTGGTTGTCGGCATCAACCTGTTGCGCGAGGGGCTGGACCTGCCCGAGGTGACGCTGGTCGCGATTCTGGACGCCGATAAACAGGGCTTCCTGCGCAGCCAATCATCGCTGATTCAGAATATTGGGCGCGCGGCCCGGCACGTGGAGGGGCGCGCCATTCTCTATGCCGATAAGATGACCGAAGCGATGGAGAACGCTATCGGCGAGACAAATCGCCGCCGTCAGATTCAGGAGGCCCACAACCGGGAGCACGGCATCGAACCCCGCAGCATCGTCAAGAGTATCCGCGACCTCACCGACCGCATGAAGGTCATGGCGGAGGACCAGGCCGAATACAGCGTCGACGGCGGCGGCGAAGCCGGTGTGTTCAACCTGGCAGCCCTGTCCCCGGACGAACTGGTCAAGCAGATCGCCGCGCTGGAAGAGGAGATGCAGGAAGCGGCCCAGGAGCTGGAGTTCGAGCGGGCCGCCTCTCTGCGCGATCAGGTGATTGAACTCCGGCAGGCGCTGAAATTGGAGACAGTGTGAACGGAACGGCGGTTCAAGTGAGGGAGGGACTGATAGGAACGTGATGTACCCCCCTTCAAAACTTCTCTTCCACACCTGACATAGCCATCCAATGACAGAATGAAACAGGCCGCACTTCTGTTTTGCACCACTGCCGCCTCCCCCCTTGACGAGATGTTCGCCCTATGAGAACATTTTTGCATGGGGGCAAGAAAACGAAGGCCGAATGGAGTACGAGGCGTTGCTCAACCACAATAGCGAACTGGAGGACAGGCTGGCCGCTCTCGATGCGGAAGACGGCAGCCGCGTCCCGCACGAGGTGGCTGTTGCCATCATTCGCGGCAAAAGCCCCATCCTCGCCTTCCGAAACCATCTCAACATGACGCTGCGTGATCTCTCCCAGAGCACGGGGATCGCCGTCAGCTACCTGTCCGAGATCGAGCGGGGACACAAACCCGGTTCCACATCCGCCTTGGCTCGCATCGCCGCCGCGCTTAACACGACCATTGACGCCCTGATCAAAGAGTAGAAGAGTAAAATGATAGGAACCGTCCGCGAGATCGATATCACCACTGAGATGCACGCCGCATATCTTGACTATGCCATGAGCGTCATCGTCGCCCGCGCTCTGCCCGACGTGCGCGACGGCCTCAAACCGGTGCATCGACGCATCCTCTATGCTATGCACGATATGGGGCTGACCAGCAACAAACCCTACAAGAAGAGCGCCCGTATCGTCGGCGAAGTGCTGGGCAAGTATCATCCCCACAACGATACCTCCGTCTATGACGCCATGGTGCGTATGGCGCAGGAGTTCAGCTTGCGCTACCCGCTGGTCGATGGTCAGGGCAACTTCGGCTCGATCGACGGTGACAACGCCGCGGCCATGCGCTATACCGAAGCGCGCCTGACAGCCATCAGCGATCTGATGCTGACGGATATCGAGAAGGACACGATCGACTGGACCGACAACTTTGATACCACGCTCAAGGAGCCGGGCATACTCCCGGCCGCACTGCCCAACCTTCTCGTCAACGGCGCCAATGGCATCGCCGTGGGCATGGCGACTAACATTCCCCCCCACAATCTGGCCGAAGTCGTTGACGCCACCGTCTATCTGATCGATCACTTCGATAAAATAGACGAAGTCGGCGTCAATGATCTTCTGCAATTCATTAAAGGGCCGGACTTCCCCACCGGCGGCATCCTTTTCCGCTATCGCCAAGGCACCAAAGGCGAAGAGGAAATCGACGCCATCTCCCAGGGATATGCCACCGGCAGGGCGCGACTGATCATGCAAGCCAAAGCTCATTTTGAGGAGATGAGCCGCAGCCGCAGCCGGATCGTCGTGACCGAACTTCCCTATCAGACGAACAAGACCAATCTTCTGGAGCGCATCGCTCTGCTCGTACGGGATGGCAAGATCGATGGTATCACCGACCTGCGGGACGAGAGCGACCGTACCGGCATGCGCATCGTCATCGAGCTGACACGCAACGTGGAGCCGAAAACTGTGCTGGCGCGCCTGCTCCGACTGACGCCCATGCAACAGACATTCGGCATGTCTCTGTTGGCCCTCGTGGATGGCGAGCCTGTTACCCTCACCCTCAAACGTATCCTGCGTCTCTTCATCGAGCACCGTCAGGAAATTATCCGCCGCCGCTCGCAGTTCGACTTGGCCAAGGCAAGGGCCAGGTCACATATTGTTGAAGGGCTGCTCAAGGCGCTCGACATCCTCGACGAAGTGATCCAGACGATTCGCCGCAGCCAGCGGGTGGACACGGCGCGCGCCAATCTGATGCGCGAATTCGGCTTCACGCAGGTTCAGGCACAGGCAATTCTGGATATGCCTCTGAGACGACTGACCGCGCTGGAGCGTAGACAGCTCCAGGATGAACATAAGGAACTGCAACAGCTTATCGCTTACCTGGAAGATCTGCTGTCCGACGCCGGCAAGATACTCGGCGCTATTCGCGATGAACTCCTCGCTCTGCGCCAGCAGCACGCCGACCGCCGCCGCACGCAGATCGTCGAACGCGCGCAAGGCACCCTCTCGGCTACCGATCTGCTGCCGGACCGGCGCGTATGGGTGGCTCTGGGCGCCAAGGGTGCCTTGCGGCGGCAAGACTTCGCCGGTATCAGTCGCGCCAGCCTGCGCCAGGCAGCCCAAAACGCGGCTGCGGCCCTGCTCACAGCCAACACGCGCGATCAACTCTTCTTCTTCGCCGCCGCCGGGCGTTGTTACCGCCTCGGGGTCCATGAACTTCCCCCCGAGGGGCGCAGGCATCTGGCCGACCTGACCGATTTCAGCCGGCGGGACACAATTGCCGCTATGGTGGCGCTGCCGCACGCCGCAACTGAGGGCTTTCTCTTTCTGGTCACTCGCCAGGGCACTGTCAAGCGCATCGCGCTCTCCGACTTCATGCAGGAGGCGGTAAGCGTTCTGGACGTGATCCGTCTGGAGGCCAAAGACCGGCTTGGCTGCGCGTTTGTGACTCCCGGCAACGGCGAAGTCGTGCTCGTCACCCGCAAGGGCCGCTCGATTCGTTTCCCCGAGGAGACGGTGCGGGCGATGGGTCCGGCCGCACGCGGCGTTGCCGGCATCAATCTGAATCGGGGCGATGAAGTGGTTGCCGCGCTGCCGGTCGCGCCCGATGGCGAGTTGCTCACCGTCACATCTGCCGGTCTCGTCAAACGCACGCGTATGAACGAGTTCGGCCTGCAGGGCCGCGGCGGCGGTGGCATCATCGCCCACAAGCTCGGCGAGCGCAGCGGCGACCTGGTCGGTGCGGCCATGTTGACGCCGGAGCATGCCTTTGCGGCCTTCGTGACGCAAAGGGGCGTGGCAAAACCCCTGCAGGTGGACGAGATGCCGTCCAGCGGACGAAATGCACAGGGCGCGCGGGCGGTGGACCTGGCCCAAAGCGACGCTGTCGCGGCCTTACAGGTGATCTCCCCGATCATGCCGGCCATGGACAGTCTGCCGCTGTCCCCTGAACCGCAAATGAATGGCAGCGGAGATGGCGCGCGGCACGGTACGGGCGCCAATGCAACCCCAGCGCCGAAAAGCAACGGTCAGGATGGGGCGAAGAGAGCGACCAAACGGACGAGGCGGGCGACCAAAACCGGGGCCCGCGCCTCAGGCAATGAGGCTCCGCCCGCGCAGCCCAAAACACGTCCGCTGGCCAGCGAAACAGCTCGCAGGTCAAAGTCGACCCGGGCCGGTAAGGCGGCGCCTGCCTCCGAAAAGACACCCGCGACAGAGGCCTCCTCTCCAGAAAAGGTCGCTCCAGAAAAGGTCGCCACGAAGTCTGCCAGCCGGACAAAGCCGTCCCCACGCGCCAGCCAGGACAGCCCCCCGGAGCCGGCGCCCAATGCCGAAGCGCCTGCACCGAAGCGGTCGACAACACCCCGCGGCGCCGCAAAAACGCCCCAGCCCAAACAAGCAGACACCGGCAGGGGCACGAAACGCGCCGCCAAGACAGTTGAAAAGTCAGTACAGGGGCGGTTGATTGAAGAAACGGATGCGGCGCAGCAACCTGCTGGCGAAAAGTATTCAGAGCGTCCGGCAACAAAGCGTGCAGCGAAGGTGGATCGGGTGAGCAGCGTCACGCGCAACCAAAAGAAGAAAAAGCGATGACATACGACGACATTGTTCTTTTCTGAATTTCACGCGCCCGATAACCTACCCCCAGGCGCCCGTCTCCGCATAGTCGATTGCTTCTCCGCTACCTGAAATGATACTGTCCCCGACCGTTTGACCCTGGAGTGAACGCCTCCCCGTCTGGAGGGCTCATCTGCTTCCCAAATGCGCCCTCCGGCGGGAAGGATCCGAACCGAGCGGCTACCTCCAAGGCCGCATTGCGGTTACTGGCAGAAATCCAGGTACAGGCTGCCAAAGTCATTCTCAGGAACATTCCGCCAAGCCGCGGGAATGCAACCGCTCAACTGATTGTGTGAGAGGTACACCTGGTGCAGGCGGGTGAGGCGGCCCAGTTGCGGAGGGATCGTCCCGCTCAGCTCGTTACCCCAGAGCCACAGAGACTCCAGGTTGGCCAGGTTGCCCAACTGCGGGGGGATCGCCCCACTCAGCGCGTTGTTGACAACGTTTAGATTCTCCAGCCTGGTGAGGTTGCCCAGCGGCGCGGGGATCGCGCCGCTCAACCCGTTTTCGGCAAGCCTTAGAGACTCCAAGTTGCCCAGGTTGCCCAACTGCGGGGGGATTGGGCCGCTCAAAGCATTCTCTGACAGGTGCAGGTTCTTCAGTTTGGCTAGACCTCCGAGTTGAGAGGGGATTGTGCCGCTCAACTCATTTTTCGATAGAAGCAGAGACTCCAGTTTGTTCAGGTCGCCCAGCTGAGAGGGAATCGCGCCGCTCAGCTTGTTGTTGGATAGAGACAGAGACTTGAGGTTGTCCAGGTTGCCCAGCTGCGACGGGATTTCTCCATTCAGCTGGTTGCCAAAGAGGTATAGACCCTCCAACCGGGAGAGGCGGCCCAATTGCGGCGGGATGGAGCCACTCAGTTCGTTGTTATAGAGCGACAGAGAGTTCAGTTTGACTAGGTTGCCCAATTCCGGCGGGATTGGGCCGCTCAGCTTGTTGTTATTTAGGGACATCGTTCCCAAATTGGTCAGACTACCCAACTCCGACGGGATCGGGCCGCTCAGCCCGTTGCGATGCAGGAACAGACATGTCAGATCTAAGAGGAGTCCCAGGTCCGACGGGATGGTTCCACTCAAACTGTTCCATGCCAAGTCTAGTTCGACCAATTTGGACAAGTTCCCCAGCTGTGGCGGAATGGTTCCACTCAACCCGTTGTCCCTTAAGTCCAAATCGACCACACGACCGCTGCCGTCAGTGGTGATTCCGTACCAGGTGCTGATCGGCGCGTCGCTCAGCCAGTTCATGCTGTTGACCCAATTGGCGCCGTCGGCGGCATGGTAGAGAGCAATCAGTGCGGCTCTCGCCGGAGATATCGACCGTAGGGGCCGGCGTCGCCGTCGGCATAGGCAAAGACGTCGCCGTAGGTGTAGGGGTCGCCGTCGGCATAGACGTCGCCGTCGGTATGGGCGTAGGTGTCGCTGTCGGCGTGAATGTGGCCGTTGGTGTGGGTTGCGCCTCCAACACTATCGGCTTGCCCCTGCCGATGGCGAGGCCCAAAAGATATTGAGAGTTTTGGAAAACGGCCTCTCCGATACTCACCTTGACGTCGGCGTAAATGTCTACAGGCACGATCGCGGCAGCTGCGCTGCGGTTCTGGCCGCCTTTAATTATTACGGTGGTGCGGGCGGGCACCCCGTTCTTTGCCGTCAATGTAATCGACATTTCCATAGGCGCGCCCTCGGCGACCTTTACGACGACCCCCTCGCCGGACCACTCCAGATCCGTTCCCAAGCCGAAGGGATCCGTCCGATTGCCAGAGAAATTCGCGACCTCCAGTTGGGACAGACCACTGAAGATGCCGTTAGGCAGTGAAGTCATGTCGTTGTCCGATACGACGAGAGCCGTCAGATTGCCAAGCTCGGCGAAGACGCCGCCAGGCAGTGAAGACAGATCATTATCGGAAATAGCCAACCGCCTCAGACCCGACAATCTGTCGAAGACGCCGTTAGGCAAAGAAGCAAGATCGTTGCCATGCAATGACAGCGTATGCAGGCCGATAAGGTCGTCGAAAACACCGTCGGGCAGTGAAGCAATATCGCTATTCTCCATCCAGAGTATCTCCAGTTGCGAGAGGCCGTCGAAGATACCTGCCGGAAGTTCCCGCAGGTTGTTGTCTTGTAGGATCAACTCGCGCAGACCCGTTAGACCCCCGAAATCGCCAGCCTGCAATGAACTGATGGGGGAGCCAGCGCCGCCACCGGTAAGGTCCATTTGGAAGATTCTTGTTAAGTATTCGTCGGTCACCTCGCTGCAATTTTGGATGCCAAGGCTGCCCAGGTTCTGGCTGTTCAGAAGGCCTATGATAGTGTCGCGCACCTGGAGAGTGCGGTCACAGATGCCTCCCGAATCACTGTGAGCCCCCCTTTCGCTAGTTGCCGGTGTGGGATCACAGGTAGGCGTGGCCGTAGGCATTAGCGTTGGCGTGTCGGTCGGCGCTTCCGCAAGAATGAGCGTCGGCGTGACGGTCGATGCCTCCGTAGGAATAAGCGTCGGCGTGTTGATCGGCCCCTCCGTAGGCATGACCGTCGGCGTGTTAGTCGGCGGGGAAACTTGAACAACAGATACGACCGGCTGCGTCCAATCGCCCGCGCCGTCGCCGTAACGAGCGTGCAGCCGCACTTTGTAACATACTCCCTCGGCCAGACCGGCGATCGTATAGGCAGGGCTTGTCGGAAATGCATTCCCTTGATCATCATTCTCCGACGGCAAATCTTCGCCCGCTAGCGCCCAACTGACATGGTAGTCAAGTGGCGTCTCTGTCGGGGGATCCCATAAGAGTTCAAGAATCCCTGGCTGACTGTTCTCCACGCGCACAGCATCGATCGCCCGGACATTTTCCTGGGCGTGTGCGGTGCGAACAAGCGGGGGAAGGGCGGCACAAACGGTCAGCAAGGACACTGCCAGCCAGACACCCGACGCCATGACAGCAGACCGTCCGTTGCCGAACAGGGCTCCATTGACCTGTTTCTGTGGCAACATCTGTCTCTACCTCCTCTGTGTGAATACTTCGTCTATTACTCTCAAAACTGATCCGGCCGCGGGATCGCATACGAAATGCGGCCGCGATACGGAAAGAGATTGGGCTTTTTCCAAATGCCATGCCTGCCGGATGCCTGTTCCAGGCCATAAGAAAGCCAGAATCCGGGCAAACCGCGCGCGCCGACACCGGCCTGGCACTTTGTGGCCAGCCAAGACCGTTCTTCTCTGAATTGCTGCTGGACTGGGAATCGTCCTGGCGGTCGTTCCTGGAGACCTCGCGAGTACGCGAGCCGCCGCCGTCCGCAACCGGCACTATCGGCCGCGCCGCGAACAGTGTGCGGATCGTCAGAAACTGGAATTTCTGGAAAGAGTCGGCGACTACGAGATACCGCTCCAACAGATAGCGTTACATAGCGTACAATTGGGTAGGGAAAGTGAGGAAGGAGCTTCGCGCAAGACCCTGTCGGAGGGAAAGGGGACGGTTTGGGGTCGTTCCCCCTCCTCCCGCGATTACGTGCTGTTTGGGGAGGGTCATACGCCTGAGCGGCAAATCGTCGTTGATTGCCCATGATTCGGTTGTGTGGATGTTTGCGGCGAATTACCCGTCAATTTCTGGTGACTACGGGCGCAATATCCCAGGATTGGTTGGCTTCTCTCTGCAACTGCCTGGCCAATGCCAAGGTCTTGCTGGGCCGCAAACAAACTGATGTTCCTTAAACTAATAAACGCCCAAGAACTATATCTGTCAATAGCAATCGTGATATTGCCAAACTGTCTCCTGCCCGGATTCGGAACGCAGCCCAGCCCAGGTACTCCTTATGCGTACCTTCTTTCTATCATGTTTGCACGCGAGGGCGTGGCTCAACTGTTTTTGAGAGGGCAAGCGAGAGGTCTGATTGAAACGAAGTGCTGCGGCCATCTTGGCGCAGCAGCCGAGACGGCCGCGTTGCAACCTGTGGCGGTAGAGGTACGGGCCTACCGCCCCACGACCGTGGAGACCAACTGCTCACTAGAGCGATGACTGCGCCGCCATAGAATGGTGGCCAGCACTCCGATCAATAGCGGCACGGTCGCGGCCAGAGACCAGCGCCAGGAGATACCGCTCTCCTGCGGGGCCGGAACCGCTGCCCGGTAGGCTAGCCGTTGCCTTTGCTCGGCCACCAAAGCCTCCTTCAACCGCTCCCGGAATGCCGGGGATGGCTGCACAAAGGGGAAGAGTCTGCCTAGAGAAGTCACAATCTGCCCGAACTGCTTCTCCTCTTCGGGCATCAATTCGACCTCCGCATCCCCACTACCCCTATCGGTACGCCGCAACCGCAGAATGGAGTCGCCGAAGGTTTTTGCGACCCCATCGGTCGCGTATCTGAAAAAGCCTGTGCAGGTCACAAAGGCGATTCTGAACTGCTTCCACCAACCCAGAAATTTACTTTTCGTGGTGTCCATCAGAAATTATTTTGCCTCCCGTTCGGCAGCGCTGTGTGCCCCTTCGCCGTCGAACTGTTCGCCCAGATCCTGGCGCAGCGCTGCAAGTGTGCGAAAATAGAGCGACTTGATCGCGCCCTCGCTCTTCTGCATCAGTTCGCCAATCTCGATATTTGTCAACTGATCGCCAAACTTGTGGAACAACAGCTGACGCCGCTCCTCCGGCAGGCGCTCGATCGCGGCCCACAATGCGTCCTCCCCAGCCCGCCGTTCTGTTGCCGCCTCCGGTTCATCGCGCCGCTCTGCCGGAAAAATCACCCCGTCGATCGAGACGAAACTGCGGCGACTCTGATCCCGGTGCCAGTTAGCGACCAGATTGTGAGCGATGCGGAACATCCATGCCCCAAAGGGCAATCCCCTGTCCTCGTAACTGTTCAGGCGATCAAGCGCTCGGTAAAAAATGCGGGCGGTCAGGTCCTCCGCGTCCTGAACATTCTGGACGCGGCTGAAGACATAAGAATAGATGCGATCGATATACCGCTCATACAGTTCGCCAAACGCATTCGAATCTTTCTGCGCCTTCGCTACCAACGCCGATTCAATCGCCCGCTCGTCCTCAGGCTCCGAAGCAGATGAGGCGCCGGGACGGCTGCCATTGGCGTTGTTTTCCGGTCCGCTCAGAGAGTTCCCATTCATCAGTAATAACACGCCATCGCTGCAATGGTTGCGGAGAGAGAAGAGAATGCAGAGGAGCGAGTTTGGCCGGCAGCCGGCTCCAAGCATCAAGACCTTGGCGGCGGCTAAGTCAGAGAGAATACCTCGCTCCTCGTTTCTCCGGTTGTGCTCGCTTCAATTATAGAGAATCTGACTGCCAGTCGCCAAACTGCGGTTATCCTCCTTCGCTGCAGGCCACATTCGCGCTGCTGCCGGGCCAGGTCCCCCGGGCGCCTCGCTGCCAATGGGACCCGCGAGACGGCTCGACACATTCTTCTCAGACAGTTTTTTGGTGGCCGTGGTTTGGCTTGGTAAATCTGCTGTGCTATATTGTCAGGTGAGTTACGACCCCGCAATATGGGTTCAGAATCAGAGACAAATGTAAGGTGCTCAGACCAATTTTGAAGGCTATTGCAACTGCATCTGCCCAGCATTTGCTAAAGCCTGAGCCGATGGATGGGAGGCAAAAGTGCGCGTAAGCTGCTTTCAGGAGAATCTGTCAAAGGGCTTGTCGATCGTCGGTCGCGCGGTATCGTCCCGCAGTACTTTGCCGGTGCTCGGCAACATCCTGCTGGAGGCGAAGAATGATCAGCTGCGGCTGGCCGCCACCAATCTGGAGATCGGCGTCAACTGCTGGGTCGGCGCCCGTGTAGAGGATGAAGGCGCCATCACCGTGCCGGCCCGCTTGCTGACCGAGTTCGTCAACAGCCTGCCGCCCGACAAGATCGAAATGGAACTGTCCGTACGCACCCAATCACTCCATCTTCGCTGCGCCAAATTCGATGCCAATATAAAAGGCATCGACGCCCAGGAGTTTCCCGTAATCCCGACCGTCGATAACGGCGACGGGCCGGAAGAAACGGCTGAAGCCCTGGAGGGACGCACAATCGCGCTTGAAACCGCCGGGCTAGGCAAGATGATCGACCAGGTCGTCTTCGCCGCGGCGACCGATGAGAGCCGGCCGACCCTTACCGGTGTCGAGGTTACCTTCGCCAAGGAGCGCCTCTCGTTGGCTGCAACCGACGGCTACCGGCTCAGCGTGCGCAGCATCGAAGTCGACGAGGCCTTCACCGACGATATGGCGGTCGTCGTGCCGGCCCGCCACCTGAGCGAGTTGGGCCGCATCATCGTCGACGCCGAGGACGAGCGCCCCGTCCAGGTGACCGTGACTCAAGCCCGCAATCAGATTCTCTTCCGAGTGTGGGGCAAGGGGGCCGAGAACCGCGGCGCCTTTCACCAGGTCGATCTGGTCAGCCAACTGATCGCCGACCGCTTCCCCGACTACCGCGCCATCATCCCCAAGAGCCACAACACCCGCACAGTGGTCGGCACCGACGCCTTCCTCCAGGCCGTGCGAGTCGCGCAGCTTTTCGCCCGCGACAACGCCAACATCGTCCGCCTTAAGATCCAGCCCAACGGCGACAGCGGTGTCGGCAACCTGCATCTTACCGCCAGCAGCGCAGAGATGGGCAACAGCAAAAATGAGTTGGATGTGATGGTGGAAGGAGAGGATCTCGAGATCGACTTCGACGTCCGCTATCTGATCGCCGTGCTCAGCCAGATTGACGAGGAACAGGTGGTCCTCGAGACCACGCAATCCAACCGCCCCGGCACCATCCGTCCCCTCGGCATCGGCGACGATGAATTCCTGCACGTGGTCATGCCAATGCACCCGCCCCGCTGAGCGGGACGCCCAATTGAGGGAACAGTTGGCGAGAGTTGCTTCAACCGCGACCGCCGCCACGCGCACCGTCGGCCGCTTCGGCGGTCTATTCCTCTATCTCTATAGCCCATACAATCATCACTAGTTGCTGGGACTCCTTCTCCGGGGAAGGAGAGGGGACAGGCTGCTATCCGTGCGCAGCGGATGCATTCAAATAAGCAATGCGCCAGCCTGTAACCGCGTGTTTCCTGTAAGCGCGCATCTCAGGCATAGTGGAGCAAAATGCGCTCTACAACTCTGTGGCGCTGGAACGGGAAGGCGGTTCGCGTCTTGGCAGGGTTGGGGCTTGTGGAAGTTGAAGCGAACACGGATGGAATCGAGTGCAAACTCTGGGATCTGAACATAGTGAGTCCTGGACCACACAATCCTGGTTGTGTTTTTAAGTTGTGGATCGATCAGCGCCTCTTGGACGAGGAACCTGATTCATTCAACAGACGAGTAGGCCACCACCATGTCCAGCTTTTGGGAAAGACGGTCCCCTGTAGTCTCCAAGTCGTACTGATTTTGCAGCCCCATCCAGAATTCCGCAGAATTTCCGAAAAAGCGTGAGAATAGTAGCGCCGTCTCGGCCGTGATGGAGCGCTGCGCGTGGACGATGGCATCAATCCGTCGCGCGTCGACACCGATCGCCTTGGCCAGCCGGTCTGGAGTTATGTCTAGCGGGAGGAGAAACTCATGATAGAGTATTTCTCCCGGGTGAATGGGGGGGAGCCTGCTCATCGTCACTGCTCCACGCCTTTCAACTACTGATACCCGCCCATACCCAGCAACTCCCGCGTCGCCGGGTCGGCCTCTTCGATCACCTTCTCCAACAGCCCGTTCTCCGGCCTCTCATCAAAGGGCGAACTGCGCATCCACGTCGGGCCGTAACTCAGAATCAGCACGCGGCGTTTCTCGCCCTCCGCACTCGTCGGCATGGCGCGATGCCACAGGTTGCCGTGCAGGAGCACGCAAGTGCCGGCCGGCGCACGCAACTCCCGCTGGCCCGCTATGTCGCCATACTCCTCCAATGGCAGGTCCTCACCAACACCCAGATGGGTACCGGGCACAACTGCCAGCAGCCCATTGGCGTCGTTCAGTTCGTCCAGATAGAGGAGACAGTCCAGCTTGTGCGGAAAGGCGAAAAAGGGCGGCGCCGGCTCCGACATGCCCGGCTGATGGTGATGCCAGCGGGTGAACTGGACCGGCTGGCCTGGGTAACTGATGCGGGCCGCCAGCTGGCGAATGCGCACAAAGGGTCCGAGTACCGCGCGCGCAACCGAGAGCAGCGGTTCAAAGTTGATCAACTTGTGGAAGTCGGCATGTTTGTCAAACAGATGCCGTGGAATCCAGTCCTTGCCGCGCAAACGGCTCCCGTCGGCTGTCTCAAACTCTGCCTCTTCCACTTCGTCCAGCGCGCGGCGCAACCGCTCCAATGGCTCGCCCTGGATCAAAGCCTCCCGTACCAGGTAGCCGTCTTTCGCAAACTCCTCTATTTCTCCCCGTGAGGCCCAGACATCGAAACTCCGTTCACGATCCTGTCCTTCATTGTTAACCAGTATGCGATAAGAGATCGTGTGATGCGGGTAGGAGTCGTACTTGTCCTCAATCTGGTCCTGTAAGCTGGGCAAAGCGTTTGCTGCCACAGTTCTTGCTCCTTGCATATTGTATTGATTTGTAGGCAAAGCCGGGCGGAAATTGGTCAACAGCAACCGGTCACTGCACTTCAACCTTCTCCAGACGCGGCCCGTCCGGCGTGTCGTGTACCTGCCAACCCAGGCCCGCGATCTGATCCCGCAGCGCGTCGGCCTTGGCCCAGTCGCGCTCTTCGCGCGCGGCTTGGCGCTGTTCGACCAGCGCCAATACCGGCTGCGGTGTCGGCTCGTCCACTGGCTGTCCGGCCGCGGCCTGCGCCGCGCAGGCCCGCTGCCATATCTCCGCCGGAATGCCATCCTGCGGCGATGGCGGCAAGCGCCAATCTCCCAGTGCAGAAGCAGGGAAACGCGTCCCGCTGTCAAAGATCTGCTCGCCTTCGGACGTCAGCACGGTCGCGCTGCCCTGGCCTACAAGCTCGCATACCCCCGTCATCGGTTCGATCACCACGCCGGTATTCTCGTCGATGCCCAATATCGTCACTCCGGGCGGCAGCAACGCCAGCAACTCGTCGAAGCGCGGTTGGCCCATGTAACAGCGGCTGGTGTCCAACTCGTGGCCGCCATCATTGTTGTTCCAGTGGGGAATCACGCTCAGCCGCAGTCCAAAATCGTCGAAAAAAGCCAGACCTTCGATCCAGTGGAGATCCTGGCCGACCTTGTAAATCTCATAGACCGGCAGCGTGTAGCGGCCGGAAGCCACCGTTGTCGCGCTGGAAAAGCAGATCGCCGCGCCCAGCCGGTGACGGGCGCGCAACGCGTGCCAGGCGTAGCTGTCGCGTAGTTGGCGAACCGTGTACGAAGGGCTGCCCGGCCCCATAAAGAGATAATCGCTTGAAAGTAACGGAGCCGCCAGTTCCGGGTCGTCAGGATCGAACGCCGTGCCGCGCTTGCGCGCCGGCACGATCGAAATCTGTGGTGAATAATTGCGCAGATGGCGTTCCAGATAGGCGCCGACCTTACCGGCCACGGCGTGCGAATTCAGTTCAAAACCGGCCGGCGTCTCCAGAATGGCAACCGAAACCTGCGCTGGCAGTTGACGCATCACCCGCTCATGGATCCGGTGGGCGCCCGGTGACGTCTCCCCCGACCCAAAGAGAGCAATCGGGCCAATTTCACTCATCGCATCCCCCCTTTCGCCCAGCATGATTGCCCGTTTCCAACTTCATTTTGGACACTTGGCAACCCGCAAATAGCAATGACAACGGCACGCAAACTCCGCACAGTTAAAGATACTGTCAGCGTGCTCGCCTGCACGGGTGTATCCCATATTGTTGTCCCTCTGCGAACTGCCCTTTCAACCAAAGCGAAAAGGATCCGCTGAACAAGAATCGATCGGTCGCCTGCTATCCTGAAAATCCGCAAATCCTGCAAATCCTGATTCAGACAACGTCCACCAAAAATCTGGGACAGACCCGCCTGCACTAGGGCTCGTTGACGTTTGTCTGAACAGCGACTTCCGGGTGCAAATTACGCCTGATCGTCGAAGGGCGGCGCAGTCACGCAAAGAAAATCCGATACGCCTTTGGTGTTCTCCGCGTCCCTCCGCGTCCTCCGCGGACAAAAAGGTGTTCTTCGCGACCCTTCGCGTGACTTCGCGGATCAATTGGTTTTGTCTATTTCAACATTCAAGCGAGAAACATCCCTAACAGGCCTGCAGGCTTTCAGTTCTTGTTGACATCTGAACAGCCTTCCCAAAATGTCAACGGAACCTAGTCTCTCTCCTTGCCCGTGTCCGATGTGCTATACTGTTACGGCAATTCTGTGGGCGTAACCGCAGCTACCGGGACCGTGTCGCTCCTGTATGAAATCCTTTGTCTTACGGATGCTCGTCTTCACGGCGGGCGCAGTCACCTTGGGCGTTGAACTGAGCGCCGCTCGTCTGCTGGAACCCTGGTTCGGAAACAGCCAGATCGTGTGGGCAGCCTTGATCGGCCTGATCCTGTCTTACTTGGCCGTGGGTGCCTGGCTGGGCGGTAAACTGGCCGACCGCTTCCCCAGCCTCGGTGGGCTGTTGACGCTCGTGGCTGTTGCCGGGCTGGGCGTCGCCCTGACGCCGGCTATCAGTCCGCCCATACTGCGCTTGGCAACGGTGGGGCTGAACGACTATCTTCCAGGTCTGCTCGCAGGCGCGCTGCTCGTCGTCTTGCTGCTCTTCAGCCTGCCCGTGATCTTGTTGGGAGCGGTCAGCCCGTGGGCAGTGCGCCTGGCGGTAACCGACCTGCAGCAGACGGGCCGCGTGGCCGGACGCCTCTATGCCATCGGCACCTGCGGCAGCATCATCGGCACATTCCTGCCCGTTCTCTGGCTGATCCCCTCCTACGGCACCCGCTGGAGTTTCTACCTGCTGGCCCTCTGGCTGTTGGTCGTCACACTGGTGGCAGCGCTCCTGCACGGTCAAAGCCGGCGGCTCTACGGATTGGCGCTGCTGGCGCTGTGTGTAACACTGGCACTGGCCCTGATCGATCCCGGCAGCGTGCGCGCCTACTGGGACAGCCAGGATGACAACCCAATTCTATACGAAGACGAATCTCTCTACAACTACATTCTGGTACGGGCATGGGGGAGCGAGCGTCACCTCCAACTGAACGAAGGCGTCGGCATCCACAGCGTCTACCATCCCGACAGTCTGCTCAGCCTGGGAATCTGGGACTATTTCCTGCTGGCGCCGCTCTTTCGACCCCAGGGCAGCCTCGATCCGCACGAGCGCGTGCTGGTGATCGGGCTGGCCGCCGGCACCGCGCCGAATCTGTACACAGAAATATATGGCCCGGTGGAGATCGTCGGCGTTGAGCTCGATCCGCAGATTATCGAAGTAGGACAGCGCTACTTTGACATGACCCAGCCCAATCTGACAGCGGTGGCCGCCGACGGTCGGCGCTGGTTACAGGACCAGCCCGACGACGCGATTTTTGACATTGTGCTTGTGGACGCCTACCGACCCCCCTACATACCGTTCCATCTCACGACCGTTGAGTTCTTCCAACTGACGCGGGCGCATATGAGCGATCAGGGGGTCCTGATGATCAATGTAGGCCGTTCCGCGACCGACTTTGCGCTCGTCGATGCGCTCGCCGCGACCCTGGCCGAGGTATTCCCTTCCGTGCTGGTCGTCGACGAGCCGGGCCCGCCCGACGACCTGGGTAACTCCTTGGTCCTCGCCGCAAACCAGCCGATTGCCCCGGAAGTGTTTGCCGTCAATGTCGCGGCCCTGCCCTCTTCGATGCCGCACGAATTTCGTCAGTTCGCGCTGGAGGTTGCCGGATGCGCCAGCGTCTCATCATGCGATCGCAATCTTTCTCGCGTACGCGCAGCCGGTCCACCCGCAGGGACACCGGTTTTTACCGACGACCGCGCGCCGGTCGAACAACTGGTACACAAAATAATCTGGAATTTCCTTAGCGGTAGAGCAGAACCGGCCGGGCCGGCGCAGTCTACCAACCATTAACCAATGGCCACAACAAGTGAGCAGCACAATATGAACAATTCACGTACCCTACTGGGCGTCTTTGCCCATCCCGACGATGAGAGCTTTGGGCCGGGAGGAACGTTGGCCCGCTACGCCGCGCAGGGCGTGCACGTGCATGTCATCATCGCCACCGACGGCGACGCCGGCTCCGTCACCGAGAGCCACCAGCGTCAAGGTGAACGCACACTGGCGCAGGAAAGGAGCGAGGAACTTGCCCGCGCCGCCGTCGAACTGGGCGTCGCCAGCGTCTGGAATCTGCCCTACCGCGACAGCGGCATGCGCGGCTCGCCCGACAATGAGCACCCCAGGGCGCTGGTGCAACAGCCGCTGCAGCAGCTGACGACTGAACTGATCGACTACTTCCGTCGGCTGAAGCCGCAGGTCGCCATTACCCACGATCCCTACGGCGGCTATGGCCACCCCGATCACATTCGCTGCTGCGAGGCTGTCACCGCTGCCTTCTATGCCGCTGGACAGGCCGACGGGTCGAACCCGGAACGCAACCGCGGCGGCGGTCTCCCTCCCTACGCGGCTCAGAAGCTCTATTACACCAGCTTCGACAAAAGCATGCTGCGCTGGATCGTGAAATTCATGCAGCTGACAGGCCGCAATCCCCGCCAGGTGGGCCGCAACAAAGATGTCGATCTGGTGCAGATCGCCGGTTGGGAGACCCCGATTCACGCCCGCATCGACGTGCGCGCCTTTCTTGCGCACAAGGAACGGGCCAGCCGCGCCCATGCCAGCCAGTACAGCGGCGGCCCGTCCACGCTGCGGGCGCTGCCCAAACCGCTGCGCCGCCGCCTGTCCCGTTACGAAAACTATACCCGCGCCTATCCCGCCCCCGGCCCCTACCAGGAGCCGGATCTGTTCCACAATGTCGTCTGGCGGGACTGACAGGCACAACTGCAAAAAGCCGGGTTACTGTCTCCTTTTCAGTGCAGATAGCAGAGCACCGATTCCAGTTCTCCGCGCCCACCATGTCACCCCACCCCACTATGCTGTGATCGTCCGAAACTTTGGGGACGTCAGCTCGTAGTGTAGTGTTAGGATGGCACACGCCGGTCCACTCGTCTTTCTTTCCGTCTCCGTTGTTTCCGGATGTGAAGTCGGCGGGAAAGAAATTGACCTTGTATCATCCTTCAGGAGACGAAAATTGAAACTGCGAACCATATCCAAGCGATGGCTGGCGGTGGCGTTCATGGCTATCTTGGCCCTGGCTGTTTCCGGCGCCGCCCTGTCCGCTGAACTTACCGGCGACGACACCTACCGGCTCGCCGCAGGTGAGATTGTGGACGATGACCTCTATATCGGCGCCACAGAGATCTATATCGGTGGCATCGTCAAAGGTGACCTTATCGCCGGCGCCAGCTACATCGAGATCGGCCCAACCGGCATTGTCGAAGGAGACCTGTGGGCTGTAGCCAGCGGAATCGTGATTCACGGTACCGTCCTGGACGATCTGCGTGCCGCGGCTGGCGGCATCGAACTTTCGGGCATCGTCGGCGATGATGCTTTCCTCTCCGCAGGCGGCGGGCCGGCCGCCATCCCTACCGGCATGGGATCGCAATCAATCGCATCGGGGTTGAGAGTCACTGGCGAGATTGGAGGTGACGCATTTGTCTTCGCTGGCGGCGCCGATCTCTCCGGCGCAATCGGTGGTGACCTCCGCGCCGGCCTGGGGACGCTCGATCTCTCCGGCATAGTCGGCGGCGACGCCGAAATCCATGCCGGAGAATTCAGTGTCAGTGATTCCGCTCGCATTGGTGGTGAACTCAAATACACTGCCGCCGAGGAACTCCAATTCCCTGCCGGCGTTGCCCGCGACATCCAATTTGAAGCGCCGCCCGAAGACCAGGCCGCTGGCGGCACGATCGTTGGGGCCATATTCGGCTGGATCTTCCGGACCGTCGCCATCGGCATCGGCGTCGCCATTCTCGGCTGGCTGCTGATGCGTTTCAGGCCCAATGCGCTGATCCGCCCCGCAGCCGCAATTCGAGCAAAGCCGGTCGAAACCGGTGTGTACGGCCTGCTGGCCGCGGTGCTGCTTGTCTTTATTCCTGTAGCATCGATCATATTGGTGGCCTTTACCTGGGCTTTTTGGGGCGTATTCCCCGCAATCGCCACGTTCGTCTTTCTGGGCGCCTCGTCTGCCCTCGTCTGGTTCCTCAGCCCTCTGCTCACAGGCTTCTGGCTGGGCGAGATAATCGGCGAGCGGCTGGGCGGAGATCGCAGTCCGCTCCTGCTTCTGCTGACGGGCGCGTTGCTGATCGTATTCCTGGGCCGGATTCCTTTCTTGGGCTGGCTGGTCTATCTGCTAAGCTTTGTGCTGGCACTTGGGGGACTCCTGCGCAGTGGAACCGGCGCGGCTGCCGCCCATCCGGAAGAAGAGGCTGTGGGCCAACAAATCTAGGCCCCCGATCTATCAGATCGAGATCATTCAAGTTTCTGTAGCCATGCAGTTCATGGATTTCACAGCCTATGCTCGCCATTAACGAAAAGCTCTACACCGGCGATCTGGTTCAGATGCGCAAACCCCATCCTTGCGGCGGCGACCGCTGGGAAATCGTTCGGGTGGGCGCCGACATCGGCCTGCTATGTGAAATGTGCGGACGGCGGGTACTCCTGCCCCGCCGCAAATTCGCCCGCGGTGTCAAGAAATTCGTGCGCCGCAGTCCACAAGCCCTGAAAGATCTGGAAGGTCCTCCCTAGCAAGCACCGCCTGGCCATGGCTGCGCACCGACGAACCGGCGCAGCGCGCAACGCGCAGATCAGAAAACCATACGGCTGCGAACATGATTATCTCTACCCGATTCATTCTCTTCTCGGAAGGAGTGTCTTTATGCAAAGGGAGGTGCTGGTCCGCTATCTTGACGATACGCTGCGCATCAGCGAGATCGCCGACTACGGCCCCCAGGGGCTACAAATAGAAGGGCGGGCGCAGGTCGACAAAATTGTCGGGCTGGTGGACGCGCATCAACCCTGCGTTCAAGCTGCGCTTGCGCGCGACGCCGATCTGATGTTGGTGCATCACGGCATCTTCTGGGGGGGAGCCAAGCCTCTGGCCGGCAGCTACGGTCGGCTCGTGCGCACCTTCATTCAGAACGATCTCAACCTCTACGCCGCCCATCTGCCCTTGGATGCCCATCCGCAGTGGGGCAATAACGCCGTACTGGCCCGGCGGCTCGGTCTGACGATCATCGACTGGTGGGCCAACGTCAAAGGCACTCCGCTCGCTGTCCTGGCTGAGTACGACGAGCCGGTCGCCTTTAGCGAGCTGGTTGCGCGCTTTGAGGAACAGGTAGGGCAGCCGCGCCTTGTTCAGGCCGAGGGGCCGCCAAAGGTGCGGCGGGTGGCCATACTCAGCGGGTTCGGCGCTGACAAGATCACCGACGCGGCCAGCCTCGGCTGCGATGCCTACGTCACCGGCGAAACGAGCCACGCCCAATACCACGAAGCCGCCAATACAGGGATCAATCTCCTGTATGGCGGCCACTACACATCCGAAACGGTAGGCGTGCAGGCCCTGGGTGAACATCTGGCCCAGCGATTCGGCGTCGCCTTCGAGTTCGTTGACCTGCCAACCGGCCTCTGAACCAACCCCAATTGGCAGCAGCGGCAGCAGCGGCAGCAGCGCCCTCACCCCCGGTTGACGCCTCGTTCCCAGCGGTTCCAAAAAGAAAACCCGCTGCAAGGCTGCTTGCAGCGGGCATCGCGCTCACCTGACGGGTAGCGCCTCAAATCAGTTCGCCGAAATCGTGCTTACGCACGCGGGGCCGGTTCCAGGCCGATAGCCTCTGAGAAGAGATTGAGTACTTCTCCCTCCTCCGCATGGCGGCCCTCAGCCTTCTTGCTGAACACAAGCGTTTCGTCGGCCAGCACCTCAAACAGTCCACCACCCGAAGGGATCATCTTGAGGGTTTCAATCGCTGGCGTGAAATTCTCCAATAGGTCGGCCGCCGCACGGACGGCTTTGGGTGTGTAGTTTCAACTTACACAATATTCGATACTGACCTTGTACTTCTGCATAGTTCTCTCCTGTCGCTGGACGGTCTTTCGGCGCCGCAAATGATATTTACTTCTGGCAGCAGTATAGCAACTTTCCTGCTGATCGGCAAACCGGAAAATTCCCGGGCCTGGCTCATACCCACAATGGGCACGCGCCGCCACGGGCGAGTGTCCATTTGGGCGGTCGGGCCTTCGGCCCTCCCTTGTGCGGGGGGACACCCCCCGCAACGCCCCCCTCCAACAACCCGCCTCGCCACCGCCGCACTGTTTTCCGGCCCCTATCCCCTGACCCCTGACCCCTAGCCCCTGCAGTTCCAGCACCCGAACGGTCGCCAGCAATCATGAAAATCCCCAAATCCTGCAAATCTTGATTCGGACAACGCAAAACGCCCCCCTCCAACAACCCGCCCCGCCACCGCCGCTCTGGTCTAGGGCACCATCCACCATCCCTTGCATTTCCCGCGACCCTCTACATACAGTCCGTCGCGGACAAGAACGCGCTACACTTTGAAACGCTGCCAAGTCGATGCTATAGTATCCCCATGAAAGCAGAGAATCTTCCTACTTTTTCGAGTACGGACGGGCACAACACGCCCGATCCGAATTCTGAACCTGCGCATGAGACCGCCGCGCCCAAATCAGGTCAGCCTGAACCGCACCAACGACCACCTCTCTGGTCCCGGCGCCGCTTTCTGGGTGCCGCAGCCGCCGGCCTTGGTATGCTCGTGGGCGCCTGCAGCAACGGAAGCTTATCCCTTGACGCGTCGGCTCTGTCTGTCTCAACGCCCAGCGCCTACAAGAGCTATCTGCCTTGGGTCCAGATGCGAGGGTTACGTCCCGCGGCGCCCGCATTTGCGCCGACGCCGCCCAAATTGACTGCTACCCCATTCCCAACCGACACGCCGTACCCGACCGACACGCCGTACCCGACCTACACGCCGTACCCGACCGACACGCCGGTCCCGCCGACGCCTACCTACACGCCGACACCGACCGTGACCCCGTTTCCGCCAGGCCCACCGAGCAAGTTGGGTCTATTCATCACCCGCAACCACCCCAGTGTGTTCAATGTGTTGCGCAGCGGTGGCGTCGCGGTCGTCAAAACACTGGAGCTGGACTTTAACTTCGCTCGCCAGATCAAAGAAACTGCGCCCAATACCCGGCTGATTGGGCGCATCGATCTGCCCCAGTTGCAGTTGCAGAATCTCAATGCGAAGGCCGCGGCCCAGGACTTCGTCAATCGCCTGTGGCCTCTGGCCGACCACCCGGAGCGCCGCCTCCATTTCGACGGCTGGGAAGCCTACAACGAGCCGGTGGCCGGGAATCTGGACGAGTTCAAACGCCTGACGGAGTTTGAGGTTGAGCGGACCCGTCTGCTCGCCCAGGGTGGTCTGCGCAGCGTTATCGGCAACTTCGGCACAGGCCAGCCGTCTCCGGAAATGTGGGAGCACTTCCTGCCCGCTATAGCCGAAGCCCAGGCCCACGATGGATGGTTGGGACTGCACGAGTATTCCGCCCCAACCATCTACTATGCCAGCACCCGTGACGGCCAGGGGCGCTACCCGGGCGTCGCACCCCATGACACCGGCTGGCTAACACTGCGCTACCGCCAGCTCTACAATCAGGTTTTGAAGCCGGCTGGCCGGGCGATCCCGCTGGTGATGACCGAATTGGGCGTAGACGGCCTTGTCGGCAATCGCCCAGGCCCGCAGGACGCGCAAGGATGGCAGCACTTTCAAACCTATTGGGCGCAGCACGGCTTCGGTTCCTGGGGTCCCGGCGCATATGCAGAACAACTGGTTTGGTATGATCAGGCAATGCAACAGGATTCGTATGTGCTGGGCGGCTGCATTTTCGCGCTGGCGGCCAGCCCCGGCTGGGAATCTTACGAGATAGGCGGGCATGTGGAGTCGGTGCTGCACCAGTACCTGAGCGTCCATCCGCAGCGGTAAGCACTTTAACCTTCCCACTGCCCGGCGAGCAGGAGCCAAATGGCTGACTACCGATACTCGCAGTTCAACCACAATCCTTCGTTGCCGTGGAAACTCTGAGCGACATTCATCGCGGTCTGGCCCAATCCGGTATCCTGTTCTTCATTGCGCTGGGTGTATGGGCCATCTGGCTCCGTATTCGCTCACGCCCGCTGGGCAGCAGTTGGTACGGCGCCGCCGTAATCGGTGAAATGCTGATGATCGCTGAGTTTCTGTTGGGGTGGGTGCTCTACGGTCAGGGGATGGGGGGAAATCTTTCACGCGGATTTGTACATATTCTATACGCTACTGTCGCCGTCATCACGCTGCCGGCAGCCTATCTCTATCTGGGTCGTCTGAAGGACGAAAATGTAAAGACAATTCTGTTCGCGATCGTCTGTTTCTTTCTGATGGAGGTCATTATTCGGGCCCGCTTTGTGGCGCTGGCGTAATCTGCTTTCAGTGTGAATTCCGTCTGACAACACGACTCTTCGAACGGTCCGCAGCTTGGCAACGCAGGCGTCTCGGCGGCCTCTTCGCCATATATAATCTTCAGTAACGCCATCAAGACACCATCACCAAGACCATGTCCCGTTCCGTGCTGGTACTGAACGCAACATTCGAACCCTTGAGTCTTGTCTCTGTGCGGCGAGCAGTCGTTCTGCTGCTGAGAGAAAAGGCGGAGTTGGTTGAGGCGACCGAACGCCTGCTGCACAGCGCCAACCGAGCCCTGCCCGAGCCACTGGTGATCCGTCTGACCCGCTACGTTCGGCTGCCGCATCGGTCGGTGCCGCCCACACGCAGCGCCGTGATTTTGAGAGACGCATACACCTGTCAATACTGTGGCGACACGCCGGGCAAGCACGCGCTGACGGTCGACCATGTGATTCCCCGCTGTCGCGGTGGCAACCACAGTTGGACCAATCTGGCGACCGCATGTAAACGCTGTAACTGCAAAAAGGGCGGCATGAGCCCCCGCGAAGCGGACATGAAATTGATGCGGCGTCCGTTTGAGCCGACCTATGTAGCCCTCGTTCTTTTGAGCAATCCCACCGCCGCCTCCCGCTGGGAGACAATGATGAGCGCGGCATTTTGACCGCTTTCGATTGTCTGGCCGGCGTTCATCCGAAACCAGAAGCCAACTGCCAGAGACCTACATGAACAGGCCCGAACAGGAAACACTGGACACCGTAATCCGGCGCATTCGCGATCTGAACCAGCACTCGATCCTGCAGCTTTCCCAATATCTGGGTTACCTCAAATGGCAGGAAGAGTTGTGGCAAAGCCTGTTGGAAGAGGAAGATGCAAACGAAGACGGGTTCGCCCTCGTGTGGAAATACGACCTGCTGGAACTGTTTCCCCAATCCCGCCACAACGCCACGCGCACAGCGGATCTGATGGAGGTGCGGATCGACACGGCCAGCTGTGGCATGGTGCAACAGCCGTCTCTGTGGCAGCATCCGCCGGTAGAGGGAAGCGCGGTTGTCGAATATGACTTGCATGTCCCCGCCGAAGTCGAACGCTTGCGCATGCAATTCGCGATCGGCATTCGCGACGGCGCGCAGATGGAAGACGACAACTTCTGCGCCTTCCGCGTCCTCCTTAACGGCGTGCGCATCTGGAGCAGAACAAAGCAGAGTTGCGAGTGGGAACGCTTCGTCACCGACCTCCCGAACCAGGCCGGGCAGCACGCTGTCTTGCAGTTAATGACCGACGGGCTAAGCAACAGCCGTTGGAACTGGGCCGTCTGGGCCGAGCCGCAACTCCTTGGGTACGCTGCCAAACTGCGAGAAGCCAATAGTGAGGAGTGAGGGGCAAGGAGGATGCCCCGGCCTTCTCTCTTTTCCCTCTCCCCTTTTCGCTCTGCTCGGTGTATGACGGAGCGCCCCAATGCCGGTCCTCGACCTCCTTGCTTGGATATTACTCGTCATCTGGGCGTCTCTCCTGGCTGGCGGGCTTCTCTTCCGCAAAGCCCGCGCGCGCGATCGGTCTCTCCCTTCCTGGATTCTGGCAGCCTCTGCAGTGACTCTGCTCCTTATGGCCTGGTACGGCTATCTCCTCACCCGCGCCGGCACAGACAGCGCCCGCTACGCGCTCGGCGTCGCCGTGTCGATCACCTTCAACCTTCTGGGCGGCCAGCTTGTGGCCGGCGCGGTCACCCCCAAGCGGACGTTTTTCGGCATCTCCGCCATTGCTTTCGGCTATCTTCTGTACGCCGGCGCGATCGCACAATATGGCGCAGCCCTCGGAAGCGTGCGACTGCTTGTGCTGAGCCTGTGGCTGCTCGTCGGCGCGTTGGCCGCCCGGACAGTTCTGTTGCGGACGCGCCGTCGAAATCCTAAACAGGCGCCGGCGGCTGTGGCGTACACGCTCCTGCTCTTCGCCGCGGCCGGCTTTGCCACCGGCCTGGCGCTTACCGCCCCGCGTTTCGGCGTCTTGGCCGTGGGGGCGCTTCTCCTGGCCTCCAGCGACTTGATCCTGCTGTTCGAACTATCTGTCTGCCCGTCGTTGCTTCCAGATTCCCGGCCATCCGGCGAAGGCAATAAGGGCTGGCTCTTGCCATGGATCAGCAGCGCAGCACGGCTGCTCCGCGCGCCCGGCCAAGCCCTGATCGTCGTCTCGATCTGGTCGGCGCTACAGGATCCAATTAGCGCACAGTTCTCGGTCTTCGGTTCTTGATAGGCGATCGCCCCGGCAATGAAGCCTTCCGTTTCGCCTGGAAACACTTAGACCCATGACCAGCCGCCCGTGGCAGCGTTCCGATTCTCCACAGGCAACTGCGATTCTCTCCGTCGGGTGTATCCCATATTGTTGTCCCTCTGCGAACTGCCCTTTCAACCAAAGCGAAAAGGATCCGCTGAACAAGAATCGATCGGCCGCCTGCAATCCTGAAAATCCGCAAATCCTGCAAATCCTGATTCAGACAACGTCCACCAAAAATCTGGGACAGACCCTCTCCGTCTCCCGTTTCCTTTTGCCCCACTCTCCGCTATAATAGCGGGATACGAAGGTCACGCCGGGGCCGAACCATCCCCAATTCGAAACAGGTCATGTCCACCAACACCTTCCCCTTCGGCCAGGACATAGCATGGCAGCCAAATCCTGACTGGATCGCCCAAAGCAATCTGCAACGTTTCATGGATCGGCACGGCATCGCTTCGTATGACGCGTTGCTGACGCGCTCGGTGGAGGATATCGGCTGGTTCTGGGATGCAGTGATGGAGGATCTCGATATCCGCTTCACCCATCCCTACTCGCAGATTGTCGATCTTTCGGCCGGCGCGCCCTTCGCCCGGTGGTGTGTTGACGGGCAGATGAACATCATCCACAACTGCCTCGACAAGTGGCAGACAACCGAGACCGCGTCCGAGCTCGCACTCATCTGGGAAGGGGAGGAGGGCGGAAACGTCACCCTTACCTACGCCCAACTTCACCACGAAGTCTGCCGCTGCGCCAATGCCCTGCGCAGCCTTGGCATCGGAAGCGGCGATGCCGTCGGCCTGTACATGCCGATGGTCCCCGAACTGGCAATCGCTTTTCTGGCGGTGGTCAAGATAGGTGGGGTCATCCTGCCCCTTTTCAGCGGATACGGCCCATCTGCCATCCGCAACCGTCTCAATGACGCCAGCGCCAAGGCCGTCTTTACTGCCGACGGATTCCTGCGCCGCGGGCAGCCGGTGGCGATGAAGGAGACGCTGGACAGGGCCCTCGCCGATGTCCCCAGCGTACAGCAGGTGATCGTCTGCAAACGGCTCCCTGCCTCGTCGCCCGCGTCGCAAATTCCCTGGCAAGCAGAACGGGACTACTGGTGGCATGAGTTGGTTCCCGCCCAGGCGAGCGCGGCCGAGACCTGTCCGACCGATGCCGAGGCCCCGTTGATGATCATCTACACCAGCGGCACGACCGGGCCACCCAAGGGTGCTGTCCATACCCACTGCGGATTTCCCGTCAAAGCCGCCCAGGATATGCGCCACGCCATGGACGTGAAGCCGGGTGAGCGCGTGTACTGGATGACCGATATGGGCTGGATGATGGGACCGTGGCTCGTCCTTGGCACACTGCTCAACCGCGCCACCATGTTCTTCTTCGACGGCGCCGGCGACTATCCGTCAGTCGACCGCGTATGGGATCTCTGCGCCCGGCATCGGATCACCCTTCTGGGACTCTCGCCAATGCTGGTGCGGACGCTGATGCCCCACGGCGCTGATTTCGTGACTCGACATGATCTGTCGCGGCTGCGGGCAGTCGGTGCCACCGGAAGCCCCTGGGGACCTTCCAGTTGGCGCTGGGTGTTCGAGAATGTGCTCGATAGCCGCAAGCCGATCCTCAACTATACCGGCGGCACAGAGATAAGCGGCGGCATTCTGGCCGGTAGCTTTTTCACACCGCTCAAACCGGCAGCCTTTGGCGGGCCAATTCCGGGTATGGACGCCGATGTCGTCGATGAGTTCGGCAACCCCGTGCGCGGGGAGGTGGGCGACCTGATTGTCCGTCAGCCATGGATCGGAATGACGCGCGGCTTCTGGGGCGACAACGAGCGCTATCTGGATTCCTACTGGCGCCGTTTTGATGGCGTATGGGTACACGGCGATTTCTGTGCCATCGACGAGGACGGCATGTGGTACATCCTGGGGCGCAGCGACGACACCATCAACATCGCCGGCAAGCGGCTCGGGCCGGCTGAAGTCGAAACGCTGGTCAATGCCCATCCCGACGTCACCGAATCCGCTGCTGTGGCCGTACCCCACCCCTTGAAGGACAACGACGTAGTCGTGTTCGCCGTCCTCAAACCGGGCGTCGTCGCCAGTGAAACCTTACGCACCGCCCTGCAAGAACGCATCACCACCGAATTGGGCCGTCCACTCAGGCCCAAAGAGGTCAGATTCTGCGCCGCGCTCCCCAAAACGCGCAACGCCAAAGTAATGCACCGCGTCATCCGGGCCGCTTACCTGGGCATAGACCCGGGCGACATCAGCGCCTTGGAAGATTCGGCGACCATGCAGGCGATCCAGCAGTCGGCATGAACCTCATCACCCTCGAAAACGTCTCCAAGCAGTTCTCCGAACGGCTCTTGCTGGACGCTGTCTCGATCTCCATCAATACCGGCGAACGCATCGGCCTGATCGGCCTCAACGGCAGCGGGAAGACCACCCTCCTGCGCATTATCGCCGGCCTGGAAGTGCCCGACAGCGGCCAGGTCACCGTCTGGGGTGGTGTGCGCGTCGAGATGGTGCAACAGGATCCGCAGTTGGACGAGCGCGCAACCGTCCTCGAGCAACTCTTCCGCAGCAGCTCTCCACAAATGTGCCTTCTGCGGGAATACGAGAGCGCCAACCAACGACTCGAACAGGAACCGACAAATCAGGCCCTGCAGAAGCGCCTGCTGGAACTCTCTGAAGAAATGGAGCGCAGCGACGGTTGGGCCGCATCCGCCAACGCTAAATCAATCCTCACAAGGTTGGGTATCAGCAACTTCGACGCTCGCATCGGAACCCTCAGCGGCGGGCAGCGCAAACGCGTGGCCCTGGCCCGGGCCTTGATCGACCGGGCCGACCTGCTGATCTTTGATGAACCGACCAACCATATCGATATCGAGACGATCGAATGGCTGGAGAAATACCTCACGACTTCGCCCGGCGCCTTGCTGATGGTCACCCATGACCGCCATTTCCTCGACCGCGTGGTCGATCGCGTCGTCGAACTGGACCGGCGGCAACTCGTCTCCTATACGGGCAACTACAGCCGCTACCTGGAGCTGCGCCTACTGCGCCACGAACGCCTGGCCTCTGAGGAGCGGCAACGCCAGAAGCTCCTCAAACGTGAATTGGATTGGATCCGGCGGACGCCGATGGCCCGGGGCACCAAGCAAAAGGCGCGCAAACAGCGCGCCGCCGAACTCCAGCGCATTCACTACGATTCCGACACCGATCGTGTGGTGATGGCCCTGGCCACCCGCCGGCTGGGCAAGACCGTCCTCACAGCGAAAGGTCTGACAAAATTCTACGCCGGTACACCCGCAGTAGACCGGGTTGACTTTTCGCTCGAGCCGGGCGATCGCATCGGCCTCCTTGGCCCGAACGGCGCCGGTAAGAGTACCTTTCTCGACATGCTGGCCAATAAAGTCGAGGTCGACGCGGGGCAGATAAACTGGGGTGAAACGGTGCGGCTCGGTTACTACGACCAACAGTCGCGCGAACTGAACGACTCGCAGCGTCTGATCGAGTTCATCGAGGAGGAAGCGCCGCTGATCCAGGCGCGCGACGGCAGCCGCGTGGAGGCCGCCCAGATGATGGAGTGGTTTCTCTTTGCGCGCAACATGCAATGGGGACGCATTGGCAGCCTCAGCGGGGGTGAACGGCGCCGCCT
The DNA here is from genome assembly GCA_965220715.1 of Caldilineaceae bacterium. GTDB lineage: Bacteria > Chloroflexota > Anaerolineae > Caldilineales > Caldilineaceae > Bin5. Next base: position 1,428,313 of record OZ244843.1, read on the forward strand.
CTATCTCCTGCGCACCCTGATCCACCAGCCGAACGTGCTTCTGCTGGACGAGCCGACGAACGATCTTGACGTGCAGACACTGACCGTGCTAGAGGAGTTTCTGGACGCGTTCAGCGGCTGCCTGATCGTTGCCAGCCACGACCGTTATTTTCTCGACCGCACCGTTGATTTCATCCTGCCCTTCGAGGACGGACGCCTGGGCAAACGCTACCCCGCCCCCTACGCGACATTTCGGCGGCTTCGCAGCCAGGAAAAGGAGGCCGGTCGGGTCGTTCATCCACGAGATGCCTCAGCGGCGGGTCGTCCTGAAGCGAATGGACAGGGGGCGGCGCGGCCGCGTCCGGCCGGGACAGACAAGAAGCTGACCTGGAAGGAAAACCAGGAGTTGGCAAACCTGGAATCGGAGATTGCCGGCTGGGAAGAGGAGCAGGCGCAACTACAACATCGGATCAACGACAGCGGCAACGACTACCAGACATTGCAGAGCCTGTCATCCAGACTGACAGCCGTCGAGTCGTTACTGGAGTCGGCCTTCAATCGTTGGGCGGAGTTGTCCGAGCGCCAGGAAGCCTGAAACCCGGCGCCGCCTACTGGACACCGAAAACAAGCTGCCAGGAGCTACTTGAACTGCCGGCGCAGAGCCTCGAGCGACTCTTCATCGAAAAAATACTCGAAGTGATGGCAGCCGATAACATCCACCTGCAGGCCGGGCCAGTTGCCGCCCCGCACAGCCCGCGCCGACGCCACTCCAACCAGCAGGTCGTTCGGCCCCAGAAATTGGTCCAACCCCTTATCCAGTATGCGCGTCAACTCCGTCTTGGAGAAGAGCTTGCGCCAATTCACCGGGCCGTCCATCTCGGAATTTATGCCGATCTGGATATAGTACTTCACATCCACCTCATTGCGCGGGTCATTGAGCTTTTCATACAACTCTGCGCTGGGCGCCAGATCGCGCACGCCGGTGGTCAGATTGGCGATCCCAATCACCAGAAGCTGGGCCAGGAGCTCATAATCCATCAGCCCTGCCTGATTGAGTATAATGGTTGCCAGCCAGGGAATGAGCCGGTGCGATTCGGCCAGCGCGGTGCCTGTGTTGTGGGCGCCGACCATGAAGACCCGCTCCACAAACTGGTGCCCGCTCTCCATCTCGACGCAGACGCGGGCCACCTGTGTCCCCATACTGTGGCAGAAAATATCGAGCGGCGGACCTGTGTCAGTACCAAATCCGAGACGGCGCAACTGCGCCGTCATCAGCAGACCGCTCTCGCGGATGCTGGTGTTGATCGTCTCATAGTCGAACGCCAACGCCAGGTCGTATTCATCCAACTCCATCAGAAGTGGCAGTGCCCTCTGGACCATCTTCTCAGTGCTGCTGCCGAAGCCGTGGGTGATGAGCAGAGCACGACGCGCCTGCGCCACGTCCCGCGGCGTCACCTTCGAATAAACCGGGACGCCGTCCGCCTCGCAGCTGACTTGGCGCACCCCAAGATCCGGCGGGAGTTTTTGATAGAATAGCTTGTAGAAGAGCACGCGCACGGCATGTTTCGCATCTCGGACCGGCAGTCCCACTTCGGCGTCCTCGTCGCTGGATGCCGGGTCCTTGCGCGTCGCGGCCTCAGCCATCTGCCACTCTTCCTGGAGATATTTGATCAGCCGCCGGAACATCCCTCTCTTGACCCTGCCGGGCTCTCCTTCAACCGCAGCCTCATCCCCTGCGCTCGATTCTGACCTTTGCCAGGCGCCCGAAGTACCGGGCTTTGCAACCGCCGAATCGGGGATTGGCAGGTGAGTGATCTCCACCGCCATGCGCCTTTTGTTGCCATACTGGGACAGGGTCTGGGCGTCGGTTGGATGGCCAACCATGTAGTAGTACTCGCCGTCAAAAGCGACCGCCACAATCCCCTCAATGTCCGGGTCATTTTCCACGCTCAGCGCAATGCGCAGCGGCGACTCGGCGCTGATCGTCGAAAGCTGTTCCGCTGACGTGTCCAGTACCAGCACACCGGGCGATGCGCCGGCGGCTCCGGCGTTGTGCGAGAAGGAGAGCGGCTGGAAGAATGGGGCGGCTTCCGGACTGTTCAGCCCCGGCGGCAACGAAATCGGATCATTCGCATCCCAGGCGAAGTGGCTCAGACTGCTGACAACCAACAGGCCTCCCAAACCCGCCGGTTTCTCCACCGTAATATCCAGGTCCGTTCCCACATTGATCCTGCTCTGCCCTTCCTGCAGAAAGCATTCCTCCTGTTTTCTCAGGGCCGTAACCGCTACCTGCTTTGTAATCCAGCGATCATGCGTATCGTCCCGTTGAACCGTCAGATTGCGGACGCGGGGGCCGTCGTAACGGATGCCGTTCATCAGTTCGGCCAGGGGGCCAAAGGCCCGCGTCTCTTCGGTCCCACCTGGTTCGTTCAGATTCGGCATCTCCAGCACGTCGAAGGAAGTGGGAACGCGCGTGGCGAAGACTTTGAGGATCTCCGTTGCGAATTCGGCGCCAGTGTCCTCCACGACCGGTTCGATGTTGTTGACGAAAAACTCCTTGCCCGGCGCCACGAGCTGATAGGGCGCCCGCTCTGGGTAGATGCGTCGGATGCCGAAATGGGAGGACAGGGCGAAGACGGTCACGTAGAGATTTTCGGCGCTGTTGTTCCGAACCGTGACCCAGAGTTTTCGCCCCGGCGGCAGCACCCCATCCTGGGTCAAAGATTCGCCGTCCTTGGGAGTGGTAAAGCTGGCCCGTGTGTAGGTCTGGACTTCGACACTCAGCGCCTCTTCCATCAGCGCCATCGGCGCGGGATTGAGCAGAGTGCGCACATTGTTGAAGGTCGCAAGATGATGCAGATACTCAGCCGTCTTTGCCGCGCCCGCCTGCGTGCGAGGCGGGGTGTCGTGGACGATCTGGACGCCGCTGCCGTCCTGGATGACGTAGGCGTCGTTGTCGACGGCGACATGAAAGCGGGTGAAACTGTCCGATGTACTCCTTCCGACCGCGCGCAGGAAAGGGGAGGAGGGGGCTGTGGTCAACTCCGCCAGCAGAAATGGATCGGCGCTGGTTACCTCGTACATCAGCCTTTGGTAGCCGTAGGCTGTCACCTTCGCCCTGGCAGGCAGCCTGAAATCGGTGGGGCGTACACCCTTGACCAAGGCGTAGGACGAATCAACTCTGGATTCGAACACCTCGCCGCTGCCAAGTCCGCGACCCTCCAGGGTACCGCTGCCGGCCGGAAACAGTTCCACCTGGCTGCCCGGTGTGAGCCCGATTGCCGCGCCGCCGCCGATGCGGATGATTACGTCGTTTCCCGCGTCCCCCCCCTCGCTGGCATCAATGACATTCAGATAGGAGCCGGCGTGGGGAGAAAGATCACCGAAGACGGCGCGGTTGCCGGGGCCCTCCAATTGGGGGATCTGCCGGGCGTAGACACTGTGGACCTGGGTCTGCACCGCGTCGTGGACCTCCCGCCAGCTCATCTGCGGGTGCAACTCCTGCAGCTTTTGCAGCAGGAAAAAGCTCATCGCCCCATACCAGGCGCCGTTGGTCGGCGAGCGGTACTCGTGGCTCATCTCCTCATCGCGGCAACCGGCCAGCAGCACGTGGCCGCTGCCGAGCTTCCCTGACCAGTGGCGACTGGCTACCGGTTTCGTGCCGTTGATTTCGGGCAAAACTGTGTCGGCAGGGCGGCCGCGGCGGTCGGCGGCGGTCCGGCGCACGGGGACAAGCGCGCGCGTGCCCGAACCGGCGTGGCAGCAGTCCAGCACAACTGTAACGAGCGCGCCCCTCTTCTCAGCCGCAGCGATGAGCGCAGCCATTTCCTTGTCCAGAATGTCGTAGACCGGTTTGCCGTTTTCGTCCGTTGTGCGGCTGTCGCAGGGCACCAGCGTCTCGTCGTAACCGTCCGGCTCACTCGGGTCGACAGAGATGGCCTGTGAGCCGTGCCCGCTGTAATGGAAGAAGATTTGGTCGCCGCTGGTAACCTGCTCGATTAACCACCGCCAGCCGTCGACAATGTTCTGGCGGGAGGGGAGTTTTTCGTCGGGTTCAGCGCCAGTCGATGTCAGCAGCCGGATGTTTTCCGTCGGCACGCCGAGCCGTTGGGTCAGGAATCCGTAGATCGCCCTGGCATCGTTGGCGCAGCCCCCCAGATCGGAGACTACGCTGCTTCGGTAATGATTGATGCCGACCACCAGAGCAAACAACCGCGGAGACAACATTGGCAATCCTTACAGACAAGTGAGATGCGCTTTCACTTCGCGAAATGAGAGCGGACAGTTTATGGGAAATAGGGCGATCATAGCACATTGGCGACACAATGAATAACTGGAATTTGCAAGCGATTCCCACTCCGGCCATCAGTGGAACGGAACACAATCCGAATATTTTGAGCGGCCTGGATTTCGGTGAAATACCTGGCTAGTGGGGAGATTCGGTGCGCCTGCCGATCTTATTGGGCTTTCAGAGAATGCTTTCTATCATCGGAGGGGATTCCCGGAATGTCCGGGCGGAGATGCTTCTTGTAGCTGTTCGTTCGAACGGTTCCGATCAAGGTGATTCTTGTCTGAGGCGCCTTCAATGCTGCCATCTTCCTCTTGCGTTGCAATTCTCGGCCAGGTCTCTCCTCATTCAACTTGCACTTCCGTAATGCCCGCAATTCCATTCAAAGTCACAACCAACTGATTGAGAATGTCTCGGCCTAAGAGGGGTTCACTTCCATTTGCTGTTGCCGCGGCTGAGATTGAATGAATCGTATCTTCTCCTATCCGAATCCTCACTGTGTATCGATCAAGCCTCTGTATACCTCCTGCCGTGCCGCGCAACAGAACTGTGTCTTCATATTCTGCACCGACTGCCATCAAAATATCATTAGGAAGCATCGTTCCATCCGCACCCGAGTCGGCGAAAGCTAGTACGGTCACTGGCGACCTGTTAGGAGCATATCCATCGACGGAAATCGAAATAAAAGGGGCGGACGGATCGTACGATTTGTCACAAGCAAAGGAAAGGACGCGACTCATGTTGGCGTCTCAATTCGTGGATGACGTATTCGAAGTTGCCTTTCGGGAACGTATTCGACTTTTCTGCGCAAAACCACTTTACCAGGATATTGTGTACGTATTCGTTGCAGGAGTGAAACTGGATCATGATCATGATCAACCAATTGACCTTCACAAATGGCCACATATTGACCCAAATAGGTCATTACAAGCTCAGCGTGTAAGGCTCCGTATGTCTCTACATTCTGGTTCATAACTGATCGGTTCGGATCAACCGGGAATGGCGAAAATGTGTGGGTGATTGTCTCCAGCAATACGTCCGCAATGTCGCGTTGTGTTGTCACGGCTAGTTTTTCAACCTGCTCGTAAATGTCATCCGGGACACTCAGTACAACCTGTGTGCTCATTATACCCTATTCCTTTCAAAAAATGGCGTCTATCAGTTGGACCTCATGTTACGCAGTCGTTGACGACGAGAGTGAAATCGGGTTTGGATGCGAAACAGGAACGGAAACCTCTTTGACCTGTATTCGAACTGTCTGCTGAGATCCTGAGCGTTTTTTTGCCCCAACTGCGTAACATGAGCTTGTCACTCTGCCCCGGCCCGGCCACCCTCACTCATCGCGCGTCGACTCACCCTGCTCGAACCACGCCGACGGCTCGGGCAGCGAAGCGGCCAGGATTTCACCGAACTCCTGCCCTTGCCCCGTCTCGACAATATCGCCCAGCGACGAAAACTCCTGTTCAATTGTACTGCGCCGCCCCTGCGCGTCTTCCAGACGCTCGGCCGAGTTCTCGCCCGCCAGCGCCACCAGCAGAGCCAGGCGGCGAATCGGCGCAACATCCTCCCACGGCGTTATCGTGTCCGCAGCCAGCGTCCACTCCTGTGTCTGCGGCTCGCCGCTGCCCGGATGATGCCAGCGCAAGGCCAGCGTGCCCAGTGGCCCCGCCGCGCCGGCGCGCGGTTTCAACCGGTAGACAACGGTGTTCTCCTGGCCCACGTGCAACTCGGCGAAATCCTCTTCGTCATCCTCAAACGACTCATTCGCAGCCGCACGGTTCAGGTAGCCAACCAGCCGCCACTCCTCGACCGTGTCTGCATCCCAAGAGACCTGGGCGCGTGCTTCGTCGGCAGCCGGGCTGAAAAGCTGGGCGAACGAGTCCGCCGCCAGCAGCCCCTGCGCCTCTTCCGGCGAATAGACATACCGGTACCACCCGTCGCCGTCGTTGCTCACCTGCTCCAGCAGGTCGTCATTGTAGTTCTCGATGCCCACACCCACCGCCACCAGGCGGATCGGGTTGGCCTCAGCCCGCTGCCCGCCCAGAGATTCTATGATCGACTCCGCGCGCGTGTCGCCCACGTTGGCCACACCATCGCTGATGAAGAAGACGTAATGCAGCGCGTCGGGGTCCTCCCGCCTCCCCGCCAGCGCCAGCTCATAGCCCTTGCGCAGGCCGGCCTCGGCATTCGTGCTCCCGTTGGGGCGGAAGCCGCGCAGCGAACTGGCCAGCGCCGGGTCGTCAGGGGCCGCCTGTCTCACTGTGTACTCGCCCAAAACGACCTGAGAAAACTGGACGAGCGAAATCCGATCCTCTACCGACAGACGGTTGATCAGCGCCTCAACGAGTGTGCGCGCAGTATCCAGCTTTTCGTCCTCTCCCATCGAGCCCGAAGCATCCAGCACCACCGAGACGTGGCGTCTGGACGGCATATCCGAAGGCGCCGCTGGGCTGAGTCCCATCAACACCAGCCAGGAGTCGGGGTCAAGCGGATCGGTCGTGACGGTCAGATCGAGATGGAACGTTTCCTCGCCTTCGGGCCGGGGATAATCCCAGCGCAACGCGTTGAGCCACTCCTCAACCCTTACGTCATCCGGTTCGAGGACAAAACCCTGGCGAGCAAGCGCGAGCGAGCGGCGCCAGGACGCATCGTCGGCGTCGAGGCCAAAAGTGGACGTGGTCTCGAGACTGGTGGGAACCACCGGCGGCAGTTGCGCCTCCGGCTGGCGGCCGCGCCGGTTACCGCGCCCAGAATCGGGAGAGGGGCGGCCCGCAACCGCGGAGCCGGAGCTCGCAGAGGCGGATTGCATCGCCACCTGGCCGCCCGTTGCCCGCTTGCTCGAACTCGGCGCCGCCGCGTACTCCGCGCTCTCCGCTGGCGCCGCCGCCGCACAACCTGTCAGGATCAGCATCAACAGCCCTAACAGCAGAATGCTGTTCGCCCTTCGCCAAAATCCAACTGCTGGCACAAAAAAAGGACCTCCAGTGCCTTTATATTTGGTCAGACCGCGCGCGCGGTTCTCTGGCATGTCTCGGTTCGCTCTGTCGGCTCTGCGTGGCATTGTTGCCCTCCTTGTCGCTATCGTCCCCTCCGTCCATTCGCCGATTATGTCATATTGAAGGAGACGTTGTCCTGGTCGTGTGCAGCAGTCTAAACGGTTCACTGGCGGCCCGATTACTGCAGCAGGGGAAGTCCGCCTGCCCACTGTACGTCTCAGGGCGACAAGGGGTTTCCTGATCCTGGCAAATGTATCAAAGTTTGAATTCTGTGGGTGCAGTGGCGGCTCGCTTGCGTCGGTTTGGACAACCGACTCTGTTGCAAGCGCACTTGAATCGCCTGGGGCAGGAGGCTATTTCATCCACCGCAGGCTTTAGTCCTGCTTGGGCGGGGCAGACGCGTTCGTCTGCCTGGTGAAAGATCTGCCTCAGTCGTTGGCAGAGGAGTAGTCGAAAAGCGGACCCCAATCGCCCGGCCCATCCGGCAGCAGATCGAACAGGTGCCACAAGCCGCAGTACAAGTCACCCGGGCCGAATGCGTCTTTCGTTACGCGCACCATCGTCCCGTCTTCCTTCTTACGCAAAACCGATACCCCGGGTTGGTATCCGGACATGAACTCAACTTCATCCCATTGGAAGCCCATATCTCTTATAAACGTCGTGCCCTCTGCAGAGTACATCGGGAACCGCCATCCTCGCTTCCTCGCAAAATCCCTCTGCATGCTCGGACTGTCCGGCGACACCACCACGAAGCCGGTTCGGCTCTGCAAGTGCTGGAACACGCCGTTGAACTCGTCAGCCCACAGAGTGCAGTACGAGCAGCCTTCCCCCATGTTGTGGATAAGGATGAGGTCTTCCTTATCGCCGAACATCTCCGAAATCTTCACAGGACCGCCCGTGTTTCTCAGTTCGTAATCTCTCACAGGCTCCGAAGGCAGCTGGCGCCGTAGCTCCACCAGCTTCTGTCGAACCTTGTTAAGCTCTTCCTGGGCAATGGTTATCTCCCTCTCCAGTTCTGACCTGCTCTCAGACATATCATCCTCCCTGTGCTGGCACCCTTTGCAGATGCTATATCTGTTCCCTGGCGTACTTGGAGATTCGGGCTGTCTTCTCAATCTGCTGGACCTGCGGTATTTCGTCCTCTTTGTTTGTGACTAATTGGGCGAACTTTTGACTCTGAGGTACAACCCGGCGATCAAAGGAACCTATGGAGCGATCGAAGGCGACAACAGCCTTTTCGAGCCGACTACCAACTTCCTGGTAGTGTTCGATGAATTTCAACATCCGTTCGTGCAACTCTACTCCCTCTTTCAGGATGTCTTCAGCGCTTTCGGCGACCTGGTGGCGCTGCCATCCGTGTGCAACGGACCACAACAGTGAAATGAGCGACGCGGGCGTGGCGATAGCCACCTTCTTGCCCATGGCATACTCAATCAGCGTAGGATTGGCGCTCAGTGCCGCCGCCAGGAATTGGTCTCCGGGGACGAACATCACGACAAAACCCAGCGAGCCCTCTACCTTTGTGCCATAGTCCTTTTTCGCCAAGTCGTCTACTTGCGCCTTCAGGGCGCCGGCATGTCGTTTCAGAGATGCGTCCCTCTTCTGTTCATCATCCGCCTGTTGCGCATCCATGTATGCGGCCGTCGACGTTTTGGCATCAACAATCACCGTCCGCTGCTCCGGCAGCCGCACCGTCAGGTCGGGCCGGATCAGGGAGCCGTTCCCCGCGACCTGCTCCTCGAAGTCGCAGTACTTCTGCATCCCAGCCAGTTCGACGATTCGGCGCAACTGCACCTCGCCCCAGTTGCCTATCTGTCTGTTGTCGGCTAACGCGCCGGACAGCTTGCCAGTCTCCGCGGCAAGACTTTCGCTCCGCTGCGCCAGCAAATCAATCTGGGGGTTGAGCTTCTCGTAGTTTTGCGTAAGGGGCTTGACAAGCGCCTCAAACTGCTCGTGTCGCTGCTTGAAGTCCCCCTTGGCGGCCTCCAGCGTCTTCCCCAGGTTTTCCTGGGCCAAATTCATAAACTGGGAATTGTTGGCCTGTAACGCCTGGCTGGCCGTAGCCTGGAAACTCTCTTTCAACTGCTCCTTGGCCATTTCCAGAATCTCTTCGGCATTGTCTCTTTCCTCCAACCGACCTTGCAGTGCAGCTTTCTCCTCCCGGTGATGCGCCTCTATGACTGACTGGCGGCTCTTGGCGCGGGATCCCTGCACCCACCAGCAGGCCGCGCCCCCTACCAGAATGCCTGCAACGACTGCAACGATTATTTCCATTTGTAACTCCTCGCACGTACGTTATCCAGAATTTAGGTAACGTTAAGAACTGTGGCCAATTACCCTTCCCCGCAGGCCAAGGCCAGGACACGTAATTTAACCCAAAAAGGTAACTACTCAGCCGCAATCAGTTTGCGACCCTGAATGAGGCGAGCGAAGGTGTATTCTCTCTCCTCGCTCCTCTATACTCTCTCCTTGCATTATGGCGGTCGGGCCTTCGGCCCTCCCTTGTGCAGGGGCTGCGCCCCCGCAACGCCCCCCTCCAAAACCATCGCTCACCGACCTTACGCCGTATTCCCGGCAGTGCGGCTCAACCAACGTGGCGGCTGCCAACCGAATACGCAATCAGATAGTCTGAATGGCGGCGGGGTTGAAGGACTGGTCAAGACAGATATTGTATGTGGCTTAGTAGTTACCCAAAAAGGGGATACTCCCTCAGGCACCTGCCCGATTAGCAGCCACAGCGCGCGCCAGCGCCGGTAGTATCTCCCCGCTCTTGCCCTGTAAGTATAGGTCGGACACCGCCGAGAGATGGCTAGGCTCCGGGTTGACGTCAATGACCGTTGCCCCCGCCTGTTTCGCAATCAGCGGCAACTGGGCCGCAGGATAGACCAGCCCACTCGTGCCGACCACGAGCATCAGATCGCATGCATGAGAAGCCTCGGCCGCCACCTCCACCACCTGCCAGGGCAGTCCCTCGCCGAACCAGACCACATCCGGCCGCACCAGGTCACCGCAGGAGGCGCAGGCAGGCGGCGAATCTGCGCGCCGCTGCTCCTCCGTCAAATGGTGAGGCTGCGCGCAGCCGCGGCAGCGGAATCGGAGCAGGCTGCCATGCAGATGAACAACGTCCGTGCTCCCGGCCTGCTCGTGCAGGTCATCCACATTCTGCGTCACCAGCAGAAACCGCTCGCATAGTCCAGCAAGTTGCGCCAGCGCAGTATGCCCGGGGTTGGGCGCGGCCGTTTCCAGCAGTTCCAGCCGCCACATATACCAGCGCCAGACCAGCCCCGGATCTCGTTCGAAGCCCTCGGGCGACGCCAGCTCTTCAGCGTCGAAGCGACTCCACAGTCCGGTCTGGGCATCGCGAAAGGTCGGCACACCCGACTCCGCGCTCACCCCGGCCCCCGTCAAACAGACAACAGCAGAGGCGGCCGAAAGGAGCTGCGCCGCCTTAGCAATAGCTCTTTCCATGCCACTCACATTCGCTCATCTCGGTGCTCAGCGTAGTATCCGACCACTATCCACTATCCACTATCCACTGGCCACTGCCGTTTCACGCCCCGAAGCGTTTCAGACGGCCGGCGTGGGCCATGGCCTGCGGGATCAGCGTCGTCGCGTGGCAGAGCCCCAACTGACCCCCCGCGCAGGCTCGTTCACCGAAGCCCCGGGCCGCGTCCGGCATCGCATGCGGGCTCCACAGCAGCGTCGGCACCGGATGCCAACTGTGGCTGCGCAGCACCGCCGGCGTACTGTGATCCCCGGTCACAATCAGCGCGCCCGGCCCCAGCTCCAGAATACGCGGAATCTCAGCGTCCACCGCCTCAATTTCGTGGACCTTGGCATCGAAATCGCCGTCTTCACCGTAGCTGTCCGTCTTCTTGACGTGAATGAAAAAGAAGTCGAACTCGTCCCACGCGCCCACAAGCGCGTCGATCTCATGCCGCGGGCGATCTCCCTCAAACCGGACCGCCTCCATACCCACCAGACTGGCGACACCGCGGTACATCGGATAGACCGCGATCGCCCCCGCCCGCATCCCGTAGATGTCGGAGAAGAGCGGCAGCCCGGGGTGCTGGGCCAGCCCGCGCAGATTCAGGCTATTGGCCCGCGGTTCACTGGCCAGCGCTTCACGAGCGTGCGCCGCCCAGCGGTTCACCAGCTCGGCCGTGCGCGCGCCTTCGCTGCTCCCGCTCTCGTCCCGCACCGGTAACGGCCTCTTGCCCACCGCCAGCGGATCGGTGTCCGTCAACTTGCCTCCCAGCCCCTCACCCCGCATCACGAAGACGAAGCGATGCTCCTGCACCGGCTCGACGAATACCTCACAGTCCTCGAACAACCCGGCGCTGGCCTCACGAAGTTTGGCTGTTAGCCGGATGCACTCCTCCGTGGCGATGCGCCCCGCCCGCCGATCCGTAATCAGGCCGTCGCCGCCGACCGTGGCGAAGTTGCCGCGTGCAGCCACGTCGTCGGCCTGCAAAGAGAAACCGATTCCCAGCGCCTCCAGGACGCCGCGACCGATCATGTAGCGCATCGGATCGTAACCGAACAAGCTCAGATGCGCAGGACCGCTGCCCGGTTCGATACCGGGGCGGATCGGGATGCTGAGTCCCAGCGAGCCGGCCGCGGCCAGCCGGTCCAAATTGGGCGTGTAAGCCGTCTCAAGTTCGGTTTTGCCGCCCGGCGTTGCCGGCAGCCCGCCCAGGCCATCCATCACCAACAGAACGATCTTGCCGCCGTCCTGATGCAAATCCCGCATCAGGTCAAACTCGGTGAATGGAGACGTCATCGTCTGACTCCTTCTGTGGGCGGAAGGTACAGCGAGGAGAAAGAACAGGCGAGAGGAAGCGCTGCGGAGGTGACGGAGTTTCTCTCACTACTCACTTCTCTTCACTCACTCCTCAAGTCACGCCTCGTACAGATAGCAGGCCACGGCATGGTCGTCTGCAACCGGGATGAGCGGCGGCTGTTTTTGGAGGCAGTTGTCCATCCGATGCGGACAGCGCTGGTAGAATCGGCAGCCGCTCGGCGTACCCTCCGCGCCCTGCGTTCTCATCGTCTCCTCCGCCGGCAATCTGATATTCGTGTCCCACTTGATCTTCGGGTCCGGCACCGGGATCGAGTTGATCAACTCCTGCACGTAGGGGTGCTGCGGGTTCTCGATGATCTGGCCGGTATCCCCTGTCTCGGCGGTGATGCCCTGGAACAGAACGATCATTTTGTCGCCGATCTGGTAGGCTGTCGAGAGGTCGTGGGTGATGTACAGGAAGGAGATGCCGTGCTCGTCGCGCAGGCGCAGCATGATATCCAGGATCATGGCCCGCAGCGAAGCGTCCACGGCCGAGACCGGTTCATCGGCCACGATCAGGCGCGGCCGCAGCAGGTAGGCGCGCGCCACCATCACCCGCTGGCGCTGTCCCCCGCTGAGCTGGTGCGGGTATTTTTCCAGGATCTCGTCGCCGCGCAATCCGACCACGTTGAGCGCGTCCTCGATCAGTTCACGTCTCTCTGCCTTGTCACGGGCCAGGGGGAAATGGCGCATGACCAGGTTAAACGTGTGCTGGATGCGGAAGAAGGGGTTGAAGACCTCATACGGATCCTGAAAGATGGCCTGGACCTCCTGGCGGTAGGTCAGGCGCTGCTTGCGGTCCAGTTGCGATATATCAACGCCCTTGTAGAGGATCTGCCCCTGCGTCGGCGCGATAAAGCCGAGGACGAGATTCGCCAGCGTGGTCTTACCGCTGCCGCTCTCGCCCGCAATCGTCGTGATCTGCGCGGGGGACTCATGCAGGTCGAGGCTGAAGGAGTCCAGCGCCACCAGCGGCGGTTGCGAACTCAGAAAGCCCCCGCCAAACTCCATCGTGGCGTCCCTGATCTGCAGAAGCGGTTCCGCTTTGGCTGTCTCGCTCATGCCTCTTCCAGCTCGATTAGGGAATGGCGTTCCGGCTCGTAGAGCCAGCAGGCCGCGAGGTGGTCGTCGTCTCTTTCCACCAGTTCCGGCCGGCGCTCGCGGCAGATCTGCTCGACATGCTTGCAGCGAAACTGAAAAATACAGCCGGGTGGAGGGTTGCGCAGGTCGTGCGTCAACCCTTCGGTCACGTTCAGCGGCTTGCGCTCTTTTATCGATGGGATCGATTCGATCAGCAGTTGCGTGTACGGATGGAGCGGCTTCGCAAAGGCCGATTCCACCGGCGCCACTTCGACCAGATTGCCGGCATACATGACCGCAATGCGATCCACAAGTTGGGCCTGCAAGCCCATGTCGTGGCCGATCATCACCATCGAGACGCCCAACCGCTCTTTCACCTCCAACAACGTCTGCGCCACCACCCGCTGCACCACCACGTCCAGCGCGCTCGTCGGCTCGTCGGCGATGATCACCTGCGGGTTGAGCGCAATCGACATCGCAATGCAGACCCGCTGCTTCATGCCGCCGCTCAACTCGTGCGGATACATATTGATGACCCGTTCCGGCAGGCCGACATCATTTAGCAAGCCGAGGATACGCTGTTCAAGTTCCACGCGGCCGATGCTTTCGTGGGCCAGGATCGCGTCGGCCATCTGCTCGCGGACCGGCGTGACCGGGTTGAGCGAGTTCATAGCGCCTTGGGGCACCAGGGCCAGATCGCGCCAGCGCACCTCGCGCAACTCCTTGCCAGAGAGGCTGACCAGGTCCCGGTCTTCGATCCGCACCTCCCCTTGGACGATGCGGCCCGGAGGCTGTACGACCTGCAGGATCGCCATCGCCACCGTCGTCTTGCCACAACCCGATTCACCCACCAGCCCCAGAATCTCGCCCTTGCGCAAGTTGAAGTTGACCCCGTTGGCGGCAATGACCTCACCGCGCGGCGTAAAATAGTGGACGTGCAGATCGTCCACTTCAAGGGCATTATCCTCCTCGACTTCAGCCCTGGCATCTACGTGCTCGACAGTTGGCAGTTCCCCCACCGCCGTCCGCTCGCGTCGGGACGAGCTGAACTGCCGAATGCGCGGATTGGCAATCTCATCCAGCCCGATCGTCATCAGGAAAAAACCGACGAAGATAACCATCAGGATGATGATCGGCGGCAGCCACCACCACACCATGCCGCGCACCAGCGCGGCATTGGTCGTAGCCTGGTTGATGATCAGCCCCAGCGATGGCACTCGCGTCGGGCCAAGCCCGAGCACCTCAAGCCCCGTCGCCCCCAGGATCGCCGCCGAAATGCCGCCGGTCAGGCTGGCCGCCAGCCACGGCAGCATATTGGGCAGCATCTCCACGAACATGATCTCCAACGCCGGCGCGCCCGAAAGATGCGCCATCCGCACATAGCTGCGCTCGCGCAATGTAAGTATCTGCGAGCGCACCAGGCGCGTCGGACCTGGCCAGGCAAATAGCGCCAGGATCAGCGCCATCGCCGTCGTGTCGGTCATCTGCACGTAGGAGGCAAGCACAACCAGAACGACCAGCGCAGGGATCGTAATTGCCGAGTCGCTGAGCGTGCGGATGACATGGTCCCGCCATCCGCCCAGGTAGCCGGCGATCGAGCCAAGCAATATGCCTATGCCCATGCCGATAATCGCGGCCAGGAAGCCGACCTTGAGCGATGAGGGCGTCGCCAGGATCAACTGAGCCAGCATATCGCGCCCGTTGCTTTCCGTGCCAAGCGGATGTTCGGGCAGACCGCCTTCGGCCCAAACCGGCGGCTTGTTCAGCGGCCCCGAGCCCGTGTAGGCCATGTCGGTGTCCCAGAAGAGGGGGCCGAGCAGGCCGAACAGAAGAATCAGCAGGACGATGCCGGCGCCAAGCAGGAACTTGAAGTTCAGCCACGGGGAGTCCCACGTATTCAGCCCCCAGCCGCGCGCCGGGGAGGTTGTTTCATCAACGGTTCGTTGTCCGACAGCCAATGGTATCTTCTTGTTCTTGCCTCAGCGCATGTTCCTTTTGTAGGTAATGCGCGGGTCGATAAAGGGGTAAAGCAGGTCAAGCAGGAATACGCTCGTCGCCGTCACAATGATAATCAGGTTGGCGATCGCCTGCGTGACCGTATAGTCCTGCGAGATGATCGATTGGTAAAGCGTGTAGCCGGTGCCCGGGTAGGCGAAGATGAACTCAACCAGGATCGAACCGCTGATCAACCCGCCCAGGCCCAGCGCCAACGCGGTCAGTGCCGGCAGAATCGCGTTGCGGACCCCGTAGCGGAAGAAGATGCGCGCCGGCGACAGTCCCTTGACCTGCGCCAGCAAAAAATAGTCCTCGTTGTTGACGCTGATCATCAGCCCCCTCATGCCCAACGCCCAGCCGCCCATCGAGGTCAGCACAATCGACACCACCGGCAGAATGGCATGGCTGAGCATATCCTTGATGAAGGGCAGGTTCCACCCGGGGTCAACATTGCGCGAGTAGGCCCCAGTCGCCGGCAGCCAGTCCAACTCGAAAGCCACCACATAGATCAGTATGATGCCAAACATGAAGTAAGGGATCGCGGCGAAGGTCAGGCTGCTGGGCAGGATCATCTGCAACCAGCGCGGGGTCCGCCGCCAGCCCATCAGCGACCCGACCGTCACCCCAATGGTAAAGGAGAGTACGGTCGCAACCGTCAACAAGCCCAGCGACCAAGGCAGCGCCGGTCTCACCAATTCCATGGCTCCGGTAGGGAAATGAGCCAGCGAATAGCCGAAATCGAGCTGGAACACGTTGCCCCAATAACGGAAATACTGAACATGAATCGGGTCATCCAGCCCGAAACGGGCCTTCCACGAAGCTATGAGTTTGTCAGCGTTCTCAATATAGCCCGAATCCAGCGAAAGGCGCGTGACCATCTCCGTGATCGGGTCGCCTCGCGCCAGACGCGGGATCACGAAGATCAGTGTAGATCCCAACCAGATGGTCAGGAGATACATCAAGAAGCGCTGCAGGATATACTCTTTGGTCAGACCGCGCATGGTAAATCAGTGGCCAGCAACCAGTGGCCAGTAGCGTTCTAGGCTACGAGCCACTGGCAACTGGCAGCTGCTAGTACGTTGGTTACTCGGCTGCGGTAATCTCAGGCAGGACGCCCACGAAGCTGGGGCACCAGATCACCGGACGCTGATAGTAGTTGTCGATCGTCGGCCAGTTGGTCCAATAGGTGGTGTTGAACGGCACCAGCTTCTTGGATTGCGCTGTCGGGATCGCCGGAATCTCGTCGTAGTAAATCTCGAGAGCACGTGCAGTCAACTCGAACAGCAGAGGATCGTCCCATCCCAGCTTGCTGATCTGGTCTACCAGTTCCGTGAACTCGGCATTGTGCCAGCGGTAGCGGTTGGACTGGGGCAGCTGGAACCGTTCGCCATCCGCAGGGACCTCATCGGCGCGCAGTTGACGCAGCGTATTCCACGGCTCGACGATCGAGCCGCAGGTCTGCCAACCGCTCTGCGTCTCGTAGTTGCCGGTCGCTGAGTTGTCACCCCAGGCACCGCCTATCAGATTTACCTTTATGGCATTGATGCCGAAGCGCTGCAACTGCTCCCCGTATACGTCGGCGACGCGCTCCAACTCGCTGATGCCCTCGTAGACCTGGATCTCCAGACTCAGATCCTCTCCATCCTTCGACCAATAGTCGCCCGTCTTTTCATAGCCCTTGGCGATCAGAATCTCCTCGGCCGCGGCCAAGTTGGGCTGCGTGAACTTTGCGATCGTCTCGGCGGGCACTAGGTCGGCAAACTTCTGCATCGAAGGGTAGAGCGGGAACGGATAAGGACCCATGATCGAGGTGCCCTCATAGGCGATGTCGATGATCTGCTGCCGGTCCATCACATAGTTCAGGACCCAACGCATGTCCTTGTCGTTCCACGGCTCGGCTGCGTTGTTGACCGTGAGACTGCGCGCGCACGGGTCGGGCCAGACATATGGCATCTCATCCTGGAACGCGATCCAGTTGGGGTTCTGCGCCACCAATGCCTGGAACGAACCGAAGGTGATGTCGTGCAGGCCGTCATAGTCGTCCTCGATGGCGGTCGCCAATCGCACCTCTTCAGTGCCGGTGTAGGACATGATCAGCAATTTCGGCTCGGGCAGCTTCTTCAGTCCCGTCTCTGCAGCCCACCAGTTGTCGTTGCGGACCCAGATTGTTTCATTCGCAGTGACCTTGGCCAGCTTGTAGGGGCCGGTACCCATCGGCAACCCCTTCTCCAAGTCGAAATTCTTGAAAGTGGCCGGGTCTTCGACATTTTCCCAGATATGTTTGGGGACAAAATAGTCGACACCGCAGATGTTATCCGAAAAACGCTCCAGCTTGAATCGCACATTCGGCTTCTTAAGGTTGTAGATAACCGTCAGATCATCCACCTTTACGACCGACTCGATCCACTCCTGAAAGGCGAAGTGTTGCCCCAGCGCCTCGTTGCCCATCTGCAATTCGGTCGAAAAGACGACATCGTCCGCTGTGAAAGGCGTGCCGTCATGCCAGGTGATGCCGGCACGCAGTTTCAGCGTCCAGACGGAGTGATCCTCGTTGGGTGTGAGGGACTCGGCCAACCAGTTCTCGATTTCGCCGCTGCCGTAGTTCAGCAGTGTCAACACATCCGAAAACTCCGTATAGCCCCACCCCACTGCACTGCCGCGCACGTAGGGATTCCAGTTGTCACCGCCCTGCAGCGGGCTGGTCCGGTCCAGGATGACCGTCTCCGCACGCGAAGCATTGAGATAGTCTTCCGTCGTACCCATCTCCTCCGTCTGGCTCTCGCTGTCTGCGGCCGGCGCCTCCGCGGCCGCCGGCGCCTCAGGCGCTGCGCCGCACGCCGCAAGCAAGACCGAAAGTAACACAAAGAGTACCGTCAATCGTTGAAACCTTTTCATGCCATTCTCCTTGTCCGAACTGAGATCGATTTGATTGAGGGATGGACTGTGCATGCCTTCGTCCACCACCAGGAAGAACAGGTGGTTATCCGCAAAGCACGGGCTATGCGCCGCCCAAGAGCAGAGGCGATAATCGCTATGCCGCGACGTGACAAGACGGTTGCACTATTAGGCTAAAGGATGGTCGGGATAGGGCAGCGAAAAGGGCCAGAGCGCCCCTGGACCTGGCATTCCCCATCGAACTCTTTTTCTGATGTGAACGTGATTGGGCGCCCATCGGTCCGTCTTCGAAAGAAGCAAAACCGGTGGAAAACGAGAAGAGTGGAGAGAGGGCATCTCAATCCACTCTTCTCGTTGCTCGACATTAGCCGGCCAAACTCAGCTCTGTCTTGGGATCGAAGATATGCGCGTTGTCCATATTGACAGCCAGTTCGATGTCATCGCCGGTCGAAACCCGCACGCGGGGGTCGACACGGGAAATGAACTGCTTGCTGTCCGTCGACAGGCAGTAAAGGAAGATCTCATTGCCCATCAGCTCGGTTACATCCACCGTCGCCGCCATATCGGATTCAAGAATCTGCGGCGGCGCATACTCTTTGGAGTGAATGTCCTCCGGGCGGATGCCGAAGATCACCTCGTTGCCAAGATACTCTCGCCACTCAATCGCCTTCTCCGGGGGCACATCCAGCCGGAAGCCGCCCGCGTTGACTTCCATCTTGCCGTCGCTCTCAACCAGAGTGGCGTCGAAGAAGTTCATGCTCGGGCTGCCGATGAAGCCGGCGACGAAGATATTGGACGGGTGGTCGTACAGGTTCTGGGGCGTGTCGACCTGCTGCAGAAGGCCGTCCTTCATGACCGCGATGCGGGAGGCCATCGTCATCGCCTCCACCTGGTCGTGGGTCACATAGATAAAGGTGGTCGCCAGACGCTGATGCAGTTTGGAGATTTCCGCGCGCGTCTGGACGCGCAACTTGGCGTCCAGGTTGGACAGAGGTTCGTCAAAGAGGAACACCGCAGGCTCGCGCACGATGGCTCGCCCGACCGCGACGCGCTGGCGCTGGCCACCGGAAAGCTGCTTCGGCTTGCGGTCCAGCAGATGCTCGATGCCGAGAATGCCGCCGGCCTCTTCCACACGCCGCTGAATCTCGTCCTTGGGCGTCTTGCGCAGCTTCAGACCGAACGCCATGTTGTCATACACGCTCATGTGCGGGTAGAGAGCATAGCTCTGGAACACCATGGCGATGTCACGGTCCTTCGGCGGCACGTCATTGACGATGCGGTCGGCAATCAGGATCTGCCCCTCGGAGATCTCCTCCAGGCCGGCCAGAAGGCGCAGACTGGTCGTCTTGCCGCAGCCGGAGGGGCCGACAAATACCAGGAATTCCTTGTCTTCGACGTGGATCGTCAAGTCATTGACGGCCACGACGTCGCCGAAGCGCTTGTATACGTGTTCGTAGGTTACACTTGCCATTTTGGTACTTTGCTCCTTTGGTGAAGATTGGGCTCACCTGCAATGGCAACTGATTTCGCATTCACAAAGTGTCCGATAATGGAGTCTGTGAAGGCGAACCATCAGAGTGAGCTTGGGCGCCCGTCTTCTTTGCAGCAGAACTGTTCGGTCGCGCAAGCGGAGGCGAGCAGAAACTCCGTTCCGCCTGGCGGGACTCGTTGCCAAAACCGTCCACAAAGAAGAAAGCGTGACAATGATTGATGCGCTAAACTGCAGCGCAGGTCGAAAACAGACTCTAGGGCGATGCAACCGCAGGAAGGCGGGAACAAGGCGCTGCGGCACGGGACACGTACTTCGAATAGAGCGGATAGGAGCTAACGGCGGCTTATTCGCAGGGCTGACGGTGAGCAGCCGCAACTCGAAAAAATAACACGGTGGACACGCGCAGTATAGCACGGTCCATGGACCCAGGCAAATCGTAGAAATTGGCCCGAAATCTTGCTCTTTAACCCATCACTGTGGTACTTTCTGCTCTATGATCGCATGTAACCAACCCAAACAGCTCCTTACGCCTGCCATGCCGTCCCATCGCCTTTCCGGCGACCCGTCGCAGCCAGCCCGCGACGCTGGCCGAAGCAACGGCAGAATATCCCGTCTTGGCGCGATGATGAACGCCCAAACCGGCGCCGAGCCGGAAGTAGATACGGACGTCGACACAGACGTCGACACAGACACAGACAGGGAAGAGCCGTGGACCATTCTCGTCCATAACGATGACGTCACCCCCTACGACTTTGTGATCGACACGCTCGGCCATATCTTCAACCTGTCCGCCGAGATCGCGGAAACCGTTACCTGGGAAGCACACTCGAAAGGAGTGGCCCCGGTCTGTTCCCGTCCCCGAGCCGAGGCCAAACGGCTGATCAGCGATGCCCACGCACGGGCCCGCTCCAGCAGCTACCCTCTCTCTTTCTCGATGGAACCGAAATCGTGACAGCCCACCACCACGACCCGCTCGCCCCCCACGCGCACGAGCCCAATCCTCTGCCGCCGTCACCCAATGCGGATCTGACCGTGCACCTGCCGGACGGGGCCTCGCACCGTATCGACCCGGCTTGGTTGCGCAGCCTGGATTTCGACCGAGCCGACCCCCTCCCTGCGCTTCTGGCGAAGGCGAAACAGGTGACGGTGCGGGACTGCTACATCATCTCCACCGGCCACGGCACGTCCGGGCCGTTTTCCTTCAGTGGCGTGCGCCTGCTCGATCTGGTCGATCTGCTCTGGGACGGCGACTGGGCACAGGTGGAAGTGGTCAGCGCCGATGGCTTTGGCACGCGCGCGCGGCGGGTCGAGTTGACCGCGCCCACTTCGCGGCCGATCCTCCTCGCCCATACGCGCGACGGCCAGCCGCTTTCGCGCGCCGACGGCCTCGTCCGCCTCGTCGTTCCCGGTGAAATCGACGACGCATTGCGGCAGGTCAAATGGGTGGCGCACGTGCGCGTCATCCCGGATAAATAATAGTTTCCAGTCGCCCGCCGCCAGTGAGCAGTCCAGGCCACCGGCCACAGAACGCTGGCAGCTGCTCCCACGTTCAGGAACTTCCATTATGCCTACTGCCCTGGTTGGAATCGATGTTGGCGGAACATTTACCGATTTCGTGCTCCTGAAAGATGGCCGCTTGCGAGTGCACAAGGAGGCGACCACGCCGGCCAACCAGAGCCGGGCGATTCTGGCCGGGCTGACCCACTTGGGTATTCTGACCTCCTCCGCAGAAGAGGCAGCCGTTGACGCCGAGATTGTGCATGGTACTACCATCGCCACCAACGCCCTGCTGGAGCGGCAGGGCGCGCGTACAGCCCTGCTGACCACGAGCGGTTTCGTCGATGTCATCGAGATCGGCCGCCAGAACCGGCCCCACCTCTACGCTCTCCACCAGCGGCGCCCACATCCACTGGTCGCGGCCGCTCTGCGTTTCGAGGCGGTCGAGCGACTGGACATTCACGGCAATGTCCTCACCGCCTTGGACGAGGAGGCCCTCGCCCGCACCGCAGCGGAGATCGCCGCCGCCGCACCCCAAAGTCTTGCTATCTGCTTTCTTCACAGCTTTCGAAATCCGCAGCATGAACGCCGCGCCGCGCAGATCTTGCGCCGCGCCTGTCCGCACCTTTCCATCTCGCTCAGCAGCGACATTCTGCCCGAATACCGCGAGTATGAGCGCACCGCCACGACTGTCATCAACGCCTACCTGCTCCCGCTCGTAGGCAGCTACCTGGAACATCTTACCGACGCCTTGGCCGACGCCGGTGGCCAGCCAAGCGTTCCCATCAGGGTGATGCAGTCCAACGGCGGCGCCATCGGCGCCACCCAGGCCGCGCGCGAACCGGCCCGCCTCGTCCTCAGCGGGCCCGCGGGCGGCGTCGTCGGCGCATTTCGACTGGCGCAGCTTGCCAGCGATGACGAAATGCCACCAGCAACCGACCATACGTCGTCATCGCAAACCGACCGAAAACGGAACCAGTCAGGGCCGCGCATAATCACCTTTGACATGGGCGGAACCAGCACCGACGTTGCGCTCTGCCCCGGTAGAGTACCGCGCACCACAGAGAGCGAAGTAGCCGGTTTGCCCTTGCGCTTGCCGGTCATCGACATTCACACCGTCGGCGCCGGCGGGGGCAGCCTGGCGCGCGTGGACGCAGGCGGCGGCCTGCGGGTCGGGCCGGAGAGCGCCGGCGCGGTGCCGGGTCCGGTTTGCTACGGACGCGGCGGTCATCAACCTACCGTCACCGACGCCAATCTGGTCCTGGGACGGCTGGATGCCGGTCAGTTTTTGGGCGGTAGCGGGGCCATGGCGCTCGATCTTGCAGCGGCGGAGGCTGCCCTGGCGGAGTTGGGCGTTGGGCTGGGTGGGCTTTCCGTCCAGGAGGCGGCTCTGGGCGTGATCCGTGTCGCCAATGCCCGCATGGAACGGGCCTTGCGCCGCGTCTCGGTGGAGCGGGGCTACGACCCGCGCACCTTTACGCTTGTGCCCTTTGGCGGGGCCGGTCCGCTTCATGCCTGTGACCTGGCCGATGCGCTGGGTGCCCCCCGCATCCTGTTGCCCCCCAGCCCCGGCGTTCTCAGCGCCTTGGGGCTGCTGATCGCCGATGTCGTCCACGAATCCTCCCAGGCTCTGCTGATCGAGGCAGGCAGTCTGGCTGAGGAGCCTGCACCTTTGCTGGAGAAAATCGCGGCCCTGGAAGAGCGGGTGAAAACGGTGCTGGCCAGAGAGGGGGTCGCCGCGCCGGCGCTGGAAGCGTCTTTGGACATACGCTACCGAGGACAGAGTTACGAGCTGTCCGTCCCGCTGGACTTGCTAGCGCCGACCTCGGTTCAGGCTTCGGAAGCTGTGCAGCAATCGATCGAGGCCTTTCACGCTGCCCACGCCGCCCGCTACGGCTACGCCATGCGCGCCGAAACGGTCGAGGTCGTCACCTTGCGTTTACGTGGTACCGGCTCCGGCGCCGAACTGAATCTGCCGCACGAACAACTCGGCCCGCCCGACCCGGAGGCAGCGCACGTGGCCACCAAGCCGGTCTGGTTCGGTTCGGATGGCGCCCACACCACTGCCTGCTATGATCGTATTCGCTTGCGGCCCGGCCACCGCTTCGATGGCCCGGCTATCGTCTTCCAGTTCGACACCACCACCGTGGTGGCGCCGGGATGGTCGGCCGGCGTGGACCAGCGCCACAATCTCTTGCTGGCGCGCGCCGACAGCTGAAACTGGTCTTGCAGCCTGGCTGTGGTATCATACGTTTCCAGTTTCCAGCGGGCTCTGCCAAGTAAAAAAACTGGAAACCAATGACCTCTTACGAGAACCTTTTCGGAGTTGTGCGATGTTGACACCTTCTGCCCGGCAACGTCTTCTGCTCTTCCTGCTGCCCCTGGTTGTGGCCGCTCTTCTGCTCTGGATCCCGGTACGAAACGCGCTTGAGGTCGGCCTGCCCGACGCCGAAACCTTTACCGCCGACGTGCCGGAGGGCCATCACTGGGTCGCCTTCAACGTGCCCGAGGATGACATTTACGCCACCGACGGAGCGACGCTCTCCTTGGCCCTTGAATTCGAAACCTTGCAAGGGCAGGTCGACGCAGCCAACCGCACAGTCGTCTTCGATCTGGAAGACAACGAAAGCGTGCATGAGTTGACCGTGCTCTGGCCCGATGGCAGGGAACAGCACTTCACCAAACCGGCGATCGATCAACGGCACGAACTGGTCTACCCCAAGACGATCAACCACGCCCTTGCCATGCAGTGGGCCTTGCGCGGCGCCTTTTTCCGCTTCTGGATCTGGACCGGCGTCGCCGTTCTGCTCGTTCTCTTCGGCCTGCGCGTACTTTCCTGGGCCCAGGCCCAGGAATCCCACGCCTGAAATCCAGTGGCCGGCCGCGCGACCGGCTACTAACCACTAACCACTGGTTTTCCATGGTCCCCGATCCCATCACACTGGAGCTATACCGCCATCGCTTCAGCGGCATTGCCGAGGAGATGGGAATCACCCTGCAGCGCACCAGCTATTCACCCAATATCAAAGAACGACTCGACTTTTCCTGCGCGCTCTTTGATGCCTCCGGCCGGCTGGTGGCACAGGCCGCCCACATTCCTGCCCACCTCGGCGCGATGCCCGACAGCGTCGCCGCCGCGCTCGCCGTCTTCGACGAATGGCAGCCGGGCGATGTCGTCATTCTCAACGATCCCTATTTCGGCGGCTCCCACCTGCCCGACATAACCCTGGTCTCGCCCGTCTTCCTGGCCGAGGCACACGGCTATCACCGAGCAAAGAGCGACGAGGAAAGTGCGGCGAATAACATCTCTCACTCCTCGCAATCAGCCGACCCGCAGTTCTTCGCCGCCAGCCGCGCCCACCACGCCGATGTCGGCGGCATGTCGCCCGGCTCCCTGCCCCTGTCCACCGAGTTGTACCAGGAGGGCATCATCATCCCGCCACTAAAGCTCTACCAAGCGGGCGAACTGGTGGAAGCTTTGCTCGAACTGATCCTGCGAAATGTGCGCACGCCGGACGAACGCCGCGGCGATCTGGCGGCGCAGCGGGCGGCCCACGCCGTCGGCGACCGCCGCCTGCACGAACTGGCGGCCCGTCATGGCAACGACGAACTGCTGGCCTATGCCGGCCATCTACAGGAATACAGCGAGCGCTTGACCCGGGCTGCCATTCGCAACTGGCCGCAGGGCAGCTTCACATTCGAGGATCCGATCGAGTCGGTCGTGGACGGCCACACAACGCCTGCGCCTATCCGCGTGACCGCGACCATCGATGGCGAGACGGTGACCTTGGACTTCAGCGGCACAAGCCCAAGCATTCACGGCTCCCTCAACGCCCCCCTCAGCGTAACCAGGTCGGCCTGCTATTACGTGGTGCGTTGCCTGGTGGGTGAAGACGTGCCGGTCAACGCCGGCTGTTTTGCGCCCGTGCTGGTGGATGCGCCGCCCGGCTGCCTCGTGAACGCCCGCCCGCCCGCAGCAGTGGCTGGCGGCAATGTCGAGACCTCCCAGCGCATCACCGATGCTGTACTGGGCGCGCTCGCGCAGGCTCTTCCCGATCGCATCGCCGCGGCCGGCCAGGGCACAATGAATAACTGCACGATGGGCGGCGAAAACGCCGACGGCTCGCCCTGGACCTACTACGAGACGCTCGGCGGGGGCATGGGCGCGCACCCGCTGGGGGACGGCTTCAGCGGCGCGCACGTCCACATGAGTAACACCCTCAACACGCCGGTCGAGGCCCTCGAATTGGCCTACCCGCTACGCCTGACCCGCTATCACCTGCGGCGGGGCAGCGGCGGCGCCGGCAAGCATCGGGGAGGGGACGGCATCGTGCGCGAGTACGAAATCCTGCGTCCGACCACCGCCACCATCCTGAGCGAGCGTCGCGCCATCGCCCCCTGGGGTCTGGCTGGCGGCTCGCCCGCCGTGCCGGGCCGCAATCTCCTGATCGACATCGACGGGACCGAGGAAGAACTGTCTTCCAAAGTCACCCGCCGCCTTCAGCCCGGCCAGCGTCTGCGCATCGAAACACCCGGCGGCGGCGGCTGGGGGGATAAAACCAATATGGAAGACATCGAGGGATGACACTATGACACAGACAGATCAGGACCCAAACCTGCCTGGTCGGGGACTGGACTACAACCGGATGCCAGGATACTGGTTGTTGGCGCAGATGGGGAAGCGTGTGCTGCGGCCCGGAGGTCTGGAGTTGACCCGTCAAATGCTGGAAGCATTGGACATTCAATCGACCGATCATGTGATCGAGTTCGCCCCGGGATTAGGGGTGACTGCCCGGGAGACTCTGGAGCGCAACCCTCTTTCCTATACCGGCGTCGAAAGGGATGACGCCGCAGCACAGCAGGTGCAAAGTTATCTGGACGGGCCTGGCCGGAACTGTTTGGTGGGTCGCGCAGAGGACACCGGCTTGCCGGAAGCCTCCGCAACCGTCGTATATGGTGAGGCGATGCTATCGATGCAGACACCTGCCCACAAAGGGTCGATTGTGGCGGAGGCCGCACGACTTCTCCGGCCGGGCGGGCGCTACGGAATCCATGAACTGAGTCTGCAGCCCGACGACCTGGATGAAGAAAGAAAAACCGAGATAAGCAGCGTACTTTCGGACGCGATCCGGGTCGGGGCCAGGCCTTTGACCCCAGGTGAGTGGAAAAACGTGCTGGAGGAGAATGGTTTCCAGGTCGAATCCCAGGTGACGGCCCCAATGCATCTCTTGGAACCAGGTCGCCTCATCAAGGATGAAGGCTTGGCGCGCACATTTCGCTTCCTCTTAAGAGTGGCAACGAACCCCGCGGCCCGGCGCCGCATCCTCAAAATGCGTTCAGTCTTCCGCAGATACGCGTCAAACCTGGGTGCAATCTCACTAATTGCCGTAAAAAAGTGAAGGAACCCGCGGCCAATTGTCCCACAATCCTGGCGCCCTCCGGCCGTCCTCTCGGCAGCCACTGGACTCTCGGCACTATCCACTATCCACTATCCACTATCCACTGACCACTGACCACTGACCACTGACCACTGACCACTGACCACTGACCACTGCAGTTCACCGCTCCAACTTCCACGCCACCACCAGACTCATCAGACTGATCGCTGCAACACCCCCGAATACCCACTGGTAGGCCTCTGCCGGCCCCGGCGCGAACAGTAGTGACTGCTGCAACGCCACCCCTGCAATCGTCGCGCCGACGACCCCGCCGCCAAATCGCGCCGTGCTGTATAACCCGGCCGCAGACCCGCTCTCTTCCACGGGGATCTCCTCCATCGCCGCGCGGTGAAGCGCAGCCATCGCCAGCCCCCCGCCCAACGACTGCGTCAGCATCAGCGCTGCCGCGCCCAGCAGCGGCAGCGGGAACAAAGCCAGCCCGGCCAGCGCACTGATCATCACCGCGAAACTGCCTCCCACAAGCCAGCGGCAGTGTACCCGGTCCGACAACTGACCTCCCAATTGGGTTGTGGCAAAGATCGCGCCGGAAAAGATCGTTGTGAAAATGCCCAGTTCTATCGCATCCAACCCGTATACATCGGTCAGAAAGAGCACGTTCAGAAACATGGCTGTGTGCATAATCACCATACGGCAACCAGCCGCCAGCGAGGCAACCCCAAAATTCTTGCGCCGGTAAAGAGAGAAATTGACAAGTGGTCGGGGTATCCGGCCCTCGCGCCGCCAGAACAGCAGTCCGAGACCGACTGCCGCCGCCAGCAACCGCCAATCGCGCAGCGGTTCGACACCGGTTACCGTGCGGCTCGAAAGGAAAAAGATGGCACAGACCAGCGCGCCCCCCAGCAAGGCCGCGCCCAGCCAGTCGAACGCCTGCAGTCCTTCCCCGAGAATGGGGCGCTGCGACGGCACGCGCCGGTACGCCGCCCATAGGGCTATAAGCGCAACCAGCAGGCTCGGCACAAAGACGTAGTTCCAGCCGAAATTATCGACCGCAAACCCGCCCAACAACGGTCCCAACGTCGACGCGCCTGGCGCCACCGAGCTCCACGTCCCCATCGCCTTGCCCCGCTGCGCCGCCGGAAAACGCTCCGCGATGATGGCAATGCAAAGGGGGTAGTAGCCGGCCGTGCCCATCCCTTGCAGAATGCGGCCGATCAGGAGTTGCGGCAAGCTTCCCGCCAGCAGACAGATGACGGAGCCGGCGAAAAAGAAGACGATACCGCTCTGGAAGAGACGCGCCTTGCCCAGGCTGTCCCCCAGTTTTCCGTACAGCGGCATGAATATAACGAACGGAAGACTGTAAGCGGCCAACAGCCAGGCCGCCTGGTCTGCCTCCACCGCGAACGCATCCCGAACCGTTGGCAGGGCCACGCCGAACATCGACATATTCATCGTCGCCATGCCGACCGGTATCATCAGGGCGATCAGCACACCCCACTGCGACCGCGTCGCGGCGGCGGCTGGCGTGGATTCATTCGATTTCATAAAGGGGCATTTCCGTAGTGGGCAGAATCTGTCTATCTTACCCTTAAATCGCCCCCTCAACGAAATCAATTCAGACGATTTCCGCTCCCACAAGCGGACACTCGTCCCCGGCCCGGTCTGCGGATCACCCGGAACGCCGCCAACGATTTCCGGTACGGTCTTCCTCACAAAGCCGAAACTCTCTACACTTTGGACCGAATCCAGCCACCCTTTCTGATAGGCAATTCCCCCGTTTTCGGGTATGATCACGATGTGGTTGGGGCCTCCCCCAAGCCCTGAATCTGAGCCCTGGCTCGCGCAGATGTCAACCCAGCCATACGCGGCCTTCGGGTTCAGTGCGTTACGATTTCTCTACCTCAGCGCGCTCAACGCGCAGCCAATAATCTAGTATTCACCTCACCAGGAGACACCTGATGACCGAACGCTCCTTTACACCGGTCGAAGTGCCGCAGCACATTCTGGACCGTTTCAAAAAACTACCGGTAGCAACCGTCTGGCATACCGTCCATAGTTATGCTGGCGTGCCCCTGCCCTATATGAATGACGTGCGCCTCTGCACACCCGGCCAGCAGCTCGCCGCCCGCGCCCGCACCCTGCGCTACCTGCCCCCCCGCCCCGACTTGCAGGCCGAGGTGCAAATCGGCGAAAACTCGCCCGAATATATCGCCATGGGCCGCTGCGGCCCCGGTGACGTCCTCGTGTGCGACGTCATGGGCGATGCCCGGCCCTGCATCTTCGGCGACGTCAAAGCGCTCCAACTCAAAATGACCAACGCCGACGGCGTCGTCACCGACGGCGGCATCCGCGACCTCGATATCATGGTGCAAGAAGAATACGGTCTCATCATCTACGCCCGCGATCGGACACCTCTCGGCGGCGTCCCTTACGCCATCCCCGCGCAGGAAAATGTGGATGTCCAGTGTGGCGGCGCCCTCGTGCGGCCCGGCGATGTCCTGGTCGGCGATGCCGACGGCGTCGTGGTAGTGCCGTCCTGGTTCGCAGAGGAGTGCGTCGAACTGACCGAGGTGCATGAGGACGCCGAGAATATGATCAAAGAGCGGATCCTGGCCGAAGGCGTCGTGCCCGGCAAGTACTACCCCCCAGGACCGGAAACCTTCGAGCAGGTGCGTGCCGCCCGCAAACAAAAGCAAAGGTAGCTGCAACCAGTTCAGTCTCGGGCAGTTTGGTTGCCTGCCCTCCCCTGCTCCGTATGCACCGGTATACCTGGTGGACGATTCGTCTGTTTTCGCGTATGATCATGCAACTGCAGCGGCCAACAGGCACCTGCTAAGTTCTGCACGATTCAACGTCCACCGATTCTCCGGAGATGCCCGATGACTGAACGCTCCTTTACACCGGTCGAAGTGCCGCAGTCGATCCTGGATCGCTTCAAAGAGCTGCCCGTAGCCACGGTATGGCACACTGTCCATAGCTATGCCGGCGTGCCCCTTCCCTTTATGGAAAATGTGCGCCCATTCACCCCCGGCAAACGTCTGGCCGCCCGCGCCCGCACCATGCGCTACCTGCCGCCCCGTCCCGACCTGGCCGCAGATACACCGAGCGGCGAGGACGCCATCGATTACAGGGCCATGTCCCGCTGTGGCCCCGGTGACGTTCTTGTCGTCGATATTATGGGCAATGCCAGCGCCGCCGTCTTCGGCGATGTCAAGGCCCTGCAGATGAAGATGAACAATGCCGACGGCGTCGTATGCGACGGCGGCATCCGCGACCTCGACATCATGCTCCAGGAAGAATACGGCCTGATCATCTACGCCCGCGATCGAACGCCCTACGGCGGCGGGCCTTGGGCGTTCCCGGCAGAGGAAAACGGCGACATCCAGTGCGGTGGCGCGCTGGTCCGGCCCGGCGATGTGCTCGTCGGCGACAATGACGGCATCGTCGTAGTGCCGTCCTGGTTCGCCGAGGAATGCGTCGAACTGACCGAGGTGCATGAGACCGCCGAGGCGCTGGCCAAGGAGCGGATCCTGGCCGAAGGGGTCGTGCCCGGCAGGCACTATCCCCCAGCGCCGGAGTTAATGGAGCAGGCGCGCGCCGCGCTCAAGCAGGCGAAACGGTAACTACTTGCTGGCAAGACTATCCTTGGAGGGGGCGCCTTTCGGGCTCGCCCCCTCGCACAAGAACGGGCCAACAGCCCTGCCTGCGCTGGGATGATGCGGGAAAAGCATGAAAAGGAGCGGATGATGGCGACCTTGGTGATGGAACGAACTGGCAGCGCAGACGTCTCGCCTGCGGACGAAGCCGAAACAGCCCCGACAGAAACCTCTGCCGATCAGACCGGCGCACGACAGCGCATTATCGACTGCGACGTGCATCACGAACCTCCCAACGTGGAGGTTCTCTTCCCCTACCTGCCGCGCCAGTATGTGGAACAGATCAAAGATTTCGGCTTGATGGCTCCTAGCTTGCCCTATACAAACATGCCGGGAGGCCACGCCCGCCAGGACCTGTGGGAGGGCACTGAGGGGGAGCCCGACCCGGCAACCGTCCCTGAAGTCTGTAGCAAGAAGCATCTGGACCACTACGGCATCGACATGGCCGTCCTCACCGGCGCCGGCGGGCCATACAGTATGGCCGTGAATCCCACCGTCGATTACGCTGCCGCCTACTGCCGCGCCTACAACGATTGGACGCTGAATGAGTGGGTGGCCAAGGACGACCGTCTGCGCGCTTCCATTCACATTGCGCCCGCCGACCCCCAGCAGGCCGCGGCCGAGATCGACCGCCTCGGCGATCACCCCGGCGTGGCCCAGGTGCTGATGCCCGCCGGCAGCCTGCATCCGTTCGGCAATCGCATCTATCACCCCATCTACGAAGCCTGTGAGCGCCACGGACTGCCCATGTGCGTCCACTTCGGCGGCGAGGGCGCCGGCTTTGCCGCGCCGCCCACCGCGGCCGGCTACCCCACCTACTATCTGGAGATGCGCATGGCCCGCCCCCAGATCGCGATGGCCCATACCGCCAGCCTGATCTGCGAAGGCGTCTTCGAAAAGTTCCCCAACTTCAAATTCCTCTTCGTCGAGCTTGACGTTTTCTGGGTGCCCGGTCTGATGTGGCACATGGACGCCGACTGGAAGAGCCTGCGCGACTACACGCCCTGGATCAAGCGGCTGCCCAGCGAATACCTGCGCCAGCACATCCGCTTCGGCACCCAGCCCTTCCCCAACGCGCCCGACCGCAAGGCGCTCGACACCTTCCTCGACTGGCTCCACGCCGACGAGGTGATGGTCTTCGCCAGCGACTATCCCCACTGGGATTGGGAGGAGCCGCGCGGCTTTATGCGCGGACTCGATAAGAAGCTGCGCGCTCACGTGATGTACGACACCGCGGCCGAGCTGTACGGTATCGACTGATGCCTGCGCACATAATCGCAACCGCCGATGAGATCCCGCCCGGCGGCCGCAAGATCGTGACCGTCAACGGGCGGGAGATCGGCGTCTTCAATCTCGGCGGCGACTACTACGCCCTCCGCAACATCTGCCCCCACAAGACGGGGCCCCTCTGCCGCGGCCGCCTGCGCCCCCTCGTCCTCCCCGACGGCCTCACCGGCATGACCTACACCCGCGAGGGCGAGATCATCAAATGCCCCTGGCACCAGTGGGAGTTCGACATCAAGACCGGCCAGGCCCTCTACGACCCCAAGCTGCGCGTCCGCACCTACCGCGTGGATGTGGAGGATGACCAGGTAGTGTTGTATGTGTGAGGAGGGTTGGCTGACGTGTTACCCAGGACTGGGAAGAAGCATAATTTGTAATCGTTCTCGGGGCGCCGCAACGATGAGGGGGCTATCTTGATGCACGAAATCCTGGTCTCTTCTGTGTAATCGGGTACAAATCAGATGGTTTGACTCTTTTGGCGAGTTCCGTGGCAACATCTCTGTTGAATTTCCCTGGATATCCTGCTACACCAACGTGCGACGGATTATCAGAATTCGGAACAGGAAATATCTCGGGCAACACCATCGCGGCTTCCCGGACTGCCGCCGTAATGGTTTCACAGCTAAGAACGGCCCACATCTGCCCTGCGCCAATTTCTAATGGGGGAGCCTTCTCAAGCTCTTGGATGGCCCTCCTGTGTTCTACGGCAATGCTGGCGTCAATGCAGATCTTCTCCAGCCAGTTGAACGACAGATATTGTTCATTCCTTCTGAGTCTGAAAGCCTTTACGGTAGGGACATTGTTGTCTATCTGCCACGCTCGGCAATGCCTGATAAGGTGAGAATTGCTGAGATCATATCCGTTTGCTTGCATCACGTGTTCAATCTTCTGAGAAACGGATCGATCTCTTTCATAATGTGTTTCTGAGTGGCAACTCCCTCAATTTTCAGTTCCTTCTTTTCTCCGACTGCCCTGGCATCTCCAAAGTATTCGATTTCGCCCGATGGCAGAAACTCCAGGCAAAGAATTCCGTCACAGTTTTGCCACACGTCATCAGGCGGAAGAGTCAGAGGCAACCTCCACTCTACTGCCAAAGCGCCATCGTAGTCAGCCACAATCGCAGGATGGGGAGGATTGTTCTGTATGAAAAAATCTGCGACTGTTTGTACTGATTCCAGCATTAATCGACCTACATCCGGATCTAGGGCGAACATTTCGATCAGGCTGCTGAGCCTGTCAGCAACCTTGCCGTGATCACTGGCTACCAAACGATCCAGTATTACCCTTTCCTCTTCCGTTGTGTATCTCGACCAATCCGAGGCTACAACAGGCGTGGTCTCACTTGCCGCCGTTGTCATTGCTCTTTTTCCCTATCGCTCTTCTACAAGAACACCACAACAATACTTTCCCGATGTCATCTCAATACCGCTACGATGCTAATGTATACCAGGAATCCTTGAATCTGTCATGTCTGTCGGGTCTGGCAACTCTATCGGCCCCCCATTCTGTCCACCCAATTCTCGATACGAGTCCCACAATGTCAAACATTTCAATTTGAATTATAGGAGGAACGCATGAGAATCTTCGGCATACAATCAGATGGCAACTTCGTCGAGTATGGCCAAGAGCCCTTCCAAGCCGGCCACACTGAAAAGACACTTGAAGATTGGCTTGCCTCTAATCCTGAAAGCATTCTCGAAAACAAGGAACTCTTGATTATTGGACGGCAAGTTGCCACAGACCTGGGAGGATCTATTGACCTACTGGGCGTGGACCGTGCCGGGAATATCGTTGTGATTGAACTTAAACGGGACCGGACGCCTCGCGACACTGTCGCTCAGGCTCTGGAGTACGCAGCCTTTGCCGGACGTCTCGATGCCGACCGGCTAGAGACCATTTTCCGCACCAACAAGAAAGATACATCACGCAACTTTGTTGAACGCCACCGGCTGCACTTCGAATTGAGCGAATCCGATGCCGTTATGTTCAACAAGGACCAACACATTGTTATCGTCGGTCAGCGAATCACGCCTGAAATCAAACAGACGGCTCTGTTTCTGAATTCGAAAGGAGTTAGCGTGACCTGCGTCGAGTTTGCCTTCTTCCAAACAGAAAGTGGGGATCGGCTGATGTCCCAAGAGGTCGTCGTCGGCGAAGAGTCTCGGCTCCTACCCCCTCCGCGTGTTGTGGACGAAAACACATTTCTCGCAACGTGTGACGACAACGGTAGAGCGGTTTTCTCTCGCCTATTTCAATGGTCAAACGGCAGTGACATGAAAATCGTTTGGGGAACCAAGGGGTTTTCATCGAGTGTCATCCTTGGAGGTGTACGCGTTCCTGTCGTTTACGGATTTCCACCCAATTCATTGAATAAGCAAAGCGTCTATACCGCATTTGGAGGAGCAGGAAACTTAAGGCTGAAGACTTTGGTACCGGAGAACGTAATCCAGGGCCTCAAAGACAAGGTAGTAGCGACAGGTCTGTTCGTGCTAGCCGGACAGGACGTCAAGTGCCTGATCGACCACAGGCTGACAGACAATGAAGTGCAGTCCATCCTCGAACTGTGTGAGTCTATTGCAGCCGCAATTCGGGAGCACGGGCTGAAGCGGTAGCCAGTACCGGCCCTGCCGAAAGTGAAAGTTAGCTCTGACTGAACTTCACTTTCAAGCTCGGACCGTATCTGGGCAGCTTGAACACTTCTAGGTGTGGTCCGCCCTGTTCAGAAGGAAAGAACAGGGCGGCATGAGTTTCCAGTTGCGCTGCAGTTTTCCAGGCGCTAGAACTTGCCCTCTCTCACCTTCCCTTTGCCCAGCGTTTTGACGACTTTCGGCTCTACCGGCTCGTTATCCGCCAGGACACCCTCGCCCTTCTTCAGCTTTTTCACCGCAACACTGTCCAGTCCCGCCAACTCCTGCGCCCCCTCTAACGCCTTCAGGTCACCGCCGTAATAGTCGAACCACGGCAGACCTGCCGCCGTATATCTCCTTGCCGTTGGCGGCTTGCTAGGCGGCTTTGCGCCCGTCACATCAAAAAACTGCACACTGTTCAGAATATGCACGAAACAGCGCGAGCGCACCGACGTGTCCCACGCCTCAATGCCGTAATCGTCCTCGTATATCTCCTGGCGCATGAGACCCCCCGGGGCCAGACCCATCTCCTCAACGGGCTCCGAGAAGGCGCGTAGCGGAGCATAGGCAATGGGCATATCCACTTCTTCTTCCACCTCGTAATGGGACGCCTTAATCGGGTAAACAACAATCTGCAGCCCGCCGTGCTCCGCCTCTCCCGTCAACTGCTCCTCGGCCGTGTAACCTTCACCGAGAGGCATGGCCACAAACTGGCGGATCATCCCCTCCATCACACTGAAACCGTCCAGCCACGGCTGATCGGGAATGACCACATAGTCCTGGGGCCTGCTGGAGAGTTCGTTCTCCCAGCCCTCACCCGTCACCGCATTGATCTTGCCGGCCGCCACCTTCACCGCCATCGGATACGAACCGTCAAAATCGAGCCACAGCGCTTCGGCCTGGTACATCGGCAGGAAGACGCCTCCGTGAGCGCCCCAAGTAGCCGGCACACTGTCACCATAGTCGTCCACTAGATTGAGGGGAAACTCTCCAAGGCCCGGCGGCAACGAATAGTCCCGGTTATCGTCCGGTATGCGCAATGTGCGCTGGAACGAGATCCGGCACTCGGCATCCTTATGCACCTCCGGAAATCGAAATATCAGGTGATCTCTTTTCAGTTCAATCATTGCTGGAACCTCCTGGGTCCTTTCTGTTTGTAACACCGGCCCTTACCAATCTCCGTCTCGAATCTCGCGGGCGACGCTCTGAATCGCGTGATCGGGTGCATCTTTCAGTTGCCGCAGCAGGTCGGCGAATAGCTGCGGCCGATGCAGGATAATGTGTTGAAGGTCGCTGGAGACCTTGCCCGCCATCGCCAGCAAAAGGTCCGCATCCTCGCCCAACTCCCCAGCCAAGCGGCGTATAGTCGCCTCCGAAGGCGGCGCGACCTGGTCTCGCTCGATTTTGCTCAAGTAGGACGGCTCAACCCCGATGCGCTGAGCAAGCTGGCGCACCGAAAACGTGCGGTCTTCTCTGAGCTTATTTTCGCGGGCTGTACGGACATACTTGCCAAATGTCATGTGTACTACATAGTACACGAACTTAGACGCCCTGTCAAGAGGATCTTTGTACCTGGGCAGGCCAATTGCATCTAATTGGGACAAAACTCGTGAGCCTACTTGAATCGGGTAGGGGCGCCCCTTGTGGGTGCCCTTCGTGGACTATTTTTGCGTCCGAATTCAGATTCGATTGCCCTGTGTACCCGGGTGCTTCCCGTTTTTCTGGATGGATTCTCTGGGCTGCAGTTGATGGGTCAACTGCCTTGTAGCTGGCTTTTCCCGTCTAGAGAAGGCAGATTGCAAAGGCCCAAAAATTCTGGATGCACGCATGCACTCAAGCCTATCTCCATCTTGACACCGAAGGCAATTTAGCCTAGCCTAGTGGCTAGTCAGGTACCTAGTCGGATAAATTGCAAATGGGGTGAATAATGAGCAGGAAATGGCCGGTTCAAGATGCCAAGTCGAGGTTCAGCGAATTGTTGGATACCACTCTAGCAGAAGGGCCACAGATCGTGACCAAGCGCGGAGTCGAAACCGCCGTGCTCCTCCCAATCGAGCAGTGGCGGAGGCTGGAGCGGATGACCAGGCCGGACCTGAAGAAGTTGCTCCTCGCCCCTGAGGCACGGACCGACGACCTTACGCCTCCGCGCCGACAACATCGCCGCCGAGCGCCTTTGGCTGTGGAGTAGCGCTATGTACCTCCTCGACACCAACGTGGTCTCGGAGTTGCGTCGTCCCCGTCCTCATGGCGCCGTCCTCGATTGGATCGCGAGGGTGCCGGCAGAGCATCTGTTCGTGTCCGCCGTTACGGTTGGAGAGATACAGGCGGGAATCGAGATCACCCGCCAGCAGGATGAGGCGAAAGCGGAGGAGTTGGAGGTTTGGCTGGACAAGGTCTTGGCTTCCTACGGTGTATTGCCTATGGACGCGCCCGCCTTCCGCGAGTGGGCACGGCTCATGCATAGGAGATCGGACACGATCACCGAAGACGCGATGATCGCGGCGACAGCCACCGTGCACCGGTTGATTGTGGTCACTCGGAATGTCCGCGACTTTGGCCAGTTTGGCGTGGAATTACACAATCCCTTCGAAGGTAAGGTCCAGTGACGACAGCGAGCCGGAGAAACCCTACGGCTCGAACGAACGCTGAGGCACGCTAGCAGGCTGAAACTGTGCGCTGCTACGACGAGACCCAGCGCAAGACCCTACTGGGCCCCCTTACCCCTCGTCACACCTCAAACACCGTCCCCCCATCACCACCCCGCCGCGCCAACAACGTCCCCAGATCATACTTCACCCCGCACTCCGGGCACGTCGTCGTCGTCGCCTCTTCCAGGTAGTCATCGTCAAAATCGTCCAACGACATATTGATCGACGGGCGGTACCAGTCCTCATATACGTGTCCGCAATCGGGACATGTAACGGTAATCTCTCTCGGCGGCGACGTCATGCTTCCCTCCCTTCTCAAGCGGGCGACGAATTGCCGTTAATCACCCCTCCTCCTCCGCCCGCGCCTCATGCAGCGCACCCAACCGCAGCAACTGCGGCGACAGCGCCGCCGCGCCGGTCACAACCAGGATCGTCCCAATCCCCCCACTCACCACCGAAATCACCGGCCCGAAATAATGCGCCACCAGCCCCGACTCAAAGCCGCCCAGCTCATTCGACGCCCCTATGAAAATCCCGCTCACCGCCGACACACGCCCCCGCATCCGGTCCGGCGTCAGCAGTTGTGTCAGCGTCTGACGCACCACCATGCTGATATTGTCCAGCGCCCCCGTCAGAAATAGCATCACCCACGAAAGCGCGAAATTCTGCGAAAAGCCGAAAACAATCGTCGCCACGCCGAACCCGGCCACCGCCAGCAGCAGACCCCGCCCCGCCCGCTTCATCGGCGGCAGATAGACCATCGCCACAGCCATCAAAAATGCCCCGACCGCCGGCGCCGCACGCAAGTACCCGAACCCCTTCGGCCCCACGTTCAAAATATCCTCGGCAAAGATCGGCAGCAGGTAGACCGCCCCGCCCAGTAGCACCGCAAACAGGTCCAGCGCCATGATTGCGAACAATATTCGTTTGTCCCACACAAAACTGATCCCGCCAAGAAGCGTCTTCCAGTTGGCCGGCTCCGGCTTCTCGTCCGCCGGCCGAAATTGGATGCGGGTAAGGATAAACGCCAGCCACATCGAACCCGCTGCAGCCACAAAATACGCACTCTGTACGCTGACGGCAACCACGATGCCGCCCAGCGCCGGCCCCACCACCGACGCAATATGCATCAGGCTCATGTTCCACGTCACCGCGTTCGGAAAAACCTCCGCCGGCACCAGCTGCGGCAGCAGCGCCGTCCGCGCCGGACGTCCCACCGTCATCATGCTGGCGTCCAGGAAGAGCAGCGCATACATCCATCCCACCGGCCCTTCCGTGATCGAGAATGCAGCCAGCGCCAGCGATGTTACCGTCATCCCCAGCAGGCTGATGATCGACAACCGCCGCCGTTCATAACGGTCCGCCAACAGACCCGCCGGCAGCGCCAAGACCATCAGCGGCAGCGCCTGCGCCAGCCCCACGAGCCCCAGCGAGAGAGCCTCTCCCGTGCGCTGGTAAATCTCCCAGGCGATCGCTATACTCTGAATATAGGTCCCCATCCGCGCCACCACCCAGCCAATTACATACAGCCGGTAGTCGTGAATGCGAAATGCGGCGTAGGGGTCTTGCGAGCGGGACAAAGGAAAAACTCCAGTGGACAGATGGGCAGAACCCTATTGAACGTCAAAACGCCCCCCTTGTCCAACCTAACACCGGGCGCGCACGCACTATGCCCGCGCATTCGGGCACCGTCGTACTTTCAAATTGGACGGCGGCTGTACAATAGAGAAGAAAGGGGAGCGACTGCGACGCAGGCGGACCTGGCTACTTTCTCGCGTCTCTGTGCGAATTCACTGACGTCAACCGCCCTACCTTCGACGAGGGTGGTCTGCCAGATCTCTTACTGATTTTCCGTTTTCTTTCGCTGCGTGATGCGGCACTTCTCGTAAACGAACTCAGGGTCGAGGTCAGCGCCGGTCTCCCAGCCGATAGTGTCAAATGAGACGCGAACCGATCCAAAGACCTTCGGGTCTCTGATCTTACCAAAAATTCCGAAATCCAGGTATGGCTTCATGTCAAGTAGCCCCTTCTCCCCATTCTCAAAGGCCACCGTCAGGACATAGTCCTCTTCACACTCGACAGAAACTACCACAGGGCAAATCAAATTACGCAGCCCCTAACCCCTGCTGTTCCCCCGCAGTTCCCCTGCAGTTACCCTGCAGTTACCCCCCCAATCATCACCCCGTCCACCCGAATCGTCGGCGACCCCAGCGCGCCCATCATCGGCACAAAGGTCAGGTCGCTGCCGATCGCCTTGATGTTTTGCAGCAACTCCTGCATCGACAAAGCAATCGTGACCTCGTTGACCGGGTGGCTCAGTTCGCCGTTTTCGATCCAGTATCCCTTCGCCGAGATCGAATAGTCGCCGCTGATCGGGTTGATGCTGGAAGTATTCATCACGCTCTCCACGTACAGCCCCTGCTCCACCCCGCCGATCACCTCCTCCGGCGTTTCGTGGCCGGGTTGGAAGTAGAAGTTGCTGGCGTCCAGTGTCGGCATCGATGCGTGGGAGCGGCGGCTGGCGTTGCCCGTCGAGCTGGCCGTGCCGTCGCGGGTGGCGGTGTAGTGGTCATGCAGGGCCGTCTGCAAGACCCCTTCATCGATCAGGCGGGTGGCCACAGTGGGTACGCCCTCGTCGTCGAACGGGCGCGTGGCGATCCCGCCGGGCAGCCGCCCGTTGTCCAGCACCGAGACCATATCCGCAGCGACGGTCTGACCAATCTTGCCCTCGAGAAAAGAGCGGTTGCGCTGCATCGCGTCTGCCCCCAACGCGCGTGAGAGCGCGCCGAGCACGCTCGTCGCCGCCATCGGCGAATAGACAACCGGCGCCCGCTGCGTTGGCACCGGCCTGCCGCCCAACATGCCAACCGCCTTACGGGCCGCGTCTTTACCAATCGCTGACGGCATAAAGTCGGCCAATCGCGAGCCAAAGTCGAAGCCGAAGGCCATCGAACGATCATTCTCGTCCGCCGCCATTGCCATCACAAAGCCGCCAATGAAACTCTTGTCGTAACTGCCGGCGATGCCCTTCGAGTTCGCAATCGCCACACTCCCATACTGGCTCAACAGCGTGCAGCGATTGGTCAGGACGATGCGTTCATCGTAGCGAAAAGCGGCCTTCTCAATTCGTCTGGCCATCTCAACTTTACGTTCAATCGGCAGGTCTACGATTGCCTGATCATAAACGTCCAGATCATCGTCCGGGACCGGCTGCGGCGCCGGCAGAGAGCGGTATTCATCGCCATCCGCGACACCGGCCAGCGTGACGGCCGCATCGATTGTCTTCCCGATGCTGCTAGTCCCAAAGTCGGACGTGTAGGCATAGCCCATCCTGCCGTCCCGGATCACCCGCACGCCCAGCCCTTTCGAGCCCGCCTGCGAAAGCTTCTCCACATCTCCCCGATCTACATTGACCGACGTATTCTGCCCGACACTGATATAGGCTTCCGCCTCGACACCCCGTTCGACCGCCTGGGATACAACATCCCGGGCAAATTCAAGATAGTCCACGTGTATACTCCTCGTCTCGCCCCTAGAGGCGCAGGCTGATCTGATGTCTCAAAATACTAACCACCGACCACTGACCACTGACCACTGCCGTTCATTCCGTTCCGCCAACGGTCAGCTTCGGCACGCGCACGGTCGGCTGGCCGACGCTGACCCGCGCCCACTGCCCTTTGCCGCACATGCCCCGCCCCGGATCCAGTGACATATCTGTGCCGATCATGTCGATCAGGCGCAGCGTTTCCGGCCCGTTGCCCACCAGCGTCGCGCCCCGCACCGGCGCCGTCAGCTTGCCGTCCTCGATCAGCCAGCCCTCAGTGATCGTGAAAACGTAATCCCCGCGGCCGATTTCCACCTGGCCGCCGCCCAATTTCTTGGCATACAGCCCCTTTTTCACCGAGCGGATGATCTCCTCCGGGTCGTGCGGGCCGGCGTCGATATAGGTGTTCGTCATCCTCGGCATCGGCATGTGCCGGAAGGACTGGCGGCGGCCGTTGCCGGTGGATTCGCGGACCGCGCGGCGGGCCTCGGTCAGGTCCCACATATACTCCTGCAAAATGCCGTTCTCGATCAGCACAGTGCGGTTGGTCGGCGCGCCCTCATCATCGAAACGCATCGTCCCGCGCCGCCCTGGGATCGTGCCGTCGTCAACAGCAGTCAGGAAATCCGGCCCGACCTTCTCGCCCACCAGCCCCGTGTAAGCGGATGCCCCCTTGGTGATAAAGTCGGCCTCCATACAGTGGCCGCAGGCTTCGTGGAAGAGGACACCTCCCCAGCCATTGGTGATGACGACCGGCATCTCGCCGGCCGGCGCCGGCCTCGCGTCCAACATCAGCAGCGCCGTGTCGGCCGCTTCCGGCATCATCGCCACCGGATCGCGGTCGTCAAAAAACTCCAGCCCGACCTGGCCGCCGACGCCCGTTGCGCTGGACTGGCGCACGTCACCCTTCTGCGCGGCCACCTGCCCGCGGAATTCCAAAAAGGAGCGGTCATCCTCCGCCCAGACGCCGTCGGAGTTGTAGACCCATACCCGGCGGCGCGTTTCGGAATACCCGCACTGCACGCTGACGATATGCGGGCTGTGCCGCCGCGTAACCTCGTCCATCTGCCGCAGAATTCCGGCCTTGTCCTGGATCGACATCTGCTCGAACGGGCGCTCGACCTGCGTCATAACCTGGCTCTCACGCTTTGTCAGATCGGCGCACACCTGCGCATTGTTTGCGTTCCGTGCCGCGGCCGACGCCACCGCGGCGGCCTCCATCAGCGACTCCTGCGTGAGATCGTCGGTGTAGGCGTAAGCCGCGTTATTGCCGTAAAAAACGCGCACGCCCCCGCCGATGTCGTTGCCCTGCGTTGCATTCTCCAGACGGCCCTCGTCCAGGGTCAGGGAAAGACTCTCTTTATTTTCCAGATAGATTTCTGCCAGGTCGCCGCCGTTCGCAAGCGCGGCGTCCAATACCCGGCGCATCGATTCAGTAGGA
Source organism: Caldilineaceae bacterium (assembly GCA_965220715.1). Lineage (GTDB taxonomy): Bacteria > Chloroflexota > Anaerolineae > Caldilineales > Caldilineaceae > Bin5. The sequence goes on from OZ244843.1 coordinate 1,469,974, forward strand.
AGCATAGGTTCTCCTGTCACTACAGCTTAAGTGGCCCGTGAATTGGGGCTTAACTGGAAGCCTGATTCAGCCGCTGCACGTCCTCTTCATCCAACGCCAGCGTCAGCGCCTCCATATTCTGCCGCAAATGGTCGCGGTTCGTCGACATCGGTATCGTCACCACCTGCGGCTGTCGCGTCAGCCAGCGAATCGCAACCTGTGCCGCGGTTGCGCCATGCTTACGGGCAACCGCCTGCACCGTCTCGTTCTGCATCACGCCATCCTTCAAGGGTGAGTACGCGGTGAGGACGATGTTGTTCTCCTGGCAGTAGCGCAGCAGCCCGTCCTGCTCCGGCGCGCGCGTGTAAAGATTGTAGCGCACCTGGTTGGTCACAACCGGCGTCTCGCACAGCTCCTGCGCCTCCCGCAGCAGCGCAACATCAAAATTGCTGACACCGATCCGCTTCACCCGCCCCTCCGCCACCACCCGGTTGAGTGCCCTGAAAGATTCTTCCAGCGGTACATCCGGATTGGGCCAGTGGATGAGGTAAAGATCGGCATGATCCGTCTGCAAATGTTCCAGGCTGCGGTCCAGCGCCCGTAACAGATCGTCGTAGCGTACATTGTCGGCCAATACCTTTGTCGTCAGGAAAATTTCCTCACGCGCGAAATCCTGCATCGCCCGCCCCACCAACTCCTCGCAATGACCGACGCCATACAACTCCGCCGTGTCGATATGCGTATACCCCATCTTGATCGCATCCCGGATCAGGGCCGTCATCTCGTCGTCCTGCGAATAGTCGCGGCTGCGGCCGCCCCCCATCTGCCATGTGCCCAACCCCAATACAGGAAGACGTCCACCGTCATTGAGCGTCAGAGTCTCCATTCTCAGCTTTTCTCCTTGTGGGTCGCTTCTACCGCCTCAAACAGGAGCGCAAGCGGATTGCCTGCGCAACCTGTCCTTTTCTTCAGCAAAGTATACGCTACAGGACAGGAATCCAGAACTTCCCAACCGTTCATTCGCACCGGCTGTCTGAACCTTTATGCTCGAAATCAAGGCCTTCACCGCAGATACGGATCACGCAATACGCGTCACGCATAACATAGCCCGTACACCTCCCAATGTCAGGAAACTGTCAGCATGTTCTGTTTGTTCGGTATTGACAGAACAAACAGAACATGCTACTCTTTATAGCGTCATTTGCAAACATAGCGACTCGCAAACGATCGGCACATACGCCTGTAAGTAAGGAGCAACAGCATGGCACAACCCGCAATCTCAGTGAAGGATCTGAGTTTCAGCTACGGCGACATCCTCGCCGTAGACGACATCTCCTTCGACGTGGCCGAAGCCGAAGTGATCGGCTTTCTCGGCCCCAATGGCGCCGGTAAATCGACCGTCGTAAAGATGCTGACCGGTCAGCTGACGCCCCAAAAAGGCTCAGCCACCCTCCTTGGCATGGATAGCGTCAAGGAGCGTAAACAGGTTCAGCAGGAAATTGGCATCTCCTTTGAATTCACCAACCTCTACGAGCAGATGAGCGCCGTCGAAAACCTCAATCTCTTCGCCAAACTCTACAAAGTAACCAATTTCGACGCCATGAACCTGCTGGAAAGGGTCGGCCTCGGTGGCCGCGAAAAGGAACACGTCGCCAACTACTCCAAAGGCATGAAGCAACGTCTCATGATTGCTCGCGCCCTCGTAAGCGATCCCAAGATGCTCTTCCTCGACGAACCGACCGACGGCCTTGATCCCGTCTCCACCGAGACGATCCACACCTTGATCCGCGCCGCTACCCAGAGAGGAACCACCGTCTTTCTGACTACGCACGATATGGTTGAAGCCGACAAGCTGTCCGATCGGGTCGCCTTCCTCAACCAGGGCAAAATCGTCGCCCTCGACACGCCGGCCCGTCTCAAACAGCGCTTCGGCATGCGTGGGCTCAAAGTGGAGGTCGAATTGCCCAACGGCGATATCGAAGTGCGCGAAGTGACGCTCGATGAAGACCAGACCCCGCAGACAGTCTTCGATCTCTTTAAGAACGAACGCATCCTCACCGCCCACAGCGAGGAAGCGTCGCTGGAAGATATCTTCTTCGATATCACCGGCAGGGGGTTACAAGGATGATCGGCACACTGGTCGTCAATGATATCAAGCTCTTCTTCCGCCACCGCTTCTTCGCCATTGTCACCGCTATAGGCGTGGTATTCTACCTTATCATCTACTTCCTGCTCCCCAACCAGATGGACGAAAGCTTGGGCATGGCCTTTTTCATCGAGGATCGGGAGATTCCCCTCTACCAGCGCCTCGTTGATGATCCTGGCGACTATACCATATTCGACTCCGAGGCCGAGATGCTGACCGCGCTGGAAGAGACCGGTGATTTCTTCGTCGGCCTGTCGCTTCCTGCAGAGCTGACCGCGGCCGCCGCCAGCGGGGAGCAGGTGGAGCTGAATGCCTACTACGCACCCGGCGTCCCCGCCGAAGCAAAGCAGATTTTTCACGATGTGCTGGTGCTCTACGCCAACACCGTGAATCCTGAGACACTGGCTAGCTTTGCCCGCTATAACGACACCAAGGTCGTGCTCGGCAATGACATGACCGGCGCCCCCCTCTCGATGCGCGATCGGTTCGCGCCCCTTCTGCTGATGATGATCGTGGTTATAGAGGTCTTTGGCCTGGCGACGCTCCTCAACCGCGACATCGACAATGGCACCGCACGCGCACTTGTCACCGGCCCCCTGCGCCTTCATCAGTTCTTTGTCGGCAAGGCCCTGATGGGGTTGGTCCTGGCTTTCGGCCAGGTACTGCTCCTGAGTGCCGTGATGGGTATCCTGGGCACCGCGCCGCTCCTTCTCTTGACAACGCTGCTGCTGGGCAGTCTTCTGATGGTCGGCCTGGGTTTCTTTATCGCCGCAATCTCAAAGGACAGTACGTCGGTGATGGGGTGGACGATCGTGTTTATCATTCCTATGGTGTTCCCCGGCTTTTCGGTTCTCCTGCCCGGCCTCTCTACCGGCTGGATGGAGCTAATCCCTTCCTTCTTTTTCGTGGACTCTCTGCACCGCATCATCAACTTCGGCGCCGGCTGGGCAGACGTGGCCGGCAACCTGGCGCTTCTGCTCCTGGTTGGCGCAGGTTCGATGGCGGTCGGAACGGCAGCCATAATGAGGAAATTCTGATGGATATTAAGCGTATTGCAGTTCTGATAGGAAAAGACGCGCGTCTCGGCGCAGCCAACTTCATGATCGTCTATGTACTTGTGATGCCGGTCATCATCAGCCTTCTCATCGCGCTTGTCTTCGGCGACCTGCTTGCGCAGACACCGCGCCTGGGCATCTACGACCCCGGCGCCAGCGAACAGTTTACCCGGCCGCTGCTCGACCATCCCAGCATCAACACCACCGTCTACGATTCCGACGCGGCGCTGCAAAGCGCGGTCGAACGCGGCAGTGAAGAGGTCGGCCTCAGCCTGCCCGCCGGCTTCGCCGCGGCCCTCGAAAGCGACAGCGCAGAAGTCGACTACACGTTCTACCGCTGGGGAGAGGCCGGCGTGCGCAATCTCCTGCTCCTGGACTCGGTCGTCGCGCGCGCCATGACGGAGGGAATCGGGACCAGCATCGAACAGCTTCCCGTCAGCGTCAATGCGGAGCAGATCGGCAGCGCCAACACCCTGACCTGGTCGCAGCGTCTGTTGCCCCTGCTCCTGATCATGTCAATCGTACTCGGTGGGCTCTTTTTCCCGGCCGCGTCGCTGCTCGACGAGAAAAAGAATCGCACGCTGGTCGCTTTGACCTCTACGCCCACTTCGCTGCTCGACGTCTACCTGTCCAAGACGCTGATAGGCTTGATTCTAAGTGGAATCATGGGCACGATCATCTTGCTGATCAACAGCGCCTTCGCCGGCCAGATCGCCCTCCTTCTGCTCGTGATCGCCCTCGGTGGGCTGATGTCCTCGGCCTTCGGCATCATCCTCGGCTCCGTCTCCAAGGACATGGATACTTTCTTGGGTATCATCAAGGTCGTGGGAATCCTGCTTTACGCGCCCGGCATCCTCAAGATATTTCCGCAGGTGCCCGAGTGGATCGGCCGCATCTTCCCCACCTACTATCTGATGAATCCACTGATTGAAGTGAGTCAGAACGGCGCCGGTATCGCCGAGATCGCTCTAGATATCGCGGTGCTGGCTCTCATCTCCGTCGCGCTGCTGGTCCTTCTCAACAGCGTCATCGGCCGCCAACAGCAGAAACTGGCCTTGGAAACATGAGCGCCGCTAACCACAAGCCGCTGACCACTGAAGCCTCGTTGCCGATGAACAACATGCACGAATATGTCGAGAGTTTCGGGCTATACTGGGAACAGGCCGGCCTGCCCCGCATGGCCGGCAGGATCCTGAGTTGGCTCCTAATCTGCGATCCCCCGCACCAGACAATGCACGAACTGACCGAAGCCCTGCAGGCCAGCAAGTCCTCCATCAGCACCGGCACGCGTATGCTCATCCAGATGGGCATCATCGAGCGTCTAAGCAAGCCAGGCCAGCGCCGCGATCATTACCGCGTCGTGCCTGACTCCTGGTCACACATCATGGAGGAGAAAGCGAAGAAACAGTTTACCGAGTTACGGCGTCTGTCTGAAAGGGGTCTCGCTCTGCTCGACGCAGCCTCCCCCGCCCGCCGTCAACGTCTTGAAGAAATGCGAGATTACTACGTCTTTATGGAACGGGAGTTTCCCTTGATTTTGGACCACTGGCGGGCGCACAGGTCAGCCCAACTTCAGCCCCAGCGGAATAGCACGGGAGCGGGCTCCACCACTTCGCAGACCCCATCCAAAAGCGACGGCCAGGGAGCACAATAGTGCTCTCGGTCGAAAACCTCTCCTATACCTATCCGGGGGGAACAGAAGCTGTTCGCGGAATCGACTTTACCATCGAGAAAGGCGAAATCTTCGGCTTCCTGGGCCCCAGCGGCGCCGGCAAAAGCACCACCCAAAAGGTGCTGATCCGGCTACTGCGCGGATTCCAGGGCCAGATCACCGTCCTCGACAGGCCGCTGACCGAGTGGGATGACAGCTACTATGAGCAGGTCGGTGTCGCCTTCGAGTTGCCCAACCACTATCAAAAGCTGACCGCCAGAGAGAACCTGTCCCTCTTCCGCTCTCTCTACAGCGGTGAAACCCATGACCCAATCGAACTGCTGGAGATGGTTGGCCTCAAGGAGGACGCAGACACCCGCCTGAGCCAGTTCTCCAAAGGCATGCAGATGCGCCTCAACTTCGTGCGCGCCCTGATTCACAAGCCGGACCTGCTCTTCCTGGACGAGCCGACCACCGGCCTCGATCCGGTCAACGGGCAGAAAATCAAAGAGATCATCCGCGACCAGAAGGCCGCCGGCCGCACCATCTTCCTGACCACCCACGATATGACCGTCGCCGATCAGATCTGCGATCGCATCGCTTTCATCATTGACGGCAAAATTTCAGTTATCGACTCCCCGCGCAACCTGCGTCTGCAACATGGCAAACGCCGCGTCAGGGTCGAATATCACAGCGATGGCGCATCTTCACCGTCCCAGCAGGCCGAGTTCCCATTGGACGGCTTGGGCGAAAACAGCGATTTCCTCACGCTCCTGCGCAACAATCCCATCGAGACAATCCACACCCAGGAGGCAACCCTCGAGGATATCTTTATAGAGACGACGGGCAGGAGCTTGACGTGACCCGACTGCTTGCGCTCCTGCGCTGGGAGACCACGATCCAGTTTCGACTGGGAATCTTCTATGCCGCCGCCTTCATCGCCGCCGTCTGGATTCTGATGCTCTATTGGATTCCCGATGCCGGCATCGAGCCAGTACTCGTCTCAGTTCTCTTTATCGACCTGGGAGTCTTCGGTTTCTTTTTCATGCCCGGCCTCTACTACCTGGAAAAAGGAGAGCGGGTCCTGGAAGGGTTGGTCGTCACACCGCTCCGCTCCTGGGAGTATTTGTCGGTCAAAATAGTCGTTCTCTCTGTCGCCGCCTCCGCAGTCGGCGCGGCCGTTACGCTGTTCGTTTACGGTACAGCGCTCAACTGGCTGTGGTTCGTGATTGGAATGCTGGCGATGTCATATCCCTTGTCTCTGCTCGGCTTTGTCATCGCCGCCCGCTTCAACGGCATCAACGAATACCTGTTGCCCGGCGCATTTTTCCTCGCCCTGATGCAGATCCCGCTGCTCACCTACTTCGGCATCGTCCCGGGACCGCTTCTCTACCTTCTGCCCAGCGGGCCGGGCATGATCTTTCTCACCGCCGCGTTTGCCAGCATTCCTCTCTGGCAACTCATATTCGCGCTGCTCTACGCCGGCGCTCTATGCGTCGCCGGCACACTCTGGACACAGCGTACATTGCGCAGTGTCGTTGCTCGACAAGTTGGTGGGTAAGTCTGGCTGTAGGGGACCAATTGCCAGCTATTGCGAGGACAAAGTCAGGAGGTATGGATGGGGGCCCTGTTCACACTTGGACGCAGCGATATCCTCAATTTCCGTCGGGATACCATGCTGCATTTCCTGCTCATCTATCCGCTCATTCTGGGCGGCCTTCTACGTTGGCTCGTGCCGTGGGTGCAGTCAGGCCTGATGGAAAGCATCGGCTTTGATCTTGGTGAATACCTTCTCCTGCTGGTCAGCTTTTTCGGCCTGCTTATCATCCCCCAGGTGGTGGGCCTTCTGGTCGGTACCTTCCTCCTGGACGAAAAGGACCAGGACACGCTGACCGCCCTCATGGTGACGCCCATGCCCATCCGCACCTACGCCCTTTATCGTGCCTTGACTCCCGCCCTCATCTCAGTTCTGGGGATTCTGGTCGTCGTTCCCTTCATCAACATTCTCGCGCTTCCGTTCGACAAGCTGCTCCCTCTGGCCATTTCTGCCGCGCCCCTTGGCCCTATGATGGCCTTACTCCTCGCCGCCCTCGCGAAAAACAAAGTCGAAGGACTTGCTGTAATGAAGGGACTGGGAATCTTTCTGCTGGTACCGGTCGCGGCCTGGTTCGTGCCCGAGCCCTGGCAGTGGCTGCTAGGCGTCTTTCCCACCTACTGGGCGACCAAAGGCTACTGGCTGGCCTCCGCCGGTGAGCCATACCTCTGGGTCGCGGCCTTCGGCTTCCTCTACACCTGCGCCATAGCCGCAGTTCTACTGCGCCGCTTTCAGACCAACCTGTACATGTAGCCCTGCGGGTGAATGCCTGCAGACGACAGAGCTTCAACCTGAGGAATGAGTCCGCAGCAGGAACGGATGCCAAGGGCGTTCTTTTCCCCGCCCTTCAAAAAACGTAACAACTCAGCCAATGCCACCCCTGAATCAGTCGCCACAGTCTCTGACCACTGACCACTGATCACTGACCACTGCAGTTCTGGGCGGTCGGGCCTTCGGCCCTCCCTTGTGCAGGGGCTCCGCCCCCGCAACGCCCCCGTCCAAAACCATCCCTCACCGACCGTTCGGCGTAATTCCAGCTGTGCGGCTCATCCAAAGTGGTGGCTGCCAGCAAATACACGATGAGAGAGCCTGAACCGCGGCGGGGATGAAGGGCTGGGCAAAACAGGCTGGTCACGACGGGCACTGCATACGACTTAGTAGTTACCAAAAAATTTTAATTCTCTCGCGAGCCCCTACCGTCCCCTGACTAGATGTCCCCTTCCACCCACAGTTTCACCAGCTCCTGGTGTTGCCGCACGCCGGCCTCGCCCTCTCTGGACGAGGGTCCGTGCTCGAAATACGGGCTCTTGAGCGACCGCTGCTGCTGTTCACACGCGTAAATGTCCTCCTGCATGAAGTCGCCGGACGCCATCGGGTCTTCGGCGTCATCACTCTCATACTTGCCCCGCACCCGCTTCGACCAGAAGTTGAAAGAACGGATCGACTGCGAAGCGAACGCCAGCACTGAAACGTCAGCCAGTTTCGTGCGGACGACCACGCGGGTGCGGTCCGGCGCCAGCGGCGTCAGGTGAAACACCGACCACGAGTCTTCATTCTCTGCCAGTCCGATGCCCGGAAACAGCATCGGCACCCACGCGCCAGCCTGGTCGACCGGAATTACCAGCGGAGACGACGCGTTCTTTTCGACGTTCGCCGCGTATTCCGGACTGAGCGGCTCCCAAAAATAGAAGTGCGGACCAGCGAATCCGGACTCGCTGCGCCTGTGATCGTACATCGACAGCGTGCCGGAGTGCAGATGAGCCAGGTGATAGCTGTCAATATAATTCTCGACCACGATCTTCCAGTTCGCGGCAATTGTGTATTCAGTGCGGCCACTCTTGTACTCCACCAGTTCCTCGACCTTGTGGGGGCCAAGGCGGGGTTCCACGCCGCCGAACCAGTCCTCCACAGAGGTGGCATTCTCGTCAGGATGGACCCACAACATTCCCCGCCAACTGGCCACGGACGCCCTTTTCAACCCAAGACTCGACATATCCAAATCTGGAAACTGGTTTTTCCTGTCGGGCACGGAAAGCAAACAGCCTTCCAGACTGTATGTCCAGTCGTGGTAGGGGCAGGTGATGACTTGCCGCGTATTGCCCACGGCGCGCAGCAGTTGCGTCCCCCGGTGACGACAGATATTGTGAAACGCCCGCAACTGTCGGTCCTGCCCCACAACAATAAAGATGTTGTTCAACCCTGCCTGCACCGATACATACTGCCCCGGTTCGCTGACGTCCTCCGTCAGACCGGCAAAAGCCCACGTTCGCGAAAATATGCACTCCTGCTCCCTGTCGAACCAGTCCTGGGAACTGTATGCCTCGACCGGCAAGATGGGCATGGTTCCGTTGCTATTCATTCTGAGAGTCTTCCTGTCTCGTGGCTGACCGGCGCGGAATCCCCGAGTTGCCTGCAACGCCGGCCAATGTGATTCGCCGAACCGCCTGTGTACGCAAAGTGAAACGCAGGCGACTCGCCTTCATCTACGCAATACGTAATGTGGAAAAAGGGGTTTCAAACTGAACGAACATTAGTTGCGGATGGCTTGCCGCACAGACTCCGCCGCCACTTCCAGCACTTCCGCCAGCTTCTCCGCCGCCACCCCGCCGCCCTGCGCAAAATCCGGCCGGCCGCCGCCACCACCGCCGAACTGCCTCAGCGTATCCCGCAAGAGATTGCCCACGTGTAACGAAAGATCCTGTGAGCGGGCAAAAATAGCCGTCCCCTTGCCCCGCTGCGCGCAACCAAGCAGAGCCACAACGCCCGGCTCAGCAATGAGCGCCCGCGCCATCTTCTGTACCAACGCCGGTTCAGAACTTTCCATCTCCTGCGCCACCAGCCGCAGACCCGCCACAGATTCGGCCCTCGCCAGCATTTCGCGCGCCCGATATTCGACAAGGGCCTCCTGCTGCACCTTCAACTCCCTCTCCGTGCTCCGGAGCGCCTCCTGCAGCTTCGCCACCAATGCCGGCACGTCCTGCACCGAGCTGTCCAGCAATCCGGCCGTCTCCGCCAGCAGCCCGCGTCGCTGCGCAGCATCCACCAGCGCCCTCCGACCGCACACGAAATGAACGCGGCTCCTGCCCCGGTGCTTCTCGACCCGAAGCAGCGAGATCAGCCCGATCTCCCCCGTCCGCCGCACGTGCGTGCCGCCGCACGCCGACCAGTCGAACTTGTCGATCTCCACAATGCGCGTCGATCCTTGCACGGTAGGTGCGCGCCGCAGCGGAACCTTCGCCCGCTCGTCTTCACTTACCCAATAAGCGCGAATCCGCCGGTCCCGCCACACCATCTCGTTGACGGCCGTCTCAACAGTGCCCATCTGCGCCGCAGAAAGCAGCGGCCCGTCCAAATCCACCGTGTTCAACGCGTCACCGAAATGGACGCTCACCGTCTCCAGTCCCAGTTGACGGTAGAACACCTGCGACAGCAGATGCTGACCCGAATGCTGCTGCATATGATCATATCGCCGCGGCCAACTGATCTGCCCGTTAACGCTCGCCGTCTCCTCCGGCAAAGCATCGGCCAGCAGATGCAGCACAGCGCCATCCGCCCCAACCTGCACGTCAACCACCGCCGTCCCGTTCAGACTGCCCGTGTCATGCGGTTGACCGCCGGATGTGGGATAGAATGCCGATTCGCTCAACCGGACCGCTGGTTGGCCCTCGAACGTGAGCCGCTCGGCCACCTGCGAGACGAAGTTGGTACGGTAGGCGTCTTCGTAGTAGAGTCTCTCGTTCATATGGTAAGTTGTCAGAACTTCAGGGGAAAGTTGCCAGTGGCTGGTGGCTGGTTACACCTCAGCTCAAAGTTCGCTGACCACTGGTGTTGCGGCGCCGGCCTCGATCTGAAGCCGTTGTGCGTCCTGTTGAAAATCTTCAGAAAACTGCCCCCAGTCGGTCGTTGTCACGATACCCTGCCGCACATCCGCCAGTGCCTTGAGCAGGGCCGCGCGCCGCTGCGCGTCCAACTCGCTCATCACGTCGTCCAGCAGCAGGATCGGCTTTTCACCTGTCGCTGCCGCCATTGCCTGCAGTTCAGCCAGTTTCAGCGCCAGCGCGCCCGTGCGTTGCTGTCCCCGGCTGCCGTATGTGCGTAAATTCCAGCCGTTGACGAGGAAGATTAGCTCGTCTCGGTGCGGCCCGTACAGCGAGCTGCCCGCATTCAACTCCACTCTGCGCCGGCCTTCCAGCCGTTCGCGGAAGCGCTCGCTGATCTTCGCCGCGTCCGTCTCCACGTAAGCAAGCGCATCCGCTTGGACTTCCTCGCCCTCGCGCAGCCGCTGATAGTCCTGTTCGGAGTAGAGGCCGGTATTGAAGCTCGGCAGGTACAGCAGATCCAGCGATTCCTGCTGCTGCGAAATGTCAGCATGAACGCGGCGCGCGATCGGGGCCAGATCGGTCAGATAGGTATGGCGCCGCGTGAGCACCTGCGTTCCCTGCTCCACCAGTTGATCGTCCCAGTATCTGAGTTGCGCCGCAACTGAGGCGCCGTCGGTCTGCTCCCGTTCCTGCAGCTGTTTGAGCAGGCTGTTGCGCTGCGTGACGATCTTCTGATAGCGGGAAAGGGCTTCACAGTACCGGCGGTCGATCTGGCAAAGGGCGATGTCGATGTAGCGGCGGCGTTCACTGGGGCTGCCGGAAATGAGCGTGAGATCCTCCGGCAGAAAAAGTACCGCCCGCAGATGGCCGATCAGGTCCATGCCGCGCCGGGGCGCGCCGTTGACCCGCACCAGCTTCGTGTAGTTCAGGCGGTCAGCGCGCAGCGTGAACAGAATTTCAAGGGTCGTTGACCTCTCCGCCCGTATCACATCACCCTGGATGCGGGCGTATGGGATCGGCTCGTCCGCGGCAGCCCTGTTCACCGCTTCACGCTCAGTCCGAGCATGACGGGATTTGCTCGTCGCCAGGTAATAAACGGCCTCGAGCAGATTGGTTTTGCCCTGGCCGTTGCGGCCCTGTACAAGCGTTACCGGCGCGCTGAAGGCCAGATCCAGTTCTCGGTAGTTGCGGAAATGTTCCAGATGGAGCCGGGAAAGAAACATTGGTCAGCGATCGCTAGTCAGCATGGGCAGCTCGATACTATTCAGGCAAATACCAGCCAACGGTCTGTTTGTTGCGGCTGAACCACGTCTGCGCGACCCGCTGAATGTCGGCCGCGGTCACCGCCTCCAGGTTTACCAACCAGCCGTCGAACCAGTCGCTGTCCGCAATCATCTCACTGAAGCCCAGCCAGTAGGCCTGATTTGTCACACTTTCACTGCTGAAGGCGAACTGCGCTTTGGTCTGCTTGATCGCTTTGTCCAGCTCCTCCGCGGTCACAGGCTCCTCCTGCATCCGTTCGATCTCCGCCCAGATCGCGTCCTCCAACTCCTGGTGCGTGACTTCCTGTGCAAGTGTAGCGCTGAAGCCGAAGACATAGGGATCAATCGTTGGCATGTACGAGGAAGAGACGCCTACCGCCATCTCCTTGTCCACAAGCGCCCGGTAGAGCCGGTTGCTGCGATTGGAAGAACCTCCCCCGAATAGCCCCATCCCCTTCGCGCCGCTTAGGATGCTATCCAGCACCGTCAGCGGGAAGAAGTCCGGATTTTGCGCGGCTGGCGCATGAAATGCCAGGCCGAGGTAGGAGGTCTGATCGGTGCCCCGCAAAACGATGCGCCGCTCCGCCCGTTGCTCCGGCTCCTGCAAACGCATCTCCGGCACAGTCGGCCCCCCCGCTAGGCCGCCAAAGAAGTGGTCGAGGCGGTCGGCCATCTGTGCGCCGTCAAAATCGCCCACGGCCACCGCTACGGCGTTGTTGGGCGTGTAAAAGGTGCGGTAGTGCTCGTAGAGATCGTCGCGGCGCATCGTCAGCAAATCCTGTTTCCAGCCGATGACCGGATGGCGGTACGGGTGCGTCTGGAACGCCGCCGCCTGCATCTCCGTATTCAAGAGCCAGCGGTAGCTGTTCTCACTGCCCTCTCTCTCGCTGATGATGACCGAGCGTTCCGATTCGGTCTCCTCAGCGTCGAAGATTGCATTGGCCATGCGGTCGCTTTCCACGTCCAGGGCCAGCTCGATGCGCTCTGCCGGGAAGGTCTCGAAATAAGTCGTCCAGTCTTGCCAGGTCATGCCGTTGAAGGCGCCGCCGGCGCGGGCCACCGCTTTGTCAAAAGACCCCTGCGGATACCTGTCCGTACCCTTGAAAAGCATGTGCTCCACCCAATGGCTGATGCCGGTACCGCCGGGCATTTCGTTGCGGCTTCCGACCCGGTAGAAGATCCAGAAACTGGCTACTGGCGCCAGGTGGCTCTCTTTGAGAAGGATCTGCAAGCCGTTGTCAAGCCGTGTCTTATGCACGCTGCCATTGTCCGGCGCGCGCGCAGTTCTGTCTGCTGCCATCAGTTCTGGCTCCTGTTCCTGTCTGAGCTGTAACATTCGTTCCTGGGAAGTCGACCGTGATCATGTCGACATGATTGCCAGCCTTCATTCTATCATGACCGCTTCGTTCTGAGCTGCCCGGCCCGCCCGTTTCTGGGCCTTGGTGAAGTCGCTCCAGCGGAGTTGCTGGCGCCAGAAATAGTATGCGCCGAGCAGCGTCACCGGCGCCCACAGTGCCGCATGCAGAGTGAGGGTATAGCTGGCGGCCAACTGGGCATCGATCCCGTATGCGACGAGCGTTTCGATGGCGGGCGTATCGAAGGTGCCGATGTAGCCGGGCGCAGACGGCAGCGTTGTCGCCAGATTGACGATGCCGTTGATTAACATCAGCGCCAGAAAGCTGACGCTGAAGGCGAAGGCATGCATCACAAACCAGTACTTGACCGTCTCCATCAGCCATACCACGATACTTGTGGCAAAGATTAAGAGCAGGTCGCGGCCGCTGCGCATGCTGCCCAGCCCAGCCATGAACCGTTCAAAGAAGCCGTCGGTCCGTTCACGAATTCTTGCCGGCAGTAAATGTTCGGCAAGCCAGCCATAAAGCGTGGCGATCCGCCGAGGGCGGACCGTGATCCAGATGAAAACCGCGGTTATGATCAGCAACAGGACAGTCACAAAGACCACAAACCGCTGAAAGGCTGCTGGAATCGGCGCGAAAGGCAGGGCCAGGAAGACAAACAACAACATCACCAGTCCGTCGAAAATGCGCTCGATTATCACCGTTGCCAAGCTGGAACTGATCGGGATCTCCTCCCGCTGCCATAGGACGTAGGCGCGCATCACCTCCCCAGCGCGAAAGGGGTATACGTTGTTGCCGAAATAGCCGATGCAGACGACCGGAAAGAGCTTGGCGAGAGAGACCGGTTTGAGGTGGCGCAGCATAAAGTGCCAGCGCCATGTGCGCGCCCATAGTCCCACCATATAGACGGCCACACCGGGAATGATCCACCAATAGTTGGCCTGCCCCATCGTCCGCCATACCTCCGGCAGATGGAGACCCGGCAGAATCAGATAGAGAAAAAAGAGGCTGATCAATATCCCGATCAGCAACTGGGCCGTGCGTTTCATCAACTCCCCTTGGCGTCGCTTATCTCCCCATTATTCCACAGGTCGCTGCCCCACTGAAATCCGTCCCAACTGTCACCAGGACCTGTCATCCAGGCTCCCCTCCCTCTTGGTAATTCTTTCTCCTCTCCTTTGGACGCTTGCGAGTGCCTCGCCCGCCACAACCATTCGCGACCCAAAGTGTGTCGAGCAAAGGTGTCTCTCACTTCTCACTCCTCTTCCCTCTCTCCTCACATTTGGGCGGTCGGGCCTTCGGCCCTCCCTTGTGCGGGGGGACACCCCCCGCAACGCCCCCCGACAAAAACAGGCCGCGCCAGCGCCGCACTATTCTCCAACCCCTGACCCCTGCAGTTCCCCTGGCCCCCCTGGCCCCTGCCCCCCGCCCCCGCCCCTGGCCCCTGCCCCTGCCCCTGCCCCTGCCCCTGCCCCCTGCCCCCTGCCCCCTGCCCCCTGGCCCCTGGCCCCTGCCCCTTGGCCCCTGCCCCCTGCCGTTCCCCCTGCCGTTCCCCCTTCTAACCCCGGGCAAAAAAAAGTGCCAGGCCATATGGCCTGGCACACAAAGGTAGACTATCTGGACTGTCGTCGCCTGGGCTATCCCGGAATGGGGAGCATCGCAGGCTGTACCGCCTCACCGAGAATCTCTTCCATCGCCATTACGTGGGCACAGATGCTTCTGCGTTGAAACTCTTCGCAATCACAATCCCAGGAACCCTGATCATAAGAAACGCGGTGATCAGAGTTCTCGCCGTGAATCTTCACCTGCAGGCTGTTCACCCAGAGGCGCTCGTCACGTTCGGCTGCGTACTGGCGGGCTTTGATGATACGGCTGGCAATCGCGTCCATTCTGTGTTCCTTTCTCTGAATTGAATAACGCTGAAGTAACGAAACGGTACAGAGTCAGGCTCCCGGCAGATGCGCGTGTACGAAAATAACAACACCCAGGCACAGCGTGCGCCTAGGTGTTTGCAGCAGTTGCAATCAGTGCAACTCGATATGAATTTCGGCTACAACTCCTGAAATTCACCGCGTTCACGCTCATCCTTGAGGGTCAACTGTTGTCTGACCGGCCCAACCGACTATCCACTGCACGGACGGATCTGCTCCCTTTGTGCTGGAAATTTTCAGAGCCGTTCATCATGGGGGGCACGGCTACCCCTAGTATAAGCTGTTGCCCCTCGGCTGTCAACCGCTCTGTGAACGGGTGGAACCCGCGACAGGCCACGCGTCTCCCGCGAGTCTGTCGACAATTACTCTGGTGGGAGCCCATCCGCCAACCTGAATGCTTCTTCAAATTTTCGCAATCTGCGTGATGGACAATTTGCCTACGATCTGGCTACGATCTGCTGAAAGTGTCCATCTACGACCCGGAGGCGTCCTATTCCACGTAAATCTCAACCAGTTCATCATCATCGCGGACCTCCAGAATCTTGCCATGCAGGCCCGACCGCAAGGCGTTGCGAATCTCCTCTACGTCCAGTTCAGCCACGTCGGGTACGAACCGTGCGCCGACGGCCAACCCTATGTTGACCAGCCCAAGCGGAATCGTCATGTTGACGCGCGTTTTGCCGCTCCTCGTATCGGAGACGCGCAGACGGAGCCAACGCCCCCCTCCCTCTGCGCGTTTGTCGGCTGTCCCCTGCTGGCGGCGGGCCTGTTTGTCGTTTTTCCCCAGCGCGGCTAACAGACGCGCGCCTTCTTCCGCGCTTATCTTGCCGTCTTCGATCAGTTTCAATACACGCATTCGCTCTTCGGCTGTTGCCATGTCATCCTCTTCCTGAAATCAAGACCAACGCCCTCTTATGCACCCGCTGCAACCTCCAACCTACTCCAGTCCTGTTCCAAAAGTAACGACTCAGCCATATTCAGTTCGCCACCATGCGTGAGGCGAGCGAAGGCGCCTCTCACTCCTCACACCTGGTCTTTGGGCGGTCCGGCCTGCGGCCCTCCCTTGTGCAGGGGGATTCCCCCCGCAACGCCCCCCCCAAAAACCAGTGCTAACACGCCGCCCCACCAAAGCCGCACGAGTCTCCAGCCCCTGACCCCTGCCGTTCCCCCTGCCGTTCCCCCTGCCGTTCCCCCCGCCGTTCTCCCCGCCGTTCCCCAGCCGTTCCCCCCTAATACTGTCCCAGCAGACCACGTTTGCGAGCTACCTTCTCCCCCCACAGAAAGACGCCCCACCCGGCCATGAGAAAGATGGCCGAATGCCCTATCAGCCATACCAGGCTTCCGTCCTGCCAGACATTGGCCAGCGACAGGTTGTTTAACACCACCCGGCGCAGCACGTCGATTCCCTGTGTAGTTGGCAAGCTGCGGGCGAAAGTCTCGAGCCAGACCGGCATGCGTTCCACCGTCAGGAAGGAGCCGTTCAGGAACAGCAACAAGTTGGTAAGCAAATTGCTTATGGCATTTACCTGTTTGAAGACCAAGGTTGCCCCGCCCAGCAAAAAGGCAAAGCCGTAGAGTCCGGTCATGGTCAGTGCAAAGATGGGCACGCCTTCTAGACGAACGGGAATGCGTATTCCCAATATCAGCATCAGAATCCCGCCAACCAGAATGACCATTGCGCTGCTTACGAGCAGTGAAGCCACTGAGCGCCCGGCGAGCAGCAGACCCGACGGCAGGGGGCTCATATACATCTGCTCCAGGGTTCCCGTCTGTGTCTCATCGCGGATTCCTTGGCTCATGTCCCCAATGGCGAATGCAGCGAAAAACCAGGTGAGGTACCCCAATAGCGCCGGCGCCATCTGCTCGGGCGCCGGACTGCCGCCCGAGACGAAAAAGCTGATGCCGATAAATAAAAAGCCAATCATGAAAGTCTCGGTCAGAAAGTTGAAACGATAGGACCAAAGCAGAATGATTCGCTTGTAACATTCATTTAGCAGCACCGTTCCCGTCATCAGCACCGTTTCCGTCATCAGCACCGTGTCAGCCTCCAATTTCGCTGCTGGCACGACTGTAACTTGCGTTCTGTTGGCGCGCAGTGTCCTGCGCGGGGGCCTCCTCCGCCCGTTCGACAAGCTCGATGAAAATTTCCTCCAGATTCGGCTCAGCCGGGGCGACGCTGATCAGGTCCAGCCCGGCCCGGCGCGCCCAATCAACCAGGTCGAAGACGGAGAAATCGGCGCTGACCGCACCGGCGAGAACCGTGTGGCCGTGCTCCTGGCTGGCGTTAAAGCCGGGCAACATCTTCAGGTCCGCCGGCCTGATGCTGCCCCGCAGCCGAATCTGATAAAACTCCCTGCGAAACAGGTCGAGTAGCTCAGTGGTGGGACGGTGGGCCAGCAACCGCCCCCTACTCATGATCGCCACGCGGTCGCAAAGATTCTCGGCCATGTCCAACTGATGTGTCGTCAACACAACGGTCTTGCCGCGCTCCTTGGTCAGTTGGGTAATCCACTCCTGCACAGTGCGAGAGGCCTGGACATCCAAGCCCAAGGTGGGCTCGTCAAGTAGCACAATCGGCGGGTCAGCAATCAGCGCGGCCGCGATCGCCACCTTCTGTTGCATGCCCCGGCTGTACTCCCCGACCGGATCTTTGCGCCGCTCCCACAGGTCCAGTTCCCGCAACAGTTGTTCAGCTCTGGCTTTCAGCACCTTGCTTGACGAGACCCCCTTTATGCGGCCGAAGTAGAGCAAGTTCTGCCATGCGTTCATGCGCCAGTAAACGTTGCGCGTGCCTTCCAGCACCGCGCCAATCTGCCGCATCGCCTGCCCGCGCTGCCTGCGCACGTCATATCCGTTGAGACGCACCGTGCCGGTTGTCGGCAGCACCAGGCCGCAGGCCATCTTAATGGTGGTCGTCTTGCCGGCTCCGTTGGAGCCTAGAAAACCGAAGACCTGGCCGGGCTCCACCTTCAAATCCAGCGAACTGACGGCCTCAACCTCATCGCCTCTGCGGCCGCGAAAAATTTTGCTGAGAGACTCGATTTCGATTGCTGCGTTCATCCCGCTTCCCAGTTCAGTCAAATCCGATCACCACCAACTCTTCTTTGTCACTCTTCTCCTCGTTAATCCGCAAGAGTTCCACAGCCATACACGAATCCAGAAAACGACTCGCCGGGATCCCCTGCGGGCGGCGGCCCTGCTCGATAAATCGGAACGCCTGCGACCAGCTCAACTTATGCCTGAAGAACGCGCCGAAAAATGGCAAGGGAATCGGGATGCGCACATCCACCGCGCTCGTCTTTTCGCCGGCCTTGCGTTCGCAAACGTAAATGCGCAGCCAGAAAAAGAGAACACGGCGCAAAAACGTGACGTACGGTTGTCGGTTGCCATCCCGGACTTGGCGCACGATCTCTGGCAGCGCCGACTGGCCACCTTCCCCTGCCTCCGCCACCTCGCCGTCTCCGTGGATCGTAACCGCCGACGGAGTTCGGACCGGCAGCTGATTGCCTGCATTCTGACCGATGCTATCCATTTTGCTCCTCCAAAATCACTCTTGTGGAAGGGCGGTAGCGCGTTTCACACTTCCTAAGCCTGGCTGCCCAGAGCGTCCAACAACCGTTCGGCCTCCCCGGCCGTAATCTTGCCCTCCGCCAACATGCGCAAGACAGCCAACCGTTCCTCCTCGGAAACCGGTTCATCGTCATGCTCTCTCTCTATGTCAATATCCAGATCCTCGTCCACATCCACATCAACATCGTCGAAGTCAGACAGCACCTGCTCGTCTCGCGTGGCAGTGCCAGCTGCAGGTTCATCCGTATCGAAGCTGAAGCTCCAACTGCGGGCGCCTTCCCAGTCCCCTTCCGCAATTCTCTTTCCCGCCACCCGCATTTTGCGTCGCAGCGTTCTGCCCAAAGAGCGGGCAATGCGGCGCTGCGCCCGAGCGGCCTTTCGTTCGCCTCGCGCGCCTCTGTCCTCGCCAAGGCCCTCCAGCTCTGCTCCGGTTTCGAGATGCACGCCGCCTCCGGCGACGAGGAAATAGCTGTTCTTGCTTTCGCCGACGCTGAAGGTATGCATGCCCGGGCCGCGGGCAACCAACGTGGGGCCGCCTTCGATAGTGAGCGAGCCACCGCAGACGGCTTTGATAGACGCTCCAGCGGTCTCCGCCAAGTTGCAGCGGACATCGCCGCCGGCTTTGATGCTCACGCTTCCGTCGATCCCAGACAACGACGCTTTGCCACCGCAGTTGGCCGAGAACGAGCCACCGCATCCCTCCACTACGAGGCCGCCGCCCACGCCGCCCAGCGAAATAGTGCCGCCCACTTCGCGTAGCTCCCCCCTGCCGTTCGCCTTCTGGCAGGCCAGCGCGCCGCGAATACCTTCCGCCGCTAAATCGCCCATCACCCGCTTGATCGTAACTTCGCCCACGTCAGCAAGATGCAGCCGCCCGTTGACCTGGTCGCAGGCGACATTGCCCCGCACGCCGTGCAGGGATGCGTTGCCCAGCGCCTTGAAGAGCGAGACTTCACCATTAACGTTGATGAGGTCGACAGTGCCATGCGCTCTTCCGACAACAACGTTCCCGTCAGCGTTCAGCACGTCGACGTCGGCCTGCGCTCGCTTCACATCGATCGCGGATACATTTTGCAAAGTCAAACGCCCTGCAACCGCGTTGATCGAGATCCCGCCGCCAATATGCTCGGCCGTCAGATCGCCTTGCGCCCTCTTCCGCACCTGCACCTCACCGGCAACGTTCGCCAAGGTCACCCGGCCTGCCGCGCTACCGATCGCCACGCTGCCGACATCCTCCACATGCAGATCGCCGCCGGCCTGTACCAACTCCACGCCTCCGTGCAAGTTGCTTACCTTCACCTGTCCTCCCGCCGCGACCTCCACCAGTTCGCTCGTCTGAGGCAAGCGCACCGCGCAGGAAGAATCAACCTGGATCTCAACCCCCTCCTGACGGCTGTTCACTTCTGGTTGACCTCCATGGGCGTCCACTTCGATCAGCGCCTGCTCCCACCCCTCGACGCGCACATCTCCTCCACACTGGATTCGTACGCGCGGGTTCGGAGATTCCGGTTCCACCTGTATCCGGTCAGTCATCTCGCTCCCCTTTATCTGCCTGCCAATGTTGCCAATCTATAAGGCTACCCAACTCTATTCGCTCTGCAACTGCTCCATCGCCGCTTCATAGCTGATTTCGCCGGCCTCCAACTGCGCCAAAATCTGCCGTCGTGCCTTCTCCGGCAGCGGCGCCGGCTCGTCGCGGCCCGGCTCAAACCCCATCGCCCGGATCATCTCATGCAGCCTCCCCCGCAGCGTCGGGTAGGAGAGCGCCAACTCCTCCTCCATGCGGTTGAACTTTCCCTCACAACGGACGAAAGTGGCTGCGAACGCCAACTGCTCCTGCGTCAGGCCGGCGAACGGCGTCTCGACCTGGAAGCGCCCTTCAACCCGGCTGTCGCACTCGCGGCAAAAAAAGCCCGTAACAGTCAGATCTTTGGCCTGGCAGATCGGGCAGGCGGTCGG
The DNA here is from genome assembly GCA_965220715.1 of Caldilineaceae bacterium. Lineage (GTDB taxonomy): Bacteria > Chloroflexota > Anaerolineae > Caldilineales > Caldilineaceae > Bin5. The sequence goes on from OZ244843.1 coordinate 1,490,300, forward strand.
TAGTGGATTCATGGTGTCTGCTCCATCCGTTTGTGGCTTGAATAGTCAGCCAGAGCCAGCTTGGCCTCTGCCCGTTGATAGCGCTGCTGGAGAGCAGTTCCCCTTGCCACCATCCATTCTCCCAAACGTGTAATCAGCCACACCTTCCAGCGGGGCGCGTGCCGGTAGGGGCGAAGCCGCTGATACGTCCTGGCTTCCGATGTCAGTTTCTCCCGCCGCAGATTCGCTTCCAATGCCATACGCTCGCCAAACATTTTTTCCTCACTTCTATTTTCTGAACAAAACAAGCACATATTCAAGATAATACTCCAAAATATTGAATATGTCAATACCTTACTTCAATTTTCTTAATAGATAGGTTGAATTATTCAATATCCTCTTGATATCCAGTGTTTCCATAAGGCTACGAACCCCCTGGGCCCTGCGTCCATGGCAGGCACAGCTGTGAATCTGCATAGAGGACCATCTGGACAGACGAGACAACTGTAAGAGGGCGCGAGTTTCGTACTGGCAACAAGCCTGTCGAGTTCGATATCGATGGTCTTGGAAGCACGGTCCAGAGGTAAAGCTAGATCCGAAGTAGAGTCGAGCGCAGTCTCAGCGAAATTGAAGGTAGGGGTGTGCAGCTTCTGTCATTAAGAAAGCGATAGGCGGCCATGGCAATACCGTCATCGCACCGGCTCTCGCTTGGTCCGGCAGCAATGAAATGGGGCTTTTTTCAGTTGATTGGGTCGAAGAAGGTCAGGTCGGTGTCGAAGCTGTCCATCGCCGAGACGGCATCGCCGGACAAGCGGACGCGAATGTCGCGCGCACTGTGCTTCAGCGTTATCTCGCGATCGGCCAGGGGAAAGTTTATCGAAACCCACCGGTCAACGGGGGGCTCAGGGATCAGAAAGTACCCCTGATAGCGGGCCGTCCGAACCGTCACGCTGCTGACGGATACCCCGGCCGGCTCGACCCATGACGGGATTCGCACGAACACAGGTCGGCCGTCGCAAACCCGCACGCGCAGACCGTCATGCGTATAGGGCGACTCGACTGCAACCGCAGGTGTTTCGTGGTCGAAGTGCAGATTCACCCAATGTCCCGCCTCGTCGCTGCGCACGATCTGGCGGTGGACTTCACACAGCGAACCGACCACCCCGCCGACAATGTCCATGTGGAAGCCCATCGCTCGGGCGTCGATCGGTCGCAGGCCATAGGGCGCCGGGAACCCCCACGCCCCGCGATTGCGCTCACCCACGTCGCGCAGGCAGTCCTTCCCATCCGGGTTGGGCGGCTCCGTGATGAAGGAAATATCGCGCAACTGCGACGGCAGCAGATGACAACGCACCATGCGTTCAGCGTCCTCGTAGTACTGCGGCCAGCCCCAGCGGCCGAGAATCAGCGCCGTTTCCACGATGTCGCCCGTGTTGTTTGCTTCGCCCAGATCCGCCAGAGAGTCGTCGCGACTGGACTCCATGACCCAGCCGAGTTCGTCGCGGATTTCCCACAAACCGTTGTCGTAGAAAGCCTTCACGACGGCCATCAGTTGCGAATCCGCCAGTAGGTCCCCCAGTTGGGCCAGCGAAGAGAGTACGCAGGTGGTCGAGTGCGTGTGCGCCCCGAAGCGCTTGGAGTCGTAGGACCCGTCGGACAGAAAGAACTCGTCCACGGCTTTGTTCTTCAGTTCCACAGCCAGATCCAGCGACGGCCCATACCCGGTCGCACGGTACAGCTTTACCAGCGGGCCGATGGCGCGACCTAGTCCGGTTACGAACGTGGGAGCCCCAACCTTGGGGCCGAACTCTTCCAGCAGCCTGCGGTCCGTATTGTTCAGCCCGAGCGATCCTTCGATATGTGCCCAGTCCCATCCGTCCCGGGCGGACCAGCGGTCAAAGATGAAGTCGATCGCGCGTTTGGCCAGCTCCATCGCCGGCTCGGACTTGCGAAATGCTGCCAACGCGTACAGGGCGTGGAACCCTTCGCGGACGTGGTGCGGAGCAAAATTCACCGCCGGGCCGCCGTATTCGTTGCGGGTCAACGGCAGGGGAATCGCCCCATCGCAGGCGAAAAACGCTGCCCGGGCGTGCCTCTCGATGCAATCCTCTTCGATTTTCACCCCCACGGCGTCTTCAGCGTTCAAGAGGGCGTTCAGGTGCCGCCCCGGCACGTGGCCGTCCGCGTTGGGCCAGAAGAATCCGAATCGCGCCTCGGGCCAGACGCGGGAACCCCAGTAGGGCCTGTCCTCGTCCTCGGAATTGAAGACCCGCCCCATAGTCTCGCAGCCCAGCCTGATCGCACCGGCTACATCGCTCGTGTTCACGTCAGCCAGCCTGGCCATAAAATGTTCTCCACCGCCTTGGCGAATCTGTTCGACACGTTTCAAGACAACACTGCGCCGGAATCGGACGCAAGGCGATACCCGAAGATTTTCGCGCTGCTCAGACGGATTCGCAGTTGGATGGTCCTGCCCTTGAGTTCCGATAGATCGACCTTGCCTTTCCAACGCAGCGGCGTCCAGATTGCGTCACCGCGAAACGCGATGCACTCCTCGAGCGTAAACCCGGCGATGGGATTGCCCCCGGCCTCGCAATCCCATAGCTCCACCTCAACGCTGCCGGACCTGGTCGTGCGGGCGTTGATCTCGATGGGCTGACCGCTGCAACTTGTCGGCTGCGTCCAGAACTCACCCCGGTTGCGCGCCTCGATGCCCGCGATCCGTCCTTCGTCCCAGATCGCCCAGCCGTGACCACTGCGCAGATCATGGCCGTCTTTATAGAACTGCATAAAGGCGCTCTCATTGTGCGTGGCATTGACCCCCAGGTAGGGCATGGCCAGCGTGCCGTCGGGCAGGCGCACCATTTCCGGGCCGGCGTACACGCGGCCCCCGTCCCACGCACCTGGCTCGCCGACCTCGATGATGGGGTCGTGGGACACCCATTTGATCGCCTTGCCGTTGTGCGTCACCGCCAGCCGGACATCCAACTGGTCGCTGGAATGATGATACATCGCGGGGAAGAGCAGCTTGACCGCGGGCAGGCCGGGATAGCGAACATAGCAGTTCGTGTAATAGTCCACGTCCGGATCGTCCAGCGGCCCGGCATGCGCGATGACCTCCGTCTCCGGCCAGTTCCGGAAATCATCTGTCTCGGCATAGCTGATGGCGCGACCGCCGAGATGGTTCCGAAAATAGCCCACGTACTTCTGCCGCTCGGCGTCCCAGCAGGCGATGTTCTGCGTATCGTGAAAATAAGGAAGCAGTGGCTCGGACGTGCGCGTCCAATGGAAGCCGTCAGGTGAGAAGGCGCCGAACAGGCCGTAGTCGGCGCGGTACGGTACGTCCGACAAACGATCCCAGGCAAATGCCTTGTATCGCTCCTCCGGCGGGGCGGAGTCGTCGCGGAAGACTGCGCTACTCACCAGGTCCGAGGTCGAGACGATGTTGTTGTTCTTCATTCCCTCGAATTCAATGAGGCCCAACTCGGGCTTGATCCAGTGCATCCCGTCTTCGCTTTCGGCATAGCAAAGGCCAGTTCTGTTGAAGCCCGCCTTTTGGTCCTTGTCCAAAACCTGTTCGGTATCGTTCCCTGCTTCCCGGTGCCTTGGAAACTCCACGCCATACCAGCCCCGGTACTTGCCGTCTTCGTGAATGACCGTTATGAAGTAGATCTTCTTCTCCCATGGGCGGTCCTGCTGCAGCCAGGGACCGGACTTGCGAGCCTTCTCGATCGTAATCCTGACCCCGTGAGGCACGCGGCGGCTCTTCATGCCATGGCCCGACAAGTCGGCGTGCAAGCCCCAGGTCTTTTTGTTGCGCTCTATAATACGCCATCCCTCGTCGGATATCCGCTCCGAATCGAAGGTACCATGTATTCCCCCTTTGTCGATGTTGATCCAGTCGATGAAAAGCCGTGTTTCGCCCATGGTTCATCTCCTGTTGCATTGCGCTGGCCTACCTTCAAGCTTTGCGCAAGTTCCCCACTTGACGTGGAAGGCTGAGGGATACGGATCGCGCCAAGCGCCAAGGGCAGTTGGCTCGACACAAAAACGTCCGCTGTGGCTGCCTGCGGGGGCCACAACTGTCAACTGTGGCCTGGCGAGTCCCTGCCAGACACGCATTCACAGGTCACAATGAATTGGCCTCTATCGCGGGAACACGATCGGTGTCTCGAAGTAAGTCATGGCCGATGTGTTGTGGCAAAGTGGTGAGAACCACAGCTCCCTTGTCTCGCCATTCTTGAAGATGGCATCGACGTAGGCCGCTGCGCCTTCGACGGACAGCTCCGCGTCCGGCCCCTGCTCGAAAAAAATCCAGTCCGGCGGATCACGGCGCAACGCCAGCAGCCCGTCAGCATCCGACTGGCCGGCGAGGAGTCGCGGCAGCCCTGGCGGCAGGAATCCCGGGACGTAGCCCGGCGGGGCATTGCTTGGCATGGCTCGGTCTTCCGTGTTCCAGTAGTAGATCATGGGGGCGAGAACGACCGGGCCATAGCGCAGGAGGACGTTATCCCCGCAGCTCTGCAGATGATGCCCGATACGTCCGGTCAGACGAAGCTGCACCTGTTGCGCCGAACGGGTCTCTGCGACGCGAGCCTGCTTCAGGGAGTTGGGCACCCGCAGCTTGATCCCGAAGTCGGACGGCAGCCCGCGGACCGTGATGGTCGCTTCCGCCCCGGCGGGGTATGAGGTGCGAATATCAACCAGGATCTCGCCGCCGGGCTTTGGCACACGAAACTCGCCCGGCACGAGCAGGTTGACCGAGACGTTCTGCCCACGCAATGAGACCGCGTGGCGGGCGTACTCGGACATCGCCATGCCACCGTTCTCAGTGCAGCACCACCAGCACTCCGACATCGGCCCCATCGCATAGCCGCAGGCAGTCAGGTCGCGGTGGCCGAACCCGCCGGTGACGAACTGGTTGTAGAACAGGGCGTTCCAAAGCGCGTTTTCGGCTATCTCGTAGCATTCGTCGTCACCTGTCAACAGCCCGGCGTTGAGGTTCAGCATCACCCAGTCGGCGATAGAACAGCCCTCATTGCGGAAGCCGTGCGGGAAGATCTCGGCGATACAACCATCGGGCATCTCATAGCGCCGGTCGATGATCTCGCGGCGGAACCGTTCGGGCTTCTCGTTCCATGCCGGATCGTCTGTGTGCAGAGCCGTCTGCTGCAGGCCGCGCAGCGTTGTCAGCGTGCCATGGGAGTGGGCACTCTCGATCTGTTCGAGCGGCTCGGCCACCTGAGCCACCATGTCCAGGTAGTTCCGCTCGCCGGTCAGGCCATAGAGATTCGCCAGCGGCTCTGTGATCCATGAAAAGAGCCCGAAGCGTCTGTTGTGGGAGAACTCTTTGCGCCACCAGTCTCTGTTCTTGACATACCAATCGCCGATTCCCGCCGCGGCTTCGAGCGCCCGCCAATCGCCGGTGAGATCGTAGTAGCGGAGCAGGCCATTGAACAAGCGGTGGCCGCCGCCGAGAATGTCGCTCTCGGGCGGCTCTGTGCTCCGCGGTTCTGAAGCGTAGCGCCCGAAAAGCCCCGACGGCCTCTGCGTTCGCAGGATGCGCTGGAAAAGTGTCTCCAGGCGCGGGTCACTTTGGCCGTCGACGCCCTCGGCGGCCGACAGGAACTCCAGCACCCGCCCAGACAGATCTCCCGCACACCAGTCGGCGTGCCGGTGTGACAGCACAGGCCGCTCCAAGTCCATCATGATAAAATCCAGCTTGTGCATCGGGTAGGCGGCGGTGCGCCCCCGGCACAGCCCGATGCGAAACGAAAGCTGTGACCGATGTAAACGAGGCTGCGACTTGGCTAAGGTAGCGTTCTCATGCACGGTTTCTTGTTACTCCTTCACAGAGCCGAGGGTGAGACCGGTCACAAAGTAGCGCTGCACGAAAGGATAGACCAGTATGATCGGTATGGCTGCGAAGGCAATCATCGCCGCCGCGAGACCCTCCGGCGTGGCGTCCTCGAATAGGCGCATAAGCTCGGCGGCGCCGCTACCGCCTGTTGCGCCCCTGCCCGATGCCGACTCCCACTGGAGCTGGCGGGTAATGACGCGCACATAGATGAGACTCTGCAAGGGCCATTTATCGCTGAGGCGCATGTAGACGATGCCATCGAACCAGGCGTTCCAGTGATGCACCGCGGAGAAGAGCGCCAGGGTTGCCAGGGCAGGCTTGGAGAGAGGGAGGTAGATCCAGCGCAGAACGTCGAACTCGTTGGCGCCGTCCAACAGCGCCGATTCCGACATCTCACGCGGCAGCCCGCGGAAGAAGTTGATGAGGATGATGGTACTGAAGATACTGAAGGCGCCGGGCACCACCAGCACCGCGAAGTTGTCCAGAAGTCCCAACGACTTGTAGGCCATGAAGGTGGGAATCAAGCCGCCGCTGAACAGGCTGAAGACCAGCATGATCCCTTTGAAAAAATCGCGTCCCGGCAGGTGTATGTGATCATGTGAGAGGGGATAGGCCGTAATCGCTGTGACCATCAGGGTGAGCAACACGCCAATCACCACGCGAAAAATCGAGATGCGCAGCGAGTTCAGGAGGCGTGAGTCGGCCAGGCTGTAGGCATAGTTGTCCAGTTGAAAGCCTACGGGCCACAGGTTCACCTTGCCGGCCTCGATCGCCGACAAGCTGCTCAGCGACGTAGCCAGCAAATTGAGAAAAGGGAGAAGGCAGGCAATCGCCAGCAGCGAAAGAACGGTGTAGATGATTACATCAGCGATCACGTCACCCAGGCGGCGTTCCTGGATCATAGTTCGCCTTCTTCAATTCCAACTCACCTGAGTTCGGAGTTCATGAGCGCCTTATCCAACTGGTAGAGTACGGATACGGCTCTCTTGCCTGCTCTGATTTAACTCCAAAATCGGGTAACTCAGAAAATTCTATAGTTCGCCAGCTTGTCGGCCAGCCACCACGAAAAAAGGATCATCCCCAGGCCAATCACGGATTTGAACAGACCCACCGCAGTGCCCAGGCTGAACTTAGCGGCCAGAAGCCCCTCACGGTAGACGAAGGTATCTAGGACATCACCCGTCCGATAGGTCACAGGGTTGATCAGCACCAGGATCTGCTCAAAGCCGGCGTTGAGGATGCCTCCCAGGCTCAGGGCGGACAGGAGGATGATCATGGGTGCGATGCCCGGGAGGGTGATATGCCACTCGCGCATCCAGCGCCCAGCGCCGTCTATGGCGGCGGCCTCGTACAATTCGGGGTTGATGGCCGTCAGCGCCGCCAGGTAGAGCACCGCTCCCCAGCCGAACTCCTTCCACGTCTCCAGGCCAATCAGCGTCCACGGGAACAGCGCGGCATCACCCAGGAATCGGACAGCGGGAAACCCCAGCGCCATAATCCCCTTGTTGATGATCCCCGTGGTCGACAGCGCCTGCACCATGATGCCGCCAATGATGATCCAGGAGAGGAAGTGGGGCAGCGTCGTCGCGGTCTGCACCGCCCGCTGGAAAAAACGGACCCTGACCTGGTTCAGCGCAAGGGCAAAGACCAGCGCGACCAGTTGGCCGGCGATAATTTTGCCGATGGCGATGAACAGCGTGTTGCGGAAGAGGTTGTACGCGTTCGGGGTGGCAAAAAAGCGCTGAAAATGCTCCAGCCCCACAAACGGGGAGCCCGCCAGGCCCTTAAAGGGATTATAATCCACAAAGGCGATAGCGATGCCCCATATTGGGTAGGCATTGAAGATTAGAAGCAGGATGATAGCCGGCATCATCATGAGATACATCCGCCAGTGCTTCTGCCAGACCGCACGAAAGGGGGGCTTGCGTTCAGGCGGAAGCCTGACCCGGGCGCCGGCTTGCGCCCGGCCCGAGGCTGGCGCGATCATGGCTGTCTCAGCCATCAGCGCAGCTATCCTTTCACCGAAGAATGGGTGGCATACGCAGCCACCCATTTCTTCTGTCGTCTTGTGCCGTCCAAGTCGCTATCCTACATCTATAGGCTCGCGTACCACTCGTTGACCTCGGCGGTGACGTCGTCGCCGCCGCTCTTCTTCCAGTCGGCGACGAACTGGTCGAATGCGTCCAGCGGCCGCGCGTCACTGATGATCTCCAGATAGGCCGCGTCCTCCAGGGCCGTCAGATGCCCGGTGTAGTCGACCATATTTGGGCCGGGCGCGCCCAGGAACTGGTTGAGCATACACTCATGCTGCGTGTTGTAGACCGCGCGGTAGATGTCCATCGCCGGCTTCTGCGCAGGGTCGGCAATCAAGCGCTGGGCCTTGTTGAGCTTGCTGCGGTCGGTCTCAAGTATCCAGGGTTCAATGTTGTCCCAATAGGCGGCAAGGCCCTCATTGCTCAGAACGGATTGGATCCAGTGCCCTGAGCCGGTATTGCGTGAATAGTGTGGGCCCTCCTGAAGCTCGCAGTTCTCATCCCACACCCAGTCGTACCCCTCTTTCCAGATCCCGGTGCTGGCAGACCACTGATAGACCTCATGCTTGGGAAAGTTGAACCACAGGTCGTTGTTCCAGTTGAGGTACTTGAAGACCGCCTCGACCTTGCGTTGCTCGATCCCCTTGCGGAAGCAGTACACCCGCCCGCTGGCATTGGCGCCCCGGCGGCCGATCTTGCCCTCGGGGCCCTCGAGCCGCGAGAAGTATGTCCACTTGGCGCCGGGATTTTCCTCTTCCACGGCCTGCATGCGTCCCAGAAGCCAGTAAGCGCCCCAGTAGACGCCGACCTCTTGGGACGTGAACTGGGAGAACGAGTCTCCCGGCCCGAACGTGTAAAAGTCGGGGTGAATCAGCCCGTCCTTGTACCACGTCTGGAGTAAGGCCAGGACCTCCCTGTTTTCGGGCCGGGTGCTGCCGTAGGTCAGCGTGCCGTCCCCGTAGTCGCGCCACGTCTTGGGCATGACGCCATGGGCGCCAAAAATTGCATCCATGGAGGCGGCCCAAATGATCAGCATTTTGTTGGCGCCGATACCGAACTTGCTGAGCCCGGCGTCCATGAAGGCGCGCATCGTTTCGTCCAACTCGGCCACTGTGGTGGGCAGCGGCAACCCCACCTTGTCCAGCCAGTCCTGACGGATCCAGCAGAGGTTGTTGCCACCCGCGGGGGATCCCTCCTCAGGGAAGCCGTACAGTTTGTCGCCGCGGGTTGCGGGCACCCAGGACTCGCCATCGGGATAGTGCATCACCTGCTTGGACAAGGGAGAATACGTGGCATCAACCACGTCGCGGATGTCCTCCGCAGCGCCGTTGGCGATGAACTCTGCCGCCTCGACGGTATTGCACACGAAATAATCGGCCATGGTGCCGCCGGCGATGTCGGCGGCCCGCTTGGCCGCCCGCGCGTCGCCTGCGGCCGTCCAGTGCGGCTCGAACCTGATCCCCATCAGGTCGCGGCGCAGATTGTACATGGGGTTGTTGTCATACGTGTCCCCCTCTTTGAATGTCTGCCCCGTATCCTCGACCATGAGCACCACATCGGGATCGTACTTTTCGAACGGAGGAAGGGTGGGGTCCCAGTCCATCTCGCACATGCTCTGTGGGGCTTCGGTCGCCGCCGCAGCTGCCGCGGGGGCCTGAGCCGGGGCCGTTTCGGGAGCGCAGGCTGCCACCACCGTACCGGCTGCCGCCATGGCAGCAGCCTTCAGGAAACTTCGTCTTGTCATTCTGGATTTCGCAGATGACATGGTTCCTTGCCTCCTTTGGGATTGGCAACGGCCACCTACTGGCCGTCGCATACTTTTCTAACCCGAATTCAGAGCTATAGTAGAGCAGGTAAGAGAACTGGAACCTTGTCGGAGGGATGGACGGAAGGTTGCTCAGGCTGCCAAATGTAAGCCATCAACCCGGCAGCGGGATTGACAACGAAGCTGGCTATGCTGCGGTGACGAGGATGCACAATTCCGAGACGTTCTCGAGTTCGTCGTTGATAATCACGAAACAAGGTACTTGCGAGAAAGCAATGTACTGTGCAACATAACCAGCCAATTCTGTGTGTTCTTGTGGATCGGCGCAATCGGCTGCAGTCTCCGTGCGCAGAATTGCTCAAAGACCGCTTGTGAGAGATAGCCACGATTTCATCACGGCTTACTTACCCCACAGGTCCGTGGCCTTCTGTGGGATCGGTTTGCGGGCATCGACCTCCCGGATTCTCATACGGAAACTTCCTGTGTTTAGGCTCCGTGATTGCTCCCGCCGCTAAAGCCTGTGCTTATAAATTAAATTCTATATTAAAGAATATCAGGCAAGCAAAGAAGAGTCAAGTGCGCATTCAGGATGGGCGTATCCCAAATTATCGGGCTATTGCGATCTGCCCTTTCAGCCGACGAAACAAGATCCACTGAACACAATTCGGCCCGTTGTCTGTTATCCCGGCAATCCTCAAATTTGGCCGCCGCCGACTCCAGCAGTCTTGACACTTGGCGGAAACCTGATAACTTGGCGGCGGCCAAACACGAAAATCCTGATTCAGACAACGTTTGCCCAAAAATCTGGAATGCACCCTTCAGGATGGGTGTATCCAGAAATTCTGGTGTGCCTCTCAGCCTATTCTGCCTGCCAGGCCGGCCGCCGGCGAGCCGCCCGCGATCCCTGGGGGAACACGCAAAAATCTCGGATGCACCCGGTGTCAAAGTGGATTTTCCTGGGTGGAGCGTCCCAAAATGGGGATGAATTATACTGATTGCTGAGTACGACCGGAAAGTACACGCTGGCCCTGGAGATCAATCTCTTCTGCCGTGCTCAGGTGACCCAGTGGCGCCTGCTGATGGCAGCGATCGCGATGGTCAGCATCCCTTGCTTCCTCCCTTATAGCCCTGCCGCAGCACTATTTCATCCAGAGTATCGTCTCTGCCAGTGTCAGTCGGCAGGCATCTGAGCAATAGAGAACAGGAAGATGGACAACACCAACTCATACGGTGAAGCAACAAGGCACTCAACCATACGGGTCGGCGTCCTGGGCCTGGGACAAGGCCGCTCGCATCTGCGGGCCTTTCAGATGTTGGAAGGCGCCACCGTCGCCGCGGTCTGCGACAAGGACAGCGCCCTGGCCGCCCGCGTGGCACACGAATTCGCGGTCGAGAAGCGCTACCCCACCTATGAAGCAATGCTTGAAGATCGCGGCATCGATCTGATTGTCGTTGCCACGCCCGATCATCTCCACGGGCAGCACGCCATCATGGCGCTCGAGGCCGGCAAGCACGTCCTCTCCGAGATCCCCATGGCAACTACCCTCGCAGAATGCCGCCGCATCATCGAACTGACCGACCGCCGCGGGCTCAAATACCACATGGGCAACCAGGTCCGCCATGCCTTCTGTCTGCGCGATGTGCAGCGGATGATCCAGGCCGGCGACCTGGGAGATATCTTCTACGGCGAAGGCGAGTATCTGCACGCGATGGACGACATCGTCAGCCGCCGCCCGCCAGATCACTGGCGCATCCACCCGCAGACGCCGCAGACCACGCTGCTCGGCGGCGGCCCCCACGCCATCGACACCCTGCGCTGGCTGATGGGCGTCGACTTTATCGAGGCGCAGGCCTACCATACCGAACAGCCTTCTCGCTGGCAGACCACCCACACCACCGTCGCCCTCTTCAAAACCAGCACCGGCGGCGTCGCCAAAGTGACCGTATCCTACGGAATGGTGCGCCCCTACTGCCTCTACTACTCGGTCTACGGCAGCGCCGGCTCCTTCGAACGCACGCGCGACCAGGGCGGCGCAGTCGAGGACACCATCAACTATCTCTATCACAGCAGGATGTCTGGGGCGCGGCGCATGGTGCCCGTCACCGTGCCCAACTGGGCCAATCCCACAGTGCAGCGGCAGCACGCGCTAGGGCATGGCACGATGGAGATCGAACAGGCGCAGCAGTTCCTGCGGGCCATCGTCGCCGATGAGGAACCGGCAATCGGCCCGCGTGAGGCCGCGCGTTCAGTCGCCGCCGGCATCTGCGCCCTCCAGTCGGCGCAACAAGGCGGCGGCTCCGTCGCTATCCCTTCCTTTGATTAGATGTGACGTCTCTGACCCTGCCATTCTCCAGTCGCCTTCACCAATTCCTCTACCCAACAGTCGTAACGGCTTCGACGATACCAACCGGACAGGTGTGCAATGAAAATATCCCGAATCGAGACGATTCCGGTCCAGGTTCCGATCAACCCCGAGCGGGCCATCCGCAGCGGGCGCGGCGGCCACACGGTATCGCCGTTTCTGCTCATAAGGATTCACACCGATGAGGGGATCGTTGGCTTGGGCGAGGTGTCCTGTACGCCGATATGGAGCGGCGAAGATCAGTTCACTTCGGCCCACTTTATCGAGCATATTCTGGCGCCCCTGCTCACCGGCCAGGATCCAACCCAGATCGAGCGGCTGACGGCCGCGGTCAACACCGCCGTCGCCAACAATCCCTTCACCAAGGCCGGCATAGAGATGGCGCTGTGGGATATTCTGGGGAAGGTCGCTGGCCTACCGCTATACCGTCTGCTGGGGGGGCCGGTGCGCGACCGTGTGCGGACCAAATTCTCTGTGTCCGGGTTGGCGCCCGATAGGGCCGCCGAAATCGCGGCGTGGGCGGTCGAGCAGGGCTTCGACACCATGAAAGTTAAGGTCGGGCTGGACCCCGCCGAGGATGTGGCGCGCGTAGCCGCCGTGCGGCAAGCTGTCGGCCCCGATGTGCGTCTGGGTGTGGACGCCAACGGCGGATGGTCCGTGCGGACCGCCATCCAGACCATTCAGCAACTCTACCAGTATGATATCTACTTTGTCGAGCAGCCAACGCCGGATAAAGATGTGGCCTGGCTTGCAGACGTGCGCCGCCGTACCCATCTGCCGGTCATGGCGGATGAAATCGTCTACACGCCACAGGATGCAATGGCGGTCGCACGTGCCCATGCGGCCGACGTTCTTTCTCTCTATGTCGGCAAAGGCGGTATTGCCGCCGCGCGCAAGGTCGCTGCTGTGGCTGAGGCCGCCGGTCTCGTCTGTACGGTGGGCAGCAACCTCGAGTTGGGCATCGGCAACGCCGCCATGATCCACCTGGCGATGTCGACCTCTGCCATCGACGCCGAGAACTTCCCCTGTGACATTCTCAGCCCCTTCTTCTACGAGACCGATCTGCTCCAGGAGCCGCTCCCGATTCGCGCCGGTGAAGCCCATCCGCCCACAGGCCCCGGCTTGGGTGTGGAACTGGATGAGGAGAAGGTCGGCTTCTTCCGAATCGACAGAGACTAGGTGTCGTCAAAAGTTGGAGAAGACTATTCAAAAAATGACAAAATCAGGACGCCTGCGAGCAGAGTCGGCCCGTTTCTCGCGTGATTCTCGAGTTCTACCACCAAGATCTGTGGCAACCATAAAAGGGAGTTCTTCGCGGCCTTTTATTGCCCTTCGTGTCCTTCGTGGATAAAAAAGAGGTGTACTTCGCGGCCCTTCGTGGCCCTTCGTGGACAAAAAAGGTGTTCTTCGCGACCCTTCGTGGAGAGACCACATTCTGATCCCCCCCAATCACAGTTCAGACAACGCCCCTCTCTCTCCTCACTTCTCTTCCCTCACTCCTCGCCGTCGGCGCCGCGAGAGAGCGGACAAGACTATCCGCTATCCACTATCCACCGCAGTTCTACTCCATCCGAATGCGCGGGTCTACGATGGCCAGCAGGACATCGGACATCAGTGTGCCGATGATGGTAAGCGTGCTCAGAAGAAAGAGGAAGCTGCCGGCCAGGTACATGTCCTGCGAGGTGAGCGAACGCAGTAGCATCGGTCCCGTGGTCGGCAAGCTCAACACCATCGCCACCAGGGTGGTGCCGGAGATGAGGCTGGCCAAAGACCAGCCGACCGTGCTGAAGAAGGGGTTGAGGGCAACGCGCACGGGGTATTTCCAGATCAGCCTGCCCTCTTTAACGCCCTTTGCCCGCGCCGTCTCGACATAGGGTTTGTTGATTTCATCCAGCAGGTTGGCGCGGGTGATGCGGATGTTGCCGGCCGTGCCGTTGACGGCCACGATCAACATCGGCACCCAGATGTGTTTGAGCATATCGACGATCTTGGGCCAACTCCAGGGTTCCAGAATATATTCGTCGGAGAAGAGGCCGCCAACATTCATGCCGAGCCAGGACTGGACGAGGAAGAGAATGATGAGCGCCAGCAGGAAGCCTGGCGTGCCCAGGCCGACAAAGCTGAACGTCGTCATAATGTAATCAAGCCATGAGTATTGATGGGTCGCCGAATAGACGCCCACCGGTATGGCGATAAACCAGCCTACCAGCAGCGCCCCCAATGAGAGCGCCATCGTCAGCCCCAGGCGTTCCCAGATCAGTTCGCTGACCGGCTTCTGCCATTCAAAAGACTGCCCCCAGTCACCCTTCAGCAGCACGCCGGAAATCCATTTGAGGTATTGGACATAGGCCGGCTGGCCCAGACCGTAGCGCTGGCGCAGCGACGCCAACTCGGCCTCGTCGACCTCGTCGCCCTCCATGCGAAGTTGGGCGACATAAGAGGTGAGAAAGTCACCGGGCGGCAGTTGTATGATGACAAAGGAGAGGATAGAGATCGCAACCAGCATCGGGATCATGATGAGGATGCGCTGAACTATGAAGGCGAGCATGTAAACCCCCGAAAAGACAGGAGCGAGGAGAGCAGTGAGGCGCGCTCTCCCCGCTCCACGCTGTTCTAGTTACTCTGCGTGGCCGGATCTTCCCAGAAATAGGTCTCGGTGTGGAGCAGGTGCTCGTCACCGGTCGTATCGTCCAGCGGGAAGCCGGGCAGGTAGTTGCGGACACCGTTCTTGACGATAATCGGCGCGGGGCGTTCGCCCAGGTAGCCGATCATCGGCAACTCTTCCGCCCAGATGTCGAGAATCTGGTAGAACATCGCCGTCTGCTTATCGGCATCGGGCTCTATCTTGATGGCGTCCCAGATCTCCCAAATCGTCCAGACCCAGTGGCCCGCGGGCGGCTCGACGCCGGCAGGGCTGGTGCCGCCGCTGTTGCGCCAGTGCGCCCAGCCAGCGGCCCACGGGCGGTCGGGCTGCTCGCAGGTCCAGATCGTGGGGTTGACTAGCGGCACGACCGTGCGGTCGCCGCCCCACCAGGCCGCTTCGATCTCGTTGGCGCCGTGGTGCTCTTCGTAGAGCGAGCGCTCGAAGCCCTTGTAGGTCGCCTTGACGCCCACGGCGGTAAAGTACTTGATCACTTCCTGCACCGTATCTTCGTCGGTGGTACCCGGTTGCGCAGTACCTTCGATGATGAAGCTGAGCGTTTCGCCGCTGCCGTCGTTCCACAGCCGGAAACCGTCATTGTCCTTTTCGGCGTAGCCGGCATCGTCGAGAAGCTGGTTGGCCAGATCAGGGTCGTACTCGATCCAGGCGTTGGCCTGCTTGGGGTACGCCTGCGCCGAGCTTTCCAGCGGGCTGTACTGACGCGGCGTCATCAGTCCGTCCCAGACCAACTCGTTGATCGAGACGCGGTCGACCGCCACAGAAAGCGCGATGCGCACGTCGCGAACGTTGAAGAACTCGTTCAGACGCTCGTTCTTGGTCGACTGGTTGAGCTGGATGGCCGAGTGGCCGGAAGCGGAACCGAGGAAGACCTTATAATCCCCGTTCTCTTCGTTTTCCTTGTAGAGCGTGAAGTTGCCGATATTGACGTGACGGGCCTGGAAGTCAATCTCGCCGTTGATGATGCGCAGATCGAAGACGTCGTTCGTCTCGAACAGACGATGCGCGACGTCGTCGATGTAGGGCAGTTGTCTGCCATCGGAATCGACGCCGAAGAAGTACGGGTTGCGCTCCATCAGGAAGAGCTCATTGGAAAGCTCATTCTTGGAAATCCACGGGCCGATGCTCGGCAGGTCCGGGTTGAGATACCACCAGCGTCGATCCGTATAATACTCTTCCCAACTGTTGAAGCCAGCCTCTTCCACCTGTGCCTGCAACCCATCCTGGTCGTCAGTCAACTCCATGTGGAACTGCTCAAGATAGTGGCCTGGCAGGTAAAGATTTCGTGTCTGGCGGCCAAGCCGGTAGACGTAAAGAGGATTGGGCAGGGGGAACTTGAACGTCACCGTCGAGTCGTCAACGATCTCCAGTTCCATCGGCGTGCGATCGGGCCCGGAGACCCACGTGCCGCCAATGCTGGGCGAAATCGTGGTATTGGTCTCGTCCTCCTCCCACCACCAGCGGATCGCCTCTGTGGTGAAAGGTGTGCCGTCGGACCAACTCATACCCTTGCGCAGGTGAAAGGTCCACTCGGAGGCGTCATCATTAATCTCCCACGATTCGGCCATGCGCGGCTGCATGTTCAGGTTCTGGTCATACCAGGAAAGACCTCTGTCCTGCATCTTGGTCGGGCCCCAGCGGTCGGAGACGCCCTTGAAGCCGCGGCGGAACGTGCCGCCATAGTTTCCGGTCGTATCGGCTACGGGCATGACCATCGGGTCCACCGGCAGGCGCTCATCCACGGGGGGCAGGTCGCCGGCGGATACCATTTCGGCCAGCATCGGCGCTTCGCTATATTGGGACGCCGGTGTCGCAGACGCAGAGTCGGACGACTCGGCGGCCGGGGCGTCGGCAGGCGCCTCTTCCATCGCCTCCGGTTCGCCGCTCGCGCCACAGGCCACGGCCACCGCACCGGCGGCGGTCACGGCCGACACCCGTATGAACTCGCGTCGGGAAATCGGTGTTGGTGCGATCCTTCTCATCTCTTTCTCTCCTTAGTGAATGCAAATAGTGGGGTACTGCAGTGCGCAGTCGTTAGTGCGCAGTCGTCAGTGTCCAGGCCTGATTGAACTGGCCACTGACCGCTGGGCACTACTGCACGACTCCATCCTCCGGCACAAGCCACGGTGGATGGGGAAGATGCCGCTCGCTCAGATGGCTGGCGTAGAGGAAGCGGTAGACATCGCTGATATAAAACTGCGGGTATCGTTTGGGGGGCAACGATTCCAGGAACTTGTCGTGGACCATCTCCGCCATCTGCTCACTCATGCCCGCGCTTACTTCAAAGTCGAAATAGATGGCCAGATCCTTGGACGGGTCTTCAATTACCCGTTTTACCCCGAAGGATTCCGGGTACTTGTGGGCCGGTGAGTCCCGCTCCATCAGGAACGTGCCCATCGCGGCCGAATGAATGTATGGCTTGTGCTGGTACAGAAAATTGACCGTCTCCTGGGCATCTTCAATCTCTTCGCCGGGAAAGCCGAAAAAGAAAAATGTATGATTCCAGATACCGGCTTTCGAACTTTCCTTCAGAATCCGGCTCATATGGGGCAGCTGTGTGCCCTTAATCATGTGGTCGATAATCGCGGCCGACGCGCTCTCCAGCCCAAACAGGATCATGCGGCACCCGCCCGCCTGCATATCCTCCAACAGCTGCCCCGAGATCACCTTCTCAAAGCGTACGCAGCCGCCCCAATGCAGCGTTTCGGGACGCTGGCGCATAATTTTTGAGAGATCGCGCAAATTGCGCGGCGTGACAGCCTCGTCCGAAAAGAAGATATGCCGCACACCGTACTTGTCGTGCAAGGCCAGCATCTGCTCCGCCAGCTGCTGGGCGCGCAACTGGCTGAAAGATTCCGGTTCGCCGTAGCCCACGTTGCAAAATGCGCACTTGCCGAAATAGCAACCGCGGGCCGTCAGCAAGGGCAGCGCCAACTCCGGCGCCAGATAGCGGTCCAGGGGCAGCCCGTCAAAGTCGGGTATCGGCATATTGGCGATCTTCTCCGGCTCCTTGCGCTCGTTGACCCGGACCCGGCTGCCATCTTTGTAAATCAGGTTGGGAATGTCAGTCAGGCTCTTGTCAGCCGCAACCGCTTTCGCCAGCTGCAGCAGCGGAACCTCACCGTCGAAGACGACTGCGCTGTCGATCAGGTCGAACAGCGCTGGCGCCTCCGCCAGCTGCGCCCGCAGCATACTGATGTGCGGCCCGCCCACCGTCACGTGGCAATCCAGCCCGGCCTCCTTGACCAGATATGCTGCCGTCAGCCCCGGCAGCAACTGCGCCATCGACGGGATTGAAATGCCGACAACGTCCGGCCGTTCCCGCACAATATCGGGCAGCAGAAGGCGCCGGTAGATATCGAGGAACATATTGTGCTGGTCATCGCGCACGCCGTGGAGCAGAAAGCGGCTGTTGTCGGAAGGCCCGGCCGCGTCATAACCCTGGAAATGGAGGCTGGCCGGGTAAAACGGCAGGTTCGCGATCTCCAGGCATTCGAGCAGCGTACTCAGCATTTCCAGGCCGATGGGACCATCGTAGAAGGCGGAAGAACGAATCCCCGCTTTGGCGCGCTCCACCTGTTTGGCCAGGCGCGGGCCTGCCTCCAAAGCCCAGCTTACTCTGTCAGGGCTTGCCCTTTCAGGCTTTGGCATCTGCCTATGCACTGGCCCTGCAGAAGCCTTCGACTCGTCCTGCATGCGCCGCAGGCGCGCCAGCGCGGCCGTCAGATACCGCCGGCTCAAGATCTCGTCGAAGACTTCGACATTCAAATCGCGCTGAATCACGTCGACGCCGTTCTGGCGCAGGTAGGCCGCCAGCGTAGGCAAGGCCAGATGCGGCATCGTCGGCGTCCAGTTGGGTGGGAAGAGCAGCATTACCTTTGGCTTGTGGACTCCATTCCCCAGGGGGTCAGGGGTCTCGCCTGCGATCAGGCCAAACGCTTCCAATCCGATATTCGAATGTGCGCGCGGACTGCTGTTACTGTCCATTGTTGGTCGCAACCTTCTTTCGTTTTATTTCCACATCACACAGCGTGCGCCACCTGGTGCACTTCAACTTGCTGGCCTCAGACTCTGGAAATCAGGCAACAGTTAGTCGTGTAGACCATTCAATGGTGGCGGTTCAGGTTACACTACGCCCGTCAGTTCCAACTCGCCGGCATAGTGGCAGCGCACAAAATGGCCCTGTTCCACCTCCCGCAGTTCCGGCGTCTCCTCCATACAGCGGTCGTTGTCGTTATAAAAGCAGCGGGGGTGGAAGTAGCAGCCGCTCGGCGGGTTTGCCGGATCCGCCACGTCGCCCTCCAGCACAATCGGCTCGGCCCTGTCGCGGGGGTCGGGCTTCGGCACCGAGGAAAGAAGGGCTTCGGTATAGGGATGCAGGGGGTTGCGGTACAGTACTTCTGTGCGTGCGCTTTCCACAAGCATACCTACATACATTACCGCCACCCGGTCGCTTATGTGTTCGACCACGCTCAGATCGTGGGCGATGAACAAGTACGTGAGGTCGAACTCCTCCTGCAGATCCTGTAGCAGATTGAGGATCTGGGCCTGCACCGACACGTCGAGCGCGGAAACCGGCTCGTCGAGCACAATCAGTTGCGGGTTCAACGCCAGGGCGCGCGCGACGCCAATGCGCTGGCGCTGGCCGCCGCTGAATGCATGCGGGTAGCGGTTCAGATATTCCGGCCGCAACCCCACCACCCGCAGCAGTTCCGACACCCGGTCCTCCAACTCCTGCCCCTTTGCGATATCGTTAACCAGCAGAGGTTCGCCCACGTTCTGCAGCAGATTCATGCGCGGGTTCAGCGACGAATAGGGGTCCTGAAAGACCATCTGCATGTTGCGCCGCAGCCGCTTCAACTGCTGGTTGTCCACCGTGGCGATATTGACCGGCCCAAGTTCCTGGTCGTCGAACCAGATATCACCCGCCGTGGGTGGGAAGGCATGCATAATCAGGCGGCCTGTTGTCGTCTTGCCGCAACCGCTTTCCCCTACCAATCCCAAAGTCTCGCCCTGTCGCACGTAGAAGTTCACTCCGTCAACCGCTTTCACCTGGCCTACCGTGCGTGAGAAGAAGCCCTTCTGAATCGGGAACCACTTCCTCAGATCGGAGACTTCAAGAAGCGCATCATGGCGTCGGGTGCCGTTCTCTGTCTGTTCAATTTCGGCTACAGACTCGTTGCCGTTCTCTGTCTGTTCAGTTTCGGCTACAGGCTCGTTGTCGTTCTGTGACAAGGCGCTACCTCCTGCGAAATATGTTGCCGGCTGGGAGAGAGGGGTATCCCGCCTGCAGGCGCCGCCTGCAGAGCCGTTCAAAATAGAAGAAAATCTCTGATATTACTAAAGTAAAGCGCTGCAGCGGAAATGGCAATCAACGCCAATTGAACGGACAATACGGTCACGGAGGCGCCAAGCACACGGCCTTTGCGCCGTGAGTGGCGCAGATAGCCTTCGATCAAGAACATGCACACGATCAGTGCCATACCCAGAAGGAAGATGGACCACAACCTGTAGGCACGCAGATGCCAGGGATTTACGCGCAGAAAGAGAATTACTTCCAAGATCTCATGGAGCAGAAATAAAAACCCAAGCCCCAATGCAAAACTAAGAAACCAGACCAGATAGTGGGTGATCTGCTTACCGGCTTGTCGGATGACATCGAAGACCGATTCAGTTTCGGAGGGTAAATTGTCCATCAAACGGATGAATGTAATCCAAGACAAAATTCAAATTTGCGGGAAAAGCTACTCAGATTGTACTCGAAAAGGTGGGATAATGCCAATGTCCAGCGCTGAACGTGTGCATCCCAGATTTTCTGTCTGGTCTGAACTCTCGACAACTCTCCTTAGCTTCTAGTACACCAACACCACATCCTCCCACATTTCTTCGTGCAGGGCAGCTCTACCCAGCCAAAGTCAATTCGCGCCCATCCAAATCAGCCGAGTCCTGGGGCCCAATGCGTCTCGCCCACAACCGGCCTGCACGACCCTGAGTGAGGCGAACCAAGATGTGCCTCACTAACCCCTACCCCCTACCGTTCCCGCCCGCTTCAAAACCCGCGCCGCCGCCAAACGCCATCGTCGTTGCAAGCCGGCTGTGTCTATCACAGACGTAACGCTCTAGCCTGAACGGTGGCAGCGATGAAAAGTTGGTCGATAGAAGGGCAAGGGCCTATCAATAAAGGTACTGCTGATGCCCTCAGTAGCATGAGAGGCGTCCTGCAGCAATCCAGCAAATCCTGTTTCAGACAGCGGCTGCCCAATGGTCTGGACTACACCTCGAAACTCCATCCCTCTTGACGACAGGGCTATTGCATCAAATTGGGACAAACCCACGTGAGGCTGCCTGAATCGGGTAGGGGCACCCCTCGTGGGCGCCCTTCCCAGGGCATAACGTCTGTAGGGGCACCCCTTCTGGGCGCCCTTCGCGGGCTATTGTGGCGTCCGAACTTAGATGCAATTGCCCTGTTCTCCCTGCCCCTCCGTGGACAAAAAGGGTCTAAGATGTTCTCCGTGCCCCTCCGTGGACAAAAAAAGGTTTTCTTCGTGGTCCTTCGTGGCCCTTCGTGGACAAAAAGGTTTTCTTCGCGCCCCTTCGCGCCCCTTCGCGGACAAAAAAGGTGTTCTCCGTGCCCCTCCGCGGCCCTCCGTGGACAAAAAGGTGTTAAGGTGTTCTCCGCCCCCCTCCGTGGACAAAAAGGTGTTAAGATGTTCTCCGCCCCCCTCCGCGCCCCTCCGTGGATAAAAAGGTGTTAAGGTGTTCTTAGTGGCAGGGCAATTGCATCAAATTGGGACAAATCCATGTGAGGCTCCCTGAATCGGTAGGGGCGCCCCTTGTGGGCGCCCTTCGCGGGCTATTGTGGCGTCCGAACTTAGATGCAATTGCCCTGTTCTCCCTGCCCCTCCGTGGACAAGAAGGGTCTAAGATGTTCTCCGTGCCCCTCCGCGGCCCTCCGTGGACAAAAAGGGTCTAAGATGTCCTCCGCGCCCCTCCGTGGACAAAAAAAGGTTTTCTTCGCGCCCCTTCGCGGACAAAAAAGGTGTTCTTCCTGCCCCTTCGCGGGCTATTGTGGCGTCCCAATTAAGATGCGTTTGCCCTGGAACCTAATTCCCGTCCCTCTTGACGAACTTGCACAAATGTGCGATAATATCATCATACTGGCCACCCAGTTCCAGGATGTCTTCCCCAACGAAATATGTCATATACTGGTAACGGGTAGCCCTCAGTAACGAACTGACCGCTGTCTTGCCAGAAAACGGGCACAGCCGTTCATAGTTCGTAACTCCCCGGCATTCGTACAACTCGTTTCGCAGTTGGCCCTTTCACTCTGCGCCTGTGTAGGCCGGAGCGGCCCGGCCGCCCATCGTTAAACGACCGTCACGCGCCTGGCAGTATGAGTCCCGTCGCGAAACATTGCGCTCTTCGCGGACCGACCATTGTCCGGCTCCACCGCCCAGCTGAAACTATTGCAAAATATCGACATAGAATCTGCAAAAGCCCGGTTTCGAACTCTCAATACGCCTTCGAGCGGACAAAGCGGACATATTTATGAAAAAATTCATAAAAATACCCCCGCCAGCCCGCCCTGGCTGGCAAACCTACACTGATATCGCCGGGTGCCCTTCGCGCACGCTAAAAAGACCCGCCGCAATCTCTCGTGAACGCTCGTAATCTCACGTGATCTGTCGTACAACGCTCGTCATACGCTAGTACAAGCGCACCTATGTCAGCGGGACCCCCGCCATCCCGAAAATCCCAAAAAAATCCTGCAAATCCTGCTTCAGACAATCCGCCCAACTCTCGTAAACGCTCGTCATCGCTCGTCATACGCTCGTACGAGCGCACCTGTGCCAGCATGGCCTCCGCCATTCTGAAACTCAGAATCAGCGACCTACCGCGTACAGGTGGTGTTACTAAAAACGTAACTACTCAGCCATTGTGCTGAAGAAGGTGCAAACGAATAGTGAACAGAAAGCTAATGCGAATCCAATCTAAAAACTAAAAACCAAAAACTGACCTTCCGACATCGGCCCGTTGGCCCTGGAAATACGCCGCTTGCGGTTACACCACCAAAATCCGTTCCATTTGACAATCTCGTGGTCCTGATCTACACTCGCCCCACCCCCGGCTTCTGTAGCATGGCAATCATGCTCATCACCCACGATCTGGGCGTGGTGGCGGAAATGGCGGATGACGTTGTCGTCATGTACCTGGGCCAGGTCGTGGAGCGGGGGGACGTGGACTCGATCTTCCACGATCCCAAGCATCCTTATACACAGGCCCTGCTCAGGTCGATTCCCCGACTGGGCATAAGTCGAAACCGGCTGCGGCTGGATTCGATTCGCGGCATGGTTCCCGATCCGTACAACCGGCCATCCGGCTGTAAGTTCGGGCCGCGCTGTGATCACTTCATGCCCGGCCGCTGCGACGCAGTCAACCCGCCTGCCATCCAACTGGAAGGGCAGCGCGAGGTAAACTGCCTGTTGTACGAAGACGAGTAGGCGTGAAGGGCTCTTTCCCGGGAACTGCGCACACTTGGTGACCAGGTTCATCTCACTGCACCGATTGAAATGAAATTCCACAGGAATCTATGAACGCACAATCGACGAACGGCTTGCAAAACTCCACCTCAGAAAACGGCAGCGCGACTGCGGACAATATCCTGCTGGATGTCAGAAATCTCAAGAAGTGGTTTCCGATTATGGCCGGCTTTTTCCGGCGCACGGTCGGTCACGTCAAGGCAGTCGACGATATTTCCTTCCACGTCTTGCAGGGTGAGACGCCGGGCCTGGTCGGAGAGAGCGGCTGCGGCAAGACAACTGCCGGCCGCTGTATTCTGCGGGCCTACGACCTGACAGGCGGTCAGATCCTGTTTCAAGATCATGATGGGGAGATGGTCGACCTGGCGCCCCTGACCAACAATGAGATGAAACCGTACCGCAGCCAGGTGCGCATGATCTTTCAGGATCCGTTCAACTCTCTTAATCCCCGCATGCCGGTTAGCGATATCGTTGGCGACCCCCTCATGATCAACAAAGTCGCAACAGGCAAAGAGTTGGAGGACCGGGTGGCATCGCTACTGGCCAGGGTCGGTCTGCGGCCCGAGTTCATGCGGCGCTACCCCTATGCCTTCAGCGGCGGCGAACGACAGCGCATCGGCATCGCCCGCGCGCTTGCGCTCGACCCCCGCTTGGTCGTGGCCGACGAGGCCGTTTCCGCCCTCGATGTCTCGGTCCGCGCGCAGATTCTGAATCTGATCAAGGATTTGCAGGAAGATTTCGACCTGACCTATCTCTTCGTTTCGCACGACCTGAGCGTGATCGAGTATATCTGCGACCGGGTTGTCGTCATGTATGTCGGCAAAATTGTCGAGGTCGCGGAGACCGAGGAGTTGTTCGCGCAGCCGTTCCACCCCTATACGGAGGCGTTGCTCTCGGCAGTGCCCAACCCGGACCCGCGTATGAGGCAGCAGAAAGCCCGCATAGTGCTGGAGGGTGACGTGGCCGACCCGGCGAATCCACCCAGCGGCTGTTACTTCCATCCTCGCTGCCGGTATGTTCAAGAACAATGCAGCCAGGAGACGCCGGCGCTGCGCCAGATCGCGCCGGGACATTTCGCCGCCTGTCACTTTGCCGAGGAGCTGTCCCTGGCCGGCGTCACGCTAAGCGGAGAACTGGCATGAGGTCGGTGCAAGAGCAGATCGACGCCGGGTCCTCTTGGCAGCTGTGGGGGAAGTATCTGGTCTATGTCGTCAGCTGGTTCGCATTCGTTGCCTTAACCTTTTATCTGCTGACGAGATTGCGTCTGAACCTGCTTCTTCTAATGGAAGCCTTTCAGGTCAATCGTTGGGCAAGGTCTGCGGTGCATAACTTCAGCTTTGTCATCTTAGGCCTTATTGGGTTGAGCTTGGTTATCATAATCGAGAACTATCTCCGTACAGCTGTACTCAAAAACCTCCTCGTGCGACGTGTTGCTATCTCCGTCGGCTCCGCACTCATTCTCTTGGTTGCATCGTTCGCCCTTCACAGGTTTCTGTTATATCTGTTGTTGACGTAAAGGATCCGCTGCCGGTAAACCGTCATCACCGGCCATACCATTGGAAGTTGCGCCCCAATGAGGTGGCATAAAGTTATTTTGTTTTCGCAGTGCCAGCGGGTATACTTCTGCCTAAGCTGGAAAATCTCCCCTTCTGGCGGTCCGCGATGTGGCACGTCTCAACCGTTGACAAGTATCTATCAACGCAGGCAATGAGGTAGTACCTTCCTTCAGCCATACCCACTCAAGGAGACGACTTTATGAAAGGTCTGAAGACACCAAAGACTGAAGTTTCGCGCCGCGAGTTCGTGCGCTTGTCAGCGTTAGCAGGCGCCGGCACGATCCTTGTCGCCTGCGGTGCCGGCGGCGAACCGGCCGCGGAAGCGCCGATGGAGGAAGCGCCGGCCGAGTCTGCTGCCGAAGCCGCCCCCGCATCTTCGTCAATGTATAACGAGGCGCCTCGGCTGGCCGAGATGGTCGCCAATGGCGAACTGCCTCCCGTGGACGAGCGTCTGCCGGTCACCCCGTTGGTGCTGGAAGGCCTCGACGGAGTCGGCAACTACGGTGGCTTGTGGCGCGCTGGCCGTAGTGGCCAAGCCGACCACTTCGCCATCAACCAGGTCATTATCAGGGGGATACTTTCGATCAACCAGGAGTTGACGATCAATCCCATGATTGCCGAATCCTGGTCGGTCAGCGACGATGCCACCGAATTTACCTTCAACCTGCGTGAAGGCATGAAGTGGTCTGACGGGGCGCCGTTCACCTCGGCCGATGTCAGGTTCTGGTTTGACGAAGAGATGCACAACGAGGATTTGACGCCCGTCTTCCCGGCCTGGTTGACCAGCAACGTTGACGGGGTCAATGTGCCCGCCGAGCTCTCAACGCCTGATGACACCACCGTCATCTTCAAGTTTGCCACCCCGAATGCGCTTTTCCACTACAGCGCCGGCATCCTTCTCGTATGCCCCGTGCGCTCCGCCGAGTACATGAAGCAGTTCCACCCCGACCATACCGACGACCCGGCCGCGCTGGACCAGATGATCGCCGATGCCGACGTGGAGCTGTGGACCGATTTGTATGTGGACAAACGCAGCGGACGCCACGAGAATCCCGATTCGCCGATGCTCTGGCCCTGGACTGTCGACACCGATTTCACCGAGGAACTCGTTACCGCGACCCGCAACCCCTACTTCTGGGCCGTGGACGTCGACGGCAACCAGCTCCCCTATATCGACGACCTCACCTTCCGCCGCTTCACCGACCCGGATGTCTACGCACTCTGGTGCATCAACGGCGAGATCGACTGCCAGTCACGCCATGTGCGCAACACAGACATAACCGTCCTCAAGGAGAACGAGGACAACGGCGACTACAAGCTCCAGATTTGGCGCCGCACTGCGGTCTACGGCATTCACATGAACATGACGGCCAAGGAACCCCGCCTGCGCGAGCTCTTCCAGGCGCGGGATTTCCGCATCGCCGTCTCGATCGGCGTTGACCGCGACGCCATTAACGAACTGGTCTTCGACGGCACCGCCACCAACATGCAGTACGGCCCGCCGGTTGAATCCCCTTTGTATGTGGACGAACTGAACAACGCCTACCTCGACTATGACCCCGACAAGGCCAACGCCCTCATCGACGGCCTCGGCTACACCGAACGCGACGCAGACGGTTACCGCCTCTGGAAGGATGGCAGCGGAGAACGCATTCGCTGGACCATGTTGGGCGGTCCCCAGGTCACCGACAACGACCAGTTGCTCATGGACTACCTCGTTGCTCTGGGCTTCGAGATCAACTACCGCGGCGCCGAACGCGCCCTGGCGCAGGAACTCGACCGTAACAACGACATCGAGGCCAGGACCACCTTCATGGACCGCAACCTCATCCCCCTCGCCGATCCGGTCATCTGGATCAACCGCGCCAACACCGAGCGCCCCTGGGGCAATGCCTGGCAGATGTGGTCCGTGAACCCGGACAATCCCATCGGCGAGCCGCCTCCGGATGGCCACTGGCAGTGGGACCTCTGGAGCCTGTGGGATGAGATCCGCGTCACCGCCGACGGCGACAAGCAGAACGAGCTGTTCAAAGAGATTCTCCGCATCTGGGGCCGCGAGCTGCCCACCGTCGGCTTCTTCGGCGAACTGCCGCGGCCGGTCGTCGTCAAGAACGGCTTCAAGGGCATCCATACCGGCTACCCGTGGGACTGCTGTCGCGGCGTGTATGAGCACATCATCGACAACGCCACCTGGTATTGGGAAGATCCGGAAAACCATATGTAAGTCACGAAGTGCGAAAAGGAGTGGGGAGTTTTCGCTTCCCCCTCCTCAGTTTAGCCTTTTTCCACAGACCAAGGAGACAAACGGATGAAAAGTCTGAAAATTTCAAAAACTGATGTAACGCGTCGCGACTTTATGCGCGTGTCTGCCTTCGCGACGGCCGGCACGATCCTGGTCGCCTGCGGTGCAGGCGGCGAACCGGCCGCGGAAGCGCCGATGGAGGAGGCGCCAGCCGACTCCACGGAGATGTCTTCCGACATGCCGGCGTCGCAGTACAACGAGGCGCCGCGACTGGCCGAAATGGTGGCCAACGGCGAGCTGCCGCCCGTGGACGAGCGTGTGCCCGTCAACCCGCTGGTGCTTGAGGGCCTCGACGGAGTTGGCAACTATGGTGGCCTCTGGCGCGCCGGTTTCGCCGGCCAGGCCGATCACTTCGCGCTCAACCAGGTGATCATCCGCGGCATACTGTCGATTAACCAGGAACTCACCGTCAACCCGATGATTGCCGAGTCCTGGTCGGTCAGCGACGACGCCACCGAATACATTTTCAACTTGCGAGAAGGCATGAAGTGGTCCAGCGGCGAACCGTTCAACAGCGCCGATTTCGTCTACTGGTTTGAGGAGGAGATCAAGAACGAGACGCTGAATCCGGTCTTCCCCGGTTGGCTGACCAGCGCAGTCGCGGGCGAGAATGTGCCGGTGGAGTTGTCCGCGCCCGACGACACGACGGTCGTGTTCAAGTTCGCCGGGCCGAACGCGCTTTTCCACCTGGAGGGCGGCGTCTTATTAAGTTCTCCCGTGCGCTCTGCTGCCTACATGAAGCAGTTCCACCCGGATCACACCGATGACCAGGGCGCCCTGGACCAGGCCATCGCCGATGCCGGCCTCGATAACTGGACCGAACTCTACACCGACTTGCGCAGCGGACGCCACGAAAATCCTGAATGCCCGATGCTGTATCCGTGGATTCTGCAGAGTGATTACACCGAAGAAATTGTCAGCTGCACCCGCAACCCCTACTTCTGGGCGGTGGACACGGCCGGCAACCAGCTCCCCTACATCGACGACCTCTCCTTCCGCCTCTTCAACGACTCCGATGTCCAGGCGCTGCGGCTTGTGAACGGTGAGATCGACTGCCAGTCTCGCCACATCCGCAACACCGACCTGACC
This sequence comes from Caldilineaceae bacterium, assembly GCA_965220715.1. Taxonomy (GTDB): domain Bacteria; phylum Chloroflexota; class Anaerolineae; order Caldilineales; family Caldilineaceae; genus Bin5. The sequence goes on from OZ244843.1 coordinate 1,518,446, forward strand.
GTGCTCAAGGAGAACGAGGAGAAGGGCGATTACATGATCCAGTTCTGGCGATGGACCGCCGTCTATGGTGTCCATTTCAACATGACCACCAACGACGACCGCCGCCGCGAACTCTTCCAGGAACGCGACTTCCGCATCGCCGTCTCCTTGGGCTTCAACCGCGATGAGGTCAGAGAACTGATCTACGATGGGCTGGGAACCAATATGCAGTACGGTCCCCCCGTCGAGTCGCCAGTGCATCACGCAAAGCTGAGCAACGCCTACCTCGACTACGACCCCGACAAGGCCAATGCATTGCTCGACGGGCTTGGTTACACTGAACAGGACGGCGACGGTTACCGCCTCTGGAAAGATGGCAGCGGCGAGCGTATCAGCTGGACCATGTTGGGCGGCGCCGCGCTTTCCGACCTCACCCAAACCTTTATCGACTACCTCGCTGATCTGGGACTTGAAGTCAACTATCGCGGCGTTGACCGCTCGCTCAGCATCGAACTCCACCAGTCCAACGATGTCGAATGCACGACCTCCTTCATGGATCGCAACCTCGTGCCGTTGGCCGACCCACAGATCTGGGTCAAGCATCGTAACATCAACGACCGGCCCTGGTGCAACGCCTGGACCGCCTGGAAGCTGGATCCCACCAATCCCATCGCCCAGGAGCCGCCCGCCGGCCACTGGATCTGGACCATCTGGGAGCTGTGGGACCAGATTCGCTCCACCGCCGGCGAGGAGGCACAAGCCGATCTCTTCAAGCAGATTCTGGAAATCTGGTCGGAAGAACTGCCCTCGGTCGGCTTCTTCGGCGAACTGCCGCGTCTTGTCATGGTCAAGAACGGCTTCAAGGGCATCCATGCCGGCAATCCGTGGGACTGCTGCCGCGGCGTGTACGAGCACATCATCGACAATGCCACCTGGTATTGGGATGATCCCGAAAACCATATGTAGAGCAAAGTGAATCTTGGCTAGTGGATAGTTGGCCTCTAGGGCCGCTATCCACTAGCCACTGTCCACTAACCACTGGGGTTCCTCATGTTCTCATACATCCTGGGCCGGTTTGCCGTGATGATACCAACGCTGTTCGTGATCTCGATTGTCACGTTCATCATCATCCAGCTTCCACCGGGCGATTTTCTGACCACTTATGCCGCGCAGTTGCGAGAACAAGGGGATGAGGTCGACGAGGTGCTGATGGCCAGGTTGGAAAGGCGTTACGGCCTGGGCCAGCCGCAACACATCCAGTATCTCAAATGGATTTCAGGCATCCTCCTGCGCGGCGACTGGGGTGATTCGATGTTGTTCCAGAAACCGGTGGCGGATCTGATATGGAACCGGCTCGGCCTTACTTTCATACTTTCATTTACAACCCTGCTGTTCGGCTGGCTGGTGTCGATTCCATTAGGGGTCTATTCGGCGACCCATCAATACTCGGTGATCGACTATATCGTCACCGCGCTTAACTTCATTGGCAAAGGTTTGCCGGAGTTCATGCTCGCCCTGGTGATCATGTGGCTGCTGACAAGCTACACGGACATGAGCGTCGGTGGCCTCTTCAGCCCCAAATATATGGACGCGCCCTGGACCCTCGACCGGATATGGGACCTCTTGAGCCATGTCTGGATCCCGATCGTGATCCTGGCTGTGGGCAGTACCGCCAACGGCATCCGCATCACCCGCGCCAATCTGCTCGACGAACTGAACAAACCCTATGTCGAGACGGCGCGCGCCAAGGGTGTCAAAGAGAGTAAACTGATCTGGAAGTACCCGACGCGCGTCGCCCTGAACCCCTTCTTCAGTACAGTGGGCTGGTCACTGGCGGATTTGATTTCGGGCACGACGATTGTGGCCATCGTGCTGAGTCTGCAGACTACCGGCCCGATGCTCTTCACAGCGTTGATCAACCAGGATATGTTTCTGGCCGGCAGTTTCATCATGATGCTCAGCGTGCTGACGGTGATCGGCACACTGCTATCCGACCTTCTGCTGGTATGGGTTGACCCCCGCATCCGCCTTGAAGAGGCGGGATAGTTGTTCCATGCGCTACCGCTTCGCTATTTGAGCGCAACTCTTGAATGCACGAACTATTCGCGATCTGAGCGCTATCACATAGACCGGAACAGACGATGACGACTGGGGAACAACGACCAACTACTTTTGAAGACGAATCGGAAGAAGAGCGTTATCTGGAGACACGGACAGACGAGGCCAATATAGCTGTCGCCTCATTCTGGCAGTTGATCTGGTGGCGTTATCGCCGCCATCGCGTGGCCGTGTTCTGCTCGTTTGTCGTACTTGTCTTCTATCTGATCGCGGCTTTCAGCGAATTCGTGGCGCCCTACGACCCGGAGGCCAAGTTCGTCAAGTATAAATTGCACCCGCCAACGCCGATTCACATCGTCGATGCCGACGGCAACTGGCGTATGCCCTTTATCTACCAGACCGTGCGCGAGCGGAACCCGGAGACTTTTCGTAACACCTACCACCCGGACACGACGATCCGCCATCCCATTCGCCTCTTCCCCAAGGGCGAGGAGTACAAGCTGTGGGGCGAGGTTACCGCCACCACGAAGCTGTTCGGCCTGAACGTTCCCCATGAGGAGCAGGGCTTCTTCCCGTTGGGCACGGACCGGTTGGGGCGTGATATGTTCTCCCGCGTCGCCTACGGCGCGCGCCTCTCGCTCTCCATAGGCCTGATCGGTGTAGTCATCAGTCTTGTCCTCGGCATTCTGCTGGGAGGGCTGTCCGGCTACTACGGCGGCACGATCGACAATATCATCCAGCGCATAATCGAGTTTCTGCGTTCGATCCCGTCGATTCCGCTGTGGATGGGGCTGAGCGCGGCGCTGCCGCCCGGGTGGCCAATTCTCTACGTCTACTTCAGCATTACCGTCATTCTCTCCTTTATCGGCTGGACCGGCATGGCGCGCGTCGTACGCGGCAAGTTTCTGCAGCTGCGTGAAGAGGAGTTCGTCATGGCGGCACGGTTTTCCGGCAGCAACGAACTGCGCATCATCCTCCGCCACATGCTTCCCTCCTTCCTGAGCCACATCATCGCGAGCATGACGCTGGCTATCCCGTCGATGATTCTCGCCGAAACCGCACTCAGCTTTCTCGGGCTGGGACTGCGGCCGCCGGCCATCAGTTGGGGCGTGCTGTTGCAGGAAGCGCAGAACATCAGCGCAGTGGCCATCGCTCCCTGGACGATGGTTGCGCCCGCCCTCATGGTGGTGGTCGCCGTGACCGCATTCAACTTCATGGGCGATGGCATGCGCGACGCCGCCGACCCCTACGCCTCCCTGTAACCAGCGTGTCTGGTCCTTAACATTAATTGGCCGCTCGCGGCAGTTACCCAGAACTAAGAACTTACTACTGAAGATCAAAAGAAGGATCCCCAACCATGATTGTCAAGGGCAGCGCCATTCCCGAAGTCAACTACCGTAAGGGCTACGAGATTCGCGATGCCCAGGACCAGATCGACCACTTCGCCGAGCGCATCACCACCCCGGCCAATCCCTTCGAACCGGAGAAGCATGGCGAGCAGCGCTTCTGGTACATCCTGGAGGGTGAGGCCAACGTCACCATCGACGGCAACAGCACAACTGTTGGGCCGACCGATCTGATCCTGCTCGCGCCCTGGACCAACCACAGCCTGCGCGCCGATAAATGGGTGCGCTGGGTCTGCTTCGGATAACCTCTCGCGCCCAGAGCGCACCGAACCTGCACCGACAAAGGAAACGCAAACGATGCCACGCAAATTGAAGTTGGCCCTGATCGGTCTGGGCCGCCGCGGCCGCAGTTCTCACCTGCCTATCTACCCAAAATTGAAGGACGTGTTCGAATTTGTCGCTGTCTGCGATAAGGATGGAGAGGTCCTGCGCGAAGTCGCTGCTGAGTACGGCGTCAACGCCTACACCAGCGTACGCGATCTCGTGGAGGGCGAAGAGTTGGATGTCGTCGACGTGGTCGTGCCCGGCGATGCCCACCACCCCATCTGCTGCTACCTGGCCGACGCCGGCATCAACATTATCGTCGAGACGCCGGTCTCCGTCACCCGCCCCATGACCGACATGATGATCGAGGCCGCCGACCGCAACAACGTCAAGCTGGAGGTTGCCGAAAACTACCACCGCGTGCCCATGGCCCGCTTCCAGGCCAAAGTGATCGATTCCGGCGTCATCGGCGAGGTGGGCCGCATCTATCGTATCTTCCACGAGGGCGGCTATCACGGCATGAGCATGTTGCGCCTTCTCGCCGGCAGCCCCCCCAAATCGATCCTCGGCATCTCCCACGTCACCGACGTCGTGCCCATCATTGACCGCATGAAGCGCCATCATTCCCAGGAGAACTGCACAACCAGCTTTCTGGAGTTCGAGAATGGCGCCGCGGCGACCATGATCTACTCCAATGTCATCCACGCCCGCTCGCTCGGCCGCAAAAACATCGGCATCGCCCAGATCGACGGCACACGCGGCGCAATCGTCGAAAACACCGTCTACTTCACCGACCCCGCCGTCTACCAAAGCGGCGCCATCGCCAATGCCTATGAACCACAGCGCTCGATCATCGAAGTCGAAGGGCGCCAGGTCCTGGAGCGCATCAGCCTCGAGCTGCCCGATCAGGAGATCGTCTGGGAGAATCCCTACGCCCATCTCGGCATCGGCGAAAACAACGGGCGCGGCGTCGACATGGCAGACCAGCTCATGAGCATCGCCAACGCAGTTCTCGACGACACCGAGCCGACTTACGGCGTGCAGGAAGCCCGACTCGATCAGGAGATGTCCTTGGCTGCCTCCGAATCGGCGCTGATGAACAAGCAGGCGCTGGCGTTCCCGCTGCGCTCGCCCTCAAAAGCCGAGCAACTGATCCAGGATCGCTTCAAAGAGACCTACGGTCATGACTACACCGACATCGAACCACTGCTCGATGTCTTCTATCCCCGCCGCTAAGCACTACCCTGGGCAAAAGCTCCACCGAGTAGCCGCGGTGAGCAACCGTCTACGCGGAAAGGAAGCAAGCTATGCAGTTCTTGGATATTGAAAAAAAGGGTATTTCCCGCTATCTTCTTGACGCCGACGTGGAGGGCGAGCCGCTGCGAGTCCATATCTCGGAAGTCGATGCCGGCGGACGGTCCCATCCCCCCCACCGCCACGGGGGCTTTGAGGCCTTCTATATGATTGAAGGTGAGGGGACGCTGGAGATTGATGGCGAGCGCCACCCACTGCGCGCCAACGAAGCGATCGTATTCGACCCGCACAAGCTGCATGGCCTGATAAACACCAGCCAGGCGCCCATGCGCTACATGGTCATTATCCGCCCCGAAGAAATCAGCGCCTGAATTCGTCGATCTTCCTGCAAGAATATCGAAGAGGTTACAACCTGCTGATATTGAGGAAAGTTAGGCACTCCTCATAGCTGAAGAGCCGATTGTGGCTCTCTCAGCCCCACCGTCTGCCACTTGACGATAATCTGGGATACAGATAGAATGTGATAGACATTGCTATCACATTCTATCTGTCTATGCATGAACGGGAATCTCACTCCAACTGTTATCACCGACGCTTCCTCTCTGATCATCATAGCAAAATTGGAAGCGATCGACATGTTGTATCAAGTTTACGGGACGATAGGGATCCCTCCCGCCGTATTTCGCGAGACGGTGCAGGTCGGGTTTGAGCGGGGCAAGTCTGATGCCTTCACAATTGACGCTGCTATCCGCTCAGGGCAAGTTGTCGTAGTCAAGCTCTCATCGGCTCAGGTCGCATTCGCCCAGCACTTCTACAATGCGAATATGCTCGGTTGGGGTGAATGTGAATCTCTAGCCTATGCAAAGGCTACAAATATCCAAGTATTAATCGAAGAACTTAAAGGGCGTTCAGTAGCAAGATCTGAAGGCATAGGCTATACGGTCTTGCAGGTCTTTCCCCTACAGGGTTTCATTCAGCACAAAATATCCTATGACAGTTGCGTAAGTCTGTTGGACCGGATAGCGGTGATGATGAACACGGACTTGGCGATTCTTCAAGCTCTGCAAAGTGCAGCCGAGACAATAAGGCTTGAACGTAAAGGAGGCCGGTGATATGGGTGACAGCGTGCGCCAACTGAATCTGCGCGTCCCGGAAACGATTGTTCAAGGGCTGGATGAAATTGCCAGCAAGGAACAGATAGATCGGACTGCGCTTGCGAGGAAAATGCTGTCGGAGGCGATCCAGCAGTGGAAGGTGGAAGACGCAATCGCTGCATGCCGTCGGGGTGAAATCACTAAAGCGCGCGCCGCTGAACTGGCCGGTATGTCGATTTACGACATCATGGATGAGGTGCGTCGGCGAGGTGCCGCGCCAAGTTACACTCTTGACGAACTGCGCCAAGACCTTAAATCACTGTTCGTATCTTAACGCTAGATGGCCAATCAGTCTGGTAGGGCAAAAGAATCGTTTCTTCATATTGGGTAAGTTCAGTTTGGAAGACGCAAAGAGCTTCTTTGCGTCTTTTTCGTTCTACGAAAAGTCGAGCTGCATGAGCAGATCCATGAACTGGATGCTCATCTTTTCGGCGCCAATTTCGGTGCTGGAGTAGGGATTGTCAAAATGGAGGAAGCCGCTGATCGGCTCTTCCTTCTCGTTGACGAGCAGGGGTCCCTGCCAGCCAAAGTCGATGCTCTCGCCGCGCAGGCTGCTCAGGTGTACGCTGTCTTCCTCAAAGGTGATGTCGAGGGCCGTCACCTTCTCCACGAACTCGGCAAAACTGCCGTCCGCATCCGCCCGCCCCATCTGCACCATCCAGATATTGTTCTGTCCGTAGGAGCGCAACTCTCGATAAGCGTTCTTGCCCTTTTCAGTGAGCGACAGACCCGCTGAAGCCGTTATCGCCAGATAGGCCTCCCCGACGCGGGCGCAGGCCCAGCCGTCCCGGATCTCGTGTTCGTCGAAGGCGTAGATCGGGAAGTAAGCATGGGTAAAGCCCAGCCAGTCATCGGCCGCCAGCTGGTGAATCGCCACCAACAGATCCTTCCACTGGGCCACCCGCGGCAGCGCGACATTTCCATGCCAGAAGTTGGGACGGTGAGAGCCGTCTTCGCTTAGACAGGATGGGTGGGTGACGAAAACGACAGCTTCCGGCGAAAGGGTAGCCTGCCAGATATGCTGCTGGTAGCCGAATTCGCCGGGCCTGTAATCCTGGGCGGACGACAGCATATAGTCCGGCGTCTTATAGGTGACCTTATTCACCTCCCATTCGCCCTCCTCCCGATCGCACCACTCTTCCAGCTGCCCGGAGTGCCGTTCCCGACTCCAGATCTCATCAGCCGGGTCGATGGAGATGGCTTCGATAACCGGCGGCAACTGATAGTTGACAGCGCAGGCCAGGCTGACGGTCCCCCGGATACTCCCATTGAAAATGCCTTTGCCCCACAGCAGACGAGTTATCCCTGACGTCGGCTCCCGAAAGGCATCCTTGATGTAAGGTGAATAGGTGCGCCCATGGCTGGAGCCGAACGCCCCCTTGAAGGAGTTAACCGCCAGCCCGAAAAACATCTTGTCCAACACAACCGCTGCCAGTTCGCGCACGTCGTCGTTCTCTGCCAGATCGACCAGATGGCTGAGGGCCAGCACGTCCTCCTCAAAGTACGTATTGGAATCCCACTCGCGAAAACCGCCCGCGGCCCGCTTCCGCAGCCATGAAAGGGCCCGTTCCTCACCCTTTGCGCGGTGTTGACTGCCGGTCAGGCCGGCATTCGCGAAGAGTTCGTCCGGCAACAACTGGCCGGCCAGGATTTCACAGGTGTGGAAGAGAACCTGATGGTTCTCCGACCAGAAGCACATCGCGTCAGCGCCCGGCTGATCCATCCAGTAACGGAAGTTCAGGAAGCAGTTTTGCAGCGGCTCGATCAGCGATTGCGGAAACCCTGGCTCCTCGATGTAGCGTCCCGCCATGCCCAGTAGACCGACCAGCTCAAAGTCGCTGCAGTCGGCCCGCTCGTTTATCGAAGCGATACTGTCAAGGATGACCTGCTCGTTGAGATTGTCCCACATCCCCAACTCCATCGCCGCGATCTCGGAAAATATGGTGCCCTCGGCGCCGCGGCGGGCCGCATTGAGCAGGGCCTCCCGCCGGCGTTCCTGATAGGTGCCGTAGCGTTCAGTCGAATACTCACTGTTGCCGACGATGTGAATGTCCAGCATGCGTTCGACGCGCATGCCGTTGGCATAGTAGTGCTCGGGATTGGGGAAGAGCATTACCTGATAGTCGTCCTGCGGAAACTGGAAGGCGGTACCCAGGATCACTTCGGCGCGTTCCTCACCCTTGGTGTGGTGTTCGCTATAGATGCGCCCTCCCTTGCGCATTAGCCTCAGCGCAAAATCGTCGGTCACCGGTTGGCCCTCTGGCCAGCGAACAATCACCTTCGCATGGCGGCTGTATACATCCCGCTCCAGGTAAGCCTGGTCGAAGATCGACTCCAGCCTCTGCCGCTGGCTCTCTGGCCGAATTGAAGTGGGCAGAAGCACACTGAAGCTGTCGCATGATTTGTCACTTCGTTGTTCGGGCGTATTGCCCGCTTCCTGGTGGTCCGTCACCTGGAGGGCCATGACGTACGGACATTCTCGCAACGCGACGGCCTCGAAACAAATGCCAATCTCGTTGCGCCCCTCCTTCAGCCTCGCCGGGAAGGAGACGCTATCGGCCAGTTGGTGATGAAAATGCTCCACCCGATGGCACTGTTCCCCGTTGACCCAGATTTCCGCGGGGCCATTTGTCGTGAGGGCAAGGGTCACATCACACGCGCCGGGACTGTCCAGTACGCAGTAGGCCCATGCTTGAAGGTAGTGGGGCGTATGGTGGAAAGTAGACAGATCTACGAAGTGGTCGTCGAGGCAGCGCACGACGCGCCACATGCTCCCATCGCGGTCGGGGATAAACTTGTGACGCTCCAGGGCGCTCGCGAAGATCTCCGGGGACCCGGGGATAGCGGGGTCTTGCGCCTGTTGGCTCCCCCCTGCCGCGGCTCTGAAATCAGCTGCGATCCGCTCTTTGAAATTCGTGCCTGTGTAGCCGTCCATGTTCTCAACCGGCGTTTCCAGTGGCCCGGCCACCAGCCAGTCATGTACAAAGCCGGCCTGCAAGGTGGATTCCTGCCAGACTGGTGTCAAAGCCATATGACCCTCAGCCTCCGATTCTTTCGATTCTCCGGTCGGCTGAGCGCCCAACTGTGTGCTCATAGATCGATAACTCCGATTGTCAACTCTTTTTGGTGGCAACAGGCGCACCGCAAACAGACCGCGACGCGCCATCCCGGATGAAGACTCCAGCGCAGAAACGGATTTGGCCCGCTACTCGTACAACACACAGCGGACTTTGTGATCGCCTTCCAGTTCCAGGAGGGGTGGGTTGCGCGTATCGCACACGCCGGCAATCGCTTTGCGGCAGCGCGGGTGGAACGGGCAACCTGCCGGAATCGAGTATGGATCCGGCACTGAGCCGCGAATCGCTGTCAACTGACTGGTGATACCCTGAGCCGATTTGCGACCCAACAGGGGGATGGAACGGAGGAGCGCCTGCGTGTACGGGTGCTTGGGATCATAGAAAATGGTATCGACATCAGCCATCTCCACCACTTCACCGAGATACATGACCACCACATAGTCGACCATCTGCGCAATCACGCCCAAATCATGCGTGATGAAAATGATCGCCATCCCCAGTTCATCCTGCAAATCGCGCATCAGCGTCAGAATCTGGGCCTGCGTGGTCACGTCCAGAGCAGTCGTCGGCTCATCGGCGATGAGCAAACTGGGCCGACAGGAAAGGGCCATGGCAATCATGGCGCGCTGGCGCATACCGCCGCTGAGCTGATGCGGAAAGCGGTCGATTGTGCGTTCGGGCTGAGGCATACCAACCTTGTTGAGCACATCGATCGCCTGTGCGCGGGCCTCTTCCTTGTCGACATCCTGGTGCAGAAGAATGGCCTCGATGATCTGATTACCGATTGTGTGGACTGGACTCAGCGAGGTCATCGGCTCCTGAAAGACCATGGAGATCTCGCCGCCGCGGATAGAACGGGCTTGCGTGCCCATGGCGTCGATCTTGGTCATATCAATGACCTGATCGGTGACGCTGCCGTTCTCCTGTCTTTGCAGGTGGAAGAGGACATCGCCCTCAACTACCCGTCCCGGAGAGGGCACAATCGCCATGATTGAGCGGGCTGTAATGGATTTTCCGCAGCCGCTTTCACCGACCAGGCCGACAGTCTGACCACGGCGTACGGTGAAATCGACGCCCTCCAAGGCCCGCACAATTCCTTGCGCCAGGAAAAAATGGGTTTTCAGTCCCCGTACTTCCAGTAGCATTTCCTGGGACTCGGCGGATTCAACAGTTTCGGGTACCCTGTCGATCTGCGTAGATGAAATTGTCATGAGTGAAATCCGTCCTATTCATGAAAGAGCAGTTGTCAATGTCGAAACTGCTCATATAGCTACCTGGCGTATGGATCGGCGGCGTCGCGGATGCCGTCGCCGAGGAAATTGAAAGCCAATACAGCCAGGACCACCGCCAGACCAGGGGTCAGTACCCACGGAGCCAGGGCCACGGAACGTAGATTCTGGGCCTCTTGCAACAGTACGCCCCAACTGATAGCCGGTGCTCGCAGGCCCAGACCGATGAAACTCAGACCCGTTTCCGACAGAATAATGCCCGGAATCGCCAATGTCAAGGAAGCGATAATATGGCTGAGAAACGAGGGAACCATGTGACGCAGAATGATGCGTATCTCGCTGGATCCGCAAAAGCGAGCCGCCATCACAAAATCCTCTTCTCTCATGCTCAAAAAACGTCCGCGCACGACCCGGGCCAGACCGGTCCAACCCACGAACGAAAGTAGAATCGTTACGCCAAAGTAAAGACGCACTACCGGCCAGTCGGCGGGCAGGGCGGCAGCCAGCGCCATGATCAGAGGGATTTCCGGTATCGAGCGGATGAACTCGATCAGGCGTTGAATGGCGTTGTCCAAGGCGCCGCCATAAAATCCGGAGATGCCGCCGAGCAGTATGCCGATTACCAGACTGATCACAACACTCACCAGACCAATCGTCAGCGAGATACGTGCGCCGTAACACATCCGGGAGAAGAGATCGCGCCCCAGCCGGTCCGCGCCCATCAGAAAGACGCCCTGCTCCTCATGGGGAACCTCCAACCCGTAGAGATGCCAAGAGGCGGGAAACTGGCCCCATAGTTCGTACTCTGTTCCGGGCACGAGAAAGCGAATCGGATGAACTATCGTCGTGTCCTCGGTGTAAATATTTCGCAGCGTTTCGGGATCTCGGTCGCGCACGATTTTATAGACAAACGGCCGCCGTAGATTTCCTTCCGCATCTATGATATGAATTTTCACAGGCGGCACATATTTGTACTGCACAAAGGATTGCTCCGGGTCGTAAGGCGCCACGAATTCGGCAAAGGCCGCAACCCCATAGAGGATGACAACCAGAACTCCGGAGATTAGAGCCATCCGATGTTTGCGAAAACGCCACCACATCAACTGTATGTATGACGCTACGTAAATATCTTCATCTTCGATTATATCGGGATCGAGATCTGAGTTGTCCAGTTGATGTTCTTCTTCGTCAGACCTTTCGAGCCAGGAACGTTGCATGGTCTCCATTTGCGGTTCTCCGGGTATCCGTTACTCCAGTCGCGCTGAAGTAGTGAACGGTACCGCTAAATTGTGATGTGGGTCCGGCCTGAGGCGAGTGTCCAGGCTTTCTTCAGCCGATGACCAACTATGATCAACCGATATCAGGACAGCGCAACCATCTGGTTCACATACCGGATGGGCCAGGCATGTGGTCAATTCTGGAAATGCCTGCTTACATGAGTATGAGTTTCTTTGAAATGCTTCGCCCCTGATGGATGCGATTGATTATGTCGGCCAGCATCGGCGCAATCGACAATACGACCACTTTGTCAGACCGTTTTTCCGGCGGGACGGGAAGAGTGTTGGAAACGACCAGCTTGGCGATGCGATCATCTGACTGAAGATGTTCCAGGGCGGATGGCAGCAATACCGGGTGTGTAATCACGAAGGCGGCTGTCCCCTCCGCACCGGCATCGTACAGGGCGTCAATTTGCTTGAGGACGCTGCCGCCAGCCATAATATCGTCGATGATGATCGGGCGGATCCCGGCGATTTCACCGACAACGTGGGTAGTTTCGGTGACGCTGACACTCGTGCGCCTTTTGTGCATTACCACCAGTGGCAGATTGAGGAGTTGTGCATAGCGTCCCGCCAAGCTGGCCCGGCCCACGTCCGGACTGACAATGGCCGCGTTTTTCCATTCATCCTTGCGAAAATAGTCCGCCAGAATCGGTAGCGCAGAAAGCGGATCAACAGGGATATTGAAAAAACCCTGGATCGCCCTCGCATGAATGTCTACAAAGATTACTCGATGCGCACCCATCATCTCCAGCATATTGGCTATGACCCGGGCGCTGACCGCCTCGCGGCCGTGGGACATGCGCTCCTGGCGGGCATAGGGAAAGTAGGGCACGACCACACTGACACTGTGGGCGCTGGCTCGCCGGAATGCATCCAGATACAGCATCAACTCCATTACATGATCGTTCACGGGTTGGCAACAGGACTGGACCAGAAAGATATCCTGGTCCCGCACGACCTCATCGATCATCACGTGTATCTCGCTGTCGGGCAAACGGCGAGTGGAGGACTGCCCGAGTTCCACCCCGAGTGTTTGGGCAATCTCCAGGGCCAACTCTTTGTGAGCAGAACCGCTGAAGATGCGTAACGGGTGATAAGACACTCCTACTCTCTCCTGTCTTGGGGTCCAAAGGAGTCGCTTCAAGGTGCCTCTGCTGACCGCGTGTATGATAGCCCCATCCCAGCGAAATGGCAAGAGAAGAACGCTCCGCTATCCAAACCGGCTTGGCTGTGATATAGGTGAGAGCGTGACGGACGGCACAATGGACAGACGACAGGACGAACAGGACGTCTGCGTTCCCGGGAGGCATTTGGATGAAACGACGGCTGTTGGTTGCGACACACAATCATGGAAAACTGCTTGAGTACCGCAAGCTCTTGCAGGACTTGCCGCTGGCGCTCACCTATCTGGACGAAATCGGCGTCCAGGAGGAGGTAGCCGAGACCGAGAACACCTTCGCCGCCAATGCGGTACTGAAGGCGCAGCACTACGCCAACCTGACCGGCCTGTGGACTTGGGCCGATGACAGCGGTCTGGAGGTGGACGCGCTGCAGGGGGCGCCGGGCGTGTATTCCGCCCGCTATGCCGGTCCCGGTGCAACCGATCAGGACAGATATGAAAAGCTGGTCAGGGAACTGCTGCCACACCCCCGCCCGTGGATAGCCCGCTTCCAATGTGTGGTTGCCATTGCGCGGCCGCCGGCCGGGGCCGAAACCTGCACGGGTACCCTGGAGGGAATTATCACCAAAGCGCCGCGAGGATCACACGGCTTTGGTTACGACCCCGTCTTCCTCGCGCTCGACAAGGGGCGAACGCTGGCAGAACTGCCGACCTCGGTCAAAAACAGGATCAGCCATCGAGGGCGGGCATCAAGGAAAGCGAAGGCGCTGCTGACAAACCTGCTGAACGGATAGAAGCATGCCCTGCATGCAGCTTATGAGAGGACAACCCATCGGCCATCCTCCTGCAGAAACGAGAGACGAAACGCAAAGAAGATTACGCTCATACTGCCTGGGGACTGTCAGAGATTGGACTCCTACCCAACGCTGGAATATCGCCACTGGGCACGCTCATAAACTCTGGTGATACAATTTCAATGCATTTCCCCAATTCGCAGTAAGATGAAGGCAGGCAAGAGCAACCGGACCAGGAGGATCGAGAGTGAATGGCACATTGCTCCAACCCGTTGTATTCAATATCATTACGATTGTAGCGATGTTGTTTTCCCTATTCCAGGTTTTGACAGGGGAATCGGGACGCTTAGCCAGAACCTCTGAGGCCATCCAACTGCTTGAAGAGTTCGCCGAAGATGGAGTCCTCGAGGACGACTCCATAATCTCGGGCCTTTCGGCCGACCGCGACCAGCGCACACGGCTTGCCAACTACCTTATCGTGACCATGGTCATCGCGATTCTGGCCAATGTCGTCGCCAACTATCTTGGCAGGGGAAGGCATTTCACGAATATTAGTAGGATTCGCGAACTGGAGGCGGAGCTGCGCGGACTGCGAGGGGGTTAGCGCCGCCGGCCAACTTAGGCAGTCCTTGACAAATGGCCTTAGCCGCGATCTTGTCCATTGTGCGCCGGACAAGGGGCGAACTTTGGCAGGTTGGTGGCCTCGGCCAAGAATCAGGTTAGCCGTCTCGCACGGGCGGCAATTAAGGCAAAGGCGCTACTGGCGAGCTTACTGCGGGAACAGCAAGACGCGTCCTTATATTGCCGGTCAACGCATACCTTGCCCATCAACGTACAGTTGTGCGAATGCTCAATCCGAACTATGTGGTCTCGCTCTCCCCGTCTTCCGCTGCGCCCCGGTCATTTCCCATCTCCTCCTGCAGCAATCGCAGTAGTGCTCGGCGCTCCGCCTGAGTCATTCCTGCCAGTCTTTCTTCAGGGGAAGCCACCTCAAGGATGCGCCGGCGCAACGCTTCATCGAAATCTTCCGGTGCTGCTAGCTCAATTGCCTTACGACGCACCTGTTCTCCAATTTCCATTACCTTTTCCGGAGTCATTTCCTCCGCCATCTCACTCTCTCCTTCCACTCCCAATGTCTGTCTCAGGCCAAACATGTAGGCCAGCAGACTGGGAGACTCCGCCAATGTAGACGCATCCAGCGCCGCAAAGGCCGCTTCCCGTTCTTTCCTCTGGCTGGCAAAGAGCTTGACGAAAGCATTGTGAGGCTCTGCTGGCAGGTCGTTCAACGCCAGCAACCACACGCGATCCAATACTGGCGGAGGACCGAGGAAGACGCCTTTTTGTAGTTCCTCGTATCCCCACATCTCCAGCCGCTCTCTGCGCGGCGTCCTGGCGCTTAGAACAACGGTCTGCACCTGCTCTTCGCGTAACCTCTGCCCCTGTCTGTAAAAATAGTCGTAAGCAATAGCCTGGGCGAGCGCCTTCGGATTCACCGACTCTGTATATTTGAACTCTACCAGGACGTGTCCCGCCGCGTTGTCGCGCACGCCGTCCGGCAGCCGTGCCCGCTGCGCCTCGTTCCACGCCTCTCCCTCCCGTCTCAAGAGAAGGATATCCGCCTTGGGCGACTCACTCAGCAGGTCAACTTCTATGTGAATGGTGATTTCTACAGGCGTGAGGGATTCCAGCAACGAGCCGCTGAATATCTGATGGGGTTGAGGAAGGGCCATATCTTGCTTGCTATATGTCCCGTTCTCGACGCCAATTCTCAAACGCAGCCAAGGTCTCGTCGTTGGGCGGATAGACGCCGATAATGCTGGCGCCGTCAGCCACTTTCTCCTGGAAGAACTCCTCCCTTATCTCCTGCTCGTAGGCGCCGTGGGCAACTTCCTCCGCCAGATGGGCCGGGATCACGACCACGCCCTCGGCGTCGCCTACGACCACATCGCCCGGCGTCACCGCCACACCGGCGCAGCCGATAGGAACCTGCATATCGACCGGATGGTGGGCCACAAATGAGGTGGTGGCATGAGCCGCCCGGATGTACGTCGGCAGTTCCAGGCAGCGAAAACCGGGCGTATCGCGCAGTGCGCCGTCAGTAACGAATCCGGCCGCGCCGCGCTGGGTGATGCGGGTCCCCAGAATGTGCCCGAGCGAGGCCGCGTTGACTTCTCCGCGGGCGTCAATGACCAGCACATCTTCCGGCCCGACCGCCTCCACTGCCAGCCGCTGCACATTCCTGGTATTGTCGTAACGTTCATCCGCCAGATCTTCGCGCGCTGGAATATAGCGCAATGTGAAGGCGTAGCCCACCATCCGCAGGTCGGGCCGCAGCGGATACAGCCCGGCCAAAAAAGTGTTGCGCAAGCCACTCTTCTGCAGTTGGCTGGTAAGCGTAGCGGTCGAGACCGAACGTAACTTCGCCTTGGCGTCCGTTGAAAGCTCGCAAGTACGGACTGATTTCGCTGTCATTCTTCTCCTTATCACCAGGACATTCAGATAGGGGAGACAGGCCCGGAATGCAACCCACGACTGGGGACCTGGATGCAGTTCGCGGCTACTGCTCCAGCCACTTGGCCCGGCCATATTTGGCCTGAAAGTAGACGTATTCGTCCTGCCGGGGTGTGGAGACGTTGCCGGAGGAAGGATAACGGGCGATCGCTTCTTCAACGATATCTACGCCCAGGCCCGGCGCATCCGGCACGACTATCGAGCCGTCGACGATTTCGGGCTGAGGCTGCATGACTTCGTACCGCTGGGGCGCGTCGCCCTCCAGATGTTCCAGAATGAGAAAGTTGGGCAGAGTGGCCAACAAATGAACGGCTGCCATCTCCGCCACCGGCCCCAAAGAGCCGTCATGCGGGGCAAAGCTAATCCCGTGGGCTTCGGCCATCGCCGCCATCTTCTTCATCTGTATCAGACCGCCGGCCCGGCCCGTGTCCGGCTGGATCACATCCACGATCTCGCGTTCGATCAGTTCCCGCACCCCGTAGACATGGGCGTGGCGTTCTCCGGCCGCGATCGGCAGATTTACATGACGCGCGACTTTGGCTAGATTCTCGATATGTTCGGGCGGCACCGGATCCTCGTAGAAGAGGAGGTCGAACTCCTCCAGCGCCTGGCCGACGCGAATCGCATCCCGCACAGTGAGCCAGGGCGGGCCGTGGACATCGGCCATCAGGTCGATCTGCGGTCCGACAGCTTCCCGCAAGGCGCGTATCCTGGCGATCGGGTTGTCCACGCCCCCAGTTTTGAGGCCGCTGAAGCCCCGCGCCACCAACTCCTCCCCCCGTTCCGACGTATGCGCGTGCGCGTAGAGCCGGATCCGATCGCGGATCTTGCCCCCTAACAGATTCCATACCGGCACGCCCAGTGCCTTGCCCTTGATGTCCCACAGGGCCATCTCGATGCCGGTCATCGCACCCCCACCGACGATGCCGGTCATTCCATGACCCATCATCGCCAGATAGATCTTTTGCCAAATGCGCTCGATCAGAAATGGATCTTCGCCGATAAGAATGTCGCGCAGATCGTGGATAGCGGTCTCCACCACCCGGGGCCAACCGGACGCCTCACCGACTCCATAGATGCCCTCATCGGTGAAAACTTTGACGAACAGCCAGTTGCGCTTCGTCCAGCCGCCTCCCGGCACGCCGGCATGCATCAGATATGTTTTGATGTCGGTGATTTTCATGGCGAATCGGCATTACCCTCCGTTGATCCCGGGCCAGTCCCGCCACATATCGGCTGGCGGCGCCTCGTCTTGAACGCTTTCGATATTGCCCCGGCGGAAGTCGTACAAAACGGCCTGGCGCACCTGGCGGGACCGGTTGTGGCCGGCGCCGTGTCCCATGCGGTGATGCCACAGGACGACATCACCGGCAGAGCCGTATGTATGCACAGGGGCGATTTCTGCCACGTAAGGCCACGCCTCTGTGTCCCAGTATTCCTTGTTCTCTTCCAACGGGTTGAACGTGTAGGCGGTCTTGAACGTAGGATAGAAATGTTTGTGGCTGCCGGGCCAGATGGTGAAGCCGCCGCCGTCGGGCGGCACGTCGTCGACATAGCCGACGACACCCAGGTGAAATGCGTGCGCGTCAACGTGGAAGTGGGCCGGGCGCGGCGTCTCCTCCGTATCCGGAAAAACGCAATAGATGCCGCGGATGCGTTCCGGAGTTTCCAAATCCGGGCCGAGTAGCTGCTTGGCGACGGCCTGGAGTTTGGGGTTGCCGTGGAGAAGCTCGATCATCCACGGGTCGAAGCTGAGGTCGCGGTATTTCCACGTATAGCGCGAGTCAGCGAACGCGCCCACCCACGTCTCCGGATCGTCCCGTTTCAGTTCCGGCGGCGCCGCATCCCACCAGGCGTCCCGCGTCTGGGCCATTAGTTCCGGATCCAGCACGTTGTGCAGGATCAAGTAACCATTGTCTCGAAAAAAATCTAACTGCTCGACCGTCAATACTTGACTCATAATGCTCTCTACCTTTTCTCCCCATTGTCTGAACTACAACTTTCAGTTTTCAGTGAACCGCTGCCAATGCGGCAGCTACCAATAATCGAAAACTCGAAACCAATAACTAGCCCGGTCCTGCAGCTGCAATCCGCATGGACGGATAGTGCGTGTTGAAGAGACTGTGGTCTCCGGATGCAACCACGATCTCCCACATCTGCCGGGTCATCGTCTGCAATCTCGGGGCATAGGCCGGATCCTGCGTCAAATTGTTCGTCTCGTAGGGATCTGCGGCCAGATTGTAAAGCTCGTCATAATCGAAACCGTTGTGAACGAGTTTCCAGTCTCCGTCCCACAGTAGCCGCTGGCTGATAATATACCGCCCGCCGTAGTATTCGGCAAAGCCCTGCTGGTAGGCCGACGTGTCATGCGGGCTGGCCAGCACGGGCGCAAAAGATCGACCATCGATCTGGCCCAGCGGCTGCGCGCCGACCAACTCCAGCAGCGTCTCGCCGACATCTTGCAAGCCGACGCGGGCGTCGCTCTCCGCCGATTCGGCGACACCCGGCCCGGCCATCACCAGGGGAATGTTGTATGCTTCTTCAAACGCGCCGATATTCTTGCAATACAGCCCGTGCGCGCCAAGAAAATCTCCATGATCCGATGTCAACACCACGATCGTGTTTTCCAGCTGTCCAGCGTTTTCCACCCGCTCCAGCAGACGCCCGAACTGCTCGTCAATCTCGCTGATGGAGGCGTAGTAGCAGGCCGCGGCCTCGCGGTGCTCCCGGTCCGTCCAGTCGCTCCACACCTGCGCCGCCCGCTTGTAGAGATTCGGCTGGCCGCTCAAATCGTTGTGGACATTCGGCTGAAGCGGGATCGACTCCACATCATACTGCGCGAATGCGTCCTCGTGGCAATAGAAGGGATCGTGCGGTTCGGTGAAACTGACAAAACAGCACCAGGGCGCGCTTTCGTCCACAACCGAGTCCAGAAAAGCGAGCGCCGCGTCCGTCTTCTTGCCCATCCCGCGCGCGTCGGCCGGCAGATCACAGACTCCGTAGAAACGGTTGGGATCGTAGCCGGGTGGGCTGTCCAGGTAGCGCTCCAGCGCGAAGCTGGCGGCGCTCCAGTCCGGGCGCTCCGACAGCGCGCCCTGTTGCTGCCAGCCGAAGCGGCCGAGTTCGTTGGAACGCTCCACATGCCACTTGCCGAAGTAACCTGTGCGGTAGCCGGCCTCCGTCAGTCTCTCCGCCCAGTGGGGATGTTGCGTGCGCAGCACAGCCTGGTCGGCGTCAACCGTATGCTCGACAAACAGCACGCCGTGGTTGTGGGGCAGCAGGCCGGTCATCAGGCTGGCACGCGCCGGCGAGCAGACCGCGTTCGGCGTATACGCCCTGCGGAAGCGCACCCCTCTGGCCGCCAGCCGGTCCAGACATGGAGTCTGGCAGGGGTTGTCCGGGTCAAGCACTCGGCCCTGCATCTGGTCGGTCATCAGGAAAAGAATGTTGGGAGAAGACATCAAACCAATTCCTTTTGTACGAGAACTGTTTGGCGCGCGGTCACGAAACCCACTGCGCTCTCAGTAACCGACCGCATACCCTTCGCGGCGCGGGTCAGAACCGCCGATCAGCGCGCCGGACTCCGGATCCACCATGATCGCCTGCGCGCTGCCCGGGCCTCCCCAGTCGCCGACGAGTTCAAGTTCGTGGCCCCTGCCCGTCAGACTCTCCTGCACCGGTGCCGGGAAACGATCTTCCACCTGCAAGTTGTTGGAGCAGACGTGCGGGATCGTGGACTCCATCGGGTTTTGCAGGCTGCGCCAGCGCGGCGCGGAGACCGCCTCCTGCGGCGTCATGCCGAAATCGAGCAGATGCGTAACAAGCTGGAGGTTCGTCTGCACCTGTGTATCGGCGCCCGGCGTCCCGCACGTCAAAACCGGTCTGCCATCCTTGGTTATAATGACGGGGTTCATTGTATGGCGCACGCGCTTGCCCGGCATCAGGCAGTTCGGGTGTCCCTCTTCCAAATGCCAATAGGTCATACGGTTGTTGAGCAGAATGCCCGTCTCGCCCGCGATCAGGCTCGAACCGAAGCCGGACTGGATGCTTTGGAGTATGCAGACCAGATTTCCCGCCCGATCCGCCGTACAGAAGCAGGTCGTGTCTTCGTGCGCTTCCGGCCCGCCGGCCGGGACATCGAAAGCAGCCCGCTTCAAGTCGATGCGCTCGGCCTGCTGCGCGGCATACGACTTGGACAGCATGCCCTCTAGCGGGATGTCGACCCACTCCGGGTCGGCCACGTACTCTTCGCGGTCCGCAAAAGCAAGTTTCTTGGCCTCCACCATCAGATGGATGCTTTCGGCCGTATTGCAGCCCATGCTCTGCAGATCGAACAGTTCTACGATATTCAGCTCCTGCAAAAGGATATGGCCGCTCGAATTGGGCGGCATCTCGTAGACCTCGTAGCCGCGGTAGTTGACATGGATCGGTTCGGCCCAGTGGGCGTGGTAGTTGCCAAGGTCCTCTTCTGTGAGAAAGCCATCGCGGGCACGGCTGAATTTGGCGATTGCTCTGGCAATCTCGCCCTCGTAGAGGGTCTTTCGCCCATCCTGCGCGATCTTACCCAAAGTCCTGCCGAGGTCGCGATTGCGGAGCAACCCGCCGGCGGGGATCGGGGCGCCATCGTTTGTGTAAATCGCCCGTGTGTGTGGGTCTTCCGCAAAACGCTCGTGTTCCCCACGCAAGCCATTCGCCAGTTGATAGCTGATGGGAAAGCCGTCTTCACAGAGCGAAATGGCCGGCCGGAAGACCTCCTCTAAAGGGAGCCCGCCGTATCGTTTATGCGCCAGCAACCAACCATCGACCAACCCGGGCACAGAGACGCTGCGGATCCCTTTCATGGGGATGCCGCCGTCTTCGAGGTAACGGGCGCGCGTAGCCGCGCCGGGCGCGGGACCGGTCGCGTTCACCCCCGTGACTTGCCCTGTCTGCGCCCAATAGATCAGAATAAAGCCGTCGCCGCCCACCCCGGAACCGGCCGGCTCAACCACGCCCAGCGCGGCTGCCGTGGCAATAGCGGCGTCCACCGCATTGCCGCCGGCCGTGAGCGTCTGAATTCCCGCCTGCGAAGCGAGAGCATGCCCTGATGTAACCATCCCGTTCCTGCCCATCACAGACGGGCGAAAGGCCGAAGCCGTTATGCCGTGTGGCGATTGCATCTGAATCCTCCGTTTGTCGGAACAGCGGCTAATCTGAATGCGTGAAGGCCGTGACGAGCGGCGCGCACAGGGGTCGGCGCCGAGATGCCAACGGGTAAGAGCGGCGTGTCCGCCAAGAGGCTATCTCCCCATGGCATATGCGATCTGTCCACGCGGCGAAGCGCCGGCGGATATAAGACCGCTCTTCGGGTCGAATGTGATGGCAAGCACCTTGCCGTGGTTCCACTCCCCGCCCACCGTTACCTTGTGGCCGCGCGCCGCGAGTGCGTCGCGCACAGTTTCAGGGATACGCGCCTCCAGCGTAAGACTGCCCGGCTTGGCGTTGTGCGGATAGAAGGAGTTGGGGAAGTGATTGGTGTGGAAACTGGGCGCGTCGATCGCCTCTTGCAGGTTCATGCCAAAGTCGATGACGTTGAGGAAGAATTGCAGCGTCCACTGGTCCTGGCTATCGCCGCCGGGCGTGCCGAAAGCCATAAAGGGTTTGCCATCCTTTGTCGCCAGCGATGGCGTAAGCGTCGTACGCGGCCGTTTGCGCGGCACGAGCGCGTTTGCGTGGTTCGGGTCCAGGTAAAACATCTGGCCCCGCGTCCCTAACGGGAAGCCCAAGCCTTCGATCACCGGCGAAGAGGGTATCCAGCCGCCGCTCGGCGTTGCCGCGAACAAATTGCCCTCGTGGTCAACCGCATCGGCGTGCGTCGTATCGCCCGTGTAAACGTTCGGATCCGCCTCCGCATGGGTGGGCGTGCTGGCAGGAGCATCACCGGGGCGCAATTCCAGCGACGCGCACTGCGCGTCAATCAGTTCCCGGCGAGCGGCCGCATACTCCTTCGATAGCAGACGGTCGAGCGGCACGTTCACGAAGTCCGGGTCGCCGTAATACTGTTCCCGGTCGGCGAATGCCAGCTTGGATGCTTCGACTACTGTGTGAATATAGTCTTCAGAGTTGTGTTCCAGCCCGGCGAGATCGAATCCTTCGAGCAGCGCCAGTTGTTGCAGGAAGACAGGACCTTGGCACCACGTGTTGCACTTGTATACATCGTACCCGCGATAGTTAAACGTTACCGGTGTCTCGACTTTGGTGCAGTAGTCGTGAAAGTCGTCCTCTGTCAATAAACCGGCGTTCGACTTTCCGCTGGCGTCGCGAACGCTCGTCGCCCGCTGGTAGGCGACGATCTTCTCAGCGATCGGGCCTTTGTAGAAATAATCGCGGGCCGCGGCGATCGCGGCATCCCTACCCAAGTGGCTGTTGCGGATCTCGGCGTCAATCGTTGCCTTGAAAGTCGCCGCCCAGTCCGGGTTAGCCAGAATCTCTCCCACTTCCGGCGGCCGCCCGTTCTGCAGATAAACTTGCGCGGAGCTGGGCCATTCGTTCTCAAATCTGTCCTTCAACCCGGCGAGCGAATTGTGCAGCCCCGGATAGACCGGGAATCCTTCCTCCGTCAGTTCGATCGTCGGCTCCAATACATCCTTCAGCCGCAGGCGCCCAAACTGTTGCAACGCGGTTGTCCAAGAGCCGAACGCCCCCGGCACGGTCGCCGGCAGAAAGCCATCGCCAGGTATGATCTCGATGCCCTGCGATCTGAACCACGCTATCGTCGCCGCTTTGGGCGCATATCCCTGTCCGTTGATAGCGTACACCTGCTTCTGCCGCGCGCTATATATCAAGATCGGCACCTCGCCGCCAATGCCGTTCGACTGCGGCTCAAGTACGTTAAGCGCGAGCCCGGCGGCCACTCCGGCATCGATCGCATTTCCCCCTTTTTCCAACATGCGCGCGCCGGCCTCCGCCGCCAGATAGTGTCCGGCCGTGACGACACCGTGGCGGCCCATGAAAACAGGACGTGTTGTAAAGGACATCGTTTTCCCCTCCATGCGCTGGCAAGTGACCAACTCTTGATGGGCTTAGCGTAGCGTTACTTTTCCCAGTCTTCCGGGGGCGGCCAGATCACGGATGCGCCAATGGCTTTGCCTTCGGGCGGCTCACCAGTCCAGTCCTTGACCGCATCCCGCCACTTGATGAAGTGCGGCGTCTCCATGTGCGCCTGGAACGCGGCCTCGTCTACATAGACCTCGTAAAGCCATATCTGGTTTGGATCGTCGCCATCCTGAATCACATCAAATCGCAAACAACCGGGCTCATTCTTCATAGATCCTTTGGCGTCATCCAACATCGCCTCGACGAACTGTTCTTTGTAGCCTTCCTTGATCTTGATGGGTGCGATAATGACATACATGTCTGTCTTTCTCCTCTAACCGGTTTGGGGACTGTTGTAAGAACTCTCGTTCAAATGATTGCGGGTGTGGGCGGTGCTTACTGTGTGGTAGCCTATCACAGTTTGGGAGGGATAGCGACCTAAACGAGGATGGCCCTGCTGCCTGTTTTCAGGAACAGGCGACGCCCGTCAGCGACGCCCGCCGGATGTCATCCAGTTCGTCGGCGCTGAATACGCCTGCCCGGTACAGTTTGCGATACTCTTCCGAAACACTCTGATCAAATATCATTGGATCGTCCGTGTTTATCGTTACCGGCACACCATTGTCAAACAGCTTGCGGATCGGGTGGCACGCCAGTTCAGACACGGCATCCAGCATTACGTTGCTCGTCGGGCACACATTCAGTCGAATCTTGTTCTCAGCCAGCCAGCGCGTCACCTCGACCGATTCTGCCGCGCCAATGCCGTGCTGAACTTCGGCCAATGCAAGCAGTTCGACCGTCCGCCGTATCTCCGCCGCGCCCCCGAATTCGCCGACGTGCGCTTTCAGCTTCATGCCCGCGGTTCCTGCCTTCGCGTACAGCGGCTCAACCGCCTCCGGCGCACACGCCTCCTGGTGGTCGTACAGGTCAATCGACTGGAAAAAGCCCAACTCTATCGCCTCGTGCGCCAGCGACATCAATTTCGGGTCGGAGGCGATCTGACGGGGAATACCCAGCTCCGGGCGAAAATCGATCTGCGGTCGGTACCGCGCGGCCAAAGCGCTGATATGCCTTTCGACCCCGCCCAGACCATCTGCATAATACGCGGCGCGTCGGATGTCGATGCTCATCTCCAGTACAACAACGCCGTCCTCGATCGCGTCGCACACCGCAGACTCCACCACGAACTCGATAGTCTCCCGGTTTCTTAAGTGGGGGTCCAAAACATCAGTCGCATATACTATCATCCCGCCCAGCTTTTCCATCTTGCCAGGGGGAGGCTCCAGCGCATGACCTATCCGGTTCTCTAGGTTTTCCCGGCGCGTGCTGAAAAAGGCGTGGCAGTGCAAGTCGACTTTGGGAGCAGCCCGCAATCCCGCCTGATCATCCTCTATAAGGGCGTCAACGAAACTGGTCTCCATTTCGAGGTCTAAATCACTCTGGTCTCTTCTCATTGTCTAATTGTAACTACTAAAACACAATCAATTTGCAAACCTGAATAAGGCCAGCATTTGTGTTCACTATTGCCTGTCTTCTGGGCGGTCGGGCCTTCGGCCCTCCCTTGTGCGGGGGGACACCCCCCGCAACGCCCCCCTCAAAAAACACGCCTCACCCACCGTTCCCCCTGTTTCCAGCAGTGCGGCTCATCCAAGGTGGCGGCTGCCAACCGAATACGCAATGAGATAGACTGAAAGGCGGGAATGAAAGGCAGGTCAAGACAGGCACTTTATATGGCCTGGAAGTTACGTCTGAATCACAAAAGCATACTTTCCTCACCGGTTCTCACGAAGTCCAGCCGGCATCATCGCCAAGCAGCGCTTCAAGATAGGCACGGCTCATTCTCGCTGCCTCCCGCGGCGGTCGCGGCGCACGCGCCGTCCCGTCCAATTCAACGTTGATCCACCCTTCAAACCCGCCGTTAGATGACAGAATCGCGAAGATCTCCGGCATGGGCAAAGTGCCGCTGCCGATCGGCTCATAATTGACGTAGCCGCTACGGTCGATCTCCTTGCCATCGGCGTCGCGCTCGTAGCTTCCGTTCCAGTCCTTCAGATGGACGTGGACGATGCGGTCGCGGTACGTGCGCATCACCTCCAGTATGTCGCTGCCCCCCTTGGCGATCTGCCCGGTATCCGGCGCGAATCCGATAAGAGCGGCGTCAACCAGGCCCAGAACTGTGTCGATATCTTCACGGGTCTCAATAGCCGTCCCCGTGTGGGGGTGCAGCCCGGCCGCGAGCCCGTTCTGACGGCAGTAGTCGCCGATCCGGTTGAGCGCGTCGGCCAGGCGCTGGAACTGGTCCCGCGTATAGCCGTCTGCAGGGCGCGGACCGGCCTGCAGGACAAGCGTCTCGCCACCGGGCAGCGCGCGCAGCCCGTCCGCCTCCCGGCGCGCGTTCTCCAGATCGACCGCCGCCGTGTCCGGGTTGATCCACTCCTTATAACAGTAAGCCGCCGCGGTTGGGATGCCATAACTGTCTACCAGGCTGCGATATCCGCCCGGCCTGCTCCCATTGAGCTCAAGAATCTTCGCCGCGAATGTCTCAAACCCCTGGTAGCCCAGTTCGGCCGTGTCGCGATACGCCTGCTCAACATCCCCCGGAATGCCCCAGGTGATTCCAGTGTGGCCGATCTTCATATTCCTCTCCTTACTACAGTACTCGCTGGCTCGTGGATAGTGACTGGTAGTACTTCTGGCCTTGGGCCGCTCGTGCCTTACAGTATGCGGAATCCACCGTCCACGTAAAGAGACTGCCCCGTCACGTAGCTTGCCTTGTCCGAAGCAAGAAAGGCCGCCACCTGCCCGATTTCGTCCGGCTCGCCCGCGCGTTTGAGTGCGATCTTTTCCAGCACGATCGGCAGAATCTCGGGGTCCTTCATCACCCAACTGGTCATGTCGGTGTCGATCAGACCTGGATTAATGCAGTTGACGCGAATATTATGCTCGGCCAGCTCGACCGCCAGATTCGCGGTCAGCGCCTCAACGCCCCGTTTGCTCGGCGCATAGTGCGCCCGTCCCGGCAACACCATCCCCGCCTGCACCGAGCCGATGTTGACGATTGCGCCGCCTTTCCCACTGGAAATCATATGACGGACCGCCGCCTGCGCACAGAAAAACTCGCCCCGCAGGTTGATATTGGTCACACGCTCCCACTCCTCCGGCGTTATCTCCAGGAAGGGCACGATCGACTCTACGCCGGCGTTGTTGACCAGAATATCCAGCCCGCCCAACTCCGCGGCGACCTGATCCACCATGGCCTTAACAGGTTCAGGCTGGGCAACATCGGCCATAGCCACCAGCGCGCGACGGCCCAGTTCGCGTATCTCCTGCGCGACCGCCTCGGCCTGCTCCGCGCCCTCCACATCGTTCACCGCCACATCGGCCCCCTCCGCGGCCAGTGCCAGGCAGATGCCCCGCCCGATCCCCCGCCGCCCTCCGGTTACCAGTGCTACCTTGCCTTGCAGACTTCCCATCTCTACGCTCCTTTTTCGTTCTAAGTTCCCCGCCTGGCTCGCCATCTTTCACGCTCGTTGGGAGCGACGTGTCTCCCGGTTTCGTCTCCCTGCGGAGGAAAATCTCCTGTTTCACACATCGCCAGGAATGGATTGTCCCGCGCCTCGACCGGGAATCTGATTGCAGAGCGGCGCCGCGCCGACTCATAGATACCAATCATCACCTCGGTCACTCTGCGGCCGTTCTCGCCATCCAAGGGATGGGGCGCCCCCGTTTCGATCGTCTCGATCAGATCTTTGACCTCAAGCCCAATTGCGCTTACAGGAGCCGGCCATTCAATCTTTATCTCTTCGATTTCGCCGCCCCGAAAGATGCGCAGCGCAGGCGTGTTCAGGAGATCTGCGCTTCGAAATACGTCGCCGTAGAGTTCCAGTCTGCCCTCATCGCCGTGAATGATGAAATGGTGGTAGCGATGGCGCTCATCGCTCCAGCTTGGATCCAGCGAATGCTGCCGCCTGACTCCGCCTTCCTGCGCGACCTCGCGTGCGAGCCAGCCCCAGACCAGGTGGGCCTTTACCTGGTTCGCCAGCGCCAGGAAGGCTATGCCCGCGTTTTCGCAGCGGTGACCGAAGTATTCATAGCCTTCATGTCCGTCCACCTGTCCCAGCAGATGGTCGACTTCCGGGTCCCCCAGCAGCGACAAAAGCATATGGATCGTGTGTGTGCCGTCCGTCATCAGGCAGCCGGCCTTGAGCGAGCCCTCAGCGGACACGACGCGCCCAATCGCACCGTCGGCAATCAGTTGGCGGGCCCGTGTGTACTGGGGCATATAGTAGCGCTGGTGGCTGATGGTCAGCCGCGAGCCGGACGCCCCGCAGGCCGCCAGCATCTCGTCCGCCTCCGCCAGATCCATGGCCATCGGCTTTTCGCACACGATGCCCTTCGTCCCTGCCTGCGCCGCCGCCACCACCATCGGGCAATGCAACGCATCGTGTGTCACGACCGACACCAGATCCGGCTGGACTTCAGCCAGCATCTTCTTGTAGTCGGTATAAAGCCCTTTAGCTCCGGTCTCTTCGGCGAAAGCCTGGAGTGCATCTTCAGAAATATCGGCCCCCGCCACGATCGGTATGCCCAACTCCTTGTATGCCTCCATGTGTCCCCGCGCCATGCGCCCACAGCCTATCACAGCGGCTTTGTAATCTGTCATCAGAAGATCTCCCGTTGAGAATGGTGAATGTCGTGCTCCTGGCAATCGCGAGGGGACAACCTGCCTAAGCGTTGGCGACGCGCGCAATGGTTTCGTCTCGCAAGCGTAGAGTGTAATCGGCATTGTACTGCAGCCGTGCCGGGATAACGGTGGCCCAGTCAATATGCTGGCTCTCCTCCGGGCGCGGATGGAGGCCGGCTCGCACCTGCTGTTCGCCCCGCCACAAATGGCGCAGAAAGCGGGCCATGCGCACAGGTGTCAGATCGGTGAAGCTCTTGAGGAAGGCCTCATCGTACATGGGGATGGGGATGAACCCGCCGCTGTCTTCGATGTTCAGATGGACATTCGGATTTGCCCGGTAGAGTATCTCGACAACAGTGGGCAGATCGACCACCCCGCGCCCCAGAGGCGCGCCGCCCAGCCAGTTGTACCCCTCCGCTGTGGGATAGATGCACGTGTCTTTGAAATGGGTTGTATGGACGTATGGCGCCAGTGTGCGGGCAGCGTCAACCGGGTCTTCAAGCAGCCCCAAAGCGTTGGCCGTATCCAGGTTGACGCGCACGTGGGCTGAATCGACTTCCTCGATGATATACAGGAGCTCCGGCGCGGTCAAATCGACATGGAGTTCCATCGTGATCATCAGGTCGTGATCCGCGGCGCGCAGGCTTAGCTCGCGCAACACCTGAACTGTCAGATCGATCTGTTCCGCCAAGGTCGGCGCCGAGAAAGTGCGCTCCTTGAGCAGACCAAAACAGGTATTCAGAAAAGGAGCGTCCAGCTTCCTGGCCAGCGAGAAAACTGGTTTCCACTCTGATACCATCTCGGCGACGGTCCTCCCACTCTGACCCGGGTTGACGCCGGCGCCGGCCAATTCCAGATAAAGTCCGTGGGCCTTTGCCTCTGCCGCGAGCTGTTCAATATAGGCATCATCGCGCCCCTGCAACAGCCTTGCAGAAAAGTGCAGGCCTTCCAGCCTGTGAGCCCTGGTCAGTTCCAGAAGCTCCAATGGGTCGAGACTAACCGCTTTGAGTGTCAGTGCGTCGAGTCCGACTTTCATAGTTCCTCCAGTGGCTAATAGTCCTTAACTGCATTCGCGGGCCACCGGTCACAGATCACTGGCCGCTGCAATGCAAAGTCAGGCAAGCGCTTCGCCCATTTTTACGGCTTGGAAAGTCTTCATGCGTACGAGCAGCCACAGTGTGCTGACCGCGGCCACCAGCACCATGACAAGCATGGCTAGCACCAACTGCGCCACATCGTCCCAGGCTATCTGCACAATGAATGGCGGGATCAGATCGGCCTGATCGTACCCTATTTGGTAGAAGGGAATGAAAAGGTAACTGCTTAGCAGTCCCAGGTAACTGCCGGCGGCAATGCCCGCTGTCGTAACTGTCACCTGTTCGCCGCCCAGCGAAAAGACAAGCTGACTGGTTGAAAGACCCATCGCCCGCAGAATGCCGAGTTGAATGAAACGCTGGCGAAACGACAGCGCCGAATAGATTACCAGCGCCAACATACTCAGCATGGCGACGGCGATGAAACCTACCGAAAGAAAGCCGAACAGGCCTACGCGCGCCGGCCGCGCCTGCTGCTCTGCCAACTCCGAATGTGCATCTTCGATCGCCAGCACTCTGTAGCCGAGATCGTCCAATGAGCTGGTCAGCACATCCGGATCGATAGCTTCCTCCGTGGCCAGCCAAACCCTGTAAGGAACCTCGTGACCCAGCAGGGAAAAGATGTAGCTGAGATTGGCGACAAAGAATTCGCCGTCCTCCGGGTAAACGGTTGGAAAAAATTCCATTGCCCCCACTATCTGAAAATCAAATGTCGCATTGCTGGTGGGGACGAGACCGCTCAGCGCGATCAAGTCGCCAACCTGTAGACCGAGAGTGTCCAACATCGACTGGCTGACAATTACACCGCCATACTCCAGTGCCAGCGCGTTCATAAGCGTGCCCAGGGAATCGTCAGCAAAATCCGGTCGGAAATAGGCGACCTCCGGAAACTGGCTGCGGTCAATACCGAAGAGCCTGCCGTTGACCATCCTGCTGCCGACGCGCGCGGAAACGGGGAACTCACCAATACGGGTCGCCGCCCTGACCCCCGGCGCCTGCCGGTGCTCGTCCACCGGCAGGTTGATCCAGACAAACTCCTCTTCCCCCTCACCCGCGTCATCGTCGTCGGAAGGTAACATCCGCAGGGCCGCCCCTTCGGTGAGGGTGACGTCGGCTCCCACTTCGTAGAAGATGCGCGCCACCAGATTCGCGTCCAGCGTGCGCGCCATCGACGCTGTGAAAGTGCCCAGGCTTGTTGTCAGGATCAACAGCAGCAGCAGACTGGTGTAAACTCTGCCCGTCCGTGCGAGATTGTAGAAGGCCAACAGCATCGAGACCCCGCCCAGGCGTGCCCACAGCAAACTCAAGCCGGTTGCGATGAGAGGGAAAAGACGGGCGGCAACGAGTGCAACCGCCAAAATAAAGAGCGCCGGCGCCAGAAACAGCAGCGGGTTGTCGAGCGGATCGGTGGGGACATTGGGCTGCAAAAAGGCGATCCGCCCCTGCGTCTTGAGCAGATAGTAGCCGTAACCCGCGATGCTCAGCAGCAGGAAGTCTAGGTACGAACGCTCCCAGAAGGAGCGGCGCTGGCGGCGGCTTATCTCCTGCTTGGCTTCTACAATCGCCAGCCGCGCTGCCCCCATGGCCGGCAGGACCGTAGCAAAGAGAGCACACGCGATCGCGACGAACGTATAGGTCATACTGGTCGTAGTCGTTTCGATCTGCAGCGGCGTCTGCGCCTCAAATGTCATAAAATAGCGCGTCCCGCCTATAAACTGCGCCACTACCCGACCCAAAAACGGGCCAATTGCCAGCGCGACAACCCCAAGCGTAACCCCCTGGAGCAGATAGATGGAGAAGACCTGACCTGACGTTGCCCCGCGGCTCTTCAGGATCGAAATCTCTATCTGCTGGCGCTTCACTGTGCTGTCGGCCACGAGAACGACAAAATAGAGTACCAGCCCCAGGATGGGGATGCTGAACAGGAGCAGGAGAACGGCTTGGGCGGATGCTGACAGCTGGTAGCGTCTGAGCGCGGAGACGGGCGACAGTTCGAGATAGGTGGTCGAGATCAGACTCTTGATCTGCCGGTCGACATAATTCACCCTCCGCAAAAATCTGTCCACATCCTCGGCGCGCACGCTTTCACCGTTGCTGGCCCTGTACCAGCCGGCATCGGAGAGGGCGTGGGGAACCCTGGCGCCAATCACGTTGATATAGGTCTCTTCCGGCAAGAGAAAGACATTCGCGAAGGATGCCGCCGGCAGATGCCATGTGGCGCCGCCGTCTGCGCGGGGGATCCAGATGCCTGCAATGCGTACCGGTACCTCCAATCGCAAAATGCCGCCGCTGGAGGTGCGGGCGCTTGGGTCGAAAAGAGTATATCTCTCTCCCACCTGCAATCCGGCCTCGACCGCGAATTCCTGGCTGGCCAGGATGTCGACTACGTCGTCGTTGCTCCCCTCGCTGCTGTCCCGCGCGGGAAGCCCGCCCTCAACAATGGAAACGTACTCCTCCATACGGTCGATAAAGCCCAGGTAGCCTCGAAAAAGAGGCTTGTCCCGCAGTTCGTACTCCCCGTCCCGAACCGGAAACACCTGCAGCAGATCGCTCTTGACATAGTGCATATCCGACCTGTACGGGAGTCCCAAATCCTGCGTGTAGCGAGTCTCCATGTACTGGTTCAGAGCAAAATAGTCCTGCCAATCGGCGCCTTCGACGCTCGACCCTTTTACATAATGATAAAAAAATGAGAATGCGGAGCGATTGGGTACTGTCTGCAGTTCGTGCTGCAGCAGAGAACGGTTGGCCGCGTCACTGTACATCGGTGGCGCCGAAGCCAGCGCCACCACAACGCTCCAACCGAGCAGCAGACAAAATGTCAGAACCGGTTCGGAACTGAATCGCCGGAGAGCGATCCTCCAAAGGCCAAGATAGCTGTAAACGGAACGCATTGAATTAGACAGGAGAAACAGCAGCGCTCCCAAGCTGTTTACATCTTGATGGCGCCGGAGCTAAGCCCTTCGACAAACAGGCGGCTGGTAAAGGCGAACAGGATGATGAGAGGAATCGAAGCGATTACATATCCCGCCATCAGGGGACCCCAGATCGTGTACCAGGCGGTTCGAAACGCATAGAGTCCGATGGTCAGGGTCATCAGTTCGTTACTGCGGAGTGTAACCAGGGGCCAGATAACGTCGTTCCATGTGCTGAGAACGTGCATGATCGCGACGACACCAAGAATCGACTGCGACAGCGGGATGCCAATGTGACGGAATACCTGCAATTCGCTTGCGCCGTCGATTCTCGCCGCTTCGAACATCTCGCTTGGCAGAGCTTCGAAGAACTGGCGCAGGATGAAGATGGCGAAAACCTGCCCGCCGGCAATGTAAGGGGCGATCAGAACCCAGCGGGTATTGAGCAGGCCGAGGTCTTTTACCAGTAGGAATGCCGGTATCAGCGTAAGTTCCCCTGGAACCATCAACAGGGCCAACACGCCGAAAAAGAAGAAATCCCTTCCAGGGAAGGGGTAGCGGGCAAACGCCCACGCTGCAATCGCCGCCAGAATAACCATGCCAACCACCGACGTGCTGCTGGTGATTATGCTGTTCAAAATGTAGCGGGAGACTATGCGCCAGGCTTCAAGATAGTTATCGGGGTGGAGCGGATACGTGATAGTGAACGGGTAATGGTCGAACTGCGGGATATCCTTGAACGAAATGATTATCGTGATGACAAATGGCAGGAACATGAAAAACAGGAAGGCGCCCAGTCCCAGATGGCGCCACCAATCTCCCGTGCGCCAAGCGCGGCGCCAGCTAGCGCCCAACGACATACGTTGCACCGGTTGCGGTTGTCCTTCCAGTACTGTCATCGCTCAACTCTCCTGTCGTCCGGGTGACCCTGCGCCTGTCCCTGTCCAGTGCCCCGGCAACTCCTGTTCACGAACCTCGCACCACTCAATAATCACCCGTCTTGACGAACTTCACATTTAAGATCGTCAGACCCATAATCAGCACAAACAAAAACATGCCGATCGCGGAAGCGTAACCCATCTTGTTCCACAAAAAGGCGTTGTTGTACATCCATAGCCCGGGCACTATACTCGCAGTCCCCGGCCCGCCGGCCGTCATTACAAAGACGGCTACCCAGCCCTGCAGGCCGCCGATGACCGCCAACACGATAATCAACTTGAACTGACCGAGAATGAGAGGAATGTCGATCGCGAACAGACGCCGCAGGCCGGAACATCCGTCTACCAGTGAACTGTCGATAACTTCATCCGAAATGCCCTGCAGGCCCGCCAGGTAGATAAGTACCGTGACACCACCCACCCATGGGAAGCCCATGAACGTAACCGCATAAAGTGCTGTTTTCGGGCTACCCAGCCACGGCTTCTGCCAGTCTTCCAGTCCTATACCCTCAAGGAAAGCGTTCAATAGACCGTGCGTACCGTCATAGATGAACTGCCACAGCAGTAAAATGACGATGCCCGGCACCACCGCCGGCAGGATCGTCAGGACGCGGTAGGTGTACTTGTGTACGTGACTGCGCAGGTTGAAGATCAGCTCGGCTACGATGAAAGGAAAAGTGACCGCGCTGATCACCCGCCACGAAGTAAGCAGACTCACGTGGCGCAGCGACTTGATAAAGACGTCATCCCTGATGAAGAGCTTCTCGAAGTTGCCCAACCCCAGGAACTCCGGCTGCAGACCTATGTCCCACTTGAAAAAGGCCCGGTACAACCCCATGAAGGCCGGGTAGTAGTTGAAGGTGAGCAGCAGCGCGAAGGTGGGAACCAGCATCAGGTAAACGAAGCGGTAGCGATAGATACGCTGCCCGAGCGTGGCCTGCCTCTCCTGCGGTGCCGACGGTCTTGCAACCGTAGCGTGTGAAGCAGGTGCGCGAATCTCTTCTGTAGTCATGGTCTTATGCCCGATTCCACAGTGCAGGTGGGCTCCACAAGCATTTCGTCGCGGAACCCACCTGCGTCCATAAGTCTTGAGTTTCTAGCTCCTGGGAAAAACCATCGGCTAGTGGAAGTTCACTAAGAACTGAAAACTGACTACTAAAAACTACTAACTGCAATCCCAGCCATTCTTCTCAATCGCCTCATCCGCGTACTCAAGCAGCAACTCATTGATCTGCTCTGCGGCCTCATCCTGCGTAACTACGTCCAGCTTGAAGTCGGTCCAGACGTTGGCGATCTTCTCCCGCTGCTCCGTGCCAATCTTGTCAGGGTAGGTA
Source organism: Caldilineaceae bacterium (assembly GCA_965220715.1). GTDB lineage: Bacteria > Chloroflexota > Anaerolineae > Caldilineales > Caldilineaceae > Bin5. The sequence goes on from OZ244843.1 coordinate 1,552,611, forward strand.
ACCATTCCGGCCTCGCCCAACCCTTCGGTGATCGCGCGCAACGGCTCTTTCAGATCGGGATTGACGTCAACGCCCTTGATGTTGGGCAGGAAGGTGCCCGTCTCAGAGATCATGCGTCCGGCGTTTTGCGGCGCAGTGACGTAACGCAGGAAATCGATTGCCAGGGGCACGATTCCGTCCTGTTCCGTCTTGGTCGCCAGCGCCCACTGGGCCGCCGTGGCGCCCCCGATCGGCGGGGCCGCTTCGCCAATCGCATACGGTGAATCGGCCTCGGTAATGGTCGGTGCGTAGAATGTGCTCCACTCGAAATCGACCAACGGGTCGGCCTTGAGGTAGCCGAAGCGCCAACTGCCGTCTTCAAACACGCCCACCTCTTTGTTGAGGAACTTGCGGTTGAAGTCTGCGCCCTCTGCCGCCCAGTCCGGCGCCAGATAGGGAATCAACTGCTTGACCAGCCGGAACCAGTCCCCATATTCGGGGTCTGTGGCGCTGTAGAGCCCGTTCTTCATGGCGCAGCCGACCTCCTCCAGCGTGGCGACGCCGCCGTCAGCGTTGATAATATCGTCCTTCTTGGCGTAGAGCATCGCGCCGACCTGGGACTGGTACCAGGCCAGCCTGGCGTTGGGAATAGTATCTGTCCCCAATAGCGCCTCCTGCACCTCGATCCACTCACCGTACGTGCTCGGAGCTGACAGGCCATGCTCGTCGAAAACGTTCTTGTTATAGAAGAAGAACGTCGTCACCAGGTCGATCGGCACGACATAGTGCTTGCCATCCGGCCCGCGTTTGGCCTCGGTGGGAATCTCGTAGAACTGGTCCAGCCAGCGCTCACTGCCCGGGTCACCGGCAGCTACGTAGGGGTTGGGCTGTTCGAAGAACGGATCCAGCGGTATCCACCAGTTCTTATCGATCTCATCCTGCGTCCAGAAGGAGTGCGTCCAGACGATGTGCGGGATCGTGCCGCCGGCCTGCTGCGTGACGATCCACTCGTGGGAGGCCAGGGTGTCCGGCTTCCTGATGATCTCGATCGTGGCTCCGGGATGATCCGCCATGTACTCATCGGAGATGACCTGAATCATGTTGTGGGGTAGGGGGTTGTTGGGTCCCTGCTCCATGCTCTCCGTGGGTGTATAATGCTGGACCCAGATCTGCAGGTCGCCGGTCGTGCCGGGTTCCCCGCTCATCTCGTCACCGGCTGACTCCTGGGCCGCAGGCGCGGGAGCGGCGCAAGCCGCAAGCGCAACACCGGCGCCGGCCATGCCCATCGACTGAAGGAAAGAACGTCTGCTGAGCGTCTTCATGCTTTTCTCCTTGGATTGAAGGATACAGTTGAAAGACAGACTTCCACGTGGTGCTCGATAATGTTACCGCCTCGACGCGGCATCAAGTATTGTTCTCACAGAGAGTTGGACCTGGTACAACCACAGGCGAAATCACCCCTCCTCCAGCAATGGCCGCGATCGCAACTGAATGCGCCCGGCTCAATCCTCCACGATCGCGACCGCCCGCACCGGCGCGCCCGTCGTTCCCTCCCACTTCACCGGTAGCATCGAGAGCGTGAAGCCGTGCGGCCTTGGGATCTGCTCCAGGTTGCAGAGGTTCTCTACATGATAGTATTCGTGCTCGTACATGACGCGATGGGCTTCCCAGAACTGCTTGCGCTCAAACATCGCCCATACCGGCGGGTCGAACGTAACCGCGTCAATGCCCATCACCTTGACCCCGCGTTCGATCAACCAAAGCGTCGCTTCACGTGTCATTCCGCTGTGCTCGCTCAGGTAGCGTTCCTCATCGTTGTAACTGCCCGCACCCGTCCAGATGAGCACAAGATCAAGTGGCTTGATCTCATACCCTATCTTCCCCACAGCCTCTTCCATGTCGGCCACGGTGATACCGGCGCCGTTTTCCTTGTGCCGAAAATCCAGAAGCACGCCTTCGCCGTAGCAGTATTCCAGCGGGATCCCTTCCGGACCGGGCTTGCCGGCAACCAGATGTTTCAATGCGTCAATGTGGGTCCCTACATGGTCACCTAGAATCGTCAGGTAGTGGGCTGTCAGAGAGGTGACGCCATGCTCCGCGGCGCCGATACCGCTCGCAAACCCCTCCCAGTCCTCATACATCAACAACGTCGGCCGCGTCACCCTGGGAAAGACCACCATATCGTTGTGTACGGGCATGCTCAAGTCAATGACTCTACGCCCCATACCGGTTCTCCATGGTTTGCCCGCCTGTCAGCGGCGCGCTGCTCTGGGCTGTCTCTGGCACTCCACTATCCAGGCCAACTACAAATGCTTAGCCACAAATGCCTATTGACAAACAGGACCTTTAAGAAGGCGCCTGTAACATCTCCAATACTCAATAGTCGTTAGTCGGCAATGACCAGGAAAGAGGTGAAATTCGTTTTGGCGCAGCGTCTTGCTTTCGTCTTAGCGAATGGGAGAGTTTCTAGTCAGTTCGAGCGCCTAAGGGGGACGAGACGCAAGTACGACATATAGCCCACCAGTTTCTGCGTCAAGCGCTATTATATATATGAAGGTCACAGAGTCCAAATTTCTTGGCTCTCACTACGCTGTCCAAGACCCCACACCTTAAGAGGAAGCTCCGGCCTGCTGCCATGGCTGGGCTATGCAGCTTGTTCCCGCAAGACTGTAATCTCAAGATCGTGTGTCTCCGGTCGGTTCAGGAGACTCTCAATGCCTTCTGGCCTTGCGTGGCAGGATGCTAAACCTGGTAGATCCCATCTTTCGGCGTATACTCATTGTATCTACGAAACTGCCTACATCAGAGGTAATTTCACTGAACGAGTAACTCTGGAGAATAGGTAATATGGAAACCCGCGTGCAGAAGTGGGGCAACAGTTTGGCTCTGCGCATCCCTAAGCCCCTTGCAACCCAGGTTGGACTCGAAGCCAATACAACGGTCAGATTGTTGCTGCGCGGAGAGGAGTTAGTCATTGTGCCAGTGACGCTACCCTCTCTGAAATTGGATGATCTCCTGGCCCAGGTGACCAAGCACAACTTGCACGGCGAAGTGGACTCCGGGCCTGCGGTAGGTCGTGAAGGATAATGGCAAAGCCCGCGTACGTCCCAAAGCGCGGCGATGCAATTTGGATTGACTTTACCCCTCAGACGGAACATGAACAGGCGGGATGTCGTCCCGCCGTTGTACTCTCACCGGAATCCTATAACGGCAAAACAGGATTGGCGATTCTCTGTCCGATTACCAATCAGGTAAAAGGGTATCCCTTTGAAGTTGCCATCTCTACAGGGCTGGGTGTGACAGGGGTGATTCTGGCAGATCAGGTCAAGAGTATGGACTGGCTGGCGAGACATGCAACCTTGATTTCTGCTCTGCCTGCGAACCTGCTTGATGCGGTATTGGAGCGAGTCGGAACACTTTTGGCAAGGGATAAAGACTGATAAACGCGCCGCCCCGTAGCATTGTGGGCGGGAAGTTATGACGCCTGCCCATCACACGGCTGACAAATCTGGGCCAGGCGCCTCGGGCCACCGCTGCTGGCGAGCTCCGTATCGTAATCGGTACGCACGCGGCGGGCCGTGTCGCCGCAGAAGTCGCAGCGGCCGTTCTCTTGGAAAGGGGAGTAGGCCGCGCGCAGCGAGTCTTGCCGGTCGCGCTCCGCCAGAGCCGGCGCCGCAAACCGCTCCACCCAGCGCCGCACCTGGCTATCCGTCTCGCCGGCAACCGCCTGCTCGAAAACTGGCAGAAGCGCCGGGTCGTTCGGGCAGCCACCGTCCTCCAATGTATGCCACGCCGCCCGCCGCACCCGTACATCCGGATCCTGCATCAGCCGGTAGAGCGCCTCCCAAGCGGCCTCAACCCGTCTGCGCACGTGGCAGGGACACAGATTTTCGGCGGCGTGAAGTCGTTCGTCCGGGTCCGTACTGGCCGCCATCTCGATCAGGAAGTCGATCGTCTCCCCCCGCACGCGCTGTTCACCGCCTTTGAATGCGGCCTTCTGATGCCGGTTCAGCCCCTTGCGTCTGCGCGCCATCTATCTACTCACTTTCAGGGCCAGCCGCGTGGCCGCACGCGCGGCCGCGGCCGACTTCTCGCACCAGTTGGCCTGCCTCGACAGGCCCTGCAAGATCAACTCGTGGACCTCTTGCGGCGAATCCGCCAGCCGCATCAGTTCGATATCAGGCGCAGAAATATTCCCCGCCGCCAACATCGTGCCACGCAGCCAGTCCAATAGGCCCCGCCAGTAGTCGGAGTTGTAGAGGACAACCGGGAACTGTCTGATCTTGCCAGTCTGGATCAGCGTCAATGCCTCAAACAGCTCGTCCAGCGTACCGAACCCGCCGGGGAAGATGACAAATCCCTGTGAGTACTTGACGAAGTTCAACTTGCGCACAAAGAAGTAGCGGAACTCGATGCCAATGTCGACGTATTCGTTCAATCCTTGCTCGAAAGGAAGCTCGATGCCCAGGCCGACCGAGGTGCCGTTCTCCTGCTGCGCGCCGCGATTGCCGGCCTCCATAATTCCTGGCCCGCCGCCGGTAATGACCGAAAGACCCGATTCCACCAACAAGCGCGCCGTCTCGACAGCCGCCTGGTAATTGGGATCGTCCGGCTGCGTGCGCGCCGACCCGAAAATCGAGATCGCAGCGCCCAGCCCTGCCAGCGTGTCGAAGCCCTCGACAAATTCCCCCATGATGCGGAATACCCGCCAGGGGTCGCTGTCAGTAAACGGCTCGCCCTCCCCGTTCAGTGTGTCGAGGATACATTCGTCCTGGGTCTTTCCTTTCAGCATTACGACCTCTCTCGATTTCAGACCGTCGCCGGCATCCGGTACAAGGTGACCACGAACTCGGCGCCGCTCTCTGCCAACTTCGGTTCCGGTAGACCCCTTTCCGTGGCCAAGCGAAAGATACGCACAATGCCCGTGCCCAGCCTGGTCATCAGCCCCAATTTGGACATCAGTGAGAGAATGATCGGGTTGCGCTCCACGTGAATACCGGCGCGCACATTTTCCAATGTTACGCTATTCGGTAATGGGCCAGGGCTGCGTATCTCCAGCCGGTCTTCAAAGAGGAAGACGCGCACCGGGGCCGACAGCGAATAATCCCGGTGGACAAGCGCATTGGTCAGCGCCTCGCGCAGCATCTCCAGCGGTAGCTCTGTTTGCACTTCCGGCTCGAATCCTCGGATGACGCCGGCATTGCGCAGGTGCAGTCGCAGCAAGCTCTCCATTTGCTCCAACTGCTGCGGCAGTCGCCCTTCAATAGTTTTGCGGTCGAGAATGGTTTCTCCTGCTGCAGTTCCTGCGAAGTGAGCGAATTCCACACGCGCCGTCGGCTGCATGCGCTGTGGCTGGCGGCCGAAGAGCAGCGCCCCAGCGACCGTGAGTTCGTTGCCGGCCATGCACTTCAGATTGCGCAACAAGCGCGCCAACTCTTCTTCTGGCCGGTCCGTATCTTCAGTCAGACCATAGGCCGCGGTCAGGAAGGCGCCAAACACTGGCAGGTCAACATCCTCCAGCCCCGCTCCCGAGAGCGCCGATTCGTCGTAATAGAAGGCGCGCACCGCCATATACATACGGCGGATCTCTTCGCGCGACGCCAGGCGCTTCCCCGCATTCTGGCGAACATAACACTGACCCCGCTGCGTGTAGTAGGGCCGGTCAACTCCGCGGGGCAGCGTGATCTTCAGGAGCGACTTTCCACCAACTTCAACCTGTTCAATGAAAGCCGTGGCGCGAGGCGTAACATTGTTCGCCAGGATCTGGTCTACGCGCTGGCGGGCGCCATCCACATCGGCCACGCCCGTCACCGTGCCGTCATCTTCAATGCCCAACCACAGCACTCCTCCCGCCGTGTTCAGAAAGGAGATAAACGCCGTGGCCAGACTCTCAGGGCGCGCCGCAACGGACTTGAATTCAGCGTACATCGTTTCGCCGCCCTGCACGACCTGGGCGATCTCGTCCGTGCTCATCGCTTTTTCCTAATATCCCGCATTCACATACCCTTCCTGCGCGCCAGGACCGAAACCCAACTCGAACCGCCGCCGCCGGAAATCCCCCAACACGTCGGTATAGCGGGCATCGTCAATGAAGTTCTGCCGCTCAGACGGATCCCGGTCCAGATCGAACAGCACCTCCGGCATCTCCTCACCGTAATATTGGTACTTCAGGTCATCCCATTTGATCATCAAGTTGCGCGCGCCAAACTGGCTGATGCTTTCGTTGCGCCAGTCAGCCTCTTCGCCGCGTAGAAGGGGCGCCAGACTGCGGCTATCCAGCCCATCCGGGACCGGGATCTGGCATAGCTCGCACAAAGAGGCAAACAGATCGCACAGGTTGACATTTTCCTGGACCAACCTGCCGCCGGCAAATGATTTGGGCCAGCGGATGATCAGTGGCACGCGTGAGCTGGCCTCGAAAAACTTCTGCTTTTCCCAGATACCGTGCTCGCCCAGCATCTCTCCGTGATCGCTTGTGTAGATGATGATCCAGTCGTCAAGATCCTGGCCCACGTGCTCCAACGCCGCCAACAGCGAACCGTACATCTCGTCGATCGTCTCGATCATGCCGTAGTAGCCGGCGACGGCGCGGCGCAGCTCCCGCGTCGAGGCATCAACGCCCACCCGCACCTGCTTCTGGCCCAGAAAAGGATGATCGAATACCGGCTCGTCGAGGAATGGCTCCACCCGGTTCAGGTAATATGTGAACCTTTCTTCACTGGTGAAGTACGGGTAGTGAGGTTGGTTCAGGCTCACTTTCAGCAGCAGCGGACGTTCCGGCTGCTGCCGGTCGTAGTAGGGATCGGTGAAATACTGCTGGATGAAGTCGAGCGCGCCCGTCATCGCGTATTCATCCTGGATAATGTGGGGCGAGTGGCCGACTCCCGCCCGCAGCACCTCTTTCGTGTCGCTCCATTTGACGGAGGATAGCCCTCTCGTGTGACGAGAAAAGGAGGCTTCGTCCCGCGCTTCAATGAAATGGGGCGCTACCTGCATCGCCGAACCGATTCGCTGGCTCCACCCTTGCATCTGGTCCTGCCCCGTGTGGTGCAGCTTGCCGGCGGCGACCGTGTGATAGGCATATTGGCTGAATCGGCGAGCGAAGGTCATGTGGCCGTCGGGCAGATCCTGGGCGAAGATCTCGCAGCCGCATGTGCGCGGAAACTGACCGGACATCATCGCCTGGCGGCCCGGGATACAGATCGGCGAGGCTGTGTAAGCGTTGCCGAAGACGGTGCCCGTGCGCGCCAATCCATCGAGCGTGGGCGTTCGCACGACCGGATCGCCCGCGTAGCCGGTGATGTCGGCGCGGTGCTCGTCGCTCATCAGAAAGAGAATGTTGGGTGGCATGTAGTGTACTCCTGGGAGAAAAGGGTGAAGAGGAGAGAGAGACCTATCCACGCTCCCCTTTTACACAGGGTCGCAATGCATGTTGTCTCTCCAGTTTGAAACTATCTTGCGGAACTGGCTAACCCTGCTGCGCCAACACAAAGTGTCATTAAGACCTGGGGTCGGCAACCCAAACATCCGCTGCCAGGCTTCTGCCGAGCCGACGAGGGGAAGTTCACATCACTGGATAAGGGAATCCCTGCTTCGGTCTGCGTTCAGGAACTGCGTCGGCGCAGGCGAGCCAATTCGGCCTCCAATTCCTGCACCCGTTCCTCTGCCTGCTGGTGAGCCGCATTTTCGACATCGGCGCGCTGCGCTTCGGCATCGGCGCGCTGCGCTTCGGCATCAGCGCGCTGCGCTTCGGCATCAGCGCGCTGCGCTTCGGCATCAGCGCGCTGCGCTTCTACCTCGATCTGTGCCTTTGCCTCTTCGGCACTGTTGACTGCGACCTTCAGGGCGGGAATGACATACCCGGCATACACTTCGTCAAGAGCCAACTTTGCCAGCCTCGGCAACCTCCACAGATCCCCAATCCTAAACTGAAAACCAGGCAGCACTTCCGAGTGGATCACTTCCTCGGCGTCGGGCTGGATCTCCTCGTATCGTTCCTGCGGCGTCAGGTGGTAAAAGTGCATGTGCTCGCCGCTTGGATCGAGTATGGTATATTCCTTTACCCCGGCCAGCGCGTAGTCTCTCTTCTTCTCCTCTGTGTCCCGACGCACCTCTGTCTGTGTGGAGTCGGAAAGAAACTCTACAGCGGCGTCGCAAACGCCCGCAAAGGAGCGCTGGTCAATTCGTCCCCAAGAAACGGGGTTGCTATTCAGAATTATGCCGATGTCCGGTTTGCGAACCGCTCTACGTGTTCCGGACGGCTCCTGAGAGTCTGCCATTGTCATGAAAAAGCCGGTCTCCATATTGATTAGTTCTGCGACCTCGTGCGTTTCCAGATAGCGGCGCAAAAGGTCAAGAAACCAGTTTGCAAGATCAAGTTGAGGCTTGTTTGCCGAAGGCTTTGCCTCCAATATGCCATTATTCCATTCATAGCTGACGTCAGTGTCAGGGTAGGGGTTTTCATACCACTTGGCCCAGTACTCTTCTAATGTGACACACCGCCCTTCATCAGGCGCCCAGGGATTCACCTGTTTGTCGCGCGGCGCACCATCATTGGCCGTGGTAGACCCGTTCGATTGGGATGAATCTATCTGTGTCTGAGGAACGTCTGGCGCCAGCTTTGCTGGTTCCATGTTCCCTCCTCTGGCAAAGGAAACTCTCGCCCGCGTATAATACAACTGTTCTGTGGCCATTCTAACACGAGTCCCCAACCGATCCCAACGACCTGCCCGGAGGGCATGTCCGTCAACCTTGCAATGAGATCACACTGCTGGTACGATCGTGCCGATACCTCCTGCTCTGCACCAAGAATTCTGACACAAGTTCGCGGACAATTGCCTTACCAATTTGCTCGCAACTGAAAAAGCCGGACCTTCTCGCGGGAAAATCACTACCTGAACGCGCATACAAGGAGATCAAGCAACGTGAGCACCCTCCATTTCGAAAAACTTTCCCAATTTGATCGCGTCGCCGAACCTGTCACCGTCAGCATACCCTTTAGCCAGGGCAAACTGACCGACCCCGCCCAATTTGCCATCGAAGACGACGGTCTGCTGCTGCCTTCCCAACAGCGCGCCCTGGCCCACTGGTCCGACGGCAGCGTCAAGTGGCTGCTGGTCCACTTCCAGCCCGACCTGCCCGGCAATCTCTCCAAGACCCTCAGCTTTCGCGTCGCCCCTGAAAATGCGCCGCGACCGCCTCAACAAGTGACAGTTACCGAGGACGCCAACGGCCTGCTGGTCGACACCGGACCGCTGCGCTTCCGCGTGCCCCGTGAAGGCTTTCTCCCCGTGCAGGATGTGGTCCTCGCAGAAGGTTCAGCCTGGCCCTCTCCCTTCGCCGGCTTCAAAATGGAGACCGATGCCGCCGCCGCCGGCAGCGACCGCGGCGCAGTCAAACTGGAGATTGACGAGGCAGGACCGCTGCGCGCCGTGATTCTTGTACGCGGCCGCCACCTGCAACCCGACGGCAGCGATTTCCTGGAGTTGCGCGGCCGCATCACTGCCTACGCCGGCAAAGCCTACATAGAAGTGGAGCACCAATTCCTGCACACCCTGGACATGCAGCAGGTAACATTGCAAAGCCTTCGCCTGGACTTCGCGGCCGAGCATGCCGGGAACGCTCCCCAACTCGCTCTCGGCGAAGGCTGGTACAAAACCGCCCTCAGCCAGAGCGAGAGCGAAGTCTCACAGACCTTGGACACCGAAACGATGCTCTATCAGTCCAATGAGCATTTTATCGACTCCTACTATGGGGATTTCTGGAGCGACTGGCGCGACGACCAGGGCGGCCTCTGTCTCTCCATCCACCAGGCCCACCAGAACTTCCCCAAGAGACTGCACGGCCACACCCAGGGCATCGCCTGCTGGCTCTACCCCGCCGGCGAAGCCCCCGCGCCAATTCTGCAGGGCATGGCCAAGACCCACCGTATACAGCTCCATTTTCACGGGCCGGACTCGACCCTGGATTCATTGAGCCAGCGCAGTTTGCAGTTCCAACTGCCGGATCAGCCCGCGCTGCCGGTAGACTGGTATCGGGACAATAATACCTGGATTGAGACCTACTTCCCCGAGAAATTGCCTCGTCGTCTGTTCACTGACCTCAATAAGCTGCACGATGGGCGCCCCAAAGCGCTGGGCATGATGCATTTCGGCGACGCGCCCGATTCCGGTTATACCAACCAGGGCCGGGGAGGCGGCGAAAACGTATGGGTCAACAACGAATACGACCGCCCCCACGCCTGTACGCTCTTCTATGCGCTCACCGGCCAACGCCGCGCCCTCGACTCGGCGCTGGTCAGCGCCCGCCACTGGCTCGACGTAGACTTCTGTCACCATCACCCGGATCCTCTGATCGATGGCGGCCTGCGTATTCACACCCGCTACCATGCCACCGGAAGATGCATTCCTTCCCATGAGTGGACTGAAGGATTCCTGGACTACTACTTCCTCACCGGGCGGCGCGAAAGTCTGGAGGTAGCAAACTCGATCGGCGAAAACATCCTTCGTCACATGCAGTTGCCAACCATGCAGCAGCCGGGGGAAGCTTCAGTGCGCGAAGGGGGATGGGCCTTGCGCGCCTATGTCGGCCTCTGGCTTGGCACCGGCGAACAGCGTTGGCACGACGAAGCCAAGCGGCTAATCGAGATGTTCCTGACCTGGCACGACGAGTTCGGCGCGCTGCTTGCGGCGTATACCAGCCACACCATGCCCCGCGTGCCTTTCATGATCTCTCTTACTGTCTGCTCTTTCGCCCGCTACCTGCTGATCGAAGACGACGAGCGCGTGAAGCAGCTGATTGTGGCGGTGATGGATGATCTCATCGAACACTGTCTCGGGCCGGACGGGGTCTTCTACTACAAAGAACTTCCTTCCCTTCAGACGACAGCGCCAACACCCCATGCGCTGGAAGCACTGACCTACGCCTGGCGCATCAGCGGCGACGAGCGCTATCTGCGGGTCGCCACCAACACATTCGCAGCGTTGATGGCCAACCTGGAAGGCAAAGAAGGCGGCCCCAAATTCGCCGATCCTTCCGGCGCGGTCATTGACGGTGTCGGGGGCGGCCGCATCTTTGCCGACAAATACACCTCGTTGATCCTCTACGCCGGCGCGGCCGCTCCCCTGGGCCTGCTGGACTGGTACGAGTACCCCTATCCAGGCGCAGCCTGACCGATGCCGAGCGAATAACTGCCGGGTCAGTCTTCAATGTGGATCCCGTTTGAAACCACGAACCTCTGCGGCGGCTGGGCAACTGGTGGGCAGGAGTCCAGCCTGTTGCCTCTATGTAGGCATACTCTTGGTCTGGTTCTGGCTTGATATGAAGTGACAGTATCAGTACTGGCAGACAAAAAACGTTAATGACACAAAAGATTCCCCTCTCCTCACTTCTCAATCTCGGCTTGGTCCTGTTTTTCATGGCGTTGGCCGGATATTTGCGCATTACCGGTCTCGAAAATGCCAATTTTAATTTTGACGAAAGTTATGCTCTGGAGTTGGCAGCGGATATTCTGGAGATCGACCCGTTTACTGCCAGAGGTCTCCCCTCCTCAGTTGGCATTTTCAATTCGTCTGCATTTCCCTATCTGCTGACGATTCCACTGCTCTTCAATTCAGATCCGCACTGGGTAACAGGATTCGTCGCTCTAATCAATACATTCGCTGTGGGCGCATGCTACGGCATCGCGCGACGATGGTTTGGCTTGGGCCCAGCCATCATCGCGACATCTCTATACGCCTTGAATCCTTGGGCGGTGATCTTTTCGCGCAAAATTTGGGCCCAAAATGTCCTGTCTATCTTTACGATTGCGCTATTGACCTGTCTATTGCTGTACCAGAAGGGACGGCGTCCGTGGTGGGGCGCATTCGCTATGCCAGTATGGGCAATCGGGATCCAGATCCATTTCTCCGCTGCCGCACTTCTGCCAGTTGTTGCCATCTCTCTTGTTACAGGTATCAACCGCAGAAATGTAAGGCAACTCACTATCGGTGGCCTGCTTTTCCTGGCTTCATTTACTCCGATGTTATTCAGTGAAACCGGAGAGAGTTGGAACAGATTGCCTGCCGTTCTGTCGGAAGGACGATTCGAAACCAAATCCTGGTCCCTGATGCAAGGGCTTGTCATGGGAGACGGGGAAGCGGCATATTTGGGCAAAGAGGTAGTCTCTACAGTTCAACAACGACTCCATGAAAATCCCGCAGTGCGATTCCTGACCATTCATATCATGTCAGTTCTGACAGCGGCCTCAGTTCTTTATATATTCGCCTTTCCTTTCAAAATTCGCCGCCTGGATGATTGTAGTTGGCGTCGAATGGTGATCGGACTTGCTTCGATTTCCGCTCCTCTTATGTTTATGTACCGCCCTGGAGGTCAGTTGTTCACTTACTACCTTCTGACGATTTGGCCTGCTTCGTTTATAGCAGTTGGCATACTTATAGGTGACTTAACTAAGCTTGTTCGTGATCGAGTTTCTCGAGGCAGGCTGGCACTCTTAGGATGTTGGGCCGTCCTCACGATCTGGTTGTTCCTCCTGGCTTCCGTGCAACTGTTCCATCATGCCAGATTCCTGCGTCTTTCCAGCCAAACCGAAGAATTGACTGTGGGTCGAATCAATTCGATTGCCGAAGCGGTTCGCTCCATTCAGGATTCCGGCGAAGTCTATATGGTCAACCTTTCTCGTGACTTATCCACAGCGCTACGATATACTTTGCGGCAGCAACATCATGTTCGCGGCTCCCTCTCTCTCGATTCGCCGGCTGTGGTGGTCAATCAGCATCCTACGATTCTGATTCTCAGATCTGAAAACCAGCCAATTGTGAGGGAAATCGACTCCAATATGGCGGAACATAAGGTCCCGAAGTTTTCATATGAGTGGGACACCAGAAGACTGTTTCTATATCATGTGGCCTTCGAAGACGTGCTTGAAATCTGTCAGCAAATGCCATTGTCAGCCCTGACATTTGGTGGGCAAGTGACGCTGGCAGGAACGCATTTGCAACCCACGGATGGTAGAGACGTTGTCATTGTCAATTGCTGGCATGTTCACCAGCGGCCGGCTGACCTGCCTGATCAATTGAGCGTGTTTAATCATTTGGTAGATGGCAGCGGCAACAAAGTCACCCAAGCCGATGGCCTCGGGCACGTGCCGACGCAATGGCGAGATGGCGATATGATCCTGAACTACTACCTGCTGTCGATTCCATCCGACATCGCGGATGGCGAGTATCATCTACTGACCGGCTTGTATCGACTTGACACCGGTCGCCGCATCCCAATCGCCCAGCGTGACCTTGTCGCTGAACAAGTGCAGACTGGGCCTTACATATTTACGAAAGGGCGATTGCAATCGCACAATCCATGAATTGACGTTTTCATCTTGTCCTATTGTCTCAAAGGAAAAAATGCAAGTAACCCGCTTTAGTGCCAATCCGATCATCACCCCGGCGCTGGACGAGTCCATCGGCGCCAATATCAACGGGCCCTCACTTCTGCGCGTGCCGGAGTGGCTGCCAAACCCGCTGGGCAGGTACTATCTCTACTTCGCGCATCATCAGGGCGCGTCTATCCGCCTGGCCTATGCCGACGCCCTGACAGGGCCGTGGAAGGTTTATGTGCCCGGCACATTGCGTCTGGAGCAGACCCCCTGCTACAACCATATCGCCAGCCCGGATCTTCATATCGACCAGGAGAATCGGCGCATTCTAATGTACTATCACGGGCCGTCAGTACGGCCGCAAGATCTTGACGCCGATCCGCTGAAGCGGAAATATCCTTTTCTGGAAGGGCAGCGTTCACTGTTGGCCATGTCAGAGGACGGCCTCAATTTTTTTTCCGACAGCGAGATCCTCGGCCCGAGCTATTTCCGGGTCTTCCGCTATCCCGATGCCGCCGACAGCTGGGTCTACGCCCTGGGTATGCCTGGCATCCTCTTCCGCAGCCGGGACGGACGCACTGATTTCGAGCCGGGACCGGTCCTCTTTGATCGCGACCAGAGGCATACGGCTCTGCTCGTGCGCGACGACATTCTCTACGTCTTCTATTCCCGCGCCGGAGATTGCCCGGAGCATATCGTCTGCGCGACGATCGACCTGCGACCGGACTGGAAAGAGTGGAAGGCCTCCGCGCCATTCTCCATCCTGCAGCCAGAGACCGACTATGAAGGCGTCAGCCTGCCACTGGAACCGTCCCAGCGCGGGGCGATTCACGAACCTGCACGCCAACTGCGCGACCCCGGCATCTACCAGGAAGACGGCCGATTCTATCTGCTCTACTCGGTCGCCGGAGAGAGCGGCATCGCGCTTGCCGAACTCTGTTTCGACTGATTCCAGGCGCCGGCCACCTGCTCCCAAGTACCGCTTTTTTTGTGGGCAAAGACCCTTTACACAAGGTCGTCCAGGCTTACTTCCAGAGCATGAGCAATCGAGGCCAGCGTCTTGGCAGAGCCGACGCGCCTCCCCGTCTCAATTTGGGAGAGGTAAACCGGGCTAATGTTGGTTGCGGCAGCCAACTCCTTCTGACTCATGCCGCGATGCTCTCGATACACTTTGATCGGGCTTACGCCTGACAAGAGTCGGTCGACCACTTTAATGGGAAAGGATTCGCCCTCTTCTTCTGTTGCAAGATCATAGATTTCTTCATCGCTCAAGATCGCCTCGGCGGCTTCTTCCTTTGCCAGTCGAACATAATCACGCCAGGGGAGCACGGCAAACATCGGTTGTCCGGCATCATCATGAATGATCTGCAGGTTGCTCACGAGAGTTTTCCTCCTACTGCTTGTAAGCCTGACCACGTGGTAGGATGCGCAAAATATCAATCGAGTTGGCTTCATCGTCTCTCTCGAAAATTATCCGAAAGTCGCCAACACGCAGACGAAAGCCAGGCCGCCCCTCCAACCGGACAATGTCAATATCCCGCCGGTCGGGATTCTCTGCCAATCTGTCCAATGCCTGGCGGATGCGCTGGGCATTTTGGCGAGGCATCTTCTGAAGGGCTTTGATGGCCTGTTTCTTAGTCGTCAGCCTGAACAAAGTGTTCTCCTCACAGCAATCACTATAGCATATCGCTTTACTGGCATCAAGCATTTTGCTTTACTGGCAAGCACTGAACGAATACAGAAAGTAGAGAGGCTTCTGCAATACATTTCTCGAGACTGTCAGGCTAGCGCAACGCGTCCAGACAGCCTGAGTCAACGACAACCTGCTTTTCGATTGACCTCGGTGCGGGCAAACTGCTACAATGCGGCTGGCAATGTGCATCGCCTTGCCTTTGACCGACTTAGCAGATTGCTGCAGAGAATTTCATTACTTTGGCGGTCCATTGATCTGATCTTGCGCACGCAGACAAAAGCGGCCGAATACGCTCCTAGTGTGAGAGACAACTTCTATGACCGAATCTTCACCTGACCTCGTCGTCTATGGCGCCTTCTGGTGCCCGGACTGCCGCCGCAGCAAACAGTTCCTCGGCGAACACCAGATCCCATATCAATGGGTGAACATCGAAGAGGATGCGGACGCCGAACAGCGGGTCATCGAAATGAACGATGGCAAACGCATCATTCCCACTATCGTTTTCGCCGACGGATCCCGGCTCGTTGAGCCGAGCAACGCTGAACTGGCCGCAAAACTGGGGCTAAAAACGACCGCCAGCCGCCAACACTACCCGGTGATCGTCATCGGCGGCGGCCCTGCCGGCCTGACCGCGGCCCTGTACCTGGCCCGCGAGGGTATCGACACACTCATCGTCGAGCGCGCCGCCTTTGGCGGCCAGGCCGCGGTCACAGAAAAGCTGGATAATCTGCCCGGCTTCCCCGACGGGGTCGACGGCAGCGACTTTTCCCAAAGGCTGCGGACGCAGGCCGAACGATTCGGCGTTGAACTGCTCCAGGCCCAGGATATCGCCAGCATACACAGCCGCGACAACTACCACATCGTCGAAACGGCCGCCGGCGACGAATACAGTGGGCAGGCCGTCCTCATCACCACCGGTAGCCGTTACCGCCGGCTGAATATACCCGGCGAAAGCGACTATATCGGCGCTGGCGTTCATTTCTGCGCTACCTGCGACGGCCCCTTCTACAAGGGCAAAGAAGTGGCCGTGATCGGCGGCGGCAACAGCGCTGCAGAAGAAAGTCTGCTGCTGACGAAATTCGCCGAACGGGTTACTCTTCTGGTGCGCGGCTCGGCACTGCAGGCCAGTCAGGTCATCCAGGAGTCGGTGGCAGGCAATCCAAAGATTCAAGTACGATGGCATACCCAGGTCCAGGAATTCCTGGGCGCCAGGGCGCAACTGAACCGGCTGCGGCTCTGGAACAACCAAACCGAGGCCGAGGCGCACATGTCTGTGGATGGCGCTTTCGTCTTTATCGGCCTCGTCCCCAATACCGGATTCCTGCAGGAGACCGGCGTACGCCTTGACAAATGGGGCTTCATCGAAACGGGCCACAGGCTGGCCCACGAACACAACGAACGCCCGCCCCTCTTTTCGCAACGAGACCCGGCCGCACTGGAATCGAGCGTCCCCGGACTCTTTGCCGCCGGAGACGTGCGCGCCGAAAGTACAAAGCAGGTCGCCTCGGCGGCCGGTGAGGGCGCAACCGCGGCCCTGCTGATTCGCGACTATCTGAGAACGGTCTGACCGCAATGGCCACCGGCATCTGATCTCTGCCTACTGGCATTTAACAGACCGCCCGGCAGTATCGTAAGGAGGAACAGGTGTTCACACCGGAACAGCGGGAACAGATTGATGAGATGGGCTATCTGATCGTTGAGAACGCGCTCGAACCGTTCGGACTGGAAAGGGTGCGGGCCGCGTACGAAGACATTCAACATCAGACTGAACAGGCGTGGGCCGAGTCCGTGCGCAATGGTACATTCAAGGGCGGCTACGGTAACGGTCCGGACGCGCACACGATGGGCGACATCCATCACTACGACTCCCTTTTCCTGGATATCGCCGAGAATCCTCTCGTGCTGCCTATCCTGAAAGAGGTAATCGGGCCGGATGTACAGACGATGGAGATGGTGGCGCACTGCCATCACGCCGGCACAAATGCCCACACAGGCTGGCATCGCGACTGGCCGGCCTGGCGGCATCCCCAGTTTATGCTCAAGGCGAAGGTCTTCTACTTCCTCGATGATCAGACGCCGGACATGGGCTGCTTCAGTCTGGTACCGGGAAGCCACAAGCGGGACGCATACCCATCCCGCACCGAGTTCGTTGGCGAAACCCTCGAGCAGATGCCTGGCCTGAAAAAGATAGTCGCTAAGGCCGGCTCAGCCATCATCTGGAATGTCCTCTGTTGGCATTCCGGCCTGGCCAACATAAGCTCCCGTGACCGCCGCATTCTTATCTACGGCTATATGCCCTTCTGGGTGAAGAAGTGGGGCAGCACACCGCCGCCTCAACATATCGTTGAATGGGCGGATACCCCGTATCGCCGCCAATTGATGGGGATCCACGCGGTCGAAGGGCGCGCCGCCTGGGACCGTAAGGACGTGCCCTACCTGCCGCAGCACGCCGAGATGGCCGCGGCGAAGAAATTCTGAAATGCTTTGTAACGCGTTTGCAATTCGATCTGCCTGGCGCTCGGCGCGCTATCGTTGGACGCACCACGCCACCAGTCTGTTCAAATCTTTTTAACCTGCCTGCACCCTTCGGTGGTGCGCAAAAGCAATTCACAAGGAGTCTCTATGTCCACCCCAATCAAAATAACCGTTATCGGCGCCGGTAGCGCCCAGTTCTCACTCGGGCTCGTCAAGGACATCTGCCTGACCGAATCCCTCAACGGCAGTCTCATCACCTTCATGGATATCGACGCCGACAGGCTCAAAATGATCCACAGACTGGGCGTGCGCTATGCCAATGAACTGGGCGCCGATCTACGCTTCGAGAGTACCACCGACCGGCAGGAGGCGTTGCAGGACGCGGATTTCGTCATCAACACCGCCTCGGCCAGCAGTCATCATAAACAGCGGGTCGGACGCGAGTTGATGGAAAAACACGGTTACTATCACGGCGGGCGGATGCGTCAAACCAACTTTGTCAATCTCGACCTGATGCTCGGCGTGACGGCCGATATGGAGGAAATCTGCCCGGATGCCTGGCTGATCCAGTCGGGCAATCCCGTCTACGAGGGTTGCACCCTGATGACGCGCACGTCGAGCATCAAGGTCTGCGGCCTCTGCCATGGCCACTATGGCGTCTATGAGATCGCCAGAACGCTCGGCCTGACCGACCTTGCCGATATCACTTGGCAGGCGCCGGGCCTCAATCACAACATTTGGCTAAACCACTTCTATTACAAGGGCGAAAACGCCTACCCAGTTCTCGAAAAATGGATCGCAGAAGAGGGTGAGAACTTTTGGCAGACCCACGTCGCTGAGCGTACACACGACATTCAGATGAGCCGCGGCACAATCCATATGTACCGCATGTTCGGCCTTATGCCCATCGGCGACACGCCCCGCCGAGGGGGATGGTGGTATCATTCCGAAATTGATACCAAAATGTGGTGGTTCCCGCAGCCTTGGGGCGGGCCTGACACCCACCTCGCCCGACCCTATTTTGTGGCGAATCTGGAGCAACGCGTCGCTCAGATGACCGAACTGACCAGCAATCCTTCCTCCAGCCTGACCGAAGCCTTTGGCTCGGAGAAAACCAAAGAGCAGCAGGTGCCCATCATCGACGGTCTGGTCAACGACAATGAGGGCCAATTCCAGGTGAACGTGCCCAACCACGGCGCCTTGGCCGGTGTTCCGGACGATGTCGTCGTCGAAGTCCCGGCTATCGTCAACAGAAGCGGAATCCACCCCATCCGCGTTGACCCGCTGCCACATAAGATCCTCTACACCCAAATCCTGCCTGAAGTCCTCGACATGGAACGGGAGTTGCTCGCCTTCCATACCGGCGACCGCGCACTCCTGCTCTTGAACGCCCTTGACTGTGATCAGACCCAAACCTACAACCAGGCCCTCACCGTCTTTGAGGAACTCATGGACATGGAGGGCAACGAAAGGCTCAACGAACATTACATGTGGGGCCCCGGACAGGAAATGCTGCGCGAACCGGTGCGTACCAAAGAAATCGCCTGACCCGGTTATGCCGTGGTGTGTGGTGCATGGAGAGCGAACGCCATGCACCACGCATCACCTATATCTAAATCCCTGTGCGCATACTCTTCAATTTACCCCGCCTCTTCGGCGGGTTGACAGTCCTCACCTACAAGCGTCTTGCCGGCAATCTGGGGTTGACCCTGCTGGCGCTCTTCCAGATCGTGCTGACCGTCGGTCTGCTCAGCAGCGCCGGCTTCTTCGCCCAGGCCGTCGACAGAGTAATTCTCCAGCAAGAGTTGGACGCGCTCAGCTCACGTACGGGCCGCCCGCCCTTCACGACGCGTGTCTACTTCTTCCCCTCCTCGCGCAAGCCCATGGATGTGCCGGCGGCCGAACGGGCCGGCCGCAGTGTCGCCGCCACCCTCTCCAGCGAGATCGGCCTTCCCATTGACGAAGTCGGCGTACACCTCGAAAGCGGCAGCATGATGATGCTGACCCCCGAGGGTGACGAACGTTACGGCACCGACAGCAAATTCCTCACGCAGGTTGATCTGGTCTACCTGGCCGATGTCGCGCCCGAACTGGAGATCACCGCCGGCGCGGTCTGGGAAGATCCAACCGGCGACGGGGCGTCCACTGGTATCCTACCCGTGCTGATGCACGACAACCTCGCCGCGGACATGGGGGTCCTTCCCGGCGAAAAGTTCCGCGTCGCGCCCACTGCCGCCCTACCCGGTACCGAAGTGGAGATCGTCGGCCTCTGGCGGGCCAGCGACCCGGACGACACTTTCTGGTTCCGTCCGCCCGATATCTCGATGAAAGAGGCGCTGTTCGTGCGGCGGGCGGACTACCTGCAGCGCGTACAGCCTATGGTGGCTGGCAGTTCCCGTTTCGCCAGTTGGCGCATCTCTCTCGACGATAGCACGCTCAATCCGGCCTACGCCGCCGCATACGCACGCGGTTTCGAAAAGGGTATGACGATCATCGGCAAATACCTGCCGGGTGCCAATCTGGATGTTTCACCGCTGGATCCGCTTAAGGAATTCGTGCAGCGTCAGACGACGCTCACAGTACTACTCCTTAGCATGAACGTGCCCGCGATCGCCTTCCTCCTCTACTTCCTGGTGTTGATTTCCGGTATTATCGCCCGCTCGCAGCAACGGGAAACATCAGTGCTTGTCAGCCGCGGCGCCGGTACCATGCGCGTGCTGTGGCTGGTGGTGGTCGAAGAGTGGCTGCTCTTCTTGCTCGGCGTACCCCTGGGGCTGGGCCTCGGCATGTTGATAGCCCGCGGCATGGGATACACCGACAGCTTCCTCGCTTTCACCGTGCGGGATCCAATGCCCGTCTCTTTGCAGGGCGTTGACGTCTGGTTAATTGTGGCCGCGCTGGGGCTGGCCTTTATCGCCCGCCTGCTGCCTGCCGTCGCCGCCGCGCGCACCAGTATCGTCGATTATGAGACAGCCTACGCCCGTCCCGACAAAGGCCCCCTGTGGCGCCGCGCCTATCTCGACTTTCTGCTGATCGTGCCGACCGTTTACGCCTATCAACAGCTGGGTCAACAGGAGGCGTTCGCTCTCCTGGCGCAGGAGGACGCGTCGGAACTGTACAGTGACCCTCTTCTGATCCTGGCGCCTGCGCTGGTAATCCTGACGGTGTCGCTCCTGATCATGCGGCTATTCTCACCGCTCATGAATCTGCTCGACAAGCTGGCAGGCCTGTTGCCGGGCACGGTCTTCCATCTGGCGCTGCGCCAATTGGGTAGACAGGGACACAGCTACCTGAACCCTCTGCTGCTCGTGATCATCTGCCTGGGGCTGGGGATATATACGCACTCTCTGGCCGCAAGCATGGATGAGTGGCTGGTCGATCGCATCAAATACCAAGCCGGCGGGGACTTCCGTTTCCAGCCGATCACCGAAGGCGAGACCGGCGGGGATTGGACGCCTGAACTCTCCTGGTTTGCTGAGAGGTTCGATGCAGAACGCGCCATTCGCGTAGGCAACTATGGCATGCGCATCGAAGGACTCTCTTCTACGCGCAGGCAGACCAAACGGATGATGGGGGTGGACCGGGCTGAGTTCTCCTCCGTCTCCTGGTTCCGCTCTGACTTCGCCGACGACTCGCTGGGCGGCCTGATGAATCGGCTGGCCGCCGCGCCGGAGGCGGTGTTGGTCTCGCGCGCGTTCCTGGCACAGCACCTGCTACGCGTCGGCGATCGCCTCGATCTGTGGGTGATTCTGGAACCTGGGATCAGTATACGCACCGATTTCGTCATCAGCGGCGTCTACGACTACTTTCCCACAGTCGAGCAGGATGACATCGTTGTCATCGCCAATCTGGACTATCTGCACCTGATCGGTGGAGCCATCTACCCATATGAGGTTTGGCTGCGGTCGCCGGACAACTACCAAGGGGAGGAGGTGCGCCGCAAGCTGCGGATCGGCGGGATTGAAACCGTGCGCTGGCACGATGTGGTAGGGTCACTGATCAAGGAGAAGGCGAAACTGGAGCGGGTTGGAGTCTTCGGCGCGCTCACGGTTGGCTTCCTGGCCGCCGCGCTGATGGCCGTGCTGGCATTCTTGATGCACAGTTACGCCTCGCTGCGAGAGCGATTCTACCAGTTTGGTGTGCTGCGGGCGATCGGCGCCTTGCGCCGGCAACTGATCATCCAGCTCGCCGTGGAGTACGCAGTACTCGTCATTTACGGGACCGCCACCGGCGCGGTGATCGGCGTCTGGGTCTCCGTTCTCTTCACCCCTTTCTTCCGCAGCGCAGCCGACTCCAAGGCCATCCTGCCGCCGATGCTGCCTGTCATCGCCGAGGGCGAGATCACCCAACTCACTCTCATCTTCATTGCCGTGATGGTATTCGTTATCGTAGCTGCCACCGCGCAAGCCACCCAGCGCCGCATCTTCGAGGTCATGCGCGTCGGCCAGGCGTAATACTACAGGGGCCAGCAGCTGGTTGTGCTGCTGGCCCCAGGCCCCAGGCTACTAGCCTTTGCCGTTTCTGTTACCGTTCTGGTCGTTTAGCAGCTCCTTCACACCACCCAGCGCGCCCAGCACGCCGGTCGCCTCGTAGGGCAGAAAGATCTTTGTAGCTTCGCCGTCTGCCATCACCTTCAGGGTCTCCAGATACTGAATGGCAATCAGCTTGTCGTCCGGTTCCGCATCTTTGATGGCGTTGAAAACGGTTGTGATAGCGTTGCCCTGGCCGGTGGCCTCCACTTCCAGCTTATAGCGTTCGGCGTCAGCCACTCTCTTGACCGCCTCTGCCTGGCCTTCCGCGGACAGAATCTGAGATTGGCGATCGCCCTCAGATTCCAGAATGGCAGCCCGTTTTTCCCTTTCGGCTTTCATCTGTTGGTGCATCGATTGGGTGATATCCGCGGGCGGGTCAATGCGCTTGATCTCTACCCGCACCACGCGCACACCCCACTTGTCGGTGGCTTCGTCCAACACTTCGCGCAACCTGGTGTTGATGTGATCGCGGCTGGTCAGGGCCGAGTCCAACTCCAATTCGCCAATCACATTACGCAAATTGGTCTGGGCCAGTTTGGTGGCGGCGTTGTAGAAATCTGCCACATTATAAACAAGCTTGACCGGGTCGGTCGCCTCAAAGTAGACGATTGCATCAACCGTCACGACCACATTGTCCTTCGTGATCACCTCCTGCGGCGGCACGTCCACCACCTGTTCCCGCATGTCCACCTTCTGGATGGAATCGACGAAGGGGATGATCAAGGTGAGACCCGGCTGGACGGTGCGCTGGTAGCGCCCCAACCGCTCGATGACGCCTTTCTGGTAAGGTTGCACAATGCGAATGCTGGCAATGGCAACCACAAACACGAACAGGGCGAGGATCGCCAGTAAAATAATCGGCACTGCTGCTCCCAACATTTCGCTTCTCCTTTGTTATGCGGCAGACTCGGCCTGCTCGTCTGAATCCGCGTTTTCTCTATCGGTTGCTCGAACCTGTAAACGCACGCCGTCTACGCCCAATACCTCTACGACCTCTCCAACTTCCAACTGTTCGCCATCCAGTGACTCGGCGCGCCATCTCTCACTTTCCAACCGCACCATACCTGTGTTGGCAATCGGGTCAACCGTCTGTAAGACGACCGCCCACTTGCCAATCATCCGGTTGCCGGCAATCTGCTGTACACCCGGCCGCGAAATGCGATCGGCGAAAGGCCGCGCCAGCACAACGGCAGCTATCGAGACAACGATGAAGACCACGATCTGCCACGCCAGGCCCGCGCCCAGAAAGGCCACTAGTGCCGCGCCGAGCGCACCAATCCCAAAACAGAGCAGCACGAACCCGGCGGTGAACACCTCCGTCAAAAAGAAGAATACAGCAACGACAATCCATCCCCAACGCAGCAACTCTTGGATGTTTTCGTCAAACACGGTCCCCTCCGGAAGTTCTGAGAGAAGGAAATCACAGCTGTGCCTCTACAGAGAACCGTTCTGCACGGTCACGAGGCACCGTCGCGTCCATTCGGGAAGCGCAATCTGCTCTCAAACCTCCCCTTCAGTATATGCGAACTATATGCCGTTACCCAACAGCCCGCTGACATTCAGCCGACGAAAAGCTGATAACACCACCTAAGCACGCAAAAGGCCGGGCAAGCATCACTGCTTGTCCGGCCTCTATGTGTGAAAGGTGGTCTGAGAATAGGGGAAAAAAGAGCGTTCTCCTCTTCTCTGCCATTTCTCCTTGCGGCTAAATCCAGTCCTGGTCCTGCAGGAAGCTCGTTAAGCCGGGGATCGCGAATCGCTTGCCCTGATAGGCCTGATACCCATAATAGGCCAGCGCCAGGAAGCCCATCAACGCCAGCAACGGGCCAAGACAAAATACGACCATCACGACCAACCAGCCGATGATTGGCACGAAAGCCAGGATTGTCGACCCCACGCTCATAAGCAACACGAACAGAATAAAGGTCATCGACAGCGCCAAACTCTGGATGGCATGGAACCGCTGGAACGGGCGCTTCTTGCCGCTTGCGCTCAAAAGCACCAGGATCGGCATTATCAGCGGAATCAGCACTTGCGTCACATAGCACAGTAACGCGATCAAACGGTCATCGCCGTCGGCCGATATATCAACCGCTGCACTGTGCATGAATTCGCCGCGGCGCAGGGCAGTGGCTGCCGCACCCGCCTGTGTGCGGGCTGAATCGGCGAACTGCTCGGCAGGTGTTGGTTCAGGCAGCTCGCCGCTACCGTCATCGTCGGTCCCGTCCCCCACCGGCACTTCCGTCTCTTCCCAATCGCCAGTCGAACCTGCAACGGGCCCCGCGTATGCGGTCTCTGCGTTCCCCGCCTCGACTTCACCCGACTCCGCCTGCGGGGAACCCTCTTCGAACTGCTGCTCTTCTCTCTCGTTCTCCACGGCTCTTCTCCATCGGCTACATGCGACAGCAAACGCCCCTGCAAACCAACTGTCTCTGTCCCCATGTTCCCTGAACCCAATTTCGCATTCACGACATCCAGCCATCGAGGGATTGGGCGATTTCTTGTGCTGCCGTTGCAACGGCAGCCATTCTTGCCAGGAAATCTTTACTCTGTCTGTATGCCGTCATAACTACTCTACGCAAGTTCCCGCCGAAGGTTTCCAACCCACTCTGGCGAATGTGCTACAATAGCGGTTATGGTCGCACTTTCAGCAGTTCCCCAACCGAAAGTCAAAGAAACCATCCGCATCGTCTTCATGGGTACGCCCGACTTCGCCTTGCCCTCTCTGACCTCCTTGCACGGGTTGGCTGCGCAGGCAGGTTGGCAGCTTGCGGGCGTTGTCACCCAGCCGGACCGACGGGCCGGCCGGGGCAAAAAGCTGGTCGCCGGGCCTATCAAAACGTTCGCCCTGGAACAGCGGCTTCCGGTGTTGCAACCGGAGCGCCTGCGGCAAAATGACGCGCCGCGCGCCGAAGGACAGCCGGACCCACTCGAATGGCTGCGCATGCTGGTCCCGGATCTGATCGTTGTCGCCGCCTTCGGACAGATTCTCCCAACGCGCGTGCTGGAGATCCCGACGTTTGGCTGTTTGAACGTGCATGCCAGCCTGCTGCCTGCCTATCGCGGCGCGTCACCTGTCACCGCGGCGCTTCTGGATGGCCTGACAGAGACAGGCGTAACAATAATGCTAATGGACGCCGGCATGGATACCGGGCCGGTGCTCACCCAGGCCCGCCTGCCTGTCCGGGCGGACGATACGACCGCCTCTCTCAGCGAGCGGCTGGCGGCCCGCGGCGCAGAACTGCTTGCCGAGACCATCCCCGGCTGGTTGGCTGGCAATGTCGCCCCGGTCGTCCAGGCCGAACTGCCCGGCGCCTCGTCCGTCTGCCGCCTGGTGAAGAAGCGGGACGGCCAGATCGACTGGACATTGCCGGCGGCGCGCATCGAACGCATGATTCGCGCCTATGCCCCATGGCCGGCCGCCTCTACCAGATGGAAAGAGCAGAACTTCAAACTGTGGCACGGCCGCGTCATCACTGGCCACGCCGCCCCAGGCCATGTAGTGGAGTTCAATGGCCATGTCGCCGTGGGAACCGGCGACGGCTTGCTGGCGCTGCTGACGGTCCAGCCCGCCGGAAAAAAAAGTATGCCAGTGGCCACATTTCTCAACGGCGCGCCTGATTTTGTCGGCTCCCGCCTGGGTGGTTGACCGGCCAATTGCCGAGATAAACACGATCGGGAATTGCAATATCCGATTTGGTAGCTCGGCCGCCGCATGGTATACTCCTGCCTGTGTCGGGGCGTAGCGCAGCTCGGTAGCGCGCTTCAATGGGGTTGAAGAGGTCGGAGGTTCAAATCCTCTCGCCCCGACCAGAATGCAGAGGGAGACGGCATCACTCAAGGTACAAACGTGATGTTTTCTCCCTCTTTTGATTTCCTCCATCCCTTTCCCGCTGTAGGAGACGGAGGGGTTGCTTCCATCGCCGCCGGGTACCCAGATGGCGTATCAAAAGGCAAGTCACATGGACTATCCCGTCACCTCCTGGAAAATATGTAGACACTCTGCCAAGGCAGAAAATCGGAAGCTTGCTTCCGCCTGCGGATGCCGCCCATAGTCAGCTGGAAAATCGTCCAGGCCAATAGACGCATATCCAGGCCGCGTGGTCGTCCGCCGGGCTGGCTGGCGGAAGCACACGCCTGAAAAGAAAACCGGCTGTCTGCCGAATCTATTGCGAATCGCCCAGTTTTAACCGGAACAACGTATACTACATTCCTGCCGACTGCCGTTACTCTTCGAATAGACTCACTGTACCGATGTTGCGACAGAAACAGGTTAAGTTAGCATTAATAGTGTTGGGCGTCTGGCTGATGCTGGCAGCCCTTTTTGCTGCCCTCCCCTCTCTTTCTGCGCTCTTGGGCACCGTATACGTGCAAGAAAACAGCCGGGCCATCGGCGTGGTACGCGTGGAAAGCAACCAGTCCGGCGTGCTTGAAATTTCGTGGGATGCTCCGGCGGAGACACCTCTCGATTACCGCGTCATCTGGGCGCGGGTAGGCGAAAGTTTTCCGTCGCGGCCCGACGATCCCGGAAATGCCTATCCAACGAGTCCTTCCTATATGTCAATAGCTCTGGATCATGGAATGCGATACCAGGTGCAAGTGCGCGCCCGCTACGAGGATGCCGATGGTGATTGGAGTGCCCCCGTAGAGGCTGTCGTCGCATCCGCACCCCCTGCCACTCCGGCGCCGCCACCTGTGCGGCCAACTGCGCGGCCGGGACAACCGCAAAACCTGCGGGCAGAGGTCACGCACAATAGCGTATCGTTGAACTGGTCGGCGCCAGGGGACAATGGCAGTGTCAGTGGCTATCAGATCCTGCGTCGTGACAGAAATGAAGATCCTGTAGACCAGTTCTCGATCCTGGAGGAGGACACCGGCAGTCCTGCCACAAGCTATGTGGACAGCACCGTCTTGCCGGACGGACGGTACACCTACCGCGTCAGGGCATTGAACGGGACCGTCCTTGGGTCCGCGTTCGCACATGTTGACGCCAACACGCTGAGCGTTCCGTCAGCATTTACCGCGACGTCCACCGCGGCACCTGCGCCAACAGCCGTGCTTCCTCAGGTGCCCTTGCAGGGCATTCCGAGCCCGACCCCAATTTCAGAAAGAGACGTTTTGGCTGCTGTCTACCGCGCTACCGGTGGTCCCCATTGGGCGCTGAACACCAACTGGCTGAGCGATGAGCCCATCGGGACCTGGTACGGAGTGACCGCTGACGAAAGCGGAAGTGTGATTGAGTTGAATCTCAACAGAAACTTTCTGTATGGGTCGATTCCAGCCGAGTTGGGCAGCCTCACCAATCTGAAAACCCTGCGTATGGCGGGCAACAGCCTGGTCGGGTCGATCCCGGTTGAACTGGACAACCTCACTGCTCTGACCAACCTGGATTTGCAGGACAACATTCTGAGTGGGTCGATTCCAGCCGAACTGGGCAAACTCTCCAATCTGGCATGGCTGGAGTTGTCAGAGAACCAACTGAGCGGATCGATCCCGCCTGAGCTTAGCAATCTCACCAACCTGACAGTGTTGGCTCTTTCACACAACCAACTGACCGGAACCTTTCCTTGGTGGCTGAAGGAGCTTGACGGCCTGCAGATTCTGAAAGTTTCGGGCAACCAGTTCACCGGTTGCATGTCCGCACATCTGCTGGACATATGGGTCGATGATCTCGACCAGACTTTTATTCCAACCTGCAGGGAGGCCCTCATCACTTTCTACTTTGCCACCGGCGGCTCGGAATGGGAGCACAATACCAATTGGCGGCGGTCCGACATATCTCTCGCGCAATGGTTTGGGGTGACCACCGACGACGACGGACGGGTTACAGCGATCGATCTTTCGGGCAATAAGCTGGTTGGCGCCCTGCCGGCGCGAATAGGCAACCTCATATATTTGGAAAAGCTGGACCTTTCCGGTAACGAACTTGCCGGGTCGATTCCTCCAGAACTGGGCAATCTGGCCAACTTGTCGACCTTGTATCTTGGAGGCAACAGGTTGACAGGATGTGTACCTGCCAGCCTGCGGGAGATAGAGAACAACGACCTGGACAGCCTTGGTCTGGAGTTCTGCCAATAATTCCCCCTACTCTGGATTCAGAGCAGTCGCAACCGACAGCATTTGCCTTCGCTTTCTTCTATGTCACTTCCGGGATCACCCCTTCCTTTGCCAGCGAAGGAGACACAGCCAGCCAGGAGGACGAGGCGCCCACTCTCGAATCTCTGACCGAGCGCATCGCCGGCCTTGAGAATCGGATCGCAGAACTGGAAATGCACCAGGATGAAATTGCCGCGCAGGGGCTCGCCTATCCCATTTTCGACACCATCGCCGCCGTCTATCTGCTCGACCAGGTCGACATCTAAGCGCTGCATGAGCGCCTGCATGAAGGGGATGGCATCATGCCGGGCGATTCCGGACAGTTCAGGCGCCTCGTGCATCTGCTTTCCGCTGTCGACTTGCCGCCAGAACTGGCCGAAGAAGGGACGGCGCTCGTCGAAACCCTTACGCAGCTCTCAGCAGCGCTTGCCGACGATGACTTGGAGAATGCCGTACCCCTTGCCTCGGCCGCCCACGAAGCGCAGCATCACTTCTCCAGCAACGTCGCCGACTGGTTTGACCGCACCCTGATACCTGTGGAGGGGGATCCCGACCAGGCAGAGGAATCCGACGATTGCGATAAAGAAGGCAGTGAAGAAGACAGCCACGGCCACAGCGACGACAGCGACCACCCTTGCGACGACCACAATTCAGAAGATACCCATGACGACGGACATGACCACAGCCACGGAGAATAACTTGTGACCCTGACGCAAATGCGCAAAGGTAGCGTCAAGCTGCTGGGGTTGGCGTTATTACTGGTCACTATCCATTATCCACTGGCCACTGCAGTTCTGGCCCATTCCGATTACGATCGCTCTGTGCCGGCTGCCGATGAAGTCGTTGTCCGGGCTCCACAGCAGGTACAAGTCTGGTTTACCCAGGAATTGTTCCGCCGCGAAGGCCAGAACAGCCTCGAAGTGTACGGCCCCGATCAACAGAGGATCGATCTGGACGACGCCGCCATCGACGATGACGACCGCAAGCTGATGACCGTCTCGCTGCCACCGGACCTTGCAAATGGCGTCTACATCGTGCGCTGGCGCACCCTTTCCGCCGATGACGGCGACGACGCCAACGGCGAGTTCCAGTTCACAGTCGACGCCGACGAGCCGACGGCTGAGGCCGGTCAGCCAGCCGACAGCCCGGATGCCGCACCATCAGCCACGCCAATAGCCGCAGCGGGGAACACTCAACCATCGCCCACGAATACAGCCAAAGTGGAGAGCGCAGGGCCTCAATCGCCGCCCCCCTCTGGCGATCCGGCTTCCGAAGGCGCCGAAACACCTCCCGGTCAGGATGACCAGAGTCCGGGGCTGCCCTGCATGGGCAGTTCCTTTCCGGTCCTATTGCTCCTCGGCGCGTTTCTGATGGCCGGAAGGCGCCGAAGGCTGAGCGAGACCCAGTTCCAGGGCATCTGGCGCGGCCTGAGCGGAAAGAAAAAATAGCGGACCAATGTCGAGAGCTCCCTGGCGTGGCGCGGCCAGGTCGATCAAGGCTGCCTTCCAAAATGTGAAAATGTTGCGCCTGCGGTTGGCGTGGCTGGCCGCGGCTCTGCTGCTGCTGCTGTCCCCGCAGATCACCCAGGCCCACGCGCTGCTCGTGCGCGCCGACCCCCAGCCCAACGCAGAACTCACGCAGCCGCCCGCGGCCCTCCAATTCTGGTTCAGCGAACCGCTCGAAGCGACCTTCACCGGTGTCCGCATTCTCACCGCCGGCGGCACTGAAATACCAACCGGCGCGCCGCGCATCGACCCCGTCGACTCCACCCATCTGACCCTACCGCTGGAGAGTATCGAGCCGGGCATCTACACCGTCGTCTGGCAGACTCTCTCCAGCGTGGACGGTCACGAGTGGGTCGGCTCTTTCCCCCTCACCATCCTGAATCCTGACGGCACCCGTCCCGCAGGCAGCGCCGTTGAGGTCGCCGTCCACCATCAGGATGGCCTTCCGCCCCTTGCCGATTCCTTACTCCGTTGGCTCTCCCTGCTCAGCGCAGCATTTCTTGTCGGCCCGTTGTCCATCCGCTGGCTGTTGGCGGGAGCGGCTGCGCGTGAGAATGACGAGTTCAGCCTGATCGTAGACAGGCTCTCCCAATCGATCGCTCTGGCCGGGGCAATCGGTCTGTCCGCCGGCGGCTGGCTTCAACTACTCGTTCAGGCGCTGCGTTTGGGGGGGATCGGCGAATTTCCCGAGCTGTTGCTCGCCACCCGCCCCGGCAATCTGCTGCTGATGCGCCAGGCGCTGCTGGCGGCAGTCCTCCTTCTGACAATGCGCAATCGATTGGCTGCCGTCATCTCTCCCCTTTCGAGCGGGGGCGCGTCAAGCCCTGCCACCCTGTCCGGTCGCATGCGTCGTGCCGCTCCGCATTTCTTTTGGCTCTATCTGGGGTTGTGCGTCCTTGGACTGGGCGGCACGCTATTCTATCACCTGAATCTGTGGATTCTCGCGGTTGCGATCGTGGTTGCAACCAGCATCCTGTCCGACCTTCTGGTCCGCCGGGAGCAGACAAAGGCCAGGGTCTTTCCGAAGCAGGCCAGGGCGACCCTGCTGACGACGGCTGCACTCTTTACCTTTGCCGCCAGCAGCCACGCCGCCGCCGCCCACGGCAGCGGCTGGGCCGTCGCCGCCGATTTCGCGCATCTTGTCGCCGCCGCGGTCTGGGCGGGCGGTCTGATCTTCCTGGCCCTGCTGTTGCTGCAGCTGCATCGGCTGCAGACGGTGCCCGGCCCAAGCGGGTTGATCCGTCTGCTGCGGCGCTTCTCACTCAGCGCACAGGTGGCGGTATTCGTACTGGCGCTGACCGGTCTTTTCAGCAGTTTCGTGCAGCTGCCGGGGATCGACAGCCTCTTCAGTACCACCTATGGGCAGGTTCTTCTCATCAAACTGGTGACTGTCGCCGCCATCCTCGCGCTGGCCTTCCTCAACAATCGCGCCGTACAACAGGCGGAAGAGACAGTCACCCGCCAACCAAGACTGCGCCACTTCTCGCGACGGGTAGCAGTTGAGGCTGGCATGGCCGCTGTCCTGTTCATTTCGGTGGCGGTACTCGTGCAGACGCCGACCCCCAAACTGCCCCTGCCAACAACCCCGGTGGCGCCCTCGCTGCCTTTCAACAATATGGCCTACGATAGCGACTTGGCAATCCACCTGCAGGTAACCCCCAATCAGGTCGGTCACAACCGCTATTGGGTACATCTTTCCCATCCCGATTCCTCCGATATCGGTGAGGTCCAGCTGGTGCGTCTCTTCTTCAACCACGAATCGGGCCAGATGGGGCAGGCGCGTCTCGATCTGGCCGACCTGGGCGAGGACGCCTTCGGCGCAGAGGGCGCCTTCCTCAACCGCGATGGCGAATGGAACCTGTCAGTCTACGTGCGCCGACGGGGCATGAACGACGTCTTGGCAGAAATTTCAGTCCCCGTTCCGTCAGCGGAGTCTGTGCAAAAGATCGCCCGCTTCCCCTGGCGCAACCCGGTCCCCAGGCTGCCGGCGCAAATGTTGGTCGGCGCGCTGTTGATCGCCCTGTCGCTTGCCCCGCTCCTGTGGCGGCGTCCGCTGCTGCGTGCCAGCCGTCCGCTCTACATCGTCCTGGCGATGGCCGCCCTCTTCTTCTTTCTTAGCGGCGCGCTGCTTGGCCTTACCGCATTCTCACAGTTCAACGACCCGGCCGCGCCCGCCGCGTCGCGTCCTCCTCTAATCAGCGCCCCATAAGCCCAACAGTAACCCAATCTACAACCGCAATTCAACCTTCTAACTGCATCGTTTTCTGCTCTCTCAAGAGCGGGGCCAGCCTCTGCAACGCACCGCTTATCTTTTTCATACACTCCGCAAATGTGCCTGTGATGAACGCCGAATATACTGAAAACAAACACGCACGGCCAATTCCGGCCCGAACAGAGACCTTATGCGCCTGTTACGGAATAGGCAGCGGAATCGAAAAGGAGAGTTCAATGAGATTCGATCGTCTGACCGAGAAAGCAAGCGAAGCAATTATCGAGGCCCAGAACGAGGCCCGAGAATACAAACACGCCAGCATCGACCCGGAGCATCTCTTACTGGCATTGCTGCGCCAGCAGGGGGGCGTCGTGCCGGCTCTAATCGATCGCATAGGGGGAGACAGAGACAGTCTTGAGGCCGGCTTGGAACAGCTTTTGGCCGCCAAATCCCGCGTCAGCGGCGCTGCACTGGAACTGCGAATGGGGCGCGAATTGGCGCCGCTTCTGGAAGAAGCGGAAACCATCGCCGCCAACATGAAGGACGAATACACCTCGACCGAGCATCTCCTCATGGCGATGGCCTCGGCCCGTAACGGCGATCTCCATCAACTGTTGGAACGCCACGGCATCGACTACAATGCCATCATGCAGGGGCTGGCCGCCGTGCGCGGTAGCCAGCGCGTCACCAGCCAGACCCCGGAAGCCCAGTACGAAGCCCTCGTCAAGTACGGCCGCGACCTGACCGCCGAGGCGGCCAAAGGCAAACTGGACCCCATCATCGGACGGGATCAGGAGATCCGCCGGGTTATCCAGATCCTCAGCCGCCGCACCAAGAACAACCCCGTGTTGATCGGTGAGCCGGGCGTCGGCAAGACCGCCATCGCCGAAGGCTTGGCACAGCGCATCATCAATGGCGACGTGCCGACAACGCTCAAGAACAAGCAGCTGGTGGCGCTGGACTTGGCCGCGCTGGTGGCCGGGGCCAAGTACCGCGGCGAGTTCGAGGAGCGGCTCAAGGCCGTTCTCAACGAAATCCGGGACGCCGACGGCAAAATATTGCTGTTCATCGACGAAATGCACACGCTGGTGGGCGCCGGCGCAGCCGAAGGTTCGATGGACGCCTCCAATATGCTCAAGCCGATGCTCGCCCGCGGTGAGCTCCATGCCATCGGCGCCACGACCCTGGATGAATATCGAAAATATATCGAGAAAGATGCCGCCCTCGAACGTCGCTTCCAACCGGTCTTCGTGGGCGAGCCGTCCGTCGAGGATACCGTCTCCATTCTGCGCGGGCTGAAAGAGCGCTACGAAGTCCATCACGGTGTGCGTGTTACAGATAGCGCCGTCATCGCTGCCGCCCAGCTCAGCCACCGCTACATCAGCGACCGCCAACTGCCCGACAAGGCTATCGACCTGGTCGATGAGGCTGCCAGCAGATTGCGGATGCAGATCGACTCCAAACCGAAGAAGCTGGACGAGTTGGAACGCCAGGTGATGCAACTGGAAATCGAACGCGAGGCCCTGCGCAAGGAATCCGATGAGGCCAGCAAACAGCGGCTTGCATTGCTGGAAAAAGAGTTGGCTGACCTGCGGGAGTCCAGTTCCGAACTCTCAATCCGCTGGCAGGCGGAACGGTCCGCAATCCAGGCGTTGCGCACTCTGAAGGAGGAGAGTGAACAGTTGCGCACCGAGATCGAGCAGGCCGAACGGGATTATGATCTGCAGCGCGCCGCGGAGTTGCGCTATGGGCGCATGAACGAACTGCAACAGCAACTGGACGCGGCCGCAGAGGGCGTGGCCGTCCTCCAGGCCAGCGGCGCACTCCTGAAGGAGGAAGTCGACGATGATGAAATCGCCGCCGTTGTTAGCGAATGGACCGGCATCCCTGTCAACAAACTTATGGAAGGAGAGCGCGAGCGACTGGTGCGCATGGACGAAGAGTTGCACCGCCGTATAGTCGGCCAGGAGCGGGCCGTCGCCGCCGTCGCCGCCGCAATTCGCCGCAGCCGCGTCGGCTTGCAAGACCCCAACCGCCCGATCGGCAGCTTCATCTTCCTCGGCCCCACCGGAGTAGGTAAGACGGAGCTGGCGCGAACGCTGGCCGAGTACCTCTTCGATGATGCGCACAACCTGGTTCGCATCGACATGAGCGAGTACCAGGAGCGGCATACCGTTGCCCGCCTGCTTGGCGCCCCGCCCGGCTACGTCGGCTACGACGAAGGCGGCCAACTGACCGAGGCCGTACGCCGCCGCCCCTACTCGGTCGTTCTGTTCGATGAGATCGAGAAGGCCCATGTAGAGGTGTTCAACGTGCTGCTGCAAGTGCTTGACGACGGCCGGCTGACCGATGGACAGGGCCGCACTGTCGATTTCCGTAACACAGTGATCATCATGACCAGCAATATCGGCAGCCAGTACATTCTGGATATCGCCGGGCTCGATGATGAGGTTGAGCGTCGCGTTATGACGGTCATGCGCCAGCAGTTCCGCCCGGAGTTTCTCAACCGGGTCGACGAAATCGTTATCTTCCACAGCCTGGCCGCCGAACACCTGGAGGGCATCGCCGACATTCAACTGGACCGGCTGCGTGCACTGCTGGCCGACCGCGACATTACGCTCGAGTTGACCGATGAAGCTAAGGCTATGATCGTCCAGGACGGCTACGACCCGGCCTACGGGGCGAGGCCGCTCAAGCGTGCCATTCAGCGCCTTGTAGCCGACCCGCTGGCGCTGGAGATTCTTGACGGGCGCGTCGAAAGCGGCGATCATCTCAACGCCGCCGCACAGGACGGACAGATCGTCTTTTCCGTGGCCGCGGCCTCTGAACTGATGCCCGCCTTGCAAGTCAGCGGCTAAAATGGATTCTGCGCGAAACCAAGATCTTTCGCGCAGATTTCGTCATACAGCGATTCGTGGGATACGCCCTCGGCACTTTGCGAGGGCGTATCCGCGTTTTCGGTTGCGCGACCGTGAATAATCAGGTACAATTCCTCCATATCGCCGCCCCGGCGACCGCTTGGTTGTCGAGGCAGCCGGAAACACCTGAAGCACACAACCGAAAGGACCTCCGGCCGTGACCTACGGACCCGTACAATCCAAAGTTAACTGGTACAGATCGCCGATCGAGCGGGCGAACCTGGCGGAGTTGAATCAGCGCAGCGATCTGCTCGGCCTGAAGCAGGCGCTTGGCCACCTCGGTCTTCTTGCGCTGACAGGCGCGGCCGCTTGGTACGCCGTGCAAGTGGGAGCCTGGTGGGCCCTGATCCCCATCCTCTTTCTGCATGGCACCTTTTATGCCTTTCTGCTAAACGGCTTCCACGAACTCTGCCACCGTACCGTCTTTCGCTCCAAGTTCCTCAACGAGTTCTTTCTGCTGCTCTTCAGCTTTCTGGGCGGGTTCAATCATATCTTCTTCTGGGCGAGCCACCAGGAGCACCACAAGTACACCCTGCACCCCCCCGACGATCTCGAGGTCGTTCTGCCGGTTGATTTCACGCGCAAGGCCTTTTACCAAACGGTCTTGATTAACCCATGGGGGCTGGCTCAGCGTATAAAAGGGGTAGTACGGTTTTCCTTAGGGCGCCTGGAAGGTGAGTGGGAAAATATACTCTTCCCGCCGGAAGCAACAGAGAAACGCCGGCGCCTCTTCAACTGGGCGCGCGTTCTACTGTTCGGGCATCTACTCCTGACCGTCCTTTCCCTGGTTTTGAATTTCACCGTGCTGCCGGGCCTCTGGCTGCTGCCGGTGCTGATTACGCTGGCCCCGTTCTACGCCGGCTGGCTGCTCTTCCTTTGCAACAATACCCAGCACGTTGGCCTTATGGATAACGTGCCCGATTTCCGGATCTGCACCCGCACATTCATTCTGAACCCGTTCGTGCGCTTCCTTTATTGGCACATGAATTTTCACATCGAGCATCACATGTACGCGGCGGTGCCGTGCTACAAGCTGAGCAGGCTACATGAGGCGATAGAGGATGACCTGCCGCCGAGCACGGTCGGCCTGGTGGCCACTTGGCGGGACATCAGCGCCATCCTCGAAAAGCAAAGGGAGGATCCCAGCTACCAGCATCTTCCGGACGCGCCCAATCCCGTTTTGGCGTAGCGCGTATCATTCCTGTTAATCCCTCCAATCGCACAGCTCTTCCACGTAGGCGGCGGAGCCGTCCCGCAACCAGCCGTCCAACTGGGCCACTTCCTTCAGTTGTTGGCCCCGCTTTCGCGGCACGACAACGTAACCGCATTCCATCTCCGGCAACGCCGTCATATCCCCCCACAGCTTCTCGAACTGGGTGACGGGAAAAATATCTTCCTGGCCCCGCCCCCAGCGTTTCTTCACCTCTTTCAGCGTCACATAAGTGGGCATACGCGCGGCCATGCGCCCCAGCGCGTCGGCCACCCTGTTCTCATTCTCCAGGGCAGCCCGGTCCAGGCCCAGCGCCGTCAGCATACGGTCGATGTGGATCCAGAAAGTGTTGGTGTTGTAATAAGTCAGACCAAACTCGATCTCCTCGTGCGGCAGGGCCAGCCCTTCCACCAGACGCATCCTGCCGTCGACGCGCGCCAGGCCGCCGCCGCGGTCCTCTAGCCGGCGATGTATCACCTCGGCGGTCATCGTCGCCTGTGTACTGATATGCAGACCAAGTAACGCCGGATCAACATGCGCTCCGACCGTGTCGATGTTGTGCATCATCAGATACTGAAGCTGCGGACGATCCGCCAGCAGTCGCCGCACAACCCCGTTGCGCAGCATGTTCGGCAGTTCATACCAGTGGCCTACGGGGTGGATGCATTGGCCGGGCAGGTTGTCGACATAGTCACTGCCCTCACCCTGTGAACGCGCCCAGTTGATCAACGCAGCGTGCAGGCTCTCCTGAACCTTCTCCGCCTGTACATCCAGGATCTGCCGCGGCGTCTCCTCCCAGGCGAAACGCAGATCCCGCACCATCGGCACCATCCGCAAACCGATGCTGCGCCCCGGCGAAAGCAATAGCGGCCCTTCGTAGCCACAATAGTCCTCGTCTCCGAGAGCCCCGGCGATGGCGCGGTGCGTGAGAAAACTGGTGGTAATAATGTGAGGCAGAGAGGTACCGAAAAGTCGACCGCTGCGGCGGCTTTTTGCCAGG
Organism: Caldilineaceae bacterium; assembly: GCA_965220715.1. Taxonomy (GTDB): domain Bacteria; phylum Chloroflexota; class Anaerolineae; order Caldilineales; family Caldilineaceae; genus Bin5. The sequence goes on from OZ244843.1 coordinate 1,589,603, forward strand.
TGGATCTCGATGAAGCTGCGATGCCTGCCTGCCAGACGCGCAAACGGGGTCAGCGCCTTGACTACCCCCGCGCCCTGACTCCAGCGACTGCCCGCACCGCCGGCCAGGCTAACGACCGCGACCTCCCCGGCTCGGAGCGAGGCCGCGCCGATCTCCTGAAAACGTTCCGGTAACTGCGCGGTCGCGTCGATTAGCTCCTCAGGTTCAACTTCTTGGATCAGGCTGCGGGAGGGCAGCCGGTTCTGGGCCAGGCCGATGCGCCCGCTGCGCATATCCCCGCGAATCTGTTCATGCTGGGCGCGGTCGAAGCCGTTAGCCGCCAGCAACGCCGCCAACGAATCCTGTTGGTCCACCTGCTGCTGCTGTGGCAACATGCCCTGGAAGAGTGACGGCAGAACGTTGACAAGGGCTGGGTCCCCGCGGCTGGCGGCCCCGAAAAGTTCCAACTCCGCTCGTTGGGCTGGCGAGAGCAGCCACGGATCCTGGCGCAGAATATCGGGAACGGTCAAACGGTAGTATTCCGCCGGCATGAGTGCACTGGCCCCATCCAACCGGTGCGCCGGCGCACCCGGCTGCCCGTACAGTTCGGCCCAGGTGCCCCGCTCGTTGATTGCGAAGTCGTAAACCACCGGCTCCATGGCGAACGGAACAGCCTGCTCCATGCGCGTTTTTGTTTCGTTCATAATCTCCTGCAGGCGGGCCTTCCCCGCGGCTTTGAAACGGGGATCAAAGATAAATCCCATGCCGCCCCCGGACATCCCACCCAACATCCAGAAGCCCCAGAATTGTTCGCCAAACTCAGCGCGCGCCTGCTGGATTAGTCTGTCCGTGTAGAGGTTGCCCGCCCACGGAATAATAGTCTGAATCGGCCCCCTGAAGTTGCGTTCCGTAGCCTCGCCGATGGCCTCCACATTTCCAGCCTTCAGATACCCCAATATCTCGTCCAGCGTGCCGATCGCCTGCTGGCGCCCCACCCACTCCTCTTCCGAACGCAGCAGATACTTCTCCGTTACCATCTCCAGAACCGGCCCCACATCCTGGGCCATGCCGCCGTGAACCAGAACCAGACTGGCTTGTAGCGCTTGCCGGGTCTCCTCGCTGATCTCGTCGCGCCCGAAGAGATGATGGCTGGGCAACAGCCTGCCCCGGCTGACACCGTATTCGGGATCTCCCTCTGCGCTCAACCTCCCCTCGATCAGCTTGATCCCCGGCCAGATGCCGCCCGAATCCTGCCAGCCGCCGCCCGATCCGCCCAGCCATTCCCCCAGGATGGCCCGCGCCGCCACCAGCCGGCGCTCCCCTTCGCTCAAGCCGCCTGTCAGCGACCGGGCCTGGCCGGTGGCCCGCATACAGGCGGTGATGAGGCAGGCCAGCAGACTGGTAGAGACGGCCAAACGCGATCCCTTCGGAATGTCATTTACCTTGCTCACCAGTTCAATCCCCTGGCCGGAGCCAACCAACTGGGTCAGCAAATCGGCGAGCGGCTGGTGCGCGCCCTCCATGCCTGGCGGTACAATCCCGGCTGCAATGAGCGCGGCCTTCAGCAGACCGAGATGGTCGCGGGAAAAATCGAAGACCTCAGCGAAAGACGTGATTTCCGTGCTCGCCTGCAGGTCAACACTGACCAGCCGTAAAATGGGCCGATCAATGACCCGGAAATAACCCTCCACCGGTGGCCGCGGCGCCTGGCTCTGCTGCTGTCCTGCACTATCTACGTTCAAGTCGATGGAAACGTTCAGTACCCGCGCACCTTCAGGGAAATCCATCCCCAGAAAAAAGATGTCACTCCAGCCGCTGTGCGTCAGGTCCATACGCACAGGTGTAGTTTCGCGCAGCAGCGGAAACAGGCCGTTGCTGAGAGGACGGCGCAACGTTTCATCGACCCGCAAGGGATGGTCGCTCGGGTGGCCGACCCGAAACATCCACTGGTTGCCAGTAAGAGATCGCACACTTCGCCGCACCTGATCGGCCAGTGTCTGAAAGCCGAGTTGCCGGTAGGCCGCGGCCAGTCCGCTCGAGAGAGCTTCGCTCGGACCTGCCTGCGACTGGCGTTGCAGAAACGTCTCAATCGCTTCCTCGAAACGACGGTTGAGAAGCGCTTTGTAACCTCGGAAGGGGATCTCGCCTCGGGCGGCAAAACCGGGCTTGCCGGGCAGATGGAACCGGTGGATCGAGTGCAGAAAGATAAGCGCCCGTACCTGTTCATACAGGTTTTCGCTCTCCCGCCGCAACCGGTCCAACGCCTCGCACTCCCGCAGCAACGTCTCCGCTGAAGCGGAGCGGGCGAACTCCTCCAGAGCGCGGTTGCGGGCACCGTCATCCGCAGCGGTGATAATCCTGACCAGTGTACTCATTTCAGAACTTTCCGAGGCTTAATCTGCATCCCGTCTGCCACCTGGACTTTTCACGCGGGACGTATCCTGGAAACACAAGTTTCTCGCCTTCCCTTACGCAATCCGGGAAAAAGGGCGTTTTCAACCTGAACGCACATCATCCCGGCTCTTCCCCCTCCTGCATTGAGCGCGCCATCAGCAGTTCCAGCAGCCGGGTCAACATTTCATCCCGATCCTGTCCGTTCAACGCCAGGGCGATCTGGGCCGAGAGCAGGCCGTACTTCACGCCAATGTCAAGACGCATGCCCCGCTGCTCCAGAGCCAGATACCGCTCCCGCTGGGCCAGACGATTCAAGGCTGCCGACAGAGAGAGGCCAACATTAGGGCGCGCATCCGCCCCTCCCGCATCCGCAGAGGAGAGCAGCCCTTCCAGAATCTCCATGACGCCTGCTGTCAGGACGTGAATGCCGAAAAAGCAGAGATAATGGCCCGCGCGCAGGCCGGACGCCACCAGCCTCTGCTCCGCTTCGGTGGGCGTGGGCTTCTCAATCACAGTTTCCACCTGGTACAGCCCTGTCTGCCCAGCCAGCCGGTGGCCGCCCACCGCGCCGAAAAAGGGCAGAAGGGTCTCTCGCGTCGCCTGTACCGCCGAGACGGAACAATTATGGGCACGCGCCACCTCGACAACGCGCGCCGCGCAACGCCCACCGTCTGGCCGGACATACAAGTGATCCCCCACCAAGTGCAGAAAAGAATCGCGGCCGACAAACTCGCGTGCGCAGTGCACCGCGTGCGCGTAGCCCAGCTGCTCCGCCTGCTGGACGAAGTGGAGACGACCGGCGTGCTCGCCGACCGTCGCGGCATAAGCAGCCTCGTCGCCCGGATATACGATGACGCATATTTCGTCGACACCGGCGTCAATTACCTCTTCCACCAGAATGCGCAGCACCGACTTCTCCACGCCGTCACTGTCGATGATTGTCTGCAGGGGCAGACTTCTCTGCGTGCGCCTGGCCGCGGTTATGACCGCTTTCGTGATCTCCATGTTCTGCTCTCCGGCTCGACGGTCCTCAAAACCAATGTTAAACACGCCCAAGTAGTGAAGTCTTAACGCGTGCAATCACCATTTGGCGAGTGTATCCCAGACGGGGGGAATCCGCTCCCCGCCATGCCACGCCTTCAGAGACTGTCTGACCTCCACCAGGCACAACCACGCCGAGGCGGTCGAAAACTTCCCCCGCTTTCCGGCCAATAGTTTGATAAGCAAGTCAGACTGTGCTAATATTCTGCCTGTTGTTACCCAGTTTTCTTGAATTGCCAACCGGTTCACTACTATTTGCGGTTGTTCCCCGATCGCCCATCGGCACATCACTATCAGGAGGAATCTCCATGTCCGTCCGTAACGCCTCCGCCACCTGGAATGGCACCCTGAATGACGGCTCCGGCACGATGAAATTAGGCAGCGGCCTCTACGAGGGCTCTTTCTCTTTGGCCTCCCGCTTCGAGTCCGGACCCGGCACCAACCCGGAAGAACTCATCGGCGCAGCCCACGCCGGCTGCTATTCGATGTTTCTCTCCGCTCTGCTGAGCGGCGACGGCTTCACCCCTACCAGCGTCAACACCACCGCCGCCGTCCATCTGACCGACGGCCCGGCTATCAGCAAAATCGAGTTGACATGCAGAGCAGAAGTTCCCGGACTGTCTGCGGATAAGTTCGCCGACTACGCCGCCCAGGCCAAGGATGGCTGTCCTGTTTCCAAGGCCCTGGCCGCCGTTGATGAAATCGTACTCGATGCCGTCCTGGTAGAGTGACTCTGTCGGCGTGCGAACAATGCGCCAGCCAGTCGAGTGGCGCAACCTGGCAGCAAACGAACAGTCCATCGAAACCGATGGACTGTCTTTCTTTCCCAAATCTCTGGGTTAGCAGACGATCCCGCGCCGACCTGTTGATGCGGAAACGGCAATCTTTTCGGAACTGTCCGCAGGGACCAACCGCCTGGCGCCGGCCTCGCCGCCAAGGCTTGCGTCAGGCGCAGAAGGGCGCGGCCACCGCTCGCATCTGCGCCAAATTGTCCCATTCTGAGTTGTTCCCGTGCAGGGCAGTATCGAAGATCAGCGACATCGGCCCGTCGAATTCCGCCTCTGCCAACATCTCCAGCGAATGGCGGAATTCACCCTTATCCGGGTCGCCGCTGTCGTCGTACACCGCTTTCACATGCGCTGAATCGGCCTTGGGAAAGATCGCTGCCAACTCGTCGTAACGATCCGCTCCTTTATAGTTGCCGAAATCGGCGCACAATCCGACCTGCCCCTCGCACAGCTCAAGAATCGCCAGCACCTGGTCGGCCCGGTACGTGGTCTCGCGGAAATTCTCGGTGATCACCTGCACGCCGATTGAGGAGCCGTAGTCCGCCAGTTGGCGCAGGCCTTGAGCGCTGCATTGCAAGACCGGATGGTCCAGCAGCGGGCCATGGTTGCGCTCCACCGGCTGATACCCCCCCACCACGCGCGCATGCGTGGCGCCGCAACGGGCCGTCACATCCAGCCACGAGCGGATCCAAGCCATCTCCTTTGCCCGCATCGTCTCATCGGGGTGGGTGATGTCGCCGGCGTCGATCAGGACGCTGAACAACTCAATGCCGGCCTCCTCAATTGCCGCCCTCAGCTCGTCAATATATGCGGCGTCCATCGTGGGAAAGTGAAAGTGGACAATCTCCAATGTGGGGATGTTGGCCTGTGCCAGCGCCAACGGCAGTTCCAGCAAGCTGATGGCCCCGTTCGACCGCGGGCGCGGCCCGGGATCGCCCGGCCCATAGAGCGGCGGCGACCCCAACGCCCTGTGCAGACTCCAGGATGACGTGGAAATTCGTGACATGATCATGCTCCGTTTTGCTTTCAGACGAACCTTCGGCCGGTAAGATCACAGGCCGCCGCTCCAGCCCGGACCGTGGAGTCAAATACCCGCGCCTCCGGCTCATCTCAAGATTCGTTCGATATTGATTCCGGCATTTAGGCCAACTGACGGCATCCAAATAGCCTGGCAGATAGTGAATAATCGCTCTGGCTTCTCAGGCGACGTAGGCAACGCCCAGCTTAATCGCGACTTCGACGATCTGCGACCAGGTGGTGTCGTCCAACGGGATCCCATTCTCCTGACGGCTTATGGCCGAACGAGCCTCCGGTTCGCCCGGTATCAGCACCTCATCGAAGCCCGGCGCCGGTTTTGTATCTTTGATCCGGTCGGCGATATGTGCCCCATCGGCAAAGAATTCCTCCAACGGGCGGAAATAATCGATGTTCAGAAGGATGAACAGGACGCCGTTGCCCAGGATCGAGCCCGGCAGGCCCGGCCCGCCCGCGCCTGTCAGAATCCCGCCCAGATAGTCGGTCAAGAGGGCCAGACCGAAGCCCTTGTGACCGGCTGCCGGCAGCAGCATTCCGCCATCGTACACGTCGGCCGGATTCAGGGTAGGTGCTCCGTTCTTGTCTAGCGCCCAGCCCTCCGGGATCGGTTTGCCGCTGTTCAGGGCCACCCGCACTTTGCCTTCGGCCACCGCGCTGGTGGCAAAATCCAGCAGCATTGCCGGCCGGTCCTTCAATGGTATCGAAACCGCTATCGGGTTCGTGCCCATGCGTCTTTCGGCGCCGCCAAAAGGTGCTACAAGGCCGCCCGAGCGACCGCCGTTGGCGTAAGCCAACCCAATCATCCCTTCCTCGGCCGCCAGCCCCACCCATTCGCCCAGACGCCCCACGTGGCCGGAGTGCTTCAAACCCACCACTGCCACCGCATTCCCTCTCGCCTTGCCGATACCGTTCTCGATTGCAACTTTGGCTCCCAACTGCCCAAAGCAGCGGTGACCGTTGTATAGCGCCATGACCGGTGTCTCGCGCTCGATCTCCGGTGTGGCGTGTGGCCGCAGTTCGTCCTCATCGATCTGCCGCAGATACTGCATGATGCGAATAACGCCGTGTGAGTCGTGACCTGCCAGATTGGCCGAGACCAGTGACTGCCCTACGAGATCGGCTGTAATCTTGGGCGTGTCCGCGGCCTGAAAGATGCGGCTGGTGTAATCTGCCAATGGCACTGGCTGCAATACAGGCATGAAGCGCACTCCGTTTCTCAGAAGAGAGTGAAATGAAAAGAATGACACAGAGGGCGTCCCCTGGCTTTCACTCTTCTCACTTTGCCACTTCTGAAGATGGTTTAGTATGACGCAAGATCGTGAACCTTTTTGTCGCCGAAAGCGTAGCCGATTTTCTCCGAACACGCAACCGGGGCGGCCCCAGCAGTTCGGCCACAGGCCCGCAACCCCCGCTGCGTTCATCCCAAATTATCGAGTCTCTGCGATCAGTTCTTTCAACCGACGAAAATCATCCATCGGAAATCGACCCTTCGCCGACCATTCTGTCCATCCACTCATCCCCAGAATCATACTTCAGCCCACTCTCACTCCAAATCCGGCCCCACACCCCTCCAGTCTTTCGCTTGACCAACTCTGCAGTTTTCAGTACGATTGTGATAGGAAGCCTCCTGCGGATCCCGTTGCCGAACTGGATCGGCTTCCGGCGCCAATGCGGCCGCAATCGTGGGCCGGAGCGATGCCAGAGAGCAAACCGCGACGGAAGGAATTTGAGTGAGGAAGAAATCGGTATGAGCTCTGAAACCGAGACAGTGCCACCCAAGGCGGATCAACTCTCCCCCGCCCTGACAAACCCGGCGGACGTTTCAACCCCGCAGCAGGAGGCGGTCCAGAAACAAGCGGAATCCCTGGACCCCGACCAGCGTCCAGTCATCTCCGTAATCGTTCCCATCTTCAACGAGGAAGAGGTAATCCCCGAACTCCACCGGCGCATGGCCGCCGTCCTGGGCAACATCGGTCAACCTTGGGAACTGGTTTGCGTCAATGACGGCAGCCGCGACGCCTCACTTTCGATGCTGCTTTCTCTGCGAGAGCAGGACGCGCGCGTCAAAATTATCAACTTCTCTCGCAATTTCGGTCATCAGATCGCCATTACCGCCGGCATGGACTACGCACTGGGAGACGCGATCGCGATCATTGACGCCGACCTGCAGGATCCACCGGAGTTGATCGGGGAGATGTTTGACAAATGGCGTGAAGGCTATGAAGTTGTCTACGCTGTGCGCGCGCACAGGCAAGGCGAATCCCGCTTCAAACTCTGGACCGCCAGCGCCTTCTACCGGCTTCTCCGCCGCATAACCGATGTGGAGATTCCCGTCAACACGGGCGACTTCCGCCTCATCGACCGCCAGGTTCTGCTGACGATGCGCCGTTTACGCGAGAAACATCGCTTCATGCGCGGCCTCAGCAGTTGGGTCGGCTTCCGTCAGATCGGCATCGAATACCAGCGGGCAGAGCGCTTTGCCGGTGACACCAAGTATCCGCTGAGCAAAATGCTCCGCCTGACACTGGATGCGATCACGAGTTTCAGCTACCTTCCCCTGCGGCTCAGCACCTACTTTGGCTTCTTCCTGGCGCTGGCAAGCCTGGTGGGGATTGTCACGACAATAGCCTTGCGCCTGTCCGGCAACAACGCATTCTTCGGCCAGGCTTCCACCTTGGTTGCGGTTCTGTTTCTGGGGGGGATTCAACTGATCTTTCTGGGAGTCATCGGCGAATACCTGGCGCGCATCTACGATGACGTCAAGGCGCGCCCGCTCTATGTCGTATCCAGAGCGTATGGCTATGCCGATCTCGCTGATCACCGCAACTCACCCACGTCACTGACCAATCTGAGCGAACCCGACACGCCGGCGGACTGAACGAAGCAAGCCGTGATGCCACCGGAAAACTGGCAGGAAGCAAATCGAAAAGAGAAAGATGCTGCGCACAGGTGTCGATATCGTTAAAATCGAACGAATTCGCCGGGCCATCTCGCGCTACGACGCCACGGCACGCGTCCGCAAAAGGTTTCTGGCGCGCCTCTATACCGAAGCGGAACTGCGCTACTGCCGCGATCGCGCCGAATCGCTGGCCGCCCGTTTCGCGGCCAAAGAGGCGATTGCCAAAGCCTTGGGAACTGGCGCCTGGCGGGACGGCATCCGCTGGATCGACCTGGAAATTGTTTCCGATGCGCGCGGCGCGCCCTCCGTGCAACTCCATGGCGCAGCCGCGCGTCGCGCCGAGTCTCTGGGCCTGAACCAGTGGTCCGTGAGCCTCAGCCACGACGACGATCGGGCAATCGCCTTTGTCGTTGCTCTGGGCGAGCCGGCCCACGCCCTTTCTACCGGCTAATTTTCATGCCCGTATCCACGCTACCGGCATCGGCCTGAGCGGCCCCCCGCGCACCGGTTTCCTTTGACACCGCGGCCTCGCTGTGCTACCGTAATGGCGGGCTGTTAAATGGTTTTGCGTCGGCGTGGCGTCTAACCGAAAAGCCTATGATGAGAGTTTCTGCCGCCTTCATCTCACAAGATACACAACTCCGCCCTGGGCCAATTGTTCAGAGCCGAACGGTTGTAGATGGGCACGGGCACATTATCTCGTGTCTGTTTTATTGTTGAATTCAATACCGCTTCACTGTTTGAACGCGGTGTAAGCCGAAAGTTCCGCATCACCGCAAAATGACGGTGACACCTTCTGTTTCTGTGCGCCAATTTCTGTGTTCTTGCTCGAATCTGGAACCATCGCCCGCTTGCCGGCGTCAACACCTACGGACTCGCTTGGCGGGTCGATCTTCTCACCGATAAGGCAGAGATTAGAGCATCCCAGTGAAGGGAATTCGCAGATGACCAAATACATCTTTGTTACTGGCGGGGTAGTATCGGGCCTGGGTAAGGGCGTAACCGTCGCTTCCATTGGCCTCCTGCTCAAGACCTGGGGCATTCGCGTGGCCGCGATGAAGCTCGATCCCTACCTCAATGTTGATCCGGGCACGATGTCGCCCTATCAACACGGTGAGGTGTTCGTAACCGAGGACGGCGCCGAAACTGATCTGGACCTGGGCCACTATGAAAGATTCATCGACGAGAACCTTAACCAGCATAGCAATGTCACCAGCGGACAGATCTATAACGATGTGATCACGAAGGAGAGGCGGGGCGACTACCTTGGCGGCACTATTCAGGTGATCCCCCACGTCACCAATGAGATCAAACGCCATATCGGGCAGATCGCCCGCTTGAGCGAGGCCGACGTCGTCCTTGTAGAGATCGGCGGCACCGTCGGTGATATCGAGGGGCTTCCCTTCCTCGAAGCGATTCGCCAAATGCGAAAAGATGTCGGCCCCGAAAACGCGCTCTATGTCCACCTCACCTGGTTGCCCTATCTGGCTGCCAGCAAAGAATTGAAGACCAAGCCGACCCAACATAGCGTGCGCGAACTGCGCAACATCGGCATTCAGCCCGATGTCATCTTCGTTCGCTCCGATTATCCGGTCGATGTCGACGCCCTGGAGAAAATCGCGCTCTTTTGTGACGTCGCGCAAAACGCCGTCATCCCTATTGTCACCGTGGACACTATCTATCAGGTTCCGCTCAATCTGCAAGAGGCCGGCCTCGGCGAACTTCTCGTCGACCGGCTGGCCTTGACCGCTACCCAAGGATCCACGGACGGCCTGAGCGCGTGGCGTCGTTTCGTTACCGAACTGGGCCGCCCCAAAGAGCGAATCAACATCGGTATTATCGGAAAATATGTGGAGTTGGAAGATGCCTATCTGAGCGTCAAAGAGGCGCTGATCCACGCTGTCCTGGCCGAGAACTACGATTTGGGCATAGAGTGGATCAGTTCGGAATCTCTGGAAAAGGGCCGCGAACTGGAACGGCTGGAACGGCTTGACGGCATCTTGGTGCCAGGTGGGTTCGGCTACCGCGGCATTGAGGGAAAAATCGTTGCCGCCCGGTTCGCCCGCACTCGGAACGTACCCTACCTGGGTCTGTGCCTGGGCATGCAGGTGCTTTGTATCGAGTTTGCGCGCACGGTGTTGGAAAGCGAAGAGCCGAACAGCACCGAGTTCAACATCAGCACAGAGATGCCCGTCATCGATCTGATGCCGGAGCAGCGCGACATCGCCGATATGGGCGGCACTATGCGACTGGGCATCTATCCCTGCCAACTGCTGCCCGATTCCAAAGCTGGCGCCGCCTATGCCGCCGCCGGCTATCCCGAACAGATCAACGAGCGCCATCGCCATCGCTTCGAGTTCAACAACGCCTATCGCGAGAAGTTGGAGTCCCATGGCCTCCTGCTGAGCGGGCGCTCACCCGATGGCCGCCTCGTCGAAATCGTAGAAGTGGCGGAGCACCCCTTCATGTTGGGCACACAGTTCCACCCGGAGTTCAAGAGCCGCCCTACAAGCCCGCATCCCCTCTTCAGCGCATTCATCCGCGCAGCCATCCAGCGCCATACTCGTTCTGGTGACGGGACCGAGCAGGGCTTGCAAAGTTCCAATGGCAGGCAACATTTTGGTAATGAAGCAGACTTGGTGAAAAGGCCAACCGTCTGAACCGGTGCACCGGATACACTTGCCATGTTTAGCGTTGCAGTCTAATCGGGAAATCCAAATGACTGAAAACATAGCCGCTTCGCGAGCAGCGCCCCCTCATGCGCCGGACAGTGCAGTAAAAGACGGGCCGGATGTGCTGGCTTACCTTGCACTGTTGTGACGTGGCTCTATCACTTTCTCAGCCACAGTGCAAAAATACTGGTTCTCAATGCAAAAGTACATTAGATCAGAGTAGGAGCAAAAATGTCAGGTCATTCCAAATGGTCTACGATCAAACGTAAGAAAGGCGCCAATGACGACGCCCGCGGCAAAATCTTTACCAAACTTGCCCGTGAACTACAGGTGGCCGCCAGAGAAGGCGGCCCCGACAGTGACACCAATGTGCGCCTGCGCTTGGCTATCGATAAGGCGCGTGCCGAGAATATGCCCAAGGACCGCATCGAATCGGCCATACGCCGCGGTGCAGGGCTGGACAAGGATGCCGCCGATATCGAAGAAATCCTCTACGAAGGCTACGCGCCTCACGGCGTCGCCATCCTGCTCGAATGTCTGACGGATAACCGCAATCGCACCATCGCCGAGGTTCGGCGCTGTTTTACGCGGGGAAACGGCAACCTTAGCGAACCAGGCTCCGTGGCTTGGCAGTTCACAACCAAAGGCTATGTGGCGATACACCTACAGGACAGCGACGGCAAACCCAGCGACCTGGACGCCGAGGAAATCTTTATGGAGGCCCTGGAGGCGGGCGCGGAGGACGTTGAGGTGACCGACGATGCCGTTGAAATCTTCACCGAAAGGACCGAACTGGCCCAGGTAGACAAATCATTGCGTAAGTCGGGCATTCAGCCAGATACTTCGGAGTTGATCATGCAGCCCAATCAGACGCTCTCGCTTGACCCTGGCGCCGGTTTGACCGTCCTGCATCTGCTCGAATCGCTCGAAGAGCTTGACGATGTCAATAAGGTCCACCACAATCTGGAACTGACCGACGAGTTGGTCGCTCAGGTGGCATAGTCTTGACAGACACCACCGGCGCGTCCCCGCGCATACCGGATCGACCTCCGGGAATATGTATGGACGCCCTGACATGATAGCGCGCGGCGTAGGCTTTTCTACAGACGAACGCGACCGCGAATGGTGCGTTCTCGGAATCGACCCGGGCACCGCCTCAACCGGTTACGGCGTCGTTGAGGAAACCGTCCCTGGTGACTATGAACTGCTCGCCTGCGGCGTGATCCGCACAACACCGGAACAGCCGATGCACCTGCGCCTGCGCGAGATCTTCTTCGACATTCAGAACCTGATTCGCGAGTTCCAGCCCAATGAAGTCGCGGTCGAAGAGCTTTTCTTCGGTCGCAACGTCACAACGGCCATTTCGGTTGGCCAGGCACGCGGCGCGGCCTTGCTTGCGGCCGCCCTGTCCGATCTGCCGCTGATCGAGTATACGCCGGCGGCCATCAAACAGGCGCTCACCGGCTACGGTAACGCCGACAAATATCAGATGCAGGCGATGGTTCGGCAGCTCCTGGATTTGAATGAAGCCCCCCTTCCGGACGATGCAGCCGATGGCGTCGCCATTGCCCTCTGTCATCTGCAGACAAGGCGTTTCCACGCTCTCGTCGCTGACGCATAGACGCGCAGCAATTCCACCCCCCTTCCGTCAGAGGATACGAAATGATTCGTCAGGTACGCGGCACCGTTATCGCCGTGGACAGCAACTTTCTGATCATCGAAGTGGGCAATGCGGGCGCCGGTATCGGTCTCCGCGTCTTTACGCCTGAGTCGACTTCCGCACGCTTCCGCGCCGGCGACAATCTTTCGTTGTATACGCATTTGCAGGTGCGGGAAAACGAACTGAGCCTGTATGGATTTGAAGAGCTGGACGAGCTTGTCATCTTCGAGGCGCTGCTGGGCGTAAGCGGCGTAGGTCCGAAAGTGGCCCTCGCCACCCTGAGCACGTTGACGCCGGACGCGCTGCGCCTCGCGATTGCCAACGAGGAGCCGGGTATTTTGGCGCGCGTGTCGGGCATCGGCAAACGCACGGCCGGGAGGGTCGTTGTCGAACTCAAGGACAAACTGGCTCCGGCCGAGGGCGAACTGGCGGCGCTCGCCACGGCGCTCGATGCCGATGCCGAAGTGATGGAGGCGCTCACGGGACTGGGGTACAGCGTGGTCGAAGCGCAGCGGGCACTCCAGCAGATACCCGCCGACGTGACCGGCGTTGAGGACCGGCTGCGGATGGCGCTGATTCAATTCGGCGAATAGCTCTCGCCCGTCCTTATGTCCACCTATCGGCGTGGTCCGCCTCGCACATTTTCAGCCGCCGCGCAATAGCTTGTTTTTGACACTCACAACAATCTCTTCTATAATCGGTCGCGGTTCTCATCTGTATTTGTTGACAAAGGAAAGAAGAAATAAGATGGCGGAAGTTCAGCAGTTACGCAGGGGCAACATCTACGAAGAAGACAGTCAACTGTGGCGCGTGCTTGACTTCCAGCACATTAAAATGGCACGCGGCGGCGCGACCATTCGGCTCAAGGTGCGCAATCTCCGCAGCGGCGCAACCATCGAAAAAACCTATAACAGCGGCACGCGCGTCGATGATATCCGCCTCGATTCACGCGCAGTCGAATACCTGTATACCGACGGCGATCTCTTTCACTTTATGGATACCGATACCTTCGAACAGGTCGCTCTGGCCAAGGAAGCGCTGGAAGGGGTCGTCCAATTCCTGAAAGACAATACCGTCGTGGAATTGGAAACTTTCGAAGGCGAGCCGATCAACGTCAGCATGCCGACGACGATCGATCTCGAAGTCGTTTGGGCAGAAATGGCTGTCGCCGGCGATACGGCCAACAGTCCGACCAAAGAAGTGGAATTAGAGACTGGCTTCCGGCTGAACGTGCCGATGTTCGTCAAGGAAGGCGACACAGTTCGCATCGACACACGCGACGGACGCTACGTTACACGCGTGCAATAAAGGCCGCAATCCTTCCCCGTCGGATTTGCTTTTCCGGTGGACGATACACTATAGTGTGGAGACGACATGCCGTTGTAGCTCAGTCGGTAGAGCGACGCTCTCGTAAAGCGTAGGTCGTCGGTTCGAGCCCGACCAACGGCTCAAAAATAAAGCCCCGCCGACCGGCGGGGCCTTTTCCTTCCTCCTTCCGGCCCTACTGCTTTGCCGGATACACGCCTGCCATCAGCAGCCCCAACTCTTCGGCACTCGTCTCGTTCCGATCCAGGATTTCCATAATCTGCCCTTCGTAGATCACGGCGATCCGGTCGCACAGCGCCAGCAACTCATCCAGATCCTCCGAAATGAGCAGGGTGGCCATGCCCTTGTCCCGTTGTTCCAACAGTTGCTGATAGATATATTCGATCGCGCCGATGTCGATGCCGCGTGTTGGTTGAGCGGCAACCAGAACCTTGGGCCGCCGCGAAAGTTCACGCGCCAGTATCAACCGCTGGATGTTGCCGCCCGATAGATTTCCGGTCATGGTGCGAATGTCGGGCGTCCTGATATAGAAGTCCTTTACCAGTTGCCGACTGAAACTGGCAATATAGTCAAAAGCCAGAAAGATGCCGTTGCTGAAGGGCTGATGGGTATGCTCCTGCAGCACAAGATTCTCTGACACGGCAAAATCGCGCACGATCCCGTCGTGCATTCGCTCCTCAGGAATGTATGCCAGCCCGCTGTCAGTGCGCTGCGAAATCGTCCAGTCATTGATGGGCATGCCGTCCACCTCCACGCTCCCGCCGCTGATCGGGCGCAAACCCGCCACGACTTCGGCCAGCTCCCTCTGCCCATTGCCGCTGATGCCGGCCAACCCCAGAATCTCGCCGGCCTGAACCGATAAGGACACACCTCGCAGGGCCGGTTGTCCTGTAACGTCTTGCGCGCTGACCTCTTCAAGACGCAACCGTACTTTGCCCACTTCTACTTCATCGTCGCGAGTCCTTTCCAGCAGGACTTCGCGCCCCACCATCATGCGCGCCAGTTCCTGACGGGTCATCTCTTCGGTGGGAACCGTCCCGATGAGGCGCCCTTCCCGCAGAACCGTGATGCGATCGCTGATGGCAAGAACCTCTCGAAGTTTGTGGCTGATTAAAACGAAGCTGAAGCCGTTTTCTTTCATGAAACCCAGCGTGACAAACAGTTCATCGACCTCCTGTGGCGTCAAAACTGCGGTCGGCTCATCCAGTATCAGCAGAGCTGCCCCCCGGTACAGGGCCTTCATGATCTCGACCCGCTGCCGTTCCCCGACCGAAAGCGTCCAGACGGGCGCTCGCGGGTCGATTTGCAGACCGTACGCCTCGCTTAACTCGCGAATGCCCTCCTCCACCCGATCCAGATCGAGAAGCGGTTCGCGGCTGGATTTAAGGCCCAAGGCTACATTTTCGGAGACCGTGAGCGTATCGACCAGCATAAAGTGCTGATGGATCATGCCAATGCCCTGGCGGATGGCGTCGGTCGGCGATTGGATCGTCACCTCGGCGCCGTCGCGCAGGATACGGCCTTCATCAGGCTGATAAAGGCCGTACAGTATCCGCATCAGTGTGGATTTGCCAGCACCGTTTTCCCCCAGCAGCGCATGCACTTCCCCCCGGCGCACGTCAAAGTCTACCTGATCGCAGGCCAGGACACCCGGAAATCGCTTGGCGATTCCGTACATCTGCACATAGGGCGCGTTCAAGCGGAAATTGACCGCGCGATGCCCTCCAGTGGGTCTGGCAATTCCGTAGACAAACAGATCTTCAATCTTGCGCTGACCGGTGGCCATGAGAAATGATCCTTACTTCACAATACTCCTCGGCCGCGGGCGGCCCTACCCTCACTCTTCTTCCTCTATTAAAACCGGATCCACAACGCCGCTCTTGATGTCCTCGATCGCGCCGCGGGCGGCCTCCTTCACTTCGTCGGCAATCTCAATGTTTTCGTTGAATTCCAGGCGCAACCCGTCGTTTGCAAACGTGAGCTTGTAAGCCGTGCCGCCCAGTTCCCCTGCTTCAATCTTGGCGATCATATCGGTAACAACATTGGCCCAGTTGTAGATCTGATTTGTCACCACAACGTCCGGGCCTAAAGATATCTGATCGCTCTGCGTACCCAGCCAGGCGACGCCATTCTCTCTGGCGACGCCGATCGCGCCGGCTACCTGCTGGGCGGAGCCGGTCAACACATCGGCGCCGGCCTGAATGTGGACATGGGCGGCCTCGGCGGCCAGCGTCGTGTCGCCGAAGGAGCCCGTGTAGCTGATGTTTACCTGCGCATCCGGTTTGACATCTGTAACGCCTCTGACGAAGCCGTCAATATAAAGTTTGGCGTCACCCGCCACGGGGCCGATGACACCAATGACATCATTCTTGGAGAGCATCGCGGCGACGACGCCGTTGACGTAGCCGCCCTCATTGGCGACCGCGCCGTATGCGAATACGTTCTCGATTCCCCGGTCTGCGCCCGTATCCGACGAAGTGCCCCAGGCGAAGCTGGTCTCCGGAAAGTCGCTGGCCACCTCAAACACCGAATTGCCGTATTGGGCGCCGTGGGCAATCACCAGGTCGTATCCCTCCGACGCGTAATCGCGGATGGCCGCCGACGCGTCGGTCACCCTGAACATCCCTTCTGAATATGCGATCTTCAGCGCTCCCTCTCCTCCCATTTCAGCCTGAACCGCCTTCAGCGAATCGAACATCGACTGACTCCAGGCAATATCCGTCGTACTGCTTGGCATGACAATTGCAATACGAAAGGGAGCTCCATCTGCGCCGACCGTCTCAGCATCGGCATCCCTGTCTGATCTGCCGCAGCCAGCGAGAAGCAGTAAGAGAATCAACGTGAGTACTCTGATTCGCCTTAACATGAGTTTCTCTTTGGGTAAGGAACGGTTAACGCTGCAATAGCCTTTATTAGTCGCCCCGCTCATACGACCTGGCCAGGGCCGCTGGCTTCTGAATCTGCCGTGCTGTGAAGGCAAGCACAACGATGGTCATTATGTAGGGCATCATGACGGCCACTTCCGACGGGACCGGAATAGCCAGCGCCTGTACCCATAGCTGCAGGGCATTGACCAGGCTGAACAGCAGCGCGCCGCCCAGCACTCCCACCGTCCGCCAACTACCAAAGTAGACGAGAGCAACCGCAATAAAGCCAAGCCCGTTCGTCATGTTCTCCTGGAAGACGTTCTGCAGGCCAATGCTGAGTGACGCGCCCGCCACTGCCGCCAGCGCACCGCCGATCATCAGCGTGGTGTAGCGCACACCATTGACACTGACTCCCAAGGTGTCGGCAGCCTCCGGGTTATGCCCGACCGCGCGGATCTTAAGGCCCAATGTCGTGCGGTTGATGACGAACCAGGAGATCGGCACCATCAGATAGGCGAGATAGACCAATACGTTATGATTAAAAAAGATATGTCCGATACCCGGCAGATCGGATAGCAGCGGGATGGCCACCTGCCGGAAGCCGCTGACCCCTTTCACCGAACCAATCAGCGTTTTGAATAGCAGGCTGCTCAGACCGAGGCCGAATAGATAGAGGCCGATCCCGCTGATGCCTTGCAGCGACTGCATCGTCACACTGACGAAGGCTTTCAGCATCCCCATCAACATGCCAACCGCTATTGCAACCAGCACCCCCACCCACAGATTATGCCCCTCAAATACTGCATAAAAGGCGAAAAAGGCGCCCATCAGCATTATGCCGTCCACGCCCAGGTTCAGAACGCCCGAGCGCTGGCCGAAAGTCTCCCCCAGAGCCGCGAAAAGATAGGGCGTTGCCAACCGCACGCAGCTATGCAGTATTCCGACTAGTGTGGAAATCGTAAACAGTTCGTCGATCATGTCGGCATTTCGTGGTGATGACTCCGGCGTACGTCCTCCCAGTAGTTCTTGGGTGGCCGGGCGCCGCACCGTCTCATCAGTTCTCCCCGCGCTCCGTACTCGCAGAGGAAAGATTTACATCTTCTTCCGTATCCGCACACCGTTCTTCAACTTGGTTTTCCTCGTCCCCCACGATCGGCCCGTCTGGCCCATCAGCCCCAACCCGCCGGCGGGCGCGCCGTCGCACATACAGATCGCTGGAAACGACAAAGAGCACGACCAGGCCTTGCAGGGCGATGGCCAATGCGCTGGGAACCTGCACAGCGCGCTGCATCTTGTCCGCACCGACCAGCAGAGCCCCGAACAGCGCCGAGGCCGGAATCGCCCCCAGCGGGTGGAGTTTGCCAAAGAGCGCCGCCACAATGCCGCTGAAGCCGTAGCCGCCGCTCAACCCCTCGAGCATACGATGATGAACGCCCAACACTTCCACCGTGCCGGCCAACCCGCACAGCATACCGCTCAGCGCCAGCGACAGTGTGACATATTTGGGGACAGGAATGCCGGCATAGCGGGAGGCGTTGGGGTTCAGGCCTACGGCGCGGATGCGGTAGCCGATTGTCGTTCGCCAGAGCAGGAAATAGACGGCGAGAGCCAGGAGAACGGCGAGAAATACGCCGCTGTGGAAAAGCGTGCGCGGCACCAATCGCGGCAACCATACCGATTCGGGCAGCGTTGCGCTTTGGGGAATGCTCGTGCCGGCCGCGACATGCTCCGGATCCAGCAACGGCCCTCGCAGCAGAAAATTCATCAGGCGCAGCGCGATCTGGTTCATCATCACCGTGGTGAGAATCTCGTTGACGCCCAGACGTGCCTTCAGCAGGCCGGGGATGCCACCCCATACAAGCCCTGCTGCCGCGCCGCTCAACAGGGTCAGCGGCAGCAGAATCAAGCCAGGCAACTTCTCGAATCCCACCGCGAATGCCGTCGCGGCCAGCGCACCGACGACGATCTGCCCTTCACCACCGATGTTGATCACGCCGCCCCGAAAGGCAATACAGATACCGAGACCCACCAACAGCAGAGGTGTGGCCTTGGTTAGAGTCTGCGTGATACCGCTGACGTTTCCCAGCGCGCCCCGTATCAATGCGCTGTAGGCTTCGATCGGGTCAGAGCCTAACAACAGCAGCAACACGACCCCCACCAACAGCGCGGCCAGCATCGCCAGCACCGGCACCAACGCATCGATCAGTTTGGCTAAATAAATGCGTGTGTTCATCCTTTACTCAGTAACGCATTGCCAGTGCGATCGGGAAACTGTCCGCCATACGCCTTGCAGCCACGTTGCGTACAAGGATCATCAAAATGGCTAACTGAGGCGATTATAGCACCTCTTGTACAAATCAAATAGTGCTCAAAAAACATACTTAAGTGGACACACCCGCGTCTGGGTAAAGGATTGCTGGCGCGGCGCGGGTAAAGACTGCTATCAGGCGCACCGGCACATCCCCCACATTGCGGACGCCATGCAGAGCGCCTTCTGGGACAAATACAGTTGTATCGGCGCTTACCCGGTGCCGTTCCTCGCCCAGAGTGACTTCGACTTCACCACTGAGAAAGGTCAAGCTCTCCTCACAATCGTGGTAGTGCAGCGGGATAACCCCATCGGGAGGCATATACTGCTCCCATAACTCCATCTGCGTAGCACCGCACGTGCGCGCAGTAATAATGCGAGCGCCGGGAATGTTGCTGCGCGTGTTTATGGGGTCGTAGTCGTTATGAGTATGCGGAAGGACTGCCATCATTTCAGATCCCCGTTACCGGATTCCGTCGGCTAATCTTGTTGTGTCCCGGACAACTTCCGCAGGCGCAACATCCGGCTGCCGCCCCGTTGAAACTCATACGGCACGTCCTCTATTCTAGCCTGAATGCCCTGTGCAGTGAAAGCGTCCATTACGCCCTGGATATGGGGCGACGGCGCTCCCCCGATCTGCAATAGCGGAAAGGCCCGCGCCTCCGGGGCGACCCGCAGCATCTCCTGCAAAGCGCCAATATGGAAATCCAGGTCAAACTGTTCGCTATACAGGAAGAGAAAATGAGAGGAAAGCGCGAGGTCAAAGCTGTTGTCGTCAAAGGGAAGGTCGGGTAATGAGGCGTCTAGGTAGCGGCCTTCGCACTTGCCCCGCGAGAAGTCGGCCAGAAATCGGCGCATAGCCCCCATCCGCCGCTGCCCCAACGCGGGTAGCGATGGCACATAGGTCCAGACAAAATCGTCGCGGTTGCTCGCCAGTTGCTCCATTATAATCTCGTACGTCTCTTCGACGCGCTGTTCTATGGCCGCCGCCGGAAACGCGTACAGCGGATCGACCGAAACAACCCTGTATCCCTGCGCCGACATCTCCGCATTGAAGCTGGCCGGTCCGTCCCCGCAGCCGAGAATGCGCCCGCGCAGGTCCCGCTCCCCTAGGTCGAACATCCCGCAGTATTCGGCCATCGTCCTCCCCCAGGGTACGACGCCGTCGATAGTGAAAGGCATCCGCTACGCCTCCCTACTTCCCGACTGCAGGGCAACCTGCCCTCTGACGACTCCCGTATTTTCGACACGCGGCAATTGGAATATTGAAGTGGAGAACATCGCCTCGTCTCCCTGACTTTATCCTGATTGTTCTACTTCCGTTTCCATGTTACAATCGACTGCCATATATTCCCAATAAACATCACTTATTGGATACGCTCACTTTTGGACGTCTGTATCTGCTCAGTCTTATCAGGCCATGAGTGATATTAGCATGAAGGAGGAAACTCAAATGTACGGATTGACAACTCGACGAGAATTCTTGCGTTGGGCCGGTGTCGCCGGTGTGGGTATTGCCGCGACCGCATGTGTGCCGGCTGCTCCGACGGATACAACGGGCGAAGCAGGCGAGGAAGCGGTTACTATCCTGGTTTGGGACCAATGGTCAGGTGGGGGCGCCGACGCCGGAATGCAGGAGTTGGTCGATAATTTCACAGAGGCCAACCCCAATATCACCATCGAGCGCGAAGTCTATTCCGGCAATGAGCAGCTGCGGGATCTGCTCAAGACCGCGCTCGGCGCCGGCACCGGGCCGGATCTGATGTACTATGACCTGGGTGCCTTCGCTTTGCAAGTTCTTGTCAATGCCGACCAGCTAATGCCTTTGGACGACGCCTACGAGCAGTACGGCTGGGACCAGAAGATCTTCGAATTCGCCCAACAGTGGTGTACGCTGGAAGGCAAGCGCTACGCCATACCCCATGAGCTTGAGTTTGAACCGGTCTATTACAACAAGACCGTCTATGACGAGCTTGGCCTGCAAGTCCCCAGTACGCATGCCGAATTTACGGCCAACTGTTTAGCCGTGAAAGAAGCAGATTATATTCCAATTACAATTGGCAACGCCGGACGAGGTGAACTACGCCATACATTTGGCTTTCCTCTGAACAATCTGGTCGGAAAGGCGGGCATGGACGACATCACGCTCTGCGGTGCTTCCTGGGACCGCCCTGAAGTGCTGGAAGCAATCAAGATAATCTGTGTCGACTATCTGGAGCAGGGCTTCTATCCGCCCAATCCCAACGCCATCCCCGGGCAGGACGCCAACAATCTCTTCTTTATTGGTGAGGCTATCCACAAGTTGACCGGCACATGGTGGGTGGGCACTATACTGGAGGCTGAAACGGAATTTGAGCCTGATATTTACCTCTACCCATCGATCGATGGCAGCGAGGTCCTCCCCCAAGCCTGGCTCGGGTCCGGCTATCAGGTTCCCAAGGATTCGGTGGACCCCGATGCAGTATTCAAATTCATCGACTTCCTCTACAGCGATGCAGCTGTGCCGGTGTGGGTCGAAACTGTGAGTGTCGTGCCGCCCATGCCATTCGACGTGGAGAGTCTGAATCTGTCGTCCCTCATGAAGAAAGTACTATCCATCCTGCGGAGTCCCGATCAGAGTTTTGGCTGGATGCCGGCCGGGTTCTCGCCGCCGGGCGTCTACGACATGATGAATGCCGGTTTCCAGCAGATCCTGGCCGGCGAAAAGACACCCGAACAGCAGATGTTGGATCTGCAGGAGCAGTGGCAGTCGGCCATTGACGGTGGCCAGTATGGCTTGAAGTGTTGAGGCTCGTCCAGGCGTCAGGCCCAAGGCAAGATGCGGGCCTGACGCCAGCCTGATGCAGGAGAAGCGGCTGCACTCCTGCCCACGTGACGACACATATGCGGACATCTTCACTGCTTGGCGCACGCAAACGGCAACGCGGTAGCGCATCCAACTTCAGATGGCGTCCCTTTCTGAGGCGACACCTGACTGCACTCCTCTTCCTGGCGCCAGCTCTCATCTTCTATGTCACCTTTGTAGCCTTTCCACTCGTCGGCAGCATTCGACTCAGCTTTACCAACTGGGACGGCGTCAATCCGGTCAGAGAGTGGGTGGGCCTGCAAAACTATATACGCGCGCTCTCTGCTGATGACATCATGCAGCAGGCTTTGCTGCACAATCTCATCTGGATTGTACTTGAGACCATCATCCCCCTCTCGATTGGGCTTTTGCTCGCCACCGTGCTCTGGGACGGCGCGCGCGGCCGCACGGCCTTCCGTACCATCTTCTTTATGCCCTATGTGCTCGCGACTGTCATCATCGCCATCATCTTCGGCCTGATTTACAACCCCTTGTATGGAGCGCTCAATCAGTTTCTGCGCGCCATTGGCCTTGACATGCTGGCGCAGGGCTGGTTGGGCCAACCGAACACGGCTCTGATCTCGTTGATCATGGTGGCGGCCTGGGCCGGCTATGGCTTCCACATGACAATTCTGCTGGCCGGGTTGCAGAATGTGGACATGGATCTATTTGACGCCGCCAAGATCGACGGGGCCAATGCGTGGCAGCGCTTCATCTATGTGACTATCCCCCAACTGAGCCATGTCATTACGCTGCTGGTCTCGCTCTCCCTGATCGGCGGTTTCAAAGTCTTCGATCTTGTCTACGTGATGACAGCGGGCGGGCCAGGTTACCATACCGAGGTCGTGGCGACCTACATCTTCAAGCAGTCATTCCAACAAAACTTCGTGGGCTATGGCACAGCGCTCTCGATTGTCCTGACTGTTATCATCCTTTTTGTCTCGGTCGTGTTCGTTCGCCTGCGCGAACGTGGCGGGGAAAGTTGAGGCCATGCGCGCCAAAACCGCCCAACGCGAGCCTGCCGAGACGACAAACGCTTCCTCAGTTCGGCTCGCTCCCACCCCCATCTTCGCTCAGCGGCAGCTCTGGCTCACCCTGCGAGAGATCGGAAAATACATTCTGCTCCTCTTCTTCGCCATCATCAGCCTGCTACCCTTCGTGTGGATTGTCGGCATCGCCCTGAAGACGAAAAAGGAGTTCTACAACTCTCCGTTTTCCCTCCCCGTGGCTCCCCAGTGGCAAAACCTCGCAACCGCATGGGACATAGGTCATTTCGGCGAATTTTTCCTGAATTCAGTGATCCTTACGCTGCCAACCGTGGCCGGCGTCCTGATCTGCTGTTCGCTGAGCGGTTATGCTTTAGCCAGAATCGACTTTGTAGGCCGTGATGTCCTCTTCTACTTCTTCCTGGCAGGGATCATCATTCCGTTTCAGGCCATTATGATCCCCCTCTACTATCAGCTACGCGATCTGGGGCTGCTCACCACCTACTGGGCCGGTGTCCTGCCGATGATCGCCCTGGGCATACCTTTCGGCATCTTTCTGATGCGCGCCTTTTTCATGAGTCTGCCCATCGAACTGGTCGACGCCGCAAAAATTGATGGCTGTGGCGACTTTGGCGTCTTCTGGCACGTCATGGTTCCGCTGGCAAAACCGGCCCTGTCCACACTGGGCATTGTCCAGTTTATCGCCTCGTGGAACGCCTTTTTGCTGCCCCTCCTCTACTTGCAGAAGCAGAGCCTCCGCCCCTTGACGTTGGGTCTGCTCTATTTCCAAACGCGCTACGAGTCCGACTATACGCTGATTGCCGCCGGAATCACGATCATCGTCCTGCCTATGATCCTTGTCTATGTCCTTTTCCAGCGTCAGTTTATCGAAGGCCTCACGTCCGGCGCCCTCAAGGGCTGAACCTGACCGTTCGTTTCACCCACCGCGTTTAGAAATCAGTGTTTTCGTGGTAAAGTAGATGAAAAGATGAAGATAGAAAGGAGAGTAACGATGAAACGCTCCCTGTTCCTGTGCGGTCTGATTCTTTTGCTGTCCGGCTGCGTAATCGCTCCTGAATCCCTTGCGCTCATCCCCACCCCTGAGCCACTTCACATTCCACCGCGTTTTGCCCAACACCTTAACTCCTTAAAATATCTCGGCGGCGTGCCCGCTCTTTTCGTCAACAGGCAGGGCGAAGCTGTCACCGTCCTCGATATAGAGCAGATGAAAAACGATCGATGGTTGCAACTGTGGGCAATGACTGCTATGGAAAATGACGGGTCACTGGGTCTGAGGAAGACTCTCGAAAAAGGGGAAATCCCGGATATGGCAGTCGATGACCACTTAATTGCCGTGATTTACATGAACGCCTATGCCACCGCTGAACTGCGGTGTATCGAAGACAGGGAGGAAGTGACGAAATTGGTTGAGACGTATGCTGGCAAGGCAAAGGGACTGGAAAACATTCAGTTTCCACACCTGACAGTCATACACGATTTGGCGGCACGCTTAACGTTGAAATACGAGTTGTCCGCGGGAGAAACCAACTGTAATGACTATCTGGCTTCCTTACCAGAATTTCCTGTTGCACGCCCCTTCTGTTTCGGCGGTGGAACCCTGTTTGGAGAGAACCAGGTTAGAGGTCAGAAAGCCCAAACGGAGCGTCATGAGGCGGCCATCGCAAGAGCCACTGCTTCTCCGCAGTCGTTCATGGCCTCTTTCGCCAATCTCAGTTGCTCGACAGGTGTGCACGGCTGATCCAACTAATCGTGGGACATGCCTTCCTCAGTACTCTGCAGTTTAGACGAAATTCCTGTTTCGGGTGGTCTGACTATGGTGTTCTGACCGCTCGCTTCGCTCGCCGAGCAAACAGTATCAGCGGGACTGGGCAGAGAAAAGAATTAGAAATCTGTCCTTGAAAAAGGAGGAGGAATGCAACCGCGACCGGAACCGCCAAAGCGGCAGTGAGAGACTGTAGCGTATACAGACAATCCCAATTTGCCAGATCTAAAAGATATGAAAACTGTCGACAAGGCGTTCTTGCCGCGCCCTGAAGAGCTGGTCTTCAAAGAATCCAAGTATTAAAAGGCAACGTTAACACCTGATAAGGGGTAAGTGACTTTCTTCAAGAATTACGCGCAGGAGTCAGGAGTATCGCCTCAGAAGACGGTTCCGAATCTGCCTGGATAGGTTCAGGCAAATGTGAAAATAGCGAAAGCAGAAGGCAAACGTTGACACCCCCGCAAGCGAACGCACCACGCTGGTCCTCAGGTGACCATATAATATTCAGGCAGGTGTGGCCAGGAGGCGTCTGGGCCGCAATTCCAGCTACGGTAATCGAAGACAGCAGCGCCCTGGTATCACTCTACATAGCTCCCGGCACCATGTTTTCCGGACCAATCTGCACCCGCGAAGAGCACCTGCACGTCGCCGCCAGTGGTGCGTGGGAACGTAAACTTTACGAATGGACCGGGCAACACCACCTCTGGGCCTCCGTGCCGGGCGAAGCCTGCTCCGTCTGGACAATCTGGTCCGCTCAGGACTGGACCCACCAAGGCTGGAAGGTCAATCCTGAAACACCACTCAGACGTACTGCCATCGGTTTCGACACAACGGACCATGCCCTTGACGTGGTCATTGGCGCCGACCTCAGTTCATGGCGATGGAAGGACGAAGACGAGCTTGCCGTTGCGATCGATCTTGGCCTGTTTTCAGTTGCTGAAGGGGAACATATCCGCCAGCGGGCGCGGCGCGTCGCCGGCGAGTGTGTAACGTCTCGCCGCCAGCAGCTCCAAGCGTGGGCTGACTGGCGTCCACCTGCCCGCTGGAAACTTCCCGTCCTGCTGGCAAACTGGGAAGCCGCCTGACGCTACAACACCGCTTTCCCGGATTACTCCTCTGCCACCACCGGATTGCGCAGTACACCGACCCCTGAAATCTCAATCTCAACCACATCGCCCGGCTGGACCGGACCGACGCCCGACGGCGTTCCCGTCATGATCACATCACCCGGCAGCAGCGTAACCGCGTCGCTGATATAAGCGATCAGTTGCGCCACCGGAAAAATCAGGTCGTCCGTGTTGGCGTGCTGCTTGACTTCGCCGTTCACACGGGTTGTCACTTCGAGACCGGTCAAATCCGGCAGCCTGCCCTTGGACCGGAGCGTCTCTTCGCCATCAGATGATATCATCGTGATTGCCCTGACAATGCTCTCATGCTACACTTGGCTATGGTAAATCCCAGTTCAGAGTAACCGCGAATATGACAAGCAGGGAGAACTTCGAGTGGGATGAGAACAAGAACAAGGAGAATCAGGCAAAGCACGGTGTGAGGCTTTGAAGACGCTCAATATGCTTTTTCAGATCCTCACTTGATTGTCCTGGAAGATGCAATTCACAGCACTCAAGGCGAAACAAGATTTTTCTGTGTCGGTAGAGTCGAAAGTGGCATTATGACAGTTCGCTTTACCTACAGAGCGAACAGAATCAGGATCTCCGGGGCTGGGTACTGGAGAAAATACCGGAAGTTATACTTGGAACTGGGGACCGCATGAGCCAGAATCTTGACCCGCCAAGGCAAACGTGGGAGACCGTAGACTATACGGATAATCCTGAACTACCAGATATCGAGCATGTAAAAATTGTAGACAAGAAATTCTTGCCGCGCCCTGAAGAACTGGTCTTCAAAGAATCCGAGAGTGAAAAGGTCACCTTATCTCTTGACAAGGAGACAGTGGCTTTCTTCAAGCATAAAGCTAAGGAGTCGGGAGCACCTTATCAAAGGCTAGTTCGGAATATCCTCAGAGAGTATGTAGCCCGGCAGAACCAATAGATATTCCTGTGTAGCCGAAAGCGAGGAGCAGGCTGTGACGCCAGAACTTCCCGTCCTGCAAGGAAACTGGGAAGCCGCGTGACGTCACAACACCGCTATCCCGGATTACTCCTCCGCCACCACCGGATTGCGCAGTACGCCGACCCCTGAAATCTCAATCTCTACAACATCGCCCGGCTGGACCGGACCGACGCCCGACGGCGTTCCCGTCATGATCACATCACCCGGCAGCAACGTAACCGCCTCACTGATATAAGCGATCAGTTGCGCCACCGTAAAGATCAGGTCGTCCGTGTTGGTGTGCTGCTTGACCTCGCCGTTCACACGGGTTGTCAACTCAAGATTGGTCGAATCCAGACCGGTGGCAATGTAAGGACCGAGCGGCTTGAACGTGTCAAACCCCTTGCCTATCAGCATACAGCCGTTGCTCATCTCATTGGCCTGGATCACCCGCTCGCTGACGTCGTTGCCGCACGTGTAGCCCAAGACACAGTCCAGCGCATCGGCCTCCGCCACCCGGCGCGCCTTCTTGCCGATGATCACCGACAGTTCGCCCTCATAATGTACGTTCTGCCCCTGCCGCGGGTAGACGATCGCCTCCTCCGGGTCGAGAATGGCGGTCCAGGGCAGCATGAACAGCATCGGCTGGTCCGGTGGCGTCTGTCCGCCCTCCTCCGCATGGGCAAGGTAATTCAGCCCCACTCCGATCAACCGCGGCTTCCCCACCGGCGCCAGCACACGCACGTTGTCCAGGTGCGTTGTCTCGCCGCTCTCTTCCAAACTGTCGAACGGACAGGACGCCAACTGGCGAATTTCGCCGTCCTCTTCCAGAATGCCGTAGCTTGTCGAACCGTCGGCACTGTAACGCAAAATCTTCATCGTTCATACTCCTCACTGTGTATGATGTTTTGTGAATCCAGCATCTGTTCCTATCGCGCTTCAATTTGCTCCTGACGTCCCTGCATGTGGCCCTGCCACCGCCCCTTTTCCGGAAAGGTAACTACTCAGCCAATGCCACCTCTGACTCAGGCGTGGCAGGTGTTTGACTCACTCCGCTATACTCTCTCGTTACATATGGGCGGTCGGGCCTTCGGCCCTCCCTTGTGCAGGGGCTCCGCCCCCGCAACGCCCCCGCCCAAAACCATCCCTCATCCACCGCTCGGCGTGATTCCAGCTGTGCGGCTCATCCAAAGTGGCGGCTGCCAGCAAATACACGATGCGAGAGCCTGAACGGCGGCGGGGACAAAGGGCTGGTCAAAACAGGCTGGTCAAAACAGGCTCTGCATACGGCTTAGTAGTTACCCGGAAAGTAGGAAATGGATTGCAGCCGTGATAGACTGTGCACAAGCGTAATACCTGTAGCCGGCATCCGCTGCGCAGCCGCCGGTGCTCCCTCAATCCACAACTGTGAACCACTATCCACCATAACAAAGGAGCGCACAAATATGACCACATCCGGCAGAGTTGCAATCATCACCGGCGCCGGCTCCGGCATCGGCAAACGGACCGCCCTGCTCCTGCTGGCGGAAGGCTATTCAGTCGCCTTGGCCGGGCGTCGCCTCGACCGCCTCGAAGAAACGGCCGCAGAAGCCGGCGCCGGCGAGCGGGCACTGATCGTGCCCACCGACGTGACCGACCCGACCGCGGTAGATGTACTTTTCGACCGCACCCTCGAAGCATTTGGCCGGCTCGATCTCCTGTTCAACAATGCCGGCCGCGGCGCGCCGCGCGTCGAATTTGACGAGATCTCCTTCGAAGACTGGAAAGCCGTCGTAGACGTAAACTTGACCGGCGTCTTCCTCTGTACGCAGCGGGCCTTCCGCATCATGAAAAATCAGACGCCCCAGGGCGGGCGCATCATCAACAACGGTTCCATCTCGGCGCATACCCCCCGCCCCAACTCCGCCCCCTACACCTCGACCAAACACGCCATCACCGGCCTGACCAAATCCACATCTCTCGACGGTCGCGCCTACAACATCTGCTGCGGCCAGATCGATATCGGTAACGCCGCCACCGAAATGACCGAACGCATGCGTTCCGGCATTCTGCAGGCCAACGGCACCACTATGGTCGAGCCGAACATGGACTCCGACGGGGTCGCCCAAACGATCCTCTATATGGACAGCCTGCCCCTGGACACCAACGTACTCACCCTTACCGTCATGGCCAATACGATGCCATACGTAGGCCGCGGCTGATCGCGCTTACTGATAGCCTCCGACCCCCAACAGCTCTTTCGTTTCAGGAGTAGCCTCTTCCAATAGAGCATCGACGAGACTGTTATCCGGTTTGGTACCAAAGGGAGAATAACGCATCCATGTCGGCCCGTAGCAGACGATTAGCACGCGGCGCTTTTCACCGTCGGGCCGGGTGGGCAAAGCCCGGTGCCAGAGGTTACTGTGCATGATTATACATGTCCCTGCCGGCCCGCTCACCACCTTCTGTCCCGGCAGATCGTCGAAACAATCGGCCGGCAGCGGGTCGTGGATCCGCAAATGCGATCCCGGTACAATCGCCAGCGTACCATTCGCGTCATTCAGTTCATCCAGATAAATCAGGCAGTCTACAGTATGAGGAAAGGAGAAGAAAGCCGGCAACGGTTTCGGCACTGTTCGCCGGTGTAGGTGCCAGTGGGGTCTCCTGGTTCGGCTCGCCCGGGTAGCTAACCCGTCCGCCGACGTTGCGGATGCGTACAAACGGTCCCAATACCGCACGCGCGACCGACAGCATAGGCTGAAAGTCGAGCAGTTCCAGAAATGCCGGGTGCTTGTCCATCAGATGGCGCGGAAACCAGCCGCCGAACCGCCCTGAGCGGCTGATGACCGATGATCCCGCTGTCACTTCGGCAGCTTCGACTTCATCCAGAGCATTGCGCAGCCGTTCCAACTGCTCGCCCCGAAATAGCGCCTCTCGGATCAGGTGCCCCTGCTCGGCCAACTGATCGATCTCTTGCGGCGTTGCCAGCACCTTAAAACTGCGCTCCTTGTCTTCGCTTTCCACATTGGTCATAATCTCATAAGAGACCGTGTGGCTCGGAAACTCTGCATTCTCTCGTTGTTCAGACATAGCGTTCAGGACCTTTTTTTCGCAATTTTCCAAACGGGCGTAGTTCAGGCTGGTCTTTCTGTCCGGGTTGTCCCTGAAGCCTGCCACAGTTCTTGTCGAGCCCAGGCTGATTCTGGCAGGGAGGCTGGGGCACCCTCTGGGACCCCGGTAGTCTACGGCAGTTACCAGTTCGAGCGCAAGAGCGAACGCCTTTTACGCCAGGGCTATCGCGAACTTCGTGATAGTAGCGGATTGTCCGCTAATTCCAGCAGGAAACGAGCATTGACGGCCCCGATTTCACCTGGATAGCGTCTGAATCTTGCCCAATTCCTCCATCAGGTAGGTGAAGGAGGCCGAAAACTTAAGGTTCGCGATTGCCCTGCCTTTTACGCTCCACAACCTTGACGACTCGGACCATTTCCACATCGGAGAATCTCGCGCAATGGCCAAACAGAAGGTGATTCTGAATCCACACCCGCGTCCCCTGGATATGATCATGTCCAGCAATGACGCGGATCGGCTCCATGACCTGGTCGACGTAATTTGGGGCAAGGACCAAGCCATTCCCGAGTCCGAGTTCGCCCGCGCCTGCGGGGATGCCTTCGCCATCATCTCCACCTCCTGGCAGCGCAGATCACTCGACGCCATGCCCAACCTGCGCGCAATCATGGAGACGGGCGGACGCCATCCCAGCTCCGATCTGTTGGACTATGAGACCTGCTTTGCCCGTGGCATCCGCGTGTTGAGCTGCGCCCCGGCCTATGGGCCGATGGTAGCCGAAATGGCGCTGGGCATGGCCATCGCCGCGGCGCGCGGTATCGTCAGCGGGCACCGCGACTTTGCCGCCGCTGAGGAAGTCTATCTCTATGCCAGCAACAGCACGGCCTTTACCCTGTACGACCAGCCCGTCGGCTTTATCGGCTTTGGTGGACTGGCGCAATCCCTGAAGCCGCTGCTGGCCCCGTTCCGTTGCCCGGTTCAGGTCTACGATCCCTGGTTGCCCGCAAGCTTCATTAACGAGCGCGGCTGCACGCCTGTCAACCTCCACGATCTGCTAACATCCGCCCGCGTCATCTTCGTGTTGGCCATCCCGTCAAATGAGAACAAGGCCATGCTCGACCGCGAGCTGCTCTCGCTCATCAGGTCCGACGCCGTCCTGGTCCTCATCAGCCGCTCCCACCTTGTCGACTTCGACGCGCTCACCGACCTTCTGCATCAGGGCCGTTTCCGCGCCGCCATCGATGTCTTCCCGCAGGAGCCGCTGGCCGCCGATCATCCCATTCGCACCGCCCCCAACACCATTCTCTCCGCCCACCGCGCCGGCACCGTCTGGCAGGACATGCACAGCATCGGGCGCATGGTCGTCGATGATCTGGAGACGATGCTGGCCGGCTTGCCGCCGACCAAGATGCAGACCGCCCAACCCGAACTCGTCTATCGTCTGCCGTAGCAGCGCAAACGCCGCGCCAGCTTGACCAGCAAACAGGCGCCAATATATCGTGTAGGGTTCTTCGCAATGTCGTATCTACTTCTCTCAACTTGATCACACCTGGAGCCGAACATGAGAATATGCGCTTACGCTACCTTGCCTGACCAGAAAAACTTCCTCGGCTTTCTAAAACAGTACGACATCCTTGACGTCGCCCTCAGTTCTACCTCCCATCCTGAATACCGCACACGTTTCTCCCTGGAGGCGGCCAGTGAACCGGGTGCCTTCTGGGATTTCCCAACCCTTCTGAGGGCGCGTACACATTGCGAGGACGCCGGCCTCAACCTCGTTTCGATCGAAAATCCTCTGCCCAACTGGTGCTATGAAAAGATCGTCCTGGGCCAGGAAGGGCGCGACCAGCAGATCGATAATGTCGCTGAGACCATTCGCAACATGGGGCGGGCCGGCATCCCGGTCTATGGCTACCACTGGATGGTCAATCAGCCGGGAGTCACCCGCAATTCCTGGCGCACCTCGCTCACGACGCCCGGTCGCGGCAACGCCCAGGTCAGCAGTTTTGACTTGCAAATGGCCAATCGCGGCCCCCTTTTCCGCGATCGTGAGTACAGCCGCGAGGAGATGTGGAGCAACTACGAATATTTCATCAACGCTATCGTCCCAGTGGCAGAGGAAGCCGGCGTCAGACTGGCTCTCCATCCTGACGACCCGCCCGTCGAAAAGCTGGGCGGTATGCCGCGGTTGTTCCATAATCCATCCGGCTTTCAACGCGCCATGGACATCGCCGACAGCCCGGCAAGCGGCCTTAACTTCTGTCTTGGCAACTGGACCGCCATGAATGTTGACATCCACGCCGCCATCCGCCGCTTTGGCAGCCTCGGGCAGATCGTTTACGGTCACGTCCAGGGTGTTCAGGGCACCGGGCCCGCTTTCCGCGAGTGTTTCCTCGAAGAGGCCGACTGCGACTTCCTGGAAATTTTCAAGACTTTCAGAGAAGTTGGCTTCACTGGCGCCCTCATCCCCGGCCACTTCCCCTATACGATCTATGACGACGAGAGCCCACATCACGGGCTGCTTTACTCGGTCGGCTATATCAAAGGACTTCTCCGGTTACTCGGGGCAGACTGAACGTAGCAGTACCGGATCCGCCAAACAACCAGACATCGAAGTAGAGGGAGAAACGGACCAATGTACCTGATTCTGATTGGTTGCGAATATGCAGGCACAACCACCCTGGCCCACGCCATCAACGAGTGGACTAAAGAGTCCTTGGGCACGGAGTTCAAGCTGATCCACGACCATTACAAGCTGCCCGATACCAAACCGCACGGCCAGGAGCTTACCCCCGACGAGATCGCCGCCTTTCAACAACTCAGCCCCCGACTGACTGAGGTGATCCAGCGGCACAACCTCTACTACCACACGCCTTGGGCGTCGGGTTCCGATGAGAATTTCATGGGGATCGGCCTCTACTTCGAGGAGTTGGTCTACGCCCCGCAGTACTACGGCTATGGCGGCCGCGGCGAGATGGGCGACCGTGGGGTGATCTCCCGCTTACTGGAACAGCGCATCCTCCAGTTCCGGCCCGACGCAGTTCTGGTACTGGTAGAGGCCGCGCCGAATGTGATCCGCAAGCGGATGCAGGAAAGCCCGCATCCCTACCCCGTCGTGCCGGAAGGGGACGTCGAGCATATCACCCAACGCTTCGAGGAAGAGTACGAGAACTCACTGATCCGGCAGCAATTCAGGCTGGACACATCGACTGCAACCGTGGCGGAGTCTGTGGCGGAGTTCGCCGCCAAGATCCAGACCTATCTGACCGAAGGCGACCTGCTGAGGCAGGCCCTGCAACAGGGAAAGGCCGGCTAGTCCAATGAACAGGAACCAGTGCGACATTCTCATCCGCAATGGTCAGGTGGTCACCATGGACGCGGCGCGCACCATCTACAGTCCGGGCGCGGTGGCGATCACAGGTTCGCGCATCCTGGAAGTCGGCGCCGATGCCGACCTGCGTCAGCGCTATCATGCGGGGGAAACAATAGATGCCGAAGGCGCTGTCGTCCATCCCGGCTTTATTGACGCGCACAATCACATTGTGCATACCACCTGTCGGGGAGTATTTGATAACATCCATGATGTAGACTCCTCGACCATCAAATTCGCCGATTGGAAAGCCGACGTCAACGCGCAAGATGAAGCGGACGCCACCGCCATGGCCGCCGTCGAAATGCTGCACAGCGGCTTCACCATGTTCATCGAGCCGGGCACCCTGTTCTCAACCGCCGCCGCCGCGCAGGCTGTCGAACGAGTCGGCATGCGCGCTCTCTTCGCCCCGCCCTACCTCTGGGACCGCCGCGAGACGCTCGCCGCCATGCCTGGGCTGGAAAGCGCCCGCCTCATGGCCCGCGCGCCCGTTGACCGCGATCGGGCGCTGGGACTCTTGGATGCAGAACTGCACCGCAATCAGGACGCCGATGCACTCGTGCGCGGCTTTGTCTTCGTCTATGGCGTAGGCACCGCCTCACCCGAACTGCTGCAGGCCGCCCACTCCTGTGCACGCGCCAACAACGTCCCCCTCCATCTGCACGCTGGCTACGCGCTTGGCGAGGGCGAGATCTATCGTGAGGTAACCGGTATCAGTCAATTGGTCCACCTGCATGAATTGGGCGTTCTTGATCAGAATACGGTTGTTGTCCATGCCAACCTGCTCGACGAAGACGAGGAAGCCGCCATCCGGGAAAGCGGTTGCCAGGTCGTATGGTGTCCAATCTCCTTCTTCTCGCTCGGCATCGCCCGCAGCGCCGAATTCAGGATGGCGGAGCGATATCGCCGCGGCACACCTGTATCACTTGGCGCAGACGGAGCCATGGACTGCACGCCCGCCGCAACCATGTTAGCGGCCCACTCCGCCTCGCGCGTCTGCGATGATCCTCTTTCTCCCTCCGCGCTGCTCGAAATGCAGACCATCAACGCCGCCGCCGCGGCCGGCCTGCAAGCAGAACTCGGCAGCCTCGAACCTGGCAAACGCGCCGACATCGTCGTACGCTCACCACGCGCCGCCGGATCCTATCCCGCCAACAACCCGGTTCACTTGCTGGCGCTGACGATTGGGTCCGGCAGCGTGGATACGGCCCTGGTCAACGGCGAGGTCGTCTTACGCGACGGACGCTCGACCCGCGTCGATGAACTGGAGATCAGCCGGGCGGTTACCGCGTCGGTCGCCGCTCGGGCGCGGCGGCTCGGTATCGATCTCGGTTCAGGGTGGCCGGTTGTGGTGGGAAAGAAATGAGCCAAAGATTCAAAACACAAAGGCCTGCATATGTTTCGCTCTGAGAAGTCCCCAGCCAGCACGTCCCTGAGATCGGAGTGACAGTCGGGGGTATTCGAAACAGCGACCTGCTCTAAGGAATATCACACAGATATGTCTATTTGACAGAATCTGGCAAGTGTGAGAACATGCGTGCTATTATTGGTCATGCACATAGCAAGATCATCCTTATCAAGAGTCACTTAGTTTGGAGCCTGTCATGCCATCCTCTATCGAGTGGACGGATGAAACTTGGAACCCGGTAACCGGCTGCACCCGTGTGTCGCCCGGCTGCGACCATTGTTATATGTACGCTCTCTATCCCCGTCTGAAGGGGATGGGTGTGCGCGGGTACGAGACCGGCCCGGACGATGTGCGCCTGCTGCCTGAGCGCCTGCAAGCTCCTCTGACCTGGAAAAAGCCCCGACGGGTCTTTGTCAATAGCATGTCGGACGTATTTCACCCCAAAGTACCGTTCGACTTCATATTCGAGATGTTTATGGTAATGCAGGAGGCGTCTTCACGGCGGGGCCACATATTCCAGATCCTGACGAAACGGCCGGGCCGGGCAGTCGCCTGGTGGGAGCAGCATGAGCAACATTTCCCCGACGGCTGGCCGGCTCGTATCTGGATGGGCACATCGGTTGAGTGTCAGAAATACGCTCCCAGACTGACCGTGTTGGATCGTCTGCCTGCGCCCATACGTTTCGTGTCGGCAGAACCGCTGCTGGACCGGCTTGACCTGACCCAGTGGCTGGAGAAAGGCGTATTGCAGTGGGTGATAGTCGGTGGCGAAAGTGGCGCCGGTGCTAGAGTGATGGATCCGGACTGGGCGCGTTCGCTCCGTGATCAGTCTGTGAATTCTGGCGTAGCCTTCTTTCTTAAACAATTAGGAGGCGTGCGCAACAAACGCGGCGGTGAAGCTGCTACTATAGATAGTAAGCATTGGCGTCAAATGCCCATCATGGAGTAAGACACAAGTATGACTGACAGATCTTTTGGTGGTCCCTGGACCCAACAGAAGCTACGAATTCTCAGCCTGTATCTGGACGCTTACACCACTGCCTTGAAGAATCAACCATTCAGGCTCATTTACGTTGATGCATTTGCCGGCGAAGGGTCATGGCGCTCCGGCTCGGCGTATACTACTGACTATGATGACTTCAGAGAGTTGCATAAAGGCTCGCCACGGATCGCTCTAGGAATCACTGATAAACCTTTCGATAGACTCAATCTTTATTGAAAAGGATTCCCAACGTTTTGAATTGCTCAGGAAGCTGCACGAGGAATTCCCGCGCCGCGACATCGATGTGCTCAATGAGGACGCCGAAATAGCGTTGCCTGCTTTCTGCCAAGACCTTCGCATCGACGAACGCGCAGTAGTGTTTCTGGATCCGTTCGCGACTGAAGTCTCCTGGGCTATGGCGGAAGGGATGGCCAGGACACAGAAGATAGATTGTTGGATATTGTTCCCTCTGAGCGCGATAGCGAGGATGATGCCGAGAAAAAATGAGCCGTCTGCGGAACTGTCGAATCAACTCGACAGGATTTTCGGAGGACGTGAGCATTGGCAGGACTTCTACAGTTCGTCTCCGCAGCCACGGTTACCTTTGCAGTTATTCGAAGATGAGCTCGAGCAAATCCGATCAAGTGATAGCAGCCAAATCGCCCAGCGCTATCGAGATCGACTTGAATCAACTTTCGAAAAGGTCGCTCCATCGGGTAGAGAATTCAAGAACTCTAAGAATTCACCGATATTTCAACTTTTCTTTGCAGCAAGCAATCCTAACGGCGCTCAGATTGCCGTAAACATTGCTAAAAATATAATTGACAATTGGTGATGACCGAGGGAGTTGGCGCAGTAACATACTGAAGCCGATGTCGGGTTTGGACCGCCAGCTGGCCGACCTAGTCCCACCTTCCAACACCACGGCGCCCCCAACACACCCCCACCCGCGCCCACAACTCAGGCCGACCAGTATGGCGAATGACTATCCATACGCTGGCCGTCGAGGCTGTGCAACGGGATCTGCCGGTACGCAGGCCACTGGTCAGGCGCCCACTCACTCAACTCCTCCTCGTGCCCCAGGCGCCGTATCATACTCCATTCGTCCAGGTAGGGGTAACGGCTGTTCGTGTCCCAGAATGCCAGTCCGTCGACACCGGTTGCGTAGCTGTCCAATGCTTGCTGCCGGTACTCTTGCGCCGACATCCGTCGCGGCAGAATGTCGAGGTAAACCTGACAGCCGGTTCCGCGCGTAACCTCGACGAAGGAGGCAACATCAACATCCATATCGCCATGCCAGGGGTTGGGAATGATGAAATCCACCAAACCTTCCTCGGCCCAGGCTGCCACATCCAAGCCATACTGAAGATTGTACGGCAAGGTATTCACAACGTATGCCGAAACTTGGATATGTCTTCCTTCCCGCTGGCCTATCCGGTCCATCTCCTGGCGAAGCGCCCGCATGAACGAAGTCATCCAACTCGCTTTGTAAGACAACCAGCGAGGATCATCCTCCGGTAGCTCCCGCGGATCCTGTCCGTACTTCTGTTGAAATCCTTCGACGACAGGCGGATCGTAGAGGACACAAGGCAAACCGCGGATAAAGGCCATGTTGACGCCGTCCGCGCCTCGTTCTGCCACCTCGCGGAACAGCGAGATCACAAAATCCTGGACCCCGGGAAAGGCATAACTCAAACGGGCGGCAGGCTGACCATTTCGGTCCAGACAGCGCCATTCAGGATGTTGGCGAAAGAGCTCGTCTTCCATGTCATCCGGCGGAGGAAAGACCCAGCCGCCCACGCGGTATGTGCCATGCAACTCGATACCCAGGTCGTGGGCATGGTCAATCACTGTCTTGAGGGGGTCAATCCCCCTCTCCTTCAAAATACGGAAACTTTCTGCAGCTTGGCGATCACAATACCGCGAGAAATCGGTCATATCCTTCTTCTCAGCATATTCCCCGACGTCGGAAAAGTGCTGTACCATGCTGCCCGCACCCATGCCCCACAGGAGCTTCTGGAAGTCGGTATCGCGAAAAGGTTCTACCTCCTCGATGATATCTTCCTCCGTGATCAGCGCCCTCTCACCGAAAACACTCCACGCGTCGTTGTAGGCGACGAGTCGTTTCGTGTCGCTTCGAGACCGGTCCTCCTGGATGGCGGCAACCTCCTCAGAGGTCAGTGGCTCCAGCTTCACGTAGGCGATGCCGGCCGCCCATGGTGTGCCCGTGCTCTGCTGGCCGATCTGCAAATCCTGGCCCGTCAGATCAGCGCATTTCCAAAACACTTCTCCCATGCTTGCGAAAAAATTCGTCTTCTTTATGTCCGGGTACAGATTGGTAGACGTGGTGAAACAGGGATCATCCGTCAACTTGACCCGGACCACCCTGTCCACCCAGTTGGTCCAGAGGCCCAGGTGGATGGCATACCATCCCTCCACAGCCAGAGGAAGCGTCAGCGTGGGCGCGTTGCACTCGATGCCGGCCACAACCATCGTTCCGGACACGCCTTCCGCTTCATATGGGATCGCCCGCCAATGACGATGCCGAGCCTTGTCTGATATGGCTGTACCAGGCTGGCAACGGCTCAGATCGGAGATGTAGATGGCCTTACGTTCTGCACACATGGGAATCCTCCTCCTTGCTCTCTTATCCCCCGGTGTAGATAACCAGCAACTCTGGGGGCCATCCCGAGGGAACGTTTTTATCTACCGTCTGCGAGAAATCTCGACCTCGAATCGTGATCAACTTGACCCGGTTCATCTTCGGATACTGTTCCGATTTCGGTAGATCAATCAACTCGTCGCGGTGACCCAACCTGCTTTCTAAGGCCCAAGTTTCGGGACGCGTTGTGTTGATGTCCCAAATGGCCATCCCGTCCATTCCGGCAGCGTAGGCATGCTTCATTGTCTGCACGTTGTCTTCTTTGGTAGACGCCATGTACACCTGGCACCCGTTCTCTTTCGCCAGCCTGATCAACTCTGAGGGAGGATCCGTGATGATGAAGTCGACCAGTTTTTCCTTCACCCAGGTGTAGGCATCGTAGGCGAAATAGCGCATGTCCTGCCTGCCGCCTTCAAAAATCGCTGACACCTGCATCTTGCGCCCTCTCTTTTCCCCGTGCCGGTCGGCAGTCCTTCGAACAGTCCGCAGGAATTCCGTCAGATAGCTCGCTTTGACGGTGTACAGCCGCTCATCGTCATCAGGCACGTCTCGCGGGTCTTGCCCATACAGCCGTTTGAAGTCGTCCAGCACCGGCTGCTCGTATCCGATATATTCCGGCCCGCGTGTGAAGCAAAGGTGTACCCCGTCAATGTCGTATTCCATCCCCTCCTCGATCAGGGAAATCATAAAATCCCGCACCTTCGGGAATGCATAACTGGCTTTCATCAGCGGCGAACCATCTTTGGCTACAATTCGGCAGTCCGGATTGTCTCGGAGAAAAGTGGTTTCTGTCGAGAAAAAGAAGTAGGGTTGGGCCTTGTCTACGATGCTCAGCCGGTAGTACGGGTGGAACTCCAATCCCAGTGTATGGGCATATTCCATCGCCGCCGCAAAGGGGACGACGCCCTGATCGGCCAGCGCCTTGTGGCTTTGGAGCGCGTATTCGTGGCGCAACACAGGACTCACACCATCCTCAGTCCCGAAGAAACGTCCCACCTTGGAGTGATAATAGGTCAAATCGCTTAGGTTGACACCCCAGAGCACCCTACCCACATCCGAGTATCGAAATGGCTCTATCTGCTCCTGGAGCTCCTCTTTCGTCGCCGGACACATATGGTGAAACAGACCTTCGCCATCATTCATGCCAATGACCCTGCGCGTCTCCCGCTGCTCCCTGTCGCGCTGAATGGCTGCCACCTCCGCTTGCGTCAGCGGCACCAACTTGACGTAGGCGACACACGCCAGAGTCGGAGGGTGAGCGGTATTCTGCTTACTGAAAATCAGGTCCTGTCCTGTCAGGTCGGCAAACCGGGGAAACGTCTCGACGAGTTCCGTCTTGTCCCAAAAACACCCTGGCAGCGATGGGCTCTGTACATAGTGCTCAACAACGGTGTACACGGCCTCACCCGACAGCCTGTGCTTGACCAGGCTTGTGTGTTCTTGCTCTACCCCTGGCCAGAAGCCGATGCTCAACGCATGCCAGCCCTCTACGTTCAGGGGTAAGGTTATCGCCGGTGTCTCGTAGAGGGCGTGAGCGAAGGCCATGTTGCCGGCCAGGCCTTCCGCGGCGGTGTATTCCACCACCTGCCACTTGTGCCTCTGCGGCGTGGTTGACAGTGCGCCTTCAGGCAGACATTTGGACATGTCGGTCAAGTAAATAGCCTCTGCCATTTCATCCTCTCCGTAAGGAACGCGCATCTTACAATATTTCTTTTTGCCAACAAGGATGCAGTTGTGAATGAGAACCGGCTCTACACCATGTGAGCATACTCTTTTGGCTGGCTCTTCGCTTCCGCTTTGCGCCAGCCCGAAGCCGATCAGCTATCGTTCTTTAAGGGTCGTGATGACCATTTCACACCTTGTCAGTCCAGCATCGTGCGCGGGTCGAAAGCGTCGCGCAAGCCGTCGCCGATGAAATTGATGCTAAGCACAGTGATGGCGATCATCGCTCCTGGTGGCATCCATATCCAAGGCCTTCTCTCAAGTGTTGTGAGCGACGTTGCCGCGCTCAACATCTGGCCCCAACTGGGCCGTGGCGCCTGCACACCGAGACCCAGGAAGCTCAGCCCTGCCTCAGCCATGATAGCGCCGGCGATGCCGAAGGTGGCGGCAACCAAAAGCGGGCCTACCACGTTCGGTAGAATGTGGCGAAAGATGATACTGCGCTCGGTCGCGCCCAAACAGCGCGCCGCCATGACGAAATCACGTTCGCTGAGAGATAAGAACTCTCCGCGGACCAGGCGGGCGATACTCGGCCACCCCAATAAGCCGAGTATAACCATGATATTGAAGATGCTGGGGCCTATGACGGCTACGAGGGTCAGGATGATGAGTAAACTGGGGAAGCACATCACGATGTCGGTGATACGCATGATGACGAAATCGGTCACGCCGCCTCGGTAACCACTCACTCCGCCCAGGATGGTGCCGATGGAAATATAGATAGAGGTGGCTATCAAACCCACCGAAAGCGAAACGCGGCCACCGTGGAGAATACGGGCAAGCATGTCTCGACCGGAGCGGTCCGTCCCCAGGATGTGCTCTCGACTTGGTGCCGCGCGCAGGTTTTGCAGGTCGGCCGTATAGGGATCATTGGGGCTGCTGAGCTGGGAGGCGAAGATGGCCGCAAGTGCCAGGACAATCATAATTGCAATAGATACCAGCGCAAGTCGATGCCGGCGAAAGCGGCGCCAAATGAGCTCGCGCAGACCAACGACTGCCCGCCCACGCACCATGAACTGCAAATCTGGGCTGACAAGTGACTCCTGCCTTGCTGGTTTTTTCTCTTCGCCTTCCATTTCTTCCTCTATTCGGAAATGAGGATTTCCGCCGGAATCTCTACTCTCCAGGTACAGCCTGAACTGCATTACTCATAGCGGATTCTGGGGTCCACGATAGTATAGAGTATGTCGGCGACCAAGTTGCTGTACAGCACCATGGTCGCAGAAACGAGACCGATTCCCATGATCACGGGATAATCCCGGCCCAGCGTGTGCTCGATCGCCATGCGGGCCATGCCAGGCCAGGAGAAGAGGACTTCGATGAACAGTGCGCCTCCGATCAAGCCTGGCAGACTCAAACCGGCAATCGTCACCAGCGGCAGCAGCGCATTGCGCAGGACGTGACCAATGCGGACGGCGGATTCGGCCAGCCCTTTGGCCCGCGCAGTTGTTACGTAATCCTGGCGCATTACCTCCAAGACGCTGGAGCGTGTGTAGCGCAGGTACCCGGCGATCCCTTCAATGCCCAGAACCGTGGCCGGGAGCACCAAGTGATGGAGACGGTCGACGATAGGTGGTAGAGTGCTCAGTGGCTCCACCATGCCAGAGGTTGGAAAAAGAGGAATCCTGAATGAGAACATGTAAATGGCCAGCAAGGCGAAGAAGAAAGCTGGTACCGATATGCCGATGAACACCAACAAGGTGAACACATTGTCCAACACTGAATACTGGTTGAAGGCAGCGTAGATGCCCAGCGAAACACCCACGACGACACTGATGCTCAGGGCCGTGATCATCAGTTGCAAGGTCTGCGGCAACCGCTCGGCGATCATGGTGGCCACCGGCCTATGGGTGACGTAGGAGTAGCCCAGGTTGCCGCGCACGACCTCCTTCAGCCAAAGGACATAACGCACCGGTATGGGCTTATTGATGCCCAGCGCCTCTTTGAGTTTTTCAACCTCTCCTGGTTCTATCCCACTCATAGGGTCAATCATGGCCGTAACCGGATCGCCTGGGGCCAGGTTGGCGAAAGTGAACGTAACGACTGTGATGCCCAATAATACCGGGAACGAGATCAGAATACGCCGTAAGATATAGCGTCCCAAAGTGTAACCTCCTCGGTTCAACCAGGGTTTGAGGGGTGGAAAGGAGGTGGTGGGGCCGGCGTGAGCCTACCCCACCACTGACGCTCCCCAAAGGAGAGTTGTCCCAACATCGAAATCCTTGCCCCACAACTCCAGGCGGAGCCGATTTTCTTCAGATCGGCACTACAAAGTAGCTACTCCTCAATGTACCACTTTTCGAGGTCTGTGACAGCACCAATCGTGGCAGATCCTTCTGACCCGATGAGGCTGTCCCGCCATCCCTTGACACTCTCGTGTATCAGCAACAGAGACTGGGGCGCATAGAGCGGTATCCAGGGAAGTTCATCATTCCAGATGGCGCTGGCTCGCGTGTACAACTCATTGCGTTCGTCGTCGTCAACCGTAGCGAGGGCCTGATTATACAGAGCATCCAATTCCTCGTTACAGTAGCGGGGCGAGTTGTAACCGTTGGGGTAGATGCGGTCACACCCGAGATTGGTTGTTTCAGGATAGTAGGACCGGCCCCAGCCGCCAACCCAGCTTATCTCATAG
This sequence comes from Caldilineaceae bacterium, assembly GCA_965220715.1. GTDB lineage: Bacteria > Chloroflexota > Anaerolineae > Caldilineales > Caldilineaceae > Bin5. Next base: position 1,632,062 of record OZ244843.1, read on the forward strand.
TCGCCAGTCTCGTAGAAGACCTCCAAACCCCTTGCCCCATCGGTCTGTACGAGTTTGGTCTTGATGCCCGCGGCTTCTATGAACTGCTGGAGGATCGGGAGCTGATCTGGCATATCCGCGCCAAACCAAACCACTTCAACTACGCGGTCGAAGTCCCAGCCCATTTCCTCCAGCAAGGCCGTGGACTTTTCGGGGTTGTAGGCGTACTCCTCGATTTCCAAAGTAACCCCTGGAGGAGGTGCCCACTGTACCGCCGGCTGTACTTTCGTCAGGTCCGCATTGCCCCAGAGTTGGGTGGCAATTTCCGCGCGGTCGATCGAGTACAGGAACGCCTGGCGGAACCGCTTGTCCGCTAATGCCTCGTCCTGGAAAGTGATGGAAAAGAAGTATGCCGGAAACTTGTCCTGGTATTCCCAGTCGACGCCGGGAAGATTCGTGACTTTGTCGAACTCGTCAGCGCTCGGGTTCAGGAAACCGACCATGTTTATCTCACCCTTTTCCAGGGCGATTATCATCACGCTATTGTCACCGTAGAATCGGATTACGGTGTTCTTGAGCAGGGGCGCACCCTTGAAGTAGTCGTCGTTGCGCTCGAAGATGGTGTGCTGATCGGGAATGTACTCCTTGAACACGAAAGGACCGGTGCCGAAAGGCAGTTCGGTGGCGAACTCCGTCTGCAGCCACTCCTCCGGCTCAAGCCCTTCGAACGCGTGGGCCGGGGCAATCCGCATCGCGAACCGCTCGATAATCGTTACCTGCGGTTTCACCAACTCAAACTGGATGGTGTATTCGTCAAGGACTTTGATCCCCTCTGCGGTTTCGGCGTTGCCTTCCTGGAAGTCCACTGCTCCCTTGATCGCATCCTTCAGTCCACCGGACGCTGTCGAGCCGCCTTCCGGGAGTAGAGCCGCGTGGAAGGAGAAAGAGACGTCGTTGGCCGTAAAAGGCATGCCATCATGCCACGTCACACCTTCGCGCAGGTGGAAGGTGTAAGTCAGGCCGTCGGAGCTGATCTCATAGCTCTCGGCCAGATCCGGAACCCACTTGAGCGTACTATGCTCCTGCATCACCAGTGAGTTCATGAAGAGGTTCCAGTGGAATGATTGAGCGCTGCTATGCGCTTTCCAGGGAAGGAAGGTGGGGATGGCGGAACTGCCCTGTACGGAGCCAATCGTGAGCGTGCCGCCCTGCTCGGATTCGGCAACTGCTTCGGCCGGGGAGTCGGCGGCTGGCGCAGCGACAGGTACGCAAGCTGCGACAATCAGGGCTGCAATGCTTAATGCAGCCACAAAAATCAGAGAACGACGGTGACCAATTCGTACACGAAACGGGTTCATTTCCCGATCTCCTTTCTTTGAACAGATAGAGAGCAATAGGTACGACACACGTTTGGTACCGAGTACTCCTTGGTTTTGGCTGTAAATCACCCCCTTTCGTAAATTGACCTCCTGAATGACTTGCACGATACAAAGACACCGTACTGGCTTCTATATCTATTCATGCCGGAAAGAGAAGATCTGCTATGTCTTGTTCTGCTGGACTTTTTCGGGCATGCAGGAGCAATAATGATCTTGCCCAAACCGCCCACTTGCGCATTCAAAATCCGATATGGGACCTGACCCTTTCCGGCAGCATGATTTTGGCGCGCTATTTTTCGAAGCGCATCTTCTCAGCCGGGGCAACCCAGAAGTCGTTGAAGGGATAACGGAAGGAAAACTGGCTGCGCACACATTTATGCCGCAACGCGCTGGCGCATTTCCCGGTCACCGCACTGCCCTGTTTCGCTAAGCCTTATCTTCGGTCAACTATTGGGAAACATAAATATATCATTATGGTAATGGAAAGTCAGGAGAATGCCAAACTGTATTTTTTCTGCAAAATCTGAGGAGGTTTACAGGTTTTGTAGAGTATATCTTGTGCTGCGTCTCTGCTGAATTTGATAGGGTCAGGCAAGATCATGGCCGCGCTGGGCCGAAGATTTCGCGCACGTATTCCAGGCTGTGTGCGTGGGCCTGGACCAGATTCAGAGTGTGCGGAGTGCCTTCCTCGCGAGCCAACTCGACCATGAGCCACCCATCAAAGCCAACCTCGGTCAGCGTATGCGCCAACTCTTGGCAATCGGGTTCACCTTCACCCAAAGTCTCATCCCAAATACCCTTATGAGAACTTCGCAGTTCCACAATTTCAAGCCTGGATGCGAATTCTCTGACCCACGCTCTCACATCCTGGCCGCCTCGGCACATCCAATCGGCATCTACTGTCAGTCCCAGTTCTCTGGGGTCGGTATGGTCCAGGAGGTGGCGCAGTTCGCGACCGTCCTCGGCCAGTTCGGGTAAATGATGATGCACCAGGAGACGTAAGCCCTCTCTCCTCAACTCAGCGCCCAGCAGACCGAACCCCTCTGCCTGGGTTGCCATCATCTCCTCTGTCTTGCGGGCGGCAATGGGTTGAGGATTGGCATTGACAAACTCTGCTCCCATCGGTCGCAACAGCCGCGCTCTTGCTACGACTGTTTCAATCGTCTGCGCCTGAATGCTAGCATCGTGCAGCAGCGCATGGACGTAAGCCCCCGCCAACTGCACCCCATGCCTCTCCAGAGCAGTTTGCCAGCGGCTCGCCCAATCCCCTTCTCCCTCTAATGGATCGAGAAGGCCCTCAAAGTAGACGAAGCCCGCCTCGGCTAAGCCGGCTGCAACCTCGTCGATGCGCTCTGTCAGGAAATGCCAGCCGTAGTGTTGAGACCAGCGATAGAAGCCACTGCATATCCGCATGGCTTGACGCTCCTTTCGGTATTGTCCCAGGGCGCGGTACCGGGCTTACGAGTGGCTCAGTGCGACACTTTCACCTGAGTCGGCACTTTCCACTGCCGCGAATGCCATTCGTATGCTTTCCAAGTTGTCGCGACCTGAACTTTCCGGCTCTCGCCCTTCTTCCAAGGCGCGCAACATCTCTCCCATCGAGCCGGCGAAACCTTCATGTCCCCAGGTGCCGGCGATTTCGAAAGTCTGTAACTGGTCTGGGGAATCCTTGAACGACAGACTTAACTTGGCCGTTCCCATCGGATCGCTGAGCAGCGCGCTCCCGTTCGTTCCATCCAGATACCACAGGTGATCATGGAGAGCGGGTGCTGAAACGATATTGTTGAAGTGAAGGGTCGTCATGACCTGGCACGAAGGCTCGTATTCGAAGAGGATTGTATAGATCATCGGCGAGACCGCATTCTGGCCTGGCGCCATCGTAGTTGTCGCTTTCACCCGCAGCGGTGTGTAACCGGTAAAGTAGCGGCTCAAATCAATATAGTGGATACCATGATCAACGATGTTGAAATCCTCATGCTCAGCGTACCAGCCATAGTCCTGATAGGCCCGATAGCAGTGGGTAACGGCGTAGACATGCCCCAACACACCTCGTTCGACCAGGAGTCTGAGTGCCCGATGGGGGGGCGCCCAACGCGCCTGTTGATTGACCATCAGTGTGACGCCGGCGTTGCGGCATATCTCCACTATACGCTCCGCCTCGCTTAGGCTGGGCGCCAGGGGCTTCTGCGAGAAGATGTGCTTGCCTGCTGCGGCAATCTGCTCGACCAATGGCAGACGTTGGTGAGCATGTACTGCCAGGTCAACGATCTGCACCTCAGGATGCGAAAGCAACTCTTCCACGTTGGTTGTAACCAGGGCGTTGTCGAAATTGGCCGCTACACTGTCTGCTCTCTCCTCAACGTGGTCGCAACATGCGACGACGCGGTAGCCCGCCTTCTTGTAAGCGGGCATTTGCGAGCGGCGGACGATGTTGCCGCATCCGACGAAGCCAATTCCGTGGCGCAGGTCAGATGGCAGGGCGGGTTGATAGTCGGCAGGTTGCAGGTCCTGGAACATGGTTATGGTTCTCCTTGGACGTAGCTGGAGGCGAATGTTGTGCTGTTTTGCCGATTCACACCGATGCGCGGATGGAAGGTAAAGTAGGCCATCGGGAAGATTTCATAGCTCTCGGCCAATTCCGGAATCCACTCGAGGGTACTATGCTCCTGCTTTATCAGCTCGTTCACAGAGAGGGCCAATGAATGGGTGAGCACTGCTGTGTGCCCTCCGGGTAAGGAAGGAAAGGATGACATTCGCCTGCGCTGCGCCGCCAGTGAGCGTGCTGCCCTTCTCGCGTTCAGCAACCGGTTCGGCCGGGGGAGTGGGGCTGATGCCGCGACAGGCGCGCAAAAAACAGCTTTACGGCAGTTGTCGTTCTTCGTATTTCTGGACGATTCCAGCGGCTTTTCCAACAGTTTTCAAAGGATTGACACTCTCCGCCGCCCAACCGTCCCATCGCTCGGGGGCCGTCATGGCGGCCGGCTGCTTCCTTACGGGCTGTACTTGAGAACCCGTCCCTGGTTGTCGATACCCCCGGTCCTGGCTGACCCACCCGCAACGAACGCCGTCCCTTCATAACCGGCTGCATGCATCCTATGAATGCCCGCCGGCAGGTCCGCCAGCCGCACCAAGGAGCCGGAGGCCGGGTCATAGGCGCCGCGACCACAACCGCTCCTGCATCTCGCCCGCTGAACCTGCAAACTTCACTTGACTACGTTCCTGACTCCGCTTCCGACTCATTGCTATTTTTTCCGTTCTCTATCACCCCGGACTCCCTTGCTCCCTTTCAGTATATCGCACCCCTGTATGGGGATGCACCCACTAAAACTCCCCCCAGGGCAATCGCATCTAATTCTGTAGGCCGCTTCCGTTGAAATCGTGGCCATAACAAAGCGCGAATAAGTGGAAATCGTCTTCAGGTCGCTGAATCGCGAGCAGAAGTCGCCGCGGCACAGGCCCTCATTCGTCAAAATCATTCAGATTTCCCGTCTACGTGCCATCATTCCTACACTTCTCTATGTCTGACCCCAACCTGGAGGGGAATTCGGAAGCATTTCGATGCTTTAACCCAATTTAGATGCAATCGCCCTGCGATACACTCAGGGCAATTGCATCAAATTGGGACAAACCCACGTGAGCCTGCCTGAATCGGTAGGGGCACCCCTTGTGGGCGCCCTTCGCGGGCTATTGTGGCGTCCGAACTTAGATGCAATTGCCCTGTTCTCCCTGCCCCTCCGTGGACAAGAAGGGTCTAAGATGTTCTCCGTGCCCCTCCGCGGCCCTCCGTGGACAAAAAGGGTCTAAGATGTCCTCCGCGCCCCTCCGTGGACAAAAAAAGGTTTTCTTCGCGCCCCTTCGCGCCCCTTCGCGGACAAAAAAGGTGTTCTTCCTGCCCCTTCGCGGGCTATTGTGGCGTCCCAATTAAGATGCGTTTGCCCTGAAAACTCCCCCCCGTTGACAATGCCAGACCCGTGTGCTTTCTTACAGTCACCGGCTGCTTGACAACTATATAGCGAATGACAAGCGACGCGGACTGCCTCCTTTCGCCTCACGGCAGCCTGCTGGGAGCCGGATAGCAAACGGATTAATCCCTGCGTACCAACACCACTGTTCAACCCAGATCCAGGAGGGCAAAGCATGAAGCTGCAAAACTCTAGTCGACGAAAGTTTCTTAAGACGGCCGGTCTCACCGGCTTCGGGTTGGCCATGGCCGCCTGCGCTCCCGCAACCGGGGGCGATATGGAAAGCGATGCCGCCGCCGAAGAACCGGTCGAGCTGTCTCTTTGGGGCTGGTGGGATATCCGCATGGATCTCTACCGCAGCGTAGCCGACAAATTCGCCGAACAAAATGATCGAATCACCGTCGATGTCCAGTCCATTGCCGGCGGCTATGTGGAGAAGCTCTACTCCGCCCTCGCAGCCGGCACAGGGCCGAACATGATCAAAATGCGTTCCCTTGCCTTCATGCACCAGATGCGGGAAGAAAATCTCGTGCTTGAATTCCCCGAGGACATCTTCCCGCCCAGCTGGTTCGAAGAGGCCTACCCCCTCTTTGATATCAAGACCAACGGGCGCTACGTACTTCCCACCGGCACCACCTGTACCCTCATGATGTACAACAAGCAGATGTTTGAAGAAGCCGGTCTCGATCCTGAGTCGCCCCCCAAGACCTGGGACGACTTCACCACCGCAGCCAAGGCGCTCACCCAGAAGGACGGAACCGGCGCCATTTCCCGGGCCGGCTTTGCCGTCACCGATGAATGGCCCACCTTGAGCCAGATTTATCAGCTGGGCGGCAACGTCATCCAGAACAATGGCGATGAACAGATTTCCCTCATGACCAGCCCCGAAGTCCATGAGGCCTTCACCTACATCTCCGACATGGCCCTCGTTCATGAAGTCTGGGATCCCGGATTCCCCAACTTTGATTCCATCGGCAACGGCCTTGCTGCCATGACCGAGGAACAGACCTGGGTGATCGGTGAGTACATCAACACCTATCCCGATATGTACCCCAACATCGGCTACTCGCACCCGCCAACCCCAACCGGCGAAGCCGACCCGCTCTATGGCTACAAGGACACGGTAACCTCAATCTCTGCTGTTACCGGCCATTCCGAAAACGATGGCGACACTTGGGAATTCATGGAGTTTCTCTACAAAGACGGCGGCAAAGATGCCTACTGGGCCTTGTGCGAACTGATTTCGCTCGTGCCGGAGCGGGCAGACCTCATGTCCGACCCCAGGTTGCTGGAAACGCCCGGCCTTAAAGAGGCTTCTGAAGTCAATCCCAAGGAACGCAACTACGCCGCTGTGCCCGAGCGCGCCGGCGCCGTCATTAATGACGTTCTGTTTCTGATCGTCAATGAGGGACGGCCGGTGGCCGAGGCCCTGGAGTATGGCGACTCCGAGATCCAAAAGCTCATCGACGAGGGCTTGGCCAAGTATTGGGTCTAGACCGGCAGTCTGGCGTGAATTTCAATCTATTCTTTGAGCTCGATACTCCCACGCCTACTGTAGGCGTGGGAGTCACCATGTTTGATACACATTCAGTCTGAGGACCAGTGCCGCTTGGCCAATATGGGTAGGCGAAACCGCCACCCATGGAACCGTGATCCGCCTGCGTGCTCGTGCTGGCTGACGGCATCTATATCAGGTATGCAGACTCGAACCCGCGTTCAAATCTTCCCTGCCTAAACCGCAACTGCCGTTGCAGAATCTGTTCGTCGGTCCCCCCCGAAAACACCGCGAACGCCCCGTGGGAGGCGATTTGATGATTCAAACCATCGTACAGAAATTTGCAAGTCGCCGGTCCACGATCCGCGCCGCCGAGCACCGCTTCATCGTCATCGCCCTCGTGCCCACCATCATCTTCTACGTGATCGTCAAGTTCTACCCCATCTTCTTCTCCTTCTTTATCAGCATGCATGAATGGAGCCTGTTTGGAAACGTCTCACCCTTTGTCGGTTTCGACAACTACGCAATCCTTGCCAAGGATTCGCTCTTCTACAAGGTCATGTGGAACACCATGTACCGCACTTTCGCCGGTACCTTTCTCGGCGCCTTTTGTTCCCTCATCGTCGCTCTCATCCTCAATCCCATTAAGCGCGGCAGCATCCTCCTGCGTCTGATCTACTTCCTGCCCGTGATGACCTCCGTTATCGCCAGCGCCACCATCTGGAAATGGATGCTGCAGACCCGTTTCGGCCTGCTCAATCAACTCCTCAGCACCGTGGGCATCCAGCCAGTCCCCTGGCTCCAGTCCACCACCTGGGCCATGCCCAGCATCATCGTGATGGGCATCTGGGGCGGGATCGGCTTTACCGTCATTATATATCTCGCAGGATTGAAGGGTATCCCCAAAGACTACTACGAAGCCGCCGAAATTGACGGGGCCAGCAGTATCCAACTGGCCCTCAAGATTACGCTGCCACTTCTCAAACCGGTCGTCTCATTCGTTCTCATCACCGGCGTCATCGGCGGCTTCAGCGGCGGCTTCCAGGCCATCTACATGATGACCGGCGGCGGCCCGCTCGACTCCACCAGGGTGCTGGCCCTCCATATCTACGACTACGCCTTCCAGCGCATGTTCATGGGCCAGGCCGCCAGCATGTCCTTCGTCCTCTTTGCTATCGTTCTCATCCTCACTCTCGTCCAGTTCAAACTGCAACGAGTCGACTGGGAACTATGAGTCTCTTTCAAACCCAACGCAGCCATACTTCCTTTCTACCCTGGTCTTTTTCTGGAGTAACGCATGGCTAATCAAGAGTTTGTTAGCGTACCAAGCCAGGTCGATACGCGATCTCTCAGCCGCGGCGCAACCGATTTCCAGCGTCTTCGCCGCGGCCTGTTGATCAACTACCTTATCCTGGGCGCGGGCGCCATACTCATGGTCATCCCCTTTATCTGGATGATCAGCACCTCCTTCAAACCCCAGGCTGAAACCGTTTCATTCCCACCCCGTCTTTTCCCTATCAACCCCACCGTTGCCAACTATATAGATGTCTTCGACCGCGCCAACATGGGCCAACTCTACTGGAATACTACCTTCGTCAGCGTCATCAAAACCATCCTCAATATCTACACCAGCGCGCTCCTCGGCTATATCTTCGGCAAGTTTGTCTTCCGCGGACGGGACGTCATCTTCTACCTCCTGCTCAGCACCTGGATCATCCCCTTTGAAGTCTATCTGATCCCCCTCTACCTTATGACCGTCCAAGTCGGCTGGGCCGATACCTTTACCGCCCTGATCGTGCCCGAAATCTTCACCATCTATGCCATGTTCATGTTCCGGCAGTTCATGTACACCATTCCCTCCGAACTGATCGACGCCGCCCGCATCGACGGAGCCGGCGAATGGTATATCTTCCACCGCATCATCATCCCACTCTCTAAGGCTGCCCTCTTCACCCTCATCGCCTTCTACTTCATGTGGAACTGGAATGACTTTCTCTGGCCCCTGGTCGTCATCTCCGATCACGACAAATACGTCATCACCGTCGGCTTGGCAACCTTCGTTGGCGAATTTTGGAACCAGTACGGGGTCATCATGGCCGGAGCCAGCCTCGCCATCATCCCCATCCTCGCCCTCTTCATCGCCGTCCAGCGCTTCATCATCGAAGGCGTAGTCCTGACCGGCCTCAAGGGCTGAAACACTCGCCGGTGAACGTCAGCTTCGGTCGCGCCACCCTCCCCATCCTCCAAGCACGTGAAGTTGTCGTTGTAGGAGGCTCATTAGCTTTGCCCCATATACTGGACCACGAGCAAAGGCGAACAGTGGAGCATTTCACCAATCACGTGAAATGACAGTTTCCAGGCAATGGAACGGTTGCGACACTCGCAAACCTGCAAGCTTCGCGTAATCTCAACGGCATCTGACCAAGTACCGACGCCGCGCGCGCCCCGTGTGTTATACTGGCTTCGAGATGTCTGCACTTCCTAAGGAGCAGAATCTTGATCAAATGCGGCAAATAGAAGAAGAAGGGAAGCTTCCCAGAGGGAACAATCATGCACGTCGTGGGATAGTGATGAACACGGCACGGTTGACCTATTTCGCCGTGTCGGACGAGTTCATTACAGGAGGGCAATGATGATCAGAACGAACCATGTTCCAAGTAGCAGTCCTGTGACGACAAAGTTTACATACGAGGACTACCTCAAGACCTCCGATGATGAACGCTACGAACTCTTGGATGGAGAATTGATCATTATGCCGGCCCCGAGCATTGCGCATCAACACGTTGCCATGAAATTGGGGACGCGCCTTGACACTTTTGTGGAAGAGGGGAATCTGGGAGTTTTGTACTCCGCCCCCACCGACGTCGTACTCTCTGACACCGACGTCGTCCAACCCGACCTGCTGTTCATATCCTCAGAGCGGGCCCACATAATCACTCCCGCCAACATCCAAGGCGCGCCCGACCTGATCGTTGAAATTCGCTCCGACTCCACTGCCGAGCGCGACGAGACGCTCAAACGTAACCTGTACGCCGAACGCGGAGTGAAAGAGTACTGGCTGGTGGATCCCGACGCCATGACCATTGCCGTTCTGCTGCTGAGAGAGGGCGGCTACGCGGAAGTGGCCGCACACCGTATGGGACAGGCTCTGACTTCACCTACACTGAAGGGCTTCTCTGTCAATCTGGACGAGATTTTCCGCTCCCACCCCTGATCAGGAGATGTGGAGGAGTAGTTGATATGCCAAGTTCCATGCAAATCGAAAGCATAGCCATCAAGAATTACCGATGCTTTCGAAATGTTGAACTGGACAATCTACCGCGAATGACCATCGTAGTGGGTGCAAACGGTTCGGGCAAATCATCTCTGTTCGACGTATTCGCCTTCTTGAAAGATGCCCTGACGCAGAATGTCGCCACTGCGGTGGCGAGGCGCGGTGGGTTTCGGGAATTGGTCAGCCGGGGACAAGCTGGGCCGATTGAAATAGTGGTGAAGTTTCGCGAGAGCGGCGGTAGGTTGGCGACGTACCGGCTGAAAGTCAACCAGGACAGTGGTCGCGCTGTTGTTGAACGCGAGGTATTGAGCTACCGCCATGGTCTCTACGGAAAGCCATGGCACTTTGTAGATTTCAGCCGAGGCGAGGGAAAGGCGATAACAAACGAGTCTGAATATGGAATGGAAGGCGCGGTCGAGCAAAGGACGGAATACAAACTCGATGATCCCAGTATCTTGGCGATTAAAGGGCTTGGCCAATTTCGCCAGTTCCAAGTGGTGTCGGACTTTCGCAGCCTGATTGAGAATTGGCACATTTCTGACTTTCATATCGCTGACGCGCGGCCAAGCGCCGAAGAAGGATACGCCGAGCAGCTGTCCACCCGTGGCGACAATGTGGCGCTGGTGGCGCAATATCTCTATGAAAACCATCCCCACCAATTCGAGAAGGTACTCCAGGCCATGCGCAAACGCGTCCCCGGCGTGAGCGACGTGGAAGCAAGGCCCACCGAAGACGGGAGGCTCGTTCTTCGTTTCCAAGACGGAAGCTTCCAGGATCCATTCATCGCGCGTTACGTCTCTGACGGGACGATTAAGATGTTCGCCTACTTGGTGCTGCTCTATGATCCCAACCCTCATTCGCTATTGACGGTCGAGGAGCCGGAGAATCAACTCTATCCCGCGCTGATGCACGAGTTGGCCGAGGAGTTCCGTGATTACGCCCGCCGTGGCGGCCAAGTCTTTGTTTCCACCCACTCTCCCGATTTTCTCAATGGAGCGGAACTGGAGGAAATACGCTGGCTGGTCAAGGAGGACGGTTTCACGAAGGTCCGCCGGGCGTCGGAGAGCGGGCTTCTGCAGGCCCTGGTTCACGAAGGCGATCTGCCCGGCGCGCTCTGGAGGCAAGGGGTATTCGACCTGCCCGGCCTGCTCTGGAGGCAAAATGAAGCCGAATGAGCACAACCCCCGTGAAAAGAGTCATCTCCTTGTTGGAAGAGGCTTCCATGCGGGACCTGCTCGTTGGACTGCTGCCCCGTCTATACCCCAACATGGTATTCGAATGCTTAGCGCACGAAGGGAAGAACGACCTGGAGAAGAGCATCCCCCGCAAGTTGCGAGCATGGCGCGAGCCGGGTGTACGATTTGTTATCCTGCGAGACAACGATGGCGACGACTGTGTCCGTCTCAAAAGGCGACTTCTGCAATCTTGCCAGCAAGCAGGCCGGCCCGACACGCTCGTGAGAATTGTGTGCCAGGATTTAGAAGCCTGGTATCTGGGTGAACCTGACGCCCTGGCTGAAGCCTTCGAAAACGACAGACTACGTGTAATCGGTCGCAGAGCGAGTTTTCGCGATCCGGACGCAGTTCAGCAGCCGTCGGAGGCCCTGAAGAGGCTCGTCCCTGGCTTTCGGAAAGTCAGCGGCGCGAAGATGATGGCCGGTTTACTTACGCGAGAAAGAAACTATTCGAAGAGTTTTCAGGTCCTGCTGTCAGGGCTTGACAAACTGTGCGGAGAATTCGGGGACGGCGCTTCGAGTTGAGCTGTCGACCATGAACATCCTCCACACCTCAACCGACGCGCCCCGCATAAATCGAATTTACGGCCCGGCTAATACTCTGGCAGAGCAATCACCTGAACTTCAACACCCTCCCCCGGTTGTCAATCCCCCCAGCCCGGTCCGACCCGCCTAAAACGAACGCCGTCCCCTCGTGCCCGGCCACGGGCATCCCATGAATGCCCGCCGGCAGGTCCGCCAGCCGTGTCCACTCGCCCGAGACCGCGTCATAAACTTCGGCGCTGGCAAGAGCCGTCCACGGGCGCGCACCCAGAATCTCGCCGCCGGCGACGATGATGCGCCCGCCCACCGCGGCCGCGCCAAACCCGCTACGCGCCTCGTTCATCTCAGGGCCATCCCGCCACGCCCCGCTGGCCGGATCAAATATCTCCACCGTCGCCAGCGCGCCCGTCCCGCCCCAACGACCGCCAATGACCCATAACTCGTCGTTGAAAGCCACCGCTGCTACATGCTCGCGCGGCTGCACCGGGCCAGGCATAACGGCCCAGGAGTCCTCCGCCGGATCATAGCGAAGCAGGGCCGTAGTGCCGCCCGTGCCGCCCACGAGATAAATGAAATCCTCAAGCGAAACCGCTTCACCGCTCATGCGCCGTTCCGGCATCGAACCGGCCTCCGCCCACGCGTCCGTCGCCGGATCATAGACGAAGATCGATGCCGTAGCCTGCCAGCTCAAATCAGGCCCTCCGCCGAAAACAAAGACCTTGCCGCCGTGTCCGGTCACCATCATATGGTGGGCCGGCTCCGGCAAAGGCGCCAGCTCCGTCCAGCTATCGTTCGCCGGATCGTATGCCGCGAAATCGGTCAACCCGCCAAAACCACCCGGCACATAGAATATCCCGTCCACGACACCAACCCGCATCTCCGAGCGGGCAGTTGGCATCCCCGCCCCCGCCTGCCAAATGGCTGCCGTCTCGTCTGGCTGGGCAGGCGCCCCTCTGTCTCCCTCCACTGCCGGAATGGTCAGTTGACCCGCACACGCCGCCAGCAACAGCATCACCACCATCACCAAGATAATCGTAGACGCACGTAGACAGCTGTTCATCATCCTACCCTCGCACCAGTGCTTCGATCGCCTCTCCCCACGCCAGCAGATGCTCATCCGCGCCGAAGGGCGCGCAGAACTGTACCGCCAACGGCAGGCCCTCCTCCGTTTCGCCTGTCGGGATCGCCAGCGCCGGCACGCCCGCGTTGGTCCAGGGCAGATTCATGATCGGGTTGCCAGTGGCGTGGATCCCGTGCGGCGCAGGGCCGGTCGCCGCCGGCGCAATCCACAGATCGGCGCCTGCGGAGAGCAGCGCCTCCTCCATCGAATGGCGCAAACGCAGCTGATCGGCGCGTATGTCGTCCCGTTCTCCGTCGGAAATGGTAGCCCCGGTTCGCATGATCTCGTGCATATGTACACTGTACCGATCAGAGTACTCCCCGTACCACTGCTTATGAACCTCGGCCACTTCGACCGCAGTCAGGCGGCGGTGGCGCCGGTTAAGATCGGCATAGTCAGGGAAAAACGGGATGCGTTCGATGCGGAACCCCTCAGCGGCCAACCTGTCAAGCGTTTCTTCAAAATGCTGCAGGCCGACCTCCTCTGCCTCCTCCATATACGGGCCGTCCGGGACCGCCAGGGCCGGCAGACCGTCAGGAGGCGCACTCTCGCTGTCGTCCCAACTGCCTAGCAGCGCTGAGCATGCCAGCTTCATCGTCGCCACATCCTGGCTGAAAAGCCCCGCATGATCCACAGATTTCGAGAAGAAGAGCATCCCAGCGGTAGGGATCCGGTCATAGCTGGGCTTGAAGCCGATGATCCCGCAGAAAGCAGCCGGGCGGATGACCGAGCCAATCGTCTGTGTGCCCAGCGCCAGCGGATAGAAACCTGCCGCCACGCCCGCGGCCGAGCCGCTGCTTGAGCCCCCGGGCGTATGTTCAGTATTGCGCGGATTGCGGGTCGGGCCCGGCTGGAAGTAGGCGAACTCGGTAGTGACCGTCTTACCTGCGACCAGCGCGCCGCTCTGTTTGAGGCGCGTCACGACCTCCGATTCCGCGCCGTCGAACAGTTCCGCCGGCAGTTTAGAACCGGCCTTGGTGGGGAAACCGTCCACGCGAAAGAAGTCCTTCACGCCCACAAGCAACCCGAACAGAGCGGGCCGCCGCGCCGGATCGGGGAAACGGGCCAGCAGGGCCTCGGCCTCACCCGTCAGCCGCTGCCGCCGCGCCGGCTCCGGCAGCAACGCCTGGATTAGTGGGTCCTCAGCGTCGATGCGGTCACAAACCGTCTGGACGTGTGCAATCAGTTCGGCCTCACCGCTACGCAGCGCAGCGGGGCTGGGAAATCCTGTTCGGGACATCGGTTTTCTCTCCGTTTTCAGCCAATCTGTCTCTGCCATGCACGGATGCAACCTGCGCAACCACCCCGTCCCATCCAGCACGTTAGCGCAGGAACGCCTCCACCAGGCCCCCGTCCACGTTCAGAATCTGGCCCGTCGTCTTTGCGAGCGCGCCGCTCAGCAGCAGGTAAGCGGCCTCGGCCTGGTCCTCCGGCAGAATCGCCTGCTTGGTCAGCGTGCGCTGGGCGTAAAAATCGGCCAGCCGATCCCGCAAGGCGTCCGTCTCCTCCGCCTCGTCGAAGGGGAGTTGGTACTTCTGCAGCCCCGAAATGACCCGCTCGCGCGGGAACATCGAGCTGCCGGTCACAACTGTGGCCGGGGCCAGCCCGTTGACGCGCACATTCGGCGCCAGTTCGATTGCCAGCTCGCGTACCAGGTGGTTGGCTGCCGCCTTGCTCGTGTCGTAGGCCAGCGAACCTTTCTTGGCCACCGCGCCGTTGACGCTGGTCGCGATCACCAGCGAGCCGGGCAGCCCCTGCTCCTCCCAGATCTTGCGCGCCTCGTCGGCGACAATATAAGCGCCCTTGACATTCACGTTGAAAGTAGTATCCCACATCGCGTCCGGGATATGGCCGCTGGCATCCGGCGGAAAATAAAAGCCGGCTGTGATCACCAGATGGTCGATGCCGCCATAGGCCAGCAACGTCTGACCGAAGAGCGCCTGCACGCTCGCGCGGTCGCCTATATCCACGCCGAGCCCAATCGCCGGCCCGCACGTGGAAATGCCCGTACCCGCGACGCCTATGCCGACCCCATAGATGTCGGTCAACTCGTCGGCAGTCGCCTGCGCCGCCTCCGCGTTCAGGTCCGCGCACACCACATGCGCGCCCTCCTTTGCCACACGGTGCGCGACCGCCCTGCCGATACCGCTGCCCGCGCCGATGACCACAACCACGTTGCGCGCCAGCTCCTGTTCGGGCGGCATCCGCCGCAGCTTTGCCTCCTCCAACAGCCAGTACTCGATATCGAAAGCTTCCTGTTTGGGCAGGGCCACGTACTGGCTCACCGTCTCCGCGCCGCGCATCACCTCCACCGCGCAGTTGTAGAACTCCGCCGTCACCCGGCTCTCGCTCTTGTTCTTAGCCCACGCGATCATGCCCACGCCCGGAATAAGAAACACTGTCGGGTTCGGATCGCGCATCGCCGGCGAATCGGGCCGTCTGTGCGCGTTGTAGTAGTCGGAGTAGTCCTGGCGGTACCTGGCCAGTCCGCTTTCCAGCTTCGCCAGCAGCGCCCCCACATCCTTCGTCTTCGGATCCCAGTCCACATAGAGCGGCTTGATCTTTGTGCGCAGGAAATGATCAGGACAGGATGTCCCCAGTTCGGCGAGGCGGGCCGCGTCGCGGCTGTTGACGAAGCGCAAAATCGCCTCGTCTGCCTGCACCGTGCCGACGAAAACATTCTGCTGGCAGATCATACCGCGCAGCGCCGGCAGCAGCTCCACCAACAGCGCCTCCCGCTCGTCTTCGCCAAGCGCCGCATATTTTTGGCCGCCAAAAGTGTCGGCGCCCTTGTCCCGGCTCTCGATGTAACGGGCCGCCTTCTCGATGATATCCAGGCTCAACTCGTAGCAGGTCTTGTCATCCCCGGCCCAGTTGATCAGCCCGTGTCCACCCATCATGATGCCGGTCATCGCCGGGCTGGCGGCCGCGATCTCTCCCATCACCAGCCCCAGGTCGAAGCCGGGCCGCTGCCAGTCTACCCAGCCCAACTGATCGCCGAAAATTTCGGCGGTCAGCGCCTCGCCATCCTGCGCCGCGGCAATGGCGATGACCGCGTTGGGATGCGTATGGTCCACGATCGGGGCGGGGATAAATGCGTGCAAAGGCGTGTCGATCGAAGAAGCGCGCGGGTTGAGGTCGTAGACACAGTGGAGATACTTGCCCACCATCTCGTCCTCGATCGGCGTCTTGAGCCCCTTCTCATCGGCCGCGTCATAGATGGCGCGCAACTGCCGGATTTTGTCCATATAGAGCGAGGAAAAGTTTTCCCGTTTCGAAGTCCGCAGGTCGCCGCCCGAGCCCTTGACCCACAGCACCTCGACCGGCTCCCCGGTCAGAGGATCGGTTTCCATATATTTGGAGGAAGTGTTGCCGCCGCCCGTGTTGGTGATGCGCTGGTCCTGGCCGAGCAAGTTGGAGCGGTAGACGAGACGGCCGACCGGGTCCAGCGCGGCCTCGGTTTCGTCGTCCCACAGGTAAGATACGTGTCGATAGTCGCTGCGTGCAGTCATGTCGAAACTCCGAAGATGCATAAATGGACCGGTGGCCAGTGATCAGAGCCCAGTGCCCAGCGGAGAAAGCGTCATTACTGGCCGCAAGCCACCGACGACTGGTCACTGCAGTTGGCAGTGTAGCAGAAAGCGCAGAGCCGCGCTAACAATTGGCCCTGAGGAAGAGGGCTGCCGAATCTGGACGGGCTCGTCCGGCTCTGTTACAATTCGCGTACTGCCCAGCCTGCATTTTTGGCCGAAACAGGACACCATTCAGGCCTCGCCAGCCGCTCCTGTCAAGCCGCTATCCCGCAATACCATGTCACTTGAATTCTGGCGGAATCTGTCCGTCGTCTGGATCTCAATCCATCTGTTTCTTCTCTGTCTGGTCCCGCTGGGCATTGCCTTTCTGGCTGTGCAGGGCATGAGATGGGTGCTGGGCGGAGCGCAATCTGGTCTCGAGAATTTGCAGAACGCCAGCAGCCAGGCACGCGCCAAAACCGAAGAGACGGCCGCACAGGTGACATCAGCCGTGATCCAAGGACAAAGTAAGGCCGAGAAGTCCCAGGCAACGCTCAGACAGCTGTTGCGGCGTACGGAACCTGCGCCCCCCTCCTCCCCGAAAAAGTAATCGCTCCATCCACCTACGTTTAACCGCTCACCAACGCCCCCCTCCAACAACCCGCCCCGCCATCAGCTCGCGAGTTGGTGACAAATGGTCTCGGGCCACCGGCCCCTATCCCCTAACCACTGCCCTTCCCCACCGGTCGCCAGCCATCCTGAAAATCCCCAAATCCTGCAAATCCTGATTCAGACAGCGCAAAACACCCCTCCAACAACCCTCCCCGCCATCAGCTCGCGAGTTGGTGACAAATGGTCTCGGGCCGCCGGCCCCTATCCCCTATCCCCTAACCACTGCCCTTCCCCACCGGTCGCCAGCCATCCTGAAAATCCCCAAATCCTGCAAATCCTGATTCAGACAGCGCAAAACACCCCTCCAACAACCCGCCCCGCCATCAGCTCGCGAGTTGGTGACAAATGGTCTCGGGCCACCGGCCCCTATCCCCTATCCCCTAACCACTGCCCTTCCCCACCGGTCGCCAGCCATCCTGAAAATCCCCAAATCCTGCAAATCCTGATTCAGACAGCGCAAAACACCCCTCCAACAACCCGCCCCGCCACCAACTCGCGAGTTGGTGACAAATGGTCTCGGGCCACCGGCCCCTATCCCCTAACCACTGCCCTTCCCCACCGGTCGCCAGCCATCCTGAAAATCCCCAAATCCTGCAAATCCTGATTCAGACAGCGCAAAACACCCCTCCAACAACCCGCCCCGCCATCAGCTCGCGAGTTGGTGACAAATGGTCTCGGGCCGCCGGCCCCTATCCCCTATCCCCTAACCACTGCCCTTCCCCACCGGTCGCCAGCCATCCTGAAAATCCCCAAATCCTGCAAATCCTGATTCAGACAGCGCAACGCCCCCCTCCAACAACCCGCCCCGCCATCAACTCGCGAGTTGGTGACAAATGGTCTCGGGCCGCCGGCCCCTATCCCCTATCCCCTAACCACTGCCCTTCCCCACCGGTCGCCAGCCATCCTGAAAATCCCCAAATCCTGCAAATCCTGATTCAGACAGCGCAAAACGCCCCCCCGTCGAGGACGCTCGCCCGGCGCGCCTCTCATTCCAGGAATGAAAGCACCGGTCAGCCTGTCGCTGACTCCAACAGGTCGGACACTTGGCGACAACCAAACTTTGAAAATGCAATATTGGGAAACTTTTATTATTTTGAAGCTTCGCATGGAATGGTTATAATTGCTGAGTCTGATCAGTATCATCTCAGGATGAGTCAACCCGTCGCTCGTGCCTGAAAACCTGAAAATGAGAAATCGTGCAGACACCAAAGAGGAGGCGAGCAGCCATGAAAGAGGAACAGCCCAACGACAGCGTCCGTCCTGACAGTGCAGGTTCACCAGTGTTCAGCCGGCGCTCCCTGATGCGGGGTATGGCCTTCGGGCTCGGCGGCCTTGCGATGACCTCGCTGGCAGCTTGCGCACCGGCCGCTGCCCCGGCTGCCGAGGAAAGCGCGGGTGAGGAAGAAGCCCCCGCTCCGATGCAAGAAACAATCATCATGTGGTATGACTTGGGTGCATCCGACGCGCAGGTCTGGGAACGCTTCTGCGAAAACTACAACGAGGCAAATGAACATCCAGACATCACTTTCGAGTATGAGCAGGTCGGTGGCGGCGAAATGGGGACGAAGATCATGGCCTCTATCGCCACCGGCGATCCGCCTGATATCTCCTTCCGCACCATGAACGATGTTGCTGTCTGGCACCAGGCCGGCGGGCTTGCGCCTCTGGATGACTTGATGGAGACGGTGGGCCTCGATCTGGACGACTTCCTGCCCCAGTATATCGAGTGGTCTTCTCTGGAGGGGCAACTCTATTCCATTACAATGGATATCCTGCCGATCGCCGCCCTGATCAATGTCAACCACGCCGAAGAAGCCGGCTTGGACGTCAGCAATCCGCCGGCGGACGGCCCCTCTCTGATCGAATGGTCCAAGGCGATGACCGTCAAGGAAGGAGACCAGATCACGCGCTCAGGGTTCCTTATGACCGGCTCCAGCGTACAGCCCAATGTGGTCTTCGGCATCATTGCACAGCAACTTGGCGCCCAGCCTCTCAACGGTGACCGCACTTCAGTCACCTTCAATGATACCGATGCTCCGATTCAAGCCGCGCAATGGGTGCTGGATACCTTCGACAAACATGAGATGTCGACCCGCGACATTGCCGATCGCTATGGTGCATACGGGCAACAGGTGGGGTCTATCTTCTGGACCGGTCCGTGGACACTCTTCGGCTATGTGAACACCGAAGGCCTTGACTTTATCACCGCGCCGGTTTCGTTGATCGGGGACACGTTGACAACCGAGGCACGCGAATACGGCCTCGCGCTCTTCACCGCGCCCGGCCGCACCGAAGACCATCTGGTTGCAGGAGCAAAGGTGATAAAATGGTTCTCGGACAACTCGATGCTGTGGGTGACCGAAGGACGCGGCGCGCCTCCCCGGCGCTCCATTCTGGACGATCCTGATTACATGACACTTGGCCTTGACTGGGAACTGCGCAAACCGTTTGCCGAAGCGGTTGAGTACAGCTTCTTCGATTATCTGAACATGGTCGATGGCGGACAGTTTGCCTTCTATGCCGGCAGCAGTGCAATCGTACCCAAGTCGATGGATCCGGTCTGGGCTGGCGAGAAGAGCATCGAAGAAGGCTTGGCCGATGTGGAAGAGGCCTGGCAGAAGATACTGGATGAGCGCAACGCCTAGGCGTCACGGAGCCGGGCAGAATGGTTTGCGACGGGTGACATTCTGTCCGGCTCTCCTGTAACTGAGAAAACAGTGCATGACCCACTCGATCGAGAAGACCACGCCAGGCGGTTGGCTTGCCCATCTAAACAGAATCAGGTACCAAGGACGCCGCATTGAGTGGCAGGCTTACCTGTTTATTCTGCCTTTTCTCCTCATCTTCATTGTTATTACACTCCTTCCCATATTCTTCGGCATCTATATCAGCTTTAACAAATGGGGCATTGTCGGCGACCCGGTTTGGGTGGGGCTAGACAATTTCCGCGAAATCCTTCAAGACGACTGGATCCCCAAGATCTGGGGCAATACTTTCCAGATGGCCGCGCTCATCGTACCGGGAACGGTGATAGTTGCCCTGCTGATGGCGCTCTGGATCAACCGGGAACAGTGGCTTGCAGGCCCCATACGGACGGCTTTTTTTGCGCCCCACGTCGTCGCCATTACCGTCACCGCGATTATCTGGATCTGGATATTCGAGAAAGAGACCGGTCTCCTCAACGTCGCAATATATGGTATTGGCATTCCTAAACAGGGCTGGTTGACGACAAGCCAGTGGGTGATCCAGTCGATCTCCCTTGTCACCATCTGGCAGGCTGTCGGATTCCACATGGTGATTCTTCTGGCGGGGCTCAAGGAGATCCCGGCCGAACTGGGAGAAGCGGCTGTCATCGATGGCGCGACGGCTTGGCAATCATTCTGGCGTATCACGCTGCCGCTCTTGACACCGGCTCTGGGGTTGGTCATTACTTTGGAAATCATCAGTGCCTTTCGTATCTTCGGCCAAGTCTACCTGATGACTGGGGGGGGACCGGCCGGACACTCGGCAACCATCGTTTCCTATATCTACCATGAGGGATTTGTGCGCTTCCGGCTCGGTTTTGCGGCGGCCCTCTCTCTCCTGCTCTTCTTCACAATTCTGCTCTTTACCCTTTTGCGGGCGCGTCTGGTAAGGGAACATAGCAATTAGGCTGTAATCGGACATGAACAGGGCACACAGCATGATCAATACCCGGTTGTCGTTGCGCTTGCTCCGCAACTCCATTATCTGGTTTCCAGGTGCGGTTGTGGCCCTCTTGTGGCTGTTTCCGCTCTATTGGATGCTCGTTACCTCGATCAAACCGGACAGGCTGATCCTGGCTGGTATCGATCTGATTCCCCGCGAAATAACCTGGGAGCATTATCAGACTGTCGTAGCCGACACGCCGGTGGTGCGTTGGTTTACAAACAGTATTGTCACCTCGACAGGTGTCGTGGCCGGCAGTCTGGTGTTAGGGTCACTGACCGGCTTTGCGCTGGCGAGAATGCACTTTCCCGGGCGTACCGTCGTCTTCTGGTTGCTGATCAGCTCGCTGATGATTCCGCCCGAAATGGGAATAGTGCCCCTGTTTATTAGTGTCTTGCGACTGAATATCCAGGACAGCTATCTGGCCCTGATCATTCCACCGCTGGCCAGCGTCTTTCCGGTCTACCTGTATCGTCAGTTCTTTCTCTCGTTTCCGCGTGAGTTGGAGGATGCAGCCGCGATCGATGGCTGTAGCCGCTTTGGCACCTTTATCCGCGTGGCGCTGCCACTGGCAAGGCCGGCTACCCTGGCCGGCGCCATTCTCATATTTACCGGAAACTGGAACTCCTTTCTCTGGCCGCTGCTGGTGGCGTTCAAGACACAGTGGAAGACGCTGCCCGTGGGCATGGCAGTCTACACCCGCCTGGATATTCAGGGGACGTCCTCACAGAGCGGCTATGGTGAAGCCATGGCCGCCGTAGCCATCGTGGCCTTGCCAACGCTGATATTTTTTCTTGTCCTGCAACGTTACTTCATCGAGGGCGTCACCCAGATAGGCATCAAAGGCTGAAAGGACCTGGACGACGGTCGCTGGCAGGGTTTCACCCTCTGTTTGTCCCCGCTTCCTGATGACCTTTTCGGGTGAATCTCAGATGTTTGCAAGTCTCTGAAGGTGCGTACCCAACGTCTGCAGAACAGCACGAACCTACCGGATTGACGAAAAATAAGAGATGCTCTATGACTGAAATCATGAGAAACGCGGAGAAGCTCACCCTCTATCATGACCCCTCCCGCTACACCTGTCAGGTGGGCGCCGCTCAACTCCGGAACGGCGATGTCGTTGTGGTCTTCAATGAAACCAGCGGCTATATACATCCGGATTTCGACAGCATTCTCCTGATTCGCTCTACCGATAACGGTCAGTCGTGGGACCGGTCGCCCCGGCTAACCGTCTGGCCGGCCACCCATCACTTTGGCAGCGATACACCCTCCATCACCCAACTCTCAGACGGTACCCTCCTGGTCAACTACTTTCAGTGGGCCTTCGTTGACCAGAAGGGCATGCTTGACGACTTTGGGCCGCAAGACAGGCCGCGCGGTACACGCGATGTCGACGGTGTCGGCATCATCACGTCGGCGGACAACGGATATACGTGGGGAGAGGCCTATAAGGCGAATGTGGCGCCTATGCGATGGGGGCAACCTATCGACAGCGTGTTGGAGTTGCCGAACGGGTCTCTGTTGATGGCCTGTCATGGACACCAGTTCGCGCGGGCCTGGATGGAAACGGATAGCCTGCACGAACGGGTTAGATCCTACCTGATGCGTTCCGACAACAAGGGGGAGGACTGGGAATATTACTCCACCATAGCCTATGATCCCTCCAATATCATCTCATTCGACGAGACTGCGCTCGCACGTACCGCCGACGGCACTCTGGTCACCATGATGCGAACCATGCATGGTGTCCGTAACCGGCACCAACACATGTGGACTGCCTGGTCTCGCAATGAAGGTGAATCCTGGAGTCGACCTGAACCGACCAACCTCTGGGGATACCCTGCCGATCTCACCCTGCTGCAGGATGGACGCATGCTCTGCACCTATGGGCATCGGCGCGAACCTTGGGGAGTCCATGGATGTATCTCCGACGACGGGCTTCACTGGGACGTCGCTAATGAATTCGTCATCAGCGCCGGGGGCACTGCACAACCACAAGCGGTGCCCAATCTTTACTGGCACATCGGATATCCGACCACGATCCAACTCAACGACGGTACCCTCTTTACCGTCTTCCACGAGTGGACGCAGGCGAGCCCTATAGTCCAGTATGTGGTGGCCGTCCGCTGGGAACTTGCATGACAAGAGACAGCTCGCATCCCGTGCAGCCGAGTTCTCGCCCCGGCCCGCCGCGGGAAAAGAGTTCAGCCCCTCCTTTTTACAAGCACAGGCTATTCGCAACCGCCGCCTGACCACGACGGACACCTACCCTGCGCGCCTCTCGGTCCCAGCATGGGAAGAAATCCAAGGGAAGACCTGCAACGGGCAACTCTGCAGTGGCTGGTTTTTCACACCGAGACTCTCGAAGTCGTTGTGTTTGGCCCAAACTATCCGATACCCTCGATTTGGGTGCATCCCAAATTATTGTGTCGTTTCGTTGCGCCCCTTCAACTGGCCCAAAATATCCGTAACGTCTCAGCCATAGACAGTTCGCGCCTCTGAAAGAGGCGAGCGAAGATTTTCTCTCTCTTCTCACTCCTCTTCACTCACTCCTCGTTTTTGGGGCGGTCGGGCCTGCGGCCCTCCCTTGTGCGGGGGGATTCCCCCCGCAACGCCCCCCTGAAAACCCGACTGCAAACCCGCGCCGCAGCCATACGCCATCATCGTTTCTAAGCGGCGGCTGCCAACCAGAGCTGTCTATCACCGACGTAACGAATAAGCCTGAATCGTGGCTGGGATGAAGGGTTAGTCAAGAAAGGCACTGCAGAAGGGGCGACTGGCATGAAAGGCGTGCTACAGCAATCCTGAAAATCCTTCAATCCTGCAAATCCTGATTCAGACAGCGGCTGCCCAAAAAATCTGGGATGCACACCTCGATTGTGGGTAGTTGACAAAAACTGTATCTTCCTTCAAAATGCCAGCCAGCCAAACCGCCAAAAAAGGATAGATTGTCACCCGTAATTTGACCTTGCCAAGCGCCAGATTGTATCGCATTTAAGTGGAACAGCAGTGCAGATCTCTCCAAACCTAATTCAGTAAGGAGGAAGCAAAGTTATGAGAAAGCTCAATCTGTTCGCCATCCTCGCCTTGGTGATTGCAGTCATGTTGTCGGCCTGCGCGGCGCCCGCGGCGCCCGCCTGGTCGGGGGCCATGGCAGACGAAATGGTCGAGGAAGTCACCATTAAAATCATCACCGCCCAGGGCCCACTGGCTGATGGCCTCGTCGCCCTGATCCCGCAGTTTGAAGATGAAAACCCGGGCATCAAGGTCGAAGTAGTGCCCTTCCCTTGGACGACATTCTTCGAAAAGGTGATCTCGCTGGCGCGCTCCAAATCCGGCGAATTTGACGTCATCTTCGCTGATGATCCCTGGATGCCCAACATCGTCGACGGCGGTCTGTCGGTGAACCTGACCGAAGCCTATGGCGCTACCCGCGACGACGATGTGCCCGAGATCTCCTATGATGTCTTCTCCTGGCCTCCCCCTTATGGTCCCATCCCCAAGGACTTCCAGACCGGTGAGCGCCCTGACCTGCACGCCCTGCCCATTCAGGGCAACGTCATCATGTTCTACATCCGCCAGGACATTCTCGACGAACAAGGACTGGCTCCGCCCGAAACCTGGGACGACGTTCTGGCGATCGCCGAAACTGTGCATTGCCCAGACTGCGATCCGCCCTTCTACGCCTACAATGTGCGCGGGGCGGCGGGCAGCGATGCGCTGGCCCTGCTGTGGTCATTGGGCGGCGGCATCTTTGACGACGAATTCAATGTCATCCTCGACAACGAGGCCGGCTGCGATGCGCTCAAGCTCTATGAGCAGTTAAGCAAATACCTGCCGCCGGGCGGCAACACCTATGGCACGACCGAGATGGTGGCCGAAGTCATCTCCGGGCGCGCCATGATGGGCATCGGCTGGCCCGGCGACGCCTACGCAGCCTTCGAGGACGAGACCGACTCTGATGTCGCCGGCAAGATACTCTATTTGCCTCTGCCCGCCTCCGAGGTCGGCGCTCCCCATGTCTCCATGATGGGCCACTGGGGTCTCGTGCTCAATGCCCATTCCGAGAATAAGGACGCCACCTGGGCCTATATGGAGTGGATGCACTACAACCAGGAGCACGCGTTGGCCTACGCCCACGCCGGCGGCATCCCCTTCCGCAAGTCGGTCTTCAACGACCCTGAACTGATCCTGGAGAAACCCTGGTTCCCGGCGCAGTTCGAGGCCCTGATGGTGCCGCCCAAGTGGCGGCCCCGTAGCACCCAGGCCACAGGAATCAGCCTCGCCATCCTTGGGCCGGCCTTCAGCGCGGTCGGTGCCGGTGACATGACCGGCCAGGAAGCCTGCGAGCAGGCTGGCGCCGAAATCCGGCTTGAGATGGAGGGTGTTACTAACTAGAGTGATTTCCGAAAAGAGAGGAGCGAGATTCCCCCTCACTCCTCTCTCCCTATGCCCCACCCTTCGAGCATGGGCGTACAAGGGTCGCCTTCATTACCTTCCGGTCCAAGGAGGGCATCGTTGACCGTACAGCAGACCGTTAATCCCTTGCCGGACCAAGGCACGATAAGCGTGAACGTACAACCGCCGCCCCCCCAGGGCATGTGGTCCGAACTATTCCGCTATCGCGACAACCGCCTTGGATTCATGCTGATCGTGCCCAGCCTCCTGACTCTGGTCCTTATTCAGTTCTATCCCATCGTCTACAACATCTGGTTGATCCTCACCAGCGAGAAAGGTGAGTTTATCGGCCTGACCAACCTCTCCCGGCTTACCAGGGACACCATCTTCCATGGCGCTCTGATTTTCAGCCTCAAGATGGCCATTGTAGTCGTTCCCATGTGCCTGCTAGTGGGGCTGGGACTGGCCCTGCTTGTGCGCAGCGACTATGCCGGCCGCAAGACCCTCTGGATCTCCATCCTGATTATTCCACTCATGGTCTCCGAAATCGTCGCCGGTATGATGTGGAAGATCATGTACCACCCCACCTTGGGACTGGTAAACTTTCCACTCACCGCACTCGGCATCGAACCTATCATCTGGCTTGTGAAGGCCGATACCGCCTTTATCGCCCTCTGTGTCGTCGAGGTCTGGCGCATCAGCCCCCTGGCATTTCTGCTTCTTTACGCCGGCCTCAGCCAGGTCCCCCGCGACATCTACGAGGCCGCCGCCGTCGATGGCGCAACCCGCTGGCGCGCCTTCTGGGACATGACCCTCCCCTATATCAGGCCAATGTTCGCCATCGCCACCATCCTCGTCTTTGTCTGGTCCACCCGCACCATCGGCACCATTGCCGCGACCACCCAAGGCGGCCCGGGCCGGGCTACCTGGAACCTGTCCTGGTACATCTACGGCATGTCGTTTCAGAGGCTCAAGCCCCACTACGCCTCTGCAGCGGTGCTCGTCATGCTGCTGATGACCTATATCGCCGGCACGCTCTTCGTCAGATATCTGTGGGTGGAGCGCAGAAGCCGATGAGCCTTGTGGCCGTTTACCTATGGAGTGCGAGCTGATGGCACAAACAGAAGCGAGTCAGACGCCAACCGGCGAAACCGTGACCCATCCTGTTGTAATGGCCGCACAGGAGCGCCGTTTCAACCTGCGAAAGGTGCTCGTAGTCGTCGTCCTCTACCTCGCCGCATTCTGGACCCTCGTGCCCATGTACTGGGTGGCCATCTCTTCCGTCAAGTCTTTGCGCGACCTGGCCCACATTCCGCCTCGTCTCTTCCCGACTGAGCCCCGTCTCGACGCCTGGGTAACCATCTTTGAACGCCGTATCCTCGAAAACGTCTACAACAGTCTCGTCGTTGCCACCTTGGCAACCATCATTTGCCTCATTATCGCAGTCCCCGCCGCCTACGCCGCCACCAGGATGCGCCTGCCCTTCAAGTTCGTCGCCATCGTCGTCGGCCTGATGGGCCTCGTCGCTCTCCTGCCCCCCATCGCTTCGGCGATCCCTTTATACCTGCTCGGCAGCGACCTGGGAATTATCGACGAAAAGTACACGCTTATCATTCTTTACACTGTACTGAACACCGCTTTCGCTGTCTGGGTCCTGCGCGGCACCTTCATGGACGTCCCCATGGACGTAGAGGAAGCTGCCCTGATGGATGGAGATACACGCTTCGGTGCCGTGCGCCGCATCCTGCTGCCGCTGATCTTCCCCAGCCTTTTTTCGATCGCCATCCTGCTGTTTATCTTCAACTGGAACGAGTACATCATCGCCCTCTACTTCGTAAATTCCATGAAAACCATGACGCTTCCGATCGCGATCCAGGCGCAGATTCCGCAGCACGAGTTGGATTGGGGAGTCGTCAGCGCCGCGGGAACGATTGCGGTCGTCCCGGTTCTGGTGGCGGCGTTTACATTGCAGAGGTTCCTCGTGCGCGGGCTGACCTTTGGCGTCGCCAGCGGCCAGTGAGCTGCCGCCAGTGAACAGTGACCCCCGGCGTCTGCGGCAGCGAGACGCTCTCGATTCCAGGCCGCCCGTATTACGCGAAAGCTGACTCCCGAGAGTAAAAGGAGAGTAGATTTTGGCGGAAGTTAGAATAGAAGGTCTGACAAAGTACTTCGGCGATACCTGCGCCGTCAATCAACTCAATCTCGTCGTCAAGGACGGTGACTTGGTTGTCCTGCTCGGCCCCTCAGGCTGTGGTAAGACCACCACCATGCGCTGCGTAGCAGGTTTGGAGCGCCCCACTTACGGCGATATCTATATCGGCGAGACGCGCGTCAACGACCTCGAACCGCGCGAACGGGATGTCGCCCTCGTCTTCCAGAGCTATGCCCTCTACCCCC
Source organism: Caldilineaceae bacterium (assembly GCA_965220715.1). Lineage (GTDB taxonomy): Bacteria > Chloroflexota > Anaerolineae > Caldilineales > Caldilineaceae > Bin5. The sequence continues at coordinate 1,659,714 of OZ244843.1, forward strand.
ATTTCACCGCCTTCGACAACATCGCCTATCCCCTGCGCCTGCGTAAAACGCCCAAAAAAGAGATCGAGCGCAGGGTCCGCGATGTAGCCGAAATGCTGGGCATCACGCATACCCTGGAGCGACCGCCAGGCCTCTGTTCAGGTGGGGAACAGCAGCGCATCGCGCTCGGCAGAGCGATCGTGCGCGAGCCCGTAGTTTTCCTCATGGATGAGCCGCTCTCCAACATCGACGCCCTGCTGCGTGTCTACATGCGCGCCGAAATCAAGCGGCTGCAGCACGAACTGGGCACGACCATGATCTACGTGACGCATGATCAGGTCGAGGCCATGACCATGGCCGACAAGATCGCGGTGATGAACCAGGGCACGCTGCAACAGTTGGGCACACCCAGCGAAATCTACGATATGCCGACCAATAATTTCGTCGCCCGCTTTGTCGGTTCAACGCCGATGAACTTCATCTCCGGCGCCCTGCAAACCGAAAACGGCCATACCGTCCACCGGAGCAATCAGTTCGTCATCCCGGTCAGTGCCGAAATGGCCGACCGCGCGGCCGAGCTATGTCCCAGCGGCAACTGTACGCTTGGAGTCCGCCCCGAAGAGATCCGTTTCACTATGGACGACGAGGGCAGCAATCAGGCCAAGGTCTTACTGCTGGAACCTCTCGGTTCAGAGACGATTCTTGACCTTGAAAAAGAAGGCCTCCTCCTCAGGGTCAAGGACGTGGCCGCTTCCCAAGTGCGCGAGGGGGATACCTTGAGCCTCTCTTTCAATCGCATTCATCTCTTCGACGACGCGACGGGGGAAGCGATTCGTTGAGCAAGCGCGCGTAAGATTTCCCGCGCCAAAGGAGGCAGTGCAACCGTTACCGCGCGCCTGCCCCTACCAATTGTGCGCGATAAACCAGTTATTCAAAAGCATTCAAACTGTGAGGAACCGTGTTCAAAGTCAAGATTGGAAGCGCCCCGATCAGTTGGGACGTCATCTCAATGCGAGGGCAGAAGACCAGCGGCCTCACCTTCGAGCAGATGCTGGACGGAATAGCAGAAGCAGGATACGGGGGCACCGAACTGGGATCGCCCCCCTTCTTTCCCGCCGATACAGAGACGTTGCGCGCCGAACTGGAGAAGAGGGAACTGCAGTTGGCCTCCTCCTACGTGCCCCTCACGCTACAGCAGGAGGGCGCGCTCAACGACATGTTCGAAAAGGTGGACAGCGTCGGCCAGATGCTGAGTCAATTCGGTGTCAAGGAGATCATCATCGCCGGCAATGTCGCCCCCCACCGCCTCGAGGTCGCCGGCTCCGTAGCACCCGACGGCAGCGAAGGCTGGAGCGGCGAGGAGTGGCAGCGCGTCGCCGCAGCGCTGGAGGCGGTCGCTGTCAGATGTAAGGAGCGCTTTGACCTCAAAACAGCCTTCCATCCCCATGCCGGAACCTATGTCGAGACGCCCGCCGAGGTCGCTCGCCTGATGGAGATGACCGATCCGGAGCTGGTTGGGCTGTGCTTCGATACCGGCCATTACGTCTACGGCGGCGGCGACCCCGTGGAAGCAGTCAAACAGTACGCTGACCGCATCTGCTATTTCCATATCAAGGACGTTTGGCCCGATAAGTTGGAACAGGTAAGAAAAGAGCGGATCCACATGCTCCAGGCCTGGTCGATGGACATCTTCGCCGAATTGGGACGAGGCTGTATCGACTTTCCCGCCTTCTTTGAAGTTCTACGTTCCAATGGCTATCAGGGCTGGCTGATCGTGGAACAGGACTCGGTAGGACGGTCCCAGCGCGACGAAACCTGGTCGCCGGTCGAGAGTGCCAGACAGAGCCGGGACTATCTGCGGCACGTTGTTAAGATCTGAGCCGGTCCTCGGCCAAATTCAGAATACTCTGCACCAGTGGCGGAGCGTTCTCCAGCCTACGCAATGCGAAATACGCAATACGCACTTTTCAATCTGCGCCCCATTTGAGGCGCGGCATTTAATACAGTTCAAGGGGATGGCTATGGCCAAGGTATCCGCACAACTCAATCTTCTGCTCGAGGAGATGGCGACCTGGGTGAATCCGGAGTATGTAATCTCCAGCCTGACGCACCTCGTGGACATCCATCCCGAACTGTTGGAACACTCCTTTACCTATGAAGTGCTCGGCCGCGCCTACGGTCTGCAGGATAACAAACCGCTGGCAGCCGAAATTTTCGAGATGGCGCTGAAACTCGACCCGACCCGCGCCCAGGCCAGCGACTGGTACAACGAGGTGCGGGAGGCAGAGGATGTCAACTACGACGAAGCACGCGTGCCGGCATACCAGTTGCCCGACCCGCTGCGCCTCGCCGACGGTCGCGCGGTTACCGATGCCGCCACCTGGCAGAACGTGCGCCGGCCCGAACTGCTGCGCCTGTTCGAAGAGCACGTGTACGGCAAAGCGCCCGCCCGCCCCGAGGCCATGACCTTTGAGGTAACGTCGGTCGACGAGAGCGCTCTCGATGGCCAAGCGACGCGCAAAGAGATCTCGGTCTACTTCACAGGCCGCCGCGATGATCCCAGGATGGACATTCTCATCTATCAACCCAACGGGCAACCAAAGCCTGTGCCCACCTTCCTTGTCCCCAACTTTCAGGGCAACCAGTCGATCCACACCGATCCCGGCATTACTCTTTCACAGCAGTGGATGCGAAATCGTTTCGACCGCGGTATACGCAATCACCGCGCCACCGAGGCCAGCCGCGGCTCGGGCCTCTCGCGCTGGCCGGTCGAACGCATCCTCGAACGCGGCTACGCGCTCGCCACCATCTACTACGGCGACCTGGACCCCGACTATGATGACGGCTTCCAGAACGGCGTCCATCCCCTCTACTATAGAGCCGGACAGACGAGACCGGCCGGCAACGAGTGGGGGGCCATCGGCGCCTGGGCATGGGGCCTGCGCCGGGCGCTCGACTACCTCGAGACCGACGATGACATCGACCATACACGCGTGGCGGTTATGGGGCAGTCCCGGCTGGGCAAGACCGCGTTGTGGGCCGGCGCGCAGGATGAACGCTTCGCCCTCGTGATCCCCAACAACTCTGGCTGCGGCGGCGCCGCGCTCTTCCGCCGGCGTTTCGGCGAGACGGCGCGGCATGCCAACGTTACCTATCCCTACTGGTTTTGCGAAAATTTCAAGCGCTACAACGACAAAGAGGATGAGTTGCCGGTCGACCAGCACATGCTCATCGCTCTCGTCGCCCCCCGCCCCGTCTACGTCGTCAGCGCCGACGAAGACCTGTGGGCCGACCCCCACGGCGAGTTCCTCGGCGCCAGGCACGCCGACCCTGTCTACCGCCTGCTCGGCGCCGAAGGGATTGCCGTCAACGAGCAGCCGCCCGTCAACCAGCCCGTCAGGAGCATCATCGGCTACCACATACGCACCGGCAAGCACGATGTGACCACCTACGACTGGGACCGCTACATGGACTTCGCCGATATCCACGTTCGATAGGGATGGCGAGTGACTGATCCCATCAGAGCGGGAATTGTCGGCCGTGGCAACATGGCCGCGATGGCTCTCGCGTCCGCCCTGACATGGCAAGACTTGAGCGCATCCGACGCGCAAGGAAGGGGATGATCTTGTTTCCACTGCGATGTCGTGGAAGCTCGGATTGAAATATCGTGAAGCCACCGTTGCCGGTTCTGGCCAGCACTCTAAGCCCGATAGGAATCGGCCACCTTGCGCAACGCCTCTTCAATTCTATACACATCTTCTTGCGTGTAGAATTCGCTCCAAGTGATGACGATATGCGCAGCCAAACCCCGTTCAGCGTTCGGGCACATTCCCTTGTAATAGCGCTCACGGTCGTCATACACTGCTCTTGGAAACGCGTACTCCGGATTCTTCGGCGGCTCCGGGTTCAGAAAGGCGGGATGGTCATACAGTAGATAGTAGTCTTTTGGCATGCAGGACACGCCCTCTGCTTGCAGGGCTCGGGCAAAGGCGTAAGTATCCACCGCAAAAGCGCCTTCTTCCATCGTGACGGCGTAGAGCCAGTAAGCGTGCTTCGCTTCGTCAAGGATGTGCGGTGGACTGAGTCCGGGAATATCGCGAATCAGTTGGTCGAGCTGTTGACCGGTCTCCCTGCGCCGGTTCACTATGTCATCCAGCTTGTCTAACTGCACCAGCCCCACCGCCGCGCCCAAAGGATTCATTCGATAGTTTAGTCCGAGTCCAACGTGCGTTCGGAAGAACACACCCCCCTTCGTTCCTTCCTCCTCACCCCGCCCAACGCTGAATAGTTCCGCTCGCTTCGCATACGCATCGTTGTTCGTCATCACCATACCGCCGGTGATCGTTGTCATATGTTTGCCGGTTATGAAGCTGAAGACCCCAATGTCTCCGATCGACCCCACCTTCTGCCCTTTGTATTCGGCGAAGTGCGCCTGTGCACAATCCTCGATGATCGGAACATTATGGCGCCGGCCGATATCCATCAATGCGTCCATCTGTGCCGGCTGACCGTAAAGATGGACGGCTATGATTGCCTTCGTCCTATCCGTAATTTTGGACTCGACATCGGCGGGATCGATATTGTAGGTATGCAAATCTACATCGGCAAAGATTGGGATAGCGTTGTGAGCGAGAATTCCTTTCACCGAACCCACGTCGCTGATAGCAGGAAGGATCACCTCATCGCCAGGTTCGACGCCGGCAGCCACGACTCCAACATGAACCGCTGCAGTTCCTGAATCTACGGCGACCCCATGGCGCACGTCGTGTTCTTGTGTGAAAGCCTTGCAGAACGCGCCAATTGGATCGCCTCTCACTCCATCCCGAACCAGTTCAGCCACCTTTTCCGCCTCTTCCGCGCCGACCTTGCGTACGCCCAGATTCTGGCCGATTGGTTCTGAAAATACGGGAGTCCCACCGTCAATTGCCAGTTGTGCCGTTGTCCCCTTCATCTTATTCGCCCCCTAAATTCTCGCTCAAAAACCTGGATTCAATTATCGGCCACCAAAACCTGTCATATGTATGCCGCGGATAAAATACCGCTGCATTGAGAAAAACAGCACCAGTATCGGGACAAGCATCAGAGTAGAGGCAGCCATCAGCTGATTCCAGTCCGTGCCCGTTCGGCTCATGAAAAAGCGCAAACCAAGCGCAAGTGTGCGCAGGTCAACCGAATTCGTGTAGATTAGAGGCCCCAGAAAGTCATTCCAATGGCTGAGGACGGAAAAAATCGTCACCGCCCCCAACACCGGTCCGGATATCGGCAATAAAACCTGCCAATAAATTCGTAAGTAAGACGCCCCATCCATCAATGCCGCTTCATCCAATTCCAGGGGAATGGTTCTGAAGTACTGGCGAATGAGAAACACATAGAACGCATTGACTCCGAACCAAAAGGGTACAATGAGGGGCAACAGAGTATCAATCCACCCTAGTAATTTAAACAAGATAAAGGAGGGGATCAGGCGCACCACATCGGGAAGCATAAGCGTGGACAAAAGGATGATGAACCAGAAGTCTCGGCCGCGAAAACGTATACGCGCAAAGCCAAACGCAACGAATGAGCTTGTCAGAACAGTCCCAAATGTCGCTGATAGGGTAATCACAAGACTATTGCGTGCATAGAGGAAAAAGGGATGTCCTGGACGGGTAACAGCATCAACATAGTTACTCCAAATCACCGGACGCGGGATTAAATCAGGAGGGAAAGTAAACTCCGTGCCGGGCAACTTTAGAGACGTTGACAGCATCCATCCTAATGGGATGAAGCAGATCACTCCTCCAATTGCCAATAAGCTGTAGCGCAAAGTGTTAGATATAAGAGTGGTATTGGAGAATCTCATTCCACCTCGTAAAACACCCATAAACGCGCCATCCTGAACTGAACCATCGTAAAGACCAGAATAATGAAAAACAGTACCCAAGCCAGCAGAGAAGCATAGCCCATTCGCAGGTTCTCAAACGCATGTCGATACAAGAAGAGCACGTAAAAGAGCGTTGTGTGGACCGGACCGCCCTGCGTAGCAATGTAGGCTGCGGTGAAAATCTGAAAAGAACTGATTATGCCGACCACCAGATTGAAGAAGATGAGCGGTGTAATCATCGGCAATGTGACGTGTCTGAACTGGGCAAGCCTGCCTGCCCCGTCTATCGCGGCTGCGTCGTAGAGTGTCTGGGGCACGCCTTGCAGCCCAGCAAGAAATACGACCATCATCGTGCCGACTCGCCAGAGCTCCATAATGATAAGGGACGGCTTGGACAGTTCAGGATCCCAAAGCCACGCCTGGCCCGGTATCCCGACCAATGACAAGATGTAGTTTGCAAGACCATAGTCAGGATTGAAGATATACATCCAGAGGAATACACTGGCCACACCGGGGATGATGGTGGGCAAGTAATATTATTAGGACTTTCGCAAAGCTGGCTGGAAAGCAGGGATAGTCGGGCAGCGCAGTTGGTTTCGCGGATAATCGCTGAACAGGTCAGTATGCACGCGATAGATGGTTTTGTTGAGCAAGGAGGCGTGGACTTTCAGGGACAGCCAAGCATGGTAACAGCAAGCGAGGTGATTGCGCTGAGAACGAGCTTTGCGACATTGGCATTTGGCGGAGCCTGTTAACTGCTTCAATTCGCAGTGAAATTCTTCGATCTGCCAGCGCAACTCGTTCGCGTTTTGAGCGACTTGCGTGATCACGGTCTCATCCAGATCATTGGTGATGACCCAGTCAATGTCGCCGTTTAGGGCAACTACCTTGAACAATCTCACTTTGAAAGGCACTTTCTTGAGCTTGACAATGATGCCATGCGTAAGCCGTTCGTCGTTCCAATCGATCGCATCGAGATGAATATAGCCATCTTCTGCGCTCAGACTGACCATGCGGTTGGCTTTCAGTGTGGTGGTAAAGGTCAATCCCAGACGGTGAACCAGCTTCAAGTTCTGCCAGGAGCCATACCAACTATCAAACAGCACAGTCTTGGCCTGTATCTGTTTGGCGCCAACCGCTCGCAGCAGCAGCTCTTGAAAATGGTCGTTCTTTGACTTGCCATCCGCTTCTTTGGCGTAGATGCGGAAATCAATCGGATAATAGTCGCCCTCTTCACCACTGGTATGAATCAGGTTCACGACTGCGATGCCGCGCACCAGACCACCTTCAGCGCCACTGTACTGCAGCTTTACCATCTCGATTGACCGTGCGTAGCGTTTGTCTTGCACACTGTCGTCAATAATCAGGTAAGCGTCTGGGCTGTCTTCGATCTGTCCTGCCACCAGTTCCCACAGATGACTGGCTGTGAGTCGCTCCCGTTTCAGAAAATCGCTGACTGCATCGTGGCTCATGCCTTCCAGATGTTCAGCCAGATTGGTACAGGTGTAGTTGATCGGCGTGCTGACTAGGTATTCGACATACTTCTGTTTTGTAATCATGTCTCAAGCTTACAGGATCCTGTCCTCCTAGCGAAAGTCCTATTTGTAATGGAAATTCTTGTAATATTAGTGCCCGAAATTGGAGAAGCATTCCTGAGAGCGTATCATCATGATGAAGCCATTACTCTCGCCAAAAGAAAATCTGAAGGCGAAGGAGAGCCGCTGTAAGTCTGTGAATTGCCCATAATTCAACTGCCCATAGTCGATCAAAGACAGCGAGGAAACGTTTGCGAAGTCAAGCATATAAGTCCAAAAAAAATCACCCCGCCCTAACCTGCCCTTATCCGCCCTAACCCGTCTTAACCCAGGGCAATTGCATCGAAATGGGGACAACGGGTGATGCTGCCTGAATCGGGTAGGGGCGCCCCTTATGGGCGCACTTCGTGGGCTACTATGGCGTCCGAATTTAGATGCGATTGCCCGGCGCGTTCGCCCGACCATATAGAGATCGGGTATAATCAGCTATCGTAATTAGACCCACTGGCAACAGCGGGGCAGCAAGACCGATACGCCCAGAAAATCAGGACAAAATAAAGCGAGTCATCCCAATGAAAGCAGTTGCCAAGTTCGGATACGGCGATAAGGAAGTGGAAGTACGGGACGTACCGGAACCGCAGATGGGGCCGGGGCAGGTGATGGTGGAAGTGAAGGCCACCGGCGTATGCGGCTCCGACGTACATATGTGGCGCAATAAGCAGTCGTGGGAGATCACGCTGCCGCTCGTGCTGGGCCACGAATTCGCCGGCGTCATCGTCGACGTAGGCGACAGCGTCTCGGGTTGGGAAATCGGCGACAGAGTGGCGGTGGAAACCGCCGCCGAAGTGTGCGACGCCTGTGTCTACTGCCTGAGCGGCAACTACAATCTCTGTCCCAGCCGCCTGGGTTACGGCGCGCTGGCCGATGGCTCGATGACCAGCTATGTGGCGGCCCGCCCACCGATCCTGCATCGGATACCGGAAAACGTGCCCGACGAGCACGCGGCGCTTACCGAACCGATCTGCGTGGCCTACAATGCGCTTGTCGAAAAGACCGCCATGAAACCCGGTGACCTGGTCGTGATTCAGGGGCCAGGGCCAATCGGCATCTTGGCCCTGCAGATCGCACGCATCCGCGGCGCCGGCACACTTGTCGTTCTCGGTACAGACGCGGACGCCAAGCGCATGGAGGTGGCGGCCGAACTCGGCGCCGATTACACGCTCAACATCCAGCGCGACGATCCAGTTGCACTGATCGGTTCTTTGGGAGACGGCTTCGGCGCCGACCTGGTCATCGACGCCACCGGCGTCAGCAAGGCGTTGCAGCAGTCATTGGAGCTGGTGCGGCCCAATGGACGCATCACCAAGATCGGTTGGGGGCCGCAACCGTTGGATTTCAGCCTGGACCCGCTGGTGGCCAAAGCAGTAACACTCCAAGGCACTTTCAGCCACCTCTACCCCACCTGGGAGCGAGTACTGACCTTGCTCTCCACCGGGCAGGTGAATCTGGCGCCGGTCATCGGCGGCATCTACCCCCTGGAGGACTGGGAAGAGGCCTTCGAAAGTATGGAGCAGGGCGAAAGCGTGAAATCGGTCCTCCGTCTGGACGCTTGAATCGAGAACGCTCGATTCAGTCCCGGATGGAAGCGAGGCAGGCCATGGCCTATCCGACCACGAAACCTGAAGACACGAACGAACTGACTTGGGAGATCGCGCAACTCTTTCCCGCCCAGGGTCACTGGAGCGAGGAGGAGTATCTGGCATTGGATACCAACCACCTGATCGAATTTTCCCACGGGCAGTTGGAGGTCTTGCCTATGCCAACCCAGTCGCATCAGCTACTGGTCATCGCCCTGTTTAAGCTTCTGGACAACTTTGTACGGACACGACAACTGGGCACAGTTCTGCTTGCGCCCATGCGGGTTCAACTCTGGCAAGGCAAGTTCAGAGAGCCGGATATCCTTTTCATGCGCACAGAGCATGATGACCGCCGCTCTGACAGTTTCTGGGAGGGCGCTGACCTGGTTATGGAAGTCGTCAGTCCCGATGATCCGCGGAGGGACAGGGTGACCAAACGCCGCGAGTACGCGCAGGCAGAGATTCCCGAATACTGGATCGTCGATCTTGCTGATGCGTCGATCAGCGTTCTTACGTTACGTGGACGGGAGTATGCGCTTCACGGAGAGTTCGTTCAAGGCGAGCTGGCGACGTCTGAACTGCTGGATGGATTCACGGCTGACGTGGGCGCCGTAATTTCTGAGGCAAGTTGACAGAGGGCAGAGAATGGCCTACTCCCCGGCAACACCCGAAAACGCAGTCGAACTGACCTGGGAGATCGCGCAACTCTTTCCCGCCCAAGGCCACTGGAGCGAGGAGGAGTATCTGGCACTGGATACCAATCACCTCATCGAATTCTCGCACGGGCAGTTGGAGGTTCTGCCGATGCCCACGTTTTCGCACCAACGGCTCGTTGCATTCCTGTACCGATCGCTTTTGGGATTCGTCGAAGAGCGTGCGTTGGGTGTTGTGATGTTTGCGCCACTGCGTATTCAACTCTGGAGCGGGAAATACCGCGAGCCGGATATCGTTTTCATGGCCGCTGAACACGCCGACAGGTTGGGTGAACAGTTCTGGCGCGGCGCCGATCTGGTCATGGAAGTCGTCAGCCCCGATGATCCCCGCAGGGAGACGGTGACCAAACGCCGCGAGTACGCGCAGGCGGGGATTCCCGAATACTGGATCGTCGATCCTGCCGATATGTCGATCACCGTCCTCACATTGCGAGAACGGGAATATGCCCTTCATGGAGAGTTCGTCGCGGCCGAGACCGCTACATCTCTGCTGTTGGAAGGCTTCACGGTTGACGTGGACTCCGTGCATTCTGAGGCAAGCTGACATTGTGCCGCGCGCAATTCGTATGTGCCCAACCCGCACACATTTCGTAGTGCTTAACCGCATCTGAAAAGGCCGTTTCCCATCTCCCACGGAGTCTATCTTTGACGAAAAAAGAACCGATTATTCAGGTTTCTCTGGACGTAACATCCATTGGCGAAGCCCTGGAGATGGCGGGCGCGGCCGTGCGCGCCGGTGTAGACTGGCTGGAGGCCGGCACACCGCTGATCCTGGCGGAGGGGCTGCACAGCGTGCGCGCCATGCGTGAGGCTTTCCCCGATCATCCAATAGTGGCCGACCTCAAGACGATGGATGGGGCCGGCCTCGAGGCGGAGATGATGTTCCAGGCCGGCGCGGACTATGTTGTCGTCATGGGTGTCGCCCACGATGCCAGCATTATCGAGCAAGTCAAGATGGCGCAGCGCTGTGGCGGCAAGGTCATGTGCGATGTGATGCTCTGCGCCGACAAAGCCGGCCGCGCCAAAGAGGCCCAGGACATGGGTGTCGATGTCATCATCGTCCACACCGGTTTCGATGAACGCGCTATGATACCCGGCCTCAGCCCCCTGGACGACCTGCCGGCCATCCTCGACGCCGTCGACATCCCCGTGCAGGCTGTCGGCGGGCTGACCGTCGAGCAGGCCATCGAAACACTCGAATTGGGCGCCGACATCGTCGTCTTCGGCGCCCCCCTGGTGATCGCCTCCGACGCCTTCACCGCCGCGACCGATGATTTTGAGGGTCTGCTCCGAGAGATTGTGACAAAGGTCAAAGGGTAAACTCCAGTTGCCAGTAACTCTACTGATTGCAGATTAAGTTTATGAGTGCCAGGGCACCCCGCAACCGTACCATTACATTGAATGATGCCGAGCGCGAACTCTATGGCAGCCGCCTGCTCATTCTTGATGGGCCGGTGCAGGTTGACGCGATTCTGGACCGCACCATCCACCAGAATACGCTGAAAATATTGGACTATATGCCGAGCCAGTTTGCCGACCTGATATTCGTCGATCCTCCTTATAATCTTTCCAAGCAGTTCAATGGCCGCGCCTTCGCCGCCCGATCACTAGATGCCTATGAGGAGTGGTTGGCCGGTTGGCTGCCGCAACTGGCGCGCCTGCTTACGCCGACAGGCTCGCTCTATCTGTGCGGTGACTGGCGCTCCTCTGCCGCCATCCACAGGTTGGCCCAGCGCCACTTTGTCGTGCGCAATCGGATTACATGGGAACGGGAGAAGGGGCGGGGCGCAAAAGCAAACTGGAAAAACGCCTCGGAGGATATCTGGTTCTGCACACTTTCCGACGACTACGTGTTCAATGTGGATGCGGTCAAACTCACCCGCCGCGTGCGCGCCCCGTATACCGACGAAAAGGGCATGCCCAAGGACTGGCAGGAATCCCCTGGCAGCGCAGACGGCCGTTTCCGTCTCACCCACCCGTCGAATCTGTGGACCGACCTCACCGTTCCCTTTTGGTCGATGCCGGAGAATACCGACCACCCGACCCAGAAGCCGGAAAAGCTGCTGGCCAAAGCCATTCTGGCGAGCACAAATCCGGATGCTATCGTCTTCGATCCTTTCCTCGGCTCTGGCACGGCGTCGGTGGTCGCCAAAAAACTGGGGCGCCGCTATGTGGGCATTGAAATCGAGCGAGACTACTGCTGCCTGGCCGAAAAGCGTCTGTCCCTGGCCGCTGAAGATCCGACTATACAAGGCTATGCAGATGGTGTATTCTGGGATCGCAACTCGCAGACCGAAAGGACAAGCCGCGCCAGAATGCGACACGCTGCCAGTGCCTCTCAGAACCAACTAGGGCTCTTCTCGCCATAGAGCGGGTCTTGCGCGAAGGCCCCCGCAGCATAGTCGACCACATTCGCGCCCATATATCTCAGCCTGCCGAGACTCGTCGACAGGTTTCGGAAGCGATTGCGCAATCAACATTGGCTCGCGGTGGACAGGTCTGATCACAGTCCATCATTCAATCATATAGATCATCGTTCAGACTACTGGAAGGAGAAGAGATATGAGGCTACTTGAAGATATCCAGGATATCCGTTTCCCTGCCAATCTGCCCGAAACGCTTCTGGCCGTCCACCAGAATTTCGATACGCCCCAGGTCGATGACATCCACGCTGCCGTGGGCAAGGCCCTGACCGAGAGCGGCATTATGGCGCCTATGCAGTCGGGCGATTCCGTCGCCATCGGCGCCGGCAGCCGCGGCATCGCCAACCTCGCCCGTATCGTGCGCGCGGCCGTCGATCACCTGAAGGCCGCCGGCATGAGACCATACGTCGTCCCCGCCATGGGCAGCCACGGCGGCGCTACCGTCGATGGCCAGAAAGAGATCCTCGCCGGCATGGGCGTCACCGAGGAGGCCATGGGCGTTGAGATTAGAGCGACGATGGAGGTATCCGAGATCGGCCGCATCCCCAACGGGCCGGCCGTCTGCCAGGGCAAGGATTCGATGGCCGCCGATCATGCCATACTGGTCAGCCGCATCAAGCCGCATACTGATTTCCGCAGCCACCTCGAGAGCGGCCCCTCGAAGATGTGCGTCATCGGCTTGGGCAAACAGCACGGCGCCTCCATGATGCACAGCGGCGGCGGCAGGAACTTCCAGATGTATCTGGAACCGGCTGCGCGCGTGTACGAGACCAACACCAACTTCCGCGGCGCCATCTGCCCCATAGAGAACGCTTATGAGGACACCGCCATGATCGTCGGCCTCACCGCCGCCGAAGTAGGCACGCAGAAAGAGGCCGATCTGCTCGTCAATGCCAAGGACTACCTGGCCCAGATCCCCTTCGCAGCCGTAGACGTGCTCGTAGTACGCGACCTGGGCAAAAACATCTCAGGCACCGGCATGGACACCAACGTCATCAGCCGCCTCAGCATTCCCCGCCAGCCCGAAAACTTCGGCAAAGTCGACGTGGCCATCATCACCGTGCTCGACTTGACCGAGGAGACCCACGGCAATGTCTCCGGCCTCGGCCTTGCCAACGTAACCACAGCGCGCGTCGCCCGCAAGATCGACTGGCAGGCCACCTATATGAACGCGGTGACATCCGGCATCTTCAGCGCCACCCGCTCCCACCTGCCCCTTACTTTCGCCGACGACGAACGCGCCCTGCAAGTCGCGCTGCGCATCTGCGCCGAACCCCAGGACGCGGCCAGAATGGTCTTTATCCGCGATACCCTGACCCTGGAGGATTTCTACGTCAGCCCCAGCCTGCGGGCAGAAGTCGAAAGCCATCCACGTCTCACCATCTCCGGCGAAGCGCCTCTTACCTTCATGGACGGCGTCATGCAGACCCCTTGGCAGTTGGAGCCGGAGCTGGAGTACGCCTGATCCCACTGACAATGACTTCGCCCAATGCTGACCCCAGGACTGTCAGCATTGGGCAACAGGCGAACTGACCCGCCTTCAAAAACTGTTCTCTTCCTGCCCTGCAGCGCAGAATTTGAACCTCAACCTCCTCACGTCACATGACTCACAGCTCAGAAATGTCGAAGCGCTCTTCTCGTCTCGCTCTTCTCTTGGGCGACCCCAGTGGGATCGGGCCGGAAATCGTTGCCCGCGTGCTGGCGGAACGAGTGGGGGAGGACAAAACTCCAGCCGATTCCCACGACGTAGACATTGTCGTAATCGGCGACCCCTGGTTGCTGGACTGGGGCGCGCAGTGCGCCGGTCTCTCACTCGATCTGCCGCATTACAATTCACCTGAGGACCTCCCGGCCTCGGCCGCAGGCCCCATGCTCCTGACCGGCCCATCCTTCCCGCCTGACGCACACACGCCGGGCCGGATGAGCGCGGCCGCCGGCCTCTACGTCCTGCAAACGCTCGACTATGCCGCCGACCTCGCCCGCGCCGGCGTCATCGACGGCATCTGCTATGCCTCGCTCAATAAGCAGGCCATGCACACCGCCGGCAGCCGTCACGAGGACGAGTTGCGCTACTTCGCCGACCGCCTCGGCGCGAGCGGCTACGTCGGCGAAGTCAACACACTGGACGGACTATGGACCTCGCGCGTGAGCTCCCACATTCCCCTGCGGGCCGTCTATGAGCATATCTCCGTCGCTGAAATTCTGCCCGCCATTCGCCTGATCCACCATACCATCCGCCGCAGCGGTCTGCCGTTGCCCCGCCTCGCCGTCGCCGGTCTGAATCCCCATGCCGGCGAAGGCGGACTGTTTGGCAGCGAAGAAATCGATGTAATCCGCCCCGCGATAGAAGCCGCCCAGGAAGAAGATATCGCCGCGACCGGCCCATACCCGCCCGACACCGTCTTTCTGCGAGCGAGTCGCGGCGAGTTCGACGGCGTCGTAACCATGTACCACGATCAGGGCCAGATCGCTATGAAGCTGCTGGGCTTCGAACGCGGCGTCACCATCCACGGCGGCCTGCCCACGCCGATTACAACCCCGGCCCACGGCACCGCTTTCGACATCGTCGGGCAGGGCGTAGCCAACCCCCAGGCTCTCAAGCAAGCCCTGAAGCTGTGCGCGCAGATGCTCACCCCTGGGCGGCGCGGGCAACCCGCATAAGCAGAGGAAAATATGACAAAAAGCAGGCTCGCGATCCATGGCGGCGAATCGGTCCGCTCCCGGCCGTGGCCGAGTTGGCCGCAGTGGGACGAAACCGAGCGCACCGGTCTGATGGCCGTGCTCGAACGCGGCGCTTGGGGCGGCTACGACGCAGCCGTGGCCGAATTCGAGGGCGCCTTTGCCGCCCGTCATGCCGCTCGCTTCTGCATCACAACGGTCAACGGCACCACTACCCTGGAGACCGCACTGCGCGCGCTGGACATCGGCCCTGGCGACGAGGTGATCGTGCCTCCCTACACTTTCTACGCAACCGCAGCGTCTGTGCGCACCGTCGGCGCCACTCCCGTCTTCGCCGACGTCGACCTGGAGACGTGGAATCTTTCTATTCCCGCAGTCGAAGCGGCCATCGGCGAACGCACCAAAGCAGTAATTCCGGTCCACTTCGGCGGCCTGCCTGTAGATTTTGATAGCCTGCTGCCGCTGGCGCAGCGGCACGGTCTCTTCGTCATCGAAGACGCGGCCCACGCCCACGGCAGCAGCTGGAACGGCCGGCCCGTCGGCGCGCTGGGTATTGCCGGCTCTTTCAGCTTTCAAGCAAGCAAAAACCTGACCGCCGGCGAAGGCGGCGCGCTCCTGACCAACGACGCCGAGCTGGCCGAGCGCATGTGGAGCATCGCCAACTGCGGACGCAGCCCAGACGGCCACGGGTTCGATCATCCCAACCTCGGCACCAACCTGCGCCTCAGCGGCTGGCAAGCGGCAATCCTGTCTGCCGGTCTGACCCGGCTGGATGACCAGCTAAAGCGCCGCATGAGCAACGCCCGCCGTCTGCGCGGCTTTCTGGAGGAGATCGATGGGCTGACGCCGCAGCGCTGGGATCCACGCGCCGACGCCCATTCCCATCATCTCTTTCTCATGCGCTACGATGCCGAGCATTTCGGCGGGCTGCCCCGCCAGGAGTTCATCTCCGCGCTGCGCGGCGAAAACATCCCCGTCGGCCCGCTCTACCCCTACCCCCTCTATCACCAACCCCCGCTGGTCGAACCTTTCAGCCGCGTGACGCCCTGCCCCAGCAGCGAACTGCTCTGCCAGCAGACCATTTCCATGAGCCAGAACGTCCTCCTGGCCGAGCCGGAGGAGATGGATGATATCGTTCACGCCATTCTGAAAGTACGCGAGAACATCGACGCGTTCGTGTGATCGGACGTTACAGCGCAGAGGGGTGAAGCGGTTGCAGCGTCCGGATCGCGTTTCCTTTCGACGCAGCCCTCTCGCTCTCGTTGCAAAGCCGATCCTCGACAGACTGGCCAAAAGTTGGTGTCAGCGGCGCCAAGATCAGCCAGTGAACTGTCCCCATCGACCCCCAATGCACGTAATGACGTTCAAGACAGGTGATGGGCGTCAGGACCGAGCAATCTTACTTTGTCCAGCAACTCTACCAGCGTCCTATCTCCGCCGAAGCCCCCAGGCTTGATCACCACCAGCGTCGTGCGCCCGTTGATGACAGCACTGCATAGCGGCATCCCCGGCAGCAACTCCTGTTCAACCGAGAGCCGCGCTACGTTCAGGAGCTTGAGGATAGGCATAGCCGTATCACCGCCGACGAGGAGCAGTAGATCGAACGGCCGCCGGGCCAGCGCAGCGACGCTGACGCGAGCCAGATGGTCGGCCCTCCGTCGCGCCCCCTTGCCTTCCAGAACTGTGCCGGGTTCGGGCAGGGGCTGCTGCAACAGCCAGATCGGCTGAGCCGGATCGAGAGTTGCTGTGTCCGCCGCATCAGTCTCCGGCAGCACGATCTTCCGGCTGACGGCTGAATGAGGAGCTTCACCCTCCGAGCGGAGCAGGCAGTCGATCTGCCGGTGGGCAACGTCGCTGCCACTGCCCACGACCAGCAGGACAGACTGCACCGGCGAGCGCAGACATCCTGTCGGCGGAGCAGGAAAATCCCCTTTTACGCCGACTTGTCGGACGATCGCACCCACTAATCCGGCACTCCCGCACAGCAGCGCGTCAGGCAGCGCCTCCTGCTGCGCTTGCAACACTCTGTCCAGGTCGTCGTCCGTCAGCGCGTCAACCGCGATGACGGTTCGTCCCTTGTGTCTGCAGGTGTCCCGCACCCGCATTAACTGTTTCATGCCCGCCGCCAATTCTCCTCCACGCACCTGCTCCAGAGAGAGCGCCGCCACAGGATGACGACTCTGCTCGCGCAGGAGGGAGGGCAGATGGAGGGCTTGCGTTCCAAGTTCGGGAGTCGTGAGAATCCCGTTGCGCAGACCGCGGTTCTGGGGAGGAAAGGCCGGGCAGACAATAGCGGCCGGCGCGTCCACCAGATCCAGCAGGGCGTCCAGTTCGCTACCGATGTTGCCGCGCAGGGTCGAGTCGATTTTCTTGTACCACCGCCGGTCCAGTGCTGGCACCGACGCGGCTGTGTTACACACTTGATGTGCGGCCTCCTCTGCCGACAGATGGCGGGAGTCGGAGGTAAAGGCCAGCGCTCCCGGCGCCAGAGGCAGTTCTGGAATATCCAGGAAGATAGTTGCCGGCAGCCCAAACCGCCGGCAACGGGCCGCAGTATCCGCAGCGCCGGTCAGGTCGTCGGCAAGAATTTTCAGGTATCTCATGGCGTCAGTTCCTGCTATACTTAATACGCCAGCAGCGTTCACGTAGTAGTGAGGAAGCGCATACACGCTTTCAAGCATAAACTCGCTTGGGCAGGCGCGCAAGCGACCCACCGCCACCCACATATGACGCAAATCAATCTATTCGAGCAAGATGCACCGCTGCAATTCGAGCGGATACTGATATTTCCCTATCCCGACCTGCGACGCCTGTGGGTACGCATCTGGTTGCCCGCCCGCCTGCAGGATGATGCCCCCAATGTCGAGATGTTCGTCTACAACCCCGACGGTACCGAAAACAACAGTCTCGTCCTGCTGGCCCAGACCGACACCCGCCTCAACAATACTCTGCACCTGAAAGATCCCGTCATGCCCAACGAAACCTACCGGGTGGAAGCAGTGCTGTCCGTCGGGCTGAGCAAGGAACCGCAACTGGTAGACCATCAGACTTTCGACCTGACGTTGACCTTCCGCGACCCGGAGGCAGGCGAACCGGGATTCGGCATCAACTGCACTGCGTAGGTTCTTGACTGTAACGCTTGGCATATCTCTATCGACGCAGAAGCTGCTGAGAACGAAGAGCAGGCCACTGAGACCTGCAGGACGGCTACTGGCTAATGAATTCTTCAACTGCCATCTCCCACTACCACGACCTCCTCCTTCAGCCCGGCCTCGCCGGTGACAGCTGGGATCTGCTTACGGCGCGCATGGCGGAGCGCCATATGGTCTTCGGCGAGCGCCCTCTTTGCACTGTCCTGCGCCCGCTGATGTATACGCCGGCCGAGTGGCGCTACCTGGTTGATCGCACCGAAATGATTCTACGCGTTTTCGACCGGCTGGCCCGTCTGATGCTGCAGGACGCCGGGCTACGGGCGCAAATTCACGCCACACCGGAGGAGGAGCAGCTGCTCCACATCGACCACGGCTACAACGCTACCGTCCCCACCGCCCGGCTGGACAGCTTCTTCGCCCGCAACGAGGATGGCAGCCGCAGCCTCGGTTTCGTCGAGTTCAACGGCGAAAGCCCGGCCTCGATGGCCTTTTCGGACGTACTGAGCGACCTGTTCCTGGAGATGCCGGTTATGCAAGAGTTCGGCCGGCGCTATGCCGTGCGCGCGCTGCCCAGCAAAAAACCGGCTCTCGACGAGTTCCTGCGCGTCTACTACGAATGGCGGGGCAATCGCCACAAACTGCCCGATGTCGCTATCGTCGACTGGCATGGCGTGCCTACAGCCACCGAATTTGAACTGTTCGTCGAGTATTTCGCTGAGAACGGTATCACGGCGGTCATCTGCGATCCGGAGGAGATGGAGTTTCGGAACGGGCAGTTGTATGCCGGCGACACGCCTGTCGATTTCGTCTACAAGAGAGTTCTGATCAGCGAGCTACTGGATCGCTACGGGCTGGATCATCCGATTGTTGACGCGTTGCACGCCCGCGCGGTCTGCCTGGTGAACCCTTTCAGTTGCAAGCTGCTCCACAAAAAGGCCAGCCTGGCCGTTGCCAGCGACGAGCGCAATGCCCACCTACTGACCGCAGCCGAACAGCAAGCGGTGCGCGCCCACATCCCCTGGACCCGCACAGTGGAGGCGCGTGCCACACTCGATCCCGCCGGCAATCCAATCGACCTCCTGCCCTGGTCCAGCGTCAACAGGGAGGGGCTGGTGCTCAAACCGAATGACGAATACGGCGGCAAAGGCGTGTTAATCGGCTGGGAAACGGAGCAGAGCGCATGGGACGCGGTCCTGGCCGGCGCCGCCAGTGAACCGACGATCGTTCAGGAACGGGTCCAAATAGCCGACGAAGAGTTCCCGACCTTGACTGCCGAGGGCACTGTGAAGATCGACCGTCGTCTGGTGGATTCGGATCCGTTTCTGTTCCGCGGCCAGCGCGTTCACGGCTGTCTGTGCCGCCTGAGCAGCCAGACACTCCTCAACGTAACCGCCGGCGGCGGCTCGATTGTACCCGTGTTCGTGGTCGAGGAGAAGGACGTGTAGCAGGCCCCAAGGCCGCCCGCATCCAAACCGGCGCGCGAGGAACAAAGGGCCGCAAGCTATTCCCGGAGCTACTATGCCGCGCTCCGGTCGCCCGTGCAGAAACGCAAAGGAAAGTCTGGAGAATGGAGAGCCGCGAGCACGCGGTAGAAAAGAGTGAATTATGGCCGATTACAGCCAACCCTCCTTTAACATCAGCATCGAAGAGGAGTATCAATTCATCGACCCGAACAGCCGGGAATTGCGCGGGTTTGCCACCGCCCAAGGGCTTACGCTCGCGGACCCCCAGGGGCGAGAAAAGAGAAAGGAGCAGAGAGAAAGGAGTGAACAGTTCACGCCTCGTGCCGGCGCGCCATCTGGATCTCTCACTCCTGCAGCGGGCACACCAGTCTGCCATGATGTCAAGCAGGCCCGCCGCGAGCTGCTGCGCATCCGCCGTTCGATGCGGGAACTGGCCGCGTCGCATGGCCTCAAGCTGATGGCCGCCGGCGCCCATCCTTTCAGCCATTTGGAGCGGACGCAGGTGGAGTCGCCCCGTTATCGAGCCCTGCTCGAGGACACGCAGATCATCGCCCGGCGGCTGCTCGCCTTCGGCATGTATGTCCACATCGGTATCGACGAACGAAACCTGGCCATCGACGTGATGAACGCGATGCGCTATCTGCTACCCCATATCCTTTGTCTCGCCAACTCCTCTCCCTTTTGGCAGGGTCTCGATACCGGGTTGGCCAGCTATCGCTCCGTTCTCTTGGACGCCCTGCCCCGCACCGGCATCCCCAACGCCTTCCGCAGTCACAACGACTATTTGGGCTATGTCGATACCCTTATTCGCACCAACAGCATCCCCGATTCTGAAGCGATCTGGTGGGACATTCGCCCCCATTCCCATCAGCAGGACCGGTCGCGCATTGGCGTCGAAGCAGGGCAAGACGCTCGGTCCGAAAATACAGCTACTGACCAGGCGGCGTTGGAAATTCGCGTCTGTGATGCCCTTCCCGACATTGACGACGCGCTGGCCGTTGCCGCCCTGATCCAGGCGACCGTCGCCTGGATGGTGGATCTGCGCCATCGCAACATGTCCTTCCGCCTCTACGACCGCACGCTTATCGCCGAAAACAAATGGCGGGCCGTTCGCTACGGTCTGCAGGGGAAACTCCTCGACTTCGGCATTGAACAGGAGGTCCCCATCCGCGATCTCTTGCACGAACTGCTCGAACGTGTCGAACCGGTGCTGGACCGGCTCAACTGCCGGGCGGAGGTTGCGCACATCCATACCATCATGGCGCGCGGGGCCAGCTCCGACCAACAACGCCACGTCTGGCGGCAGAGCGGCGCCGACGGCAAGGCGGTCGTCGATTTTCTAGTTTCGCAGACGGAGCAGAGCTTATGATTGCACGTCCCCAGCTGACGCTCGGCATTGAGGAAGAGTATCAGGTAGTCGATCCGGAGAGCGGCCAACTGCGCTCGTTCATTACCCAGTTCATCGAAGATGGCAAGATGGTGATCGTGGAGCGGGAAATCAAAGCGGAGTTGCACCAGTCAATGGTGGAACTGGGCACGCCGGTCTGCGCCACGCCCGCCGAGGCCAAAGAGGAGCTCCTGAGGCAACGTGCCTTCATCAGCCGGCTCGCCCAGGAGAAAGGGTTCGCCATCGTAGCCGCGGCCACGCATCCCATGAGCCGCTGGTCGGACCAGGAGGTGACGCCATTTCCGCGCTATCAGGGCGTGCTGGAGGAGATGCAGCTGCTGGCCCAGCGTCTGCTCATCTTCGGCATGCACATTCATGTCGGCCTGGATGATCCCAATTTCGCCATCGACACGATGAACGTCCTCCGCTACATGCTGCCCCATCTCCTGGCCCTGAGCGCCAGCAGCCCCTTCTGGTCCGGGCGGCGAACCGGGCTGAAAAGCTACCGCGCCGTCGTCTTTGAAGATTTCCCCCGCAGCGGCATTCCCGACGTATTCCCGAACCGCGCCGCCTATGAGGCGTTGATCCGGACCCTGGCCAATACCGGCTGCATCCCCGACTCCAGCAAGATCTGGTGGGACGTGCGCCCCCATCACATCTACCCAACGCTGGAGTTTCGCATCTGCGATATCTGCACGCGTGTCGACGAGGCGATCGCCATCGTCGCGCTTTGCCAGGCGCTGGTACTCTGGCACTGGAAGCTGCGCCAGCGCAACGTCACGTTCCAGGTTTACAGCAAGGAGTTGATCGACGAGAACAAGTGGCGCGCGGCCCGCTACGGGCTGGACGGCAAGATGATCGACTTCGGCAAGCAGGCAGAGCTGCCCGCCCGCTCACTGGTACGCGAGCTGGTCGAGCTTGTCGGCGAGGAGATCGCCGAACTGGGCAGCGAAAAGGAGATTGCGCCGATCGAGCTGATCCTCGCCAACGGTACCAGCGCCGACCGCCAGCTGCAGGTCTACGACGCCCAGGGCGGCGACGTCAAAGCTGTCGTCGATCATCTCGCCGCGGAGACGGTGGAAGGGTTGTAGTGGTGCGGGACTGCCCGGCGAGGGGAGCCATGATACGGTACGTTGGAGAACGAGTTGAGAATTAAGAAATCCTTCTGGATTCCGGTCTCTTAGACCTCTTCATTTTGATGGTGAGGCTACTTGTCGAAGGAAGACAAAATGAACTGGCAAGAGGTCATCGAGAGGCCCGAACTGCAGGACCTGCCCTTCAAAATGGAACCGACGGAAACGGGGCAGATCCTGATGACGCCTGTCAAAGTGCTTCACGCAGCCTTCCAGGGAGAGATTGAATATCTGCTACGGACGCTTAAGAGCGGCGGCTTGGCCCTGCCCGAATGCGCCGTTGCCACACGAAAAGGCACGAAGATAGCGGATGTCGCCTGGATCTCTCATAAACGATTTGTCCGCATTCGCCACGTAACCGAAGCTCCGATTGCCCCGGAGATCTGCGTGGAAATCCTCTTCGCCAGCAACACGTCCGAGGAAATGAGAGAGAAGGCGCAACTCTACTCTGAAAATGAAGCGCAAGGGTTCTGGCTTCGTACCGAAGAGGGCGAAATGAGCTTCTACAACAGGACAGGCAAACTAGCGCGTTCGCTGCTTGTACCAGATTTTCCTCAAGTCGTTAGATTTCAGACCGATCTCTGAACCGCAGCGCTTGGCGGCCCGCGTCCCAGCGCAGTTGCCAGCCATCCACCGCGAACCGGCCCCTCTGGCCTCTCCCCACTGCCGTTCATTCCGCCCGGATTGGGCGAACAACCAGACCAGCCGCGCGCTGAGTTCAGTGTAGTTGCCCGCAGGCAGCCGGAAGCTCACCCCCATTTTGGGAAATGCCCGACAGGATAGGGTGTTGGGATCAGTC
This sequence comes from Caldilineaceae bacterium, assembly GCA_965220715.1. Classification (GTDB taxonomy): domain Bacteria; phylum Chloroflexota; class Anaerolineae; order Caldilineales; family Caldilineaceae; genus Bin5. Next base: position 1,682,477 of record OZ244843.1, read on the forward strand.
ACGAATAACGTGATAGAATGCCCCTATGCCAGCCGGATTGCGGGCAGTTGTTATGCCGGAGGAGGGAGCATGGAAACCACAGAACTGGCGTCAGACGTGCCTCGGACACAGACAGACCCATCCCAACCGAATCGCTCCGCCACAACGGAAGCTGTTGCTCCATCCGACGCGCCGGTCAACTCCTGGGCGCCGGATGAAGGACGCAGGGTAACTCTCGAAGAGTACTGGGAAAAGTGGTATGAAAACCCTTACCCGGACATCGACGTCAGTTACGAATGGAACAACGGCAGACTGGAGGCCAAACCTTTACCCAATGCCCCACAACTCGACCTGTACAACTGGTTCCTCGCCCTCTTGCTCTGCAATGTGGAGACTCTTCAACACGCGGCTCTGATCAACCTGGAGACCGGCTTTGTCCTGAAGATAGAGGACGCCGCAGAGCCATCGGGGGAGCGCGTTCAGGTGCGCAAGCCGGACATAGGCTTGATTCTGAACAGCAACCCTGTGTCGTGGGGAGGGATAGACCAGCGCCACTTTGCCGGGGTCTGCGACATGGTTGTCGAAGCGGTGTCCGATTCGACGCCGGCGGAGGTTCTACGGGACACGGAGGAGAAGAGGAGGGACTATGCCCTGGGCGGGGTGAAGGAGTACTACATCCTCGATCCGGACGGGGAGCGCATGCGCTTCTACCGTCTCGCGTCGGATGGGTGGTATGAGCAGATCCAGCCTGACGCTGAGGGTGTGATTCGCTCGGGCGTGTTGTCCGGCCTTCAGTTCCGGCTGGAGGATCTGCGGCGGCGGCCGCGTTTGGCGGAGTTGGCTCGGGACGAGGTGTATTCCGAGTATGTCATACCTGAGTTGCAGGTCGCTGTCACCAGGGCTGAAAAGGCAGAGGAACAGGCAGCAGCGGAAGCGGCGGCTCGCCAGCAGGCAGAGGAACGAATGCAAACATTGGAAGCTGAATTGGCCCGATTGCGTCAACAATCCTCCTGAACCGGCTTTACCAGAATACCCTGACCCGCGTCCGATTTGTGTAGCGTCACCAAAACCGCTATCTTCTCTTTACACACAGTCTGCTGGCGAGGGGATCGGGATGGGTACGCTCTGGCCATTTCCCTCCACCTCTCACTCCGCCCACAACTTCACAATCTCATCGGCGTCAAAGCGCGGCAGAGCCACCCGTTGCCCGTCCAGCACGCCATAGACCCCATCCCCCGCCGGCAGGACGCGCCCGATGACCCGCCCTTCGCTCCCCATCCCCCGCCACAGGGCCAGCAAATCCTCAACATCGCCCGCCGCGGCCGTCGCCAGCAGCCCCCCCGATGCAATTGTGCCCAACGGGTCAAGTCCGAACGCCGCACACGCGGCCGCAGTCAAAGGCGTCACCGCAACTGCTGTCAACTCCACCTCCAGCCCGCAGCCGGACGCGTCGGCCAGCTCCCACAGACCGGTCGCCACACCGCCCTCGGTCGGGTCGTGCATCGCCGTCACCAGTTCCGATTCGGCCGCGGCCAGCGCCGGCGCCAGCACGCTGATCCCCGGCTCGTACAGATAGTTCGCCGCCTCGTCCAGCTCCGCTCCCGACCAACCCTGCGCCAGCAACACCTCCCGCTTTTCGCGAGCGATGATCGACGTGCCCTCAACCGCCGCGCTTCCCACCAACAGGACCGCGTCCCCGGGGCGGCAGCCGCCCGTGTGCACCACCTTGCGCCGCGCAACCTCGCCCAGCAGCGTCCCGGCCACGACCGGCTGATTCACTGCGGCCGTCACCTCCGTATGCCCACCCGCCACCACAATGTCCAGCGCGCGGCAGGCAGCGCCGAGTTGGTCGCAGATGCGGCGCACATCGGCCTCCGTTGTCCCTTCAGGCAGCAGAACCGTCGGCAGATAAAAGCGCGGCCGCGCCCCGCATACCACCAGATCATTCGCGCAGACATTGACCGCGTAGTAGCCGATCTCATCGGTGGCAAAAGTGATTGGATCGCTCTTGACGGCAAGCAAAGTGTCGGCGCCGTCCTGTTGTGACAATAATTCGTGCCGACCGCTGGAGGTAGGTCCCTCTTTCTCAATCTTGCCAAACTCTATGATGGCGGCATCCTCGCCCACGCCTGGCCCCAGCAAGAGATGCGGGTCATCGATCGGTAAAGTGGAGATAAGCTGCGCCAGCAGATCTGCCGGCAGTTTCCCGGTCGGAAGCGAGATAGGGGTCGGTGGCATTTCGATCTCCTGCTCAATTCAATCAGTTTTGGCCGCTGCCCACGGCCCGGATCACACTCTATTGCCAGTCAAGCAATTTGCCCATCGCAGCAACCGGAACCTGGCGTTCTGAGCGAAGCGGTAACAGCAGTCCGGACGGCATATGGCCGCATGAAAGATGACGGACCATGAACTGCCCAGCCATCCTATCGATGGCGGTCCCACATGCCCAACAACAGCTCTGCCTATGCTAACCGCGTCCCAGACAGTCGCGATTTTCGAGAGCAGGTCGGTCCTGTGCTATCATGGCCGGAGGTTAGCAAGGGGCTTGGCGAAACCTAGTTGCATTCTTAATTGCAGCCCACTCCTCAATCAGGACGCGCTCTGGGCCCACGGTTCAGACAGACGCCGCAACCAGATGTTACAACCACAGAACTACCCGCGGTTCATCGGGAAGGCCCTCCTCCTGGAACCCGATCCATTCGTAGAAATGGTCGATGACGACAATCCCTGGATAGAGGGACTCTTTTTGTGTGCCTGTATCGGAGTTCTGGTCGCGGTCGCCCAGCTCGTCGGCAGTCTCCTCCTTACCGCCTCGCTGCCTCCTTCGGAGGCGCTCCTGAACATGCTGCTGCGCAGCCTGCGGCAGGTTACCGCCAACGGCGAAACGCTGCTGGAGATTGAACACACCCTGCGCAGCGTCTGGCCTCTCCTGCTGGCATATAGCGGTTACGACAGCGTCTGGTTCCGGCTCCTGGCGCTGGCAACTACGCCGCTGGGCCTGATTGGCCAATGGCTCCTCTTTGGCCTCTCCAGCCACCTGCTTGCCCGCGCCGCCGGCGGCCAAGGTTCGCTCGGCCAGACGTTGGGAGCGGTCGCCCTCAGCAACGCCCCTCGCCTACTATACCTGCTTACCGTCATTCCGTTCGTCTCCGTCGCCTCGATCCTGATCCATGTGTGGGGCGTTCTGATCGCCTATCGCGGACTGGAAGTGGCCCACGGACTGTCTGCCGGCCCGGCTGCGTTGGTGGCCGTCGGCTCCTGGCTTCTGCTGCTTATCGTCAGCAGCATCGTGGCCATAGCATTGGGAGCGCTGTTCATCGTCGCTGGGAGCGGTCTGTGAGCTTGCACCACTGGCTGCCCACGCCCCAGAAAATGAGCGACGCAGTTCAGTTGCGCGCCTCCGGTTTCACCGACACTACCATGCGCCAATCCCTCGGCATGGTTTTCCTTCTCGGACTGCTGGCCGGCTTTATCCCGTTTCTGGTCAATTGGGAGCAGGCCACGACAGCCGGTAGCGCCCTTCCCTTGGCGCGCTTGGGAGCGCAGGCATCTCAGCTGCAACAAACACCGCTTGACTATGCATCCGCTTTCTTCGATCTCGTCCACCTGGGCGAGCTCTTCCAGATGGTCGCCGGCATTCAGCAGCCCTTGCCCGGCTGGCTTGCTGCCTTTCTCAGCGCGCTTGGCGAATGGATCAACTGGCCGCTGCGCTGGCTCTCAGTCTGGATCGTCTACGGCGCGCTGGTAATGGCCTGCAACAAAGCCCTGGGCGCAACCAGTAGACTGCAACCTTTCTTCGCTGCCACCGGTTTTGCCGCCGCGCCTTTGTTGCTCATCGGCCTCTCGCCCATCCCTTGTCTGGGACGCATCAGCAGCGTAGCCGGCGTCATCTGGGCCCTCATCGTCTATGCCAGGGCCAATGAGGAAGTTACATGTCTGCCCCGCAAACGGTCGTTGGCCGCGGTGCTGCTGCCGCTGCTGTTCATCCTTATCGCCAGTCTATTGGCATTTGCCCTATTCGTCCTACTGGTCTTCCTGTTCGTCGCCAGTGTCTGAAGTCTACGCCTCTGGAAGCGCGGGAAACTTAGTTCTCAGGAGTCAGTCGCCAGAACCTGCCGCGCACCTGGGCAGGTGCCAAAACCAATAACCAGAAACTCACGAGAGGAGTCGTCATGTACCCCAAAAGTGAAATTCTTTTTCCTCATCGGGCCATCCGACCACTGGGACTGGAACGAGGCGCGGACTGGCAGGAGTTGGTCAATCAAGTTGCAAGTCAGCGCGATGGAAACGAGGACACACTTGCCTTCTCTCTCATGATGATTCGTCTGTGTGACTGCCTCAACTGCGACCAGAGCAGCTATAAGGCCTCCCTGGGTTGTGTCACTTGCGCACAGCGCGTCGTCGGCGCCGAAAAGGGCTCCGATCTGGCGCTGCGCCAAACCTTCGAGCAGACGCGCCAGGAGATCAGACAACGGTCGGTCACCAGGCCGAGTTGACTAGCCGAACTCCACCCGGATCCGCAGGAGCGACTCCTTTTCTTGTGCAGGGAATCCGGACGCCTGGCACCAGAAATCACAAAGGCGCGAGTCGTGTAGCCCGCGCCCAATCGCCTCTTTCTTCTGTTTCTTGCAGCCGTCTGCTTTCACAATTCCGGCCGAAGGACGACTCTCCCGCAATACGTAGTACGCAACCCCACCTGCTCGTGCAGCTAACGCTCAAATCCCGTTCAGTACTCGCTGCGCCAACACCGTCCCTTCAGCAAGCAGCGTGGCCACATCTTCGTGCGAGTGAGCTTCGGCATAGATGCGCAACACCGGTTCCGTGCCGCTGGGTCGAATCAGAAGCCAACTGTTATTCGTCAGGATGAATTTCACGCCGTCCTGATTGTTCACCTGGGCCACGCTAGACCCAGTCAGAGCACGCGGTCGATTCGCGATCAATCCCTCTACCAGCTCAGCTTTGACGAACGGTTTCACCGCCCGGTCGTCGCGGCCATAACAGAACTTGCCCATATAGGGCCTGCCCATCAGTTCGTCGATGAGCGCGCCCAATGTCTTACGCCGCTTGGCCACCATCTCCGTCAGCAGCAGTCCCATCAGCAACCCGTCCCCCTCGGGAATGTGGCCGAGAATGCTGATGCCTCCGCTCTCCTCTCCACCCAATAGGACCGGCTCCTGCAGCATCAGATCGCTTATGTAATGGAAGCCCACCGGTGTCTCGTGTATATGCAGCCCGTAGTGCGCGGCCAGGCGGTTCAACATCTGCGTAGTGCTGACCGTCTTGGCAATGCTTCCCCGCAGCGACCGCTCCTGAATCAGATAATCCACCAGCAGAGCCATAATCTGATGGGGATCGATAAAGCGTCCGTCCGGATCGACGGCGCCGATGCGGTCGGCGTCGCCATCCGTAGCCAGCCCCAAATGATATTTGCCGGTCGCCATCTCCGCCACCAATGGTTGCAGATGTTTGGCGATCGGCTCCGGGTGGATGCCGTTGAAGCCGGGATTCATCTCGTTGCGCAACTCAGTCACTTGGCATTCGGCTCCCTCCAGCAGCCGCCGCAGATATATCCGCCCCGCACCGTACATGGCATCTACGGCAACCGAGAGACCGGCCAGTTCTATCGCATCGAAATCGACCAGCTTCCGCATCTGGGAACGGAACGCGGGCAGCGGGTTGAAGCGTTCGATGATGCCGGCTTTCAGCGCCTGCTCATAGGCCATCATCCTGGGCTGCTGCCCCTGTCGTTCGCGCAGATGAATGCGTCGCTCGACCTCCTTATGCGTGGCCGCGCTGGCCGATCCACCGTACGACGCCTTCAGTTTCATTCCGTTGTAGCGCGGTGGGTTGTGGCTGGCAGTGATCATCACGCCGCCGTCAGCCCACTTGTCGACGATGGCGTAGGAGATCATCGGCGTCGGCGCATCGGCCTGACTCAGCCAGACGCAGATTCCGTTGCCGGCCAGCACCTCCGCCACAGCGACCGCGTAACGATCACTCAGAAAACGCGTGTCAAAGCCCACAACCATCGATGGCTGCAATCGAGGCAGACCCTTGAACTGGTCGTTCGTAACATCCGCGATCGCCTGCGCGACCTTACGCACATTTTCGAAAGTAAAGTCTTCACTAATGACTGCCCGCCAACCATCCGTACCAAACTTGATCGCCAACTCTCATCCTCCGCGGCACTGTGACAAGAGCGAGAAGGAGTTCTCGCTTTTAATTCTTATGTTTTCATTGCTCGAAGTATTGGGCACGCATCCGCTTCAAGAATTCGATGCTCTCCTGCATCTCTTCCATCCCGTTTATGCCGTCTTCAATGCTGACCCAACCCTCGAATCCCCTATCCCGCAGGATGGAGAAAATGGAGCCATAGTCGTTGCTGCCCTGTCCGGTAATGCCGTGCTGGAGTTTGTCAGGATAACCGATCAATCCGTTGGGCAGAAGTACGTCTTCCAGTGTCGTCCCCTCAACCAGAAAGCGGTCGCTGGCGTGCATCGATACCACCCGATCCGCCACCAAGCGCAGCAGTTCAACCGGATCGTCCCCCGCTACCAGCGAGTTGGACGGGTCGTACTGCACGCCGAAATGCTTCCGCTCCGGAATGGCATTCAGCAACTCTATAAAGATCTTCGTCCTCTGCGCAAATTCCGGATACTGCCAATAGCCGTCCTTATAGTGGTTTTCAAGCCCCAGGACAACATCATTCTCTTTGGCGATAGCAATGCATTCCTGGATGCACTCCACTACCCACTCCAATCCCTGTTGTACCGATACGCCCGGCCGCCGTTGCCCCGAGAGCACCCGGCAAACCGCGCCTGCCCCGCCCAGTCGCCGGGTGATGCCAATCATGACGGCTTCCCGTTCGACTGCCCGCTGGCGCGCCGCCGGGTCCGGGTCGGTGAAATCGGGCGAGCAGCAGAGCATCGGCATCGCAAATCCGGCTCCCTCTATGGCTTCGCCGATCAAATCGATATAAGCGTCGTCCAGGCTCCAGAAAAAGCCCTCGTACATCTCCAGCCCTTCGGCTCCAAGCTCCCGCGCCTGCTCGATCCAGTCGAAGACCGACATGGTGCGGTGAAGCGAAATATCGTCCAGATAGCACTTGGGAAACGCGGCGATTTTCATAAGGCTGGAAGTGTGGTTCTCTCTCTATTCAGTCAATCACACTGTTCACTGTTCAGACAAGTACACTGTCTGATTTTGCGCCTATCACATCCGTCCGATTTGTCTACGGTTTAAGAATGATCTTGACGAGGTCGTTCTCACCGGCGGCAAGGCTGCGGAAAATCTCCGGCCCATCCTCCAGCGGGGCGATCTCTTCCACCAACGGATCCACATTCAGGCGGCCGGAGGACAGAGCCTCGATAGCCGCTGCAAAATCGGTCTCGTCGAAGCCATAGGAGCCCCGCACGCTCATCTCCCGCGTGACGATGCTCTGCATGTCCACCTCGATCATGGGTGCATTGTTGCCGATCCAGGTAATGTTGCCCCCATTACGGGTGACTTCAACCGACAGTTGTGCCGTCGAACTGATACCCACGGCCTCGAAGGCCACATCTACGCCGCCGCCAGTCATCTCCCGGATGGCCGCATCCGCGTCGGTCCCGTCCACATTGATGACGGCGTCTGCGCCCAACTCCTCAGCCAACTCCAACCGGTGCTCCGAGCGGTCGACGACTATGACCGTTCCCGCGCCCTTCAAGCGGGCGGCCAGCATCGTTAGCAAGCCAATAGGCCCGGCGCCAATCACAGCGACTTTCTGCATAGGGTTGATAGGGGTTATGCGGGCAGCGTGCAGGGTGACCGCCATCGGCTCGCACAGCGCAGCCCGTTGCCAACTTAGCCCCGCCGGCTTGGGAAACAGTTGCGCCGCGCGTACCGCAACTCGTTGCGCGTATGCGCCGTGCTCGTTCATTCCTGTCAGCTGCCGGTGGGGAGAGAGGTTGAGCGGATAAGGATCCCCTCCTGCCGCAACCGAATAGAGAGGCATCACGACAACACCGTCGCCGACCGCGTAGCCTTCCATTTCCGGCCCCAACTCGCTAATTGTACCCGCGAACTCGTGGCCCATCACAATGCCGGGCGTACGGCGGCCGCTGTTGCCGGTGAACCCGTGAACGTCCGAGCCGCAAATGCCCACCGCCTGTACGTCCACAACCACCTTGCCGGTGGTCGGCGTCGGTTCGTCAAGCTCCTCCACAGGCATCTTCCACGGGCCGCGATACATCAATGCTTTCATCTGGGCGTTTCCTTTGCGGATGCAGGCGGGTCAACGCGCTGCCAGTTGGCCCCGTGCCAACTAGGGCTCGTTGACGTTTGTCTGAACAACGACTTCCAGGTGCAAATTACGCCTGATCGTCGAAGGGCGGCGCAGTCACGCAAAGAAAATCCGATACGCCTTTGGTGTTCTCCGCGTCCCTCCGCGTCCTCCGCGGACAAAAAGGTGTTCTTCGCGACCCTTCGCGTGACTTCGCGGATCAATTGGTTTTGTCTATTTCAACATTCAAGCGAGAAACATCCCTAACAGGCCTGCAGGCTTTCAGTTCTTGTTGACATCTGAACAGCCTTCCCAAAATGTCAACGGAACCTAATCAATCGTTGAAAACTGCTTACGGGCAATACGTCCCAAGAGCGCTGTCCTGGCAAGAAAAAGGGCACCCTACCATGCGGGTGTCCGCCCAACCATCGACGCGCTGCACAGGGGCGACCAACCGAAGACGGCCCCCCAAACTGTTTTGCTGGGCTGCCGAATTGCCGCGAGCGCACTTCGACGTACAACAGCGCCAGTTTAGATCTGTTTCGGCATTCGCATCTTTGCACGCCATCCTCATTTTGTCAATGCCATTGTAGGGCTGCCGCAGGGCAATTGCATCAAATGAGAAAAACCTCGTGAGGCTGCCTGAATCGGCTAGGGGCACCCCTTGTGGGTGCCCTTCCCAGGGCAAAACGCCCAGAGAAGACAATTGGTAGGGGCACCCCTTGTGGGCGCCCTTCGTGGGCCATTGGGGCGTCCGAATTTAGATGCGATTGCCCTGACGGCCGCCGCCGCGCGTTGTCCGGGATGTGGCGGTAGCTGGACCGATTTCAGTAATTCTCTATATCGCAGTCATGCACCCGTGTAGCGATGTGGCAGCGCATTTATCCATTGCGCCCACTGCGGGTATGATAGGTAAGTCCGTCTGAACCGCTAAAGAGTTGGGTCGCTTTGTCGGACCTTCGCGCCCTGGCTGAAAGGTAACGTGCATGGAAAGTTCCTCCATTCCAGTCTCCCGCCGGGTTGGTGTACAGGAAAAAAACGTATCTGAACGCGATTCGGTTCCTGCCCCAAAGCGCGCTTTGCCTTCGCAACAGGCCTGGCTGATTCTCTACGCCTTGATGATACCGTCGACGATCATGCCTCTCAGTTCTTCCATGAGCCGCGTGGCCCTGCCCCTCCTGCGCGACACTTTTGCCATGAGCGCCGACGTCGTGGCCTGGACATCCAGCGCCTTTACTTTGCCCTATATGATCCTGATGCCCGTCTACGGCCGCTTGAGCGATGGAGTGGGCCGACGTCGTCTCATTCTGGCCGGAATCGCCATATTTTCGGTCGGCTCTGCCATGGCCTTTTTTGCAACCAATCTGGCCTGGCTGATGGTCGGGCGGGCAGTGCAGGGGTTCGGCATTGCCGGCATGATGCCCCTGGGCATGGCCTTTATCGCCATCATCTTTCGCGTAGGAGAACGAGGCAAGGCGCTGGGAACCTGGGGTTCAATCGGACCACTGACCGCTGCCATCGGCCCGTTTTTCGCCGGTTTTATGGTCGATGCCTGGGGCTGGCGGGCTGCCTTCGGACCGGCCCTCCTGTTGGGCCTTCTCGGTCTGTTCGCAGTCAGGCAGTGGGTTCCCGCCGGCCTCAGCAACGTGCGGCAGCGGTTCTTGCGCAGCTTCGACTGGGCAGGTGTACTGTTGCTGGCAGGCACGCTGACCTTTGGCCTTTTCTATCTTTCCAGCCGTCCCATCACAGGCGTCGAGCCACTGCGGGACTGGCGGCTTTTGGGCGCGCTGGTCTTGTGTTTTGGCGCCTTCCTTGTCTGGGAGAAGCGCCGCCCAAATCCGTTTGTCTCCCTGAAGCTGTTCAGCTACCGCAACTTTCGCTCCGCGTCCTTGTGCGCGTCCATGCGTATGTTTGTGATGGGCGGAGCCAGCTTTCTGGTCCCCCTCTATCTCGTGGATATTCACGACTTCAGCCCTGGATACCTGGGACTCATCTTGACGATCAACCCCGGCGCCATGGCGGTGATGGTTCGTTTCGGCGGCCTGGCAGCCGACCGCTGGGGCAGCCGTTGGCCGGTTCTTGCCGGCCTGACCGGGCAGGCTCTTGCCGTCTTCTTCTTCTCCCAGCTTCCGGCTTCGACCCACATAAGCGTCATCATCGCCCTTTTGGCCCTGCAGGGGCTGAGCGTTGGCACGATGCTCGCCGCCCTGCACCAGGCCGCCATGTCGGAAACAGCCGACGAGGAGATGGGTACGGCCGCAGGCGTGTATAGTATGATTCGTTTCATTGGCGTCGCCATCGGCACCGCGCTGGCCGGCGTTCTGTTGCAAAGCGGCCTGGAGCGCGGCCTATCTGAAATAGCGGCCTACCAGCAGGTCTTTCTGTTCATTTCCCTCGCCGGTCTCCTTGGTATCACCACCAGCCTGGGGTTGCAAAGCCGAAAACTTGTGGCTAACGATCAGTGACCGGCATTACTTCATGGACTCGGCGCTTGGTCGTTGACAGCTGCATTTCAAAACAGAGCGCCTACAAACATTTTGAAGGCTCACACACCCGGCTCCTGCCAGGAGAACACCATGTACCCTAACTTCAGCCCCAGAGCTTTGGGCGTCAACGCGCCATTCAGCGAAGCCGTCCAATTGGCCCACCGTTTCGGCTATGGTGGTCTGGATGTGTCGATCGCCGAACTCCAGCAGATCGCAGCCAGTCAAGGCGCTGACGCAATCGGCGAACAGATGGCGCGCGCCGGCTTGAAGTTCGGCGTTTGGAGCATGCCCATCGCCTACCGCGCCGATGAAGATGTCTGGCGACGGGAACTGGACGAACTCCCCGCCCAGGCCGCGCTGGCCAAATCTCTCGGCGCGGACCGGACATCTACCTTTATCGCCCCCGCAGATGACGAGCGCCCCTGGGATGAGAACTACGAATTTCACCTGCTCCGCCTGCGTCCGATCGCCGAAATCCTGGCGGCGCACGGCATCCGTTTCGGCCTGGAATGGGTCGGCCCCAAAACCTTGCGCGACGCAAAGAAATATCCCTTCATCCATACGATGGAGGCCGCCCAGCAATTGGGCGCCGATCTCGCCACAGGCCCCGCCTTCGAGCAGGCGGGGAGATTGAACAACAGTGGCCAGGGAGACCTTCTAACCCCTGGCCTGCTCGTCGATATTTTTCACCTCTACACCAGCCACACCGATGTTTCCGCGGTGCGAAACCTCACCAACGTGCAAGTAGTAAATGTCCACGTAAACGATGCCGTCGCTGGTCGCAGCGCAGACGAGCAGGTGGACGACGAACGCACGTTGCCGGCTGAAACCGGCCTCACCGACATCGCCGGCTTTCTACAGGCGCTCGACGCCATCGGCTACGATGGCCCAGTGACGGTCGAGCCGTTCAGCCAGCGCATCCGCGCGCTCTCGCCCGCCGCCGCCGCCCAAGCCGCGGCCGAATCCCTGGAAAGGTCCTGGCAACTGGCAGGCCTCTAAACACCAGTGGCCAGTGATCTGTTGCCTATGAACGGTGATTACACTGGGCACTGCCAACCCAATCCCCCGGAGCCTTAGATGCTTGCCAAAGTGCAGAGCTGTGCCATTGTCGGCCTGGACGCCGAAAGGATCGAAGTCGAGGTCGATATCACCAACGGTCTGGAGCGCCTGACCGTTGTCGGCCTACCCAATGCCGCCGTACGCGAGAGCGGCGAACGCGTTCGTTCCGCAATCGCCAATAGCGGCTTTTTCTTTCCCCAACATCGACTCACCGTCAATCTGGCGCCCGCCGACCTGCGCAAAGAAGGCCCGGCATACGATCTGCCCATCGCGCTCGGTATCATGGCCGCCACCCGCCAGGTGCTGGCCGATCTGGATGACGCCCTGGTGGTCGGCGAACTGGGTCTGGATGGCTCTGTGCGCCACGTAAACGGCGCTCTGGCCATGGCGGCGATGGCCCAAAAGGCCGGTTACCGGCGCATGTTCGTGCCCCAGCCCAACGCATCCGAGGCCGCGCTGGTCGAAGGCATCGACGTATTTCCGGTCGTCCACCTCAGTGATATGGTCGCCCATCTCTCCGGCCAAAAGGAGATTCCTCCCCAGTGCGCAACCGCGTTCAGCGCCGGAGAGGAGATCGTCTACGCGGTCGATTTCCAGGACATCCGCGGCCAGGAACACGCCAAACGCGCCTTCGAAATCGCCTGCGCCGGCAACCACAATGTGCGCATGGTAGGCCCGCCGGGCAGCGGCAAAACTCTGATGGCACGCGCCCTGCCGTCGATCCTGCCTGCGGCGACCCTGTCCGAGTCGCTCGAAATCACCCGCATCTATTCGGTCGCGGGCGCACTGGACGGCGCCGGCCCGCTGATCCGCGCCCGCCCCTTCCGCGCCCCGCACCATACCATCAGCCATGCCGGCCTGGTGGGCGGCGGTAGCATGCCCCGCCCCGGTGAAATCAGCCTCGCCCACCGCGGCGTCCTCTTCCTCGACGAACTGCCGGAGTTCGGCAGCAAGAATCTGGAGAGCCTGCGCCAACCCCTGGAAGACAAAATCATAACCATCAGCCGCGCCGCCGGCACCCTCTCCTTCCCCGCCAATTTCATGTTTGTGACCGCCATGAACCCCTGTCCCTGCGGCTACTTCGGCGACCAACGCAAACCCTGTACCTGCTCGATGTCCACGGTTCAGCGCTACCAGAGCCGTATCAGCGGCCCGCTGCTCGACCGCATCGATCTTCATGTCGATGTCGCGCGCGTGCCCTTCGAGAAGCTGTCCGGCCTCGACGAGGGTGAACAATCCGCCCACCTCCGCCTGCGCGTGGAACGGGCGCGCGCTCGTCAACAGACCCGTTTCGCGCAACAGGACAAGGCACATATCGTCGTCAATGGAGATATGGGGCCGGCCGAAGTTCAGCGCTATTGTCAACTGAAAGAGACCGGCAAAAGTCTGATGCAGGCCGCGGTACGCCAGATGGATCTGACCGCACGCGCCTATCACCGCGTTCTCAAACTGGCCCGCACCATCGCCGACTTGGCCGGCGACGAGGAGATCGACACGCCGCACCTGGCCGAGGCGTTACAGTATCGACCGCGGGCCATGGCGTAGCAGCCGATTTCCTCCCCCGTCCTTCGCGGACAGACCAAATTATGCCCTTGCAAAGGTTTTCTTCGTGGTCCTTCGTGGCCCTTCGTGGATAAAAAAAGTGTTCTCCGCAGCCCTTCGTGGACAACCCAAATTATGACCTCGCAAAGGTTTTCTTCATGGTCCTTCGTGGTCCTTCGTGGATAAAAAAGGGGATTATATACCAAAGTAACATTTGGTTTTTGTTGACGCACTCTTGTGCCACTACCCCTGTTTTTTAGGGAAATGGGCAACTTGGGAAAATTGTCAATCCATAATCACCATAAACGTCATTCCCAAGACGGCTCCAGCAATCCCAGCTGATGCTAACAAAGTAGCATAACTGAAAACTTCTCCCTTTTGCTTCCATGTTACTATTCCCAGACAAAGGCTTAGAAGTGCACACAGCGGTAGGACCACGGGAAAAATGATATTAGGGTTCAGATTCATATGAAGCTTTAGATATCCGAAGAAGCCCGCAATGACTGCACTGAGGCCAAGCGATTTTCTCATGGCTACAACCCCTTTCCCTAGTCCGACATATTGGTTATCTATCCATGATGGAAGTTGCTACTGGTGAACTTGAATTGATGTGAGTTGTGTGGAGAGATTTGGCCACCGACCTGATAGATGGTGAGCATTGTCCACTACGGGAATTTGCTTGTCAAGTTAATTTCCCAAAACCATCGAAAACGTTTGTCTACTTTCGTATATAATTCCCATAAAAAAGGTGTTCTCCGCAGCCCTTGGTGGACAACCCAAATTATGACCTCGCAAAGGTGTTCTTCGTGGTCCTTCGTGGCCCTTCGTGGATCAAAAAGGTTTTCTCTGCGGCCCTTCGTGGACAGACCAAATTATGACCTTGCAAAGGTTTTCTTCGTGGCCCTTCGTGGACAAAAAAGGTGTTCTCCGAGGCACTTCGTGGAAAACAAAATTGCGACCTTGCAAATCTCAGTGCAGAAAAACGTCAACCAACCCCAAAAGATGAGCTGGAGCAGCCTCGAACTTTACTTTGCGTCCGAAATGTTCCGCCTCAGAACCACCGAATCCAGTGTGGCGCGTTCCCCTTAGGCGGCCAGCCCGGAGGCGCGTCAGAACTGCACGCCCATTCCGGGACACCCCCGACGCGAAAAATGGATTTGACGCAGCCCGCGTGCCTGTGGTATACATAGCGTATACCAATCGTAGAGGCAGCGTATCTTACGCGTTGATCCGGCCAGGATCATTTGGTTGTCGCTTATCTCGTGTTTGCCAGGTTCGGGTGCCAATTCGTTGCCCCAATGACGTGGTCTTAGGATCCCGCTCCACCGGGGTTCGCCCTTGATTCACCTGTCCTGAAGTCAACTACCCGTCTCCATTTGCCGCGATAGCGTTCCCCGCTAGAGCGACCACTGATGACGTGTTTGAATTCATAAACCACCAAGGAGAGTTGAACCCATGACGATCACAAGGAAGTCCGTTGGATTCGCCGTCTCGCTCATCCTGCTCATCTGGATGCTCGCAGCCTGCGCCGCGCCGGCCGCGACCGAATCGGCCGATATGGAAGAGGCGGAGATGCAGGAGGAGACCGCGGCAGAGCCTACCGAGCCCTGGTACGATGAGGCAGACGTTGATAGCAGCTATATTCATGTCTGCACCGACTCACCGCCCAAGTATGGCGGCGAGGTTGTTACTGCTGGCGCCGCCGGCGCAATGACGGGAGGCAACTGGTTCGTTTTCGCCCCCCGCGATGATTACCTCTTCAGCCATTTGGTTGACCGCGACACCGATGCTGTCACCATCCATCCCGACCTGGCGACAAGCTGGGAGATCTCCGCAGACGGCCTCACCTATACATTCCATCTGCGCGATAATGTCCGCTTCCACGATGGCGAGCCCCTGACCGCAGAGGATATCAAATTCACGTTGGAAATGTTCTTCCATCCTGACACCGGTGCTTCCCATGGCCGCACATCAGGTCTGGATCAGCTGGTCGGCGCCGCCGAATTTGAAGCCGGCGATGCTGACGAAATCTCCGGCATCAAGGTGCTTGACGACTTTACCGTGGAGTTGAACCTCGTCGCCCCGCGCAGCAGCGTCCTCGCCAACATGGCCTCTTTCAACATCTGGCCCAAGCATTTGCTCGAGGGCATCCCCTTCGCCGACCTGGGCGAGACCGAATATGCCGTCCGCAACCCGGTCGGTTCCGGTCCCTTCACCATGGGTGAATTCGAGCCCGATCAGTTCTACATCCTGAATGCCAACGAGGACTACTACGCTGGTCGGCCCTATCTGGATCGCATCATCTTCCGCATCGGCCTGTCCGGCGCTACTGCCTTCGCCGCCCTCGAGAACGGTGAAATTCATTTGGCCGGCCGCGTCACCGATGTCGAATACGAGCGCTACAAGGACGACCCCAATATCGTCCTGCTTGGCGGTCAGCTCGGCGGCGGTATGACAGTCTGGGCCAACCACAACCGGCCCCGGTGGCAGGACGCACGCGTGCGCCAGGCCCTCCTGTACGCCCTCGATCGCGAAGCCATGGCCGAAGCCTATTACGGCGACTTGGCTGAAGTACTTCATATACGGCTGACCAATCCCGAATTCGTCAGCCCCAATATCACAAAGTACGAATACAACCCCGACAAAGCCCGTGCTTTGCTCGAAGAGGCTGGCTGGGATACTGAACAAGAGGTGAGTTTCGTCACCTACTATCAGGATGACCAGAACAAGCGCATCCATGCCGCCATGCAGCAGTATTGGAACGATGTCGGCATCAAGGTTGACCTTGTATATCTGGACGGTCCCTCCTGGGTCGCACGCGTCTACGACAACGATGAATTTGATATGTCTTACGGATGCTGCGGCTGGTTCAACCCGGATCAGTTGCGCCTTTCCCTCGGCTGCGACCGCAGTTGGCCGGGTGGCCGCAACGTAGGCCACTACTGTAACGAAGAGTTCGACCAGTTGACCGAATCCGCCATGTCCGAACCCGATCCGGAAAAGCGCAAGGAAATGCTGTACAGGGCGACCGAGATCCTTACCGCTGAAGCGGGTGAGATCCCCGTGTTCTGGCCGATAAGATTCTCTGCCTACAGCGCCGATGTGTGCAACAACGTCTCTCGCCAACTGGACGAACCCAATGCCGACCGCTATCCGGCGACCTGGTATCTGGCCGGAGAATAAATACCGCGAGGACTGAGAAATAAAGAGTGAGAAGTGAGAGTTTTTTCTCACTTCTCACTCCTCTCTACTCAATCCTGGGATTGCCCATGAACCGCTACATCCTTCGCCCGTATTGTCTGGAATATGCCCGTCTTGCGTTTGGAAGAGATTTGGCGCAAGCTGAATGTGTGGTATAGCAATCGTAGCAAAATTTTTTGTGACTGGGTTTCGTAGGCATCGATCCCTCCCGGATCATTCTGTTCTTGCCTCGACAGCAAGCATGGCGGTGAGAAATCCCATTCACCGCGATCTGTTCTTGTCATGCCGAATCGGGCTGCGATCGTCGCCTGTTTGGGATGCCCGGGAGCACTTTCCTGAGGTCAACTGCCCATCTCTGTCGGCCGCAATGGCAATCCCTGCTAAAGTGCCGACTGTTGTGGTGTTTGGATTCATGCACCCGGCTCGCGTCCACCCTATTGGGCGCATCGCAACAATGACAAGGGGGGATGAAACGATGTCGACTACACGGAAGTACGTTGGATTCGCCGTTTTCCTGATCCTGTTGGTCTGGATGGTCGCAGCCTGCGTCGCGCCCGTCGCGTCAGAACCGGCAGAAATGCAGGACGAGAGCGCAGAGGAGACCATGGCTGAGCCAGCCGAGCCTTGGTACGATGAGGCAGACCTGGATAGCGACCATATTCATATCTGCACCGATTCACCGCCCAAGTACGGCGGCGAGGTGGTGGTGGCCGGCGGCGCTGGCGCCATGACGGGGAGCAACTGGTTCATCTTCAGCGCCCGCGATGACTATCTCTTCAGCCAGTTGATCGACCGCGATACTGACGCCGTTTCCGTCCATCCTGACGTGGCCACAAGCTGGGAAGTCTCCGCAGACGGACTCACCTATACCTTTAACCTGCGCGATGACGTGCGCTTCCACGACGGTGAGCCGCTGACCGCTGAAGACGTAAAGTTCTCGCTGCAGATGTTCTTCCATCCCGATACCGGCGCCTCCCACGGCCGTACCTCCGGCTTGGATCAACTGGTCGGCGCAACGGAATTTGAAGCCGGCGAAGCCGATGAAATCTCAGGCATCAAAGTGCTCGACGACTTCACTCTCGAGTTGAACCTTGGGGCGCCGCGCGGCAGCGTCCTCAGCAATATGGCCGCCTTCAACATCTGGCCGAAGCATCTGCTCGAAGGCATCGCCTTCGCCGACCTGGGCGATACCGAATACGCCGTTCGCAATCCGGTTGGTTCCGGCCCCTTCACGATGGGTGACTTCGAGCCGGATCAGTTCTACATCCTCGAAGCCAACGAGGACTACTACGCCGGCCGGCCCTACCTTGACCGCATCATCTTCCGCATCGGCCTGAGCGGCACAACCGCCTACGCCGCGCTCGAAAACGGTGAAATCCACATGGCCGGACGCGTGACCGCAGTGGAATATGAACGCTACAAGGACGACCCCAGTATCGTCCTGCTTGGCGATAAGATCGCCGGGGGTCTGACAGTCTTTCCTAACCAGAACAGACCGCTATGGCAGGACGTGCGTATACGGCAGGCGCTCCTGTATTCGCTTGACCGCGAAGCGATGGCCGAAGCCTACTACGGCGATTTGGCTGAAGTGCTCCACCTGAGGCTCACCAATCCCGACTTCGTTAGCCCCAATATTGCCACCTACGATTTCGACCCCGACAAGGCCCGCGCCCTGTTAGATGAAGCCGGCTGGGATCCCGAGCTGGAGGTGGACTTCGTCACCTACTACCAGGATGATCAGAGCAAGCGAATCCACGCCGCCATGCAGCAGTATTGGAACGACGTCGGCATAAAGGTGGACCTCGTCTACTTGGATGGTCCTGCTTGGGTCGATCGCGTCTTGGAGAACGACGATTTTCACCTGGCCTATGCCTGCTGTGGCTGGTTCAACCCGGATCAGTTGCGGCTCTCACTGGGCTGTGATCGTGGCTGGCCGGCTGGCCGCAACGCAGGCCACTACTGTAACGAAGAGTTTGACCAGTTGTCCGAAGCCGCCATGTCCGAACCCGATCCGCAAGAACGGAAGCAGATGCTGCACCGGGCCACAGAGATTATCACCGAAGAGGCGGGCGAAATTCCCATCTTCTGGCCGAGACGGTACTCTGCCTTCAGCGCCGACGTTTGTAACAACCTCTATCGCCAGTTGGACGAACCGTTTGCCGAGCGCTACCCGGTGAACTGGTACCTGGCCGGAGAGTAACGAACCGCGAGTATTGCGGAATGAGGAGCGAAGAGTGAGACCCGTTTCTCACTCTTCACTCCTCTCTACTCACTACTGGGTCTGCCCATGAATCGCTACATCCTTCGCCGCATCGTCCAGATGCTGCCCGTGCTTCTTGGCATTACCATCATCACCTTTTCCTTCACCGAACTTGCCCCGGGCGACGCTGTGGCAGCCATGATCCTCATGAACCCGGAAACGGGTGTCGGAGGAGATGAAGGCTCTAACGCAGAAGCGTTGCGCAAAAAGTACGGGTTGGACCGACCGGCGTACATTCGCTATTTCAGTTGGATGGGCGGCCTCCTCCAAGGCAATCTGGGCGTGCGCATCCGCAGCAAAATCCCGGTCGCTGATGAGGTTGCGCGGCGTCTGCCCGCAACCTTGCGCCTTATGGCCGTTGCCATGGCGATTTCTGTGATTCTCGGTATCCCCCTGGGCATCTTCTCGGCCTTGAATCAGTACACTACGCCCGACTATGTGCTCACTTTCCTGACTTTCATCGCCATCTCCATTCCAGGCTTTTTTGCAGCCATTGGCGTCATCTATCTGTTCTCATTGAAATTGGGTTGGCTGCCGACCAGTGGCTATTCCACCATCGGCAGAGATTTTGGCATCTGGGGCACGATGCTGGATCGCCTTCGTTATCTGGCCCTGCCGGCGGCCGTGTTGGGCCTGGAGACAACTGCCGGGATTATGCGCTACACCCGTTCCAGCGTGCTCGAGGTCGTTCGGCTCGACTATATCACCGTCGCCCGCAGCAAAGGGTTGAGCGAAAAAGTAGTGATTCTTCGCCATACCCTGCGCAACGCCCTCCTGCCGGTGATCACCATCATCGGTCTGCGCCTACCCGGCCTTTTCGGCGGCGCAATCATCATCGAGACCATTTTCAACTGGCCCGGAATGGGCATTCTCTATCTGGACGGGGTTGCCACCCGCGACTATCCCCTCATCATGGGTATGACTCTAGTCTCCGCTTTTGTCATCGTCTTTAGCAACCTCATTACAGATTTAACCTATGGGAGTATCGACCCCCGCATCCGCTATGAATAATAAACTCTTCATTTTGACCGCTGTCGATCCCGCCTGCCGGACTTCTGGCCGCGGACAATTATTGACAGCAAGACTCAGAGTTTGCCATGAGCGTTGAAGGCAAAGCTGAAGGACTCCAGGAGCTAACCGCCTCACTCGATTCGGCTGATGGCGGAGCAGCCTCGCAGCGTCGGCGGGCTTGGCGTCGATTTCGTCGTCACAAGCTGGCCCTGGCGAGCGCTGCCCTGATGATTCTGTTGATTCTTGTGGCCTTCCCGCTGGCGTCGGTCGTGGCCCCCATCCATCCTCACCGTATCGAAATCAGAGAAATCGGCCTGGCTCCTGGCGAGGAAGGACATCTGTTGGGCACCGATCTCACCGGGCGCGACGTCTGGAGCCGCGTGGTCTATGGCGGTCGCGTCTCGATGTCGGTGGGTATCGTCGCCGTCGCCCTCTTTGTCACTATCGGCACGATTCTGGGCAGCGTAGCCGGGTACTACGGCGGCCGGGTTGATTCCCTGATCATGCGGATCACCGACACTTTCATGGCCTTCCCCACCCTCATCATCCTGATCACGATCGTATCTTTCATTGGTCCTGGCATCTTTAACTCTATGCTCGCGATCGGCCTGATCGGCTGGACGGGGGTCTGCCGCCTTGTGCGCAGCCTGATTCTTTCCATTCGTGAAACCGACTATGTCATGGCCGCCCAAGCCGTAGGCGTGGAGCAGAGATGGATCATTATTCGTCACATCCTGCCCAATGTCGTGGCGCCAATCACCGTTGCCGCCAGCTTTGGCATCGCCGGCGCCATCCTCACCGAGGCCGGCCTCAGTTTTCTCGGCCTCGGCGTGCAGGTGCCGACCCCCAGCTGGGGCAACATGCTCAACGAAGCCCGAAATATCCAGATTATCGAGAACATGCTCTGGTTCTGGGTCCCGCCCGGCCTGATGATTACCATCTGCGTGCTGGCCATCAACTTCATCGGCGACGGCCTTCGGGATGCTCTCGACCCGCGCATGAGCCTCGACTGATACGCCGGTCGCCGCTCTTGCTACTGGCGCGAGGTCTTTCACTGACCACCAACCATTGGCCACGGTAGTTCGGAGGAAAAGATGATTCTGACGCCGGAGCAGAAGGCAACTTTCTGGCGGGACGGCTTTTTGCCCTACCCCACCTTGCTCGACGCAGAGGAACTGGCACAACTCCAGCAGTTGACCGAGGATATAGCCTATGGCCGCGTCGAAATTGCGGCTGACATCAAAGGGATTCCCGTCCTCGAGAAAGAAGCGACGGTGGCACGCGGCGACGTGCAGGCAGCCAGCCCGTTGGACGAACTGCGCAAAATCAACTTCCCCGCCTCCATCCATCAGAGCTTTCTCGCCATCGCAAAAAAGCCCAAAATCGTCGACCTGATTGCCGAACTGTTTGATGAGCCTGATATCAAACTGCTTGGGGATCAGATCTTTATGAAGCCCCCCGGTCATGGCTCCGTCAAGGAGTATCACCAGGACTCGGCGTCGTGGCCATTCCTCATCCCCCAGAACCAAATCACCTGCTGGATCGCACTCGATGAGGCTACACTCGAAAATGGCTGCATCCGCTGCATCCCCGATAGCCAGACCTTCGGCCTCCTCCAGTTGAAGCATCTTCCGCAGTTGCTGACCGAAGAGATGAGGGCGCGGGAAGTGCCGGTACCTGTCCCGGCCGGCGGCTGCCTCCTCTTCCATAGCCTGAACTTGCACTATTCCAGTCCGAATACTTCGACAGAGCGCCGACGCGCCTGGGCTTTGCACTACATGATGGCCAAGACAAGGGACCTGAGTACATCTGAAGAGGTCCATGTTGACTACATCGCCGTCCGGGGCAACTCCTACGCAGGGTATGTTTGATCGAACACCCTATAGTGTCGCGTGTTGCCCATATCTCTCTTGTTCTCTTGGGCCTCATCGCCCTGGCAGCAAGCTGGCAGGCCGTCTCCAACTATGTCACTTCGCTCGCCAGCGTCAGAAGTCTGGAGTTGGAGATTACCGATGTGCGCCGCAGCGCAACTGACAGCCCCCAACTCATCGTACAGTTCAGGCTGCACAACCGATCGGAGTTGCCAATCCGTATCAACAGCTATTTTTTTGACTTGCACCTGAACGGAACGCGCATCGGCGGCAGCTACAGCACTTGGCGCGACGGCGACCCCGATCTGGACCGTTCCCTCTATAGCCGCGCTTCCACCATTGATCGCACACTCGCCCCCCACGAACATCTGGACATGGAGTTTCTACTGCATATATTTGATCTCGATTTGATCATGGCCGCGCACCAGGAGCATTCCTGGTCCGCAGAGGCCGGATTCCGGCTGATTCATCCCCACGGGCGCGATGAGCGCCTGGTGCGGCTGCGGGCTGCCCAACAATGAACCTGACTCTTCGACAATCCATGGCCGTCATCGCCGCCGCCGCAATTCTGGCTTACATGGGATTGATCTCCCTTTCTCATCTGCGCGACTATGTCGCCTGGCCGGCCGATATGCTCGCGCTCAGCATCGTCGCCGCGCTGTGCGGGGCGCTCCTCGCTCTGGCCGAAAGCGAAGCACTCCACTTGTATTTGATTGCCTCTGTTGTGAGCGCGCTGCTTTTCGGCGGCTTCTGGGCCTATGCGACCTGGGGAGTGTTGGGCAGCAGTATCCCCTTTGTCGAACTACTGTTTTCCGACCTCGTCTTTTTCTATGCGGTCCAACGCAGTTTCTTGCTGTTCGCACCCTGTCTTGTGTTTGGACTGTTGGGCGTACTCGGCGTACAGTTACTCTTGCCCAAAATCTTGCGCCGTTGAAAGATATTTCGTGACAGGCCGTCACAATACGTAGTTGTCAGTTGCCCCTGCCCATACCTGCCCCAAACCGCAGGCCACTGGCCATTCTAATAACCAGGAGATCCATCATGAGCCTGACAGCCGAACAGAAACAGTTTTTTGACGAAAATGGCTATCTGCCCTACGGCCGTGTACTGTCGGACGAGGAGATCCAGGCCCTCCGACAGCGCAGCGAAGACATCGCCGCCGGACGTCTCACCCACGTGCCCTCCCGCTACATTCAGTTCGAAGCCTCTTTCCGTGACGGCAAGAAGACAACCGACCCGCGCATCGACATGATCCGCAAGATGGTCTACCTCTGCTACCACGATGACCTCTTCGAGGCCGCCGCCAAAAACCCGGCGATCGTCGACGTGATCGAGGTCCTGCTCGGCCCCGATATCAAGTTCTATGCCGATCAACTCATGATGAAGCCCCGCTTCTACGGCACCGTGACCGACTGGCACCAGGACTCCGTCGCCTGGCCCATGTTCGCCCCCCAGAACCATGTCAGCTGCTGGGTCGCCCTCGACGACGCTACCGTCGACAACGGCTGCATGACCGTCATCCCCGGCAGCCACAAATCGGGGCCGATCGCCCCCGACTACAAGGAGCGATTCCTGGCCCTGCCGCACCTGGCCGATCCGGTCCCGGTCGAATTGAAAGCCGGCCACTGCATGTTCCACCATGGTCTCAACTTCCATCGTACCGAAGCCAACACCACCCCCAACCGCCGCCGCGGCCTCGCCCTCCACTACATCGATGCCCAGACAAGCTACCTCGGCATTGTCGACGAAACGCATCGCGCACAGGTCGAAGGTACCCCGCGCAAGGGCAACACACCTTTCATGCTCATTCGCGGCAAGGAAATCCCGGGGCGAGTATAACCGCAGCGGCCAATGGCCAGCGGCCCGCAAATCGATTGGTCTCCGACCCGATACCACATCCACGAAAGGCTCACGATGTCCAATATCCTCCCCACCGCAACTCTCGGTCGTACCGGCCTGCAGGTTACCCGGCTTGGATTTGGCTCAGGGCATCGGCGCTCCATGACCGATCAAGAGATGGATGCCCAGCTTAACGCCGTCCTCGATGCTGGCATCAACTTTATCGACACCGCCAATGACTACGGCAACAGCGAGGAAATGATCGGCCGCTTCCTTCGTCACCGTCGCGATGAATTCGTCCTGGCCACCAAGTGCGGCTGCCATCCCGATGGACATACCTGGACCAGAGAAAACCTGTTCCGCGGCCTGCACGAAAGCCTGGAACGTCTGCGCGTCGACTACGTCGACGTGATGCAACTGCACAACCCTTCCGTGGCCGAATGTGAGCAGGGAGATCTGGTTGAGGCGCTGCAAGACATGCGCACCCAGGGCAAAGTGCGCTGGATCGGCATGTCCACCACCCTGCCCCACCTGCCCACCTACCTCAGCTGGGATGTATTCGACGTCTACCAAATTCCCTATTCCGCGCTTGAGCGCGACCACGAAAACTGGCTGACCACCACCGCGCAGGCCGGCGCCGGCACCATCATCCGCGGCGGAGTTGCTCTCGGCAAGCCGGGCGTCGGGCTGGGCACATCTGATCGCTGGCAGGCATTTGCCCGGGCCGGGCTGGCCGAACTAAAGCAGGAGGGCGAGAGCGACACATCATTCATCCTGCGTTATACTTTGTCGCATCCAGACGTCCACTCAACTATCGTCGGCACAACCAATCCCAAGCACCTCGCAGAAAATGCGCAAGCCGTACTGGCTGGCCCACTTCCCCCGGACGTGTACGCCGAAGCCAAACAACGGCTTGATCGCATCGGCTTGACGCCGGCCTGAAAGCCTGATCCGAACGGGCCCGGCCCATCGCGAGGTTCACCCGTCACCGACTCCATGGGAGCCCGCCGACGAGCCCATTTGCAGGCATTGGACGGCGGCCAAAAAGGGGGACTATGTTATGACCGCTTCACACAGCAGCGCCGCTATTGATATCGGCTCCCGTCGCGAACTGATGGTCGACGATTATCTCATCGCCGCCATGACCCGCGACGCTGAACTGCGCCTCCACCGCCCCGTGCCGCAAGAAATAGCCCTGGAAACGGACGCGCCTTGGGAGGGCAACGCCTCCGGATACGTGACCGTCTTCCAGGACGATGACCGCTATCTCATGTACTACCGCGGCTGGCACTTTACCCTCGACTCCGGTTCCCTGGAATTTGCCCACCCCGAAGTCGTCTGTGTGGCCGAAAGCAGTGACGGCATCCGCTGGAGCAAGCCGGACCTGGGCCTCGTCGAGTACGACGGGTCGCGCCACAACAACATAATCCTCGATGCACGTGACGACAGCAGCCCGGCCATCAACTTCGCGCCGTTCAAGGACCCCAATCCCAACGCACCGGCCTCGCAAAGATACAAGGCGTTCGCCAACAACAGAGGATACAAAGGCCTTTTCGCGCTCTGCTCACCCGACGGCATCCACTGGACGCAGATGCATGACGAACCCGTCATCACCAAGGGCTATTTCGACTCCCAGAATCTCGCCTTTTGGGACGCAGAGCGCGGCGAATATCGCGACTACCACCGCGATTTCCGCCACGGCCGCGACATCATGACCTGTGTCTCGCCCGATTTCCTCAACTGGAGCGAGCCGGTCTTCATCGATTACAGCCCTACCCGTATCGCCGAACTGTACACCAATCAGATCAAGCCCTACTACCGCGCCCCCCACCTGTTTGTCGGCTTCCCCGCCCGCTACGTCGAACGTCCCTGGTCGCCTGCCATCGAGGACCTGCCCGAACAGGAGCATCGCCGCCTCCGCGCCGACGCCCAAGAACGCCACGGCGCCGCCGTGACCGACGGCCTCTTCATGAGCAGTCGCGACGGTCTCGAATTCAACATCTGGCCGGAGGCATTCATCCGCCCGGGACTGCGCCCACAGGACAACTGGACCTACGGCGATAACTACCAGAACTGGGGCCTTGTCACCACCCGCTCCCTGTTCGCCGGCGCGCCCGATGAGCTTTCGATGTACGTCAGCGAAGGCTACTGGCGCGGGCCGGGCGTAAGCCAGCGCCGCTACACCCTCCGCGTCGACGGCTTCGTTTCGCTTCATGCGCCCCCCAGCGGCGGCACGATGATCACTAAGCCAATCAGGTTCCGCGGCAACAACCTGGAACTGAACTTCTCCGCCTCGGCTGCAGGCAGCGTGCGCGTCGAGTTGCTGCACGGACAGGTAGATAAAGCCATAGACGGTTTTGGCCTGGACGACTGTGTCGAGCTTCTGGGTGATGACTTGGATCGGACTGTGCGCTGGACGCAAGGCGCCGATGTCAGCAATTTCAGTGGTGAAATCGTGCGCCTGCGCTTCGTGCTGAAAGATGCCGACGTCTACTCCTTCCGCTTTACGGAGTAGCGTGAGAACCGGCTGATGCTTGCCAACCTGACCGCAGCGTTATTCAGGAGTCATGGATGGAAATAAGACGATTTCGACCATCCGATCTGGAAACCCTGAAGACCATCACCGCCATCTGCTTTGACGGTGTCTGCGTCGACCAGAATATCGAGCAGTTGTATGG
Source organism: Caldilineaceae bacterium (assembly GCA_965220715.1). Classification (GTDB taxonomy): domain Bacteria; phylum Chloroflexota; class Anaerolineae; order Caldilineales; family Caldilineaceae; genus Bin5. Next base: position 1,708,663 of record OZ244843.1, read on the forward strand.
GCTTATCCACGGCCGAGACTGGCGCTTCCGCAAGAAGCGCCACATCGACGACGACGCCGAGATCAACGCAGCAGGCATCATTGTCGCTGAAGTCGATGGACAGATCGTCGGATACGTCAGCACGCGCGTCGATCCCGCCTCCCGCATCGGCGGTATCCCAAACTTTTCCGTCCTGCCCGCATTCCAGCAGCGTGGCATCGGCCGCCGCCTGCTCGAGGAGGCCGTCGCCTACCTCGCTGCCCAAGGCATGACCTACGCCCGCATCGAGACCCTGGACCAGAACGACGTCGGCGAACACTTCTACCCCGACTTTGGCTTCCAGGAAATAGCCCGCCAGATCCACTACATCATGCCCATCTCCGCAGACGACCCTTAAACGCCGCCCTACGCAATCCGTAATACCAATGCAGTCCCCAGGAGCTTTCAAATGTCAAAAGCCAAAGTCAGAGTCGGTATTGTCGGCGCAGGACCAATCGGCGGGCTGGGCCGCAGGCAATTTTCCCATGCCGCCGGCTACCGGCGCTGCGAGGACGTTGATCTGGTCGCAATTGCCGACATCGACCCGCAGCGACTCCAGCAGTTCGGCGACGAATGGGAGATCGCGCCCGAACACCGCTATCCCACCGCCGTCGATATGTACCAGAAGGCCCGTCTCGACATCGTAGATGTCACGACCAACACGCTCTACCATCACCATCCTGTCATCGAGGCCGCTGAAGCCGGCATAAAGGTCATCATGGTCGAGAAGCCGCTCGCCACCAGCGTGGCCTGGGGGCGCAAAATGGTAGCGGCCTGCGACAGCAGCGGCTCTCGCCTCATCACCGAGCATACGCGCCGCTTCCTCCCCCACTACCAGCGCTTGAAGCGCATGATCGACGACGGCGCGATCGGCCGCGTCAAGACCATCACCTACGAAGGCTGCCGGCCGCTCCTTACAAATGGCACCCACACCGTCGACTATGCCTTCTACTTCACGTCGGCGCAGCCGCAGCTCGTTTCCGGTTATCTGAACGAGGAAAGCGTGGCCGATCCGGGCGGCGGCGGCATGATCGCCTGCGCAGATGGCATTGTCATCTTCATCGACTGCATCGCCGAGCGCAAGGAGGCTCTGGGGTACACCTCAATCGCCGGCACCGAAGGCCGTGTCCATTTCAGCGAGCGCCGCGGCCTGTGGGAATACGGCCCCCTTGTCGAAGCCGACGAGGGTTATGGAACCCGCTACGATTTCGAGCCCATCCCCGACATGCCGGCCGAGTTCACACTCGACGACTACTTCTATTCCGCTACCCGCGAGAGCGTAGACTGTCTGCTCGAAGATAGGGAGAGCATATCGACAGGCCGCGATGGCCTCAAGTCGCTGGAAGTCATCACCGCCATCCATATCTCCCACAAGACAGGCACGCAAGTGAGTCTGCCCCTCGCTCCCGGCCTGGATGAACTCGAAATCCGTTCCACCGGCGAGTAACCAGCGGTGGCCGACCAATGTCAGGCAGCTTTATATCGCCACTGACCACTAACCACCGACCACTGACCACTGGAGTTCCCGATGCCAGCAAATTATCGGGCCGGAATCATCGGCCATACCGGACGCGGCAACTACGGTCACGGTCTGGATGTGGCCTTTCTAGGGTTGCCAAATGTTGAGGTCGTCGCAGTTGCCGACCCGGATGAAGAGGGACGCGCCGCCGCGGAGCACCGTACAGGAGCCACCCAAAGCTTCGCCGACTATCACGCGATGCTGTCGCAGATGGAGTTGGACCTGGTCACCGTCTGTCCGCGCTGGGTTGACCAGCACGCGGAAATGGTAATCGCCTGCGCCGAAGCCGGGGTCAAGGGCATCTTCTGCGAAAAGCCCTTCGCCCGCACTCTGGCCGAAGCCGACGCCATGCTCGCCGCCTGTGAACGTCACAACACCAGGATCGCTGTCGCCCATCGCCGCGCCAACCCCTACGAACTGCATGCAAAAAAGCTGATCGAAGACGGCCTCATCGGCGATGTGCAGATGGTCCGCCGCCACGGCAAAGCCGACCGTCGCGCTGGGGCCATGGACCTCATCGTCCTCGGCACCCATCTCCTCGACAATATCCGTTTCTTCGCCGCTTCCGATGTGCTCTGGGCCCACGCCCACGTTACGCAAGATGGCCGCGAACTCACCGCGGCCGATATCCATGAAGGGGACGAAGGCGTCGGCCTGATCGCCGGCAATGCCCTGGCCGCCTACTTCGTTTTCCAGAACGGTGTCACCGCCCATCTCGACTCCCACCGCAGCGATGACACCGACACGCGCGAACGGGTCAACTGGCTCGGCCTGGAAATCCACGGCTCTGCCGGCATCCTTTCTCTTCGCACCGCGCCGCTGGGCGAACTCTACCACTACCCCTACCGCCTCTGGCTCCCCGGTGACAGAGACGGCTCCTGGGAACGCATCACGCTGCCCGAATGGGATCTCAACGCCGACGGCCAGCCGCGCTCCGTTTCCGAAAAATTCCAACTGAACAACCGCATCTTCGTCGAAGAACTGATCCGCGCCATCGAGGAAGATCGCCCGGTGACAGCCGTAACCAACGGCCATGATGCCCGCGCCGTCCTGGAGATGATCATGGCCATCCACGAATCGCAGCGGCTGCGCGGCCGCGTCCACTTCCCGCTCGAAAATCGGGAGAACCCCTACGCACTCTGGCGCAAAGAAGCCGAACGTCAACTACAGTGACCGGCCGTCCGAAATCCGTTGCCAGCGAAACCACTGGCCATTTGGATTATCAACCAGGGGGAAAACATGTCCGCTACCCATCAAACGAGTGACAAGACATACCGCGCCGGCATCATCGGCTTGACCGGTATCGGCCAATCGCCGCCGCGCTACGACCTGTGGGCGACGCGCCACCCGCAGCCGCACTCGCATGCCGCCGCCTACGCCGCCCATCCCCGCGTGGAGGTGGTGGCCGTCTGTGAACTGGTGCCCGAGTTGTTGACCCAATATGACCAAAATTGGGGCGCAGCCGCGCACTACACCGACTACCGCGCCATGCTGGCAAAAGAGAATCTCGATATCCTGAGCGTCGTCACCTCCGACCACCTCCACGATCAAATGGTCGTCGACGCCGCCGAGGCCGGCGTCCCCGCCATATACTGCGAAAAGCCCTTGGCCACCACCTTGGCCGACGCCGACCGCATGTTAGCCGCTGTCGAGAAGAGCGGCGCAAAAATGTGCGTCAACCATGGCCGGCGCTGGGATCCCTTCTGGCGGCAGGCCCTGGCCATCATCGAAGACGGACGCATCGGCTCCCTCACCCGCATAAACGCCCATCTGGGCGGCGAGCGGGCCATGCTCTTCCGCAACGGCACCCACCTGGTCGACACCGTCTGCATGTACGCCGACGCGCCGCCCGACTGGCTGATCGGCAGTATGGAAGAGGGCTCTGAGGACCGCACCGAATACCTGGGCGACGGCGGCCACGACCCCAAGACCGATCCCGGCGCCTCGGCCTATCTCCACTTCACCAACGGCGTGCGCGCCCACATCGAAGTCTCGCAGAGGACCTTAGTCAATTTCGAACTGGACCTCCTCTGTACCAAGGGCCGCATTCGCATCAGCAACACCGAAGCCGTTGTCTACCTGACATCTCAAGAGCATCCGCACGAGGTGACCAGCCGCCAGATTGGCGGAACCGTCGACTACGGCAGCGGCATGGTCAACGCCGTCGACGAACTGATTCAGTTGATGGAAAATGGGGGCGAAAGTATTTCCAGTGGCCGGCGGGCACAGCACAGCCTGGAAATCATGATCGCGATCATGCGCTCCCAGGCCAAAGGCGTGGAAAAAATCCACTGGCCGCTGGCGCGGGAATAATAGAGCCCGTCCACAGGGGAACTAGGGCTCGTTGACGTTTGTCTGAACAGCGACTTCCGGGTGCAAATTACGCCTGATCGTCGAAGGGCGGCGCAGTCACGCAAAGAAAATCCGATACGCCTTTGGTGTTCTCCGCGTCCCTCCGCGGACAAAAAGGTGTTCTTCGCGACCCTTCGCGGATCAATTGGTTTTGTCTATTTCAACATTCACGCGAGAAACATCCCTAACAGGCCTGCAGGCTTTCAGTTCTTATTGACATCTGAACAGCCTTCCCAAAATGTCAACGGAACCTAGGTGTTCTTAGCGGCCCTTCGCGGCCCTTCGTGTCCTTCGTGGATCAAAAACGTGTTTATCGCGGCCCTCCGCGTCCTCCGCGGACAAAAAGGTGTTCTTCGCGACCCTTCGCGTGACTTCGCGGATCAATTGGTTTTGTCTATTTCAACATTCAAGCGAGAAACATCCCTAACAGGCCTGCAGGCTTTCAGTTCTTGTTGACATCTGAACAGCCTTCCCAAAATGTCAACGGAACCTAGGTGTTCTTAGCGGCCCTTCGCGGCCCTTCGTGTCCTTCGTGGATCAAAAACGTGTTTATCGCGGCCCTCCGTGGATAACCCACACTCTGATCTTGCAAAACTCGGTGCAAACAAACGTCACCGACCCCTGACCCCTATCCCCCGCAGTTCCCCACTTCCTCCGCATACGCGCGCGCCTGCGCCACCATGTCCACTTCAACCATCTGGTCCCAGGCCGACATCAGCCGCCGCGTAACCGGCCCCGGTTCACCCGTACCGACGGCATGGCCGTTGAAGCGAGTCGCCGGCATAATCGTGAATGGCGTGGAGGTGAAGAACGCTTCCTCCGCTGTCATAACGTCGTATGGCTCCAGATTGCACTCCCGGCACGGCAGCTCCAGCCGCTGTGCTAGTTCCAGTACCGACTGCCGCGTGACGCCCCGCAGGACGTTGCGCGGCTCCGGCGTGAGCAGGCCGCCATCCTTGACCACGAAAAAGTTCGACCCTGTGCCCTCTGTCAGGAATCCGTCCTCGTCCATCAGCAGGGCCCACGCCTGCGGGTCGACCTTCTGCGCCTGAAAGTTGGCAATCTGGTAGTAGATGCGGCTGCGGTTCTTGATCTTGGGGTCGATCAGGCGCGAGGGTACCGAGCGCTGCGCCGGGATAACCGCATGCACTCCCCTCACATACGCGTCGGCAAACGCGGCCAGATGCCAGGTCAGTGGCCAGCAGTTGATCGTTATCGTCGGCTTTACGCTATCGGCGAAGACCGATTGGTAAAGCCCCATCGGCCCCCGCGAGACGTTGTGCACGATCTGGAAATCCGTGCCGTCGGCGAAACAGGACCTGTTCCTCTCGATCGTTTCCAGCGTCGCCGCCTCCATCCCGTCCGCTGTCAACCCGCAATCGATCTCCAGCGTCCGCAGCCCGACATAGAGCCGTTCGATATGATCCCGCAGACGAAACGGTTGGCCGTTGAATGTGCGCGTCGTCTCAAATATCACGTCGCCGTACATCAGCGCAGAATCAAAGATGGAGACGCTCGCCTCGCTCTCGGCCACGAACTTTCCGCTGACGTAAACTGTGCGTTGGCTTGTCATAGCCATTCTCCTCTGGCGTTGATCACTGTCCACCGGTCGTTGAGATTATCCTGTTGTGAGCAGACTGCATATGATTGTACACTTGACCATGTACTTCTGTCTACCATCGTAGCGCCAAAAGGAAAAGGACTTTCCCGTGACAAAGGGACAACGGTTGGTTCTCACCCCTGCCGGCCAAATCGAAATCGAAGAGTTCGACGTTCCGGCTCCTGCGTCCAATCAGCTACTTGTGCGAACGCTCCTCACCCAGGTCAGCGCCGGCTCGGAGATGAATGGCATCCGCCAACGCCGTACGGCCAGCCCCGCGGAGCAGGCCGCGTTTGCCCCTGCCGGGCTGGGCTACACCGCCATCGGCGTCGTTGAAGCCGCGGGCAGCGAGATCAACCAAGTCGCCGTCGGCGACCGCGTACTGTGCAGCGGCAACCATTCCACGCACTGGCTTGTGACACCCGAGCTCAAGGCCAGCGATGTCGGCATACCCCAACAGTACAGCGTGCAAAAGCTGCCCGATGACCTGTCCGACGTCGAAGTCGCCTTCTGCGTTCTCGGCGATATCGCTCTGCACGGCGTGCGCCGGGCGCAGATCCAGCTCGGTGAATCCGTGGCCGTCCACGGGCTGGGCGTTGTCGGGCTGATGGCGCTGCAACTCTGCCGCATCGTCGGCGCGCATCCTCTCATCGGCGTCGACCTGGTCGAGGAGCGGCTGGCTCTCGCCCGCCAACTCGGCGCCTCCCATCAGATCGATGCCGCCCGCCAGGATGTGGTCGCCGAAATCCACGCCCTCACCCAACTGCCCTGGCGCTGGCGCGGCGCCCTGCCAAGCATGTTGCCGGGTAGGGGCGCCGAGGTGCAACTCCACTGCACCTCCTATATCGGCAACTACCCTACCATGATCAAAGCCGCAGCCGATCGCGGCCGCATCATCCTCGTAGGCGCGACCAGCGGCTCCGTCGCCATCGAATCCGACGAGCTCTTCCGCCGCGAAATCATCATGACCGGCTCCTACCAGACAGGCATGAGCGACACCCATCCCTATTGGCCGTGGACACGCGTGCGCAACCAGCACGTCATCCTCGACCTCATCCGCCGCGGCGAGTTGCAGACCGAACCGCTCGTCAGCCACGTCGCGCCATTCACCGAGGCGCCCCAACTGTTTGATCGCATGATGACCGGCCACGAGGGCTGGTTGAGCGTCTTCTTTACCTGGAATTGATAACCCCGGCGGCCAGTAACTGCACTAGCCGTTGGCAACAAGCCACCAGCCACGGAGCCCCACATGATCGACTTTCCGCGTTCCTTCTTCACCTGGAAGACCTTCCCCTGGCAAGATGATCCCTATTACAAGTATGCCGGCGGTTTCATCGGCAAGACAGGCGACGTGCGCCAGGTGCGCTTCAACCTTGAGTCCCGCTGTACTATCGCTGACGCCAATGGCGGCACGCTCGCTGAACTATTCGTTGGCGCTCCCTGCCGCACCGAATATACCATCCCCCGGCAGAACTTCTTCCACCTTCCGAGCAGTGAATTTCGTATGGCCTTCAGCCGCTCGCATCGGATCCCCATAGCCCGGCGCCCCAGCAGCGAAGCCGAGCCGGTCTCCGCGCAGGAGCTCAGCGCGTCCTTTCAGGATCATGACATCAGCCTCAAGGAATTCCCGCATCCAATCGAGCTGCGCGCCGGCGAGCAGTTGATCGAGGCCACCCTGGCCAATGCCCTGCTCAATGCCATCTGCACCTACCGCGATCCACAAAGCGACCTGCACGTCACCGTCGAATATCCCGTTGATCTGATCAACGTCAATCGCGAGGATGCCGCCTTCCAGATCTGCACCGGCCCATTGATCCTGCCCGACTTGGCTACTTGGAACGGCCGCGGCGTTGACCGCGTCTTCCTCGCCCAGGCCGCCTTCACCGCCTTCGACTACGTAGAGTTCATCCTGCGCCGAGAAGTGGCCGCGGCCCCTGACGAACACGTCTGGCTCCACCAGGTAGAGGGCCGCGATCGGCTGGAACTGCACGATCCCGACAACAAGCCGCCGGGCTATCCACCACCGCGACCTTTGCCGACCGTCTATCACGAGGTGTGGGCATTGCCAGCAGTCAACGTGGTCCTGCGTGCCCCAAATCTCTGAGCCAACCGCCAGCAGCTATTGCAGTAACTGACCACTGATCACTGGCTACCTGCCATTGCAGTTCCGAAAGGTGACAATCATGACCGACTCCGCCACTGTAAATTCCGAGCCGATCGATATCGGCACACGGCTTGAACCCTTAATCGACGACTTCCTGTTCGCGGAACTGGGTGACTCGCTTGACTTGCGCCTGCATCCGCCGGTCAAGCGGGAGGTGGTCTTGCAGACCGACGCGCCCTGGGAGGGCAACGCCTGTCTCTACCGCACCGTCTTCCAGGACGAGGACGGGCTAATTCGCATGTACTACGGCGCCTGGCAATACGATATGGGCGGCGGCCGGATGAACTACCCTCACCTCTACTATCTCTGTTATGCCGAAAGCAGCGACGGCAAGCGCTGGAACAAGCCGTCCCTCGGTCTGGTCCCGTTCGAGGGCAACCGCAACAACAACATCGTTCTCTCGCCCGAGAGCTTGGCTGGCATCGATCCCAGCGCCGGCGATACCGCCATATTCCGGGATGCCAACCCGGCCTGCCAGGAGGGGGCCGAGTACAAAGCGCTTGTTCCCGGCAAAACGCCGCGCGTGCTCTACGCCCTCCAATCGTCAGACGCCATCCACTTTTCGTTGATGCGGCGAGAGGACGAAGACATCCCGGAACCTGTCATCACCCAAGGCTACTTCGATTCCCAGAATCTGGCCTTCTGGGATGGATACCGGCGTGAGTACCGGGCCTACTTCCGTGACTTTGACGGCGGCGCGCCCCATGGCGTGCGCGGCATCAAAACCACGACCTCGTCCGATTTTCTGAACTGGTCCGAGCCAAAATGGCTCGACTACGGCGACAGCCCGGAGCAGGCGCTCTACACCAACCAGGTACGGCCTTACGCCCGCGCGCCCCACATCTTCTTCGGTTTTCCCATGCGCTACATCGATAGGGGCTGGGTAAGCCAGACCGACAACCTGCCCGGCCTGGAGCTGCGCCGCGCTCGCAGCGCAGCCCATCCCCGTTACGGCACCGTGGTCACAGACGGGCTCTTCATGTCCAGCCGCGACGGCGAAACTTTCAAGCGCTGGGGAGAGGCATACATCCGCCCCGGCCCCAATGTCGTCGACAGCTGGGTCTACAGCGACAACTGCATCGCCTGGGGAATGATCGAGACGGAGGCCGATTCGCCCGGCGCCCCGCCCGAACTCTCGCTCTACGTCATCGAAGGCTATTGGGCCGGCCGCAGCATGGACGTGCGCCGCTACACCACCCGCATCGACGGCTTCGTATCGCTGCATGCACCCTTGGCCGGCGGCTCCTGCCTGACCAAGCCGCTGATCTTCACCGGCCGGAGTCTCCACCTCAACTACGCCACCTCCGCCGCCGGCAGCCTGCGCGTAGAGATCCAGGATCACGAGGGGCGACCCGTGTCCGGCTACTCCCTCGACGAAAGCGATGAGATCTTCGGCGACTCGATAAATCAGGTCGCACACTGGGCCGGCGGCAGCGATCTGAGCTCGTTGGCAGGGCGTCCCATACGCATCCGTATCGTACTCAAAGACGCCGACCTCTACTCGATTCAGTTCCGCGAGTGACAGGCCGGCCTCTCTAGCATTATTCTGATGTCGCAGGAGGCCTTCGGGCCGTACCTGCGAGACTTGGACCAACTGTGAGGAGTCCTTAGGACCCTGCGCCGCAGTCAAACACGCGCTTCATTCCGACCGGCGCCAGCCAGATCAACGTGGCGCCGGTCAAGTCAGGAGACCATAATGCACATATCCGAACTGGACGTAACCAATCTGGAGCGGGGGTGTAAAAGCTCCTGCTGGCTGGACATCTCGCCGCGTGTGGAAGGCGGCTGGTGGCAATTCCCCCTCCTGACCGTGACCGGAACCGAGCCGGGACCCACTCTGGTGGTCTTCGCCGGCGTGCATGGCGACGAGTACGAGGGCGTCGAAGCCATTCCCCGCATCGCCGCACAGGTCAGCCCCTCGCAACTGCGCGGCACACTGCTCATGGTCCCCGTCTGCAACATGGCCGCCTACGCCACCGCTACCCGCAACAGCCCCGTGGATGGACTGAATCTGGCGCGCGTCTTTCCCGGCTCAGAGACCGGCACGCTGACCCAGCGCATCGCCTACTGGCTCACCCGCAAGTTCATCAGTGCAGCCGACTTCTTCATCGACCTGCACAGCGCCGGCATCGTCGGTGACATCCCTACGCTGGCCGGTTATCTCCATAGCGATGAAGACGTAGGCCTGCGCTCCCTGTCCGCCGCCCGCGTCTTCGGCGCGCCCGTGCTGTGGGGACATCCACCGCCTATCCCGCCCGGCCGCACCATCTCCGCAGCCATCGATTTGGGCGTGCCCTGCCTCTACACCGAAGCCGCCGGCGCCGGCCGCGCCCGCCCCCAAGACGTAGACTGCTTTACACGCGGCGTCCTCAACGTCATGCACCATCTGGACATGCTCGAAGGCCACCCGGCCGCCGTCCCGCCGCCAGAACACCTGGTGGGCGACGGCAACATGGATGAAGTCATGTCCGCCCCCCTCGCCGGCTACTTCCGTCCCCACGTCGAACTGCTACAGGAAGTCCAATCCGGCCAGCTCGTCGGCGCCATCCACGACCCCCTCGGCAGCCTCCTCGCCGAACTGCACGCAGAAAAGGACGGCATCGTCATCATGCGCCGTGGCCTCCATCGCGTCCACAGCGGCGACGGCCTCATCCACCTCACCGGCCGCGCCGAAGAATAGCACAAAAAAAGTGGTTAGCAGCCGCTCCGGCCACTAACCACTATCCACTGCTGTCCGCTACCAACCCAGCGCGTACCCATCCCGCCGCGGGTCCGCGCCCCCCATAAACCCGCCGCTTTCGGGATCGACCAAGATGCCTTGGCCGCCGCCTACTCCGGCATTCCAGGGTCCCAGCCGGTTGAGATGGTGGCCCATCTGCGTCAACTCGAGCAGGATATCCTCCCCAATCCGCGTTTCGACATCCACCACCGGCCCCGGCGTCGTCGCCTTGACCCGCGCCGCTTCGATCGCGGCCTGTATGTTCATGTCATGATCAATCACGTTCATAATCATTTGTGGCGTCGTCTGCAGAATGCCGTAACTGCCCGGCGTCCCGATCAGGAAGCGCAGCCCCTGCTCATCCCACACCTGGACCGGCGACATGCACATTTCTGTTTTGAGGCCGGGCCCAACCACATTGGGGCTCTGCGGATCACTGTCCATCCAGTTAAGAAAATTGTTCAGCGCAATCCCCGTGCCCGGTATCACCACAGCCGACCCGAAACCTGCTCCCAGGCTCTGCGTCACCCCTACCGCGTTCCCGTCCGCGTCGATCGCGCTGAAGTGCGTTGTGCATTCACTGTGCATCCATTGACGCGGGTCCCCCGCCAGTACCTCGTCCTCCATCTTCACAGAGGTATAGCGCTCGCCGCCGGAGGGGCGCGCCCGCGCACCGATTTCGGCGCGGCGTTGCGACGCGTACTCCTTCGACAGCAACCCGGCCGTCGGCGGGTTGTCGATACCGGCATACTCTGCTCTGTCGGCCTGGGCCATCTTGGCCGCCTCGATAAAGCGATGCAGCGTCGCCGCACGGTTGTGGCCCAGCTCCGCCACGTCGAAGCCTTCCATAATGTTGAGCGTCTCCAGGTATTGAATCGCCTGGCATGGCGGCGGCGGCGCAAACACCCGGTAGCCCCGGTACGTTACCGAGACCGGTTCCTGCCACTCGACCGCGAAGTCCCTCAGATCCCTGTGAGTGATAAGCCCACCGTTCTCTTCCATGTAACGAACCAGCCTGTCCGCAATTTCTCCCCGGTAGAAGACCTCGGCGCCGCCATCGGCAATGGCACGCATGCTCTTCGCCAGATCGGGCTGCGTCATTATTTCACCCGCAACCGGCGCACGGCCATGCGGGAGATAGGTCTCCGTGGTCGACGGATGGCGCAGCATCTCCGGCACATTGAAATCAATGAATTCAGCGTTGTTCACCGTCAACGGAAAGCCCTGCTCCGCATACTCAATCGCCGGCTGAAACACCGCGGCCGCGTCCATCGAACCGTACCGCTCCAGCGCAGCCAGCCAGCCGCCGCAGGCCCCGGGAACCAGCGGCGAGCGCGGCCCCCGCGCGCGGCTCTCCGGATCGCCCACCTCTTCAAACGTTGCCCCGTACGGCGAGCGGCCCATATAGTCCAGAACCGTATGTTCCTGCTCACGGGCAGAGTAAATGTGCATGTACCCGTCGCCGCCCAGTCCGGACATGTACGGTTCGACCACATTCAGCGCGGCGGCCACAGCCACCACCGCGTCAATGGCATTGCCGCCTTCCATCAGAATGCGCACGCCCGCGAGCGAAGCCAGTGGATGCGCCGACGCGATCATGCCCCGTCGCCCCGTGACCGTCGAGCGATGGACAATTCCCTTGGCAGAAAAGGACATCAGTTGTCTCCTTGAAACTCCAGTGTTTTGTTATCAGCGAAAAGTGGAAGGCAACAGCTCTTGACGTCAGTCCATCCCGTTCTATTCCTCCCAGATCAACAGCACGCCCATCGCCTCCGACAGCCGTTCATACAGCAGGTCGAACGCGTCTTTGGCCTCCTGATAGGGGAACCGGTGGCTGATCAAAGGCTCGACGCGTATCCGCCCGGCCTGCATTAGCTCGATGGTCCGGTTCAGCAGGGCTTCAGGCGGATCTTCACCGTAATAGCCTCCTATCAGACGCCTCCGCTGGATCTTGCTGGCGTCCAGCGGCAATGGCTGCCCGTGATAGAGACCGATCAAATGAAGCGTGCCCCCGTCGCACACCATTTGCTGAGCCTGCGCAAATGATTTCAGCCCCGGCGCGCCGCCGACACATTCGAACACGATATCCGCGCCGCGCCCGTCCGTCAGCTCCATCACCCGCTCCACCGGGTCCGTCTCCGTAACATCGATCGCGTGGTCCGCACCGTATTCGAGGGCCAGCTGACAGCGCTTCGCAATCGCATCCACGACAACTATCTGCTCACAGAGATGCTGCCGTGCCCCCTGCAACACAAGATTGCCGACCAACCCCTGACCCATGATCACAAGTGTATGACCGGACCGGATCCCCGGTGACTGCGCCCAGGTGACACCGCTCTTTGCAAGCGGCAGAAAGGTCGCCGCCTCAAACGAAATGTCATCGGGCAGAGGCCACACGCGCGGCCCTACATTTGAGTCGATCGGTTGCACGACATACTGAGCATGCGGCGCCACCGCCATCACACGATCCCCCGGCTGGAACTGCTGCGACGCCTCGCTCCCCACTGCGTCAACCACACCCGCCAGCGAGTAGCCCATGATGGCCGGATTTATCGCCTCTTCGTGCATATAGCGCCGCAGGATTTCCGACCCCCTGCTGATCAGGCTGACTTTACTCCGCACCCGCACCTCCTGCGGCCCAACAGGCGGTATCGGAACCTCTTCCAGAACGATGTTTCCAAATCCTTCGGGCTTGGTTACGCGTAACATGCTCCGCTCCTCGCTTTCCCGGAAATCGACATTGTTTGAAAGGGGGCTGCACAGGAGTGCATCCCAGTTCTCCAAAGCAAGAGTCATACTAGCACCAAAGGGACTTTCGCGTAAACGCCTCTATTCCATCCCCTCCGCCAGCAAGGGCACCCCTTGTGGGTGCCCTTGCACTCACCCCCACTCTGGACTGCGCCATCCGCTCCGACAGGGATTGCGAACTGGAGAACACGTATAGTAGAGTAGTCATTAAGCAAACGCGATTCACACTGGCCGGAGGCCAACCCCTTGCGCCGTCCCAATTTCCTCATCATCTACACCGACCAACAACGCTGGGATGCCTTGGGCGCAAACGGCAATCAAGATATCCACACGCCCCACCTCGACAGACTGACAAGCCAGAGCGTCAACTTCGACCACTGTTTCGTACAGAACCCCGTCTGTATGCCCAGCCGCCTCAGCTTTCTAACCGGGCAGTATCCCTCCACCCTCGGCGTCACCCATATGGGCGTACCCGTGCCGGAAGATACGGTCACGCTGCCCCGCCTGCTTGCGCCCTACGGCTACCGCTCTGCCAACATCGGCAAACTTCATTTCCAGCCCCACGCCAACCGTGATCACCGTACCCACCACCCGTCCTACGGCTTCGATCATCTGGAGATCTCCGACGAGCCTGGCTCCTATGAAGATGCCTACCGCGCCTGGGTGCGGCGCCGTGCGCCCGACCAGCTTCCCCACGTCAGTCTCGGCCAGGCGCCGATGGCCGAAGTATGGCAGGAGACCCTGGGCATCGAGGATGGCATCGATCACCCGGCCGAACGCTTCCCCTTACGACCTCTTGCCTCCCGCTGCCGCGATGACATGACCCACACCGCCTTCGTCGCCGAGCAGTCGATCGAGTACATGCGCCAGCAGGCCCAGTCCGGCCAACCCTTCCTCTGCATCGCCGGCATCTACTCCCCCCATGCTCCCTGGGTGGCGCCGCAACAATACTTCGACCTCTACAATCCTGCCGCCCTCCCGCTTCCCTCCTTCCCTCCGGAGGCGGAGGCCCAACGCGGGCCGCAAAACTTTCCCGACGACGAACTGCGCCTGGCCCGCCAGGGCTACTACGGCCAGATCAGCGAAGTGGACCATCACGTCGGCCGCCTGCTCAATTCGCTCGATGAACTGGGCATCTCAGACGACACCGTCGTCATCTTCACCTCCGATCATGGCGAATGGCTGGGCGAGCATCTGCGATACGGCAAAGGCTACCCTGCCCACGACCAGTGCAGTCGCGTCCCCCTTCTCATTCGGCCGGCGGACGATACCGTCCCCGCCCGCACCGATACCGGCCTCACCGAGGCGTTGGACGTGTTGCCAACCATCCTCGACTTGGCCGCGATCCAGATTCCGCCCCACTTGCAGGGCTGCTCGCTGTTGCCCCGAATGCACCACGACGACGCGCCCGGCGCAACCTCCGCCCTCACCGAACACACCGGCTGGAAATCATTGCGCACCGAGCGCTATCGCTACGTGCTCCACGCCGACGGCGCCGAGCAACTCTACGATCTGTCAGCCGAATGGGGCGACTACCGTGATGTGTCCGCCGACACCACCTACGCCGCCGAACTTGCCGCCGTGCGTCACGAACTGGTCCAAAAGCTGCTGGCCGCAGAGAGGCCGCTGCCGCGCGCCTGGCCCTATTGAGGAGTAAGTTGTGGGAACCATAATGTCCTCTCAAAATCCAAGCCAAGGCCGCCGACCCGCCAACAAGGCAGCTCCCCATCGCCCCGGCACTCAGCCCCATCCCGTCTGCCGCGTCAGCGACCTGCCCCCCGGCCAACGCAAAATCGTCGAAGTGCGCCGCCGCTCCATCGGCGTCTTCAACGTCCATGGCGAATACTACGCCCTGCGCAGCCTCTGCCCCCACCAGGGCGCGCCCCTCTGCCGCGGTACAATCACCGGCACCGCCCGCTCCACCAATCCCGGCGAGATCATCTGGGAACGCGACGGCCAAATCCTGCGCTGCCCCTGGCACGGCTGGGAATTCGATATTGCCAGCGGCCGCTCGGTCTTCAATCCCCACCGGCTGCGCGTCCGCACCTACGATGTCACGGTAGAGCAGCCCGCGCACGAAGAGGAAGATCCTTCGGTCGAAAGTTTCGACGTGACTGTCGAGGACGGTTGGGTGGTGCTGCACGCCTAGCGCCATCAATTGGAAGGCACTCCAGACGATGCATAACTTCCCTTAGCAACGAAAAGGACCGGCGGTCAACCTCGCTTCAGCCTTCTGTAGCGCTGCAGAAATTCTTAGCGAAGCGAAAATAGGTGGGATCAAGGCTGGGACTGTGTTGCTCTTTGCTGCCCTGTTTGCTGCCTTGGTTGCCTCCATCCGTTTCGACACTCCCTTGTTCGTGTATCTTTTCATCTTCGGGACAATTCCAGCACAGATCGCGCATATCCTGATCTGCAAAAGAAAAGGTCTTGGCGATTACCTCTTAGAGATTGGTCTCAGATATGCGGGTCTTGGTGTTGGGTGGTGGATCGCTCGCCCCTTTTCCGACGACGATTCCTTCTTGGGCGTTTTTCCTATAATGATTGGGCCCTTCGTAGGCGATGGCCTGCATGCCCTGATCCGCAAATGGCATCGCAAGGCATAGCGCAACCCGAACGCCTCATCGCCCGCGACGTTCGCTGTTCAGCGAACTGGGAGACGCTCTGAAACTCGCGCTCTGTCCCTGCAAAAACACCGCGCTTCGACAGGAGTACATTTCCGATGATACGAAATTTCGCACTACAAATAAATCGCAATTGGAAGCAATGCCCCGCCAAGTCCGCTCTATTCTTAGGGATGTTCGGAAGTGTTTGTATCGCGATGTTGATTCACGAGGCCTTCTTTTCCGGATCCGGAGATCGGCTGAGATTCATCTTCGTGGCCATTGCGGTAATGGCAACCACATACGCACATAACCTGATCTACAGGCGAGAAATGCTGCGAAGTCTTCGTGAAGAACTCCTCTCGTTGGGAATCGGGGCTGCTGGATTCGGTGCTGGGATATGGATCTCCTTTGCCTATTTGGACGACGACTCTTTCCTGAGCGTTTTCCCAATGTTTGTTGGGCTTATCGTCGCGTCGGTAGCTAATGCCCTGATCCGCAAGAGGTTTCGCAAAGCATAGCGGTTGCCCCGCGCCCTTGGTATGCCCAAAGATGAGGACAGGGATCTAGAGAAACGAGGAGATAGCCAATACCTCTCACGCATCATCAAATACTCTTTGGTCCAAGCCACAGAAAGAAAGGGAGGTACTTCAAATGATGGATAATCTTCTGGAAAGATGGCGGAAAATACCCTACTTGCGCTCGCTACTCATTTGGACTCTCGGTATTCTTCTTATCGGGGATAGGATAGGCGCTCCCTATTTCCAATCCGACTATCGGCTGCGATTTGCCTTTATATTGATCGCGACATCCGCAATTTCATTCGCGCATCAGTTGATCTACAAACGCCAAAATCTGCGAGACCTGCTGGTATCGCTGGCAATCATGGCTCCAGCGGTCGTTATAGGCATGTGGTTATCCTTTGCCCTTTTCGACTCCAAAGCTGCCCTGGGGTTCCTTCCCCAGTTTGGTGGGATTATTGTCGGGATCGGCGTCTATGCCATTGTCCGCAGAAAGTTTCTCAAAGCTTAGCGCCTTCGCCGGGCTCCGAGTCTCCCCCTCGATGGCAACACGGACCTTTGCAATCTGGCCCGCCCCTCCCCACACAAAAGAAATCGCTATCATTACATCTATTCAGTAACTACTCAGCCACCGCCATGCGCAACCCAGAGTGAGGCGAGCAGAGGCGTTTCCCACTCGTTTCCCCTCATTCCTCGCTTTTGGGCGGTCGGGCCTGCGGCCCTCCCTTGTGCGGGGGGATTCCCCCCGCAACGCCCCCCTCCAAAACCACATCCCCCCAACCGCCGCACTAGTCTCCATCCCCTATCCCCTAACCCCTGCCCTCCCCCACCGGTCGCCAACAATCCTGAAAATCCCCAAATCCTGCAAATCCTGATTCAGACAGCGCATAAAGCCCCCGCCACCGCCGCACCAGTCTCTGACCCCCGACCCCTGACCCCCGACCCCTGCAGTTCCCCCCAGCCGCCAGGATGCGTAGTCGCCCGAGTAGGTGTAGAATACAGCGAATACGTCCGCTCTGCCGCCTGCCCGCCGCAACCTGGGCCTAAGCACGGCGAGCCGCCTTCACAGCCCACAATTCATCCCACACAAGGAGCAACCATGGCCGACCCCATCATCACCAAAATCGAAACCCATACCTACGAGTACGAAACGGAGAATCTCGGCAAAGACTACAACGGCTTCAATACTGTCTATGAACCGGGCAACCGCATGAAAAGCCAGGGCAATGTCCTGCGCATCGAGACCGACCAAGGCATCGTCGGCGAGTACGCCGGCGGCGGTGGCGCCGAATTCTCGACCATCCCCACCTTTGCCCACTTTCTGATCGGCCGCAGCGCCCTCCAGCGCGAGCTGATCTACACCGAAGTCAGACGCGCCCTGCGCCAGGTCGCCCGTATCGGTTATGCGCCTATCGACATCGCCCTCTGGGACATCGCCGGCAAGCTCTACGACCAGCCTGTCTACAAACTGCTGGGCGGCTACAAGGACAGCGTCCCCTGCTATGCCAGCACCTACCACGGCGACCACCAGCCCGACGGCCTCTCTACCCCCGAGGCCTTCGCCGATTTCGCCGAACAGTGCCTCGACCTGGGCTATCCCGCCTTCAAAATCCACGGCTGGGGCCGCGCGCCCGTCAGCCAGGAAGTCGCCAACGTCCACGCCGTCGGCAAGAGAGTCGGCGACAAGATGGACCTCATGCTCGACCCCGCCTGCGAGCTGATGACCTTCGGCGATGCCGTCAAAGTCGGCTGGGCCTGCGACGAAAATCGCTTCTTCTGGTACGAAGACCCTTACCGCGACGGCGGCATCTCCCAGTTCGCCCACCGCAAGCTGCGCCAGCTGATCAACACACCCCTTCTGCAGACCGAGCATGTCCGTTCGCTCGAGCCGCACATCGACTTCGCGCTCGCCGACGCCACCGACTACGTGCGCGGCGATGTCGGCTACGACGGCATCACCGGCGTAACCAAGCTGGCCCATGCCTGCGAAGCCCTGGGAATCGATCTCGAATTCCACGGCCCCGGCCCGGCCCAGCGCCAGTGCATGGCCGCCATCCGCAACACAAACTACTACGAGATGGGCCTGCTCCACCCCAAAGCGCCCGCCAGCCACGATCCAAATCTCTACATCGACTACCGCGATGACCTCGAGGCCATCGACGCCAACGGCCACGTTTCCATCCCGCAAGGGCCGGGCCTCGGCGTTGACATCAACTGGGATTGGGTAGAGCGAAACCGCGTGTCAGTGGTAGAATACGGCAACTGACATTGCGCCTCACTTAATTCGTTAGTGAACCCATGATTTCATAAATGCGCGGCCGAAACGCCTGCGATTCCTGGAGGAGCCTCTATGACTCTCGCCACCACCCAACTCTCGACCACCCAGCTACTGTCCGCGCTGGAAGGCGTGACCGCCATCCCCTGCGCTCCCTACCGCGCCGGTAGCATCGATTACGACGCGCATCTGAAGAATGTGCGCTATCTGATGCAGACCAACAGCCTGAGCGACAACCGCCCCCGCGTCCTTTCCATCGCCGGCACCAGCCCCATTCACCAAATGAACCGCGCCGAGCAGGTCCGCCTGGTCGACATCACAACACGCACCATGGGCGATGAAGGCGTCTACGTGGCCGGTGTGATGCCCAGTCCGCTCTCCGACGCCAAAGACCTCATAGGCGAACTCGCCGGCCTCCAGCGTCCTCCCGACGCCTATCTGATCATGCCCCTCGCCGGCGTCTACGACCCGGACGGCATGTACAACGAGTTTATGGCCTTCGGCGAGGAGATGGACGACCGCTTTGGCGCCCGTCTCATCTACTACTTCAAAGACAGCCGCGACCTGTCGCAGATGGGCAGGCTCTTCCGCGATTCCGAAGCCTTCGTCGGCGTAAAAGTCGGTACCAGCGAATCCGACGTAGAGCCGCTCGTCCGAGCCATCGGCGACAACGGCCTCGTCATCTGGGGCATCGGTGACCGCTGCACGCGCGCCTCCCAACTCGGCGCCAAGGGCCACACCTCCGGGATCGCCGTCGCCTATTCCAAAGCCTCCGACGCCATCAACAACGCCCAGCGCGCCGGCGACCATGCCGAGTCCCAGCGCGTAGAAGACGCCATTTCCCCCCTCGAGGAGCTTCGCTTCCGCGACGGCCGCCGCTACAACTATTCGGCCGTCATCTCCGCCATGGCCCAGAGCGGCTTCGACGACATCGACGGCGGCGAAGGCGCACCCTTCAACCCACCGGTCCCCGCCGAGATCAGCCGCAAAGTGCAGGCTGCGATCGCCGGCCTGGCGCAATACCACTAAAGCCTGGAGTCCCGCAATGGCATCCCAATCCCACGGCAGCCCGGACGCGCCGTCCGTCCTTCTAATCTCCACCGACCACTGGCCCGCCTACCTGATGGGCGGGGCCGGGCATCCCGCAATCCGCACCCCGACCCTGGACAGCCTCGCCGGCGCCGGCGTCCGCTACACCAACGCCTATGCCGAGTGCCCGGTCTGCATTCCTGCCCGCCGCACCCTGATGACCGGCGCCACCACCCGCACGCACGGGGATCGCGTCTTCAAGGTGCAGGAGCCAATGCCGCAACTGCCGACCGTGGCCCAAACCTTCCGCGACGCCGGCTACCAGGCCTACGCCGTCGGCAAGCTGCATATCTTTCCCCAGCGCGATCGAATCGGCTTCGACGACGTCATCCTCGCCGAGGAGGGCCGCCCCATCCTCGGCGCCATCGACGACTACGAGCTCTGGCTGGGGGAAGAGGGCCATCCCGGCCGCTCCTTCGCCCACGGCATGAGCAACAACGAGTACAGCTACCGCCCCTGGCACCTCTCGGAAGAAACCCATGTCACTAACTGGGCTACCGACCAGATGTGCAGGATGATCCGCCGCCGTGACCCAACCCGGCCCGGCTTCTGGTTCCTCTCCTACTGCCATCCCCACCCGCCGCTCGTGCCGCTCGAGTGGTATTACAATTTCTACCGGGACGTCGACATTCCACTCCCCTTCCGGGGCTCGTGGTCGCAGGACTTCGACGAACTGCCTTACGCATTGCAGATGATCCAGACGCGTTACGGCAGCACCTTCAGTGACGAGGAACTACGCGGCATCCACTGTGCTTTCTACGCGCTCTGTACTCATATCGACCACCAGTTGCGGCGCGTCATAGGCACCCTGCGCGAGGAGAAGCTGCTGGACAACACCATCATCTGCTTCACCAGCGACCACGGCGATATGCTCGGCCACCACGGCCTCTGGGCCAAGCGCCTCTACTACGAGCAATCCGCCAACATCCCCATGCTGCTCCTCGGCCCCGCCGGCGATCTACGCACGCCCGCCGGCAGCCAGGATGACCGCCTCGTCGGCTGGCAGGATGTCATGCCAACCCTGCTCGACCTCGCCGGCATCCCGGTCCCTGATAGCGTCGAGGGGATATCGATGGTCGGGGAGGAGAGGCGCCCCTTTCTCTTCGGCGAAGTGGGCGAAGGGCCCATGGCCGCCCGCATGATCCGGCAGGGCCAGTACAAGCTGATCTACTACCCCACCGGCAACCATTTCCACCTCTTCGATCTGGACGCCGATCCCCAGGAGATGCACGACCTGAGCGCGGCCGAGAGCCACGCCTCCCTGCTCCAACAGATGACCGCTCTACTGGTAGATGAACTCTATGGCAATGATCAGGATTGGCTGCAGGAAGGTAAACTGGTCGGCCTGCCCGACCGAGAGTGGCAGCCGGTCGAGAACCGGGAACTCTCAGGCCAGCGCGGTCAGCACTGGCCGCCGCCGCCGTTGGATCTGTCCGGCCGACAAGTGGGAATGCCGGGGTGACGGTTGGGGAGCAGTTATGACGGCTCCCGGCCTGTCTCCTCGCTGTAGGCCAGGTAGTCGTCGACAGCCTCGTGGAAGGCGGCTCTTAACTCCTCGACCGACGATCCCTCAAAGTAGACGTCGTCGTAGGTGCCAAGAAAGTGGCCATGGAAAATGCGGTCACGACCGTCGAAGCGAATGTCTGCTGCGTATCCCTTATAATGCATTGTCCTTGCCCCGGTTCCGTGATGACTTGGCGGATGTTAGCGCAAGCTGGACGAGTTCTCTTGTCGTCGGAGGCTCGCGCTGTAAGTGGTTTCGCAGCGCAGATGCCACGAAAAGCCTAAGCGCTAATGTAGATCACGCTGAGATTCCAATAAGTATAGTCATCCTCATCACACAATTCAATTTAATTGTAGTGCAGGACAGAAAGGGACCCATCCCGTGTCTTCACCAAAACGTCGCTATGCCCTCGTCGGCACAGGCGGGCGCGCCAGAATGTACATTCACGCCATCCTCGGCGACTTTGCCCAGTGGAATGAACTGGTCGCGCTCTGCGACCTCAGCCAGACCCGCATGGACTGGTACAATCAGCAGATTAAAGCGCGCTCCGGCAAAGGGCCGCTGCCCACCTACCATGCCAATGACTTCGACCGCATGATCGCCGAGACCAAACCGGACGTCGTCATCGTCACCACCATGGACGCCACCCACCACCAGTACATCTGCCGCGCCATGGAACTGGGCTGCGACGCCATCACCGAAAAACCGATGACCACCGACGACGCCAAAGCCCGTCAGATCTTCGAAACGATCGAGAAAACGGGCCGCTCCCTGCGCGTCACCTTCAACTACCGCTACGCGCCGCTGGCGACCGCGGCGCGCGAACTGATCATGCAGGGAGTAGTGGGACGCCCCCGCCATGTCGACTTCTCCTGGGTGCTGGACACACGTCACGGCGCCGACTACTTCCGCCGCTGGCACCGCGAAAAAGGCAAGTCCGGCGGCCTGCTCGTGCATAAGGCCACCCACCACTTCGACCTGATCAACTGGTGGATCGACTCCATCCCCCAGACCGTCTACGCCCAGGGCGATCTGCTATTCTATGGCCGCGAAAACGCCGCCGCCCGCGGCGAAACCTACAGCTACGACCGCTACACCGGCGAGGAGGCGGCCGCCGACGATCCCTTCGCCCTGCGCCTCGATTCCGACGAGACCCTCCAGAACCTCTACCTCAACGCCGAGGCCGACAGCGGCTACCTGCGCGATCGCAACGTTTTTGGCGACAACATCACCGCCGAAGACACGATGAGCGTCACCGCCCGCTATCGCAACGGCATCATCCTCAGCTACTCCCTGCTCGCCTACAGCCCCTGGGAGGGCTACCGCGCCGCCGTCACCGGCGACCGCGGCCGCATCGAAGTCGAGGCAATCGAGGCCGTCGGCCGCACTTCCGTGGCCGGCCAGGAGGAAACCCTGCCCGACACCGGCAGCCAGCTGCGCGACTTCGGCGGTAAGCATATCTATGTATTCCCCATGCACGGCGCGCCCTACGAGGTAGAGGTCCCCGAAGGCGTGGGCGGGCATGGCGGCGGCGACCGCGTCATGCTGGAGCAGATCTTCCACCCCGATCCCCCGGACGATCCCTTTGCCCGCGCCGCCACCCACATCGATGGCGCCGCCTCCATCCTGATGGGCATCGCCGCCAACCACTCCATCGCCACCGGTCAGCCCATCACCGTCGATGACCTGTTGAAACTGAGCAACGACCAGGCCTAAGCGTCTCCCATATTCATGGTAAAGCGCGCAGGATCAGAAAAGGAGAGCATCCATTGAGTGATTTTTCCGGACAAAACGTCCTCGTAACCGGCTCCAGCAGCGGCTTTGGCGAGGCGATAGCGCTACAATTTGCGCAGGCCGGCGCACATGTTGTGTTGCTTGCCCGCCGCGAGGAAGTGCTACGCGCCCTTGCGCAACGTATCGAGAAGGACGGCGGCCGTGCCCTCGTCTGCCCCTGCGACGTCGGCGACGAAGCCCAGATCCGCGCCGCCGTCGAAAAGATCGACGCCGAGCTCGGCCCCATCCATGTGCTGGTCAATAACGCCGGCACCAACGTCACCAACCGCAGCATCGACGCCACCACCACCGAAGACTGGCGCGTCGTCGCCGATGTCAATCTGGTCAGCGCCTATCTCTTTACCAACCTGCTCATGCCGCAAATGAAAGCGCGCGGCGCCGGCACCATCATCAACATCGGCTCGCGCGCGGCCAACTATCCCAGTCTTCTGTCCGGCGTCGCCTACAGCAGCGCCAAGCTGGGCATGCAGGCCCTCAACCGCGTCACCAATGAGGAAGGCAACCCGCACGGCGTGCGCGCCTGTATCATAAACCCGGGCGTCACCGCTACCCCCCTCCTCGACCGCCGGCCCAGCCCGCCCCCCCAGGAAGCCCGTAAGCTCATGATGCAGGCCGAGGACATCGCCGCCACCGTCCTCTACGCCGCCAGCCTCCCCCCGCGCGCAAACGCCGAACGCATCGACCTCTATCCGACCAACACGGAGGTGGGCTGACATCGCCAGGAAGCTCGCAGAGGTGCCGCCCGCAATCGCCGCCATCGCCCCCGATGGCCAACTTACCCCTGCCCAGAGACGCCGCTTTCTCATATCGATCTCTCTACGGCGCCAGCAACCCGGGACCGGCAGCGCGCCCCAATTCCTCCGCGAACGCTCGGCAGACTACGCTTGGCCAGACTTGCGATCCATTCTGAAGGGGATCCGTTGGGCGGTCGTCGGCGCGGTCGCGACCCGCGCCTACATGCCGGAGCGCATGACTAGGGATTTCGACATTCTCGTGCACCATCACGACGGTGACGCCGCGCTGGCGCGCCTGAGAGAAGCCGGCTATCACGTAACTTCGGAACTGTCGATCCCTGGCCATATGTTGAACGCTCCCGATGGCGCCGAAATTGAACTGCTCCTCATCCCATTCCCGTGGCTGGACGATGCTTTGCAACCGGACCAACAAGACCCGGCCGGCTACCCGGTCTTGGACCTGCCCTATCTTGTCCTGATGAAAATGGAGACGTCACGCGCCCAGGATCTCGCCGACCTCTCGAAAATGCTCGGACTCGCCGCCGAGGAAGATCTGGAGCGGATACGGCAGATCATTGCTCGCCACATGCCCGCAGCCGTCGACGACCTGGAGTCCCTCATCTACCTGGGCGGCCTGGAAATGAAGGGGACATGAACTGCCCCCACGGGGAAGACGTGAACTGAGCCGGGGAGCAACAGTTTTCCTATGCTGCGTGTTGGGATCATCGGAACAGGCCGCATCAGCGACCTGCACGCCATCGAATACCTCCAGAGCGAACGCGCCCGGATAGTAGCCGTCTGTGATATCGACGACGAGAACGCCCAGCTGCGGGCAGCTGAGTGGGGTGTGCCTCCCGCCCGCGTCTTCAACAACCACCACGACCTGCTTGCCCTGCCCGACCTCGACCTGGTCGAGATCCTGTTGCCCCATCACCTCCACCATCCCGTGACCCTGGACACCCTAGCCGCCGGCAAGCACGTCTCCGTCCAGAAGCCGATAGCCCTCTCCCTCGCCCAAGCCGACGAGATGATCGCGGCCGCGGCTGCCGCCGAAAAGACCTTGCGGGTCTACGAAAACTTCATCTTCTATCCGCCCGTAACGCGTGCCAAGGCCCTGATCGACGCCGGCGAGATCGGCGACCCGCTCACCATTCGCATCAAGAGCAACGCCGGCTTCAGCCCCACCGCCTGGCACGTGCCGCTCGCCGCCTGGGCCTGGCGCTTCAACCCGGAGATCTGCGGCGGCGGCCCCCTGCTCTTCGACGACGGCCACCACAAATTCGCCCTCGCCTGGCACTTCATGGGACTGGCCGAGCAGGTGCACGCCTGGATCGGCGAAATGGAGCTGATGCCCGGTCGCGTGCTGGACACGCCCGCCATCGTCTCCTGGAAATTCCCCGCCAACCGCTTCGGTTCGCTCGAGGCCGTCTATTCGCCCCAGCTACAGATCGATACCCGCTACTACGCCCAGGACGACCGCGTCGAAATCACCGGCACCAAAGGCGTGCTCTGGATCAACGGCGGCCATGGCCGCCTCACCAACGCACCTGCCCTCGCCCTCTGCCGCGATGGCAAGACCCGCACCTTCGACGACATCCCGACCGGCTGGGAGCAAAGTTTCATTCACGCCACCCGACATCTCATCGACGCCTTCCACAGCGGCGGCGCGCCCCGCCTGACAGGCGCCGAAGGCCGCACAATCCTGCGCTCCCTTCTCGCCGCCCATCAGTCGGCCCACACCGGTCAGCCCGTGCGGATCTGAACAGTGCTGGCGCAACCTGCACGCCTGCCAAAACAAACAGTCGGCCGGCTTGTCAGCACGTAACTCCTGACAAACCGACCGACGCTGAATGAATATGACCGCGCTGCACATCTGGCGCGGGTTATAGTCAATCGGATCTCCCTAAAACGGAATATCCTCCTCGCCGCCGGGCGCAGGGTCCCCGTCAGGCCCGCCACCCATCGGCGCTTCCTGCCCGTCGGACTGACCCATGCCAGAGGCTAGGGCCTCACTTTCTGCCCGCGTACTGAGGAATTGCACATTCCGCGCCCGCACTTCCAAAGAGGCGCGCGTATTCCCCTCCCGGTCGGTCCAGGTGCTGGGTTCTTCCAATTCGCCGACAACCAGCACCCGCTGTCCTTTCGTCAGATACTGGTTACAGGTTTCGGCCAACCGATCCCAGGCCGCCACGCGGAACCAGACGGTCTTGTCTTGGCGCTGGCCGTCCTGGCCAGTCCAAGATCGACTTGTGGCAACACTGAAGTTTGTGACAGCCACGCCGCTGGGCGTGTACCTCATCTCCGGATCGCGGCCCAAGTTCCCTACGATAGTGATCTGTTGATACATAAAGCGTCTTCCTTCCTCCGATTTGAATTCGATGAGTCCGAACTGCGTGAATCGTGTCCAATCACTCCATGCACCAACTTCCCACTCCGCGTCGAGACTTAAATAATTCTAGCAAAGTATCTCTTTAGAATGGAATGTCCTCCGCGCCGTTTGATTCCGGACTGGGGGCGTGTTGGCCATTTCCATATGCAGCCTGCCCTTCGGACGTGGCGTTACCTTCGGCCCGCGGGCTGAGGAATTGCACGTTACGTGCCCGAACTTTCAAAGTGACCCGCGCATTACCACTGTCGTCCGTCCCCACGTAAGGCTCGTCCAACTCTCCAACAACCATCACCCTTTTACCTTTCGCAAGATACTGGTTACAGGTCTCCGCCAGTCGTTGCCACGCAGACACCCGAAACCAAACGGTCTTCTCCTGCCGCTGTCCGTCTTGGCCCGTCCATGACCGACTGGTAGCAACGCTGAAGCTTGTTACAGGATCCCCGCTGGGCGCTTGCCGCATTTCCGGGTCACCACCCAGATTCCCTATCAAAGTGATCTGCTGATACATTCTACTGTCCCCTTTCTGTATTCGCAATTGGTCCGGTTCATAGAGCCGGCAACCGAGCAAGGCTCGCCGGATCCGACTATATGATATTGTACATATGTTCTAATAAACTGTCAAGACCCGAAATCTCCAAAATTGGTCCCAATTTGCTGTCCCTCTGCAATCTGCCCTTTCACCCACCGCAAAAAGGCTCCGCCGACCAGCCATCAACCGATCGCCTGCAATCCTGAAATTCTGTAAATCCTGATTCAGACCGCGCAAAACGCCCCTCTCCACCAACCCGCTTCCCCACCGTCGCACTAGTCTCCAGCCCCTATCCACTAACCACTGCACTTCCCCACCGATCGCCTGCAATCCTGAAAACCCCAGTTCAGACAGCCGCAAATGAGCCATGGTATCTATAAACTCAGAATAAGAGACCCATCGCGTACGAATGGGGTTACTAAAAACCAAAAACTGGAAACTGAAAGCTTCTTCCCCTCCTCCGAAACTCCCCCCGAAATTAGACCTTATCAGCACTTCATGGAATAATGTCGGCATACCCTGAACCTTAGTCTCCAATCCATCTGTCGGCGCGCACCAACTCCAAACACGCGCACCGGCAAGAGAACGGGGCAGCACGTGAAGCTGCAAACTATCCGCAACTATCTGCACCAACACGGCATCGCCGGCTGGCTGCTTTACGACTTTCGCGGCCAGAATTCGATCGCCGCTTCCGTCGCCGGCCTCGAATCCACCGGTACCCGGCGCTGGTTTCTGTGGATCCCTGCCAACGGCGAACCGCAGTGGCTGGTCCACGCCATCGAACAGACGACATTCAGCGCCGTGGACCCCGAAATGACCGGCCCGCTGCACCTCTACGTCGGCTGGCAGGAGATGGAGCAGAAGCTGCGCGCTATCCTGCCGCAGGACGCTTCCAGCCAGATCGCCATGGAATACAGCCCCCGCGGCGCCATCCCCTACGTCAGCAAAGTCGATGCCGGCACGCTGGAAATGGTGCGTGCCAACACCCGCGCCTCCGTCGTCAGCAGCGCCGACCTGGTGCAACTCGTGCAAGCAGTGCTCTCTTCACAGCAGATGGAGACCCACCGCCGCGCCGCCGCCCACCTGTTGGCGGCCAAGGATGCCGCTTTCGCCTTCGTCGCCAAGGCCATGCGCCAGCAACAGGAGATCACCGAGTACGACGTCCAGCAGTTGATCGTCCAAAAATTCCGCGCCGAAAATCTGACCTGGGACCACGATCCGATCGTGGCCGTCAACGGCAACGCCGCCCTCCCCCACTACGCGCCCAGCGCCCAACAGCACAACCCGATTCGACGCGGGGACGTGCTCCTGATCGATCTGTGGGCCAAAGAGAAAAACAGTCCCGACGACTGCTACGCCGACATCACCTGGACGGCCTACTGTGGCGCGGAGCCACCCCCAACCGCCAGCCGCGTCTTTGCCGTCGTCGCCCAGGCACGCGACACTGCCCTCACTGTCATAAACCAAGCGTTTGAAACCGGCAAAACACTCCACGGCTACGAAGTCGACGACGCCGTCAGCAGCGTCATCGCAGACGCCGGATTCGGCGCCGGAATCCTTCACCGCACCGGTCACAGCCTGGGACCGAATACCCACTGGAACGGTGTCAACATCGACAACGTCGAGACCCAGGACCGGCGCAGCCTCATCCCCGGCGTCATGTTCACTATCGAACCGGGCATCTACCTGCCCCACATCGACTTCGACAACAGCGGGCAAACGAAAGGGCTGGGCATCCGCAGCGAAGTCAACTGTATCGTTCACGACGGCCGCCTGGAAGTGACGACCCTACCCTTCCAAACGGAGCTGTCAGGTTTGGGCGGCTAAACATCCCTGCCCGGTTCCCGGCGCACCGTCCGGCCATTGGCCACTGTCAACAGACAACCGCATCGTTCGTTGAAGAGAGTCGATCATCCCATGCACAAGGTTACTTTTGAACGAAGACCCCAGCGCGTCGCCTTGTTCGTCACCTGTATGGTGGATATGCTCTACCCCAGCGTGGGTATAGCCACCTGCGAACTGCTGGAGAAAAACGGCATCGAAGTCGTCTTCCCGGAGGATCAGACCTGCTGCGGGCAGCCCGCCTTCAATGCCGGTTATCGCGACGAGGCCCGCAAGCTGGCCCGGCGTTTTCTGTCGATCTTCGGACCGCTCGTCGAAAGTGGCGAAGTAGATGCCGTCGTCGCCCCCTCCGGCAGCTGCGCCACCATGACAAGCCACTTTTTTGAGGCAATCTTCCAGGAATCCAAGGAGATGGAGCTGAGCCATCAGGCCGAAAGGCTGGCATCAGTGACCTTTGAACTGACCGAATTTCTGGTCGATGTGCTTGGTCTCGTAACCACTGGCGCACATCTGCAGGGCAAGGCTACCTATCATCCCTGCTGCCACCTCTATCGCGAATTGGGTGTCGACGAGCAGCCGCGCAAACTGCTGGCCGGGGTCGAGGGCCTTGAGATGGTCGATCTGCCCCACGCAGACGACTGCTGTGGATTCGGCGGGCTGTTTGCCATCAAGAACAGCGGCATCAGCGCGGCCATGGGACGGGCCAAGGCAACCTGCGCACAGCAGAGCGGCGCAGACGCCATCGTCCTGTGCGACGTAAGTTGTATGACCCACATTAACGGCATTCTCAGCCGTGAAGGGGTAAGTTGCCGCGCCCACCATATCGCCGAAATACTAAACGACCATCTCGGCAGTAGCCTGCGTCCGTCGACGCAACCGCCGCCGGCCCAGGCGGACCACCCCCGGCGCTGGGGTGAGTAACTGCGCCGGCCCAATACATTCTCTGGCGATCACTGCTCTCGAGCCGCTGGCCGCCGCTGTCCAACCGGCCAACAGGAAGCCATCACGATGCAAGTAGATATTCATGCTCCTTACAAGGACCGTGTCCAACAGGCCCTCAGCGACCCCAATCTACGGGTCGCGGTCAGCAAGGCCACTGACCGCATGTCCAATGCGCGTCACGCTTCCATGGACGCGATCGAGGGGCAGAAACTGCGGACGCAAGTGCGCCAGATGAAGGAGCACGTTCTCAGTAACTGGCCCGACTATCTACAGCAGTTGGAGACGAACCTGACCCGCAACGGCTGTACCGTCCACTGGGCCGAAGGGGTCGAAGACGCGCAGGCCATCGTTAAAGATATCGCCTTGCAGAACAGCGCCAAGCTGGTCGTCAAAGCCAAATCCATGGCCACCGAGGAGATTCACCTCAACCACGCTATGGAAGAGGCCGGTCTTCGCGTCGTCGAAACCGACCTGGGCGAGTATATCATCCAACTGGCCGATGAGCCGCCCAGCCACATCGTCGCCCCTGTCATCCATAAACGGCTGGAGGATATCGCCGAAATCTTCCAGGACAAGCTGGACATGCCCCCCACACGTGAACCGACGAAGATGACATCGCTGGCGCGTGCTCGATTGCGCCAGGAGTTCTTCGCCGCCGGCATGGGCATCAGCGGCTGCAACTTTGCCATCGCCGAAACCGGCACAATCTGTATCGTCACCAACGAAGGCAACGGGCGCATGGTCTCCAGCATGCCCCGCGTCTATGTAGCCGTGATGGGTATCGAAAAGCTCGTCCCCACCGTCGAGGACGCCTTCCTGCAGCTCCAGGCCCTCTGCCGCAGCGCAACCGGCCAACAACTCACAGTCTACTGCTCAATGACCAGCGGGCCTCGCCAGGATGGTGACGTCGACGGCCCCGAACAGGTGCATGTGGTTTTGCTCGACAATGGCCGCTCTCGCATGTTGGCTCGCGGCTACGGCGAGGCCCTGCTATGCATCCGCTGCGGAGCCTGCCTCAACGCCTGCCCGGTCTACCAGGAAATCGGCGGCCACGCCTACGGCAGCACCTACAACGGCCCGATCGGAGCAGTGATCTCACCTGCCCTGGCCCCCGATATCGCCCAATTCAAGGAACTGCCCCACGCAACCTCCCTATGCGGAGCTTGCCGCGAAGTCTGCCCCGTCAAGATCGATCTGCCTCGTCTGCTGCTCGACCTGCGCTCCGATCTTGTGCAACAGGGAGTTTCGCCCAAGACGGAGGCCTGGGGCATCAAGAGCTATGCTGGCCTGATGAACAGCCGGCCCATGTACGAGAGTCTCGGCAAACTGGCCAGCATCGGCTCCAATCTGTATGCCGGTATGAGCGGGGGCAATATCAAGTTTCTGCCGCCGCCTCTGAATGGTTGGACCGCCTATCGGGACTTTGCCCCCTTCGCCCGCAAGAGCTTTCGGGAATGGTGGAAGGAACGCAAAAAGTTGCGCGGGCAGGCGTGAGAATCCCACCCCGGTCGGCAGCAGCCCCCAACGGCCGGACGTCGAGCATTGGACACTGAAAACATGAACGTTCGCGATACAATCCTGTCCCGCCTGCGTGAGACTCTACGCCAACCGGACCTGCCCTTTCCTCCCCAGGTAAGCGACCCGCTCACGCAGGCCGAGCGCATGACTGTCACCCACGCCCCGGGAGATCGCTGGGCACAGGCTGAACGCTTCGCACAGGAGTTGAACGCCGTCAAAGGCAGTTGCGAACTGCTGGAGACCGAAACCGAAGCCCGCCTATCCATCATTTCCCGCCTGCACATGTGGCTGGAGGAGGAGCAGTCGGCCCGCAAGACCGCCAGCGCCGAACGCGCCGGCGATTGGGATGTCCTCTGTTGGCCGCTGGAGCAACTGCAGATCGAAGGGCTGCCTATCATTTTGAAGGAGATGGGCTTTAAACTGATCGAACCGACTGATCTGCACGATCCCGAGCAAAGGGAACGCATTCGCTCCGTTCGCGCCGGCATCACCACCGTGGAAGCCGCCTTTGCCAGCACCGGCTCTTTCGTTGTCGGTGGCCGCGGCGCCAACTCCCGCGCCGCCAGTCTGACCCCCTTCCGGCACCTGGTCGTGATCCCCTTCAGCAGGCTCTTTGCCACCGGAGAAGACTGGCTGGCCGAAATGCGTTACGCAGGAAAATTGGACGCCTACGTGCGCCAGAGTCGCAACCTCTCTATCATCACCGGCCCCAGCAAATCGGCCGACCTGGAGGGCATTCTAACCATGGGCGTCCATGGCCCAAAAGTCGTCCATGCCGTTCTCTTCGATGATCTGCATGAATAGCTGCGACCGACTGTATTCGTGGGTGAGCGCGACATACCGTCGCACAGGGAATGTTCCAGCTACGCGCGCCGCAGCGCGCGTCTGAATATCTCAAAAGGAGCTAAAGAAATGGCGAACGAACCGCAGCAACAGTTCCGCACGCTTATCAGTCGCGCACAGCTGGCAGAAGCTATCGCTGCAGCAGATGACTCTGTCGCAGGCAACTTGCGCATCGTTGATTGCCGCTTCGACCTGGGCGACACCGGCGCCGGCCGCAGCGCCTACGCCCACAGCCACATCCCCGGCGCAGTCTACGCCCATCTGGACGAAGACATGTCCGGGCCAATCGTGCCGGGCCGCACCGGCCGCCATCCCCTGCCCGATGCACCGGTCTTCGCCGCGACCGTCGCACGCCTGGGCATCAGCAACCGGTCTCAGGTCGCCCTCTATGATGACAGCGGCGGCAGCATGGCCGCACGCATGTGGTGGATGCTGCGCTGGATCGGCCACGAGGCCGTCGCCGTTCTCGACGGCGGCTGGAGCGCTTGGACTGCCGCCGGCCTTCCCACCAGCAGCGGCGTCGAAATGCCGCCAGCCGGCAGCTTCACCGCCAATCCCCGCCTCGAACTGGTCGTCGACGCCACCGAAATGCTGGCAAAGACCGCCAGTGGCGGCGCCCTTGTCATCGACGCCCGCGGCGCAGATCGCTTCCGCGGCGAGAACGAAACCCACGACCCAATCGGCGGCCATATCCCCGGGGCCTCCAATCTTCCCCATACCGGCAACCTGCGCGAAGGTCACTTCCGTGATCCCGCCGAATTGGCCGCCCGCTTCACCGAACTTATGGGCAACCGCCCCCCGTCCGAACTGATCTTCTACTGCGGCTCCGGCGTATCCGCCTGCCACAACGCCCTCGCCCTCGAGCACGCCGGCATCGGCGAGGCCCGTCTCTACCCCGGTTCCTGGAGCGACTGGATCACAGATCCGGCCCGGCCCACCGCTCAGGGGTAGACACAAGGCAATTGCATCAAATTGGGACAAAACCACGTGAGGCTGCCTCAACTAGGTAGGGGCGCCCCTTGTGGGCGCCCATTGTCGGCTATTGTGGTGTCTGAATTAAGATGCGTTTGCCCTGGGGGTAGACAGGGCCTGGGAGGACCGGCGCAAGAGAAGATACAACGAATCACCTTCGTCTATCTCCGTATAGCGGACGCATGCAACCTTTTCGAATTCTGAACCGACCACAGCTGTAAGTGACGCTTCAGTGTGATAAGTGAACTGCAGTCCGTGATTCTCTTCCGTTCCCTCGCCGTACCAGAAGGAGTGCAAAAGAAGGCCGTTTGCATTCAGTCTCGCTGCCTGCCGGAGTAAGGATTTCTGCAGCTCATCTACACTCAGGTGATGAAGCACTTTGTTGGAATAGATGGCGTCGAAACGTTGCTCCGTATCCAGCGTCACGGCATCCAGCAATAATACATCGGTACCAGGATGGTCTCGGCGATAACGACGCAAAAACATTTCCGACCTGTCGGAACCGGTCGCAGTGAACTCTTCCGCAAGCAGGGCCAGATCCTTTCCCGGCCCCATGCCCAATTCCAGAACCGTCGAGCCGGGCGGCAGGTGCTGCCTCAAAGCGGCTACCAGTTCTCGCCCGTCGTAGCCCTCCGCCATCTGCACGTAGGTTTCGACGTTTTCTTCGTCGTCATAGAATCCCATGCAACTGATGTCTCCTGTGGGATGAGCGTATCTACATGGTCTGTGTCATAATGACGCCGACCGTATTTCAACCCATTTCAAAGGATATTCTTGATGAGAACGCGAACAGGCAACTTCCCCATCGGCTTCCGCCGCGGTAACACAAAGTGGCAGCGAGATATCTCCTCGCTGGTGGAGTGGACCGTACAACACGATCTCGAAGTGATCGATCTGACCACCGACCCCGCCGGCGCCCTGAAGACGGTCGCCGAGGCAGGCTTGCGCATCGGATCCATCGATCTGCCCGACAACAAGGGAATGATCGCTGCCGACCCCGGCCGCAGGGCCGAAGCCCTCGCCCGCAACAGCGACTGCATTCGCGCCTGCTCCGCCGCTGGCCCCCAGAACTACTTCGCCGTCATGCTTCCCGAAAATCCAGCCCTGCCACGCGCCGAAAACTATGGCTATATGGTTGAGAGCTTCAGCGCCCTGGCCCCCGTCTTCGAGGCAAGCGGTTCCCACTACGTTGTCGAAGGCTGGCCCGGCCCCGGCGCTCTCTGCTGTACGCCCGAAACCTACCGCTCCTTCTTCCGCGACGTGCCGTCCCCTTCAATGAGCGTGAACTACGACCCCTCCCATCTCATTCGCATGGGCATCGACCCGCTGCGCTTCCTCATCGAGTTCATCGATCGCGTCCACCACGTGCATGGCAAGGATACCGAAATCCTGGCCGAAAACATGTACATCTACGGGCACGAGCAGCCCGCCACCTTTGCCGAACGCATCTCCTACGGCGCCCACAGTTGGCGCTATACCATTCCGGGGCATGGAATATTCCGCTGGGGCGAAGGTCTGCGCATCCTGGCGGAAAACGGCTATAGCGGCGCTGTCTCCATCGAGCTGGAAGACTCCAATTTTAACGGCGCCGAGAAGACGGAAAAACAGGGCATCCTGCACGGCGCCCGCTTTCTGGCCGGCTGCTGACAAATGGAGCGGCCGGCGCAGTAGCAGAGGCGCGTGCGCGCACGCCAAAGACTACGCCGGCCGCCATTGATCCTGTTGCCGCTCAGAACTCGAACGACTGGTGCAGCGTCGGCATAACCACATCGCTGTGGCCCTGCCCCCGCAACTCTTCCGCCAGCGCGCCCGCTCCCTCCTGCTCGCCATGGACGAGAAATATCCTCTGCAACCGCTCCCGGTCAAAATGCGATGCCCACCCGAGTAACTCCGCCTGGTCGGCGTGGGCGCTGTACCCATTGATCCGGGCAACCTCGGCCCGCACGCCGTACTCTTCGCCGAAAATTCTCACCTTCTCGTTCCCCTCCAGAATGCGCCGGCCAAGCGTGTGCTGCGCCTGATAACTCACGAACAGCACCGTGTTTTCCGGATGAGTGATGTTGTTTTTCAAGTGGTGAAGCACGCGACCGCTTTCAGCCATGCCGCTCGCGCTGATGATAATCGCCGGCTCCGTCAGGTGATTCAACTGCTTGCTGCGGCGCACCTCCCGCACATACTCAATGCGGGGATAATCGAATGGGCTGCGCCGCCGGCCATCCTCCAGAAACGTCTGCACATTGGTGTCCCATGATTCAGGATGCATGCGGAACACATCTGTCGCATTAATCGCCAACGGACTGTCCACAAACACCGGGATCTCCGGAATGTCTCCCCTGGCATCCAACTGATTCAGAGCGTATACGATCTCCTGCGTTCGTCCCACCGCAAACGAAGGGATGATCACCTTTCCCCGCCGCCGCGCCGTCTCGCAGACCACCTCCCGCAGCCGCCTCAGCGCCTTCTCGTAAAGACCGTGCCGCCGCCCACCGTAGGTGCTTTCCATAATCAACAGATCGGCCTCCGTGGCCACCGCAGGGCTGCGCAGAAGCGCGATCTCCTCCCGGCCCAGATCACCGCTGAACACCAGCCGCCAACTCTTGCCGCTGGCAAACTCCTCGATCGCCAGTTCCACAAACGCAGAACCGAGTATATGGCCGGCATTGTGAAAAGTGAGCGTGACGCCGTTGGCGATCAGCACAGGACGCCCCTCGCCGACGCTCACAAATAGCGGCAAAGTCTCCCTCGCATCCTCCCGCGTGTAGATCGGCTCGACCGGCGCCTCACCTCTGCGGCTCCGCTTGCGGTTGAGATACTCCACGTCCTTTTCCTGTATATAACCACTGTCCATCAGCATATACGCCGACAGATTGCGGGTCG
Source organism: Caldilineaceae bacterium (assembly GCA_965220715.1). GTDB lineage: Bacteria > Chloroflexota > Anaerolineae > Caldilineales > Caldilineaceae > Bin5. The sequence goes on from OZ244843.1 coordinate 1,744,212, forward strand.
CTGCCGTACACCAGACATTGCCGTCAAAGCCCTGCTTCACCAAATTAGGCAGCTTGCCCGTATGGTCGATGTGAGCGTGGCTCAGCACCACACAACTGATCGACTGCGGCTCCCACGGAAAGTTCAAATTGCGCGCATAGGTGTCGCCTCTCCGCCCCTGATACAATCCGCAGTCCAGCAAAATGCGCTGCCCGTTCACTTCCAGCAGGTGCATCGACCCCGTCACCTCCTGCGCCGCCCCATGAAATGTAAGCCTCATCAGCCCTTCCCTCCTCTCCTGACTTCTTGCTAACTACCCAACCAAAATCAAATCACGACCCTGAGCGACGCCAGCGAACTGGTAACTCACTATTCCCTACCCCCTGCAGTTCCCGCAGCCCTTCGCGGATAAGACGGTGTTAAGGTGTTTTCCGCGCCCTCCGTGTCCTCCGCGGATAAAAAGGCTTTAAGGTGTTTTCCGTGGACCAAAAAGGTGTTTCATCAAGTTACATCTATAGCTGGAACAATCGTGCGCGTCAGGACTTGACACCGCACAGATGTTCTTGTATACTTGGGATATAGTTTGGGAAATGTCCGTATAAATTGGGATATTCGTCAACCATTGTCCAGCGTTCACTCAGAGAAACAGTAATGTACCCAACAACCTTCCAGGAGGACGACGATGAAACTCTCCGAACGCCAGAAAAGCATGCTCGCCTTTATTGCCGAATTTGTCGAAGGCAATAACTACCCGCCCACTATCCGCGAAATCGGCACCGCCTGCGGCATTTCCAGCACATCCGTAGTCAAGTACAATCTGACCAAACTGGAACGGGATAAACTGATTAAGCGCGACAAAGAGGTCAGCCGCGGCTTGAGCCTGGACTGGGGCCGCCTGCAAGAAGCAGGGCTTGCCGACAATATGATCGGCGCGCCCAATGCTGACCGAGGTGTCCGCAGCGATGGCTCCTCCTTCAATTTCTTTCAGGTCCCCGTGCTGGGCCATATTGCCGCCGGTCAGCCAATTCAGGTCGAAACTGCAGACCACTTTAGCGCCGACGAATGGCTTGATCTGAACGAGTCGCTCTTCCGCAATCCCGCCGAACTATATGCTCTGCGCGTGCAGGGCGATTCCATGATCGACGCCAGCGTCCTCGATGGAGATATTGTCATCCTCCGGCATCAGGAGCGGGCCGAAAACGGTGAGATGGTTGCCGCTTGGATCGACAACAAGAACGAAACGACGCTCAAGCACTTCTATCTGGAAGGGGACCAGGTTCGTCTGCGCCCGGCCAATCCCAGTTACCCGGAGATGTTCTTGCCCGCCGCAGACGTGAGTGTCAAGGGCAAAGTTGTGTCGGTGATTCGTCAACTGGAGTGACTCCGACAGTTTGCCAAGGCGGGCGGATGCGGTAGAGCGTCAAACAGGCGCCCACCTCATCCGAAATTTCACGGCCATCCATCCCCCCAACAGCACTGAAAAGTGTGGCGGGCACCTTCGTGTCCCGTTTGGAACAATGTTTCGCCCCGCCCTGCTCATCCCGCGGCACCCTCCAGGATCGTCGGGATCTCCACCGTTCTCGCGCTTTGGCAGCGGTGTTAACTTGCCTTTTCCGCCTCCATCAACCGCCCCAACTCGCGCCGAACCTGGGAGCGTCTCTCCAGCAAATGGTTGAACTGCTCGTCACAACCCGCTATCGGCGTAGGATAGCTGCTGATCTCCTGTTGAATGCGCGCCTTCTCTGCCTGCAATCGGCAACGGAGCGTCTCCCATTCCGCCGCACGTTCGGCGGACTCCCGCTCCGCCTGCGCCGTCCTCGCACTGGCCGCCCCTCCCACAGTGCCAAACTCTGTATCGGACCCGGACACCTGGCCCCTCCGGCATGTCGTCAATTCGTTAACCGTCTAGACTCCATTCTAACACGCGCCATCTCACCAGGTTTCATCCCAGACTTAGAAATTTCCAGAGTAGCGGGCTGCGGATCCCAGTCTAACTCCCTATACATAGCCAGAACCCGCCCCAGATTTCGGAATGCATTCTTTACCGCAAATTCGCCGGTGCACGCCAGATATGCGGACATCCCCCTCAGATCGCAGGCCTCCCTCCCTCCTCGGTTTTTCCTCTCACTCCTCACTCCTCTTCACTCTCTTCTCGATTTTTCCCTCTTGACATACTTGCACATATGTGCGATAATATCCACACTGGCGCCTCCTTTCCAGAACGCCTCATAATCGGATCATGGCACATTCTGGAACTGTGTAGCCCCAAGTAGAGACTTGACCGCTGACTTGCCAGCATCCAGGCACAGCCGCTCACGACTCGTAACACCCCGGCAATCGCACAACTCAATATCATGTTGGCCCTCTCGTCTCGTGCCGCGCCAAGCCGCTGCGGCCAGCCCAACCAACGTCACTCAACCTGCCTGCGTCCGGCAGCGCTGTTTTCTTCGTGAAACTTCGTGCCCTTCTTGGGCCGGCCAAAGTCAGCCGCGCGGCCTGACCGCGCCGCGCAAACCGATCGACAATACTGACAACTGACCTGGAACAGCCCAAAATCGAACGCAAAATATGCCTTTGAGCGGACAAAGCGGACATTTTTATGAAAAAATTCAGAAAAATACCCCCGCTGTCCCGCCCTGGCTGGCAAACCTACGCTGAATCGCCGGCTGCCCGTCCAGCGCCCTCAGAAGACCTGTCACTATCTCTCGTGAACGCTCGCAATCTCTCATGCTCTCTCGTGCAACGCTCGTGAGCGCTCGTCAAACGCTCGAACGAGCGCTCCTGTGTCGGCAGGGCCCCATCATCCCGAAAATCCTAAGAAATCCTGCAAATCCTGCTCCAGACAATCCGACTAGCGCTCTCAATCTCTCATGATCTCTCGTGAACGCTCGTACAAGCGCACCAATGCCAGCAAGGACGCCGCCATCCCGAAAATTTCAACAAATCCTGCAAATCCTGCTCCAGACAATCCGACTAGCGCTCTCAATCTCTCATGTTCTCTCGTGAACGCTCGTGAACGCTCGTCAAACGTTCGAACGAGCGTCCCTGTGTCGGCGGGGCCCCGCCATCCCGAAAATCCCAAGAAATTCTGCAAATCCTGCTCCAGACAATCCACCCATCTCTCGTAAACACACGTAAAACTCTCGTAAACTCTCGTGCATCGCTCGCACAAGCGCTCACCAGTTGCCTGCGACCAATTCGCCAGTTGTCTGCCAGTGTCACTCCAACGCCCCCCCCCAAAAAATCCCCCCAAATCGGGATGTACGACTCCTTCAAAGGACTATCGCCCGACCAATGACTGTAGTATACTACCCCCCAAACCATCGGCACTGTCCTTCCCGGTCCGCGCCGTCACGACAATTTGTCCAACTATCAATCTTCCCTACCTCTATGAGTCCCCTGCCCACACCGCTCCACAATTGCGGAGGGAACGAACTGGGCTACCCAGGCTCACTCTACCAACAGCAGGAGAAAAAACCATGGCAAAAATTGGTCGGGCGGTCATCGTCCAAGGACAGGATTTCGAAATCCGCGAATATCCCGTGCATGACCCTGAACCGGGCAAAGTGCTCCTGCGCCAGGAACTGGCCGGTATCTGCGGAACGGACCTGCACTACTGGCAGAACGGCATAGAGGGAGAATTGGTCATGGGCCACGAAAATGTTGGCGTTATCGAGGCCATCGGCGCCGGCGGTGCCAAAGACTACATCGGCCGTCCCCTGGAGGAAGGCGACCGCGTCATCTTCTCCCCGGGCACAGGCGGCTACGGCGCCTACGGCTTCTACGATACCCCCGACATTGCCCCCCACTTCTACGGCGGATTCGCCGACTATATCTACCTGGGCTTCGAAAATACCTGCATACTCAAAACCAACTGCACGCCCGAGGTCGCCGTGCTGACCGAACCCTACACCATCGGCGTCCACGCCGCCATGCGCGGCAAAGTGCAGCTGGGTGATACCGTCGTCGTCCAGGGCAGCGGCGCCATCGGCCTCGTAACCCTCCTCTGCGCCAAACAGATGGGAGCTGCCCAGATCATCGTTGTAGGCGGCCCCGCCAGACGCCTCGAACTGGCAAAGGAATTCGGCGCCGATGTGACTATCAACATCGAAGAGGTTACCAGCGTCGAAGAGCGCACCGAGCAGGTGTACTGGCACACACCGTTGAAGCGCGGCGCCGACATTGTATTCGAATGCTCCGGATTCCTGGCCGCCACGCCCGAAGGGTTGGGCTATCTGCGCCACAGCGGCACTTACGTGGAGGTCGGCCATTTCGTCGATATGGGCTCCATCGATTTCAATATCAACCAACTCCTCATGCGCAAGAATCTGACTCTTGAGGCCGTCTGGGGCAGCACCTACGAGCACTTCGTGCGCGGCTTGCCCATTCTCGAGAAGAACGAATTCCCCTATGGCGACATGGTCAGCCATAAACTGCCTCTCGAACGCGTAGGCGATGGGTTCCACGCCCTCGATGGCACCTACCGCCTCGGGGATGAGCAAGTGATTAAGATCGCCGTCAAAGCGTGGGATGATTAGAAAACCGCAGCGCAGAATGTCCTCACGCTGAAGCGCAACAGAAAAATCCATTTCCACGCCGCACCCGCGGCGGGTTTCAATTGGGTAAAGGAGATTGCCATGCCGTTCGGAACCGGCGCCTATCAGTATGAAGTAGTGGAAAACTGGGCCAAACTGCCCGCAGGTTGGCAGTTCGGCTGGGTAGCCGCGGTCGCCTGCGACTCCCAGGACCGCGTCTTTATCTATTCGCGTAGCGAGCATCCCCTCGTCGTCTTCGATCGCGATGGCAACTTCCTCGCCTCCTGGGGCGAAGATGTCATCGAGGATGCGCACGGAATCTTCATCGACAGCGAAGACAACGTCTGGTGTACCGAGCGTCAGACTCACTGCATCTTCAAGTTCAACGCCAAGGGGGAGTTGGTAATGACTATCGGCGCTCCTGGCCAGGAAGGCGCACCCGGCGACCCATTCCGACTGCCAACCGATCTGGGCGTAGCCTCCAATGGAGACCTGTTTATCTCCGACGGCTACGACAACGCCCGCGTCCATAAGTATTCAGCCGCCGGCGAACTGCTCCACTCCTGGGGCGACTGGGGCGAAGGGCCCAGCCAGTTCACCCTCTCCCACTGCGTCCGGCTGGACAAAGACGATCGCGTTTGGGTCTGCGACCGCACCAATGACCGCATTCAACTCTTCGACACCGACGGCAACTTCCTTGAGGAACGCACCAGCCTGCTCAAACCGGATACCATCTACTTCGACCCCAATGGCGAGGTCGTCTACGTCGCCGAACTCGAGCAACGCGTCAGCGTCTGGACCCTCGACGGCGAACTCCTCAGCCACTGGGGCGGCGCCCAGCCCAGCGACAAAGCCGGCGAATTCAAAGCCTGTCCGCACGGCATCTGGGCCGACTCCCACAGCGACCTCTACGTCGGCCAGGTGCAGGTCGACGATGGCCTCCAGAAATTCCGCCGCCTGTAGAGAAAGGAGGAGACGATTCAGGTCTCCTTCCCTCTTGCTTTCCAGGCCGGTAAAAGTGAGGATAGAATAGTGGTATCCGTGATTTTCTTACGGATACCCTTGTTTTTCCATTGGAAGTGAACTATGCTCATCGAATTCAGCGTCGCCAACTACCGTTCTTTCCGTGACGAAGTGACCTTCAGCATGGTAGCCAGCCCCCTCAAGGCTGAAGGTGGCGAGCCTGACGTCAGGAATCAGTTCGCCGCGCCGGGCGACATCAGCCTCCTGACAAGCGCTGCCATCTACGGCGCTAACGCCAGCGGTAAGAGCAATCTCATTGCCGCCTTCGACTTCATGCAACGCTTTGTCAGAGAGTCTCACGAAAATACCGAGGGGACTGGGGGAATCGGAGTTGAACCTTTCCGGCTCAGTACCAAGACAGAATCTTCTCCTTGTTTTTTTGAGGTTGTCTTCATTGTTGACGGGGCCCACTACCGTTATGGCTTTGAAGTTACGGAGGAAGTGGTTGTCTCTGAATGGCTGCACGTGGTGCCAGAGTTAAAGAAAGGAAGCGAATGCCAGAGTGATAGCGACGAGGTTATACTCTTTGAGCGAGATGGTGCTTCCATCAATTTACATGAATCTTTCGAGGAGGAGGGCCGTCTACTATCGGAAAAGACTCGGCCCAATGCACTCTTTCTTACCGTAGTCGCCCAGTTCAATGGGAAAACGGCGCAAAGAATTTCTGACTGGTTTAGCTCAATTGTAATCGCCTCCCATTGGGCGAGCGTGAAACAGCTTATGCGGCTGACCACGGAACAATTGCTTAGCGATAAAAGTTATCTGAAAGCCATAGAATCGTTGATTGCACTATTGGACTTGGGAATTGAAGCAATTCAAATTGAAAAGGCAGACCTCCCAGAAGTCACTCTTCCTGCTCACTATCCGGCAGAATTTCAGACCGCGATTGATACCGCAAGAGACTTATTCAAGAATGACGGAAAAACGAAGATCAGAACCGTCCATCGCAAAGTGGGAGATGATGGCCAGCCAGTTGCTACTGAGTTCTTTGACTTGGACAAACACGAGTCACAAGGAACCGAGAAGATCTTTTCTCTTGCAGGCCCCCTTCTAAGTGCTTGGAAGGACGGAAGTATACTCATTGTAGATGAATTGGATGCCAGCCTGCATTCCTTACTTACCCAGAAAATCGTTGGCCTTTTCAACAATTCGGAAGTCAATTCAAATAACGCTCAGCTCATCTTTGCAACGCAGGACACCAATCTTTTGGACCATCGGTTACTTCGCCGCGATCAAATCTGGTTTACAGAGAAGGATCACCAGGGGGCTTCGCACCTTTACTCATTAGTTGAGTTTAAGATTGATAACGATGCGCTTTTCGAAAGGGACTATATCCAAGGACGCTATGGTGCTATTCCTTTTCTTGGGAATATCCGCCAAGTGTTCTTGGAGGACGAATGATGGCCAGGAGGGGAAGACATAGGAGATCCCAGAGAGCCGAAACACGCAACTATCGAGCGAGACGTTCTGATAGACAGGAAACCATTCAGAGGTTCCTGATCGTGTGTGAAGGTGAGAAGACTGAACCCAGCTACTTAGGTAGTTTTCGCGGCCCAGCACTAGTGCTTGATATTAGAGGCTTCGGTATCAATCCGCGGAAACTGGTGGACAAAGCATTGGAACTGGGAGAGGAAGGCGAATACGAACAGGTCTGGTGTGTATTCGATCGGGACGACTGCTACGTTGGTGACTTCAATAACGCGTTGGACCGGGCTCGGAGCCAAGAGATAAATGTGGCCTACTCCAGCCAAGCTTTTGAACTCTGGTATATGCTCCACTACGATTTCCACAATACAGCTATTCCCCGCCAAGACTATGGGAGGAAACTGAGCAAATCCTTGGGTCGCGAATACCGCAAGAATGATCCAAACATGTACGATCTGTTGTCCTCTCTTCAAGAAACTGCTATTCAGAACGCCGAACATCTGTTAGGGCAATATTCTCCACCTATTCCAGCGGCAGATGATCCCTCCACCACGGTTCACTTGCTTGTCAAAGAGCTAAATCGATTCTTGCCAGAGAATCGAAAGAACACAGAATGACCCGCTTCGACACTTCCGTCCTCCAACCAGACCCGACCCACCGCCGCCCCATCCTGGCCGTCCTCGACGCCGCGCTCGATGCAGTCGATCCCTTCGCCGCCGTGCAAAACGTCCTTCAGCATCAGGACGATGTCCTGACCGTCGCCGACCCCACCACCCACGCGACCACGTCCGCGTTGACCTACGACCTGCGCCGCTACCGCCGCATATTCGTCATCGCCGCCGGCAAAGCCGCCGCGCCAATGTGCCGCGCCGTCGAATCCGTTCTTCAGGACCGCATCAGCAACGGGCTGGCCGTGACAAAATACGACCATGGCCAACCAACCGGCCCGTCCTCAGCAACGCCATCCTCCATCCGCATCGTAGAGGCCGGCCATCCTCTGCCCGACGAAGCCGGCGTCCTCGCCGGCAAAGAGATGCTTGCCCTCGTCGAGCAGGCCAACGCCGACGACCTTGTAATTGCCCTGCTCTCCGGTGGTGGCTCCGCCCTGCTGGTGGCGCCGGCAGGAGAATCCGCCGACAGCGCCGGGCAAACATTTCCAGCACTCACCCTGGCCGACCTGCAAGCCATGACCGACGCACTCCTGGCCTGCGGCGCAACCATCAACGAGATGAACTGCCTGCGCAAACACACCAGCGCCGCAAAAGGCGGCCAGTTGGCCCGGTCCGCCGCACCCGCTACCCTCCTGACTCTTGCCCTCAGCGATGTCATCGGCAGCCCACTGGATGTCATCGCCAGCGGGCCTACCGTCCCTGACGAAACCACATGGGCCGATGCCTGGGCCATCGTTGAAAAGTACGGGTTGACCGCCGCCCTGCCAAAGGCCGTACGCAAGCGTTTGCAGGCCGGGCTGGCCGGCAATATCCCCGACACACCCAAACCGCACGATCCGGTCTTCGCAAATAGCAGCACTCTCGTCGTCGCCGACAACCGCACCGCGGCTGACGCGGCTCTGGCAAAGGCAACCGAACTGGGCTACAACACGATCCTGCTCTCGACATTTGTCGAAGGCGAGGCCGCAGAAGTGGCCAAAGTGCTCGTCGGCCTCGGGCGGGAGGTACAAGCCAGCGGACAACCGGTTCCCCCGCCCGCCTGCCTGATCCTCGGCGGCGAAACCACCGTCAGCCTGGGTGACAATCCCGGCCAAGGCGGCCGCAACCAGGAACTCGCCCTGGCCGCCGCTCTCGCCCTGCAACATCTGCCGGGTTTGACAGTCGTTTCTCTGGCAACCGACGGCACCGACGGCCCCACCGACAGCGCCGGCGGCATTTCTAACAGCAGTACGGTCGCAAGAGGCGAGCGCGCCGGCCTCTCCGCAGCCGACAACCTTCGCCGCCACGATGCCTATCCCTTCCTGCGTACCACCGCCGACCTGCTCCTCACCGGCCCAACCCAGACGAATGTCAATGATCTGATCTTCGTGTTCGTGCAAAAAATGTGAGAGAATGAAGAAACAATTGGCACGACGTAGTTGTGGGTGTCTGGTCAGCAGCCCACATCATCCGTGCCCCCTTCGCCGCAATTGGGGGCGGCCCAGGGTGAGCGTCGCCCGGCGCCGAATTGATATCGAGCTTTCGGTCCGATTCTTCACAAATACAGGAGTTGAATTCCATGCCCAATTTAACAGTAGCAGATGTTGGCACATTCGAAGTGCAAGCAGGCAAACGTCTGGTCCTCGCACTGGTTGAGGACGCAGCCATCGATCAGATGCACGCCTGTGGCGGCAACTGCAAATGCACCACCTGCCGCGTTGTCTTTGTTGACGGCGAACCCGCGCAGATGACCGTCGCCGAAAAAGAGAAACTGGCCGAAAAGGGTCTGAGCGGTGTACGTCTGTCCTGCCAGTGCCTCGTCGAAAGTGACATGACCGTAGAGATTATCAGCCGCCTCGAGGGCACTGGCCGACCCGATGCCGGCTCCCCGCCGGAGCCGACAATTCAGCCGGAACCGGAGTGGACAACCAAAAACTGAGAACAGTACAAGAGTTGCGGCGCCGGCTTCGCCCACTGCGGAGTACTCGCCCGATTCTTCTCAAACCGCGACCGGCCTTCACTTGGGCCCCGGCGCGCCGCACTCTCTCCCGCCCGCGGCCGCCGGGCTGCATTCCCTTCTCAACATCATCTCTCCGGGAGAAGCGATTTTGACCAGCCTTTCAGAGTACCCCGCCCCTAAAGCGGACGCAGCAGGACCCCCCGACAGACCGATTCTGATCTCTGCTATGCAGTTTGAAGATGAACTCAAGAGCGGCGAGCGTTCCGTCTGGGAGCTTATCGATATCGCCCTCCAAACAGGGGCTGACGGCGTTGAACTGCGGCGGGAAACTTGGCCGCGGCTCGACGAAGAACTGGCAGAGGCGTCCCGACGCCTCGCCGATGCCGGGCTGCTGGTCACATACGCCACCCAAGCCACGCTCTTCGACAGCCCGGCGGAATCGCTGCAGCTGCGCCAGGACATCGACGCCGCCGCAACGCTGGGCGCGCCGATCGTCCGCTTCTTCCCCGGTCAAACGCCCCCGGCACACGACGACCCTGCCTGGGCGCGCGCCCAGCAAGTCGTCGACTACGCCGCCGCCCAAAACACTGTCATCGCCCTCGAAAACTACGCCCGCACCCCCGGCGGCACCTTGGCGGAGGTCCATGGGGCGCTGTCCCGCTTGGCCTCGCCCGCCCTCCGTACCAATCTGGACATGGGAAACTATCCCAACCACGGCCAGAACGTGGTCGCCGCAATCGACACACTGGCCGACCAGATCATCGCCGCCCATCTGAAGGACAAAGCCGCCAATCCCTCTGATCCCCCAATTCACCTCGGCGCAGGTGTGTTGCCCCTTGCCGACATTCTCACCGCGCTCGACCGTCTTCCCCAGCGCGTCTATTACATCTTCGAATTTCGCGGCGGCAGCGATCCCGTAGGGGCAATCAAGAGCAGCCTTGCTTATTTGAAGCAACGGCAGAATTAAACGCAGTGATGAATTCGAATGTTTGGGGTGGCGTGAGGGCGCCCTCCGCGTCTCTCTTCCATACGCTCAAAACACATGCTGGAGAGATGATATGAGCAGCAACAATGCGCTTGCCGGCAAACAGGCACTCATAACCGGTGTCGATCGCGGCGGAATTGGCCAGGGCATCGCCATGGAACTGGCCCGCCAAGGCGCAGCCGTGGTCTGCCACTATCCCTACAGCGACGAAGGCGCAGCCGCAACCGTAGCCCAGATTCAGGCGGCTGGCGGAACAGCCGCCGCCGTTCAGGGGGATTTCACCCAGTCGGCCACCGTATGCGCCGAGGTCGTGGAGGCCGCCGCCAATCTCCTCGGCGGGCTGAATGTGCTGGTCAACAACGCCGGCCTGACCGAAACCCGCCCACTCGCCGATATCACACCCGCCCATGTTGAAAAACTGTTCGCCATCAACCTGCGTAGTCAGATATTCTGCACCCAACAGGCGCTGCCCTACATGCTGAAGGACGGCGGCGGTTCAGTAATCAACTTGGCGTCCGTGCATTCCCACGCCGGCGTCCCCGATTACGCGGTCTACGCCGCCACCAAGGGGGCTGTCGCCGCGCTCACCCGCCATCTGGCCGTCGAATTGGCTCCGCAGAAAGTGCGAGTCAACGCCATCGCCCCCGGTCTCATCGAAGTGCCCCGCTACCACGAAGACATTCCCGATTACAACCCCGCCATCTTCGCCGCGACCGTGCCCTGGGGCCGCCTGGGCGAACCGGCCGACATCGGCCAGGTGGCCGCCTTTCTCGCCTCCAACGGCGCCGACTTTGTCACCGGCCAGACCATCTACGTCGATGGCGGCACCACTGCCTACATGTCCTTCGGCGCCCATCTTGATGGCCAGGACTGGCGCTCCGCAGAATGAGCGCCGCATCCGACTTGCGCTGACTCCAGCTGTTCAGCCATTTGGCGACCAACGGGACAGGAGTTCGCCTCTGACATCAGGCGACTGTTCCCACTGTCGCCAGGAAGTCATCACCGGATGTACGGTCACCCAAATGCCGATAACGCAATAGGGCACGAGAAGCAGAAGATGTCCCCAGAAGTCGATCAGCGCCTGGCGCTTCTTGCCCCAATTCGCATAGATGAAATTTACGCGTACGTTAATACCGTTCTTAAGGATATAGGCGAAACCCAGAAAAAAGACCATGGAGTACAGATACCATTGCAACTCGATGAAGAGATTAGAGGACAGCTGTACGCCTATGTATTTCGCGAGGTGGCGCACCAGTACATTATAGAATCCAACTGCCACCGTAACGATCACAAGCAGTACCGACACGCCCCCGACACGCTCCGAAAGGCTATCAATGAGACTGGAAATCCTCAGTAGTGCCCTTAACATTGTTGCTGTTCCTCATTCAATGCGGTACGCTCGCAAGGCGCAACCCGTCTCCCATCTTTAGCTACCTATCCCTTCCGCAGGACAGCCCTATCTTACCCGCAACAGTCTAATATACAATATCCAAATATACCTGCCCGCAGCGGCCGCCAAGGTTGCTCTTTTGCCCCGCCCTTCCCTGCTGCAACTCGTACAGACCGGCAACTGTGGAGTATAATTGGGCTGTACAGAAGCTATACTCAATCTCAAACGATTACTCTTCCACAGTACTGTCTTTTCGTTCAAAAGGATCTTCTATGGAATGGCACCAATCGTTGGTAAAAGTCGGAGTTTATGTTGATGCCGCCAACATCTATCGCAACGGCGGCTCTCGCATGCAATATGATGTCTTACGCGAATTTGCCTGCCGGGATATGGGTGAACCGGTCCGTCTGAATGCGTACGTTACCCACGACGCCGATCGCGCCCAGTGGGATGCCGACTACCGCGTCGGCGCATTACGCTTCCACTCCGCATTGCGGGATCTCGGCTACAAAGTGATTATCAAGCGCGTGCGCTGGTACGATGACGAGGCCGGCAACCGTTATGCCAAGGCCAACTCCGATCTGGACCTGGCGGTGGACGCGCTGCTCCAGTCCGAAAATCTTGACAGAGTGCTGATCGCAACCGGTGATGGCGATTTCGTCCAGGTGGTGCGGGCGCTCCAGAACAAGGGCTGTCGCGTCGAAGTGGTCGCTTTCGACAATGTTTCTGGCAACCTGCGCCAGGAGGTGGATCTGTTCATGTCCGGCTATCTGATCCCCAATCTCTTGCCCGTCCCCAATGGCTCTGCCGAGTGGGGCCACCCTGATTCTACCGTGCGCGGCTGGTGTTACTACTACAACGAGGAAAAGGGCTTCGGTTACATGCGTTTCCTGACCAAGGTATCGCCCCACCTGTGGTTGGTGGACAAACGCAAGAGTCCCGACTCCCCCTATGAGAGCGCCTTCTTCCATTTCTCGATGATGCAGAATGATTCCGTTAAGGACTACCTGCCAAGCCGCGAACATATCTTTGAATTCCGGCTCATCCCCTCGGAACGGGACCAGAGTGAACTCACCGCAACCAACATTCGCATGGTCTGCTCTCTGTAGCTGCAGTCGCCCGTCGTCCCTCACCGCGAACTGCTGACTACCTGTGCGCCGAAGCCTTCGCCACCTTTCCCAACAGGAGCCTGAACCCTATGCCTGCCGCAATCTCTGCCCAACAACCGCTCGCTGTAGAAGCCGGCGCCCAAGTCCTCATGTCCGGCGGCAATGCCTTTGATGCCGCTGTCACCGCCGCACTCGTGCAGGCCATCGTCAGTCCGCAAATGTGCGGCATCGGCGGCTATGCCGTCATCAATCTGCACCTCGCCGGCGAAACAGGGTCAATCGGGGTCGACGCCCCCGCGCTGGCCGGCGCCCTCGTGCAGGATGATATGTGGGTGGACAAGCTGATCCGCCCCAATCCCGGCGGCTGGGGCTACTTCCTCGAAGGCAATGTCAATGAAGCCGGATACACATCCGTCTGTACGCCGGGGTCCGTCAAAATGTTCGCCATGTTGCTCGACCGCTGGGGCACCATCGACTTCGGCCAAGCCGCCGAACCGGCCATCCGCACCGCCCACGACGGCTATATCGTCTCCGATTCCCTCGCTGTCGGCTGGAAACGCTCCAACCAATACTGGGAGGGGATGAGCCTGCGCGACTATATCCGCAGCAACCCCGAGGCCAGCCGAATCTATCTGCGCGAGGACGGCGAACCCTATGATACCGGCGAGATCCTGCGCAACCCGGACTACGCCGCCTCCCTGCGCCATATCGTCCAACATGGCAGCGAGGACTTCTACCACGGTCAGCTGTTGGAGCGCATGACATCCGACCTGGCGGAAAACGGTAGCTTCGTCACCCGGCAGGACTTTGAACAATACCGCCTGCGAGAAGACGCCTCCGTGCGCGGCAGCTACCGCGGCCACACCGTCACCAGCGCAACGCCGCCCCACGGCGGCCCAACCCTTGTCGCCATCCTCAACATTCTGGAGGGGTACGACCTGGCCGCAATGGGCCACAATTCAGCCGATTACATCTACACCGTCGGCCTCGCCATGAAAGCCGCATTCGCCGACCGCAACCCGCACATGGCCGACACCGACTTCGAGGATGTGCCGCTAGACTGGATGATGTCGCAAGAACGGGCCGCCTTCTGGCGCCAGCGTATCGACAGCGGCCAGCCCATCGAACCCGCGCCCTCCCAGCCGGAAACACCGCACACGACCCACCTCTCCGTAATCGACGCCCAGGGCAACTGCGTCTCCCTCACCCATTCGCTGGGCGCATCATCGGGCGTCATTACCCCAGGGCTGGGCTTCATGTACAACAACTCGATGGTCAATTTCCACCCCCTGCCCGGCCATCCCAACTCGATCGCCCCAGGTAAAGGCCGCACCACCGGCATGACCCCGACCATCGTCTACAGCAAAGAGTCCTCCAACGGTGACTCCCAGCCGCTCCTCGTCTTGGGGGCGCCCGGCGCCACCCGCATTATCACCTCGGTCCTGCAAGTGATCCTCAACGTCATCGACTTCGGCATGGATATCGAACAGGCGGTGCATGCGCCCCGCTTCGACTGCCAGCTGGACGCCATAACCTGCCAGCGCCGCATCCCCATCTGGGTGCTGGACGAAGTGAACAAGCGCCACCCCGCCGTCCACATCCCTTACAGCCACGGCGGCCTGGCCCTGGTCCATGCGCTCCACATCGACCCCCACACAGGCGCGCTCTCCGGCGCCGCCGACACCGGCGCCGAAGGCATGGCCGTGGTCGTGTAATCTCAATTGCGGGATTGGGCCTGTGGAAGGAAAAGGAGAATGCTCCTATGGAATTTGCCAGAAATACACGCAAAGAGGTTGCATCGCAGGGAGAAACTATCTATCGCCAACGTTTGCGGGACAAGGTAGAGCCTGAGTTTAATGGCAGCTTCCTGGTAATTGACATCGAAACTGGTGCCTACGAAATAGACGCTGACGATGTGGTGGCAACGAAGCGCCTACTTGCCAGCTATCCAGATGCCATCATCTACGGTCTGCGAATCGGCTCTTTAACTGCCTATCGAATCGGTGGACGTTTCGTAGCGAATGCGCAATGATTTCCGGGAAAGTCACAGCGAATAAAGAAGCTGTTATTGCAATGGGATTTCTCGGCTCAGTTCAAGAAAATAAGAGAGTCAGGGCGGTGAATCGTCTATCGGTAGCGGGTAACTGAAAGGTGTGGAGATCCGTATGAAGATCCGGGGCATGAAGCCTGACGTGAAACTTTACACCATTGGCTTTACCCGCAAAAGCGCCGAGACCTTTTTCACACAACTCAAAAAGTCAGGGGTCCGAACGCTGATCGATACCCGCCTCAATAACCGATCGCAACTCTCCGGCTATGCCAAGCAGAACGATCTCAAGTATTTTCTGCGCGAAATCGGCAATATCGACTACCTGCATCTGCCCCAACTCGCGCCTACCCAGGACATCCTCGACGCCTTCAAGAAAAAAAAGGGGCCGTGGGAAGCCTATGAGCGTTCATTTCTCACCCTCATGCTTTCCCGCAAAATTGAAGAAGAGTTCCAGCCGGAACTCTTCGATAACGCCTGTCTCCTATGTAGCGAGCACAAGCCCCACCACTGTCACCGGCGTCTCGTCGCCGAATACCTCCGCGCAAAGTGGGACGGCATCATAATCGAGATCGACCATCTCCAACCCCAGGATCCCGCCTGATACGCCCACTCGTCTCTGCCTGGCAGGTACGTTAACCGGCTACCGTTCGCCGAAGCGAAACCCTTCACAGGTTCTACGGAAAATAATTATATTCTCCGCTTGGCCGCAACGGCGCCATATTCCTCACCGGTCAGGCTCGAAAATCGACCCGTCCAACGCCGTCTGCAACCCCGCAGACACCACGTCCAGCCGCCTGATCTCCTCAGCCGGTAATTCCAGGCCGACCGCGCCGACCGTGTCCTCGATGTGTGCCGGCACATCCGCGCCGGAGATGATGCACGTCACCTCCGGATGCGACAGTATCCACGCCTGTGAAACCTGGCCCGGCGTCGCCCCCAACCGCTCCGCCACAGCAACCACCTCCTCCACCACGTCCGCCGCCCTTTCCCGCAAGACTTCCTGGAAAGCGTTCCGGCGCCGCCCGCCCCACAAACTGTTCTCTTCCGGCATCGTATCCCGCCGATAATCGCCGCTAAGCAGTCCCA
The DNA here is from genome assembly GCA_965220715.1 of Caldilineaceae bacterium. Taxonomy (GTDB): domain Bacteria; phylum Chloroflexota; class Anaerolineae; order Caldilineales; family Caldilineaceae; genus Bin5. The sequence goes on from OZ244843.1 coordinate 1,760,404, forward strand.
CCGCCAGCGGGCTGTACACCATCACCCCCAACCCCATCTCCGCAACCATCGGAAACATCTCCCGCTCCAGCTCCCGGTTGAGCAGATTATAGGGGTTCTGCACCGTGATCAGCGGTGCCGCATTTAGCCGCTCCTGCACGCGCAGCGCCTGCACAACCTGCCACGCCTGGTGATTGCAGATGCCCACATAGCGCACCTTGCCCTGCTGCACCAGGCTGTCCAGCGCCCGCAACTTCTCCTCCAACGGCGTGGTGTCGTCCAAACCGTGGATCAAATAAACATCGATCCGGTCGGTATTCAGCCGCCGCAGTGAACGCTCAACCTCGCGCAGAATGTGGTAACGCGAAAGGCCCACGTCGTTGGGGCCGTCGCCTATGGCGCTCCGCACTTTGGACGTGATCACCACCTCGTCGCGTCGCCCTTGCAGCGCCTTCCCCAGCAACTTCTCCGACGTCCCTCTGTTTGCCCGATCGTCCGACAGACCATAGACGTTGGCGCAGTCAAACAGATTCACTCCCTGATCCAGCGCGGCCGCGATCAGGTTGCGTGCCTCCATTTCATCTCCCTGCCCCCGCAGCCCCAGCCCCAGGGCCACACGCGAAACTTTCACCCCCGCGCTGCCGAAATTCACGTATTGCATCCCTCTCTCCTCGTGTTAGGAAGCGAATCTTGGATATCTGTGACAAAAATTTCCCGTAGTGGCTGAAAAGTAAGTGATGGCAGAATTAGGGCATGATACAGAAAACTATCACCTACAGTTGTCGAGTGAGCGGAAGCACTACCCATCTCGTCGACAATCGCCCTGCTAATCGGTTCATGCGCAGGCTATGCCCTGGCCCGTTTTGATTACGGCGGCCGCAACAATTCCATCGTTCTGGGCTTCATGTCCCAGCGGATGTTCCCCGGCGCGCTCTTTATTCTCGCCTTTCTGGTGATGTTTCGTGAGTTGGGCCTTCTTGACACCCGTCTGTCACTGATCATCGTCTACAGCAGCGACGCGATTCCATTCATCGTTTGGGTGATGCGCGATTTCTTCGAAGGGCTGCCGGTCGAAATCGAGGAAAGCGCCATGATCGACGGGGCCAACCGCCTCGGCGTCCTCTTTCGAATTGCCATGCCCCTGGCCGCGCCCGGTCTAGTGGCCGTCTTTGTCCTCTCTCTTATCGGCGCCTGGAACGAATACCTGGTCGCCCTCACGCTGACCTTCCGCCAAGCAATCACCATCCCGCTCTTCATGACCATGCAAGTCAGCCAGACCGGTTACACCGAATGGTGGAATATGAGCGCAATTTCGCTCGTCAGCGTCATCCCCGTGGTCGCAGCCGGCATGGCCCTCGAGAAATACATCACCGGCGGCTTGACCTTCGGAGCGCTTAAAGGCTGATGCGACTACCTGTCGCCGCGACCCACTGGCCTTGCATTTAAGCCTCGTTCTTGCGCCGTCGCCCCACCCATAACCGTACCAGCCAAATCAGAATCGCCAGCGGAATCAGCACAACCAGCAGCAGCGGTGTCAAGTAGAGAAACGCCCAGATCAGCGCCGTCAGCAAACCTTGTAGCGTCGAAACCAGTGCCCGCAACGCGTTCCGTACAGGACCGTTCGCGCTCCACGGCTCCTCCACGATCGGCCGGTTGATGCTGTCGGGGAGCAACTCAACCCGGACCGTCGAAAAGCCGATCTGATTGTCCAACAAGTTCTTGCGCCCCTGCAACGTTTCGATCTCTTCCCGGATCTGCGTCAAGTTGCGGTGGACAGCCAGAATATCCTCTACCTTGGCATTTGGCCTTTCCCTTACCTCCGTCAGCAGCGCCAGCAACTCCGTCTCGGTAGCGCGCAGATTGCGCAACCGCGCATCGAGATCACTGTACTGGTCGGTCACATCCTGCCGGTCTATATTCAGATAGTGCACATCCGTGGCCAGCGCCTGTAACCGTTCCAGCGCTTCCTCCAGGCTGTCAGACGGTACCCGCAGCGTCATCGAGCCGCGCAGCTCTTCCGTCTGTTCATACCTCCCTTTGGAAAGTTCGACATCGGACAGATACCCGCCCAGATCTGACGCGATCTGCTCGACGCCCGCCATCGCCGTCTCCGTCTCCTTCACAACCAACGAAATGTTGGCATTGGCGATGATCTGGCGCATTTCCACCGCGCCGTCCGCCTCCTGCTGCTCTGCCGACGAGTCTTCGCTCGCCATCGTAGGCGCACTCTCCGCAAACGATGCAGTTTCGAATCTGTCCGCGGAAGCAGCGGCGCAACCCGCGCAAGTCAGCCCAACAAGAACCAGCAATACCGGAATAAGTTGTCGAATTCGTCCCACTGATCACACTCCTGCCATCTCAGCATGTTGCAATGAGCCTGGATAATGGGACGAAGTGTTCGGCCAGTTTGTTCCTGATGCAACCGCCTTGGAGTTCTCTCGTCCGCCCCTCAGCCCCCGAACTTGTCTGATGCAACCCCCCGCACTCCCACATCCGCTACGAAAAACCCGCCCGCATGGGGCTGTTCGTCCTTCTCCGCGTCGCTCATCCGGAACGACGCGCTCGTGATGTAAAGCTGATCCAGGCCCGGACCGCCGAATGCGCACGCCGTGATACTGGCTGTCGGCAGTTCGACCTCTGCCAACACTGTAGCCGTATCCGGATTCCAGCGCCGTACACGGCTGCCCCCGTAATGTGCCACCCACAGCATCCCTTCCTCGTCGATCGTGAAGCCGTCAGCAAAGCCCATCTCTTCGGGAATACTGATAATGACTCGTTCATTGCTGATACCGCCCGTCTCAACGTCGTAGTCGTAGGCGCGAATGGCGAAGTCGAGCGAATCGGTGTAGTACATCGTCTTCGCGTCCAGGCTCCAGATGATGCCGTTCGAAATGCCGATATCACCGATCATCCTGTGAACGCTGTGGTCAGTGTCCATCCGGTAAACGCTACCCTGATCCGACTGGTCCTCATAGGCCATCGTGCCGGCCCAGAAACGGCCCGCGGGGTCGCACTTGCCGTCGTTAAAGCGGTTGCCCGGCAGATTAGCCTCCGGATCGACAAGCTTCTCCAGTGCGCCGCTGGCCGGGTCAAAGGCGGCGAAGCCGTCCCGCAAGGCCAGCATCAGCCCGCCCGACGCCCGCTGCACCACTGTTCCAACGTGCTGTCCCACGTCCCACTCCCGGTTATCACCCGTTTCCGGGTCGAAGGCGTATAGCTTGCTGGCCATGATATCCAGCCACCACAGTACATTGGCATCGGCGTCCCAAATAGGGCCTTCGCCAACGAGCGCGTGGGCATCAATGAGAAGATCAACTTTTGCAGACATACGGCTCCTCCTTCGGTCACTATGTAGTTTCAACGACAAGATATCTGGTACAGCGTAATTTGACTGGGCGCAACGTTTCTTACTTAGAGCCGTTCATGTGGCGCCGGCCTCGCTCACTTCTTTCCCCTTCCCATAAGCAGTGAAGGACTCGTCTACCTCGGCAACCCGCACCGGCCGTCCTTCCTCCGCCGACCGGATGACCGCCAGCGTGCAGCGCACCGCGCGCACGCCGTCTTCGCCCCCGTACCGCGGCCGCCGATCATGGAGTATCGCTTCGAGCAGGTCATGAATCTGATTGACATGGCCCTGCCCATAATAGCTTATCTCCGAATCCTAAACGCGGTCGGCGCTCTCGTCGAAACGGAAGCGCACGGCTTCTTGCCCTCCCCGGTGCAGAATCAGATGCTGCTGCTTCCCCTCCCAGAGCAGATTGTGACCGCCCTCCCCCAGCACCTCGATCATCCCCGTCTCGCCGACAACAGTCGTGCTCAAGCCATGCATGAAGTCATACTTGCCGTTGAGCGGATCCGCCCGCATCCACACGCCCTGCCGCTCCGGGTCCGCGTAGCCCCATGTGATGATGGGAATGTCCAACTCGGCCGTCCGATATGGATCGTGCGACGCGCCCGCGCGCCTCCCGCCGCCGCCTGCCGCGGTCACAGCATAGACCTCGCCGACCGTCGCGTCCTCCATCAGATACTCAGCCGTGGCAAAGAAATGAACCGCGTGATCAAAGATCCACGGGTAACGCCCCCCGCCCGACTGCGCGCCGTCCAGCCGCCAAGCGCGCGCCTCCGCGTCGATATGTAAATCATGCTCCGCCCGTCGACGCCAGGCGCCGTGCCGCTGGCGAATCTGCAAGGGGCGTCCAATGGCGCCGCGTTCGATGAGCGCACGCGCCTTCATGTGGGAGGAGAGAAACACATACGTCTCGCCCACCAGCAGTTTGACGCCGGCTTCGTCCACCGCCCGCACCGCGTCCATCCCCTCGGCCACACTGCGGCAGAATGGCTTCTCGCAGTGGATGTGTTTGCCAGCCTGCGCGGCCTGCCGCGTCATCGTCGCGTGCAAAAAGGTGGGCGTGGCAATATCAATCAAGTCTACGTCGCCGTCGGCCAACAGCTCCGCAAAAGACGTATACACCCGCTCGATGCCGTACCGCGCGCCAAACGCCGCGGCCCGTTCGCGGTCAGTGTCACAAACAGCCAATACCACCGCCTCAGAGTGGCTCAGATATCCTCTGATATGCGCAGTCGCTGCCAGCCCCAGCCCCACAATGCCAACGCATATCTTGTCGTTCATGAGCCATTCCCATTTGAGCGAACCGCGGGGCCGGACCGAATGGGAGCCGAGCGGATCTGTTGTCGTTCAGTCCGCAAAACGCGGCAGAACCTCTCGGATAAATAACTCCGTGCCGGCGGTTTCCGGGAAGTCGGCAATTCGAATCTGGAACAGACTGACGCCGGCATCGATGTACTCCTGCAACTGCGCCGCCACCTGGTCCGGCGTGCCGACTAGCGCGCCTCTGCCCTGCGCGTACGGTGTCGCCTCCGCCTGCTGTCGGGCTACGGCCTCCGAATGGTGCACTGCAATCGGCGGCAAGGAGATCGTCTTCCGAATCTCGTCGAAATCGCGCCCCACCGCCGCGCAGTGCTCTCTCAACACACCCATCTTGTGCGCATAGAGATCCGGGGTGCCGCCCGGTAAATTCCACCAGTCGGCATGCTTGGCCACCACCCGCAACGTCAACTGCTCGCCGCCGCCGCCTACCATCACCGGTGGCGGCGGACAAGGCTGCGGATGGCAGTAGGCATTTTCGATGCGGTAATAGCGCCCTTCATAACTGGCAGGTGACTCCGTCCACAAGAGCTTAACGATCTCTATAGTCTCTTCCAGTTGGCGAATCCGTACAGCCGGCCGCGGGAACGGCCAATTGTAGGCTTTGTACTCCTCCTCCAGCCAACCGGCTCCGATGCCAAAAATATAGCGCCCGCCCGTCAGCCACTGGAGAGAGGCAGCCATTTTGGCCGTCAACGCCGGGTTGCGGTAAGACTGGCAAAGTACCAGGCTGCCCCAGTCGTAGTTCGGGTAGCAGGCAGCGAGATAGGCCAATGTAGTCACCACCTCAGTTGCTGGCGTCTCCCTCGGCACAAACGTGCCCCAAGGATGCACGTGCTCGTCCACCCAAACCGATGTCAAATGGCCGTCCATCAACTGAAGATGTGTATGCATCTGTTCCAAAAAGGAGTCGGCGTTGCTCCCGTCTGTTGGGAAGGATGGCGCGTGCCAGCCAAAGTCTATTGAGGGCATGTCGTTGGCTCCTGTTGTCGAGTCGTCCGCTCGCCAGCCGTCCTTCGGTTCAAGAGCGCGCAGCCGGGCGGAAACAAGGAGATCCAAAGCCGACCGCTTTCAGCAGCGAGGCATGACCTGCGTCTGGATGCTGATGAACCGGTAAGCCTGGCAAGACCAGTGGATGAAAGTATAGCTGTCCCTGTCAGTGGTCGCAACTCCCCCGCCATCGCCGCAATTACCGCTGACAGTTGTCCTCCGGACCGCCCATCACACCCTTTGATTTCGTTGCTCACGGCGTGTTATACTGCCTCTGTCAAGTCGTCCAATGCACTTCCAATTTTCCATGTGAAAGCGATGTGAACACAGCCAGCTCTTTCCTTTGCCGCATTCGATCGACCGTACTGCGGCTGGCCCTTCTCTTGCTGCTCGCCGCGCTGCTCGCGGTTTGTCAACCCTCCCCGACAAAGCATGTGATCGGTTATATGATCGAGCAGCGCTTGGGCGGCCCGGTCGAGCCCGCGCCCTCCGCTCCAAAGGGCAGCCTTTCCGGCCAGGTGCTTTTCGCAGGTGAGCCGGTGGCGGGCGCCGCCGTTCTTGTCGCCACGCGCACGGGCACGCCCTATGCTGCTCGCACCGACGACTCTGGCTACTATCGCATCGACGACATCCCCCCTGGCCAGTACGTGCCCGCGTCTATCGCCCCGACCTTCGCCGAGACCGCCCTCAGCGGCGCATTTGGCCTCCCCTACCCAGTCACCGTGCGGGCTGGCGAAACGGCCCATGCGCCCGCCCTCACCCTGCAAAAGCACAAGCCGCGCCCTTTGCCCGCCCCCTTGCCAGAGGCAGCCGATCTCTGGGTCAGCGAAGCGGTTACAAAGACGGCCCCCTTTCCCGCCGGCGCAGTGGCCTGGGAACGCTCTTTCGCCTTTACTCGCGATGGAGTCCGAATCATTTCCCTGCGGTTATATCGACCATTCCCCGATTCCGGCGAGAAGTTGCCCCTGTTATTCGGTCTCTACCCCGGATGGGTCGACGACTGGGCGCCGGTAAATGTGGCCCTGGCTGATGCCGGTTACTCGGTCTTGGCGCTGTCCCCGTCCGGTGTATGGGGGCTGGATGTGGCCGCCCATGCCGAGGACGCTCGTCTCGCACTGGCATTGGCCCGCGGCGGCCACCTGGGCGTTGACTTGGCCGACGCGCCGGCAGTGGCCTTGGGAGGCAGTTTCAGCAGCGCCATTGTCAACCGGCTGTTGCGCGATGAGCGGGACCAGTTTGCAGCCTGGCTGACGCTCGGCGGCATCAGCAACGCCTTCACCGGCAGCGCCGACTTCTACGCCCGTCGCCTGACCTTTCCCGAACGGTTTCGCTATGTGATCCCTGCGCTGGGGCCGGCTAACATCTATCCCCTGCCCTTCCTCTACTACTCGCCGGTCTACACCGCCTCCCAACTGCCGCCGACGATGATCATTCATACCGATGTGGACCGCATCATTCCCATCAGCCAGGCATACGAGCTGGAAGAGGCGCTTCGGGCCGCCGGCGTATACGTTGAGGTGTTGTACTATGAGGATGTGAGCCATTACCTTCAGATTGGCGACGATCTGACCGAGTCCGGCAAAGATATGTTCTGGCAGGTGTTGAAATTCCTGGAGGCCCAGACAGCGAAGAGTGAGGAATGAGACTTGAGATCATTTATCGCCTCATTCCTCTTCACCCTTTCCTCGAACTGTGGTATTTGCTGAGAATGAACTATAGTACGTCGTGACGGCCCGACTCAGGCTGACGAATGCCTATTCTGGTGCCTTTCAGCCTGTTCCTATTCCAGAGGAAGACGGTCCGCTGCATTTCTTGGTAGCCAACTCCCCTGACCTGTGCAAGCGGCGGTCCGCCCGGGAGTGACATTAGGAACCAGAGCTTGTAACGATTCGGAGGATCTGATGAGCGCTATGACTGCAGTTTCAGTGAACGATCATGACTACCAGGCACTGGCGTCCGGTGCAGCCCTGCAGCCGCGGCCCCACTTCGGCGTCCTGTTTCTGGGGGGTCGGGACCGGGCTGACTTCCTCCAAAGAATGACAACCAACGACATCTCCCGCCTGCAGCCGGGCCAGGCCGCGCTGACTATCCTCACCAGCCCCGTGGCGCGCATCGACGCTGTCTTTTCCGTCCTCTGTCGCCAAGATGACCTCTTGCTACTGCCGTCTGAAGGACAGGCAAATGCGTTGCGCCAGCGCCTGCAAGGGCAGATATTCTTCATGGATAAAGTTACCGTCACCGACGAGAGCGCCCAGTTGCGCCGCCTGCGCCTGCTGGGGCCGGCGGCTGGGGACCTCTTGCTGGCTGCAGGTCTGCCCCAGCCGGCATCCGACGATCAGTTCCTCGAAGAAGCGGGTGTTTCCGTCCTGCGTCAGGAACGCTTTGACCTCCCCGGCTACGAAATCATCGGCGCCGTCGAAACGTTGGACGCGCTCCAGGAGCGGTTGATTAGCGCAGGCGCCGTGCCTCTCGCTGACAGCGTCAGTTATGAAGCCCGCCGCATCGAACTGGGCCGTCCCCGACCTGGACAGGAGTTGACTGACGCTTTCACCCCGCTGGAGGCGGGCATGGCCTGGGTGTGCGCCGAGAACAAGGGGTGCTACACTGGCCAGGAGATCATCGCCCGTCAACTCACATATGACAAGGTGACACGCGCACTGGTCCGCCTGCGTGCCGAACTGCCCCTGTTGGAGGGCGCGTCCGTCAGCGTGAATGATCGCGCTGTCGGTACAGTCACCAGCAGCGGTTACAGCCCGACAGCCGGGTCGGTGGCGCTGGCAGTGCTGAAACGGCTCCACAATGTCGAAGGCGTTGAAGTCACGGTGGAGGGCGCCGCCGCCCGCGTCGAACAGATTCTCCCGCCAGGGAGTTGAGCTGCGGCGGTCGGTGATCAGTTGCCGTATGCCAGGAGATTCCAGAATCTACCTGAGTTGCCGGCCACTCGCCACCAGCCATTAGCAACCGGCGTTTCGCAATGTCTTCCTTACCCTGGCGTCTGCTTATCGAGGATTCTCCCCGTTCCGGCGCGGCCAACATGGCTGTTGACGAGGCCATTGCCGAGGCCGCCGCGGCCGGCGCGGTCCCACCCACGCTGCGCTTCTATCGCTGGAATCCTCCGACCGTCACCCTGGGTCGCCATCAGAAGTTGGCCGATGTCGACGAAACGCAGATCGCCGCGCGCAGCTACGACCTGGTGCGGCGCGCTACCGGTGGGCGGGCGATTCTGCACGTCGACGAACTGACCTATTCCGTCGCCGGGCCAATCGAAGAACCGCGCATGGCCGGGGGCGTGATGGACGCCTATCTGCGATTCAGCAACGCCCTGCTGTCCGGTCTGTCAACACTGGGCCTTAAGGCCGAAAAGGCCGGCAGCCGCACGCGTGCCGGACGCGAACTGTCGGCCGCCTGTTTCGAGACGCCCAGCGCCTATGAAATCACAGCCGGGGGGCGCAAACTGATGGGCAGCGCACAGAGCAGGCGCAAAGGCTATGTGCTTCAGCACGGCAGCTTGCCGCTCTGGGGCGATGTCACCCGCTTAGTTGACGTGTTGGCTCTCTCGTGCACCGCCAAGGACCGTCTGCGGCAACAACTGCTTCGACAAGCGGCCACTTTGGCGGAAGCGTTGGATCTGCCGCCGGATTCGGAGCGGCTGGCATTCCCCCATGTGGCGGCGGCGATGGCGGGAGGGTTCGCGTCAGCGCTGGACCAGGACCTCGAACCGGGGACACTCTCTGCGAGCGAACTGAGCCGCAGTGCCGAACTCATCCGCGTCCGCTACGCGGATTCGGCCTGGACGCGTCAACGGTAGCGTGATATGGCGATCGGGCATCTGACCCTCGAACTCTATCTGCCCCTGACCAGTTCGTTGAAACAGAAGCGGAGCGTCGTCAAACCGCTTATCGCCCGCTTGCGCCGCGACTACAATGTATCGGTCTGTGAAGCCGATGGTCAGGATACACTGAGCCGGGCCGTCCTGGAGGTGGTCTGTGTCAGCCAGAACGGTGCGCTGGCCTACTGGCAGCTGGAAAAGATCGCCGTACGCGTCGAAAACTGGCGCATTGACGCCGAAGTTGTTGATTACGTTATTGAAATGGTTGCCTGATTAAGGAAGTTTGCGCGCAGACTTGCAACTCTGGGAACGACCTTCTGCGCCTGGCACCAGCGCAAACGGTCCCGCCCGTTCTGACGCGATGTGCGATTCTGTCTTGCTCTGCCTTCCAAAGTGAACGCAGTTCAAGCGGCCTGCGCAGCTTGGGGAACTCCTGGCGACGTGTTGTGTCTGCTCAGTGCGATCAGGGATTCTTCCTGGTTGTCTTGGGCCGACCAGCCGTAGTGGCGCACCGCGAGCAGTGCTATGCTGACGACAACGCTGATGATTGCGATCCACTGGGCAGTCGCCAGTTCCCCCATGACCCACGCGTCCGGCCGGAAGTATTCGACCCAGAAGCGGCCCATCGGGTAGGCGACGAAATAGAGGAGTGCCCCGTCCCCTCGCCGCAGCTTGTCCCCGAACTGCCAATAGATCAGATAGAGCAGCCCAAACAATAGGATGTTCCAACCGGCTTCGTAGAAAAAAGTCGGGTGAAAACCGTGGCTGGCATACCAGTCCAGTGTGGCCTGGGGGATTTCGCTGACTCCGCAGGGCGGCGAATCAGCAGGGCGCTGGCAGGGATGCATGGGGTTGATGTGGAACGCCCACGCCAGATCAGTGGCTTGCCCATACAGTTCCTGATTGGCAAAATTTCCCATTCGACCTATCGCCTGGGCAACCAGCACGTTGGGGCCAATGTAGTCCAAATAGCTCAAGAAACTCAGCTTGTGGCGCCAGGTGTAAATGACAATGGCGACAATGCCCCCAATCAGTCCGCCGTAAATGCCCAAACCTGTGAATCCAAATCCTCCCTTCCCCCCGCCCCACAATCTGACGATTTCAAAGGGGTTCTCGCGATAGAAGGCCCAACCAGGCCCGTCGGCCGGTGTACTGAAAACGTGATAGAGGCGGGCGCCGATAATACCCAATAGCAGCGTCCACGCCAGAAGGTTCCAGATATGGTCAGGGTTTTCGCCGGCGCGGCGGGATAACCGCCCCGACAGCCAGGCGGCAACCACGGCGCCACCGACAATAAATACGCCATACCACCCCGGAGCAAAGTATCTGCCGAAGATTTCGAGTTCAAAAATGGTTGGGCCCATAGTGTAATCGTTGCCTTGTCAGTGAAAGCGCGCAGTTACATTCATTCGACAGTATAGAAGATCCTCTCGCTTACACAAAAAATCTTCCAAGAGGGGCATCTTGATTCAATCTCACAACGCACCATGCCCTTTACGGTCCCGGCGCGCCACTTTCCAGCCATGTCTCCAGCGTGGCGCCCACCCGCTGGAAGCTCTCCACGCCCAGTTTATCAATCTTGTCCTCAATCGTATGCCAGTAAGGATAAGTAAAGTCGATTATGTCGATGGCGGTGAATCCGGCCTCGATAAAGGGCGTGTGGTCATCGATCAGATGTGTACCCGGCGCGAGGCGAAACCATTCACCGTACCCTAGCTCTGCGGCAATTGACCAGATGGCCTCAGTCAGACCTCGGTCGGAATTGGGTTCCCACAAAAGCTGTTGATCGGCGTCCCCGATCATGTCTACGATGACCGTGTATCGCGGCGACTGGCACTGGCCCAGTTCGTCAAGATTTTCGACGAAATAGCGGCTGCCCAGAATCCAGTCCCAGCCGGGAATGTCCCCGTTATCCTCAGCATCGAAAAATGCCAGGCAGATGGTGTGGTTGGTGCTTGCCACATCCAGTGTGCGGGCCATTTCCAGCAGCACTGCTACGCCGGACGCGCCGTCATTGGCGCCGGGTACCGGTTTTTCGTGGTTCTCGGGGTCCGGGTCGTTGTCTGCAATCATTCGCGTGTCGTAATGCGCGCCCAGAATGATCACCGGTCCCGATCCCTTGTAAGCAATGATATTGCGCCCTTCCAGCTCCTCCAGCGGCCGGAACGTCTGGATCAACACATCCCATCCGTTTTCTTTCAACTCCTTTACCACCCAATCGCCCATCTCGCGGTGGGCGGGAGTGCCGGTTATCCGGGGCCCGTAGGCCATCTGTTCCTCCACGTAGATCATCGCCTGATCAGCCGAAAAGGACACGGGTGGCGCCGGCAATTCGAGCAGTCCATAGCCCAGATAACCGAAGAATCCCGCAGATGCCGCCAGAGCCACGAGCAGCGTGATTTCAGTGCGAAAAGTCTTTGTCGTGTTCATGAGGCGCTGCCAGTATGCTGGAAACATTGGAATTGTATGGAGTAAATTGTTGTGGCAACACTCTTTTCACTGTGTGAAACGGGTTGTTACCGTTTTTTTTTACAAGCAGTCGAGACGTCGGCGTTCCCCGGAGTGCGGCCTACGCGACAAGCCTGGCTGCAAAAAGGTTCCCCGTTCGTTGCCAATTGGCACAACCTGCCCAGGCCATTGGGCTATCGCAGGACAACGGTCAGGAGCGGGGACGCAGACGAATTCGGATGGGCGTGCCTACAAACGGGTAATGCCGCCGTAACTGATTTTCCAGGTAACGCAGGTAACTGAAATGGGCCAGTTCCGGGTCGTTGACAAACAGTATGAAAGTAGGCGGCTCGACGCTGGCCTGGGTTGCGTAATAGATTCGCAGAGGCCGTAGCTGTTTGGTGGCTGGAGGTGAACGGTGATAGGCATCCTGAATGACGCCATTCAACTCCGACGTGGGGATGCGATGCCGGCGTTCTGCCGCCACCGCCAGCGCCGTCGGCAGCACCTTTTGCACACGCTGCTTCGTCAGGGCGCTGATAAAGAGCACCGGTACATAGTCAAGAAACTTCAGATCTGCGCGGACTTCTCGCGTATACTCTACCATCGTCTGCGTATTCTTTTCGACGATGTCCCATTTGTTCACCAAAACGATAACGCTCTTGTGCGCCTCCAACACATGGCCGGCAATATGGGCATCTTGCGCAGTGACGCCCTCGACGCCGTCTATAAGAAGCAAGGCCACATCGGCCCGATCGATACTGCGCATGCTGCGAAGTACGCTGTATTTCTCGATACCCGGTTCCACCCGCCCCCGCCGTCGGATTCCCGCCGTGTCAATCAAAGTGATCTTCTGGCTGTGGTAGACCATCTCTGTGTCAATAGGGTCGCGCGTGGTGCCGGCGATTTCGCTGACGATGGCCCTATCGCGTCCAAGCAGTGTATTCAGCAGGCTGCTCTTTCCCACATTCGGTCTGCCCACGAGGGCGATGGCAACATCATCCTCATCCTTCTCATCCCTGACCGGGCTGTCGGATAGTTCGGCTACGATCAGGTCGAGCAAGTCACCAACGCCGATTCCATGGAAGGCGCTGACCGCCATTGGTTCACCAGCCCCCAGCGCCCAGAATTCCGCCGCGTTCTGTCGCCGTTGCTCGCTTTCGGCCTTGTTTACGGCAAGTAGGATCGGCTTGGTCGTCTGTTGTAAAAATTCGGCCAGATCTTCGTCGGCTGCTGTCAGGCCATCCTTTCCGTCCACCACCAATACGATCACATCGGCCTCGTCCACCGCGATCCGGGCCTGGTTCGTGATCTCGGTCACGTAGCGGGCGGAGTCTCGCGCCAGTGGCGCCACGCCTGTCCGCGCAGCCCGATATTCGGCAGTCTTTTGCGCTTCCAGGCCGCCTGTGTCGATCACGACGAAGGAGACTCCCCTCCATTCCGCCTCCCCGTAGATTCGGTCGCGGGTCGTGCCGGGCAGATCCTCGACTATCGCTGTTCTGGCGCCGATGAGCCGGTTGAACAGGGTCGATTTGCCCACATTGGGGCGACCCACAAGCGCGATCACTGCTTTTCGTTGCGTCATTTCAATTCAATTGGACGTCGTGGGCGTTTCCGTGGGCGCCGGTTCAGTTTTTTCAGGCGCCGGCACGGGCGAAGGTTCCACTGTCTCTGTTGTCGGCGGAGGCGCCGTCGCGGTGGTCTCCGCATCACCCGTCGCTGACGGTTCCGCCGTCTCAGGGATCGGAATAGCTGGGGTCTCGACTGGCACAGGCGTTGACGTGGCCGTCGGGGTGATCAAGGATTCAATCAACACTTCGATCGCTTCCGGGATTACCCCCTCTTCAACGATTCCTTCCGGCACCACGACCGCAGGTTGGACCAAATGGCTGCCCGGCAACAATCCCGTCAGATCGAGAAGCACACGCACCTCTTCTGGTCCGAGCAGTTCCAACCGCGGCAGAGGACCGCTCACGATTACCTCGACCTCTTCGAGCGAGACCGTGATACGCATGTCATCGCCCGCTCCCTGGACGACCGGCTTCCGTGTGACCGTCAAGCTGCTTTCCAGCGGGGCCACGCCAACCGTCACAAAGACGCTGTGTTCGAGAGTGGAAACGTTCTCCGGCAGGATGAGGGGCAGACTTTCGCGCACGTCGTCAATGGCGCCCTCAATCAGGAGCGTGGTTGTCTCCACATATCCGGGAACTTCCTTCAATGCGCTGGGGCTGCCAATCAGAACAACCGTCTGCGGTTCAACGTTTACCCCCGTAAGACGGTAATTAGGCGAAGGCAAACCCTGTACATCGGCGCGCACGACCACCTCTTTGCGTCCTGGTGGCTGCACTACAGGCACAACGATCCGCGCCGTACCTGGATCAACGTCTACCTTTTCCACCTCCAGGTTTTGGGCGTTGCGGGCGCTGAGTGGCCGAACCTGTTCCACCTGGCTCTTGGCATTGCGCAAAAAGACCGTTGCCACCACCGACCGCACTTGCGTCACCTGTGTTCGCGGTCCGGAAATCTCTACCTCCGCCGGCTCCGCCAGCGGCTCCTGCCAGTCGTATCCAACCGCCGGGCTGTCCATCACCTCAACCTCTACCGGAACAATTCTGGATATCACCGGCTCCAACTGTACCCGCAGTTGCCGCGGTTCGTGCGCGATGATTTCGACGTCGGGGTTCAGTGCCGTGACCTTCACTTCCACCTCATGGCTTCCCTCTGGTAGACCGGCCAAGTCGATAACAGCGCTGAAATAGGCCGCCTGCTGCGAATCAAGCGAGCGCTGCGGTGCGCGTAGGGTCAGCATCGCCGTGCGATTGGTCAGGTCTTGCAGGCTTTGCAACCCATCTCCCATATTTCGTACCTCGATCAGAATCGGCTCCTCATACTCTTGCCGAATCATCGGGTTTTCCTGATCGATGGCGATAAACCAGACGACAAAAGCCAACAGCACCGACAAAAGCAGGGTCGTTGTCGGTTTCATGGAACGACTGTATCGTCGGATATCATTAAACTTCAGCAAGAAATTCCCCTGTTTCTGCATTGCCCATTATCGGCCGTGGATCATAAAACTCTGTCAGCCTGCGTCGCAGCTCGTTCGCATCCAATCGCCGGGCCATGCGGCCGCCTCTTGCGATCGAGATCGCGCCCGTCTCTTCCGACACAACCACGCTCATGGCGTCCGTCAGTTCGGTGATTCCGATTGCGGCCCGGTGGCGTGTGCCCAACTGCCTGTCAGTAAGGTTGCGGTTTGTCAGGGGCAGAATGCAGGACGCTGCCGTAACTCTGCCGCTCTGGACGATCACCGCCCCGTCGTGGAGCGGCGTGCCCGGAAAGAAAATGGTCAGCAGCAGCTCATCTGTGAGCTCCCCGTCGATCCCGACCCCGCGGTCGATATACTCCATCAGCCCGCCGCTCCCTTCCAGCACCAGCAATGTCCCGTGGCGCCGCGCCGACAGTTGCTCGCAGGATCGGACGATCTCATTGATCAGTGGTTCGGTCCCGCCATTGGTTCGGCGCAAGAAGAACGGCGTCCTCCGCCCCACCTGTTCAAGAACGCGGCGGATCTCCGGCTGGAAGATTACCGGGATCGACACAAATATCACTAAGGAACTATTTCGTAACAGCCAGCTGAAGGCCGTCAACTCTACTGTTCGGACAAGGACAAAAACCAATATGCCGATGATCAGGATTCCGAGTGCAAGCTGCGCGGCCTGGGTTCCACGCAGCAGGTGTAACAACGCGTAGAAGATCAGCACTAACAGGAAAAGATCAACGATATTCTGCCAGTCGGTAAGGCGACTGAAAATTGCCACAAAGTCAGTCATGTCACCCTCTTTACACCCGTCTTATACTCATAAGGCCCGTCTCCCCTGCCCTATGGCTCTCCTACCGCTCCAGTTGGACTTGCCACCAAACGAGAATCCCTTTCAACGCAAGGAGCTTTTGCGAACTCAGAGACGCTCTACGGGTATTGAAAACCCCCATGCTTTCTTCCCTGCTCTCTCGAATTTCGAAAGCCTGTGGCTCCCGCTCATGAAGGCAACTCCACGCCCCCCAGCAAATGGGCAAGAATCGCCTTTTGTGCGTGCAACCGGTTGTGGGCTTGCGGAAAGAGGACACTACGGTCACCGTCTGCCACTGCATCGGTTATCTCTTCGCCGCGATGGGCTGGCAGACAGTGCATAACGAGCACGTCTTCTTTTTGCGCCCGTTGCACCAACTCTGCGTTTACCTGGTAGGCCGGCAAGACGGCCATCCTTTCTTCCCGCTCATCTTCATCCCCCATACTGATCCAGACATCCGTATACAGGACATCTGCTCCCCGCACGCCATCCAGGTCGTCTGTGACTTCGACCTCCACTTCCGCCGCCGTCAACACGTCCGCAGAGGGAACGTAACCACGCGGCGCGACCACGCGCACGTTCAGCCCGACCTTGCCCGCGGCCATCAGCAGGCTGGTCGCAACATTATTGGCGCCGTCGCCCACGTACACGAGTGTCTTCTCCTCCACCGAGCCGAGTTGCTCCCAGATGGTGAACAGATCGGCCAAAGCTTGGCAGGGATGGCTGAAATCACTCAAACCGTTGATTATTGGTACGCTGCCCCATTCCACCATCTCTTCGATGTAGCGGTGTTGAAAGACGCGTGCCATTACGCCATCCACGTAGCCGCTCAACACTCGAATCACATCCGCCGGGCTCTCACGGGTGCCCAGGCCGATTTCTGCCGGGCTGAGATAGAACGCATAGCCTCCCAGATGCTGCATGCCCATTTCAAAGCTGACACGGGTGCGCAACGATGGCTTCTCAAACAGCATCGCCAGGGATTTCCCCACCAGGATCGGTTCATTGCGGCCGCAATGCGTCCACTCCATTTTCAACTGCCTGGCCAGTTTCAGAAGACCCCAAAACTGCTCACTGGTCAGAACATCTATGCCGGTAAAGTGGTTGAGGGGCGTAACGCTCACAATCTTCTCCTCAATTCTGGGTATGGACGCCAGTCGCCTCCGCAAAGGTAGCTGTCTCCGAGAATTAAGACGACCAATTCACTCGAGAAGTTCCGATTCTGGCCATCTTTGCCTGCGCGTACTCGCGCCAATGCCTGCCGCGGTCAAAAAGTAGTCTGTGCCATCGCCGCGGCGCTGACCAGCAGGGCCGCCGTCCACGAGACCTGAACGTTTACTAGAGACTGGCCGCGATACGTAGCCATCCACGTAGCCAGCCACAGGATGCCCAGCACTGCCAGCGGCAGCGGAGCGTGGCCCAGGATCAGCAGCATGGCGATTCCGGCCTGAGCCAATGCCATGCCTGCCAGCCCACTACGTGCGCCAGGATTGTCCAGACTGCGGTTGGCGCCCCACACATGCACCGTCCACAGCAAAATCAGCGCCCAGTGGTAGCCGCTCCAAAGATCGGGACCGAAGAGCATCATGCCTAAAGCCCAAGGCGCCGCGACGACGACAAGGCTGTGCAGCACGGAAGCGGAAATCAAGGCCACATGACGCTGAAGCCAGCCGATCACAGCAATGCCCAGCACCATGAGCGTGGCCCACACAGCCGGCATGCCGATGGCAAAAGCGGCCACAAAGGTCGCCAGAACGCCCGGCAGCCATGCCCGCGCCAAGATCGAGAGAACGCCGGGACCGTGCATTCCGAAAAGGCGCGCAGCGGGCGACCCCATGGTCAGATACGGCAGCCACGGACGCCTGTGCAGCATACTATATTGTATACGGGGCAGAGCCTCAGGGGTTACCAGCCCGCCCCACATGTTCCCCCATAAGGGATCGACCAGCAGGAAGAGAAGCACAAGCATCGGTGGGGAGACTGTACGGCTTACATCGCCGATTCCAGCGGCCAAAACCGCCGCCGCCAGCGACCAAGCCGCAGAGATGCGCCACGGGGAAAGCTCCAGCCAGAAACGGGCATCCAGCAACGCGCTGCTGGACGTAGCCGGAAAGGCCACCGGAACTGGCTCTTGTTCGGCGTTCGCGCCAGGCACATCATTTTGTGTGCGCCTACGCCTCATCTCTGCTGCAGCCGCGCCGAACTTCTCTGATGCCGTCAAAGTCTACCTGTACTCCTTCGTGCTACCGGCAAGACCGATTAGCCCTCGGATCACTTAAGCCGATCGAAAATCGGTGTGCGAGCCCAAGGCGATGGGGTAATCTGCTAATCCGCCACGGAAATTATACCAGAAGGAGTGTCCACGGGGAATATCTACAGAGTGCATCCAGGGTTTTTCGAGAACTGTCTGTCCTGTGGGGATTCCAGTCTGGTCAAAAGATCAACCCAACTCGACGGACAATATTTTGGGATAGGCCCATATCACACGATTACTTGCAGACGGCCGGGCTGCACTTCGACGGTCAGTCTTTCGATCCCGCGCGACAAAACCTCGCCGTCCGTATGCACTGGGACAGGTTGCCGTACCGCGATACAGGCGGAGCGTAGTCGGCTGAATGACACGGCTTTTTGACCGTGCAACCCTGTTCTGGTCATCGCTCTGGGCAACAGGTTCAGAATCCCGATCTGCGATAGCGCGTCGGCTAAGGCCAGATCGAGCAGACCGTCGTCCATAACCGCATCCGGCGTCAGATAGAAGGCCCCGCCCGTACGGTGCGTGTTGCCGATGCTGACCAGCAACATAGGCTTGGCCGTCTCATGCGTATTGCCGTCGCCGTCGGTCCAACCAACCTCAAAATGGGGTTGGTCATAGGCTCGCAGCGCTCGCAGCGTTGCCCACAGATAGATAGCGAACCCGCGCAGCCGTTTGATCTGGCGGCTCTCGACCGTTACCTGCGCCTCGAACCCTATGCCCAGATTGTTGTCGAAGTAGCGCCGCAAGGTGTCACGGCCGTCAAAGGCTTCGACCAGCCCCAGATCGACGGAACGGGTGTTGCCCTCGCGGATGGCTTGGACGGCCGCATCAAATTCTCGGGACGCGCCAACCACATCGGCAAAGTCGTTGCCGCTTCCCGCCGGCAATACCGCCAACCCCTGCACCGCCTCGTCCTCCGCTGTCGCCAAGGCCAGGCCGTTGACGACTTCATGGATGGTTCCGTCCCCACCGGCGGCGGCGACGATCCCGTAACCGTCCAGCCGGGCGCGCCGCGCCAGAGAGATAGCCTCCTCCGGCGCACTGGTTACCGCCAATTCGTAGGGGACATCGCCGCGCCGAAAGGCAGCCTCGATCGCGCTGGCTACACGTCCGCCGCGCCCTCGACCCGCGTATGGGTTTAGGATGACCTTAACTGTTTCCATTGCACGCCTGCTCTGAAGAGGTGGACTGCACGGGAGCCGTCCCTTCCAATATCAGCGCCTCTCTGGGCGGAATCGTCAGGTCCCATAGGATGCCGTTGTGTGCCCTGTGCAGCTGGCCGCAGGTCTCAGGCGGCCAGATTACGCGAAAAGATAGTTGGGTTGAAGACGACTCTTCGCCGCTGGCCTGGTCCTCCGTCTCCAGTGGAACCGCCAGCCGCGCCGTCGACTTTGCGCGGTTAAACAGCACAATCAGCCTGTCTGATTTCGCGTTGGCGTCGTTGGCAGCATGAGGAGGCGGTCGCTGGCCAACGCTAAGCGAGCGGCTGAAACCGAAAATGTCGCCGGCTGCAACCAGTGTCCTGTACGCGCCCGTACGCAGGGCGGGGTGGCTGTGCCGCAGAGCGATCGCCTGCCGGTAGAAATCGAGCAATTCACAATTCCAACTCTGTTGCTCTTCCCACGGGAAGGCCCCGCGGCAGCCCGGGTCGGGGCCGCCGTTCATGCCGATCTCTTCGCCGTAGTAGATGCATGGCGCCCCTGGCAGCGTCATCTGCAGCAGCAGGCACAGCCGCACACCGCCGGCATCGCCGTCGAGGGCCCACAGGTTGCGCGCCGTATCGTGGCTGCTTAAAAGGTTTAGTTGGGCGGTCACTACCTGCCAGTCGTAGCGCTCCAGCATCCGCTCGATCGCGGCCGCAAAAGCCGGCGTATCCAGCCTCTCGATCGCATAGCCGCCTGGCCGGTAGTCGCGACGTACCGTTTTCGCGCCAAAGTAACCGTAAGCAGCGCGGCTGAGGACGTAGTTCATCACCGCGTCAAAACGATCTCCCTGCAGCCACTCCTCGGCCTCATGCCAGATCTCTCCCACCGTGTAGGCGTCGGCATTGGTCTCCTTCACCACGCGGCGGAACTCCTGCCAGAACGGTGGATCGTCGATCTCTTCCGGTACGTCCAGACGCCAACCGTCCGCGCCGAACGCGATCCAGTGGCGGGCAACTTCGATCAGATACCGCCTCATGCCGGGATTGCTGGTGTTGAGTTTGGGCAGGGCGGGCAAATTCCACCAGGCTGCGTAGTTGTGGGGCTGCTGCTCACTGCTGTGATAAGGGCGCAGCGGCCAACCTTGCACGCGGAACCAGTCGAAATAAGGAGACCTTTTGCCGGCTTCCAGCACATGATGGAATGGCCAGAAGCCGCGGCCGCTATGGTTGAAAACACCGTCGATCACGACCCGCATCGCCCGTTGATGGGCTTGGTCCAGCAACTCTCGAAAGGCGGCCTCCCCTCCCAACAGCGGGTCTACCTGCATGTAGTCGAAGGTATGGTAACGGTGGTTTGAGGCCGAACTGAAGATGGGGTTCAGATAGAGAGCGTTGATACCCAATTCCGACAAATAGTCCAGGCGATCGACGATGCCCAGCAGATCGCCGCCCTGAAAGCCCTGTTCCGATGGCGGCGCGCCCCAGGGTTTGAACCGGATGCCAGGTAGATGCTGCAAACGGGGGCTGCGATAGAATCGATCCGGGAAGATCTGATAAAAGACTGCGTGCTTCACCCAATCAGGAGTCTTTACGCTCATGGAGTTACCACTGTGAAAAGTGAGGAGGCCAAAATGAGGGTTTCTCTTGCTCATGGTCTCTGTCTGATTCTTGCACAGGCACCGGCCGTTGTCAATGCACCCACTCGCCAGGGCTATCGCGAACTTCGTGATAGTAGCGGATTGTCCGCTAATTCCAGCAGGAAACGAGCATTGACCGCCCCGATTTCACCTGGATGGCGTCTGAATCTTGCCCAATTCCTCCATCAGGTAGGTGAAGGTGGCCGAAAACTTAAGGTTCGCGATTGCCCTGCCCACTCGCCCAGGGCAATTGCATCAAATTGGGACAAACCCACGTGAGCCTGCCTGAATCGGTAGGGGCACCCCTTGTGGGCGCCCTTCGCGGGCTATTGTGGCGTCCGAACTTAGATGCAATTGCCCTGTTCTCCCTGCCCCTCCGTGGACAAGAAGGGTCTAAGATGTTCTCCGTGCCCCTCCGCGGCCCTCCGTGGACAAAAAAAGGTTTTCTTCGCGCCCCTTCGCGCCCCTTCGCGGACAAAAAAGGTGTTCTTCCTGCCCCTTCGCGGGCTATTGTGGCGTCCCAATTAAGATGCGTTTGCCCTGACCCACTCGCCTCTACAGCACCGAATCCTGAAATTTCCTTGTGGGCATGCATACGCAACGGCCACCGCCCCGAAATTCCCCTATGTCCATCTTCGTCCCAACTCCCGCACGCATCCTTTCTGACGCCGCCAGATCCGTTGGCGTGCTGTGAGGCCCTGTGTGATAATCTCTGTTGCTGCGCATGCACGTTCCATCATCCACCGTCAGGGCGCGCTGCGCCTGTACAGCCCTCTCGTCCACCCTTGCGCATTGCGCAATGCCCGGCCTACTCTTCATGTTCCCACGCTTTACACGGTTCCTCCTGCCCCTTATTCTGACAATCCTCATCTTTGAATTCGGCGCGCAGAGTATCAACGCGGGGATGGCGCGTATGCCAGACGCTATCCGCATGCTGGCCGCCTTCGGACTGGCATGGGGGCTGGTTACGGCGCTTTCCAGCCCGCTGGCGCAAATTCGCTATGCCGGCCTGGTCCTGGTGGAAGACAAACGGGATTTCTGGCGGGGCTTGTACTATGTCGGCGCGCTCGCGCTGCTGATGGTGGCCGTCCAGTGGTTGCTAGGCGGCACGCCTCTCAGCCGCCACCTGCTCGAGGGTCTTCACAGCATCAACTCCGAGACCGGCGATCTCGTACGCGTGATGATGATTTGGATGCTGCCGATGCCGCTGCTGCGGGGCATCACCCAACTGGGCGCCGGCGTGCTGACCCGCGGCAAACACACCGGCAAAATCAGCGTCGCCACCGCCTTGAGCGTTGCCGCCGGGTTCGCAACCGTCGTCGCACTCCTCCAGGTCGAGGCAATTCGCGCACACCCGATCTGGCTGCCAATTCTCGTTCTTTATGCTTCAACATTGACCGAATGTGTCGCCATCGTCTGCTTCCTCTGGCGGTTCTTTGGCGACGGCCTGCCGGATGCGTTGGACCGTCCTCCGATCACCTATAGGGCTTTCCTGCGCTTTACCTGGCCGCTGGCGCTCATGAACTTCATGCAGGAGTCCAGCCGGCCGCTCATCAACCTTTTCGTCGTCCGTGGTGCCCATGGCGCTGAGGCGATGGCGGCGCTGACCGTGGCCTATACGCTCGGACAGTGGACCTACCGCTGGCTGAATGAATTGCGCGCGCTCATGCCGCCCTTCTACTCTGAACTGCAGTCCTACCGTCCATTTCTGCGCTACGCCTACTGGTGCGGGCTCGTCGCCTCCGCCATTTGCATTCTCTTCTTCTGGACGCCGCTGCGAACTGTGCTATTGGAGCAGGTAATAGGTCTGACGCCGGCGTTGGCCGAACTCAGTCGCGTGCCCCTTCAAATCTACACGTTCTTCCCGTTCGTCGTGGTACACCGCGCCCACTTCCACAGCATCGCCTTTATGGAGCGGCACACTTTGCCCATGGCAGTTGGCGCGCCCATGCGCACCGGCGCCATTCTCGTGGCCCTGCTGATCCTGCCGCTGTTCGGCGTGCAAGGCGCCACCCTCGGTGTGGCCGCCTTGCTGTCCGGCTTCACCTCCGAAACCGTGACCATCTGGTGGCTAATCCTCGGCAAGGAACAACTGCGCACCTGGCGTACACGCCCAGCGGTGTAAGAGGCCTGTGGCCTGAGGGCAGCGTGTGGCAGCTACCTCAGTTACTGGCATCGGTCTTGTGAGAGTTGCATTCAGGAATATCGCGCCACCGCGTCCATGTCCAACTCGATTCCCAGGCCCGGCCCGTCAGGAATCGGCAGCGTGCCGTCGGCGTCCAACTGCCAGCCGCCGACCACGATCTCATCGATATAGGGCGATCCGGTCTTGTACTCCACCAAGTCGGTATCGGCGAGGGCCGAAGCCAGCTGTAGATCGGCCGCCAGCCCCAGAGCAGTGTTCCAACCGTGCGGGATGAGGCGCACGCCATTCTCTTGCGCCATCCAGCCGATGCGCCGCTCCTCGCTGATACCACCGACCTTTGCTACATCCGGCTGTACGATGTCGAAGGCGCCTTGCTGGAGGAAGGGTAGGAAAGATTGGCGCCGCGTCAGCACCTCGCCGCCGGCGATGGGGATCGTCGTGTTGCGGCGTAGATGGATGAAATCTTCCAGGTCGTCGGGGCGCAGCGGCTCCTCAAACCAATCCACCCCGTAATCGGCCAACATCCCGGCGCAGCGCAGCGCCCACGTATAGCGGCCCTGCCAGTGGGCGTCGCTGCCGCCGGCGTCAACCATCAACTGGTTGTCGTCCCCCACAACTTCGCGGGCGGTAGCAACGATCTCCTCGTCCAGTTTGTCGCTGACGCGGCCAAAGGGTCCCCAACCCATCTTGAAGGCGCGGAAGCCTTGCTCCTTCCACTGTTGCAATTCATCGCGCAGCGGAGCCGGCTGGTCCATCAGCAGAGAAGCATATGGCCGCACCCGTTCGCGGTAGCGCCCTCCCAACAGGCGGCCGACCGGCTGCCCCGTGACCTTGCCCAGAATGTCCCACAGCGCGATGTCGATGCCGCTGATCGTGTGGGTAACGCTGCCTCCGCGTCCCATCCAGAAGGTATTCTGGTGCAGCCGCTCGCTTACCCGCTCCGGCTCGATCGCGGACTGGCCGATCAAAAGCGGCCGCAACACCTCCAGCGCGGCCAGTACAAGCCCATCGTTGGTGAAGACGGAACCGTAACCGGTGACGCCTTCATCTGTCTCGACGAATACAAGCGTGTGGATGCAGTCTTCCTCCTTCAACTCCTCGCTCCAACCCCCCTCCGGTGTCGCGCCGCGCAGACCCACTGCGCTTACCTTTTGAATCTTCATTTCTGCTCCTTGTCAGTTTGTTAGGTTTGCCTTTCCAGTTCCGCATAGATGTCGCCGATGCGCGCCAGTTCGGCCGCAACGTTGAAGTAGCCCGTATAGCGGATGGTATCGGGGCTGACATCATAGTGATAATGGCCGGCCTGGTTGAGATCCCCCATATGGAAGAAGTGGGTATGCTCGCCCGACTCCCGCAAGTGCAGCTGTCCCCCCGTTGGGTCGCCGGTCCAGAAAACGGCGAGGCAGAGCAGGTCCGGCCCCATGTGCTCATAGAACTGAAGAAAATCGGCGACTACTTCCTCAGCCTCGGTGTCGTAATAGTGGTGGGCGATGCATTCGTAATCCGGCATGATATGGGAGCGGATCTGTCCGGTCTCGACGACAAAGACGCCGCCCAGGCCCACCTGCCGGGCGTCGGGAGGCGCGCTGTCAGCGCCAATGTCCGGATGGGCTTGCAGACTCTTGCGCAGCGCCTGAGTGAAGGACCGTTCGCTGCCGATCCGCCTTTCCACGCTTACCTTGAGCACAGGACCTGGCCGGCCCTCCGACAGGAATAAATTGGAGAGGCCGCTGTGGCGCGTGGACGCATACGGCTCGACGATGCACTCCCGCTGACGCCCGACGCGAGCAACCTTGGATCGGTTGACCCGACCCGCCTGCAACGTGGCGATGACCTCCCCGCAATGCCCATCCAATACGCCCGGATAGGCCATGCCGGCGCCGAGGATACTGCCGTCGGCCTGGCCGCAGTCGCTGGCCATTTCCGCCATGTCGAAGGTGACGTGCCGGTAGCTGGGGTTGTGGGCGTATGGTTCGCCGCCCACCTCCAGCAGGACGGTCGATCCGCCGATTCCGGGACTGGCGCAGCCCAGTGTCCGCAGATCAGGGCAGTCGGTCACTTCAACATCGACCACGGCGTAGTTGGCCTGCATTCCATCCCGCACGAATGGCGCCAGTTCCTCCAATGGCGGCGACCACAGTGCCACCCGTTTCATCGCTTCCATTCCTGTTTTTCGATCCTCCGTTTCAGTCTTTCGGCGCAGGGGTCGGTAGTAGACACTCAGCAATTGATGAAGGTTAAAATGCCAGAATCGTGATGGATGCAGTGCGGTGACGAGGATGATTATCCCTCCCACCGTTCCGATTACTTGGCGTGTCAACGCATGACGGGAATGTCAATCAGCCTGTGTAATCAACCGCTCGGCCAACTCCAGGGCATCCGCCGGCCAGAAGCATTCTGGACGAGGCCTTAGCACGCCGGGAGTTCCCGCCCGCGGTCGGCAGCCTCGGATCGTTTCGATCCACCGATCGGGGATCGCTTCCCGTCCATGCACGGCGCCCAGAAGCGCTCCGCAGATCGCCGCGTTGGTGTCCGTATCACCCCCGCGCATGATGGTGTCCACGATTCCTTCCTCCACGTCGTCCGCCGTGCGAAGCTGCCAGAGGGCGTTGCGGAAGGCGATCAGCACCCACCCCTGGGAGTCAACGAAATCGTCGGGCGGAGAGTCGGCTGCTGCGGAAATTGTCTCTTTCAGGCTGCTCTCCACGTCCATCTCTTCCGCCCAGCCCACGATCTCCTGATAGAGGTCAACGGCGCTGCATCCCGTACTTACAGCGTGGGCTATCGCCATGGCGAAGAGCGCGTTGGCCTGCTGGCAGACCGGGTGGATATGGGTGATTGCCGCGTCCTGCCGCGCCCATTCCGCCACCTGCTCCAACGCGTAGTTGACGCCGAAGATCCCCAACGGGCTGATCCGCATCATCGCCCCATTGGCCTGGCTTTGCGGACTAAGCCGTCCGGTCAAGCCGCTTTGAATGGTGTTGCCGCAGTCGAAGGGGCGGGAGTTCAGCCAGAACACGTAGGCCTTTTTCACCTCGGCTTTGTCGAACTTTCCGTCTGATGCAAGTGATCGCGCCAACAACAGCGCCATCTCGGAATCATCGGTGGGCTGGCCCGCGATCGTGTTCCACGTGCCGCCATCAGCCATATCCCGCACGCCGTCGGGATATCTGCTGCGTATCCGTTCCGGTCGCTGGAACTCCACCAGGCTGCCGAGCGAGTCCCCGATCAGCTGGCCGAGTAAGCAGCCCTGCGCCCGCGAAAGGACGGCAGAACTGGTGGCGTTCTCGTCATTTGGCATTACTTCACGCATTATCTCTGTCCCTTAGCTGTTATCCATCTTTCAGAACTGGAAGGCCTTCTGCCAACTGGAATAAGTCATAACCTGCTGGCACCATTGTACCACTGTGTCTGCATGTTGAGTTGGCGCCAGCTGGCCGGATAGCCGGAGTCGGCCGCCGCCGGGTCAACGTCGGCGCAAAATGAGTTCATAGACAGCGAACTGTTCTGTCGTGACTCTTCTTACCAGTTCCAACTCGCGCGCCGACAGATGGGGATAAGAGTTTCGCAGCGGTCGCCAGCTTGGAGCGATGACGAACCTGGCCTGCTGCGGCCTCTTGGCGGCATCATCCGCCAGGGCGACCGGGCTTGCGAACCAGCGCACTGTATAGTCGCGGGGATTCTCATAGAGATAGAACTGGAGATGCCAGCTCAGCGCCTGGTGGTACAGGATCGCACCCGGTGGGCTATTGCTATCCAGCCAGCCAGCTACCTCTTGCAGGCCATCGTATGCGCCATGATCACCGCCAATCGGGAGTCCTCCTCTGGCGGCCTGCACCGCACCGGGCAGCAACAGCACAATCCACAGCCCGATCACGGCCTGTCTCCACAGGTTGGAACGCGTCGCCAGTATCCTGCCCCCTAACCATCCGCTGAGGATGGCAAATACGGGCGCAATCGGCAGGAAATACCGATCCCAAAGCGGCAGACTGACGACGGCGTGGATACCCCAATACATCACGACCCATCCACACAGCAAGATCGCAAATACTGTACTCCGTCCCGACAAAGAATGTCCTGTCCGTCGCGCGTACACTGCCGCCACCACAGCAACTCCGGCCAGAACGACCCACACGACGTGACTGGCTGTCAGATACCAGAGCAATTCGGCAATGCTCGCAACGCGGTCCGGCCACTGGTCGATCGAGAGCACCTCCAACGCGCCATAATTGCGCACAGCCAGGTCCCAGGGCGATGGCGCGACGGCCCAACGCAAACTGTCCCAGTACAGGATTGGCAGAACAGTCAGGGCCAGCCCGCCTCCGACGCGCAGGATCGCGGCCGCGACGGCTTTTGCTTTCGGGTTTCCCGCTATCAAAACGGCCAGCGCCAACGGCACAAAGAAGACACCCTGCTGCTTGGTCATGATCGCGGCGCCCAGGCACAAGCCGGTCAGGAACGGGCGCGATCTTTGCGCTGCACAAAGGGAACAAAAGCCCGCCAGCACGAGCAGGGGATCGGTGAATGCCGTCGGGCTATAGCTGATCGCAAAGGGATTCAGCGCAAAGGCCGTCGCCGCGACCAGGCCCGCGGCCGCCGTCCATGCCTGTCTGGCGATGCCGGCTACGACCGGGATCGTGAGTATGCTGATGCCGATATTCAACAGCCTCGCGCTGGCCTCGGATGGGCCAAACAGCTGGAACCAGTAGGCAAGCAACCATATGAAGAGGGGCGGCTTATCGATCCACTGTGTGAGAAAATGGGGATCATCATGGAGAAAATGCAGCGCCCAAAAACTGTAGAGCGCTTCATCCTGGTGAAAGCGAAAGCGATCCAGCATAACCAGGCGCAGACCAAATCCCACCACAAGCAGGATACACAAATAGCGCCGATAACCAGAGCCTGCCCCCAAAATGTTGGGCAGGGAAACATCTGTCTGGGATGGGGCGGCAGCCTGTTGCTCTGCTGCCGTCGAGTGCAACGTGAAATGCACGATTCCGTCGCTATCGTTCGAACTTGCGCAGGGAGGGAAGCTGATCCGACGCGCCGCAAGATGCTCAGGGCACCCTCTGGGCTCTGAACATTCTACTCTAGGACAAATGGGCGTTCAAAAAAAAGGGGCTAATCTCGGGGGTATACGCGCAAGAAAGGGAGAAGGGAACGCGTTCGGAGTGGACCTATCTCAGACTCCAGATCAGAGGGACCGACTATCTCTTCATACAGGAAGTATCCACCCACGATTGCAACTATGATTGGAAGAGGTCGCAACCAAGGATCGTTGATCAGATAAGAGACCCACAGTCCGATTCCAATTCCTACGGCGCTACAACAGCCCGCCACAAGATAGATTGCCATTGCATCCTCTATGAAGAAGGCGTAGCGTCAGAATATGAGAACACCTATCTCAATCAGTATGACTCGGTTCATCAACTGCAAGCCGGGATGGACGACTATTGCGTCTTCTACATCAATGAAGGACCGCATCAGGGTCTCAACTAACGGGCACCGACTAATAGTAACTACGCCCACTGATCAGCGCCAGCTGCAACCGTCTGGATGAATGCTATATTCCATCTCGTGCTCTAGCCATAGGGGCCAACCATAAGATACCTTCAGTACGTCATTTGCTTTCTTCGCAAAGTGCCAACGCTCCTTCCAGTAGTTCATACATAGTCACTGTGCTCGAAAAGTTGTCGGCCCGTTCGACTACGTGCGGCTGTTCATATAGTCCCATGACCGCAAACATGCCCGCTTGAAACAATGTCAATGCCATTATCTGGGCAGGTGTAATGGCATTCCCATTATCATCGCTTAGCCCCTCTTCCCTTTCTTCTGCATTCATGCCACTCAGAAAACAGTCTGTAAACTCACGCAAGATCGCTGCGTGCCTTTCTGAGCTGTCAGATTCATCTACTTTCGCCAAGGCACTCGCAAGATCGTTCAGGTCGGCTCTTGGTGAAGGCGGTTGTGGGGTCGCAACGTCACCCTTTGGTACGGACGTCTGTTGGGTCGAAACATCAGCCGTTTCACAGTGGATTCGGTCATTGCCGTGGAAGTAGTCATACGTTTCAACTAGGAGTAACGACTCACTTGACATTTCGGGGACATGTCCGGTCATCGTCAGGGTGTTGTTCTCATGGGAGACTTTGAGTTCGGCACTCCAGAGAGCCTGGGTGTAATAGGATTTCTCCTTATCTTCTTTTTCCTTGAACTCCCACACGTTGGTATCTGCGATGTTTGAAATGGCGTCAGATGTGGGAACCAGCGATTCGCCTGCCTTTGCGTAGTGGGCAGTGTTTAGTTGGTATTTGAACCTCGACTGTCTATCGCGGAAATCTACCCAAGGCTCAATGTGTCCACTATCGAAAATCATAACATCCCAAGAATACTCTACGTACCCGGTCTCCAGGCCCTCTCGGTAGAAGGTGATTTCTTCGGGAATGTCTCTGAGATGAAAGACGACAGTTAGTTCATCGTCGAGCAGTGTTGACTCCACTTTGACGATGTCGATGTAGCCGGGCAAATAGTCTGATGGCTCTGCCTCAACCGTCTCTCCTATCAGCAGCGCTCGTTCATCTGAGATACATGGCCCCGTCGGCTCCGGCGCTATCGGAACGCAGGCCGCCGTGAGAAATACTATTCCGACAATCAGAAGTTTCTTGAACATAGTAAGGGCTCCTTGACAGTTCAGGATGGGGTCTGGTTCTCAGTTTCGGTCGCCCTTCACGGGGCATCAAGGACGACCGAACTGACTCGCATCAACTAGCTCGACACGAGACGCCATCTTGTCCGAGCAGGATATCAAAAGTCGAGAACGAAATGGTCGACTCGACAGTTATGCCCGGAATTCGGCCGATAAGCGTAAGCGTGTTGTTTTCGTGAGAAACGATTAGGCGGAGATTGACGGGCAACTCTAGTAAGTGGGTTTCGTTCTTTTCGGGATAATGCTTGTGTTTCCACACCATTGTTTGAACTGCGTCTAGGAATGGGCGGGTTGTGGTTGGTGTGTCTGCCAATTCCCTTCTTGCGGCGTAAAAGGTGGCAACCGTGTAGTCGGTCTGATCGGATGTGACTATGGTATCGCTCTCAATGTCGATTCCAACAGTCCACATATATTCCAGGTTCATGTCTTCGACGCCTTCTCTGTTGAACGCCATGTCTTCGGGGATGTCCCTGAGATGAAAGACTGCCGTCAGGGTTTCACCTTCCAGACTGGAATCCACACCGACAATATCAATGTAAGCTGGCAAAGAGCTTAGTATCGGGTCGTTGGCACTCTGGCCGGGCGGCATGTCAAGATAACCACCGGGGCAATCAGCGAGTTGCTCTGTCTTCTGCGGTGGTTCTGATGCTGCCGGTGGCTCTGCCGGAATAGGTACACAGGCTGCGGTAAGAAGCGCGAGTCCGACGATCAGGATTTTCGTGACCATCGTACTACCTCCCATGTGTCTGGTCAATCGCTCCATCATACATCTTGGCTCATCGTCCGGGTCTTGGGGCCAGGTACAGAAAACATTTTTATGTCTGGTGGTCTGGCCATTGGGGCCAACCTTAACTCTCGTACAGTGAGGAAAAGGAACCGTTGTATTCTTCCACAATCTAGTGTAACTCACCTTGAAAAGGTCTGGCTTCCTGATATGTACCGATTTCGGAAGATCAGACTCTCAGTTTTGGGAGATTGTTCACTTGATGTTGTTGTCCAGCGTGATACAATCTTTAATAGAGGGAATTGCCAGATCACAGCGTCGTGTCTGGCAATAGACAGCGGAGGAAGCTGTGGAACGCAAAATGTTCGGGAAAATCGTAGCCGCCCTGCGCAAGGAGCAGATTGATTTCGACAACGGCAACAGTTGGAGCCAGGAGAAACTGGCAGAGGAAACGAGGCTGACGACAAGAATCGTAGGCAAAATCGAGCGGGGCAGCCAAGTGCGGTTGGACAAAGGAACGCTTCAGGATTTGGCGCGGGCCTTTAGACTTACTTCGCTGGAACGCCGCGAATTCTTCGCCATGGCCAGCGAAATTACGGACGAGGCAATCGTGCGCGCCGACCTCAACCACCAGGACGTCTTAGCCCAAGTCTGGGCAACGCTAGGCACGCTCTGTACTCCCGCTTTCCTCATGGACTCTTTTGGCGACCTGATCGGTGCTAACCGCGCTGTCCTCGACTTTCACAAGCTCAACTGGTCACAGTTCAATGCGGCAAGGTGTTCTGCCGGCAACGTCAATATCCTCTCGCTGCTGCTTGCCCCGGATGCGCCGCTTCGCCTGGTGTTAGGTCCCGGCTGGCACGCCATCGCTCTCGCCAATATGCGTCAGTGGCGGGTCATGACACTGCGCTATCGCCACACTGCCCGCTTCCGCAATCTCTTCGCCGCACTGTCGGACTACCCCGACTTCCAGATGTTATGGGCAGCCAGCCGCCGACGGGACGAAGACAATAACAGCCGCCTGCGCAGCCATTTCTACACACATGGCGTGTTTGGGCCGGTAGCCTACACCGTCTTCACCAACATAAGCTTGAGCGCCTATGGCGACCTCTACCTGGCCGCCTTTGTGCCCCAGAATCGCGACACTGTCATCGTGTTCCAGAACTTTGCGGACAGGTGCCACCGCCCCCTGGCCTTGACGCCTTGGCCGAATCTCAGTCTTCCCTGTGGCGCCTACGCCTAGGGGATAACTCGATCCGCGAATGAGTTTTTCCTCCTGAGGGCCCCCCTCCTGCGATTTATGGAGCAGTCTGAAGGGGGTCGTTCAGGAGCCAGAAGACGTTAATTGGGGCGAACTGTGGCGACGAGGTTGCAGGCTACCTGGCTTCGGGGCCGTCTTTTGAGCCTATCGACCGCCGACGACTTAGGCCGGGCCTGCCCCATGAGCGGGCTACAAGCCCACGGCAGGTCAATCGTGAGGAACTGTCTGCTTCTCAGGGCGCAGTACAGGCAATTTACGGTTGCAAAGACGGCAATAGGAGCCGACCGCAGACAGGCAGACGATCGCCTACAAGCCCACGCTCCTGCCCAAGTCGCGTGCTCGTCGGCCCCGGGGACAGCCTCGCGCGTCAGTATTTGGGGCCCAGGATACGATTCGATGAATCAGATTCTTATAGGTCTCTTGATAGCGGTGATAGGTATCGCGGAGAGAAAACTGATCGGTTCCGATGCTTGGTCCTGGACGATTGTCGCGATAGCAGCCGGACATGCTGTCGTACATTACATACGCAAACTGAGAAAATTGTCTGAATACTGTGACGGAGTGAATTCGCCCATTGCGGTATCCTCGACTACGCAGAGCGCTACTCTTCGCGGGCAACCATGTTTTCTAGGCGAAGCGGTAGGTGGCCAACATGCAGGCTCATAATGACGCGGTTGGCGTGTAAAGGCACTTAGCGGACCAGTTTAGCCAGGCTGCACCAGGGGTCTTTGGCTCGTGTGTTGCCTCTCTTGTAGCGTTCGGTCAGATGATAATCGGCCGCTTTGAATGGCAAGGTCAAGGATGCACGTTCTGGTTACAGCCTATCTTACAAAGAATCTGTCCGCCACCGTGGCTCACATATCTGGTGCAACAGAACCTGGTGGCAGTTAATCTAGCGGCATATGCCTCTGGCCCGCTGAACGCAGAAAAATGCTAAGGGCTGCAGCGTAAGTTTCTTTGCAATCCTGTTCATTATTGCACGTGGCTTGGCTCTTGCAATGTGGACAGCGATGTACGACTGTTCTTATGATCATAATATGGCTTCTCCCCGTTGCTGGCGTGACTGAGAACAACCAGCCTACTTGGTCGAGACTCATCAGTAAAAAATATCCACTGCCCGCTTTGCGGTCACCGCTTTCGGGAGGAGAACAATGACCGACTGGGTGAAGTCAAAGCAGTGGCGTAAGAAATCCTTGATTGTGTCGCCGATTGTGTCACTACTCGTTTACTTTGTATTGTTGCGTCCTTTCTTACCTGAACCGGAAATCGGAGATTGGGCGGAGGTGGCACTCGCGTGTGTCGTGGGGTGGGTGGTGGCACTCGCCGTTTCTAGATGGTTTCGGCGGGGAGCTTAGCTTGTTGTCTTAGAGGTGTCGTCGGGGCGACAAGACGCCAAGCACCGACCTGGGGGATAGGTCGGTGCTTATGGAGGGACTCAGTTTATTGCGTTCTTGTACCTACCGTCGACCTTCATACTGGTTACTCGGGGTAGTGTTTATTATACAAGGCACGTCTTCACATATCTGTCTATGTCTGTCGCAGTCTGCATGAACTATGCATGTCATTGGCTTTACGACGTACTCGCAAACCAACTCGGTGGTTGCTCCGCAGGCGATTGAACAAAGCCCTGCAGCCAAAAGGCTAGGCGAGCAGGCGGCACCGCAGGTCCCGACAGTGCCGTAAGTAATCCACCGACATACCCTTTCTACCGTATCACAGTTTTCCTCCCTTGTGCGCGGCTCCGCGCATTCCCAGCGGCACATTTCGCATTGCCCGTTATTGCCAGTTGTCTCTTGGGTCAGAAAAGTGGCACCGTTTGGCATCTCTGGCTGGTAATTACTTGGTGGAAAAGTTGGGCCGGTCAGTGTCGAACGTTGTGTTGTCTGCCGTCTGCGCTGGCA
Source organism: Caldilineaceae bacterium (assembly GCA_965220715.1). Taxonomy (GTDB): domain Bacteria; phylum Chloroflexota; class Anaerolineae; order Caldilineales; family Caldilineaceae; genus Bin5. The sequence continues at coordinate 1,793,934 of OZ244843.1, forward strand.
TCGCCAGGACGCTGAAAAGAACCAGCGTAGAAAACTCTACCAATAGATGCTTCTTCATGATTCGCCTCCTGGTGTAAAAATCTCCGATTCGGGGGACTTGCGAAAACGTAGGCTTCGTTGAAACTTGCTGGGCGCACATCAACTGTCACCGGTCTCTGACATCCCCAGGTGAAACTATCGACTAAATCGGGTTGGTAAAGGACGAAGGAATCCGCAGGTATGACCTGCGGATTCCTTCAGAATGGGATATTCGAATTAAGTGGGGGAGAATTCGGGGCTATGTTTTACTGTTGTGGAGGTCTACAGAGTATGTTCTTTTGTCCACATCGCAACCGCCACCCGGTTATTCATGTTCAACTTCTGGAGTATATTGGTCATATGAAATTCAATTGTCCGTTCTTTGAGTTCCAAAGAATAGGCGATTTCTCGATTGCTTAACCCCTTCGCCACGAGCTTTGCCACCTCCAATTCACGCTTCGAAAGGATGTCCTCCTGCCCCGAATTTCGACGTCTACTTGATTCTTGTTGCAGTAATTCTGCGACAAAGCACTTGCTGAACCAGACAGCGCCTAGCCCCACCGTCCGTATGGCGTGGGCAACCAAAATGTCAGACTCGTTCTGGAGAATACATCCGCTTATCCCCTTTTGGACCAGGTGCTGAATGTCTACATTGCCTGCAGAGTCTGTCAGAATCAGTATGTTAAGTTTCGGACAGCCGTAATTCAGGTTGTCTACCAGAGCTGTTATGGAAGGACCGGGTAGAGAAGAATCTACAATCGCGACGTGGGGTTGAACCTGGAGACACTGCCTCTGTGCCATATGACCGTTGTCAACTTCACCAACAAATCTGAAGTCGCCGCCAGCGTTGACAATTTCACGGAGGCCTGCGCGTATAAGCGATGACTGATCTGCAATAAATACTTTGAGCATGGGTCGTGTCGATTTGGTCGGACAGTCCGATTAGCGTTAGCCCGCCGTGTCGCGTTGCATAGGAACTTGCCTGAACAGCAATGACCCTCGTGCAGTGCGGAGCAGGATTCACCGTATGCTTCCACGATACAGTGTAACTTCTGTTGATACTGCCTGTCTTTCTGAATTGTCCCGGCTCGGGAAGATCAGACTTTCAGTTTTGGGAGATTGCTCACTTGATATTGAGGGGCAGGGTGATATAATCTTTAATAGAGGGAGATGCCAGATTCAGCGTCGAATCTGGCGATAGACAGCGGAGGAAGCTGTGGAACGCAAAATGTTCGGCAAAGTCGTAGCCGCCCTGCGCAAGGAGCAGATTGATTTCGACAGCGGCAACAGTTGGAGCCAGGAGAAACTGGCAGAGGAAACGGGGCTGACGACAAGAATCGTGGGCAAGATCGAGCGAGGCAGCCAGGTTCGACTGGACAGAGGAACTCTTCAGGAGTTGGCGCGGGTCTTTAGACTTACTTCGCTGGAACGCCGCGAATTCTTCGCCATGGCCAGTGAGATTACAGACGAGGCAATCGTGCGCGCCGACCTCAATAACCAGAAAGTCTTAGCCCAAGTCTGGGCAACGCTAGGCACGCTCTGCACACCCGCTTTCCTTATGGACTCTTTTGGTGACCTGGTCGGCGCCAACCGCGCCGTCCTCGACTTTCACAGACTCAACTGGGCACAGTTCAATGCGGCCAAGAGTTCTGCCGGTAACGTCAATCTCCTCTCCCTGCTGCTGGCACCGGATGCGCCGCTTCGCCATGTGTTAGGTCCCGGCTGGCACGCCATCGCACTCGCCAATATGCGCCAGTGGCGGGTCATGACCCTGCGCTATCGGCATACGACCCGCTTCCGCCAGCTTTTCGCCACTCTGTCGGACTTCCCCGACTTCCAGATGCTATGGGCGGCCAGCCGCAGACGCGTTGAAGACGATAACAGCCGCCTGCGCAGCCACTTCTACACACATGGTGTGTATGGGCCGGTAGCCTACACCGTCTTCACCAACATAAGCTTGAGCGCATATGGCGATCTCTACCTTGCCACCTTTGTACCCCAGAATCGCGACACCGTCACCGTGTTCCAGAACTTGGCGGATAAAGGCAACCGCCCCCTGGCCTTGACGCCCTGGCCGAATCCCAGCCAACCTTTCAACGCATACGCGTAGAGGATAACGTGACCCGAAAATGGGTTTGGCCTCTTGAGGGGGCACTACCTGAATTAAATTAAGCTGTTTGAGAGGGTTCTGTCGGGAGCCAGAATACGTGCTTTTTCCCGAACTGTGGCGATGAGGTTGCAGGCTACCTGGCTTCGGCGCAGTCGTTTGGGCCTATAAACCCCCGACGACTGAAGCCGGGCCTGCCTCTTACGCGTGCTACAACCCAACGACGGTTCAATGGTGAGGAACTGTCTGCTATGCAGTGCGCAGGATAGGCAATGTGCCAAAGTAGAGAGTGCCAACGGAGCCGCCCGCAGACAGGCCGAGGATCACAACCGCGCCCAGCTTCCTCGCCAAGGCCGCGAGAGCGTCCGTTTGGCTTGACCAGTGGGCTTGCCTTTTTGGGCCAAACAAACCCAGTCTGAATCTCTGCTGTAGCCGCATCCCAGAATTCAGTTCCAGGAATCCAACCCAAGCAGCTTGCGCCCCAGCCGGGTCAGCTCGGCCGGCGTCTGATGCCGGTGCTCCCAATCGCGGAGATCACCCTGCCATCTGGGCATGGGGCGGCACTCCTGCCAGGAGCGGATGCGCTCCGTGCGCTCCGTTTCGTCTCCCTCCGGCGCCGGCGACATGGTGATGTACTGGGCCAGCCGCGGCCCCGTCGAGCGGTTGTGGCCGTTGCCATGCGCCAGCAGCCGGTGCCAGATGACCAGATCACCGGCCTCGCCTTCCACGACTTTGACGTCGAGGCCGTTCATGTCGGGAAAACGGGGATTACGGTCAGCCGGCTGCGTTTTCACCCACTCATAGAATGTCCTGTGGAAGCCGGGAATACACTGGAAGCCACCCTGGTCGACGGCCGTGTCTCTCAGGTAGACCACGCCCTGCACGCCAATATGGGTTGCAGGATCCGGGCGCCAGGTTGCGGCGATGTCGGCGCCATTCAGCGGGGGCAATTCGCTGGTGTCGATGTCCCAGTGGATCATGCCCTTATGGCCCCATTCCGGATTGCTGGCCCTGTCCGGGGGCTTCATATTGACGCGATCCAGTGATACCCACAATTTCTCCGTGCCCAGGATCTCGCTGAATGCCTGATGGACGCGCGGATACTGGCGGTTGTCCCACAGAGCCTGATGCTGGTACATCTCCACCATGCCCGCCTGCGAGATTGGCGAGCAGAGATCCTCACGCGTATAGGGCTTGTACTTGTACCAGGACTCCCGATCGGCCTCCTCCATCTCCAGGAAGGTCCAGATCTGTTCGACAAGCGCGTCCAGATTCTCCTGCGGCACCGCATTGGGGATTACGACATAGCCGTTCTCTTCCCAGAATGCCCAATCCTTCTCATTCAATACCGGCATCTCCATCCTCCTGGTTCATCGCGCCTCACTGTAGCAGAGGCTCATTTTACCTTCTCGTCGTCGAGTCGCAGCTCCTCTCCGGTCTCGGCGCTGCGCAACAGGCCTTCCATCATCCCCTGCACGATCAACCCATGGCGCAGGGGCGCCTGGCAAGGGACGCCGTCCAGAACGCAGGCGATGAAGTGATCGGCGATGGCGTTCCAAGCCTTGCTCTTCTCCTTGATAAGGCCATCAAAAGTGATATCAAGAGGGCGGCCCTCATCGTTCAGACTGCGTCCCGCTTGGGGTATGGCGTCAAACTCTTTCGCCGCTTCCAGCACCGCGGGTGGGGCAGGGCCGTTTGTGTAAAGTGTCGGCGGCCGCAGTTGTGCGCCCGCTTCGTCGCCGAACAGCTCGATCTGCAAATCACCGGGCTGGTGGGATGCCCAAAAGCTCTCGACCTGCAGGGCGCCGCCACCCTCAAAACGGATGAACCCACCGGCGTAGTCGTCGGCGGCAAACTGGCTGTAGTAACTCTCCGGCGCCGAAGATGCCTCACCCGGCGCCTTGCGCCCGAAGTAGCCCCGCCCGCGCGGCCCGAACTTGGCGCCCGCGACACCGGTCACGCTCAACGGCCGCGGCATCCCCAGCAGCCACCAGGCCGAGTCCAGTACATGCACCCCCATGTCGCGGAAAGCGCCGCCGCCTTCGCGGATGAAACCGGTGTTCCACGCTGGAATACCGCTGCGGCGAATGCTGCGGGCGCGGGCGTAGTAAAGCTCGCCGAAAGTCCCCTTCCGCGCCAGCGCGCCCATGTATTGCACCTCCGTGGAAAAACGAGTGGAGAGGGACATCATGTTGACGACACCGGCCGCCTCCGCCGTTTCCACTAACTGCGCCGCCGCCTCCACCGAGTCGGCCAGCGGCTTGGTCACCAGGACATGCTTGTCGTGGGCCACCGCCTTCAAGCCCATCGGCACGTGAAGTTGATTGGGCGTGCCGATAAAGAAGGCGTCGATTTCCCGGCTGCGGCAAAGCTCATCGAAGTCGGTATACAAGCGAACTTCGTCCGGCTGCGGCAGAAGCAGCGCAAAATCGTTCATGCGCTCCTCGAACAGATCGCACAGCGCCACCACCTCCGCGCGCGGGTTGTTTGCAAGAGCGAGACCGTTTGGCCTGCCTATGCCCATGCCGACGACAGCTACGCGTAGTTTTTTCATGTAGGATTCTCGGTTTCCTGTGGCTGGATGCCAGTGACCGCCAGACCGCGCCGGCCAATGCACGCCTGCCACCGCAGCGTTTCGATTATCGATCGATTGTCAGTGCGTAATGCCCTTCGATGTAAGGGTAACGCTCCGCAGCCTCCTCTGCCAACTCTATGCCTAGGCCGGGCCGATCCGGCAGACGCAGTTGTCCGTCGTCCATTGCCGGCGGCTCAACAGCAATGCCCCATTGCAGCGGCCCCTGAATCTGGCAGACCTCTAGTATTTCCAGGTTCGGCAAGGCAGCGATGGCGTGCGCGTGCGCCATCGCCATCAGCCCATTATGCCAGGAGTGGGGATAGAGTTTCAAACCGTGATGCGCCGCCATCTCAGCGATGCGGACCAGCTCGGTCAGTCCGCAGACGCCCGCGTCGGGCTGGACAATATCGTAGGCCCGCTTCTCAATGTACGGGCGAAACTGTTCCAGCGTCGTGAAGCTCTCGCCGCCGGTTAACGGCATCTCCACCGCGGCGGCAAGCGTGGCGTAGCCGTCGATATCGCTCCAGGGGATCGGCTCTTCCAGCCAGGCGAAGCCCAGTCGATCCAGCTCTCTGGCGATCGGCAGCGCCTCTTCCAGCGTCAGCCGGCAGTTGCCGTCCAGTGCCAATTCCATTCTGCCCCCCACCTGCTGATGCAACTCTCTCACCAGGCCTAGAAAGCGGTCGACAGTCACGCCGTCCCACTCCCAATCTGTGCCGATGCGGAATTTCATCACCGGGAAGCCCTGTTCAACATACGCCAGCGCCTCGTCAATCAACTGTTCGGGACGATCGCGCCAGTCATAGCGGCAGCCGCTGGACGCGTACATGCGTACCGAGGCGGCCGGGCTGTCGCTGAGCAGTTCGCTGACTCGCTTGCCCGCCGCCTTCCCGCGCACGTCCCACAGGGCGCAGTCGATCCCGGCAACCGCCGCGTCATGGGCGCGGTCCCTGCCATTGGGGTGCGGCGGAGTGGCCGGGTCTGTCGCATCTTTGCCGATGAGTGTGGGTGCCAACCAGTCGACCCATTCGGCGATACGCGGTGGCACGCCGTAGGCGCTGGCTTCGCCGATACCGACCAGCCCCTCGTCAGTGTGGACCCGCACAATGGCGCAGTCGGCCTTTACCGTGCGGTAGCGGGCAGTGATCCACTGACGTTCCGGCTCGTGCATGCGCGAGAGGCATATTGTGTCGAGGGCGGTAATTCTCATTTGGATCCCCTTTACCAGGGCAGCTTGTATGACGGCTCATTGACATAACGGGCCGTCTTGAAATCCAGTTCAATTCGCGTCGCGGGAGGAAGTTCGACCTGCAAGTATACGTCATCGACCGTCGCATCCTCAGTTGTCTGCCCGACTGTAGGCGACTGGTATGCCTCCTGGCGCCCTGGGAAGACGCTCGTTCGCTTCGTGTAGCACACAGTTTCGAATCGGTGCTCGCCGAATCCTCCGGCCTGCAGGATGACAGTACGCGGCTCGTATGGGCTGAGATTGACCAACTCCACCACAGTGCGGTCCGCTTCCAGCCGCGAAACGAGGGCAGCCGCGTCCGGCGGCAGGCCCGGCCGTTTTCGGTCTGCGTCGAAATACCGCAGGCGGCAGTGTAGCAGTCCGCCGTTGTAGATGATCTGCGGCGCGCCGAGCGTGAGCTGTACGAGCGCCTCAGTGATGACGGGGTTGAGCTGCTGCCAGTGGTGAATGTACACCTCTGTCAGGTCTTCCGTGTCCTGTCGGATCAACTCCAGGCGGCGGCAGACCTGCCCGTAGGTGGCGGCCAGCATCTGCGCCGGATAGTCGGGGTTGTCTCCCGCCAGGAAGCGCAGCCAGGGCTGTTCGTGGCCGTTGTCCTCCTTGTTTCGGAAACCCTGTACCCGCCGCCAGTCGTACTTCTCCACCCGGCGTAGCGCCTCGACCCGCTCCCAGTCGGCGGCGTCCATCGTCATGTTCCAGACAGCCGTCGGGTATACCGGTGAGAGCGGCTGGTAGTCGAACCAACCCTCGTCATTGTGGCGATATGGAACGACAAAGATTCCCTCCTCTTCGTCGTCAAGTTGATCCACCCAGTGCGAGCGCAAGCTCATCGCTTCGCCGCTGGGATTTCGCATCTCCCCCAACGCCCAGATGGCATCATACTGGTCGTTTGCCAGCTGCAGATAGGCCTTCTCGCCGGTGAGTAGAAAAGCGTTGCCGCCGCCAACGGTCGCGGCCATGCCAATATTGTAGTAGCCGTGGGGCCAACTCCAGCCGTAAAGCCCGCCGTACCAGCGTCCGTCCATATACTCGCCTACTTCGCCCGAAAGCCCGACATTGTCCGGCAATAGCCCACCATTGCCGGCGGCCCGTTCCCGCCACTCGTCCACGTATTCGGTGATCCAGCGCCTGTACTTCTCCTCGCCGGTGAGCAGAAAGGCGTTGGCAATCAGGCTCGTCACCATCAAGTTGCCGACCACGTCACCTTTGCCCATGCGCTCATGCATCGCCTCGCCCATGCGCCTGGCAAGGACCGGTTCCTTTAGGTCATCGTATTCCCGCACACCCGCAATGTCTGTGTAAGGGAGGCCGTACGTCCGCATGACGGCGCTCCAACCGTAACTTGGCTCCGGGCTGTCGCTATGGCCCCAGCGCGGGCCGCCGCTGCCGTTATGAGGCGCGCGGATCAGTTTGCGCTCCGGGTCATAGTTGGGCGCGTCGGGGTTCTCGTTCAAATACAGGCCGGCAAACCGCCTGGCGCGCTCGCGGTTGCGCTCGTCGGTCGGGTCGGCCAGGCACAGAAAGTAGAAGCAGATGTAGCTTTCGCCCTGGTGGAACTGGTCGTATCCCCGCTCATACTCGTCCAGCACAGGGCCGAGTTCCGTCAGTTGCTCTGTGATGGCGTCCCACTGCCGCTGCCCCAGGGTGAGCATATGATCGCCGCCGCCGAGCAGATAGTAGAGAGGCCAGTTGTATGAGCTTTCGTAGAAATCATCAGCGCCGTCGCGCGAGTTTGACCATGTGTCGGCCCAGATCAACGTCCCGTCAGGCCGCGTGTACTTCTCCAGAAAGGGTTCTACGGATCGGTCCATCAGATCAAAAAGCGTCCGCTCCAACACGGCCCAGGCGGGCGGCGCATCTAGAGGGACGCTGGCAGTGAGTGTAAGCACAAGGAAGTCCTGTCTCAAATGGGGATGGGATAGAGGAAAGTTGATCGGATGCAAGCCTACACGACGCCTGAATCCTTGTCAAATTTTCCGCCGTACTTCAAAAATAGGGTATCTAACATGGATACATTATAATGGTCGGCCAGTACCCCCTTTATGCTGTTCGTTACAATTGCACCTGAGGAATTCCTATGTCAGATAAGACTGGTGTCTTCGCGGCTGTGTCAAGCCCTCAAGTGGACCTGCCGCCTCCGGTGGCGGCGATCCAGCCCGTGACACATCGGAACCACGGCGACGCACGCGTCGATCATTACTATTGGCTGCGGGAGCGCGACAACCCGGCCGTCCTGGCCTATCTGGAAGCCGAAAATAAATTTACCGAAGCAATGCTGGCCCACACAGAGGCATTGCAATGCGCCCTCTATGACGAGATGAAGAGCCGTATCAAGGAAACAGATGAATCGGTACCGGTTGCCCACGGTGGCTACTACTACTACTACCGCGAGGAGGAAGGCAAGCAGTATCGTATCTACTGCCGCAAGCAAGGTAGTCTGGACGCGGACGAGCAGGTGCTGATCGATCTCAACGTAGAAGCCGAAGGGCTCGAATATCTGCGCATGGGTAACTTTGCGGTCAGCCCCGATCATTCCCTCCTGGCTTTCGCCCTCGATACCGATGGCTCGGAGACCTACACGCTGCGAGTCAAGGACCTGGCAAGCGGCGACCTGTTGCCGGACCGGATCGAGAACACATACTACGGGCTGGAATGGGGCAACGACAATCGTACCCTCTATTACACCACGCTCGACCCGGCCCAACGCCCATTCAAGCTGCACCGGCACCGTCTGAACGAGGACGCTTCCAACGGTGAGGTCATCTACCACGAGGAGGATGAACGCTTCTTCCTCCAGCTCTACAAGGCCAAGAGCGAACGCTATATTTTCTACGCTCTTGGCAGCGCTGTGACCTCGGAAGTGTATGCCATTGACGCCGACGACAGCGACGGCCAGCCCATTCTGCTGCAGCCGCGCGAGCAGGACATGGAGTACTTCGTCACCCACCATCGAAATCAGGCCGGGGAGGAACGCTTTCTCATTCTGACAAACTGGCAGGCGGAGAATTTCCGGGTAATGTCAGCGCCGGTTGACGCGCCCGCCCGTGAGAACTGGCGGGAGCTAATCTCCCATTCCGCCGAAGTCATGCTGGATAGGATCGAGTCTTTCCAGGACTTTCTTGTGATCTGGGAGCGGGAGAGCGGTCTTACTCATATCAGGATTCAGGACCTGAGCGACGGAGCCTTTTTCGCGGGAGAGGAATCAGCCGCCCACCGGGTGGAGCAGTTGGAGCCGGTGTATACGGTCTTCCCCGGCCAGAATCCTGAATTCACCAGCCATACCCTGCGTTATCGTTACACCTCTCTCGTCTCCCCGCCGACTGTTTTCGACTATGGCATGAGACACCGCACCCGAACGCTGCGCAAACAGGACGAAGTGAAGGGCTACGATCCGGCCGCATACACGACCGAGCGCATCTGGGCGACCGCGCCCGACGGGGTCCGGGTGCCGATCTCGCTCGTCTATCCGGCTGACTTGAAGACAGACGGTCAGAACCCCTGCCTGCTGATCGGCTACGGCTCCTACGGGATGTCCTACGATCCGTCCTTCAGCAGCAACCATGTGAGTCTGCTGCAACGAGGCTTTGTCGTCGCCTACGCTCATATTCGCGGCGGCGGCGAGATGGGACGGCAATGGAAGGAAGACGGCAAATATCTCAAGAAGATAAACACCTTTGACGACTTCATCGCCTGTGCAGAAACGCTTATCGATCGCAACTATACGGCGTCCCAGCGCTTGGTGATCAGCGGCCGCAGCGCAGGAGGGTTGCTGATGGGCGCGGTAACGAACCTGCGGCCCGATCTGTTCGCCGGCGTCGTCGCCGGTGTGCCTTTTGTCGATATCGTCAACACCATGCTCGACGCCACCATCCCCCTCACGGTCATCGAGTGGGAGGAATGGGGCAACCCGACCGATCCGGAGTACTACCACTATATGAAGAGCTATTCGCCCTATGACAATGTTGAAGCCAAGAATTATCCGGCCATTCTGGCCACTGCGGGCCTGAATGATCCAAGAGTGCAATATTGGGAACCGGCCAAGTGGGTGGCCAAACTGCGGGCGTGCAAGACCGACAACAACCCGCTTCTGCTCAAAACCGAGATGGGGGCCGGTCATTTCAGCAAATCCGGCCGCTACGACTACCTGGAGGAGGTTGCCTTGGAGTACGCGTTTATTTTAGACACCACTGATTCTGTCCCAAGCAGTTACAGGAGCAGTGAACGATGATTAGGTTGATAGACAAAGAATTCGTGCGTATACGATCGTATGCTTTTCCCCCGGATTCTCCTCTGCCGCAGCTGTCAAGTTCGCTGCCGCGGAGACTGCGGCGCAAGATGCCCAGTCTTGAAGTTGATGCAGATGATCTGGTGACGCTCCGCTTTCACTTGCGGAGTCGGGTTGCTTGTATTCAAACCTGCGATGGTGTGGTGGGTTGGGAAGTTGCCTCCCCCTGCCAACTACAGATCCATTACAGCCAAGCCGCCCCGCAGCCTCGTCTGGACGTTAAGCCCGCTGATCAGGCCGTTCGAATCACATCTTGGGACACCGCTTCGCCTGCCAGAGCCGGCTTCAGGGAAACTCAAGGCCACCTTATCAGAGGGGAGCAGGAGGAGTACAGTCTGGGTCAGGGTATCATGGCTCCGCCCGTCCTTGAAGGGGGAACCGATGCGACTCCGGTTGCGCAAAATGGTGATTATAGCCACAAGACGGGTAACAATGGTACAAATGGCGCCATCAACGAACTCGGGCCCATGGCGACAGACGGAAACGGAGCGGGGAATCAGGTAGGACACGGTTATGTCCGTCTCGAGTTGCTGGAGTCCGGGTCGGAGAAGCCGCACATAATCCTGAGTTCCGACACCTTTAGTCTCGCTCTCCTTGGGCGCTACCGCCTGCTGGCGGAGACACTGGCAGGATGGGCGGAGGCAACAACGTCGGTGGTTAGTAGCTAATATAGCTACTTTCCTCTGACCACAGAGTTATATCCATTGCAGTTTGAGGACCGTTATGACTCGGATTGCCATGTGGTGTGCACCGCGCACCATCTCGACCGCGCTCATGCGCGCCTGGGAAAACCGGCCGGACACGGTTGTGATCGACGAACCGTTCTACGCCCATTACCTGCAAGCCACCGGCATGGATCACCCGGGGCGCGACGATATCATCGCCAGCTATGAGGCCGACTGGCGCATCGTCGCTCGCACCCTGACCGAAGACCCCATGCCGGAGGGCGCGGCGATCTGGTATCAGAAACATATGGCCCACCACATGCTGGACCACATCGAGTTGGACTGGGCCCGCAAGCTGACAAACTGTTTTCTGATCCGGGCGCCGGCCGAAGTCATCACCTCCTACATCAAGGTTCGGGCCCAGCCCACTCTGTTGGATCTGGGCTTCCCGCAACTTCTGCGGCTGTTTGAAACCGTCCGTCGCGACACCGGCTCGATTCCGCCGATCATCGACAGCCAGGATGTGCTGGAGAATCCCCGCGGCACGCTCACCCTGCTGTGCGAAGCGGTGTCGGCGCCGTTCTCCGAGCGGATGCTCTCCTGGCCGCCGGGTCGCCGCGACAGCGACGGCGTCTGGGCGCCCTACTGGTACGCCGCTGTGGAAAAATCGACCGGTTTCGCCCCGTACCGTCCCAAAGACGAAGCGCCGCCGCCGCATTTACAGGACCTTTTTGCCCAGGCGCAGGAGATCTACCAGGAACTATACAGTTTCCGCCTGACTACAGCGGGTCCTGGTCAGTGATAAGTGCCGGCCAGAGGGCATCACTTTGCTGGGCCTTGGGGTCTTGAAAAATGTTGCAGAAATTCTACGAAGCTAACCGCGACCTTCTCGTCAACATCAACGGGCAACTCGTTCACAGAAACGAGGCCGGCGTCAGCCCCTTCGACTCCTCTGTGCAAAATGGTGATGCCGTCTGGGAAGGCCTGCGACTTTACGAAGGGCGTATCTTCAAACTGCAGGAACATCTGGCCCGCCTGCAGGACGGCGCGAAAGCCCTCGCCTACGACGGCGTACCCTCCAATGAAGAGATCGTGGAGCAGGTGCGGCGTACCCTCAATGCCAATGACATGCAGGACAACGTCCATGTGCGCCTGACCCTCACCCGCGGCGTCAAGTACACCAGCGGCATGGACCCCCGCATAAATACCAGCGGCACGACGCTGATCGTCCTCGCCGAGCACAAACCACCAGTCTATGAACGGGAAGGCATCCGCCTGATTACGTCCGGCATTCGCCGCATCCCCCCAGACTGTCTTGATCAGAACATCCACTCCTGCAATATGCTCAACTCTATTCTGGCCAAGATCCAGGCAAACGCGGCCGGCGTCGATGATGCAGTAATGCTGGATCTTAACGGATTCGTCGCAGAAACGAACGCGACCCACCTGTTCCTGGTCAAACGCGGCATAGTCGCCACACCCCACACCCATGCCTGTCCCGAAGGGATCACCCGCGCGACAGTGTTGGATCTGTGTCAGACGCATGGCATGCCGGCGGAAGTGCGCGACATTTCGCTGCCGGAGCTCTACCGGGCCGATGAACTGTTCTGCACAGGCACGATGGGCGAACTGACGCCGGTGATCGAGTTGGACGGACGCGCTATTGGCACTGGCGACAGCCGACCAGTCACACATCGCCTGCGTCAACTGTACGCCGAACAGACTCGCAGCTCCGGTTTCCCGATTCTGGCCGATTGACAGAGAGGAGAAGGCGTGGTCCGTCCCCCCGAACGAACCACACCTTTTGGCCGCCGCCGCACGCATCTTGGCGCAGCCGGGAAGGTCCTGCGGGGATATCCTGCGTCAAAGCCGGACTCCTATCCGCGCTCTGAAGAGAGAGGCTGGTTGCTTCGACAATAAGGTTAAGCTGTGTGGGTTAAACGATCTACAAGAGGAAGTTAACGTTTGGTCAAAAATACCGGTTGCCGGCTTTGAGTGGCTGCTGGTCGGTAAATTCACCAATCGCAGGTATCTGACTGCAGTTATCCGCGTTCACTTTTCACTGCCGTTCAGAAGTTCAACCGTGTGAAAAATTTCCAGAGGTTTTCCGAGGCGCCGCAAGTGGCTGTCGATTTGGGTCATGCAGCCGATGTTGCCCGTGACCACGGCCTGCGCCCCGGTGCTGAGGATAGCTTCGGCCTTGCGCTGGCCCAACTGGGCCGCAATCTCCGGCTGTTCAATGTTGTAGCTCCCCGCTGAACCACAGCAGATCTCTCCCTCCGGGATTGGTACGAGCGTCAGATTCGGAACTGCCGACAGCAGGCGGCGAGGCGCGTCCGTTACGCCTTGGGCGTGGGCCAGGTGACAGGCGTCGTGGTAGGCGACCGTCATTGGCGCCGGCAGCGGTGCCGGCGGGGCAATGCCAAGAGCATCCAGGAAGACCGTGACATCTTGCACCTTGGCGGCAAAGTCGCGCGCTACTTGCTCTTCCTCTTCGCCTGCGAATAGTAGCGGGTACTCGTGCATTCCGGAACCGCACCCGGCCGCGTTGGTCACCACCGCGTCGACATCGTTCAGATTGAAGGCACTGAAGTTGCGTCTGGCCAGCCCGCGGGCCTGGTCCGCGGCGCCGGTATGCATCGACAGCGCGCCGCAGCAGCCTTGGCGCGGCGGGATCACCACTTCCACCCCGTTGCTGGTCAGAACGTCGACGGTGGCCCGGTTGATGCCAGGGGTCAGCACCTGTTGCACACAGCCGCTCAGCATGGCGACCCGCGCCCGCCGCTCCCCCCGCGCCGGCGACAACTGGGGCAGAGCGTCGCGCGGCGGCAGCCGTTCGGGCAGCAGATCCAGCATCGTTCGCAGCGCAGGGGGCAGAAACGGTCTAAATACTTTCGTATAGCGCCCCAGCGCGGCTGCAGCTCGGAAACGTCCGGGGTAGGGGAGGGTCTGGTTGGTCAGCGTGCGCGTAAGTTCCTCCATGGGGGAACGGCTGCGCTGCTTTTCCGCCATTTCGCGAAAAGGGGTCAGCAGGTCGCCGTACTCTACGCCCGAGGGGCAGGCGGTGACGCAGGCCAGGCAGCCCAGGCATCGATCCACGTGGGGCAGCACCTCCTCCTGGGTCAGTTCGCCTTCGAGCGCGCCTTTCATCAGCAGGATGCGCCCGCGCGGCGAGTCCATCTCTTCGCCCAACTCCAGATAGGTCGGGCACGCAGGCAAACAGAAGCCACAATGAACGCAACTGGCAACAGCTTCCGCCATCGCCGGCGCTTGTGGACCGAGCGAGTCTACGGGAATTGAGTGGCGCATGGCACTTTCAAGTCTGGCACTATGATGTCTGGCATTATGTCGTCAACAGTACCTTGCCCTTGGTCTGGCGCGCTTCAAGGTAACTGTGGGCGTCCTTTGCATCGGCAAGAGGGAACGTGCGGTCGATGCGGATTTCCAGCTTGCCCTCCGCGATCCAGTTGAAGATGTCATTGGCGCGGCCCTCAAGCTCCGACCGCGTCAGCATGTGCGAGGCGAGCGTGGGCCGGGTCAGGAACAGCGACCCTTTCTGGTTGAGGATCTGCGGGTTGAGCGTTGGAACAACGCCGCTTGCCTGGCCGAATAGTACCATGTACCCGCGCGGTCTGAGGCAGTCCAGGCTCTTGTCGAAAGTGGCGATGCCGACCGAGTCGTACACGACGTCGACGCCTTCGCCACCGGTCAGGTCCCGCACCGCTTCGACGAAGTCCACTTCGGTATAGCGTATCGTGGCGTCCGCCCCGGCCGCCTGTGCGATGCGCGCCTTCTCCTCGGTCGACACCGTGCCAAGCACGCGTGCGCCTCGAAGTTTGGCGATCTGAACTAACAGGGCTCCGGTGCCGCCGGCCGCAGCATGGACCAGGCAGGTGTCGCCCGGCTTGAGCGGATAGGTGCTGCACGCCAGGTAGTGGGCGGTCATCCCCTGGATCATCGCCGCCGCGCCATGTTGCGCATCCACGCCCGCGCCGCGATGGAGGGGACAATGGCGTATTCGGCGTAGGAGCCGGTCGACATCCCGTAGGACACGGCATCGCCGACCGCCACTTCGGTTACGCCCTCTCCGACTGCATCGACAATCCCCGCGCCTTCGACGCCGGGTGTGAAGGGCAGTGGCATCGGATACCAGCCTCTGCGGTGGTAGGTGTCGATAAAGTTGACGCCGGCCACTTCCATCTTTACGCGGGCTTCGCCTGCGCCCGGCTCCGGTGTAGGCAGGTCAACGCACTGGAGCACATCGGGGTCGCCTACCTCTTGCACACGAATTGCTTTCATCAGTTTTCTCCTCTATCTGTTCGCTGTTGTTCCCACGGGTCGAACTTCCCCTCCGGGTCCAGGGCCCGCGGCGATCCGCCGCAGGAAATCGTTTAGCAGTGGCCGGCCCAGCAGAGGGCCGTCTCCGCTGCCAACGTTGTCTCCATTGTTTTGCTCGGTCGCGCGCCGCGTGCGCCCGATAAGCAGTACACCTTGCAAGTTCAGTCCCAGCAAAAGGGTGTGGAGGTCTCGGGGGCGGTCCTGCTCACCGCCGTCCAACGCCGGCGCCGCCTCGTCGGGCCAACCGAGCCAAAGCAGGTTCCCGCCGACACTATACCGCCGCGTCGCGAGGTTGGAGCCGCCAACCGCCTCCTCCACAGCTGCGATCCGCTGCGGCGTCAAAGGGACTTTCACCATCGCCATACCGTCCTTGACCCAGGCCATTGACCGCGCCTGCTGCCACAATATGTCGTCGTCCTGGTCAAATAATTGTGTGAGACGGCGCGTTTCACCGGCCCCCGCCGAAACCACTGCCTGCAACGCCTGCACCCTCTCCTGCAACGCGGCAAGCAGTCCGCCAATGCGCACCCAGATTGTCCATCCATCCCCCGCCGGCGCAAAATCGACCGCATGCAGGTCGATGGCGCTACCCGTCACCGCGTTCAAAGCGGACAGCAGATCGGAAAGCGTGCCAAAATCGGCGGTGACGGTTGCAAAGGCCGGCGGCTGGGGGAAGACTTTGAAGGTCAGTTCGGTCAAAATGCCCAGTCTTCCCAGACTGCCGACGAATAGTTTGGGGAAGTCGAAGCCGGCCGCGTTCTTTACTACCGCGCCCCCGCCCCGGATTTCCTGCCCCTGCCCGTCCACAAAGCGAATGCCGATCAGGAAATCGCGGATGCCTCCGTAGCGATAGCGGCCCGCCCCGCTCAGGCCGGCCGCGACCGTGCCGCCCAAAGTTGCCCCGCGGTCGGCCAGGGGCGGATCGAAGGGCAGATACTGACCCTTTTCCGCCAGCATCGCCGCTATCTCGGCAACAGGCGTGCCGGCGCGGGCCGTAAAGGTGTATTCGTCTGGCTGATAGTCGACGACGCCTTGCAGGGGGGATAGGTCGATCACCTCCGCATCATCGTCGCGGCTCTGGCGCGACAGTGCCGGTTTGGAGCCGCCGCCTCGGACGCGCACCCGCTCCGCCCCCCGCACTGCGTCCTGAATTTCAGCAACGTTGGTCATTGTCTTGGCTTCTTGCCGAACTGACTTCCACTCTGACGGCGACGATTCGAGGCGCTGTTCCCGGTTGGTCAGCATTTAGTTTATCGGTGTCCACCGGCGGAGCCAAAAACCGAATGCCAAAGACTGACAACATCTCCTGTCTATTCCCCCGTGATCATGTAGAGAGCGCCATCCTGATAGCCGGTGACGTACACGTTGCCTTCTTCATCCTCGCCGACGCCGCTGACTGGGACCTTGGCGTTCAAGGGCAGTGTGCTCTGCCAACCATCATGGAAGTTCTGGGTCGAATCTGCGCTCGAACGCTTCAGCCCCCAGATTCTGCCACTGCAGAAGTCGCCATAGAAGAATATGCCGTGCAATTCGGGAAAGTCGCTTCCACGATAGACAGCGCCGCCCACGATGGCACAGGAGTATACGTGATCGTATTCAACCACCGGGGAAATCAAGCCCTGTGAGTTGCAGAGCAGGGATTCGAAACATCTGCTGCCTTCCTTGAAGTTCCATCCATAATTTTCGCCGCCCCGGCTTGCTGCGGGCTGAAAGTTCACCTCTTCGTGCTTTATGTGGCCTGCATCAGGAATGTAAAGATCGCCGGTCAGCCTGTCAAAGGCAAAGCCCCACGGATTGCGCAGACCCAGCGCCCAGATCTCGCCGCGATGGCCGTCAATCTGCGCAAAAGGATTGCCGGCAGGAATGCTGTACGGCTTGGCATCAGACTCCACATCGATACGCAAGATTTTGCCCAGCAGCATGCCCGGGTCCTGCGCCCGATTCTCAACATCTTTGAACGTTGGGTGGCCGCCGTCACCGCTGCCAATGTAAAGGTATCCATCCTGGGGCCCGAAGACAATGCGGCCGCCGTTGTGGACCTGGTCCGGTTGCGCGATGAGGAGCACGATCTCCTCGCTGTCAGGGTCGGCTATATCAGGATCGGCGGTCGTTCTGAAGCGGCTGATTACGGTATCCCCCGGTTTATCTGTGTAGCTCACATAGAAATACTGTTTGCCCGCGTAGTCCGGCGAGAAAGCCACATTGAGTAGCCCCCGCTCCCCGCAGCAGCGAACGCGACCCGAGATGTCCAGGAAGGGAGTCTCTTCGACAGTACCGTTGCGGACGATGCGGATGCGTCCCTCCTGCTCGACCGCGAACAGACGCCCGGACCCGTCGCCGGCATGCGTAACATGCACAGGCAACTTTAGCCCGTCGGCGATTTTCCGCAACCCAAATCGAGGCAGCCCCGCTTCCCCTATTGGGTCTGACGTCGGTGAACCAAACACCCTTATCTCCCGCCAAGCCACCCAACTCGGGCTGTCAAGCGTCAGAACAAGCACCTCGCTGATGCTGCGCGGCGGAACAATAGGGACCTCTACTGTCTGACCATCTTCCGTCTGCAGGCCGTCAAACCGTTTGTACAACGTCCGCGAGCCGGAGCCATTCCCCAGCCAGACCTCATGAGTAGTTGGACCAGCGGGAGTCTGCGCGATCACCATTTCCAATTTATCAACAAGGTACAATTCATCGAAGGAAACCGAATACCACTGCGGGGCCTGGAGTTGTGCAGTCCAAAATGAATTCGGATCACCATCGACCGCCAAGTGGGCGGACTCCTCCCCTGCCGAAGCGAACCCCGATCCCAGGGCCGCAACATTTTCTCCCGGCGGCGCCGACAGTTCGGCCGCGGGTTGCTTAGTCCCTGTGGCTTTTGCGTCCCCTTCCACCGGATGCCCCTCTACCACTCCCCCTATTGGGTCGGCAGACAGCGAACCAAACACCCTTACCTCTCGCCAACCTACCCAACTGGGACTATTCTGGGTGACTATCAGAACCTCGTTAAGCCTGCGCGCAGGCTCGATGGCTATCTCCAGCGTCTGGCCATCTTCCGTATGGACGTTGATGAGGCGCGCTTGGAGCACACGCGTGTCAGAACCGCTCCCAAGCCAGACCTCGTGCGTAGTTGGCCCGGCGGGCAGTTGCGTGACCACCAGCTCAATTCTGTCAACCAGGTAGAAGTCGTCGAAAGCAATCGAGAACCACTGCGGCGCCAACTGCTGCGAATTCCAGATTGAGTCTGGATCCCCATCGATTGCCAACTGCGCGAAGGTGCTTCTTTCAAAGGCATTTCCGGTTCCCAGCACTGCGATATTTTCACTGGCCGGCGCGGGCGTAGCAGTCGCAGCGGGTCGCGATTCAGTAGGTGATACGGCGCCTGATTGGCCGGGATCTTCGCTTGGCACGCAGGCCGCAACAGCGATGAGAACAAACAAGGCAACTGCGACGAGTCTTATATTTCTCATCGCTCAACCGGCTCTATTATCTGATCTGGATTCAAAACGCCCTTCTTGTAACCAAGTTTTTGCACGCAACTGGGGATGTATTGGTTCTTCAAAAAATAGAGGCGCAATGCGCCGACAGAGTTGCATGGCTTCAATCATGGAAACTGCCCAATCGATGACGTCTTTCCCTCCAGTGCAAAGGACTATCTGGGCAAGAATCAGCCGATTGTCTGCGCCGGAACCGCCAACGTGAACGGTAATTCGGTAAATTTGACTTGCACTACTCCCTGAAAATAACGCCTGCCTTCTCCAGAGGATGGGGACCCACGTGCGTTAAAGATTCGGCCTCGCCCGCCGGCAACATCTTGCCGCGATTGGCGAGAGATTTGCTGTCCACGCTGTGGCGCACATCTTCCATCGCCTGCATATCCAGTGGCCCATACATTTTGGGCAGGAAGGCGCGCTTCTCCATGCCGACCCCGTGTTCTCCGGTAATTGAGCCGCCCAGCTCGACGCACAGTTCAAGAATTTCGCCGGCCAGTTCTTCGGCCCGTTCCAGCGCACCCTCCTCGCGACCGTCAAACAGTATCAGAGGGTGCAGGTTGCCGTCGCCGGCGTGGAATACGTTGGCCACATCAATACCGTAGCTTGCACTCAGGCGGTCGATCTCCGCCAGTGCGTCCCCCAGCCGGCTGCGCGGCACGACCCCATCCTGCACAATATAGTCCGGGGCCAGCCGTCCCACCGCCGAGAAAGCGGCCTTGCGCCCTTTCCAGATTCGGGCGCGTTCGTCTGCCGTCTGGGCTATGCGCACCTCTAACGGGGCCGTCTCTTCGATCAACTGCATCAACTGCGCAAATTCAGCCTCCACCGCGCTCTCTTCCCCCTCCAACTCGACGATCAGAAGCGCCGGCACGTTCGGATAACCTGCCTTTGCCCCTACCTCAGCCGCCTTGATGGCGAGAGCGTCCATGATCTCCATTGCGCCCGGAAGCAGGCCGGAGGCCACGACCGCCGTCACCGCATCCCCCGCCGCATGTAACGAGTCATACGCTGCCAGCACCGTGCGATATGTCTCCGGGATCGGCAGCAGCCGCAGCGTGATCTCCAGTGCGACGCCGAAAAGCCCTTCACTACCCACGAAAAAACCGGGAAGATCGGGGCCGACGCCCTCCAGACTTTCGCCCCCCAACTCCACGACCTCGCCGTCGGGCAGGGCGACCGTCATCCCCAAAACGTGGTTGCTGGTCATGCCGTATTTTAGACAGTGCGCGCCGCCGGAGTTGAAGGCTACGTTGCCGCCGATCGTGCAGATCGACTGGCTGGAAGGATCAGGGGCATAGTAGAGGCCATAGGGCTTTGCCGCATCGGAAACCTTTAGATTTATCACGCCCGGCTCGACCACGGCGATCCGCTCTTCCGCGTCAAGCCGCAGGATCCGGTCCAGGCGATTGAGGGCGATGACGATGCCGTCAGCGATCGGCAGAGAACCGCCGGACAAGCTGGTGCCGCTTCCCCGCGCAACGAAAGGGACGCTGTGTTCGTGGCAGAGTCGGATCGTCTCGATCACCTCCGCGCGGTCCTGCGGGATCACCACCGCAGCGGGTCTCTGCTGAAAAACGGTGAGCGCGTCCGACTCGTATGCCATCAACTGGGCTGGACGAGTCAGCAGGCGGTCCGCTTCATACAAGCGCGAAAGTGCCTGGATTAATGGGTGAACGCTCATTCGCGCGCCTCCTTACTGCGATTGCGTACCTGTACAATCTCCGCGATAATCGCCAGCGCGATCTCTTCGGGGCTGCGCCCTCCCAGGTCGAGCCCGATCGGCGCGTGAATGCGGGCGATATTTTCGTCGCTGACACCGGCCTCGCGCAGGGCCGCTACCCGTTTGCCATGCGTGCGCTTCGAGCCGAGCGCGCCAATGTAGCCGACAGGATGGTCCAGCGCAAAAATCAGAGCGGGCGTGTCCAGCTTTTCGTCGTGTGTCAAGGTCACGACATAGGTGGATTCGTTCAGATTTATCTCCTGCAGAGCGTCCTCGGGCCAGCTCCTGATCAACTCGTCCGCATGGTCGAAGCGATCCTGGGTGGCGAAGATGGGCCGGGCGTCGATAACAACCGTGAACAGACCCAGTTCGCGGGCAAAGGAGACAAGTGGTATGGCGATGTGAACCGCCCCCACGATCACCAGCACCTCCTGTGGCACATGGACATCGATCAACAGATCCCATTCCCGCTCTTCTACTGACAGAGAAATGCGTGTCGTCCGGCGCGCCGCCATCGCTTCCGCCGCACGGGCGACGGCCGCTTGCTCCAGGGCGGTGTCCCCCAATGACCCCATTGTCGCAAGAGTGGAGCCGCGCTCCTCTGGCTCACGCGCTTGGTGAACGAGCAGCTTGCGCCCGATTTCGGCTCCGTTCAGCACTGTGACGACCGCGCACGGTTCATCCTGCCGGATGGCCTGCGCAACCGCACTGAAGAGTTCTGCCACGTTTCCTTCCCTAGGCTACCAATCCAACGGCTCTATGAATACTTCGATTGTACCCCCGCAGGCCAGACCCACCTCCCAGGCCGTCTCGTCGGCGATGCCGTAAGAGACGAGACGCGGTTTGCCGGTGGACAACACCTCTAACGCCTCCTGCACAGTGGCGCTTTCAACACAGCCGCCGCTGACCGAACCGACCATCGCGCCGTCTTCGGACACGGCCAGCTTCGCGCCCAACGGCCGCGGCGCCGAACCGTACACCTGCACGACCGTCGCCAACGCGACCCGGTTACCTGCCTGCTGCCATTTGTCGATGTCGGCCAGGATCTCTTTCATGCTTAGATCTGCCTTCCGCGTATGTTCGCAATGGTTGGCTTTATGGACGGACCACCACTACGGGTACGCCCCTCATTATGGCAATCGCCATGCCAACAGAACTGCTGGTCAGACTACCTTCAAGACTGCGCGTCCGCCATCACCCGAGCCAGTTGCTCCAGGCTAATAAGATTGTGCACCGGCAGGAAATCGTCAGTATGCGGCAGCGCCGCCTTGATCCCCCTCGTCAGCGGTTCGTAACTGGGCGAACCAAGCAAGGGGTTCAGCCAGATCAAACGATGACAACTGCGCTGTAGGCGCCCCATCTCCTCCCCCAGCACCTGCGGATCGCCCCTGTCCCAGCCGTCGCTGATGACAAGAACGATAGCTCCTTGCCCGCAAACTCGCCGAGCCCAGTCAAAGTTGAAGGCGCGGATCGCTTCGCCGATGCGCGTGCCGCCGGCCCAATCATGTACGGCCAAGGAGGTATGATCCAGGGCCAGGTCGATGTCTCGCCGCCGCAGATGACGTGTGATGCGAGTCAACCGCGTGCTGAAGACAAAAGCCTCCACCTTGTCAAGGGCGTGTGTGATCGAATACAGGAACTGCAACAACACGCGGCTGTAACGGTCCATCGAGCCGCTGATGTCGGCCAGCGCGATAATTGGGCGGCGCCTGGTTTTCCGCTGGCGCCGGGCGATTACCAGCGGCTCGCCGCCGTAGCGCATGTTCTGACGCAGCGACCGCCGCAGGTCGACCAGGTCGCCGTTGCTCGATGGCACGCGGCGCCGGGAGCGGCGTTCTGCCGGTGACCACTGCAACTGTTGCATGAACTGCCTCACCTTCTGCAACTCGTACTCGGTCATCGTCGCGAAATCCCTGCTGCGAAGGGCTTCGGCGCTGCTGTAGCTGTAGATCTTGTCGATAAGGGGCTCTTCGTCGTCCTGCTGCCTGTCTTTTTTCTGGTCGCGGTTGGCCTGAATCTGGCGATACTGTATCTCTCCCTTCGGCGTGCGTTGCAGCAGTTCACCGAGATTGATGCGGGCAAGTTCCTGCCTCTCTCTGGCCCGCCAGAACAGGTCAAACGCCTCGTCGAACAGCTCCAGATGTTCCTGCCGGCTGACCAAAACGGCTTTGGCCGCGTCGCGCGCCTGCTCTTTGACCCGCAGATCGATCTGCGTCAGCGCCTCCACCAAATCGAGAATCTGTGTCGGCGTGACCGGGATGCTCAGCCCGCGCAGCAGGCGGGCGAACAGCAGCAGGTTCTGGAGGAAATTGCCATCAACCCCAGTGGATAATGGCGAGAGGATAGTGGATTGCGACTGCACTATTTATTAGCCAACGCAGACTTGCGCAACACCTGAACGATTTCGCGGACGGTCTGGCCCTGCACTTTTTCGATGTCGTCCCGGTATTTGAGAAGCACACCCAGCGTCTCGTCCACCACATCTTCGGTAAGTTCCTCCTGATCGAGCGCGGTGAGAGCATTCATCCAGTCCAGCGTCTCAGCGACCCCCGGGAACTTGTACAGCTCCCCGCGCCGCAACTCTTGCACAAAGCCCACGATCTGCCGCGACAGCCTTTCCGACGCGTCCGGCGCCTTGGCGCGCAGGATCGTGTACTCTTTCTCAAAACTGGGGTAGTCGATCCAGTGATAGAGGCAGCGTCGTTTCAGCGCATCGTGAATCTCACGCGTGCGGTTGGAAGTGATGACCACCACCGGTGGCACCGCCGCCTGGATCGTGCCGATCTCCGGAATCGTGATCTGAAAGTCGCTCAGCACCTCCAGCAAAAAAGCTTCAAACTCCTCATCGGCCCGGTCCAACTCATCGATCAGTAGGATTGGAGCCTTGCCGTTGTTCTGCCCGCGGCTGTCTATCGCCTGCAGCAGCGGCCGCCGCAGCAGAAAGGTGTCGCTGAAGAGATCCTGGATCGCCGACTCTCGCAGCCCCTTGTCCGTGACTGCATCAGAGTCCGCCGGCGATTGGGAGCCGGGCCCGGTTGCTTCCATCAACCGGATCTGGAGCATTTGGCGAGCGTAGTTCCATTCATACACCGCCGTGCTGACATCCAGTCCCTCGTAACACTGGAGCCGGATCAGCCGCGTGTCAAGCATCTGTGACAGAATCTTCGCCACTTCGGTCTTGCCGACCCCGGCCTCCCCCTCCAGGAACAAAGGGCGATTCAGTTTAAGCGCAAGGAAAATGGCCGTCGCCAGGCTATGGTCCGCGATATACGCTTTCGTGCGTAGGGCTTCGGCAACGGATTCAACAGAGGGTAGCTGTATCGGAGTGGTCATTGGGGCGCCGCTGTATTGGGATAATGTAGGGACTGCAACCAGATTGAGGCTTCCTGCTGCCTGGTGAACCGGTACACAGTCAGGTGTTTGAACTCGTCGCCGGCCAGCAGCGCCAAATATCTCTTTCGGTGGCGGCGATGGCTGGTGAACGCATACCATACGATACTATCGCGTCCCAAAATGCCGCGGATTGATTCGCGATTGCCGTTCCACAACTCCTGTCGCGAGAAGACCCGACAAACCGTGCGCCACAGTACGCGCCCCATCACCGTGGCAAGGCCATAGTCCAACCAGGCAAGATGCGTGGCGCGGCTCCAGACCATATCCAGGCTTTGGCTATAGTTGCCGTCAACGACCCAGGCGTCGCCCGCCGTTGCCTCTTGTACGCGCCTGCAAAAAACAGGCCTGGACGCCGCCTGCCAGTTCGCTTCCCAGTATAGCGCATCCAACTCAACGTGAGGCAGGGCTAGTGTCGGGCTATCTGCCGCGCCAGCGTCGTCTTCCCGCAGCCACTGACGCCGATTACGACAAGGCGCATCATCCTGGCTATTCAGCGGACAGCAGCCAGTGGCCCATGCAACGACTGGCCACCAGCCACTGTCCACTGGAAACCGCTGTTTACGCTCTGTCTCTGGCCGTGCGCAGTGCCTGCGCGCCTATCGCCTTGGCCAATTCCTGCCGATAGCCGGCCGAGGCGAACATATCGCCGGATACATCGGGAATCGACAGGTTGCTGACCGCGCTCTCTATCGCCCCGTCGCTTAGATCGGAGCCGACCAGGCTCGACGCCACCGCTGCTGCATCCACAGCAGTGGCGGAGACGCCGTTGAAGCAGAGGCTGGCGCCGGTGCAGCTGCCGCCAGCGCCGCGCGTTACGACCGCCGCTGCGCCGCACAGCGCGTAGCCAGACGCCGGATGTTCAAATTTCACGTAGGCGGAACCAGTTCCCGCCGCCGCCGCCGAGATTTCAACCCCTGTGAGGATTTCATCCGCCTGCAACGCTGTCATCATCAGATCGACAAAGAACTCGGAAGCGCTGACCGAGCGGCTGCCGCTGGGTCCCGCCACGTGTAAGGTCGCGCCCAGCGCCAGCGCCGCGGCCGGCAGATCCGAGGCCGGGTCCGCATGAGAAAGGTTGCCGCCTATCGTGCCGCGGTAGCGGACTTGGCGGTCGCCGATCTGGCCGGCCGCCTCCGCCAACAGCGGCGCAGCATCCTGCACAACATCAGAGCTGGCGATCTCATTGTAGGTGACACAAGCGCCGATTCGCAGACTGCCGTTGGCGCGGCTGATGCCCTGCAAAGCCTCTATGCGCCCGATATCGACCAGCGCAGAGGGCGTGGCCAGCCGCAGCTTCATCACCGGGATCAAGCTGTGACCGCCTGCCAGAACTTTGGCATCCGGGTTGTCGGAAAGAATCTGAACCGCCTCCTGTACAGAGGACGGGCGATGATAATCGAATTTGGATGGGAACATTCGTTTTACTCCAGTTGTGCGTTTTGAGTTTCTCGTCTTCAGTGAACCTCTGCCTAAGCCGCAGGTACGAAACACGAGAAACCGAAAACTATTTCATTGCATTCCAGACCTTCTCCGATGTCAACGGCATGTCGATGTGGGTGACGCCGAAGGGAGACAGCGCGTCGACGACCGCGTTGACCACGGCTGCCGGAGAAGCGATCGAGCCAGCTTCACCGACACCTTTGACGCCCAGCGGGTTGTGCGGGCAGGGCGTCACCGTACGGTCGGTTTCAAAGGAGGGCAGGAAGTGCGCCTTGGGCACCGCATAGTCCAACATCGTACCGCTGAGCAGATTGGCGCCGTCGTCATATACCGCCGTCTCATACAGAGACTGCCCGATGCCCTGGGCGATGCCACCGTGTACCTGTCCATCAACAATCATCGGGTTGATGACGTTGCCCACGTCGTCGACCGCCAGATAACGCTGCAATGTGACCTGCCCCGTGTCCGAGCAGATTTCGACGATCGCGATGTGCGTGCCAAAGGGGTAGACGAAGTTGGCCGGATCGTAGAAGCTGGTCGCCTCCAGTGCCGGCTCGATCCCCTTGGGCAGGTTGTGGGCCAGGTAGGCCTGCAACGCTACATCGGGCAGAGACTGACTCTGGTCCGGGGAACCTTTGACGAAGAAATTCCCATCATCAAATTCGAGGTCCTCTTCGGCGGCCTCCAGCAGGTGCGCGGCAATTGTACGCGCCTTGTCCACAACCTTCTGGGCCGCGGAAGCGATCGCGCTGCCACCCGTGGCCGCGCTGCGGCTGCCATAAGTGCCCCAGCCGTGCGGCATGACGCCTGTATCTCCCTCGACCACGTCGATATCGTCGTAAGGAACACCCAGCGCGCTGGCGACGATCTGCGCGAACGTGGTCTCGTGGCCCTGACCGTGGCCGGAACAGCCGCTGTAAACTGTCACCTTGCCGGTGGCGTGGACGCGCACGACCGCGCTTTCCCACTGGCCTGCCTGCGCACCGAGCGAACCGACCACTGCCGATGGCGCCAAGCCGCAGGCCTCGATGTACGTGGAGAGGCCGAGGCCCAGGTACTTGCCCTGTTCTCTGGCCGCGGCCTGTTCCTTCCGGAAGTCGTCGTATCCAATCGCCTCTAGCGCCTTGTCCAATGCGCCTTCATAGTTGCCGCTGTCATACTCAAGCGCGACCTGCGTGGGGTAAGGAAAGTTATCGGGCGCAATGAAATTGCGTCGGCGGATTTCGGCCGGGTCAATGCCGGAAACGCGGGCGGCCTCGTCCACCAATCGCTCGACGATGAACGTGGCTTCTGGCCGGCCGGCGCCGCGGTAGGCGTCGACGGGGACCGTATGGGTGAACACGCCGTACACATGGCAATAGATTGCCGGCAGGTCATACTCGCCGGACATGAGCGTGCCGTAAAGATAGGTGGGTACGGCCGGCGCGAATGTGGACAAGTAGGCGCCCATCGCCGCGTACGTGTCGACCCGCAGGCCAATGAATCTGCCGTCCGCGTCCATCGCCAACTCACCGTGGGTCACGTGGTCGCGACCGTGCGTGTCGGTCACATAGGTCTCTGTGCGCGTCGCCGTCCATTTGACCGGGCGGCCGACTTGCATAGACGCCCAAGAGGCGATAGCTTCATCGGCGTAGTGATGAATCTTGCTGCCGAAACCGCCCCCTACCTCCGGCGCGATCACCCGGATCTTATGCTCGGGCAGGCCCAGCGAAGCCAAGCTCATCAGCAGTCGGTGGATGTGGGGATTCTGGGTCGTCATGTAGAGCACCAGCTCGCCGGTGATGTTGTTGTAATCGGCAAGCGCGGCGCGCGGCTCCATCGCATTGGGAATCAGGCGGTTGTTGACGATATCCAGGCTGGCGACGTGCGCGGCGTTGGCAAAGGCGGCGTCCGTCTTCTCCTTGTCGCCAATCTCCCAGTCGAAGGCAATATTGTTGGGCGCTTCGTCATGCACGAGCGGCGCACCGTCCTCAGTCGCCTTTTTGGGATCAGCAACCCCGTCGAGCGGATCGTAATCAACATAAATCAAGTCGAGCGCGTCGTGCGCCGTGTACTGATCTTCGGCAACAACGATCGCCACACCGTCACCGACGTGGCGCGTCGTATCCTTCGCCAGCATGTAGTGTTCGGGAGTCTTCAAACCCGGCAGCAGCCAGCCGACCGGTATGCCGCCGGGAATGCCGCTCGCTTCAATATCTTTCGCCGTATAAACACCCAGCACACCATCCAATGCCTCGGCTTCGCTGGTGTCGATGCTGTTTATTCTGGCGTGGGCATAATCGCTTCGCAAAATCGTGCAGTAAACCATTCCTGCCAGTTTCAGGTCATCCGTATATTTGGCCCGACCGGTAATCAGCTCGGGATCCTCTCGTCGGCGGATTGATGAACCGAATACACCCGCGCCGTTGCTTTCACCTGCCATATTCCAGTACCTCCTTTAGCCGTTCATCGTCTCGGCGGCAGCTTGCACCGCGCGCACGATATTGTGATATCCGGTACAGCGGCACAAATTCCCTTCCAACCCGTGGCGAATCTCATCTTCGCTCGGCTGCGGATTCGAGCTCAGCAAGTCGACGCAGGAGAGTATCATGCCCGGCGTGCAGAAGCCGCACTGCAGTCCATGGTTGTCCCAAAAGGCCTGCTGCATTGGATGATATTCCCCGTTGGCCAAGCCCTCGATGGTTGTAATGTCGCTGCCGTCTGCCTGGACCGCCAGCACAGTGCATGACTTGACCGCCTGCCCATCGAGCAGAACTGTGCAAGAGCCGCACTGGCTCGTGTCACAGCCAATCTTCGTGCCTGTCAACCCCAGTTCCTCACGCAGCAAATGCGCGAGAAGCAGCCTTGGCTCAACCTCCTTACTGACGCTTGCGCCATTGACCTCCAGTTCGATGGAAATACCCATTGAGCTTCCTCCCCTTTTGGAGTTTTGTAGAAATACTATACTATTTAGCCTTGCCGAAAAGTTGACGCCACATCCACACAATTGCGGCAAAACCGGCCAGTATGTAGATCACCTTGCGCCCGCCGCTATGGATCTTAATCTCCTGGGCAAGGTCTGTTACTACGTCTTTGGCTACGTTGATGCCCACTTCCATTGTCGAGGGTGTTGCGACCTCCGGTTGTGCAGTTGGGCCAGTGGACCGTCCCGCAGGAGTCGGCGCGCGCGCGCCGCCGCCGGCGCCCGTTTCTGAAGCCGCTCCAGTGCCGTTTGCTGCTGTCGGCGCAGCGTCGCTCTCCTCAGGTTCCGGCTCCGTGGGCTGTAAACGTGTGGCGATGATACTTTCGAGCGATTGCAAACCCTGGCGCGTCAATGAACGCGCGGTGCTGTCGACCAGGCGCTGACCCACACTGGCTATGCGCCCGCTCAACTGTGCATCGCCATCATAGTGCAACGTTGTCGGTCCATCACCTTCCAGACGCAGCGTGCCGACACCTTTTACGTAACCGGGCCGTCCCTGGCCGGCAATCTCCATCTGGTAGCCATTGGGAGGATCGACATCACTCAGTTTCACCGTACCATTGAAACTGCCCTGCACCGGCCCCACACGGATGTTGATCTCGCCGCTGAATTCGTTGTCCGAGGTCTTTTCCAACTGCTTACAGCCAGGCAGTATCCGGGAAAGAACATCGGGATCCAAGAGCGCTTCCCATACCGCGCTCTTTGGTGCGTCAAAACTGTGCGTGCCCGCCAATTTGACCATTTTAGATACTACGCTTTCTTGCTTTGGTGTTCTTGCTTTCTAGGTTGAACAGTGGTAATAACAGATGTTCTCTACTGCGTATCGAAGAAGTGACCCATCCGTCAAATACTTGTCAAAGTCGGTGATTGCCCGTTGCCGGGCATGTCGCCGGCTTGGGTCCCGGCCCGGCAATGGGGATAAGGAGTTTCCGTTCCGGATATGATTCGCCAAATTATAGCGCACCGACTGAAATTGGTCAAACAACGCCAAACGAACTTGCATCCCATGTTGGTGTCTCTACGAGTTACGCGTGCTGACCACAACTGTGCCTGCAACCCGGTCATGGATGCTTTGCCGGCGCGGCAAAAGCGCAGCCGTCACCACGTACAGGAGGATCAAAGTGCCGACAACCGCGTATTGGAGCGCGAGCCGCGTAGGAATACCCTGCGGTGTGCTGGCCCACACAAGAAAGAAGTGGTTAACTTCGAATGGGATCAGCATCACAGCCGTCCGCAGGAGCGCTCGCCTGTATCCAATGCGGCCTCCCTCCACGAACTCCAGCCGCAATCCCAACCAGCGCATCATAAGCGTAGCCTGCGCAGACGACGCCAGCGTTTCCGCGTATTAGAGAACCAGCGGCAGATCGACCGTTCCCAGCAGCCACAGATGATAGACGACTTTGGAAAATCCGGCCCCGCTCTGCACACCTCGCACCAGGGGATTCAGCCGCAGCGCAAAGAGGACGCCCTGAAAGAGCAGCACGCCGGCAAACAGCACAAAGACCTCAGCACCGTAACTTAGCACTCTTCTCCGTATCGACGCATACGGGCGCTGGGAAGCGGCGGTCGCCACGCCTGCTCTCCTTGTCTACTGTTGCAGATACGCGTATAGTGTTGAGCAAAGTCCACCTAAGACGGTACCGGTCGCTACACTATAGTGGATCGATTTCTATCGGCAAACCGGAGCGTCTGCCCCAACCATCTGCGGAGGAATGTATGCGTATCGCCTCGATCCAAGCTTATGCGCTCAAAGTACCCCCTGCCGGGGAAGATTCGAGAACCGCCAATGACCAAGTCGAGGCCTACGGCGACTACACCATTGCCGCTGATGCCTGGACCTCGATCTACTCTCGCAACCACGAGACCTGCCTTGTGCGCCTGGAGACCGATGACGGTCTGGTCGGTTGGGGAGAGGGGCAGGCGCCGGTCGCGCCTCGCGCCACTGCTGCCATCGTGGAGGACCTGTGCGCGCCCCTTGTGCTGGGAAGGGACCCTTTCGACGTGGAGTACATTTGGTATCGACTCTACAGCGCCATGCGCGAGCGGGGCCACGTGACCGGCTTCTATGTAGATGCGTTGGCGGCTGTCGATCTGGCCCTATACGATCTACTGGGCAAAGCCCTGGACAAGCCGGTCTACAAGCTCCTGGGCGGCAACTTTCGCAGCGATGTGCCGGTTTACGCCGGCATCGGCGGGACACAGCCGCACGCAGCTGTCGGCCACGCCAACTCGTTGCTCGCCGCCGGTTACCGCGCGCTGAAATTGCACCTGCGCATGCCCAATCCGCAGATTCTGGCTGTCGTCGAAGCGGTGCGGCAGGCGGCGGGGCCGGACATCGAGCTGCTCGTGGATGTTCATGGCACGCGCGATGTGTCGGCGGCCATCGAACTGGGCCGTGGGTTGGAGCCGCTGGGCGTGCGCTGGCTCGAGGCGCCCTGCCAGCCGGAAGACATCCGCGGCCAGGCCGAGATCGCCCGCGCCCTGTCGATGCAGGTGGCCACGGGCGAGTGGCTGCGCACCGTCTGGGAGTGGCGCGACTGGATTGCGCTGCGCGGGTTCGACGTGGCCATGCCAGACATCGCCCGCACCGGCCTGTCCGAGGGCAAGCGCATCGCCGCGCTCTGCGACAGCTTCAACCTGCCGGTTTCGCCCCACGTGGGCGGCGGCGGCATCCTGTCAGTGGCCGCGACAATCCACTACTCGCTCGCGATCCCCAACTTTCAGATTATGGAGCACAGCCACGAAGCCCACGCCTGGAAGGGGACCATCGCCCATTCCTATCCGACGCCGCAGGACGGTCGGTTCGCCGCGCCCCAGCAGCCTGGCTTGGGCGTCGATATCGACGAGGCCGCGGTTGCCCGTTTCGCTGTTTGAGAGACAGGTTGCCGGATATTTGGCGGGGTTAGGAACGTCTAACTTCCTAAGCTGTATGGGTTGCGTTTGGACCGGAGACCTGGGTTGTCTCTCTGGTTCGCACCCGTTCAGCAATCTCATTCCCCAACTCGATCTCCGCCACCCGCAACTCGAAGGTTTTCTGTAGGTTCAACCAGAGTTGCGGTGTCGTGCCCAAGTAGCGAGAGAGGCGCAGCGCCGTGTCGGCAGTTATCCCGTGATGCCCTTGCAGGATAGCTGTGATGCGGTCTGTCGGTACAGCCAGTTCGCTGGCCAGCGCGTCCGCCGACATGCCAAGCTCTTCCAGTTCCTCACCCAATATCTCGCCTGGATGTACAGGTCGCATACCGTTGGTCACGCTCATTTCAAAGCTCCTTAACGGTGGTAGTCCACGATCTCTACGTCGTAGGGTCCGTGGTCTCCCCAGCGGAAGCAGATTCGCCATTGACGACTGATCCGAATGCTGTATTCACCAGCCCGTTTGCCTGACAGGGACTCCAATCTGTTGCTCGGCAGGCCTGCCAAGTCTTCGATTGACTCCGCACTGTCTAGTACGGTCAACCGGCGGACAGCTTGGCCTGCGAAGCTCTCAAAATCTCGAACCCGCTGACCACCGAAGAACCTTTCGGTATTCCGGTCCCTGAAGCCTTGAATCATTATAGCTCCTCATGCCAACCGTTCATAGCGGTTGGATTTCACAGCAAGGGTTCGACGTGGCCATGCCGGACGTCGCCCGCACCGGCCTGTCCGAGGGCAAGCGTATCGCCGCGCTGTGTGACAGCTTCAACCTGCCGGTTTCGCCCCACGTGGGCGGCGGCGGCATCCTGTCGGTGGCGGCGACAATCCACTACTCGCTCGCGATCCCCAACTTTCAGATAATGGAGCACAGCCACGAAGCCCACGCCTGGAAGGGGACCATCGCCCATTCCTATCCGAAGCCGCAGGACGGTCGTTTTGCCGCGCCTCAAGAGTCCGGCCTGGGCGTTGATATCGACGAGGCCGCGGTTGTCCGGTACTCAAGCTGAGCAGCCAACTGCTGGTGTTCAGTTAGTGGCGAAGTAATTAGCGAGGGTTAGGCTGAGTTTTAGTACGAAGGTATTTGTCTTCACGCCGAAAAGAATGGGTATGCTGGCGTTATGTCGAGATAATAGTCAAACCATCGATACGGTCAAAGTGACGCCGATTATTGGTTAGCAACGTCAGCCCATAGTATATCGCAGTCGATCCAATCAAAATGTCAAAATCACCAATGATCCTTCCCGCCGCCCTCAGCCGGCCTCTCTCCCGAGCGAAAATCCGGCAAATGCTTTCTTCCAAATACAAGATTTCAACGCTACCCAGAAAGTCAAGTAGCGCCTCTTCGTTTTCCCGAGGCGTAGTAGAATAAAGAACTCCTTCGTACAACTCGGCAAGTGAAACGATGCTCAGTCCAATGCCTTGCGGGGCCAGCAACTCAAGACGCCTCACCACCTGTTCGCGCCCGTGGAGGTGGTCTATAACCCAATCAGTGTCCACGAGATAGCGCATACATTAAAGCTTTGGCTGAGGTCGAGAAGCCTTGCCTCGGTCAGAGTAAATGTCTTGCTTAAGTGCATCAGGATCGTGTGTCCCCTTCCAAGCGCCCGCGGTAGCTTTCAACGCCTCAAGGGAGCGCTCCGCCGGCGCGCCTGAGATCGATAAGACAACCTTTTCGCCCTCCTCAAGGTCGAGACTCTCCTGCGGTATAAGCACACCCTTCGAAAATGTAGCCATCACACCCCTTATCATAATCCGTCCTCCCAACCACTGCATAGATCTTGGGAAAAGAGGGATCTCCTGCACTCACTGAGAGGCACTTCCAGTCTGGAACGGCTCTCCCCAATTCCCTCTGACAATGTATGTAGCATTTTGCACCAAAGCAGAACGCAATGTCAATCCACGTTCAATTCGGTACTGCTCGCCCCATTCTGAGGCGCAACCGCCACGGGGAACATAGAGAAGACACGGACGCAGTAACCGTCCTTACACCCCCATCGCCTCCCTGATATCCCGCAGATGGCCCTCCTCATGCGCGTGGATCGTCTCGTAATACTGCGCGATGCTGATCTCGCCCCGCGACGGGTGGCGGCCGGTCAGTTCCCACTCGCTCTCATCGAGAGAGTCCATTCCCTCCAGCGTTCTGGCGCGGGTGGCGACCGCATTGGCCATCAGTTCTTCGGGCGCGACAACCCCCGTTCGCCGGGTGAGGCCGGCATTCCAACGCTCCAGGTCGAAATCTTTCGCGATCGTGGCTTCGCCTTTACGAATCTTGTGGACGTGGATGCTCATGCCCCGTTCGCTTTCGACCAGATGGGCGAGAACGGTGGCGACCGTCCAGGTGTCGCCCTCGGCGAACACAGTCGTCTGCCACTGCTCTGTCGAGAGGCTGTTGAGAAGCTGGAACAGCGCCGTGCGGGATTCGTCTAACTTTCGTTTCCAGAGGGCCTTGCGTTCTGCGGACATACTTGCTTCTCCATGTCTTCGGGCAGGGCTGAGTCTCGGCGTGGACAGGTCTCCGGTTGCATGATCGACGGAGAAATTCTGTCAATTGGCGCGAGGTAGACTTTCGTGGCCACGCGCTGCCCCTATGGTATACTTGCATGGCAAAAACCACCGCTATTGCCAAACTTCAACAGGAACAACCTCAGTTGATGGGCCCTTCTTGCCACGGTCACCCGCCAAGCCCATCCCACAGGAGCATTGACAATGAACGGTAAGTTTATCACCGTCTCCACAATGGAGCGAGATCAGATGGATTGGGGCGTCATGGGCTGGGCCAGCCGCCCCGCCACCACCGCGGCCCGCGATCTCGTCGTCATCGAAGTGACACTGGAAACCGGACAGGGCCATGCCTTCCACAAACACCCCCAGCAAGAGGAAGTAATCTACGTCATCGACGGGACCATAGAACAATGGATCGAGCAGGAAAAGCAACTGCTCTCCGCCGGTGACTCCGCCTTTATCGGCGCCGACGTCGTCCACGCCTCCTTCAACGACTCCGGCAGTCCGGCCAAACTGCTGGCCATCCTCGGCCCCTGTATCGGTGAGGAAGGCTATGCGCTCGTCGATGTATTTGAAGAGGAACCGTGGCGTTCGCTGCGTTAAACCTCGCGAGAATTACTTAAACGGAATGATCACGCAGACAGGAATCTCCAAATGACCAACAAGTACCGCATGATTCAGGTGGGGACCGGCGGACAGGGCAACGGCTGGTGCTCCCGCTTCCTGCCCCCCAACATCGCCGACGGCCGCATCGAGCCCGTTGCCGCCGTGGACGTAAACCCGGATGTTCACATTAACGCCCAGCAGCATCTGGGGCTGCCGCCGGAGAAGTGCTACACCGATATCGAGCGCGCCTTCGACGAAAACCCGGCCGACTTCTGTTCCGTTGTCGTCCCTCCCGCCTTCCACGAATCCGTCGTCGATGTCGCCCTCGCGCACGACTTGCACATTATCTCGGAGAAGCCGATCGCCGATACGCTCGAAGGTTCCGTGCGCATCGCCGCCAAGGTGAAACGGGCGGGCAAGAAGATGGGCGTGACCATGAGCCATCGTTTCGACCAGGACAAGACCACCCTGCGCCGCGAGTTGCTTTCAGGGCGGCCCGGCGCCATCGACTACATCATCTGCCGTTTTACCTGCGGGCTGCGCAACTTCGGTGACTGGGGCGCGAGCTTTCGCCACACCATGGAAGAGACCCTGATGATAGAAGGGTCGGTGCATCATCTCGACATCATCGCCGACCTGGCGGGCGCCAACTGCGACACGCTCTACGCCCAGACCTGGAACCCCACTTGGGGCGAGTACTACACCGGTTCGCAGGGCCACGTGATGATGACTTTCGAGAACGGAACCCGTGCCATCTACGAGGGGGCCAAGACCAACGCCAGCGGCTTCAATGGCTGGGCCCGCGAATACGTCCGCGCCGAATGTGAACATGAAACCCTGATCATGGACAACCGCCGCATCGAGCGGTTCCCCTATCAGCCGCGGCAATACAGCCGCGAAGGCCAGGGCGAGGAAATCCAGCTGATGGAGCAGGCCAAGTGGAGAAACGAGTGGCTCATCGCTCAGTTCCTGGATTGGCTGGACGGCGGCCCGCCGATGGCGACCAACGTCCAGGCCAACCTGCAGTCGGTTGCCCTGATCTTCGCTGCCATTGAAAGCAGTCACACCGGCCAACAGGTGAAGGTGCAGGACTTCCTGAGCCAGGCCCAGGAAGAGGAAGAGAGGACGCACGCGGCCTGAAATCGAGGCGCCAGAAGTAAGATAGAACGAGGTGGGGCGAATTGCTCCTTTTTTGACTTCCCTCATCTCGATTCTCTTCTCGCCCTGCTTCCTTTTCTCGTCCTCTTCTTAAATTCCCTTCATGAAGGACCCCCAACCGCAAGTCCGCGGACAGGAAACTTCTCAATACACAATACGATCAAGGTTCCCCACAGCCAGAGGTCCGATAACCCAACAACACAGGAGGAATGCCATGTCTGGGACCGTTCTTCTCGTCGGCGCACTGGACACGAAGGGCGTCGAGTACGCGTTTGTCAAGGATCTGATCGAAGCTGCCGGTTTGCAGACCCTCGTGGTCGATTTTGGCGTGATGGGCCACCCGGCCTTTGAACCCGACGTCAGCCGCGCGGAGGTTGCCGCCGCCGCTGGGGGCGATCTGGCCTACCTGGCCTCCGGCACGCACAAGGATGAAGCGATGCGGACGATGGCCCAGGGCTTGGCCTCCGTTGTAGAGCGCCTCTATCGCGAGGGTCGTTTCGACGGCATTCTGGGAATGGGCGGCAGCGGCGGCACTTCTCTTGCCACTGCCGCCATGCGCACGCTGCCGGTCGGCGTCCCTAAACTGATGGTCTCCACCGTCGGCGGCGGCGATGTCAGCCCATATGCCGGCAGCAAGGACATCACCTTCATGCCCTCCGTTGTCGACGTGGCCGGCATCAATCGTCTCAGCCGCGCCATCTACGCCAACGCGGCCGGCGCCATCGCCGGCATGGTACGGACGGAAGCTGAGGCCACCTCCCAAGAACGGCCGCTCATTGCCGCCTCCATGTTTGGCAACACGACCGCCGCTGTTGATCACGCCCGCGGCCTGCTGGAGGCGGAGGGGTACGAAGTCCTGGTCTTCCACGCCACTGGCAGCGGCGGGCGCACGATGGAAGACCTGATCAGCGACGGCTACATCGCCGGCTGTCTCGACATGACCACCACCGAACTGGCCGACGAAATCTGCGATGGCGTATTCAACGCAGGGCCGGACCGGGCTCAAGCCGCGCCCCGGCAGGGTATCCCCACCGTCATCGTGCCGGGCTGTGTTGATATGGCCAACTTCGGCGGCATCGAAACCGTGCCCGACCACTACCGCCAGCGCAACCTATACCAGTGGAACCCGGAGGTCACGCTGCTGCGCACCAACGAAGAGGAGAACCGGCAGATGGGCGCAATGCTGGCCACCGCCGCCAACGCTGGCCAGGCCGGCAAAGTGTCTGTGCTGATTCCCCTCGGCGGCGTGTCCATGTTGGACAGCGAAGGGGATCGCTTCTGGGATCCAGGCGCCGACAGCGCCTGCTTCGATGCCCTCAAAAACGATTTGCGCGCCGACATTCCGCTCGTCGAGTCGGACGCCAATATCAACGACCCGGAGTTTGCTGAAAAAGCTGTCGCCCTCTTGCTGGAGATGCTGCGGGCGCAACCATAACGCGCGGCCCATTTCGCCGCGCCCTACCCAATACGACATTCGCAAAACGCAATAGAAGGGAGTTTCCCATATGTCGATCCCAAGACAAGAGATCCTAGCCCGGCTCAAAGCCCAGCAGGCCGCGGGCCGACCTATTGTTGGCTGCGGCGCCGGCACCGGCATCTCGGCCAAGTTTGCCGAAGCCGGCGGAGCCGACCTGATCATCATCTACAATTCCGGCCGTTTCCGCATGGCCGGGCGCGGCTCGCTCTCCGGCATGATGCCCTATGGCGACGCCAATGCCATTGTCGTCGAGATGTCAGCGGAAGTACTCCCAGTCGTGGAGGATACGCCTGTCCTGGCTGGGGTCTGCGGTACCGATCCCTTCCGCCTCAAGCACGTCTTTCTCAAACAGCTCAAGGAGATTGGCTTCAGCGGCGTGCAAAACTTCCCCACCGTCGGCCTCCTGGACGGCAACTTCCGCCAGAATCTGGAAGGCACCGGCATGGGCTATGACAAAGAGGTCGAGGCCATTGCCATCGCCCACCAGCTGGATCTGTTCACCGCCCCCTATGTCTTCACGACGGATGAAGCGACAGCCATGGCCGAGGTCGGCGCCGATCTACTCGTCGCCCACGTCGGCCTCACCACCGCCGGCACCATCGGCGCCGCGGTGGCCTACACGCTGGAGGAAGCGGTCGACAAAGTGCAGGAAATGGCCGCCGCCGGCCGCGCCGTCAACCCCGACCAGATGGTCATCTGCCACGGCGGCCCCTTCGACGAGCCCGAAAACGTCGGCACCGCCCTGCAGATGATGCCCGGCATCGCCGGCTTCTTCGGCGCCTCCAGCATTGAGCGCCTCCCGACCGAGCGCGCCATCCGCGGGCAAGTAGAGGCGTTCAAGAGCATGGCGTTAGGGTGATAGACCAGTCAGTACGCGAATTGCTACTGCTAACGGAACCCAAACATGATACATATCCGCAGCGAATGGAGCGAACGATGACCGAAGATACCTCCACCCCCCGTCGTGGACTCCAGCGTGCGGCCGCCAAAGCTGCCTCTGCACACCGACATCTCCAAGGCGCGGCTGCCAAAGCTGCCTCTTTCCCCCTTCTTGGATTCCAGCGGGCAGCCACCAAAGCTGCTTCTACGCCTCGACATCTTCAAGGGGCAGCCGCCAAGGTCGAGCAGTTCGTGGCCTGGGTATCAGCAATTTCGTCCCACACATCTTCTCCTCTGCCTCCCTATAGCCCGCAAGTTCAGGAGGGACACGTCAACAGCTATTTCGGCAAGTGTCGACGTCGGCGCTCCTATGGTTCATCGAATGGTCCAAAAAGGCGACATGGCGACCGACGTGTCCGCAGCTATGGCGACCGAATCGTTCACAACAACGGCGGGGGTCGCGTCTACAGCTACGGTACGCGACGCGGCTACCGCAAGGAAAACCGAAACGTCCGCAGTTACGGTGACCGACGCGTCTACAGCTACGGTGAGCGGCAAGGCTTCAGCTACGGCGACAGGTATCGGCGATGGTGCCTCTATGATCGAAAAAGGCAGCCCGTCGTCCAATCCGGCCACAGCGAGAGCGAAAGCGGCAAGTGGTTTAGAACGCGTCTCACAGCGTCCGACATCAAGCTGACTGCGTCGCGCGTTGGAGCTTTTTGGGTTGCAGGTCATTTTCTCACTACATTTACGCGCAACCTCAATTTCAACAATTTGCCGGAGATTTTGAAAGTGAAGTATCAGTGGGCCGGGAACGAAGTTAAGAGTCTGTCCCAGGCCCAAGCGGTCTGGGAGAGCATCCCTGTCCAGGTACGCGCAGGCGGCCCCGAAGCGCTGTGGAAGTTGCACCAAGGCAAGCAGTGGTCCCACATCATTCCCAAATCTTTGGGAGGACCTTCCACCGCGGACAACGCGATCTGGTGGGGCTCCGAGAAAAACCGCGCCCTGGGGGCCAAGCTGATGAGTCAGGCCGACATAGCCGACGCCAAAGCTGTCCTTCGCTCTGATGCCATACGCGCCACCTTCGCGCAAACTGCAACCAGTATGGTCAGAGGCGCGATGGTGGCAGTGGTCGTCGACGGCGCACTGGCCTGTCTGGAGTGTGGCCTGGACTATGCGGAAGGCAAGATCACATGGCGCGAGATGGTGCAAATGGTCGTGCGGTCGGGCGTCATAGCCGGTGGTGGGGCGTTCATCACGACTGGCCTGATTGTCGGTATCTCCCTGCTCTTCCCTTTCCTGATCCCCATCTTAACACCTGTGCTGTTTGTGCTTCAGGTCACATCTCTGGCCTTCCTTGGAGCGAAGGGTGTCAGATTAGC
Source organism: Caldilineaceae bacterium (assembly GCA_965220715.1). Classification (GTDB taxonomy): domain Bacteria; phylum Chloroflexota; class Anaerolineae; order Caldilineales; family Caldilineaceae; genus Bin5. The sequence goes on from OZ244843.1 coordinate 1,833,088, forward strand.
CAAGGGGTGGATGGCCGTCTTGGATAGACAGCAGCTTCTGGATCATTCCGCCTTTGGGGAGGCAGTCAAAGCATTCCCCAGGACGGTCAAAGCCCTTCCCTCGATGGCAAGCCGCAACATCTATCGCTCTGGAAGTTCTCTTATAGGCAGGGCGCTAGACCTATCGGCCAGGAAGGCAGCGCAAGCACTCCCCTGGAAGGCCAATGTGACGGCAAAAGAGCTATCGGTCTGACAGGTCTCCCACAACCAGACTGACGATAAAATGTGAACCTGAGAGTCGCCCACTCGTTCCTGGTCGCCTGACAACACAGCAGCAACGTATGGAATGAGCCATGCCCAGTCGCAAACGTTGAGGAGCAGAAATGATGCAGTGTAAGCGGTTCTGGTCAATAGCGATTGCCGTGCTCATCCTGTTGACCGAGGCCACCGGGTACGCGTCGGCGCAGGCGGCAACGCCCTCCTCGACTGCTACTCCAACCCCGCTTCCATCTCCGCCGCCAACACCCACCGCCGATCCCCATGTACAGATTCCGGCAGGGTGGAAGCGAATCGAGGACGATCGGCTGGGCTACTCACTGGCCGTCCCCTTCACATGGCTTACCTTCGACCTGCATAGCGGAGCGCTGGACCCCATCGCCGGCCTGCTTGGCGGAAGAACCGCGACGGATTTCCTGCGCGAATTTCTCGACAGCCCGGAAGGCAAGAACCTCGGCATCCTCGCAATCGAACCGGACATCACACAACTGTTCGCCAACCCACCCTTCCCGCCGTTCTTGAACGTGTCCACCGCCCCGTGGCCAGCAGACCTGACTGCTGAGCAGTTGGTCGGCTTCATCCAAAACTCCGCCGAGAATATAGCGGATGTACAGCTGCACAGCGTAATGACCGGCGCGGTCAGCGGCATGCCGGCGCTTCGGGTGGTCGTCACCGCCAACTTGAGCGGCATGGGTCTTGACATCGCCCCCTATGTCGTTGTAACCGTTCTGCGTGTAAATCAGACGGCCTATATTCTGACAGTTGCAACCCGCGTGCAAACGGCCGCGGCCAAGCAACAGTTAATCGAGCAAATTGTCGGGACGTTCCGCCCCACCATTCAGGCGCAAACGGAAGCGCTGCCAACCGCGTTGCCCACGCCGGCCTCAGAAGCGGCAAGTATTGTCAATCCGGGAACCCACCTCGTCGGCATCGACATCGCGCCCGGGGTCTATGTTGGGCTGCCCCCGGAAGGGGTACTCTGCCCCTGGGAGCGGCTGAACAGCCTCAGGGAAGCTTCCGAGAGTATCATTGCGGTCGACGCACATGCGGGGCTCTTCTACGTGGAGGTCTTGGAAAGCGACTTAGCCTTAGCGACGACCTGCGAGTTGTCACCGATTGAAGACGTACCGGCACGCGCCGAATTTCTGAGTGCCGTTCCTGCCGGCATGTACATAGTGGGCAGAGACATCACCCCCGGTCTCTACAAGGGGGATGCGCCAACCGGTTCCTCCTGCACCTGGAAACGACTTAATGGCTTGACGGGCGATCTTGCCAGTGTCACGTCAAGCGGGACGCCCGCAGAACAATACTTCGTCGTTGTCATCGCTTCTGACCAAGCTGTTCAATTTGGCTGTCCCGTTGAGAGGGTGGAGTAGCTGGATCAATCTGAAACTGAAGATGTGACTCAAATGTCAGTACCTCTTTCAATCTGCATCACATGGAGCGAAGAATGAATGACCATTTCTTAACGAGACGCAATTTTCTCAAATCATCTGCAGCGGCCGGAATTGCGTTGACTTTGGCGAGTTCTCCCTGGCCTCCTACCACGCTAGTCCATGCGCAACAGTCCGCCCTAATTCCGGTGCCGAAGGGCTTGGAGGTCTTGAAACTACCTGCAGTGCAGAGTCACATGGCAGATGGCAAAGGTTCGCTGTGGGTATCCGGCCGGTTTCTGAATTCATTTCGCAACAATCTGCTCTTTGAGAACCTGCCTACCAGTCTGAAGACCAAGTACCACTACGCGGGCGCCGAATACAAGAGCTTTCCCGCGGCACGAGGTCTTTGGGAGAGTGTTCCCGCGCCGGTGAGAGCTGCCGGGCCAGAGGCCGTGTGGAAGTTCCACAAAGGGAAGGACTGGTCTCACATCGTGCCCCGCGCAGTGGGGGGACCGGCGACAGCCGACAACGGCGTCTGGTGGAGCTCTATAAAGAATAAGAGGTTGGGACCAAGCGAAATGAGCGCGGCGGATTTGGCAGATGCCAGAGCTATCCTGCGGTCTGATGCGATTCGCTCCACCGTAAGACTAACGTTGAATGGAATGGTGAAGGGGGCAATTATTGGGGTTGTTGCGGGCGCTTTGCTAGCCTGTTTGGAGTGCGGCCTGGAGTATGCGGAGGGAAACATCACCTGGGATCTGATGGTGAATAAGGTTGTGAAGGCAAGTATATTTGCCGGTCTGGGGGGTCTAATCATAGCAGGCTTGATAATTGGAATTTCGCTGTTGTTTCCCTTCCTGATTCCTATTTTTGCGCCCCTGATGTTCGCCCTCCAGATTGTTTCTCTCTTATTCCTGGGGCGGCATCTCTTCAAACTGGCGCAGGGATGGTGGGAAGTCTTAGACGGTGCAGGAAAGTTGGCCGATTTCGTTGACATTCTGGGAGATGCCCAGAGCGTCATGCAGAATGTCTTCGGGGAACTACAGGCAGAAGGCGCGGGCGCCGTCATTGGCTGGCTGGAAGCGTTGGCTGAACGAGTAGGCGCAGACCAAGTGTGGGAGTGGATTGCTTCCCGCACACAGTTTGCAATGGAAAAAGCAGGCGAATTGACTAATTCCCTTTCCGACTGGGACAGCTTTAGGTCGCTTGATACAGGCGCGATCGGCGAGGCTGTAGCTCGTGTGGTCGCGACTGAATTTGAGGAGGCGCTCTCAACAACCGAGGGGATGTTGGAGAGCATCAACGACTACCGCGAAAATGCGCATCGTGAGCAGCCCATTTCGGCTCCTGCTGTTTAGCAACAACAGAGGAAACTGTAGAAACTGTTCATCACCGCAATGGATGAGGAGAGTTAACAATGCTTGGCAGCCGGGTCGGGAGCATTACTCTTGCAATATTATTTTCCCTGGTTATTCCGACCTCTAATTTGTCGGCGCATGTCGAGCCGCGGGCGGACTCACAGACAGGCGAAACGGTCGCGGAAGAGTTAGTAACTTTTCGCATTCGTATCCAGAACATCGCCCCTGAGAGTGAAACGCCAACTCTCTTTGCACCGGGGGCTTGGGTTCTGCATAGTGAAGCCAACCCTCTCTTCACGAACGGTGAAGCGGATCGAGGCGAGGGGTTGGAAATATTGGCCGAGGATGGCGACCCAACAATGCTGGCCGCTTCGCTGCGCGCGCAGGGCTTTCAAGCTGGAGTCTTCGAAAGACCGGTCTGTGCTGATACTTCCAGGCCGTTGAGGTCTCTCGAATATTACGAGTTCGAAGTTGCCGCCTCACCTGAAACGCCCTACCTTTCCTTTGCCACTATGCTCGTGCAATCCAACGACTTGTTCGTGGCGCCTACAGGAAGCGGCATTCCTCTGTTCGACGACGACGATAAGCCCATTGGTAGGCAGTTTGTAACCAACAGGCTGAAAATGTGGGACGCGGGCACAGAGGCCAATGAAGTGCCAGGGGAAGGCGCATATCAGGCTCCCCGTCAGTCGAACACCAACACCGGTCCCAAGGATGAAGATACGACGGTTCGTCCGGCTGATGACGGCTTCATTTACTCTACAGTCGCCGAATCTGTCAGAGTCTACATCGCGCAGGTTCCGATGTTCGAACGTAACAAAGGCGGACCGCCAATCCCGTCGCCTGATTTCTCAATAGGAGATGAATTCCAAGTGGGAAACGTAAAATGGCGTGTGCTTTCTGCGGAGGATCTAGGCCACGAAATCAAGACCCAAAACGACCGGCAGACAACAAGCGAACGTTTCATCAGAGTGCGGTTTCAGTTCCTGAATGTGGGCAGTGATCCACTGGAATTTGAAGCCGTTAAGGATTTGCTTTTGTTGGATAGCGAGGGCCGTGATTATGTACATTATCGAGTTCCGGGATTGATAAGTAAAGAATATCCCAAGGATTTTATCGGGGACGACGAAGAGTGTTTCGGCCGTAGATGGCTAGGGATATGGCGCCCATTCATCCTCAAGCCAAACACTTTGAAAACCTGCGCAACGATAATCGAAGTTAATGTAGATGCGACAGATCTGTTGGTCCTATTGAGTGGACTTCAACCACAAGGAAACGCTGTCCAAAAGTCGGTCACATTGGATATTCCGTCGACTCCTCGCAAAGCTGTTGGCAAAGTGTTGCAGGTCGGTGACGTGCGCTGGCAGGTTCTTTCTGCTGAAGACCACGGCCATGTAGTCGAAGCCAATGGAAGCAAGGAAAAAACAAGAGAACGCTTCATAGAAGTGCGTTTTCAGATCACCAATAAGGGGAGTTCAGACTTGGACTTTCCAGGGGCTGTGCTGCGTGACAGACAGGGACGTGAGTACGAGCGGAAGTTGCTGGACGTCGTTTCTGAAGATGAAAAATGTGTAGGAGGTCTCTTCGAATGGTATGTCCTCAAACCGAACGCCATTACGACATGCACGAGCATCTATGAAGTTCCCAACGATTCCACGGGAATCATTCTTGTCGCAGACGACCTTCAAGGAACCGACGCTAGTACTGAAATCGTTTCCCTAGCTCTGTCTGAATTGCAACCTGCTCGGTTTTTCTTTGTCGACGAAGATGTAGAAGTTGGAGACATGTGCTGGCGAGTCTTGTCCGTGGAAGAGCTAGGTCAGGAACTGAGCAATGATGAAGGGGATACCGCGACCACAGAAGGACGATTCATGAAGGTGAAGTTCCGGTTGCTGAATCTGGGGACTGAAACACTCGGCTATGATGGTGTGATACTGGAGGATAGTGACGGCCGAAAGTACAGTCACTTTGGTGAGAGATTGGAATTCATCGATGACGAGCAGAAGTGTCCTCCCTCCCTAATCCCTCCGCGCACTTATCCGCTGAAGCCCAACACGCCTACAATATGCACCGCTATTCATGAAGTCGCGAAAGACTCAGAACAATTCGCCCTATGGGCAAGCGATCTCGAAGGATATGAGACCGCTGTAATCGTTTTCATCAGCGTTGCGTCGGCTGCCCCTCCACAACCCGTCCTTCCTGGTACGTACAAAGTAGGTGAAGAGATCGCTCCAGGAGTGTACCGAGGAAAAGCAGAGGAGGATCCATTCTGCAAATGGGCGCGACTGAACGACCTGAATGAAGATCCCGAAAGTGTCACTGCCATGGGGCTGCGAGAAGGGCAATTTTACGTGGAAGTGCAGGCCAGCGACGTAGGCTTTACGACAGAATGCCCACTCGTACCTATTGGAAATCTCAAACCGCGAGACCCACAATCGGCCGAGATTCCCCCGGGCATGTACATCGTAGGTCTGGACATTGGTCCTGGAACTTACGAAGGAAAGCCAGATGAAGAACTGTTTTGCTTCTGGCAGCGGCTGAACAATTTCAAAGAAGATGATGAGAGTACAATTGAATGGGATATCCCCGGCGAAGAGTACGTTGTTGAGGTATCCCCATCCGACTACGCTGTCGAATTTGCCTGCCCCGTCCAAAAGGTAGAATAACTCTAACTATCCAAAATACCGGCAACTGCCTACGTCATTGGGGCGACCTACCCTACGCCCACAACACTGAGGAGTTCCTTACATGCTCTACTCAAACATTCCCGGCATCGAAATACCCGTCTCCCGCCTGGTGCTGGGAACAATGTGGATCAACACCCGTAATCCCGACGACGCCTTCCCCGTGCTGGACGCCTTCCTCGCGGCCGGCGGCAACTGCATCGACACCGCCCACGGCTACGGCGGCGGCGACAGTGAACGCGCCATCGGCCAGTGGATCCACGAGCGCGGCGTGCGCGACAAGGTCGTTATCCTCGGCAAGGGCGCGCACCACAGCCAGGACCGCAAACGGGTCACGCCCTTCGATATCCAGTCCGACCTCCACGACAGCCTGGCGCGCTTCAAAGTCGACAGTATCGACCTGTATGTGCTGCATCGCGACGACCCCGATAAGCCGGTCGGCCCAATTGTAGAGACTCTCAACGCAGCAAAGGAGGCCGGCCAGATCCACGCCTACGGCGGCTCTAACTGGAGCGCCGAACGCCTTCAAGAGGCCAACGAATACGCCGCCGCGCACGGGCTGACCCCCTTCGTCGCCAGCAGCCCCCAGTTTAGCCTGGCCGTACAGATAGAGCCGCCCTGGCGAGACTGCGTCAGCCTGGGCGGGCCCGCAGGGGAGGACGCGCGCGCCTGGTGCCGCGAGAACGGCGTCACCCTCTTCGTCTGGTCCAGCATGGCCGGCGGCTTCTTCAGCGGCCGCTTCCGTCGCGACAACCTCGACTCCTTTTCCGAGTCGTATGATCAGCTCGCCGTCAAGGTCTACTGCAACGAGGAGAACTTCCAGCGCCACGACCGCGTGCAGGAACTGGCCGCCAGCAAGGGCGTATCCGTCCCGCACATCGCCTTGGCCTATGTCTACAACCAAACCGATGGCATCCACGCGCTGTCAGGGGCGCGTACTACCGAAGAAGTACAAATAAACGTCGAGGCATCCGAGATCAAACTGACCGAGGAAGAGATCGCCTACTTGGAGTTGAAGAGTTGAGTGTGGGAATGGCAGTCCCGGTGATTTCAGCCGCTCGAGCATTCCACGCGACGTTGGTCGCTGGGTCCCCAATGCTGAGTCACCTTACTGCATTCTGCCTTCAACAAAGAAAATACGAGTGAGCGGAGTACAGTGATTCCATGTAAGTAGCAATTGACAATTTCCCGATGCGAAATGTATTTTATACATACCACTCCAACGATACCATCGTTTGGCCGACGTCCCCCTTGGTTAGCGACGTCTCTTTTTGACCCTGCAAATTCCCCCTCGCAGTCTATTTGCCCTCTCCGTTTGCAGTTTCTACCAGGTTCCGCAATGCGGGCAGGAGGTCGGGGATGGCCTCCTGGATTATACCCCAGACGATACTGTCACTGATCGTCAGATAGGAATGGGCCAAGCGATTGCGCGTCCCTATGATAGCGTGCCAGGGAATCTCCGAGTGGGCCTGACGTACTTGCCCTGGTATGTGCCTGGCTGCCTCGCCGATCAGTTGCAGGTTACGCATCGTGGCGTCATAAGTGAGTCCGTCGGCGATAAACGCTTCCTGGTCCATTCCTTCGGTATAGGCAAGAACCTTTTCGCTGAAATCAATCATGTCCTGGATGTAGAAACGCCAAGGGCGCAATTCACGGTCGGCCTCAGACATCGACAGCCTCCTGCTCTACGAAGGGCTTGATCTCTTCTCTTAACTCCATGTGAGTTGCCATGTCCACGGGGCGCCCCAGCAGATCTTCCAGGAAAAACTGGGTGTCAAAATACTGCCGCCAGTGTGGGGGCGTATCGAACCGTACCAGAATGTCCACGTCGCTGTCGCTGGCAGCCTCATCGCGGGCAAAGGATCCGAAGAGAGCGAGTTCAATGACGCCAAAGCGTTGCGCCAGGGTGGGCTTGTGTTCCCTGAGCAGCTTTAGAAGATGCTCCCTGTTCATGCCTAACTCTCCTTCCCTGCTCAAGGTCAAAAACAGGCGGTCATACCCACATAGTAAGCTACGTCGGGTGAAATGCCAGCACCGTGACCTATCCGAGCGCCCTGCAATCCCAGGGCCGAGGCCGCTTGCCTCTGCAGCGGAAACCAAAAGGCGACCCGGTTCTTCAGCCGGATCGCCTCTCTTTTTGCGACATTATTTCCGCTCGCACTTCGTCGCTCTGGTGGAGATGGCGGGAATCGAACCCGCGTCCGCAACATTCGCCCTGAAACGTCTACAAGCATATTTGATCTATATGAGTTTTGTCGGCGGTCCTCGGATCAACACGAGGCGCATCGCTGACTAGCCGATTCTCTTAGGCAGCATTATCGGCGTGCCGCTGCCGCAGCTCACAGTGTATGACGGCGACCACCCAGCCTGCTGGCCCCACTGGGACGGGCCGTGGCCCCTTTTAAAGGGCCAGTGGCTTACCTAGGCTGCCGCAGCCGCAGAAGCGGCCGGGGTGAAGCCAAAGTTGAAAGCCATGCCTGTGTTTTTGGCATTTGTATTTGTGTGCGCCTTTTTAACGTAGCCGACGCTCTACGGCTTGCAGTCTCAGGCCTGACAATGCCCCGTCGAAACCGTTCATCCCCATAACACCCTCAATATAACCCACCTCAGAGCCAAAGTCAATTGCCAGCGCATTTGCGTACTGTCAGAGCTCCTCCCCGTCCCGCTCCACGCCGTCCACTTCAGTCCGAGCCCCCCTCGCCAGCGCCAGCAGCCACTGTGCCGGTACCAGCAATATCGACGAGACAGTCAGCGCCGTCGGGATGCCCGCAACCGTCCCAATCCAGCCAAGGACCGGCCCGCCCGCGGCCTGGCCGATAGAGTTCGCCTGCCCCCACAGCGAGATGACAGTCGCCCGCTGCGCGCTTTGCGTGTTCCGCACAATCCACGCGTTCTCCAACGGCTCAAGCGTGCTGCGGCAGAGGCTGATCGCCCACAGCGCCAGCAGCGTGACCCAGAAGCTGCGCGTCCAGGCCAGCAGGAGCAGGCTGGCCGGCAACAGCCCGTATAGCAGCGTCAGCCAGTTGATAGTGCGCGCCCGTTCCTCGGTCGCACGCCCACGGCGTGCCAACTCGTTGGCGACGATTCCGGTCATGGTCGCGCCCATGCCAATGATGCCGAACCAGATTACCGCGTCGTTCAGGCCAAAAAGAGCGGGAAAGTTGAAACTATCCAGCAAATGTGGGGTCCAGAGGCGGTCATATCCCTCGCTGTAGAGCCCGGACACCAGGCTGAGACCAACGACAATCCGCAGCGCCGGATGGCCGCGCACCGCGCGCAGCCCAGCACGGGCAGTGGCCGCCATCTGCTTCCAGGTCTCCCGTTCCTCCGCCGGCGTGGGGCGAAAGCCTCTCTCCGGCATGATCAGCGCCATGAAAGCCGCCAGCGCGATGTATAGCGCGCCCCCGAAGAGGATCGGCAACTGCAGCCAGCGACGCGCCAGCCAGGCGCTGGCGCCGGTGCCGACCAGCCCGGCTATCAATTCTACCTGCGCGGAACGCAGGAAAACCGGCCCGGCCGCTTCAACACCAATCTCGTCGGCCAGCCAGGCCTGTAACGCTCCGCTGAGAAAGGTATAGCCGATGCCCCACAGCACCTGCGCGCCAAGCACAGCCCAGAACAGCGCGATCGACCCCTCCAGTAGAAAGCCGCAGCCGACCAGTGCCAACCCAATCAGCACCGAAAGCCGGCGTGAGTAGACATCGGCGACCGCGCCGGTGGGAACTTCGAACAGCAAGACGGTCACCTCCAGCACGGTGCCCACCAGCACCATCTGCAGAGGATTCAGGCCTACCGTCTGCACTTGGTAGATCAGGTTGATCGTGAAGACCAGCGCGTTAAAAAGCGCCCGCCCGCCGCCTATGACAAGATAGATACGGGTCGGATTCTCTTTGAGCAAGGAGATTCAAGTCCGTGTGCGCGCGGCGTGGGCCCGGGAAACATGGTAAGCGCCCTGTCGCCCGGGTGGGCGGCGGTTCGCCAACGAGTGAAGGTGAAATGACAGAGAATGGGTAAAAGAGAAGTCGCGTGTTCGCACCGCTTCGCCAGCCGCCAGGCGCCCCCATGGCACCCAGGACGAATCGCTTACCGCTGCTGCCTTCCGGCCCTGACGGGGTTCACGGTGTCCTGCCGCACAGGACCCAGCAACTGACGAAGCGATGCAAACACGCGAAGGCGGAGAGGGAGGGATTTGAACCCTCGAGAGCTTGCACTCTACGAGCTTTCCAGGCCCGCGCACTCGGCCAGACTATGCGACCTCTCCGAATCGAAAGGGGCGACTATCAGAGCGGCCAGCCGCTACCCTTTCCAAAAGCCAAATCAGTATAGCCAAACGGCGCACGATGGGCAAATTTGGGGCAAACGGGATGTACCGCTGATTGCAAGACCCAATCACGCAACCGCCGGTCTGCATTACGCAATCCAGCACGGCACGTTTTCCACGCCAGCGCCCACAAGTCCCTACTGCCTCTCCGACAACCAGCGCGCCGCGTCCTTGGCAAAGTAGGTCAGAATCATGTCCGCGCCCGCCCGTTTGATGCTGGTCAGGCTTTCCAGGGCGCACTTCTGCAGGTCGAGCCAGCCATTGGCCGCAGCGGCGTGGAGCATCGCGTACTCTCCGCTCACCTGATAAGCGGCCGTGGGCAGGTTGAACTCCTTCCGCACCGCCGCCAGCACATCCAGGTAGGGCAGCGCCGGTTTGACCATAATCATATCGGCCCCCTCGGCCACATCGAGCGCGACCTCCTTGAGCGCCTCGCGGCGGTTGGCCGGGTCCATCTGATACTGGCTGCGGTCGCCAAAGGAAGGGGGGCTTTCGGCCGCCTCGCGGAAAGGCCCGTAGAAGCTACTGGCATATTTGGCCGCGTAACTCAAAATCGGCACATGCTCCAACCCAGCCTCGTCCAAGGCACCGCGGATCGCCGCCACCATCCCGTCCAACATCGCCGACGGCGCGATGATGTCCGCGCCTGCCTCGGCGTGGACAACCGACGCCCGCCCTATCAGTTCCAGCGTCGGGTCGTTGAGCAGATAGCCCTCCGGCAGCGCGGCGTTGAAGCTGTCCAAGGTGGGCGTATTGATCAGCCCGCAGTGGCCGTGATCGGTATATTCACAGAAGCACATGTCGGAAATGACGATCAACTCCGGCGCGGCCGCCTTCAGCGCGCGGATCGCCTCCGGCACAACTCCATGTGGATTAAAGTTGTCGCTTCCGCACCAGTCTTTTTCTGCCGGAATGCCGAACAAAAGCACCGCCGGAATGCCCAACTCCAGAATCGAATCGGCCTCCCTGACCAATTCGTCTACCGAGAGCTGAAATTGACCCGGCATCGAAGAGATCGGTCGGCGCTCGCCCTGGCCGTGGCGCACAAACAGCGGAAAGATGAAATCGGCCGGTGAGAGTGTTGTCTCACGGACCATACGCCGCAGCGCTGGACTGATCCGCATCCGCCGCGGGCGTAGTACCGGGTTCGGCGCAGGCGGATGACCGTTGATGGTAGTTTGGACAGGCTGTAAGATGTTCATAGTTTTCCCACCATGTACACTTCATACAAGCAAGCAGGGGAATTCCCACACACGACGCGTCCCGGCGTGTCCCTGAGACAGGCTCGCTATGCGTCTATCACACGAGTTTGCCCCAGAACAGATTCGTCTCGTACATGAAAGGGAGCACGCCTTCCTCTTGGCGCCGGTCGAACAGCGCGCGCAGGGCGTTGACAAACCACCCGTGCCGCCGGTCGGACGGCAGCGGCGCATACGAAGACGAGAGCGCTCGCCCTCGCAACTGCTCCCACCTATAGGACTGGGGATTGGGGAATCGCGCATGCGCCAGCGATGCCCCGTTGCCCAGGAAGCCGTTCATCGTTTCAGGCCGTGAGTTCTTCTCTGCTACCTTCTGGTAATCATGGTGCAGTTCTTCCAGAATCGCCTCGTATTCGCTCGTGACAGGTGAAAGGGTAGCGGGCCGCGAATTCCAGACGAGTACGATCCAACCGGGAGCTCGCATGATGCGCCTGAACTCCTTGCGGGTGCGAATCGGTTCGTACCAGTGGAATGCCTGGCCTGCCGTCACCAGGTCGAAGGACGCCCCGGGCAATCCGGTGCTTTCCGCAGTCGGATCGACGCTGCGAAAGTTTTCGCGGCTGCTCAGATAATGATCCCCCGCCTGACGCATGGCGGCGTTCGGCTTCACCCCTGTCACGTCGCAGCCAAATTCGACGAAACGCTCTGCCAGGAATCCGGTGCCGGAGCCGACGTCGGCCACCCGCCAGTCCTCAGCCAGACCGATCTCCCTCTGTAAGAAAGGAATGATGTCCTGGGGGTAGCGCGGCCGGTATCTCAGATAATTTTCGACGCGACCGTTGAAGCGGGCGCTGGATTCCTGCGTCGTCATCGCCGCCGGCCGGCAAGATAGGACTTCAGGCTGTGTACCAACCCCTCGACGGTGCGATTCTCTGCCACAACCTGCACCGGCAACTCGTGCCGTCGCGCTGCCTCCGCCGTCATCGGGCCAATGCAGGCCACGGTCACGTCGCAGAGCATACCGGCATCACCGCTTTCGGCCTTTAGCCGCTGCATAAAATTGTGAACGGTCGACGCGCTCGTAAACAGTACAACATCGACATCCCCTTGCCAGAAATGCCGCGGCAGATCATCCCCGCCATGTCCGACAACCGTCTGGTAGGCGGCCACGGCCCTGACCTCTGCGCCGGCCCTGCGTAACGCTTTCACCAGAACCGGACGAGAAATCGCCGATTGGGGCAGGAACACGTGATCTCCCTTGCCCACCTGCAGGCTGGCAGCCAGCGATTCAGCCACATATTCATCCGGCAACAAATCGACCACCAAGTCCAACTCCTGGGAGATGGAAGCTGCGGTCGCCGAGCCGACGGCCGCCACCTTCGTTTTGGACCGGGCGACCCTTTCGGCCCCGATTCCCAGTTCACGCAGCCGGTCGGCCACAACGTAGACGGTGTTTGTGCTGGTCACTATGAGCCAATCGAACCCCCCCTGGGCCAACTCCCCCAGCGCCGCATCAAACTCAGTCGAATCAGCGCAAGGCTCGATTTCGACCGTCGGATAATGCAATACTTCGGCACCCTCTGCTTCCAATAGCCGGGTCAGGGATGGCGCTTGGCGCAAGGCGCGGGTGTTGGCGATGCGAAGGCCTGTGAGCGTCTGCGTTATCATCTTGCGGGTTCTTTCCGTTCTGGATGGGGACTGAAATTTTTCTGCTATGGCTGCCGTTTCGCTTCCGGCATTTCTTCACTCTCGTCAATCTGATCGATAATCTCCTGCGCTCCCTTGCCCAATACTTCCTGCGCAACGCCCCGGCCAAGCTCCTCGGCGTCGCTGTAGGATCCGGTCATTCGCGCATCGATCTGGCGGCTGCCGTCCAGCGCGCTGATGCGGCCCCAGAGGCGCAGGCTTCTCGCCGGTTTTCCGTCCGCCGCGCCGCTGCCGTCTTCGTCGCCCGCAGCACATTCACCCAGCGCGCCAACGGGGGCGCGACAACCCCCGCCGAGTCCGGCCAGGAAAGCCCGCTCGGCCGTCACGGCAGCGCGCGTGTCTCTGTCATCAATGCCGTCAAAAAGCGCAAGCCAATCAGCTTCCTGCCGGCACTGAACCGCCAACGCACCCTGGCCTGGCGCCGGCAACATCGTCTCAAACGGCAGTATAAGCGAAATGTGTGCGTCCAGCCCCAGCCGTTTCAGACCGGCGGCCGCCAGTACCGCAGCGTCATACGGTCCGGCCGGATCCAGCGTTTTGCGGACGCGCGTGTCCACATTGCCGCGGATATCCAGCATCCGCAGGTCTGGGCGCCGCGCCAGCAGTTGGGCCGCCCGCCGCCTGCTGCCTGTACCAACCACAGCGCCTTCGCGAAGAGCGAGGAGTCCGGGTCGCCGCGTCTGATCTTCCTGATCGAGCCGCGTCGGCCCTCCCGTCTCTGTGGCTGTCTCTCTTCCTTTTCGCACAACGAGCGCATCTGCTACATCGCCCCTTGCCGGGATTGCTCCTAGAGCCAGCCCCTCCGGATCAACCACTGGCAGGTCCTTCAGGCTGTGGACGGCTCCGTCAATTCTGCCTTGGCGCAGCCTCTCTTCCAGTTCCTCCGTAAACAGGCCTTTGCCGCCAATGCTCGGCAGGGGTCTGTCCTTGAACCGGTCTCCCCTCGTTTGGATAACAACCGTTTCGACGGACAGTTCAGGATATAGTTCGCGCAGGCGCGCCGCCACATGCTCTGTCTGCCAGAGGGCAAGAGCCGATCCGCGCGTGCCTAGACGGATATTACGAGGGGTGGACATTCCTGATCTGAATCGGGCGGTCTGCCGCCAACACCTGCTTAGGTTGCGGTACGGTCAATCGGTTCAGCCCAAAGGCGAAGACAACTGCTGGTCGGGCATTCTCGCAACTCTTACTGTCGGTGATGACGTAAGAATAGCAGTAGCCTATTCACTGGTCAAGTATGGCAACGCAGATGGCTTAAATGGCATGAAAATCTTGCTACAGCAGTCCTGTCCACCCCTCAAGCTAGGTACCTTGTACGAGTGGGGCCACCAAAAAATAAAAACTCAAAACTAACCAATCCCAGTCCAGACAATACCTCCCAGAAAATCTGACACCGATCACAGCAGGCCCGTCTGTTGCCGCATCTGCAACATTCAAGTAGAATTGGGCAGTTTTATCTGAACTCGATTGGAGAACGATGACGACATTGCGACTTCCTGGCCTCGTTGATGCGCACGTCCATCTCCGGGAACCGGGCTACACCCAAAAAGAAGATCTCCATTCCGGCACCTGCGCTGCCCTGGCCGGCGGCGTGACGACCGTGTTGGACATGCCCAACACTGTTCCGCCTACCTCCACCCCTTCACAGCTCCGGGAGAAAGTGCGTCTGGCTGGAGCAAAGGCAGTCTGCGACATTGGACTCTTCGTCGGCGCAACCGTAGCCGACGTCGATGCCTACCTGCCGGTTGCCGCGCAGGCCTGCGGTCTCAAGATCTACGTCAACGAAACTTTCGGCAGCCTGCGCATCGAAGAACTGGGCCTGCTCCACCGCCTCTTCCGGACATGGGCAGAGCGCGCCCACCAACTGGACGGCTGGCGGCAGGCCGCTCCGACCGCCAAGATCGGGCACGACAATCCGGCGCACGCACAAGCCTCCTCTCTTGGCCCCGTAGCCGTCCATGCAGAAGAGTTGATGGTACCCGCCTGCCTGACTCTCAGCCACCTCTACAATCTGCCATTGCACATCGTTCACGTCAGCCGCCGCAGCGAGATCGAACTAATTCGCGCGGCGAAAGAGAAGGGTATCCCGGTCACCTGCGAGGCAACACCCCATCATCTTTTTCTGACCGAAGAGGATTACAGGCGCGGTGGCAACCGTTTCGACATGCGACCCAAATTGGCGACACCGGACGACGTGGTGGCGCTGTGGGAAAACCTCGACATCATCGACATTTTCGCCACCGACCACGCGCCGCATACCTTTTCAGAGAAGGGCATGCAACGGCGAGGAGTTAATGGAGAGGGGCAAGAAAAGAAAAATGCCGTTGCCACCTCAGACGTACCGCAAAATGACGGCGCTCACTCCTCGCACGTCCCGCTCCCTGGGGTGCCCGGCGTAGAAACAATGCTCCCCCTGTTGCTGACGGCGGTCGACGCCGGACGACTGGAACTGGACGACCTCCTCCTGCGCTGCGTCGAGAATCCCCGCCGCATCTACGCTCTTGCCGAGCAGCCGCAGACCTGGATTGAGGTCGATATGGACAGTGTCTACCGACTGGAAGATGCGCGGATGCGCACCCGTTGCGGCTGGACTCCCTTTGCCGGGCGGCAAGTGACGGGCCGGGTCGATAAGGTGGTCCTGAGAGGTGAAACCGTTTTTGATGGCGAACAGGTCGTGGCCGCGCCGGGCAGTGGGCGCGTTCTCTTCCAAGAGGACGGATAGCGACAAATCAGAAAGCTGTCCGATAAGACCACCTTCGGCGCAGACTCCACAGCAGGCCATGGTAAGCGTTCTTAGCGTGAACCTACATCAGAGAGTACAGGCAAGGTTTAGATGACACACACGATTGAGAGATTCACAGGTGAGGACATTCTCAGCGTCAATCAGTTTGATCGCGCCTCACTCAACGCCATCTTTGGTATTGCCCACGAGATGCGGATTCTGGTCGAGCGCTTCGGCGGCGCCGAACTGTTGCAGGGCAAGATTCTGGCCAATCTCTTCTATGAACCGTCCACCCGCACCAGCTCCAGCTTTATGGCGGCCATGCAGCGCCTCGGCGGGCAGGTTATCCCCATCAACAATGTCCAGTACAGTTCCGTCAGCAAAGGCGAAAGCCTCCCGGACACCATCCGCACGCTCGAGAGCTACGCCGACGTAATCGTCATACGCCATCCGGAAGTGGGCGCCGCGGCAACCGCCGCCTACTATGCCGAGAAGCCGGTCATCAACGCTGGCGACGGCGTCGGCGAACACCCGACCCAGGCTCTGCTGGATCTGTTCACCGTGCAGGAAGAACTGCAGCAGATCGACGAACTGACCGTCGTGATGGTCGGTGATCTGCGTTTTGGGCGCACTGTGCATAGCCTGACCAAACTGCTGCTGAACTACAATGTCTCCTTCATTTTCGTCAGCCCCGAAATTCTGCGCCTGCCTGCCGATATTTTGGAGGCTGTACAGGCATCCGGTCATTCCTATCGCCAGGTTGAGGATCTTCATTCGGTCATCGGCGAGGCGGATGTGCTCTACATGACCCGCGTGCAACGAGAACGATTTACCGACCTGGCCCAATACGATAAAGTCAAAGATTTCTTCGTAGTTGACCAGGATTTGATGTCCCAGGCCAGGGAGAAAATGATCGTCATGCACCCGCTGCCGCGTGTGGGCGAGATCAGCTACGCCATCGACGACGACCCCCGCGCCGCCTACTTTCGCCAAATGCGTAACGGCATGTACATCCGCATGGCGCTGCTGGCCGCACTTCTGGGCAAGGCATAACCGCAGGAGGCCAGGGGGATTCTCTCGCGGCGGCGCCGGGTACAGGCGCCTTGCAAACAGGTCCTCTTCTTTCTGCTCACACTTCGAAAATATTGATTTTCCAATAAATCACTATGATTTTGACGTCATGACTGCTCTACTCTATAATTTCCACAGGCCCGTCTCAGAGGTGCCGAGGAAACGCTACCTGTCATGGACAGGCCCAGGCAATTGCCCGATGTCCTAGGTCCAGGCTGCTGGAGTCGGCACGAGGCACACCAACTGATTGGCCCGGCGACCACACTTCGCACGACAGAGTGAGATGCGCCCCATTTCCAAAGGGGCACAACTTGGATGAAGAAGGAAGGAAAGTATGAAACGGATTGTGATCACAGGCATGGGCGCGATCACACCCATTGGCAATTACCCCGGCAAGTTTTGGAAAAACCTGCTGAAAGGCAAATCCGGCGCCGGCGCACTCACACTATTTGATGCCGGGGAAATGCCCTACAACATCGCCTGTGAGGTAAAGGGGTTCGACGCGCGGCAGTATATGGACCGCAAGTTCATACGGCGCACCGCCCGCGCGACACAGTTTGCCGTTGCCGCCGCAAAGCAGGCGTTGATCGACGCCGGTATGGAAATCACCGATCAGAATCGGGATGAGGTCGGCGTGATGATGGCAACAGGCGGCGGCGGCATCATCGAAATCGAGTATGCTACCGAAAAGCTGGTCGAAAAGTCCTGGAAGACCGTGGGTCCGTTCGTGGTCCCAAGTGCCATGGCTAATGCGGCCAGTTGTGTCGTATCGATGGCGGTGGGCGCACGCGGCCCGGTCATGACCAGCGCCGCAGCCTGTGCCAGCGGCCATTACTCGATTCTGGAGGCATATCACTTCTTGCAGAGGGGCGAAGCCGATGTGATGATCGCCGGAGGCACCGAATCGGCGATCTCAATGTTGACCTTTGCGGCCTTCGGCAATATGGGGCCGCTCTCGAAAGATACCGACAGACCGCAACAGGCCTGTCGCCCTTTCTCTATCGATCGCAACGGATTTGTCAGCGGCGAAGGGGCGGTCGCGATGACTCTGGAGACCGAGGAGCATGCCATAGCGCGCGGGGCCAACATTTACGCCGAAGTCCTCGGCGGCGCACTGACCGGCGACGCCTACCACCTGACCGCGCCCGACCCCAGTGCCGAAGGCGCCAGCCGCGCCATTCGGAAAGCCCTGCGTTTTTCCAACCTCGCCCCCGAAAAAGTGGATGTGATTCTCGCCCACGGCACCGGCACAGAGTTGAACGATGAGGTAGAAGCGCTCGCCATCCGCCAGGTCTTCGGTCAGCCTACTCCCAAGACCACCAGCATCAAAAGCATGGTGGGCCATGCCTTGGGGGCCGCCGGTGCCGAGTCCGCATTGGCCGCGGTCATGTCCATCCGTGAGAATATCATCCCCCCGACGATCAACTATACTGAAGACCCGAATTTAGGTGTTGATGTCGTCGGCAATCAGCCACTCGACCACCCTGTCCGCTACGCAATCGTCAATGCCTTCGGCTTTGGCGGACAGAACGTCGTGGCCGCTTTTGGAGAGTACGACGACTGACTGCGGTATACGCTGCGGCTGCGCTCTATAAGCCCGGATGAAGCAGCCCAATCTTAAGAACGGGCCGCTTCATCCGGCGATCCTCTACAGAATTCCTTAAATGCGCGTCAGGCCCGCCAGCACCAACAAGCCCGCGACAACGAAGGTCAGGGCGCCGTTGCGCAAGCGGACCGTCTCGTCCGACCTCTTCGTCCATACCCAGCCGACGTGCAGCAAAACGATGGCGAGCAGCATTGTGAACGGGTGTTCAATTGTCCGTGTTGCGTTTGCTCCTATAAGGCCCAAACTCCCACCCACGCCCCACAGGATCAACCCCAGCAGCAACTGGATATCAACCACAACGATCGCGTATAGCCCAATGCGTTGCTCCAACCGACTCCACTCTCGCCCCCGCAGCCAGTTGACCAGATAAGCCGCCACTGCCACAACCAGTGCCAGCGACGCCAAATAGCGCCAGCCGCTATGGGCTTCTGTGAAAAAGATATAAACGTTATACATGTAATGCAAATTCTCCTTACGTTATTTCAGGTCGTTCTACACAGGCGCCCAGAAATGGCGCTCTACGCGATATTATTACACACGCCACCGTATAACAGTATGCGCCCATCCAATAAAATGGTTGTTTTCGCGCCCTTCTGGTACACTGCACAACTATTGAGCGCCAACTTTTGGCGCGGCCGAAAACTTGTCGTTTAACACAACCGCTTTCGATTCCTTTTCGTGTCAAGGGGCGGAAGCCATCTCACAACAATGGCGCAGCGTAAGGGTTCCAGAAAATTACAGGGGCAGGTGGCGATCATCACCGGTGGCGGTCGCGGCATCGGCGCAGCTGCCGGCAATCTCCTGGCCGCAGCCGGCGCAGCCGTCGTCCTCACCGCGCGCAGCGAAGATCAGATTGAGGCTGTCGCCAAGAAGATCAGGGGCGCTGGGGCGCGGGCCATCGCCGTGCCCTGCGATGTCGCCAGTCCCGATCAGATCGAAGAAGTGGTGGAAGCGGCGCTCACCCAATTTGACCGGGTCGATATTCTGGTGAACAACGCCGGCATTGTCTGGCCGGTCGAGCAAGTAATTGAGGCCGACCCGGAGGAATGGGCCTACAACATCCATTGCAATCTCATCGGCCCGTTTCAATTGGCCCGCAATGTCCTGCCTGTCATGATCGACAAGGGTTATGGCCGCATCCTCAACATCACAAGCGGCGCAGCCGCGCATGCCGTGCCCGGATGGAGCGCCTACTGCGCGGCCAAAGCCGGCCTCGACATGCTGACCCGTTGCCTGGCCGCGGAACTGCTGGCTGACGGCGTGGCCGGTGTGACGGTCAACGGGCTCGCGCCTGGAATGGTGGATACAGAAATGCAGGCCGACATTCGCAGCATCGACACACACGGTTCCACCCTGGACTACAGCCTTTTCCATGAGGCCCACCAGCAGAGCACACTGCTCAGTCCGGAATCGGCCGCACGCTTGATCTATTGGCTCGTCGGGCCATGGAGCCGGCAGCGCTCCGGCGAAATTTTCAGCCGCGCAGACGCGCACTGGCTTGCAAAAGTAGAGGAAGACCTGGCTTAAATGCTGTTTTACCCATCCCAATTGGAGGCTTTGCACTGATGGTGTATGAGAGGATTGTCGTTCCCAGCGAAGGCGAAAGGATCGACATCGATCACGATGGAAATTTGCGAGTGCCGGACAATCCCATCGTCTGTTTCATCGAAGGCGATGGCACCGGCCCGGACATCTGGGCAGCCAGCCAGCCCGTGCTGGATGCCGCGGTGGCCAAGGCCTATCGCGGACTGAAAGAGATCGTCTGGATGGAGGTCTTCGCCGGCGACAAGGCCAACGACGTCTACCAGGAGATAGTATGGTTGCCTCAAGAGACTTTGGACGCAATCGATGAATACATGGTCGCGCTCAAAGGCCCTCTGACGACTCCGGTTGGAGGCGGCATTCGCAGCATAAACGTCGCCCTGCGCCAGCGGCTGGATCTCTATGCCTGCGTGCGCCCGGTTCGGTACTTTAACGGCGTCCCCAGCCCTGTGAAGCAGCCGGAACTGGTGGACATGGTGATCTTTCGCGAAAACACCGAGGACATTTACGCCGGTATCGAGTTCGAAGAAGGAACCGAGGAGGCCGAGCGCTTCAAGCAGCTGTTCAGCCAGGCCTTCGCCGAAAGGTACGCCAAAGTGCGCTTCCCCGACACCGCCGGCTTCGGCATCAAGCCGGTCAGCCAGGAGGGCACTGACCGCCTCGTGCGCGCCGCCATCCAATACGCCCTTGACAACGGCCGCAAGAGTGTGACCCTCGTGCATAAAGGCAACATCATGAAGTTTACCGAAGGGGCCTTCCGCAACTGGGGCTACCAGACCGCCGACGAGCGTTTCGGCGCGCAACTGCTGGATGGCGGCCCCTGGCGCAAACTGCCGGCAGCAGAGGATGGAGACATCATCATAAAGGATGTCATCGCCGATGCCATGCTGCAACAGATCCTCACCCGCCCGGCCGAGTACGAAGTGTTGGCAACACTCAATCTGAATGGCGACTATATCAGCGATGCCCTAGCTGCACAGGTGGGCGGTATCGGCATTGCTCCCGGCGCCAACATAAACTACGAGACCGGCCGCGCCATCTTCGAGGCTACCCACGGCACCGCTCCCAAATACGCCGGCCAGGACAAGGTCAACCCTTCGTCGGTGATCCTGTCCGGAGAGATGATGCTGCGCCATCTGGGGTGGCACCGGGCCGCAGACCTGATTGTCCAGTCGATGGAAAAAACGATCGGCCAGAAACGGGTCACCTACGACTTCGAACGTCTGATGGAGAGCGCGACACTCCTCAAGTGCAGTGAATTCGGCCAAGCGCTGATCGACAATATGTAAGGGCGCGCTGCCGTAACGCATTGCCCGGAACAGGGTGGCCCGCCCACGCCGCGCGGGTCTCCTGTTTTCCTGTTGTGCTCAAAAATGGAGATGGCGAAAATCTCTCTATCAGACTGAGATTTTCCAATGGCTGAAACACTCTATAGACGTTGCCCTGGCTGCGACCAATTTATCCCGGACACCGACCTACTCTGCGGGCACTGCGGACACTCCTTCGACTCTCCGCCATCGAAACGTACGGCAAACAGGTGGTGGATTCAGGGTACAGTCATAGGTGTCCTGCTCCTTCTGTTGGCGCTGTCCTTTTTTCTTGAAGAACGTCCCGAATTCGTCAACTCCCTTGTAACCGCGGTAGCGCAACCTACCTCGTCGGGTACTCCTTCCAACGCAACGGCAATACGTGAAGTTCTTCCCGATGTAGCTTCAAAGCCCACTCAGACACCGGTACCCGAGCCGATCGTGCTTGTCGAGAGGAACATGAAAGTCCGTAGCGGGCCTGGCACGTACTACCCCATCGTCGGCTCTGCGAAGCCAGGAGATCTGTTTCCGATCATTGGTAGGAATCAGACGAGCGACTGGTGGCGGATCCGGTTTATTGGTTCGTTGGCATGGATCTATGCACCTTTAGTGACGACGGCCAACACTGAAGACACCACGATAGATATCTTTATCCCGCCAAAGCTCTCCTCCGCCCAGATCTTCACCAAAGTTTCACCGGCAATCGCTTACATTCAAACCGCTGAAACCAGTGGCAGCGGCGTCCTCATCGAAGGCAGATACCTCGTTACCAATCGCCATGTAGTCTATCCCTCCGAGACTGCCCGCGTAGTCTTTCCCAACGGAGCCGAATTCGATGGCGTACCGGTAAGAGGGTGGGAGCTGGAGACCGACCTAGCTGTCCTTGGACCGATCCCAATCTCTATGGAGCCTGTCCCCCTGATCGACGGGGAAAACACACCCATCGGCGCAGATATGTACCTGATTGGTTACCCGGCCGAATTCGAATCCTTCCCACAGCCGACCATAGTCAAAGGGATCCTGTCGCGTCTGCGGCAAACCGGTTCAGGGGGAATCACCTATTTCCAGACCGACGCTTCCATCGCCGGCGGACAAAGCGGCGGTGCCCTCGTATCGGACACCGGCGCAGTAATCGGCATCAGCGGCTCCAGTATCGCCGACGGAAAGTTCGCGCTGGTTGCCTCCTCAGCCGACCTTCTGCCGCGTATCCGGCACCTCATGACCGGCGGCGGCGACCCCGTCCAGCAAGAGCGCCAGCAAAGCGCGGAGGTCAACTATGACGGCGGCATCGACCTGCTGGAATATCTACTGGAGCAGGGTGACGAGCGCCTTTCCACCCGCGAGACGATTATTCTGAGACAGGATCTCCCTCTCCGAGTAGGCATGCGTTGGCAGACCGGACCAGAAATGCAAGTCGATTATGCGATTTCCTTGCGCCTCTACGACGAGAATGGGAGTAAAGTCCTCCACCAGGACGAAGTCCTGGCCGACTCGGAGTCCAGGGCAACGAGCAAATGGTCGGAAAATGATCCTGTCGACACATGGTTTGACCTCGAAATCCCGGCCGGCCTCCCGCCTGGAGTGTACGAGTTGCGGCTTGTCGTTTACAACGTCGAGACCTTGACACCGACCGTCGAGATCGACGTCTGGGAGCCTGATGTTCTCGTGGCCAGCATGAGTTGGGAGGAACGCCAGTAGGAGAAGTAGCGCCCTGAGCGAACACAACTGGCCTGGGGAACCTGTCGAAAGAATCTTTCGCAGCACTGCGCCGGTTAGCGAAAGGGAGAAATGATAGCGAAACTGGGTGTGGCCCAACAGCCCCAATACTTGACCGCCACCTGCTCTGACCCGCTCGGTTCCCCTTTCCTGATACGCTCCAGACTCTACTGGAAATAGCGCAGTGCGATCCCGCGGATCGTTTTCATTCCCCGGTCTGAATTGACAGGATCACCCGTGATGATTATGATTCGTTAAAGTATTCAATTGCATCTGAACAAGGCGTCCAGCATCTACCTCCCATCTCAAATTCGCAAACCGCGAAAAGGAAATCCCAGCCTATGGCTGCCCTCGTAGCATCGATCTACAGAGGCATATCCTACCGGGGAGCGGAGGGCCAGTGGGCCTGGATATTGCACCGGGCCAGCGGTCTTGGCATCGTGCTCTTCCTGTATATGCACATCGTCAGCATCTTCATCGCCGCAATCGGACCGGAGCCGTATGAATGGGTCCATAAGACCCTGTACATATCGCCGCCGGCCAAGGTCATGGAGGTTTTTCTCCTTTTCGGCGTACTCTATCATGCGGCCAACGGCATGAGAATCATCATCATCGACTTCTTCCCGGCGCTGGGCAAATTCCAGCGGACGATTGTGCGCATCGAACTGGCGCTCGTAGTCTTGGTGCTGGTGCCGGCAGCCATAATCACCCTGAATGGCCTCTTCTGAGGAGCGCAACATGGCATTTACATCGTCTAGTCGACCAATCAAGGGGAAACTCCGCTACGGCGCACCCAATCACGAACGCAAAATCTGGCTGTTTATGCGCCTCAGCGGGCTGGTGATGTTTGTCACTGTTGTCTTCCACCTGCTCTATATGCACATGTTCGTGCGCGTCGAAAACATCACCTTCGATAACATTGCCGAGCGCTGGTCAGGCCCGGCCGGCGTGTTCTGGCGCCTGTTCGACGCCTCGCTTCTATTCATCGGCATGGCACACGGCATGAACGGTGCTCGCTTCTCAATCAACGACTACGCACATAACAAATTTCTCAATCTTATGCTCACCGGCCTTGTCTACGGCACCGGCGCTCTGCTGATTCTGGCCGGTAGTTTGGCAATCATTCTGGGTGCTGGCGGTCTCGGACGACTGCTCGGCATCGGGTAGTCGCCAGTATTGTTTCCGCTTCGATATATGAGGACAAGATGATCCACACCCACAAATTTGAAACCATCGTTGTCGGCGCTGGCGGCGCCGGGCTCATGGCGGCCCTCTACGCCAGCCAGGGCAGCGATACCGCTGTCCTGACCAAACTCTATCCGACCCGCAGCCATACCGGCACCGCGCAGGGGGGAATCGGCGCAGCCCTGGGCAACCTCGAAGAGGATCGGGCCGAATGGCACACCTTTGACACAATTAAGGGCAGCGACTACCTCGCCGACCAGGATGCGGTCGACATCATGTGCCAGGAAGCAGTCGACGTAATCTACGAACTGGAACATATGGGTCTCCCCTTCGACCGTACGCCCGAGGGCAAGATTGCCCAGCGGCCGTTCGGCGGCCATACCAGCAATTTCGGCGAAAAACCGGTGCGCCGCGCCTGTCACGCCGCCGACCGCACCGGCCACATGATCCTGCAGACGCTCTACCAGCAGTGCATCGCCCATAACGTGCGCTTCTTCGATGAGTTTCACGTGCTGGACCTGCTGCTCTCCGCCGACGGACAGGCCACCGGCGTCGTCGCCTACGAGATCGACAGCGGCGACCTGCACGTCTTCCATGGCAAGGCGCTTATTTTTGCCACCGGCGGTTTTGGCCGAATGTGGGAGATCACCAGCAACGCCCACAGCCTCACCGGCGACGGCCCCGCCATCGCCCTGCACAAGGGCATCCCCCTGGAGGATATGGAGTTCTTCCAGTTTCACCCCACTGGCATCTACAAGATGGGCATTCTCATCACCGAAGGCGTGCGCGGCGAGGGCGGCATTCTGCGCAACCGTGATGGCGAGCGCTTCATGGAGCGCTACGCACCCAACCTGAAAGACTTGGCCAGCCGCGACGTAGTCAGCCGCGCCATCTATCTGGAGGTCCGCGACAACAAGGGCATCGACGGCGGGCGCTACGTCCATCTCGACGCCACCCACCTCGGGCGCCAGGTCGTAGAGACGAAACTTGCCGACAGCGCCGAATTCTGCAAAACCTATCTCGGCATCGACCCCGCGCTGGAGCCGATGCCAGTGCAGCCTACCGCCCACTATGCCATGGGCGGCATCCCCACCAACGTCAACGGCGAGGTGCAACGCAATGCTCAGGGCGACGTAGTGCCCGGTTTCTACGCCGCCGGCGAGGTTGCCTGCGTCAGCGTTCACGGCGCCAATCGCCTCGGCACCAACAGCCTCGTGGATCTGGTCGTCTTCGGCAAGCGCGCCGGCAAAGCCGCCGCCGCCTATTCCCAGCAGAACGACTGGGCGGAACTGCCGGCAGAAACGTGGCAGCCTACCCAGGCAACGCTACAGAGGATGCTGGACCATGAAGGCCAATACAATGTCGCTGATCTGCGCACCGAAATGCAGGCGCTGATGATGGACAACGTAGGCGTCTTCCGCACCGAAGAGGGCATCCAGTCTGCCCTGACTCGCGTGCGAGAAATGCAGGAATGTGCCCAGGATATTACCGTTATGGACAAGGGCAAGCGCTTCAATACCGACATCCTCGAAGCAATCGAACTACAAAACTTGCTCGACCTGGCCGAGGTCACCGCCGCCAGCGCGTTGGCACGCCAGGAAAGCCGCGGGGCGCACAGCCGCGAAGACTATAAATCCCGTAACGATGAGAACTGGCTTACACACACCTACGCGACGAAAGTAGATGGGGAGATCAGCTTGGACTATGCGCCCGTGAACATCACTATCCACCAGCCCAAGGAGCGAACCTACTAATATGCGCATCAAAATGCGAATTCGCAGATTCAATCCGGAAACCGATTCCAAGCCATGGTGGGGGGAGTATTGGGTGGATGTGGAAGCGAGCGACCGGGTACTGGACGCTCTGCACCAGGTAAAGTGGTACCAGGACGGAACGCTCACCTTGCGGCGTTCCTGCGCCCACGGCATCTGCGGCAGCGATGCCATGGTGATCAACGGGCGCAACGCGCTGGCCTGCAAAGTGTTGATGCAGGACGTTGGCGACGTGTGCCAGATCGAACCACTGCGCTCTATGCCGTTGATCAAGGACCTGGTGGTGGATATGGAACCTTTTTTCGCCAAATATAGGGCAGTACTGCCCTATCTGATCAACGACCAACTTCCTGCAGAAGGCGAGCGCTACCAGAGTCAGGAAGCACGCGAACGCTACGACGATACCACCAAGTGCATTCTGTGCGCAGCCTGTACTACTTCCTGTCCCAGTTTCTGGGCCAACGAGGACTATATCGGCCCGGCCGCCATCGTCCAGGCCCACCGCTTCATCTTCGATGACCGCGACACCGCCGCAGATTTGCGGCTACGCGTACTCAACGATGTTGACGGCGTCTGGCGCTGCCGCACGGTCTTCAACTGTGTCCAGGCTTGCCCGCGTGAAATAGATGTGACACGGGCTATCGGTGAAGTCAAGTTGGCTTTGATAAACGGACTCGAAGACTGACGGAAACCCGCTGAAAGCACTGCCCTCGACCCCCCCTGCTCTTATTCCGGTCGCACCGTATCCTGTAGCCACGACCGCAAACGCGTTGCCAGCCGCGGCTTTGGCTGCTCCGTCTCCACCTCCACCCCTCGCAGCGCCAATGCAAAGTCGCCGCCGCTCTCAAAACGATCCTCCGGCTTCTTGGCGAGCGCCTTAAGGATGATCCGCTCCAGTTCAGGCGATACCCAGCCGAACTCCGACGGCGGCGGCGGTTCCTGAGCGAGGTGCGCTTCCAGTACCTCTTCCCTTGAGCCGTAAAAAGGTCTGCGTCCAGCAACCATCAAATAAAGCACGATTCCCAAACTGTACAGGTCCGAGCGTCGGTCGGGCTCCGCTTCGGCGAGTATCTGCTCCGGCGCCAGAAATGCCGGGGTACCATATATGCCCGGCCCTTCGTTTGTCAGACCGTCGATGTCGTAGACAGTACCGAAGTCGAAAAGCACGGCCCGTCCCATCGATCCCAACAGAACGTTGGACGTCTTTACATCTCGGTGGACATAGCCGAGGCTGTGGATATACTCTAGCGCCTCAGCGACCTGGCGGGCAATGTCGATGGCCGCAACTTCGCCGATCGCCTTGGCGCGTTGCAGAAACTGCTCCAGAGTGCCGCCTTCGACTAGCTCCATGGCAATGAAAAGGCGGCCGTTGGCCTCGCCGGCGTCGTGAACTCGCAGGATTCCCGGATGGCGCAGCCGGGCCAACGTGCGGTACTCCATCTCGAAGCATGAGCGCATATGGGGCTGGCTCGCCGCCACGCTGTTGAGCGCCTTAAGGGCCACCTGCCTTCCGGTCAGGTCCTGCGCACGGTACACAACGGCCGTCGCACCCTGCCCTAACGGCTCAAGTACCCGGTACCGGCCCAGTTGTGAGGATATAGGGAGTAGATTGGTTCCAGCGCTCGCGCCGTAGGACATGACAACATCTTTGGTGGCAGGGAGAGGCGCAATAAGTGGTTAGTCGACAGCAGCTTGCGACTGTGCTGCCCACTCTTCACTGTCTGGCATTATAGCCCACTGAACAGGCGTTGCCAATGATGGTAATGACTGTCGACGAGTCACACGCCCCTCTGCCTCCACTCCTATGGTGAACTGATGTCAGGATAAAACAACTCCGCCCCTCGCAGCCCGGTGTGGGCATTCTGCCCCAGATGCCAGCGCCCCAGATTGGCCCAGAACAGCACCGACAACTCCGGGCCGCCGAAACAGACATTGGTCGGCGCTCCCAGGATCGTTCCTTCGTAGTCGTCCATCAGGACTGTGAGATCGCCATTGGGCAAAACCCGCAAAATCGTGTCCGGCCGGTAGCAGGAGATCAGAAAGCCGCCGTCCGCGCAAAAGGCCAGGCCGTCCGGCACAATGTGGGGCAACTCGACAACAGTCTCGGTGGGTCCAACTTTACTACCACCCTCAATCGGAAAGCGGATTATTTTAGGGGGTGTGAGTGACATCGCAACATAAAGGTATCGGCCGTCGGGGCTGACCGCGCAGCCGTTGGGAAACTGGCTGTTCTCCGTATCGACTAGGCTGGTGGTGCCATCCGGCGCGACGCAGAAAATGCAACCGTCGTTGCCATACCATGTTCCGGAGTCGGTCACGTACAATTTCCCCTGCGCGTCGAACGCCGGATAGTTGGGGGTGCGCATCGGGCGCTCCTCGCTGCCGGCGCTGTATTGGCTCACCTCGCCCACCGGCGTCACCTTGTAGACCGCCCCGCGGTCAGCCGTACAGATATACACATTGGCGGCCGCGTCCAAGGCCATGCCCAGGTTGAGGCCGCCCGTATCCCCATATGCCTCGACCCCACGCTGTTCATAGTCGATGCGGTAGACCTGCCCCGCTTCGCCACCGGCATATATGTTGCCATCAGGACCCAACGCCACCCCTTCAGGATGGTCGAGGCCCTCTACAAACATTTCTGCATGTTTCAGGTTGATCAACGGCATGACCTTCCTCCTCAACTGAACTGAATCTCGTTCTGTACAGCTGCCCGACAAGATCGGACAGATGGCGCTGACAGCAACCACAGCCATGACTCTGTGCACAGGCCGCAGACCGCCAACTGGGTTGCGCAATCCCCAACGCGTCTCGAATGCGGTATCCCAGCCTACGCCAACGTTAGTACCTGTTGCTCACAACACCCGGCTGCCACTGGTTCGCGCCCATTACCTGCTGCACCAATTCCGACGGATTTTCCAGGTCGGCCAACTGGGCGCGCATATCCTCCTGCGTAACGTAGAAGGGGCGGGTATACATCCCCAATAAAACGGAACGCGCCTTGTCAGTTACATTGGGCCGGGCCGAGTGCCAAGTCCTTCCGGTCATCACCATCACACTGCCGCGCTGACCGGTCAGGATCTCCGCTTCCTCGATCCACTGGTGGGCAATTTCGGGCTCTGGCCGATGGCCTTTGAGATGACTATAGGGCAAAATGCCCGTGCCCCCATTCTCGACCGTCAAGTCGTCTAGCAGCCACATCGTCTGACCGCTCACATTGTCGGTCGGCCAGGGCTGATTCACACGCTGGAACGGAAAGTCCGGATGCCAACCATAGCGGTTGAAACCGGGATAGGCCGTGTTAGAGGTCCACGTGGAGCAGATCATATCCTCGTCGAGATACTCTCTCCAGAGCGAGACGATCAAGGGATGGGTCATCAGCTCCACAAAAATCGGATCTTTGACCGCGATGCGGGCGACGCGTTGGGTCTTCGCCCGCCACGTACCCTCCGTTGCCTCCTCCTCCAACAGGCATTCCAGCACAGCGCGGGCTTCATCCGCCTTCTCCGGTGTGATCACCCCAGGGATGACGCAATAGCCCCGTTCATCCATCTCGGCGATGATCTTGGAAACATCATGTTGCACGTCCGTACTCTTGTCCACGAGCAGTACTCCTGTGTCTAACTATCCGTTCACGAGAAAATCGGCTCGTACCCGTTTTCCGCCGCAACAGGCGATACAGTCCCAGTGTCGTCCCGCTCCGGGTGGTCAGGCGGCGGCCAGCGGCGGTTGGCCGTGCGTGATCAACCAGTCAACAAATCTGGCCCGCATGGACGGTGAGCGGGCATGACCGACTTCCGGGTCCACGAAATGCTCCGCCCGCCCGCCCCGGTCGTTGATAAGGTGCACCGTCTCCGCGTTGGTGGACGCCGGGCAGTCGGTATCGAGGCCGCCGTCAATGAAGAGGACCGGCCGGTCCGTATAACGGTCGGGATGGGACTGCGTGCCGTATTCCGCGCACCAGTCGTCGCACCAGGTCCCCTGCTGCGCCTGCCGGCACCATTCATCGGCCTGGAAAAAACTCGACCGGCCTACAATCGAAACCATGGAAACATACGACCTGCTCTCGGCGAAGACCATCTGCGCAATCAGGCCGCCCATCGAGGACCCGCACACCTGGGGACTGCGGGCTGAGCTGAACGGCAGCGCCATGACAGCCTCGAATAGCGCCGGCGCCTCGGCGCGCGTCCTGTCCATCGCCTGGCAGACAAAAGCCCAGCCGTTGAATTGGGCCCGAAACCAGGCGTCGCTTCTTCGTTCGCCGTGTTCGAAACAGTCGGGGGCCACCACGCAAAACCCCGCCGACGCCAGCTGTACGAGCGATTGGTCCGGGTTCTCGAGGCTGCCCTTGTCGCCGGTCCAGCCGTGGTAGTGGATGACGACAGGGCCTTCAGCCACCCGGGTATCACGCAAAATGAATGAGGGGATGCCGGCAAGTTCCTCTCTGTATATGGCAAGCATGGCGAAACTACCCCTTGTGATCTCCCCCAAACTCCCGTTCGAGCGTCGTCGGCCAGGCCCGGAAGAGTTGGCGCTGTTCAGGCGTGTATCGCTCATACGTCTGGGGCAAAATATACTGATCTTCATCCATTGTCGCGATGTTCTGCGACTTCATAAAAAATGGGCCGTAGCCTACATGGATCGTCTTTCGGGTACTGTTGGAGCGATTGGTCAGACCGCCGTGGCGCAAATTCTCGGTGAAAAGAATGCAGTCACCGGACTGTACCGGTAGCCCGATCATGCCAGGTTCCTCGTCCGGATTAGTGCCCTGATAAGGAGATTTCATGTTGCTCTTATGCGTTGCCGGCACAACGCAGAAAGGTCCATCGTCCGGCCCGACGTCGTGTACGAAATAGACCATCCGCACCATCATGCAGTTGATCCCTGCCTGGTTATAGGCGTACATATGCTTGACGCCAATCGGCCCGCCCATATGCGTGCCGGTCTGGTTGCCGGGGTAGCGGATACGAATTTCAGAGTTGTTGATCGTCGTCCGCCCCTGAACGATGGCGTGGATGTAGGACATCGTCGGCGCGTGATTTACCAGCACGTCAAATGCGGTGTCGGCATTGAAAAAGTCCTCGATCATCAGCGTATTCCCCGTTTCCCTGGCGCCGTTGACATAGTACCCTCTCTCGACGTTGTGATGATACTCCAATCGGCCTATGGGGCTTTTCCAGCGCGGCGACTGCGTCACGCGCCGAGCCGCTTCCTCTTCCAGCGCGTCAATGGCCGCCGCCAGGCTCCCGACCTGATCGTCCGTCAGCAGACCGGGAATCGTGAGATGTCCCACGCGATCGAATTCGTACTGCTCGATTTCGTTCATCTGTCTCTCCCTACACTGGTGGTCAAAAAAGCTATTGGCTGCCGGCCGCAGCAGCAATTACGTCTCTTACGGGTCCCAGGCAATCCGGTCGTCGTCTCCGGATGCGCCTCCAGCCCAATGCTGCCCTCCTGCAGCGCCCCACCGGGCAGATCGAATTCGGTAGCCGCCAGCAAGACACGATGAGTGGGAACACTGTACTGGATCCTCAACCCCGTCGGCAACGCCCCCTCGAACCGGTGGCTGTTCACCGTCAGTTCCAACTTGGGAGCCTGGGCGCTGTCCTGATCGACCTTGTGCAGGCGCATGCGCGCGGGGCACCGACACCGCGGAGCGACATTAAAGACAAAACGGAGGCGAAAGCTCTCCTCATCAGCAAGTGTCAGGTGGCAAGGTCCGGGCGGCTGCCCTTCATGGTAACATCTCGGTTGCCGCCGATCAAGGAAAGATCATCGTACTGAGAGAAGGCCGTTCATGGAGAGTCCCCCTGGAGGTATCCTCTCAGCGGCGCATGGCAATACTCGGTCAGGTCTGGTTGTACTGACTTCATGGGGAGAAACTTCAATGAGAAGAGAATTCTCTACTTGTTGTAGGGTCGCGGCCGGCAAAAAATCCCAACCCTGGAGAGCCTGCCTCTGTCAGTACAGGCTTGTACGCGGGTCGAGTGCATCGCGCAGACCATCACCCATAAAGTTGATGGCCAGCACCGTGACGAAGATCGCCACGCCCGGTGGCAGCCACAGCCACCAGAAGTTTTCCAGAATATAGATCGACTGGGCGCCGTTTAGCATGCTTCCCCATGACGGGGCAGGCGGAAGCACGCCGAGTCCGAGGTAGGAGAGCCCGGCTTCGGTCAGAATCGCGCCGGCAACACCGAAGGTCGCCGCCACCAGCAACGGCGCCAGCGCGTTCGGCAAAATATGCCGGAACATGATCTGACGATTGGAGGCACCCACGCAGCGGGCGGCCGTTACAAAGTCCCACTCCCGCACTGACAAAATCTGGCCTCGCAGCAGCCGCGTCGTCCCTGTCCAACCCAGGATGCCAATTACGACCATGACATTGTAGATACTGGGGCCGATCATCGACACAACCACCATGATCAGAATGAGACTGGGGAAGACCATCATGACGTCTGTGAAACGCATGATGAGCATGTCGAGCCACCCCCCATAGTAGCCGGAGATGCTGCCGAGAACGATCGTGATGGCGATCGAAATCGCGACCGCTACTATGCCCACAGAGATCGAAACGCGTCCCCCGTACACAAGACGCGCCCAAACATCCCGCCCCAACCTGTCCGTGCCCAGTGGGTGTTCCCAGGTCGGCTTCGCTTCGGTTGCCCCGACAAACTTGATTGGGCCGTGCTGTGTCAGAAGCGGCGCGGCCACCACAGCGGCCGTGATGAAGATGAGCAGTATCAAGCTGGCGAGCGCCACGCGATGCCGCGCGAAGCGGCGCCAGACCCGCTTACGCCAGGAATCCGGTGCCCCGGTATACACCTGCGGCAATCTGATCGAGCCTGAAGACTGTGCTGTCACGACCTGTTTTCTCCCTCTCGCGCTCCCATACTGCTGCAGTAGCGCATCCCAATACTACGCGTATCTGATGCGCGGGTCCGCCCAGGCGTAGGCCAAATCTGCAACCAGATTGCTCAGCAAAACCATGATGGCCGTCACCAACAGCCCGCCCATCAGGAGCGGGTAGTCGCGGCTGCCCGCGGCCGCCACCAATGTGTGTCCTATGCCCCGGTAATTGAAGACGCTCTCGATCAGAACCGCTCCGCCGACCAGGCTCGGAAGTCGTAACCCCGTGATCGTAATGACCGGCAGAAGGGCATTTTTGAAAGCGTGCCACAGGATCACGGTGCGCTCTGCAAGACCCTTGGCTCGCGCCGTGGTAATATAGTCTTGCCGCACGACCTCAAGCATACTGGAGCGGGTGTAGCGCAACAGCGTGCTTAAGCCCTCATAGGACAGGGCGACCACCGGCAAGACCATATGCCACAGGCGGTCTGCCAGCGAAGGCGGCGCCCCCACAGTGATGATGCCTCCGACCGGGAACCACTCCAGGCGCAGACCAGCTACGTAAATCAGCAAAAGCGCGAAAAAGAATCCAGGCACGGCTATGCCTCCGAAGGCAATGCCGGTAAGTATGTAATCGGTCATCGAATACTGCTTGAGGGCTGAAACGATGCCCAACACAATGCCTGCCAGCGTGGAGAACAACAACGCGCATCCCATCAGGCCGAGCGTGTTTCCAAGGTCGCGCACAATGATCTCCTGCACGGGCAGACGCATCTGCGTCGACCAGCCCAGATTCCCGCGCAGGGCTTCGCGCAACCAGATCGCGTAGCGGACGTAAAACGGCCTGTTAAGCCCCATCGCCTCCCGCAGTTTTTCAAGGTCCGCCTCCGTCAGGTAGCGCATCGACTCGGGATTGATGAGGGCGGAAACCGGGTCGCCAGGTGACAGCACATAGATTGTGTAGTTTACGACGGTTATCGCAAACATCAGAGGGACAATCAGCGCCAGCCGACGCAAAACATACTGGGACATGTTTCCTGACTTCCGGTTACTTTGGGCGAGAATGTTGTGATAAGTATGAGAACTGCATCAACAGCGCCGACCGGTGGTGATCCTGGCTATTGAGTGAATGAGATCGATCAAGATTCCCGCAACTGCAAACGATCCACGGGGCAACTCCGCTGGCGCTCTGTCAGGCAGGACCGCGGGCTATCGCGCTCGTTCGGCTGTGACCGGTGGCCAGGAAAACATGGGTAACTGACCGGCTGACGCGCTGTTACCGGACTGTGGGGTCTACCGATATCTCAAACTCACCCACCTGAACCGGGAGAGCCCGTCCGGGATCGCGTTTCACCAGATTTACGGTCAGGACATTCTCGCCCTGTCTCACCTGGGGTGACCCCAATGCGGCTTGCCAAAGCGCGTAGCCAAACTCCGGCGCGTTTGCTGGCTGGCACTGGTGGAAGACCACGCTGTCCGCATTGAGCCTGCCGCCATTCACGCTTACCTCTACTTCGTCACTGTCTCCCAGATCCCTCAGTTTGAATTGGAATGCCGCCATTGACCCGCCCAGCGCGCTGCCAAAGAGAAATGGGTAGGTCACTCCGTCACCAACTTCGCTAAGTTCAAAAGGAGTAAACGCCTCCACCTCGCCAGGCGCGAAGCCCTCCGGCAAGCCGAACGAATAGTACTCCGTCGGCAGATACTTGAGACGGCGAGCGTAGAAATAGTGTCTGGTCATGGTAGGGATCCTGGCCGGATCGATCCATTCGCGCAGGTGCGGATAAAATCTGCTGCCGAACGAGCCGGCGTGCAGATTGTAAAACATGATTCCGTCGACACCCTGGCTGTACGAACTCTCCACCAGCGCGCGAACCTTCGGCGGATCGAATTCCTCAAATCCTTCACCGAGCCAGATACGCTTTCCCTCCGTGACCGCGTCCGACGAGGAGACGCTGGACATGAGCATGGGGTACACTTTACAGTTGCTGCCCTCCGTTAAGGCGACCCAATCGGAGTACGGGATATTGTAGTCCACGAAGTACCATTCACCCGGACTCAGATAGGATAGAAGCCCTTCATCGACCCACTGTTTAATGTCGAGACCTTCATCCGTGCAGTAGCCTATGTCCCACGGCACCGCGGCCGCAAGCATCAGCTGCTCCCCGCGCTCCCTGCCCGCCTCGTCCAACATGGCCCGCACTGCGCGCATGAACTGGGTCATGTAGTCCGCCTTCTCCCGTTTCGGCTCCGAAAAGAAAGGCGCCGATCGTCCGAAATCAAGCTGAAGTCCATCCACGGGGTATCGGGCCACAATCTCGCGCAATATGCCCAGGCGGCGCTCCCGCACCTCCTCGATCGCAAAGTCCATCTGTCGCAGGTCCCCGACCTCCCGCCAGCCGGGATCTCCCACCTTCTTGTGGGACTTCCAGGCGCCCGTATCCCTCCCCAGTGACCATTCTTTATGTTCCCGCTCCCATTCCGTCCACTGGCTCGGCGAGCCGTGATGGTCATTCACCCGGAAATTTGGCATAACACCAATGCCGGCCTCCTTGAGGGCCCCAACGAGGATTCCGTAGGGATCATGTCCTTCTGCCAGAAGTGCGTCCATCGGTGCTCCTGAAGCCGTCGCGCCGGCGCTGGACGGGTAGAAGCAGATATCGTTGTCGGCGACATCCATCGAGTAGATATCGGCACCGGATGTGACGGTCAATTCCGCTAGGCGGGTCACTTGCCCGTGCTCGGCGCAAGAGAGGAGGTTCCCGCTATCCACCGTGATCAGAAGCATGTGGTTTCTCCTGGCTGGACTGTCGGCAGATCAGTTCACGTGCTCTCTCCGGCCGCCGGCGCGCTTCCGCCGGCGACCGGAGAGCCTCAGATGTTTAGTTTAGGGCTCTGCAAGCGTTAATCCGCTATTCCGACGCCATCCAACACTTTTCGAGATTCCAGTTGTTTCGAAAGTAGTAGTAGCTGGGAATGGTGTCGCAGCCGCGAGTCCGCGTGCTGCGCAGGCTGGGGTTGATATGGGCGTACAGCAGCACACCAAACGGATCCGCCCCCAGACTTTCCTGGAGCTGCCAGACAGCATCCCTAAGCACTGTGTCGTCCGTCTCCAACTCCAGGCTCTTCAACAAGGCGACCTCTTCCGCGTAGTGGGCCTCTTTGTCATACCACGGCTGTGTATTGAGGTGCGACGTGTTGTATCCGAGCAGGCCGAACCAGGGTGCCCAGTCGCCGGCCTGCAGTAGATCCCATTCGTAAGGTTCATTGTTGACAACGTTGCCGTAGTCGGCGCCGACCACCTTGAATTCGACCGTTACCCCGACCGCCGCTAAATTCTCCTGCAACGTGAGGTGGAGCGGTTCCCAGGCCGGATGGAGAGACCCTAGCACCAGGATGATCTTGTCGTTCTCAAAGTCCCATCCGCCTTCCGTCAGCAACTGCTTGGCCAGTTCGGTGTCGTAGGTGATATGCTCGGCGCCCTTGGGATTGATCCCCCATTTGCCATCCAGGTATACGCGCGCCCCATGGCTCACGCCGCTGGCCATCACCGCATTGAACTGCTCTCCATTGATCGCATGCTGGATTCCCTGGCGGATAAGCGGGTTCTGAATGTGCTCCCGTCCCAGGTTCCACCAATAGGCCACCGAGACGTTTGCCGGTGGGTTGAAAATCTCCAGGTTCAGTTCCGGGATCGCAGCCAGGCGCTGCAACTCGACCGGTCGTCCTCCCCCTTCGCCGATGACCCAATCGCACTCGCCGGCTTCGGTAGCCACCATCATCGAGGTTGGGTCGCCATTGAACGAGCGGTAGATCAGTCTGTCCAGCAACGGCGCGCCGCGGAAGTAGTCCGGGTTCGGGCTGTAGATGATATACTGGTCGGGGACGTATTCCTCGACCATGAACGGCCCGGTCCCAATCGCATTTGTCGTCGAAAAGTCCGTTTTCTCAAGACCCAGGACACCACTCTCGTCCGGCCCCCACTGGTCCTCGGGCACCTCGCTCAGGATATGCTCGGGCACAATCCTGATAGCGCTGGCGATCTTGTGAACCCCGACCATGCCGTAATCACCCGTCATCTCGAAGACGACGGTGTAGTCATCGGGCGCGTTGATGCCGCTGACAGCATCCGCTTCGCCCTCGTGGAACTCTTTGTAGCCGACGATGTAGTCCCGAAGGCCGCCATAGGCTGTATTGATCATCAGCGGGTGCGGTATGATCCGACCGTAGTTGAACAGCACATCCTTGGATGTGAAGGGAGCGCCATCATGCCATTTCACATCGGTTCGCAGATGGAAGATGATACTGTTGCCGTCGAATTCCCAGCTCTCGGCGAGCTCCGGTATGTACTCCGTAACGTCTTGGTTCAACTGCACCAGTCCGCTGAAAATAGTGCGACCCTGGTAGAAATGCTGGCTGCCCGCACGGCCGACAAACCCCGCCAGATGGGCATGGCTCGTGGCCTGGATGAAGCAGACCTGAAGTGTGCCCCCACCTTCCATCTCTTCCATTGGGGTTGACGTTTCTTCCGCTTCTGCAGAGGCCGGTTGCGAGGGCTCTTGCACGGCCGCTGGGGCGCAAGCGCTTACGAGGAACGTGACAACGAGTAATAGCGACAAGTAGAACAAGGCAATGCGTTTCATGCGTATTTCCTCCCATACGTCTAGCTATCCACACAAATCCGTCGCGGTAAAGCTGACGGCAGGGCAAAGCGCCCTCAATGCACAAGCGATCTTCTTTCTATTGATCACCTCCCTCTGTATTGCTCAGGTTCATCTTGGCAGGTCAGTGAATTCTCTCCGACCTGCTGGGACAAATGGCTGCATACGCGACCCGATTTGTCCACTGCTCATCTGTACGGCTGCTGCGGTTCGCAACGGGCAAGCGACCATGAAACAACATTTATCTTAACAGAGCATCGGAGGCAGAGCAACCCGTTTTTTTTCTGGCAGTTATCTAATGTACGCCTGTTCCCCGGACGCAAAGCGCAACGCTACCGGCATAGCCAGCCCCCCATACCGCGATCATCGCCGACCGCAGTCGACGTTCTGTGCCGGCACGATGACAACCGGCGGATCCCGGCCACGACTCGGGTGTCGTCTCCCCGCAGTGGGACGCTCCTGACCCCTGCCGCTTCGCTTGGGACGACTTTGGCCTGTCCTGTCTTGTCCGTCGTTCTCTATGGTATGTAGCGGTAGCAGAGCAATTGCATCAAATTAGAAAAAACTTCGTGAGGCTGCCTGAATCGGGTAGGGGCGCCCCTTGTGGGCGCCCTTCTCAGGGCAAAACGCCGAGAACTGTGCAAATCATAGTGCGCCGTCGCAAATACTAAAGGTCTTTGGCGACTGGAGGCCGGTTTCTTGTCCTAAAAAGATTGACAATTGGTAGGGCGCCCTTCGTGGGCTATTGTGGCGTCCGAATTTAGATGCGATTGCCCTGGTAGAGGTAGTTCCGCGTCTTGACACGTCCTTGAAGGCGTGCAATCCTATTGGTCGAGGCTGAATCGAATGCGTATATCTGACTCCACTTCAGGAGACAGACCCCGCAGGCTTTCAGAGAATGACAGTCGCATAGCCGCCTTCAAAGCCATGACGCCAACATGAATTGTTATCCACAGTGCCAGGCAGGCGCTGCGCCAGTTTTTGACCGCTCATTCCTGTTGGACGCACAACTTGAGTCTGTCGTGCTCGGAGACACACACTTCGATTCGCCCACCTCGACCTATCTGATTCTGCGTCGTTCGGGTGAGGTTGTCGATACATTCAAGGCTCAGATTACGGGGGAGTGAGGAAGCCATGGTTGAGCCGCTCAGCGGCGGAGTTGGAGGCTGGCGCGCGCGTCTGGGCCTCCTGACCCCCGACGATGCAGTCAACGACGACGAGTACTGGCAATACTTGCCCGCCGGCGTCTCCCTGATTTTCACCCGTTACCGGACGGCGGCCCGCTTCGAACCGATAAGCCCCGGCATGGTGAATAGCTACGCCGATCTGGAACCTATCCTCGACGCGGCAGAAACCCTGCGCATCACTCGCCCCCAAGCCATCGTCTTTCTATGCAATTCGTGTAGTTTCGTGCGTGGCGTGGGAGGTGATCTGAAGATCGCCGAAGCTATCCAGGCTGCAGTGAATATCCCGGCCACGACGATCAGCAGCGCCCAAGTCCAGGCGCTTCTGACGCTGGGAGTGCAGCGCCTGGCCGTGGCCGCCCCCTACCCCGCAGAAGTAACGCGGCTCCTGGAGAAATTCCTCGAAGGGCACGGTTTCGAGGTAACAGGCAGCCAAAGCGCGGAAATGGAAACTGAGTGGCAGATCGGCAACACCCCACCCTCGGTCTGGTACGATCTGGCACGCGCCGCAGACTCACCGGAGGCCGACTGCGTGTTATTTGCCTGCAGTGGCATCCGCACTGCCGCCTTCATGGAACCTCTGGAACACGACCTGGGAAAACCGGTGGTGAGCGCACCAGCGGTGAGCATCTGGTTTGCACCGCACCTGGCCGGGGTGAAGGCGCCTGTCCGCGGACGTGGCGTCCTGTTGGCGAACTATTGATTCATAGTACAGACTACTGATGTCGTTCAATTGTCCGGCCTCGATGAAAATGCCCCAGTTCACCGCTTCGGAACTGATAAACAGAGGGGACAACAACACACATGGCAACCTATCAGTCCAGCGGCAAGACCCCGATCGAAATCGGCTCACGACTGGAATTGATGATCGATGATTTTCTGGTCGCTGGTTTGCACGGTGGCGCCGTGTGGCGTCTCCACAGACCCACCCCACGCGAAGTGGTGCTGGTCACAGACATGCCCTGGGAGGGCAACACCTGCCTCTATTTTACGGTTTTCCAGGACGGTGGCTTGTACCGCATGTATTACCGCGGTAGCCATTATGTTACAACGGAAACCAGGCAGGAAGTATCTCATCCGGCGGTTGTCTGCTACGCCGAAAGCACAGACGGCATCTACTGGATAAAGCCGGAGCTTGGGCTGGTCGAGTTCAACGGCTCTCATAAGAACAACATCATTCTTGACAAGCAGGAAAGCCGCTTCCCAGTCGCCGAGTTCGCGCCCTTCAAGGATGCCAACCCAAATGCTGCGCCTGACGCAAAATACAAGGCCTGGACTGTTAGCTACGATCCGCCCGGGCTCCACCCATTATCGTCACCCGATGGCATCCACTGGACGCCCATGAGCGACGAAGCCGTCATCACCTACGGACTCTTGGATTCGCACAACCTGGCGTTCTGGGACACGCTACGCGGCGAATACCGCGACTACCACCGCAGTCTGTACCACGAAACTGGCTGGCAACCGTACTCCGCTCAAATCGTGGGAGCCCGCAATCGAGACACGCCTCGCGGCTCGCGCTATGGACGCGATATCCTCACCGCGACTTCACAGGACTTCATCCACTGGAGTGACCCGGTCTACATCAATTACACTGAGGGGCGCACCGACGAACTGTACACAAACGGGATCATCCCCTATTTTCGCGCCCCGCATATTTTCCTGGGATTTCCGGCGCGCTACATCGACCGTGGCTGGTCGGACGCGACAGAAGAACTTCCCGAGTTGGAGCATCGCCGGCGTCGCGCCAACGCCAAGGCTGAGAACGACACCAGCGAACGCAGTGGCAGCGCCTTGACCGACAGTATGTTTATGTCCAGCCGAGATGGGCAGACCTTCAAACTCTGGCCGGAGTCCTTCATTCGACCGGGGTTGAGGCCGCAGGACAACTGGGTGTACGGTGACAACTACCCGAATTGGGGCCTTGTCACAACAAAATCGGCGATAAACGGCGCGCCCGACGAAATCTCGCTCTATCTGACTGAAGGCTACTGGCGGGGAGAGAGTCTCAACTTGCGACGCTACACGCTGCGAATAGACGGTTTTGTCTCCATCCAGGCGCCGCTGAGCGGGGGCGAAGTCGTAACGAAAGCGCTCATCTTTGCGGGCCGGCAACTGATGCTCAACTTCTCCGCGTCGGCCGCGGGCAGCATCCGCGTTGAGATCCTGCGCGATCAGATGGATACGCCCATCGCAGGCTTTACGCTCGACGACTGTGTCGAGGTGCTGGGGGACGATCTGGCGCGTGTGGTACGCTGGGCAGACGGACCCGACGTGAGCCGGCTGGCCGGCATACCGGTGCGCTTGCGCTTCGTACTCAAGGATGCCGATCTGTTCTCATTCCGCTTCAGCGAATAAGAAGAAGACAGGCTCCGTCCCGACCACGCATCATTCTCCTCATCAGCAGTCAATAGCGCGGGCACAGGCTGGATCTGCCGAACGTCAGCTACGCCATTATGGTTAATGATGGCCGCTAGAAGCTGGTAGACTACCATGGCCAACTACGCATTGCCTCAGGTTGAAGCGCTACCCACGTCATCCGCACTGGGTGGAAGGAATGACAAGGGTTGGGTCAACGGACGGTCCATGACCTCTTTGCTCCGGGTTTTGCCCCCAACCCGTAGATGTGCTCGGATGACGATGCCATGGTCGTGGCCCCGGGCAACCCCAAGTCTGATTCTCAGGACGCACGACCGACAACAGACGGAAGCGAAATCGTAGCGCGACCCACTAAAGCTCAAAGTTCTATTCTGACGGGCTGATGGGAAGTAAGACTCTCCTGCACCGCCTCAATCGTCCTCGCCACCGCATAGGCGTCTTCCAGTGTAACGCGCAGCACCTCCTCTCCTCGCACCGCTTTCACAAAGTGGGCGATCTCCCGCTGATTCATCGGCGCGTAGCGAATAGGCGCCAACTGCGTAGACGACTTCCCCTGGGTCACGACCGGATAATTGTGATAGTCGGTGCGCAGGCAACCCTCCTCCCCCACCACCTCCAAGTCGAAAAACGGGTATTCCCAACTGATCGAAGTGCAGACGTGTACGCTTCCCAGCGAACCGTTGCCGAACCGGACGAGCGCCTTCACATTGTCCCAGCTCTCGATTTCACCTTTGTGAATGAAGTTCTCGCCATAGGCAAAGACCTCCTCCGGTTCCGCGCCCAGAACCCAGCGCACGATATCGAACCCATACGTGCCAAACTCGCCCAGCGGTCCACCGCTCCTGGCCGTGTCCCGCTGCCACTGCGGGCTCGTCATCGCCGCATGATTGACAAAGACCCGGGCCGTGAGCGGCCTGCCGACATCTCCCGCCCGCACACGCCGCACCGCTTCGATCAGGCCGTCCTCAAATCGTGAAGGTACACCCGGCAATACCATTCGCCCGTTGCTCTGGGCAACCTGCATGGCCTGCCGCACATCGTCGGCAATGAAACTAAACG
The DNA here is from genome assembly GCA_965220715.1 of Caldilineaceae bacterium. GTDB lineage: Bacteria > Chloroflexota > Anaerolineae > Caldilineales > Caldilineaceae > Bin5. The sequence continues at coordinate 1,875,038 of OZ244843.1, forward strand.
GCTTGCAAGCAAAGACATGCGCGCCCGCTTCGAGCGCTTGGCAACTGTTCTCGCAGTGTTCCCCGATCTCGCTCGCCACCACCACGAGGTCAAGATCGTGGTCGAGCAGGTCGGCGGCATCATGGTAGAGGATTGTCTCGAACTTGGCCGCAAACTCCTCCGCGCCGATGCCGATGCAGTCCAGAACATAGTCCCGGCTTTTGCCCAGATCGCAAACGCCAACCAACTCAACATCCTTCATCGCCAGCAGTTCCGTCGCAAATAAATTGGCATACCAGCCCTGTGACAAGCCGATCAACCCGCAGGTCAGTTTCCCTTGCATCTGCGCCTGTCCCCCCTTCCCTACCTGGCCAGTGGCAAGTCGCCGGAAGCCATGACGTATTCCCTTTTCACCCGATGCCATCCAACCAGCTACCTGAAGTTGGAAAAGCCGTCGGGCGTCTTTACGTCGATTACCGTAATGGTCTCGGCTTCCAGCGCCGCCCTCAACGCTTGAACCAACTCTGGCAACGACGCGACCTGCGCGCCGCGGGCACCGTAGGCCTCAGCCAACCTGGAGAAATCCGGGTTACGCAGGTCGCTGGCAATGTAGCGCCCGTTGCCTCGGTTCTCTTGGTAGTAGCGCAATAGCCCCCAGGCGCTGTCATTGAAAACGAGCACGACCGGTCGCAGCCCATACTGCACGCAACTACCCAATTCCTGGATATTGAACTGAAATCCGCCGTCGCCTGTGATACATATAACCTGTCGGTCAGGTATGCCCGCCTTGGCGCCGGCCGCGGCCGGCAATCCAAACCCTAAGCCGCCCCACGCAGGCGCAACATAGCTCCGCTGCTCGTAAATCTCTAAACAGTAGTTGGCCCCGCGGTGGTTGCAGATCCCGACATCGCCCACAAACACCGCGTCCCTGGCCGCCACCGCCCGGATAGCCTCCATGATCTTCGTCTCGTTTGGCATGGTCTGCCGTTTGTACTCCCGGATTCTCTCCCGGACCTCCCTGATCTCGCCGGCGAAGCTAGCCTCCAACCCGCCAGCGGCGTCGCCGCGACCAGTCCCGTCCGCCAGCGCAGTATTGAGTTGCTCCAGCACCATTCTCGCGTCACCCACCAGACGCACCTCAGCGGCATACCATTTGCCTATTGGCTCGCAGTCAATGTCCAGATGGATCAGGTGGGGTGGCTGACGGAGTCCCTGCGACTTTGCTCTGAAGTACGAAAGGCTGGAGCCGACGACCAGAAGTACGTCCAAACTATTAGCGAAAGTCTCGCGCGGATCTTCAAGCCCCCCTGGTGGGAAATTGTACTCGCCGCCATACATGCCAAGGCTCAGCGGGTGATCTTCAGCGATCGCGCCCTTGCCGTTGGCCGTGGTGAACACCGGCACGCCAAGCCTCTCCACCAGGCGCGCAAGCTCCCCGCCCGCTCCGGAGCGGTGTACGCCCGTTCCCGCCAGCACGCCCACCCGCCTGCCTGCCAACAAAATGCCCGCAGCCGCCTCGACCGCGGCCGGATCTGCCGCCGGCGCCATAGTCCGGACCGGCTCCGGTATGCGCATGTCCGCTTCCTGACCTTGTAAATCTGCTGGTATCTCTATCGCTATCGGGCGCGGGCGCCGGCTGTGGAACCGCTCAAATGCCTCCCTGATCCGCTCCGGTGTCTCCTGCGGTCGACCGATATGGACACTGTCCTGGGTCAACGTCGAGAGCATGCCCAACTGGTCCTTGGTCTCGTGCATTGTGCCCAGACCGCGCTCGTACAACGTCTCTTCGGCCGTGCTCGTGATGGTTAGAACTGCTGAAGATGCAGAATAAGCCTCCCCGATGCCACCCATGGAGTTGGCCGCGCCCGGCCCGGTACTGGTCAGACAAACGCCCGGCTTGCCCGTCACCCTGGCGTACCCGTCCGCCATCATCGCCGCCGCCTGTTCATGGCGGGCGCTGATGAAGCGGATGGCCTCCTGGTGGTCGTAGAGCGCGTCGAAAATCTCCATCGTGTGGCTGGAGATGATCCCAAATATCGTGTCCACGCTCTGCGCCCGCAGCGACTGGATCAGTGCCTGTGCCGCCGACATCCTTGCCATCGGTCTGTCTCCACATGGGAAGAAGAAAGGAGGAAGGAGGAGAGAGAAAAGACCTCACTCTACTGCCCGCGACATTCCCTGAATCTGGCACACGAATATCACAGGCTATCGCGCAAAACTCCCCGTATTACAGTCCAAACGCTCAATGCGGCGCCACCCGAAACTGCTCCACTACCTCTTCATTCAACGCAAAGCCCAGTCCCGGCCGCTTGGGGACCTCGATCAGACCATTTTCGTCCACTTCGACCGCGGGCAGGAGCAACTCCGAGATAATCGGCGAATCAGGGAATGCGATCGGCATCTCGAAGTAGGGCATATTGGGCAACACCGCGGCCAGATGGATCTCCGCCGCGACCCCGACCATATGGCACCAGGCATGAGGCACGCATATCAGGCCGCGACGATAGGCAGCCTCGGCGATGCGAGTAATTTCCCGTATGCCCCCGGATCGGACCGAACTGGGCTGCACCACGTCCACCCGACCCTTCTCCATGATCTCCTCGAACTCGAATCGAGTCGTAAACCCCCAGTCGCCCACCGCGATGCGCGTGTCCACGGCATCGGCCAGCCGGGCCAGACCGGCAAGGTTGTCAGCCGGCAGCGGCGCCTCGACAAAAAACGGTCTGAACTCTTCGATCGCCCGGATTGAGTCGAGCGCCTGCCCCACCTCAGACCAGCGGTTCTGCACGTCGATCAACAGATCACGCTCCTCGCCAATCGTCTCGCGTGCCGCCCGGACGACTTCCACGTCCCGCTGTATGCTGACATGCGAAAAGCCGCCCGGCCACTCCTCCAGTTTCATCGCCCGAAAGCCGCGTTCCCTCGCCAGTGTGAAACGTTCGACAATCTCGCCGACGTCTTCTCCCGGCGGGTAGACCGTTGCGTAAGGTCTCACCCTCTCTTTGATCTCGCTCGATTCCGTCACAGTGCAGCAAGCCTGCCAGATCAACTCACAGACCGGCTTACCCAGCGCCTGACCCGCAATGTCCCACAGCGCCGTCTCCACCGCACCGATCGCGGCAATCGTGACGCCCCGCCGCCCAAACAGCCCGGTGGCGGCATACATCTTTTGCCACAGCCGCTCGACTTGCAGCGGGTCTTCCCCGCGCAATAACTCCTCCAGCCCGCCGTCACAGCGAATAATGGCCTCGATCACAAGCGACGGCGACTCCGCCTGTCCGATACCGCTGATGCCCTCGTCGGTATGGACCCGCACCACCGTCTCCCACGCTTTACCCGGATCGACCAGGGCGATCGTCTCGATTGCTGTAATTCTCACGATACGCAACTCCCTACTGTCAAATGAAACTGCCTACTGGTCATTCGCGAAAACGGAAGGAAAAGAGGTCTGCATCTCTCAGCACAAAACGCAGGCGAAGCGGTGTCCCGGCTAAGCCGCTTAGCTCGCGGCTGTCCTTCCAACGCACCACCCGCTCCAGATCGTCGCCCAACAGCACAACACAGTCCTCGACGCTGAACCCTTCGACCGGAGTGTTCATCTGATCGCGTAGCAACTCAACGCGGATGCTGCCGGCCGCAGAGGCCGAGAAGTTGAGGACCAGCTCGCGGCCGGCGAAGATGAGCGGCTTCGTGACCAGTTCCCCGCCGCTCAGCGGCGCCTGCACCGAAGCGAAACCATCCACCCGCAGTGTGTAGCGCCGCAAAGTACTTACACCGTCCCTCCAATAGCCTTCCCGCACATAAAATGACAACTCCCCCGGCGCGCCGGCAAAAGCCGATGGCGTCGTCACGATCCCCCAGTTCTGAAAGTTGTCTCCATAAGTCCAATTGTCGCGCGGGCGCAGGCCCGGCCGGATAAAGGACTCCGGCCACAAGTAGAAACTGTAGCCATCGCGACTGCTCATGAACATGCCGTCAGTCAACGCGGCGCCGTAGCGTTCGCTGATCCCGGCGCGCATGCGGCGATGCTCAACTTCCGGCAACGCCTCCAAAGACTCCGACCACGGACGTTCGACATACCGGGTCGGAAAGCCCACAAAGAGATGCGGTGCCCGGTAGTAAGGCGTTATCTGATTGGTGTAAAGCTCGTCTGGTCGGCCCTCGCTGTAATTGACATAAACCGATGGCGTCCAGTGAACAAAATCGGACGAAGTGGCAGTGAGAATGTCGCGCCCGTAGCGAGACCCGCGCAAGCTGCCCCCATCCCCGTCCTGCTGTCTGTCGGCGTCCGAAGGCTTGTGCGCCTCTACTCTTTGGACACCTGAACTTGCCTGAACCGGGTGCGAACTGTAAGGTTCCTCGCCGGTCTGCGGCAGCCGGAACTCGTTGCGATGGTACGCCCGGTACTCGCCGCGCTCCCCGTCCCAGAACGCCAGATTCTGCGTGTCCAGCAGTCCTTCTGTAATGACCGGCCCGTCGCTCATCTCCGACCAGCGGATGCCGTCAGGCGACCCATACGCCCACAGCCCTCTTGCCTCACCCCGCTGCATGAGAACAAATGACTTGTAACGCGCTTCAGCCGCGCAGGCAGGATTACCATCTTTGAACGGACAAAACATGCCGTTCAGAATGTTCCCACCGTCCATGACGATGTTGTTTTTCCTGGAGCCGTCAAACTCGACCAGGCCCAACTCCGGTTTCTCCCAATCGATGCCATCGGCGCTCTCGGCATAGCAGACGTACTTGCCGCGGGGAGAGCTGAGTCCGGTGTTGCTGTACTCGAAATTCTGCCCCCTATAGTACATGCAATAGCGGTCGCCATCCTCGAAGACGGCAAAGCCCCCGCAGGCGTTACCCTCCCAGGGCGCGTCCAACCGCAGCGCAATTTCTTGGGGGACCGGTCTGTTCAGGCGGCGTTGCGCCCCACCGCTTAACCGCGCCACCAAATGGTCATCCACCATCAGCTCCAGGCGGGAGCCGATATCGATCGGAATCGAGCCTCTATTCATGTTGGTCATAGTTTCTCCGGATTATTTGTGACAGGTCAGTTCGTGACGAACTGAAACGCGTACAGATCTGCGTCGCGCAGTACAAAGCGCAAACGGATGGGGACTCCTTCCAAATGGCTCAAGTCGGAACCGCCGGACCAGCGCACTACACGTTCGAGGTCGTCGCCGAGCAATTCGATGCAGTCGTCGAGGCTGAACCCCTCAATCGGTGTGTTCATCTGGTCACGCAGTATTTCCACCTGAACACTGCCGGCCGCGGAGGCGGAGAAGTTGATTCGCAAGCGGCTGCCCGCAAAGATCAGCGGCTTTGTGACCAACTCGCCTCCGCTCAGGGGCGCCTGTACCGACGCGAAACCATCGACGCGCAGCGTGTAGCGCCGCAGGTTCATGCTCTCGCCCCGCCAGTACCCCTCCGTCACGTAGATCGATAGTTCATCCGGCGCGCCGTCAAACAGAGAGGGCGTCGGCACTATGCCCCAACTGGTAAAGCCGTCCCCGTAAACCCAGTTGTCCTCTGGTCGCAGACCCGGTCGGATAAACGACTCCGGCCACAGGTTGAATGTGTGGCCGTCGCGACTGCTCATGAACATGGCGTCGGTCAGAGCGCTGCCGTAGCGTTCGCTCACACCGGCCCGCAAGCCGCGCTCGGTCACTTCAGGCAGATCTTCCACAGCCTGAGACCAGCCGTGGTCAACGTACCGGGTCGGCAGCCCAACGAAGATGTGCGGCGCGCGGAAATAGGGCAAAATGGCGTTGTTGTATATCTCATCGCTGCGCCCCTGCGCGTAGTCTACATAGTCCGGCTCGCTCCAGTTGACAAAGTCGCTCGACGTCGCCGTGCGCAGATCGCGGCCATGGCGGGAGCCGCGCACCCCAGAGCCCCCTGCGCCTGGCCGCACCTGGGCGCCATACGGTTCCTCTCCCGTCCTCGCGATGCGAAACTCGTTGCGGTGGTAGTCGCGGTACTCCTCGCGCACCGTATCCCAAAATGCCAGGTTCTGCGAGTCAAGCAGGCCATCGGCAATGACCGGCTTGTCGCACATCGCCTTCCAATAGATCCCATCGGCCGACTTCAGAGGATGCAGCCCATCCGGTACTTCCGCGCTGTGTCCCGGGCGCGGCGCAGATCCATCCAGGCGCGGAATGCGGACCGCCCACGCCTTGTAGCGAGCGTCAGCTTCCGCAGCCGGGTTCGCATCCTTGAACGGCGCAAACGCACGCACCGGACAGGCGCTCTCCTGGCTACTCAGAATGATATTGTTTCTGCTCGAGCCATCAAACTCGACCAGCCCAAGCTCCGGCCTCACCCAACTGATCCCATCGCTGCTTTCGGCATAGCAGACGAAGTCCGGGTGGGGCGCCTCATTTAGCCCCGCCTCCGTAGTAACGAACTGGCGGCCGAGGTAATACATACGGTAGATGTCGCCGTCCCGGAAGACCGCGAACGATGTGCAGGCGTTCCCCTCCCACGGTCTGTCGGTCACCAGCGCCACCTCCCGGGGCACAGGCCGGTTCAGACGCAATGCCGCGCCTCCGCTCAGCCGCGCGATCAGATATTCGTCTACCATCAACTCCAGGCGGGAGCCGAGGTCAATCGGTGTGTCGCCGTCGGGTCGAGGCTGGTTCATCCTGTTCTTTCCCTCCTTCTGGCGAACCGCCCAAGATCAAATCATTTCCCAAATGGCCCGCCTGCCGTTGCTTGACTCTTCCCCGCTTTCCTGCCAGCGAAAGTTCATCTATCCGCCAGCAACAATCTCAAACTTGCCCAAAGACAGTCTTCCTTGGACCTCTCGGTTGAATCCCACAAAAGAAAAGCCATAGCTATGTACCTCCCCCAGCACGTCGTCGAGCCGCGGCCCGCCTTGCCCATAGCTGCGACGCTGGAACTCTTCACTGCTGTAGCTGCGATGCCACCGCGATTCGTCGTTCTCCAGCACAAACCGGCTCGGTTCCGGCGTCCAGTGCCCGTCCGCGATAGGAATCGGGTTTCCTGTAAAGTGCCAACGGACACCAGGCGAATGCACCCAGAAATAGCACTGCGCTCCATACAGTTTCAATTCATCGCCTCGAAGAAGTACCGACACCTCGCTCTGTCTCAGATCGATTGGACCCAGACCGACCCAATTCCGGTAGTGAATCAACGCCAGAATCGAAATCGGTCTCTCCGGCACATCCGTACTCCAGCGCGACTGATCGGCCCATATGAACCCGGAGTCGTTGACGCCCCCTTCTCTCTGCCAGGTTGCCAGCACATAAATGCCCGAGCCCGTCACGATCTCGCCGTGGTAATCATACGAGTGCCACCCTTCCGGCCCTATCTCAAAGCTGTTACGTATCATAGTTTGCCCCTCCAGGGCATCCTTCCAGCGCGGTTGCCAGGTCTTGGATCACTGTCCGTTAACGAATGAACAAGGGTCAGGAGTCTCGTAACGAGAATTGGGGTCGGCCTGGCGCAATCACAGTGGACGGACACCCGTCTCTGTGTCCTTTCCAGACGGGCCTGGGCAATCCAATGCCGCCTCGCTGCTGGCGCGCCATCGGTGAAATACCGTTGGGTTGTGATTATACAAGCTGAAAAACCTATGTCAATGACCGGAATCCTCTCCCTCTCTCCTGTTTTTTGGACGGTCGGGCCTCCGGCCCTCCCTTGTGCGGGGGGACAGCCCCCGCAACGCCCCCCTCCAAAAACCCGCCCCGCCAGCAGGCACCGGTCTCCCGCACCTAACTCCTATCCCCTTTCCACTGCAGTTACGGCCAATGAAAAAAAAGCGTCCCCCTCGTCATCTGAACTCCACGAGAGGGACGCTTCCTGTCAGTTTTCTATGCTATACGTGTGTCGGAACCGTTTTCCAGTTCGACCTTACATGGAATAGAGTTTCATTTGAGGGATTATACCCCCTCTGTAGGCAAGCGTATCAAGAAGTTTCTTCCCCTACCAGATGATAGGCGCCAACACCATGCTCGGAGAGGTCCAGACCCGCCTGCTCCTCTTCCGGTGACACGCGCAGCACGCCCACCTTCTTGATGATGGTGAAGAGAATGAAGGAGGCAACGAACGCCCACACCGGAATCGCGATCGAACCAACGACCTGCGCAAGAAAGGGATGGCCTCCGAAGATACCGGTGGCAATACCGCCCCAGATGCCGCACAGTCCATGCACCGGCCACGCGCCAACCGCGTCGTCAACTTTGAGCTTCTCCAGCCCCTCCATGCCAACGCAAACCAGCACGCCGGCCACCGCGCCAATGATCAGGCCCTCAACGTTGTTGACTGAATCACAGTTTGCAGTGATGCCGACCAAACCGCCCAGCGCACCGTTCAATGTATAGCTCAGATTCGGCTTGCCCGTCTTTACCCAACCGTAGATCATCGCCAACAACGTTCCCGCCGCCGCCGCCAAAGTCGTGTTGGTGGCGATCAGCATGACGGCGTCCGTATTGACCGCGCCCGTGAAGGCAAGCTGGCTGCCCGGATTGAAGCCGTACCAGCCAATCCACAGGATGAACACCCCCAGCGCAGCCAACGCCATGTTGCTAGGTGGCAGCGGATTTGTCGAACCGCCGCCGAAGCGTCCGATACGCGGACCGAGAACTATGACCGCCGCCAGGCCCGCGAAACCGCCCACTGCATGAACAACCAGTGACCCGGCAAAGTCATAGAAGCCCATCGCGTCCAACCAGCCCCCACCCCATTTCCAGTAGCCGCTCACAGGGTAGATAATGGCGGTAACGACGATGCTGTAGATCAGGTAGCCGGATATCTTCATGCGTCCGGCCACCGCACCGGAGACAATCGTGGCCGCTGTCGCTGCAAAGGCCACCTGGAACAGAAAGTCAACCTGCGGATTCAGGTTGCCCGCCATCGCTTCCGGCGGCGTGGAGGAGATTCCGAAACCGCCAAAGCCGAGCCACCCTCCAAGTACCGGCGCACCGTACATAATGCCGTAGCCAATCAGAAAATAGAAGAAAACACCACTCGCCAGGTCGATGATGTTCTTGAACATAATGTTCACGGTATTCTTGGCCGAATTGAAACCCGCCTCGACCATAGCAAAGCCGGCCTGCATGAACAGCACCAGCACTGCAGAGACAAACAGGATCAAGTTGTCTACTGAATAAGCAACTTCATCCGTCGACATGGGCGCCGCATCCTGGGCGAATGCAGATGGGGCAAAGATGAGCAGCCCAAGAACGGCGAGGGGTATCGCCCGCAACTTCGAGCCATGTGTCACAGCACGTACAAGCATTGACATCGAAAAATTCTCCTTCCTCAAGTGAGAGCTGAATTTAAACTGCCCATCTTCTCCACTTATGCTGTGCGGCGATCGCTTCCCTGGGTTTGATCGCCGCCCGCGCACATCGTGGCGCAGATGAGCCAAACGAAACATACTGGCCTGTGCTTCCTCCTACGTTGATTCGCACTGCATTGCTCTCTCAGAGCGCACGCCGGCGCATCAGACATTTCACAAGCCAGCGATTACGAGCAAGGATACCCGATCGTTGGACAGAATCCACTGCCCATCCTGCATGAATTTGAAAAGGTGTTTTTGTGCATATTGCACATAAGAAAACTGCATCTGTGATATGGCGCTACCTGTTGGCTGCTCAGTATCCATTTCAATACCGCAAGCGACGATTATGAAGACCAGGAATCTGGGAACTTTGCGCATCGGCACCTCGTCTTGGAGCTTTCCCGACTGGCGCGGCGTCTTCTATCCTCCCCAAACTCCTGCTGACCAACAACTCGGCCATTACGCCGCAAAGTTCAACAGTGTCGAAGTCAACACCAGCTTCTACGCGTTGCCCGCACCCAAAACATTGCTGCGCTGGCTCGAGCGCGTACCAGCAGAGTTCACATTTTCTCTGAAGGCACCCAGAGAAATCACCCATGAAAAGAGGCTGGTGGATGTGGAGCAGTTAACGACGGCCTATCTGGATGTCGTACGTTCTCTCGGCCCGGTCGCCGCCCCCGGCCTAATCCAGTTCCCCGCTACCTGTACCCGCATCAACTCCGGCCGCCGCCTGGCCAACTTCATCGACAGCTTGGCAACTGTGGCTTCGGAGATTCCACTGTCCGTCGAAGTCCGGGCCTTAGATCTCATGACGACTGCTTTTGCCCGGTTCCTGATGGAGAGGCGAATCGGCTTTGTTGTAGTCGAACGCACAGGTCAGCCGGATACCTTTGCCCACTGGCAGGCCGCCGCCGCCAGCGTCGACACGCCCCTTCCTCTCCATATCCGCCTCATCGGCCATGACCGCGACCCCCTGCCCGACGACAAAACCATCCGGCGCCCGCAAGACCAACTGCTCGACAAGTGGGCTAGGCGCATCGCCGATCTGCTCCTCAATGGCACAAACGTGTTCTGCTACGTCCACAACCCTTTCGAAGGCCACGCCCCGGAGTCCGTCCGCCGCTTGCGTTCTCGCGTCGGCCAACTATTCCCTCTCCCTGACTGGAATCCCGAAATCGTACCGCCGGCCGAGGAGGATAGCGGACAACTGGCACTGTTCTGATTTCCTCTGTTTAGTTAACCTTGCTTAAAAAGGCAGTTAACCCCGCTTTCGTTTTTCTATTCACCCCTGCAGCGCTAAATTTCTTCAATAATCAGCCCCACAGCCTGATCTGCGGTGCTATAATATTTTTCATTGTCCATCACCCACTGTCTGTCAAAAAAGCGATTCAGGGGATCGAAATGGAGACTCTCGATATTTTACAACTTGTCCTCCTGCTGGCTCTGCTCGTAGCGGTCGCGATCCTGCTTTTCAGCCTCCGCGCCTGGCGTCATTTGCACGACAAACGCGATGAGGATGAAGCAACCAAAAAGAATGAGTTGCGTTTGGGCCGCGACAGCGTCTCCGGCCACTCGCGCAACGCCCTGAGTCGGCAACTTTCCAGGCGCATGGCGAGTGGATAAAAAAAAGGCCGGCCCACTTGGGGCCGACCTCTAGGGTAGTCCAACACAAAACATTGACTGCGTGACGGCTGTTGCCGCAACCGTCACCCTGATTTCGCGCTGGACCGGTCTCCAGTATAGCACCCCGCGTGGCCGCGACCAATGTCGGCTGGGATGGGCGCCGGTTCAGTCGCATGCAATTTCTGTAGAGTAACGTCGGCGTCCGCCATGTTCCGCTGAACCGCGCACGTCAATCGAACATGTCAGCCGTTGGCCGCAGTATAGGGATCACTTAACCAAACCATACAGGAGACTATTTCCAAATGCTTCAGCGAACACTCTCGTCACGCCTCTTTCGAGCAAAAGCGCATCTCACATCGGCCATCTGCATAGTTCTGATTCTGGCGGTAACCGCCTGCACCGTGCAAACAGTTCCGGCCGCCCCACAAAGCTCGTCCGGCCCCGCAGAGTCGGCACCAGCTGTGGACCTGAATGCTGTCAAAGAATACGCATTGGAGAATGCCTCTCTGATGCAGGCCGCCACCGCAAGCCTGGCTGACGTGGCGCAAGACTACTATGACCGCGTCCAGCAGGTGCGCGAGGATAATCCCGATGCCGATCCCTACGAACAGCTTTGGGCCGATAGCCAGGAAGAGATAAATGCTCTTGTCGTTCAGGCGCGAGATCTTTGGCTTGAGGCCAGCACCTACTACGAACTGGACGAAGGCATCGTCGCCGGTGTCCCCTCCCTGGCCCATTACGATGTCTGGATCGACGCCGGCCCGCCTGCAGCCGAGGCGCCCGATGAGGCTCTGGAATGGCAACTCGAGCTGCCCGACGGCCGTGTACTCGATTCCCCGGGCAACTTTTTCCATAATCTGCTGGAACCAACCCTCTGGGGCACAATCGACGAATTCACCGGCCTGCCGGTCGATATGGACGGCGATGGCAATATCAGCGTGGGCGAAGCCCTGCCCGAAGCCGCAATCCTTTTGGGCGCCACCCAGGGATTGAACGAGGCGACTATCGAAATGCAGTCGGCCATCGAGGCGTGGGACCCGACGCTTGAGGACGCCCTGACCGCCCTTGTCACCATGATCCCAACCATGAACGAGTACTTCGGGCAGTGGAAGGAATCGGTCTATGTCACCGGCAGCGACAGCGGGCAGCAAAGTTTCATAGCTGTCAGCCGCCTCCTCGACATCAAGGGCATTCTCGCCGGTCTGAGCTTCACCTACGACAATATTGCAGTCCTGGTGTCCGATTCCGATTCTCAGCTTGATCAGCAGATCCGAAATGACTTCGATACGCTGATCGCCTACGTTGACGATCTCTTCTCTCAGGAACAGGAGGGCGTGCAGTTCAGCCCCGAAGAGGCCGATCTCTTCGGTACCGAGGCCCAGGATCTGGCAACCGCCTTAGCTGCGCTGGTGGCCCAGGCCGCTGCAGACCTGAATATCACTCTCGATCTGGCCTGATCGATTCGCTAGCTGCGCCCGCCGTTGTCGCGGGCGCAGCCGCGCCCTATCTTGGCAACCATGTAGTGAGTAACTCTGTGAAGGAAGACAGCCGTGAATAGCTCTAACGAGCCGGCGGCCAAGCCGGGACGCCACGCAATTCTCTGTCTGGTCTGCATTGCACTTCTTGGTGGCAGTGCAATCCTGATGGCGGAGACGACGCATGCGCAACCGGCGCCCAAAGTCAATCTGCTCTCCGCTCCCGCCCCGGCCGGACAGGACAACGCCCAGGCCCAACTGTGGCAGGTGGCCGAGCAACTTCGCAGCTACACTTTCGAGGCCCAGCGCGCACTTTACGAGGCAGAGCGCGCTGAGCAAGAGGAAACAAAAAGGACTCTCGCCGCGCAGGCTGTAGCAAATGTCGAATCTGCATCCGAGAGTTATGCCGACGGGCTCCAGTCTCCTCTGGCCGTCTTGGCCCCCGCTGCCGACGCCTGGATTCAAGAGGCGTTAGCTGACGCGCTCCAAGCCGCGCAGGACAAAGACGGCCCTGCCCTGTCTGCCGCCCGCGGCCGCTTTTGGACCGGTCTCCTCTGGGGCGCCCAAACCGCCGCGCTCGCTTCCCTGCAATCCGAAGACGGCGCGCGCGCAGCAGATTGGCTTCGTCTGCGCGAATTCCGTCGCGCTACCAAAGTGAGTATGATCGATAATTTGGCCCGTCAGACCGTAAACGCTTACCTCGGTGGACAGACCAATCAGGCGACAACCCTCGCCGTGGTGGGCGACGACCTGCGGGATACCTACTTCTTCCGTCTCCGTGAGGCACTGAACAATCTCGAAGAAGCGACCCAAAAGGGTTATCCGACACGCTCCGCCGTTTGGACAGGTCAATTGCAGGGCTACTTCGCCATCCTGCGTGACGATTTTGTCGCCAAAGAGGGGCAGACCGCCGCCTCCGCCGTCGAGAGTGCCTTGGGCAACCTCGAACAAGATGTCCTGGCCGGAAATCTTTCCCAAACGGCCGTCGCCGTCGCCGAAGTGCGTAGTCTCATAGCCTCATACCAACCCGTGGACCTTTCGCCTAAAGAATTCGCCCGCCGCAGTCAACTGCTATACCTCTTTATCGACCTGGTCTACATTGAGTACCGCGACGGCGTTCGCAACGGCCAGATCACCATCGAAACCGAGTACAGAGAGGCGCTCACTTTTCGTGACCAGGCTGAAGTGTTCCTGGCCGAACTCTACCCCCGCATCTCCGCCGCCGACCCCATCGCGGCCGAGCGTCTCATCGTCCTGCTTCAGGAAATGAAACAGTCGCTCGACCAGCTCGATGAAAGACAGCTCGTGCGTTCACAAGTGGAAGAAGCGCTTAAGCTCACGGAACAAACACTGGGCGAAGCGGTTCGCGACAACAGTGGCGAGGGCATATTTAACGTAGTCGAAGCCCTGCTGAACGAAATGGAGCAGCAGGTAGGGCGCGGAGAGTATGAACTGGCCGAAAGCAGTCGCATCCAGGCCTATGCTCTCTTCGACGCAGGTCCGGAGTTGCGGCTGATGGCTTTCTCACCAGACTTGGTAGCCCGTCTCGACGGCCTTTTCTGGCACGGCTATCAAGGACAACCGGGGCTCTCCCTGGCTGTAGCCCAGAGCCGCGCCCCTGCCGAAGTTGCCGCGATTCGCGATAATCTTGACGCCGGCTTGGCCGAAGCCCAGACTGTCCTCGGCAGTGGCGCCGCGCCCCTGGCCATCATTACCAATTCCGCCGTCATCGTCTTCCGCGAAGGACTCGAAGCCATCGTCATCCTCGCCGCTCTCATGGCCAGCATGGTGGGCGCGTACGCCGCATTCCGACGCTCGATGCTTGTCGGTGTCCTATTGGCGACGGTCGCCACCGTGATCACCTGGTGGATCGCCCAACGCCTCATGCTCGCCTTCAGCAGCTTCGGTGAGCGCCTGGAAGCCGTTGTCTCTCTAATTGCCGTGGGTGTCCTTCTCCTTATCACCAACTGGTTCTTTCATCGAGTCTACTGGAAGGACTGGCTCGCAGGTTTCCATCAACGCAAAAAGTCGCTGTTGGGTGGCGCGGCAGACAGTCTGTTATCGGCCCAGGCCCTTGGCTTTATCGCCCTCGGCTTCACCAGTGTCTACCGCGAGGGCTTCGAGACGGTACTGTTCTTGCAGGCGCTCGTGCTGGACGCAGGTCCGGCTGTCGTAATGCAAGGTGTCCTTCTCGGCCTCCTCGGAACGGCCGGTGTCGGCGTATTTACCTTCCACCTCCAGACACGCCTGCCCTACAAACGGATGTTGGTGATTACAGGCGTCCTCATCGGCGGAGTCCTGCTGGTAATGGTGGGCAACACAATTCACACAATGCAGGCCGTTGGTTGGCTGCCGATTTCACCCGTCGGTTCCCTCAGCCTGCCCTATTGGATGGGCCTTTGGCTTGGTATCTTCCCGACCTGGGAGACCATCTGCGGCCAAAGCGCAGCGGCCCTGTTCGTTACTGGCAGCTACTTTTTGGCTGAACATCAGCAGAAGCAGCGTGTCCGCGGCAGAAAACGGAACAGAGCAACCGTGATGACCGAACCAACCACAGAGAAACTGTAAACGGCGGCTCGCAAGCTGCCCAGGTTGAGCTGTGGGCCGCACGCAAGCCGGTTCATCTATTGAGCCCAGACCGCTGAAAAACCAGGTAGGTAGGAGAAAAGGTCCAATGTGTCAGCATGTTCTCATCTTTGCGGAACGTAATTCCCAACAGTACATCAGCCAGTGCGAACATGGAACGGTCCATCTGCTCTGGGATGGGGTGGGCCTACACCTGCCTGCCGAGGCCTTCAATCGCCTCGCAGTCCACGTCCAGCATACACGGGCTATGCTGCAGGATAACGGCGAGTCGTTGATCCATGGCCACTGCCGTCTGAGCGTCGGCAAACTTTCCGTCATCCTGCCTGTACAGGAGTTTCTATCACTAGTTGAGATGGTCGAAGAAGCCTTGCCCGCTCTCAAACTGACCGGACAGGGACAGACGAACCAATTACGTCTCTTTGCGCCGCACCAGCCTAGACCGCCAATTCTGAACTGATAAACAACTATGTCTTGCGCCCACACTCCCTTTTCGTCCTGGTACAGGAGGAAAAGCCTGGCAACGAAATGGCTCGCTTTCCCGTTTCCTCAGTTGTCGGTTACAGCTAGGTCGGTTGAGCCAGGTTGGCCGCCGACAAATTACTTAGCCGGTGCCCGTTTTCCTAACTTCCTTGCTCCAAACCACCTTCAGCATGATGATGCCTCTGATAACGCGTGTAAGGGAACGGGTGTTTATTTTCACCTTGCTCTGGATAGGGTTTGTCCTTGCTATCAGTTTCATGGAGACCCCGCTCAAATTTCAGGCGCCTTCGTTAACATTGCCAGTCGCACTGGAAATTGGCCATCTCGTCTTTCACGCCCTGAACGCCACCGAAATTGGCCTGGCCTCCGTCATTTTGGCTATTACGCTGAAGGCAAATTGTTCACGGCATATACGTCGAATTACTGTCCTAGCCAGCCTGCTGCTTGCTACGCAGACCGTCCTGCTCTATACCGTGCTGGATGCACGTACCCTTGCCATCATTCACGGCACAGAGGTCCCGGAGCCGTCCTATCACCCGGCCTATATCACTCTGGAGGGCGTCAAGCTGCTGCTCCTCCTTTACTTGGCCCACCTGCAGCTTGACGAGCCCGACGCCAAAATCACAAAAACCGCCCAGACCGCGCCTGTTTCGGCCTAGGGTTGACCTTTTTCCTTAACATCTCCCTGCACGCGCCAGGCGCACGTCAAACATGACAGTATCGGTTTCGAACATTCCTGGCCGAGAGCGGTACCTGCATTTGGTCAAAACTGCTGGGATGGTGCAACATTGTGCTGCAAATGGATGTCGCGCCGCCTGTTTCGCTCACTGCTGCGCCGAACTGAGGTTCTCCTATGGGTCACGACCATAGCCACCATCACGAACACAGCCATGAAAATGGCCGAGATCATATCTATGAACACGACCATGACCACGGCCATGGCGCGCATCTGCATCACCATCATCACGGCGATTCGGCCAACCTGCGCACAGCATTCTTCCTGAATCTGGGTTTCACAGTTATAGAAATCATAGGCGCTTACTTCACCAATAGCGTCGCCATCCTTTCCGATGCCTTACACGACCTCGGCGACTCGATCGCGCTGGGTATGGCTTGGGGCCTGGAGAAGCACGCAGCCAAGGAGGCGCCAGCACGCTACTCCTACGGGTATGGCCGTCTTTCTTTGCTCGCTGCCTTTATCAATGCCGCAGTCCTCATCGCTGGCGGGCTCTTCGTCATGGCCGAAGTCATCCCGCGCCTGCTCAACCCGGAAGCTACCAACGCACCAGGTATGATTCTGCTGGCCCTGGGCGGGATTGCCGTCAATGGCGTAGCCGTATGGCGCCTGCAGGGCGGCGGCAGCATGAACGCAAAAGTCGCTATGTGGCATCTGCTTGAAGACGTACTCGGCTGGGTCGCCGTCCTGATCGTCGGCATTACTCTGCTCTTCATCGATCTGTACATCCTGGATTCAATTCTGTCACTCCTCATCACAATCTACATTCTCTACAATGTGCTGGGGCACCTGAAAAAGACGGCAGAACTGTTCTTGCAGGCGGCTCCTGAAGGAGTGGACCCGTCGCAACTGGCAGAACGCCTGCGCAACATCAACGCCGTAGAAGATTGTCACCATACCCATCTCTGGTCGCTGGACGGCAACCATCACGTACTGTCTACCCATCTTGTCGTCGACCAATCAGCGGATCAATCCGAAATCCGTGAGATTAAACAACAGGCGCGCGAAGAACTGGACGGGCTGCAGCTTTCCCACATCACCATCGAAATCGAATATCCGGGCGACTGCAGCATGGCGGAGACACGAGTATGACAGGAAATCCCGCCAGTCCATCTAAGCCTTGTTGCCCATTGCCAAGACTTTCGGCTCCTGTCAATTGCCGAAACTGCCGGCCTGCGCCAAGGACAAACTGCCGCATGAGCGCGGGGCATACGCCGGAAAACCTCCAGGCGAATCGTACCGCCAGCAGGATCTTGCATGTCCCTGCCCTTTGATTGTATCTTCGAAGATCGCAAGCAGAATTACACCGGAAAGGAAACTCCGTATGTTTGTCGAGAAAGTGCAGAGCGCCCTCAATCAACAGATCAATATGGAGCTACAGGCGCATTATACCTACCTGGCTGCCGCCGACTACTTTGAGGGATTGGGCCTCAAAGGTTTTTCGCAGTGGATCTTCAACCATGCGGAAGAAGAAATGGCCCACGCAATGAAAATCTACCAGTTCATTCACAGCCGGCGGGGCCGTGTCGAGCTTTTCCCCGTCCCCGCACCGGAAGGGGGCTTCGGTTCCCCGCAGGAGGTGATGGAAAGCACGCTAAGGCAAGAGCAGAGGGTGACGGCTTCGATAGACCGCATCGTAAAATTGGCGCGCCTGGAAGGGGATTACGCCACCGACAGCTTTCTGCAGTGGTTTGTCGATGAACAGGTGGAGGAAGAAGAGCTGGTGGATGACCTTGTGCAGAAACTCCGCCTGATAGGCGAATTCAAGCCGGGGCTCTATCTGCTGGACCGTGAACTGGCAGGTGTCGGCACCCTGGAGGATTCTGCCGAAGGAGGGTAATTACTCCGTATAGGCCTGCCTGCCCATATCCCACTAAGGGCCTCCATCCACTGGTACCGATAGGCCGGTTTTCTGAGTTTTCCCTTTGATAATGCCCCGACACCAATCAGTGGCGCCCTTGTGGCAGAACGCCTCCCACCGAATTGTGTGAGACCCGGATTTTTGCATTTGCCCCAGGGAACGCGGGCGGCTCACCCGCATCCGCGGCCAATGACAGGTTACTATCAAAAGACCGCCAGGACTCTGCAATGAACCAAACAGAATTTTCAGGCTTGACAGCCTCGCCCTTCAAGTGTATGATAGTCCCAGATGCACTCTCCTTGGGCGCAACCCGGTGCCAGACTCCAGTGGAGATCACACAGTCATCAAAGAGTTGGTAGAAACGACAACACAACTCAAGGAGCCCCTAGGCTCGTCAGATAAGTGGCCGACGCGGAGAAGCGCCCCCTGCCTTTTCCCGACTTGTAAAGGAATCGTTCTTGTGAGACGATAGAGTTGCAAATTGAAAATCAGCATCTCGGACTTGAATGCAGAGTAGTCAATTCTGAGGCCGCCGAACCGCTTTTTTCAGATTTGCGCTTGATCTGTTCTTGTGAGACCATATAGCCCAAGGTCATCATTTAATTGTTTCTCTATCAATTTATGATGAGATCAAAAGTACAGTTCCCTTAAACCCAATTCTCTCAAGGAGCAACAGAACCATGAACAAACGAACCCCACTCTTCACACTCGTTGTACTGTCTCTGCTGCTGGTAGTGCTTGGTGCGTGTGCCGCGCCGCCCCAACCGCCCGCCCGAGACGTTGAGATCTCGCACGATGCGGCTCTGGCCGCCCAAGATGCCCTGATGGGCGGAATCGTAATGGGCGAGGTGATGCTGAGCGAATCTGAGTTCAGCAGCTATGTGACCAAGGCTCTCGAAGCCAACAGCGGTCCGAATCAGCCGATCGATACCGTAATGGTCTGGATTGAGCCGGATGCAATGCACTTCCGCGTCACCCTGAAGGAAGGCGTTAGCATGATGGGCAATACGCTTGACCTCGTCGGCAACCTGATGGTCAGTGACGGGCATCTGATGGTAGATCTCCAGCAAGCCGGTGTCGGCGGTATGGCTGTAGGTGGAGGCTTGCTCGCCCCAGTTGCTGCGCAGATCAACGCAGTCTTGGCCCAGAATATCATGCTCCCTGGCAACGTCATGGTTTCGCAGGATTCTGGTTCCGTAATGATCAGCATGAACTAAGCTTTTCAGTTAGGTGCGCAACCGCCGACACTGCTTAACTTCCTCTAGAGGCAAGCGGACGTCGACGGTTTGCGCCCAACTGTCTGCTGCGAGGGCTGCTTTGTTCCTGGTCCCGAATGCCGCCAACTCTTCTGTGCCCCCTTGTGGTATAAGGGTTGCTTTATCCGGACCGGCGGCTTGGAACAACCGAAGCTCGCGACTGCTGAACGACAAATGAAACTGTCCAAATGTTCAGACTGGCTGTTCCAGTTGCTCTGAACATTTGGACAGTTTTTTGTTATCAGAGACTGTGATGAAAGTCTTTCCGCGCCTTGTCCCCTCGTCCCGGCATCAACCGCGAATACCTTCCCGCACTTGGACCCGATACACCGCCACCCCTTCGCTCCCCCTCTTTCTCCGCCTTCGTCGTGGTCGCCGCTCACATTGAAAACCGTTTTCGTCATGCTGGACAAAAAACATAGGCAGACCGTAGCCCCAGCGTAGGCTGGAAACCCCTTCTAATACTTGCCAAAAGAGTGTGCTTGGCCGATACTTTTCTGTATTGCCTGCATATATTGCAGACCTTGGGCGTCTGTCACGCACAAAATGCGAGGGCGTGGTACACACTAGTGCAAAATGGAATGAATCGAATGATACGACCACCTCGTTCCCCGTTGGCTAGGCGGGCAATCCTGTCTATATTGATCGTCTGGCTGATGGCGCTTGCTTTTGCCGGCGGCAATATCTCCGGATATACAATCCGCTCGGCCATGGCAGCCGAAGAACGTCCCGCCGAGTTCGGCATCTTCTGGGAAACGTGGGATTATGTTGTCGCGCATTTCGTCGACCGCGAGCGGGTCGACTTCACCGCCATGACGTACGGCGCCATCGAAGGGATGCTCGCCTCTTTGGGAGACGAGGACCATACAACTTTCCTCCCCCCCGATGCCGTCAAGTTGCACCAGTCCAGCCTTGAAGGCTCTTTCGAGGGGATCGGCGCCTATGTCTCCATGGAAGATGGCAATGTCTTGATCGTAGCCCCGATCAACGGCTCGCCCGCTGAACAAGCAGGTATTCTGGCTGGCGATGTAATCCTGGAGGTCGATGGCGAATCGGTCGAAGGGAAATCGTTGGATCAGGTGATTCTCCTCGTTCGCGGCCCGGCAAATTCCGAGGTGGTCCTGACTGTCCGTCGCCCCGAAGTCCAGGAGCCGGTCACAGTCCCAATCACTCGCGCCCGGATTGAGGTTCCGAGCGTGAGTTGGAGCGCCATACCCAACACAGACTTCGCCTATGTCTCTATCGCGCAGTTTACCTCCAGTGTAGACAGGGAACTGGAAGTCGCCCTACGTGAAATCTCCGAAGCCCAAGCCAACCAGGGCATTATACTGGATCTGCGGAACAACCCGGGAGGTTTTCTGCAGCAGGCCATTCAGGCTAATAGTCAGTTCCTGCCCAAGGGTGATCTGATTCTTATCGAATCGGATGCAAACCAGAATCAGACCGTCCACCGCTCTAGCGGTCTGGGCTATGCCAGGGAAATGCCCCTGATCGTACTGATCAACAAAGGCACTGCCAGTGCAGGCGAAATCACCGCCGGCGCCCTCAAGGAAAACGAGCGCGCCTTCCTGATCGGTGAGACAACCTTCGGTACTGGCACGGTGCTCAACCAGTTTGGGCTCAGCGACGGCTCTGCCATTCTCCTGGGCGTGACCAACTGGCTCACACCCAACGGCAATTTGATCAAGGGCCAGGGCATAACCCCCGATCTGGAAGTCGAGCAATCGCCCAGCTCCAAAAAGGTGAACGCCGATATGCTCAGAGATATGACCACTGATCAGTTCGGCACGCTCGAAGATACCCAATTCCTGAAGGCGCTGGAGCATTTGGGCGTCGAATTGACAGCGGCGCCGCTCCTCAATTCAGCGCCCCATGATTTCGTGACCTCCGAATAATAACAGGGAAGCAGGGGCGCGAAGTGGAGGGTTGGCACCCTCGGCCTGTCCCAAGGTCTTGTTCTATGACCGATATAGCCCCTGTTCACGTATGTAGCGCTCGACCGCGCAGGGGACCTGATAGCGAATCGGTTGCTCCGTACGTACCCTTTCCCGCAGAGCTCTGCTTGCAATCTCCAGTTCAGGCATGTCCAGAACATCAACCCGTTCGCTCACGCCGGGCAGAACCGCTTCCAAGTTAGCCCAATCGATCTCAACATCGTGGCGTCGCAGAGCAACCAGCCGGCAGTTTCGCACCAGCCACTCCGGCTCATGCCAGGTGGGTAAGTCGCGTAAACTGTCCAGCCCCATTAGAAAGTAGATCTGCGCGTCCGCCTCCATCTCATTGCGAAACAGCCGCAGCATATCCGACGTGTAGTGGGGACCTGGGCGCTCGGCGTCAATAAGACTGATGCCGAGTTCGTTGTCGTCGGCAACCGCCAAGCGACACATGGCCACCCGGTGATGTAAAGGGGATAACGGGTCGCCATGCTTATGCGGAGGATCGCCGGCCGGCGCCAGTACAACCTCATCCAACTGCAACTGATGGCGCGCCTCCACTGCCAACACCAGATGCCCAATATGTATCGGATCGAAGGTGCCGCCGAAAACGCCGATGCGCTTGCCACTGCGTTTGTATTCTAAACTCATCCTTCCACTGCCCGCTGACCTGTAGCCTGAGACCTGAGACCAGTGCTGCCGCATTCTGACCAGTGACCGTCCTGACCACTGGCGACCAAACACCCGCCACTGAAGTTCTCATTCTCCCAGCGCGTTGTCGTATCCCCACACCAGCTCAATCACGCCAATCTGCACAGTATCTCCGTCCTGAACGCCCAGTTTGCGCAAAGAATCGGAGATCCCCATCGCCGACAGGATCCGCTGAAACCGCATACCGGCCTCGTAGTAGTCCCAATTCGTCATCTGTGCCACCCGCTCAATAGCCACGCCCTCTACCTGCCACAGATCATCATCCAGGCGGGTGACTTGGAACGACCGTTCATCTTCGGCGGGCGAGAGCGTCGGCAACTCTTCAACTTCCTCCGTCGCTACGGGCGCCGGCAGCCCGTCCAGTAGCGATTTAACTTCGTACAGGAGTTGCTGCACGTTTTCCCCGCTCACCGCGCTTATAGCGAGAATGGGGTTGCCCGCATCCGCCAACTCCTCTTGCAGCCGCGGCAACATAGCCCGCGCCTGCGGCAGATCGAGCTTGTTGAGGACGACCAACTGCGGTCGTTTCGCCAATGTCGGGTTAAAGAGCATCATCTCCTGGTTGATCACTTCATAATCGCCGGCTGGATCAGGGCTTGCGCCGTCAAGTAGATGGACCAATACGCGGCTGCGCTCGACATGTCGCAAAAACTCCAATCCCAGGCCGACGCCATCGTGCGCGCCCTCCAGCAGACCGGGAATGTCGGCAAATACGATCTGCACGTGGTTCACTTCAGCCACACCCAAATTGGGAACAACCGTCGTGAATTGATAGTCGGCAATCTTAGGTGTGGCTTCACTGATGACGCTCAATAGCGTCGATTTGCCCGCATTGGGCACGCCGACGATCCCTGCATCGGCTACGATTTTCAGTTCCAATTCCAGCCAGCGCCCTTCACCCACTTCGCCATTTTCAGCCAAACGCGGCGCCCGGTTGCGCCCGCTCTTGAACGCAGCGTTGCCTCGACCCCCGCGGCCTCCTCTGGCGACCAGGGCTTGTTGCCCGTCGCCTACCAGGTCAGCTAGGACTGTGTCAGTCTCGGCGAGGCGCGCGATTGTCCCCACCGGCACCGGGATCAGCAGGTCTTCACCGGTCGCGCCCACTTTCTTGGTGCCGCCGCCGTGCTTGCCGCGCTCAGCCCGAAAATGTACCTTTCGCCGAAACTGTTGCAGCGTATTCATGCTTGGGTCGGCAATGAGATAGATATTCCCGCCCCCGCCGCCATTGCCGCCCGCCGGCCCTCCCAAGGGCATAAACTTCTCGTGACGGAAAGCGACAATGCCGTTGCCTCCGGCCCCGGCCTCCACATGGATCTTGGCTCGATCAAAAAACATGACTGTAAATGCCTATCGTTAGTGGCTCGCGGTACATGGCCAACCTCTGAGCGAACCCCTTGCTTTGGATCATCAACCTCTATTCTAGCTGAAGCGATCACTCTTCAACAAGAAATTGCCCCGGTCATGTCCGGCGGTATAATGGTACCGCGCGGCGGCAATGGCTGTAGACCACTCCCCCTTGGTTCGTTACCGTCCGTCTGCTACAACAGTCTATGATTTGAATTGTGCGTCCGACCGGACACTTTCGATGACGAACGAGCAGATCCTCATTCAAATTGACGAACGATTTCAGGCGAGTTTGGATGATGCCTGGCTTGTGGCCGCGGCTCGAGCGGCCTTGCATGCCTGTGGGCGGCCCCAGCACTCGTTATCGATTCTGGTAGTTGACGACGACGAAGTGCAGCGCTACAACCGCGTCTACCGCCAGGAGGATGCCCCGACGGATGTGCTGAGTTTTGCCATCAACGAGGGATCGCCCTCCATCGCCGAAATGCCTGACGGCCTGGCCGCGGAACTGGACGCCGAATTGGGCGATCTGTTGCTGGCTTTCCCCTATGCCTCACGCCAAGCCCGGCAATACGGCCACTCCCTGGCCGCAGAGCTGCAACTCCTGGTCGTTCACGGCACCCTGCACCTGCTTGGCTATGACCATGACACTGAGACGCGGCAGGCGGCAATGTGGCGCAAACAGACCGAGATCCTCTCCACTTTGACTGCCGAGGATCTTACACCTCGGCTAACAACCCCGGACCGATAGATGAAGCCGCCTGCTCGCGCCCGGAACTTCTGGCAGAGTCTTGCATTCGCCTTCGCCGGACTGCGCCACGCACTTCACAGCGAACGCAATCTCCGCATTCACTTCGGCTTCGCCGCAGCCGCTGTCATCGCCGGCTTTGCCTTGCGCATCAGTCGAGTAGAGTGGGCCGTAGTCGTAGCTCTGATAGCGCTGGTCTTCGGCTTGGAGCTTCTCAATACCGCCTTCGAAGCGCTGGTGGACTTGGCCTCACCCACATTTCATCCTCTCGCCAAAATAGCAAAGGACACGGCCGCCGGTGCCATCCTGGTGGTGGCGTTGGGCAGCGCCGCCGCCAGCCTGATCATCTTTCTGCCCCGCATCTGGCAGCTGTTCTTCTCATAGTCCTCTACTGGGAATCTTCCTGTCGACGCTCCGGCAGCCACAAGACGGCCGGCACGCCGACAAAGGCGATCAGCCCACTGATCAGAAACGCGGTCGAAAGCCCGAATCTGTCTGCCATGAATCCCAGTAACCACAAGGCGGGCGAGCGGATGACGAAATTGGCCATCAGAAAGAGACCGTTTGCCAACGCCCTATTCTGTCGAAAGTTGTCCTGCACAACCGCCAGCAGCACAGCTGTTGGCGACAGCATCACAAATCCCAGCGGCACCAATAAAGCGAAGAGCAGCCAGCCGGTACTGTTGAGGAATCCCAGAAACAAGATCGGCGCCACCAGAAAAAGAACAACCAGGATGCGCCTCCGTCCCAACCAGTCGCTGGCTGTGCCCACAGTCAACGCGCCTACCACCCCTGCCCCTTCCAACAGCGTTAAAGAAAGCCCCGCAATCTCGAACTCATATCCCTTCACATCCTGCATGAAAATTGGCAACCAGGTCGTCATCGAGATCGAAATAAACACCCGCGACGCCATGATCCAGAGCAGAGGAGGATACACCTGCCGCGCGCCCGGCAACATCTGTCGCAGTGAAAGCCCCTTGCCCTGCGCCGGCCGGGCTGAGATGCCGCGCAAGCGCCAGTAAAGAAATACCGATGCCAGCCAACCAAATGCGGACACACGCCAAATGCCCTCAAGCCCAAACCAAGTGACAGCTGCGATCACTACTGCCGGCCCTACCGTGCGGCCCAACTCTCCCGCCGCCATGAATATGCTCATCCCCGTCCCCAGCCGGTCGCCCGAGATGCGCCCAACCATCGCCGGCGCCGGCGCATGAAATGTCGCCATGCTCACGCCGATCACAAACAGCAGCATCGCCAGCAGCGTATAGCTGTTAGCCAGACCTAGCAGCCCGCAAAGAGTCGCCGTCGTGGCCGGCGCCAAAATAATGAAGTAGCGCAGGCTGATCCTGTCCGCCGCGTGACCAATGAACGGCTGGAGTAGGCTGGGCATCTGCGAAAAGATCGCCAAGCCCCCGATCGCAGCGTAGTCGATCGCCAATTTCTCCCGGATCAAGGGCAGCAATGGGGCCACAAACGCGCTGTAACTATCGTGGACAAAATGTCCCGTCGCGATTGTGATTACTTCTCTGGTCTGAAACTCCCTGCTCTCCGATGGTTCCTTTTGGGCGGTAGCTCCGTCTGCGCGGCGATCTGCTGTTGCTGACATCGGATAGTCTGTTCCTGTGTGGGCTTGCCCTTGTCTTGCTTCAGGGCAACAGTACAGTTGGCGGTGGGCACTTCAAGTGGGTATCGGCTGATTGTAACATCAGTTCGAAAGAAAACAAGCGGCCGAAAACTGCAATAGGTGAAAAACTTCCATCTGAACAGGAATCGAACCATCGCCTATAATCCTGCCCATCCTCTAGTTCCAAGAATCACAGTTCAAACAACGTCTGGCCTAAAATCTTCGATACACTCTACAGATTTGGGTGCATCCCATATTCTTGTCCCTTTGCAACCTGCCCTTTCACCCGACGCAAAAACGATCCGCTGAACAGGCATCAACCGATCGCCTGCCATCCTGAAAATCCCCAAAAATCCTGCAAATCCTGCTTCAGACAACGGCCAACAAAAAATCTGGGATGCACCCACAGATTTGCGCACTTGACACCCGCGACACCATAATCTATAGTATTTTCTGCGTCCTCTCGGCCAGAATCCAACTGCGTATACTTCAATGTTCCACCGGATAGACCTCTATCGATTGCCACACAAAGGAGATCATTATGATCAAACGCAGAGTCAGCCGCCGTGATTTTCTGAGCTTGTCCGGTGTCACTGCCGCCGGAGCCATCCTGGCCGCCTGCGGGCCACCCCCTGCCGCAGGCACCGCCTCCGACGAGGGCGACATGCCCGCCGCCGAAGGATATACGGTCGTTTATACCTATCCGCACCCGGACACCAATATGCTCGGCGGCAACCAGCGACTGATTCTCGAACGCTACGACTCCGTGATTCCGGGCACGGACATTCAGGTAGAACTCAAGACAGGCTATGAGATGTCCCGTGTACAAGCAGACCTCTCCGCCGGCACAGCGCCCGACCTGTTCTGGGCTGGTTACGGCTCTGTTATCAAGGCCATCGAAGAGGGCTTGATCGTTAACCAGCAGGACTACATGGAAGCTTCCGGCGTTGACTTCGACGACTTTGTTGATGGCATCGAGGCCATCTACGCCCCCAAGACCGTGGGCGGCTACTTCTGGGGCATGCCCTATGAGCAGGTCGTCGTGCTCTTTGCCTACAACGTCGCCGCCCTGGAAGATTCCGGCATGGATCCTCCGCCCAAGGACTGGACCTGGGATGACGTCATCGAATGGAGTGTTGCCGTCACCCGCGATATGAGTGGCAAGCACCCCAATGAGGACGGCTTCAACGCCAACGAGGTCGACATCTGGGGTGTCGCCCTCTGGCAGGCCTTCGGTATCCAGGAATATCTGCCCTGGACCGCCGGCCAACAATACGTCGACGAGACCGGCACCAAGGCTACTATCAACAACGACGGCGTCCGCGATTCACTCCAGTTTCTGCGCGACCTCTATGCCGCCGGCGGCGCTACCGAAAAACCGCCCGAAAAGGGTCTCGCTTCCGGAAAAGTCGTCTTTCAGGAGGTTGGAAACTGGGGCCTGCTCGACTTTGAAATGCAAATTGGAGAAGGTGGACTCGGCGCCCTTTACACACCCAGCCATCCCGTGCACCGTATCACCGCAACCCCTTGGTACGACAAAGAGCTGTGGATGCCGGTTCAGGATGACAAAGATCGCGAAGCCGCCGCCTACCAATTCTCTGAGTGGTGGGCGCTCGGCGATCCCTATCTCGAATTCTGTCTCGAAACCGGCTACTTCCCCTTCACCAAGAGTCACTTCGCTGACCAGAGATGGTTGGACGCGGTCGAGGGCAAGGAGTTCATGCAGATCGCCGCTGAGATGCCCGCCTACGCCACAAATACCCGCTTCTGGGCACTGTTCAAAGGCGCTCAGGAAGCGCAAAAGGCCATGAATGAGCTTTGGGATCTGGCCGTGCATACCGACCAGGAACTGGGCGAACTCATGGCGGCCGCCGAAACCGAAGTACAGCGTATCATCGACAAGTACAATTCGTAACGCTCTGCGCTCATGACATGAACCTGGGGTCGGGGGCGTCTCGCCCCCGTCTTCCCGGTACTCTGTCCCATTCCTTGTCGCCGCACAACCGTCTATCCATTCGTTTTTCCCGTTGCTCAAAGTAGAACGGTTGCCTGGGATCGTGCCAACATAGCAAGCAAACCCGCCTGCCGGCAGTTCCGCGGGCGCGTGCCAGGACAAACCGGGCAATTCTCGCATTCATGGGGCCACGCCGTAGTGCACTGGACTATCACGGCCCATACTCTGATCAAGCGGATTGCAGTTGAGACATAGATTCGCGTTACCCGTAAAACGCCACCGTTATGGAGACAAAGATGAAAGAACTGAGTAGACGTAGCTTTCTGCAGGCCGCCACAGGCATCGCAGCAGCCGGCCTGCTGGCCGCCTGCGCTCCCGTTGCCGCGCCAGACGACTCCGCTGACATGGGGTCGGACGCGCCGAACGAGATGGTCGCCGAGCTTGAAATGTGGACCGAAATGGCGACCGTCCCCTGGTTGGGCGCGATGGACGAAATCGTCGAAAGCTTCAACAACGCCCACCCGGGCATCCACGTCACCCACAGCGGTTTCTCCGGCTTAGCCTACGAGCAGGCCACCAAAACCGCCTTTGCCGGTGGAGCCGTGCCCGATTTCCTTCAAACCGACGCCGGACCCGGCGCGCTTTCCGCCTTTATCGAGGCCGACCAGCTCTTGGACCTTACCGACGTCGTCGAGGAAAGCAAGGGAGCCATCTACCCCGACGCCCTCGACTCGGTCCTCTACAAGGGCCGCTACTGGGGCGCGCCCTGGGCCATGACCGTCGCCAACCTCATGTACTACAACGCGGAAATCCTCGCTGAACACGGCATCGATCCCGCCACCCTAACCACCTGGAGTGCCTTCACAGACGCTTGTGAGACGTTCAAGAGTGCCGGCGTCACCCCCGTCCTCATCGGTGCCAAGAACGCATGGCCCGGCGGCCACTGGGCGCAGCACCTCTACATCAGAACCTTCGGCGTCAAGGGCTCGGTCGATCTCTTCCTCCGCGGCCTCGATGTTAACCACGAGTCCCCCCTGCGTTTCACCGATCCGGCCGGCGTAAGGGTCTGGGAACTGATCAAAGAACTCCTTGACAACGATTACTACGCCAGGGGCGTGCTCTCCGACGACTATCCCGCCGCCTTTGGTAAACTCTTCCGCGGCGACGGCGCCTTTTTCCAGACCGGCGGCTGGCTGCTGGGCGAATGGTTTGCCCAGGAAAATCCCCAGATCGACCTCCAGTTCATGCTCATGCCCGCCATCGACGATATCGCCGAAAGCAACGCCGCCGAAGTCTCCTTCAACGCCCGCACGTTGATCGTGCCCAAGGCATCGGAGCATCCCGCAGAGGCCCAGGAGTTCGTCAAGTGGTACCTCCAATCCGAGGAACCGCACAAGATCTGGTACAAACATCTGCCCGGCGAAGCGCCTCCCATGCCGCTGTCGACGCCGATGGAAAATTTGCGGCCGGAGTCATCCCGGCTCATCGAAATGCTGGAAAACGCACCGGCCCTGACTATCATGATCGAGCGGGCAATGGACTACAACATTGGCCAGGAGATCCTCTGGCACGGCTCCAGCGGCGTGTTAAGCGGCGCGCTGTCCCCCGTAGAGGCCGCAGAACGCGCCGAGGATCTGGTGCTCGAATGGCGCGAGGCGCGCATGTAGCCCTCGCCGCACGACTGTAGCTCGCAACTCTTCCCGATAAGGAGTAGGAATGCGGCGCTTTCCGCTGACGGCCGGGTCAGACCAGGGCCCGCGCACGGGCCGCTATGATGGACGCTTTGCGCTGATCCTCATAGCGCCCGCTTTCTTCTTCTATACGCTCTTTCTCATCCTGCCGCTGTTCGGCACGGTGGTGATCGGGTTTACCGACTGGACTGGGATCAGCTTTTCCACGCTCAGATTCACCGGTCTGGCAAACTTCGTTCAGATGGCCGGTGACGAATTCTTCTGGGGCGCGTTGCGCAACAGCTTCCTGTTCGTGGTCAACTGTCTCCTCTTCCAGGTCGGGATCGCCCTGCTCTTCGCAATCATCCTGGAGTCTGGTCCAAAATTCGCCAAATGGTTTCGCAGTATCTTCTTCGTCCCCTTTGTGCTTTCATTAGTGGTCGTTGGAATCTTGTTCAACTTCCTGCTCGACCCAACCCTGGGTATCGTCGACAGCATGTTGCGCGCGGTGGGTCTCGAAGGCCCCAAATTCGGCTGGCTGGGAACGCGCACGCTCAACGTCTTTGTCGTGATCGCAGTCCATATCTGGCGCAACTTTGGCTTCACCATGTTCCTGCTCATCGCCGGCCTGCAGGCCATCCCGCGCGAGCTCCAGGAGAGCGCCCGTCTCGAGGGCGCCACACCCTGGCAACTATCGACGCGGGTTACGATCCCGCTGCTGCGTGAGGTGTTGGTCGTGGCCTCCGTCATTACCTCGATAGACGCAATGCGCGTTTTCGATCTGGTGTATACTCTAACGGGTGGCGGCCCTTACCACAGCTCGGAGACGGTAGTCACCTATATCTACCAGCTTGGCCTGGGCACAGCCCGTACGCAGCACGGCTATGCCACCGCCATTGCCCTGGTGCTGGTTCTGATCATCATCGGCATGTCCACGCTGCAATTCTCCCTTGGCCGCGCCGGCAGGGGGGCCGTATCTTCTTGAAGGAGCCGCAATGGTCTTTCGCGAACTCAGTCTACCGGTCAGGCTCCTGTTCTATCTATTCCTGGTGGCCGCCGCAATCAGTATCCTCTATCCTCTGACCTGGATGTCCTACACATCCCTCAAGACCAATGAGGAGGTCATGCTCTCTCCCTTCGGCCTGCCAACCCGCATCTCCTTCGCCAATATCGCCGAGGCCTGGCAGACCGGAAACTTTACACGGCTCTATGCCAACAGCATCCTGATCGCAGTCGTCTCGGTCATAGGCGTCATCACCGTGTCAACCACTGCCGCATACGGACTGGCCCGCTATCATTTCGCCGCCAATCGAGCGCTCTTTCTTTACTTCCTGGTCGGCATGGCCGTGCCGACACAGGCGCTCATGGTCCCCGGCTTCAAGTTGATGGCCATTCTGGATTCCTGGGCCGCTGCCCTGGACATGCCCATCGCTTTCCTCAATAGCCCACTTGCTGTCATCCTGACCTACATGAGTTGGTCTTCCCTGGCCATCATCTTCATCCGCGCCTACTTCATGTCTATTCCCCCCGAACTGGAGGACGCCGCCCGCGTGGACGGAGCCAGAGAGCTACAGATCTTGTGGCATGTCATGATCCCGTTGGCGATGCCGGCCATAGCTACGATGACAATCTTCTATTTCGTCTTTTTCTGGAACGACTTTCTCTGGCCCCTTATCTACCTGCACAAGCATACGCTGCGCACGATCCCGCTGGGCATGATGCACTTTGAAGGCAAGTATGTGAGCCTGTGGAGCCTGCAGGTGGCTGCCCTTTCGCTGGCGGCATGGCCTCCAATTTTCATGTACATCCTCTTTCACCGGCGCATCCAGCGCGGTCTGACCGAGGGCGCCCTCAAGTTCTGACCGGTCCCAGCAAAAGTCTCCTGACCGCGACGTCCGGCGGGCGAGACAAGGTCGCTCTCCACACGAATCTGAGTAACGCGGCGAAAGCAGCCGGCGCCTTGCAAAAGAAAGTGAACTCTATCTATGGCAAATCTTTCCCGAGCAAACACCGCTATTCCGCAGATGCGCCCGAGCCGGTTTCGCCTGCCGCGCGGGGAGGCGTGGCGGGAGAACTTCTACGGCTATCTTTTCATCTCACCCTGGATCCTGGGATTTGTCATCTTCCTGGTGGGGCCACTGGCCGTTTCACTCGGGCTGATGTTTACCCAGTACGCCGGCTACAAGAAGATCACATATGTGGGTCTGGCGAACTTTCTTGAACTGATTCAGCATGACATACGATTCACTGGCTCGTTGAGCGTCAGCGCGGTCTTTGCCTTTTGGACGGTCTCACTGGCGATCATCATTTCGCTGGCCTTGGCGCTCCTCCTGAATCAGCGATTCAAGGGCCACACCTTTTTCCGCGGCCTCTTCTACCTGCCGGCCGCCGTCAGCGGTGTCGCCTTGACCTTCGTCTGGGCCGCGATGTACGAGAAGGACTACGGGATGTTCAACCAGATTCTGCGCCTTTTCGACATCGATCGGATCGGCTGGTTGACTTCGATGACGTGGGCCCTGCCCTCCTACATCATCATGCGGTTATACGGCGTGGGGCACTATATGGTGATCATGCTTGCCGGCCTGCAGAGCATACCCGATGATCTTCACGAGGCCGCCAAGGTCGATGGCGCCAGCGGTCTGGCCCTCTTCCGCCATATCACCTTGCCGCTCCTGTCGCCGACGATCTTTTTCCTCTTGGTGGTCGGAATGATTGGATCGCTGCAGGTCTTCACTGAGGGCTTTATGTTAACCCAAGGAGGACCGGCGCGCTCCACGCTCTTCTATGTGCTTTATCTCTATATCGTTGGTTTCACCGAGAGGCGTTTCGGCTACGCCAGCGTGCTGGCCTGGCTTCTCTTCCTGATTATAATGGGCTTGACCTTACTGCAGTTCTGGCTGGCCCGGCGCTGGGTACATTACGAGTCGGAGGAAGCTTAAATGACATCTGATCTCAGACCAGCAAGCAATCCCTGGATATCTAGCCGCCTGCTGCGCCAGGCCGCACTCTATCTGATCGCTGTCGCGATTGGCATCATTATGGTCTTCCCGCTGCTATGGATGTTCTCGGGCGCTCTCAAGACGAAGCAAATGCTGCTCGAAGAAACGGTAATCAATCTGCTCCCGCCGCAGCCGTGGCAGTGGCGAAACTTCATCGATGCCTGGACCGCGATGAATTTCACCCGTTTCCTCCTTAACACGCTGTTCATCACCGTGTCGTCTATCTTTGGGGGGCTGCTTACCGCCTCCATGGTGGCCTACGGCTTCGCCCGTCTTCGCTTCGCAGGGCGCAACCTGCTGTTCATCATCGTGCTGGGGACAATGATGGTTCCGGCGCAAGTCACGGCGATTCCAACATTCCTGCTCTTCCACCGTCTGGGTTGGCTCAACACCTACCTCCCGCTGATCGTGCCCCTCTGGATGGGAGGCGGTGCATTCTACATCTTCCTGCTGCGCCAGTACATTATGACCATCCCCACCGAACTTGACGATGCCGCCAAGATCGATGGCTGTTCCCCGATCGGCATCTACCGCCATGTGATCCTGCCCAATATCGGCCCGGTGCTGGCCGCAGCCTCGATTTTCCTCTTCCTTCACTCGTGGAATGATCTGTGGGGTCCGCTGATCTACCTTACCGATGAATCAACCTGGACTCTGGCGCGCGGTATGTTGACCTTCAAACGGACGCTCGCCGAATTTGGCCATGGCGGCGGACTCCGTCAATACCAGATTCACTGGTTCCTGTCCCTCGGCACCATGACCATGCTCCCCGTGCTCGTCATCTACCTTGTTCTCCAGCGCCATTTCGTGAGCGGCGTCGTGACTTCAGGCATAAAAGGGTAATCTGTTCGCTGTACCGCGATCTGACGGCTGGCAATTTGCGCCCATATAGAGAAAAGGTAGCGCCTCCAACAACCATGCTACGACTCTCACTATTAGTCGCTTCGGCCTTCCTTCTTCTGATCACGTCCTGTGGCGGCCCCACAGACGGAGACGTCCTGCCGCCCAATGTCGATACCACCAGCGACAGCGCAGAGGGGCGCGAGCCCGCAGCAGGCGCGCAATCCGAAACCGCTGCCCCGGCGCAGGCCGGCGGCGAGGTTACCGTTACCACCCAACCGACAGTTACGCCTTTACCTACGCCCACCGAGACAGATATTCCGCCTCCGACACCTACACCGATTGAGACGGCGATTCAGACCCCAACTTCAACACCAACCGCAGCCGTGACGATTACTGTTGAGCCGCCCCAGCCGACGGCTACTCCAACTGCGACGACAGACCTCACGCCTCCGCCTCCGCAACCGACCGCGACAGTAACCCCGACTGCCGGCTTGGAACCTACCGTCACTCCCACGCCCACACCCGCGCCAACGCGCACGCCAATCCCGTCGGCCGTGTTTGTACGCAGCCACACCAGCTACGCACTTGGCCCGCAGCTTGTCGTGGTAGGTGAACTGCTCAATGGCGCAGCCTTTGACGTCTTCGACGTTCGCGTTCACGGCCGCTTCTTCAACAGCGGCGGCGCTCTCATCGCCACTGCCGAGGTCCGGGCCGCCTTCGCCAAACTCGAGATCGAGCGCCCCGCGCCGTTCCGCATGATCGTTGACATCAACCCTGACGCGGTGCATCGCTACGAGCTAACCGTCTCCTCTGAAGAGATCACCATTAGCGAATATCGGGAACCGGAGGTGTCGGCCGTTGCTATCGTGGAACGCGATGGCCGCATGCTCGTTGTCGGCTCCCTATACAACGGGCATGAGAATGCGCTGTCATCAGTTGCGGTTGCTGCCACTTTCTACGGTGAGGACGGAGAGGTTGTAGACGTGGTGGAGAACTTCCTTGGTGACGAGGTCATCTCCCCCGGCGCCGACACCACTTTCGAGATTCCCCTGCCGGGAACCGGGAGAATTTATTCCAGAGTCTTGGTGCTGGCCCAAGGGAGGTTGAGTCTGTTCTGAACGCGCGCAGGCACTTCTTTTGTTAGCGCAAGGCATGTGTGAAATGCGAATGCCGCCGGCGTCCCGTAGCTGGGACTGTCGCTACTGATCGGTTGAGCCCACTCCGGTTACCAACACACTCACACGATTGTCCTTCTCTGAGCTTTCCGCTATATCATTCAAGGGCTCCACGACCACCTGAAGAGTGCGCAGCCCTATGCCCCCCGCTGCTCGGAACACCGTCCGCACCGTGGTCTCGCTGCCGGCGGCAAGGCGTTCCAACATTTGCACTGAGCCCAGCGTACTGAAACCGTCATTCACGTCAAGGACGTGGACCGCGAATCCGTCCACGTCCTTGACGCCCTGATTCTGTACCGTCGCCACCACGATTACCAGGTCCGAATCATCGCCCGGTATAACGTTCACCTCCACGCTACTGGCGTTCAGAGTGAGATTGGCCTTTTCGCCGTCTCGCTCAGCGACAGGGGGAGACGTGGACACGTCTTCTCCCGTTCCTGGAGCGCTCCCAACTGCCCCTGTACCGAAGCGCAACGTGCGTTGTGCCGTATTGTCTTCCTCATCTGTCTCAGAGATCTCGTCATCGGGGTCGGCGGTCACACGAATGATGCGGCTTCCATCCAGGTCCGTCGTATCGAATGTCATCACCGCCAGCTCTCGCGCACCGGGCTGAATTGGGTTCGTTATCGTGAACTCGCCGATCACGGTTGCTTCCTCTTCGGTGGCGTCCTCAAACAGTACATTAACGTTCTCCGCAGCCTCTTCGCCCTGGTTGCGAACTACTGCCGTTATTGTGACCGCGTCGCCGGGTTTGGGTAGTGCGGGGAAGAAGCGGATGTTGGAAGACAGTATTACCAGATTCGCCGCCTCCTCGGACGCTTCGGAAGCGGTACGCACCCTCAGGATCTTTTCGGCCCGGTTGTTGTCCTCGTCCGATTCCTTCACTGCATCTTCCGAATCCGCGACCACCCGGATCTTGCGGTCTCCCGCTTTGCCCAGCGTATCATAGGTTACCGATACGGTTGTGCTGTCATTCGCGCCCAGTAGATCAATCCGCTGCGGTCCTCCAATCGGCTCCGGTACACGTCCAGTCACATCCATGAAGCGCACGACGAACCCTCTCGCCTGTGCGTTGCCCTGGTTCGCAATCGTTGCCGAAATCGTCGTCTCCTTGCCGTCTACCGGTGCTTCGGGGTCGAACTCCACGTCCGATTCGCTTACGGTTACGTCCGGCAGCTGCGGCGGCGAGATGACCACCCCACGCGTTGCCTGGTTGTCCCGCTCACTCACCTCGGCGATGATATTGTTGGGATCGACGATCACCCGGATCTGGCGGCTGCCTATCTCTTCGGTGTCGGTGTAGGTCACCTCTACGGTAGCGCCGCCGCCAGCCGGGACGGCATCCAACAACTGTTCCGCGCCGATCTGGACCGAACCGCCGCCGCTCACGTCCAGGAACTGCACAATAACGTCATGGGCGGTTTCAGTGCCGTTGTTGAGCACTGTGGCCGAGACCGTCACCTTGTCGTACAGCTCCGGAGATGGCGGGTCAAACTTGATATTGCCTGACAGCATCGCCAGGTTTGGCGCCTTGGCGGCCTGAACCGGCAAGGTAACCACCGTCTGATTGTCTTCTTTATCGCTCTCGCGAATGAAGCTGTTCGGGTCTACGACAACGCGGATGCGTCGGTCGCCCGGTCTGTCGAGCGTATCGTATACGATCGGCGCCGTCGCGCTCGACCCCGCCGCCAGGAACGCAATCACGAACGGCTGACCAATTGGCGTCACGCCTGCCTCGGTTACGTCCAGGAACTGGACCACAATGTCGGTCGCATCCTCAGCGCCGTCATTGAGCACCACCGCTCTGATCAGCACGCGATCCCCTTCGGTCGGAGTCGCCGGATTGAAGCCCACGTTTCGGGGCTGTACGATCAGGTTAGGCGCCGACCGTTCCAACACCTCCACCGTCTTGCGCGCCATGTTGTCGCTCTCACTGCTCTCGACCACGAAATTGCCGGGGTCTGCGATCACGTTCAACTGACGCTTACCCTCTTTGTCGGTCGTGTCGTAGACGATTCCCACCGCCGCGCTGCCGCCAGCCGGGATCAACGAGATCGTCTGCGCTGCGCCGACCGGCACCGCGGGCCTCTCGGTTGCATCCATGAACTGGACGTCTACATCACGCGCCGAGGCGCTGCCGTGATTGACGATCACCGCTGTGATGATGATCCTCTGCCCTTCACGCGGCGTCTTTGGCGTAAACGCCAGGTTGGTGCTCCTGACCACCAAATTCGCCAGCGGCTGGTCCGCCATCGTCAATGCCGCAGTCGCTCTATTGTCAGTTTCGTCCGTTTCGGAAATATAGTTATTGGGATCAACGATTACCTGCACCCTGGGATCGTCCTTGCCAGCCGTATCAAAGACTACCTGGGCCACACCACTGCTTCCGGCCGGTATCCGATCTATCACCTGCGGTTCACTGATCGGTTTGCCTTGTCCACTACCCTCCACGAACTGCACGATTACTTCTGTGGCGTCCCCGCCTCCGTCATTCAGCACCGTGGCGTTAATCGTGACCTGGTCGCCGTCCACCGGCCTGTTGGGATGGAAGCCCACGTTTCTCGATTCGATCACCAGATTCGGTATCGCCGGCGGGTTGATCGTGACGGTTGCTTCCGCCTGATTGTCCTCTTCATCAGACTCGGAAATCAGGTTGCTGCGGTCGGCCACCACACGGATCTTGCGCTCTCCGGTCTTGCCTCTGCTGTCGAAAACAGATTCGGCAATGGCGCTGCTACCCGCGGGAATCTTTGCAATCAACTGGCTGGGGCCTATCGGAACCGCTTCGTCATTCGTCGCGTCCAGGAAATGAACGTCTACATTTTCAACATCTTCGCTCCCCCGATTGCGGACAACCGCACGCACCTTGATTTCGTCGCCGGAGTTCGCGTTCAACGGAGTGAAACTGATATTGGCGGCATGTACAGCCAGATTCGGTACAACCCCTGCTGTAACCAGTATCGTCTTGCTCGCAGTGTTGTCCGTCTCATCTATTTCAGCGATGATCGACAGGCCGTCAACGCTGGCCTTGATGCGGCGTTCACCAACCAGCCCGGCAGTCCTGTATGTCACGCTGGCTATTGCGCTGTCCCCGGCAGCGATCAAAGACACTTCTTGCACCTCTCCAATCGGACGCAGACGCCCGTTGGTTATGTCAGTGAACTGAACATGCACGTCTTTGGCCTCGGCCGCGCCGTTGTTCAGAACAGTTAGCGAAACGACTACCTCATCGCCGGCGGTCGCATCGGGGGGATTGAACCCGATGTTTTCGGCTAGAGCTACCAGGTTAGGCATCGGCGCCGCGCCTACTTCCAAATTGCGCGTGCCTTTGTTGTCGATTTCGTTGTTCTCGGTGATGAAGTTGCCCGGATCGGCTACGACCCGCACCCTGTATGTACCGGCAGCCAGCGGCGGTTTGTACTTCACTGTCACCACGCCGCTGCCGCCCACAGGAATCCGTTCCAGCTTCTGTGTCTCCCCAATCGGCACAGGCCGGCCCGTACTAACATCCTCGAACTGTACGGCCACATCTCTTGCCACAACGTCGCCATCGTTGCGAACCACCGCTTGAATCGTCACCGTGTCGCCTACACGAGGATTGGCAGGATTGAAACCGATGTTGGCAGCCAGCACCACCAGGTTCGCAGCCGGCTCCGGTTTGAGAATCAACTGCCGCGTAGCCGTATTGTCGGTCTCATTCGACTCCCGAATACGGTTGCTGGCATCCACCAGAACCTGAATCTTGCGGTTGCTGCCGGGCCTGTCGCTCGTGATCGATTCGGTGATCGTCACAACCGCGGCGCCGCTGCTGCCGACTCCGATTTCAGCTATCGTCTGTTCGCTGCCCAACAGCCGGGATTCGCCGCCGGTTACGTCTACAAACTGCACAGATACCTGCTTCGCCGGCGCCGTGCCGTTGTTGCCGACAACAGCCCGCAACGTAATCTCTTCCCCGCTGATCGGCTCATCCGGGTTCACCGAGATATTTTTGCTCTGGATGAACAGATTGGGCGTCGGAGCACCTCCAACCGACAGCGAAGCGCTCGCCTCGTTATCCTCCTCCGTGACCTCCCGGATGAAGTTTCCTGGATCGGCGACCACCTGGATTGACCGAACGCTGCGGGCTCCCGGCGCCTTGTATTGCGCCAGCGCAATCGCTGACGTTCCCGGTTCAATGTTCGCTATCACCTGCAGTTCGCCCACCGGCCGTACACTTCCGCCGGTGTTATCGATAAACTGGATACCCACATTCTGCGCCGGCGCACTTCCGGTATTCAGAATCGTGGCATAGACGGTCACTACCGTCCCAGCAGCCGGACTCGTATTACTGAACCCTATGTTATCGGCGACAACCATCAGGTTGGCAGTTGGGCCGTGGGCCACGCTAAGTGCCGCAGTGCCGCTGTTGTCCGTTTCACTGGACTCGGCTATCAGATTGTGGGGATCCACCTGCACCTGGATCTTCTGATCTCCGGTGCGGTTCGAGGTATCGAAGCGGATCGAGGCCACCCCGCTGCTGCCGGGGGCAATCGAAGGAATGATCTGCAGCGCTGCAATCGGCGCCGCCGGCTTCCTATTGGCGTCAAGGAACTGGACCTGCACATCCTGCACTGCCGTATCACCCGCGTTCAGAATCGTCGCATAGATAGTGACCACATCGCCTTCGACCGGGTTCACCGGCGCGACACCTATATTGCTCGACGACAACTCCAGGTTCGGTTCTGCGTCCGACACAAGCCCTAAAGTCTTGCTGGCACTGTTATCGGTCTCATCCAATTCAGCTATGAAGTTGTCGGGATCGACCTCCACGTTGATGCTCGGGTCGCCCGCGCTGGAGCCTGAATCAAAAGTCACCCGGGCCACCGCGCTACTGCCTGCAGCAATGCTGTCTATCACCTGGTTCAGGGCAATCGGTCTGGATCTGCCCTCCAGGAACCGGACAACGACATCGGTCGCATCGGCGGAACCGTTGTTGACAACCGTGGCAAAGATCGTAACCTGCGCGCCAGGCTGCGGAGAGGCCGGGTCGAAACCTACGTTGTTTGAGTCAATGAATAGATTAGGCGCAGGCGCCTCCGCGACTGTGAGAAGCCGGCTGGCGGCGTTGTCCGCTTCATTGCGCTCGAAGATAAAGTTGGTCGGATCAACAACCATTCGGATTTCACGTTCGCCCGCCCTCTTCTCCGTGTCGTACTGCACCTGGACCACGCCGCTGCCGCCGACTGGAATCTCGGCTATCGTCTGCGGCTGGCCGATGGGAACCGCCGCCTCCTCATCGCTGACATCCACCAACTGAACAGTGACTGCGCGGGCATCTGCGCTGCCGTTGTTGATGACGGTCCCGTGGATAGTCGTCTCTTCGCCCGCATGTGGCTGGGCAGGATTGAAGCCGATGTTGACCGATTGGGCCACCAGGTTTGGCATCAGCTGCTTTTCGCCTGGCAGTTGCAGTTTGGCGGTCAATACCTGCACGTCGTCGATATACCAGCCTTCGTTCTCGTTGAACGTTTCATCTATAGTGTCAAACCAGAAACGAACCTGGATCGAGCCGCTTTCGTCGAGGGACTGACTCAGATCGACGTCCCGCCGCGCCCAGCGCCCTTCCGTGCCATGAGATTCGAATACCGTCCTCCAGGTCGTTCCGTCCGTCGAAACCTGGACGCGAGTACGGTCAAAACGAGTATTCCTCTGCACCTCGCTCCATTCATAGAATGTGAGCAACGCATCGTCGGCGCCGGCGATGTCGATAACAGTTGAAGTTATGCTACCCTCGTGGGCCTCGCCGGTGTCGTAGTTCCGCTTCTTCTCCTGGCCGTAGTACCAGGCCGTCTCCGGGCTGTTGAATCGCAGACTGGATAGATGCCAGAGGCTGTCTTCGGTGTCTTCGATACTCCATTTGCCTGAGCCGCTTTCCAGGTCGTCTTCAAAGACAATTGTTCCCGCGCTTGTACGGGCAATCACGATGTTGGAGAGGTCGGAGACATTGCCGACATTGTCTGCGGCCCGCAGCGCGAAATAGTAGGTCGTGTCCGGTTCCAGCCCCGTCACCTCGAGAGTCTCCCTGGAGCCGGAACTGCCGGGCGTCGGTGCCGTCTCCACGCGCTGAGCAGTCTCCCACGTGGCATTGGAGATCGGCGCAGTGGAGTATCGCACATCGTACGACGTCGACATCCCCGTGAATCCGTCATCGCCCGTGGCTGTCCAGGAGAGCATGATTTTGGTCAGCAGTACACCCGAAGGAGACAGGTCCGAAACCGCCGCCGGCGGCGTGGAGTCCTTCTCCATCGCGTTGAACAGGTTCAAACGTCCGTTG
Organism: Caldilineaceae bacterium; assembly: GCA_965220715.1. Lineage (GTDB taxonomy): Bacteria > Chloroflexota > Anaerolineae > Caldilineales > Caldilineaceae > Bin5. Next base: position 1,915,650 of record OZ244843.1, read on the forward strand.
GTCAACGTCTTCTTGGACTGTGTTGGCAGTGGATCAATGCCGGAGAGGATGCGCTGCTTCACCTGCTGGTTGTTCACCCCCTTGAATTCCGACCAGATCAGTGCGGCGGCGCCGGCAACGTGGGGGGCGGACATCGAGGTGCCGCCGGTAGCGCCATAGCCGGACGGTGAACACATCGGACAGCGGCCGGACGGGACCGTAGAGACAATGCTCACTCCGGGTGCGGCCAAGTCCACCCAATCTTCGCCCCAACTCGAAAAGCCGGCATAGAGGTCGTCGTGATCGGTAGCCGCCACCGATACGATATTGTCCAGATCGTAGGCGGCGGGGTAAAGTTTGCGGTTGGAATTGGAATTGCCGGCGGAGCAGACATGCAAAGGGGAATTGACCCGGCCCATCGCCTCTCTCAAGGAACGGGATGGGGAGCCGCCACCCCAACTGCTGTTGGTGACCAGGATGTTCTGCTTCTGTTTGTGGCGCAGGTCATAGATGTAGTTGAAGCATTTGACCGCGTTGGATGTTGTGCCGCTGCCGAAGGCCGTGATGAACTTGCAGCCAAGGAGACGCGCCTTCCAACTGACGCCGATCACGCCTTTCCGGTTGTTGCCTGAGGCGGCGGCGATGCCGGCCACGTGGGTGCCGTGGCCGTAGTCATCCAGCAAAGCGCCGCTATTCGTGATCGCATTGATGCCGTGGAAGTCGTCCACATAGCCGTTGCCGTCATCGTCGATGCCGTCTGCGACGCAATTGCCCACTCCTCGCGGACACTCCTGCGGGTTTGTCCACAGATTGTCCTTCAGGTCCTCGTGATCGACGTCAATGCCGGTGTCGATAACTGCAATGATCACGTCCCGCGAACCGCCGCTTATCTCCCAAGCCTCCAATGCATCGATATCGGCGTCGTCGGTACCGCCGGTCTGGCCAGTATTGTGCAAGCCCCAAAGATTCTCAAACAGAGGGTCCGAAGGCGGCGTCTCGCTGAGCTGCAGGAGATAATTTGGCTCGGCGTAGGCGACCCTGTCGTCACTCTCCAACACCTCGATCAGGTTTTCGTCCACATCCACAGGCGCGCTGGCCAACCGCAGCCCCATGTCGGCGTCATTAAGATCACCGTCCAGATTGTCCTTCTCAGACAATCCGTATTCGGCGTAGAAATCGGAAATCTGCTCACGGGTAACTGTCTTCTTGAAGCGGATGAGTACCTGCCCAGGCACATATTCCGCCACGACTTCATCTTGGCGAAGTGCCTCCTCGACCCGATCAACTTGATTGCTGAGACGATCCCCTTCGCCGGAGCGCAGGGTGGTCCCTACATAGTCCGCCAGCCGTTCGCCCGAGAAATAAAGGCCGGCAGCCAGAAATATGACCAGGAACAGGGCGAAGAGGGAAATCCGTTTCATAACCGATTATTCTCCATAATTTCAGCTATCCGTTAAGTATTACAGTTGATCGAAGCCAAAAAGTATAATAAATGACTGCAAACGGTCCGAATATGTTGACACAACTGACCTGAATGATCAAATGTTATGCGCGCCGCCGGATGACGAAACGTGATCATGCCTTGCCTGCTATATTGTTCTGACAGTTCTTGGGGGTGGCGAACAGTGCAAAGGAGGCGGCGAGTAAGGCGAAAACGTCACGAACTCTCGATCTCTTCCGGGCGTTTCTGTACATTCCACTGGAACCGCTCCGCGCCCGCGTAGACGTTAAAACGCTCCCCGCGCAAGAAGCCTATCAGCGTAACGCCAAAGCGGCGGGCCACGTCCACCGCCAGATGGCTGGGCGCGGACACGGCGCACACTACCGGCAGCCCCGCTACCGTCGATTTCTGCAAAATTTCGTAGGAGGCGCGGCCACTGACCAACAGGATGCTGTCGTGCAGGGGCAGCTTGCGCTGCATAAACGCCCAGCCAATCAGTTTGTCGACCGCGTTATGGCGGCCAACATCCTCGCGTAGGCACAGGAGCGTGCCTTCGGCGTCGAACAGTCCGGCCGCGTGAAGCCCGCCCGTCGCTTCGAACAGCCCCTGTGCCGCGCGCAGCTTCTGCGGCAGCGCAGTCAGAAGCGCGGGACTGATCTGCGGCCCCGCCGGCAGAGCCGGGCAGTCGCGCATGGCGATGGCATCAAGACTGGCCTTGCCGCACACGCCACAAGCGCTTGTGGTGAAGAAATGGCGTTCCAGAGTCGCCAACTCCGGCAGTCCTGCAAGCCGCAGTCCTACGTTCACGATGTTGTAGCGCTGGTCGGCATCGATATCGGCGTCCACACAGTACGTGATGCCGTTCACCATTGATGGCTCGCTGATGATGCCCTCATTGTGCAGGAACCCGGCCGCCAGCTCGAAGTCGCTGCCCGGCGTGCGCATCGTCACCGCCACCGTCTGCGTTTCGCCCGCAGCCTGCAAACGAATCTCCAGCGGCTCTTCCGTCGCCAGCTGGTCATCTCGCTCTCTACGGCGCCCGCCCTCCACAATCGTGACACGGGCGCGCACCTTGCTACCGACGCGGGCTATCATCTGCATTCACCGCGGAGTACTGTAGTGAACCATAGGTTTAATACGCGAATGTTCTACCGTGCCTACACGCGGGGAACACCAATTTTGCTTCATATTGTCAAGTGTATAGAACGAACCTTCGGGTCGTGAAAGACACCCAAAAGCGAAGCGTGTGCCAAAATCAAAGTGCAGTACTATCTAACACTTCTGAGGGCGTATGGGTTGGAACTATTTCAGCGCCTCGATTGTATTGCTCCTTATCCAGAGTGACCAGAGCAGTACCATAATGGTATGCCACTGCCAAGTACACAGAATCACTGCCCCGTAGTCGGTGTTTCGCGGCAATATCAACGGCGAGTTCAGCGAGTGTTTCATCTAGTGGAACTACAAACAGATTGAGCAAGTTCCAAACACTGCGAGCGAAAGCCCGGGCCATCGCTTCATTCTGATAGACTCGAGCTACAGACGCTGCCAATTCTGGCAGCAGCAAGGTTGGTTGAATTAGTGGATGTCGTTGCGCATGTAGCCGTTCCAGCAGACTGTGACTCTGCTTGTGGCCAATCTCGTGAATGTTGAACGCACTTACAAAGACGCTGGCATCAATTGTGTACAATATTAGAAACCAGAATTATCGGCGCATCTCGGAAAGGGCATCCATCAAACTCTTCTCTGGCGGAGGCATCAACGCCATCTGATCGCGTAATTTTTCTAACTCAGACCAAGGATCTTGACTTGCTTCTGGCGACTTTTCGTCATGTTCCTCAAGCGGAAGCAGAACGCCCACCGGTTTGCCCCGGTACGTTATCGTAAAGCAGACCCGTTCCTCCCGCACTTTGCGCATGATCTCTGAAGCGTGGGTCTTCAACTCTCGAACGCCTATTGCTCGCATGAGAAGTCTCCACTCTGGTCATTCCTGTAGCCACAGTGTAGCAGGCGGCTAGGTTACGGTCAATCAAGGCGAGAAAGCCGCCGTCTTACTCAAACTCCGCTAATCATTTCCCCACCTGAGGAGTGACTCCCCAGCTGAGGCTAAAACGACTCTCACCTACCGAGCAAACGCTGGACATCAACGGCCGAACTCCCGCCGACTCAATCCGCGGCCAACCCCGCTCTCTCCCCAATCGGCTCCACCAGCACCGGGCAGACCTTCAACTCGGCTGTCTGTGTAATTGGATCGTAGCCGGAGCCGGTCAACACGTTGATCGGCACATCGGCAAACGCGAAACTGGCGAAGACCGTCCCTTGCGGAGAACGCCTGGTCGTCTGAACCCGCACCTCCACCGCCCCGCGCCGGCTGCTCACCTTTGCCCAGCCGCCGTCGTGCAGACCGTAGCGGGCCGCATCGCTCGGATGCACCTCCAGCGTCTCCTCCGGCAGCAAGTCGTTGATGCCCTCCGATCTTCCCGTCTGCGTGCGCGTATGATAACTCTCCAGCCGCCGCCCGGTTGTGAGCCACAAAGGATACTCCTCATCGATCGTTTCCGCCGGATCGCGGTAATCGGTGAAGCTGAACTTACCGCGGCCGTTCTCAAACTCATCTTCGTGCAGGCGGGGCGTGCCGGGATGTCCCCGGTAGGGGATTGGCCACTGGTATTGACCACCGTCGGCCAGTTCCCAGTCGATGCCATTATAAATAGGCGAGAGTTCGCATAGTTCATTGAAAATGGGGACTGGCGAACTGTAGTCGAATCCCCCCATGCCCATCCGCTGCGCGATCTGGCCAATGATCCACCAGTCCGGCTTGGCTTCGCCCTGCGGCTCGACAGCTTTGCGCACCCGCTGGATGCGCCGCTCCGTATTGACGAAATTGCCGTCGGTCTCGGCCCAGGAGGTGGCCGGCAGCACCACATCCGCCAGTTCTGCCGTCTCGGTCAAAAAGATGTCGATAACGACCAGATGCTCCAGGCTCTTCAGCGCATGGATGCAATGCTCCATATCCGGGTCGGAAACGACCGTGTTTTCGCCGTCAATGAGCATCGCAAAAACTGTGTCGCCGCACTGTTCCAGCGCCGTCACCTTGGTGATGCCTTTTTCCAGATCGACCTTGCGGCCGTATGCTTTCTCAAACTTGGCCTGATTGGCCGGCTCGGTCACTGGCTGGAAGCCGGCGTAGTTGTTGGGCAGCGCACCGCTGTCCCCGGCTCCCTGAATGTTGTTCTGCCCTCGCATTGGGTTGATGCCGGTGCCTTCGCGGCCGAAATTGCCTGTCAGCAGCGCCAGATTGCACAAGCTCTGCACGTTCTCCACGCCACAGATATGCTCCGTAATGCCCAGCGTGTAGTAGATGGCGGCTTTGTCGCTGGAGCCGTACAGGATAGCAGCCTCTTCGATCAGGGCGGCCGGTACGCCGGTGATGCTTTCCGCCCACCGGGGCGTCTTCTCCTGCAGATGATCGACCAACTGGTCATAGCCCTCAGTTCGGGTTGCGATAAACTCGCCATCGACCAGACCCTCGCGCACGATCACATGCGCCATCCCCAGCAGCAGCGCCGTATCACTGCCCACCCGGATCGGCAGATAGACGTCGGCCATCTCCGCCAGCCGGATGTGCCTCGGATCGGCTACAATCATCTTGGCCCCGCGCGCCAAGGCCTTTTTCAGCCGCGTGGCCGCGACCGGGTGTGCTTCCGTCATATTAGTGCCGATGCAGAAGATCACATCCGGCTTTTCCATGTCCGCCAGTGGATTGGACATCGCCCCGCGTCCGATTGTTGCCGCCAGACCGGCGACTGTTGGAGCGTGTCAAGCCCGGCTACAGTTGTCAATATAGTTAGAGCCGAACCCCACTCGAATGAACTTCTGCATCATGTAGTTCGCTTCGCTTGGGGTGCGCCCGGACGCGACACCGTAGACGGCGTGACGGCCGTGTTTTTCCAGCACATCCATGAAACCCTCCGCCGCCCGCTGCAGGGCTTCATCCCAGGTCGCCTGCTGCAACCGGCCGTCCCCGTCGCGCACGAGCGGGTGGGCCAGTCGGTCCGGATGGTGGACATAGTCGTATGCGAACTGGCCCTTTACACACAGCGCGCCCTCATTGGCAGGTCCGTCAAAGGCCGGATGCACGGCGATAATACGGTTGTCCCGCGTCACCAGATCCAGCGAGCAGCCGACGCCGCAGTACCCGCAGATTGTCCGGGTTGTCTTTGTCGCAGAAGCGGTAGTGTTCATCGGAATGTCCTTTCGACGAGGTAAGAGCGAAGACGCGCAAGTGCCTCTCCCATCCTACTTCCCGTCGTACTGCGTATCGTCCTCGGCGTAGCGCAGCGCCTTTTTGTCGGCCAGCGCGCCGGTGGGGCAGGTCTGCACACACTGGCCGCAGAAGGTGCAGGCCGAGTCCCGTAAATGGCCGCCGAACTCGACCGTGATCTGCGTCGCAAAACCGCGGTTGGCCATGCTGATGGCGTAGTCACCCTCCTGCTCCGCGCAAACGCGCACACAGCGGTAGCAAGAGATACACAGGTCGTAGTCCCGCAAAATGAACGGGTTTCCGTCGTCCGGTCGGCTGCGGCCCGACTGCGCGCCGGCAAAGCGGCCGCGGCCGGCGTCGTAGCGTTCCACGAGCGTGCCCAATTCCTGCGAAGCCATGCCTCGCAGCGCGTCAACCGTCACTTCGCGGTTTTCAGAGGCAACCAGTTCAAGCAGAGTACGCCGCAATCCTTCGACGTGCGCAGACGCGGTCGTTACCTCCATACCGTCTTCCGCCTGGGTCGTGCACGAGGCAACCGGCACGCGCTGCCCCGCCACCTCCACCACACATAATCGGCAACTGCCGAACGCTTCCAGCCGCGGGTCGTAGCAGAGCGTGGGCACAGCCTTGCCAACACGCGTCGCCACTTCATAGACCGTTTCGCCGGGCGTGAAAGCAATCTGCTCTCCGTCGAGTGTCAGCGTCGGCAGCGGCTGGGCCTGATTCACGGATTGCATAGAGTGTTTTCCGTCATTGGACGTTCATTTCACTGAAGTTATCGATATGCTTCGCGGTCGTGTATGACACGATCTGACCATCATACTTTGATACCCTTGGCGCGTAACTCCACTTTGGCTTCTTCCCAAAGAATAGGCTTTTCTCCACTCAGGCGCGAAGCCTCAATCTCGGCACTGTCTTCAATATCCTCCAGCAGATTCAACAGCTCTTGCCAAGAGGGTAGTCGAGCATCACTGCCTTCTTACGGCCTTCAGCATCGACTACGAACGCCACTTTTTCAACTATAGCTTGGAAATCCTCGCTCACGCCTACCTCCGGAACATCCCGCCGGCACCGACTCAACCCCGGTATTCCGCCACCTGCTGCGGGAAATTCCTCAGCAGGCTGTCGCTGACAAATCCGGCCGCCACCCCCAGCCCGCAGGCGCTCAGCTGCAGAACTTCGCCAATGTCGCTGACCTCCCGCTGCCAGTCCTCAAGCTCGCTGGGGCCGCCGCCGGAAAGCCGTTCCAGCAGGCGCTGCGTACCGATGCGGCAGGGGAAACATTTGCCGCAGCTCTCGTGGGCAAAGAACTCCATCGCCTGGCGGGCAGCATCTACGATATCGCGGCTGTCGTCGTATACGATCACGCCGCCCGCGCCCAGCATCGCACCCGCTCCTCGGATGCTGGGTTCGTCCAGCGTGACCGACTCCAGCGCCTCGCTCGCCAGGAATCCGCCCGACAGCCCGGCCATCGTCGCGGCCTGGAATGTCCGTCCCGGCAGTGGCCCGCCGGCCCAATCGTATAGCAGCGTCCGCAGCGGCAGGCCGAAAGGTACCTCATAGTTGCCGGGTCGCTGCACATCTCCAGAGAGGCTGATCACCTTGGTGCCTGCATGGTCGCCCAGTCCCAGGCCCTGATACCATTCAGCGCCCCGCCGCAGAATCTGCGGTACCGCGCAAAGTGTTTCGACATTGTTGACGGCCGTGGGTAAGTCTTCAAATCCGTTCGTGGTGGGATAGGGCGGGCGATTGCGGGGGAAAGGGTGCTTGCCTTCCAGGCTGTTGAGCAGGGAGCCCTCCTCGCCGCAAATATAAGCCCCCGCTCCGCGCCGAAGATACAGCCGGAAAGTGAAGCCGCTGCCGAGTATGTCCTCCCCCAGCAGCCCGGCCGCTTCGGCGGCGGCGATGGCACTTTCCAGCCGTGCGTTCGTCTCCGGGTATTCGTAGCGCAAATAGAGGAATCCGCGGTCGGCTCCGGTGGCGTAGCCTGCCAGCGTCATCCCCTCGATCACGGCAAAGGGGTCATGGTCCATCAAGGCCCGGTCTTTGAAGCAGCCCGGTTCGCCTTCATCGGCGTTGCAGACAATGCTCTTGGGCTCGCCTGGGGCCTCGCGTACGAACTGCCACTTCATTCCGGTTGGGAATCCCGCGCCGCCGCGGCCGGCCAGCTTCGACTCCTTCAGCACGTCGATCACATCGGTCGGGTTCTGCCCTTCGACAGCCTGGACCAATGCTTCGTAGCCCCCGCTGCCCCTGTAGCCGTCCAGGCTCTCCCGCTCCGGTACCCGGATCTCGGCGAAGACGCATTCCTCGTGCCTGCCGGGATTGGCCACCGGCAAGGGTGAAGAGATTCGCCGCTGCAGCGTCTGAGACGGCCCGTTCGCCACGAACGTTTCATGGCCGATGAGCAGCGGAACAGGGTCGTCGCAGCGGCCGGCGCAGGGCATTTCCTCCGCTCCGTCCAATCTCTTCACAAGCTCCAGCGCGCCCCGCTGGCAGCAGACAGGCCCCGTGCAGACACGCGGCCGTTGCAATCCCCCCTCCGCCCGTGCGAAATGGTGATAAAACGTTACCGTGCCGTAGAGGTCTGCCAGAGGAATGCGCAGCTCCTTGCCGATCGCCTCAATCGCCCCGGCCCCAATGTATCCGTCGCGATCGTGAAAGGCGTGGAGAATCGGCAGCAGCGGCGCCGGTTCGTCCCGATATTGCTCGATGAGGGCCAAATCAATATCGCCGACAACGATGTTTTCTATACTCCCACCGGAGTTCTTCTCTTGTCTGGTCATGGCCTTTTGCGCCGTTTTTCGGAACCGATCACAAGCAAGGTGCATCTGATTCTACCAGTTCATCGCCTTTCTCCCAACTGGCGCCCGACCCCCACCAGAACGCGCTCAAGACTCCCGCAAGGCTTACAGTTCAGGCCAGCTCCGCTGCCACTCTTCCACTGTAAAGATCAAGCAATTCTCATGCTGCCCTGTGGTATACTTGCAAGGATGATACAGACCACCTACGCCTACTTTGCCGAGACTGTACTTTCGACCACACCGCTGGTGCGGCGCGGCGCCCTCGGCCTGCTATTGGCAGCCGGCGCCCTGATGATAGCCCTCCTGATCGGGATCACAGGGCCTCTGATCGCACTGGTGCTGGCGCTGGCTGTCGTCGGCGGCACGCTCATCCTCGTGGATACCCACTGGGGCTATGTGGCGCTGGTTGGCGTCGTCTTTGTCCTGCCCTTCGCCAGCCTGCCTTTTCGGCTGGGGTTCAAACCGACATTTCTGGATGCCGCGCTGGGCGCGCTCGTCTTTGTCTGGGCGCTCAAACTGGTGGCCGCAAGGCCTGCTTTCACCCTTTCTCCCTCGGCAAAGAACGCAACATCCCTAAAGAATCAGCAGTTTGAGATCTCGCCCATCGGGCTGCTGGTCGCGCTGTTCATGCTGATGGCAATATTCAGCTTCGTCTACGGCATGTCACACAGCCGGCCTACCAGCACCATCATCCGCCGCTTTGGCGAAATCCTTTTGGGCATCGGCCTCTATTTCATCGTCATTAACACGGTTCGCTCGCAGAGAGAACTGAATTGGGTGACCCGCTGGCTATTCTTGGCGGCGTGGGCATGCGCATCGATCGCGGTTCTGTTCTACATCATTCCTGAAGAATGGACCGTCAGGGCGCTCAATCTACTCGTACGATTCGACTATCCCGGCGGCTTCGGCGCACTGCGTTGGATCGAAGATGACCCCGACGGCACGATGCGGGCAATCGGTACAGCTGTCGACCCAAATGTGTTGGGGGGCATGATGATCCTGGCCGCAGCAATGGTCGGGCCCCAACTCCTGTCCCCGCGGCCATTGTTCCCCAGATGGCTGACTGTGGTAATCTTCGCTACCGTCGCGCTCGCGCTCTACTGGACATTCAGCCGTTCTGCCCTCTTTGGCATGGTCGCAGCGCTCTCAATACCGGCAGTGCTCAAGTACCGGCGTCTGCTGCCCATCGGAATTGTGCTCGGGCTGTTTCTCTTTTTCTTGCCGCAAACCCAGGACTATGTTGCCCGTCTGTTGGAAGGGCTCGCCGGCCAGGATGTGGCCACACAGATGCGCTTAGGCGAGTACAAAGACGCCATGATTCTGATCCGTCGCTATCCGGTATTCGGTGTCGGATTTTCCGGTGTGCCGGACATCGACATCTATCTCGGCGTCAGCATGTTCTACCTCACCCTGGCCGAAAACATGGGCATCTTTGGTCTCGTGATCTTTCTGGCCGTGATGGTTGGCTTCTTCAGCATGTTCATAGCGACCTGGCGGACCGGTGTCGCGCCCGAACGGGAAGCGCTGCTCCTGGGTTTCGGCGGCGCAGTCTTCGGCGCCCTGGTCAGCGGGCTCGCCGATCACTACTGGTTCAACCTTACCTATCCGCATATGACCGTTCTGTTCTGGATGTTTGCCGGCTTAACCGTCGCCATCATTCTGGTCGAAAAAGAGAGCGCCGCCCTGCCTTAGCGATTCTTCTTTGCCTTCCTTGCCAACCCATGCCTGAAACCGGGTACAGAAATCCAAGAGTCATACAGTATGAAGAAAGCGACAACAGGCCTGCACAACGAAAATAACGACATGGGCAAGGTCCGCGTCGACCCTGTACCGGCGATGCCGTCCGATTCGACGCCGCGCACCCTCGATCTTGTCGATTCGACCTCTGAATCGCCCCGCCGAGCAATTGACCTGCATCCTTTGCCGGTCGCGGTCGATGACAAAGGCCCTGGCCAGCTTACACGCGGCCGCCGGCCGCCCTGGTTGCGCGTGCGTTCAGCCGATACGCCCAAATTCCGGGAGCTAAAACAGCTGTTTCGAGGCAAGAGTCTCAACACAGTCTGCGAAGAGGCGATGTGTCCCAACATCGGCGAATGCTGGGGCCGGGGCACCGCTACTTTCCTGTTGATGGGGGATACCTGCACCCGCTCCTGCGGCTTCTGCAAAATCAAGACCGGCCGCCCCGCTATCCTCGACCCGGAGGAGCCGCGCCGCGTGGCAGAGAGCGTCCAGGCCATGAATCTGCAACACGCCGTATTGACAAGCGTCAATCGCGATGAGCAGCCGGACGGCGGTGCCTGGGTCTTCGCCGAAAGCATTTACTGGATCCGGCGCCTGCAGCCGGGCTGCACCATCGAAGTTCTGATTCCCGACTTCAAGGGAGACTGGGCCGCCCTGCAGACGGTCATGGACGCCAAGCCGGAGATCCTCAATCACAATACCGAGACGGTGGCCCGCCTCTACAAAACCGTCCGCCCCCAGGCCCGTTACGTCCGTTCACTGGAACTCCTGCAGCGGGCCAAACAATTGGACCAGCTGGCCCTGTCGAAATCGGGAATTATGGTCGGGTTGGGCGAGACCTGGCAAGAGATCCTGGTGGTCATGGACGACCTGCGGGCGCATAACGTGGACATCATGACCATCGGCCAGTACCTGCAGCCCAGCCGCTTTCATCTGCCGATCGTCGGCTACTATACGCCGGAACAGTTCGACCTCTTGCGCGTCGAAGGCGAGCAAAGAGGCTTCCGCTGGCTGGAATCCGGCCCCCTCGTTCGCAGCAGCTACCACGCCGACGGCCAGGCCCACCTGAGTCCTCGCGCAGATGCGGGGGGCAGTCCGCAGCCCCAAGCGTGAGGTGCTCTGCACGCCGGAGCATGGTCCGCGAGCCATCGAAAAACATCTTCTCTAACGCGACTCCCCTCCGTCACTTCTTCGACGATTTTGGTTCGCTCGGCCCCGCCTGCACTTGGAGTCGCGCATGGGCCAGCGCCACATACTCCGGAGAAATGTCATATCCAACCCAGTGGCGGCCGGCTTCCTGCGCGGCAACCGCGGTTGTGCCGCTGCCTATAAATGGATCCAACACCACATCATTGGAATAAGTGTACAGTTGGATGCAGCGAGCCGGCAGTTCCAGCGGAAAAGGTGCCGGATGTCCTGCCTTCCTCGCCGACTCAGCGGGGAACAGCCACACGCTCTTGGTCCACTCCAGAAAATCCTCTCTGCTGATGGTCGGCTGCTTCAGTTCGCATTCCGGTTTCTTGCGAGCAAAGTCTCCTTTGCAAAAGACCAGAATGTACTCGTGTACATCCCTGAGAACGGGATTTGATGGCGAGCGCCAACTGCCCCAGGCGCAAGACGATCCCGCGCTGGCCTGCTTGTTCCATATAACTTGACCTCGCATCAGAAAGCCTACTTCGATCATATCTGCCGTAATAAACGCGCTTAGCGGCACATACGGCCTGCGGCCAATGTTGGCGACATTGATGCAGGCTCTTCCGCCATGCACCAGCACCCGATAGGTCTCCTTCCACACCTCTCGGAGGAACTGGCGGTATTCGTCTGCGGTCATATCCTCGTCATACTCCTTCCCTACATTGTAGGGGGGAGAAGTCACCATGAGATGCACGCTGTTGTCCGGCAGTTCGTGCATCGCGCTGCTGCTATGTGCATAGAGGCGGTTCAGCTCCGGAATCGTGTTTTCCGGCGACGGAATTTTCCCGACTCCATCCGCATCTTCATATAATTTCCGACCATAAAAGGCACTGGAGTCATGTCCGATTCTGGCGCTCGTTCCAAACGATTGCATCGAGGTGTTGGACATCTTGGAGTTGGACATCTTGGAGTTGGACATCTTGGAGTTGGACATCTTAGAGTTGGACATCTTAGAGTTGGACATTGTGGAACTCTCCATCCGGCGCTGTTTGCACTGCGGCATCTAATGCGAATAGGCTTCTGCTTTCAGCAAGCGAGTACCAGCCGAGTATGATCATCTGTCTGGGAAATGTCAAGTACTGCCAAGACACCGCAAACCCCGGTTACATCCCTGCCGAACGCGTGGCCGCGAGTTAAGGGCAGAAAAACTGGATTGCCCTGAGTCACGGCCGGGCTGTTTCCAAGGTGGACCTCCTACGTTCTGAATCGCCGCGCCCTCCACCCTGCCAACCGAGAACGCCACGGGCAATTCGCCTGGATCGACAACGTCTGTTCCCCCAAATAGCCTTCCAGCGTTGCGTGTACAGGCAGCCAAATTATGCCTTCTTTCTTCAAAACGGGTATCATAGCACTACCCGTCAGGACGCTGGCCAGGCCGGAGCAATCTGGTCGCGCCGGCCCGCCCGGCGCAGAACCACAATGCAAGACTAATCCAAGGGGGATTATATACTTTAGTCACATTGGAGAGGGAAAAGGAATGGGATTATACTCAAAGGCAATGAACAGTTGCGGGTTTGAGCATTAAGAAAGGAATCAAAAGGGAATTATATACTTATGCCCACGAAAAACGGACTGTAAACAACCCATGCCAAGACACTCACGACAGGTCTGCGTATATTGTGACAAGCAAACTCGAAAAAAAGATTCGACCCGCGATCATATTCCACCCAAATGCCTTTTTGACCCCCTGCCCCAAAATGCAATTACGGTGCCAAGTTGCCGCAAGTGTAATGGGTTGGCATCGAAGGATGACGAATATTTTCGCTTTGTCTGTGTATCTAATTACAACGGGTATACACATCCAGAACAAGAAAAGTTGTTTTCCAAAATCACAGGATCGCTTGCCCATAAATCTGACCGATTATCCGACCGCAAAGTTAAGTCAGAATTTGAACTCCCTGCGCCGTATAGAGCCATGAATTCAATGTTCAAAGGTGCTAGGCGAGTTTACATTGATGATACAAACGGAATCATTCAACCCACCCTTGCTATGCCAGTGAATGTAGACAAAATAAAACGAGTTGTAGATAGAATCGTAAAAGGATTGACGTGGAAAGAAAACAACAAGCGGTTGCCTAAAAACTATGAGGTAAATATCCATTTTGACGGATTCCATTATTTGGATGGTAATCAGCCAAACTTAGGCTATAACCAACTAGAGGCATTAACCGCAACACTAAAAAAACAACCCACAATCATCGGGAATGATGTATTTGCATATTGGAATTTACCATCCACAGAAGATAAACTTGCAGGCACTTGGATACTAGAATTTTATAAACAAACTTACTTCTGTTGTTTCGTGAACAAAGCCACCAGTCCAATGTGACTAAGGTATGTAACTCCCAATCCAAGAGGGGGCGAAATGGCTCGACAGGATTATTTCAACGCACGCGATACCCTCCACACGCGCAGCGGCCCGGTGACAATCTACCGGCTGGATGCTCTGGAAAAAGTTTCCTCCGCCAATGTGAACAGGCTGCCTTTCTCGATCAAGGTGCTGTTGGAAGCGGCTTTGCGTCAGGCCGAAGGCTTCGAGATCACCCGAGAGGCAATTGAAACCATCGCCAACTGGGGACCGGATACCGCTGGCAAAGTTGAAATCCCATTCAAGCCGGCGCGTGTCATCCTGCAGGACTTTACCGGCGTGCCCAGCGTAGTTGACTTGGCCGCGCTGCGCAGCGCCATGGCCCGCTTGGGCGGAGACGCCAACAAGATCAACCCAGTCGTGCCGGTCGACCTGGTCATCGACCACTCCGTGCAGGTTGATCGATTCGGCTCGGCAGCCGCGCTCTTCTTCAACTCCGAGCGTGAGTTTGAACGTAACCGCGAACGTTATGAGTTCCTCAAATGGGGGCAGCGCGCCTTCGACAACTTCCGCGTCGTGCCTCCCGCCACCGGCATCGTGCACCAGGTCAACCTGGAATATCTGGCAAGCGTTGTGCAGACCTCCCCTGGCAATGCCGACGCGCCGGAAGCCTACCCCGACTCCCTCGTGGGCACAGATAGCCATACCACCATGATCAACGGGCTGGGCGTCCTCGGTTGGGGTGTGGGCGGCATCGAGGCCGAGGCGGTCATGTTGGGGCAGCCCATCTACATGCTCTTGCCGGATGTCGTCGGCTTCAAACTGACCGGCGCGCTTCCTGAGGGCGCAACCGCTACCGACCTGGTGCTGCGGGCGACCGAGATGCTGCGCCAGCAGGGCGTGGTCGGCAAATTCGTCGAATATTTCGGACCCGGGCTCGGCCAGCTAACCCTGCCGGATCGAGCGACTCTCGCAAACATGGCGCCCGAATACGGTGCAACCATGGGCTTCTTTCCGGTAGATCAGGAGACACTGCGCTATCTCGCCAACACCGGACGCGACCCGGAGGCAATCGATCTTGTCGAACGCTACTGCAAGGAGCAGGGCCTCTTCCATACTGAAGACTCGCCGGACCCCGTCTTCAGCGAAATCATCGAACTCGACATGGATACCGTGCAGCCCAGCTTGGCCGGCCCAAAACGACCCCAGGATCGCATCGCTCTGTCGGACATGAAAGAGCGTTGGAGTGGGATGCTCGCCGCTCCCGTCGGCGCACAGGGTTTTGGCCTCGAAAGCGCAGAATTGAATAATCGCGCCCGCGTCAACTTCAAAGACGTTGATTTCTCCCTGGAGCACGGCGATGTAGTGATCGCCGCCATCACCTCCTGCACCAATACCAGCAATCCGTCAGTAATGATCGGCGCCGGCCTGCTCGCCAAAAAGGCCGTCGAACGGGGTCTGGACGTGAAACCGTGGGTCAAGACCAGCCTCGCCCCCGGATCAAAGGTCGTCACCAGCTATCTGGAAGCGAGCGGTCTGATTCCCTATCTGCAAGCCCTGAACTTCCATACCGTTGGCTACGGCTGCACCACCTGCATCGGCAACAGCGGCCCTCTGCCCCAACCGATCCGCGACGCGATTCACGACGCCGATCTGGTGGCGGCCTCGGTACTGAGCGGCAACCGCAACTTCGAAGGACGCATCGGACCGGATGTACGCGCCAACTTCCTGGCCTCGCCGCCGCTGGTAGTGGCCTACGCAATCGCCGGAACAGTCAACATCGATCTGGACAACGACCCCTTGGGCTACGACCCGACCGGCGAGCCTGTCTTTTTGCGCGATGTCTGGCCGAGCCAGGAGGAAATTCAGACCGAGATTCATCGCAGTCTCAAACCGGCGCTGTTCCGCCAGCAATACGCCAACGTCTTCACCGGCAATGAACAGTGGAATGAAGTGCCAATTTCCGGTGGCGATCTCTACGCCTGGAGCCACGGCAGCACCTATATTCAGGAGCCTACCTTCTTCCAGGAAATGAGCACAGAGTTACCCCCTGTCCAACCCATTGTCGGCGCCCGTGTGCTGGCGGTCATGCCGGACAGTACCACAACTGATCATATCAGCCCGGCGGGCGCAATTGCCCCTGACAGCCCTGCTGGCCGCTTCCTGGCAGGTAAGGGCGTCCCCCGCTCCGAATGGAACAGCTACGGCAGCAGGCGAGGCAACCACGAGGTCATGATGCGGGGCACTTTCGCCAACATTCGTATCAAGAATCAGATGCTGGATGGCGTCGAAGGCGGGTATACCGCCTACATCCCCTCGGCCGGACAAGTGACCGACGCATCTGAAACTCCTGCCGAATTGGCAATCTGGGATGCAGCTGCCCTATACCAGCAGGAAGGCACACCCCTGATTATCCTCGCCGGCAAGGAATATGGCACAGGCTCTAGCCGCGACTGGGCCGCAAAAGGACCGTGGCTGCAAGGCGTAAAGGCGGTGATCGCCGAGAGCTTCGAGCGCATCCATCGCTCTAATCTGGTCGGAATGGGCATCCTGCCCTTGCAGTTCGTCGACGGCCAGAACATGCAATCTCTCGATCTGAGCGGCTTTGAAACCTACGACGTTCTCGGCCTGACCGAAGAGATGGCGCCTAACCAGGAGTATACAGTGCGCGTGACCCGTGAACAGGGAACCGTCGGTGAATTTCGCGTCACCAGTCGGCTCGATACGCCTGTGGAAGTAAACTATTTCAAGAATGGCGGGATTCTGCACACGGTCTTGCGGCGTCTTGTCAAGGAAGATTGAAAAAGGAAACATGCACTATGGCTGTACATACAGAAGGTAAGCAGGAACGCTATCAAATGTCGGGCTGGGATCTCTCCGCCCTGGTGCCGGCCGACCCCGAGGCAAACGGGTCCGGCTTGACAGCACCTTCCGCCGCTGCCATTGAAGAGATGCTGGCGCAGGTCGAGCAGAATGTCGCCTCGTTCGAGGCGCTTCGGGAGCATCTTTCGGCGCAGATGGAGCCGGCAAAGCTGATCGACGTCATGCAACAGTACGAGGAAATCTCCTCGCAAATCTACCCGCTCGTAGCCTACGGCAGTCTCTGGTTCTCGTCGGATACACAGTCGCCAGACGCCCTAACCTACTCCAACCGCATGCAGCAGATGATGACGGACGTGCAGAACCGTATGCTCTTTTTCAGCCTTTGGTGGAAGGGCCTGGATGATGAGCACGCCGAAGCCCTTCTGCCGGATGCAGACACCTACCCGGACTACCGCCACTTCCTTCTCGATATGCGCCTCTCCAAGCCTTATATGCTGGAAGAGACCGCCGAGCGCATCATCAACCTGAAAGATACCAACGGCATCAACGCCGTCGTAACCATCTTTTCGATGTTGACCAACCGGCTCGAATTCGAACTGGAGGTGGATGGCGAGTTGAAGCGAATGACCCGCGGCGAGGCAATGGCCTACGTCTACTCTTCTGACCCCGACATGCGCGCCGCCGCCTACCAGTCCATATATAAGGTCTACAAGGAGGAAGCGCCGATTCTGGCGCAGATCTATATCAATCTGGTGCGCGACTGGCACAACGAGAATGTTACGCTGCGCAGCTTCGATTCACCAATAGCCGTGCGCAATCTTCAGAACGACATTCCCCACGATGCTGTCGAGGCCCTGTTGGAGGTCGCCCACCGCAATGCGCCCCTCTTCCAGCGCTACTTCTCACTCAAGGCCAAGTGGCTGGGCGTGGAAAAGCTGCGCCGTTACGACATCTATGCGCCGTTGGCCGGATCGTCGCGAGAGGTGCCCTACGACGATGCTGTCGAGCTTGTCCTGAATACGTTTAAGCGCTTCGATCTCGATTTCGCCGGTAAAGCCCAACGCGTTTTCGACGACAACCATGTCGACAGCGAGGTCCGTAAGGGGAAACGATCCGGCGCCTTTTGCGCCACAATTCTGCCGAGCGTCACCCCCTATGTGCTGCTTAACTATACCAACAAGGTGCGCGATGTGGCCACGATCGCCCATGAATTGGGCCATGCTGTCCACAGCTTGATGGCCGAAGATCATTCTGTCCTGACCCAGCACTCCTCTCTGCCATTGGCCGAAACAGCCTCAGTCTTCGCCGAAATGGTGATGAACGAACAGCTGCTGGCCGAGGAAAAGGATCCGCTGGTCCGACGCGAAATTCTGGCCGCCAGCGTCGACGACATCTACGCCACCGTGATGCGGCAGGCATTCTTTGTAATCTTTGAAAAAAGTGCGCATCAAGCCATCCAGGACAACGCTTCGCCCCAGGAATTGGACCGCCTCTATATCGAAAATCTGGAAGAACAGTTTGGCGACAGCGTGGAGTTGGCCGACGAATTCAAGTATGAGTGGATCAGTATCCCCCACATCTATCACACACCCTTCTACTGCTATGCCTACAGTTTCGGCCAGCTGCTTGTGCTTTCTCTCTTCCGGCGCTATCAGTTGGAGGGCGATGCCTTCAAGCCGGGCTACATGAAGATGCTGGCTTGCGGCGGTTCGGCGCGGCCGCAAGAGATCCTGGAAGAGGCGGGCATCGACATGACAGATCCCGCTTTCTGGCAGGCAGGCTTCGATGTAATTCGCGAAATGATCGATGAGTTGGAAGCGATGACAGTTTCCTGAAGCAGCCCCCGTTGAAATCCAGCACTGTTCCGCGATAATTGCAAGGCGCCCTCAAACCTTGAGGGCGCCTCTGGCTTCTCATCCACGCGCACAGTTTACGCAAACGCTCGGCGAAACGCGTACCACTGTGAATGATGTGATAACTTATCGCAAGTTGCCGGCTGTCCGAACCATATAGTTGGCTCCAATGTTTAGGCCAATAAATGGCCCTCCACCTGTTGGGCGAAGCGTCCCACTATATGCCTTTCCTCGTGGTCTGGTTTTTAGGGCACAGCGCAATCTGGAGACTGTCCGGGGTGGGGGGAACTGATCGAATGTCGAGTCGGACTGTTCTCACCCCTCTTCACTCACTCCAGCAAGAGGCGGGGCAAAGGGTGCTGACGGTACGTGCAAACGGGCTATTCTCACTCCTCACTTCTCTCTACTCACTCCTAAAGAAAAATCCTATCCTACCAGGCGCCGAACCTCCAGCACATTGGGCAGATGCTCAATCCGAGTCATGATGCGGGTCAATTGCGAGATATTCGAAAGCTCCAAGGTTGCGTTGATCACGGCCATGTTGTTCTTCATCCCCGTCACCGCTTCTGCCGACTGCATGTTGATCTTCTCATCTGCCACCAGGCCGGTCACGTCCCGCAGCAAACCGGCCCGGTCGTAGGCTTTAACCTGAATGCTGACCGGGTACATCTCTTCGCTCTTGGCGCCCCACTGCACCTCTACCAGCCGTGCATGGTCCGCACGTTTAATCAGAGAAACGATATTTGGACAGTTCGTCTTGTGTATGGAAACGCCGCGCCCTTTGGTCACATAGCCGACGATCGGGTCGCCGGGCACAGGGTTGCAGCAGAGGGCCGGATGGGCCAACACTCCGTCCAGACCGGCCACCTGCACGCCGTCGATCGAGACAGCGCGGTGGGGCGTTTGCTTGATCAGCTGCTCTGGCTCTTCTTCGCTCTGCTGGCTGCGTTCATATTCGATGACGCGCTGGGCGATAGTCTGGCTCGTCACATCCCCATAGCCGATGGCAGCCAGAAAGTCATCCAGTTCTTCAAAGCCGCAAATGCGGGCGACAAACTCGAAGGGCTGGACAACGCTCAACCGCTTCAGTTCCTTTTCCAGAATCTGGCGGCCCGAAACGATGTTCTCATCCCTGGCCTGTTTGCGGAACCAGGTGCGGATCTTCCCGCGCGCCCGCGTAGTCGCGACATAGCCCATATTTGGGTTGATCCAGTCCCGGCTGGGACCGCCCCGCTTGGCCGAGATAACCTCTACCTGATCACCATTCTGGAGCTGGAAGTCCAGTGGCACCAGCCGGCCATTGACTTTCGCGCCCCGGCAGCGGTGGCCTAACTCTGTGTGAACCCGATAGGCGAAGTCTATCGAAGTCGAACTGCGGGGCAGGTCGATCACATCGCCTCGCGGGGTAAAGACGTAGACCCGATCCTGAAATACGTCGGTCTTCATCCCGCTGATGAACTCCTGGGCATCGGTCACGTCCTGGCGCCATTCCATCAACTGACGAATCCAGGCGATCTTGTTGTCCAGATATTGGTTGGGCTGCTTGCCCTCCTTATACCGCCAGTGGGCCGCGATACCGAACTCGGCTAATTGGTGCATCTCATGTGTACGGATCTGCACCTCCATCGGCCTGCCATTTGAGCCGACCACCGCCGTGTGTAGGCTGCGGTACATGTTGTCCTTCGGACTGGCGATATAGTCGTCAAATTCGCCGGGGATCGGCCGCCAGCGGCTGTGGACAACACCCAAAGTCGCATAGCAATCGGAAATCGATTCGACGATGATGCGAAACCCGTGAATATCATAAATCTGGTCGAACGGAACGTCCTTTCGCCGCATTTTGCGATAGATGCCGTAAATGTGCTTGGGCCGCCCGTTAATCTCTGCCTTGATGCCCGCCTCGCTCAACGCTTTCGCCAGCGTCTCTCGCGTCTCATCCATCCAGCTGACCCGTTCAGCCCGCTTCTGGTCCATGGCCCGCGACAGATTTCGATATGTGACCGGCTCCAGATAGCGAAAACTTAAATCCTCCAACTCCCACTTTATCTGCCAGATTCCCAGTCGATTCGCAAGAGGGGCGAAAATCTCCAGGGTTTCGCGGGCAATGCGGCGACGCTTGTGTTCCGCGTGGCCCTCCAAAGTGCGCATATTGTGGACTCGATCAGCCAGTTTGATAAGCACCACCCGGATGTCCTCGGCCATGGCCAGGAACATTTTCCGCAGGCTTTCAGCCTTCTCATCGGCGACGCTGTGACGCATCTTGCTCAGCTCTTTGATGCGGTTGAGCTTTGTCACGCCGTCCACCAGTTCGGCTATGTCCCGGTTAAAATTCTTCTCCAGATAGTCGACTGTGTAACCTGAATCCTCCACCACGTCGTGCAGCAGCGCTGCGGCCAGTGTGTCCGCGTCCAACTGCAACTCCGCCAAAATGTTCGTCACGTCGATCGGGTGCAGGATGTAAGGCTCGCCGGTCATGCGCGTCTGTTCGCGATGGGCGTCGCTGGCGACTAGATACGCGCGCAGTATCCGCAGCCTTTCATCCGCGCTGAAATAGTAGGGCAGCCTCTTGTACAACTCTTCAAGCGCTTTGATCTCGTGCAAATTCAGGAGCGGCTGAAGGAACAACTTGCCGTCGCTGACAGGGGGTATGGCCTCAAGAGGGATACTGCGTAGAAGCGGACTGTCCGTGGGCAGGCGGTTTTTCTCTACCCCCGTAAGGTCAGGAATGTCGGTTGTGGCCGCAACGGAAAGTTCCGGCGCCAGTTCAGTGCCAACCATTGCTATCCCTTTCCACTACATCCATTCATAGAAGTCACAACACATCAGGTTGCTTTCATCTCGTCTTCCCCAACTTGGCCCGAATTATAGCAGGGAACAGGCCGGTGCTGCAATGCCGCAATTCGGGGCCCATTTGTGCGCAAACCACCGGCCCATCTACGGTAATTTTCCGCCAATTACACTGGAAATGTTGTGTGCGGGCCTTCAATATTGTAGCTCTATGCCTCCTGGTCCTCGTGAAATCGATATAAGACGAATACCGTGCAATACATCTACGACCCGTCTATGATAAGACGCGCATCGTCAGACCAACAGGTTGGAAGTTAGGCGCCCTGTAAAACCTTTCATCGCAGCGCGTTGCCTCGGCCCCCGTCATCGGGCACCCGTCCATCACATTTACTGCTGTTCAAATTCAGAAAGCCTGCCACCAGCTTCCGAATGGACGACTGCGGCGCTTCGGTGTTGTCAAACCAGTGGATTTCGGGGATGCGGCGGAACCAGGTGTACTGGTGGCGAACGAAACGGTGCGTTTCAATCTGAATGCGTTCAACTGCCGCCGCCAGTGTGATCTCCCCGCGCAGATAAGCGGCTATCTCCTGGTATCCCAGGCTGGAGAGGGCCGGCAGGTCAGGAGAATACCCTGCCGACAGCAGCGACGCCATCTCTTCCACCAGTCCCGCGTCCACCATTTCGAGAACGCGCCCGTCAATGCGCTTGTGCAGAAGCGGACGCGGCAGGTCCAGGCCAATCTTGAGAATGCGATAGGGCGGCGGCGCTGCCGCTTCCAGGTCGCTCTTCCTGCGGCCCGTCGTCTGCACGATCTCCAGCGCACGGATGACCCGGCGCACGTTGTGAGGGTGAATCCGCGCGGCCGCGCCGGGGTCCAACGCCTGTAGCCGGGAGTGCAACGCGGCGCGGCCGTTTTCCTGCGCAAATGTCTCCAACTCGCTCCGCAACGTCGGATTGGGCGCGACCTCCGGAATCCGCAGCCCTTCGGTCACCGCTCGCAGATACAGGGCCGAGCCGCCCACGAGAAAGGGCACACGCCCGCGCCGCTGAATCGCGTCAATGGCCCTGAAGGCCATCTCCTGATAGGTCGCCAGCGCAATCTGCCTGTCAGGCGGCTGCACATCGACCAGATGATGACGAACCCGCGCCTGTTCCTCTGCGCTCGGTTTGGCCGTGCCGATGTCCATGCCCCGGTAAATCTGGCGGCTGTCGGCGCCAACAATCTCGCCGTCAAAGCAAGCAGCAAGATCGAGGCTGAGTGCGGTCTTGCCGACAGCCGTTGGCCCCAGGATCACGAGCAGGGGCGGCCTCGTCATCTCTGCCGCCTGCTTATCCGGTGACGGCATGGCGGATATGCTCCACGCTTATCAACTTGCCGGACCGGTCCATCTGCACTGCAACCGCGTCAATGCGCCAAGGGCCTTGCCATATTTTCTCCTGAACGTACAACGTCGCCAATTCCCGTAACTTCGCCTGCTTCTTGTGCGTAAACGCCTGCAGGGCCGACCCGTAGGCATGGCTCCGCCGCGTCCGGACTTCAACCACGACCAACCAGCGGGAGTCTGGCACGCCCCGGCTGTAGTCGGGGCCGCCTTCCTCCGCTATGATGTCCAGCTCCCCGGCCTGGCACCGCCAATTGCGCTCCAAAATGCGCAGACCGGCCTCCTGCAGGGCCCGTACCGCGATCAGTTCTCCCCTTGCACCCAAAGATCGACGCCCATCTCGCACGAAGCCTGGCTCCTCTCCAGCATCGTTACTGCGGCGTGGTGTCCACTGTCGGCACGATGCCGGGGCCGGGCAGGACCAGCGTCGGGGTCATGCCTTCCGTTGTAAAGATCACCTTGTCGGTGTTCCTTAGCGCGCTCGCGTTGGCCTGGGCAATCAGCAGCCGCACATAGTCCGGCCGCCCAGCGTACAATTCGGCCAGCGCGGTCTCCACCGCAATCTGCGCTTTAGCCTGTTCGATCGCGGCGATGGCCAGTGACTGCGCGATCTCAATATCTCGCTGCGCAGCAAGCAGCTCATTTTGTTTCTGCGCTTCGATTACAGCCCTTCCCGCTTCGACCCGGGCAAGCTCATTGGCACGCTCCGCCTCGATCACCGCCTTTTGCGCCGCTACTTTCTGCTCCTCCAACTGGGCCAGAGCGGTCTGCTGGCGCGCCTCCTCCTGGATCCGGCTCTGCGCGATGCGGATCTCGCCTTCCTGTAGGGCCTGTTCGGCGAAGGCCTGGGCATCGGCCCGCAGTTTGTCCTGGCCGGCCTTTTCCGTCTCCAGCCGACTTTGCACGATCGCGTCCAAGGCGGTCTGTACTGCCGGCGACAGAATCACATCCGGCACAACCAGGTTTTCGACTCTGAGCCCGAAGTTCTGTGCCCGTTCATTTAACCCAGTATCGATGCACTGGCGCAGCAAATCTCTGGCTGCGCCCACGACATTCTCATCAAAGGTGCGATCACCGACACAGACCTTCATCGCCTGCCGAGCCTGGTCTTGCATGCGGCTGCGGGCCAACTCGTCCTGCAGATAGATGCCTCTGTACTGTGCCCACAGTCTTTGGAGCGTGTCCTTCTCGGTTATGTTCGGGCGGAAGATATCGCCGCTGACCACCAAACCGATGCGTTGCTTGTCCAGGGTGATGATCTCAGGATCTTCCACGTTGAAAGGGATGGCCTGGCTGGAGACCTTCACCATTGAGACATATAGCCCGACATCTGTGTAGACGCCCGGGCCTACCACATCCTTGATCTTTCCACCTTGGAACTGAACGCCCACCTCTTGTTCGTCTACGCGCTCAAACGCGTAGAAGAAGTTGCGGGAAAAGACCATAAGAAAAAAGGCGACGACGATAATAACGATAATCACGACAAGTGGTGGCCCGCTCGGCAACCTTCTGGGGACTCTCGGTACATTACTCAAACTGTTCACTGGTCACTCCTTTATAAGGGAACTATGGGCACACTTTACGACAGCGGCCGTTCTTCTCGGGCATTCCGTAGCTGGATATACCATACCATACTATACCGCTCATTCCCCTTCTCATAACTGACTTCAGCCGGACAATTTCCAGATAAAGCTCGCCAACGGTCTGTCAGCGATGCTCCTGGCCCCTGCCGGACCCGCGCCCAAACCCCTTTCCAGCCCTCCGCCGCATTCTGAGTGGGCATCAGATTTGACACCGGGCCAATTCCTGGATTACCATGGGTGCCAACAACTGAATCGAGCCATTTGACAAGATTTCCCGTTTTCGGTCCAACTGCAAATCAGTCCAATGAAATCTTGTCAATCACTCTTATCAAGAGAGGTGGAGGGGCCGGCCCTGTGAAGCCTCGGCAACCGGTACTGTGCTATTCAAAGCGTGCAGTATGACAGGTGCCAATTCCGGCGGTGTGGATGCACCGGCAGATGAGATGCTCTGTGGTCAGAATTCCGCAGCCCTCTTCCGTGTATCCGCACGAAGAGGATTTTTTTTGCCCGCAGACCAGCCCGCCGGTCGCTGACGACGCTGCGGACAAGCTGAAATGCGTCCTGAAGGAGACAACATGGCCACTTCCAGTACAACTCGAACCCAGAACTCCGGCGCAGCCGGCTCAGATCCCCGCTCCGATGGCGCGTCAGGACCAGCCGGTACCAACGGTCAAGGCCCAGAGGCAGAGACCCCCAGCTTGTCCAGCCTGACGCAAGCTGTCCATGCCGGGGAGAAGCGCTACCTTTCCCACGACAGCCTGACCGTGCCCATCGTTCAGACCAGCACCTTTACCTTCGAGGACACCGCCAGCCTGATCAACTACATGGAAGAGCATATGTTCTGGGAAGTGCCGGAACGGGAGGAGTACGGGCGCTACGGCAACCCGACCGTACGTGCCGTGGAGGCGAAACTGGCCGCGCTCGACGCCGCCGAGGACGCGCTCGTGCTCTCCAGCGGGATGGCCGCCATAACCTCCACGCTGTTCATCCTACTCAGCCAGGGCGATCATTTTGTCTTAACCGAAGATTGCTATCGCCGCACGCGCGGCTTCTGCAACACCTTTCTCACCCGCTTCGGCATTTCCTGCACAACCGTCGCCCCAGGCGACTACGATGCCCTGGAGGCGGCCATCCGGCCCGAGACCAGGTTGATCTTCTCCGAATCGCCTACCAATCCCTTTCTGCGCTGCCTCGACTACGCCCGCCTCGTCGACATCGCCAAGCGCCATGGTCTCCGCACCATCATCGACACCACTTTCGCCACGCCCTGCAACATCCGCCCCCTGGAGTATGGCGTCGATCTCGTAATCCACAGCGTGACCAAATATCTCGCCGGCCACAACGACCTGCTGGCCGGCTGTATCACCGGAAGTTTCGACATCACCACCGCCCTGCGCCAGTCGCAGGGCATATTGGGCGCAGTGCTCGACCCCCACTGCGCCTATCTAATCCTGCGAGGCCTCAAAACGCTGGGGCTGCGAATGCGCCAGCACAACCAGAGCGGACTACGTATCGCCCGCTATCTTGAAGACCATCCCAGGATCCGCCGCGTCTGGTATCCCGGTCTCGAGAGCCACCCCGATCACGAAATCGCGCAGCGCACAATGTCCGGTTTTGGCGGGGTCATCAGTTTTGAAGTCGAGGCGGACGGCCCGGCGACAAGTCGCTTCATCGACGCCTGCTGCATCCCTCGCATTGGCCCTAGCCTGGGCGGCGTCGAAAGCCTCATCGAGCAACCGGCGCTGGTCAGCTATTTCGACACCGATCCTGAAATCCGGCTCGCGCTGGGCATCTCCGACGAACTTGTGCGCTTGAGCGTAGGCATCGAGGATACCGACGATCTGCTGGCCGACTTCGAACAGGCCCTGGCTCAGATGTAGCGCCCCGGGCCCCTTGCAGACATGCCGACCGCGTTCCCAGGACCGTTCGATCCGGCAGGCAGGTCGCTGTCTGACCTTTCTCTCGGCAAAGTCAACGCCATCACCATGGCTAACATACCGGTGGACAGACCATTAGCACCACCGCCACAACGAAAAATGGTCAAACAGCCCAACATTGAAGGAGCGATACCGCTCGTGGTCTCGCTCCTTATCTTTCTGCTCCTTAACAGCGCCTGCGCATCCTCCCAGCCCTCCTTGGCCTCAGCCGATGTCGCGGATGTCCTCAGTCGGCCCGTGGACGACCGCTTCTCCCGCGCCTTGGAGCCGCTGGAACTCCATTTTCCACTCGACCACGGCCCCCACAACGACTACACCACCGAGTGGTGGTACTATACCGGAAATCTGACCGGCGAAGACGGCGGCGCATACGGCTTTCAGCTCACATTTTTTCGCAGCGCACTGGCGCCGGGAGAAACCAGCCGGCCGTCCGATTTCGCCGCACAACAGATCTACATGGCCCATTTCGCCGTCACCAGCGCCCCAGCCGGCCGCCATCTGAGCTTCGACCGCTTCAGCCGCGGCGCCGGCGGCGTCGCCGGCGCCACCGCAGCGCCTCGCTACCAAGTCTGGCTCGACGACTGGCGGGCTCACGAGATCGGGCCGGGGCAGATGCGCTTGCAGGCCGCCGCCGAGGCCGAAAACGGTCCCGTCTCTATCGATCTCACACTCACTGAAACCCGCCCTCCCCTCCTACACGGTGACGCCGGCTACAGCCGCAAGGGGCCCGAGCCGGGAAACGCCAACCATTACTACAGTCTCGTGCGCATGCAGACGGAGGGCCATCTCCTCTTCGGCGGCACACAGGTCGAAGTATCCGGTCTCAGCTGGATGGACCACGAGTTCGGAACTTCCGCCCTCAGCGGGGATGCCGTCGGTTGGGACTGGTTTGCCGTCACCCTTGACAACGATGTCGTCCTGATGTTTGCCGAAATTCGCACCCAATCCGGCGCAACCCAGCAGATCTTTGAAGGCACTCTCAGCTACCCCGATGGCCGGCAAATCGCCATCCCCCAAGACGACTTTACCCTGACGCCAACAGCGCAGTGGACCAGCCCTGACAGCGGTATCGTCTATCCGAGCGGCTGGCGCGTCATCTTTCCACAGCACGATATCGAACTGACGATCGACCCGCTTATCGAGAATCAGGAAATGGACGTTGCCTTTACCTACTATGAAGGCGCTACGGTTGTGCGCGGCACGATGAACGGCGAACCTGTTGGCGGTCGCGGCTACGTGGAGTTGACTGGCTATGGTGAAAGCGGTTTTCAGAGATGAACGCCCGCAACGCCGCAGTCTTGCCAATCTTGCCAATGCAGTCCACAATGGGCCGCAACGTTACCGCCCGCAGCGCGGTCTAAATGTGCAGTTGCGACGTTAGTCAACCATCTTGGATGGGGGAGTCAGTTCGATGAATTTACCCATTTCGTCAGCGAAATTATGCGCCGCCGCGGCAAAACTGCGACCATCCCCTCCGAAT
Organism: Caldilineaceae bacterium; assembly: GCA_965220715.1. Classification (GTDB taxonomy): domain Bacteria; phylum Chloroflexota; class Anaerolineae; order Caldilineales; family Caldilineaceae; genus Bin5. Next base: position 1,943,222 of record OZ244843.1, read on the forward strand.
TCGTCCGTTCGCCGCCTCAGGCTGGTCATTCTTGTTCTACTCGCCGCGCTTCTGCTGGCGGCGTGCCGCGACTCGGACCAGCCCTCCTCCGAAACGGCGGAAAGCCCTGCTGCCGCCGATACCGCGACAACCGAACCGCAGCCTGAACCGACAGCCACCTCCTCGCCTGAACCTGAACCGACGGCCACCTCAGTACCTGAACCTGAACCGACCGCCTCCCCCGTACCAGAGCCTGAGCCCGCGCCCACCGCCACTGCGCCTCCACAGGAGGAAGCGGCAACGGAGATGGAAGAAAAGCCCGCCGGCAGCCAGACCTTTGTGATCGTGGCGCAAGAGTCAGAGGCACGCTTCATCATCAACGAAATGCTGTTAGGCCAGCCCAAAACGGTTATCGGCACAACCAACGCGCTTTCGGGCGAACTGACCGTGGACGTGGCCAACCCAGCGGCCAGCGCAATCGGGCCGATTCAAATCGACACCGGTACCTTTGTGACAGACAACGACAACCGCAATCGCGCAATCCGCCGCTTCATCCTGCAGTCAAACCAACACCAATTCATCACTTTCAATGCAACAGAGCTTACAGGTCTGCCGGATGCCGTCTCAGTTGGCGGCGAAATCGAGTTCGAGATCACGGGTGACCTGACTGTCCGGGACATTACCAGTCCGGTGCTCTTCATTGTTACCATGCAGGTGGTATCGGAAAGCGAACTGCGGGGAACCGCCGCCACTATCGTTGCCAGAGAAGCCTTCGAACTCACGATTCCACAGGTGCCAAGTGTCGCAAACGTCGGCGAAGAGTTCATTATCGAATTCGACTTTGTGGCGCGGGCGGAGTAGATCTGTAAACCACTAACCGTCAGCAACGTCAATTCGGAGGTCCGTCCGACTTGTCTGAAACCCTACAGCCGGCCATCGTAACCGGCGCCTCGGTTGCAGTCGAGGCCCTGTGCGAAGGCTTCAATCGCGGTTTTGTCGATTATCGGTACAATATGCACATGGAATCGGCTGCCATGCACGCCTATCTGTGCCGCTCCAGTATTGCTGCACAAGATTGTGCAGTCCTGGTGGCGGAGGAGCAGGGAAGGCTGCAGGGAGTGGGCGCCGCACTGCTGGCAGTGCGCGGTGACGAAGGCTGGTGCGGCGGCCTGAGCGTCGCGCCGCCCTATCGCGGTCATGGCTGGGGCTTGCAGCTGATGGAGCAGATCAAACGTCGTGCTGTGGAGCTTGGTGTCCGCCGTATCCTGCTCGAGGTGCTGGTCTCCAACGACCACGCCCGCTCAGTTTATCGCCAGGTCGGTTTCAAGAACTGTCGCGAACTGCTGCTCTGGGAGCGTGACCCTCGCCAAGGCCCCCTCCCGCTTCCTTACGAACGGTTGGAAGAGGCCGATCCCGGCCAGATCTTGCGCGACTTCTACCATTGGCACGAGTTGCCCTTGACCTGGCAGCGGCGTGCCCGCAGTTTGCTCAACTATGTGGAGGAACATGACTGCATCGGGCTCACAATTCCTGCAAAAGACGGCGCGCCTGTCGCCTATGTCTTGGCCGTTCAGCCGCGGTCCAGTGTGCGTCCGCGCAGCGAGCCCTCAAACCGACTGCGTATTCTTGACATCGCCGTCGATCCGGCTGCCGATCTGCTCGACGCCGCCCGCCCGTTGGTGCAAGCCCTGCAACTTCGCTACGTCGACGCCCAGCTGACACTTGCGGACGAGCCGGCCGACAGCCGTCTCAACCCAATCTTCGCCTCCCTCGGGTTTCGCGTCTTCGACCGGCAAAATGAATTAGCGCTGGACCTTGTAGATAGTCCGGCTGACTCTGTTCTATAAAGGCAGGAGGACATGACTCTCTGCCGCACCAGGAGATACCAGAGTGATGAATGACCCAATTCGTGTAGCAGTGACCGGCGCGGCCGGCAACATCGGCTATGCCCTTATCTTTCGTATCGCCAATGGCGATCTATTCGGCCCTGACCAGCCAGTCATCCTCCAACTGCTGGAGATACCCCCGGCCATGGGCGCGCTCGAAGGGGTAGCAATGGAGCTGGACGACTGCGCCTTCCCCCTCCTTACGCAGACGATTCTGACCGACGAGCCGGATGTATCCTTTGCCGGCGCCAACTGGTCGCTCCTCGTCGGCGCCCGCCCCCGCACAGCCGGCATGGAGCGCAAAGACCTGCTTAGCGCCAACGGTCCAATCTTCGTAAGCCAGGGCCGGGCCATCAACGACAATGTCGCCGCCGACGCCCGCATTGTCGTGGTCGGCAACCCGGCCAATACCAACTGCCTGATCGCCATGCACAACGCGCCCGACGTTCCCCCCGAACGCTTCACCGCCATGACCCGCCTCGATCACAATCGCGCCAAGAGCATGCTCGCCCAAAAAGCAGCGAGGCCGCTCCACGCCGTCAGGAATGTGACCATCTGGGGCAACCACAGCGCTACCCTGTACCCCGACCTGTTTCATGCCCAAATCGACGGCCGGCCGGCTGCGGTAGTCATCGCCGATGACCGCTGGATCAGCGATACCTATATCCCAACCGTACAGCAGCGCGGCGCTGCCGTGATCGCGGCCAGGGGCGCCAGCAGCGCCGCCAGCGCCGCCAACGCCTGTATCAACCACGTGCAAAGTTGGTACGCCGGCGCCACCGAGGACGATTGGGTTAGTATGGGCATCCCCAGCACCGGCGCTTATGACTCGCCCGCCGGGGTGATTTTCAGCTACCCACTGACAATTGAGGGTGGTGTCTACCGGATCGTGGAGGGGCTGGAACTGAGCGACTTCGACCGGACAGCAATCGCCGCCAGCGGTCAGGAGCTTCTCAAAGAGCGGGAGGCAGTCGCCGACTGGCTGCTCTGACCGGGCCGTTGTAGAAAAAGAAAGATCTGCGAGATTCGCGATTCCGTCGAATCAGAAAAGATTGACTCTTTCCGCTCTACCTTCAGGTGGGAAGAGTGGAATGTCTGCTTGAACAGCCTCTACCTGATGCTGGTCAGTCACCTCGGCCTTCCAATTCCTTCGGCGGAGGATCGACTAGGGCTCGTTGACGTTTGTCTGAACAACGACTTCCAGGTGCAAATTACGCCTGATCGTCGAAGGGCGGCGCAGTCACGCAAAGAAAATCCGATACGCCTTTGGTGTTCTACGCGTCCTCCGCGGACAAAAAGGTGTTCTTCGCGACCCTTCGCGTGACTTCGCGGATCAATTGGTTTTGTCTATTTCAACATTCAAGCGAGAAACATCCCTAACAGGCCTGCAGGCTTTCAGTTCTTGTTGACATCTGAACAGCCTTCCCAAAATGTCAACGGAACCTAGGCCCTCGATGACAATTACCTGATAAGATTTATCAACCGAAGCCGCCAGATCCTCCTCCAGCTCGTAGTGGATCGCCAGCTGCACCACGGCTCGCATCACGTCCTGCAACTCTTTCGCAAACGCGGCCCGGTCAGGCGTGCCCAGCTTCAGCGTCTTCACTCCTTTGTCCTCGAAATGGCTCACCTGGCTGGCCACCTCTCCGCACTCCTCGGCCAGCCGCGTGACAATATAAAAAGGATCGTCCCCGTCCTTGAAACGGTTGTTCAATCCTTCGGCGATCTTGTAGAGCTTTCCGATCATACCGTCACTCCTCCAACCGCTCGAGTGCGCGTTGCAACTCGGCGGGCAGCGGCGACTCGAACACCCGTTGCTCCTCCGTGCCCGGAAGGCGGATGCCCAGCCGGTGGGCGTGAAGAAAGGGCCGCGCCAGCGACAGACGCCGCCGCTGGTAGCCATAGTCCTTGTCACCGACCACAGGGTGCTTGCGCCAGGCAAAATGGGCCCGAATCTGGTGCGTCCGCCCTGTGTGCAGAATCGCGCGCACCAGCGAAAAACGGACCGTCTGCCCGCTCGTCTGGTCTTCGTAAACGCGCAAGCATTCGTAATCGGTCACAGCCGCCCGCCCGCCCGCCGCCGGCGACGCCGAAGACCGCGCCGTACCCTCCAATCCCGTCCCTTCCTGCCTCAACCCGGAAGGAGCCGGCAACACTGCCATGCGCTGCCTCCGAGTTGGATGGCGGCCAATCGGCGCGTCAATTCGACCCCGCGGCGGCCCGATCCTACCCTCCAGCAGTGCTAGGTACTCCTTGTAAACCGTACGGCCGACGAACTGTTCCTGCAAAAAGCGCATCGCCGCGTCATTCTTTGCGACGACAATCAGGCCGGAAGTGCCCTTGTCCAACCTGTGGACGATGCCGGGCCGCTTCTCTCCGCCGATCCCCTCCAACGCCGGACAATGGTGCAGAATAGCGTTCGCGAGCGTGCCTGCCGCGTGGCCCGGCCCCGGATGCACAACCAGTCCCGCCGGCTTGTCGATGACGAGCAGGTTGTTGTCCTCATAAATGATGTCGAGTGGGATATCTTCGGGCCGCAGCGCCGTCTCAACCACCGCAGGACGCTGCACGACCTCGATTTCTGCTTCGGCTTCCAGCGACATTCCGGCCTTGCTGGGGCACTCTCCATTGACGAAAACCAGCCCTTCCGCAATCCAGCGCTGAACTGCACTGCGGCTTTCCCCCTCGAACTGGTCCGTCAGCCACCGATCCAGGCGCTGGCCCATAGCGGACGGTGGAACCGTAAGATGGCGCACCACCTGGCTCTCGTTGACCACCGGCGCCCTTTTGCTACGCTTCCGATGACTCGGCTGCGCCAACGTCGATGGCCTCGTCCTCAGCCTGCCTCGAGACTTGAATGTCCTGGTAGAGGATGACGACCGCCAAAGCGATGACACTGCATACAATTGAGGAATCGGCGATATTGAAATTCGGCCAATAGTAGACGCCGGGCACACCGATTTTGACAAAATCGGTCACATAGCCCTGCATGATGCGGTCGATTACGTTCCCCAACGCGCCGCCGACCTGGAAGCCAAGCAGTACGCGTATCAGCCGCTGATTGTCCGGCAGATGACGGATCGCATAGTAGAAGACCCCAACCGTCACCACCGCGGCGATGACGATGAAGATACCGCCCGCCCCCTGCAAGATGCCAAAGGCCGCGCCGTGATTGTCCACATGCTCAAAGACGAAATACTCGCCCAGAGCCGGAATCGGAACAATGTAGTCGAATTTTGCGATGTTCTGACGGACCAACTCCTTGGTCCACTGGTCCAGCGGAATAACGATTGCCGCCACCAGCAGGATAATCCATGTGCGTCCTGCGATCCGACTGAACGTCGAATGGTTTTCAGGCATTGTCAATCTCCTTTCTGCCTAGCGCCAAAATTCTAACACAGCAGGCGAAAGATGAGGAATGGAGTTAACCGTGCTATACTGGTCAGGTTTCCTTCCCTCGAGACCTGTTTCAGGCAATTCGGAGAAATTGCATGGCCCGTGAAATCACCGTTGCTCTCGTGCAGATGGCTCCTGCACTTACCGATGCCAAGGAAAACCTCCGCAAAATGGGAGAGTTCGTCGAGCGCATCTGCACCACACAACCGACAGATCTGATCGTCTTCCCGGAACTGTGCTATACCGGAACCGAATTGGGACTGCGCGCAACAACGCTTGCGGAACGGGTCCCGGGCCACGCCACAAACTACCTGTCCAAACGCGCCGATGACTACAACACGCATATCGTCTTTGGTCTGGTCATCAAAGAAAAAGTCGAGAGCATCCTCTACAACGGCGTTGCCTGCCTGGGGCCGGAGGGCGACGTCATGTCCTCCTATCACAAGGTGCATCTGCTGGGCGAAGAGCGCCAAGTCTACCGTTCCGGCTTCCGCTTCATCAACGTGGACGCCGACTGGGGCCGTTTCGGCCTGATGATTGGATCCGACCTGGTCTTTCCCGAGGCGGCCCGTAGCTTGGCCTTGGATGGCGCCGAACTGCTCGTGTTGGCCGCCAACTGGGAAATCGGTCGCCACGAGCAGTGGCAGGCGCATATTGTCAGCCGTGCAACCGAAAACGCTCTCTTTGTCGCCGCAGCCAATCGCGTCGGCGAAGAGCCCACCATACAGTTCGCCGGGAACTCGATCCTTGCCGGGCCGGACGGCGAAGTGTACACCCTCCTCGAGGAGCCTATGGAGGGCTATGCGGTCGCAACCATCGACCTGGACCGGGTGCGGGCCATCCGCGAGGAGCGCCAACTGATCCAGTTCCGCGAGCCCAACGCCTACCGTGCCATTGTCAGAAAGTATTGACATGACCCTGTGGCTGGCGACAGATGGTCCGCGAGCGGCACCGACCACCGATCACTGAGAGTGAACCTATGAATGAGACGGCGCAATCGTCCCAACGATTGTTTAGACCGTTCACCAGCGGAGATTGGAGCGAACACGCGGCGATGACCGACTACCGCGCCGAGTGGTTCAACTCCTTGCTGGTCGAGCGTGCTGCCTGGACTGAACAGGCGCCCACTGTCGAACTGCTGGATACGGTCATTAGCGCACCGGGCTTCGTCTGGTTCCGCTTCTGGCTCCCCGACCTGGATCAACTTGTCGAAAAATATTTCAACGCCGAGGGCAGCGCGATCGGCCTCTACCTTCCCGTTTGCAGGCCGCTGGAGAGAGAGGACAAAGCCTACCATACTTCGGACCTGATCCTCGCGATCTGGTACAATGCAGACCAACGGGTCTTCGTGTTGCGTGAGGAGGAGTTCGACGAAGGCGTGCGTGCTCAGCTCCTCAACAGCCAAGAGGCTGAACGAGCCGAGACCCGCATTCGTGAGTTGACAGCCGCAATCTTTCGCGAGGAGTTTCCGCCGCCGTTGGTGCGCAACTTTGCCATCGCTATGGAAAAGAGTATACCCCGTTCGCAATGATCGCTATTGTTGACTATGGCGTTGGCAACCTGCGCAGTGTCTACAAATCTTTTGAAACGGTGGCCGGCCCCCTCGGAATCCAGGTCGATATTGTCGACCATCCGGTCGATTTCAGCCGCTGGAGTGCGCTTGTTCTGCCGGGCCAGGGCGCCTTCGGCGATAGCATTAGCAACTTACGCCGGCAGGGATTCGAAGCTCCCTTGCTGGACAGCGTTGCCGCAGGCCTGCCTCTGCTGGGCATCTGTGTCGGTATGCAAATGCTCTTCGACGAGAGTGAGGAGATGGGGGTTCACGAGGGCCTGCATCTGATCCCCGGCCGCGTTCGCCGCTTCCCCGATAAAATGCCGGATCCAAGCCGCAGCGGCCGCAGCCTGCGCATTCCTCAAATTGGCTGGAATCAGTTGCATCGCCAGCGTCCCGACCCGCTGCTGGCTGGCGTCCCCGATGGCGCGTATGGCTACTTCGCCCACAGTTATTTCTGCGACGCCGCCCAGCCGGACGCCGTTCTCACCCTCACCGACTACGGCATTGACTATCCCTCGATCGTCCGTCACCGCAATGCCTGGGGTATCCAATGCCACCCGGAGAAGAGCCATACCGTTGGCCTGCATATCCTACGTAATTTCATTCAGACTGTGGAGAGCCAGCCGGTGATCGGTAGCCAATGACCCGCGACCCGAAATTATATAGTCGGCCCTATCTCAATTCGAATAACGCCATTTGGCTAAGCGCCGACATCCAGGGCGAACACTACCTTGGGGTGAACAGGTACAGATTTGACCACAATCAAAGTTAACCAGCCAAAGAAACTCTATCTCATTGCCCACGCCTGCACGCGGCAAGTTCCAGACACAGACGCCGCTCTCTGGCAGTTGAACGAACTGGGGCATAAGCAGGCCGCAGCCCTCGCCCGGCAGCCGTTCTGGGATGAAGTGGACCGGCTGCTGTTGAGTTGCGAACCAAAGACCCGTCTGACCGCTGCACCGTTTCTTCAGCAGAAACAGCTTCCGGTGGAGGAGGATGCCCGCTTCAATGAGTTGCGCCGCTCCCCCGAGTGGACAAACGACTATACGGGCCGGGTCGCCGATCTGTTCCGGCGCCCCCAACGATCCGTCGCCGGCTGGGAACCGGCCGCCGCCGCGCTCACCCGTTTCTGCGCCGGGATCGACGAGTGGGCTTCCCGCCATCCGCAAGAGACGTTGGCGCTCGTCGGCCACGGCCTCACCTTTAGCCTCTACCGGGCGCACCTGCTGGGCCTGCCCACCGTAAGGCTGCAAGACTGGCAGCAACTGTCCTTTGCCGCAGTCGCCTGCGTGGTGGACGGGCTGATAACTGAAAACTTCGCCGTGCCTCCCGGAGTTCCTGACGTTCCCAGGGGCGTGGCTTCGCCTGCTGCGTCCGCCGTCGGTCGCACATCTTAACGGCCGGCTTACATCACCAAGCCGCCCCTCTGCTGTTTTGGAGTGAGTAGTGGAAGCTTTCTTCGAGTTGGAATTTGAAATCATCCAGGTTTTGGCCGTCGTATTGCTTGTGGCATGGGCCGTGCGCCGCGTGCGTCTTCCTTACACTGTGGCGCTGGTCGGCGCCGGGCTGATACTGGCTGTCCGCGGCGGCATGCACCTGGAACTGACGCCGGGACTGGTGCTTGGCCTGTTTGTCCCGCCCCTGATCTTTGAAGCCGCTTTCCATCTGCAACTGAAAGATCTGAAAGCTGACCTGGCGCCAATCGTAGTCATGGCGGTGCCTGGTGTGCTGCTCAGCACCGGCATCATCGCCGCCGTGCTCGTTGTCACCGGCGTGCTGCCCCTGCCGGCAGCCCTGATCTTCGGCGCACTTATCTCCGCGACCGACCCGGTGGCTGTCGTGGCTACCTTCCGATCCGTCGGCGCGCCGAAGCGGCTGGTGACGCTTGTCGAAGGGGAGAGTCTGTTCAACGACGGCACCGCCGTCGTACTCTTCCACATTATGCTGGCCCTGGGTCTGGAAGGCACTCTCAATCCGGTCGACGGTCTGGTCGAATTCTTGCGCGTGTCGATCGGCGGCATCCTCATCGGCGGCATCCTCGGCTACGCTGTCGCTAAGCTGATCGAGCAAATCGACGACCATCTTATCGAAGTAACGCTTACCACCATCCTGGCCTACGGCAGCTTTGTCCTGGCAGAACAGTTTCACTTCAGCGGCGTGCTGGCGGTGGTGGTGGCCGGTCTGGTCAACGGCAATATCGGTCCCCGCGGTATGACCCCTTCGACCAAAATCGTCCTGTTTACCGTCTGGGAATACACCGCCTTTCTGGCCAACTCCTTTATTTTCATCCTGCTCGGCATCAGCGTGGAATGGGAGCAACTGCTCACCTACCTCGTTCCCTCGTTGATCGCGGTCGCCGCCGTGTTGGGGGGCCGCTTCCTTGTAGTCTATTCGTTGGCAGGTGTTGTCCGCCTGTTCCGTCAGAAGGTGCCAGCCTCCTTCCTCCTGGTCATGTCATGGGGAGGACTGCGCGGCGCCATCAGCCTGGCGCTGGCTCTGAGTTTGCCGGCTGCCATCGGCAACCGGCCGCAGCTCATGGCGATGACCTTCGCTGTCGTCCTCTTTACGATTCTGGTACAGGCAATTTCCATCTCAGGCCTGCTCTCCTGGCTGGGGTTGACCCAGGGTTTGCAGCAGCCCATCGAATATGAGCGCATCCAGGGGCAACTGCTGGCCATCCGCTCCGCCAACCGCTATCTGGACCGGCTCTACCGCGAGGGCGCGCTCATTCCCACCGCCTATACGACCGTCAAGGCCGAGCTTACCGCGCGCGAAGATTATGTCGCTAGCCAGATTGAAGAGCTTCTGGCCAGTCAACCGGGCCTGCGCGACCAGATCGTCTCTCTGGCGCGGGTTGAGGCCCTGCGCGCCGAACGCACTGCCCTCGACGAGTTTTCTCGAGACGGTCTGCTAAGTGAGGAGATACTGATCGAACTGCAGGCCGAGATCGATGAAGCCATTTACGAAGGGACTCATCATGAGCAACATGCCCAGGCTTGACAACCAGCGCAGACGAGGCAGAGAAAAGCCAGCCAGTCTACGTCAGCCGCGCTTCCTGATCCCTTAAGGCGCCATCCCACACAGCATTATGCGAATCTATCCGGCAATCGACTTGAGAAAAGGACGCTGCGTTCGCCTGCGGCGAGGCGATCCCAACGCTGAGACCGTCTTCGGCGAGGACCCCGCGCAGATCGCACGCCACTGGGCGGCGCTGGGCGCCGAGTGGCTGCACGTCGTCAACCTGGACGGCGCCTTCTCCGGCGCATCCGATTTCCATCCCAAAGTCCAGCGCCTCTCGTCGGACGCACTGGAGACCGCGGATTCTGCCGGCGCATCCGACCTTGCCCTTAATGCCCGCGCAGATCAGGACGAAAGCAAACGCGCTCGGAATCTACCCGTCAATTTGCAGCGCCTGCAGCAGATACGGCAGGCGGTCGATGTACCCATTCAGTTCACCGGTGGGCTGCGTAGCCTGCAAGATATCGAGTTGGCCTTCTCCCTGGGCGCCGACCGCATCGTGTTGGGAACCGCGGCCGTGCGCAACCCGGAACTGGTGCGCACAGCCATCGAGCGCTGGGGCGTGCCCCGCGTGGTCGTCGGACTGGACGCAAAAGACGGAAAAGTCGCCACCCACGGCTGGCAGAAGGTTAGCCAACTGAGCGCCATCGAATTAGGACACCGCATGGCCGCCCTCGGTGTGGAACTGGCGTTGTTCACCGACATCAGCCGCGATGGAATGCTGAGCGGCGTCAACGTGCAGGCCACCGCTGCATTGGGCGATATGACCGGCTTGCAAGTGATCGCCAGCGGCGGCGTTGCCAGTCTCGACGACATCCACGCGCTCAAGCGCCATGAACACTATGGCATAGACGGTGTGATCATCGGACAGGCGCTCTACACCAACGCCCTCGAGTTGCCGGCCGCCATCGAAATCGGCAACGCCCCCCGCCTGCGCCGCAGCGCCGGCATCATTCCCGTTCGACATTGCAACGCAGACGCCGCCGGCGCCCGCGGCGATCCACAGCTCCTGCTCCTCTATAACCACTTTTTCGAGGAATGGCAGTTCCCGCGCGGGGGCGTCGAGCCGGGCGAAAGCGATCTGGATTGCGCCCGGCGCGAGTTTGCCATCGAAACCGGTTTGCCAATTCTCAGATTGTACGAAGACTGCCCTACCGCCCTCGATTTTACCGTCAACATTCGCGGCTACGATGTCCAACGCACCATTGTCTACTTCCTGGCCGAGGTCGGGGAAGGGGCAGTGCAACTGGGCCACGACAACCACAGTGAATACCGATGGTGCAGTCTCGAGGAAGCGCAGACCCTGCTGCTTGAAACTTCGCCGGAGCAGCTTCCCGCATGGCGCGCCGCCGCCCGCTTACTCGATGCAGGTATGCGACGATTCGAATAGCGCATGTGAGCTGGGAAAACTGTCTGATCCGCTGCTGCCCTTCTTTTAGGGAGCAGCGCAATCCTTGCCAACTGTGGAGGCTATCTTGCTGGCAAAACGAGTCATTCCCTGTCTCGATGTAAAAGACGGGCGCGTCGTCAAAGGCATCAACTTTGTCGACCTGGTCGACGCCGGCGATCCGGTGGAGCAGGCCAAGGTATACGATAACGAAGGCGCCGACGAGTTGGTCTTCCTGGATATCACCGCAACCCACGAGGCGCGCGACATTGTTGCCGAAATGGTGCGCCGGGTTGCCGATACCGTCTTCATCCCTTTCACCGTCGGCGGCGGCATTCGCAACGTCGAGGATATGCGGGCCATCCTGCTGGCCGGGGCCGACAAAGTGAGCGTGAATAGCGCCGCCGTCCGCAACCCGGAAATCGTGCGTGAAGGCGCACAACGCTTCGGCAGCCAGTGTATCGTGGTCGCCATCGACGCCCGCAGACGCCCGGCCGGCAAGGGGTGGGATGTATTCATCAGCGGCGGGCGCATCAACACCGGCCTCGACGCGGTCGAGTGGGCGCAAAAGGTCGAAGCGTTCGGCGCCGGCGAACTCCTGCTCACCTCGATGGACGGCGACGGCACGCAGGAAGGATACGACGTCGCCCTGACACGGGCAGTCTCGGACGCCGTCAACATCCCGGTTATCGCCAGCGGCGGCGCCGGCCGACCGGAAGACTTCGCCGCCGCCCTCACCGATGGCGGCGCGGAGGCAGCTCTGGCCGCCAGCCTCTTCCACTTCCGTCAGCTCCAGGTGATGGATGTAAAACGACACCTGCTCGACCGCGGCGTTCCCGTGCGCCTGCCCGAAGACGTTATCACCTGACCTGGCAGCTCCTCCGCCTGGGCAACGGATTCCGTGATAGCCGCCCAGCCTGAAATCGGAACTGCTCAGTTTGGTGCTGGCAAAGGCATTTTCTGACTTACGAAGGGGGCAGTGGATCGTCTTGGACAACACTAGGGCTCGTTGACGTTTGTCTGAACAACGACTTCCAGGTGCAAATTACGCCTGATCGTCGAAGGGCGGCGCAGTCACGCAAAGAAAATCCGATACGCCTTTGGTGTTCTCCGCGTCCCTCCGCGTCCTCCGCGGACAAAAAGGTGTTCTTCGCGACCCTTCGCGTGACTTCGCGGATCAATTGGTTTTGTCTATTTCAACATTCAAGCGAGAAACATCCCTAACAGGCCTGCAGGCTTTCAGTTCTTGTTGACATCTGAACAGCCTTCCCAAAATGTCAACGGAACCTAGAATCCCTATATTGAGATCTGCTGTGGCGGCCCCCGTTCTGAAGCGCACCAGCAGCAATTCGTGATTTTCTGCCAAGTCTACGAGCCGGGTCCGAAAGCTTTCACTCATAGGATGTAGACTCCTGGTAGCACGGCGGCAGCCGCCTGTAACCATTGCCGCCAATCTGTTTTTTGTGGGAGATAATGCTGTAATGAAGGACAGAATAGCTCTGTCAATGACCCAATCTTTTCATCGCCAGATTCGCATGAGCCGAAAGTTAACTCCCCAAGACCAGGAGCGCTGTGTTTCAGCCGTTTGCAGGTTCGTCGAAAATCCGGCAACGCCTGGGCTGAATTTCGAAAAGCTTGGCGGCGGCCCCCGCAGCAACCTCTGGTCTGTACGCGCGTCACTCGAACTGCGCATCCTATTGGCCGTAGACGACGGCCGCTTCATTTTCGTCAATGCCGGCCACCATGATGCCATGTATGACTGGGCCAAAAGACGACAACACCGTGTCGACCTGGCTTTGGAAATGCTCGCAGATTTTCAAGTAACAGTTCCTGACACGCCCTTATCTTTGAGGCGCGCTCTAACTGCTATCGGAACCGAACCCTCGATCCATCATTCAAACGAGCATGAATCCGCCATTCCTGCCCATTTGCCCTCTGAGACTGAAGACCCTTCGATCGACACCGGCGTTCAGGAACTCTTTCAGCGCATTTTCCGCGGAGACTTTGAGGAATGGCAGCTCTTTCTCCATCCTGAACAATTGCCGCTTACCAGCCGACACTGGTCTGGTGCCGCCCGCATTCGTGGCGCCGCAGGCACAGGAAAGACAGTGATAGGACTGCATCGACTAGCAGAACTGGCCCGCCGATACCCCGATGAAAAAATGCTCTTCACGACCTACAGTAGATCCCTTCCCGATCTGCTGATGAAGCGCTATCGCAACCTGCCTATGGTGCCTTCGAATGTCGAATTCGCAAACATTGACAGAATCGCATACAAATACGACAAGCGGCCCCTGGCACATTTCACTATGGAAAGCCAGGCATTTGATGCTGCCTGCAGAGAATTCATTGTTGGCTCTCCCTTGGAGCAAATCGGCCGCGAATACCTTAAAGAGGAAATCGAGCGGGTAATAAAAGGGAACGGGCTGCGGAGCCTTGAGGAATATCTGTCAGTCGAACGCATGGGCCGCAAGCGCTCCTTTTCTCAAAGCGTACGAAAGTTGGTTTGGGAACTGTCAGATCTCTGGACCCGCAAACTAAGGGATCTAAAGGTCGTGTCATTCACAGACAGAAAGATCCGGGCCAGAGATGTCGCCCAAAGATTCCCGCGGGCACCCTACCGCTGTGTTGTCGTTGATGAAGCGCAAGACATGACCTTGGTCGAAATGCAGCTTGTCCGTGCCCTCGTTGCCGGCGCCCCCGAAAACCCCGTACCCGACGATGGCCTTCTTATCTTGGATGACCCTGCACAGCGCATCTATGCCGGCGGATACCGACTCCGCTGGGCTGGGCTCGATATAGCCGGTCGGGCTCACCTGCTCAAAATAAACTATCGCAATGTGCCCGCAATCTTCCGCGCCGCCAAACGGGTTCGGGGCAACGCCCTCGTGACAGTCGAAAATGAGGACGATAAGTTGATTCTTGATGCAGAACTGGCCTTTCCCGACAGCGAAGATGAGAGACCAATCCTGGCCCTGGTGGATAGCAAGGGCGAGATCCCTCATTTACGAGAAAAGATCCCGGAAATCTGTGCAAGTGAACGTTTCAGTCCAAACGAGATTGCAGTCTTTCTCAAGCACAATCACCAGGTCGATGATACCATCAAATACTTGGAAAGTGGTGGCATTTCATGCGCCCAGCTGACTCGTGATGGCTCTTCCGGTAACGGAGTAAGAGTGGGCACCTACGACCGTGCTAGGGGGCTGGAGTTTCGTGCTGTTTTCCTTCCCCGCTTAGGAGTTACCCAGTTCCCGCTTAGCAATGAAGACTCTGCCGAGACCAAGCAGCATAGAGACCCGGATCAGCATCTGGAATGTCGCCAGTTGGAACTCGATCGACTCTATATAGCGATGACACGCGCCAGGGAGCTTCTCTTCTTAATCGCGGACGAAGAACCCTGCGATGAGATCCGGCGAGCCTTGGGCGAAGAGATTGTCATGAGAGATTTTCGGAGCCATGCAAATGCGGAAACAATACGCACTCTGTGATTCCCTCTTGCGCGTGCTCCTCACGTTGTTCCAGGTCCGAAATCTCTTAGGAAACATGAATTGGATTGCCACATGTCCGAACTGATCAACTCCCTCTCCGCCACCATCGCCGACCGCAAAACCAATCCGACCCCGGAATCGTATACCGCCCGTCTTCTTGCCGAAGGAACCGGCAAAATCGCCCAAAAAGTAGGCGAAGAGGCGGTCGAAGTCGTCGTCGCCGCCCTCGAAGAAAGCGATGAACGGCTCGTCTCGGAAATGGCCGATCTGATCTACCACAGCCTCGTCCTGCTTGCGCAACGGGAACTCTCCTGGTCAGATGTGGAAAACGAACTGGCCCGTCGTTTCAAATGAACGCAAATCGTAACGACTCAGCCATAATCAATTCGCGGCCATTCAGAACAGCCGCAGCCTGTGATCGCGGGCGTCCCTCCCGCAACCGGCATTCGCGCCCCAAAGTGAGGCGAAGCAAGGTGTTTCTCACTCCTCACTCCTGTCCCCTTACTCCTCGACGTTAAACGCCCCCCAACCCGTCTCCCCAAACCACTGCAAATTCGCGCCCCATTCCTTGCCGGTGGTACAATGGATCACAGTGATTCAAGCAGTTCTATCTTTTGGCAGGAGCCGACGACAAGCGCTTCATCAGACAGCACAATAGCTAGGTCCCGTTGACGTTTAGAAAAGACTGCTAAATCGAGACAACACCAGGATGCCTGCGGGCAGAATAGGCGTAAGTTCTCTGGGTATAATAGTCAGTTTATGTGAACTGCCGCGCACGAGCGGGGTTACTAGGGCTCGTTGACGTTTGTCTGAACAACGACTTCCAGGTGCAAATTACGCCTGATCGTCGAAGGGCGGCGCAGTCACGCAAAGAAAATCCGATACGCCTTTGGTGTTCTACGCGTCCCTCCGCGTCCTCCGCGGACAAAAAGGTGTTCTTCGCGACCCTTCGCGTGACTTCGCGGATCAATTGGTTTTGTCTATTTCAACATTCAAGCGAGAAACATCCCTAACAGGCCTGCAGGCTTTCAGTTCTTGTTGACATCTGAACAGCCTTCCCAAAATGTCAACGGAACCTAGTAGTGTAGCAGACAGGATTTGCCGGACAAGTACACTGTGGCACACTCTCCATAAAGGCAGACACAAGGAGAGGAAAGATGCCAGCGAAACGATATCGGGTGCGATTGACAGAGGAAGAGCGCAAGGAACTGGATGGGCAGGTGAACACGGGAACAGGGTCGGCGCGACGCTTAAGACGGGCTCGCATCCTGCTGATGGCCGATGAGGCGCAGGCGGGCGGGGGCTGGTGCGACGCCGAGATTGCCAGGGCATTAGGAGCGCATGCGCGCACAGTCGAACGAGTTCGGGAGCGGTGTGTCACAGTCGGGATCGAAGCCGCCCTCACCCACACGCGACCGAAACGGAAACGACCACGCGTATTGGATGGCGCCGGCGAAGCCCGGTTGGTGCAGTTAGCATGTAGCGCTGCGCCGGATGGACAGGAGCAGTGGACGCTGCAGTTGCTGGCCGATAAGCTGGTCGAATTAGAGGTGGTCGAACGTATTTCACGCGAAACGGTGCGGACGACGCTCAAAAAAACGAACTTAAGCCCTGGCTGAAAGATGCGTGGTGCATTCCGGAGACATCGAGTGCAGAGTTCGTCTGCGCCATGGAAGATACGCTTGAGGTCTATCATCGTCAGCAGGATCCCAAGCGACCTATGGTCTGTCTTGATGAAGGCAGTAAACAGTTGACCAAAGAGACCCGTCTGCCCCTGCCACCGCGACCGGGTGCAGTGGCCAAATATGACTACGAATATGAACGCAACGGCACCAGCAACCTCTTTCTCCTGTTCGCACCGCTGCAAGCCTGGCGTCATGTCAAGGTGACAGCGCGCCGCACCATGGTTGACTTTGCCCACTGCCTGCGTGACCTGGTCGACATCCATTTCCCGCAGGCAGACACGATCGTTTTGGTGATGGACAATTTGAACACACACAAACTCGCTTCGCTGTATGAAGCGTTCCCGGCGGCCGAAGCCCGCCGCCTTGCCGCCAAACTGGAAATCCATTACACGCCCAAGCATGGCAGTTGGCTCAATATGGCTGAAATCGAACTCAGTGTCCTGCATCGACAGTGCTTGAAAGCTCGCATCCCTGACAAACACACCTTGATGCAGCAAGTCACAGCTTGGCAAACCCGCCGCAATGCTTCTGCATCGACCGTTAACTGGCGTTTCACCACCGCTGATGCTCGCATCAAACTCGAACGCCTTTATCCGTCAATAGAAGATAGTTGAACTACTAGGGCTCGTTGACGTTTGTCTGAACAACGACTTCCAGGTGCAAATTACGCCTGATCGTCGAAGGGCGGCGCAGTCACGCAAAGAAAATCCGATACGCCTTTGGTGTTCTCCGCGTCCCTCCGCGTCCTCCGCGGACAAAAAGGTGTTCTTCGCGACCCTTCGCGTGACTTCGCGGATCAATTGGTTTTGTCTATTTCAACATTCAAGCGAGAAACATCCCTAACAGGCCTGCAGGCTTTCAGTTCTTGTTGACATCTGAACAGCCTTCCCAAAATGTCAACGGAACCTAGTACTACAACCGCACTCTTGTTGACCGAAGACCGAAGGAGCAAAAAGAAGCCCAGAAGTGGCCACATTTGGGCCTTTCATTCAGTTCCGTGGCTGTTCAAAATGCGCTTTCGCACCCTCATTGTCGCCGGAAAAACTGCAGATTCGTGAATTGCGGTTGTAGTACTAGTAAAAGCCTAAGAACTCCGGGAGGAAATCTGATGACTGTTCCTGTGATTGAAAGCACACGCAACGGCACTCCCTACCCCCCGCCCCGCGATTCGGATGAAACCACCCAGGTTGCTGACACTCCTTCCACCACACGTCTGTCTCTGGCCGACGGCTTGTTCGCCCAAGAGGCCATGACCTTTGACGATGTCCTGCTCGTGCCCGGTTTCGCCGAAGTGCTGCCAGCCGACGTCGACATCAGCACGCAGCTCCATCCAAAGCTCGCACTGAGTATCCCGCTCATCAGCGCAGCCATGGACACCGTCACCGAAGCGGACTTGGCGATTGCCCTCGCCCGCCAGGGGGGATTGGGCGTCATCCACCGCAATCTGTCCGTGACGCAGCAGGCTGAAGAGGTCGACAAAGTCAAACGCAGCGAGAGCGGCATGATCGTCGATCCAATCACCCTGCGGCCTGAGAATACCTTGGCCGATGCCGAAGCCGTCATGAGCCACTATCATATCAGCGGCGTACCCATCACCAATGACGACAACATGCTGCTTGGCATTCTCACCAACCGCGACGTGCGCTTCGCCACCGACCACCAGCGCCTGATCTCCGACTTCATGGTTTCGGAGAACCTGATCACCGCACAGCTGGGCACAACGCTGGAAGAAGCGCAGGAAATCCTCCATCGCTACCGTATCGAAAAGCTGCCTCTGGTCGATGTGGACGGCTACCTCAAAGGGCTGATCACCTATAAGGACATCTTGAAACGGCAGGATTTCCCCCACTCCGCCAAAGATGACCGGGGACGCCTGCTCGTGGCCGGCGCCATCGGCGTCGGCGCAGAGGGGCTGCGACGCGCCGAAAGCCTTATCAACGCCGGTGTGGACGCGATTGCTGTCGACACCGCCCACGGCCATACCCACGGCGTCATTGAAACCGTGAGGGCCGTGCGGGCGCGCTACCCGGAACTGCCAATCCTCGCCGGCAATGTCGTGACCGCCGAGGGTGTGCAAATGCTGACCGAAGCTGGCGCCGACGTAGTCAAGGTGGGCGTCGGCGCAGGCTCCATATGCACCACCCGCATCGTCTCCGGCGCAGGCATGCCGCAACTCACCGCCATTGCCAACTGCTCCGAAGCCGCCCAATCTTGCGGTGTCACCCTCATCGCCGACGGCGGTATCCGCTACAGCGGCGATATTACCAAAGCCCTCGCTTGCGGCGCCTCCGCTGTGATGCTCGGCAGCCTCTTGGCCGGCCTGCATGAATCCCCCGGCGAAATCGTCATCCGCGAAGGACGCTCCTTCAAAGAATACCGGGGCATGGGCAGTATCGGCGCCATGAAGGGCCGCGCCGCAGACCGCTATGCCAGCGGGCAAACGCTCAATGGCGCTTCACCCGACATCGGCGGCAAGACCGTACCCGAAGGCATCGAAGGACAGGTACCCTACAAGGGCTTCCTCAGCGAGTTCGTCTTCCAACTCCTGGGCGGCCTGCGCTCTGGGATGGGATACGTCGGCGCAAACAGTCTGCCGGACCTGTGGCGCAAAGCCCGCTTCGTGCGCATCAGCTCGGCAGGCTACCAGGAGAGCCATCCGCACAGCGTCGTCATTACCAAAGAGGCGCCAAACTACCAAGTGAAACCAGGAAAATAGAATGACTGTAACTGCCGTTGTCGGCGCCCAGTGGGGGGATGAAGGAAAAGGTCGCATCGTCGATTATCTGGCCAAACGGGCCAACTACGTCATACGCTTCCAAGGCGGCGACAACGCCGGCCATACAGTCATCAACGACTTCGGCAAAACCGTTCTCCATCTCGTTCCTTGTGGCATCTTCTACCCTAACGTCCACAATATCATCGGCACCGGCTGTGTGGTCAACCCCCAGGCGCTGTTGCAAGAAATTGCCAACCTGAAATCAATCGGCGTCAGCTGCGACCGCCTGTGGATCAGCAGCCGCGCCCAGATGATGTTGCCCTACCATCGCACCCTTGACGAGTTGGAGGAGCAGGCCCGCGGCGCCGACACCATCGGTACCACCAAACGCGGCGTCGGGCCGGCCTACAGCGACAAAGCCACCCGCTCCGGCCTGCGTATGGGCGACCTCCTCCAACCGGAGTGGCTGGAGGGGCGGCTGGACAGCGCGCTGCGCACCGTCAATCGCAAACTGACGATTCTCGGAGGGCAGCCGGTCAACGGCCGCGAGATCTACGATCTTCTGATGGAGTTCCGCCTGCAGTTGGCGCCCCGCATCGTCGACACAGTGCCGATGTTGCGTATGGCTCTGGAGGCCGACAACGATATCCTCTTGGAAGGTCAGCTCGGCGTCATGCGTGACCTGGATTGGGGAATCTACCCCTATGTTACCAGCAGCCATCCAACTGCCGCCTTCGCCCCGTCAGGCGCCGGCCTGCCTGCTGGCTCTCTCAATGAGGTCTACGGCGTCTGCAAGGCCTACAGCACCTGTGTCGGAGACGGCCCCTTCCCCGTGGAGCTGCATGAAGAGATCGGCAAGCTCATGCAGGATGTGGGCAAAGAGTTCGGCGCAACCACCGGCCGCCCGCGGCGCTGCGGCTGGTTCGACGGCGTCGCCATCCGCTACGCCGCCTGGCTCAACGGCATGACCGGCCTGGCCATTACCAAATTGGACGTTCTCGACGGCATCGAAACGCTCAAAATCTGCACCGGCTATCGCATGGCCGACGGCTCTGTGCTCACCGACACCGTCCCCGACACCTCCCAACTGATGGACGCCCAACCTCTCTGGGAGGAGATGCCCGGCTGGGACAAGCCCACCACCGGTTGCCGCAGTTGGGCCGAACTTCCCGTTGACGCCCGCAACTACATCAACCGCATCTCCGAGCTGGCTGAGGTGCCCGTCGCCTACGTATCCGTCGGCCCCGAGCGGGACAACATGTTTGGCCGCGGCGGCTCAACAGCAGTGAGCGAACAGTGAAAACACGGCGGTGACCATGATACCCGGCTCGACTCGACACCGCCCTACCGATATCCAAAGATGATCGGATCGCAGGGACCTCCCCTGCCATGTTGGACAAATGCCCTTTGATACCCACCTGCTGGACGAAGCCATCGCACGTCGATCCGACCGCCTGGAGAACGAGCGGCAGCGTCTCTTCGCGAAAACCGTCGCCCTGCTCGATGCGCACTACCGTCAATTCGGCATTCGTTCCGCCTACATCTTCGGTTCCGTGACGCGTCCCCGCCGCTTCCACCAGCACTCCGACGTGGACATCGCGATCGAGACCAGCCGCCCCGAACTTCTGGCCGAAGCCATCGGACGCTTCTCGTCCTTGCTGGAAAGGGACGTGGACATGGTCGACCTTGCCACCGTCCCGTTTGCCGAGCGCATCCGGCGAGAGGGGGTGCTTTGGACGCCAATAAGTTCCTAGTCCTCCAAACTGACCTCGCTGCACAGCTCGCGCTGATCGACGATGTCTTTGCCAACCTCGAAAACCGGGCACAGAACTTCAATGCCGATGACGCGCGCCAGATGCAGTTAGAGAGCGTGGCCTATCAGATTCACAACGCTTACAATGCCATCGAAGGATTACTGCGCCTGGTCGCCGCCCATTTCGAGAACCAGATCAGCGACATTGCCACTTGGCATTCCGCGCTTCTCCAGCGCATGACCCAACCCGTTCCCGGTGTGCGTCCGGCCCCGCTGACCAGAGAGACCTATCTCCTTCTCGACGCTCTGCGCGGCTTCCGCCATTCTTTCCGCCATGCCTATCTGACCTCCGTCGACCCGTCCCTGCTTCAGTTCAACTTGCAGAGGGCACGGCAGGCGCGCAGTTCACTGCATCAAGATATATCCGCATTTCTGGAGCAACTGAGGCCGACAAAGTGAGAGCAAGAGATCTAGAGGCCAGACGCGACGACCCGATGGCGTCCTCTCACTTCCCACTCCTCTTCACTCTCTCCTGTGGTTACCGCCCATGACGACATTCACCCACGACACCTATCTGTCCCCCCTGACCTGGCGCTACGGCAGCGAGGTTATGCGAAAAACCTGGAGCGAGACCGAAAAGCGCAGGCTCATGCGTCGCGTATGGGTGGCGCTGGCAGAAGCCCAATATGAGGCCGGACTCGTAACATCCGCCCAGGTGGCCGATCTGCGGGCGCGCCAGGATCACATCGACATCCAGCGCGCCCAGGAGATCGAGCAGGAGATCCACCACGACCTGATGGCCGAAATCCGCACCTTTGCCGAACAGTGTCCGGTAGGCGGCCCCATCATCCATCTCGGCGCGACCTCAATGGATGTGCTCGACAACGTAGATGCCCTGCGCCTGCGCACAGCCCTCGACCAGATCATCGAAAGGCTGAGACGTACTCTCGCCACCGTCGCGACCCGCATCGAAGCCGAAGCCGACCGGCCCGCTATCGCCTTTACCCACCTCCAGCCCGCCGAACCCACCACCGTCGGCTACCGGTTCGCCCAGTACGGTCAGGACCTGCTCGCCGACCTGGCGGAGTTGCAGCACGTACGCAATGATATCCGCGGCAAAGGGCTGAAAGGCGCCGTCGGAACCAGCGCCAGTTATGACCAGCTTCTCTCCGACAGCGAATATAGCCCCCGCCGCCTCGAAGAACGGGTAATGCAGAAGTTGGACCTGTCGGCCTTTGAGGCCGCCACCCAAACCTACCCCCGCAAGCAGGACTGGTTGGTGGTAAATGCCCTGGCCGGACTGTGTGCAAGCCTGCACAAGTTCGCCTTCGATCTGCGTATCCTGCAATCACCCCCGTTCGGTGAATGGAGCGAACCATTTGGCCCCAGGCAGGTCGGCTCCAGCGCCATGCCCTTCAAGCGCAATCCCATCGCAGCCGAAAATATCGATAGCCTCACTCGCCAGGTCGCTGCCTTGCCCCGCATCGCCTGGGACAACAGCGCCCTCAGTCTGCTCGAACGCACCCTCGATGACTCTGCCAACCGGCGCCTCTTCCTGCCGGAGGCCTTCCTGCTGACCGATGAGGTGCTTACCCGCTCCCAGCGCCTCTTCGAAGGCGTGACAATCTGGCCGGGCCCCACTGCCCGCAACCTGCGCGACTACGGCGTCTTCGCCGCCACCGAACGCCTGCTCATGGAAGCGGTCAAGGCCGGCGGCGACCGCCAGCATTTGCACGAACTGATCCGCGAACAGAGCTTGCTTGCATGGCAGGCCCTGCAAGAGGGAAAGCCCAATCCCCTGGTCGACAATCTGATCACCGACTCGCGTATCACCTCCCTCGTGCCGCCCGAGCGGGCGCACAGCCTCCTGTCAGCATCCGACTATGTCGGCGACGCCCCGCAACGGGCCAGAAACATCGCCTCTTCCATCCGCGCAGCAGTCGGCTGAGATGCCCCAGCTACTTCTGTCCGCCGACCCCGGTTTCACGCACCTGGCACTCGAAGAGTTCCAGCGCGACAGCCTCAACGGCCAGCCGCTCGACGAACTCGCGCCCGGCGTCTGCCTCGTCGACTGCGATGAAGGCTTCTGGGGATTGGCCGAAACCTGGATCGACAGCCCGCCCGTCTTCACGCGCCACATCTGCTCCGTTGACCTCACCATCCCTCTCATCGCCACGCCCAGAGACCTGGCCCGCCTCAGCGACGCCGCCGTAGCCGAGTATGCCGGCCTGCTCAACCCCGACGTCAGCTTTTCGGTCCAGAGCCGCATCCTGCTCGACCTCCCCTACAAACCGTTCGACGTCAACCGGGCCATCTCCGCCGCCCTCACCAGCGCCGCCAGCGCCCCCCTGGATGTGCGGCAACCATCCCAAATCCTCTCAGTCGTCTGCGCCGGATTGGATCAGAGACCGGAAAAACTTGCGGAAACTGGCGACAGGCCACAGGCCACTAACCACCGGCCGCTGGCGTTCTTAGGTCTCTCACCCGCCACCCACAATATATCGGACTGGGCTGGCGGCGTGCGACGCTTCCGCCGCGAGCCGGAGCAGGTCAGCCGGGCGGAATTCAAAATGCTGGAGGCGTTGGAGACTTTTCGAATCGAACTTCCGGCCGGTGGCGTCGCCCTCGACCTGGGCGCGGCGCCTGGAGGATGGACACGCGTTCTGCGTCAAAAGGGGCAATACGTTACCGCGGTCGACCCCGCCGAGCTGCATCCGCGGTTCGCCGCCGATCGCGGCGTGCGCCACAAGCGCATGACCGCCGAAGCATATCTGCGTGAAAGGCCGGATACTTTCGACCTCCTCGTCAACGACATGCGCATGGATGCGCGCAATTCGGCGCGAATGATGAACGCCTTCGCTGACTTCCTCTATCCCCACGCCGAAGCCATGATGACGCTCAAACTTGGGAAGACCGCCGCCGCGCTCGACCCTGCCTGCGCCATTCTGCAAGAGCGTTACACTATCATCCACATGCGTCAACTGTTCCACAACCGCAACGAAGTAACTGTCCACCTCAAGCCGAAAGAGGTCTGAGACCTCTGCCCCGGCCCCGGCCAAATCCATCAGCCGTTAGGGATCCGGCCCGACCGGCAACCCATACAGATACCAATATTCGTCACGCGGGTAGACTTGCGCCACCACCGCCTCCCAGACGAACTCTCCGCCGCCCGACAAGCCGCGCAAACGCTGGTCAATGGCCGCGAGCGGATTCGCTAATGCCGCCGCGCTGGCTGAGTCCAACGCCTTGCCGATCTCGGCAATCCGCTGTCGGTTGCGTATCTCAAACGGGTACTGCACGCGGCACTCCCGCCCGTTCTCACTGCAATCATCGAGAAACCAGTTCAGGCTGTTCAGGCGCGCCCTCGCCTCGCGCAGCAGCAGCGCCTGGTAGTGGGAAGGGAGACGTTCCGCTGTTTTCCCGATCTGCGCTTGGGCCTCTGTCAGTTCCTGTTTCTGCGCCTCAGTCAGCAAGTTCGACTGCGCCTCCAACTTGTGCAGCCGCGCCAACACATCCCCGACGCTGCTCTGGACCGGACGCTCTCCCGTCCCCCCGCCATCCGCAGACGCCTGCACAGCAACCGTCCGGTACACCTCGCCCCGCAAAATATAGCTCTCGAACTGCCCCGCCATCGCCCCCACCACCGCCAGATCAGTCTCCGGCCTCGCCGCGACAACCGTACTCAGTCTGCTCGCCATTCTCCCACCTCCCTTACCCTCACTCCTCAACCTTAAAGAGTTCTCTCTCTCCTCGCTCCTCTTCACTCTCTCCTCGCTTTTGGGCGGTCGGGCCTTCGGCCCTCCCTTGTGCGGGGGGACACCCCCCGCAACGCCCCCCTCCAAAACCACGCCTGGCCAGCGCCGCACGTTTCTGCGGCCCCTATCCCCTATCCCCTGTCCCTCCGTGGAATCCTCCATCAGCACTCGACCGGTCGCCAGCCATCCTGAAAATCCCCAAATCCTGAAAATCCTGATTCAGACAGCGCAAAACCCCCCCTCCAACAACCCGCCCCCCCACCGCCCCACTAGTCCCTGCCCCCTGCCCCCTGACCCCTGACCCCTGCAGTTCCCCCTATCCCCTGCCATTCCCCCTGCCCTCCCGCTCCAACCACAGCGTCACCGGGCCGTCATTGACCAGCGCAACTTCCATATGCGCCTGGAAAACGCCCTTTTCCACCGGCACGCCCTCCGCCGCCAGCAGCGTGCAGAACGTGTCGTAGAGGTCCTTTGCCTGCGCCGGCCGCGCTGCCCGCGTAAAACTGGGCCTCCGCCCCTTGCGCGCATCACCGTACAGCGTGAACTGGCTCACCGCCAACACCGCGCCCCCCACATCCGCCAGCCCCAGATTCATCTTGCCCGCATCGTCCTCAAACAGCCGCAGCCCAGCTATCTTGCGTGCCAGCCACGCGGCCTCCGCTTCGCCATCATCGGCAGCGACCCCCAGCAGCACCAGATACCCCTGCCCGATGCGGGCCGCCTCCTCACCGTCAACCTGTACACTGGCACTGCTGACCCGCTGAATGAGCGCACGCATTGCCTCTCCGGGTGTATCCCATATTGTTGTCCCTCTGCGAACTGCCCTTTCAACCAAAGCGAAAAGGATCCGCTGAACAAGAATCGATCGGTCGCCTGCAATCCTGAAAATCCGCAAATCCTGCAAATCCTGATTCAGACAACGTCCACCAAAAATCTGGGACAGATCCGCCTCTCCTCACCTCTTGACAAATAGAACGTTTGTGCGTATAATACCTACATGAACTTCTCAATCGCGCTCGAACCCATGGCGAAGATAGCCCGCATCGGCGACGAGAACGGCTACGAAGCGGTCGGCGACGCGCCCCATGCCGAGCCCACCCGCCCCGGCTGCTTTACCCCAGCCCCAGCCCCAGCCAAGCCCACGCGGCGCGAACGCAATGCCGCCGCCCTGAACCGCTCCATCACCCGGGTGATGACCCCCCGCGGCCCGAAGCCGGTGCTGAGAACGATGATGACCACCGCCTGCGAACGCAACTGCTTCTACTGCCCCTTCCGCGCCGGGCGCAGCAGCGCCGAACGCCTCACCCTGCAACCGGATGAAATGGCCGACGGCTTCCTGCGCATGCAAAAGGCTGGCCTTGTCGACGGTCTCTTTCTCTCCTCCGGCATTATCGGCGGCGGCGCGAAGGCCCAGGACAAAATTATCGACACAGCCGAGATTCTGCGCAAGAAGCGGAACTACCCCGGCTACATCCACCTCAAGATCATGCCAGGTTCCGAATATGAACAGGTCCGCAGGTCCATGCAACTGGCTGACCGTGTTTCGATCAACCTGGAAGGCGCCACCCAAGGGCGGCTGGCCCGGCTTGCCCCCCAAAAGGAGTTCTGGGACGATCTGATGCAGCGCCTCATGTGGACCGAGCAGATCCGCAGCCGCGAACGCGTACGCGCCTCTTCCGTCACCCAATTCGTCGTCGGCGCCGTCGGCGATACCGACCTCGAACTGATTTCGCTGAGCGAGAAGCTCTACCGGCAGGCCCGTCTGCGCCGCGTCTACTATTCCAGCTTTTACCCAGTGCCCGACACGCCCTTTGAAGACCTGCCGCCCGCTTCCTTGAAAAGGCAGCACCGCCTCTACCAGGCCAGCTTCCTTCTGCGCGACTACAACTGGGACACCGAGGATATCGGCTTCGGCGCCGACCAGAACCTCCGCCTCGACGTCGACCCAAAGCAGGCCTGGGCCGACCTGCACCTGCGCGCCGCGCCCATCGAGTTGAACCGCGCCGACAGACTGACCCTGCTGCGCGTGCCCGGCATCGGGCCCAAGAGCGCCGACCGCATCCTCCGCGCCCGCCGCCAAGGCCGCCTCACCGATTTGCAACATCTGCGCGTCCTCGGCGTCCCATCACCGCAAAAGGCCGCCCCCTACGTGCTCCTCAACGGCCGCCAGCCCTCCCACCAGATGGCGCTGTTCCCCGTGCCAGGGTAGTGCATCCAATAGCCATCTCTAGGCTCTCGGTCAGGATGAGAGAGAATGAGACCTGATGGGGCACATCCCAATTTATTGGGCCATTGCGATCTACCCTTTCAACCGACGAAAAAAGATCCACTGAACAAGAATCGACCCATCGCCTGCAATCCTGAAAATCCCCAAATCCAGTAAATCCTGATTCAGACAATGTTTACCCAAAAATCTGGGACTCACCCACCTGATCTACAGAGTTAGCCAAAGGCCTCTGCTGTGATAGCATAATGGGTATGCGATTTTGACGAAAGCCGGCGCCGACTTGCTATGTGTGAACGGTCCTTGTCTGCCGGCGACTGCGACCACGCCAGAAAGGGATTTCTTCATGGATCAGGCTGCGAACGACATGATAGGGATGGCCGCAATCAAGACAGCCACATGAAGTGGTAATACGTACAGTCAATTCCCAGGGATTGAATGACGCAATCAGATCGGAGTTCCCATGACAACCTTTGAGATCGACCGACACGCGGACGAACTTGAGCGGAATGGATATACAATTCTGAAAAACGTGCTGCCGGTATCCGAAATTCAAGCGACGAAGCTGGCCATAAAGGAGACGCTTTCATACGAAGAAACAGTTGGCCGCAAATACGGCCTGCAAAGCGACAATCTGCTCATGGCGTTCAACGCCCAGGCCAAGCACCCCCACTTTCGCAGCATGCCGTTGCGCTACCCGGCCCCTGCCGAGGTCGCCCGCCGTGTGCTCGGCGAAGACATGTTTTGCCACAACGTGGTCATCCGCACTCCGCTGCCCTCCGGCGCAAAGGATCACCAGAATTACGGTGGCAATCTCCATGCCGACTGGGCCGACTTCACCGTCAAGCCGTTCATCGGCGGCAGGCACTTTCCGATGGCCATTCAATCCGTCTGGGCTATCGAGGAGTTCACGCGCGAGACCGGCGGGCCGCTTATCTGGCCCGGCACGCATCAGTCACTGGAAGTCCCGCCTGAGGAGCCGGATCAACTGCCGCCGGGCTGGCGCATAGCCGAAGCGCCCGCCGGCTCGGTTGTCATGTGGGACAGCGCGCTCTGGCATTCCGGCGGCATCAATATCAGCGACAAACCGCGCTACTCGCTCATATTCTACTTCCAGCGCTGGTGGATCAAAGGGTTCAACGATTCCTACCGCTATATATCGCCGGAGGTGCGGGCCACGATGACGGCAGAGGAGTTGCGGATGTGGGGGCTGGAGCCCGGCATTCCGCCCAATACCCACTTCCGGGGCATGAGCGAGGCGCAGATCATGGCGTTGACGCCCGAGGAAAGGGCCGTGCTCAACATAGCCACCTACTGATGACGCACTGGTCCAAACCGACGTAGCACGGCTGATGCTGCTGGCCGATCGCTCAGGGGTACGCGCGTGGCAATGCAAGAGTCGCGAGCAGATCGAGGCCGCCCCTACGTGCTCCCCAACGGCCGCCCCTCAGAACGTCGGGCCGCACCGTATTCCATGCACTCGTACTATATCCAATTTTGCCCGGCGAAATTGGCCAGCTTCTGATTTCTTTAGCAATTGGCCCCAGCATGAGTAAGCTGCCAGTTCTCCCTCCGGGAAATCCCCGGCACGCGGCTCATTTTCCCGCTGCCTCTTCATAGGCTACCTTCAAAGCTTCGAGAACTTCAGGGGTAATGTTTTGCACCGTGTTTCCCTGACCGAAATTGGTCGGCGCAATGGCCTGCTCAACAGATTCAACCGAACCAGGCGCGAGCCTATCAAGAACTGATCTCCAGACCGATATGTACGGTCGCAGATTGTCATTCCAGATCGTTATCAGGCCAGCATTGTCCGGCAAGATTCTGGGCATAGAGTAAAACGTTGCCCTTCAATGCCGGTGAAGGGAAAGAGATGTTCTTAAGGCAGCGAGGAAATTTGCTACGCCCAATCTATCAACCTATGTGCCCGCATAATGTATCCAATCCTGCCCAACGGCGTTGACCAACTTGCGATCTGCTGTCCACAATTCTGCGTGGAGACTTTCGGCTAAGGCAAGATAAAAGCTGTCGTAAGCACTTGCGCGTTTCAGCCGATAAGTCCAACGAAGCGCCCTGTCGCAAAGTGTTTCGTCAGGTGCAATTACAGAGATCTCAAGTCCAAACATCAATGCAAGAGACAATTCGGCTATCTCTTCTGTGACCTGTTGAAAGTGAACCAATTTGGCCAAGGTTGAAGTGACCTCGTAGAGCCACAATGTGGGGACATATATCGGAATACCTTTGTCTTGCCAATCCTCCATCTGATCCTGAAGCAACTGCCGGGAACTGCTGGGCAAGATCATCTTGACTGTGAAACTCGCGTCAATTGTCACTGGCGGCGGCACTTCGCTCCTCCAGATCTTTTCGCGCGGCTTCCAGCGCCCGATCTATGTCCGGGAGTGCGCCTTTCGTTTCAGACAGAATGATCTGATTGAGGCGAGCACTCTCTTTTTTCCATTCTTGCCATGCAGTTTGTCTCAGTCTTTTCTCCCTTTCTCGCAGGTTTTCCAAGTCGTCCAGGCTGACAATAACCGCTTTGGGCCTTCCTCTGGAAGTAAGGATCACCCTCTCTCCTCCATAGGCGACGCGATTGACCAGTTCAGATATATCTCGCTTTACCTGTCCGATAGCGATCTGTACTTCGGTGCCCATGCCTCTATCCCTCCTTCCTACTTGAATTGTAAATTACTGATATTCAGCATATTACAATAATGACTTTCTCCCTAATTTCAGTCCAGGAAAATGCTATCGTGATGCGAACAATTCAACGAATCTTTCGTCTGATCACTCCTTTGGAGCTTACTGTTTCCACGCCTAACCCATCTAACTGCTTCTTATCCCACGCCACAATCCGACTCCCAGAACAGCCGCAGCCAGCCAGGCGCCAGGCCCGAACAACCCCGTCGCGCCCAGCAGCGCACCCACCGCCCCAGCCCCGGCAGCCACCGAAGTCGACGTCGCCCGCAGACCCTGACCGCGCGTCGCCGCCCCCCACGCCGCGCCGCTCCCCGCCCACAGGATCAAACCAATCGGCGCCTCCTCCGGGAAGAAACCAAGCGTGATCAACGCCAGGATAACCACCACCAGCGCCCGCTGCCGCTCGCGCCGGGCCGGGTCGCCTCCCATGCGCCGAGCCAGCCACTCTGCCCCCAGCGTGGCCCCGCAGCCCAGCGCCGCCGTCAACCACGGCGATCCATGGCCCGTATGGCTGAGAACACTGGCCGGAATATAGATAAGACGGAAAAGGAGAAAGAAAGGAACAAACGCGGGGTGAACGACTTGCCTGCCCATCAGCCGCCGCTCAACGCAACCGCCAACGCCATCGCCGCCGCCGGCTCCACCCACACCAGGCTGTCCAACTGCAGCGCATCCGCGCCGGCCTGCAGGCAGTCGCGCGCCTGCTGGCGCGTGTGAACGCCGCCGCAAGCGATCAACGAGCCGCGAAGCTCCAGCGCCTTCACCTCCAGCAAGGCCGCCAACATGATCGGAAAGACCCCTGGCCCAAACATCTCCCCGCTGACCGTCTGCCCGTCCGCCCGCACCGCCGCGCCCATCGGCGGGCTGCCGACCACCACACCGGCCGCGCCCGCCGCCGCCGCAACCGGCGCCAACGCCGCCGCCCTTGCCAGCGGTAACTTCACCAACACCGGTAGATCCGACTCCAGCAGGAAAACCTCAAGCAACAGCTTGATCTCCCGCTCGCCGACCTCCTGCTGGCACAAAAGCTCGAATCCTTCGATTCCATCCACGCCGCTGAGCCGCCCTACTGTTTCCGCGGCCTCCTCGCGACTGCTATCCGCAATCTGGGCGATGACGGGACAGCCCATCCGGGGCCACAACTGGCCGTATCGCTTCACCGCCGCCGTCACGCCCCGGTTCTGCAACCCAACCCGGCGCACAAAACCGCCCATCGTCTCCGCCAGCCGCGGCGGCTGACTTCCGCCGCGACTACGGCGCGTGAACGGACCCACCACCACCCCGCCGAAGCGGCCCGGCTCCATCTCCCGGTGCCGCGCCTCACCGTAGCCGATACCGCCACCCGCCAGCATCACCGGGCTCGCCAGGGCCAGGCCGAGTTTGTGGCCCGGCGCCAGTTCAACCGCGCCTTCATCCATCCCCGCTGCCCTCACCTATCAACTCCACAAACGTTTCCACGCCAATGTTCGAGCCGCACAGGATCAGACCAACCCGTTTGCCTGCCGCCTGTTCACGCAGCGGGCCAAGTAGCGCCGCCGTCGACGCCGCGCACGCCGGCTCGCAGGCCAGTTTCATCTCGTGGAACAAAAGCCGCATCCCGTCTAACATCTCTTCATCGCTCACCAGCGCCACATCGTCGAGAAAGTGGCGGCAAAGTCCGAAACTGTAGGACTGTGTCGCCGGCGCGCCCAGGCTGGTGGCGATCGTCTCCACCCGCTCAATCGACTGCAATGTACCGCTGGCGAAGCTGCGGTGCATCGTGTCCGCCCCCTCCGGCTCCACCCCAAAAATTGCGCAATCCGGCTGCAGCTGCTTGACGGCCGCGCCAATGCCCGCGGCCAGGCCGCCTCCCCCCACCGGCACGATCAGCATATCCAGCGACGGCGCGTCCTCGCAAATCTCCAGGCCGACCGTCGCCTGCCCGGTGACAATCGGACGGCTATCGAAAGGGTGAATGAACGCCCGCCCCTCCTCCTGCTGGATGCGCTCGACCTCGGCAAATGCCGCATATACGTCGGCCACCAGCACCACTTCGGCCCCATAGCTGCGCGCCTTCTCCACCCGGAACACGGGCGCTGACTCCGGCATCACAACCTTGGCGTCGCAGCCGAAAATCTGGGCGGCGTAGGCAACTGCTATCGCATGATTGCCCGCGCTGACCGCGGTCACGCCCCGTTCCTTCGCCGCCTCGCCCAGTTGCAGCAGGTCATTTACCGCGCCCCGCGGCTTGAACGTTCCGGTCTTCTGAAACAGTTCCAGCTTCAGCCAAACTTCCGTCCCGGGCCCAAGCGCCTCCGCCAAGGCCTCGCTCTGCCAGTGCCAGACAGGCGTGCGCACAATATGAGGATCAATTCGATCGCGTGTTGCGCGGATCTCTTCGAGCGTAGGAATGTCGAGGTCGGTCGAAATGTTAACGGTCATCGTCTCTGCCTTGAAATAGGAGCGTGCACAAAAAGACAGGCCAGGTCGATGCGATGAAGCACCTCCCGGCCGCTGTTCGAGGGTATTTGGCGTCCGTGTTCAATCTGTAAGCGTCCCTTTCGTGCTCGGAACCCCTGTTCGCCGGTCATCGAGCCGCGTCGCCCCATCCAGAGCCCGCGCCAGCGCCTTGAACAGCCCTTCGGCCTTGTGGTGATCGTTGCGCCCGTATAAGACCGACGCATGCAAATTCATCCGCCCATGGATGGCGATGCTTTCGAACAGATGATACAGGAGATCGGTGCTGAGTTCCCCTACCTTGGGCGTGTTGAACTCTGCGTCGAAAACGCAATAGGGCCGGCCGCTGAGATCCACCACCACCCGCGCCAACGTCTCGTCCATCGGCACATAAGCATGCCCCGTGCGCACGATGCCGCGGCGATCTCCCAAAGCCTGGTCGATGGCTCGCCCTAGGCAGATACACACATCTTCGGCAGTGTGGTGTTCGTCGATCTGAAGATCGCCCCGCGCCTGCACCGTAAGATCAAACAGGCCGTGCCCGGCCATCAATGTCAGCATATGGTCGAGGAATCCGATGCCCGTCTCCACCTCGGCCGCGCCGCTGCCGTCCAGCGCCAGCTCCAGCACGATCTGCGTCTCTTGTGTCGTTCGTTCGATTCTGGCCTGTCGCATAATGACTCCGACCCGTCTCCCTCTGATTGAACTATAGCCGCCCGCGCCAGAATTCCCGCCGCCCGTCACGGCCAATCCAACTGCCAAGTGTGCTCAACCTAAACCAATTGTCCCACCCTTTCCGCAGCCGAGCAAACTTCACCCCCCTTTTCTAACGTCTTCCCGGCCCCTATCCCCTAAGCCCTATCCCCTATCCACTTAGCCCGCCTGCGGGCGCAGACGCCCTCCGGCGGCTCCGGCCCGCTATGGCGTGCCTGCGCACCCTTCGCCGCTAAGGCGGCTCAGGGCTGTCGTCGGCAAACACCCGCCGCCGCCAGGGGCTGTCGCCCATCTGGGCGGTCGGGCCTGCGGCCCTCCCTTGTGCGGGGGGACTCCCCCCGCAACGCCCCCCTCCAAAACCACGCCCCCCCACCGCCGCACCAGCCCCTATCCCCTATCCCCTATCCCCTATCCCCTATCCCCTATCCCCTGACCCCTGACCCCTGACCCCTGACCCCTGACCCCTGACCCCTTCCCCCCGCCCTTCCCCCCGCCCTTCCCCCCTGCCTTTGACATTTGCCGCATTCAGGCTACAATTTCCCTGTGGCCTACTATCTTGGAATCGATGGCGGTGCAACCAAAACCCATATCATTCTCGCCGACGGATCTGGCCGCCTCGTAGCCGATGGGCAGAGCGGCCCCTCCAACTATCATATAGTCGGTGTCGAACAGGCCGCCGCCAACCTGACCTCGTCGATTTCCCAGGCTCTGGCTGAATCTGCCGTTGCCCCAGCCGATGTGAAGGCCGCCTGCGCCGGCATGGCCGGTTTCGATGGGCCCTCCGACTTCAAAAGCGTGCAACACATCCTGACTTCGGTACTGGCAGGGTGCCGGCTGCTCTGCCCGTGGCGGTCCGTGAACGATGCCGTCGTGGCTTGGGCAGGCGCTTTTCATGGCGGTCCCGGCGCCCTCATCGCTGCCGGCAGCGGGGCTGTCGCTTTCGCTGTTGGCGCCAACGGCCGCTCCGCCCGCGCCGATGGCCTCGGCCACTGGTTGGGCGACGCCGGTAGTGGCTATGCTATCGGTCGCCGTGGCCTCCGTGCCGCGCTGGCCGCACTGGACGGCCGCGGCCCTGCAACCCGTCTCTCAGAGCATTTCCGCGCCATCGCCGGCTTGTCCTCACAGGAATGGATCAGCTGGATCTCCAGCCTCGACTCCAGTATCGCACACGCCCACCGCCAGCTTCGTTCCTTCGCTCCCATTGTTGTGCAGACGGCCGCCTCCGGCGATGCCGTCGCGCGCTCTATCCTGAATGAAGCCGGCGCAGCTCTTGCCAATACGGCCGCTTCCGCCCTGCGCAAAGTCGGACTGCTGACCGACCCCCAGGTCGCCACTTCCGGCACCGTCCTGGCAAACTCGCCCTGTCTGCGCCAGGCCTTTCGCGCCGCCCTCAAAGCGCATCTGCCCGGCTGTCAGATCGTTCCCGCCAGCGCCGGGCCTGCCCACGGGGCAACACTGCTGGCCCGCCGTCCCGATCTCGTGCCGCAGGACGCGTTTCAGGCGCACGGGTAGCCTTGCTCTGTCCGAACTTTGTCCTGCAGTTGAATGCGTTTTCCCAATGCCATTCGCGCCAAGTAATGTAAGGAATATACATGTATCAGGGCTTTGACATCATCGACTTCCACCTACACTTCCCTACTTCCAAGCCGTGGTTCCCCAAAATGGGAAACTCCGTCCAGAAATACATCGAAAAAGTGGGGGAGGAACGAGCGCGTAAAGTGCAGGAAATGAGCCGGCCCTACGGGGAACACTGGCGCAAAATGTGGGGTTTTCCGAAAGCGGAATCGCCCGACGACCACCCGGGAGATAGGGAGCAGGCCCGCCGTTGGGCCGCAGAACTTGACGATAATGGCGTGCGCGCTGTCGGCTTCGTTACCGGCGGCGGCAATGACCATCTGGCCGAGATCGTCAGCTGGTATCCCGACAAATTCATCGGATTCGCCCACCACAACCCTTTCGAGCCCGATGCAGTCGCCGAGTTGGAGCGCGCCGTAACCGAGCTTGGGCTACGCGGCTACAAACTGCTCGCCCCCATGATCGAACAGCCCATCGAGGATGAGTCGATCTGGCCGGTCTGGGAAAAATGCGCCGAGTTGGATATCCCCGTGCTCATCCACTTCGGCATTCAGGGCAGTGCCGGCGGCATCGCCTGGCATGAAAACATCAACCCCTTCAAACTGCATAACATCGCCAAAGCCTTTCCCGACGTCACATTCGTTATCCCCCACTTCGGCTGCGCCTGGGAACGCGAGACCCTCCAACTCTGCTGGGCCTGCCCCAATGTCTGCGTTGACACCAGCGGCAGCCTCCAATGGATCCGCTGGGTCCCTGGCGACGTGACCGTCAAATACCTGTTCCGCAAATACTACGAGACCATCGGCCCCAGCCGCATCATATTTGGAACCGACAGCAGCTGGTTTCCGCGCGGCTTTGTCCTGGAATATCTGCAAGACCAGATGCGAAGCTGCCTGGACCTGAATCTTCCGGCGCAAGACATTCAGCAGATCTTTGCCGGAAACGCCGCCCGCCTGCTGAAAATAGATCAGCAAAGCGAGTGACCGCTTATGTGCAGTCGCAAAAAAGCTACAAGTCAGCGCTCTCATAACCCGGTTGCCTTCTCTTAATGTCAAACTGTGACATTCCGGACCACATGATTCTTTCGTCAGTCATACCCCACCTGCGATCGATGACAACCGAACAGCAGTCCAGACGAAGGACTACATTTACTCTAGGGAGGAACTACATTATGAAACGCTCCAATCTGATTATGCTCGTAAGCGCGCTGCTGGTAGGCGCAATGCTCCTGGCCGCCTGCCCCGCGCCTGCTGCGCCCGCCGCAGAATCGGCGCCAGAGTCCGCGGCCGCAGAGGCGGCCCCGGTTGAAGAGGTCATCGAGATCGAGTACTGGCAATATAATTTCGCTGCCAGAGTTGACGCAATGGACCAATTGATCGCCCAGTTCGAGGAAGCCAATCCGAACATCAAGGTCGTCCACAACGCCGACATCCCCTACGCTGAGTTCCGCGACAAGATCGCCGCCAGCGTGCCCGCCGGCGTCGGCCCCGATGTCGCTACGCTCTTCTATGGCTGGCAATCCGCCTGGATCAATGCCGGCTACCTCGTGCCTCTGCCCGAGGACGCCTTCCCCCCGGCTATGGTCGATGAGACGTTCAGCCCCATGGTCCAGGCCAGCTTTGTGGAAGGCACTCTCTACACGCTGCCCACTGCCGTGCGCGCCCTCGCTCTTTTCTACAACAAAGACCTGATGGAGGCCGCCGGCCTCGATCCCAACAGCCCGCCCTCAACCCTTGACGAGCTCCGCGACCAGGCCGTAGCCTGCACCCAGCGCGATGACGATGGCAATCTCGTGGTCGAAGGCTTTGTCGCCGACCCCGCCGCCCAGGACCATCATTGGTTCCGCGAAGTGCTGGTGCGCCAGTTCGGCGGCGTACCCTACAATGACGACACCAGCGAGGTTCTCTACAATGACGAGGCCGGCCTCCAGGCCTGGAACTACCTGCTCGCCTTCCATACCGAGCTCGCCACCGGCGATCGGGATCTTTTCGACGGCAGCACCAACGCCTTCGTCGGCGGTCATGTATGCTTCCATGTGGATGGCTCCTTCCGCCTGGGAACATTAGCCAATAACAGTCCCGATATGAACTTCGGCGTCACAGAGTTGCCCCAGCACAACGGCATCAAGAGCACCTTCGGCTCCTACTGGACCCACGGCTTGACCAAAAAGGCCGCTGAAGATCCTGCCCGCTTCGACGCTGCGGTCAAGTTCCTTCAGTTCATCACCAGCGCAGACGCCGGCGCCTTGTGGGTCGAAATCGTTGGCGAACTGCCGGCCCAACTTGAAGCCGGCAGCAATCCGGAACTGTTGGCCGATGAAAAGCTCGGCGCATTCGCCGCCGGGCTCGAATATTCCTACGCCACCTTCTTCGCCGATGAGAGCCAGCAGCGGCAGGCCATCATCGACTCCTTTGACATGGTGGTCCTGACCGACGAAGACCCTGCGACCGCACTGCAGATCGCGGCCGACACCGACCAAGAGGTCCTGGACGAGTTCTGGTCCGACCGCTAAACGAAGAGTGACAGACGCGAAGCGAGAGGATAGTCTGCCTGGCAGGCTATCCTCTCGCCTTCCGCTTTTCTCAATCTGGCGCTGTACGGCCTGTCGTTTGGTCACCGAAGTTGGGCTGTCCGTGCCTGGGTCACGAAAAGCACAGTGCAGATACGATGGAATAGCTCCATGCGCTTAACCCTCCACCAGCGGCAAATTATCTGGGCCTACCTCTTTATGAGCGTGGCCCTGGTCTTCTTTGTCGTCATCCGCTGGTACCCGACCATCCTCGCCTTTAATGTCAGCTTTCGCGATTGGAATGTTTTCGAAGGCTCTGGCCCCTGGGTGGGAATCGAGAACTATCAGGAAATCTGGCAGGATGCCGGCAAGCCCCGCAGCTCTGTGACAGCAGCCTTTTCCAATACCGTTCGCTACGTTCTGTTCGGTGTGCCGTCACAACTGGTTCTGGCGCTGGCCATCGCCCTGCTCCTCGCCCAAATACGGCGCTTCGCCGCCGTCTTCCGCGTCGCCTATTTCGCCCCCTACGTTACTTCGGCCGTCGCAGTCGCCTTCGTCTGGAACTGGCTCTATCAGCCGGAAACCGGCCTGATAAACCAGGCCCTGGACCTGGTTGGGCTGCCTCAACAGCCCTTCACCAAGAGTCCGACACAGGCGCTGCTATCGATCACCGCAGTTGCAGTGTGGCAAAATCTGGGCTTTGCAATCATCATCTTCCTAGCCGGTATCCAGCAGATTCCCGGCCTCTATTACGAAGCTGCCCGCATCGATGGGGCCAATTCGTGGCAACTCTTCTGGCGCATCACCCTGCCCCTCCTCAATCCGATCATCGTCTACTTGACCGTCCTCGGCACAATCTCCTACCTGCGGCTGTTCGCCCTCGTCCAGAATATGAGTCCCCAGGGTACGGGAGGGCCGCTGAAGAGTACGACGACCGTCGTGCTGGAGGTCTATCGCGAAGGCTTTTCCAGCTACAAGATGGGGTATGCCGGCGCGCTCACCGTGCTTCTCTTCTTTCTGATCCTGCTCATAACAATCATCCAGTTGCGGTTCCTTTCGCGACGGGTGGAGTATTAGGCAGAGGCGCCGAGGAGACGTTGGACATGGCTACTTCAACCGATATCGGCAACGATGGCGCTCTGCAGATCGCAGAACATTTCATGCCTGCCCGAGGCAAAGGAGGCCGTCGTATCGGTTGGGCGGTCCTGATCGCATATTTCCTTCTTACCATTGGCGGGATCTGCATGGTCACGCCCTTTTTCTGGATGATTCTGACAAGTGTAAAGCCGCCGCCGGAACTGGTTAACTTCTCCTTCTTTCCCGCAAATCCGACCCTGCAAAACTACCTGAACGTACTCAATACCAGTAGTTTCGAACGCTGGTATCTCAACAGCATAATTGTTGCCACAATCAGCACCACAAGCGTTATTTTTTTCGACTGCCTTGTCGGTTACACACTTAACAAATTCGATTTTCCGGGCAAAAATGTCATCTTCATTGGTATGCTCGGCACTCTCATGATCCCGACCGAAATGCTCATCATCCCCTGGTTCACGATGAGCGTAAACTGGAGCTGGCATATCGGCTACGCCCAATACTGGGGCATCGCCTTCCCCGGTGTTATCACCGCTGCCGGCATCTTTCTCATGCGTCAATTCTACGACGGCGTCCCCAATGAACTCTTGGACGCCGCCCGTATAGATGGCATGAACGAGTTCGGCATCTGGTGGCGCATCGCCGTGCCGCTGGTCAAACCCGCCATCGCCGCCTTGGCGATTTTCAACTTTATCGGCAACTGGAACGCCTACCTGTGGCCGTTGATCCTGGCCAACAGCCGCGAGTTCTACACACTACCCGTCGGCCTGAGCTTCTTCCGTGGCGAATCTACCACCCATTGGGAGAAAATTATGACCGCGGCCAGCCTTGCCAGCATTCCTCTGCTCATCGTCTTCCTTATCTTCCAACGTCAGATTATCAGAGGTATCGCTCTCACAGGACTGAAAGGCTGAGCCCGAGGTTGGCGCCAAACAATTGGGGGCGCCTGTCCACTCCCCGCCGGGGACTGCAACTATAGTGCATCCCTCTATCGCACACATCACTGCTATGACCGAAGAGGAGCCTTGTCTTGAAGTTACACGAATACCAATCGAAACGAGTTTTCGCCCAATATGGAGTGCCCATTCCCCATGGGGAAGTCGCATCCTCGCCGGCCGAAGCACGTGCCATCGCTGAGAAAATCGGCAAACCGGTCGTCATCAAGAGCCAAGTCCTGGTCGGCGGACGCGGCAAGGCCGGCGGCATCAAACTGGCGCGCACGCCGGATGAGGCCGAGGAGGTGGCCGGACATATCCTCGGCATGGACATTAAAGGCCTGACGGTGAAAAAGGTCTTGGTGGATGCCGCCGCCGACATCCGCTCCGAAATCTATCTGGGCGCAGTTCTCGACCGCAGCGCCCGCAGAGTGGCAATTATGGCCAGCAGCGAGGGTGGCGTAGAGATCGAAGAGGTCGCCTCCCAAACGCCTGAAAAGATTATCACCGTTCATGTCCATCCGCTGCTGGGCATGCAGGGATACCAGGCCCGCCAGCTGGCCTATGGCATCGGCCTGCCCAAAGAACACATTTCCGCCTTCGCCAATATCGCCCAGAGTCTGTATCGGGCCTTTGTCGAGAGCGACGCCAGCCTCGCAGAGATTAATCCCCTGGTCATCAACGGCGACAATAAACTGGAAGCGGTTGATGGCAAAATCCTGCTTGATGACAGCGCCTTGCCCCGCCAAAAGCAATTGGCTGCCATGCGCGATCCGGATGAGGACAGCCCCACCGAGACCGAAGCCCGCGAGGCGGGGCTCAGCTATATCGACCTGGATGGCGAAATCGGCTGCATGGTGAACGGCGCCGGCTTGGCCATGGCCACTATGGATATCATCAAACTCTATGGCGGCAACCCGGCCAACTTCCTCGATATCGGTGGCGGCGCAGGCGCTGATAAAGTCCTCGCCGCGTTGAGTATCATTCTGCGAGACGCGCGCGTGAAGGCGGTTCTCATCAATATCTTCGGCGGCATCACCCGCTGCGATGAGGTGGCAAATGGGATCGTTGAGGCTATCGATAGCCTGCACGTAGACGTGCCGATCGTCGTGCGAATGGTGGGTGTAAACGAGGATGAAGGCCGCCAGATTCTGGCCGCCTCCAATCTTCCCTCCGCCAACAGGCTGTCGGAAGCCGTGCAGATGGCTGTCGCCGCAGCCAAAGGAGAACCCCAATGAGCATCCTCGTCGATAATGAGACCCGCCTGATCGTCCAGGGCATTACCGGAAGCCAGGGTTCTTTTCACGCCCAGCAGATGATCCAATATGGCACAAATGTAGTGGCCGGCGCCGTGCCCGGCCGCGGCGGTCAGTGGGCCGTCGGCAATACCCCGGTCTTTGATACCATGCACGAAGCCGTCGCCACTACCGACGCCAACACCAGCATTATCTTCGTCCCGGCCGCCTTCGCCGTCGACGCCCTCCTCGAGGCCGCCGACGCCGGGATCGCCCTGATCGTATGTATCACCGAGAATATCCCCGCCCTCGATATGGCCCGCGCCCGCTCCTTTCTGGACACCACCGATTCCTTGTTAATCGGGCCCAACTGCCCCGGACTGATCTCGCCGGGAACTTCCAAAGTGGGCATCATGGCCGGCCATATCCACACTCCCGGCAATGTCGGTACCGTCAGCCGTTCGGGCACGCTCACCTACGAAGTCATCTATGCCCTCACAGCGCGCGGAATCGGCCAGAGTACCGCCGTCGGCATCGGCGGCGACCCCATCAAAGGGCTGAACTTTCTCGACGTGCTGCAAATGTTTGAGCAGGATTCCGGAACTGACCAGGTCGTCCTGATTGGAGAGATAGGCGGGGCCGACGAGCAAGTCGCCGCCGACTACATTAGAACCGAAATGAGCAAACCGGTTATCGCATTCATCGCCGGCCAGACCGCTCCTCCCGGCAAACGTATGGGCCACGCCGGCGCCATCATCTCCGGCGGCGAAGGCACCGCCGCCGAAAAGATCGAAGCGCTCCAAAGCGCCGGCGTTGCCATCGCCCGCCACCCTGAAGAGATCGCCGAACTGGCCGCACAAAATATCTGAACCATCGACCAAGAGTGTGCTATCATATCCGCCAATCCCGCAGCGAACCACATGACACTGAATGAAGGAGGGAAGAATGTCGGAACAGAGCTCAAACGGTCAGGCTATCGAGATTCCTGCCACCGACAGCGAACTGTACCAACCTGAACCTTCGGCGATCGCCAACGCCAACGTACCCAACTATCTGGATCTGCGTCACGAAGCGCTTGCAGATATCGAGGCCTACTGGGATGCGCGCGCACGCGAGTTGATCGACTGGTTTGAACCTTACGAAAAGGTGCTGGACGATAGCGGCGCGCCGTTCTTCAAATGGTTTGTCGGCGGCAAAACCAACATCGCATACAACGCTCTGGACAGGCACGCCAAGACCTGGCGCAAACACAAGCTGGCGCTCATCTGGGAAGCCGAAGACGGGGCAAGGCAGACCTACAGCTATTACCAGCTCTGGCAGGAGGTCAACAAATTCGCCAATGTGCTCAAAGGCGAAGGTGTCAGTAAGGGCGATACCGTAACCATCTATATGGGACGGACCCCGGAACTGATGATCGCGATGCTGGCCGTCACCAAAATCGGCGCTGTCCATTCGGTCGTCTACGGCGGTTTCAGCGAGCAGGCTCTGGCTAGTCGCATCGACGACGCCCAGTCAAGAGTGCTGATCACCTGTGACGGGGCATGGTTGCGCGGCAAGACCGTCAACCTGAAAGACATCTCCGACGCCGCCGTCAAGCGTAGCCCCATCGTTGATTCGGTCATCGTCTTGCAGCGCACAATGCAGGATGTGCAGATGACCCCCGGCCGCGATCGCTGGTGGCACGAGCTGATGGCCCTTCCCATCGCCAGCCCCGTTTGCGAGTCGGAACCAATGGACGCCGAAGATCCCCTCTTCATCCTCTACACATCCGGCACCACCGGCAGACCCAAAGGTGTCCTCCACACCTGCGGCGGCTATCAGGTCTACATTGCTACCACACTAAAATATGTCTTCGATCTGAAAGAGGACGATCTGTGGTGGTGCGCCGCCGACCCCGGCTGGATAACCGGGCACAGTTACATCGTCTATGCACCGCTCATCCTCGGCGCCACCGGTTTCATGTATGAGGGCGCGCCCGACTATCCCCATCCGAATCGCTACTGGAAACTGGTCGAGGATTACGGCATAACAATTCTGTATACCGCCCCCACCGCCATTCGCGGGCTGATGCGCTTCGGCGACGCCTGGGCCGATCAGCACGACCTGTCCAGCCTGCGCCTCCTTGGCAGTGTCGGCGAACCGATTAATCCCGAAGCCTGGCGTTGGTATCACCGGGTGATCGGCCACGAAAACTGCCCAATCATGGATACATGGTGGCAGACCGAAACCGGCGGCTTCATGATTACTCCCACTCCCGTTGTCGCCCTCAAACCGGGCAGCGCCACCCTGCCTTTCACCGGCATCGAAGCCGGCGTCGTAAGGGAAGACGGCTCCACCTGTGAACCGAATGAGGACGGCTATCTTGTCATCAAGCGGCCCTGGCCGGGAATGGCGCGTACCATCTGGGGAGACCCCGACCGCTATGTGGAGCAGTATTGGTCCGAATTTTCAAAGCAGGGCTGGTACTTCACCGGCGACAGCGCCCGCCGCGACCCCGACGGCTACTTCTGGATCATCGGCCGCATGGATGATGTCATCAAAGTCAGCGGTTACCGGCTCGGTACCGCCGAAATCGAAAGTGCGCTGGTCAGCCATCCCGACGTGGCCGAAGCTGCCTGCGTCGGCATTCCACACGAGCTGCGCGGCAACGTAATCCACGCCTTCTGCATCCTCAACGACGGCGTCAGTGGCAGCACCGATCTGATCGACGCCCTGAAACTTCACGTGCGTCACGAAGTCGGTCCGATCGCCGTGCCCGCGGAGCTGAGCATCGTGGACGGCCTCCCTAAGACCCGTTCCGGCAAGATCATGCGCCGACTGCTCAAGGCCCAGGTCCAGGGCTTGCCAATCGGCGACGTAAGTACTCTGGCCGACTAGACCAAAACGGGGGCTGGCATCGTATCAAATCGACGCCAGCCCCCGCTGGACCGCACATTTCTGCCCCTTCACCCTCAATTACGCAATTCGAACTATCCTGCTCCTCCCGTCCGTCCCAATTTGTCTCTTATAGCACGCTGCGCAGGACAATCTCGCCGAAAGTTTCGTGCTGTTCGGCCGCAATTTCCCGTTGCTTGATCAACTCCAGAACTGCCAGGAACGTAACGACAATCTCCAGTCGACTGCGGCTCTGGGACAGAAGCGCCGAGAAGAGCAAATAAGTGTCGCCTCCGCCATCTGCGCCTGCTTGGCTTCTGATTCGTTCCCGGATGGCGGAGATCCGCTCGGCAACTGTGATTGGGTAAGCTCGCACAGTCGGCGGAACCGGGCTGCTGGCAACGTTGCGCATTGCCCTTTGCGCCGCAGCCGCAAGCCTTTCGATCGTCAGATCGGTCAGATCCAACCTGCGTTCCATCTGCGGCGGAGCCAATCGCGCATTCGTGCGCAATCCAATCGAAGCGCGCATGCGTAGTTCGCCCGCCGCGGCCTTGAATCGGCGATAGTCCAACAACTGCTGAATCAACGCCTCGCTTTGTTTCTCCTCCTCCTCCTCTTCAACTACCGGCTGGGGCAAAAGGCCGCGGCTCTTAATGTAGAGAAGGCGAGCCGCCACCACCAAGAAATCCGCCAGCGCTTCCGGCTCGACCTCCTGCATCGCTTCGATCGCACGCAGGTACTGATCCGTTATCGCCACAAGCGAAACTTCCGTAATGTCCAATTCCTGGCGTTCGATCAGATGGAGCAGTAGCTCGATTGGGCCATCGAAGATTGGAAGACTGACTGGGTAGCCGGCTCCCAGCGGATTGAGCGTGGTTTCCATGCCATCTACGACTCAAGCAACGACCGGAAGCGGCGTCCATCGTGGGCCAGTTGCAATAGTCTCTGCGGCGCCGATATGGCCTCCGATTCATCCAGGCGGTCGATCTCCACGCCGGCATTCGCCAGATGCCGCTCGGCCTCGGCTGTCGGGCCGGTCCCGGACCCGACAAGAGTCACATAGCGCGCCTGCACCGCATCCTCCAGCAGAGTGCCTGCAGCTGGCTTGAACTCGTCA
This sequence comes from Caldilineaceae bacterium, assembly GCA_965220715.1. GTDB lineage: Bacteria > Chloroflexota > Anaerolineae > Caldilineales > Caldilineaceae > Bin5. The sequence goes on from OZ244843.1 coordinate 1,987,248, forward strand.
AAATAGTGACTGGCCTCCGCCATCGTCGCTGTCATCGCTTCCTCAGTTAAGAAGAGGACATAATGATAGGCAGGGACCCCGCCCTGGACGCGCCCGATTTCCGCAAATAGCGCGTCGCGCCAGATTGTTCCCCCCAGCCATTCGCTGCCTGGGCAGGCGGTGGCATTGTTCGAAAACTCCTGGTGGCCTAAGACATTGCTATTCTGCAACTGAAACTCCTGCACCAACCAGGCGATCAGTCGTGCGCCGGAATGGATCTGTTGCCTGGTCGGCGTAGAACCGTTCATGAAGCTGCCGGCGAAAACGACGCCAATCGTGTAGGAGTTGTGCCTGCCCACGTGGTATGTGCGCAGCTCCAAAGGCTGCGTTTGCAGAATCTCACCGTCCGCGGGGATGAAATAGTGGTAGCCGATGCCCGACCAGGCTCTCTTGCCACGGTCAAGATCCTCGGCAACGTGGGCCTGGGCGATGCGCTCCGGCCCGACAGAGGGTGGCAAGGCTGTGTGATGAACGGCTATATGCGTAATGGCTGCCAACTGACGACGCCGATATTGCACAGTGGGATGTTGGGGCAATTCATGGCTGATGTCCCGAACCTGCGGTCGCGCTACCTGCTCCCGCTCGTTCGGTTGCTCTCGCGCATCCTCAACCCCCTGTTGCAACCTCCCACCTTCGCGGCCAAACGCTGCCGTCTCGCGGTTCGCTCCCTGCTCGCTGCTCGGGGGCTGCTGGCCCCGCGATCTGAGGAACTCTTCGTCCCCGGAAATCGCCTCATCCATCGCTGACGTATCGGCGCCAGTCCGGACCGCATTGATCAGAATGTCCTTCCAGCGTCGCCCTTGCAGCCACTGCTCCCCGGGAGATGTATGGTTGATGAATTCGTTCACCCCGCGAATACTGGCCAGCGCCAACTGCGGAAACTCCTCCATCAGCCAGGCGATTAGCTGTCTTCCTGACTTGATCTGTGCCGGAGTCGGGATATCATCGTTGAATTCCCCGGCAAACCCGATGTTGATGGCACGCGCAATATACGGGACCTTGCCGTCCACCACCTGCATCATCGGCTGGGTCTGGTAGACCGTGCCGTTGGATGCAATAAAGAACTGATAAAGAATTCCCGGCAGCCGCCGATGGAATGCCGCCGCAATTGTCTGCAGTGGAGTGATCGGCGGCGCGGCCGTGTGGTTGATGACGATAAACTCGACATCCTCAGGCTGTCGCTGGAAAAAACGCTGCGGATCACGCGGCAGGCGCTTGATCACATCTTCGATAGGTGGTCTGGGCGTCGGCGTCTTCTCAGGCTCGGGCGCAGCCGGGCTGTCATCCGGCAACAGTGGAGCCTCGTCATCCACCGTCTCGGTCGGCGGTGAAAGCGGTGAATCGGTGAGAAACTGGACGATCTTCTCGTGAAGCTCCCTCTTCCAGGCAGGACCATTGTCAAAGGTGCTCCCCGGGCTTGATGTGTCCAGTAACTCGCTCATACCGACAACACTTTGCGCCGTCAGGTGGAATCGAGGCAAAATCCAGGCACATAGCTGGGCCGCCGCTGTCAACTGCGCCGGGGGCGGAACATCATCGTCAAAGTTCCCTTCCAGACAAATGTTCACACCGGTCAGGCTCCACTCCGCCTCATCGTTCACCACCGCCTCAACCGCGGCTACCTGTAGAATTTCTCCCGTTTCCAGCACAAAGTAATGGTACGCTATGCCAGGATATCCCTGCGAAATATGAGCCTGCGCAATCGTCTGAATCGGCACGCCCGTTGGCGCCGAAGTGTGACATATCACCAACCGCCGAATCTGGTCCGGCGTACGCAGCGCAAAGGGGTTTTCGCCGCGCGGTAAAGAAGAAGCGATATCCAGGACGGCCGGCCCTTGGGACGCCGTGGGCGACCGCGCTTCCCCCCTGACCTGCAGCTCGGGGATCGTTTCTGGTGGTGATGCCCGTTCTGCCCTTCCCCTATCCTGCACTCCCGCGTCGTCTCCGACCGCTTCGGCTTGCCTGGTGTCGGCCGCCTGGGGCTGCGCTTCGCTCACATTCAGCCAGCGCGTGAGAATGTCCGACTGCATATCCTGGAACCAGTTTTCGCCGCCTCTAACCAGATCCAGAACAAGCGTAAAGTTGCCTGAATGATCGGGAATGACCATCTGCGCGTCGAAAGTGACCGTTTCGCCCGCTGCCACATCGTGGGGAAGTGCCGTCAGTATGGGGCTGCCGTCTGGAAACGGTAGCTCTCTTCGATTCTGGAAAAAGTGATAGCCAAGCGCAACCTGCTGGGGACCCGCGGCGGGCCAGGCTATCGTGCCCGTGTTCCGAACAGTCACCGGGAAATTTACACGCTGACCGGCGTGTAGCGGGCTGGGGGGCTTCCCCTTCAACCACTGCACCCGATACACCATGCCGCGGCCCAACTTCATCTCTTCAGTGACTTCGACCTCTTCGACCTCTTCGACCTCCTGCCGGTCCTGTGCGGCCCCGGCGGGATGGCGCTCCCACCTGCGCTCCGGCTGGCTAGCCGGCACAGACTGTTCGGCCTCTTTGCCCCACCGATAGTCGTGTCGCAACGCGACCCGAAAATCCTCGATTACTCCTTCTTTCCCCTTAATATGCCAGCGGTCCAACTGCGGCCATCGGTACAACGCCATCGCCTGAATCTTTTGCGCATTCTGCCGGTTCCAGCGATCGATTTCGGCATAGGCTGCCTGGATCCATCCTCGGTTCACGTTCTCCCACGGGCCGCCCTGGTCGGTCTCGGTAATGTAGACAGGCAGTTGGCGCATGTTGACGGGAATCGCAAGCATAAAGTCCCGATATGCCTGGAAATGACAATGATACTGAGGAAAGTCAGGCAATTTGCTGTTGTCCAGAATCAGAGTCGGATTCGCCCCGTGGGTATAGGTATGCAACGCGATTCCGTCGCAACCACTGGCGCCGCACTGTAGCAAAATGTCCTGAAAATACTTGATCCAGTCGCCACTTGGGTTGCCGGGATACATCGTCTGGCTGTTCCATGGCGCCACCGCGCCGATCAATACCTGATCCCCTTCGTGGCCCTCAAGGCCGTGGATCGCCTGCCGGCACATCCCATAGCAACTGGCATAGAGTTGGGGGGTGATCAACTCCTCTCCATCCGCAAATTCGTTCGCGACTTCTCTGTCGGTTGCGCTGAGCAGTGCGCTGAACCGTTCTGGCATGCTGCGCAGCGTGGGGTCGCTGGTAGGCGTGTCGCCTACGTGCTTGCGCGCCTCAAGCCCCGCCGCCGTGCTCGGGCGCCCGATGGCATAGTTCATCTCGTTGCCGATCACCCAGCGGCTGCATCCCTGGCTTGCCTCCACAAAATTGGCGCAGCGACGGGCGAAGTTGGCGTATTCACTGCTCAGCGGTAGTGTGCCCTGGGGAAAGTATCCATTGTTCAGGCAAACAATCACGCCCAATCCCTGACGACCGAAAGAGCTGTAATCTTTGCCCATGTGATCGTTCGGATCATGCCCCAGCACTTCGCTGAGAACGATCCAGCCCGGTTTTTTGGCCGCGCGCATATGCTCTTCGCCGCCAAAATCATGGATGCCAAAGATATATTCGCTACTCACGGCTCACAGAAGTTGTCAATTCCAAAAAGAGTGGAGACAGCTGGCCTTAGTCTCTCGTGGATACTAGCACTGCACGCGGTAACAATCGTTGCGAATGACACGCCCGCTATCGGTCTATCTATCTCCGCCGTTGTTATCGTTGACCAACTGATACCTCAAGTAACAGGGGAAGGCTGGGCACAAGTGCGAAACAATAGTGTAATACAGGGGAAGAATTTCAGCAAATGCGCGCAAAATGGCCTGTTTGACCTTGCTCTGAAACGATGATGGCAGGAGCCGTCACCGGGCGCGTCTGCCTGCACCGAAACCCGCGCGCGCTTCTTGCCTCTTCCACGCCAGAAGCATGAAGAATTCGGTTGAAACGGTGCGATGCCTTCGAGAACCGCATCCTGCCAGCCTGGATCGCCCCAGGATTTCGGTCGCACGCCAAAAACAGCGCCTACCTTACCGTGAGGCGTCCAATTTCATGCCTGTACCAGGACACGATTGAGCACCTTCAGAAGAGGCCCCCTCTGTTCCATGCCGTTCTCGCCATTGTCGCTCAACCCCAAAAAGACACTGCGGCGTGCGCGACGCAAGAGACCAATCATCAGGCGGCGCAGGCTTTCTTGGCGACTTTGAAACTCGTCCAGATCACTCCAACTTTGGTTCTGCGGCCAGTTGCGTGAAAGAACATAAGGATGGGTCAGGGGCTGGTATATGCGTTGCCACCAGCCTTCCGCCCCGATGTCGAGCCAGAACTGCACATCCACAGCACGGTTACGCATCAGAAACGTGTAAGCGGGCGCAATGAAAACCGCATCATCCGCGACCGTCCACGCCGGCAAATAAAGCGCTCCCAGCGCACCGCTCTCCACCAGTTCAACGTAGGCGCGGCCAATCTCAACCTGCCGCGAAATCGGTGGCCCGGAAGGTTCAGCTTCAGGTGGGGATGTCGCCCCCGTCCCGCTACTACCAGCCTGCACGCCAGCGCCGACCGTACCGGCCTGCTCCCCCATCGCCCAACGGAAGTTGCGCGCAGATCGGGCGAGCTGATCGGCCATCCGGGCAGCCTCCGGCCTGTCATGGAATCCGAACCCGGGCTGGCTCAGCAGTTCGCCAAAGATGCGGGCAAAGAACCTGTCGAGGGGAGAGAATTCGCTTTCCCCCCGGTAGTCGGCCAACCAACGGCGCAGCCGTTCGTAGCGTTCACCCACTGCGAACGTTACCCGCTTCTGCACATCTCCCCGTAGACGTTCAAAGGCCATCAACTCGCCGCCTCCGCTGCTCCGGTCGTCGTATACCGCCTGCGCCAATACGCTGGCGCGAACTGGATCCAGTTGGGCGATGGCGCTCCTGAGAGTCAGCGTCACATCCGCTCGCAAAGGCCGGCGCCGCCAGGACGGATGCGCCAGGGCGGCCAAGGTCAGGAGCGTCCGCACCGCCGGCTCCGCGTTCAAGGCGCGACTGGGCCGGTGGCTGGCGGCCAGAATCCCTTTCTCCTCCAAGCGGGTCTGGATGCTGAAGCGCAAGGCATCGCTGACAAACGGCGCCAGCACCGCAATCTCTCGCGGCGCGACTCCCTCCCGTTTGACGAGCCGCTCGATCTCCGCCACCGCCCACTCTATCATCTGCGGATAAAACCGGTGTGCACGTTCGGGGAAAACGATCGGACCCCCGTCTGTCGTTCCGGATATTTCTTCGTCGGTGCCCGCCTCCTGCCTGCGATCGCCAACCTCACCAAGAATGGCCCTGTTGATGCGGCCGATCATCGCCGATAGCCCGGGAGCCATAATATGGGAGCTTGGCATCCGGGCTCGGCTTTCTGTGCAGTCGGCCAGTTTTTCCGCATTGTGCGGGTCCGCGCCCAAAAAGGCCCGGTAACCGCCATCCTCATCGACCAGGATCAGAGCGCTGTCCAGATGAGGGAGCCAGCGGCGCACCAACTCCTGCGCTGCGAAAGTTTCCTCTTCGGCGTTGTCGAAGACCAGGTGGCGAAAAGCGCGGAACAGATGGGTCCTGCACCATTCGTTTTCGAGTATCTCCTGCAAAAAAATCTGCATTTGCAAACTGTAGTCAACCAGCGACTCCTGCAGGCACATCTGCCGGAACGCCTGGCTGATACGACGGGATGTTCGCAAAACATTCAGCCGCGCCGTCATCAGCTCCCCCGCCGGCACGGTATTCTCCAGCCGAGCGTAGGCTTCGTCAAGCGTGAAGCCGAGCAGCGCCGCTTTGTTAAGGTTGTCCAGCACTTGGCTGACGATTCGGCCGCGTTGCAGGCGGACAGCATCGAATTCGGCCTGTTGCGTAGCCTTCTCCACGAGGCCATCCATGTGGTACTGCGTCGTCTCCAGATTGAGAAAGGTCGGTTCTCTGCGCGGCTCGGCAAAACCGGCCGAACAGGCCACCAGCGGCCAATATAACGCCACACTGGATCTCGCCACAGATGCCACCGTCGTCACCTCCACCAGCGCGCCTGCAGGCACTTCAGGGCGGTGCAATGCCTCCTTGTAGGGCTGACCGAGCGTACGCTGCGGTACCAGTACGAGAATCTCGTCCCCCCGCACCCGCTCCTGGCGCAGTAGCCACTGTATGCGCTCGATTGCAACAGTCGTCTTGCCGGCGCCGAAAGGCCCGCTCAAAAAAAGAGTATTGGATTCAATAATAGACTCGGCAGTCACGTTTCCGGCCTTGAGCGCCGAACGAGCGGGATTATCCATTGTTGTCGGATTCTACTGTCGCTGCGGAGAGTTTGGGAAGACAACCGGCTTTGTTGACACACCTTCGCCGGGCGCACCCAAAACAGAACGGTTGGAGCCCTCAAAAGCGCGCGCCTATACAGGAGCAGGACAAGCCCCTGCATGTGGACGAAATTACTGCTCCATTCAATTGGTAGTGTACGGCTCGGCCAGGAGCGCTTGAATCACCGACTCCGAGTAACTGTACTGGCCTTCGCCAATTTTCAGGAAACGGATCTGTCCGGACTTGTCGATAAAGTACATCGCCGGCCAGTAGCGGTTGTGATAGGAACGCCAGGTCGTCCAATCATTGTCGATTGCGACAGCGAATTCGATCGTTAGCCGCGAGAGCGCATTCTCAACGTTATTCACATCCCGTTCGTGTCTGAACTCCGGAGTGTGAACGCCGATGATGACAAAACCATCGTCCGCGTACTTCTGGTGCCATTCCCTCAACGAGGGAATTACGTTTACGCAGTTGTATCACCCATATGTCCAGAACTCGACCAGCACCACCTGGCCCCGCAGATCCGCCAACTTGAGCGGATCGGAGTTAAGCCAAACCTCGTTGAACAGCTCTGGCGCCTCTCCCCGAGGCTGCAATTTGGCCAGAAGCTCCAGCTGCTCCGCGGTCGGGCCGGTGGTCAGCGCCGCGTCGGTTCCTTCAACTGCGGTTGTCAGACCTTGCGCCCTATCACCTGCGTCGGCCATCGCATCTTCCTTGACTGAAGCCTGCTCGGCCCGCGTCTCCGCTATTCGTGTCTGAATCGCTTCAACCGTCTCGCTCTGATCGCCTTGATCGCCCAGGTCTCTCTGGGTCGGTGCCCGTTCCGGCAAAACGCAGCCAGCCAAAATCAGCCCACACACAAACGTCAGCAGAATGTACCGATAGCGCCGTACGCTCTGACGTTCCGCACCGCTCACCCGAACAGCGCAACCGGGCCTGGGAACGAGACCATCGCGCCGTCCGTCCACACTGTCGGTCAAGCCCTTCGTAAGAGTTTTCACGATCATCTCTGTGTGTAATGTATACAAACGGAGGCGCGCCTGGCGCGCCTCCGTACTCCACTTTGGGTTACCTACGCCCCAATCCCTACATATCGTCCTTCTTGTCCATCGCATCCATTCCGTCGTCCATCATCATGCTGTCCATCATCTCGTCGGCCTCAGCCTGGGTAGGAAGCATCAGCTCATCACCGATTTGGATGACGTCGCAGTCCTCCAGCGAGTTGGCGCTGCAAATGGCAGACCAGAACTTGCTATAGCCGTAGGCGCGTTCGGCGATCGAGCCAAGCGTGTCCCCGCCCGCGACGGTATATGGCGTGGAGCCATCCTCCATCAACATGATCTCTTCCATCATGGCGCCGTCGGCCATCATGTCGTCCTTGTCGTCCTTATCGGACATCATGTCGTCCTTGTCGTCCTTATCGGACATCATGTCGTCCTTCTTCTCTTCCATCATACCGTCTTTCTCGCCCATCATCATCTTGTCGTCCATCATCGACATTGCTTCGCCCTCGGACGGGAGCATCAACTCATCGCCGATGTGGATGAGGTTGCAGTTCTCCAATTCATTGGCGCTGCAGATGACAGACCAATATTTGCTGCTGCCGTAGGCGCGTCTGGAGATGGAGCCCAGCGTGTCGCCCGCCACCACGGTGTATGCCGTGGATCCTTCTTCCATCAACATGATCTCGGCAGCCATCATGCCGTCCTCGTCCGACATCATGCCGTCCTTCTCAGCCATCTCGTCGTCCTTGTCGGCCATCATCTCATCTTTTTCGCCCATGCCCTCGTCCATCATCATCACTTCTTCGATGGTTACCTTCACAAGAGCAGAGACATCAGGATAGGTATAGCCGTCATCCACGACTCGCACAGTCGTCTCGATATCAGGGATGCCAGTGTTGGCTCCGGATTGGCGGGGGGCTTGATTGGGACCCGTGCCTGGCTCTTCATTGGCCTCGGTGCCTGCGTCCCACAACAGCAATTCAGCTGTTACGTCCTGCATCCCCATCATCGCCATGCCGTCCATATCGAAGAGGGCAATGCCTGCCTCTCCCGGTCCAATGAAGAGGTCGTTGGACTGCACGAACATGGTGGCAAAGGAAAGATAGGGAGTATCAGGTGTGGCTTTCACCTCAAACTCATATGCCCCGCCCGGTAGAAGCGGCCCAGGCCCTTCGGCGCCGGCCGGCGTATTGAAGACGCCCGCATGCAGGTCCATGCCGTTCAGAGCTTCAGCCAGTCCGGCCGGGTTGCCGTCTTCGGCCAAAGCCTCCAGCCCGTAGCCCTTATCCACTTCACCTTCAGTAAAGAGAGGACCGGCTTCGCTGTGCAGCACCCAAACGCCCGGCGCAAACGGCGTACCCAGATCGCTGTCACCGGAGATGTTCTCGATGCGTACCAGGAAGGTGACCGCATCGCCCATCTCCTCCTGGCCAAGGCTCGACTCGAAGGTCGGCCCGTCCCCCGCCAAGGCGCTCTCAGCAGGAAGTAAAAATACCGACGTGGAGAACAGTAGCATCACGATAAGAATCAAAGAAAGCGGTTTTCTTAGTTGCATGGGGTATGTTCCTCCTTAAGGTTGGTTAAATGAGCATGTTATGCAACAATATATTCGGCGATAAGATCACTGTACATAGTATACCAGATAAACATTGCTCTGCCAGATGGTAAAGATTACCGGATTCTTAACCGCACGCCTATTCAGCACATTTCCTTGGCATCTGTGTGAGGAAATCCACCCACCATGGCCGGCGCCAAAATCCTCGTCGTAGATGACGAACCCAGCATTAGTGAGGTTGTCAAACTCTATCTGGAGCGGGAGGGATTCGACGCAACAGTCGTTGGCGATGGACAGTCCGCCCTAAATCTGCTAAAGTCCGAACCGCCCGATCTGCTGATTCTCGATATAATGCTGCCAGGCGTCGACGGCTACGAAATCACCCGCCAAGTGCGCGCTACAAGCGCGATCCCGATCATACTGCTGACTGCCCGCAAGGATGAAATCGACCGCATTCTCGGTCTGGAGCTTGGCGCCGACGATTACGTTGTTAAACCTTTCAGCCCGCGTGAACTTGTCAGCCGGGTGAAGGCCGTGTTGAGGCGTACACGGCAGGCCCCCCCACCCCCCGGCCGCGAGCAACCCGTAACCTGTGGCGAAATACACGTCGATCCCCGCACCCGCCGGGTGACTGTCACAGGTGAGGAGATCCCCCTGACCGTCAAGGAGTTCGATCTGTTGTGGATGTTCTCCAGCAATCCCAATCAAGTCTTCAACCGTGACCAATTGCTCGATCGGGTCTGGGGCGTGTCAGAATTCATCGACGCCAGCACGGTCACCGTCCACGTACGCCGCCTGCGTGAGAAGATCGAGCAGGACCCATCGAATCCCCGCCATATTATAACCGTCTGGGGCGTAGGCTATCGCTTTGAGCCGGGAGAGTAAGCAGGGGGAACGGCTGTGTATTCTGAGCCAGACGGCTCAAAGGGGGGCCTATGAACACAACATCCTCATTCCCGTCGCCAACCTCGCTGTCAGTTCGCTTTCTTTGTAGTGTCATTGTCGCCGTCGTAGGCGGACTGGTCCTGTTCCTGGCCGTTCTCAATCCTCCGCCCCACGAACTGTGGGCGATGGCGCAGTTCCTGACCGCGACTGCGCTCCTGTCCGTGGCTGCAGTTTATCTGGTCTATCGCCTGGGCTGGCTGCATTACTCCCCACGCCTCAGTTGGACTCTGCTGAGCGGTTACGGCTTCGCCAGCCTTTTGACCTTCCTCAATGTGTTTGTAATCGCCCGCCTGATGTTCGCCAGCGACCACGATCTGCGCCTGGCCGCCGTGTTGCTCATTTTTGCCGGCGGCATCGCCACCGCGCTGGGCTATTTCCTGTCGACTGCCCTCTCGGAGAAGATACAATGGGTGGGCCGGGCCGCCACCGCTATCGCCGAAGGCAAGCGCGACGTGCGCGTCGAAGTTGTCGGCAAAGACGAACTGGCGCGCCTGGGAATTACATTCAACCAGATGGCTGCCCGCCTGGAAGCGGCCGAAAGCCAGCAGCGGGAGACGGAGCAGCTGCGCCGCAATCTGCTGGCCTGGATCGGCCACGATCTCCGCACGCCCCTGGCCTCCATCCAGGCCCTGGTGGAAGCGCTCACCGATGGCTATGTGACCGACCCGGCCGAGACACAACGCTATCTGCGCACCGTGCAGCGCGACGCCGCCGCTCTCTCTCTACTGATCGACGAACTGTTCGAAATGGCCGAGATCGAAGCCGGCGGCCTGCAACTTGAGCGGCACCCCATCTCTCTCTCCGATCTGATTTCCGACACCTTGGAGAGCTTCGCGGTCAGAGCCGAGGAGCTTGGCATTGGGCTATCCGGCAGCGCCGACCCCCGCGTCGACCCGGTCTCGCTGGACGCCGGCCTCATCAGTCGCGTACTAACCAATCTGATCGGCAACGCCGTGCGCCACACACCGCCCGGAGGCTCCGTCGCCGTCAGCGCACAGGGGGTCGCAGGAGGCGTGCGCGTCGATGTGTTCGACTCCGGGCCGGGCATCCCTGAAGACAGCCTGCCCAAAGTCTTCGAACAGTTCTACCGCGTAGAGCAGTCCCGCAGCCGCGCCCGCGGCGGCGGCTCCGGCCTGGGCCTCACCATCTCCAAGGCTGTCGTCGAAGCCCACAGCGGTGTCATCGGCGCCGAAAACCGCGCCGAAGGCGGCGCCCGTTTCTATTTTGTCCTGCCGACTGGGTAGGTTATTAGGAAAGCTTGTGGAGGTTTTGCAGTGGCAGAAAACATCCATCAGAAGGAAGTTCCAACAAGAAAGGAGTTGTGGGATCCAACCCTTCGAGCAATTGCTTCGGAAGGAGGTACTGCTTCCTACCAGCAGATTCGTAAGCTGGTAATATCAGAGTTGGGACTTTCGCGTCCCATTCCTGAACAGTTTTGGAACAATGTTGATTGGGCGCGTAGGGATTTGGAGAAGCCCGGCCTTGTCAAATTCTTGGGAAACGGTAATTGGGCACTTACAGAAAAGGGACATGCCAGTGTACGTAAAATGCCCCCTCCTGATGTCCAACCCCTAGATTCGACAATGCGACAGAAGCCGCCTGCGAAGAATTCCTGGCGCCAAAATCTTTCGAATGTCCTCTTGGAACTGACGCCCACGGCGTTCGAACGACTTTGCCAGAGATTGATGAGAAAGTCGGGTTTAGAAAAGGTGAAATTGACAGGGGGCCCTGGCGACGACGGAATCGACGGACATGGCATATATCGACTTGCCGGACTTATCAGCATCCCGGTATTGTTTCAATGTTAGCGCTATAAGAACAATGTCAGTTCCACGGAAGTTCGAGGATTCCGAGGCGCGTTGCAAGGTAAAGCAGATTACGGGTTGATAATAACCACCGGAGCATTCACCAAGAACGCCCGCCAAGAAGCAACCAAAGAAGGCGCTTCGCCCATAGACCTGATAGATGGCGAAAGTCTCATGGACAAGCTTAAGGACCTCGAACTTGGCGTGAAAAAAAGAGCAGATGGGGAAGTTGAAATTGATACGAAGTGGTTCGATTCCTTATGATGCGCAAGAATTGCTTGGCATAAGTCTTGTCCCGTATGCGATTGAGCGTGGGCTATACTACCCTGCGACTTCTCACCCATTATCACGGAAACAGAGAAGAAGCTATAACCAAAGAAGTCAATTCCATGACTGACAGCGAGGTAGGGCAGCCACTCCCGGAATTTGAGAGCCGCCAGGAGATGGCGGACTGGTTTGATACGCATGACTTTTTGGACTATCCCGACGAAATCAGAGAGGTGCCGGAGGAGGAAGTAAGGGTATCGCCCGTGCTTTCACAGACTCTTACGATTCGTCTCAGTTCCAGTCTTTTCGAGGAACTCCGACATCAGGCAGAAGAGAAAGGTGTTGAGGCAACCACGTTAGCCAAAATGTGGGTTGTAGAGCGTCTGCAAAGCGGGTAAAGGCAGCAATAGCAGATGTCAGTACTTTATAGAAACTTTGTGAGAGCTACCTGGTCAAGGTAGCTCTCTGCACTTAATCGCGGGCTTTGAACATGATTAACCTTCTTAACCCCTACCAATAGTTCAGGGTCCTCTCTTTGGATGCAGTTGCTCCTCTAACAAGACCCACATGCAGGTCCATCGAAAACACACTATCATCAACAGCCGGCCTCCCAGAAAGGCCAACGGCCACACAACCCTTCCACAGGAGACGACAGTGAATCGTACACCCTATGTCGAAACATTCGATAGTGGCCCCGGGGGATGGTGCGCATGGGGGACAGCATCATATCTCCCGGAACTGAACGAAGGCGCCTTCGTTACCCGCAGCCCTTGGCGCGTCGACCCAAATCACTGCGCGCCCGGCGCAGGCTACCTGCATCTGCTCGCCTACCTCTACACGCACGCCGACTACTACTCCGACCAGGTCGCAGCCGAGGTCGGCGTCAACAACTTTCTGGCAGAAGGGAAGGATCGCAACCTCACCAATGCGCGCATGACCGTCCGTCTGCGCGGCAACGTTGACCTGAAGGGAGCGAAACTTACCCTTTGGGTACAGGCCGATGTCGGCGATACGCGTCCCAATTTCGCGCTAACCGGCCAGTCGCTTACCGTCACCCGCAACTGGAGTGAGCAAACCCTTGTGCTATCCGATGACCCTGCCCAATGGACATGCGTGGGCGGCCGTCACGACAAGCAAGAGCTCTACGGCTATGGTGATATTCGCGATGCGCTCCTGGATGTGAACTGCGACCTGATCCTGGTGATGTTTCCTTTAACTGTTGTTCCCATCGGCATCCCCATGGAAATGAAGGACCATCTCCGCACACACCGCGACTATGAGCCAGACTATACCTACCTGCCCGAAGGCTTCGTCGAGTTCGATACGATCCAGATCGAGTACCCGGACTAAGCCCCACCGGTCAACCAGATACTCCGACTGACTATAACCAGAATGGGCCGTACCTAAAAGCCAATTGCGTCGGAAGGCGCGCTGCCATTCTACTCCTGCATTTCCGTCCTCGATTCGGCAGCAGCAGGTGGGCGCGGTGCCGGGCGGATGGCATGGGTACGAACCGCCGAAGCCAGAGGACGCGCCGCCGCGGGTGTGGTTCAACGAGAATGTTGTCGAGTAGGTGGCAGCCTGAGCGTGTGTAGCGGTGAACAGGGGCGCAATGGCGGGGCCGACTCCACTCAAGTTCGCCAGTCGAAAATGACGCCGAGGAGAGCAGCAGGATCGTCGCGCATGGTTGCGTAGATGGCGGGGGCTTCGTCTACCGAAACGCGGTGTGTCACTAACGGCTCAAGGCGAACTGTGTCCAGTTGGCAGAAGTGGCTAAGAATTCCCAGATCTTCCAATGTAAAGTGGGACGATGACTCGATTGACGCGCGCAAGGCGTGAAGCATTGTCTGTTGAAAAACGGTCGGTTGGCGGCCGGCGAGCGCGCCGATCGCGCCGTAGAGCGCAAGCAGCTTGTGCTCGTAGATGATGTCGAAGAGGTCCGGCGCGCCGCAGGCGTCGACGATGCGGTCATAGGGCCCGCCCTGAGTGAGCGACTCGATCGCGGTATCCTCGGTGATGTCGATCACGCGGTGAGCGCCGAGTTGGGCCGCGATCTGAAGGCGGCGCGGGTCGACGTCGGAGACGGTGACGTGGGCGCCGAGCGCGCGCGAGGCCTGCGCCACGGACTGGCCGATCAACCCCAGGCCGGCAACCCACACACGCATGGGCGCGGCGACGCGGATGCGCCGCGAGTGCCTGAATCCTACGCCCGCAATGCCAAAGAGTGCGCAAAACTCATGCTCGATTTCGGGCGGCAGTTTGATGCAGATGCGCTCGCGCTCGTTGGCGGCGGCGAGATCGACGAGGTGCCAGCCCCGATGGCCGCCGTGATTGCCCAGAAACACTGCCTCGCCCTCTGAGAATTGGTCGACACGACTCCCCACTGCCTCGATTACGCTCACATGCTGGTAGCCTGCGCGGGCCGGGAAGCGGCTGCCGAAATCGGCCATTAAAGTGTGGCGTTCGGTGCCGTTGGTGACACCGGAAAAAAGTGTTCGCGTAACAATCTCGGTGGGCCCGGGTTGGGGCGGGTCCGGCAGATCGAACTGTCTGGCTTCGCCCAGTTTCGGGAACTCAATACCGATACATTTCATTGTTCCACCCCAATTAAATCAGTAAATTGCTGTCAGTCGACGAGTGTTCCGACGGCGCGCAACAGGGTCTCCTGTACGAGAAGATCGTGTTCAGGCAACCGGTCCGGCTCCTGTTGTCCGCCAATGGTGCGGAGGAAGGCCGCCAGTTCCTGGTCGTAGAGTTCCTGGCGTGAGCGGCTCTGGAAGGTGATCATCTGAACACCGGCGGCGTAATCCTCGGTAGCCTCTGCCAGGCAGAGGCGGATGCGCGATCCCGGTTCAAACGGCTCGACGATGATGGCGCTGCCTGCTGTGCCGTATACCTCGTAGCGGCGGGCCGTTGGCTGTGTTTCCATGGCCGCTATTTCCACCGTCGCTATGGCCCGGTCGAACTCGAAAACGCCCAACGTGTTGTCGGCGAACCCTTCGACGCGCTCGCCTGTACCGTAATCATCTGTGCGCAGAAAGCAGGCAGTCTTGTTGGGCTTGCCAAGGATCCAGATGACCTGATCGAGCATGTGGCCGGCAAGCTCGTAAAAGATGCCGCCGCGATGGGCGTTGATTTGCTCGCGGCGGGCTGCAGGGTTGTTGGTGGACATCTGGGCGCGGATTGCGTAGACGTGGCCGAGGAGGCCACCGTTGGCCCACTGGGCGATCCGGTGAAAACCGTCGTGGTAGCGCAGCATATAGCCTATCTGAATGAGCAGGTTCTTCTCGCGGGCCGCGGCAACCACGCGCTGCAACTGTGCCCAGTTGTCTCCGGGAGCCTTGTCGTACCAGACGTGCTTGCCGGCTGCAACGATCTCCTCTGTCTGATCGAGGCTCTCAATGTTCAGCCCTTCGGACGCTACGGCGAGGATGGCTGGGTCGGCGAGCATCTCCTGCGCCGACTCGAACCAATGGACGGTCGCAAAGCAGGTATCGGAATCTGCAAGTTGTGCGCGGCGTTCGGTGTCAGGCTCAAAGACGCCGACCAGTTCAACATCTCGGTTGGACTGCATGGCGATCACTTTGCCTGCGGCGTGCGAGTGTTTTGTGCCGTATTGGGCCATCTGGACAGGCATGGCAACTCCTTAGTGGGCGTAGATTGAGACTTCACGAACTGCTGAATGAAGTGCTGCGAATCGACAAACTAATTGCAGACCTGCCCCCTCGAATTGGAGTGGGAATCGCCGCTAAGTGGTCTGCCCGTTTCTCAAATTCTCCCCTGAAACCGCCACCGCTGGCGAGCCAGTTTCGCCTCCCTCTTCAACGCCCTGGAGGTGCAGCTCATCCTGGAAGTGGCAGGCGCCGAAATGGTCTGCGGCATCGGCAAATGGTCGCAGGGCCGGCTCTTCCTGGACGCAGATTGGCTGGCTGTAGGGACAACGGGTGTGGAAGCGGCAGCCGGTGGGCGGGTTGGCGGGATCAGGAAGATCCCCTTTGGGCAATTCGCGCAGAGTTTCCAGCCCGGGCATTGGCAAGGGGATCGAGGCCAGGAGCGCTTCCGTGTAGGGGTGAACGGGGCGGGCGCAGATTTCGAGGGCGTTGCCCAGTTCGACGATCTTGCCGAGGTACATCACAGCGATACGGTCGCTGACATGGCGGACAACCGCGATGTCGTGGGCGATGAAGAGCATCGAGAGGTTGAGTCGCTGCTGGAGGTCCAGCAGCAGATTGAGAATCTGGGCCTGGACCGAGACATCGAGCGCGGAGACCGGCTCGTCGGCGACGAGGAAATTCGGCTCGGTGGCCAGGGCACGGGCGATCGCGATCCGCTGCCGCTGTCCGCCGCTGAAGGCATGGGGAAAGCGGCTCTGGTGCGCCGCTCTCAGCCCGACCATCTCCAACAGTTCGCCGACTCGGTCATCGACAGCTCTCCCTTTGGCCATCTGATGAAGCATGAGCGGCTCGCCGACGATGTTGCGCACGTTCATGCGCGCGTTCAAGGATGAGAGGGGATCTTGAAAGACCATTCCCATCGAACGGCGGACGCGCTTCATCTCCTTTTGCGAAATGTGGGTGATCTCTTCAAGGAGGCCGTCTGAGCCAAAGCGGATACGACCGGCTGACGGCTCGACGAGGCGGGTAACGAGGCGGCCAACAGATGTCTTGCCGCAGCCGGACTCGCCGACAAGGCCTAGCGTCTCGCCCCGCCGGATCGTTAAATCGACGCCGTCTACGGCGCGGACCGTACCGACCTGACGCCGCAAAAGGCCCCTGAGAATTGGATAGTGGAGCGCGACGTTCTCGATCTGGAGCTGGACGCTATCGTTGTCAGCGGGTGGGGTCGCGGCGGCGTTCGACGCCGGCCCATACTTGGACAGCTGGATTACGTCGGCATTTTTCACGGAATCAGCCTGCGTACCTTCGCCTGAGAGGGACGGCAGGGCTGTCGCAGCGTCGTCGGGGCCGTGCGACTCTCCGATGTCGGCATAGAGCCAACAGGCCGCGCTGTGGTCGGCGCGGAGTTCGACCACGGGCGGCGTTTCGTCGCACTTGGGCATGACATGGGGGCAGCGGTCGGCGAAAACACAGCCCTCGGGCAACAAGGTAAGTTCGGGGACGACGCCGCGCAAGGATTGGAGGTGCGTCTTGCGCTGGCTGAAAAGACTTGGCATCGAGGCGAGAAGGCCCTGCGTGTAGGGGTGAGCCGGCTCTTTGAAAACTTCCTCGACGGTGCCGCTTTCCATGATCTTGCCCAAGTACATGACTGAGATTCGGTCGGCGAGGTTGGCGACGACGCCCATGTTGTGGGTGATGAGGAGCACCGACATGTTCATGCGCTCGCGCAGGTCTTTGATCAACTCTAGAATCTGGGCCTGGATGGTTACGTCGAGCGCCGTGGTTGGCTCGTCGGCGAGCAGCAGTTGCGGGTGGCAGACCAGCGCGAGGGCGATCAAGGCGCGCTGGCGCATGCCGCCGGAAAGCTCGTAGGCGTAGCGATCCATCTGGCCGGCGGGGTTGGGCAGGCCTACAAGGTCAAGCATTTCGACGGTGCGGTCGTAGGCCTCGGCGGGGTCAACGACCTCGTGTTCCAGGATTCCCTCGGTGATCTGCTGTCCGATGGTCATCATCGGGTGAACGGAGCGCATCGGTTCCTGGAAAATCATTGAGACATCGCGCCCCCGGATCTGACGCAGCGCCTTCATGTCTTTGTACAAGGAGAGCGTCTCGGTCATGCCGCGGCGAGTGCGCAGCCAGATTTCACCGTTTTCGAACACAGCGGGCGGCGAGGGAACGAGGCCGACCACGCTGCGGATGGTGACGCTCTTGCCGCAGCCGCTTTCGCCAACCAGTCCGACGATCTCTCCGCTGCGCACGTCGAGGCTGACGCCGTTGACCGCCCGCGTTGTGCCGGCAATGGAGCGGAAACTGACCTCGAGGTTACGGATATCTAAAACTTTATCGGAATCTGAAGCGTTGTTCATCAGTTTGAGAGCGGTTCAGTGCCGTCGAAAATAGGAGCGAATCAAAAGTTGGAATATGGGTCAAGGGCGTCGCGCAGGCCGTCGCCAATGAAATTGTAGGCGAGGACGGTCGCCATGATAAAGAATGCCGGCGCGATCAGCCAGGGCATCTGCGAGAGTAAGGAGACTTTCTGCGCGTCCTGGAGCAGCACGCCCCAACTGATCATGGGGGGCTGGATGCCGAGACCGAGAAAGCTCAAAGCAGTCTCGCCGAGAATAATGCCGGGGACGGCGAGAGTTGCCGCCACGATTACGTAGCTCAGATTGGTGGGCAGGATGTGGCGGAGCAGAATCCACCAGGTTCCGCCGCCGCCCATACGGGATGCGAGGACGAATTCTTCAGATTTAACGGCGAGTGTCATCCCGCGCACGACGCGGGCCAGGCCGCCCCAGCCGACGATCGAAAGCAGGATGGTGATGAGCAGGAAGATGCGAACTGAACTCCAGTGCCGCGGCAGAGAGAGAGAAAGCGCCATCCACAAGGGCAGGCTTGGGAAAGAAAGGAGCACTTCGATGCCGCGCTGGATGACGGAGTCGACGGCGCCGCCGAGGTAGCCGGATGCCATGCCGATGACGATGCCGAGAATGAGGCTGATGGTGACGCCAATCAGGCCGACGGTGGCTGAGATGCGACCGCCGAAGAGGATGCGGGAGAAGAGATCGCGGCCCTGGGTGTCGGTGCCCAAAATGAAGACCGGCGAATCCTGCGCGCCGAAAAGATGCAGGTCGCTGTGCCAGAAAAGGAAAGTGAACTCCTCTCCGCGCACGAATAGTCGCAGAGGAAAGCGCTGGGTCGTATCCTTCGCGTACATGCGCTCCATCGTCTTGGGGTCGCGTGACTGCACGGTGGCGTAGACGAATGGCCGCAGGTGGAACTGGCCGTCGGCGTCGATGAATGCGGGCAGAATCGGGGGATGCGCGACCTTTTCGAGGAAGCGGGTGCTGGGATCATAGGGGGCGAAGAAAGGACAGGCCAGCGTTATGAGGTAGATGAAAACGAGAGCGAAGGCGGCGACGACGGCAGCATGGTTTCTTAGGAAGCGCAGGTAGATGAGGCGGCCATAGGAGACCTGTTTGGTTACATCGAAGCGCTCTTCCGCCTCGGTTTCGGTCTGAGAGGCCGGGCCGTTTTCCGCAGAGTTTTGCTCCACACCACGCTCCTTCTAGCTTTCGAATCGTATACGCGGGTCGAGCCACGCCAGGCCGAGGTCCGCGAGGAAGTTGCCGATGACGAGGGCCAGGGTCAGGACGACGAGAATGCTGCAGGCGAGGTAGACGTCCTCGCCGAGCAGGGAATCGAGCAACAGGGGGCCGATCAGGGGCAACGTCAGGACAATGGCGACGATAGTTGAGCCGCTGATAATCTGCGGGAAGCGCATGCCGATGCTGGAGATGATGGGATTGATGGCGACGCGCAGGGCATGGCGAAAGTAGATCTTGGCGCTGGATAGCCCCTTCATCCGGGCAGTGTCGATATACGGTTCGCCAAGCGTGTCGAGCATGCGGGCGCGCATCACGCGGATCGTGCCGGCCGTGTCGCCGAGCCCGACGATGAATAGGATGATCCATACATGTTTGAGCATATCGACGAACTTTGCCCATGACCATTCAGCGGTGACATATTCGGGGGAGAAGAGGCCGGCAACGGTGGTCGCGCCGAGCAAAGTGACGGATAGCAGAAGAAAAACGAGCGCGGTAATGAAACTGGGCACGGAAACGCCCAATAGCGCCAGGAAGGTGAAGGAATGGTCCCAGCCGGAGTACTGTTTGATGGCGGAGAGCATGCCGATGGGGACGGCGATGACGAACATGAAGACGAGGGTTGCGATGCTGATCCAGATGGTCAGGCTGAGGCGCTCGCCCATCAGTTCGCTGGCGGGGCGATTGTGCTGCATAGAGTAGCCCATGTCGCCCTTCATGAGGGACCAGGCCCATTTACCAAAACGGATTAACCAGTTTTCGCCAAGGCCGTAGCGCGCCCGATACATTTCGACGGTCGAGTCGATGACTTTGGGGTCGACGTTTTGCTCGGCAAGCTGCTCGCGCAGAGTTGTGAGAAAGTCGCCCGGCGGGAGTTCGACGATGATGAAGCTGACCAGCATGACCACCAACATGACGATGATCATCTGGATGAAACGCTGCAAAATGTAGGTTCTCATGGAAAGCTATAGATGTACGGCTTGTGGCTGGCGGAACCGTGATTCAAGATAACCGACGATGAAGGGCCGTCAAAACGCAGCTTGCGGCGAAATGTGCTGAGCCTGACTCCCACCAGCCAATATCCCGCTATGCCATGACGGCGGAACCACGCGGGCGAGCAAGAAAGAGCCTTTCACAGATCGCCGGTCTTGTCCAACAGGTGAAGATCTGTGAAAGGCTCCGCATTCTACATAATGCAAAATTGTCGAAAGGCGGCGAACGAGATGCCCGCCAACGAGCGGCTACTGTTATTCAGTCCAGAACCAGGAACGGGGCCAAAATTCCTCGTCTCCGGCGCCGAGCTTCCAGGGAATCTCCTCTTCTCTGCCCCAGATGCCGCGCAGCTTTTTGTTGGCGATGAGGACGTGGGGGACGGTCTGGACCATGCCAATGAACCAGCAGGAATCGGCCATCCAGCGGCGGCGTTCGTCGATCAGGTCTTCGCGTTCTTCCTCGCTAATGACGCTGAGAATCTTGTCACCCAGTTCGAGGAAGTATTTCAGGTCGTCGGGCGGCTCAACGCCCTGGACCTCGTCAGCAGGCAACTCTTTTGTCACCCACCAGCGGTAGGACGGCGCACCCCAGCGCAGGCCGGTGCTGTGCTTGAGGTCGAACATGACGTCGCCGCCGATGCTGGAGCGGACGTAGGCGTGGGAAATGCCCTCTCTCCATTCGGCGATCATGTCGCCGGGCGTGGCGACGGTCACGACGGTACGCAGTCCAATTTCGTTCCAGCCCTCCGCGGCGATCTCTGCTGATTCCTGCGCGCCGGGATGCCAACCGGGAGCGGAGCCGAGAATGAAGGTCATGGTTTCGCCGTTCTCATAGGTGCGGAATCCGTCGTCGTCTCTCTCCGTCAGGCCCAGATCGTCGAGCATCTGAGAAGCGGCTTCAAGATTGAATTCGACCCACTTGCCATCGATTTCGGGGTCAAAGACGCCGGGCAGGCTGAAGCCATGGCCGATTTTGCCAAGGCCGAAGTAGGCGGTCTCATTGATGGTGGCGCGATCAACGGCGATAGAAAGGGCACGGCGGAAGTCGGCCTGCTTGAGAAGGGCATCCATGTTGGAATCATCGGCGTGTGCGCTGAAGTAGATGCCCTGCTGGGCGCCCTCGGGCTTGACTGTGTAAATGAAATCGAGGGTGTCGCCGGCCTGTTCGTTAAGGAACGGCACGTCCGTAACTGAGCCGAGACGGCGCTCCCAATGGGTCTCGCCCGCGACCAGTTTAAGCAAAATGACATCCTTGTCACGTGAGCCAAGCAGGAGATTCTCCATTTCTTCGATATATGGCATCTGCTGACCCCAACGGTCTACGCAGTGGAAGTAGTGGTTGCGGTCCAAGCGGGCGATTTGCCCCTCGGCGTAGTCGAGCGGCTTCCAGCCCCAGAGTACGGGGCGCTCGGGGTCCTGAATGGTCATCCGGAAGGGCAGTCGGTCCTGCACTTCCTTCTGGAACTGCTCCTTGGGATCGTCGTACTCGTCCATGCGGTTGAAGTCGGGATGGTACTTTTGCACGAAGTGGGGCGCTGACTGGCTCCACAGACCGGCTTCGCCGCCGGCAACGCCGCGGCTCAGTTCGAGGAAGAGGGAGTTTGGATTGGCGAACTCAAAGCGGACGGTGAAGTCGTCGACGGCCACGATTCTGTCGGTCGTGGTCTCCATGCCTGCCCAGCCCATCGGCGCATCGAGATAATCCGAGTGGATGACGTTCTCGTAGTACCACTGCATATCGTGGGCGGTGAAAGGCGTGCCGTCGGACCACTTGTGGCCTGCGCGCAGGTGGAATGTGAAGCTGGTGGCGTCGTCCGATACTTCCCAGCTGTCGGCCATGTCGGCTACGAAAGTACGGGTATCGTCAGCGGTGTAGCGGGCCAAGCCGAAGGTAGCGAGACCGTTAATGCCGCCTGCATTGCCGATACGGACAGTGCCGCCGTATTTGCCCTGCTCTTTCTCCATCGCGACTGCATCGTAGTCGGCCCAAACGAGCGGATTCGCGGGCAACCGTTCCTCGACGGGGGGCAGTTCACCGGAACTAACGAGCGCGGCGCTGGTTGGGCTCTCGCTGTACTGACCTGAAGAAGCGGGCGGCAGTTCTGCAGCTGCTTCGGCCTCTGCCGGTGCTTCCGCCGCTTCCTCTGCGGGCGCCTCGGCCGCACCACAGGCGACCAGCACACTACCGAGCGCGGTCATGCTGGACAGGCGGATAAATTGGCGTCGAGTAATCACGTGCTTCTTCATGGTTCGCTCCCTTTTACTAGGTTGGCTTATGTCGCGCGCTATGCTAGGCAAAAAGATACAGCGGAGAACCAGACTGGAGACAAAGCATCCAAATTTCTATAGAGTATACCCCACCAAATCGACGCACGCCAAACAAGCTTTTTCGGCCTCTCTTGCCCGCCGAAGATCGCCGAACGAAGCGGTATTTCGAGGATGCGAATGATTGAGGACGGCCGCTGCGAACCGCTCAGAGACGAGAGCCACTCGCGAGCGCGAGCTGGGCATTGCCCCGCACATAGGGAATGCCGTCGGCAAGCGCCTTCTTCAACAAAGGAAGGGCTGATTCGGCTTGCGGGCCGATTCTGGCCAGGGAGAGGGCGGCGTTGTGCCGCACTAAATCACATTCACCCGTCGTCAACAGGCCGGCGAGCCGGGGAATAGCCTCTGCCGCACAAATGACGCCGAGTGCTTCGACAGCGTTGCGCCTCAACAAGCTGAAAAGGTAACGGCAAACTATTCCTTCGGCTTGTCCCGCAATATCCCCGCCCGCTTGACAATCTCTGGCACCGCCTCCTCCTGCCGATAGGCCATGATGTGCACCCCATGCACCCCTTCGATCTGCTTCACCTCCTCGATGATCTCCACGCAGATCTGGATGCCCTCCGCCCTCTTTCCCTTCCTCGGCGTCTTCGCCAGCCTGTCCACAACCGCATCGGGAATATGCACGCCCGGCACGCGGCTGCGCATGAACTCCGCCGCCCGCTCCGACCGCAACGGCCCCACCCCCACCAGCATGTACACCCGCTCGTGCAGTCCCATGTCCCGCGCCCGCCGCATGAACGCCTCGAATACCGGCACGTCGTAACAATATTGCGTCTGGATAAACTGCGCGCCCGCCTCAATCTTCTTGGCCAGGCGCAGATGGCGCAGCTCCTGCGGCGGCACGAACGGGTTCGCGGCCGCGCCCAGAAAAAGGTCGGGGGGAGTGGTCAACTTGCGCCCGCTCAGAAAGACCCCCTGATCCCGCATAATCTTGGCCGTGTGCAGCAGTTGCAGCGCGTCGAAGTCAAAGACCCGCCGCGCCTCCGGCTGGTCGCCCGCGCTCACGTCGTCACCGGTCAGGCAAAGCACGTTGCGCACGCCCAGCGCCGCCGCCCCCAGCAGATCACCTTGAATTGCAATCCGGTTCCGATCACGGCAACTCACTTGCAGGATCGGCTCATAGCCCGCCCGCGCCATCAGCGCGCAACAGGCCACGCTGCTCATGTGACAGTTCGCCCCCGAACCGTCGGTGGCGTTTATGCCGTCGCATACGTCCCCCAGCGCCAGGACGTTTTCGTATACATCCTTAGGGTCCGCCGAATCCGGCGCGTTCAGTTCGGCCGTCACCGCAAAGTGGCCGGCCTTCAACACCTGCAGCAAACGGGATTCGCAACTGTGCGATTCCCTGTCACTGGCGGACGGAGGTTGGTCTGAATGTGCCATAAGCAAGAAAAAAGGGGTGGGCGATCTTTGAAACTGAGGACGGTAAGGCGCGCCTCTGCTCCAAAGAGGCGCAGGCAGCGGGCCAACGCTGAACCGATCTACTCCAGCTCTATCGGTGTCCAGCCGGAAGGGCGCCGCGCGTCATCTCCCTCCAACTGGTTCAGCCACGCGCTGCTGTTCTGCAATGCGCGGTTCACGGGCGGCTGCAGAAGCTGGATCTCGCCCCCGTAGCGCCCCATCTGCGCGTCCCGTTGCCACGCCTGCACCCACACGCAGGGCATCTCCGGGATTACTTCACAATGCCCGTTCTGGCGCACGCCGCCGCAAGGGCCGTTGCGCAGATTCTTTGGGCAGTTCATCGGGCAGGTCATGCCCGTGCTGTGTAATATGCACTGGCCGCACATCTGGCAGTTGAAAAGATAACCCTTGGATACCTCTTCGCTCCAAACGAAAATGCCTTCCCTCCACCCCGCCGGCATAATCCGCTTCATCAGCGGGTAGAGCAAATGCAAGGCCGATTTGGAGGCCGCGTAAACCGCTTCCAACAGGCGCGGTCGGTTCTTCAACCACTCACTGCCGGGCATTCTCTTGGATTCGGCGAAGGAAGACACCGGAACGGTACCTGGCCCTTTCTGAATTCGACGACGACAACACGATCATACCACACGATTATCAGTTCTCTACAGCCCCGCGATCGCCCTCGTAGCCAAGGCCAAATAAGGTGCGCGGCCAGCCCACCTGTTCAGCCCCTCAGGCTCCATATCCAGTGTTTCTTCGTGAACCTTCGTGCCCTTCGAAATTCAAAAAACGTTGTTCTTCACGGCCCCTCGTGCCCCCCGTGGATAGACCCCACACGGCTTTCGCAAATCTCAGCCTGGACAATCAACACCGAACCTGACCCCTGACCCCTGACCCCTGCAGTTCAGCCCTCCTGCTGCGCCCGCCAGGCTTCGTATTCGGCCCGGGCGTCCTCTCGCAGCGGGTAATACTTGCGCAGGTCGCCGCCCTCGGCCAGCCTCATGCGCGAGAACTCCTCCCATTCCGCGTGCTCACCGGCCTTCTCTAGCAACTCTGGCGCCAGCGCGCTGGGCACTACCACCACGCCGTCGTCGTCGGCAACGATGACATCGCCGGGCATGACCAGCGTATCGCCGCACGCCACCGGCACATTGACGGCAAAGGGAAAAATGTTGGTCTGCGTGTGGAAATTGGGAGTGACGCCCAGTAGCCACAACCCCAGATCCAACTCCTTCGCATTGGGGTAATCGCGGATGCAGCCGTCGATTACAACACCGACGCCGCCCCTTCCCTGGAAGTAGGTCAGCATCATTTCGCCGAAGACGCCGCTGTCCATGTCTCCCCTGGCGTCTACAACCACAATATCCCCCGGCTGCGTATGGTACAGGACATGGCGGTGAAGCTGCTGCTCCGGGTCGTTGTATTCGTCCACGCCGTAGAGGTCTTCCCGCTTGGGCATGAATTGCAGCGTCAGCGCCGGGCCCGCCACGACTTTTCCAGGCGTCCATGGCCGCGGCCCTTGTAACTGTGGATTTCTTATACCCAAGCGGCTCAGCTCGCCGCTTGCAGTGGCCGTACCAATCTCCGCCAGCCCTTCAATCAACGCCCGCGGGGGACGCTGAATGTCCTCTGTCTTGATCGTCATCTCTCACACTCCTCCAATTTCAAGAGTCGCTCTTGTTCATGGGCCCGAACCAAAGCGCGCCCGCATTCGCCTGCCTCATGCTTCTTCGCTGTCCCAATTATAGCCCCCCTTGACAGCTGCCCAAGAATCGGATTCAGTGAACTGCCGGGTACGAGTGAGGTCACTAAGAACTAGCACTACAACCGCAATTCAGTGGATTGTGAATTCTGGGCGACAAAAAGAGCAGAAAAATGTTGTTGAGACGGCACGAAACTGGGCGATCAACCCGATTTTCCGCCAACTCGATAGCTATGTTTCTCCGATTCCCCCTCGATCACCGAAAGCGCTGTTGTAGTACTAATGTGCGTTCAATATGAAAACCCGCCTTTTTGCGCGCTACGTATTGCGTAAAGGCAGGCAAGACAACCACAGTTCCATTTCGTAACCTGCGCGAAAAGTCTTGGTGTCAAATGGGATGTACATGAGAAACTCAAAACAAAACGAACTGCCGCGCACGAGCGGGTTTACTAAGAACTAAAAACACAAAACTAAAAACTGTTCCGTTTGGATGCTGGATTGCTTTTCTGCGGGCAAGCCGTATGGTACAATTCCTGGAAATTCATTTGTTCGAAAACGTCTCGTCGCCGGTCTCTTAACGTTTCAGAGGACTGCCCGTGGCTACGCCGCCGCGGTTCGCCCCAAGCATATCGACTCAGGGATTTCCGTATGAGTAAAGATGTTGATCAGACCGCTCTGGCCAAGTTCAGCCTGGGGAAGAAAATGTCCCCGCGTCTCAAGCTACAGCTTACCGGATGCGCCATCCTCCTCGTCTCCGCGCTGATATTCTCGATCGGCTCCGGCATCGGCTTCTATATTGGCCGTATGAGCAGCCCCGCTGAGACCGCCGGATCCGCAGTGATCGCAGCCGAGACGGGCCGCGCCCTCGCGCCCGAAGACCTGGGCATCTTCTGGGAGGCGATGGATCTGCTCGAGGAGGATTTCTACGGAGAGTTGCCCTCTCCCAATGAACGCAGCTATGGCGCCATTCGCGGCGTGCTGGATACCCTCGACGATCAGAATACCGGCTTCCTGACACCGAACGAAGCCGCCAGTTTCATGGAAGGCATAGAGGGCAGCTTTGAAGGCATTGGCGCACTTGTAGAATGGGCGGAGGACGAGGGCGCGATTCGCATAATTGAGCCATTTGAGGATCAACCAGCCTGGAACGCCGGCATCCGCCGCGGCGATCTGATCATCGCCATCAATGGCCAGGATGTGGCCGATCTCTCCAACCTGCACGAGGCAATCAACAGAATTAAGGGGCCGAAGGGTACAGAGGTGCATTTGACAGTCCGCCGCGACGGGCTGGAGGATCCCTTAGAGGTACCCGTGACCCGCGACACGATCGATGTCCCCGTTGTCGAAAGTGAACTGTACGGGGAAAGCGACGAGTTCGCCTATATTCACCTCAAGCGTTTTTCGGCCGATGCCGGTGCCAAGCTGCGCGCCGAGCTTGAAGACCTGCTGACCGACGAGACGCAGGGCCTGATCTTCGATCTGCGCGGGAATCCTGGCGGCCTCCTGCGCGAGGCCATCAACGTCACAAGCGTCTTTCTCGAAGACGAACGCGTCCTCATCGAACGCTTCAGCGACGGCACCGAAGAAATCTACAATACCGAGGGCAGTGCCCTCGTACCCGACGATCTGCCTTTAGTCTTGCTGGTCAACAAGGGCAGCGCCAGCGCCAGTGAAATCGTCGCCGGCGCCTTACAGGACGTTGAACGGGCGCCCCTGGTTGGCGTGACAACATTCGGGAAGGGCAGCGTACAACTTCCCCATACCCTCAGCGATGAGAGCCTCTTGCGGGTGACGATCGCCCTCTGGTATACGCCTTCCGACCGGTCAATTAACGACACCGGGTTGGAACCGGACATCGTGGTCGAACGCACCAACGAGCAGATCGAAAATGAGGAAGACCCACAACTCGATCGTGCCATCGAATTTCTCAGAAGCGGGGAGTGAGCAGCGGTTATGCTGGACAGCATCTCCCTTCCGTGCATGGTTAGATAAACGCAGCGAGCACTGACATTGGCAAAGAAAAAGCAACAGACGGCGCCTACCGGGCCTCGCACCGTCGCTACTAATCGCAAAGCCCGCCACGACTACTTCATCGAAGAGACCTTCGAAGCCGGCATCGCCCTGACCGGCACCGAGATCAAATCCGCGCGCAACGGCTCGGTGAATCTGCGCGAGGGATTTGTGCTCGTGCGCGCCGGCGAGGCCTGGCTGATGGGCGTCCATATCGACCAATATCGACATGGCAACCGCGCCAATCACCAGGAGACCCGCTCCCGCAAACTGCTCCTCCATAAACGCCAGATCGATTACCTGCACGCCTGCGCTACCCAGCGCAACTGGACAATCGTCCCTCTGCGCATGTACATCAACGACGCCGGCCTGGCCAAAGTCCAGATCGCGCTCGTGCGCGGCAAGAGGCAATACGACAAACGCCAGACGATCGCCAGCCGGGACGCTGAACGGGACGTCAACCGCGCCCTGAAACAGCAGTCCCGCGAAGGAAACGGGCGCGACTAACGCATCCCATTTCAACTGCGCTGCTTCAGCGCCGCGGCGGATAACTCCGTTCAACCCGCTGCCAACAATCCAATTTCCACAACGACAATGAATCCCGCCCAGCAGCCGCCCGATGACCAATTGGATCGGGCGCTGGACACGCTTCTGGCAGCCCGCAAGTATCGCTCCGTACATCCGGGCCTGGCACGCGCCATCGCCGCTGCCGAACTTGCGAAAGGCCGCTCCCTCAAAGAGGCCGTCAAAGCGACCAAAAATCAGCTGCACCAGAGCGCCGCCGTTTACTTACGCCGCAATCTGAACCACGACGACGCGCTCCGCCAACTGCAAACGACCGTCCACGCCGCGGCAAGCGGAACCGACAACTGCTCTCCCGCTGACAACGCAGCCGTGCGCGCCCTACTGCGCCGCCTCATGGCCGCCCACGCCTCGACCCACGAACGCTTGCCCCTCCTCGACACCTTCTATTCCCAACTCTTTCAACAGCTTCCGCCGGTCCGGTCCGTGCTCGATGTCGCCTGCGGACTGCACCCGCTGGCGCGTCCGTGGATGCCTCTTCCTCCCGACGTCTCCTACATCGCCTGCGATATCTTTGCCGATAAGATCGACTTCCTCAACCGCTTTTTCCACGTGATGGGCTACGCCGGCGCCGCCGTCCAGCGCAACGCCCTCGAGGACATGAGCACACCCGCAGCCGACATCGCCTTTGTCCTCAAAACCTTGCCCTGCCTCGATCAGATCGAAAGCGGCGCCGGCGAAAGGCTCCTGCACCAGCTCGACGCCCCCATCCTCATCGTCTCCTTTCCCAATCACACCCTCGCCGGCCGCAAACAAGGCATGGCGCAACACTACGCCGCCAATTTCGAAGCGCTCATCAAGGGAGCCGGATGGCAGGCCCAGACACTCACCTATCCCTCAGAGCAGGTCTACATCGTACGAAAGGATTGACACCTTTCTAGAGTGTCTCTCCGCGCCCCTTCGTGGACAAAAAGAAGGTGTTCTTCGTGGTCCTTCGCGGCCCTTCGTGGCCAAAAGAAGGTGTTCTTCGCGGCCCTTCGCGGCCCTTCGTGGATCAACAGAAGGTTTTCTTCGTGCCCCTTCGCGACTCTTCGTGGATCAACAGAAGGTTTTCTTCGTGCCCCTTCGCGACTCTTCGTGGATCAACAGAAGGTTTTCTTCGTGCCCCTTCGCGACTCTTCGTGGATCAACAGAAGGTTTTCTTCGTGCCCCTTCGCGACTCTTCGTGGATCAACAGAAGGTTTTCTTCGTGCCCCTTCGCGACTCTTCGTGGATCAACAGAAGGTGTTCTTCGTGGTCCTTCGCGGCCCTTCGTGGATAAAAAAAAGGTTTTCTTCGTGGTCCTTCGTGGCCCTTCGTGGATCAAAAGAAGGTTTTCTTCGTGCCCCTTCGCGACTCTTCGTGGATCAAAAGAAGGTTTTCTTCGTGCCCCTTCGCGACTCTTCGTGGATCAACAGAAGGTTTTCTTCGTGCCCCTTCGCGACTCTTCGTGGATAAAAAAAAGGTGTTCTTCGTGGTCCTTCGCGGCCCTTCGTGGATAAAAAAAAGGTGTTCTTCGTGGTCCTTCGCGGCCCTTCGTGGATCAAAAGAAGGTGTTCTTCGTGGTCCTTCGCGGCCCTTCGTGGATCAACAGAAGGTTTTCTTCGTGCCCCTTCGCGACTCTTCGTGGATCAACAGAAGGTTTTCTTCGTGGTCCTTCGCGGCCCTTCGTGGATAAAAAAAAGGTGTTCTCCACGGCCCTTCGTGGCCCTTCGTGGATAAAAAAAAGGTGTTCTCCACGGCCCTTCGTGGACACACCAAGTTATGACCTTACAAATCTCAGTTCAAAAAAACGTCAATGAGCCCCAAAGACTCAAAACTCACCCAACTACCGCGTACAAGCGGGGTTTACCAAAAACTAAAAACAAGAATCTAAAAACTGACCTTCCAATACAAGAAGCGGTCCGTCGCCGACGTGATCACAAATCCGACCTTCTGCAACACGCGCATCGACGCCACATTTCTGTTGGCCGTCTCCGCAATCACCGCATCGACACCATCCTCAGCAAGCGCCCACCGCACCATCTCCGCCACCGCGTCCGTGGCCAAACCTCGGTTGTGATAAAACGGATCGAAGCCGTAGCCGATCTCTACCGCGTTATCCCTGTCCGGAGCCCCCTTGAACGCCAGGCTGCCAATGATGCGCCGCTCCTCCTTCAACACCGCGACCCACTGGCAATGCCAGCGTGCATAGTGTGGCCTGCGTCGCATTTGGCCGATGGCCCGCGACACGATCGGGCGCAACTCGTCCTCCAGGCGTTGACCGCTGGCTGCCAGCCCCAGCGCCTGCTCCAACCGCGCAAAGCTGTCCCGCTGCCAGCGCATCTGCTGCAGCGTCAGTGCAATGATCGTCAGTCGTTCCGTTTCCAGGCGCATCATTGTTGGTTCGTGTGATTCGGGTCTGCCGTCAGTACCAAGGAAGGGAGAACCGCTCTTGCCAGGATCCATTTGCGGCCGCCCTCTGCGCTTTTGCCCTTTATGCAGAATCCTGAACAACCGGTCGGCTAGTCTTCGGACCATGGCCGCGCCTGTAGACAAGTAGTGTGCGCTTGAATTCGATCACAACCACGCCGTCCTGGTTGAAGCCTATGGTACGCACCGTGACGATCCCCTGGTGGGGGCGGCTCCCTGACGGCCGCAGATGCAACACCTCGCTCTGAGCGTAAATTGTATCGCCCTCAAACACCGGCGCCGGCAGCCGCACCTCGTCCCAGCCCAGGTTGACCGCGTTCTGCGAGATGTCCGCAACCGACAGACCGGTCACAAGCGCCAGCGTAAAAGTCGAGTCCACCAGCGGACGCCCCCACTCGGTCTGGCTGGCATAGTGGGCATCGAAATGGATCGGGTTGGTGTTCACCGTCAGCAGCGTAAACCACACATTGTCGGCCGCCAGCACCGTGCGCCCCAGCCGGTGTTCGAACAGGTCACCTACGCTGAAATCTTCGTAATAGCGCCCCTGGCCATCCCCTTGCGTGGACATCTCCGCCCCCTCCCGATGCAAATTCAATTTATTCCCAAGACTCTTCACACGCGCCGCACGCTGGGAACGGAAATCTAGTGAACTGCCGCGCTAGAGCAGGGTTACTGTCCCCTATCCCCTGCAGATCCTCCAACCACGCCATCCCGCTCCAACTGCTCGATCGCATCCACCCTATAGCCCAACTCCTCCAGCAGTGCCCGCGTATGGCCGCCTGCTGCTGGGATCGGGTCAAAGCGCGGCGGCCACGATTCGTTGGTCGTCGCCGGCTGCAGCGCCGGCAGCGGCCCCACCGGCGACTCCACCTCCGCCACCCGCCCACGCGCCAACAACTGCGGATGCTCCCAGAATGCCTCAACGTCGCGCAGTTCCGCATTCGCGATCTGCGCCCGTTCCATGCGCGCCGCAACCTCAGCCGCCGTCAAGCCCGCGAAAACGGATTCGATCTCCTGCTGCAAAGCCGCACGGTTTTGCACGCGCAGCGTGTTGTCGGAGAAGCGAGCATCCGTCGCCACCTCCGCTCTTTCCAGCACAGACCCGCAAAACTGCTCCCACTCGCGTTGATTCTGTATCGCGAACAAGACCGTGCGCCCGTCGCCGGTGGCATAGGGCCCGTACGGCGCGATCGCCGCGTGGCTGGCGCCGGTGCGCGGCAGGCGGCCACCGCCCAACGCGTAATAGGCGGGGAAGCCCATCCACTCGCACAGGCCGTCAAACAGCGAGACATGCAGCACGCACCCCTCTTTCCCCCGCTCGCGCTGCAGCAGCGCCGCCAAAATGCTGCTGTACGCGTACATTCCGCCGGCAATATCGGCCACCGGAATGCCGCTCTTGGCCTCCTCCTCCTCGCTGCCAGTGACAGAGACGACACCGGTCTCCGCCTGGATCAGCAGGTCGTACGCTTTCTTATCGCGGTACGGCCCGTCCGCGCCGTAACCGCTGACGTGGCACACGATCAAGTCGGGATAGCTGCCGCGCAGCCGCGCATCGTCGAAACCAAGCCGCTCAACCGCGCCCGGCGCCAGGTTCTGGACAAAGACATCCGCCCGCTCCAGCAAACGCGCCAAAATCTCCTTGCCCTCTGCCGCCTTCAGATCCAGCGTGATCGACTCTTTCGAGCGGTTGGCCCAGGCAAAGTGGCTGCACAGCCCCCGCGCCGCCGAATCATAATAGCGGGCGAAATCCCCGCCGCCCGGCCGCTCGACCTTAATCACCCGCGCGCCCAGGTCGGCCAGATGCCGCGTCGCCAGCGGCGCCGCGATCGCCTGCTCCAACGAGACTACAGTGACATGGGACAGTGGCAGAGGCATCAGAAAAGAACGACCACCTATGCTTATGAAATACAAAGTATGCAACAATCAGTACGAACGCGGCAGCCCCAGCACATGCTGCGCCAGATAAGACAGCACCAGGTTATTGGAGACCGGCGCGATCTGGTACAGCTTGGCCTCGCGGAACTTGCGCTCCACATCGTGTTCTCTGGCAAAGCCGAAGCCGCCGTGCGTCTCCAGGCACACGTTGGCCGCCTCCCACGCCGCGTCCGCCGCCAGCATCTTCGCCATGTTCGCCTCCGCGCCGCAAGCGCTCCCGCTGTCAAACAGCTGCGCCGCCTGCCAGCGCATCAGGTCCGCCGCCCGCAGATTCGCATACGCCTGCGCAATCGGGAACTGCACACCCTGGTTCTGCCCGATCGGCCGGTCAAAAACAATGCGCTCGTTCGCGTACTCGACCGAACGCTCGATAAACCAGCCCCCGTCCCCCACCGACTCTGCCGCAATCAAAATGCGCTCCGCGTTCATGCCGTCCAATATATAGCGGAAGCCCTTGCCCTCCTCGCCGATGCGGTTGGCCGCCGGCACCCGCAGGCCGTCGAAAAAGATCTCGGTCGTGTGATGGTTAATCATCGTCTCAAGTGGCCGGATCGTCAACCCGCGCTCGTCGGCCCCACGCAGATCAACCAGGAAGAGCGACAGCCCCTCCGTGCGTTTCTCTACCGCCTCCAGCGCTGTTGTCCGCGCCAGCAGCAGCATTAAATCCGAATACTCGGCGCGGCTCGTCCAGATCTTCTGGCCCGTGATCACATACTCGTCGCCATCCCGCTCCGCCCGCGTCTGGATGCGCGTCGTGTCCGACCCTGCCGTCGGCTCTGTTACACCAAATGCCTGCAGCCGCAAACGCCCTTCCGCCAGAGGCGGCAGCCACCGTTCCCGCTGCTCCGCCGAGCCGTGCCGTACCAGCGCCCCCATAATATACATCTGCGCGTGGCACACACCCGCGTTCCCCCCGCTGCGGTTCACCTCCTCCAGGATCACCGACGCCTCCGCAATCGACGCGCCCCCGCCCCCATACTCCTCCGGGATCAGCGCCGCCAAAAAGCCCGCCGCCGTCATCGCCTCCACAAATTCAACCGGATATCCCCGCTCCCCATCCAGCCGCCGCCAATACTCCCCCGGAAATTGCGCGCACAACTGCCGCACGCCCCGCCGCAGGTCGGTGTTTTTTCCTGTTGTGTCGATTTCAATCTCTGGTGGTGACATCTTTGCCTTTAAGATGCTGGGTGGTCGCTATAAGACTATGTCCTACGGCGAATACTCCGGTGAATTTACAAAGTCAATCCTAATGGAATGGTTGCGATATCAACAATCGTCCACCCAGGTAGCCTCCGAATTCATCTCAAACAGAGGCAATAAATTCAAGTTCTTGTCATTGATGTAGCATTGAAGAAGCATTGTAATATATAGACAACTCTGTGGGTATAGCAGTGAATCGGATTGTTAATCTTCTGAGCGAGGAGCGAACACGTGATAAAAAACGATACTGAAGTTCCTTCATATCAGGAAGGGTCGAAGTTCCCGTGGGTCATTGGCTTGGAAGCACGCGACAAATATAAGCTCTGGCTCCGCTATTCAGACGGCACTGAAGGCGTAGTTGATCTGTCCGACATGGCCCATACCGAGCTGTTTTCCGACTGGCAGAAACCAGGCGCATTTGAACAGGTCAAATTAGGGGAATATGGCGAGGTCATATGGACAGAAGATGCCGCCCTTTGCGCTGATTCCCTGTATCTTGACCTGACAAATCGGTCGTTCATCTCATCCTACGGCCTGCGCTGAGTTTCGGAAGCACAAGCCGTCTCGAAAAACATCTTCAGTGCCACCTTCACATTGGCCCTTGCCTAGGCTACCGTTGCTCCCCGGTTGGCGATGTTTTGCTCCAGGAAAAGGGCGAAGTAGGCGTCCCCTTCACGTTCGGTGTTGGCTGTCAACTGTCTGAGCATTGGGGACTCATGTCTTTGATTCTTGTCATTCCGCACGCCTGTAATTGCATTCCTTACTTCCTACTGAAGCCTTTGTTGCCACTTTCTCTCACTTGTGTGGAATCAATTTGCCATTGCGGTGTCTCAAAGAGACTTTCGCCAGCATTCCAGTATAGTCCCCCTATTCGGGCCCGGAATCGAAAATGCATGAAATCGTTGTCGGTTGTATCGTCCTTAACTCTGTCAACGAAGCTGTGTAACACACGCGGCATGGAAAGTACCGGAGGCAAAGCGAGAGTCGGCTGTTTGATTTGAAGAGGCTGGCCATTCGCATCGTAATACAGGAGGTCGATATATTGGTTGATGTTTATGAAGGTGTCTCTTCGCCGCCATGGGA
The DNA here is from genome assembly GCA_965220715.1 of Caldilineaceae bacterium. Taxonomy (GTDB): domain Bacteria; phylum Chloroflexota; class Anaerolineae; order Caldilineales; family Caldilineaceae; genus Bin5. The sequence continues at coordinate 2,021,987 of OZ244843.1, forward strand.
TAAGACTGTTGATTTGCACTAAGTCATTGCACTCTCCTTTGGCCGCTTCAATGTGAAGTTCGCGGAGGCGAAAGTCGATTCGCTGTTTCACAGTGTTCAGACCGTGATTCGTAAATACTCTGGCCAGTAGAATATCGGTCAAGGCGGACCAGATTTCGAGCATGGCGCCGGGATGGGTCGTCGGCGGCATTTTGCCTTCAAGTAGGAAGTAGCGCCAAGTATTATAGCCGGGGACAGGCTTTTCAGACTGGGAGTAGCCTTGGTCAATTTTGTCCAGGAAGATTTCGACAGTTTCTGGCAGAATATAGTTATGAAGAGAACGATAGATGGCGTAGGAAAAGCGGAGAACATGCTGCTCTTCTGGAGCAAGTTTCCTGAAGAGCTTGCCTAACCAATGCGTCTTCCTATCGATAATTCCCCTCATCTCCAAGAGGCACTTCATTGACTGTTCAATGCCGGAGTAACAGCAAGTGACAGTACTCCATGCTGCTATGGCGTCATACTCGGCGAACATATCTCGTTGGATGGGACGCTCGTGGTAGGAGCGATATTGCTTGTACTGAGCCTCAATGAGTCTACTGGCCGGCCGAAAGAACTCTTCCTTGCCCAAGGAATCTAGGGGCTGGATTTTTTTCATTCCATCGCTCACAGTCAGTTCTCCCAAACTCGGGCAATCGCATTCCGAATCTTCTTCTCGAAACGTTCTATCAACTCCCGGTTTGCGTCAACAAGTGCTTGCTCGGCTTCAATCTCTTCGACAATGGCTTGCTGGGTATCGAGTGGTGGGAGAGGGAATTTGATTTGCTTCAATGCGTTGCCATTGAACTGAGGTTGTCCTCCACCAGTCACCAGAATTTTCGCCTGATTCCAGTAGGCATCACTCTGGGCAAAAGCCCAATAGTAATATGGGTTTACCTGTTTCGATGGAAAACGGAGTCTAATCAGATAAGAAGCAAATACTGCTGCAAAGTCCTCCTCAAATATCATTGTCTTACCATAAGTAGCTCCAGTCCGAGCGATGAGAATATCCCCCTTCTGAAGCATTGAATCTCGCGCTTTGGTGGTCATTTCAATGAACTTAGGATCATCTGAACGTAGTGTTCCGTACTCAGAGATATCAGTGATTCGAATGAATCTGGCGTCCCCTTGATTCTGTGCCTTCTCGGTAAAACCATATTCTGGTTTAGCAAGTTCTGCAATCTCCACCATCGGCCAGTCCGGATCTACATGAATACGCGGACGGTAGTTCTCGACGACTGCCCGCGCCCCGTCAATGACCTTCTGGTAGCCTTCGATCTCCGCGACGATCTCCTGCTGCACTTCCAGCTGCGGCAGAGGCATCTGGATCTTTTCAATGTCTCCTTTGTTTATTGAGGCGAAGGCTGCTCCTGCACTACCGGTAATTTCTGACGCCATACCTCGAAGAACATAGAATGCAAACTTCGAATGTAAGTAACCATCACGTGGTCGGATCGCGGCGAGGCCGCGGCCTATGCAGATTCGTTGAGATGTAAAGTTAACTGGGCCAACTGGCGCCCTCACGGACATGAGAATATCATTCTGTTCTGCGAATCTTCGCGGATCGATTGTCCACTTGACAGGCTCTCCGATCAACATATCACCAAATTCAGTCTTGCCCTGATAGAAAGGCGTTCCGACACCTGCTCCGTTATAGGACTTTCCAGGCGGAGACTGGCCCGAGATTATCTCGGCAACATCCCCCAAAGCCACAATCGGAAAGCTTGACGATGCAATCGTGGTTTTCCGATATCGCTACCCGCTCAGATTGTACTCCCCTTCCTCGGCGACCCTCTCCTTTTCAACAATCAGCCCGTTTCTCGGTTGCGTTCCACTCGCCGCGTATTCCGCCCCGCGTTCCGCCGCCAAGGCGACCGCAGCCTGCTGGGAATCGCCCGCCCGCAACAGCTGCAAGTATGCCACAATTTCATCCCGTACTTGCGGCAGCTCATTCTCCTCAATCGGACGCCGCTGCGCGCCCAGGTCGAAGCCGTCGTTCTCCACCTTGAAAAACGCGATCCGGTCCGTCTTCCTCGCCAGCGCCTTGTCCAGCAACAGGATCGACGTCTTGACCCCTGAGTAGGGATTGAAGACCCCTGCCGGCAGCGACACGACCGCCACTAGACACTCCTCCACCAACTTCTTGCGCAACTGCTTGTGTGCGTTCTGGCTCTGGAAGATGATCCCTTCCGGCACGATAATTCCCGCTCTCCCGCCCGCGTTCAGATGCTCGGCCATGTAGTCCACGAACAGAACTTCGCTGCGCTTGGATTTTACCGAAAACCGGTTGTGCGGCCGGATCCCCCCTTTCGGCGACATGAAAGGCGGGTTGGCCAGGATCACATCGGCGAACTCGTTCCAGCGCTCCTCGCTGGTCAGCGTGTCGTACTCGTAAATGTGGGGATCGACAAGGCCGTGCAAATACATATTCACCAGCGACAGCCGCACCATGTCAGGCGAGATGTCGTAACCCATCAAGTTCCTTGCCAGCCGTGCCCGATCGTCGGGCGTCAGCGTGCTGTTACCGTTGGCGTCTGTGTTGGCGTCAAAGATATGCTTGTACGACGAGATAAGGAAGCCCGCCGTCCCGCAGGCTGGGTCAAGCACCACATCCTCCTTCTTCGGGTCCACGATCGACACAATGAAGTCGATGATATGCCGCGGCGTGCGGAACTGCCCCGCGTCGCCCTGCGAATCCATCACCGAAAGCAGATACTCGAACGCGTCCCCCAGCCGCTCCGAGTTGTCATAAGTGAAGCCGTCGATCTCCTTCAGAAAGACCCGCAGCGTCTCTGGATCGCGATAGGGTAGAAAGGCGTTGCTGAAAATGTCCCGGAACAGTTGCGGTATGCCCGCGTTCTGGTCCATACGCTCGATCGCCTCAGCGTAAAGACCGAGCATCTCGTGGCCCCCCAAGCCCGGCTGCATCAATTTAGCCCACCCGTATCGACCAAACTCCCCGGCGAAGTACTTCCGCTTACCGCCGAATTCCTCGCTCTCGGCGTCAATGTCGTCCATAAATTTGTAGATAAGCGCAATCGTGATCTGCTCGACTTGGCTTTTGGGATCTGGCACTTTACCAACGAGAATATCGCGGGCGGTGTCAATGCGGCGCTTGGTGTCGGCGTCTAGCATGATTATCCTCTAGGCGGCAAACTGGTTCAGGGATACGTAGTCCTTCACATAATCAGGAACGAGCGTCCGATATTTCTCGGGCACGGCGCGGAAGTCCCCGAAAGAGAAGACAGCGTTAGTGGCCAAGTCAGGAAATAGTTTGGCATCAACGATGTGACGGGTGAGATCGCTGGTGACATAGGCTTTGAAGTATGCTTTTATTACCGGAATCGACTGAGCCTCTTCCGGCTTGTGGTCGGTTACGAACTTGTCGAACTCCTCTTCCAGCAACTCGTCCTTGGACTTGAACCCTGGTATGAGGCCGAAGACCCGCTCAAGGATCTCCCGTAAGGTCACGCGGCGGTCCACCGCCGCGGCCTTTCGCAGATTGTCCAGCGTGTAGAACTCCTCCGGTTTGTCCATTAGTTCACTGTTCACATAGTCGATGACCCGGTCCCACTGGCCTGCCTCCACTGCCTCGGCAACGGTTTCATCCTCCCGCACAGTTTCCGCGAACTTCTCGAACAACATCCTGTCGATCTTCAATCCCCTGGGTCCAATCTTCTCTTCGCGGAGTGTCGAAAGAAGATCGCCGCCCATGTACTCGTAGGCCTCGAAAGAGCCAACGGGCCCCGTGCCGTCTATATCTGGGAGTTCTCCCGAAGAAACAGGCAACTTGAGAACTTGGTCATAGTCAAACTCGGTCTCGAAGTACTCATAGTTGCCAAAAAAGTCGAAGAGTTTGAACTCTGTCTTCTCCGACTGGGCAACCTCTTCTTTTTGACGCTCGTCGCGCAACTGATCCAGAAAGCTGTGCCGTCGCGTGCCCCGCCCCTTGATCTGAACGAAATCGGTCGGCGAGAATATGGGGCGAAACAGTCCCAGGTTCAGGATATCCGTGCAGTCGTATCCCGTCGTCATCATGCCGACGGTAACGCAGACCCGGGTCTTGCTTGTGTGGTAATCCGGCAGGATATTGCCTGACCCCATAAGATTATTGTTGGCAAAGTTGATCGTGAACCGTTGGGCGTCGGCGATCTGCGACGTGACTTGCACGGCAAAATCCGACTTGTACCTTCCCGGATACAATATGTCGGCCATCTCGTTAAGAGTCTGCGTCAACCGGGCCGCGTGCTTTTGGCTGACTGCGAATACAATTGACTTGCCAATCTCATTGCTTACTGGGTCCCGCAACGCATGCTGCAGGAATGCCTGACAAAAGACCTTGTTCGTCGCATCTGAGAAGAACTGCTTCTCAAACTGGCGCTGTTTGTATGTCTGTTCCTGCTCTTCTCCCGTGTCGTCGCTAACGGAAACGATGAATCCCTTCTCCGACAGCAGTTGCGTCGTCACCTTGGTGCGGGCGTCTACGACCGTTGGATTAATCAGAAATCCTTCGCGCACGCCATCCAACAGGGAATACCTGAACGTAGGCTGACCACTCTCGCAGCCGAAGGTCCGGTATGTGTCCAGTAGCAGACGGCGCTCCGCCTCGCGCGGGTCCCGGTCGCTTCGGCCAGTCTTATCCGCATTCTTCAGATAATCCCGCGGCGTCGCTGTCAGGCCCAGCTTGTAGCCGACAAAAAAGTCAAACACAGCACGGGCGTTGCCGCTGATCGAACGGTGCGCCTCATCGGAAATCACCAAGTCGAAGTCGGTGGGCGAAAACAACCCCTGGTACTTGTTGTTGAACAGCAGCGACTGCACAGTGCTGACCACGATCTCGGCGCCCCGCCACTCGTCGCGGCGTTCCTTGTAAACCACCGTCTGGAAATCTGCCGATAGCAGTCCGCTGAAGACCTTCCTTGCCTGCTCTTCAAGTTCGAGTCGGTCCACCAGGAAGAGCACGCGGCTGGCATTGCTGGTACGCAAAAACAGTTTAATGATGGCCGCGGCGGTGAGCGTCTTTCCCGTGCCCGTCGCCATCTCGAACAGGAAACGGTCGTTGCCGTCCTGCACAGAGCGCTGCAACGCATGGACAGCCCTAAGTTGGTAGTCGCGCAAGAACCGCAAGCTGTTTGCATGGATGAAACCGGGCCGCTCATCCTCATTTATCCACGCCCCCACCGAAGCATAGTTGGGCCGCTGGCTGAGAACGATATAATCCGCCTCGACGCGTTCATCGATCAGCCTTCGGGGGTTAGGAGTGACCTTCTGGTAGCCGCTAACCGACTCCGGCGAAGGAAAAGCGGTAATAATATAGGGATTGCCGCGCTCCAAATCCCAAAAATAATGCAAGTTGCCGTTGGAAAGAATGACGAAGCGGCAGCTCTGCGAACGGGCGTACTTCCGCGCCTGCTCCTTGCCCACCAGCGGCTCCTTGTCCTCCGACTTTGCTTCCAGCACAATAAGCGGAAAGCCCTTGCTGTCAAGCAGCAGGAAGTCGACGAAGCCCTTACTCGTCTTCTCAAAGTCTTCCCCCAGGCCGTCCAGGTCCGACTTCTTGAGCGTCACACTTGCCTCAAGCCGAATGTTGGCCGGCCCATTCCCGTCATCAAAGAACCGCCATCCCGCCGCCTCTAGCAGCTTGTTGATTCTAACGCGCGCTGTGGCTTCTTTCATTTGCATTCAACCTATGTGCCTCTACTTCAAAAGCACTAAAATTGCATCGCCCATGAAGAGGCGAAACGCTGGCAACACGATTCCAGCCAATCCTCTAATCCCTAAAGTCCCAGTTCAGACAATTGTCAACTGTCCTGTCATCTCGGACTCTTTCCTTCAGTCTTCGTCATTTTGTCCGTGGGCAATTGTATTTCGTATCTTCTATCTTTTGCGATTGAGAAAATCGTCGTTGCCTGTGAAGGCGTGGTCTGCTCCTCATCTATCGGATTCACGGATTGCCGAATTTCGCGTTCCAGGGGTCCTGTGTCTATTGAATATCCTTTTATAGTCCAAACTCTCCGCCCCGAAGTTGATCAAGAGCCCGACATCAAATCCATAAGCCACTACATAATTTCTGGCCTGCGCAATATGTACATCCTCCAACGCAGTTAAAGCCTTTAACTCAACCACAACTTGATTAGCCACAACAAAGTCGGCCCTTCTCGAACCCACAGGAATCCCATCGTAAAAAATCGATTTCTCCACCTCCCGACCAAAAGACAAACCAGCCCGACTCATTTCAATCGCGAGGCATCTCTGGTAAATCGTCTCCTGAAACCCACTTCCGAGCGTACTATGCACCTTCATCGCGCAACCAATAATCCTATATGTCAAATCATCCTTGATCATCCCGTCAGTCCTCTCATCCCTTCCACCTCTTTTATCCTGTGCGTCCTAATCCCGAAAATCCCCAAATCCCGCAAATCCTGATTCAGACAACGCCCACCGCAACCACCCACAGCCACGTCCCACCCTGCCTATCCACTCCACCAGAGCGCGCCCTAATCCCGAAAATCCTCAAATCCCGCAAATCCTGATTCAGACAACGCCCACCGCAACCACCCACAGCCACGCCCCATCCCAACAAACCGCTTCTCCAGAGCGCGCCCTAATCCCGAAAATCCTCGAATCCCGCAAATCCTGATTCAGACAACGCCCACCACAACCACCCACAGCCACGCCCCATCCCGTCAAACCGCTCCTCCAATGCGCGCCCTAATCCCGAAAATCCCCAAATCCCGCAAATCCTGATTCAGACAACGCGCACCGCAACCACCCACAGCCACACCCCATCCCAACACACTGCTCCTCCCGTGCGCGCCCTAATCCCGAAAATCCTCGAATCCTGCAAATCCTGATTCAGACAACGCCCACCGCAACCACCCACAGCCACGCCCCATCCCAACAAACCGCTCCTCCCGTGCGCGCCCTAATCCCGAAAATCCCCAAATCCCGCAAATCCTGATTCAGACAACGCCCACCGCAACCACCCACGGCCACACCCCATCCCAACACACTGCTCCTCCCGTGCGCGCCCTAATCCCGAAAATCCTCAAATCCAGCAAATCCTGATTCAGACAACGCCCACCGCAACCACCCACGGCCACGCCCCATCCCAACACACTGCTCCTCCATTGCGCGCCCTAATCCCGAAAATCCTCAAATCCCGCAAATCCTGATTCAGACAACGCCCACCGCAACCACCCACAGCCACGCCCCATCCCAACAAACCGCTTCTCCAGAGCGCGCCCTAATCCCGAAAATCATCAAATCCCGCAAATCCTGATTCAGACAACGCCCACCGCAACCACCCACAGCCACGCCCCATCCCAACAAACCGCTCCTCCCGTGCGCGCCCTAATCCCGAAAATCCTCAAATCCCGCAAATCCTGATTCAGACAACGCCCACCGCAACCACCCACAGCCACGCCCCATCCCAACAAACCGCTCCTCCCGTGCGCGCCCTAATCCCGAAAATCCTCAAATCCCGCAAATCCTGATTCAGACAACGCCCACCGCAACCACCCACGGCCACGCCCCATCCCGTCAAACCGCTCCTCCAATGCGCGCCCTAATCCCGAAAATCCTCAAATCCCGCAAATCCTGATTCAGACAACGCCCACCGCAACCACCCACAGCCACGCCCCATCCCAACAAACCGCTCCTCCCGTGCGCGCCCTAATCCCGAAAATCCTCGAATCCTGCAAATCCTGATTCAGACAACGCCCACCGCAACCACCCACAGCCACACCCCATCCCAACACACTGCTCCTCCAATGCGCGCCCTAATCCCGAAAATCATCAAATCCCGCAAATCCTGATTCAGACAACGCCCACCGCAACCACCCACAGCCACGCCCCATCCCAACACACTGCTCCTCCCGTGCGCGCCCTAATCCCGAAAATCCTCAAATCCCGCAAATCCTGATTCAGACAACGCCCACCGCAACCACCCACGGCCACGCCCCATCCCAACACACTGCTCCTCCCGTGCGCGCCCTAATCCCGAAAATCCTCAAATCCCGCAAATCCCAATTCAGACAACGCCCACCGCGACCACCCACGCCCACGCCCCATTCCAACCATCCACTACCCCCAATGCGCGCCCTAATCCCGAAAATCCCCAAATCCCGCAAATCCTGATTCAGACAACGCCCACCGCAACCACCCACAGCCACGCCCCATCCCAACAAACCGCTCCTCCCGTGCGCGCCCTAATCCCGAAAATCCCCAAATCCCGCAAATCCTGATTCAGACAACGCGCACCGCAACCACCCACAGCCACGCCCCATCCCAACACACTGCTCCTCCCGTGCGCGCCCTAATCCCGCAAATCCTCAAATCCCGCAAATCCTGATTCAGACAACGCCCACCGCAACCACCCACAGCCACACCCCATCCCAACAAACCGCTTCTCCAGAGCGCGCCCTAATCCCGAAAATCCTCGAATCCCGCAAATCCTGATTCAGACAACCTTCACCCACCCCGCGGCAACAAATGCTTCTGCACCTTCCCCATCGCATTCCGCGGCAGCTCCTCCACAAAACGGACCCGCCGCGGCAGCTTATACGATGCCAACTGCCCCCGACAGTACCGCTCCAACTCCGCCTCGTCGATCGCTTCGCTGCACACCAGAAAAGCCACCGGCGCCTCGCCCCACTCCGCATGCGCCTCACCTACCACCGCCGCCTCTTCAATGCCCGGGAAAGTCGTCAACATCTCCTCCACCTCGCGCGGATAAATGTTCAGCCCGCCCGAAATGATCAACTCGTGCCTTCGCCCCAGCAGCGTCACATAGCCCGTCTGCGGATCCATGCGCGCCAGGTCGCCCGTCAGAAACCAGCGATTTCCCAACTCATCCTGCACAAAGCTCTCAGACGTCTTCTGCGGCGCCCGCCAATATTCATCGAACACATTGCTCCCCCGCAGCAGCAACTCCCCCTCCTCGCCCGCCGGCAGTTCCCGCCCCGCCGCGTCCACAATCCGCGCGAACACACCGGGCAACGGCGTGCCCACCGTTCCCGCAATGCGCGGCCCCGCATACGGATTGCTGAAATTCATGCCCGTCTCCGTCATCCCATAGCGTTCAAGGATGCGTTGACCCGTCAGCCGTTCAAACTCATTATGTATCTCGGCCGGCAAGGGAGCGCTGCCGGAACAGAAAAGCCGTACCGCCGGAAAGTCGGGCGGCTTCTCAGCCTGCGCCAGCAGATCAGCCAACCGCGTGTACATCGTCGGTACCGCAAAAAACAGCGTAGCCCCGCCGCTCGAAAGCGTATCAACCGTCTCCGCCGCATCGAATCCCGTGCGCAAGCGGACCGTGGCCCCCATCGCCAGCGCGCAGTGCAGCCCCACCACCAGCCCATGCGTATGAAACAGCGGCAGCGGCAGCAGCAGCACATCGTCAGGCTGCCACGCCCACGCGCACAGCAGGCCGGTCACCGTGGCCAGCACATGGTTATGGCTCAGCACCGCCCCTTTACTGGCCCCGGTCGTGCCGCTTGTGTACATGATCATGGCCGCGTCCTCGCCACGCGCCGGCGCAACCGCCGCAACCGCCGCCTCGCCCCTTCCGCCGGCATCAGCGTCATCCAGCCAACTGTCCACCCGGTCGACCGACAGCACCTTCAATCCTGGCCCGATTTCAACTCCAACAATTTCATCCAGAACCGGCCTCTGGGCCTCTTCTATGATCAGCAGCGCCGGTTCTGCATCGTTCAATATATGGCTAAGTTCGCGGCGGCGGTAGCGCAGATTGATCGGCACCATCACCGCGCCCGCCTCCAGCGTCGCCAGGTAGGCGATGACAAACTCCGGCCGGTTGCACAAATAGAGCGCGACGCGATCCCCCTTCCGCACGCCCATGCGCACAAAGGCCGCCGCCCATTTCTGCGCTTGTCGCTGCAGCTCCGCGAAAGTCATCCGCTGCGCAGCAAGCGCCCCGCGCGAATCCATGAATTCAACTGCCGTCTTGCCCCGTTGACGTTCGCGGCCAATCGCAAACAAAGTTAAGAGGTTCATTGCGCCCTGCCTCTGTTAAATGCGGTCTGTTTTTCCCCGCCATTATAGATTCTTGCCGATGATACGCAACCTTGCAAGCGAAAACAGATTCCTCCCAATTTATCGAGCCATTGCAGTCTGGCCTTTCCCCGACGTAAAAAAAGATTCGCTAAACAGGCATCGGTCGGCCGCAAAAATCCTGAAAATCCTCAAATCCCGCAAATCCTGATTCAGACAACGCCCACCGCAACCACCCACAGCCACGCCCCATCCCAACACACTGCTCCTCCCGTGCGCGCCCTAATCCCGAAAATCCTCAAATCCCGCAAATCCTGATTCAGACAACGCGCACCGCAACCACCCACAGCCACACCCCATCCCAACACACTGCTCCTCCCGTGCGCGCCCTAATCCCGAAAATCCTCGAATCCTGCAAATCCTGATTCAGACAACGCCCACCGCAACCACCCACAGCCACGCCCCATCCCAACAAACCGCTCCTCCCGTGCGCGCCCTAATCCCGAAAATCATCAAATCCCGCAAATCCTGATTCAGACAACGCCCACCGCAACCACCCACAGCCACGCCCCATCCCAACAAACCGCTTCTCCAGAGCGCGCCCTAATCCCGAAAATCCTCAAATCCCGCAAATCCTGATTCAGACAACGCCCACCGCAACCACCCACAGCCACGCCCCATCCCGTCAAACTGCTCCTCCCGTGCGCGCCCTAATCCCGAAAATCCTCAAATCCCGCAAATCCTGATTCAGACAACGCCCACCGCAACCACCCACGGCCACGCCCCATCCCAACAAACCGCTTCTCCATTGCGCGCCCTAATCCTGAAAATCCCCAAAAAATCCTGCAAATCCTGCTTCAGACAACGTCAACAAAAACAGCCGTCGCCCAAGCTGGGGCCACGGCTGCAGGCTCGTAGGGCGGGCCCGTCTGGCCTGCCCTCGACGACTATAGCTTTTAGATTGTTACTTCTTTAGGGTTCTGGCGGGGCAAGCGGGCTGACGCCGACACGGGCGCGCCGACTTTCGGCCTGCCCGGCACCTCGTGGCAACTGCGGCAACGGGCCTCGTAACTTTCGCTGCCGCCCACGAGGATGACCGGTTCGTCGTAGCGCGCCGGCTCACCGTCGATCAGCCGTTGCGTGCGCGTGGCCGACGCGCCGCAGCGTACGCAGATGGCGTGCAGCTTGTCCACCCGTTCAGAAAGCGCCATCAGCAGCGGGATCGGGCCGAACGGTTCGCCGCGAAAATCCTGATCCAAGCCGGCTGCAATCACCTGCATCCCACGGTCGGCCAGCTCCTGGCAGACTCCGGCGATGGCACTATCGAAGAACTGCACCTCGTCGATCGCGACTACCTCCGTCTCCGGTTGTACCCGATCAAGCAGAGAGACGGCCTTCTCCAGGATGACGGCATCGCCGCGCGACATGCCATTGTGCGATGCCACCTGTTCACGCCCGTAGCGATTGTCGATCTGGGGTTTGAAAAGCTGAATGCGGCGGCGGGCGATCTCTGACCGGCGTACTCGGCGCAACAACTCTTCCGTCTTGCCGCTGAACATCGAACCGCAAATCAGTTCGATCCATCCGCCGCCGGATTGAAAGTGCATTCCGTCGTTCGCTCGCGCTTCCGGCTACGCTTCGGCTTCGGCTTCCGCTTCCGCTTCGGCTTCCGCTTCGGTTGCCTCTTCGGCTTCCTCTTCCAGATCGTACCTCGACATCACCTCGGCCATGGCCTCTTCCGGGTCGTCACCGCGGGCCCGCGCCCGCCGCGCCGCCACCTCGGCCTCCTCGCGCGCCTGCGATTCGATCTGTTGGCGGGCCGCCGCGCTCTGCCGCGACTCCAGCCGCTTTACAAACCGCTCCACCCGGCCGACCGAATCGATAATACGCTGTTCACCGGTATAAAAGGGATGGCACGCGCTACAAATATTGACGTTTATCTCCGCCTTGGTGCTGCCGGTCATCCAACTATTCCCGCAAGAGCAGTTGACCTTGGCCACGGAGTTATATTCAGGATGAATCTCTGGCTTCATGTCTCTATACCTTCCCCAACGCCAGCTTCTCTTCTGTCGTGTAGACGCTGACCTTTCTGCGATTCTTCTTGGCCCATTCGAAGGTCACATATCCGTCCTGCATAGCATAGATCGTGTCGTCCTTGCCCTGGCCTACATTCGTGCCGGGGAAAATCGGCGTGCCCCGCTGGCGAATTATTATGTTGCCACACCGGACAAACTCGCCGCCATATTTCTTGACGCCAAGTCGCTGGCCGTTCGAATCCCGGTTGTTGCGGCTGGAACCGCCACCCTTTTTGTGCGCCATATTCGTTACTCCTCTTCCTTCTTGTCTTCGCCGGCGTCGTCAGCTTCAGCGTCGTCGCCAGTTTTTTCGCCTCTCCCCATCAACCCTTTGAGGTTTTTCGCAACAGCATCCACAGCGTCGCTTGCCGCGTCACCAACGGCCTCTACCGCGTCGCTTGCCGCGTCGCTAACAGCCTCCACCGCGTCGCCTGCTACGTCACTAACTGCCTCCACAGCATCGCCTGCCATATCACCAACAGCCTCCGCCGCGTCGCCTGCCTTGTCACTAACTGCTTCCAGGGCATCGCTTGCAGTGTCGCTGACAGCCTCCACCGCGTCACCTGCTTTGGCAACGGTTTCCTTGACCACATCAATGGCACTGTCACCAGTGTCGGCCTCTTCTTCCGTTCCCGTCTCGTCTACCTCTACGACAGAGTCAGTTTCCACCACCCCTGCAACGGCAGCTTCCGCCTCGACTTCCTCGCCTACCGGTTCCGCTACCTCAGCAACCGGCTCAGGCGCCGTCTCCTTCCGCTCCTCTTTCACATATTCGTAACCCTCACCGCTGATCTTGAGGATCTGCAAGCGGGTCAGATACTGACGGTGCCCGCGGCGGACGCGTATACGCTTCTTCGGGCGATAGCGGAAGACCAGAATCTTCTCGCCGCGGTGCTGGCCCGTAATCCTGGCCGTGACCGACGCGCCTTCCACATTCGGCTGGCCGATCTGGATCCCTTCATCGCGGGCAACCAATAACACATCATCCAGAACAATACTTTCCCCGACATTGCCGGCCAGCTTTTCAACTTCAAGATTATCGCCGAGGCCAACTCTGTACTGTTTGCCACCGGTCCGAACGACTGCGTACATCTTCTCTCTCCTTTAACCGCGTCCGGAGACCATCTACTCGGTATCCCCGGCACTTCGGATAGCGGCTTGCGGCCGAACTCCTACGCACGCCCCGTGAAGGGAGCGCGCCTGGCGCCGCAATGCGGACGAATATGGGCTGGCATTTCTCTAAACAATGCTACCCGTAAAACTAGGGCAGCAAAGCCATCGGCGGGCCACCCACACAAACAAAAAGTATATTCCAAGAGGGAAGATCGGGCAAATCTGAACCGGGATTTGTGCGCACAAACTGTTTGAAGCCGAAATTCATCCTCTGAAACTGCCTGAATGCGTAAAATAATCAGAAAAATAAAATACTCAGCCTTAGTCAATTGGCGACCCAGCATTTCAACCTCACCCTGAGATCGCAGCCGTCTCTCCCACAACCGCCTTCCCCGACCCTGAACGCGGCGAGCCCAGGCGTTTCTCACTCCTCACTCCTCGTTTATGGTCGCCTGCGGGCGCAGACGCCCTCCGGCGGCTCCGGCCCGCTAAGGCGTGCCTGCGCACCCTTCGCCGCTAAGGCGGCTCAGGGCTGGCGGTCGCCGCTCCGCAGGCGCCGCCAGGGGCTGTCGCCCATCTGGGCGGTCGGGCCTTCGGCCCTCCCTTGTGCGGGGGGATTCCCCCCGCAACGCCCCCCTCAAAACCCTCCCTCGCACCGCGCGCTGTAGCCATTATCCCATCATCGCCGCAAGGCGACTGCTGCCAACAACAAAGGTTTTCTTCGCGGCCCTTCGTGGACAGACCAATTCATGATCCCCCGCAGGTTTTCTTCGTGGTCCTTCGCGGCCCTTCGCGGCCCTTCGTGGATCAAAAAGGTGTTCCCGCCCGCCCTTCATCGGCAGACCAAATCATGATCCCGCAAAGGTTTTCTTCGTGACCCTTCGCGGCCCTTCGCGGCCCTTCGTGGATCAAAAAAGGTGTTCTCCCCTACCCTTCGTGGACAGACCAATTCATGATCCCCCGCAGGTTTTCTTCGTGGTCCTTCGCGGCCCTTCGTGGATCAAAAAAGGTGTTCTCCCCTACCCTTCGTGGACAGACCAATTCATGATCCCGCAAAGGTTTTCTTCGTGACCCTTCGCGGCCCTTCGTGGATCAAAAAAGGTGTTCTCCCCTACCCTTCGTGGACAGACCAATTCATGATCCCCCGCAGGTTTTCTTCGTGGTCCTTCGCGGCCCTTCGTGGATCAAAAAAGGTGTTCTCCCCTACCCTTCGTGGACAGACCAATTCATGATCCCCCGCAGGTTTTCTTCGTGGTCCTTCGCGGCCCTTCGCGGATCAAAAAAGGTGTTCTCCCCTACCCTTCGTGGACAGACCAATTCATGATCCCCCGCAGGTTTTCTTCGTGGTCCTTCGCGGCCCTTCGTGGATCAAAAAAGGTGTTCTCCCCTACCCTTCGTGGACAGACCAATTCATGATCCCCCGCAGGTTTTCTTCGTGGTCCTTCGCGGCCCTTCGTGGATCAAAAAGGTGTTCCCCCCCGCCCTTCATCGGCAGACCAAATCATGATCCCGCAAAGGTTTTCTTCGTGACCCTTCGCGGCCCTTCGTGGATCAAAAAAGGTGTTCTCCCCTACCCTTCGTGGACAGACCAATTCATGATCCCCCGCAGGTTTTCTTCGTGGTCCTTCGCGGCCCTTCGTGGATCAAAAAGGTGTTCCCCCCCGCCCTTCATCGGCAGACCAAATCATGACCCCGCAAAGGTTTTCTTCGTGACCCTTCGCGGCCCTTCGTGGATCAAAAAAGGTGTTCTCCCCTACCCTTCGTGGACAGACCAAATCATGATCCCGCAAAGGTTTTCTTCGCGGCCCTTCGCGGCCCTTCGTGGATCAAAAAGGTGTTCCCCCCCCGCCCTTCATCGGCAGACCAAATCATGATCCCGCAAAGGTTTTCTTCGTGACCCTTCGCGGCCCTTCGCGGCCCTTCGTGGATCAAAGAAGGTGTTCTCCCCTACCCTTCGTGGACAGACCAATTCATGATCCCCCGCAGGTTTTCTTCGTGGTCCTTCGTGGCCCTTCGTGGATCAAAAAGGTGTTCCCCCCCGCCCTTCATCGGCAGACCAAATCATGATCCCGCAAAGGTTTTCTTCGTGACCCTTCGCGGCCCTTCGTGGATCAAAAAAGGTGTTCTCCCCTACCCTTCGTGGACAGACCAATTCATGATCCCCCGCAGGTTTTCTTCGTGGTCCTTCGCGGCCCTTCGCGGATCAAAAAAGGTGTTCCCCCCTACCCTTCGTGGACAGACCAATTCATGATCCCCCGCAGGTTTTTTTCGCGGCCCTTCGCGGATCAAAAAAGGTGTTCTCCCCTACCCTTCGTGGACAGACCAATTCATGATCCCCCGCAGGTTTTCTTCGTGGTCCTTCGCGGCCCTTCGTGGATCAAAAAAGGTGTTCTCCCCTACCCTTCGTGGACAGACCAATTCATGATCCCCCGCAGGTTTTCTTCGTGGTCCTTCGCGGCCCTTCGTGGATCAAAAAAGGTGTTCTCCCCTACCCTTCGTGGACAGACCAAATCATGACCCCGCAAAGGTCTTCTCCGCGGCCCTTCGTGGCCCTTCGTGGATAAAAAGGTGTTCTCCCCTTCCCTTCGTAAACAGACAGAAATTCTGTCAAGCAGTTCTCAGCTCAGATAAACGTCAACAAGCCCTAACCATTAGCAACATGTGTTTACCTAAAAACCAAAAACTCCAATCTAAGAACTCCCAAGAGATGGCACGGAGGACATGGCTTAATGGTCACTACAATAATCTACACATATGATGGCCTTAGAAGTCTTGGCCCATATATTGAACACTTTTTCCTCCCCAAACCGTGTTCGTAGTTCTAGCCCGAACTGTGTAATACTTTCCGTTGAATCTCACTGAGAAACTGTCGGCGGTGCTATGACAGCCCCGCTGGCAATCAATGGAGGGCATCTGTTGTCGAAGATCATCGTCATCGGCTCCGGGTTCGGCGGTCTGAGCGCCGCCGCGCGTCTCGCCGCCCGCGGCCACCAGGTCGAACTGTTCGAAAAACGCGACAAGCTGGGCGGCCGCGCCTACGTCTACGACATCGACGGCTACAGATTTGACGGCGGCCCCACTGTCATCACCGCCCCCTGGATCTTCGACGAAATCTGGCAGGCTGCCGGACGCCGCCGCCAGGACTACTTCCAACTCGTTCCCTGCAACCCTTTCTACCGCATCTTCGATCACCAACGCCGTCCCTTCGACGTCAGCGCCGACCACGACGCGATCCTGCGCCAGATAAAAGAGCGCAGCCCCAACGATGTCGAGGGATACGAACAGTTCATCGCCAGCTCCAAAGAGATTTTCGAAACGGGCATGGCGCTGATCGACCAACCCTTCCTCAACCTCGGCGACATGCTCAGCGTTGTGCCCGACCTGATCCGCCTGCAAAGCTACCGCAGCGTCTACGGCTACGTCTCAAAGTTCTTCCAGGACGACTTCCTACGCTGCTGCTTCTCCTTTCAGCCCCTTCTCATCGGTGGCAACCCCCTCAGCGCCGCCAGCCTCTACGTCCTCATCCACTATCTGGAGCGGGAGTGGGGCATCCATTACGCCATCGGCGGGACCGGCGCCATCATCGCCGCCTTCGAACGCCTCCTGCAAGAGCTGGGCGTAAAAATCCACCTCAATTCAGAGGTGGATCGCATCCTCATCGAACAACGCCGCGCGCAGGGCGTCCGCCTCAAAGACGGCTCGATCTGGAAGGCCGATTCCGTCGTCTCCAACGCCGACGCCGCCTGGACCTACCTCAACCTGATCCCTGCGCGCCAGCGGCCCCGCAACAGCGACCGGCGCATCAAAAGCAAGAACTACTCCATGTCTCTGTTCGTCATCTACTTCGGCACGAAACGTCAGTACCGCGATGTCGGCCTGGCCCACCACAACATTATGATGCACCCGGACTACACCGGGCTGCTGCGCGACATCTTCCGCAACCAGAATCTGCCCAAGAATTTCTCACTCTATCTGCATATGCCGACCCTGACCGACCCATCACTTGCACCTGCGGGCGGAGAAGCCTTCTACGTCCTCTCCCCCGTGCCCCACCTGGGCGCCGACATCGACTGGGAACTTCAGGCCAAACCCTATCGCGATGCGATTATGGAATTTCTCGAACGGAACTATCTGCCCGATCTGCAAGCCAACATCGTGGCCGAACATCGCATAGATCCGCGTCACTTTGCCGGTACCCTCAACAGCTATCTCGGCTCCGCCTTCTCCATCCAGCCCACCCTCACCCAGAGTGCCTGGTTCCGTCCCCACAACAAATCGGAAGATGTCGACAACCTCTACTTCGTCGGCGCAGGCACCCACCCCGGCGCCGGTGTGCCCGGCGTCGTCTCCTCGGCAAAGATCGTCGACAGCCTCATCGGCGATCCCGCCGCCGCCCGCGCCCCTTCATTGGCTACGCCTGTTGTGTCCACTCGTAAAGCCCCTTCCGCGCCAGCCGAAAGTCCGCCGGCGGCCGGCTGATCGACGTCGCCCCGGCCGAATCTACCTCTATGATGCGGGCCGATACCGGCTCATACGCCGCCCGCGGCGCAACCGACCCCTTTGCTACGAATATCCCGTGCTGCTCAGGTATGATCCCGACCGACTGCAACTGATTGAAACTCATCGGCGGCGTACGCAGGCTGTCCAACACCAGCATACCCCCGCTAGTTTCCATCACCGCCGTCAATCCCTGATTCCAATCGCGCCCTCCCCCGTGTCGGCGTTCCGTCTCGATGAACCTGCCGTCATGGAGCGTTCGCACCGTCCCTTCCATAGTCAACGTCGGGCCGTGCTGGTCATCCACTTTTCCTCCCACCGGCAGCGTCAACTGCGCGCCAATGCCCGCCGCTGCACACGCCGCCACCGCTTCCGGATCGTAAAGCGCCATCACCCAGCCGCTCGCCCCCTGCCGCAGCAACTCCTCCAAAACAACTGTTGCATCCCCCGCGCTGCCGCCGCCGATATTGTCGCCCATCTCCATCATGGACACCGGCTTCTCCTCGCTCGCCATCGCCATCCGCACCGCCTCGGCCGGCCCCGGAACCTTCGGCAGCAGCTCGTCCCGCATCGACCACATCAGGTCGGCCAACCTCTGCGCCTCGCGCTCCGCCAGCGCCGCATCCCCGTCGGCCACCACCACGATACACGGCCCCATCCACGGCACATCCGCATACTGGTAGCCGGCAGCCACACTCGTCGCCAGAATCCCCGGCTGCCGTTCCAGCTCGATCGCCGCCTCCATCACCGGTTTCATCGGCCTCATGTTCGTGTTGTGAAATGCGATGTTGTAGACCAGTTCCGGTTTGGCGATACTTGCCGTCGGTCGCACCTCGCCGCGCACCGTGCGCATCAGCAGCTCCGCCGCCTGCAACCCCCGCTCCCGCTGATCGATGTGCGGGCACGTCTTGTAGATGATCAGCGCCGTAGCATCCTCCACCAGCGGCGGCGGCACATTGCCGTGATAGTCGTGCGTCACGAACAACGGAAAGTCCGGTCCGACAAGTGCCCGCACCCGGCGCGTCGTCTCGCCGTCCCCCTGCGGATATCCCTCCGCCACCATCGCCCCGTGCAGACCCAACAACAGCCCGTCCAGCGGCATCGCCCCGCGGATCAACCCCAGCAACTCGTCCATAAGGGCCTCATAGGCATCCGCCTCCACCGCCCCCGCCGGCGTAGCCACCGCCCCCATCAGCGGCACCATCTCGTAGCCGTACTCCTCCGCGCCGGCAATGAAACCCCCCACCTCGTGGAAAGTCGATCGGTAGTGTTCGACAAGCTCCGGCCCCCGCACGAAGCGAAAGTCCGACAACGTCGTCGGAAAGGACGCAAATGTATTGGACTCGTGATTAAGAGAAGCGATTCCGATGCGCATGGCTGGATTCCTTTTTGGAGTGCAAGTTTGCCCAGTGGCGGATCACCAGTATAATCAATCGCGGAGAGATACTCCTTGATTGCGGTCATTATCTGTCTGGAATGCCTGATCTGCAACCCGGCCTCAAACGCCGCCAGCGTACAGCCGCTTCCAGATTGACCCAGGGACGTCTCCGGCCTGTTTCGCTCGGACGGTACCAATGATTGTGATCCCCCAGGGCGTCCCGTTTATAGAGCCCTGAACAAAGAACCTTCACAGGAGGAAATCATGGCTTTCACCATCGAACTCGGCGATAAGGCGCTTGACTTCAAGCTCATCGCCACAGACAGCGAGATCTACACTCTAGGTTGCTTTGATGACGCCGAAACGCTGGTAGTCTTCTTCACTTGCAACCACTGCCCCTACGTCATCGGCTCCGACGAGGCGACGCGCGCCACCGCCGACAAGTACGCCTCCAAGGGCGTGAAATTCGTCGGCATCAACTCCAACAGCGTCCACGTCAACGCCGAAGATGATTTCCGTAACATGGTCGAACGCATGGCCGAGCATAAATTCCCCTGGGTCTACCTGCGCGACGAAACCCAGGAAGTGGCCAAAGCCTACGGCGCGCTCCGTACGCCCCATTTCTACGTGTTCAACAAAAACCGTGAACTGGTCTACACCGGGCGCGGCGTCGACAGCCCCCGTGACGCCAGCCAGGCCACCATCAACGACATCGACCGCGCCCTGGCCGAGCACACCTCTGGCCTGCCTGTCAGCGTCAAACTGACCAATCCTATCGGCTGCAACGTCAAGTGGGCCGGCGAGGATGCACACTGGATGCCCGCCGACGCCTGCGATCTGGTCCTGCCGCAACCGGCCTAGAGCTGCACGCGCTCCTGTTCGAAAGGGGCTCGAGAACCTACTAGCGCGTGGCGCGCACGCTCTCCACAGATGCGCGCCGCGCGCGACCCCACTATTAACCTCTCTTCAAAAACAAACAGGTGGTACGCCATGCCCTCCTACTCTGAACTCGACATCACGCCTGTTATCAACGCCAACGCCACCCTCACCCGGCTCGGTGGCTCCCTCATGCCGCCGGAAGTGCTGGAGGCGATGCTGGCGGCGGCCAAGGCTTTCGTCGACCTGCCGGAACTGCAGCGGCGCGTCGGCAACCGTATCGCACTCCTCACGCAAAATGAGGCCTGCTACGTCAGTTCGGGCGCTGCCGGGGGAATCGTCGTCGCCATTGCCGCCTGCGTCGCCGGCGCCGACATGGATGCCATCCACCGCCTGCCCGACCTCACCGGCCTCAAGAACGAGGTAATCGTCCACAAATCGCACCGCAACGGCTACGACCACGCCGTCCGCCAGGTCGGAGTCAAGCTGGTCGAGATCGGCTACGCCGACGGCGCATTCGACTGGCAATTGGAAGCGGCCATCAACGCCAACACCGCTGCCGTCATCTGGTTCCAGGGCAACATGGGCGGCCCCAACGACCTCCCATTGGAGAGAGTGATCGACATCGCCCACGCCCACGGTGTGCCCGTGCTCGTGGACGCCGCCGCCCAGCTTCCCCCTGTCGAAAACCTCTGGAAGTTCACCCAGATGGGCGCCGACGCCGCCATCTTCAGCGGTGGTAAAGACCTGCGCGGTCCTCAGTCTTCCGGCCTCGTGCTGGGCAGGCAGTGGCTTGTTGACGCCTGCGCTCTCAACGGCCCTCCCAACCACAGCATCGGCCGCCCCATGAAAGTAGGCAAGGAAGAGATGCTCGGCCTGCTGGCCGCGGTCGGGCGCTATCTGGACCTCGATCACGAAGGGCGCGCCTCGCAGATGGAAGAGATCGTCACCGGCTGGTGCAGCGAACTGAACCGGCTGGACGGTGTTCAAGCCGTTCGCGCCTTTCCCAGCGAAGCCAGCCAGCCATTGCCTCGCGCCCAGGTCCACATCGACCCCGCCGCCGTCGGCCGCAGCCGCGACCAGATCGTCCAAGGCCTCCTCGACCGCCGCCCAGCCGTCTCCGTCGCCCCCGGCCCAGCCGATTCTCTCTACCTCAACCCGTCAACCCTCGAGGACGGCGAAGAAGAAATCGTCCTCACCCGCCTGGTAGAAGAGATTCGGGGTTGAGGCAAAGGGGCGGTCATATCGTCGCTGCCCAATCGCCATAACCGTAGAATGAGCTACGCAAAGTGCATCTCCAATAGGCCGTACTTGAACCCTCCCGATCAGCCGGAACAGGAAGGGGCCTTGTTCGGTCTGACTGTCGGGAAAGTGTACAAAGTCATCTCCGACCCCATCGCCGAACAGCATGGCATGATTCGCATCATTGACGAGAGTTTTGGCGAACCCGGAAGCGAAAATGGCTACCTCTATCCCGCCCGTTACTTTGAACCGTTTCTTCCGACTGAAGACCCCAGTCGGAGTTCGCTCACGATCTATCTGGATGAATACCTCAAAGGCGTGCTCCATGCCGAGGCTGTTGCATCTGATAGATCGATCTCATCGCTGATGCGTGAATGGGTGGAAGAGCGGTTAGATCTGCCCGGACCAGGTTAATTCGAAACAAGCTGAAGGAGAATAAAGCCCGCTGCCGACTGGATTGGTTGTCAGCGCCTGATATATGCGGAAATCCTTCGCCGTGACTCAAACGTGTCGAATTCGAAGCCGATAGACAAGTGCGAATTTCAGTAACGGGCTTGAGCTTCAGTTCTGTTTGCAATCCATCCAGGGCAATTGCATCAAATTGGGACAAACCCACGTGAGGCTGCCTGAATCGGGTAGGGGCGCCCCTTGTGGGCGCCCTTCTCAGGGCATAACGTCTAGAGAAGACAATTGGTAGGGGCGCCCCTTGTGGGCGCCCTCCCCAGGGCATAACGTCTAGAGAAGACAATTGGTAGGGGCGCCCCTTGTGGGTGCCCTCCCCAGGGCATAACGTCTAGAGAAGACAATTGGTAGGGGCGCCCCTTGTGGGTGCCCTCCCCAGGGCATAACGCCTAAAACTGTGCAGATCGTAGTGCGCTATCGCAAATTCCATACGTCTTTGGCGACTGGAGGCCGGTTTCTTGGCCGAAAAAAGAAGGTAGGGGCACCCCTTGTGGGTGCCCTCCCCCCCTTGTGGGCGCCCTTCGTCGGCTATTTTGGCGTCCGAATTGAGATGCGTTTGCCCTGGCAATCCATCCCGTTCCCCTTGACACGACAAAATGAGCGATAAGAATCGGGCATATGTTTCAATGGAATCCGCTCACGACGGCAATCAGTTCCCCGACAGTCAGCCAAATGAATGAGGTGAACAAATGGCTGCCATAAAGCACATCGCAGGACTGATCCTGGCATTCATTCTTGGTATGTCAATCATGATCCTGTTCTACGAACTTTCCAGCCAACCGAATCCCACTACTCCCCGCAATGCAGAAGAATCCCTCTCCCTCTATGATTACGCCCAGATCATCTGCATAGAAGACTCTCCAATATGGAGACTGCAAGAAATTCGTGCTGACGGATGGGAAGACATGGAGCGCAACTACGCCAGAACCTACGCCAGAATGTCTCAAATAATTCCCCCACCTTCCATGAAGAAATACCACGAAGCTCTGCTTGAGATGAACTCCATTCTCCGACTTCAAGCAGAACAGTACCGCAAGGAAGAAGCTAGTTTCGTTACAGGGATGGATCAGTTTCTTCACCTCACGCACACAATGGTTTCTATCCTTGAAGAAGAAACGAAGAAGATCCCAACAGTAGATCGGCTATGGTTGGCTGCATACGGGTGTTAGGAAAGTACGTGGCTTGCTAAACAGGTTGATAACTTTCGCGCGGACAAAGAGAATCCTCAAAAAACACCATTCCCCCTTTGGAGACCAAGATCTTTCCCCACGATCAGGGCAATTGCATCAAAGTGGGACAAACCCACGTGAGGCTGCCTGAATCGGGTAGGGGCGCCCCTTGTGGGCGCCCTTTTCAGGGCATAACGCCTAAAACTGTGCAGATCGCCGTGCGCTATCGCAAATTCTATACGTCTTTGGCGACTAGAGGCCGGTTTCTTGGCCGAGAAATGAAGGTAGGGGCACCCCTTGTGGGTGCCCTCCCCCCCTTGTGGGAGCCCTTCATCGGCTATTTTGGCGTCCGAATTAAGATGCGTTTGCCCTGTCCCCACGATTCCCTTTGTGGAAATTCCAGTCTATGCTACTGTTAGCTAATATCAGCTGATATTAGCTAAAGGAGCAGTGACTATGAAGATTGCAACCATCAGTGCCACAGAGGCCAAGAATCGTTTCGGCGACGTGATCCGTCGAGCCTACCGCGGCCAAGAGCACATAATCGTCGAACGTGGAGGAATCCCTGTAGTTGCAATTTTGCCCATCAGCGACTATGAGCAGTTCTTGACAAAAGAGCAACCAGACGCAATCGAGACCGTAGGAGCTGATGTATCGATCGCAAGCGCTCAAAATCAAGCAGGTAATCGTCTGATGGCGTTCCTCGACGAAATGCACGCGCAGATGCCTGATATTCCTGACCAGCAGGTCCAAGAAGATATAGAAGAAGCAATTGCTGCTGTACGTGCTGGATAATCATGAAGATCGTCTTGGATACGAATGTATGGGTTAGTGCCTTGATCTCCCCCGCAGGCACGCCAGCTACCCTAATGCGTAAACTTGAAGATCATATCCTGATCACTTCGGTGGACATGCTGGAGGAAGTGCAGAGGGTATTGCGGTACAAACGCATAGCAGACCGCTACAATGTAACGTCAGGGATGGCAAAAGAATACGAAGAAAACATAAGGGCAAGTGCGGTGCTTGTTGCCGCAAACCTGCCCGACACTCCAATTGTAGAAGCCGACCCGTCGGACGACTTGTCTCTTGCATGCGCCGCCAGCGGACGGGCGGACTGTATCGTTTCTGGTGACCGCCACCTGCTACGCCTCGCTGTCTATCAAGGCATCCCAATAGTGTCGCCGAGGACACTATTGGCATTTATCGACTTTGATTCGACAGAAAAAAACGAATCCCAACAAGGGGACTGAAACGCCCCTTTTCGCATAGTTAAATGGGGGTGTAGATCCCCGAGAACAGATCCCAGCCACTCACTTGTCCCACCCCTATGTCCCACTTTTCAACCCAAAATGAACAATTCGATATAAGGGCATTGAAGCGAATCGTGATAAAATCCCAATAGTTCATCCCATCCCACGCACACTATCCCGGACCACTCGCCAGGAGCATCCGATGACCGCCACCGCCAAAATCACCGACGTCGAACGCATCCTCCTTGTCGTGCCCATGGTCGACCGCGTGCGCCGCGAAATGGAGCGCGCCAACATCCACCGCTGGTCCGAGTCCGAAATCATTCGCCTCACCCTCGACGACGGCACCGTCGCCTACGGCGAAACCATCCAGAACTACACCTGGGGACGCGTGCCCGACACCGACCGCGTCATCGGCCGCTCACCCTTCGACTGTATGTGGGATGACTCACTCGGCGCCGGCCTGCAGATGGCGCTCTTCGACGCCGCTGGCAAAATCGCGGGCGTCCCTGTCTACCGCCTCCTCGGGCGCAAAGTGCGCGACTGGTGCCCCGTTTCCTTCTGGGACCACGATATGGGCCCGGCGGCCTACGAACAGGAAGCCAGAATCGCCGTCGAACTGGGATTCACCTCCATCAAGATCAAGACCCGCCCCTGGCAAGATGTCTACGAGACCGTCAAGCGTATCAGCGACGCCACGCCCGCCTGGTTCCACATCGACTGCGACTGGAACGACTTCCTGCTCGACGTATCCACCGCCGTTCCCGTCCTGCGCGAACTAGAAACCGATTTCCCCAAAATCTCGATCTGGGAGGGACCCATCAAAGCCGATGATGTCGCCGGCAACCGCCTCCTGCGTGAAAAGGTGCGCACGCCCATCGCTCACCACTACGGCGGCGTGCCCGGCTCCGTCGCCATCCAGCAAGGCTACTGCGACGGTTTCGTCGTCGCAGGGGGCGTCTCAAATGTATTGCAGGCTGGCATCTCCGCCGCCACCGCCAACATGCCCTTCTTCCTGCAGATGGTCGGCACCGGCATCACCACCACCATGGCCCTGCATCTGGGCGCCGTGCTCAGCCACGCCCAGTGGCCCGCCATCAACTGCCATGAGCTCTACCAGCACAACCTGCTCGACCAGCGCATCCCCGTCGTCGGCGGCTACGCCCAGACCCCCGAAGCGCCGGGCCTGGGCATCACTCTCGACCAAGATGCCCTCGACACCTATCGCGTCGATGTCGCCGATTTCAGCCTGCCCCGCCGCCTCATCCGCTACAGCCGCCCCAACGGCGTCCGCGTCTACTTCGCCGACTCCAGCTGGAGCCAAGGCTCCCGCATGTGGGACTACTGGCGCACCGCCAACCAGCCCATCTACGAGCGCGGCGTACAAACGACATATCTCGACGACGACGGCAGCGCCGACTTCGCCGACCTCTACCGGCGCGCCCAGGATGCGCCCGTGCTTTCGCCGGCAACATAACGCATACGACCTACGCAGTTCCCATCTATCCGAATCACAGCCGCGCCGCAATACGCCGCGCGGGCAACAACCCACAGGAGTAAGACGTGTCTTATCTGGCTAAACTAAAGGAAATGGGTTACGAACTCGAGAAGATCGACCTCGACGGCGGCAACTTGATGGCCGCAGTCCGTTCCGGCGACCATGTCTACGTCTCCGGCCAGGTCTCCCGCTTTGGCGATGAGGAAATCATGGGCAAGGTCGGGCAGGACCTGACCACCGAAGAAGGCTACCGCGCCGCGCAGCTCTGCGCGCTCGGCATCCTCCAGGCCGTCCACTCTATCGCCGGGCTGGACAACGTCCGCCAGGTCGTCAAGGTCTTCGGCATGGTCAACGTCGGCCCGGGCTTCAACGATACACCCTCGGTCATCCACGGCTGCAGTGAACTGTTCATCGACCTCTTCGGCGACGCCGGGCGCCATGCCCGCAGCGCCATCGGCCTCACCGTGCCCGCGAACTGGGCCGTCGAGATCGAAGCCATCATCGCCGTGGACTGAGGCCCCGCCCTCCTCGTTTCATACTGCCGCCGCGCCTACTCGCTCCCAACCGGCCCTGGGCAAAAAGAAAAATCCCGCTGAGCTCGGCGGGATTTCTCGTTCCTGTACCTCGTAGGGGAGTCGAACCCCTGTCTCCACCTTGAGAGGGTGGTGTCCTGGGCCACTAGACGAACGAGGCGGACATTCGGCACAAGTCAGATACCAGAAAGTATACGAGAGCAACGCTGGAAAGTCAAAACCGCATCCGCAACAGATTTGATCCCCTCGCCAGCAGCTTCTATAATGATGCCAACTCCGGCCTTCAACACAGATGCGCCGGTATCCTGATCGCCAAGGCATTGCGCCACCCAACATCGGCGCCCCCTTGGCAATGAGCGGGTTCGAATCCCGCCCGGCCGCAAATGTGACCGCCTTGCTTAGGGGGCACCGCCGGTCGGCAGATGAGAAGGGAGAGGATATGTTTTCCACGCCCAGGCAGGTCTCACGCGCCCTGGACCGCGTCCTGCACAAAGTGACCCAGCCCGCCCGCTACACCGGCGGCGAACTCAACAGCGTCGCCAAAGAGTGGGACGACCCCACCATCCGCAGCAAGATCGCCCTAGCCTTCCCCGATATCTATGAACTGGGTGGGTCCAACCTGGGGCTGATGATCCTCTACGACCTGCTCAACAAACGTGACGACCTGCTGGCCGAGCGCGTCTACTGCCCGTGGAGCGACTTCGAGACGGTCATGCGCCGCGAGGACATCCCCCTCTTCGGGCTGGAGACCCGCCACCCGGTCAACCGCTTCGATATCCTCGCCTTCTCGCTCCCCTACGAGCAACTCTATACCAACGTCCTCACCATGCTCGACCTGGCGCAGATTCCCCTGCGCGCCGCCGACCGCGACGCCTCCCACCCTCTGGTGATAGCCGGCGGCTCTGGCTGCTTCAACCCCGAGCCGATGAGCGCATTCTTCGACGCCATGGTCATCGGCGAAGGCGAAGAAGTGATCTTTGAGATCGTCGACGTTCATGAACAGTGGAAAAAGCAGCTCGACGGCAATTCAGAGCAGCCGGCCCAGACCCGCAGTCAGCTCTGGGCAATGCTCGCACGCATCCCCGGCGTATACGTTCCCGCGCTCTACCAGGCCAGCTACGCCGCCGACGGAACCCTCGCCGAAACTCGCCCTACCCACCCCGACGCCCCCGCCGCCGTCATGAAACGGGTGGTGACCGTCATGCCGCCTCCCGTCACGAAGTTCATCGTGCCCTTCATCAACGTCGTCCACAACCGCGCCGCCATCGAGATCATGCGCGGCTGCACGCGCGGCTGCCGTTTCTGCCAGGCCGGCATGATCTTCCGCCCCGTGCGCGAGCGGCCCCTGGAGGAGGTCCTGCAGGCAGTGGACGACATGATCGCCAGCTGCGGCTTCGAGGAAGTCAGCTTTCTCAGCCTCAGCAGCAGCGACTATACCTATGTCGAGGAACTGGTGCGGCGCACCATGGAACGGCACGGCGCCCGCAGGCTGTCCGTCGGTCTGCCCAGCCTGCGCATCGAGAGTTTCAGCGTCGACCTGATGGACCTGCTCGAAAAGGGGCGCCGGCGCTCCGGCTTTACCTTCGCGCCCGAAGCCGCCACCGACCGGCTGCGCGATATCATCAACAAACCGATCGCCTCCGATGATCTCTTGCACACAGCGGAGGAGGTGTACAGCCGCGGCTGGAAGACCATCAAAATGTACTTCATGATCGGCCATCCTACCCAGACCCTCGAAGACGTCCAGGCTATCGCCGATCTTTCCAAGCAGGTCCTGGCCGTTGGCCGCCGTGTCCTCGGCAACAAAGCGAACGTGCGTATCGGCGTCAGCACGCTCGTGCCCAAGCCCCATACGCCCTACCAATGGGTGCCGATGGAGGAAGAAACGACCATCCGCCAGCAGATCCGCCTGTTAAAACAAGAGTTGAAAGGGCCGGGCATCCATTTCACTTGGAACGATCCGGCCGAAACCCTGGTCGAAGCCTTCCTCACCCGCGGCGACCGCAGGCTGTGCGATGTCATCCAGCGCGCCTGGGAACTCGGCGCAAAACTTGACGCCTGGGGTGAGTATTTCCGCTTCGACCTCTGGCAGCGGGCCTTTGCCGACTGTAATCTGGAGATGGACTGGTTCGCCCGCCGACAACGCCCACTGGACGAAATCCTGCCCTGGGAGCACATTTCAGCCGGCCTGAACAAGGAGTTCCTGGCGCAGGAATATCTGCACACCTACGCCGGCGGTGTCGTGGATGACTGCCGCGAACACTGCTTCTCTTGTGGCATCTTGGGCTTCTTCAAGGAGCAACGCCGCGAAGCGCCGGATGAAGCATGGTGCTGTCCGCCATTGGGCAAAAACAAGGCCCGCCAGCCGGTCGATGTCGTTCCGGTTCCTCTCTACTTCAACGACGAAATGAAAGGGAAGGGCGTCTCACTTCCTGCCGGTTCAGGCGCAGATGCCTCCCAGCTTATTCAACTGGAGGAGGCCGCGGGACAGTTCGATGAGCGCGTGCCCCAGCGGCGGCATGGCACCGTCAGCCAACGGATTGCAGAAGCGGAGATCATCTGATGGCCTTAAACGCCCGCCCGCCCCACCCGCCAATCTTGCCCGATGCACCCGTCCCCCAGCGCGTTCGCTTTTCCTACGAGAAGGGCGAGGCGATCAAATTCATCAGCCATCAGGACGAGTCCCGCCTCTGGGAGCGGACCCTGCGCCGCGCCAATCTGCCGCTTCTCTACAAGCGCGGCTTCAATCCGCAGCCCCACATCCAGTTCGCCGCGCCGCTGGGCCTGGGCATGACCGGCACGCGCGAACTCCTCGACGTGGCATTCAGCCCGCCAGTGCAGCTTGACGAATTGACGATGAGAATTCGTGAAAAGCTGCCTCCCGGTGTGCGTCTGCTCACCGCAACCGAGGTGCCTTTCAAAACGGTATCGCCCCAATCCTTGACGATCGGCGCCGATTACACAATTCTGATCTACGCCGACGCCGGAGAGGTGGGAGAACAGGAGTTGCAGGCAAAGATCGAGGCGTTCCTGCAGCGGGGGCTAGTCTGGCGCGAACGGGAACGGCACAGCCAGCGCTATCGCTATAATCTGCGCCCGTTGATTCTCGAACTGCGTTATACCGGCTTCGACGCCGCCGCGGCCGAGCACCGCATATTCCTGCGCGTACAGATGCGCCCAGGCGCAACCGGCCGCCCCGATGAACTGGTCGACGCCCTCGGCTTCGATGATTACGCCCGCACGCTCCGGCGAGACCGCATCTATTTCGCCGACAGCGAGCAGGATCAGGCCGTCTTTGCTCCCTATCCCGTCATCCCCCAGGATGAGATCTCGCCCGAGAGACCCAAGCCCCTTCGCAAGGGCCGCCAACGCCGCCGCCGAGCCGGGGCGCAGCCTCAAGCTGACAGGCAGAACAACCAGCCCTTCGCCGAAAAGGCGGCTGACGAGTTCGATTGAACGCCTTCAACGGCATCTTAAGGTAGAGTTCCAGCGCAGAAAACAATCTCAGAAGAGTGGCACATCCAGCCACTTGCCGCCCTGCATCGCCGACTCGTGAGCGATGATACCGGGGATTGTGAAGTCCAGCGCTCGCACCACGTCAATGGGCGGCTGGGTGTTCTGTTCGATGGCGCTGATGAAATCCCGCACCATGTAGTACTCCGATGTGCCGTGCCCGCCCTGACGCGCCTCGTCCGGCGCATTTGGATCTACGGTCGGACATTCGATCGTTCGGGCGCCCTCCTGGGCTGTCGTCTCGTCCTCACTGTAGAACAGCCCAGTTGTGCCGCCCCATCCGCCCTGCCGACCGTTCTCCACGAATCCCTTCTCGCCGTAGAGCGAGTAGAAAATCATGTCCGGGTGCCGGGGAGCGACCTGGCTGCGCAGAATCTTGACCGTTGCCCCCTTCTGCGTCTGGAACAGACCCACCTCCATGTCCAGGTAGCCAAGTCCCTCGTCCGGATAAATCTTCTTGCCCGAATGGACCCCGGTCGCCTTGACGATGCGGTCGTCCATCAGCGTCAGCAACGGGCCCAAACAGTGGGCGCAATACCAGATCGGGGCACGCGTGTAGCGCCACTTGCGCTCACCAGTCTCCGGGTCTTTGAGCAGCCGCACAATTTCGTGGATGTATTCACCTTCCGCATGGAAGATCTTGCCCAGCTTCCCCTGCCCTATCCAGTTCTTCCACTCACGAATGTAATGAAAGTAGCAGTAGTTCTCGCCCATCATGTAGACGCGACCGGTCTTGCGGACCGTTTCCACCAGCCGTTCACAATCAGCCACCGTGTACGCCGCAGTCTGCTCGCACAACACATGCTTGCCGCTCTCCATAGCCGCAATCGAATGTTGCGCGTGATACTCGATCGGCGTCGCGACAACGACAATATCCAGTGGCGCGTTGACGAAATCCTCAAACCGGGTGAACAGCCTCTGGTCGGACAGCGAAAAGGCGGCGCCCGTGTCGGCCAAAGTTTCCTCGTCAATATCGCACAGGGCTGCAACCTCCACCTGTGGATGGGCGGCCAAGCTGCGCATCAGGCCTCCGCCTCGGTGCAATCCTACGAATCCGGTCTGTAACTTTTCCATTCTGTCCGATGCTCCTTCATCCCGTTTTAATTGAGCGCTGTCCATCCGCGTTTCGCACTGTCATGGGACCGGCTGTTCGCTCCACAACTCTTCCGTTAGTTCTATCGCGGTATCCACGATTCGTTCAACGCCTTCCAATGCAATCCGATTGGGTCCAACCAGGGCTTCATAGCCCTCCTGTTTGAAGGCCGCCTCTGTCGGCAGGTACATGGCCAGGTCGTTTGTCAGTTCAGCCACCACCGTGTACGGAAAGGGCGAGCGCCGCTTGATCGAGAGCCCGTGTTCAACGAACAACTCCCCCGGATTGGATGCGATCGCGAAAGGCCCGATGCGGGCGGCGTTGATGGGTACGGCCCACTGTTCCGGCAAGGCGGCGACCAACTCGGCCTGCTGGTCAAAGACATCGGCGCGCCCCCCTGCCCCGCCCCAATTGAGTCGGCCAATTGCCTCAGGCGAATGATCGGCCGGGTCCCGACGCGGAACGGTGATCTCGCGCCGGATTGCGTTTACCGGAATGGGGCCCTCCACCGGAATCGCGCGCCGTGCGGCATCCACGGCCTGCTCTGCGAAGTAAGTTGCGCTTTCGCGCCAGCGCTCGCCCCCTATCGTCACGTTGATGTCCGCGCACGCGCCCGGCGTATAGACTGAGATCACTTCGGGACCGTACTCTTCCCTCATCAGTTCCGCCACCACACAGGGGTAATCCGCCGACCAGGTCCGCCCGCTTTTGGAATTGGTATGCAATGAGAAATTATAGAAGACGCCCAGCGCTGAACCGTCCAGCCTGTCAAAGCGGACTACCCAAAGTTCGGGGTCGACGGGGCCGGCGGTCCCCAACACTTGAGGGATGAGGTCCAGGTCGTTCAGTGCCGCCGGCATCCATGTGTTTAACACCTTGCCGTCGGGGCAGATGACGCGGCGGTTATGCAGGCCATGATGCACCAAGGATCTGCCAATATGCATCGTAGCCGGCTCCACCCGTCCAGCCGCCTGTTCAACGCTTGTCGCAATCCGATCCGGCAGCGTGGACAGGTATCCGGTGTCGGTCACTTGGAACGAGTATACCCCCTCCGCCGTATAGGGACCGCTATGTGTATGGCTGCATGCAATCATGATGGCGTGGGCGGGAATGCCGGTGCGGCCGGCGGCTTCAGCGATGATTTCGTCCGCCAATACCTTGGGCAGGCCAATCAGGTCAACGCCCACGATCGCGATCCGGTCGTCGCCGCTTTCAACTACCAGTGCATGCGAATGCAGCGGGTCGGTCATGCCTTCATTCTTGCGCGGGTCGAGGATGCCGCACATGTAGAGGCCGTCCGGCGGGGTGATATCGGTCTCACCAAAGCCGACGCGAAGCAGTGTATCGTCCACGATGGATTCTCCTCAGTGTTCAACGGTACGTTGGCACAGCTTACGGGCTGCGAGACTGAAGAACGGCAGCCTTGTCTTCATAGTAAACCCAACAGGTCAGTAAGGAAAACGCTCGCTCCAACTCCCTCAAACCGCCTCCTCCTCATCGCGTCCAACATCCGTCGGGGAACGGACTGAATTGAATCCGAGGGAACTGCATCGTGGATGGTACACTGAACGCGAGGAGGGATGCGATCCCTTGACCCGAACATGAACGGTACTTACACGTTTCGCACCGCGGCACTCATCGCCTTGCCATTTCTGCTGCTGCCCGCCGCTGTCTGGCTGGCGGCCAATGCACCCGATCCGCTGCCCGCGAGCCAGTGGTCGCAAGGTGTGCGCTGGTCACTGCGCGCAGCCTACTTTGGCGGGGCATTCCTGGGCTGGCGCGCAGGGCGTCCGCACTGGTTCTACTCCTGGCTAGGATTCGCCGTATACGGGGCGGTCGCAGCCTTGCTTCAGTTCGCCCTACGCATAATGACCTCGGGAGACGGATTCTCCCTGTTAATCCAGGGCATCGTCCTCATCCCTCTGGCATTCTCGCCCTATTTCGTGGCCGCGATATGGCTTGGCTGGCACCGGTCCCAACGGTTGCTGGCAGCCTATACGGTCTTTCCTCACGCCGCACTGACCATCCCCCTCTTTATTCTAGTGCAAGGAGATATTTCAAGCGGTGAATGGGGGGGAGTGCTTCTTTCCTCCTTAGGGGCGGCTGCCGTTGCCATTCTTTTCCTCAGCCCTTCGCTAACGCTACGGCGCAGAGGAAAGAATCGGGGGCAAGCCGCGCTGCTCTTTGGCGGTGTCTTGCTCGCCCAATCGCTCTTTCTGATCGGCATGGGCTACGTGCAAGATTTGAGAAGCGGCTTGCGTACGTTGGCAATGTTGATCCCTTATGGCGGCCTGGGCTGGTTGATCCTCAGCGGGCCGCTTCTGTTGCCTCCCCTGCTCCAATGGCTGATCCGTCTGCTGAGAGCTGAACATGTGATTAATTCGCTCTGGCAAATGGGCAGGCGTAGCCTTTCTAGCCTGTCTGCAGTCGCAGGACGTCCTCGTGTCGCGAAGAAGGTCTTGAAATCTGTAATGGATGGAGACAGTTCCCCCAAAGGAGAAATACCAATGAGTGAAGAGACTGCTGCGCCGGTGGTTCCCCAGTCGAGTCAACGGGTGCCGACAGACCTGGATCGCTACTACAAACTGTCCATCGTGGTCCTGGCCGCGCTTGCCGTAATCATCGTGGCGCTCTATGTGGGCCGGGCCGCCATCTACAAGATTCACGAATTCGAGCGCGGGCTGCACCTGCGCGGCGGCCGTTTCCTCGCCGTGCAGATGCCCGGCTGGCACGCCCAGGTCCCCCTCGTGGACACGGTTATCATCGTCAAAGTCAACGAGCGCCTGGGCTATGTTGAGCGCATCCCCGCCATGACCTCTGACAATGTGACCATGGACGTTTCCCTCCAATTCACCTACCGCGTGACCGATCCCGAACGCTTTGCCCTGGCGGTGGACGACCCGGAGCGTATCGTCTTTGAGTTCGTGCAGGGCAGGCTGCGCGATGTCATCAACACCAAGGCGATGACCGGAGTGATGAACCAGCGCACTGAGATGAATCTTGAAATCATGCAGGAGTTGAAGAAAAAGGAAGACCAGTACGGAGTCGAATTCATCACCGTCCAGATCCAAAACGCCTTGCCCCCCTCCGAGGTACTGGCAGCCATCAAGGATCGCATGGTGGCCGGGCAGCGCCAGGAACAGGCCGAAGCCGAAGCCGCACAGCAGCGCACCGTCGCCGACGCACAGTTCTACGCCGCGCAAAAGGAGGCCGAGGCCGACGCCTACCGCATTACCACCACCGCCGCCGCCGAGGCTGAACAGATTGAACTCACCACCGGGGCCCAGCAACTGGCCGTGCGCGCCATCCTCAGCGAACTGGAGGGCAAAGGCGCACTCGCGGAGAAGTATATTGACTATCTGATCGCCGTGGAACTGAAGGAAAATAGCAAGTGGATCCTGGGAGCCGGCGCAGAGCCCATCCTCGAACTTCGCACACCTGTAGAGGAGTAGCCCATGCGAAGAATACTACTCCTGGCTGGCGCGATTGTTGTCCTCGTGATGCTGCCGCCGACTCTTCAGCGGACCCTGACCGTCTCGCACCCCCATAGCGATCTCATCGCCAAACGCATCTACGCCTACCGCGATTGGCAAAGCACTGGCGTGCGAATCGATCAGGGGGACCTGGTCGAGATCGAAGCGCAAGGGGAATGGCTCTACACGCCCGATGAATATCACGGGCCGGCGGGGCACCCTATCTTTCCCGCGCCCAGCTTCTACCCCATTTCGAGCGGATCCGGCGGCGCACTCATCGGTCGCATCGGCGAAAACGGGCCCCGCTTTGTCGTTGGCGAGGGCCTAAACACGCAGGCACAGGGACACGGAATCCTCTACCTGCGCATCAATGACGATATTCTGAGCGACAACGACGGCTGGGTCGCCGTCCGCATAGATGTAACCGAAACAGAAGACTCACTCCCCTGAAATTGGGAATCCCCCGAGAAGAGACGAAAGAGGAGTGAGAGCCACTCTCACTCCTTACTCCTAACCCCTCTCTCCTCGCCTCTTGCTTCTCACTTCTCGTCGTCCCCATAGCTGTGACCGGCCATAATTGCTCGCAGTTCCGCGGCGCTGGAAGCCTTCTGCATCTGGCCGATGCGGTCAGCCTCATTCGCCAGCAGCTGCTTGACATTGCTCAGGACGCTCTCCATCTTGTCGGCCGGGAACTTGCAGGCGCCGTTCTCATCCATATGCACGATTTCGCCCGGCGATACGTCCATGCCCCGTACATGCACTGGCACATTGACCGCCTGCACCGCCATCGCGCCATGCCCCGGGGTAACGCCGCTCAGCAGATACTGAAAACCCATCGGCCGGATCTCATCAATGTCTCTCGATGGTCCGTTGGAGATGCAGCCCACACAGCCAACCGCCTGCATCGCAGCTGTCATATTTCCGCCGGCCAACCCCACCTTCCCCGCGATCTCGGGCGGAAACTTCTGCTCCAACACCAGAATCGTCGGCTTCGGGGACGCGTCCAGCGCCTCCAGCACATCCATGAAAGTGAGCCGCGAAAAGTTCGGGTCCGGCAGACCGAAGACGCATGTCACCGCGTAGCCGGCGAGCGCCCCCATTTCCGGATACATGCAGCGAATGGTCTCATCCGTGTACCAGTTTTCCGTCCAGGGATTATACAGGCCCAGGCAGAGCGGATCATCGGGGTAGGTGGCGACAACATTGGTGATCGATGGCGTATCGACCGTTTTCAGTTCTTCCAGGATCGCTTGGGGATTCATTCTGCCTTCCTTGTGTAGTAGGTATGGGCTTTGTTCAAAATTGCTGCCGCTTGGAGCTATAAGTCTGTATGAATTCGCAGATTCGTTCCATTGCCGGTTTCAATACATCCATTCCAGGCGCGTAACAGATGCGGATCGAACCTTCGCCGCCGTTGCCGAATGCGTTGCCAGGGGCGACGGCCACGTGCGTCTTTCGCAAAAGATCGAGGGCGAACTGGAATGAGTCGTCAATGCCGTCAAGTTGTGGAAAGAGATAAAATGCCCCCTCCGGCTCCGGCAAATTGACGCCGCTGACGCTGCGCAGCATCTCGGCACCAAAGTCGCGCCGCTCCTGAAACTCCTCCACCATCGCCGCGATATCGTCCTCACCATGGGCGATGGCCGCCTCGCCTCCCCGCTGGACCATGGTGGGAGCGTGGGAGACGATGAACTCGTTTAGCTGCGCCGCCTTTTGGACAAAATCCGTCCGGCCCACCATCCAACCGAGCCGCCAGCCGGTCATTCGGTAGGTCTTGGAAAACGAGTTGACGACGATTACGGCATCCTCCCGCCTGCACAGCTGCAGGATCGAAGGCGCCAACTGCCCCACATGGGCGGACCGACTCTGCTCGCGCGCTGATTCGCCTTGACCGCCGTAGTAGATGCGCTCGTATACCTCGTCGGCCAGCAGCCATAGCCCGTGTTGACGGGCAAAATCCAGCAGCGCCTTCTGCTCCGCGACCGTCGCGGTCCAGCCTAAAGGATTGGAGGGCGAAGCGTAAAGGAGCAATCGCGTACGCGGCGTTAGGGCGGCCTCCAGCGCGTCGCGGTCCGGCGTAAAGCGCTGCCCCGCTCGGGCCATGGGGACTTCCACGGCTCGGCCGCCGAACATCTCCACCATTGCCGAGCCGTTGGGCCAGTTGGGGCTGAGCACGAGCGCATCATCGCCCGGATCAATGACACACTTGATGGCCAGATTGAGCGCCTGCACACCACCCGACGTGACCTGGATCTCGGATGGATCGATTTCGACGGCATGTAGCTTTGCAATCTGGTTGGCAATGGCGGCGCGCAGCGTTGACAGCCCCTGATTGGCCGTGTAAAATGTCCAGCCCTCCTGCGCCGCCCGGTTCACCCCCTCGATCACGTATTGCGGTGTCGGCAATGTGGACTCGCCAAACTGCAAAAAAAGCACGTCCTCCATGCCAAAGGCCACGTCCGCCAGCGCGCGTATGCGGGAGGCAGGGACGCGCTCGGCGGAGGGCGCGAAGGAAGGGGAAGACATGGGCAGAGTGGAGATCCTTTCCGTACCGAAGAAACCTGCGAAAATCTAAAGCCGGACCGCAGCTTCATTCAAAACGATCACTCCTGCAAGAGGACGCGGGCGATCTCTTCCCACTCCTGCGGCAGGGGGGCGCTGCTGGCCGGCTTTTGGGCGCGGCCATACCAGTGATTGGCGTTGGGCAGATCGCCTTCAACCCGGTGCAGATAGGCATGCACCCAGGCGCAGCCGTTACCGTCCGGTTGCCCTTGCAGAAGGTCGTGGGCGCCGTCCCAGTCGTCGGCAGCCTCCATCCATAAGGCGCGAAGGGGGTCGCCCACCTCGGCCGGCGGGGCCTCGTCGGTCAGGCTGGCCCTGAATTCATCAAAAGTCATAGTTTTCTCCTCGTTTAGTTCGCGGCTTGCCTAAACTGAGTACTCCCCTCTATTCCGGAACGACTGCGATGCAATCGACCTCTAAGAGGATGTTGGGCAGCTGGCAGCCGACCGTCGTGCGTGCCGGATAAGGTTTGGTAACGTATTTCTGGTAGACCTCATTCATTTCGGCGAAGTCGCTCAGGTCGGCAAGAAAGACGCCGACTTTGGTCACATGTTCCCACGAAGTGCCGGCCGCCTCCAATAGGATTGTCAGATTGTCGAATACGCGCGTCGCCTGCTCGCGGAACCCACCCTCCACGCGTTGACCGGTGGCAGGGTCGAGCGGGCCTTGCCCGGCGATGTAGGCGACCGGCCCATCAGCGACGATGCCCTGGGAATAGATTCCCGCGGGCGGCGCTCCCTTCTCAGTGTACACTTCCTTGCGCATTTGTATTGTCCCCCGATATTCTCTCTTGAGTGGAATGGTCCAGTAGGAATGGCCAACAAACTAAACTGTCCTATTTAGGCTGCGCCTTCTGAATTCTCGGCGACCACTGGCTCTTTATAAAGGACAAAATCGCCCAAATTTCAGTATCGTCAAGCTGATCGTCGAAACCGATCATGTTGCTCCGGTATCCTCTGCCTACGTAAGCCTCCGTCCCAATCTTTGTTATTTCAAACAGCTGCTCGTCAGAGTGATGCCAAGTGTGACCGGTTTCATCGTGCGGAGGGGCTGGTAGAAATCCGTTCTCATCCCGTACCTTCCAATTAGCCTGCCCCTCAAGCTCCGCGCCGTGGCAGGAGGCGCAGTGCTGCTGATAGAGAATCTCCCCCAGCGCCACCAACTGAGCATTGGAAACGTCCGCCTCCTCCACGGGCCCCTCGACCTGAGGAAGGCTGACCTCGGTCGACGTTGCCGCAACCTCCAACGTCGGGGTTGCGCTATCCAACAACTGGTCGCTTCCTCCGTCGTCGGACGGCGCGCACGCTAACAGAACCAGCGCCACTGCCAGCGGGACCCATAGCAGCGATAAACCTCGCTTCATCCTCTAGTCCCCTAACGCCTCCCGCAAAAGACGCAGCCAGTTTCCATGACAAATCGCCGCGATGTCTTCCTCCGCGTAACCGTTGCCGCGCAGCAATTCCGGGATCCGCTGCAGATCAGCGATCGTGTTCAAGTCGGCAGGGGACTGCTCGCGGCCAAATCCGCCGTCAAGGTCGGTCCCGATGGCGATGTTATTGGCATTGCCGGCCAGTTCACAAATGTGATCGATATGGGGTACCATATCTTCCAGCATAATATCGTAGTTCCACTCCTGGCCGCCCCTCC
Source organism: Caldilineaceae bacterium (assembly GCA_965220715.1). GTDB lineage: Bacteria > Chloroflexota > Anaerolineae > Caldilineales > Caldilineaceae > Bin5. The sequence continues at coordinate 2,060,400 of OZ244843.1, forward strand.
ATTTCGTCGACATCATCCAAACGTCCATCGCCATGCCGACGACTCCGCCGCGTTCGATGATCGCACGCAGCTGTTCGTCGCTGAACTGTCGCTGGTGCGGGACGATCGCCCGGCAATTGTTGTGGCTGGCCAGCACCGGGCCATTGAAGATCTCCAGCGCCTGCCAGAATGATTCATCTGATAAGTGCGTTAGGTCCAGCATAATACCCAGGCGCTCCATCTCTCGCAGCAGCGCGGGTCCCATCTCACCCAGTCCGAGTTCAGTGCCCGTGCCGCCAGCATAGCGGTTGGGGCCGTAGTGAGACGGACCGATCGCCCGCAGCCCCGCCTTGTACCAGAACTCAACCTGCTCCGGAGTCAGGATCGGGTCGGCCCCCTCCATCGACAGCACAAAGCCAAGCGGAGGTTCTTCGCCTCCCGCGTCTTCCCAATCCGTCCACTCATTCCAGTGCTCTTCCAGCTCAGCCCCGGTCGTGATGACGCGCACGATCCCCAACTCCTCCAGTCCCCGGTAATACGCCAAATGACCCTGCGCCATCGCGCAGGCCTGCGTCGGATGATCGTAGTCGATATTTGGCGTCGGGCGTCCCGTCGAACGGGCGATAGCAGTCGCGAAACTAAGGGCCACTCGGCCCTCGCGCATCTCCGGGAAGGCGACCGTGCCGTAACCCTGTCCCTTGCCGCTGTTCTTCTGCTCAGTCGTGCGAATCGTGTAGACCGAACGCGTCAGATCCCGGTTGCCCTGCAGCGCGTTCATAGCCAGGTCGAGGTGGGCGTCAATGAGAAGCATGAAGTACTCCAGAGGGTGCGATTGTCTGAACGTAAGTTTATATGATTCAGAAATGGAGTGTGGATCTTTTTACGCGGCTGCACGCCTCGTCATGTGCAGCCGCGTCCCGACTTCGCGCGAAACCGTTTTCGCGCGGCTGATGCGCGAAAGAGTACTCTCAGGCACCGAAGCCCCGCCGGCACGCTCGCTAGGGCCGCCTCGGGCGGCCCCGCCATACAGTTCGGCGGGGCTTCGTCAGTTGTGCTACACATTCGTTACATGGGCGGAATCTGCAACTGACGTTCAAATTGCAAACTGGCGCTGTTCAGTACGTTGACACCGTTCTCACCGCCCCCGTAGATACGGCCGTCTACCTCCAGCAAACAAAGGGCGGCGCTGCTGTCTGCAATCGGAGACCAGGCCGTGCCGTCGTGAGAGCACCACAACTGCGTGTCATCGCTCAGCAACCAGTTGACCGGTTTGCCGCCCGCGGCTGGGGACGAACTCTCCGACCCCTCTGCCAGGGCGATGAGCGCGTTCACCTGTTCGGGCGCGCCTTCCACGGCGGCGAAGGAACGGCCGCCATCTGTCGACCTCCAGAGGCCGTCTGTCTCAGTTCCCGCCAGCACAATCCCGCTGCAGTGTACGTCCGGCGCAACCGCGACTGTCTGGTAGGCCGCGTCTTCGGATTCACTGCGCTTCCACCCCAGCCCCGCATTGGGCGAACGGTAGATGCCCTCCTCTGTCCCGGCAAAGACTACCTGCCACCGAGGCCAGGCGTCTTCGTCCATCGGTGGCGCCCAGGCCAATGTCAAAACTGTCAGGTTACGCAGTCCGAAGTTGCTCGGCATCCAGCGCAAGCCTCGGTCGCGGCTGCGTAGCACGCCGTCCCCTTCGCTGCCCGCCAGAATCAGACCGGAATCGTCGTAGTCGGGGGCCGACGCAAAAGCGAGGACAGCCGAATCCGTGCCCTCCTGCCAGGCAGCCTGCCATTGCTCTGCGGTCTCGAGAAGATATGCCACGCCAAAAGGAGCGCCGCCGGTAAAGATGCGGTCTCCAAGACTACAGGCCGTGGTCAGCCTTTCCTGCGGTTGGGGGGTAGGGGTCAGTTCCTCCTCGCCAACAGCAAACAGTCCATAGGGGCCGGCTGCCCAAATACTGCCTTCATTTTTCGAAAGTGAGAGAATAATCGACATCGTTTACGGTTCCATACTCTGTGTTGGATCGCGGTGGAAGACGATTGTGTTGGTGCCCAAAGCCATCAGAGCGCCGCTGACAGCGGTATCCAGCACCGCGGTCTGCACGCCGGTGACATCCACCAAGCCAGTTTCGTGGGCATTGACAAGCTGCTTGCTGAGGACATCATAGGCGTAAGCCGGCCCTGCCTCTTCCAGGTGAAGGGCAGCCACCGAGGGAGATTCGATTCCCGCGTTCTTGACGATCTGCAAGAAAGGCGCGTCCAGGGCATCGTACAGCACCTTGACGCCAAATTTCTCCTCACCCTCCAGTTTGAGATTGTCCAACGCTCTGCGCGCGTGGACAAAAGCCGCGCCCCCGCCGGATACAACACCGGTCCTGTGGGCCTGCGAGGTCGCAGTCAGCGCACGCTCCGACAAATTAGACAGAATTTCGCGCTCTTGCTTGAGGTTGGTGCCCACCTTCAGCACACCCATGCCGCCGGTGAGCGCAGCCAGGCGATTGATGATGTCGGGGCGTTCCTCATCATCCACCCGTAGCCCTTCAACCCGGAGCCGAAGCTGTTCGACTGTTTCCTGCACGGCTGCCGAACGGCTCTGATCGGGCTGCAACTGCATGGTTTTTCGGTCAACCTGCACCCGCAATGCTTCGCCCAAATCTGCCTCTTTGGCCCGCGCGGCGTAGGCGTAGTAATTACGCCCGAGGATATTTGCTCCTGTGAGCGTCGTCAGATCCTGGAAGGCCATCCGCCGTGGGTCGCCTATCTCCTTCAGTTGAATGCCAAGAATCGAAATCTTCTTCTTCTCTTCGTTCTGGTTACGCACCATAACATGGAGCGCCTCCTCCTTGAAATGGGAGGCAATAATTACAAGTGATTTCTTGCCCGTCTTCATAGCCGCCTCGATGAGCGCAACCGTCTCGGCCGCATCGGAGAGCGTGTCATCGACCAGGGCAATTGAGGAATCGCCGTAGATTGCCCATTTCCTGATTGGGTCTGTGTAGAGATGGAAACTGGCAATTTCGGCCTTGTAGTTGGCGCCCGAATAGTACTCGCGCGCCAGATAGGGGGCCACAAACTTCTCAACTGAGACGCGCGCGTCCGGGCCGAGAAGATAACTCAGTTCGCCAATGGTAGCGGCCAGACTGTGGTCTTTGACAACCGTCAGGGCAACCAGGGCAAGGTCGTCCTCCGTTTCGACGGGAGAGGCCATATCAGACAGTTCTTGGCGCACGGCTGCGGTGGCTGCCTGCAGACCGATCTCCAGTTCGCGGTAACCGATGCCGGCCGTCAACATCTTCAGCGCCTGGCGATAAATCTCCCGCGTCAAGAGGGCCGTGGCCGTACCGCCGTCCCCCACCTGCCCGGCGACCCGCCAGACTATGTGACGCATCAGCATTGCGCCAACATCGACGCGCGGATCCCCCAGGCTGAGAATGCGGCGGACAGAAGTTGCCGCGTCATTCAGCAGCTCCGGCCCGCGCGTGCCGTCCCGTTCATGCACCACATGCCCGCCGACTGGGCCGAGGGTCGGCGCCAACAAATCGGCGATGCTGTTGATGCCATCGCTCAGATTCTCGTGGGTCTCTTCCGGGCCGGCGACCGCGGCCTTGTAGTTTTTGATGCGTTCCAACTTTACACCTCGATTATCTGCCGTGTGCTTTGGCTAGTTTTCCGGCTCGTCTCTTTTTTTCACAATCGTCCATCGTAATCGGTACTATGACCATAAGTGGGCATATTTCAGCCCGGTTCCAGTGTTGAACAACACGACCGTTTCGTCCCCTTGAAGCCAGCCTGACTCCAGCAAGCGGATCTGACCGGCAAGCGTTGCCGCGCCTTCCGGGGCCGGGAAAATACCGGTATGTTGCCCCATTTGCCTGGCGCAGCGCAGCATCTCGTCGTCGGTTACGGCGATGGCGACGCCGCCGCTTGCGCGCACGGCTTCCAGAATCAAGAAATCGCCGACCGCTGCCGGAACTCGCAGGCCATCGGCAACCGTCTTCGCGCCCTGCCACGGCTCGGCAAACTCTTCGCCCAGCTCGAATGCCCGCACCATCGGCGCACAGCCGCTACTCTGAACACTGACCATGCGCGGTCGTTCGCTGCCGACCAGGCCCATCTGTTCCATCTCGTCAAACGCCTTCCACATTCCCACCAACCCGGTTCCCCCGCCCGTCGGGTAAACTATAACATCGGGCATTCGCCAGCCGAGCTGCTCAACGACCTCATAGCCCATTGTCTTCTTGCCCTCTATCCGGTACGGTTCCTTGAGTGTGCTTACATCGAACCAGCCGAACTGTTCGACCTTTTCTCGCACTCTCGCCCCGCAGTCGGTGATCAGACCGTCCACAAGCGTAACCTGCGCCCCCAGATTGCTGCACTCGACGCGGAACGGTGCCGGCACGTCCTCCGGCATATAGACGTGGGCGGGCAGACCGGCTTTGGCGGCATACGCGCTCATCGCCCCAGCCGCGTTGCCAGCGCTTGGAATCGCCAACTCCTCCGCGCCCAACTCGTATGCGCGCCCAACTGCCATGACCAGCCCTCTGGCCTTGAAGCTGCCCGTCGGATTGAGCGACTCATCCTTGATCAGCGTATGAGGGCAACCGATTTCGCTGCCGAGCGCCCGCGCGCAGACCAGCGGCGTCCACCCTTCCCCCAGCTTGAGTTGCGCCTCCCGCGTCCGAACAGGCAGCACCTCCTCGTACCGCCACAGAGAAGACTCTCGCTCCCGCAATGAGTCACGCGTCAACGTTCTTGCCGCTTTAGCGAGATCATAACGTGCCAGCAACGGTTTCTCGCAGGCCGGGCACAGGTTCATTAACTTTTCTGCATTGTACTCCTCACCACATCTACTGCAGGAGAGATGGGTGAGTGTCGAACGGGTTGTTGTCATACGCCATTTCCGCTAAGTGGACTATGTCCGGCGCCAGAACGGAGTGCATCGTATGCTGCCGCTTTTCGACATATGGAAAGAGGCAGTTGCACAGGGGAGCCAACTGCCTGCTCAATTGTACTTCGCTTCCAACTGGTTAGCAAAATTTGCCACCTGACATACATTTCTTTGGATGACTTTGGTGGAGGGCCAAAGGGCCTGAGCAGGCAACCCTGCCAGCAGCGTGGCATGCGAATCCAGACCTGCAGGAAGACCAGGCCACAGGCGTTCGCGAACAGGGACCAAACCAGTTTCCGGCCAGCACCCAAAACAGAGACGAGAATCCGTTCACGAATGTTCGCCGCCTGTCGCACAACAGATGATCAGATTTGACATCCTCTTCACTGTGAACGATATTTTCCCTCGGGGCGCAGTCCGATTACTAGGGCTCGTTGACGTTTGTCTGAACAGCGACTTCCGGGTGCAAATTACGCCTGATCGTCTAAGGGCGGCGCAGTCACGCAAAGAAAATCCGATACGCCTTTGGTGTTCTCCGCGTCCCTCCGCGTCCTCCGCGGACAAAAAGGTGTTCTTCGCGACCCTTCGCGTGACTTCGCGGATCAATTGGTTTTGTCTATTTCAACATTCAAGCGAGAAACATCCCTAACAGGCCTGCAGGCTTTCAGTTCTTGTTGACATCTGAACAGCCTTCCCAAAATGTCAACGGAACCTAGACAACCCCCTTTTGCAACTTTCCTCGCCCGCAGCCGTATGTATAAATGAGGCGATTCAATGCAAACAATGGTCGAGACCCGGAACCTGTGCAAGACCTATAGACGCGCCGACGGCTCCAGCATAGAGGCCGTCAAAGGCGTGGACCTGCAGATCCACCAGGGCGAGATCTTCAGCCTGCTTGGCCCAAACGGGGCCGGCAAGACTACGACAATCTCGATGATCAGCGGCCTGGTGGCGCCCACCGAGGGGGATGCCACGATCGGCGGCTATTCGATCACCCGGCAGCCGATGGCGGCTAAGGCCCTGATGGGGTTTGTTCCCCAGGAAATCGCGCTTTATCCCGAACTCAGCGCGCGTCAGAACCTCTTCTTCTTTGGCAGAATGTATGGCCTGGGCGGAAAAGCGCTCAGCCAGCGTGTCGAAGAAATGCTCGAATTCGTAGATCTGGCCGACCGCCAAAACGATCGCATCGACACATTTTCCGGCGGCATGAAGCGCCGCGTCAATATCGCAGCTGGACTTCTGCACAATCCCAGACTGATCTATATGGACGAGCCGACCGTCGGCATCGATCCCCAGAGTCGGCGTCGCATCCTGGACACAGTCAAAATGCTCCGCGACCAGCAGGATATGACCGTGCTCTATACCACGCACCTGATGGAAGAAGCCCAGGAGTTAAGTGACCGCGTCGCCATCATGGACCACGGTGAGATCATAGCTATGGGAACGCAGGCCGAGCTGACGCAGCAGGTCGGCGAAGATGACCAACTGGAAATCGCGACCGGCGACCAGGAAGTTGGGAAAGAACTTATCGAACGCATTGGGCAGGAGATCGACGGCGTAACGCGTGTTCTCTACAACCCCCCCAATCAGTTCGACGACGATAGCAGCGAGACCAGTTCCGCCCGCCTGACGATATTCGCCAAGCGCGGCCGCACCGCGCTCCCGCTCATAATCCAAACTCTTGCTGCCGCCGGCGTCGACATCCAATCTGTCCACGTACGCGAGCCGGACCTTGAAGCGGTATTCCTGGCCTTGACAGGGCGCGCCCTGCGAGACTAAATCCCAACCCGGTCGCTTCCGTGGCGGTCCGCGCCGCGTGACGCCCGCTGTTCCACCGCCCATTGCCAACACCACGCCTGCCCGAATTGGACCGCCCTGAGAGATGCGAAAGATACTCGCAATTGCATGGAAAGAACTATACACATTCTTTCGCGATCGAAACCTGCTCCTTCTCTCGTTCGCGACGCCGCTGGTGCTTTCCACCATCATCGGGCTGGCCTTCGGCGGCAGCGGCGACTCCGAACTTCCCGACTTCGCTGACATTCCGGTCGCTGTTGTCAATCTCGACGAAGGTGTCGACCCGCAAGAGGTCATCAGTCTGCCGGACCAATTTGCCAACCTGGACGCGCTACCCTTCGATCCCGACGATCTCGCCCGCGCCTTCAACCAGGCCGGCATCGGTCCGGACCAGTTCTTGCAGGACGGCGACGCGCTCAACTTCGGCGATCAACTGGCCGCCATTCTGTTGTCTCAACCGGTCGAAGGCACCGGTACAACCGCGACCGGAGGATTCGATCTGACCGAGATTGGATGTAGCCTGCTTGACGAATCAGAGGCAGACGGCGCCGCCTCTCTCGCGGCCGGAGGGTCCCTGAACGATCTGCTGGATGCCACCGCGGTTGACAATGCAGACCAGGCGCGCGCCGCAGTCGACAACGGAGAATTCGCCGCCGCGGTCATCATCCCGCCGGGCTTCAGCCGCAGAATAATGCCCCAATTTGCCTTGGGCGAAGACCTCAGTTTCCGCACCCAGGTCCCAGACGAAGACGGGGCCGTCGAAGTGTACGCCAACAACGGTCGGCCGATTTCTGTACGCATTCTTCACAGCGTCGTCGCCGGTATCGTGAATCAGTTTGTGCGCGTCAGCGTTGCTATTGGCGCCACCCTCGAATCATCTGTCAATACGCTGGCAGCCAGTATCGGCCGCGGAGAAATCGATCTTAGCGCAGTTGACCTGTTCGCGCCGTTGGCCGCTCTGCAAAACCTGGATGCAACCGCAATCGAGCCCCTCGGCTGTCTGATCACGCCCGGCGCCAACAACATCACCGTCGCCCACCCGCCGCTGGAGGCCATTCAGGAAGCGCCTCGCTTTGCCCGCACTATCGTCCCGATTGGCGCATCGCAGGCGGTCTTCTTTGCCCTCTTCACCGGCATCTTCGGCATCCACTCCATCTATGAAGAGCGCAAGAACTGGACCCTTCAACGCCTGATCGTTTCACCCACTCCGAAAGTTTTCCTGCTGGCAGGCAAGCTGCTGGGAAACCTGGTCACCGTCTTCCTGCAGATAATGATTCTCTTGGCAGCGCTGACCTTGATCGCCTCCGTTGTCATCGGCCAGCCAACATTTATCTGGGGAGCCAACATTTCTGCGCTCCTCGCCTTGACCCTGGCGCTGGCACTATGCGTATCGGGCCTGGGCGTATTTGTCGTAGGTCTGGCAAAGACGCCAGAGCAGGTTAATCTATTCGGACCGATGATAAACATTACTCTGGCCGTACTGGGCGGTGCCTTCGGTTTCGCCCTGCCCGAGCAGGCCGCTAGATTCTCGCTCATTTACTGGGGCGTAGACGCATTCACGCAACTGGCCAATGCCCAGACCGACGTCACAGTCAACCTGCTTGTTCTCTTTGGTCAAGGCATCGTACTCTTCCTGCTGGGAGCATGGCTCTTCAAGCGCCGTATAGACCTATGACCTCCTGCATGAAACACGACTGATGCGGACTATACAAACCACCTCGGCAATTAGCCTTTGGCAATGCGATCAATCCTGACCATTATCCTCAACGATCTGAACATCTTCTTCTCGCAACGGGGCAACCTTGTCGGCCTGCTCGTCATCCCCGTTCTCCTGACGCTCGTCATCGGCTGGAGTTTGGGCCGCTTAGGCGGCGGCGGACCAACCCGGCTGCGAGTCGATCTGATCGATCTTGACCAGACCGAACTGTCCGCAAGATTGATCGAAGAGCTGCACGTCGCAAACGACGCCCTCGTGCTGTGTCCGCTGGACAATGACGCTGAAGACTTTTGCAGGCTCGGAGGCGAACCCCTGCAACTGGAGCGCGCCGTCGAACGCGCCCGGTCAGGCAGAACCAGTGCACTCATCGTCATCCCCGCCGGCTATGCCGCTGCCCTGGAGGGATTTGAGAGAATAAACATCGACTACTATTCCTTGTCCGACCCTCTCCAGCCAAGCCCTGTTCTGCAAAGCTTGAACGCAGTACTGCAGCGCGCCGGCACCGCCTCAATGACAACCGGCGTGGCTGGCGCCCTGCTGGACAACCTGACAGTGGCCATTGATCTGCCGCCTCTCAACAAAGAGACGCGCGACGGCTTCCTGCGCACCCTCTATCTGCGGTCGCAAGAGATGTTGACAGAGCAGCCGGCCCCCGTCCGCTTCCGAGTCGCCGACGCCGCCAGCGACGGTGAAGACGGCTCCATGAACGGCTTCAACCAGTCCGGGCCAGGGATGGGATCCCTGTACGTCATGTTCACAGTCCTGGGCGGCATGGCCGTCCTCCTGCGCGAGCGCCGTCAGTGGACACTCCAGCGCCTGATGGCCCTCCCACTCTCCCGTGCCCAAATCCTCGGCGCCAAAATCGGCGTCTATTTTGCCCTCGGCATGATTCAGTACTTCATCGTTTTCGCCGTCGGCGCAGCCGCCGGCATGGACTTTGGCAGCAACCCCCCTGCACTGCTCGCAGTCATGGCAGCCTTCGTCCTCTGCGTCACCGCCCTCACTTTTGCCCTGGCCCCCTGGATAAAGAGCGAAGGCCAGGCCAGAGGCCTTGTCCTCCTCCTGTCGCTGTCGCTCGCCCCCCTGGGCGGGGCCTGGTGGCCGCTCGAAATCGTTCCGGAATTCATGCAGATCCTCGGGCATCTGTCTCCAGTCGCCTGGGCCATGGACGCCTTCCAGGACCTGATCTGGTACAACGGCGGTTTTGGAGACGTACTTCCAGAAATAGGCGTCCTGCTGGCAGCGGCGGCCGTGCTGTTTGTTGTTGGCATTCGCAGCTTTAAGTACGATTGATCATCCGCAAATCCCGTCAATTGCAAGAGACCGAAAATCCTCCCTGCCTCCGCCCGTTTTTCTCTCCGGCAGCTTTGGATACTTGATTTCTTCAAAGCATAACCAACCAGAGTCTTCGCCACAGAAAACGTTGGCAGCGGATCGCTCGCGTGCGACCAAAATCTGATTCTCTGGTATGATTGCACTGGCGGATCCCTGTCTGAGCTGCTCAGGCGCGGAGTTGCAGAAAGTGACGACGCTAGACAAAAATCCGAGAATTGATTCCCGACATTACAGCGGCAGAGAAAGCAGAATTGGTCCAGTCGATCGTTCGTGACATCGGTGGCGTCTTTCCCGGTATCGAATGCAGGACAGGCGTAATGGGGGGTGAACCATGTATTGTACGCACGCGCATCCCTGTATGGCTATTGGCGCAGGCCAGAATCCTCAGCAGTAGCGAGGCGGACATACTCAGCGCCTATCCGATTTTACGCGCCGAGGATTTGACCAATGCCTGGGCCTACTTTCGCGCCAATAGAGACGAAATTGAACAACAAATAGTAGAAAACGAGACGGCATAGGAATGGCCCGCCTATTTGCAGATGAAAACTTGCCTTTACCTGTAGTCGAAGGATTCCGAGAATAGGGGCATGAAGTACAGACAATCTAAAAAGATGGCAAGCCCAGTCGCAGTCTTACGATAAAGACGTTACTTCTATTGCAGGTGTCCATGGCCGGTCTTTACTGACCTCGACTCACAGGCATTTAATTCGCTAACATTTGGAATCGTCTCCTTGACTGAACAAAACGCAAATTCACCACCAAACGCGAACAACTCTGCCGGCCAGCCGTCCGAACTGTACGCCGCCGCCGGCGTCGACATCGAATCCGGCAACCGCGCCGTCGACCTGATGCAGGCCGCCGTCCGCTCGACCTATACGCCGCAGGTGCTGACCGACGTGGGCAGTTTCGGCGGTCTGTTCGCCCTGCCCGACCTGACGCCGCAACCCCTGCTTGTGGCTTCCACCGACGGTGTTGGCACCAAGGTCAAGCTGGCCGCCCAGCACAACCGCTGGCCCGGCATCGGCCATGACATCGTCAACCACTGCCTCAACGACATCTTGGCGCAGGGCGCACGGCCGCTATTTTTCCTCGACTATATCGCCGCCGACAAACTGGTGCCGGAAAATGTGGCCGCCGTCGTACTTGGAATGGCGGACGCCTGCCGCGCCGCAGGCTGCGCGCTCCTCGGCGGCGAAACAGCCGAGATGCCTGGTGTCTACACCCCTGGCTCCTGCGACGTGGCCGGAACCATCATTGGCCTGGTCGACCGGCAAAACCTCCTTCCCCGCACACACGCCATGCAATCGGGCGATCTGCTCTTTGGTCTGCCCAGCAGCGGCCCCCATACAAACGGTTATTCTCTCATTCGCCGCACTGTCGCCGCCCGCGATTCGCAACAGCCTCTGGAGGACGGCACAGTGCTGATCGACGCGCTGCTTGCTCCTCACCGCTCCTATCTGTCTGCCGTCCGCACCCTTGAGGAGGCCGGCATCCTCATCAAAGGACTGGCCCACATTACCGGCGGCGGCTTTGTCGACAACCTGCCCCGCATCCTTCCGCCCGGACTGCGCGCCCGAATTGACCGCAACAGCTGGGAGGTGCCGCTTCTCTTTCGCCGCCTGCTGGCCTGGAGTGGCATGGATCGCGACGAAGCCTACCGTGTATTCAACATGGGGATCGGCATGGTGGTGATCATTGCCTCCGAGCAGGCGCGTCTCGCCCACAGCGCGCTGCCCGATGCTGTCCCCATTGGAGAGCTGGTTGGCAGCGACCAGGCCGACCCTGATGTTGCACTGGTGGGATGATCCGCAAACAGGCAGGTTGCAGGCCTGACTCCCGTCATCCCTGGCGCCCACAATATTGGCTTGCTATCCACAGCAACAGGTGAAGACTGTACCGAAACTCTGTCGTCGAGGACATAAAGTGGGTCTGGCAGCATTCACATCGGCAAGACGGAAGGAGACTCCATGGCCACCGAACTCGTTCAACTCTCGTTCAACGGTCCAATCGCAACAATCGTTCTCAACCGCGCCGCCAAGCTCAATGCGCTCAATGCAGAGATGTTGGACGCGCTGGAAGCGTACGCGGATGAACTGGACCGCAACCAGGAAGCGCGCGTTGTGCTCCTCGCCGCCACGGGTAAGGCATTCTGTGTCGGCGCAGACATTTTCGAGTGGAGCGACCTGTCGCCCCTGGAAATGGGCCGGCGCTGGATCCGCGACGGACACCGCATTTTCGCCCGCTACGCACGGCTGCCCCAGCCGGTCATCGCTGTGCTTAATGGCTACACATTCGGCGGCGGGCTGGAACTGGCGTTGGCCGCAGACCTGCGTCTGGCCGCGGAGGGGGCGCAACTCTCCTTCCCGGAGGTGAAGCTTGGGATCATTCCCGGCTGGGGGGGCACGCAACGGCTGGCACAGCTGGTCGGGCCGAGCCGGGCCAAGCAGATGATTTTCAGCGGTGAAGGCGTGGCCGCCGAGCAAGCGGAGACGTGGGGACTGGTGAACGAAGTTGTGCCGGCAGAGCGATTGGCGGAGCGAGCCCTGGACCTGGCCAAAACCATTGCCGCCAACGGCCCGGTCGCCGTCCAGCTAACCAAGCAACTCATTGACGCCGCCATGCCCGCCAACAGTGACAGCGGCGTTGTTCTCGAGACCCTTGCCGGCAGCCTCGCCTCCTACACGGCGGACGCGCAAGAGGGAGTCTCGGCCTTCCGCCAGCGCCGCCAACCGCAGTTCAGCGGGCGTTAAACTAAGAAGACAGTACGCAACTCAAGGGGAGCAGGGGGTATGCCGCGACCCCGTTATTCCTCTTCGATCACCTCACCGCAATGGGGGCATACGATCCCAGCGTTCCCGGCCTTGCCCAACTCCTCCATAAAGCCCGATCCCAAGATGCCCGCGGGAAGCGCGAACAGCCCGATGCCCACGATCGCGATCATTCCGGCCAAGAGACGCCCCGCCGCCGTGACTGGAAACACATCGCCGTAGCCGACCGTCGTCAACGTAATAATGCTCCACCACATCGCCCTGGGAATGCTGGCGAACTCTTCCGGTTGGGCTTGATGTTCGGCAAAGAACATCAGCGACGAAGTCATCACCAGCAGCAGAAATAGCACTGATACCACCGCAGCCAAATCGCCCCGTTTCGTATGCAGAACCCGGCCCAAAGTGCGCAGACTGGAAAAGTACCTGCTCAAGCGCACGATGCGGGCCAGCAGTCGCACAACCCGCAAGAAGCGCAGGTCCAGCCCGCGCAGATTGACAAAGAACACAACGTATATGGGCAAAACTGCCAGCATATCAATCAGCGCCAAAGGAGAGGCCATATACCGCAGCCGACCCCTCACAGGATGGGCGTATTTCGGATTCTCGGTGCAGGTCCAGACCCGCAGCAGATACTCCACCGTGAAGATCGCCACCGATATGACCTCGAACAAGTAGAAAGCACCTGGCGCTATCCGGTTAATCTCCTCCACGGTTCCCACAATCAGGGCGATGACATTCAGAGTAATCAGGGTGATGAGGGAAATGTCGAAGATTTCGCTGGCGCGGTTGCCCGGCGCAGCCTCCTCGATTATTTCGTAGACGGTTTTCTTGAGGGATTTCATTTGAGTACAAAATCGAACTGCTAACGCGAATTCAAATTGAAACCAAGACTTCCTACACGGGCTGCATCCTGCAATCGCGGGCGTCTCGCCTACTCGGCCGATAATTGCAAGCACTTGATCCCGTTAGGGATCTACTTTAGGCAGTTTTCGCGGCCTGAACTATTACTGTGAGCGAGTTGGCATTAGACAATTCGGGGAACAGAGAACGCCTTAGGCGTATGGCCAAAGGCGTGGCGTCCGCATCTTTCGCGTCGTAGAATGTCTAAAGATGTCGGCTGCACCGTCAACAGAAACTGGCGCCTCCGATGGTCTGCGACTGTTAACTTCGTCAATTCTGTGGTGGGCGAGGAGGGACTCGAACCCCCGACCTCACGGATGTGAACCGTGCGCTCTAACCAGCTGAGCTACTCGCCCATGTAGGGTGTGCCGTGAAAAAATGGCCTCTGCCAAAGCAGAGCAGAGTATAGCATCGTCTCCATATTTTGCAAATCTGAGCCAATAAAGCAGAATTACCGCATCGACTCTAAAAAGCCCGCCGCGCACCTGATGGCGTCCCATTCGACCTAGGCACGAAACATTCTATGCCCCGCTTCCATCGCCACAGCCGACTGCTCAATCGCACTTTCTTCGCGCTGGTTATCGGCGCCGGACTCTTCGGCTGGCTTTACGCCGCCGCCAACTGGCAGCCGGACCCGTCCGCTCTGGAACTGGACTCGCTCACCGGCGGCGAAGACTGGATCGATCTCGTCGCCGGCCTGTTCGAAGACGCAATCCAGATTTTCCAGGAAATCACCGGTTAGTCGTCGCACAGCCGAAGCGCATACTTTATTCCTGCTGAGCCTGGCCTTCCGGCGTGTGTATGCAGAGTTGCCCGTCTTTGGCATTCAAGAACCGGCAAAGTTCAATGTAGGCAGGCCGGAAGGTAGGTGCCCCGCAACAAGGGCTTGGCTCCATAATCCCCCACCAGAACTGCTCTTCATCCTCGGCGTTTCCGTCGCTCAGCCACCCCAGATTGGGCATCGTTATCAGACTCATCAGGCCAATCCACGGACGCCAGTTAGCCTCCGCAAATTCGTATGCCCGCTTCAGATAATCCGCCTGAACCGCCATGTCAATTCCGGCGTCCCTGCCGTGCCAGCGGTAATCCGGATTCACAGGATCGGATGTCCAGCCGAACTCCAGGAGTACAATCTGTTTGTCATCGTCGCCATGCCTCTCCATGATCGCACGAATGTCCTCTACATGACGGAAACTGAAGAACCGATGCCCGCCATACCGCGACTCCGCGGCCGCGTTGGCGGGGTCCAGCTCCGGAGGCGCCGCAAACCCTACGCCATGCACGCCCAGTGCGTCGAAGTAGCCGTCGCTGCTGCCCCCCATTGCCTCGTACATCTGCTCATAAAACAGGTGGTCCGGCATGGCTAATTCGTTGTTGTCCCCGGTAGGCGCCATACCGGCGCTGATTACGAGGGCGTTCGGGTTCGCCTGTTTGATCGCCTCGTATGCCCTTCCAAGAAAATAGACGTACTCGGCCGGATTCGGGCGTTTGTGCCCCCATTCACGACTCAGATTCGGTTCATTCCACACCTGATAAGCCTGAATACAGCCAACGGCTTCCGGCTTACAACTATAGCGGCTGGCTAAAGCAAAAATGTAGTCGGCAAAATGATCGGCGCTAGCAGGAGGCAGACCGGCCCAAAAATCTCTCTTCTGCGGGTCGGTGGATATCCGCGCCAGCAGCTTCAGATTGCTTTCGTTCACCTGCTGCACCACTCTGTCGGAAAAAGACCAGTCGAGGTGCCCTTTACCTGCTCCCTCAATGTTCTCCCACGCGAAAGTCTGCTTTACCCAATGAAAGCCGCCTTCTCGGATCAGGTTCAAGTCCCGTTCTGCCACTTCTGGTCGCCACCAGAGAAATGCCTGTGTGCCGAAATCCGGACTTTCCATCGTCGCTGGCAGAAAGCCGCTTTCCGCAGGCTGCTCCGTTTCTTGGGGCAGCGTGGCTGGCTGCTCCTCTTCGGCTGTCGGTGTGGCAGTCGCCGGCGGCTGTGGTGTGGGCGTGGCAGGTTCGCTGGTTGCCGTGGCTGTGGGGGGCACCGGCGTATCTGTCGGTGCTTGGCTCGTTTCTCCCACCGGGGTTAATGTCTTGGTCGGCGTAGTGGTGGGCTCTTCGTCAGACCTATTGCAGGCGGCCATAGAAAACAAAGTGAATAAGAAAATCCCGAAAAGCAAGCGGCGTTGCAAGGTCATTGTAAAGCCCTCAGAAAAGATGGGACTGAAAAATTCAATATCCACCGTAATTTGCGCAGCAATTTCAGTCTACTCGAGGCGGGAGGACTCCGCACAAGGACCAATGCGCCTCAAAAAGCGCAAGGTTGCAAATCAAACTGCGCCGGACTTATCGGTCCGTAGCGTTCACAAATATCTGTGCCAGGGGAAGCCGCCCTATTGTAAGTGAGATTGGAGATTATCGAAAAACTTGCGGCCTGAATTGAGACAATATGAGACCTGCTTGGCATCCCCGAGGGCGAAGCAAGGGCGGGCTCGGCGCGCGAAAAGCATTCTTTCCATGCAGTGAGTTCAATGGCTGCCGTCTGAATCGCTTACCGCGTAATCTCCCATGCCAGGTGCTGGATCTCCGGTAAGATCAGTTTCTCCATCGCCAACCTGACCGCATTGGTCGATCCCGGTACACTGATAACAACGCAGCCTCGGTATGTTCCCGCGGTGGCGCGACTGAGCATCGCGGCTGCCCCTACCTCCGTGTAACTGAGCATCCGGAAAATCTCACCGAATCCTGGCAATTCCTTCTCCAACGACCTGGACAGCACGTCATAAGTGCGATCTCGCTTGCTGACCCCGGTGCCCCCATTGAAAATGATGACTTGCGCCCCACCGGCGCTGAACTCTTCCAGCGCCTCCGCAACCTCTTCCGGTTCATCGCGCACAATGCGGGTTGCGATCACTCGATGACCACCCGCCTCGGCCATCTGGCGGATAGCCTGGCCGCTGCGGTCCGTTTCAGGTGTGCGTGTATCGGAAACGGTGACAACCGAGAAGGCGATACTGCCTTTCTCCTCCTCCGCCTGCCGTCGATGCTCCTCGGAACTCATTGTATCCTTCATCTTGCCCTCTCTAACTCCTGTCGCCCCGCCAGCACTGCTCGGGTCTATTCAGTGCGGTGACCGGCAAAACCTCGCGGGTTCTCGAAGGCATCGACCCAAAGTCGTTGCCACGCCTCGTGATCCCGCACAACCGTTTGCAGCCCGCCTTGAGAGCGAACGACAAACTCCGGATGCGCTGTGCGGCCAGTATGATGCCCCGTGGTCTGGTAACGCAGATCCAGAGACCAGCGGCATTTGTTGGAACGGTTGGGCGATGAGCGGTGTGGCGTAAAACGGCTCAGAAAGATGACATCTCCCTTGAAGCATTCCAGAGAAATCGGTTCTGTCTCCGGCATAACCTCCGGCGCGATCGTCGCGCCGCCGCCAGCTTGGTGGCGGCGATATCCGCCACGGTGGACGCCCGGCAGGGCCTGCATACAACCCATTTCGACGGTGGCATCGCCCAGCGGCAGCCAGCAAGTTATGATATTCGAGCCTTCCGCCTCGGCCATCATCACGCCTGCGTCCTGATGCCACGGAACAACATGAAAGGACGGTCCGCTGTGAGGATCGAACGATTCCGGTGGCTTGGCCCGCAAATGCTGGATCGGGTTGCACTCGATTTCCGGTCCGGTCAGAGTCTCCACAGCGTCCAGCAGATTTGGGTTGTGCAAGAATTCAAACATGGCCCGGCCCCGGTAGTGCATGATATCCAGCCCCTCACCCATTCTCTTGCTCTGACCGAACAGGAGTCCGTAGCGGGTCTCGAAGGGCGCGTTTTCATGCAGATCGGAAATCTCACCTTCTGCATGGAGCGCACTAGCGCGCGCATCGACCCACGCGCACAACTCGTCGATCAGGGGCTTCAAATCATCCTCGCCGAGAATGTCCTTGGCTATAACGACTCCGTTCGTGTTGAACTCTTCTACCTGCTCTTGGCTGAGTGCCATTTCCTTTCTCCCGTCCTGATGGCCTGTACCGCCCTGCGCGCTACTGTTCAGTCTCCTCGGCAAAACCAATGGGGAAATCTGCCGGTAGCGTCTCTGTCAACCGTTCCTCGTCGAATCCGCAACGGGGATGCCCAAAACCGCTGAGACTCTGGCCATCCGACTGCAAGTCGAAAATGATGTTGTCGTCGGCGCTAGGGCTCACCCCCGCCGGGATGTAATGTAACTGAAGAGCATCACGCACCTTCCAGGCAACGATATGATCCGCGCATGACGTGTCTCCACTGACACCCAATGCCCCCAAAAGGCTGCCACTGGCGTTGTATAGGGGAAGCCCGCCCCCAGAGCGACTCCAACCGCCGGGACGCTGCCCCACCATTGGGTCTCCTGCCTGACCATAGTCGGTGGCAGGCCCTGCGTAGGCAGTCGATGTGTCCAGAGGATTGCTCTCATGCAAGCCGTACAGGTTCCCACCCGGCTGCGTCGACGCATAGAGATTGCTCGTTGAGAAGGCCACACGCGTCAAGCTGAAGGCATTGGCCGTATTCGCCTTTTGTGCAGAAAGTACGCGGCCGCCCGGCCACTGCGAGCCCCTGTTGGCGCCAGAGAATGTAACAGCGCACACCACCCCGTCGCGGTCAACGATGGTCGCCCACATGTGATTTCCCAATCCGCCATTTTTACCGCCCGCCACAGTCGTCGCCAACGCCCTTCTCACCGCGTCATGGCTGGGCAGGCTGTCACAACCGGTAATGAACTCCGGCTCCTGTTGGCTTCTGGTTGCGCTCTCTACAAATCGAATCGTAGGTGCGCCGGGAACAGCGACTTCTTCAAACCTTATTACCGCGCCGCGGCCAGGCTCGCCCACGCTGGCGCCGTTGACCGCTACATACGCATTCCCGTTTACGTCAAAATCGACCGACGTCGGAAAGGGCAGTCCCGTGATCACATCCTGTGACGTTTCGCCTTCGCCCACCCGGATCACTGCGCCGCTGTTGGGAATCGGGCCTTCGTCAGTGAAGATGCCGAATCGCACAGCATACAGTTCGCCGTCCGGACCGGTGCGCAAGTCCGACAACATCGTCAGGCCGGTCGCATAGTCTTCCACGTTTCCCGTGTCCGGATCAACAATAACGACCTTCGCCGAACCGGGCAGGAAGGGAAACCCGGGCAGAAGTGAAACGTAGATCCGGCCGTCCGCCCCAAAGGTGACACCGGTCGGCACCGGATCCGACTCTAATGTGCCGCCCCGATAAGGATTCGGCAGCGGGCCGGGAATGCCCTCGAATACGGCAATAACCTTAGCAGTTTGGCTTACTACGTCTACCTGCACCAGTGTATTGGCGCCAGCCTCCGCCACGTATAAAAGCCCGTCCGGCCCCGTGGTCAGCCCGTATGGATGTGACTCAAGAACATAGCCGTCCGGGTTCAGTTCTTTCTCCAACTTCCACAAAGGGACGACCTCCACTACAGAACCTTGCAACACGCGCAGTACCGCGGCCGTATCGGGCAGCGCCTCTTCGCTGGCAACCCCTTGCCACACGCCGGCTGTGGCATACATTTCATTGTTGAGCAGAGCCAGTCGAGCCCCCCCAACTATGTCACTGCCAAGAAAGATCGAAGGCAATGTCGCCACAAGCTGAGGTTGGCCCCCCGGCGTCACCCGCATCACCCGCGCTGTATTGCCATAGGTCGCCTTGATGACTTCATTCGTATTTGGATCAAGGCCCCCCACGTCGACTTCCTGATCGCCGCCCAACCCAACATCGATTACCCAGACACTGCCGTCATCTATGACCAGCACGCCCTGGGGTCCATTCAGGCCGTCTACGATTACCGTGCCGCCGCTTTCCTTCTCTTGCGCCATCGCGCTGTCGGCCGCGATCCACAGCGCCGACACAAGAGCAATCGCCAGCATGCTGTTGATGGAAATTCGGATAGCTTTCAATTGACTCCTCCTCTCCCGCGTCGCGCCCCAATGGCACAACCGATTGCGGGGCACGCAATTGCAAATCGAACAGGAAAGTCGTCTGACAGCGCAAGCACAACCTCTGCGCTGCCAGGCGATCACTGGTCCGCCAAGAAGACGATAAGTGCTTCCAAATCCTCTTCGGGGATATGTTGATACGACGGCATCCGATGGGGACTCAGCGCGAATCCCTCAACATGATAAATTTCAGGTTCAATGATACTCTCGTAGAGGTAGGCAAACACATCGGCCGCTGCGCCATCGTAGGCGGGATCTTCGAGCCGGGCAGCGGCCAATTCACCCATATCGTTGTGCGGCGGCCCGAATATGCCTCTCGTACCCGCGCTATCGAGCTGGTGACAGACGCCGCAATACTGCTCCTTATACACCGACAGCCCCCGCGCAGCCAGCGCCGCCAACTCCTCCTCGGAAAGATTGCCCAGATCGGTTGCACTTCTCACGCCGCGACGCTCGGACTGGCGAATCATCAGAGCGACATGCAAAAGCCAGGAAATGCGCAGAATTTCACCCGGTCGCAACGCCTGCTCACTAATCTCGCGATTCACCTCTTTCAGTGCTTCTACGTTTATACCCGTCGCGGCAGCGACCGTTTCCCATGTGTCTCCTGGCTGCACAGTGTAGGTGCCGGCCGAGTCGGAGGCCGCCTCTGACGCTGCCTTCTGGTCTCTTGCCGCGGCGTATGAAGGTGCGAAAACAGGCGGGCCGTCTGACCAACCGCGCGCGGCCCCGACCTCGGTCAACTCGGGCGGCAAATATCTTACCGTTATCTCATCGTCGGCCCGGATGTCAACACCACGCAGTGCCCACAGATTGAAATTGTCCAGCAACAAGTCCAAATACGAAACCGAGAACTCCTCTGCGATATGTTCCCAGGAATCGTTTGCCTGCACTGCATAAAGAATTGGTGGCATTGTGGCATCTGCGTTGAGACCGGGGATCGCTAGCTGGTCGCCAGGCCGAATCTCCTCGCCTCGCAGTTGCCACAACTCCATATTGGCCTCTTTCAGAAGCTCAGCCGTCATATCGAATCTGTTGGCAACCAGGGACCAGTATTCACCCATTCGCACATTGTAAACGTAGACCCGCGCATCATCGACTGTGAACGATTGTGCATTGTCGGCGTCCCCAACAGGCAGAGCAGAGTCGCTACGCACCTCGCTTCGTATCTGTCCTCTCGCCTGGGGTGTCCCCTTCACGGCTTGTCGAGCATCGCCGGGCGTTGCTTCGGCCGTTGCAGTGCCAGGGTTCTGTTCTTCCTCCTGTTGCGCTCGAGCCACCGCCTGGTCTGCCGTCGAATCAACGCGGGAGACATGGTAGACCGTGAAGGCGGCAACAAACACTGCAGCAAGCAGCAGAACGCGCGGCAACATATTCACGCGCCTGCTTGCACCTTGAAAGCGAGCGTACCATCCAGGATTACTTTCAGAATTCTTCATCTTTTTTGGCTTCTACGTCCGTTCTGAAGAGACAAAAAGAAGAGAGGAATGAGAGACTCGTTCTCTCTACAAGCTCCTCTCTCTTCAAACTTGCCACTCTATTTATATTCTATCCACAACGCCAGGAAAAAGAAAGAAGCGATCTTCCTCCGAACCAGGATTTGCGAACGAACAGCAGGCCGCCGGACCAAAAGAGCTGAGATTGCAGCTCATTCAAATACGCCGCCACCCCTGTCTTCGTCACCAGTTTTCAACAAAATGCCGCTATCGGTGTGTACAGGCAGACTTTCGGGTTCTCCATCTAGAGTAATGGTCCACGCTGCCACCCAGCCGGTTACATCGCCGTCCGCCACCACATACCAACTGCTATCCTCCAGTCGGCCGATGACCCGATAACTTTGATCGTTACTGAGTAACTTCAATACGGGCCCTTCGGCTTCTGGCCGTTCGCGTAAATTGACCGATGGATGCAGGAGCGTGCCTGCCAGTGCCGCCGTAGTTGCCGGAGTGGTGGTGAAAAAACTGCTCTCCAAAGGTTCATACGAACTGACCAGAGCGAGAGCAGTCACTGTCGCCTGCACAGTGACGGGAACGACGCGGTTGGCCGGAAACAGGATGGCGCCAATTATCGCCGCAATAAGACCGCCGATGACTAGGAACGGCCAGCCCTTCCACGTCTGGGGGACACGCCGCGTCGTGGGTAGGTACCCTAAACCCTGATACGTTGGGCCGACTTGTGGCGGCGGGGCCTGCACATCCGCCCGCTCGAAATTGGTGAATATCTCGGCCAGATTGGCCTCGTATCTGGGGTCCACGCGCCACTCATTCAGGCGGGCATTGTACGTGCGCCCCGATTCAGGTATCGCCGACCTGACCGCATTGTGTACGGCAGTGAAATCCACCGCCCAGCCCACGCGAATATAGAGGGAACCGTTTTCCAGCCGCTGATACGAAAGCCACGCGTCGGAAGGCTCGATTCTCCTGCGTGCCAACTCCAATTCCTCGTCGGTGAGAGGAACCAGTTGCGCTTCCTTCAACTCCTCGTCGTGCGTCCAGCGCTTCAGAGGGTTCGAAAGCTGCCGATACGCCTCATCTACGCGTTCCAGGAAAGGATCTGACGGTACCGGCCCCGCAACCAAGGCAGAATCGTCCAGATACTCGCCGGTATGCAGACGTACTTGGCGCCGGTATGCCGCATCAAGCACTTCCTGCGTAGCGTTGGGCTGAACACCCAAAATCTGATAGAAGTTCTCCAGCGATCTGCTTTCCACTACCCGTGGCTCACTCGGGGTAAGGAGGGTTCGGCAATCGCTGACTTCAATCGCCGACCGCCGGATGCGACCCTATCGGAGGAAAGCGAAAAAAGAATGAACCTCATACATCGCTCATTCTTCACCCCGCCTCTCGTTCGGACATATTACCGGCTAACCCCTTCTGAAATGCCGCCGCTCTCCAACAGTGCGGCCACCTCTTCCTTCTCAAACAGCCCCATGTCTCCGGGAATCGTATATTTCATAGCCGCCGCCGCCGCGCCCCATTTCAAAGCATCGGCCAACCAATCTTCGCCGTCTCGGTAAAGATAGCGGTACAGCACTCCTGCCGTAAACGCATCCCCCGCGCCGATGCGGCCTACCGTACCGCCGCCCGGAAAAATCGGCTGGCGCTGCGGCGCCTGCCCCGGCGCCGCTGCAATCGATCCGTCCGCACCCAAGGTGAGTATCACAGTCGCCTGCGGGAACTCGCGCTGGAGCGCGGCCAACGCATCTTCCGGAGAGACCGCTTCAGGCAGACCATAGTGTGTCTGGGCATCCCGAATCGGCGCAAAAACAATGTCTGCGGCCGCGGCAAAGGGATGGCAACCCCGTCGCGACGCCTCAGGCGTCCACAGTTTGGAGCGGTAGTTGAAATCGAAACTAACGCTCCAGCCAGCCGCCTGCGCAAGCTGCAAAGCACGCTTGGCCGTCGCCGCGGCACTGTCGCTGATTGCCAGCGTGATTCCGGTTAAGTGGAGATGCCGCCCGCTGGTCGCGTTGAAAATTTCCGCCGGCAGTTCATCGGGCGTCATCCGGCTGGCCGCAGAACCGGCGCGGTCGTAGATGATCGAAGTGGCGCGAGAGCCATCGCCGAATTCGACGAAAAACAGGCCCATCCGCTCGCCCTCAACCCAGACGATGTGGGAGGTGTCTACGCCGTGTCCCATCAATGTGCGCGCGATCCGGCGCCCCAGGGGGTTTTCCGGCATCCGCGAAATCCAGGTCGTGCGCACTCCCAGCCTGGCCAGGGCCACGGCTGTGTTCGATTCGGTTCCACCCGCCTCCAATTCAAAATAGGCGGCCTGCTCAATGCGCAGATGGCCGGGCGGCGCCATGCGCAGCAGCGTCTCGCCCAGAGTTACAACATCGTACCTGCTCATTCTGCCGCGCGTGCCTCCTGTACGGCTCCTGCAAATCTGCGAGCCTGCTCCGTCACAGCCGACCAATTGCCGTCCGCCACCCAATTTTTGCGTACCAGCGCGCTGCCCACGCCCACCGCCACTGCGCCGGCGCGAATGAATTCACCCGCGTTCTTCAAACCGACACCGCCTGTAGGCATCAGCTTCAGATGGGGTAGGGGGGCCAACACGTCCTTGAAATAGTCGGGCCCGAGTCTGGTTGCGGGAAAGACCTTCACCACAGCCGCCCCGGCCAACCATGCGGTCTGGATCTCCGTTGGCGTAAACGCGCCCGGCATGACCGGCACCTCGCGTTCGACGCAGCAGGATATTGTTTGCAGGTCCAGCGTCGGAGCCACCACAAACTGTGCACCGTTCTCGATCGCAGCCACGGCCATTTCCCGGCTCAGCACCGATCCCATGCCCAGAGCGGCCGCGCCTTGAGCAAAAGCAGGTACACGCTCCCGCAGCAGCGAAAGCGCTTCCAGCGCGCCCGGGCTGGTCATAGTCAACTCGACCGCCGTCACCCCCCCGCCCAGCAGGGCTTGGGCCAGATCGACAGCCCGGGCCAGGTCCGGCAGACGTACAACCGGCACCACGCCGCCCTTCTCGATCAGTTGCAGAGTTCTACCGGGAGTATCCACACGTCTGCTCACTTAAGCGCAACCTGCTATCGAACATCGAAGCCCGCATATCATTATAGTATAGAACCGAATAGTGTAGAACCGATCTTTGGCCAGCGAGGCGGGGAAGGAAGAGGAGCGTGTACGTTCATGTGGATATTACTTGCCTACCGCTGCCCCCTTCCTGCTTCATGCTCTGTGCCGTCCATGCCTTCCAATTCGACGCGCCGTCAACTTGGAATTTGCCCATATACAGGCAATTTCACTAAGTTTGACAGATGAGGGATGGCGAATTAACATTCGCTTATCAACTGACCATGCCACGCAAAAGGTGCGAAGAGTCGTCGCTCTGGATTGCCGACGTTGAGAATCATCGTTCATGGGTTTGGCATGGAAGGTCGAACAAACGGTACTCACCTACACACAACTGGACTGAATAGGGCACCGGTTGCCTGGCCAAACGCGACCCTATCAAGCTGTTGGGTCTCGTTGCGAGTAGCCCTCCTCAAATTCTTCAAATCTCCAATCAAGGGGGAGATTTCTGCCACGGAATCCACCCCCCTCCCTAACAGAGGACGCTGGCCAAAGATGGTCGGGCCACAGTCTACTGATAAGGCGTTGTTGAAATTTCGCCGAACCGGTAAGCTATAGAAAACACGCGGATTCGGCATTCAAAACTCGGTAGTGGTTATGTATTGACTGTTGAGGCTCAATCCACTGGGCTGGTTGTCGTCAATCACAAACCCAGCTACGAGGAGGGGCCTCATCATCGTCACAAGCATTATCGTACATCGCTGTCCTCATTGCAACAGCGAAGACATCTGCAATAATGGGCACGATTATAAGGGTGCCAAGAACTATCATTGCCATAGATATATGAGCTACGGGACATTGCATGCCAGGCAAGGCTATAGTGGGGAAGAGAAAGAGTTGATCTTGCGGGCATACCAGGAACGCGCCGCTTCTGCAACGTGGATGGTGATGAAACGACGCCGCCAACCAACTCTCTTCAGACCGAGAGAAAATCCCTGCTGTCACAAGTTTCACGAGTGTACTTGAGATCTTACGCGACCCGGAGGGCGTTGACGGTTCTGTCCGGAAAGGAGCTTGTGGTATGCAGCGCGCCATTTTCAGGGTGGACCTATGCCGGCAAACAGTTTTTGAGATCTGCGCGGTCTGGCGGCGGTATCGACCAGAACAGGGAAAGGAGGATGTTCACAATGGAGCAATGAAGTCCAATGCCAGGAGGGGCACGCCTGGCTTGGACTGTCGAGAGGTTGTGATGGATTGTCCTTGACCACATTCTACCAAAAGGAGACAAGAAAGTGATGCAAAGAAAACAAGCGTGGTTTTCGCTAATCTGTGTTCTGTTGATCGCGATGGTCGCGATTGGATGTGTGACGCAACCGGTTCCAGCAACATCGGGACAGCAGGCTGAAACACCGATGGAAGAAGAGAAGGAGCTTGTAATCGTTCAAGGAACGGAACCGTGGACGATGGACATGCAATGGGTCACCGCCCAAGTGATTGTGAACGTCGGCAACCACATTCAGCAGACCTTGCTTGACTACGACCATAGCATGACGTTGCAGCCAAATCTGGCGATCTCATGGGAACAGCTCGAGCCTACCGTTTGGCAGTACAAGTTGCGTGAAGGGGTTCAGTTCTCCAATGGTGAGCCGTTCAATGCGGAGCAGGTTAAGTTTAGCTTCGATAGGGTGATGGCGCCTGACAGCGACTCCATGCGCAAAGGAGAAACACGCTATGTCTCGAGCGTAGAGGTCGTGGACGACTACACCGTCAATTTCCACACCGCTGGCATCATACCCTTGTTCGACCTGTACGTTACGGCAAAGTTCCCGATCGTGCCTCAAGGCTACATCACTGAGAATGGCGCTGAGCACTTTGCCACAAATCCGATTGGCACCGGTCCTTACGTTCTGGAAGAGTGGGTAAAGGACGACCACATCACGCTTCGCAAGAATCCAAGCTACTGGGGTGAAGAGCCGAAGATTGATGTACTCACCTTCCTTACCGTACCTGACATTTCCTCCAGAGTTGCTACGCTACTTGCAGGCGAGGCAGACATTGCTACCGACCTTCAGCCGGCAACAGTACAGGAAGTCGAAAAACGAGAAGGTCTTAGCGTCGTGAGCCGACCTGGTATGCGTTCTGTATTCTTGTTGTTCAATACCCAGATCGAATCCCCCGTCACCGATCGGAGGGTTCGGCAGGCAATCAACTACGCTGTGGACAAAGACGTGATCATCGAGAACATCCTCGACGGCTTCGGCAAGAAGCTCGAAGGGCAGGTGCTGTCCGAGGAATACTGGGGGTACCAAGCTGCCCTTGAGGCGTATCCCTACGACCCTGCCAAGGCGAAAGAGCTCCTGGCTGAGGCCGGCTATCCCGATGGTTTTGACTTGCGCATCGTCAGCCCGCGCGGTCGCTATATGATGGATGCCGAAATCTCCCAGGCTGTAGCTGGACAGTTGAAGGACGTTGGCATCAATGTCACAGTAGACACACTGGAATGGGGCGTGTTCAGCGAGGAGCAGTACAGCCACGAAGGCGGCCCGGTTTTCTTGCTGGGATACATGACCGTCCCCGACGCCGCGCGCATGTTGTCAATCTGGCATTCGACCCACCCGAACGATCAGCATCCTGATGCCAAGTTCGATGCACTGTCCGACGCCGCTATCAATGAAACGGACGTCGACGCACGTCGTGAAGTGATTAAGGAGGCTGTTGAATACTTCCGTGAAGATGCGCCGGTCGTATTTCTGCACCAGCAGTACATTCTGTGGGGCGTCCACGACCGTGTCCAGAATTTCGCGCCGTTCCCGGATGGCCGACTCAAGATAGACGCGAGCGTAGATGTGAGCGGAGATCGTTGATGTTCTGGCGCCTCTGTCGATGAAAGGCGCCTGGTGAAAAGGCCTCCTCCCCTTTGAATTCCGGGGAGGGGGCCTTGTCCCAACTGAACAATTATTCAGCAGCCTTAGAACGGAGCGAACCGGATGATAAACCTCGCACGCGACTTGGTATCGATGGCGGTGTCCATGGGAGCACAGTATGCGGAAGGGCGCGTCGTGGATCAATCCCAACAGGCGATAACCGGTACAGACGGCGCTGCCAGCGTCTCCGAATTCACGACCTGCGGATTCGGAATCCGCGTCCTGGTAGACGGGCAATGGGGATTCGCCAGCGACAACCTTTCCCAACAGCAGCCATCTGAAACAGTCAGGAAAGCAATCTCGCTCGCGCGGGCTATGCCACGGCGCACGCGAACCGTCAGGCTGGCTGACGTACCGCCCGTTCAAGCCATCTACGAGACGCACTGCGAACAGGACCCTTTCGACATGCCTGTCCCTGAAAAGGTCGAGATGGTCCAAGCCATCATCCAGGCCATGGCGGCCGCGAGCGACAAAGTATCCAAGACCCAGGCCAAGCTCGACTTCCGGCGTGAGACATCGCAACTGGTAACGTCGGAAGGTACCGAGATCGGGCAGACGATCACCCTGACCGGCGCAGGAATGGCCGTCACGGTCGCGGATCGGGGCCAGGTTTTTCGCAGAACGTATCCCTATAGCCATACCGATTTTGGAACGGGAGGATTCGAGTTGGTACACGCTCTCAAACCGATTGAGGCGGCCACCACGATTGTTCATGAAGCAATTGAACTGCTGGATGCCCCCTCTTGCAGCGATGTTGTCACAACGGTCATTTTGGATCCGACACTTGTTGGCATGGTGCTTCACGAGACCATGGGCCATCCCATCGAAATGGATCGCGCCCTGGGTGACGAATCGGACAATTTCGGGGCGAGTTTTTTGCAAGTCCACCACCTTGGCGAGTTCCAGTACGCATCAGAGTTGGTGAATATGGTTGCTGACGCAACGCGGCCCAAGGCGGTCGCAACCTATGGATATGATCATGAGGGTGTCAAGGCCCAGAGCATTCCCATCATCAAGGGCGGCGTTTTTACGAACTATCTGATGTCGCGCGAATGTGCAACGGCATTGGATCAGCCGAGCAATGGAACGGCCCGGGCGAGCAGTTGGAATCGCATCCCCATGGTGCGCATCACAAATCTATCTCTCTCGCCCGGGGAATCGACAAGGGAGCAGCTCATCTCCGAAACCGACGATGGACTCTACATCGAGACATTCAAGGGCGGGGATATCGATGACAAGCGTCTCACGTTCAGTTTCATGGGCGAACGAGCGTGGCAAATTCGCGGCGGCAAAATCGTCGGTCTGGTGAAGAACCCGGTCATCTACGGAGAGGCCCCCATTTTCTGGCGCAATTGCAGTGGAATTGCCGGTCCCGACGAGGACCGGGTAGTGGGCATCTCCAGTTGCGGTAAGGGTCTTCCGTGGCAGTTCATCCCCACCGGACAAGGTGGACCGCCAGCCCGGT
Source organism: Caldilineaceae bacterium (assembly GCA_965220715.1). Classification (GTDB taxonomy): domain Bacteria; phylum Chloroflexota; class Anaerolineae; order Caldilineales; family Caldilineaceae; genus Bin5. Next base: position 2,088,669 of record OZ244843.1, read on the forward strand.
TTGATCAGGTTAAGGTAGGAGGAGGCATCGGATGAGCACGGATAAAAGGCCTGACATGCCCCTCGGCGAAGATCAAGCTCTCGAGGCAGTCGAGTTCGGTTTGCAAGCAAGTCCTGCCGACGCAACCGAAGTCCTGGTTCTGGCGGAAAACACCGATCTGACGCGTTTCGCCAATCTCGCCATTCACCAGAACGTGACCGAAACCCAGTACCAGGTCTACTTCCGCACCGTCTGGGATGGCCGACTGGTGGTTGTCAAGGGCAACGATCTCTCGGAAGAGGCAGTGAAGAAGGCGTTGCTTCGCAGCGAGGAGTTGGCAGCTACGGTTACCCCCAGCGCCGCCTTGCCGGACTTCGCCTACCCTGTGGGATCGGCCGCAACAGATGGACGCCAGGGCGTAGTTACATTCAATCCGGCTACAGCGAATTGCGGGGCGGAAGAGCGGGCGCAGATCGTGGATCGACTCTGCAGCGTCTTCCGCAGCTGCGGCGTGGGCGGCGCTGGCAACGTCAGGGTGCGCCGGTTGGAAATGGCCGTGGGCAACTCTGCTGGACTGCGCCGCTACGCTCCCTTTTCGATCATCGCGCTGGTGGCCGTGGCGCTGGACGCGGCGAACAACGCTTCGGGCTACAATACGTGGATAGGCCGCGACATCGAGGCGATGGATGCCGAAAGTTTGGCCAGGCAGGCTGCGGTCAAGTGTCTGATGGGCCGACGCCCCAAGCTAATTGAAGCCCGACCGATGACCGCCATACTTGAGCCACCTGCGGTCGCGCAGCTGTTCTTCCACTTGAATTTCAGGAGCCTGGGCGTCTGGGGCGCGCAATCTGCCAGCAATCGTGACAACATCGTCTATGACAACTTGGGCGAGCGGATCACCGCAAGCGATATTTCTGTCTACGATGAGATGATGACTGATGGCCTCGCGCCGATGCCATTCGACTACGAAGGCGTCGACAAGCAGCGCCTCGACCTGATCGTCAATGGTGTGGCAAAAGGCATCGCTCATGACCTCACCAGCGCAGCCAAGTTTGGCCACGCTCCCACAGGCCACGCGCAGATGCCCGGAAATGAGTTCGGTCCTTCGCCGCAGCACCTTGTGATAGAGGGCGGCGACAGTTCCGTCTCCGACCTGATCGAATCCACCGAATACGGCGTGCTGGTGAGCCGAATTCATGGTTTCGTCTCACCTCTGTCGGGCAAGGAGGGGCACATGGCCGGCACGACTCGCGACGGACTGTTCCTGGTCGAGAACGGCCGCGTTTCCGGCCCCATTCGCAATTTCCGCTGGATGGATCGTATGTTCTCGGCCTTCGAGACGGTCGAGGGTATATCGAGAGAGCGAAAAGTTCAGTTCACCGATGAGTTGTGGTTTCCAACCTGTGTCGTCGCCCCGACGATCAAACTTGGACGGTTCAATTTCATTGATGTGCAACGCTGGACTGAGGAACGCAGCCCTTGAGCAATTTCTGGTCCTATGTCATTCGACGGGCATGGCAGTCGCTGACCATTCTTTTGGGCGTCTCAATCGTCGTTTTCGGCCTTATGCACCTGAGCGGCGATCCGATTCGCCTGCTCGCACCCATCGACACGACCGCTGAGGAACTTGAGGCGATACGCAAGTTGCACGGTCTGGACCGCCCGGTGCCTGTGCAATATTGGAACTTTCTTACCGGCGTTCTGCGCGGGGACTTTGGAAAGTCACTGCGCAGTGGCGAAAATGCGCTGCATCTTGCACTGGAACGGGTACCGGCCACCGGAAAACTGGCACTTACCGCTCTCGCCCTTTCCCTCATCGTCGCGCTGCCGTTCGGTGTTCTGGCAGCGGTTAAGCGCAACACCTGGATAGATCGGACAGTGATGGGCGCGGCGCTTATTGGTCAGAGCATGCCTGTGTTTTGGCTTGGCATCTTGTTGATTCTCGTGTTTGCCGTGAATCTTGGCGTACTGCCGGCCACCGGCACGCGGGCCGGGTGGCGCAGCCTGATTCTGCCCGGCATTACATTGGGAATGTTCAATATGGCCCGCACTGCCCGGCTGCTTCGATCTGAACTATTGGAAATTCTGCAAGCCGAATACATCATGACCGCCAGGGCGAAAGGCATGTCAGCGCGAGTCGTTCTCTGGCGCCACGCCTTTCGCAATGCCGTCATTCCGCTTGTGACGCTGATCGGCTTGGACTTGGGCGCACTTCTGGCCGGTTCGGTCATCACAGAGACGATCTTTGCGTGGCCGGGTATTGGCCGCCTTGCCGTGAATGCTATTTACGGTCGCGATTATCCCGTCGTTCAGGCTACCGTCCTGGTCGTGGCTTCGATCTATGTGATGATCAACTTTCTGGTGGATCTGTCCTACGTATTCCTTAACCCCAGAGTAAACCTGAACTGAGTAGCTAGCCGATGAAAGTTAGAGCCGGTGACAGAGGCATGATCCCGTTTGCGGCGGTGTTCGTCATCCTCATCGGTTTGGCTATTTTTGCACCGTACTTGGCGCCCTATAGTCCTGATGATCAGGACCTTGTCAAAAGGTTCATGCCTCCCTTGACGCCCGGTCACTCACTCGGGACTGACCATCTGGGACGCGATATCTTAACGCGATTGATTTTCGGTACAAGGATTTCTCTTAGTGTCGGCTCGATAGCCGTACTCATATCTGTACTGATCGGCACTGTGCTAGGTGTCTTGAGTGGTTACTATGGCGGCCTGCTTGACGATATCGTAAACTGGTTTGTCAATGTGCAACTTGCTTTCCCCTTTATATTGCTGGCTATCTCCGTGATCGCCGTCCTGGGCCCCAGCCTCGTGAACATGATCATCGTCCTGACTATAGGAGGATGGCCCGCTTATGTCAGGGTTGTTCGCTCAAAAGTGTTCGTCCTGAAAGAGGTGGAATATGTTGAGGCGGTCAAGGCGATTGGGGCTGGCGATGCCCGCATCATGCTCAGGCACATTTTCCCAAATGTTGCTGCGCCACTGATCGTCCTCACCTCTTTTGAGTTTGCCAAAATGGTGATCGCCGAAGCCGCGCTTAGTTTTCTTGGGTTGGGGCCGAGCGGGCTGGACTATTCATCCTGGGGACTGATGCTGGCCGAAGGCAAGAATTACCTGGCCGTCGCCTGGTGGGTGGCAACGATTCCGGGCCTTGCCATAATGACGGCAGTACTCTCCATCAACATCGTCGGTGACTGGCTGCGGGACAGACTCGATCCGAAATTGCAAACCTGACCCCATTGTTGGCGTCTCGCTTTCCAGTACGCAAATCGCAATACGGAAAAGAGGACTCTCGCCGTGCATGAAAATGTAGCAGCAGGGGAGGCACGAAGGTGAATGAGCTGCGTATTGCCCAATCGCAAGTGAATCTGCTTCAGCCGGAATTCACGACCGATCAGCCCGACCTGCAAACCATCCTTGCGCTGGTGTATGAACCGCTCATGCAATGGCGCAGTGGACGCGTCACGCCGGGGCTGGTCACCTCATGGGAGGTCCGGGACGACGGGCGATCGTGGTTGCTTACGTTGCGCGATGATGTCCGCTTCCATGATGGTTCGCTTTGCTCGAATGAGGACGTCGTGCAAAGTCTGGAACGGATGCGGGAAGCAGGCGGCGCATTTGGAATGGGCGGCGTGTATTCTCCCTACCTCGAACCATTGAGCTTTGAGCCGATAGGCAAAACGCAACTGCTCGTTAAGAGTTCCTCTCCGACAGGGGACCTGGCGGACATCTTCGCCGCAGTGTATGTGGGGAAGCAGACGGGTGCCGCCGAGCCTCCGTTGGGTACAGGACCATTCCGGCTAGAACAGTACGTGGAGGGCGAACTGCTCCGGCTGTCAAGGGTGGACAGACCCGATCATGATCCGCAGTTCTCTGAACTGACCATTTTGCAGATACGGTCCGCGTCAGATCGATACAACGCACTGCTGAATGACCAAGTAGACTTGGCGACTGGGCTTGAATTGTTGCCGTCGATTCCTGAGAACGACGGATTGACGTGGCGCAGGTCCACAAACACACTGTCCGTGATCGGTTTCCTCAACGGATATGAGGAACCTTTTTCGAGGCCGCAAGCCCGTTTGGCGATCAATCTGGCGGTTGACCTAGATGCAATCATCGAAAGCGTTTGGCCTGGACTTGCCGAGCCTGCGGCCACCGTCGTCAGCCCGTTTCACTTCGGATTTTCTGATGCTCTGCGCCCGCACGGTTATGATCCTGAGCGAGCCAGAGAGCTATTTGACGCCTGTGACATGCCGGAAGAGCTAGTCCTGCGCACGCCTCTCGTCATCCCCGATCGCGCGCCGCAAGTGGCAGCGATGATCCAGGAGCAACTCTCCCGCATCGGCATTCGCGTCCGAATCGGAAGCGAAGCGGATCGCCCGAAGTATGCGAAGGACACGAGCCAGAAGCACATCGGCCATCTGGCGCTTTTCGACTCCAGCCCATTGAGCACGTACCGCGTGTTGCAAGAGAAAATATCTAGCCAAACACAGGGACTCTGGTGGCAAGGTGTAAAGGATAGCAAGGCCGACCAGCTGATAGGTGCTGCCCACTTGTCTGTTGACCACGACAAGAGGAGCGAAGCCTACAGCCGTTGTCTGTCCTGGCTAAACCAGAACCCGCACTGGCTCTACCTGTATCATCCCGTAAAGCTCTATGCCCATCGGGCCGAACTCTCTGGCGTCGAAATTGACCATGCCGGTTTGATAAGAATTAGCCCGGCGCCAAGTCGTAGCCCCTGACTTAGACTGGCCTCTCAATAGCCTCACTCAATCAACCCATCCGGTACTGCTTCAGCAGCTCGTAATTCGGCGTAATCCCCAGCCCCGGCCGATCAGGCGCGTCCACATTGCCGTCCGCGTCCAGCACCATGTTTTCCTCGAAAATCTGCATACGCAGGGGATCCACCGTCTCGCGGTAAAATTCCAGGATCAGGCCGTTGTTGATGGCGCACACCAGATGGATATGCACCTCCTGCGCCCCGTGAGGAGCGATAACCAGGTCCTCGGCCGCCGTCAGCGCGGCCACCTGCATAAACTCCGTGATGCCCCCCAGAATCTGGGCGTCGGCATTGATTATCGCCGCCCCTTCACGCTCAATCAGATCCCGAAAGCCATAGCGCGTGTATTCATTCTCACCGCTGGCTATTGGAATCGACGTGGCGCGCGCCACCCGGGCGTGCCCGCGGTAGTCGTCCGGCGCGACCGGTTCCTCGAACCAGAAAGGTTCATACTTCTCCATCTTGCGGGCCATCTCGATCGCTTCGTGGGCGCTGTACGCGTTGTTGGCGTCTACCAGCAACTTGACCTCCGGGCCAATCGTCTCCCGCACAACCCGTACCCGTTCTACATCCTCATTGATCGGCACGCCGCCGACCTTCATCTTGATCGCCTGCGCGCCCAGCGTCAGGTTCTCTTCCATTTCCTGCGCCAGCTCCCGCAGACCTTTGCCCTCCTCATAGTAGCCGCCCGCAATATAGGCGGGGATGCTGTCCCTGTACCCGCCCAGCAGTTGGTAGACTGGTCTGTTCACAACCTTGCCAATCAAATCCCACAGCGCGATATCGATGGCGCTGATCACCCGCGTCGACAGCCCGCGACGACCTACCAGCTTGGGCAGCCACATGTTTTCCCAGATGCGCCGGTAGTTGAACGGATCCTCGCCTATTACAACCGGCTTGAAGTAGTCGATGAGCGTTGTCGTCAAATCGCTGCCCTGACCTGACGCCGTGCCGCCTCCCCAGCCCACGCCCGTTATCCCTTCGTCGGTGTATATGTGAACCAGGTTCAGGCTGACATCCACGTAGGTGTATTTGCCGTTACTTATCGGTTTGGGCCGCGGCCAGGCGTAGCGTTCAACCGTCATATCTGTGATCTTCATTGCATGTTCCCCTTCCTGGGATCGTTGTCCGGGTCGGACTCGGAAAGATAATCGCGCCTTCGTTATACGCCCAATTTGAATCGAAAACAAACTGCATCCGGTCAGGATGCCCGAAAGCTCCCCTTTCTCACAAAAGTTCTCGAGAGCAGGCTGAACTATAAGCAATATGAAGTGCAGTCTACTGTCGCATTCCAACGCCAATGTACTCTAGACACGCCGTCACCAGTCTGATACACTGAAAATCAGTTGCCCTCGGCTAGAGGAAATAACTACTTGATAAGCCCGTACTTCAGCAACGGTCGGCCTGTATCAGTTCACACAAAACGTCCTGAAATGAGAATCCTTGTAACCGGCGGCACAGGCCGGGTTGGCGCCAACCTGGTCACACGTCTGCTGGCCGAAGGTCATGAAATCCGCGCTCTAGTTTACCCCGGCGACGCCAGCCGTGCTCACAAGCTGGATGCGTTCGCCGGCGTGGAAACGGTTGCCGGAGATCTGCGCAACACGGACGATGTAAACCGGGCTGTCAAAGACATGGACGCCATCTACCATCTGGCCGCTGCCTTCGGTGGCCCCTTCGACAATCGCCAATATCTGGACATCAACGCGATGGGAACGCTCAATCTGCTGGAGAGCGTGCGCGCGCACTGCCCCAATCTCCACCGCTTCGTATACGCCTGCACCGTGGCTGTCTATTTACGGCTGGAGGAAAACGGCCGCTACTTTGAGCAACCGATCCCGGAGGATATGGTAGCCCGCTATCATCAAATGCCCTACTTTCTCACCAAATGGATCGGTGAGGAGCTGGCCATGGCCTATCATTACCAATACGGCCTGCCGACGACCTCCTTTCGCTTTTCCACCATCATCGAGCCAAGTGAGTTCTTCAACGAGGCTGGCCTGCCGAAAATTCTGGCCTTCAGCACCCAATACGACCACCATAAGTCGATGACAAGCAGTGACCCGGACACGCAGGCGATGCTCGACAGCCTCGTTTCCCAGTGGACCGGCGAAGATCAACTCCTTCTCAGCCGCAATCCGAACGGTGTTCCGCACAAAGAGCACTTCTGCGATGTACGAGATATCGCCCGCGGCCTGATTTTGGGCATTGAAAAGGAGGAAGCTGTTGGCGAGGAGTTCACGCTGGCGGGCGGGGTGATCATCGACTGGGGGCAGGCTGTCCCCTGGCTGGCCGAGCGTTATGGAGTCGGCTACGCCGACGCGCGCTTGCCATCGGCAAACTATTATACGCTCGATCTGACCAAAATTCAGACCCTCCTCGGCTTTGAACCGCAGCACGATTTGAATAGTGTTGTCGAGACCGCCGAAGCGATCCGCAGCGGCGAAGAAACCGATGTGGTCCCCACCGGTATGCGCTATGGCGAGGGCTAATTGCGATCTTTCAGGTCAATCCAGCCACTGTGCACGAATTCCGATCTTTCAGTGGCTGTCCTGAAAAGGGTCAAATGGCGCCAGGCGGCGTGCCAACACGGCAACTATTGCAATGTGGATGAAGACGACACTGCTGTCGGGCAGTCGCGTGGCCTATTGCACAGACGTGCAGATGTGTCACCGCTCAATGAAGCCCTCCGCGCGGTTTGGCCGCAGCAATCAGGTACAAGATAATTAAACACTGGCTGCCGCTAATTTCTGCCCGGTGAAGTAACCCATAATTTTGGCCGAAGACATCTACTCTTCATACAGGTTCAAAGTACCAAGATCAAAAGCCAGAGAAACGGAAAGGTCCCGCAATGAAAATTCTCGTAACCGGCGGCACGGGCCGGGTTGGCGCCAATCTGGTCACACGTCTGCTGGCCAAGGGTCACGACATTCGTACGCTTGTCTATCCTGGTGACGCCAGTCGCGCCCATAAGTTGGATGCCTTCGCCAACGTGGAAACGGTGCCGGGCGATCTGCGTAACCTCGAGGATGTACGCCGGGCGGTCCAGGGAGTTGATGTCATCTACCACCTCGCCGCAGCCTTCGGTGGTCCCTTCGACAATCGCCAATATCTGGACATCAACGCCATGGGGACGCTCAATCTGCTGGAGAGCGTTCGCACGGAGTGCCCCAATCTCCACCGCTTCGTATACGCCTGCACCGAGGCCATCTACTGGCGGCTTGAGGAATATGGCCGCTACTTTGAAGAGCCGATAACTGAAGACATGGTTGCCCGCTATCACCAGATGCCCTACTTTCTCACCAAATGGATCGGTGAGGAACTGGCCATGGCATACTATTACCAGTACGATGTGCCGGCGACCTCATTTCGCTTTGCCACTATCATCGAGCCGAGTGAGTTCTTCAACGAGGCCGGCCTGCCCCAGCGTCTGGCCTTCAGCACCGACTACGAGCGCCACAAGACCATGAAAAGCGACGACCCTGAATCGCAGGCGATAATCGACGACCTCGTCTCCCAGTGGACCGGCGAAGATCAACTCCTACTCAGTCGCAACCCCAATGGAGTCCCCCAAAAGCAGCATTTTTGCGATGTGCGCGATATCGCCCGCGGCCTGGTCTTGGGCATCGAAAAAGAGAAAGCCGTCGGCGAGGAGTTCTCGTTGGGCGGATCCGCCATCATCGATTGGGGAGAGGCCGTCCCCTGGCTGGCCGAACGCTACGGCGTCGGTTACGCCGACGCACGCCTGCCAATGGCAAACTATTTCACGCTCGATCTGACAAAAATTCAAACTCTCCTCGGTTATGAGCCCAAACATGATCTCGTTAGTATTGTCGAGACCGCCGAAGCGATCCGCCGCGGTGAGGAAACCGATGTAGTCCCAACCGGGATACGCTACGGAGACAGCTGAAGCGCACTCCCTTCTGCTCGTCCTGAAGGGGCGCCCGTTATCCAGAAATAGGAGAAAGAGTCTTGATGAACAGTGCCACAATCTCCGAAATCGAGTGGGGCATACTTGTAGGCCGGCGGCCCCGCCAGGCCGGCTGCAACTCCCGCGGGGCCGTTCACGGCCAGGATGTACAAGTGCCTCTGGCGCGTATCACCACTTCAGATGGATCCTCCGGATTCGGCGCCTGCCGCCCCTTTTCCCAAAGAAAAGCGGAATCGTTTCTCGGCGACCGCCTGAACGACCTGATTGCCCCCGGAGTTGGCGTCGCCCCGCGAGCCGCCTCCTTGGAATGCCCGCTCTGGGACCTGCTGGGTAATCGCACCGGCCGCCCCGTCTACCACCTCTTGGCGGAAACAGCCGGCAAAACAGTTTCCGAGCAACTGCGCGTACCCTGCTACGACACTTCCCTCTATATTGATGACCTGCACCTGACGACCGACGAAGAGGGTGCAGCCCTCATTGCCTCCGAAGCCCGTTTCGGCTATGAGCATGGGCATCGCTCCTTCAAAATTAAAGTGGGCCGCGGCGCGCGGCATATGCCCCTGCTGGAAGGCAATCGCCGCGATGTCGCCGTGATCAGGGCCGTGCGCGCTGAAGTCGGCGCCGACGCTACCTTACTGATCGATGCCAATAATGGCTATAATCTCAACATTGCCAAACATATTCTGACCGAGACTGCCGACTGCAACCTCTTCTGGCTCGAAGAAGCCTTTCACGAAGACGGCGTGCTCTACGAGGATCTGCAAGCCTGGATCGAACGCGAAGGACTGTCGGTCCACATTGCCGACGGCGAGGGCCAAGCCTCTCCCCTGCTGCTGGACTTCGCCCGCGATGGCTTCGTTGACATCATTCAATACGACATTTTCAGCTATGGCATTACCAACTGGCTCGAGACCGGCGCCCGCCTCGACGGCTGGAACGTGGGCACCGCGCCGCATCACTACGGGCGCCACATAGGCAACTATGTCTCTGGCCATCTGGCCGCGGCCGTCGATGGCTTTCTCTTCATCGAGTGGGACGAGGTCTCCACGCCGGGGCTGGACGGATCGGCCTACCAGGTGAAGGAAGGGCAGGTACTCTTGCCGGACGCACCCGGCTTCGGGCTGGCGCTTGATGAAGAACTCTTCCAACAGGCCGTAGCCGCCAACGGCTTTGCAGTGCGCCAGTAACAATTGTTCCCCCGTTATTGGGGAATCCGCCAGGATTTTCTGGATGTGTCATGTGATTTACCGTCTGCAGAGTGCCGCTGAATTGGCATCGGCGCACAATCTTTCCTACAATTTCTGAGAGTTAAACAGGTCGTCCAGGAGTTACCCAGATGCGCAGTGCGCGTATTACCGCAATCGAGTCCGCGACTCTCGTCGGCCGGCGGCCCCGCCTTGCCGGCTTCAACGCCCGCAAAAAGAGCGACCACGGCTGGCAGTCGCAGGTCTCTCTTGCGCGCGTCACAACCGCAGATGGGATTTCGGGGTTTGGCGTAAGTCGTCTCACCCGCCAACAGGCCCAACTGCTTCTCGGTATGCAGCTGGACGAACTCATCAACGTTGACAATGGCGTCAATCAGGCAGCCTTCCCCCTGGAGTATCCGCTCTGGGATCTACTGGGCCAGCGCGCCGGCCGCCCCGTCTACCAGATCCTGGCCGAACGCGCCGGCAAAAACCTGACCGGGCCGCTGCGCGTACCCTGCTACGACACCACGCTGCTGATTGATGACCTCCACCTACCCACCGACGAGGAAGGCGCTGCCCTGATCGCCACGGAAGCTCGATTCGGCTATGAGCAGGGGCATCGCGCCTTCAAAATCAAAGTAGGCCGTGGCGCCCGGCACATGCCTCCGTTGGAAGGCAATCGCCGTGACATTGCCGTCATCCGGGCTGTGCGCGCGGCGGTCGGCGCCGACGCCACCATTCTCATAGATGCCAATAATGGCTATACTCTCAACATAGCCAAACATATTCTGACCGAAACCGCCGACTGCAACGTTTACTGGCTGGAGGAGGCCTTCCACGAGGATGATGAACTGTATGATGATCTGCATGCCTGGATCGAGCGCGAGGGGCTGTCCGTCCTCATCGCCGACGGCGAAGGGTCGGCTTCGCCTCACCTTCTGGATTACGCACGCAGAGGGATCGTCGACGTCATTCAATACGACATTTTCTCCTATGGCATGACAAAATGGCTGCAAACTGCTCCCAAATTGGATTCCTGGAACGTGCGCACAGCGCCCCATCACTACGGGGCCCATCTCGGAAACTTTGTCTCCGGCCACTTGGCCGCCGCCGTCGCTGGCTTTGCCTTCGTCGAGTGGGACGAGCTCTCCACGCCCGGGCTGGACAGTTCCGCATATACTGTTGATGACGGCCATGTGCATCTTCCGGACGCCCCCGGCTTCGGCCTGAAGCTCGACGAGAGCCTCTTTCAGCAAGCCGTGGCAGCTAACGGCTTTGCAGTAACGGCTACATAGCGAATAGTCAATAACAGAAACCAACTTCCAGTGACCGGAAACTACTGGTTACGATCCGCTTCCAACGAGTTGAACAATGAGTGACACACCCTCAATGCAGGAAACCATCCGCCGTCTGCACGAATACTGGGCCGCGCGCGGTTGCCAGATCTGGCAGCCCCACAGCGAAAAACTGGGCGCCGGCACCATGAACCCTGCCACCGTACTGCGCGTGCTCGGGCCCGAGCCGTGGAACGTCGCCTACGTCGAGCCTTCCTTTCGCGCCGATGACGGCCGATACGCCGAAAATCCCAACCGCATGCAAATGCACACCCAATATCAGGTGCTGCTCAAACCGGACCCCGGAAATCCTCAGGAACTATATCTGAGCAGCCTGGAGGCCATCGGCCTCGAACGCCACCGTCACGACATCCGCTTTGTCGAAGACAACTGGGAATCGCCCGCCCTCGGCGCCTGGGGCCTCGGCTGGGAAGTCTGGCTCGACGGCCAGGAGATCACACAGTTCACCTATTTTCAACAAGCCGGCGGCGTCAGCCTCGACCCCGTCAGCGTGGAGATCACCTATGGGCTGGAGCGGATCATCATGTATCTCCAGCAGCGGACCGAGGTCTGGTCGATCGACTTCGATGGCGTCCACACCTACGGCGAGATCTATCGTCAGCAGGAGATCGAACACTGTATCTATAACTTCGAGTTGGCCGACGTCGAGCGCCAACGGACACTATGCGATCTCTACAACGCCGAGGCCGAGGCCTGCATCGAGCGCGGCCTCGTTGCGCCCGCCCACGACTACGTGCTTCGCCAGAGCCAGGCCTTTAACATCCTGGACACACGAGGAGCTATCGGCGTTACCGAACGTGCCAAATTCTTTGCCGCAATGCGCAGCCAGGCCCGCCGCATCTCCGAACTGTACGTGGAACAGCGGCTGCACGAGGAGTATCCCTGGCTAGATGACGGCGAGGAGCCCGCCCAAAGCGATGGCAATTCAATCCCCAGACAAGACGTCGCTGCTGTTCAAGTATCCGACCCCCAATCGCTGCTCATTGAACTGGGCAGCGAGGAACTTCCCGCCGGTGATGTGCCCGTGGGAATCCGCCAGATCGAGCTACGTCTGCGGGACCTGCTAGAGCAAGCGCGGCTCACATACGGCAGACTTACCGTTTCCGGAACGCCCCGCCGCCTGTTCGCCCAGGTGCAGGAACTGGCCTCGCGCCAGCAGGACGAAATCGTCGAACGCAGAGGGCCGCCCGCTGAGCGCGCCTTCGATTCCGACGGCCAGCCGACAAAGGCTGCTATCGGCTTCGCCCGCGGCCAGGGCGTCCAACCATCCGATCTGGAAGTCCGAGGCAACTATGTCTACGCCGTAACCAGGCTGGAGGGTGAGCCGACCTCTGCCGTGCTGCCGCAACTAATCGAAGATCTGCTTGAAGGTATGCAGTGGGGCAGGACTATGCGCTGGAACAGCAGCAACAAGAGCTATCCTCGCCCCTTACGTTGGATCGTCGCACTCTACGGGTCGGAGGTTATTCCCGTATCATGGGCCCATGTCACCAGCGGGCGAGTCAGCCGCGGGCCCCGTTTTCGCGATGCGCGGGCGCGCCTGCCCGCCGGCGAGTTTACAACTTTCGACATCGCCGAAGCCGACAGCTACTTCGACGACGCGGCCGCGCAAGGCATCTGCCTGTTCCGAGCAGACCGCCGCAAACTGATCGCAGCGGCCGTACAGGACGTGGCCGCTCGCGCCGTTGCCATCGAAACAGGAGGCGCCGACCCGCTACCGCCCGGGATCTACGAGTGGGGGCCGGATGAGGAACTTCTAGACGAAGTAACAGATCTGGTGGAAGCTCCGCAGGCCGTTATCGGCTCCTTCGAACAGCGCTTTCTGGACCTCCCCCAACCGATACTGACCGCGGTGATGAAAAAGCACCAACGCTACTTCCCTGTCATGGCCATGCCCTCAGGCTCGGACGGCGCCTCTACTTTGGCGCCCCGATTTATCACTATAGCCAATGCCGACGAACTGGACCATCCCGACGTAGTGCGGCAGGGCAATGAGGGCGTCATCCGCGCCCGCTACGCCGATGCCGAATTCTTCTTTCGGAAAGATACTGCCAAGCCCCTCGACACCTTTACCCAACGTCTGGCTACCCTCACATTCCACGCCAAACTCGGCTCGATGCTCGAGAAGGCGGCCCGCTTGCAAACGCTGGCCCCCCAAATCGCGCAGATGCTCGGAAGCGACGAGGAGGAAGTAGAGACCTCTCGGCAGGCTGCCGCGCTCTGTAAGGTGGACCTGGTTACCTCCATGGTTGTCGAAATGACCAGTCTGCAAGGGGTAATGGGGGAAATCTACGCCCTGAAGAGCGGCGAACCACCACCGGTGGCTCAGGCGATTCGGGAGCACTACCTGCCCCGCTTCGACGGCGACTCCATACCCAAGAGCAAGGTCGGCCTTGCCCTGAGCCTTGCCGACAAACTGGATAGTCTGGTCGGTCTCTTTGGTGTCGGCGTGACGCCCAGCGGCAGCGCCGATCCCTTTGGTCTGCGCCGCGCCGCACTTGGGATCGTAAACGCCCTGACTCTCACCAATTCTTCGTTCGATCTGACTACTGCCCTGGAGCAGGCGGCCTCACACTACGGAGCTCTTCTGTCTGACGTAGCCGTTTCAAGCGCCAGGGACTTCATCATTCGCCGTTTGGAAAGGAAATTACGGGACCTGGGTTATCCGCCCGATGTCGTGGACGCCGTGCTGGCCGCGCGCGCAGATGATCCCTATGCGGCCGTCGGCACTGTTCATCATCTGGCCGCCGCGGTCGCCTCCCCTGAATGGGAAGATGTCTTCACTGCTTACGCCCGTTGCGCCCGCATCGTGCGCGGCATCAAACACGAACTGCCCCTCCATCCCGCTGCCTACCAGGAGGAGGTGGAGTACGAATTGCACACAGCTTGCGAGGGCGCGGCCGCGAAACTGGAGAGGGCCGAGGATGCTGCTGAGTCGCTGGGGCAAGTCCTGGCCGAGTTGACCGCACCGATCAACAGGTTCTTTGAAACTGTGCTGGTGAACGCAGAGGAGGAGGACGTGCGCCTTGCACGCCAGGGGCTTGTTCAGCGCATCGCACTACTCCCCGCGCCCGTCGCCGACCTGAGCCGTCTACAAGGTTTCTGATTATCTGAATCATAATTGTTGAGTTCGAGAGATGGACTGAGACTGCTGCTGGATGCACTACCTCTTTCGATGGCTGAAGGCAGCAAGCGACCGAAACATGACAAAAAAGGGGAGTAGAGAGCAATGAATACGCACTATCTTGCAGATGAGAAAGTCAGCGAAGAGCAACTTGGCGCCTGGGTGGACCAGTTCAACCGTGAGGGATGCCTATTCCTCCGCAATGTGCTGCCGCTGGACTGGACCTCTGAACTGCGCTCCGACCTGGAAAGGTCGTTGCGAGATAATCCCAATGGGCTGAACAACAAGAGTCATCGCGCCCACCTGGCCCACCGCATGTTCGAGACCAGTGCCGCTAATCTACGCCTGTTCGACGTGGAGCCGATGATCTCCTTGGCCGAAGCGATCATCGGCCCGGACTGCCACGTCATCCACAACAACTCCTTCATTTCTCCCCCTGGCGGGGGCCTGGATGGCTGGCACCAGGATGATCGGCCCCATTTTATCGTCACCGAAGGCAGCGCCCCGCCTAATGTGCAGCTGCCCGCTCTCTTCTTCACTGCCAACTACTACCTCACCGACGTCACCGAAGTCGAGCACGGCGGCACCGAAGTTATCCCTGGCTCGCATCTGTTCGGGGCCAGTCCGCCGCGTCAGTTGGACGGCACAGAGTGGGAAGAACGCATCCGCTACAATCTGGGACTGGCGGGCAGCGTAGTCCTGTTTAACAACCAGGTCTGGCACCGGGGCGGCCCCAACCGTAGTCAGCGCACACGCTTCATCACGCAAGTTACCTACGCCCGGCGAATCATCGGGCATAAGTACTACCCGTTCATGAACTACAGCATGCCTGACCACGTCTATGCCGGCGCCGATGACAGGCTGCTGCGGCTTCTCGGATTTTTGCCACACGGCGCTTATGGATAACCGCGGGTGACGGGCGCAGCCGCGGCCCATCTTCGACCATGGACGTCGGAAAATTGAGGATTCGAAGATGAAAGGAATCGCTGGCAAGCGGGTCTTTATATCCGCCGCGGCCGGGGGAATAGGTCTGGTCATTGCCCATCGTTTCCTCCAGGCAGGCGCACGCGTGCATGTCTGTGACGTAGACGAAGACGCACTGGCGCAGCTTGATGGTTCCGCCGACCGGCTGACCGGCGTCTACGCCGATGTGGCCGACCCAGGGCAGATGGAAGCGGTTTTTCAAGCTGTCGCACATGAACTGGGCGGGCTGGATGTGCTGGTGAACAACGCCGGCATCTCCGGCCCAACTGCAAATGCCGAATGCATCGCGCCGGCCGACTGGCAGCACACGATAGATGTGAATCTGAACGGAGCCTTCTACTGCTCACGCCTGGCCATTCCCTTGCTCAAAGAGAGCGGCGGCGGCTCGATTGTCAACATCGCCTCCACGGCCGGCCTGTATGGCTACCCTCTGCGTGCCCCCTACGCCGCCTCCAAATGGGCGCTGATCGGCCTGACCAAGACTCTGGCCATGGAACTGGGACCCTTCGGAATTCGAGTCAATGCCGTCTGCCCCGGCACCGTTGAAGGGCCGCGCATCAACGGCGTGATCGCCGCAAAGGCCGCCGCTCGCGGCGTCAGCGCAGAGGAAATCAGGGCCGCCTTTCGCGAAAAAAGCTCGTTGCGCACGCTGATAGCCGCGGACGATATCGCCGAAACGGTCCTCTTTCTCTGTTCCGACAGCGGCGCCCGCATTGCTGGTCAGGCCCTGGCTGTCGACGGTCACACAGAAACGCTACGCATGTGAGCCGCTACGCATGTGAGAACAGCGCGGCCCCGCCCCATGCCAACCTCGCCGGCTATCCTACCCATCCCCAAAATCCAAGAATCCCAGTTCAGTCAACCGCTTGTCATGCCCTTCTTTATCTCTTGTACAAGCTCCCCACTAAGAACAAAAAACCAAAAAGCTCAAAACTGGCAGTGATTGCTCTCCAGACTGGACTGTGTTATCATTAGTGAATTATTTCTCAGTCGGAAATGGGCCAAACGGGTATACGCGGCCCAACTGTCCACCCAAGAGTCTGTGCCTGTCAGTCCAGACAGGTTCCCACAAACACTGTCAATTCGGCCCCAACTGAGGAAAGCGACAACGTAACGGTGAAGGACGAAAGAGCGCCAGGGAAGGCTCCCATCCCTGACATCGTTATCGGACGACTGCCGGTCTATTTGCGGACCCTCCGCTTGTTGGCGGTTGAAGGGCGGGAAGTTACCTCCAGCCAGGAGTTGGGGGAGCATCTGGGCATCAGTTCCGCACAGATTCGCAAGGATCTCAGCCACTTTGGTGAATTTGGCAAGCAAGGAACGGGATACAACATCGCGTTCTTGTGCCAGCAGCTACAGAAGATCCTCAACGTCGACAGGATTTGGCCGGTGATACTTGTGGGCGCCGGCTCCCTCGGCACGGCCATTGCCAACTACCAGGAATTTGAATCGAGCGGCTTTCGCATCGTATCAGTCTTGGATGAGGACACACAGAAAATCGGGCAGCCAATCGGAGATGGTTTGCGCATCGAGGATTTCGCCGACCTCAAACAGCAAGTTAAAGAGTCTAATGTGAGAATTGCCGTGATGGCTGTCCCTGCCTACGCCGCCCAGCGCGTCGCCAGTGAGCTAATTGAAGCGGGCCTGAGCAGCATACTGTGTTACGCACCCATCACTCTGGCCGTCCCCTCGCACGTTCGCGTCGAATATATCGATCCGGTTGTCCACTTCCAGCATATGACCTACTATCTGCGTTGACAAAGTTACCAAAGGCAATAGCACGTCGCCACTGCTGAACGGCGCGCACCCAAATTTCAACTTTGCCCGCCGTCAGAGAGGTTCTGTTCGGGGTAATCCTTGCTGCCTGGGGTAGAGTTTGGGCGTCTTGCGTAACTTTCTTATCAGCAGAACTCGCCGCTCCTCATCCAGTGTCGGCACGCCTACAGGCGAGAACCGGACCGTTTCGCCGCCCAGCAGTTCTATCGCTTTGCGCGCTTCCATGAACTCCTCGGCCGCGTTTGGGCCTTTATATATGACCGCCATTCCGCTCTGGCGCACAAACGGCAATACATACTCAGTCAGCGTGTTGAGCCGTGCCACCGCTCTGGCCGTCGCCAGATCGAACTGGCCGCGGAAACGACCATGACGGCCCAATTCTTCAGCTCTACCCTGTACGAGAGTTACATTCTCGAGCGACAACGCGGTCACCACCTCGTCTAGAAAGCGTATTTTCTTGGCAGTGCCATCCATAAGCGTCAGTTTCAGATTGGGCCACGCGATCTTTAGAGGTACCCCCGGGAAACCGGCGCCAGTGCCGATATCGATGCAAGCCAACGCCCGCTTTGGCGGCACAGACGCTCCAATCTCCTTTGCGACAAGCGGCAGGCCAACCAGACAGTCCAGGAAATGCTTTTTCTGCACTTCTTCAATTTCCGTAATCGCGGTCAGATTCATCTTCTGGTTCCACTCGGCCAGCAGCACGGCAAAAACGCGAAACTGCTCGATCTGTTCGCTGTCGAGAGGGATACCTAGGACCCTTGCCCCCGAAATCAGAGTCTGCATGAGTATATTGTAGCACAGGAGTTGACCAGTGAAGACGATAACATACCGCTCCGCCGGTGGAATCGTGACGCAAAGAAACATCCTCTCCCACCTGCCGGCTGCAGAATCCTTTCTGCTTCTCCTGGATCGGCCCAGTCGCGCCGAAGTGCGGCTGCCCAAGGGACATATCGATCCCGGCGAGAGCGCTGAGGAAGCAGCCCTGCGCGAAACCTGCGAAGAAACAGGTTTTTGTGACCTGCGCATCCTTGCAGACCTGGGCTGGCGTACAGTCGAATTCAACTACAAAGGTGCCCACTACATCCGGGAAGAACGTTACTTCCTGATGGAACTCCTGTCCGCCCGGCAGACAACCCGGCCCCCCAAAGACGCTAAGCAATTTCAGGTCCTGTGGGCGCCGCTGACCACCGCTAGCGAACGGTTGACCTTTGAGGCCGAGCGGCTCTTCGTCGAAGACGCTGTAACTACACTGAAAAACCTGCCGCCCCTCTGAACCGCCCCAAATACAAAAACCGGGAATGTTCCCATTCCCGGCTCGTTTCACCTTCCGCAATGATCGATTTCTGGCAAGCAGTATTAACGCCCCTGTGTTCAGGAGCGCCAGCCTCGCGCCTTTGCGACACGTTCAACCGGGCTGCCCCGGTGCAAACTACTCGCTACTTACGCCGATATGTTATGCGTCCGCGTGTCAAATCATAGGGACTCATATCGACTCTCACCTTGTCGCCGAGAAACACGCGAATGTAGTTTCTTCGCATCTTGCCGGACAGATAGGCCAGAACAACGTGTCCATTCTCCAATTCCACCCGAAACTGCGCATTCGGCAATGCTTCGACGACTTTGCCTTCCAGTGTGAGTATTTCCTCAGCCATAAATCTCCATCAGTAGGCGCGTGGCCGGCAGTAAAACTGCTTAGTGTTTGTAGATTTCTCTAACGGAAAGAACGGGCCGCATTTCGTCGTGCCTTCCGGATCGCTTTCTGTTTATTGATGCGCCGCACTTCACTCTTGGACGTAAACCAGCGCTTCTGCCGCACAATGGGCAGTATGCGCGCCTCGGCTACCGACTTGCGAAACCGACGCATCAGGCTTTCCTGAGATTCTCCAGGCCTCAATTCAACGCTAATCGAACTCACCCCCTTCAAGAGGTTGGTGCAAATCGAACAAAACAAGCCTGCCAGCCCATATTACTTCAAGCGACTGGCAGGTTATCTAAGTATAAACGACTGGGGGCATTGACTGCAAATGCGTCTTCAGGACCTTTCCTCTGTTTCATCCATCGCAGCTTCCACAGATGGCTCTTCCTCAGTGGCTGCTTCCCCAACGGCCGGGCCAGGTGCCGAATCCGCAACCGTGCCCTCTTCAGATACAGAGTCAACCATCTCTTCTGCGGGAGCATGTGTCTCAGGCTCGACAGCGGCTGCCTCCGGCTCACCAACAGACGCTTCTGGTTCACTTGGGGAAGCTTCCGGCTCACCAACAGATGCTTCCGGCTCGTCAACGGACGCCTCCGCCTCGCCGACCGGCGCCTCCGGCTCCTCAACAGCACGACTTTCGAATTTCTCTGCCTCCGTCTCCAGCAGCGCCTGCCCGATTATTTCGTCGGACTGACGTCGGCTCAGGCCGATGCGTTGCCGATCCGGGTGAATGCGTAGGATCTTGACCGGAATGCGATCACCGCTGCTTACCATCTTGAGTGGCTCGGCTACAGTGATATCGGCAAGTTCGCTGATGTGGATCAGTCCTTCGATTCCCGGTTCAAGTTGGGCGAATGCGCCAAAATCTATCACTCTTGTAACGGTGACCAGAATCGTGTCATTCACCTTATAGCGCTCTTCAATGCTCTCCCAGGGATTCGACAAGAGCCGTTTGCGGCTAAGCGCGATGCGGCTGCGTTCCTGGTCCAGGCGCAGTACTTCGACCTGAATGCGCTCGCCCACCCGCAAAACATCGCGCGGGTGGCTGACCGGTGTCCACCCGATTTCACTCACGTGCAGTAGACCGTCCGCGCCGCCAATATCGACGAACGCACCAAAGGGGCGCAGGCTGCGTACCTCTCCCTCTACGACCGCGCCGACCTTTAGCTCCTCGAACAACTGCGTTTTGCGCCCAGCCCGGTACTCGCGCTCAGCCAGCCGATAAGAGAGTACAAGCCGGCGCCGTTGCCGCTCCACTTCGATAACCTTCACAGGCAACTCTTGGCCTACAACCTGTTGCAACCGCTCGTTGCGCTGGTCCTCGTTCATATTGCGGGGCAGCCCCACGATATGAGAAGCCGGTATAAAGCCCCGCAAGTGGTCGAAATCGGCCAACAGGCCGCCTTTGTTATAGCCTACAACCTTCCTGACCGTGATCTCACCGCTCTCCAGCATCTTTTCAGCGACGAGCCAATCCTTCTTCTGTAAGGCGTCGGCAATGCTCAATACCAACATTCCTTCGTCGGTCGTGAGTTTGCTCACGACAACCGGTACCGTCTCACCTTCAAGCAATGTGCCCATATATTCATCTTCGAGCCGATTCAGATCCGACTGGGGCACAATCCCATCTCGCTTGGCGCCAATGTTCACCAACAACTCATTCGTGCGTACCTCCACGACAATACCTTCGCGAAGATCGCCGCGTTCCGGCAGACTGAGATCATCCTCTTCCGCGAGATACTGTTCAAAAAGCATCTCATCGGCCTGCTGGTCTTCACTGGCCTGCTGGTCATCACTGGCCTGCTGGTCATCACTGGCCTGCTGCTCTTCACTGGCCTGCTGCTCTTCACTGGCTTGCTCACCGTCGGTGTTCTCGGCCTCGTCGCCTAACTGCTCTGACTCTGACATCATCGAATTGTCCACCTATGGATTGCGTTGTTGTTCCCAAGGCGGTGGGTGAGCCAACATTGCAGCCAAAACCGCAGGCCACAGTTACCGCCCTGTGCTGACTACTTGCGTCCCTGCATTATAGCAATCAACTTTGGCGTCGTCAAACACAAAAAAATGACCGGGTGTGCCCCAGATCGTGGAGTATTCATGGGGAATGTCAAGGCGTGAGCGGCTTCTCGTCCTGATTCTTGCGCGGTTTGGAGCAACGATATCTAAACCAATTCTGAGTTTCGTTTCAGGAGCTGACAGTTCAATGAATCTGGAATTCACGAAGAATGAATCTGACAGCCGTGCCCTTTAGAATCGCGTAACAGTTCGACTCCAGCCGCGAGGTCCGGCGCATGAGGCTTGTTCACTCTTTGGCCTCCTGATCAGCCTCCTCTCCACCATCCTTAGGCGTCTGCCCTTCCTGTAATCGCCCTAGTGCCCCCCGAATCTGAGTCCAGGCACGTTTCAACAGAGGTACTGCCGTTACCTCCGTGCTTTGACGGGCAAATTCGATTCTCACAAAGCCGGCTGTCAGCCGTGCGACAGCCGCCTCATCTTCACTCTCAACCTTGTCCGCCAAACGCGCCTGAAATCTGTGCGGCGTTTCACCCGGGCGCCGTCGCATTCCGTGCTCGGCGGCGCTCTCCAGCGTCGAACGATAGAAATATTTCACCTGCTCATCGGGCGGCAGGCGGCCGAGCATCAAGTCATTCAGCCAGCGGCGCACGCGTGAGCGACGCGACTTGCCTTGCTCTTCTTCCGCCGGGGTCAGCGTACGCGTGCGCCATTCGTTGAAGGCGTCACCAATCTGCCGCCAGCCGAGCAGGAACTGCCGCAGCCACGCCAACAGCAACTGAAAGTTTACCCCCCGCCCCTGTAGATAAATGTAGGCCGCATAGCCGAGCAGGAGCGCGACAATTATCCAGAACACAGTGCCCCCCAGCCAGGGCGGCGCCTCGGGCGATAATGCCTGTTCGATCTGTGGCGTACCCATCTCCGGCTGTTCGCGCGCCGGCTCCTCCACCGGTTGCTCGTCACCGCCGAACAAAAGGCCTAATAGGCCCATCAACAGCCCCAGAATCAGGAAGACCGCACCGGAAACCATTCGCATGGCCAGCCCCAACAATTGGGCAAGCCGAAACGTCCCTCCCAAAGGCATCAAAAAAGCCGCAGCCGCCACCACCACCAGCAAGCCGAAAGCATAAAAGGGCCAGTTGCGCGCGACTGTAGCTTCACTGGGCAGCTTTGCCAGTTGCCACCTGGCTCTCAGTGCCGCCAGTTGGCCGAATGTTAGCAGCAGTAACCCCAGCACAAAGTAGACGATCGCGGCGCCGATGACGCCCCCAGCTATATCCTGACGCACCAGCGCGAAGAATCCATTCGTGCCCAGCCCCACCTGGCTGGCCGCGCTCAGCGCAATGAGGAGCATCCCCCCCATTGCCCAACGTTCGCTGAAACGGCGTACAATTGCCCCACGGTCACTCTGAATGCGATGATCGTCACCGCTGACCGGTCTGGACGCCGCCTCCAAATCGACTATTTCGTCCGCTTGCAAGCCCATGGCCAGGAAATCATTTGTCACCAGGACGGCCATGCCCCAGCCGATCAGGATCAGAATCGCGTTGATGACGAACCCAAGGGTGAGAAAAACGGCAAACGGTTGCAGAAACATCTCTCCCAGCGCTGGCCAACCCTCGACTGTCGACCAGAGCGCTATGCGGGCGACGAAAAGGATCAAACCAATTTCCGAAAGACGATAACTCATTGTGCGCCGCTGGCGCTGTCGCGGACGTACCAGGATGGTAGTGGTGTAGCCGCCGACCAACGCCGCCCCAATCGACGTGATGCGCAGGATATTGATATAGCCCGCGGGCAGTTCCGGCCCAATATGCCGGATGAACGATATCAGCGCCACCAATATGCAGCCGACCAACGCCGCGATGACAGCCGGACGCAAGAGAGAGTCCTGCCATGCATGGTCGAAACTAGGTAGTTGTTGGGGACTATCTGACTCTGCCATCTGTCTTTCGACTAACTTTGCAAATCCATCAAGTCCGATTCCCAGATTGTCTGATGTGAGGTAACGCCCAAGGCCTCCGCCTTCTCCTTCATGCGCTTGAACTGGGGCTGCAGCGTGCACGCGAGGACATACACATTGACACCACGCCGGTACATGCCGTGCAATACCCAGATCAGACTCTCCGTCAGTCGGGGCGTCACCACAACCAACGTAGACCCCCAACTTAGTTGCGCCGCCCGCCCCGGCAACCAAGTCGAAAGAGCAATCGGAGAGTTCCCCTCTTCCTTTGCGGAACCCCCGCTGGTCGTCCCCGCCGGCGCGCCGTTTTTCCGGGTCGACGAGTCTCCATCGGCGTTGCGCACTTCCCGCAACTGAATGCGCGCCAGTATTTCAAGTATCCCCATCAGATGGCCGCGCCCACTGTGGGCGGGGATGGCCAGGACCTCCGCGCCCGAGCGGGGATCCTCCCCGTTGCTGAGAAATCCGACCTCCTGCCTCTGCTCGGACACATGACTGGCCAGAGATGCCGCCAGCACTACAGCCCATTCGCTGCCTCCGTACTCCTCTCGATATGGGAAGGACCTGCGATCCAAATCGAGTACAATTGTGGTACTGAGGGCCATCGAAGGTTGGAATTTCTTCACCAGGAGCTTGTCCTCGTGGGCGCTGGCCCGCCAGTGAATGTGGCGCATACTGTCGCCGCTGGCGTAGGGGCGAACTCCAGCTATACGGCTTGGATCCTGGAAGAGACGGTGAGGGCTGCGCATATCGCCGAAAGGCAGCAGGCTGGGCAGACCCAGTTCGGCCAGCGAGTAGATTTTGGGGTAAACCGTCAAAAGGTGTGCGTTCGTCTCCTGCCACGAGGATTCGGCAAAACCGAACAGGTCGCCGGTATGGAGATTGAGCGGGCCTATCTCATAGTAGCCGCGGCGATGGCAGTACAATGCGAACTCGCGCCTTGTCAGCGAACGGCCGCCGATACTGATAATCGTGCTGTAATTATCGACCGCTCTCAGGTCGATGGGGATATTCTCTTGCAGCCGCAACCAAGGGATCGGCAGGCGGCTTCGGTTGTGAAAGTTGACGTCGCTGCGGATTGTTTCGCCGGTAAAGGCTTTGGCCGGCACCCGCCGCGAGACGTTCAGATTGCGTAGACTGCGCCGGGTCCACCAATGACTGATCAGCCAGACGCCTCCAACCACATAGAAGACGTAGTAAATCCAATCCATCCGCAGAAAGACGGCAAACCCGAACAAAAAAAGGAGAAGAAAAAAGAGATCAAACAATCGTCTACTCCCGACCCGCGGTAGTGGAGGCCTCAGCCCATTCCTCCGTCGTCTCGCCCAAATTGAGCGCTGTCTCTTCCAGCAGTTCGGAGATGACCTGGTCTGCCGTGCGCCCCCTCAGGGCTGCGTCCGAGCGCACAATGCAGCGATGCGGTAAGGCAAGTGGCGCCAGCGCTTGCACATCGTCCGGCAGCGCATAATCGCGGCCCTGCAACGCAGCCCGCGCCTGCGAGCCGCGATAGAGGGCCAACGAACCGCGCGGGCTGGCGCCCAACACCAAGTCCGTGTGGCTGCGCGTCGCCTGAACCAGCCCGACGATGTAGTCGCGAATGCTGTCGGCCACGGTCACCTGCCAAATCTGTTCCGCCAGTTCCGGCAGATTGTGACCTTCGACCACCGCCTCCAGCGTCTCGATAGGATGTCGGTGTCCCAAATTGATCAGCATCTTCCCCTCCTCCTCATCCGACAAGTAGCCCAGGTTAAGTTTGAAAAGGAATCGATCGAGCTGGGCCTCGGGCAAAGGGAAGGTGCCTTCATATTCAACTGGGTTCTGAGTGGCAATCACCATGAAAGGGCGAGGCAAGGGACGGGTTACGCCGTCGGCGGTGATCTGCTGTTCACCCATACATTCCAGTAGCGCGGCCTGCGTGCGCGGTGTGGCGCGGTTTATCTCGTCCGCCAGCAGGACATGAGTAAACGCCGGGCCGGCGATAAACTGGAACTGGCGGGTCTCCTGGTTGAAAATGCTCGTGCCGGTGATGTCGCTGGGGAGCAGGTCGGGCGTGCACTGCAGGCGGCGAAAGTCCACCCCCAGGCTGACCGACAGCGCACGCGCCATCATCGTCTTGCCCACGCCCGGTACATCCTCAAGCAGGACGTGGCCTTCACACAGCAACGCTATCAGCAGGTGCTCAATTACCTCCTCTTTACCGACGATCACATCGCCGACATTTTTCATTACACCTCGCGAAAAATCCTGTGCAGTTTGCATGCAACGCCTCTATTTGTGGGCCGGGGCGGGCCTCACCATCGCCCCGAACCGCGGCGAGTCACTAAAGACCTGACAACCGGAGATCGCGCGCACAGGCACCGGCCAACCAGCGCGCCGATTGACAGAGGATGGGCAAATCATTTCCGCCGATTGTACATCACTCCGGCGAAATGGGCGAACTAGCTGCCCACAATCGAAACCTGGTTGGTGTTGCCGTAACCACCGACCATCGTCCAGGTGCAAGAGCCCAACAGCGGCAGAATCGGCTGATTTCTTTGACCAGTCAGGAGCTTTATGCTATCGTTTCGAAACGTGTGCAGGTTTTCTTGCCCCCGTAGCTCAGAGGATAGAGCAGAGGTTTCCTAAACCTTTTGTCGTAGGTTCGACTCCTACCGGGGGCGCTCTCCAAGGATGCCGTTAAGTGAAATGAGAGGCGTGCCAACGCCTCTCATTTCGTTCCTGCTATATGAGTGGGACAGCTATTCCTGCGTAGTGAGTGGATAGAGGTCGCGGCCGAGGCCCCGGAAGGGCAAGTCATGCAAGCTATGGACGCTCGGCTCGGCCACCACGTGGATCGCGCCGGCCCACGATTCGAATCCGGCCCGAAAGTGGGCGCTGGACTTAACGCAAATGTACCGCATCTGCCGCGGGTCGAGACCGAGCGTGCGCGCGAACGCCGTGTCAAAAGGCTGTTCCCGCCGGCTCACCAACAACACGTGGATCCCATCCTGAACTATATGCGCCGAAGGCCCCATATGGCCGCTCAACCCTGCATACATCGGCCCGTCATACTGGAAGGCTCCATCGGCAAGGGCCGCAACTTCCACTTCCATAGGTACCGGCGTTCCCTGTAAAGGGGTCGACTTGGCGCCCACTTCCAAAGTCAGACGGGAGCCGACACCTGCCTCCTGGCAGCGCGCCACCGCTTCGGGGTCGACGATGTAGAGCACGCAAGCATCCTGCAACTCCATGTCGATAAAGGTGCGCAACACACCCGTACTGTCGCCCGGAGAGCCGCCGCCGGTGTTGTCCTGCATATCGGCCAGGATAATGGGGTAGCGCGCATCCGCCTGCGCCTTTTCTAACGCAGCGCGGGCCGGCAACAGTTCCAACTGCCAGTCGTGCCGGCGCGCGTATATCCAGTTGCCCAACTGGTCGGCATACTGCTGCGCCAACGCCTCGTCGTCGTCGGTTACGATGTAAACCGAGGCTCCCATATCGGGCACATCGGCCAGGAAAAAACACGTAGCGATCGAGCCGCAAACCACCCCCGGCAGCCCCTCGATACGGTGCAATTCGGCGATGGCGTCACGCATCGGTGGGTGGGCTGTCACCTGGTTTAGCCCCCAGACCATTGGAATCTGGTGCAGGGCCATCGTCGGGCGTAGACCGTCACGGACAATGCGCGCCAACACATCGGCGCACTCGCGGCCGCGTGCCGCCATGTCGACCTCCGGAAAGGTCTCCCGCCCGATCAAGACATCGGCCATCGCCACCATTTGCTTCGAAATATTGGAGTGGATGTCAAGCTGCACCACGACCGGCACCTCCGGACCGACAGTCTCGCGCACTGCTGCCAGCAGATGACCCTCCGCATCCCCCAGCCCATCGGGCGCGTCAAGATCCCCGACCGCCATCGAGCCGTGCAGTTCCAGCAACACACCGTCCAACGGCAGCGCGTTCGCAATCCCTTCCAACATGCGGCCCAGCAGTTCGTCATACAAAGGCCGCGGCGTCGGCGCGCTCGGTTGAGGTTCGCCGAACAGAGTCGGAATAAGCTCGAAATCATGCGCCTGCGCGCCCGCAATAAAGCCGCCTATCGGCGTATTCGTCCCCGCGAATGTACGCAGGATATCGTCGCCTTCAAGCAGGAATCGCTCCGCATAACTCTCACGCGTCGTCGGCACTGGCGTAAACGTGCTGCTCTCGTGGCTGAGCCCGCCTGTTGCAACTCTCATCTGACGCTCCTTTTGTGGAAGGGAGGAAACAAATCGTGCGCCGGTCGAGCCCAACTGTGCCGCGCCCTTGCGGCTACTCCTCCGCCGGTTCTGGCAGCACAAGGCCATGCACAAATCCGCCGTCCACCCGCAGGATCGTGCCCGTCACGTAATCGGCATCATCGCTGGCCAGATAGGCCGCCGCCTTGCCAATGTCCTCCGGCACACCTATCCGCCCCCAGGGGATGCGCCGTCCGCCTTCCGCTATATCCTCCTCGCTGTAAAAACTGCGTTCCCCTGGCGTGTCGATCCAGCCGGGATTGATCACGTTGACATTGATGCGGTCCCCGGCCAGCTCGGCTGCCATCGTCCGGGCCAGGTGATTGATCGCCGCCTTCGACATGTTGTACGCTCCACTGCTGGGGAAAGCAATCTCCTCATGAACCGAACTGATGACCACAATCTTGCCGCGGCTGCGCCCCGTGAGCGGCTGTTTCAGCATCTGCTGCGCAGCCATTTGGCAAGTGTGGAAAACGCCGAACTGCGTAACCTCGAACGTACGCAACACGTTTTCCCACTTCGCCTCTACCACCGGTTCCCGGACCGAGATGGCAGCGTTGGCAACTGCAACATCTATGCCGCCAAAGCGGTCGACCGCGCCCTTGATCATCGCGGCGATTGCGTCGCGATCGGAAACGTCCGCCCGCCAGACCAGCGCCTCACCGCCCAGTTGGCGAATCTCCTCCGCCGCGCTCTCTGCTTCAGCCTTGTGCGAGCGGTAATTGACCACCACATTGGCGCCCTCCTCCGCCAGGCTCAGGGCGATGCCGCGCCCGATTCCGAGCGACGCGCCGGTAACCAGAGCCGTTTTCCCTTCGAAACGTTTCATCTTTTAACTCCGTTTCTGTTGAGTTGTAGAGAGAACTGGCAACCCGCATATCTACGGCGGCTGCACTTCTCAGTAGAGAAATCCTGTCGGTTTCAATCAAACCAGTAGGAATAAAGTTCCGCCTGCCACAGATGGAAGCGCAGGCAGACAGTCTGGCCGACCAACTCCTTCAAACTACGCCCTCCCCGCCATTGGACGCGTTCATCGATGCTGTCGATGATGGCCGGGATGCAGTCATCCTTCGTGTAGCCCACAATGGGCTGGCCGTTTCCGGCGTCAATCACCTCGGTCAATACCCGGCCCCGCCAGGAATCGGTGTTGACGTGCAAAGTTTCCCCGCTGACCTGAAGGGGCCGCGTGCGCACAGACCCCCATTCGACCCCGCCCTTGAGCGAAACGAACCCGTCCATACGCAGACGCGCCAGACACAGCGCGCTGGCATCCATGTAACGTCGGTTGAGCGCATCTTCGACCGGCAGGAAGCGGTACCGGACGCCCATATAATAGAACCACAGCTCATTGTTGCGCTGCACTGGGCGATTCAATATCAAGATCTGGGCCGTGTCATACGTCTCTCCGTCGCTGACGGGCGACAGTTCCATAAAGGGCGCCCGCCCGGCGACCCGCTCCCAGTCCGTCAGATTACGGCTGGATGCCAGTTCCACCGATTTGCGGCTGTCAACGTTTTCGTAGAGCGGGGCATGTTTGCCCGCCCAGTGGTGCATCACCGGTGTCGCCAGGTAGAGCCCCTCGTAGGGGAATATGGGGAAGTTGTAGACATCTGTACGCCACTCTTCCGGGCGGTTCACATATGGCGTTAGGTAGGCCGGGTCGTCGAAAAAGCGTTGCAGCCGGGCATTGCCGTTCTCCTGGTCGACCTGATCGGCATGAAAGATCAGTCCGTGCTTCTCCCAGCGGACGAAATCCTCGCTGGTGAGCAGATGCCAGGAACGCCCGTAAGGTCCGTTCTGCTTGACCGCGGCGATAAACAGTCTTCGTGTCTCGTCATACGTCAGGTGCGACTCATCATGGCTGGGTAGGGAGGGGACGTCGAGCGTCTCCCAGTGCAAAAAGTCGGCCGAGACCATCGAGCGCAGTTCGCCCTCATCATAGCGCAGTCCTTTGAAGCGGCGGCTGGGATCCTGGTCGTGGACGTCGTAGATCGGCCCCTGCAGCATTCCCCTCGCGCTGGGGATGATGTTGTTTTCGCCGCCGACGGGCGTACCCCGCGAGGTCAGAGCAGGATAGTCGTACAGGCCGAGAAAGGGCTTTTCCCAGTTGACCCCGTCCTCCGATGTGGCGTAACAGGCGAAACTCTCCCCGCCCACCGGCGCGCCGATTACGTCCAACCTGATTTCGGGATCCATTCCCTCCGCTCTGGTCAGGTAGATCATCTTGAAGACCCCCTCATCCGGCAACCAGACGGGCGTCGTGCGTATCGGAATACCGTTGTTTTCCCAGCGGTATTCGGGCCGGATCACGACATTGTCGCGCTGTTTTTGGGGCTGATGCAGCTTGCGCGCCAGGTTTTCGATGGCCTCAACTTCGTGATCGTCGATGAAGAGATGTTTCATGTCGGCTCCTCTGTCCTCCTGAACGCTGACCTGAAAGGGTGTTTGAAAATACCTGCTTGGTAGAATAGGGAGTAGGAACCAACCTATCCAAACCAAGCAGGAGGGTACATTGTCGCACGAAAATCGTTGGTATGCCAGTGATCTGACACAGAAAGAATGGGAAGTGATCAAACCATGGTTGTGCTGTAACCGGAAAGGGGCGGGACGGCCGATGAGATTGGCGATGCGCCAAGTGATGAATGCGATCTTCTATGTAGTACGCACCGGCTGTCCCTGGAGATACTTGCCGCATGATTTTCCCAACTTTAACAGTGTGTACTATCCCTTTCGCAAAATGTGCCTCAATGGGCTTTGGCGACGGATCAACAGTGCATTGTGCCGGTTAAGCCGCCTACAACAAGGACGCCAGCCAGAGCCGAGCGCAGCAGTCATGGACAGTCAGAGTGTGAAAACAACGGAAGCGGGCGGTGTGCGCGGCTATGATGCCGGCAAAAAGATCAGCGGCCGCAAACGTCACTTCGTCACCGATACCCTGGGCAACCTCCTGGCAGTTGTCGTCCATGCAGCCAACATCCAGGATTATCATGGCGCCAGACAACTCCTGCATCTGCTCCAACAAATCACGCCTTCTTCGCAACGTATCTGGGCGGATGGCATCTATGGCAAGGCTGGTCTGGCGGACTGGATGCTTGAAACCTTCGATATCGCGCTTGAAATCGTCAAACGCAACCCAGAACAGAAGGGGTTCGCCATCCTCCCTCGTCGCTGGGTCGTCAAGCGCACCTTTGCTTGGCTGGGTCGCCATCGTCGCCTGAGCAAAGACTACGAACATTGCACGCTGAGCAGCGAAGGCTTCGTCTACGTCGCTTCCATTAACACTATGCTGAGGCGTATCGCCGCCTCCAGCTAATTTTCAAACGTGCTCTCAGAAGTGCCCTTCCTCCCGCAGCATATACAGCTGGGATGAGCGGTCGGCAAGAGGCAGTTCCACCGGACGATTCCCCTGACGCTGCGACTCATATATGGCCATGACCATCTCCAGCGAGGCAACTCCGTCTTCCCCGTTTGAGCTGGGTTCACCACCGTCTTCAATGCAGCGCACCAGTTCCTCGACCGCCAACTGGATCGAACTTGCCTCCTCGATGGCCGGAAACGGTTGCTGTTCAAGCGTGTACCACTCGATGCGAGGGTCCGGTTCATTGAGGTGGTCGGTCGTGTCGACGCTCAGCAGCCACTGGTTGCCGGCGTACTCCAGGCTCAGGACACCCTCCGTGCCCTGCAACTCTATCCCGAAACGGGCATACCGGGTCAACTCGTTGGCCATGCAGACCGCGCTGACACCCGAATGGAAGCTGAAGATCGCCTCGCTGACGTCTTCGACGCGAAACCCATCGTGGTGGCGGCGGTGGGCAGTGCCTACCACAGATTTGACATCGCCGCCATAGATGCGAAAGAGGTCAAAGGTGTGGACTGCATCATGGATCAGGGGACCCTCTTCGTCCGCGGTCCACGCTGGGAACGGTTTGACCCCCTGACAGATGCCGAGCATGGAGATCAAATCGCCGATAGCCCCGGAATCTAGCATCTCCTTTGCCTTGATAAAGGCAGGATTCCAGCGCCGTGAGTGATTCACCGACAGGACGCAACCTGCGTCGCGACAGGCCGCCACAATGGCATCGCCGTCCTCCAGGCTCAGAGCCAACGGCTTCTCACACAGGATGCCCTTCGCGCCGGCCTCGACCGCTGCCTCGACGATATCCCGGTGCAAGCCCGGATGTGTGGCGATGCAGACAATATCAAGCCTTTCCTTCTCCAGCATCTCCCGGTAATCCAGGTAGAGAGCGTCCACATCCCACATCTTCCCAAACAGTTGCAGATGCTCGTTGCCCCGGCTTGCGCCCGCCACCAACTCCGTCTGCGCGCAGACCGCCAACCCCCCCGCATGCGTAAGCGGCGTAGGCGGATCCGTTTCCCAAAGAGTGCCAATCCGGCCACACCCGACCAAACCGGCGCGATATGTGTTCATATGTTTCCTTTCTGTTGGCTTATCGTCGGATGTCCACAAATTTATATGCACGCGGACGACCTATCGATTCAACCACAGGGCGGCGCGTGTGCTCTCCCACCTTTTACTCCTTAAGAGCTTGAGCCAAATTCCCGCGGTTCTTGCAGCGTGCTGTCTTGATGGTTAGTTCTTGGCCGCGAAATCGAATCTTGGCACGATTAAGTGTAATGCGTTGTTGGGTGTGAAGGCCCTTGCCATGAATGAGAACGGGACGGCAAACGGAAGTTAAACTCTTTGGCATTACCCGCGCGGCAAAGTCTGCTCCCTGTTGCAATTGCTCATGCGCCTCCGATGCATCGACATTTCCGCCTTTAAGTTCCACCGGAATAGTGAGAAGCTTTTCGGCGTTTTCAAAAAGAAAGAGAATGAAATCACACTTCTTTCCACTTAGATTGTGAGCAGGGAAAGCTAAATCTGCATCCGCTATCACGCGTGGACTTGGTACATCGGTCATGTACATCTGGCAACCTTCTCTTCGGTACGAACCGCTGAGGTTTTCCTCACCTATCTGCTCTCGGATTGCATCAAGAACCTCACTCCTGTTCACTTTCAACGTCTCCTGCTAACTCCTCGAGTCGGTTCTGCAGGGTTGCTGACCGATTATAAAGAGCCTCTGCCACATCCTCGTAGTCCCCTGGCTCAACACCTTCGCTGCGATCGAACGGGATCTCCTCTATGGTCGAACCCGTTGAAGTCTCATCCTTACGGAACAACCATACTCCCACCTCGTTGGGACGAAGTGAGCTGGAAGGAGAACGGCAGGCACTTAAAGAATTGATGTCTTCACCCAATTCACCCTCGCGAATCAAGTTTCCGATTTCTTTTAGCATCCAATCGCTGTGCGTCGTGACCACCACGCGCACTCCCTCGCGAACCAAACGCGCTAGGATGCCCGCCATTATGGTTTGGGCCGCTGGATGAAGATGCGCTTCGGGTTCTTCGATGATTAGCATGTCGCCTCGTGAAATGATGCCGCGTAGAAACAGTACGATGGGTGCGAGTTCGGTCACCATTGACGAAGCTCTTGTGAGACGAATGTCTGCTCGAGATTCTCGCGGTCGGTACACAAACTCCGGGTAACCTCCGCCTTGGGATTCCGTGGTTCGGATGTTCCCGGAAAGTGCGTCACGTTCGAGGGCATCAGCAAGATTAGTCATCATGTCTTCCCGTCCAACAGTTTCCTTATAGAGAATCAAACGCCGCAAGAAATCTACCATCACACCCGAAAACGTTGGGAGTTCCGGAAAGCGCGCAAAGCCGGCACGAGTCGAGCGCTCCACAAGGGAACTAGCTATGACGCGATGACTCTGCATTATCCCGCTACGGGCTGCGGGTAGATAATGCGTTCTATCGCGCCATCCGAGGCGATAAGGGTGAACGAGTTGCTCCAAAATGTCAATGGGATGCTGGATATCCAAATGTGCTTCGACTCCCCATGACCCTCCACTTAACTCGTCAAATTCACTCAAGACCGAGTAATAGTCACTTCTTTCATCAGTCCAGCCCGCAGGGAGCAGCACGATGTCTTCGATTCGGCCGCTGGTAGCAACATCTGATTCGGATACATCCATTCGCATTCGCCAAAGGTCTTTGCCACTCTCGTTACCTTCCAGCGAAAGACTCATCAATTCGTGCCCAGACGGTCCGACCAACTCAGCAACAGAATCCAGGTCGAAGCAGCGTTGGAGCTCGGCCTCAAGGACTGCTCCCAATAAGCCTGGATCGTTAAGCGTTCCCTCGGCAATTTCGCGCACCCCATTTGGCAAGTCTGAGAAAGAGAAGGGCCTTTCATCGGCAAATAGGTTTTCTAGAACCTCTTGAACATTCTCTTCCAACGTATCGGCATCCGTCTCAGACTGTTCGCTCCTACGATCCAATCCAATTGAATGGTACTGAGTGGGGTGTATCACAGGAAGACGAGTAAACCCACCTAAGATCCGGCGTAAAGCATAAATCAAAATGGCAAGATAAGTCTTGCCTGTATTGCTAGGCCCGACGAAGACGGTGAGAGGTCGCAGAACTACAGATCCATTCTCGATGGGTCCGAAATTCTTCACCGAGATTCTGAATTCGGGTTGGAGCGTATCTATGGTTTCGGGGTCTTTTGCGTCGCGTAACTCGGTCATGAAGAGGCTCCTCAAAAATCTGTATCGCCTGATATCCTTCCCGGCAAATAACCAAATTGACGGTTGAACTGGGTCTTGGACTCGCTCGCGGAGCGAGTCTGCCCATCCTTACATTCCCACGTTGTTCATTATTCTACATTATTGACCACCTGCCTTCCGAAGTTGGCGACCGGTCCGTTTTCACCCCGCGGGTGCCCGTCTCTGGCATCTACCCAACCCCCCAACATCACATCCGCACGATCCGCCGCCGGAACGGCCACCGGTAGCGCAGCTTCTGACGCTCGCTGTAGTCCTCGTCCCCCGGCGTCGGCGCCTCCACTCGGCCAAACATGACCCACCCCAGCGCCGAGAACAGCACGCTGAGCAGGAAGATGGCGCTATGCGGCGCCCCCAGTCGCAAAAGCCCCACCGTCACCACCGGCGCCACCATGCCCCGCAGCCCAACCACTGTCGACTGGATCGCAGCGTATTCCGTCACCCGGTCCGGGTCTGCCAGCTGGATACCCGCGCTGATCCGCCCTAACTCGAAGCCCGCCATCCCCAATCCCCGCGCGATAGCCGAAGGCAGCAACATCCACAGGTTCTGGGCAAACATGTAGGTGATCGGCGTTACCATCGAGATGGCGGAGATGGCGCGCACCACATAGAGGCCGCCGCGTTTATCGATCGTCCGCCCCCACAGCAGATAACTGAACAGCCAGGTGACTGACTCGACTAGGCCTAGCAACCCAATATCCGCATAGGAGAGTTGCAAGCGGTCCACCTGCACTACCGGGTAAAGCGGCCAACTCAGCAGCCCTCCCAGCCCAAAAAGCGAGTAGCTGAGCAGATAGATGGCAAAGTTCTTGTCGGTGCGCACGATCTGCCACAGATCGGAGAACGTCTTGGTCTTGCGCGGCGGCAATTCCCCCTCGTCGAGGTTGATGCGCGTGAAGAGAAAGGTAGCCAGGATGCCAAAGAGGGCACCGACAGGAAAGAGAACGCGGTACCCCACCAGGTCCATAGCCCAGCCGGCCAACGGCGTGATCAGTAGGATTACCGAAACCCGCCCCATCCGCACCGTGGACATTACTTTGCCCCGCCCGCTTTCCGGATAGATCTTCTGGATGACGCGCGTATAGGCCGGGATCACAAATGATTCCAGCAGCGAGAAAAGGACGCTTATCGCCATCAGCGGCACGGCTCCGGTGACGAAGGCGGCGAGCAGAAAAAGCGATCGCCCCAGCAGCCAGCAGAAGAAGATCAAGTTGATGGTGCGGCGACGGCGCATCAGCACGATGCTGAAGGAGGTGAAAACCGAACCGACAAAGAGAAGCGCTGTATACAGCGCCAGCATATCGACCGTTGCGCCCAAACGGCGCAGCACAACCTGCGTGAAGGGGATGGCCGTTGCGTAAAAGACGCCATAAGCTAGCGACATCGAGAGTTCGATGTGCATAACCCGGCGTACGGCGGGCGTCAAGGAACCGGCCAGAGCGGTCTCTAGCCACATACCGGTTCGGTTCAACAATTCTTTTGCTTTCATCTTTGCTCCAGCCTCACACAAAGGCTATGCCTGGCGTCTGGCATGCGTCCCGTTCTCACCATTCTATCTCTATTTTGAGATCCTACTGATACAAATATCGTAACTATTCAGCCATAGTAAGTTCGTGACCATGCAAAACAACCGTACTTTGGGACCAAAAGCGCGTCCGGCTACTGTCCCCTAACCACTATCATCTATCCCCTATGTACGCCTACGGGCGCCGACGCCCTTCGGCGGCTCCGGCCCGCTAAGGCGTGCCTCCGCACCCTTCGCCGCTAAGGCGGCTCAGGGCTGGCGGTCGCCGCTACGCAGGCGCCGCCAGGGCGAGTGCCAATCTGGGCGGTCGGGCCTGCGGCCCTCCCTTGTGCGGGGGGATCCCCCCCGCAACGCCCCCCCGAAAACCCGACTGCCAACCCGTCCCGCCAGCGCCCCACTGGTCTCCGGCCACTACCCCCTATCCCCTATCCCCTGTCCCCTGCAGTTCCCCCTATCCCCATCACATGCGCGGAATCCGTCGCCGGAACGGCCAGCGAGAGCGCAGTTTCTGGCGCTCGCCGAATCCCTCGTCCGCAGGCAATGGCGCCTCCACCCAACCAAACGACACCCATCCCAGTGCCATGACTAACGCGCTGATCAGGAAGATGCCGCTGTGCGGCACGCCCAGCCGCAAAAGCCCCATCATCACCAACGGCGTCAAGAGACCGCGCAGTCCGACCACTGTCGACTGGATCGCGGCATACTCGGTCACTCGATCAGGATCTGCCAACTGGATTCCGGCGTTGATTCGCCCTAATTCAAAGCCCGCCATCCCCATTCCTCGCGCAACTGCCGACGGTATCAACATCCACAGGCTTTGGGCCGTCATGTACGAGAGAGGCGTCACGATAGAGATCGCCGTGATCGCACGCACAACAGAAAGGCCTCCCCGTCTGTCGATCATCCGCCCCCACACCAGATAGCTCAGCAGCCAGATTATCGACTCGACCAAACCCAGTAGGCCAACTTCCGAATAGGACAGTTGCAAACGATCCACCTGCACGATCGGGTGAAGCGGCCATGCCAGCAGACCGCCCAATCCAAACAGCGTGTTACCGAAAAGATAGACCGCAAAGTTTCGATCGCTGCGCACGATCTGCCACAGGTCGGCAAATGTCTTGGTCTGGCGCGGCGGCAGTTTCCCCTCGTCAAGGTCGATGCGCGTAAAGAAATACGTGGCCAGAATGCCAAACAGCGCGCCGATCGGAAAGAGCACCTGATACCCTGCATGATCCAATGCCCAACCAGCCAGCGGCGTGACCAGAAGGATTACTGAAACCATCCCCAGGCGCACAGCAGACATCGCTTTACCCCGCCCGGTTTCCGGATAAATCTTCTGGATTACACGCGTGTAGGCGGGAACAACGAACTCCTCCAACACCATTAGCAGGATGCCGATCGCCATCAGCGGTATCGCGCCGGCAATGAAGGCCGTGAGCAGGAACAGCGAACGCCCCAGCAGCCAGCAGAAGACGATCAAGCTGATGGTGCGGCGGCGGCGCATTAGCACCACACTGAAGGAGGTAAAGACAGAACCGATGTAAACAAGAGATGCATAGAGAGCCAGCATATCGACGCTGGCGCCCAACCGGCGCAGCACGACCGGCGTGAAGGGGATGATGGAGGCGTAGAAGACGCCGTATGCCAGCGACATCGAAAGCTCGATGTGCATGACCCGGCGCACAGAGGGCGGCAATGAACCGGCCAGAGCGGTCTCTATACGCATACCGCTGCGGCGCAGCAATTTTGTTCTATTCATCTGTGCTCCAGCCTCAGGCAATTCCTTTGCCAGGCGTCTAGCGCGATCCGTTCTGACCAGTCTACTTTTGGGCCGGAGCGGGCCCCGACAAACTGTGAGGGGCCCAGATGCACCCCCGGCGCAAGCCGGAGGGTCCAACAAGCGCTGACTGTCGAACTCGTTCCAAAAAAGCTTGCCGAAGGCCGCCTCTTGGGCAGCGCTAGGCAATTTGATTACGGTAACACAGAGCCACATAGAACACAACCACAATCAGGCATATAAACACAATGGTCAACTTCACACCCAAAGCCAATTCGTGCCAACGCAAATCAGCCCCACCCTGTAACCAAATGCGTCTCGGACCGTAACCGCCTTTCGCGTCCCCTTATGATGCCAGCAAAGGTTTTTCTCACTCCTCACTCCTCTCCCCTCTCTCTTGGTTTTGGGCGGTCGGGCCTTCGGCCCTCCCTTGTGCGGGGGGACTCCCCCCGCAACGCCCCCCTTCAAAACCAGTCCCGCCGCCGCCGCACGTGTCTCCGGCCCCTCTCCCCTATCCCCTCCCCCCTCTCCCCTCCCCCCGACCCCCGACCCCCGACCCCCGACCCCCGACCCCCGACCCCCGACCCCCGACCCCCGACCCCCGACCCCCGACCCCCGACCCCCGACCCCCGACCCCCGACCCCCGACCCCCGACCCCCGACCCCCGACCCCCGACCCCCGACCCCCGACCCCCGACCCCCGACCCCCGACCCCCGACCCCCGACCCCCGACCCCCGACCCCCGACCCCTGCAGTTCCAACGCTCCACCGGTCGCCAACAATCCTGAAAATCCCCAAATCCCGCAAATCCTGATTCAGACAACATGCAACGCAATTCACTCCTTACGCCTCCTCGCCCTTCCTCAATCCCAAAACCATGTGCGAATGGGGTTACTAAAAACGAATAACCGAAAACTAGAAACTGTAACAGACCCCGTCAATCCATTGAGTTGACAACAAATGCGTTTGCTATTAGCCTAGTCGCATGGGCCGCAAAAGGAGCGCGCTGCGTAGCAAGCCTTTCGTTGACCGCGGACGCTCGTTTGCGCCCGCCCGACATGCACCACCATCCACTCGTCACGCACCACTATCCACTTTTTAGAAATGACCGCCTCACCGTCACAGAGTCCCAATGTCCGCTCCCGCTGGTTGCACAGCATTCTGCTGCTGCTACCCTTGCTCGCGTCTGTGATCGCCGGCTGCCTCGCGCCGGTACGCGCTGTGCCGACGCCGACACCCTGGCCAACACCAGTCCTTTCGGAACAAAAGAGGTATACGGTAACCCGCGGCACTGTCGAAGATCGCTTCCAACTCGTCGCCGAGGTCGCGCCTTTGCGTTGGGAGCCGCTCGCTTTTGCAGTTGATGGTAAATTGGGCGCTGTCTTGGTCAGCGAAGGGGAGGAGGCCGAAGAAGGCCAGATTCTCGCCGAGCTGATTATGCCCGACCTGCTGGAACAGTTGGAGCAGGCCCGCCTGGACCTTTCCAAGAACGAGAGTGTGCTTTGGGTCTATGAGAATGAACAGAGCTTCAATCTGGAAAGAGCGCAATTGGAAGCGCGCCGCGTTGAACTCCTGTTGGAACAGGCCCGCAACGCCGGCGACACCGACCAGATCGCCCTCCAGGAGGTTGCTCTCGAACTGGCTCAACTGAACCTGAGCGAGGTAGAGAGCCGCGTAGATCCATCCCTGGTACAGGCGGTCGCCCGCGCCCAATTGGCTGTCTCTGCCCTGGAGCGCCAAGTCGAGGAACGCCGAATCCGCGCCCCATTCTCTGGTCAGGTTGTCGCCGTGGGAATTGGCCTGAACAGTATGCGCGGCCCCCTGGAACCGCCGCAACGCCGCGCCGATGTCCCCGCCTTTTCCCCCTTTATGGTCATCGTTGAACCGCAACCCGTTGAACTGATCGTTTCCAGCCAGAGTGCTCGCGCTTCCGATCTGGTCATCGGCAAGGAAGTGACCGCCATTCATCGCTGGGCACAGGATGAGCCGTTCCCCGTCAATGTTGTCCAGCTGCCCACCATCTCTTCCGGGGATCGTTTCACTCCCGGTTTTCCAGGCTCCATTCACCTCGCTATTGACGGCGAAACTCCTCCACTCGTCGCCGGAGAATTTATCAACATCGAAGTCGTCGCCGCCGTGCGCGACGATACCCTCGTGCTGCCCGACGCCGCCGTGCGTCGTTTCGGTGGCCGCACCTTTGTCGTCGTCCAGGATGGTGACCGCCAGCGCCGCATCGACATCCGCACAGGTCTCGAAAGCCAGGGTATGGTCGAGGTGCTTGAGGGTCTCGCCGAAGGCGACGTCATTGTGGGACGCTAGATGCGTTTTCGTTTCCCCTTTTTCGGCCTTGCGCTGCGTCGACTCTTCAGTCGACCAAGCCTGACCCTGCTGTCACTGCTGAGTATCGCCCTTGCCATCGGCATGGTAGCCAGCATTCCTGTCTTTTCGCAGGGGGTCAGCTACCTGCTGCTACAGGACGAATTGGCTGCCATCGGCGCCACCTTCCATCGTCCGCCCCTGACCATGCGCTTCTACTATATTGTGCCCAAAAGCAGCGCCCTTTCGCTGGATGATGCCCTGCGCCTTGAAACCGATTTTCGCCGCATCGTCGAAAGGGAGACGGGCCTCGCCGTCGCCGATACCCTCACCTATGTCGCCAGCCCCGGAATGGTCATTCAGCCGCTGGAAAATGACCCAACCTACACCAATCTCAAAGACAATATCATCGTCGAAAATGTGCAGTTCGCCGTCGTCAACAATATCCGGGAGCGCATCGACATCATTGATGGCCTACCCTTTGGGACCGAGAGCAGCGACAGTAGCGTACACGTTTGGTTGTATGAAGAGAAGGCCACCGAAATGGGTTTCCAGGTGGGTGAAACCTACCAGATGATTGAAGGCGCCTCCGGTCGCGCAATTCCCATTACCGTTGCCGGTATCTGGAGCCCAGCCGACCCCTCAGACTTCTACTGGTCTGCCACTACCATCTCCTGGCGCAAGCTCCTCCTCGTGACCGACAACGTCTATCGCCTCTCCATCGAGCCGGAGATCAGCCGAAAAACCGGCATCGCTGTCTGGTACCTCAGCCCTGACGAAGAAACCCTGCACCTGCATCAGGCCGATTCCGTCGCCAATGGCCTGCGCTTTGTGCCCAGTCGCGCCGATCTGCGCTTCCCCGGCGCCAAAATGGATGTCTCGCCCGAACTGCCTCTGAACCGCTATCTGCAAAGAAGAGCCAGCCTGTCCGCGCTTCTGGTTGGCTTCAGCCTGCCTGCCATTGGTCTGCTGCTTTTCTTCCTGTGGATTCTTTCACATGTGACGGCTCAGTTTCAACAGGAAGAGGTCGCCATTCTCGCCTCACGTGGCGCCGGTCGGCGCTTTGTTGCTTTCCTCATCCTGCTCGAAACACTGCTCCTGCTCGCCATCGGTATTCCGCTCGGCCTGGGCGCCGGGTATGTCATGGCCCGCGCGATGGGTCTGGCTTCCGGTTTTCTCGTCTTTACGCCTCGCGCCGGCATCCCGGCCACTCTCCTGGAAGTAGATTGGCGTCTCATCGGCCTGGCTCTGTTACTGCTTGTGCTGGCACGAGGCATACCTGCCCTGCGCGCCGCACGCGGCGGCATTGTTCAACATCTGCGCAGCCGCTCCCGTCCGCACGCAGCGATTACAACACTTCTGCTCGCCGGCGATGGCGCTCTTATCGTGCTAACCTGGTACGCCTATCGCCAACTGAGCCAGCGGGGCACACTCGGTATCATCGGCTGGGAGCCCAGCGGCGATCCATTTCGAGATCCGCTTCTGCTTCTGGCCCCCTCTCTTTTCGTCTTTACCTCAGCTCTCGTGCTGACCCATCTCTTTCCGCTGCTCATGGGGCCGGTCGATCGCCTCGGCAACCGCCTTCGCTCCTTCGTCGCCTACATGGGCCTCACCCAGCTGCACCGCCAGGGCAGGCACTACTCAGGCAGCCTCTTTCTGACAATGGTCTGTCTCAGCCTCGGCGCCTTTTATGCCTCCATGGCCCTCAGCCTCGACCAGTGGCTGGCCGACCGCATCCAATACCAGGTCGGCGCAGACTACCGCTTTCAGCAGGGCATACCTCCCCCGGAGTTGGGGGGACCAAGCGGCCCCGGAGAGGAGCCGGATCCGGAAGTGATCAGCGCCTGGTTGCTGCCCGTCGATGACTATCTGGGAATTCCCGGCGTCGAAGACGCAACCCGCGTCGCCGTCTTTAAAACCAGGACCAGTGTTTCCCGGCAGATCGACGCCGTCTTTCTCGGTATCGACCGTTACGACTTCCCCCGCGTCGCCTTTCATCGCTCGGATTTCAATCGGGCTTCCCTGGGCGAACTGATGAATCGACTCGGTATGTATCCCAACGGAATCCTCGTCTCGCGTAACTTCCTGAAACGCAGCCGCCTCTTGGAAGGACAGACTACCAAGCTGGACATATCGATAAACTACGGCTCCTTTGAACACGAGTTCCTGATTGTTGGCGCTTACGATTACTTTCCTACTGCCTATCCCGAGGATACTGAGGTCTTCGTCGGCAATCTGGGCTACCTGTTCGAGCAGGTCGGCGATGAGAGTCTGCACCAGATCTGGATGACGACCCGCGATGACGCCGTCCCCCAGACAATTGTCGACAGCCTCAAGGATCTCGGAATCCATCCGATCCGCGTCCGCGACGCACGCGCGCTTCTCACCCTCGACGAGGAAAGAGTTGAGCGCATCGGTCTCTACGGCATCCTGTCGGTCGGCTTTCTGGCCTCCACCCTTCTGGCCAGCCTCGGCCTCTTGGTCTATACCTACGCCTCCCTTCAAGGCCGCTTGCAACAGATCAGCGTCATGCGCGCGGTCGGCCTCAAGACCCGACTCGTCCTCGCAATGGTGGGCGTCGAATACCTTGGCGTCATCCTCTTCGGCGTCCTCTGGGGCGTTGCGATTGGCATCGCCACCGCCTTTCTCTTTGTGCCCTTCTTCCGCGTCAGCGGCGACCCGATCTTCGCTTTGCCGCCCTTTGTGCGTCACATAGCCTGGGGCCAGATCGGTATCCTCGCGTTCGTTTTCGGCACCGCGTTGTTGGGTTCCCAGTCGATCATCCTCTACTGGAGCACACGGCGCGATCTCTTCCAGGTCTTGCGCATGGGACAGAGGGAGTAACAGCATGGTTCAAGCTGCCGGCGCCGACAACGCTCCCCTGGTTGTTTGCGACAATCTGGTCAAAATCTACCAAATCGATGAGCTCGAAGTTGTGGCCCTCCAAGGCCTGGATCTGGAGATCCGCCGCGGCGAGATGATGGCGATTATCGGCGCCAGCGGCAGCGGGAAGTCCTCTCTCCTCAATATCATCGGCGGCCTGGACCGTCCCTCAGCCGGGCAGATTACGGTGAACGGACGCAACCTGCTCAAGGCGCCGGACAGGGAACTGGAGGACTACCGGCTGCACGACGTAGGCTTTGTCTGGCAGCAGTCCGCGCGCAACTTGATCCCCTACTTGACCGCCCAGGAAAACGTTGAACTGCCCATAATCGCAGCCCGCGCGCACACCGCCCCGCCGGCGCAGCGCGCCCGCGAACTGCTCGACGCAGTCGGGTTACTGAGCCACAGCGACCATCGCCTGGCACAGCTTTCCGGTGGCCAGCAACAGCGCGTCGCTATTGCCGTCGCACTGGCCAACCAGCCCCAAATCCTGCTGGCCGATGAACCGACCGGCGAGGTAGATTCGATTACAGCGAACCAGATCTGGCAGCTCTTGCGCGAGTTGAATCGACGCTTCAACCTTACCAGTATCATCGTCAGCCACGATCGCGATATCGCCCGCGTTGTTGACCGCGTTATCGGTATCAGAGACGGCAAGATCAGTACTGAAACCGTCCGCCAGGCCCACAGCGGGATGCTGGAGGAACAACTGTCCCAGGAAGCGAAAAACGGCGAGAGCAGCGAGGCGCTCGCCTCTGACGAGCCGCTTGCCGGAGCCGATGATGTCAATCTGCAACTCGAAGAGCGCGTCGTCCTCGATTCGGTCGGCCGGCTGCAGATGCCCCACGAGTACCTGCAACAACGCAGCATCGGTCGTAGAGCGATAATTCAACTGGTAGAAGATGGCATCCTTGTGCGGCCCGCGCAAGAACAGTTCGTCTCGACAACCGACTCTGAGGCGGACGACTTGGCCTTAACATCTGCACTGGGGGCAGGTGCAGAGGGCGACCCTTCCAGATTGGGCCAGGATCCTACGCCACACCGCAGGGCCCCTTGGTGGCGGCGGCTCTTGCGAAGCGCCCCTCGTGAATTGGAAGAACTTCCAATCTCTGAGCAGGCCGCCAATCCCTGGTCGAGTGGATTTGCGTCCCCTGCCGAAGCTGCCGAAGCTGGCGAAGACGCCAGGGGCGCCGCCGGCGGTCAGCGTGAATCTCTCCAGTGGGATCTGGGGGCCGTGTCTGCCCGTTCCAACTTGGGGACCTCTGGGCCCCCGCCGGATAGCAGTACCGCCAACTCCGGTTCGCTGGCAATATCCGAATTCTACAACGGACCCCTCGTCGAAGTCAGTGATCTACAGCGCATCTATGCCGTCGGCGATCAGTCTGTACATGCCCTGCGCGGCATCGATCTCGTCGTTCCCCGGCGCTGCTTCGCACTCTTCCGCGGCCGGTCAGGCTCCGGCAAAACGACTTTGCTCAACCTGATCGGCAGCCTGGACACGCCAACCGCAGGCCGCGTCTCTCTGTTTGGCCAGGATATCAACCTGTTGTCCGCCGATGAATGCGCCCAGATCCGGCAACTGTACATCGGCTTCGTCTTTCAGGCCTTTTCCCTCATTCCTACCCTGTCGGCTCAGGAAAATGTCGAAATGACCCTGCGTATCTTACAAGTTTCGCCTGCGGAGCGCCGACGGAGAGCCTCCTACTGTCTTTCACTGGTTGGGCTTGGCCGCTGGGCCGACCATCGACCGTTTGAAATGTCAGGCGGCCAACAGCAGCGTCTCTCGATCGCCCGTGCCCTGGCGCACGGCCCGGCCATGCTGATCGCTGACGAACCGACCAGTGATCTGGACAG
This sequence comes from Caldilineaceae bacterium, assembly GCA_965220715.1. Taxonomy (GTDB): domain Bacteria; phylum Chloroflexota; class Anaerolineae; order Caldilineales; family Caldilineaceae; genus Bin5. The sequence continues at coordinate 2,132,711 of OZ244843.1, forward strand.
CGAAACCGGCCGTCAAATTCTTCAACTGTTCGCACAGTTGGTGGAAGAGGAAGGTATTACCGTACTGATGGCCAGCCATGATCCGGCCAGTGATGACTTTGCCACCGAAGTATACGAGCTGCAGGATGGCAGTATAGCCAATCGCGTCAGTAACGGCTGATCGAACTAGAGAAGAATTACAGTTCCGTACTATCCGCGCAGCTGTCCGCAGAGGAGAACTGACCATGGGCCAGACTTGCCGCGTTGCCATCGCCGGCTGCCATCGCATGCTCGACAAAAAGCCGGCCAACCACAACTTTGCCTCGGCCTTCGATGCCGTGCCCGACACCGAGATCGTCGCCGTCTTCGACCTCGGCGCCGACACCCGCCAGGCATTTCAAGACTGCTGGGGGGACCAGGTTGCCGCCTACGATCAATTTGGCCGCATGCTGCAACAGGAACAACCCGATATTCTCTGCGTCGCCACCAGCCAAAAGATGCACGCCGATCAGATCCAGCAGGCCGTCGCGGCCGGTGTGCGGGGAATCCTGTGTGACAAACCCCTCGCTACTAGTCTGTCAGAGGCCGACAGGCTGTTGGATGCCTGCCGCACAGCCGCCGTCCCCCTGGCACTCGGGCTGGACCGGCGCTGGCTCATCTCCTACCACCGTCTGGCCGAACTACTGCGGGATGGAATCGTCGGCCAGGTGCGGTCTCTGATCATCTACGGCATCCCCAACCTGATCAACCACGGCTGTCACTGGTATGACGCCGCTCTCCATCTGGTCGGCGATCTCGAACCCCTATGGGTAAGCGGAATTGTCGACGATCTCCCCGGCGAAGCGCCAGACTCCCGCCGCCGCCTGGATCCGCCCGGTCGCTGTATGGTGGGGCTGACCGGAGACGTCCAACTCTATTTCACGCCCGGCGGCAGCCAGCGGCCCGCCTTCGATATTATCGGCGACCAGGGGCGTTTGACGATTGTTGACGATGGGCTTCAGGCGTGGCAATGGCAAGACGGCGGTACCCCGCCGCAACCGCTGGATATCCCCCAACCGGTTGGCGACTTCCCCGCCGGCGCCGCCATCGTGCGCGACCTGGTCAACGCCGCTTCCAACGGCGGCACGACCGCCTGTGACGTGGAAGAGGCCAGACGCGCTACTGAAATCGGCTTCGCTATTCACCTGTCGCATGCTCGCCATGGCGCCCGCATCGAGCTTCCCGCCGCCAATCGGGAGCTGCGCATTCCATCTTTCCCGTGGGGCAACGAATAGAGACGCGACGTCCTCATCCGCGTCAGGCCGGCGTATAGGCAGCAACAACCTTGTGAAAGATGGCGATCACGTCGTCGATCTCTCGCGTACCCCAGTTCTCGTGCAATGACATTGTGAAGTGGCTCTTCAGCATCGCCTGGGCGTTGGGGCACGGGAATCCTCGATTCGGGTCGCCTTTGTATAAGGGGCTGGCCCAGGGGTAGCCGCTGCTGCCAAATACCCGGCGTTCCGTATACCACTCCTGTCGATGTGGCATCCCGGATCGATAGTCGTCCGTAACCGGCAGACCTTCGGCGCGCAGGCTCTCGCAGAAAGTCTCCTTGTCACTCGCGGCCCGCTCAGAGAAAAACCCTACCGGCAGAAACCAATAGCTGGACTCGAATTCCTGGCCGGTCTGCCGCAGCGCGATCATCTCCAGATCTGCCGTGCCCTCGATTAACTGGCCGACGATTGCCCGCCTACGCTCGACCATCTCCGGCAGTTTACGCAACTGCACCTGCCCCACCACCGCCGCCAGATCGGTCTGGTTGAAGTTCAGCGTCGCTTCGATGTTGGTGGCGCCTTCAGGCAAAAAATGCGGCTTGCCGCGGTCGGCCATCCGCCGAACCGATTGGTAGAGCGCTTCATCCCGCGTGAAAACCATTCCGCCCTGCCCGCCCGAGCTATGGTGTTTCCCCGACATCGTGGAAAAGGCTGAAATGTCACCGAAGCTCCCAACCAACTGACCCTTGAACCGGGTACCGTGCGCCTGCGCGCAATCTTCGATCACCGGAATGCCGTGCCGCCGTGCCACCTCCATAATGCCGCCCATGTCGGCCGGCTCCCCGGCAATATGAGGTACGATAACCGCGCTTGTGCGGTCTGATATCAACTCCTCGATCTGCTCCGGCCCGGTGTTGTAGCTGCCCGGCGCCGAGTCGGCGATCATCGGGACCATGTTCTGCAGAGGGATCGGCATCATGCCGCCCGGGTCGGTGAAGGGGCCGATGATGACTTCGCTGAACGCCTCCAACTGCAAGGCCTTCAACGCCACGTAGATGGCCGTCGAGCCAGAACTGACCGCGTCCGCGTACCCTCCCCCCAGGTACTCAGCAAACTGGGCGCAATAGGCCTCCTCCTCTTCGCCCTGGTAGGCGCCTAGCGTCCCCGATGCTATTACCCGGTCCAAATAGGCGATAACCGCGTCCTTCTCCTCAGTTTCGATATGCCCGCGCGGTGGCAAAGGCGTCTCCCGGACCGGCACACCCCCATCGAGGGCCAATTTTTCTAACTTGTCTCCCATTGTTCAACTCTCCAGTGTGTATGAGAAGTGGTTGTCTGCCGGAAGCTCGGCTAGCCAGGAGGGAATGTCCGCCTCTGGACGCAGGCGAATGGTCCACAGGTCCCGCCCGTTCGCCCCCTCCGCCGTACACGCCGCCCAGCCCTCGCCCACAAGGTCGCGGCCATGCCACGAAACAGAGTCTATGCGGGGCGCGTCGCCAAAGGGATGCAGTATGCTCAGAAATGCCGCTCGCGTCTTTGTCCGTTGTCGGATGATCAACCCCTGGCGCTCCTCTGCCGGGTTTCCTGGCGCACGTCCTGTGAACATGCTTGTACCAGCCTCTTCAGCCAGGAAGAGCGCCATGCCCGACCCCTCCAACTGCCAGATCACAGCAGTATCGCCCTCCAGGGTATGGCGCTGGAGACCGTGCAGATGTTCGTAGCCCTCGCCCTCGAGTTCGGCCGGTCCCACCACAAGGTTTTCAGCAACAGGCGCCAACGCACCGGCGTTTCGGAACACCCAGTCTATCCGGCGCTCCTCTCCGCCGTCGACCACAAAAATGTCCACCAGGTAATCGGGACGCGCCAGCACTACCCTGCGCATAGTGACACCGGCGTACGTTTCAACCGCGTCCCCGCTGACGCCGTTAGTTGGCACGTCTATACTGGGGACGGCATCATTGCCCCACTCCATCGTTGCGTCAGCAATCTGAAAGGGCCCATCTGCGCGAAAGGCATTTTCCCTTCCCGCGCCCGGCGGCTGCGACAGGCCGTCCAGGATCACCGTATTATGGCTGATCGTCTGGCGATACCAGCCTTGAAAAAGGTCGATACCATAGCCGGGCGTGCCCAGGTCCGGAGCAAGGCGCCTGCCCTGTGCGTAGAGAGTCAGCCCCAGCTTGTCCGGGTGCCCGTGGCCGCCGCCGTGCAGCCCGTACTTGAGCAAGGCATACTGTTCTGTTGCCGGAGACGGCTGCCCATCCCCGTCCGGCCGCGAACGCAAAACTGCATAGCCCGTGGCCGTCATATGCACGCTGGGAAGCGTTGGGAATCCCCCCGAGGGCACCGAAAGCGCGCCGAACAACAGCGCGTCGAGACTTTCGCGCGGCCCGTGTTGATATGCTCGCGTCAGCACTTGCCCGAAAAGCTCCTCCTCGAACCAGGCGTATCCAATCTCATAAAAGGCCGGCGCCTTGGGCACGCCATGGCAGCAGTCATCGTTCAGGCCGGTAAAGTACCAGCAATCATTAGTGGCCGGTAAACTGCCATCGGGGTAAGCGCACAACACCGGCGCCCGCAAAACGGCCGACAGTGACGGATGCTGGCGCAGGTCCCACTTGGGCAAATTGGCCGTCGCCTTCGCCAGCAGTAGCAGCGCCGCCACCGTGTAAAAATGGTAGCTGAACGAGCCTTCAAACCAGAGGCCGTCGGCAACAATGCCCTCCCGCGCCTGTGTATGAAAGCCATAGCGGCCGTCAATGGCGAAGGCGAGCAACTCCTCACTACCGGTCACCGCGCCGATTGTGCCGATAGCCGCATTGTGCCAGCAAGCGAAGTTGTGAATCCCGCCAAAATGACGCTCCATCAGAAAGTCGGCCGCCGGAAGCAGCAGTTTGTCAACGATCTCCGCCTGCTGCGAATCCGTCAGCGTAGACCGGACCAGGTCGAAAGACCACGCCAGCGGAATCGACCACACCGCCTCGTCCAACGTACTGAACTGCGCAACGCCATGGTTCGGCGGCCGCCAACCCGAATAAGCCTTGTACCCATCGTACACCGCCGCATAGCCCAACAGGATTTCCTGCACCCGCTGCCGATTTCTCTCCTCGCCCTCCAACTTCCACAGCACGGCCAGCCGCAGTGCCGACTCCGACAGCCTGTTGTTGACCGACCAGCGCCAAGCCGAGTCAAATGGCTCCCCGCTGAACGTTGCGCCGTCAACCGGGCACCGGTGGAGATGAGGCGAGTCCGGCTCAAAAACCAGCTGGACCGCGTGCTGCGGGCAGAAGTAGTCGTGATAATAGCCGCCCGGCAACTGCGGCACGTCTACTGGGCGGGCAAAAAAGTCACCTACTTCATGACGCAACAGTTCCAGCGCCGGCGCGAACTGCGGCAGCCCTGCTTTGTTCCGAATCTGCGCCCACTGGTCGTCTGATATAAGAGCGTTTTCCATAGCAGCGTGTCCCTATGTCAGGCTGCTCACGAAGACGCAGCCTTCTCAACCTGCGCCTTGAAAGCCTGCCCACCGGACGCAATCCAAGCCGCCCAGCCGGTCAACAGAAAGCGGACGCCCAAGTTGACGTAATGCGCAGCGTTGGCGTCACTGGCAAGCCCGCCCGCTGTCCTGCCGGCCGCGATAATCTGCGCGAACGCCCCTTCAATCGTCGCTACAACATCGGGGTGGTCCGTATCGCCCAAGTGCCCCATCGTCTGCGCCAGGTCGCTGGGCGCGACGAAGAAAACGTCAATGTGATCAACAGTCAGAATCTCGGCCAGGTTGTTGATCGCAATGATGTCTTCGATCAGGACAACGACCAGCGTCTCGTCGTTGGCCCGGTGCACATAGTCCGGGACGCCGTATCCCTGGCGGCTCGTGTACATGCCCCGCCTGCCGGCAGGATGGAACTTGGCCGCGTCGACCACCGCCTTGGCCTCCTCAGCCGTATTGACATGCGGGACCACCAGCCCTTGAGCGCCCAAGTCGAACGTGCGGTAGATTATCCCTTCATTGTTCTGGTTGACCCGCACCACCGATGTCATGCCCCACAGGTCGCAGGCCCGCGTCAGGTCGGGGATGTCGCCGAAATCCACCGGGCCATGCTCCCCTTCAAGCCAGATCGCGTCGAACCCCAGTGGACCCAGTTGGTCGATCATGTCGGTCGAGTTGTTCCCGGAGAGGCAGACAACCGTCTCGCCCCGTTCCAGCTTATGTTTCGCTCGGTTCTCTCTCATTTCTACACTTCTCTCCTTCTGCCTGGATTCGAATTTTCTCTGTTTGGTGGGAGATAGCGCAACTGTTCCGGCCGCTATCGCAATATTTCAACGCTCAAAATTAGGGCGGCCCCATAAAGGGACCGCCCTAAGAAAGTAGCGTCTCACATCTGTGCTAAGAGTCGTAGCTTCTGCTACTCCGTTGGCCAACCATCGGGAATCTCGTTGGCTGCCAGAGCAGCGTCGATCCCCGCCGCCGCTTCTTCGGTCACCCAGCCTCGCCAGATATCGGACTTGCTGTTCAGCCACCACAGCGCGGCGTCATTGCTGCTGGCGTCACTGTTGTCATTCAGCCAGCGAGCCACCTCTTTATAGACCTCAATATTGAAGTCCCACGCTGTCAGCATTTCGACAACGTCGGGCGCGCCGTCCACAAGATCGGGATGGACGGCAATCAGAATATCCGCGTCTTCGTATGCGCAGGCTTTGTCCGCCGACCAGCACTCATCGCTATAGGCTGGTTCTTCGAGCTTTACCAGGTCCAAAATGAGAGCCGGATCATTGGTGCCCCACTGGTATCCTAGCCAGGGTTCCTCTTTCTCGTAGGCGCCGTAAAGGTCGGCGTTCAACGCCGCGCCGTCGCCCGGGTTTATAATCTCCACGTGATCTTCCAGCCCGTAGCCGATGACCTGAGCCGCATTCACATCTTCGCAAGACCAGCCGATTACGCAGGAGACAAGACGCGCCTTTCCTCCTGTTTCGGCGGTTGCAAATAACTCTTTGAACTGTTCGTCTTTAAGGTCTTCGACGCTGTCCAACTCAGGATACTGCTCCTGCAGATACTTGGGTATGACGAAAGCGGATTGCCAATCCTTGCCCAGGCTCGCGCCAATTTCAACTACCTCCTCGTTGGCCAGCGCCTCATTCCAAGCCTCATCCTGGTTGGGAAGCCAGATTTCCAGGGTAACATGTGTGTCACCATTGCGCAGACCCTGGAACAGGGGCAATGTTCCACCAAAAACGACATCGGTAGAGTAGCCGTAGCCCTTATCCACGATGAATTGGGCGACACGGTTCTGAATCTGGGCACTGGGCCAGTTCAAGTCGCTGAATATAATCGTTTCCATTGAGCTTGCCGGAGCGGCAGCCGCCTCCTCGCTTGGCGCACTCTGCTCTACCGGCGCACAAGCGGCGGCGACGATGATAACAAGCAACAGTACCAGCATTCGATATCGGGTTCTCATGATTCTCTCCTCCTGTTGAGTGGTTTAGCTGAGGCCAGTATCTGTGGACAAGCATTGTCAAAAAGGTGAAGGCAAGGTAAGAATTCGGCGTTCCTCGCTCCGCCCTCTTGCCTTAGCGTACCCACGCACTGACGTCGTAACAGAATTGTATGTTTCTGATCCAAGCTGCTGACCTGTTCACCTGGCAGTGCCATTCGCCCCGCACTTCTTCTTCAGAGGCGGTGCCGACGTCCAAGTGAGTTGAGTTTAGCCTGGGAAACTCCATGCCGTAGCAATATAACTGTTCCAGCCCAATCAATTTCGACCATGAACAAACCGCAGACTCTTCGGCACTTCGCACCTCTCAATTCAGCCAAGATCTGAACTATACCCTCCTATAATATCAGAAATGTCCGGTTTTGGGCAATCGAAGTAACGCAGTAGGGCCTGCCCGGCTATGAAATGATGATATCAGGAATGGACTACAGGGCAGCCAGGTTCGGTCGGTCAAAGCAGAAATGATTGCGGAACTAGCGACGCCGCCGAGCAATTCTGTCACATCACGCGCCCTTTGACTGCTTTTCTGACTGAAATAGACAACAGGCCAAACAGGGAATCAGCCTACTCAATGGGCCAACCGTCGGGAATCTCATTGGCTTCGAGAGCCGCCTCGATAGCCGCCGCCGCCTCGCCGGTTACCCAGCCACGCCAAATGTCGGCATTGCCGTTCAGCCACCACAGCGCCGCATCATTTGTGCTTGCATCGCTGTTTTCGTTTAGCCATGCCGCGACTTCCCGATAAATGTCGATGCGAAAGCCCCACGCCCGCAGCATCTCTACTACGTCAGGTGCCGCCTCCAAAAGGTCTGGATGGACCGCGATCACGATCGTAGAGTCTTCGTAAGCACAGGCCTTGGTCGTCGACCAGCACGCTTCACTGTACGCCGGCTCCTCCAGCTGGACCAGATCCAAAAGCAAGGCTGGATCATTAGTGCCCCACTGATATCCAAGCCACGGTTCCCCCTTCTCGTAGGCGCCGTAGAGATCAGCGTTAAGCGCAGCGCCGTCGCCCGGAATGATGATATGTACGTGCTCCTCCAGGCCATAACCTTCGACCTGGACGGCGTTTACTTCCTCACACGCCCATCCGATTACGCATGAGACCAGGCGCGCCTTGCCGCCCGTTTCAGGTGTCGCAAACAACGCCTTGAACCGTTCATCCTTCAAGTCCTCGATGCTGTCCAGTTCGGGATACTGCTCCTGCAGGTAGGCGGGGATGACGAAGGCAGACTGCCAGTCACGTCCCAGGCTCGTGCCGATCTCAACCACCTCCCCTTTGGCCAACGCTTCATACCACGCCTCAACTATGTTGGGCAGCCAGATTTCCAGGTTTACATGGACATCCCCCCGCCGCAGCCCCTGCAACAGGGGCAGAGTTGCACCGAAGACCACATCGGTAGGATATCCGTACCCTTTTTCGACAATGTACTGGGCGATACGGTTCTGAATCTGGGCGCTTGACCAGTTCAGGTCGCTAAACACAATTGTTTCGATCGAGCTTGAAGGGGCAACCGCCTCGTCCATTGCGCTCTGCTCTGCCGGCACACAGCCGCAGATGGCAATGACGAAGAGTAGCGCTATCAGTACCCTGCATTGGGTGGGCGTATTCAATTCCATTCTCATTGAGTGGCTTGTCGAATGCCGGCATGAGCCGACAGTGACAGTAGTGGAGAAAACCTGAAGTTATGGTAGACGGGCTTCTTGTACGTGGTCCGTTTGCAGTCCAGTCACTATTTGCAGACAGCGTGTCAGCCTTAAGAATTTGCCGGAGAATAGCCGTCCCACTTTGGTCACCTGTTCCCGCAATCCGAAGTAACTACAGCGGCCCGTCCCATGAGGTCATGCCATGCAATTCACTTACCCCACACTGCGCCTGTCCTCCTGCTCCTGGGCCACCGACTGCGTCAGACGATCGATAACGATGGCCAAAAACACGATCGCCAGCCCCGCAATGGCGCCGTTGCCCGGCTGGTTCTTCTGTAACGCACGCAACACGTTGTCGCCCAGCCCGCCGGCGGCCACCATGCTTGCGATCGTCACCATTGCCAACGCCATCATCGTGGTCTGGTTGATGCCGGCCATGATCGTGGGCAGCGCCATCGGGATCTGCACCTTGGTCAACAGTTGGAACGGCGTCGTCCCGAACGCATGCGCCGCCTCGACCGCTTCCGCCGAGACCTGCCGGATCCCCAGATTGGTCAGGCGAATGACCGGCGGTACCGCGTAAATGATGGTAGCAAAGATGCCGGCCGGCTTCCCCAGGCCAAAGAAAAGGATGCCCGGCAGCAGATACACAAAGCTGGGCATCGTCTGCATTCCGTCCAGGATTGGGCGCATCAGATTGTTCGCCATACTGTTGCGCGCCGCCAGTACACCCAGGGGCAGACCAACTGTTACCGCGATCACCACCGCCACTACCATCAGCGCGATCGTGTCAATTGTGTTTTCCCACAGATCCATGAAGCCGACGAACAGCAGGGCGAATATGGTGAACCCCATAAGCCTCCAACGTCCTACCGCAAAGGAGAGAAAAGCCACCGCCACCACAACTGCCGGCCAGGGAACCCATTTCAATATGTCTTCGATCGCAACCAACGCATGGGCAACCGCGTTGCTCATCCCGTCAAACAGCCAACTGGCCTCTCGCGTCACCCAGTCGACCGCGTCGTCTATGCCGCCGCCTATAAATTCTCGTACCGTTTTCTCCAGGACAAGAGTGCCGCCGTTATCCGTTTTTACTTCGGTGCTGGAAACGGTGGTGGGGAATTCCATTTCCGTTCCCCATAATCCGAAAGTTGTCAGCCAAACGGCGATAACTAGCGCCAATCCGACCAGCCAGAAGGAGGTGGGAAGTGTGGCCGCCTTGCTGCCCGGCGATTGAGAGAGGTCGGGCGGCGCCTCTTTTCCGCCCGCCCCGCGCAGCGGCAGAGAAGGATCCGAATCCTCGATTCTGCTTGCATCCATACCTGTTGGCGGCCTGGCAGGCTGCTCTGTGCCCGGCGCCGGGCTATCGACCTGGGCCATTTCAACGCCTCCTCATTCAACTGCCTACCCGCTATTTCGAACCTGATTTCCGAATTCCCAGTCAGATTTGCCAGGGCGCAACGACTGAGAATGAACTGCTGGAAGCTAGTCGACCATTCCAGCCAGCAAGGCTCGTCGGTGGATTTCGCCCAACAAGCGTCCCTCATCGTCCACGACCGCGATATAGCGCTCCGTCTGCGCCGCCAGGGGGATGATATCATCAATGAAAGTTTCGGGGCTGGTGGTCGCCAAAAGGTCGTCCTGCGCCACCTTCAGAAGTTCAACCCGTCGGCTTGCCAGATTGGCGACCTCGTCCTGCGTAAGAATCCCCTTAAGAATGTGACCGACCCCCACGACATAGGCCGCATCGGCGCTCTTGTTCCGCATAGCGGTCAACGCTGCGCCCGCATCCTGCCCTTCGTGAATAACGACGGCAGGCTCCTGCATGATCGAACCCGCCCGGATCACCTTGGCACGCGACACATCCTGCACGAACGCCGAAACATAATCGTTGGCCGGCCGCGTCACGATCTCCTCTGGCGTGCCTTCCTGGACGATAACGCCATCGCGCATGATTGCAATGCGATCGCCCAACTTGAGCGCCTCATCCAGGTCATGCGTGATGAAAATAATTGTTTTCTGCAACTCCCTCTGCAGCATGACCAGTTCGTCCTGCATCTCCCTGCGAATGAGTGGGTCCAGCCCGCTGAACGGCTCGTCCATGATCAGCACTTCCGGGTCGACCGCTAACGCTCTCGCAAGCCCTATCCGCTGCTGCATGCCCCCACTCATCTCGCTCGGGTAGTAATATTCCCAACCTTTAAGTCCCACAGTTTCGATGGCTTCTGCCGCCAACTTGTAGCGGCCATCCCTGTCCAGGCCCTGTACTTCAAGGCCGTATGCCACGTTGTCCAGCACGCGGCGGTGGGGAAGGAGAGCGTAATGCTGAAAAACCATCGCTATCTTGTCGCGTCGAAACTGCCTCAAATCCTCCTGCGTGTAGCTCAGAATATCTTCACCTTCGAACTGGATCTGTCCCTGTGTAGCTTCGATCAGTCTGATCAGACAGCGCGCCAGGGTCGACTTGCCACTACCCGATAGCCCCATCACCACGAAAGTCTGCCCTCTTAATACACTGAAGGAGAGATCACGCAGCCCGATAACAAGGTCCAGTTCCTCTTGAATGTCGTCGCGGCTCTTAGACGCGTGTTCCGGCTCCAGCGCGCGCTCCGGGCTGTCGCCGAACACCTTCCATAAGCCGCTGACCTGTATGTGCAACGTTTCTTTATTCATTTTCCCGCCTGGCCAGATGTCAATTCGGGAGTCATTCGCCTATGTCAATACTGAACCTGTTTTCTCAATACCGCAAACAGTTCATCTGTCCAACGTAACTACTCAGCCATACTCAACTCTCAACCTTGAGCGAGGCCAACCAAAGTCTTTCTCACTCCTCTCCCCTCACTCCTCGCTTTTGGGCGGTCGGGCCTTCGGCCCTCCCTTGTGCGGGGGGACTCCCCCCGCAACGCCCCCCTTTAAAACCCGACCGAACCATCATCAGTGAATCGTGACTGGTGATAGTGCCCAGTGCCCAGTAGCCCCGCTCCTACGCGGCAGTTCACTAATCCCTATCCCCTACCCCCCGCAGTTCCCCCGCAACGCCCCCCTGAAAACTAAGACCGCAAAGAACTTTCGCGTGCGAGTGGGGTTGCTAAAAACTAAAAACCAGAAACTAAAAACTGTTCAGTCCTGCTTTACCTGGACTATCTCAGATACTTTCGAGCAAAGCCCTGTCCACCTCAATTCCAAATCCGGGCGCGTCGCTGGGAACGAGATACCCATCCTCAATGACTGCCGTCCCCGGCAGCGTAACCATCTCGGCAAGCGGTACGCCGGGCGGAGAGACGCCTCCGGAACGCTCACCCCAGGTAATGGCAGGCATCGCAAACGCTAGATGCTGACCATAAGGAGAGTTCATGCCCCCATGCGGGATCACCTCAATCCCAGCCCCCTCCGCGATATGACAGATGCGCATACACGCCGATATCCCGCCAACCCATAACGGATCCGGCTGCCATATATCCACCGAACGCTGGTTGGCCGCCCGCGCAAAACTCTGCGGCATATACCAATGCTCTCCCGTCGCCAAGGTCTGCCACGGCAAACGCTGCCGCACCTGCGCGAAACCCTCCGTGTCATCCGGCAGCAGATAGTCTTCAATCCACCTGAGCCGGTAGGGCCGTAACGTTTCCGCCAGGCGGACCGTGTAATCCACGTCCAAAGCCATCCAGCAGTCCAGCATTAACGCCACGTCTGGGCCAATCTGCTCGCGCACCGCAGCGACCAACTCCTCAGCCTTCCTCAAACCCTCCTCGCCGTCAGCCGGGCCATAGGGAAACGGCAGTTTCATCGCCCGGAACCCCAGCTCCATATACCAGGCAGCCTCGAAGCCGGTGGCGTAACAGAAAATCTTCTCCTTCTGCGGGCCGCCCAGTAGTTCATAAACCGGTCGGTCCAGCACTTTACCTTTCAAGTCCCACAAAGCCAGATCGACCGCGCTGATCGCGTAGCTGGCCAGCCCTTGACCTCCGTACGGCGTAGCCAGGCGGGACATCATATCGAAGAGCTTTTCCGTGGCCATGCAGTTTTCGCCCACGATGTGCGGACTGAAATGATCATTGATGATTCTGCAGACAGGCCCGGCGAAGGAGGAGACGCCCAGGCCAAACGTGCCGTCTGCGGCCTTTACAACGCAAACTGTACTTTTCCACTTGGCCGACCACGAGGATCTCCGCGCCTTGTAAGCCGGGTAACGCGCCATCGGACTTGCCGGCTCCAAACCATCCCATTGGTAAGACGGTCGGGGCGTGCTGCCCTCCTCCCTGCGCTTCTGCTCGGGCTTCAAAGCGTCGAGATTAATTTCAAATGCCTTTACTTCTGTGATCTTCATGGAAATCCCCAGCTGTCCCCTTTACCGACGTTTTTCAAATACTGCCTACAGCTTTCTAGACAGTTCATCCCGCTCTCAACATTCAACAAACGCACGCCCGTCCTTCTACCCATACGCATACACCCGTCGAGTCCGCTTGGCAATCTGACCCCAGTCCAGGGAAAGCGCCCTCTCCAGCGCCGCCGCCCGCATAGGCGCGATGTCCCGCTCTTGAATCGCCAGCATCGACCGGCGCAATCCCTCGTCATCTTCCGGATCGTAAACAATGCCGGCCTCCGGCGGGACCAGTTCAGTCAGACAACCGACCGAAGGCACGATCACCGGCAGACCAAACGAGAACGCCGTGATAACCGACCCCGACGTCAGCACCTCCAGAAATGGGAAAATACCAACGTCCCCCGCATTGAAGAGATACTGAAACTCATCATTGGCAAAGTGCCGGGACGGACGCAGTATCACCCGTGGATCCGATTCGGAAATGGAAGCAACCAGTTCCTCGCCATACCCAGTATAAATTTTGGCGCCAAGTAGCAGCCGCAAATGCTCGCCGGGCAGCGACTGAAAGACCTCAAGCAGACGCTCGATCCCCTTGTAGCGTCGTACATTGCCGAAATAAAAGAATACGAGATGTTCATCGTTCAGCCCCATCAGCCGTCGGGCCTCCTCGCGGCCGATGTCGTTGGGGTACGGGTACATGAAATTGCCGTGGTCGACGACAAAAACGCCCTCCGTCCGATGAAAATGTTCTTGCACAAGCTGGCGAGCGTGATTGCAGTGGACGATCACCGCGCTGGCCAAATGAGTGATGGCAGTCTGAGCCAGATGATCCAGCTCGCGGCTTTTGCTCTCATGCGGATAAAGGTTGTGAACCGTCCACACGATCCTGTAGCCGAGCAGTCTCGCCAGCGCCAGATTGTCTATCATCTCGGAGCAGCGCACCAGCCCTCCCGCCAAATCGGGCGCATCATACATATAGTTGGGCCAGTTGAGATGCAAGACATCGATCTCGCCCTGATTCTCGTGTAGCCACTCCTTTGTCAATGTCTCAGGATGTCCCGCCTGCAACTCGACGCCGACTTCCCGCATCGCGCGCGCCAGCAACCCTCCATAAGGATTGGCCCGATCCAACGATAATCCCGCTGCTTCCCAGAAGAAAACGCCGCGCATAGTTCTGTCCTACCTAGGCCCGAAAACTGATTCCGACAAATTCGATTTCCTGCAACTATAGTCTGTCAAAGTTACCCGGCAGAGGAGTCATACACCGTCACTCGCTGCCCGCCGCGCGCAGATTCATTGGCGGCTTCCACCACGGCCAGACCAGCCAGACCCTCCTCGCCAGGAATGGGGTTCGGCCCCTCTCCGGCAACGGCCTCCCCAAACGCCACCAGCAGCGCTACATGAGGGCGCGGTCCACCTGGCTCGATCGACAAGTCCTGGCTCCCATCAGCTGTTAACACGCGCAAAGTTCCCGCCGAATCTTTGGCCGATATTGGCGCGGCTACGATCGATCCCTCCGTACCGCAGATTTCGACGCCGTTCGTGCGCCCCGGCTCATGGTTGGCAGTTGTCCAGTGGCTCGTGACTACCGCCTGGACGCCGCTGGCCATCCGCAACAGCAGCGTCGCCGTGTCCGCCACCGGAGAGTCGTCGACCAGCGTCTCAACCAGCGCCGCAACCGATTCCGCAGGGCCGCAAAGATAGCGCAGCAGGTCGATGCAGTGGATGCCCAAGTCCATAAGCGGCCCCCCGCCGCTGATCTCCGGCTTGTGATGCCAGACTCCGGGCTGTGGCGGGAATCGCTCGGAAAAGTTGATACGCGCCGCAGTCACCTGCCCGATTGCGCCCTCCTCCACAAGACTCCTGATGCGCTGGTGACGGGCGTTCAAACGCTGGTAATGGCAGATCGTCAGCAAGACCCCGCTGGCGCGGCACGCTTCGATCATCTGGCGGGCCTCGCCGGTTGTCAGCGCCATCGGCTTCTCGCACAGCACATGCTTGCCGGCCCGCGCCGCCAGAACAGTCTGATGGGCGTGCAAGTGAGGAGGCGTGGCAACGTATACGGCGTTCACCTCGGAACTGCTCAGCAGCGCTTCCACACTGTCGTAAGCGCGCCGCGCCCCGTGTCTGTCCGCAAACCGCTGCGCCGCATCCAACTCCCGCCGCATCACCGCGACCAACTCGTGCCCAGGCGCCGCGGCAATCGCCGGCGCCATCTGGCTCTCCGCGATCTTGCCCGCCCCTAGAATTCCCCAAAAAACCGTCATACCTGGCCCTTTATCCCTTAGCCGTAGTTGTCGGCCGACAATTAGCGGTAACGCCCAAAACTACTGATCACCTTTCCACCGCTTCCTCGTTCCCGCTCTCCAACGCACGCTCGAGCGCCGAGGCCACCTGAATCGCGGCAAGGCCGTCTCGACCGGTGACGATCGGCTCCCACTTCCCCTGCACCACGCCGACGAAGTGGCTGAACAGAGAGCGGAACATCCCCTCTTGCCTGCCATGCAATACAGGCGTATAGCCTACATCGGGATAGTCCGGTTGGCCGTCTACGTGATAGATCGCGACCGCGTTTTCGTGGCCCAACACTTCGGCTGCGCCGCGCTTGCCGTGTATGCTGAAATGCTCGGCCTGCGATCGTCCACTGAATGCCGGTGTACTCCATGAAGTTTCCAGCACGCCCACAACCCCATTATCAAAAGTAAACACAGCAATAATAAAGTCCTGCCGGCCCTTCGCCTTCTCCCGCGAATACGCCTTCACGCTTGTGATCGGACGCCTTACCGTCCACAACATCATGTCGATGTCGTGCGGCGTCAGCCAGTACGCCAGCGAGAACTTGCCCAACACCCGCGCGGCGGCCAGCTCAATCGTATTGCGCCGCGAGTACAGGTGCATCACCTCGCCGATTTCGCCCGCCGCCACGGCTTGGCGCATTGCCGCGTAGGGATGGTCGAAGCGCAGGCTTTGGCAGACCATCAGCCGCACGCCGACCCGCTCAGCCGTATCCACCATCAACTGCGCGTCCGCCGCCGAGACCGCCATCGGCTTCTCCACCAGGACTTGCTTGCCCGCCTCCAACGCAGCCAACACCGGCGCAGTGTGCATCCACTCGGACGCCGCCACAACCACCGCCTCGATCTCCGGGTGGTTGGCCAGCATCTCCTCGTGCCCGACATTGGGATATCCGGGAACCCCGTACTGCCCGGCAACTTCTCCTGTCGGCCCTTCACTGCGGCCGCTCACCGCCACCAGCTGGGTCTCAGCCATTTCGCTCGCCAGCCGTGCGTAAACGCGCCCCATCCGGCCCGGGCCGACGACTCCAATCTTCAAAGGTGAATTTGTCATCTAAATGTTGCCTTCATTCTTGGCTTGCGCAGTTAACTTGCCGCCGATCACAGCTTACTGCCCAAATTCGCTGAGTTGTATGGTTCGTCCGCCCTCCTCGGCCGAACGAACCAGCGCCGCTAACATCGCCATAACTTCAACCGACCAGGCAATGGGAAAGGGCGGTTCGCCGCTGGCTGCCATCTGTATCACTCGCGCCAGCGTTTCAGTATAGAATCGATCTCCGTCGACGATATCCGCTTCTCCCCAACCCTCGGCGCCATAAACCGCGCCATGATAGAGGCCAGGCGTCGCGTGCAGCAGATTGACGACCCCCTGTCGTCCATCTCCATAGTGGACAAGCCCGATATCGCAGCGTTCAGTGCGCCGCGTGCTAACAGCCTCGGCACCGCCCCCCAGCAACGTATGCACCAGCTCAACCGCGTGGATGCCATAGAAAAAGGGGTGCATGGCGCGCGGGTCCGGGAAATCGCCGGCAGCCGCGCCGCTGACTATGGCGCAGTTCAACGCGCCAAAACCCGCAATCTTCGCCTGCAAGTCCTGGACCTCCCCTGCATAGCGCAGCGCCGAGCACGACATCAGCGGCACTTTACGTTCCGAAGCCAGAGAGACAAGGCTGTGAACGTCTTCCATGTCGTTTGCAAAGGGTTTGTCGACAAAAGTCGGGACCCCTGCCTCAATAGCAAGCCGGGCATACGGAGGATGGTCGTCGCCGTACCGGTTGACGACCATCACCAGGTCCACATCCGTCAGAGCCTCTTCCGGCGTGCCGACAACAGCAGGAATCTGCCACTGCTTCGCCTTCGCGCCTGCCTGCTCCGCATCCTCTCCCCACAGTTTGACGACCTGCGCCCGTCCGAACAACGGACTGTCTGGCGGGTTGACCAACTGGGTCCACGCCTCCGTATGCGTGCTGTCAGCTCCGATCATGCCTATTCGTATCATTTTCTCTTCCCCTGGGCAGGAATAACTGTTTTTCGCGGGTCGCGGTTGGTTTCTGGCGTAAACGCCCAATAACTGATTGACAGCAATTTCACCTCTTCGGTATACTCTAGCTGTTAGTTAAAAGATGCCTGTCGCTCGGCTGCCGGCGACCACGAAAAACCGAAAACTCGAAAAGGAGTTCACTCCATGGCCCTGACAGACGAACAAAAAGAATTCTTCTGGCAAAAAGGCTATCTCCCCTATCACCGCATCCTCTCGGACGAGGAACTCACAGCGGTGCGCAAACGCAGCGAAGCCATCATCAGTGGTGCAGTCAATCACGTGCCGCCCCGCTACATCCAGTTCGAGGCAAAATTCCGCGACGGCCTGCCCGCCAATGTTGAGCCGCTTGACGCCGTCCGCAAAATGACTCAACTCTGCTACTTCGACGACGAATTCGAACGCGTTGCCCGCAAACCGGAAATCGTCGACGTAATCGAAGACCTGCTAGGCCCCAACATCAAGCTCTATACCGATCAGCTGATGATGAAACCTCGCTTTCACGGCACAGTGACCCACTGGCACCAGGACTCGATGGCCTGGCACCAATTCGCGCCCCAGGAGCACGTGAGTTGCTGGGTGGCCCTGGACGACGCCACCATCGCCAACGGCTGCATGACCGTCATTCCCGGCAGCCACAAATGGGGCCCGATCGATCCTGCTTACAAAGAACGGTTCTTCGAAAACCCGCTCGTGAACAAGGCGGTTCCTGTCGAACTGCCCGCCGGCAGCTGTATGTTCCATCACGGCCTGAACTTCCATCGCACCGGCGCCAACTCGACCCCCCACCGCCGCCGCGGCCTTGCTCTTCACTACATCCGCGCCGAAACCATGTATCTTGGCATCGAAGATGAAGAAGCCCGTCTCTTGACCGAATGCGAGAAACCGCGCGGCGAGTTTCGCTTCATGCTGATTCGCGGCAAGGAATACCCCGGCAGAGTATAGGAGCAAGCCCTGGGCCGCAGAACCTCGGGAGGTCACCGGCTGGCAAAACTCGCGGCTGCCGGCTATTGCAGATCGACGCGTCGGCCCGTCCGCGATGATTCGTAAGCGGCATCAAATATCTGCAGGAAGTGGTGAGCGTCTTCGATGCTCACCACTGCTTTGCCGCCTTCTCGCACCGCCCGCACAAAATCGGCCACATACTCATAACCAAACTGCTCCGCGTACACGGCCCGCGGCGCCGTCGGCATGTTAAACGTCCGCTCCGGCGCCCCCTGCCACTGCGGCGCCGCGCTGGACACCGTGAGCAGGCCGTCACCCACCGGCCCCCACGTCGCCGCCCCCAATTGGCCGCGCACGGCCATAAATGTGTCGTTGCGAGGGCCGACCCCGCTCAGCAGATAACCCATGTGCAGACAGGCATGAACGCCGTTGGCATACTCCATCGCCACCGTAGCCGCGTCCTCTACCCCTTCTTGAATCGCATCCGTACGGCGGCTGCACAGGGCTGTCACCGAGCGCACCCGCGCTTGCGCAAACATCTGGAAGAGCGTCAGCCAGTGGCCGCCCTCCATGTGCAGGATTCCGCCCCCCTCGGTCTCGCGGCGGTACATCCAATGCTCCGGCTCGCGCAGCCCCGGCCCAACTTGAACCGTCACCAGCCTCGCTTCCATCGCCAGCAGTTTCCCCAGAATTCCCTCGTCCAGGCAGCGGCGGATCTCCTGCGCCACCTGATGACGCGGCCAGGGATAGCCGGCCTGAACTACCAGGTTGCGCTCCTGCGCCAGCTGGCAGAGCGGCAGCAGCTCCGGCGCCGTGCGCGCGGCCTGCTTCTCGATGAACATGTGCTTGCCCGCCTCGGCCAGACGTATCGTGGCCCCCGTCGCCTCGACCGGCGACAGCATCACCACGGCCGCGTCAAACTCTCCCCACGCCAACAGATCACCTAGATCGGTGAAAATCCGAGCCTTCGGATCGTATTGCGCCAGGCTCGCCAGCGCCGCTTCCTCATCTGGATCCCACTCGCAGTATGCCACCACTTCGGCATCTTCCTGCGCATGAAACGACTTGATCAGGCCGTGATTGCCGTCAGGCTCCAGCCCGCCCGCGTGAATCCGCAAGCCCACCACCGCGACGCGCAACGGTTCTGAACTGTTCATAATAGGACCGTCTTCCCCTCCGCCGCCGACTCATGGGCAGCCTCTATAATCTGGAGCGACTTGATGATCTCCTCAACCGTGTAGCCACTGCTCCCTTCGCCGCGGATCGCCGCCGCAAAGGCCTGTATCGAGGCTCTTCCCTCTGCCCCATAGCCGGGAACCGGCGCCGAGGGTATGTCGAACCTGCGCGTCGGCGCCGCCGACCAGTCCGGATGCTCGCTCTTGATAGTACACTGCCCTTCGTCCACATTCCACTTAATCCAACCCAACGACCCGCGCAGCCCGATCGAAATCTCGCCGTAGCCCGAAGTGAAGTAACCCGCGTGAAGGCTGCCGATCATCCCATTGTCGAATCCGAGCGAGACCGCCGCCGCATCCTCCACGTCAATATCATGCCCTCCAACATTCGCCTCGATCGCTGCAACCCCCGCCACATCCGCGCCCGTCAGGTAGCACATCAAATCCAGCCAGTGGCAGCCCAGCCAGTTGAGGATCCCCCCTCCCGCCTGTTCGCGGCTGAAATACCAGGTCTGCGGGCCGCGCCTGGCAACGCTCGAAGTGAGGAAAGTGAATTCAATCGAGTAGGGCTTCCCCAGCAGACCGGCAGCCCACGTCCTCTTGATCAAATTCGCAATCGGGTGAAAGCGCCACGTATAGCCGCACGAAAAGTGGAGATTGTTGCGGCGCACCGCCTCGGCCACCGGAACCAACTCGCTCGAGTGGACCGCAAACGGCTTTTCGCCCCAGACATGCACACCGGCCTCGGCCACCTGCACCATCCACGAGGGCATATCCTTCAAATACGTGGAAACCATCACCGCATCGGGCCTGCCCTGCGACAGTAGGTCGGCCAGGCTGTCGTAAAAGGGAACATTCTGGACGTCGGCCTTCAAATTGGCCTTGACCCCTTCCGGGTCGGGATCGTAAAACCCAACCAGTTCGAGTTCATCAGGCAACAACATCAGCGTGTCCCGGTACATGTTCGCGTGCATCAGCGAAACACCGGCTTGAGCAAATCTCAGCTTTTTCATTGTGGACGCTCTCTCCAACTACTGGTTGTAACTGGCTTGTCCTTCCAACAACTTCCCACCGTAGACCGATTGCGTCTCACGGCTGGGCCCAAATCTCGTCCGCCAGGAGACACGAACTGAGCGGCCTCCCTACCAGCGGTATCCAGTCCTGGCGGGCGTACAACGTCCCGGGAACGGCCTCCCCATTCACCAGGATGCTGGCCCGATTGGCGACAACAAACAGACAGTAAGTGTAAAGACCGGACCCCCCCGCCATGCCGTGGTGAACAAAGGGAGGCTCCAGTCCGGCCCACGTCGCATCAACTTTGCACTCCGCGGTGTCCATCGAATAGCTCAATCTTCTGCGCATATCGCCGCTACGGCCAAAACGCGACGTAATAATCCTGTCCCCACACGCCGCCAGTGAATTGTCGCTGTCTCGATACATCCTGTTGTACATCCACACCGCCATATCAGGGTTGTCGGTGTAGACGCCGTTAGCCGGCGCAGACGGAAAACTCTCGGCATCAATATACAAGAATCCCGCATGTCCGCCGCCCGCCGGGCTATACTCCGTCTGAAACAGGCTGAAGCGGGCACAATCCGCCTCCGCGCCCGCCAATCTCAGGTACAGTAAATAGTGGATGCCGCACCAGATCGGCGTCTGTTCGCTCGTCTCACGGGTCATCGACCGGCTCCAATGAGAAACTTCAGGATAAGAGGAAAACCACTGACCACTGCAGTTACTGACCCCTGACCACTGCAGTCACTGACCACCGACCACTGACCACTGACCACTGACCACTGACCATTGACCACTGCAGTCACTGACCACCGACCACTAACCACCGACCACTGCAGTTACCCGCTTGCGGAAATGGCCGAATACCTTGCGGACCGCGGCCGAAATATCAGCCGTGTCCTCTTCGTCAAGGCTGGGCTGCATCGCGAAGCTGAATCCGCGCCGCATCAGCCTCTCTCCATTCGGGCATTCGACCAACCTGTAGTCGACCGGCTTGTCCCGCTTGTAGTCGAACGGAAAGTGGCTGCGCCCGTAGCAGTTCGGCCCCGCCAGGAACTCGTTGCGGTAGAGCGGCCCCTCTTTGCCCGACCCGATGTACGGCCCTCCGGCGGGGATGCCCTCATGTTGGAGCGCTTCCGCAAACTCCCACGCGTCACACTCCATCTTGTCGGTGTCCAAAGACATGCCCAACACCCAATACGAGTTCCGATCCCCCTCCCGCACCCGCTGCGGCGTTATCTCCTCGATATCCGATACCCCGTCGATGATCCGCTCCGCCGCCTGGATCTTCTTCTCGATATAGCCGTCCACCTTCTTCAACTGCGCGATCAGGACCGAAGCCATCAGATCATTCAACTTGTAGTTGGGCGCCAGGAAATAGTTGGCGTAGGGTCGCCCTTCGAATGGTCCGCCGCCGCGGGGCAGAGCGCAGTCAGAGAAGATCAAGGCCCGTTCCCATAGCGTCTCTATATCGGACATGATTGCGCCGCCGCCTCCGGCAGAGAGATGCTTGCCGCCGAAGCTGAAGCCGTTGATATCACCCATCGAGCCGACCACTTTACCCTGGTATTCCGCGAAGTGAGCCTGGCAGCAATCCTCAATCAGGAAGATCTTATGGCGGTCGGCGATCTCGCGCAGCGCCGCCATATCACAGGGGTTGCCAAAAAGATGCACGGCAATGATCGCACGCGTTCTGGGCGTAATCTTGGCCTCGACATCGGCCGGATCCAACGTGTACGTGTCGTCGACGTCCGCGAATATCGGCACACAGTTATGGAGCAGAGTGCCGATGATGCTGCCCCCGGATGTCCAAGGCGTGACGATGATCTCGTCGCCAGGATCGGGGTTGATCGCGCCGATACAAGTATGCATCGCCGCCGTGCCCGAGGTCACCGTAACAACATGGGCGACACCGTGGCGCGCCGCGAACTCTCGCTCAAATTGCGCTACCTTCGGCCCCTTTCCCAGTGCACCTGAATTGATCACCTCCGAGAGTGCTTCGATATCCTCTTCGCCAAAGTAGTGACTTGGTCCAAAGGGCAGAGTACGCACAGGCGCGCCCCCCTGCATTGCTAATTGTTCGCCCATGACAGCTTCTCTCCTTCGCGCTTGGATTCGTCCTGTTCAGATTCGCTTTCGCCCAGCAGTCCCGCCAATATACCTGCCAATTGCTCCAGATCTCGCGGCAACTGGTACTCCTCCGTGTCCTTCGTGATTCTCTTCTGCCCTCTTTCCAAAAGACCAAACTGCCAGATTGGCCCCGACGTGACCACACCGTATAGCTGCGCCTGCGCGCCTTCGCCAAACTGCGTCCCACTAAGGCCGCCCCGGGCTCGTCCCGCCCGCTGAGCCTTTCGCGCCCGCCGGGGATGTATCGGGCCCACCGTCGGTGTGGCGGCATCCTCACTCAAGCCAACCATCTGGACCGCCAACATCCTGAACCCGCCTTCCAGATCCCCGCTCTTCGCCCCCGCCACCACAAGTTCTTGCCTGCCGCGCAGCCAATAGTCCACCGCGCCATTCAGCCTCCCGCCAGTAACGGGATACTCGATGTTCATCTTGAATCTGACCCGGTCGAGCAAAGCAAACAACAGCGGCGTTACATAGAATGCACGGTACGCGGCTTCATTGGTCAGAGGGACAAAGGGCAACCGTTCACGCATCTGCGCGCGCATCTGCTCAAGCTGCTGCGCCAGACGCGACACCTCTACGGAATGTAATGAAAAGGGGGCGCTGCGATAGCGGTAGCCTAAATCGGAAAGGATCTCGTCAGTCTCTGAATTCAACTCGAGGATCTGGGAAAACGTATAGGTAGTTCCGTCTTGGAGTACCATGAAATTGTTGCCTTGGCACGCCATGTGGGGCGCGACAGCCTGTGCCAGGCGTGCGGAGGTTGCCTTCCCCTACATTCTTCAGGGGTCAGACAGTTCCGTGGCTTCGCTTCCCAGACAACATTGTGTAGGCGCTCTACCTGTAGCGCAACTTCACTCCATCCTAGCAAAGCGTTGGCCGTATGTCAAAGTAGATTCCGGTGGCGGGTGCGGCACAGAAGTTTACCGAAGAGCGATGGCGGGCGGTCGAGCGATGCCGGCGAAGCGAAGAACTCGAGAGTTTCTTGTGCATACCTTTGGCAGGCGCAGGTCGAGCGCATATAGGATGCTCGCCGAACGCTCACACGCAACCACTGCCATGAATCCACGCGTCACCTCTTCGATGGCTTCAAAGCCTTCATAGACCGTATCAGTGCGAGTCTCGATCAGATCTTGACCCGCCTATGGTCCAAATGTAAAGTCGACCCAGAGTACAAAAAACTCTCGGCATCAAACTCAACTTACATAAGCATAAGACCTTGGAAGCTGTTTGAAGAGTAAAGGCCATCGGTCAAATTGTGGTATGCGTTATTATGGCAAAGCCCGGATGGGACGCGCTATACCTTCACGCAAAGCCCGCAATCCCACCCTACAGGCACTTCTCAAACAACGCATAGTGATGCTGCCAGAACGGGGTACCCTTCCTGGCGTAGGACTCGCTCTGGATGCCGGACCGCACAAGCGCGGCAATGCCGAATTGCGCGCCCCCGGCAGCGGCAGACTTGACGACCAAATGCGCAAGCGCGTTCGACATTCTCTGCCCGCGCGCCTCTTTTCTCACGGCTGTGCTCTTCAGGACGGCGTAGGTCTCAGCGTCTGCGCCTGAGGAAGGAAAATGCTGGTCGGTGAATGCGTAGAAGAAGCCCACATCGTGCCCCTGCGGAGAGACGGCCACGTACGAACAGTCCTGCCCGGGCTTATAAAATTGGCCGATGGACTGGTCGAAGAGAGGTTGGGGCACGCTTTCGAACAGGAAACTGTCTGCAAAGGCTTCATTGGCGATGCGGTAGAGCATGGATGCCTCGCCTTTGAACAGCCGCGACCAATCCAGCTGGCGGAAGCGGAAACCTTTTGCGAGCGCGCCTTCGTAATCACTTTCCGTCTGCTCCAGAAATCGATCCAGGTTGCCGAATGCGGTCGAATGGTAGTCGATCCTGCGCTCGAATCCCGCCGCTAAAAAGTGCTCCACATAGTCCGGCGGATTAACCGGCTCCCACGGAAAGCAACGCTCGTCGCGCTCGTTCACGCGAAAGCGGTAAGGAAGCCAGGTATTAAGATTCACAGGCCCGTACACGCTCGCAGCCTTCCCTTGCAGAAAGCCGCACGCTGCCTCGATCAGTATCTGAGCCGCCTTCTCGGCACCGGCAAGGCGGGTGTCAACTTCAAAGAAGCCCACATAACCGGTCTGCGCATAGCGGCACGACACGTTGGCGCCGATACGACCAATGGGGTCGCCGTCCTGTTCCAGGAGCCAGAAATCGCGCGGCGCCGGCAGTTGCATTTCGATGAGTTCCCGCTCAAGCTGGTCCGGGATGAGCGCGTTGCGATACCGGCCGCCGCGCAGTTGACCCGGCAGCAGCGAAAACGCCCGTGCAAAGGCACGTTTGTCGTCGGCGAGCGTATAACTCCTCAACTTCATTGCAGGATTTTTACCTCCCCCTTGCCCGCGTCCATGCGCACACGCTGCCCCGTCTGCAACCTCTGCATCAGCCCCCCCGTAATGCCGACGATGGTGGGAAGTCCAAGTTCCCGCGCCACGACGGCTGAATGCGAAAGCAGACTACCGCGTTCGATGAGGAGCCCGGCGCAGGAAGGGTAGAGAGGGACCCAGCCGGGATCGGTTCGGGCGGTGACCAGAATTTGCTGATCGAGCTGCTCGGCCTCCTGCGGGGTGCGGGCAACGAGGACGACGCCTTCGACGACGCCGGGGCAGCATGGCGTGCCGGTCAGAATGTTGGGGTCGTCGGTCTCGCGTTGATCGAGTTCGGGGCGCAGAAGGTCGGCCGCGTCCAGGAGTTGCGGCTGCTGTGCCCATACGCCCACTGCCCCCTGGGTAAGAAACCGGTCCGGCGGGGCCGGCGCCTGGCGGAACTTGCCGTACTCTTGCCGCCTGAAGCTTGCCAGTCCGCCCAGATCGGTCACGGCAAGTCGTCCCTCGATAAAGGCGAAGATCTCGTCCACGGTCAGATAGAAGATGTCGTCGACGACCTCCAAGACGTGAAGACGGACCAACTGCAGGCCGATGCCGCGGAACAGATGGCGGGCGAGGCCGAAGACTTTTGTCCTGTCGAAGCGCAGGTTTTCCCGCTGCCGGACGGTGCGCCGCGCCTGCTTGAGTACCCAGCGGTAGACAGGGCGTTTCCAGCCGGATAGGGCACTGTCGATCCGGCCCTCGGCTGCATTTCGAATTGCCTTTTCGCGCTCGATCATGGCGTCGATGTCATAGGCCTTGTCACGCACATAGCGGGCGATTGCGCTGATGACGAAGGTGGGATCGTCGTGCAGGTCCGGTTCCTCCAGCTTCAGCTCGTTGACGGACCGGAAACCGTAGAGGTCAAGAAACTCGCCGAGCATGGCGGCAGTCTCGGGTGCCTGATCCAGTTCTCGCCAGACCTGATCAGGCGGCGAATCGATGAACCACGCTCTCGTCCGGGCGTCTCCGTCATCTATCCGGGCCGCTATCTTCATCAGCATCCGGGTGGGCGCGGTGCTAACCAGACCGCCTTCCCCGCATAGCAGGTCATTCTGGAGAGAGGACGCCCAGCCCAGCTGTCGCTCGGGGCCTTCTCCGGTCCTTGTCCCAGGCTCATCTTGGCTAATCCATCTCTCTGTAAGTTTCTTGAGCAGCCCGAAAAAGACCATACACAGATAGTCGTTGATGATCGGCGCGTGCCACCTCTTCAAAAGCTCTTCCTCGATGGCGGCGTACTGTTCCAGCAACGCGTTCAGCGACATCGTATCGAAATCAAGCCGTCGCGACGCCTCGTAGACGGCAGTGAATCTCTTCTGAAATTCCTCGACGATGCCGTCCAGTCGCATAAAATGCCAAATGGTTGTGGCGGTCACGGCAAGTTGGCGAAGGCGCGAGTGGCGCGGCGGCTCTTGCATATCGTCGAACAGGGATGACAACTCCGGGCCGAGGCTCTGCCGCACCCCCATCATCGTCTCCATGAACGAGTCGCTGCGCCCGCCCACAGGCAGCATTCGTATCAGCCGGTACCAGTTGATCAGGTTATAGTAGATGCGGCCCTGAATGAGGCCGAGCATGTTGCGAAACATGGCGTCTTGTTGCTCGACAACATGCCCGGGGATGCCCATGATTTGGCAGAACTGGATGTAGACTTGGCGGTAGGCCCTGCTGGCGAAACTGAAGGTCAGGGGAGAGGTGATCCCCTCGTAGCTCTCGATGATGTTGGCGTTGTCCCAGAGGGCGTATTGCGTTCCGATTACCTCTTTGTCGTAGAAGGCTTCGGGGGGAAGGGTAGTGATTGGGCGCGTCTGCAGAAGGAAGAGTTGGCCGTCCGGGTCGAAAGCCCACTCGCAATCTTGCGGCGACCCCATCAGCTCTTCCAGGCGCCGCACCTGTTTCGCCACCGTCTTGACCTGTTCATCGGACAGGCACGGCCGCGTCTGGTCCGCAGCCGGAACCGGATCCAGCTGGATGCCCCCTTGCGCCCGCTGCCGGTAGGCTTCGGTCTTGCGCGCGATCTTCGCTTCGACAGATTGCGTCTGCCGGTTAACCGCGAAATGATCGGATTCCAACGCGCCGCTGACAAGACCCTCGCCAAGTCCATAGACAGCATCAACGATGATCTGATCGCGGTCGAGCGGCGCAGCGGGATTACGCGAAAAGGCGACGCCGGACACCTCTGCCTGCACCATCTCCTGGATGACGATGGCGACCCGGATGTCGCGGACAGTCATTCCCTTCTCTTGCCGGTAAGAGAGCGCCCGTTCGGAGAAGCCTGACGCCCAGCAACGCCTGACCGACGCCGACACCGCCTCGTCTCCCTTTTGATAGAGAAACGAAGAGTGCTGGCCGGCAAAGGAGGCGGTGGGAGAATCTTCGTCGATGGCGCTTGAGCGAATCGCGAGAAATGTCTCGCCCAGGTTCATGGTTTCGATCATCCGGAACAGTTCTTCCTCGACCTGAGCGGGCAGCGGCCTGGAAAGGAAAAGATCTTCAACCTGGCGGGCAAACTGGCCGCGGTCTCCCGCGAGTGTCAACCGGTCGTGCAGCCCGTGTTGGTTGACGAAGGCATCGAAAGCGCGCGCAGACAGACAGAACCAGGGAGGCACGCGCAGCCCGTGCTGGGTGATGCGAGCCAGGTTGGCGGCCTTGCCGCCGCCGTCGGCAAGATAGAGGGAGGGCCTGTCGCGACTGGTGAGGATTGTTGCCATACCGCTATCCTGTGCTTCTGAGCCATGTGGCCAACGGAACTGCCCACACGTGTAATGACAGCGAAATTGTTGCCCCGTGCTCGATAATTTTGAAGCGGTTGGGCGCAAGGAGGAGGAGAGACAACAGCGCAATCAGGATACCCTCAAGGGGCCACAGCATTTGCCCCAACCCAAGCCCAAGCGCGCCCAGAGCGGAGAGAGCTACAGTGCATATGGTAAGGCCAAGCGTCTTTGCAGGTCCATAGTGGGAGAGGTAGGTCTGCCGGAGCGGATGCGCGTCTGGATCGAGCTTGCGGCAGATTTCGTAGGCGAAGAAGGCGCCGAGGACGGTGATGCCAAGAAACGCTGGCTGCAGATGACGCCAGGCAGCCGGATTGCCGGCCAGGACGCAGAAGTAGCAGAGGGGGAGAATGATGACCTGGTGCGAGGCCGCATAGAGGAGCGGGCGGCTCGCCAGCCAGGACCCGGCGTAGAACTCTCGGTACATCAGCCACAGATAGCCGGTGACCAGCAGGTAGGAGATGCCGGCCGGGCGGTTGGCAAGCCCGACGACAACACTAAACAGGAGCATTGCGACTGCCAAACCCTTGACGGCAACCGCCACTTGCGCAGGTGCGATGAGTCCTCTGGGCAAGGGCCGGTGGGGATGGGCAATTTTGTCCTTTTCGTAATCCTTATGTTCGTCCATGATTCTGAGGACGGCGAAGAACAGAAAAGCGCCCGCGGCCGCGATGGCAGTGGCTCCCCAAGGGGCAGCGGCAGATTTTTCATTGGCAACCGCGCCGCCCAGAGCGTTGCCGGAAATCGCCAGACCTACAACCAGGACCAGGTAGGAAGGCAAGGGCACCCGCTCCTTCAGGAAGGTTATCCAGGCGCCCATTTTGCACCTCTTGTCAGGCTTTTGTGGCGGTCGATGCGGGACCTGTGCCGGCGATCGCGCACGATCCGCGTCCGAACGATGCGGTCGATGCCGGGCAACTGGATTTTGGCGTCGATTTCGCCCACCAGGAGGGCCTCGCCCGCGGGCGTCCGGTGGACGAAGCAGTTGCTGGTTTGGAGGGCGCTGTAGACGCTCTGTTCCAGTTCAAAATCCGACTCGGCCTGGTTGGCGCGCCCGCGATACCGCCATGCGCCGTCGCTTTCGCAGGCGCCGATTCGATCTCCCATGAAGTGCCAGGCGCGCCCCGCTTCGTCGATTCGTTTGTCAGTTCGATTGGCGTCTTCATTCCCCAGGTATGGGCCGCAGACGTGGGGTCCATGTACCCAGAGCCCCTTTTCGTCAGAGCGGTATTCGATCTCCGGGACCGGCTTTCCGAGGAAAAGGGTCTGGAAGTAGCCCTTTTCCCTGCTGCGCCTGACGGCGGTCTGGGCGTCTGCCACGGCGACAGGCTCGGCCTCGGTGCTGCCATAAAGCTGCTTCCAATGGGCGTGCGGCCAGCGCTCAAAGGCCCGTTCGAAGATCCGGCAGTCGGTCAGCGCGCCGCCCACGTGGACGCTCTTGAGGCTGGGAAGAGTTGCATGTTGCATCAGCTCCAACAGAAAGGCAGGGCCGCAGGTCAGCGATTCCGGCTGCAGCGACGGCGGCAACCGATCGATTTGACGCAGAAGCCGGTGTTTCCAGGGATTTGGCAACACCAGCGAGGGTCGGCCAGAAGCGAGATTGGCCAGAACGAAATTGGCGAAAATGCACAGGTCTGTCCCCGCTAGTTCGGCAGTGTTGAGCGAACGGCCCAGCACCTGATGCTGTTGGAGGAGCGCGCCCTGGGTTCTGACAACACCCTTGGGCGCACCGGTCGTACCGGAGGTAAAGGTAATGATCGCCGGCGAGTCGGCATCGGTATCTTCAACCACGAATTTCCAGCGGCTTGTCTGTTGCGTCAGGCTGCGGATACTCAGCTTGTGAGGAATACTACGAATGGCCCGATAGCGCAAGCCCCATAGCTTTCCCAGCCAGCCGCTGACAAAAAACTTGGGCGCTACCGCCCTCGTTGCGTGTTCTATGTGGCCGGCGGGCATCCACGGTTCAATGAGGACGACGGTTGCGCCGATAGCGAGGATAGCGAACACGGCCGCGTAGAGCCGGACGCTGAGGCGGTCCTGTACGAGGATCAGGTCGCCTGATTGGACGCCGCCGGCGACGAGCGCGTGTTGCATGGCGTTCGCCAGCGTGAAAAGCTCGGCAAAGGTGGTTACAGAGCCTGCCGAAGCGCCCGGAAACCAGATGGCAGGCCGATCGGGGCTTTCGGCGACATGGTCGAGAGTCAGTTGGACGCAGTTCAAAAGAGCTCCCGTGGGACTGAATTCATCTGTTATTGGACCTCATCGACGTGGAAGGCCTGATAGAAGAATGCCTTATCGCGTCGAAAACAGTTTTCCGACAGCTGCTGCAGTTGACGGACCCGCTCGGGCCAGTGAGGGGCGATCCCTCTGGTTACGAGCATGTTCCAATAGGCAAGGCGAGCGGAAGGCCGGGCGTGCTGCAGCAGGAGGCCAGCCGTCTTCAGGAAAAGCTCATGGCTCATGTACTCAAATATATCGGACAAGTTGAACTTATCGAAACCGGTCTTGTCAGCCTCAAAGACATCATCGATGGCACCGTGGAACAGTTTCAGTCGCGATAGATTGCCTCTTATTTTCTTGTAGTTCTCTTCACGCACATAAAAGGGCAGCGTTTGTCGAAAAGAGCCGGTAACGATGTAGTCGAGAAACGGGTTGTCGTGGGTGGGCAGGTTGGTGAGACCCTCTTCAACGCGTCGCAATATGGGAGGGCCCGCGCTGCCCTCTACGAATCGCATGAACTCGGGGTCTCGCGCCACTCTGCCCAGAATTGGCCGGCTCAGGAGGATCCTGCAGAACAGCCGCCAGCGCCAGTTGTCCCAGCGGTTGCGGAAGAAGGCGCGGCGCGCGGGCTGGTCTTTTTCGGTGAGCAGGTCACGTATGGTCTCTCGGCTGTGGATCAGTGGGAGGACCCGCGACCCGAAGAAGCGCAGGTAGCCCTCGAATTTGCCGTGGTGGATGAGCCCGCCGGCAATGTTATCCTGATGCTGGTCGAAGTACAGCCTTGTGGAGGGACACAAAGAGGAACGCAGGGCCTGATAGAGATCAATGCGGTCCTCGCAATCGCGGAAACCCAGAAAGGCGAGCAGGTCCGCATGGCAGAGCTCGGCAAAGGCAACCTGTCTGATTTCGACGCAAGCCAGTTGCACAGCGTTGACATCGCAGGCAACTACTACGTCAGGATCGCTCGCCAACAGTGCCAGAGAGTTGTCGCCGGCCGATGCGACAGAGAGACACCGGTCCCCCTTCTTCAATGCCAGAGCTTCCAGGAGGATGTCGGCATCCTCCCAGCAATTTGCGTAGCGAACCCGGTCGAATGCAGTTCGCTTCTGGATTGCGTCGTGGTTGGTCATCGCGCGCAGATTAGGCAAGTGGAGCGCCGGCTGCTCGCCTTTTGTTGCGAAGCACGCTGACTTTTGGTCTCATTAGGGATTTACTTTGGCTATACTTGTATCCAACACCGCCACTCCAGGAAATCTCGAACAAGCATTTTTAAACACGCCCGCCATCATGGTGTTTATCCGCTCTGGAAATATTGCGGAAGCAAGTGCAATGCGCCTGCCGAACCGTTGCGCTGAAGGGGCGGTCGTTCTTGGTTTTGTTACATCAATTATGCCGGATCTGAGAGGAGACGCTGGGCCGCCATTTAGTATACCAACGGACAAATTTCACCCAGCTTAAGAAGGCATCGGCCTTTATTGCCTTGAAGACCTGCTTTTGGTAGGCAATGCAATCATCACCGGTCATGACGAATGTTCTTTTGGCCTGACCGTGCAGACCCTCAATGACCAACCACTGCCCACCCCCAAAAATAAGGGTATGATTGGCGATATGCTCGGCTTCGGGGCCAAGAAGCTGAACATGCATCAGGTCTTCTATTCTGGCCAGCTTCCGCAGTATACCATTGGACATCACGGGGTTGCTGAGGGTTTCACGGGTAAGGGGCGTGAACAACACTGCTATAATTCGCCACACCTCGAATTCATCTAACTTGCCATCGGCCGTGTAGCTGATCATATCGTGTACATTTTCAAGCTTCAACGGCACCAGAAAATCGTATTTGTCCGGCAAACCCGGATCAATGTAGATCCGGTCTTCTCCTATCCTTGCGGTTAGCTCCTCGCCGGTTTCCTCGATGGTGATGCCAATTACATCGAACAAACCAGTAAATAAATTCACCATCTGTTCTGTTTGGAGGATTGCTCGCCAAAGGTCTACTGCCCGGCCGGTCTGCGATTCATTTTTCATCCCTTCCTCCCTTTCTATCAGCCTGAATTCGGAGTCAGTTAGCGTCTCGGCAAACTGGTCGTAGAGAGGTTGCTTACCCAAATCCCTGAGGTCTGCCCCAATGTTTAGTGTGAATTCAATTTGAAACCAAGACTTACTGTGCGGGCTGCATCTGGTGATCGCTGTCGTCTCGTCCGCTCTGCCGATATTTGCAAGCTCTTGGTCTCTTTTGGGACCTGCACTAGGACGGCCGTTCACTTTTACAGAGCAGCCGTAAGTCCCTTTCTTTCTCCGTATGCAGTATTGACGTATCTATGCTTGCAAGAGTCAGTGGCGCTGGCTGTACAAACATCCTGAGATGGAGTCAGATTAGCACAGATGGTCAAATCTTTCGAGTTCTGGCGTACGGCGAAGGTGCATCCCAAGATGGAGGCACGTCTCTGGCTTACCACTGGAGAGTAACGCTGGAATCCGCAGCCCGCATCGTGCAAGCGACCTGAATCACCTTCGAGATGGAGTCTCATAAAGAAGCAATGCCGAGCGAGGAAGTGGTCGATGTGTCACTCCTCCATGACTACAACGGCAATGGGGGCATAAGTTGCTTGGAGACGCGTGCATACGGGATTGCGCCAATGCGGCAGAAGCATCCGGCGCTATGGCATATACGCAATCCGAAAGGGGAGGGCGCTGATTGAGATTGGTGAGTGGCGAGGTCAACAGGACGCCGCGGACTGCCGTGGTTCCGAGCGCCCATGTCCGGTATGATGCGAAGGATTCGGGCCGCGCTCTAGCCTATGCCTTTACCACAGCCATAGAAGACTGCGGTTTGGGAATGGGGAGGTCATTCTCCTTCAACCCCTCCAGATGGAAGGCTATCGCTTCAGAAATCTGTTGATAGGTCTCTGCGCGTGTCTTGCCCGTTGCCACGCAGCCAGGCAGGTCCGGCACGTAGGCGCAGTAGTTGTCAGCCGCTTTTTCAATCACGACCGCATACTCAAGTCCCATTATCTGTTCTCACCTTTGATTCCGCCCTGTCCAAAAATGCTGTTCCAGGTCTTTGGTCTTAAGCTATCTCTGCCATGTTCCGCAATCGTAACACGTCCAATCTTCGAAGGCTTTTGAATTGCCTGTGGCTTCCCCTACTCCTGACCGGTTCCCACCCATCCTCTTCTATCAATTTTTGTGGCATCCCGTCCCTTCATTTCCACAATTGAGTCCTGTGCCCTGCTGCCAGTTTAATTTGCGCGTCGCCCCAGTCCAACAGGCCTCAAGATCGGGTGCATCCCATATTTTTTTGTCCCTTTGCAACCTGCCCTTTCAGCCGACGCAAAAACGATCCGCTGAACAGGCATCAACCGATCGCCAGCCATCCTGAAAATCCTGATTCAGACAACGCTCAAAGATTCACTCCACAGCCATCGACCCACCCCCAGCCATCCTACCCATCCCTTAGTCCCAATACCGCGTACAAGCAGGGTCACTAAAAACAAAAAACCAGAAACCAAAAACTAAATTCGTCCCTTTCGGTGATAACGCCGCTGACCTCGATCACCTGCCAGTCCAACTCGCGTCTGGCCCCAAATGACCGTCCCTTAAAGAACCAGGATCTCGCCCCAAAATTCAGGACGCGCCCACCTGAGGATAGCGAATCCGAGACCCTCACAAATTTGGAATCATGCGTAGCATGTTCTATGATTCTGCAATACCCAAAATAACCTTGTTGCGTTTGTTCCCCAACTTGCTACAACGTTCCGGTCGCCTGCCAAGACATCACTTCTGAGAATCTAACTGTTGGCTGGACATGTGTCGCGGCCGCAATCGGCCAACAACATTTCAAGGTTTGGAACATCAAGCGAACACCGAACGAAAAGCGGCTTAGCAACGCTTGAGCACATCGTAGGAAGCCAAAGAGGTCCATCGACCAGGGAGCAATTACTGCTGCCCGATACCGACCAATTATTTCTTAAAAGGAGACATAATATGTCCAAACTTCAGAAGCTTTCCCACCAGAGTCTGAGCCGCCGTGAAATGATGCGGCTTGCTGGCGTAGGCGCAGCTGGTGCGGCGCTTGCCGCCTGCGCAGCTCCCGCGGCTGCGCCCGACTCCGGGGGCGAGTCAGCCCCTGCACAGGAACCGGTCACCGTCATTGCAACGACTTCAATGCCGGTCAACACCTTCGACAATTCACTGAATCGTTCAATGGAACAGCTTCCCAACATCGACCTGGAGGTAAACGCCAACGGCTGGGGCGAAGGTGGCTGGGATGGCTATTCAGATACCCTTCTGACCCGCATCGCCGGCGGCGAACAGATCGACGTCATTATGATCGCAATCGAAGGCCTGAGGCTTCTGACGGCCAAGAAAGTCCTCGTAGCCCTGGATGACTTCCTGGCCGCTGATCAGCCTGCCAAGGATATCCTGGAAAACGATGTCCACGTCACCCTGCGCGAAATGCTGCAGGTAGACGGTAAACAGTTCGAGTACCCCTTCTCCTGGAATAACATGGTCATGTACTACAACACGGCCATCTTCGAAGAAGAGGGCCTCGATCCGCCCTCAAACGATTGGACCTGGGATGACTTCCTCGAAACGTGCACGAAGGTTGCCAATGTGACCGGTGGCGCCGACGACCGCTTTGCTTATTCCTTCTGGGGCGCCGGTATGTTCGGCATGGCAGCCTGGTACTTCAATAATGACGTTTCGCCCTTGTCCGATGACTGGCTGGATTCAAACCTGTTAGACCCCAAGGTAGCCGAAACAGTTCAGTTCTTGGCCGACCTGATTCTGGAACACAGAGTCGCCCCCAACCCTGAAGGCTGGGATGAATGGGCACAGTTCCACGCCGGCAACCTCGTCATGCGTACCTGCGGCCGCTGGTGCATCGGCGGTTCCCTTGAGGCCGAATTCACAACCTATGACATGCAATATCAACCCCATCAGGCAGGCCCGCTCAGGACTGTCGCCGGAACAGACGGCTGGGGCGTCTCCACATCCAGCGAGAACCCACAAGAAGCTTGGGAAATAGTGAAGCTGCTCTCCAGCACCGAGGCTTCGATAGACATGGTGCAGCTTGGCGGTAACATTCCCGCACTGCGCTCTGTATCCGAGTTGCCTGTCTTTGCCGAGTTTGGCCCGCCCAATACCGCGCTCTTCTACGAAACGCTGGATTTCGCCGCTACCGTGCCATCACCCACAAACTTCAACATCGTCGAACCAATCCTGAACCGTAACTATGCTACGATTTGGAATGGCGAACGCACCGTTGAAGAGGCCCTTCAGACTGCCCACGATGAGGTGCAGGTGGAGATGGACAAACTAAGACAGTCATAGTCAGGTCAAGATTGAAATGGCAGGTTGCCGGCAGTTTCGGACTTATGCCCGCAACCGCTCGGCAACCTGCCAACCCGACTTCTTCAGATAGGACATCCCATGACCTCCACAGCACTGTCTGACGACAGTATCGACAGACAGGCCAAACCCCCAAGAGGTATGACCTTGGCGCGGCGGGAAGCATGGGCTGGCTATCTGTTTGCCACCCCAGCGCTGTTGGGACTCCTTGCCTTCACTGCCCTGCCGATCGTCGCCTCTCTCATCCTTATCTTTCTCCACTATGATCTGTTGACGCCGGCAAAGTGGGCAGGCGCTGAAAATATCACCCGGCTTACAACCGATTCCAGGATGTTCAAGATCTACTGGAATTCACTGCGGCTCGTAGTCGGCGCAACATTTCTCAACAACGTTCTCGGTCTCCTATTGGCGATAGGCCTCAATCGGGCTATGCCCTGGGGCTTACGCTATCTCCTGCGCACCTCTATCTTTTTCCCCGTAATGACGACCACAGCTTCACTCGCAGTTGTCTGGAGATTCCTCTTGACCCAAGACAGAGGCGTGGTCAATTTCCTTATCGGTCAGATCGGTCTGGATCCCGTACCTTGGCTCAGCAGCTCCACCTGGGCCTTGATCTCAGCGATGATCTACGATGTATGGAAGAGTTGCGGCTACCTCATGGTTATATATCTGGCCGGCCTTCAGGCGATTCCCGTCGTCTATTACGAAGCGGCCCGGATCGACGGCGCCGGTTTCTGGCAACAGTTCCGCCACGTTACCCTTCCCCTTATCTCACCCACCGCCTTTTTTGCCATCGTAATCTCTCTCATCGGTGCATTCCAGATATTTGACAACGTGTGGGTGTTGACCGAAGGCGGCCCGGGGGACGCCTCCCGCGTGATTGCTATGTACATCTACGAAAAGGCATTCCGCGGCTTCGAAATGGGCTATGCCTCAGCCGTTTCCTTTACCTTGTTTATCATTCTGATTGCGCTCACGTTGCTTCAGTTTATGGGCGCACGCCGCTGGGTTCACTATGAATAAGGGAGCGCCTATTCCTGCGCGCCCCCAAGACATGATCTCGGACAGAAAACTTCCCTAATGGCAACGACAACGAGTTCCACGACAGAGGCTGTCCCTCTTCATAAAGCATACCGAAAGTCTTTCTGGCTCTACGTCGGCGAGGCCCTGCTGTGGATTCTGTTGATTGCAATTGCCTTCATCGAGATCGCACCCCTCAGCTGGATGTTCTCTACCTCGTTGCGCGATCCAAAGAACTCCTTCGATCTTCCTCCCGATTTCTGGCCCACCGCCTTGCATTGGCAGAACTATCTGACCGTCATCAATTCACCCGACATCGAGTTCATGCTTTTCTTCTGGAACAGCCTCAAGATCGCGCTCATCGTCACCGGCGCCCAGTTGCTAACATGCTCAATGGCCGGGTACGCGTTTGGCCGTCTTCGTTTCTACGGGCGAGACATCCTGTTCGGCCTCTTCTTGGCTTCGCTAATGGTCCCTGCAACCGTTACTCTGATCCCGTCCTTCATCATAATCCGCTCTCTTGACCTGATGAACACCCACTGGGCGCTCATCCTCCCCAGTGTTACCAGCGCCTTCGGCGTCTTCTTACTGCGCCAACACTTCAAATCGCTGCCAGAGGAACTCCTTGACGCCGCCAAAATGGACGGAGCAGGCTACTTTCGCATCTACTGGCAGATTTTGCTCCCCTTGACCGGTCCGGCGCTCTCTGCCCTCGGGATCTTCACCTTTCTCGCTTCATGGAATAACTTTTTAGGGCCGCTGCTTTTCTTGCGCGATTGGGAAAAGTTCACCTTCCCCATTGCCATTGCCACGATTCGAGGCTACATGGGCTCTGGCAATCAATCAGAAGTTCTGGCTGGCATCATGATCTCGATCTTTCCCCTCCTCGTCATCTTTCTATTGGCGCAACGATGGATCGTGCAGGGCGCTGCTATTACCGGTATGAAGGGATGACGGGCCACCAGGACATTACTGGCAGCACATATGTAGTTCAAGTTGCGCAGACCTTGTGGGAAAATCTGCCCCAGGTTCTTCTGGTGGCGCTGCTTTTTAATCTCATCTGCATTCCGGCCGCCTTCCTCTTTACGTCAGGGTCCTTCATTCCATCCTTTATTGTGGCTTCTATCACCATCGGTCCAGCTTGGGTTGCGTTGCTTGCGTATGAAATGCGCCTGCTCCAGGGAGGGGTGCCAAGGCTCAATACATTCTTCCATGCCTTCCGCCGGCACTGGCGGCGGAGCACAATTCTGAGCCTTTTTGCAATATTTCCTCTGCTCGCTCTGCTGACTACGCTGCCCGCACTTCGAACCGAACCCGTTGCACCTGTTGTCTGGATTGGACTGGGAGCCGACCTTTTGGGAGGCGCAGTAATGGCAACACTGTCTTTCTACATCTTTCCATACCTGGTCCAGCAGCCTGAAATCGGCGTGCGCACCTGCTTGCGCGCTGCGCTGATCCTGGCCAGTCGTCATCCCATAAACAGCGTGGGATTGCTGGCAATAGGAATTCTCTTTGGCTTCAGTATTGCATACATCAGCCTGGGTTTGCTTCTGCTCTTACCCTCAGTCTACGGCCTGTTCATCGCAGCCAACTGTCTGCTCGTTCTTGATCGGGAAGCAGCGGGCTGAATCTGTTTCCGAATTCCGTCATTGTAAGCAAGAAAACAGGCAGTTTATCTCAAGGCATTTCACAAGTGACAGTAGGCTTCCACTCCTGGCCTTAGACCAGTCTTCACGAACACAATATAAGTACGGAGAATCAAATGGACCACTTCGTTTACCGCAATGAAAAGACCAGCCAGATCAGTTTCCCTCTCGGTGGCATCGGCAGCGGCTGTATCGGGCTGGCCGGCAACGGACGCCTGATCGACTGGGAGATCTTCAACCGCCCCAACAAAGGCGGCGTAAACGGTTTTTCCCACTTCGCCATCCGCGCTGAGAACAATGGCGAAGTGGCCGACGCCCGTATCCTCAACGGCAACCTGCAAGTGCCCTTTCAGGGTGACCTGCTTGCGCCTAAATTCAACACGTTTGGCTGGGGCCCCCGCCGCGAGTATCTTACCGGGCTACCACATTTCGAAGGCGTTGACTTCCGTGGGGAATATCCCCTGGCCGAGCTGTCGTATCTCGATGATTCCTTTCCCGGCCAAGTGCAACTGACCGCCTTTAACCCCTTCATCCCTACCAACGAGGACGATTCGGGCATCCCGGCCGCCTTCTTCGAATTCAGTGTTACCAACACCACGACCGCCGCGCAGACCTACACCATCGTTGGCGTCCTCACAAACCCCCTGCCGGCCAACAATCTCAACCAGGTCGAGAAAAACCCATGGGGGCATACCCTTCGCCTCTCAAGTGACAGCCTGCAGCCTGAAGACACCGCCTTTGGCGATCTGACCCTGGCGACCGATGCCGGCTTGGCTGACGATGTCGACGTAAGCTGGCAGCAATACTGGTTCCGGGGCTCATGGTTCGATAACCTCGAAGTCTACTGGAAAGAGCTGAACACCCCGGGCGCGTTCGAAAATCGTGTATATCAAAACGGCCACCAGAAGGGCGGCGGCGCTGCTTTCAGCCTCCAGGACACGGGTATGCTCGCCGCCCGCGTCCCTGTTGCCCCTGGCGAAACCCGGCGTGTCCGCTTCGTGATCAGCTGGAGCTTTCCCAACTGCGAGAACTACTGGCGCAAAGGGCAAGAGCGGTCGCAAACCTGGAAAAACTACTACGCTACCCGCTGGCAAGATTCCACCGCGTCCGCCCAATACGCCATCGAGCAGTGGCCTCGTCTATATGATGAGACCAAACGCTTTCGAGATGCGCTCTTCGCTTCGACCATACCAACCGCCGCCCTCGACGCCGTGTCCGCCAATATCTCCATCCTCAAATCGCCAACAGTGCTGCGCTTGGAGGATGGAACCTTCTACGGTTGGGAAGGCCTGCACCCCGATGAGGGCTGCTGCGAAGGCAGCTGTACCCACGTATGGAACTATCAGCAGGCGCTCCCCTTCCTATTCCCTGCTTTGGAGCGATCAATGCGTACCGCCGACTACCGCTACAACCTGCTCGAAAGCGGTGCCATGCCATTCCGTATCCAACTCCCGCTTGGTTCCGAGCCCTGGCCCTTCCGCCCCTGCTGCGACGGCCAGTTTGGTGGCGTTATGAAAACCTACCGAGATTGGAAGATTAGCGGCGATCACGGTTGGTTGCGCTCCATCTGGCCCGCCGTGAAGAAGTCACTGGAATATGCCTGGAGTCCCGATAACATCGACCGCTGGGATCCGGACAAGTCCGGCGTGCTTACCGGCCGCCAGCATCATACCCTCGACATGGAGCTCTTCGGCCCCAACTCCTGGCTGACAGGCTTCTACCTCGGCGCGCTCAAGGCCGCCTCCGAAATGGCCGAATCCATAGGGGATGTGGCAAGCGCCTCCACCTACCATTCCATCTTCGAACGCGGTAAGGCCTGGGTCGACGCCAATCTCTTCAACGGCGAATACTACACGCAGAGAGTCGACATTGCCGACCGCGCCCTCGTCGAATCCTACGGCCCCCAGGAAGATGCCCTCAAGGGTGGCTCCGCCCTCGACGCCTACTGGAATCCCGAACACAACGAGATCAAGTATCAAATCGGCGAGGGCAGCAGTATCGATCAAGTGCTGGCCCAGTGGCACGCCTCCCTCTACGGCCTCGGCGACCTCCACGACCCGGATCAGGTAAAGCAGGCATGCGCCGCTATCTACAAATACAACTTCGTTCCCGACATGGGCCAGGTCTACAACCCCTGCCGCATCTACTCACTCAACGACGAAGGCGGCCTCGTCATCTGCGCCTGGCCCGATGGAGCCCAAAAGCCGCTTATCCCCGCACCCTATTCGCAGGAAACAATGAACGGCTTCGAATACGCCGCCGCCTGCCACATGATCATGGTCGGGCTGGTCGACGAAGGCATGCGCTGCGTCGAGGCCGTCCGCCACCGCTACGATGGCGCGCGCCGCAACCCGTGGAATGAATTCGAGTGCGGCAACAACTATGCCCGCAGCATGGCATCCTACGCCCTGCTCAACGCCTTCTCCGGCTTCCAGTTCGACATGGTCAACGGCTCTCTCGGCTTCCACCCAATCCAGCCCCAGAACGAAGACTTCAGCTGCTTCTGGTCTCTCGACTCCGGCTGGGGCCAGTTCCGGATAACCCCGGGGCAATGTTCGCTCGAGGTCCTCTACGGCGCCCTACCACTCCAATGCCTCCAGTTGCCCTTCCTGGCCGACACTCCGGTCGCCCGCCTTACCCTCGACGGCGAGCCGGTTGCCTTCGACCAAATGGACGGCACTATCAGCTTGGAGGCAGGCATCGAGATCGAGGCTGGACAGACGCTGCAGGTGCTCTACGCCTGAGCGGCCCAACCTTACATGACTGGGTCGTCTCCCTTCGGCTGTCGCTCTCGTAGCTGTAAAGCCACAGTCAATTCGTCACCCAGAGGGAGGCGACCCAACGGTTTCCCACTCTTCCCTATCCCCAACAGTACGCCTGCGGGCGCAGACGCCCTCCGGCGGCTCCGGCCCGCTAAGGCGTGCCTCCGCACCCTTCGCCGCTAAGGCGGCTCAGGGCTGTCGTCGGCAAACCCCCGCCGCCGCCAGGGGCTACGCCCTTTTTGGGCGGTCGTGCCTTCGGCCCTCCCTTGTGCAGGGGCTGCGCCCCCGCAACGCCCCCCTCCAAAACCATCGCTCACCCACCGTGCGCCGTAATTCCAGCGGTGCGTCTCACCCAAGGTGGCCACAGCCAACCAATATCATGCCTGTAGGGGCAGGCCTTGTGCCTGCCCTCTGGCTCTCCAATCAGCGGAAGGTAGGGGCAGGCCTTGTGCCTGCCCTCTGGCTCTCCAATCAGCGGAAGGTAGGTGCCGGCCTTGTGCCTGCCCTCTGGCTCTCCAATCAGCGGAAGGTAGGTGCCGGCCTTGTGCCTGCCCTCTGGCTCTCCAATCAGCGGAAGGTAGGTGCCGGCCTTGTGCCTGCCCTCTGGCTCTCCAATCAACCGAAGGTAGGGGCAGGTCTTGTGCCTGCCCTCTGGCTCTCCAATCAACCGAAGGTAGGTGCCGGCCTTGTGCCTGCCCTCTGGCTCTCCAATCAACCGAAGGTAGGGGCAGGTCTTGTGCCTGCCCTCTGGCTCTCCAATCAGCGGAAGGTAGGTGCCGGCCTTGTGCCTGCCCTCTGGCTCTCCAATCAACCGAAGGTAGGGGCAGGTCTTGTGCCTGCCCTCTGGCTCTCCAATCAGCGGAAGGTAGGTGCCGGCCTTGTGCCTGCCCTCTGGCTCTCCAATCAACC
The DNA here is from genome assembly GCA_965220715.1 of Caldilineaceae bacterium. GTDB lineage: Bacteria > Chloroflexota > Anaerolineae > Caldilineales > Caldilineaceae > Bin5. Next base: position 2,174,112 of record OZ244843.1, read on the forward strand.
GAAGGTAGGTGCCGGCCTTGTGCCTACCCTCTGGCTCTCCAATCAACCGAAGGTAGGGGCAGGCCTTGTGCCTGCCCTCTGGCTCTCCAATCAACCGAAGGTAGGGGCAGGCCTTGTGCCTGCCCTTAGCCCTCCAATCAACCGACGGTAGGGGCAGGCCTTGTGCCTGCCCTCTGGCTCTCCAATCAACCGAAGGTAGGGGCAGGCCTTGTGCCTGCCCTTAGCCCTCCAATCAACCGACGGTAGGGGCACATCTTGTGCCTGCCCTTAGCCCTCCAATCAACCGACGGTAGGGGCACCCCTCGTGCCTGCCCTCTGGCTCTCCAATCAACCGACGGTAGGGGCAGGCCTTGTGCCTGCCCTTAGCCCTCCAATCAACCGACGGTAGGGGCACATCTTGTGCCTGCCCTTAGCCCTCCAATCAGCGGCCTGTAGGTGCCGGCCTTGTGCCTGCCCATTGCCCTCCAATCAGCGGAAGGTAGGGGCACACCTCGTGCCTGCCCTCTGCCTCTCCCAGAGCCGGTTAACAATTTCAGCCACCGCCGGCATGAATTCCCCTCCCTACTATTCCCACCCCAAATGTGGAATGCAACCAGAAAAGGAACCTGTGGGTTTTTCCCGGCACTTTCGGATATAATTCCTCCATCTTAACCCGCGCGTACATTCAGCAGATGCTTCTGCACGTTCCGCGCGGCAACCAACCACGCCGGAGGCAAAGAAAGTGAGCCCGGATCACAAGACCATCCCAGGAATGCTGAGCGTCGATGAACTGCGCACAGCCGTCGATGACGGCTCCATAGACACCGTCATCCTCGGGTTCCCCGACCCCTACGGAAAGCTGATGGGGAAGCGCCTCGACGCCTCCTTCTTCCTGACCGACGTGGCGCGCGGCACCCACGCCTGCGACTACCTCTTTACCGTGGACATGGAGATGGAACCAGTCACAGGGTACGAGTTCTCCAGCTGGGATCTCGGATACGGCGACGTGCATCTGGCGCCCGATCTCGGGACTCTCCGCAAACTGTCCTGGCTCGATCGGACCGCTCTCGTGATCTGCGACGCCCAACTGGAACCCGGACATGAGCCTGCAACAGTAGCCCCCCGTTCGATCCTGCGCAGGCAGCTTGAAAGGCTGCGCTCTCAGGGATTTGAAGCGATGGCGGGATCAGAACTGGAATACTTCCTGTACCGGACCTCATACTTGGACGCCGCCCGCAACGGGTATCGTGATCTGGCCGAAGTCGGATGGTACCGGGAAGACTACCACCTCCTGCAAGCGTCGAGGACCGAAGACCTCAACGGCGCATTCCGCCGCCATCTCGCCGCATCCGGCGTCCCCGTCGAGTCGTCCAAGGGCGAGTTCGGAAAGAGCCAGCACGAGTTGAACATCCGCTACGCTCCAATCCTGGAAATGGCCGACCGCCATCTCCTGCTCAAGCAGGCAGTGAAGGAGATATCAGACCAGCTCGGTTGCAGCGCCACCTTCATGGCCAAGCCCGATGCGGGCGAGGCCGGTTCCAGTTCCCACCTCCACGTCAGCCTGTGGACGCCCGCGAACGGTGAATTGACCAGTGCCTTCCCCGGCGCCGGTGACCTCTCCGGCATCGCCTGTTCCGACGTCTTCCGCTGGTTCCTGGGTGGGTGGATGCACTACGTGCCAGAGCTGATGGTATGCTACGCCCCAACCGTGAACTCGTACAAGCGATATGAGGCCGGCAGCTGGGCCCCAACCGCATTGGCGTGGTCGCCCGACAACCGTACCGCTGGCTTCCGTGTTGTCGGCACAGGACCCAGTCTTCGCATCGAGTGCCGCATTACCGGCGCCGACGTGAACCCTTACCTCGCTTACGCAGCGGTCATCGCCTCCGGACTGGCCGGTATCGAGCAACAGATCGAGCCGCCGCCCCCACACATCGGAGACGTCTATGCAGCTTCTGACAAGCTGATGCTGCCCGGTAGCCTCGCGGAGGCGGTCAGAAGTTTCGAGAGCAGCGAACTGGCCCGTTCCGCATTCGGCGCCGACGTCGTCGCCCACTACACACACTTCTTCACCACCGAGGCCGAAGCATACCGCAGAGCCGTCACCGACTGGGAACGCACCCGCTACTTCGAGCGGATCTAGTTCCTACCGACCAGTTCTCTCAGTCCTGCCTGTCTGAGAGAGCCATCACCGCATACGAATTGGGAGGAAGAGAGCTTGCCGCCTATCAAATGCGCATGACAAGGAGAGGAAAATGAAAGATCCCAACAAGTATCCCCCAGGCTGGGACTCGGAACGTGTCCGCCGCCTAATTCAGCATTACGAATCCCAGACCGACGAAGAGGCCATCGCCGAAGACGAAGCCGCATTCGATGATCCAACAAAGACAGTAATGGATATTCCCACCGAGTTAGTCGCATCCGTAAGAGCACTCCTGGCGGAGCACGCCAAATAAGTAGCGTGCACGCCGACCTGTTCTCCCTCTGCGTACTGCACTTCCAATCGACGCAAAAAGGATCCTCTGAACAGCCATCAACCCATCTCCAACCATCCCGAAAATCCCCCAAGAGTTCCCCCAACCCCTCTTCAGCCAGCCCGCCCCCCAGAGTGAGGCGGCCGCAGTGGGCCCTCATGCCTTCTCCTGAAGCAGCACTCTCAACACGACCACTCGGTCACCTCACAACTCCACTGACCACCGACCACCGACCACTGACCACTGCAGTTCCGCCCACTGCAGTTCACCCCTTATTCGACAGTGTGCGCATCAGACCATTCATCATTCTGTTAATCTCCGCGCAGTCTTCCAACAAGCTGTCGCTGGTCTCGCTTCGGATCAGGCCCAGCCTTTCGGACAATGTCACGAAAGTTTCCAACTCGGCCAGAGAGCCTCGCGCGATACCAAGCATCTGAAGAAACTCCTTGGTTGAACGCCTTGCCTGCCCTTCTGCGATATTCGCTGGCACCGAGGCCGCTGCCCGTCGCATCTGGGAGACTAGCCCATACTTCTCCTCCGAAGGAAACCGCCTCGTAAGCTCGTACGTCCGAACCGTCAAGTCCATTGACCTCTGCCAAACCTTCAACTCCCGAAAAGACCTTATACGTGTCCTCTGACTCTCTACCATACAACCAACCGCCTCCTGAATTCCTGCAGTTCTAACCACTAACCACCGACCTTCGACCACTGCAGTTCTGACCACTAACCACTGGCCACCGACCACTGCAGTTCTGACCACTAACCACTGGCCACCGACCACTGCAGTTCTGACCACTAACCACCGACCTTCGACCACTGCAGTTCTGACCACTAACCACCGACCTTCGACCACTGCAGTTCTGACCACTAACCACCGACCTTCGACCACTGCAGTTCTGACCACTAACCACTGGCCACCGACCACTGCAGTTCTGACCACTGACCACTGACCACTGACCACTGCAGTTCAATGCCAGTCATGCGCACGCGGCATCGTCACCCCCACCCGAACTGCCCGCAACGACGAAACAATAACATTCGTCGTCCCGTCCCACTTCGAAATGACCCCGCTCACCTCGATCACCTGGCTGTCCAACTCGCGGCTATGCCGCGCAAACACATCCGCCCACAGAATGATCTGGATATCACCGAACTCGTCCTCTACCGTCACGAACACCGTCCCATCCCGCCCGCGCGGATGCTGCCTTGCCACCGGCCAGCCCGCCACCGTCACCGCCGCCCCTTCACCCAGCCTTTCCACCTCAACCGACGAGCGAATATGGCGGCCCAGCGTGGGACGGACGAACTCCATCAAATGCCCCTTCGGATAGACCTCCAGCACCTGGTACTCGCCGATCATCTGCTCGCGCGCATCGAAATCCGTCAGCGCGGCCACACTGTCCGGCCGCAAGAGCGACAGCGCCCTCTGCCCGTTTCCCGCCGACCGAACCGTAAGACCCGCCTCCCACAGCGCCTCCCGCCGGTTGCTGGCGATACCGTCAAATGCCCCCGCCAGCGCCAGCGAAAGCACCGCCTGGTCGGTCATCCCCGTGCGCCGCACTAGGTCGCCGGCGTTGGCGTACTCGCCATGCCTCTCCCTCTCCTCCACAATCCGCCTCGCCCACGCCTCCCCTACATCCTTCGTGAACACCAGCCCCATCCGCACAGATCCGCTCTCCGGCGTGCATCGAATCTGGCTCCGATTGACGCACGGATTGAGGAACGGTATCCCGAAACGCCGCGCGTCCTGCTTCAGCGTCTCCAAAGGGTAGAAGCCCATCGGTTGGTTGTTCATCAGCGCCACAAAAAACTCCAGCGGGTAATAACACTTCAGCCAGGCCGCCTGGAAGGCCGTAATCGCGAAAGCATGCGAATGGCTTTCAGGGAACATGTAGTGCCCGTTGATCTTCGCAAAAATCGTGCGCGCCGTCTCCTCAGGAACGCCCCGGCCGCGCGCGCCCTCGCGGAACCGCTCCCAGTGCAACGCGATCAGATGCTCGTTGTTCGACTTGGCAAACGCACGCCGGATTTCGTCCGCCTGCGCCGCAGTCATGCCGGTCACGTCCGTGATCAACTGCACCACCTGCTCCTGCCACACGATGATGCCGTACCCCCGCGCCAGCGCACGCTCCTCCAGCGGATGGTCATACTCCCATTCGGCTCCGTGCCTGTACCTTTCCACAAACTGCGAGACCGCGCTCCCCTGCACCCCGACCCCGGGCCGGATCAGAGCAACCTGGTAAGCGAGATCGAGCAGATTGCGCGAGCGCAAACGCTGCCCCATCTTCAACTGCGCCGGCGACTGCAGCAGAAATATCCCCTTCGACAGGCCCGCGTTGATCATGTCGTACACCTTCGGGTCCTCCGGGTCTATCCCGCTCAGATCGGGCCGCTTCCCCTCCCGCAACTCGACCAGATCGAGTGCCTCCTCCAACTGGTCGAGAACCGGCAGCGACAGGATATCGATCTTGGCGAAGCCCGCGTCCGCGACGCTGTCCTTGTCCCAGTCCATGATGAATCGGCCCTCTATCGCCCCCGCCCGCACCGGAACCATCTCCGGCAGCGGCGAACTGCTGAGAATCATCCCCCCCACATGCTGGCTCAACAGCTTCGGCGCGCCCATCAACTGCGGCGCCAGTTCGATCAACTCCTTCCAGCCGCACGCGCCCACCCGCTGGCTGAAGGCCGGCAGCTGCGTCATCTCCTCTCGCAAGCGCGCCGCATCATGCGAACGCATCTGCTTCGAGAGCAGGCTCAACTCCTCCCGCGGCAGCCCCAGAGCCTTGCCCAGATCCTGCAGCACCCCCTTTATCTTGTAGGTGAAGATCGCGCCCGCCAGCACCGCATACTCCGGCCCGAACTGCCGGTGGACCCGCTCGATCAACTCGTCCCGCAAAGCCCTCGGAAAGTCGAGGTCAATGTCCGGCAGCACCGTCATGTCTTCAGACAGAAAACGTTCCAGCGTGAGATTCCACGCAAGGGGATCGATATGGCTGATACCGATCAGATATCCCACCAGCAGCGCCACCGATGACCCGCGCCCTCTGCCCGGCGGCTCGCGCCCCTCAAACTGCGAGGACCGTCCTCGCTCTTCCACGATCTCCTGGGCGACCAGCACAATCTCCCGGTAGAGCAGCAGAAAACCGGCCAGACCATGACTGCCAATCAGATTGAACTCCTCTTCCAACCGCTCTGCGACCCGTTCCGACACCGAGCCGTAACGCCGCGCCGCCGCCTCATAACAGAGCCGTTTGAGATAGCCCTCAGCCGTATAGCCTTCCGGCAGCGCAGGCTCCGGCAACGTATACCCCAAATCGGTGCTGAGATCGAAAGAGCAGCGCTCGGCGATGCCGACGGTGTTGGCGACAGCCTCCGGAAACTCCCCAAAAAGACGCGCCATCTCCGCCGGCGGCTTCAGATAGAGATGATCGTTGGGCCGCAGATGCGGCAACGCCTGGTCGATAGTCGTGTTGTGCCGGATCGCCACCAACGCATTTTGCAGCCGGTACCGTTCCGGCGTGTGGTAATGCACATCATTGGTGACCGCCAATGGGATGCCGGCCTCCTCCGCAACCCCCGCCAGCTTGCTGTTGCGCATCGTGTCCCCCTGCAAAAAGTTCTGCTGCAGCGCCACGTAGACCGAGTCGCGGCCGTACCACCCCGCATACCCCTGCAACAGCGCCGCCGCCTGCCGCCGCTGCCCCCCCAGCGCCAACCGCGCCAGACAACTGTCACGCCCCCCCGTCAGCAGAATGACCCCCTCCGCATGTGCTGCCAGATGCCCGGGATCCAGCCGCGGCTCTCTGCGATCGACCGCGTTGGCAAGCGTAAACAGGCGCGAAATGTTCGAGTACCCCTTCCGCGTCTTCGCCAGCAGCGTCACCCGCGAACCATCATCCAGCGTCAACTCCCCACCCGTAATCGGCCGGATCCCCAAACTGTTCGCCAAACGCGCAAACTCCAGCGCGCCGCACAAATTCGTGTCCGTCAGCGCCAGCGAACCGTAACCGTACTCCTTCGCCTGCGCCAGCAACTCGTGCGGATGCGACGCCCCCACCCCAAACGAATAAAAACTCTTCGCCTGCAACTCAACGTATCCGCTCTCCATAAATCCACCTCCCCCAAATCTCAGCCCATAGCCCCGCACTGGTCTCCAGCCACTAACCCCTAACCACCATCCCCTTCCCCTGCCGCCCCCCTATCCCCTGCAGCCCCCCTAACCCCTGCAGCCGATACTCCGCGCCCCTCCGTGGATCAAAAGGTGTTAAGGTGTTCTCCGAGCCCCTCCGCGGCCCTCCGTGGATCAAAGGTGTTAAAGGTGTTCTTCGTGCCCCTTCGCGGCCCTTCGTGGATCAAAAGGTGTTAAAGATGTTCTCCGTGCCCCTCCGCGGCCCTCCGTGGATCAAAGGGTTTCAAGATGTTCTCCGTGCCCCTCCGCGGCCCTCCGTGGATCAAAAGGTGTTAAGGTGTTCTCCGTGCCCCTCCGCGGCCCTCCGTGGATCAAAGGTGTTAAAGGTGTTCTTCGTGCCCCTTCGCGGCCCTTCGCGGATAAAAAGGTGTTAAGGTGTTCTCCGTGCCCCTCCGCGGCCCTCCGTGGATCAAAGGGTTTCAAGATGTTCTCCGCGCCCCTCCGCGGCCCTCCGTGGATCAAAGGGTGTTAAGATGTTCTTCGTGCCCCTTCGCGGCCCTTCGTGGATCAAAAGGTGTTAAGGTGTTCTCCGTGCCCATCCGCGGCCCTCCGTGGATCAAAGGGTGTTAAGATGTTCTCCGTGCCCCTCCGCGGCCCTCCGTGGATCAAAGGTGTTAAAGGTGTTCTTCGTGCCCCTTCGCGGCCCTTCGTGGATCAAAAGGTGTTAAGGTGTTCTCCGTGCCCCTCCGCGGCCCTCCGTGGATCAAAGGGTTTCAAGATGTTCTCCGTGCCCCTCCGCGGCCCTCCGTGGATCAAAAGGTGTTAAGGTGTTCTCCGTGCCCATCCGCGGCCCTCCGTGGATCAAAGGGTTTCAAGATGTTCTCCGTGCCCTTTCGTGGATATCTCCACCAGCACTCCACCGGTCGCCAGCCATCCTGAAAATCCCCAAATCCTGCAAATCCTGATTCAGACAACGCAAAACGCCCCTCCCAAAACCCGTCCCGCCACCGCCGCACAGGTCTCCAGCCCCTGACCCCTGCCCTATCCCCTGCCCTACCCCCTGACCCCTACCCCCTATCCCCCGCCGTTCTGCCTGTACCACAGACCGTCCCTCTCATCCCGAAACAACGTCACCTGCCCGTCGCCGTTCCCACCCGCTTGCCCATTCTCCGACAACCAAATCCGATAATAGGCACGCGTAATCGGCTGCGCCAGCCACCACAGATCGAACGTCCACCGGTCCGCGATGCGCGCCACCCCCCGCCAGCGCCGCGCAAGCTGCACCGCAACCGGCTCACCCCCCGACCCTTCCCGCACCTCCACCGGCGTCGGCGCATGCAACGGCCTGATGTCGTCCCTCTTGGCCGGATCGATCGGAATCTGCATCGCCCGCATCTCAGGCGCAGGATGCCACGGCGCCACCTCCGCGATGCGATGCAGAATGTGCTTCCCGTTCATGCGCACCTGCAGCCGCCTCTCCATCTCCATCAGCCGCCGGCCCGCCGTCTCCTTCACATCCTCAAAAAGTCCCATCTGCATCCCCGTGCCCCCGCGAAAATCCGACAGCGTCAGCGTCACATCCTCAACCGGGATCTGCGGCGGCTCCAGTTCCAGCCGGTTCCGGACAAGAGCGGCCGCACCTTCCCACCGCCCAACCGGCTCCTTGAAAGCCACCGACACCGCCCACGACGGCCAGCCGCGCGCCCTCCCCTGCAGTGCCGCCGCACCCACAAGCCTGCCCCCCAGCTCAGGCCGGGCATACCCCCTCCGTAGCAGCGTATCGACCGCCACCAACAGCAGCTCGATCGAAGTAGAGTTGAACGGCAGCGAGATCTCCTCAACAATCGACTCCTCAAACGCCGTCGGCACGACAGGACTGTCGTCGATCCCATTGCACAGCGCCCACAACCGGCTGCCCTCCTGTCCGAACTGGGCCGCGATCAGATGCTCCTCCATCCCCGCCACCTCCCCCATCGTGTGCAGACCGAAGCGCTGCAGCTTGCTCTTCACCTCCGCGCCAACCGGAAGCAGCTCGATCGAATACGGCGCCAGAAACCCCCGCACCTCCTCCGGCGCGTGGGACACCCCCGGCTCCCGCGTGCGCGCCGCAACAAACGCCGGAAACTTGGCATCCGCCACCCCGATGCGGGCCGTCAGGTCCGCCGGCACCGCCTCCAGCAGCGCCCGCACGACCCCCTCCTCACCCCCATACATCCCCTCCATCCCGTCAATACGCACATAAGCCGTCCCCAGCTCCGCCCCTTCAACCCGGTCGCTCACCCCCTGCAACGCTTGGATCACCGCCCCGAAGACCTGCCGGTAATACAGCTCGTCCGCATTCAGCACAACCGTCTCCGCCAGATACGACACCGCCTGCTCCAGCGTCATGCCCACCTTCACGCCCGCCGCGCCCGGAAAATAGTCCACCACCACCGGCGGCCCTCCCACAGACCCCCCGCGATCAACAATCAAAGTCGCGGGCTCCTGCAATGGCATCTTCTGCGCACATGCACAAGCCTGATCCGAAGGCTCTTGCGACCCCGACTGAGCGGCGAGGGACTCCGAAGATGAGGAGTCCAAGATGTCCTCTCTCTCCTCGCCCTGTCGCCTCATCTCCGCCTTCGCTCGCAAATGCGTAATCAGAACACAAGCCACTCGCATAATTTCTTCCTCCAGCTAGCGCCGGGACCCATTTCAGCCGCCAATATAGAACTTTTGTTCTATATTGTCAAATCATATTCCCCCGCTTCCGCACCACCCTGCCCAATCCCCTCCACGGATCAAAGAACGTGTTCTCCGTGGATAAAGAAGTTGACGTTGCAGTTCTTCGCGTGCCTTCGCGGATAAAGGTGTTGACGTTGCAGTTCTCCGTGGCCCTTCGTGGCTCTCCGTGGATAAAGAAGTTGACGTTGCAGTTCTTCGCGTGTCTTCGCGGCCCTTCGCGGAAAAAGGTGTTGACGTTGCAGTTCTCCGTGGCCCTTCGTGGCCCTCCGTGGATAAAGAAGTTGACGTTGCAGTTCTTCGCGTGCCTTCGTGGCCCTTCGCGGATAAAGGTGTTGACGTTGCAGTTCTCCGTGGATCAAAAGGCGAACCGCCCCGTACGCGGCAGTTCACCAAAAACGAAAAACTGACTACCAAGAACCGCTCTTGCCCTCTCTCCCCATCCCTGCTATCGTGCCCCCAGAACAACCACTCACCACCCGGGAGTACCCAATGACCCACCTCATCAACCTCACCGAACACCTCGCCCAGGGCGGATACAACTACGCCTTCGGCATCTCCGCCGTCGACCTCACAGGCAACGGCGTGCCCGACCTCGTCACACCCGACACCGAAGTCGGCCTCTACTGGCTCGAAAACGACGGCCAGGGCAACTTCACCCGCCACATCATCCACGAACGCAGCCCCGAGTGGCTCGAACGCCACGAAATCGCCGACATCAACGGCGACGGCCGCCCCGAAATCGTGTTCATCGACAACATCAACGGCTGTCTGCTCTACTTTGAATATGAGGGAGACCCGCGCCTGCCCAGCTCATGGCGCACCCGCTACGTCGACGAAGGCACCCTGACCGGCGCCTACGACGTCGCCGTGGCCGACTTCAACGGGAACGGCGATCTCGACGTCGCCGCATCGACCTGGCGTAAAGGCAACCAGTTCGTCTGGTACGAAAATCGCGACGGCCACTGGATCAAACACATTATCGAAGACAACATCGCCGAGACCCGTGCTATCCACGCCGCCGACATCGACGGCGACGGCAAAATCGACCTCCTCGGCACCGCCCGCGTCGGCAATCAGGTCATTTGGTACGAAAACCCGGGCGACCCCGCGGTCCAGCCCTGGATCAAGCACATCATCGACGACGCCCCCCAACCCATTCACGGCCACCCTGTCGACATGGACGGCGACGGCGACCTCGACGTCGTCATGGCCCTCGGCATGCTCCCCCCCGACGACCCCACCGGCGTCTCCTTCGAGCATCACCAGATCGTCTGGTACGAAAACGACGGCCAGCCCGCCGCAGGCAAATGGCGCAAACACATAATCTGTGAACGCTTCCCCCACGCCTTCGAAGCCATCGCCGCCGACTTCGACAACGACGGCCACATCGAAGTCGTCGCCACCGCCTGGAACGTCACCGGCCGCGTCGCCTACTTCAAACACCGCGGCGACCCCCGCGGCCCCTGGGATATGCAGCTCCTCAAGGACGGTTGGACCAACGCCAACATGGTCATCGCCGCCGATATCAACGGCAACGGCCGCCTCGACATCGTCGCCGCCGCCGAACGCGGCAGCAACGAAGTCCGCTGGTGGCGCAACGAGGGCGCCTGAACTCACTACTTGGTGCCAGGATTCCTGCCGGCGACGCCCTCCAGCGCCTGCAGGAGTCGACGTTCACCCTCTCTGGCCGCGGCCCCAAACGGGCCTCTGCCACCATAGATGACAAGCCGAACTGCCCCAATCCAAAGACTGGGCGCCCATTGGCCCGCCCCGGAATCTGAGTACGCTTAAGGTTAGGCTCGCTGGATTGCGGTCATGCAACCGTGCAGCCGCCCCTGCCCTCTTCACCTTTATTTCTAAACACAAACTGGTACTTTTTTGCTGTTTGACAGACCGCCTTTTTTCCCTATAATGGCGACTAGATTCCCCTTCTCGACTCCCTGCAACGGTGCAATTCAGAACAATCCTATTTGTTTCCAATCATCCCAAGGAGAAAGTGACATGCGCTTGAAACAAAACTGGTTGAACGGTACCATCCTGTCGCTCCTGTTGGTCTTTGCCTTGCTCGTCTCTGCCTGTGCCGGTGCCGCGCCGGCGGGGAGCGGTCAAGAGGCTGCAATGGAGGAAGAGGCTGCCCCGGCGGAGGCCGCATCGGATATCCCTGACGCCAATCTGGCCGTCAATCCTGCTACCGTAGGTTCGGACCGCCTGTTGATCCTCCCTGGCCGCGGTCGGTTCGGTGTCGGTGTTTGGGGCCTCGTCACCGCTAGCAACTGGAACTTCAGCAGTGAATCCTATTACATGGTGAATATGCCGCTGATTTTCCTGGGACCGCTGGGCAATTCGATGCCCACCCCCTGGCTGGCCATGCGCACTGATCCGGTTGACGACAGGATGGCCTTGGAGATCGAGCTCTATGAAGAGGGCCAGTGGAGCGACGGTGAGACGATTACGACCGAGGATGTGTCGTTTACCCTCCACCTGCTCTATCACGCTGACGCCGACTACTGGTTGGGTGATGCCAGAGGTATGGTGCCCAATGTCACCGGTGGCCAGGACTACTACGACGGGACCGCTGACTCGATCTCAGGCATTGTAATCATCGATGATTTCAATATGAGGATCGAGTTCGACACGCCGATGGGGGATATCTGGCGTGACTTGGGCATGATCTCCATTTTGCCCGAGCACCATCTGGGCGGGTATACGGCGGAACAGTTGTGGGCTGGTGACTTCCCCGATGCTTGGATGCCTGCTGTCAGCAGTGGGCCCTACCGGGTCGTCAAGTTTGACGACGAAGCCAAATATCTGGAAAACGAACGCTGGGAAGAGTGGTGGGGCAACTCCATCTACGGCAAGCCAGGCATCAAACGCTACGCCGAGCAGTCGGGTCTGGCCCTGGCCCACTTCCTTGAAGGCCAGTCGGACATGGTAAAGATCGGGGCAACCGACTTTGACACCGTCAAAGACCTGCCGGATACAGCCATTCACCCCCGTACCTTTATGATGACCGGCTACGGCCTTAACCGCATGGATGACCGTAAGCTGTCGCGCAAGGTTATGGACGCCATCGCCTTTTCCATTGACCGTGCCGTCTGGGCGGAAGTGCTCTACTTTGGCTACGGCGACCCTGAAGACTCCGTCTTCGGTCTGCGCGGCCATCTGGAAGGTTCCGCCGATTCGTTCTGCCCTGGCTGCGATGAGAGCCTCATCCTGCCCCGCCAGTACAACCCGGAACAGTCCATGCAGTTGCTGGCTGAGGCTGAGGCCGATGGCGACTGGGACCCCGATCGCGTGCTGACCATTCTGACCGGCGCCGGCGGGGATGCTTCGGTCCTGCTCCAACAGCAGTTGGCGGCAGTCGGGATTGAGAGCGAAATCCTGGCCGGCGAAGAGTTGCGCCAGGAACGACAGGAAAGCGGCGAATATGACATCGACATGGTAGGCGGCTGGGTGATGAACACCATCCGCAACTGCACCTATTGGGTCGGCAGCTGTGAGCAGGATTTCTGGCCCTCCAAGTTCCACTGGTGCAACGAAGATTTCCGCAGCATGTGTGTGGACGCCATGGGTACGACCGATCCCGAAGAATTCACCCGCCTTAGCGAAGAGATCATGCAGATCTACTTCAACGACGGTCCAATCTGGGGCGTGACACAGATCGCCGAGTTCTATGTGATGACCGGAGCGCTGGGCGGCTTCGTGCCTGAAGAGGCCTTTAACTTCCTGGGCACCTCCGGTGAGAAGGGCGTGGCCAGCTGGTACTGGATCGAGTAGGATTTCCCGATAGGGTCTTGCCCCTGCTTTCTCACTGGGTTGGCTGTTTGTAGAAAGCAACCCAGTGAGAAACGCTCGATTTGAGCAATTCAAGTCAATCCGGTGGCGACCAGAGACCGCGGCAGTCGTCTCTGGTCGCCACAAGAGCGCTGGCCACATCCTGGCCAACAAAGATCTCTCTTGGTATGTGAGTATTCTCACTGGCTCAACCGTCCACCTGCCTGTCACACAGCCTGCCTGGCAGTAGCGCGTCTGAAAGGATGCGCATTCTGGACTGCTGATTAGCAACTCTCTTACATAGTGAGGTAGACGCCTGCTTTGTTGAAATGCCTGGAAGACAATTCCGTTAATAAGGTAGATCCCAAGTGAGACCAGGAAATTCTGTATTTCAAGAATGCAGGAGAGACTCCTTAGCTCCATTTTCGGAGTCATTGCGAAAGTTCGTGGTTTCAAATGGGAACCACATTAGTTACATCCGGAAGGCGTCGGTTGGCGTCTGAGTGAACTGGAAGGGAGCCCAGCTTGACCCAATACATTGTTCGTCGAGTGCTCACTGCCATACCGATGCTCTTGGTCATAACCTATCTGAATTTTTCTTTGATGCGCTTGGCGCCCGGCGATCCGACCCTGTTCATGTTTCTGGCGAGCGATACACAGGGGATGACCCCGCAACAGGTGCGCGATCAGATGGGTATACGCGAGGGGTATAAAGGACGCGGCGACGAGGAGGCCGTCAGCACAAGCGAGTTCCAGAAAGAAAAGCTTGGCCTGAACGACCCGATCCCGGTGCAATACTTCCGTTGGCTGGGCAAGGTGTTACAGGGGGATTTCGGCCGCGCCATGCGCACCGCCGAGCTGATTGGGCCGCAGATGGCCTTACGCATCGGCGTCACAATGCGCCTGACTATCCTGTCGTTGCTGCTCAGCATTTTCCTGGGAATCATTATCGGCTCGCTTTCCGCCCTGTACCAGTACTCGACCTTCGATAACATCTTCTCCTTTCTCACTTATATCCTGATCAGCGTACCGGGGTTCCTGGTCGCGACCTGGGTCATCATTATTTTCGCCATCAGACTCGGCTGGTTTCCCTCTGGTGGCATCTACAACCCTCGCACCGGTGGGGATTTTGCTGATCGGCTCCACCATCTTGTCCTGCCCGTGCTGGTTATGGGGATCAGCGGCGCGGCCGGCCTGATCCGCTGGACGCGTACGAGCGTCCTGGAGACAATGCGGGCTGATTATGTCACGGTCGCGCGAGCAAAAGGCTTGAGGGAGGGCGTGGTGCGCAGCCGGCATATTTTCCGCAATGCCCTCCTGCCGGTTCTGACGATTGTCGGCCGCAGCGTTCCTTTCATTATCGGCGGCTCCGCTATTTTTGAGACAGCCTTCAACTACCCAGGCGTCGGTATGTGGGCCGCGCAAGCAGCTCAGGCCAAGGATTTCTCCATCATGATGGCGACGATTACCGTCATCGCTACACTGGTCATTTTTGCCAACCTGGTTGTCGACATCTGCTATGTTTGGGTCGATCCGCGGGTCTCATATTCCTGATGACTCGCGACTCTGGGGTTCGGCAACAGCTAAGTGACAGCCGTTGTCCACAGACGAGTTTACACCTCGTTTGGACAGTGACCGTCACTTTCCTTTTATCGAGTGATCGTTGAACGGAGTGAGCAACGAGTATGAGTGTGCAGGACAAAGCGTCTCTGGATGAAGCCCTGGCGGTCCCCCTCGAAAAATCGTCACTGGCCGCCCTGAACACACGGCTGTTCCTGCAGAACCCCGGTGCCGTCGGCGGCTTGGCGTTCATGCTGCTGATCACTTCTGCGGTGATCCTCGCTCCCTGGATTATGCCCTACGAACCGCAGGAAATCGATCTGCTGGCGATCCGTAAACCGCCGAGCGTCGCCCACTTGTTGGGGACTGACCTGACTGGACGCGATATGCTGACGCGCATCCTCTACGGCGGCCGCGTCTCCCTGCTCATCGGGCTGTTGGCAGTGATCATCCGCACGACCATCGGCCTGCTGCTGGGGGCAGTTTCCGGCTACTTTGGCGGCGCCGTCGATTTCGTCATCCAGCGCGTCGTCGATATTATGATGGTCTTCCCTACCATCTTCCTCCTCCTGATTTTGGTCGCTGCATTCGGCCCCACACCCTTGACCCTCCTGGTTGCCCTCGGCCTATTGAGCTGGCCCTTTGACGCCCGTATTTTTCGCGGCCAAATCCTTTCCATCCGCGAATTGGATTACATTCTGGCCGCCCGCTCTATCGGCACAAACAACTGGGGGATCATCCGCCAGCACATCGTGCCCAATGTGATGCCCCTTGTTCTGGTCAATATGACGCTGGGCATCGGTGAGACGATCATCGCCGAGGCTGGCATTAGCTTCCTCGGTCTCGGCGTACAACCGCCGACGCCAAGTTGGGGCAATATGGTCACGGCGGCCAACAATCTTACCCTTATCCAACGCTTCTGGTGGCTGTGGATTCCGCCTGGCGTTGTGCTGGTGAGCACGGTCGTCGCCCTCAACCTCGTCGGCGATGCCCTCAGGGACATTCTGGATCCGCGTCGGCAAGGATGATGGAACCGCGGTTCTTCAGGTGAATTCAATGTGATACCAAAAGTTTTCGCGCCGATGGTCTGTGATTGGAATGCGAGCGTCTTTACTTTTCTTACCCGATGCAAAAGAGCCTGTTTTCAAAGTGAACGCATATTAGTAGCCGGTCTCTGATTATTCGTTACTATGGTGAGCGTCCACTGAAAACTGAAAACTGCGTATAGGCAAGGAGACAGATTATGCAGCACGGCATCCTCTACAAACGTCCCGGCTACTACTCCCTCGGTCCTGTTCCCCAACTCCTGCCCGATGGGCGTCTGACCGTCGGCGTGGTCTCCTCGCCCTTCGCCGATCACTATGGTTTGGCCGATTGGATCGTGCTCGTCTCCGAGGACCAGGGCGAAACGTTTACCGAAACCGATGACCAGTCGATCCCACTCGCCTGGCCCGGCACATTGACGCGCGAACGCTACGACCGCTACGCCGACATCCAGCCCGACGGCAGCTACCTCGCCGCCGGCACTGTCGGCTTTGAAAGCTGGCCCAAAGAGCGCGCCGCCGAAGCCGAAGAACTTGGGCTGACCGCACGCCCCCATCCCAACAACACCGGGCAAGACCTGCTCGTCGGCATGCCCAAGCTCTTCGTTACGCGCTCCCGCGACCAGGGACAGACCTGGGATCGACGCGACTGGCTCATGCCCGGCTTCAGCTGGATGACCGCCTTCCCCCGCTGGACACGCCTGCAATCCGGCCACATCCTCCTGCCTGTTTACGCCAGCAACCTTGACGGCAGACAGGGCCAGGTCTTCGTATGGAGGTCCGACCCGCAAGGGGACAACTGGCGCCTGCTCCCTATCTGCTCCAGTGTCTCTAGTGTAACCGGAGATGAGACCTGCTTTATCGAGACCGAACCGGGCACAGTACTTGCCCACATCCGCCACAGCACCCCAGGCCAGATCGCCAGCGGTTACCTGCTCGAAAGCTGGTCGGAGGACGCCGGCATCACCTGGTCTCAGCCAATGCGCACCGAAATCAGAGGCTATCCGCCCCACCTCCTGCGCCTGCAGGACGGCCGCCTGCTCTGCGCCGTCACCTACCGCTGGGAACCAATGGGCATCCGCCTTGTTCTCAGCGAAGACAACGGCAAAACCTGGGATACCGAAAACACGATCATAATGCGCGACGATGCCGGCACGGCCTCGCCGATGTGGCCCGACTTTCCCAATCACAGCGGCGGCTCCGACGTCGGCTATCCCATCACCGTCCAGTTCGACGACGGCAGCCTCTTCACCTGCTACTGGATTACGCTCGAAGACGGCATTTGCCACGCCGCCTATACAAAGTGGCGCATCGACGAGGTCTGAACACCGCTCTCAGCACAAGAGCCGGAAAGGAAACTTGCCATGACCAGCGCGAAACTGGCGATTGAGGGCGGCGCGCCACTGCGCAGCCAGCCCTTTGGCCCCAAGTGGATCTTCGGCGACGAGGAACGACGCCACCTCATGGAGGTTATGGACAACGCCACGACCGGTTGGCGCTCCGGTTTCAAAGTCAGGGCCTTCGCCGACGCCTTTGCCACCCTCCACGGCGCCAAATACGCAGTCGCCACGACCACCGGCACCGGCGCCATCCACGCCGCTGTTGCCGCCATCAACCCTGAACCCGGCGACGAGATTATCACCACGCCCACGACCGATATCGGCTCCGTGCTGGGCATCATCCTGCACAACGCCATCCCCGTTTTCGCCGACTGGGATCCGGAGACACTTAACACCGACCCGGCCGACATCGAGCGCCGCATCACCCCGCGCACCCGCGCCATTCTCGCCGTCCATCTCTACGGCAATCCCTGCGATATGGGGCCGATCCTGGAGATCGCCCGCGCCCATGATCTGCCCGTCATCGAAGACTGCTCCCAGGCCCACCTCGCCGAGTACCGCGGCCAGTTTGTGGGCACGATTGGCGATATCGGCTGCTTCTCGCTCGGCGGCAAGACACTTACCACCGACCAGGGCGGCATGATAATCACCAACGACGAGCCCCTCGCGCGGCGGGCAATGGGCTTCTCCCGTAAAGGCTCGGAAATGGATAGCTCCCTGCGTAGTTCGCTCGCCCCCACCTCCTTCCGCCGCGGCGGCAACCAGGGCTACGCCTTCCTCGGCGACTTCCACCCGATGACCGACCTCCACGCTGCCGTCGGCCTCGCCCAATTTGACCGCTGGCAGGATGCTACCCGCGTGCGCCGCCAGACCGCCGCCATCCTCGACGAGGTCGTGCCCCAACTGCCCGGCTTCAAGATCCAGAAGGTTCACCCCGAAGATCGCAGCGCCTACTATACCTATGCCTACACTGTCGATGAAGCCGCGGCCGGCATTTCGTCCGAGCAGTTCGCCGAAGCAGTCCAGGCCGAAGGCATCCCCGACTGTCACGGACCCTACATTCAAGGCCGGCCACTCTACCGTTATCCGATTTTCGCCGACGAGGATACCTACGGCCAGTCCCGCTACCCCTTCGTTGACGAGCAGGGAAATCGCCGCATCGACTACAACGCGCTCCACCTGCCCCACATCGAACGCGACCTGCCCAAAACTGGCTTTATCCTCTTCCGCAACTCCTACACCGAACAGGACGCCAAAGATATCGCCGCCGCCATGCGTAAGGTGGCGCTGTACTATGCAGAGCGGGCGGCGAACTAGAAGCGGAGGACAATAACCGTGGAGAGAATCGAAAGCCAGGACGGCTCGACGCTCATACGAATACCCGGCGGCGATTTCCTGATGGGGACCGACGAAGCCGACGCCCAGCGAATAGCGCAGCAGTACGGCTGGCGCGCAACTCGCTTTCAAGACGAATGTCCGCAGCACACGGTCCACCTGGATGCCTACTACATCTGCGAGTATCCGGTCACCGTTGCCCAGTACGCCTGCTATCTGGAGGACACCGACGAGGTGCCGCCGCAGTGCTGGGACGACCCCCGTTTCAAAGAATCCAGCCAGCCGGTTGTTGGCGTCGCCCACTATGATGCCGCGGGCTATGCCAGTTGGGCCGGGCTGCGCCTGCCAACCGAAGCCGAGTGGGAAAAAGCTGCCCGCGGCAACGACGGGCGGCGTTGGCCATGGGGCAACGAATGGGACCCCCAACGCGCCAACACGCGCGACTCGGGCGTCGGCCATCCCACTCCGGTGGACCATTTCACCGCCGCCGGCAATGTCAGCCCCTACGGCGTCTGCGACATGGTTGGCAATGTCTGGGAATGGTGCCAGGACCGCTATTCCGACGACTTCTACACTTTCAGCCCGCAATCCAACCCCATTTGCACAAAGCCAATCGTCCACTATGACGCCCACAATGTGCTGCGCGGCGGCTCCTGGTACAGCATTGCCGAGCGCGCCCGCTGCGCCGCCCGCTACGATCGCTTTCCCCAGATGCACCGTCGCCACATCGGCTTCCGCTGCGCACGCGACGCATAGCTTCTTGCCAGGTGGCTATCGCATGAGTGAACTGCCAAACGCTGTCTTAAGGAGAGAGTCCAAATGATCGGTGTGATCGTCAATCCGGAACAGCCTCGCCGGGGAAGCGGCGAACTGCCCCCGTATGCCGCCCCCTATATCAGCGAGATTCTTCGCCATGCCGGTATCCCCTTTTCCCTGCTGACGCAGGAAGCCCTGGCCGGCGATTCCCCCATGCCCCGCCTACTCATCTTTGCACAGGACCTCGAGCTGAACTCGGAACAGAAAGCAGGCGCAGCTGAATTCGTGCACGCCGGCGGCCTTCTCATCGGAAACGCCGGTACATCGGGGATGGACGACCTCTTCGGCGTGCAGACCGTCCGTCTCCTCGAAGAAGGCTACCTGCAGCCTCCAGCCGCGCCGCACCCGGCCACCGCTGGCCTGAGCAGGGAAATCCACATTTTCGGTGGCAGCTTGGTCAAAGCCGTGGCCGGTACTGCACTCGCCCAGGTCGTGTCCATCCTACCTGCCCACCAGGCCGACGGAGCCGCATCTGATGCCGTGGTAACGCACACCAGCGGCCGCGGTCGCACGCTCCTCTTTGCGCCCGACCTGGTCACATCGGTGCTCCACATCCATCAGGGAAAGACGGTCGTGCCCATCCCGCCGCGCGAATCCGCAGGGTCCCCCGTCGGCTCCATTCTCGACCCGGACAGGGATGGCGATCTTATCGAAATCGACGACATTGACGATCTCTACTACTCGAACGGCGAACGCCTCCAGGATGGCCGCACCCATTACAACCGTCGCATTATTCTGGCGCCCATGGCCGACATCCTGAAGGAGCTGCTGCTGCGCGCCGTCTTCCACCTTCTCAGCAGCGCCGGCGAACCCCTGCCCCTCCTCTGGTATTGGCCGCGTGGTCAGACTTCTATGGCCCACATGTCCCACGATTCCGATGGCAACCGTCCACTCGTGGGCTGGTCTCTCTTCGACCTTCTGCAGGAACTCAACGTGCCGTCCACCTGGTGTACCATGCCCGTTGCCGGCTATGATCGCTCCTTCTACGACGCGCTTATCAATTCCACCTCAGAGATCGCCCTCCACTACGCCACCGGCAACGCACCCGTGCGCGAAGCCCCCCGCTGGAGTCAGATGGACTTCGACTGGCAGTTCGACACGCTCTCCTACGAGACCGGTCTCTCCAATATCGTTTCCAACAAGAACCACGGTATCGCCTGGCAGGGCCGTCTCGAGTTCTACTACTGGTGCCAGAACAAAGGCATTCAACTCGAGCATTCGCGTGGAGACAGAGGCTTCACATTCGGCACCTCCCATCCCTGGCTGCCCATGGAAGACGACCGTCCCAACGGCGACTTCCTCGACGTGCTCGCCCTCCCCTTCCTCACCCAGGACTTCACCGTCGTCTGCCCGCACGGCTTCATGCGTCCCCTCGTTGACCAGTGCCATGCCGCCTACGGCGTCGCCCATGTCCTTTACCACCCCTCCCACGTCGAAGACCCTGAGTGCGAGCGCTCCATCCGCGAAACGGTCGCCTACGCCCGCAGCCTCGGTATGGAGTGGTGGACCAGCGAGGAGATCAACAATTGGGAGCGTTCCCGCCGCCGCGTATCCATCTCTTCCGCAGGCAATGGAGAATCCGCCTCCGAAAGCGCCTACCGCATTCAATCGCCCGACAGCCTCAACCAAGCGACTATGCTTTACTTGCTTCCCGCCAACGGCAGTGCAGCGTCCGACTTCACCCTCGATGGCAAGGCAGTTTCCGCACCCACAGTGGAACGGTACGGCCATCGTTTCGCCCAGGTCACCGCCGACCTCAGCGGCGAGCACGAACTCAGAACACCTCTCATCCGTGCGTAAAATCGAATTCGTCCCACTAGTCAGACGAAGGAAAGGAAGATGGCCGAAATGGCAGCAACCTGGACCGATAGCAAATCCGTGAATCTGGATGGGATGCGCGTCACACTCTCCGAACCCGTCCTGGTAGGCCGAAGAAAGGGTTATTTCTGGTTTCCAAACTTGTGGACAATGCCCAACGGCGACCTCCTCTCTACGATTTCGCCCGTGCCGGACATCCACTTCTCCGGCGTCCCCTATTTGGTTCTGTGGTCCCGGGACGGGGGCCTGACCTGGAGCGAGCCGCTTGTATCCTGCGACGGAGGACAGACGCTTCTCCATCTGCACTCCGGCGCCAGCATCCTGCTGCCCTATTGTCTTCGTCCCCGCCCGCAAGGGATCGGCGCCCCCCATAACCTCTTGCCCGCCGGCCAACGCGTCTTCGACTACGTGCCCACCGGAGTTGTGATCACAGGCATGCCCGCTCCAGTCCCCCTGATCGTGTCCGGATTGGATGTCACGACCTTTTCGTTCAATGGCCAGACCCTGTGGCTGGAGGACGGTACCTACCTGGCGACGGCTTACGGGAGCTTTGAAGGGGACGAGCGCGACTCGATTGTGGCCGTCGAATCGACAGACGGCGCCAACTGGGCGGTCCGCTCCACGGTCGCCGATGCCTCCTGTCCTGTTCCGGGCAAAGGGGGTCCCAGCGAGTCCGCCATCTGCCGTGTCAAGGATGGCCGCATCATGTGCGTCTTTCGCGTCGAAAGTCGTTTACCCTTCGGCCAGACCTGGAGCAGCGACGAAGGCCGAACCTGGACGCCGGCCGTTGCCATGCCGGGCGTCTTTTCCGTCCAGCCCAGCCTGGCCGTGATGGAGGATGGCGCGCTGGCGCTCTCAGGGGGCCGCCCGGGGCTGTACCTCTGGCTGAACGCAGATGGCGCTGGGCAAGACTGGCAGCAGATTGATATCCTCGCCCACCACAACAGCTGTCGCCCCCAGGAGCAGATCATCTACTCCGAAGACCTCTCTCGCCCGCAGACCACATCCTACACGGAGGTGGTGGCGATAGACGAGAACAATCTGCTCTATATGTACGACCGCGCGCCCAACGGCTGGCGTCGCATTCCCGCAGAGATGGACGATACCAATAGCGTGTGGCTGGTGCGGGCGACAGTAGAAAGGTAGGATGAGGCGAGAGTCCACCAATTCCCAGTGCATCCAGTCGAACCAAAGGAGACATGGAAGTGACCACTCTAGCACCTGACCGCAGCGTCGATATTCGGACTCTCCCCGGCACGCGCGAGACAGTCGCCTATCAGGATGGCGGCCTATTCCCCGTACTGGCTCTGGCCCCCAACGGTATCGCGGTTGCCGCTCTGCGAGGAGGCGCCGGCCACATCGGCCGCGCGGGGCGAATGGAGGCAGTGCGCTCTTCGGATGGCGGCCTCACCTGGACGCCCCCGAATCTAATCGCCGACAGTGACGACGACGACCGCAACCCGGCCTTCGGCGTGTCATCCCAAGGAACGCTCATCCTCCTCTACCACCGTCAACATAACTACGACGCCGACGGCAATTACCAGGGCGGCGTCCGCATCTCCGACCGCAAACCGGTTGCCATCATGGCCACCCGCTCCTTCGACAACGGCCTTATCTGGGAGGAGCCGTACCCTCTGTCGATAGACGCCCTGCCCACGGGGTCGCCCTACGGAAAAATCGTCTCGCTCGACGATGGCACGCTGCTCGCACCCATCTACAACAGTCTGGCCTGGGCAGATCAGGAGAGCGAGCAGAGTTTTGACACTTCCTACCTGGTCCGTTCCGAGGATGATGGCCGGACCTGGGGAGGTGTCTCGCAGATCGCGCCGCAAAAAAACGAGACTGCCCTGATCGTCCTTCCTGATGGCGATATTCTCGCTGTGTTGCGCGACGACAGCGCCCAGGGGCTGCATAGCACCCGCTCGCAGGATCGCGGCCTCACCTGGTCCTCGACCACCCAGATCACCCAAGCCAGTCAGCATCCCGCCGACATGGTGCATCTCTCCAATGGCGACATCCTGCTCACCTACGGCAACCGCAACCCGCCCTACCGTATCGAAGGGCGCATCAGCCGCGACGGCGGTCGCTCCTGGCTCAACTGTCTTCTCACTTTTTCCGGTCATCTCTACGGCTACACCGCCGAAGAGACCCGCCGCACCGATCTGGGCTATCCTTCCAGCGTAGTCCGCGGCGGCGGTCAGGGCATCACCATGTATTACTACAATCCCTCTATGCGCCTCGCCGTTGATGCCCGCCAGCGTGCCAGCAATCCCCTCTATGGACACAAGGATTACTGCGCCGTCGCCGTAATGTGGCAGGAAGACGAGCTAATCGCAGCCGTCGAGAACACCATCAGCGGGCAGTAAAGCAGTTTGCCCTGTCCACCGCCCGTCAACCTCCGCGACCAGGAGACAGTTAAATTGATCGGTGCAAGCATTGATCCCAAACAGCCGCGCAGGAGAAACAACGAACTGCCCGCTTATGCCGCCACCGCTGTGGAACGGTATGGCCGTCGATTCGCCCAGCTCACCGCCGACCTCGGCTGTGAGCACGAACTCGGAATAACTCCCACCGGTGCCTAAGACTGAATACGTTCCACAAGTCGGAAGAAGGAAATGACGATGGCCGGAAAGGCAGCAACCTGGACCGATAGCAGGTCCGTGGATCTGGATGGGATGCGCGTCACACTCTCCGAACCCGTCCTGGTCGGCCGAAGCAAAGGCTACTTCTGGTTTCCAAACCTCTGGACAATGCCCAGCGGCGATCTCCTCTCTACGATTTCGCCTGTGCCGGACATCCATTTCTCCGGCGTCCCCTATTTGGTCCTATGGTCTCGGGACGGGGGGCTGACCTGGAGCGAGCCGCTTGTAGCCTGCGACGGAGGACAGACGCTTCTCCATCTGCACTCCGGCGACAGCATCCTTCTCCCCTATTATCTTCGACCCCGCCCGCAAGGGATCGGCGCGCCCCATAACCTGTTCCCCACCGGCCAACGCGTCTTTGACTACGTGCCTACCGGTGTTGTGATCACAGGCATGCCAGCTCCCGTTCCCCTGATCATGCCCGGATTGGATGTGGTGACCTTTACGTTCAATGGCCAGACCCTTTTGCTGGAGGATGGTACCTACCTGGCGACGGCGTACGGGCAATTTGAAGGGGACGAACGCTACTCGATTGTAGCCGTGGAGTCTACCGATGGGACTTACTGGTCAGTGCGCTCCATCGTCGCCGATGCCGCCTGCCCCGTTCCGGGTAAAGGGGGTCCCACCGAGTCCGCAATCTGCCGTGTCAAGGATGGGCGCATCTTGTGCGTCTTTCGCGTCGAAAGCCGACTGCCCTTCGGCCAGACCTGGAGCAGCGACGAGGGCCGAACCTGGATGCCCGCCGTTCCCATGCCGGGCGTCTTCTCCGTGCAGCCAAGCCTGGCCGTAATGAAGGATGGCGCGCTGGTGCTCTCAGGGGGCCGCCCAGGGCTGTACCTCTGGCTAAACGCAGACGGCAGTGGGCAGGACTGGCAGCAGATCGATATCCTCGCCCACCACAATAGCTGTCACCCCCAGGAGCCCATCATCTATTCCGAAGACCTCTCTCGCCAGCAGAGTACATCGTACACGGAGGTGGTGGCCGTTGACGAGAACAACCTGCTCTACATGTACGACCGCGCACCCAACGGCTGGCGCCGCATTCCCGAAGAGATGGACGATACCAATAGCGTCTGGCTGGTTCGGGCAACCGTGGAGCGGTAGTCACAATCGCAAATCCCGAAAATCCCTTTGGCTGTGTGCCACAAGTAGAGGGAGAGGAGATACTGAAATGACCACCTTGTCCTCCGACCGCATCGTCGACATCCGAACTCTTCCCGGCACAAGGGAAACCACTGCCTATCAGGATGGCGGCCTCTTCCCCATTCTGGCCCTGGCCTCCAACGGTGACGTGGTCGCCGCGCTGCGGGGCGGCGCCGGCCATCTCGGCCGCGCGGGGCGCATGGAGGTTGTGCACTCCTCCGATGGCGGCCTGACCTGGACGCCCCCGAATCTACTAGCCGATAGTGAAGACGACGACCGTGATGCGGCCTTCGGGGTTTCATCCCAGGGAACGCTTATCCTCCTCTACCAACGCGAACACAGATACGACGTCGACGGCAACTACCAGGGCGGGCTCCGCATCGCCGACCCCATACCGATTGCATTGATGGCTACGCGCTCCTTCGACAACGGCCTCACCTGGGAAGAACCATATCCGCTGAACATTGATTCCCTGGCGACCGCGTCGTTCTTCGGCAAAATCGTCTCGCTCGACGATGGGACACTGCTGGCGCCTATTTACAACAGTCGGGCCTGGGCAGACGAGCAAAACGAGCAAATGTTTGACACCTCCTATCTCGTACGTTCCCAGGATGATGGCCGGACCTGGGGAGGTGTCTCGCAGATCGCACCGCATAGGAATGAGACCGCTCTAATCGTCCTGCCTGATGGCGATCTCCTCGCAGTGCAGCGCGACGACACCGCCCAGGCGCTGCATAGCACTCGCTCACAGGACGGTGGCCTCACCTGGTCCCCGACCACCCAGATCACCCAGGCCCGTCAGCATCCCGCCGACCTGGTGCATCTCTCCAATGGCGACATCCTGCTCACCTATGGCAACCGCAACCCGCCCTACCGCATCGAAGGGCGCATCAGCCGCGACGATGGACGCTCCTGGCTCAACTGTCTTCTGACATTCTCCGGGCATCTCTACGGCTACACCGCTGAAGAGACCCGCCGCACTGATCTGGGCTACGCCTCTAACGTCGTCTGCCGCGGCAGTCAGGGCGTCACCATGTACTACTACAATCCCTCTATGCGCCTCGCCGTCGATGCCCGCCAGCGTGATAGCAATCCCCTCTATCGACACATGGACTACTGCGCCGTCGCCGTAACCTGGCAGGAAGACGAGCTAATCGCAGCCGTCGAGAACACCATCAGCGGGCAATAGATCAGCCTGCACTGCCTAGCCCCCCGCTGCGGGCAACGGGAAAACGGTAGAGTAGAGCTCAGATTTCGAACATCCCCCAAAAACAGATGCCGCCACTCGAACCAGTGGAGAAACTGAAGTGACCAACTTGCCGCCTGACAGCATCCTCGACATACGAACTCTCCCCGGCACGCGCGAGACCATCGCCTATCAGGATGGCGGCCTCTTCCCCATTCTGGCCCTGGCCTCCAACGGTGACGTGGTCGCCGCGCTGCGGGGCGGCGCCGGCCATCTCGGCCGCGCGGGGCGCATGGAAGTTGTACGCTCCTCCGATAGCGGCCTGACCTGGACGCCCCCGCATCTAATCGCCGACAGTGACGACGACGACCGTGACGCGGCCTTCGGAGTTTCATCCCAGGGAACGCTTGTCCTCCTCCACCAACGCGAACACAGATACGACGTCGACGGCAACTACCAGGGCGGGCTCCGCATCGCCGACCCCATACCGATTGCATTGATGGCTACGCGCTCCTTCGACAACGGCCTCACCTGGGAAGAACCATATCCGCTGAACATTGATTCCCTGGCGACCGCGTCGTTCTTCGGCAAAATCGTCTCGCTCGACGATGGGACACTGCTGGCGCCTATTTACAACAGTCGGGCCTGGGCAGACGAGCAAAACGAGCAAATGTTTGACACCTCCTATCTCGTACGTTCCCAGGATGATGGCCGGACCTGGGGAGGTGTCTCGCAGATCGCACCGCATAGGAATGAGACCGCTCTAATCGTCCTGCCTGATGGCGATCTCCTCGCAGTGCAGCGCGACGACACTGCGCATGCGCTGCATAGCACTCGCTCACAGGACGGTGGCCTCACCTGGTCCCCGACCACCCAGATCACCCAGGCCCGTCAGCATCCCGCCGACCTGGTGCATCTCTCCAATGGCGACATCCTGCTCGCCTACGGCAACCGCACCCCGCCCTACCGCATCGAAGGGCGCATCAGCCGCGACGGTGGTCGCTCCTGGCTCAACTGTCTTCTCACATTCTCCGGTCATCTCTACGGCTACACCGCTGAAGAGACCCGCCGCACTGATCTGGGCTATCCCTCCAGCGTGGTCCGCGACGGCGGTCAGGGCGTCACCATGTATTACTACAATCACGCTATGCGCCTCGCCGTAGATGCCCGCCAGCGTGCCGGCAATCCCCTCTATCGAAACAAGGATTACTGCGCCGTCGTCGTAACCTGGCAGGAAGACGAGCTAATCGCAGCCGTCGAAAACGCGATCAGCGGACAGTAGATCAGTCTGCACCGCCTACCGCCCGCTGCTGGAGAACCGAGAACGTGTATTCGGAGGCGCCGGCGCGCCTCTAAGGGCAGCCCCGCGACAGGACCCACCGGCACAATGACACCTGATTGAATAACGAAGGGTCAAGCGGGGAAAAACGAGGGCATCGCTTCAACTGAACAACGCCAGATCAGGCTCGCGCTCCTGCCTCTGGCGCCTGCGCCCGTGAAATCTGAAGTCGGGTGCGCCACTCCCTTGAACGTCTTCATCGCCAGATCGGCGAGTAAGTGATTTGGCGTCCACGACGCATAAGTGTCTATTCCTCTTCCCCGCGTATCATCGCCTTTATCCAGCCAATCGTGTAGGCCACGCCGATACGCGGATCATCTCCCATCTGCGGGACATGGTCGGGAATCAGGACGCCGTTAAAGTCTATCTCCTTCAGCGCCTCGATTGCCTTGCGCATATCGTAATATCCATCATCGACGAAAGTCTCGACAAACCGGGGCAGAGACCGGTCTACGTTGCGGAAATGGACTTTGAAAACCTTATTCTGGCGTCCGAATTCGCGCAGCGCCTCGCCTGTGCTTTTACCCATCAGCGCGCCGCCTTCCAGCCAGCAGCCGATGCAGAAGCATATACCTATGTTTTGGCTGTCAGCGATATCCATCGCCTGCTGGTAGCCGTCAAAGCTGCTGAAAATGCACCGGGGCACGCCGGCCAGTTCCAGTTGGGGCGGATCGTCGGGGTGGATGCCAATGCGGACACCCTGTTCTTCGGCCACGGGCGCAACCTCCGCAACAAAGTGGCGGTAATTGTCCCAGATCTCTTCCTCGCTGTAGACCCTCCCGTGGGAGAGCGGTGCATAAAAGCGATTGGCGCCGCGGAAGCCGGTGTGTTCCTTGTCTGCATCGAAGCTGCGTGTGCTGGCCCCGCCGCGCGTGCTCCCCGGCTCCGAACTCCAGACGCCATTGGCCATGTGCGCATAGGTAGTGTAGGGAATGTCCGACTCGCCCAGGGCGCGCAGATGGTGTTTGTAATCTTCAATTTTTGCGTCCCGATTTTCCAAACCCAGTACGATCGCATCCTGGTTGTGCAGGTTCCCATTGCCAAAACCGAAGACCCGCAGTCCGGCATTGGCGAAACGTCTTTTCGCCTGCCTGTAGTACGCCGCTCCGGCCCGCGGCACCGTCGTCCACAGCACAACCCAGTCGATTCCCATCTGTTTCAGGAAGGTCAGATAGTCGTCCCCTGCCTCGGCTGAAATGGAGACGGCCAGCTTCATTCCCGGTTCAATCGATCTGAGCGACATGCCGTCCACCCCTTCGCAATGCAATGTCCACCTGTCTACGCCAGCTCCCCCCGGTCCGTACGCGGCGCCCTGTACGCCACCGCGATCAGGTGACGCTGGAACCGGTCCGAGCTGGCGAGCGGGGGGATATTGAACTGGACAATTGTGAAACCGTTGGATGTATTCCAGCTCTCGTAGCCATCGACGGGTGACGCGTCGATCGGCTGCCCGTCGAGCCAGATGCGCTGCGGGGCCGCCAAACGCGGTAACCTCAAACGCAACGCCAGACCCTGGCTTGCCGCCCGCAATAAGAGCCTGCCCGCCTCGCTTGCAACAGGCTTGATCTGATCGCAGCGCAGACTCTGCAGACGAGGATACCGCTGGCAAGCCGCCCGCACCTCGGTCACATCAATCCCCTGTTCGTGCCCATATTGCTGCAAAAAGGGATCGATTTCCACTGAGCGCCAGCGGTCGAAATCGTCAGGGTCCATCGAAAAAGCAGTGACAGCCATACCCACCGGCTCGTTGACACCTCGAGCAACAAGAAACTGGTTCGAATGCGCCCATAGCTCCACCCGGCTGGCTCGGCGTTCAGCCGCGGTCTGTCCATACGCCGCCACAAATGTTTCATCTTGCTGGAACATCGTCCGCACGGGGTAGCCCGCCACTGCTTCGGTCCGCCACGGCTGATTGCCAAGTTCGAGCATCGTGACACAGCGAATCAGCCCGCTGAGGGGATGGTGAACCTCCATGGTATTGCCGAGCGTATGATAGCGGTGATAAGCATGGACGCAGGAAGTTATGCGCTGGCCTGAATAATACGAATGGTGGATATTGCCCGGCAACCAGGGCAGGATACGCTCGGCCTCTTCTTCGCCGCGGTCCTGCGGAAATCCTGCCGACTCCGCCGCCCGGTTGATCTCCTCAATGAAGAGCCGCGAGTGGGAGCGGTCGTACTGGCTGGTCGTCCACGAAAATCCGTTACTCTCTCCCATGCGGTATTTCCAGCCAAACTCGGTCCCGTGAAGTGAACAGAACAGTTCCGGCTGCATGCGGGCGAGTATGTCTGCGACAGCCTGAGACTCCGGTTGTGTGGGTTCACCATCAAGAGAGAAATCCGCATAGAGGTTCACATCGTTCACATTGTTGAACCGCAGATCCTCCCAGGAATCGGGATTTACCACCGGCATCAGCCCTACGCATTGCCTGCGGCGAATTTCGGCCGCCGCAGGAGTAACAAGCCAGCGCGCCAGTTCCAGCAACGCCAGGCTCGCGCTGCGTTCCTGCCCATGTTCTTGTCCAACCATCAGCACGCGTTGTTTGTCTTCGTCGCTGACCCCCTGGTCCGTGATAGTCAACAGCCAGATCGGCTGCCCCCGCACCGAGTGTCCGGCTATTTCCAGGGCAACAGATCCCGCAAAGTCGTTCTGTAATTCTCCGTAAAAAGATTCCAGTTCAGGCAGCGACGGGTAAGAAAGCAGATCACCACTGTCGGCGGATCCTTGAGACCAGACTCGAGGTGTCCAACTAAGTTTCACAATGCCTCCTCGTCATTTGCCTGACTGCCGCGGATTCAGAGCGTCGTTTAGGCCGTCACCCAGGAAGTTGATTGCCAGCGTCACAATGCCCAATACAATGGCCGGGATGGCGATCAGATGCGGCCATGTTCGCCAGGATGGCATCGACCTGTTAATCATGGAACCCAAACTGGCCCCAGGAGGCTGTATACCGATGCCAAGATAGCTGAGTGAGGCCTCAAGAATCATTGCGCTCGACATACTGAAGGTGAAACTGACAATGACGGGTCCCAGGGAATTGGGAATCAAGTGCCTGAGCATGATCTGCTTGGTTGTAGCCCCAACGGAACGAGCGGCGAGCACATAGTCCTGCTCTCGCAGCGTAAGAATCTGGCCGCGAATCAACCGCGCCTCGCCCGGCCACGAAATAAGCGAAAGAGCGCTGAAGACGATCAGATAGTCCACGTAAATAGTATTGGTCAGGAATCTCCACCCAGTCTGATCCTCCAAGACGGCCATTACAGCTTCCAATGGTTCGGCAATCGAGGTATTGATCAGAGCAGCGAAGAGAATGGTAGGAATAGTCATCACGACATCGGCCAGTCGCATTATCGTGTTGTCCACCACCCTACCCGAATAGGCGCTTATGCTGCCCAGAGTCACTCCTATGACAAGAGTCAAGAGGGGCACAAGAATAGATATCAGTACCGCCGTCCGCATGGCGTGCAGCAGGCGACTGAAATAGTCGCGACCGACGTCATCAGTACCCAGCCAGTGTTCAGCATTGGGTGGCATGCCGATCTGTTCGAGATTCTGGTCCAGGTAGTCGAAGGGCGCAAGGTATGGCCCCGCAAGAGCTGTAAAGTAGGTGATGAGGACTACGATGAGGCCGATTAGCGACAGACGGTTGCGGAGCAATCTCCGGAATGCGTCGCTCCACAGACCTCTATGGCCAGACCCTGGCGCCTCGAGTTCTTCAGAAAGGATTCTTTGTCTGACTTCTGACGAAGATTGCTCGACCTCTCCGTTCGAGATCTGGTTCGTCACAGCGTCACCCTGGGATCCAGGAACGGGTAAACGAAGTCCACGATGAGATTGCTTATCATGATGAGCAATGCGCCAAAAAGTGTGCAGCCCATCATGAGCGGATAGTCACGTTGAATGAGCGAGGTTACGAACAGATTGCCATACCCGGGGATGCCGAAAATCTGCTCAATAAAGATTGAACCGGTGATGAGGCCTGTGACGATCAGCCCCAGCGAAGTTACAACCGGAGTGATGGCGTTGCGCATGACGTGCGCCAGAATGACCTGGCGTTCTCTTAGCCCTTTTGCCCGCGCGGTGCGAACGTAGTCGTTGTCCGCGACTTCCAGAATGCCAACCCTCATCTGGCGAATCACAACTGCCAAAGGAAACAGGATCAGCATCAGCGTCGGCATAATCACATTCGGGTGAGATATTCCCTTCCAACCGTAAGGCACATCCATAACGTCGAGCTTGAGTACCAGTATGATGAACAGCAAAGGGGCGAGAACATATACTGGAACCGTGCGCAGGAAAAGGCTCCCTCCGACAATGAAGTAGTCCACCGCGGTGTTCTGCTTGACAGCCGCCAGGACGCCCAAGGGAATGCCAGTGACCACCAATACGACGAAAGCCAGAAATCCCACTTGGGCCGAGATTGGGAAAACTTTCAGGATCATTCCCAATACCGGTCGATTGCGAACGATTGAATCGCCCAGATCGCCCTGAAACACATTACGCACATATTTTATGAACTGCACGTGCAGCGGTAGATCAAGGCCAAACCGCGCCCTCGCCCGGTCTACCATCTCTTCCGTAGCGACCACCGTCTCCATACTTTCATACATCATTTCAATCGGGTCGCCAGGAGCCAGGTGGCCCAAAGTGAAGATGATCACCAGAACTACGAGCAGCAGGGGGATGATGCCGAGCAATCGCATAATTAGGTACTTGAACATTTTGCGCCCTCCTGGTCACTGTCGTAGAACGGGGAAATCATACTTCAACACCGCGGTCGTGCTTGGAGGAATCTCTTCACACTTACTGACGCTTGACGAGGACCAGAACGAAGGGGAATCTCGCGCTGGCTACCGCGAGATTCCTGGTCAAACTCTGTGACTCCCTTTAGCATCTGCCACTGTCAGGAACCAGGTTTCGCCAAACATGAAAGTTGGTCAACGAGAAGGCTGGTTCTTGAAAAGAACCAGCCTCCCTTCGTGCCAAACCGGTCAGACTACATGCTAGTGGTCTGCCACGGTTACCTCTTCAATGTTGTACCAGTTGTTGTACCAGGTACCCTCTAGGCCCTGGACCCAAGGCTTCGCATGCCAGGAATAGGAAACCACGAAGAAGGGCTTCCAGACATAGTCCTCCAGGTACACCATTTCTGCCTCATGGACCAATTCCAGGAAACGAGGATCATTGCGACTGAGAGACATAGCCTCGTCAAGCAGCACGTCCACTTCGGGGTTGCTGTATCTGATTCTGCTCATGGCGTTGCCGGTGTAAGCGGCCCGCCACACGGCATGTCCCGCGTCCGGCAATGTACCCCAGCCAAAGCCGCCCATGTGAACGACGTCTGCTCTGGCATCGCCCTGTGCCCAATCATTCCACCATGGCTTGGTTTCGACGTCTGTTATCCCCAGAGTGTCTCGCCACATTTCCAGGATCATTTCCATGCCGCGCACCCACTCAGCATCCGGTGTCCCCAGCGCAAGATTGAGCTTGGGCAGGTTCTCGGCCGAACCGTACGTGGACTGAGCCAGTTCCTGCTTTGCCAATTCGGGATCATACTGCAGCGCCCCGGCCATTTCGAAAATGTCGGGCTGATGACCGGTCAGGCCCGGATAGATAGGTCCAGCCGCAGGATCCTTGGTGTCTCCGTATATGACCTGCACAATGCGTTCGTGATCAATGGCGTGGATCAGCGCCCGTCGCACCATCGGATCGTCCATCGGCGCCAGATTGGGATTGAATCCCCAGACGTTGCTGTACTTGTAGTTCATCGGCACGACATCACCGGGATACTTCAGCGACAACGCGTCGCCCGCCGCGCCAGTGAAAATGACGATGTCGAACTGGTCGTTCTCATACATCAGGCTGAGCGTTTCCTCAGCAAGCACCGATGTTACCTCGATCCGCAAGGTTGCCTTGTTTTCGCCCCAGTAATTCGGGTTGGGCACATAGACGTAGTTCATCACGTCATCATCCCATGATTCGATCGTATAGGGGCCATTGACCAGCGGATCGTTGGCCCACCACTCGCCATTCAGATCCGCCCAGGCCTCTTCCGCTTTGGCCGTGGCTGAGTTGTAATTGGCAAGCACCTTGTATACGAACAGGGGATCGTTCTCTTTCAGACTGATCTCCAAGGTGAATTCGTCAACAATCACCAGACCTTCCATCTCGGTGGCAGTGCCCTCGCGCACCGCATCATAACCTACGATGCCGCCATAGTTCGGCGGCACCCAGCCTGCCGTGTTTTCAGGATTCACAATATACTCGAACCAGGCCTTGATATCGCCGGCCGTGAACTGACTCCCATCCGACCATTTGACTTCAGGGTTCACGTGCAGCGTGTAGGTCATCCCATCTTCGCTGACGTCATACGATGTGCATGTGCCCGGTGTCAGATTCGCGTTGGGATCTGCTATGAATGGCGGCAGCCACACATGCTGCATGATGAAGCGGCCAAAGCCGCCTTCCCGCGCCGGGTCAAAAGTCTTCATGGCTTGGATCATGCCGTAACGAAGTGTCTGCATTTCAGCAGCTTCCATCTCTGCTTCCTGCTCTGCGCCCGTCGCTCCGCCACCGGCTGGCATCGGCGCGACGCAGGCTGTAATCAACAGCCCCAAGACAATAAACAGTACAGCTAAAGGATAGCGTTTCATCTTAAATATCTCTCCCATGAATATGTATGCCTATCGAAAATTCTCCCGATTTCATCACACGCTTGCTGACGACACATTGAATCGCAAAGAGTGGAGGCTGCCCAGGCCCAAAACACGACTCAACATGTACAAATCTTACCGGCATGACACCTCCCTGTTCCCAGTCTCAAGGGGGAGCGGTCGCCTCTTGGCGATGCCCGTTTTCAGCGCTTCATTCATCCAATTCCCAGTCCTGAGGGTGGAATCCCGAAGTCCGCTCCGCAGCTGAATCGAATACAGCGGTCACCACATGAAAGTCCTCCACCTTGCCAGGTGGAATGTTGACCTGTACGATTGTGCCAGGATTGTGATACACAAAGTAGCCGTCGACTTCCGACAGCTCCATGATGTGTCCATCCAGTCTGAGATGTTTGAAAGTTAGGTCAGGATGGGGAAGGCGAAGACGGATGGCGAGACCGTTCCGGATCGGTTCTGCCGGGCCTTCATACTCCGCTTGGGGCCACGTCACCTGACGTGATACCGACAGTCTGAGAAACTCATCCAGGGCATCGCCATCGAAGCGAGGGTTCTGCTTGAGCTTGGCAAACATCGGCTCCAGATTCGGTTCATTCAGATTCGGCGCCGACGATTCTCCCCCCGGCGCATAGAGGTTTCGGCTTTCAGGAGTCGTAGAGACAAAAGCGACGACGCCATCGCGGGCCTCGGGCCAGCCGCAAGTATGCGAGATCTGAGCCAATTTTCGCCACAACTCAACCCGGCTTGCCCGCCGTTGCGCGGCTGTCCTGCCCCAAGCCGCGATGGCAACCGACGACCGGCAGCTGACCTGGTTGGCAGGGTAGCCCGCGTAAGGCTCGCCTCGCCACACCTCGTTGCCAACCTGGAGGAGTCGGCGCAAACGCAGCACCGCGCTTTCCTCCCAGCCGACCTCCATTGTCTGTATAATGCTATGGTACTGGATATAGGAATAAAGCCCGCAGACGACTTTCGGCGTCGAAGTGCTGCCGTAGAACCAGCGCTCGTAGCCCTCGACCGGAACTGTGGACAGCATCTGCCCGGCGCTCTCCTCGCCGCGGGTTGTCAGGTAACCCGCATCTTCCGCCGCCTGGTTCATCAAATCGGGGATTGCCCGCCAGTACCCTCGGTACAGATTCGATGCCCATGATATGCCTGTGCTCTCGGTCATCGTGGACTGCTCAAACCAGATGCCATGAACATCCTGATGGACCTCCGGCTTGTACCGGTCCACGACATCCTTTACCGCCATCGCCTCTGGCTGATTTTCCGGATCCAGGGGACCGTCCCACGACCATCCTTCATAAACCCAGCGGCTGCGGCCGGCGAAAAACTCGGCAACGTCTATCAGCTCTCGATCATAACTCTCCGGTTCGCACGCCGGCATGATGAGGACAATTTGACGCCGTCGAATCTCTTCAGCCAGAGAGTCATCGCTGATGAGCCACTTGATCAGTTGCAGCAGACCAGCCGTTGTAACCCTTTCCACACCGCTATGCGTCGACGTAAGTAATGCAACTTGCTTGTCTTCGTCCGATACAGAAGCATCGCT
This sequence comes from Caldilineaceae bacterium, assembly GCA_965220715.1. Taxonomy (GTDB): domain Bacteria; phylum Chloroflexota; class Anaerolineae; order Caldilineales; family Caldilineaceae; genus Bin5. The sequence goes on from OZ244843.1 coordinate 2,209,631, forward strand.
TATGCGACATAGGAGCACCGGCAGCCCGTTCGGTGCGCGGCCTACAGTCTCGACCTCCATGGTTCCGGGTCGAGCAGCCGCCCATTGTCTCAGTCCCTCCTCCATCTCCGCCATACTCGGGCCAGGTGTTGGACTCAACTCTTGGTGTTGTTGCACGTGGTTCATGGGCTTGTCCTGGTTGTGTTTTCGGTAAACGCTGTCGCTACTCTCCCTTCGCCCCTCCTTATTGCCTTGACCGTTTCAGACCCGTCTGTTTAGTGGAGAACCTGTTCCAGGACCGCTACCAGCAATACCTGGAAATCAACCGCCGTAACCCCAAATTGACCCGCACATTCCCTTCAGGCAACAGGCAAGTGCCCGGCCGGCTGGACACTGACCTTCTCGCGTCCATGCTGTGTGGATCAATTGACCCGTCAACCCGGGAATTCTGTTCAACCTTCATGCAGCCGCAATATCGTCCGAAACATCGATCTCAAAAGCCTCGAGAGCATTGCGCCAGAAGATCCCTTCGATGTCATCACGAGACAGTCCCGCGATCTCAGCGGCCTGTTTCATGGCCATTATCTGTTCGTATATACATAGAACCGGTCGTGCGTCCGTGTGGGCAAAGCTGAAGTGTGCTTCATCGGGTTCTACCTGGTACCAGTATCGCCCGAAGGGAACATATTTACCGTGAAAGAAGGCTGAGTCGACGCCATCCGAACCGTAGAAGATCCGCTTCAAATCTTCTTTTCGGAACAACGTCAAGAAGGGCGGCATGGTTGTCACCGCCGACAGATCATACCATATATTTGGCATTTCCCGCAAGCGGTCTATCGCCTCTCGGATTGGCCAATAAGTAAAGCTGCGAGCGCAATGGGCAAGAATCCATTTGATCCGCGGATAGCGGCGCGTCGTGTATTCCTCCAGGTCGGCCAGGTTCTCTTCATCGGCACAACCTCCTGGCCGTGAAAGGTGCATTGTGACCCAAAGTCCGCGGTCGTTGGCAAGCTCCATCTGTTCATGCGTCAGAAACTCATGAATCCTGCAGAGGTCCGTATCTCCGGTTGAAGAGAAGACCCGATAGGGCTTTAGACCGATAAAGCCGGGGCGCTTTATATCTTCCTCAATTCGAGAGGTGTCACAGGAAGGCGTGACCAGGCGATTGGCCCGTGAAGAGGGGTCCAGTGCGACTTGCGCCGCAAGCATCTCGGTATGTTTTTCCACATCAATGCCGACCTTGGGCATCCCCAGCAGGAGGAAATTCATGCGCCGGCCGGGGAACATGAAACGGCCCCATGCCCGCAGTGTTTCCAAGTCGGCATACGATCGTGGCGTCGGCGGCGCCTCAGGCCGCATTTGCGCCGGATCGAACAGATGGCAGTGGGCATCAAACACTCTCTGCGGGACAAAGTCCGCCAGTTCCTCTTCCCAAAACTCACGATCGGATTCGCTGTAGTCCATGACTTGATCTCCCTCAAGCTACGCCATAGAAGCACAGGCGTCTCGCTTGCTCTGGCTCGATACGCAGGCGGCACTTCAGTACAGCGCAGGCACTCCACCTGACCGCGTTTCAGATGCGCAACAGCCGGGCTGCGTTTCCACCGCACACCAGCCGCTTGGCCTCCTCAGAAATGTCGGCAGTGATTATTTTTCCCAACTGCGGGCGGGAATCCATCAGCGCAATGTCCGAGCCAAACAGGACCCGGTCCGCGCCGGCCTCATTCACCAGTTGCTCGATGACGCCGGGCGTGCGAAAGGTCGAACAGGTCTCCAGATATATGTTGGGATAGCTCTGTGCCGCCTTGATCGCCGCCGCGCGCGGTTCGGCGACATTGCCCGAGTGGCCGGAAACGAAGTTCGCATTCGGGAACTGGGCCGCGCAGTCGGCTAACAGGCTGGGGTGGGAGTGCGCATCGGTGCCCGTGTGGAAGATGATCGCCAGTCCGCGATCATTGGCGAACTCATATATCGGATGCCAGATCGGTTCGTTCAGGTCCCACTGGGTATAGGGCGGGTAGAGTTTGATGGCAACCAGGCCAAGCTCGTCAATCGCGCGCGTCAGTTCAGTGACCATGCCCTCCGGCATCATTGGCGAGACGTAGGCGAAACCGACAAAGCGGTTCGGATGTTCGGCCACGAAGCGGGCCGTTATGTCATTGCCGGTCGTGCCATCAGGGTGAAAGATGTTGAACAAGCAAGCGACATCGATTCCCACCTTGTCCATCGCGCGCAGAATCAGCGCCGGGTCATCAACCCCATTGTAGCTGTCCAACCGGCCTGTATGGCCGTGAAAGTCGATCACTCTCTGTTCTTCAATCATGCTGACCCTCTCCCTGCAGTATACGTAGCAGATTCCCCGCGCAGATCAGTTCCAGGTCCGACTCGCTGAGGTCGGAATGGTGAAGGTAAAAGAGCATAGCCCCCATCGCAAGGCGGTCATACCACGAGCCGTACACAAAACGCTCTGCTCCATATTCGGAGCAGAGCGCTTCCACCTCGCCCAGCGGCTCGATTCGACTCAACTCCAGATAAGCGTTGGGCAACGTCGTCATCAGCGGGCGCACCCACAGCGCGTGGGTGTAATGGGCGCCGATCAGAACCGTAACCAGTTCGGGAAAGGCGCTCAACGTCACGGCCAGCTCGTCTGCATCGGCATCGGGCAGCGGAATCCAGAGCGGGATCCTGTTCTCGCTCAGCCATGAGAGCATCGGCGCACACGCCCACGGCCGGAAGGGCAGTCCGACGGAACGCATATTGTTCAGCCGGACATTGCGCACCCGCCCCTGCTCGTGCAGCGCCTGCACTTGCGCCAGGGAATCCGGCGTAGGCATGATGGACCACTGGGGAAAGAGCCGGCTATCTTCTAACCATTCTTCCAGAAAACCATTGCCGTCGATCGGACTGACTTCCTCAGTCTGGGCGTGGTAGATGAGCGCCTTTTCGACCCCGTGCCGGTCCATTTCCGCCAGCAACTGGGAACGATTGCGACAGGGCGACGGCTGATAGTGCAGATCACCCACCCGAACGTTGGCGTCGAAAACAGGGACACGCGGCCGGAATGTGAATTGAATAGACATTTCTCTTGGCCTTAAGTTGACAGTTTCGACCGGTAGTATTCGCTGACCTTCTTGATCGCCGTACTGAAATCGGCTGCGTCCTGGTCCGTATACGAGGGGCTCATCGGCATCACAACTGCCGTCTCCAGGAAATTCTCTCCGCCTTGCAGCGACATCGAGCCATAATCCATCGCCGCGGCCTCCTCACCGGCATAAGAGAAGTCGGAAGTCCCATAGGCGCGCTGCTGGGCCATTACTGGATACTTGTAGACCGGATAAACCATGTAAGGAGAGTTGGCCGGTACGCCCTCCGCCTGCAAGGCCGCCGCAAACTGCTCCGCTGTGGCGCCCATTGTCGCGGCATCCACATGAAAACCGTAGACCCAGTACGAATGCGTGGCCTCCGGCAGTACCGGTTGCAATGAGAGACCCTCCTCACCGTCGACAACCTCGTTCAAATGGTTGGCGACCCACTGCTTGCGACGCACTGCGTCGGTCACCTTCTTGAGCTGGGCGACCCCGACCGCGCCCTGAAGGTCGGTCATGCGGTAGTTGGGCGCAAGATAGTAATGCTCATAGACTGGATTTCGGGGGTTGCCCTTGTCCGCGAACCATTTCAGCCGTTCAGCCAAGTCGTCTCGATTGCTGATCACCATGCCGCCGTCGCCGGTCGTCATGTGTTTGCCGCCAAAACTGTAGCAGCCAAAGTCGCCCCACGTGCCGACCGGCCGTCCCCCATACTCGGCCAGCTGCGCCTGCGCGCAGTCTTCGATCAAAAAGAGGTTATACTTACGCGCCAGTGCAACATAGGCTTCCATCGGAGCAGGATTGCCAAAGAGATGCACGACAATGATCGCCTTGGTGCGTTCGGTGATCTTGGCCTCGACATCCTCTATGTCGAGATTGCCGGTCCGGGGATCGATGTCCGCGAAGACAGGAACGGCATTCTGGTAAAGAATGCCGATGATCGTGCCCATATCGGTGATGCTTGTGGTAATGATCTCGTCGCCCGGGTTAGGGTCAATTGTGCCGACGGCCGTATGCACCGCGGCCGTGCCCGACGTAACCGCCTGGGCATATTTAACGCCGTTCATCTCGGCGAAGTCCTGCTCGAACTGAACAACCTTGGTGCCGCTCAGTCGGTTCAGCTTCCCGGAGCGGATCACCTCGATCAATTCGTTTATTTCCTCGTCACCCATATCCCATTGGGGACCAAACGATCCGCTGCGAACCGGCGGCGAATTGCGTTCAATTGCGATGGCCATGTCAGAAATCTCCTTGTACTGTTCCGGCAGCGATTTTCGTTCAGTCTATGAATGTTGCGGGCCTTTTCGGCAAGAATCGTCCAGGGGGCGCGTATGTCGCACTCGACGTCAGTCCAGTCTGAAGATACGTCTGGCGTTTTCTCGGAATATGAGGTCAGCCTCACGCTGGGACTGAATCGCGTCGACATAGGCCCCGTACTCAAACCACGGCGCAAATAGCGGCTGGTCGGTGCCAAACATAATCCGTTCCGGCCCCAAGATGTCCATCGAGCGGCGGATGATGCCGGCGTTGATGCCGCTGCCGCAGAACTCAAAGTAGACGTTTGGCAGATCGACGACCTGGCGCGCGCCTTCAACGTCATCGCCGTGTGCCTTTATGATGACCATATCAGGATTGCGCTCTGCCGCCGAACGCACGCCGGGATAGGGCGAACCGCCTTCATCCATGTGGATCTTGACCGGCCGGCCAAAACGTGCCACTTCGTCCATCAGATCCTGCATACGCTTGGTCGCCATATTGCCGCCAAAGGGGCAGTAGAGCTTGACCCCCACGAAGCGGGAATCCTGGAAATAGCGCTCCATCTGCTCGACTGAACCGGCCAAATCGCGCGGGTCACATGAGATGTAGCCCCGCAGATTGGGATAACGTTCGAGAAAAGCCTGCGTGTCGGCGTTCCCCTCGCACATGTCATAGTTGATGGCGTTGTAGGACGAGACAAACGTATATTGGATGTTGCAACGCTCGGTCATCTCCGAAACGTTGGTCTCGGTGCGCGTGTTAAACGGCTCCGCGCAGTGGAAGCCGGACACATGGGCGTGGATGTCGATGATAGGCTCGTCCGGTAGATCTGCCTCAGCCTTGATCAGAAGCGGTTCGACAGGCAAATCCTCGATGTCCATATCGAGCAGTCGCAGGGCATTGGCTCCGAGGATCGCCTGCCTCTGTTCGTCTGAGATCTTTGCCATAAATATCTGGTTACGCAGTCCGCGAATCGAGTACTTGGGGGAGTTGCTGCCATAGAGAAGTCTGTCGCCGATGCCGGCGTCGACCATCACTTCAATGCCGTCAGCCAGGCAGAGCCAGCGAATCGCGGCATAGACATTGGGGTACACCTGCATAACCGTGACCAACTCGCCCATGTGCGAATAACTGACCTCGTTCATGACTACCTGCACACCATACCGGTGGCAGACCTCCGCCACCTTGCGGATCCAACTCAGGGCTTCACCCGACCCTTTGAAGTCGACAATGATCGGCAGTCCTGCTGCCCCGACCGCCTCCACCATATGCTCGAAGACTAATGTTTCAGGGCTCCAACCCTGCGGCCCGGGGGCGAAACGGATCGCCACGCAACCGCCATCAACGCAGGCTTTCAGATCGTCCCGCCAGTTGAGGAAATACCGGGGATCGAGCGTGCCCACAGCCAGGAGACGGGGATGTTCAGCCGTGATGGCAAGCGTTTCAGCCACTGCCTCCGGGTTGATCTGGTTGACCAGGCCGCGCCGCGATGTTGTCAACGTCAGCGTTGTGTCGTGCTCCTGTGTCTGGCGCAGCAGCGACTCCAGCGTTGTATCCGGTTCAGGGATCGGATTAACGCTGAATTCAGAGATAATGTCGATAGCGTACATTGTTGGTCCTTTCAACAGCTTGGGATGGTGGCCTGCAACCGGTAATCTGTGCCTGCACCGGCCAGTAGTCTCTGGGAGGTTAGGTAAATGTACTGCTATGGCCTGCTCAGTTCAATCGCCTTTTCAAAGGCAAGCAACAGTCCGTCGATATGCTCATCTTCCATGGGCAGGGACAGTGCATTCATCGACAGCCCCTGGCACAGGAAGTAACCTTGGTTGAGAAGGGAGAGGAAGACGCGGTGGGCCATCGCGCCGTCGTTGCCGGCCAGGCTTCGGTAATCGACCAGCGGCTCGTCGGTGAAGTAAACGCTGAAGAGGGAGCCAAGTACGACAGCCTGAAAAGGGACGCCAATGCGTGCCCTGAGGTCATCGAAGCCCGCGCGCAAACGTTCGCCCAGCCTGTTCAAGTGGTTGAATGCGCTCGGCGTCAACTGTTGTAAGGTGGCCAGCCCCGCCGCCATCACCACCGCATGGGCGCTGAAGGTGCCGCTCTGGAAGAACCCGGTCGGCTCGCCGCTGCTGTCGAACAGGTTCATGATGTCGGCGCGGCCGCCAAATGCGCCGACCGGGAAGCCGCCCCCGATCAACTTGCCGAACGCCGTCAGGTCCGGGCTGATGCCGTAGTACTCCTGGGCGCCGCCGCGCGCCACGCGAAATCCAACCACTTCGTCGAGGATCAGTAGCACGTCATTCTCTTCGGTCACCCGGCGCACAGCCTGCACAAACTCCTTGCGAACCGGCAAAATTCCAGTCTTTGGGTCAAGGATCACGCAGGCCAGTTCGTCGCGGTGGCGGCGCACCAGCCGTTCCAACGCCTCTTCATTGTTGTACGGTAATACGATCACCTCGGAGGGCGCATTTGGAGACATGCCGCCGGCCGTCGGCACCGAATAGGGCGCATCCGCGGGTCCCGCCTTGTCAACCGGCGGCGCAACGCTCACCTCAACCAGGTCATGGCTGCCGTGATACCCACCCTCCATTTTGGCAATCTTGGGCCGTCCACTGAACCCGCGCGCCAACCGAATCGCATGTAAAGATGCCTCCGTGCCGGAATTGCAAAATCGCATTCGCTCCACCGAGGCTACACGGCTGCACATCTCCTCGGCCAGCGCCCCTTCAACACCCGTCGGCGCGCCGAGCGCGATGCCCCGCGTCAGCTGCGCCTCCACCGCCGCATGGACCGCGGCGTTGTTGTGGCCCACGATCTGTCCCGTGTGGTGGTTGGCAAAATCAATCCGGCGCCGTTCGTCGATGTCATAGAGATAACAGCCCTCACCTCGTTGCATGGTAAGCGGATAAGGGGCGTAATAATAGGCTCCCTTAGCGCCGCCCGGCATCGATTTGCGATCTCTTTCGAACTGCCCACGCGAGCTTGGACTCTCCGTGGCATAGGTTGTCTCTATTGCCGCTGCAGTCTCACCCATTGTCTGTTCCTCGCTCTATCTGAGCTTCTTGTTCAGATTAACCACCACGTGTAACTACGCAGCCATCGTCAATTCGCGACTTTGAAGAACAGCCGCGCCCAGGGACCGCGGCCGTCTCGCCCGCAACCGCCATCCGCGACCCCGAGTAATGCGAGCGAAGGTGTTTCTCACTCCTCTCCCCTCACTCCTCGCATTTGGACGCCTGCGGGCGAAGACGCCCTTCGGCGGCTCCGGCCCGCTAAGGCGTGCCTCCGCACCCTTCGCCGCTAAGGCGGCTCAGGGCTGGCGGTCGCCGCTCCGCAGGCGCCGCCAGGGCGAGTGCCAATCTGGGCGGTCGGGCCTTCGGCCCTCCCTTGTGCGGGGGGATTCCCCCCGCAACGCCCCCCTCAAAACCAGCGCTGACAACCCGCCCCGCCAGCGCCGCACCGATCTCCGTCCACTATCCACTGATCTCTGCGGCCCTCCCTTGTGCGGGGAGATTCCCCCCGCAACGCCTCCCTGAAAACGAAGAACGCAAAGAGCTTTCGCGTGCGAGTGGCGTTTACTGAAAACTCAAAACTCAAAACTAACAACTCGCATGAGATCGCACACTGGACGTGGCTGGGTAGTTACTACCACGTTATATGAAAAATACCGGCGCTGTTTCCCAGCTTGTCATCTCTTTCTGATTTACTCGAACCAATAGCTGTATAGCTGTGCGTCTGTCAGGCTGATGCGCAACCGGATCGGCCCGCTGGCGGGGTCAGGCATCAGACTGCGCTCGCGCCAGACAACCGGTTTGCGGACGCTATTGGCACGCACGCCGGTGGCGTCCTGCGCACCGTAACCCGGCAGCGGCCGGCTGTCGACATCCAGTACTTCAACAGTGATCACGCCCTCGTCCGCGACCGCGTTGATAAAGAGCCGCTCCCCTTCCCAGTTGAAAAGCTCGGTTACCATCGAGCCGCCCTCTTCTCCTGCATCCAGCGAGACGAATCCGTCCCGCCGCAATGTGGCCAGACAGATGGCAGCGTGATCCTGGTCCCAATTCTGTGGAGGACGCCGGAACTTGACGCCAGTATAGTAAAACCAGAGCTCGTCTTCGCGGATAACCGGCGAGGAAGGCCCCAGCATCTGTAGCATGTCGTATGCGCCGCCTCCCAATGGCGATGAGTCGATGAATGGTCGACGGTCGCCCTGCCTGAGCCACGTAACCATATCCCGGCTGCTGGCCAACTGAACATGATGGAAGCCATCGTGATTACGGCCGTCAACGGAACGTCCAACGTGATGAAACATGGAGGCGAACCCGATATAGCGGCTCTCATACCGGGAAATGCTGAAATTATAGACGTCCACGCCATGCTCTTCCGGGTGATTGACAACTGTTTGCTGCAGCGCGGGATTGGCGAGCCGCCTTGCAATCACCTCACGCGCCAACTCCTGATCCTCGTCATCGGCGTGAAAGACCAGTTCCGGTTCGCTCCACGTTTGAAAGTCCTCGCTGGTGGTCAGGGCGTGCGAACGTCCGTGTGGTCCCCGCACCTTGACTGTAGCGATGAAGCGGTGGTTGGCGGCGTCAAAGCTGAAATTCGGTTCATCGCCGGAGAGGATTGGGGGCGCGTCATGTCGCCTCCACACGATTCCGTCCGGGGACACCGCGCAAATAATCGCATGATCGGGAACCATAATGAAGCTGATCGCCTTGAAGCGGCGCTCCGGGTCCGGGTCGCTGGCATCGTAGACCACGCCCAGCACCTCAGAAGTGCGCCTATCATCGATGGGAATGGCGACATGGTTGTTGTCGAGTGATCCCTCATACTCCAACTGGCCCACGTTTGGCTGGTACCAGTGAAGGCCGTCGCGGCTCTCGTGGTAGGAGGAACGACCATAATCCGCGTCCAGCTTCGCCCCCATCGTCCAGAATTTCCAGAGGCTGGCCTCTGCATCCCACACTGGCGCTGTCCGCGTCTGCGGCCGGTATGCGGGGCCGTCGTCGCGGCCGGCTCGCAGGGCCATGTACGGGTCCGACCGGATGACTGCGCCCTTCTTGCCGGGCCGCTGCATGCTCGTCTGCAGGCCTTCGATACTGGCAATGTCGGCGTCGTCAAGAAAGAGTTGTCTCTCCAGGCGGGGAAAATTGCGAATCGACTCAGCTGTCATTCCACTCCTCCTCTATTCGAGCCAGTAACTGTAAAGACGCGCGTCACGCAACCAGATACGCAACTGCATCGGGCCTGCAGAATCCGCTGGCATGCGTTCCTCTGCGCGCCATCTGACCGCCAGGCATACGCCGTCCGTGGTCAGGGGGATCGAGTTGCTCAGCTCAAATCCCGGCAAAGGCTGACCGGCTGCGTCCAACAGCTCGCAGCTTATCTCGCCGTCTGCAGCATCGGCATTCAGAAAGAGACGTTCCCCTTCCCACCGAAATGGCACGGTGGTAACAGTGCCTCCGTCCGAATTGGCGTCCACAGAAACAAATCCATCCCGCCGCAAAGTGGCCAGACAGATCGCGGCCCGCTCCGGGCTGGCCTTGGGTGGCTGCCACCGATGTCGGATGCCGGAATAGTAGAACCACAGTTGGTCCCCGCGCACGACCGGGAAGGACGGCCCCAGAATCTGCATCGTGTCATACGCGCCGCCGCCGAGGGGCGACGGGCCGATAAAGGGCGCCCGCTCCCCCTGTCGCTGCCAACTGACCATGTCTCTGCTGCTGGCAAGCTGCACGTGGTGAAAGCCGTCATGGTTGCGGTCATTCCAGGCGCGGCCGGTGTGGTAGAACATGGAGGCAAAGCCAATGTAACGGCTCTCATAGCGGGAGATGGAGAAATTGTAGACATCAACCGCATGTTCCTCTGGGTGGTTGAAGACCGGCTGTTGCAGCGATGGGTCGGCCAGATGGTCAGCGATGATCCGACGGGCCTGCTCCTGGTCCTCCTCGTCGGCATGGAATACCAGTTCCGGCTCACTCCAACTTTCGAAATCCTCGCTGACTGTCAGCGCGTGGGAACGACCAAACGGGCCTGGAACCTTTACTGTCGCCACAAAGAGATGGTTGCGTTCATCGAAGCTGAAATTGGGCTCGTCGCCCGAGGCAATCGGCGGAATGTCCACCCGCGTCCAGCGGATGCCGTCAGGCGATGTGGCGAACAGGATGGCCAACTCCGGCGCCATAGTGAAGCTCAATGCTTTGTACCGCCGGCCTGGGTCAGGGTCGCTCTTGTCGTAAATCGCTCCCAGAATCTCAGCTGTACAGCCATCGCCCATAGGAATATAGACGAGATTGTTCTCGCGGGTACCAAGATATTCAGCTTGGCGCAAAATGGGTTGATACCAGTGGAGACCGTCCCGGCTTTCGTGGTAGCCCGATAGCCCTGCAATGCCGTGCAACTCTTCCGGCGTCACACAGATGGTCCACAGCTTCCACACCTGTGCCTTAGGATCCCACACCGGCGCGCACCGGATCTCCGGGTTTCCACCCAAGGCAGGCTCGCGGCGGATGACTGCGCCCCGCTTTTGCGGCTGATGGAACACTCTGCGCAGATTTACCAAGTGCGCTACGTCGTCATCATCCAGGAAAAGCTGCCGCTGTCCTGCCGGAAGGTGCGTGTCCGTTTCCACAGTCATCGCCTGCTCTCATGCGGGACAAAGCGTCCGTGAAGTTGGAAAGAATTCGGTTGTGCGAGTTCACAGACAAGGCAGAGCATGTCCGGAGCGGGGTCAGTTCAGATTCATGCGCGGGTCAAAAGCATCGCGCAGGGCGTCGCCAAAGAAGTTCATCGACAGCACGGCGAAGGCGATTGCAACTGCCGACGGCAGCCACCGCCACGGCAAGTTTTCCAGAATGGGAAGCTGCATCGCGGTCGTCAGCGTCTGTCCCCAGCTGGGCGTTGGCTGTTGCACGCCCAGGCCGAGAAAACTGAGGCTCGATTCGGTCAGGATGGCCCCGGCCAGCCCCAGCGTGGCGGCTACCACCACCGGGCCTACCACATTGGGCAGTATATGGCGGAAGATGATTCGGCGCGTCGGCACGCCGATCGCGACCGCGGCGGTGACAAAATCCTGGCTGCGCAGGCTTAGAAACTGGCCGCGTATCAGGCGGGTCATGCCTGGCCAGCCGAAAATGCCGATAATTATCATGATGTTGAAAATGTTGGGCGGTAGGACCGCCGCTACTGTAATAATCAATAGAAAGGTGGGGAAGCACATGATGATATCGGTAAAGCGCATGATAGCGTTGTCGACATGGCCGCCGACATATCCGGCAACGCTGCCCAACACCAATGCGATCGAGGTATAGATGCCTACGGCTACAAGCCCGACCGAGAGCGAAACGCGTGCGCCGTAAACCAGACGCGCCCAAACGTCGCGGCCGATGGCGTCCGTGCCCAGGATGTGCTCGGCGCTGGGCGGCTTGTTTTTCAACTTCAAGTCCATGGCAACCGGATCGACGCCGGCGACAATGGGCGCGAAGACAGCGGCGATCACGAGGATCACCAACATACCCAGCCCGATCATCCCCAGCTTGTGCCTGGTCAATCGTCGCCAGAATCGGTGCTGGACCGAATCTCTGCGGGGAGCTTGCAGTGTGTCGGTGAGATCAACAGTAGCCATCGCCTGCTCTCCCCGCCCCATGCTCGCTTGAGGCCGTCATGTATTTGAGATTATGGAAATGATGGAGATGATTCAACGCAGCATTCATGGAATTCTCAGATACCATCCGAATCCGTTTTCTTCCTCACTCTATTCATAACGTATACGCGGGTCAGCGAAAGCATAGGTGATGTCGGCCAGCAGGTTGCTCATCAGGACGACCAGCGCCACCATGAAGTTGACGGCCAAGATCACCGGGTAGTCTCGAAAAAAGATGGCCGACAAGCTGTATGTACCCATACCCGGCCAGGCGAATATGTGTTCAATGATGACTGTGCCGCCAATCAGGAAGGGAATGTCCAGACTGATGATTGTGATCAGGGGGATGAGTGCGTTGCGCAGGGCGTGTCTGAGCAGGATGGCCCTTTCGGCCAGTCCCTTGGCGCGCGCCACCGTAACGTAATCTTGCCTGATGACATCAAGCAGGCTGCTGCGGGAGTAGCGCATAAAACTGGCCATGCTGCCTAGGCCCAGGACTACTGCCGGCAGGATCATGTGGTGGATGCGGTTCCATATCGTTGCCTCTTCTCCATAGTTATAGATGCCTGAAGTGGGGAAGAGATTAATCTTCAGAGAGAACAGAAAAATAGCGCCGATAGCAAAGACGAATCCAGGCGTAGAGATCCAAAAGAAGCCTAATAGGGTAAGAAACTGATCGACCCACGTGTACTGTTTGACAGCGGAAAGGATCCCCAAGCCAGCGCCAAAAATGATGCCGAACAGGAGCGACGTTGCCGTAAGCTGAAGCGTCGCCGGTAGCCTTTCAAAAATCTCGTCCCGGACCGGCGCTCCCGATGCAAGCGATTGCCCCATATTCCCCTTTGCCAACTCCCGCAACCAGATCAGATAGCGTGTCCAAGGGGGCTTGTTGAGGCCGTAGTTCTCGCGCATTGCCTCCAACTGTTCGGGTGAAAAGTTGACGATTGCCGTCGTGGGAATCAGCGCGTCGACAAAATCCCCCGGCATCAGTTCCGTGAAAATGAAAGTGACTAAGGTCAGACCGAGGAGAATTGGCACCGAGATCGCCAAACGGCGCAAGATGTAGGTTCGCAAGACTACGACCTCATTTAAGGAGAGGAGGCAGAGAAGAGGGGAGAGGAGTGAGAGACATTATTCACTTCTCTCCCCTTTCTTCTCTTCGAAATCCGCTATCCCGAAACGGACCAGGTCACCGCGTTGGCAAAGCCATTGCTCCACGGATAGTACCGGTTCCAGAGGGAATCTTCATTGAAGCCGCCGACTCGTTTGTTTACGGCCACGGGGCCGATAAACTGCAGGAAGGGTATTATCGGCAGTTCATCATTCAGACGCCGCTGGATTTGCTCGTGAATCGCCATCCGCTCCTCCAGATCGACCGTGGTCGCAGTCTGATCAAAGAGGGCATGGGCGTCGGGGTCGCCCCACGGCGTGCGGCAGCGCTCCGAATCGGTGAAGAAGAAGTTGTACTGCTCGGGGAAGGAGAAGCCCCATCCCTGGTACATCATCTCGAATTCACAGGCTGCCTGCACGGCGCCGACCGAGGTGCCTTCCAGGTACTGCAACTGTGTCTGCACACCGACGGCGGCCAGGTTCTGTTGAATCGCCGCCATGATGTCCTGGTGCAGGGCATCGCCATAGTACCAGTTCACCCGCAGCACGTTGTCCGGGTCCCAGGCGCCGTCGGCTTCGGCCGCGGCCAGCAACTCCTGTGCCTTCCCGGGATTGTATTCGTACTGGTTCAGGTCCGGCGCCAGCCAAGGCCGCATCTCCATATAGGAGTTGTAGGGCTGACAGAGACCGGAGTAGAGAACTTCGCAGATGCCCTCGCGGTCAATGGCGTAGGCCAGAGCCTGGCGTACGCGCTTATCTGAGAGAATGGGAGATTCGTAGTTGAGCAGGAAGACGCGAATGTAGTTGCGGTTGACCAGGTGGACGTCGATATTGTCCAGTTCGAGCGACTGTTCGTAGAAGTCCTGTGGGACGTTCCAAACGTCCAGTTCGCCTTTCTGCAGGGCGATGAACTGCGTATCTTCCGAGCCGAAGTTCTTGAAGATGATGCGTGCCAGGTTGGGCCGGCCGCCGTGGTAGTCCTCATTGCGTTCCAGTTCGATGAACTGGTCGCGCTCGGCGCGCACGAATTTGAACGGCCCGGAGCCGATGTTCAGTTCAGGCGTGTACCAGGCCGGCGCGTGGTGTTCCACGATGTCTTCGGGCGCTACGTCCTTGAAGATGTGCGCCGGAAGAATCTGCAGGTCGGTTGTTGCCGACAGATGCCAGCCGACGTTTGTATCCACCAGCTGGAAAACGACGGTGAAGTCGTCCGGCGCGTATACGCCAGGCAGTTCATCCGAAACACCATCATAGAAGTCCTGGCCGCCCTCGAGGCTGCTGAGCCAGCGCCGGGGGTTGATGTTGGTGGCCTGCGTCATGATGAACCTGACCGTTTCCACTACATCGTTCGCAGTGACCGGTTCGCCGTCATGCCATTTAGCGTCCTCGCGCAGTTTGAATGTGTAGGTGGCGGCGTCGTCCGAAACCTCCCACTCAGTCGCCAGGTTCGGGTGCGTGTCGTTGTTGCGGTCGAGGTCAAACAGGCGGCTGTGGGTGAGCATGGCAGGCGTGTTGCTGCTGTTGCCATACTGGTAGGTCGGACGGAAGGGGCTGTACGTTCCCCACGGCGATCCTGTAGCGAAGGTCAAGGTGCCGCCGTCATCCATAGCGGCCGCTTCTTCGGCCGGCGCAACGGTAGCCTCGGGCATCGCCGCGGCTTCAGGCTCGTCGCTCGGTGCAACCGCCGGCGCGCACGCGGTCAATAGTACGCCTGCGGCCGTTGTCGCAGAGAGGCTGAGGAAATCACGACGAGAAAACCTCGATTTTTTCATGGTTCTGTCTCCATCTGGTTCTTGAGGTTCGATTGAGAGGTTTAACTGTCGGACAATACAGGCTTCTGTACCATCCGCTGGGAGTGTGTCAGCCCCTATTTCATTGACCCGCGTCTGCCGCCTCCTTTGCTTGGTTTTGTGCTATTACAGTTTCCATTACGTTGTCCTCACCGTTCAAAGAGGCTGTGAGCGTTTCAGCAGAGGAAGCTTTTTTCAAGTTGGTCCGCAGAGTACGTTTCTGCACATATACGCGGTAGCGGCGCGCAGGAACTCTCTATCTTCGCTCGCCGATTTCACTCAGCCTTCGACGTAAAACTCAAGTTCGTAGTACGCAGTATGATTGCCCCCGTGCATCATTAAACTACCGGTGAGGGCTCAATTGAGGGCGCGCTTGACACCGCTGTCCGTGGCCGCAGTGTAGCACGGGGATCAGGCCTTGTCAAAGCAGCATCAGATCCCGGAGGCGCACAACCCACCCGGTGAACATGTCGGCTGCGTCGAGTTGTCGAAAAAGTCGATCTGTACTTCGCTCAAACTGATCTCTCCTGAGGGAAGAATCCTTCTGTCAACCTCGTAATCAAGTTCTGCTCGCTGAGAGTCCGGACCGTCCGGTTGAGGCTGTAACGGCTCAATTTGAAGGGGGTGCAACAGAAGGATGATGTCGATATTGGCATCCCGCAGCACACTTTCAATCCCGCCCCAACCGGACACGTCCGTCAGGTCGTGGCGAGCGCCAAGGCAGAACCACTGCGCCGGGTTGGGAGCGAGCGTGATCGTCTGTTTCGACCAGTCCGGCGTCACCGCGAAATACTGAGAAGACAGTACGAAGTTGACGGCACTGTGGCCCACGCGTTACTGGCAGTACAGCCGCAACTTCGACTCCCGCCTGGAGTGAGTCTCTGACTACTTCTGGGCAACTATAATTTATTCGGAAACTTGGTGGTTTGGATGCCCCAAATCCAGGATGCACGCTCTCGAGACGAGTGGTCCTCTGCAAAAGTCCAGCGCAATGAAATCCTGGGTGGGGATACTCAGCGTTCCCGCTTGCTACCCATGTGATTGACTGGCCTTGTGTTTGCATGTACTGGTAACGGTTATTAGCTGCGGGACAAATGGAGGAAAAGGAGAGAAATGTCCGGCAGCGTGGACTTTGTGCGCTCATCGATCTGTCCAGGGATTCAGTACGTCAACACCGCAGCCTTCAAAGTCGTGTACATCTCTTGTAGCAACTGATGCCCTTTGCGATTTGGCGATCGCAGCGATCTGGCAGTCGGCTTGGCTGATCGGACGTCCAGCCACTCCGCGGCCGGACGCTATGTCAGCATAGGCGCGGGCTGCTTCGCTGTCGAAGGCCAAGACACGTTCAGAAAACAGCACTACGAAAGTGCATTCCGCAGCTGCAGTCAACCCCCGTCGACGTTTTCCTGCGGGCAAGAGCGCGATGCCAGTTCGAATTTCTGCCTCGGTGATAGCAGTAACAAACATAGCGCTCGTAAGCTGATCGTCTATCCATGCCAGGACTTCCGGATGCGGGCTGTCGCGCATTAGCTCCGAGATGACGTTGGTATCAAGAACGATCATCACCCAGAGTTTCATCAAAACGCGGGAGCTCGCGCATCGCTTCCCTTGGAGGAATATCCAACTCTATTTCCCCGAAGGGCTTGAACAGCTTGTGGATCGCCGTTCCGAGATTTCTGGCAGGAGCCACCTCCTTCTCCAACGCCGCGCGCAGAATGTCGCGGACCTCTTGCTCCATGGAACGGTCATTCTTTGCTGCTCTCATGCGTAGTCGCCTCTTCAGATCCTCGTCGAGGTTACGCACGGTTATACTGGCCATGGCTTCACCTCCATATGCTTTATGAATGGATCATATCATGATTGCAATGCAATCACAATTGGAGATTCTGCTTGGGCCATCCTGCACTTTGAAGAAAAGGGGATCTGCCAACATACTCATTTGGCAGACGACTAACTACACGGGATTGTGCTGAAACGTCCTTTCTATCGATTCGACAATGCTGAAGAGTTGTAGAAGTCGATCTGTACCTCTCCCAGTCTGATCTCACCCGAAGGAAGATACGTTCTGTTTACCTCATAGTCTAACTCTGCGCGTCGAAAATGAGGCCCGTCCGGTTGAGGCTGTAACGGCACAATTTGAAGGGGGTGCAACAGGAGGATGATGTCGATATTGACATCCCGCAGCACACTTTCAATCCCGCCCCATCCGTACACGTCTGTCAGATCGTGGCGGGCGCCAAGGCAGAGCCACTGTGCCGGGTCGGGAGCGAGCGTGATCGTCTGCTCCGACCAGTCCTTCGTCACCGTGAAGGATTGCGATGTCATAACAAAGTTGATAGCCTTGTCCCCCACGTGCGACTGGCAGTGCAGCCGCAACTCTGCCCCCTGCATGTCGACATCACCCTTCAGGCGCAAAGTAAGGCGCGCATTGCGAAAATCGCGCGGATAGCCGCCGTCAATAAAGCGGTTCCCACCTAGCAGAGGTCCGTAACGATCACCTGGGTTGGCCTGGGGGTGGGGGGCTGTATGGAGTATGAACAAGAGGTGGAGGTATCCGCCGCCCGGTGGAGCATGGTTGGAGTCGATGCCCCACGGACTGCGTGAAACTAATGCTCCGTCTTCGATTATGGCCGGCACCGGCTGACCGGGTCCCAACCAGGCTATCCAGCCGCCAGCCCCATCTTCGAAAGTCTCACGGTAGGTCAATATGCTCATCGCGCCCTTCCCATCAATTGTCACGCGTCAATGCCTACGGCGCGGCCTGTAGCCGACGACTCCTTGGCCGCCTCGACGATCTCCAGCAAATGCACCGAATCTTCGATCGGCGCCGGTGCCGGCGCACCTCCCTGTGCAGCCTCAAAGAAATCGCGGTACAGCTCTTCCGCCATGACGCCTCCGTAGCCCGGCGCATGCGGTATTGCAAAGCGTTCCCGGCGAACCCCGCCCGTATTCCAGCCCCGCGCTTCACTGGACAGTGTATAGGTAGAAGTGTGCTCGACCTCGCTCCCTCCGGACGTTTCCTCCTGGGGCTCGAGTAGCGGCAAGACCGCGAACCCCTCCGTCCCGCGCATGCCGATGTAGAAGTCGTATGTCGCCTTGCCGCCCTGTAAGTGGTAGCCCGCCTGGAACGTGCCCATCCGGCCGCTCTCAAACTTGAGTATGAGGAATCCGGTGTCCTCGACCTTGACTTTCTCCGGGTTCAGGTTTCCCACCATCGCCATCACCTCCACCACCCGCTCCTGCATCAAGTAAATCACAAGGTCCATGCAGTGACAGCCCAGCCAGGAGAGGATTCCGTGACCGGCCGTTTCGGGTTCAAAGAGATACGTGGACGTATCCCGGTATCGCAGAAGGCCGTTCAGAATTTTGCCCTCAATGGTCATCACATCGCCGAGCGCCCCATCCGCCAATGCCCTCTTCAGGCTGATAGTCATAGGATGATAACGCCACTGCAGCATTGCCCCAGCCGTTACCCCTTTTCGCTTGGCAGCCTCCGCCACCCGCCGCAGATCTGCCGAACGAGTAGCCGCCGGCTTGTCGTAGAGGACCGGCAACCCTGCGCTAACGACCTTCTCCATGATGGCAGGCGCATGATCGGGGCGGGCGCACATAATCACCGCGTCAAGGTCGGTGCGTTCCAGCAGTGCGTCTACGCTGGTATACTTGCCGACCACCCGCGCCGACTCGCCCGCCAGGTCCTCCACGTTGACCAAGTCCGAGGCGGCGCAGACGTGAATCGACCCAACCTCGTCTAACTGATCCAGCACACTGACGTGACCGAGTTCATGGCCGTGGGAGGATATGGCGCCTATGACCAACTGTCTGTCTCTTGACATCGCGCTTTACCTCATTCGCGTGGAAGCGGCAACTCGATCTTAGCGCTGCCCTTCGTTTGTGAGATCAAAGCCGCCAGCATGATCTCCAGCGACTCTCTGGCCCGGTAGGGGGAAGAACTGCTGGGGGCGTCATTCAAGACCATAGCAGCTATCTCCTGGACCGCCGGGATCAGGTTCGCTCCAAAAGGATCGATGTAGCTCCGTCCTTCAGGCGGCGGTACCTGAACAGGCGTACCTTCGCGCTCCTCTGTCTTCCAGGCCGTGCAGTGCTTGTCGGTAAGCCAGTAGCGTCCGTTCGGCCCCTGCAAGTCATACTCAAAAAGCTGAGGCGTCAGCTTGGCGCTGTTGACAATCCCGCGCACGCCATTGGCGAATTCGATGATTATCGTCGAGCCAGGATCATACTGCGGGTCCTTGCCGCCCTTGCCATCGTAGACCGGTCCGTACTCCTCAAAGCCCTGTTCGTGCGCGGCAATCACCCAGACCGGAGACGCGTTGGCGAAAAAGCAGACGCCGTCGATCAGGTGCGTGCCGTTGCGGAAGAGCATCGAGCGTCGTCCCCCCATGTGGGCCACGATCCGCGTCAGCCCGCCGATCTCACCGTCCAGTATCGCCTTCTTCACACCCTGATAAGAGGGTATCCAGCTGCGGGTGTGGTCTACCGACATCTTCGTGCCGTTGGCTTCAATCGTTTCGATGATCCGGTCGGCGTCCTTGATGGTCGTCGTCAGCGGCTTCTCGCAGATGACGCCGCGGATGCCGGCGTTTGAAGCGTCGCAGACCGGGTCGGTGTGCAGATGGTCCGGCGTCGCCACCGTGACTACGTCCAGCCGTTCTTTCTCGAACATCTCATGGTAGCCGGTGTACTGGTTGATGCTGCCGGGGGGAATCTCCGCCCGCTCATAGAAGCGCGGGAACACCTCGGGCATGAGGTCGCAGATGGCCACCAACTCATACTCCGGCGCACGTGCATAGGCATAACCGTGGGAACCGCCCAATCCGCCGCCGATTACGGCCGCGCGCAGCTTTTCTTCAGACATGGTAACTCCTCATCGTTCTGTGTCTTTGCTTGTCGCCGGGCAACTGCCCGGCTCCGGTTTTTAGGCGTTTTGCAGCGCTCAGTGTGGAAGCAGTTCTACCGCTGCCGCCCGACCGCCTGCGCGTCGGTTTGAGATGGATATACGCCGGTCAGATCGAGCGTTTCGAACGAGGGTTGAGGGCGTCGTTCAGGCCGTCGCCCAGGAAGTTGATGCCTAGTGTAACGATCGCCAGCGTCAATGACGGCACTGCCACCAGCCAAGGGCGATAGGACCAGCTGCCGATGTTGGATGCGATCATATTACCCCAACTGGCCTGAGGCGGCAGAACGCCTATGCCCAGGTAGCTCAGCGAAGATTCCAGCACCATCGCGCTAGAAAAACTGAAAGTAAGAGTGACGATTACTGGTCCAATCGCATTGGGCAAAAGGTGTCGCATTGCTATTTTGACTTCCGACACGCCCACTGACTTGGCCGCTTCGATGTACTGTTCCTCGCGCAGAGAGAAGATCTGGCCCCGGATCAGGCGGGCGTAACCCGGCCACGATACAAATGCCAAGCCCCCGAACACCACCAGCAGATCGAGCCACGTCGTGTCCGCGAACAAGGGGAACCCACTGCTTTCGTAGATGTTCTTAGCCCAAGATACGATCGGCTGCTTGATCGAGACCGCGATCAACGCCGCCAGCAGAAGGCCGGGCACCGACATCACAACGTCAATGACGCGACCAGTGATGCTGTCGGCCAGCGCGCCTCCATAACCTGCCAGTGAGCCAAGCAGAACGCCGATTATTACGCTGATGACGGTTGTGAAAATTGCGACCAAAGTGGCGGTACGGGCTCCCCATATCACCCGGCTGAAAAGATCTCTGCCTATCTCATCGGTTCCCAGCCAGTGGTCGGCACTGGGCATCTTTGCGACGTTCATAAGATCCTGCTCGGTATAGGAGTATGGCGCAATGTAAGGTCCAAACAGTGCCGCCACCAGCAGGAGGCTTGTAATGACCAGCCCGATGATCGAGAGCCGATTCGCGAACAATCGGCTTATCGCGTCCTGCCACAGCGAACGAGCTTTCAAAGCACTCTCGGAGACTAGTTCCTCGCTCAGATTATTGGCCGAACTCGGGTCGCTGCTTTCACTCATTTATGGACTTTTCCTGACAACTTAAATTTGAAAATGATTCCGCACGGCTACGCTTCAGACAATGCACCGACCAGAACTGCGACGGGCTCAGCTCACTCAAACTTGATGCGCGGATCCAGGAACGGGTAGATCAGATCGACGAGCAAGTTGGTTAGAATGATCATGACGGCGCTAACCATGGTGACACCCATAATTACTGGGTAATCGAATCCGCGAAAGGCTGCCTCCGCTACTCCGCCGAATCCGGGAATGGCAAAGATGCTGTCCAGGAAAATGCTGCCTACGATTAGTCCCTCGGCGATGAAGCCCAAGGTGGTGACCACCGGAATCAGGGCGTTGCGCAAGATGTGCCGAATGATAATGCGCCACATCTCCAAGCCCTTCATCTTGGCTGTGCGTACGTAATCCATCGAGAATACTTCAAGAACCGCGGCGCGGGTCTGGCGTACAACCACCGGCAAGGGCCCCAGAGCAAGAATACAAACGGGCAGAATTACTTTGGTCTGAAATAAGCCGTCCCAACCGCGCGGTACATTCATGATATCCAGCACTAGCACAAAGAGGACCAGCAGCAAGGGCGCCAGCACAAAGACCGGCACCGTTCGAAAACCAAGCGTGCCGCCCACGATCGTATAGTCAATCCATGTATTTTGCTTGAGGGCTGCCAGACAACCCAGAGGAATGCCCAACAGTGTTGTTACTACTGCACCTGCCAGACCCAACTGGAAGGAGATTGGGAAGGTCTTGACAATCATGCGCAGCACGTTGCGCTGCCCGTTGATCGAAATGCCCAGGTCGCCTTGCATCAACCGCCCAATCCAGCGCGTGAACTGCACGCCGTAGGAATCATTGAGGCCGTACTGCTCGCGGATCTTTTCAATGACATCGTCTCTGGCCAGCGTGTCCAGCGTACCCTCAAATTGGGCCATCATCATCGCCACCGGATCAAACGGGCTGAGCACCGTAAGCGTGAAGGTAATGATGAGGACTGCAAAAAATGTCGGGATCGCAATCGCCAGGCGCTTCATTGCATATTTGAACATTTCAACGGTCCTTGGAGACGCGCCAGAGAAGTGAGAGACGAGGAGTGGGGAGAGTTTTCCAACCCCCCCAACTCCTCACTAATCGGTCTAGTGTTCCGCTACATAGATATCGAGCAGCGTCGACCAGTTGTTGTCGACGTTGGCGTCGAAGTTCTTGACGTAGGGCTGCACGACGTACTCGTACAGATCCCAGATCATCGGCAGGAAGTAGTAGTGGCCGAGAAGACGCTGTTCGGCCGCCGATACCTTTTCGCAGTATTCCGCGCTTGCCGGATCGAGCGACGAAAGCTCGGCCATCATCGCGCCCAACTCGTCATCGTCCAGGCCTACCTCATGCGGCGCCGCGTAATACTTCCACAACCCGTTGATCATCGCCGCAGGGTCGGGGATAGTTGCGCCCCAGCTGTTGCGCTGTACGTTGACCAAGTCGACGTCCTGGCCCCAGGCATCACCCCAGCCCGGCCGGATCTCCACATCGGTGATCCCCAGAACGTTTTTCCACTGCTCAGCCATAATCTCTGCTGTGCGCAGATAATTGGGCGACGAACCACCGCTCGAAATGCGAATCTTGGGCAGGCCTTCCGGTCCGCCATATTTGGATGCCGCCAATTCCTGCTTCGCCAGTTCCGGATCAAAGCCGAAATCGGGCCAGTTGTCAGCGACAAAGCAGGGCAACTCGGGCGTCAGATGGGTCTTCATTATGCGCTCGTTACGAGAACCCTCGTAGGCCGCGCCGATAGCCAGGTCCCAGTCCACCGCATGCAGCAAGGCCCGCCGCACGTTGATGTCATCCATGGGCGGCTTGCTGGTGTGGAGAGCAAAGTAGAAGTTGGTGGCGTAGGGGATGAGCACGAACAGGTCGGGGCTTTCCGCGCGCAGGGGCTCGCGGATGTTGGTGAACCAGTGCGCGACATCGGCCTCCCCGTTCTGCCACATTATGTAGGTGATGTTCTCATCGTTGGACCATTGGGCTTCAATGCGCTCGAGGAAGGGCTTCGTGTCACCCCACCAGCCGGGGTTTTGCACGACGACATATTCGCGGGCATCCAGGTCCCACACCTCGATCTGGAACGGGCCGTTCACACGGGTGTTGGCATCGGCCGCAAATTCATCGGCGTTCACATCGTCCATTTTGACGAAGCCGGTGTTGTAATGCGCCATGCTGGCGATAAATGTCGGGTTTGACGATTCCAGCGTGATCTGCAGCGTCTTGTCGTCAATAGCGGTCAGACCCGAGATCGTATCGGCCTCACCGTCGATCACAGCCTGTGCGCCCGCGACAGTGCCAAGCCGCAAAAAGGTCCAGCAGGAAATGCAGTTCGGGCTGATCGCCCACGACCAGTAGTCTATCGCCTCCTGGGCCACCACAGGCGAGCCGTCGGACCAGGCAGCATCCGGGTGGATATGGATTGTATAGACCGTGTTATCGTCATTGACCTCCCAGTCGGTGGCCAGCCAGGGCTGCAAGTCGTGGTTGCGATCACGCAGGAAAAACGGCATCCACATATGTGAGATCCAAGGGCGGCCAAAACCACTCTCAGAGGCCGGGTTCAGTCGGCTGAGATCTCGTGTCACGTAGCGGATGACCTGCTCTTCAGCAGCGTCGTCCGGCAGGGGTCGACCGGCCATCTCGCCGCCTTCATCTGCCATGGCCGCGCCACCGGAATCCGCCGGAGCAACCGGCGCCGCGCAAGCAGACAGCACCATGCCGAGGATCACCAGCAGAGCAATTGCATGGAACAAACGGGTTCTACTTTTCATGTGTGTCTCTCCCTCTGAAGATGGTGGAACATAGGTATTGTACGCCGCCATTGGGGACGGCAGTGGACGCGACAGCCCCGACTTGTGACAGTCAACTGTCAGGTTGATAGTTACCTACCCGTGGAGTTTGGGTATCCTTGCGACAATCGGAAGCGGCAACAGGACGTCCGTCCCAACCAATTCGCGCGCTGGCGCGCACGCCGGTGTGGAGCGCCCTTGCGAACGCCGCAATTATGCCAAAATGGGACTGAATAGTCAAGTTGGAGACTAGTAAAGAAACGCAAGCTTCAGTGGTAAAGAAACGCAAGCTTCAGTGGCGGCGCCGGAACGCGTCGGCCTGAACAACAGTCGCAGCCAGATAGGCGTCCGTATCCTGCGCGCTGAATCGGGCCGGCGAAAAAGAGGAGACATCGACGCTCGGCGTTTCACCCGCAGCCAGTTCGGCCAGCAACAGACCGGCCACCGGACTGTAAGCGAATCCACCTGAATGGAAGGCCGCCCCCACCACCAGTCCCGGCAGTTGGGGCAGCTTCCCCACGATCGGCTCACCGTCCAGCGAGAAGGAGATTAGCCCCACCTGCTCGCTCTCCCAACGTGTCCCTGCCAATTTGGGGACCAACGGCGTAAGATTCGTCGACAGTTGCCTGCGCAAGCTCTTCGGAGCCGAAAGCTCCGACATGCGGAATCCAAGATCATCGACGCGCTCTTCCTCCCTGTCTTCGGTCTCTCCCCCGGCCAGTATGCGGAAGTCGGTTGTCCCCAATCGCGCCGGGCGTATATACCCCCCATGGGGATTGGCATTGATGGCCGGAATCGCCACCGGTTCCGCCAGTTCCGATGAAACGTACCTCTGGTGGACAAACGATTTGATAGGCAACCGCAAGCCGGACTGCTCCATGAACGCTACCGTCCAAGCGTGAACTGTGCAGATCACCACATCCGTCTCCAGCACACCCATCGCCGTCTGCACGCCCACCACGCGGCCATTCTCAATCTGCAATCCATTGACGCGCGCGTTCTCACGTATCTCGACACCTGAATCGCGGCAGCGCCTGGCCAGCGCGGGCACGAACTCATGCGGTTCGCTGTAGCCGCCCAGGGCATCGTGGAGTCCGATCTGGTCGGATTCAGGCGTCAGATCGGGCCAGCGACGCCGCATCTGCTCAGCGTCTAAAACCTCGTAGGCAAAGTCGAGGCGATCATACAGGGGAAGCAACTCTTCCCGCTGCGGCCACGAGGACGGATCGAACAGGTTCAGACAGCCGACGTTCTGGAAACGGTAGCCGTACCGTTCCAAATCTGCGGTCAACTCCTGGTAGAGTCGCAGGCTGATCAGTCGCGCCAGTACACCCGTTTCGCTCCACAGCAGCCCGGTGATAATGCCGCCGGCGCGACTGCTGGAACCGTCGCCAACCTGGCCCTTTTCCAGCAGAATTACACTGCCGGCCTGTCTGCGCGCCAACTGATATGCGGTATTCAGGCCAATGGCGCCCCCGCCAATTACGATGAATCTGGGCATGATATGGGTTTTTGCTCCCGTTTGAGGACTACTGTCTGTCGAAGGAAGAGTCTCTTGAAGTGTGGAATTAGAGTAACATTCTTTGACCGTCCGGCCAAAAATCGAGAAGATCGGCATACTGGGATCGCCTCTGGTTATGTCTTGACCATTGCAACTCCCCGTAAATTGCCAGGCGGAGGCAAAACCCGTAAAATATGAGCAGACAAACGCCGCGTCTACCTCTACCAAACTCCGTTGGCTAAGACAGCCAAACACACTGAGCATGCAATTGAGCGAATTTGTCGTCAGCGCCTCCAGAGTCAGAGTCTGGAAACGGCCGGAGGATCATCCCTTACTGAAACACACAGACACCTCGCACCCGGCGTTTCAGGGCAAGTTGGCCGAGAGGTTTGCTCCGTCGATCGCGGAGGGCTTGCCCAAAGTCCTCAGCGAGAACTCCGAGGACGCCCGCACCTGGTACTATTTCAGCCCTCTGCTCAGCGACGTACCGCAAAGGACCCGCGTACTGACCCAGCTCTTTCGGCAGTCGTTTTTTGCAGCAGTGCCGCCTCAAGTCTTCAAGGACATCCCAGACGCGACTCTGCAGTTTTGGCCAAAGCTCCCCCCGCCTCCCAGCCGGCCAAAGGTAGAAGGAGAGTCGGAACCGGATCTGCTAATCAGGCTGGGGCAGAGCGCTGTTGTATTCGTCGAAGCCAAATGCCACTCCCCTGTCAGCGAGTTCACTAACTTCGACCGCGATCGCGACCAGGTCATCCGCCTCATCGACACCGGTTCATGGTACGCCCGCCAGCACGGTTACGACTGCGGTTGTGTCCTCGTGCTCCAATACGGCGACGCCCAGATCAATGCCGAAAAGATCGTCAACCGCTATGCCGGCCAACCGGAAGCCATACAGAAGGCCCTGCCCTACCGCGATGACCTGACCGAGGCCGACTTCGGCAGGCTGGCTCGCGCTTTGGCCTTCGTGCGCTGGCCTGATCCGTTGTACTGAAAACGAGCGCAGTAACGCAAAGGGAGACTGTAATGGCCTTAAACGTCGGACTGATCGGCTACGGCAACTGGACCCGGATGGCCTACGTGCCCGCGCTGCGGCGCGACGGGCGCGCCCACATCGTTTCGGCAGCCGCGCCCAGCGCCGCCACACAGCAGCGCATCCGCGTCGAACTCGGCTCCGAAGTCGCCGTTTTCGCCAGCGCCGCCGAGCTACTGAACGGCCCGCCCGTTGACGCCGTCTTCATCGCCGTGCCCGAGGCCGTGCATGAAGAGGCCCTCCGCGCGGCGCTCGATGCCGGCGTAGCAATCTTCTACGAACCGCCCATCGCCAGCGAGCGGCAGCGCATCCGACCCATGCTGACCCGCCTGCTGAAGGCTCCCCAGGTGACGCACGCCGACCTCGAAATCGGATTCATCCCCGCCTTCGTCGAGGCGGCCCGCCGCCTGCGCAGTGGAGTCATCGGCCAGCCCCGCACCGCCCGCATCCGCCTGCAGTCAAACTGGGGCGCCGACCCCGCATCCGATCTCAGTACGCTGAACCATCTCGCCCCCTGGTACGTGGATGCGCTCAACCGCATTCTCGGCGCGAAGCCCACGCGCGTGCTTGTTCTCGACGGCCACGGCCAACCCGGCCGCGCCCAGCGCCACAGCCAGGGCCATTTCGACTACGGCAACGTCTGGGGCACCGTTCAGATAAATCTCGGCGCTGTTATCGATCTGCACACAACCATCGAAGTCAACGGTGACGAGGGCGACCTGCTGGTGGACATCTTCTCGGGCGAACTGCGCCAGCGCACGCGCGGGGAGAGCGACTGGGCGGTGGAACGCGTAGCGGAATCCGAGCCGCGCGCCGGCTGGCCCGGCATGAACGAATGCGTCACTGCCTTTCTCGACGCCGTCGCCGGCGCTCCACTCCTCGACAATACCCCTGCCGCCCTTAATGTCGAAGCAATGAGAGAAGCGCTTGGTACCGGGCCGCTTGCCGCCGATGCCCCCGCCGTCGCCCAACTCCACCTGATCGGGCTGGCCGCAGAGGCGTCAAAAGACAACGGCGGCTGGGCGGAGATCGAAAAGATCGACACCTTGTAGCCGTTACGCCTTGCGCCGTGCGGCGCCGTATCCTGACTCTTACGCTGTCTGGTGTACCGGGAAGACCTCAGACGCGATCCTCTCCATCTGATCCTGTATAGCGCCGGCCGTAGCAGTGGTGTTGAAGTCAAACAGCATATGCTCGACACCCGCCTCGGCGTAGCGACCAATCAGGTCATTGATGGAGTACATCGACCCTCTGATCAGGGACACTTCCGGATCCGCCTGGTCTCCGAGTTCGGCGCGGGCATGGAAGATTACCGTGCGCGGCTCGCCTTCCGTCCAGGCGCGCAGCTTTGCGACACCGGCGGCGACCTGCTCCGGCCCGATTTGGATCGGCTGCCAACCGTGCCCTTTGGTCGCCGCGCGGCGGATGGCCGCGTCGCTCAGCCCGCCTATCGTGAGCGGGGGACCACCCTCCTGCGCCGGCTTCGGCTCAAACGCGCTCTCCTCAAAACTGATCCACTCCCCCTGGAAGGACGGTTGCTCCTCGCTCCACAGCACGCGCATCACATCAATCCACTCATCCATCATGCGGCCGCGCTGGCTGAAGTCGGTGCGCAAATAGCGGTACTCGTCCTCCATCCAGCCTACCCCTATCCCCAAAATCAAGCGCCCATTCGAGTACTGATCGACAGCGGCCGCCTGCTTGGCCGCCAGAATCGGATCGCGTTGCGGCAAAACCAGCACGGTCGTGCCCAGTGTGATCGTCTCGGTGACGGCAGCCACATAGCCTAACGTGACAAAAGTCTCGATCATGCAGAAATCGCTGAACCGCTCATGCACGAGTACATGGTCGGCGGCCCACAGTGAGTCGAAGCCGGCCTGCTCCGCGGCCTGCGCCACCTGCTTCACCGCTTGCGGCGACTTCGCCGGGCCGTGGCTGGGTAGAAAGACACCAAATTTCATCGTGGATCTCCTTTTGATCTTCTTGTCCCCATCAGACTCATGGGCAGTGTGAATAGATTTCAGTACCGGCGCAACTGTCGCGCTGGCGCCGGCTGCTCAGAGGCTTCAGGGAACAGGTATCCCCTGAATGGCCGTCTCGATTTCCGGCCGCAGCAGAAACACATGGGCGTCGCCCGTGCGCCGCGCCTCGGCCAAAAGATAGTCGAAACAGGCAGTGCGCACCTCTTCACATGCGGGATCGTAGAAGCGGTTTTGTAACTCGTGTGGGTCGTTCTCCAGGTCGTACAGTTCGCACAGATCAGTCAGGTTCCAGACCAACTTCCAGCGCCCGTCGGTCACCATCCGCGCGGAGTAGTGACCCCACGGATCGCCGTGATACTCCGCGTAATGCATGGTACGCGGCCAGTCCTCCCCTCCTGCGGCCAGTGGTAGGAGAGACTGCCCGTGAAGGCTCCGACCCGACAAACTTTCCTGGGCCGTACCCGTCATCAAGTGCAGACAGGTTGCCGTAACGTCCATCAGGTGAACCGGGGCACTGCTTCGTCTGGGCTGGCGCGTCCCAGGTGGCTTGAGAAGCATGGGGATGCGGTATGTTTCGTCATACATATACGCGCCTTTATTCATCAATCCATGGGACCCGGCCATATCACCATGGTCTGCTGTGAAGATGATGGCGGTATCATCGTAAAGGCCGAGTCGCTTGAGAGTAGATACTACCTCGCCGACCATCTCGTCGATCAACTCAATGTAGGAGAAGCAGCATGCCAGCATCTCCTTAAGTTCCTGGTCCAGCTCCTCCGAGGAAAGACCGTCGGCCTCAGACGCATTTAGCAGGCGTATTTTTCTCTGGTTGATCGGTTTTCCTTCAAAAGTGTCATAGCGATTGGGCCACATTTCGATGTCAGCCGGGTCGTAGCGAATGCCCCATTCGTCCGGAACCATCCAGGGAAAGTGTGGGCCAGGGAAGGAACAGGTAGCGAAAAAGGGTCTAGTCTTATCCCGCGTCTGCAGAAACTCCTGCGTGTAGCGGGCCGCGACCACATCGGGAAACCCCTCCATTCCCACGGCCAACGTACCTGCTGCGCCGCGCCCCACGCTTTGAACCAGGGGGGCGATTCTCGTGTTTGGGTGCCAGTGCGAGCTGTCCAGGAAAACGGGGCCGCCTTCGTAAGGCTCCCGGTGCTTGTGGTGGAAACGGGAGTCGAACAGGTCCTGCGCCGGGCCTAAGTGCCACTTGCCAAACCAGGCCGACTCATAGTCGCTCTCCTCGTCGATCCAGTCCTGCAGCATTGTTACGTCTGGCCGCATATGTTCACAGTAGGAATAATGGGGGGTCGAGTTATTGAACATGTGGTGGCCGTGGGGGTAGAGGCCGGTGAGCAGACTGGCGCGCGCAGGGGAGCAGAGAGCCAAGGGCGTATAGGCCCGTTCGAAAAGGCAGGAATCCCCGGCCAGGTCGGTGATGTGCGGCGTTCGGACCAGCGTCTCCTGATAACAGGTCAGCAGATCGATCCGCAGTTGGTCACAGAGAAAAATCAGGACGTTTGGTTTGTTCTCGGTTGCCATAAGAATAGCCTTTCACGATAACATCGTCGAGCACACGGGCAGATTCTCTTGGAACAGTGACTATGCTCGACAATATCGGCTTGTCAATATTCCTGAACCGTCTGGCGGTTCCACGGAAACGAGCAGGTGGGCCGGTTTGCATACCGCGCCATCAGGGCCTGAAGCCCACAGCCACAGCCCGGCCCGAGGTGCAGGGTGAAGTTGTCGCAATCGAGAGGGGGCGTCTCGCCGTTTTGGGTAACGCTCAGGAACTGATGCTCCGCCTATGCGCCCTTCTGGACAGGAAAGTGCCTCGCTTGACTCAGAGGGCCGATGTTCCGCGCGCAGCAATTTCGACCTGCGGCAGCAACAGCCGCAACTGCGCGTCCTCTGTGCGTTTCGCCTCCGTCACCATATAGTCGAAGCAAGTGGCTCGCACCGCCTCGTAGGCGGGATCGTAGAAACAGTTGTGTAACTCGTGAGGATCGCTTTCCAGATCGTACAGCTCGCACAAATCCGTCAGATTCCAAACCAGCTTCCAGCGGCCGTCGGTCACCATCCGCGCCGAGTAGTGACCGTACCAGTCGCCGTGATACTCGGCGTAGTGCATCGCCCGGTCCCACTCCCCGTTTCCCTGAACTAGGGGCAGCAGCGACTCGCCGTGCAGGCTCTGACCCATCATGCTCTCTTGTTCACCCCCGGCCATCGCGTGCAAACAGGTCGCGGTCACATCCATCAGATGCACGAACGCCGCGCTGCGGCTCGGTTGCGGCGTCCCCGGGGCTTTGACAAGCAGAGGGATGCGATAAATCTCATCATACATGTACGCGCCCTTGTTCATCATCCCATGGGAACCGGCCATATCGCCATGATCAGCGGTGAAGATTATGGCCGTCTCCTCGTACAACCCGGCATCCTTGAGAGTTGCCACCACTTCGCCCACCATCTGGTCGATCAACTCCAGGTAAGAGTAGCAACATGCCAGCAACTCCTGCAGCTCCCGGTCCCGCTCTGCCTGGGTCCGCAGGACATTCCCGTCCGGCAACGGCCGACCGGCCGACCGTGGAAGTTCCTCCCCGCGCACCTCCTGCATCAGGCGCAGCTTCCTCTGGTTGGTCGGCTTGCCCTCAAAGCGGTCATAGCGATTGGCCCACATTGGGATGGCGTCGGCGTCATAGCGAATGCCCCATTCCTCGGGCACCATCCACGGGCTGTGCGGCCCTGGGAAGGAGCAGGTCAGAAAGAAGGGCTTCGTCACGTCGCGATTGCGCAGGAACTCCTGCGAATAGCGGGCCGCCACCACATCAGGGAAGCCCTCCATCCCCACATCGAGAGTGCCAGCAGTGCCGCGCCCGACGCTCTGCACGAGGGGCGCAATGCGAGTGTTGGGATGCCAGTGCGAACTGGTCAGGAACTCAGGGCAGCCAGCGTAGGGTTTCTGTGTATGGTGGAAGCGAGAGTCAAACAGGTCCTGCGCCGGGCCGACATGCCACTTCCCAAACCAGGCCGACTCATAGTCTCTCTCCTCGTCGATCCAGTCCTGTATCATCGCGACGCCAGGGCGCATATGCTCGCAGTAGGAATAGTGGGGCGTCGAATTATTGAACATGTGGTGGCTATGGGGATAGAGCCCCGTCAGCAGGCTGGCGCGCGCCGGTGAGCATATAGCGCAGGGCGTATACGCCCGCTCAAATACACAGGAATCCTGCGCCAGGGCAGAAATGTTCGGTGTGCGCACGAGCGTCTCCCCATAGCAGGCCAGCAGATCGATGCGCAACTGGTCACAGAGAAAGACCAGGACATTGGGTTTGCTCTCGTTTGCCATGCACTCTTCCTTTTTCGTTCAAAGGATCGAGCACCCACCAGCAGGTTCTGTTGGTGGAACTAGGCTCGACAAATTCGACTTGCCAGTATTATTGTACTGTCTATCTGTCCCAGGGAAAGGTGCTAGTTGGCCGGTTGGCATACCGCGCCATCCGGATCTGCAGTCTGCTGCCACAGCCGGGCCCAAGGTGTACGGTGAAGTTGTCGCAATCGAGAGGAATAGTCTCACCGTTTTGGGTTACGCTCACGAACTGATGCTCCGCGTATGCGCCCCCCTGGACAACGACCGTACGCGCCTCTACCTGGTCGGTGTTCACTAAAACCAGGGTCATCTCGTCGGCGCTCATACTCTCGACCAGCGCGCCCACATCCTCCGGCATACCGGCCCGTTGGCGCTCCAAATCGAAATAGCGCACCCGGCAATGAAGAGGAAAGCCCAGCCGTTCCGTAGGCAGGCCCCCCAGCATGAGCTCGGTCAACCGGCTCACCATGGCCGGATTGAATCCGTTCATATCGTCAGACATGCGCGTATCCACCGATGTACTGTCGGCCCGTACCTTCCCGGTCCGCTCACGCACCTCCGCCAAATCCTCTTGCAGCGCAGTGACCGGGTAGTCCGGGTTGTCTCCTTCCAGAAAACGCACCCACTCGTTCTCCTCCACGCGCGCCAGATCCCCCCGGTCCATCGACCAGTAGTACACC
Organism: Caldilineaceae bacterium; assembly: GCA_965220715.1. Taxonomy (GTDB): domain Bacteria; phylum Chloroflexota; class Anaerolineae; order Caldilineales; family Caldilineaceae; genus Bin5. The sequence goes on from OZ244843.1 coordinate 2,241,900, forward strand.
TCCAGCGCCCCTCTGTTGAACGGCTCCGGCGTATAGTCATACCAGCCTTCGTCGCCATACATGTGAGGATAGAGCGTTTGCTCGCCGCTCGTCTTGCAGTTTGCGTTTACCTTGTCGATGACGCCGCGCCATGTGTCCACATAGCCCTGGTCGCCCGTCATCAGCAGCCCGTTGCCGAAGCCGTAGTGCACACGGTTCAAGAAGAATGGTCGATGGGAAAGCTCCCCCGTTTGCGGCACCGTCACCGTAAATCCCCAGCCGTAGACCCCACCGTACCACTTGCCGTCGCTAGCCCCGCCGATGCTGCCGTCCAGCCCGATATTAGTGGGGACAATGCCGCCATTGGCCGCGGTCCGTTCGCACCAGGCGTCAATGTAGTCGACCAGCCATTCTCGGTAGTTGGTGTCCCCGGTCAGCATGTAAGCATTGAAGGCCAGCGTCGTCGTCGACAGATTGAGCGGGTGGTCGCCGACCACGTCATTATATTCCTCAAAGTGGGCGACCATCTCAGCGTAGTTGCGCTCGCCGTGACCTGGCTTGAATCGACCTGCGACCTCAATTGAATCTCCTGCCCAGTCGAGGCCGGTCGATTTGCGCATCAGCGGACCGCGGCTGCCGTTGAACATGCTGCGAATCACGCGATGCTCCGCGTCGTAGTTGTCGGCCTGTGGATCAGTGCCCATGTAGAAGCCGGCAAACCGTTCCATGCGGTGGCGCATTGGGATGTCATACGGATCTGATAGTGTTTGCAAGAAAAAGACCGAAAAGCCCTCACCATTGTGCATCCAGTCGAACATGACGGGAAACTCTTTGTAGTACATACCGTCGCGGGCAAATGGCACCTCGACCGTCTTGGCTTCGGTGTACTGGCGCAGATGTCCCTCCCATCCCTGCTTATAGAGATCCAGAACGGAATCCGGCGCGCCCAGTGCATGCAGCACCGTCCATCCAGCCAGATTCTCTGCCGCGTCATCCGGCCCGTCATCGCCGCCCCAGCGAGGAACGCAGAGGAGATAGCCGCGCTCGTCGAAATAGTGCGCGTAGAACTCCTTCACAGCGGCTGTCTGATTGCGGATCAACTCCCACTCCAGCAAAGCCCAATAGGGAGGGGGCGTCGGCGTGTCGATCGAAATTATCGGTGTGCGGTTGCTTGGTGATGGCATGATAGGATTAATCCCTCTCTCTCTTGTGTTCAGATGTGTGGCGCAAGGCGGGTTACTGCCGCCAGAAACTGATCGATTTCAGAAAGAGTTGCCCGGTCACAGCATCCCCCTCACACCGGCCGTCAGCCGCTCCAAGTCATCCTCGTTGTTGAAGACATGCGTGGATACGCGGATCATGGTCCCGTCCAATTCCAACGGCGCCACCAGCACTCTTTCTTTGAGCAAATGCTCTCTGATCTCCGCTGAGGTAAACCCGCTGAGACTGAAAGTAACAATGCCCGACGACTTCCCGTAGGGCAAAGGCGTATGCAAAGTCACCCCCGGCACGTCCCGGAGGGCCGCCTTGACGCGGTCGGTGTAGCCGGCGATATAGGAAAACACATTTTCCCAGCCAATCTCTTCCCAGCAGTCGAGTGCCTTGCCAAAACCAATCTGGTCGGCCAGATTGCGCGTCCCGAACTCGAAGCGTTTGGCCTCATCCAGCAAAGTGAGCCCACCCACCAGGTCGAAATCCTTCTGCGAATGGGAACCGATCCAGCTTGGCTGGATCCAGGGAATCCGATCCCGGCGCACGTAAAAGCCGCCCGTGCCCTGCGGCGCCATAATGTACTTGTGTCCGCTGAAGGCGTAAAAGTCGCAGTCCAGCGCGCGCATATCGACCGGAATCGCACCGTAGGCCTGGGCGCCGTCCAGCAGGACCGGGACGCCGGCATCATGGGCGATGTCGACCAGCCCTCGCGCCGGCAGCCGCTGACCGGTACGGCGGCAAACATGGCTGATCGAAACGACTCGTGTGCGTTCATCGAGCAGCTGTTCAAACTGCTCCAACATCTGCTCCTCGTCGTGGACGACCTCAAGAAAGCGCAGCTCGATACCATAGCGCCGCATGTGGCTGTACCACGTGATGCGGTTGCCCGGATGCTCCTTGTCGCTCAAGATTACATTGTCCCCCGCCCGCCAGTTGATGCCATTGGCCACGATATTGATGCCGATGGTCGTGTTCTCGCCCAGCACGATTTCGTCACTGTCTGCATTCATCGACTGCGCGACCTTCGCACGCGTCGCCTCGAACCCCTCCAACATCTCTTCGTTGATACCTGGCGCCGCCCCGCCGGCATTATGAAAACGCGCCCAGCGGTTCGTCTCCTCGATCACCGGCTCCATCTTCGGCGAAAAGCCGCTGCTCTGGAAGTAGGCGTACTCTTGGGTGATGGGAGTAAGGCGGCGGATATCGGAGAGTTGCATTTTCATTTCGTCTAGAGTTACTTCGATTTGACTGAACATTCAGTGAATATGTTACAAGGGTCTTGCAGGCACAGCAGCAGACAGCCGAATGTTATGGGGGATGTACTCGCCCCATTATTTGCAACCAATCCGTATCAAAGCCTCGGGACCCTGCACACACACTCGAACACTTAGAAAATTATTCCCTTCCGATTCGATAGCTTTTCGGTTAGTTTTCGCACTTCAGCAACCTGTGAATCGAGCGCCTTCAGACGTTTCGAAATATCCTCATTTACGTCTGTCACTTCCTTGCTAACCTGCTTTGCAGAGGATTTTGATTCAGTAACTATTTCGTTTTCTAAGCTATCCATTCGTTGAACCAATGCCCCACGCAATTCTGCGCCAACTTGCTCTATAGCAGTTTCGGTACCAATTGTGATTTTCTTTTCCATAATGTCCATGCGTTGAATTAGCGCCCCACGCAACTCTGCACCAACACGTCCGGCAGCTGACTCGTTTCTGGCAGTAATTTCCGTTCCTAAACTGTCCATATGCTGAATCAGCACTGTCTGTAATTCTGAGCCAGCTTTCTCACTGGAGGACTTGTTATTCTCAAGCAGTTCGGTTCTCAGGCCGTCCATTTGGTGGGCAAGGGCTGTTTGCATTTCTGTCACCAACTCTCTAACCTCCGATGCTTTCAAATTTTCGATTACCCGACCGCTCAACTCCACCAAGGAACTTATTTCAGTTACCAATTTCTCTACCCCATCCTGCAGCATTTGGGACCGCTTCCCAGTCTCATCCAAGAGTTCTGCCGCTGTCTTCATTTGTCCCAACTCTTCGGAAATTCTCAAGATGTTTTCTTCTGCTTCCAAGATCGTGTCGTTGATGTTGTTATTCACCTCTTGTGTCATCTTGTCCTCCTGACTGTTTCAAGTGGTAGAATCCGCTAATTCCTGTAACCGCCTCTACAGCATTTGTAAAAATGGCACCTAACGCTGCAAGCCGCACGCTATTACCATATTTTCGTCCGACGCGAAGGAGGCGGCGCGCAAAAGGCAATCCATCCTCTCCGGTAACCATGGTGTGGGCAACACTACCCGCAACGCCAGGACGACAGCCAACGATGTCTTGCAAAACCGCAAGCCGAATCCAGTCCATATCTAGGCCTTCGATTCGCGCCCAGACGATGAGCGTCGCCACCTCCCCCACCACACTCCTTTCTGGTTCCCATGGGCTCGCTGCTCGGGCACATACTGAGAGGTACCTCAACGCCACATTTTCTGGGTCTGCTTCTAACATTCGACGCGTCGTACCAATTAGACCTCGCAATCTTCCCATCTCATCACCGTTTTTGCTTTCCTCCAAGTCTCTCATCACTGCTCGTATCATGGGTAACCCGAGCTGTCCAAATGATTTTCGACGCCATTTGTTGAGTTCTTCCGTGAAGGGCGATTCCTCCAAGTAGGCCAGAATTGAGGCTCGGAACCCGTCGCTGCTTTCATAATCGCGACACATTTGTACCATGTTTCGAATAGCTTCTTTCCTTTTTCTTACAACTGCGTCGTATATGAAGTCTACCAAGATCTCTATCGCTTGTTCGACCGCCTCAACTTGGTTGTCGGCGCATACTCGGCTCAACTGCTGTTGCACGAATTCTGGGAACTTGTATTTGGCAAGGTATTTCGACAAATTCATACGTATCTTGTCAACGTTCCAGTCTCCTGTTTCGACCAAGAACCACCCTTCCTGCTTAGGTTCCAACTCCACATACTGCACTGTGTAGTCCTTCACGATGCCAAGAATTCTCAGACGATAGATGCACCTTTCCTTCTTTCTACATTCTGTCTCGCTCCGAAAGGAAATTTGGACAGATTTCGTGCCCCTACCTTTGTTACTTAGCAGATACCTTCGCCAGAGTTCAGTTATGTCACCTTTCTCTTCTTCCCGGCTCTTGAACGAACTCAGTAGAAAGTACAAAGGGACTAGCACATCGGTCTGATTGCCTTGTCTATGCATTTTTTCTCGTATGTCATTAGCTTTCGAGTGGTTCGGCTCGTCAAGAATTTCCTTTATTGCTACTTCCGAGCCTGCGTCAATATATAATATAGTGCAGTAGGCCTTCTCCTGATCTCGGCCTGCGCGACCCGCCTCCTGGTAGAACTGTTCCACAGAAGCGGGCATTACGAAATGAATTGTATACCTAATGTTGCTCTTATCGATTCCCATTCCAAACGACTTGGTCGCCACCATTTCTCGCACTTCGTTGTGGGAAAACCTGCGCTGCAATTCTCGCTTGTGTCCTTTCCATAGTTCACGCAATTGGCTGTCGGAAGAAGGAGGCTTCCCATCCAGCTGACGCGGATTCCAATCCGTGGCAAAGTTTTTCGGCATTCTTCCGCCGTAGTAGCTCTTGTGGCCTAGCCCTTTGGCAACTTCCGCGATTCCCTTTTTTCCGTCGATATGTGGGCAGAATACAAGCCCGCTGTACGTCTTCTCCCCATTCAATTCGTCGAATTCTGCCGAATCCAAGTCCCAATGCAGGGGCAACTCCTCCCGGATCAAATCTAGTTCCTGTGAGCGGGTACTTGCTGTAATCTTTCGGACTGCAAAGTTCAACTCCTCTCGGTCGAAACTTTCTGGCCGAATTATTGCATCCTCGGAGTCTATTTCTAGTTCCGCTTGCATGTCCTCCAAGACGGCATATGACGCTGTACCAGTTAGCGCCGCCAAGGTTGGCAGTGCCCCAGTATTTCGATCCCTACAGTATCGCTGTAAATTAAGTGGGAGATTCAAATATGCAGGTCGAAAGTCATGCCCCCACTCTGACAGGCAGTGGGCCTCGTCCAATGCTACCAGCGAGATGGGAACATGGTCCGTGACCTTCTGAATTTCGTTCCGGAACTTATCAGACTGCAACCGTTCGGGTGAGACAAAAATATAATATAATTTCCCCTGGACCATGTCCTGCATCGCTTGTTCAATGTCTTCGGTCTGATTTGAGATTCCTTCCGCTCTGTCTATGCACAGTTCTTTCAGACAGCGCACTTGGTCATCCATTAAGGAGATAATTGGATCCACAACGACAGTCATTCCTGGTTGCAGCATGCCAACAAACTGATATATCAGCGATTTGCCTCCCCCCGTGGGAAGAAGGACGATGGCATGTTCGCCTTGCAGGAGACGCGAAATAGATGCCACCTGCCCTTGTCGAAAGTTCTTTTTCCGAAACACGATCTGAAGTAAACGCGTCAACGCCTCCTCTGGAACTAGGAAACTGTCTTCTAGCCTCCTATTGAATCCGGGAGCCCACAGCAGGGCCCTTTCGGCACTAAGTCCGGTGGCACGCCTAATGCGAAGTGCGCGGTAGGTCAGCTCCGGCCCCAATTGTTCCAGCCGAGAGCCGCGATACCCTTCTCCCAAAAGGAAGCTGTGTGAAATTACGGCGTCATATGCGCCTTCAGGCTGATCGACGTATCTTACATTCTGTCCAGCGTCTCGTACTCCTTTCTCACCTATTACGTCCAAGTGGATCTCCGGGGGACCAACAGCCAAGTGTGGCTGGATAGCTGAAGTCAAATCCCAGAGTTCCTGGAGCATTTGGATAGCATCAGCCACGACAGGTATATCTTCCTCGACAGCTAGGATGCGTTGCGAACCAGTAGCATCCAAGGCACCGTATCGGTATAGCATTACTAGCCCGCGCATACACCGCTGCACCGCAAGAGGTCGAAGCAGCAGATGCCATGCCGCACGATATGTTAACGATTCTTCCAGCGCATTTTCGACTGAACCTAGAAGGTCTCCTACTTCTAACGACCGGCGTTCTTCATCCTCGGCTTCAGCCAATGCCGTCCTAAGCCAAAGGTCACGGCCGGAACGAACACTCTTAGCCGAAACTCTAAATACCTTCCAGCCCCCTGCCCGCAAAGTGCTATCGCGAAAAGCATCTTTCCCTCGCTGGACTGGTTCCAAGTGCTGGTTTCCGTCTACTTCGATTACCCAGCGCATTCGACTGAATTGCAAGGCAAAGTCCACCCGATTGTCCGACAACGCAGTCACTGCATCTCCACTCACCAATTCAGAAATGAGAGCCTGTCGTTGAACAGCACCGCTTGTTCTAGGCCCCAGTTTCCCAATAAGGTCAGCATATAGGGTCTCTTCTTCAGAACTGCAAAGATCCTGTAATGCAGCCGGAAGCCTACGTCTGGACGATGAGGACACTTCGCTCAAAGGAAGGTCCAGCAAGTCATGTGCAGCCTCAAGTAGTTGAAGGCAAATTCCTTCCGGCCAAAGGAATTCGTTAGCTGCGAATTCAATCTCATCATGACTTTTTTCTTCCCAACACAATAACTCGCTCCCTGGTCCCGACAGAAGGGCACGCTCCCAGTTCGGATCCACCAAAGTTGGATTGCCCCGAGAGATAATTTTGTCGCAGATGGCCGTTACCGCAGCGAGCGCAGGGTCGTCAGTCTCCTCGAAATCGTGGACCTGCGATTCGATGATACCGTGAGCGTTGGACTGCAAGAACTCATCGACTTTGGAGCGCCATTCTCCCTTGCCTGGAATATTGACAGAATCCCAAATCCCTAAACGACCTGAAGCTGTAAATCTTACTCTATTTATATTTGCCAAAGTGTCCCCTACTTGTTGGTACAATCAGCTCTCCCCCACTTCACATCCCCGGCGCCACCTGCAACACCGTCACCCCCATCTCAATATACTTGTCCCGCTCCTCCGCGCTCGCCGCCCCCAAACTCACCTGCACCGAACTGTCCCGCATCTGCTCCAGCACATGCCGGATACACTCGTCTACCGTCTTGAACGGACTATGCGGCAGACTCTCCATACTGAAACGCAGGTCATTCGGCCCGAACGCCAGCAGATCGATGCCCGGTTTCGCCAACTTGCGCGCGTTGATAACCGCCTCGACCGACTCCAACTGAATCGCAAGGATGCCGTTGCTGTTCCACCAGTCGGCGTAAGCCAGCCGGTCGATCGATGCCGGGTTGGTCGGCTCGCCAAAGGCGCTCAGATTGCGCCGCGCCACCCCTCCCGAACTCCGGCGCCCGACCTGCGCATAGTAGAAATAGCGAATAGCCTCATCGACCTCAGCCCTGTCCTCCACCTCCGGCACCATGATGCCGGACGGCCCCAGGTCGAGAAAGCGGCCGATCAGATAGGTGTGGCGCGTGTGCGGGATCCGCAACTGCACCGGTATTCCTAGCGATTCGGCGTGACCGCAAAAGGCGACGAGATCTTTCTCACAAAACGCCGCGTGCTGGCTGTCCACGTAGACAAAACTGTAATCGCCCAGGCCCAGCAGATCCTCCAATTGGCTGCGTCCGAAATCGAGCGACGCGCCGACGCCGAAAATCAGTTCCCCACTGTGAATCCGTTCCTTAAGATTGGCCGCGTCCACCATGTCGATTCCTCCCCTAGAATTCCCTGTCCAACATTCCCACCGGAACTTCGATCAGCACCGGTTTGTCGTTCTCGGCTGCCACTGCCTCGCACAGAGCCTCATGCAGCGCGTTCGCGTCCTCCGCTCGCACGCCGTGTGCGCCAAAACTGTGCGCCAGCGCCACGAAATCGGGGTTGTGCAGCTTGGTGCCGAGGACATGCCCGTCGAACTCCTCCATCTGGGCCCGCAGGACATTCCCAAAGGCGTTGTCGTTGAATACGATGGCCACGGCATTGATCCCGTACTGCACGGCCGTGGACAGCTCCTGTACGTTGTAAAGAAAACCGCCGTCCCCGGATAGCGAAACCACGACCCGATCCGGGCAACCGACCTTTGCGCCCAACGCGATCGGGTAGCCGCAGCCCAGCGTCCCGTGCGAAGAACTGGTCAGATAGCTGTGCGGCGCCCTGGCCCGGAAATAGTTGCGGCTGTAGTAGCCCATCTGGTTCATACCCTGGATCACGACGGCATCGTCCGGCAGCGCCGCGTGGATCGCCTCCATGAATCCCCACTGCGGCTGCAACTGCGTGGACGGGTCGAAGCGCGCCTCGTTTATAGCCGCGACCTCGGCCTGCACCGCCTCGGCCTTGTCGGCCCGCGACGGCCCGGCCGCCGCGACCGCCCGGTTGAGCGCCATCATCACGGGATAGGCATCACCGTGGATCGCTAACAGATCGTCGTTTCGATCGAACTCGGCCTCGTCGACATCGATCCGGATCACCTGCTGCCCTGCCCCGCTCGAGTAGTGGCTCGTGCCCACCGCCAGGATCAGGTCCCTCCCCGCGAGCCAGTTGCCCAACGGCTGAAAACGCCTCTCAGCCATGCCCAAGGAGAGTGGATGCAGCTCCGAAATGCTCCCCTTCCCCTGTCTCGTCGTTACGACCGGAATCTGCAAGTAGTCGGCCAGTTCGGCAACCAGGGTGGCCGCCCTGGCGCGCATCACGCCCCCGCCGGCCCAGATGACCGGCCGCCGCGCCGTGGCTAGTAGCTCCGCCGCCCGCTGAATCGCCCGCGGCTCGGGGTCGGTGGACGTCGGCGAACCACCTGCCGGCTGCGCCAGGCTTACCTCCTCTGTTGCCGCGAACACGGCCGGAGGCACCTCTATCGCCACCGGGCGCGGCCGTCCTGAACGCAGATGCCGGAACGCCGCCTGCACGATGTCGGGAATCTCTGCCGGACGCTGGGCCCGGCCAACCCACTTCGTCAGCGGCCCCAACCACGCCGTCTCGTCCAATTCCAGTCCCCTTTTGCGGTGGTGATGATCCCCCGTCACCACCAGTATCGGCGAGGACGTGGCAAAAGCCGTGGCGATTCCCGACATTGCGTTGAAGAGACCCGGCCCTTCCACCACCAGCGCGGCGGCAACCTCACCGCTGGCGCGGGCATACCCGTCCGCCATGTAGCTGGCGGCCTGTTCGTGCCGCACCGCAATATAGCGGACGCTTGGCGTCGAATACAGCGCGTCGATCGCCTCGTACTGCCCCGCCCCGGGTACGCCGAATACAGCACGCAGCCCTTCCGCGGCCAACGACCGCACCAGCGCCTCCCCTCCATTCATTCTTGGCATATATCATGTTTCCTGATTGTGTTGTTTTGATTGCCCTGGCGCCTTGACCCGCAAGGCACAACTGTCCACCAGGACGGCGCCGCGACCTCCCGCGATGGGAGTACAAGCCGCCGGCATCGCAGTTTTTTTCTAACCGCCCGATTGCCGGCCACTAACTATTGACTCTTATGGTAACGCCGGCACAATCTCGTTGGCCAGCGTCTCCATGCAGGCCAGCCACCGCTCCTTGTCGTCCCAGTCGTGCGCAATCATGAGCAGCGTGCCAAATCCGCCCGTCTCCTCCCACAGTTCATGCAGCCGGCGCAGGCACTCGTCCTTGTCTCCTATAATACACAGGCTCTTCAGCATGTACTCCACCGTCACCTCTTCGTCGGGCATCTCCGGGTCGTCCTTCAAAACGCTGAGCATGTTCGCTGATTCGATCAGCCAACGCAGATAGGCCATTGAACCTGCCAGCGCGCCGTTGCTCGCTCGTTCCCAGGCTGCCTCGGTCGTCTCGTCTATGAAGATGCTGCGCGACACGCGCCAGATTTCCCGGTCCGGCTCAGCCCGCCCTGCATTAGCGGCGCCGTTGCAATAGGTCTGCCAGTGTTCTGCAAGCGTGGAGCCGGGCACCACGTTCGAGCTGATCGGAATATAGCCTCGTTCGCCCGCCATGTTAGCCGCCCGCGATTGGCCGCGAATAATGCTCATTCCTATCGGCGGGTGCGGCTTTTGGTAAGGTTGCAGCAGCTCGCCTATCCCGAGTTCAGGGTTCCCCCCTTCCAGTTTGATATGGTAGAAGTCCCCCTCAAAGTCAAAGGGCGGATCGGTCTGCCATAGCTTCAATATCATGTCAATGCTCTCGACCGTCATCAGCCCCTGCGTCGCCGGATCGGGCAAATCGAAAAGCCCCCAATCCGTCGGCACACCACCTTGGCCGAATCCACAGTTGATGCGCCCCCGCGACAGATGATCCAGATAGGCCAGGCGCAACGCCACATTGACCGGATGATGCTGCGGCAAAATCGAGACCCCGCTGCCGAGCCGGATATTCTGCGTGCGCGGCAGCACATTGGCGATAAAGACATCGTTCGACGGGATCGGTTCCCAAGCCAGCGTGTGATGCTGGCCAATCCAGGCTTCCGTAAATCCCAACTCGTCCGCCCGTACCACAAACTCGATATCCTCTTCGAATCCGATCGTGCGGTCCTTCTCCGGCGGATGAAGCGGCATCATGAATGTGCCCAGTTTCATCTTCTTGCCTCCCCTTTTCCCCTGTATGGTCTGTTAACGCCGCGGCGAACCCCTGCTGTATGTCGGCCTCAAATCGAGGGCCAACTCCCGGAACCTCTCTATACGGTGCAACGTGACCAGATTCGTGTCATGCTGGTTGAACCCCCCCTGCGACGTGCGCGATATCACCAGCAGATCCTCGCCCCGGATCAGTTGCGACGCATAACTGAAGGCCTCGAATACGCTGCGGCTCATCGCCACGCAGCCAGCCTGGAACCAGTTCAGCGCGTCGAGGCTGTACATCAACATAAGAATGCGCCGCTCGTTGCCCGGCGGGCTGGCAAAACCAATCTTGCGCAATGGCTCCCGCTCCTGCCAGGTGTCCGTCGGCAGGCATACCGTCGTCCAAAAGAGATCGCTCTCCTCGTCATACACAATGTGGAACTTGCACTGCGCGCCCGGCATCGGATAGAACTGGACGAAGCGGTAGTCCAGCTTCTCGCCGTCGTCCTCCAGGCTGCATACGGCGGCCATGCCCCCCGTCGTGTGCCCGTCTATAATCGTGCGCAGAAGTACCCGCATCTCCCCCCGCACGTCGATCACGTTGCCCTCAATGAAGCAGTCCTCCACCACCTTGTCCGTCGCGCTGGCCTGATAGCGCCGCTGGCTGAGCACGTCCGGCACGCCGGGAAAATGGACCCGGTTGGACATCCGCCACGCCGCCGGGTCGAGCAGGCCCCGCTCCAGGTCCCCGGCCACCACCAGCGATTCCCACTGGCTCCTGCCGACCGCATCATCGCCGACCGGGCACGTCTCGAAAGCGCGATAAACCTGCCCGTTGCGAAAGAGCACGCTGGTGGGGGCGTTATGATGGCGTCCGCCGAACAGTTGCGACGGGCTGCTCCAGCGCTCCCCTCCGTCCTCTGAGCGGGCGATGATGATCTCCCGGCTCAGGCGGCGGTTTCCAATGCAGTAGAGCGCTTCGTCCACCGCAAACAGCGACGGCCAGATGATGTCCAGTGCCGCCGTCTGGCGCCACCGGCTTCCCCCGTCGTCACTCACCAGAATCTCTAGCTGATCGGGGATCTGCTCGACAAGCGGCTGCTGGCGAAACCATTCGTAACTGGCTATCAGACGTCCCGACGGCAACTGCGCCAGACACGGCGAACCGGTATACACGGTGTCCGGGTCAGGTGATTCTGCGAGAATCAGAAAGTCACCCGCAAGAATCTTATTCATCTGCTTGCCTGCTTCGGTCGGTGGAGGATAAGAGGAATGAAATTGTCGTACTCTTCCAGTGTGATGCCCGTCATCGCCACCAGCTTGCACAGCGAGGTTTAGTTGCTTGCTGCCGACCACTCGCCGCCAGCCGCCGCCGCGTCAGACCGCGTGACACGCGACCCAGTGGCCCGTTTCTACCTCCCGCCACTCCGGCACGACATGATCGCACGGCTCAAAGGCAAGAGGACAGCGGGGATGGAAGCGGCAACCGCTGGGCGGACTGATCGCGCTCGGCACATTGCCGCGAATGACCGCACGTTCGCGCTGCCGCTCCTGCCGAGGATTGGGTACAGGCACAGCCTGCAACAGCGCATTGGTATACGGATGCAGAGGGTTGCTGAACAGGCTCTCTTTGGGCGCCATCTCCACCACGCGCCCCAGGTACATGACCGCCACCCTGTCGCTGATATGGCGCACTACGGCCAGATCATGGGCGATGAAGAGATAAGTCAAATGGTACTCTTCCTGCAAGTCCTGCATTAAGTTGATGATCTGGGCCTGAATCGACACATCCAACGCCGAAATCGGTTCGTCGCAGACGATAAACTCCGGTTCACATGCCAGCGCGCGGGCTATGCATATCCGTTGCCGCTGGCCGCCGGAAAACTCGTGCGGGTAACGGAACGCAAAGGAAGAGTTCAGCCCTACGTCGTTGAGCAGCTTTGCGATCCGCTCCTGTGCTTCCTGTCCGGTTGCCAATTCGTGTAGCCACAACGGCTCGCCGATCGCGTTGCCAATCGTCATGCGTGGGCTGAGCGTCGAATAAGGGTCCTGGAAGATGATCTGCATCTTCCGGCGCAGCGGGCGCATCTCCTTGTCCGACAGCCCGGTGACCTCCTGCTCTTCGAAAAAGACCTTGCCCGAGGTCGGTCGATGCAACTGCAGCAGCGTCAGCCCGGCCGTCGACTTGCCGCAACCCGATTCGCCCACCAGCCCCAGCGTCTCACCCCGCTGCACCGTAAACGAGACCTCGTCCAGCGCATGGACCGTGGCTTTGGTCTCACCATACGCGCCGAGTCGTACGGAGAAATGTTTGGTCAGATTCTCCACTTGCACCAAGGGAGCACTGTTGCCGCTATCTGTCTCGCTCATTTCCAAGAATCAGGCTCCACTGTTGAGTAACCTGCAGGTTGTTTCTAGGGCTCGTTGACGTTTGTCTGAACAACGACTTCCAGGTGCAAATTACGCCTGATCGTCGAAGGGCGGCGCAGTCACGCAAAGAAAATCCGATACGCCTTTGGTGTTCTCCGCGTCCCTCCGCGTCCCTCCGCGTCCTCCGCGGACAAAAAGGTGTTCTTCGCGACCCTTCGCGTGACTTCGCGGATCAATTGGTTTTGTCTATTTCAACATTCAAGCGAGAAACATCCCTAACAGGCCTGCAGGCTTTCAGTTCTTGTTGACATCTGAACAGCCTTCCCAAAATGTCAACGGAACCTAGCTAACTACTGGCGACTGCGGCTTTTGATTGGACCGTCACCCCGCGAATATCCACCCAACAGGCCGCGCGATGCCCTCTATCACTGGCGTCGGCGACCGGCTCCAGCACCGGGTTTTCATTCCGGCAGCGCTCGATGGCATAGGCGCAGCGGCTGTGAAAGGGGCAGAAATCAGGGAGGTCGGCCAGGTCAGGAGGCGAACCGCCAATCGTCGCCAGACGCGTTTCCGTGTCGCCGCTCAAGCTGGGCAGCGCCCCCATCAGCCCAACCGTGTAAGGATGCCGCGGATCCTCGAACAGCGCGTCAACCGGCGCCTCCTCTACTATATAGCCCGCATACATCACGATCACCCGATCGGCGATGCCCGCCACCACGCTCAGATCGTGCGAAATCCAGATCACCGCCACACCCGACCGGTCGCGCAACTCCTTGACCAGCTCAACGATCTGCGCCTGGATCGTGACGTCCAGCGCGGTCGTCGGCTCATCCGCGATCAGCACGGCCGGTTCGCAGGACATCGACATGGCGATCATTACCCGCTGGCGCATACCACCGGAAAACTGGTGCGGGTACTCCCGCAGCCGCGCCTCACCGTCCGGTATGCCGACCATCTCCAGGAGTTCGGCGCTGCGGGCGAGGGCCTGCTTCTTGCTCATCCCCCGGTGATAGATCAACGGTTCCGCCATCTGCGTGCCGATATTGATGAACGGGTTGAGCGAGGCCATCGGATCCTGAAAGATCATGCCGATCTGGCCCCCGCGCACGTTACGCAACTGGCGCAGATCAAGCTGCAACAGGTCTTCTCCCCGCAGCAGCACCTGCCCGCTTTCAATACTGGCCGCCGGCGGCAACAGCCGCACAAGGCTCAACATCGTAACGCTTTTGCCGCACCCGCTTTCGCCCACTACAGCCAGCGTCTCGCCCTCCTCCAGCTTGAAGGAGACACCGTTGACCGCGTACACGTATCCCTTACGCACCTTGAAGCGGGTCTGCAATTCCTGCACGTCGAGTAGAACGGACATGGTTGCCGTTGTCGCTTCCATCTACAGTAGCCAGTGGCCGGTAACCAGAGACCAGCCAGCCGGAAAACCACTAACCGTCGGTGTTACCCTCCCCACTGGCGGGGATTGAGGGCATCGTTGAGGCCGTCGCCTAGCCAGGCAAACGAGACCGTTATCACAGCCATCATCATCGCCGGACCGAGCAGCAGGTTCGGGTGCGTCTGCCACATGCGCAGACCGTCGCTGATCATCTTCCCCCAACTGGGGATGGGCAACTGCACGCCGACGCCCAGAAAACTGAACGCCGATTCGAGCACCATCGCACCGCCCATCCCGGCGCTTACCGCCACAATCAGCGGCCCCATCGCATTGGGAATAACATAGCGTGTGAGGATACGGCCCGTAGGCATGCCCATCGCGCGCGCCGCCAACACATAGTTCCGACTGCGGATCGACAGTATCTGGCCGCGGATCAGGCGGGCGTAGCCGGGCCACTGGATCAGCGCCAGCGCGCCGAAGACGAGCACCAGGTCCACCCACATAGTCTGGCGGAAAAAAGTGTTCTTGGATGCCAGATACATCTGCTCCATCCAGGCTTCAAGCGGCACCTTCAGCGTCAGGTTAATTACAATCGCCAGCAGCAGCGCCGGCATCGAGCGCGTCACATCGGTCAGCCATACAACCAAAATGTCGACCCGTCCCCCCAGATACCCTGCCAGCGAGCCCAACACCAAGCCGACCACCAGGCTGATTGCAGTAGAAATAAGGCCCACCGAAACAGCGGTGCGCGCGCCGTAGAGAATGCGGCTGAAAACATCGCGTCCCAACTCATCAGTTCCAAGCCAATGTTCACTCGATGGGGATACTAACCGTACCGTGAAATCCTGCGCCAGGAAATCGTAAGGGGTCAGGTATGGGCCGAAAATGGCGATGAAAAAAAGGAGTACGATCGGTAGAATGCCCACGAGGGCAAGTCGATTCGCCGCCAAGCGCGACAACGCGTCCCGCCACAAATTGGTGCGACTGGCCTCCTCTAATTCGATTTCGCTCGTTGCCGTAATTTCCTGGATCGTCATCCCTCACCACATGCACGTTTTCTGTTTGTTGTCTTGCCCTCACTACGGCCCTGCGCTCTCGCGCACTGGAAGAAGAATTGCTCTCTGCCTGCAAAATTGGAACCACTAATCCTCTGTCCCGGTCATCGCCTGGGCCGCCCGCGGGTCCAGGATGGGATATGTGATGTCCACCGCCAAATTCAGCGACATTACCAGGAAGGCGCCAATAAGAACTATTGCCACGATCACAGGGTAATCAACGCCGTATGTGAAGTCGATCGTCAAGCGGCCCAGGCCAGGGATTCCAAAAATCTTTTCAACGATGATCGCGCCGTTCACAATCCCGATCAACATCTGCCCCATTACCGTGACCACCGGCGTCAACACCGGTCTCAGCATATGACGGATGATCACCATGAACTCCGGCACGCCCTTGGCGCGCGCCGTGCGCACATAGTCCTCCGACAGCACCTCCAGCACACCGGCGCGAGTCTGGCGGATGATGATTGCGATCGAGCCAAACACCATCACGAACATAGGCAGAATCGCTTTCTTGCTGAACAGACCGTCCCAGCCATAGGGTGTCGTATTCATGACGCCCAACACCAATACCAGAAAGACGATCAGCATCGGCCCGACGACATAGCTGGGAACGCCGCTGATAAACAGCGCGGACCCGAGTATGAGGTTGTCGAGCCATTTGTTGTGGTTCAGGCCGGCCACGATGCCTAATGGGATCCCGAGTATGGCGACCAGAATCACCGTAGCGATCCCGATCTGAAACGAGACCGGCGCGGTTGCGCCGATCATGTCATTTACCGACCGCCCCGAAATCACCGACATGCCCAGGTCGCCCTGTATCAGATGCCACGTGTACTCCCCGTATTGCACGAGGAAGGGACGGTCCAACCCCTTCTCTCGGCGGATGGCGTCCAGTCGCTCGGCGTCATAGGTCACATCTCCTTCTTCGCGCATGAACATCAGCTTGATCGGATCGCCGGCGCCGAAAAAGGCGAGCGCATACACCGACAGCGACAGCAGAAGCAGTGCCGGAATCCAGTAGATGATGCGCTTCAGGATGTATTGGCCCATTGCTATTCCTTCAGTGCCACAGTTGGGACCCTATGACCGGCTTGCGAGTGCCGGGACGAGGTGAAGGCCCACCACAATGGAAGTGGTGAAGGTCTGAAAGAAGCCGCGGGCAAAGGCGCCAGAGAGTTCTTGACGCCTTTGCCACAGCATCACAACGATTTCAACGATCTCTGACTGCTACTCCATATGCTCAATGTAGATCGTCCACGGTTCGAGGAACTGGGCATCGGCGTTGCGCCGCGTGCCATGCACCCAGGGCATCGACCCGCCCTTGGCCGAGCCGCCGCAGCCGGTGCCAATCGGAATCACCATATACTGGCTGTGGAAGATCTGCTGCGCCTGCTGCGCCAGCGCAGTGCGGTCCGGATCGTTGGCGCCCTTGGTGACCGCCTCTTCAATCAATGCATCGACTTCAGGATCAGCATAGCCACCCATGATATTGCGCGCCAGGTTGGAAGACGAGTGCAGCGAGCCAAGCACCATCAGCGCAGCGTCGGGAACGCGCACGCCCGCGCCGTCACGGAACAGCGCCGGCGCGCTCGGGCCTTCCCAACTGTCAAACTGCGGGCTCATCTCGATCGCCTCGATGCCAAACAGCTGCCGCCACTGCTCTGCCATGTACTGTGCTAGAAGCTCCGTCCCAGGGCTACTTACGCCGGCCATGATCATCTTGGGCACATCGGCTGCATTGGCATAGGCTGACGCAGCCAACGCCTCCTTGGCAGCCTCCGGATCGTAAGGATGCGGTACAAAGTTCGGATCCGCTCCCGGCAACGCCCGCAGAGGCTCACCTGTCGGTACCCAGCCGCTGCCGTCAGGGCTGGACAGGTTGAAAATCTGCTCTCTGTCCACTGCCAGAATAAGTGCCTTGCGGAAATTGATGTCGTTGGTCGGCTCTATCGTGGGATTCAAAAAGAAGCCGCCGATGCCCGCCGCCTGTCCGCACTCAAAGTAGTCCGCGCCCAACAGTGCCTGCGATGTTGCGTCGTTGGGCGGCCAACCCTGTTCCAGTTCGCCATTGGCCAGCATCGTTGTAACAATCGTCGTGTCCTCAATCGAGGTGACCGTCACACGGTCCAACATTGGCTCCGCCACCCAGAAGTTGGGATTCTTGACAAAGGAAACCTCGCCTCTGTTCAGATCCATCATATCCGGCATGAACGGACCACTGGTCACGGGATTGTTTTTCGGGTGCCACCACTCTGCAATCTCAAACCCATCTTCGCCGATCGCAACCGAAGCCTTGACCGGGCCAATCAGATTGGTGGCCAGCTTCTTATGGAACAGCGGATCCGGCCCTTCCAGCGTCACCTGAACCGTGCTGTCGTCCAGAGCGATCACGCCCGGCATCTCCATCGCCTCGCCGTTAAACACGTCCTCAAAGCCAACTACGCCCGTCATGAACAGCGTAACGCGCTGGTGCGTGGTAGCGGGATGGGCGATCAGATTCCAGGTTGCCACCACATCCTGTGCGGTGATCGAGCTACCGTCCGAATAAACTGCGTCCGGGTCGATCTTGAATGTCCACTGCGACATGTCTTCGTTGGGCGTCCACTCGTTGAAGACATAAGGATGCAGTTCGCCATGCTCGTCAATGTACATCGGCCCGGCGTTCCAGAATGCCAGGTAGTGCATGTTCCAGCCCCCGCCACGCAGCGGTGACCAGTCCTGCGCAAAGAATGGAATCGTCGCGCGGAAGTGCTGCTCCTCCATCATCTCGTCACCCGCTTCGGCGGCCATCTCTCCCGAATCGGCCGCAGGCGCCGCTGCCGGTGCCCCGCAGGCCGAGATGACAAGCACGAGCGCCATTAGGATCAGCCATAGCATTGGGATCTTGCGTTTCGACAACATCAACATCTCCTCCTTGTAACGTGCTGTTCTTTTTATGAGACTGTAGGAAATAATGCGAATTATGAGACTGTAGGAAATAATGCGAAATCGAGCGAATCGTACCGGCGGTGTACGCGTAAGCCAAGACTCGCTACAAGCATGAGGACTGTGTCTCAAATGGTGCGTATCAAGTAAGTTTGGGACGAATTCTGGTGCGATGTGGCCGGAAGTATAGCATCAAAGCTACTCATGGCAAAACACCTTTTTTCCGCGGGCCGAATGCGTGCCGAGGGCGTAGACAATTGATTCACCCCCACCGTAGATTCCTGACTAACACGCTTCATATGCCGACAGTATCATGTATTGGTCGCGCGGTTAATTTCCGAGTGGAGATACGTAGTTGTGCATTGCGCTTCAAACTGGTGTAGGATACCCTTAATCGGTCCACAAAGTTGACGGTCGCCGGAACACCGCTGTTCCAACCGCAAACAAACCCAGAATGAGTTATACAATGCAGATAATCGACAGCGGTATTCTCAGCCGCGGCCAACCGGGCACGCCCCGCGCAATCCTTACATTCCCGACCGTTATTGCCCTTGAGGACGGGTCGCTGCTGGCGTCATATCGTACCGGCACGACCAAGGATTCGGACGATGAAACGGTCGAATTCGTCAGCTCGCTGGACAGCGGCCGCACATGGAGCGAACCGTGGAAGCCATTCGAGAATCCAACCTTGGATGGCCTATCCGGATCACTGCGCGTCTGCTACCTGACCGAACTGTCGCCCGGACATCTGCTTGGCGCGGCACTGTGGATCGATCGCACGACCTATCCTGGCGGCATGCTCTTCAATGAGGAGACCGAGGGCTGCCTCCCCATGTCGGTTCTCCTGGCCGAATCGGATGACAACGGCGCTTCCTGGTCACCCTGGCGGCTTGTCCCAATGCAGGCGGAGATCGGCCCGCCCAGCCTGACCGCGCCCGTCCTCATGCTGGCTGACGGTTCACTGGCCTTGAGTATCGAGACCAACAAACAGTACAACGACGCATCGCCTTGGATGCAAAAAGTCGTTTTCCTACACAGCCAAGATCATCAGGGGATTACGGGGAGGCAAGGCTCTGGAGGAAAGCCGGCAGTGGATCAAAGATGGGGTGAGCCGGTCGTGGCCGGCGAGGACCCCAGCGGCCGCATCTTCTATTGGGATCTTCGCTGCGGTGTCGCCCCCGATGGACGGGTTGCTATCTTCTCTTGGACTTACGACACTGTCGCGACCCGCTACCTGAACATTCACCGCCGCATTAGCGCAGATAGTGGACACTCCTGGACCGAAGCCGAAGATCTTGGTTTTGCTGACCAGGCCGCGCGCCCTGCCATGCTGGCCGACAGACGCGTCCTGCTACCCTATGTCGATCGATTTGGCACCCGCTCTATCCGCGCCCGGCTTGCCCCAGCCATTGACGCGCACTTTGATCCGGCAACCGAAGTGGTCCTCTATCAGCAAGAACAAGCCTCCGGCGAACAGACCGACAGCACGGGCGAACTGCTCGGCGAGATGAGTCTGTGGACTTTCGGACTGCCCTATGCCGAGACCCTGTCCGATGGGACAGCTCTTGTCGTCTATTACGCGGGAACTGACGAGACCATGGACATTCACTGGGCCAGAATCGATCCCGGTCGCGACTGACCCGCCCTGCAATCCCACCTGCGTCGTTTACCGCGGCGCAATAACCTGCAACGCAAAGGAACAACCATGCGCAAGAGCAAAATGCTTCAGAAGTTTCGCAGCGGAGGATTTGCCCGGGTCTGTGGGCTGGGCCACTACCTTCCCTTCTATATCCGCTACGCGGCCCATTACAAATTCGACGGCATCTGGCTTGACCTCGAACACCGTGCCATGGACGCACGCGAGGTACAGGCGATCATCATGATGTGCCTTCACAACGATATCGACTGCATGGTCCGGGCCCCCACTCTGGAGCGCACCAAGCTGTACAGGTACCTGGAGGACGGCGCCAGCGGCTTCCTCATGCCCCTAATCTCCGATCCGCAGATGGCCAGTGATCTGGTCCAGGCCGTCAAGTATCCGCCGCTGGGCAACCGGGGCATGGACGGAGCCGGTTTGGACGGGGATTTCGGAATCGGAGTCTGGCATCCCCAGAGTAATTACAACGCCGAATCCAACCGGGAGACTTTTCTCATCACGCAGGTCGAGACCCTTCAGGCGGTGGCCAACGCCGAGGAGATCGCCTCGATCGATGGTATTGACGGCCTCTTTATCGGCCCCGCCGACCTGTCACTGCGCATCGCTACGCAGGAGACCGGCGGCTTGACCATGGATAAGGCGATTGAGACGGTAGCCGCCGCCGTCCAGAAGCATGGCAAACTGTGGGGCATTACCGCCGGTTCGGTGGACGAAATCAAGCGCTACCGCGAGTTGGGCGCGCAGATGGTTCCCTGGGGCGGAGACTTCAGCCTGATGAATGTGCTCAAGGATTGCAGTGAAGACCTGGACAGCGTGTCTGGAGCATAACGTCGCGTCCAACAGGCGTGAGCGAAGTAAAAAGTGAAAGGCGGTAGAGTTATGAAAATTGCAGTCCTGCATGGCCCGCGCGATCTGCGTATCGAAGAGCATGAGCTGGACGTGAGCCAGTTGGCCGACGACGAAGTCTGCGTGAAGACCCGCATCTCCGCCCTGAAAATCGGCACCGATCGGGGCAACTATGAAGGCGCCGACCAGGTGCCCGGCGCGCCCGGATACCCTCGTTGGGTCGGCGACAGCAACCTTGGCATCGTGCAGGCCGCCGGCAGCAAAGTCACCCGCGTGAAAGTCGGCGACCGCGTCGTGACCCGCGCGCCCCACCAGTCCGAATACATCATGGCCGAGTCGCAAAGTATTGTCGTCATCCCGGACGGCGTCGCTGACGAGGATGCCGTCTACGCACACCTCTACGCGCTCAGCGCCCATTGCTACCACAAGGCCCAATTCCGTCCCGGTGAAAATGTGGCCGTTGTAGGTGTGGGCGTCTTGGGATTGGGTGCAATCGCACTGGGCCCGCTTTTCGGCGGCCGCGTCGTCGGCATCGCCAACAGCCCGGTTCGGATGGAGATGTCGGACCGGATGGGCGCCCACGCCAACTTCCTCTACAACGATCCCGATCTCGAGGCCAAACTCGACGACTTCACGCGCGGTCAGGGCATTGATCTCGTCATCCTGACCGCCAATCCTTGGCCCGCCTTTCGCACCGCCATGCAGATCGTCCGCCCTGGCGGCCGCGTCTCCGTCGTCAGCCTGCTTGGCCGCGGCGAACCGCCGTTGGATTTCAACCCGCTGGCGATGGAGCTTTTTTACAACAAAGGCACATCGGTTATCGCCGTCTCCGAGCGGGCCGGCTATCTCTATCCCGATGCCGGTCCCGATCCTTACAACACGGCCGACCGTTATGCCTGGGACAATATCGCTGACCATGTCGTCTCACTCATGGCCGATGGGCTGCTGGAGCCAAGCCGCTTGATAACCCACCGTTTCCACTACAGCGAGATGGTCAAGGCCTACGAAATGGCCTACCATCGCGAGAAGAATATGCTGGGCGTGATTTTCAACTGGCAAGAGTAGACAGTGTCCAACGACGGCTCGGCTGCTGGCTGCCAACAATTGGACTCTTAAGGAGGACGCAATGACCTCGTTCCCGAATTCAGCACATCACGACGTTTCCCGCTCGCTCGACCTCTACGAGCAGGCAGGCGAGTTGATACCCGGCTGGACACAGCTGATCAGCCGCCGCGCCGACCAGTTCGCGCACGGCGCCAGCCCCATTTACGCCCAGCGCGCCAAAGGTTCTCGCTTCATCGATGTAGACGAGAATGAATACATCGACTGGATGAGCGCGGTCGGCGCCGTCATCCTGGGCCATGCGGACGATGTTGTCGACGCGGCTGTAAAGGAGCAGATCGACCGCAGCAGCATCTTCTCCGCCAACAGCCCGCTCGAACTGGAACTGGCCGAGGAACTCAACGATACGATTCCCAGTTCGCAGATGGTGCGCTATGCCAAAGGCGGCGGAGACGCCTGCGCCATAGCCGTGCGCATCGCTCGCGGCACAACCGGTAGGGACAAGATTCTCTTCTGTGGCTATCATGGCTGGCACGACTGGTATCAAGCCGCCAACTACGGCGTCAACCCTGAAAGCGGAGAATATCCCTTCGCCGGCATCGAGCCGATTGGCGTGCCCAAGGCCTTGGAGGGCACAGCCATCCCCTTCGTTTACGGCGATCTGGAGATGTTGGCCGCGCTGCTAGAAGAACACGCCGGTGAGGTCGCTGCCATAATGATGGAACCGGCCCGTTCCGAACTGCCGCCGCCGGGCTATCTTGAAGCGGTAAAGCAACTTGCCGCCGATCACGGCGTCATATTCATCTTCGATGAGGTTTCCTGCGGCTGGCGCATCGCCGTCGGCGGCGTGCAGGAGGCGGTCGGCGTCACCCCGGATATGACCGTCGTCGCCAAGTCCATGTCTAATGGTTACCCCATGGGCGCAGTTGTCGGCTCGCGAGAGGTGATGGAGCCGGCCAAGCACATGTTCATCTCAAGTTCATACTGGAGCGACAACATTGGGCTGGCCGCCTCGCTCACGACAATTCGTGAATTGAAACGACGCGAGGCGCCGCGGCGTTTCAAGGAAATCGGCGAAAAGCTGCGTAGCGCACTGAATCAGGCAATCAATGATTCCGGGTTGGAAGGCGCCTGCACCGGCCTGCACACCGGCCCAACCGTCACGCTCAAAACGCCTGATGACATCGATCCGCGCAAGGTCTCTACTCTTTTCATCCAGGAGATGGCCCGCCGCGGTGTCCACACTTACATGAGCTTCAAGGCCACGCTGGCCCACACCGATGAGGATATCCGGCTGACTGGCGCAGCGGCTGCCGAAGCACTGCAGGTTGTTCGGGCCGGGCTGGAACAGGGCAACATCGACGACCTGCTTACAGTTGAACTAAAAAAGGAACCTTTCCGCCGCCAGGTCCGCTAGGACCGTACTCGTTAGACCGTGACCGGCAAACTGTGCCGGTCACCAACCGCCAGGAATCTGCCATGTTTTCGATTGAATTTACCGAAGCCGACCAAACGTTTCTCGACAGGGAGATTTTGCCCTTTCTGCCCGACCGCATTATTGATGCCCACGCGCACCTCTTCTGCCACGAGCACTATCCGGGCGATTCGCTCCCGGTAGGGCTGGCAACCACGCCGCCCCGCCTGGGCCTGGCCGAGTACGCGCAGTTCAACGAGTGGCTGCATCCCGGGGGACGCGTCATAGGCGGCCTTTTCTTTGGCCTCGCCTTTCTCGGTGATCGCCAAGCCAACAATGATTTCATTGGCGCAGAGATCAGTGGCACCACGCCTCTGGCGCGAAACTCGCGCGGGCAACTGATCATTTCCCCAGACATGGACGCTGAGATAGTCCTTGACGAAGTGCGCCGCTTGGGCATGACCGGTCTGAAGTGCTATCACACAATGGCGCCGCTGAATCCACGGCTTGGTACTGACGCGTCCGGCGCCGGTTCCTACACGGCCGAAGATCCGACCTGGACTGCCCCCATCGAAGCCTATCTGCCTGAGGACCACGTCGCCGCGGCCAACACTTTGGGGCTGACCATCACGCTGCACATGGTGCGCGACCGCGCGCTTGCCGACCCGGTCAACCAGGCTACGATCCGCCGCTACTGTCTGGCCTATCCCAATATGCGGCTGATTCTGGCCCACGCTGCCCGCGGATTCAACCCGTGGCATACGATCGAGGGCATCGAGAGCCTGCGCGGCCTTGAGAATGTCTGGTTCGATACCTCTGCCGTCACCGAGGCCGGCGCGTTCGAGGCGATTGTCGAGACGATGGGCCACGAGAAGCTGATGTATGGGACCGACTTCCATGTCAGTCATACGCGCGGCCGCTGCGTTGCCATCGGCGACTCTTTCCACTGGCTCTACGCCGACGAGATGGACCTGGGCGAAAAGCATATCGTTTTACAGCCGGTGCTGATCGGACTCGAGTCATTGCGCAGCATCCGCCTCGCCTGCCAGCGCCTGAAATTGAGCGAACGCCAGGTCGAAGATATCTTCTGTGGAAACGCCGCCGAACTCCTGGATATCCAGTTAGGAGGTGGATAATGCAGGTACTTTCCCCGCCGGAACAGATCAATTTCGCTCACAACAAGGCACTGCTCAACCGCTACCGCTTTATCGAATACGAGACCCTGCGCATTCTGGCCGCCTGGATGCCCGCCGCCGCCAATATGGACTGGAAACTGGCCATGGGGCGCCTGCTTTGGGAAGATGCCCAGCATGTACAGTACCTCTATCAGCGTCTGCGTGAAATCCAGACGCCGGCCTTCCGTCCGCCCGGTGACGACGCGCTCGAGCACTTGATGGCCGAAACGATCCACGCGCCTACTGAAGCGGACCTGCTGGCCGGCCTCTTTCGCGTGATCAAACCGGCCCTCGTCGCCACCTATCGCTGGCATTGCGAGCAGACCTTCGCCAATCCAGACGCCCCGACCCTGTACGCGTTCAAACACATTCTGATCGATGAAGAAACGCAACTCAGTTGGGCTGAAGATGCGCTGGCAGACCACGCGCCCGGCGAGTGGGAGGCCTACATCGCCGACCTGCTGGCGGCTGCCGGCGGCGTCTCCGGCCGCGAAGATCGGCAGGAAATTCCTGCGCCGACCGCATGCCGAACGCCATTTGAATGCCCCCGCGACGCCGGCCGCGATAGTCGCTTCAGCCTAGTCAATCGCGACGCCGGCCAACGAATAAAGTCCGTTGATCATGCGACGCAGCGCCTTCGTGATTTCGAGAGCTACAGCCAGGAAATGCTGGCTGCCGAAACCGTCGCGCTTATCATTCATCTCTCCCCCGGCATGCCGTGGGCTTTCACCTACGACAGCGCCCGCCACTGCTACGACGAGACCCGGCACTGTAAACTGGGTATCGAGTGGCTCGCCCACCACGGACATGACTATACCGACGTGCCCCAGAATACACTCATCTACACTTGGCGCAGCCAGTACGACGCCGCCACCCAATACTGTCTCCTTACCATGGGCAACGAAACCCACGCCTTCCCCCACCGCCACGTACAGATGGCCGCTTACGCCGAGACCGGTGACCGCCTGTCGGCCCAGTTCGTCAGCTACGATATGGCCGATGAACGGCAGCATGTCGCCTTTGGCCACAAATGGCTGCCCCAGCTGATGGCCCAACATGGGATCGACTGCCCGGTTGACGAATTCATCAAGGAGACGGTAGCCCTGTGGGAACGCGAGTACATGTCGGGTGCGCTGCCCATCCACGAACTGTCAGAGATTAGTGATCAGTGATCAGTGAACTATGGCCCAGCAACCTCACCAGCCGCCATCCACCTGCCACCCGTATTAGCCCATGAATAGCAGTCACTATCGCACCCTTGGACGTACCAATCTTTCCGTTTCTCCCATCGCCTTGGGGACCGTAGAACTGGGCATGGACTACGGAATCCCCGTGCCCGGCCACTATGGTCGCCCCTCCTCCTCCGCCGCCGAACAACTGGTTGGCGCGGCGCTGGACGCCGGCATCAATTTTATTGACACTGCCCAGGCCTACGGCAATAGCGAAGCAATATTGGGCCGGGCGCTTCGCGGCCATCGGCAGCGCGCCGTGCTCGCCACCAAGGCCACCGTGCAGGCTGACGGCAAGACGCTGCGCGGAAATGCCCTGCGCCGAGCCATGCTCGCCGGCCTCGAAAGCAGCCTCCATTCGCTGCAGACCGACCACGTCGACATCTGGCAGATCCACAACGTCGACGCCGACCTGCTGGATCAGGCTGACCTGGTCGCTGAGATCTTTTCGGAAGCGCGCGCCAGCGGAATGATAGTCTGGCGCGGCGGTTCCTTTTACGGCCCTGATCTGCCGCTTGCCGCACTCGAATTGGATCTGTTCGACACCGTTCAGGTCACTTATTCCCTTTTCGATCAACGCCTTGCGGACAGGCTCTTCCCTGCAGCGACCAGACTCGGCGTCGGCATCCTGGTGCGTTCCGTCCTGCTGCAAGGGGTTCTGACTGAGCGCGCCGACTACCTGCCTGACAGGCTTGAACCGCTGAAAGCACGTTCGAGGCGCTTCCGCCAACTGGTTGCCGAGGCTGCCGGACGCCCCCGGCTTGGGACGGACGCCTCCCTCACGCCGGCGCAGGCCGCTATCGCTTTTGCATTGGCCGAACCGCGCATTGGCTCGGTGCTTGTCGGCATGCGCACGGAGTCAGAACTACAGGAGAACCTGCTGGCGGCAACCACGGCGCTTTCACATGACCTGATCCACGAGTTGCGTCAGCTTCGCATCGACGATCCCGGACTGCTCAATCCGAGTAACTGGCAAGCCGACCTTGTAGCGGCTGCCAAACGGATGAATCGTCCGTGAACTGCTGCCAGAGGAATCTCGGGAGCGACCGGGATCCAAGCAGACGACAGCCATGGAGAGGCGCGAATTGACTGTGGCAGGGTAGTTACGAGTTAATTGAGAACAGTTCCCACAAGTTAGAAATGTCAGGAGGTTCTGAACATGGAAATCCGCCAATTGGGCAACTCTGAACTGCATGTCAGTTCAATTGGCCTGGGCAGCGTTACATTTGGCCGTGAAATCGATGCCGAGAAGTCCTTTTCGGTAATCGACTACGCCATGGAACGAAGTATCAATCTGATCGACACGGCCGAAGTCTATTCCGCCGGCGGATCGGAGAAAGTTCTGGGGCAATGGCTCTCGCGCAGCAGCAACCGGCAGAAAGTAGTATTGGGGACCAAGATTGTGCCGCCTCTGGGGCGCGAGCGCATCTTGCAGGTCGCGGAAGACAGCCTGCGCCGCCTGCAAACCGATGTCATCGACCTCTATCAGCTGCATGCTTTCGATGCCAACACGCCGCTTGAGGAAACGATGGACGCCCTGAATACACTTGTGCAGCAGGGGAAGGTGCGCTATCTGGGTTGCAGCAACTTCGACGCGTGGCAAATCTGCAAGGCCCTCTGGATTGCCGATGTGAACGACTTGGCGCCGATGGTATCGGTCCAGCCTAACTATAGTTTGGCCATCCGCGACATTGAGGCCGAACTGCTTCCCTTCTGCGCCGATCAGAATATCGGCGTGACTTCCTACAGCCCGCTAGGGGCCGGTTTCCTTACCGGCAAGTACACCAAAACGTGGACAGCCCCTAAGGGGACGCGTTTCGATGTCATGCCCGACCATTGGGATATCTACGAGAACGACACGTCGATGCGCCGCATGGAAGGATTGCGCGACATTGCCGCGGAAACGGACATTTCGATGGTACAGCTTGCCCTGGCCTGGGCGATAGGCCAGCCCGGCATCACCTCCGTGTTGATCGGCTGCCGCACCCTTTCCCACGTTGATCAGGCGTTCAACGCCGAGGAGATGGGGCTGAGTCAGGAGCTGCGCGACAGGATCAACGCCTTAGGCTAACCAAAGCATACCCACGTATTGTGCAGCAAGATCTTGCCCAACAGGAAGTGCACAGAGAGGAAGAAAGCAATGAAAACCTATCGCGCCGCCGTAATCGGTTGCAGCCGCATGGGCGGGTTTATCGACAACGAAGTAGTCGGCTCGTCCCGGATCGCACTCCCCTACTCACACGCCGCCGGCTACACGACCTGTGAGCGCACAGACCTTGTCGCCTGCGCCGACCTGCGCACCGACGTGATGGCTGAGTTTGGGAATCTGCATGGTGTGCCACCGGAAGGCCAGTACACCGACTACCGCGACATGCTCGCCAAAGAGGACTTGGACATCGTCAGCGTGGCCACCCAGCCGGAGCCGCGTGCAGCAATTGTGGTGGATTGCGCCAACCAAGGCGTCAAGGCGATTTATGCCGAGAAGGCAATGGCCGCATCCATGGCCGATGCCGATGCAATGGTCGAGGCGGTCGAGAGAAACGGCGCCATTCTCAATCTCGGGACCAACCGGCGCTATGATACCAAGTACGACCGCATGAAGGAGATCATCGACAGCGGTGAACTCGGTGATCTTCAGCAACTGATCATCTACAACGTCGGCCCCCTGTTCAATAACGGCAGTCACTTTCTGGACCTCATTCTGAGGCTCAATAGCGACGAGGCGGCCGAGTGGGTGCAAGGCCATCTGCCTGACGGCGACAGTATGATTGACGGCGATGTCCTGACAGGCGACCCGCAGGGCGAGGGGATCATCCAGTTTGCCAATGGAGTGAAGGCGTACGTTCTGCTCACCAGCCGCGCTTCAGAGACTGAAGCGATTTGCTCCCAGGGAACGATAACCGCATTCAACGACGCGCGTGAATGGCAGGTGCGCAAGGCGGAACCGGTTGGCCTGCGCGGGCGCAACGAACTTCAGATCGCGCCGGGCCCGCAGACCTCCCCGCGCAGTTCTACATTGCAGCTTGTCGAAGATCTAGTCCATGCGCTGGACACGGGGCAGCCGCCCAGGGGAGGCGTACGCGCGGCCCGCGCCTGCAACGAACTGATCTTCGGCTTCATTGAATCACATCTGCTGGGCGGGGCGCGGGTTTCCCTGCCGCTCGCCAAGCGCACGACCCGCATGGCCCGTGACCATACGCCGCGACAGCCCAAGTATAAGCCTGACTAAGTGAAGGAGAGTACCTACTTGCTGACTGGTCCAATCTACGGGACGGTAAAGTCACCGGTCAACGCAAAAATGGCTGGGGATTTCTTTCCACCTCGGCCAGGAGCGAGTCGACGTAGTTCCGAATTCTGAACAGCCGGCAGTCGGCGTCGCCGACCTGTCCGCGCTTCAGTTCCCCTGACCTTTCCCAAAACGCGCCCAATTTAACACGATCCAGGGCTGGGAATGCCGGCTCACGTTCTTTGTCCCGGCTCTTGGCGCGCAGAGTGTGCCAGTACATCGCCTCGACAACATGGATGTAGGTCGAAGTGTAGTAGTCCACGCCCAGCATCAGCAACTTGGCATCGGCCTGGTAAGCCCTGTACATGGGCGAATGCAGGCCGAACGTCTTGCCCCACGGCTTGCGGTCCCAATGTGAACCGTACCCCTCCAGACGAAGATGGCCGGCAACAAAGTCTTTAGCCTTCTTGCCGCGTGCCGCTACTGAGTGTGAGTAGTGGTCTGAACGATAGACGCGCGGTAGTCGCCGAAACTGCTCCGTTATCCAGCCGACAGTAGAAGGCGTGTTATGTGGGTCCCATGTTTCGGGCCGCAACTCCCACTTCACCAGGTTGAAGGAGGGCATCAACAGCAGCCCTTCCGGCCCGATAGCGGCTTCCAACGCCTGGATAACGCTTTCGGCGCCGCCTTCGACCGGCCCGAGAGACTTGAAGGAGGAATGAACAAAGAGGATATCGCCCGCTTCGACGCCCAGATCGCGTAGGTTCTGTTTCAGAGTGTCAATGCTGTAAGGAGTCATTCCAAGCAAAAGCGCCGGCTAACCCCGCTTCGGTTACCCGGCGCACAACGCCTCGACTTTTCTGAGAATGAGCCTGGCTAAGTCGCGCTGACTAGGCCGCTTCAGTCAAATAGGTCAGGCTTTTCTTGCGCCTGATCTCGTCCTCGGACATGGCAGCGATCAACCTGCCCCAATGTCTGGGCGGCGTCCTCGGTTCGCCGGTAAACTCGAAACCTGCCTCGTCCAGGCGCAAACTGCTTCCTTCCAGACCGCCATAGCCCAGTTCCTTGCGAGTGTCGATCATCTCTTGGACTGCGGCCAGCGCGCGGGCGTCGAACAGGCCCAGTCTCGCCTCCAGCTTCTGAATTCTGTCTTTTTGGCCGTAGCACTGGTATTGGGTTTCGGCGTTCAGGTAATGCACGTAGAACGTGCGGCGCAGGTCGCCCGTGCGGTTGCCGGCAGAGCCGTGCGGCGCCGAAATGCAGTGGAAACTGACATCGCCCGGCTCCATTTCAACCGGCACCGCGCCCAGTTCGTCGAACAAGGCGTCCTCAGAGTAGTTCTCCACCTCCACGTGCCCCACCAGGTGGTGCCCCGGAATCACCCATACACAGCCGTTCTCGATCGTCGAGTGATCCAGGTAGATGTCGGCGTCAATGTTGGGAACGGCGTGCGTTTCAGACCATTCCGGATCGCCGTAAGGCGGATCCTGGTGCCAGTGAATGGGAAGATCGCCTTCGGGAATCTTGCAAACGAAGGAGTCCGCGACCGGCATGAAGGGATGGCCGACTAGCTGACCAAAATAGGTCAGAAGCGACGGGTTGACCGTCACCGCCTGGAAGATCGGGTCCCGATCCCACATCAATTCGCTCCGGAAATAGGTCGGAATGTCATCGGCGTTGGCGCGATAACGATGGTCAGTTTGATCAGTGTCCCCCATTCCCTCCTCCACGACACGGTCGGCTGCTTTGCGCAATGCGGCCAACTCTTCACCCTGTATAACGCCCCGGGCGACGATGATACCGTCGCGGTGAAAGTGATCGATCTGTGTTTGTGTGAACATGCGCCTACCTTCCTTTCAAGAAAGCATAAGGTTCTTTTGTTGGCGTAGTCTGGAATCAGGACCAACGTCCCGGCGCGCGGAAGGTCTCTTCTTTGGTTGCTGTAGGGTTGCAGAGATGGGGGGTGGCATTGAGAGAAGCTACCTGAAGTCAGCGTGACTTTGGAACGGATGCCGCGGCCGCGTCGGCCAGAAGCCAGTGCTTGGAAGGATGGCGCAGGCTACGCCGCCGGCGTCAAAAAGGTAAGGCTTTTCTTGCGCCTGATTTCGTCGTCGGACATGGCAGCGATCAACCTGCCCCAATGTCTGGGCGGCGTCGTCGGCTTGCCCGTGAATTCGAAGCCTTCATCACTCAGGCGCACATCGTTGCCTTCCAGGCCGCCATACCCCAGAGCCTTGCGGGCACCAATCATCTTCTGGGCTGCCGCCAATGCGCGGGCGTCGAAGAGACCGCGTTCTCTCTCCAACTCCTGGATGTAGCCAAGGTGGCCGTAGCACTGCTCCTGGACCTCGGCGTTCATGTAGTGTACATAGAAAGTACGCCGGAGATCGCTGGTGCGGTTGCCGGCAGAGCCGTGCGGCGCGGAGAGACAGTGAAAGCTGACATCGCCCGGCTCCAGTTCGATCGGCACCGCGCTCAGTTCGTCGAACAAGGCGCCTTCCGAATAGTTCTCCACCTCAACGTGGCCGACCAGGTGGTGCCCCGGAATCGCCCACACGCAGCCGTTCTCGATCGTAGCGTGATCCAGGTAGATGTCGGCGTCGATGTTGGGAATAGCGTGCGTATCGGGCCAGTCCGGGTCGCCGAACGGCGGGTCCTGGTGCCAGTGGACCGGCACGTCGCCCTCGGGAATCTTGCAGACGAAGGAGTCGACGATAGGCATGAATGGATGGCCGACTAACTGTCCGTAATGGGCCAGAAGCGACGGGTTGACCGTCACTGCCTGGAACATCGGGTCCCTGTCCCACATCTTTTCGCTGCGGAAATAGGTGCGCGTCCCGTCGGGATTTGGGCGATAGCGGTGGTCGGGTTCGTCGGCGCCGGCAATTCCTTCCTCCATAACGCGGTCGGCTGCCTTGCGCAGTGCGGCCAATTCCTCGCCCTGAATTACTCCCTTGGCGATGATGATACCGTCACGGTGAAACTGATCGATCTGTTCCTCTGTAAACATGCTTTATGACTCTCCCTACATCTTGATGCCGGATTCGACCAACCCGTCCACATGAAACCTGCCGAGCATCATAAAGAGTATGACAAGAGGTATCGAAGCCAGCACACAGTCGGCGTAAAGAGGGCCTCCGGAGCCGAAATCAACGCTGTCATTGGTCGTTCGGGACAGGCGGAAGAGGCCGACCGAAATCACCTGTTTGCTCATATCGCTGATTGTAACCTGCGGCCACTGGAAGGAGTTACACTCGGCCACGAAGTTGAGCACCGATAGGGTCGCCAGCCTCGGCAAACTCAGGGGAAAGGTGATTTGCCAGATTCAGTGTCAAATGCGCTCTATGCTTGCCGTTTTCCGGCTGCACCTCCCCGCCCGACTCTACCGAACTAAGCTTGTCCGTCAACTCCAAAGTCAGCCTGGAACCTCGCCCACACACTCTCGTCCAGCGGCGTCGCTGCCGCGCGGATATTGGCTTCCAGCTGCTCCGCGTTCAGACTGCCGATGGGGTTGCCGTGAATGCGCGTCTCTCTCAGGCAGAACTGCAGCGCCAGCTGCAAGAGGTCGACATCCTCCCGCTGACACCACTGCCAAATCCGCCGCGCCTCCTCAATGTCGGCTTCGTCCTTATAGCCGCCCTTCTCCCTCGCCTCTTCGATATCTGTCCCGGTCAGCAGGCCGCGCAGGATCGACCAGCCGTTGAGCACGCCGACGTCGGCCGCCGCCGCCGCGGGCAGGAGCCTGTCGGCCGCCGTCTGACGAATCAGATGGTAGTCGTTGAAACAGAGCAGGAAGTCGACATCGCCCGTACAAATTGCCTCAAGGTGAAAGTCGTGCTGACGCATGCCGAAACCTACATGGCGCACCTGACCGCGCTCCTTAAGCTGAAGCAGCCCGGCCAATGTACCTTCCCTGGCCAACGTGGGTTCAATCCGAGTCGGATCATGGATCAGCATGCCGTCAAAGTAGCCGGTCCCCAGAATCTCCAGCTGGTCATCTACGTCGCGAATGACGCGATCAGCCGAAAAGTCGGCTTCACCATCGCCGCGGTACCCGCCCCAGGATGCGTTCGAGTGGCAGCAGAGCCGCCCGGTAACGATGACATCGGCGCGCGGGATCTCCCGCAGCGCCAGTCCCAACTTGCGCAGCGAGTCCCCATAGCAGCGGGCGCAGTCGAAATGATTCGCGCCCAAGGACACCGCGTGCTTCACCAGGGCCACGGCATCCTCGTCGCTGACAAAGCCGAAGTGGTTGCCAAAGCCCTGTGTACCGAAGGGAATTACGGGTATCTCGAGCTCGGTGCGGCCGAGACGGCGGCGGGGCATTGTTAGTACGGCTTGGGTCATTGCTTTTCTCCTAGGTTGACTTCAAATTTACCCCATGTCGGGCTGTTCTTCAACCTGGCTGGAATGGGAGGTTGATCGATTTGCGCCACTCTTCTCACTGTTGCGTATTGACTCCGAATTCTTCCTCGAATTTGGCCCACACGTTTTCGTCCAGAGGCGTAGATGCGGCACGGATATTGGCCTCAAGTTGCTCCACATTCAGGCTGCCAATCGGATTTCCGTGGATACGCTTTTCACGCAGGCAGAACTGGATCGCCAATTGCAGGAGATCGATCTCCTCGTCCCGGCACCACTGCCAGATGGCGCGGGCCGGCTCAGCGTCGTCGTCACTCCGGTATCGTCGTTGCGCCATCACCTCGTCAATATCGGCCCCGGTCAGCAGACCACGCAGGATCGCCCAGGCGTTCAAGACGCCGACATCGGCGGCGTGGGCGGCGGGCAAGATCGTGTCGGCGGCTGTCTGGCGGATGAGATTGTAGTCGTTGAAGCAGAGGATCAGGTCGACGTCGCCAGTTGCAATTGCCTGCAAGTGAAAGTCATGCGGTTCCATCCCAAATCCGACATTTCGCACTAGACCGCGGACCTTGAGCTGCAGCAGGCCGGCCAGTGTACCTTCCCTGGCCAGCGTGGGTTCGATGCGCTTGGGGTCGTGGATCAAAATGCCGTCGAAATAGTCGGTCCCGAGCAGTTCCAGCTGGTCCTCCACGTCGCGGATGGCGCGTTCGGCGGAATAGTCGGCTTCGCCTGCCCCGCGATAGCCGCCCCAAGGTGCATCTGAGTGACAGCAGAGGCGTCCCGTGATAATGACATCGTGGCGGGGGATCTCGCGCAATGCCAAGCCAAGCTTGCGCATCGAGTCTCCGTAACAGCGGGCGCAGTCGAAATGATTGGCGCCCAGCGACACCGCATGTTTGATCAGAGCCACGGCATCTTCGTCGCTGACGAAACCGAAAATGTTACTGAATCCCAGTGTGCCGAAGGGAATTACGGGAATTTCGAGTTCGGTGCGGCCGAGACGCCGGCGTGGCATCACTTGGGAGGCTTGGGTCACAGTTCATCTCCTCGGTTGGTATCCGGTTTGCACCAGTCAAGACTGTTACGCAGCAAGGCCTGGAAAGAGGGGTGGCGCCAGACTTCAGGGTTGTGGCCGGGAGTGAGTACGCAGACGCGCCCTCTTCCTTCGGTTCGGGTCCAGCCGGCCGGTTGACTACCATGTTCGGATTCGGAATGGAGGAAGATATCCACGTCTGGATCGTTCATCTCCATCATATAGTGCTCATCCATCAGCGTGAATGACGTGCTGCCGGCAGCAAGCGGATGGCCGGTAAAAGGCGCGACAGTTACCGGGCATTGCGGCGGGTGGCCGGTAAACTTGCCTCCCATCAGGCGGCAAAACGATGGCGTGTTGTCGTAGAGCGCCGTACCCGAATGTAGGACAAGGAGACCGCTGCCAGCGGCAACATAGTCGACAAATGCCTGTCCTGTCTCCTCGCTGGCCCAAGGTTCATGGTCCGCCCGCGAGCGGTTGTTGGCTTTGGAGAAGATGACGAGGGGGTATCGGTCCAGGCTTTCGGGGAGCCAGGAGCAGGGATCTTCCACCCAGTCGAATTCAAGTCCGCACTCTCCCAGTGCCGCCAGTCCCTCCCGCGTCAGAGAGGCCGGGTGGGCACTGTCGTCGCAGAAGACAAGGCTTCGCAATTTCATTCTTCTATTCTCCCTTACGCCCGCAATGGGGAGTTGTGACCCAGGCAAAACGAGATTGACGAATCTGGTAGAGAAAGGTCAGTTGCCAAAACGTGGATTTCAAACTCTTTGACCTGTAGTCTGTCTATCTGCTGAGTTCATTCTCGGCAACGTCGGCGACAGGTATGTCAGCGCTGATGGACAAAGAGGTCAGCCACGACCAAATCAGTCGGATGCTCAACAGCCAACAACTGAAGCCGAAAGAGTGGTGGCAGATGGTGAGAGCCGCTGTGCGCTATCTGTTGGCCAGTGACGCCTCCCTGACAGCTGAACAACTCATCACAATCTACAATAAACGGTGGAAAGTGGAAGAGTATCATGGCTCGCAAAACCATAACACATCAGTTGCTTTATCACCGACCCGCACACTAACCACCCAGACCAACTACTCTGTGGCTACTTTCTGGTCATTTGCCAAGCTGGAAGTGCTTAACATGGGTTCCAAGAAATATCACTATGCGCCGAAAAAACACACTTGTATCTTTCAGCCCTGCAACAGGCTTTCAACGACTTTTGTCAGTTGGATCCAGTCCGTCTTGATCTCCTGACTGCGTGCCGTGAGGATAATAGTAAGGACACTCTCCAGGACTGTCAACTGCCTTTTATTAGGGTATCCCCAGTCAGGACCTGTGTCCCTCCCCCGGCAGGCGGCCATCACGCACTACGACCCGGAATGACAGGAAGGAACCCGGCGTCGCGCGCATATTCAATCGGCTACCGTTACGGGGACGATCTGTTGCGCGCGACGGGGGAAGACAAATGGGTCAGGTACGTCTATCATAGCCCGGACGCGGCTGAGGAAACCTGCAAGGCATGATCGTGACGCAAAGTTTCGTGGCGTAGACTCTGTTACGCCGTCTTCCTGATCGGGAATGGAGGGCACTGCGGCCGGTGCATTACAACCGCACATCCAGCGGTCGATCCTTCTCCACCGTAACCCCGGGCGCGAGCGGAACCGTTCGCCCATCGACGACAAGCTCATTCAACGCCAACTCTCCACTGCTAAGCTCAATCCTGAGCCGCTCTCCATCCAGCTTAATGCTGCCCCAGGCGCCCTCCACCGAAAAGAAGGTGACAAAATTCTCCCGGTTCACCTGCGGCGAGAGCGCTATCCGCCCACGGCCCAGATCGATCTGCAGACGGGCATAGGCCTGCAACAGACCATAGCTTGCCATGGCGCGGGCATAGTGGTCGCCGCATTCCGGCTCGTTCCAGGGATTGCGCGCGGACCCGTCGTGCCGTGAGCGGATGGCTTCTACGATCGCTTCACCCTCTGCTATCAATCCTTCCTGGATCATCAGGCAGGCCACCTCATATTCGCACCCCGACCAAACTTCATGGGCACGCAAAACCGCGGTCAGTGGAATAATCTCTCCCGGCTCCTCGGGAAAGGTTGCATAGACCACTCCCAGTTCGTCGTTGACGGCAAAGGCGCGCAAGAAGTTGGTCGGCACTTCACGCATGCGCTTGAAATTATGACGATAGATGGCCCGCAGCGCTGTTCGGAGATGCTCGGCAGGCACAAGCCGACCCAGGCCGACCAGATTCGCCAACCACTGGCCGAAAAGCTGGTCCGACAGGCAGCCGTTATGCACTTGGTTGTAGGGAGCTTGACCCTGCTCCCTGAACACCGCGCTGTCCTCGGCGCCCTGCACCGTATCGCCCATGCCGCCCATACCGTAGCCCGCCCCAAAATCCGCGCTGGCCGCAGCCAGGTCCAGACGCTGCTGGTAGAATTCACCGTTCCATAGGATTTCGTCAGCGCGCGGCCCGCCGTGCGCCGCGATCTCTTCATAGACGGCTGCGGTCTGCGGGTCGTCCAACTCCCTGGCCATTGCAGCGCCGGACTTCAGCGCGGCCAGATAGAGAAAGGTCATGAGCGGATTTGGCCCATAGTAGGCGATGTCGGTCGTATTGTGCTGTTCACCCTCCATGACGCCGTCGCGATCCGCATCCCAACCCCCTGGTTGCCAGGCATATTCCAGCGCCAACCTGGCCTTTGGCCAAAGCCGTGCCAGGAAATCGCGATCGCCCGAAAGCTGATAGTCGCGCAGGAGCTGGATCACCTCTGCCATCTGACCGTCGGCCGCTGTCGTCGCCTCGGCCAGAAACGGGTCGGATTCACTGGGTGTGCGCGTGCGGAAAAACATGCGGCCATCGAGTTCGGTTTCGACCAGAAAGGCATTGGCGCGCATATCCCGTTCCAGACTCGGATAGAGCGAC
Organism: Caldilineaceae bacterium; assembly: GCA_965220715.1. GTDB lineage: Bacteria > Chloroflexota > Anaerolineae > Caldilineales > Caldilineaceae > Bin5. The sequence continues at coordinate 2,279,195 of OZ244843.1, forward strand.
GCCAGAGCCTGCTCGTACATCCAGACATGCGTGCAGTTCATGGGGCAACAGCCGGAGTCCGGGTTGCAGCCCTCATAGGCGTAAAACTGGCCCGACGCATCGCGAAAACAGGTCTGGGTGCGGATGGTGGCCATATTGCCAGACACCGCATCGACCACAAAATCCGGTACGGTTGTGGCGTAAAGACGCCGGTGGAAGTCGCGTGTCTCGGCTTCCAGGCTTTCCCGTTCGGCCACCACGTAGCGTGCGACCGCATCTGCGCCGGAAAATCTCTGCGTATAGTAGTTGCCCACCCAGCGTGGCTCATCCACGTCCGGAAGCTGTATGTATCGATTGGGGAAGCACCAGGTGAGAATCACCGGAATCGTCACTGACTGGCCTGGATCCAGCGTGATGCTCATGCCGAGCGCTGCCTCAAGCCGTCGCGCCACAGTCGGGTTGTCGCTCGGCGTCGCGACCGTCGCGGCGTCTTCTTGCTCGAAAGGCACGCTGCCCAATAGCTGGTACCAGAAGGGGCGGAGTGAGTAGGGCCAATCCTGCTCGCCGAGGCGTGTTTGCAAGGTCGTATCCGGCCAGGGCGTGACCGCGGCCATGCTGCCGGCCATGGGATGCCGGCCGCCATCGCCTTCGGACTCCATGAGAATTCCCTGGAACTCCGGCTCGCGCACAGCCCTGTTCACCTGTTGCCCACCCGGCCAGGCCCCATCCCCCGGCCACGGCGAGAACTGAAAGCCGACCAGGTTTGACACCACGCCCACCAGCAGCGCCTTAATCGTGCGCTCTGTGCGGTTTTCCAGATTCCATGACAGAATAGCCGCAGGCAGCCCGGAATCCTCCGTGTTGCCGGGTATCATCGGATTGAACGCGTCCAAAGAAACCCGAATCGGGAACGGCGCATCGGTCGCCCCATCCCCGAATTCCAGATGGGCCAGTGGATATTCGCCTGTAAATTTGACCTCGGCAAAACGGGGCAAACCGGGGACCTGGTGAACCGGCACCCCACGCGAGCCGGTGAAGGGCGGAAAAAACTGGCGTTCCAGCACACGTGCCTTGGGTATACCCGATCCATCGTCAACACCGAGCGCGAAGAAATTTCGGAAAGGTGCCTGACCTTTGGCTGGCCGGTTGGCAATCTCAAAATCACAAAGCTGCCCACGCCCGCCCAGGCTCACCGTGCCCGTTCCAATGCCGCCAAGTGGAAAGGCTATCTCGCGCAGATTTTCACCGGTATAAGTTAGACGTCCCATGAGTCCTCTGTTTTTCTTTTGGGTTGGTCGATGTGAGATAGAGGGATTATGCCGATCTGATTGGAGAGGGCAACAGGATGAATCTGTTCCTGGTAGCTCGTCAACCTTCCTTGAGGCCGGTCAGTGTGATCCCTTCGATCAGATACCGCTGAGCCATGAGGAAGACGATCAACACCGGAATCACGGCCATTGCCACCGCGGCGTAGGTCACGCCAATCAGGTTGACATACAGTTCGTTGATGTAGCTCAGTGCCAGGGGGAGCGTGAACTTTTCCACGGAATTCAAGAATATCAAAGGGCGGAAAAGCTCGTTCCAGTGGAAGTTGAAGCAGAAGATGGCCAGCGCAGAGATGCCCGCCGCGCCCAGCGGCAGAAAAATTCGCCAGTAGATGGTCCAATAGCTGGCCCCGTCTATTTTGGCGGCATCCACCATCTCCTGGGGCATTGTCAGGAAGAACTGGCGCAAAAGAAATGTTCCCGTGGCGCTGAAAAAAGCGGGCAGGATCAAGGAAGTATGGGTATCGATCATATCCACCTTGGCCAGCATGACATACACGGGAATAATCGTCATCTGCGGCGGAATCATCAGGGCCGACAGCAGCATGATGAACAAGACCTCACGCCCGGGGAAGCGCAGTCTGGCAAACGCAAAGGCGGCCAAACTACAGGTGGCCAACTGCCCGGCACAGATTGCGCAGGTGACCTTGAGGCTGTTCCAGCCTGTGACCAGAAAGTTTACATAGTGGAATGCTTCCTGATACGAAACCAGATAGGGCGGCCACGGAAACCAATTGGGCGGCAACTGCAGCAGTTCTTTGGAAGGGCCCAATGAAATGACAATCATCCAGATGAAAGGCGAGATCGTCAGCAACCCCCCCAGAACCAACAGGGAATCGAGCAGACCCGTGGCGACTATGCCAACGCGGCGACTCTGACGGGCGTCCTGCCACACATTCATGCTGCCCCTACTCTCCCATGTAGTAAACCCAAGCCCGGCTCACTCTCATCTGCATTAAGGTCAGGAGCATGACAACTACGAAGAGCATCACGGATACGGCAGAGGCGTATCCCATCTTGAGTGCCTGGAAACCGGTCTCATACATATACATGACGATAGGGCGCGATGCGTCTCCCGGGCCGCCCTGTGTCAGCACATAGGCGGTATCGAACAATTGCACGGCATGCAGCATCTCGATCACCAAGCAGAAAAAGATCGTCGGCGTCAGCAGGGGGATCGTAATGTGCCAGAACCTCTGCCCGTAGTTGGCGCCGTCGATCTCGGCCGCCTCGTAAAAATGGCGGGGAATGTTCTGAAGCCCGGCGAGGAAGATGATCAGATTGAACCCGAAAGTCTTCCAAATGTTGACCAGCACAATGGAGCGCAACACCCAGCTTGAACTGGTCGTCCATGGCACCTTGGAAATCCCAACTTTGGCGAGATAGAAGTTGATGAGACCGAAAGTCGGGTCGCTGATCAACAGATAGCGCCAAAGAATCGAAACCGCCACAAAAGAGATGATGACCGGAAAAAAATAGGTGGTACGCAGGAAATACCGCAGCGCCGGGTGTAGTCTGCGGTTGAGGAGCATGGCGATGGCCAGCGCCACGAGCAGATTCAGCGGCACTTCCAGCAGGGTATAGACGACAGTGTTCCAGAAAGTTATAAAGAAGCGTTTGTCGTTGAACAGCCTGTTATAGTTGTCAAGCCCCAGAAAGGTCGCCGCGCGAAACACATCCCACTTGAACAGCGAAAAGGCAAACGCGGCGAGCATGGGGCCAGCGATAAATACGACGAAAACCAGGAGGGCCGGCGCGATAAAAAGATATCCCGCCAGCGCTTCCTGTCTGGCAATCCCCATTCTGATTTGAGGAAGTCGAATGCTCACAAAGACGCCGCCTTGACTGATACCATGACCGTGTCCGTCTGAATTCTTGACAGATCCAGTGTCCTGATCGTCGCGAGCGAGCGGATTCCACCTAGGCGGGGCAGCGCTATGACAAGAAGCCGCAAGTTAGCAACTGGGTTTCTAAGCCAAACATCTACCCGCAGATGGCCTCCCAGATCATTATCTCAGTTGCGAGGCTACTCTGCCCTGAATCTGTCCCGCTCAGCGGAACCACGAAGAACTGACAATCGACGACCGGTCCCTGAGAGCGCGAATGTCTCACCCGCATTGAATCGGTCGTCAACTGTCCTGGAACTCCCGCTTACATGCCCGTTACCCCCGGCTCGCGCCGCGCAATCACCTCAGTGATTTCTTCATGAGCGGCCAGACATCCTTCCTCGGCCGACACTTCATTTGACAGAATCGAAGCCTGATAGCGATTTACAATGGCCTCGATTTCGGGGTAGTCCGGTGGTGAGGGGGCATGTTGGGCCAAGCCGGCGTCAACCGCCTCGTAGACCCACGCAAAGTGCCTGGGTCCGATTGCATACAGGTCGGGGTCGGTAGATACCGAACGCCGCGATTGGTTGGCATACCCGATGCTGGCTTTGCGCTCGGCGATCGCTCTGCCGGTCACGACTGTACTCATGAACTGCCACGCCTCTTCCGGATGCTTGCTCTCCATGGGAATGCAGTAGAAGCCGGTGCCGACTTCGTATTTCTGAGCGTACTTCTGCGGCCAGGGAACGTGGTCCCACTCGGTGAAACCGGCCTTTGTTCCTTCCAGCACCATGTTGCGCATGTCGGGCACCATGCCAACCTTGCCGGTGAAGAACTTCTGCCGCGGGTTCTCGCCCGCGCCCACCTCCGGCGCAACCTCGTACTCGTGGATCAGATCCTGGCGGAACTGCATCATTTCGATGAATTTGGGGTCATTCGTATTGGCCTCGTTCCAATCCGAGGTGAGAGGACTGGTGTCGTAGGCGAAAGCGTGCGGAATCACACCCACAAACCAGCCGATCCACGGTACCCAACCCCACTGGTCCGGTGGTTGAGTCAATTGGGTGGCAATCGCCAGAAAATCGTCGTAGGTCCAGTCATCGGCGGGTCTGTCAATGCCGTTCTCATCGAAGATCGTGGTATTGTACCAAATGCTCATCATGTTGAAGGCCAGCGGAATCCCGTACTGCTTGCCCTGATAGGAACCGGCCTCAAAGAAGAAAGGACTGACGTCGTCAAGAAATTCGCCGAAGTCCAGCTGGTCGCCATCGCGTTGGATCCAATCATCAATGGGATGGATGATCTCCTTTGACGCGAACATCCGCAAACCTTCGATAGCCATGCGGATGATATCCAGATCCTGGCCGCTGGCAATCATCACCGCTACCTTCTGGGCATATTCGCCCCAGGTCATCCCGCCGACAACCGTCTTCTTGACCTGGACCATGGGATTATCTTCGTTCCACCGTTCGACAATGGGGTCGAAGTTTTCGCCCATGGCAGCGCTCCCGAAGTAGAGAAACTCCAGGGTAATGGTTTCTGCCATCTCTGACGAGTCACTGCTGCTCTCGTCAGCGGCCTGCGGCGGCGGCGGCGCGGCACACGCCGCCAGCAGTGAAGCGCCCGTCACTGTTCCCGTCGTCTTCAAAAAATCTCGTCGATTCAAGCGTTTTGCATTCATGGTGGCCCTCCTCAGACCGTAGAAGATTGATCCGTGTCAGATGCGCCCCTGCTCGAAAGGGGCACCGGCGTCGTGAACACGTGCTAAAAAGCGATCAACTCTCAGGCGTTTTCAGTGGGACTGATGCAAGCCGACGTCATTTCCTCAACACAAATCAGTAGAAATTCCTGATGATGACAAGGGGCTGCCAAGACCTGTTGACCCGTCTGAACCGGAGATGACCCGGTTTCAGCATTTCTCGGCAACCATTCTCGACCAGAAAGACTTGGGGACACTATTGGGCTTCTACATTTCCTGCTTCTCCTTATCTGTGTTTTTTATACGGTATTTCCATGTGGAAGAGCCAGCACTATTGTAGATGACAAATAAAAATGGACCAAACACGAAAAACCGACCATGATTCGTGCCAAAGTTGTAATGGCCATCTCGTGAATAATTTGAATCACATCCCGAGATCAACCACCTTCAGATGATCCCGCTTCTGGATCGTCTCCGATAGATTGTCAACCTCGTTGCAGCCCTCCCACTCCGTCTACACATACTCGACGCAGACAAAGCCCTCGTAGCCTGCATACCGCAGCGGCCGCAGCACGCGCGGATAGTCGATTACATTCTCCTCGAACTTCGACTGCAAACGATTTTCATACCCGCCGCGCGCGTGAAAGTGGGACGTGTAGGGGATCAGCTTTTCGCTTTCGTCGTCGCTGATCGCTCTGAAGGCAAAGTGCGTGTAATCCAGCGTCAGCGTAAGCCCTGGGCGTCATCTCCAGCAGGCACAGCGCGTCTGGTCAGGCGTGCGCCACCCATTCCACGTTGGGCCCCACAGCCCAATCGCAGCCCTTCTGTATTTCCTATCAGCAGTACCCAACCCAGTACACCTGTGTAATTATTTCACGCGGCAGTAACGCGAACCGGGCAGTGAATCACGACAAACTCACAGAATGTGCGCAATGCCATTCCGACTCATGCCGCCGCCAATACCTCGCCCCACAAAACCAGCAGGCGCACCAATTCCATACGATTCGCCGCGCTCTCCTCAGCAAGCGCCAGCGCCCTGGCACTGGGCGGATCACTCATCGGCACATGCTCGCCGGCCTCCAGCAGATTGGCAATCGTCTCCAGCAGGCCCACCCCCGCCGCGTAGTCGGAGTTGACAGCACCAAGCCACTTTTCTGCCTGCGTAAGCACCCGTGTGGCGGCTCCTTCCTTGTCAACATTGGGCCCTATCATGTCCGACCCGCGACGGCGGAAGAAGCCCCGTATCGCTGCAACTATGCTGGGATCCCGCACCGTGCCGTCCGGGTAGACGACGCCGTGGATATCCCGCCAGCGGCTCTCGCCGATCATCAGTTCCCACAGATACCAGCCGATGCCGACCTCCTGGCAGATTTCCAGCGTAACGTCATATGGGTTGGCGCGGGCCAGGCAGGCCAGCTCAGAGATGAAGATTGGCTTTTGATTGGCTTCCGCAATGCGGATTCCTTCGTCGATGTGGCCGCGGATGCCCGCGCGTGTGTTCCTGTAGTCGTGGAAGGAGAGTACATCCACATGCTTCTCCACCTGCGCCAGATTCGGCGCATAGGCTACTCCTACGGTGATCGGATGGGCGCTGTCCAACTCCTTCATCACGCCGCAGAAATGATGCACGAAGTTCCAGATAATGCTGATGCGACTGTCGCGGTCGGGAACGTCTTCACCCACCCAGCTCGTGACCATCGGCTCGTTCATCATGTCCCACATGACCAGACCAGGCTCCGACCCCAACGTCTGCACCAGATCGCGGCAGTATGTCTCGCCGGCCGGCCAAAATTCGGGCCCAAGCCGCTGCACGCCCGGATTGGGGATCCACTTGTTCTCGGTCGAGCCGTAGGTGGGCAGCGTGTCGTCAAAACAGGAGTCCCACACCACCGGCATAACGCTGATTCCCCGCTCGTGGGCCGCACGCACAAAGTGTCTCAGCCGGGCCAGGAAGCTCCGGGGATCGTGTTCGTAAACCACGTAGGCCAAAAAGGGGCGGGCGCTGTTCAGGCCCAATCGCTGCGCATAGGTCAACTCCCTCTCGACTAGAGCCTCATCGTAGTCACGCCAGAATGCAATATCGTTGACAGCCGTGCTGGGCACGTAATTGAAACCGCGCAGATGTTGATAGCGTTTGAGAAGCTCCACAAGTTCAGTCCTTTGATGAAGTGGGGAGGGGGCAGTGGTCGAGCAACGCGCCCGTCTGCCCCTGCGGATCGCGGAGGCGAAGTTGGACGGCGCCTGCGCCGGGCGGCGCGCTGCGCACGCAATCGACTCGCAACACGTCGAGAGGATTGGCCGGCGCCAGCGTCGCCGCGAAAATCTCGTCTTCCTCGCCATCCAGCCACACGAGTTCCACGTCGCCAACATGAAACAGACCAAAGACGCCGGTCAGTCGAATGCCAGCGTCTACAGCATCGGCCCGCAAGCGCTCGTGCGAGCAGCCTGCCCCTGTAACATTGACGATGGGACCGGGGCAGCGGGCCACGTACCAGTCAAGATCCAGACTCTGTGTTTCGCCCGGGGCCATCGTGCGCAGAGGCCCCAGGATTTCCGCCTCGACGTGGAACAGATTCAACTTGCCGAAATCCAGACCGCCCACGACCTCGCCGTGACCGGTGGTCCAGCATTCAACCGACGCACCCTCGTCCGGGTAAGCATCGTCAGGAAAGTAGGGAAAGCACTGGCAGAAGGCGTAGTCTGTATCCTGGTTAACGAAAGCGATCCACCCGGCCGTCGAGTCGACGCCGATTTTGCCCAGGCGATACAGATACTGCGCGCCCAAAAGGTTGGGACGCACTTCTGCTTGCCATTCGGGGTTGTCATCTTCGCCGAACATGACGTTGTAGCCCCGGTCGAATACACTTTCGGGATTAGTCGGAATGTAGAGCCAAGCCTGTTCACTGTGCGATTCGGCCCCTTCAGGGTTGCGGCTGGTGGCATCCACCTGTACGACATCCCAAATACTCCAGGTACGCTCCTGATCGGAGATATTTGTCATCTCCAGGTGCAGGCTGACGCGGCCCCCGCCCGCATGGAGCGTAATCCGGCGCCTGATCTGGACGCCGGTTCGTGGGTCCGGCGGGCTGGTCATGCGAATGGAAGCGGCGGCGTCCGAACTGTCCACGACTTCGAGCGTATAGCGCCCGGTGTCGAGGACGGGATCGGGCGGACCGTGCCACTGGTCCGGGCGGTCCCAGCCCTGCGGCGCCGGCCAGGTTTTGTCGCCGCCGTAGTTCCTCCAGGATGCGATACTGCCGTCCCCCATATTCTCCTCATCGGAAAAGAGCTTGCCCGCCAAATTGCGGTCAAACCACAAATAGGGAAAATTTCCTAGATCATAAGCCATTATACGGCCGCCGACGTCCGGCACGGCCACCAGGTCCACGAGGCCGTTGCTCAACCTGACAGCCCGCCAGCCGTGAAAATCGATCCGGTCGATGCGGCAACCTGATCCCGCCGCGTTCTGATCAGCCATCAATATTGATCCTCTAGCAATGAGGAGCGAGTGAAGAGGAGAGAGAAAAGAGACAAACAGTTTTCTTTTCGTATTGCCTCATTCCTCATCAAATGTCGCTTTGCGGATGTACAGCCTGGTCTCGGCCGCGGGCTGCTTTTCGTAACCCTTCCAGGCGTAGGGATCGACGCCGGCTACCGGGAAGACACGGCGCACATCCGCGCGCGCCACCGGCTGATCCTGCACCGTCTTGACCCAGGGCAGCAGCGATTCGCTGCTCAGATAGTGGCTGACCAGCACGCGGCGGTAGCTGTCCCGCGTGCGGTTGCGCAGCGACTGGTGCAGTAAATAACCGTTGAAGAAGATGACGCTGCCCGCCTTGACCTCAACCGGAATCTGGGGCGACTCATCGAAACCGGTCGCCATGTCATCGTGCGTGTCGAACTCGTCGGGTTTGCCGTGTTTTTGGGTGGGATAAAGATAGCCCGCCCGTTGCGATCCCGGAATCACCCACATGCAGCCGTTTTCAGCATACGCATCGTCGAACGCGATCCAGGCGCCAATCAACTAACGGTCGCGCGTGGGAATGTAGTTCTCGTCCTGATGCCAGGATTGTCCCTGGTAGCCGGGCGGCTTGATGAAGAGCATCGACTGCATGCACTTTACATTGCCCGACCAGTGCGCCAGATGCGCGCCGGTGATCTGGCTCAAAACGCCGCTGATCCTGGAGTGGCGGGTATATTTCTCCATCACCGAACTCACATAGTGCGGCTGATGGATGGCTAGAATTTTGGAGAGAACCTCGTCGTCGTTAAGCTCTGCCGCAACCGGCTGGATCGTCTGATTGGGATACCCGCCGCGCGCCAGCTTAATGATGTCCCCCTTTAGCTCGCTCAGTTCATCTTTGTCCAACAGGTCGGGCACGGCCAGAAAGCCGTTGTCCACATAGAAGTCGACCTGCCCCTGGTCCACCACAGCGGGCACTTTGATTCGTTCGCTTACCAGCGCATCCGTCATCGCGTACACAACTCCTTATAGCCTGTATTGCCCTTCCAATCTCAAGTAGAACAGTTGTCCGTTACGGAAAATGCGTCGCCCCTCTCCCTTCAGTTCAGATCCGCAATCGACTCCTGCACTGCCACAATCGTGTCCTCGATATCCTCCTCTGAATGGGAGAGGGTGAGGAACATCGGGTGGCCGGGATGCAGGTAGTAGCCGCGCGCCAGGCAACCCTGGAGCATGGCGATGCAGCGGTCCTTGTCATCCTCCTCCATCACCGGCGTGGGCATAGGACCCGTGCCGGTCAGCCGGTAGCCGAGGCCGCCCTCTTCGCAAGCCGCGTTCACGCCCTCGATCAGGCGATTGCCGATCTTCCACTGGTAAGCGATACCGTCGCGGCGCTTGACCTCGTTGATGACCGTCTCGATGCAGACCAGGCTGGGCAGATCGCAGTGGAAGGTCGCCGCCATCCAGCTGGACTGACACTGCGGCGATCCGAGGATCTCCTTGCGCCCCGCGACGAAACTGCCGGGATAACCGTTGCAGCAGGCTTTGCCGAAGGTTGTCAGATCCGGGGTGACGCCGTAGTACTCGCCGGCGCCGCCGAAGGCTACACGGAAGCCGACCTTGACCTCGTCGAAAATACAGAGCGCGCCGTAGTTGTGAGCCATATCGACGCAACCCTGCAGGAAGCCCTCCGGCGGCCCGTCGCCGCGAATCGTCTCCATAATAAGGCAGGCGACCTGGCTGTCATTCTGTTTGAAGCAGTCTTCGATGGCATCGAGATCGCCGTAGGGAACTTCGATCGTGAGTGGAGCGATTACGGCAGGCGCGCCCTCGTCCTCGGTGCGAGACCAGTCGTGCCAGCCGTGATAGCCGCAGCGGAGGACCTTGTCGCGACCGGTGTAGGCTCTCGCCAGCCGCACCGCCGCCGACGTGGCCGCGCTGCCGCCGATCAGAAATCCGAGCATCTCCACAGCCGGGATCAGGTCGATCAGCATCTGCGCGACTTCAAGTTCCTTGGGGTGCGCTGTGCTGTAGATCGTGCCTTCCTCCATCTGCGCCCGCACGGCCGCGTTGATGACAGGGTCGTTGTAGCCGAGCAGGATGGGGCCGAAGCCCATCAGATAGTCCAGATATTCGTTGCCGTCCACGTCCCAGAAGCGGGCGCCGGCCGCGCGCTGCGTAAAGACCGGGTACCCGAGCGCCAGCATTTCGTGACTGCGCTTGTGCCCCTGGCACCCGCGCACGATCAACTGGTCGGAGCGGTCAAGCAGGGCCTTGGACTGTTCGATGTTGTAGGGTTTGACGGGCATAGCCTTATACTCCTGTTGAGTAATACGCAATGCGAACTGTGAGCGCATTCATTATACTTTGTTTAGGAAGATCGAGTTGCTTTGTCGCAGCCACGTGGAGGGATGCAACGCTGTCTACTTCTGCTTACTTCAGCGCGCCGGCATCCCCGAAGACGATGGGGCAGTAGCGTGGATCGTCGATGAATGTGGTCAGCCCCTGGCGGACATTCTCCTTCGGGCGGGACTTCTCCGTGCGCATGTGAACGGCGAAACTGCGTCGCGGCTGCGAGGACAAGTTGGGGGCGCTGCCGTGAAATGTCAGCTTCTGATGAAAGCTGGCGCTGCCCGGCGGCAAGATGGCAGGCGCCTCCTGCCACTCCTGATTTTGCTCAACGCGGATGGCGTCGCGCAGGGCATCGTAATCCTGGGAAAAGAAGTCGCTCTTGGTGGACAAGCCCCACTTGTGCGATCCGACCACGAAGTTCATCGGGCCACAGTCAGGGGCGACATCGCTCAGTGCTACCCAGGCCGTGAACAACTCGCTGTCATCTTCCCAGATACTCCAGTAGTTGTAGTCCTGGTGCCAGCCAACGTGCGTTCGGACCTGCTGACCGGCGACAATCGGCGGCTTATACAGTAGTTGCACCCACCATACCTGCACTGCTTCTGCGCCGGTGATCTCGGCCGCTTTTGCCCCCAAACCAGGGTGTGAGACAAGCTCCATAATGGCCTGGCTGGCGATCTGCGGCATCTCGATTTTGCAAAGCGCGTCGGGATCGTCGCCAGGCGTCCAGGACGAAGGGCGCGGCGGAATGCCCGTATCATACTTACCCGCCCTCAATGCGTCCATGCCAGCTATGGCCGGTTCCACGACGTCCGCCGGTAGCAGCGGCTCCGGGCAGATGTAGAAGCCATCGTCCTGATACCGCTCCCGGGCCAAGACAATCTCATCGACCTTCATTCTGTGTCCTCCTGAGGTGTGCAATTCAATACTCTTGTGACAGAAAGTGCAATATGTCAGGTGCGGGCGAGACGCAATCGACATTCAGGCGCCTCGTCTTCTCTTACGCTACACGCGTTTGAGAAAACGGCAAATTTTCAAATCGAGGGCAGATCAGGTTCCTTGTAGTCCAGTCAAGGTAATGCCCTGTATGAAGGTGCGCTGTACCAGATAGAAGATAACAATGATGGGTACGGTAAGTGCGGTCGAGGCCGCCATCAGCAGATGGAACTCCGTATCGTGCTCGGAATGGAACATCTGCAGCCCGACAGCAATCGTGAACATATCGCTATCTCTCAGGTAGAGCAGTGGTCCAAGGAAGTCCGACCAGCTGCTCAGAAACTGGAAGAGGACAACGGTTGCCAGCGCCGGCTTCGTCAGGGGCAGGATCAGTTGCAAGTAGATGCGCGGCTCGGATGCCCCGTCGATTCGGGCGGCGTCGGTCAACTCACCAGGAATCGTCATGAAGAACTGTCGTAGTAAAAAGATATAAAAGGGAACACCGAAGAAAAGAGGCAATACGAGCGGCAGATAGGTGTTAATCCAGCCAATCCTGGCAAAGAGAACATAGAGGGGAAGCATCGTAACCGGAAAAGGAATCATGATCGTCATCAGCATCACTACGAAGAGGACATCCCGCCCCGGCCAGTTGATATGCGAGAATCCATACGCTACCATTGGACAAGAGATCAGTACGCCAACGATAGAGCCGAGCGTGATCACCATCGTGTTGCCTACGTAGCGAAAGAACGGAATGTATGTCACGGCCTCCTCGTAGTTTTGCCAGCGGAATGTGTCGGGAAACCAGCCGGGCGGCCATTTCATCAACTCCACGGGCGCCTTCAACGAAGTCATGAGCATCCAGAAAAAGGGAAGTATGAACATGACCGATATGGTCAGCAGGATGGCAAGCAAGAGGGAGCGCGTGAACAGGACGGTCCAGTTCATTTCAGGCGCGGACGTGTCCGTTTTTGATAGCATGGCAATGTGGGATGGTTGCAGCCCCGCGCGGCGGCGGGACTTGACCGGGTGGCCTCCTGATCTGGCGCCGGCGCGTTAGGTATCTGTCGTCGTCCCTCTCTCGCCGCCACTGTAATGAACCCAGCCAGAAGTGCGAAAGATGACCAAAGTACAGGCGAGAATAATCAGAAACAGTATCCAGGCCATCCCGCTGGCATGGCCCATTCTCATATAAACAAAGGCTTGACGATAAAGATACATCACGTAGAAAAGCAGCGACTTGGCCGGCTGCCCGCTGCCTCCTGTCATGACGTGCGGAGCCGTGAATATCTGGAAAATCGCAATGATCGAAATGACAAGCTGGAAGAAAATAACCGGGGTGAGTAGTGGTATCGTCACATGGCGGGTTTTTTGGCCAACGCCGGCGCCGTCGATCTCGGCAGCTTCATAGAGCGACTGGGGAATATCCTGCAAGCCCGCCAAAAATATGACTACTCCATAACCAACGGTCCATAGCGACATGAGCAGAAGAGTGGGTTTGGACCAGTCTTCATCGGTAAGCCAGCCAGGCCCGTTGATGCCGAAAAGCTCCCACAGCAGGCCGTTGACGACGCCAAACTGGGGGTTGAACAGCCATAGCCACATGATGGCCAGCGCCACGCTAGGTACCAGCGTAGGAACGAAAATGATGGTGCGAAAGACCGATTCTCCCAGCGCCTTCTGATTGAGGAGAAGGGCAAGCCCGAAACCAACCGCAATCGACGTGGGTACGCTCAGCAGTGCAAAGATGACCGTATTGGAGAGGCTCTTGGAAAACAGAGCGTCGTCGAAGAGCATGTCGGCGTAGTTTTCGAGACCCACCCATTTCGGCGGCGACATGATGTCGTAGTCGGTCATACTAAAGACCAAAGAAGCGCCGATCGGATAGGCCGTAAAACATATCAAGCCGATGAGCCAAGGGGAGATGAAAATGAGTCCCCACATCAGCTTGCGGCGCACGATCTTGCTCTCCCGGACCGACTTTAACACGAACTTTTCCTTTCCCTATGAAGGAGGGGGGGCAGAGAGAAGTGAGACAGCGCCTCTCATTCTCACTCCTCTCTACTCACTTTTCGGAGATTTTACACGCCTCTTCCCGTGCAGCGTTCCTTGGCTACAGGTATTGCTGCAACTCTTCGTTGAGTCTGGCATTCAGATCATCCAACGCCTCTTGCACATCCACCTTGTCGTGCATGATATCGTCGAATGCGTCACTCAGGCCCGCCCATGCCATATCACTCATCGGCGTCGGCGGCATGATGCCGGCAAAGGGCAAGGTATCGACGAAGAAGCTCATCGCCGGGTTTTCGCGGAACGCGGGGCTCTCACCATGCTCGATGTAAGGCGAGAAATTCGACCTGCCCAGATTGTAGGCTTCGATGTTGTCACGCTGTGCCAGCCAGTTCAGAGCCCTGAACGAGTCGTCCAGGTAGTCTACGCCTCTGGGGATGGCCCAACTCCAGCCACTGGTCCAGGTGGCTTCTTGCCCGCCCTCGCGTGGGTAAGGAATCCAGCTGGCGCCATAGTCCATGTCAGGGGCATATTTCCTGAAGTTGGAGATCATCCAGTTGCCGTTGATCATCATCGGGACCACGCCCATGATGAACGGATCCTGGGCCTGCGCACCGAACGCTTCGGTAAAGGAAGTGATCACATTGATGCCACCGTACTGGTCTCGCCAATCCCTCATCCATTCCCAAAGGGCCACTACTTGCGGATGGTTCACGGTCAGTTCGAGTGTATCGGGATTCATGAATTGGGCCCCCCAACTGAATCCCCACGTGTAAATCCAGCGGCCTTGGAAGGCCCACGGGATGAAGCCGATCGATTCGTAGCGCTCCCCGGTTTTACTCGTCAGCGCCTCCGCAGCCGTAGCAATCTCATCGATGTGGGTGGGCGGGCTATCTGGATCGAGACCGGCCTCTCGGAACAGGTCCTTTCTGTAGTAGAGGACGCGTCCGTCCATCGAGTAGAGGAAAGCATACCACTTGCCCTTCCACAAGTTCTGGTCATTGACCGCCTTGTAGAATAGGCCGGTGGTGAGGTCGGCCGCGCTCATCCTGTCGGTGAGATCGATCAGGGCTCCGTTTTCCGCCCACAGCGGCACCGAGGCCGGTTCAAAATCGACCAGGTCCGGTGGAATTCCGGCGGCGATGTCGGCCATGAGCGCCTCTGATGCCAGGGTACCTGCAGTACGCGCCGCGCCCCAGGTATACTCCAAACGTAGATCCGGGTTTTCCTCGTTGAATTGGACTATTAGGTCCCTCTTCAGTTCTCCGACCAGGCCCGAGGGGGCGTGAACTCCAGCGTACTCAAGCTGGACGATTTCGGGTCTGACAGGAACGGCGGTCACCTCTACCTCGACGGTCGTTGGCACGGCACAGGCAGCCAGTGCCGCAGCGCCAATGCTCCCAGCTCCAATGCGCAGAAATCCTCGACGTGATAGCTGTTTACTCACTTTGCGCTTTTCCTTTCGTGCGAAAATGCGGTGAAGAAACCCAATGGTCTATCTTGTAGGTATGGTAAGGTTTTTCGAAGGCCACCTCCTATTTCCAGCAAACGGGCATTCATAAACGCAAGTGGCAACAACAGGGGCAACTACAGAAACAACAATAGTAACTACTCAGCCATAGCCAATTCGCGACCCAGTGTGAGCCGAGCAAAGGTGTCCTCTCACTCCTCACTCCTGTTTTTTGGGCGGTCGGGCCTTCGGCCCTCCCTTGTGCGGGGGGACTCCCCCCGCAACGCCCCCCCTTAAAACCACGCCTCACGACCGGTACGTCTTCTTCGCAGCATGGCGCCTGTCGAGAATGGCGGTGGCTGTCAACCAGGCACGTAACGATAAAAGCCCGAATGGTGTCAGGGATGAAGGGTTGAGTTGGCACACTGGATATGGCTTAGCAGTTACCAGCCAACATAAAATCCGCATTGGCTTTCTGTTGGATTTGCGTTTGCTCTAGTGCCTTCTTAGTAGTTACCAACAATATATAAAATACAACAATTAGGAGTTTAGTCAAACAATCATACAGGTCAAGTCCGAAGAGTCTGTTTCCTGCTTGAGGGACTATGGTGCCGTCAGCCCTTGAGTCCGCTGAAGGATATGATGAGGATAGAACATCGTTTCGCGGCCCAGAAGACATGAATCGATTTCGTCCTGTCACCCTGGCCTGCAAAACGCATTATTTCTAGGGCGAGGGAAACGGCGCTATGTCAATTTGCGCTGGCGCAGTGGGATGTGAAGAGCCATCCTGCGACACCACGCCTCAACCGATTGCGGATGAAAGGCCGCAGTATCTTCTGGGCCTGATCACGCGCCTGCCAACCGCAGCGCCTCCAATGTCTCATAACAGGCCCCCAAAGGGTGGTAGTCGGTCTTTGAGGGCGGGCTTTTGAGATCGTCGTATTTCTGATTGTTGGCATCCAGGATCCGGTACCATCCACCGTACTCGTGATCGACGAAATGCTTGTCGGAGTAGGTCCACGCCTTATCGTACCAGTCCCAATAACGGTCATCTCCAGTACGCAGCGCCAACGCAGCCGCCGCGGCGAATGTTTCCGACAACACCCAGTAGTAACGGTCGCGATCCAGAATGGTGCCGTCTGGCGCAAACGTGTAGTGCATGCCGCCGTTCTCGTCGTCCCAGCTTTTCTCGAGCGCGACGTCGAAGAGGTGGCGGGCGCGCGGCAGCATCCAGTCCTCCGGGCGGTAGCGTTCCAGGATCAGCAGCAGCTTGGACCACTCGGTGAAGTGACCCGGCAGGTAACCGTAGGGCTTAAACAGGTTCTGGGGATCGTCCTTGTTGAAGTCCCAGTCATGGCTCCAGTCGGTGCGGTAGTGTTCCCAGACAAGCCCGTCCGCCTTGTCGGCCAGGTCGACGCAGATGCGCCGCGCCAGCAGATGGGCCCGGTCCAGGTAACGCGTTTCGCCGGTGGCCTCGTAGGCGCAGAGCATGGCCTCGCACATGTGCATGTTGGCATTCTGACCGCGATAGGGGTCGACTGCGTTCCAGTCGCCGGCCGTGATCAAGTCGGCGTAGAGTTGCGCCTCCGGCTCCCAGAAGCGCGCCTCCAGCAGGTCGTACACCTCCGCCGCAAGCGCGGCCGCGCCCTCTACTCCGGCCTTGGCCGCGGTCGCCGCCGCCAACAGCACGAAAGCATGCCCGTAGCAGTGACGGTCGCCGTCTTCCACCTCCCGGCCATGCAGCACCCAGGCGAATCCGCCGTCAGCCTGCCGGTGCGAATCCTTGAGACAACGCAACCCATGCGCGGCCGCGTCCCCGTAGGCAGGCTCCTCCAGCGCCAGCGACGCCATCGAGTAGCAGTAGACAAAACGGCAACTGCCTACCAGGTGCTTGGTCATGCGGTCGAAGACCGAGCCGTCGTCGCGCAACTGGTTGACGTAGCCGCCGTACTCGTCGTCGATGCAGGTGGGATGATAAAAGGCGATGATCCTGCCAATGTGATTGCGCAGGAAGTCGGCGTCACGATAGGACATCTCAGGTTCTCCTCTTTGCGTGTCTGTGGAAAAGCGCCGCGGCGCTGGTGGCCTCTCTCAAATCCAAGGGCCCCAAGGGTCGCATTTCTGCAGCCGTTCGCCCAGAGCGGCGTAGATGTCGGGCAGGTCAAAGGTTGTCAAGCAGTTTTCTACCATAGTGGAAAGCGGCCAGTTGTGCAAGGGGTTGTCGATCAGCAACTGGTAGCTCGGCAGATAGTGGACAAGCTCACATGTCGGCTGGGAAGCGTGCAATAGAGCTGCCAGCGCGACCGCTACCGAGCCGACGCCCCGGCCAATCAGATGTACCTCTGCGCCGCCGTCCACCAGGCAGTCGATCGTGCGCAGCAGGTCCAGGACGCGGCGTCCAAGATAGCTCTCGCCCATCATGCTGCCGAAGCTGGCGTAGAGATAATCGGCCCCGTAAGGTTCGAGCAGGTCGCTGGAACCGCAAGTGGTGGGAAAGCTCTGGCCTGTCCCGCGCAGGTCTGCGGCCAGTATGCGCTGCCCCTCGCTCAGACGCCGCTGCAGCCAGGGCAGCCTGGCGCAATCCTCCTCGCTGGAAAGATGGCCGGCGTAAAGAGAGACGGGCCCCCGCGGCCGGCGGCACTGGTTTTCCTGGTCGCCGAACATGGTCAGAATGACCTGAATGCCCGGTTCGCTCTCGACCGCGAACTGATAGCCCTTGCCGGTTGCGGCATCCTGCCCGCCGTTGCGGCGCAGGTAGCGGAAGTGGGGCGGCGAGTCCGGCATTTCGATCTGCAGGAGTTTTCTTGCAGCGTCCTGTAGGGCCGCGTATTCGAAGCGCGGGCGCTGCGTTCCCAACTCTTTGGCCCGCGCTTGCGTGAAGCCGAATATCTTTCTGCTACCGAACGGGACCACCTCCCCCTCGGCCGCGTTAAGTTGCGCCTCCGGAATCTCCTCCATCTCCGACTCCTGCCAATCGACCTCCAGCCCGGCATGTTTGATGAAGAAGCCGTACATCGCTTCGCGTGCATGCTTATGAAACCCGTGATCGAGGTGGCCGACGCTGATTTCAGCGGAATCAGGCGAATCCAGCAGGGTATGGATCTTTTTCACTTCGGCGTGCGCCTGGCGCGCGCCGCGCAGGTCAAAGTAGCAGTTTTCCTCGGCCAGTATCATCGTGGGCCGCGGCGCATAGGCCAGCAGCAGGTCGGCCTCGTCCAGGCCAAACTCCAGCACCCGCGGCGGGTTCTGTTCGGCGTCAGCCGGCAGTTCATTTTCGAGGTTGCACAGCCAGCTGGTGATGTAGCAGTCCGGCGCCGCCATCGTGATGCGCGGGTCGAGGGCCGTCACCTGTGCCGTCTGCGTGCCCCCGCCGGAACAGCCCGTCACGCCGACGCGGCTTGTGTCCGTCTCCGGCCGCTCCAGCAGGTAGTCAAGCCCGCGGATGGCGTCCCAGGCGAACCAGCTGCCGACAAAGTCGCCGGTCAGCAACATGCGATTGCCGATCATGTTGTGGGCCACTGTCGACCTGGGTCCGGATTCCCCTGCGGGCACGCCCTCCTCCGTATAAAACTGCCGCCTCTCGCCCTGCGAGACGGGGTCCACGATCAGGACGGCGAAGCCCTTGCTGGCCAGCCCGCGCGCAAAGAACTGGTACGGCCCGTAGGCTTTACCGTTTTCGGAATGCCCGCACAGGCCGAGGACGCAAGGCAGTTCAGCGTCAATCCGCGCGGGCACGTAGAGGTTAGCGCTGACCAGGAAACCGGGGCGACTCTCATAGACGACCTTCTCCAGGCGGATTTCTCCGAGATCCGACGTACCCGTTGTCCGCGCATTGAGGTCTGTTCTGGCTGGCAATGCGGGGAAGCAGCGCGCAGCCTTCGCGCGCACGTCGTCCACGTATGCCTGGGCCTCCGCCCGCGTCTGGATGGCCGCCAGCCTGTCGGCTCGCTCCTGCAAGATTTCGCGTACGCGGCCGACCGTGTATTCGTGGACCATATGGCCGTAACGATTATTGTGCATAGATTGCATCCTATGGAGTGTAAAGTTGAAAACAGTTTATCCCTCAATGCCGCTCATCGCAACCCCTTGAACGAGCTTCTCCTTCCAGAACTCTGTCGCGATCAAGCCGGCAATAGCACGATGATCGAGGCAGACTGGCCAAGTAAAAAAATGTCAGGAAGGAGCGGCAAACCAAGTGAAGTTTGAGCTATAGACCGGCTCTAGGAAGTTGCGACGGTAACCGCGACCCATGGTATGGCCCCCCCAGTCTGGATTTCAAGCTAGTAAAGAATGGACTGTAGAGATGTCCAGGGCAATTGCATCAAATTGGGACAAACCCTCGTGAGCCTGCCTGAGTCGGGTAGGGGCGCCCCTTGTGGGCGCCCTTTACAAGGCAAAACGCCGAGAGAAGACAATAGGTAGGGGCACCCCTTGTGGGTGCCCTTCTCTAGGCAAAACGCCGAGAGAAGACAATAGGTAGGGGGCACCCCTTGTGGGCGCCCTTCTCTAGGCATAGCGCCGAGAGAAGACAATAGGTAGGGGCACCCCTTGTGGGCGCCCTTCTCTAGGCATAGCGCCGAGAGAAGACAATAGGTAGGGGCACCCCTTGTGGGCGCCCTTCTCTAGGCATAGCGCCGAGAGAAGACAATAGGTAGGGGCACCCCTTGTGGGTGCCCTTCTCTAGGCATAGCGCCGAGAGAAGACAATAGGTAGGGGCACCCCTTGTGGGTGCCCTTTACAAGGCAAAACGCCGAGAGAAGACAATAGGTAGGGGCACCCCTTGTGGGTGCCCTTTACAAGGCAAAACGCCGAGAGAAGACAATAGGTAGGGGCACCTCTTGTGGGCGCCCTTTACAAGGCAAAACGCCGAGAGAAGACAATAGGTAGGGGCACCCCTTGTGGGCGCCCTTCTCTAGGCATAGCGCCGAGAGAAGACAATAGGTAGGGGCACCCCTTGTGGGTGCCCTTCTCTAGGCATAGCGCCGAGAGAAGACAATAGGTAGGGGCACCCCTTGTGGGTGCCCTTTACAAGGCAAAACGCCGAGAGAAGACAATAGGTAGGGGCACCCCTTGTGGGTGCCCTTCTCTAGGCAAAACGCCGAGAGAAGACAATAGGTAGGGGGCACCCCTTGTGGGTGCCCTTCTCTAGGCAAAACGCCGAGAGAAGACAATAGGTAGGGGGCACCCCTTGTGGGTGCCCTTCTCTAGGCAAAACGCCGAGAGAAGACAATAGGTAGGGGGCACCCCTTGTGGGTGCCCTTCTCTAGGCAAAACGCCGAGAGAAGACAATAGGTAGGGGGCACCCCTTGTGGGTGCCCTTCGTCGGCTATTTTGGCGTCCGAATTAAGATGCGTTTGCCCTGTAGAGGTGTCCCGGCACCATTGACCAGGTCCGATTTACGCGGTATAAATGGGGCAATCCCTGCATGAATGAGAAGGAGATCAGCATGCCAAGCCCCTTCCCCGGCATGGACCCATACTTGGAGCACGACGGACGCTGGTCGGACTTACGCCAGCGCCTGATAGTCTATATTTCTGAATCGCTTCGACCTCAACTGAGGCCGAAGTACATTGCCCAAATTGACGTGAGGATTGAACATAGACCACAGGGCCAGGGGGAAGAACGACGGATTCCCTATCTTCGAATTGTCAATCTCCCATCTGGGGACGCGGTCACAATGATTGAGGTACTGGGTCCAGCCAATAAGCAGGGGAGCGGAAGAGACCGGTATTTCCAACTGCAGGACAAACTGCTCAACTTGCCGGTCAACCTGGTCGAAATCGATCTTCTGTCGAGGCCCACCACAACCTCTGCCCGCTTTTCTGAGTTGCACTCCCCCCATGACTGGCGATACAACATTTGTATCAATCGTCCTCAAAAGCATAGGGGTGTGGAAGTCTACGCGATTCCCCTGAGAAACCGGCTACCGCGTTGCAAGATTCCCTTGTTGCCCGATGACAGCGACGTCGTACTGGATCTGCCTGCTGTATATGCGCGCTGTTACGAAATCGGCGACTATGACCTGCTGCTTGACTACAGCAAGCCGCCGCCGGTCTCGTTGAGCAAGGCCGAGGAAGAATGGATGGAAGCGTTGCTCCTGGAAAAGGGCTTGAGAAATAGGCCTGTTCAGCAATAGGTTCGAGATGAAATCTCAAAACGTTGTCAAGATGCTCTGCTTTCAATTCAACCACCAGCGGATTCCTGAAGGAATAAGAATATTCATTCCTTCATGATTCGGAAGCGGCCAAGCCATGTCAATCACGTCCAACTGGCGCGGAGAGAACGGTCCCTGCGTTTTCATTGCACGTTATCGGGTCGTGCGACACAACAGACATTTCAAATGGCAAGAGCGTAAAGGAGATCAGGATGCCAAGCCCCTTCCCCGGCATGGACCCATATTTTGAGCACGGTGCACGCTGGCCGGATTTGCACCAGCGCCTGATTGCTTACTCATCGGAGCTGCTTCAACCACAGTTGCTTCCTAAATACATTGCTCGCATTGACGAACGGATCGAACTGAAGCCCTATGGCAGAGAGTTTATACCCGATGTCATGGTGGTAGAGCCGCCGCGCCAACTGTCGGAGACTCAGGTTGCCTACGGCTCGCTGGTAGCAGATGAGCCGCAGACGATCAGAGTATTGGATGACGAAAGACGCGTTCCATACATCCAGGTTGTTAGTGTCGCGTCCGGAGATGTGGTAACACTGATCGAGGTCTTGAGTCCGGCCAACAAGATCGGACGGGGACGAGACCAGTATCTTGAGAAGCAGGATGAGATTCTCAACACACCGGTCAACCTGGTTGAAATCGATCTCCTCTCGAAGCCGACGGCTACCTATGCCCGCCTTATTGAGGTAACTGCCCCACAAGACTGGCGATATATCATCAGCGTCAGCCGTCCCCAACGGCGCACAAGCGTGGAAGTCTACGCGATTCCCCTGAGAGACCGGCTTCCGCGCTGCAAGATTCCCCTGCTACCTGAAGATGATGACGCTGTGCTGGACCTGCCTGCCATTCTTGCGCGCTGTTACGAGGTCGGCGGCTATTACCTGCTGCTTGACTACAGCAAACCGCCGCCGGTCCCGTTGAGCAAGGCCGAGGAAGAGTGGATGGAAGCGTTGCTCCTGGAAAAGGGCTTGAGAAATAGGCCTGTTCAGCAATAGGTTCGAGATGAAATCTCAAAACGTTGTCAAGATGCTCTGCTTTCAATTCAACCACCAGCGGATTCCTGAAGGAATAAGAATATTCATTCGTTCATGATTCGGAAGCGGCCAAGCCATCTCAATGACGTCGAACTGGCGCGGAGAGAAGGGTCCCTGCGTTTTCATTGCACGTTATCGGGTCGTGCGACCCAACAGACATTTCAAATGGCAATAGCGTACAGGAGATAAGTATGCCTAGTCCTTTCCCCGGTATGGACCCATACTTGGAAAAACGCTCAATTGGGCCTGGCCTGCATCTTCGCTTGATTTACAATATCTCAGAGGGCCTTCAACAGCAGGTGCGCCCCAAATACATCGCCAACATTGGGGAACGGATTGAACTTGAGACTCTGAATAAGGTTTATGTTCCGGACGTCCTGGTAGTCGGGCCGTCCCGAGAACTGGCGGAGACGCGAATTACTTCGGGCGCGCTCGTTGCCGACGAACCACAGACAATAAGTGTTTTGGATGAGGAGCGCCGCGTTCCCTATCTTGAAATTATCTATCGCGAGACGGGTGATGTGGTCACGGTGATAGAAGTGTTGAGTCCAACCAATAAGGAAGGCAGAGGGCGAGATCAGTATCTTGAGAAGCAGGATGAACTGCTCAGTTCACCGGTCAATCTGGTTGAGCTCGATCTCCTGTCAGGGCAGACTGCGACTTTTGCCCGTCTCTTCGACATAAATGCCCCCCATGACTGGCGTTACATCATCAGCACCAGTCGCCCCCAGCGGCGCAATCGGGTGGAAGTCTACGCGATCCCGCTGAGAAACCGGCTTCCGCGCTGCAAGATTCCCCTGCTACCGGAAGATGATGACGCTGTGCTGGACCTGCCTGCCATTCTTGTGCGCTGTTACGAAGTCGGCGGCTATGACCTGCTTCTTGACTACAGCAAACCGCCGCCGGTCTCGTTGAGCAAGGCCGAGGCGGAGTGGATGGAAGCGTTGCTCCTGGAAAAGGGCTTGCGAACAGCGCCGGCGCAGCAATAGCCTCACGACGAATTCTCGATACGACGACAAGTCAGTCTGTGAAAGAAGAATCCTGCCCGTTTAGGATGAGGAGATCGCCTTGCCTTCCGATCCAGTCTTCCCCCTCATTCAACTTCCCGCCGACTACACGTCCCAACGCGCCACGAGGCGAGTCAATCTGGCCCCGGGGCAGACTGTTGATCTCATAAGCGCCCATGGCCCCGGCTGCGTCCGACATTTCTGGATTACCAGCACACTGCCAGATGAACTTGACATCGAAATCACATGCGATGAAGAGCAGCCGCAGGTCATAATGAGGCTGCATCAGTTCTTTGGTGTCCTGCTGGGAAAAGACCCCTATCGTATCGAATCAGCGCCGCTCAAGCTGCTGCCCAAGAATGGCTACAACTCCTACTTCCCGCTGCCATTCCAGAGTTCGTGCCGTATCACTCTGCGCAATACAGGACAGGAATCGACCTCCGTCTGGTCGATGGTCAACTGGCAAAAGTACGATAACCGAGTCAAGCTCACTCCTTACCGGTTGCACGCGCGATACACCGAGGAGAAGCCCGCCGAGCCACTCGGCACAACCCTGCTCGGCGCAATCCGAGGCAGCGGATTTGTCGCCGGCCTGGTTCACGCCGTCCAGCGCCATGACTACCGCGACATGATCTGGCATACCGGCGGAGATACCTGGCTGATCGACGGCGAAACCAATCCCCACGTCCTGCGGGGGATCGGCAGCGAGGATCTGTTCGGCCACTCCTTCGGCATGTACCCGGACATGAGCGCGTGGACGGGCGCGCCGCACGTCGTAGGCTTGGACGCCGACTGTTCAGAGGTCGTCGCCTACCGCTTTTTCGGCGCGGATAGCGTAACCTTCAACTCCTCCTTGTCGCTGCGCTTCGGCACGCGCGCCAACGACATGGAGAGCGTCCTCTACTACTACAAAGCGATGGAGGTCGACACCACCGCAGTTGAGCCGCCGGAAGAGTGGACGCTCACTGGGCCGTTCAAATGTCAGTCATTCGACGAATTCAAGCGAGCTGAGTTTCCGGAGAGGCCCGAACAAGAATGGCCGGCCCAATGGGAGTGGGGAGGGCGTCACCTGACCGCGGTGAAGACAGCGCCGGAACTGGCCTGGATCGACTTTTCCCGCTGGTTTCGCCGCGATGCCACCGGTAACACCGGCACACAGCCGGTCGATGCCGCCGCTTACGCCGAGACCGTCATAACGGCCCAGTCGGAAAAGAGGGCGGTGCTGCGTATCGGTTTTGACGACTGGCTGAAAGTGTGGCTTAACGACAAGCTCATCGCCACTTTGAGACACGATGACGGCTTTGCAGTCAGCGAGGTTCCTGTCACTCTCAGTAGGGGCGAGAACAGGTTGCGTCTGAAATTGAGCAACTTCGACAACGTTGAATGGCGCTGCTGGGCGTTCAGCTGTGTGATCCGGTCCGCCGCCTGACCGGTTTCCCGACGTTAGGCGCGCCTTAGAGGGACATCTCCCAAACCTGCACGTTGCTGATCGTCGCGCTGCCCGCCTCGACCGCGAAGCCCAGCCGCCCGCCCGACTTGTGGTCCATCGTATAGCACTGGATATGCACGTCATCAATGTACAACTCGACATGCGCATCGCGCAGCAGCAGCCGCCAGCGCGCCGGCTGGTCAGCCAAATGGCGATACGGCTTTCTGTCCTGCGGCCTGAACGAATAGCCGTCGTAACGCCCGACTCCCACGCGCCCGTCGCTCTGCGCCAGCAGCAACGTCCCCTCGTTGGCTGCCTCCCCTTCCACGAAAACCCCGGCTCCGCAGAGTGCCGCATCCGAACTATGCTGCGTCACTTCCGCCTCCAGGATGGCGCCGCGCGCGGTATTGTACTGAACAGGCAGAATGGCCAGCCCTCCCGAGTCCGCGCTTAACTGGGCTTGACCTCCTGCCAGCGTACAGACCTCCTCCTGCAGACCGTATAGCTGGCAGTCCTCCAGGACGACCGGCATTTCTTTGCCTTTCAACGCCTCGTTGCCCGTCCACCAGTGCAGGCTCAGAATACCGGCGTCGTCTCGCTGCACCGACTTCAATGGTGAAAAGTAGATGTCCTCGGGCCCGGCGTGGCCGCTGCGCGGGACGGTATGGTGATTGAGCAAGAGGTCGTCGCCGTAGCGGTAGAAGCGGGCGAAGTAGGTGTAAAGGATAGGGCTGCTGCTCAGGAACGGGGCCTGCTGCGGGTCGAGCTCATAGGGACCGGCCTGTCTCTCCGAGTTCAGCACGAACATGCCGCCCTCGCCCGCCGGCAGCCGCGAACGTTGGCGAGCCCCCAGCGGCGCGGCGCCAACGCCCAAAAGCATGTAATGACGGTCCCCGAATTTCTCCACCGCCCCCACTTCGACGCGGTCGCCCCATACGCCCGTCTCGATCACCGGCGGCGCCGCCCGAAAATGACGGCCGTCGTCGGATACCACACAGCCGGCCGTGCCGCACAACCCCGCCGGACCGTGCCGCGCCACCGCCGTCAGGAAGCCGATGTAGCCCTCGCCCTCCTCGCGCGGCAGCGCCCAGATGCAGTCCCAACGCTGGCTGGTGAATGTCGGGTCGTCCGCGTACCAGCGCGAATCCGCCCG
Organism: Caldilineaceae bacterium; assembly: GCA_965220715.1. Taxonomy (GTDB): domain Bacteria; phylum Chloroflexota; class Anaerolineae; order Caldilineales; family Caldilineaceae; genus Bin5. Next base: position 2,305,030 of record OZ244843.1, read on the forward strand.
GCAGATGTACTCATCGTCCGGCAGGCGCGTCCAATGCAGCAGGTCATCCGACTCGGCAAAGAAAATCTCCTGCAAGTCGGCTCGTTCCTCAGAGAAGTTAAGCATGAACTTCTCGCCGACCCGCCAGACCATGCCGGTGCCCATCCAAACTGCATCATCGGCCTTGTGAATAATGGGGCCGTGGTCGTCGAAGTGGACGCCGTCAGTGGATACGGCCACACTCATACCGTCCCAGCGCACATCCGCGCGCGAGTTGTGCAGATAGAAGAGATAGTGTTTGCCCTCGTGATAGTAGAGCCAGGTGTCCCACATGCGCGCGACGATGCTGGGTTTGAAGATCACTATCGTTTCCTTTGCGACTGGAGTTGACAACTGGTTGTGGGCAAGAGGTGGCTTGGGTATTACCCTTTCACACCCGTAATAACAATGCCCTGGATATAATGCTTCTGCGCCACGAAGAATAGGAGCACCGGCGGCAGCATGGCGATAAAGGAGACGACCATCAGTTCGGACCACAACACGCCGTGCGCAGCACGCAAAAACGAAATCGCTATGGCAAGCGGGAAGGTTTCCATCCTGCTCAAATAAATTAAGGGCCCCAGAAACTCGTTCCACGACCACGTGAACGCAAAGATCGCGGTGATGCCCAGCGCCGGCTTGCTCAACGGCAGCAGGATTCGCACGAACAGTCCTATGACACTGCAGCCGTCAATCCGCGCCGCGTCGTCCAGCTCCCGCGGGATCGTCGAATAAAACTGGCGCAGCAAAAAGATGAAGTAGGCGTTGGCAAAGAAATGCGGGACGATCAGAGGATTGTACGAGTTGATCCAACCAATCTTGGAAAACAGAATAAACAACGGAATCATCGTTACCTGCTGGGGCAGCATCATCGTACTCAGTACGATGATGAACAGGACCCGGCTGCCTCGAAACTGTAAACGCGCGAAGGCGAAGGCAACGATGGCGTTGGAGAGAACCGTTCCCAGCGTGATCATGAGGCTCATGTACATCGAGTTGCGGATAAACACCAGGAACGAGACCGGGAAGATCGTCACCGCCCGAATGTAGTTCGACCACTCAAACGGGTCCGGAATCCAGATTGGCGGGAATTTCGTGATCTGGTGGGGCGGTTTGAGGGATGTAGAGAGCATCCAGGCCAGGGGAATCATGACCACGATCGCACCGGCAATGAGCACCGTGTGGATCAGGATGGACTGCGTCCTCTGGCTCCGTCTTAAGCTCGCACGAGATGTCCCGATACCTATGGCAGCGCCGCTCATGACCTCTGCCCTCCAATATCGGTCTCATAGTAAACCCACGCCTTCGACGATCTGAAGAGCAGAAGTGTGAAGACCAGGAGAATCAGGAAGAAGATCCACGCATACGCGCTTGCGTACCCCATCCGATACTGCCGAAAAGCTACCTGATACAGGTACAGCACCATCATCAAAGTGGCATTGACAGGGCCCCCCTTGCCCTCGGTCATAACGTACACGTTGGTGAACACCTGCGAAGACCAGATGATCTGCGTGACCACGACAAAAAACAGTGTCGGGCTGATCATCGGGATGGTGATGCTGCGGAAACGGCGCCAGATGCCGGCGCCGTCGATGGTAGCGGCTTCATATAACTCGGTAGGAATGCCCTGCAGCCCCGCCAGGAAGATGAGCATATTGGAACCTGAACCCCAGACGCTCATGATCACCAGGGCCAGCTTCGCCGTGCTCCTGTCGAACAGCCAGCGCGGTCCCTCGATCCCGAATAGCGACAGCCCCCAGTTGATCAGCCCGAATTCCGGCTGAAACAACCACAGCCACAGCAGCGAAGTGGCGATGGAAGGGATTATCGCGGGCAGATAATAGACGATTCGGTATGTGGGCTGTCCCGAGATGTTCTGATTGAGCAGAATGGCGAGGAAAAAACCAACGCTTATCGTCAAGGGGATGCTGAGGAAAACGTAATAAGCCGTGTTGTATAGCGTGGTCCAGAACAGCGTTCGCGTCGAATCGAAGGAGAGAAGCTTTGTATAATTTTCAATGCCTACAAACTCAAGCGTAAATAGATCGGTCTCGGTTAAACTCAGGCCGAGCGAGGTCAGCATAGGACCGACAATGAACGCCAGAAATCCAATCACCCACGGGGAAATCAGGAGGTAAGCGATTAGCTCCTCCCGCTGACGCAACGTGCGCCGCGACCAGATATTCGAGGAGAGCATCCTTGTCAAGACAGTTCGGCCGCTCTGTGCTTCGGCGCTCATATGGACGATCCCCTTTCCGAATTCGAGTTGCAAGAGAGGAGGAGAGAGGTGAGAGCTCAATCCCCTTGACGCGGGCGGCACCCGAGCAAGGCCTCACTCTCTCCTCTTTCTCACTCCTCGAAATTCAACTTGATCAGGCGAAAATCTCGTCAATACGCTCCACAATTAGATTTACACCTTCATCCAGGCCGATTTCACCCGTCACCCAAATCTGGTCCCAGATCGGACCGAAGACCTCTGAGTTGACCTTCTCGTTCTCCTGGAAGGCAGGGTTCAGCCGTGCATGGTCCATGATGCGGGAGAAGGCGGCCACGTCGTAACCTTCAACCGCGCCCATCGACTCATTGTCCCAGGCAGTGCCGGCCACGCTGCGCCGCGACGGTTGCAGGCCGACAATGCTCAGCGCCATCACCTCTTGAGCCTCTGGTGAGGTCAGAAACGTCGCCAACTGCACTGACGCGTCCGGCTCCTTCGTCTTCTTGGCAATGACATAGCCGTTGGCAAAAGTGAGGCCCGCCCTGCCGCCGTCGCGTACCACCGGCAAATCTGTAAAGTCCCACTCGAATTCGTTCTCACGAATATAGTTTGTGACAGTCCAACTGTGGGACTCCATGAACGCCACTTTGCCGGTCGAAAAGACGTTCCACCAACCGACTTCAGGAATCGAGCCCGCGGCCGGCGCCACCGGATTGTCACCATAAATCTGGTCGTGGTTGAACTTGAGACCCTCTAAAGACCTTTCGCTGTCCAGGAGGCATTTCGTACCAAAGACTTCGGAATTCATCCACTCGCCGCCGTTCATCCAGACGTAGTGTTGCAGATAACCCTGGGCCACGTAATTTCCCCACTGGACAGTCTTGCCGTCGGCGTCGCGCCTGGTTGTTGCCTCGTATGCCGCCAGGTAGTCGTCCCAGGTCCAGTCGCCGCTAGGATGCTCGATCCCGGCTTCATCCAGCAGGTCCTTGTTATAGGCCATCACCACCGTCGACACATACTTGGGCAATCCGAACAACTGCCCATCCATGAGATGGGCATTGACGATGGCGGGATAGAAGTCCTCAAGGTAATCGCTGTCGAAATAATCGTCCAGCTGCAGCAGCTGGCCCTTCTGCATCAGGTTATAGTTGATGTTGCCCCAAACGAACATGACATCGGGCGAATCGCCGGCTACCGCCTGCGTATAAAGTTTGTCGGCGTAGTCGGGCGACTCCGCGTTTTCAAACGTCACGTTGATGCCGGGATTTCCCTCCTCGAAACTGGGTATGATCTCGTCCGTCCAGAATGCAATACCCTCCGGACCGACCCAACTTCCCTCTGCCAGTCTGATCTCGATAGGCTCCTCGGCCATCGCCGACCCCGATTCGTCAGGGGCGGCCGCCGGTGCGACGCAGGCCGCAAGCAGCCCGCCGCCGGCCGTCGTCGCCGACAGGCGCAGAAAATCGCGTCGGTTCATTCGTTTATTCGTCAATGCCTCCTGGTTCGCACGTGGAAGTGTCAATATCAGTTTCGAACTCTTTACCCACTGTTACTTTCTTTACGCGCAGCCTCATCAGGTTGATTGGCGCGCATCCTCCCTTTCCACCTTACCCCGTTCCCCAAGCCGTCATCAATGCTGGCTGTTTCCCGCTGCACCCTACATTCCGAGGCCAGAAGGAATGCCCTCCAACTCATCCGGCACAAGGGCGATGCCTGTGCTAATCGTTCAAGTTAGGCCGGCGTGTTGTCCATCGCATTCCTTTGCAACCAAATTGCGGTGGGCAACACACCGGCCTTGCTCTATCTTCGTTCCGGATCGAGGCGTACTCAATCTGCCAGGTCCCTACAAAATTTCGCCCGACCTACTCTCTGCGATCAGGCAAAAAGCTCGTCGATTCGCTCCACGATCAGATTGACGCCTTCTTCCAGGCCGAGCTCATTTGTTATCCAGATCCGGTCCCAGATCGGCGAGAAGATTTCCGAGTTGACCTTCTCATTTTCCTGGAAGGCCGGATCGAGCCGTGCGTAATCCATGATGCGGGAGAATGCGGCGACATCAAAGCCCGCTTTCGCGCCCATCGATTCCACGTCCCAGGCTTCGCCCGCGACGCTGCGACGGGTCGGTTGCAGCCCGACGATGCTCAGCGCCATCGCCTTTTGCGCCCATGGACCCGTCAGGAACCTCACCATTTCAACCGCCGCATCCGGCTCCTTCGTCAACTTGGCGACGCCATAGCCATCGGCGAACGTAATTCCAGCTTTGCCGCCATCTGGGGATAACGGCAAATCGGTGAAGTCCCAATTGAAGTCGTTCTCGCGGATGTAGTTCGTGACCGTCCAGCTGTGGGATTCCGCGAACGCCACTTTGCCGGTCGAGAAGATGTTACTCCAGCCCACTTCGGGAATCGTACCGGCGACCGGGGAGACCGGGTTGCTGCCGAATATCTGGTCGTAGTTGAACTGGAGCGCCTCCAGGGCCTCTTCACTGTCCAGCAGGCATTTGGTGCCGAAGAGGGGGGCGTTCATCCACTCGCCACCGTTCATCCAGACGAAGTGCTCCAGTATTCTGTAGTTCATGTAGTTGCCCCACTTGACGATGTTGCCGTCGTCGTCGGGCATTGTCGTCGCCTCGTATGCTACCAGGTAATCGTCCCAGGTCCACGTGCCATCGGGGTAGTCTACGCCGGCCTCGTCGAGGATGTCCTTGTTGTAGGCCACCGCTGCGGTCGATACATACTTGGGCATCCCATAGAGTTTTCCGTCCAGCAGGTGGGCATCGAGTTTGGCAGGATAAAAGTCCTCCAGGTCTTCGCTGTCGAAGTAGTCGTCCAGTTGCAGCAACTGGCCCTTCTGCATCAGGTTATAGTTGATGCCACCCCAGATGAACATGACATCGGGAGCGTCGCCGGCGACCGACTGCGTGTAGAGTTTGTCGCGGTAATCGGGTGACTCGGCGTTCTCAAATGTCACGTTGATGTTGAGATGCTCTTCTTCGAAAGCAGGGATGATTTCGTCCGTCCAGAACGCGATCCCTTCGGGCCCGACCCAACTTCCCTCTGCCAGTCTGATCTCGATAGGCTCCTCGGCCATTGAGGCCCCCGATTCGTCCGGAGCGGCTGCCGGTGCTACGCAGGCCGCAAGCAGCCCGCCGCCAGCCGTCACCGCCGAGAGGCGAAGAAAACTGCGTCGATTAAGTCGCTGTGTCATAATGCCCTCCTTATTCGCAAGCTTGGTTTCTTGTCCTGAATATGGCATGATTTCAAAACTGATGTCGTCCGGTCGAACCATCTTCACTTTCGTAATTTCCTGCCGATGTTAGACCCTGCGAATGTACGCTCCCCCTCTCCTGAACTCTGAAATACCGTTGCCGCGGCCCCTATCAGCCCTGAATCTGCGCCCATGGCTGCCGGTAGAATCGGCAACCCTCGGCTATTCTCCGCCCAAATATGTGCCCGCGTAGAGGCCACAAAGCTGTCCCAATATAGCCCATCAGCCGTTCCAAGTCCTCCCCCAACCACGATTGCCTCGGGATCCATTACGTTTACCAGGAACCCTACGCTGTTGCCAAGTGCTTCACCGGCACTCCTGACGACCTTCACTGCCGCGTCGTCTCCTTCCTCGGCAGCTGCCGTTACCTCCTCGCCCCGTTCCACTGTTAGCGAACCGTGCCGGTTGTATCTCGCTACCAAAGCAGGGCCGCTTGCGAACTCCTCCAGAATGGGATTCAGGGCCGTGCCGCAAGAACTGCATTCCATCGTAAAAGGACTGCTGGCCATGATCAACGCGTTCCCCCGCGCGCCGGCATACGGTAGTCCGTCCTGAACCAGCGTACTCGAAATGCCAGTCCCAACTGTCACGTAGACGAACAGCCTGTACGCCCGCCCAGCGCCGAACATCGCCTCGGCCAGGGCCCCCGCCCGTACATCCGATTCGACGACGGCCGGCGCCAGCGAGGAGAAAGCAGCCTGAACACCATCGCCCTGCCAGGCCAACGTGTGGGCGCTGGTGATGTGCCCCTCCGGATCGACCAGCTCGGGCACGCCGACACCGATGCCCAGCAGTTCCAGCTTCAGCTTCCCGGCTTCGGCTATCAACTCCTCGGTAAGGGCCAGCGTATCTCCCAGGACCGCCTCCCCTCCGCGCCCGGGAAGCGTGGCTACCGTCCGGCGGGCAAGGACAGCGCCGGAAGGATGGGCGACGAGTCCGGCCGCGATCTTGGTGCCGCCCACATCCAGGCCGATGGCGCAGGCCGCCGGTTCAGGGTTCTCTGCCATTGGCGAACTGATCCGGAATATCAGGCGAATACCTGGGGGCGATCCCGCACAGAAACGACGTTGGCGCGCCCGACATATTGTAGTACTGGTGCGGCGTGCCCTCCGGGACGAAAAAGCCGTCACCCGGACTGAGCTCAAACCAGCGCGGCCCATCGTTTTCGGGCACGCGCACGTTTAGCGCGCCCTCCAGCAGGTAGAGACTCTCATCGCCGCCATGCACTTCCACGTCGCTGCGCTGTCCTGCCAGCAACTCCATCCTCCCGACCGTCAGATGCTCTGTCGCGGCCAAAATTCCCACCAGAAGCTGCTGATCCCTCCCCTCCAACCGCCACAGCAGATCCGCCTCGCGCACTACCTGAATGGTGTATTTGGCCTCGGCTTCCGCCTGCGATTTCGGCCACCGGCCAATCCACTGATCCTGCGAATACTTCGGCGCCGTCAGGTTCGGCTTCGTCTGCGCGTATGACCCCGACGTGCCTTGGGAAGGCGGCGGCGCGAAAAACTCGATCACACGCAGCGGTTCCGGGCTGAAGTTGAATGCATGGTGCCAGGTGTCGCGGCGGAAGAAGGCCGCTTCGCCCGGTTTGACCCGATGCACCTCGCCCGTTTCAGGATTGCTCAGTGCCATCACTCCGCTGAGGACGTACAACACTTCATCGGCGGCGAAGATCGTACGGTAGGTGTCCGAGTGTCTAAAAGCCCCGCCGGGGGCCAGCCCAAAGACCAACTGGTGGATCTTGGCGCTGGACACATATATCCAGTCCGCCACCTCCCCCGACTCTTCGTCGCCCCAGAGATGGCGCGTAACCGTCTCGTAAGGGATGTGCGACGGGCCGTCAAAAGTAGGCCGCGGCGAGGCCGAATAACTCATCAGCGCTGTGTCCAGTCGTGAACCTTGTGCGGCGCTACTTCCTCCTGCTCTTCCTCGAATGTAGGAGGCGTGAAAGTGCTCTCGATCGTTTTCGCCTGCCCGTCGCTGCCCGATTCCTGCGCCTTGAGCATGATTTCAAGGACATGAAATGCGTGCTCCGGCTTGATGTCAGGTGTCTTGTCGTTGCGGATGCAGTCTACGAGGTGGCGCAAGCCGTCGGTCCATTGCCAGTCTCTGTCCGTACCTTCGTGAATCTGCCAGGCGCCTACGTCGTTGCGCCACAATTCATATCCGGTAGGGTTCCAGTCATCGCCCATCATTTGGATGGTGCCCTCGCTGCCATAGACCTCGAGAGCCGGGCTTCGATACTTCTGCATAGTGAAGCCTGTCGACACAACCGCGAAAACCGAATCGCCCCAATCGATCAGCACGTGCGCGTTGTCCTCGGCTTCCACCCGCATCATCTCACCGCCTACAACGCGATCGGGAATCGCAACACCCGTCATTGCCATCACCCGCTTGGCCGGACCCAGCCAGCCCGTCAGGCAGGTGATGTTGTAAACGCCCAGGTCAAACAGCGCGCCGCCGCCTTTGAGATAGAACCACGGTCTCCAATCGGGCCCGGAATGGCCGTAGCGGGCGCGCGCCATCAACACCTTACCGATATCTCCGCCGTGTATGTGCCGCCACATCGTCTGATAAGTGGAACTCAGCACAACATGTGGAGCGCAAACAAGCAGGCCCGGGCTGCGCTGGGCCATCTCAACGATTTCCGCCGCTTCCTCCAGGGTCACGGCCATCGGTTTCTCGACCAGGACGTGTTTGCCCGCCGCAAGCGCCGCACGCGTGATCGGTCCGTGCTCTCGCATCGAGGTCAACACCATCACCACGTCGACCTCTTCGGAATCGATAACCTCCTCGTAGTCGGTCGTGAATCGCTCAATGCCGAGCCTGTCCTGGACTACCTCCCGTACCTCTTCCCTGACGTCGCAGGCGATTGTGACGTCGACCGTGCCCACAGCCCGCATTGGTTGGATAAGCCTCATGTAAGGGCGCTGCATTACGCTGCCGCAGCCGACAATCCCGATTCGCGTAGGTTGGGTCATCTGAAATCTCCATCAGTGCGAAATCGCGGTAGCAGTCAAAATCGCTGTCGCAATGGTTACACGGCCGAGGTCCGGATCTTGTGCTGGGCAAATCGCTTCGCCCGCATCTCCTCGTGCGCCTCGTCTGAGCCGTCGTGGCTGGTGCCGAACCAGTAGTCGAAAGGCATGTCCGGTTCGCCGTAGTTGCACTCGAAATATCGGTGATGCAACTGATGAAAATAAGATGCCCCCGCCAGGTTGTACTTGCCGTTGACGATGACCGCCTCAAAGCCGACATGGCCCTGCGCCGGTGTAAGACCTGCGTGCTGCAGGTTCAACACAACGTGAATCGGGTGTGACGGGATGATCCAGTGAATCGCCGCGCAACTGAAGTATAGGATGTGCTCAATTGGATGCATCGACAGCCCGGACCAGGGGCCGATGTTGATGTTTCGGTGGTGCAGAAAGTGCCCGGCCTTGTAGAGCGGCGGCCAATGCAGGATCCGGTGTGTCCAGTAGAAGTGGAACAGCCGCCACAAAGGAATGGCACACAACAAGAGGACGAAGTAGACCGGATGCGCGCGCGGATCCAGGTAGGGAATGTACTCATTAGCGTAAAGCCACAGAGTTATCACCTCGTAGGCTGTCCAGATCGTGCCGCCGCTAACGCAACTCCAGAAGATGTTGTCGAATAGCTGGTTGCCGCCCAGGAACTGCTTCTTCCCCTTTGCCATCCAATCCGGCGTGTACTTGAACTGGAAGCCTTGCGACTTGCGCGCCCACAGCCACAGGTGCCACGCGCTGACAATCACAATCAACATGATCTGGTTGCGTACGAAAATATAAAGGATCCAGTCGGCGCTGAAACTCGTCATGCGGGACATCTCCGGCTGCAGATAGAGAACAGTCAGCGCGGCGATGACCATATAGATAAAATTCCAGGGAAAGAGGTAGTTGTATAACCACTTCGCCACCTCCATCGGTTTGGGCGGCCAGGCGAAAATGGGATTGGGCAACTTTACTCCCTCCGGTTGCCAGTTACCGCGCCCGTCGCGCGGCATACCATCGATTAAGCCATCTTTTTCAGCGCTAATGTCTGCCATGATCTCCCTCCTGGAGTATTGTCTCCGCTGTCCAAAGTGGTTACGAGTTTCCTTTCGTGTCCGATGGCATCCTGCTTCATTCTTCAGATATACCGTATTTTCGCAACGATAACTTCCTGATCAGCAATGCCTTCAACTGTTGTGTTCCTCCACCGGCACGCCTGCCAGCAGCCCGCTCTGGTGCATGTCGCTCCACTCGTCCAGAAAGACCTTGTTCCAGTGGTCTGTGAGCGGGTGATCGAGCATGTCGCGATAGACCGTCCACATCGTGACCAGTTCGTCAGCCCCGTCGCGGAAGGCTGCGTGGGCCGTCTCCACCGAGCGCACCAGCGCCGCCATAATGTAGGGCCTGTCGTCCCAGCCGCTGAACATACACGCACAGTCGCGGATCAGCTTGGTCGGGTCGCCGCCCATCTCGCGCACCGGATCGCAGAATGGCAGGATGTGGTCGACACCGGCCTGCGCAACGGCCGCGGCCTGGTTCAGTGAGAAGACCGTCGTGCAAAAGGTCTCGACGCCCTCCTGCCTGAGAATGCCGAACGCCTTAAGTCCATTGAGCGTGCAGGGCAGCTTGAGGATGATCTGCGGCGACATGTCGGTGAAGACCTTGCCCACAGCCAGCAACTCTTCGACCGAATGGCCGTCAATCTCCATGACGACCGGTTTGTCGGTCATCTCCAGATAGGCTTCAATCAGCGCGATGACGCTGCCGTGGGGTTTGGCGTACAGATTGAGCACCACCGTGTTGGTGACGATGCCGGCGATGCCCAGTGGCATAAACTCTTCAAGCTCCGCCGGCGGCCCGGCCAGCCAAATGGTCGGCCCGCGCCCGTTGGAGCGTGTTATGGATACGGATCCCTTCTTTTGCATAGTGCCTTCCTCTTGCGTGTAGGATTGTGCCATGTGTGAATGGTTTCAGGTGATCATGAGAGTTCAACTGAAATGCCAGTATTGCTTACTTCCACTTCTATGATAGTTGCATCCAAGACCTTTTCCTCAGTTTCAATCGCTTCCGCCCCGAATGTCTCAATGTGAAATTCAATCGCAGAAGATATGTCGGCTACGGCTTCGTCGTACGTATCACCTTGTCCCACGATTGCTCCATTTAGGCCAACCGGATAGGCGACATAACCGTCCTCATATTTCTCTATGATAACTCTAAACAGATGCATCTCAGAGTTCGCGTCCTTACTGCCCTCACCATATCTGTCGGAAAACGCAGGAGTTCACAGCGATATCTCAATCTGAAATAAACTTTGCTGGTAACTACTCAGCCACAACTGGTTTGCAATGCTGAAAGAGGCGAGCGAAGGCGACTCTCTCCCCACTTCTCTTCACACTTGTCCTCAGTCAATCGCCGCTGTCTCTGACCACTGACAACTGATCACTGACCACTGCAGTTCTGGGCGGTCGGCCGCAAGCGGCCTCCCTTGTGCAGGGGCTGCGCCCCCGCAACGCCCCCCTCCAAAAACATGCCTCATCCACCGTACGCCTCCATTCCAGCCGTGCGGCTCAAGCAAAGTGGCGGCTGCCAACGAATACACGATGAGATAGCCCGAATGGCGGCCTGAATGAAGGTCTGGTCCACATAGGCATTGTATATGGCTTAGCAGTTACCGTATGCTGCAAGAACTGTTCGGGCCAGTCGGTGAACTGTGACACCAACTGGTGGACTATTGCCCGGCAATAATCGGGTGAATCGCGTGTTCCCAGGGGCCGCCAACCTCCATCTCTTCCGCCGCGCCGGCCGCGTCTTTGCCGCCTGTAAAGCTGGTATAGTCCGGGATGTAGATGATGGCAAAGGCCCGCCGCGGCTTGTCAGTGCGGTTGGGGCCGGCGTAGTGAAAAGTGCAGCCGTGATGAAATGTGACGCCGCCGGCGCGCATCGGCATCGCCACCGGCTCAGGCGCCGTATAGCCCTGCTCCTTGAACCGCTCGACCACGCTCTCGCCCTCGGTCGTGAGGCTGATCGCCTCCAGCCTGCCATGCTTGTGCGTGCCGGGCACGAAATGCAGGCAGCCGTTTTCGACGCTGACATCGTCCAGCGCGATCCAGGCTGACAAGGCGCCCACCGGGTCCATCGGCCAGTATGGTGCGTCCTGGTGCCAGTTGGTCTCCTTGCTGATCTGGCCCGGCGGCTTGATCATCGCATGATCATGGTAAATGCGCACATTTTGGCAGCGGCTCAGCTGGCGGGCGTACTCGCCCAAACGAACGTCAAACGCGATCTCTTTCGCCTGCGGATAATCGGTCCACAAGTTGATCATCTGATTGAAAACGCGTTCATAGTCCTCCGATTCGCGCCCACCCTTCTCGGCCCCGCGGATACGCTCGCGCTCGCTCGCGACCGCGTCATCCAACGCCTGGCGCAGCGACGCGATCTCCGCCTGCGAAAAAAAGTCGTGATACTGAATGTAGCCGTTTTGCTGGAAGAACTCTATCTCTGCAGGGTCAACTACTGTCTCCGTCATCTTTCCTTTTCCTGTCTGATTTCTGTGTCCCGTCTGATTGCAAGCAACTCCTATATGGAGTAGCGCTCTCCTGCGCTCTATCCCCGCCTTTGGTTCTCACCTGGCATAGGGATCCGCGGCATCGCGCAGGCCGTCGCCCACGAAATTGAAGGCCAGTACCGCGATGACCACCAACAGCCCCGGCGAGAGCAGCCACGGCGCCAACGCCACCGCCTGCAAGTTCTGCGCCTCACGCAGCAACACGCCCCAACTGAGAGCCGGCGGCCGCATGCCCAGGCCCAGAAAGCTGAGACTGGTCTCGCTGAGGATCATCGAGGGAACGGCCAAAGTCACCGAGGCGATGATATGGCTGAGGAAGGAGGGCGTCATGTGGCGCACGATGATGCGCCCCTCCGACGCGCCGGCAAAGCGCGCCGCCTGTACAAAGTCCTCTTCGCGCAGCGACAGAAAGCGCCCGCGCACTACCCGCGCCAACCCGGTCCAGCCAATCAAAGACAGGATGATGGTGATGGCGAAATAAACCCTCGTCACCGGCCAATCCTTAGGAATCGCCGCACTCAGAGCCAGCCAAAGCGGGATGCTGGGCATGGCCCGAATAAACTCGATAACGCGCTGGATCGCGATGTCGGCCGTGCCGCCGTAGTAGCCGGAGATTCCACCAATCAAAACGCCCAGAACGAAGCTGACGATCACCCCGACCAGCCCGATCGAGGCGGAGATCCTTGTAGCCGCCAGCAAGCGGGACAGCACGTCGCGACCCAACCGGTCCGCCCCTAACAAGAATACTGTGCCCTCATTGTCCTCGAGACCGAAAAGATGCAGATCGCTCTCTATAAAGCCCCAGAACCTATAAGGGTCGCCCTTCACCATGAATTTGATCGGATGTTTTGCCGTCTTGTCCACTTCATAAATCTTGCGGAAAGTTTCGGGATCGCGCTCACCCTTCAGGCCGTACACGAAGGGCGGAAAATGGAACCCTTCCTCATCAAAAAACTGCATCCTCTGCGGCGGCGCGTAGGCTGACTGCACATCGTGGCGCAACGGATTGTACGGCGCCAGAAACTCCCACGTGAGCGCCACTAGATAGAGCAGGATCAGCACGACGCCGCTCAGCAGCGCCATCCTGTGCCGGCGGAAGCGCCACCACATCAGCTGCCGCGGCGAAGCAACAAGAATCTTTTCGCGTTCGCTCGGGACCTCGATAAACTCCGAGTCGTCCGGAAGAATGGTAGGCGGCCCTTCCGCAAGTTCCTGCGTCATCAAATCTCCCTGCACAGACACCGTGCCCTGCGGTCAGCGCCTGACCGCAGACGCCCAGCTCACTGCGTTTCCATGCGGATCCGCGGATCGAGAACGGCCAGCAGCATGTCCGAGACCAACGTGCCCACTACCGTCAGCACGCTCAACATCAACAGGAAGCTGGCCGCTAAATACATGTCCTGGGTCATTAACGCTCCCAGCAGCATCGGCCCGGTGGTTGGCAGACTCAACACGACCGAGACGATGGTGGCGCCCGAAATCAGATTGGGCAGTGTCCAGCCGACCGTGCTGACGAAGGGGTTGAGCGCGACCCGCACCGGATATTTCCGCACCAGGACCTGCTCTTTCAGACCCTTGGCGCGCGCAGTTTCGACATAGGGCTTGTTCAACTCGTCCAACAGATTGGCGCGCATGGTGCGGATCATCTCGGCTGTGCCGGCCGTTCCCAGGATGATCAGCGGCAGCCATAAGTGGGTAAGCATGTCCCAGAATTTGGCCAGGCTCCACGGCTCGGCCTGATACTCCTGAGAGAACAGCCCGCTCAACCGCATGCCGAACCGGTCGAACGCGTACCACATGATCACCAACGCAATCAGGAAATTGGGCAGCCCTAGGCCGATAAAGCCCAGCGTAGTGAAGATGTAGTCGCCAATCGAATACTGGTTGACCGCCGAATAGACGCCGATCAGAAAGCCCACTACCCAAGTGAAGAGGATGGTAGACAGGCTGATGAAAAAGGTCAGCGCCAGCCTCTCCCAGATGAGCGTCTCGACCGGCACGTTCCACTCAAAGGAGAAACCGAAGTTGCCGCGCAGGATATTGGTCACCCACTGCAGATAGCGCAAAGGTGCCGGCTTATCGAGGCCGAACTGCTTGCGCAATGACTCCAGCCGCTCCCTGTCGACGGGGTCGCCGCCGGCCTCAAGGTTGGCAGCGTAGGCGTCCAGGTAGTCGCCCGGCGGCAACTCGATCACCAGAAATGTAACAACGGTGATAAAGAAAAGTGTCGGTATCAGGAGCAGAATTCTGCGGACGATGAATGAGATCATTTCGTTGCTGACTCTGTGTCTGGCCGCCGCCAACTCTTTGATCACCAGGAGTCAGCGGCGACGAAAGTGTCAGATCGACGAGCCGGCACTACGCGAGGCAACCCGCATTATATACAGTGTGAACAGGGAAAAGCAAACGGGTTGAACGGAAACGGTGCATCCCAGAATAGGGGCGCGCTATCGCGTTAGCGCTGATGGAGGGGCATTTGTCAGGCTAATAATACCGATTTAGTGCTGCCAGCGCTTGACGACCCTCGCACGAGCGTCGCACGAGCGTCGCACGAGAGATCACGAGAGATCGCGACCCACTGCTCCTTGTCAGCCGCGCTCGCTCTTGGCGGCGGCGAATCCAACGACCTAGCCCTTGATGCCGGTCATGACGATACCCTGAATGAAGTAGCGTTGGGCGATGAAGAAAGCGATCATGAGCGGGATGATCGACACAAGCGTCATGGCCATCAGCGGCCCAAGCCTGACATAGGTGTCGCCGCCTCCCATCTGCGTTTCGAACAGACGCAGACCCAACGCAATGGGAAACAACTTGGAGTCATTCAGATAAATTAGGGGGGTGATAAAGTTGTTCCAATTGAAGGAAAAATTCAATATCGCCAGAACGCCGATAACAGGCTTTGACAGGGGCAGGATGATGTGACGGTAAATGCCAAACCAACTGCAGCCGTCGATTCGCGCCGCCTCATCCAGGTCGGTCGAAATCGTCATGTAGAACTGCCGCATCAGAAAGACGTCATAAGCCGCCGACAACCATTCCGGCGCCATGATCGGCCAGAATGTATTGACCAGATGTAGACGACTCCAGAACAGATAAGTAGGAATCAAGGTCACCTGCGGCGGCAGCATCATCGTTGCCAGAAGAACGAAAAAGATGATCGTGCGACCCTTAAACGGAATGCGCGCGAATCCAAAGGCCACCAGTGAATTGGTGATCAGTATGACGGCAGTGTTCGTAACCGTGATGAAGATCGTGTTCATGTAGAATAGCAGGAACGGCATCTCCCGCCATGGATCAATGTAGTTTGCCCAGCGCAATTCGGGCGGAATCCAGACAATGGGGATGCGGTTGATCAGTTCAGGGGATTTCAACGAGGTCGAGATCATCCACAGCAAAGGCGTGGAAAAGATAAACGCTCCCACTGTTATGACCACATACAGCACGGTGCGACCGGCGATATGCTCAAGCCGGATTCGGCTCTTACCCCGCTGAATGCCTGGCAGCGACTGTCCCCTGATCATCCTCTTACTTCTCCCGCGTAGTAGACCCAAGCCTCCGAGCTGCGCACTACCAGCACCGTAAAGAGCATCACGATCGCGAAGAGTACCCAGGCAATGGCCGAAGCATATCCGAAGTGGAACTGCTGGAATCCCTTGCGGTACAGCAGAAGAACCATCGTCAACGTGGAGTTGTCAGGCCCTCCATCCGTGATAATGAAAGACTGTGTAAAGATCTGCCACGCGCCGATAATGCTGATGATAAGATTGAAGTAGATAGTCGGCGTCAGCATCGGCAGCGTGATTCGCCAAAAGCGATGCCAGGCGTTGGCCCCGTCTATAGAGGCCGCATCGTACAGATCGGTCGGAATCCCCTGCAGACCTGCCAGGTACAGCAGCATATTCCCGCCCGCTGCCCAAACCCCCATCAGTATGAAGGCAGGCATCGCCCACGTCGTGGAAAAGAGCCACTTCGGGCCCTCTATCCCCACGAGCGCCAATCCCTGGTTGATCAACCCCCAGCGCGGCTGGAGCAGATACCTCCACAGGATGGCGACCGCAACGCCCGAAACTATCGAGGGCAGATAGTAGATGACGCGATAGACCCCCTGCAACTTGATGCCCTGATTCAGCAGCAAAGCGATCACGAGCGAGAAGACGAGCGCAAGCGGCACCATGCCGAAGGCGTAATATGCGGTGACCGAGAGACTCTTCCAGAACAGGGGATCGGTGAACAACCTCGTGTAGTTCTTAAGACCGATGAATTCGAAAGTCGTGAAAAAGTCCGTCTTGAAGAGGCTGATCCCAAATGAGGCAAGCATCGCGCCGGCGTTGAGCGTCAGAAATTTGATGATCCATGGGGAAATGAAGAGGTAGCCTGCAATGTTGATACGGGCTTGCGGCGAAAGGGTAAACCGGCGTGGCGCCGGCGAACCGCCAGAGACTGCTTGCGCCATAGTTCCTCCCACTGTGAGGAGAGTGCGAAAAAGAGTGAGGAGACAGAGTTGCTCTCTCTCCTCACTCCTGCCCTCTCACTTTTCGTTATTCCAGGCTGGCCTGGTACGCTTCCACCTCCGCGCAAACCTCGATCAAATGGCTCGGATCCTCGTCACCCAGATTGAAGACCCTCTCCATCGCCGGGCCGATCAGTTCCATCGCCGCGTCGTTGTCCTTGAACCAGATCACATTCTCCAGATAGCCCATTTCCGTCATCTCGGGGATGATTTCAAGGTGCTTGTCCGCAATCGAGGGGAACTCTTCACGGTAGACATCGACCGCCTTGGCCAAGAGCGACTTGCGTATCGGCAGGGAACCTTCCGAACGCAGCGTGCCCAGTTCCTGGAATACGGGGCCTGCCAGGAAATTGATGAATTCCCACGCTTCGTCAGGATAGCTGCTGCCCTTCCAGATCGACCAGGCATCGGCATCGCCCAGCGCATTGCGCTGCACCGGCCCGCTGGGCACGTGTGCGTAGTCCCAGTTTATCTGCTGGCCAACCTGCTCTGCCTGCTGCGCCGGCCGCACATTGAACCAGGGGATGGCTACCCGCCCGGACACGAAGTCGTCGTATGTCCCACTCACGTCCTCCGGTCGGATAAATGGATTCGGCTCCTTGACCCACATGTTCTCGTACAGCCAGTTCATGGCCTGCTGTGAGGAAGGTTCATCCAGCCAGCAGTCAGTGTCGTCGTTGGGATTGACGTAGTCGCCCCCAAAGCTGCGCAGCCAGCCGAAGAACTCCGCCGAGGAAGTGGCGATCAGCCGCGTGCCCCAGACGTCGGTCGTGCCGTCGCCGTCGCGATCATGGGTAAGCGCCTCGGCCATGTTCGTGAGTTCTTGCCAGTCCCAGTCCGCGCCAAAGTTGGCAGGATAGTCAACGCCGAACTCATCGAAAACATCCTTGTTGTAAGCCATGCAGCGCACATCAATGTACTTGGGCATGCCCACGCGAATGCCCCGGATGCGCAGCCTGGTCCACTGGGCCTCGATAAAGTCGTCCAGATCCTCTTCCGTCAGGTCGCGGTCAACGTAGGGTTGGATGTCCAGGATCAGGTCCTTGGCGACCCAGACATAGAAGATGTCGGGCCAGGCCTGGAAGATATCGACCGCATCGCCGGCGATCATCGACGTCACCAGCTTGTCCGCCCAGCCGCTTGCAGCTGTCTCAACATTGACATTGATCTGGGGATCCGTATTCTCAGTGAAATTGTCCTTGATAATGTCAGGAAATACCTCCTGTGCCTTCTGCGAGTGTGGTCGGGACATGAAACGCAGCGTGACGGTTTCTGCGGCGGGCATGTCGTCGCCAGGTGCCATCGTCTGCGTAGGGACGCAGGCTGCCATGGCAACACCGACAGTTCCTATGGTAGCGCCCTTGAGAATATCGCGGCGCGTCAGCCTCTTTGCATTCATGCTGTCACCTCCAGTACAGGGGGCGAGAAATCTCGCCGTCTGGGTAGTTGGGTCTTGCCTAATGGTGTGGGCGAACTGGCCCTCCGCCGCTGTCGGGCGGAAACTAAATGCAGACACGGGAAACGATCCACGCAGCAAGCACGTAGACTGCTGTGACCTCTTCCACCCCCTTTCCCATCCTACCGTCCATCACGCTTCACAACGCACTCGTTCCACCGCGTCCCACAGCGCCGCAGCCATATACTCGTTCTCCTCCTCCTTCATGAGCGGGTGCAAGGCCATACAAAATAAGCGCGCGCTGAGTTCGTCGGAGTCGGGCAGTTCCTGGCCGGCAGTCTGCTCACGAAGGAACGTTGAATCCGCATAGACCGCACGGTTGTAGACCCCGCACCCGACCCCGTGTTCTTCATTCATTATCTGCATGAGACGGTCGCGCTTCTTCCCGGCCCACGCGCGCGGCACCAGCATCGTGTACAGGTAATAAGTATGTTCATAGCCGGGCGGCTCGTAAGGCAGCGTCAATTCGGGAATGCCCCGCAACAGTTCGTCCCGCTGTTTGGCCGCCTTCACCCGTTGCGCGGTCATCTCGTCAAGACGCCGCAGTTGCACCAGGCCGACCGCCGCCTGCACCTTGGTAATCTTGTAATTCGTGCCCCAGCCGTCATGCGCCGATCCAAACTGCCGGATGCCGCGCAACCTGACGGCGATCTCCGCGTCATCTGTGGTGACAGCCCCGCCTTCGCCCAGCGTGGTCATCAGCTTCATCGTGTGGAAACTGAAAACCGTCATCCAGCCCTTTGCGCCGATCTTGGTACCTTTGTACCCGCCGGCGCCGGCGCGGGCCGCGTCCCCAACCACTTTGAGCGGGCCATGCTGCGGATGGGGATGGCGCTCTGCAATCTCCTGCAAAGTATCCATGTCCGCCGACAGCCCGTTCATGTGGACGGGGAAGATGGCGCGCGTGCGCGGCGTAATGCGCTTCTCCACATCTGCCGGGTCCATGTTAAAGGTCCGGGGATCAACCTCGCACCAGACTACCTGCCCGCGCTGTCCGATTACCGCCATCGCCGCCGCCCGGAAGTTGATGGCCGGTACGATCACCTCGTCACCCGGCTCCAGATCCAGACACATCATTGCCATATCCAGGCCGGTTCCAGCGCCGTTAATGGATATCGCTTCAGCCGCCCCGCAGTATTTGGCAAATCCTTCTTCGAATTCCAGAATCTCCGGGCAGATGAAGCCGAAGCCTACCGTAGTAGGATCCATCGAGTCCCGGATCGCCTTGGTGGCAGCTTCCACTTCCTCTTCCGTATACCATCCCCCCAGCAGCGGTTCGGCGGGCCAGAACGGCCCCGGTCGTCCCCGGGCCAGGATTTTCTTGCGGCGGCTTTCATCCATGACTCTGCACTCTCCTTCTCGCTCTGGTCACGTTCGCTGTGTGCGCGGCATCGAATCATGCCTGGAATCGTCACGTCTTCGACGCCTCCTGCCGGCGCGCAGGCTACGTAGCGCTGTATGTCTCACAACGGAACTGCGCTGTCGCCAACCTTGAGGCGGCAACAAGCAATGGCAAGTGATGTTGGTATCCTGCATGGGAGAGGCGCCCTCCTCTTCGGGAAAGAGCCACCAAGGGAATTCGTGGCTATTATAAAATATAAATTTTATCACTCAAAATGTCTGAAATCAGGGGGACCTGGCCCAGATTTGTGGGCAAACGTTGTCTGAACCAGGATTCTCGGGATTACAGGAATGTCAGGATTGCGGGCCACAGTTCAATTTCTGATCAATCTTTCCGTTTCGGTTGAAAAGACACATCGCAACGTCCCTACCATTTTGGATGCACGACCCGCCTAGGGTGTATCCCATATTGTTGTCCCTCTGCGAACTGCCCTTTAAACCAAAGCGAAAAGGATCCGCTGAACAAGAATCGATCGGTCGCCTGCAATCCTGAAAATCCGCAAATCCTGTAAATCCTGATTCAGACAACGTCCACCAAAAATCTGGGACAGACCCACCCGCCTACCGGCACTTGCCTGAATCGACCATTTGCGCTAAGGTCAGCGCCTGCCGGGCTAGACGGGAACTGTCTTACAACCGCAGCCAAAGCAGCGGCCCACAAAGACGATTGCGAAATGTCATTCCATCACCCCTTCCCGGCGATCCGACCGGCCATCACCATCGCCCAAAGCGACAAAAAGATCACACAGATCGATCTTCCCGAGCTGCAATGGTGGCCAATCGTTCCCTCCCCCGGCAACCATTCGATGCAGGCCACCTAGGAGGCGGATACGCTCGAGCTGAGCGCGGTCACCGCGATGGTCGTCACCAGCCTTGCCCGAGTCCATAACCTGGACTGCGTCGAGATCGCGGTGCAGGAACAAGCAATTCGCGAGGACTGGGACGTCCCCGGCAGGCCGCGTCTCTTCTATGCCAGCCTCGACGAAGAGGAGACGAGATGGCTCGGCGTCGTCCAGCAGATCGGCGAAAGAAAGGTGCTGCGAACGTTCAGTGACGAGTGGTTCGCAGCCGACTGGGGCCGAGGCGAGAAACGCACGATCATTGACGACGGCCGCTACCAGCGCCAGCCCGACGGCTCTTACCGCACGACGGACGGGACTGGCATCGGCGCGGGCAGCTACGATGTTACGATTGGCGAAAAGACGTTCCACTGCCTGCGCGTCTGGGACACCGGCGGCTCACCCCCCAGCGAGCACGCGGAACTGTCCGAGGCATACATCGAGCCGGGCGGGCGCGTCCTGCTCTTCCGCGAATACTGGGGTCGACAGATGGGCAAGGGGGATACCGATTGGGCAGTGAAATACCCGCATAACATCAAGATCGTCATTGACGGCTGCGTCTACGTGCACTGCGACTGCACCGGCAGAGCGCATGAGATAATTACGAACACCGCGCTCGGCGTCCATCTGCCATGAGTAAAGTTCTTAACAAGATAAATCAGCCCCGGTTCTACCCCGCCTCATCCAGTCACCATCCCCACCCTCACCCCCAGCCCCTCGCACAGCCCCGTCAATTCCTCCCTCGCCGCGCTGGAGTTGGAACCTTGACAACAGCCCAAAATTCCCTATAATGCAGACACTGGCAGCCCACAAAGCTGGTCGCAATCCTCAGATCTGAACCTGTACATTCTCACACGAGCCGCTTAATTGCCCTCCATCCGAGTGAGTTCCGTACGTCAACTGTTCAATGACGGCAATCACAACGCATTCACCGACCTGTGCCGGTTTCGTGATCGCCTGTACCTGACATTCCGCAGCTGCCCCGACGGCCACATGCTCTTCACCTCGTCGCGTATCGTCGTCCTGTCCAGCGTCGATGGATCAGACTGGCAACCGGTCCATTCCTTCAGCGTTGACAACCGCGATGTCCGTGACCCGCATCTTCTGGTCTTCAACGACAAGCTGTTCGTCTACACCGGCGCCTGGTGGGTGAATCCCGACAGCGCCGACGACCGCAATGTCAACGACCATCTCGGCTACTGCGCCTGGAGCGAAGATGGCGCCAACTGGCACGGCCCGCGCATGTTGGACGGCACGCACGGCCATTACATCTGGCGGGCGGCCGCCCACGGGGCGACGGCCTATCTCATCGGCCGGCGCATCCGCAATTTCGACGTGCTTGCCCGGCGTGACGAGCCGCCCGAAGATGTTAAGCGGCTGCGTGTTCTGCGCGATCAGATCCTGGGTGAACCGGACGAGGACACTCGCGACGCCATGATGCGAGAAGTTTTCGAGATCCACATGGACAATATCTGGTCCATCGGTCTGGTCGTCGACGATCCCAAGTTCGGACAGCTGACCAACGTGCACAACCGGCTGCGCAATGTGGTAACCTGGTCGATTTCCGGTGAGTGGACACCCACCATTCCGGCGCAGTGGTTCATCAATGAGTAGATAGGCCCGCCCTCCGCGGCAAGCGCGTTTCCCAGGTCAATCGACAAAGAAGTATCGACCTGAAACAGCATCGCCCCGCAGGAGCGATAGCGTAACAAGACAGCGGGGCCGGCTACTGGCCCCGCTGTCCCGACTCTAGGCCTAATAAAAAGGGAGAACAACTCGAATGGAACACGACGCCAGCAAACATCTCGTCTACCTCAGCGGCGAAATGCTGCCGCCGGATCAGGCCAGGATCTCGGTTTTCGACACGGCCGTCACCCTCGGCGATACGGTGACCGAGTCGACCCGCACTTTCGGCCACAAACCGTTCAAGCTGGAAGCGCACATCCAACGCCTCTACAAGTCGCTCAAGGTCAGCCGCATCAATCCCGGCTTGTCTCCCAATGAAATGACCGCCATCACACTCGAAGTCCTGGAGACCAACCTGCCGCACGTGCCGCCGCAGGAGGATGTCTGGATCGTGCACAACATCTCACGCGGCATGGGCGCGACCGCGGCCGACCCCACTCTGCAGCGCTCCCCTGCCACCATCATCATCAACACCGCGCCGATGATTCTAAAGGACTGGGCCGGCTTCTACACCGCCGGCTGCCACGCTGTGACGCCCTTCAGCCGCGCAATCCCCACCCAGTCGCTGGACGCCCGCATCAAGAATCGCAGCCGCCTCGCCTATACCCTGGCCGAAGCCGAGGTCAAGCTGGTCGACCCACAGGCACAAAGTATTATATTGGATACCGATGGCAACGTGACCGAAAACAAGGGCGGCAACTTCTTCATCTGGGCCGACGGCGTTCTTAAGACGCCCCACGCCCGCGGCGCCCTCGCCGGTATCTCCCGCGAGACCGCGCTCGAACTGGCCGCCGACCTGAACATCCCCATCCAGATCACCGACTTCCAACCCTACGACATCTACACAGCTGACGAAGCCTTTTTCACCAGCACGCCCTACTGCATCATGCCGGCCACAAAGTTCAACGGCCTGCCCGTAGGCGACGGCGCGGTCGGCCCCGTCACCAGGCGCCTGCTGCAAGCCTGGAGCGACTTGGTGGGCCTCGACATTGTGTCTCAGGCCCAAAGTCATCTGTGATATGTGAGGGGAGAAAAGCAGGGCGGCTCAACCAGACTGAAAGCGATCAGACTCTCTCAAACACCGTGATCTGCCAGAATCCTTCCGTGTCCGCATGAACCGGTTTCAGGCCATCCTGCACCGCGATCGAATGCACTTCTTTGTGGGGATGCACAAAAGTGCGGAAGTTTTTGCGCTTCAGCTTGAGATACACATTGAACAGCCCGAATGCAACGCGTACCCACAGTTTTTCTCTGGGATAGCTCAGAGCAAGATAACGCTCGGCCTTGCTCGCTGAGGCCCCAAGCAACTGGTTCAGATGCGGATAGCAGCAGATTACCCGGTCCAGGATCACCGCTTCGGCTGAATCGATTCCGGCGGCCGCGGCAGTGAAGTCGCCGTGAACATAGTGCACCTGGCTGTCCTGCCCCAACCGATCACCAATCATGCGGGCCGCCTTGATATATGCCGAAGAAGCCTCGACCGCGACCGCGCTGGCGGCAAGGCCCCGCCGCAGTAGTTCATGATGCACGCCGCCGGCCCCGCTGCCAACATCCAACACCCGCAACGGCCCCGCACAGTTCTCAACCAGAAATGCAATCAGGCGTTCGGCACGCGCTTCCAAACCATGATCAATGTAGGCGTCGGCCTCTCTGGTCGCCCATTCTGTATCGAACATCCCTTCATAATCGCCGAACTCCGGCGGTTCGCAGCAGGTGCACGGCATAGGTCATCTCCCAATTTTCTGTTCGATCTGTGCTGTAGCGCTGGGCGGCAAGGACAGTTGCAAACGTGCCAGCGTTACCTCCGGCTGCCATACGTCAATCTCGACAGTAGGAATTTGGGTCTCGAAGTCGTAAACGACCAAACGCAAATCGTAACTGCCGGACTGGAGGTCGGCTGGAATGTCAATATGAAATATAGAATCGACTACCTCGTTCTCGGTCCAGCCGCTGGTGGGTGTGTTGTTTGCCAACTTTCTGATCTTGTTATCGGCCTGGTAGACGATTTCGCCGCTGTCATTATAGAGGCGCAATGACATGGCGTAGTCAACATCCGATGGCGGGCCTTTTTGCCACTGCAGGAAACACCATAATGAGCGCTCTTGCTCCAGTTCAATCGACTCGTGGGAAGCCAATTGGTCCTGTCCCTGTCCTAAGGCAATCCCTGTAAGAGCGATGCCACCATCATAACGGACAGTGATCGGCTCCAAGTAATCATAGAGAGTCCAGGATCGATCTAGGGATACATCCGTATACTCGTGGACACTAAATTCCGAATACTGTTCTGTACTCAAATATCGACCGTACTTGTCTAAAAGAAACGACAGGGCTTCAATGTCATCTCCAATCCAAAAATCGTTAGAACCCCACTCCACTATCTTCGCAGTGGCTATCTTATCCTTCTCCGCTAAAACGCGTTCAACGTTTCCGGCAAGGTTGGGAGAAAACACATCGATCATCTTAACCGTCGCCGACCCTTGATATAGATATTCAAGACTGTATCGCCAGTGCGGATAGGAACCGTGAACAATGTAGACCGTATCGCCGTCGAATGGTTGCCCGTTTAATGTCTGGGCGAGCTTTGTCCACGCAGTGCCATATGACTCAGGCATGTTAGGCTCATTTGCCCAATTCTGAAAATAGGTTCGATATGTATTGACTCCCTGAACCAGGAAAAAACCTCCAACTAGAACGCTGACTAGGACTGCAGGTTTCAGTGTGATATTTTGAGGAAGTTTGTCCCTTAGGAATAGGAAAGTTTCCCAAACGCCGACAGAAGCCAGAAGGTAAATCGCCGGGGCGGCGCCGCTCAGGCGGATGAAGTAATGGGAACCGAAGGTATTTGTGCCTGTTGCCACAGAAAGAATGCTGGGTAGCAACATCACTCCCAACCACAGAAGCAACAAGCGATATGTTGGATCCCGCCAGCGCCGAAGGGCCAGCCCTACGCCAAGCCAAAAGAAGAGCGCTTCAAGTGGATACAACATCATTTGCTTAACGGAAAAGTTGTGCCAGTATTGGTCACTGTGAATCCCAAAGAGTAACAGATATTCCCAGACATTCTCGATTAGTGCGGAGAGCGTTTTTGCCGCGCCAATGTTGTCGTCAAAGATCCAGAGTTGACTACTTCGCATAAAAAAGTGATCGGGATTCAAGGCGAAGTGAATCAGAAGTGGTGCAGCGACCACAGTCGCGGTGCCCAAAAACAGCCCAATTAATGGCAATTCAGTTCGGATTTTCGACCTCGACACAGAGCAATGAGGAAGCAAAAAACTGAGGCCAAAGAAAAGGAGCAAGAACGGTACGAAGCGGGCGGGGATATATGTGTATGGAATCAGTCCCGTTCCGATACCAGCCAACGCGATGACCCACCACCTGCGTTGCCTCCACCCTAGCCAAAGCAAGGCCAGACTCACAGTAAGGAATAGTGGGAGGAGATTTGCCCTGAATGCCATTCGTCCCATGAAAGTCTGACCGATGGAAACTGCCATCAGACCGGCCCCAACGGCTCCGACCATCACTCCCCGCCAAGGTGAATACCGCCGACCCTCGATGTCCTGCTCAAAAAGCACTCTTCCCAACCAGAAGACGGCCAAGACAGAGGACACACTTGCAATTGCCAAGGGCAGCCGAAGCGCCAGAACGGTAGGCCCAAATTGGGCAACTGAGAGCGCTGCCAAATAGACAACCATCGCCTCCCGTCCTGTACTTTCTGGAAAGAAGACAGAGTGTTTGCCTTGCAACACCAGGAGCGCGTTAATTCCATTGACCGCTTCGTCGAAATGAAGCCCCGGTGGAAGTTCGCTCAAGCGAAAAAAGCGCAATGCAAATCCCGCAAGCGTTAACGCAAGGATGACCGTACCCGTCACCAGCCTCAGGCACAGGCGTTCATCGATACCAAAGGAGTTCAGTCGTTGTTTCATTTCAAAAAAAAGAATTCACGCCGAATGTAAAGATGGCGACAGGACTCAGCACCTCTCTGCGGCGTGATATTCTGAATGGTCTGCGATCAAGGCCAGGTGTCTAAAATCTTTACAAAGTTTCGACCGTATTCTCCAGAACGCCTAAACCCTCGATCTCACCCTTGATGCGGTCGCCCGCTTCCAGCCGCACCTTCTTGGCGTGCCCGACACCGGCCGGCGTGCCCGTGCTCAGCAGATCGCCTGGCTCCAGCGTGACGAACTGTGAGACAAAGGACAGCGCCTCCGCCGGCGAAAAGATCATCTGGCCGGAGTTGGCGTCCTGCTGTAGCTTGTCGTTGTGCCACAGCTGCATACGCAGTCGGTCGGGATGCGGGATCTCGTCGCGCGTCGTGATCCACGGCCCCATCGGGCCGAAGCTGTCGAGCCACTTGCCCACCAGCCAGTCGAAGAACCAGTCCCCTTCCTGTTCCGGCAATTCATTGCGAAAAGTCAGTTCACGCGCCGAAATATCGTTGAAAATCGTGTAGCCCATGATATGCTCTTCGGCCTCCTCCGGCGTCAGATCGCGGCCGCGTTTTCCCACCACAACGGCCAGCTCCAGCTCCCAGTCAGCGAAACCGGTCGAGGCCGGGATGCGGATCGGCTGCCCTGTAGCCGTGACCGATGAGCTGGGCTTGATAAAGAAGCGCGGGATCATCTTCTCCTTGCCAATGTAGGAGCCGCCCCCCTCCTCAATGTGGCTTGCGAAGTTGCCGGCCAGGCACATCAGCTTGCCGGGACAGGGCAACGGCGCGCGCAGCGTGACAGTGTGGAGCGGAATCTTCAACTCCGGCCCATTCCTGTTCTTGGCCCACTCGAACGAGGCGCGGGCGCCTTCCAGGCCGGCCTCTCCGCTTGCCAACAGTGTGATCATGTCCGTGACCGTGGCCGGATCACCCAGCCGGCATGCCTCCATCGTGCCCTGCATATCGTAGATGTGATCTCCGTCCACGATGCCGACCCGTTCGCCGGCATGTCCCACATACGTCGCCAATTTCACGGTGCTTTTTCCTTTCTGCGGTTATTGCAAAGTGGATTCTTCGTCATCGCTTCCGTCCACGTTTCACCCATCAGAGTCCGCCGGACTGCTGCAACAGCTTTGCCACAAGTCCTGTCCAACCTGTCTGGTGGCTGGCACCCAAGCCTGTCCCGTTGTCACCATGAAAGTATTCGTGGAACAGAATGTGGTCCCGCCAGTGAGGGTCCTCCTGAAAGATCCGTGCGTCACCATGGAACGGTCGCTTGCCCTCACTGTTGCGCCGGAAGAGCCGAATCAGTCGCTGAGAAAGCTCTACCCCCACTTCTTCCAGCGTCATCCACACACCGGACCCGGTGGGGCATTCTACTTTCAGAGAGTCACCATAGTAGTGATGGAAGCGTTGCAGGCTCTCGATAATCAGGAAATTGATGGGGAACCAGACCGGACCGCGCCAGTTGGAATTGCCGCCGTACATTCCGGTTCGGGATTCCGCCGGTTCGTATCCAATCTCGAATGTTCGACCCCCCACATGGACGTGATAGGGATGCTTTTCATGAACCTTGGAGAGCGATCGGATGCCATAGGGAGAGAGAAATTCCTCCTCGTCCAACAGATAGCGCAATATACTCTCCAATTTATCCCTTGACAGCAGCGACGTCAGATATCGCTGGCCCACGCCCGGTTCGTCGATGCTGCTCATTGTCGACGCCAGACGAGGTCTGTTATCGATAAACCAATGGGTGCGCCGGTTGAATTCGGGCAACGAAGACATGAGCTCCGGCTCCAGCGTTTCAACCGCAAACAGCGGTATCAGCCCCACCATCGACCGAACTTTCAGGGGGACATGGTCGCCGTTGTGAAAATGGAGCAGGTCATAGTAGAAGCGGTCTCGTTCGTCCCAAAGTGAGGCGCCTGTGCCCCGCACCTCATTCATGGCCGTGGCAATGCGCAGAAAATGCTCGAAAAACTTCGTTGCCATGTCCTGGTAAACTGAGAAGTTTGTTGCACTGTTCTTGTATGCCGTATCTTGCCCGGCCAGTTCCAGGGCGATTTTCATCATCATCAGGCAATAAAAGCCCATCCACGCGGTGCCGTCCGACTGATCGATGTGGCCCCCGGAGGGCAAGTCTGCGCTGCGGTCAAAAACGCTGATGTTGTCCAACCCCAAAAAGCCCCCTTGAAAGACATTATTGCCATCCTCATCTTTGCGATTCACCCACCACGTAAAGTTCAGCAGCAGTTTGTGGAATAGCCCCTCCAGGAACGGTCGATCCGGTATGCCGCTCTGGCGGGCATCGATCTTGTAGACACGCCAGACCGCCCACGCGTGTACCGGCGGGTTGACATCGCCGAATTGCCACTCATAGGCCGGCAGGGCGCCGCTGGGATGCATATACCACTCGCGCGTGGAAAGCGTCAGTTGGCGCTTGGCGTAGTCTGCATCCACCAACGCTAGGGAAATGCAGTGAAATGCCGTATCCCAGGTCGCGTACCATGGGTATTCCCACTTATCCGGCATCGAAATCACGTCGTAATTGTGCAGATGATCCCAGTCCCCGTTGCGGCCGTTCTTGCGCGTGTCGGCCGCCGGAAGCACAGGATCGCCTCGCAACCACTGAGGAACGTCATAATAGTAGAGCTGCTTGGTCCACAACATTCCTGCCAGCGCCTGGCGCTGGATCAGCAGTTCATCTTCACTCAGGCCCGGCTTCTGAACGGCTGCATAGAACTCGTCCGTTTCCGCTATGCGCCGGCGAAACAGATTGTCGAACCCTTTGCCGAACGGTTGACGATTGCGCTGATTGGACAGGCGCCAGCGGTAGGTCCGCGACCCACCGGCCGCAATGAAATCAAAATAGTGGGCCGCCGCTTTCGTGCCCCGTTCTGCGGGATTGATCGCCTCCGGTTCGCCGTGGACAACAAAGCGATGAAAGGCATCTTTTACATAAGGTGTTCGATTGGGTGTGCCAAACAGCAGTGCCGTGTTGGTATCATTTTCGGTGAAGAGTAGCTCGCGGGCCCCCTCCGCCCAAAAATGATAGGGCCCCAGGCCGGGATGATCTGCCGTCAGCGCCAACGCCCCGTCCGGGCCATCGTGCCGGGCCAGCAGTGGCTGCTCGCTGACGTCGCCCAGCGGGCCGTTCTCGTACCCCCAGCTCCAGGTATTCCGAAACCACAGAGTCGGCAACAGATGAAAGCGCGCCCCATCCGGGCCTCGATTGGTTACGGTGATGCGGGCAAGAATATCGTTTTCGTCCGCCTTGGCATATTCGACCACAACATCAAAGTAGCGGTTTTCGTCAAAGACGCCCGCATCCAGCAGTTCATATTCGTCATCATCGTAGCCGCGCACGCGGCCTTCCTCCACCAGTTGCCCGTACGGAAAGGCGGCCTGAGGATATTTGTAGAGCATCTTCATGTAGCTGTGCGTCGGGCCGTTGTCCAGATAGAAGTAGTATTCCTTCACATCTTCGCCGTGATTGCCCTCCGGACCGCTTAGGCCGAATAGCCGCTCTTTCAAGATCGGGTCATTGCCATTCCACATCGCCACGGCAAGGCACATGTACTGATTGCGATCGCAAATGCCGGCCAGTCCGTCTTCATTCCAGCGATAGGCTCGACTGCGGGCCTGATCGTGGGGAAAGTAATTCCAGCTATCACCGTTTGCGCTGTAGTCCTCCCGCACCGTGCCCCAAGCTCGCTCGCTCAGATATGGACCCCAATGCTTCCAATTGTTGGTGCGCTTGCGATACCATTCCAGGCGCTTGTGTTCCGCGGTCTGCGGCACGTTTTGTCCCGAAAATGCTCTGGCTCTGTTCGTCACAAACGGTCTCCGATCTCAGATAACGATGCGCCGCCCGCTGCGACTCGACTCATAGGCCGCGTCCACCACCTTGGCGACGCGGATCGCGTCCTCCCCGGTTGCCAATGGTTCGCCGTTGCCCTGGCAGGCGCTGATAAAGGCACGTAGGAACATCTCCCCGGAGGCGCCGCCGTAAGCCGGCGATTCACCGAACGTGTAGTCGAATGTCCGCCTCGGCGCCGCTGCCCAACTGGGATGGGCGCTTTCGACATGGATGCTCGTCGGCGTGCCGTTCGAGCTGTAGGTGATGCGTCCAAGCCGGCCGTTTACGCCGACATAGGTGTCGTACCCGGCCGCGTTGTGATAACCGCTTCCGCTCATGGCCAGCATATAGCCTGCGTGCATCGTGCCCACCGCGCCCGAGGCGAATCCCAGCGACAGCACGACTACATCCTCCACGTCAATATCCTCTCCGCTGCGGGTCGCGATCTGCCCAGCGACCGACACGATCTCATCCTGCGTGATGTTCAATATCTGGTCGATGTAGTGGCAGCCCAGCCACGAGAGGATGCCGCCGCCCGCCTTGTCCTGGTTGAAAAGCCAATGGCGGGGATTGCGCACCTGCACCTGCGTTGTAACCATGCGCATCTCGACCGAAACAAGCTCGCCGATCAGCCCTTGCTCGACAATGCGGCGGGCATCCTGGATCGGTGGCAGAGCGCGGTTCTGGTAAAAGACGCCCAGTTTGCGCTGCTCGCGTCGGGCCACCGCAGCCACTTCCGCGCTTTCGACTGCAGTCTTGCCAATCGGCTTGTCGGTGATCAAGTGTTTGCCCGCTTCCAGCGCACGCGTGAAAATCGGCGGCCCCAGGTCGTTGCGCAACGCGCCGACGACAAACAGAATCTCCTCCTGGGCCAGCACGGAGCCCAGATCGGTCGTCGTCCCGCTGATCTTCTCGCCCTGGCTCACCACAGTCGACTGCAACAGAGCCGGGTCCGGGTCCCAGAGCGTGATGCTGGCAACCTCCGACACGGCTTGGAGCGTGCGCAAGTGTGCCAGCGAATGAGGATGGGATAGCCCTAACAGGGCTGCATGTACTTTCTGCATGTGCATTTGCCTCCGCTTAATTGTGCTCATTGCCCTTTTTTCAAGTTCAGTGTAACTGCTCAGCCATAGTCAATTCGCGTCCCTGAGTAAGGCGAAGGAAGGGGTTTCTCAATAACCCCTATCCCCTGCAGTTCGCCTGCGGGCGCAGACGCCCTCCGGCGGCTCCGGCCCGCTAAGGCGTGCCTGCGCACCCTTCGCCGCTAAGGCGGCTCAGGGCTGGCGGTCGCCGCTCCGCAGGCGCCGCCAGGGCGAGTGCCAATCTGGGCGGTCGGGCCTGCGGCCCTCCCTTGTGCGGGGGGATTCCCCCCGCAACGCCCCCCTGAAAACCTGCGCCGGCAGCACGCCCCGCCAGCGCCGCACCGGTCTCAGTCCACTATCCCCTGCTCTCTGCGGGGGGATTCCCCCGCAACGTCCCCCTGAAATCCAAGAACGCAAAGAGCTTTTGCGTGCGAGTGGGGTCACTAAAAACTCAAAACCAAAAACTCACAGACCCGCCGCTTCAACTTTCGCATTCAAACCAGGCGCAGATCGGGACCGCTCCGGCCAAAAGACGGAGGCGAATCTTGTCCTGTCCTTTCCTGGGTGGCGGCATCGTTCGCGGTAGCGTAAAATGGCAGAATACGTTAGCATATCCTAAAGGTGATTCAACTGCCTGTCAACCTGCCACGAATCCCAGGGATCGCATCCAAATTTCGCGATTCAAAACGCCCCAGGAGACATTTCATGTACAGAGCAGCGGTTATCGGTCTGGGACGCATGGGCAGCACATTCGACGATGAAATCCAGCGGGGCGGCGCCATCTTTCTGCCCTACTGCCACGCTCCCAGCTATGTGGCGTCTCCCCACACCGAGTTGGTCGCCGGCGCCGACCTTCATGAAGGGCAAGGCGCGATCTTCGCCGATCGTTGGGGCCTGTCAGGGGAGCACATCTACAGCGACTACCGCGACATGCTGGCCGCCGAGCGCCCGGACATCGTCAGCGTCTGCACTACTGCACGCCACCGCGCCGCCATTATGCAGGATGCAATCGAAGCCGGCGTCAAGGCAATCTGGGCCGAAAAGCCGATCACTTTGAGCCTTGCCGAAGCCGACGCCGTCATCGACCTCAGCACACGCAACGGTGTGGTCATCGCCATTAACTGCTCTCGGCGCCACAGCCCATTCCTGACGGAAGCGCGCCGTATGGTGCTGGACGGAGAACTGGGTGAGATTCTGCAGATAACCGCCTACGCCGAGTGCTATATCTCCCACAACGGCAGCCATGCCATCGACACGATTCGCTATCTTGTCGGCGGCGACGTTGAATGGGTCTTCGGCGAGATGGAATCGGACGAGCAGGCCGCCGCTGACGAAGACCTGAGGGGCAACGGCTATCTGGCCTTCGACAACGGTGTGCGCTGTTTTCTGCGCGCCATGCCCACCGGAATCGCGCCGTGGGAGTTTGATGTCATCGGCACGGAGGGACGCGTCCGCTCCCTGGCCAATGGCGCCGAGACCCAGTACTATAGCTGGGTTCAGGGCGGCCTGCGCGATGAGGGCCTGCCGGCACGCGCGCCTTTTCCTTTGCCTACCAGCATCCAGGGCACCGGCCTTTCCATCATTGCCGACCTCGTCAAAGCCATCGAGACCGGTTCGGACCCGCGTTGCTCGGCAGAAGACGGCCGCAAAGCGCTCGAGATCGCGATCGCGCTGCGCGAGTCGCACCGCCGGGGCGGCCGCCGCGTCGACCTGCCGCTCGCCGACCGTTCCCTGCAGATTCTGTCGGTCGAAATCGGCGGGGATGCCGTGCCCGCCCGTGTACGCCGATTGCAAAGTAAGCCGGTGGTCGCATAGCAAGAAACGACTCGCTGGCCGCAGCATTTAGGAGAGCTAACCATGTCCGAAAAAACCTATCGCGCCGCCGTCATCGGTCTGGGGCGTATGGGCAGCACTTTTGACGATGAAATCAAACAGGGCGGTCAGTTTTTTATGCCCTACTGTCATGCACCCACCTACGTGGCCTCCCCCCATACCGAACTGATCGCCGGCGCCGACCCGCACGCCGAGCAAGGCGCGATCTTCGCCCAACGCTGGGGCCTCGAAAGCGGGCAGATCTATGCCGACTACCGTGAAATGCTGAAGGAGGAACGGCCCGACTTCGTGAGCCTCTGTACGACCGCGCGCCACCGCGCCGAAATTATGATCGATGCGGTCAACGCCGGCGTCAAGGCGATCTGGGCCGAGAAGCCGTTCACGCTCAGCCTGGCAGAGGCCGATAAAGTGGTCGAACTTTGCAACCGCAAGGGCGTAGCTGTCGCTGTCAACTGCTCCCGCCGCTACAATGTCTTCTTTACCGAGGCGCGCCGCATGGTCGAGGAGGGCGAACTGGGCGAGATTTTGCAGATCACCGCCTACGCGCGGTGCAACCTTTCCCACAACGGCAGCCATGCCATCGACGCCATGCGTTATCTGGTCGGCGGGAACGTGGAGTGGGTCTTCGGCGAGATGGAGTCCGACGAAAAGGCCGCCGCCGATGAAGACCTGATGGGCAACGGTTACATGGCGTTTGACAACGGCGTGCGAGGATTTCTGCGCGGCACCCCGACCGGTGCTGCCCCGTGGGAGTTCGACGTTATCGGCACCGAGGGTCGCGTCCGCTCTCTGGCGCAAGGCATGGAGACGCAGTACTACCGCTGGGTGACCGGCGGGCTGCGCGGCCAGGGCTTGCCGGCAAGGGCGCCCTTCCCATTGCCTACGACCATACCCAGCATGGGACTTACCGTGATCGACGACCTCGTACATTGCATCGAGACCGGTGCGCAGCCCCGCTGCTCAGGCGAAGATGGACGTACTGCTCTGGAGATCGCAATCGCCCTGCGCGAGTCGCATCGCCAGGGCGGCCGCCGCATTGACCTGCCGCTCGCCGATCGCTCCCTGCGCATTCTGTCAGTCGAAATCGGTGGCGATTCCGTGCCCGCCCGTGTACGTCGATTGCAAAGTTAGCCAGTTGTCGCATAGCAGCTGAAGCGAGCTGAACTGTCAGAACTGTGAATTGAGCAGCTTGGTGATAGGAGCCGTACTTCCCTCACCGCTTCACGAGGTGGGGACTGCCAGTTACCGCAACTGATTTTGTCGCCGCTTGCTCTTCGACAAGGTATTTCACAGCAGTGTCTGGCGGCCGGAGTTCATTTCTGCCATCGCAATCGATAACTTCCGCTGGCCGCAGCACTCGGGAGAGCTGAACATGTCCGGAAAAACCTATCGCGCCGCAGTCATCGGTCTCGGTCGCATGGGCAGCACATTCGACGACGAAATCAAACAGGGGGGCCAGTTCTTTATGCCCTACTGTCATGCACCGACCTACGTGGCCTCCCCCCATACCGAACTGGTCGCCGGCGCCGACCCGCACGCCGAGCAGGGCGCGATCTTCGCCCAACGCTGGGGCCTCGAAAGCGGGCAGATCTATGCCGACTACCGTGAGATGCTGGAGGCCGAAAAACCCGACTTCGTCAGCCTTTGTACGACCGCACGTCACCGCGCCGCAATTATGATCGATGCAATCAATGCAGGAGTGAAAGCGATCTGGGCCGAAAAGCCGTTTACGCTCAGCCTTGCCGAGG
The DNA here is from genome assembly GCA_965220715.1 of Caldilineaceae bacterium. Lineage (GTDB taxonomy): Bacteria > Chloroflexota > Anaerolineae > Caldilineales > Caldilineaceae > Bin5. Next base: position 2,339,448 of record OZ244843.1, read on the forward strand.
CCGATGAAGTGATCGATCTTTGCGACCGAAAGGGCGTAGCCGTCGTTGTCAACTGTTCCCGCCGCTACAATGTCTTCTTTACCGAAGCGCGCCGCTTGGTCGAGGAGGGGGAGTTGGGCGAAATCCTTCAGATAACTGCCTACACGCAGTGCAACCTTTCCTCCAACGGCAGCCATGCCATCGACACCATGCGCTATCTTGTCGGCGGCAATGTGGAGTGGGTCTTCGGCGAGATGGAGTCGGACGAAAAGGCGGCCGCCGATGAAGACCTGATGGGCAACGGCTATCTGGCGTTTGACAACGGCGTGCGCGGATTCTTGCGCGGCACGCCGACAGGTGCGGCCCCGTGGGAGTTTGACCTTATCGGCGCCGAGGGTCGGGTCCGCTCTCTGGCGCAAGGCATGGAGACGCAGTACTACTGCTGGGTGCCGGGCGGGCTGCGCAACCAGCGTTTGCCGGCGCGGGCGCCTTTCCCCCTGCCGACCACCATCCCGAGCATGGGCCTTGCCATTATCGAAGATCTTGTTCAATGCATCGACAGCGGTGCGCAGCCCCGCTGCTCAGGCGAAGATGGACGTACTGCTCTGGAGATCGCAATCGCCCTGCGCCAGTCGCATCGCCAGGGCGGCCGCCGCATTGACCTGCCGCTCGCCAATCGCTCCCTCCGCATGCTGTCGTCCGAGATCGCCAATGATTCCCTGCCCGCCCGTATTCGAAGACTCGCTGGTCAGTAACCATTTATCCGCAGCAGAATACTGCTCTCACCACTGTCCAAGCCATCAGGAGAAACGAACATGACTGATAGGACCTATCGCGTTGCCATCATTGGCCTCGGGCGCATGGGCAGCACTATTGACGATGAGTTTCCCGACAGGAGTCCACCCTACTCGGTTGCGGCCTCATGTCAGGCCAGCGCGCGCTTACAGGTGGTCGCCGGCGCCGACATCGATGCCGCCAAACGGGCCGCATTCGCAGATCGCTGGGGCGTCGCCGCGCTCTACGAAGACTATGTCGAAATGATCCGCCAGGAGGATCCCGACATGGTTGCCGTCTGCACGCGCGGCCATCTGCATGCCGAGATGGCGACGCGGGCCGCCGAGGAAGGGGTCCCGCTGATCTTCTGCGAAAAGGCAATTGCCTGTTCCATGCAGGAGGCGGATGCGATTCTAAAAGCGGTTCAGGAGAACGGCGCCCTGTTCAACTCTGGCGTCCTGCGCCGCTTCGACCTGCGCTACCACCAAGTGCGTGACATGATCCGGCGCGGCGAGATCGGCGAACCCAAGGCCGCGGTCCACTACGCCAGTACAAACCTGCTCCACGGCCACATCCACTCGATAGACACGCTGAGTTTCCTGTTGGACGATCCGAAGGTAGAGAGTATTTGGGGAGAACTCAACACAATCGATCATCGTATCCCCGACAACCGCCTCGATGAAGACCCGTACGGAATCTTCCAACTGACTTTCGCCAATGGCGTCGCCGCCACCAGCGTCCCTGCCGGCAACTGGGAATTTGAGGTGATGGGCGACGGCGGCAGTGTGCGCACGTTTGACAACGGGACGAGCGTGCAGCTGCGAAAAAACGAAGCTGGCAAGGCGCGCAACGCCTCGCCGTTCCCTGTCGAAAAGGTAACTGAACACAGCGCTACCCAGTTCTGCCTGGAGGACCTGGTCCTGGCGCACGAAGAGGGCCGCCCAACACTGGGCTCCATCGAGATCGCCCATCATCTGACCGAAGTCTGCCTGGCGCTGGCCGAGAGCCACCGGCAAGGCCGCCGCATCAGCCTGCCCTTGGAGAATCGGTCTCTTTACATCTTCCACCGCTGAAACCCCCGGTGCCCGCTGTTCACTTTTCGGGCCCCGCTACAATCTCTTGCCCCAGGCCACTGCAAATTGGAGGAAAACCATGATTAAAGTCAAAATCGACGACCGTGACTGGTCGAAGCTGACTTTCGGCCAACACGTCTATCAAATTGAAGTCGAGGGCTACACTGTCATTCCCAATCTGCTTTCCACAGAGCATCTGGACCTTCTGCGGGCGCAGACGGCCCATCTGGATACGTTCGGGCTGGATTACAGCGACAAGCAGCAGGTGAGTCCTAAGGTCCAGTTCACGGGCGGCGCGCTTACCGCACTAATTGCCCATCCCCCCATGATCCAGTTTCTGGGACGGCTGTTTGGCGAAGAGATTGTATTCATGTCCTACGACTACGCCCGCTCGGAGCCGGGTCATCCCGGCATCAGCATCCACACCGACGGTCAGCCGTATGGCTCGAAGATTTTCGGCTACGAGGGCAGCTGCCCTTGCATGGTGCGGGTGCTCTACTATCTACAGGATCTGACCGCAGAGGTCTCACCTTTTCGCGTGGTCCCCCGCTCTCACCTGGCCATCCACGCGCACGGCAACCCCTACGTGCGCTATGAGTCCCACCCCGAAGAGGTCATGGTGACGGCCGCGGCCGGTTCTGCCGTCCTGATTAACCATCGCGTCTTTCACGGCAACTTTCCCAACGTGGGCGACTACGCCCGCGAGCTGTTGGCGATCGCATATCGTCCGGCGTGGGCCGGGCCGGTCGCCGAGGAGGTGGAACAGTGGTCGGCAGAAGAAGTTGCAACACTGCCGCCGGAGGTAAAACCATTCTTTATCGACCGCAATACGCGACAGTGGGACTTTGGCGGCGGCAACAAACCGGCCAACATGGCCAGCGAAGCCCCCGGCATCAACCCCAGCCGCTGGGAACTGGCATAGCGCAGCAGCCAGTGATTAGGTTCCGTTGACACTTGGAGAACCCTGCTCTCAATGTGACATAAAACAGGACGCCTGCGAACAGAATCGGACCCTTTCCCGCCTGATTCTCGTGATCGACGACCACGATCTGCGTCGACCACAAAAGGTCTTCTTCGCGGCCCTTCGCGGATTAAAAAAAGGGAATTATATCGAATTTTAGCCAAGCCCCTTGACAGAATAGGAGTATCTGGGGGGTTGTAGGGGTTTGCTCATGTATTCATAGAGGAGATGTTTTTGAGGAATGGTGCGGGAGGCAACCGCCCCTATAAGCCTGAAAATACTAGGGCTCGTTGACGTTTGTCTGAACAGCGACTTCCGGGTGCAAATTACGCCTGATCGTCGAAGGGCGGCGCAGTCACGCAAAGAAAATCCGATACGCCTTTGGTGTTCTCCGCGTCCCTCCGCGTCCTCCGCGGACAAAAAGGTGTTCTTCGCGACCCTTCGCGTGACTTCGCGGATCAATTGGTTTTGTCTATTTCAACATTCAAGCGAGAAACATCCCTAACAGGCCTGCAGGCTTTCAGTTCTTGTTGACATCTGAACAGCCTTCCCAAAATGTCAACGGAACCTAGTAGAGTAACCGACAGGGATTGTCGGGTAAAGAGAATTGTGGCACACTCTCCAGAAAGACAGCGACAAGGAGAGGGAAGATGCCAGCGAAACGATATCGGGTGCGATTAACGCCGGCAGAGCGCAAGGAACTGGATAGGGAAGTGAACACGGGCACAGGGTCGGCGCAGCGCTTGAGACGGGCGCGCATCCTGCTGATGGCCGATGAAGCGCAGGCGGGCGGGGGCTGGATCGATGCCGATATCGCCAAGGCCTTAGGTGCGACCTCGCGCACCGTCGAGCGGATTCGAGAGAAGTGTGTCACAGCAGGGATTGAAGCCGCTCTCAACCACAAGCGACCGAAGCGGAAGCGGTCGCGGGTCTTGGATGGCGCGGGCGAAGCGCGCCTGGTGCAGTTGGCGTGCAGCGCTGCGCCCGCTGGACAGGAGCAGTGGACGCTGCAGATGCTGGCCGATAAGTTGGTCGAATTAGAAGTGGTTGAGCGCATTTCGTGCGAAACGGTGCGCACGACACTAAAAAAAACGAACTTAAGCCCTGGCTGAAAGATGAATGGTGTATTCCGGAGACGGCGAGCGCAGAGTTCGTCTGCGCCATGGAGGATACGCTTGAAGTCTATCATCGGGCGCAGGATGCCAAGCGACCGTTGGTCTGTTTTGATGAAGGCAGTAAACAGTTGACCAAAGAGACCCGTCTGCCTTTGCCGCCTCGACCGGGTGCGGTGGCCAAATATGACTACGAGTATGAACGCAACGGCACCAGCAACCTCTTTCTCTGCTTCGCGCCGCTGCAAGCCTGGCGTCATATCAAGGTGACGGCGCGCCGCACCATGGTCGATTTTGCCCACTGCATGCGTGACCTGGTCGACATCCATTTCCCGCAGGCAGACACGATCGTGCTGGTGATGGACAATCTGAACACACACAAACTGGCTTCGTTGTATGAAGCGTTCCCGGCGGCCGAAGCCCGCCGCATTGCCGCCAAACTGGAAATCCATTACACCCCCAAGCATGGCAGTTGGCTCAATATGGCTGAAATCGAACTCAGTGTTCTGCATCGCCAGTGCTTGAACGCTCGCATCCCTGACAAACAGACCTTGACCCAGCAAGTCGCTGCTTGGCAAAATCGCCGCAATGCGGCTGCATCGACTGTCAACTGGCGTTTCACTACCGCTGATGCTCGCATCAAACTCGAACGCCTTTATCCGTCAATAGAAGATTGTTGAACTACTAGAGGAATTGCTGAGAAGGCAAACGAAAGAACTACTCCAACTTTCAATATTAGGACTTTCGCTAAGCTGGCTGGAAAGCAGGGATAGTCGGGCTGCGAAGTTGGTTTCGCAGATAATCGCTGAAGAGGTCAGTATGCACGCGATAGATGGTTTTGTTGAGCAAGGAGGCGTGGACTTTCAGGGACAGCCAAGCATGGTAACAGCAAGCGAGGTGATTGCGCTGCGAACGAGCTTTGCGACATTGGCATTTGGCGGAGCCTGTTAACTGCTTCAATTGGCGGTGAAATTCTTCGATCTGCCAGCGCAACTCGTTCGCGTTTTGCGCGACTTGCGTGATCACGGTCTCATCCAGATCATTGGTGATGACCCAGTCAATGTCGCCGTTTAGGGCAACTACCTTGAACAATCTCACTTTGAAAGGCACTTTCTTGAGCTTGACAATGATGCCATGCCTAAGCCGTTCGTCGTTCCAATCGATCGCATCGAGATGAATATAGCCATCTTCTGCGCTCAGACTGACCATGCGATTGGCTTTGAGTGTGGTGTAAAAGGTCAATCCCAGACGGTGAACCAGCTTCAGGTTCCGCCAGGAGCCATACCAACTATCAAACAGCACAGTCTTGGCCTGTATCTGTTTGGCGCCAACCGCTCGCAGCAGCAGCTCTTGAAAATGGTCGTTCTTGGACTTGCCATCCGCTTCTTTGGCGTAGATGCGGAAATCAATCGGATAATAGTCGCCGTCTTCACCACTGGTATGAATCAGGTTCACGACTGCGATGCCGCGCACCAGACCACCTTCAGCGCCACTGTACTGCAGCTTTACCATCTCGAATGACCGTGCGTAGAGTTTGTCTTGCACACTGTCGTCAATAATCAGGTAAGCGTCTGGGCTGTCTTCGATCTGTTCTGCCACCAGTTCCCATAGATGCCTGGCTGTGAGTCGCTCTCTTTTCAGAAAATCGCTGACTGCATCGTGGCTCATACCTTCCAGATGTTCAGCCAGATTGGTACAGGTGTAGTTGATCGGCGTGCTGACAAGGTATTCGACATACTTCTGTTTTGTATTCATGTCTCAAGCTTACAGGATCCTGTCCTCTTGGCGAAAGTCCTACTACTCTAATGTGCTCTAATTGTAAAGAAAAGACCCGGACAGGTTGTCCGGGTCCATAGTGAGTTAGTAGGTCATCACCTCTTCGCCAGAAAGAAAGTAAGTTATAGTGGAAACCGTTGTCCGTCTGCTGATTGCCGATGGTTTTCGGTCAAGAAACCTGCCTCCGGTCACTGGACAACATTGGAACTTGCGACCGAGAACTATGATTTGCATATTTCTCGGCGTTTTTTCCTGACCTGGACTCGATTCAGGTAGCGTCACAGGGGCTTGACCCAATTTAGATGCAATTGCCCTGAGGGGCATATAAGGGTGTATCCCATATTGTTGTCCCTCTGCGAACTGCCCTTTCAACCAAAGCGAAAAGGATCCGCTGAACAAGAATCGATCGGTCGCCTGCAATCCTGAAAATCCGCAAATCCTGCAAATCCTGATTCAGACAACGTCCACCAAAAATCTGGGACAGACCCGCATATAAGATACTTTTTACACCATGCTTGCACTGTGTTAACATTAGTTCGCGTTCAACTGGCAATGGAGAAAGAAGGGGCTATGGGGAGAAAAACGTGACAACTACTGAACGTGAAATAAGAGAATGGTTAGATGCTCATACGTAGATTATAGAAAATCTTCTGAGAAAGAAGGGAGCAGATAAACCTTGTCATCGTTGCGGCAACAATCATTTTTTTGTGCCAGAGGAAAATGTGGGACCACTGTTTGTATCTTATTGCTCCAAATGCGGATTAAAAAATGAGTATCTTGTTTCAATCCTCTTAGACATGGAATCAGAGGAATAATGGAGACAAACAAAACAGATTCTACGAGTGACAGAGCAGTATTTGAGCAAGTTGCTAACCTGAAAGCTCACTACGAACATACAGCAACTGAAGCTGACGTGAAATGTGTTCGGACTGAAATCGCTAATGTTCGGACGGAAATTGCCAAAATTAGAGGAGAATCTCAAACGGGAATCGCACAACTTCAAACAGATATTTCCGACCTGAAATCCGAATTGACAAAATGGATTATCGGCGTCGGGATTGCGGCAGCAACCCTAGCGTCAACCATTGCTTCCATCATCGTAAACATGTTTACATCTTGACTGATTTACTTAACGGCTCTCACTCAATCAGTTCCTCATAAGTCAGCCGCACCCCCTCGGAAGCGGTCAACAGAGTGTCCATGCGAGTCGCTCCACCTGCGTCTCCCATGTGCCAGCGACCGTTGAATTCGTACAGGTAGCGGTGCAGGTGCTTGTGGCTGAAATGGTGGAACATGCCCACGTAGCCCCGTTTCAACATCGACCGGAAACTCTCGATTCCGTTCGTGTGAATCCGGCCCCTGATGTATTCCCAGACGCTGTGATTGACACCCTCGTGAGCATACTGCGCAAGCCCCTTGTAGGCCATGGCCTCGTCCGTATAAACCGCAGAGCCAGGGACTATGTGAGTCTGGACAAAGCGATGGAGTTCACGACGGTTGGCTCCATCTATCATCTTAGTAACTGTCCGCAAATAAGATAGCGGTTTGGATGACATTCAAGATATCGGTGTTGGTGCAATCATATAGTTCCAAGTTGGACAGATAGGTCGCCGTGTCAGTTGGATTGTTTGGCGTTGCTCTTTGGAGAGCTTGCGGCCCTTCTGAAAAGCTCGGTCAACGAGAAAGGCATTGACGGTCAAGCCGGTCGTGGTGGTTGTGCTGCGGATGTAGTTGCGCATTGTGTCAAAAGAGCGCAAAGGTTTGCCGGCCCAGTTGCGCGTTATCTGACTGAAGAGACGATACTCGATCGGATTATACTTGGATGCGCCGGTCGGATAATGGCAGACCAGAACCGAGATGCCGAAGCGGTCCGCGCATTGGCGCTGCAATTCAGCTTTCCAGAGCCAGGAACGGCAGTTGTTGCTGCCGCCCGCATCACAGAGGATCAAGAGCTTGTCCTCGCGCTGAAAGCGGGGGCGTGCGGGGTCGGCCCACCACTGTGCGATGGCATGGGCGGCAAATTCGGGCGTATCATAGGAGTTGCCCAGATAGACATAGCCTTGGTTATGGACGATGTCATAGATGCCATAGGGTACGGCCCGGCCCAGCGCATCGCCTGGGAAATCATGCAGATTGACTTGCGCCGGAGTCTGGCGCCAAGTGCGGCCTTTGTTGGCGAAGTTGCCGACCAGTTCCTTGTTCTTGGTATCGACACTGATGACAGGATAGCCTGCGCGCAGGAACTGCTGTCGCACACGACGAATGTAGCCAAACTGGCGGTTGCGGTCGGGATGCACTGCGCCCGTCAAACTCTTGCGGTTGGCGACCAAGCCAAAGCCCAGCTTGCGCAGCAGCCGACCGACTGTGGTGCGACCGATCCTGTATGCCTGTGCGCGCAGCCGAGATGCAATCGTGCGCAAACTTACTCGCACCCATTTCTGTCCATCTGTCGGCAAACCAGCGATGTCGTCATTGACGATTTCCTTGATCTTCTCTCCTATATCTGGACTTTTTTTTCCAGCGCTGGCCGCCCACCGCCCGGCTTGCGCACCCGGTCGGTTGGGCGTCCGGCCAAGTCGTCGTTTAACTCGCGCCGACCTCGCCGAATCGTGTTGACGTTCATACCGGTAATCTGCGCCAGCCGTTCGCTGCCGCCATGCCCGATGCGTTCGGCTTCCAACGCTACGAACCAGCGCCGCTGCTGTTCGTTCAATCGTCAATGAGACTTAGTGTCAATTGGCTGGTACAGAGACAATTCGCTAATTATTGATTTGAGAAAAGGAGGGCAGGATGCAGTTTCCGGGTGAAACTGTCGAAGTTCCGGAAATCCCGTGGCAGCCCAGCGTCGAACTACCTGCCCAGAGCAGCGCCGTCATCGTCGTCGACATGCAAAACGACTTTGTGAAGGAAGGCGGCGCCCTGATGGTGCCCGACGCCGCTGCCACGCTCGACAGTTTGCAGATGCTACTGGCGCGCGCCCGCCGCGCCGGTGTGCATATCGCCTACACCCAGGACAGCCACTTCGCCGGCGATCCCGAATGGGAGATCTGGCCGCGCCACTGTGAAGCAAATAGCTGGGGATGGGAGATCGTCGAGGAACTGGCTCCCCAACCCGAAGATCTGGTCTGCCAGAAGAGCCGCTACGACGGTTTCTATGGCACCTGGCTGGAGCACTTCCTGGCCAATGTCTGGCGGGTGCGCAACCTCGTGATCGTCGGCACTGTTTCCAGCATCTGCGTGCTCCACACCGCCGCTTCTGCCGGCCTGCGCTGGTTTACCGTTGTCGTGCCGGCCGACTGCATTTCCGCGCTGACCGAGTTCGACCAGGCGCTTACGCTTCGCCAGGTCTCCTGGCTCTATACCGGCAGTGTCACCAAAACCGCCGCCGCCATATCGTTCAACGGAAATGCAAGTGATCAGTAAACGCTGGACCGTGACTGCGATCAGAATCAGACCCCGCCCCAGAGCCGCCTGAACATGAACCCCCGTATTTTCGTCGCTTTCGATCTGGAGACAACCGGCCTTAACCCCAAGCGGGATGCCATTATTGAGTTCGGTGGCGTCCGCTTTCAGGATGGCCGCCCGCGCGAATATTTCTCAACCTGCATCAACCCCGGCCGCCCGCTCCCGCTTCGCATCCAACAGATAACCGGCATCCATCCTGCCGACGTGGCCGACGCGCCCTCCATCGAAGAGGTCATACCGGAAATCATGGCCTTCCTCAGCGGCAGCGGGGCCGTCGTTGCCCATAGTGCCGGCTTCGACATCTCCTTTCTGCGAGCCGCCGGGCTGAACGTTGATGCGCCTGTGCTCGACACCTACGAGCTGGCGACCATCCTGTTGCCCGGCCAGGAGAGCTACAGCCTCGGTGAGCTATGCCGTTCATTGGAAATTCCGCTGGCCTCGGCCCACAGGGCGGACCACGACGCCGAGGCTGCAGCCGATCTGCTGCTCCACCTGCTGAAGCGGATCGAAGCGTTGCCGGCAGCCGTTTTGGCGACGCTATGCGCCGCCGGTCGCGACAGCGATTGGGGGCCGATGCTTCTTTTTGAGGACGAGTTGCGCCGTCGAAAAGGTGCCAGGATCGGCGAGAAAAATGGAGGGACGGTGAGGCCTGCCCAGGGCCGCCGAACCCCGCTTCGTTCTCCCGCTCCCGTCCCTTCACCGCAGGAAATTGCGGACGATTTCCTGGCCGCGGCCTTCGCTGACGACGGGCCGCTGGCCGCAGAGTTCGACTCCGAGTCCGGCGCCGGGTTCGAGCGGCGCGACGGCCAACTGGAAATGGCCCTTCAGACCTTGAACGCGCTGAACCGGGGCGATCACAGAATCATCGAAGCCGGAACCGGAACCGGAAAAAGCCTGGCCTACCTCCTGCCCGCGGCAGCCTGGGCCGTGGTAAACAACAGCCGCGTCGTCATCGCCACCAATACCATCCCCCTGCAGGACCAGTTACTTGACCAGGAGATGCCCCGCGTTGCTGAGGTATTGGCGATCACCGACCTGGGCCAGGACAGCGGCGGCCTGCCTGCCCTGCGGGCGACGACTCTGAAAGGGCGTTCCCGCTATATCTGTACACGCAGGCTGGCCAGCTGGCTGGAAGCGCCCCGTGCCAACAGAGGTCTGTTTGCAGCAGGTCTGCCTCCACTGGAATTGCGTTTCCTTGCCAAGATACTGGTCTGGCTGCCCCACACGCAGACCGGCGACTTCAGCGAACTCCCGATTCACGACCGCCAGGAGCAAGCGCTGATTGCTCACGTCGCTTCCCATGCCGACGAGTGCAGCCCGGAACGATGCAATGCCAACGGGCCTCCCGGCCACAATGCCTACCTCGGCGGCCACCTCCGCGATTTCTACCTGGATGCCCACCGCCACGCCAGATCGGCCCATCTGCTCGTTGTCAACCATGCGCTGCTGTTGGCCGATGTAGAGGCCGGCGGCCAGGTCCTGCCCGACTATGACAACCTGATCGTGGACGAATCCCATCATCTGGAGAGCGCGGCAACCGAGCAATTCACCCGCCAGATCGATCTGCGTATGCTGGCCTTCCTTCTGGACAGACTGGACAGCGCAGTCGACCAGTTGGCGCCGCAACTTGGACAAGCCCATATCCAGGAGCTTACCGGGCAACTGGCAGCCGGCAGCCAGGCCCTTCGGACGAGCCTCCCTCCTTTTGCTGATGCGCTGCACGAGTTCGTGTTGCGCCACTCCGAGGTCAAGCCCGCGCCGCGCGCAGCGTCCGGCTATCCCCAGCAGGTAGCCCTGGACAGCCGGATGCGCGCCCAGCCGGCCTGGAGCGAAGTTGAAATTGAGTGGGATGGAATCAGCGCCCAACTGGGCCACCTGCTGGCCCAGCTAACCGAACTTGCCGGCATTTTGGACGCGTCCCAATGGTGGCAGTCGGAACACAACGCCGGCGCCTCACCCTCCGACTCCGCCCCATCCGCCACCGCCGGGCCGGGGCATGCCCTGCAGGCCCTGCACTACGCTCAGACCGATCTCGTCCAAATCCTGCAAGTGGCCGACGATATAATCCTGCGTCCTCTCAACCACCAGGAAGAGTCGGTCGCCTGGCTGGAACTGTCCGCCAACGGACGATCCGCCGCCGGACCTTCTCGTTCGCGGCGCAGTGCAGATGCCGTCACTCTGCGCAGCGCCCCAATCCATGTGAGCGAAAAACTGGCCTCCGATCTCTTCGGCAAGAAACGTGCTGTCGTCCTCACCGGCGCAACGCTGCAGGCCGGAGATCACTTCGATTACCTGCGCGAACGGCTGGGGTGTTGGGAGGCCAACGGGTCCGTCATCGACAGCCCCTTTGACTACAAACGCAACGTGCTCCTTTACCTGCCCGCCGACATGCCGGCTCCGAACCATCACAACTACCAGCAGGCGCTGGAGCAGGCGATCCAGCAGGCCGCGCTGGCCGCAGAAGGCAGAACGCTCGTCCTCTTTACCAGCCACAGCCACCTGCGCGCCAGCGCCGAAGCGATTCGCGCCCCACTCGCGGCCGCCGGGCTGACCCTGATTCAGCAAGGCGAAGGCAGCCGCAGCCGCAATCTGCGCGACTTCCGCGCCAACCCGCGTTCGCTCCTGCTTGGCACCAGCAGCTACTGGGAAGGGATCGACCTGCCCGGCGATCAGCTTGTCTGCCTGATAATCGCCCGTCTGCCCTTCGCCGTTCCCACCGATCCGCTCTACGCCGCACGCAGTCGCCTCTATGATGACGCCTTCCACGAATACGCCGTGCCCGAGGCGGTTATCCGTCTGCGGCAGGGATTCGGGCGCCTGATCCGCAGTGCCACAGATCGCGGGGTCGTTGTCCTGTTGGACAGCCGCCTCTGGCAACGCAGCTATGGCGAAATATTTCTTGACGCGCTGCCCCCCTGCACCACGCGCAACAGTCCGCTATCTCATCTCGGCGAAGCCGTGCAGGGCTGGTTGGACGGTTCAGCGCAGTCGCTGGCCGCAGATGTTGGGGATTTCGCGCCTGCCCCTTGGGGTAGCGACTATGGCTGAGCGGATCCAGCCAACACAGCACGCGCCCCTAAATGCCTCCCCGCAAGAGCCCCGCCAACGGCCAGGACGCCTGAGCGTAGTCCTCGACGCCGGCCCCGCCGTTCACCAAAGCGCAGGCTTGGCCCGCTATACCGAAAGCCTGGCCTCTGCCCTATGGCAGCACTGCCGCGATGCAATCGACCTGAGCCTCCTTTACAATCGCCACAGCGGTCATCAACCGCCCGCCTCGCTCGCCTCCATTCCCGCACGTGCCCTGCCGATGGCACAACATCCCTGGCGGCTGGGTGTGCTGGCCTGTCAACTCTTGCGCGCGCCATTCGTGGAGCGCAAGCTCGCGTCCGGCGGCATCTACCATGCCACCGAGCATCTGCTGCCGTGGATGACGCGGCCGTCGGTCATGACAGTACACGACCTGATCTTCGAGCGCTTTCCCCATCACCACACGTTGACAAACCGGGCCTTCCTGCGGGTAGCGATGCCCTTGTTTGTGCGCAGGGCGGATGCTATCATTGCCGTCAGCAGGCACACGAAGCGGGATATATTGGATTTGTACGGCACGCCGCCGCAAAAGGTATTTGTCGTTGGCGAAGGCATCGAGGACCGCTTCAGACCGGTCGGCGCCGAGGAGTGTCGGCTAGTATTGGAACGGCTTGCGGTCCGGCGGCCCTACCTGTTGATGGTGGGCACGCTGGAGCCGCGCAAGAATCACGCCCTCGCCTTTGAGGCTCTTGCCCGCCTGAAAGCGGAGGGATGGCCCCATTGCCTTGTAGTCGGTGGACGCCGCGGCTGGCTCTTCGATGCCGTGCAGAGCAAGGTCGACCTGCTGGGGCTGGCCGACGATGTTATCTTTGCCGGCCGCGTGCCGGACGCCGAGCTGCCCGCCCTATACAGCGGCGCCGACTGCTTCTTGATGCCCAGTCTCTATGAGGGATTCGGTATCCCCGTCCTGGAAGCGATGGCCTGCGGAGCCCCGGTCGTATGCAGCACGGCCAGCAGCCTGCCCGAGGTGGCAGGTGAAGCCGCTCTCTACATCGATTCAATGACCGGAGAAGGCTTGGCCGCCGCAATCCTACAAGTGCTGTCGGAACCGAAAACTGCCGAGCAGATGCGTAGTGATGGCCTCCGTCAAGCAGCACGCTTCTCCTGGCAAAGCGCGGCAAAAGGAACTGTTGATGTCTACAATGCAGTCGCTAGGGGAAGTTATTGAAACCCCTGCGCATCTGCCTGGTCAGCAAAGAATATCCCCCAACAGGCACAGGTGGAATAGCCTCATATGTCTTCCGCCTGTCCCATGGCCTTGCCGAAGCCGGACACAACGTCACCGTCATAGCCGGCCCCGCAGATTCGAATCGGCCCGATCGCCCAACCGGGCCGGGGAACCAGGATCAAGAAAGAGATGAGGCCTTGCCCACCGCCCATCAGCCGTCCGCAGTGAAACTGTCCAGAGTGTCCAACCGCGAGTTCTGGCTGCCTGCTCCAGTACGCCGCAAAGGACGCGGAATCTGGAATACGTTGGAACGCAGCTTAGCAGTGGACCGCGAAATCGCCCGCCTGGAACGTACCCAATTGCCGCTTGATGTCGTCGAAATGCCAAATTGGGGCGCAGAGGGTCTCTGCTACAGCCTTCATCCCCGCGCCCCACTTGTGATTCGCCTGTCTACGCCGCTGGCTCAAGTCAGCCTTCTCAAAGGAGAACGGTCAGCCAGATCGGGTCTTCGCCTGGCCTGTTTTCTGGAGGCCCTTCCCGCCCGCCGCGGCGCCCGCATCATCGCCAATAGCGAATTTATCGCCAGGTACTGTACCGAACTATATCAGATTCCTGACTCCAAACCATTCTTGATACCCCATGGCATTTCAGTTCCGCCTATTCCACCGCCGAAGAGGAGAACGGATGACAGAGCGGTTACAGTTCTGTACGTTGGGCGTCTGGAAAAACGTAAAGGGATCAACAGTCTGCTCCAGGCCATCCCGAAAGTGATGAGCCGCGCGTCACATTGCAAGTTTATAATCGCCGGCGCCGACACGGGCGACGCGCCGCATGGAACCAGTTATCAAGAACACTTCGCCAGTTTCGCCGCGCCTGCAGCGCGTGAAGCAACGACCTTTCTGGGCTATGTCGAAGCCGCGGCGCTCTCCCAACTCTATGCAGACTGTGATATCTTCGTCGCGCCGTCTCTTTCCGAGTCGTTTGGCCTGATCTTCCTGGAGGCCATGGCCCACGCCAAGCCGGTTGTCGCCTTCCATGCAGGAGCAGTGCCCGAGGTCGTTGCGCATTGCGAAACTGGCATTCTGGTTGAACTGGGCAGCACAACCGAACTGGCGAATGCCCTGATCAGACTGGCTGAAAATGTGGAGATGCGGCAGGAGATGGGAATGCGCGGCTACCAGCGCGTGCGGACAAGATTCACCACTGAGCGTATGGTTGAAGAAACGGTGGCCTGCTATCGGCAGATTATCGCCGAGTCCGGCAAAGGCCATCTGTCGGCCGCGGCGTAGGCAAGCCTTGTCGCCCTCCCGCCTGACATCCAGAGTTGCCGGCTAACAAGAAAGGAATGCCAGCTGTAGAGCCTCTGGCGGTCCCCGCCTTAAGCTAACCCCATGACTGTCTACCAGACCATCGCCAAAAACACCTATTGGAGCGCCCTCAGCACTGTCGGTGGTCTCGTTCTGGGTGTCGTCACAAACATCGTGCTGGCTCGAGTTCTGGGCGCTTCGCTGCTGGGCCAGTACAACTACTGGCTGTGGCTGATAGGTCTGCTCGCCCTGGTCGCCTCCCCTGGCTTGCCGCAGGCGATGACGAAATTCGGCGCAGAGTACCTGGGCCAAGGGGAGCGGCAGACTGCCTCGACCATTTTCGCCCGGCTCTTGCAGCTGGAACTGCTGCTGGGGGCGCTGGTGGCGGGGCTGGTGCTGGTCTATTCCTGGGCTGACCCTGTGGCCGATGCCGCCGCTCTTGCCCTCGTCGCCTTCTCAGTCCTGCTCGTCGCTGTGGAGGTCTTTTTCCAGGCCGCGGCTAAGGGCTCTTTGGACTTTCGCATCTTCAGTCAGGCCAGCCTGGTTGGGGGGCTTCTCTATTCCGCCGCCGCCATTACAGCCGTGTCGCTTGGCTTCGGAATCTATACGCTTCTACTTGCCTATATCGCACGGCGAATTCTCACCATCATACTCATCGGCTGGAAGCTGCCAACCCATTACTCAGTGCGAGGCGCCATGAAGTTCAGTATCCCGCCCGAGCTGCGCCGCCGCATTCTCCGCTATTGCCGGGATATCGTTCTCATCTTCGCCACCAGCACCATTCCCTATGAGCGATTCGGAATATTCTTCCTGAGCCGCTTTGCTACCGATGTAGATATCGCCTTCTACAGTCAGTCCTTTGACCTGGCCGTGAAGGCAATGGCCATTCCAGCGATCTTCACCGCGACACTGCTTCCTGTCTTTTCCTCGTTGCAAGGGCAGAATGATCGCGAACGAATCGACCGAGTCTACCTTTCTTCCAATCGCATCGCAGCGGCAATCGCCATGCCCATCGGGTTGGGAGGCGCTGCGGTCGCGTCGTCGGTCGCGCTCCTGTACGGTCCTGAATTCCTGGCAATGACTCCAATACTTGCAATTTGCTTTGTTGGCCACATTGGCGGTGCCATTGCTTCTGTTAGTGTATCCATGTTATACAGTGTGGAGGAACAAAATTACATTGTACGTCTGAACGCGGTCATGGCGCTCTTCAACATCGGTCTTTCCCTGCTCCTGATCCCGGTATATGGCGCCGCGGGCGCGGCATTGGTCACCTGCGGCAGCCACACGATTTCGAGCGCACTGTGCATGGCACATGCCGCCCGCCGCCTGCAGGTAGCCTTGCCCTTCCGTGTACTCAGCCGCGTCTGGCTGGCGGCACTGTCAGCCGCCGCCGTGGCATGGATCGCCAGCACTTGGCTGGGTGGGATTGTGGTTGCGGTCGCCGCGGGTGTCCTCATATACCCGGTCACGCTGAGACTGTTTTCGGCGCTGGATGCCTCAGATCAACAGCTGCTGAGCCGGCTGAGCCAACACCTGCCCCAGAGTTTGGCGCCGGCCTATCAGGGTCTCGTACAATTCCTTGTACGCAAATAAACAATGTCTGACAGTCCCTTCTGGTCGGTTGTTGTTCCCACCTATCGACGCGAGAAAGTCTTGTGTGAGACGATTCAATATCTGCTCGGACTTTCCTATCCCCACTACGAACTACTGGTGATCGACCAGACGCCGGACCACGAAGCAGGGACAGAGCGGTTCATCCGCGCTTGCCAAGACCGGTACCCGCATCGTATTCGCTGGCATTTCGTCGCCAAAGCCAATCTGCCCCACGCCAGAAACATGGGCGCGAAAATGGCCAGAGGCAGCTATCTCCTGTACTGCGACGATGATATTGTTCCGCCGGCGGATCTGATCGAACTACACATGGACAATCTGAAGCAGCCAGGCATCGGCGCAGCAACAGGGGGCGTCTATGTAGAACGAAAAAAACAGCCCCCGCAGCCCAGACCATCTGTCATTTTCCCTGATGGTAGGATGCGCGACTACTGGCAATACGAAGTACCGAAAGGCACTACCGACAGTTTACGAGGCGGCAACATGTCAGTGGATCGTCAACTGGCAATCGATGTCGGATTATTTGATGAAGGATACATCGGCCGTGCCAATGGGGAAGAGACCGACTTTTCGCTGCGCATTCTGCGCCGAGGCTACCAGATCGCATATGACCCTGCCGCCGCTGTCGTCCATCTCGGCCATCCATCTGGCGGTTCTCGCGCCAGCAGGGACAGTGACGAGGGTCAGTACTTCTTTGAATCTCACCACAACAACGCCTACTTTTTCGCCAAGAATTTCCAGCAGCGATACCTGCCCTGGTTTCTGAAAAGGGAGCTGGGTTGGATCTTGGTAAAGCAGGCCATATTTCAGAAACACCCCGAGCGGATCATCCCCTCGCTTCGCGGCCTGTGGTCTGGATACTGGGCCGGTCTGCGCAGTCGAAAAAATTGCTGACCCACTGTGAAAATCGCCGTACTGTCCTCCCATCTGCCCTCGCCCACCCGCGCCAAGTCCGGCGGCGTGGCCTACGCGGCCCACCGGCTGGCCAATGCTCTGACACAACGCGGCCACAACGTGACCGTCTTTACAACCGACGAACGCCCGCCCGATGCCTGCTATCACGTGCGTAAAGTGCTTTCCTCGCCCCCGTCAGACCCCCTGCGCGTCTGGCTTTGGCTCTGGCAACTCGCATGGCGCTACGCCGCCCAGGATTTCAGCGATTTCGACATCATCCACGCCCATGGCAACAGCGCGTTCATCCGGCACGCCGGCCCTCCACTGGTGCGAACGCTGCACGGGGCGTCTTTCGCCGAAGCGATCCACGCCACCACCTGGAAGAGGCGACTGTGGTACCTGACCGTCACGCCTTCCGAACTCTGGGAAGCCGCCAGGGCCACGCGAGTCGTAGCAGTAAGCGCCAACACCCGGCGATACGTGCCGGGCGTCGAGCTTGTAATACCCAATTCGGTGAATCCCCAGGTTTTCTGCCCCAGTCCCGATCTGAACCATCATCTCCGTCATCGCCATCCCGTCATCCTCTTTGTAGGCGCCCTGGCAGGACGCAAACGGGGCCAGATGTTGCTGGACCTCTTCCAAACTCAGATTCGACCGGCCCTGCCCGACGCCGAACTATGGATGGTGGCAGAGCGCCACGTGCAAGCCCCCGGCGTCGTCTGTATTCGAAACCCGCCTGAGAATGCCCTGGCCGATCTCTACCGCCGCGCCTGGGTATCCTGCCTGCCCAGTACCTACGAAGGCTTTGGCATCCCCTATATTGAAGCGATGGCATGTGGCACGCCGGTCGTAGCCACACCCAATGCCGGCGCGCGCGAACTGCTTGAAAACGGCAAGTGGGGCGTATTGGCCCCCGCATCCGAACTGGGGCCGGTTCTGCTGTCACTCCTGAATGACGCTCCCAAACGCTTGTCCTTTGCGCAACTCGGGCTCGAGCGCGCCGAAGCATTCGCGCAGGATCGGGTGGTTGATGCTTACGAAGCTCTCTTCGCCAGCACAATCAGCAGCGGGCGGCAACGAAGCAGCGGGCGAGAGGAGTGAAAAGCGGCTCCATGTCGACGCCATCGTCTCTCGATCCCCACCCCTCCTCCTCCTCTCCTCGTCTGAGAGTTGCTCTGCTAACCCTGGACTTTCCCCCGCGTGTCGGTGGAATGCAGCAATATCTCTTTGAGATAAGCCGGCGCATCGGGCGCCGCTGCAGCCTCACCGTCCTGCATCCGGACGGCACCCCGTCCCTTTTCAGTGAAGAACCCTTCCAACTGGTTGCTTTCGGGCAAAACCGAACTGGCCGTTTCCCTCCAGCCGGCAATCCCCGTCCGTCTCTGGGCGCCGCTTTTCTAACCTCTTGGCGCATCGCACGCGCGTTGGCGGCGCTGCGCCCCCACATAACCGTTGTAGGACATGCACATCCCCGGCTGCTGCTGCCCGCGGCAATGTCCAGAGGACGCTACATCGCCCTGGCGTACGGCAATGACTTCGAAGCGGCGCAGCTGCGTTGGCATGCCCCCATCTTCAATCGTCTGCTGGCAGGCGCGCGACCCCTGGTGACTATTTCGCACGCCAATGCGCAACGACTTCAGAAACTTGCCTTGCCCTTCCCTGAACTGCTCCCTCCCGGAACCGACCCGGATCGATTTACGCCGCCGTCCTCGCCTCCCTCCGGACCGCCTATCCTTCTGACCGTCGCCCGGCTGGTGTCGCGCAAGGGAATCGACACCGTACTTCGCGCCCTGCCGCCACTGCTGGCCCGGGCGCCTCACCTGCAATACTGGATCGTCGGCGCCGGCCAGGCGCGCGCTTCGCTGGAGCAACTGGCGCAGAAACTGGAGCTTACTCAGACTGTGCGCTTCATGGGTTCAGTTTCCGAATCCGAACTGCCGGACATTTACCGGCAAGCCACAATTTTTGTCATGCCGGCGCGGGCCGAGTATCATGCCGGCAGCGTCGAGGGGTTCGGAATCGTCTATCTCGAAGCCGGTGCCAGCGGCGTGCCCGTCGTGGCAGCCCGTACCGGCGGCGCCGCCGAAGCAGTGCGCGAAAACGAAACCGGCCTCCTCGTTCCTCCCGACGATCCCCCGGCGCTGGCGCTGGCCCTGGCGCGCCTGCTCGATGACACGGCCTTGCGCCAACGTATGGGCCGCGCCGGTCGCCGCTGGGTCGAGCGCGAGATGAACTGGGATCGCGCCGCGCACCAGTTTATGTCTATCATCTCCACGGCCGCGGCCGGAAAATCCAGCGGCCAGTGAACAGCGGAAAGTTTCTGCACCGGCCGCAAACCCTGAAGGACTGTAATGGCCCGACCCATACTCTTCGTCGATCATGCGGATGCCCTGGGCGGCGCAGAACGAAGCCTGCTCCTGCTCATGACTTTCCTGGACCACCAGCGCTGGCAACCGCACCTGATTGCACCGTCCGGACCGTTGGCTGAAGACGCGTCCGCAGCCGGTATCGCTGTCCATACCTTGGACCTGCCGCGGCTGCGCGGCTCCTTCCGCAGCCCACTGGACTGGTGGCAGGCTGCTGCAAGCATAGCAACGACGGCCCGAGACCTCGGCGCCGCCCTCATCCACAGCAATACTGTGCGCGCTACAGTTTATGCGACCCTGGCTGCCCGGCTCGCATCAGTTCCTCTTGTTTGGCACATGCGGGATTTCTGGCTGTCCGAGGCCGAGCCTGCTACCAAGTGGCCCGATCGTATGAGCAAGTTCATCTTGAGCCGCATGGCCACCGTCGTCCTAACCAATTCACGCGCAGTCGCCCGCCATCTGCCCAACTCCCCAAAACTGTCCGTCCTCTACAACGGCATCGATCTCTCCCACTTCGACCAGGCCCACATCGCCCCCGCCAACAGAGCCGCCGCCAACAAAACCCTGGTATGCAAGGCCGCCGGTTTTCCATCCCAAGCCCCGATCGTTGGTATGATTGGCAGAGTCCGCCCTTGGAAAGGACAAGATACCTTTCTGCAGATGGCGGGCGAACTCGTTGCCACCGCGCCGGACTGCCGCTTCCTCGTGGTCGGCGGAGACCCGTTTCAAGTGAAAGACGAATACGAAGCCAGCCTGATGGCGATGTGTACCCAACTCCGTCTGGACGATCGCGTCCACTGGACCGGCCAAATGGAAGATGTGCGGCCGTGGCTGGAGGCCATGGATATCTTTGTGCATCCCGGCGCGCCAGAGCCTTTCGGCCTGGTCAACATAGAGGCGATGGCCATGGGCAAACCGGTCGTCGCATTTGCCCACGGCGCTCTACCCGAAATCGTTGCACATGACCAAACCGGGCTTCTCGTCGCGCCCGGCGACACGGCTGCGTTGACAAAATCCGTCGCCCGACTGTTGCGAGATCCCAATCTTTCCCAGCGCATGGGCCGATCAGGACGCCAACGTGTAGTCAGCCACTTCCGTATCGAACGCACCGTGGCCAACCTGGATTCGTTCTACGAACAGTTGTTGGGCAGTCGCTGATGCAGCGCCATGGCTACAATTCACTAACCACTAGGTACCGTTGACACTTGCAGAAGACTGCTCACAATGTGACAAGAACAAGACGCCTGGGAGCAGAATCGGACCGTTTCTCGCCTGATTCTCGTGTTCTACGACCATAATCTGCGGCGGCGACCACAAAAGATCTTCTTCGCCGCCCTCCGCGGCTCTTCGTGGATGAAAGAAGGTTTTCTTCGCGGCCCTTCGCGGCCCTTCGTGGATGAAAGAAGGTTTTCTTCGTGGCCCTTCGCGGTCCTTCGTGGATAAAAAAGGTTTTCTCCGCGGCCCTTCGTGGATAGACCACATTCTAATCCTGAAAATCTCAGTTCAGACAAACGTCAACGAGCCCTTATCACTATACACTGGTCTTCCATGAGAGTGCTGCTGCTGTACAAGGACTATTTTCCAGTCGTAGGCGGGATCGAGAACCATATCCGCCTGCTGGCCCAAGGGCTGCGCACAGAAGGCGTCGACGCCCGCGTTCTCGTCACCAACACCGGGCCGCATACCCTGCGCCAGACCCTCGACGGCGTTCCCGTCACCAAGACGGGAAGACAGGCCCACATCCTGTCCACCCCCATCAGCCTGCCCTTTTTCGCCGAGCTGCGGCGCCAGGCGGCGAGCGCCGATCTCGTCCATCTCCACGCGCCCTACCCGCCTGCCGAGCTGGCGCAACTACTGCTCGGACGGGGCAAAAAGGCCGTGATCACCTACCACACCGACATCGTGCGCCAGAGGAGAACTGGAAAGATCTATGCGCCTCTGCTCCGAAAGGTACTGCAACGCGCCGCACTGATCGCCGCATCCAGCCCCGTTTACGTCGAGTCCTCTCCATTTCTGCGCCGCGTGCGAGAGAAATGCCGCGTGATCCACTATGGCATCGAGCTGGATCAATACATTCAAGTTTCCTCCCAAGTGCAGGCCGACGCGCAGAGTCTGCGCGACCGCTTCCCGGACACGCCGCTGCTCCTCTTCATCGGCCGCCTGCGTCACTA
Organism: Caldilineaceae bacterium; assembly: GCA_965220715.1. GTDB lineage: Bacteria > Chloroflexota > Anaerolineae > Caldilineales > Caldilineaceae > Bin5. Next base: position 2,361,192 of record OZ244843.1, read on the forward strand.
CAAAGGAGTCGACGTATTGATCCGAGCCATGCACCATGTCAAGGCCCACCTCCTGATTGTCGGGTCCGGTCCCATGCAGGAGGCGTGGCAGAGCCTGGCGCGGGCAGAAGGTGTCAACGAAAAAATGTCATTTCTTGGCGAATGTTCTGAAAGAGAGAGTCTGGCCGCGCGTTATGCCGCCGAACTCTTTGTGCTGCCCTCCACAAACCGCGCCGAAGCCCTGGGCATTGTGCAGCTCGAAGCCATGGCCTGTGGCATGCCGGTAATCTGCACCGAACTGGGCACCGGCACATCCTACGTCAACCGCAACGGGGAGACCGGTCTGGTCGTGCCCCCCAACGACCCGCAGGCGCTGACCGCTGCAATCAACCGGCTCCTTGCAGATCCGGTGCTGCGCGCGCAGATGGGATCTCAGGGCCGCATGCGAGTGCAAGAGGAGTTTTCATCCCACACCATGGTCCTCAATACAATCTCTTTCTACCAGGAGGCCCTTGCCCAGGGAACGAGGAACGCACAATGAGAGCTATTACTTCACTCCTCACTCCTCTCCTCTCACTCCCCTCCTTTCAATGAGCCACTTCATCTTCGACGCCCGCACCGCCACCGATCGATTTCCAGGCATCGGTCGCTATGTGCGTGAACTGACATCGGCACTGATGCCCCTGCTCACCGCTGATGAGCAGTTGACCCTGCTCTCAAACCCCGCCGGCAGTGCAACATGGAACGCTCTCCACCCCCGCGCAGGAGACGCCCGCACGCCCCGGGCAGTTCCCGTATCCAACTCCCCGTTCAGCATCATGCAACAGTTGCGCATTCCACTTCTGCTCAGGCGGTTGCGGGCCGGCGAGCCAACCCTCTATCACAGTCCCTATTATGTCATGCCCTTTCTTCCCGGTCTGCCAACTGTCCTGACCTTCTACGACACTACGCCGCTCCGGTTTCCACAAGACGTGCCGTTAAAGGCGAGACTATTTTTTCGCCTGGCAATGACACTTGCCTTGCGCGCCGCAAGCCGCGTCGTCGCCGTTTCCGAAGCCGCCCGCAGCGATCTCACCCGCAGCTTTCACGTCCCTTTGTCCCGTGTCACTGTTACACCTTTAGCGGCCGGTTCCCTCTTTCGACCCCAGCCTACCCCCGAGGTCGACCGCGTACGCGGCAAGTACGGTCTACCGGACTGCTTCATTCTGTACGTTGGAATCAACAAGCCGCACAAGAACCTGCCAACATTGATCGATGCGTACGCGCAGCTGTCCACCCGAAGCGCGCCCCCGCTCGTAATCGCCGGCGCCTGGGATGAGCGCTATCCGCAGCCAAGACAACGGGCCGTGCAGCATCAACTGGGCGATGCCGTGCGCTTTCTCGGCCCCGTGCCCGAGGCGGACCTGCCTGCCCTCTACAGCGCCGCCACTCTGTTCGTCTTTCCCAGCCTGTATGAAGGGTTCGGCTTGCCCGTGTTGGAGGCGATGGCTTGCGGCGCGCCGGTCGCCTGCGCCAATACGGCAAGCCTGCCAGAGATCACTGGCGATGCCGCCCGTCTGTTCAATCCCCAGTCCGTCACGGAAATCAAGGATGCAATCGCCGAACTGCTTGAGGACGCGCCCCAACGAGCCCGACGAAGCGAGCAGGGACTGGCGCAAGCAAGCCGATTCAGTTGGCAGGCGACAGCCTCCGCGACCTTGCATTGCTACCGGGAACTGCTAGGGAGTAGAAGTGAGGTGTGAGTAGTGAGAGGAGTTGTCTTTCACTACTCTCTTTTCGCATTGAGTCGATACAGCGTGCGGATTCCGTCCAGGGTCAGCCAGGGGTCGTAGAGATCAATGGAGCTTGTCAACGGGGTAATGATGTGGCCAAGTCCGCCAGTGGCGATAACGGTGACAGGCGTCGCAAGTTCGTGACTGATGCGGGCAAGGAGACCTTCCACCAACCCTGTATATCCAAGTACGATCCCCGACCGCAGCGCCTCGTCCGTATCACGACCGATTGCCGAATCCGGTGCAGTCAGTTCGACCGCAGGCAGAGCAGGTGCCTCTTTCATCATCAAGACTGCCCCTGAATGCAGGCCCGGAGCGATCGCCCCCCCGCGAAAGCGTCCCTCTGCGTCCACGACATTGAATGTCGTCGCTGTGCCGAAATCCACCGCAACCGCCGCGCCCTTTGTGCGTCTCCGCACCGCCACAGCGTCTGCCAACCGGTCCATCCCTACATTTTCTGGCCGCTTCACGTCCAACGCCATGCCAAGTTTCATGCCCTGATGCAGCACCAGAGGCTCGCGAGCCAGCATTTCGCTCAGCAGACTACGCCACAGTTCGGTCAGCGCCGGAACCACGCTGCACAAGACCGCGTCCCCAAAATCCTGTGGGCTGAACCTGTTCTGTTCCCAGAACTCGTCAAATGTCCGCCGGAAATCCTCCTGTCCCCAATCCTGCTTCGTCCACAGCCGCCAACTCGTTAAAAGCGCATCGTCATCGGCCTGCCCGGACTCCGCTCCGGCGGCGCCCGCAGGCTCCCCCACATACGCGCCCACCACAATATTCGTGTTGCCTATATCGATCGCCAATAGCATAGCGTTTGTCGCCGGTCGTCAGGGCGGTTACTGGCCACCGGCCTCTGCTGTCGGGGTCGGCTCCTCCACATCGGTTACCCCGCGTATGACCGTACCCGGACCGTACAGGAACATGGCACTCCAGGGTCGATAGACCGAAACGATCGGGTCCTCCCGACTGATGCCATTCTCCGTAACCGTGCGAATCACGGTTGCGGTCAAGCCCTCCTTGGCCCACTCAACCTGCTTTATCTGACCGGCTTCCAGAGACGCGTCTTCCTGATATACCGGGTCGCCGGGCTGTTTTACATCCTCGTATTCCGCCTCGCTGATCAACACCTCCCTGTCCGGCTTCGTGCCATAAAAGCGGAAGGTCAATATGCCGGCCACGCTGTCAACAACCGGCTGAATCAGCAGATGCGCGTCCGTATCATTGAGGAATCTGAAGTCCACATACGGCGTGTATATCGTGGCGTCAAATCCGGGGTCGCCGTACCAGCTGACCACGTAACCGTGATTGTGGCGCTCCAGCAGTGGGAATCCGGCCTCCAACGCCGCCCGGAAAACGGTTGTACTTACCTGGCAGACGCCGCCCCCCACACCGACTGCCGTACGATCCCCCCAGATGATGGCCGAATCTTCGAAACCATTAGCCCCGCTCACTGCCTCTATCGTTGAATTGAAGCTGAAGACCCCGCCGGGCGGAATTACTGCGCCGACGAATTTCTCTGAGGCTACCTCGATGTTATAGACGCGCGTGCTGCTGCTTCCCTTAAAATAGGTGGTGCCGCTGGCGACCAGTTCTCGGATGCCCAATTCGTTCAGCCGGCCGGAGTCAACTGCCGGCAGAATGGCTATGATCGGCAGCGATCCTGTCCGTTGTTCAGTGGCCAGCGCCTGGCGTACTGCTTCGATTGTCAGGTCGACATTTAGGAGCTGGCCCGCCCGGCTAGGCTGCAGTACTGTAAGCGCCGAAGTTGCGTCGTCAAAGCGCAGTCGGGCATCTTGGGCGGGGAAAGAAACCTGTCTTGCCCAGCCTTCGACGACGAATCGCAAAGCCTCTTCGTTGAGAAAGCTGGAATCGCCGCCAGGCATAATTCTCTGTAACAGTGCCGCGTCCAGCGCAAAAGCAGTCCCGGACGGCTCGTGCCGCAAGACGACCGGCTGAGACGATGTGAAAACACTGGACACACCGGAACCACCCTGGGAAACGGATGAATTGGCGCCAGCGGAATCCTGTGTCGAATCAGTTAGAGAACTTTGGGGCGCTGCAGTGCTGAACGTTTGCAGGGGCACAGTTCCCGACCGGCCGCTTGTTACCTGCGCCATAATCAGTTGTGCCGTCGCCGCGATATCCACGTCCAGGCCCGGTTGGGCTGGGAGAGAGAGGTCGCCGATCTCTATGGCTGGGCGACTTGGCCGTCGAACTTCGACCGCCGCGTTGCCGACGGCCTGGCGTACAATGCCTTCATTGAACACGACCTCCGGCCACACTGTCTGCTGGCCGTTGAAGGCCTGCCATTGGCTGAGGATACGCTCGATCAGGCTGCCCTGCCGTCCGACATGATAGGCGACGTTGACAGCTTCCTCCAGGTCTGCCTGGGGCGCCAGCAACTCCGTGCCCAGGGCCCATCGCCTGGCCGCGGCCCCGGTGAAGCCGACTCCCTCCGGGGAATGGGGGCTATGTTCGAGAAAGACCGGCGCCAGTGGGTAGGGTGACAACTCCTTGTGCAAGCGCAGCAGCGCCGACGCCCGGGTTTCGCCGCCGACCGGAACCCCGGCCACGCGCACGCCGCTAAAGATGCGATCGGTATGCCAGAACTGCCAGCCGGCGAATAACCCGGCGCCCGCCACGATCGCCACGCAGAGCCAGATCAGGATGTATTCGAAGCCGCTGGGAGGTCGCCAATGGGCCCTATTCGGGTTTGGGAAGTCCCGCCTGGTCGCGAGCTGTCGACCTGGGGGCAGCGGTATGGTTGAACTCATGCAATTCTTCGCAATCGAATCATCTTGCTGTCCAAGCGAACACCAGAAATTGGGCTTTTCGCACTGCCCCCGCAAAAAGCATCCCACTGGGGAATAACATTTGCCTGGGGTTGGAAACCCAAATTCAAGTACCTAGCTGAGGGACAATATACAGGAACGGGATTGCCATGTCCAGAGCAAACATAGCCAGAAATGGGAGGACATACAAGATCGTACGCAAAACATCGTCTTCGCGTAGCCTTGAAGATGCGCCTTGGGGGCCGTGATGCTGGTTTCCGGCGACTGTACTCGTGATCGACCGGACGATGCGGTCTGACAGTAGCCCGTGCACAAGCAGGCCGACGCCGGCGATTCCGAACAGCAGGAGCGTCCATCGGTCTGCCGCACGTCCCACAAGTGGCGACAACAGGAGGTACGCCGACGCCGAAGCCAGCAGGATACCCCCGGCCGCGAGGCTGGCCCGCCTCTCAAAAACGGCCCACCAACCCACTGCAAAGAGCAGGCTCCACGCCGGCAGGGCCGGAAAGAGATAGCGGCCCTGGTGCTGGATGAATCCGATGTTGTACCAGCCGTAGGCGATGAACGCTGCCAGCCACAGCAGCAGCAGAGCCATCCAGGGCGAAGAGAGGAAGAAAGACCAATGCGTACCTTCTGCGGTCACTCGCATCCAGTACCGGAAAAGGAAGCCCACCGCTGCAATTGCCGACAGAATGAAGAATACCGTATAGATGCGGGCATCCATGAAGACGCCCAGCCAACCGAAAACTCCCCAGAAGCTCTTGCTCGTAAATGACCAGGCCCGCTCCCAATAAGCGCCCCAACCGTTCTCAGCGATCCAGGCAGCTGCTGTCGGCTGCCCGGTTACCACTGCGTCGTGCCAGGAAAGCCCGAGGATGTCCAGGTCTCCATAGAGGAGGCTGTTTCGGATCCACCACGGCAGCCCAAGCAGCAGAGCAGGCCCAATCAGCAGTGCGAACCGCCTGAGTTGCTTTCTTGCTAAAGGGCGACGACCAAACTCTGGCCAGACCGAAAAGAAGAAGACAACGATTAGCGCGATTGGTAGAAGGATATAGGCCGTAGCCTTAGTGAGGAAGCCAAGTCCGATGAGGACACCCGCTGCCAGCAAGTAGCCTGTCGTTTCACCTCCTTCACCCACCGACACTGACCGTTGCCAAAGCAACACCGCCAGAACTGTTCCGGCAATCAGCAACTCAGCGAGGGCGTCGTTGTTGACTGACGCCATCAGCGCCACGTGCATGGGAAGAAGGGCTGCGAAGGCGGCCGCCCCCAGGGCAATGTGAGGCGAACCGGGCACTGTCACGCGCGCACAGAGGAAGATCAGCAGCACGACGCCCCCACCCAACACCACGCTGAACAGACGTAGTGCCAGCAGTCGGCCCCCGCTCAACCAATAGACCGGTGTGGACAGCAGATAGTATAGAGGGGGTTGATGAGACTCATAGCGGATCGGAGCGATCGACAGGTCGCGTGGAAATCTCTCAGCTTTCAAGAGCTGGAGATAAGCTTCGTCGTAGTCGCCCATCTGCAGCACCGGTAACTGCCGTTCAATGGCAACATGGGCAACATAGTTGTAGTGGGCAGGCTCGTCAGGATTCTGCCAGGGCGGGGTCGTGATGGCGAAAAGTGTGCCCAAGGCTACATAGACGATCAGGATCAGGAGTAAAACAGAGGTAGTTGCGTTGATCGGTCTGAGCATTTGCCCTTTCACGCGTTACCCGTTCGCCTCACCCAGCACGTCTGCGGGATCCAGTTTCGTGAACAGCGGCTCAGGCTTCCTTAATGTTTGACCCGCCGCCAGTTCTTGCGCCTGCCAGACGCCGCTGGCCCCGGCATGGTCGTAGCGCAACACCACATGCGAGCCGCGGGCGTCTTCCACAGCTGTCGTATTTAGCTGGCCAAAGAGCGGCTCGTCATAGCCCAAATAGTGATGCAACCGGTCACTGCTGTGGGGCAGTATCGGCGCCCACAGCAACTTCAGCCAGTCAATGGCTTGCAGCGCAACGTACACAGAGGTCGCCGCAGCCTGAGGATCGGACTTAACGGTCCGCCACGGCTCCTTTTCGTTCAGATACTGGTTCACCCGCTGGCTCAAGCGGCGTGCCTCCTGCAATGCAGCCTTCAATCTGACCGCTTCGTAATGCGCCGCCACGCTTTCGAATCCCCCGCGTATTTCCTTCAGCAGGGCTTCATCCGTCGCGTCCAACGTTCCGGGGTGGGGAACCGCTCCATCGAAACGCCTGAACGCGAACCCTACCGCCCGGTTGACAAGATTCCCCCAGTTGGCCACCAACTCGTTGTTGACCAGCTCGACGAATTCCGGCCAGGTGAATTCGGTATCCGAACTCTCCGGCGACATGGCCGTCAACGTATAACGCCAGGCGTCCGGCTGAAACTGTTCCAGAACCGTATTCCAACCAATGACGTTGCCGCGGCTGGTGCTGAACTGTGCGCCTCCAAAGTTGAGATACTCGTTGGCCGGTACGTCATATGGCAAGTGCAGCCGCACTGTCTTCAACGGCTCTGCCGTTTCGGACAGACCTTGGATGTTTGCTGCCTCACTTTCCATCCCCGTCTCATCGTTATAGGCCATAATCATTCCCGGCCAGATCTGCGTGTGGAAGGGAATGTTGTCCTTGCCGATGAAATAGTAGTGGCGGGCATCCGGCGACAGATCTCGATCCCACCACTCCCTCCACTGACCGCCGCTTAAAGCGGCCCATTCAATCGCCGCGCTCAGGTAGCCTTGCACCGCGTCGTACCAGACGTAGATGCACTTACTCTCATACCCCTCCAGAGGAATGGCGACGCCCCAATCAATGTCACGCGTGATGGCCCGCCCGCGCAACTCCTTCAGGTTCAGTTGTCCCCGCGTAAAGTTGAGAACATTGTTGCGCCAATGCTCTTTACCGCTGCCGAACCATTCCAGCAAAGGTTCATTGAGGGCCCCCAGATCGAGGAAGAAATGTTCGGTTTCCCGTACCTCCAACTCTGTACTGCCGCTGAGTTTGGACCGGGTATTGGTCAACTCCAGCGCATCATAAAGGCGGCCGCAGTTGTCACATTGGTCGCCGCGGGCCTCGGCAAAGCCGCAAAAAGGGCAACTCCCTTCCACATAGCGGTCGGCCAGAAAACGCCCCGCTTCGGCATCAAACCACTGCTTCTGCACCTCTTGATAAATGTACTCGTTCGCCGAATGACGCCGGAACACCTGCTGCGTGACATCCCAATGATTCTGTGTGTCAGTATGCGTGTACAGATCGAAGGTCAGGCCCATTGCCACGCAGCCTTCGACGAAAAGTGCGTGGTACTTATCAACGACTTCTGCCGCGTGAATGCCTTCCTTTTCCGCCTGCAGCGTGATTGGCGTGCCGTGCGTGTCGGATCCGCTGACCATTAGTACATCGTTGCCCGCCATACGCTGGTAACGTGCGAAGATGTCCGGCGGCAGATACGCGCCGGCGATCTGTCCGATGTGCTTTTCGCCGTTGGCATAGGGCCAGGCAACACATACTAGGATCTTTCTGGCTTGATTGGTCATCGGTCATCCTCTTGCGTACTGCTTGCGTACTGCGTATTTCGGACTGCCTAAGGACCTGCCTCTGTCTCTTCATTATAGCAGCAGCCTGCTTAATTGCACCATCGGCTGGTGTATAGTAAACCGTGGACCGTAACCCATCTCGCCGCGATTCACTCATAAAGCGGGACGACGCAAGCTTTTGCCATTTCTGATCCGGGACAGATATAATGAAGGATAGAAAGTCGAATTTTGCCCATCCATGAAGGCAGTTTTGACCTTTCCCCGTGTGCCTGCGCATCGGGTGGGAAAGGCCAAAAGGGATCAAGTATGAAAGCATTCACAGTAATGTGGCGCACGATTAGAGCGCTCTACGAGGACCTGCTCCTATGGGTGTGGCTCAGCGTGCTCTGGTGGGTCGGGGTCTTCCTGGTGCTGCCTGCGGGGCCGGTGACAGCCGGCATCCACAATGCCGCCAACCGCGTCGCCAATTATCGGCGGGTGGAGAGCGCATTCTTCTGGGAAGGGGCGAGATCGACGATCGGAAAGAGTTGGTTATTGCTGGGCACAAACCTACTCTTGATCGCTGGAGTCGTAGTGAATATCCGCTTCTACGGGGCCAGTACCGCCAGCTGGGCCAACATAGTCAGTATCGTCTGGGTCTGGATCCTGATCATCATTCTGATGGCAGGTCAGTACTTTTTCCCTTTGCTCTGGCAGCAGGACGATATGAGCCTGAAAATGGTGCTGCGAAACTCTTTTATTCTCGCACTGCGCCACCCTCTCTATACCTTTCTCATGTTTCTCTTCCAGGTCCTGTTGCTCGTCGTCAGCTTCGTAACCGTGCTGCCAATCTTCCTGCTAACACCGGCGGCGGTTGTGCTGGCGATGAATTTCAGTCTGGTCGGCCTATTGCAGGAACTGGATCTTGCACCGGAACCACCACCGGGCGCATAGCCTCGGCGGCTAGGAACCTGTTGCCACACTGTCCGTCGACTACTAATCCCTGACCACATTCCAGACATGGCGATTCTTGCGGAACACCATAATCCCAAAACGCTATCGGAGGCGCTCGACCTGCTTGCCGAACGCACGTCGCGGCGCGTGCCCCTGGCTGGCGGTACCCATCTGGTCGCGGCGCTCGAGACGCGGCAGCGGCGGGATGTGGACGGCGTTGTCGACCTGTCCGGCCTGGGTCTCGCCCATATTCAGCGGGACGGTTCCAGCCTGGCTGTCGGCGCGATGACAACCCTTACCGACTTGATCGAGCATCCCTTGTGCGCTGCCCTGGCAGGCGGCATCCTGCCTGCTACGGCACGCTTTGAAGGGCCGCTGAACTTGCGCAACGCCGCCACAGTGGGTGGTCTTGTTGCCCTTGCCGAGCCGGACAGCGAACTGTACGCCGCGTTGCTGGCGCTGAACGCCTCGGTGGTGGCAGTTGACCGGGAAGGACTCGAAGCGGTTTCGCAACTGGCTGAATTCGCCATTTCCCAGCCCCGGTTAGCTCGGCCTCCCATGCTCATCACCGAGATTCGATTGCCGCTGGGCCAGGCCGCCGGCGGCCATGCGCGAGTCGCCCGGACACCTATGGATCGTTGTATCGTCGCCGCGGTTGTTGTCACCGCCATGGACAGCCCATCTTCCTCACACGCCCCCAAAATCGGAGAATACGGTGATACTATGCGTACCGCCCTTTGCGGCGTAGGCCCGCGTCCTCTCCTGGCGGGCGGCCCGCTTTCCCCCGAAGCGAATTTCAAGGGAAGCGCCGAGTACAGGTTGGCCATGGTTGAAGTGGTGGGCCGGCGAGCGCGAACTGCCATGACGAGCTTAACCCTGTAGGCACAGTCCTTTACCAATCTCCACCTATTTTCCACCAGCCATCAATACACTTAACAATGCCTAAATCGATCACTCTCACGATCAATGGAACTCTCCACCGCATCGAATGTCATCCCGGCGAACTGCTGCGCACAGCCCTGCGTCGTCTGCGTTTTTTCAGCCTCAAACACGGCGATGAGACCGGCGAAAGCGGCGCCGACGCCATTCTTTTCACCCATGCTCCGAACGACCCGACCAGCTATCGCCTTGTCAACAGCGGCGTCCTGCTGACCGCCCAGGCCGACGGCGCATCGGTCGTCACCCTCGAAGGGCTGGAAGCAGGGAGCGAGGAAAGAAGCGAGAGAGATCTCTTGTCGCCTCGCCTTTCCGCGTTGCAGCAGCAGTTTATCGAGTGCGGAGCAATCCAATGCGGCTATTGTACGCCGGCGCAGATTCTGGCCGCCCAGCATTTGCTGGACAAGGAGCCGCAGCCCAGTGAAGCTGCAGTGCGCACCGCTATTGCCGGCGTCCTTTGCCGCTGCACAGGCTACGTGAAACCAGTGCAGGCGATCCTGCGGGCCGCGGCCCAACTGCAGGGAGAGACCCCGCCTCCGCCGGAAATCGACGTGCGCGACGCGCCCGCTACCGGCGAATGGCCGACCCCGGACCAGCCACCCGCGAACGGCTGGTCCGACGGTGGCCCGGATACGCAGACCCAGACCCGCAGCGTGACGGTGACAGTGGCTCAGCCCCGGACTCTAGTCGTCAATAAGCCTGAACCGAAGGTGGATGCGGTCAAACTTGCCAAGGGCCGCCCCGTCTTTACCGACGACGTGGAAATGCCGGGCATGCTCTATGGCGGCCTGCTCACCAGCCCCGTGGCCCACGCCCGTATCCTCTCAATCGATACGTCGGCCGCGCTGGCGTTGCCTGGCGTTCACGCCGTGCAGACCTACGCCGACCTGCCCCGCGTCATCTACGCCAGCGGCGGTCAGAGTTACCCCCAACCGCCTCCTTACGACCAGGTCTGCCTGGACTCGAAAGTGCGCTATGTCGGCGACAGGGTTGCGACCGTGGCCGCGGAGACCCCGGAGCTGGTGCAGGAAGCGCTGGAACGGATCAAGGTCGAATACGAAGAGTTGCCCGCGGTATTTTCGCCCGAAGAGGCCTTGCAGTCAGGCGCACCCGTGATTCACGACGAAGCGGATGCGCAGATGATCCACGACGCCAAACGCAACATCGCAGTTAAGCTACGCGTTGACCTTAACGATGTGGATGGCGCGCTGGACTCTGCCGATTTTGTCTTCGAGAGCGTATACAATGTGCATCAGGTGCAACAGGCCAGTATCGAGCCGCATGTTGTCATCACCTACTGGGACGAAGATGACCGGCTGGTCATCCGCACAAGTACCCAGGTGCCCTTCCATGTACGCCGAATGGTTGCGCCCCTGCTCGGTTTGCCGGTGCGCCGTATCCGCGTGGTGAAACCCCGCATCGGCGGCGGCTTTGGCGGCAAGCAGGAGATGTTGATCGAAGACCTGTGCGCCCATCTGACGATCGCAACCGGCCGGCCGGTCAAATTCGAATACACACGCCAGCTGGAGTTCAGCTCCGCCCGCACGCGCCACCCCCAACAGTTGCGCTTCCGCAGCGGCGTGGACGCAAGCGGCAAGCTGGTCGGCATGGAAGTGCGGGTGGTGGCCGACACGGGCGCCTATGGGACCCACGGTCTCACGGTCCAAATGGTCACCGGCTTCCGCGCTCTCAGCACATACTGGCTGCCCGCGGCCCGCTTCGACTGTGATGTCGTCTATACCAACAAACCCGTACCCGGCGCTTTTCGCGGCTACGGCGCGCCCCAGGCCCTCTTCGGGCTGGAGCAGCACATGGAGGAGATGGCGCTGGCCTTCGGGATGGAGCCAACCGAGTTCAAGCGCATCAACTGGGTGAAAGAAGGGCAGTCGCTGCCGATGGCGGTAGCGATGGGAGAAGGACGCGATGGCTTTCCGCAAACGGTGGAGAGCAGCGGCCTGGCTGAGTGTGTCGAGGCCGGCGCCGTTTCCATCAACTGGGACCGGCGCGATGACGCCAACTGGAAAGCCCCGCCCAATCGTCCTCATATCCGTCGCGGCATAGGCCTGGCAATCTGTATGCACGGCACCGGCATCGCCGGGCTGGACATGGGCGCGGCCAGCATCAAACTCAATGATGACGGCTCCTTCAACCTGCTGGTCGGCGCCACCGACCTGGGAACTGGCTCGGATACGGTGTTGGCTCAGATCGCGGCCGAGGCGCTAGGCGTGCCTCTGGAGCAGATCGTCATCTACAGCAGTGATACTGACTTTACCCCATTCGACACGGGCGCATACGCCAGCAGCACGACCTATATCTCCGGCGGCGCCGTGCTCAAGGCGGCCGAGGATGTCAGCCGCCAGGTTCGACGCCACGCGGCTGCGCATCTGTTCGAGGGCATCGACGCCGACCAGCTCTGGCTCGAGGACCAGAAGGTCCTTGCGCCCGATGGCCAGGCCGTTTCCCTGGAGACGGTTGCCCTACACAGCATTCACCAGGAGGAGCAGCACCAGATCATGGCCACGGCCAGCCATATGAGCTACGTAAGCCCGCCTCCCTTCGCCGCGCAGTACGCCGCGCTGGAAGTGGACACGGAGACGGGTCAGGTGACGGTCGAAAAGGCGGTGATGGCTGTAGACTGCGGCATCGCCATCAACCCCGTTACTGCCAGTGGCCAGGTCGAAGGCGGCATGACACAGGCCCTCGGCTACGCGCTTTGTGAGGAAATGCCCTACGACGAAAAAGGGCAACTGGAGATCGACAGATTCGGTGACTACCGCATTCTGGCTGCCGATGAGATGCCGGAACTGGGGACGGTGCTGGTGCAGACCTACGAGCCGACCGGACCCTTCGGCGCGAAGGCGATAGCCGAAATCCCAATGGACGGCATGGCCCCCGCCATCGCCAGCGCCATCTTCGATGCCACCGGCGTGCGCATCCGCGAGATTCCCTTCACGCCGGAAAGAGTGTGGCGGGCGCTAGGGAGCACGTAATTCTCTTTATTGCTTTTGGACTATCTAAGCACTAGCTTGACGACCAGACAATAAGTTGCTATAGTCTCGTCAGAAAATGACGAAACAGGGGGGAGATGAGCAATGCCAACCAGAACGATGAGCAGCGATGAAGCCCGATCGAATTGGCGTCGGCTATTGGAGAGTGCCTTGACGGGTGACAGCGATACAATTATCGAGCGCTACGGTCAGCCGATTGGGGCACTGATACCTTTCGCCGACTACATCGCCGTCTTGGAAACATTGGAAGATTTGAGATTGGCCCGGCAAGCCATGCCGGCACTTAAGGAGTGGCAGGCCGACCCGTCGACGGCCCGACCCTGGCGGGAAGTCTTCGCCGAACTAGGCGTAGATGTAAGTGACGTATAGTCCCTGGACTGTAATTCTTCAGCGGCAGGCTCAGAGAGCGATGCGTCGTCTTCCGCGGGATGTGCTGGATCGGTTGGCTAAGGCCTTTCGGGCGCTTGAAGAAGACCCGTACATAGGGAAAAGGCTGGTTGACCTCTCACTATACAGTTATCGAGTGGGCGACTTGAGAATTGTCTACAACTTGGAAGAGGACAATCTAATCGTTCTGGTGATAGATATTGGTCCCCGCGGCGACATCTACCGGCGACTCAGGCAACTGTAGGCAGACTAACCCCCAGATTGTCAGTTGTGGCATGGCCCCGTGATTCATTGGGAGAGTCAACCTCCCTACTGCGCCGTATACCCCCCATCAACCGGCCAGACGCTCGCCGTTACGAATGAGGCATCGTCGGAGGCCAGAAACGCAACCACCGCCGCAACCTCCTTCGGCTGTCCCATCCGCCCCATCGGATGCAGCCGCCGCATCTCCGCGTGTATATCCGGGTCGCCGACAACATTTTCCGTGAGAGGCGAGTAGACAAACCCAGGCGCAACCGCATTGATTCGCACCCCCTCTACGGCGAAGCGTACACCCATCTCCCTGGTCATCTGCACCACCGCCCCCTTGCTATGCGGGTAGGCCGTAAAGCCATCGGAGAACGGTAGCGAAGTCGGGTAGCCAACCATGCCCATAATGGAAACGAGGTTCACAATTGCCCCGCGCCCGGCGGGTCGCATCACCGCCAACGCCGCGTGCGACATCAGAAAGACGCCCTTGGCATTGACCGCCATCACCGCATCCCAACGCTCTTCAAAATCAGCTTCCGGCGGCAGCGTGCGCGGAGTAATGCCCGCCGAGTTCACGAGACAGTCGAGCCTGCCACTGAGTGAGAGCGCCTGCTCCACACTCTCCTCTGCATCCGCCCGCTTCGTCACATCGCAGAGAGCGGTATGCAGACGGCTCTGGGTGTTTTCAGCGGCCAACTGCACCAGCCCGGCCCGGTCGATATCACAGGCCAGCACAGTCGCCCCTTCTTCCAGAAATCGTTGTACGCAGGCCCTTCCGATGCCGGACGCCGCCCCTGTGATAATCGCTACGCTGTCGGATAGCTTCATCGTGCTGCCTTTGGTGAAATGCCTGGTTCGCATTGCGTCTGTGTGTTTCACCGCCCTTGTGCGGGAGAGAAAAGTTCAAGGTGAAAGGGGAGGGTCTGTTTTAGAGCGGGGCTTAGTCGTTACCACTCGAAACTTTGCACCACGACAATGCTGCGCGCTGCGGCAGAGCGCAAGAACTCGGGGCGCGCAAAGTGGGTGATGAGCAGCATTGTGATTTCTTCATCGGGATAGGCGGCGCGCACCACCTCGGCCTTTGCTTCCAATTGGCTGAAGATCCGGTCCTCTTCACGTTTCGAACTGCGGCGTTCGTCTAATCGCTGTTTGGACTCGCCAACAATGAGAACCGGTCTGCCATCGCGCGAGGCGCGGCCGAGGAAGTTGATCTCCTCATCGTTGACTGAAGTGCGAATCAGTCGCTCAGTTACTTCAATGCCATGGTTTTCGAGAAGAAAAGCAGGCAAGGCACGGTAGGCTTCGTTTTCCAGGGCGTAGCTCATACTGCGAGACATGCCCCCGATTTCAGAGCGAATATCGCCGACAGCAAAGGTCAGCTTCTCAACCTCTGCCTCAGTTCTTTGCTGTGCAACAGCCAGTTCTCTTACGACTCCAGTTAGATCACGTATCTGGCTGGAGTTTTCTTCCAGGGTAATCGCCATGGCCCTTTGCGACTCACCCAAGGCCTCCAGCGTCTTACCCATGGCCTCCTGCGACTTACCCATGGCCTCCTGTGACTTACCCATGGCTTCCTGCGACTTACCCATGGCCTTCTGCGACTCAGCCAAGTCCTGCACGATTGCCTTCAGTTCACTGAAATCGCTGACCTTGACCAGATTGTTGTAAGACAGTCCGATCACTTCAAGCAAGGCGTCAACTTGGTGGGGTTCAAATGCAGATTGTAATTTTCGAGTAATTTCAGTTTGCATCAGCATATGGCTTAGTCCTTCAGGGATTCGCCAGGTTGGCAGGCCAACTCATCTGGATTGTACCGAACCGAACACATGCAGGCAAGCCTCGAGTGTTTGCATCCGCTCGCCTCGTCACGTCGCAGACGGCCGTGTGCAGACAGCTCTGGTCACTTTTCGCGGCCAACTGCTCCAGCCCGGCGCGGTCAATATCGCAGGCCACCACAATCGCGCCTTCTTCCAGAAAACGCTGGGCGCACGCCCATCCGATGCCGGACGCCGCCCCTGTGATTAGTGCTACTCTGTCGGTTAGTTTCATCGGTAATGTATAGACCCAGTTGCGCACTCGCCTCCACAATCCTGTGGAAAACGTAACGACCAGGAAACCACCAAGGGCCCTCAACCCAATGCGGCCTCTACGCTCTGGATCACCGTCTCCAGGACTTTGATGCGCGCAGAACGTTTCGACTCGGCCGCCACAATCGTCCAGGGAGACAGCACCGTGTCGGTCTTTTCTACCATCTCCACAATCGCTTCTTCGTAATCCTTACGCTTCTTCCTGTTTCGCAAGTCCTCATCGGTGAGCTTCCATTGGCGCAAAGGATCCTTTGCGCGGCTATCGAAGCGCCGCTTCTGTTCCTTTGAAGAGATATGCAGGAAGAACTTGATCAGAATCGTCCCGTCGGAGACCAGAAGCGATTCCCAGTGGCGAATCTCCTCATAGGCCCGCCGCCAGTCCGGGACGCTGGCAAAGCCCTCCACGCGTTCCACCAGCACGCGCCCGTACCAGGTGCGGTCGAAAATGCACATACCTCCCCTGCCGGGAACGGCCGGCCAGAACCGCCACAGAAAATGATGCCGTTTCTCCCGATCGGTGGGCGCCTGGTACTGGTGAACCGAGAAGTGGCGGGGATCCAACGGGGCGGTCATCCGTCGGATACAGCCCCCCTTGCCGGCCGCGTCCCAACCTTCAAATAGAATCAGGAGGGGAGGCCCCATTTTGCCTCCGATCTGCCCTCCCAGTTGCAAACGTAAGGCCAGGAACTCTTGCTGGCGCTCGGCTAGAATGCTTTCGTATTCTTTTCGCTTCAATCTCTGGGTCAGGTCGACATGACTCAAGAGTGAATGTTCCATATCCCGTACCCTACCTTCCCTTCCGTTCCTATGTATAAATGGCGGAGAATCAGAATATCGCTGCCTTGGCGAGAATCAGGCTGCAACAGAGTCAGCGGGCAGCAACCGTCCGGCTGCCGTTACCCGGTGAGAACGTAAGGATTGCCGGCTTGCCCCTGGACCACCGGGAAGGACGTGCTCTCAGTCATTTCTTGCCAAGAATCGGTTTGGGCAGTTAACTTTCAGTCGCATATCCCTCGCGCACCGGGTAACAAACATCCAGGAATCTGCAGGCTGAGACGGCGCGTCCGGCGTGCTCAGTGTTGCCGGGAATGACGGCGATTTCGCCCGGACCCAGTACACTGGTTTCACCGCCGCTGATGCTCAGTTCGAATTGGCCTTCCAACATGCTGACAACCTGTTCGTGAGGATGGGCATGGACCGGCAGACGCGCACCCGCCTCCGCTCTCCAATAAACGAGCGTCACATTATCGGTATGGATGACTTTGCCAAAATAGCCAGGATATAGCTCCTGCTCACTGGTGGCATCCAATTTGAAACTGTTCATCTCCGACTCCTGGCAAAGTGGTAGCGAATAGGTGTGGTTGTCCGGTCTCGTCGCTTGGATGCTGCTGCTATCGTGGAGCCGCCAGCGACTTCGCCCGCCAAGAGGACAGTCTTTGAGCCGACAGTTGCAGCCCTTTGCGCCATGAGGTCACACTGGCGGCTACTTTATTCAAGTTGAATGAAACGCCGCTACAAAGTTGAGAGCTTGGTCATCAGCACCGTCGTCGATGGCTCTGTCAACACATCGCCATCGGGAAAGACAATCGTCGGCACAGACATGTTGCCCTTGTTGAGCTTTTGCACCAATTCTCTGGCCTCTTCGTCGCTCTCGATATCAATCTCCTCGAATTCGACACCATTACCCCGCATCACCGACTTTGCCCGCCAGCAGTCCGGGCACCAGCCAGTGGTGTACATTTTGATCTGTTTACCGTTTCCGTTTACGCTATGGGACATTCAATTCTCCTATTGTGCGAATTGGATCAGAAAGCGGCTACGCAGGGCCACTGTGGGAATTCCAATGCCCTGACTGCTTGCTGCGCTGCCCACATGCAGTGATTAGCGAGTATACCGCATATGTAGAATCTGTTAAAGTGCGGGGTAGTCCGATCCTGTCCAGAAAGAGCCTTGATTTCGAACGTGCTTCGTGCCGGGAGCAACACTTTTCCCTCACGAAGTGTGTACTTAATAGGATGCCGTCAAAATGACACAGTACACTCCGCTACCAAGCCCAGCTACTCTGCCCACCTCTGCCTTTTCCGAACCCATCCAGGAGACGCAGGAACTGGTCCATCAACTAGAGCAGCTCATTGAGGGCGAGGTGCGTTTCGATGGCTACAGCCGGATGCTTTACAGCACCGACGCCAGCCAATATCAGATTCAACCGCTGGGCGTTGTAATTCCCCGCACCGCTGATGATGTGCAGGCCGCCGTGGAAATTGCCGCACGCCATCGCGTGCCACTGCTACCGCGGGGCGGCGGCAGTTCGCTGGCAGGGCAATGCGTAGGCCCCGGGCTTGTCATCGACACGACCAAATATATGGACCGCATCCTGGCAGTGGATGAGGAAGCCGGCTCCGTCACTGTTCAAGCAGGCACCTCTATAGGAACTCTCAACCGCACATTGACCCCTCTCGGCCTGATGCTGGGCCCGGATCCTGCCAGCGCCGACCGTGCTTCGGTTGGCGGCTCGATCGGCAACAACGCCACCGGCAGCCACAGCATTCTCTACGGTATGATGGCCGATAATCTGCTGGAGACAAACGTCGTCCTCAGCGACGGCTCCGCCGCGCGCTTCGGGCCGGTCGCTTCCGCGGAGATGGCAAGTCGTGGCCGCGGCGACTCGTTAGAGGCGCAGATTTACCGTGAAGTCCCCGGAATCGTGCGCGCCAAGCACGAGCAGATTCTGGAGCGCTGGCCGCGCCACTGGCGCCGGGTCTCCGGTTACAACCTCGACCGTCTGCTGGCTGGGTTGCTCCAAGACGAAAGCACGGCGGATGGCAAAGGCCGCGGTACCGAGCGCGCCAGTCTCCTGCGCACCCGCTTGGGATTCGACAGCCTCTATCGCTCCGAATTCTGCAACGCCGCCCAGATCGATCGCTTCAATCTCAGCCAGCTTGTCGCCGGCAGCGAAGGCACGCTTGCCACCGTCACCAGCGCAACCTTGAAACTGGTCCCCAAGCCGCAAATGACAGCGTTGGCGGTCGTCCATTTCGACCGCCTCGTCGATGCCTGCGCTGCTATTCCCGATATTTTGGAAACCCATCCCAGCGCTTCCGAGTTGCTGGATAAGCATCTGATCGACCTGGCCCGCGCGCAGCCGGAGTGGGCCAAGAGGCTCCACTTTGTAGTCGGAGACCCGGAGGCCGTGCTGCTTACGGAATTCTACGGCACAGACGAACGCGAACTGTCGGCGAGGCTGGACGCCCTGGAGAGCCACCTGCGCACGCGGGGCTGGCGAAGTACTGTCGTAAAGCTGTTGAATCCGGACCACCAGAAAGATGTGTGGGAAGTGCGTAAGGCCGGTTTGAACATTCTGATGGGGCGTCGCGGAGACTATAAGCCGGTGCCCGGCATCGAGGACGTCGCCGTGCCGCAGGAGCAGCTGGCCGACTATCTGCAGAAGATTCTTGACTTCTGTGGAGAACAGGAGGACGTGCCCGGCATCGCCGTCTACGCCCATGCCTCTGCCGGCTGCCTGCACGTGCGGCCACTGTTGAATCTCAAAAACCAGACCGGCATCGACACGCTGCGTGCAGTCGGCGAGCACGCTTGTGATCTTGCCGTCAGCTTCGGCGGAGCCATGAGCGGCGAACATGGTGATGGGCTGGCGCGCAGCTATCTCCATCCCCGCCTGTTCGGCGCAGAACTGTATGGCGCAATGCGGCAGGTGAAGGAAGTCTTCGACCCGGACAACCGCATGAATCCGGGCAAGATCATCGACGCGCCGCCATCCACCGAAAACCTGCGCTTCGGCCAGGAGTACGAAACAATTCAACTTCGAACCGTCTTCGATTGGAGCAGCGATTCCGGCTTAGATGGGGCTGTTGAAATGTGCAATGGCGCGGGCGTATGCCGAAAGCTCGGCGCGGGCACCATGTGTCCCAGCTACATCGCCACCAAGGACGAGAAGGACACGACGCGCGGCCGCGCCAATGCCCTGCGGAACGTCCTTGCCGGCCGCATTCCCCGCGATGAGCTTTTTTCACCGCAAATGTACGACGTGATGGATCTTTGCATCGGTTGCAAAGCCTGCAAGAGCGAGTGCCCCTCAGCAGTTGATATGGCGCGTATCAAGGCCGAGTATCTGGTCCACTATTATGACCGCAACGGACTGCCCCTCTTCAACCGGCTAATGGGACTGCTGCCCACCTTGAACGTTCTGCTCTTTCGATATGGCCGTCCCTTGATCCCGCTTGTCAACTGGGGCCTGAAGGCCGCGCCGCTCAAGGCGATTCTTGCCCGCATCGGCATCGACCCCCGTCGGGACCTTCCTGCCTATGCGCGGCAGCCGCTGTCGTCCTGGTTTGCTCGTCGCGCCGCGGTAGGCAGTCAACCCTCCTCGGTGGGGACCAGTCCGACCACAGTCATCCTCTTTCACGATACCTGGGCCGAATACAACCATCCGGAAATAGGACAGGCCGCCGTACAGGTGCTGGAGGCTGCCGGCTATAACGTGCGTCTGGCGACCGGCCGGGCCTGCTGCGGGCGGCCGCTCATCACCGGCGGGCAGGCCGACAAGGTTCGCGGTTGGGTGGACAAAAACGTGGCTCTACTGGCTCCCTACGCGCGCCAGGGCCTGCCGATTGTCGGCCTCGAGCCTAGCTGTATTCTCACCCTGCGAGATGAATACCTGGAGCTGGCTTCCGACCGTGAAGGTGCGCAAATTGTGGCCGAAAACGCGCTGACCTTCGACGAATTCATCGCCCGCGAGACTGCGAGTCCCGACGGTAGAGTGAACGGGAGTGAGGAGGGAGAGAACAGCTCTATCTCTGAATTCCCAGCCATCTGGCGCAGCGAGCCAGGCACGGCCTACCTCCACGGTCACTGTCACCAGAAGGCGCTAATCGGCAACGATGCCAGCCTGGCCGCACTGAGCGCGGCCGGGTACACCGTACAGGTAATCGACAGCGGCTGTTGTGGTATGGCCGGTGATTTCGGCTATGGGAAAGGGCACTACGACGTTAGTCGCGCCATTGGCGAGGAACGCCTCTTCCCCGCTGCGCGCGCGTTGCCCGCCGAGGCGTTTTTCGTCGCCAGTGGCACCAGCTGCCGGGACCAGATCGAGCAGTTCACCGGGCGGGCGCCGCTCCACATGGCGCAAGTATTGGCGCAGGCGTTGAAATAGGAGTCGGGGCAAGAGGCGGCCCCTCTCTGGAATGCAATCAACCGGGTGAGGCTGTGGCCCCGGGCAGACTCTGTTCCCAAACTGGCGACTGTTCCCGCTCCTTACCAATACCGCATCGCATCTCTGAACAGCGCTTCCAGGTCGTTCGCCTCCGCCGGCCGCGGCGACAACTTCGTCACCCGGTGTTGGGGCAAAGTCCCCTTTACCAACGCTGGAATGTCCTCCTCCGTAAAGCCGATGGCTCCGAGACCGTTGGGCACGCCGGTCTTCTGCATCAGGCTGATGATCGCCCCCGCCAGCAGCTCGCCTGCATCCTCGTCGCCCGCGTCGGAAATGTCCACACCCATCAGCCGCGCCGCATACAGGTGCTTCGCAGGATTCGTCGGACCTGTGAAACGAAAGACTGCCGGCGCGTTGAGGATAACCGCCATTCCGTGCGGAATAATCGGATGGTCGGTCGGGTAGCCTGGCGGTACATAACTGCGTACCATCCCGCTGACCGGGTAGCTCATACCGTGAGGCAAATGTACGCCGGCGTTGCCGAAACCGATTCCGGCGTAGGCCGCGGCCAGAAGCATGGCGCTGCGGGCCTCGTCGTCCTCCGTGTCCTGGATCGCGCGTACAAGGTTCGCCGCAACCATCTCAATCGCCTTGGTCGCCCAGATGTCGCTGATTGGGTTGGCGCCCTGGTAGGCAGGGCGCATCCCCGGCGACTCCGGCGCGACGCGGCTGTCGTAAGGCAGAGCGGTCAGAGACTCCAGCGCATGGCTCAACACGTCCAGCCCCGTACTGGCGGCAGCCATCTGGGGCAGAGTTCGGGTGTTATGAGGATCGAGGACGCCAATCTGCGGCCGCAAAGCCCGGTGCGCGATGCCCGTCTTTACATGCATCTCCGTCAGATCGCAGATGGCGACGCCCGTTGTCTCACTGCCGGTGCCGGCGGTGGTGGGCACGGCAATATGCGGGCGCAACCCGCCGGGTACGGGGACGCCTTTGCCGATCGGCGGGTTGACGTAGTCCAGAAATTCGGCGGGGTAGGTGGCATAGAGATTGGCCGCTTTTGCCGTGTCGATCGTGGATCCGCCTCCTACCGAAAGGTATCCGTCGAAGTCGCCTTCGCGGGCAAAGTCGATGGCGTCATGGAAGGAGATGTCGGTCGGCTCCACCCGAACCTGATCGTAGAGGACCGCATCGATTCCCTCCAACCGCAGGGCCGCCAGGGCCACCGCCACCGGCTCGCTGTCTGTCAAACGCGGATCGGTGACAACCATCACCCGTTCGGCGCCCAGCTTCTTCATGTCAAAGCCGACTTCAGATGTCACACCCGGCCCATACTTGATGCTTGACGTGTCCAGCGTGAACGCGCTTTCTTTTGCCGCCGTAGATGCCTCCACTCCGCTGCCAGAACGAGTCAGCCCGCTGCCTCGGCCACTCTGCTGTGCCATATCTATATTCTCCTTGTTGAGGATTGCGTGGGTGATAGCCTGATTACGGATACGGAGCCGCTTTTATGCCCCAAAGAATAACATCGCTGGCACAGTCTGCGAAAGGGGGCCGACCTGGGAATGGCGTTTATGGCCGCGTGCCGAAATGGAGTGGCTGCGCCGGACTCGCCCTGCTGGTTAGGCACGTATCCCTCGCCGACGCTGTTTGAATCTTTTGTCTGTGCAGGGTATACTCTCCCTTACGAGACAGAAGAGTCATAACGGCATCTCCTTCTTAGATTTCCCAGGTTGCGCGCGCCCCAAGAGCTGCCGCGACGCAACACTGTCTTCTTCATCATGACCACGACTGCCACCAGAGGACCCTGCGCCTATGCCTACGATCTCGCACGACAGCCTGAGAGAGTACGGCGCGGCCATTTTCGCCGCCGCCGGCTTTCCCGCAGACCAGGGCCGCGATGTCACCGATCACCTGGTCGATTCCAATCTCGTAGGGCACGACTCCCACGGGATCATTCGCCTGCCAGGCTACATCAAGGCGGTGCGAGAGGGAAACATGAAGCCGGTCGGCACGCTCAAAATTGTGCGAAAGACACCGGTATCGGTGGTCATTGACGCCCAAAAGATGCAGGGAATTGTCCTTGCCAAAAAGGCGATGGAGATGGCGGTGACGCGCGCCAGGCAGCACACTTTCGGCGCGGTCGCGGTCCATCAATCTACTCACATCGGCCGCTTGGGAGCGTTTCCACCAATCGCGGCGGAACAGGACTGCATCGGGCTGCTGCTCCTGAACGGCGGTGGACCTTTCACCGTACCATTCGGCGGCACGGGGCGGCGACTACCCCCCAATCCGCTCGCTTTCAGTGCGCCCCGCGCCGGCGGGGCTCCTCTCATGCTGGACATGACAACAAGCATGGTCGCCGGAGGCAAGGTTGACGTGCAACGGGCCAGGGGGCTGCCCGTGCCGGACGACTGGCTCGTGGACGCCGAAGGGAACGCGGTGATGGACCCGAATGTCTTTATGGCCGGTGAAGCCGCGATGCTGCCGATGGGCGGCTCGGTGGGGCATAAGGGCTACGGGCTGGGCATGATGGTCGATGCCATTGCCGGCGGGCTTTCCTGGGCCGGGTGCAGCGCCGACCCTCCGACCCGCGGCGCCTCCGGCTGGCTAGCGCTGGCGATAAAAATCGAGAGCTTCATTGATCCTGACGAATACAAGCAGGAGGTGGAGAAGCTTGTAGACTGGGTCAAATCCTCACCGAAGATGCCGGGCGTAAAAAAGATCTACTATCCTGGCGAAATCGAGGAAGATCGCCGTCAGGATCGTCTGGCACAGGGAATCCCAATCGAAGAGAGCACCTGGTCGCGCATCGTCGAGAGTGGGGACGCGGTGGGCGTGTCTGCGCCGACAGAGCTACTGTAATTAACCAATGCGCGCCCTGGGCGCGCCCGGATTTGAACCTATTCCCGAAGGGTGAGCCATGAAAACCTACAAGAATTTATTCCGCGCGCCTTACTCAGTGCCCAACGGCATCCAGATGACCGATGATGGCCTGTGGCTCGTTGACCAGGTCACCGACCGCTTGATGCTGGTCGAACGTGCCGGCGAGTTGGATTATTACGGTGTGCCCAAAATGATTCGCGAAATCCCCAGTGATTCCTCTAACACAAGCGGGATGGCCTGGGGTGAAGGCAGCCTCTGGCTGGCGGCCAACGGCTCCGCCGACAAATGGCGGCCGCAGCGCGCGCACGATGCCGGCAAGTCGATGGGAGAGGTCCTGCGGGTCGATCCCGACAGCGGCGAGACCATTTCGCGTCATCCGCTGCCCAACGGCGGCGGCACCCATGGCATCGAGTATGACAATATCGAGCCGGGTCACCTGTGGCTGACGACGCTCAAGGATCAGACGCTGACCAAAATGCGCATAAGTGACTGGTCGGTCCAGCATGTTATCCCCCTGCCATACACCCGCGCCCACGGTGTAGTGCGGGAAGAGGACGGCGTGTGGGTTGTGCATACCGGCCACCGCGTGATCGTGAAACTAAGCCTGTCCGACGGCGCCGAACTGGCGCGCATCACCGTGCCCGAGACCGAACCGGAGCCACATGGCCTGAGCGCAGATCCTGACTGCCGCTTTCTCTACTGTGACGCTTCGTCAGGAGCGGTTGTCGCCATCGGGGAATCATAGCACGATGCAGTTTTCCTGCCTCCCCGTATCACTCTATACTGCAATCAGCGCTGGGGAGCGAACACTGGCCGACTGGTTCCGCCTCGCCGCCGCGCTTGGCCTGGACGGGGCCGACATCAGTGTGGCCCATTTGGCCTCTCTTGACAGCGTCTATCTGGGTGGGTTGCGGAACCAGGCACAGGACGCGGGCGTGGTCATCGCCGGCATGGTGACATATACGGATTTCACCCACCCGGATCTGGCTGTGCGCCAGCGGCACCAGCAGGAATTGCGCGATTATATTGACGCGGCCGCGCTGATGGGCGTGGACTTCTTGCGCGTCACCGCTGGACAAAGGCACCCGGGCGTGAAAAGGGCCGATGGCGTTGCCTGGGCCGCAGACGGATTGACCGCCTGGGTAGAGGAAGCGAAGGCCGCCAGCGTGACTCTCGTCTACGAGAATCATGCCATCGGCTATGGCTGGACCTATTTTGATTTCTCGCAAACAGCGTCAGTTTTTCTCGAAATCTGCGAAAGGACCGCCGAAAGCGGACTGCAACTCCTTTTCGACACAGCCAATCTGCTGGCGGTCGATGACGATCCAATGGCCGTGCTTGATGCCATACTCCCGCGCGTGGCCGCGGTCCACGCCAGCGACATCAGGCGGACGGGCGCGTTCGAACCGGTTCTGTTGGGCAGCGGTGTTACGCCCTTGAATACGATTTTCAAGCGCTTGCGAGCAGCAGGTTTCGATGGCTGGCTCTCCGTCGAAGAGGCCAGCAAGACCGGTGAAGAGGGATTCCGGCGAGCGATACGGAATGCCAGGGACCTGTGGCTGAACTGAAGACTTCAAACTGAAAGCATATCCCATGCCCGAAAATCGACCCAGAGTCCTGTTGGCCTTCAACAATGAAATTCGCTATAACCACGTGGCCGATCAGGACCTACGCCGGCTGGAGGCATTTGCCGACTGGGACTGGTTCCCCTGCTCTGGGGGCGGCATCTACGATACCAATACCGACCCGAATGCCGCACTCCTTTTCTCGGAAAAGCTCCCGGACCACGACGCGCTTGTCGTATGTTTAGGCGCGCCCACGCTTACTGCAGAGATGTTGGATGCGGCACCCACTCTCAGATTCGTCGGCGAGATGGAGGGCGATCGCTTTGCCAGCCGCATCGACCTCAACGCCGCCTGGGAACGCGGCATCCGTACCGTTGATACCACCAACGCCTCATCCTATCCGGTCTCGGAATGGGCGCTGGCGATGATACTCGTCTGCCTGCGCAACGGCGGCGCACATTTTCGCCGGATGATCGCCGGCCAGACTTCTCATGACCGCTCCGTAGTGAAGGGAATGCCGGGCGTACTGTGGGGCCGTCGCGTCGGGCTGATCGGCTGCGGCCATATGGGACGGCGTCTGATCAGATTACTGCGCGCCTTTGAAACAGAAATCTGGGTCCACGACCCTTATCTCCCACAGGAACTGCCCGAGGCGCTGGGCTTTCTGCAGACGAGCCTTGAGAACGTACTCTCCTGCGATGTAGTCGTCTGCCTGGTTCCCCACACGCCCAGAACCGAGGGAATGCTGGGTAAAGCTGAGCTTGCCCGCTTGCGCCCCGGCTCCGTCTTTGTCAGCGTTTCCCGCGGTAAGGTGACCGATTCGGCCGCGCTGATCGAAAGGCTGAAACAGGGCGATATCGTCGCCGGGCTGGACGTTTTCGACCCGGAACCGGTGCCCCCTGACAGCGAAATCCTGCAGCTGCCCAACGTCTTTCTCAGCCCCCACATCGGCGCATACGGCGGCCCGGCAGGGCAGCTCGGTTTCTTTTCACTGATGGTGGATGAACTGGAGCGCTTCTTCAACGGCCATGAAACACAGTTCGACCTGACCCCGCGCGTACAGGCGAACCGCACAGGGAAGGAGCCGTAAAGGAACGGATTGAGTTGGAAAACATTGCGTGTACCAATTCCTTTAGCCAGCAGACAACTCCAAAGCTGCTGATAAGGTTCCATCGACAGGTGCAACGCGGTCAAGACAAGGTACATTGGGTACAAAAAGAGAACGCCGCGCCGTTTCTATGAGCGGCTGGGCCAAGCACAAATTGAGATACCGGGGAAGGCTATGAATCTGGAACTAGCGGGTCAAATCGCCGTCGTCGTCGGCGGCGCCAACGGGATGGGCAGGATGATCGCCAAAACGTTCGCGGCCGAGGGCGCGGGGGTGGCTCTGCTCGATCGCGATCCGGTTGTGGATGATGTGGCGCAGGAGGCCGCCGTTCACGGTGTGGATACCTTCGCCGCACAGGTGGATGTCACCGATTTTGCGGCTTTGAAGGCAACTGCAGCGCGCGTCGAACAGGAACTCGGACCGGTACGCCACGTGGTTTTCACCGTCGGTATCGATTCGGGCAAGGGCGGCTTCCCATTTTGGAACCTGGAGCCGTCCGACTGGCCTCGTGTCCACGAAGTGAATGTGCTGGGTGCGGTCAACACAGCCCATGCCTTCTATGCGCCAATGATTGACCGAAGACAGGGCACATTCCTCTTTTTCTCCTCCGTAGCCGGCCAGATCGGCTCCCAGACCGATCCCCCTTACAGTGTCTCCAAGGCTGCAGTCCTCAGTTTCATGCAAATTGCCGCCAAGGACTTTGCCACGTACAATATACGCGCCAACGCCATCTGTCCCGGCATGGTCGATACGCCGCTCCAAAGGCGGATCCACAAGTTTTCCACTGCCGACCTGCCAGAGGACGAGAGACCCACCTTCGAAGAGTGGTGTACCGACAAGATCGGGCGACTGGCTGTATTGGGACGTCTTGTTTCACAGGAGGAGATCGCGGCCACTGTCGTCTTTTTGGCCTCGGAACACGCCCGCAATGTCACCGGCCAGGCCATCAACGTTGACAGTGGCTGGGTCATGCACTGGTAAGAGAACTGCCTAATTCAAGGGGTGAAGCTATGACCGAAACGAACGACACCAATCCGAGTGAGACTGAACTGGACGCTGAGCATTGGCTCAATGCCTATGAGCAGATGATCAAGATTCGCACCTTCGAGGAGGCGGCCAACGAGCTCTACACCAGCGCGCGCATGCCGGGCATCGCCCACCTCTACATCGGCGAGGAGGCGATCGCCGTCGGCATCTGCGAGGCGCTGCGGCAGGATGATTACATCACCAGCACGCACCGCGGCCACGGCCACTGCCTGGCCAAGGGCGCCGCGCTGGACCGTATGTTCGCCGAACTGTTGGGCAAAGAGGCCGGCTACTGCCGCGGCAAAGGCGGCTCGATGCACATCGCCGATCAGGAGACCGGCAATCTGGGTGCCAATGGCATCGTCGGCGGCAGCTCAGGCATTGCTACCGGCGCAGGCATGTCCATAAAACTGCGCGGAACCGATCAGGTGGCCGTCTGTTTCTTTGGCGACGGCGCCCTGGGGCAGGGCCTCTTGTACGAATCGATGAATATGGCCCAGCTCTGGAAGCTGCCGGTTATCTACGTCTGTGAGAACAATCAGTACGGCGAGTATACCCACAACTCCAAGACCGCGGCCGGCTCCATGGTCGGTCGGGCCACCGGATTCGGTGTCCATGCGCAGGGCATAGACGGCCAGGACATTCGCACCGTGCATGCCACCGCCCGCCTCGTGATCGATCGGGCGCGCAAAGGCGGCGGGCCGGCCTTCCTCGTCTGCGATACCTACCGCTTCCACGGACATCATGTCGGCGATATCGACCGCCCCTACCGCACGCGTGAAGAGGAGGCGGAGTGGGCCAAACGTGACCCCGTGAGGCTTCTCGAGGACTGGCTGCTAAAGAGCAAGCAGGCGGAAACGCAGGTCTTAGAACGCATCCAGCAGGATGTAAAGGCAGCCGTTGACGACGCGGTAGCCTTCGCCCTCGACGCGTCATTCCCCAGTGAAAGCGAGGTGGAGAGCCATGTCTACGCTTGAGAACGGAATCATTTGCAGCCCGGCCATCCACGCGCCGGGGGAACGCCAAATTACCTTCGGTCAGGCTATTCGCGAAGCCATCGCCGAGGAAATGGCCCGCGACGAGCGCGTCTTTGTCATCGGTGAAGATGTGGCCGTGGCCGGCTCAGTATTCAAAGTACTCGTCGGCCTGTTGGAGGAGTTCGGCCCCGAACGGGTGATCGATTCGCCCATTTCGGAGGCCGGTATTGCCGGCATCGGCGTCGGCGCAGCTATCACCGGCATGAGGCCCATTGTGGACATAATGTTTGGCGACTTTACCACCCTGGTGATGGACCAGTTGGTCAATCAGGCGGCCAAGACCCACTACATGTCCGGCGGCAAGCTGAATGTGCCCATGGTCTTGAGAACCACCTTGGGGGCCAGCCGCCGTTCTGCTGCCCAGCACAGCCAATCTCTGCATGCGCTCTTCAGCCACATCCCCGGCCTGAAGGTAGCGATGCCCGCCACCCCATACGACGCTAAGGGGTTGATGAAGAGCGCCATCCGCGACGACAATCCCGTTATCATTTTCGAAGACAAAATGCTTTATCAGGAGAGGGGCCCGGTACCGGAGGAGGAGTATACCCTTCCGCTGGGCCAGGCGGATGTAAAGCGCACCGGCGAGGACATCACTATCGTTGCAACCAGCTCGATGGTGTACGTGGCCCTGGAAGCGGTTGACAAACTGGCGTCGGTCGGCATCAGCGCCGAGCTGATCGATCCCCGCACCACAAGCCCTCTTGACAGTGAGACGCTAATCCAGTCCGCCAAAAAAACAAGCCGGGCGCTGGTCGTCGACGAGGGCTGCCGGCAGTATGGCGTCACCGGTGAAATCGCCTCGGTCATCGCCGATGGTGCATTCTACTATCTCGACGCCCCGGTAAAGCGCATCGGCGCCATGAACGTGCCTGTGCCGTTCTCGCCGGCCATGGAGGATCTGACGATTCCCAGCGCAGACTACGTCGTCGAGACGGCCAAAGCCATGTGCGGCTGAGACAGTAATACTTCCCGGTCTAGTGATCTGAAGACGCCGAAAGGGGGATTTTATGCCCAAAGAAGTGATAATGCCTGCGCTGGGAATGGCCCAGGACCAGGGTGTTTTGCTGCGTTGGCTCAAGAAAGAAGGCGAGATGGTCACGGCCGGCGAACCGCTCATGGAGGTGGCCACTGATAAGGTTGATGTGCAGGTGGATGCGCCCGCCTCTGGACTGCTGACCGCTGTGACCGCCCAGGAAGGCGACGAGATTCCCGTTGGACAGGTGATCGGCCTGATCGCTGCCGAAGGGGAGGAACTACCTGCAGTACAAGGAGAAAGCGGACCCAAAGACGCTCCTGAAAGCGAAAAGAGCGGAGACCCTCCACTTCCCTCCAGCCCTGTCGCCGCCCGTATCGCCGCTGAACACGGCATCGATCTGGCAAATGTGCAGGCTGCCGGCGGCCGCATCTCGAAGGAAGACGTAGAGGCCCATATCCGTTCCGCTCATTCCGGCTCGCGTGTCCTGGCTTCGCCCAAGGCGCGGCGGCTGGCGCGCGAACGGGGTATTGAGTTGGCAACCCTGGTCGGAAATGGACCGGAGGGGGCTGTACTCGCCGCCGATGTCCCTCTGGCCGCCCAGCCCCAAGCGGAAAGCATACCGCAACCAATTCCCGCAACGGCATACAGCGCGCCGGCAGCAAGGGAACCGGAACAGCAGACCGTTTCGCGCATGTGGCAGATAATGGCCCAACGCTTGACGGAGAGTTGGACCAGTGTACCCCACTTCTACCTGGTGCGGGAAGTGAATGTGGCTCAGCTAATCAACTGGCGCACGCTACTCTCAACCGACCCGGCAAGCGGGGCTAAAATCACGTATACCGACATGCTGACAAAGCTGGCGGCGCTCTCGCTGGCCCGCTTCCCCCGCCTCAACTCCTTTTGGGACGACGGCAAAATCGTCACCAATCCGGACATCAATGTCGGCTTGGCTATCGCCGTCGAAGACGGGCTGCTCGTGCCGGTAGTACACAGCGCCGATCGGCTGCGCGTCGATGAAATCGCCGCGCGTAGGGCCGACCTGGTCGCGCGTGCCAACAGCGCCGGACTTCTGCCAGACGACTTCGCCGGCGGAACCTTTACAATTAGCAATCTGGGCATGTATGGGGTGGATGCCTTCAATGCCATTGTCAACCCGCCCCAGGCCGCGATCCTGGCGGTGGGCCGCATCGCAGATCGTGTCGTCGCCGTGGACGGGCAGCCGGCCGTACGTCCCATGATGACCCTGACCCTGTCCTGTGACCACCGCGCTGTCGACGGCGTCCGCGCCGCGCAGTTCCTGGATGCCTTGGTCGGCATGATCGAAGAGCCGCTGCGGGCGCTATAGATTCAAGCCGTCGGTGACACAGAAATCCATACCAAAGCGAGGGAGTCGAATGCCGCGCATAAACAGAGCGATCGAGTTGCTGCAAGCCGGACAACCGGTCTACTACAGTGGCGTCCACGGTGGTCTGACCTATGAGAACGGGACGGCGCACAGAGACACTTGGGCTGATTACCTGATGGTGGAATTCGAGCACGGCGCCTTCAATCCCGTCGGGCTGGGAGAATTCATGCGCGGGCTTGTCGATGCGGGCGAGACAAGGAGTGGACACCGCACGCCGGCAGTCATCTGCACACTGCCTACCGATGGCACCGATGAAAATGTGATGCGGGCAAACGCCTGGATGATAAAACAGGTCCTGGCGCGCGGCGTCCATGGCATACTACTCTGCCATGCGGAAACGGCCGGCGCGGTCCAGGTGTTCGTCGAAGCCTCCCGCTATCCTGTCCACTCCATCGGCGTTTCGGACGGTCCAAACGCACTGTCCCAAGGCCGAAGGGGCGCGGGGGGACAGTCAATGGCCGCGGCCATCTGGGGCGTTACGCCCCAGGAATATGTCCAGAAAGCTGACGTCTGGCCACTGAATCCCGAAGGCGAAATTATGCTCGGCCTCAAGATCGAGAACCGCCGCGCGCTGGCGAATGCCGAAGCCAGCGCTGCGGTGCCAGGCATTGCGTTTGCAGAGTGGGGACCGGGGGACATGGGCATGAGCCTGGGCCATGCTGACGCCCACGACCCACCCTTTCCCCCCGAAATGAGCGCGGCTCGTGCCCGGGTGAAGGCGGCTTGCGATGCAGCGAAAGTCTTCTTCCTCAACGGAGTGCGTCCCCATGATGTGGTGGAACGCATTGATGAAGGCGTCATGGTTGGTTCAGCAACGGAAGAGGCGGCCCGCATTGGGCGGGAATATACGGGGCGCCAGATGAAGTGGTGAGCATAATAATTTGATCCGTGTCTTGCAGGCCGAGCACAAAGTAAGGGGCATCAAAAGTAATGCACAGACTACAGCGACAGCGCGCCGCGCAACTACTTGAAGAAGCCGGGGTTGAACTGGCTCTCTTTTCGCATCATGACAGTGTGCGCTGGCTGACCGGTCTGGATCTGCCCGCGCCCGCTCTGCTCCTGTTCGAGCGCGGAAGTTTCAACCTTCTGGCCGACGAGGGGTTTGCCGATGCCTCCGCCTTCGCCGCTGAACCCGACTGCGCGCACATTCCCTTTGTCGGATATACGATTCAGCAGCCTATTGACGCCCCGGGTCGGCTGGCGGATGCACTGCGCGATCTGGCTGCAGCAAACAGCGGGCTGTCCGGTCCGATTGGCGTAGAGGAAAAGAGCCTGCCCCTGGCTTGCTGGCAAACACTCCGCGACGCGCTGCCGGGCTGCGAACCCGTTTCGCTGGAGGGCAGGCTGTTGCCGCTGCGCGCGGTAAAAACCGAAGAGGAACTGGCCCGCATCCGTGAGGGCTTTCGTCTGGTTACGATAGGTCAGGACGCGGGCCGCAAGGCCGTGCGCCTGGGCCAGCGCGAGATCGACGTCTGGACCGAGGTGCAGACTGCAGTGGAGCGGGAGGCTGGCAAATGGATGCAGATGGGCAATGACTGTATCGTCGGCCATCGACCGGCCAACATCGGCGCCGCGCCCCTGGACTATGAAATTATCGCCAACGATTCCCTAATCCTCGACCTGAGCGTCGTAGTCGACGGCTACTGGACCGACAGCTGCGCCACCTACTATGCAAATCAGCCCACGGCCCAGCAGGTCCAAATGCACAAGTTCGTGGAGGAAGCCCTGGCCTACGCCGTCTCTCTAATCCGGCCTGGCGAAGTCGCGCAGGAAGTGGACCGCAAGGTACGCAGCTTTATGGCCGGCGGCGGCTACGAAGTTTATCCCCACCACACCGGCCACGGTATCGGGCTGACCGGCCACGAAGCTCCCCGTATTGTCCCCTACAACCAAGAGCTGATTCAAGAGGGCAATGTGATCATGCTGGAGCCGGGCATCTATATCCCGGGCGTAACCAGCATTCGCCTTGAAGACGCCTTTCTGGTCACAGCAGACGGGGCCATACAGTTGAGCCATCACGACAAGAGTTTGCCGTAGTGGCCGATATCGCCCTGACATTAATTGCTTCACCGCCCGGCGATTCGTGAGCGCTTCTGTGAAGCACCATTAAGCCGGAAGGATTCTTGGCGTCTCTCGTCCTTCAATTTGGTTCTGCCTCGTCGATCAACTCTCAATTTCGCAGTCGAACTTCAAGGGAAACTGATTCGTTAGAAGGACGCTCCATTCCAAAATTAAGTCCAGTTGGCTTGCAGTTCAACTCTGTTACCGAGAGTTGAGCGAGAGGAAAGCCGAGAGGGGAAATGCCCGAATCGATTCTAGCGGGTCAAGCCAAAGACAATCTCGCGAGGCCAGAAAGTCGGGCCCGCCTCCGCTATGCATCGGTTGCAGTGGGGATAGTGCTTGCTTTGGCGGTCGTCGTCGCGCTGACGCGTCTATATCGCATCTCCGATATCCCGCCCGGTATCATAAACGACGAAGGTGCAAATGGCGTAGATGCTTTGCAGGTGTTGCAAGGAGAGCACGCGGTTTTCTTTGCCGAAAAGGCTAGCGGCCGCGAGGCGATGGCAATCTATGCGACCGCTCTCGCAACACTTTTTTTCGGGCCTTCGTTGCTGGCCTTTCATTTGCCGGCTGCCCTGGCCAGTGCGGGCACCGTCTTTGTTGTTTTCTGGTTGGGCCTGCTCCTGTTTGGAAGGGACCAGAATAGAGGGAGTCCCAGCCCTTGGCGAGGCATGACTGTGGCAGGCATTGGAGCTGGCCTGATGGCGGCTTCCATCGGCCAGACCTTTCTTGCGCGTGGGGGGTTCCGAGCAAACTTTCTGCCACTCATTCTTTCTCTAAGTCTGGCTCTGCTCTGGTGGGCGTGGGAACGACCGGCGCGACGTAGCGGAGCCTGGAGGGGGATTGCGCTGGCAGGGGCATGCACAGGCTTGCTTCCGTATACTTATATTCCAGCCCGTTTCACCCCTTTCCTGTTCTTCTTCTTGGGTCTGAGTTTCCTGATTCCCTTTGGCCCTGCCGCAATGGAGAAAGTCCGGGCTGAATGGCGCAAGGTAGGTGTCTTTGTCGCTGCAGCCGGACTGGTGGCGGCGCCGATTCTCATCTACTTTGTTCTTAATCCCGAGGATTTCTTCTTTCGCAGCCAGGAAATCTCGCTCTCCAAAGACAGTCAGCGAACCCTTCTGGGCGCTTTTCTGAACAATGTATTGGACTATCTCCTCGTAGTTGGTTTTCGAGGAGACCGGAATGGGAAGTACAATTTCGCCGCAAAGCCTATGCTGAACTCCTGGGAGGCGCTCTTTTTCTGGGCGGGCGTGGGTATGTCCTTGTGGCGCTGGCGGCGGCGGCCTGCCTGCCGCCTTCTCCTGATCTGGTTGGGAACTATGCTTCTACCGGCAATGCTGACTTACAACAGTGGCCATGGTCCAAACTCCCTGCGCATGATC
Organism: Caldilineaceae bacterium; assembly: GCA_965220715.1. GTDB lineage: Bacteria > Chloroflexota > Anaerolineae > Caldilineales > Caldilineaceae > Bin5. The sequence continues at coordinate 2,395,498 of OZ244843.1, forward strand.
GGCGCGGCGCCGGCTGTCTATCTTCTTGTCGGTGTCGGCATGTGGGAGACAGCCCATCTCCTGATAAAGCGTTTCCTCAGAAAAAATGTGATCGCCGCCGCCTCAACTTTGGGAGTTCTCGTCGCATGCCTTGTTATTGGGCAGGGGGCACTTTCTTCTCGGGCCTATTTCTACGACTGGGTGGGCACTCCCTCATTTTTCGCGGCAGCCGACGCGGAAATGGCTGAAGCGGCTCGGGTCTTGAACGCCCAATCCTCCGACGCAGACTTGGTCAATCTGATTCCCTATTCCTTGTCGAATGGGCATTACGGCTTCGACTACCTCTATGAGGGCACTGCGCCGGCGCATGTCATTCATGCGACCATGACACACCTTCCACAACAGGTGGAAGCCATACTGGCTGCCAGAGAAGAGCTCGCCAGCGTAAAGGTTGTAGACTGGAACGATGATGTAGGCTGGATAGGCGGTGGAGAAGAACACACGGTGGCGCTTCTCGGAAAGTACGGGACCTACCAAGGCAGCGAACAGTATCCATTCTTCCAGATCCACACCTACAATGACATATCTCTCGATAGTTCCTGGACATTCTATGACCAACTCGGGCCGCCAACAGTTCACTATGACGGCGGAATATCTCTGCAAGGATTCGCACTGGGCCAAGCAAAGGAGCAGCTTTCCACCCAGCAACTCGTCGATCTGGGGCAGCAACGCACCTTCTGGATTGCCATGCAATGGCAGACTGCGCCCGAATTGGATATCGATTATGCAATATCCCTCCGCATCCACAATGCTGAGGGTGAATGGGTCTACCAGGAGGATATTGTCCTACTCAACCCGAAACATGTTCGGACGAGCCACTGGGCGGAAGACGAACTGGTTGACAATCTCTATCACATAGAATTGCCGGCTGACCTCGTGAATGGCGAAAACGAACTGCGGCTAGTCGTCTACGACTTTGAATCACTGAAACCGACTGTCGAACTCGGTGTTTGGGAGCCGGAGGTTGTTCTTGCCACGCTGCAGGTTGCGACAGGCCGGTGACCGAAAGGTGCGCCCCTGTAAGAAGGCCTTGGCATGGACTATCGCCTTAGGGCGGCAGAGAAGGAAAGGACAGCAGAGAAAAGAGAATGTCTGAAACGCCATCCACTGCGCTAGAGACAGAGTTGCCCCAATGTTCGTAGACGAACGCCTTCGCATTGCATTGGTAACCGCAGGGATCCTGGTTTTCCTGGCGTCTGCGGTCTTTATATTGCGCCTTCATCGCTTGTCGGAACTTCCACCCGGCCTGCATCATGATGAAGGAACACACGGGGTAAATGCACTGCAAGTGATGCGCGGGGAGCATGCCGCGTTTTTTCCCGAAAACAATGGACGCGAGGGAATGATCGTCTATGCAATTGCCCTGGCGACCTCTTTCCTGGGACGCACTGCACTGGCTGTACGTCTGCCGACAGCACTTGTCAGCGCGGGCTCAGTATTTGTTCTTTTCTGGCTGGGATGGATGCTCTTTAGGCGGGACGAGCAAAGCGGCCAGCCCACGCCTTGGCGGGGCCTGCTAATCGGAGGAGCCGGTGCCGGCCTGCTGGCAGTATCCCTCGGACAGACAGTTATCGGGCGCACCGCGTTCAGAGGCAACCTCCTCCCTTTCTTTCTCTGTCTGTGCTTTGCTCTTCTCTGGTGGGGGTGGCCGCAGCCCGAACAGCGTCGCTCCTCACATGGTACGTCAAGTGGACCAGCATCCTCTGGACTAAGCCCGCAGGCTATCAGGCGCAGAATCTGGTGGCGGGTGGCGTTGGCAGGCGTATGCACAGGGCTGCTACCATACACTTACATAACCGCCCGGTTCACGCCCTTTCTGTTTCTCTTTTTCGGCTTGAGTTTTCTGTTTCCCAGTAGTAGAACTGGTGATGAAAAAGAGAAGAGAAAAGAGAGCCCTCCCTCCCCTCATTTTCGTTTCATTTCTTCCCCCACCCAGGCTGAATGGCAGAAGGCAGGCATCTTTGTAGTCGTGGCCGGACTCGTGGCTGCGCCAATTCTATTCCACTTCGCCCAGATTCCCGAACACTTCTTTCTTCGCAGCGCGCAAACTTGGGTCTTCGATTCTGAGCGCAATCAGGGAGACGCGCTGGGAACATTTCTGGGCAATGTGTGGGGATATGTTCGTGCCTTCGGCTTTCGAGGCGATCTCCTTTGGCGGCACAACTTGCCGGGTCAGCCTGTACTGAACATATGGCAAGCACTCTTCTTCTGGACAGGTGTCGGGACGGCCGTTTGGCGCTGGCGCAGTCAACCCGCCTATCGTTTACTGCTGCTCTGGCTGACGCTACTGATTCTGCCGGCAGTGTTGGCACGAGAGATCACTTCCGTCCCCCCTAATACCATACGCATGATCGGAGCGATGCCGGCCATTTATCTGCTCGTTGCCGTCGGTATCTGGGAGGCGTTTCGATATGCCAAATATCGGTTCTTCCGGGAAAACCAGGTCGGGGCTGGCACTGCTCTCGCAGTCCTGGTCAGTCTTGCCATTCTAGCTCAGGGCGCGTTTACCTATCGCGCCTATTTCCACAAATGGGCGGCAGCGCCCGAAATCCACAGGGCATACGGGACAGAGTGGATAGACCTCATCCAGCTAGTGAACGAACAACCTCCTGATGGCAGCATCGTCTACCTGGTCCCCGGTTTCCTGTGGCAATACAGTTTCGAATTCCTGTATCAAGGTGAAGTGCCGGTCCATCTTGTTCACTCGGCCATGCCCGACTTTGCGTGCCAGATCGAATCCGCCTTGGCAACTCCCGTGAACCTTTCCGAAGTAAAGGTAGTGGACTGGACCACTGATGTGATCTGGGCTGGGGACGAAGACGAGCGTGTCGCCTTCCTTATGGAGAAGTACGGACGCTATCTAGGCACCGACGAACACAGCGACTTTCTGGTCAAACACTATACAGATATTTCACTGGACCGTCCCTGGACACTGTATGACCAACTGGAATCGCTGACAGTCAACTACGATGGTGGCATTTCCCTCCTTGGGCTGGCCGCGGGCCGGGGCGAGGATCAACTGTCGGCGCAGAATCCTCTCTCCTTGGAGGAAAACCGTTCCCTGTGGCTGGCACTTCAATGGCAAACCGCTCCTGAGTTGGGCGTCGACTATGCCATATCCTTGCGGCTACACGATGCTGAAGGCAGCAGCGTCTACCAGAAGGACTATGTTCTGTGGAAGCCGGACCACTCGTCCACTGGAAGCAGGGGACTTACCGATCACTTTGATTCGCTTCATCTGCTTGCCTTTCCGGCTGATCTACAGTCAGGCGACCACGAGCTGCGCTTGGTCGTCTACGACACGGCAACACTGAAACCGACTGTCGAACTCGGTGTCTGGGAACCGGAGACAACACTGGCTCACTTGAAGTTGACGCAAGTGGATAATTAGCGAGCTTCGTCGTTGAGCGCTGGCATGGCTGCAGACCACCGCATGTAGAGGCAACTGGCAATGGAGTCGAATCGATAAATGCAATCCCTGTCGTCTGGTCGAATCGCCCATACGGACAGAATTATGAAGCTGGCAGGGCGGACGGCATCAACTCCACAATGCGCATGTAACTGACCAGACTGGGAAATTTACGGCGGACATGCTGGCCAAACGTGGTGCCATAATATGCCGTGAAATCGCGATTTTGCGATTGATGAAAGTGTATCAAAAAGTAATCACTTCACTCATACTTAGACGCGGCGCGGGTCCGCGTGTGCGACTCACGCCCAACAGCTAGGCACTCTCCCATGTAGCCATCCAGGGACCAGGACAACTGCATCTAATGCAAATCCCATTTGACACCAAGACTTTTCGCGCATGTTATGAAATGGAACTGTGGTTGTCTTGCTTGCCTTTACGCAATACGAAATACGCAATACGTAGCGCGCAAAAAAAAGCGGGTTTTCATACTGAACGCACATTAATTGGGTCAAAACCTCGTGACGCTGTCTGAATCGAAACCTACTCAAGGCAAATCGCCGAGAACTTTCCAAATCATGGTGGGCGGTCGCACAATCTGAAGTTTTCCGCTGACTGAAGGCCGGTTCCTTGGGCGAAAACCATCGACTATCAGCAAACGGATGGCGTTGTCCACTTATATTTGCTTTCTTTCCGACAAATTTGGCGTCCAAATTTAGAGGCGATTGCCCAGCTCCACTGACAAAGATCTTCGACATGACAAAACGGTTCTAGTAAACTCATCTTGAGCGTTTTTCATTGCAGCTGGGTCTTGGATTAGGAACCGCTATCCTACCATCTTGATGAGGCGCTCAATAGCTCCGAGTTTAGGTTACAGAGAATGCAACCAGACGATTCGCGCGACAATTTCACCAAACTAAAAATTATGGCAACGTTCCAGAAGGACCGCATCGCTGTCTTGTGTCTGGCGTCATTGTCCTTCGTCTTACTCCTCGGGTTGACCAATGATTGGCCCTCTACAACCCACGACGGATTCATTCACATGCACCGGATTCGTGGACTGGCCGATGCGCTGCGCGCAGGCGTTCTCTATCCACGCTGGTTTCCGGATTACAATTTTGGCTATGGCTCCCCCGTCCTCAACTATTACCCTCCCATATTCTACTATCCCTCTGCTCTCCTGAATCTGGTGGGTCTCGACATGCTGCTGAGTGTGCGTATCCCCATAGTGGTCGGCTTTACACTCTCGGCATGGTGGATGTTTCGCTTGGCGCGCTTGTTTTTCTCGGTGTGGCCTGCCGCCGTCTGCGTTATCTGCTATCAGTTTCATCCCTATCGCATGATAGATCTCTTTGAAAGAGGCGCTTTTCCTGAACTCACCGCATTCATTTGGCTGCCTCTGGTCGCACTGTACGGCATTCAAGCCGTGGCGGCACGCCCACAGCGAGAAGTTGCGCTAAGAGATGAGCCAGAAAGCCCTGAGCAGGGACCGCGCGCGTACTACTCGCTGTTGGCTAAAGCTGGACTTGCCTTTGCCTGTCTCGTTCTGACACATTCCTTAACAGCGCTTATGACAGTAATTGTCATCGCAATCGTGCTTGCCATGTTAGGCTTGCTTCGGCATCGCGAAGGAACAGTCACACTTATCTCTACTGGATTCACTGTGGCTGCGTTTGCAGTAGTCGGCATTCTTCTGACATCCTGGTTCACCCTGCCAGTCCTGTTCGAATTGAACTGGGTCCTTGTTGGCAAGGGGTCTTCTTTAGGCACATGGATGGACTACATGGCAGGGTGGAGAGATCTCTTCGAGCCAGCTTTCATATATTCCTACAATTATTCTGACCAACCTACGTTTTTCCTGCCCATCTATACTATTCCAATCGGCATCGCTGCAATGTATGTTGCGCTGGCCGCGAAGGCGGGCGATCTTCGTCTCTTCACCCTTGTTACTTTGTCGTCAACTATCCTGGTAGCCTGGATGACCACGACGTCCAGTTCCTGGTTGTGGGAAAGCGCCGCGTTTCTGTTAGAAAAACTACAGTTCCCTTGGCGCTGGCAAGTGTTCGTCGCCTTTGGCACGCCATTGCTGTTGTCAGCTTGCCTGGAGCAACTAAAGGGAATGCCACGCCTGCCGAAGAGCACTGTGCCTATAATCTTCACGATTCTCTCAATGTACATCCCTATCTATTCAATTGTTGGCCTGGACTATCCGATAGGCGACGACTCGCGTTATCAGGAGTTCTCGGCCCAATCTCTGTGGAACCTGAACTTCCAAGTGTGGGAGTTTGATGAGCAAGGAGAAAGGGTTGGTTATTGGACGCGAGAATATATGCCTGTGTGGGTCGATGCGGATCTTCGTCATATTGGGGGGCTTCTGTGGGACCAACTGCCGATGCCAGATTCTAACGAGTCTCTGGCCGTTGTACCGCTACGCTCGGGCCTCCTACGGCACGAGTTCCAGGTCAGTACACAAAAGACTTTCCGTCTGCTCCTTCACCAGTTCTACTTCCCGCACTGGAGAGTTTGGCTAGACGGAATTCAGGCGAAAGTTGAGCCAGCGGGCCAACTCACCCTCGCAAGCGTGGAAATCCCGCCCGGCACACACGACGTTGTATTTGCATGGAGCCCTTCACCCTCGGTATGGTTTGGCCGACTACTGACGGCGGTAGGTTGGATCGCGGTATTTGCGATGTTGTATGTAGAAGCAAAAGGGTCGGTGAAAAGTAGGTCGGGCAGGGGAACCATTCTTCTGTCCTTCCGGCGGTACTTGCCCTTGGGCGGTTGGCTTGCAGTCGGAGCGCTGATTGTCGCTGTGGCTTCAGGAATTGCAGACCGCACTTGGGAAGTCTCAGCAATTGGCGCCGACTACGGTAACATCCGACTGGAGGGCGTGCGGCACCCAATTCCTACTCGCGCCGGCGAAGTGGCGCACGTTCAACTTACGTGGGCCGTGAAAACTGCGGGAGTTCCTGTGAGCGCTTTTGTTCATTTGGTTGACGAGACAGGGATGGGAGTTTCTCAACATGATGGTCCTCCGGGAGGACAATACACGCCCTACCCGCGCTGGGAGCCAGGGCTGGTTCTCAACTCGACTCATAGCATTGCGGTCCCGGAAACGCTGTCCCCAGGAACTTACCGGCTTGTTGCCGGCCTCTACTTTCCTGACCAATCACACGAACCGCTTGTGCCCTTGAATGGCGACATTGCTCGCCTGGAAATTGGAGCGCTGCAAGTATTGCCAAAGTGAGAGTCTGATCAAGTGAGATGAGAAACGAGCCGGGTAGTGGTCGAATAGTAGGTGATGTTAGAATTGTAGCATGACACAGAAAACAGTCTCCTGCAGTTGTCGAGTGTGCGGAAGTACTAGGGCTCGTTGACGTTTGTCTGAACAGCGACTTCCGGGTGCAAATTACGCCTGATCGTCTAAGGGCGGCGCAGTCACGCAAAGAAAATCCGATACGCCTTTGGTGTTCTCCGCGTCCCTCCGCGTCCTCCGCGGACAAAAAGGTGTTCTTCGCGACCCTTCGCGTGACTTCGCGGATCAATTGGTTTTGTCTATTTCAACATTCAAGCGAGAAACATCCCTAACAGGCCTGCAGGCTTTCAGTTCTTGTTGACATCTGAACAGCCTTCCCAAAATGTCAACGGAACCTAATATCGTCATGAATGGTAGCAGCCGGCTTATTCGCCAGCTATATCACTGCAAAGACTGCGGAGTGTATCCGTTTCTGAAGTCCAAGAGAAAAACGAAAAAAACACAGGCCGCTCATCCTGAGCGCCTACCAGGAACGCATCAGTCTGCGAGGAATCGGTTGGCTGTTTAGAGTGCATCGACTCACCTTTGCCCGATGGATCGGAGAGCATGTGGCAACTTTGCCGACGCCCATATTAACCCTGTTGCCCGCCCAACCAGACGATGAGCTCGAATTCGATGGGCCTGGAGTTGTGAGCGCAAACGGGGCAACAAGTGCTGGCTGTGGGCGGTAATTTGTCGTCGAACCCAACAGATCAAGGCCTTTGTCATCGGTGACCGCAGCGAACAGAGTTGTCGCCGTCTATGGGAATAGGCGCCACTTGCATACCGCAAATGTCTCTCCTATATCGAATTCTGGAAAGAGTACCGAGAGGTGCTGCCAAAGAGACCCATTTCGCAGTCGGCAAGGAGAGCGGACAGCTAGCCCATGTGGAGCGTTGGTTGTGTGCATTGCGACAAAAGCAAGCACTCTATGTCCGCAGAACGCTCTCTTTCTCAAAGAACGATGTGTACCAACATATAGCCACCAACTGGTTTGTCATTGACCATAACCTGCCGTTGAAGTCCTTGCTCTCACCACTGACTTTGTGGCCACTACCCTTCCACGAACCAATGGAAAGAAGACGAACTGGTCGATACACGGCAGGTTCTCGAATTCCCTTCAGAGCCCCCAACGGGCGAATACGAACTGCATCTGGTCGTCTACTCCTTTGAATCACTCAAACCAACGGTCGAACTAGGCGCTTGGGAACGGGAGACGACCCTTGCTCGACTGCAGTGGGTGGAAGCCAATTGAAATCGAGCCTCGCCGTCGAGCGCTGTTCAGGAAACTGACCCTAATCTAATGCGGCAGGCGGCGAAACGACGTTGAGAAAAATCCGAAATGTCTGAAACGATGTCCGCTGAGCGTGACACCTCTGGCGCAGGCGCTGAATCAACAACTGAGCCACGCTCCCTCAAACTAGCAGCAGCGGTTATCCTGTTCGCGTTGGCACTTGCCGTTGTAACTCTGCGCTTTCACCGTCTAGACGAACTTCCGCCCGGGCTTTATTTCGACGAAGGGGCAAATGGACTGGATGCTCTGCAAGTGCTGCGAGGGAAGCATGCAATCTACTTTCCTGAGAATTTTGGAAGAGAGCCGCTGGGAATCTACTTGATGGCTCTGGCCGTCTCTATACTGGGGCGCGCGGAATTGGCCATTCGTATACCCACGGCGCTAGCCAGCGGGGGTACTATCTTTGCTGTCTTCTGGTTGGGACGGTTGCTCTTTGGGCGAGATGGGGAAAGTGGGCGAGCTACGCCTTGGCGCGGCCTGCTGGTCGGCGGCGTTGGAGCCGGTCTACTGGCGGTTTCGCTCGCCCAGACGGTCATCGGGCGCACGACGTTCAGAGTTAACTTCCTCCCTTTGTTGCTCACTCTGTGTCTGGCCTTGTTATGGGAAGGGTGGAGGCGCCGGAGCTGGCGGCGGGTTGCGCTGGCAGGCGCGTGCGCCGGGCTGCTTGCCTATACCTATATTGCGGCTAGATTCACGCCTTTCCTGTTTCTCTTTTTTGGACTGAGCTTTCTGGTGCCCTGGGGCAGGAGCGAACCGGAAAGGGGAATTAGTGGGAACGGTTTTCTCTCTCATCGCTTCTCTTCCTTAAATTCTCGCCTGTGGGCTGAGTTGCCTTTGGCAACCATCTTCGTGGGCGTTTCCAGTGTATTGGCAGCACCGATTCTCGTCTATTTTGTCCTGCATCCCAACTATTTTTTCTTGCGTAGCAGCCAAGTTTCTATTTTCCAACCTGGTATCGGATTGATAGGCTCTCTGTGGGCTTTGGTCGTAAACGTGTGGGAGCATCTATTGGCCTTCGGCATTCGAGGCGACCTGAATTGGCGGCACAATTACTCTGGTCAGCCACTGCTGAACATGTGGGAAGCTTTCTTTTTCTGGTTGGGCGTGGGGACGGCTGTGTGGCGATGGAAACAGCCCAATCTTCGTCTGCTGCTTCTCTGGCTGGCGCTGCTGCTGCTACCGGCCTTGCTGTCCAGAGATGACAATGTTCCCCATTTCCTGCGAATGCTTGGCGCGACGCCAGCCATGTATCTGCTGACAGGTGTCGGCGCATGGGAGACGATTCGATTCTTGCGGGATCGATTTCTTTGGGGACAGGTCAAATGGGCGCCCGACTGGAGACGCGAGGGTACCAAGGCCGCTACTGTTGTGGGCGCTGTGATCGGATTAATTCTGATTCAAGGTGCGCACACCTATCGCGCTTATTTCCAAAAGTGGGCGGCCGCGCCTGACGTAAACTTGGCATACGATAAGATCTGGACCGATTTGGCCCTTGCCTTGAACGAACATCCTTCCACTAAAGGTACGGTCAATCTGATCGTACCGATTTCTGACTATGCATGGCGTCACGAAGCCAGAATGCATCCCAGTTTTGATTTTCTCTATACCGGCGCCGCGGCAACACGCATCATCGATGCGACTGCAACACACAATTTGGCGCCGGAGATCAAGTCTACGCTTACCGCGCTGGAGAAGGTATCCACGGTTCACTATGTGGATAGGGACAACAGGCTCGTTGGAGGAATTGCCCATTCCGACCGGCAAGTCGCCGTCATTCTCGAAAAGTATGGACGCTACCTGAAGAGCGAGAGCCATGACAGCTTTCAGATCCACAGCTATGCGGACATTGACCTGAATCGCCCCTGGACATATTACGAACATCTGGAGCCTTTGACTGTTCACTACGATGGCGGCATTTCTATCCATGGGTTTGCGCTTGGGCAAGGCACAGAGCAGCTGTCATCGAATCAACAGTTTGACTTGGACGGGGACCGCTCATGGTGGGTAGTATTGCAATGGCAGACCGCCCCTGGTCTGGAAGCCGTTTATTCGATTTCACTGCGTTTGCACGATGCTGAAGGCAGTATGGTCTATCAACAAGATGCTGTCCTTGAAAATTTCGTACCTTCCCCCACGAACAGATGGCAAGCAGAAGAACTGGTCGATACATTGCACTTTCTTGAATTCCCGTCCGATCTCCCACCCGGCGAATACGAGTTGAGGCTTGTCGTCTACGACTTTGAAACGCTGAAACCGACAGTCGAGCTGGGTGTCTGGGAACCGGAAACGACCTTGACGCGCCTGCACCTTGGTGAACTCAAGTGAAGCAAGTCGATCCTTCCTGTGCGCACCCTCTACCCGTCTCTGCCCGCGCCATTTCCATGTTTCCAAAGGCAATAAGTTAGGGTATATTGAGTGAACCAGTAGCGAACCAGTAGCGAACCAATAACGAACCAAGTGCCCACCGCGTAGCCTCCGCCGTGCTCTACACGCGACAATCCCGGTCCCCCTTTTGAGAGAAAGTTTGGCACATGCCACAAGTTTCCGGGAATTCTACATGCCGGAAAAATCAAAAGGGAGGAACTCATTGAAATCGCTATTCTCGATCTACCTGAGGGTGCTGGCCGTTGTAATCTATGTACAATTCATCAGTTCACAGTTTTACGATCCAACTGGGGATGGCTTGGCCGAAACCATCTACCGGATTCTTGATCCTCTGCTCGTGCTGGGCATGATAATCGTGGTCTATTACGCCTACCACCGCAAATGCGCAGTGGATACCTCTCCCGATGACGGCGTTACCAGAGAATACCTGGAGGCCAACGGAGTCTTTTATTTGGGTCTTGCACTATTTTTTGGCCTGCTGTGGAACTGGGTAGGCTTTCAGTTCTCCAATCCTACGAATTCCGAAGGCTGGCTGTGGGCTCTGATAGACCTATCGCTACCGCCACTGTTTTACACTTCCAGTGTCCAACTCCTGAAGAGTGAGGATTAGTCGCCAATTATCGTTCAACGCGCGCCCCGGTCTTTGCCAAGGCATGCGTATCGTGAGCCACAACTTCTGGAAAAGGAACCCAAATGGATAAGATCCCTCTTGCTATTGTCGGTTGTGGTGGAATGGGCCACCGCCACCTGTACGGGCTGGCCGAACTGCACAACGCAGGCCTTTCACCTTTCGAACTGGTTGGCGCATGCGACCCGGTCCGTGCCAACGCCGAATCCTTGGCAGACGACGCCGAGGAGCGCTTGGGCACCCGCCCTCAGGTCGTTGAAAGCATGGAGGAGCTGGAAGCCCTCGGCGTGGTTGCCGTGGATATTACAACCACTCCCCGCTACCATCACACAGTGGCCGAGGAAGCCATTGCGCGCGGTTGGCATGCCATGATCGAAAAACCGGTCGGCCTCACTGTACGCGCCAGCAATCGCATCCAACAGGCGGCTGAACGCAGCGACAGTATCGTCAGTGTGGCCGAAAACTACCGCCGCGATCCCATGAACCGGCTCGGCAAAGCACTCTTGGATGCCGGTGTTATCGGCTCGCCTCGGCTGATGATTCACAATACGATGGGCGGCGGCAGCAACATGACAATCACTGTCTGGCGGCACCAGAAGAACCAGAGCGGGGTCCTGCTGGACGTGGGAGTCCATTTTTCCGACATTCTAGAATTTTATCTCGGCCCTGTTCGTACCGTCTACGCCCAATCCCGGCTTCATGAACCGATCCGGTACAACCCGGCCGCCGGGCCGGCAGGACGCTCGTCAAGCAACCCCGCCGGTGTGTATGGCAAGTGGCAGAATCAGATGCCAGCGCAGTTTGAAGCCACCGCTGAAGACGCTTCCTACGCCACGCTACTGTTTGAAAGTGGCGCAGTCTGCCAATTCATCGAGGATCACGCCGCCCATGGCCAGGGCGTTTGGACGCGCCAGATTCACGGTTCGGCAGGTTCGCTTGAGTTGCCCTCCGACCGCTCCGGCCAACTAATCACACTGCACAAAGACGGCGAAGCGATCTGCGACGAAAGCCTGCTCGACATCGTGCCCGACTTCCACCTGGAGCCGATCACAGCTGCGCTCTTCGGCGGCGACCGCCTCTGGGGCTACGAATTTCCTTTTCCCGTGACCGATCGCAAACTGCTCGCTACCGAGTATGGCGAGTTCGGACTGGCAATCGAGGACGGCGGCAGCATCGAGGTCGACGCGGCCCAAGGCGCGCGTTCGGTTGCGCTCACCTACGCCATGTTGGAATCCAATGTGGCGGGCCGTGCGTTGACTATGGAAGAGGTACTGTCAGAAAAGGTCGACGCCTACCAGCTGGAGATCGACGAAGAACTGAGACTGGTGTAGGGGGGTCTGTCTTCGGGCTCACATACAGATGCGCCAGAAATCGGCAACATCTGCCTCCTATTCGGACTTCTCGGCGGGAGGGATGAGAGCATAGATGATGCCATCGAGATAACCGATGGCGTACAAGTCGCCCTGCTCGTTAGTTCCAATGCTGCTGATGGGAACGGAATCTTCTATTAGCAGTCTGTTCTTCCAACCCTCTCCCTGGCGTTGCAACGCCCAGATGCGTCCACGGCAAAAGTCAGCATAGTAAAAGACACTATTGCGTACCACGCCGCCTGCGATGGCGCACCCTTGGGAATGGTCATAATTGGTTACCGGCAAGACAAATCCATCGTTGGCACAGTTCACACTTAGAACCTCGTGACAGAAATTGCCCTCCCAGAAAGGCCAACCGTAGTGTTCACCGCCGGGACTATCGGCACTTTGAAAGTTCACTTCCTCTCGGGAACTCTGGCCTACGTCGGAGATGTACAGATCACCGGTCTGTGAATCAAAGGCGAAGCCCCAAGGGTTGCGTAGCCCCTGCGCCCAAATCTCAGGGTACATACCGGGTGATGTTACAAACGGATTGTCAGGAGGGATACCGTAAGGCTTGACGTCCGATTCCACATCGATTCTCAGGATTTTGCTCAGCAAGTTGCCAGCATCCTGTGCCAAAACCTCCGGAATTTTGCCTCCGCCATCCCCACTGCCAATGTAAAGATAGCCATCGTTCGGGCCAAATGCAATAGTGCCGCCATTGTGCGATCGTTCGGGCTGGTCAATCACAAGGAGGATTTCTTCGCTATCGGGATCAGCTTGATCAGGGTCGCCAGTCGTCGTAAATCGACTGATCACGGTATCTCCATCGAGATTCGTATAACTCGCGTAAAAATGTTGCCGGTGTGTCCCAGCCAGGCGCTTGCCACTCTTCGACATGGCATGGTTAGGGGGAAAGACGAGATTGATAAATCCCTGCTCGGCAGCAACCGATAAAACACGATGCGTGATATCCAGGAAGGGCGTTTTGTCAATCGTGCCATTCCTGATGAGGCGGATACGTCCCACTTTTTCAACCACGAACACCCTGCCGTTGCCATCCCCCGCGTGCGTAATCTGAACAGGCATCTCTAGCCCAGAAGCAACTTCTTGGAGCTGCCATTCGGCCTCTTGGTGTCGCGGCTCAATTGCGTCTTCCAAGCCCCAAATCCGAATCTCCCGCCAGGCGGCCCAGCCATTACTTTGAGTTGTAAGAATGTATACCTTATTGACTTCATGGGGCGGATCGACAATGACTTCCAAAGTGAGGCCATCTTCAGTCTGAACATTGGCGAGACGCCTGTAAATGGTTGATGTGTACGTATCGTCTCCAAACCAAATTTCGTGCGTCGTGGGTCCAGGCTGGTGTTGAGATATGATCAACTCAATCCTGTCCACCGTTCGAAACTCTTCGAATTCAATGGCAACCCAGGTCGGCGCAAGGCTTCTTGCAACCCACATTGTCTCCAGGTCGCCATCGAATGCTTGCTGTATGGACTCTTCCCCAACCGAGGCGGATACCTTTCCCAGATTCACAAGATTCACACTGGCCGGACTGTCTTGTGTAGGTTCCGTCGTCACTGTACAACTGACTGTTCCCAACAGGAAAACCAACAGGACGATTCCAACACTCGGCGCTTTCCTCACTAAATTCATTTCTCCCGTTTTATGGCTATCAGATTCGCAGTTGGCCTGGTATGTCATGCGTGCCTTTTGCACCTTGGCGATGGCACTTACGCCCCAATGCTGCCATCGCGAGAAATCTCATTCTGTCAATATTGGCAGAATTGTCCCATCAGTCGTCCCCAAGCGCCGGAACTACCTCATTCTTCAACAGTTCCATCGAGCGCAGCCAGCGCGGCTTGTCGTCCCAGTCATGCCCGATGGCGAGCAACGTGCCGAATCCACCTGTCAGATCTTGGATTTCCTGCAGACGGCGTGTGCACTCCTCCGGGTCCCCAACGATCGCCAGGCGTCGCACCGCGTACTCCGCGGTCACCTCTTCGTCCGGCATATCCGGATCCTCTTTCCACCCGTCGAGGCGACCGGGTCCGATCAATCTGATCAGATAGTCGAACGACTGTCCGAAGGCGCTGTTGAGAGCGAAGTCGAACGCCTCCTCTGTCGACTCGCCTACGAAGATGTTGCGCGCCACCCGCCATTCTCTCCGATCGGGCGCGTCCCGCCCGGCTTCTGCCGCGCCGGCGCAGAAGGTTTCCCAGTGCTGCGCCAAAGTCGCCATGGGCACGAGGTTCGTGCTTAAGGGAAAGAATCCGCGCTGCCCCGCCATGCGTGCCGCCATTGACGTGCCCTTCAGGACCGCCATCGCCACCGGCGGATGCGGCTTCTGATAGGGCCGCAGGATCTGGCCCATACCTATGTCCGGGCGCGTCTCATCGATATGTATGTGCCAGTAGTCGCCCTTGAAGTCGAAGGGGGCGTCTGTTGTCCACAACTTCAACACCATATTGATGCTTTCGACCGTCATCAGGCCCAGAGTTCGGGGATCCGCGGGCAGATTGAACAGGCTGAGATCCGTGGGGATGCCGGTCTGGCCGAAGCCGCACATCAGCCGGCCGCGCGAGAGATGGTCCAGCATCGACAGACGGACTGCCACGTTGACCGGGTGGTGGAAGGGTGCGATCGTCACGCCCGTCCCAAACTTGATCGTGCTGGTGCGGGCCATTGCATTGGCGATGAAGACGTCGTTCGAGGGCATCGGCTCCCATTTGACCGAGTGATGCTGGCCGATCCAGGCCTCGGAATACCCAAGCGCCTCTGCCCGCACGATCAACTCCAGGTCCTCTTCAAGACTCTGCGTAAAATCCTTTTCTGGCGGGTGGACGGGCATCAGGAAATAGCCGAGTTGCATGGGCTCTTCTCCAGTTCAGTGAGACGGAAAGGTGAGTGGTTGTTCGCCCGCAATGATCTGTAAGCACTGGGGCGAATTCTTCGTCGCGTCCGTTCAGGCAGCGGCCTGCTCCAGCCAGGCTTCGTCAATTTCGAGACCAAAACCTGGCGCGTCGCTAGGCCGCAGGTAACCGTCCTCAATGACCGCAGTGCCCGGCAGCTTGACCATCTCTGCCAGGGGCACCCCGGGAGCAGAGACACCCTCCGAGCGTTCGCCCCAGGTGACGGCTGGCATAGCCATCGACAGGTGCTGGCCAAAGGGGGTGTTCATTCCGCCATGAGCTATGACGGAAATGTGATTCGCCTGCGCCAGGTGGCAGATCTTGGCGGCCGCAGTAATGCCGCCGCACCAGAGAACATCCGGCTGAAAGATGTCCACCAAACGCTTGCCCGCGGCCGCGGCGAAGGGCGCCAGGTTATACCAGTGTTCGCCGGTCGCCAGCGTCTGCCAGGGCAACCGCTGCCGGATCGACTCGTAGCCCAGAAGATCCTCCGGCTGGATATAGTCCTCCAACCATTTTAGGTTGTAAGGCCGCATCCGTTCGGCCACTCGCACCGTAAACTCGCTGTCGTACGCCGTCCAGCCGTCCAACATGAGTTCCACTTCGTCACCGATGGTTTCGCGTGTGTCGGCCACCAGCTCCTCCAGCCTGTTGAGGCCCTCCAGTCCGTGTTCCGGTCCCCAGGGGCTAAACAGCTTTGTCGCCTTAAAGCCCAACTCCATATACCATTCCTGATCGAAACCGGAGGCGTAGCAGAAAATCTTTTCCTTCTGGGGCCCTCCCAGCAGTTCGTATACCGGTAGGTCCAAAAGCTTTCCTTTGAGATCCCATAGGGCCACGTCGAGCGCGCTGATGGCGTAGCTGGTCAATCCGGTGGGACTGAAGGCGGAGCACAGCCGAACCATCATGTCCCACAGCTTCTCAGTGGCCATGGCGTTTTCGCCGATGAGATTAGGGCCGAGGTGCTCGTTGATAATGCTGGTGACCGGCGGGCCGTAGAGCGAAAGGCCGAATCCCTGCGTCCCGTCCTCAGCCGTGACCAGTACAGCCGGCCGTTTCCAGGTGGCGAAAGAGACGTGCCCCTCGCCGTCAGGAAAGCGGTCGTACCGCGCCATCGGGCGGTGCATGTGGATAGTCTGCGCGCGGCTGGGAGTGCGCGGTTTCGTCTTCGGCTGCGGCTCGGTCCTAATCTCAAATGCGCGGATCTCTTTAATTTTCATTTTGGATGCCCCGTGTTTATGAAGAAACCCCTGTGCAAGAGCACAGGGCGGCAGACTACATGGCCAGACTGTACAGGATATTCATTCTTGTCTGAAACATAGCTATGTTACCAGTCGCAACTGAGGAAAACAATGCCCATGGCCAGGCCTGTAAATACGATGCAACTGGGTACACTCCGCGAAGAATCGCCACCTGAAGCACAGTTCACACCCAAAAAGGAAAAATCTGCTTGAACTGATTCCCATGGGCGGCTGCCGCGAACATTGCAACACTATGCCTCCCTTGCCGACATGATATTCAAGAACACCCTTCCCTCTTCTCAGATTGCCGGGTCTGCGCCATCGGTGCTTCTCCCATCGCACCTTCGTCTGCAGGCGCGGCGACAGGCGCGCAAGCTGCCAGAGCGGCGGCGCCGGCAATCGTTCCCCCTACTTTGAGAAAGGTTCGTCTGGACAGGGTCTCTCTGTGCGTCATTGTTGGACATCTCCTCTGTGAAATCGAATGTTACTATGTTGACAATACGCCTTACGGGGCCTTCGCTTATCCTATGGAAATCGGAAATATTGTCAATTTTTTTGTTCGCTCATTCGGAAGTTCACTGATCGAGAGCCACTGGCAATGGTATTCAAGCCATATGCAGGGAGAGAGTCCCAGGATTCATCGCCGCTCGCCCAACAGTTCTTTTCCGATCCAAGCTGAGCATCTCCCATACGTTCGCAAAAGTGCAAACCGTCGCCTACGAACGGCGTCAACGCATTATGGGAGAGTCGCACTAATCTGAGTCAGCTGTTCTTGAAGTGTGAGGGAGCAAGGTGGGCCGGCAGGGACAACCCTTCTGCGGCCGAAGCGGATCCTGTCACGCGGTGAGCCACAAAATCGGCTCGGAGACGTACTCGCGCACAGTGTTGAGAAAGCGCGCCGCCGGGGCACCGTCTACTACGCGATGATCAAAGGTCAGGCTGAGGGCAACCATCTGGCGTGCAACGACTTCCCCTTCGTGGACGGCCGGCTTGCAGACGATTCGTCCTATTCCGAGAATTGCGGCTTGGGGCAGGTTGATGATGGGAGTGAAAGCGTCAATGCCATACATGCCCAGATTTGTGATCGTGAACGTCCCCCCCTGCATCGACTCAAGGCCCAGACGTTCCTGGTGCGCGCCTTCTATCAAGCGCGTAGTTCCCGCCGCCACTTCGCGCAAAGACTTTGCTGTCACGTCACGCAGCACCGGCGCCAGCAACCCCTTTTCGGTTTCGACCGCGAAGCCGATGTTGATATCGTTGTGAAGAATCAACCCTTCCTCGCTCCAACTGGAGTTGAGCGCAGGATGATCCTGAAGCGCCGCCGCAGTCAACTTTATATAGAGGTCGTTGTAGCTGGGAATGGCCAGCCCGCGGCGGGCATAGCTCGCTTTCAGTTGCTGGCGCAACGCTACCAACTCGGTGGCATCGGCCTCCGTGGTCAGTGTGACCGGGGCGGTCAAGCGTGCACTCTCCGACATGCGCTGGGCCGTGATCTGGCGGATGCGGCTGTGTGGCACAATCTGCGTCGCCGCTTCGTCCACCAGTACAGGTTGACGGCGGGCCGCGATCGCGGCCTCCACGTCCTCGCGCTGGATGCGGCCGCCCGGCCTGCTCGCTGTCAGGTCAGCCAGATCAATACCGGCCTCCGCCGCAAAGCGACGCGCTACCGGCGTGGCGTCCACGACCATTTCTATTGCGCCTATCTCCGCGGCGGCGCGCACGTCCCGTTCGACGATCCGTCCCGTGCGACCGCTGCCTGCCAGCGTTGTCCAGTCCACGTCCAACTCGCCCGCCACCCGCCGCGCCCGCGGGCTGATGGTTGGCGTGCCGCGACCGTCCGAGCCAGATGGGCGCGAAGCCGCACCCCTCGGCGCAGCAGACTCTGCTGCCGCAGTCTGCCGCCCAGAGCCTGGCTGTCCCGTTGGCAATTCCGTTTGCGCGGCTTGGCCACTTTCTTCCGGCAGCGATTCCCCGGCCTGCACGATATAAGCGAGCAATGCGCCCACGGGAATGACATCACCAGTTGCCGGTGCATTGGATGGAAGCCGCAGGATTCCGCCCTCGAACACCTCGACCTCTTGCGTGGCCTTGTCCCCTTCCACCGTGAAGAGCAGGTCGCCTGCCTTTACTTCGTCGCCGTCCTGCTTCAGCCATTCGCCGAAAACGCCCTCTTCCATCGTCCATCCCAGGCGCGGCATTGTCACTTCGTAGGCCATCGGATCTCCCTTACTGACCCAATCTCGAATTGGCGGTAACGTTAGAGCACGTTCTTCGAATTTCGTTCAAACCGGTTACTCAGCGAGCAGGTCGCGAATGCTCTGTTCAATGTCATCCGCCTCCGGTGTGATCGCCTGTTCCAACGTCGGACTGTATGGCGTGGGCACGTGCGCGCCGTTCAGGCGGCGAATCGGCGCGTCCAAATCGTCAAATCCCTGGTCGATGACCTGTGCCGCGATTTCGGCGCCGACACCACAAGGCTGGAAGGTCTCATCCACGACCAGGAGCCGCCCGGTCTTGTGAACCGACTCCAGTATCGTCGCCATATCCAGCGGCGCAATCGTGCGTGGATCGATCAACTCGGCGGATATGCCTTCTTCAGCCAGCTTGTCGCACTCTTTCAGCGTCATGTCCACCATCGGACCGATGGCGACAACAGTGCAATCCGTGCCCTCGCGAGCGATCCGTGCCTGCCCAAAAGGAATGGCGTAGTCTCCCTCGGGCACATCGCCGCGGCTGAACAGCAGCGACTTGTGTTCGAGAAAAAGTACCGGGTCGTCGCTCTGTAATGCAGTAGTGAAAAGACCCTTGGCGTCGCTGGGAATGGCAGGTACCACCACACGAAATCCGGGCAGATGGGCAAAGATCGGATAGTAGCTTCCCGAATGATGGGTCGCAGCCGAGTGGCCGATCCCAATCGCGCCGCGCAGGAGAATCGGCATCTTGAGGCGCCCGCTGCTCATGTACTGCATCTTGGCGATCTGATTAACTAGCTCACCAAAGGCGTCCAGGATGAAATCGAAGAACATGAAATCGACGACAGGACGCGTACCGGTCATGGCCGCACCGGCGCACATGCCGACAAAGCCGCGTTCGCTGATAGGCGTGTCACGCAGGCGTTCAGGGCCGTACTTGGCGTAGAGGCCGACAGTTGTATTGAAATTGCCGCCCCGTTCGCCGATCCCTTCGCCGACAACGAAGATCGAGGGATCGCGGGCCATGGCGCTGTCAAGGGCCTCCAGCGTGGCATCAACGTAGGTCAGTTCTCGCATGGCCTTTACCTCTGGCTGAATACATGTTCGATGACCGTGTCCGGCTCCGGCCATGGGCTATTGCGGGCAAACTCCTCCGCGTCTGCTACTGTCGTCTTCACCTCGGCCTCAATGGCGGCTAGCGTTTCAGTGCCGGCCTCCTCATTTTCGAGGAGCCACTCGCTGTAGCGCTTGATCGGGTCGCGCTCCTTCCACTCTTCCACCTCTTCCTGTGTGCGATAGCCCGCGTCGCGCATGCCCTCAGAGTGGGCGCGAGTGCGATACGTGCGGCACTCGATCAAGGTGGGACCTTCGCCGCCGCGCGCCCGTTGCACTGCCTCCTGCGCCGCTTCGTAGACGGCCAACACGTCGTTGCCGTCCACTGTAACGCTCTCCATGCCGTAGGCAGGTCCGCGGTTGCCCACGTTGGGATTGCCGGCGGAATAGGCGAAGGGCACCTCGGTGGCATACAGATTATTCTCGCAAATGAATAAGGTCGGCAACTTCCAGATGCTGGCCAGGTTCAGCCCCTCGTGAAAGGCGCCATTGTTAACCGCACCATCGCCGAAAAAAGCGACGCCGATCTGGTCGGTCTTGAGCAGTTTGAACGAATAGCCTGCCCCGGTTGCCTGAAGAATACAGGGGCCGACGATGCCGCTCGTCCCCATCATCCCGACCTCCGGCTTGAAGAGGTGCATACTTCCTCCCCTTCCTTGCGAGCAGCCGGTCGCGCGACCGAAAAGCTCGGCAATCACTTCGTGCGGGCTGACTCCCTTCGCCAGGGCATGCCCGTGCCCGCGGTGCGTGCTGAAGACGGCATCATCGGGTCGCAAATGCGCGCACACGCCGGCGGCAATCGCCTCTTCCCCGACATAGGTGTGGCAGGCGCCGTGAATCAGACCCATCTGGTGCGAACGGGCCAACTGCTCCTCAGTGTTGCGTATAATGAGCAGCTGCCTGTAGAGCGCGAGGAGTTGCTCTGATTGGGGCATACGACCCACCTCCCGTGTGACGAGTTGGTAAAAAATCGGCAGGCTGCTTACCCCTGCGCGACATTCAGCATAAGGTCGGATTGAGTTCAGACAGGTACCGCGGCAGGCATGCCCGGATGGGATCCGCTGACATTCTTAGCCAGGTTGCCGCCATCCAGAGGGATCAACGCGCCTGTCATCCAGCCGGAGGCATCAGAGGCGAGAAATATCGCCGGCCCTTTGATGTCGGTAGGATCACCCATGCGGCCGATCGGCAATCCGCGCAAATAGGAAGCCCCCAGGACGGGGTCCTCCGCGATCCGTTCCCGCAAGTCCTGGTTCATAATCTGGGCACATACAATGGCGTTGACGCGCACGCCTAGGCTGCTCCACTCGGTGCTCAATTCCCGCGTCATCGCCGCAACCGCGCCCATCGCCATGCTGTAGGCAATGTGGTTGCGGCCTAGCGCGCTCAACCCGGCAATGGAAACGATGCTGAAAATGCTGCCGCGCCCCTGCGCCATCATCCGCTTGGCCGCCTCCTGAGTGCAGATGTAGCGGCCTACCACCAGATTCTGCATCACCTGCTGAATCTCGTTCTCGGTCAGGTCAAGAGGGTCGTTGCGGATGCCCTCCCCGGCGATGTTGCTGAGCACGTCTACCCGCCCCAATTCGCTGTCGACTCGCTCGAACGCGGCCCGAATCTGATCCGGATCCGAAATATCACAGTAAATCGGAAGGGCCCGTCGGCCCATCTGCTCAATCTCGTGCGCGGTCTCCTGCGCGCCGGCCTCGTTGATGTCTAGCAGCACAACATCAGCGCCGACCTCGGCAAAGCCCAGCGAAGTGATGCGGCCCATGCCGCTTGCCGCGCCCGATACGACGGCCACGCGGTCTGTCAGGTCAAAGAGTGGATGGGTCATTGCGTTCGAACTCCTCTGTTTCTTCTATCCATTTGGAACGTCATTGACCGGCGCACGCGGCCGCTCGCCGCCCAGAACGCGTACCACTTCCTCCGCTCCCTGCACCCGCACATCGACCTTGGATTCCTCAGAATACCACCCCGCATGGGGCGTGAGCAAGATGCGCTCTTCCTGCAGAAAGGGATGGTCCGCCGCCACCGGTTCGACCGCCAGCACGTCCAGCGCAGCGCCCGCAATCTGGCCGCTCTGCACCGCTGCCAGCAGCGCGTCCTCGTCGACCAACCCGCCGCGCGCCGCGTTCACCAGGAAAGCGGTCGGCTTCATCAGCGCCAGCGTCTCGGCATTTATCAGGTGGTGGGTCTCTTCCGTCAGCGGCGAATGCAGAGATATATAGTCAGCCTTGCGCAGCACAGTCTCCAGGTCAACGACCTGTGCCCCAAGTTCCTCCATCGCCGCCGCGTCCACGTAAGGGTCGTACACCAGCACTTCCAGCCCCAGCCCGCGGCCCTTGGCTGCCGTCGCCTGCCCAATCCGACCGCAACCGACGACGCCCAGAGTCTGGCTACTGAGCCGGTAGAGGATGCCGCCCGATTCACTGTTCCAGATACCCTGGCGTGTCGCGCCGAATAGACCGGGCAGCCCGCGCGCCTGCGCCAGCACCAGCGCAATGGCATGGGTAGAGACCTCATCAATCGAATAGTCGGGCGCATAGGTCACCCAGATGCCCCGCTCCGTGGCGGCCGCGATTTCGATGGCGTCCAATCCCGTGCCAACCCGGCAGATCAGACGGCAGCGTTCCAGGCTCTGGATGAGTTCTGCACGAACCGGCTGGATAGTGACCATCAGGGCATCGCATTGCCGTGCGGCCTCCCTGGCCTCCTCCGTATCCAGGTTGCCCACATGCTCAATCTCGAGGCCGGCGGCGCTGAGAATCTCTCCTTCAATCTCGATATCCCCAAAACCGGGGTAAGCGATCACGACGTTCGCGTTCATGGATTCTTCTCTTTGATTACAATGGAGAAAGGAATGTGTGTTCAAATGAAGAACGCAACTCTGCAGCCTGGTGTTTCCTGGTGCGTGCCCCGTAAACATAAGTGCAGCTTCATTTCAACTATCCTGTGCAAGGTCTGCCTGTTGCGGGCTAAGTGGGGAACATCTTCTCGATCGGTTCATAACTATTCAGGTGAAAGATTTTGTGCGTTAAGCTGGTTTCAATTCTTCTCGTATCACTCGTCGCAGAAGCGACTCAACACCTTTCATTCGAATACTTTCCTTTAATGCCTCATTTACTAATGTCTGATAGCCCCGACCTCCGGCTTGCGCCTTGAAGTACGCAACTACCTCAGCATCCAAATAGATATTGACCCGCACCTTGCGTCTGGCAACAGGCTTACCCCCAACACGTAAGGAGGCGCGAGCTATCTGTTCCGCCGTAACTTCCGGTATCTCACTAAGATCGATATCCTCATCCTTCATTTCATCCAGAGCTTCCCAATTCGTCTGTGAATTCAATTGATTCCATGACCCCTTGTACGGGATGCAACTTGGGATCGCGTGAGTCTAGTTCGTGCTGCCGATATTCGCAAGTTCTCGTTCCTTAAAGGGATTCGCATTGATGAGCGCCTCAACTCCAGCTTAGTTATCACCTGCCTTAACCAAGTCCTCGTGCCCGGATTACGAATACGCAATACAAATTTGCCACAAGAGGAAGAGCCCTTGTCAATCGCAATCGCGGCCTATCCCCCTGAAACATCCTTGAGACTGGACGGGTCGCTGACTTCAACATGGGCATCACCGCGCGCCATTACCTCCGGCCGCAGCGCCGTGCCCAGACCAGGCCGGTCAGGAAACTCTATATGGCCTTCCCTGATCACCAACCTCTCGGTCATCACATCATTGTACCAGCCCTCAGTGTAGGCGCGTACCGTCTCCATGATCATGGCATTGGGCGCATGCGCCGCCAAATGGGCGGCCGACCACAACGCTACCGGGCCGATCGTGTCATGTGTAGTAAAAGGCAGGTAATATGTATCCGCCAGGGCGACGATTTTGCGGGTTTCGGTCAGCCCACCTGTCCAGGCCATGTCGGGCATCACAATGTGGGCGGCGTTTTTCTCCACTACCTGCCGGAAGCCATACCGCGTGAAAAGGCGTTCGCTCACGCATAGGGGCACCTTTGTCGCCGCGGCCAAACGGGCGTAGGAATCGACATTGTCCGGGGGAATTATCTCTTCCAACCACATGATGTCGTAAGGCTCCAACGCGCGGCCGATATCTATGGCGATGGGCAGGTTCCAGCGCGCGTGCCCTTCAATCGCGATCTGCATCTTGTCACCCACCGCCGCCCGGATCTGTTGGATCGGTTCAAGGCCCCGCTTGAGATCATCCGGATCCAGATAGTGGCCGACAGGCCCCACCGCGCCGACGCCGGCGCGCTGACCAACAGGACCGCCCAACGAAACGCCGAACTGGTCCCATGGCCAGATCTTCATCCCCCGGACCCCCGTTGCCAGCAGTTCCTGCGCCAGCTCGCCTGCTCGTCCTTCCATCCAGGCGTGGTAATCCATGTGAGGGCCGTGGCTTACACAAGTGTTATAAATAGGGATGCGGTCACGGCTGCGCCCGCCCAAAAGGTTGTAAATGGGCTGGCCTGTGTACTGCCCAAGCAGGTCCCATAAAGCCACATCAACCGTCGAGATGGCGCGCATCTCGGCACCGGCAAAGCCGAAGAAATTCACCGTGGCGAACATGTTGCTCCAATGGCTTTCAATATCGAAAACAGAGCGCCCCACCAGCAGGTTGGCAAAGACATCATGGATCACCGCGGCCACCGCCCGCGGCACATAGTAGGTTTCGCCCAGCCCTATCAGCCCCTCGTCGGTGTGAATGCGCAGCCAGAGCGTGTTGAACTGCTCTTCAAACCAGATGGTCTCCAGTTTCTGGATCTTCAACTCTTCCTCCTAGGCTTTCAGCCCGGTCATGGTGATGCCCCGAATGAACTGTTTCTGCGCCACGGCGTAAAGCAGCATGACCGGAGCCACGGTCAGCATGGAGCCGGCCGCCCACATATCATAGCGCTCCCAATAAAGGCTGCGCAGCCCGGCCAGGACGAGGGGCAACGTCTGCGACTTCGGACTTGTCAAGACCACCAAGGGCCACAGGAAGTTGTCCCAGTTGAATAGAAAGGTGAAGACGGCCAAGGCCGCCATCGGCGCCGTGGAAAGCGGGATGATGATGCGGCTGAAGATCCACCATTCCGACGCGCCGTCAATGCGGCCGGCATCGATCAGATCGGAGGGGATCCCCTCCAGGAACTGGCGCATCAGAAAGATGCCAAACGTGGAGAACAGCACCGGTACGATCACCCCGCCCAGCTTGTTGCTCAGCCCGATGTCGGCGATTGTCACGTAGAGGGGCACCAGGACGACCGCAAACGGGACCATCATCGTTGAGAGGATCACGATGAAGAGTTGCTCTTTGCCCCAAAAACGGTACTTGGCGAAGACGTAGGCCGCCGCCGCCGAAGTCAGCACAACGCAGCCCGTTACTATCAGAGATACGAGCGTGCTGTTCCAAAACGCCTGTGGGAAGTTCGCCCGGAAGATGATGGCGCGGTAATTGTCCACCGTCCAGGCCAGCGGCACTAGACTTTCACCGCTGGTGAGTTCGACATACGACTTGAAGGAGCCGAAGAACATCCACACGAACGGCATGACCGAAGTGAAGACGATAGCCAGCAGAATCGCATGAATCACCGCAACGCGGACCTGTTCGATCAGGGCCGCCATCCGGTATCTGGAAACTGTGACCCTGTTGACGCTTTTCATAGGCTGTAAATGCTCTGCAGTTTCGCTGTCGGAGCGATATTGCTTCCCGCCTCCGCCAACCGCTTGCGTTTAGTAGCTCCAGCTTGGCCGCAGAATCCGCAACTGTACAACGGTGATCACGAAGACGAAGATAAAGAGAGTAAAGGCGGTCGCGGTGGCGAATCCAAAGCGAAGATTGGTGAAGGCTTCGTTGTATACGAGCAAGTTCAAAACGTAAGTGGCATTGCCCGGTCCACCCGCTTGCGAGGGCATGACCACAACCTGGGTGAATACCTGCAAACCGTGCATCACGATCAGAACACTGACCAGCGTCAGCGTATGCCCCAGCAGCGGCAGGGTTACACGCCAGAACCGTTGCCAGATGCTGGCCCCGTCCACCTTGGCCGCATCATACATCTCTTCCGGGATGTTCAACATGCCCGCGGTCAGGATCACCACGTAGAAGCCGAGCGCCTTCCAGATGTCCACCCCGATAACCGAGTAAAGCGCAGTCTCGTGGCTGGTGAGGAACTGGCTTGGCGGGATTCCCACTGATTTCAGAATCTGATTGAGCTGGCCGAGTTGGGGGTTCATCAGCATCTTGAACAGGAGCGAGATCGCCACCAGCGAGACGACCACGGGCAGGAAGATCACGAACTGGTAAAAGCTGCGCCCGCGCGTCACCGAAGTCAGGCAGGCGGAAACGAAGAGGGCCAGGGGAACCATGCCGGCATAGAAGACCGCCGCATAAACGAGCGTGTTGCGGATCGAAACCCAGAACAGCTTGTATTCGAACAGCATCCGGAAGTGCCGCAGACCGACGAAAGGGCTCTGGTCGGGCTCCAGGATCTTGTACTCGACCACGGCCATCCAGAAAGCGCGCAGGATCGGCGAAAAAGCGAACCAGACGTACCAGACGATCAGCGGGGCCAGCACGGCCAGGCCGAACCAGAATTGAGGCTTGCGCAACATCCGGCGCGTGGCCGTAAGCCGGTCTCCGGGCTGTCTAACCGTCACTTTGACACCCCCAAGGCAGCAACACCGGACAAAGCCTGTCCATTCTATTCTCCAAAGGGGCGAGCAGGTTCCCAAATCTGCCTGGAAACCTGCTCATCGTTGTCCGTCGTTCAAGTGGCGCTCATGACTGGGCTTCCAGCCACTGCGCGTGATGCTGAATCATCTCGGCCTGCATCTGATCACACGCCTCGGCGATGGCCAACTCACCCGTGCGAACCTGTGTGATCGCAGTGGACGTGATGCGCTCCATCTCCGAGGGGATGCCGAATCCCCAGCCATAGTAGACGGTGTTGGGCAGCACCATGACGTCGCGTCGCACACTGCTCTTGACCGGGTCGTCTCCCTGATAGATATCGGAATGCATGACTTCCGCGGCTGCCGGCATTGTGCCGCCATAGATACCGGCGAAGATGTACTGCGCGTCATAGGTACACATGAACTGCAGGAACTCGATGCCGATCTCCTGGTTCTCCGCTTGTTTGGGCACTTCGAACCCCCACCCGCCTTCACCGACGAAAAGCGGGTCCTGGCCCGGTGTGGTCGGCGGCCTCGCCACCGATTCGACTGGCACGTCGATCTTGGCCGCTTCGCCGGCCATGGCATTGTTTCCCACGCCAATTGCGACCCGCCCGGCGAGAAGCGCGTTCATGTGGTGCATATCCAGATGCGTCTCGATGCCGCGCTCGAAAATAGGAACGTCAACATAGAGCCGGAGCGCCTCCATGGCCTCTTCGCTATTGAGGAAGAACTCCTGGTTGTCAGGGTCCCACCAGTGTTGCCCAAGATCGCGCATGATGCCCATCCAGGTTCGGTTGTCCCAGCCTTGGCTGTTCATGCCCCAGACCGTAACATTGCCGGCGTCGTCCGTCTGCTGCAGCATTTCGGCCAGCTGCCATACCGATTCGAAGCTGTCGAACCAGCCCAGTTCCTGCCCCTGGCTCCAAATGGCCATGGCATCGTCCCCGGCCTCTGCGACCCAATCGGTGCGCACGCCGACCGCCTGGCCGACGTTGTTGTCCTCGACCGGGATGCCCCAATGGTTTCCGTTGTAGAAGAAGGCACCGATCGCGCCCGGGTTGAAGAACACGTCAGGATCGATGCCGGCCGGTTCGAAGACCGCCTCCTCCATCGTTATCAGGGCCTCCTGTTCTAGCAGGGGCACAAGCTGCTTGCCCATGATGCAGGTCACGTCGGGAACCGTACCCGCGGCCATGGCCGAGATGACTTTGGTCTCCAGCGGCCACGCCTGCGGCTCCACAATCGCCACTGCGCCAGTCTCTTCTTCAAAGGCATCGGTCAGCATGTGGTAACGCTCTACGTGGGGGTCATACTGCAAACCCCACAAGATATACTCTCTACCCTCAATGCCAGCCGGCATCTCAGACGCGGCGGACTCTTCACCCGAACTCTCCTGCGCGGGCGTCGCCGGCGCGCAAGCTGCCAACGCGCCGCCAACAACGGCAATGCCGCTGAGCCGCAAAAATGATCGCCTGCTCAAAGCTCTGTGATTCATCGTTTTCTCTCCTTCCAGAGTGGTAGCGTGACTTTCTTTAACTGCAAAGGATGCTAGAGCAAAAAGGCTACGAGAATCCACGTTGGGCTGCAATTGGGCCAGTTAAACTGTCCCAGGGGACCTTTCCCCGCCTTCACATCAGGGCAGGCCATCCACCCGGCGGATCGAACGGGACGATCTGCAAGCTGCGGGGCGTCAAAGTCCCTTTTTGAACGAGAAACAGATGCCTATGATCTGACCGAATCGAAGGGCCAAATAGAACGCTTGGGGTGGATGACGCTTTCTCTGGAAGATAAGAGATGATCGCTATCGGAATGACAAGCGAAAACCGTTGACAGTATACTTTCTATTGTTGGAATGCTAGCACAACCCCAGTGAGTGCGCAAGCAGTTTTTCTGCGTAAGAAGGCTCTTAGCCGCGACTCCAAATACGCCTCGGACCCGCCCTGACCCGGCCTTCCGCAAAGCTTCAGTCTGCGGGTTATTGCAACGCGCCGCAATCTGGACGCGCCGCGGGATGCCGCCGATGAACTTGGCGTCGAGATGACGAGTCTTGAGGTTCTGCTCGCACAATCCGATTATGTGTCTCTTCACCTGCCCCTGACCGACGAGACCTACCATCTCCTCGATGGCGCCATGTTACGCACAATGAAGCCGGGCGCCTACCTGACCAACAGGACCGCCCAACGAAACGCCGAACTGATCCCATGGCCAGATCTTCATCCCCCGGACCCCCGTTGCCAGCAGCTCCTCCGCCAGCTCGCCTGCCCGTCCTTCCATCCAGGCGTGGTAATCCATGTGAGGGCCGTGGCTTACACAAGTGTTATAAATAGGGATGCGTTCACGGCTGCGCCCGCCCAAAAGGTTGTAAATGGGCTGGCCTGTGTACTGCCCAAGCAGGTCCCATAAAGCCACATCAACCGTCGAGATGGCGCGCATCTCGGCACCGGCAAAGCCGAAGAAATTTACCGTGGCGAACATGTTGCTCCAATGGCTTTCGATATCGAAAACAGAGCGCCCCACCAGCAGGTTGGCAAAGACATCATGGATCACCGCGGCCACGGCGCGCGGCACATAAGTACGTTTCGCCCAACCCTATCAGCCCCTCGTCGGTGTGAATGCGCTGCCAGAGCGTGTTGAACTGCTCTTCAAACCAGATCGTCTCCGGTTTCTGCATCTTCAACTCTTCCTCCTAGGCTTTCAGCCCGGTCATGGTGATGCCCCGAATGAACTGTTTCTGCGCCACGGCGTAAAGCAGCATGACCGGAGCCACGGTCAGCATGGAGCCGGCCGACCACATATCATAGCGCTCCAAATAAAGGCTGCGCAGCCCCGCCAGGACGAGGGGCAACGTCTGCGACCGCGGACTTGTCAGGACCACCGACGGCCACAGAAAGTTGTCCCAGTTGAATAGAAAGGTGAAGACGGCCAAAGCCGCCATCGGCGCCGTGGAAAGCGGGATGATGATGCGGCTGAAGATCCACCATTCCGACGCGCCGTCAATGCGGCCGGCATCGATCAGATCGGAGGGGATCCCCTCCAGGAACTGGCGCATCAGAAAGATGCCAAACGTGGAGAACAGCACCGGTACGATCACCCCGCCCAGCTTGTTGTACAACCCAATGTCGGCGATAGTTACGTAGAGGGGCACCAGGACGACCGCAAACGGGACCATCATCGTTGAGAGGATCACGATGAAGAGTTGCTCTTTGCCCCAAAAACGGTACTTGGCGAAGACGTAGGCAGCCGCCGCCGAAGTCAGCACAACGCAGCCCGTTACAATCAGAGATACGAGCGTGCTGTTCCAAAACGCCTGTGGGAAGTTCGCCCGGAAGATGATGGCGCGGTAGTTGTCCACAGTCCAGACCTGCGGCACAAGGCTTTCACCGCTGGTGAGTTCGACATACGACTTGAAGGAGCCGAAGAACATCCACACGAACGGCATGACCGAAGCGAAGGCGAAAGCCAGCAGAATCGCATGAATCACCGCAACGCGAACCTGTTCGATCAGGGTCGCCATCCGGTATCTGGAACTTGTGACCGTGTTGTCGCTTTTCATAGGCTGTGAATGCACTGCCGTTTCGCTGTTTGAGCGATGTTGCTTCCCGGCTCCGCCAACCGATTGCGTTCAATAGCTCCAGCTTGGCCGCAGAACCCGCAACTGCACAACGGTGATCACGAAGACGAAGACAAAGAGAGTAAAGGCGGTCGCGGTGGCGAAACCAAAGCGAAGATTGGTGAAGACTTCGTTGTATACGAGCAAGTTCAAAACGTAAGTGGCATTGCCCGGCCCACCCGCTTGCGAGGGCATGACCACAACCTGGGTGAATACCTGCAAACCGTGCATCACGATCAGAACACTGACCAGTGTCAGCGTATGCCCCAGCAGCGGCAGGGTTACACGCCAGAACCGTTGCCAGATGCTGGCCCCGTCCACCTTGGCCGCATCATACATCTCTTCCGGGATGTTTAACATGCCCGCGGTCAGGATCACCACGTAGAAACCGAGCGCCTTCCAGATGTC
Source organism: Caldilineaceae bacterium (assembly GCA_965220715.1). Taxonomy (GTDB): domain Bacteria; phylum Chloroflexota; class Anaerolineae; order Caldilineales; family Caldilineaceae; genus Bin5. The sequence continues at coordinate 2,426,054 of OZ244843.1, forward strand.
CACGCCGATCACCGAATAAAGCGCAGTCTCGTGGCTGGTGAGGAATTGGCTTGGCGGGATTCCCACTGATTTCAGAATCTGATTGATCTGGCCGAGTTGGGGGTTCATCAGCATCTTGAACAGGAGCGAGATCGCCACCGGATTGACAGGCGAAAACAATTGACAGTATACTTGCTCTAGTCGAAATCGTAGCACAACCCCAGTGAGTTCGAAAGCGGTTTTTTTTTGCGTAAGAAGGCTCTTAGCCGCGACTCCGCATACGCCTCGGACTCGTCCTGAACCCGCCTTCCGCAAGGTGTCGAAGCAGGCTTTGAGAACGGCGCACTGGGGAGTAAACAGCAAGAGGCCAGCCCATGTCTGACTGGAATCATCTACAAGATTTCCGCGTGGTGCGTCTGAACGCCGAACTTTCACCGATGTCCCAGTACGAAAGGGATCTCTTTGGCGAGCACCACCTCCACCCCTTCGAAGTGGAGGCCAATACGCCCGCGACCATCATTCCCCGCGTCGCCGACTATGACGCCATCTTTGTCGTCTCTACTGCGCTGCCCGAAGGGGTAATCGAAAGCCTGAGCCGCTGCCGTGTCATCTCTCGCCTTGGCACGGGGACCGACAAGATCGACGTTGCCGCCGCGACCCGCAGAGGAATTCTCGTTACCAATGTCCCTACTTTCTGCGTCGAGGAGCAGGCCGACCATACGATGGCCTTGCTGTTGGCCCTCGCCCGCAAGCTGCCGCAGATGTCGCAGGCCATGTCCGCGGGCGCCTGGAGCAAGGGGCGTAGCCAAGCCTCCACCAATCAACGTCTTGCCGGACGCGTGCTGGGCCTGATCGGCTTCGGCAACTCCGCCCGTGCGGTGGCCCAAAGGGCGCAAGGCTTCGGTATGCGGGTCATTGCAACGCGCCGCAATATGGACGCGCCGCGGGATGCCGCCGATGAACTAGGCGTCGAGATGACCAGTCTTGAGGATCTCCTCGCTCAATCCGACTATGTATCTCTTCACCTGCCCCTCATCGACGAAACCTACCATCTCCTCGACGAGGCCATGTTGCGAAGAATGAAGCCGGGCGCCTACCTGATCAACACTTCGCGGGGGGCGATCGTGGATGAAATGGCACTGGTGAACCTGTTGCGTGACGGAGTGCTGGCTGGGGCCGGTATCGACACCTTCGAGGGCATCGATGTCTTCGTCCAGGATGAGAGGCCGCCGGAGCACCCCCTTCTGTCACTCGACAATGTGATTCTCACCCCCCATGTCGGCGCCATCTCCGTGCAGGCCATGCAAGATGTATCCAACGGCGGCATTGGCAACGCGGCGGCCGTGCTGAGCGGGTATTGGCCGCCGCCCGAAAACCTTGTCAACCCAGGCGTTGTGCCCAGGTTCCCCCTGGCCGATCGCGACGCTTGACTCGACTGCCGCTCGCCCGGTACGCAATTGACATTAATTCCCTCGCCAGGGGTCCCGGCGCACCGTAGAGTCGGAAAGGGGGGAGTCGCGCCGCTGCACTTTTCCGCCTTAATCTGGCGCCAAAACTGCTGCCTGCAAACAATACTTCAATTGACTGCAAAAAGATTTGCACTGGCTATCATATCTGTTGTATGGTAAATCTGAATCGTAGGCTGTCACGAATAGAGACGTTTTCGATTCACATTCTGATTTACCTTAGCTTGATGAAGGAGTCAATCCAATGACCCATGTTATCTTTGATCTGTGCATTCGGGACGGTGCCTGCGTTGAAGTCTGCCCCGTGGAATGCATAATCCCAGGCATGCCGGAAGAGGAATGGCCCTGGTACTATATCGATCCGGAAACCTGCATCGACTGCGGTGCATGCGTGCCTGAATGTCCGACGGATGCTATTCTGGCCGAAGAAGATCTGCCGGAGGAGTACGCCTATACAACCGAGCTGAACGCCATGTACTTCGAAGAAGGACCGGGCTACGCAGCTCTCGACTTGGTCTGATCCTACAGGACCTGTTCGAGCGTACCTGATGTTTCTGCCGCCTGCTTGACTCTTCTGCTCTCCTTCTAGGGTTTGCGAAAAATGGGCAACGACTTCGCATTAAGAGTGCAGACGGCGGAACATCTCGATTCAGGTCCGGTTCGTTCGATTTGAAATCTTGCCCCTGCGCCTGCAGGGGCTTTTCTGTCCGCAGACTCTTTTGTTGTCTCAGGAGGCAAATCCCATGACCGATTCCCGCGAAGTGAATCCACCGGACTGGTCGGAGGTGGAGCGCGCCATGGTGATCATGGCGCACCCGGACGACCCCGACTTCTCCTGCGCCGGTTCCTCTATCCAAATGGCGCGCCAGGGTATCGAGGTCACATATATGATCCTGACCAATGGCGACAAGGGCAACCACAATCCGCTTATCACTCGCCAACAGCTTATCCTGATGCGAAAGGAGGAGCAGCGCAATGCGGCCGCGCTCTCCGGCGTCAAGAATGTCCTGTTTATGGATGAGGAAGATGGGTTCCTGCGCCCAACGCCCGAAATCCGCAAGCGAGTATGCCGTGAAATCCGCCGCCTTCGGCCACAGTTGATTATTACCAACAGCCCTGATCGCTACGTCTCCGGGCGCGGTTACATCAACCATCCCGACCATCGCAACGCCGGACTCATCGCGCTTGAGGCCATCTTCCCTGCCGCCGACAACCCTATGTTCTATCCCGACCTGACGAACGAGGGCTATCCTCCCCACAATATCAGCCAGCTCTACATCAGCCATGGCGAAGAGGCCGATGTTGAAGTAGACATCACAGCTGATCTTGAACTGAAGATCAAGTCGATTCTCTGCCATGAAAGCCAGTTCGACGACCTCGAGGAAACCAGGAAGCGTATGCGAGACCGGGGAGGGGAGGAGCAGGAGGACGGTAGCATGCGACACTACGAGCGATTCCAGCAACTGGATTTCCGCAGCCGGCCGCGTAGAGGGCCTGCACGGGACGACAAGGCCGCCTAACAGTAAGTAAGCTTAAGTAAGCTGAAAAGAGAAGAGTGGAGGGGCAACCCCTCCACTCTTTAAACCTCGATATTCTGTCGATTCGATGTTGTTACAGTATCTGAGCCTACCCTCTACTGCATCTCACCCATCAACTCTTCCTGCAGTTCATTGGCCGTATCCGTCAACGCATCGAGCGTCCCTTGGATGTCCGCGCCTTGCAAGATCTCGTTGAAGGCCGTTTGTGCGGCATCCCGCACAGCTTGATAGGATATCAGTTGCGGCTCATACGCTCCGTAGCCCAATAGGGCAAGAGCCTCGCCGTACTGAGGGTTCTGCTCCACATATCCGGTCAGATGCGCTTCCGTTCCCGCACGGGTGGGGAAGTAGTTGCTGGCCTCTACCCAGCGGGCCTGTACTTCCGGCGACGTGAACCACTTGATAAACAGCCATGCCGCCAGTTCCTGCTCCGGCTGGCCGGCAGTGATCATGACGTCGGCGCCGTAGATATTCTGAACCGGATCCGCGGTCGTGTGCGGAATCGCGGTCACGCCCCACACGTCCATTTCGCGTCCCTGTTCTTCAGCAATCGTCACCATGTCGTTGGCGTAGAAAGGCAGGCCGGAACTTGAGCCCTGCGTAAAGCTCGCCCGTCGGGCCGCAAACTCAGGATTCGGGTAGCCTTCGGTGAAGAAGTAGGCGCAGCCGTTATCGAGCATACGCTTCAACATTGTCATGGCGTCGATCGTAGCCTGTCCGTTGTAGACATAGCCGGTGTTGTCTTCGTTCAGCACATCGCCGCCAAAAGCAAATGTCCAAGACGCCATCGCCGAGGCGTCATCGCGCAAGATGTAGCCGCCGGTGCCGTCGCCGTTCGCTTCGGCCGCGGCGCAAGTCATCTCTTCAAACTCCTCAGGTGTCGTCGGCGGTCCGGCAAACCCCAACTCTTCCAACCAGGTCAGGTTGTAATAGAGAACCTCCATCGAGCGGTTGGGCGGGAAGCCCAGGCGCTGTCCGTCAAAGACGGGGTGGACGCCCTGCTCGATGAAACTGGCGAAGAAGTCAGCCCTGTCTTCCGCTGTCAGACCCCACGTAGGATCATCAAGGAACTTGTTGAAGTCGGCCAGTACTTCGTTCAACTGGTAAAAGGCCTGATCGTTCTGATAACCAACAATCAGACTCGCAGGCTGCTCGCCCGAAGCAGTGCTGGCGTTCACCTTGTCGCGGATATCATTGTAGCCGCCCTGGTTTTGCGCGTCGAGGACAATGCCGCACTCATTGACGCTGTTGAAGTCCTCGACAATGACCGCCAGCTTCTCCTCGCGTGAACCACTGTGCTGATGCCACCAGACGATCGTCTGGCCGCGCGGATCGATGCCGGCCAGCGGGCCGTCAGCCGCCGGAGCGCATGGCCCTTCGTCCATCGCCTCGCCGGCGGAAGGTTCCTCTTCCATAGCTGCCGGCGGCGCCGCAGGCGCTGGGCAAGCCGCCAGGACCAGAGCGGCAACCAGAATCGTTGCCAACATCCACATTCGTTTTGTATTCATAAGGTTTGGTCTCCTGTTGTGGTTGAATACCGAAAAGGAAAACACGATACTGAAAACTGCAGCCGAAATGTCGATACCCTTCTCCCTTCCAATCCTTGCCCAAAAAGAGCCTTCTACCCCTTTAGGCCAGTCGTGGCGATCCCGTCGATGAAGTGGCGTTGCGTAAAGAAATACAGCACTACGATTGGCAGCATTGTGATGATTGCCCCCGCCATCTGCAAATGCAGCAGCGAGCCTGCCTCGTCCAGAAAAGAAAGCAAACCATAGGAAATTGGCCGCCAGTCTGGCGTCGTCGTCACCAAAATCGGCCAGGCCAGCGCATTCCAGGCCCCGACAAATCCAAATAACACCAGTGTCATGACTGCAGCGCTGGAAAGCGGCAGAACCACCGTAATCAAATAGCGCAGGTGCCCTGATCCATCTATCTGCGCCGAGTCCCACAGTTCGCGAGGAATCTGCTGAAAAAATTGGCGCAGCAGGAAAATCCCAAACGCGCTCGCCATGAATGGAATCGTCAACGAAGGCCAGTTGTTGAGCCATGGCACCGGGCTGATGCGACCCAACCACGAAACTGTGATGAAGTTCGGCACCCAGGTTATCGCCTCCGGCAACATCAGCGTCGAGAGCATCAGCGTGAACAGAAGGCCCTTGCCGGGAAACTCCATCTGCGCGAAGGCGTAGGCCGCCAGCGCGCAGAAAACAAGCGCCCCACTAAGCGAAATCAGTGTAATCTTGACGCTGTTCATGAAATACTTCGAGAACTGCGCGTCGCGCCAAGCCTCGACATAGTTGCTCCACTGCGGGGTGGCAGGAAGAGCCCGTCCTCCGGTTGCTTCGGTCAGGTTCATTAACGAGACGCTGACCGTATAGAGAAAGGGAAGAATCGCGGCAGCCGCCCCTACAATCAGCACCGTGTAGATGATCGCCTGGTTCAGCGCCGCCCGCCTTACGGCCGCATCTACCTGCTGAGATGAAACGGTCTGGCCGCCTACCACCCCCTCAGCCATAAAAGACTCTCCTGCTGGCGATCCGGTTGTTGACCAGTGTAATCACCATAATTATGATCAAAAGCAGAATGGCCAGCGCCGAGGCATACCCGTAGCGTGTATCCCGTTTGAATGCCTGAAAAATGACTATGCTGGCCGTGTCGGTCGACCCCAATGCCGCCGCCTGTCGCAAAACGAAAATGTGATTGAACGCTTTGAAAGTGCCTATTACCGCGTATAGCGAAAGAAAGTAAATCGTCGGCGAGAGCAGGGGTAGCGTCACATGCCGGAACTGCGCCCAGCCCCCGGCTCCGTCTATATCCGCTACTTCGTATAGCTCACTGGGAATCGCCCCCAGCCCGGCCAGAAAGATTACCGTATCGAAACCAACATACGTCCATATGCCGTATATCATTATTGCCACCAGCGCCAGGCTGGGTCCCGACAGGATCGGCCCCAAATCGATCTTCGCGCCGGCTATCATCTGGAATATGCCGGCCGGCTCGCTCAACCAGAGTAGCGGGTCGGCTCCGAACAGATCCAGCATGCTGTTTAGCGGCGCTGTGGGCCGGTTGGAGAAGATGATACGAAACACCGCCGCCGTGCCGACAAATGGCGCCACGTAAGGCAAAAAGTAGAGAACGCGAAAAAACGTCTGGCCGCGAATCTTCTGGAAGAGCAGCACCGCCAGAATCAGCGCCAGTCCCAACTGAATCGGCACCGTTCCCAAAACATAGAAGACCGTTGCCATCAACCCGTTCCACCAATCCTCGTTGCCCGCACCGATGACCCGCGGCAGTTCAGCAATCAACACCCAGGCGCCCACCATCAGCGCTACGGCGCCCACCAGCCGAAAGGCCATACCCGTATTGGAAGCGCGGTCCCCAGCGCTCTCCCACAGGCGCCAGGCCAGCAACAGCAGCAGAAATCCAGCGCTGATAGTGATGATTTGTGTCCAGAGTCCCAGACCCACGCCCTGTTCCAGCGCTTCGGCGTAGGCCGCATTGATCTCCGTCCACGTCAGCCAGGTCAGGGCTGTGCCCCCAAACAAACAGATGCCTGAACTGAAAAAGGGCATGAAATAGATGCGCTCGCCTCTGTCTTTGGGCATCTGGCGATTTACGAACAGCGCCCATACTGCGCCCCCTGCTAGTAAGATGATCGCGATCCACAACGCGATCTGCACCTTCGGCAACCACCATGTCTCTACTACCAGACTACGAAATGCCGCCTGCGTGTTGGCCTGCCCGCGCAGTTTCGAAGGAATTAACAGCATCTCCGGCAGAAGTATATAGACAAAGCGGGTAAAGAGAGCCGCTCCGGACGCCGTCAAAAGCCCGGGCAACAACCACTGCATCGACTCTGCCTCCCCCTCCCGCTGATCCTGAACCGCGCGCGCAATCGTGCGCACTGCGTAGTAGACCAAGCCGGCAGCCAACCAAAATGCGACGATGTAGATCAGGTTGTCTATTGCTTTAACGTAGTTGCCCAAACCGTCATACGAGCCGACGATCTTGTTCAGACCGCGCAGCGTACTCTCATATGCGGCGAATGCAAGGGGAAAGAGGCCAAAGAGACCAATGATGGTGAAGGCTGGCGCCAGGAATGAATAGGCGAGCAGCATCTCTCGCAATCGCCTACCCTGCCGCCCACGTAACCAACTGGGCGCCGCCCGCACCTGTTGCCGGAGATCACTGCGAATTGCCGCGGTTTGAGAAGCTGTACTTTCCACGTGGAGGTCGCTTTCTCAGATCTTCATAGCCATTGCGCCGACGCCAAGTTTATCGCTACTAGTATAGTGCAAGCCGTGTTTCGCGTCAACGAATGCGCCTTGTGCTCAGCCTCTAAACATCCAATCTACAATGTGACAGTCTCAGGAAGCTCCACGCCGGCAGCAGCATGTTGTAGCATGCTTCCATTGTGGCACATCCCCATTAACGTTCGGTTAAGAAGTGGTCAACATTGGCGAGGTCCAGATGGCCATTCCGGAAAACCTGGGAGCCTCTGTTAACCATGATCCTCTGCCCGCAAGCCACTGAGGCAATCTTTTCCCTCGCCTGCCCCTGCGCTACACAGAATCCAGTAAGTGCAACTGCTCATCGAATTCGAACATTACGCAACCAGCAGCCGGCCTATCTCGCAGGTTTCGGCGTTGCAGAACCACAGCACCCCTTCATGGATGGTCATGCCATGGACTTCGTCCGGCGCCTCTATCCGCATCACATCATAGATGCGTCCACTCTCCGGATCCATCAGGCAAACGGTGCCAGACGATGTATCGGCAACCCACAGTTTCCCGTCTTCGGCCCATGCGACTCCGTGGACTCGCAGCCCCGGCGCGCGAAAACTGTGCGTCTCCCGCCAGCCATCGGGGTCAATGACATGCACCATCTGTGATGGCGGAGAGGCCACGTACAGCCTGCCGTCGCGCCACTCCAGGCCATGGGCTCCCGTCTCCTGGGCATCGGCCGCCCCCTCCCGCCAAGCCACTACTCCGGTACCGGGAGAACTGTACTTGGCGACGGTCCGGCCCGTATCGGCATCCAACTGCGCAATCTTCCTCTCATAGGTGGACGCGATCCAGACATAGCCGCCGCCCACCGTGATACCGCTCGAATGGACCGTATCGGTCTGAACGTCGAACAGCACTTCCCCCGTCGCGAAGTCCTGCCGATAGAGCCGATTGTTGCCTTGGTCAATGCACCACAAACCATCGGCGCTGGCCTGGAGTCCGTTTGGATGCGGCCCCGGGCTTGCGAACCGCTTCTCTACTTGCGCGATCTTAACCGGCATGACAATGCCCTCCATAGTCTGTTTGACAATTGGACGTCTACTCTCTGGAAACTGGTCTCCCAAATTCCATACGATACAGGCCAACCGACTCGGCGTCAAATCTATTTCGCGAACAACTGTGAACAACCAAAGGGGGGCGAAAAATTGCATCCCCTTCGCGTCCCATCTATAATTGAGCATCTTGAGATGCACGTAATGCGAGCGCGATGCAGTACACTGAGAGCGAGGGATTATCGCCTGCACCGTGCGCCTTCCCGCTACGCGATTTTACCGTTTCAACTTTATGGAGCACTCCAATGCTGAAGACCCATACCTGTGGCGAACTGCGCGCCAGCGATGTCGGCAAAACAGTCACTCTATCCGGCTGGGTCAACCGCCGCCGCGATCACGGCGGACTGATTTTTCTGGACCTGCGCGACCGGTTCGGCATCACACAGGTCACTGTATCAGATGACCTGGATCTCGATCTGCCGGATGTGACTAATCCCTCCAGTAATGGGAAAGATGGTTCCGGCGCGCTTGAAGTCGCCTCCCAGGTTCGCAGCGAGTTCGTTGTCCGCGCCGAAGGCGCAGTGCAAAGACGTCCGCCGGGCTTCGAAAATCCTGAACTGGAGACCGGTGAAATTGAGGTCATCGCCGCCGATCTGGAAATCCTGAGCGAGGCCCGAACGCCCCCCTTTGTCATCAGCGGCAATCAGGGCGACGAGGTCGATGAGGCCGTGCGCCTCAAGTATCGTTACCTCGATCTGCGACGCCCCAAGCTGGCCCACAATCTGCGGCTGCGGCACGAGATCGTTCGCTTCATCCGTAACTTTTTCTACGACCGGGACTTCCTCGAAGTCGAGACGCCGATCCTGCTTAAGAGCACGCCGGAAGGCGCCCGTGATTTCGTCGTGCCCAGCCGCATGAATCCGGGCAGGTTTTACGCGTTGCCCCAGTCCCCCCAACAGATGAAACAACTGCTGATGATCGGCGGCATCGAGCGCTACTTTCAGATCGCGCGCTGCTTCCGTGATGAGGACCTGCGCGCCGACCGCCAGCCGGAGTTCACACAGCTGGACCTGGAGATGAGCTTCGTCGAGGCCGCCGACGTGATGGCCCTCATCGAAGAGATGCTCATCAGCCTGTCGGCAACAATCAGCGATAAGCCTGTCCAGCTACTCCCGTTCCCGGTGCTGACCTACGACGACGCCATGGCCAAATACGGCATCGACCGCCCCGATCTGCGCTTTGGGCTCCAACTGTTCGATGTGACAGAACTGGTGCGCAACAGCGGCTTTGGCGTTTTCAAGAACGCGGCGGCCGCTGGCGGCATCATCAAAGGCATTCGTTACCCGCAAGGAGCGGGCCTGAGCCGAAAAGATATCGATGGGCTGATCGAATATGTAAAGCCATATGGAGCAAAGGGTTTGGCGTGGATTGGCATTACCGGCGAAGTAGACGCCAGTGGACACTACCCGGCCGAGAGCCTGCGCAGCTCAATCATCAAGTTCCTCAGCGAGGAAGAGATCGCAGGCATCGTCGCAGCCGCCTCTGCCTCCAAAGGTGACCTGATTCTGCTCGTGGCCGACGACGCCGGTGTGACCAATCCGGCACTCGCCAACCTGCGCCTGGAGATCGGCGCACGCGCCGATCTCATCGATCCAAATCTACTTGCCTTCTGCTGGGTGGTAGACTTCCCTTTGCTCGAATACGACAGCCAGGAAGATCGTTGGTCGGCTGTTCACCATCCCTTCACCAGCGCCCGCGACGAGGACTGGAGTATCCTTGAACAACGCCCTGCGGATGTCAAGGCTAAAGCCTATGATGTCGTCCTCAACGGCTGGGAAATCGGCGGTGGCAGCATCCGCATCCACCGCAGCGATCAGCAGATGAGAATGTTCCAGCGCATGGGAATGAGCGAGGCCGAGGTGGACGAGCAGTTCGGCCATATGCTCGAAGCCTTCCAATACGGTGCGCCTCCCCATGGCGGGCTCGCGATGGGAATCGAGCGCGTTGTCGCCCTCTTCGCCGATGCCCAGAGTATTCGTGAGGTGATGGCCTTCCCCAAGACTTCCACCGGTGCAGATCTGCTCCTGGAGGCGCCCAGCCCAGTTGAGGAGGATCAGCTGGCCGAGCTGCACATCGCCGTCAGGGAGCAGAAAACTACTACAATATTAGAGGAAGGTCGGCCTGCTGGTGCTGAATAGCCCTCTTGCCGAAAGCAGTTCCTGTTTCCGGATCTTCGCCTCGCAAACAGGACCGCGCCAGGAAAGTGAGAGCAAGCGACTTTTGTCAATGTTCCCCGGCATCTGGCCCGCAGCCTGCCAAATTTCTTTTTTGCAGGCGTTCCCAGTTGTGCTATAGTTGCCCGGCAGCCCTGCAATGCCCGTGATTGACTAGTTTGAGGGCGAACCAACACCAGAAATTAGGGAGCAAGGCGAAGGTTTGTGGATGTGATAGCCCGCCCGATCTGGGAGAGGGCAAGACGGAAACGACCAGCCGGCGCCCACCTTCGAACCTCGGTTCGTACCCACTGGATCACACGACATTGCGGGGTTTGAAAAGCGTCCGGGGCCACCCGGACGCTTTTCGTTGTTCAATTTGGAAGCGCGCAACCAATTGGTAGATCCACTCGGACAAAAAGCAACAATCGGACAAAGATCTTATGGAAGTCCAACGCTACAATTCGACCCGAACCTATCCGGTGGACTTGCAAGCCCACAGCAACTTCTCCGACGGTACCGACACGCCGCAGGAGTTGATCGCCAAGGCCGCTGCGTTGGGCATCCGCGTCCTGGCTGTGACCGATCATGACAGCGTTCTCGGTGTAGCCGACGCCCAGGCTCACGGCGCAGTGGCAGGCGTGCACGTGCTTCCCGCCGTCGAATTCAGTACCGCCCGCGACCGCGAAAATGACTTTCGCGATTTCGACATCTTGGGTTATGGCATAGACCCCACCAATTCCAACCTGCTCGCTACATTGGACCGGTTGAAAGACAGCCGCGTAGAACAGAAAACTCGCCAGGCAGAGCGACTACAAAGTTATGGACTACATGTGCCGGTCGATGAAGTGCTGGCGTTGGCAGGTGGCGTGCCGGGGCGGCCTCACATCGCCCAGATCGCTCTCAAATACAACCCGCACAAGTTCTCTTCCCTTAGCGACGTCTTCCAACAATACCTCGCCTCCGACGCCGAACACTCTACCAACGTGCCCCGTTCCTTCATCCTCGGTGTTACCGGCGCTATCGAACTGACGCATGGCGCCGGCGGTAAGGCCGTTCTTGCCCATCCCGGCATCTACCGGCGGATTCGCAGCCTCGAAGAATCGCTTTCACGTCTGGCCGGCATCGGCCTCGACGGTCTCGAAATTCAGTATCCCTATGCTGACGAAGGAAGAGACGCGACAGACAGGCCGATTGCCTGCTTTGCCGGCCTGGCCGACCGCTTCGGCCTGTTCGCTACCGGCGGCAGCGACTACCACGGCGAACGCAAACCAAATCGCCTCGGCGAGGCCGGTCTCGAATGGGAAGAATGGGAACGGCTGCGGGACGAAAACGGATGGTAGTCCACCGCTCCTCTTTCGGCCAAAGACACCCGCAACCCTGTCCCCGCCCAACCTGGCTGGAGATCGATCTGTCCGCCCTGGCAGAAAACATTCGCAATCTTCGCCTGCGGATTGGGCCCAGCCGGCTTCTGTATGCCGTCGTTAAGGCGAATGCCTATGGCCACGGCGCTGACCTGATCGCGCCGGCCGCGTTGGAGGCCGGGGCCGACCGGCTCGCCGTCGCCGCCGTCAACGAAGCCATATCCCTTCGCCGGGCCGGCGTGCGCGCCCCGATTCTCCTGCTCGGCTACACGCCTCCGGAACTGGCGGAGACGCTGCTGGAGCACGATCTCACCGCAACCGTCTACGAAGCACCCGCTGCCCTCGCATTCGCCGAGGCCGCCGCCCACTTTGGTCATCCGCTGGCAGTACATCTCAAAGTGGACACGGGGATGCACCGTCTGGGGATCGATCCCGCCGAGGCGCCCGAACTCTGCGCACTGCTCTCCGCCAACCCCCATCTTCACCTGGAGGGCATCTACACGCACTTCAGCACTGCCGATGAAGCGGACAAACAGTACAGCCTTGAGCAGCTTCAACGTTTTACCACACTACTGGGTCGGCTAGCGCGCGCAGGCTGCCGTCCGCCCATCGCCCACGCCGCCAACTCCGCCGCCACCGTAGATCTGCCCCTGGCCCATCTGGACGCTGTCCGCTGCGGCATCCTTCTATACGGCCTCTCACCCAGCGCCGAGGTGCCTGCTCCGACCGGAATGCGACCAGTGTTAAGTTGGAAGGCGCGCATCGCTCAGGTGCGCAGCCTCAATGCCGGTGAACCGGTTTCCTATGGCAACACCTGGCGGGCCCCCGGTCCGCGCACAGTTGCTGTTGTGCCGGTGGGCTACGCCGACGGCTTTCCCCGCAGTCCCAAGACCTGGCAAAATGTTCTCATCGGCGGCCGCGAAGCGCCGGTTGTGGGCCGCATCTGTATGGATCATCTGTTCGTTGACGTGACTGAGCTTTTGGCGTCCGGATTCCCTGTCACCCGGGACTCCGAGGTCGTTCTGATCGGCAACCAGCAGAATGCGAGCATTTCAGCGGAGGATGCCGCCGCACGGCTGGGGACGAACAACTACGAAGTGACCAGCCGGCTTATGGCGCGTCTGCCCCGCATTGCAACTGAAACCTAGGCTTCGTCAGCGCGAAGGGAAGAGGCAATGGCTGAAGCGGATCGTAAACTGCAGGCCAGGGCCAGGAAGATCTACGACTTGCTCTTGGCAGAATATGGTGTGCCGGAATGGAAGCCCACCCGCTCCGGCTTCGAGCAACTCATCCACACCATCCTCAGCGCCAACACCAACGATAACAACTCGGACAGGGCGTTCGAAACGCTCAAACAGCGCTTCGCCGGCGACTGGGACGCAGTACGCACCGCGCCGCTGGACGAGATCAAGAACGCCATTCGCGTCGCCGGAATGTACAACCAGAAAGCGCCCCACATTGTCGAGACACTGGAGATCTTACACCGGGAGCAGGGTCACTACAGTCTGGAACACATACCGGAGATGGCGCCCGCGGCTGCGCAGTCCTACTTGCTGCGCTTCCCCGGCGTAGGCCACAAGACGGCAAGCATCGTGATGCTGTTCAGCTACGGAATGGCGGCCTTCCCCGTCGATACGCACGTTCAACGCCAGACGCAGCGCCTGGGCATGAGTGGCCGACGGGCGTCGGCGCAAAAGATCAAAGCTGTTTGGGAGGAGACCCTGCCAGCAGAAACCTACTTTGCCCTGCATGTCAATATGATCCGGCATGGACGCACAGTGTGCAGAGCGCGCACGCCGCACTGCGCCCATTGCGTTTTGCAGAAAGAGTGTGACTATGTGGCGCGCCTTGGCGCCTGGGCAGACAGTAACCCCTGACTACTTACGGAGAACGCGAAAAAGCCGCCGGCGGCAAACGCAGGCGACTTATCGTCGAGATACTATCGTACGCGGCCCCGAAGGCTGCCCGGATGATCTCCCGGCTGGAATTGCCAGCCGTTTATGACGCGACAGCTTTGGAGTGCTGGAGCATCAATCTTTTCTTGCGCCGCGCGGCGTTGTTGGCATGGATCGCACCGCGCTGGGCAGCCTTGTCCAGCGCCACGGCTGCACTTCGTACCGCCTCGTGCGCTCCAGGATCCCCATCCACAACAAGCTCTCGGGCCCTCTTTACAGCAGTGCGGGCAGCACTGCGATATCCTCGATTGCGATCGCGGCGCCGCTCGTCCTGGCCCACACGTTTGGCAGCTGATTTGATATTTGGCATTTCATTCTCCACTGCGGCTCCACTTGCCGCGCCGATTGAAGTCTCCGCAAAAAGGTCTAATAGCTCAATTATAGCAAGGAAGAGTGGGCGAAGTCAATTTTGACTGGTGCAGGGGCAGGGCAATCGCATCTGATTGGGACAAAACCTCGTAAGGCTGCCTGAATCGGGTAAGGGCGCCCCTTGTGGGGGCCCTTCGTGGACAAGTATGACGTCAGAATTTAGATGCGATTGCCCTGGGTGCCAAGGTGCATCCCAAATTTTTGGGGCCTCTGCAATCTGCCCTTTCACTCCACGCAAAAAGGATCCGCTGAATGGGCCTCAGCCGATTGCCTGCAATCCTGAAAATCCCCAAGAAATCCCGAAAATCCTGATTCAGACAACGTCCACTGGAAATTCTGGGACGGACCCTCGTGCCGGCGCACCTTTTCGCCCTGGCTGTGGACCACAATACAGCGGCAGTCGACCCTCTAGCCGTCCCCAGAATGTGGCGCGTTTCCCGAACTTGCGCTACAGTAGGCGCGAAACAATTTTGCATCTTATACCCAATTAAGAGGTTCCCAATGAAGATTTCCAAAGTAACGCCGATGGTGCTCGGCACCGAATGGCGTAACCTGACCATAGTCAAAGTCGAGACCGATGACGGACTGGTCGGTGTTGGCGAATGCCGCGCTCTCAACCGGACTGACGGCGTCCTCGGCTACCTCAGTGAAGCCGCGCCCCGCTACATTCTCGGCGAAGATCCATTCAACATCGAGTCCCTCGTCGCCCGCATGTTCCGCGAGGACTTCGGACGCGCCGGCGAGATTACCCAGACCGTTACCGCGCTCCTCGAAGTCGCCTGCTGGGACATTGTCGGCAAAGCTCTCAACCAGCCTGTTTACAAATTGCTGGGCGGCGCCGTCCGGAACCGGATTAAGGGGTACGCCAACGGCTGGTATACAGGGGAACGCACGCCCGATGAGTTCCACGCCGCCGCCAAAAGGGTATTGGCCAAGGGCTATAAGGCGCTCAAGTTTGATCCCTTCGGCGCCGGTTTCTATGAGATGGAGCAGGCTGAAAAGACCTTTGTCATCGGCTTGGTTGAAGCTGTGCGCGACGCGGTCGGCCCCGATGTGGAAATTTTTATCGAGATGCACGGCCGCTTCAACCCAGCCACCGCCGTCGAATTCGCCCGCGAGTTGGCGCCCTTCAAACCCTCCTGGCTGGAGGAGCCGGTTCCGCCTGAAAACCTGGCCGCGCAAAAAAAGGCCGCCGACGCAATCGCGCCCTTGGGCATCCCCGTCGCAACCGGCGAGCGGCTGCACACCATGTACGAGTATCGCGAACTGTTCGAACTCCAAGCCTGCGATATCATCCAGCCCGATATCACCCACTTTGGCGGCATTCTCAATACCAAGAAGCTGGCCGCCTGGGCGGAAGCCTACTACATGCTCATCGCGCCCCACAATGTGGGTGGCCCCATTTCGACCGCGGCCGCGCTGCATTTGGCAGCCTGCACGCCCAACTTCAAGATCCAGGAGCACTTCAACGACTTCTCCGAAGCCTACGTCAAGAAGGCTGCGCCAGGAAATCCCGAAATCGACGACGGCTACTTCGCTCTCCCTTCCGGTCCCGGTCTGGGCGTCACGCTCGACGAGGAGGTTGTCGCCGCCAACCCCCGCCGCAGAGTTCATTTCAATCTCTTTGCCGAAGACTGGCATCGACGCTCGGCCGAAGTGGACTGAAATCGCGTAACGCACCGAAGTGATCTTTGATACCCATTACGCAATTCGAATAGGCGGTAATGGTTTTCTTATCAGGCCGCAGTCCTTTCTTCACTCGGCTTTCAACCGTTACCGGAAAGGGATACAGGGACCATGAATTCATTGACGATTCTCGGCGGGGGCAACACGGCATTTGCCGTCGCCGCCAACCTGGCGTTGCGCGGCGTTGCCGTTACCCTGTGCGAACATCCAGACTATGCCTGGACGTTGGAATCGATCCAGCCGGATGGAGAGATTCAGTTGGCGGGCGTAGCCGAGACCGGAACAGCGCAGATTCACCATCTTACGAGCAGCGCCGCAGAGGCGCTGCAGAACGACCTCCTGCTCCTGATCGTCCCTGCTTATGCCCACCGGCCATTCGCCGAGTTCTGCGCGCCCCATCTACGGGACGGGCACATCGTGGTCATCACGCCCGGGACGCTCGGGTCGTTGGAATTTGCCCATGTTGTGCGCAGCACGGGCAATGACAGCGAGATTCTCTTTGCTGAGACAGATACGGCGCCGTATGTCTGTCGCAAAACGTCGCTGCGCTCGGCTCACATTTGGGGCGTCGTCACAGGCTTGGGGCTGGGTGTTTTTCCGGCAGCGAGGACAGAGACTGTTGCCGACGCTCTGCGGGAGCTTTTTACCCGCGATGGTCGCAACGGTCAGCCCACCGCCATTTCCCCTTACCCAAATATACTCGCCTGCGGGCTGTCGGCCATGAACCCGGTTGTTCACCCGCCTGGCGTTCTGATGAATGCCGGACGGGTTGAATACGCACGCGGAGATTTTTACTTTTACGAAGAGGGCGTCACACCGACTGTGGCCGATGTGATCTACGCTATCGACACCGAACGACGAGGGATTGGCAGGGCGTTGGGTCTCGATTTGACGCCGGTCGACGCTGCCTTCCACGCGGCCGGATTTGGGCCAAAGGGGGATCTGTGGGCCACTATCAATGGCAGCCGTATGCTCACCCAATTGCGGGCGCCCGGCGCGGTCGACACCCGCTGGCTCACGGAGGATATTCCCTACGGCCTGGGGGCATGGAGTCTTTTGGGAGCGCAGGTGGGCGTAGAGACACCACTGATGCGCTCCCTGGTCACGCTCGCCGGCGCAGCCCTCCAGCGAGATTTCTGGCAGGAGGCGCGCACCCCGGCCAGGTTAGGTGTGGCGGGGATGAACAGTCAGGCTTTGACAGGGTATGTCGCTCAATAGAATCCGCGGAAGAGATACCCGCCAGTCACCAGACTGCGCAGTTTGTCGTCGGCTGCGGAGCGCGGCGGGGCGCGCAAGGCGCAGCGCCGGATTGACACAGAGGCTCCGCTCCTGACCAACCGCTATAACCCGTATGCTTCCTTCGCCAGTCCATACGACAGCGCGTGGGCCATGGCGAAGGCCTCGTCATCGTCAATCTGGCCCTGTACCAGCAGACCCGCAAGCCAGTCGCAGGCGACGCGCCGCCACAATTCATGCCGACTAGGGATCGAAGCGAAGGCCCGTGTGTCGTCATTAAAGCCGACCGTGTTACAAATGCCCGCCGTTTCCATCACCTGCGCAAAGAAATTTCGCATCCCGTTGATGCTGTCGTAGAACCACCAGGGCGGGCCGATGCGCAAGATTGGGTAGTGGCCCGCCAGGGGGGCAAGCTCTCTGGCGCTGGTCGATTCATCCAACGTGAACAGGATCAGGCGCAATGAAGGATGGGAACCGAACCGGTCCAGTAACGGTTTCAGGTTGCGGCTGAAATCGAGCGCATGGGGAATGTCCGCGCCCTTGTCCGGACCGAAACGCCCGAACACGGCCGGATTATGGTTGCGGATCGAGCCGGGGTGGAGTTGCATGACCAGCCCGTCCTCGCTGCTCATGCGGGCCATCTCAACCAGCATATGCGCGCTGAAGCGCCGGGCGTCTGCTGCAGTCGCCTTGCCCGCCAGGCCCCGCTGGAAAACTGCGTCGGCCTCGTTGGGCGAGAGAACCTCGGTAAGAGGCGTTTCCGCTCCATGATCGGTGGCGGTCGCGCCCATCTTTCTGAAGAAATCGCGGCGGGCCTCCAGCGCCGAAATATAGGCGCTGTAATCGCCAATGTCGATGCCTGAGACGGCGCGCAGCAGGTCGATCTGCTCCGTCCAGACCGGCATATCGATCCCGTTAACGACCTTGTCCGGACGAAAAGTCGGGTATATGCGCCCGTCCCAGTCCGATTCTTGGATCGCCTGGTGGTATTCGAGAGTATCGGTGGCGGCGTCGGTAGTAGTCAGCGCCTCCACCCGAAACTGTTCGTACAGTTGGCGGGGCGTAAATTCAGGGGCGGCCAGCCGTTCGGCTATCTTGTCGTAGATAGTCTGGGCGTTCGACGGAGTCAGCTTTTCGGTAATGTCAAAGAGATCGTGAAGCTCATCCCGCAACCACAGTCCCGTGGGCGTACCTTGAAATAGGTGATAGTTGTCGGCAAAGGTCTGCCAGATTTTACGGTGATCCGATTCGACGGCGCTGGCATCCTCCCCTTCATTCACCGGCACGCCCTGGGCTTCAAGGGGAACTCCTTGCGAGTAGAGCATCCGAAAGACATAGTGATCCGGGATCAGGAACAGCTCTGCCGGGGATTCGAAATGGTACGAAGCATCAGCGAAAAGCAGCGGGTCCACATGGCCGTGCGGGCAGATCAAAGGCAGGTCGGCTACGCTGTCGAACAAGGCGCGGGCCACAGCCCGCTGTTCCCTGCTGCCGCTGAAATATCGATCGGCTCGCTCAGGCATATATTGGCTTAGAGACGAGTTCACAGAAAGTTCCTTTCGTTCGGACGGAGTGGTTGGCAAATGGTGAACTTTGGACAGATCGTACGAATAACGACTGTCCTCCTTTCTCTTTCTACTGATTATAGCTGAATAAAACTACAAAGAGCGAGGAAACATGGATGCGGAGAGAAACATTCCGCCCCTCGCTTCTCACATTCAGGAGATGGTCATGAGCACATTGGGGCAGTTCTCATTGGAGGGGAAAGTTGCTGTCGTCACGGGCGGCACAGGTGTCTTGGGCGGAGCAATGGCCCGTGGACTGGCCGCGGCCGGCGCACGCGTGGCAATCTTAGGGCGGCGAGGGGCCAAGGCCCGCGAGGTAGCCGACGCCATCGCGGCGGCCGGCAACAAGGCCATGCCCCTGCCTGCAGATGTCCTGGACGAAGACAGCCTGCAAGCAGCGCGCCAGACACTGCTCGACAAATGGGGGCGAGTGGACATTTTGATCAACGCCGCCGGCGGCAATCGTCCTGACGCCACCGTGTTCGGCGATATCACCTTCTTCAATGTGCCGCGCATCGCGCTCGAAGGCGTCGTCGGCCTGAATTTCACCGGCACGGTCCTGCCTATTCAGATCTTCGGCGAACCAATGGCGAAGCAAGGCAAAGGCTCGATTATCAACATCTCCTCGATGGCCGCGCAAAAAGTGCTCACACGAGTAATGGGCTACTCCGCTGCCAAGGCCGCCGTCGACAACCTGACTCGCTGGCTGGCCGTGGACCTGGCCGAGAAGCACGGCGCGGGGCTGCGCGTGAATGCAATTGCGCCCGGCTTCTTCATCGGCGAGCAAAACCGGGCGCTGCTGATCAAAGAGGACCCTGCGCACGGCGCCCAGGATTCCCTCTCCCTGACCGAACGCGGCCAGCAAATCGTCGATCATACACCAATGGGACGGTTCGGCGAACCGGATGAACTCGTTGGCGCTGCAACCTGGCTTGCCAGCGACGCTTCGAGCTTCGTCACCGGCATCGTCCTACCCATTGACGGTGGATTCTCCGCAGCCAGTGGCATCTGATGAACTGCAGAACGTCGCGCTGCCAGCGGACGGGATGCCCTACCGACCACTTTCCATAAACTCTTCTCTCAGTACAAATTTTTGCCTGGCGCCGTGAGGGACTGTATATTGAACTGACAGTAAACCAGGCGAGTAAGTAGTTGATGTTCACTTACTTGAGAATGAGTCAATTTGGGCGAGACTTCCGACAGCCCAGGGAGTACAAATGAGCGATACTGAATCCACTACGCCGCCGAAGGACTTCATTCGTGAAGCGATTGCGGATGACCTTGGCAACGGGCGTTTCAATGGACGGATGCAAACACGATTTCCTCCCGAACCCAATGGCTTTCTGCACATTGGCCACGCCAAGGCAATTGGGTTGAACTTCGAGGCGGCGGCGGAGTTCAACGGCCACTGCAACTTGCGCTTCGACGATACCAACCCTCTCAAAGAAGAGCAGGAGTTTGTAGAGGCCCAGTTGAAAGATATCCGCTGGCTCGGCTACCAGCCGCCCAGCGTCCTCTATGCTTCCGACTATTTCGGACAACTCTACGAGTGGGCGCTCCAGCTCATCAGAGATGGACATGCCTATGTGGATGATCTCAGCCAGGAAGAGATTCGCGCGCACCGCGGCACCTTAACCGAGCCCGGCAGTAACAGCCCCTATCGCGATCGGCCCGTTGCCGAAAACCTGGATCTGTTCCAGCGAATGAAGGCCGGCGAATTTCCCGACGGCGCAAGGGTCCTGCGGGCCAAAATCGACATGAGTTCGCCCAACATCAATCTGCGGGACCCCGTGATGTACCGCATTCGCCATGCAGAGCACCAGCGCACCGGCAATGCGTGGTGCATCTACCCGATGTACGATTGGGCACATGGCCAGTCCGACTCGATCGAAGGCGTCACCCACTCCCTCTGCTCGCTGGAATACCTGAACCACCGGCCGCTGTACGACTGGTACCTGGACGCGCTCGGCGTCTACCATCCACGCCAGATCGAGTTTGCCAAGCTGGAGTTCACCTACACTGTGACGAGCAAGAGGCGCCTCCTGCGTCTTGTCGAGGAAGGCTACGTAAACGGCTGGGACGACCCGCGCATGCCCACACTTGCCGGTCAGCGGCGGCGGGGTGTGCCGGCAAAAGCGCTGCGCGATCTTTGTGAACACGTCGGCATCGCCCGCACCAACAGTACAATGGAAATCGAACTGTTGGAGCACTTTATTCGCCAGGAGTTGAACAGTACCGCCCTGCGCGTGATGGGTGTACTCGATCCCTTGCCTGTCGTCATCACGAACTTTTCCGAAGGCGAGACCGAATGGTTGGAAGCCGTAAACAACCCGGAGGATGAAAGCGCTGGAAAGCGCCTGGTCCCCTTCAGCCGAAATCTGTATATCGAACGCGACGATTTCATGGAGGACCCGCCCCGGAAATTCTTCCGCATGGCGCCCGGTCGCGAGGTGCGCCTCCGTTGGGGATTCTTCGTTCGCTGCGAGGAGGTCGTCAAGAATGATCTTGGCGAGATCGTCGCCCTGCACTGTACATACGACCCGGAAACCAGGGGCGGCTACGCGCCGGACGGCCGCAAAGTGCGCGGCACCATCCACTGGGTAAGCGCCGATCACGCAATACCCGCCGAGGTGCGCCTCTATGATCGTCTGTTCAGTGCCGAGAATCCTTACGACGTGCCGGACGGCCAGGACTTCACCTCCAGCCTCTCGCCCAACTCGCTGACCGTGCTGGATCGCGTCCAACTGGAGCCGGGCGCGCAAGACCTGGCAATCGGCCAGACCGTACAGTTCGAGCGCAAAGGCTACTTCTGTCTGGACCCCGACAGCAACGGCGGCCAACGAGTCTTTAATCGCACAATTACCTTGCGCGACTCATGGGCGAAGATGCAGTCCCCTAAGCAAGGGAAGCGGGGCCGCAAAGCGAAAAGTAAGGTTTAACTAAGGGCAGGGGCTTAGGCGTAGGTAAATGCTCTCACGGGTCGAAATTTCACCCAATGAGAGGGCGTGCCGGAGTTGTTCGCCTCTGTTTCCCGAACAGACCAACGCCGCTCTTTCAGTCCGCCCATCAGCGGCGCCTTGGCGGCCCCGGCACCAATATGTGACCCTCCTCCAGCGACCCATACCGCTTTACCGAACCCGGCCCATAACGCCAGAAATATGAGGCGACATAGGCGCAGGTTAACGCATCCAGAGCGTCTTCATACTCCTGCAGCGCGGATCCGCGTAGGCCGAATATATCTGTGCCAGTGAGTAGCTTCTTGGTCCTCCGCAGCGGCGGATCGGCCTTGCGCAACCCCCGCAACAGAGTGCGGTAACGATCAAACTCCGGCCAGCGCTCCTCAAAGGCACGCCCGCGCCCGCGTTTGTATTTGAGGATGCTGTCCAGGCCAAACAGGCTGATCAGGGCCGGATGGGGATAAACCTCGCACACCAGCCGGGCCTTCGTCCGCCGGGGAACTACATCGGACTCATAAAACTTGAAGCGCTCGGACAGAGCCGCCGTCAATGCCTCGCCGCGCACAACTCCGTCGCGGGCAAGCAGCCGTCGGTTGGCCGGATACGCGCCGGCGTGAAAACGCTGCCAATCTGCCGACAGTGCGCGGTCACACGGCCTTGTGCCCGTCTCGTTTGGTACCCGCAGCGGCGCGTCGACCGCAACAATTGACCCATTTCGCCGGGAAAGATGGGCGCCAATAAAGTCGACAATCTCCGACAGCCTGCCCAGACCGCCCGAACAGGCGACCAACCGCCCCTCCCGGATCACCGCACCGCCCGACGGGTTACGGTCGCTCCAGGCTAGGTCGATGCCAATAAAGGAGGGGTTTCCCCGCTTCTTTGCCACTGAGGACCTCCTTAAAGTGCGCTGTCTGTACCTTTCGCCCAGCTGAAAAAACTAAAATCTCTGCCAGCGAGGACTTGACTGAATAGTGAGCCGCCAATCTCCCTTGCCGGCTCTCCATAGGGACCGTTACTTATCGCGACGCAGACAGACTTTCTCCACCGTCACTTCTTCCAGGTACGCCTCGTCAACCTGCGCGCCGTGCCCCGGCCCGTCCGGCACGGTCAGCGTACTGTTGCTGTTGAGCGCAAAGGGATTGGTCACAATATCCCGTTTGAAATAGCGGTCGTTGGCGCTGATATCGCCCGGCAGAGTGAAGTTGGGCAGGCTCGCCAGCGCCACACTGATGGCCCGCCCGATCCCGGTCTCCAGCATCCCTCCGTGCCAAACGGGAATGCCCGCAGCTTGACACATATCATGGACCGCCACTGAATCGGCCAAGCCGCCAATACGGGATGGCTTGATGTTTATCACACCGCACGCGTCCAACTCCAGCGCCCAACGGGCGTGATCAGGGGATACGATGCTTTCGTCCAGGCAGACCGGCGTCTCTATCAACTTGGCCAACTTTGCGTGATCGAAAATATCGTCGTGGTCGAGCGGCTGTTCGTTGAGCAGCAGGTCGAACTGGTCCAACTGTCGCAGATGGTCCGCATCCCCCAGGTGGTAGATACTGTTGCCATCAACTTGCAGCAACAGCTCCGGCCAACGCTCTCGTACCGCTCGCGTCGGCTCGACATCCCAGCCAGGCTTGATCTTCAGCTTGACCCGCTGGTAGCCGTCCGCCAAGTAACCTTCCACCGTCTCCAGCAACGCCCCAACGCTCGGTTGGATCGGCACGCTCACGCCCACCGCCACCTCCTCCCGCCTGCCGCCCAGGAGGTTTGCCAGGGAGACATCCTGCATACGCGCACAGAGATCCCAGACCGCGAACTCCAGCCCTGCCTTCGCCATTCGGTTGGCGCGCACTCGCTTGAAGATCTGGCGCACATCCTCCGGCGCGGAGATATCAGCCTCCAATAGCATAGGCCCCAGAAACTCTCGCTGCATGATCAACGCCGTATGAAAGGTCTCCTCGTTGTACCAGGGACCGTCACTGACGGGCGACTCGCCCCAGCCCGTTTCCCCGTCTGCGTCCACACGCACAATGACAGCGTCGCTCCCTTCGTGCCGCCATCCGCTGGTTTCAAAGGGGCGTACATACGGCATATGGATGTGACGGAGTTCGATACGCTCAATTCTCATTGCTGATTTCCTGTTATTGCCTTCGACCACCTGTTCAAGGGTAGATTGGAGGGCGCAGCATGGTCGGGTTGACCCGTGTCGACGCCGAGGGAGATCCTAATCGCAAATGGTTTCACCAGTTCATGCACAATCTGTCTGGCCGTACCGGTAGCCTTGTCAGGGCTGCCAAGGCAAGACGCGTCGATCGATCGGGGCACGCTGATGAGGGGGGATGAACCCGCCGACCGGACCATCTCTCGCCCATGCAAGAGGAGGTCGGCAAGGGTCCACAGTCCATGGGGGCCCGCCTCTCCTGAACTGCCCTAAGCTTTCGCGTAGTCAATCGAAAGCCCGAATCCGGACAGACGGGCCGCCCACATTGGGTCGCGTAGGCGAATCTCTACTTACGCGGCGTAAACACAATCGACTTGACGCTTGCTCGCCGCCGATTCCAGGATAGCGTCACAGATAACAGAGTTGCGATAGCCATCGACAAAATCCGCGCCGATGGGAGCCACGTCGCCATCGTTGACTATGCAGTCCAACAGATGCGTAATCTCATGCACAAAGGTATGTTCCCAGCCGATGATGTGGCCTTGGGGCCACCAGTTTTCCCACCAGGGGTGGGACGGTTCCGAAACAAGCACGTTGCGGAACCCCTGGGCTTCAGCCGGTTCGTCGCCAACCCAGAAGATCTCCAACTCGTTCAGGCGTTCCAGATTGAAGACGATGCTGCCCTTTTCGGCGTTGATTTCGATGCGCTGGCCGTTCTTGCGGCCGGCCGCGAAGCGGCTGGCCTCAACCGTGCCGATTGCGCCGTTATCAAACTCCAGCAGCGCCGTAAAGGCGTCGTCTACATCCACCTTACCCATTGTGCCGTCACCCCACGGGCGTTCCTCGATGAAAGTGCGGGTCATTCCCGAAACACTCTTCACCTCGCCTACCAGGTAGCGACCCAGATCGATAATGTGTGCCCCCAGATCTCCCAGCGCGCCACTGCCCGCTAACGACTTCTGCAGCCGCCAAATCATCGGCAGATTGTAGTGGGCCATCACCCACTCCTGCAGATAGACCGCCCGGAAGTGGTAGATCTGCCCCAGCAGACCGGAATCCACCAGTTTACGAATCTGCCGAATCGCAGGCACAAAACGATAGTTGAAGGCCACCATGTTCTTCACGCCTGCCTTCTGCACCGCTTCCAGCATCATCTGCGATTCATCCGCAGTGCGTGCCAACGGCTTCTCACACAGGATGTGCTTGCCCCTTTCGGCGGCGAGAATGCACGGATCCGCATGGGTATCGTTCGGACCGCCGTTATCGAAAAGCTGGATGTCATCGTTGTCTAGCATCGCTCGCCAGTCGGTATAGTAACCATCATATCCGTAGCGTCTGGCAGCCTCCGCTACAGCCTGCTCATCGCGTCCCGCAATACCTACCAGCCGCGGCACGGCCGGCGGCGGGTACATCATATGCGCAATATTCAACATCGCATGGCTGTGGGCCTTGCCCATAAAGGCATAGCCCAGCATCCCGATACCGATTTCCGGGGCGTCACCCTCGGCCCGCGCCCCAGCCATCGAAGTGAATCCGGATCCTTCACTCATAAGTCAGTCCTTCTTGTGATTGTGGTTTCTGGCATCAAATGGTCGACCGCCTACGGGCGCCGCGCCCGCGCTCACAAAGCCGCCCTCTATTCGGCAAACGCCGCGTCAAAGGCGATCTCGGACGGCGGGAAGTCGATTTGACGAGTGTAAGCGCACGATTCGGTTGCGCCGTGCTCCCGGTCCATGCCCGCGTCCTCCCATTCAATCGAAAGGGGGCCGCTGTAGCCGATATCGTTCAACGCCCGTATTATTGCCTCGAAATCGATCCTGCCGCGTCCAACGGAACGAAAGTCCCAGTATCGGCGGTGGTCGCCAAATTCGGCGTGCCCGCCAAAGACACCTGCCTCTTTGCCTCCGTCCGACCAGCCCACGTCCTTCATATGTACATGGAAGATCCGATCGGCGAATTTGCGAATGAAGCCGACGTAATCCACCCCCTGATAGCCAAAGTGACTGGGGTCGTAGTTAAAGCCGAATGCCTCGTGGCCATCAAGCGCGTCGATTGCATTCTGGGCACTGAAGATGTCGAAAGCAATCTCGGTCGGGTGGACTTCCAGGCCGAACTTCACTCCGTTCTCACTAAAGACATCCAGAACGGGAGTCCACAATTCGGCAAAGAGCGCCAGGCCCTTTTCCAGAAAATCGGGAGGGTTAGGCGGAAAGGAATAGACCAGATTCCAAATCGGCGAACCGGTAAAACCGGGCACGACCTTCACACCGAATTTGGCCGCCGCGCGCGCCGTATTTTTCATCTCCTCTGCTGCGCGGGCGCGCACTCCGTCTTCTGTGCCGTCGCCCCAGATGCGCGGCGCCAGAATGCTTTCGTGGCGCTCGTCGATCCGGTCAGCGACGGCTTGGCCGACCAAATGGTTGCTGATCGCAAAACACTGCAACCCGTGCTTGTTCAGGGTGTCCCAACGTCCCTGTACATAGCTATCGTCCTCCAGGGCCCTGTCCACTTCGAAATGGTCGCCCCAGCAGGCCAACTCCAGACCATCATATCCGAATGACTTGGCCTTCTCACAGATGGTTTCGAACGGCAGATCCGCCCACTGACCTGTGAAGAGCGTTACTGGTCGCGGCATGAATTCCTCCTTGACATTGTTGAAATTGTTGGTTGTTCCGGTTGGGAGATTCGGTTCTACCGATCGCATCACGACCGGGGCATTTTCGCAAATTGACGTTGTATTATGGGATTACTCCAACGCGCTCCTGCATCTCGAAATGATTTCGGCGTCGACTCCTTCCACTCTCACAATGTAGGTCTGTTCGGCTCGTGCGCCACCTCAGTGCGAGGGAGCAGCCGAACAACATAACAGAACCACGCCATCAGCCTTCCAAGATTTGCCTACTATACAACCATACCCCTGATATGGCAATCCAGAACGGGGCCAGGGTGCACCCCAGTTCCTTGGAGTTAAATCATTCTCAGCTTCAGGGTAACAACCCAGCGTTAGTCAATTCGCGACCATCCAAAACAGCCACCCAGAGTGAGGGGAATAAAGGGGTTTCTCACTGTCCCCTATCCCATATCCACTGGCGTTTACCAGGTTCCGTTGACATCTGGATGAGACTGCTCACAATGTGACAAAAACAGGACGCCTGCGGGCAGAATCGGACCGTTTCTCGCGCGATTCTCGTGATCGACGACCATGATCTCCGTCGACTACAAAAGGTTTTCTTCGTGGCCCTTCGCGGCCCTTCGAGGACAGACCAAATTATGATCTTGAAGTGGTTTTCTTCGTGGCCCTTCGTGGACAAAAAAGGTGTTCTTCCCCGCCCTTCGTGGACAGACCAAAACATGACCTTACAAAGGTTTTCTTCGTGGCCCTTCGTGGACAAAAAAGGTGTTCTTCCCCGCCCTTCGTGGACAGACCAAAACATGACCTTACAAAGGTTTTCTTCGTGGCCCTTCGTGGACAAAAAAGGTGTTCTTCCCCGCCCTTCGTGGACAGACCAAAACATGACCTTGCAAAGGTTTTCTTCGTGGTCCTTCGTGGCCCTTCGTGGACAAAAAAGGTGTTCTCCCCCGCCCTTCGTGGACAGACCAAGTCATGACCTGGCAAATCTCAGTCCAGAAAAACGTCAACGAGTCCTAACCACTAGCCATTGGGGTTTACTGAAACCTCAAACCTCAAACCTCAAAACTCAAAACTCGAAAAACATGGATATACTGATTGGCAGGATCTAATACGATTGACAGAATCCAGTACGTCACGTACCGGCGCGGCGGCTGGCAAACCAGATTCTCGAAAGTCCTGCAGAAAGGGATGGGACCTGAATCACAGTACCTGCCTTCCCCTATGGGGTCGGCCTGTCTGGACCACCTTGTCAAGCCATTCAGTTGTCACGGCTTCCAACGGGCTATCGCACAACTACGGGGAGCAACAATTACAGTAGAGTTGGTTTAGATCTAACTGCCGCTGCCAAACCAGACGAAACTACGTACATCGCCGGGGGAGTTGGCTGCTTCCAGGCTGCGTACTCCCTCGGGGCTCGTCAGCACGCGCACGACAGAGGTCTGCCATCTGTAGGTGACCTCCCGGTCCGGCGGAGGCGCCCAATGGCTCGTCAAGCGATAGCTGGTCGCCTTTGTCCATACTGGGGGTGGCAATTCAAACAACCCCTCTAGCGGCCAGATGTAGAGGACATACCATTCATTTTCTTCCAAGAGGCCGCCGCTCAACCAACGAAATAGCACATCTTCGGAACGAGGAATTCTTTCGCCATCATCCGGCCCGAGCAGCTGCAGAGCCAGGTACATCTGGCTTGAATTAGGGTCTTGCCGGGAAGGAGCGGCCTGGCTGGTGGCCAGAATTGTGGACGGTACGCCGGAAACAGGTAACTGCAATACCTGCTCAGGCCGGATAAGATCGTCAGGCCCGATTTCGTTTGCCTCCTGGATCGCTGCCACAGTTGTGCCGAAGCGTACCGCAATCGAGATGACCGTATCGCCAGGACTGACGATATAGCTGAAAACGGTGGAGATAGTTGGCGCGCCATGGCTGCTTCCGGTCTCAGAGATCGAGGCAGGAATTGGGATGAGCAGAACATCGCCTGCGCGAATCAGTGTGCCGCTCAGATTGTTGGCCGCCTGGACTTCCTCGACCGTTACTCCATATCTGCCGGAAATTCCGAGCAATGTTTCTCCCGCCTGCACAGTGTGGCGTCCAACAAACGAACCGGGCTGCTGCCCGTCTGCGCCGGCTGTCGGCAGGGCATCGACGGTCTCCAGCGAGGTAGGGGGAGTTTCGACCTGGGATTCGTTTGGAAACTGGATATTAACGCCAAGGCTGCCGAACTGCCACCAACCGATCACGACTGCCAGCAGGACGAGGGCCAACACCGCATCTCGTATATTGAGACGCGCCGGCCTTGTCCTGGATGTTCCGGTCAACTCATGACCGCAGAAGTAGCAGGTCTCAGCGTTTTGGGCGACCCGCGAACCGCAATTCGTACAGCGGCGGCCCGTTGGAAGGGATGAACGTACATCTTGAGTCATGAATGATGTAGTCGTCTATACTTCCGTTTCGTTAGAAGAGCGCAGTATAGCACGGGTTCCATGCCGGCGCGAACAGCCGGAAACCAGCGCTCCCAACAGCTGATAGCGTCTGGCAAGCGGTGGACGCAGACAGGCTTAGTTCGGCGAGAATACGATCTTGACTCCCTCGCGTCGCTCGAACAGGTCGAAGGCCTGCTGCCATTCCTCCAGCGGGAGGCGGTGGCTGATGAGCGGGGCCGTCTGGAGCTGGCCAGAGCGCAGAAGAGCCAGCGCCTTGCGCCAGGAACTGGCGACCGTGGCGAAGGTGCCCTGCACCTGAACCTCCTTGATGCAGACCTGCTCAAGATCCCAGAGCACCGGCTTGCCAAAGAGGCCGACCTGCACATAGCGCCCTCTGTGCCGCACCAATTCGAGAGCCGTCTGCGCACCCGGGCCCGCGCCGGAACACTCGAAGGCGACATCCGCGCCGAGGCCGTCGGTGCGCTCTGCCACGGAACTCTG
The DNA here is from genome assembly GCA_965220715.1 of Caldilineaceae bacterium. Taxonomy (GTDB): domain Bacteria; phylum Chloroflexota; class Anaerolineae; order Caldilineales; family Caldilineaceae; genus Bin5. Next base: position 2,455,374 of record OZ244843.1, read on the forward strand.
AAGATCATCTCTGCCCACGATCAGGACCTCGTCCGCGCCAAGCTGCTGTGCCAGGTCCAGGCGCGCCTCATCCGTATTTGTTCCAATCACCAAAGCCTGCGCGCCCGCCGCCTTTACTACCTGGAGCATCATCAGGCCAATAGCTCCCGGGCCAGTTATTACAGCCACATCCCCCGGCTCGACCTTCGAATTCTCCAGCGCGTGAACACAACAGGCCAGCGGCTCAGTCAACGCGCCAGCCCACTCGTCTACACCTTCCGGCAACAGGTGAACCGAACGCTCTGGCACAAGCACGTAGCGGGCAAAGGCCCCATTTTTCCCGCTGCCTATCGACGCGCGCTCTGGGCAGTGATTCGGCATCCCGGCCAGGCAGTAGGGGCAGAGTCCACAAAGAGTAAAGTAGGGTTCGGTCGTGACTGAATTGCCGGTGGCACAGCGCGTAACATCGCTTGCCACCTCCACGACTTTCCCCGCGACTTCGTGGCCCAGGATAACGGGCGGCCGGCAAGGATACTCGTCAAGGTAGATATGGGCATCCGTGCCACACAGCCCGGCCGCCGTCACCTCAATTACAAGATGGCCTGGGATGGAGGTTGGCTCGGGCGCGTCGAGCAGACCCACCTGACGAACGCCCGGACGTAATTTGGCCACACCTTTCATTCAGATCTGCTCCTGTGTATTCGATCGCACCGCCCCCCGAACTGAGACGGTCTCTTCCTTTTCTGAACCGGTTAGAAACACGGTACGTCCCCACGCATGGCAGGAAGCGCGGCCGCTCAATCATTCGAGTGCAGAGTAGATGACAGGGTTCAGCGGCGTGTCAACCGGTTCGCCTACCTGCGCGCCCGGCAGCCAGCGGTCCCAGTCCCTCTGTTGATTCTCATTCTTGGGCGGAGCAACCCGCATCCCGTCCTCCATATAGATGATCGTCATCACTGCTCGCATCTGATCGCTTTGGTTGGGCCCCGCCCGGTGAAATGTCCAGCCGGAGTGAAAGCTGACCTCACCCAAAGCAAAAGGGGAGATACATTTCGGATAGTCATGCAGAGTGCGGCCGATCTTCTGTTCACTTTCGTCGCTGATGGAAAGACCCCGGTTCTGCAGCAGCTTGTGGCTACCGGTACAAAACGACAATGGCCCCATCTCCACGGGGACCGCCTGCATCGGAATCCACGCCGTGACTGTGTTGTCGTTTGCCAGAGGCCAGTAGAACTGATCGACATGCCAGGGCGTGAAGCCGCCTCCCGGCTCTTTGTACAGGGCCTGATCGTGATACATGCGCACTCCATCTACGCCCATCAACTCGGCTGCAATCTTCCCCAGGCGGCGGCAGAGCACAAATGTCTTCACCTTCTCGCTGTGCTCCCACAGGTTTGGAACCTGCAAGAACGCCTTACCATATGTGTTCCGCTCCCCCAGGGCGAGGCTCTGGCGGCTAAGCGCCTGAACCAGCCCCGTGAACTCTGCACCGTACTCGGCCAGCACCTCCTGCGAGAGCACATTTGGCAGCTTTACAAAGCCGTCTCGACGGTAGGCGGCGACCTGTTCACCAGTCAGAGGATAGTCGGAATTCAGTTCGTCCATGTCATATTTCTTTCGCAGACATCGTTGTCTTGGAATGGTTGCACTGCGATCGGAGGAGAGTTCTGCGCAGGGCGTTCCCGTATTTCTGCGAAGACGAATAATTCGGCCCCACAAGTTAATGCAGTCGCCCCTCCCCATTATACCCGAAACCGGGACAAAAGGCATCCAACCGAAAACAAAGCTCAGGGCAATTGCATCAGATTAGAAAAAACCTCGTGAGGCTGCCTGAATCGGGTAGGGGCGCCCCTTGTGGGTGCCCTTCGCAGGTCAAAACGCCGAGAGAAGACAATCGGTAGGGGCACCCCTTGTGGGTGCCCTTTCCAGGGCCAAACGCCGAGAGAAGACAATCGGGTAGGGGCACCCCTTGTGGGTGCCCTTCGCAGGGCCAAACACCGAGAGAAGACAATCGGTAGGGGCACCCCTTGTGGGTGCCCTCCCCCCTTGTGGGCGCCCTTCGTGGGCTATTGTGGCGTCCGAATCTAGATGCGATTGCCCTGAAACAAAGCTGCGGTCGTATGGCAAAGCGTATATAATCGGCTCATAGTCCTATCAATTCTGGTCTTGGGTAGGTAAGGCCTTTTTGGCCCTGGTTGGTTCGCGTTGAGCGCTTCGCCTACCCGTAAGTCGATTTCTGGCGGCCGCCATGCAAGGCGTCTGCACTCCACATCGGAGCGCAGTCTGTCTCTGACATTCCTACTCCCTCCCGATCTATAAGGAGCTCCATGTACCACACCGTATTCATTGCACTGGGCAGCAACATCGGCGACCGAGCCGCCTACCTCCATGCCGCGTTGGATGCAATGTCTTCGTATTCGACCGTATTGGAAACTTCCCATCTCTACGAGACGGATCCGATGCTGGTTACCGATCAGCCCCTCTTTCTGAACGCTGTCTGCAAAGTCTTCACACGTCTTACGCCGTCAGAACTATTGCAGGCGGTCAAGCAGACGGAAGACTCTCTCGGAAGGACGAAATCGATCCGCTACGGTCCGCGCGTCATCGATCTTGACATACTCTTCTTTGACGACGCTGTTATCGACACGCCCGATCTCACAGTTCCCCACTTGCGTATCCCGGAACGAGACTTCGTGCTGGCTCCGCTGTTGGATCTGGACCGGGACTTGCGCCATCCTCGCCTGGACCTGAGTGTGCAGGAACTTTGGCAGAAACTGAACATGCCGATCCCGCCGCGGGTGACGCCGATCGGTGAGAGGATGTGGCACTGGCGGCAGGGCGCCCGCGTCATGGGCGTACTCAACCTCACACCGGACTCGTTTTCCGGTGACGGACTGGCCGACGCGCCAGACCCGGTAGCGGTTGCGCTGGCTCAGGCGAGGCAGTTCGTCGCCGCAGGCGCCGACGTCCTGGATATAGGTGGCTACTCCACCCGCCCCGGCCACACCGATCTGCCAGCAAAAGAGGAGATCAGCCGCGTCGCGCCGGTCATTTCCGCCTTGCGCGACGCGGTCGACATCCCTCTGTCGATCGACACATTTCGTGTTGAAGTCGCAGAGGCGGCCCTCGACGCCGGCGCCACCTGGCTTAACGATGTGTCGGGGTTGCGCCCGCCAAACCAGGAGAAAGAAGCGGGAGTCGGCGAGGAAGAGAACCTCTCCCAATCCTCGCTCCTCACTCCTCACTCCTTACACGGGATGGGCGCCCTGGCGGCTCGTCGCCGTGTTCCTCTGGTACTCATGCACAACCCCGCTCCGCTCCGTACAGTCCGGCCGGTTGCGGATGCGCAAAGCAACCAATCGTCTACACCCAGCAAAACGTCGAACGACGTGGTGGCCGATGTAAGCCGCGAACTGTCCGCGGCCCTCGAACTGGCCCGCCGCGACGGCGTTCCCCGATGGCATCGAATCATCGATCCGGGCATCGGTTTCGGCAAGACGCCCGCACAGCACGCCGCACTCATCGCCCGCCTGGAGGAACTGCAAGCCCTTGGCTATCCACTCATTTTCGGCTGCTCGCGCAAGGGTTTTCTGGGTAAGATGGCCGGCGGGACTGCAGTGGACGACCGGCTGCCGGCGACGATAGCCGCCAATACCATGGCCGTGGAACGGGGTGCGCAGATCGTGCGCGTCCACGACGTTCGCGAAAATGTGCAGGCAATCCGGGTTGTCAACGCAATCTTGGGCAGAGGTCCAGAGTCGAAGGACTAAGGCAAGTACAGTGGGAGCCGTCTGAATCGACGCATGTAGAGATTACGAGGAGCACGAGCAGGCGCTAAACCCAACGATTCCGAAATTTTGAGTCTTGATGAACTCACTCTGGAGGCGGAATTTTATCAGGGGACATCCTACTTTGGTTAGATTCCAAGCCCGTTGCAATTTTTCTTGGCGGAGTGTAGCCCAATTGAACACTAGGCGCTCAATACTTTTCGGAAGACTGCCACCTGACTTCGATAATGTGGCAATTTCAACTGTGGCTTCATCTCCGGCATACTTTACATGAAAGTGGGGTGGATTGTGGTCGTTCCATTCCATTCTAATGACGATTCCATTGAATCGGCAAAGATTAGGCATATTCGGCTAAAGGGCGTGGATTTGGGAACATCTCTTCGTAGGTCTTGCCAGTGATTTCCATATAGAGCGCATCCGGGCAGAATTCCAGTTCTTCGCCCCACGAGATATCTCTGCCCTCTATATGCACCGTTTCGAAAACCGCTCGGTCTTTCCATATCTGGAACAATTCACTGTCAAGCATGTGCGACAGGTCAACTTCGCCCTCTACGCCATCATCATATCGAAGCCAGATTCGATATCCCTCTAACGCTCTTACCTCAACCGGTTGTACAAGGCCCATGACATTTCGCCTCAAGTTGGCATAGGGGTATGCGGTTCTCTATAATACAATTCTACTTTACGCGAGAAGGTTAGTACTACAACCGCACATTGTTGAAAGAAGGTTGCTTCGGCGATAATGAGAGCAAGCAATTAGAGTCGGAGGAGCTATGGAACTGAGCGAATTGGACGAATGGGCGGACGAATTTGAAGCGTTTCACAGTCAGTTTTCGCCCTTGTTTGGGCGTAGAATAGAATCCAATTGCATTTTGATGAACGACAAAAAGACTCTTGGCAAGTGATATACATTAGGTATATAATTAGGACTTTCGCTAAGCTGGCTGGAAAGCCGGGATAGTAGGTCTGCGAAGTTGGTTTCGCAGATAATCGCTGAAGAGGTCAGTATGCACGCGATAGATGGTTTTGTTGAGCAAGGCAGCGTGGACCTTCAATGAAAGCCAAGCATGGTAACAGCAAGCGAGGTGATTGCGCTGCGAACGAGCTTTGCGACATTGGCATTTGGCGGAGCCTGTCAGTTGCTTCAATGCGCGGTGAAATTCTTCGACCTGCCAGCGCAACTCGTTCGCGTTTTGAGCGACTTGCGTGATCACGGTCTCATCCAGATCATTGGTGATGACCCAGTCAATGTCGCCGTTTAGGGCAACTACCTTGAACAATCTCACTTTGAAAGGCACTTTCTTGAGCTTGACAATGATGCCATGCCTAAGCCGTTCGTCGTTCCAATCGATGGCATCGAGATGGATATAGCCATCTTCTGCGCTCAGACTGACCAAGCGGTTGGCTTTGAGTGTGGTGTAGAAGGTCAATCCCAGACGGTGAACCAGCTTCAAGTTCCGCCAGGAGCCATACCAACTATCAAACAGCACCGTCTTGGCCTGTATCTGTTTGGCGCCAACCGCTCGCAGCAGCAGCTCTTGAAAATGGTCGTTCTTTGACTTGCCATCCGCTTCTTTGGCGTATATGCGGAAATCAATCGGATGACACTCGCCATCTTCACCACTGCTGTGAACCAGATTCACGACACCGATGCCGCGTACCAGTCCACCTTCAGCGCCACTGTATTGCAGCTTTACCATCTCGATTGACCGTGAATAGCGTTTGTCTTGCACACTGTCGTCAATGATCAGGTACGCATCCGGACTATCGTCGATCTGTTCTGCCACCAGTTCCCAGAGATGTCTGGCTGTGAGTCGCTCTCGTTTCAGGTAATCACTGACGACATCGTGGCTCATCCCTCCCAGATGCTCAGCCAGATTGGCACAGGTGTAGTTGATCGGCGTGCTGATAAGGTATTCGACATACTTCTGTTTTGTTATCATGTCTCAAGCTTACAGGATCCTGTCCTCCTAGCGAAAGTCCTAATAATCTGGTGGAAGTGTGGTAAAATGCTGGGTTCACCCCAGTGCGCCCTTAAAAATCAGCACAGAAGTGCCAAAACAGGGTGTCGCCTTATCGCGAAAAGGCGGGGACGGGATTCGAACCCGTGACTCGGTAGCTTCAATACCGCATTTTACCTCTTGACCACCCCGCCAAGAGTAACTACAGGAAGGTGGGGAGTTCTATTCCATTGCAAACGCCCTCCCGAATTACTAGAAGTTAAACGAAACGATAAGGTTGCCATACAATGCCCGGAGGCTGCCGCGTCTACACCACCAAAGCAGAGGCGCGGCACCTTCGGGGACCCCCCACCAACACACACACAAGCCTAACCTATTTTCACCGATTCGCGCAAATCAAAAACCCCATTTCCCCAGACCAAATACGGGGATAGACCCACCACCCCTCACCCCCTCAGGAGATCCCTTGCTTGCCCTACTTCCGAAACTGCTGGCAATCGCCAGCATACCCGTCATCGTAACATCCCTCTGGTACCGACGTGCAGGCCCATCCTGGACCTGCATCCTCGCCGCCGTCTCAGCAGCAACCATTTTCGCTATCCTCAGAACACCCATCCGCGACCCCTACGTTCACAACCTGTTCGGGATAGACAACTTCACCCTCAGACTCAAACTCGGACCCCACACATTCATCTACGCCCTGATCCTGGCCGCAGTCGCCATCGCCATCCAACGACAGGCGATGAAACTCGCCAAGGCCAAAATAACCAAATGGCAGGACGCCGTCCTATTCGGACTGGCCTATTCAACGACAAACGCAGTACTTCAAGCAGTAATCTGGCTGGAATACGGAATCACCAGGACCGCCTACACTTACGACCAACTGCCATACATCAGATCCCTGCCACTGCCCCCCGTACTAGCCATCTTCAAACAGCTCCCCTTCGATGTTGTCGTCATGAACACAACCATACTGCTCGGCGACCAAGACATCTTCTACCTTGCAACAGAACAGGGAATAGCCCCGACAATTTTCAACGTCGGCATCGCCGCCGCTGTCTTTTACAGCATACAAACACAAAAGAAATGGCCGCTCGCCGCGGCCACCGCACTCCACATAGTACCCATAATCATCCCCGTCGTGTTACCCAGACAGCGCGTATCCAACTACTTCACCACACTCTTTGTACAGTCCGACACAGGCCTATCCATCCTCATGCGGTTAGGCAACGAAGGCATAGAAACCCTATTCCCATACTTCGGCCTGCTCCCGGCCATTTTGACAGCGCTGCCAGCCCTCGCTCTCGCGATATACATTCGAAAGGCAACAACCAACAGCTCCCCAATTGACAGCGTCCCCAACAACGGTTAAGCTGGACCGCGAGCCATCGCCATAGCCCTCATCTTCGGGGCGGCCAGACAGGCCATCCACTGGCTCGTCGTGGGCACACAGGCAGCAGGCATGAAGATATGGCGGGACGCCATCCTGTTCGGCTTCGCCTACATAACAATCGCTACGGCAATGAACACATGGCGAACCCTGGAACGATACCTGATAATCGCAGTCGACACCCTCGGACTCCAACCCAAACCAAACGCAATGCCCATTGCAATGATCGCTTCCCTCCGGCAGGCGCCCCTGTCTACGGTCGCCGCGACGGTGAACGAAAAACTACCGCTGGGGGCAATGATCTACAGGAACATTGAATACAACGTCCCCAGCCTACTGCTCAACTTCGGAACCACGCTCGCCATCCTCTACAGCGTCCGCCAGCGCAAAATCTGGCCCTTCGCCGCTGCTGTCACCTGTTACGCTCTCGTCAAGTTGCCCGGCCAAACCATGTTTCAAACACAAAGCTACCTCTATTTCTTAGAGCTCACGAGGTCAAACGAAAACGCAGGCTACATCCTTGGCGGACTCTACGACCTAATCGGCGGCCGCCTATTTCTCATCATCACCACACTGCCCAGTGTTCTCGCCGCGCTGCCAGCCCTGGCTTTGGGGCTCTACGTCCGCAAGACGATGGCCGCCGCCGAACAACCCCCGACTACGCACACCCCAACGGTGCAGGGAACATGATGCGAACAACTCTCTTTGTCACCGCGGCACTGCTGCTGACCACCTGCTCGAACTTTCGACTGCCTGACTTCACAGTAATCGTCCGCCCCACAAACGTCGTGGTCTACACAGACTTCAAAAAGGGCAGCATCATCACATGGACAGGCTTCGAAGTCGCAGAATTCTACGAACTGCAGATGAGAAGCAAAACAAAGGGACGCACAAAGTTTACGCACTGGCTAACAACAAACAGTGCCCTCATAGAGACTACACACAACCACAAATACACCCACCCCGGCACAACCTACCAGTACAGAATCCGGGCCCTCGGCAGAAACCGAAATCCGGTAGGCGGCTGGTCGGAACCAGTCACCTACTACGGCCCACCCGGCCCCTTGCCCAACACGCCGCCGTCCGATCCAACCCCAGATCCCACCACTACACCCACACCAGCACCCGTACCCGACAGCGAATCCCCCGGCGGACCCGACTCTCCCCCGCCCGACATAGACGGTCCAACACCCAGGCCGCCGCCACCCACACCCGTCATAGACGGGTAAAAACGACCCCGAAAACTGCCCAAAACCGGAACCGAAAAAGGGCTGAAAACCGCCCTTTTCCCATGGGAAAAGGGCCTGTTTCATGGTAAAATGAAAGGGAAAATAAACGCACATTCGAACGCTTTTTTGCCGAAAAACTGCATACGATGAGCAAGGCAAAAGACGCTCATTTCAGCGTCTACGACTTTTTTGAGCAGTTCCCCGACGAGCAGGCTGCGATTGATTTTCTCGAAGAAGAGCGCTGGCCGTCGCGCTCCTTTTCGGAGCGTCGAAGCTGAGGGCCCAGGGCACGCTCACGCTCGAAGGGCTGGCTGAGCGGGTCAATCTGCTCGTCACCGGCTAGGAGGAGCTGACCGCGCGCCTGGGCGAGGCGGCAGAGCGCGCGGTGAATTTTCGCGGCCTGCGACATCTGTGGCACACTTGGGGCGCAAAAAAGCCGGTCGCGGGGCGAGCCGCACCGGCGTGATCCACGAGGGCGAGCTCATGGATGCCTCGATTGTATCAAATCCGTCTTCGACAATCCAGTCTTGCAATTCTGAGCGGCGGTTGCGATTAAGCGCGACCGGGCCCTGTAGAGCCGCATGCCAACCAAACAAAGGAGACAGCTTATGCCTATGAGACGTGGATCATCCAGAGATTCAAACCGAATTGACATTTGGGACTATATAGAAGGATTCCATCTGAATAGGTACAGCCACCTCCATGCAGCCTTTGTGAGTCAGCATTTGCTAATCGAAGAAGGGTTGAGCATCTCCAGGTCGGACATAGCTGCTATCTATCTGGATTAGATTCGTATTCATTTTGACCCAAATTTCCTCCAGCCAGATCGCAGGGATCTACACAATCTCTACCTGCACCTTTTAATAGGCCAAGGGGTAGATGAAGAAGGCGAAATGTTCATAGGAGTAGGCCCTAGGACTTGATAAGACCCGCCTCTGGCGGGGGCAAGTAGCTTAGCATCAGAATATACATTGGACCGCCCCAACTAGGCCTACCTCGTCACGGAATGGAGAGTGCCCGGGGCCATACACGAGGAGAACATAGTGCCTGCTAAAGACCGAGTAGGGATTTGTGTTGTTGCCGTACCTAATGAATTTTCATAAGGCTGAAATTCAACTTTTTAACCGAAACTATCACCCATTAGGTGATCGTGTGAAACTTGCCAAAATGCCGGATTATCGGCAGAGGGAATCAATAGCATGGTCGTCTGCAGGTCATCTTGGCCCTATGGATGGAGGGTACCAAGAGGAACATGACGTTTGGACCGTATATTTGTACGATGGACGTTTGCTCGATGACGCCGACTGGCAGGGATACTTTCACCGGTTGCGGATCCTATGGCAATGGGACTCTAGTACTACAACCGCACATTGTTGAAAGAAGGTTGCTTCGGCGATAATGAGAGCAAGCAATTAGAGTCGGAGGAGCTATGGAACTGAGCGAATTGGACGAATGGGCGGACGAATTTGAAGCGTTTCACAGTCAGTTTTCGCCCTTGTTTGGGCGTAGAGAGGTACAGGAGCAGGCGGTCAAGTATCTGCAAGGGTTGATATCGCCGGTGGAACGGAAGAATGGTTGGCAGTTGGCGGAAGCGGTCGGCGACAAGAGGCCGGATGCGACGCAACGGTTGATGTACAGCACGAAATGGGACGCAGATGCGGTGCGGGATGCGTTGCACAGCGATATGTGATCGCCGGGTTCGGCGATGCGGCTGGGGTCGGGGTAATCGACGAGACGGGATTTCTCAAGAAGGGGGTGAAATCGGCGGGTGTACAGCGTCAGTATAGCGGAACGGCTGGCAAAATCGAGAACTGTCAACTGGGCGTCTTCCTGACCTATGCAACCGCGCAAGGACATACTTTTTTGGATCGGCGGCTCTATCTGCCTGAGCAATGGTGCGCTGATAGAGAGCGCTGTACGGAAGCCAAAGTGCCGACCGACATCAGTTTTGCCACCAAGCCTGAACTGGCGGTTGCGATGTTGCGTCATGCGTGGCGGCTGGGTGTGCCGATGCGCTGGGTGACGGGAGACGAGGTCTACGGTGAAGCGTCGGCCCTGCGAGATGCCGTGGCAGATAGTGGTCGTTGGTATGTGTTGGCGGTGCGCGTCCATGGCAGCGTGTGGCGGGCGCGGCCAGAGGTAGCTGTCCCTGCTTGGCAGGGAAGAGGTCGCAAACCTAGCAAAGAACGCGTTCTTAATGGCAGTGTGCGACCGGTACGAATCCCGGCGCTGGTCGCATCCTGGCCTGACAGCCACTGGCAACGTCTGAACGTAGCCGCAGGCGAAAAGGGAGCTCGCATCTACGCCTGGGCCTGCCAACGGGTGGTGGAGAATCAAGACCAGATGCCGGGACGGGATGTCTGGCTCCTGGTGCGACGCTCGTTGAACGAGCCGCACGAGTGCGCCTACTTTCTCTCCAATGCACCGCCTGAAACTGCGTTGCTGACCCTGGCTCAGATCGCCTCGACTCGCTACACCGTTGAGCAGTGTTTCGAAGAGGCCAAAGGCGAAACCGGCCTGGACCACTATGAAGTGCGCTATTGGCCCAGTTGGTATCGACATATTACGCTCTCCATGATGGCACATGTATGGCTCGCCTGGCTGCGTCGCAGACGCAACCAGGAAAAGGGGGGCTTGAACCCTTTCTGGCCGAGTTGACCGTGCCTGAAGTAAGACGTCTGCTCGAAATCGCCTTGCCCTTGCCATCTCGCTCGCCCGCTTTCCGTCTCGCTTGGTCACTCTGGCGCCGCACCAAAAGGCAACAAGCTCGTCAATGTCACCATCGTCGCCACTCTCATCTATCTGTCTTTCCAGCCCGACCGCAACCACCCTAAATGCGGTTGTAGTATTAGAGAAGTCACCTGTTAACTCTGAGTGTCCCAAAATGGCGCCGCGTTTCTGACGAAATGGAGGTCAATTGGAGTGGATTCGATAACTTTCTGGTCTGAATGCCCCCAGACCCGCGTTGAAGTGTTGCATGCGCTCCTGCTCGCAAGGAGCGCAAGGAGCGCAACGCCATGCGATATCCTCTGACCATAACCAACCTGTCCGGCCGCGTGGCTGTCGTCGTCGGCGGCGGCATCGTCGGCGAGCGCAAGGTGCGAAGCCTGCTGGCAGCAGATGTGCAAGTGCGCCTGATCAGCCCGTCCGCAACCGAGCAGCTGGCAGCCTGGGCTGAACACGATGACATCGAGTGGAAACGGCGGGTCTACCGGGACGGGGACCTGGACGACGTCGGGCTGGTCTTTGCCGCTACCAACGTGCGCGCCGTCAACCATGAAATCGCAGCGGCCGCCCACAGGCAGGGACTGTTGGTCAACGTAGCCGACGCGCCGGCCGAGGGAAATTTCCACTCGCCCGCGGTCGTGCGCCGGGACGATCTTATTGTCTCCGTCAGCACGATCTCCGGGCAGCCGCGCAAGGCCACTTCCGCCCGCGACCGCATTGCCGCGCTGCTGGAGGCTGAACTGTGATTGCAAGTCCGCATGAAGGGGGAGAGAGCCAAGCTGCATACAGTCCTGCTCCGAAGGGGCGTTGGTCATGACGGGGAAAGCTTACCTGGTGGGCGCCGGGCCGGGGCGCGCCGACCTGATCACCGTACGTGGGCTGGCGCTGCTGCAGGCCGCCGATGTCGTAATCTACGACCGCCTTATCGCCCAAGAGCTACTGCATGAGATGCGCCCGCAGGCAGAGCGCATTTTCGTCGGCAAGCAGGGCCACGGGCGCCAGGTGATGCTGCAGGCCGAGATAAATGCGCTCCTGGTCGGCCGCGTACGGGCTGGCCTTCAGGTCGTGCGCCTGAAAGGGGGCGATGGTTTCGTCTTTGGCCGCGGCGGCGAGGAATGTCTGGCGCTTGCCTCAGCTGGACTTGCCTTTGAAGTAGTGCCTGGCGTCAGCGCGGCCATCGCCGCGCCTGCCTATGCCGGCATCCCCGTCACGCACCGCGGTCTGGCGAGCGCCTTTACCGTTGTTGCCGGTTATGAAGATCCAGCCAAGGAAGAGTCCAGTGTTGACTGGGCCCTGCTGGCGGAGACGCCTACACTGGTGGTCATGATGGGCGTCCGTTCCGCCGCAAAGATATGCGAGGCTCTGATTAAGCACGGTCGCGATCCGCACTCTCCCGCTGCCGCAATCGGAAGTGCCGCCACCATTCATCAAATGATTGCCCGCTCAACCGTGGCCGGCCTGGCTCAAGCTATGGCGTTGACTGAGATTCATGCGCCGGCCGTGCTCGTGTTCGGCGACGTGGTCAAATTCCATGACCAGCTTGACTGGTTCATGCCCGAAGATGGCGGGAGCGGCTTCCTCGCCCTAGATATGTCGGAACTGTGAACGGCGCCAATAGCTAAGAGATACCGACTTACCATGTATTGACGGGTGGCGGCCACCGGGACAGTTATATTTGGCTACTCACGGTAATGACATCCGACGCTTTGCCGATTGGCCCAGGCCGCGTTGGCAACAATGATGGCGGCACGCACCGCCACCGGCCTTTCCTCGGTCAGAATGCGGACCGCGGCCGGGTTGCAGTGGCCTGCGCCGGCCCGCTGCACATCCTCTGCCAGCAGAGCCGGCGCATCCCCTTGGCCCACATAGATGATGCCGCCCTGCGCCAAATATGTATTTGAGTTGTGTGGTTTTCCCCGCGTGTGACGAGCGTCACCGGCACGCCGGCGTCAGCCAACTCTAGCGCGGTGGTGGCCCCGGCGATTCCGGAGCCGATAATCAGAACGTCGCAGTGCAGCAGGTCATTCGGCATGGCAGCTGTTGATAAGCGTGCACTACAATTCCTGGCGACGCGGCACAGATCTGACTGGCCGGTCAAATCCCGCCGTTTCTGTGGAGTGTCAGAATGGAAAACGCTGGCTGCTAGCCGATTTCTACCATCCGCTGGACGGAACGCGCCGCCCTGACCAGAATCTCTTCGGGAACGATGATCTCGTACTGCATCTTTTCCAGCGCAGCCAAAGTATCTTCCATCGTTATCTGACCCATGTGAGGGCAACGCACAGAGCAGAGCCGCAGCATCTCCTTTTCCGGATTGGCGCCAATGATATTGTCCCCCATCGAACACTCGGTCAGCAGCAGATAGCGAGGAGCGTTGGTCTGTTCGACATGGCGAATCATCGCAGACGTGCTACCGGCGAAGTCCGATGCCGCAACCACCTCCGGGCTGCACTCGGGGTGCGAAAGAATCACGACATCCGGGAACTCGGCCCGCACACGCCGGATGTCATCTACGGTGAACTTGTCGTGAACCTCGCAACGTCCATGCCAGCCAATGAGGTCGAACTCCTCCGTTTCCAGAGGGATGATAGCGTGGCCGGTCTCCCGATCGCTGTGGCCAGACGCCTGCGGTTCCAACGAAACTGCCGCGGACTCGCTTTCGTCCACACACCCTGCTTCGGCCTCGGCCGCCGACGGAATGATAATCTGTTTGCCCGTCTCCTTAGCGACGTTCTTGGCCAGAAATTCGTCGGGCAGGAAAATCACCCGATCCGAGTCCAGAGAGTTGACCACCGCGACCGCGTTGCCGCTCGTGCAGCATATATCCGTCTCCGCCTTCACATCGGCATAGGTATTGACGTATGTGACCACCGGTACACCTGGGAACTGCTCTTTAAGGCGGCGCACATCCTCCGCATTGATGCTGGCGGCCAACGAGCAGCCTGCCTTTTCGGCCGGCAGCAGGACGGTCTTGTCCGGGCTGAGAATCTTGGCTGTCTCCGCCATGAACTCCACGCCGCAGAAGACGATTACTTCCTTATCGGTCTGCGCCGCCATCCGGCTGAGATAGAGAGAGTCGCCGACAAAGTCCGGGATCGAATGGAAGAGAGCTGCTTCCATATAATTGTGGCCCAGTATTACCGCATTGCGCTCCTTCTTCAAAAGGTTGATCTGCGCGGCCAGTTCCGCCTTGATGCGCAACTCAACATCCAGCGCCACGTTGTGGAGCTTGCGCGCAAGTGCTTCGTACATCAATTTGGCATCGGTGATTCCTGCCAGAGGTGTTCTCAGTGTTGCTGCTGTCATTGCTGTTTCCTCGTGATTCAAGAATATGAACAGGGAAAGACGGCTGCTCCCCATTTGGCTGTAGTTACACCGCCATCTCCAAATCGAAACTGATATCCAGCGCCGGAACCGAATGGGTGAGCGCGCCAACCGAAATAAAATCTACGCCGGTCGCCGCAATTGCCGCGACATTCTCCAGGTTTACGCCCCCGGAGGCTTCAAGAGAGGTGCGGCCGCCAGTAACGGCAACTGCCTCTCCGATCTGTTCCGTTGTCATGTTGTCGAGCAGAATGCGGTCCACGTCGAGCGAGAGCGCCTCTTCCAACTGTGTCAGATCTGCGACCTCTACTTCGATGGCCACTCCTTCGAACCAGCCCCTAATGCCCTGCACTGCCGGCGTGATGCCACCGGCCGCCGCAATATGATTGTCCTTGATGAGCGCCATATCGAAAAGGCCAAAACGGTGATTCTTCCCCCCACCCAGCGCCACCGCCCTCTTGTCGAACGGGCGCAGCCCCGGCGCGGTCTTGCGCGTGTCCAGGATGACTGCCCCCGTGCCTTGTGCGGCCTCAACATAGCGCCGGGTCAACGTAGCAATGCCGGACATACGCTGAACGAAATTCAGTGCCACCCTTTCTGCCGTCAGCAGGATTTGCGCAGGACCCGCCGCACTGGCGACTACAGTTCCCGCAGCTACCCACGTCCCCTCCTCTACGCAGGGAGAGAATTGAACGCGTTGGCAAGCACCCTCTTTCGACGCCGCCGTCGTTTTGACACCCTCACCATCAAGTCGGCGCGGACCTGCCGGATCAGGCGCCATACGCCCTTCCGCAATCAGTCCATAAGTCAACGCGGCGACCTCCAACCCGGCGATTATCCCTGAAGATTTCGCCAGAAAACTTCCTCTGGCCTGCGTCTCGGCGGGGATCGTCGCCAAAGTGGTCACGTCACCACTTCCAATGTCCTCCTCCAGAGCCAACAGCACGGTCGGCCTGGCTTGCTCTAAGAATTCGTCCATGCGCGCTTCCTCTCCAGGAGGCGGGAACTGCCGCATCTTTCGGTCGGGTAGAGATTTGCAGCGTAGAATACCACCGGCATTTCAGATTCTCCAAAAAAGCCGTATCCAATCCAACATGATAATTCTGGTTCTGCGCTGCATGCGTTTTGGCTGGTTGAAGTGTTACATAACGGCGAAGTGGCTTGCCGCAATTGCCCCTCCTGGGCAACTCCAGAGCAGAGCGGTCTACTGTGTATCCCGCCAAGAGCAAGAGAACCCGGGTGTGTCCCGGATCTTTTGAAGGCAGGCGCTGTCTCGATCAGGATTTTCGTGCTTGGCCGTGGCAAATTGTCCAATGTGCTTGAGGCGTCGCTAGCAACAGGTCCAATTGCTAAGATACTTTATTTTTATTTGACGCCACCCCCTGTTCGGCTTAGACGAGAGACCATGACGCACTGCTCCCTGTTTGTCCCACTCCTATGTCCCACTTTCTGCCGGGCATCTGTTGGGATGCACCCCAGAAACTACGTCCGCTTTGAACGTCCCTGCAGTTCGGTTACACTGAAACCGTAACTTGAGCCAGGCGTATTGATAAGCGGAATGACGATGATGAACGACTCGATTCTGTCACCTACAGTCGCAGCGTCCGCGTCCGAGCCACAAAAGGGCAAACTTCAGGCGAAGCTGGTTTCCGGTTTGCATTTTGACTGGTTGATCAACCTGTTGAGCGCGATTTTTGTCGGCGGGCTGTATCTGGACGGCTGGGCACACAACCACGGGCGCGTAGATCAGTCATTCTTCACGCCTTGGCATGCCTTTTTCTACTCCGGTTTTTTGCTTGTTGCAATTGCGTTTTCAGCAGCAACAGTCACTAACCGAACACGAGGATATTCGCTGGCCCGTTCCATCCCCGACGGCTACCGCCTTACTGGAGTCGGCCTCTTCATTTTCGCCGCCGGTGGTGTCAGCGACATGGTGTGGCACCAGCTCTTCGGCATCGAAAGAGGCGTCGAAGCCCTCTTTAGCCCGACCCACCTACTGCTGGGAATCGGCATCGGTCTGATCGTTACCGGCCCCCTGCGCGCGGCATGGCGCCGGCAGAACAATAGCGCCAGCTGGCGCGAGTTGGCTCCGGCGGTCGCTTCACTGGGCATATTTCTGGCTGCGCTCACCTTCTTCATGATGTTCTTCTTTCCTGTGACTGTATTACTCGGCACGACCGGTACTGGCAGTGGGCACTTCCGGAATGATGTCGGGAAAGTGGCCGGTATGCTCGGTGCCACACTCACCGCCGCGGCTCTTACGGGCCCCCTCCTGCTGAGCCTGCGCCGCTGGCAACTGCCCCTGGGTGCCGTCTCTTCCGTTCTAGGGCTGACGATTCTGGGCGCCACGATCGTGGACTACGAGCGGCCGCTTATGATCTGGCTTGCTCTTGGCATGGCAGTCCCTGCCCTCGCGCTGGACTATCTGGCTTGGAGGGCGCGGCCGAGCCGCAACCCGGTGACTGTGCGTTGGCTGGCCCCGGCCATTCCTTTTCTTCTCTATAGCGGCTACTACGCCGTCCTGCTGCCAACCGTAGGCACAACCTGGTCGGTCCACATGTGGACCAGTACCATCGTCATTCCGGCGTTGGTTTGTTGGCTACTCAGTTTTCTGCTCCTGCCTCCGCCTACCCCGGAACCGTTGCCGTGAACCTTCCTGCCCTCTCCGCCGACCAGATGCGGGAAGTCGACCGGTTGATGGTCGAGCAGTACGGCATCCATCTACTCCAGATGATGGAAAATGCCGGGCGCAACCTGGCCCTGTTGGCCAGACGGATCCTGTCTGCTGACGACGAAGAGGACGCGCTGCAAGATCGTCCTATCGTGGTCCTGGCCGGCCGCGGCAACAACGGCGGCGGCGGGCTGGCGGCCGCCCGTCACCTCCTCAATTGGGGCGCGTGGGTGCAGATCGTGCTGACCCATCCGCCCAGCGACTTGCCGCCGGGCGCGATGAAAGATCAACTTGCCATTCTACAGAAGATGGACGCGCCACTAGCTTGGGCGGACGAAGGCTGGGAACTCCCGCCGGCCGACCTGGTCATCGACGCGCTCATCGGCTATGGGCTTTCAGGAGACCCTCGCGGCCGCGCCGCCGACCTGATCCAGTTGGCAAACAGCAGTGTAGCGCCAATCCTGAGCCTGGACGCGCCCAGCGGCCTCGATACAACCAGCGGCCAACTGTCCGTCCCTTGTGTCGCAGCGAACGCCACCATGACGTTGGCCCTCCCCAAACAGGGACTGTTGCAGCCGCGCGCACGGGCGGCCGGCGGTCGACTTTTCCTCGCCGACATCGGCGTGCCGCCCGCTCTGTACGAACGCCTGGGCATGGATGTGCCGCCTATCTTTGCCAGCGATACAGTTCTTCCGCTCCAGGTTGGGGATGGCGTTGCTTTTGTCGAAGAGTAGATTGACATGTTTGAACTCTCCACACTCTTCTTCTTGGTAAGCTACCTGCTCATATTTTTGGGCATTGTCGGCGCGCTGGTTCCGGTTCTGCCGGGGCCGCTGCTAATCTGGCTGGGCGCATTTGTCTGGGCTTGGGCTGATGAGTTCGTCCACATTGGCTGGCCGACGCTGCTGGTACTGGCAGTTCTGACCATCATCTCCTGGGGCGCTGACCTGGGACTGAGTTTCATCAGCAGTCGCCGGTCCGGCGCGGGCTGGCGGTCCATTGGCGTGTCGATTTTGGGCGGAATTATCGGCGCGATCTTGCTCTCAAGCGTCCCCGTTGTCGGCACCTTTATCGGCGCGGCTGTTGGCTCAATTTCGGCTCTGTGGCTGATGGAGTACCGCCGTACGCAGGCTTCTTCCAGTGAGGCGGCTGGCCCGAATTCCCCTGGAACGGGGTCGGACGAAACGAATGCGCAAGGAAAAAAGGCTGCGGCTACGCAGGCGGTCAAGGGCTATGTGGGCGGATTTCTGATGGCCATGGCCGTGGAGTTCATCATCAGCGTGCTGATGCTCTCGATCTTCGCGTGGCAGGCCTTCCTGTAGAGAGGCGGAGGAAACGTGCGGGCTGTCGTTTTCGTCAATGGCGATATCGCCGACTACGCCGCACTGGCGCGCTGGCTGCACAAAGATGATTATCTCGTCGCAGCCGACGGCGGTGCGCGCCACATGGAACTCCTCGGGCTGTCGCCCGATGTGATCGTCGGCGACCTGGACAGCATCGACCCTGCCCTCCTGTCACGCCTGCAGGAGGAGGGGGCGGACGTGGAACAACATCCGGCCGCCAAGGACGCGACCGATCTGGAACTCGCGATCGCCCGTGCGGTGCGTGACGGCGCGACCGAGATCCTGCTGCTCGGCGCCGTCGGCGGCCGCCTCGATCAGACCATAGCCAACCTATTGATACTGGCTCAACAGGACTTGTCAGTGCCGCTTGCCATCGCCGAGGGAGACCAGATGGCGCGTGTGTTGCGGGGCCGCCAATCGGTGACTTTAGTGGGACCGACCGGCGGATACGTCAGCGCGGTGGCTCTGAGCGAGGAGGTAACGGGCGTTACCTACCGGGGCCTCGAGTACCCATTGAAAAACGCAACCCTGCGACTTGGCAGCACCCGCGGCGTGAGCAACACTTTGGCATCGTCCCCCGCGCAGATATCGATTGAATCCGGCATCCTGCTTGTGACCCAGCAGATTCCTTAAGGAATGTCATCTTCAGACCTCTGCACAACTCTCCGTAACACAATGTCAGTTTTGAATGCGCCCGTGCAATTGCAGACCGTCTCTCGATGACACTGCCTATTCTTCAGACGAACGACCGCTCTCTTCCTGCCCGCCAACCAACTGCATATTGCTAATGCCGTTTGCCGTCTGAGCCAGGAATACAACCAGCCCCAGCGCCGCAACAAGCGCCACCAACTGGGTAAGTCGCAACGAACCCAGCACCCGCGTGTCTGCCGCGAATCCGTCTGTAAAGAGCCGCAGCAGCGCAAGCGCCAGAACTGCCTGGCCCGCTAGCCGACCCGGTCTGCGCCAGTTGTCCCAAAGCAAAAAGGCGCCAACAATCAGCATCATTCCTATCACCCGGTAGAGTGCGACAGGATGACGAACCGCGCCCCTCTCGAACAAAAGCGCATCGGAAGGTCCGCCAAACAAGGTCAGCGCCCAAGACAACGCTGCTGGCGGCACACCCGGAGTACCTACTGCCGCGCCGGTCAGAAAATTCGACACCTCCAGCACGGCGCCGCCTGCGAGCAGGCCGAACACCGCCGCAACCCCGACCGGCCTTGGATCCACTCCTTTGCGGATCAGGTACAGATAGCCTGCAACCAGCACGCCAAATACGCCCGGCCACAACATCAGCCCGCCGGGACGGATACTCACCAGCAGCAGCGGCTCCGCGCGGTAGACGCTCCAGAACTGGACTGCATGGGACAGCCGGGCTACAATGACACCCGCGGCCAGCGCGATCGTGCCCAGATTCCAGATCATATCAGGGTCCAATTGCAGACGCCTGCCTACCTTCGCCATGACGGATAAGCCAAACCAGAAAGCGACGATGGCCAGAATCTGGGCCGTTGGCAGAGACAGCGGTCCTAATGGAAGTGACGGGTACACGGTTACTCTCTGTTTGGGCCGGTGAAATGTCGACGGTACGCGAGAGCGGCTGCCGGCTACTACTGTAGTATACTATTTTCGCGTCAACGGCAAACTTTCTCAGGCAACCGGTACCGGCATTCCTATGAATCTAGACCACATTCGCAACTTCTGCATTATTGCTCACATAGATCACGGCAAGAGCACGCTGGCCGACCGCCTGATTCAGCAAACCGGGACCGTCACCGACCGCGAGATGAAGGAACAACTGCTCGACTCGATGGACCTGGAGCGGGAAAAGGGTATCACCATCAAGGCCAGCGCCGTGCGCATGATCTACAGCCGCCAGCCCAATGGCGAGCCCCCCACAGATTTTGAAATGAATCTGATCGATACGCCCGGGCACGTTGATTTCACCTACGAGGTCAAGCGCGCGCTTCAGGCATGTGAGGGCGCCGTCCTGGTCGTTGACGCCTCCCAGGGCATTCAAGCCCAGACCGTCGCCCACCTTCTGGCGGCCATGGAACTAGACCTGACCATCGTCCCTGTTCTGAACAAGATCGATCTGCCTGCCGCCGTGCCCGACGAAGTCGCGCAGGATATTGAGGATCTACTGGCGGTACCCGCCGAAGATGTGCTGCGAATCAGCGCCAAAGACAGTCTCAACATCGTCGAGGTGCTTGAAGAGATCGTCATGCAAGTGCCGCCGCCGCAGGGGGACGCTGGAGAAAAACTGCAAGCACTGATTTTCGACTGCCATTATGACCCATACAAGGGCGTCGTGGCCTACGTGCGGGTGGTGAACGGCACAATCACCGCACCGGCTAGCCTGCTGGCAATCTCCGGCAACAAGCGCATCGACCCGATTGAGATCGGGGTTCTGACTCCCGCGCCCGTCAAGGCCTCGCAACTGTCCGCCGGCGAAGTCGGGTATATTGCCACCGGCCTGAAAAGTGTGCAGGACCTTGATGTCGGCGACACGATTACTCTCGCCTCCGACCCGGCTGCGGAACCCCTGCCCGGCTACGAGCCTATGAAACCGATGGTCTTCGCCGGCCTCTATCCCACAGACTCCGATGACTACCATGACCTCCGTGACGCCCTCGAAAAGCTGCACCTCAACGACGGCGCACTCACTTTTGAACCGGAAACCAGCCAGGCCCTGGGGTTCGGATTCCGCCTCGGCTTTCTCGGTCTCTTCCACATGGAAATCGTACAGGAACGGCTGGAGAGGGAGTACGATCTGGACATCATTTTCACCGCGCCCTCCGTGGCCTACCGTGTGGTCACAACCAGTGGCACAGAGTTCCTGCTCGAAAGCCCTGCCGACTTGCCCGACCCCAGCGATATTGAACGGATCGAAGAGCCGTGGTGCGGCCTGCAGATCTTCACACCCTCTACCTATATCGGCCCGATCCTGGAAATGGCGACAAAGCGTCGCGGCCGCGTCAAAAACCAACTGTGGTTGGATACGAAGAGGGTGGAACTCAGCTTCCAGATACCGCTAGCCGAAATCATTGTCGATTTCTACAACGAACTCAAAGCCCGCACTCGCGGCTATGCCTCCATGGATTACAGCCTGGACGACTATCAGGCCTCCGATATGGTCAAACTCGATGTTCTGGTCAACGGCCAATCAGTTGACGCCCTCAGTATCATCACCCATCGCGACAACGCCTTCTACAAAGGGCAGCGCATGGTAAGCAAGATGAAGGAGATCATCCCTCGCCAGCAATTCGTGGTGCCGATTCAGGCCGCCATCGGCAATAAGATAATCAGCCGCGCCAATGTGAAGGCGGTGCGCAAAGACGTACTCTCCAAATGCTACGGCGGCGACGTGACCCGCAAGCGCAAACTGCTCGAAAATCAAAAGGCAGGCAAAAAGCGCATGAAAATGGTCGGCTCCGTGGAGATCCCGCAGGAAGCCTTTATGACTGTCCTGAGCCTGGAGGATGAATAACATCGAGAATAAGGTGCGAAGGCATTCAAGTCTTGTTATGAGAGCGTGTCCCGGGGCCGCCTCTCTCAAAATTGGTCTAGTGTACCGTCTATGATATAATGCCACTATCGAGACTGTGTTTGGCGTGGGCTGGCATCCAATGGGCGGGACTTGAAGAAGATTTGAAATTGTGAATCGCAAGTAGAATGGTCATCAGTGGCCTGCTGTTTTGGGGGTGTCTGTTGTCCGGGTTCTAATAGAGTTCGCAGCGAAGACGTTCCGAAAGTGTCTGGGTAGTACGCAAATTAGAAAGGAAATCCTTATGATAACTTCCAAATCCATTTGCACATTTTTGATAGCGTTTACCGCATGTGACTTCGAACTTTGCAACCTGGGACAGCAGACCACTGCTGACCATCTACGTGAAGGGTAACAATAGTGGCGACTGACGGTGAGCGAATCGCTCGACTTGAAGGCGAATACCACCATCTTGCAACCAGGGCTGACATCGAGAGCCTGCGGGCCGAACTACGGGGCATGAAATGGCTGATCGGAGTTGGCATTTCAATTGCAGGTATTGTAGCGAGTATCGTCGGATCTCTGTTGACCTTGTGGCTGGGAACCTGAGTTAAGCGAATTGACGTCTGATCGTAGCCCCACAGACAAAAGCCATCACGACCTCCCCTCCCCCCTCGAACTGATCCGCCGTCACAATCTGAACCTGAAAAAATCCCTCGGCCAGAACCTCCTCATCGACACGACCCATCTAACCCGCATCGCCGACGCCGCCGACCTCACACCAGCCGACACAGTGCTCGAGATCGGTCCCGGCCTCGGCGCATTGACCCATCACTTGGCCGAAAAAGCCGGTTGCGTCGTGGCCGTCGAACTGGATCAGCGGCTGATTCCCATCCTGCGTGAGCAGTTCGCCGATCAATCCCATGTCTCCTTTGTCCACGGCGACATTCTTGAACTCAGCCTCTCAGAAATCGTTCATGCCCACTCTTCTTGCCAGACGCACGCTTCACCCCTCTCCTCGAATTATAAGGTAGTCGCAAACCTCCCCTACTACATCACAAGCGCGTTTCTCAAGCTTATGTTGGAGAGCCTCACGCCTCCCTCCCTGGCAGTCCTATTGCTGCAGCGCGAGGTGGCCCAGCGCCTGGTTGCACAGCCCGGGGCAATGTCGATCCTGGCAGTGAGCGTCCAATTCTACGCCCGCCCACGCATACTGAATAGAGTACCCGCCGGCGCCTTTTTGCCCCGCCCAAAAGTCGACAGCAGTGTTGTGCGTCTGGATCTACTCCCGCATCCCGCGGTCCCCGACGTGGACCCCGCCCACTTCTTTCGCATCGTGCGCGCCGGGTTCGGGCAAAAGCGCAAACAACTGCGCAACAGCCTCAGCGCCGGTCTGGCTTCCTCAAAAGAAGACACAGAACTTTGGTTGCACTCCGCCGGAATCGATCCCCGTCGGCGCGCGGAAACTCTCTCCTTGCCGGAATGGGGATTGCTGACCAGAACAGTGTACGGCGCCATATGAAGCGGGAAAGCGAAGAGCTCCTCCCCTTAGTGGATCACCTGGCGCAGGCCCTGCAAGAGGAGGAAAAATAGGAAAGCGGTCGCAAGCAAGTGGAGCAACTGCCTGCAAAGAAGGAGGCGGCGCGCAGATTAGATTGGTCTCGGCAAGATTCATCCTTTCAGTGCAGAGACAAATGGCAGTGGCAAGATTGGACCATTGTGCGTATTGATGGCGGTATGAACAATCGCCTCTTCCGTGCGACCGGACCAACCGGTGACGTAGCCGTGAAATTCACCCTTCGCGACGCGCGCCATCGAGCCGGTCGCGAGTGGGCCGCACTTGAATTTCTGGCCGAGAATAGCCCAGACCCTGCGCCCCAACCCCTCCTTCTTGACCGCGATCGTTATGCCCACCAGGTCATTGTGCAGACCTGGTTGGACGGTGAGTCATCAGCCTCGATTCCCGCGGATGACGCAGCCTGGCACTCCTTGAGCCAACATTTCCTGACAATTCATTCCCTGCCAAAGTCGCCGGATCATCCTGCCATCCGACCAGTAGTGCTTTACGTGACATCGCCGGCCGAGGCGTTGCAGGCCATTCGTCTTCAGCACAGCCGTTTACAGCGGGCGGAATGGCCGAATGCAGTGAATGACCTGACTGCTCAGGTCCATTCGATTCGATGGCCCCGGTGGCCGCAACCTTCTCTGCGTTTCTGTCGCAGCGACCCGAACATCCACAACTTTATCCGCCGCGCCAATGCCTGGGCCTCCGTCAACTGGGAGTACAGCGGTCGGGGCGACCCGGCCTTCGAGATTGCGGATTTCCTCGTTCACGCCGCCCACAGTGAATGGCCGCGTCAGCAAACGCGCCGCTTCGCAAATTTCTATGGAGAATGTAGCAATGACACCGCGATCAGGGAACGGATCGCGGTGTATGAAACGCTTATGCTGGTCTGGTGGATTTTACGGCTGGGGCGCATCCTACCCGAGGTACGGTCTGGGCGGGATAAACGGCTTGCGACATTTTCGCAGTCCTGGCTGTTGGACCGCCAGCGGCTGCAAAAGCGCTATCAAAAATTGGCAGAAGCTGCGCTTGCCAACTGGAAGGCTGTTCTGTAAACGCCCGTCCCCTGCTTGGTAGAGTCGGCGGCGAACACTATGCCAATCCCAACGCCGCCTTCGACTATGGCTGCCCGGCCAGTCGTTGGATCTTGAGGCTCGTTTCCCGCCAAGAGACTTTGCTCAGTCCCATCTTCAGCCTCAGATTCTCATCCTTCACGCCCTGCCTGTAATCCCGAACCGCGCTTGTCCAACGCAAAGTCTCAAACCCTACTTGGACGCGCCGAATGCCTGCCCGCTGGCCCGCTTCCTCCAGCACGTACTCCAGGTTGCGAGGCGTACATTCAAACAGAAAGTTCTCGGGGCCGTACTTCGCCAGGTACTGGTCGAGCGCTCCCAGTAAGTAGGTGTCTAGGGAAAGCCGTCGATTCTTGTGCGCGTAGCGCTCTTCTTCGTATCGAATGAACACCGACGGCTGCTGCGTATCGGTTCGCTCGATATCCTCTAGCAGTATCTTGACTGCCTCGTTCTTCTTGATGCCGGTCTGCAGGAGTAGGCTTACGAGCACATAAGGGCGGGCATCAGGCTTATTACGATCCCATAACCAGTCCCGGCAGACCCGCATAAGCTTGGTGGTTTCGCCGTTGTTTAGAATCACGGGCAAGGGAGTTCTGACCGAATGCTGGACGATTGGTTCAGCGGGGTCTGTACCGATCGCGCCGACGCTGTGCAACCAGGCGAAAAAGACCTTGAGCGTGGTGATTCGCCGCGAAAGCGTCTTGGCGTTGCATGGCCGTCCCCGCTCACTCTGCATCCATTCCAGAAAATCCTCGAGATGCTGCGTCTGGATCTCTCTCAGGATGGCCGAACTATCCATAAATGTGCGAAGTATCTTCAGATCGTTGGCGAAGGCCTTGATCGTGTTCTCGCTGAAGCCTTTGCGAACCATCTGTTCTTCGTATTCGGCGATGGCGTCACCGAGCGCGCTGGTCGCCCTCAAAGTAGGCGCAAGGCTGCCGCCGGGATCGACCTCTACCTCGGGCGCTCCTTGTGTCAGATTTTCGCTCATATCGCAAACCTCCCGCTTCTATGCCTGAGTCCAGGCGCATCTACATTACTACTTTGCGTATAGCCATAAACAAATATAGCCTTCTCCTCCCGAAATGGCAACCTGCAGTCCTCACCGACCGAGCGCTTGGCCGATGCTAACCAACCCCTAGCTTTCCCACAACGGAGTAGTATCATCATTTCTCTGCGCACGTAGGAACCAAGCCAAGTTCACCTTGCCGCGGTTCACAGATGATGCACGCCAATTCTCTCTCGCCTTCGGCCAATCTGCTTTGCAATTGCGCCCGCCACTTCTTTGACAGGTTTTGTGCCTTTTTGTACAATGTCGTTCGGGTGACGCACCCGCGTTTGCATGCCCTGCCCCGCGCCCTTCAGGTGCACATCTGCAGGTTCATCGGCAAGACGATTCAGTCAAGGAACTGTTGAGGATAGTTGTATGGCAAACAACCGTCGACACTTTGTCATCGCATCCGTGTTGATTGTGATCTCTACCGTGCTCGTTTACTGGGTGCTGGACAGCGTCCTTCTCAAACCCATGGCAGCAGTCGTCGAGGCCGGTCCTATCGATAACCTGTTTGACCAGCACATCTGGCTGATTGCATTTCTCTTCGCCCTCGTTGCCGTCTTCATGTGCTACGCCCTAATCGTCTTCCGCGCCCGCGGCGATGAGGGCGACGGCGAGCACATTCACGGCAGTGGCACCCTCGAAATCGTCTGGACCGTCGTTCCCTGCTTCGTTGTTGTCTATTTCTCCTGGATCGCGACCACCATGTTGATCGACCTGACCAGGCCGAATCCCGAAGAATACGTTGTCAGCGCAGAAGGACGGCAGTGGAGTTGGCTCTTCACCTACCCGGAATCCGGCGCTGTCACTCCTGAATTGGTTCTGCCGGTTGACACACCGGTGCGAATGGACCTGACGTCGGACGATGTCTTGCATAATTTTTGGGTGCCGGAGTTTCGCGTCAAGCAGGATACCGTGCCCGGCAAGGTCACACACGTACGTTTCACCCCCAATGTGATTGGAGAATATGTGCTGCGCTGCGCGGAACTGTGCGGCACGAACCACAGCGGGATGCTGGCTACGGTGCGAGTTGTCTCTGCCGAAGACTTCAAGCTCTGGCAGTCCGAGCAACTCGCTCAACTCCAGGAATGAAACGTCTCAAGACGGTGGGGAATCTGGTGAACCCGTTCCCGCCTGCTGTCGTAATTCAGCTCTGACTTTCTTGGCAGGAGATTCTCTATGTCGCTTTTCACTCTAGGAATCGCACGCGGCCTTGTTGGCCAGGTTCTTGGCATGGTCATCGGCATGTTGTTGACCTGCGGCGTGCGCATACTGCTGGGCTTGGAAGCCTGGGCCGCCGAACCGGCCTGGACCTTCGGCTCCGTCTGCAGTATCATCGGCTTCCTCCTCGGCGTTGGCGCGCTGGACGACTGGCTGACATGGACTAAGGGCGTAGCAACGCCTATGCACCACGGCCCTCCAGTGGACAAGCCGGCCTGGACGCGCTATTTCAGCGTTGACTACAACCACAAAGTGATCGGCGTCCAGTACACCGTCTGGGGCATTTTCCTGCTCATGGTGGGTGGCACCGTGGCCATGATCTTCCGCACCGAGTTGGCGAGCAGCGGGCTGCAGTTCCTCGGCCTCGACCTGTACAATACTTTCATCGGCATGCACGGGATGATCATGATCTTCGCGATCCTCCTTGGCGTTGGTGGCATGGGCAACTATCTCGTTCCTCTAATGATCGGCGCCGAGGACATGGCCTTTCCCCGCCTCAACGCACTCGGTTTCTGGTTCAACGTGCCGGGCAGCATTCTGCTATTGCTGAGCCTCTTTATCGGCGGCTTTGATGCCGGCTGGACCGCCTATCCGCCACTTAGCGCACGCGGCCCCATTGGCTACCAACTTTTTTTCCTGGGCGTCTTTGCCATCGGCCTTTCCTCCATCGTCGGCTCACTCAACCTCCTGGTTACGCTCCTGCGCATGAGGCCGGCCGGCATGAGCCTCTTCCGCATGCCCATCTTCTGTTGGGCGGTCTTCGCCACCAGCCTGATCCAGCTCACCGCTACCCAGCTTATCGGCACAAGCTTCCTGATGGTTTCGGTTCAGCGGGCCCTTGGAATGGGTTTCTTCGACCCCCGCGGCATGTTGGGTGAAGTCAGCCCTATGGTTGGCGGCGGCGACCCGGTCCTCTTCCAGCACCTGTTCTGGTTCTACAGCCACCCGGCCGTCTATATCTTTGTGCTGCCAGGCTTGGGCATTGTCAGTGAACTTCTGCCCGTCTTTTCTCGCAAGCCCCTCTTCGGATACAAATGGATCGCTCTCTCCAGCATGGCGATAGCTATCGTCGGCTTTATCGTCTGGGGCCACCACATGTTTATGTCCGGCTACAACGACATTCTGCGTGTGCCCTTTATGTACGCAACTCTGCTGGTAGCTATACCAACCGGCGTCAAGTTCTTCAGCTGGCTGGGCACGATGTGGGGCGGGAAAATCCATTTCGATACCCCCATGCTCTTCGTCCTCGGCGCCATCAGCGTATTCTTGATCGGTGGGTTGACCGGCCCGATTTTGGCAACCGTGCCCACCGACTTCCCCTTACACGACTCCTACTTTGTGGTCGGCCACTTTCACGCCACTATGTTCGGCGGCTTTGTCTTCCCGTTCTTCGCCGCCCTCTACTATTGGTTCCCCAAAGTCACCGGGCGTATGTACAACGAAACGCTCGGCAAGATCCACTTCTTTATTATGACGCCCGCTTTCTGGGTACAGACTTTGGGACAAATGGGCGTAGGCGTGATGGGCATGCGCCGCCGCATCGCCGACTACGATCCTACTCTGGGCGCCGGTCAGATCGAGAACTGGCATCTGGCGGTAACAATTGCCGGATTCGCCATTGCTTTCGGCGTGATGCTGATGCTGTGGAACTTCTTCCAAAACGCGGAAGTGGGCGTAGCAGCTGGCGACAACCCCTGGCGCTCTCGCTCACCCGAATGGCAGATTCCTTCGCCGATTCCAGAACACAGCTTCCCGGCCCCCTTGCGCGTCGTGGGTGAACCCTACGACTATGGCCTCGTAGATTCCGGCTATGTGACGACGGCATCGCCAGGTGACGACTAGCGATTCGGGAATCAAGTCTGGGATAGCGGATATTTGGGCGATTCAGCATCGAGAAAAGAGCTAAAATGAGCGAACACAGCCGTACAAAACGCAAGACTGCCATCTATCGCCAGGGAATTATCGTCGCCGTCATTTTGGCCATTCTCACCCTGGTGGAGTATTACGCCGCAATCACACCTCCATTAGGCTCCTTTGCCATTCTGATGATCCTGGCGCTGTTGAAGGCCATTCTTGTGGTGAACTATTTCATGCATATTCGCAGCCTCTGGTCGGAGGATGAGCACTGATGAGCGTAACCGCTATCGAACATGGGCACGAGCTCGGCCACGCCGCAGATGAGCACCACGACACCGGCGAAATAGATCTGACGACCTACCAGGAAAACACGCGGCGCAACCGGCTGGGTATGTGGCTCTTCTTCGCCTCCGAAGCGTTCCTCTTCCTCGCCTTGCTGGTCACGCGCTTCTATCTCTGGCGCGGCCCGCACGGCGAAGTCGTTCGGCCGGAATTGGACCAGTTCTCCGGCCTGGTCGTCACCGCCGTTCTGCTGCTGAGCAGCTACTTCATGAACCGCGCCGAAATCTCGATCGCCAACGACAAGCGCAAAGACTTCCTCGTCAGCCTTCTCATCACCGCCGTGCTTGGCACTGCGTTTCTCATCGGCGTCATTATCTGGGAATGGGGAATGTTCCCCAGCCTCGTGAAAGGGCATCTGAAACCAACCGACGGCGTGTTTGGCGCAGTAGTCTTTGGTATGACCGGCATGCACGCTCTGCACGTTCTCTCCGGCGTTGTGCTTATTCTTAATGTCTGGTGGCTGGGGCGCAAAGGCCACTTCTCCCCCAAAAAGCATTGGGGCGTCGAAGCCTGCGCAATCTACTGGCACTATGTGGATCTAGTGTGGATCTTCTTCTATCCGGCCATCTATTTGATCGGTTCAACAATCGACATACCCCACTGATAGAGTGCATGCCCCCGCGACATTGGCATAGTATGATCCATCGCAGTCGCAAATGAATCCACTAACAAGAGCGCTTCTGCTTTCTTGGGACCTCCGTCCGGAGATCCTGGTGCCGCTTGTCTTGTTGGCAGCGCTCCATTTTGCCGGTTGGCAGAGACTGCGGCGGCGCAGCCATGGACGGTTTGCCAACCGGTGGCGCTTGGCGTCCTACACGGGAGGCATCCTGGTATTGACGCTGGCGCTCCTTTCACCGATCGACGTTCTGAGCGGCCAGCTCTTTTCCATCCACATGGTGCAGCACCTGCTGCTGCTGATGGTCGCGTCGCCGCTCCTTCTCCTGGCAAATCCGTTCCCAACCTTCTTGTGGGCCTTGCCCGCCAACCTGCGCGCCGCTGTAGCCGGCGCCTTTCGTCGCGTAACGGTCTGGTTGGCCGGGGAAAACATCCTCAGTCAGGGTGTACGCAAGGCTTCCTCACCGGCCAGCGCCTGGGCTCTGTACGTGCTGATCTTCTTCGCCTGGCACGACGGCAATGCCTACAGTCTCGCCTTGCGCTTCGCATCCGTGCATGGGCTGGAGCACATCACCTTTGTTGGCGCGGCCTTGCTCTTCTGGTGGCATGTAACTGGCGCCGCCCCGCGCCTCCACCCGAAACCAGCCCAGTGGATGCGGGTCGGCTATGTGCTGGCCATGATTCCACCCAACATGCTGCTGGGCGTGGCCCTCTCTTTCGCCGAAGCTCCGATATATCCTTATTACGAGTCCGTGCCCCGTCTTTACGGCCTCAGTGTCATGGATGATCAGGTATGGGGTGGGCTGATTATGTGGATCCCAGGTAGTATGATGTACGTGATCGCGGCGTTGGCCCTGCTGGGCCGCCTGCTGGTGAGCGCCGAACAAAAGGCGCGAACCAGGAAGCCGCATCCGCCGGTTATGGGAAGGGCGCAGCGGCCCAACCGCGCCGGCCCATCCGCTGTGGCTTGTGGCTAGTGGCCACTGATCGACTTCGCACAGCAGCGTCTCAATGTGTAAGGATCAATTTCGCAGACAAAACACCTGTGATTCCTGAAAATAGATATGCGTAAGTCAAAAAAAATTCTTTTCTCGAAAATCTATGTACTGCTTCTATTGGCGGTCGCGCTGTTGCCGGCGCCTCTGCTGGCTCATGGCGGCGTAGGCATCCAACATCTGAACAACGTGCCGGCCGGCCCCTACCGTGTGTACGTCTGGTCAGACCCCGAGCCGCCCCAGGTGGGCGAATATCACGTGACCATCGCTCTGACCGAAAACATCGAAGGAGACAAAACCGGTCTGGCCGGCGGCCCTGTCCTCGATGCATACGTGATTGTCGAGTTAACGCATCTTGAGAGCGGCTCGACCTTTAGCGCCCAGGCGACTCACGATGACGCGCTCAATAAGCTCTTCTACGAGGCTTCCTTTGAACCGGCCAAACAGGGAAACTGGTCCGTGCAGGTGCGAATTGCACCCCCCGGCTGTGAGGCAGGAGAAAATAGCGGAAGCCAACAGAGTGGCGCCTCGATCTCATCTTGTGAGCCTACACAGGTTGTGGGCTTTCAAGACGAAATACTGCCCAAATCCTTCCCCTGGCAGACAGTTCTCGGCGGTCTACTTTCCGTCATTCTGTTAGCAGGCGCAGCAGTGCTCTATTTGATGACCCAGCCGTCCGCCGCGCCAAATGAGGCTGCACACGTCAATGAACAGGACCCCGCGCGGGCTGGAGGCCACTCATAATGGCCGGTTTGCCCGCATCACTGATTGCCCACCGCCGCATCCGCCGTGTTCTGCAACAATGCAGGATGAGCGTTAACAAGAGTGCCAGGTCAGTCACTGAGATCGGGTCTACTTTGGCGCTCCTGTTCAGCCGCCGCTACTGGTGGAAGACCCTGATTGTGCTGCTGGCGATGGCCGCAATGGCCGCTCTCGGTTTTTGGCAGCTGGATCGCCTGGAACAAAGACGTGCGTTCAACCAACTGCGCCAGGCCGCGCTGGCCGCGCCACCCTTCGAACTGACCGGCTCGCCCTTGCCGCCAGGAGATCTACGTGATCGTCAGGCTGTCGCGCATGGAGAATTTGACTACGCTCGCCAAGTGGCAATCCGCAATCAGAACTTCGAGGGCCAGCCCGGTTTCCATCTCGTAACGCCTCTCCGAATCACCGGCTCCGACATGGCCGTCCTGGTAAATAGGGGCTGGATACCCGCCAAGGAGACTGATCCGGCCACTTGGCGCATCTTCGACGAACAGCGGAGCGGGCCCCAGATGGGTGTCCTGCAACCGACTCGCCGCCGTCCTGACGGAACCGTGTCCGAAATCCCGCAGGATACCGTAACCGGTTGGTACCGCCTCGATATTGAAGCCATCGGCCAAACCCTGCCCTATCAGTTGATACCGGTTGTCTTACAGTTAGTACCCGGAAACGGCGAAGACCAGAACTCGCGCAGTTCTCAAACCGAATCGCAAACGACAGTTCTGCCAGGTCGCATACAACAAGATCTGTCCCTTGATGAAGGCAACCATTTCAGCTACGCGTTTCAGTGGTTCGGCTTTGCAATCACAGCCGCCGTCGTTTATATCTCTGTCGCGCGGCGCGCAGAAATCCGGCCCCAGTGAAGTCTTTGACATTCAACCCAGCCTTGACACGAGAGGAACGGCGGCGGGAGAAAAGCTGGCAACTTCAGGAGAGTCCCATGCAGGCCCAAGCTGATTCCCGACGCCTCATCTCAATAGAATTGGGCGGTGTCAGGTGACCAGCAACCGCAAACTTGTCGCCGCCGCCATTATTTCCGCCTCGCTGGCTGTAATGCTCAGTTCGGGCATTCGTTCCAGTTTCGGCCTGTTTCTCGGGCCCATCACCGAAACGCTTGGAACCGGGCGCGAGAACCTGAGCATTGCCATCGCTATCAACAATCTGGTTTTCGGCCTGCCTCTGATTGGCCTCCTCTCAGACCGTTTTGGGCCGCGGCGGATGGTAATCGCAGGCGCAATTTTCTACGCGACTGGCTTGGTTCTGCTTGCGCTTGTGAAAACGACACTTGGACTGATGTTGTCACTCGGTCTCCTTGTGGGAATTGGCCTGAGCGCCACCCACTTTGTAATCGTATTGGGG
The DNA here is from genome assembly GCA_965220715.1 of Caldilineaceae bacterium. Taxonomy (GTDB): domain Bacteria; phylum Chloroflexota; class Anaerolineae; order Caldilineales; family Caldilineaceae; genus Bin5. The sequence continues at coordinate 2,488,109 of OZ244843.1, forward strand.
GCAGTGGCGCAGTTGGTCACGGAGGATCAGCGCAGCCGTGTTTTCGGCATCATCACCGCAACAAGCTCCGCGGGAATGTTCGTGGTCCCTCCGATAGCCCAGCTTCTCCTATCCAATCTGGGCTGGCAGGGCGCGCTCTACGCTCTGGCTGCAGTCGCCGCAGTGGTGGCGTTGATGGCTTTCGGTCTGCCCGCGCGGCCAGGAACACAGCTGCATGGTGCGCAACAGATGCACCTGGACGAGCCCTTTCGCGGAGTGATGGAAAGGGCCGCGCGCCATCGGGGCTACCTGCTCCTGACTACCGGTTTTTTCGTGTGCGGGTTTCATGTCGCCTTCATAAGCACACATCTCCCCGCTTTTCTGGGCGACAAAGGACTGCCCGAGTTTGTTGCCGCTGGCGCACTGGCCCTGATCGGCGCCTTCAACATTCTTGGATCGATCACCTTTGGCTGGCTAGGGGATCGATTTTCCCGCAAATACATGTTGAGCCTTATCTACCTGGGCCGGGCGCTGGTTATCCTGCTCTTTCTGCTCGCGCCCGTCACCCGTACATCCGCCCTGGTTTTCGGTGGGGCGATCGGCATCCTCTGGCTGGCGACAGTGCCGCTCACCAGTGGAATCGTTGCCCAAATCTTTGGCGCGCGCTATCTCTCTACGCTCTATGGAATCGTCTTCTTCAGCCATCAAATCGGCGCGTTCTTAGGGGTATGGCTGGGAGGACGCTTTTATGATACCACCGGCTCTTACACGCCCATCTGGATTGCCAGCATTGCACTAGGCGTCTTTGGCGCACTCGTCCACTTGCCAATCCATGAACGCACTGAACTGTCCAGCGCCGCCGCGGCCGCAGATTGATCAACAGCAGTCCGCTACTATTGCTATCGCGAGCCGACACCGAAACGCTCGCTCATTCAACCTTCAACCTGAAACAAGGAATTCCAATGACAACCGTTCAACCGCAACGAGTCGGGCTTTCGGTTCAACGTCTCTCCCGCGTGGACAGGCTGCTGGAGCGCTACGTGGAAGGCGGTCTTCTGGCCGGGGCCCTCGGACTAATCTATCGCAAAGGCGAAATCGCCTATAGCAACGCCGTCGGCCTGCGAGAACTCGAGACAGGTCTACCCATGACCGAGGAAACCATCTTCCGCATCTATTCGATGACGAAACCGATCACCGCCGTGGCCGCTCTGATGCTGTTTGAGGATGGCCATTTTCTCCTGGATGACCCGGTGGCGATTCATCTGCCGGACTTCGACGACGTACAGGTCTGCACGGGCGATATCGAAAACCTCGTGCCGCCGGACCGGCCCATGACGGTAAAAGACCTCTTCATGCACACGGCGGGGCTGAGTTATGGCTGGGGCCAGGATTCCCCGGTCGAAAAGCTGTATCGCCAGTCTGTCGGAAACCGTGATCAAATGACCCTGGAGACGTTCGTACACAAATTGGCAGCTCTGCCACTGCTCTATCATCCTCGCACAAGCTGGCGCTACAGCCTGGCGACCGATGTGCTGGGTCGGCTGGTCGAAGTGCTCTCCGGAAAATCGCTCGCTGAATTCTTCCAGCAGGAGATCTTTAAACCGCTGGCGATGGAGGATACCGGGTTCCAGGTACCAGCCGACTCGATTGAACGCTTTGCAGCCTGCTACTGTCCGACCGGCGGCTTCAACTTTGGCCGTGACCTCGGGCGCAATTCAAGGACCAACGCCGGCCAGTCCGACGACGAAGAGCAGGTCATAGAACCGAAAATCGAGCTGCAGGAGGCCTCGCAAGATAGCCGCTTCACCAAGCCGCCGGTATTTCTCTCCGGTGGCGGAGGCCTCGTTTCAACCCTTGGCGATTACTTGCGCTTCTCCCAGATGCTGCTCAACTGCGGCGCCCTGGACGGCAATCGCCTGTTAGGCCCTAAGACGGTCGAGTTAATGCGCGCCAACCACCTGCCGTCCGAGTTGATTCCTATAGCGGTCGGCGAGGACCCCCTCGCTGGATATGGCTTTGGCCTCGGAGTGAGCGTCCTGATGGATGTGCCGGCCTCCAGTGCGCCGGGAAGCGAAGGCATCTACGGCTGGGGCGGCGCGGCGACCACCCAATTCTGGATCGACCCCGAGGAGGAAATGCTGTGCATATTCATGACCCAGTTCATGCCTTCCGGTTACTATCCGGTCTCCCGCGAGTTCAGGGTGGCCGCTTACCAGGCGCTGGTCGACTGAACTGGATCAACCGCTGGAGTAGAGCATGCCTATCCAAAAGGAATCGCGCCTGCTTCGCGTCGGTGTAGTGGGCGCAGGACCTATTGCACAGATCGCGCATCTGGAAGCTTGCCGCAAGGCACGCAATACGCAGCTCTACGGCCTATGCGAGGTCGCGCCCGACCTGTTGGCGCGTGTGGCCGCGATTCACCGCCCCCATCGCAGTTTCACCCGCTACTCCGACATGCTCGCTGATTCCCAGGTTGAGGCAGTCATTGTTGGCGTTGCCGATCAGTTTCATGTAGACCTGGCCTTGCAGGCGCTGAGAGCCGGCAAGCATGTGCTGGTAGAAAAGCCAATGGGCGTCACCGTTGAGGAGTGTGAATCGCTTCGAGACGAAGTGGTCGCCTCCGGCCTAACCCTGCAAGTAGGCCACAACCGCCGCTTCGACCCCGGCGTCATCCATGCCCGCCACTTCATTCAGGATCAGATCGGCGGTCTGATGTCGGCCCAGTTCTGGTACTACGATTCCGTTCACCGCTACACGATGACCGACGCTCTGCAACCCCTGATAGTAACCAGCTCGCAGGCGCATCGCCCCCGCGGCAACCCCAAAGCCGACCGCCGCCGCTACCTCATGTTGGGCCACGGCAGCCACCTGACCGACACAACCCGATTCCTCTCACAGAGCGAAATCGTGCAAGTACGGACGCGGCTCCTGGAACGCTTCGGCCGCCGCTGTTGGTTCGTGGACGTCGCCTTTGCCGACGGCAGCTTGGGGCACCTGGAGTTGACCATCACCGTAGCCGGGGATTTCGAAGAGGGTTTTCGCATTCAGGGTGAACATGGCAGCGTCAACGGGCGCCTGCCTCTTTCCTGGTACCACAAGGCCGGTAGTGTGGAGTGCTTTTCTACCGAGGACGACCTCTACACCCGCCCTCTGGGCCAGGATGGCCACGGATACCGGCAGCAAATCGAAGGTTGGGCCGACACGATCCTGCATGGCAAAGCGCAATGGGGAGCCAATGTCCATGACGGCCTCGCCTCCATGCGAGCGATAGCCGCCATCGCTCACTCCGCGTCCACCGGCGGCGGCTGGGTCGCCCTCGAATCAGTTACAGGAGGTGTTTGAATGGAAGTTGGAATCTTCGCTCGCACTTTTGAAGCGCCATCGCTGGCAGATGTTTTGGACGCGGTCGCCGCCCATGGTATCCGTCACATCCAACTCAACACCAGTTGCATGGGACTCTCAGACATGCCGGATGGTCTGGACTCCGCGGCCTGCGATCAGGCGCGCCGGGAGATGGACGCTCGCAACATCGAGGTGGTCTCCCTTTCCGCCACCTATAACATGATTCACCCTGAACCGGCTGTGCGTGACCAGGGCATGCGCCGTCTGGCCGTGCTGGCCTCCCATGCCGCCGAATTGGGCACCGACCTGCTCACCCTCTGTACCGGCACCCGCAACCCGGACAATATGTGGCACGATCATCCACACAACAACTCTCCTGAAGCATGGTCGGATCTGCTGGCCGCCATGGAACAGGCGCTCTCCCTGGCCGAAGAGTACAACGTGCGGTTGGGAATTGAGCCGGAAGTTTCGAACGTGGTAAGTTCGCCCCACAAGGCACGCAAACTGATGGACACAATGCTCTCGCACAGGGTGATGATTGTCATGGATGGGGCCAATGTCTTTCCCAAGGGAACAATTCACCGCCAGCGCCAGATCCTGGACGAATCATTCGAACTGCTGGGGGATCGCATCGCGCTGGCTCACGCCAAAGACCTGAGCCGCGACGGCGAAGCCGGTCACGAAGCCGCAGGTACTGGACTGCTGGATTACGATCATTACTTGCATCTACTACATCAGACCGGCTACCGCGGCGCAGCCGTGCTCCACAGCCTGACGCCGGCGCAGGTCCCGGGCTGTGTGCGCTTCCTGCAGCAGAAGCTACAAGATTATGTGTGAGTCTTACCGAAGGGCCCTCGCCTGTCTGGGCTACCTTCCCTCTGCAGGTTCTGCACAGTCGTTGCGGCCGCCGAAGTCCCACCGCCACTGAAGAAAGCAAAGGAACTCGCCATGAACGCATCCATGAGAGTCGCAGAGGTACTTGAATCAGCTCTGTACGTTCTGGATCTGTCGGCAGCAGAACGGTTCTATACTGAGGTGCTAGGTCTCACCCTGCACTCGAAGCTGGAAGGGCGGCATGTATTTCTTCGGTGTGGCCAGCGAATGGTGCTTCTCTTCAATGCAGAAGCGACCGCTGTCACCGCGGGCGGCGAAAAAGATGCACCTGTACACGGCGCTAAGGGCGAGGGGCACATGGCTTTTGCCGTGCTGGACCATGAAATCGATCGATGGAAGGAACACCTTGCCAAACACGGAGTAGAAATTGAGAAGGAGATTCGCTTAGGCAAAGGTCGAGCCGTATACTTCCGCGACCCGTCACAGAACAGTTTGGAAATCGCCTCACCTCTGATTTGGGGGATCCCTGAGGAGACACTTTCTTCCCGCGGTTGATCAGGGACGGTGGGATGAAACGCCCCCAGGCTAAGGTCCGGCGGGGAACAAGACAGCGTTCTAAAATGCGGGGGGAAACGACTCAGAGGGACTCGTGGTAGGACTGGTCATTCAGCCCTGAGGAAAGGGGAACCTGTCCTCCATCCACGAACGCCACCGCGATTCTTCGCGGGAAACTACCTCGACGGCGTTCTCGCCGTAAAGATAGAGCCTGACCGACAGTAGAATCTGCTCGTTAACAGGCCAAACAAAGAGATGAGCCACCCCGGTGGTCGGTTCGTCAATATGCAATATGATCTCCGTCTCGTCAGGCGCCGTGTCGATAACGCCGGCGAAATTCAGCCCGCCGGCCGGCGCGGCAAAGCGCGCTCCCGGCTCCGTGGCTGAGAATCCAAGCGCGGCAGCCAGATTGTCCCAAGCCTGGGAATCCTCAGATGTCGCGCCCATCAACTCCAACAAGGCGCACGGCTGTCCCCTATAGTGGGTCATGTAGATCCGAAAAATGCGGAAAAAGGCCGGCCAACCCGCCTCCGTAGCCTCAATATGGCTGTCGTATTCGTCGCTGTCGACGAACAGACTGTGCTCTATGCTCAAGAGGCATCTTTCGTCCGCCCCTTCCTCAATTCTCCAGACCGTAGCCACCTCAGGGCCGCCCTGAATGAATTCATCGCTTGTAACCGCGAAGCCTCGCGGCGGGTCCCACCCCGTCACCGTCGCCGACGAGGAAATGTCGGGACCGAAATGGCAAATTAGCCGCTTGGGTTGACCATCCGCGCCCAATTCAAAGTCGGACCGCGTAAACCACGACGAAAGCCCAGCCTCGCTGCTGATCGCCTGCCAAACCTCTTCGATGGAACCGAGCGTCTCTACCTCTGCCCGTACCCATCTGCGTCCGGAAGCATCTACTCTTACGCTCATAGTATCTCCAGTTTACAGTGCATGATCCAGGTCATCAAATCGGAATTAGCGACAGCTGCGCTTCCCCCAGCAGTCGACCCCGCAATCTTTGTCCTCGAAGAGCAACCCTGGAAGGGGGCACGCTCAGAGATCAAGTTGCCGCACTCACGGATAATAGCTACAATGAACGCATGGGCTAGGAATGGGACGAGTAGAAACGTCGTATTACCCTTGGGAAACACGGTATGGATTTTTCGGCAATTGGAGGCTTCGATTGGGCAACGTCAAAAATTAGACTGGACAATCGGCACGAGGAGCCGCGCTTTATCGCAAGGGGACGTATTGGCACGCGCCTTCATGTGGTTGTCTTCACCAGGCGTGGGGAGGATATCCGCATTATCAGCCTTCGCAAGGCAAACCCGCGAGAGGTAAGAGACTATGAACAGAGATAAATTCAAGGGTAAGACCTTTGACGAGATTGCAGGAAAGTATGGGGAAGAGGCCGCCATCAACGCCGGCATTGCTGCTGACCCCGATACGTATGAACTGGATGAGGAATGGATCAAGGAGGCGCGGCCCGCCAGTGAGGTGATCCCGGACATAGTCGAGCGTTGCCAGCTTTTGCGGGAGAGAGAATTAGCAGATACCAAGACAATGCTCTCCATACCATTGGAGGCTGCTCTCGCGGAGCACATTCGCAGCATCGGCCCCGCGTGGGAAGAAGTGGTGAACGAGAAGCTGCGTCGCGCATTCTTTGGCTCTTGAGGCCGCAAGCATACTCTCGTCAACTCGCGATGTAGCGCTACAGTGCGTGATACATCCAAGCCATTTGATGGGAAGAGCCGTTGGCGTCGGTATGAGTAGGAGGCTACTGGCACAAAAATGACGCTCGATCTTCGTACGATGTTTCAGACGTGGGTGACGGTGCTCATCAGACCTAGTGAGCAGGTCTTCGAGGCTGAGCGTCGGAATCCGGTTGCGACCCTGCATACCGCGCTCGTGTGGGTGTTTCTGACAGTGGTGGTTACAACGATATTGGATTTCCTCCATACGCAGTTCATGCCATCTCCTTGGAGGGGCATCGGTCCGCTACTGAATTACGTACCAACTGGACTTCGCCCTCTATTCGAACTAACGCCTCCTGATACCCCGCTTGCCTTGCCCTTGGTAGGCGTTATCGCTGCTCCGATCTTTTTCTGCATTACTGTCGGCATTCAGCACCTTATCGCATCGGCATGGGGTTCAGACCGGATTCGTCTTGAGCCTTCGGGCCAGGTGCGTAAGGGAAAGTTTGGGCAGTATGCCTATCTCAACGCCACTTTCTATGCACCAATCGCTCTTATCAGCGCCGTCTCCGCATTTGTGCCGATAGCCGGTTTTCTGATTGGAACTATTCTATCGTTCTATAGCTTAAAGCTTACCTACTTAGCTACAAGGGTGGAGTATGGGCTATCCACGGGCAATGCTATACTCGTCGTGCTGTCGCCCTTTTTCGTCGTGATATTGCTCGCATTATGCGGCGGCATAGTGTTTTCAGTTGCGTCTGGTCTTTTCAGTTAAGCATTTCCCCAGCACGCTACCGACCTTCACAGCCAAGTAACAGTGGGGCCCTCTGACCCGCGAACCTGCCGGCTGAGCAGTTCTACAACAGTTCCAAAGACCAGAGGGAACTCTCTTTCGACCTGAATCGCTGCCGAACGAATCCAAATTAACTGGCCCTGCACCTCTTTGTAGAGGCATTCCGAAGCTACTGCTTCAAGGAATTACCAATGGACATCAGCTCGATCTTCCAATCGTGGCTGAATGTATTGACAAAGCCTGGCGAAGAGGTTTTCGCCGCCGAACGTGAAAAAGCCTCGGCGACACTAAAGACCGCACTCGTCTGGATGATTTTGGCCTCGGTGATCGCGGCCCTGCTCGGAACGCTGCAAGCCCAGATTTTTTCGTCTCCATTAGGAGGGATCAGTCAGATCATGGAGATGTTACCGGCTGAACTCCAGGGAGAATACGCGCCTATCACTGAAACCGATTCGGCAGGCGGGTCTTTTTTCAACCTCTTGATCATCCTTTTTGGACCACTCTCTTTCCTTATTGGCGTGGGCATCTACCATATAGTCGCTTCCGTATTGGGAGGGCGCGGACAGTTCGGTCGCTATGCCTATCTATATGCCACCTTCGGCGCGCCGATAATCATTGTCGGATCCATACTTGGTTTCTTGCCGGCCGTGGGAGGCTGCTTAGGCGGCATTCTTGGAATTTATCAGGTTGTTCTCAATTACTTTGCCTTAAAGGTAGAGTATGAGTTGTCCCAAGGCAGAGCCATCGTCGTTGTCGTTGCCCCGCTCCTGGTCGGATTGGCTCTGGCAGCATGTCTGGCCATTGCCCTTGTTGGCATGGTGGCCTCCGCCTTCCAATAAGAAAACATGACCATCATTGACGCGCACAACCACCCCGATTGGCTCGGCCATGATCTGCCGAAGTTTCTGGCCAACATGGACCGGCACGGCATCGACAAGACCTGGCTGCTCACCTGGGAGTGCCCGCCCGATGAGTACAATCCTGCCAGCTATTACCAGGAGATGCATTTTGGCGACGGCCGCGCCTACCCCGTCCCGTTTGCCGCCTGCCTGCGCTACAAACAGGCCGCCCCCGATCGCTTCATTCTAGGCTACGCGCCCGACCCCCGCCGCCCCGAAGCCATCGACCAGTTGCAAGCCGCCATCGAAATTCACGGTGTGCAGGTCTGCGGCGAAATCAAACTGCGAATGCTCTACGACAATCCCGATGCTCTGCGGCTGTTCCGATTCTGCGGCGAGAAGGGTTTGCCGGTCACCTTCCACATCGACTATCCCATCCCAACCGGCCACCGCTATCCCCGCACGGACTGGTGGTACGGCGGCAGCATAGACGCCTTCGAACGCGCTTTACAAGCTTGTCCTGATACTATCTTCATCGGCCACGCGCCGGGCTTCTGGGCGCACATCTCCGGCGACGATCAGTTCGACAAAGTCGGATATCCCAATGGCCCTGTGCTGCCCGGCGGCAGACTGTTCCACCTGTTCCGCACCTATCCCAACCTCTACGCCGACCTCTCAGCAGGCTCTGCATTCACCGCGCTTACACGGGACTTCAGTCAGCTTGAAAGCGAGCCCTTCTCTCCAAAAAGCGGGGCGTCGGTCGAGCCTTTTTTGGTCGAATTCCAGGACCGCCTGCTCTTCGGACGCGACCACTTCGACGACCGCATGCAGAAGCTGCTCAACAGCCTGGATCTGTCTGCAGAAGTACGCCACAAGATCTTCTACGCCAATGCCGAAACCCTTCTGGCGTAGCGGTCTGCCTGTCCGCAAGATATTCTGTTAGTCAGTCGGTTGTCTGGTGCCCTGTCTGGGGACGATACGATTCGCTGGGCATCTGTGCTTCAGGGCCGGCCAGTCGCTATCTAGTCGGCCACTATTTCTGCGGCGCCCAGGGCCTTTGCCATCAGTCGTCGGTAGCGGCGCGCGTCCACTGTGGTGACAACGTCCAATCCGCTCCATACACAGTCGTCGTAATCGCGTTGCCTCACGCTGCGCCGGTCAAAAACGGTTGCTCCCCTCGTCTCGCTGCCTGACAACTCCACGCGCATGGGGCTGCGTTCCACTGTTGCACCCTCCGGGTCGATTACCGCGGCAACCGTTCCGGCATCGCCGATGAGAGAAAACTTCGCCTTAAAGAAACGGCAGTAGTGCAGAGCAATGCCGCCTGCGATACGTGCGGACGCACTCGCCGATTTCGCCAGGGCCCGTGCCTCACTCTGCGTGAACCACACCTGCATGAAGGGATCCAAGGGATACAAAGTAACAGGCAGCCCACTGTGAAGTACGATGGCGGCTGCCTCCGGATCGCAGCGTATATTGAATTCGGCTGCCGGCGTCGCATTGCCTGCTGAGGCGTACGTTCCGCCCATCACATACAGCCGTGCGATCTTGTCCGTAATGTGTGGATACATCCGCAGCAGCATCGCGATATTGGACAGGGGAGCAAGGCAGATCAGCGTCAGCGGCTCGGATGCGTCGGCCAGAGTTCGCTGCAGGAATTCGACCGCGTGGATATCGACCGCGCTGCGGCGCGGCGGCGGCAGGCCGAGATCGCCCATGCCGTCACCGCCGTGCAAAGCTGGCGGCGGCAGGCCGCCATCGATGATCGACCTGTCCATCCCCGCGGCGACAGGGACCGGGGGCGCCCCGATCGCATCCAGAAGCGTGAGGGTATTGATGACGACCTGACTCAGCGGGCAGTTGCCGGCCACGCAGGTGATGCCGCGTACATCCAAGGCCGGAGACGCCATCGCTAGCAACAGCGCCAAAGCGTCGTCGCCTCCGGTGTCTACGTCAAGCAATACGGGGAGTGGCAATGACATCGGAAAACTCCTATCGCACGGACGACCGGTCCATTTCCTCGGTCAACTGAGTGTTTCGACTGCGCAGCGCCAGGGCCAGGGCCGCCACCAGCAGCGCGCCAACAACAGGCGCAATGACCAGACCTTCTAATGCAACCTCCAGTGTTAGCCGGTCTGCCAACCAGCCGGTAAAGGTTGCGCCCAACCCTCCCGGCCACCAGCCCAGACCCATCACCAACCCGGACGCCATAGCCAGACCCCTGGGCCAGACCTCCTGGGCAACGACAACCGTCGTCGGATAAGTGCATCCCAGCAGGAAACCCATTGCAGCCGCCAGAACGAGTTGGAGGCTGCCACCCGCGTGCAAAAAGAACCAGAAAGTAGGCCCCAGCAGGGCGAAGCAGGCCAGCAAGACCTGCCAGCGGCCGAACCGATCGGACAGGATGCCGCCAAAGAAACTGCCCACGCCGATCAAGAGCGAGAGGACGAAGAGCATCTGACCGCCGTAGACGACGGAAAAGCCGCGATCCTCCAGCAGCGTCGGCAAATATGTCGTCAGACTGAGCTGAAACCAGGCCCGGGTCATCGCCACCACTGTGATCAGAATCAGTCCCAGCAAGAAGCCCTGCCCGGCCCGCGACTGCCGCTCTCGATGCGCTTCGCGGTCTCCGCTGCTTTCCCGCCCCAGCCCGCTGACCAGCCAAATGGCCGCTAAAAGGACGACGGGCAGAAGGACTATCGTTCCCTTCAATCCCAACAACCCCAACCCAAACGCCAGCAGAAGCGGGCTGCCCGCCGAACCAACATTTCCGCCTACCGCAAAGAAAGAGACCGCTCGTCCAGTCTTCCCAGCCTCAGTAGCCTTGCTGACGACCGAAGCGCCCGCAGGATGGAATGCCGCCGACCCAAACCCCGCCAGCGCCACCCCCACCAACAAGGTCCAATAGTTGCTGCTGAAACCGAGCACGGCCATTATCAGCCCTAGCCAGACAACGCTCAGCGAGGTGATGCGGCGGGCATCCCAGCGGTCAATATAGTAGCCAAACACCGGCTGCGCCAGGGACATCGTGGTGGTTCCAACCAGAGTCACCATACCTATCTGTCCATAGCTCAGCCCATACTCGGCGCGGAAGAGCGGAAAGAAAACCGGCAGATACTGTTGGAAGAGCTCCAGCAGACAGTGCCCGCTCGCCACCAGGAATACCGTATTGGTAAGGATTTCTCGCTTGAAAACTGCTCGTGGAATGTTAAGCGCCCGTCTGTCGCTGATCATCGCAATAACTGGTTAGCTGAAATGCAGTTTGTCTGGCACGTGACGACCTCCTGCTGACGCCATCGCCTTGCCCGGCCACTGGGTCACTCTGGACTATGAGAATTTCTCGCCTCATGCAACGACGCCAAAAAGTAAAGAGGGATAGAAGACCAGGAATCTTCATCCCTCCACTACGCCCATGATATTATGCAAGCCAGGAACTGGCAACTTGCGCCGATCCTCGCGGCACTGCTTTGCATCGGACAAGAGTGCTCCCCAACTGACCACCAAGAGATAGAGCGAAATACCAACAATGATAAATGTCTGTGCCCAGTGCGGCCTCTATAGTGTCGGCAAAATTGTTACCGGACCGACAGTCGTGGCCGATGAATCAAACTCCCGCGAAGGGGTTAACCTTCAGGGGGAAAGCACGTCGGCCGTGGCGACCTGCCCGCAATGCGGGCATGGGCACAAATTTCTGCGTTTGCCCCTTCTACTCATCGGCGGGGCCAGCGCAACCGGGAAAAGCGCTATCCTGCAGGAACTGGCAGGCCGGTTTACCGCAGCCGTGCTCCTGGAAGCGGATCTCCTGTGGCTGCAGGAGTTTGAAAAGCCGCCGGACGGACAGCGTCGCTTCTCCGAAACATGGCTGCGCCTGGCCAAAAACATCGGCCAAAGCCGGCGGCCCGTGGCTCTCTTTGGCGCCGGCCTGGCCGTGCCTGAAAATGTCGAAAAATGCGAAGAGCGGCGCTTTTTTAGCCGTACGCACTACTTGGCCCTGGTCTGTGACGAAGAAGCGTTGCGCCACCGGCTCCTGGCACGCCCCGCTTGGCGCAAAAGCGGCCAACCGGAACGGCTGCAAGAACAGCTCGACTTCAATCGCTGGCTGCTTAATGAGGGGCCGAAGCAAATTCCACGAGTGACACTTGTGGATACGACGCACGCGCCTGTCGAGGACTCGGCAAGCGCAGTCAAAGAGTGGATGAAGCGCGCACTTGCGCTGGAATCACCGTGGACGGAATGATGAACCAATCCGGCAGTCTCTGGCACAACCGGGCGTTTACGCGACTGTGGGTTGCGCATGTCACTTCGGGCGCCGGAACCGCCATCACAACTGTTGCCCTGCCATTGACCGCCGTGCTCGTACTGCGTGCTTCACCTTCAGAGATGGGTCTGCTGGCCGCCGCCGGCTCTCTACCCAACCTGCTGTTCGGCTTCGTTGCCGGCGTCTGGGTGGACCGGGTCCGGCGCAGACCGATATTGGTGTGGGCGGATATCGGTCGGGCGCTCCTGCTCGTCTCCATCCCTGCCGCCGCCTGGATGGGTCAACTCACCTTTTCCCAAATCTGGATTGTTACCTTCGCGGCCGGTACACTGACCGTCTTCTTCCAGATCGCTGCTATCTCGCTACTGCCCGCGCTGGTGGAGAAGCGCGAGTTGGTTGCGGCCAACAGCAGACTCTCGACCAGCGATGCCGTCCTCGCTATCGCCGGGCCGGCCGTAGCCGGCGGCCTCGTACAGCTTTTCAGTGCCCCCAAAGCCATACTCCTTGACGCAGTTTCCTATCTCTTTTCTGCCCTGGCGCTTAGCGGCGTAACCGAAGATGAGCCCAATTCAGCGGCGCCGCCAGACGCCGATGATGCGAAAGGGCCCAAAGAGCAGTTCCGATCGGCTGTTGTGGCGGTCGGTCAGGAGGTCAGGGAAGGCGTGTACGAACTGCTCCGCACCCCACTGCTGAGAACACTTACGATCACCTCCAGCATGGGTATGCTGGCCGGATCGATGTCAGCAGCCGTACAGATGCTATTTCTGGTGGATCAACTAAACTTTACGCCGTCAGTGATCGGCACTGTCCTGGCCTGTGGCGGCGCCGGCTCCCTGTTGGGCGCGCTACTATCTGGGAGAGTGGCAAAGATCTTGCAGGTAGGGATGACGCTTGTCGTGGGAAAACTGCTGTGGATCGCAGGCAGCCTGCTGATGGCGAGCGCCGACCTGATCGGCTACGACGTCGGCGCCGCGGGCGCGGCGCTTGCGTTGAGCGGTTTGGGCAGCACCATATACTTCGTCAATCAGATCAGCTTGCGTCAGACTATTACGTCCATTCGGCTTCTGGGACGCGTGACCGCAGCCAGGCGCTTTGTACTGTTTGGAGTGGCGACGATCGGCGCGTTTATTGGCGGCGCTCTGGGCGAGGCTGTCGGACTTCGGGCAACCCTTTTGGTCGGCTCGGCAGCCCTTACGATAGAACTGACACTGCTTCTTTTTTCAGCGGTCCGGCGAGCGAGAATCGACTAGCCCGCGAAAATCAGGACTTGACTTTCTGGGTCCTTGGCAGCAGAGAAAAATCGACAGTGTGGAAACGAACGAAAAGGGCCAACGCTGCGGCCAGCAGGATTCCGGCCACCATCCACAACATCCCGCCATAGCCCAGGCCGGCGATAAGCAGCCCGCCGAGCAGCGGCCCGACCACCTTGCCGGCGTTCTTGAGCGAACCGGCCAAGCCCATGCCGGCCCCTACCTGGCCTGCCGGCACCTGCTCTGCGATCAGCGCAACAGTTGCCGGGAAGATCAGAGCCTGGGCCGCGCCCATTGCCACCGCAACTGCCAACAGGCCGATGGTGCCTGTCGCGGTCAGCAAGAATGGGAGAGAGAGCGCCAGGCAGATCATGCCCAGGGACACGGCGCGGAAATGGCCCAACCTGTCTCCCAGTCTGCCGCCCCAAGGCTTGAGCAGAATAAGCGCCCCCTCCTGCGCACTGAAGAACAAGCCAATCTCGACCGTCGAGTATCCGCTGGTAAGCGCGTAAACCGGCAAGAAGGCTTTGATGACGTAGGTTACGACAAAGACTGCCGCCTCCAATGCGCCGGAAAGCCAGACCGCAGGCGCACGCACCACCGCCGCCTGGCCATTCAAGAGTCCTCGCATGGCATGAACTGCAAATGCCTTCGCCCCTGGTTGTGTGCCCGTAGTCTCTTTGCGCGGCAAGGCCGTCCCATGCGTATCCGGCTCGTCGCCTCCCAACGCCAGCACCGGTACGAACGCCGCAAGGCTCAGCGCGCCGATGAGCGTGAAGACCGTTACAGGCTCCAACGACAACAGCAGCCAGCCCGCCACAACCGGTCCGACCAGGTAGCCGCCGCTGCGGGCCATTCCGAACCAGCCCAGTCGTTCGGCTTTTCGCTTGCCGCTGCGTTCAGCGACATAGGCCACCGTCACGGGGCCGTAAATCGCTGTGGCGGTACCGTGCAGAAGACGAATGACGATAAGTTGGCCGGGTGTTTCAATCAACTGGTAGAGAAACGGCACGCCCGCGAAAATCAGCGTGCCAATGATAAGCCACAACCGCCGGCCCATTCGATCCGAAAGCAACCCAAAAAGCGGCTTCGTCGCCATGCCCGTGAGCGTGGAGACAGAGACGATCAGCCCCAGCAGCGCATCTGATGCCCCCAGTGAAGCCGCGAAGATCGGCAGCAAGGGCGTCTTGCCCATCTGATAGGCACTGCGAACAATGAAGTCGGCCAGCGTGATCTGAAAGAGCGCAGGCGCACCTGCGCTCTTTCGAAACGTGAATGGTACACGCATTTCCGGTTCTCTAAACCACCACCGGCGGCACGTTGGCTGCCTGCACCGCGGCGTTCAAGTCGTCTACACTCTCGCCCAGGATCGATTCCAGTTTGTCTAACTGGGCATCGACTTGCGTGCCAAGTGCGTCGAACACGTCATAAGTCTGCTGCGGAGGCGCGGCGTCTGCCGCGGAGATTACGCTGACAAGATTGTGCAGCTTGGCGTTGAGCATTGTGCGCAGACGCAGCTTGTCAAAGTTTACCTTGGCGTCTGGCTGAACCAATTGCCTCTCCACCTCGCCTAACTGCTCGGCAATCTGATCTGCCCTCTCCCGGACGGCGTTCTTTGTCTGCTCGTCCGCCCCGCTGTCCGCAACCATATCGGCCATCCCCTTAACGCGCTCCCGCGCCCGGCGCAAACGTTTGACCGCCTGGTGGGTCTCGGACAGCTTCGCATTCACCTCCTGCCACAGGTCGAACTGAGCCTGCATTTCCTCCGGGCTGGTCCCAACCTTAGGGTCGATGTAAATTTCGAACTGCTCAGTCTGGCTCTCACCGTCGACGGTCAGACGCACCTGGTAAGTCCCAGGCGGCGCCATGGCTCCGGTCACACTTTTCTCGGTGAAAGCGTCACCCGGCAACTGTTCAGCATCGGCGTAGCGCATGTACCAGACGAAGCGATTGAGGCCGGCGTTGGTCGAAACGTACTGAACAGAGGGATATTCCTCCTGCTCTTTTTCTATTTCCTCTTTAGCGGGTTTGGGACCGAACGAGCGGATTTCGTTGCCTGCCGCATCGAGAAATGTCAGGCTGACATCCTTCGCATCTTGCGGGAGCGTGTAGTAAACAAGCGCGCCCTGGGGTGGATTCTGACCGCCGTCGATAATACGGCGGGCGCCGATTCCGTTGTCGTCATCCTCGTCGCGGAAGGTGATCAACTGGCCGAAGGCCAGGGCATAGTTGCGGCCGTCGCCCCGTCTTCCTTCTACCGACCAGGGCAGCCAGCGCCGCAACGTCCCGCGCGGTGGGAAGAGTTGGGCCGCGGCCTCGTCGGCGCCGTCCAACGCATCGACTTGTCGCAAGGGTGTGAGATCATCGAGAATCCAGAAGGAGCGGCCATGCGTCGCCACCACAAGGTCTTCGTCCTTGACCTGCATGTCGTAGACGGGCGCAACCGGCAGATTTCCCGGCATCCTTTGCCAGGACGAGCCGTCGTTGAAAGAGACGAAAACACCCGATTCAGTGCCTACATAGAGCAATCCCTCCCGCGTCGGATCCACCCGCAACACGCGAGTGATCTCGTTTTGCGGGAAGCCTGCGTCGAGCCGGTGCCAGTTTTGGCCCATATCGGTGGTCTTGAACAGATAGGGGCTGTAGTCGTCCAGCTTATAGCGAGTAGCGGCAACATAAACTGTTGCCGGATCGTGTGCGCACGGCTCAATTACCGTAATCAAGCTCCATTCGGGCAGGTCCGGTGGCGTGACGCTGCGCCAACTGCCCCCGCCGTCCTCGCTGATGTGTATGAGCCCGTCATCGCTGCCGGCCCAGAAGAGACCCTCCCTGTGGGGGGACTCGAAGAACACCGAGATCGTGCAGTAGTGCTCCGCGCCGCTGGTATCCAGCGTCAGCGGCCCGCCGGAGGCCTCCAGCTTGCTCTCGTCGTTACGTGTCAGATCAGGGCTGAGTATTTCCCATGAGCTTCCCTCGTTCGTCGTGCGGAAAACGTTGTTGCCGCACGTGTAAAGAACATTGGTGTCATGGGGACTGAATGTGATCGGAAAAGTCCAGGGGAAGCGGTACTTCATTACCTTAGGACCGAAGCCGTTGAAGGGTTCCGGCCAGACCGTTACAAGCCGGATCTGCTTGGTGCGGTGGTCGTAGCGTTGCAACGCACCTCCGCCGCCGGGCGAAGAGCCGACCGCGCCGACATAGACGATGTTGGAGTCGTCGGGCTTGACAGCGATGAATCCGCTCTCGCCAGTGCCGGCCGGATAGCAGTCACTCCACGGGATCGCCCCTTTTTCAGTGGCGCTAGGCACCGAAATGCTGGAGTTATCCTGCTGCGTGCCGTAAACACGATAGGGCTGCTGGTTGTCCACATCAAGACGATAAAACTGGCCTGTCAGTTGGTTGTAGATCGTGCTCCAGGTCTCGCCGCCGTTGAAGCTGACACAGGCCCCGCCGTCGTTGCCGTTAATCATCCGTTGCGGGTCGTCGGGGTCAATCCACAGGTCGTGATTATCCCCATGAGGCGTTGTAATATCGACCCAATTCTTGCCGCCATCGATGCTCTTCCACATCTTCAGGTTGTTGACGTAGACCGTGTCCGGATCCTGTGTGTCGGCGAAAATGTGCATATAATACCAGGGTCGGTTTAGCAAGTCCTGGTTGTTGGTCAGTTGCTCCCAGCTGGCGCCGCGGTCGTCGGAGCGGTAAATGCCGGACTTTTCGCCCTCCGCCTCGACGATAGCCCAGACTCGGCTGGGTCGGGCAGGCGAGACTGAGATTCCAATCTTCCCCAGTATCCCTTCCTGAGGCAGGCCGGGGTTGCGGCTGATGTCAGTCCAGTTGTCACCGCCGTCGGTTGATTTCCAGAGCCCGCTGTCGGGGCCGCCGGAGACCAACTCCCAGAAGTGGCGGTGTACCTGCCAGATCGAGGCGTAGATGATGCGGGGGTTGGTGACATCCAGAGTGAGGTCCACGGCGCCGGCCTTGTCGCTGACATGGAGTACCTGCTCCCAGGTTTCGCCTCCATTAGTGGAGCGGTAGACGCCGCGCTCGTCGTTCGTCCCGAAGGCGTGGCCCAGCGCGGCCACGTAAACGATGTCGGGATTCTGGGGGTGAATGCGGATTTCCCCAATGTGATGGCTGTCCCGCAGCCCTACGTTTTTCCAGGTCTCGCCGCCATCGGTCGACCTGTAGACCCCATCGCCCCAGCTAACGTCCAGCCGGATCGTCGACTCGCCGGTCCCCGCGTAAATTACATTCGGATCGGCCTCGGAGACCGCAAGCGCACCCACAGAAGATACGTCGAACTGCCCGTCGGTGACGTTTTCCCAGTAGTGGCCGCCATCAACAGTCTTCCATACCCCGCCGGCCACCGCGCCAAAATAGAAGACGTTCTTTTGAGTCGGGTGCCCTGCAACCGCGACCACGCGTCCGCCGCGGGGCGGTCCGATACAACGAAACTTTAAAGCATCCCACGCCGTTGAATTGGTTTTCATGTCTGACTCTCTCTGTTTGGCTGATGGATCTCATCCGGTATCGCTCAGTTCGTCAGTATCCAGACGACAAGGGCGACATTTCGATTCTAACAAACCTGAATCCAGCTTGCGCTGACACATTGTGCTCGGTTTCCGCCGGGGCGCGGCGCTAGGCAACTGCTAGTTTTGAGGAAGGGGCAAGCGGGGACTGCCCGCCGCCAGAGTTTCATGCGCTGCCGTTCTGCCAGGTGAGCGCGAGGCGAGCGGGCTGGCTGGGAAGCTAAATTCAAATTGACAAGACTCAAGAATGTTCGGAAGACTGGCTTCTTGGTCCCTCTTCATGGGCAAATGCTTGTGGAAAATGGTCGAAATGTGAAGTTTTCTCAAATCAAACAGCCGGTAAGGCAAAACTGTGTCCTCAAGGGGTAGCCCATCGGATTCCAAAGTCTTATCCAATTCAGGTCGTACCCACCAATTGGGCGTCTGTGAGCCGAAAAGAGGAAACTCTGCCTAGTCTGTCAGCGGCACAGACCGTGCATATCCTACCCGATTCTGGCGAACAGGTCAAGAATAATCTAAGTACGAATTCCAGGAAAGCCTGCGTTCAACTTGGGACGCGCTCGGCTGAAATGAAAGCAGATGCGCAGGTCTTTCGCTCTTATGGGCCCTAGTTCCGGGACTTCCCTTGACAGTTCGCCGCGTTTGCAGCCAACGTCCCACTGACGCGACAATGTGAAAGGATTGCTTGGAAGTAACAGCACCTGCTATCTCAAGCGACCACCATAGACAACACAAGGGGAAACACCATGCCTCTGCTCTTTGACATGAAACTGGCTGAACTGACTTCTTACCAGGGCACCAACCCGCGTCCGCCTGACTTCGAAGAATATTGGGACTCCGCCCTCACCGAACTCGCGTCGGTCGATCCGGATGTGGAGCTTGTTCCGGCCGATTTTCAGGCGCCCTATGCCGAATGCTTCCATCTGTATTTCACGGGAACGCGCGGCGCTCGCGTCCATGCCAAGCTACTGCGCCCTCGCGACGCACAGGCCCCCCATCCAGCAGTGCTCATGTTCCACGGCTACAGCGGCAACGCCGGCGACTGGCAGAGCAAGCTGGGCTATGTCGCCGCCGGTTTCACTGTTGCCGCGCTGGACTGCCGCGGCCAGGGCGGTGGACGCTCCACAGATGTCGGCGGCGTGCCGGGCTGGACGTTGCGAGGGCACATCGTGCGCGGGCTGGCCGGCGAGCCGGATGACCTTCTCTATCGGCAAACCTTCCTTGACACGGCGCGGCTGGCGCAGATCGTGATGGAGATGGATGATGTGGACGCGACCCGAGTTGGCGCTACGGGCGGGAGCCAGGGAGGGGCGCTCACGCTTGCCTGCGCTTCGCTGGAGCCGCGCGTGAAACGGGCCGCGCCGATATATCCCTTCCTGAGTGACTACAAACGGGTATGGGATATCGATATGGACCAGAACGCCTACGCGGAACTGCGGGAATGGTTCCGCAACTTTGACCCCCGCCACGAGCGGGAGGAAGCGGTCTTCACCCGTCTGGGCTATATCGATATCCAGAACCTCACGCCACGCATCCGTGCCGAGGTTCTGATGGGCGTCGGTCTGATGGACCAGGTCTGCCCGCCTTCCACGCAATATGCTGCCTTCAACAAGATCAGTTCGCCCAAACGGACAGTCATCTATCCGGACTACGGCCACGAAAAGTTGCCCGATCTGGACGATATGATCTTCCAGTGGATGCTGGAAATGTAAGGTGGACGGAGATCATCCTGTGTACACAGCCTGGCGGAGACCGCGTATGTAGCCGATGGCGTACAACCTGCCGATCGAGGAGTAGCCGGCGTCCTGGTTGCTGTCACCCTCCATCGTCGGCACATGATCGGGCCGCAGTACGCCGGTAAAGCCGATTTCGCGGTAGGCTTTCATACAGGCGAGCATATCTGTCTTGCCGTTGTCGTGGAAGGTCTCATTGAACTTTTCGGGCACGCCCCGCACGTCGCGGAAATGGACGAAAAAGATTTTGTCCTGGGCGCCGAAATGGCGGATCACCTCTGGCAGGTCGTCGGTCATCAGCGTGAAGTTCCCCTGGCACAGGCAGATGCCGTTGGCCGGGCTGGGCACCAAGTCGATCAGGCGCTGAAAGTTTTCGACGCTGCGCATGATGCGGCCCAGGCCCCGGATCGGCGACAGGGGCGGGTCATCGGGGTGCATGGCGAGTTTGACGCCGGCCTCTTCCGCTACCGGTACGACGGCCTCCAGGAAGTATTTCAGATTCTCCCAAAGCTGCTCCTCGCTGACCTCGCCGTGTTCGGTCAGCGGCGCGTTGCGCATGACATCGTTGTCATAACCGGTGACCAGTGCGCCGCCCCGCTCTGGAATCGTGGTGGCGGTGCGCATCCAATTGAAGACGGGCATCCACTCGCTGCACCAAACGGGCACACCCAGCCGGCCGAGGTTGCGAATCAGTTCGCAGGCGGTCTCAATCTCCTCGTCACGTCCGGGCAATCCCAGCTTTGCCTTGTCCAGCGGCGGGCGGCTCTCCAGCACCTCAAGCCGAAAGCCGGCGTTTTCGTAGGCGCTCTTCACCCGGGCAAGGCTCATAAATCCCCAGGGCTTCATGTCCGGATCCGGATGATCGATCGTCGACATATCCATCTGGCCTACGGCGTTGTTAACACCGCACTGTTTGACGAGCGTCCACAAGGGGGATGGCTGCGCCGGCAACATCTCAGCGATTCGAATCATGGTTGCGTTCCTTTGGTCATATGAACATGGGCAATAGTCGTAGAACGGTGACCAACGTTTAACGCTGGTCAGAGGCCGTCTGCGCCAGAAACATATCACAGTTTTTCGACTACGCAAGTCGACGCAGGTGGGTGGGAGGCCAGGCAGTCTTTAGCTGGCCCGGTTGGACTCCGCCTCCTTCTGCGGTAAGATATATGCATCTTCCACTTCTGCCGCCACCGGCACGAATACGTGTCAAAAAACCGCCGCCGGTCATCCTGTCGGACTTGTGATTCTTGCAAATTGGAGACGGACAGTGATGTCGGTGAGCGCAGAAATCAGTCAGATGCCGGGGAGAGTTCGCATTGCAGGACTATCAGATAGGGAGAAAGTGCAATGACCAATGATTTGAGTTCCCAGGAAGTTGCCACCTTGGGCGGGGGCTGCTTCTGGTGCCTGGAACCCCTTTATGAGGAACTGCTTGGTGTGAAACAGGTCGTATCAGGGTATGCCGGCGGCCATGTAGTCAATCCGACCTACGAGCAGATCTGCTCGAAGACAACCGGCCACGCCGAAGTCATACAGGTCTCTTTCGACCCGTCCGTGATCTCGTTTCGTGAGATCCTCGAAGTCTTTTTTACCTCCCACGACCCGACAACGCCCAATCGTCAAGGCAATGACGTCGGACCCCAGTACCGCTCTGTCATCCTCTACCATGACGAAGAACAGAGAAGACTAGCTGAGGAGATGATTCGCGATTACGCACCTCAAATCTGGGATTCCCCCATCGTTACCGAGTTGACCCCTCTCGACACCTTCTACATCGCCGAGACATATCACCAAAACTATTATCGCGACAATGGATTCCAGCCCTATTGCCTGTTCGTTATCCGCCCCAAAGTAAACAAATTTCGAAAGCAATGGCAGGCCAAACTGAAAGCGAGTTAAGAGTTTCCATGACTTCTCAAACCGATATCGCCACCGTAATCCAGCAGACCCCTCTTGTGGATTCCCACGAGCACATGCGGCGTGAAGAGGGCTATTTGGATGAGCGTCCTGACATCCTGTGTCAGCTCTTCCAGAACTATGTCCATGCCGACCTGTACGTAGCCGGTGCCTCGCAGGAGGCCATCGATAAGTTATTTGACCAGGCAGACCCCGATGTTGCTGCCCGTTTTGCGCCTGTTCAGGAAGCATGGGCGAGAGCGCAGCATACCGGCTACGGCGAGGCCGTACGCATCATTGCACAGGATCTCTACGGCATTGAGGAGTTGACTCCTGATTCGATTGCCGCCGCCCAGGACCAGAACTCTGCTTTCATTCAGCCCGGTGAACGTCTGCGCTTGCTCAGGGAAGAAGCCAATCTGGACCACATTCAGACCGACGCGGGGACGATTCACATAGATGCAGATCGCTCTGGGCCCGACTTTTTCTTCTATGATATTTCCTGGGCCGCAATGTGCTCCGGCAGGCCCAACCACGAGCAGATCGCCGAACATACCGGTTTGGAAGTGTCCGACCTGTTCTCCCTGCGGCGGGTGATGGAAACGATTTTCCAAAAATTCTCCGCCCCGGCGATCGCTGTCAAGGCGCAACACGCCTACAATCGCACCTTGCGCTGGCAAGAGCGCAGCGACGACGAGGCCGCCAAAGCCCTCGACATCTATCTGCGTGACGGGGAAGAGATCGACGAGGCCGCAAGGCTAACCCTGGGAGACTGGTGCTGGGCCAGGGGCGTGGAGTTGTGCATCGAACACGATCTACCTATGAAGTTGCATACCGGCTACTATGCCGGCCACAGCCGCATGCCGGTGGACTACATCCGCAGTGGCAATCTGTGCCCGCTACTGGCAAAGTATCCCGATGCGCGGTTCGTCCTCATGCACATCGCCTACCCCTATACCGAAGAGTTGATCGCATTGGCCAAGCATTACCCCAACGTCTATGCTGACCTCTGCTGGGCCTGGAGCATCAACCCTTATAGCTCAATGGAGTTTGTGCGCCGCTTCATCCACGCCGCGCCCGCCAACAAGCTGTTCCTCTTCGGCGGGGATACCGGTTACCCGGGCGCAGCCCTCGCCTACGCCAAGCAGGCCCGCGCCTGGTTCACGAGGGCATTGCAGGCAGAGATTTCCGATGGTCTGCTCACTGAAAATCAGGCCATCGACCTGGCGCGACGCTATATGCGTGATAACCAGTACGAATGTTTCCGCGTCGAGGAAAAGAAGGCAATCCTACGCGCCGCTGGCTAGTGACAATCGTTGAGGAGCCCAGCCGGATGGCCGACAGTCGTCCCAACATCATACTTATCATTACCGACCAGCAGCGTTTCGACACGATCGCGGCCTTGGGATTCGACTACATGGAGACGCCCCACCTCGATCGCATGGTACGGGAAGGGGTGAGTTTCACCAACTGCCATATCACTGCGCCCTCGTGCGCACCGGCGCGCGCCAGTCTCTTCACCGGCTATTTTCCTCACACCACCGGCATCCTCAAGAACGGCGACCGCTGGACCCGTTCCTGGGTGGAGAATCTGAGCGCAAGCGGTTACCACAGCGTCAATGTGGGCAAGATGCACACCTCCCCCTTTGAAACGTCCCTGGGCTTCCACGAGCGCTATGTGGTAGAAAACAAGGATCGTTACCTGGAAGGCCGCTATTATTTCGACGAATGGGACAAAGCGCTGCGTGCCCGCGGCCTCGTTAAACAGCAGCGTGTCCTCTACCGCCAACGAGCTGACTATGGCGACAGCCTCGGCGCGTTCGATTGGGAGTTGCCGGAGGATCTGCATTCAGATATGTTTGTGGGAGACTTCGCAACCTGGTGGGTTCGCAATAAGCCCAAACCGGACGGGCCGCTCTTCCTGCAGGTGGGCTTCCCCGGCCCTCATCCCCCTTACGATCCCACTCCCCGTTTCAGCCAGAACTATCTGGAGAAAGATCTGCCCATCCAAACGGTGACAGACGAGGAGATCGCAAGCCAACCGCCGCCCTTCCGGGAGATGCGCGTTCACAACTCAGAGGTGGATCACGATTCGGTTGTGCATCTGCTCAACCCGACGCCGGAGCAGCGCCATCGCCAGCGCGCCTACTACTTGGCAAACGTGTCGATGATCGACGCGAAGGTGGGCGAGTTGCTGGCTGCGTTGGAGGAGCAAGGGTATCTGGAAAACGCGGTCGTTATTTTCGCCTCGGACCATGGCGACTGCCTCGGAGATCACGGCCACAGCCAAAAGTGGACGATGTACGACACCATCACCCGCGTGCCCACGATCGTATGGGCGCCGGGTCGTTTCGCCGGCGGGCGCTCGCTGGACCAGCTCTGTTCGCTCTTCGATCTGGGACCCACGATTCTCGAATTAGCCGGGCTGGAGGCGCAGGAGGAATTCGAAGCCCGATCCTTGTTGCCCGCTCTCACGGGGGAGGCTTGGCCGGGGCGAGAGATCGTCTTTGCAGAGCACTGCCGGGACGGGACTCTGCCAACCGATTATATGACTATGGCGCGTACCAGCGAGTGGAAACTGGTCCATTTTGTAGACCAACCTTACGGTCAGCTCTTTGACCTGGTCAACGATCCGGGGGAGATTCATAACTTGTGGGACGACCCTGCCCATGTAGCGAGGAAGGAAGAGCTACTTCAAGCGCTGCTTGCGTGGCGTATCCGAAGTGGCTTGACGACGAAGGATTGGGCACTGAACTGTCGTTAGGGGGAGAGAGCCATGCAGATCACCGATGTCCGCACCATTTTCATAGACCGTTACCTATTCGTTGAAGTGGATACTGACGCCGGCATCACCGGTCTGGGCGAGTCCGGCGCTTGGGGGTTTCTGGAGGCGTCGGCCGCTGCAGTGGAAACGTTCAAGCGCTACCTGATCGGCCAGGACCCGCTGCGAATCGAGCACCATTGGCAATACATGTACCGTTGGAGCCACTTTCGCGGCGCGGCGGTGATGGGTGCCCTCAGCGCCGTGGACATCGCCCTTTGGGACATCGCCGGTAAACATTTCGGCGTGCCTGCTTATCAGCTTCTGGGCGGGAAAGTCCGTGACAAGGCCCGCGTCTACTATCACGTCTTAGGCGAAACAAAGGAGGAGTTGATCGCAGGTTGCGCGGACGCCAGAGAGAAGGGCTTCACCGCCGTCGGCCACCTGACCCCTTTCCTCGACGACAGCCGCGACATACCCTACTTCAAGACCCACGTGGAAATGATTGAGGACGCAATCGAGACGGTGGCCGCCTACCGGCACGCGGTGGGCCGAGACGTGGACCTGTGCATCGAGATCCACCGGCGACTGACGCCGAGCGAGGCCATTGTGTTGGGGCGAGGCATCGAGCCCTACCATCCCTTCTTCTACGAAGATCCGGTCACGCCGGATAATCTGGACGAGATGGCATTGGTGGCGTCGAAGATTGGTATTCCGATCGCGACCGGCGAACGCCTGCACAGCATCTGGGAGTTCCAGGCCTTGTTGCAACGGGGCGCAGTGCAGTTTGTGCGTCCGGACGTCTGCATGGTGGGCGGGTTGAGCCACGCCAAAAAAATTGCAGCCCTTGCCGAGGCCTTTCACGTGCAGGTTGTACCGCACAATCCTCTCAGCCCGGTCAGCACCGCAGCCTGCATTCAACTTGCGGCCTGCATCCCAAACTTCGCGTTGCAGGAGTACCCCAAAGGCGAGGACGAACCGCCCAAGAACGAGATCGTCAAGAGCGCCCTGACCCAGGAGGACGGCTTCCTCATCATCCCCGACGCGCCCGGCATCGGCATCGAATTGGCCGCAAATGCCGTCGAGCGCCATCCCTACGTGCCGCGCGAAGTGAAAACACGTTTGCATGCTGATGGTTCAGTGGTGGACCAGTAGGCCTGAGCCGCCCCGCCCTTAAGTCAGATTTCACTCTGTATATTCTGAAAACTGACACAGCCGTGAAAAGTCAGTCAAGATGCCGCAGGACGAACTGTCGGACGGCCCAGGCCACGCCCTCATCATCATTTGAAGGTCCGGCCACAGTGGCGGCAGCTTTCACTGGCGGCGGCGCGTTGCCCATCGCCACACCGACGCCGGCCGCGGCGAACATCGGCATGTCATTGGGGTTGTCGCCAATCGCGAGGGTCTGGGCGAGAGGAATCTGCAGTTTTCTTCCCACGAATTCCAGCGCCGAGCCCTTGTCAGCCTCACGCGGCAATACGCACAGCGAATGCACACGACCGTCCGGCTTGTAGTACCTTTCGGTCCGGCAGTCCTGCGGGAACTGTTCAGTCAGATCCCGCGCCGCGGCAATCGCATCCCTTTCATGAAGGAGCATCCGTACCGGCTCGGCAACCAGTGCCTCTTCGTTCGTCCTTACAATTTCCAATTGGGGCGGGTCTTGACTGTCTGCTATGCCTACGCTGGACGGGCGCCCTATAGGCCCGAGGGGCTGCCCCTTCCGCTGCCTCAAATAGCTCAGATTTCCGACACTTGTGCTCACCTCCCATCCATTCTCATCCGCAAGCCGGGCAACCGAACGGGCGATCGCCATCGGGATCGTAAATGACGCCCACACTGGCCCTTCGGGCGACGCAAATATCTGCGCGCCGTTTGTACAGATAACCGGGTCGCGAAAGCCCCAAGCCTTGCAAAGTTTGCGCACGCCGCCGATGTTGCGGGTGGTATTGATGACAATCCGCACCCCCGCGCGTCGAGCACACTGCAATAGCCGCACGCCTTCGGGCGCAGGCGTACTATCACTGCGAAACAGCGTGCCGTCGAGATCGACTGAGATGAGTCGAATGGCGTAGGTCCAGTTCAATTGCATCCTCGCTAGAAAGGCAGTTGAGATCAGATAGTTGTGTGACTGCCACCTTCTCAATGACCGTAGAGTCTAGGATACCTGTTTCTCCTCCCTTCTCCCTAAAGATCTGGTAGGCTTGTTTGATGCGCCTGGCACATTGCCATGAAACGTCCACAATTCCCTACACCTGTGAGCCATGCATCTCCATATCCGCTGGCAAGCGCTATGCAATCTACTCTCCCAACGCCAACCTCTAATTCATGTAAAAATTGGGTCTGGCCTGGACTTTCTGTTGCGCTCCTTCCTGTAAAGCAACGCGCCAGCATGGAGTTGTACTTGCTCCGTCGGAGTTGCAACCCCCTGAAATCGTAGCTACAATCAAACAGGAGACAAAAGTAGGAAATCCGATACGACTTCTGAAGGTGTTGCGCACTACGTGGCGACCGTGCGTAATTGTATGGTCAACAATGCAGAAAGCGGCCGTACGCTTGGCGCAATCTTTGAAAGGAAGAAAATGGAAGCGTTTCCGAGAATCACTTTCGACCCTTCCGTGATGGGAGGCAAAGCATGCATTCGGGGGCTGCGCGTGACAGCTGGAACCGTCGTAGGCCTCCTGGCAGCCGGGAGGTCTACCGAAGAGATTTTGGCAGCCTACCCGTATCTTGAACGGGAAGATATCGACCAATCTTTAGCCTATGCGGCATGGAGGCTGGAAGAGCGCGAAGTTCCGCTTTCCCTCCAATGATCGTGAAACTAGTGGTCGACATGAACCTGTCGCCAAATTGGATTTCTTTTCTGGAAAGCCATGGGTGGTCGGCAGTTCATTGGTCCAGGATCGGCAACCCGCGGGCCAGCGACGCTACGATTATGGAATGGGCAGTGACCCACGAAAGAGTTGTGATTGCACGATCTCGATTTTGGCACAATACTGGCATTGACTCATGCAACGGGACCGGGTGTACTTCAGGTTCGGGCTGCTGACGTAATGCCGGATAGGCTCGGGGACGCGGTTCTCGCTGCTCTTAGTCAGCATGAGGCCGATCTCTCATCCGGCGCATTGGTTGTAGTGGACGAAAGCAGGAGCCGGGTCAGGCTCTTGCCAATCGGGCGATAAGTTTGTATAGAGAGATTCCCGCCCTCCTTACTCTTACGAGAATGTTCCTAAGTGCAAACGCCTGGGTGCAGTCCCAACAGGGAGTGAAGTTTAAGCGCCGGGTGTATCCCATATTGTTGTCCCTCTGCGAACTGCTCTTTCAACCAAAGCGAAAAGGATCCGCTGAACAAGAATCGATCGGTCGCCTGCAATCCTGAAAATCCGCAAATCCTGTAAATCCTGATTCAGACAACGTCCACCAAAAATCTGGGACAGACCCTAAGCGCCTCGCATCTTTGACTGTCCAGAAAATGAAGTGGTATACTGGCCTCCATCATGAGAAACGCAGCGAGTAAACCCCGTATTCCCATCCATTTCGCCACCGACGGCATCTCCGTCGGCGGCCTCCTCGCTCTTAGATAGCCCGCGCAAGGGAACTGTGAACCAGATTCCCTGTGCCTGAGCGGGCGCAACCAATCTTCGTGAAAAGTGGAACATGGTTCGCAACGACGCGCACATGTTAGCCATGTGTCGCGTCTCTATGTTCCCATCACTTCGAACTACAGAAATCGGTATGAATAGATCCTCCGCGACGGGAGACTCTGACAATGTCTGACAGATATAAACATCAAGAGATTGAGGCAAAATGGCAGGGGACCTGGGAGGAACAGGGCCTCTATGACACGGTCGAAGACCCCGATAGACCGAAGTGGTATGCATTGACGATGCTGCCTTATACGTCCGGAGACCTGCACACGGGTCACTGGTATGCGATGACGCCCAGCGATACCGCCGCCCGCTTTCGCCGCATGAAAGGCTACAATGTCTTCTTTCCCATTGGCTTTGACGCTTTCGGACTGCCAGCCGAGAATGCGGCCATCAAGAACAACGTGCATCCCCAGGAATGGACGTATAAAAATGTCGAGCGCATGCAGGGCCAGCTGCGGCGTATGGGCGCGATGTGGGCCTGGGACCGTGAAGCCATCACCTGTGATCAGGAATATTACAAGTGGTCCCAGTGGTTCTTCCTCAGGTTGTACGAAATGGGCCTGGCCTATCGGGAGTTCGCGCCGGTTGACTGGTGTCCGAACTGCAACACTACACTGGCGCGCGAGCAGGTCTGGGGCGACGACCGCCACTGTGAACGCTGCGACACACCGGTCATTAAGAAAGATTTGAACCAGTGGAAGTTCCGCATTACCAACTACAGCGAGGAGCTGCTGGCCGACCTGGACAACATCGACTGGCCGGAGCCTGTCAAGGTGATGCAGACAAACTGGATCGGGCGCAGTGACGGCGCGCAGGTGACCTTTGTCACCGAAGCGGACGACCCGATTGAAATCTTTACGACTCGGCCCGACACGTTGTGGGGCGCGACCTTCATGGTGCTGGCACCGGAGCATCCCCTGGTGGACAAAATCACCAGCGAAGAGCAGCGCAGCGCGGTCGCCGCATGTGTGGAGCAGGCGAGCCGACTGGATGAAATTGCGCGCACTGCCGAAGACAAAGAGAAAACCGGCGTGTTTACCGGTGGTTATGCCGTCAATCCGGTCAACGGCGAGCGGATTCCGGTCTGGATCGCCGACTATGTCTTGATGGGGTATGGAACCGGCGCCATCATGGCGGTGCCTGGCCATGACCAGCGAGACTTCGAGTTCGCAAAACAGTACGAATTGCAGATCCGGCTGGTTGTGCAGCCGCCGCCGGACGGCGAGGCCGGCCACGTTCGCAGCGCCGACGACCTGGAGTCGGCCTGGCCGGGCGACGGCGTGATGATCAACTCCGGACCGCTGGATGGCACGCCCGTTGGCAAAGATGAGGTTGAAAGCGTCAAAGCAGCTATTTCCTGGCTGGAAGAAAACAATAAAGGAGAAGGCGCGGTCAACTATCGCTTGCGCGACTGGCTGATCAGCCGCCAGCGGATGTGGGGCACACCCATCCCAATGATATTCTGCGCCAGCTGTGGGACAGTGCCGGTCCCCTACGCCGACTTGCCGGTTCGTTTGCCTGACGACGCGCAGTTCAAACCCACCGGCGAAAGCCCGCTCAACTATCACGAAGGCTTCCGCTACCTGAAATGTCCGATATGCCAAGGCGATGCCGAGCGGGAAACCGACACGATGGACACCTTTATGTGCTCCAGCTGGTACCAGTACGCCTATGTCGATCCTTACCACAAAGCGGGCGCGCCGCTGGCCGTAAACGACATACCCTGGGACAGCGAACGCGGCAATTACTGGCTACCGGTCGACCAGTACACCGGCGGCATCGAACACGCCACCATGCACCTCTTGTACACCCGTTTCTTCACCAAGGCGCTGCGAGACATGGGCGTTGTTGACTTTGACGAGCCGATGCTGCGCCTGTTTAACCAGGGCATCATTCTGGGGCCGGACGGTGAGCGCATGTCCAAGAGCCGCGGCAACGTCGTCAACCCGGACGAATACGTGGACAAGTATGGCGCCGACACGGTCCGGGGCTACTTGATGTTCATCGGCCCGTGGGAGTATGGCGGGCCATGGGACCCAAGCGCCATTGAAGGAGTAAGCCGATTTCTCAATCGCGTATGGAGCGTCATCCTGGACGAAACAGATGCCAAGAGCCCACAAAAGCCGGAGACCGAGGTCGACGTGCGGGGCCTGGAGCGCAAGCTGCACCAGACGATCTTGAAGGTGACGGAAGACCTTGGCGACTTCCGATTCAACACTGCCATCGCCGCACTGATGGAGCTCAACAACTATCTGATTAGAGTGAAAGAGACCTTCGTCGGTTCACAGGGCCGCGGCGCCGAGACCGGCATCTGGAAAGATTCAATTCGCTCGCTGCTGCTGATGATGGCGCCGGTATTTCCCCATATCAGCGAGGAGTTATGGCAGCGGACAGGGAATGGCGAATCCTCTGGCGACGCGAAGAGCGTTCACCTGCAAGACTGGCCCCAGGCCGACCCGCAGAAGGCCAGAGAAGACGAGATTACCGTGGTCGTACAGGTAAACGGCCGTGTTCGGGACAAGCTGACCGTGGCGCCGAATACTGCCAAAGAAAAGCTGGAGGCGATGGCCTTGGCTTCAGACAACGTGAAGAGGCGGATGAACGGCAAGCAGGTGCGCAAGGTCGTTGTCGTTGCCGACAAACTGGTGAACATAGTGATCGGATAGTGATATGAGAGTGATGATAGATCTCTGTGTCGTCCCCATTGGCGTCGGTGTCTCCGTGTCAGAGTACATCGCCGCCTGTGAGCGCGTACTTGACAAAGCCGGCCTGTGCCACCAGATGCATGCCTATGGCACCAACGTCGAAGGCGAGTGGGACGAGGTTTTTGCTGCCGTGAAGCGTTGCCATGAAGTGGTGCATGAAATGGGCGCGCCGCGCATTACGACCAGCCTGAAGATTGGTACGCGTTGCGACCGCGAACAGAGTATGCAGGACAAGATCGATAGCGTCAATCAGAAATTAGGGCGAGGAATTTCATGAGCGAAGATTGCATTTTCTGCAAAATTGTGGCGGGGGAGATTCCATCGGATCAACTCTATCAAGATGAACTGGTGACCGCGTTTCGCGATATCTCGGCGCAGGCGCCGGTCCATGTGCTGATCGTACCAAATGAGCACTTCAAAGATGTGGGAGAGATGGGTAACGCCCAAGCGGAACTGCTGGGGCGGATCGCTCAGGTCGCCGCCCAACTGGCTGCGCAAGAAGGGGTGGCTTCCGAAGGCTGGCGCTTCGTCACCAACGTTGGCAGGCACGGCGGCCAGGAGGTCTTCCACACCCATTTTCACCTGCTTGGTGGGCGTCCCCTCGGTCCGCTGCTGGCGCGCTGATCTGAAAGAAACTCTGCAACAAAGACGCTGTGGCGCATCGGTTTACGCCGCGCCTCAGCGTCTTTTCTTATTTGATGCAATTGCGTGCCTTCGGTCTGTATTCTCTCTGGGCGTCGAAGGTACTCGGCAAAAGCAGCACTTATACGAGCAGAAGAGGAATGTCTGCATTCGCCGGCCGGCTGCTGTTGGTCTAGCAGGCCGCGCGCGCAGTGACGAAGTATGTCTTTCCTTTTGGTTGGGGAGCTGCTTTGCCTATTCCGTATGAGGTTTCAGAGACACAGGCGCCATTTCCACTTGCCTGCCGGAGACTTCGCCGCTGCCTTTACACCGCCTTTACTTCACCAGGGCCATTGCCAGCCCGTCCGGGTAGGGAACGACTGTGCTGGCTAGCCGCTCATCCTGGCTGAGTGCGAGCGCAAAACTGCGCATCCCTTGCACCCAGTCCGAATCTTGCCTGTCAGGATCCACCAGACTCCCCCCCAACCGAACGTTGTCACCTAGAATAACCGTGCCAGGGCGGCTGTATTGGAGCGAATAGTCAAGGTACGCCGGGTAGTTGTCTTTGTCGGCGTCAATGAAGACCAGGTCGAAGGGCGCCTCCTCCCCCAAATGCGGTAGAGACTTCAGCGCCGGACCGACCCGCACCTCAATTTTGTCGGCCAATCCCATCCGTTGCCACTGTTTGCGGGCAAAATCGGCGTGCCTCTGCTCCAATTCCAGGCCGATTAGCTTGCCGCCCTCAGGCAACGCCCGTGCGATCCATGCCCCGCTGTAGCCGCCCAACACCCCGATCTCAAGGACTCTTCTGGCCCCGGTCATTTGCACGAGCAGCTGCAGGAACTTGCCTTGCTCCGGCCCGATGCTTATGCCTGGTATTCCCTCAGATTTGGCCTCTGCTTGCAGGCGGGACAGCTCGTCGTCGTCATCATGAAACAGATCGCGTAGGAATTGCTGATAGGGATCGACTTCTGTCAATTTGGACATCAGAATTTCTCCATTGTCTGGCAGGTTACTTTAACAGCGCCGCGTCCAGAGCGTCGCCTACCGTGCGCGCGCCGATGACTTCGATTTCAGAGGGAAGGTCGGACGGGCCTGCTCCGTCGCTGCCTGGCATCGCAGTCTGGCCCGACTGTGCCTGTCTGCGCCGGAGCGCATGGCGGGGCACGATCGCACGCGCGAACCCGAGTTTGGCCGCTTCGCGCAGCCGGAGAGCCAGTTGGCTGACGCTGCGCAGCTCTCCGCTCAGACCGATCTCCCCAAGGAGCACGGCCTCGGCGGCGACCGGCACATTGCGGTAGCTGCTGGTGACAGCCGCCGCAATCGCCAAGTCTGCCGCCGGCTCACCGACACGCAACCCGCCAACCACATTAACGAAAATGTC
Source organism: Caldilineaceae bacterium (assembly GCA_965220715.1). Classification (GTDB taxonomy): domain Bacteria; phylum Chloroflexota; class Anaerolineae; order Caldilineales; family Caldilineaceae; genus Bin5. The sequence goes on from OZ244843.1 coordinate 2,520,920, forward strand.
CTGGGCGCTCAGATTAAGGCCCAGTCGCTTGCTGAGTACGGCTGTCACCAGCAGCAGGCGGTTGAAGTCCACGCCATTTCCCGTGCGCCGGGGTTGGCTGAATGCAGTCGGGCTGGCCAGGGCCTGCACTTCGACCAAAAGTGGGCGGCTGCCCTCCAGTGGCACAGCAATTGCGCTGCCAGCTGCGTTTGCGAGCCGTTCCGCCAGAAACAGCGCGGAGGGGTTGGCCACCGGGGCCATGCCGCGCTCCGTCATTTCGAAGACGCCTACTTCATTTGTGCTGCCGAAGCGATTCTTGACAGAGTGCAATAGGCGGTAGGCGTGGAAGCGTTCCCCTTCCAACTGGAGCACGGCATCCACCATATGCTCGAGCACGCGCGGACCGGCGATTGCACCCTCTTTCGTCACATGGCCTACGAGAAACAGTGGGATGTTCAATTGACGGGCCTGTCGCAGCAGATGAGCAGCGCAATCTCTCACCTGGGAAACGGATCCGGCCGCACTACCGCTGGCATTACTGTGGATCGCCTGCACCGAATCGACAATCACCAGCGAGGGTTTCACCTTTCCGACCTGTTCCAGGATCTGTTCCAAAATCGTATCGGCCAGAATGAGCAGACGCTTCTCGTCCAAGCCCAGGCGCGATGCCCGCCGCCCAATCTGATAGGCGCTCTCCTCGGCGCTGATATATAAGACTTGCCCGACGTTGCGCGCCACCTCCGCAGCCGTCTGGATGAGCAGAGTACTCTTGCCAATGCCCGGATCGCCGCCCACCAGTATTCCCGCCCCGGGCACGATCCCGCCTCCCAGGACGCGATTCAGTTCGGAATTCTCGAGAACGATGCGCCGCGATGGCTCTTCGGGAATATCCGGCAGCGCGAGCGGAGCCGGAAAGTTCAGCGACCCGGCGCTGCCACTACCCAAAATAGCCGCGCCCTCTTGGACCCTGCTTTCTTCAAGAGTGTTCCACTCGCCGCACTCCGGGCATCTTCCCATCCATTTCATCTGCGCGCTGTCGCACTCCGTGCAAATGAATTGGGTTCTGACCCTGGTTGCCACAGACGCCTTCCTTCTGCTCCACTATGCGGGCGCTGGAAACGCCTGCACCATTTCCAGCACCTCGTCCCGTATTGCTTCCTGCAAAGCTGTATCTTTGGGATTGTGCGCAATCGACGCAATCCAGTGGCCGATCTGCTCAAACTGGGGTTGCTTCATCCCCCTTGTTGTCGCGGCAGGAGTGCCCAGTCGAATGCCGCTTGTCACCATTGCTTTGCGCGTGTCGAACGGAATCATGTTCTTGTTACAGTGGATGGATGCGTTGTCTAGAGCCAGCTCCACCAACTTGCCGTTGATTCCTTCCTTTTCCAAGCTGTTCAGATCGATCAGAAGCAGGTGATTGTCCGTGCCGCCTGACACGCTGCGAAGTCCGTCTTGCTGCAGCGTCTCGCTTAGCATCTGCGCGTTGTCCAGAATCTGCTGTTGATACGTCTTGAACGGCTCCTCCATCGCCAGCTTGAAGCCGACTGCTTTCGCCGCGATGATGTGCATGAGCGGCCCGCCCTGAATGCCGGGAAAGACAGCCCGGTCGATTGACCGGGCGTGCTTCTCTCGGCTAAGTATCAAGCCGCCGCGTGGGCCGCGCAGTGTCTTGTGGGTGGTGGTGGTCACTACATCACAGTAGGGAACGGGGTCCGGATGCAACCCGACGGCGACTAAACCGGCAACATGGGCCATATCCATCATCAGTAGGCAACCTGCTTCATCGGCAATCTCGCGCAGGACGGGATAGTTGAAATGGCGCGGGTAGGCGCTGGCTCCCACAAGGAGCAGTCTCGGTTGGTGTTCCATTGCCATCCGACGCATGATGTCGTAGTCGAGCCGCTCGGTTTCGGGATCGAGGCCATAGTGGATAAAGTTGTAGTAGTGGCCGGAGCTGTTCAGATGAAATCCATGACTCAAATGGCCGCCGTGGTCAAGTTTCATCGCCAATACGGTGTCGCCCGGCTCCAACAAGGCCATGTAGACCGCGGCGTTGGCCTGGGCGCCGGAATGGGGTTGAACATTGGCATGCTCGGCGCCGAAAAGCCCCAACGCCCGTTCAATGGCAATCTTTTCGGCAATGTCAACGTACTTGCAGCCGCCGTAGTAGCGCCGCCCCGGATAGCCTTCGGCATACTTATTCGTCAGAACGCTGCCGGCCGCCGCCAGTACCTCGGGAAAGACGTAGTTTTCGCTGGCGATCAGTTCGATGCCATTCGTCTGCCGAAGTCGTTCCAACTCAATCGCACTGTATATTTCAGGGTCCCGCTCTCGCAGTAACCGCCGCGGATCAGGTTGATCTGTCCAGGCGGGGAAAGACGCGCCAACCGCCTGCGAATCCGAAAAGAGTTCGTTCATCGGTGTCCTCTCCAGAATCGAAACATTCTCAAAACACGCAAAACCAGTTCAAACCACACCAGTAAAGAACATTAGCATGGGCACGGGGTTACGTCAATTTTTGTGGGATATTCGGGAGGTCAAATACTGGAAAAAAAATTTGGACTCACCGTTTGAAATCAGGATTCTGGGAGCCGCCAGGGCCATAAGGGCTCCGCCGGGTAGCCGTCTCATGCGCTGCTGGCGAAACAAAAAGGCGTGCCCGCAATAGGAGTTTCCGATCGGGGCACAGCGTCGCGGATTGACCATGAAAAAACGGCGTGTGATAGAATCGGTAGGGCTGATAAACTGGAATTTCGCTTGGTCAGGGGGGAAGCCTTGTCTCACCTGCTGGGAAGTATTCAAAGATGCAGGGAAACAGGCCCTGCCGATATTTAGGACCGGGTATGATAGGGACTGGACGAAGTGACCTGGGAGACGCAGCACTAACTGCATCCTTCGACACGCAATTGCCGCACAAGCAGCAACCGGTGGGATTGGGCCGTCTTTGGCGGCGGTGCCCAGTGCCGCGATTTCTCCTATGCATACTGGTGTTTCTCTGCGCGGCATGTAGCCGGCACGAATATGTGGGCACGGTGTTCGAAGAAGTCGAGCCGGCTGCCTCGATTCGCGGCCAAAACTATGACGGTTCGCCCTTCGAACTTGCCGATCTGATAGGGAACCCGGTTCTAATTTTTTTTGGCTATACTTTCTGTCCGGACATCTGTCCGCTGACCATGATGGAACTGGCCGCGGCCCAACGCGCATTGGAGGAAGAGGCCCCCGCCTTGGCCGCCGAACTTAAGGTCGTCTTCGTCTCTTTAGATCCAAAGCGGGACATTCTCGCCCGCTTGGAGCCCTATGTCCACGCCTTTAACCCCCGCTTCTACGGTGTGCGTGTTCCCGAAAATGAGTTGGAGGCGCTCAAACCGGCCTACGGGCTATTCGCCGGCCCCGCCGAGGGCCAGAGCTTGGCGGACGAATACTATCTTCTTGACCACACATCGGGCGTCTATCTCATCGACCGGGATGGGAACTGGAGGGCACTGTTCAGCGCAGATGTGACCGCGGAGGCCCTGACCGCAGATCTGCAGGCTTTGCTGCGCTAACCGACCTCTCGCGCTGTCCCGATCCCGGGGAGAGCCTACCAACAATGCGCACATTCATCGCGATAGAAATTCCCCCCGAAGTGAAACAACAACTGCGAACCGAGCAGAATCGGTTGCGGGACCTCGTAGCGCTGCACGACCTCCCGCCCGTACTCCGTTGGGCAGACCCCGACAAACTGCACCTTACCCTGCGATTCCTGGGCGAGACGGATGCAATCCAGCGCCGTCAGTTGCAAAAAGGGCTGGCCGGAATTGCGCAAAGGCACGGCCCGTTTTCGTTGGCGCCGTCCCGGCTCGGATGTTTTCGTTCGTGGAACAATCTGCGTGTGTTGTGGGTGGGAATCGGAGGTGATTCCGCAGCGCTTCAAGCAGTGCAATCAGAGGTCGAATCCCTGGCCCGGCAGGTGGGATTTCCTCTGGACCGAAAGCGCTTTTCGCCTCACATAACCTTTGCTCGCGCCGTCCGCAATGCGCCGCGCGCTGCCCTGCGGGCGACATCCGAACAGCTGCGCCGGGCAGTGGCCGAAGAAACACACCAGCCTTGGATCGATTGGAGGGTAGGTGAACTGCATTTTATCCGCAGCGTTTTGGACCGGGGCGGCGCTCAGTACTTCAATCTGGCAACCAGTTCGTTAACGGCGGACGCGTAACCGTCTCACTGGAATCGGGGTTCTTCCGCCGGCACTTCTGCCGCTGACGACGTGGCCAAGTCCTGCGAAAAAGGGACATCCGCTCGCTCTGCTCTTGTGCTCTCAGACCAATTCCGCTGTCTGCTCCGGAGTGGTTCCTGCTGGGTCACGTACTCGTCGCTCTGCACTGCCCTTCCAAAGCCATAGAAAAACAGGCCCAACGGCCCGCAGATGAGGCTTCCGCAGATGAATCCCCATAGGCTCAGCCCTGCGATTCCAATGATTTGTGCCTGGATCTGGCCGGGAAAGTCGGCCCGAAAGCCTGACGCCGCCAGCAAACCTGTAACACCTTGATCTGGCACATCCAGATAACTGCCTGCTCCAATCTGCTGCCAGCCCGCGCCCGCGGCGCCGTCGGCAAAGATCCCTACGCACAGCAGCCCGATGGCAGCCGGCAATCCTACCGTGGCGAATATGCCCGCACCGTCGTCGAGGCGGAACACTCTGTGAAGCGCAAATGTCACAAACGGCACACTAGCCCCGGCCAGCAGACCGGTCAACAGCGCGCCAAGGTGCCCGGGAAACGGCCCCGCAGCCAATCCGGCGATTACACCGGCCACCAGGCCTCGGGCGCTCATTCCCGGATCACTCGTGCCTGTCACGAACCAGGTATAAAGCAGAGGAACTGTCACGCCGCCCGTGGCGTAAAGCAGGCCGTTTACAGCGGTTCGCATGGCGGTGAACGCATTCGTCCCCGGCTGCTGAACAGGGCTTGCCCACACCCAAGCCAGTACCCCCGCCATTACGAGCAGGGCGCCTACCACCGCGAGCAATGGCAGGTGGACGGAAGGCAGTCCAGAGTCCACCTGCGGCGTCTGCCCGTTTCGTCGCGGTGGCCACACCAGTAATGCGGCCAGGGACACGGAGGCTGATACGAGGAAGACAGTGCCCCCTCCACCGAAATCGATCAATCCGTGTCCCAAGCCGATATTGCGTCCCAATGCGGCCAGCCAACCGCCGCCCTGCACCCAATTGCCGGCCAACGGATAGACAAAGCCGCCGACAGCCAACGCGGTAATCAGTGTCGCCAGCGCCGGTGCCCGCCCTCGTAACGCCAATACCGGCAACAACGCCGCCGACATGGACCACGGCACGTGCGCCAGAAAAAGGCCCAACGCAGTGGGCGTCGCCGCCGAGCCAGTGAGGAACCATCCCTCCAGGCCCACAGTTACCCAGCCGTCTCCCCAACCTAAGGGAAGAGGACTCCACCCCCGCAATAGGCCGGATAGCTCCGGATGGTCGCCATATAGGAAACCAACGCTGCCGAACTGAAACGCAAAGCCAACGGCCCAGTACCCCAGCCCGGCCAGGCAAAAGGCCGCCAGCCCGCCCAGCGCGGCATCCCATGCCCGATGGGCCCTCATGCCGGACGCGGCAACCAGGATCAGGCCGGTGGGCAGAAGGAAGGCTAGGCCGCTGGCAGTCAGTTGCCAGAGATATGTACTGTCCATAACAGTGCGGTCCCTGCGCCGGCCCCCATGAAGGGGCGACGCGTCGTTGTTGGCGCGCAAGACATGCCCGACAATGTGGCGGTTTTGGTTCCGTTCGCACGGATACCTCGGGCCACTCTCCATCTCTCAGTTTAGCATAGCAGACAACCAGGAACGGAACAAAGCATCCGGTGAAGACGAACTACCCCGCACGTTGGTGCTGAAAGAGCCAAGTGTTAAAATGGGCTCGTTGCCGGACAAACGCAAAGCGGGGCCTCTCCGGCCCCATATTTTGGAAGCCCAAAAGTGGAAAATGAAGCAACCGCTCGCCGATTCGATAAACAAGCTCAAAGACAGCAAGTTCTCCTGAATCTGATTCGGGCCTTGTTTCTGGCACTGGTTCTCTTCGTGCTGTGGAATGTAGTGAGCGTAGCGCGGGCGCACTTGACGGAACAGTTTCTTGCCGTCGAGCAACAGTCGGCCGCTCTAATCGATCCAGATGAGGGCGAAGATGCGCTGACCCCGGAAAACATCGAGGCGTACATACTGGCCTGGACCTTGCGACTGAGAGAGGATCAACTTTCGATTCCTGCCAGCAACGATCCCCGGCCGCGGGCCTTCACGATCAATCCCGGTGAGCCGGCCCGCTATGTTGCCGCCCGTCTGGCCGTAGCCGGTTTCATACGCGATGCGGACCTGTTCAACCTGTACCTGCGCGTGAAAAAATTGGACACAAATATCGAAGCCGGCCACTTCATGCTGGCAGGGTCGATGACCATACCTGAGATTGCAGTTGAACTGCGGCAGGCCCGTTTTGAAGAGGTTCCTGTGACGATTCCGGAAGGATTTCGGGCGGAAGAGATCGCTGAGCGACTGGCCGAGAATTTAGTAATCGACAGCGAGCGATTTCTGACGGCTGTACGCCAGCCCCAAAGTCTGAACCTGGTGGCCGACTACGATTTCTTGACGAATCTGCCTGCAGGCGCCTCTTTGGAGGGCTATCTCTTCCCCGACACCTACCGTTTCCCCGTCAATGCCAGTGGGCCGGAAATCGTCCTTGCATCCATGTTGAACAATTTTGAGAATCGGGTCGGCGCCGAGGGGCTGATCGGGGGAAACAGCGGCCTGAGCGGACATGACCTGATAACGCTGGCATCGATCGTGGAACGGGAGGCCGTCCAGGATGACGAACGGCCGCTGATTGCCAGCGTCTATCTCAATCGACTCAACCAAAACTGTCCTGATGTTGGTGGCCGGTATTTGCAGGCCGACCCAACCGTCCAGTACGCCAAAGGCGCGACCGGAAACTGGTGGTGGAAGCCGCAGACAATCGAAGAGTACGCACAGGTGGAAAGTCTCTACAATACCTATCTGCATCAAGGACTGCCGCCTGGCCCCATCGCCAGCCCAGGTCAGCGCGCCATCGAGGCGACCAGCAATCCAGGTCAGACGGCTTACTGCTTTTTCCTTGCTACTGGCGAAGATGGGCGCCATGTCTTTGCTCAAACGTTCGCAGAGCACGAGCGGAATCGGTTGATCTACGGCTATCAGCCTTAATCTGGCAGCCTGATGAAACCAAAAAAATGGTTATGCCGCGCTTACGCCGCTTCTGGGTGCTACGTTCAGTCGAAAAATCTGTGTCTGTGGAAATTTCCGAGCCGCGCCAGGGCTGTGATACGATTGGAAGCGCCCCATTAGCACTATGCGCCGTCTTCTGTCTGGTCATCTCCCTATCTCTTTCAGCCTGCTCTTCCACGCGGCCAGTTGTGAAGATAGGACTGTTGGCTCCATTCGAAGGGCTGCACCGTGAGAGCGGATACGAGGCGTTGTCGGCCATGCGCGCCGCACTGGCAGACTATCCTCTGGTTGAGGTCGAAGCATTGCCGCTTGCATTGGACACCTCCGCTGACCCGATGCAGGCTCGCCGCGCGGCCCTGAAGATGCTGCGTGATGATAGCGTGGTGGCTGTTGTCGGACCGATGCAGGCGCGGACGGTCTTTGCGGTGGCGGATGTCATAGCCGCCTCGGATCTGGACTGGTGGCTGCCGACAACGCCAGCCACAGATGAGAAAGCCCAGGCACTGATCGTCGCCCTCATAGCGGAAATCGCGGGACAGAACATTTTGCTTGCCGGACTGGAGGCCGATTGGCCGCAGCTGTCTGCAAAGGAGTGGTCCGCGCAAACAGGCAAAACAGTGACTGTTTCAGACGATGAGAATGATGGCGGGGCAGCCGACGGAGTGCTCTGGCTGGGGGATGCTCAGGAGGGCGCCGAGTTTCTGGCCCGTCTGAGATCGCTTAACCCCACAGTTCCCTTCTGGATAACAAATGTTGCTGATGATTCGATCTTTCGATCGCTGATGCTCGAACAGCTGGCCGGAGTTCCACCAGGTCCTGTCTACTGGGCAGTCGCGCTGGACGAAGGCGCCTACCAATACAGGGAGTGGGTTGAAACGCATGAAAACGCCGCGCCGACAGCTTTTGCCGTTTACCATGCCACACGGTGGGCGTTAGCGCAGATTGCCGGCCATAGCGTTGCAGCCAAAGAGCCAGGCTTGGCTGTCTTCGCGCTCGATCGCGAGGGAAGAAGCGAACTGGCGGAAATCGTGCCTTTCCCCTAAGGTGGGCAAGGCCAGAACTGCATTCCGACTGTAAAGACCACACTGCAAAAATCACACCGTAAAAACCACACTGAGTCCACTGCAGAATTCAAAATGCGTCTTCTCTTCATTTCCTGGGAGTACCCCCCCAATGTCGTCGGCGGGATAGGGAAACATGTGGCGGAGCTTGTGCCGGCATTCGTGGCCCTTGCCGGCGAAGGCGGTACCCCGTTCCAATTGGATGTGTTGACGCCCCACAGCGGCAATGCGCCTGATATTGAAGAGCTGTCGGAAGCAGTGACGGTCTACCGGGTGGAGACTCCCGCAGTCAATCCCCTGGACCTGTTTAACAGTGTCATCGACAACAATCGCTATCTGGTAAAAAAGGCAAAGGAGTTGCACCACAGCAACCCCTATTCGCTTATACACGTCCACGAGTGGTTGACCGCCTCTGCTGGCATCGAACTGAAACATGCCTGGAAAATTCCTCTTATCGCCACCATTCATGCCACCGAGCGGGGTCGCCACCATTCACATGTGCCGAACGAAACCAGTCGTAAGATCAATCAGTTGGAGTGGCAGGTATGCTTCGAAGCCTGGCGGCTAATCGTCTGCAGTTCCTACATGGCTGGTGAGCTGGGAAGATTCTTCGACGTTCCCCTGGACAAAGTGACCCTGATTCCAAACGGCGTTGATGTCACTCCGTTTGCGTCTTGTTCACCCGACCGTGTGCAGGAACTGAAAGCTAGATATGCGCCCGAAGGGGAAAAACTGTTGTTCTATATCGGACGCATCACGCCAGAGAAGGGGGTGCAGGTTCTGCTGCATGCGCTACCTTCGATACGTGATAAATATCCCAAAGTGCGTCTGCTGGTGGCAGGCAGGAACAGCGAGCAAATGCAGCCTCTGGTGGATGAGCTTGGAATCGGTGAGGCTGTCGAGCTGCTTGGGTTTATCGACAGCGAAACGCGGGACTGTCTGTACCGTAGCGTCGATGTGGCGATTTTTCCCAGCCTCTATGAACCCTTCGGGATCGTTGCCCTCGAGGCAATGGCCGCCGGCTGTAACGTCATTACCAGCGATGTCGGCGGGCTGAGTGAAGTTGTCGATCACCGGCGCACAGGATTGACAGTACGGGCGAACGATGCCCGCAGCATAGCGTGGGCCGTAGACCAGCTATTTTCGGATCCTGTCCAGGCGCAAGCGATGCGTGCTCGCGGCCTACAGGAGGTGATGCGGTCTTACAACTGGATTACAATAGCCGCTTCGACCGTGGATACTTACAGGGCAGTGCTGGCGCAGAGGCAGGACGTCAACTGGTGATACGTTCCAATACTATCGGCATTTCCGGCCCGCCCAGTACCGAAACGCATTCACTTCTGAATTCCTCTCCGTTTGTCCCCTTACCCTCTTTGTCAGTGGCGAAACTTGGCATATCACTGAAACTGTAAGCATCCAGAATGCGGCCAGCCGCGATTCGGGCAGCCGCCGCGTCTGCCGCGTGGATCGTACAAAGCGTATCGCCTGCTTGAACTTGCTCGCCTACTTTGCACGCCAAAACCACGCCGACACTGTGGTCGATGGCGTCTCCCTTCTGCTGCCGGCCGCCGCCCAGCTCCACAACGGCAAGGCCGATAGCCCGCGCGTCCAATGCATCGATTAATCCCCCCCGCTTCGCCTGCAGTTCCAGCGTAACTGGCGCGGAGGCCAGGCGCTCAGGGCTCGTGACAACCGTCGCATCGCCTCCCTGGGCCGCTACGAATTCTACGAACTTGGAAAAAGCTGCGCCTGAGTTGATGGCCTCTTGCACCCTGCGCCTGGCCGTGTCACGCGCGGACTCTTCTCCTACCGCCTCCTGTTCCCTATGAAGTTGTGGATCGCCCAACAGCAACATTTCGGATGCCACGGCCTGGGTCAACTGCTGAAAATCGTGCGGCCCACTCCCAAGAAGCGTGTCAATCGCCTCCCGCACTTCAAGAATATTGCCGACCGCCCGCCCCAGAGGCTGATCCATCGCTGTAACCAACGCGGTCACCCGGCGGCCGGCGCCGCGGCCGATAGAGACCATCAACTGGGCCAGTTCTCTGGCCTGGGCTAGCGATTCCATAAAAGCGCCGCGTCCGCATTTTACGTCCAGGACGATGGCGTCGGCGCCGGCAGCCAACTTCTTGCTCATAATGCTGCCGGCTATGAGAGGCAAGCTGGGAACCGTGCCGGTCACATCCCGTAACGCGTAGAGCAACTGATCGGCGGGCGCCAGCGTGGCCGTCTGGGCAGCCACCACCAATCCTACCTCCCTGAGTTGGCGCTGGAAATGCTCAGCGCTCAAGCTGGCGCTCCAGCCGGGAATGCCCTCCAATTTGTCGATCGTACCCCCGGAAAAACTGAGCCCGCGACCGCTCATCTTGCCCACCGGCAACCCGCAGGCGGCTACAATCGGCCCGACGGTCAGAGTGGTCTTGTCGCCGACGCCGCCGCTGGAATGCTTGTCCACGATCAGCTTGTCCGTACTGGTCAGTCCCCTCAGATCCAGCGTTTCTCCGCTGGCGGCCATGGCCAGAGTGAGCGCGGTCGACTCTGTCGGACTCATCCCCTGAAAGTAGACGGCCATCGCCCAAGCCGCGATCTGATAGTCGGGAACTGTCCCCTGAACCATTCCCTCCATCAGAAATCGCAACTCATCGGCCGTGTGCTCGCCACCGTCCCGCTTCTTTGTGATCAAATCGACAACGATCATATTCATATTCTTGGGCACTGTACGCGTTGGTGGTAAACTGGCACAATCCTTCAGTGGCGCCTGTGACGCTGGTGGTTCGCCTGCGCCAACGGGAATGTGGCGCAAGGCAACCGTCCCCAGCCGCATCCAGCCTCTATATGGGGAACAGCGTCTAATTATCATTCCAGAGGGGAAAATGGGCAAGACAGTCACAGTGGTAGGAGGGGGGTTGGCGGGTACGGAAGCAGCCTGGCAGCTGGCGCAGCGCGGCATTTCTGTCCGGCTATACGAGATGCGCCCGGTACGCCCCACCCCTGCCCATGTTACCGACCGGTTGGCAGAACTGGTCTGTTCAAATTCAATGGGTAGCACGCTGCCCGACCGGGCATTGGGCATTCTCAAGAATGAGATGCAGAGTCTGGGCAGCTTTGTGATTCGTACGGCGTTCAAACACGCGCTGCCTGCCGGGCAGGCGCTTGCGGTCGGCAGAGATGAGTTTGCCGAGGAAATCACTAGCCGCATAGCCTCGCACCCCCAGATCGAGTTGATCCGCCAAGAGGTGACGGCCATACCCGATGGGCCGACGATTTTGGCGACCGGCCCCCTTACAAGCGATGCGCTGACTCGCGCTGTCCAATCCCTGACCGGGCCTTACCTCTACTTTTACGACGCCATGGCCCCGATCGTCACGTATGAGAGCATCGACACGTCGATCGCGTTCCGTCGCAACCGTTGGGACAAGGCCGGCAGCGAAGGGACCGATGATGGCGACTATCTGAATTGCCCGCTCAATCAGACCGAATACGACGCGTTTGTCGACGCGCTGCTGGCCGCGCCCAAGCTCGAACTATCAGGCGCCGACAAAGAACTTGAGCGCTATTTTGAAGGATGTATGCCGATCGAGGTGTTGGCGCAGAGAGGCAGGGCCGCCTTGGCATTTGGGCCCATGCGACCGGTTGGACTGCGCGATCCCAGCACCGGGCAGCGCCCTTACGCCGTGGTTCAACTCCGGCAGGACAATGTGGCTGGAACGCTTTACAATTTTGTCGGTTTTCAGACTAATGTAAAGTGGGGCGCGCAGGCGGATGTACTACGGATGATTCCCGGCCTAAAAGATGCGGAGTTCGTGCGCCTGGGACAGATGCACCGCAACACCTTTATCAACAGCCCGACCCTTTTGAAGCCGACGCTGCAATTCAAAGGGAGGGACGAACTCTTTTTCGCTGGGCAGATAACCGGCACGGAAGGGTATGTTGGCAGCGCCCTGGGGGGGCTTCTGGCCGGGATCAATATGGCGCGCCTGCTGGACAATGAGCCGCTCATCCAGTTGCCGCCTGCTACAATGTGCGGAGCTCTGTTCCACTACATCACCCATGCAGCCGCTGACGACTTTCAACCAATGAAGGCCAATATGGGACTGCTGCCTCCTCTCCCGGATCACGTCCGTAACAAGCGGCTACGCTACACCGCGTATGCTGAAAGAGCGAAGCAAGAGTTGGAAAACTGTCTGGAACAGATGGAGTTCAGTCCCATCTCCTGAACAAGTGGATCGGTCGGCGCCCCGCCCAGGCTGGTGTTAATTGAGCCGCGGCAGCAAGAGAGCTACTAGGGCTCGTTGACGTTTGTCTGAACAGCGACTTCCGGGTGCAAATTACGCCTGATCGTCGAAGGGCGGCGCAGTCACGCAAAGAAAATCCGATACGCCTTTGGTGTTCTCCGCGTCCCTCCGCGTCCTCCGCGGACAAAAAGGTGTTCTTCGCGACCCTTCGCGTGACTTCGCGGATCAATTGGTTTTGTCTATTTCAACATTCAAGCGAGAAACATCCCTAACAGGCCTGCAGGCTTTCAGTTCTTGTTGACATCTGAACAGCCTTCCCAAAATGTCAACGGAACCTAGCGACTCCAACCCAGCTGTAACTATTCAGTCTGTTACTCGGCCGCTCTTGCATTAACAATGGAGAGCAACGCGTTCGTTTGGTCCAGTTTCACACTATAGACTTCGAAATCGCCGAAATAGGCACGATCGTATCGATCACCCTCGAATTCGCCAGTAAAGAACCATCGCTTGGTATACTGCATCGCGACAAGCATCCCTGTACGAACGTCGTGGCAAGTCGACCCATTGTAGACCGTCGTCCAACCGCTTTCCTCTGCGACTTCCGCTTCCTGTTCATCGCTGCACCAGACCTCTATCTCTTCCCCTGTATCCAGGTGGAAGAGAGCGTTGGGATCTCCCGGGCTGGGGCCTAGCCAGTAGTTGAAAAAGAACAGGCCGGTGGAGTTGGGATAGCGCTCCGTTCCTTCGATTCGGTCGATCTGATGCGGCCAGGCGGAATCTTCGCCGCAGGCCTCCTCCCAGGTGACGATGCGATTGATCTCCAACCAGCGTAGGTCGCGTCTGTTATTGATTTCCGTTCTGGAGACGGCAGCGCACTCGTTTACGGCGCAGCGCCTCGAGCCGCATTCATATTGGACATTCCAGGAGGCCGCCAGATCTTCAGGAAACAATGGAAACAAAGTAGGAAGTGCCTCTGCGGCCTCGTTGGGCGTCACCACTATCTGAGAAATCCAGGCTGTCTGTGAGCCTTCACCTTCGGCAACGCCAGCACCTTCGCCAGTACCTTCGAAACAGCAGATTCGCCACCACCCTTCTTCAGTCTGGCCGGAAGTAGTGAACGTGTCTCCTTCCACGGCTTTGGCCACTATCTGAAAATCAATGCTTGGCCCGCTTCGGATGTTGACTTTGGGCCTTTTGACTGTTAACGTCGCTGTATCAGTGATGTCGTTAGCCTCTGCATCATCCCCATCGCTTTCCAGCGAGTCGAGGTCGACGCTTCCTACAATGAGGGGCACGACCCCTGGCGGAAATGCGTCCTCTTCCTCCACGCTCACAATTTCCTCTGTGACCACCAAATATGGGTCTTCGGCTGGAATCGGTACGCACGCAGCGAACGCAAACAGACACAATATCAGAAAAAACCACAGTAAGAAACGTCCCTTTGGTTGGGCCCTTTTGACATATATTCCGGACTGAGAAAGGTAATCCGTCTCGCTATTGGATCTTCCAGCGTTTATCATCTCTGGATTTGCCCCTGTTTTTCGAACGGGCAGCTGCCCCGGCTGACTCGGGCTGATAAGGAAGTGATCGGCGGCCCTGGTCTGGCCGCCGAAACAGTTTGTAGTGATATGCACACACTTTTCAGTTTTTAGTATAGCGATGTTGTGGCGCATTGACAACAGTTGTGTTGTAATTAACGTCGCTCTTCCGTCCCTTATAGCCGACTCGAAGGTGAACTGTTAAGGGTTCGTAGGGTAAACGTCGCCCTCTTCTTCATCTACTGAAACCGCAATATGAACCTTCCCCAAAGTCAACCGGAATCGCAGAGCGTTTCCCCGCCAGAGGGATCGACGCCAGCCAGTTCATCGAACGTTTCGCCGTCAGCTGACGCAAAGCATTTCTCTTCGCCGCGGCGTCCAGTCTTCGACTCTTCCCAATGGCAACAGGCATCCCTTACTGCCGTCGTGCCTACCTACAACGAGGCCAAAAATCTGGAAGAATTGGTCGATGCTCTGTTCAATCTGCCTCTGACCAACTTGCGGCTGGTGATCGTCGACGATAACTCCCCCGACGGTACCGGCGATCTCGCCGAAGAGTTGGCACAACGCCATAATCAGATCCGCCCGCGTATGGCGGTCATTCATCGCCCTGAAAAAGGCGGACTAGGCACGGCCTATGTGGAAGGATTCCGGCGCGCGCTTTCCGATGGCGCAGATTTCGTAGTACAAATGGATGCCGACTTCAGCCACAACCCCTCGTATATCGCGCAGATGCTCGCCGTAATGTACGCCACCGGCATGGATGTCGTCGTCGGCAGCCGCTACGTGCCCGGCGGAACATTAGACGATAAATGGAGTTGGTGGCGGGGTTTGCTCAGCCGCTTAGCCAACATTTATTGCAGCACCATATTGAAAATTCGCGTTCGCGACATGACAGCCGGTTTTAAACTGTGGCAACGAACCGCGCTTCAGGAAATACACCTGGATTCCATCAGAAGCAATGGCTACATTTTTCAAGTAGAGATGGCATACCTCTGCGAGAAGCTGGGCTTTCACATCATTGAACTCCCAATTCACTTCGAGGATAGGCGGGTTGGTCAAAGCAAAATGGATGTTTCGGTCAAACTGGAATCAATCTGGCGCGTGTGGGAACTGCTGTGGCGGCATCGCAAGCGAGTTTCAGGAAACAGAGGGCAACTCACGCATCCTCGGCCCACCTTGGACAGTGGGCGGCCTGCTGCCCACCGTTAGATGCCGCCAATCGGACACGCCGATACTATGCACCGGCTACAGAGATTCCGCCCCGATCTGCTTTCCCTCGCCATTCTCACTGTCCTACCCCTGATCTGGTTCGGCCCTGTTCTTTTTACCGGCAAGACCCTGCTTCCTTACGACAACCTCTATCAATTCGAGCCTTGGCGCACGCTCCAACCGGATATCTCCCCGCACAACGGTTTGCTTAGCGATCTGGTGCTGGAAAACGCAGTCTGGAAACTGCATGTGCGCCGAACCCTGGAACAGCTCGAGTTGCCTCTTTGGAACCCACAGCTCTTCTCAGGTGCACCCTTCTTCGCCGCCGGCCAGGCCAGCGCCGCCTACCCGCTTAGCATCCTCTTCTATCTTCTTCCCATCGAAGCCGCCTATGGCTGGTTCACGGCAATCCAGTTGGCCATCGCCGGAGTCAACGCATATTTGCTGGGACGGGTGTTGAAGCTGCGCCCTGTGGCTGCCCTCTTCAGCGGCGTCGCATTCCAATTCAGTGGTTTTCTGGTCGTTAGCGTCGTTTTCACAATGGTCATCGCCGCCGCATCCTGGCTCCCCTTGTTGTTGGCAATTATCGAGAGAGTGATCCAGAAGCAGGAGGAGAAAGGGGTAGCCAGCTTTCGGCCGATACCGTATGTAGTTGCCGGCGCGGCAGTGGTCGGGCTGGTCGCTCTGGCTGGCCACCCTGAGTTTCTGTACTACACGCTTCTGGTGGCAGCAATCTTTACGGCAGTGCGGCTCTTGGTGGCATGGCGAAGAGTCCTTGGCAATAGCGACGGAAAATGCACAGAGGGGCCGGCAGTCGACCCGCCGCGCGCCAAACAGACAGGGCTGCAAGCACTACGGGCAGTCGCAAAAATTGCCGGCTGGATTCTCTTGGTCGCGCTGATGGGCCTTGCTGCCGGGGCAGTGCAGATCCTGCCACTACTGGAACTAGTGCAACAGAACTTCCGTGAAGGCTCAGCCTCCTACCAGCAGGTGGTCGGTTGGGCCTGGCCGGACCGCCACATTCTTACATTCTTTCTCCCCGACATTTTCGGCAACCCCAGCCATCATCACTGGTTCGATCTGTGGGCTCTGCGTTGGCAACCTGCCGTGCTAAACCGATTGGGAGAGCCCAATAACACTATCTTCTGGGGAATAAAGAACTATGTAGAGGGCGGCAACTACGTCGGGATCGGCACATGGCTGCTTGCCGCGCTGGCCGTGGCCGTCTCGTTGGCGCGTGTGACCGACCGTGCCGGAGACCAGAAATCCGCCAAATTGGTCGCCGCGCACCGCCAGTTGCGTGTGCCCACTATTCTCTTCGCCTTGTTGGCGCTGGTCTCCTTGCTCTTCGCGTTCGGCACTCCCCTCTACGCCGTACTGTTCTACGGCCTGCCAGGCTGGGACCAGCTTCACAGCCCCTTCAGATGGGTCTTTCCCTTCACACTTGCGATGGCAGTATTGGGCGGTATAGGCATGGAACAGGCGCTATCTCTGCGCGTGCCGGCTGGCATCAGCCGCTCGATTGCTATTGGGCGAATCCAAATCCAGTTCAAATGGGCTGTCGCAATCCTCGCGCTCTCGTCTCTCGCTGCCGGACTGGCCGCGCTGTTGGCAGTAGCCGCTAGTTATTTCACTCCTTCACCATTTGTTAACCTGGCGCAGCGGGTCGTAGAAGCCTCAGACCTGGCGCAAGCGGCATTTTCAGATGGGCGTATGTTCTGGGGCTATCAGAGCGTGGGACTGGCCCGTTTCGGCGCTTTTGCCGTAACCAGCGGACTGATTCTGTGGCTGCTCACTCGGCCGAAATCTAAGGACAGCAGAGAAGGCGAAGTCAACGGCCCCAAGCCCCGCAATGCAATTATTGCGATGCGGGTTGCGACCGCACTTCCCTTCGCGTTCGTCGCCCTTCTCGCTCTCGATCTCTTTGGCGCCCACGGCTCCTTCAATCCTGCTACCGACCCAGCGCTTTCACCCCTGAAAAATGTGCCGCCGGTTGTGCAGTTCATCAATCAGAAAGAAGACGCGGGCTCGGACGGCAACATTCGCTTTGCTCCTTTCCGATTCACCACCTTTGACGCGCCCGGTAGCAAGACCTTCAATGCCAATGTCGGCATGTACTACGGTTGGCAGGATATCCGCGGCTACGATTCGATCATTCCCAAACAGTATGTTGGCTTGATGAACCGCATCGCCGATCAGAGCGGCGAACTCCTTTACAATCGAATTGCGCCAATCTACGCTTCGAATACGTCTGCGAACGGGGGCAATCCTTTCGCCGCGCTGGAGAATCAGCTGCTGGACCTTCTGGGCGTAAAATACGTCCTGTCGGAACTGGTAGTGCCCAACGCGGACTCGTGGGAGAAGGTTTACGAAAGCAACTCGATCCGCGTCTACGAAAATCTGGAGGCATTCCCTCGCACCTTCATCGCAACAGAGGCGGTCGTCCTCCCTCCCGCAGAGCAGCCGCTCCTGGAGGCGGATCTGCGTCGGACCGTTTTCATTGAAGAACCGCCGGCCGCGGCCAACGCGCTCAATCCGTCCAGCCCACAGACAGCCGACACGACTATCAGCCGATACACGGCCAACACCGTGTTCGTCGACGTCAACCTCAGCGATAGAGGTTGGCTGGTCCTAACCGACGCCTACTTTGCCGGCTGGAAAGCCTATCTGCGACCCTTCGGCGGCGATGAGAACAACGAGCAAGAGTTGACCATCCACCGCGCCAACTCGGCATTCCGCGCCGTCTATCTGCCGGAAGGCGGCCAGTGGACGGTCCGATTCACCTACAGCCCTATGAGCTTCAAGCTGGGCCTCTATATCAGTTTTCTGGCAGCGATGGTGAGCCTCTTGCTGCTTCTTTGGTGGACATGGGGACGCTATTTTCGGCCGGAAGCCACGGCTAACGAGGCCCGCACCGTTGCCAAGAATTCTGTGGTGCCAATGGGCCTGAATCTGGCGAACAGAGCCATCTATTTCGCCTACGCGATGCTGTATGTCCGCCTTCTGGGGCCGGAGGGAACGGGCAAATATGCTTGGGTTGTCGCCGTTTACGGTATTTTCGAAATCCTCAGTCGCTACGGACTAGGCACACTCCTTAATCGCGAGGTGGCGGCGGACAAAAACCAATCAAGCCGCTATCTGACCAATGTGTTGGCCCTACGCACCTTCCTTTGGGGGGGAACTCTGGTTCTGATGGGGCTGACAGTAGGCGGCTTCTGGTTCAGGAATGTCATCGGTCAGTCGGAACTGCGAGCAATCGCGGTGTTTGCCCTGGTGATACTTGTCTCCAACTGGTCCGACGCTTTCAGCAATCTCTTCAATGCCTTCGAAAAGATGGAGTATCCCTCCGGCCTTGGCATTGCCGTGGCCCTCCTGCAAGCGGCTCTGGGTGCCCTCGCGTTACTGCTCGGATGGGGGATTGTCGGGCTGGCATGGATGGCTCTTGTTGTGAATCTAGTCCAGCTTCTGTGGCTGATCCGGTTGGTGCGCTCAACCCTTTTCAAGCCCGAATGGAAGTGGGACTGGTCCCTGCAGAAAGAGATGTTCGCAACCAGTGGGCCGCTGATGATCAACCACCTGCTTGCGACAGTTTTCTGGCGCATGGACATCTGGATTCTGCGCCCTCTTGCCGGGGCGGCTAGCGCTGGTCTCTACAGCGTAGCCCTCAAATACGTAGACGGCCTGAACGTTGTCCCCAGCACATTTACTTTAGCCCTCTTCCCGCTGATGAGCCGATATGCAAGACAGAAGGGCCAAGAATTGCTGCGTTCATATGTGCTTAGCGTTCGGTTGCTTCTGTTGATCAGCCTGCCAGTGGCAGTGACGATCACAGCGTTAGCGTTTCCACTAATCTCTCTTCTCGGCGGGACGAGGTTTGTCGCCGCTTCCTATGAGGTACACGAACTACCGGCTTTTGCCTGCCGTATCGTAGGGGCAATTCTGGGGTCGTTAGATTGCGGTGGCTTCAGCATTCAAGGGGGCTCAGCGCTGGCGCTGCAGGTGATCATCTGGAGCATTCCTGTCGGCTTTGTCAACAGTGTAACCCAATATGTACTCATTGCCGCCGACCAGCAACGGTATTTGACCAAGGCGTTTGTCTTGGGGGTCCTCTTCAACCTGGTCGGCAATCTTCTGCTGATCCCGGTTTTCAGTTTCATCGGCGCGGCGGTGGTGACGATTCTGAGCGAAGTCTGTCTGCTGCTCCTCTTCGCCCGCCGTGTTCGCCGCCACGTCGGCGCAGTCGCCTGGCCAGATCTGATCTGGCGACCGACCATCTCGGCTGTTGCAATGGGAGCTGTTCTTTACGGCATGTCCGCGATTGGAGCGGACGTTTGGCTGGCGATCCTACCCGGCTGGGCCGTGTATGCCGCAGTCTTGGCTCTGAGCGGCGGTTTCACCGATGCCGACCTGCGGGTTGCGGGCGCGGCACTGCTGAATAAACGTTTCGGCTGGCAGTCGCAAGAAGAAGCGGAGAGCGCGTAGTAGGCAGCCCGCAGGGTACCTCGCCGCGATCCAAGTCGGCTCATTCATGTTCTGCAAGATGGGAATGCCGGCTCAGCCGCCGGAGCGCCAGGGCAGTCGCGTGAAGCCCTGCGCTTCCAGCCAGTCTGGGTCCGGCCCGGCCCAACCGAATCGACCCAGATCGATGCGGCCGTCGGGCAGGAACCGGATGCCCTCGTCCGCCAGCCGTTTGCGTTGCCGATCCGTCGCCAGAGGATCTCCGCGGGGACTGATGCCCCCATGCCTGTTGACCACCCGCTGCCAGGGAATGTCGGTGTCCTCAGGCAACCCGCCTAGCGCGTAGCCGGCCATGCGCGGCGACGCCGCACCCACAATCCACGCAATCTGGCCGTAGGTCGAGACCCGCCCCCGCGGAATCTCCCTAACGACGAGAAGCATCTTCTGGTAAACACTTACCTCATGGTCTGCCATCGACCTCTGTTCCTTTGGACGCGCCTGGACGACAGCCATCCCGCTGGCTCGCAGTTAGCCGCTGGCCAGGACTTTCTCATCCGCTTTGCGCTTGCCATGCACTGCTTCCGGTTAGCGCTGCGGGCCCGTTCAGCATCGCACGCGTGTGGCATGGGCCGTCAAGCCGGCGGTTCGTTGCGCCCTCTCGATTCTGCCACCAGCCTGCTAATTCGAGCAAGATGGGCGGGCTGGCGACCTTGCTGCTGCAGCCCACCCTGCTGACATGCCTTCTCCGTTTGGCAAATCGCCTTCACGCGACTATGCTTGCATCCATGAACGCCTCGATTCCTGAACTATTGACTGACTGGGAGTTCTATCCTGTCTCGGCCGCGGTCTTGCTGATCATCTTCCTTCCCTACACGTGGGGGTGGCTACGATTGCGGCGCACTCGCGCGCCATTGGCAACGATTGCTCGGTTGATCAGTTTTGTAGCGGGCATATTTGCGCTGGGGCTGGCACTTCATTCGCCACTTGTCGCCCTGCAGCGGGAGTTGCTGATCGGTAGGGCCGCGCAGCAGATTCTCATTGGGCTGCTGGCTCCGCCTCTCTTGTGGCTGGCATGCCCGGTGCACGTAATTCTGCGCGGCCTGCCGGCCTCTGCTCGGCGCTGGACAGTGGGCAAGCTGAGAGATTCGACAATATCCGGGCGCTTCATTCGCAGCGCGACACATCCGCTCGTTGTCTGGATGATTGCCTTCTGCGTCTTCCTGCTCTGGCACGACCCAGGCATCGCCAACTGGCTGCTTTACCATCCCACTGCTTACCGCCTCAGTCTGTGGGGCGTCTGGATTACATATATGCTTTTCTGGTGGTATCCGCTGGGAACCGGGCCGCGTCTGCGGTCAGCGATGCACCCGGCAATCGCGTTTCTCTATGTAATAATTGGCGGCGAAGTTCCAAATATGGTTACCGGCGTGACGCTGGCATTCCGCCAGACTCCGGCCTACAGTTACTATGCCGGCCGCTTACCCGTTCCCGAGTTCACGACGATGCAAGATCAGATGGTCAGCGGAGGCATGATTTGGTTCCTCGGCAGCATTGTCTACGTTGGCATTGCCGTGGCGCTCTTGGGGCGCGTCTTCCGAAACTTTGAATCGCCGCGGCCGCCCCCCATCAGTTGGGAAGCTACCGAAAGGACCATTGCGCCTGGCTTGGAACATCGAGTCATCGGCCAGTAACTGAAGTAACCCTACGAGGTTGGCAACATTGGGAGGTCTCCTGGGGCCAACCATTTTTGGCGCCTCAATCTCTTGACGATCCGGCAGGGTATGGATACCGACGAGCGCATAGGCATACAGCCGCCGGCAGGAGTTCCCCGGCAAAAACACCCTACACCCAACTCAATGTACAGAGATGGGAGGCGATTCTTGCCTTTTGGCGTCGTCGCGCTCATCCTGTCCAGCTTCGTGGTTCTGGGCGGTTGCTCATCCCTCACCGGTGTCCTGTTCCAGGAAAGTAGCGACGACCGCGCGGCGCGCATCAGTGTGCACAGTCAGGTAACGCCAGTTTCCCCCCCGACTCCCCCGACCGACGACCACACTGTGGGACCGGCGAAAGGGGGGTTGACCCCTCGGCCCATAGCTCTGGCTTTGGCGTCACAAGCGCGCCAGCCTGTATCTGTTCCCACCCGCGATATTAGGGACCTGGCGCTGCGCCTTCGTCCCGGCGTCGATTTCATCCCGGAAACGGTTCCCGCTCCCAACTATACGGTCGGGGATCGGATCCCATTTTGGGTGGCGAACGTGGACAACAATGAGCACTTCCAGGTTGAGGCCGAATTGCTCCATAAGAACGATGTAGTCTATGTCTGGGCCGAACGCGGCCAAGACATAGACCTTGATGCGATGGCTGCGTCGGCAGACCGATTCGCCCAAAATATCTATCCTCAGGTGCGAGCCTTCTTCGGCACTGAGGCAAATCCAGGTATTGACGCCGATCCCCGTCTACACATTCTCCATGCCACGAGTCTGGGACGGGGAATTGCCGGTTACTTCAGCAGCGCCAACGCCTTCAGCTCTCTCGCCAATCCGTTTTCCAACCAGAAAGAGATGTTTACAATCAGCCTGGACTGGCTGAATCAGATCAATGACTTTGATGTGTACGAGACTGTACTGGCCCATGAATTTCAGCACATGGTCCACTGGAACAATGACCGCAATGAAGAGAATTGGGTCAATGAAGGAATGAGTGAACTGGCCCAGGAAGTTGCCGGCTATCTCCCGGATTTGGGATTCGCCCGCGTTTACGCCCGCCAGCCGGGCACGCAACTGAACACCTGGAATACAGACCCGCATGACAATGGCCGGCATTATGGGGCTGCCTATCTCTTCATGGCCTATTTCCTGCAGCGGTTCGGCGAGGAGATGACGCGGGCCGTCGTTTCCCAACCGGACAACGGCACCCAAGGCTTTGATTCCGCGCTACGGAAGGCGGGTCTGGATCTGACGTTCGAAGATGTATTCGCTGATTGGACCATCGCCAACTATGTTAGCGACTTCGACGCACTTGCAAAGCATGGAATATATGGCTACAGGCAGCTGCAAGCGCCGGTTCCTGCCTTGGATAAGTCGGCTCAGCGTCTTTCACAGAATACATGGAAAGGCTCCGTGCGCAATTTTGGCGTAGACTACATCGCGTTGCGTGAACGCGGCGACGCGTCATTCTACTTTCAGGGAAACACGGTAACGCGATACGCAAACGTCGAGCACTTCAGCGGTAACCATGCCTGGTGGAGTAACCGGACCGACGATTCCGATGTTCGCTTGACGCGTGCATTCGACTTCTCTGATGTGCCCTTAAATGTCGCACTGAACATGAACGTGCGAATGTGGTTCGACATTGAAGAAGATTACGATTACGGCTACGTGCTTGTCAGCCGTGATGGCCGAAAGTGGGATATCCTGCCAGGCCAGCGGACCACCACCGACAACCCCAGCGGCAATAGCTTCGGCCCTGCATACACAGCGTTAAGCGCGACTTCGCCCGGCGCCGCGAAACCGGATTGGGTGCAGGAGTCCTTTGACCTGCGGGCATACGCCGGCGAAAAGGTATTTTTGCGTTTTGAGTATGTGACCGATGATGCTGTAAACGCGCCCGGTTGGTTCGTCGACGAAATCGAAATTCCGGCCATCGGCTACACCACTAACTGGGAAAGTGGCGCGGACGGCTGGGAGAGCGAAGGCTGGCTATTGACCGACAATCGCCTCCCACAGGAATGGCTCGTGCAAATCATGGTGTTTCAAGACGACAAGCTGGAAAGCTTCGAGCGGGCGCCCGTCGAGGCAGACGGGACCGTCCGTATCGATGTGGAGGGCCTGGATCGGCGTAGCGAGGTGGTGCTGGCTATCAGCGGACTGACGCCGGTGACGACTGAGGAAGCTTTCTACGAGTACCGAATCGAGCAACGGCAAGAGCCATGACTTGCCTACCTCGTTCGGTAGGCGCACGAACTGCTCATATCACTTCCTGCGTTGGCCCAATGCGTGTTTGCGTATAAGTCGAGACAGACCTACACCGAGGACAAGACCGGCAACGACATCGCCGATATAGTGGATGTTTAGCGCCACCCTCGCCCAGCTAATCCACAGGACGAGCAAAGGGGCCAATTTGCCGGCCGCAGGCCAGAAGGCTGTAGCCCACGTCAATATGACTCCGCAGCGCACACTGTGCCCGCTCGGGAAGCTATGCACATCGGCCCCGCCCGCATAGAGAAAACGACCGCTGCCCGGGCGTGATCGGCGTACCGCCTGTTTGATCAGCAACGTGCCCGCAACGCCCCCCGCGAACGACAATATCCAGCCGATCAGAGTGCCCCGCTTCTGCCCGCTGCCCTCGGACTGACGCCACAGTAATAGCGTCACCAGCAACCATACAATCGAGTCGCCCAAATGCGCGCCGATATGGGCTAGCCAGAAAAGGGGGTGGCGCCTCGACATCTGCTCTTCGTTCAGGGCAGTACGGGCACTGTACGTTTCATCCAGCCCGCACAGTACCTCCAGAAACCTGCGCATCCTCAGATCTCACCCCGTCCCGCCGGCCTCCGGCGCGTATTTGCAGGGTGATCGGCATGTCTCTCCAAATAGTCACGCACCTGGACCAGTTGCTCCGGCTTATCGACATCCATGCCAGCTTCGGCAAGCGGCAGAACTACCGGTCGCCCGCGGATGTCCGCGATCCGGTACGCGATGTCAACAATGTCGGATATGGCAAGGCGGCGAAACAGGAACTTGACCACTGTTGGCAGTCCCAGCTTCCATACCTGCGCTAAGACATTCTTGCGATTGTCGATGAAATACCGGACGCGCTCCTGGATGTGAAAGCCGGCCGAAAGACGCCCCAGGTAAAGGTCGCTGCTGCAAAAGGAGCCTTCCCGCAGTGGCAGGTAGGTGCGCCTACTGTCGGGAAAGCTGGACAGCATTACGTCTTTTCGCACGATGCCCCAGTAGACATCAAGAGTGAATGGTTCGCAGGTCTTGATAAATGTATCGACGATCTTGCCTGTCAGAAGTGCTATGTCGGCGGAAATAGCGAGGACGTAGCGGTCGTTGGGATTCAGTTCTCGGAGTTTGCGCAAACCGGCATTTTGGCTGGCCCAAAGACTGGGTTGATTAGGCACGTGATGCACAGTTACGCCCAAATCGATCTCATCCGGCTCCAGTCCTACTACAACGATTTCGCCGATGCGGTCACTCTCCGCCAGGGCCTGTACCACATGCCAGGCCATCGGCATTCCCGCCACAGGCACGAGAGACTTATGTGCCGCGCCAGCCGCCGCACTGACCTGATCCGGTTTGTCCGGGTCATAACCGGCAGTGATGAACACATCGAACTGTTCCTGCAAAGCGCCCCCTTCTTGCGAAAGACAACGCCATATCGGCGCATAAACCGACCAGATTTTGACCGACTGCAGTCAACGACCATCGGCCCCCCCCAAACGTGGCCAGACACTTCCCTCTGACCTCGAGTGGGGCCCTCGTATCGCTATCTCGCGCGATCGATGGCGATGCGCAAGCGATACTCCTCCGCCATAAAGTTATCGATTTCACTCTCCAACTGTTGCAGTTGGCGCCGCTGATGCGGACTGTCAGCAACTCTAATGGCTTCCAGTTGCCGCTGTGCTCTCGTCAACTCACGCAGAACTTCCTGTTTACGAGCGATCAGCGACTCCCGGTTATTCTTCATCATCACCCCAGTCCATCTCATCTAAGTCGCGTGGCACCCGCGGCTTGTAGAGGACATAGGCCAGGCCGACCCCGAGGAAATAGAGGCTGATGAGCGGCAACATGACTATCGTCATATTGATCGGATCGATGGTCGGCGTAATCATCGCCGCCACTACCGAGATTATTACGATTGCCTGCCGCCACATCCTCAGCAGCTGCGGACCGCTGACGAGCCCAATACGCGCCAGGAAGGCGATTACAAGAGGAGTTTCGAAGGCAACACCGATCCAGAAGACAATGCGCGTGTAAAATCCGACGTAGCGGTCGACAGTCCACTCCTGATCGATTACATCTCCCAGGAAGTTCTGCAGGAAGCCGACGGCCACTGGCAGCATAACGAAATTGGCAAATCCGGCGCCGCCAAAGAAAAGAACCATTATGCCAGGCAGGAGCATAAACAGGCCGCGTTTTTCGTGGGGATAAAGTCCTGGCGCAATAAATGCCACGAT
Source organism: Caldilineaceae bacterium (assembly GCA_965220715.1). Lineage (GTDB taxonomy): Bacteria > Chloroflexota > Anaerolineae > Caldilineales > Caldilineaceae > Bin5. The sequence goes on from OZ244843.1 coordinate 2,546,829, forward strand.
CTGGTAGACCAACACCGGCATGGCTACGATCACGCCCATCACAAACATAACCTTAAAGAATACAAAGATTGTGTCGGTGGGGCCGATTGCGATCAGCCTGTTTGCTACATTCTCAGAGCCACCGGAACTGGTACTGGTAACTGGTTCGGTAATAAAAGCAATGACCGGCTCCACGAAGGCGATACTGGCGACAATTCCGAACAGCAGCGAGCCAACGATCCATATCATCCGGTTGCGCAATTCGGTCAGATGATCAAGCAGCCCCATGCGGCTGCCATCAAAAGGGTCGGTGTCCAGAGGCGTAACCTGTTGCGTCACAGTTGCGTCTCCTCACTACCCTCGCCTTCCTTATCCTCCGCCACCGCGGCGACCGCCCCCTCGCCGGAATCTACGTCACCCTCCTCCACGAGGACGTCAGTATCGGAAACGCCTTCCCCTGACCCTTCACCGTTGCCTCTCAGTTCGGCTAGTACAGAGGACTCATTGCTCACTTCTGCGTCAACAGTATCTGGCGCGGCGTCCTCGGGCTCGGACGCCTCTTCCTGTACGTTCTTCTGCGCCGCCACTGCATCGCGCCGATCATCCGCCCGCCGCTGGGCGCGCTTGTTGCGCTCTTCCAGGTAGGAAGAGTCCGACCCACTGGAGGCGGACTGTCTCTTTGTCCGCTGCTGCTTACGCAGTTCGGACAGTGTCTTGACGCCGCGCTTCTGCCCACTGCTCGTCCCTTGGGCCGCGGCGCCAACCGCCGGGCTTCGGGTCGAGGCCTTCGAAGAACTGGCCCGCGGTGCTGATGGGATTGCTGTTCCTGTTGACTTGGGCTTGGCATCGGTGCCTTCGCCACTCTGCTGGCGCCCGTTCGACGATGCAGACGTATTCAGGTCCGACAGTACCGGCTGGGTAGTCGACGAGGCAGCCGCGGGTGCGATTGTCTCCTGCTCGGAAGACGCCGACTCAGCGTCAGCGGCCTGACCCGGTTGGGAGGGAGCCGAAGTCTGTTTCTTGGAAGCGCTCGCGTCCTGGCTATCCTTCCGACCGATTGACTTCCCGTCTTCCTCGTCCTCGTCCTCGCCCATCAGTTCCTTCATATGAAAGCTGGGATCGAGTTCGCGCAAGTCTCCGATCTCTTCATTTACCTGACGAGTCAGATCACCCGAAAGCTTTTGCAAGCGTCGGATAAAGTGTAATACGTCTCTGGTTACCTTGGGCAGCCGTTCCGGGCCAAGAAAGATCAGAGCGAAGATCAAAATGAAAATAAATTCGAGGACACCAATGCCGAAGATGCTATTCATGCCAGAAGTTACCGGCTCACTTGTCTATTCGCGGATGGCTGGGAAATCTCTCGAAGCGCGGTGCCGAGGACACCATTGACAAAACGTGGGCTGCTGTCACTGCCGAAGGTCTTGGCCAACTCCACTGCCTCGTTGATGACAACCTTGGGAGGCGCGTCCGCATCCGGGCTTGACAGTTCAAAGATGGAAAGGCGCAATACGTTGCGATCGACGATGGCCAACTTCCCTACGGGCCACTCCGGCGCATAGCGGCCGATCAGCGAGTCCAGGTCGGCCTGGTATCTGATAACACCACTCACTAGCCAGTACAGAAAAGCAAGCGTCTCGTTGGCGAACTGTTCCTCTGCCTGGCGATAATCCAAAGCAATGCCCGGACGATGGTCGGCACAATCAACTTCATAGAGTACTTGCAAAGCGGTGCGCCGCGCGCGTCTGCGCTCGGCCCGTCGGGCAACGACAACGTCGCCCGTACGGCTCCGCTGATCGGGCCTTCCGGTTACTTCCGCACCGGGACCGATTGTCCTCTGACCAGTAGCCGAACAGGCCTGTGGGATCGCCTTACTGTCGGAAAGTTCGCTGTCGTCTACACTTACGACAACTGGTTCGGGCGCTACGGATGGCTCAACGAGATGCTGCGTATGGTCTATCATTGTCACCTGTCTGTCAACTTTCAAACGATCACATCATCACTAGACCACCATCTACAGAAAGAACCTGGCCGGTAATGAAACCTGCCCGTTCGCTCGCCAGAAATGCGACAGCCCAGGCAATGTCCTCCGGGTCCCCGAACCGTCCCAACGGTGTCTGGGCGATCGTATGTTCCTTCTGTTCGTCGCTCATTATATCTGTCAGTGCTGTCGGCACAAAGCCAGGCGCAACCACATTCACCGTAATGCCGCGGCTGCCCACCTCCCGAGCAAGGCTCTTGGACAGACCTATCATTCCGGCCTTGCTGGCCGCATAGTTCGTCTGTCCGGCCTGTCCCGCCAGGCCGACTATGCTGGATATGTTGATAATTCGCCCCCAACGCTGCCGGATCATGCCGCGTAGCGCGGCCCTGGTAACATGAAAAATGCTGTCCAGGTTTGTGCCCATCACCGTGCGCCATCCTTCTTCTTTCATGCTCATCATCAACGCGTCGCGGGTCGTACCCGCGTTATTGACCAGGATGTGGACTCTGCCCAACTCCTTTTCAACCACCTTCACCAACTCGGTGGCTTCGTCAAAACTGCTCACATCAGCCTGAAAACTGGCGCATTCGCCGCCGGCGTCACGGATGGCGGCGGCCGTCGCGTCGGCTCCGGCCTGATTGCCGCGGTAGTTCAATGCGACGCGCGCGCCCGCTGTAGCCAGATCCTTGGCAATAGCCGCTCCGATTCCGCTGCTGCTGCCTGTTACCAGCGCAATCTTGCCTGTAAAATCCATGGAATCTCTCGGTGCGGTGGCTATGTTGCCGCTATTCTACTACAATCTGGCGGAAAAGAGGAAAGGGAAATACAGTACCTTTGGCAATGTGTGTATTGGCCAAAACCTGAGCAACCGGCAAGCAACTGAATGCGTTCCGGTATACGTCGTCTTGGACACGGCTGAGGGGCAGCCGTTTTTAACCAAGCTGCCCCGTGAATCTCCGGACCTCGGCCGCGTTTGACACATTCACCCTCTTGCCCTTGCGTTGGATGCGCCTCATCAGGCCGGTAAGCACCGATCCTGGTCCGATCTCAACTGCCGTCTCGACACCTGCGTCAACGGCATGTTTCATCGAAGCGGTCCATTTTACGCTGCCTGTAAGTTGTGCATTCAACTCCTCACAGACTGTTTCGGCGCTGTCGAGAGGGCGGCCGCTGGTATTGCCTATCACCGGCGCCAATGGCTTACGCACTTCCATCGTTTCGATCGTAGCCCTCAACTGCGCGGCCGCCGGCTCCATCAGCGGACTGTGTGCAGCAATACTGACCGCCAGGGGCACGACCTTGCGTGCTCCGGCCTTTTCCAACCCAGACATTGCTGCAGCGATGCTACTCTCGTCGCCGGATATGACGATCTGCCCAGGACAGTTGTCGTTGGCGATCTGGGCAACGCCTTCATGCGCAGCAGCCGCCTCCGCGCAAATCTGGGCAACCTCTTCCTCGCTCAGTCCGAGCACTGCGACCATGCGCCCAGGCTGCCTCGCGCCCGCCTCCTTCATGAGCCGGCCCCGTTCACGCACAAGACGCAGCCCATCAGCGAAGTCGATGCAACCGGCCGCGGCCAACGCCGTGTACTCGCCCATCGAATGGCCGGCGAAAAAGGCCGGTCGGGGCAAGTAGCCAAGCTCCGCCTGTATGGCGCAGAGAGCCGCCATACTCGATGCAAACAGAGCCGGTTGGGCGTTGATCGTGTCGGTCAACAATGCCTCCGGTCCCTCGAAGCATAACTTGCTGATCGCTACGCCCAAGAGATCGTCCGTCTCAGTAAACACGCCGCGCGCGACCGGATAAACCTCGGCCAACTCCTTTGCCATGCCCACATGCTGGCTACCCTGACCGGGGAACATGTAGAGTAACGGGCCGGCTTCTTCACTGTACGTGAGCGGCAAGGCCATCTTTATCAGGCTTCACTTTCATCCACTTCCACGACCTGCATGCGGCCCCCATATGAGCCGCAGTGCGGGCAGACCCGGTGCGGCAGGGTCTTCTCGTTGCATTGTGGGCAACTCACCAGTCTCGGGGCGCCGATCGCGTCGTGCGCCCGGCGGCGGTTGCGGCGGCCTTTGCTTATTTTACGTTTCGGCAGCGGTCCCATTTCGGTTCCTCCTCAATCTACTCGCGGGGCGGTTCATTTCGCAGCGCCAACAGGGCCTCCCAACGAGGATCGATCCCTGTGGCTTCTGCAGGTGTCTGCGTGGCTTGCGGACTGGCCAGGGCAGACTCTGACAAAAGTTTCAAGTAATTCGGGCAAGCCTCCTGGTCCGGGGCGCCGCTGGCAGGGTCGGTGTAGTCGCAAGCGGCTACGATCGGATTAGAGAGCCAGATATTCTGGCGCACAACCTCGGTGATGTCGAGAATGTGCTGTGCATCGATCAGCAGAGCTTCATCGGTCAGGTCCTCTGCCTGGCCTTCAAAATCCTCCGGCAACAGGAAACGCCCTGTCTGGATATCAGTCAAAGGGCGAAAGCTCTCAGCAAACTGGACAGGCACTGAAGGTGTCACCCGCTCAAGGCACCTTCCGCACTGCAACGACAACTTGACCCGCAAATCCCCCGTTGCCAACACGCCGCTGTTAATGCGCAATAATTCCAGGGTTCCGGTCAAATGGCTCAAGGGCGTCAGGCCGGCATCAAGATCAGTGATGTCATCATCAAGTGCAAACTCCCTGCATGCGCCGGTCGCCTCCTTCATGAGTTGTGCAACATTGAACTCCACTCTCTCGAACCTCCTGTCCGGTTCCTGCAGGACCGCCGGGGCCAATCCAACCCGCTTTCGAGTTTCTGGCATTGCATATAGCCCAGTGCGATTTGTCTTCCTCCAGTCAATCGGACGGCAATCTCCTCACAGCGCGGCGACCGCACAAACAGTGATTATAAAAGGACGCCTGACTTTCCTCCAAAAGTCAGGCGGGTCAGTGAATCAGTGGGAATGCATCCGCTACAACGTCTAGTTCGAGAAAGCGATTCCTGTTGATTGGGAGGCCGTGATTCTGGACCGAAAAGAGAGTGGATGGTATAAAAACGTGGCTATGCAAACAGTTTTGTCTATTTCCACAATAGAAACTGTGTAAATTGACAAAATGAACGTGAGGTGGTATGATTTGGATCAAATGTTATTGTCGGTCTTACCAATGTTTGTGCTTGAGGCCGCAATTGGCCCTGAACAACAGAGAAATGACTCATGTCTATCAGTCCAGACCAAAACTCACCTCCCTGGCAGATTCTCGAGTATCTGCAACGCAATCCGTCTGCCACCATCAAAGACTTTGAAGTGCTGTTGGGCGTGACAACTACAGCCGTGCGCCAGCATTTGAACGCCCTGCTGGCCAGCGGATATCTGGACCGGCGTGAGGAGCGTTCGGGCGTAGGGCGGCCGCACTTCATCTATGTGGCTACGGATGCCGCCCGCGAGCTTTTCGCATGCCGCTGTGACGTTCTGGCCCTGACCATGCTCCAGGAAATGTACGGAATGGTCGGCGCGGAACAAATCGGTACTCTCTTGAAGCGAGTTGGCGTGCGGCTGGCGGAACGGTACGAAGAAAGCGTCAAGGCGACCGGTCTGCAACACAGAGTCGAGGAGATGGCCGGCGCTCTCGGCCGGCAAGGTGTCCTGACCGACGTGTCAGCCGACGAAAGCAATACTATCGCCTTGAAAATGTATAACTGCCCCTATCACGACCTCGCCATCGAGCACCGGGAGATCTGCGAAATGGATCAACTGATGATGCAGCAGGTCTTGGGAGCAGAAGTCTCGCTGGATGACTGCATAATGGACGGGCACGCCAGTTGCTCCTTTGAAATCAAGCAGAGCAGCCCCGCCGAACTTGAATTTGAGTCCTGAACGCGTCATCCGTCGTCGGGCGGTCGTTCGTATAGTTCACGGCTGCACACAGCCGCCAATTGGAGGAGTGAAGAAAGATATGAGTACACTTGAGATCCAGGATCTGCACGTTGCTATCGGAGATACAGAAATATTGAAGGGTGTGGATCTGACATTGAACAGTGGGGATATCCACGCATTGATGGGACCGAACGGGTCGGGAAAGTCGACACTCTCCTACGTGATCGCCGGCCATCCACATTACCAGGTAACACAGGGCGATATCCTGCTCGATGGCGAAAGTATTCTGGACATGGAGGCCGACGAACGGGCCAGAACGGGAATCTTTTTGGCCTTCCAGTATCCCGTTACTATTCCCGGTGTCAGCGTCGCCAATTTTCTGCGCACGGCCGTATCCAACGTTCGGGGCTACACCAGCAAAGATGCCGGCAGCAGCGCCAACGGTGTCATCGGCAGCAATCTCATGCCCATGCGGGAATTTCGTCGTGAATTGAACACGAAAATGAAAGAGTTCAACGTCGATTCCAGCTTTGCACGTCGCTATTTGAACGAAGGGTTTTCCGGCGGCGAGAAGAAGCGGACTGAGGTCCTGCAGATGGCAATGTTGGAGCCGAAATTCGCGATTCTGGACGAATCCGATTCAGGCCTGGACATTGATGCTTTGAAGGTAGTCTCGGATGGCATCAATAAGCTGGCCACGGAAGACCGGGGTTTCCTGCTCATTACCCACTACCAGCGTATTCTGAACTTCGTAAAGCCGGATTACGTCAGTATTTTCTTTGGCGGTCGCATCGTCAAGACAGGCGGTCCGGAAGTGGCGTTGATGTTGGAAGAAAGGGGCTATAGCTGGGTCGAGGAAGAGCTTGTTTCCGGACTCGTGCCCGCCTGATAAAAAGGGGCACTGAAAGGGCATGTCGAACACGGCAGACTTCACCTTGGTGCACTTGCCGAAAAATACGGACTAAGGTTTGGAGGCAACCGGCTACACACGATCGGTCGCTCCATTCCTTATCAAGGAGGGTTATTGTGACTGCACTGACAGATTCACAGCATCTTGAAGGCGTAAAGGACGATTACCAGTACGGCTTTCATGACGAAGAGAACGCGGTTTTCAAAGCTAAAAAGGGCTTGACGCATCTGGTGGTCGACCAGATCTCCAGCATCAAGAAGGAACCGGAATGGATGTTAAAGTTCCGTCACGAAGCACTGGATATCTTCTTTTCCAAGGCGATGCCGACTTGGGGCGCCGACCTGAGTGGTATCGATTTTGACGACATCTTCTACTATCTGCGCCCAGCGGAAAAGCAGGGCAAAAGCTGGGACGAAGTGCCGGAGGACATCAAACGCACTTTTGACCGGCTTGGCATCCCAGAGGCGGAACGCAGATTTCTGGCTGGCGTCGGCGCGCAGTACGAGTCCGAGGTGGTCTACCACAGCCTGAAAGAAGAGTGGGAGAAGCTGGGAGTCGTTTTCCTCGACATGGACAGTGGCCTGCGCGAGCATGAGGACATCGTTAAGGAGTACTTCGCCACTGTTATCCCGGCCGCCGACAATAAGTTCGCCGCGCTGAACAGCGCAGTATGGAGTGGCGGCAGCTTCGTCTATGTGCCGAAGGGCGTGCATGTCGATATTCCCTTGCAGGCATATTTTCGCATCAATGCCGAAAATATGGGACAGTTTGAGCGCACTCTGATCATCGTGGAAGAGGGAGCCAGCGTCCACTACGTAGAAGGATGCACAGCGCCCATCTACTCCAGCAACAGCCTCCACAGCGCGGTTGTGGAAATCATCGTCAAAAAGGGCGGACGCTGCCGCTATACTACGATCCAGAACTGGAGTACAGACGTCTATAACTTGGTTACCAAACGGGCGATGGCCTACGACGATGCCACTATGGAGTGGATAGACGGCAACCTCGGCAGCAAGGTGACGATGAAGTATCCGGCCGTCTACATGATGGGCCCCAAGGCGCACGGCGAAATCCTGTCTATTGCCTTCGCCGGCAACGGCCAGCATCAGGACGCCGGCGGCAAAGTGGTCCACGCCGCCCCGAACACCAGCTCCAAAATCGTCTCCAAATCGATTAGCAAGGACGGTGGCCGTGCCAGCTATCGCGGCCTGCTGAAGGTGGCAAAAGGTGCCCACCACAGCCGCAGCAACGTCGTCTGCGATGCCCTGCTGCTGGACTCGGACAGCCGCTCGGACACCTATCCCTACATCGAAATCAATGAGGACGATGTAAGCATCGGTCACGAGGCGTCGGTCAGTAAGATCGGCGAAGAGCAGCTCTTCTATCTGATGAGCCGGGGCATTGACGAGGACGAAGCAGCCGCCATGATTGTGGGCGGATTCATCGAGCCGCTTGTCAAAGAATTGCCCATGGAGTACGCAGTTGAAATGAACCGCCTGATCCAACTGCAGATGGAAGGCAGCATTGGATAGTTTGCTTGCCTGACGTCTCGGTTCACACTAAAGGCAGCAAGCAACCCGGTACGCACATTGCGCCGCGGGAGATAAATTCAGACTTGTGATCTCCCGTTTTCGATAACGGAGTCTACTGAATGTGACTGTGCTTATAAAAGAACCGCAAGAAATTGTCGAGGAGACTGCCGGTTTTTCGCAGGAAACCGTGCGGCGGGCTTCGGCAGCAAAAGACGAACCCGCTTGGATGTTGAACTTTCGCCTGCGCGCCTGGCAGACGTTCGAGAGCCTGCCCTGGCCCAAACCGACCGACGAAGCCTGGCGGCGTACACGCCTGACCGGCTTTTCATTGGATAACTACACGCCCTTCGCCACTCCTGGTGGGACCGTAGAGCACCATGAACTGGACCCCGTTCTGCTCAACGCCTTGGACGAGATGGAGTCCTCCGCCAGCCTGTTATATCGCGACGGCGGGGTCTTGTATAGCCAGGAAAACGACGACCTTGCCGCTCAAGGCGTAATTTTCACCGACCTTCAAACGGCCGTGCAGCGGCATCCCGCACTTGTGCAACGCTACTTCATGACTGAGGCAGCTAAGCCGGACAACAACAAATTCACAGCCCTGCACGCGGCGCTGTGGGACACCGGGTCGTTCATCTTCGTGCCCAGCAACACCAAAGTCACGCTTCCCCTGCATGCGATCCTTTACCAGGGCGAGCGCGTCGGCGGCTATCACCACACACTCCTCGTGGCCGAAGAAGGTGCCGAAGTGACCGTTGTCGATGATCTTCTGGGCGCGAAAAACTCCTTCCAAGCCAGTGTTGTGGAATTGATTCTGAAGGACAATGCCCAGGTTCGCTACATCAACCTCCAAGATTTCGAGCATTCCGCCTGGAATTTTCTCACGGGTCGGGCGGCAATGGGCAAGGATACCGACCTGCGCTGGGTCCAGGTGAGTTGGGGCAGCCGCTTGACAAAAGCCTTCCTCGACCTGGACATGCGGGGCGAAGGCGGGCACGGCGAACTGCTGGGGCTCTACTTCCCCACCCGTCGCCAGCATATCGACCACCAGACGCTGCAGCTGCACCGTGTTCCCAACTGTTTCAGCGACCTGCTCTTCAACGGTGCGCTCAAACATCGCGCTCGCAGTGTCTACATGGGCATCATCAAAGTGTTGCCGGGCGCGCAGAAGACAGACGCTTTTCAGCGCAACGGCAATCTAATCCTGGATAGCAGCGCTCGTGCCGACAGCATACCTGGGTTGGAGATTGAGGCTGACGATGTGCGCTGTACCCATGCGGCCACCGCAGCACAGGTAGAGGACGAGTACGTTTTCTACTTGATGGCCCGCGGCCTTTCCAGACCGCAGGCTGAACGGATGATTGTGCAGGGATTCCTTCAGAAAGTGCTCGACCGCGTTCCTGTGGAAGGCGTCGTAAAAAGGCTGGAAAAAGTAATAAATCGGAAAGTCAGCAGGTAACCTCATACATCAAGCAATGGAGAAGTGATATGGCAGACAAAGGGTATGCCAATCCTGACGTGTTGGTCAGTACTGAATGGGTCGCCGCTCATCTGAACGACAAGAACATTCGCCTGCTCGAATCGAATGAGGACGTTCTTCTCTACGATACAGGCCATATTCCTGGATCTCAGAAGATCGACTGGCAGGAAGACCTAAACGATGCCGTCGTGCGCGACTATTTGGGCCAGCAGCAGTTCCAGGCCCTGATGGAGCAGTTGGGTATCTCAAACGACACGACTATCGTCTTCTACGGCGACAAGAGCAACTGGTGGGCCACCTATGCCTTCTGGGTGTTCCAACTCTTCGGGCATACCAACGCCAAAGTTATGGACGGTGGCCGCCTGAAGTGGGTCGACGAGGGCAGAGATCTTACGACCGATAAGCCCTCCTATCCCGCCGCTTCCTACCGCGCGCCGGCGCGCAACGACGCCGCTATCCGCGCCATGAGGGAACAGGTGCTGGCCCACCAGCAGGCCGGCCTTCCTCTGGTTGATGTGCGCAGCCCGGCCGAGTACAAGGGTGAACTACTGCACATGGCCGACTATCCGCAAGAAGGTTCACTGCGCGGCGGGCACATTGCCGGCGCCCGTAGCGTGCCCTGGGCGCGCGCTGCCAACGACGACGGCACCTTCAAAAGCGCCGTTGACCTGCGTGCCATCTATGAGGAGGAGCAGGGCCTCAGTAGCAGCGATAACATCGTAGCCTACTGCCGCATCGGCGAGCGCAGCAGCCATAGCTGGTTTGTACTGACCTATCTTCTCGGCTACGGGAACGTGCGTAACTACGACGGTTCCTGGACTGAGTGGGGCAACGCCGTCGGACTGCCGATCGAGAGATAGATGCTTGTCCTGGCATTGTCGTCCGCACTGAATTTTGGCGTTGCGTAAATAGAAAAGGCAAGGGGCAGAATATGCCCTTTGCCTTTCGTGTAAGTTCTTATTTCTTGCTCCCATGGATCTATTCCGCGAAGCAATCATCGATCATTACAAGCGCCCCCGACACAAAGGCAAGCTGGAGGCCGCCGACGTACACCGTCACGAGACCAACCCGTTCTGCGGCGATGAAGTCACCATCTATCTGAAGATCGTAGACGACATCGTGGCAGACGCCGCGTTCGAAGGGCGGGGATGTGCCATTAGCCAGGCCAGCGCGTCCATGATTATGGAGGAGATCATCGGCATGTCGGTGGCCGATTTGAAGCAGTGGGGCAAAGAGGATGTGCTCGACCTGCTTGGTATCGAGATCGGGCCGGTGCGCCTGAAATGCGCGCTTCTGCCCCTGAAAGCACTTAAAGCAGGGCTGTACGGACTGACAGACTGGCCCAAATAGATTACGCCCTGAGGTAGTGAGAGTAAATGGAAGACTTTGTAAGAGTGGCCGCGACTGAGGACATCCCGCCGGGCGAACGTCTCCTGGTCGAACTGGATGGTGTCCGCATCGCCGTCTTCAATTTGGACGGCGACTACTACGCAATCGAGGATGTCTGCACACACGACGGTGGCCCGCTGGTGGAGGGAGAAATCCTGGAGGGCACTCAGGTCGAGTGCCCCCGGCACGGCGCCCGCTTCGACATCCGCACTGGCGAAGCTCTCAGCATGCCAGCATTCGAGCCGACCCCATCCTACGCAGTACAGGTTGAGGGTGGCGACATCTACGTAGAACAGCCCTATTGAGGAGAATCACCCGATGAATGAAAATTCAGTGCCTACACCCGACGAAGTACGAGCCGAAATCAGGACCCATGTAAAGGATCCGGAGTTGATGATGAATATCGTTGACTTGGGCTTGGTCTACGATATTGAAGTGAACGAAGAGAGCAACATCGACGTTACCATGACCCTGACCAGCCCCGGCTGTCCCGTCGGCCCGCAGATCATCAGTGACGTCCAACGCACCGCCCACAACGCCTTCCCCAACGTAGACGAAGTAAACGTTCACCTTGTGTGGACGCCATTCTGGAACCCCGACATGATGTCGGAAGACGCCAAAGACGAACTGGGGATTTTCTGAGCTGGAACGGCCGCACGCGCCCAGTAATAACCTTAGATTAGTCCCAGTTAAAGGCCCGCAGGTTGGCCCTGGGACGCTGCGGCCGCACCCCTTTCGCCCGCCGAATAATGGCTCAGGCTGTAACACGTCAGCCAGAATCGCAAATGGCAGGCAATCCAGTGGAACGACACCAATTCGGTAATCCTATGTAACCTGCATCAACCTTCAAGAGAAACTATCGGCCCTTGGCCGCAACCTCCAGCGCGACCTGAAAGTCAGCCCGCGCCTCCCCAGTCCGACCTAGAACAGCCTTCGCCACGGCTCGATTCCTGTACGCTTCAACATCGTTCGGCCGCCGCAGGACCGCCAGATCGTAATCTGCAATCGCCTCCTCATGCTCACCGCGACGCTCCTTAGCATACCCTCGATTGTAGTAGGGATCCGCACTTTCGGGCTGTAGTCGAATCGCTTCATCATAGTCGCCGACCGCGGCGCTTTGTCGCCCCAGCTTCGCTTTTGCTACACCCCGATTGTTATACGCTGCCGCGTATTCCGGCTTCAAACGGATAGCTTGAGCGTAATCGGCGATGGCCGCCTCGTACTGGCCCTGCGCGACCTGCTCCACCCCCCGGCTGTTGTAGGCCTCGGCAAAATTTGGATTCAGATTGATTGCCCTACTGAAGTCAGCGATGGCCTCCTGACTCCGGTTGAGCGCAGCCTTCACACCCCCGCGAACTGCATAAGTTTTCGCATAGTCGGGCTCTAGGAGAACAACCTCGTCAAAATCTGCGATTGCATCCTCGTACTGGCCAAGATCGGCCTTGAGAAAACCTCGATTCAAGAACGCTAACGCATAATCTGGCTTGTTTCTGATTGCCCTGCCCAGGTCGGTGATGGCATCCTGATATTGACGAAGGGCGGCCTTCGCATTGCCGCGATTGATGTAAGCGTCGGCAAGATCGGGTTTCAAGTGGATCGCTCTATCGTAGTCTGCAACCGCCTCCTCATATTGACCCAGGTTGCTCAATACATTTCCCCGATTGTTGTAGGCCTCGGCATAGTCCGGTCTCAACCGAATAGCTCGCGCGTAGGCGCTAAGTGCCTCCCGTGAATCCGACATGCCCGCCTCGTCCAAACCGTCCCTCGGTAGAAAATAGGCGCGGGCTTGAAGGCTGGTCATGGTCTGTTGCTCCGGCTCATCCGTTCCGACAGGTCACCAATCGACCGATAGGCGAGCGCAGCGAGTTCGTCATTGGTACCTTCAGCCACACTGGCAATGTGCCGCCATCTCTCTCTAGCTTCGTCAAGCCTTCCGTCCTCCTCCAACAGGCGGGCATCTGCAATGGCGGATGCCCCGGCCCTCCCTGGATCACGAGTAGAATCCTCGCCAATCTGAACGCGTGCGAATTCTACATTTGCACTGGTTATGCTCCGCAACCGCTCGTCAGTTTCTCCCCCATAGCCCCTAATCTCTTCTACAAATTTGAATGCTTCTTCCGCGTGCATGCGCGCCACTTCGACATTTCGGCGAGCCTCTTCCTCGATTTCCCGTAGTTTCCTGAAGCCCAGATAACCGGCAACCGCAATCAGTAACACAAGGACGGAAAGGAACAATGCAATTCCCGATAGCCACCAACCGATCGCATCAGCCCTGTCGTCCAGAATCTCGCGCCGTAACTCGTTGAAGCGGCGCTGAATATCGACTTCAGTGTCCTCATCAATTCCCGTCTCCTCGTCTGGCGCAACATTTACCTGGCCCGTGGGCACTTGTGCAATACTTGACAATGACGCCGCCAGACCGGCAGTGGCAAACAATGCCAGCGACGCCGTGACAGCGACAATCCACGTCCCTATTCGGATTCCTCGCATCTTGAATTTCACTGGGCGCTCGGATCGTTCTTGGAGGTTATGCAAGCGCAGAATGCCACCAATGAGCACAGATTGCCGAAAAACTCGCTTGCCGGACTAAGTTACAGCTGTTCGGGGCTGAATTCAGTGATGTGGTTGCTCACAATGCCTGATTACCATTCTTGGCCTTTAACAAGGACGACAAAACCACTCTTGCCTGCGTAGCCGGTCCCGTTCGGTAGACCGTCCAAACCCGCGTTTCCAGCATTTCCGAAAATGCCATGAAAATTGAAAAAATCTGTATACATGTTGTTGCCAGAGGCGCGTAACGATATCTCCACAGTCATCCGACGCATTGAGCCTTGGTATTTTGGTGAATTCACTACATAGCCAGACCCGCCTATCCTGTTTAGTATAGCCTCCACGCCGTTTCGATTGCATATCAGGCCTGCTCGATTGGCCCCTTCTTCTATCGAATCATCATAACTTTGTAGCGCTTCGTCAAAGCGGCCCATAATGACCAGCAAATTTCCTTTGTTATATCGTGCCAAAGAGTATCCCCAATGTATTGCCCTATCGTAGTCACAGATCGCATCTTCAGAATTGTTCAAGAGAGCGTTGGCATTCGCTCTGTTGTAATAGACCATAGAATCTCCCATACCGGTTTCCTGACACAGTCGAACTGCTTCATTGTAATCCTCCAGCGCCCCTTTGAAATCGTTCAATGCGGCCTTGGCGTTTCCGCGATTGAAATAGAGCGCCCAGTAAAGAATTTCTCTGTCGAAGATTGACGTGTTTCTCCCAACACCACTTTCGGATGACCTGTCCCAATTTTGAATCGCCAGATCAAGATCCTCTATTGCGCCAAGGTAGTCACCAGTTTCCGCTCTTGCGTTCCCTCGCACAATATAAGGCGCGCTAAAATCGGGAGCGAGGTCAATACACTTATCGTAATGGGATATCGCATTCTGGAATTCACCCCGCAGGTAGCATTGTTTGCCTTGTAGACGGCAGAAATCCGGATCGTTTATCCGCGGCAAAGGGAATATCGCGCCATTTGCAGCCGAGAAACGCCGTATGTCGGCGAAAGGTTCAGGTTTAACTATGTCCAGTAATCCCTCAAGTTCCTCTCGTATTTTTGCCTTTTCTGATGCTTTTATCTTGACGGACCTTACAACTCCTTCTGAAATTAAGGGGCGCCCAATTACACTGAGGCTGCGTTGATGAAGAACCCGAGGGGCCGTCTCTTTTTGAAATGTCGCATCAAAATAAAGTTGCTTCCAATGGCCATCCGGCGGATTAAAGATTTCTTCAGCACTAAGCGAATCCTCTTTCTGCGTAATTTGCTGAAAATTAGTCCCATCGCTCAGGTCAAGGATAAACACATTTCCGTCGGAGTGGTCACGTTTACATGCAAACCACAATGCCACCAAAGGATCCCAGGTAAAGTCTAACAGTCCCGTAGCTGCCCCAAAATGCTGCAACCTTTCGAGAAGTTGAATGTCCGAATTCCTGTGACCGTTGTCACTCCCAAAGCCGAATTTCCGGGCAGGTTCAAGCAGAACCGCTCGATGATAGACAAAGTGCATCTGGGAGAAATAAGTTGCATCAGTGACACTTTCATCATCACCGAAATACCGGACCAAGCGACGCGTAGCAGCAGAACGCAGTTTCCAACTGCTATCCGCTTGACCACGGAATACGCAATCACTGCGAAATTCGCTGATTTTGCTCAAAAAGGCCTTTTCAATTGCGGTCACTGACCCTTCTCCCCAGGTTGGCCTCTACTCATCTTAAACCCTGATCCCTCCCAACTCTCTCCCTGCTACCTGCATGACCTGTAAGGCGGCGAGAGAGCGGATCTCGGCGATGTTCAGACAGAATTTGACATCTCTATATTTGGCGAATGAGCCAAGCACAACATCTGATGTCGGGGGAATGGAGAGAGCCGCCAACTCTGCGATATTTTTTTCTTTGAATTCCCTCAATCCCCCACTCGTGCTCCTGTTCTGCCTCGACGATCGTTGCCAAGGACTTTCTACCTCCTTTTGAAAGGACAATAGACCTGAAATATGCCACAGGGCGGTCAGGCCGCGGCCCCTTGCAAAGATGCGCCAAAGCCACTCTGAAAATACAAACCGATTCTCTAACACTGCAAGTCAGTCACCAGACACAGCAATGCGATAAGGCGCTGTGCAGAATCACTTTTTTTCAGGATTGCGAAGTCCTTATTTTACTCATCCTTGGAAGAATGGCAAACCTTCGCCTTCTTGGCCATGCCTGCTGCCCGGCGCCGACCGCCTTAGGGTCAAGCAAATACACATTCCTGCTGTTCCATTCGCCCAGCCCTCCGGGGATATTCCTCTACATAATGCCAATCAGCCATCCGGGGACAAGCGCACACACTTCCGCAGCAATCCTGTAAACAAATCGCCGCCAAGTCGGTGTTTCTCCAACCTGACACGAATCGCGCCAATTAGGACAGGTCGGGATCGGATAGGCTGCGGGCCCACTCCTCCCGAAATTCTTCCAAGCGCCGGTTAAGATCAGTGATGTCGTCCAGTTAGCCCAGGGTGCGGGGGACTTCCCTTTTTGGGAAACAGGGAGGCATGGGAAACAAACAACCCGAGCTTCCATTTTCGCGCTGTAAGTTTGGCCGTGGTTCCCGTCGTGCTGGCACATGTCTGCTGCTGTACTACATCGAACACAACAGACAGACTAAAATTCAACTGCGCAACTGTACACTCTGTTGTTCTCTTACGAGACCCTTTCGCTGCCCTCTAGCGTAGTCCTTATTTGCCATCCCCGAATAGGAGGCGGGGATAGCCCGCATGTCTGCCTCTTCCTTAAGAACGGCTTCTGAAACAATAGAGCCGAAGGGGACGAGGGCTACTGAACTTGAGAGACTCCGTCGAAATGCTTCCTCTATCCATACAATTACTAATTATTTTACTATTCATACCTGAACTTGCTACAAAATACAAGTTTTTCGCGGGTAGGCGAAACATGTCGATCACGAATGCTTCTCGAAAATTGCCATTTGCAACTGCGTTGGTGTAGTAGATATTTGCACGGAAACGAAACCCGCAATGTTTCCTGGCTTTTTCACCCGGCTACTTTGGCGCGCCGCCTTTTGCCTTGCTTTGATTGAAACCAAGCGCAATCATTTGCAACAGCAGCGGATGGCTGTGAAGCGGCTCGTGGCGCAGACTCTCGGCAATATATACCGCGTGGCGCGCGTAACTCTGGTGGCCCGCGAAATGCAACCATCCGGCCTGGGCTAGCAACGCCTGCCGCAACTGCTTGGCCAGTTCCTGCGGGGCCTCTTCCGAAACAATTGAGCCCGCCAGCTTGCCCAACTCCTCCAACGGCAGACTGGCCAGAGGTTCCAATCCGGTCCGACCCTGTTCACGGCCATGGGACCGGCCTCCTGACTCTCCAATGTCCACATTCGTATTCCCGGTCGACAGAACCCAGCCAGCCATAGCCGGATGACCTAGCAGCGACATCGTCACCTGCGACAAATTGGAATGTTCCTGTGCCCGCATCTCCGGGCCGGCATCGAGCAAAGACGAGAGCTGAAGAGAGGTCGCTTCCAAACTGTGCTGAAAAATAAATGGGCAATAGAGTGTATATTCCTCTGGCAATGTACGGGAGGACGCCCGCCAGTGGCTCTCAAGAGAATGTTGCAAACACTGGCGTGCATACGTATAGGGGATGGTAAGAAAGACGGCACTCTCACCTGGCGCCATCGAGATGGACAGCATCTCGCCTACCTGCCGCCTGGATGGCAGATGCTGGCGGTCTACATTTTCGCTGCCGAAGCCCTCAAGAATACCCGCCCTCCTGTTGATGCGCAGACCGATCAATATGCAGTCAGTCCCACTTCCGTTTCTCAGAAACCACAGGTGCTGAGTTCCCTGGAAGTCACTTGGCGAGATGAGCGCCCACCAATCGTCTGCCGGAATCGGTTCCCAGCGGCCCCCCGCCAGTCTCAACTTGCGAAGATTCCGAGCCGCAACCTGTGCCAGGTCCGGCCGCAAGCTGGATTGGAGCGTGTGTAAGGCGGCCGCGCTCTGCGCCCCAACTGCCGGGTCGCGCAGCGCGCTCAGTCGGCCCAAGGCGGCCTCCGCCACAGCTGTGCGGGAATCGTATGCGATCAGCCGCAGCAACTCCGGCTGATCTGCTTCCGCCAACTGACCGACAAGGTCAAGAACAAGGAACGCCACATCCTCGTTCTCCTGCCGCATCTGCCGCACATACTCCAGCAAAACAGGCCGATTGGCCCGTGCCTCCTCAACCGCCTCCTGCAGGCTCTGCATCACAATCAGGTTCGGGTCTCTCAGATCGCCCATCAGGCCCGCAGATATCTCAACCAGAAGGAATCTTTCCAGGATCATAGCCGCAGTTAATCGGCTCTGCGTGGGATTGTCACGTCGGCCGGCCTCTTTCCGCAGCATCACAACTGTTTCCGGACCGGCCAGCAGCGCCGCCAGTCGGCCTAATCCGCCTCTCATCTGGCTGCTGTCGGTGTTCAAATGTTTGCGAATCGCCGGCAGTATCAGAGAGGTCGCGTGATCGCGGGCGATCTGCTCTACCTCCTGCACCATAGCCGTCTCCGAAGACAAATCGGCCAACCCGGCGACGGCCTCTTCCACCAGGCGCCTTTCCTGAAGTGAGTTGATGATTTTTTCGCTCATGAGTGAAGTATACCACGAGGAAAAAAACTGTTCCGTTTGCTTCTGGTCCTGCCCGATGGTAGACTAATTTTGGGTGCCGTAATGGGCGGTATAGGCGCGCGAGACCTCGACGGATTCGTTGCCCAGCTGGAGAAAATCAACATGGCACAGGCGCTGTATCGCAAGTGGCGCAGCCGAACTTTCGATGAAGTGGTGGGGCAGGAACATGTGACTACGACCCTGCTCAACGCGTTGCGCGAAGGGCGCGTGGCCCACGCCTATCTGTTTGCGGGCCCGCGCGGCACCGGCAAGACCTCGACCGCCCGTATCCTCGCCAAGGCCCTGAACTGCACAGATGAAGACAATCAGCCCTGCAACCGCTGCAGCCACTGTAACGCCATCAACACAGGCCGCATGTTGGACCTGATCGAAATCGACGCCGCCAGCAACAACAGTGTCGACGATGTGCGGGAATTACGAGAAAAGGTCGGCTTTCAGCCCAGCGAGTCCCGTTATAAAATCTACATCATTGACGAAGTACACATGCTTAGCGCCAGCGCATTCAACGCATTGCTCAAAACGCTGGAAGAGCCCCCCCCTTACGCGCGTTTCGTGTTGGCGACCACCGAACCCCACCGCATCCCCGCAACCGTTCTCAGCCGCTGCCAGCGTTTTGATTTCCGCCGTATCCCTGTTGCCGAAATCGCAGCACACTTGACGTATATCGCCGCTGAGGAGGGCTTCGAGGTTCAAGATGCTGCCGTTTTCGCGATTGCTCGCAGCGCGCAAGGCTGCATGAGGGATGCGGTTAGCCTGCTCGATCAGATGACCAGTTACGGCGCAACCGCGTCGACGGAGGACAGCCCCGCCATCTCCCTGGAACAGGTGCAACAGTTGCTGGGCAGTGTCGCCACTGCAACCGTGGCCGCATTTGTTGATGCTTTGGCAACCAAAAATGTATCCGCGGGGCTGCAACTGATTCATGACCTGCTACTGCAAGGCGGTAGCCTGAACGAGTTTGTTGAGCAGGTGATCGAGCACCTGCGGGGAGTGATGCTCGTCCAGATGGTCGGAGATGGCGCCCTCCTGGAAGACCGTGCTCCGGATACTGTGCAGACGATGCAGCGGCAGGCCAAGGACTTATCAAAGCCGCTGACGCTCTCGGCAATTAAACGTTTCAGCGAGGCCCTGTCTGAACTGAAAAGCGGGTTCCAGCCCCAACTACCACTGGAGTTGGCGCTCATTGAGGTCATAGAGGGAGGTCAGCAGCAAGCGGCCGCGGCAGCCCCAACCCAATCCATCCCTCAGTCGGCGGCACCGACTCCGCCTGCGGTGGACAAGAGTGCCGCCCCTCCTGCTTCTCGGGCTGGCAAGAGTCCCGTTGCCGACAGAAAAACAACCACACCTCTGGACGCCGAGGCCATGCAGCGACTGAGAGACCGTTGGGATGAATTCTTGAATAAGGTTCGCGACCGGTGCGGACCAAAAGAGCAGGCCTCTTTGCGCTCTATACGGGATCTTGCGATCGGCGGAGATTCCGTGGCAATGGCCTTTGGCAATAATGGGTTCGCTCAGCGCATGATTTCCGAGGCCAAAACAAAAGATACCGTCGCTGGCATCCTGGCCGAAATTCTGGGCCAGCAAATATCCCTCATCTGCCAGAGCGGCGACAAAGCTACGATCCCCGCTGCTGCAGGGCGGGCTGTGGAGGAAAAGCAGGCAGGGGGAGCGGATCCCCTCTTGGAGTACGCCGTATCCGAATTGGGCGCTAAAGTAAGCGACGGCCGCCGGTAGCCGGCGGACCTATTGGCACATACATAAATCTAGCATTGGGAGTGAAGTCCATGGCGAAAAAGAATAAGAATCGTAGAACCAGGAGCGGCACAAATCCATTTGGCGGCGGTGCCGCAGGTATGCCCGCTGGCGGATCGCTTGGCGGCGGAATGGGCGGCGATCTGGCCGCCCGCGTGCGTAAGATGCAGGGCGACATGGAGAAGGCGCAAGAAGAGTTGGCCGACGAGATAGTGACAGGCAGTGCCGGCGGCGGTATGGTTGAAGTTGATATGGACGGCCATCAGGCAGTGCAGGCGTTGCGTATAAATCAGGAAGTGGTCGATCCCGAAGACGTGGAGATGCTGGAAGACCTGCTCATGGCCGCAATCGGCGACGCCTCCGAAAAAGTAAAATCTCTGACCGAAGAGCGCATGGGCGGATTTACCGATGGGCTCAATATCCCTGGCATGGGCTTCTAGGATCGCGATGCAGCCGCTTGCACAGCCTGTCTCAAATCTGATCGACGCCTTCAGCCGCCTGCCGGGCATCGGGCCGAAGTCTGCCTCACGTCTGGCCTATTTCCTCCTGCGTAGCGACAGCGAAATCTCGCTCTCGTTGGCCGTCGCGCTGCAAGAATTAAAGGCCAATACGCTTTTCTGTGGCGTCTGTCACAACATCGCCGACAAAGACCCCTGCGCAATCTGTGACAGTGAACAGCGCGACCGGTCGATCATCTGTGTGGTCGAAGAGCCGCTCGACGTCCAGGCCATCGAGCGCACCGGTACCTACCACGGGCTGTATCATGTCCTGCATGGGGCGATCTCGCCGGTAGAGGGAGTTGGGCCCGACGATCTGAAGCTTCGGGAACTGCTCGGTCGGCTGCGGCCCCACCATGCCGGCGATCCAGCTAAAGACGGTGAGACGCTAGAACTGCTGGTGGCGACCAACCCAAATCTTGAAGGAGAAGCCACCGCCATGTACATTGCCAGACTCATCAAGCCCCTTGGCGTGCGCGTGACCCGTCTTGCACGGGGCCTGCCCACCGGCGGCGATCTCGAATATGCCGATGAAATGACCCTGAGCAACGCGCTGGCGGGGCGGCTGGATATGTAAACCGCACCGCCGGCGCTGCACGCCAAAAAGGTGTATCGAGATGGCTGATTCTAGAGGCAAGCAGCAAGCCAACGGCTTGCAGACCTCCCCCATCCCCAACAAACTGACCACTCTGAAACAGACCTGGCAGGAAAACACCCTGGCCCCGGTGGTGAGGCGGTTCCCCGAACGCAAAGAGCGTTTCACGACCAGCAGCCCCTCCATCGTCATCCAGCCTCTCTACTCACCCTCCGAGGAGGCAGCGACCGAGAAAAGCGCCGCCGAATACATGCAGAAACTCGGCTTCCCCGGTGAATTCCCTTTCACTCGCGGTGTGCAGCCTAATATGTATCGCGGCCGCCTCTGGACTATGCGCCAGTACGCCGGCTTCGGCTCGGCAACAGAGAGCAACAGGCGCTACCACTACCTGATCGAACAGGGGCAGACCGGTCTTTCCGTTGCCTTCGACCTCCCTACCCAAATCGGCTACGACGCCGACCACGATCTTGCTCTGGGTGAAGTGGGAAAAGTCGGCGTCTCCATCAGCAGTTTGCAGGACATGCGCACCCTTCTCCAGGGCATCCCGCTGGACAAAGTCAGCATCAGTATGACGATTAACGCGCCGGCCGCTATCCTTCTGGCAATGGTAGTTGCAGTCGCCAGGGAGCAGGGCGTACCCATGGACAAACTGCGGGGCACGGTGCAGAACGATATTTTGAAGGAGTACATCGCCCGCGGCACCTACATCTTCCCGCCGCTGCCCTCGATGCGCCTCATGACCGATCTATTCCGCTACTGTGCCGCCCACGTGCCCAGATGGAATACCATATCGGTCAGCGGCTATCACATTCGCGAAGCCGGCAGCAGCGCCGTCCAGGAGGTTGCTTTCACACTCGCCAACGCCCTCGAATACGTGCAACAGGCGATCAATGTCGGTCTTGACGTGGACCGGTTTGCCTCCCAGATCAGCTTCTTCTTCAATGCCCACAATGACTTTCTGGAAGAGGTGGCCAAGTTCCGCGCGGCCCGTCGACTGTGGGCAAAGTTGATGCGTCAGCGTTTCCGCGCGACCGACCCGATGAGCTGGCGGCTTCGCTTTCACACCCAGACCGGCGGCAGCACCTTGACCACGCAACAGCTGGATAACAACATTGTCCGCGTCACGGTTCAGGCCTTGGCAGCGATTCTCGGCGGCACGCAGAGCCTGCACACAAATTCAAAGGACGAGGCCCTTTCGTTGCCAACCGAAAAGGCGGTCGAAATCGCCTTGCGCACACAACAGATTCTGGCCGGCGAAAGCGGGGTGGGCGATGTCGTAGACCCGCTTGGCGGCAGTTACTATATTGAATGGCTGACCGACGAAATCGAACGCCAGGTTTGCGACTACCTCGAGCGCATCGACGAGATGGGCGGGGCAATGCAGGCGGTGGCAGACGGATTCATTCAGCGCGAGATACAAGAATCCGCTTACGCATCCTTGCGCGCTGTCGAGAGCGGCGCACAGACCGTTGTCGGCGTCAATCGCTACCAGGGCGGGGCTGAGCTCCCCGAAGAAACCTTGCACGTTGACGAGGCCGTGCAGAATGAGCAGATCGCCGCGCTGGCCGCTCTACGCGCCAGCCGTGATCAGTCTAAAGTTTCCGCCATCCTGCAGCGCATAGAGCAGGCCGCGCGCGCTGCCGACGAGCCGCTGATGCCGCTCTTTGTTGAGGCCGTCGAGAACGATGCCACAGTCGGCGAAATTTGCGATGCTCTCAGGGCGGTTTTCGGCGAGTATCAACCTGCAAGCTGGGTATAGTGCAGAAGCAACCCAATAGTTCTTTCTGCTTTGTCTGCGGCCTGGAAAACGTGGCCGGCGTAAAGGTGCGATTCTATGAATCTGTCGCCGCCGACGGCGCCGCCGAAATCCTGGCCCGCTTCTCTGGTCAGCCGTGCCATCAGGGCTACCCGGGGCGCATGCACGGCGGCGTCCTCACCGGCGTCCTCGACGAGACTATCGCCCGTGCAATCAACTACGGATCGGGTGTGCACGTGGAGAGATGGGGCATCGCCGCCGAGCTGAACACAAGGTTTCTGCAACCGGTGCCGCTCGAAGTCGAAATCAGCGCCCGTGGACGCGTACTCTCGCAGAACAGGCGTATGTTCACCGGCAGCGGCGAGATCTGCCTTCCCGACGGCACAGTCGCCGTGCGCTCCGAGGGAAAGTTTCTGAAGCTGCCGCTCAGCGCCATTTCCGGAGCAGACGTAGAACTCTCTGGCTGACGCCTATACGAGGATGAGGAGTAAATTGTGCTCGACAGCATCACTGTGAAGGGTTTCAAGAGCTTTGCTTCTATTCAGGACCTGAAGCTCGGCCCGATAAACGTCTTCATCGGCCCGAATGGGTCAGGAAAGTCGAACTTCATTGGCGTTTTCTCCTTCCTGAATGCCATCCGGTCCGGGCGACTTCAGGAATATGTTTTGCGCTCTGGTGGCGCGGACAGGATTCTTCATTTCGGGTCTAGGACAACCAAGCACTTGTCATTTAATGTCTCGTTTCAAAACAGAGATTTCCAGTATCGTATTCAGATGGCTGCGACAGAGACCGACTCTCTCTATCGTCTCGAAGAGAGGGTAAGTGATGGACGCATCAGTATTTTCGAGAGTTCGAACGGGAGAGGCACTCTTGGCAAAGGCGAAACCTTTATCGGTGACCCGAACGAAGACGAGCTCATAACGCATGTCCAAAACGCTCTTGATGGCTGGCGGCTTCATCACTTCTACGACACTGGCTCCACCTCTCCCATGCGGAAAACCACTAATGTCAATGACAACCGCTATCTCCGCCCAGACGCTTCCAACCTGGCTGCCTTTCTGTACTTCTTAAGCCTGAAGCACGAAAATGAATACAACTTGATCTGTCGCACCGTAAAGCTCGTCGCTCCCTTTTTTGATGATTTTCTCCTTCAACCACTGGCTCTGAACGAAGACACGATCCGCATGGAGTGGAAACATAAAGGAACAGACGCTTACTTTGACGCTGCATCGTTTTCTGACGGCACTTTGCGGTTCATCGCTTTGGCCACACTGCTGCTCCAGCCGGAGCCTCTCCGACCTCCTATCATAATCATAGACGAGCCGGAGTTGGGGCTGCACCCCTATGCCATCACGCTTTTTGCATCACTCGTAAAACAGGCGTCCGTCAATACGCAAATCATTCTTGCAACGCAATCGTCACTTCTTCTCGATCACTTCCAACCTGAAGATGTGCTCGTGGCTGACCGCGTGGACGGGCAAACGAAGTTCAGTCGACTCGATGCGGACAGCCTGAAAAACTGGTTGAATGACTACAGCCTCGGCCAACTGTGGGAGAAGAATGAAATCGGTGGGCGCCCGTCGCATGAGTAGCTTGAGAATGCTAACGCGACCAGGTTGCTCATCCACGTTGAGGGCCAAACTGAAGAGAGGGTTGTGATTGAAGTCCTGGCTCCCCATCTCTATCCCAGAGGATACAATGTGATCAGTGCCCGTATTATAGGAAACGCCCGTCAACGTGACCGCCGCGGCGGAATCAAACCCTGGCCGGCCGTGAGGAAGGAAATTCTGAACCACCTGAGACAAGATGCGGGTTGTCTGGTATGCACGATGGTTGACTTTTATGGACTTCCGCAGAGTGGTGCGGGCGCTTGGCCTGGGCGTAAAGCAGCCGCAATTTCTGCATATTCTGTTAAAGCAGATTCTGTTGAGAACGCTTTACTGGCAGATGTCTCCAAGCATATGGGAAAAGGTTTCAATCCCAATAGATTTGTTCCATACGTGATGATGCACGAGTATGAGGCAATGCTTTTTAGCGACTGTGTTGCATTTGACCGCGGGATCGGCCACCCTGCCCTGGCCAGTCAGTTTCAGACAGTCCGAGACACCTTCGGAAGCCCTGAAGAAATTGACGACTCGCCACAGACTGCTCCTTCCAAACGCGTCGAAAATCTGGTTCCCCGCTATAACAAGCCGCTGTTTGGGACACTGGCTGCACTGGAAATCGGTCTCGAAGCGATCCGCAGAGAGTGCCCGCACTTTCGAAGCTGGTTAGCTCGCTTGGAAGCAGGCCCCGGATAGGGCGAAAAGTGAACTTGAAAGACCCCATGCAACTAACCGACGCCCAAATCGACCACGTCGGCATCGTCGTCCAATACCTCGACGATGCCCTCGCAACCTACTGCGGCGTCCTCGGCTTCCGCCTCCTGGAGAGGCTCGACGCGCCTGCCCACGGCGTCGAGCTCGCCTTTCTTGATGCCGGCCACAGCACGATCGAACTCCTGTCACCTACCGATGATCAAAGCGGTACCGCCCGCTTCCTGGCGCGGCGGGGCGAAGGTACGCACCACGTCTGCTTCGCCGTGACCGACATCGCACAAGCCCTGGAAGACTTGCGCGCCCGCGGCGTCCGCCTGATCGACGAAACGCCCCGCCGCGGTGTCCACGGTCTGGTAGCTTTCATCCATCCGCAGGCCGCGCATGGCGTCATGATTGAACTACTGCAGAAAGACGGGGCACATCAGCTCGAATGACTCATCCCCGTTTCGGTCAACCACCAGCCATTCGCACGCAACTCTCCCACTGGAACGACGTCATCGACGGCCGCCTGGCTGCGAACCGCGCCGAAGACGCCCTTCCGCTGATTCGCGTTGTCCTCAAAAGCCTGCCCCGACACCTGCCAACCTACTTTCGCCTCCTCCAGGTCGCCTGGATGCTGAGCCGGTGGCAGGACGGCCGAGACTGGGCGCTACGCTTGTTGAGTGCCGATCCCGGCAGCGAACTGGCCTGGGCCGTGCTGGCCAGGTGTGCTGAAGCCGGCGGTGAGCTGGCGCTGGCCCAACGCTATTGGACACTAGCGCTCGAAAACGCGCCCTACAACCGCCCCATCCGCCAAGGACTCTCGCGCACACTCCTGCGCCAAAAACGCCCTCTGATGCTCACACGGCCTGCTCTGGCGACTCTGTACCGAATGGGTGGGCGCTGGGAAAGGGCCATTCGCATCTACGCCGAGTTGACCGAAGAGGAACCGGGCCGGCTCGACTTTCGCAGCAATCTTCTCGAAGCCACTTGGCATTGCGGTCACTCTGAGAAGGCGCTGCACCTGGCGCGTTACCTGGTCTCGCTCAACCCCAATCTGCTTCTGGGATGGGTCGTTTCCGCCCGCATCGGCGATGAAGACGACAGCGCGCTGGCTAGGGCCCCCCTCGTGGCCCTGGATCCCGACGGAGAGTACGCCATCACCCGTTTCGCCGACAAAAACGCCTTCGCCATCCCTACCGACATCTCCGTCTCGCCGGAAGACGCGGCCCTGTTAAGCACCGCAAGGCAATCCTCCTAGCGGTCCTCCGGACGTACCGAAATCTGCCCGGATTCCAACAGAACTCTCTTCATTCGATTTTCTTGTCAAAAAGGATGCTCTGCGGTAACCTGCTGCAAAAGGGGGGGAAGGGGTCGGCTTTATTGTCGTCCTATACCGGGCGCGACAAACTCGGAGCCATCACATTCCTCCAATATTTTGGCGCAGAAAGGGGCCATTTGTGCAGAGTCAGCACCAACTGAAAGAGTCGCTGCTACTCGCTTTGCAGCGTGGTAAGGAAATTGCAGTTGTTCAACCGCCTGCCATCGGGCAAGCCGAGCGGGGGAATGAACTGCTCATGTTCTTAAAACCGGAGATCCTGGGCGTCCTGGATCGGGATTGTCTTGCCAATTCTGTCGACCTGATCTGGGAAAAGCTGTCAGAGTTTGGCGCATCAGTGGAAGGCATCGTCCTGGTCGGCGGCCAGACCCTCGAAAGCAAGAAAAGCATGGACCAGCACTATGGCGCCATAAATGTCCTCTCAAAGACCGCATCGACCGGCCTGAACGCGGCTGACCGCCGCAGCATCTACGACGCCCTCGTCGTCTCGCCTAACGACTATCCACTTTTCGGAGGACATGAGTTCTTGTCTGCCCATCCCGCCTTCACGCCGGCGAGCCTCGACACACTTTGGTTTACAAAAAAGGCCGAAAAGATTCGTTCCGGCTTTTACGTCCAGGCTTATGAAGCAGACGACAAAAAATTTATTCTCGTCAACGGCTTCCACCCCGCCCAATTAGCCCATTTCACAGAGCCCTCCCACCGAATCGCTCTCATGCTCCTGCATTCGGACACGGGCTGGGCAATTCTGCGCGACCAGATGATCGGAGATACTTTCCCTGAAAGGGCCGTAGCCGGCTCAATTCGCGGCGAACTACACGCCAGGCCGGCCCACTATGGTTTCGAGGAAGTTACCATTGCCAACAACGGTGTCCATCTTTCGGCTGGTCCCTTCGAGGCCATGTTTGAGATCGACAACTTCTTCGGCAGCCTCTTGGGGTCAGATATCTCTTCGACGCCGCCCCGGATTGCCAATGCAATGCGGGCCGCCGGTATTTCGCAGAGTCAAGCCTACAAGGCAAAGGGAAACCCTGATGTCGATGACGGCGCCGGCGAAACGACCGACCTGTTCGACGCCACCGAACACATGGACACCGAGCCAGCCGTAGCCCTGTACCTGTCAAACATCGCAGGATGATGGCGTCCGCCTCTTGACGCCGGGGCGCCGCCTACCGAGCCCGTTTAGTTTCTGAGCCGGTCACAGTATTTTCAGTACGACATGGGCGTCATTCCACAGCTCTTCCAGGTCGTAGTGAAGGCGTGTTTCTTCGGTAAAAAGATGCAAAATAACATCGCCGTAGTCGGCCAGGAGCCACCCTCCTCCCTCCTGCCGCAAGTCATGAACATTCAGCGGTCGCATCTTCTCTTCAATCTGGAGCTGCTCCCACAATTCATCTCGAATCGCATTGGCCTGTCGTTCGTTGTCCACACTTCCCAGCACAAAATATGTAGCTATGCTTGTCTGTTCACTTACATCCAATAGGACGATGTCCGCAGCCTGCTTTTCCTCAATGATTTCGACGATCTTCCGCGCCAGTTGGTTGCTGTTCAGTTGAGCCTCCATGTCAGTAAATGGCATCGGGTCGGTCTTTCAGTATAACACAGCCCCTGGCAGTTTCCTGGAGCACCACTATACCGCTACTATGATGGAACCTGTGCATTTTCTACTTTAGACTACACCTTTGCGGTTGTAGGATCCGCGCCCGCGGAAGTCGCTGCAGACGGCGGCAACAGGACAACCACAACAATACTTGGAATGTGCCCCTAAATCAGCCGCACGCACTTCTAATCTCGAAAATTTCTCCCCGGTGGCCGATCAGAGCAATTGCATCAAATTGGGACAAACCCACGTGAGGTTGCCTGAGCCCCTTGTGGGCAGCCTTCTCAGGGCATAACGCCCAGAGAAGAGAAATCGGTAGGGGCGCCCCTTGTGGGCGCCCTTCTCAGGGCATAACGCCCAGAGAAGACAATCGGTAGGGGCACCCCTTGTGGGTGCCCTTCACAGGGCATAGCGCCCAGAGAAGACAATCGGTAGGGGCACCCCTTGTGGACGCCCTTCACAGGGCAAAACGCCCAGAGAAGACAATCGGTAGGGGCACCCCTTGTGGGTGCCCTTCACAGGGCATAGCGCCCAGAGAAGACAATCGGTAAGGGCACCCCTTGTGGGTGCCCTTCACAGGGCATAGCGCCCAGAGAAGACAATCGGTAGGGGCGCCTCTTGTGGGCCCCCTTTGTCGGCTATTTTGGCGTCCGAATTAAGAGGCGTTTGCCCTGGGTGGCCGATTCCTGTGCCTTGCTTACCCACTGGATTCCGCATATAATGTTGCAGAGTTGCATGGAGCCGCCGCGCCGCGAAAAACAGTCTGGCCTGCTACGGCAACCAGAGCACGTTCTATTTGAAAGATTATCGAGTCGAACAGCTTTGCAGAATCTCTCCGAATCTGTCGACCCAATCAGATTGGTGAGCCAATTCTCACATCAGCAAAGGAGAAACCGAATGAAATTATCCCGAATTACCACCCTCATTGTTATCCTGACAGCGCTGGCTCTGCTCCTCGCAGCCTGCCCCGCGCCTGTGGCGGCGCCCGCAGCTGACACGGATTCAGGCGCCGCCGATACCGCTGGCAGCGCTGCCGGAGAGTTCAAGGTCGGCCTGGTCACCGACGTTGGCCGCGTCAACGACCGCAGCTTCAACCAATCTGCCTGGGAGGGTGTTGTCGCCGCTGCCGAAGGGCTGGGCTTGGCCGAAGATGATATCAAATACATCGAGACGCAGGATGCCAAAGACTACGCCGACAACATCCAACAGTTTATTGACGCCGGCTACAATGTCATCCTTAGTGTCGGATTCGCACTGGGGGACGCTACCACCGTCGCCGCTATGGAGAACCCCGACGTATACTTCATTGGCGTTGACCAGTTCCAGGGCGAGACAATCCCCAACCTGGCCGGCCTGATCTTCAATGAGGATCACTCCGGTTATCTGGCTGGTGTCCTGGCAGGCAGCCTGTCACAGTCCGGTACCATCGCCGCAGTCCTGGGTACGGACCTCGTGCCCCCTGTCGTGGCCTTCAACGAAGGATACGTCGCCGGCGCCAAGTCTGTGAACGCAGACATCAAAGTGATCTCCACCTACCATCCCGGCGAAATATCCCAAGCGTTTGTCGACCCCGAATGGGGCGCCGCCACCGCCAAACAGGCTTTGGACCAAGGCGCAGATGTTATCTTCGGCGCTGGTGGTAGTACCGGCAACGGCGCCCTACAGGAAATTGCCACTGCTGAAGGCGCAGGCGAATCCGTTTTTTGCATCGGCGTCGACACCGACCAGTGGAACACTGTGCCCGCAGCACACCCGTGCCTCGTGTCCAGTGCGATGAAGCTGATCACTCCGGGAGTAGTCGAACTGGTAAACATGGCCAACGATGGCACATTCACAGGCGGGAACTATTTCGGCAAAGCCGACCTGGCCCCGTTCCACGACTTCGACGACATGATCCCCCAGGAGTTGAAGGACTTGCTTGAAGCGACAAAAGCCGGCCTGATCGATGGCTCGATCGACACCGGATACGGCAACTGATTCAACTGGCAACTGAGACAGTGAATTGGGATTTCGCCGGTTGCGTTCGGGATGCGGTCGGCGAAATCCTCACCGAAGCGGGAGGCAACTGCAGCGGGGCCTCCCGCTTCATCTGTAGAGATTCCAGACGCTGGCCCTCGACGTCCCCGCGATGCTCCTTACCGCCGCATCCGGCAGATCGTTGAACCAATTAAATCTGCCAAGCCGGAAAATACGCCTTCAGACGGAGGCCCGCAGTGGCGACCGCCCTATCGATAGCCGGTTCAAATCGGATTTTGCGCGCCCTCCTCATCCCGGCGCTTGCCCTGCTGGCTGCGCTTCTTGCCGGCGCAGTCGTCATGCTGCTGTCGGGTGATGATCCCCTGGCTGCCTATAGCGGATTGTTCCAGGGAGCATTCGGCGATGGCAAGAGTTGGGCCAGGACGATTCGCAAAACCGTTCCCCTGATCCTGACGGGACTCTCTGTTGCCCTTGCCTTTAAGGTCAGCCTGTTCAACATCGGCGCGTCGGGTCAATTCGTCTTCGGCTCGATTTCCGCCGTCGCTGTGGGCATAAACTTCGAAGGTTTGCCGATCTTCATCCATCTGCCTCTGGCCCTCATCGCCGGCATCGCCGGTGGCATGTTCTGGGGCGCCATTCCTGGCTTTCTCAAGGTCTACACCGGCGCCCATGAAGTTATTGTCACCATTATGCTCAACTATGTCGCCTCGCTCTTCGCCGGCTGGACCGTCTACGCCGGCGGCACCCAGGGCCAGACCCCTGGCCCCCTCTGGGACCGCACTGCCGGCGCCATCTCGGAAACGCCGGACGTGCTGGCCTCCGCACAGATTCCCTGGCTGTTCGGGCCCCCTTACCGCGTCCATTACGGCATGTTCCTTGCCCTGGCCGCCGCTGTTCTCATCTGGTGGTTGATATTCAAGACACCCCTCGGCTTTGAAATGCGTACCGTCGGGCACAACCTGCGGGCAGCCAAATACGCCGGTATACGAGTCAATTTCACCATCATCCTGACGATGGCGCTCGCCGGTGGACTGGCGGGCCTGGCCGGGGCCATCGAAACTCTGGGACTGAACCACAAATTCGCCCCCGAATTCGGCGGGGCGGTCGGTTTTGACGGCATTACCGTGGCGCTGCTGGGGCAGACCCACCCCTTTGGCGTTCTCCTGGCCGCGTTTATGTTCGGCGCGCTCGATGGTGGCGCCACCACAATGCAGTTCGAGTCCGGGGTCCCCGCCGACATCATTCAGATCATTCAGGCGCTCGTGCTTGCCTTCGTGGCCGCGCCTCTGATCATCCGCATGATTTTCCGTCTACGCCAGCAGACGCAAGAAGAAGCGGCCTCTGCCGTCAGCACAAGCTGGGGCGGCTCGTGAAAAATACCTCACCTCTTTCGGCATTCCAGCGCATACGCAGACGCTATGGCAGCGCCCTGATTGTGGCGCTGGCGCTGGTCGTCATGTCGATTCTAGTGAATTTAACGCCCCTGAAAGAGCAGACCTGGCTCCGTGTGCTTTTCGGAATCAGCGCGCTCAACTTCACGTTGCGGGCGACAGTGCCTCTGGTGCTCGGCGCGCTAAGCGGAATCCTTTGTGAAAGGTCCGGCATCATCAACATCGGCATCGAAGGCATGATGCTTGCCGGCGCCTTCGGCGGTTTCGTCGCCAAGACCAGCACCAACCACTGGCCCCTGTTCGCCAGCCTCATTTTCAGCGTGGCCGTGGCCATGGCTATCGGTGGCCTTATGGGAGCGATCCACGCGCTTTTTTCGATCCGATTTCGCATGGATCAAATAATCTCTGGCACTGTGATTATCATTTTCGCGTTGGGAGCAACCTCCTATCTGTACAATCGCGACGCCATCGCCGAAGGCAAGTTCGCCTCGATTCCTGTGCCCGGATTAGCCCAAATTCCAGTTATCGGACCGGTCCTTTTTGACAATCCTCCAATCACATACCTTGCACTGATCATGGTAGTGGTCGTGCATGTCGGCCTGTTTTACACGCGCTGGGGGCTGCGGACGCGCGCCGTAGGGGAACACCCGCGCGCGGCCGACACTGTCGGCATAAATGTCAACCTCTATCGCTACGTAAACACATCGCTGGGAGGCATGTTGGCTGGCCTGGCCGGAGCATTCCTCGTTCTGGAGGCAGTCGGCCAGTTTCAGGAGGGCATGACCGCAGGGCGCGGATTCATTTCGCTGGCAGCGATGATCTTCGGAAACTGGACCCCCTTCGGCGCCCTCGGCGCGGCCACCCTCTTTGGCTATACCCAGGCCTTGCAGAACGAGCTGCTGCTTGCCGGCGTCACGCAAGTACCCCGTCAGTTCATTTCGATGCTACCCTACGTTGTTACCATTGTCGCTGTTTCCGGCCTCGTGGGCCGTGTGCGGCCTCCTGCTGCAGAGGGCAAAGTCTATGAGACGGAGGGCAGCGCATGAGCCTGTCCCAATCCGCTCCGGACAGCCAGCAGCAAGCCGGACCCCCGAAACTTGAAGTGCAAGGGATTACGAAGCTTTTTCCCGGTGTCGTCGCCAACAAAGAGATAGACCTTGCCCTGTACAGGGGCGAGATTCTCGCTCTCTTGGGGGAAAACGGCGCCGGCAAATCGACCCTCATGAATATCATCTACGGGCTGTATCAGCCCACCGAGGGGCAGATACTTGTCGATGGCCGCGCCGCGGAGATGCATTCTCCTCGCGATGCCATCGATCTGGGCATCGGCATGGTCCATCAGCATTTCCAGCTTGTGCCGGTTATGAGTGTTGTCGACAATATCATGCTGGGCAGCGAGAGTGTAGACCGCGGCCTCCTGAATCGTGAGCGCGTTGCCGCCCAAATCCAGGAATTGGCCGACCGCTACAACATGTCCGTTGACCCGAACGCGATCATCGAAGACCTGCCTGTCGGAGTACAGCAGCGGGTCGAAATTCTCAAAGCGCTCTACAGAAACGCTGATATTCTGATTCTGGATGAGCCTACGTCGGTGCTGACCCCACAAGAGATTGAAGGCCTGTTCGCAGTCATGGAGCTGCTGCGCAGCCAGGGCAAATCGATCATATTCATCACCCACAAACTCAAGGAAGTCCTCCGCATCGCTGACCGCATCGCAGTCCTGCGACGCGGCGAAATGGTGGGCGAGGCCGATCCAGCGGCAGTGTCGCAAGAAAACCTTGCCGCGCTCATGGTGGGGCGTAAAGTGACGCTGGAGGTGGAAAAGGAGCCTGCCAGCGCCGGCGATGTGCTGCTGCAAGTCCGCGATGTCGAAGCGGCCACCGACATGGGTGAGCCAGCCCTGCGCGGGGTCTCGCTGGACGTGCGCGCCGGCGAAATCGTAGGCGTTGCCGGCGTGCAGGGCAACGGCCAGACTGAGCTTGTAGAAGTGATCACCGGTCTGCGCCCGGCCTCCGGCGGATCCGTCCTCATCGATGGCCGCAATATGACAAATGCCCCGCCCCGCCGCATCACTGAGGAGGGGGCCATCTGCCACGTGCCCGAAGACCGCCATATGTATGGGATGGTGGGCGCCTACTCGGTAGCGGACAATCTTGTTCTCAGCTCATACTACAAATCGCCCTTTTCCTCCGGCCTGACGATGAATGAACAGGCGATAGCGCAGCATGCCGAAGAACTGGTGGCGCGCTTCGACGTGCGCACGCCTTCCGTCAGAACGACCGGCGCCAGCCTCTCCGGCGGGAACCAGCAAAAAATGGTCGTCGCCCGCGAATTTGGCCGCCCTATCCGCCTGCTGGTTGCCGCGCAGCCGACGCGGGGAATCGATGTCGGCTCGATCGAGTTTATTCACAGCCAGATCGTCGCCAAACGGGACGAGGGCGTCGCCGTGCTGCTGGTCAGCTATGAACTGGATGAGATAATGGCCCTTTCGGATCGCATTGCTGTCATGTTTCACGGTCAGATCAGCGCCGTTCTCGCGCGTCGCGACGCCACCCGCGAAAAGATCGGGCTTCTGATGGCCGGCGTCCGCGTGGAAGATTAGTCGACTCCCGGATAACAAGCACGGCCTACCCAAAGAGTGAGATGGCCGCACAGCAGCAGAAATCCTCTGTTTTCCCGAAAAACAACCTATAGAAAAGAATGACGCGATGACAGATCCAGCACTCGACCAGCCCCAACTAGAAGAGTACGATGATATAAGCGACGAAGTTCGATTTCCACACAACAACGGCGAACTATATTTTATTGCCGACAGGGACAGCGATCTCCACGATCTGCGCTGGTACTGGCACGGTCGTGCCTATGCACGTTCCATCCGCATCCTCTTCGACGCGCCCATCTATACCAGCAGCGGAATCAGCAGCGAACAACTGGATGATGTCTTGCCCCTGGCCGTTCAGCTCTATCCCGGCTATCAGGAAACAATCTACGGCGTGGAAGGGGTTATCGTCAGCAAACGCATCTTCGCTCCGCTCGACAGCTACTACGATCGGTCCCTCCTGTGGATGATGGAGGCCCAGGCCGAGGGTGATCGTCTTATCCAGATTAGGGTAGAAATCGACTGGGGCGAACCCCTGGAACAACGCATGGTGGACGGGCTTCTGGTCGCACAAAAGGATCCCGGTGAAGCCAAAGGCGCCCACGATCAGCGCAATGCCGAGAGCACGCGCGTCTTCGGAGCCGCCGAGGGGCGGCCCGACCGGGTCAGCTTCCCAACCGACTCGCAGGCACAGTTGCTCTATCATGTGCTCGTGGCCGGACAGGTAGACCTGCCGCTGATCCTGTCGTTGAGCGACGTGGGCGAGCAAGTGGCCTGGAACGGCTTCCTCGTTCAGCGGGACATTTCACGGGCCTTCAACCGCAGCCTGAACAGCTGGCGCGACATCACGCACCGGGGACGTCTCTGGTCACCGGATACGATTGCCAACCGTACAGTGCAAAAAGAGAAAATTGACGCTGTGCAAAGGCTTGCCCGTTTCCGCTCCGGCTATGCTCCTGCAGACCGGTCGATCCACTCCGTACCAGGTCTCGTCGATCTGTTCGACACGTTCGCGCCGGAACAGAGCCGCGCCATGCTGGACACACTGCGCAGGGTCGCCGAGCGCACCGGCGGTGCACTTCCAAGTCAGCTACCCACTCTGCCGCGCGGGACGGTCGACGTGGCCGACGCCGATATTCCCTTCGCGGCTGCTGCCTACCTGGAGACCCTGCATGCGCACCAGCAGCGGCTTCCCGATCCGGAATGGCTGTCCACGCACCAGACAACAGTGACAATCGCTGCAAATGAACTAGCCTCACATTCCCAGGCTCTTACGACGCAAGCCCCTTCCGACTGCTCAACCGCCAACGCACGCGACGCCGCTCGTCGCGCGCTGACCGCGGCGTCCGCCCTTGCAGAGATGTTGAGGCAGTCTCAGGACGCCGCCCGATGGGCCGATGCGGCAGCACTGATGGCACGCAGCGACAATTCATCACCAGAGGGCCTGCTTCCTTCCGCAGCCAAAACGATCTGGGATCTGCTGGGGATCACCCCTCGCAACGGCGTTCTGACCGTACAAAAGAAGTGGCCTCCCCAATGGAACTGGTGGGCGCTCCTCCGTCTCCCCTACGCCGCACAGGAAAACGGTGACGAGATCAGCCTGCTCTGGGATGGCGAAACCCTGCACTCCACCCGCCCGGTGACGTTCGACGGCCCGGTCGCAGTTCAAAACCAGGTCCAGGCCTACGGATCCGATGAACACAGTTTTGACCTTCGTTTCCGCCTGGGGACCGAACTGTTCATCCCCACTTTCGATAAAGACGCCCATTCAATCGGGTAAGCTTCACTGAGTTTAGTGAAGAGAATTCGCAAAGGAGACGTGTTGCGTTTGCCGTCGCCACTTTTTCCCGGCAAACAATCAAGCGGCAACGAATTTTCGCCCTGCACCGACCAAAGCGCTAAAGTCAAGTGAACAGGAAACGGAGAGCCGTCCAAGAGGGTTAACTTCGTCCGCCTCATGTCTCCTGAGTTTCTTTAGAGGAGAACGTCCACTCACCGGCGCCGTAATACGCTGGGACAAGGCGCCCTCCGTTTAATGAATGTTTGTATCAACCTGCTTCGGGGGCGACTCTTACCCATCTCGTCACAGAGAAACCGCATGACTACAGCTTTCGTCTACGACCCGTTCGAGCGCTACCATAGCTTCCCCGGCCACCCGGAATGCCATCAACGCTTGGAGAGCGCATGGGCACTGTTGGAAGCTGATGGCATCCTCGATACAATTGCCCGACTGCCAAATTCAGCAGCCCCTCTCGACCCGGTGCTGGCCGTCCACAGCGCGAACTATGTCGAGCAGGTACAGGCGATCTGCCAGGGCATTGGTGAATCTGCCCCCAGCGAGGAAAACACATCCCATAGCTGGGGCGCGGCAGCAAAGTGGCTCGACCAGGACACCTACGTCCTGAGTGGCAGTTGGGAGGCAAGCCTGCGGGCCGTGGGCGGCCTCCTGAATGTAACCGACGCCGTGATGAACGGCGCGGCATCGAATGGCTTTGCCATGGTGCGTCCCCCAGGCCACCATGCCCGGCCCCATAGTCCCAAAGGCTTCTGCCTGTTTGGCAATGTGGCCGTCGCGGCCCGTCACGCGCAGCAAGAGCACGGCGCCGAGCGTGTCCTGATCGTCGACTTCGACGTCCATCACGGTAACGGCACCGCGGAGATGTTTTACGACGATCCCACCGTTCTCTTCATCAGCATTCACCAGTACCCGCACTACCCCTTCAGCGGAGGCCTTGACGAGGTCGGGCGCGACCTCGGCGAAGGCTTCACTGTAAATGTTCCCTTTCCCGCGGGCGTTGGCGACGCCGGCTACCTCGCGGCGGTTCTTCAACTGGTAGCGCCGCTGGCGCGGGAATTCGGGCCGGACACCGTTTTTGTGTCCGCCGGCTTCGACGGCCACTGGATGGATCCGCTCAGCGGGCATCGCCTGAGCGTTGGCGGCTACGCGGCAATAGTGGAGGAACTGCTGGCCCTTGCCGACGCGCTCTGCGGCGGCCGGTTGATCTGCTCGCTGGAAGGGGGTTACGATTTGGATGCGCTGCCGCACTGTATACTGTCCACGCTGCGCCTACTCAGTTGCAGTGCCGCTGGCATCAGCGACCCGTTCGGCGCCGTCGAAGGGCGCCCGCAGGCCGCCGACCAGGTAATATCTGCGGTCAAACGTCGTCTGGGAATTCGCTGAAACGTCAATAATCCTGTAGACTTGCGGCCAATAGTAGCTTTGAAGGCGGGCTTTCCCGGAAAACTAAGATTTCTTCGCGTTGCCCCTTAGCCCACTCCCTGTCCGTTAACCACTGAAGCGGCCCGGGGGCCAACGAAACCAAATCGGTCAATCGTACAGCAAGAGGAAACATGCACACCATAATCCTACAGACCAAAGCCCGTCAGTCATCTACGGGCAAGACTTGGCGTATCGAAGTGCTGGGCGACAGCCTCATCAAAGAGGACGTCAAAGTTTCTATCGGCGAACTCGAATATCACCCGGCCAAAGCCGAGCGCCGTTCACTAATCGACATTCTTACGATTGTCGAACGTCATAACTTTCGTATCTGCCATGTCGAGCACAAACCCAATGACGACGGGTTGGAAGAGTGGATGTTCATTTTGCAAGGCTAAACCTGGCCGCAAACTCTTTCACCGCACGGGAATCCCGACCGCCCGCCAGCGAGCGCGGCGCCCGGCATCGGTAAGTCGCCCCGCATTGCCTCACTTGGACGCGTAAACAGCGAAGCCATGAACGCCTTTCAATTCAGTTCTGCCAAAGGAAGGTCGTGACTACTCTTCCACAAATTTTCGCCCATCGCGGAGCCAATGCCGTCGCGCCGGAGAACACCTTGCCGGCTTTTGAGAAAGCGATGGAACTGGGGGCCGATGGCATCGAATTGGACGTGCAGGCGACCGCCGACGGCGCGCTGGCCGTTCTGCACGACTACAACCTGGACCGTACAACCACCGGAGCCGGCCTTTTGCGTTCATTCACACTGGCGCAACTCGCCGGAATCGATGCCGGGATCCGCTTCGACGAATCATTTGAAGGCACTCCGATTCCCAATTTGGAGCAGGTATTCGACCTGGTGGGAGATAGGTGCGTCGTCAACGTAGAAATCAAAAATATGGACTGGAACGGAGGCCGCGAAGCCGAGCCGCTGGCGCGCATGATCCAGCAGCGCAAGCTG
The DNA here is from genome assembly GCA_965220715.1 of Caldilineaceae bacterium. Lineage (GTDB taxonomy): Bacteria > Chloroflexota > Anaerolineae > Caldilineales > Caldilineaceae > Bin5. The sequence goes on from OZ244843.1 coordinate 2,585,141, forward strand.
TATGACCAGGTCATCGTCTCCAGCTTCAATCCGATCGCTCTCCGCAAAATGCGGCAACTGGACCCCTCAATCGCCTTGGGGCTGCTCTACTTTACCAAGCCTCCGCGCCAGACCGGGCCAACAGGAAATTTCATTCAGAGCGTGCGCCGCCTGCCGCTCAAGTTTCTCTTCCTCCAGCTGTCACGCGCCTGGCTCAGCCCGCGCATCGCGGCCGAAGCGCTCCACCCACACCATGCCTCTATCGACGCTCAACTGGTCGAGAAGGCGCACAGCCGCGGCCAACTCGTGAACGCCTGGACCGTCAACAGCGGGCCAGAGGCCCGCCGGCTTGCTCGCTTGGGTGTAAACGCGATCATCACCGATCTGCCTGACGAAATTCGCCAAAGCCTGTCGGATTCTGCCCCTGCGACGGACTCTCCAGCCACTTGACTCGGAAGGCCGCCGCACAGAAACGCGGCCGCGTCAAAAGATTCGCCCGGCGAGGGCAACCGCATGAATACCACCACCGCAACTGCTCCGGGCAAAGTCATACTTTTTGGCGAGCACGCTGTCGTCTATGGAAGAGCAGCCATTGCCGTTCCGGTGACCAAAGTTAAGGCCAACGCCACCGTCATGGACGCACCGGCGCAAACGGGTTGCACGATCTTTGCGCCCGACATCGGTTCCTGTGTCCGCCTGTCCGACTCGCCAACCGATCCACTTGCTGTTGCTGTGCGCTTGGCAATTGCAGAGACGGAAATCGAGACCGAACCGGACTGGAAACTCTCCGTCCACAGCAACATCCCCCTCGCCGGCGGCATGGGCAGCGGCGCGGCAGTAAGCGCCGCCCTTGCGCGCGCCGTCCTCGCCCATTGCGCGGGCCCATCCCAGCGCTCGCCTGATGCAGATACCGTAAACCGAATCGTCTACGCCGTAGAGAAACTACATCACGCCAACCCAAGTGGGATCGACAATACCGTTGTCGTTTACGAGCAGCCGGTCTGGTTTGTGAAAGGTCAACGGCCGCAGGTCTTTGACATCGCCCGCCCCTTTCACTTGGTCATCGCCGACACCGGTATTGCCAGTTCAACAGCCAAGGTGGTGGCGGACGTCCGTCAGTTCTGGCAGGAAGATACCAAACGTTACGAGGCGATATTCGATCGCATCGGCGCGATAGCCGATGATGCGAGGCGGTCCATCGGAGCCGGAGAAGTGGATTCGCTCGGGCCGATGATGCAGGAGAACCAGCGCCTGCTGCGTCAACTGGACGTCAGCGCCGAGCCGCTCGAACGCCTGATAGCGATCGCTATAGAGGCAGGCGCGACAGGCGCCAAGCTCAGCGGCGCCGGCCGCGGCGGCAATCTCATTGCTGTGGTGGAGCCAGAAGACCTTGGGGCAGTGCAAGAAGCGCTGCTGGCAGCTGGCGCCGCCGGGGTCGTAGTGACCGAAGTGGGCGCGTAACGCTACCCCGGTCCATCCCTCAGCCGCCAGCTGTCCCGCAGGAAGGCGAGTTTCCCCCCAACGACCGTGGCAACCACCTGCGCCTCCGCGTCCAGCAGTGTCAGGTCGGCACGCGCGCCGCTTCGAATGCGGCCCACCTCACCGTCGATTCCCATCGCCTGGGCCGGGGACAGGCTTGTCAGCGGCCACGCCTGCACCAGCGACCAACCGGCAGCTGCCATAATGTTTCGCAACGCTACATCCAGAGTCAGTACCGACCCGGCAAGCGTGCCGTCCTCCAACCTGCAGGCTCCATCCTTGACGATGACCGGCAGACGGCCCATCTCATACCGTCCCGGTGGCATGCCCGCCGCCCGAATCGCGTCGCTGATCAGGAGCGTGCGGGTCGGCCCTTTGCAGCGAACCAGAATACGCATCGCCGCCGGATGAACGTGGATCCCATCGGCGATCAACTGGGCGTAGATTCTGTCGTCGCTCAATGTCGCACCCACCGCGCCAGGCTGTCTGTGGTGGAGACCGGTCATGGCATTGTAGGTGTGCGTGGCCTGTGAGACTCCCGCGTCAATGGCGGCGCTTGCCTGGTCAAATGTGGCCGCAGTGTGCCCCAGCACAACCCGCACACCCGCTGCCAGCGCCGCCTCCACCAGAGCGTCGGCTCCCGGCGTTTCCGGTGCAAGCGTTATCATGCGCACCGGACCGGCAGCCAGAAGCTCTTCAAACTCCTCGACCGACGGCGGGCGTATGAAGGCCGGGTTCTGTGCCCCGGGGAACTCGGGGCTGATATACGGCCCTTCCAGGTGAACGCCAAGAATACGGGCGCCGGGTTGCTGCTCTTCAACGTTCCCAGACTGGGCCAAGCCAACAAACCGGGCCACGTTTTCGACCGCCGCCAGCGTAGCTGCATGCGACGCGGTGACTGTCGTGGCGTAGAAACCGGAGACACCGTGCTGGACTAGGAACCGGCTGATCGTCTCCAGACTCTCCGGCGTTGCGTCCATCACGTCGGCGCCGCCGCTGCCGTGAATGTGAACGTCAATGAAGCCGGGTAGCAAAATGCAGTTGCTGCCGTCAAGAAATGGCGTTTCCAACCGCGCATTCTCTTTTAGCCAGGGGCCCAGTAGTCCTTCCTCGCAAGTGAGAGCGAATGAATGACCTGGGGGAGCTGCCGCAGTTCCAAAGACTGTCCGGGAGGTCAGGCCGTCGATGCCTTTGATGGATAGTGACTCGCCGCCCGCCGAATCCACTGGTCTCTTCCACGAGTTTTGCACAATCTACTCCGTTCCGGTCGGGCCTGCGCTCTTTTTCCAATACAGCACGCCCAACGGTGGCAATTCCATCAGCGTGGACCAGGAGGCGTTCTGCCAGGGGATTGCCTCCGCCTGCAGAGGGAACCGGTTATCGATGCCACTGCCGCCGTAAATAGGCCAGTCGCTGTTCAGGATCTGCTGATAGCGGCCCGGCCCGGGCAGACCGACCCTGTAACCGTGGCGTGGGACTGGTGTAAAGTTGCAGACGACGACTATGCAGTTATCACCTTCGGCGTCGCGGCGCACAAAACTGGTTACGGAATGATCCACATCCTGGTTATCGATCCATTGAAATCCTTCCCAGCTTGCGTCGGCCTGGTGCAATGCCTCTTCCCAGCAATAGAGACGATTGCTGTCCCGCACGAAACGCTGCAGGGTACGGTGTTCTTCGAGTTCAAGCAGATGCCAGTCCAGACTTGAGGTCTCCGACCATTCGCGCCTCTGGCCGAACTCCCCTCCCATAAATAGCAGCTTTTTGCCGGGATGAGCGTTCATCAGACCGTATAAGAGCCGCAGATGAGCAAACTTTTGCCAGAGATCGCCGGGCATCTTGTCTAGCATCGACCCCTTCAGATGAACCACCTCGTCGTGGCCGAGTGCGAGGATGAAATTCTCGCTGAAAGCATAACTCAGGCTGTAGGTGACCAAGTGATGATTATTGCGCCGGAACAACGGGTCCATTTCGAAAAAATTGAGAGTGTCGTGCATCCAGCCCATATTCCACTTGTAATCGAACCCCAGGCCGCCCGTGTAGGTTGGACGTGAAACCATTGGCCAAATGCTGCTCTCTTCGGCGATGGTCAGTACCCCCGGTGTCCGTTCATGCAATACTTCGTTTGTCGTCCGCATAAAGGCTATCGCGTCGAGATTTTCGTGGCCGCCATACTGGTTCGGAATCCATTCCGCGCCCTCTCGGCTGTAGTTCAAGTAGAGCATCGAGGCAACCGCGTCCACTCGCAGCCCGTCTATATGGTACTCCTCCGCCCAGAAGAGGGCGCTGGCAACAAGGAAGTTGCGCACCTCGTTGCGGCCGTAGTCGAAGATTTTCGTGCCCCAGTCGGGATGCTCACCGCGGCGCGGGTCTTCATACTCATATAGCGCCGCGCCGTCGAAGTACGCGAGCCCGTGGGCGTCTTTGGGAAAGTGGGCCGGTACCCAATCCAGAATCACGCCGATACTGTTCTGATGGCAGTGATCGACGAAATATTTGAAGTCGTCCGGTGTCCCAAAGCGGCTGGTTGGTGCAAAATACCCGGTGCTCTGGTACCCCCAGGAGCCGTCAAAAGGGTGTTCGGTTATGGGCAGAAGTTCGATATGGGTATAGCCCATCTCCTGCACGTAGGCGACCAACTGGTGCGCCAACTCCCGGTAACCCAGAACTCGATTCTTTTCGGGGTTCCGCCGCCAACTGCCTAGATGTACTTCGTAGATGTTTAAGGGCCGGTCCAAGGCCTGGTTACAGGCGCGATCTTCGACCCATTTTCCATCACCCCAGGGATAGCTGTCCAGTGACCAGATCCGCGAGGCCGTTCCCGGCAGTACTTCTGCATAGAAACCATAGGGATCCGACTTGTCGATCCTGTAATCCACCAGCGGGAGTTGGATGGAGTATTTGTACTCGTGCCCTTCCGCCAGGCTGGCGCAGGGCGAACCATCTGCCACCGGCGCAGGTTGGGCAGGAATGAAGATTTCCCAGATTCCTTCGCGAAGTGACTGCATCGGGTGGACATGCGGATCCCAGTCGTTGAAGGGGCCGATTACACTTACACCTTGAGCATTTGGCGCCCAGACCGCAAACTGAACACCGCTTACGCCGTCCACTATGCGGAAGTGAGCGCCGAACCTGCGGTAGCAATAGAGAAAATTCCCCTCTCCAAACAGGAAGGCCTCGTCATCCGTAAACCATGATCCATTCAATAGTCTAAGTCCTTCTCCCTCCATCTGGGATTCAGGAGACCTGTCTGCCCCAAATCTGTATTCTAACGCCCGCAATAGGCAGGCAACTTTGCCTCTTGCATGTCTTCTTCCATTTCTCTTGCCGGGGTAGTATGCTCTACTGCTTGCAGATCCTCGTCAGACCTGGCAGAAAACTGTTTTCCACCACGGTATCCCAGCTCATGCTACTCGCCAGGGCACTGCCGACTCGGATCATGTCAGCCATCTGCGCGCGGCTTGTGGGCAACCGCTCTAAAATCCTCCCGGCCGTGCCTTCCGAACTGTGCGCTTCGATACTGCCCCGGGTCTCCCCGTCAATGGCCAGAGCATCCTGCGGGGAACCGGGCGTCTGCTCTTCCGGCAAACCAATGTAGTCGGCGATCACAAACGGGAAACCTGGGTCAGCAAAAACAGGACTGGCCGCGCCGCCGTGAGGCAGGATGATACGACCGTCCGAGTGTGCAGACCGGCCTCCCGGCCTACCCGCTGGCAAAAGCCCCCACAGAACAAGCTCGTCCGCCGCCTGCTGCACAGAGCCGATGCACCCGCACACACTGCTGACACAGGAGATCGCGCCGAAGCTGACAGGTTCAATCTGCGCGATTCCGAACGGTTCGTAGATGCTCTGCCCGAACTCAAGATCGCTCCCGCGACGAATGTCGCTGAACTCCATCGACGCCGGCATGCGTGTGCCGCATCGTTCCCCGCTCCAACCAAACTGGTTCACCAGGACTATCCGGCTGCTGCGGGCCGAATGGTTGAAAGGTTCGACATCGGTGAAATAGAAGGGTGCCTCCTCTCCAATCAGGTCGCCGTTGTCTGCGCGATGACCCACTGGCCAGTCATATTGCTTTTCCCAGCTTTGCACCAACTCGGGTTGGCGTCCGGCCGGCTCACTGGTGGCCAGCACGAACAGCACTGCCGTCTTTCCCGAGGATTGTAGTAGCCTGTCCAGATGGTTCATCACCCCCACGTCTCGCCACATCGCTTTGGAGAGGACCAGCCTGGCCACATGGGTAAAGACGTAATCCGGAGTGTACCCGATCAACGTGCGGCAGTATTCCTGCAAGCGGCGCTTGGACTCCATGCGGTCTGCAACCGAAATCTCCTCTGAACCGATTCCGTTGTAGACGAGATCGATGTCGTAGTTGGTAAAGTGACCGCCCAGGAAGCGCAGCTCCTCTCGTACCGAGTCGCCAACAGCAAATATCGCATCACAGTGAACCGCTTGTCGAACGATTGCGTGCTTGAAATAGGCGCTCTGGTCGCCAAAAACGGTATCCAGCGGCAGATGGGACTCTCTGGCGCGCAAGAGTGCGTTGTAGAAGCGCGTATCGTGGCCGTCGTGGTCTTCCACCAGCAGGCGGGCTGTCGCCACCTCATGGGCATAGAATACCGTGCGCCACTGCTCCGGCTCGTTTATCTGCGCGGCAAAAACGACCGGCAATCCCAGCCATTCGTGGGCGATGATTACGCGCTCATGCGGCGCAAGTCCGGCGTCAACACCAAGCGCCTTAAGGCCCGAAAAGAGAGGCTGGGCGATTGTGACATATAGGTTGTACTCATTGTCATAGCTGTAGCGCTGGCTCTGGATGCCGTAGTTTTCCCACAGAAAGTAGCAGAAACTCGCCACGTGTCCCATATGCGGGTTGCTGGCATCAACCAACAAGATCTCGTGCTCTACATCTCCGAAACGGCGCCTCCCATACAGGAGCGCAACCTGGAAAGTCTGCTCAACCGTTCTCAAAGCCTGCTGGACCGGCTCGCTGACACCGTAGAGTATTCCGTGCAAGCTGCTGTAGCGGATCTGCACCCCACTGAGCGGGTCGCTCAACCGCTCCATCTGCAGAGGATCCCAGCCGAACATTGGGCCGACCAGAATCGTCCGTTCTACCCGCTCGTTGTATGACTTTGCGCTTAGAATCCCGTCCAGAACGGAGCCTATGCCGCCGACTTTTGCGCCAGCTTCATGGGTGGCGTGGACCGCAAGCGAGATGGTATTGGACACTGGATTCTCCAATCGCGACCGTAATTCTGTCCAATCATAGCACATGGGAATGAGAGCGAACGAATCGGCCTGAAGCGCCCGGCCTGGTCACTTTTGCATTGAGCGACGAGCGAAACTGTGCTATGGTGGCCTGCGTGGCCGCAAGTTCGGGGTGAAAGAGGAACACTGATGACTGACGAAAAAACTGTGCACCTTCACCTGCTGCAGCAGAGTCGGCGGCTTACGCTGGTATGCAGCTTGACGCTGCTGTTCGGCGTCCTGTTGTTGCGCCTGACGGCCCAAAATCCGGATTTCAGCGCCCGCCGCTGGCTTATGATTTCCGCCCTTGTCGTTGCCGGCCTGTTCTGGTTTCTGCGCCGCGTCCTCGACCAGAACCATCCTCCCGGCCAGAAGCAACTCTACCCGGAACTGGGATCGGCCAACCGGCTTACGATCTTTCGCGGCATTGCCTACGCCTGGATGGCAGGGTTTCTGCTCATGCCCCGGCCCGGCGGTCTGATGGACTGGCTGCCGGCTCTGCTCTACGGATGGGCAAGCATCGCCGACGTGTTCGATGGTTACCTGGCCCGCAGATCCGGGCGGATAACCCGGCTGGGAGTAACACTCGACATGGAATTTGACGGGCTGGGCGTTCTGGTGGGCTGCGCGCTGGCCGTGCAGTATGGACAGTTGCCCCTGCTGTTCCTGCTGGTGGCGGCTGCGCGTCCACTCTTTGTCTGGGGAATGATGTGGCGTACCCGAATGGGGCTTCCCAACTACCCGATGACGGCAAGTGACCAGCGCCGCATCATCGCTGGCCTGCTCATGATCTTTCTAAGCACCGTGCTGTGGCCGATTTTTGAGCCGCCCGTCACCCATGCGGTCGGGGCCGTTTTCGGCGGCGCGGTGGCGCTCAGCTTTGTCCGCGACTGGCTGGTAACCATTGGCTGGCTGCGCCCCGGCCATCCCTCCTACGTCCTGTGGCGCGCCCGCTTCAAAATGTGGGTTTTTTCCTGGATTCCCGTTGGTCTTCGGATAACGATTGCAGTGCTGGTGTCGCTCACGGTCTCGGGCGCCCTGATGGGCGGATCTTCAATGCCGGCGGCGGTGCTTTGGCCCGTCGCTGCGGTGGGCGCAGTAGGCGGACTGGCGGCCCTGTTTGGCGTCGGTGCAAGGGCGTCGGCAGGGCTTGTGATTGCAAGCGCCTTTGTATACCTCTCTTTCGGCGGTCAGGCGTGGCTGGGTCTGACCCTGCTCGTCCTGTCATCCCTCTTGATCGTCCTCGGTAGCGGCCACTTTACTCTCTGGATCCCGGAGGAGCGCTGGCTGCGGGTCGGCGCCAACGAGATGGTATCGTAGCGAGTCCTCGTGTACATCTGCGGGATATGTGTATTGCGAGAAGGCATCCATCCCCGGACAGAGTTTGCAATTACCCGTACAACCGACGCCAAGGGGAAACGTCGCCCACCATTCTTGCCGGCGCCTCCAGGAAAACTGGCGTTGTTAGAAACGCAAGTTTATGCAATGATAGAGTAGTCTGTCCTCCCCCTCGCGCCGGAACGCCACCCCTGGCCTAATATAAGGAGACAGAAGACCATGAACGATCTGCGCACTTTGAGTTCACAATCGTATCGCATTATTGCGCTCGCCCTGCTGACCGCTCTGATCCACCTGGTCCTGGGTATCCAGGGCGGGATCGCGATCTTTATTCTCAACGGTCTTGGCTTTATCGCGCTGGTTGCCGCTCTCTATCTCCTCCCCCAACTGGCCAACTGGAGAACTTACATTCGTTGGGCATTGGTGGCATATGCGGCAATTACAATTGTCGCCTACTTTGTGGTCAACCAACAGCCCTTAGACAGCGGAATAGGCTTGGTTACGAAAGCTGTCGAGGTCATCTTAATAGTGCTTCTCTACCTGCAAACGAGGTAACGTCATGCACTTCGAGGAACTGGAGACGCCGGTCGGCGTAGTCGATCTGGACCGCCTGTCTGCCAATATCGAGCGGCTGCAGAACTACCTGGACAGTCACAACATCGACAACCGGCCCCACATCAAGACGCATCGCATTCCGGCAATTGCCCATATGCAGTTGGAAGCGGGGGCGATCGGTATCACCTGCCAAACGCTGAGCGAAGCAGAGGTGATGTGCAGCACAGGCATAAGAGATATCTTTCTGCCCTACAATCTGCTTAGCGCGGCGAAACTGAGACGGCTGATGCTTTTGGCGCGGCGGGCCAAGATGAGCGTGACCGCCGACTCAGCCCGCACCGTCGCCGGATACGCCGACGCGGCCGCGCAGGAAGGAATGGTCCTGCCAGTCCTCATAGAGATGGATGGCGGCTATGAACGCTGCGGCGTGACAACCCCTGAAGGCGTGCGCGAGTTGGCTCGCCAAATCGACAGCGCGCCCAATCTCCACTTCGGCGGCCTGATGGTTTTCCCTTCAAATCAGGAGTCGAACGCGTTTATGGGCGAGTCGAAGATGCTGCTGGCCCAGGACGGACTGGACGTTGAACGAGTCAGTGGCGGCAGTTCATTCTGTATGTGGCAAGCCCATGAGTTCACCGAAATGACGGAACACCGTGCTGGCATGTATGTCTACGGCGATCGCAACCTGGTCGATGCAGGTGTCATGACGCTGGACAATTGCTCATATTTTGTCTTGGCGACCGTGGTCAGCCGGCCCACCGAAGACAGGGTTGTGCTCGATTCGGGGAGTAAGTCGCTGGCCGCGGACAGCGCCCGCCAGGCGCCGGGACACGGACTGATTGTCGAGTATCCGGAGGCGGAGATTTTCAAGCTCTCAGAGGAACATGGCCACGTGGATGTTTCACGCTGTGCCCGCAAGCCGGAAATAGGCGATCGCGTCAAAGTCCTGGTCAACCATTGTTGTGTCTCAAACAACCTTTTCCCACGCATCGTCGGCCACAGGAACGGGGAGGTCGAACTGGAGTGGCAGGTCCTCGCAAAAGGTTGGTGAGAGCGGGCTGATAAGCGCCTTCGCAACAGAAAGTTTCCCAACTGTCGGCAGCGGCTCCGCAATGGCTGGGAGCTTGGGCTAGAAAAAGTTGCCAAGCAGGCCTGGTAAGACGACAATGCCGAGGTAGGCCAGCAACAGCACAACCAGCACGAGACGAATCTTCGCCCACAATCCAAGATTGCCAAACCAGCTTCCGCTGCCGGAAGGAGAACCGCCGCCAGAAGCCGAATATTCCTCCGCTTGGGCAGCATCGCGTCGGCGTTGTGCGGGTCCGGCTGGCGCCCCAATCGCCGGGTCGGCGTCGGACCGCTGCCGGGGCAGTCCCGGATAGTCATCCTCTTCGCCGACAGGCTGGCTCAGTATTCGATGCAGTTCAGTGGCAACCGAAGGCAGCCGCGATTTGAGAAATTCCAATCCCGGTTGCTCGATATATAATAGTTCTACGTCGGTTTCGGCAAACGCACTCTGGCCATACGGCTCGTCCGATAAAATAGCCTTTTCCCCAAAAACTTCGCCCACGCCGCGCACCCAACTACCGGCGCCATTCAGAGTTTGAAGACGGACAACTCCACTTTCGATGAAATAAAGAGCACTGCTCGGTGCCCCCGCCCTGAAGATCTGCTCTCCTCTATCTAGTTGAGAATGACGTAGATGACCGGCGACTTCCTGCAATTCGCCAATGTTTAGATCGGTCAGCAAAGGGAAGCGGCGCAATCTTTCCTCATCCACTGACTCCCGGCGGGAAGTAGCACGGGACGTTACCGCCTGGTCGAGCGCCTCTCCTAGCGCAGGGTCCCGTCCAGCCAGGTCTTCGAGGTCCGATCTGTAAAGCGCCCACAAATTGGTGTTTCGAATGGCCGTGGCGTTTTCCAAGCGATCCTCGCCTGTTAGCAAGCTCATTGCCCCAAAGTAACTGCCCTCACCTTGGCGGGCCAACTCCTGCAGTACTCCGCTCTCGTTTTCCGCAGTCAGCTCAACCTCGCCCTGATCAACCAGAAAGAGGGCATCGCTGCTATCGCCCAGGCGGTAGATCGATTCTCCCGAAGGGACATGCTGGAGCACGAGCTTCTGAACGATGGAGTGCAGATTGGCGGGCTCCAGTTGGCCAAAGAGAGGCGTCTGTGCTAATCGCACCACCGCCTGAGTCTGGTCGGCTACGCTCAGGCTGCTACGGCTGTGTCTGCCCAACGTCCGGCGCAGCAGAGGATACTGGCTGGTCAGGCTGTGAAACGTAGCCGCGGGCAGCGTCCAGACTAAGCAGTCGTCTACTGCAAATGCGTTGGCATTATACGGCTTATTCGTCAACATCGGCAGAACACCGAACAGATTTCCCGGTTCGATCGGCATTGCCGTTGGGCTTGGCTCCTCCGGCGTAGGGGCAGGCTGCGATTCCAGGGCCCCTCTTTCCAACAGGTAAAGTGCCTCGGCCTTTTGGCCGCTCTGATAAAGGAATCTGCCTCGCCGAAGCTGGTGGGGCTGCATACTTCGGGCCATTGGCCCTAGCACTTTCTGGGGCAGGCCGCCCAGCGCCGGCGTACTTACGAGTTGTTCCACCAAATAGTCTTCCAACTGCGAAATCTGCTCACCGAAGTTCTGACTGAGTTTTATGCCGATACCGTAATGACTCTGTAGCAGTTGCCGAAGGTCAGCATCAGGCAAAACCCAAAAGTGGACATCAGAAGCGGCTATCGCGCTTGTGTTGTGGGCCAGGCTCCGCAGGAACTCGGCTTCCCCCAACAGACTGCCAGGCCCGAGGGTCGCCAGAACCGAGCCGTAGGAGTCAAACAAGCGAACAAAGCCGCTCCGAATCAAGTAGAGCTCACTGCAAGTCTCATCGCTGCGGAAGATGGTAGCGCCGCCAGGCTGATTCCCTTCTCGGAGGATCGACACAATTTCTCTCAGCTCTGTATCTGACAAATCGTGAAAAAGAGGCGTTGCGCGTAGAAATTCGACAGACATGAAAACTCCTTTCAGACACCATATTCTGCGCCAAATTCAACCGGTTTTGTGCCAGAATAAGTATGCTTTCACCCATGAGTTCGCGGACAAGCAAGAACGCAGTCTGCACGGGCCATCCAGCGTCGCCAGCCAGGTCAAGCGGGTAACGGGTACAGCTATTCTTTCAGATCGTTGCCTGGATCTCGTTACCCTGACCAAGGCACGGCGTGGTGCCTCGCGACACCGCCATCTTGGACCCGTTTACCAGGGATTTAGCTCCAGTCTTGAAGATTCCGGGATTGGAATGATACGATGCCATAAACATAATAGAGAAACGGCCCCGCTCCTGATATAATGAATGAATACAGGACTCGAAAGTGAGAAGCGGCAGAACGCAAAACGGCCTGCCATCAATGCAGACCGTCGGAGGGAACGAGTTCTCCACACCATTGGCCCGCTCCCTACTTGGGAAACAGGAGGACATTCTGGCTGGATCCTTCTCCGTCGGAGCGGGGAATCTCTTCCATAATCTGGTGCCGAAGGTGGGAGTCGAACCCACACGGGTTTCCCCACACGAGTTTGAGTCGTGCGCGTCTGCCTATTCCGCCACTTCGGCTCGCGAAAATTATAGCCGTTGGGGCCAGTTTCAGTCAAATAACCGGCAATTGCGCTTCCAGCCGCCCCTGTGGTTGTGCCCGTACCTGCCGGGAAATAATGCGAATCGCGCAGCCCCGTGGCGATCGGCGTATCAGTCTTAGCTCGCCGGCCTGCTGGGCGGTCCGCAGCCAACCTGCCAAAGCGAACTGTTCATGGACCAGGATAATTTAATAGAACGCTCGCTTCAAGGCGACCTGGAAGCGTTCAACCAACTGGTTATTGAATACCAAGGGCTTGGCTATGGAGTGGCCTACCGCCTCCTCGACGACCCGGATTCGGCCGCGGATGCCTTACAGGACAGTTTTATTAAGGCCTTTCGCGCGCTGGAGAACTACCGGGGTGGAAGCTTCAAAAGTTGGCTGATGCGAATCGTCGTTAACACCTGCTACGATCATCTGCGAATCCGACAGCGCAAACGGACCGAAAGCCTGGATGACTTGCCCGTGGACGAGGAGTACGTAGTCCAGCTGACGGATCGCGGCGAATCACCGCATGACTTCGCCGAAAGGCGGGAGCTTCAGGCGTTGATAGGGTCTGCAATCACCTCCTTGCCCGAGGTCCTGCGAACTGCCATTGTCCTGCGCGATGTCGAGGGGTACGCATACGAGGAAATCGCAGAAATCACCAGCGCGGCCGTGGGAACCGTCAAGTCTCGAATCAATCGTGCGCGCGGCCGCGTGCGCGACTATCTTAGCAAACATGCGGAACTTTTGCCTGCTGTCTATCGTCATTCATTTAAGTAGGGGATTCCCCGTTTCCCCTACCCACTATCTGTACCACTAATACCGTTCACCCTACTTCAAGGCAGAGGGTGGGCAGGCCGTGGAAAGCAACCGGGTCGGTCAAGCCAGCGCGTCGGCGAAACAGAGCAAACGACTATGAAGCCCCACAATTCGCATTCGGTCGATGAAGAGTTGGTTGCAGCATACATTGACGGTGACGTGACTGCCGAAGAACGCCAGCGCGTCGAGGCTGCCATAGCGACCAATGAGCAGGTCGCCTGGGAAGTGAATACGTTGCGCCAGACGGTTGTGTTGTTACAAGAAACGCCCAGCGTTCCCCTGCCACGCTCATTTACATTGACCGAAGATCAGGTGCAGGATGTACTGCATGAACGACGCAATCGCGCACCCGCACCCGCACCCGCTGCGCCGGCTCAAGAGGTCCAGGACCGATCGGATTCAGCCTGGCAGCGACTTCTGAGATTTCTGAACGGCGGCGACTTGGCACTTCGAAACGCGGCGGCGCTCGCGGTTGGGCTGCTCGTTCTGTTCTACGTCGCAGAGTTTCAATTGCAACAGAACCAAATCGAAGGTCCCACCGGGGACAACGGCCAGCTCTCCCAGGCCCCCTCAACTCCCCAGGTCCAAGTTACGGCCGTAGGAGGATCCCTTTCGCAATCTGGTGACGCCATAGCCGATGCGCCCGCGACCGGTGATCAGCCCGCTTCTGGTGAAAGTTCGTCGGCTGCTGCTGAAGACAGTGCTGCCGAGGAGGATGGCGAGGCCGATTTTGGCGTGATGAGTGCTGAAGTCGATGACACGGAAACTGCTGCATCGGCGGAGAAACCGGTGGCAGCAGCGGCAACGCAACCCGACACCGGCGCTGCGGCCGATGCAGAACAAATCGCCCGTACAGAATCGAATCCCGCTTCGGCGGCTGTCGATTCAAGCGAACAGCAACTGTCTGGCAGCGAAGGTGTAGACCCCTCCAGTCAGGCTCTACTCACTGTTTTCAGGTATGCACGTATCCTTCTTGTCTTGGCCGTCATAGGCCTCTGGCTGCGTAGCCGGGCCAGGTCCCGCGCCGGCCGTGCCTGAACTGCCGGAAGTTGAGACCTACGTGCGGGCGCTTGAACCTCTGCTGACGGGGAAAACAGTCCTGGCAGCCGAGGTACGCTGGCCGCGCACAATCGCTGCCCCTGACGCCGCACTATTCCCAGACCTGATCCGCGGACGCCGCTTTGTTTCCTTTGCACGCCGCGGAAAATACATGCTGTTTGGCCTGGATAGCGGTGAAACGCTTGTTGTGCACCTCCGCATGACCGGCGAACTGCGAATTCATGCTCCCGCCGCCTCAGAGTCGGAGCAGGCGGCTGTTCCTGTGGACAAGCATACCCATGTCCTGTTTGAGCTGGACACCGGTGAAGAGCTGAGATTCCGCGACACCCGCAAGTTTGGGCGCATCTGGTTGGTCGAGGATGTTTCAGAGGTTGTGGGAAAGCTGGGTCCGGAGCCGCTGAGCCCAGAGTTTCTTCCCCAAACACTGGCGAAAGCCCTGGACGGGCGCAAAGCAAACGTCAAGGCGCTGCTGCTCAACCAGACAATAGTGGCGGGTGTTGGCAATATCTACGCCGACGAATCGCTGTTTCACGCCCGCATCGATCCACGGCGGCCGGGCGGCGCCCTTGCCTTAGAAGAAATTATCCGTCTTCATCATGCTTTGCGAGAGGTACTGCAGGCGGGCATCGAGGCGCAGGGCAGCTCTATTCAAAACTATGCTCCGCCGACTGGCGGAAAAGGCGGCTTTCAGGAGCAGTTCCAGGTATTCCGCCGCAGCGGCGAGCCGTGCTTCCGCTGCAATGCGCCGATCAGCCGCATACTGCTCGGCCAACGCAGCACCCATTTCTGCACCACCTGTCAGAGTTAAGCAGGAACGGTGACAGCGTGGAAAGCAATGCTTGCAGGGTCGGCACGGCTGTTGCTCTCAGCATCATCCGGCCCTGTTGCCGTGAATCATCCGGCCCGCCCCGGAGTATGGCGCCGCTTCGCCTCTGCCAATTCCCCTTCAAGGACCGCCTTACGCTGCACTTCGGCCTCTTTCCCCTCTGCCAGTGCCCGGTCCCAGCGCGACTGGTAGTTGGCGTCAAAGGTTGTACTCCGCGATGGCCCGAAGATGTAGGCAACCGCGGCGCCCACTGCTGCGCCCAAGAGCAGGCCGATCAAGAGATTCTCAGATTTTCCCATACTGACCTCCTCCCTGCCTGTCTCGAGCCCGTCTCTGACGTGGGCGAAACCTGCCTACCGAATAAGTAGTGAACGCCCACCTCCCGTTTCAGCCCACCCTGCCGTCAATCACCGTTACGTCTTGTGGCTCCTGAATGGCGGCCGGCGCCACGCTCTGTTCGTCTTCGGGCAGGAGCCAGCCGATAAGCACGTAAACCAGTACGCCTGTGCCAACGCTGCCGATCGCGAATGCGACCCAGATCAGCCGGACAAGATTTGCGTCCAGCCCGATCGCCTTGCCAATCGCCCCGCACACGCCGAAGACCAGGCGGTCTTCCCGGCTGCGCTTCAGCGGAATCCTGGACTTTGCGCGGCGCAAACTGGATTTAACCGATTCGCGGTTTAAGCTGGACGTCGCCCGCGTTCTTCCGCTCTGCATCTTTTCGCGAACGCTGGAGAATCGACCGCGCCAAGCCCGCTGGTTCTTAAGCATAAGGAACCCCGCGCCGATCAACAACACCGGCCAAAAAAGCAGCCCCATCACCCGCCAAAATACACTCCACAGCGCTGGCAGGATGCCAAGATTCGCCAGCAACCACAGAGAGCCGCAAATGACCAGTAGTAGCCCGGCCCGCTCTACGTTTCGTTCGTTCAACTCAAGCGTCGCCGGGGCATGCTGACCGGCTTTCGCCGTACCTACGGGGAGCAGAAGCCACAGCGCCGCGTAGGCAAACAGGCCGGCGCCGGCAGTTCCAAGCGTCAGTACTATCCACATGATCCGCACCAGAATCGGGTCGATACGGAAATAGTCACCCAAGCCGCCGCAGATACCGCCGATCATTTTCTCCTCAGGATGACGGTAGAGAAATGTTACCCTCTTACTCTCTGCACCGGCAGACTGTTCGCTCCCAGCACTCTCTACTGGAATGGCAACTTCCTCTGTGGAGGACTGGGCCGCTGAGATTGGGCCGACCTCGATATCCGGTGCGGCCGTCGGCCCAGGTTGCGTTGGCGTATTTTCATTCATAGCTGACTCCTTATGCGATGGGTTGCGGCGGATTCGCCATCTTTGCGGCGCGATGCACTCTTACTACATCCTACGCAGACACCGTAGAAAAGTTTCGCGCCTCCACCGGTACGGAACCATCAGAGACGCGAATTGAATGTACAATGCGGAGCGCAATGAACATGAAGCCTGGCCTACCCCAATCAAACAATGCCGTGCGTCAAATGGCGCGGCCGCTCTTAACTCTCTATCCGCACCTCTCTACCCTCTTCCTGACTTCGGTAGATACCGTCCAGAATCGACTGAACTTGGAGTGACTCTTCCGCCGCCACCGGCGACGGCGCGCCCTCGGCAATCGCCTTGGCGAAGGCAACGCATTCCAGCGCGTGCGGTTCCATCTTGTCCTGCGTGAGTTGCAGAAATTTGTTGTAGAACTGTTTGGTTTCGTAGTTCGTTTCCAGGATCTTTGTGGTTGGCCAGTGGCAACCGCCTTCAGTCCCGTAGAGCCAGATCTGTGGGTCCTCGCCCAACTCGTCGTGGTGTAGCAGCCAGCTGGTCTCCAGAATCAAAGTGGCGCCATTGTCGAAGCGCACAAAGGCGGCCGCGAAATCCTCCACGTCCATGTCCTTGGGCACAGGGGCCAGCCCCCATGCGCTGAACGCGCCTTCCCGGTGCGCCAGCGGAGCCTTGGCCACGCCGGAGACGGCCACCGGCACGGGATTGTCCATCAGCCAGAGGGTCAAGTCCAATATGTGGACACCGACATCAATGGTTGGTCCGCCGCCGCTGTGTTTCTTGTAAATGAAACCTGGCCGCACAGGCATCAAGCCCCGTCGAAGCATCCAACTGCGAGCGTGGTATATTTCGCCCAACACGCCGGTAGACACTTCTGCTTTCAGCGCCTGAGAGTCTCCTCTGAAGCGGAAGTGTTGGGCCGTCATCAGCAGCTTGCCGGAACGATCGCGGGCCGCAATCATCTGGCGAATCTCCGCCGGTGTTGGCGCAAGCGGCTTTTCGCAGAGCACGTGTTTGCCCGCGTCCAGGGCCGCAATCGCGAGTGGAGCATGGTACCGGTTCGGCGTGCACACATCGATAATGTCGATGTCTGGGTCATTGAACAACTCTGCTGGGTCGCTTGTCAGTTTTTTGACGCCGTACAGCGAGCCCCACTTCTCCAAAGCCTCCGCCGAAATGTCGCCGCCTGCCACGACCTCCGCCTGCTCCGACGCGGCCCAGCCAGGCATGTGTGCTTTGGAAATGCCGCCGACTCCCACAACCCCAACTTTGAGAATTTTCGACACACTCGCTTCCTTTCGAATTTCAGTATCTGTCACCTACCAAGTGACGAAGAGTGGAAAAACAGTTCTGTCGTCCGTATGACTCGGCGAAGACGATAGAGGGAACATCCATCATCCCGAGTGCCAAAAGGGCGAAATCGCACAATCTGGTTCAAGCGACCCCCACCTTGTGACTGCTTCTCATTTCTAGTGTGGGCTACAATTTTTCATGTCAGATCATAGCACGTAAGGCTTACGGACTCAACTGCGCTTGGGCAACACGCCTCCAATCTCAATGGTTGCTACTGTGTGCCCTTCTCAGTCGACCAATAACGAACTGTTGGCTCTGTCAGCGACCCATCCAACACTCGCCAATATGACCATTCCCCAATGCCATATTTCATTGTTCAGACTTTGGTACAGCACTCGTCAGACGCACGTGATCTCTCGTACAACCCTCGTACGATCGCTCACGAGCTCGCAAGACCCCAGTTCCCATCCCCCCCCAAATACTCCAGTTCAGACAAGCACCAGGAGCGCGCGATTCGCAAACCGCACTTCAATGCTGGTGCAGAGCGACTAGGGCTGGCGGATTGCATAGTTGCCCAACTGATGCTATGAATAGATGGAGTTTACTCTACCCAGAATCCGCGCCTACATCGAGTCCACCAGGAGAGCAACCTATGCCACGCATGACCGGCGGCCGGTTTATCGCCGAAACAGTTCATGGTTATGGAATCACCCACGTTTTCTTCATGCCCTATATCGGCCCGAGGGCCCTCATGGAGATGGAAAAACTGGGGATCAAGCGAGTGCAGACGCACGGGGAAAAGGCCGCCGCATACATGGCCGACGCTTACGCCCGCATTAGGCGAGGCCCCGGCCTGTGCATGGCCCAATCCGTCGGCGCGGTCAATCTGGCCGCCGGACTGCAAGACGCCTTCCTGGCCTGTTCACCGGTGGTTGCTCTGACAGGCCGTGAGCTTCTCATCAACCAAAAGCGTCACGCCTACCAGGAGGTCGATCACGTCAATCCGTTTTCGGCTGTCTCCAAGTACAGCGCCTATGTCTCGACCCCGGAACATCTGCCCTTCTACCTGCGCCAGGCTTTTCGTGCCGCTACGACTGGCACGCCCGGCCCGACCCACCTTGACCTGGAGGGAATCGCCGGTCAGGGCGTGGTGGATCAGGAGGCCGACATGGAGGTAGCTGCTGAAGAGATGTTTTCCCAGTTGCCGCCCTTTCGGCCCGAGGCAGAACTTTCCAGGATCGAGGCAGCGCTCCAACTTCTCGGCAGCGCTGAACGCCCGGTCATCGTCGCCGGCGGCGGGGTCACGGCTTCGGATGCCCGCGACGAACTGATTGAACTGGCAGAAAAACTTTCTATCCCTGTGGCAACATCCTTGAATGCCAAAGCCATGTTCCCCTCCGACCATGCGCTGGCCGTAGGTGTTCCCGGCTCCTACTCCCGTGCCTGCGCAAACCAGGCCCTGTGTGAAGCCGATCTCGTCTTCTTCGTCGGCAGCCACACCGGAGGACAGGTGACCAATTCCTATCAGATTCCTCCCCAGGGCACACCCATCATCCAGCTGGATATCAACGCCGAGGAAATCGGCCGCAACTATCCTGTACAGGTTGGCCTGCAAGGGGATGTCAAGAGCAGCCTCAGGCGCATGATCGACCGCGCCGCGCCCCGCGCCCCCCGCAATGCATGGGTTGGCCGTGTTCAAGAGCTGGTGCAAGAGTGGAAAGCGAGTGTGGCGCAACATGTTGACGCGGAGATCCTGCCCATGCGCCCGGAGCGCCTCTGCCGCGAACTGACCGACTACCTGCCGTCCGATGCAATCCTTGTCTCCGATACAGGACACGCCGGAATTTGGACCGGTACCATGATCGATTTGAAACATGCCGATCAGAGCTACATACGCTGCTCCGGATCTTTGGGATGGGGACTGCCTGCCGCTATGGGTGCGAAGTGCGCACAGCCGGAACGCCCCGTGCTTTGCTTTACAGGGGATGGCGGCATCTGGTATCACCTGACCGAACTGGAAACCGCGGTGCGTTGCGGCATCAACACCGTTACGGTGGTCAACAACAATCACTCTCTCAATCAGGAACAAGGTGGCGTCGAGCAGACCTACGGTGCACGAACCACCGGTTCCGATGAACTCTGGCTCTTCGAGGACGCCGACTTTGCCAGAATGGCGGAGTCGTTCGGCGCACTCGGGATAACGGTACACAAACCGAGCGAGCTTGCCGGGGCCCTCGACCAGGCCTTCGCTTCAGGCCGACCGACGGTCGTTGACGTAAAGACCCACATAGAAGGCATCGCGCCGCGGGCGTGGGTGCCAACCCAGTAGCACTGAATGACACAAACTTCGCCCATTCAGCCAGGCAAGTGCCCTATCCCATAGGCCTGCATTGCAGCCTGAATGGGTGTGCAGGTTTGCTTTGGAGATCGCCAATCTGCTAGAATGTCGTAGGCTTGCGGTAGATCTGTTGGCTTCAGTGCCCAAATCAAGAGGTGCTGCCCGCAAATTGGAAGACGGGCCCCCGCAGACCGAAAGTCTGGAGTCTACGCAAGCAAGTTGATCACATCAATTCGATCCTGGAAAGCGGAAGGCTTTGCATGAAAGCGATGCTATATTTGGACAAGATTGTCGAGCCGGTGGCTGTGCTGGACGACGTGAAAGTCGTGGAGTTTGGCAGTGACAATCACCCGGAAGGCGACCGAGTCCGAATCTATTACAATACCTATAACCTGAATGCGACAAAGACGATGGTCGAACTTCACCGTGATCGCAAGATGACGGTCAAATTGGAGGACGGCCGTTCTGCCCCCGCATTGATCACGCACGCCAGTCTGGATGCAAAGGGCCAATTTGTTGGCGTTCTGAGAGTGCTCGGACCACTGGCCTGAGATCGACGTGAGCCTCCAAACCACCCCTGCTCTCCCCTTGGCTCCATTCTGCTACGGGGAGAACACCTTTTCTTGCTCGTTACCGGCACAATTTCCAGGCAAAGCGCATAAGTTTCATGGTCGCTGATCAGCACCTGCGTCCGGCACAAGAGGAGGTCCTCCGCTACGAAGGAGGGCGCCTCGGTATCAGCGCGGTGCCCGGCAGCGGCAAGACCTTCACTTTGAGTTGTCTGGCCGCCCGGTTGGTCCAGAAGCTGGCAGGCTCCGGCCCAATGGACGATCGTGAAGTGCTGGTCGTCACCCTCACCAATGCGGCCGTAGAGAATTTCCGCAGCAGTATCGGCAACTTCATCCAGAGTGGGAGCCTGTTGCCGAGTGGCTATCGGGTGCGAACTCTCCACAGCCTGGCCCATGACATTGTGAGAGAACGGCCGGGGCTTGTGGGGCTGGGTGAAGACTTTGCCATCCTTGACGAGCGCATCACCCTGGACATAAAGCGGCAGGCGGTCAACAATTACTTGCAGGCCGATCCTGATTTTCTGGGCGGATTTATCAAGCCGGAGCTATTGAGCAATCCCCGCCGCCTGGAACGCCAACTCCCCGACACCGGGCAAGAGATTGCAGAGGCAGTCATTCGGCGCATGAAAGAGTTGCGCGCGGATGCCGCCGCGATGACGAATGCTCTGGAGCAGCAGTCCGGCGATTGGCCGCTACTTTCCTATGGTTTGCAGATTTACAAAGACTACCAGCGCGGGCTAAGCGTGCGGGGAGGCGTCGACTTTGATGACCTGATTCTGCTCGCGCTTCAAGCTCTGGAGTCCGATGACAGTCTCCTGGCGCGCTTGCAGCAGCGCTGGCCCTATGTGCTGGAAGACGAGGCCCAGGACAGCAGTGCCCTGCAAGAGCAGATGCTGACCCTTCTGACCGCCGCCCATGGGAATTGGGTTCGGGTGGGAGACCCCAACCAGGCTATCAACACCACTTTTACCAGTGCCAATCCCCGCTTTCTTAGAGAATTCGTTGATAGCGAGGCCGTAAATGCCTTACCCCTACCCAATTCGGGCCGTAGCGCACCGCCGATCATAAAGCTTGCCAATCAGTTCATCGACTGGAGCCGTGGCGGGCATCCGCTTCTCTCGCAGGACCAGACGCTTTCCCTTCCATACATTCTGCCCACCGAGGAAGGCGACCCGCAGCCCAACCCGGACCCGGGCGACCCCGACCTGTTTTTCTATGACCGTCCACTCACGCCCACTGAAGAGATCCGGACCCTGGTCACCAGTCTGCATCGCTGGCTGTCAAAGAATTCCGAGAAGACCGTAGCTGTGCTCATTCCTGATAACCGGCGTGGGGCCGAGTTCGGCAGAGCTTTTGAGGAGGCCTCGCTGCCTTTCGACGATTCGCTGCTACAGTCAACGAGTACGACCCGCATCGCTGTTGACGCGTTGGTGAAGGCGTTGCGTTACATCAGCCAACCCCACAACTCCTCCCATCTTCGTCCATTCTGGTCCGATGTCTGGTGGGCGCGGCGCGGACGCCCGCACTGTGTTACCGAAGGTGGCATCGAGAACGGCGAGGTCGGCTCTGTAGAAAACGGCCCCCCCTGGCTTGCTGCCGGCTCAAATCCGGACGAAAGTTCGTCGGGTGATGCACTGCCACAGCCGGTGTTGCTCTTTGGCAAAGCTCTGGACCAGATGCGTCATCCCGAGCAGTTCGTCTTTCCCGCCGCTGGCGACGACTGGTTGGAGGCAATCGGCTGGCTCGACAACTTCGACGGCTTTCGGCCAGTCGTTGAACGGTTCAGGAAAGACCTTAAGCGTTGGTGTGCGGCCACGATTCTTCCTATCGACGAACTGATCCTTACATTGGGACAGGATTTTTTCACAAAAGCTCCGGAACTGGCTTTGGCGCACAGCGTCGCCATTCTCCTGGCAAAACAGGCCAAAGAGCGGCCCGACCTGCGATTGCCTGAGTTGACAACTGAGTTGGAGGAGATCGCACGAAACCGTCGACGTATCCTTGGCTTTGGTGAGGAAACGCGCGGCTACGAACCGCCGCCCGGCAAGGTAACTATCGCAACGATCCACACTGCCAAAGGGCTGGAATGGGACCGCGTTCATCTGGCGTCGGTCAGCAACTACAGTTTTCCCGGCGGCGGCGACGAGGAAGACTACCGAGGGGAGCGCTGGTTCGTGCGCGATAGTCTCAATCTGACCGAGGAAGCTCTGGCCCAGACCGAGCAACTGCACATGGGGACACTGGATGAATATGTCCTGGGCCAGGCTACCCGGAAGGCCCGGCAGGAATTGGCCGCGGAGCGTCTGCGTCTCTTGTATGTTGGCATCACCCGCGCCCGCCAGGAGTTGATCCTGACCTACAATACAGGTAGTCGACATGAGAAAAGCCCAAACGAACCGGCATTGGCATTTTCAGCGTTGAAACAGTCTTGGCAAGAAAGAAAAAAAGAGGAATGAGGACGTTGTATTGATATCGTGCTCAGAATATGTGGGCGTTGAAAGTAGTAGATGGCAGTCCGACCTGAGTGCGGGTTTTCCCGCCGACTGACTGAACTACGCATCCTGAGATTGGCCGACTGGCTGTGTCAAAAGAGCTTCACTATTCGATCAAACTCGCTCGGCAGCAATCGCGGGTTTTCAATTTGACGGCGCATAAGACCTATTTCGTGGTGGACGCTATTGGGTCTCTCTTCTCGAATCAGGCGTTGAAGTGTCCAATCGATCGGATCCACTGATGCGGAACTCAAAGATACAGCAGTATTGCGAAGGGATCATTGAGGCCGGCTGGCTGGCGGCTCTGATCGTCGCGCCCCTCTTTTTCAATACATACTCCAGTCGTGTGTTTGAGCCGGACAAGATCAGCCTCATTCGCTCCATTTCCTTGGTCATGCTGCTGGCATATCTGGTGAAGATAATTGATGGCGGCCGACTGTGGCTGCCCGCGGGTGGAGTAACACCCGTGGCCAGAAGCCACAATCCTCCGCCCAGTGACCAGTTACAAGCCGGAATGGCCTTGACGCCGGCCAACTTGTGGAAGCTGCCCCTCCTACTGCCCGTATTGCTTTTGGCGGCCTCCTACGCACTCAGCACACTCTTGAGCATTTCCCCCTCCTTAAGCTGGTGGGGTTCATATCACCGACTGCAAGGTACCTACACCTTTTTCAGCTATCTGATCATCGCCCTCCTCACCACAGCACATCTGAGGCAACCGGCCCAGTTGCGGCGTCTTCAACATACGATAATCATCACCAGCTTGCCCATCGCTATCTATGGCGTGTTCCAGCACTTTGACAAGGATCCCCTACCCTGGGGACAAGATGTGACAAACCGTATAGCAGGAAACGCCGGTAATCCGATCTTTCTCGCCGCGCACCTGATCATGGCCTTCTTCCTTACGCTGGAACGCGTAGTCACCAGCTTTTCTTTCCTTCTGGAGGGAGGGTCATCCCAGACCACGGCAGATGACCCGGCCGAGGATAGACAGAATCCTGCCCCTGACTATGGCCTGGCCAGCGTGTTGGCCGGCGGTTCCTACCTGTTTGTGCTTGTCGTTCAACTTCTCGCCATTTTCTGGTCTCAGAGCCGCGGCCCCTGGCTCGGACTCGCCAGCGGTATCTACATATTTGTATTGCTTCTTCTGACCGGGATGCGTCGTCGAAATTACCGCATCTGGACGACTGCCTGGGTCGGACTGGGTGTGGCCGCAGTCACTCTGCTTGTTCTCCTGAATACGACCGCACTGGGCCATGCCTTTCGCCAGGTTCCTATCTGGGGACGCCTCACAACCATGCTGGATAGTTCCAGCGGCACAGGACGGGTCCGCGTTCTTATCTGGGAAGGCACTTCCGAGATGGTTTCCCCCCATCAGCCTTTAACCTACCCAGATGGAAGCCAAGACCCCTTCAATCTGCTGCGTCCATTGATAGGGTATGGTCCCGAGACGACGTGGATGGCCTTTAACCGCTTCTATCCCTCAGAGTTGGCCCAATTGGAATCCCGCAACGCCAGCCCCGACCGCGCCCACAACGAAACCTGGGACAGTCTGGCTTTCACCGGCGTCTTCGGCTTTCTGGCCAGCTCCCTCCTCTACCTGTCGATATTCTTTTGGGCGCTGCGCTGGCTTGGGCTCATCCGTTCACGCCGGGACATCGCGCTGTTTTTTGCACTGCTGGTAGGGGGAGGCCTTCTCCTGAGTGCCCTCTTCCAACTGCTCGGTGCGAGTGTCGGTTTCCTGGGCGTAAATTGGCCGACCGGACTCATTCTGGGGCTTATTGTATTCGTCACACTTGCGGTCTTCCTTCAACCGGAATCCAAGACTCAGGTAGCGGATGGCCGTCGACAACTCCTGCTGGTTGCTTCCCTGGCAGCTATCATTGCCCACTATGTCGAAATTCATCTCGGAATCGCCATCGCAGCCACCCGCATCTACTTCTGGATAATCGGGGCCGCGCTGCTTGTACTGGGAATGCGTTGGCTGGTCCCCGAGCCCTTCGCCTTGGAACTGGACGCCACCAGTCCTGGAGCAGCGAGAGACGAGAAACGCGGTGGCGGGAGGACCCCGCGTACAGCCGCGCAGGCAACGTCGCGGCGCAGCCGTCGCCGTGGTGGGGCCGTCGGGCGAGGATGGGATAACCTTGTTCCGGCTACCATTTTGCCGGACCTCTTGGTGATGATGACACTGGTCTTTCTATTTACAACCAACTACCAGCGATTGTCGAATCCTTTCCTGGTTTTGTTTCGCGGTCTGACCAGGTATGTTCAGGATCAGGCCATAGGCAATGGGTCCAACATACTGTGGCTGGTGTTTTTCACATGGGTAATCGCATTAGTACTGGGCATTTCTACCGCCATCCTTCGCCAACCCGGTTTCTCAATGATTCGAGTTGTCAGAAATAAGACCCCAGGAAACAGCCGACAAAGAGGAGAACCCAAAACAGGCCAGGGATTGGGGACCGCTCTCAATCTTGCCCGAGCAGTGGTTCCATACGGTTTAACTCTGTTCGCAGGCTGGTTGCTCTTTGGTCTAATCCACGCTGGCCGCCTGCTGCCACCCACAAGAACAGGCAGTTTGGCCGAGCAGCTTGATCATATTGCCGGTCATTACGGCCTGTTTGCGTGGATTGTCGTGTTCTGGTGCCTGTCAGCAGGCTTGGTCCTGGCGTGGCGCCCAATACTGGATGAGAGACGGGCGTGGATGAACCACAGCCTGACCACAGCCGGTGCAGGGGTCCTGCTTTCGGTCACCATCTTTTTCATTATAGGTAGTATCAACATTGCACAAGTGCGGGCGGACGTCTTCTACAAACAGGGTCAGAACTTCGATGGCGCCGGCGCATGGGTCGAGAGTTCCGACCTGTACCGACGAGCCCTGGTAGTTCGACCAACAGAGGATCACTACCTGCTCTTTCTTGGACGCAGTCTGCTGGAAAGAGCCACCCAGGCGCCGAAAGAAGGCTCGCTGACTCTACCTGCCGAACCGACACTACAGGAAATTCTGCGGCTAGACGTTCAGGAGATTGCTCTCTTGGGACAGGATGATTTGCTGCGGGTGGTAAAAACCGTCCTGTTGCGGGCACAAGAGTTGAACCCCCTGAACACCGATCACACCGCCAACCTGGCCCGCCTATACCGCCGCTGGTCGAGACTGACCGCCGATCCGCAGGAACGAATGCCAGCGATGGAAAAGAGTCTACACTACTACAACATTGCTCTGTCACTCAGTCCCAATGTCGCACACCTGTGGAATGAACAGGGGGAAATCCTGGCCTCAATGGGACGGCTTGAAGAGGCGGAGTCATCACTACAACACAGTCTTACCATTGACGACCGGTTTGAGAATACCTATTTGCTGCTCGCAGAGTTGTATGTCGAGATGAGGGAAACCGAGAAACAGTTCCAGCTATTGGATCGCGGACTGGAAATACTGCCGAATAGCCTGGCCTTGCTCAGCCACAAGGGCACGGCCCAGTCACGTGCCGGCGACCTGGAAGGTGCGCTGGCAACCATTTTGAAGGCTTTCGAGAAGTATCCGACCGACCTCAGTGCCGCCCGCAATCTGATCGTCCTTTCAAGATTGCTGGAACGTCAAGATGAGGCAATCCAGTGGGCTGATCAAGCCATTGCCCTGATTGAGAGTGGCCATGGCAGTGACGATGTGGTCTTTTCAACAGTGCGCCAGATAGTCGAATTGAATTCTCAGAGTGGGCGACTGCAAGAGTCAGCCGACATCCTGCAACGCCTGATAGATCTTGCCCCCGCCGACTATCGTTTACCATTCCAATTGGCTCACGTACACACCCAGCTTGGCAATAACACGCAGGCTCGCCAGTTCGGTGAATCTGCCTTGAATCTCGCGCCCGAAAGTGAAAAGCCCAATATCCAATCTTTCCTTGACTCCCTTGATTAGCCTGTTTTGCACTAATTATTTGGTAGGATGATGAGTCCCTTTCTCTTGATGGCAGCAAGCGCCTTGATCATAGCGATAGGCGGCACCCCTCTGGTGCGGTATGCCGCCCTGCAACTGGGCATCCTGGACCAGCCTTCAGCGCGCAAGGTACACCACGCGCCTGTGCCGCTGATGGGTGGCGCCGCAATCTATGTCGCATTCATCACCGCTCTCGCCGTCTGGGGTGAACGCAGCTATGTCAACGAGGTCGTAGGTATCTTTGTCGGTGCCACCCTCGTCAGTCTCATCGGCGCGCTGGACGACAGCCGCGGCGTGGGCAGTTACCTTAAGCTTGCCGCTCAGATTGCTGCAGCCTTAATTCTGATTCTCAGCGGCGTGCAAGTCCGTCTCTTTGATGGGTTTATGGACATCATTCTAACCCTTTTCTGGGTGGTCGGAATCACAAACGCATTTAATCTGCTGGACAATATGGACGGGCTGTCCAGCGGTGTGGCGACAATTGCATCGGCCTTCTTCACGCTCTTGGCTGCGATGAGCGATCAATATCTGGTTGGCACCTTGGCTGCTGCGTTGTGCGGTGCCTGCATGGGGTTTCTTGTGTACAACTGGAATCCTGCCCGCGTCTTTATGGGGGACACAGGCAGCCTCTTTCTCGGTTTCCTGCTTGCCGCCGTCGGTATCAAACTGCGTTTCCCAGCAAACAGCGCCAGCATAACCTGGATGATTCCTATACTCATACTGGCGTTGCCAATCTTCGACACGACGCTGGTTTTTATCAGTCGCCTGCGCCGCGGCAAGAATCCACTCACCACGGCAGGAAAGGATCACGTCAGCCACAGGCTGGCCCTGCTGGCGGGCAGTCAGCGTGAGGCGGTCCTCCTGTGTTATCTTATAGCGGGAGCAACAGGGCTGGCATCCATATTTCTGACTCAGGCCAATTTGCAGGAGGCAGGCGTCGTTGGGGTGGCTGCCCTGGCTTTAGGCATGTTCGCTCTTTGGAAGCTCGAATATCGGAATAACCGAGTCTGATCATCCCGCGCGAGCTCGACCTGACTAACACAATCCGACAAGGAGATAATCTTGACTTCCTTTACCAATCTCAAACCCATAGTCGCTCAACCTCCGGCCTGCCAACAGAGCACTCCTACTACAAGGTCGACCGCGACTGGCGGTCGGGGAGAGAGCTTTCAAGAACAGAAGCATTTCACGCGTCACCTACAGCGTCAATACAGCTGGGCTTTCTGCATGCTGCTGCTCTGTATCCTCGGCATGTCCGCATGCACTGCCACTTTCCAGGCGACTGAAGATCCACAAAAAGCCGAAGAGGGTGCCGCGGCTGCGCTTGCACCCGCGGACCGCATCGGAATGTACAGCGCTGCCCCGGACATGGCCATCGATCCGGACAACGAGTATCACGCCATATTTAAGACCGAAAAGGGTGATATGCGCATTCGGCTCTTTACCCAGGACGCGCCGGTTACGGTCAACAATTTCGTCTTTCTTGCCCGCGACGGATTTTACAACGACACGCATTTTCACAGAGTGTTGGAGAACTTTATGGCCCAGGCCGGAGATCCCAGCGGAAGCGGCGCTGGCGGCCCAGGCTATCAGTTTCAAGATGAGATCGTTGCCAGCCTTCAATTTAATCGCGCCGGCCTTCTGGCAATGGCAAATGCTGGGCCAAACACGAACGGCAGCCAGTTCTTCATTACTTTTGCGGAAACACCCTGGCTAAACGGTAACCATACGATCTTTGGCGAAGTAGTGGAGGGCATGGACGTGTTGTTCTCCCTAGCGCTCAGGGATCCTGCGGCGGCGGCATCGGAGTCTCCAGGCGAACTGCTCATAGCCGTTGAAATCGAAGAGTCGGAATGATCGCGGGCCGCGTCCGCTCTCGCACGCCCCGTCCTTCTCTGCATACAGCGTAGCGAACCCAACTGACCCGAACAGCTTGGGTATTGCCTACCTACACCGCCACCGACCCTCCTTACAGTACTATCTGGGGAACGTCGCACGCCAGGAACCGGCAATGTGAGTAAGGACCGTTCTTTCCTTTTTCTGACTGGAGTCTCCAACAGACCGTATTGACACGACTTCGTGGATTGGAAGGAGAAATCGTTAGCCAAACTACCAACTCTCTCTGGGAACTGACTTAAACTTTCACTCACTTCTCGAGCGGGGGTGTGCAGAGCGCAACCAAGAGAAATGCTATGAACAGTTCCAACGACTCAGTATCAGTTCAAAATGCCCCCCGTCAGACGAAAGTCAGCGAGGATCTGTCCCTGCTCGAAGAAACTGATGAGAATGAGGCTTCTGCTCCTACGACCATACCTTGGATGACGATTCTTCAAATTATCGGAGTCCTTGCAATTGTTGTGGGCGCATTCTGGTTGGGGACACAGAGAGAGTTAGTCCAGCGGTTTAGCCAGTGGGGGTACGTCAGCAGTTTCCTGATCAGTCTGATTGGAAGCGCTACCGTCATATTGCCCGCCCCTGGACTTGCCTTGATTATCGCCCTGGGGGCCCACTTGAATCCTGTTCTCCTCGGTGTCGTTGCCGGCTTCGGTAGCGGATTGGGCGAACTCACAGGGTACTTTGCCGGAAAAGCAGGCCGCGATCTGGTCAGTCAGCAGGGGAGGTTCAACGCAACACTCCACAACATGACAACCCGATATACAATACCGGTGCTGTTCGGGCTGGCGATACTACCTTTGCCGGTCTTCGACTTTGCAGGTATCCTTGCAGGCGCCCTGCGAATGCCGATTCTGCGATTTCTTACAATTGTAATTAGTGGCAAGATAATAAAGCACGTTGGCGCCGCCTATCTCGGCGCTGAATTCTTTGAGATGGTACTTTCCCGGTTCGGCTACTAATCTCTGCAGATTGGTGCCTCCGTAACGCTGAAATTGGCTACTGCGCCGCACTCATATAACGCACGGCGAACCGCATCGATCATTTTGGTCCGCCGTGCGCGGAGAAAAGAGCAATGCTTCCTCGATGTTGTTTGTCCATAATAGCTATCTTGATCGCTCTGACAACGCTCAGTTGTACCTCGAGCTGGACAGTGGAAAGGCCTGGCGTCGGTGGCACTGGGCTGTCAACTGCATCTGATGAAGGCCCATTGGTTGACTACGCCGAAGGCGATTTCTTTTTCGATGAAGAGCAGGCTTTCGACGAATCAGATTCCCCTCCATTTGCGCTCAGCGAAGGGCAGCCCGACTGGGACGGCGGCCAAGCGCGCCCCCCCTTGGCCGAGACGACCCCTCTTTCGCAGGAGCAGGTACAAGAACTGCTGACCCGCTTGCCGCCCGTCCACGAGGAAGAAGGTGACATCGAGCAGGTGCGCCTACCCGACCAAAGCCTGCCGCCGCCGCGCCCCGGCGAAGAGGTTGAACTACCATTCCCGCCCCCTGAGGCCGATACGCAGCCCGATATCCAGGCAGACGAGCCCTTGGCAGCGCTGCGATTTTCACCGCAAGGGAGTGTGCCGCTTGCCCCTCAATTGAGTGTTACCTTCAACCTTCCCATGGTTCCCCTCACGAGCCACCAGGAGCTCGCCGGGGAAGATATTCCGATCGAGCTTTCGCCTGCCGTGCCGGGTCACTGGCGCTGGGTGGGCACAAAGACGCTCCTGTTTGAGGCCGATGTCGACGGCGTTGACCGGATGCCGATGGCAACCGAATTTTCGGCCACAATTCCTGCCGGAACCGAGGCCGCCAACGGCAGGAAACTGGCCGACACTGTCAGTTGGACTTTCCGCACGCCGGCGCCGACCTTGCAAGCGGCCTATCCAACACGTGGCCCGGCCGGGTTGGAGCCGGTCTTCTTTGCTTCGTTCGATCAGCAGATCGACCCCGCTGCTGTCATCGAGCATACACATGTTACGGCCAGCGGCCGCCGGTACGCAGTGCGCATTGCAAGCGCTGAGGAGATCGCCGCCGACGCTCGCGTTCCACGCCTGATTGCCAGGTCGGCCAGCGACAGGTGGCTGGCGTTCGTGTCCACGGAAACACTGCCCCGCGACACGACTGTGACTGTCACGTTCGCAGCCGGCACGCCTTCTGCAGAGGGTCCACTCGTCAGCGCCCATCCCCAGAGCTTCAGCTTCAAGACGCCAGGTCCGTTTGTTCTGCGTCAGCAGGAGTGCGGCTGGGGAGGAGAGGAGCTGTGTCCGCCCAACAGTCCCTTGCTGTTGCTTTTCAATAATCCCATCGACACAGAGGCATTCGATCCCTCCTTCATCACATTTGAACCTGAACCCGACTACGTCTCGTATGAAGTTTTCGGCAATTCGATCTGGATCGCAGGCAATACAAAGGGCAGAACCACATACGAAGTTACCGTCTCTTCCGAACTGACAGATCTCTTCGGTCAGTCACTGAATGAAGAGACGAAAGTCCAGTTCCGCATCGGACCGATGGAGGCGTATCTGACCGCCAAGGGCGAGGGTCCGATAACCCTGATCGACCCCTACGGCCAGCCGGCCTTCCCAATCTATACGGTCAATGTTAACGCGGTCAATGTGCGGGCCTATCGCGTCGCGCCGGAGCAGTACCTCGAATACCAGGAGTGGCGCAACAACTACCGCCGCAACAACCAATTGGTTCCTCCCGGCGAAATGGTCATGGAGCGCACGCTGGAGATCAGCCACCAAAATGACCAGATGATCGAGACCGAAATCGATCTGACCGACGCCCTCGACGGCGATACCGGCCACTTGATCCTTCTGGTTGAGCCGGAGAGCGGTCTCTTCTCAGCCCTTTTCAACAGACGGCTGCAGGAGATGCGTATCTTAAGCTGGGTTCAGGTAACAGGAATTGGCCTGGACGCCTTTGTTGACGCCGATGAGATGTACGTCTGGGCAAATCGCCTCGTAGACGGTGCGCCGTTGGCAGGGGTCAACGTAACACTCTGGCCCCAGGATGAGCGCGGCACAACCGACGACACCGGTTCAGCTCTTCTACGGCTTCCCACGAGAAGTGCCCAGTTGCTAATCGCCCGCGACGGCGATGATGTAACATTCTTGCCCGAAAATCGTTACGAATATTACCGGACCGAGAGGGGTTGGAATGGATGGCGGCAGCGAGAAAAGCCTGCCGTAGTACGCTTTTTTGTCTTCGACGACCGCCAAATGTACCGACCTGGCGAAACCGTTAGCATCAAAGGGTGGATGCGTCGAATCGAGCAAGGCCCGCAGGGCGATGTCAGACTCTTTCCGGAAGACGCTGAGTCCTCCGTGAAATATACTGTCCGCGATTCGTCGAACAACGTGATCGACACGGGCGACGCATCCGTCAGCGCCATGGGCGGCTTCCATTTCCAGTTTGATCTGCCGGACAATGTCAACCTGGGTTACTCCTGGATCGAGTTTCGGCCCTCGGTCGACATAGGCGAAGGGGGCCACGAACACGTATTTCAAATTCAGGAGTTCCGCCGGCCCGAATTTGAAGTGAGCGCTACCGTCAGCGAAGGGCCACACATCGCCGGCGGTCACGCGCTGGCAACAGTCAGCGCAAGCTACTTCGCCGGCGGTCCGCTGCCTGCCGCAGAAGTTAACTGGGACGTCATGGCTTCAACCGGCTCCTATGATCCCCCGAACTGGTCCGGCTTTACCTTCGGAAAGTGGTCGCCTTGGTGGGGTTACCATGGTGAGTCCAGCTACCTCGGCCGCGCCTCATTCCGGTCCCGCACCGACGCCGGCGGCCAGCACAGCCTGCGAATTGACCTCCTATCCGACGACCATGCCGAGGCTAATTCTGATACAACCGACGACGGAAGCTTGGAACCGTTCCCGGCCTACATCGACGCCGCCGCAACGGTCATCGATGTGAATCGGCAAGCGTGGGGCAGCGGCGCGGGTTTCCTGCTGCATCCTGCCGACCTCTACATCGGCCTGCGGACCGCCCGCTACTTTGTCGAGCAGGGTGAGCCGCTGTCAGTCGAAGTGGTTGTAACCGACATCGATGGCAATGCAATTGAGGGGCATGAAGCGTTAGTGAAAGCCGCCCTATTGGATTGGGAATACCGCGAAGGCACCTGGCTGGAGGTTGAGACAGAGACGCAGGAATGTACCGTGGCGACTACCACCGCCGCCGGCCCCGATGACACAGAATCCGATTTTGCCTCATGCACATTTGACACAAGCGTCGGCGGCGCGTATCGGATCACTGCCACCGTTGTAGACGGCGCTGGACGTCGCAACCAGACGGAGCTGACCCGCTGGGTCAGCGGCGGTCAGCGTCCGCCAAGCGGCAACCTGCAGCGCGAAGAAGTGCAACTCATTCCGGACGGCGAGCAATATGCCCCCGGCGAAAAGGCGCAAATCCTGGTGCAGGCGCCTTTCTTCCCTGCCGAAGGCCTCTTAACCCTGCGGCGGGGAGGGCTCGTGTCCAGTGAGCGATTCACAATGGACGGGCCGACCCATACCTTGCAAGTGCTAATCGAGGAGAAATACATTCCCAACATTCACGTCCAAGTGGATCTTGTCGGTGCAGCCGAGCGCACGGACGACGATGGCAACGCACTTCCTGGCGCGCCACTCCGCCCTGCTTACGCGCGCGGCAGGTTGAACCTCTCGATTCCACCTCTGAGTCGCACACTGCGAGTGGATGCCACGCCTCGAGCCGACCGCTTGGAGCCGGGCGCAGAGACGACAATCGATGTGACGGTGCGGGACACAGACGGCGCGCCTGTAGCCGACGCCGAATTTGCCGTCGTCGTCGTTGATGAAGCAATTCTGGCCCTGACCGGCTATCAGCTGATTGACCCCATTCGCGTATTCTACAGTGAACGCGGTCGCGGCGTCAGCGATCATCACAATCGAGACGATCTCCTGCTCGCAAGTCTCCAGTCGCTGCAAGGGGAAACGCCGGCGCCGACGGGCACGCCGCAAGCCCCGGCAATGCCCAGGCAGGCCAAATTCGGGATGGACAGTATGGTGGCGGCAGCGGCGCCGGCGGCCATGCCGGAAATGGCGATGGATGAAGATATGGCCGAAGAGTCAGGTGCTGATGGAAGCGAAGGGCAGACAATCCGCCTTCGGATAAACTATGATCCACTGGCCCTGTTCGCGCCGGAAGTTCGTACAGACCAAAACGGCCAGGCCCGCGTTCAAGTCACGCTGCCTGACAATCTGACTCGGTACCGCGTGATGGTGGTGGCGGTCGCCGAAGACCGCTTCTTCGGCGCCGGAGAATCTAGCCTGACCGCACGGCTGCCGCTGATGGTGCGGCCCTCCGCGCCGCGTTTCCTGAATTTCGGCGACAGCTTTGAGCTGCCGGTCGTCCTGCAGAATCAGACTGACGAGGCGATAGAAACACATGCAATCGTCCGCGCGACCAATGCCGATGTGATGGCGGAGAGCGGAGCGAGTTCGGCCGTTGGATACGCCGTCACCATTCCCGCCAACGACCGGGTAGAAGTGCGGTTCCCAACAAAAACGGCCAGCGCCGGCACCGCCCGCTTCCAATTCGGCGTGATCGACGCCAACCGGCCGGCCACTGCCGACGCGGCCGAGATCAGTCTGCCAGTGTTTACCCCTGCAACGACCGAAGCCTTCGCGGTCTACGGAGAAATCGACGAGAGCGGCGCCGTCCTGCAACCGTTACGGCCCCCTGCCGACGCGGTGCCAAACTACGGCGGCCTGGAGGTGACGCTTTCTTCCACGGCTCTGCAAGCACTGACAGACGCCTTCATCTACCTCGTGCGCTACCCGTACGACTGCTCCGAGCAGATCGCTTCCCGTATCTTGGCCGTGGCCGCGCTGCGGGATGTGTTGGCGGCTTTCGACGCCGAAGGCCTGCCGGCGCCGGACGAAATTGAGAGCACCATGGAACGCGATCTGCAGACCCTGGAGGCTTTGCAGGACCACGGCGGCGGCTTCCCAATCTGGCGACGAGGCGGTGATATTTGGCCCTACCACAGCGTGCATGTGGCCCATGCCCTGGCCCGCGCCCGTCTGAAGGGGTATGCCGTATCCGATGAAATGCTGAGCCGTTCCCTCGAATATCTTCGCAATATCGAGCAGCAGTTTCCTTCCTGGTACGGTGAAAGTGCCCGGCGGGCGCTCTCCTCTTATTCGCTGTATGTTCGCAAATTGCTCAATGACAATGATCCCTCCAAGGCGCGTGCGCTGGTAAGGGAGCAGGGGCTGGAGAGCCTCTCCTTGGAGAGTGTCGGCTGGCTGCTCTTTGTATTGACCGACGATGCGGCCTCGCAAGCGACGGTTGTTGAGATGCGGCGTTTCCTCAACAATCGGGTGACCGAAACCGCCGGCGCCGCGACCGTTGCATCCGGCTACAGCGACGGCGACTATTTGCTGCTCCATTCCAGCCGCCGCGCCGACGCGGTCCTGTTGGAGGCACTCGTTGTCGATCAGCCGGACAGCGATCTGATCACCAAACTGGTGCGGGGACTGCTGGGGCATCGTACCGCCGGCCGCTGGGGCAATACCCAGGAAAACGTGTGGGTCCTGCTGGCGATGGACCGCTACTTCAGCCGGTTTGAGTCCCAAACACCCGACTTTGTCGCCAGAATCTGGTTGGGTGAGCAGTATGCCGCCGGTCAGGCCTTTCAAGGGCGCTCTGCCGAAAATGTCAACCTTGACCTGCCTATGCAGTTCATCCAAGAAAGTGCGACAAACGCTGATGGCGATCTGTCTCTGATCCTCCAGAAGGAAGGGCAGGGCCGGCTCTACTACCGGCTGGGTCTACGCTATGCTCCCACCGACCTGACACTGGATCCCGCCGATCATGGCTTCACCGTCGAGCGCATCTACGAATCTGTGGACGATCCTGGAGATGTGCGCCGCGATGAGGACGGCGTCTGGCACATTCGGGCCGGTGCCCGCGTCCGTGTTAAGCTGACGATGGCGGCCCCCTCGCGTCGCGTCCACGTAGCACTGGTGGATCCGCTGCCGGCCGGCCTTGAAATCCTTAACCCGGAACTGGCCGTGACCGCCGAACTGCCGCTGGATCCGAGCAGGTCACAAAGCAAACGACGGTGGTTTGGCAGCTGGTATCAGCATCAGAACCTGCGCGACGAGCGGGCCGAGGCTTTCACTTCATACCTGTGGGCCGGTGTCTACGAATACAGCTACATGGCCAGAGCCACCACGCCCGGCGCCTTCGTAGCGCCGCCCGCCAAGGCAGAAGAAATGTACGCGCCGGAGACTTTCGGGCGGACGGGAACGGACTGGGTTGTTATTGAGGAGCCTGAAGAGTAGGTGACGCTTGGGCTAAGTCCGGCCCATGTATAATAGGCGGGAGAAGAGGTGACAAAAATGCCGCGCAAAAAAGCGACCAGAGGAAACTGCGTCTACTGTGGCAAGGAGTACACGCGGTGGGGCATGACTCGCCATCTGCAAACGTGTGCAGTACGGGCCAGCACGTTTGAGACTGATGCCAAGAGGCCGGGGCGAGCGCAGGAGATTTATCATCTGCTTGTGGAGGATGCTTGGTACAGCAACTACTGGCTGCACCTGGAGATCTCTGGTCGGGCGACGCTGGACGAGTTAGATGAATATTTGCGGGTCATCTGGTTGGAGTGCTGCAGCCACCTCAGCCAGTTTCTCATCAACGAAATCTATTATGAGAGAGAGCCTGAGGAAGAGTGGTCAATTGGCGAAACAAAGTCGACAAACGCCCAAATTGGCAGCGTCCTTCGACCAGGGACCATAGCAGAGTACGAATATGACTTCGGCACCACTACCGAACTGAAGATTTCCGCCCAAACTGTCCGCTCAGGAAAATGGAGCGGCAAGCCCATCCGCCTGATGGCGCGCAACCATCCACCCGAGACGCGCTGCATGGTCTGCGGCCAACAGGCCGAATGGATCTGCTCCGAGTGTCTATGGGAAGGCGAAGACTGCTTCTTGTGCGTTCACCATCTGGACAAGCATGAACATGACGATGAGATGACCCAACCAGTTGTGAACTCACCGCGCATGGGCATGTGCGCCTATGATGGCCCCGCGGAGCCGCCCTATTGACGACCTGATCGTGACATCTGTTCTTGGATCTCTTGCCAAATCTCGTTCAGCTCTAGCCGGTCGATCCATTGCGCCAGATAGTCATGTTCCAAACTATCTTTTCCTACCATGGCGATGATGCTGCCAATGTCGCGGATGTGTTTGGGCTGGCTGCTCAGGCTGTAGTATTGCAACTTGTAAAGGATCAGGTCCTCCGGCGAATGGACATAGGCTTCCCCGATACTCTGTCCGAAATCGACCAGGAGGCGCCGCTGTAACGCGATTGCTCGCAGGGGATCGTCTGGCCGCAGCAAGAAAATCTCCAGTTTATAGCCGGTCGGCATGTGGATGGCGTTGATCGGCAAGTCCGCAGGCGACATGTAGAGGTCGAGCATCACTTCCACCGGCACTAACATCTCTCTGGCCCGCAGCGAATCGGAAAGACCTGCCATCTGCTCAAGAGGCAGGTCCACCACGACATCGAAATCCTGGGTAGTTCGAACTTCACCCCATCCCCACACGGCGACGGCTCCTCCCACCAAATATGTAACGTTCGACTCTTCCAACGCGTCAAGTACGTCTCGCATGAAATTGGCAAATTCAAGGTCTGGGTCTACCATCTTCACTTCCTCTTTCCCGGCATTCGGCTGCCGAGCCAGTCCTAATGATGTACCAGGCGTAAGTTCGGGCCTGCGCGCGCGCATGCGATAGGATGCCACTTCCTCCGCGATACGGATCATCGAAAGCCCTTTTTGCACTTGTTGCCCTGTTGATAGCCGCTGGTTCACAAGAATCTGCGCCCGATCGATATCCCTCAGCGCGCCAGCGATCTCCCGCTCCTGCTTGTCTGTGAGAGGCATAGCAGTAAACCCTAATCGGCGTACAAAACCACGAAATTTTGGCTCAACAGGCCCCATGGCAGTGCATCAGTTCTCTGTCGAGTCATCCTGTGCTATAGGCTGAGGCCGTTTCCAGTCGAGCCGCCCCAGGCGCACTACTACCCGCTGCATAATCGCCTGTGCGACCTCATCTTTGCTCATCAGCGGCCAAGCCTCGCGGTTGCCATCACGCTCGAACAGGGTAACGCGGTTTGTGTCCACCGCGAAGCCGCTGTCGGGCGCGGTCACATCATTGAGGACGACCAGGTCGAGGTTCTTGCGCTTCAATTTATCGATGGCGTTGGCCTCCAGGTCGTTCGTCTCAGCAGCAAAGCCGATGACAAGCCGGGGGCCCGGCCCGCTCTCCCCCCGCTGCTGGCCGACAGTCTGCAGAATGTCTGGTGTCCTCTCGAGCGAAATGACCTGCGGTTGCGGCGATTTCTTCAGCTTGTGGTTGGAACTGCTTGTGGGGCGATAGTCGGCTACTGCCGCCGCTCCAACCAGGACATCGGTCTGGGGCAGTTGATCCATCACCGCCGAATACATCTGGTGGGCCGTATGAACTGGCACAAGCGTCACACCGCCGGGAGGATGAACGGCCAGGGGCGCGTGGACAAGAACGGTTTCCGCACCCAGATCACGCGCTGCCCGCGCCAAGGCCGCCCCCATCTTCCCAGTAGAGTGGTTGCCCATGAAACGCACCGGATCAATCGGCTCACGTGTGCCGCCGGCTGTGATCACTACCCGCAACCCGTCCAGGGGTCCCCCCCGTCCGATCACCTTACAGGCGTCTTCAAAGATTTCCTCCGGCTCCGCGACCCGACCCTCTCCCACTTCGCCGGACGCCAGCCGCCCCTCCGCCGGGCCGATAAAGTCGACGCCCCACTCCTGTAAAGTTTGAACATTGCGCATGGTTGCTGGGTGGGTCCACATATTGGTTTCCATGGCCGGCGCCAGCAGCATCGGTCCTTTGTAGCTGAGCGCTGTGATGCTCAACAGATCGTCGCTCAGACCCAAAGCAAGGCGGGCGATCGTGTGTGCTGTAGCAGGCGCGATGATAAACAGGTCGGCGGCGTGGGCCAGCGCTACATGGCCGATCCGCAAACGACCGGCGTCGTGCCAGAACTCGAATGTATCGGAAGCCACACTACGCTGCGTGATAGCCTGGAAGGTCACCGGCGCGACGAACTTGGCAGCCGAATGGGTCATTATCACGTCCACCAGCGCATTGGCCTGTGTAAAGCGGCTGGCCAGTGTCACCGACTTGTAGGCCGCGATGCCGCCGCTGATGCCGAGTACGATGCGTTTTCCAGAGAGAATCGGAGCCATTTGGCAACTCCACGTCAGGTCGATGTAGGACTGCGCGCCCCCGCAGGGCAAAAACGAGAATCAGGAATCGGCGATGCCGCCGTCGCGGTGGCGAGCCAGGTAGGATTGATAGGAGTTTCGTACGTTTTCCGAACTGAAGTCCGGCGCATGGCGGGCGCAAGCGGCCTCGTCCACTTCGACGCCCAGGCCCGGTTTGTCCGGTGGCAGGATATGTCCGTCCACGACTGAAAGAGGTTCTAACACGAATTCGGTCATCGAAAGAGGCATATCATCAGGGTCGACCATCTCTTGAATAACGAAGTTGGGCGTAGTGAAATCTACCTGGACGCAGGCTGCAGTCGAGACTGGCCCATAGGGATTGTGGGGAGCGATGCCGGCGTAATACACCTCTCCCAGCGCGGCGATGCGGCGGACCTCGCTGATGCCCCCGGCGTGGCAGGTGTCCGGCTGCAACAGGCTGGCCGCTCCGGTCTCGAGAATCTCGCGAAAGCCCCAGCGGGTAAAGAGACGCTCGCCTGTGGCAATGGGAATGCTGGTGGCGCCGGCTACTTGCGCCATGGCCGCAGGGTTCTCCGACTGCACCGGCTCCTCCATGAAAAACGGCTCATACGGCTCGAACCGTTGCGCGTAGCGAATCGCCATCTGAGGCGTGACGCGCCCGTGCATATCCAACAGGATGTCCACGTCGTTGCCGACCGCTTCGCGCACAGCTCTCAGGCCGGCCTCGGCTTCATCCAAGACCCGCTGCCCATCGAGGATGTTGGTAATCGGCACAGGTACCGTTTTTATGGCGTTCCAACCTTTGGCAACTTTTGACAGTGCGCTCTCCGCCATTGCATCGGGCGTGTCGCCACCGTAGTGTGTGTACATCCGTACACGATCCCGTACCTTGCCGCCGAGAAGCTCATAGATCGGCTTGCCCGCTTCCTTGCCTTTGATGTCCCACAATGCTTGGTCGATGCCTGAGAGAGCCGACAGGCCGATGATTCCCTGCCGCCAGAATCCGCTGCGGTAGAGAACCTGCCAGCAGTGTTCCACTTCAAGCGGATTGAAGCCCAGGATCATCGGCTCCATATCCTGGACACAGCCGGCCACCGCGCGCGGCTTTCCTTCTACTGAAGCCTCTCCCCAGCCGACCAGCCCCTGTTGATCGGTCTCGACCTTGATAAAGACGAATGTGCGGCGCTCTCCCTGCGCAAAAATCGGTCGGATAGCGGTTATCTTCATCGTATCTTTCCTCGTATTGAATATGA
Source organism: Caldilineaceae bacterium (assembly GCA_965220715.1). GTDB lineage: Bacteria > Chloroflexota > Anaerolineae > Caldilineales > Caldilineaceae > Bin5. The sequence continues at coordinate 2,625,386 of OZ244843.1, forward strand.
CTGGAGCCCTTCTTACCCTGCAAGCCTGGCAGTGGCCTGGGCAACCTAGGCTGCCGGCAGTTTATTGCGTATGATCGACTTTGACAACTCCAGTTCCGCGGCGCCGGCTTCGATCTCTCCATCTAGTAGAGCCCCCCGCAACCTGCGCAATATGTGGCCGTAATCCGGTCCCGGCGGCAGGCCCAACCGTCTCAGGTCTCTTCCATCCAGCGAAGGATGAATGTGCCGCCAGGTCTGTGTGTAGCACTGTAGCCTCTCTTCCAGCAGAGGGTGCTCCTCCAGCAGCGAGAGTAGCAACAGTGCGGCTGGTTCCACTTGGTCTAGCAAGGCGACTACTGTGCTTGCAGGTTGCTGGGGGTCGGTCAACCGTGGTAGCCGTGCCTTGGCCATCCGAAGCTGGCGCATCAAGCGCTGGGTTTTGCCGCGTAGTTTCAACCGTTCGCTCAGGTCTCTTTCGAGCGGGGACGCCCCGTCATCGCTCCCATCCGCCATGGGAAGAAGATCATATATGAGGAGCCCCCAGTAAAGACGTTCAATTGGCGTGTCTTCCAGTTGGAATTGGCCGGCGCGTCGCTTCCTTTCTGTCAGCGCGGAAGAATCTCTCGAAATCTGGCTCTTAACGGGATCGTGGTCAGAACTGCCCGCCTCCGATCGATCTTCAGCAGGCATACCTGCCCTCAAACTGTCTCGAAGGGCTGCGCTGCGATTGGCGAATACAGCGCCGGCCCGCAATTCAGGATGGATCTGCTTGAGAATACCCAACTCGTCGAGGCGCAGGATCACATCTTCCGGTCTTGCTTCCTGAAAAATCCTGTCCAACTCCTGCCGAATTCGCGCCCCCGTGACTCGCTCGAGCAATGGAGCCGCGTCCAACAGATGCTCCTGCGTGCGTGACTCTATGCCAAAATCGAATCGCTGTTCATAGCGGACCGCGCGCAGGATTCTGGTCGGGTCATCCACAAAACTCAGGCTGTGCAAGACTCGCACCTGTCCTGTCTGCAGGTCAGACAGCCCACCATAGAAATCAAGCAGGTCGCCCCAGCGGTCCGGTGTCAGTGCGACCGCCAACGTGTTGATCGTGAAATCCCGCCGGTGCAGATCCAGTTTGATGCTACCCTGTTCCACCGTCGGCAAGACTGTTGGCTCGGTATAGAACTCGGTGCGAGCGGAAACGAAATCGAGATGGTGGGGCAACTGATGCTGGTTCACCCCTTCGCCGCCCGCAAGCAGGTCAGTGCTGGTCAGCGGATGGCCGGACTCGTCCAAAATCCATTTTGCGGTGCCGAATCGTGCATGGGTGACAATCCGCCCGCCGTACCGGCTCTGCATGCGCTCCGCCAGATCGATGGCATCACCTTCGACCACTAGGTCCATGTCCACTGATCCCGTTCTGTCGGCATTATCGAAGTGCCCCAACAAGAGATCTCGGACAAAACCGCCAACGACGTACACCGCATGTCCGATTTCAGCCGCAGTCTCGCCGACAATCCATAGGAGCCGATGCTGCCCGTCCGTCAGGATCTGCCCCAACTCTCGGCTTACATCCGGGATTTGTGTCGACGCCTCTGTCTTCTCCCCCCAGAGCTTTAGCAGATCTGTGCGGGTTACAATGCCGATCATCTCGCCGGCGGCGTCCGCGACCGGAACCTGTCCCCATCCGCTCTCGATCATGAGCCGATGAAGCGCGCTGACAGGCGCCTCCTCCCGAACGGTATAGTCACCTTGACGCATTACTTTATGGACCGGCAGAGAGCCTAGGCGATGGCTGATGGTGCGGTCCGCCTCACGCCGTGTAAGAATACCGACCAATCTGCTGCGGCCATCGTCGCCTTTTTGCAGGACGGGGAATCCTTCGTGGCCATAGCGCTGCATCAACTCCATTGCCGTGTCGACTGTCATCTCCTCGTCCAAAGTATGGGTCCGCCCCCGGCTCATGATTTGGGCAACGGTTGCAGGGGCATGTGCATGATGCTCAAGCAGACCTGCGATGCGTTCTCGTACCTCCGGCAGAGTTGCGCCTTTCAACAGCGCGGCCGCGGCACGCTTGTGGCCGCCGCCGCCGAGAAGTTCAGTGATCAGACCGACGTTGACGGCGTCTGTGTTGCTGCGCGCCACAACCTGGACGTGATCGTTCAGCTTGACGACGACAAACAGGGCATCCGGGTTGAAGAGTTCGTTCAGTCTGCTTGTCGGCCCGCTGAGTTCGTCGTCGTAATCGGGCGCACTCGCGACGGCGAGTAGGACATTTTGACCTGCGACATTCAGATTCTCCGCTTGCTCGGCCAGGAGCTTGGTCAGTTCCTGCTGCGCGGCCGTAGGCGGGAAGTGCAAGAAACGCCGCATCACCTCCAGGCGAGCGCCCTGCTCGACCAGCCAGGCGGCGCAACGAATATCACGATGCGTTGTGGACGGGTACAGGAGGCTGCCGGTGTCTTCATATATGCCCAGCGCCAACAAAGTGGCCTGAAACGGGGACAGCCCTGCGTTCTGGTGCATCAGCCGCTCAATGAGAAGCGAGGCGTTGGCGCCAGTAGTGTGAGGCCCAAGTGACTCTTGCCAGTCGTCCCAACCGGACGGCAGAGGCTCGGCCGCGGTGTGGTGGTCAATGACCAGATGGCGCGTATTTTTCTCCATTCCCTTCACGGCGTTGAATTTGCGGGTGTCTACCACGATCGCCAATTCGACGCGACCACGCGGCAGATGCCTGGGATCGATGAAGGGAAACTGGTTCCGGTACAAGGACAAAAACGCCTGGACGTTTCGATTAATTTTCCAGGGCAGGACGGGCAGCGCTTGAGGGTAGAGCAACGCCGCGCCTAGCAAAGAGGCCAGCGCGTCGAAATCAGCGTTTTCGTGAGTAAGAATAACTGTATGGCCGCGCATTTGCGTATTCGGGTCGCCTGTCCATGGAAGCTGCCATCTACTATACGCCCCGCGATGCTGATGCGCAAGCACGAGGCTGTCGGCGTTTTAGCATGTCCGGCAAGGCTTCTATCGACTCCGCTTACGAGGGAACTAACCACCTTCAGCGCGGCGCATCAGTGCCAGCGCCGCATGGTTGTGGCGCTCGACCAATCGCGGCAAATCGATGTGGCGGGGAACGCCGTCCTCTACCAGTAGGCGCCCGTTGACAAAGGCGAAGTCGACTGGCTGCGGAGAACAGAAGACCAGTGCTGCCACCGGATCGTGCACTGCACCCCCGGCAAAGGTGAGCGCTGAAAGGTCAAACCCGACCAAATCAGCAGCCATCCCCGGCATCAGCGCGCCAACATCGTCGCGACCCAACACTGCCGCTCCGCCGAGCGTGGCGATTTCCAGCGCCTCGCGCGCCGTCATGCCATGTGGATTTCCCATCACCCGCTGCAACAACAGGCACTGGCGCACCTCCTCCATCATGTTGCTGCCGTCGTTGCTGGCGCTGCCGTCCACGCCCAGTCCCACATTCACGCCCGCATCCCGCATGGCCCGCACAGGGGAGATGCCGCTTGCCAGGCGCATGTTGCTCGTAGGGCAGTGGGCCGCGCCGGTTCTGGTTCGGGCGAACTGCTCGACCTCATCCTGATTGAGATGCACGCAATGGGCATGCCAGACGTCGTCGCCTAACCAATCAACAACCTCTGCGTACGTCCCGGGCCGGTAGCCGTACTTCCCAATGCAGTACTCTTCTTCGTCCCGTGTTTCCGCCAGATGCGAGTGGAGATGAACATCCATCTCTGGCCCAAAGGAGCGGGCAAGGGCAGCGCACTCGCGCATCAGTTCCTGGGTGACGCTGAAAGGGCTGGTCGGGCCAATCACTACCCGCCGCATCGAAAAGCGAGATGCGTCGTGATACGCTTCGACTAGTCTCCGGCATTCGACAAGAATGTCGTTCTCTTTTTCCGTCATCCAGTCAGGAGGCAAACCGCCCTTGCTTTCGCCCAGGCTGACACTGCCCCTTGCTCCGTGAAAGCGGACCCCGATTTCCTCCGCGGCGGCGAACTGGTCATCGAGCCGTGTGCCGTTGTGCCACAGGTAGTGGTGATCGCTGCTCGTCGTGCAGCCGCTCAGAAGTAACTCCGTTAAAGCAACCTGTGTGCTGGCATGCACATCCTCAGGGCCGATGCACGCCCATATAGGATACAGGGCCCGCAGCCAGTCAAATAGGACAGTGTTCTGCGCGGCGGGGACAACCCGCGTAAGCGTTTGAAAGAAGTGGTGATGCGTGTTGACGAAACCGGGAAGTACGATCTTTCCGCGCGCGTCGACATATGCTGTTGACGAGGAGTCCGTTGATGTTCCGCCCGTGTATTGGGGCGGCAGGTCGGCGGTGGCTCCCACCCAGACGATCTGCTTTCCTTCCAATACCAGCGCGCCGTCAGCGATCTCCTCGCGCTGTGCGTTCATCGTTACTAGGCAGTCGGCATTCGTTAAAACAGTCCTGGTGGTCATCGACAAAACTGCTCCTTTTCGGTGATGGCCCACGACGGGTTAAGAGTGGAAGCCCTCTTTGAACTGTGGAAAAGAACGAATGGTAGTTGAAATTGCTTTTCTGCACCTTCTCATCAAACCAATGAGAGCAGGCTGGGGGTCATATCTTCTTCGTCCAACATCTCTCTGAGTTCTGCAGCTGACAACGGACGCCCCTTGCCTGCCAGAGCTGTCAGGGCAGCTTCCATTACATTTGTGCCGAAACTGCGGCCGTCCAGCCGCGGCGTCACTGTCGCCAAATAGGCAAGGCCCCGCTCCTTGAGCAGGGCCACGTCGTCATCAGTCGTTGTGTTGGTAACGATCGTCTTTTCTTCCAGGAGCGGCGGCAGGTGCTGCTTGATGTAATGGAAATCGTCTGCGATGACCGAGGCCCACCTGTACTGCGCCCCGTATTTCGGGACAATCTGGTCCTGTTGCTCGCCAGTGGGGTAGATCCACGAGAACGGCAAACGGGCCATGACCGGAAGCAGGATTCTGGCCAAAACGTGGAGGGCGCTCAGGCTGCGTAAGAAGACGGGGATTCCCAAACCAAACGCCAGATCGCCGAAAAGCGGCTGATAACCCATGTCCAGAAAGCTGCGTACCATCGCGTAACGGCCCACAGCCACGCAAAACAGGACTCGCTTGGGATGCGGCGGCAGTAGACTCTGCAGTCGGCGCGCGGTCTGCCGCTCGACAACGGCGCGGATGCCGCCGCCGTCCACTACCGGAGACTGTACGCCGGCAACAATGCTGCGAACTGAATGGAGCGGGAAGTAGCGGTCCTTTACTTCCAGTCCGAGGTCCGCGCCACCGAAACCGAAGGCATCCACCTGACCGTCATATTCCAGAAACAGTTGCCGCATCCGTTTCTGGTCCCCATCGGCGCCGATCCGTTCCAGGACGACCTGCTCGTCCCTAACCGTGGTCTCGACCCGTTTGTTGCGCCTGCTACTGCCCAAGCTGATGGAGATGACCCGTTTCATTGTGACTCTGCTTCGGCTCTGTGGCGCGCAAAAAACCACCGCGCCTGCGCACTCGTGGTTTCCGCCGTCGCCTCAGTCGATCACGCCAATTTGGCGGCCGGCCTCGATGAAGACACTCAGCGCGAATTCGATGTCTTCTTTCGTGTGGGCAGCCGTAACGTTTGCACGTAGTCGGGCAGTGCCTTCCTTGACGGCCGGTGGCAAAACGGGGAGTACGAATATGCCGTTGTCTTGGCAATACTTGGTCATTGCAAATGCGCGTTCTTCAGTGCCGACCATGATTGGTACTATCGGCGACTCGGTCAGACCTGTGTCGAAACCGGCGGCTTGCAAGCCGCTTGTGAATTGGCGCGCATTTTGGAGGAGGGTACGGTTACGCTCAACGCCTTCATCTTCCAGTACATGGAAGCCTTCGGTTATTGCCGCCGCCACCGAAGGCGGCAGCGCAGCGCTGAAGACGAAGCCGCGTGCAGTATGCCGCAGATAGGTGACCAGCTTATTGCTGCCGGCGACATAACCGCCTATTCCCGGAATCGTCTTGCTGAGAGTGCCCATCTTCAGATCGATGGAGCCATACATGTCAAAATGCTCTTCGATGCCATGCCCGGTCTTGCCAAGCACGCCAACGCTATGGGCCTCGTCGAGCATCAGCCGCGCGTTGTAACGCCTGCATATTTCGTGCGCCGCCGGCAGATTGAAGATGTCTCCATCCATCGAGAAAACTGCGTCCGCGATCACCAGTTTGCCGGCGTCTTCCGGGGCGCGGCGCAACTGCCTTTCAAGATCGTCCATATCGTTATGACGGAAGCGGGCGAACTTTCCGCGGGCCAGCAAACAGCCGTCAACAATACTGGCATGATTCCACCTGTCGGAAAAGACCCAGTCCCCGCGGCCAACAATAGTGCTTACCGTCGCCAAATTGGTTACATAGCCGGAACTGTAGACGATCGCCTCTTCGCGCCGTGCGAAATCAGCGATTGTCCTTTCCATTGTGGCATGAAGATCCAGTGTGCCTCCCAGTATGCGGACGCCGTGTGTACCGGTTCCATACTTGTCCGCCGCCGCCTTGGCCGCCGCCACTATGCGGGGGTGGTTAATCAGTCCCAGGTAACTGTAGGTGGCAAACATCAGCTTGCGCTTGCCCTCAGTATGTACCCATGGCCCCTCCAGCGCATCTACCGGTTGAAAGTAGTAGTAGTGTTCGCTGGCCTTAACCTCCTCTGTACGTTCCCACCAGGCATCGATTCTCTGCGAAACTGGATCGTCCTGTTCACCATCGCCATTCAGGAAGGACTCGAGGGGAGGGGCTTCGATGGCTGCTGTGGAGACGCCATCGGGATGAACCCCAATTGGCTCGGCTCCAAAGCGCGCTAACTGATCGACCATTGTATGAGACCTCGTTTTCCACTACTGTACAATACAAGAAGGCAGAGGTGGCTTTAGATAAAGGTTTAACCACCGCTCGCCCGCAAAAGGTAATCAGCCCAACTGACTTCGCGAAGGGCGCGAGAATAATATCATAGAATTGTATCGTAAAGTAGTCCACTGTGCAAAGACTAAGAATGATGGGCCAAATTTCGCAGATTCGGCGGACAAATGTGGCCCAATGTCCACAATTGAAGTAGAGTGGCAAGATCAACGCTCAGATCCAATGGCATAGTATTATGGCAAATCTGACAAACAGTTCGGCGACTTCCAAACCAATCGACCCCATCCACATTTACCGGCCCCACCGACTCCTCCGCAGTGGCAACATGCAGACCTTCTTAGGTCAGCATATACCGGCAGATGCCAGGTTCGTGACAAAAGGCGAACAGATGATCCTGTTCGATGCCGGTCCTGATCAGACTGGCGTCGACCCCGCCCGCGCCGTGCGTCTGCTTGGTTACTATACGCCATGCCGGAGCCGCGGCAATACGCCCCCCAAGCCCAAAGGGCTGGTAATGCTGTTGCACGGCTGGGAAGGGGATAGTCATTCTGCCTACAATCTTGTGCTCGGCAGTGCTCTGGTTCGAGATGGGTATGACGTTGTCCGTCTGAATTTGCGCGATCATGGACGCACGCACCACCTGAACAAGGGAATATTTTACGCGACCCTGATCGAGGAAACCCATGCCGCCACCCAGCAGGTCGGCCTTCTCGCTGCAGGCAGACCGTTCTACCTCATCGGCGCGTCGCTGGGCGGCAGTTTCGTCGTTCGCATGGCACTGCGCCACGCCCGCAGCCCGATCCCCAATCTGCGCCGGGCTATGGCGATCAACCCCGTTCTCAATCCCAGGCGCACTAGTTTCATCCTTGATGATCATCTGCTGCTTCGCAACTACTTCCGCAGCTGCTGGCTCGAATCACTTCGCAAAAAACAGGCTCTCTTTCCGGATCTTTACGACTTTGCGCCACTGGCATCGATTTCAACGATCCGGGAAATGAGCAACTGGGTCATTAAGAGCATGACCACATTCAGCGATGTCGACGAATACTTGAATGCATACGCCGTGAGGCCAATGGAGTTCAACGACCTGACCGTGCCTGTGTCGATTCTCACCGCGGCAAATGACCCGTTGATTCCACCACAGGACATTGCCGCACTGCCTTCCAATCCACTTCTGCAAGTCAATATCCTGCCCTTTGGCGGCCATGTTGGATTCAACGATCTGTTTCCTTTTCGCCATCGGCTTCCGGACTTGGTCAGACTCCTGCTGGACCAGGATAAAGGGCAGTATGAATACTAACTTGCTTCACAATTCCAAGGCATTCGGCGATGGCACATGGCAATTAGTGGGAGGCCAGGCCACCCCAAAGCCATACGTAGGCTTTCATTCTCGGGCACCGCGTAGGGGAACAGTGTCTGGCGGGAAAATCTTTCGGCCAATCTGGTCTGTCGGTTATACTAGGATCTGTCCACGCAGAAGTCCCGCTTGTCATAACAGCCGTACGTAGCGACTCGCATAAATGACCAAGATGGCCCATATTCTGATCGTAGGCGCAAACGGACAGCTCGGGCAGGCTTTGGCGGCGCAGTTTGGCTCCGCCGACAAACTTACCTGTTGGACACGCCCCCAGCACGACATTGCCGACCCTGCGATTGCCAATGCGGTTGCGGAAACTGCCCCCGATGTCGTTATCAACGCCGCAGCCTGGACCGACGTCGACGGAGCCGAACAGTCGCCCCGCGACGCGTTTGCAGTTAATGCGCTTGGCCCGAAATACCTGGCGGAAGGATGCGCGCGCTGCGGCAGTGTACTCGTGCAGATCAGCACGAACGAAGTGTTCGCAGGGGAGGCGGGTCGCTTCTACCACGAATACGAACAAACCTCCCCCGCCAGCGTCTACGCCCGTAGCAAAGCCGCGGGGGAGCAGGCCGCGGCCTTAACACGTCTGTACATTGTGCGCGTCGCGTGGCTCTACGGTGCCGGCGGCAACAACTTCCCAGCCAAAATCAGCGCGGCTGCAGACAAGTACGGCGCCCTGCGTGTAGTCAACGACGAGTTCGGCAACCCGACCTATGTGCCCGATGTGGCCGCGGCAGTTGCATCGCTGATCCAGACACAACGCTATGGCATCTACCATTTTGTCAACGAGGGCTGCGCCAGCCGGTACGATTGGGCGGTGGAGCTGATGCGCCTGACCGGGCGCGATGCGGTCCCTGTCAGCCCTATCGGCGCACGTGAATGGCCGCGTCCGACTATGCCGCCGCCGCACGCGGTCCTGGTCAACCAGGCCGGCGCCGCCTTGGGCATAGCCCTGCGCGACTGGCGTGAAGCACTGCGGGCATACGTGCAGACAGGTCCAGGGGAATGAAATGGGCGACTTGAAAGCAACAAACGAGAAAGACAGAAGTGGCGAGGCAGGCCAGCCGGCCAAACCCTCCCCGTTCTTTTCAGTGATCATTCCCAATTACAACGGCAGCCGGTATCTGCCTGACCTGTTCGCGGGGCTGGCTGGCCAGTCTTTTTGCGACTTTGAGACCATCTTCGCCGACGATGCTAGCAGCGACGACTCCGTGCCCTGGGTGCAGTCCAATGTGGAGTGCGTGCGCGTCCTGAGTAACCGGGAAAACGTGGGGTTCGTTGCCGCGGTCAACTTGGCTGCCCGCGCCGCGCGGGGCCGGGTCATAGTGCTTCTCAACAACGACACGCAGCCGGATCCGGAGTTTTTGGCCGAGCTGGCCAAGACCATCTGCACGCATCCGCAGGCAGGGATCGTAGCCGCCAAACTGTTGCTGTTTGAGGAACGCGACCGCATTCACACGGCCGGAGACATGATGGGGCGGGACGGTATTCCACGGAATCGGGGCGTCTGGGCCATTGACAGCGGCCAGTACGACAGCTCGGAAGACGTGTTTGGAGGCTGCGGCGGGGCGATGGCCGTACGCCGTGAGCTATGGGAAGCCCTCGACGGCTTTGATGAGGAGTTCTGGATGTACCTCGAGGACGTGGATTTCTCGTTCCGGGCACAGCTCTTGGGTTGGGATTCAGTCTTCGCACCGGCGGCGCGTGTCTATCATAAGCTGGGAGGGAGCGGCGGCGACGAGTTGAGCAGCTTCTTTGTGGGCCGCAACACGATTTGGACTCTGGCCAAAAACATGCCGACCTCACTCCTTCTGTGCCATTCCTCGCATATCGTCAGCGCTCAACTCTCGATTGCGGCAGACGCGCTGTGCAACTGTCGTGGCAGCGCTGCCCGCGCCCGCTTGCGAGGGCAAATCGCGGGCCTGCTCGGTCTGCCCCGCGTCCTCCGGCAACGCGCCGTTGTCCAAGCCCGTAAGAAGCGCCACGATGTTGAGATAGATCGTCTCCTGATCTAACGCCTGGCCGCACCTGCCGCAGACGCGGTGCGCGATGCATCCAGTCGCTGAGCGAGGGCGGGTCCCCCTTTCAGTCCGGCAGTGCAAATATGCTGTCCAGCAGCTTGCCTTCCACGCGCTCGCCGATCAGATACCGACGTGAACCACTCACCCCTGTATTGGTTATGATGTAGTGGCCCTGCTGCGTACCGAGATAACAGTCCAGCAATTGATTGGTGATGTCGCGCCAGCGTTGGGCGGCCTGCTGGTCCTGGCGCTGGAGAGCCACCCAGTCGGCGGGGATCTCGATAGCGATGCGGGCGCCGGCGGCATCAAGGACCGGCGTTGAATTCCCTTGGTTGACGACTGTCAGGTCCGGGTCGGATTCCACCGCGTATGGCCCCGGCTGCTCGTCGTCCTGCAACGCCCTCTGCACCCGCCGCGAGCGAACCGGCCATAGCAGATTCAGTCGCGCCGCTGTAACCCGGTTCAACTCGTTGCGAAATGGATAGAGGCTGGGCTGGAATTCGCAGGCGACGGCGCGTAAGCGGGTGAAATTTAGTAAACCGTTGGCAAAAAGCAGCGGATCCGTCGTCCAACTGATCAAATCTATACCCATCGCCAGTGCCTGACGGGCTTGCAGCCGTTTGAGCAACTGGCCGATACGTCGCCTGCGCCTGCCGGGTGCAACGGCGAGCAGTTGAGATTCCAACTGCAGGTCCTGGCCGTAGTTTTGAAGGGGCAAGGTGGTTGGATCAGCACAAAAACGGAAGAATCCTAACAGGAATCCGGCCAAGGCGCCGTCCACGCGTGCCACAAGGGAGCAACCCAGGCCCGCATCCTCGCTGTGCAGATCGCTCGGGTAGAGCCCGTCCGGTGGGCTGTGCCAAATGGCCTGCTGCATCGATCGAATCGCCGCCGCCTCAGCCGCGTCTGCGTGCCCGCAGTCCACCCCTTCAAGGTCCATATGAGTTTGTGTGTAACGCTGGTCTGCGCCGGGACGATAGAAATGCGTCCGCTGGCCCGGAGGCAGTATTTTTTCGACAGCACTCGTGATTTCATCGGAACCGGCGGCAGGCGAACCGTCCACATGCTCGTAGCGCAGCGTATATAACGGTCCCTTGGCACTGATGTCACGCGGGAGCAGGAATGCGTAGCCGCATGGAGACTTCGCGTCGTCCGTCCGGGAGGGGCAAAGTGCAATGCACGCTCCGCCGATTTTGGGAAGAACAACCTCCAAAAAATGATGCGGTAAGAGCGTTGGCCGTTCCGCCAGCTGCCTCCGCATCTCCCGAAGCTGGACCGGCCAGTCGGGGGTCGACGGATCGAGTCGCATCGCACTGAGGGCGCGGTTCATTCCCCCGCTTCTCCGTAGCGCTGCTGCCACTCTTCAACGGTCATGCCGAAGTAAAGTTCGTCCAGGTAGCGCCCTCCCGTGAAGATCGCCCGCCGCACCGCGCCTTCGCGCACAAATCCCAACCGTTCGTGCAGGGCACGCGAGGCCTCGTTTTCGCTGTGCATCTGAATGGTTACCTTCTGGTAGCGCAACTCCTGAAAGTAGTAGCGAAGAATGAGGAGAATTGCGGCCGCGGCATAGCCTTTGCGTCGGTGGCACGCATCGACACCCAATCCGTACTTGAAAACGCCGTTGCGAGGATGGCAGTTGTGCGTGTGAATGAAGCCGACTGGCGTAGCATTGGAATCCTCGATGACCCAATTGAAGGCGTCGTTCTCCATTTTCTTCTGCGAATCGGCAGCGGCCTCCTGTCGCACCTGGGCGATGGAAATGGGAGGCCAGACGAATTCAAGATTGCGGGCCATCTCGCTATCCTGGTTCCATTGCCAGAAGTTGTCGCCGTCCTCCGGCTCCACCCCGCGTAGACGGATCAAATCGGTCTGCCAGTAGTTCATCTTGTCACCTGATTACCCGCTGTCCAGTGCGCGGGTCGGCCCTCTATGCCGTTTGCCGACCCCAGCTTTTGTGAACGTGTACTTCGCGTTGGAGGGTTCCGTGAACGAATGCACGGTGGCTGCCCGGATCGTCCTTTAGGCCAAAGAAAACAAGAAAACTGTTGTCGCGGGCAATGCCGTAGCCAGAATCGGGGCGGTCGCAGGAACGTGCGTGGTTGGGAAAAGGATCAGGCCTTGGCCGAAGTAACTGAGGATCTCCGCTTCCTGCGATAACAAGGCGCCGTTGCCTTTCAGGCGGCTGGGGGTGGACTTTCCTGCGCCGATTGAGACGGTTCAGCTTCCGGGGTGGTCCTCCCTCTTGTCGGCCTAACGTCGCCCATCGAACTCTTCAATTCCGACCTGATCACCCGCACAGAGCGCCAGATTCCGGCCAGCCTGCTGCTTGTTGCTATCAGGGGGCTTATGAAACTTGTGCTGACAAATTCGGCTGAGCCTTTGACCGTGCCTACCGTCTCCTGGCTGTCTTTGATCACCGGTTTCATCTCGACCTTGATCATCTTGACAAGACGCCAGACCTGCCAGATGAGTACCACCAACAGCCCGTTCATTACGAGAATCTCCACGGCGACAAGAATGATGGCGATATCCCGAACTGTGGCGCTGACCACGACGATCTCCTTTTGCGGTAGGTCGAGTTGACGATGACCGGTTCAGCCGGCAGATTGTCCGGCCACGCGGCGCGGTATCCCCGCGGCTAGGGAATGAGTATCCTGACGAGAAACAGGGCGAGCACCGACGCCAGCGTCGCCTCCAGCAGACTGAGTTGTCCAACTCGAAAAGTTTCCCACTGAAGCGTCTGGCTCACCCAATGCCCCAATACAAATCCCACCCCGGCCGCAACCAGAAACTGCGGGAATTCTCGCAGTGAACGACCCGTCCACAGGTGGAAAATGCTGGCATAGCCCGTGACCAGCAACGTAGCCAGTAGGACTGCCGGGCTGAGAATAAGTGCCGTGAATGGCGTACTGGGAACCAGTCGTGCACCTCCTCGTCCCTATGTTTTGGAGACCGGTTGGGCCGACGAGTGCGCGGATGCCCCCGTCGTTTCGCTGCCGGCATCCGGCTTGGCGATCAGCCCGCCGCCCAGACATTGCAGACCTTCGTAGAAAACCGCCCCTTGGCCCGGGCTGATTCCGCGAGCTGGCGCATCGAACGCCACCCGGACACAGCCGTCCTGCTGTGGGTAGACTGTACAATCCAGCGGGCTTCCTGTATAGCGGATCTGGCACTGGACGCGAATGCCCGCGGCGACCGGCCTGCCCTCCGTCCAACTAACGTCCGTCGCTATCAATTCGGACCTGCCCAGTGCTTCTGCCGGTCCAACTACCAGTTGATTTTGGCTCTGCGCCAACTCAACGACGTACATCGGGGCGGCGGCGCCGCTGAGCCCCAGTCCTCGACGCTGGCCGACTGTGTAGTTCGGCAAGCCGTTGTGCTCGCCGAGTACGCTGCCGTCGCCGTCGACGATTTCACCGGCTGTCATCGCATCCGGCGCCCAATCAGTGAGAAAGCGGCGGTAATCGTCATCGACTATGAAGCAGAGATCCATCGAATCGTGCTTGCTGTGAATAGGCAGGCCGCGCGCAGCTGCGATCCGGCGCACTTCCTCTTTGGGAAAGTCTCCGACGGGAAAAAGCAGGTCATTCAACTCGGACTGTCCCAGCATACTGAGCACATAGGACTGGTCCTTGTGCGCATCTACGCCGCGCAATAGATGCACGCCGCCGTCTGGTTGCCGCCGCAGACGGGCGTAGTGGCCCGTGGCCAGAAAGCTGGCGCCGAGGCGGCGGGCATAGTTGAGCAGATGGTCGAAGCGAATGTGCCGGTTGCAGGCCAGACAGGGGTTGGGCGTCAGCCCATCGCTGTAACCGTCGATGAAGAGATCGACGACCTTTTCTTTGAATGGCCGTTCCACATTGATCAGATAGAAGGGCATACCCAGCTGATCGGCGACGCGGCGGGCGTCGTCCACGCTCGCTTCGTCACAGCACTTGTTGCCGGAGCCTTCACCGCTTGCCACCTCTGCCCACAGCCGCATCATCACGCCAATGCAACGATAACCCTGCTCGGTCAGCAGGGCGGCCGCGACCGAACTGTCGACGCCGCCGCTCATGGCGACAACGACGGTCGTCTCAGAAGGTGGTGTGTCATGCTTGTGCCGAGTTGCTTTGTCCATCATGCTGCGTATTTTAACACAGCCGCCGATCTTCCGTCATGAACGGGGCACCCTGCGCGTGTTCCTCCCCTCTCCTTCCCGCCTATGATTCTGCTGCCGAGTGGACCGGGCAATTGCATCAAAATGGGACAAACCCACGTGAGGCTGCCTGAATCAGGTAGGGGCGCTCCTTGTGGGCGCCCTTCTCAAGGCATAACGCCTGGAACTGTGCAGATCGTAGTGCGCTATCGCAAATTCCATACGTCTTTGGCGACTGGAGGCCGGTTTCTTGGCCGGAAAAGAAGACAATCGGTAGGGGCGCCCCTTGTGGGCGCCCTTCTCAGGGCAAAACGCCGAGAACTGTGCAGATCGTAGTGCGCTATCGCAAATTCTCTACGTCTTTGGCAACTGGAGGCCGGTTTCTTGGCCGGAAAAAAAAGACAATCGGGTAGGGGCGCCCCTTGTGGGCGCCCTTCGTCGGCTATTTTGGCGTCCGAATTAAGATGCGATTGCCTTGGCCGAGTGGACCGGGTGACTTGAAAAAAGTGGTATAATGGAGTAGTGCGGTTACCGGTGCAAGAGTCCGACGATCGGACAGGAGGCAGGCGAGAGCAAGAACGAAGTCCGCACTTGAGGAGATTCGCCGATGGCGATACCGACTGACACAGCAAATCCGGCTACCTCGCAGACCCTGCAAAAGGCCCTCGAGGTTGCTTCTGCCCGCCACAAACATCTGTGCCCGCGCCAGGTACTGGGCGCGCGCTGCGCCATTGCCGCTGCAACCATGCTGGAACTGGAAGTGCCGCGGACAGACAAACGGCTGTTGGTGATCGTGGAGACGGACGGCTGCTTCGTGGACGGAGTGGAGGCTGTGGCTGGCGTAGCAGTGGGAAGACGCACCCTGCGCGTGGAGGATTACGGCAAGATGGCGGCTACCTTCGTCGACGTGAAGACCGAGCGGGCCCTGCGCGTCGCGCCCCAGGTCGACGTGCGGCAGCGGGCTCGCGAATACGCGCCGGAGCAGACGCGGCGCTATTTCGCCATGCTCCACGGCTACCAGCGCATGCCGGACGCCGAATTGCTCTCATTCGAGTGGGTGCAGCTCGCAAAGCCGATCGCCGCCATCGTCAGCCGGGCCGGGGCGCGGGCCAAATGCGATGCGTGTGGTGAGGAGATTATCAACGAGCGCGAGGTGGTGGCCACAGGCGTCACGATGTGCCGGACGTGTGCAGGTGGGGGGTATTATCTCGAAGGCGATACTTCCCGAACGAGGTAGGAGGCTCTGAACTGCGCTCAACTGTCTTGTGCACCCTGGGGGACATTCTGAAGCACGAGGTTGAGGAAATGGTCGTTTCTCCTACGTCGCCTGCTCACCACTTCGTAGTGCCCCAGACCGCATTTCCCAGGCTATCTCTGGCAGGTGTTACGTGAGCAGCAACACCGCGCTTCGCTTCGGACACTGTTATGGGACTTCGCCACAGTTTTGGCTGAACCTTCCAGGCCAGGTTGACCTCGTCGCTTCCAAACAAATCAGAATTGGAAAGCCAGCGTAAGGCAGTACATCGACGCTACGATTTGGATAGAGCATCGGATTGGCATGGCAAGGAGAGTAGGACGCTAATGACCTACGACGACAAAGAGATCAGGAGCCGGCTGGGCCTGGGTGAGGATAGCCGCTATGAGTTCAAGCAGTTCGAATTCCGGGGCAACCGCCCTGTCGCTCCAAATCATAGTGATCTTGCCGATGAACTGGCGGCTTTCGCCAATGGAAATGGTGGCGTCATGTTCTGCGGTGTCACTGATGATGGCCGTGTGCAAGGGATGACCCGCGAGCAGTTGGACTCTGTTGAGCAACTTGTGGTCAACATTTGTTCCAATACAATCAAGCCTGCTATCGAGATCGATACCCTGCGCCTGGAGCTTGACGGCAAGGCCCTATTGGCTGTGGAAGTGGCGGCTGGTTACGCTCTTCATAACAGTCCCGGAGGCAGCTATCGCCGCGTCGGTAGCTCTAAGAGAAGAATGTTGAGCGATGAACAGTTGCGGCTAGCTCAAAAGCGCGCCCAGGCGCGCTTTGTCTGGTTCGACGAACAGCCCGTTCCGGGTACCGGATTCGGTACCTTGGATGAATCTCTGTGGCGCCCGTTGTTGAGTGTTCTGGGGTCTGCCGATCCTGAGCTGGCCTTGACAAAATTAGGCCTACTGAGCGAAGAAGTTGACGGCCCGCAACAGGCGACAGTGGCCGGCGTGCTGCTTTGCAGCCGCAACCCGGAAGAGTGGCTGCCGAACGCTTGCATCACTGCAACCAGCTATCGCGGAACTGATCGCGCCTCCGGGCAGGTTGACGCTCAGACAATCGTCGGGCCTCTGAACCGGCAGATTTCAGAGACTGTTGCATTCGCAACGCGCAATATGCGGGTATCAGCTCACAAGGATCCCGGCCGTATCGATCTCCCCCAATACAGTGAGCGCGCCATCTTCGAAGCAGTCGTAAATGCGGTGGCGCACCGCGATTACTCGATGCGTGGAACCCGTATCCGCCTTTCAATTTTCGCGGACCGCCTGGAACTTCAGTCGCCTGGCCCGCTGCCAAACAGCTTGACCGTTGACAACATCGCCGACCGCCAAGCAACGCGAAACGAACTGCTGGTTTCCGTCCTGGGCAGAATGCCCACCGGTAATGTTCGCGGCCGCGGGGAGCGGCAGTACTTCATGGAGCGCCGTGGCGATGGTGTTCCGATCATTCAGCGCGAGACACTAGGCGTAAGCGGAAAACCGGCCGAATTTCGGATTGCGGGAGACGCGGATCTGCTTGTTGTTCTCCCCTCCGCGCCGCTGGAGCCAAGTGCGGCGCAAGTGCAGATCGCGGTGCTCGCCGCCGCTCGCCCTCTTCACCGTGTCGATGTCCTCGTCCTGTTCCCCAACCACACATGGCAGCGTGCCAAGAGTGACGAGGAGGGAATGGCGACCTTCTCTCTGCACACCACTGAACTACCAATGACGGTGTACGCTGCCACAGAGGGGTACGCTGCCCACCACGAGCGTGACTGGACGCCGAGCCAAAGAGCCCTCGTCATCGAGATGAAGCTTCTACCCAGCGGGGGCAGCGTGATCTTTCCAGAAGGGACTGGAACTCTTCCAGAACTGGAGGGGCGGCTGAATCCCATTCGCGACACACACGACCGAACCTACCTCTACACCTCCAATGTGGCCGTCAACCAAGGTGTGCCGCAGCCAGTTTCCTTCCTTCTGAAGGAAGATCTGCGTCTTACGGATGCAGAGGGAAACGAACTCTGGGCCCGGATCGTTGACATCGCTGGGCGGTCCGCGCTTGTACAGTATCGTTCAATCCAAAGGGGGGAATAGAGGTGAAGGAACAGACGGAGGCTGGCGATACGAGCACCGGCCACGTGAAATCGAAATATGGACGCGCCCAACTCTTCAATATAGGATCCCGCGAGCACACTCCAACTCAAATTTGCCTACACACTATGTCGCCTAAAGTTACTTCGTCGAGGCAAATAGGTTGACTTGGCTCGGCTCCGCACATGAAGGCCCACTCGCGCTGAGCGCGACAAAACGATCAAGCTGTACCCGTACGTGCGACACTGCGTCAAAGAGTACTGGATCGTTGACCCCGACGCTAAGACGGTCATGGTGCTGCTACGGGTTTTGAGACGTTTCTAGGTGAGTGGCACCTACGGGGGAGAGCAGAGCCTGAGTTTGCCAACTTTAGAAGGATTTTGCGTTGCCTGTGAGGAGATATTTTGAGAGGGTGACCGTACTTCATGACTTCACTCTAACTCTAACGGGAGACTTCCCCTCTATTTCAAAAAAGTCTTGGCGAGACTTGACCAACTGGGACAGTTGACCGTGGCCATACGTTCTAGAGTCAAACGCAGGGTTGAGTTTTCGCAGATTAGATCCGACATTTGCAAGGAGAGCCCAGCCGTCGTCTTGGGATGCCATATCAATGGCCTGTTTCACCAGCTTGGTCCATTCAGTGTCAGACTTCCCTTTTTCTTGGCGATCTTTGTCCTTCTGTGGCGACAAATTCTCAGTATAAACGAATACCTCGCAAGCATTTACAAAGGACTTGGGGGTAATTGACCGCCCCACTCCCATCACGAACATTCCACTTTCGCGAATCCGCGTGGCCAACCGTGTGTAGTCGCTATCGCTGGAGACAATGCAGAATCCACCGACACTTCCAGAGTGCAACAGATCCATTGCGTCAATGATAAGGGCGCTGTCCGTAGCGTTCTTTCCTACAGTATAGCGGAACTGTTGAACCGGCTGGACTGCAAGAGTATGCAGTGAATTCTTCCATCCCGACATTTGTGATTCAGTCCAGTCACCATATATGCGCCGCGTTGTTACGAGCCCATATTTTGCTGCTTCTGCAAGTACGTGCTCTAACAATGAGGGTTGGGCGTTGTCGCCATCTATCAACATCGCCAGCAGACGTGATTCGCGATCATTGAGGCTATTGACCATTGTTGCTTGCTGCTCTCCAATATGTCATGGATTGGCTGATGCACGGTTTATGCCATTGATGCAATCAAATTGACAAAGAAACCAACGCTGCTTAGCATAAACAGCCCCAAGTATCCCAGCGTCCATTTGAGAACGACTATATCGGATTTGGTCGCCAGATGACGAAGAGTCGCCTCGATTCTGGCCGCAATCCGAGTGAGGCGTTCCTCAGTACCAATGTTCGTTCGTAGGGCTATCGTCCAGGCTCCTTCTTTCTGCTTTGAATGCAAAGCTAACATCTTATCGCGAAAGAGTGTAGCCCGGAATTGCGCCCCATCCCAACAAGGAAGGCGTCGGAGAACATTCTCCCCGACGCCCTTTCCAACTCTATTCAATTCACAAACCAACCAACCCTACATCATGCCGCCCATGCCGCCCATGCCGGGGTCGCCGGCTGGCATCGGCTTCTCTTCCTCAGGGATGTCCGTGATCAGCGCCGCCGTCGTCAGGATCATCGCCGCGATAGAGCTCGCGTTCTCGACCGCGCTGCGGGTGACCTTGACAGGGTCGGAAAGACCTGCTGCCAACATGTCGACGTAGTCGTTCTGAATGACGTCGTAGCCCGTGTTGGCCTTGCCGTCTTCGTGCAGGCCGCGCACCTTCTCAATAACCACCGCGCCGTCAAGGCCGGCGTTGTTCGCGATCATGCGCATCGGCTCTTCAAGGGCGCGCTTCAGGATGCGGGCGCCGGTGGCGGCATCGGCATCGTCCAGGTTGACGCTATCCAGAGAAGAGACGGCATTGATCAGGGCAACGCCGCCGCCGGGCACTACGCCCTCCTCTACCGCGGCGCGGGTGGCGCTCAGGGCATCCTCGACGCGGGTCTTGCGATACTTGAGCTCCGTCTCGGTAGCGGCGCCAACGCGCAGAATGGCAACGCCGCCGGCCAGCTTGGCCAGCCGCTCTTGCAGCTTCTCGCTGTCATAGTCGCTGGTGCTGGTATCGATCTCGGCGCGGATCTCTTCGATGCGGCCCTGAATATCCTCGGTGACTCCGTGGCCGCCCACGATCGTGGTGGCGTCCTTGCTGCTGATGACCTTGTCGGCCTGCCCGAGATCGTCCAACTGGGCACTCTCGAGCGTACGGCCGACCTCTTCAGAGAGAATCTGCCCGCCGGTGAGGATGGCAATGTCGCGCAGCATCGCCTTGCGGCGGTCGCCAAAGCCAGGCGCCTTGATGGCCATGGCGTTGAACATGCCGCGCAGCTTGTTGAGCACGAGCGTGGCCAGCGCTTCGCCGTCCACGTCCTCGGCAATCACAATCAGTTCCCGCTTGCCGACCTGGACCAGCTTCTCCAGCAGAGGCACAATGTCCTGCGCGCTGCTGATCTTCTTGTCGGTGATCAGAAGATAAGGAGCCTCAAGTTCGGCCTCCATCCTCTCATTGTTGGTCACGAAATAGGGGCTGAGATAGCCGCGGTCGAGCTGCATACCTTCGACGTACTCGGTCTCGAATTGGAGACCCTTGCTCTCTTCGACCGTAATCACGCCGTCCTTGCCGACCTTGGCCATGACCTCGGCGATCAGGTTGCCGATCTGCGCGTCGGCCGCCGAGTTGCTGGCGACCTGGGCGATCTCTTCCTCACCGGAAACTGGCGTCGCCATTTCTTTCAGCGCATCGACAATGGCGGTGCAGCTGGCCTCGATGCCCCGTTTGAGTAGCATCGGATTAGCGCCGGCTGTGACGTTCTTGAGGCCTTCGGTGACAATCGACTGGGCCAGGACCGTGGCGGTCGTGGTGCCGTCGCCGGCGATGTCATTGGTCTTGGTGGCGGCTTCCTTGAGAAGCTGGGCGCCCATGTTCTGGAATGGGTCTTCCAGTTCGATTTCTTTGGCGACCGTGACGCCGTCATGGGTCACCGTCGGGCTGCCCCACTTCTTATCGAGCGCCACATTGCGGCCCTTGGGGCCGAGCGTGGTCTTTACCGCATCCGCCAGGGCGTCGATTCCCTTCTTAAGGCTGCGGCGGGCTTCTTCTTCAAACTCAATTTGCTTTGCCATTTCAGTCCATATCCTCCAGTTTGACCCGCTCTTCAACGGCGGGCGATTTGAGCTTGTTCAGTGTAGGGCTGACTATTTCTCTACGAGCGCCAGAACGTCCGATTCCTTGATAATCAGAACCTCGTTCGAATCCAGCTTGATGTTGGTGCCGGAATACCTAGCATATAAAACGATGTCACCGACGGAGACATCCATGGAAATGCGGTTGCCGTCATCGTCCCGGGCGCCGGGACCCGCTGCGACTACCTCGCCCTGCTGCGGCTTCTCTTTGGCCGTTTCCGGCAGATAGATGCCCGTGGAAGTCTGCTCTTCCCCCTCCAGGGGCTGGACTACCAGCCGATCACCGAGCGGCTTAAGATTCATTCGACCTTCCTCCTTGCCTTGCGACTTTTTCTGATGAAATACCACTGTTAGTAGATTGCCCGCTATATGGCAGCGGGAAATGGGAACCGATTGCACTTGACTATCCAACCACACAGCCCGTCCGAGGCAGTGTTCGCACGGATAGTACAGCCCTTCAGATACCCTCTTAGCACTCAAATGGCTTGAGTGCTAATTCATCAGAAAGTGTAGCATAGTTCCTGTCGCCTGACAAGATTCTGAACCCCCGAAAACGTAAGCGTTTTGTTAGCGTTGAGATTTTTCCGGCGAGGCAACCGCTTCCACGTACGCGAGCATCTCGTCCTCTTCCGCAACGTACTCCTCCAGTTGAAAAGCGGCGTATAGCTCGCGACTGCGGCCGAAGTATTCAGCCGCCTGCGCGTAGTCCTGCTGTTCCAGCGCAACATGGCCCAGGTTGTGAAGCGTGGCCGCCTTATCCATCCAGGCGCCGCGCGCGTCCGACAGCTGCAAATCCTTCTCATACCAGTCTAGTGCGGCCGCAAAATCCTGCCGTGCGTAACAGACAGAGCCGAGGTTGTTGTAACAGGTACTGATGCCAGTGGCGTCTCGATTGCGCTGGAAAACGGTCAGGGCGGACTCGTAGGCGCGTTGGGCCTCGGCGTACATTGCCATCCCTTCCATGGCCAGCCCCAGGTTGTTGTGTGCGCTGGCCACGAGCGCTTCATCTCCCAGGCGCAAGGCCACACGCAGCGCCTTGCGATGCTGTTCGATTGCCCGCTCGAAATTGTTCAGGCTGAGATAGGCGCTGCCAAGATTCATGTAGGCCGGAGCGAGCGAGCGAGGATCGCCCAACTGTGCGGCTGCTTCGAACGCCAGCCAGAAATGATCGAGCGCCTGACGCGGATCCTCCAACACGCGGAACGACGTACCAAGGTCGGTGTGACCGTATGCCATCGCCATCAGCATGTCGCGCTCGTCAAAGATGCGCAAGGCCCGTTGCAGCCACTCAATCGCTTCTTCGACTTCGCCGTTGAAGAACCGCTGGCGGCCAATGTTGGCCAGCATCCAGCCGAAATCATCGATGTCGCCGAGCGCGATCGCGGCCACTGCACCGCCGCATAGCCAACGCCAGATGCCCGGCGGATGACGCCAAAAGGCATAGTGGGCAAGCGCCAGCGCGTAATCCCGCATCAATTTGAGATCGTCCTGCAATTCCGGAAAGTTGATCGGCATGTCGCGCAGCCCCTCGATCTCCAACTTTTCCCCGACCATCTCCTGCACGGATTTGCCGAAGATGCGCTCCACCCGATCGGTAGCCCAGTCCGCTCCCCAGTGAACGTTGCCCCAGAAAGGGTCGATCTCCTGCCAGCGTTGGATTGGCAACTCCTGGTAGCGTTGCGCGAATTGTAGATAGTAGCTTGCGTGCTGGCGGTTCCAGTCCTCCCCCAGCATCACCGCGCCCTCGACAAGATAGCGGCGCACGACCGGCTGCACGACGATCCGGCGGTCAAAGAGGTCCACTTCGACCAAGGCACGCGTGACCAGCGCTTCGAAAGTCTGGCGTTTTTCGTCCTCGGTACCCATCCCGACCGTGAACAGTTCCGACAGCGCCTGGTAGGTTGCGCCCCCGGCAGCGCTGACCAATCGATCCAGGATCAGGCCTGCCTCCGGCCAGAAGGCGGCGAAGTTTTCGACGGCAAAGCCGGCGAGACTCGACATCTCCACCGCGCCGTCCGCGGCGGGCAACTCCGCCAGAAGCTGATCCAACTCGCTCCACATCCCGAAATCGATCAGCAGACCCATCACCAGGCGCATGCTCAGGGGTCTGCCACCGGTGCGGCGATGCAAGCTCTCGATGTTGCGCAAGGCCGTATCACGTACAGATTCGGGCGCCCGCGCGTGAACAAATCCTACCGCCTCCGACAGGGGCAGCCCGCCCAGTTGCAGGTGACGGTCATCGACCAACTCTGCAAATTCGGGGTGAATATCGCGATCAATGAGCAGAATATGGGACTGACCGCCGGAGTCGTGCAAGTGACCGATGATTTCGGCCAGCGTTTGAATTTCGCGGTCGGTCGCGCCAGAGAGTTCGTCCAGAATGAGAAGGCGGCGACGGCGGTAAAGCTGTTCAAGGATGCCGATACCCCAACGGTCCTCGCTCACCCGCGTCAGGGTCGTGCCGAGCACCGTATCCAGCGTGCGCACGATGTCGTACATGCGAAAACGATCCCTGCCCGCGGCCCCGACCCAGATGATGCCGTCAGGGAAGTGATGGATCGTATTCCAGGCGGCAGCGGTAGCAAGGGTACTCTTGCCGTTGCCCTGGCCCCCGCTGATTGCCAGCGCCGGCTGCTCATGCGCTTCAAGCAACCACTGGCACAGAGTCTTCAGTTCCACACTGCGTCCGCTGAAGCCGCGCAGCCTGTAGACACCCAGATTGTGCCGGATTCGCGAGAAATCGTCAGTCATCAGTCAATGTTAGCGTAGTGAGTATCTTTGAAATCCGCATTGGTCACGCAAGAGTGCCGTTCAGCTATGATTCGACAACGAAAGGATCAGACATGGGTATTCGCTGGCGATGATCGTCTCATAGTTGAGCGCCTCCGACAGGGCCTTGCTGCCTTCAACCGCACCGAAGCCTTGTTCGCCGATGCCGGGGGAGAGCAGAATCAGGTCGGGGCGCACGCGTCGGGCAATCTCATTTACGTTTACGGGCGAAATGTTGGCTATCAGATCGACTCGCTCGATCAACCCGCTGCGCACAGCTTCGGGTTGATCCGAGGGGTCACTAACGAAGATTTCGACAGCCGGGTTTTTCTGTAGTTGGCGCAGTGCGACCGTACCAATATTTCCAGCGCCAATGAGCCAGACTCGCATACTCTCACCCCCTATCGTATCTGTTCAGATTCACATTTTTGCCTTCACATCTGGTTGCAAAGGCAGGTAATTGGCGATTGGTTTTCAGATCATCCCGAATTGGCTGAGCAGATAGAAGAACACAAAAATCACGCCCGAACAAGCCATGCCGACGATCACGCCACTGCGTATCATTTCCCGCCTGTCTACCACGCCGGTCACCGCCACCAGAATCATGCGAGCGGAACCGCTAGGCAGCGCGAAGGCCAGCGCGACTGCGAAGATGGTCGGGATAACAAGGCGTACCGGGTCGATGTGGGATGCCTGCCCCAGGGTAATCAGTACCGGTGCCAGAATTGCGCCAAGGGGGACATTGTTCATAAACTGGGTGACGCAGAATGCCAGCATGATCAACGCCGCAAGAACGCCTACAAAAGGCAGTCCCTCTAACGTCGGCGCCACGAGATTGGCAAACCAGGCGCTGGCGCCGGTCTTTTCCAGGGCGTCCCCCAGCGTCAGTCCGGCGCCGATGACGAAGAAAACGCCCCAGTTCACGCCTTTCAGATCGCTCCAGTCGACGATCTTTTCGACAGAAAGGACAGCAACCGCACCGATCGCAATGACTGTACTACTCAATAGAGTGGCAGGCAGCTTCAGAAATTGTTCGATATACCCGCCCGTAACCCACAGGCTAATCGACACCAGAAGCACGACGATGATTTCCCGCTCCGGACCGGAAAATCTACCCAGCCGCTCTATTTCCCGTCTGGCCGGCTCGATATCAATCGTTAACTCAGGCAGAGCGAACAGCCGCGGCAGCAGGAACCATACAAGCGGTATCAACAGCAGAACCACCGGCAATCCGTATTTCATCCAATCGACGAAGCCAAACCCGTACAGCTGTCCCAGCAAGCCGCTTGCTATTGCATTTTCGCCGCTGCCCATAATGGTGGCGATCGCGCCGATGCTGGAACTATAACCGATGGCGAGAATCAGGACAGCAAGTGCCTTGCGACCATCCTCTGGTCGCCGCATGTGCTGGGCGATTGTTATCGCGACCGGGATCAGCACCGCGGCCGTGGCCGTGTTGAGGACGAACATGCTTAGCCCGCCGGTTATGGCCATTAGCGCGAAGAGCAGTGGTCCGAACTGTCCTCTGCTTCTGACGATTGCCTGGAGCGCCAGCCGGCGGGTGAGGCCGTGCTTTCGCAACGCCTCAGCCAGGAACAGGCTTCCCAGAATCAGAAATACGACAGGCGTGCCGAATGGCTCAAACGCGCCTGCGGCGTCATCGACCCCGAGCGCGATTTGAACAATTGGAACTAGCAGTGCAACGATTGGCAGTGGAGCCGGCTCCAGCGCCAAAATCAGGCCGGAAAATGCAAAAAGCGCCAGAGCCTTGTGCCCCTCTACGCTTAGACCGTCCGGCGTGGGCAGGAGCAGGACGATGACAGTCAATCCCAATACAAACAGCAGGCGGCGCAGGTCGAAAACCTTGCGCATACCTGCCTGAATCGGCTGTTGTAAGACCTTGAGAGGCGTGCCGGGTCGCTGCAGCCGGCGCTTGGAAGTAACTGTACGGGTGGCCACCCGTTCTCGAATCAAGGCGCTGCGTTCGGCCTGGACAGGCGGACCCACTGGCGTAGACGGATGCGGCGGATCGGCGGGGCCCCGTCGTCCGTTGCCGCGTGAAGGCGCTGCGATTGTGGGGCGAGGTAAGGAGGATTTCAGACGGGCGCGGTTGTGAGACATTTATGACGACAGTTTGTAACGGCAGAACTGCTTTCGTATGCCAACGTCAGGTTGTTTTTGCCAACAATAAGTACCACTTCAACTACTGCAAACCATCTAGCTGGAACTACACCGGCGCAGACCATGCAGAGCAGAAGAAAGCCCCGGAGCGAATTCCAGGGTTCTATGCAGCCAGGGAACGGCCAGATCGCATTCTTGTGGTTTTTTGTAGACGTGGGAAAGGCCAAGAGTCAATGTAAACTGGGCATTGATTTTATCTTCATCCAGAATGGCCAAGGCCCGCTCCAGCGTTTCGGCTGCGCTTTCGTAGTTGAGCCGGCGATAGTAGGCCATGCCCAGATGGGCGAGCACAAGACCGTTTTCCGGTTCCAATTCGGCTGCTCTGCGCAAGATTCGCAGCGCTTGTAGGTGGTCGCCGCTCTGCCACAGAGCCCAGCCGAGGGCGTCAAGCGCAAAAGCGGTTTCTCCCACATTCGCGGCCTTTTCGTAGCTCTCGATAGCGAGTCCCCATTCTTCCAGATGCTCGTATTGCCGTCCCACTTCGATGTACAAATCGGGCCGCTTCGGCGCCAGTTCAATGGCTCGGCCGTATTCGGAGATAGCCCGCTCGTGGTCGCGTTGTATTTCAAACAGATAACCAAGGTTTCGGCGGGCCAGCACATTTGATGGATCGATGGCAAGAGCCTCTTCCAGATATTCCAGCGCATGCGAATAATTGCCCACGTCGCTGTAAATCTCGCCTAATACGGCTAGGACGTCGGCGTTGTCGGGCTCCAGTTCAAGCGCTTGGAAGGCGAAATCGCTGGCAGAATCGTAGTTGCCGCGCCAGTCCAGCACGCGTGCGTGCATCGCCAGCGCCGCCACATTTTTCTCGTCGACCCGAACCGCTTCCTGCGTGAGCGCGTAAGCCTGTTCGATCTGCCGCGCCATCAAGTGCAAGTCTGCCAGGGCAACCAGCGGGTAGGGGTTCTCAGGCTCCAGCTCGGCCATACGCTGAAGAGCTGCCGCGGCCTCGCCGAAGTTGCCGGCGGCAATGTGCGCTTCCGCCTTCGTCTGCCAGTAGAGCGCGCTTGGAGTGGGGGTCGTCACGACCCGTGGAGGTTGCCTCACAAGCCAGTCCGGGCGCTGTATGTACAGGTAGACGGCCAGAAGCAAAATTATTCCGCTCCAAACGAAACACCCTTTGCGACGACGGCGGCGCGGCCTGTACGTCCAGTCAAGATCCATGCACTGCTTAGTATAGCGCAATAGTGGCGCTTCGTGCGCATTGCCAATTGGGCCGCATCTCGCGGCCGGGGCCCTATGAGCGAGAGCTGAAGCGGTGATGAAATGCGTACTGCCTGGTTGGCCGTTTCTTGCGTCTGCCTCAATCCCTGCGCGAGTACAGTTCCAACAAGATGGAGGCCTCTGGCTGGGAACTGTCGACCAACGCGGTGATGTTCTGGCCAGGACGGAGACTTGGGCGTTTTTCGCGCCGGTGATTGCGGCGAATAGCGTTGCGACCGGCATACGCACGCTGCTGGAACCAATATACATAGTCCACACTGAATTCCAACGCAGTGATATGCAGGCTCCTGATCTGACCGGCGACAAGAGTTGTGGAGAGCAGAATGCGGCGGAAATAGACGATTCGCAAGAAAAAGGATGGCCCGGCAACCAGCAGGACAGCAGCCATCCCTGCCATCAACAGTGGAATCTCTGCTCCTTCAAATACAAGCCTGTCCATGTTGCCCCGCCCGAAAGCCGCATTGAGAAAGCCCACCGGCAGATAGCCGAGAGTCAGGACAAGTGAAGCAGGAATGAGGGCGCCAAGGAAAAAAAGTACACTGACGATTGCCGGCAGATCCAGGCTGAGCAGACCAACAAGCGTCAGATTGTGGTGCTTGGATTGGATCTGGTGAGGATGATTTTGAGGAGAGCTGCGCATACGCGTAGTAGGAGAAGGCGTCGCCGCGAACCGCGGCCGTAACTCTTAAAAAGGCGCAGGCACGGTCTGGCGGTGCTGGCCAACGATTTGCGGCAGCCTCTGCAGGAGCTGTTCGATCTGTTGGGCAGTGTTGCTGCTGCCAAGGCTTAACCGCAGGCCGCCTGCAAGTTCTTCCGCCGGGATTCCTACGGCTTCCAGCACGTGGCTGGGCTGCTGGCGAGCGCTGGTGCAGGCACTGCCGCTACTTGCCGCGATGCCGGCCAGATCCAAGGCAATGAGGATTCCCTCCGCCTCTACATCCCGTATAGTAAAGCTGGCGTGATTGGCAAGCCTTTCTGTGGAGCTGCCGGTCAGCCGCGCCCCAGGTATGGTTTCCAAAGTGTGGCCTATGATTCGGTCTCGTAGCAGTTGCAGGCGAGCCATTTCCGAATCTCGTTCCGCTTCGCACAGGGCCAGGGCCGTCGCCATACCAACGATGCCCGCAACATTCTCGGTGCCGGCG
The DNA here is from genome assembly GCA_965220715.1 of Caldilineaceae bacterium. Taxonomy (GTDB): domain Bacteria; phylum Chloroflexota; class Anaerolineae; order Caldilineales; family Caldilineaceae; genus Bin5. The sequence continues at coordinate 2,653,642 of OZ244843.1, forward strand.
CGCCGCCTGCCCTCGTGGCTGCCGCCAGTAAGAAAAGGATGAAACGGGGTCCCGCCGCGCAGGTAAAGAAAGCCGACACCTTTCGGCCCATAAAACTTGTGTGCGCTGGCGCTGAGCGCGTCTACGTTCAACTCGTTTACGTCCAGGGGCAACTTTCCCGCCGCCTGCACCGCGTCGGTGTGGAAAGGCACATTTCGCTCTCGGCAGAGCGCGCCCAATCTGCTTATCGGCTGTATGCTGCCTATCTCGTTGTTGGCGTACATGACGCTGACCAGCGCAATGTCTGTACCGTCGCCCAGTGCCTCCGCCAAGTCATCCGCATTCACCATTCCGTCGCTGTCCACAGGTAACAAAGTCAATTCGAACCCAAAAAAATCCTGCAAATCCTCCGCGGTATACAGCACCGCGTGATGCTCCACCACCGTCGTGATGATGCGATTGGCTCCGTTTTGGTTGCGCCGGGCCAGGGCGATCCCCCGCAGAGCGGCGTTATCGCTTTCACTTCCACAACCGGTTAGAATAATCTCCTTGGCGGCGGCGCCCAGGATGTCAGCGATCGTAAGGCGGGCGTCGCTCAAACCGGCATAGGCCGCACGGCCCGCTCGATGGATACTGGACGGGTTGCCGTATTTAGAGTTGTCCTCCTGGTCTGTCGAACCGTAATATGGCTCCATTGCCGCCAGAACTTCCGGGCGCAATGGAGTTGTGGCTGAGTGGTCCAGGTAGATCAGTGCCATTAGGTTAACTCTTGACCGCTACTGGTGCACTGCACAACTTGCACGATCGCACCTAACGCAATATCGTAAAAGAATAGCATACCATTTGTCCGGAATTTAAACAAATGCGCCCGCTGACACGGGAAAGCAGCACCTGCTGTCGGAAACTCGGCAACTAGCAGCTGCCAGCTTCTTCGAACAGGTGGGAGACCGTGCCGACAGACATAAACAGAGGTTAAGCAGATGAACTTTATCGAGACGATCATGGGGCGGCAGATACTGGACAGTCGGGGTAACCCGACGGTCGAGGTAGAAATTCAGTTGAGTGGCGGCGCAAACGGCCGTGCTGCCGTCCCCAGCGGCGCAAGCACCGGCGTTCATGAGGCCGTTGAACTGCGAGACGGCGACAAGTCAAAGTATGGCGGCAAAGGTGTCCTGCAGGCGGTGAAGAATGTCAACACCGTATTGGCCCCGGAATTGGAAGGGGCGGACGCGCTCGATCAGGTAGCCATCGATCAGTTCATGCTGGAGCTGGATGGCACAGAAAACAAGAGCAGGCTGGGCGCAAACGCCATCCTCGGCGTCAGCCTGGCTGTGGCCAAGGCCGCGGCCGCGGAGTCCGGTCTGCCGCTGTACCGCTATCTGGGCGGTGTCAACGCCCATACGCTGCCGGTGCCGATGATGAACATTCTCAATGGTGGCAAACACGCGGTAAACAGCACCGACTTTCAGGAGTTTATGGTCATGCCGTCGGGCGCCCCTTCATTTGCCGAAGGGGTAAGGTGGGGCACCGAGATCTATCACGCGCTAAAGGAAGTGCTTCACGATGCCGGTTACAGCACTAATGTAGGCGATGAAGGCGGATTCGCGCCTAGCTTAGGTGGCAACGCCGCTGCCATCGAGGTGATACTGCAGGCGATAGAGAAAGCGGGGTATCGCCCAGCGGAAGACGTATACATCGCCCTGGACCCGGCAGTGAGCGAGCTGTACGTAGAGGAGACTGGACGCTACAGACTCGAAATCGAAGGCATAGAACTGTCCAGTCAGGAACTGGTCGACCTGTGGGCGGATTGGTGCGCCCGCTACCCAATTATTTCTATTGAAGACGGTATGGCCGAGGACGACTGGGACGGCTGGAAGCTGCTACATGCAACGATAGGGGATCGCGTGCAGCTGGTAGGGGACGATTTGCTGGTGACGAATGTGAAGCGTATCGCGCGCGCCATTGACGAGCGTGCCTGCAACGCCCTGCTATGCAAGGTCAACCAGATTGGTACCCTGACTGAAAGCATCGCTGCCATTGAGATGAGCCATCGGGCAGGCTGGGCCGCTGTGGTCAGCCACCGTTCCGGCGAGACGGAGGATGACACGATCGCCGACCTGGTAGTGGCTTTCAACACCGGGCAGATCAAGACCGGTGCGCCTGCCCGCAGTGATCGGGTCGCGAAGTACAATCAACTACTCCGGATCGATGAAGAACTGGGGCCTGCTGCAACCTTCCAGGGGACAGGGGCATTCGCACATCTTGGCAACTGAACGGGACCTGGAACAAGAGCAGGGCTAGAGAAAATCGACAATCCGCGCCGGCTACCTGCGATGTTCGCCGGCACAACGCCGCCTAACAAATAGCACACGCCCGCGACGCAAATGCTTTCCCCGAAACAAAAAATGAGATGCGTGAGAATTCACCTCACGCATCTCATCCAAGGTGCCCCCGCTCCGACTCGAACGGAGATGCCCTAAAGGGCACAGGCCCTCAACCTGCTGTGTATACCAATTCCACCACGGGGGCGCATTCGTCTCATATCATATAAGCCGGCTTCGCAACTGTCAAATGCCGCACCCATTGCAAACATCCAACGGACCATGGAAGGCCGAGCACGCGAATATTGAGCAGGGAGAGGCGCCTGCCTATGCCATCTTGCGTTTTTCCTCCTCTACCAGCACGCGCCGCAGGATCTTGCCTACCTGACTCTTCGGCAATTCGTCGCGAAACTCCACCAGCCTCGGCACCTTGTAAGGTGCCAGGTTTTCCCGGCAAAAGGCGGTAATTTCGTCCTGTGTGCTCCTCTGGCCCTCCTTCAAAACAATATATGCCTTGACAGTTTCGCCCCGGATTGCGTCAGGCACACCGGCCACCGCCGCTTCCAGCACGGATTCGTGCATATAGAGCACCTCCTCAACCTCTCTCGGCACGATGTTATAGCCGCTGGCGATAATCAGGTCCTTTTTGCGGTCTACAATGTAAGTGCAGCCGTCTTCATCCATGCGGGCGATGTCGCCGGTGTGGAGCCAGCCCTCTTCGTTGATAGCGGTGGCCGTTTCTTCAGGGCGCTTCCAGTAGCCCTTCATCACCTGCGGTCCGCGGATGATCAACTCCCCCTCTTCCCCTGCGTCCACGGTTTCGAACTCGCCATCCTCATTCGGCTCGAGACCCACTATCGCAACTTCAGTGCTGGGCACAGGAAAGCCGATCGATCCTTCTTTACGGAGTCCATTAATTGGATTGGCGCAGGCCACAGGCGAGGTTTCGGTCAGGCCATATCCCTCCACCAGTTTCCCACCAGTGATCTCTTCAAAGCGGCGTTGAATCTCAACCGGCAAAGACATGCCCCCGGAAAGGCAGGCCTTGATCGAACGGAGATCGGCTTCATCAACTTTGGGATGGTTGACTATCGCAGTGTACATAGTGGGAATGCCCGGGTACATCGTCACCTTTTCGCGCTGGAGTATATCCAGCACAAGGTCGGTCTGGCGCGGGTCGGGTGTTACGATCAACTCGGCGCCGGTGTACATCGAGAAGAGCATGGCAACCGTCATACCGTATACATGGAAAAACGGGATCGCGCCTAGCATCCGCTCGCCGCCGTACTCAAGATCCCGGTACCAGGCCTCGATCTGTTGGACATTTGACATGAGATTGCGATGGGTCAGCATTGCCGCTTTGGGCAAGCCCGTTGTACCGCCGGTGTACTGGAAAATTACGACGTCATCCGCTGAAATGTCAATGCTGGGCGGGTTGGGCGCGCTCGTCTCGATAAGGTTTTCAAACGCCCAGATGCCAGGGCCATCGGGGACATCGGTCATCATTCCCGAAGCCCGCACCTTTTTCTCCACGAGCTTGTTAAAGGGGAAGCCCAGCGGGTCGGGAACATCGGTTACAATGATATGCTTGAGATCCGTGTTTTCTCTGGCCTGTGCCACCCGCTCGTAAAATCCGCTGAGAATGACGATGGCAGTCGCGCCGCTGTCCTCCAACAGGTGGCCAAGTTCCCGCGGTGTATAGGTCGGGTTCGTGTTGACGATTACACAGCCGGCCTTAAGTGCGCCGAAAAAGGTAATGACCTGCTGCGGCGTGTTAGGTAGCATGATGGCGATGCGGTCGCCTTGCTGCAAACCGATTCGGCGCAAGGCAAAGGCAAAGCGATCGACCGAGTCTTTCAGTTGGGTATACGTCTGCTTGGCCTGTACGGTGATGCCCAGCGGCAAGTAGGCGAGCAGGAGGCGTGTTGCCACCTGGTTGGCATAGGTCTGGGCCGAGGCATCCAACATTTCATGTGTGAGTTGGCCGTTGTACTCAATCGACTCCGGTACACCCGGCTCGTACTTCTGTATCCATGGTTTTTCTTCGTATATTGTCATCGCCGTTCATTCTCCTTTGCTAGATGATGCTGAGTTCTGCGTTTCGTCGACCAAAGCGAAATGAATACCTTGAACTGGCGGAGAAGTGGCGGTCATCTGCCACTGGTAAGTGAGCCAAGTATATCAAAAGGCAACCTGGATTGGCAACGAAGTCTACTATAAGGCATATCCCCCGACTTGGAACCGTTGTCAGATGTCGGACCGCGGACTAATGGAACGGGACAAGTGCTGACCCGAAGCAGGGCCCGAAGTGACGGAATCAGCACGACTGAATCTTTGACACGGTGATTCGGACGAAAGTATACTTCTTCAGCAACCGAGTTCACATGAGCCCGGGGCTTGTCCGGGCGGTGGGATCGAAGCAGTTTCCTGGCAGGTGTGAGCATGAAGAATCAGAAACTCCTGATTGAGAAATACGTTCACGAACCAGTTTGGGCCGTTGTGGGAGCCAGCAACAACCGGGCCAAATACGGCAATCGTATCTACCTGAAGCTCAGGGAATCCGGCTATCGGGTCTTTCCTGTAAATAATCGCGAGCAGCTGATAGAGGGCGACCGTGCCTACAGCAGCTTGCTTAACTTGCCTGAAACCCCCTCGGTTGTCAATATGGTCGTGCCGCCCCAGGAAGCGTCGGTCGTCGTAGAGCAGGCAAAAGCTGCCGGGGCGCAGGCTATATGGTTCCAGCCAGGTGCAGAGAACGTAACTGCCGGCCAGTGGGCACAGGAACACGGCTTGGACGTCATCGAAGCTTGCATTCTTGTCCAGCTTGCCCTTATGCCTCGACCAGAGGGGACGGAATCGAACCCGCCCCACGCTCACGTACCCCCCGTTTCCTCCCCAGACCCTACTACCTCCACCCGTTGAGCGCATCGCGCGCGGACGCGGGTGGAGGAATTGCAGTTGAACTGTCGCGATGCCATTGGATATCGGCTTATGTCTCTTGGCAAGCGCGCAGGAATGACATCACATGGCAAGAGGCCGCGAACAAAAAACCGAACAAGGATGAACTGATATGCGGATGTCGAAACTTTTTTTCCAGACACTGCGGGAGGCTCCCGCGGACGCGGATGTGCGCAGCCACCAATTGATGGTGCGGGCGGGACTGGTCCGGCAGGTCGCTGCCGGAATCTTTGAATATCTGCCCCTCGGGCTGCGGGTCAAAAAGAAGATCGAAGCAATCATGCGGGAAGAGATGGAGGCAATCGAAGGGCAAGAAATCGTGATGCCGGTTGTGCAGCCGGCCGCGCTCTGGAAGCGCACTGGACGCTGGTACGAAATCGGCGATGACCTGGCCCGTCTAACTGACCGCGCCGGTCGGGAATTGGTCCTGGCCATGACCCACGAGGAAGTAATCACAGAGCTGGCAGCCGGCGTCATCAGCAGCTATCGACAACTGCCGGTGATGCTGTACCAGATTCAAACGAAGTTTCGCGATGAGCCCCGGCCCAGAGGCGGCCTCATCCGAGTACGTGAATTCACGATGAAGGACGGTTATTCCTTTCACACCGATATAGCAAGTCTTGACGACTACTATCCTCTCGTCTACCAGGCCTATTTCAACATATTTGGTCGTGCCGGCCTGGAGGTTATTGCGGTCGAGAGCGATACGGGCATGATGGGCGGTACCATGGCCCACGAATTCATGGCACTGACCGAGGTCGGCGAGGACACTCTGCTTCTCTGTGACGAATGCGGATACAAGGCTAACCGGCAGGTGGCCACTTTCGTGAAAACGGAAAGTATAGACCCGGACGTCGAAGAGGCGCTCCCACTGGAAGAGGTCTCCACTCCCGGGGTCAACACAATTGCGGCCTTGTCTGACTATCTCGAAGTTCCGCAAAGCCGGACAGCCAAAGCGCTGTTTTTGGTGGCGACGATTGAGGATGATGGTCAGGAAAAAGAGCAGTTTGTCTTTGTTGTCGTGCGCGGCGATATGGAGTTGAATGAGACCAAACTGACGAATGCGTTGAAGGCACGCCAATTGCGGCCGGCTCAGCCCGAAGAGATTCGGGCGATAGGCGCAGAGCCGGGCTATGGCTCTCCTGTCGGAATTCACAGCGAAAAGGTCTTGCTGGTTGTGGATGACCTGATTGTCCGCAGCCCGAACCTGGTGGCAGGCGCGAACCGCGAAGGTTGGCATTACAGAAACGTCAATTGCGGGCGTGACTATGAGCCCGATTTGGCCCTGGATGTGGTTGCAGCCGCCAATGGCCATCCCTGTCCCAACTGCCGGGCCCCCATGCGAGCTGTGCGCGGCGTCGAAGTGGGAAACATCTTTAAGCTGGGCACGAAGTACAGCCAGGCGATGGACGCAACTTTCCTTGACGAAAGTGGCGGCAGCGCGCCCATGGTGATGGGCTGCTACGGAATCGGCTCAGGTCGGCTCATGGCAAGCGTAATTGAAACGAACAACGATGAAAACGGGATAGTCTGGCCGATTACAATCGCGCCTCAACAGGTCTACCTGGTCAGCCTGGCGACAAGACGCACTCCCGACGTGACTATTGCGGCCGAGGGAGTCTATGCTCAACTACAGGAAGCCGGAGTGGAAGTTCTGTATGACGACCGCGACGAGCGGGCCGGCGTGAAGTTCAACGACGCCGACCTGTTGGGAATCCCAATCCGGTTGACAGTTGGGGCGCGAGGCGTGAAGAACGGAGTCGTTGAACTGAAATTGCGCCACAGCGATGCAATCCAGGAGTTGCCCCTGGACGAGATAGTAAATCAGGTTCGGGCGGTTATGGACGGCGAAACGGCTGGCGTTCTCGCCAACCTGATTACCGAGCCGTTGCACTAGACCTGGCAATCACGGTGGCGTGATTGGCTGCCTGTTTTTTTGACTCAGAAAGTGATCCGTGCTACCGTAGTTGGCGTGTCCTGACACAGGAACCGCGCTGAACTCAGACCAACACCGAAAGGAGCGAACACCATGAAATTTAAGCCGTTAGTAAATCTTGGTTGCAACGCGTCCTTTGCGGGGAGATCTGCGTCTGACAGTTGATTCACCCCTGTACTGTTTCCCAAACCGTGGATGCGTGTTTCGACCGCTCCACGGTTTTTTGATTGGTAAGAGAAATCGAAAACCTACCTTCAGAAACGAGGAGCGATCAACCAGTATTTCGTCGTCTTCAATCCCCGGAAATCCGATGAATCTCGCGAATGGAGTAAGAGCCTTGATCACAATTCGACCTTTTGAACAGAATGACGAGGACTACCGCCAGGCGGTAGAAATCTGGAACGCCGTGTGGGTAGAGTATCCCGATACAGTGGAAGAGTGGAAGGAATCCGACGAGAGACATTCGAAAGCGGTAAAGAGAGGTCGTTTTCTTGCTGAAGTCGAAGGCCAAGCGGTCGGTTATGCCTCCTACAACCAATCCTTGTGGTTAAACCATCCGGGCAAACTGTGGGTGGGGCTAAACGTACTGCCGGCCTTTCGCAACCGCGGTGTCGGCACAGCATTGTGGCAGCACATGTACGAAGAAATGAAACAATTCGACCCCCTGCGTATTCTTACGAGCACACGCGAAGACTACGAGGACGGGATTCGCTTTGCCCAGAAGCTCGGCTTCACTGAACGTATGCGCGATTGGGAGTCCAGGCTGGACCCGGCGAGCATCAGTCTCGCAGATTGGAATCGTTACCCACAGCGCGTCGCTGAACAGGGCATCGATATCAAAACTGTTGCCGAGTTGGAGCCTGATCCAAATCGGGATCGTAAGCTTTACGAGCTGGAGTGGCTGATCGATCAGGACATTCCCAGTCCGGAGCCGCCGTCGAAAGTGCCCTTTGAGGAGTTTCAGAAAGTGTGGGAGCGGACAAATCTTGCGCCTAACGCCTGGTTTGTTGCCCTGGACAAAGGAGAATACGTTGGGACGACCAATCTGTGGACGAGCCAGGCCGATGCCAACGTGCTCTATATTGGCATCACCGGCGTGGTTCGGTCCCATCGCATGCGCGGTATCGCAATGGCATTGAAACTTCGTTCTATCGAATTTGCCCTGCAGGAAGGATTCGGTGAGATTCGAACCTGGAACGAGTCGAACAACCAGGGAATGCTGGACATAAATAACCGACTCGGTTTTGTGCGCCAGCCGGCACATATTGATTATGCAAAAGTGATGCGAGAGGAGCGGCCGGAAGACGCCCATCTAAAGATTGTAGAGTCTTCTGAGGAGGAATCGGAAGCTGTGGTCAGCCCATAGGATTCGCCGTTCCCTCGCCGCGCTGCCAGACTGTCCGCGCACAATCAATAACACTTTAGAACCTTCTGCAACAGCAGGGACGCACTCAACACGGTCCCTGCTGTTTCTCGTCCAGAAGCAAGTTCGGTTACATCCGCTCCAGGATTTTTATCAGCAGTGCCGTTAGTTGAGGCACGACCTTCCTGCCGGTTTCCAGTACCTCTTCGTGGCTGGTCTCGCTGTCCGCGTCCAGTTGGTCGACTGCCTCATTTGTTATTGTGCTGATGCCCAGAACATCCATGCCCGCATGGACAGCCACCAGCGCCTCCGGCACCGTGCTCATTCCCACCGCGTCTGCACCCACCAAGCGCAAAAGGCGAACTTCCGCCGGCGTCTCAAAATTTGGGCCGGCGAGAAATGCGTACACACCCTGGCGCAGCGTGATATCCAGTTCCCGCGCAGATTCCAGCGCCACCTTACGCAGAGACCGCGGATACGCGTGCGTCATTGACGGAAAACGGGTTCCGAACGCCGCCATATTGGGGCCGATCAGAGGATTGTGACCAGCCATTCCTACAAAGTTCAGGTGATCCACGATCAGCATGAGATCGCCGGCGCGAAAGCTGGGATTCAATCCACCGGCCGCATTGGTCAGAATCAGCGTCTCGACGCCGAGACGACGCAATACTCGGATAGGAACGGTGATTTCCTCGGCCGAATATCCCTCGTACAGGTGGATTCGCCCCTGCATGGCAACTACCGTCTGACCAGCAAGTTGGCCGACGATCAATCGCCCTTCGTGCCCCGGAGCAGTGCTGGTTGAGAAGTGCGGGATTTCCTCGAAGGGGATCGCTTCTGCCCCCTCGATCGCCTCTGCCAGGGCATTTAGCCCGCTGCCGAGAACTAGCCCGATCGGCCGCCGTTCGGACAATTGCACTCCCCGCCGTTCGGATCGGTCGCGCACAAAATCTGCCGCAAAGTCATACTCTGCAAGACTGAAGTGGGTGGTCATAAATATCCTGAAATCTGTCTGAGCCTGAATCTATTGGGAATTCTTTCTGAAACCAGGAATTCTGGCACGCATCGCTCCCCCGTATTGAGGGCGCCTCGCCCGCTCAGCCGGTATCCCCAAGCTCGTGGTCCCATCTGGGATTTGCACGAGTACGCTTGGCGTTTTGCGTCCCGCCTGCTAAGCAGCTTACGCATCCCCGTGGTACCGTGAAGCCTCTTGCCCCGCAGTCTCGGGGGAGAGGACCCGCCACCGGAACGGTTGGGCCCAGTCATTGGGCTTGTCTTCCACTACGTCGGCGATCAAATCACCGAGTACCGGCCCGAATTTAAATCCGTGCCCACTCCCGCCCGTAGCTACGCTCAGACCTTCCTTCTCCGGGTGGTGGTCGATCCAGAAGTCTTCATCCAACGTGTCATTGTACAGGCAGCGTCGGGTATAGGTTATTTCGGCATCCAAGAGCGCAGGGAATGTGTCCTCCAGGAAGATGCGTAGCTGGGCAAAATCCTCCTCATATACGGTCCGCTCGTCGTGCTCCGGGTGGAGTGTAACGCCGACCCCGTGTCGTGAGATCTTGACAATGCCTTCGCGCAGCATCGGGAACCCGTACCAGCCGGTGCGGGGCGTGTCGGCCAGGAAAACCACAAAGTCAGGCGCTGTAAACGGTGCTGGATCTTTCGGTTTCAAGTGGAAAATGGGGTGGCCGGTGGCCTTCATCACCGGCTGCAACTCCGGCAGCAGCCAGGGCGTCCACGAGCCGGCGGCCAAAACGGTGTGGTCAGCACTGAAAGTCGTCCCTTCGCGGGTACCCATTCCCTGCACGCGGCTGCCGCTAAAAAGAATTTGGTCGGCGGTCTGGCCCGGCCGTACGTCGACGCCGGCAGCAGCGGCCTGTTCAACCAGCTTGCCGACGACGCGCCCGCTTTCAGCGTAGCCGCCCCGAGCATGGTAGAAGCCGTCGACATAGGCCCCAGTGGTCCACGCGGGGAAGCGCCGTCTTATTTCTGCGGCCGACAGCCTTTCGGGCCTTTGCCCCTCCTCCAGCAACATCTGATAACTTCCTTCGATAAATTCGCTGTCGGACAACTGATCCTTCGCCACCACCAAAACGCCGGTCTCGTGGTACAGCGTCTCTTCAAACAACGCATTCCAGCGATGGAAGCCCTCAATCGCGCGAATCACCATGCGCATGTACTGGCGGTTACTTCCGTACTCCATACGAACGACCTTGCTGACATCTGTGGAAGCGGCCAGGGGATAGGGAAGGGGGCCGGGATCGATCAGGGTGACGCTGTATCCGCGGCTGCGTAAAGATAACGCTGTCGTCACGCCAAAGATACCTGCGCCGACGACAAGAAAGTCAGATGAAGAGGACATTTCTCTGCTCCTTTCTGCTTGCCAATCCTTAGACAAGGCCGAACAATAGACCCGTCTTGGAATCCCCGATAATTCGTTGATCCAACAGTCGGGACCTTCTGGGCCGCCAGCAGTTATGTGCTAGCTTGTGAAGTTGGCAAGGCGGGCGACGGCAGTCGCTGCGCCGGACCCTAGCAGGCCCCCGTCGCTGGTGGCGGTGATAAATCGGAAGCCCTGGCTGGCTTTTTTCAGGGCGTCGTCCACGCCAAGTCCGGCAATGCCGGGAATCTTGCCTGTGTTCTTACATGCCTCCAAAATCGTTTCAAGCGCCCGTGCATGCTCCTCACGGTCGTCCATCTCGGACGGGTGAAAGCCCAAAGAAAGCGACAGGTCGCTCGGCCCAGTCCAGCAGCCGTCTATGCCCGGCGTGCTCAGAATTGCCTCCGCGTTCTCTACTGCCTCGACGCTTTCCAACTGCACAGCTACGAAAAGTTCCTCGTTTATCCTGTCGGCATAGTCGGCGCCGTACAACTTGGCCCGGCCCCAGCCCCAAGAACGACTCCCCTGGGGAGGCAGACGGCAGGCGTCGGCCGCGGCTCGTGCCTGATCCGGCGTATCGACCATCGGAACGACCATCCCCATCACACCTTCGTCCAATAACCGGCCGATGAACGTGTAGTCATTCCGGGCGACGCGGGCCATGGGAATCGCGGAACTCCCGGTGATGGCCACCAGCGCGGCAATGGCACTGTCTTCTCCCCAAGAGCCATGCTGTCTGTCGACCATAACGAAGTCGATGCCGCTCCGACTCAAAAGCTCAGCGTTGAGCGGCGACCCCATCCCCAGTGCGAATCCGAAGGCGGGCCGGCCGGACAGCATTTTTTGTTTGGCAGTATTGAGAATCATTTTCTCCCCCTAAACTGGCGAAATCTTGAGCCGCGTTGGTACGCGCCTATCGGTCGCAAACTACAGAAATCATGGCAGTGTCGTGATCCGGCAGAGAAGCTAAATTATTGGCAAGGAATGAGGATTGACGTTTCATCCCGATAGTATCCGCAGACGCGCTCCCTGTCAAAAGAGACCTCTCCCCGCACCAACTGGCTGAATTCAAAATCCTGAGTGGCGGCATGTTTGCAGCGACCCCTGCCGAGGAGAAGTGCAGGGACCAGGCACATTTTGGCCCTTCCCGCCCACAGTGGCCTTGCTACCGAGACAGTATGTTACAATGGCTTGGAATGGCAAGCCCCACCGACCAGAGAACCATGCCCAACAAAGTTTCCGCCCGACAGCCACTGCATTCCTGCAACTACCATGTCCCCAATTGAGCCTCATACAAGATCTGAGTCACCTTCCACCATTCCCACTCAACAAAAGCCGTCACCCACCGCTCTGGTACTGGCTGTCTCGGGGGCGGTCGCTTTTGCAATTATGGGCGATTCGCTTCTGTACGCCATCCTCCCACTGGCAGCTGGCAGCCTGGGACTCTCTCCCCGCCATGTCGGCCTCCTGCTGAGCGCAAACCGTCTCATCCGCCTCTTCTCGAATACCTGGCTCAGCGCGCTCTTCGCCCGCTTCGGGCCGTACCGCACCTTCGTTTATTCGACAATTTTTGGTGTCCTCACAACTGCTGCCTATGGGCTGGGCTGGGGATTCCTTGTCTTTCTCGTCGCACGGATGGGATGGGGAATCAGCTGGTCGGGTCTGCGGCAGGGTACCTTTCAGTCGATCTGGACCGGCCGTGATACCGACGCAGGCCGGCTGATGGGGATGATGTGGGGAGTCGTACGCGGGGGCAGCGCCGTCAGTGCAGTGCTGGGCGGCTTTCTCTTCGATCACTATGGCTACGAGGTAACAATCTGGTCAATTGTGGGGTTGTCTGCCCTGGCCATCCCCATTGCACTGGCCCTTAACTGGCCTGCAAGCGCGTCGCCTGAGTCAAAAAACCAGAGTTCGGGCCCTGCGGCAAAGCTGCATCCCGGCAGTCCGGAGTCCGAGGAAGAGCCTCCGGTAAGTGACCCCAACATCCTTCAAAGCTGGAAAGTGGCGTTAACTGACCCGTTGCAGCGCTCCATCCTGCTGGTCGGTTTCTTCAAGCTGCTGCTCAACTCCATCCTGATTGCCACGGCTTCCGTTTTCTTGGCAGAAAGCTTCGGTGGCCGTTCGGGCGGCATACTGATGGGCCTGGAGGTCGGTGCGATGACTGGCATCGTGCTGGGGACGCGTTGGTTTTCCGATCTCTTTCTCGGCGCCGCTATCGGCGCGCTGGCGGATTGGATCGGGCGCATACGGTTGACCATAGCGTTGGTATTTCTGCTGTGTCTTGGGCTTGCCGCAATGCTCTCGATATCGAACAACCTGTCCATTCTTGCCCTGCTGGCAGTGCTGATTATCAGCACCGGCGTCAACGTAGTTCTCGACGCCTACGCCAACCAGGCCGCCCTGGTAACGCCGCAGCCCCAACTGTTCGTCGGTGTCTACGCCACCGCATCGGACCTCGGATCCGCGGTGGGCCCGCTCTTCGCGTTCTCGCTGGTTTCAGCGGTTGGATTTGCACCCGTTTACGGCGTTGCCGCGCTACTTGTAGTCGTTACCGTGTTCAATCTGGTCACCCTCGACATCCGCCTTGCTAGGCAGCAGACAGCCTAAGAGCGCGCTCTGAGCCGGAATTGACCCACTTGGAGCATAAACGCCATGGAATTCATTGGCCGCGAGATCATAGTAACGCTGCCGAGTGGCTTTTCGCTCGAAAAAAAGCCTCCCGTCCCGCACGCCTTCCAATGGCAGGGTAAGTCGCATAGGGTGACAGAGATGCTGGCCAATTGGCATCGCTACGGAAAGCCGGAGATTCGAACCCAAGGCGGACGTCCTCCCTACTTTGTGCGCAGTGGTCGCACACAGGGTTCCTGGGGTCAGGGGAGGGTCTATTTCCGCGTCCGTACAGAGGAAGGCCGACTGTTTGATATCTACTATGACCGCGCGCCCAAGGGACAGCGCCGCGCCGGCGCCTGGTTCCTGTGGCGGGAACTCGCCGCCGCGGAAGAACATGTCGGCCTGGATGAAGGCTATTGACGGTCAACTAAAGGGGGAATTTTCTTCTACTCTGCACTGGAGTTTAGGACGACCGGAAGAAAAACTCTGAAACCAACTGTCGTACTGCCCTCTTGCCCTCCAGACGCACCCGCTTCACTCGGTGCAGGCACGTCGGCCGGCCGCGGCCTTGCCCCAGGCCCGCTGCTTTGAAGGTTCTGCGCAGGCACATCGCTAAGCGTAATCAAGTCGACAATTGCGCTCGTACGCCGATTCGGGGACGTTTCATAAACATTGAGAATTAACGTAATCTCCTTGCCCGCGTACTGCCCCATGTCGAACGAGCGATACTGCCAGCCACTGCTCTGGCGCTGGACCAACATATAGTTGGCCGGCTGGCCGTCCTCCACCGCAATCACCTCGAAAGAGTCGGTGCCAGTGGCTGGTTCCGCAGTCTCCATCTTGTAGGCGAATGCCAGATAAGGCCTGCCCGTCGGCACAGTAAGACGCTGGGAAACAGTGCTGTTGCCGCCATCGCTGCCCTCTGTACCGGGAACACCGGCATTGGGTACGAAGCCGCTGGCTAGCCGCAGCGCGTGGTCCGACGTGCCTGCTTGCGCTTCGATCGCCGAAGTAGAACTACCGGACTTTGTCCAGCCGCTGAATTCGCTCTCAAAGTCCCCATTTGTCACCGCGTTCGTGCCGGGCGAGTAGAGCAACGCCAGGCTCTCGCTCGAGCCGAAATCCCGCCTGCGAATGAGAAGCTGGTCGCCGACCGAAATGTTCCAGCTTCCGATCGGCACGTTCATCGTGAATTGGCCGTTGGCGTCTGTTGTCGCCGTGGCATCGCCGATTTGCACTGTTACCCCTACCGCGTTCTCCCCCGCCGGGTTTATCACTCTGCCGGTCACTGCGCTGTTAGTAAGTACTGTTGTCTCAGCCAGTGCCGTGTCGGTCTCCAGCTTGTACCCCAGCAAATCCTCGGCCTCAATTCTGAAGCCATAGGAGGTCCCAACCTCTCCGTTGTAGATCGCCTCGCCGTACGCCTCCGCGTCTTCCTGCCACGACTGCCAGTCTCCATCCCCAACTTTGACATAAACGGTTGTCGAAATCACCCCGGAGCCCCAGTCTCTCACTAACCAATTCACAGTGAAGTTTGCCGGGGAGTAGGTAGGCAGGTTCAATATCGAGGCGGTGGGCGCCAAGGTGTCCTCTTCAATCAGCATGACCGGCTCGCCGAAGATGCCCATCCCGTAGCCGCCTTGGCCGTCGGGCCAGTTGGCATTGGTGGCGCCGGATAGGCTTACCTCGTAGAAGCCGTCCGTCGGCGTCAGCTCCGATGCCGTGCCGTCCATCTTTATAAGGAGCGCTTTTGTCCCAGTAGCAGGGATGTATCCCGTCTGGGCCTGCGATGTGAGCGCCCATGTCAGCAAGCGCCGCTCCTTAGTCTCCGGGTGATAGAATGCGACCCGGCGCACGCGAAAACGTTCAATGTCTGCCCAGGCGACTTCCGTACCGGTAAGGTGCTCATTTGCCAACTTGAAGGCCGAATAGGCCAGCCGCGTCTCGGCGTTGGAAGGGGAGCAGTAGCTTGTACTCTCGTTCTTGGCCAGGCCGAAACCGTCCGGCGAATCGACCGCCACAACGTTGCCGCAGTCGTCATGCAGCATGAATTGGAATATTGGCCCGCCGCCTGCCAATCTTGTGTAAGCGATATTCTGCCAAATGTAAGAAGCCTGCTCGTTCGCCGAGGCCCGCCAGGGGCTGGGGCAAGTCGGCCCCGGATAATCGTTGCAAACCGGCACCCCGCTCTCAGTGATCCAGATCGACTTGTCTGTCCAACCGCGCCTGTCCAACGCGCTGCGAACCTTGCTGGTGTACTGATAGCCAACGTAGGAAAGGGAATAGTGATGAGAGCCGGCCGCGTCAAAGAAACCGTCGTATTCTTCGCTCAGCGAATCGGCCTGCAGCGCGTCCAACATGTCAAAGAGCCACTGCCCGTTGGCAAAGTGCGCCAAGCCGCCGAACACTATATAGGCGTCGGCGTCGATCCATTTGATAACAATGTAGGCGACCTTTAGTAGGCGGGCAAACTCCTGGGGCGTTCCGGACCAAAAGTGGCAGAGGTCCGGTTCGTTCCAGATTTCCCAGTGTCGGATATTGGTGCCGGCCTCCCCGCCGGGCTTATAACGGGTTACCGCTGCCCCAACAAAGCGCGCCCATGGGTTGGTCGGGCTGATCCGCGTACCATCCGACGGTTCATCGCTGCCGTTGACAAAGATCGGGTTCCACACGCCAAAGGGGGCCGGCGGCCCATCGCTACGGGAACAGCTGCCCGACTGCGCACGCAGATCCGGCTGGTCCGGATTTTCCTCTCCTGTTCCCGCCGATTTGACCAACTGCTCCCCAAAATAGGTCGTGCCTTCGATTACGTTGCATTCCCCCCCGGCTTCCTGTGGATCACAGCCTTCCGACCGTGGGGCCTGGTTGGCCGGTGCCTCTATAAATGATCCCCCTAGCGACACCGACACGGCCCGGCTTCCGAAACGGTACTGGCGCGGCGTGCCCAGCAGGATGGCCAGCGTGTCCATTCCCAGGCTCTCGTTGGCGCGAATGGCGGTATCCTGGCTCGTCCAGGTGTACGTGCCGAGGCTCTTTTCGACCTGCTCCCAGTAAATAGGGAATCGATCCATCGTAACGCCCGTGTCCACGCCCCGCTGGATGCGCTGCGCCCCGCTGTGAGACTCGGCGGAGTTGACGAAAGCCAGGCCAAAGTCGGAGATTGTTGGCGTCGTAGTGAAGGGTAGCGTCGTGGTAAGGGGCGCGGTTGTCGAATCCTGTCGAAGTCCGGAAGACGGTCGGCCCTGCAGCGGCGTAACCTTTTGGATAGGGCTGTCGCCCAGGCTGCCGCCAGCGGCCTCCGTTGTCAGGCGGGCGTCTTGCGCGAACACCGGTTGAATCGCCCCGCTGCCGTAGAGCAGTGACAAAAGAAGGACTACCGCTACTGCGACAGCCGCAGTCAATCTTCGGGCCGCCCCGGGCAGCGTGGGAGTAAGCATGTCCTGCTCATCACCCGCTCTTAAAAGTCTCGGTTCTGATTTTGAAATAGGACGCGGCCCCCGTCCGATCCAGATTAAGGACCGAATCGCTTTCAAAATGCACAGCAGATTTCCTGCAAGACAAGAGAAGCGTTGCATTAAGCTTGTATCCCAAGAGCGTGAAACAACGCGCGGCACAGCCGCCAGCGGAAGACTGGAAGGAGGCATCTGGAAGTCCTGCCTCGTCTCTTTAGTTTACCACAGACATCACACGTCGGTCATCGAAAGCTGGAAAGTGGGGATGTGCTCCAGACTCTGGCGTAACGGCGCGAGCCTGAACCTTATGATAATAGGGCAGTCTGCAGCCCGTGGGCAGAGTATTACATGCGAGGGACTATGTCTTGGCAGGGCAAGTCTAAAGAGTTCCATGAATGGAGACTGGAATGACCGCTCAATGCTTCGACACTAATGAAACAAAGGGCAATCTGGCCATGAGGTTGAAACCGGTCGCACACTCAATCTGTGATTTCGCTGAGGGAAACGGCGCGCTTCTCTCGAAACGACAAACCCGCCGCCAGGGCCAGGACTACCGGCGCCCGCCCATCACTGCCCGTTACCTCGACCTCTGTGTCGTCCAGGATGGCTTGAATAAACGAGCGCAGTTCATCGGCGTAAGCCACCTGATAGCGTTCGAGGAAAAAGTAGAGCGGTTTGGGATGGATCACGCCCCTTTCAGTCTGCCTGATGACCCGGTCCGGGGTGTTATTTTCGCATGAGACCGAGCCAAGCGAGCCGAGAACCTCTGCTCGTTGATCCGAGCCGTAAACTGCCTGGCGCGAGTTGGTTATAACGCCGAGTGCGCCGCAACGATATCGTACGGTAACGACGGCAGTGTCGATATCGCCGGCTTCGCCGATCGCCGGATCGACACGAACAGCTCCAGTAGCTGACACCTCCTCCACCTCGTCGTCCAGGAGGAAGCGCGCCATATCGAAGTCGTGAATCATCATATCCAGAAAGAGGCCGCCGGATCCCTTTACGTAGCTCAAAGGCGGAGCTTCTGGGTCGCGGCTTGTAATCTGCACGAGGTAAGGCGCGCCAATTTCCCCTTTACGGACGGCATCGCGAATGCCGCGGAAGTTGGGGTCAAAGCGGCGATTAAAGCCGATCTGCAACTTGGTCCCACTCTCTTTGACCGCAGCCAGCGAGGCATCGACCGCGGGCAGGTCAAGTGCGATCGGCTTCTCGCAGAATGCGTGCTTGCCCGCGCGCGCCGCTCTGATGATGTATTCGGAGTGCGTCTCCGTTGAAGAGCAGATGGCGACCGCGTCGACGTCGGTACTACTGAAGATTTCCTCCGGATCCCCGCTGGCATGCGGGATGCCGTAGCGTTGCGCGGTCTGCTTTGCGGCATCGTGGATGACATCAACGATGGCGACCACCTCCGCCTCTTGGACATAGCGGGTCAGGTTTTCCGCATGTACCTGCCCAATCCGCCCGGCGCCGATGATCGCGAATCTGACTTTTTGGTCCACGTCCGCCTCCTCTATATGATATCCTGCAGCTTGACCCAGCGCCCCTCGCGTGCACTCAGGTCGGCCGCGTCGATAATACGCTGAACTACAGCCCCATCCTCTAGGCTGGGACTGAAAGGCTGTCCATCGGCGATGGCGTTGATCCAGCCCCGAGTCATATGGTCCTCGACGCGAAAAACGTCTCGATAGGTGTTATGCACAGTATCACGGCGCGCGGTGCCCCAGACATGCTCCGGAATCTCGAGCGGCCGGGTTGGCCCTTCGCCGCGCCGAGTGCCTTCGACATCCTGCCGGTTGTCCCAATCGATCACGCTGCGCAGTGTGCCTTCCTCCCCGTGCAGATCGAACTCATGCCGCTGGCCGAAGTCGGTCTCCTCCGTGCAAACGGCCGAAGCATGAACAAGCCCCTGTGCGCCGTTTGCAAACCGTAACAACGTGTAGGCCCCGTCTTCGGTGCGCTCATACGGCTCCCCCTCCGGCGTGAGGGTCGGCCGGTCGACGAATTCGCCCGCTAGACAGAACACGTCGGTAACCTCGCCAAACCACCAGTACGCCAGATAGAAGAAGTGCGAAGCGATATTGCCCAGCACGCCGGTCGCGGCAAAGGCCCGATCATTTCGCCAGCCATATCCAGGCTCGCGGGCGTAACCGGTATAATAGCGCACGTTCAAATGATACGGTCTACCGATGTACTCTTCCTCCAGCAATTCCTTGATATATCGGTTCGTCGGCATAAATCTGTAGGTGAAGGGCGTGCAGTGGATCAGATTCTTTTCTGCGGCCACCGCCGCCATCTCCGCCGCATGACTGTAGCGCAATGCCAGCGGCTTCTCACACAGAACGTGCAGGCCGGCGTTCAACGCTTGCATGGTGATAGGGTAATGGGTCTCATGACCGGAAGCCACCACCAGCGCATCTATCTCGCCACTGTGAATCATCGACTCCACGTTCGTATACACCTGTGGGATGTTCCAGCGCGCGGCGAATGTGTCCGCCCGCTCCCTGTTGCGGCCGCAGACAGCCACCACTTCTGCCCTCGGGTGGGCGTCCAGTGCCGGCAGATACATAGCGTCCGCCCACCAGCTTGTGCTGACCACTCCCACTCGAACAGTTTCAGACATCTAAGTTTTCTCCGTCATATGGTGGCAGGCGCCAAAAGGCGACCACAAGCTACGGAATGCTTTCGACTCCCAGTGGCCGCACATCCTCCCATGCGCCGCTCTCCCAGGAGCGGGTCATCGCCTCCTGCACTGCCGCCAGCCGCAGTGCATCGGCGAAACTTGGCGCACGCTGCTCGCCTTCGGCTATGGACATCAGAAAATTGTGCGCTTCAAGCACCTTCAGGTCCTCATAACCCAATCCGATCCCATCGCCCGGGTTGAAACGCCCGTGCGCAGGGTAGGCGGGACCGCCAAGCAGTGTGGTGTAGCCGTCGTGCATCCCGTCGGCGCCAGGAAGATAAAGCTCCAACTCGTTCATGCGCTCAAAGTTCCATTTGGCCGCGCCGGCAGTGCCATTGACCTCAAAGGACATTTCGCACTTCGGCCCGAAGATTGCCCGGCAGGTCTCGAAACTGCCCTGTACGCCGTTTTCAAACTCGACCAGGGTTCCCACATAGTCTTCGTTTTCCACCTCGCCGGTTGGGTCGCCTTCCTTGCCGACCGAAAAGTGCGTGCCCTGTCCCGGCACCGGCAAAGGTCTCTCGCGGATGAAAACGTGCCGGTTGCTGACCAGCCGCCTGATCGGTCCAACGAGCATGTGGGCCATATCTGCGGTGTGGGACATGATATCGCCCAACACCCCCAAGCCGGCCTGCTCTCTCTTGAAGCGCCAGGTCAACATGCCGTATGGGTTGCTGCCGTACATGGTGAAAAACCGGCCCCGGTAGTGGGTCAGCCGTCCGATCTTCCCTGCATCAATCAGATTTTTGCAATGTTGTACCATCGGCGCCCAACGGTAATTGAAGCCGACAAAGCTCATTACGCCGGCCTCACGCGCCATGCGCTCTATGGCTGCCGTTTCCAATGGGCTGCGGCCAACCGGTTTTTCGCAAAAGACATGCTTGCCTGCTGAGGTTACGGCCTCCACCATTTCCTTGTGCAGAAAGTTGGGCGCGGCTATGTTGACGACCTGTACGTCAGGGTGAGCGACGACCTCATGCCAGTCGGTCGTCGACTCGGCGAACCCCAGCGAACTCCTGGCCTCCTCCGCCCTGTGCGCAACATCGTCCGCGCAGATCACAAGTCGCGCACGGACGCCGCTGTCGTGGAAACGGTCATTCACCAACCTGTAAGAGCGGCTATGAGCCGTGCCCATCCAACCCATACCGATAACGCCTATCCCGATCTCCTGCGTCATGTGTACCTCGCTTGCCTCACGTTGCTACGTTTCGGACAGGTCAAACCGGCCCCCGCTGCCGAGCGCGGCCAGAGGAAATTGTAGTCGGCGGGACAGATGTAGAGCTGTAAGGCGCAAGCCACCCGCGCCTAGAATTTCCGGCTCCACTCCTGCGGCCAGCGTTCCACAACAACCTTTGTCTGCGTATAGAACTCAATCCCGTGCCGGCTTTGGGCGTGGAGATCGCCGAAGAAACTCTCGTTCCAGCCGCTGAACGGGAAGAAGGCCATCGGTGCGGCCACGCCGATGTTTATACCAATATTGCCGGAGTCGACCTCGTGGCGGAACTGCCGCGCCACCGCGCCGCTGCTCGTGAAGAGGCAGGCCATATTGCCGTATGCGCTCACGCTGCGGTCGTTTATCAGCGCAATCGCGTCCTCAATCGTATCTGCGTGCATCAGGCTGAGAACCGGGCCGAAAATCTCGGTGCGGGCAATCTGGCTCGTCGGCTCTACTGCATCCAGAACTGTCGGGAAGACCCAGTAGCCGTCATCGTATCCGGCCACGCTCTTCTGGCGGCCATCCACCAGAACGCGCGCGCCTTCTTGCGCGCCGACCTCGATCAGACCCTCAATGCGTTGCTTGCTCTCGCGGGTGATGACGGGACCCATTTCGGTCGCTTCATCCAGGCCGTAACCGACCTTGCGGCTGGCGGCCAGATCGGCGATTCCCTCGGTGAAGGGGTCTTTGGCCTCGCCCACGGTCACTGCCACCGAGACCGCCAGACAGCGCTGGCCCGCGCACCCGAAGGCTGAATCGCCCATCATCTGGGTTGTGGTCTCGATATTGGCGTCCGGCATGATGACGACCGGGTTCTTGGCGCCACCCTGGCATTGGGCGCGCTTGCCGTTGGCGGTAGCGCGGCTGTAGACATATTTCGCCACCCCAGTCGAGCCGACGAAGCTGATAGCGCGAATATCAGGGTGATCGAGAATGGCGTTAACCGTATCGGCGCCGCCGTTGACCAGCTGCACCACGCCCGGCGGGAAGCCCGCCTCTTCGATCAGCGAGAAAAGTTTCTGCGTAGTCATCGGCACCTTTTCGCTGGGCTTGAGGATGAAGCAGTTGCCGGTGGCGACGGCATACGGGAGAAACCAGAGGGGGATCATGGCGGGAAAGTTGAACGGCGTGATCGCAGCCACAACGCCCAGTGGCTGGCGTAGCATATGCTCGTCGATGCCGCGGGCGATGTCCTCGTTGTTCCAGCCCTGCATCAGCGAAGGCGTGCCACAGGCGACCTCGACGTTCTCTATGCCGCGCCGTATCTCGCCCACGCTCTCGACAAAGGTCTTTCCGCACTCTTCGGTGAGAATGCGCCCGATGTCGTCCAGATGCTCTTCAAGCAGCATCTTCAGACGGAAGAACGGCTGGATGCGGTCGACCACTGGCGTTTCCCGCCACTCGGCATAGGCATCCAGCCCGGCGCCTACCGCGGCATCCACTTCCGCAGCCGGCGACATGCCCACCGTTGCAATCGCGGCGCCCGTCGCCGGGTTATGCACATCGAGCGCGTCAGCCGAACCGCTGCGCTGCCACTGGCCATTGACGAAATTGAGTAGTTCCTGTTTCTGTGTCATATCTCTTTCCTCGTTCAGGGGAATATCTTGTTGGGCACTGCATTAACGTCCAGCGTTGGGTCACAGACAACGACATCTATGAAAACCTGCGAATCCGTATCCGGATAGAACACGGCTACCTGCTTCAAGGGTGACTATACCAACCTTGTCGAATGTAAACCGAAGCGAAAGTTATGCTCGAATCCGATCCATGACAATCTATAATCTGTGAATGTAGTAACGAAATCAAAGAAAGAAAAAGGGAGTTCGGCCACGAAGATTTCGTCATTAAGCCAATAGTCCGTTTTCACATCACAACCTGAAATATCCGACGTCAACTAGGGTTCTCCTGCTGGCAAGAGCTCCGTCCCAAACTTGATCGGGTCCCGACAAGCTAACTTTTGAGCCTAAGAATGAATTGGTTTCAGGAAGTACAGTAGGGAATTCCAGCGCTGTTTCCTGAGTTATGTTTGGGCATTTTGTCTAAAGGTGATCCCACTTTTTCCTTTTGCGACTCATTTGCTCCTTTGAACTTTTTTTCTTCTGGTTGGAATTGCTATAACGTCTCTTGTATTCGAAAGGTCTCTCTGCTCTGCTTAAATGAACGTTAGCCAATTTCCTTTTTGTTTCGTCGCAAAAGTGGTCTGAGTACTTCTCTTTTACTACTCCAACTATCTTGTGATACGCGGAATATCGCTCGCACTTCTCTATTAGGAGATGACCCTCCAGGCAATTGGCGGCTGCTACCAACTCCTTCCCAATCTCTAGCGTGGGACCTATCTCGCATTCTTCCAAGAAACGCGACGCGACTCTGTTGGGTTGAGCCCTGTTTCCATGTTGAATTTGAACTTCGGAAGGCATGTCTGACGCGCCAATCAATAGGCCCATTCGAGCACGGGTCATACCTACGTAAAACAGCCTGCGCTCGTTTTCTATCCACTCGGCCAGTCTGGGCTCCCCTTTTGGGTTCTCTTTGTCGTAAGTGGGGTCTTCACTTTCGGCGAACACTGGCATGAATCCTTCTTGGCAGTCGGGAATGACGACATATTCGAACTCAAGCCCTTTGCACCTATGGATAGTCGTCAATCCTAGGCATTCGTCCTTCTCTAGACCCTGTGTTGTGTCTAGATTGCGAACGTGAGCTACGAATTCGCGCCAACCAAGTCCTGTATGTCGGGCGTAGCGTTTGAAGGCACCAATATTTTCCGTGCGGATCAACGAAGCTTCGCCTTCCCCATAATAGCTTCTGTAATGGTCTTGTAGTTTCACTTCACCGTCTATCCACTCTAACAGTTCTCCGGCACTGGGCCTAGGGGAAGTGCGAATTTTGCAGGCCATTTCCTCCAAGACAAAAAGAAAATCCTCCAGCTTTTCCCGCTGGCTTTCGCGCCAATTATGTGTCGAGTCCTGCGTATTGTCGAACAATAGCTCCCGTAAGCTCTGCTTTTTGTTCTGTCCTGTTTGTAGCATCTTCCTAAGATCTGCACGTCCCAAATAGCGACTAGGCTTGTTTGCTATATTAAGAAAGCTCTTGGTAAGAGTTTCGTTTGGTACCTCATCCAGGCGGGATGCAACAATTATATAGTCCAACAATACTTGGCACTCGCCAGAACTAATGAAGGGTGCACGTCCTTCTACCATGAACGGCACTTTCTTTAGTAACAATTCAGTTGTAAAGGAGTTAAATTGGGCAAAAGTGCGACCAAGCACTTTGATTTCCGAGGGTTCGACTCCTTTGTCATTGACAGATGTGTTAGTGAAAACAGTGATTTGGCTATCGAGCTTAGGATCATGTGCGAGCAGTATTTTCTCATTTCTGTTTGTGTTATGTGTGATAGCGTTGTAGCTGGCCTGCGCCATTCTATAGCCGAAACGGAAGGAACTTGTAAGGGAGTAGTCCGAGTGTGGTTTGTTGTCAAAGGTGGACTTGAACTCACGCAAAATGTATTCGCTACGGGCTCCACGCCACTCGTAAATGGTCTGATCATCGTCCCCAACAACCATTACATCTGCGCCTTGAGAGGCTAAGAGCTCAATTAGGCACTCCTGCCCGAAATTGACGTCTTGGTACTCGTCAACGATGATATAGCGCAAGGATCCTGCATGCTCTAAGAGCGTGTGGTCGTCTCTTCCAATCAGACTGACGGCAAGAGGTACAAAATCTTCGTATGTAATTGCGTTCTTATGAAGCCGCCTCTCTTCAAATTCCCGATATATCGACACATAAACTTGCCCATTGGGGCCGGTGTAACCAGCTCGACATGGTGGAATTAGCGAGCCTTTCCAAAGACTGATGGCCCGTTTTGCCTCCTCTAAGTCCACTTCCTCTTCGCTCAATTTGAGCGTTTTGGTCACGCTGGATATTGCTTTCCTGAGTTCTAAGATGGCCAACTCTTCGTAGTCTCCAAACCACATCACATTTCTTGTTAGACTTGTGACTCGATATGCATAGCTATGGAAAGTATTCACGCGGGGCTGTTGACTTGGTCCCAAACCTAGTTGGTCGAGCTTGTCCACGAATTCTTCACTAGCGAGCCGATTGAACATCAACACCTGAATCTGATTCTTTCTTACTCCGCGATTTTCCAGTAAGTGAATGATTCGGTACGCCATTGTTGTTGTTTTTCCGGACCCAGCAACTGCTAAGACGCGTGCATGGCGACCATCGACGTGTTCAATTATGTGCTTCTGTTCATCCGTAAGTTGCAGTGCCCCTGACATTGGAGGATCTTCATTGATTTCCATTGTCTCCTCGCTAGGGTGGGCCACCTCCTTTTCGCCGGGTCTAGAGTCATGTTTCGACGGCAGACGGCCAATTCGCTTTAGAGCCCTACCAATTGATCTCATCTGTGCTATCCTTTGCATTTTATCGACCAACCTAGTACTACAACCGCACTCTTGTTGGCCGAAGACCGAAAGAGTAAAAAGAGGCGCTGAAGTGGCTGCATTTGGGCCGTTTATGCAGTTCCGTGGTTGTTCAAAATGCGCTTTTGCACCCTCATTTTCGCCGGAAAAACTTCAGATTCGTGAATTGCGGTTGTAGTACTAGTAAGTCTTGATCAAGTGCATTTTCGCCTTACAGTGGTCTTATGTGGACACCAAAGGAACGACAAGCTAGAGTTGTTTTCCAGGCTATCCGATGTGAAGAGTATTGGCACGTTTTCAGTACTCCAAGAATGAGCACTGGTCAAATGTAATACCTCTCCTGCGTGCGCTTCTCTTCCCACTCCTCACGCGCCGCATTGACCGAATCCAGTTCACTCACCTCGGCCACCGGTACATCCCACCAGCTATATCCCGGCACGCCCAGGTAGCGATCGTTGCGAACGTGAATGACAGTGGTCCTGTCAATCGACTTGGCGTCTTGCAGTGCCTGCACAACGTCGCTCACACTCTCGCAACGAATTACATGACATCCCAGGCTCTCGGCGTTTGTCGCCAAATCTACCGGCAGCGGGTCGACATCATATCCGGATTCGTCAGTCGGCAGCCCGTTAAAGGACTTGCCGTTGCGATGGGCTGCTTCGACCTGATCGGGAAAAATGTAGCGCGTCCCAAATCCCTTCTGACCCAACGAGCGGCTGAGAGACCCGATCGAGCGGAAGCCGGTATTGTCCATCAGAATGACGGTGAGTTTGTACCCCTCCTGGATCGATGTGATCAGATCAGAGTTCATCATCAGATAGCTGCCGTCCCCCACCATCACGTAGACCTCAAGGTCGGGATCGGCCATCTTGACGCCCAGGCCGCCGGCAATTTCATAGCCCATACAGGAGTAACCGTACTCGAGGTGGTACTGTTTCGAATGTCGTGCGCGCCACAGTTTGTGCATGTCGCCCGGCAGGCTGCCGGCCGCGGCGACCATCACCGCATCGGGGTCGCCCTGGTCGTTCACAGCGCCGATTAGAGCGCCCTGGTAAGGTAGTCCGCTTTCAGCAGTGAGTGTGTCATAGTTCCGCTGAACTTCGGCCTCCCATTCGTCGTGCAGACGCTGCGCCTGTGCTACGCTCTCGCTTCCGTTGCGGTAACCGGCCAGCGCTTCGCCCAGCTCCTCCAGCGCAACGCGGGCATCCCCAACCAGCGGAATGGCGCAATGCTTGTACGCGTCAAACTCGGCCACATTAATATTCACGAACTGTACGTCCGGGTGCTTGAATGCGGTCTTGCTCGACGTGGTGAAATCGCTGTAACGCGTGCCAATCCCAATCACGACGTCAGCCTCGTCTGCCACCTGCTCGGCCGCAAATGTGCCGGTGGCGCCGGCCGCTCCCAATTGCAACGCGTGGTCGTAGGGCAGGCTCCCCTTGCCGGCCATCGTCTCTGCCACCGGAATGCCGAAGCGGTCGACAAACTCACCTAGCGCGGCGGTCGCCTCACTATAAAGGACGCCGCCGCCGGCAATGATCAGCGGCTTCTTCGCCGCCCGGATCGCCGCCGCCGCCCGCTGTAACGCAGCCCGGTCCGGCCGGTTGCGGGGGATGGCCCATACCCGCTTCTCGAACAGCGCCGAAGGATAGTCAAACGCTTCCGTCTGAACGTCCTGCGGAATCGAAAGCGTGACCGCTCCGGTACCCGCCGGACTGGTAAGGACGCGCATCGCCTCGATTAAGGAAGTTGTCAGCTGATCGGGCCGGTTGATCCGATCCCAATAGCGGCTGACCGCTTTAAAGCAGTCATTGACGGAAATATCCTGGCTGTGCTCCGATTCCAACTGCTGCAAAACAGGCGCGACATTGCGGCGAGCGAAAATATCGCCCGGCAGCAGCAGCACGGGCAGCCGGTTGATCGTTGCCGTGGCCGCGCCGGTGACCATGTTGGTCGCGCCAGGACCGATTGAGCTTGTACAAGCCAAAGTGCGCAGCCGATTGCAGTGTTTGGCGTATGCAGCTGCGGTATGCACCATCGCCTGCTCGTTACGCGTCTGAAAATAGCGAAAGTCCGGATATTGCTGGAGTGCCTGGCCCATTCCCGCCACGTTGCCGTGCCCGAAGATGCCGAAGCAGCCGCCAAAAAAGGGCTGTTCCACGCCATCCCGTTCGCTGTGCTGCTGCTTGAGATAACGTACAATTGCCTGCGCCATCGTCAATCGTTCTGTGTTCATTTTTGTCCTCTTCTTTGCTTCAGAATAGCAATTCTGAAAATGGCGGCTTCACTTGCCCAGGAGTACTGGGCGTCGCTACCCGTAGATGGTAGGCCTTTCCGGCACATCTACCGCTAAGGGCAGCCCCCGCAGTCCCGCTTCAATGCACGCGTCGGCCACGAGTATAGCGACATATCCATCCCACGCACTCGGCCCCGTAGCCTTGCCGTCCAGGATTGACTGCACCCACGCCTTGGCTTCATTGATGTAGGCCACTCTGAAACGCTGTAACCAGTCCTCTTCAACCCACTGGCTGCTTGCGTTACTGTGCCGCACGACCGGGCTGGGCAGAGGACTCGTCTGGACCACTCCCGTTTCCCCGGTGATGCTCACAGAGATCTCATAGCCGTATCCGGCATCCGCGTTGCACTCTAGTCCTCCCAGGCCGCCGCTGCCAAAGTGCAACTGAACAATGACATAGCGCGCGCTGTCGGGATCGGAGGGCAAGAAAGGAATGAAGGTTGTATGAACGCGGGCAATTTCATCCCCCATCATCCAACGTGCCGAGTGAATGTCATGGATGAGCGAGCCATTGATGACGTCGTTCAGCGAGGGGATGCCATACGATTTCGGATTAATGTGAACGCTGCGAAAAACGAGCGCCTTGCCCTGTTCACCGCTGTCGCTATGCTGCTTGACGGCAACATGGTCCGGGTCATACTGACGCATAAAACCAACCTGCACCAGCCGTTTGCCGCCGGCGACCTCGGCGTCAATGACCTCGCGGGCTTCCTCGCCATCGGATGCCAGTGGCTTTTCGCATAGTGCAGGCTTGCCTGCCGCGATACAGGACCGCGTCAACTCGGCATGAAAGCGGTTCGGCGCCGCGATAAGGACGGCATCGACATCCGGCGCCGCAATCAACTGTTCGGCATCGGCAAATACTTTGGCGCCGCCGCACCTCGCCGCTATCTCCTCAGCCCGCGCCGAGTCGACATCCATGATTGCGGCCACGTTGGCCGCCGCCACCGCGTCGGTCAAATTGACCGCGTGTCTGCCACCCATGCCGCCCGCGCCGATTACCCCAATGTTGACTCTGTTGCTCATCTTTCGTTCCGTGGTGGAATACGGCTTCAATCGCCGGCTGCCGGTTGGCGTCTATCTTGCCCATCGCAAAATCGCTGGTGAAGTTGACTGCTGAATGCTACGGGCCCTAATCCTGTGCCCCGACCTTCCAGTACGGATCATCTAACGGCGGCGGCTTTGAAACCGGCCCTGCGCCCCGCACCGACTGGTCGAAGTCGATAACGCTTCCTGTCATCATTCCCGACTCGTCCGAAGCCATAAAGGCAATGGCCCGTGCAACTTCGTCAGTCTTGAGCAGCCGGCCAAAAGGCTGCTCTCTTTCAGCCTCCTCCAGCCAGGCTTCGCCGTCAGAATGAAACTTGCGCTGAATGAAATCCTCGCTCGGTGTGTCCATCCAGCCGATGGCCAGGGCATTTACGCGGATTCCGTACCGCATCACCGTGTAGGCGACATTTTTGGTCATTACGTTAAGGGCGCCCTTGGAAGCTGAGTAGGGAAGCAGGAACTGCTCGCTGCCGAATGAAGCAACACTGGAAACGTTGACGATCGAACCGCCATTGCCCTCTCGCCGCATGAGCCTGCAGGCATCCTGCATGAGCAGAAACGGCGCCCGGGCGTTGACCGCCATCATCTGATCGAAGAGGGCGGGTGTCGTGTCCCAGATATTTCCGCGCACTGTGAGCGCACCGCAATTGACGAGCACATGCAGCGCTCCAAACTGATTGTCCGCCTCTGCTACAATTGAGCGGCAAGCCTCGGCATCGGCCAGGTTAGCCTGCACGAAATGTGCCTGGCAGCCGCCTGCGCACAGGTCCGCCGCCACAGCATTGCCCCGCTCGACGCTGCGCCCGCTTACGATGATTCCCGCCGCGCCCCGTTCGGCAAAGAGGCGAACCGCGGCTTCGCCAAGACCCTGCGTACTGCCCGTGACAGCAGCGAATTTTCCCTGCAGAGAACCGGGAACTGTTGACATTGATGACATCTCCTGTCAGGTGTGAAGACCGGAACTCAGTTCGGCCTGTTGAATTGCCAACTACTACCCCAGTTCTGAAAAGGTTACCAATTCAGCTCTTCCCTCAAAAACGCGCGATTGCGCTTGGCGCTTGCCAGGGCATCTATATCCATTTCCGGCAGAATATCCTGCTCAACCGTGCCCCAGCCGTCAAAGTCTATCTCGTGCAAAATACGGTTGATCCCATGCCAGTCAATGGTCCCTTGACCCAGTTCGGGGAAAACGCCCGACTGGACCCCGTCATAGTAGTCGCCCCCGCGAGTAGTAACCTCCTCGCGGACGTGCCCGTTACACTCCTTTATATGAAGATACCACGTGCGGTCCCTCCACTTGTCCAGCACGGCAACCGGGTCGCCGCCGCCATAAGCAATGTGCGCCATATCAAAGCAGAGGCCGACCAGTTCGGGATCGGTGCGCTCCAGCAAGGCGTCGATCTCAAAACCGGTCTCCAGGTAGCCGCCGATGTGGGGGTGGGCCGCGCATTTCATCCCGTACTCTTCAAGTACAATCTTTGCGAAGGCATCGACATTTTTGGCTGCCTGATCCCATTCAGCGTCGTTTAGCGAATCCTGCCGGCGTATGCGTCCGGCGCGCTTGACGCGGTTTTCCACCGTAAAGATTACGTCCGACAACACTATGTGGCGGCAGCCCATCGCCGAAAGCACTTGAACCGTTTCCAACGCTTCCCGGTAGACTGTCTCATCCTCTTTTCCGGCCAAAAAATTGAAAATTGTGAACGCCGATATAAGGGTCAACCCGCGCCGGTCCAGGTCATCGCGCAGTTTCGGGATCTCAAAGGGCAGGTAGCCGTATGGTCCCAATTCAGTTCCCACATAACCGGCCTCACGTATCTCATCCAGGACCTGGCCGTAGGGAGGAACATTTGGCGTGTCTTTCATCAGAACGCCCCAGGAAACTGGGGCCGTCGCGACTCGTACTTGCATGGCTTACCAATCCTATTCTGTCTGTGTCAAGCGATGGTGTAGCCCACGAAAGAAAGGGCATTTTCCACTCACGACTTCTGGCGATATTCTCCGCAGAAATCTTGCCGTATGTATGCCCTTGGAATATCTGGCCTGCGCGCAGCATTGTATGGATGATTCGACTACTGTATCGGAGACCTTTTCGTGACATGAATCCCTATTTGGATCAAAGTGGCTGAATGTCTCCGGGCTATCAAAAGGAACAGACCTCTGGGTGCTCAGCCAGTGACGCATCTGTGGGTGACAACCTCGAAAGGCGGAATCAGTGGCAATCGTATTTTCCCAGTCTGCGACGATCCATGCTTCAATTTCAGGCGAGGCAAAGCCAACATAGCTACGAATGTCGGCCGCTCCCTCCACATTTCTTATCGTCTTGTCGAACAGTTCACGCTGGACGTCAGAATCCTGGCAGTCCAGATCATCAATTACAAGAATCAAGTCGCAACTCTCCTCAACTTTCAGCGAATTAGAGAGAGTCACCTCGATCTGCTTTGCCAGACTTCTCCCAGTCCTCCCGTGTCCCGGCCAGGCGCGTTGGCTCTTATCTTGCTCCAACCTGTCAGGCGGGCGTGGCCCTGGCTTCAGTTTGACGGGAGTCTTGCGTATGAATCTGTGAACAGCGTACTGCTTTGAAAGGAAAGGCATCAACCCTCGAATTTCAGATTCTCCCCCTCCGGCGAATACCCAAACTACCACGGCCACCCCCCAACCGCGGGATTGCCTACCCTGTACAAATCGCCCACCTGCCAGCCGTCTTCAATCCAGCCAGAAACTGTCTCGCGATCTAGGCGCTTGGGCCTAAAGTGATTCTGACTTTCGGAATCCTGCTGAAAAGTATAGATGTAACCGCCGTCATCAAGTTGGTCGGTGAAATGATCCAGCAGATCTGGGCTATGTGTAGTCACAATGACCTGCGTTTTCTGCGCCGCCCTCTTGATCCACTCCGCCAGTATGGGCATCCAGGCGGGGTGAATCCCAAGCTCTGGTTCTTCGATGACGATTAGCGATGGGAGCTTTGGAGAATTCAGAATTACAGCCCAACACAACATACGTACCGTTCCATCCGACATTTCATCGAGGAATAACGGGTCAGAGCAACCTTCAACATGCCACTCAAAGATTACGGCAATTCTTCCTAGAGACAAGGCCCTTATCTTTCTGGTTACGGGCAGGATGTCTTTGATCATCTGATTCAGCGATTCTTCAAACTCAAAGTCTTCGTGAATCAAGTTGTAAATAACAAGAACCAGGTTTTCACCTGACGGCGAAACAAATAAGTCTGACCGGCCCAGTTTGGGGTCAGAAAATTTGATTCTGTTTGCATTCATACTGTTTGCCTTGTAAAACTTCCACGATACTGTTGAATCTTTAATCATTCCGCGCGGCCCGTATAGTGGGACCGCATCAGGGGCGAAACTGCTGGATTCAAGTAAGCGGGGCATTACGGAAAACGCGAGTTCATTGTCCGGAATGTTTTGAATATTCTCCAAATGGGTCGGAGGGCTAACCATTGTCTTCGAGACGCCGTGAGGATTATCGAAGACAGAAATAACGCCGGAGCCACTGCCGCCGCTTCCTCCATTCTGCACTCGGTAGTAGGCAGGAGGACTTGAGTATCCGCTACCGCTGTCGAGGAACTCTCTTTCTACGATTACTTTATGATGGGAACGCGGCACCAAGAGTTCGATTCCTAGAGTTGTCTCTTTGCTCTCAGAAGCGAACTGATATTCAACATTTACGTTGGCAGGCGCGCTTATTGTCCCATCCAGAATCCTCGCCCCGCCTAACCGGGAAACAGCATCCTCAAAGTTTGTACGCCCCCTCTGGTCATCTGTCCCAGCACCGGCTACACTTTCCTGGAGAAACTGGAAGAGTGATATTAAATTGCTCTTACCAGACCCATTCGCTCCAATGAGGATGGTCAGCCCGCCGAAGTCGATCCCGTCTTCCAGGTGGATATTCTTGTAATTCCTTGCGACAATCCTGGAGACCGAAACTGTACTCATAAAATCCCTGCCTGGTCTGCAATCACAGTGTTCAGTCTAACGCTCGATCCTGTGGCATTCTGCCCTCATTCCAACATAGACGTTGCCGCTTCACAATCCCCCTCGCTCATCCACGAACGCCATCACCTCTTTGTAAGTGGGCATGAAGTTCGCGCAACCGTGCGCCAACACGACGATCGCGCCGCAAGCGTTGCCCAGCCGGGCCGACCGCTGCCAACCCCAGTCATTGACAAATCCATAGATGAAACCGGCGCCAAACGCGTCACCGGCGCCGAGAATATTGTAAATTTCCACCGGGAAGCCGGGCGCCTCAAGAACCTCGCCGCTGGCCAAATGTACGCGCGAACCGAGCGCGCCCACCTTTTCAACTACAGCCTCCGGACCCAACTCCAGCAGCCAGTTAATGGCCGCCTTTACATCGCCCTCTACCTTCGCATCAGATACCTGTGAATGGGTCAGCGACATCTGGCTGGCATCGCTGAGCACCGCAGCGTTAATCTCATCCTCCGTTCCGATAACGACATCAACATTGGGCAGGACGGATCGCGCGACTACGCCGAACGCCCGCGGGTCATGCCACTGGTCCGGCCGAAAGTCAAGGTCGAATACTACCGTGGTACCAACCTGCTGGGAAAATTCAGCGCCGAACATGGTGGAGCTGCGACTCGGCTCTTTGCTCAGGTTTGTGCCCGCAAACTGAAACACCTTTGCATCCGCCACCGGGGATGCAAGCACGTCGTCGATAGTCAGCTCGATATCCGCGCAGTTTTCGCGGTAGTAGACCAACGGGAAGCGGTCCGGCGGCTCAATGCCCAAGACCACCGCGCTGGTGCGGTGCCCCGGCTTGCGCGGACTGTAACTGAAGTCGACCCCCTCCTTCTCCAGAAAAGCGGCAATGAAGTCGCCCACCGGGTCTTCACCCAGCCCGGTAACGAGCGCTGTCTTCAGGCCCAAACGGGCTCCGCCCACACTGATGTTGGTCGGTGAACCGCCGACGTAGGCGGCAAAGCTGCCAATCTCGGCAAACGGCGCGCCCACGTCGTTGCTGTACAGGTCGATCGACGAACGCCCCATGTGCAGAGAGTCGTAAGTTCTCGCTTCATTTTCAGATGTCATGTCCCTGGTTTCCTGTGGCCGCCCCCGGCGATGGCGCAACCCACTTGAACTGGTGCGCGCCCGTTCTGCCCTCAGTACAGCGGCAGTCGTTCATCCATCCCGGTGTAATTCTCCTTCACCCACATGTAATTCGGATCCTCCTGGTTGGCCAGACTCTGTGCGCTGCCCGCCAGCACATTCAGATAATATGTCGTGTAGCCCGGCATACTGACCACAGGATGGTAGCCCTCAGGTACCAGCACGGCCTCGTTGTGCCCCACCCGTACCAGCGCGTCGATCGGATTGCCCGCGGCCTGCATCGGCGACCTTTCGTCTGTGTACACACGCTGATAGGCGAACCCTTCCGGCCGGTCGATATGATAGAAGTAGACTTCCTCCAGATTGGCTTCGATCAACTCCCCTGCTTCGTCCTCGATGTGGACATCGTGCTTATGCGGAGGGTAGCTGCTCCAGTTGCCGCTCGGTGTGTACACCTCGACCAACACCAGCCGGTGAACC
Organism: Caldilineaceae bacterium; assembly: GCA_965220715.1. Taxonomy (GTDB): domain Bacteria; phylum Chloroflexota; class Anaerolineae; order Caldilineales; family Caldilineaceae; genus Bin5. Next base: position 2,687,880 of record OZ244843.1, read on the forward strand.
GGTGAACCAGGAGGCAACAGGTCGTTGATCTGCCGGCTTACATTGTCGCCGCCCCGTACGCTGATTGCGACGTCCTCCGGCCTGATCAACCACGGGTCGTGTTCTTCGGACGTTGGTACCCACGTGACCGCAAACTCGCCGGCCTCCTCCGCGGTGACCTTCAAACTAGTGCGCCGCGGCAAATAGAGGGCGTGGGCGCCCCCACTGAAAACATCCGCCCGCCCGCCGATCCCGTCCCAGGAACCCCGGTTGCTCTCTACCCGGTAGCGTCCGCTCAGATTGACAAGCGCGAACTCGTTTTCCCCTGTGTCGAAGGACCAACTTCCCCCTACATCCAGTCGCCTCGCCTGGAACGAAATATACTCCCAGCCGGCGCTTTGCGGTGTAATCGCAAGGATCAGGTCTGGGTCCTCGCCGTCGGTTAACGGTTTGACCAACATGTTGTCTGCCGTGTAACGCATTCTCGCCTTCTTTCAACTGTTCGGCCGCATTCTGTTCGACCAAGAGAGTGAATTTTACTGTTTCTTAGTCATAGCAAAGCGGGCATAATCTAGCGGCTCTGTTGGATGTCCCAATTGAGCCAATTCAGGTGTCATCTGGCTGCGGTGCTCAGTCGCATGATTGAATACGTGGCGCAGCACGTCATCCAACTTCAGCATATATTCGATGCCTTCAATGTTCCGGTATCGGAGAGTTTCGTCTAGCCTGCTAGTGGTCAGCGAGCCAACATACTCGTGCCAAGCCGCCCACAGTTGAAACCACTCCTCACGCAGATCGGCGAAGGTTGAGAAATCCGAAGCCTCTGGCAAGCGTGACGGGCTATCCCCCCCAATTCGTTGCAGCCAGGTCTGTTCCGCGCCGTACCCGTGGGCAGCCAGGCCATGAATTGACTCCCAGAAAAAGGGGCGTTCGGCGAAATATTCTTCCGGCGAGAGTGCTTCCAAGCTGGGAAAAACCCGTTGCCATGCCCACTTGTTGTATTCAAATAGCCTGCCTACGGAATAAACAGACATCGGATTCATCCTTTCAGAGCATGGTAACGCGACGCCCTCAGTTGTAGCTTCCCTGCACTGTTGCGCCGGTCGATATGTTGATGGTGTGTTGGGCATGGGGCTAGCCTGGCCTGCCTCTTTCCCACATGGCCGGCGCCTGCAGCAACCGCAGGAAACTTATAGCACGCCAAGGTTGAAATGTCAACCATTTTAGTGGATTCTGGAGTCGGCTAAAATGCCAGACGCTTCCCCTTCGCGGTATCTCCGAGAGAGTGCCCGGTGCCGCGTGGAAAATGCGCACGCGTCGAAAATCAACCGCTGTCTGCAAAACTTTCTTAGGGAATGGAAGGCTGGTGCGGATCTCGTTGACCGCAATTCAGGCACCTGCCTATCTGACCAATGGGGCGAAGCTCATTGTTTCTCGGCTATGGCAAAATAGGCATAGTCCAGCGGCTCCGTCGGATGTCCCAAATGGGCCAATACAGGTGTCATCTGGCTGCGGTGCTCAGTTGCATGATTAAATACGTGACGCAACACGTCATCCAACTTCAGCACATATTGGGTTCCTTCAATGTTCCGGGGTTCAAGAGTTTCGTCGAGCATGCTGGTGGTCAGCGAGTCAACAAACGCCTGCCATGCCGCCCACAATTGATGCCATTCCTCTCGCAGTTCGGCGAAGGTTGCGAATTCGGCATTTCCTGCCAACCGTGACGGGCTTTCACCCCCAATTCGCTGCAGCCATCTCTTTTCCGCGCCGTAACCGTGGGAAGCCAGCCCATGAAGTGACGCCCAGAAAAAGGGGCGTTCGGCAAAGTATTCTCCCTGCGGGAGTGCTTCCAAGCTGGGAAAGACCCGTTGCCAAGCCCACTTATTGTATTCGAATAGCCGGCCTACAGAATGAACTGACATCTGCTTGATCCTTTCAAAGCAGGGTAACCGAAGGCGCACAATTGCAGCTTCCGGGCTCTATCGCCCCGATAGATATGGGCATGAGAATGAGGGGCGTGGGGCGTGCTTCGGCCCGCCTCGTTCCCACATGGCCGGCGCCTGCAGCAACCACAAAAAACTTATAGCACTTGAAGGCCAGATTGTCAACCTTTTTTATAGGCCTTGGAGTCAGGTTTGATGCCAGACACTTCCCGTTCGCGGCAACTCCGCCAGGGGGCCGGTTGCTGGCAAAACCCGGCGCAGGCGCAGAAAATCGACGGCCTGCTGCAAGACGTTTTCAGGGGTGAGAAGGCTGGTGTCAATGATTAGATCTGCGTGGCTGCGGGCATGTTCCAACCGCTGCAGCTCCGTCCGTCGCCAGCGCTCGTTCCAACTGACATCAGGACGACGCGCCCCTTGCGTCGGCAGATCTGCGTCCAGAAAAATGAGCCAGTGGGGCGGGCGGATACGTTGCCACATGTCGGGCACTTGGCTATGCTCTTGAGCCACCGGGCGGGCGTCATAACCGAGCCGCCTCAGACCGACCACAAGGGTCGATTTACCTGCCGCGCTTATGCCTACAATCTTGACAAGGTCTCTGTTCATCTGGCCGCCCCCATTGGCGGTCATTGAGAACCACTCCGAACCCTATATGGGCAGGGAAATCTCCATGCGGCGAACCTCTTGTTCTCTCTGATGCGTTCCCACCTTGACGACAAGGACAGTGGAGTCATCACCAGGCCGCCCCTGATCCAGTTCCAGGGCCGCTTCCAGAACGCGATTGGCGATCTCCTTGGCGCTGTTTTCCCCCACAGTGGCTTTATCAAGCGGTGGGCCACCGTCATCCAAATTCGCCGCACCTGCTACATCCATCGCTCCGCCGCTGCGGTGCCCCGCACTCCAGATACCGTCCGTGAACACAACCGCGGTCAATCCAGGCAATAGCGGCAGTTCCACGATACTGGGTTTCGTATTGCGGTAGATGCCGATCGCGTCGCACTGTTCATCCAACCACTCGATTTCTTCGTTACTCTGCACCAACACCGGACAGCGGCTGTTGCGGCTAAGCACAAACGTCTCGGTGACCAAATCAACACTGGCGATGACCAGTTCCGCGCTGACTTTTCCACCGCGGTGCGTGCGCAAATAGTCGTGCGTAGCCCGCGCCACCGCGCCGTCCCGCACGCCTTCCGCCAGCAGGCTCATCGCCTTGCGTGCCACCAGATTGCTGATCGCTTTGGCGCTGCGTCCACTGCGCTGACCGTCCGAAACGACGATGCTGATGCCGCCGTGTGGACGCTCTACTACCTCTACCGTATCCCCGCTTTCGCTCGATGCATATTTTGACACCTTGGCAACGGCAATTTGGATCTCAAGTCGGTTCATCGGGCCGCGCGACCTCCCAGCAATGGGGCATCCAAGTACTGTTCGTTGCCGGCCGCGAAGACCGGGTGGAAGAGTGAGAAGGGAGAAACAAACATGTCAACCACGTGTGGCATGGATGCTGGATCGATCTCTGCTTGCCATCAAAGCATAGCAGCACTGTTATGTCAATCGAAAATGGCAAAAAGACGCAGCAAGTTTGACACGTAGAGCATCATCCATGATAATGCCTGCCATCCGCCATAGGAGCAATCCCCATGAAAATTACACGTATTGATACGCATTTAACCGAATTGGCAAATCGCTCGATCCCCTTCGTCGTCGTCCATACCGACGAAGGCATCCACGGGGTCGGCGAGCCTTTCTCGTGTGGGCCCGACGGCGCGACCGTCGCCGCAATCCACGACTTTGAGAAATGGTTGATCGGCCGTGATCCGCGCGATATAGAGGGCCTGTACCACCTCATGTACGCGGGAGGCCGCTTTCCCGGCGGCTCGGTCGTCAACGCCGCAATCAGCGGAATCGAGCACGCACTGTGGGACATCGCCGGCAAGGCCGCTGGTCTGCCAGTATACCGGCTGGTAGGCGGCAAAGCCCGCGACCGGGTTCGCGTCTACCAAAGCGTAGGCGGCAATACACCAGAGGAGGCAGCCGACGACGCCGTTCGTCTCATCCAGACCTACGGCTATTCAGCCCTGAAAATGGGGCCGCTGCCGCCCGGCTGGCACCAAATGTCCTGGAATCAGGCACTGCGCGAGACGGAGCGCCGCGTTGCAGCCGTGCGTGAGGCGGTCGGGCCGGACATCGACATCGGTCTGGATCCCCATGCTCGAATTCTTGAAATCGGTCGGGCCGCGCAACTGTGTGAAGTAGTGGCTCCCTATCGACCCCTTTTTGTCGAAGAGCCTTTGCGACCGGAGAACTATGAGGCGCTGGCAAAACTCAGCCAGAAAGTAAATGTTCCCATCGCTACCGGTGAAATGCTCTACAGTCGCCATGAATTCCGAGAGTTGTTGGGCTACCACGCCGTGGACATCATACAGCCGGATATCTGCATAACCGGCGGCCTTTGGGAGATGAAAAAGATCGCCGCCATGGCCGAAGTCCACTATGCCAGCGTTGCTCCCCATAATCCCTGCGGGCCAATTGCCACCGCGGTCAACGTCCATTTCGCGGCCAGCACTTCCAACTTTCTCGTTTTGGAGTACAAGGCCGACGAAGGCCAGCGAGCCGAGATCGTGGATGAGCCGATGAAGCTGGTGGACGGCTACCTGGAGTTGCCCGAGCGCCCTGGCCTCGGCATCGATTTGAACCTGGAAGCACTGGCTGCACACCCAGGCCGCCCGTGGCACCGGCCATTTCTTGTACGTCCAGACGGTTCGTTGGCGTATCAGTGAGTCTGTATCCGGCGTGGAAAATCCATGTCGCCATTCACATCTTTGTAGGCTGCCGCGCCTTGCAGTATACTGAATCTGAGAACGCTTGTGCGAACTGGAAAGGTCGCCGATTCCTTCAATTTTTCACCACATTGGGTTAGCTGGCAGTCTGAACAAGAGACACGACAATGACCGCCATCAATACCATAGAGGACCTGGTTCGAATCATGGACGAACGCCCCGAGTGGGTCGAGGCGATGCGCGTCCGTCTTTTGACAAGAGAGGTCCTGGAACTGCCGCAGACGATTGCAAAGCTCGCCGAAACGGTGGAAAAATTTATCGACTCCACGAACAAGCGCTTGGACAGCATCGCAGCACGCTTGGATCAGCATGACGCCAGATTCGACGCCGTCGACGCTAGATTCGACCAAGTTGACGCCAAATTCGACGCCGTCGACGCTAGATTCGACCAAGTTGACGCCAGATTCGAGGCCGTCGACGCCAGATTCGACCAAGTTGACGCCAGATTCGAGGCCGTCGACGCCAGATTCGAAACAGTCAATGGTAGCATTCAGAAGTTGCGAAATGACATTGCGCCCCTAAAAGCCGCGCACGCCCGAAATGCCGCGATTGATGACGCCATCGCCATCGCCAGCGACTTGGGGCTGAGGCGAACTAAGAACTTGACCCGCGATGAGGTTTGGGAACTGACCGAATCGGTAGACACCTCCGGCATTCCCACCAACGAACTGAGGAGCCTTCGCCGCGCCGACCTCATCGTGGAAGCCACCGACAAGAACGACGAAGTCTGCTATGTTGCCGTCGAGATCTCTTTTACCGCCAATGGCAGAGATACGATCAGGGCGATCCGCAATGCCGAATTTTTGAACCGATTTACAGGGAGGCGCTCCTATGCGGCAGTAGCCGGTCTCAGTCAAGACAACCGGGTAAACGAGGTTTTTGAATCCGGAGAGGTCTTCTGGTACCAGTTGGACCCTGATCATCTGGAAGTCGAGTAGCTCTTCCCAACCGACCCAGGAAGTCGTGCAGTCTTGCCGGCCTGCACTTGATGACCGGCCCTGGCGGCACAGTCTCATCCGCATAGACAAACACAGTTCGAATTTGCGAAGGATACAATCTATGCACGCAATCGAAGTCGAGCAAACGAAATCAGGCCCCCAACTTGTCTGGCGGGAGGTGGAAGAACCAGTCTTGCAAGCGGGTGAGGCCCTGGTTTCTATAAACGCCACCACACTGAATCGGGCCGATCTGTCGCAGGCGGCGGGCAACTATCCTCCGCCACCCGGGGCGCCAGACATAATGGGACTGGACATGTCCGGCGAGATTGCAGCTGTCGGCGCCGATGTGGAGGGATGGCAGGTCGGGGATAAAGTCTGCGCGCTTCTTGCCGGGGGTGGATATGCCGAACAGGTGGCCGTGGACCAGCGGCTCCTGATTCCGATTCCAACCGGCTGGTCCTTTGAAGAAGCAGCCTGCCTGCCCGAAGTCTACCTGACCGCCTACGTCAACATTTTCATGGAAGCAGGATTCCAGCCCGGTGAGACGATTCTCATCCACGGCGGCGCAAGCGGCGTCGGCACCGCGGCCATCCAATTGGTAAAGGGAGCGGGAGGCCGCGTCATAACGACGGCCGGCCGGCCGGACAAGGTACAAACTTGCCTCGACCAGGGCGCTGATCTGGCGATAAACTACCGGACTGAGGACTTTGCCGCCCGCACGCGCGAGTTTACGCAGGGCGACGGCGTTGATGTCATTCTCGACATGGTGGGAGCAGAATACCTGGAGCGCAATGTCAGCCTGCTCAAGCTGAAAGGCCGGCTGGTATTCATCGCCACACTAAGTGGCGCCGAAGCCATGGTCGACATCAGGCAACTGATGGGTAAGCGCGCGCGGCTGATCGGCTCGGTACTGCGCGCACGGCCTGTCGTCGAAAAAGTCGAAATTATCAGGCGTTTTCGGCAACAGTTCGGGGAACAGATCGAGGGAGGCGCGATCCGTCCCGTCATCGACCTGGTTCTGCCCGTAGCCCAAGCCCACGCCGCCCACCAACGTATGGCCGCCTACGAAAACATCGGCAAGATCGTGCTCAAAGTGCGCTGAGTTCGTCCAGTAGTGTCTGTACAGCTTCCTCTATCGCGGCCAGCCCCGAGTCTGCGTCCGTCACATCCACGTCGTGAACACTCCAATAGCGCACGCGCTTTGCCCACTGGGGATAGCGCGCCTCCATCAGCGGGCGGTGCTCAATCCCGTTTACTGCGATGGTAAGCGTCGCCGCGGTCAGATCGGCCAACTGCAGGTCCATTGGCAGACGCAGTGGTCCGCGTTGCTCGATGCCTAGCGCGTGCAGCCGGTCCAATGCATCTCTGGACATAAAACCCAGATTTTCCCGGCTTGGCAGCAATCCGCGGCTGGACGCCTGCCAATCCAGATTTCGCAGCCGGGCCTGTTCGTTGAAATAGTGTTCAGCAAAACGGCTGCGGAAATAGTTCCCCGTGCAGAGAAAGAGTACAGTGTCTGCCATGGTACTCACGCCCTGTTTTCTATTGTTTCTATTGTCGATTTCGTAACGTTATCGCCTGAAAATCGGCGAAGCGTGGCCCTTCTATCGGAACTACTTCGAAAGAAAGAATCTGGAAATAGCGCTCCAGGATCGACCGCAACTCGTCATCCCTGTAAAAAGCATAGAAGCGCTTAGGCTCATATCCATCATCTTCCCACACGCCTTCAAAATCCTGCCCACCGTAGACGCTTAAGAATAGCAGCCCCCCCGGCCGCACCACCCGCCGGATCGCTTGCAGAACTCGCGTGAGATCCCTTTTTGGAACGTGTAGGAGACAATTCTGGGCGAATAGCCCGTCAAAGTGGCCGTCCGGAAAGTCCAAATGCAGAAAGTCCATCTCATGCGCTTCCAGCCCCTTTTCCCGGCAAAGGCGAACCATCTCCGATGCCAGATCGGTGCAGACCACCGCCATCCCCGCGTCCTGAAAGAAGCGCGCCGCTTGGCCTGTGCCGGCCCCAATTTCAAGGAGTGAAGTCAACTCCTCGGCCTGCATGCGCCGCAAAAACTGCGACCACAACGCCTTCTTCCATTCCGGTATACGATTCCTGTCTCGCAGTTCGGCTTTGTCATTGTACGCGCTCTTCAGCTCGGAGGTGACGGAGTCATAGTCTGTCACAGCGCGTCCTCCTTTTCGCCCCACTCAGGCGTGGTCAGCCTTTTCCCGTTCGGCCTGTTTGAAAAAACCGGGCCCAGGCTGGGCCAACATACGCGCCAATGGCCGCAGTTCCATCCACCACTGCTCAAGAGGACGTTGAAAAACTTCATCCATCAGGCGGGGAATCCGATATAGTGGCGTAGCATTTACATCGCCTTCCTGGATGCCAAGACAAATAGCTCCAACCTCCGAAAAGCTTTTGGCGCCCTGCCGCTGCGTCATCTCTTCAATCCGACGCACTGCTTCCCACGCCAGTCGCGCGGCCAGAATGCGGTCGTAAGGGGACGGGTTGCCGCCCTGTTGCAGGTGTCCCAAAATAGACTGGCGCACCTCAAAAAGATCGCCGCCCTCCTCGTCGAACAACGCGGCGATGAAGGGGGTTGTATAGAAGGAGTTTGCAGTTTCGTTGCGGATCATCAGCCCCAAACGCTTGCCCTGCTCAAAACCCTCCTTTAACAGGTCGATGTCCCGCTCGAGCTCCCTGAGTGTAATCCCCTCCTCGTGCATATAGACGCGTTCCGCCCCTGTCGCGATGGCGCTCATAAGGGCTAGGTAACCGCAATAGCGGCCCATCACTTCGACAATGAAACACCTGTTCAAGGCCACGGCGGACTGCTTGATTTTGTCGACCACCTCGACAATGCTGTTCAGCGCCGTGTCGGCGCCAATGCTCAACTCCGAGCCCGGCAGATTGTTGTTAATGCTGGCCGGAATACAAATCAGCGGAATGTTGAACGCTGGGAAATTGTGCCTTTCTTCGTATAGTCTATGAACCGCATGATACCCCGCCCAGCCGCCTATCATTACGATTGCATCAACCTGATGTCTTTCAAGCACCTGCGCGGCCGCATACAACTCCGCTCCCTCAGGGCACGTGCGGCTGCTCCCCAGTTCGGATCCGCCAGTTGGCGCCCAACCGTTCACTGACATCCAATTCATTTCGTGGATATCGTCGTTGATCAAACCGCGGAATCCCCGTTTGACACCGAGAGGAATATGGCCGTTGTCTTCCAGCAGGCGCACTACGGCACGCGTTGCCGCGTTCATTCCGGGCGCAGGGGCTCCCCCCGTCATAACAGCGACTCGCAGGCGTCGCTTGCTTGGCTCTGGCGGGCGAGGATTGGCGCGAATCAGTGTGCGCAGAATCCGGAAAGAGTCCCTGTAAGCCTTGCCGCGGGACTGCATCGCCTCTTCAAAATCGCATTCGTGAATACAACTATTGACCTTGAGGGTCTGTGCCACGCACTCCATCAGGGATTTGTGAACGATCTTGTTATTCTGAATGCCGATAAGAACCGCTTCATCGCTGGGCTTGGCGTTAAGGGCGGCCTCTGCCGCCGCCGCGCCTAGCAACGTTGCCAGCACGCGGTCATAGGCACTGGGAGACCCGCCGCGTTGAACGTGGCCCAGCACAGTTACCCGTGCCTCCTCTCCCAGATAATTGGTCAGCACCTCTTCAACGTAGCCGCTGGAGATAGGGTTGCCTTGACGGTCTTGTGCTCCCTCTGCCACCACCACGATGCTGTCCCGCCGACCGCTATCGCGGCCAGTGCGCAAGATCGAACACATCTTTTCTTCCCACGCATCCAGATTAGGCGGGCTCTCTGGGATCAACGCGAAATCGGCCCCAGATGCCAACGCGCCCATCAGCGCAAGATAACCGCAATGGTGGCCCATTACCTCTACGACAAACGCGCGTTGGTGGCTGGCCGCTGTGCTTGTGATGGCGTCAAGCGCCTCAGTGATGCGGTGCAGGGCGGAGTCTGTTCCAATTGACATGTCTGTGCCAAACATGTCATTGTCGATCGAGCCCACCAGTCCGGCAACCGCAAGAAATCCGTACTCTTCAGCTACCAAAGGCGCCAGGCGCCCTTCGGCCACCAACTCCTCCGCCAGTGGGGCCCACTCCTCCCGCAAAACCTGCGCGCCAGTTAAACTGCCGTCGCCGCCTATGACTATAAGCCGGTTTATGCCCTGGAGAAGCAGGTTATGCACTGCTTTTTTGCGGCCTTCCCTGGTGAGGAAGTCTGGACTGCGGGCGGTTCCAAGCAGCGTCCCGCCCTGCTGTAGCACGCCGCCAACCGAGTCCCAGGTAAATGGACGTATCAGGTTGCCGCCCTCGATCATCCCCTGGAACCCCTCAAAGATTCCGAAAACCTGCGCCCCCCGCTCCAACGCCGCACGCACGGCTGAACGCACGGCTGCATTCATGCCCTGCGCATCACCGCCACTGGTGAGGACGCCAAGACGCGCTATCTTTGCCATGGGCCGCCCTCCTATAGCGGCAAACCGTCTTCTCAACGCCGCCCGTTAGCGACGCACAATGTGAACTGCAAAGATTATAGCATGTCCCAGGCTATTCTCGCATCTCGATTTCTATCCCCTACCTATGCCCCTGCAGGTCTCGCGACTCCCCGGGCGCCGGTTGCCCTGGCCATGTAGGCAGGGCTGCAGCAGAAAAGGGCCAACAGCCAAGAATGGAGCCACATCGCTTCCCTTGCTGTCTACCCCAACCTTTCCTCCAGTATGGGCACCTGTTGCAGCGGGCAGAATTGACCCGGAATTGCCCGATCGATATACCAGCTGTGCCTCATGGACAAGCCCGTGATCAACGTCCGGGCCCCCATTCTGTACCATCTGAACGACTGGACAATAGGCAAGAAACGCTGAATAACCACTAGCCTTTTTCCAACCGGTCGAAGCTTTAGACGATGGAATCAAGACCAATCTACCCATAAGCAGTTTACCGCGCAATGGCTTCAAGTCTGGGTGTCTCCGGTCACTTTATTCGGAAGTACCGCATCCTCATCCCCCCCAACCCCAGCCGGTTCACTACATTAACAGGCACGCTTTGACAGATCGAGCCCTTAAAATGTAGACTACCGGTGACAAATAGGAACAGTCATTCGCTTGACGATTTCGAATTCCGGTGTCGACGTACGTAAACTTCGGTACACGAAATCATTTGGACAAAAGGTTTCAATTATGGCAGCCAGACGTAGAACTTCCTTCAAATTAGGGGTGACAGGCCTGGGTGAGAGGCAGGAGATCGCGCCCGGCCTCTTTATTAACACCTTCTATCGAGGCTGTACGCCGGGGTTTGTCGTCACTGACGAGGGTCTGATTCTGATTGATACTCCCCTAATCCCTAAGCAGGCCAAAGATTGGCGGGAACAGATCGAATTGGAAGCGCCGGGCCTGCCGATCCTTTATGTGTTCAACACGGACCACCATCGCGGCCATGCACTGGGCAACCAGTATTTTCTGCCGACGACGGTCATCGCCCATGAGCGTGCCTTCAAGGAGATGTCCGGTTACACGGAAAACTTCAAAGAGCGGGTCTACAACAGCTTTAAGCGGGAGCCGGAAATCCAGGAACAGTTGACTAATATCGAAATTGTTCTCCCTGGTGTTACCTTCACCGACTGCGCCCGTCTACAATATGGAGGGCGCGAGATACAGTTGATCTATGCCGGCGGCCATACCCCGGCCACGAGCTTCGCCTGGTTGCCGGAAGAAAAGATCGCCTTTGTCGGAGATATACTCTGGGTGGACCAGCATCCGTACATGGCCCAGGCGGATTCTCTCGAATGGATCGAAGCACTGCGCCGCATCCGAACGCTTGGCGCCGAGAGATTGGTCCCGGGTCACGGGCCCGTGTGCAGCCCTGATGACACTGTGAAAGTGGAAGAGTACATTCTTTTCAAGCGCCAGCGCGTCCGCGACTACTACCGTGAAGGCAAGACCAAGAACGAAGCAAAGAGCGGCCTGGTTGGCGAGATGCTGGAACTATTTCCAGTGCCGTTGGAACGCAAAGCCAAAATTGAGAGCCAGATAAAGTCAGGCATCAATCGGGTCTATCGCGAGATTCAGCGAGAAGAAGAATTGGCTGGAGCGGAATCGAGAAACGGCGCCTTGCAACCGCCGGCAACAGGCGCAGATTTCGCACTTGAGCCACAGGCAGAGGCAAACCTCATTCCGGCCCCGGTTGGCGCGGAGGCCAACCAGTAATGGCCTACTCAGTTCGGGAGGAGCGGCAAAGCCTTGCCGTTAGTCTGCGTGAAGACATTGCCAAAGCCGAGCGGAGTATCGTTCAGTTGCGGCGAGACAATGTTGAATCGTTCCTGCAACTCTTGGATGGCATCGAAGAGCGCTTCGCACAACTGGAGTCCAGCGGCCTCGACCTGAGGACCGAGTTAACGCGGTGGGTCGGTCTGCAAAGCAAGCTGCGGCGCGAAGCAAACCGCATTTCCCGAGTACTGGACCTGGCCGGCGGCTTGGCCCAGTTGCGCCAGGACAATCCCCCGGCGCAAGGGCTGTGGTGGCACCTGGATGAAGTGGTTGCGGCCGCCCGCCGCAGCCTCATTCGTCGTCTGGGCATCACCACCGGAACCATCGTCGGTATTCTTGCGATCGTTTGGGTGCTGCTGACTTTTGTCTTCCCGCCTGACCCCAATACGGTTATCGCCTCAGAAGCAATCTCTACGCTGCAGCAAATGGCCTTTGAGGGAAGGTGGGACGAGGCCTTGGAGGTTATCGAGGGGGCAAAGGCTCAACTCACGCAACCGGACGCAGAACTGTTGATCTGGGAAGGGGTCATTCGCGACAAACTGGGCCAAAGTGATCGCGCGACGGAGGCGCTGGCCGAAGCAAAAGCACTGGTGCCTGCCGGTAAAATCGTGTCCTACTGGTGGACACTTGGCTCCGTCTGGCTTTCAGTTGTAGATGTGGAGAATGCCCGCGCTGCCGCCAACGAGGCAATTGCATTTGACCCTTCCGATCCCCAGGGCTACTTTTTGCTGGCAAGTGTGGCTGAGGCGGAAGGCAACACACCTTGTGCCATCGATCTCTTCGACAAGACTTTCCAGCTGGCATCGGAAAGCAATGCCCAGTTGGCTGTCATTGCCCGTGTCCGCATGGGCAACCTGCTGCAACGGCCTGCCAATATGTCGCTATTCGGCAGTGAAGGGACAGACAACGGCGAGTCCGGCACTGGCAATAGCGGCGGAGCCGCCGGCCCCTGCAACGGCGAATAGCCCTGTGTCACCCGCCGGCGCCAACACAAGCCCCGCCTATTTTAGGGACCAGAACTTTCGTGCCGGCAACGATTCTTGAACAATGGGCCTGCGTAGATTTGGTCCAGATACGCCCCCTTAGCTCAGAGGATAGAGCAACGGACTTCTAATCCGTCGGTCGTAGGTTCGACTCCTACAGGGGGTGCCTTTTTAGAGGGAAGCAGACGCAGGGTTGAGATTCGCGCTCGGCCGATGCGCCCGATCGGCACTGTTTGGCAAATACAAGGCAATTGGGTCTGAAGCGGTTGCTTCAGCTATCAGTTGAAGGATTAAACGGCGCTGCCTACCACATCTTGGGCTTGGCAGCGCCGTTTCTTGCTATAGGCCAGAGAATTACTGTCTCTTATCTACTCCTGGACACTTGCAACTCTTCCGCGCTGACAGATCGGCCTTCACGCGGAATTACGACTCCTGCCAGGCTCCCGTGGTCAATGGCTCCTACGTCAATTCCCAAGGATCTGGGCTACGCTTCAGGCCATCGGAGGATATGAAATCCGTATCCGGTCCCCGCTTACAGTTACCACTGCTTGCGATTCCATTGCCTCCCGAAATCGTTCGATCACTTCGGCAAGCAGTGCGATCCGCTGTGCTGCCGCAACGTCAGGGAGTCGAACGAGCCCCGCATGTGGAACCCTTTCTTAGTAGATGAGTTCCCCGAAATCAGTATCAATCGTGATCAGGATTCGTTTGTCGGCCTCTGCACGCTCCAACAGCGCACCGTCCCTTGAGTTCAGGACCCAGTCGACGTGCTTCGAGAGCGTCGTGCCCATTGTCGCTGAGCCATTCCGCCAAACGGCGACCGGCACACCGGTCGACGAGAAATTTCACAGCTGTTGCACGGACACTGTGGCCAGTGTGTCTCCCGCGATCACTGCGTGCGCATAGGCGGTGCAGGCGCGAATGTCATCAAGTTCCAGGTCAGGGTAATCATCCAGGATTGCTTCCGGATTGACGCCCTGTGTCAACAAACTCAGTATGAGTTCCACCGAGATTCTCATGTCGCGAACAATCGGCTTTCCACCAAAAACGTCCGGGCGAGCCGTTATACGCTTGAGCAGTTCATTTTCGGTCCGCTTATCGTTTCTCCGTGATTTGGCGGCTGGCTCTTCTGACAAGGCAAGCAGCATGATGTCACGGTTCCTTTCCTTGCAATGTACCTATTGAAACGCAATTTGCAATTCGCGATGCCACCGACTCTAACCAACCCGATCCCGCGCCGAACCCTTCTCCGAGATCCTCTCGTGCGGATCTTTTTCGTTGATCGCATTAAGTCCGGGCTTGCCCGACTGAATGTACGGGAATGTCGGGCCGGCGGACGGCGCGGCCCAGCGAACGCCGTTGGCAACTACCTGGCGAATGATGTCCTGGTGAAAAATCGGGTAGGTCTCATGGCCGGGCCGGAAGTAGAAGATCTTTCCATTGCCGCGGTGGAAGCAAGCCCCGCTGCGGAAGACATTGCCGCCCTCGAACCAACTGACAAACACCAGGTCGTCCGGTGCGGGGATATCGAAAAGCTCCCCATACATCTCGCACTCTTCAATCTCAAAATAGGGCGGCAGCCCTTGCGCAATCGGGTGAGACGGTTTGACCACCCAAATCCGCTCTCTCTCGTCGGCTTCGCGCCAGCGTAAGCTGCACGTCGTACCCATCAGCTTGCGAAAAATCTTCGAGAAATGGCCAGAATGCAGAACGACCAGTCCCATTCCCTGCAACACCCTTCTCTGTACGCGCTCGACGACCTCATCGCTAACCTGCGCGTGGGCGCGGTGGCCCCACCAGGTCAGCACGTCCGTCTCTGCCAGCACCTCATCCGTCAAACCGTGTTCCGGCTCGTCCAGCGTGGCCGTGCGGACTGAACTAAATCCGTGCAGCCGCAACCCTTCGGCAATGGCCCCGTGAATCCCATCGGGATACAGGCCGCCGATAAACTCGTTCACCTTTTCGTGTTGAAATTCGTTCCAGACCGTAACGCGAATGTCTACCATCCTGTTTCCTCCGTAACTCGAGAAATGAAAACAGAGAGAGGGGATGCACGAAGCGTAAGCTGTTCCACCTCGTACCTTTGTCCCCACCTCTCTGATCTATCGCTATGAACCTACTGTTACCGGCTTCCCCCCTTGGCCGGCGGATTCCTTAATTGCATCCCACAAACGAGCCATTCGCAGTCCGATTTCCGGTGGGCAGGGGTTTTCCAAATCACCGGCCCGCACTCGCAGAAACTGCTGCCAGGTGCCCAATGATTCTGGCAACTCCACCGGCGTAAGTTCCTCGTCCCCTGTTTCCTGAATCAAGAGACGCTCTCCCCAAACACCCGTTTGCAACATTCCCTTCTCGCACAATACACGAACGTCCGAGCCGATCTTACAGTTCGTATTTCCGGCCGCGTTCATCGTCACCAACGCCCCCGAACTCAATCGGGCGATGACCGCTGCCAAAATGTCCACAGGGGCGCCATGATTGTCCATCCAGGCCGCCACCTCAATAAAATCTTCGCCCGCCAAATCGGAGATAGTATTGAGCATATGCGCGCCAGTGTCAAACAGGAAGCCGCCCCCTGCAACTTCAGGAACCTGGCGCCAAAGGCCACTTGTGCTTATCATCCAGTTCTGCCACACAACCGCGCTGATGTTCAGAATCCTGCCCAATTTCCCCGCACGCAGAATCTTGGCGCCGGTTCGTACCTGGGGTGACATGCTGCCATTGAAGGATATCGACAGCAGACGGCCGCTTCTATTGCGGGCATCGATCAACGCTACCGCTTCCCCTGCGTTCATCACCATCGGTTTTTCCAGCAATACATCCAGCCCGGCTTCCAAACATGCCTTTGCCTGCGGAAAATGCAGGACGTGCGGCGTGATGATAAATGCAGCGTCGATCTCGCCTCGTTTCAACAATTTCTCGAGATCAGGTTCGTTAGGAGGTGGCTCTAGGCCCGCCTCATCGAAGAGTTCGCAGAACGCCTCATAGGAATTCGGAGAAGGCTCACACACAACCCGTATCTCTGTAGTATCCTGCTGCTGGAGGAGGCGCCGGGTATGGCTGCGGGCCATGCCGCCACACCCAATAAATGCCATTCGTACGCGGGGTGTCCCACCGCCAGACTTACGTTTCGTCATAGACTGACTCCTGAAAGTATGAGTAATGAAGAGTGCAACATCCAAAGACGCGTCGGTTCAACGACGAATGGGCCAGCTTTCAGAGTTGCATCGTGCTTTGCGAAGGGAGGATCCGGCGCGTCAGTTTGCCGGAGGACATCGGAACGGTTCCCCACCGCCCGCCAAATGATACCTTGCAGGGCTGCCACCGGCAAGAAATCACTTGCATTTTCTGTGAAATCTCTGCTCTGCGCCCGCTATGTCCATCTCCTCCAATCCCTCCATTCCCTCCAAACTCTCCAATTGCATGGCGCTCCGGGACAGGGCAATTGCATCAAATCAGAAAAAACCTCGTGAGGCTGCCTGAATCGGGTAGGGGCGCCCCTTGTGGGTGCCCTTCCCAGGGCCAAACGCCGCGAGAAGACAAACGGTAGGGGCGCCCCTTGTGGGCGCCCTTCCCAGGGCCAAACGCCGCGAGAAGACAAACGGTAGGGGCGCCCCTTGTGGGCGCCCTTCCCAGGGCCAAACGCCGCGAGAAGACAAACGGTAGGGGCGCCCCTTGTGGGCGCCCTTCCCAGGGCCAAACGCCGCGAGAAGACAAACGGTAGGGGCGCCCCTTGTGGGTGCCCTTCCCAGGGCAAAATGCCGCGAGAAGACAAACGGTAGGGGCGCCCCTTGTGGGCGCCCTTCGTGAGCTATTGTGGCGTCCGAATTAAAATGCGATTGCCCTGCGCTCTGGGATTTTGCGAACTCTAAGCCGACTCGTAGAATAGACAGTGGCAGTTCGCATTCTCGAATTTCCTAGACCGAGTCCATGCGTTTCACATAAGCTGCGACGCCGTGCGAACGCTCAGAAAATTGGTGCCGAAGGGATTCCTGCCATGACCACAACTCTTTCTTCGCCGCCAAACACTATTCACACATCTGCCTACCGCGCTAATGAACCTTCCTAGAGTCATACTTGCCTCTGCCAGCCCGCGTAGGCAGCATTTCTTCCACTCCCTCGGAATCCCCTTTTGGCCCGAATCTGCAGACATTGATGAGGCGCCGGCGACCAATGAGACGCCCGTTGCGATGGTCGAAAGACTTGCCATCGCCAAAGCTCTGACAGTTGGGAAACGGCTTGCCGCCAGACATGGGGACGAAGACGAATCCGCCCCGACCGAATTTCTCGTCGTCGGCGCCGATACAGTGGTGGCAATTCATGACGAAATGTTAGGCAAACCCGCGCACGTCGAAGACGCTTACGCCATGCTGTTGCGGCTGCGCGGTCGTCCCCATCAAGTCCATACTGCGCTGGCCTTTACCCACTTTGCCTGCGGTAAGCTATTGCGAACCCGCAGCCTGGTTAACACAACGACAGTGAATATGCGTTGCTACAGTGAGTCGGAGATTGCCGCATACGTGGCAACCGGGGATCCCTTGGACAAGGCCGGCGCCTACGCCATTCAGCACAAGGAGTTCAGACCCGTAGCGAGTTTTTCAGGCTGCCCTGCCGCCGTCATGGGACTGCCGGTCGCTGACCTGCTGCGGCTGCTGACTGAATTCAACCTCCCTCTCGAGCGTTCTCCATTACAGGTCTGCGGAATTCTGACAGGATTCCAATGTTGCAACGTGCGGCCCGCGGATACCCTAGGCTCTTCCTGCTGTCACCACCGAGATGTCAGCGCTGGCGGCGTGTTGC
This sequence comes from Caldilineaceae bacterium, assembly GCA_965220715.1. Classification (GTDB taxonomy): domain Bacteria; phylum Chloroflexota; class Anaerolineae; order Caldilineales; family Caldilineaceae; genus Bin5. The sequence goes on from OZ244843.1 coordinate 2,705,648, forward strand.
CAAACGGGCCGCTGCGTTGATACACTTGTACCGGAAACTGCGCGCCCAGAGAAGGCGCGCCCAATGCCCCGGAAAACCACCGCCAGGAGTTGCCTTTGCCAAGAAATATTGAAGCCTACGATGAGTGGGATGAAGCCTACGAAGACGACTATTTTGACGCCCCTTCCAAGAGCAAGCCAAAGCAGAAAAAACGGGAACGGACCGTAGGCGGCGTCGTCGTACGCACCAGGGGGCATCACTACGATGTCGCCACCTCAGATGACAAAGTAATAAGCTGCCGCGTGCGGGGCCGGCTCCTCCAGGAACGGACTAAAGACTTGACACTTGTGGCTGTCGGTGACCGCGTCCAAGTGGTTCTGGAGAGCAAACGAACCGGCCTGATAGATTCGGTCGAAGAGCGGGAGTCTACCTTGAGCCGCCAAATGCCAGGCTCTACTCGTCCCTCCGAGGACGTGATCGTTGCCAACCCGGATCAAGTTCTGGTTGTCTTTGCCGTGCGCGATCCCGAACCGCACCTGCGGATGCTGGACCGCTTTCTGTTGATCGCCGAGGCCAATGAATTGCCGGCCGTAATCGTCGCCAATAAGATTGACCTTACAGGTATGGAAGCCGCCCGCGACAGGTTCCTTCTCTACGAAAGTCTCGGATACCCGCTCCTGTACGTGAGCGCAACAGAGCGAATCGAAGTCAGTCCAGCCCACAACGCAGCTGACCCGGCAAGGTCCCAAGGACTAGATCAACTGTGCCAACTGCTAACCGACAAATTGACAGTCATCACCGGCCCCAGCGGCGTCGGCAAAAGCGAACTCATTAACGCCATTCATCCACAACTGAATGTGAGAGTGGGCGCATTGCGCAGTTTCGACGGCAAAGGCCGGCACACAACGCGCAATGCCCAACTCTTCCGCCTGCCTTTGGGCGACCAGACATTCGTAGCCGATACGCCCGGCATCCGCGAACTGGGCCTGTATGAGATCGATCCTGGCAGTCTTGCATTCTATTTTGTCGAGATGAAGCCCTACGTCAACGACTGCCACTTTCCTGACTGTACCCACGACCACGAGCCGGACTGCGCCGTCCGGAAGGCAGTAGAAGAGGGCAAAGTATCGACGCAGCGCTACGAAAGTTATGTGCGCATTTTGAACGGGGAGAGCTTCCAGATGGAGGATTGGTAAGTTGCCCTCGTTCATCCCTCCTACTGACGCCATGCGCCTACTGGTCCCAAACACCCCCAATAAGATTCGCAACCTGCAAAATCACATATGTCACTAATACTTGACGGTCTTAATGCCCAACAGAAGGCTGCAGTCCAGACGACCGAGGGGCCGGTTCTGGTGCTGGCGGGCCCTGGCTCAGGCAAAACGCGCGTACTTACCCGGCGCATCGCCTACCTGATCGAGGAGAAGAAGATCGAGCCGTGGCACGTTCTGGCGGTAACATTTACCAATAAAGCCGCCAAAGAGATGGGCAATCGTGTTGAAGAGCAGATCGGGCACAATTTTCCACTGCCAGGCGAGGGCAGGCGCCAAAGCCTTGGCGGGCTGACTATCGGCACCTTCCACGCCGTCTGCGCGCGCGTACTGCGCGTCGAGGTGGAGGCGGCCGGTTTTGGGCGCAACTGGGTCATCTATGATCGCGCCGACCAACTAGCTCTCGTCCGCGAGACTCTTAAGGAGATGAAACTGGATGAAAAGCGTTTCAGCCCGCGGGCAATCCTGGCGCAGATTGGCAACTGGAAAAACGATCTGCTTACACCGGAGCTAGTGCGCGCAGAAGGATACATGCAGGAAATCTCCGACCGTGTCTATGGCCGCTACCAGCAACTCCTGCTCCTGAACAACGCCATGGACTTTGATGACTTACTGATGCGCACCGCTCTATTGCTGCGCCAGGACGATGGAATCCGGCGCAAATATCAGGACAAGTGGCGCTACGTGCTCGTAGATGAGTTCCAAGATACAAATACGGCGCAGTACGAGTTGGCATCGCGCTTCGTCGGCCCCCCGGACGGAAGGGGCAATCTTTTTGTCGTCGGCGACGAAGACCAGTCGATCTACCGCTTTCGCGGCGCCGACTACCGCAACGTCCTGCGCTTTCGCCGCGACTACCCCGCCGCACAAGTCGTCCTCCTGGAGCAAAACTATCGCAGCACCCAATACATTCTCGATGTCGCCGATGCCGTTATTGCCAAGAATACAAATCGTACGCCCAAACATCTTCGCACTGACCAGGGCGAAGGGGTAAAGGTTACGATTCACGAAGCCTACAACGAGACTGAAGAGGCCGACTACGTACTGGATGAAGCTACCCGCCTGGGCGCCCACAGAGGAATGGGACTGGGCGAGGCCGCGGTCGTCTACCGCACAAACGCGCAAAGTCGTGCCTTGGAGGAGGCCTGCGTGCGCCGGCAGGTGCGCTACCGCCTGGTGGGGGCCACCCGCTTCTACGAACGCCGCGAAATTAAGGATGTTCTCGCTTATCTTCGGCTCGTGCAGAACCCGGCAGCTACGATGGCGCTCGACCGAATCATCAACGTGCCCCCGCGCGGCATCGGCGCCAGAACGTATGAAGCGCTCAAGAATTGGGCTGCTTCGGCCTCCGTGAGCGAGTGGGTGGCACTGCAGGCTTTGATCGGAGAGGCAAGCGATCAAAACAGCGAAGACCCTTCTCCCAACCCTCACCCTGCTCTTCCCGCTGCTCCGTTCGCCCCCCGCGCCCGCAACGCGTTGATCAAATTCGCCTCGACGCTGGAATCTTGGGTGAAGCTGGCGGCCGAGATTCAGTACGAGGATGTCGGCGCCCTGATGGATCAGATCCTGGCCGAAAGCGGCTACCTCGACCGCCTGCGGGATGGCAGCGACGAAAGCGAAGAACGCTTCGAAAACATCAACGAACTGCGCGCCGTTGCCGTCCAATATCGTCCCGGTCTTGAAGATCTGGAGCCGGGCCAGGACCCTCTCGGCCTCTTCTTGCAGGAGATCAGCCTCGTCAGCGAGCAGGATGACTTCGACGAAAAAGAAGAAGCCTTGACCCTGATGACTCTGCACACCGCCAAAGGACTGGAGTTTCCCGTCGTCTTTATAGTTGGCATGGAAGAGGGCCTGCTGCCGCACGCCCGCAGCATCCAGAGCGAGGACGAGGAGGACATGGCCGAAGAGCGTCGCCTGGCCTATGTCGGCATCACCCGCGCCAAGCGCCGCCTCTACTTGATACACGCCTCCCAGCGCGCGATGTGGGGTAGCAGCGAATCGCAGGAACCTAGTCGGTTCCTGGAAGACATTCCGGCCGATTTGCTGAGAGGACAGGTCAACCGCCGCAAGCGCCAGGTGGCCGCCTACCAAAGAGCGACCAGTTGGCTGGACGGTCCCGCAATGTTTGGCAGGTATAAAGAGGACAGTTCGGGCTCAGGCGAAAGCACCCCGTATAGGACAACGAATCGCTCTTCTTCCGGTCGTGGAGAAACCCTCAGCCAAGACCGGCCAAATCGTACGTCGCCCCGCCGACGCCGGACCACCTCTGACGCGCCGACGAAATTCAAGCGCCGCCAAAGCGTGGAACACCCCAAGTTTGGCGTAGGAATGGTGATCGACAGTGTTGTTATAGGCGGCGAAGAGGAAGTATCAGTCGCCTTCCAAAACTTGGGCGTCAAAAAATTCATGGCGTCGCTGGCAAATCTAAAGATACTCTAAGCAGCGCCGACGCGCAGAGGTACTCCGATTAAGATAATGCAATCCCCTTCTCCGCCATGGAGCACAGCCACCAAGGCAATCGTCGCCGTTTCTTCACTGGCACTGTTCTGCCTGCTGATTTGGGTATTTCGCGGTCTGCTGCAACAGGTAGTGCTGGCCGCACTGCTGGCCTACCTTCTCCATCCGTTGATTTCGTTCATCGACCGGCGCACGCCCGTCAATCGAGTCACCGTCGTCCTGGCCGTCTACCTGGTGCTCGCCCTTCTCGTCGTGGCGACCTTCTTACTGGTGGGAGTTACCACCTTTCAACAGGTGCTCGATCTCTCCCGCCGTCTTCCAGGCTGGTTCGACGACGCGCTCGCCCAGATACAAGACCTGCGTGAGCAATTGCCGGAGTCAATTACCGTGGGAGGTCTGCCCGTTCCCGTTGCCGGCCTCCTGCCCCAACTGCCCGGATGGGAGGAGCTATTTGGCCAGCTCTTTAGCCTCATTCAACCCATTTTCAGCCGCGGCGGCAGTCTTGCCGCCAATGTCGTCACCGGAACAGTGGCTGTTATCGGCCAGATACTACTGATTTTTGTCCTCTCAATCTATGTCGCCATCGATATGCCCCGTTTTGGTGGCATGATCGGAAACCTTGCCCAAAAGCCCGGGTATCGCCAGGACGCCGAACGTCTGACCTCCAGCATCAGCAAGGTGTGGGCGGCCTACATGCGTGGACAGGCCCTCCTTGCCCTGGTCATCTTTGTGCTTGTCAGCGTCGTACTGGGCGCGCTGGGCGTGGACAATGCCCTCGGCCTGGGGCTGCTCTCTGGCGCAATGGAGTTTCTGCCGGTTATCGGGCCACTGGTCGGCGCCGGCGCCGCCATCCTCGTCGCACTTTTTCAAGGCACACCTGGTTTCGGTATGACCCCTCTCCAGTTTGCCTTCGCCGTGGCCGTGGCGATGATATTGATTCAGCAGATTGAAAACACGTTGCTGGTTCCCCGCATCGTCGGCAAGGCCCTGAACCTGCACGCGCTTCTGGTGATGGTTAGCGTTATCATGGGCGCATCCCTGGCCGGACTGCTGGGTGCAATTCTGGCCGCGCCTGTGGTCGCTTCCTTGCGCATCCTCGGCGATTACGCCTGGCATAAAATGCTTGATCTGCCGCCCTTCCCGGATGAATCCGAGAGTTCAGAGGAAGAAATGGAACTGAAAGACCATTCCAATGACAAGAGCCTGAAGCCGACCACCATGCCAACGCAATCTCCCAAGTCCCCACCGCTCACTTCCCAAGTCTACCCCCTCTCCTTCCAGCCGGTCTTTAAGGACTACATCTGGGGGGGCCGCAACCTGGAAACGAAACTGGGGAAGGAGTTGCCGGCCGGCATCGTTGCCGAGAGCTGGGAAATCGCCGCCCATGCCAACGGGCAATCGAGAGTCAAGGCCGGCCCACTGGCCGGATCCTCACTCGCAGAAGTCCAGCAGCAGTGGGGCGAACAACTGCTAGGACGTTCAGTGGAGAATGATACCTTCCCTCTGCTGATAAAGCTTCTCGACTCCAACCGCTGGCTTTCAGTTCAAGTTCATCCTGACGATAATTACGCTCAGGAGCACGCCGGCGATCTGGGTAAAACCGAGTTGTGGGTCATTCTTCACGCTGAGCCGGGCGCAGAGCTGATCTACGGGTTGAAGACCGGTGTCGACCGTCAGCTTTTTGCACAGGCTGCCGCCACGGGCGCGATCGAACCGATGCTACATCGCATTCCGCTTCGGACCGGGGACGCGGTCTACATACCCGCGGGGACGGTCCACGCGCTCGGACCCGGCGCGATTGTGGCCGAGATTCAGCAGAACAGCGACACCACCTATCGCCTTTACGACTGGGGACGCAGCGGCGCAGACGGCAATTCCCGTCCCCTGCACGTCCGCCAGGCTCTGGACGTAATCGATTGGCGGCTGGTGGAACCAGAAATTGTCAAGCCTCCAATCCTCCCTTCGCCCGCAGGATGGGTGCGAGAAGGGTTGGCCGACCTGCGCACCATTGGCGGTGCTGCCGCAACCAACCTGCGCGCAATGGCAGGCGCACAGACCGCCTGTCCCTATTTCCGTGCCGAGCGTCTGACAGGCCAGCCCGGCGCAGTCTGGGACGACCGTTGCGACGGAACTACTTTCCAGATCTGGGGCGCCCTCTCCGGTCGATCATCCCTGCACTGGGAAGGTGCGCCTGTGGAGTTGCAGGGAGTCTCATGGCTCCTTCTGCCCGCAGCGCTGGGTGCCTTCGAAGTACGCGCAGAGACCGATTGTGCCCTGCTTAAGGTTTATTGAGACGAAATTCTAAGGAGCCTATTCGTGCCCGAAATTGATAAGCGCGCTGACACCACCTATCCCATCCACGATTTGCTTTCCAACCGTTGGAGCCCAAGGGCTTTTGCCGACCGCCCCATCCCTCCTGATGTCCTGGGCAGTCTCTTTGAAGCCGCCCGCTGGGCGCCCTCTTCTCGCAACCTGCAGCCGTGGCACTTTATTATCGCATCGCGCCATCGCGACGCCGACGGATTTGCCCGCATTCTCAGCACGCTCATGGAGATGAACCAGGCCTGGGCGCAGCATGCTTCTGTGCTGCTCATCGCCGTGACCGAGCCGAAACCTGACAATGCCTCCCGCGCAAACGCCTACGCCCGCTACGATGTCGGCCAAGCCATGGCCCACCTGACGATCCAGGCGATGGCTCACGGTCTCTATATGCATCAAATGGGTGGATTCCGCAGAGATAAGGCCAGGGAAGTTCTGGAGATTCCCACGCAGTTTGAGCCGGTTGTCTCCGCGGCCATCGGCTATCTGGCGCCGCCTTCCGCCCTGCCCGAAGAGATCCGAGAGCGCGAACTGGCCCCCCGCAGCCGCCATCCTCTTTCCGAGATTGTCTTCGGCGGCATGTGGGGTGCAACTCATCCCGACTATGTATGACCTGGCAATCAGGCATGGGCAACTCATCATGCCATCCGGCCCCATCTTCGCCGACCTGGCCATCGACAAGGGCCGGATCGCGGCTATCGGCGCGCAATTCAACGCCACCCGTTCGGTCGACGCCTCCGGCTGTTACGTGATTCCCGGCGGCGTGGACTGCCACGTCCATCTTCAGATGCGCCTTAACGGCCTGACCAGTTCAGACAGCTTTGTCACCGGAACCGTGGCCGCCGCCCGCGGAGGTACTACTACCGTCGTCGATTTCACCGACCCGCAACCAGAGCAGCCTTTGATGGAGGCGCTCCACGATCGCCTTACAGAGGCCGACAGCTGTGTGGCCGTCGATTTCGGCCTCCACATGACGATTCCAACCTGGCACGGCGCTGCGGAGGACCGCCTGGGCGAGATTCCTGCCGCGGTTGCAGCCGGCTGCGCAACCTTCAAACTCTACCAGGCCTATGACCGCATGCAGCTTGACGATGTGGCCCTGCTGAGGGTCATGCGAGCCGTGGCCTCTGCTGAAGGGGGAGTCGTCCTGCACAGCGAAACCGGGCCGGTTCTCGATCAGTTGCGTGCAAACGCGGTCGCCGCCGGCCATCGCCAACCGATCTGGCATGAACGTACCCGTCCGGCGCCGCTGGAAGCCAGCGCAGTGCTGCGGGCCGCCGAGATTGCCGCCCTGGCCAACTGCCCTCTTCACATATTTCATGTCGGCGCCGCCGATTCCCTGGCGCAAGTGATCGCCGCGCGCAAACGCGGCGTGAACATCACCGCCGAAACCTGCCCTCACTATCTTCTCCTGACCGCCGACGAGCATCTTGCAGGAGCCGATGGCCATCTATTCATATGCGCTCCTCCTCTGCGCCACGCCGCCGATCAGGACTCCATCTGGCGTGCCCTGATCGGCAATGAACTGGACATGGTGAGCACCGATCACTGTCCCTGGACTCGTCGCGAGAAACAGCAGCCCTCGTTTGCAGACGTGCCGGGCGGGCTGCCCGGTATCGAATCAAGGCTGGCTTTAGTGCATCACTTCGGAGTCAATGCACGAGAACTTCCTCTGTCAGCCTGGGTTTCGGCCTGCTGCACGGCCCCGGCCCGCCGCATGGGGCTGACGCGCAAAGGCGCGTTGCTGCCAGGCCGCGACGCCGACATCGTCCTGTTCGACCCGAAACGGGAATTGACTTTCCGTTCCGATGAAATGAACGAGGCCGCCGATTGGAGCCCGTATGAAGGCGTAAAGGTGGTGGGCTGGCCGCGATCGGTCCTGCTGCGCGGCGAAGAGATCGTACACGACGAAGTCTACGTCGGCTTTCCAGGACAGGGCCTGTTTCAACGTCGGACACTAACGCCTGAGAACTGATCTTTTCGCCAATCGGCCCTGGCATAACGCCTCGAAGACCTTCACGATTACAATGCTAAGTGGCGTCAACCGGCGCAAAACACGCCAAAGCGTTCCTCCCACATGCGCGCAGCTTGCGCGATTCAGCAAGGGCTTGAAAACGATATGGATATTCTGAGCAAAGACACGCTGGACGAGGGTTTGGCCTATCTGGCAGCGCAGGACGCCGACCTGGCCAGGGTTGTGACCCAGCATGGACCACCGGTGTTGCGTCATCGACCCCAGGGATTCTCGACCTTGCTTAAGATTATCCTTGGTCAACAGGTCTCTCGCACTTCAGCCGACTCCACATACCAGCGGCTTCTCGATGCCATCGGTCCTCCCCGTCCCGCAAAATTTCTGACTCTTGACGACCAACTGTTGCGTTCAATAGGCTTTAGCCGCCAGAAGAGCCGCTACGGCCGCGAGCTGGCGGCTGCTCTGGTCGAGAAACGACTCGATCTTGACAGCCTGGGCGAGGGCGAAGATGACTCCGTGCGCACTACCCTTACCGCCCTGCCCGGCATCGGCGCTTGGAGCGCAGAAATCTATCTGCTTTTTGCCTTGCGAAGACCGGATGCCTGGCCCGCTAGCGACCTGGGCGTTATCGTCGGCGCGCAAAAGGTCAAAAATCTGGCGGCACGACCCACCCGCAAGGAGTTGGACGCAATTGCCACGTCGTGGCGTCCTTGGCGCGGTCTCGCCACCTTCATCTTGTGGCACGGCTACCAGATGATCTGAGCGGCCTGTCGCAGGGCCTGTCAGTACCTCCCCTACCTGGTTGAAGAGTCTCATTCCCACGCAGCCCGCCCGTTTCAGGTGGGCTTGAAACTGCCTCCCCGTATGTCCCCCTGGCGATTTCTCCCTTGCTGGAACGCAAATCTGGTCGGCTCGCGCCGGACAGAAGAAGTGCTCCCAACACCTCCTCTCCCGTCTGAAATCACTGCCCATAAGGTGCCGTAGACAGATCGTAGGCATATCGCCCAGGAATCATCTGAAACGTATCTTACCGCTTTTTTTGGCCCGACAACTGCCTTTCTGGCCAAGGTATCTTCCCATTACCAGTGTATACGTCTCCCGATTTTGGAAGATCCGCCCCTGCCTTTTGCTAACAAAGGAAGCGGACAAGTGCATTGATTGCCACTCCGAGTCGTGTTAAGATTTCAAGTCACATAGTCCCTTGTGATGGGGACGGCACGGCAGATTCCCTTCTAGCCGATCGTCGGTTAACAGCTTGGGCCAGGATTGGCCCGTCAACACATGGTGCGGCAATAGGTATTCCCGCCGCCAAGCTGACTGTCGCAATGCAGAATCTCCGGTCTGATAGCGAGAGTCGAGCAGTAGTTACTTCCAATAGCATTTGCCTCGGGGACCGCAATGGTGCTGGTTACGGGCTGTATAGACGTAGCTTCGCAACCTCGCCTGAGGCCAGGTCGGCGAAGCGTGTTCCCAAAATGCGCCACTGTCGACACAAAAATAATGGAGAGGGTCAGATGGGCTTCATCATTGGGCAGAGTGTCATCCACCCGTCCCACGGCGCAGGCAAAATCGTCGCTTTTCAGGAGAAGGAACTGGTCAAAGGCTTCCAGCGCTACTACGTCATCGAGTTCATTCACAATCGTCTCACCGTACATGTGCCTGTGCGCCGTATCGAGCAGATCGGCGTCCGCCCCGTCATGTCGGCCGCGCGCATTTCCGGCGTAATTGAGACACTGGAGTTACATCCCCTCGATCTGCCTGATGAGTTCAGACTGCGGCGCAACGACATCGACAAACAGATTCACTCAGGCTATCCAAAGCGGATAGCCGCCGCCGTGCGCGACCTGACTTGGCGCGAAACAGCCAGGTACCTCACCGAAGCAGACAACGAAGCTCTGGCCGAAGCACGTGCACTGCTGATCACCGAAGTGGCCCTTGCGCTCGAGCAAACCTGGGAACTGGCCGAACTACGCGTCGACGACGCAATCGCGCGGGGGATCAGCGCTCGACAGGCCGCCGAAGCAAGGGCGCTGGAAGAACTGGAACGGCAAGAACTGGAACTGCAAGAACTAGGACTGCAAGAACTGGAACCGGTGTCGACCGACTGGCCATTTCCCGCCACAGTGCCGGCGGAATTCAGTGAGGCCACGGCATAAGTTCTGCCTTTCCTGTCAGGCTGGACGCACCCTATCGCCTATCCCGTAACACACCGGCCATGATTAGAGCCCTTACACAGTCCGGGCGTTTGCGCAACCGGGCTGTGTCGCGTCCAACGCGAAATCCTTCTTGTCGGATTCAACTGAACCCCTATTTCCCAAGGACGGAGACGAACCATGCGTGTCCAGGTCATGACCGATATGGAAGGTGTGAGCGGCATCGTCGCCTGGGAGCAGGTTAACGGCGGCGAGCCCATGTACGAAGAGGGCAGGCGCCTGTATACGGAAGAGATAAACGCTGCCGTTCGGGGCGCGGCCGCTGCTGGAGCAACCGAGATCGTGGTCGTGGACTGCCACGGCGCGGGCGGCCCCTGGACCTTCAACTCTCTCGTTCCCGAACTCCTCGATCCCCGCTGTGAATGGGTAGCTCACCACACCTGGAGCCGCTATCTCGACACGCTCGAGGCCGGCTGTGATGCGGTACTCCTTGTCGGCATGCACGCGAAGGCCGGCACCGCCGACGGCGTACTAAGCCACACAATTTCCACCGTGCGCTGGCGGCACCTTTGGTTCAACGGCCAGGACGTGGGCGAGGTAGGCGTAAACGCCGCCCTTTGCGGCTATTACGATGCGCCTGTCCTCCTCGTTACCGGCGACGAGGCTGTCTGTCGCGAATCCACCGAACTCCTGGGCGATGGTCTGACCACGGTTGCAGTCAAAAAAGGGCTGTCCCGCTACGGCGCCCGCCAGATACCCCCGGTGCGCGCCCGCCAGATGATAGAAGACGGCGCCCGCCAGGCCCTGTCAGATCTGAGCGCCGTACCCCCTTATCAGCTCAGCAGCCCTACAACTATCACTTTCGACGTAAGCACAACGGAACATCTGGACGCCTTCCGTGGCCGTCCTGGCGTACGCTTGGAGCCTCCCTATAGAGTCCACAGCGTCGGCGCCGACTGGATGGCCGCCTGGAATCAGATCTGGTACTGGTAAGATGCCGCCGAAACTGCTAATAACCGGCGCAACCGGCCTTCTGGGATCCCATATTCTGCGGGCTGCTAAGGAACGCTGGCATCCTGTCTCAACCTATCACCGAACAACCCGCCGCCAAGCCCAATATTTCTTCGGGGAAATCGACCACGGGCGCATCGACCTGGGCGACTACAGCGAAACAAAGGCCATGATGGCGGACGTGCAGCCCGCCGCCGTCATCCATACCGCTGCCATCACCGATCTCGACTTCTGCGAACAGTATCCGCACGACTCCCTGCGCATTAACCTGCACGCCGCAACCAATCTGGCCGCCCTCTGCGGTGACATGGACATCCCCTTCGTCTCTACCTCAACCGATCTCGTGTTCGACGGCGCCAATGCCCCCTATGCAGAGGATGACCCACCCGCGCCCATAAACGTCTACGCAGAGCACAAAGCCTTTGCCGAGGAGGGGATTCTGGCCGCATATGCCGACGCCGTCGTCGCCCGCCTGCCTCTCATAGTCGGCTACGGCAGCTTGGGGCGAGAGACCTTCTTTCACAAGTTGGTTGCCGCATTTCGCAGCGGGCAAGAGGTTACCCTCTTTGGCGACGCCGTCCGCACACCGGTCAGCGCCGCCGTCGCGGCCGATGGTCTCTTGCAGATCGCCGGCAGCGGCTTCGAGGATGATGTCAATGTCGCTGAAATAGATCGCGTGGTCGGCCGGCTTCACCTCGGCGGGCGCGACCAGATCAGCCTCTTCGAACTCGGTCTTCTGACGCTGAACATCTTAGGGCTGTCCGAACAGCTGGCCGTTCCGGTCAGTGTGCTGGACTCCTACACAGGTCAACTAGAACGACCATTTCTGGCCGCTCGCTCTGCCAATGTCGCCCTCGACAGCAGCCGCGCCTACGAACTGGGCTACGACCCGCCCCCCCTGCGCTCGCAGCTTGAAGAACTGCTGCCTGCCGCGTGGCGTGCGCCAAGCCATGGCGAAGATAGAGCGGAATCGAAAATAGAACCTGTCGATCCGAGTGAGAGCAAATGATTTTCTCGCCCACTCTCTTCACCTCCCCGTTTCGGCATTCCGGCCTCTTTCCCCTCATCTTCCACAACTGAAGACACCCCGCCAAGGCCACTAGCGCGCGTGCGTGTCGCATAGTTCTTTGAGGGCAGGCGCTGTCCCTACCAGGATTTTCATGTTTGACGGCTGCAAAATGCCCAATCTGCCTGAGTCCCCGCCAGTAAGTGGCCCAATTGCCATGATATATTATTTAACATACCCATTGGGTTAGCTTTAGAGGAAAACCCATAACGCACTGCTTCCTATTTTGTCCCACCTCTATGTCCCACTTTCTGTTGGGGACCTGTTGGGATGCACGCTCGCAAGTGGAGTTTCCCATATCATTGTCCGTCAAGTGGGGCCACTTCATAGACCTGACCGAAGTCGCCACTGGTCAGACCAACCCCTCAAGAGTCTGGGATGCAAACTGGCGCGCCTGCACATTGCGCAAACTAAGAAAATAAGTAGAATAGGCCTTGCCTGTCAGTTCGAAAACTGTCCGCCCGCCGCATTTGACCAATTCTGATCCCAAGACTTTACCTAATGACAGATGCGAGCTGAAGCGTTTCATAACAGACATCCTAACACTTGAATTCCACGAATAGGTGAGGCCGGTACAGATGCTGACCACTGAACAGAAACGCCAATTCGACAGTAATGGCTACCTCAATGTGCAGGGACTATTTTCCAATGAAGAGGTACAGCGATTCCGGCAGCATTTCATGGAACTACGGGCGGCCGGATCCTACCCCGGCGACTCGGCCGGCATCGACAACGGTAGCAAGGATCCCCTCAAGAAATACCCCCGCATGATCCACATGCACCGCTGGGACGAGCTCAGTCTGCAGTGGATGCTGGACAGCCGCCTGCGCGACTGCATGACAGATATGCTCGGGCGCAAACCCTTCGCCGTGCAAACCATGCTCTACTTCAAACCGCCCGGCGCCCGCGGCCAGGCCCTCCACCAGGATCAGCACTACCTGCGCGTGCAACCCGGCACCTGCATCGCCGCCTGGATGGCCCTTGACGACTGCGACGAAGAAAACGGCTGCCTGCGAATGGTCCCGGACAGCCACGCCTGGCCCCTCCTCTGTACAGCCGAAGCCGATACAACCCAGAGCTTCACCGACGTCACAGTCGACCTGCCCGAGGACGTGGACGCCCAACCCGTCATCATGAAGGCAGGCGACGTCGTCTTCTTCAACGGCCAGGTCGTGCACGGCAGCTTTCCCAATACCAGCGCCGACCGCTTCCGCCGCGCCTTAATTGGCCACTACATCGCCGGCGAAGCCCAGCAGGTCGCCAAGTATTACCATCCCATCTTTCGCATGGACGGCACGGAAGTCGAACTGGATATCAGCGAGGGCGGCGATTTGTGTGGACGCTGGGTCGACGAAGACGGTACGCCCGTGATTGAAATGCAGCCCAGTGAACAGTTGGCGTGGTAGGGCAGGCTAAACTGCCCCTGAAAAAAGTCCGCAAATGGGAGAAAAGGGGTTTCCTCTCGCCTCAATCCTCCCCTCTTATCTCTCCATCAGGCCAGTACCAGAATGAGTAGACCTAATATTCTGCTGATAATGAGCGACGAGCATGACCCGGCTGTGTCCGGTTGCTACGGACATCCGGTAGTCCAGACCCCCAACTTGGACCGCCTGGCAAGTCAGGGTGTGCTTTTTGAAAACGCCTACTGCAACAACCCTATCTGCGTTCCCTCCCGCATGTCCTTTCTTACCGGCCAGTACGCCTCCGATGTCAACGTCTTTGACAATGGCTCCCCTCTCGCCTCCGAAATCCCTACCTTTGCCCACTACTTGGAAGCGTCCGGTTACGAGACAACGCTGTGCGGGCGCATGCACATGGTCGGCCCCGACCGCCTGCACGGTTTCGGGCGGCGGCTGTTCGACGACATGAGCGAATGGGTCCGCTTCGGTCAGGGTCCAGCGCGCACAGCAGAGGCGCGGCGGGGTAGCAACTCCCACGTCACCGAATGCGGACCCGGCCCGCCTCGCTGGCTCGAATACGACCGCACCGCAACCGACCTGGGCGAGCGCTTCCTAAGCGACAAAGCTGACAATCCTACCGACAAACCCTGGTGTCTGGTTACCAGCTTTATGTATCCCCATTTCCCCTTGTACACGCCGCAGGAATATCTCGACCTCTACCCAACCGACCGCATCGACCTGCCCGAATTGGGCGACGAAACCCTGGAAAACCAGCACCCTGCTATCCGCCAACTGCGCTACTTCTTCCACAACGACGAGCCGCTGCCAGACGAAACTACGCGCACGGCGCTCGCCAGTTACTTTGCCTTGGTAACGTTGACCGACGAACACATTGGCCGCCTGTTACAGGTCGTCGATCGCTCCCCTCTGCGTGAGAACACTGTAGTCATCTATCTCAGCGATCACGGCGAAATGGCCGGGCAGCATGGGATCTGGCAAAAGCAGTGTTTCTACGAGTCGTCGGTAGGCGTGCCGCTCGTGGTAAGGGGACCGGATCTGGCAGAGGGCATCAGCGTCAACCAGAATGTCAGCCTCGTCGACGTCATGCCCACCCTGCTGGACCTCGCCGCCACCCCTATTCCTGACGGTCTCCGGGGACGAAGCCTGTTGCCTGCGCTGCGCGCAGAAACCTTCTCGGAAGAGGTTGTCGTGGCCGAATACCACGCCCAGGGAATGCTCAGCGCCGGCTTCATGGCAAAAAAGGAAAACTTCAAGTATAATTACTACGTGGACCTTCCGGCGCAGCTGTTCGACCTGGCCGCCGACCCCAACGAACTCATCGATTTGGCTGGCCATCCCGACTGGGCCTCCGTCCAGTCCAACCTACATCAGGAACTGCTTGCCAGACTGGATCCCGAAGACGTTGACCAGCAAGCTAAGAGTAACCAACTGCTTCAAGGAATGGCCAGGTCATATGTCGTCTAAGCTGCTTTTTGTCGGTTTGGACGGAGGAGGTGATAAACCTACATAAGAAGGACTCCGCAGGCCTGTTTTCCCGTGACACTCTTGGTCAAGTCCAATCGCGAACCGTTGTTCACCGCTTATGCACTGACCATCCGCACACATAAGGAGAACATCCCATGTCTGACCTTACTCTGAGCCGACGACGCTTTCTGCAGGGAATGGGGATTGCGACCACCGGCGCCTTCATGGCCGCCTGTGCACCGCCTGCTGCCCCCCAGGCGGCCGGCGATATGGCCGAAACCGCCGAAACTCCAGAAGTATGGGTATTTGTCGTATCCGGTTGTGCCACCGGCGGCAATGCCGAAAAGACCAAGGCCGTGCAGGATATCATCCTTGAAGAATCCGGCGTCCTGGTCCAGAACTATCTCTCCGCACACGGTACGGCCTCAACAGAAAAACTGAACCTGTTGATTGCCTCTGGAACACAGCCCCTCGACCTCTTCGAGGGATCGTGGCCCGACTTTAAGGGCATCATCTTGCCCATGGATGATCTCCTGGAGGCGCATGGCCAAAACGTTCTCGCCCTCAACAACGACTTTGCCTGGGCGCGTATGAAGGATGCCGAAGGCGTTACCTGGGGCTACCCCCGGCTGGGGCTCATGGCCCACACGCACTTCTGCTTCTTCCGCTCCGATTGGCTGGACGAAGCCGGCCTTGAAACACCCGATACCTGGGACGGCATGGAGGCCACCATCGAGGCCTTCAGGGAAATTCACGATGATTCGGTCACGAGCACTATGGGTCGCCGCCACCTGATGTACAATACCTTGGGCGCCTTCACTGAGAACGGCTACTCAAATTGGGTCGATCCCGCCAACAACATGCTAAGACCGGTAGAGACCCATCCGGGATACATTGACTGGCTAACCAAGATGAGTGAATGGTGGGAGAAAGGTTGGTTCCAGCTTGAGTCCTTTGCCAATCCTGACTTCCGCTCCATGCTCAAGACCCTCACTATCGGCACCTGGCTCGGCTGGTACTCGCGCATCACCATCTGGTGGGAACAGATCAGGTTGGACGCTGGCTACACCGACATCGACTACACATTCCCCGAAACGATGACCGGACCGATGGGGCTGGCCAAGACCAACAACGTTGGCGGCAATGCCGCTTATATGATCCCCCGCAAGTCGCAGCATCCAGACGCCGTCATTCGCTTCGCCGATTGGGCCTACGCTGGTCTTCCCGATGAACCACGAAACCTGGTCATCACCCAGGCCGGCATCGAAGGCGTCGACTGGGAATGGCACGACAAAGAGGCGGGACTCTACCGCGCCCTTGTCCCTGCTACAGCTCCCTGTGAGGAAAGGTATCCCGGTGAATACTACCAGGTCAAGGGCATGGGTACCGAACCCCACGTTGTAAGAGTGTTGGCTGACGGTACCGTCCACCGCCAGAGCGCCCACGTCGTCAAATACAACGACCAGTTCCAACATGGCAAGATGCCAATCGACTTTGACGTTCCTTACGACCTTACCGCGATCCGCGACCAGTACCCAGGCCTGTCAGACTTCGAGCGTCTCATTGACGAGGAGTCGGTCAAATTCATTACCGGCGCGCGTCCTCTCTCAGAATGGGGCGACTTCCTCGACTCGATGCAGAACGCCGGCCTGGACAGATGGAGCGAGTTGCACACCGAGCAGTACCGCCAGTATCATCCTTAGTAGATCGGGTCTGCCAGCCGGATCATCTTTCCCGGCTGGCAAGACTCTTTCTCATATCATCGTAGTTCAGTTCATCAACACCATCCACAAGTGAAAGGAATCCGAATGGTGACTTCCAATCAACTGACACGCCGTCAAATGCTCCAGGGCATGGGTGTAGTGGCCACCGGCGCCGTCCTGGCCGCCTGCGCCCCGCCGGTAGCGCCAGATGCCGCCGGCGACGGCGGCGCCATGGAGACGCCCGAAGTCTGGTTCGCGTTTACCAACCCCTGCCCCGGCGGCGGCGACCCTGAACGCACCAATGCCGTGCGCGATCTCATCTTCGAAGAGACCGGGGTCATGGTCAACTCCAACATCTTGCCGCCAGGTGGCGCTGCCACAGAGAAACTCAATCTGTTGCTCGCCTCCGGCACACAACCCCTCGACCTCTTTGTCGGCAACTGGCCCGACTTCAAGGGCGTCACACTGCCGCTCGACGACCTGCTTGAAGTCGACGGCGCCGACATCCTGGCCGGACACTCCGACCTGGACTGGCGCATGATGAAGGACTTCGAGGGCACAATCTGGGGTTATCCCCGCCTCGGTCTTATGGGGCATACCCACTTCCCCTTCTTCCGCTCCGACTGGCTTGCCGAAGCCGGCCTCGACGTACCCGATTCCTGGGACGGCTTGGAACACGCCTATGAAGCGATGAAGGATAGCCATCCCGAAGCCGTCATCGTCGCCATGGGCCGCCGCCACCTCATGTACAACACACTCGGCGCCTTCACCGACCACGGCTTCTCCCGCTGGATCGATCCCGCCGACCAAATGCTCAAACCCCCAGAGCTGCAAGAGGGGTATCAGGACTGGCTCGCCAAAATGAACGAATGGTGGGACAACGGCTGGCTCCAGCAGGAATCCTTCGCCAATCCCGACTACCGCGCCATGCTCAAAACCCTTGCCATCGGCGTATGGCTCGGCTGGTACTCCCGTATGACCATCTGGTGGGACCAGATCCGCCGCGACGCCGGCTACGAAGAGGAAGACTACGTACTCTCCCTCAAGATCACCGGCCCGGCCGGCGTTGCCAAGACCAACAACGCTGGCTCCAACAGCGCCTATATGATCCCCCGTAAGTCCAGGCACCCCGAGGCTGTCATCAAGTATGCCAACTGGATCTACGAGGACGGACCCGATGACGTAACCAACTACCTCATCGCCTCCTGGGGCGTGCCCGGCGAAGACTGGGAATGGGTCGACAAAGAAAATAAGATCGCCCGCCTCCACTCTGCCGGCAGCACAGTCTGCGAAGAAAAATACTCGCGTGACTTCCAGGTCACTCTCGGACTGGGGCCGGAAACATGGGCTACTGCCGTCAAGCTTCAGAACGATGACGGTGAAGTCGAGTGGAACCGCCACTGGCGGCACATCAATACCTATTGGAACCAGTACGAGGGCGGCCGCATGCCCGTCGACTTCGACGTGCCCTACGACCGCACCGCCATTCGCGATAGCTTCCCCGGCGAACCCGACTTCGAGCGCTTCGTCGAAGAGGAAAGCATTAAGTTCATCACCGGCGCGCGGCCAATCGTCGAATATGGCAACTTCGTTGATGAGTTGAATGGCGCCGGACTCGAACAGTGGAGCGAACTCTACACCCAGCAGTACCGGCTCTATCACCCCTAATTTACGAGAACTAAAGGGGAGGGAGGGCGTGCCCCTCCTCCCCTGACCCTCCCCTCGGCGACAGGAGGTGGACGAATGCAACAACCCCTTGGCGAGCAGATCAGAGTGCGCGTGACCGAGGACCGCCCTGCCTTCACGGATAGGCGGGGCTTCCGCGAGGCATGGCGCCAGATCAAGCGTGATCGATTTCTCTACGCCCTTGCCGCACTTCCTCTCCTTTACTTCGTGATTTTCCGCTATCTCCCCATGGTCGGCCTGATCATCGCCTTTCAGAACTACGATCCCTTCCTCGGCCTCGGCGCCATGTTCAGCATGGACAACTGGGTGGGATTTAAACACTTCCGCAACTTCTTTGACTCCATCTTCTTCTGGAACGTCGTTCGCAACACAGTCCTCATCAGCTTCTATAAGCTTCTCTTTGGTTTCCCCCTCCCAATCGTCCTCGCACTCTTGATAAACGAGGTGCGTATTACAGTATTTCAGCGCACCGTCCAGACGATTTCTTACCTGCCGCACTTCTTTTCCATGGTTGTGGCCGCCGGCATCGTCCGCGCTATGCTTACACCTCAGGGCGGCCTCCTCAATCAAGCTGTCGTCGCTTTCGGGGGCGATGCCCAAGCCTTTCTGACCGACCCAGCCCTCTTCCGTTCCATACTGGTCACCATGGACGTCTGGCAGCAAGCCGGCTGGAACAGCATCATCTTTCTGGCCGCCATGGCCACTATCAACCCGGAGATGTACGAGGCCGCCGCCATGGATGGCGCCAATCGCTTCCAACGTATGTGGTATGTCACCCTTCCCAGCATCTCCTTCGCGATTGTCATCATCCTCATTTTTCGCATCGGCGGGATGCTTGACGCAGGTTTCGAGCAGATTCTGCTTCTCTATTCGCCATCCGTCTACTCTGTATCCGACATCATTGACACCTACGTCTATCGCGCCGGCCTGATAGGTCGCCAATACTCTTTTGGCGCAGCGGTAGGCCTCTTCAAGTCCGTTCTTGCCCTTATCTTGATGTATATGGCAAACAAAGTTGCCCAATATTTAGGGCAGGAAGGCCTCTGGTAGGAGGACGCCATGAAACTATCCCGAGGCGAAAAGCTATTCGACTGGATCAATATCCTTGTTCTTATCATTCTTACACTGTTTTTTCTGTTACCCTTCCTCTCCGTAGTGTCCACATCTCTGGTCAGCGGCAGAGAGTATGCCTTGCGCGGGCTGTTTATCCTGTATCCCCGCCAACCGGTGCTTAACTCCTATGACATGCTTCTGGGCCAGGGATCAATTGTAATAAACGCCTATTTCGTCACCTCCGCACGTGTCATCGTCGGTACCCTCTTCGGCCTCGCCTTCACCTTTCCACTTGCCTACGTCCTTTCCAAACGCAGGCTCTATGGCCGCGTTCCCATCACGATGTTTATCTTCTTCACCATGCTCTTCTCTGGCGGCCTGATTCCCAACTTTGTCTTGGTGGAAAAACTACGGCTGTTGGACAGTTTCTGGGCAATGATTTTTCCCGTCTTGATCAACCCCTGGTGGCTCCTGATCATGCGTAACTTCATGTTGGCCATCCCCGAGGAACTGGAAGAGGCCGCCATTATGGACGGCGCCAGCCCGCTGGTCGTCCTCATACGCGTCTACCTCCCCCTCTCCATGCCCGTGATCGCAACCATCGGTCTCTGGTATGCAGTCATGCACTGGAACTCCTGGTTCGATGCCGCCATTTATATAAACGACGCCAAAAAGCTTCCCCTCCAGCTCATCTTGCGCGGCATCCTTGAGTACGGAACAGGCCAGTACAGCGACTACTCCGGCCTCGCCGAAATGACCGAGTTGACCGATCCCCCGCCCGCAGAGTCGCTCAAAGCAGCAATGATCGTCATCACCACCCTGCCGATCCTCATGATATACCCCTTCATCCAGCGCTATTTCGTCAGGGGCATCATGCTCGGCTCAATCAAAGGTTGATTCCAATATGAACAAGACTTTCCACGGCGCATGGCCCGCGCTCATTACACCTGCAAACGCCGACGGCACAGCCAATCTGACCGCCCTCCGCGAACTCGTCGACTATATGCTCAGCAAGAAAGTCGACGGCCTCTACCTCTGCGGCGGCACCGGCGAAGGCCTGCTGCTCGCGCCCAAGGACCGTCGCAGCGTAGTCGAGACTGTCATGGACCGGGTCGGCGACCGCATCCCCGTTATCGTTCACGTTGGCAGTATCAGCACACGCGAAGCGATGGCGCTCGCCTGTCATGCCCAGGAGAAAGGTACCGCCGGTGTGAGTTCTGTGTTGCCCGTCTATCTGGGCGGCCTCGAGGCAACATACCGCCACTACGGAGCCATCGCAGCCTCCGCACCCGACATTCCCTTCTTCCCCTATCTGTTCGGCGGCCAGATCGACGCCACCTCTCTGATGAGAGAGCTCCTCTGCCGCATTCCCAACGTGGGCGGCGCCAAGTATACCGACCCAAATATGTACGAGATCGCCCAAATCATCGATCTGGGCGACGACCTGCCCCAGGACAGGGGCTGGACAATCTTCTCCGGAATGGATGAACAGTGCCTCTTCGCCGCCATGATGAACGCGCCCGGCAACATCGGCTCCACTCTGAACGTCATGCCCGGCCCCTACCGCAAGATGCGTGAATGCTACGACGCCGGCGATTTCGCGCAGGCCCTGTCCTTGCAAAAGCAGGCCAACCGGCTCACCGCCGTGATGATCGACCACGGTGTTACCCCCGCCATGCGCGTAGCCCTGAAGTCGATGGGCATTGACTGCGGCCCCCCTCGCTTGCCGCAGGAGCCTGTTACGCCCGAAAAAGAGGAAATCATCCTGGCTGAACTTGAAGGGGCAGGTCTGGCCGCGTTGGCCGCCATGTAGCTATCAGACCACCGCCTGCTCTATCATTCCGAACTCCGGCCTACCGCCGGTTTTGACCAATCCAACCGCGTAGCATAGCATAGGCCAACGAACTGGCATGAAGCGCCCCCCGCGTTCTTGCAGCGCGGAGACGCGCCATCCGATTCTGTCAATGCGAGGATTCCGCATGTCCTTTTTTGCCAAGCTCGAAGCGGCCGCGCGGCGGAACAAGACTCTCCTGTGCGTCGGCCTCGACCCTACTCCCGAAGCCTGCCCGGATCAATTCCTCGACTTCGTACAGCTATCCCGATCAGAGGAAGTCAACCAACCTGAGAAAACTTGCGATGCACTTCTGGCTTGGAACCTTGCCGTCATCGAAGCCACCTCCGATCTGGTCTGCTGCTACAAGCCCAACATCGCCTTCTACGAGGCCCTGGGCCAGCTAGGTATGGCCCTCCTGCGCGCAACCATCGCCGCCATCCCCCCCGACATTCCTGTCCTATTGGATGCCAAGCGCGGCGACATCGGCACGACCGCCGCCGCCTACGCCCGCGCCTGCTTCGACCAACTCGGCGTCGACGCCGTCACGCTCAGCCCCTACCTGGGAGAGGACAGCATTGCTCCCTTTGCCGCCTACGAGGGCAAGGGACTTTTCGTGCTCTGCCACACCTCCAACCCCTCGGCGGGCGCATTCCAAAAGCTTTCCCTTCCCAGCGAGCACAACCACAAGGAAGCCGCCCCTCTATACATGCGGGTGGCAAAAGAAGCTGTCAGTTGGTCGCCAGCAGTGGGCCTGGTCGTCGGCGCAACCTATCCTGAAGCACTTGCCGACGTCCGCGCCGTCGCGCCCGACACCTGGCTACTCGCACCCGGCATCGGCCCGCAAGGGGGCGACCTCGAAGCGGCGCTAGCGGCTGGGCTGCGCGCCGACGGACTGGGAATACTTGTCGCTGCCGCTCGCAGCGTTGCCCAAGCCGACGACCCTCGTAAGGTCGCATCGGGTATCCGAGACCGCATCAACGCGGCCCAGACAAAACGGGGCGACAATATGAGAAGTGAAGAGCCTCCTCCCCTCCCACACGTCTCGTCAGCAGTAAAGTCCCACAAAGACCTGATCACCGGGCTGGCCGACCTGGGCGCGCTCCAGTTTGGCGACTTCACCCTCGCCAGCGGCAAAAGCTCCTCAATGTATGTGGACCTGCGCCTGCTCGTTAGCCAACCCAACCTGATGCAGGCCGCCGCCTGCGCCTATGCTAGAAAATTGGATCTGATGGAGTGCGACCGCATCGCCGGCATCCCCTACGCCGCCCTGCCAATCGGCATGGCCGTCTCTCTGGCCAGTGGCGTCCCCCTGATCTACAATCGCAAAGAGAGCAAGAGCCACGGCTTGGGCAAGGATATCGAAGGTCTGTGGCAGCCGGGCGAGCGGGTCGTCATCATCGAGGACGTGATCACGACCGGCGGCAGCATCGTTAGCTCAGTCGAACTGTTCCGCGCCGCCGGGCTGGTAGTCGAAGACGCGATTGTGCTGCTGGACAGGCAGCAAGGCGGAGTGGAGAACCTGCGAGAGGCCGGCATTCGCGTCCACAGCGTCCTCGAGCTGGGGGACGTCTTGCAACTACTTGCCGAAACAGGCCATATCCCTGAAGACATTCGTCAGACCCTGTCTGCTGCCGTCCCCGCCGCAAACGGCTCAACTGTGCCCGATGCCTAGAAGGACCGGTGAACCAGTTTGAGTAACGCACTTCCCGACCTGTCAGTCAACTTCCTCGACCGCGAACTGCCCACGCCGCTTGTCCTGGCAAGCGGGATTTGGGGCACAACTGTCAGCCTGCTTGAGAGGGCCGCGGCCGAAGGCTGCGGCGCGGTCACGGCTAAAAGCTGCGGTCCTACGCCCCGCCATGGCCACGTCAACCCTTCCTGCATCGACTGGGGTGGCGGCCTGCTCAACGCGATCGGTTTGGCGAACCCGGGCGTGGAAGAGGAAATCGGGCTGTTGCAAGAGGCCAAAGCGCGGCTGCAACCGCGCGGAGTCGCGGTCATCGCCAGCATCTTCGCCGGAACCGCCGCCGAGTTCGGCGACGTCGCCCGTAGCATCGCCCGCGCCCAGCCCGACTTCATCGAGGTGAACATCTCCTGCCCAAACGTTGAGGACAGTTTCGGCGAGCCCTTCGCCGCCAATGCCGAGTCCGCCGCCGCAGTCACCGGCTACGTCAAGACGGCTGTCGCCAGCCAGGGAATCCCCGTCATCGTCAAGCTTGCGCCCAACGTTCCCAGCGTCGGCCGTATAGCCCAGGCCGTGGTTCACGCCGGCGCCGACGCGCTCTGCGCCATAAACACAATGCCCGGCCTCGTCCTCGACCCCTACAGCGGCCAGCCCGTCCTCGCCAACCGCAGCGGCGGCATCAGCGGTCCCGCCCTCAAGCCAATCGCCCTCAAAGCCGTCTACGATGCCCGCAAAGCCTGCCCCCAAACACCAATCATCGGCACAGGCGGCGTCAGCAGCGGCCAGGATGCAGTCGAAATGCTCATGGCCGGTGCCACCGTCGTCGGCGTCGGCAGCGCCATCTACCAGCGTGGCGCCGATGCCATCCAACTCATCCGCGCCGAACTACAACAGTGGATGGCGGACCAGAATATTGCCTGCGTTGCCGATCTTCACAACCGGGCCCACAGCGAGCCGGTCTACGCGGCATCGCCCTCCACGCCGCCTGCACCGTCGGCTGCATAGAGCATATGGCGCATCGCGCACGGTCGTCACGGGCTGCCATCAACTTCCTCGCGTAGTCCCAACGCGACTGTGAGGCTCTCCACCTCACAGTATCAGCATCGCATCGCCAAAGCTGAAAAATCTATACCCCTCCGCCTTTGCCACTTCATAGGTTTGGAAGAGCATCTGCCGACCGGCGTCCGGCTCCTGAGGGTGGGCTTGCCCCACGAACGCGCTCACCAGCATCAGCAGCGATGATCGCGGCAGATGAAAGTTAGTCAGCAACGCGTCCACAGCTCGGAATCCATAGCCAGGATAGATAAACAGATCAACCTCGCCCACGTATGGGACTACCTCTTGCAGCCCGCACAGCGGACCATATCCATCCACGCCCTGCGCGGTAGTCGCGCAGTACTCCAACACCCGCGTCGACGTAGTGCCCACCGCCAGGACTCGCCCACCCTGCCTCCTGGCAGCGTTGATAGCGCGGGCCGATTCCTTCCTCAACTCAGCCCACTCCCGGTGGATCTGGTGGTCGGCCACCCGCTCTGCCGTCACCGGGCCGAAAGTATCCAACCCCACGTGCAGGGTTATCGACTCCCATCCGACCCCCATTCCCCGCAATCTCTTCAGCAACGCAGGCGTAAAATGCAGGCCGGCAGTAGGCGCGGCAACGCTGCCTTCAGCCCGGCTGTAAACCGTCTGATAACGCTCCCTGTCCCCGGCAAAGTCGTTGATGTATGGCGGCAGCGGCAACTCACCTAGTTCCCCAAGATTCCCCGCAATCGGCGCCGAGAAACGCGCCCGTCGCAGGCCGCCCGCGTCTTCTGCAACAATCTCCGCATCGATTGGGCTGGCATCCAGTTCCACCCTGACGCCGACCCGCAAGCCCCGTCCCCGTACCAGGCAGTCCCACTCCATGCCGGCTTCGTCCAACTGACGCAACAAAAATATCTCCACCGCGCCGCCTGTAGGCTTATGCGACCGCAGCCGCGCCGGAATCACCCGGCTGTCATTCGCCACCAAAAGATCATCAGGTCGCAGGGACCTGCCAATTTCACCAAAACTGTGGTGTTCGATGTGCCCGGACGCCCGCTCCAACACCAACAGCCGGCTGCTATCGCGCGGGTCCGCCGGCTGCTGGGCGATGAAGCGCTTAGGAAGTTCGTAGTCGAAAAGGTCTGTACGCATCGGGTTTTCAAGTAGCGTTCGCTGCGATTTCAAATTCAGTGCCAGACAATATATCGGATTCCAGGAGTGCCGGATTACAAGAAAATTCGAGTCCTATAGTATCCCCGCGCAATTTCACTTGGTTTTAACACAGGTGTTAGAATCGAGGAAGCGCACAGTTGACGGAAATCGGCCCGCGCGGGAACACAGCATCAACGCCCAGCGATATCGGCTCGGATCAACTGCCGCGGCAACCTGTATCATTTAGCCCAAAGTAGAGCAAAGTGAAACGCGGCAGACCGAAACCCATGAACCTGATAACCGTCATACTGGCCCTCGCCCTTCTCTTCGTCATCATTCTCTTGGGAGGCGGGCTGATCATCTACATCTACTGGTGGCTGGTTCAACGGCCTGGCCCCCAACATGAGGGCGAGCTTGAACTCCCCGAACTGGATGCGACAGTGGAGGTGCTGCGCGATCAACACGGCATCCCCCACATTTATGCCCAGACCGAAGCGGACCTGTGGCGGGCACAGGGATTTACCCACGCCCAGGACCGTCTGTGGCAAATGGAACAGAACCGTCGCGTCGCGCAAGGCCGCATGGCCGAACTGTTCGGCAAGGTCGCCTTGGACGTCGATCGCTTCAGCCGCATCGTCGGCTTTCACCGCGCCGCGAAAGTGGAACTGGATGTCCTGGACGAAGCAACGATTACGACTCTGCGCTACTACTGCCAAGGCGTCAACGCCTATATCCGCAGCCGCAAGGGAAAACTGGCCGCCGAATTCAACCTGCTCCGCCGCCAGCCTGAAGAGTGGACGCCGCAGGACATATTGGCCTTTGGCAAGATGATGGCCTGGAGCCTGAGCATCAACTGGGAAAGTGAACTGATCCGTCTGCAACTTGCCGCCAAATTGGACCCGACCCTGGCCGCCGATCTCGAACCCGACTATCCCAACACTAACCCAACCGTGGGCGAGGGCGCGGGCAGCCAGGAGTCGATGCGCCTGCTTCATACTGCCGGCCTGATGCTGAATGAATACGAACAGTTGAAAGGTTGGATGGGGCTTGCCGCGCCCGGGATCGGGCAGGGCAGCAACGCTTGGGTAGTGTCAGGGAAGAAGACCACCAGTGGGCGTCCCGTTCTTTGCAACGATCCCCATCTGGTCATGTCGATGCCAGGCGCTTGGTATGAAGTGCACCTGAATTGCCCGCCGCCGTCGGGGAATTCCAGCCGCGGAATCCACGTCAGCGGTGCCTCGTTCGCCGGTGCACCGGGTATCATAATCGGCCACAATGAGCAGATCGCATGGGGCATGACCAATGCCTTCCCCGATGTGCAAGACGTGTATATCGAACGCCCTCATCCCGACAACGAGAATGGCCAGCCTCTGCGTTTCGAGTACGAGGGCGAATGGGAAGAGGCCACCGTCCTGCGCGAAGAGATCTATCTGCGGAACAGCCTTCGCCCCCACGTGGAAGAGGTCGTTATCACCCGCCACGGCCCCCTGCTGAGCGGAATTCTCAAATCGGATAGCCCGGACTCTGGTTTTCCCGACGAGCCTGTGCTGACCGCCTCGCCACTGGCTCTGCGCTGGATCGGTCACGAACCGGGCAAGGTGGTGCGCGCGATCCTGCGCATCAACAGAGCACAGAATTGGCAAGAGTTTGACGCCGCTCTGTCCGACTGGAGCGCGCCTTCCCAGGTTTTCGTCTTCGCCGATCGAGACAACATCGCCTACCGCCTCGCCGGCGCGGTCCCTCTGCGCCGCAGCGGCAACGGTCTGGTTCCCGCGCCTGGGTGGAACGGCGACTACGAATGGGACGGGCTGATTCCAGATAACGAATTGCCGCGCCTCCTGAATCCCACCAGCGGCACAGTCGTGACGGCCAACAACAAAATAGCTGGGGATGACTACCCCTACATCCTCAGTTTTGAAACAATGCCCGGCTGGCGGGCACGTCGTATTGAAGAGATGTTGGCCCAGAAAGATGCGCTCTCCTTGCGCGACATGGAGCAGATTCAACTTGATGAGACCAGCCTCTACGCCCAAGCCCTTACTCCACTGCTGACCGACCATCTGAGCGAAGACCCATACGTGCGCGTGGCCGTAAACATGCTGCAAGACTGGGGTTATCATATGGATCAAGAGAGCCCTGCCGCGCTGGTTTTCCACTACACGCTCCTGCACCTCCTCGACCTGACATTCGGGCAGAAACTTGGCGCCACCGCCGAAGGCTTTCTGGGCAAAGGCAGCAGCCCGGTCTTTCTCATCAACGGTTTCATGCTGCGCGCTCAAACTCGCCTGCTGGAACTGCTGCAAAAAGAAGAAGATTCGCCCTGGTATGCCGACGCCGCCACCGGCCGCAGACGGACCAAAAAGGAGCTGATCGAGACGGCGCTGCAACTGTCAGTGCACCGCTTGCGTCGCGAGGTAAATCCCACGCCTCGCAAGTGGGCATGGGGACGGATGCACCAGATCCGTTATAACCATACATTGGGTAGCGCGCCCATCCTCGGCTGGCTATTCAACCGCGGGCCGTATCCCATCGGCGGCGACGGAACCACCCCTAACCAAACTGCCTTTATGCCCGAACTGCCCCCGGGCCTCGTGCAAGTACAGGCCGCCTACCGCCAGATCTTTGAAATTGGCAATTGGGACGCCTCCCAAAGCGTTACCGCCAGCGGCCAGTCCGGTCATCCCGTCAGCCGCAACTATGCCGATCAGATCCCCATGTGGCTGGAAGGAGCCTATCACAAGATGCCCTGGAGCCGACCCGCCGTCGAGAAAGGCGTCCGGAACCGTCTGATTCTGAAGGGCAACGGCCGGTGATCTGGACACCTACCGGTCCCAAGACACTGGCCGCTGTTCCATGAATTTCTCCTCCTACCGCGGCTATCTCTACGCACTCATTGCTTTTGGAACATGGGGCGTCATGCCCATCTACTGGAGACAGCTGCATGCCCTGCCTTCGCTGGAAATCCTCGCCCATCGTCTAATCTGGTCCGCCGTGACCATGATCATAGCACTGGCCATTCTTAAGGACGGTGCTTGGCTGCTCAAAGTGCGCCGTTCACCCGGCATCCTCCTGCTAGTGCTGGCAGCTTCCCTGCTAACTGCCGCCAACTGGATCACCTACATCTGGGCCGTCAATACAGGCTTTGTTGCCAAAATAAGTCTGGGATACTTCATTAACCCGTTGTTGAGCGTGCTGCTGGGTATAATTTTTCTGGGCGAGCGGCTGCGCGGCGGCCAAAAGGTTGCCGTACTGGTTGCGGTAGCCGGCGTGGTTTATCTGACGCTAAGCATGGGAGAGTTGCCGTGGATAGCACTGTCGCTGGCCTTCACTTTCGGTCTGTACGGCCTGGTGAGAAAGAGAATCGATCTGAGCGGAATGCAGGGCTTCTGTTTGGAGATGACGCTCCTGTTGGTGCCGGCTCTGGTCATACTTCTTTATAGCGGACAACAGGGCGGCGGCGCTTGGACAGGCAGCAGCTGGCCCCGAATCGGCCTTCTCTTAATCGGCACCGGAGTCGTTTCGGCCATCCCACTGGTGAGTTTCGGCGCCGCCGCACGTCTGATTCCGCTTTCCAGTCTGGGGCTTATGCAATACCTTGCCCCCACGACTCAGTTCCTCATCGGCGTTTTCCTCTACAAAGAGCCGTTCACGAGTGTTGAACTGATCGGCTATTCCTTCAT
This sequence comes from Caldilineaceae bacterium, assembly GCA_965220715.1. Lineage (GTDB taxonomy): Bacteria > Chloroflexota > Anaerolineae > Caldilineales > Caldilineaceae > Bin5. Next base: position 2,734,576 of record OZ244843.1, read on the forward strand.
CTGGGCCGCACTCCTCCTCTACTCTCTCGAAGGGGTGCTCTATTCGCGCAAGGCTCCCCGCATCGGCCCCGTCGTCTGACCGCCCTGCGCCGGCCTTTCTACCAATGTACGCCACTGCCAAGTAGCCGGCACACGATCGCTGGACTCAAAATATTGACTTTTGCATTTCCGCCGCCTATAATTTCCAACATACATTGTGAAAGGCAGCGCACCGGAGGAGTACCCACGCGCTCGAACGGCAGAGAGACGCCCTCTTGGCTGGAAGGGGTGTCCGTTACCGCAGCGCACAAGGGAGTCTTAGCCACTTTGGTTTGACGCCGGAGGCCCTTGGGGAAATGTCGCCGGGAAGGCTGGGAGAGTGAACAGGCGCACAGCATAGCTCTCCCCGGGTCCGCCCGTTATCGCGGCAGAGAGAGCTGGCGGCTCCTTCTTCTCAACAGTAAGGGTTGCCGGCTAACCAAGGTGGTACCGCGGAGTCACTTCGTCCTTTGGATGGGGTGGCTTATTTTTTTGACCGCTCTACATCCGGATCTCACGATGAAGATGATCTGCTACATATACTACCTGCCCTGTAGGGCAGCGCTACGACAGTTCACAGTCACTCAAGAATAACGGTTGATGGATGACGGCGAATCATGGACAGGAGAACAGGGACAATGGAAAACACAAATTCGCTTGAACCGCAGGCGGAAATGCCCAAGATTTATGAACCGCAGCAGTGGGAAGAGAAGCTGTACGAATGGTGGGAGTCGATGGGCTTCTTCCGCCCCGAACAGCAGATCGAAAGCGGTCTCGCCGACCCCGACGCGCCCCCGTTCGTCATCTCCATGCCGCCGCCCAATGTGACCGGCGCGCTCCACTTGGGCCATGGCATCACCAGCGCTGTCGAAGACATGCTGATCCGCTATCACCGCATGGCCGGCAGGCCGACTCTGTGGGTGCCGGGCACCGATCACGCCGGCATTGCCACCCAGAATGTGGTTGAACGTAAACTGGCCGAAGATGGTGCTACCCGTCACGACCTGGGACGGGAACGCTTCGTGCAAGAGATATGGGATTGGAAAGACGAATATCACGGCCAGATCAGCGGCCAGCAGCGCCGTATGGGAATCTCCTGCGACTGGAGCCGAGAACGCTTCACCCTTGACGACGGTCTCAGCGACGCTGTCCTCGAGGCCTTCATCCGCCTCTACAACGACGGCCTCATTTATCGCGGCAACTACCTCGTCAACTGGTGCCCCCGTTGTGAGAGCGCTATCAGCGACCTGGAAGTCGAACATGAGCCGGTCGAGGGCAAGCTCTACACCTTCCGCTATCCGCTGCGCGAGGCAAACGGTACCGCACCCACGACCAGCCATGTCGAGGTCAGCACAACCCGGCCAGAGACGATCCTTGGCGACACGGCCGTCGCCGTGAATCCCCAGGACGAACGCTACGCCCATCTGATCGGCAAGACCGCTCTCGTGCCAATGCTGGAGCGCGAGATTCCCATCATTGCCGATGAGCACGTTGACCCTCAGTTCGGGACCGGCGCCCTGAAAGTGACGCCCGGACACGATCCCAATGACTACTTGATCGCCCAGCGCCATAACCTGCCCTATATAAATATCACCAACGAGGACGGATCTCTCAACGCAGCCGCCGGCCCCTATGCAGGGCTGGACCGGTTCGCAGCCAGAGAGAAACTGTGGCAGGACATGGAGGCGGCCGGCCTGGTCATCGGCGACAAGCCGCACGTCCATGAAGTTGGCCACTGCCAACGCTGCCACACGATCGTCGAGCCACTGTTGAGCACCCAGTGGTTTGTGAAGACGAAGCCTTTGGCTGAGGCCGCCATCGCCGCCGTGCGCGACGGACGCGTTAAGATCGTGCCCGAACGCTTCGAGCGAAGCTACTTCCACTGGATGGAAAACATTCGCGACTGGTGCATCAGTCGACAACTCTGGTGGGGCCATCGCATTCCAATCTGGTACGGGCCGGACGGACATCAGTTCGCAAGCCGTAGCGAAAGCGAAGCGCTCGAACAAGCTATCGAATTCTACGGCGAAACCGCAGAACTGGACCAGGACGAAGATGTCCTCGACACCTGGTTCAGCAGCGCCCTCTGGCCCTTCAGCACGTTGGGCTGGCCTCAGTCAGAAGTGACAGAAAAGGGCAAAGAGGGGAAAGACAATCCTGGCTCCAATGGCTCCCACTCCTCACGCCTCTCACCTCACTCCTCGGACCTGGCCCGCTACTATCCGACAACCGTGCTTGAAACAGGCTACGACATCCTCTTCTTCTGGGTCGCCCGCATGATTATGATGGGCCTCTACTTAACAGGCGAGGCGCCCTTCCGTTACGTCTACCTGCACGGGCTGGTCCGCGCCGAAGACGGACGCAAAATGAGCAAGAGTCTCAACAACGCCTTGGACCCCCTTGATCTTATCGGCACTTACGGCAACGACGCCCTTCGCTTTACACTGCTCACCGGCAGCACGCCCGGCAACGACATGAAGCTCAGCGTCAGTCGCATCGAAGCCAACCGCAATTTTGCCAACAAGATCTGGAATGCGGCCCGGTTTGTGCTAATGAATCTGGAGGCGGACGGGATTGCGTTGCACGAGCAAGAGGGGCGACACAGTATAACCTATGCCTTGCCCCCTCTGGACGCGCAAACCCTTGCCGACCGCTGGATTCTCAGCCGCCTGAATGCCGTGCAAACCCACGTGACCCAACTCATAGAAAACTGGCAACTGGGAGAAGCCGGCCGCCAGCTCTACGAATTCCTGTGGAGCGAATACTGTGACTGGTACATCGAAGCCGCCAAACCCCGGCTCTACGGCGGCCAACCCGAAGCCGCAAATGCTACCCGTCAGGTGCTCGCCTACACGCTCGAACAGTCTCTGCGGCTGCTGCATCCCTTCATGCCCTATGTCACCGAAGCGATCTGGAGCCACCTGCCAGGCGTTGCCGAGCGCGCACAAGCCGTGATGACCCAAAGCTGGCCCCGGTCTTCCGACAGCCGCGACGCGCCCGCCGAAGATGCCTTCGGCCGCATCCAGGAGATCGTGCGCGCCATCCGCAATGCTCGCGCCGAATACAACGTCGAGCCGGGCCGCCGTATCGCCGCCGTCTTCGCTGGCGTTGACCACACCCTCGTGCAGGAAAACCTGGATCTGTTCACGAGCCTGGCGCGGCTGGACCCGGCGCAGGTTGCCATCGAAAGTAATGCCAATGGCAGCGCGTCCGGCCCATCCGTTCAACTCTCCGCCGGCGGTATCAATACCTATCTGCCGCTGGCCGGCATGGTCGATTTGGTGGCCGAGCGCAATCGGTTACAGAAGGAACTGTCAAATATCGAAAGCCAGATCAGCCGCGCCACAGGTCTGCTGAGCAACGAGAAATTCGTCGGCAATGCGCCGGAACAGGTGGTGCAGCGGGAACGGGACAAACTGGAGGAACTCGAGTCCCGTCTGCAACAGGTCGCCGCCAGCCTGGAACAATTGAGTAAGAATTGATCCCAAATGGCTTCCGAAAGTGACGTGGCAGTCGTCAGGTACACTGTCTTGTTGCTAACAACAGATGCACGTGTGTGATAGAATCTCGGAAAGAAAGCGTAACCTTGTCAAGGCGAAAAATATATAGGTCTTGGATTGTTCGAAATAGGTGATGCATTTATTGTAGCCATTGTTGAGAGGCTGCAATAGACCTTTTGGGTCTCGGCGAACCGCCATTTCTTGCGCGATCTGCGAGCGGAACTATTTTGCGTTTCAATCCGATCAAATTTCGCCCTGGATTTCGGTCAGGCCCGCTTTAGCACTTCTCACTTTGCCATTTTGGAAGGTCTTTTCAGCTCAAAGTGGGACTACTTGCGGCAGGCCGCTGACAGAGAAGGCTGCAAAGAGTTTCGTTTGTGATAATTTTGACAATGTAGTGGCCGCCTGCTATACTCAAGCCGACTCTATCGAACGATGCAACGATTCCCGGCTAGGCTTGGAGACCTGTACTTTCAAGCCTGATGGCAGGATGAGGAAGGGGCGAGAAGTGGGATACAGTTTCCCTAATCTCCAAGGAGACCAGACATTATGGCGGAAGTGAGTCAGGCATGGCTCGAAAGGGTTAAGCGCGCGCAGCAGATGGCTGCCGAGCGGAGCGGCGTTGAAGTTAGTGTGATGCTGCCGCCGCGCGACGGTAGCACGGGCGAAGGTCAAGAGCCGGCGCCTACATCCGAAGTGGCAGCGACCCAGCCAGAACCGGCCGTGGTCGCGCCCGTAGAAGCGCCCGCGCCACAAACGCAAACGGCATCAGCGCCCGTCGCCGAAGCCGCGCCGCCCGAGACAAGCGCTGCCGCGGAGACCCCCGCTGAAGATGCTGCCGCTACCCTTGCGGCCCAGGCCCCCACCGCTGTCCAAAGCAATGGCAGCGCCGCGGCCGCAGCCGCAGAAAGGGTAGCGCCGGTCGGCCGCGCCGCCGTCCTTGAATCCTTCGAAGCCGGACAGGAAGGCATCAACCGGCGCGAGTTTATGTCATACGCATATGCCGGCGCCTTGAGTCTGCTGACATTGGAAAGCGGCTTGGCGACCTACCAGTTCATGTATCCGCGCTTTCGCGAAGGTGAGTTCGGCGGCAAATTCCTACTCGGCAACCCGGACATCCTGCCCCAGATCGGCATCGATCCGGAAGGCAATACTACCGGCAAGTTCTGGCTTATAAATACCGACGAAGGTCCGCGCGCCCTTTACATGGTCTGTACCCATCTGGGCTGTCTCTACAAGTGGGAGCCTTCCAACAATCGCTTTGAATGCCCTTGCCACGGCTCAAAATTCAGCCGCGAGGGACATTACATCGAAGGTCCCGCGCCCCGCTCTCTCGATCAATTTTTGATTGAAATCGTCCAGGGCGGTTCAACCGTGGCGCAGACCGAAGACGCGGGCGACTCCATCTCGGCCCCAAATTTGTCCGCGCCTGACGTTGACATCGTGGTAGACACAGGAAAGCGCCTGCAAGGGAAGCCAAAAGCATTGTCACCGGCCAAGAAGGTGCCTACATAGACCTGATCCGATGCCCGTGGCAGCGCCGCCTGACAAAGAAAACGCATACAAGCTGCGTTATTTCTGACAGGAGAATCCGGTCCAGGTGACTGTTCAACACAGCCTGCGGCGACAAGGAAACTGGGACACGGCTGACACTTCAGCCCTCGCTGAACGGGTTGAGCCGCTCCTTGGACTGGCCGGAACAGGACACGGAGAGTTCAACCGCCGGGAGATGCTCACCTACGTTTGGGCCGGGACGCTGGCAGTGATGACTTTGGGAAGTGGACTGGCCGCCTATCAGATCCTCTACCCGCACAAAAATGCAAATACGTTCGGAGGAAAATTTCATCTGGGCACCGCCGCCGACATGCCGCCTGTAGGAAGTGAACCGCAGGCCAACGTGGACGGAAGGTTCTGGTTGGTAAACACTGAAGATGGACCCCGTGCCTTCTCCAAAGTATGCCCGCGTAGCCGGGCCATTGGTCACGTCAGAATCATATGGGATCCTGTAAGATCCCGCTTTGATTGCCCTGTGTGTGGCGCCAAGTTCAGCCGCGAGGGGCACTACATTTCAGGGCCTGCGCCCCGCTCACTCGACCAATTCGTGATCGAAATTGTAATGGGCCGTGCCGTTCAGGCTAAGACGAATTTCGCAGGGGAAGTTATAGAGGCCCCAGGCGTGCCTTCTCTTGAAGCGGAAATTGTAATTGACACGGGCAAGATTCTTGAAGGATTGCCAAGCGGTATCGGTCCATAACTGAAGAAGAACCATTGTGAGGTAGAAAGTAGAGCGACCACAACCTGAGTTTCTCTTACCAGGAGACGATAGATCGAGATGGGCCTTCAACAAGACATTCGCGAAAAAGGAGTTCTGGGCGCGGCCGCGGCCGCGGCGGATGACGTATTCACCCGCCTCACCGCCGGGATCGATGCCGGTGAGTTTCGCCGCATGTTGCAGGGCGAACCGCCGGGCCGCCCCAACCCGCGCCTAAAGCCCCACAGCGAAGGCTTCCTGCTCCACATCAAACCCACCTACTATCACGAGAGCGTGACCCGTTTCACCCACACGTTCCGGCTGGGTTTGCTTTCGACATACCTCTTCATTGTCGAAACCATCACCGGCATCCTGCTGATGATCTGGTACGCGCCTTCGCCGGAACGGGCCTACACCGACATGATCCTGCTGCTGACCAATATCCCCTTCGGCCAGTTCCTGCGCGACATGCACCGGCTCGGCGCCGAGGCGATGGTGGCAATCGTCACGCTGCACATGGTGCGCGCCTACCTAACCGGCAGCTATAAGCCGCCGCGCCAATTTACCTGGTTTACCGGTGTGCTGCTGCTAGTAATGACCCTTTTCCTGAGCTTTTCCGGCTATCTGCTGCCTTGGGACCAGCTGGCCTTATGGGCTGTCACCATCGGCACCTCGATGGCGGAGGCCGTGCCCCCGGCCGTCGTCGGCGAAACGTTAAACTTGCTCGCCCGCGGCGCTCCCGATATCGGCGCTAACGGCCTGCTGCGCTTCTACTTGCTGCACGTGCTCTTTTTACCGATTTTGCTGATTCTCTTTTTCTTCGTCCACTACTACAAGGTCGTTCATTTCGGCATCAGCTTGCCCGCCGATGAGGAGGAAGTGGGAGAGGATACCGCCAACCGCGTCCCCGCCGACAAGCGGGTCTACTACCTGCCCGACGTGCTGGTCGACGAAACCAGTTTCATGACCGTCATCACAACGCTGCTCATCCTGCTTACGGTCTTTTTCTTCCAGGCCCCGTTGGAACACATCGCCAACCCGCAATCGACGCCGCTGCATACGGTCGCGCCCTGGTACTTCTACTGGCTGCAAGGAATGCTCAAAATCGCCGACAAGTTCATCGCCGGTGTGCTGATGCCGGGCGTGCTCCTTGTGCTGCTGATGGCAATTCCATACCTCGACTATAACCCCAGCCGTCGCGGCAAAGATCGCAAAGTTGCCATCGTCGCCGGTATCGTCGCCGGCGCAGTCATGATCATCTTGAGCTGGATGGGCACGCCCGAATACGCCGTGCAGGGCTCCCCTGCGGTCGAAATTGTGCAGGACGTGATGCCCGAAGAAGGCTCCGGCCTTTCGCGTGAGATCGGTTACAAACATCTGCCGCTCGGCGTCTGGCGCACCGATGAAGAGTACGACGTGCATGACCACGAATTCACCGAACTCCTGCACGAGTTTGATAATGTTGTCGATTTCTACCGGCGTGCAGACCCTGACTTCAACGCGCCCGTCGGCATATTGACGATAACCCAGGATCAGGCCGACCTCAAGAAGTTGAACTGGGAGGTCCACTGGTTCGACGCGCAGGGAAAGGAAGCCAATTATGAAAAGACCTTCTGGCTGCATGAGGACTCTATATATTGGGAACAGTACGGCTGGAAGAACCTGGTCATGGGTTATGTTTCAGAAGGGTGGAAGAGTCTGTCCGGCGCTCTTGTAGGGGAGTAATCTAGCGACTATGCATCGTTTCTATACCAGGTCTCCGATTGCCAAAATAGTATGGGGCATTTTGTCCTCCTTGGTTGGCATCATTGCGTTGTTGCTGGTCTTGGTGAGCGAAAACCCGCGCATGGAAGCGCAGACCGTTAACTGGCAGGGCCGCTCCATCGAAAACGGCGCCATTCTCTTCGCCAACAACTGCTCGAGATGCCACGGCCCGAGTGGACAGGGTCTGGTAGGCCTGGGGCCGGCGTTAAATAGCTACTACTTCTTCACCCCAACAGGCCGCATGAAAGATGTAGGCTGGGTCGGGTCACTCGAAGACTACGTATTGCTGACCGTTGCGGCCGGTCGCCCCAGCAAGACCGATAGCCAGTGGGCGGAAGTCATGCCCACCTGGGGCGGAAACTTCGGTGGCCCCATGCGCGGCGATCAGGTCGAAGACGTGGCAGCCTACGTCATGAACTGGAAGGAATCCGCCCTCGCCCAGACGCCTGAAGAAGACCCCTTCAGACCCTTTGAAGATGTCTTACAGTCGACTGAATTCCAGAATACCGCCTTCATCTTGATGAGCGAGGAAGAACAGGCCATTGCCATCGAAGAGTACAAGGCGCGCAACACCCGTTCCCCCCAGGAACTATGGGAGAACGAGGCCTGTCTCGGTTGCCACAATCTCAATCTGACGCAAACGAATGAACCCGGACAGAACGGCCCCAATATGGCCGACCTCTACGAACGTGCCGCCAGCCGCGTCGATGACTTGACCGCCGAGGAGTACGTCTACCAGAGCATCGTCGACCCCCGCGCTTTCGTCGTTCCGACCTACGAGGATGTTGGTCAAATGCCCCAAACTTACGCCGAAAAACTGAGCGAAGACGAGCTCCGGGCCCTGGTCGCCTGGCTGCTCGATCCCGATCGAGATCAATAGCTGAGGAGCAAAGAGCGAGGAAAGCGGAGTGAGTCTAACGCTCCACTTTCCTCCCCAAACTTCCCCTTCCTCCCGCTGGTTCCTTCTCTTTCCTCCTCTCTGTCAACAACAAAGTCTGCGGAGGCTGTTGCTTGGCAAGTGCGAATCTGAAACGTTTCCGAAACCGCCGCCAGGCCGGCGAACTGCTCGGGGCCATGCTCCGTGAGTTAAAGGCCGTTAACCCCCTCGTTCTTGGCCTCCTGCGAGGCGGCGTGCCGGTCGCCAGCGAAGTCGCCCGCGCGCTCAAAGCTCCACTCGACGTTCTACTCGTGCGAAAACTGGGCGTACCCGGCCAGACTGAACTGGCCTTCGGCGCCATCGCCGAAGGCGGCGTCCAGGTCATCAACCAGACCGTTGTCGCGCAACAGGGGCTGGGCGATAAACGTGTCCAACAGATCACCCGGCAACAGCAACGTGAACTGTCCCGCCGCGCCCGCCTCTTCCGCGGCGATCGTGCGCCTGAGCCCATCAGAGGTCGCACCGTCTTCCTGATCGACGATGGCTTGGCCACCGGCGCATCCATGCGCGCCGCTATCCAGGCATTGCTCTATCGGGAGCCCCATGAAATCGTGCCCGCCGTCCCCGTCGCGCCGTCGCGTACCATCGCCGAGTTGCGTTCTCAGACCTCCACCGGGGCCGGCAACGCCGCAGCCGCGCCCTCCAATCTGGTCAGCCAGGCCGTCGCTTTGCTTTCTCCTTCCCCATTCTGGGGTGTGGGCGCCTGGTATGATGACTTTCGCCAAGTGAGTGACTCCGAAGTCGTTAAACTCCTGGCCGACCATGCGCGACCCGGCGGCCCTCTCCCGTAACCCGCCGCCGCGCTTGAATCTGCGAGCGCTTCGCGGCTGACTACTGAAATTGAGTCGAGTTACACAGACTGTGCTGCTCGCATCGGAGTGGGCATCAAATCTGAGAGACCTGATTTAGACAATTTTTTTTCACTTGACACAGTTCCTCTTAGCAATATAATGTATCCTGTTCCATTATTGTTCATCGGTTAACGTCTATCATCAAAGGAGGCCCAACCGTGAGAAGTACTCTTTCGCGACGTGATTTCTTGAAAGCCGCGGCTATGACCGGAGGTGCTGTCGCCTTGGCCGCCTGCGCAGTTCCCGCAGCTCCCGCCTCCGATGGAGGAGAGAGTGCAGTCGCAGCTTCCCCGGTCGACATTCAGTGGTGGTCCTTCGCTCTTGGCCTTCCCGGTGATCTCTATCCACACGGGACCTGGGAGCAGGAGAGGGCGGACGTCTACACTGATATAACTCCCGATGTTACGATCACCTACCAGGCGATCGGATGGGATTCTATCGTAAAGGTGCAGACTTCCATTGCATCCGGCAATCCTCCCCATACCGTCCTGCGCGCCAGCGTTGACGGCATCATCCAGGCCTTGCAATCCGACGTTGCCGTGGAGATCGAACTGCCCCAGGAGTTCCAGGATGACCTCCCTGCGGGTTGGTACGAAGGCATGAACTTCAGGGGCAAGAACTACATGGTGCCCTTCTATACTCTTGCCAACGGCATGGTCTTAAACCTGGACATCGTTGAGGAGGCCGGCGCTAACCACCTGCTTCCCGAAGCCCCGGCGCGAGCGTGGGACTTCGACGCCTATCTGGCTATGATGAAAGCCTGCACCTTCGAACGCGATGACGGCAGCCAGGTCTGGGGCGGCGTATTCTCCACCGCAGAAACAAATCCGTTCTTCTACTGGCCGGACCAGGTCCTCAGTTGGAACTGGGGAGCCGACACGGTAGAGTTCAAGGACGGCGCGTGGCGCTGCAAATTGGGCGATGAAGAAGGCCTCGCATGGCTGCAATGGTTGCAGGATCTCTACTTCGTTCATGGAGTCATTCCCAACCCGGCCGGCCTCAGCGCCAGCCGTTGGGACTACTTCTTCCAGAAATCTCTCCTTGGCGGCATCGGCCCCAGCATCGGCTGGTCACAGCGTCCCGGCGTCGAAGTCGACCCCGCTACGCTAGTCGTCACCGATACCGAGCGCGAGATAAACTGGATGTTTGTCCAGCCCCCCACCAATCCCAGCGTCGATCACTCCGTTTACTGGGGTGGGCCGAATTTGGATGTAAATTCAATTGTCTACCGCGCCGGCGGTGCCGATGAAATAGGCCCGTCGATCGACTTCGCGCTATGGCTCTCCAATGTCGAAAACCAGACATGGATAGCGCAGTATCTGCTACCTGCGCGCGTATCAGCAGTTGAAGGCGTCAACAATCCCATGTTGGAATGGCACTATGAGCACTACATTCCCTACGGCAGGCAGAGAGCGTCAGCCCACGGTGGACGCGCACGAGAGACCGTTGAGCAGTTGGAACTAGTGCATCAGAAAATCTTCCTGCCCACGCCTCCCGAAGAAGCAGTACAGGACTTCTGCGCCACGATCGAAAAACTGGAATGGTTCGTATAGGTTTCCAAGACCAGTATTGCGTATTGCGTACAGTTCCGTGTTGTTACGCAATACGCAATACCCCCTGGCATAAATGATGGACGACGTAAACAGAGTCGGCAGCGGCTGGCGGCCAATACAAAAAAGGCTCCCGTGGCCCCGCTTGACAATCTCCCAGTCTGAGAAGCTTTGGGGCTACCTGCTTATCCTGCCCTTCATGGCCTTCTTCGTGGTCTTTTTCCTGTTTCCCTACGTTATGGTCATTTGGTTGAGCATCGTCGACTGGCATCCGCGCGGGGTCACCGAGTATGTAGGCCTGCAAAACTATGCCGACGTCGTCGAGATGCCCAGCGCTCAGAAGGCAATGGTCAACTCCTTCTACTACACCCTGTTGGTCGTGCCAATCTCGACAGCCCTCTCTCTTCTGACAGCCATTCTGATCGTCTCACTACGCAGCAGTAACATGCGCGGCTTTTTCCAGGCCGCATTCTACCTCCCCGGCGTCATCTCCGGGCTGGCAGTAGCAATTATCTGGCGCTTTGTTTTTGACTTTCATGTGGGCGTGCTCAACTATTTCATCTCGCTTATCAATTTGGAGCCTGTCAACTGGCTGGGAAATATCTATGCGGCACTGCCCTCTTTGGCCGGAATGGCCATACTTTCCAGTAACGGCGTAGCAATTATCATCTTCTGCGCGGCCCTGCTGAGCATTCCTTCCAGCCTGTTCGACGCTGCCGCCGTCGATGGCGCGGCATTCTGGCGAAAGCACTGGTCGATCACATTGCCGCTGCTGACGCCCGCCCTATTGTATGTGATCGTGGTTTCCACGCTAGGCGCGCTTCAGGTATTCGTGCCCATATATGTCCTGACGCGCGGCGGGCCTGTTCATAGCACCATTACCGTTGGTTATTATATCTACAACCAGCTGATCTTTTACGCCAACACCGGCACGGCCGCCGCCGCCGGTCTGCTGCTCCTTATTGCGACAGTCGGTTTTACCGTAATTCAGTTCCGTCGTTTTTCCCAGGTTGTGGAATTCTGAACCGAAGGCCCGCAAATGGCGACCAGAACAAGCCCGCGCAACGGACCAACGTCTTCACTATTCGAAACGCTACAGCTGCGCCTGTTGCCAGAAGGAACGGCCAGTGCATCTCGCTACTTCGCGCTTCTGATGATTTTGGTGTTGGCCGCGATTTCGCTCTTCCCGCTCTATTGGGCTCTTATTACAAGTTTCAAACACCCTTCAGATGTCGCTACAATCCCCCCTTCCTTCGTATTGACGCGGCCAGTTCTCAAAAACTATATCGACCTGATGACGGGCAGCGGTGTTGCCAACTCGCCGGTATTGAAATGGTTCTGGAACAGCGTCTTCACCGGCGTGGCCTTTACTTTCGGCGTAGTCCTCTTGGCCTCTCTGGCAGGCTATAGTTTCGCCCGTAAGCGGTTTCCCGGGCGCGACAAGTTGTTCTGGCTCATTATCAGCACAATGCTTGTCCCGGCTTGGTCGACAATCATTGCCTCCTACGTCCTGACCTTGAAACTTGGCATGCACGACACCTACTGGGCCTTGATCCTGCCGGGCCTGGCATCTCCGTTCGCCCTCTTCCTTTTCCGCCAGTTCGCAGTGACCCTGCCAGACGAACTGTTCCAGGCCGCGCGCATCGATGGCGCCCATGAATTGCAGCTCTGGTGGATGATCACGCTCCCGCTGTCCAGACCTGTTCTTGCAACACTCGCCATCTTTACCTTCACCTACCACTGGAACGATTTCCTTTGGCCGCTATTGGTACTGAACAGGCCCCAGATTTACACGATGCCGGTGGGCGTTTCCATCATTATGTTCCAGCTGAAAGGCACTGGCCCTGCCTATGGAATAGGTATGTCTGCCGCCATTCTGATGTCCGTGTTGCCGATCGTCGCATTTTTGCTCATGCAGCGCCAGATGATTCAGGGTATCACCATCGGGTCCTTGAAGGGATAAGTCCACCAGGGTAATTGCAAGGAGTTTTTCATGGACTACAGTCACATTCAAAAGCCTGTCTTTGACTATCGCTATGAGTTCAGCATCGATGAATTGGATGCCATGAATGAATGTGTAGAAGCGCACGGCTTTGCCATCATCAAGAACGTCTTGACCGAAGAGCTGGTGAAGGAGCTTCAGGAATCCGTGGTGGAGGTTCTCGATCCGGACGGCACGCTGGGCAAGGGCAACAGCTTTACGCACACCGCCTTCGTCGAGCATTCCCCGGCCTCTTGGAAACTGCTCGACCATGAGCCGTTCATGCGCGTGATGCGCTTCTATTGCGGCGATGGCGGGTTGACCGTTCACCGCTCCGCCGCCATTATCCGCAATCCCGGCTCCGATCCACTTGGTTGGCATACCGACTGGCATGGATTCTCAGACGGCCCCCCGCAAAACGCCGGTGACATCCTGAACAAGTTCCTCCTGCCCTCCGGGCTCTGGTTATACATCACAGGCTCCTTCCCCAAGCACGGCGGCCTGGCCGTCATCGAGGATTCCCACGGGGAAGACTGGCAAGGGCCCGAGGGATTCCAGCTGACCCCGGACAAGCGCTCATTCCACCCAGAAGGAACCGAGCCGCACAGCTACGTCGGCTTCGACGTGCCCGGCATGGTACCGCTCTTCGGCGAGCCGGTGGACCAGCTCGTCTTCGCCACCCGCACATACCACGCCGCCTTCCCCAACCGCATCGACCGCGTCCGGCTCTCCTGCGGCGTCGGCTTCCGCCCGAAGGCATACAAGATCGACGCGCCGTGGCCGCTCCCCGAAACGGCGAAGGCGTTCAAAAAGGCGTTTCCCCAGCGTTTTCAGCACTATGTGGAGGAATATACCGGCATCCAAAACGACTGGCAGCCCGACGATGCGGAACCGCAAGCCGACGCCATGATGGGGTAGTGCTGAGCGTTCAGCAGCCACTCTCGACCTGAAGCTACCCCCTCGCAATCGAAGTTCGCCTTTTTTGGTAGGCGGCTGGATCTTTCGGGGCGTGGTCATCGGGTCAATGCAGGACAATCCTGAAAATGCCGGAGCACTGAATGGACTACAGCCATATCCAAAAGCCCGATCTGGGCTATCGTTATGAGTTCACTCTCGACGAATTGGACGCCGCGCAGCAGTGCGTTGAGGCGCACGGCTTCGCCATTGTCAAGAAGGTACTTCCAGATGAACTGGTAGAGGAACTCCAGGAATCGGTCAAGCAGGTTCTCGACCCGGACGGCACATTGGGCGACGGCAACAGCTTCACCCATCCCTCCTTCATCGAACATTCACCCGCCATGTGGAGGTTGTTCGACCACGAGCCTTACATTCGGGCCCAACAGATCTTCTGCCAGTCCGAGGAGTTGACCATCAACCGCACTGCCGCGATTCTGCGAAAACCCGGCTCTGCACCGCTCGCTTGGCACTCCGACTTTTGCGGCTTCTCCAACGGCCCTCGCCAATTCTCCGGAGACGTATTGAACCGCGGCCCCTGGCCCTCCGGCCTCTGGTTCTACATCACCGGCTCCCATCCAAATCACGGTGGGCTGGCAGTCATCGAAGACTCCCATCTTGAGGGCTGGAATGGTCCGGAAGGATTCCAACTTACTCCGGATCGGCGCTCTTTCTACAAGCTAGGGACCCAACCGAACAGGTATGTCGGCTTCGACGTGCCAGGCGTTGTGCCCATCTTTACCGATCCGGGCGATCAGATAGTCTTCGCTTCCCGCACATACCACGCCGCCTTCTCTAACCGCATCGACCGCGTTCGGCTCTCCTGTGCCATCATCTTCCGCGCACGCGAGGACAGGATAAACGCACCATGGCCGCTCTCCGAGGACGCGCAAGCCTTCACTAAGGCCTTGCCCCAGCGCTGGCAGCCGTTGGTCGAGAATTACGTGGGCATCGACAACGACTGGAGTGGCGATGACGCCATGATGGGCTAGGTGAATCTGGTCGAAAGGCATGCTCGCCAAAACGTCTTCGCGGCAACTACGCTGCCTCGTCGAGCAGCTCTCCTCCAGCCTCCTTCTTAGGATGCGCCGCCATGTCGAAAATGCCTGTCTTTCGCTTGAATGTGGCAACACACTTCCGCCTTCGCCGATCAATCGAACGGACCCCGCTCTTGGACCCTGCGCGCACAGCAGATCACTGGGATCACAAACCGTATGCCAAATAGTTGACAATGTAAGGAGTCTCATATGGACTACAGCCACATTCAGAAGCCCGAGTTGAGCTACCGCTATGAGTTCAGTCTCGAGGAGTTGGACGCCGCGCAGGACTGTGTGCAAGCCCACGGTTTCGCTATAGTCAAGAATGTACTCTCAGATGAACTGGTGAATGAACTTCAGGAATCGGTAAAGCAGGTCCTCGACCCGGACAACACGCTCGGCGCAGGCAACAGTTTCACCCATCCCTCCTTCATCGAACATTCACCGGCCATGTGGAAGCTATTCGAACACGAACCTTTTATGCGGGCCCAGCGCGTCTTCTGCCAGTCGGAAGAATTGACCATCAACCGCACCGCCGCCATCATCCGCAATCCCGGCTCCGACCCCCTGAATTGGCACACCGACTTCTGCGGCTTCTCCGACGGCCCGCCCACTTTCTCAGGCGACATACTGAACCGCGGACCCTGGCCCTCTGGCCTCTGGTTCTATATCACCGGATCCCATCCCAAGCATGGTGGGCTGGCCGTAATCGAAGATTCCCACGTCGAAGATTGGGAAGGGCCCGAAGGATTCCAGCTAACCCCCGACCAGCGCTCTTTCCATCGGATCGGGACCGAACCCAATAGTCACGTCGGCTTCGACGTGCCCGGGCTGGTGCCCCTCTTCACCGAGCCTGGCGATGAAATCGTTTTCGCCTCCCGCACTTATCACTCCGCCTTCCCCAACCGTATCGACCGCGTTCGCCTCTCCTGTGGCATCGGCCTGCGCCCGCGCGCATACCCGGTTGAGGCGCCATGGTCTCTATCAGAGAATGCCGAGGCCTTCCTGAAAGAATTTCCGCAGCACCTGCAGCCTCTGGTCAAGGATTATGTTGGCATCGACGGTGAATGGCGCGGCGAGGACGCCATGATGGGGTAGAGGTCAATCTGCGAACGGTCGCTGGCCTGAATGGTTTCCTATCGGGCTACTGATCGCGCTCCCCATTTCCGCATGAGGAAGGAACAGACTCCAACTCAAATGGCGAAACAAGGTTCAAGAGTAGCGCCGCGCCATGGCTGCTCAGGTTTTTCCTATGGCTAAGTCCCAACTATCTCCATCCTTACCGAAGCCACGAGCCTTCCATCGAGATCGAACTCCTCTCCCGCTCCGGCCCTGCGAAAACCCAGCGACTCGAACCAGGACTGTTTTTCCTCATCCTCAACCGAAACGACGGCATAGCATCTGCCCATGCCATGATCACGGGATCTGCCGATCGCGGCCTGCACCAACTCTTCCCAGGCTTCCGAAAAGCGCGCATGCGCGAACGCATCAATCTGACAGCTACCTGTGTCATCTCCGCGCGCCGTCGACAGCCCAACGACCTTTCCTTCAGCCGTCTTGGCAACGAACCAGGTGCCTCCCCTGCTCAGCCTCATCGGTTCATACCGCACATACAAACCCATACACGATTTTTGCGTGGCATAGCGCGTTGAGTACATCAGAGTGTTCGCGTCCAGCACTTGCCAGTCATGTGGACAAAGCAGCAGCGGAATCATTGGCACTCGATCCGCAGGAGACGCCTCAACAACCGTCGTAGCACCCTTTTGGAAATACTCTACCAGGAAGGCCTCGGGCGATTCCCCACTTAGGATATTGGCCATAACTTCTGCTCCGGCCAGCTTTCGCCACCCAAGTCGGTGATAGACCCGTGCCGCCGCGGGATTGACGGTCCCCAGAAAGAAAGCCTCACCTCCCGCAGCACGAAAATCCTCCACCGCTTGGTCGCACAATTCCGTCGCAATTCCTCGCCCGCGAAACTGCGGGTCCGTTGCCACCTCGCCGAATCCCGCCAGAGCAGGCACCGACTTCGAGTGCATCGTAAAACATGTGCCGGCAAGTTGCTCACCCTCTCTTCTCAAGTAGAGCGTGCCCTGACTGTATGCCTCTTCCGAACCCAAGAATACCGAGCGCTCAATGTCTGGCAATACTTCGCCAAAAATAGACGCCCAAAAAGGGAACAGTTCGTCTATCAACTCTTCTGAAATCGGGACTTCGTATCGCACTGGTTTCATCTCCGTCACATGCAGCCGCTCAGGTATGGGACCAAAAAACTTGCTCAAAATACGATTTAACTTAGGCCAAGAGCCGTGTCAAAAGCCCTTGTACTATTAACGAAACTACATTGGACTTCGCGCTTCTTTTCCCTGGTAGCCGGTCCGAACCGGTATCACAGTTCGCTCCCCCGCCTGATAGCATCTGCGCCGAACCGTTTGCGCAGCATCTGCACCGCCTCGTTCAACTGTTCCTTTTTGGCCTGTGTCTCAGCGTCCGCCGGCAAGTCGAATATGCTCATCTGGCGTACCGCCGGCACCAGGCCGCTGCAACCTAGGCCGATCAGCCGGACCGCCTTTCCGCCTGGCCGCAGGGACGTCAGCAGGTCCAGGGCGATGCGGGAGATTTCGTCGTCGTCGTCCAGCGGTTGCGAGACTGTGGTCTGGCGAGTGCGCGTGGTGAAATCGGCCCAGCGCAACTTCACCGTGACCGTGCGTGCAGCCAAACTGTTTCGCCGCAAACGGACGCCCACCTCGGCTGCCTGCTGACGCAAGGCCCTCCGCAAAGTCTCTGTATCCACGACATCCTGCGCAAAGGTCGTCTCCTGGCTGATCGACTTGGCCTCCCGCTCGGTTACTACCGGCCGCTGGTCGATTCCCTGCGCTTGACTTCGGAGATCATGTCCCAGTTTGCCGAACTGTCGCGCCAGCCCCCCCGCCGGCGCAGCCAAAAGATCGGCGACCCTGTGAATGCCAATCGCGGCCAACCGCTCGCGCGTGCGCGGCCCAACCCCCCACAACGCGTCTACCGGCAACGGCGCCAGAAACTCGGCCTCCCGACCCGGCGGTACCACCTGTATCGCCCGGGGGTAGTCATCAGTTTGGACCGCGGCTTTGCCGACGTCAGTGGCGATCTTGGCGACCAGCTTATTCGTGGCCACCCCCAACGAGGAGGGCAGCCCCAATGTATCTTCAACCTCCGCTTGCAATCGCCGCGCCAGAACAGTTGCGTATTCGCGTCGCTCGCTCACGTCCAGGAACGCTTCGTCGATCGAGAGCTGCTCCACCAACGGTGATGTCTTGTGCAGAATCTCCATCACCCGCCTCGAAACCTGCCCGTACTCCCGCATGTCCGGCGGCAAAATGCGTAGCTGTGGGCACAGGCGCACCGCTTGCCCCATGCCCATCGCCGAGCGGATGCCAAACTGCCGCGCCGCATACGAACAGGAGGCGACAACGCCCCGGCTCTCCGGCCGTCCCCCCACCGCAAAGGGAGCCCCCTTCAACTCGGCATGCCGCTGTTCTTCGACTGCGCAGTAGAAGGCGTCAAGATCGAAGTGGAGAATCTTCCGAACCATCCTTTTGCCCTCGCCAACTTCCAAGCCCGCTCGAAGCCCAAGCCTCTCTCTATTTTAACACAACAGCTTCAACCCTTTTGGCAGCTTTCACAAAGCCCGGATATGATGAGCATCGCAGGACAGTGCTGCTTGTCTTCGACACCGTTGCGGCCTGGGCAAGAGATGGCCTTCCTCCTCATCCCTCGCACTTAAAACAAAGGCAAATCCGATGACAGAAATGCCTCGTAGAAATCCCGTCGCCATGCTATGGAGGGGCGGCGGCGGGAACCAGGTTGGCAGGGCACGTGGGATTACGCTAATAGTCAGTCTGCTGTTGATCGACAGCCTGCACTATGTCTTTGCCCGCCTCGTCTTTCCATACATCGATCCGGGACTTGGTGCCTTCTACGTGATCGCAATCGCCGCGTTGGAAATCGGCCTCCTTGGCCTGGTCAGGCGCAGGCTGCGCCTTGCGCCCCTGCTTCGAATGTGGCCGTCATTCCTGGCAATCGGTCTGTGCGTAGCCGTCAGCACCAACCTCAATTACGCCGCCATGGCCTATATCGACCCAGGCGTCGCCGCCATGGTAGGCAAGATGACCGTGCTCTTCAGCCTGGGCTTTGGCCTCTTTTGGCTGGGGGACCGTTTCAGCCTTTGGCAAGGAATTGGTTCTGCCATCGCCGTGGTTGGGCTTGCCGTAATCTCGTTCCAGCCGGGTGACTATCTGGGCCTCGGCACGCTGATGATACTCCTCTCCACATTCATCTACGCGTTGCACGCCGCCCTCACCAAGCGCAACATGGGCGAAGTGGATCTGCTCAATTTCTTTTTCTACCGCCTCCTGTTGACCGCAGCGTTTCTTGCCCTCTTCAACCTCGCCCGCGGCGAAATGGCCCTACCGTCCCGCGAGGCATTCCCTATTCTACTGCTGGTCGCCACCATCGACGTCGTCATTAGCAGATTGCTTTACTACCGAACGCTGCGCAAACTGGACATGAGCGTCTTCGCAGTCGCCTTGGCAGCCAGCCCGGTGGCAGCAGTCGTCTGGTCTCGGTTCCTATTCGACGTGTTCCCCACTGTTCAGCAACTGCTCGGCGGTATCGGCATACTGTTCGGCGTAGCATTGGTCACTGCTGCGCCAGTGTGGGAACGTAGGCGGCGCCGGGCCGCACTCGCCGCGGACGCATGAGCAGCCTAAGCCAGGAAACGTGGAAGTTACGTGACAAGTACACCATACCTCGTGCCGATGAATCTTGAGAGTCAACACACTGCAAAGACCACTCGTCAAGTCCATGCGGGACATTTCTCAGGGTACGCAGGCTAGGACAGGCATGGGTGGCTTCTTGTTAGGTTACACTCTTCATTCAGGAGAACAGCGGACGTGCCCAAAAGGCTTACGACCGTTTCGCCGGAATGCAGTTCTGGGGCGAGTTATCTCGCCAGATAGTTGAAAGCACCAACAAGGAAGTTAGAGGGCATTTGAGAGCGGAAAAGATTGATCCCCTGAAGTTCATGGGCTTCAGGGAGGCTACAACTCAACGGCGACCGCCGATTACAACGATAAACTCTCCTTGCAGTTTCTTACCTGCTACCTCCTCCAGCAAAGCAGAAACAGTTCCCCGTTGTACTCGTTCGTACAGCTTTGTCAGATCATTAGCAAGGACGGCCGGCCGATCGCCGTAAACAGCAAGTGCATCGGTCAGGAATGCCGCTAGCCGGTGTGGGCTCTCGTAAAAGACGAGCGTGTGGGGCGAGGCTGCGTCCATTTCAAGGAAACGACGCCGCGCGGCGGATTTGCGGGGTGCGAATCCGCGAAAAGTAAAACTGTGCAGGGGCAGCCCGGAGAGAATCAGCGCAGTGATCAAACCGGTCGGTCCCGGAATCGCGGAGAACGGAAGCCCCTCCTCCAGCGCTCCCCGCACCACGGAAAATCCGGGGTCTGAGATGCCAGGCGTGCCCGCATTCGTCACCACCGCGACCGAGCGTCCTGAGCGCAGCGCGCCGATGATGCGCTCCACGGCTTGCCGTTCATTGTGCTCGTGGTAGGAAAACTGAGGGGTGTCGATTCCGTGATGCTTGAGCAACCGTCCCGTCTTGCGCGTGTCCTCCGCCGCTATCAGATCGACCGAGCGCAGAGTCTCCAGGGCGCGTAGAGTAATATCACCGAGATTGCCGATTGGTGTGGCTACTAGATAGAGCATGTCAGCTTGTCACCGAGACTGACGTGAGTTTCTCTTGTGCGTCCTGTTCCACATTTTCTGGTTAACGATCACGTTTCCAAATCGCCTTTCGGAAAGGAGTCACAAGTTTATCCCTGCTCCGCGGCCGCGAAATCTTCAATCGCGGCGAACAGGCGCTCCAAGTCGGAAGGCCACACTTCGCCCATATGGCCAATGCGGAAGGCTTTGCCCTTGTAAGGACCGTACCCGTTGGCGATCTGCATGTCCCGCTCGCCCAGGAAACGGTTGAGCCCGCCGATATCTAAGCCCCTGCTGTTCTCGACAGTCGTCACAGTATCGGACTCATACCCGGTTTCCGCCATCAGGCCAAAGCCGTTGGCGACAGCCCAGGCTCGGCTCATCTGCCCGCAGAAAGAGTGGCGGGCGTAGCGGGCATCCAGCCCCTCGGCGAAGATTCGATCCAGTTGTACGCTAAGCGCCCGTAGCAGAGAGATAGCCGGAGTGGCTGGCGTGGTGCTGCGCAGGCGGTATTTGTCGAGCTGCAGGAAGTCGAAATACCAGCCTCGATTGGAAACTTTCGCCGCGCGCGCCATTAAGCGGTCGCTGACCGCCGCGAAGGCCAATCCGGGCGGCACCGCCAAAGCCTTCTGCGAGGAAGTGAGCAGGAGATCTAGCCCCCAGGCATCGAAAGGCAACTTCACCCCGCTGAAAGAAGAAACCGCATCAACCAGTACCAGCGTGTCCGGGCTGACGCGGCGTACACATTCGGCGATGGCGTCGACCGGGCTGACGACGCCGGTGCTCGTCTCATTGTGGACTACCGTGATGGCATCGACCGGACCTCCATCAAGCTCTGCACTAAGAGCCTCCTCTACCTGCTCCGGCTTGACCGCCGTACACCAAGGCAGCTCAACTGCAATCGCCTCCTTGCCGCACCCAACCGAGACATCATGCCATCGCTGGCTGAATGCGCCGTTCACAAAGTTGATTACACGCCCGTTGACCGCATTGAGGATGGCAGCTTCCTGTAAGCCGGAGCCCGAGGCCGCTACCGTGAAGACCCGCGCCGCGGTATGGTAAAGCTGCTGTAACTGTTCGCCGCACTTGCCGAAGAGCGATTCCATCTCGTCGCTGCGGTGGCCGATCATTGGCGCGGCCTGAGCCGCCAGCGTGTGCGGATGCACGTCGGTAGGGCCGGGCACGAACAACCGCTGCGGGGGCTTATCGGGCGGTGTCTCGAATCCGGCCCTCTGCCAGCCCTGTATCGACAAGCCATCAGTATTGGTAGTCGTGTTCACAGTCGCAGTCATCTAGTTCAGGTTCCTCGCTGGTCTTGTATGCTCCAGAGTTGGTAAAAGAAAGTCGGCACGGTGAAAGCCAGGCGGACGGTTCGGAATGTGTAACGGGGAGAAAGAAAAACTGCTCTACTCCGTCACTGGCTCCACACAGCCCGGCTCATCGTTGCGCGGGTTGTTGACAATTCTGCTGACAGCCACAGCCCGCATCTGCTCGTTGCTGAACGGCCGCATCAGGTGCAGCAGCGTATCCCCTTTCTGCAGACCGGGATCGAGCCACTCGTCATAGTCCTGCGGTTCGAGAATGACCGGCATTCGGTGGTGGAGCGGCGTCATGAAATTGTTCGCTTCCGTCGTCAGCAGAGTGCAAGACTCAATAACCGAACCGTCTTGTTCCCAGTGTTCCCACAGGCCGGCAATGCCAAAAACACCACCGGAATCCAGTCCGATCAGGTAGGGTTGTTTGCCCCCTTGTTCCTTTTTCCACTCGTAAAATCCGTCGGCGGGCACAATGCAGCGCCGGTACTTGAACGCGGCGCGGAAAGAGGGCTTTTGCGCGGCCGTTTCGGATCGGGCGTTGATCATCCTGCTGCCGATTTTAGGATCCTTGGCCCAGAAAGGGATAAGTCCCCAATTCAGGTAGGTCGCTTCCCGTAAGCCACCATGTGGATTGGCGCGCACAGCCAGTACAGGTTGGGTCGGCGCAATGTTGTAGCGCGGCGCAGTAGTTGGCGGCTGCTCCAGATCAAACAGAGTTTGCAAATTCTGAGGCGAAGCCCGCAGGACAAATCGACCGCACATCATCTACCCCCAAGAAACGTATGAGCATCATGAGAACCCAACCCCTGATGTATTCGATCTTAGCGACTGGCCTTCTGCTTGTCAACTGACGGGACCTGCAAGCGTGCATCCTTGATTCTCCTGGCTAAGGTTACCAGTTCTGGAATTCTTACCTTCTTTGCTTTAGGGTAACTACTCAGCCATAGTCAATTCGCGACTATGCAGAGCAGCCGCGCCCCGAAACACAAACTTTCTGCGCCCGCGCCTTCCCCTCGCCAACCCCAAACCCCTGCAGTTCCCGCGCCCCTCCCTGGTGCGGTGGATCTAATCTCGCCGGCTGAAAGCAAGACGCCAACATCTCCCGCGTGAATGGGTCATGCAAATCGCGGTCGCACCTTAGGTTGGGCTGCACACACCCTGCGACTAGGCTTCAACCTGTTTTGCTTCTGAGAGCCGGCAATTCCGAGGCATCCGGCACTCCGCAGGCGCGATCTTCAGACCGCTCCCGTTTGACGGTTTTGTTTCCACCGGGTAGCATAGCGGGCAGAGCGCCGCAAAACGTCTGAGGCCAAACCACCTATTTCTTATGCGACTGGCTGTCCTTGCCGACATTCACGGAAATCTGCCCGCGCTGCAAGCTGTCCAGGCCGAACTGGAACGGCTTCAGCCCGATTTCGTCATTCTTGACGGCGACCTGATCAACCCGATGCCGTTCAACAACGCCGTCGTCGACATCGTGCGCGCCTCCAACTGGGCTGTCGTGCGGGGCAATCACGAGTTCTACCTTCTCGATTATGGCACCGAGCGCGCACCCCGAGGCGCCGAAGACTCGGAACGCTGGGGCAGTCTTCACTGGCTGGTGAAGCAAATTGGGGCAGCACAGGCCAACTTTCTGGCTGCCTTGCCTGATGAAATCAGTCTGCGATTTCCCGGTGTCCAGCCAATCCGTGTGGCCCACGGCGTGCCGGGGCGCAATCGAGTCGGCTTCTATCAGGCGATGCCGGCCGAAAAGATCATCCTGGCGATTGATGCCATTGAGGAACGAAACATCATCTCTGCCCATACGCATGTGCAGGTAGACAGGCATCTATACAGGGCCGAGTCGGTGGACCCATTGACCGATCCGCATGAAGGCCGAGCCGCCTTTGAAGACGGCAGTACTAAACAGGCGAATGGGTCCACAGCGGCCCATCCTTCTCGGGTGGCGGGTGACCGCCGTGAATGGAGCCGTCACTGGCATCTGATGAATCCCGGCAGCATCGGTCTCCCTCTTAACGGCGACACCGCCGCCCAGTTTGCGCTTATGGAGTCTGTTCAGGAAAGCGAACAACCGGGCGGCTGGAAGGTGCTACACCAGCGGGCGCCATACGACCGGGGTCCGGTACTCGAGGCCTTTTCCACCGAAGGGCTACTGGAGGCCGGCGGAGTAATCGCCCAACTGTTTTACTGGGAACTGGTGACCGCCGAACCGGAGATTATCAACTACTTTCGCTGGAGTTGGTCTAACGGTCATGATCCGGATGCGGCAGACATCCGGCAATCCTTCGCTGCCTACAGCGAAGCTACCGGACGAAATCGCTACGTAGACGAGCGTGACCCGTTGAGGGCGGCACGGTCCACATGAATCGACCCCTACGCCTTGCATTTCTGGGCGACATTCACGGCAATCTGCCAGCCCTGGAATCAGTGCTGGATGATATTGACAGGCAGGCCCCCGATGCCGTCTATCTGATGGGTGATCTGGTAAACCGCTGCCCATGGACGCTTGAAGTGCTGGAGGTCTTGCGCGAGCGAGAGTGGATTTCAGTTCAAGGCAACCACGACCTTGTTCTTGCGTTGCTCCACACGCCCGAAGGCTGGCCTCAGTTCAACGACAAGAACCGTTTTCCCAATGTCCACTGGACCTGGGAGCAGTTGTGTCCGCCGGACATCAGCTACCTGCTCAATCTGCCGCACGACCTGTTAATCGAGATCGAAGGCGCGCCGCGGCTGCGGCTGTTCCATGGTCTTCCTGGTGACCCCTTCGCCGGTATCATGCCCGATGCAGACGAACAGGCAGTCTCCAGCCAGATAGCGATCTACGACGAACCCATTCTCATTTGCGGCCACACGCACCAGCCGCTCAATCGCACCATTGCAGGGCTGCCTCACGCCACCCACAACGCACTTGCCCAACCTGGGCTGCAGAGGATTCTGAACCCCGGAAGCGTGGGTATGCCATATAACGGCGTTCCCCGCGCCCACTACCTACTCCTGGACCTTGTCAAGGAGAACGGCCATCTGGACTGGCAGCCGCGTTTTCAACAGTTGGAATATGATCACAAGCGGGTTGCCCGCACTTTCCGCTCGAGCGGTCTGTTGGAGGCTTGCGGGGCCATTGGCAAGCTCAATTTACGTACGATCCAAGACGGGTTGCCATGGGCCAGCGACTACGGCCAGTGGGTGCGAAACCAACCACACTCGCTGCGAAGCGACCCGGAAGCTGCGGTCGATCTGTATCTTCAGACCCACGGACCCAGCCAGTGGGCTTTTGGCGGCTGAACTATCCGTTCTGCCGCGACGGCTGTGAACCAAGGCGCCGGGCAATGACACCGAATGTGGCCGGCGCCTTGGAACGACAATCAGTTCAACAAATGAGAAAAGAGAAAATGCCTCCAAAGTTAACAACAGTCAGAGAAGAGCTCCCTGCGGTACAGAGCGCGGCCTACCTCAACACGGGGAGTTATGGTCCCCTCAGTCGCGCCGCGGCATCGGCCATCGAAGAGGCGAACCGGCAGCAGTTGACAGCCGGCCGCCTGAAGGCAACTATAGGTGAATCGAACCAGTCGATTTCTGCTGCATTGCGAGGCGGATTTTCCCGCGTATTGGGGTGTGAGGCCGATGAAGTAGCGCTGACCCATCACACGACCGACGGCATGAACATCGCGACCTGGGGAGTAAAGTACCGGCCCGGCGACGAGATCGTCACCAACTCTTGGGAGCACCCTGGTGGGCTGCTGCCTGTCTACGCCGTTGCCCGACGCTTCAATCTCGTCGTGCGCGTTGTGCCCCTCAGCCTGGACGACGATGAAGACACTCTCGTAAGCAAGTTCGAGCGTGTCATCGGACCTCGTACAAGGCTGGTCTCTGTCGCCCATGTTTCGTGGAAAACCGGGACCGTCTTGCCGATAGACCGCCTCGCCGCACTTGTTCACCGGCATGGTGGACTGATCGCCGTGGACGGTGCGCAGTCCGGCGGCGCCATGCGCTTGGATATGCAAACATCAGGTGCAGACTTTTATTCGATTCCCGGCCAGAAGTGGCTTTGTGGGCCTGAGGGCATCGGCGCGCTCTACGTCAACAAAGAGCGGATGGTTGACCTGCTCCAGACCTACGTGGGGTACCCAAGTCTGCGGGACGGCGGGGCCTTCGACGACACTGGCCTCTTCCTGCCGCCTGCCGGGGCCAGCCGATATGAAGTCGGCACCACCTACCGTCCGGCAACATCCGGCATGCGGAGCGGCCTCCAGTGGCTCGAGGAATTGGGCCTGGACTGGGTCTACGAACGCACGCAAACGATGACCCGATACACACGCGAGGTGCTTTCTTCTATCCCTTTCGTGCGTCTGGTCCCTACGCCTACACACGCCGGGCTGACCAGCTTCACCATCGACGGTATCTCTCCTTCCGCAGCGGTCGACCGTCTGGCAGAGGCCGGAGTGCTCATCCGCTCTGTGCCCAATCCAACCCTTTTGAGGGTCTCCTCCCACTTCTTTAACGACGAGACAGACATCGAAAGGTTGCGGGCGGGGATAGAAGGACTCAATCGCAACGACGCCTGACAACGGCAAGAACAACCGCCGACGATTGAACTCATCGACCTGCCGGTTAGAGCAGGATATTCTCGGCCACCAGTTGGTCGCGCAGATTTGCGCGGGCGCGACTCAACCTGGACTTGACCGTGCCTCTCGGCAGCCCCAATGACGCCGCGGCTTCGCCGTAATCGTAGCCTTGGATGTCAACGAGAACGACCACATCTCGGTACCAGGAAGGAAGCCCATCGATCATCCCGCTTAGAACCGCGAGCTTCTCCTGGCGCAGCGCGTATCGCTCTGGGTTCTGTTCGCTGCTGCTTTCGGGTACTTCAAAATTAGTTTCCTCTATCATCTGTTCTAGGCTGACAGCCCGTTGACGTTTCTGGCTTCGCAGATGGTCGTAGCAGGTGTTTGAAACGATGCGAAGTAGCCACGCTTTAAAGTTGCCGTCCTTAAACCGAGGCATGGCCCGGTAAACCTTGATCAGGGCCTCCTGGACGGCGTCCGCGGCTGCTTCCTCAGTTTGCAAGATGCTGCACGCCAAACGTGCTGCCGGACTCCAATGCGCTTCGACCAGTCCTTGGAATGCCTGTTCATCCCCGGCCCTTGCAGCAGGTATTAAATTCAGTGGCCACTCCCCACCGCCTGTGGCGAATGCAACAACTGATTCGCTTTCTTTATCTGACCCCAGAATGCCACCGGTCTCTCCTCGGCTGCGAGCTGTAACCAGATTCGCTTCGCCGAAGGCCACTCCACTGTGATCTGCTAACATATGCATATCCCTTCGCTATGCCTACATTCTGCGGAACATTGTTGCCCCGTTGTAGGTTTGGGCTACCGGATTGATAGGACGACCCCGCAAGCCGGGGCTAACTTGGTCCCGTGTATCAAGGATACGCCAAATGCGGAGTTTCGAGTCTGAACGTTTTGAAACACAAATCGGACCGTTCGCTTACGATCGCTGGTGATTCGCAAATCAGGACGCCACAACCACAGGAGCCTGATGTACAGGTTTGTTCGTTTTTGCGGGTAAATTGATGGGACTGACGAGTGGAGATTGAGCGAACGCAGCAAACATCTGAGCGCAAAGGCCGTTAGTTCACAATTTCCTGACCAAAAAGCGATCGGCAGTTGAGCTTTTGTAAGCCTGTCGGACCGTTACCCATCCGTAAGTTGATAACCGTAACCACGGACCGTGACAATGAAACGGGACTGTGTCTCTCCTGGCATCTCCGATGCCGGCTCGATGCGGCTGCGCACTCTGCTTACCATGCGGTCAATGCTGGCGTCGAACACGTCGCCCTCGACCTCAGCCCATGTATGGGTCGCCAATTCATCTTTGCTGACCACGCGACCACGATTATGGTAGAGATACCAGAGCAAATCGAATTGCTTAACACTGAGGGGAGGAATGAGTACTTTGCCATCAATGAAGACCTGGCGCGTGGCCGAATCAACGCGGATGCCCGTCTCCGGCAGAGCTTCAAGAAAGGGCGCAGTGATCGTGGCCGATGGGTCGTGAAACCGGAAACGGGTCGATGCGAACTGCAGCTCGTCTCCGTCCTCCAGCCAGGCAGTTGAACCGGGCGACAGGCGACTGCCGTTTACAAAGACACCGTTCTTACTTTCCAGGTCGTGCAACCGGTAGGCGTTGTCGATAAAGTGCAGTTCTGCGTGTTGTCTGCTGGCAAAGCCATCGTTTACGGTTACATTGGCGCTGGTAGAACGCCCGATCAGAGTTTTCTCTTTGGACAGTTCGTATTCCGTTCCTGCATCCGGTCCGCTGAGGCAAACAAGTCTCGCATTCTGACTTGCGCGCATCACTGCTCCCTTCGCCATGACAATGGATTGGACAAGCTTGGTCTGAGCCTACCTGGTCTTAGCATGAGAGTGGAAAGTTTCGGGAACGGCAGCCCATGCCAACTCTTCGGGGCTGAAGCCCCCTTCAATACGCCCTGGGGTAGATAGAGTTCTATGTTCACAATGCACGCCAAGATCTGTGAAGTAATAGCGTCCACTCTTTTGACTTCTTGTTTCCCTATTCCTGTTTCTCTGGTATTATAATCCGCGAGAGGTTGATTTTCAACCCTCGCGCCCGTACCGGCTCGCGTCAGTGTGGTCGCGCCGGGCCTGGCGAGAAGTCAGCGTACATTGCGCCGCTTTTGGGCAGCGGAGCCGCGGAAGAAAGACTCTAACTTCGATCCTCTTCACCCAACTCTACGCGGAGACAAGATTGGCTGAGCCGCCGCTGATGGACGGCGTGAGTAGAGTTCGGAATGTTGTTGCGCGTGAGCCTGCTGATTTAATATGTTTACGGAGCGGAAGTATCCTGCGGGCGAGGCCATAAGGTCTGCCCCACAAAAAGAATCAGGGAGCGAGAACCTGGCCCCGGAGCCTGTTGACGTAGGGACAGAATTCCCACAGCCGTCGAGCGCTCATCTGGCCGACTACCAGATCGGAAGGTATCTGGTAGGGAAACGGCTGGGGAGCGGCGGTGCGGCGAGCGTATATCAGGCCTACGATCAGATCCAGGAACGCATGGTTGCGCTCAAGATTCTGTTGCCCGGCGCTGATCCCACGGTGCACAGCCGTTTTCAGCAAGAGGCTCGCACTGTCGCCCGATTGCGGCACCCTCATATCGTTCAGACATTTCAAGTGGGGGACGCCGCTAGCGAAGGCAGCGCCTATATCGCCATGGAACTGGTTGACGGCGATAGCTTGGCACAGCTTCTCAAGCGTCGCGGAAGACTGAGCGTGGCAGAGAGCTGCAACCTTCTGGCTCCGATTGCCAGGGCACTGGACTATGCTCATCAGCAGGAGATTGTCCACCGGGATGTCAAACCCAGCAATATCCTGTTACGTCCCGTCAACCCAGTGGCGTTCGGCAGCAGTCCGCGAAATGACCATTCCGTTTCTGCCGTTTACGAAGCTGAACAGATCCTGATTGGCAGTCCGACTGATGGCGAGAACGCGGCTGATCATGCAGCAGAAGAGTTGCCCGTGGCGCCACTTCTGTCCGACTTCGGCATCGCGCGTGCCCTGGATATGCCGGAGTTGACGAATGTTGGACGCACTATTGGGACGCCCGCCTATATGGCGCCGGAACAATGCGCTAGTAGTCGCGAGGTGACCGGGCGCGCCGACATTTACTCGCTGGGCGCCGTCCTCTTTCGTTGCCTGGTCGGCCGGCCGCCCTTCACCGGCACGACCACACAGATCCTGCACGCCCACGTTTATTCGTCTCTCTCATTGCCTGACGATTTGTTGGGCTCTCTACCATCAGAACTGGTCGATGTGTTGCGTCGCAGTCTGGCAAAGACACAACAGGAACGTTTCGCCTTCGCTAGAGATATGGCGGACGATCTGACCGCAATATCCGACAGCATCTTGTCGCAAGAAAACAGTCTCGCCGAGCAGACGTCAACACTTACGCTGGTGTCACTGCCCTCGGTCCAGTTGCCGCCGTCATTGCCGCACACAACGGACACGGTGATAATTCCAGGCCCGGAAAGCAGGCTCGAACGGTCGGCGGCGCAGGACATCCCACCGGAACCGCCCAAAGTGCAGGGCTCCCAGCATGCCAAGTCGACCGTATCCAAACGCTCCAGTGGACGCCTGATAGTTACAATCCTGGGAAGTGTCCTCGTGCTGGCGCTGCTGGCGATAGGCCCCGCTGCCAGAAACGCGCTGCAGGGCAACGAGTCATCGGCGACTACGGTGAGCCCGCCAAGCGACGCCGCGGCTCCGCCCTCATTGTCGGCTGACGAATCGCAGCCAGTTCCGGACGATTCCGTGGAATCGCTGGCGACAGCGGACAACACAGCTTCGGTACCTGTCGAAACTCAACCAGAGGCCACCTCTGAACCACCTGCCGCTCTGGAAGTGGAAGCGGCAAACGCCTGCCAGTATCAGACAGCGGAACAGTTCGAGAGTTTTCTTGGCGAAGATGGGTCGGTCGCCCAGGAACTCGGCTGCCCGAAAGGCGTACCGACCGGCCTTGCTTACGAGATTCAAGTTTTCCAAACCGGCATGGCACTTGGCCGCCTGGACAAACCAATCGTTTATATTCGTTATTTCAGCAACGACGAGTGGGAACAGAGGGAACATGACTGGCGGGAAGGTTTGCTGGAGGCAAACGATTCCCCCAATCTTCAGTCACCGACCGAAGAACTGTTTCAGCCGGTTCGCGGCATAGGGCAAATCTGGGCCGAAGGCCTGTTTGTAAGGCAGGCGCTGGGCTGGGCAATTAACCAACCTGAAGAGACAAACGGTGTTCTACAATCGTTTGAAGGGGGGTTGCTCATTTACAATAGCGAGTCACAAGACACACACATTTTTTTGAAGTCGCAGTTGCGGCTCTAACTATCCAAAATGGAGGAATATGATGCAGATTTCGACAGTTGAACGTGCCAGATGGTTGGGCCGACACATCAAGCGATTGAGCCGATTCTCGCCGGCGCGATCATCTTACATGGTCGTTCTGATCGTGCTGGTGGCGGCATTGGCGTTAGCCGGCTGTAACAGGAGACAGCAGGCTGAACCAACCGACACGCCAGTCCCGCCGACCGAAACGCCAGTCCCGCCGACCGAAACGCCGGTGCCGCCGACCGATACGCCGGTGCCACCGACCGACACGCCGGTACCACCGACCGACACGCCGATGCCGGAGCCGACAGATACACCCGCGGCGACGGACACGCCGGTACCGCCAACAGCAACACCGGCACCGATACCGAAGGTGAGTATCCCCAATGGCTGGAGTAAGGTCGAAAATGAGCGCCTGGGCTACTCCTTTGCAGTCCCGCGCGGATGGTCTGTCTTTGACCTCCAGAGCGGCCAACTAAGCCAGATCATGCGATTCGTGAGTGCGGACGCCGCAAAGCAAGTAGATGATGCACTCACGGGGCCCGGCGGCGAATACGCAGGCCATCTCGGTATACAGTTGGCGATTTTCTCCAACCCGCCTATCGCCGCTTTGGCGGGCGTCGGCATTTACCCGAATCTTGACGATAACATATCGACAGAAAGTTTGGTAGAATGGCTAACAGAGCAGTTGGAAAGTCTTCCCCTGCCGGTTCCTGTGGAAGTTCAGAGCCTTGAGGCCGGCACGACCAATAATCTGCCCTCTATCCAGGGTGTAGCCTCCGCCGATCTGGCCAGCATGGGTTTGTTCAACGCCCATATCGTCATTACGGCGTTGCGGGCCAATGATACAGCTTACATTCTGATTGTGGCTGTTCCGGACAACCAGGCCAAAAACAGGCAACAGGAAATCAATCTCATTGTCGGGACTTTCCGACCCGAATAGTCGCTAGAACATAGTTTTGCAGCGGGGAGAGAGAACGGTGGCGGCACGGTCAACCTACAGGCCCGCCGCCTACCCCTCTCTCCTCGTCTTGTTCCCATAGACCGGGCTAGACCAGTGTAGGAAGAGATGCGAAAGATGCCTGGTTCAGGCGAGCCGTATTCCATTCACAATCAGGAAAGGTCACTGCCTTGAAGGAAAATTTGATAGACTTGCGTTCTGATACCGTGACCCAGCCGACCGAGACCATGCGTAAGGCGATGGCCGCGGCGCCGGTTGGTGATGACGTCTACGGCGAAGACCCGACCGTCAACCGCCTGGAGGCGATGACTGCGGAATTGTTGGAAAAAGAGGCGGCCGTTTTCGTGTCCAGCGGTACCATGGGCAACCTGGCCTCGGTGCTCAGCCACTGCGGTCGGGGAGACGAAATGATATTGGGAGATCAGGCGCATATCTTCCTGGCTGAGCAAGGCGGCTCTGCAGGACTGGGCGGTGTCCATCCGCGCCCGCTGCCTACCGCCCCAGACGGAACTCTGGACCTGGGAAAAGTAGAGGCATCGATTCGCGCCGATGACGACCACTACCCGCGTACGCAGTTACTGGCGATAGAGAACACCCACAATCGCAGCGGTGGACGTTGCCTGCCCGTAGACTACATGGATGCCGCCGGCAGGCTGGCACACAGCCACGATATGAAGCTCCACGTTGACGGGGCCCGCCTCTGGAATGCCGCCGTCGCTCTCAATGTTGCGCCCGCCCGCCTGTTGCAGGAGGCGGACAGCGCCAGCCTGTGCCTGAGCAAGGGTCTCGGTGCGCCTGTCGGTTCGGTGATTGTAGGCGATTCCGAGTTTATCAAGCGGGCCCGACGCATGCGCAAGATCCTTGGCGGCGGCACGCGCCAAGCCGGAATCATCGCCGCGGCAGGCATCGTCGCCATCACCGAGATGATCGAAAGGCTGGCGGACGACCATGCAAACGCCCGTTTGCTGGCCCAGGGCCTGGCGCAGCTGGACGGTATCGTCATCGACCCGGAGGTGGTAGAGACCGACATCGTCATCTTCGAACTGCGCCGCGACGATATGTCCCCGGCAAATCTGTCGGCCGGTCTGAGAGATTTCGGCGTGTTGTTGAATCCCATCGACAGCAGCCATCTGCGGGCGGTCACTAATCTGCACGTGACGTCTGCTGACATCGAACGTACACTTGACGCCTTTGCCCATGTGCTTGAATCTGAAGGCGGTGGCAACAGCGATGGCGTGCGCGTGTACGGATAAGCGAAGTGGGCGATGCGTTCACTGCCGTTGCGTTCCATCTGGCAGATTGTGTCAGAAATCAATCTGGCCGAGATTCAGCGCGAGATTGAGATCCCATTTCATCTGCTGATCGCAGCCGATGAGGAAGCAGACGCCGAAGAGGCCGCGCGCAGCATCAGCGCCCCCGGCGCCGATTTCACCCATCCCTGGCTTACCGTCACCGACAGTTCCGGCTCTGCATTTCGCTCCCAGAGTACGGAGGTCGTGCCCTATTCACCAGAATCCCACACTCCTTCTTCACAGGAAGCCCCGCCTTCAATCGACGGCGCTCTGCTGGTCACAACCCGGCTTGAACTCAGTCCTGATCTTGCGGCTTTGCTACGCATGCTTCGCTCAAACTCGATCCCAGTTCTGATCGTCTTGACCGGATCCGAGGGTAAACGATCCGGCGGCGAAATCGCCCGCTTGGGAGAACAGGTCCGGGTCGCGATTCCGGATTGGTCCGATGTTGCGGTCAACCGCGTGGCCAGCGCTATCATCGAAGTCTTCCCTGCTTCCTTACGTCTTCCGCTGGCTCGGCGTCTCCCTCCGCTGCGCATGGCGGCTTGCAACCTGCTCATCCAGGAGACATCGCAGGTAAACGCCGGTTACTCCTTCACCACCGGCTTGGGCGAAACCGTGCCGGGGCTGGGATTCGTACTAGGCGCCGGCGACGCCATTATACTCACCAAGAATCAGTTGATGATGGCATACAAGATCGCACTTGTCTCCGGCAAGTCCGGTTCGCCGCAGCAGTTACTAGGTGAAATCGTGGGCGTTCTCGGCGGCGGCTTCCTCTTTCGCCAGCTCGCTCGCCAAATGGTCGGTCTGATTCCCGTATGGGGGATTGTGCCCAAGGTAGCTGTCTCTTACGCCGGCACTTGGGCGATCGGGAGAGCGGTCCAGTTGTGGGCAACCGAAGGCCGGAAAATTACTCCGGAACTGATGAGGGGCAACTACCGGGAGGCCCTGGCCCAGGGCCGGCAAGCAGCCCAGCGAATCGTCGACAACGCCCGGCGGCCTCGTCTACCCTCTGGCGCCCCCCAAGCCCCGAACCCAAAGCCTTCCGGCTCCTCCCGGTTCTTGCGGCAAGTCCGAAAAAGCATTTCCCGCCTGCCCCCGCGTAAGGGCTGAAGTGGACCCGAAGCCCGTTTGTTTGCTGTCCAATTTCGTCCGCCTTTTGGTCCCCTTCATTTGACAATCGCGCGTGGCAGTGGTATTCTTTCCGCCACATGTCATGGTTTCCTGATGGGGGCGTGGTGTAGCGGTTAGCACATCGGCCTGTCAAGCCGGAGGTCGCGGGTTCAAATCCCGTCGCTCCCGCCACGGCGGAAGAAATGCCAAACCATAGGGAAATCGGGGGGCGTGGTGTAGCGGTTAGCACATCGGCCTGTCAAGCCGGAGGTCGCGGGTTCAAATCCCGTCGCTCCCGCACCTGTACATGAAGAAACAGGTCAACCCATCGACCGGGTTGACCTGTTTGCATTCTGGACGGAATCGCTATCGGCCTTTTACCCCTCGCCAGCGTCCAGGTCGGGGGCTCCCATAATGTTGTAGCCGCCGTCCACATAGACCACTTCACCAGTGATCTTCTGTGCCCAGTCTCCCAGAAGGAACCGGGCTGCATTCCCTACGTCGGCCTGCGTTACATTCCCCATCGGCGCAACAGTACCGACGTAGCCAAGGCTCTTCCGGAAGCCGCTGACACCGGCCGAGGCCAGTGTCTTTATCGGGCCGGCGCTGATTGCGTTTACCCGCACCTGTTCACGTCCCAGGTCCCAGGCAAGATACCGAATCGTCGCTTCCAGCGCAGCCTTCGCCACGCCCATCACATTGTAGTTGGGCGTAACCTTTTCGGCGCCATAGTAGGTCATCGCCAACATGCTGCCACCCTGGGACATCAACGGGACAGCGCGTTTGGCCAGCGCTACAAGGCTGTAGCAACTGATATCGAGAGCAAGCCGAAAGCCCTCGCGGCTGGTATCTACAAAGCGACCGCCCAAATCCTCCCGAGGCGCGAATGCAATCGAATGAACGAGAAAATCGAGGCCGCCGAAATGGTCCCCGGCCTTCTCGAAAAGTTCGTCTATGGCGGCGTCGTCGGTGACATCGCATTCCTCTATGAACCCGCTGCCAACAGTTTCGGCCAATGGAGTGACCCGTTTTTGCAGTACTTCGCCGGCATAGCTGAATCCAAGTTCCGCTCCTTCCTCGGCCAACGCCTGCGCGATTCCCCAGGCAATTGAATTCTTGTTCGCAACGCCAAAAATGAGACCGCGTTTCCCTTCAAATAACCCCATCACTCACTCCTTATCTTGATCCGAAACTGAAAATCGATCTGTAGAACGGCCCTTCGACTCACGAGTTTCTCGAGTCTGTCCGAACTCCGACTGCGTCCTACGCAAATATGAATTTACACTAAGTCGTCGCCACAACAGCGACGCGTGCCAAAGTCTGTGTCATATTGGTGAATTAGATGAGAAATGATTCGATTATTGTAGAAATTCCCCCTTTACAAATAATAATTAGTATGTTATACTACAACCTGAGGGACCGAGTTGTCACGTTGTGGTTGGAAGCCACTATCGGGGGAAGCGTGGCATCCGGTTCCTTTTTTCTTTCGCCAGCACGCGCCGATTGTCCAATGCGAACAGGCGTGAAGCTATCTGGCGGAAACCACACGCAAGAATCGCTTCTTGCCGACCTGAATAACACTCTCGCCGCCGTTCGGCGCAACCGATGTCTGCACGCCGTCCGCTACCGCTTCCCCATTGAGCCGCACACCACCCTGTTGAATCAGACGTCGTGCCTCCCCTTTGGTGCGTACCATCCCCGATGCGCTCATTAAGTCCAACAGATTCATCTCCTGCGACAGACTAAACTGAGGAGCATCGCTGGGCACCGCCCCCTCGTGCATGCGCACAGCGTCAACCGCCGCCTGCATAGCCTTGTCTTCGCCGTGAAAGATTCCTACGATCTCCTGCGCCAAGGCACGCTTTGCCGCTTGTGGCTCCATTTCCCCGGCTTCCATCTGCGCCACCATGCGATCGATCTCTTCCTGATTCCAGCGAGTCACCAATTCAGCAAAATTGCGGAAAGTGTGATCCGGCAAGTTGACTACTTTAGTAAAGATCACCGCAGGCGGCTCATCGATGCCGATATGATTGCCCGTCGACTTGCTCATGCGCCGGTGGCCGTCCGTACCTACCAAAATGGGGAAGGTCAACACTACCTGAGGACGCAAACCTCGCGCGTTCATCAAAGTGCGCCCGGCCATGAGATTGAATAGTTGGTCCGTTCCGCCGATCTGCACATCAGTATCCAGCATAATGGCGTCGTATCCCTGCATGAGCGCGTAGAAGAACTCGTGCAGCCAGATCGGTTCGCCCGTGGCATGGCGCTTGCTGAAGTTATCTCTGGCGAGAAACTGCTGAACTGTGAAGTGACTGGCCAGCCGAATGACATCTCCAAAGTCCAACTCGCCTAACCACTTGTGGTTGTAGTCAACCACAGTTTTCTCCGGGTCCAGCACTCTGTGCGCCTGCTGCGTGAAGCCGCGTGCGTTCGCCATTGCCTCTTCCAGGCTCTGCTGCGTGCGAGCGCTTTCCTTGTCGCTGGGATCTCCGATAGTGCCGGTGAAAGTGCCGATCAGGAAGATAACGGTGTGGCCAAGATCCTGGAACTGTCTAAGTTTGCGCAAGGGAACGGTATGCCCCAGGTGAAGGTCGCTCGACGTTGGATCGAAACCGCAGTAGACACGCAGAGGTCGGCCGTTTTGGCGGCTCTCCTTGAGTCGAAGACGTAACTCTGCCTCCATATTGGTACGGGTCCGGTCGTCGCCAAACTCGACGCCCCGCATCAGGATAGCCATCTGCTCCTTAACCGGTGGAAAATCGGTCATTGTTTAGCTCCTTCTCAGCTCAACCGGAGTTTGAAATCCTCTATGTACCAGGCACAGGATTCTGGAATTTCCGGACAGTGGCAGAGGCAACTGGTCAAAACTTCGGTTGTGCCATCGTCTGCACGGGGTCGCGACCCTGTAGGAATTCGAAGTCCATTCCTTGCGGCGCCTGGAGCACATGATCCAGGAAGAGTTTGCCATAACCGCGTCGATACTCCGGCTGCGGTGGGCGCCAATCGGCGCGCCGCCTCTCCAACTCCTCTTGCTCGACACGTAGTTGCAATCGCCTGCCCGCCACATCCAGCTCGATTTCATCCCCTGTGCGTACCAGCGACAGCGGTCCGCCCACCGCGGCTTCAGGCGCGACGTGCAGGACGATCGTGCCAAAGGCCGTTCCGCTCATGCGCGCGTCCGAGATACGCACCATATCGCGTACGCCTAGTTTGAGCAACTTCTTGGGGATTGGTAGATTACCCACCTCCGGCATGCCCGGTCCGCCCACCGGCCCCGCATTTTGTAGCACGAGAACGTCGTCAGGATTGACATCCAGGGCGGGGTCGTCAATTCTCTCCTGCAGGTCGGCAAAATTGCGGAAGACCACTGCCCGCCCTCTGTGCTGCAAGAGCGCCGGTGAAGCGGCCGCATGCTTGATAACTGCCCCAGACGGAGCCAGGTTTCCCCGCAAGATAGCAAGACCCCCCTCCGTCTTCAGTGGACTTTCTGGCGAATAAATGACCTCTGGATCAATAATTTGACTCTGGCCCACGTTTTCCGACAGTGTCCTGCCGGTTACGGTCAGGGCCTCTCCGTGCAGAAGCGGCAGGAGCTGGCGCAGAATGGCAGGAACTCCGCCGGCGTAGAAGAGGTCCTCCATCTGGTAAGTGCCTGCGGGCCGCACATTGGCCAGTAGGGGCGTGCGCCGGCTGATTTCATCGAAAAGCGTCAATGGCAGATCGATTCCCAGCCGGCCGGCAAGGGCCGGCAAATGCACGACGGCGTTTGTGCTGCCCCCCAGCGCGCAAAGGAGCGTAATCGCGTTTTCCAGCGCATCAGCGGTGAGGATTTGCGACGGGCGCAATCCTTCCGTCGCCATCGCCACGATACGGCGACCGGCCTTTTCGGCCAAAAGGATGCGCCGCGAATCTGCCGCCGGGATGGCGCCGTTGCCTGGCAAGGATATGCCCAGCGCCTCAGTCAGCGAATTCATCGTTGAGGCCGTACCCATTACCATACAGTGGCCCCGGCTTCGCACCAAGTTCTCCTCGACTTCTGCATACTCTTCGGCATTGAGGTTGCCCGCCCGGTACTCTGTCGTAAGACGGCGGCAGTCTGTGCAGGCTCCCAGCGTCTGTCCGCGCCAGTGGCCGTTGAGCATAGGCCCGCCGGAAACGAGAATTGCGGGCAGGTCTGCACTAGCCACACCCATCAGCGCCGCCGGCGTCGTCTTATCGCAGCCGCAAAGCACCACAACACCATCCATCGGGTTGCCGCGTATCATCTCCTCGGTGTCCATGGCCGCCAGATTGCGCCACAGCATCGAAGTCGGCGTCAGGTAGATTTCTCCCAGGCTGATAGTCGGAAACTCCAACGGGAAACCGCCGGCCTGCCACACGCCTCGTTTGACAGCCTCGACCAGCTCGGGAAAGTGTGCGTGGCAGTTGTTCATCTCGCTGTACGTATTCAGTATCCCGATCATGGGACGGTTCATGTCGCTCTTGTCGAAGCCTAGAGATCGGGTGAAAGCGCGGTGCATCAGGCCGGCGGTATCCGGTTCATTGAAGAAAGCGCGGCCGCGGCCGCCGTCTTCCAACTTTTCTGGTATCTCAGTCACAGTACCTCCAAATCAATGGGTCTGACAGCCAGCGCCCTCCAGTTATCCAGTTGGCGAGGCCAGTTAAGGAGAAACCAGCACACGATAGATGTTGCCACTCTCGCTGTCGGTTACCAAAAGGTTCCCTTCTCCGTCTACAGTGATGCCCACGAGTTTGCGTATCGACTGACCGCCCGGAAGGACCCATGCCTCCATCTCCTCGGCGTTGTCCCCGGAGATACGCAGGATCCCGCCCTGCTCCGGTTGAGTAGCGTACAAGTTG
Organism: Caldilineaceae bacterium; assembly: GCA_965220715.1. Classification (GTDB taxonomy): domain Bacteria; phylum Chloroflexota; class Anaerolineae; order Caldilineales; family Caldilineaceae; genus Bin5. Next base: position 2,773,606 of record OZ244843.1, read on the forward strand.
CCTTCACTGTCCAGGGACAGGTGGGGCCCATCGACGCTGTTGGCTGTGACCAAAGGCCACAGGTTCAGCAGTTCGCCAGCCAGAGAAAAGCGCAGCACAGCGGTCATGCCGGCCGTGGAAACATAGACAGAACTGTCGGAGTGGAAGGCCACGTCTACGGGCTGCAGATCGGCGCCTTCAAAGTCGGTCGAAATGCGGATAAGTTCCTGTCCATAGATGTCGAAAGCGGCTACAGCCAGCGCCGGCGTCAGAGCCAACCAGATGCGGCCCTCGCTGTCAACGTCCATTCCCCTGCTTCGGTCTGCTATATTGTTGGGAACGGGAACGACTTGAAGGAATTCTCCCTCAGAACCGTGGATACTCACTTGCCCGCCATCACCGGCGTCCAGGACATAGACATTCCCTGCCTCATCGGCAGCGACATCCACAGGTTCAATAAAGGGCCGGTTCGAGTGGAGTACCTGGGTCATCTGCTGTCGATCAACGGCCAGGACAAACAAAGCTCCCTGGCTGGAATCGACGACATAAATATTGCCGTTGGCTGCAGTCACGCCGCGAGGACTCTTGAAACCGTCGATGACCGTCTCGAAAACGGCAGTCTTTTCTACTCCTGTAAACGGCAAAATAATTTCGAGTGGCAGTGCCAGGCCCGGCGCGTCAGCGAAGACCGGCGCCCCCTCGGAAACCGCAATAGCGTTTCCTCCTTGCAAGGTTTGGAGCGCCTTCGCTTCGTCCGTCCTGAAATTGTCTCTGGCTACGGCGGCAACCAGAATCACCAAGAACAGGATCGGGCTGCCACTCCAGAGGACAAGAGACCAGATCCTTCGGCCGGCCAGCTCTCTAAATCTCCCTTCCCGATTGACAGGTTTCTCGTCATATGTCGTTCCTACTGAAGGTCCAAACCTGTCTTCCTCGGGAACTACCCTTCCCGGCGCTGGTTCAGCATTCAGGGGCGCGTCGCTGGCGTCTACAGAATCGCGCCCTTCCAGGTTGTCAGCTTCGTACTGGTCATGTGTCTGTTTAGGAGACAAAGGCCGGCCACAGTATTCACAGAAGTTGGCCGCAGGTCTGACTGGAGATTCGCAACTGGGGCAGACTGGGACCGAGTCTACATTCGTCATGTCTTTCGCTGAACTCCAAATCATGAACCCGGACGGTCTGTCCTCCGTCGATGAACGAATCGCAGACTTGAGGAATAGACTCTTAGGCAGAATCGCCGCCTGCTTGCCCCGGCTGTGTGCACTACCAACGGCAGTAAAATACTATAGTCAACGATGCCCTTCCATTCACCTGGTCCTCCGCCGGCTTGCATCTGCCCTTGTGAAGTTGCGCGGGCTACCGCGAGGGAGGAATACGGTAAACTCTACCGTTCTCGCTATCGGTCAGCAACAGCTCCCCATCCGGCCCCACGCTGATGCCGATCAGCTTGCGTACTGGTTGGCTGGCAGGGAGTTCCCATACCTCAATTTTCTCCTCCTCGTCGTCGGAGATGCGCAGAAATCCACCCAGTTCAGGCTGGGTTACGTAGAGAGCGCCTTCACTGTCCAAAGCCAGATGTGGGCCATCTGCGCTGTTTGCAGTTGTCAGGGGCCACAGATTCAACGGCTCTCCTTTTAGAGAAAATCGTATGACGGAGGTCGCACCGGTAGTAGAAACATAGACGGCATCGTCGGCATGGAAGGCTACATCCACCGGCTGAAACTCTCCTCCCTCCAAGACTGTCGAAAAGCGAACTAACTCCTGGCCATCCGCGTTGAAGGCGGCTATGGCCAGCGCCGGCGTCATGGCCAACCAGATGCGGCCCTGCATGTCTACATCAAGGCCTCTGCTTCTCTCCACCATGCTATCAGAAAAGGGTATCACTCGCACAAAGTCGCCGGCCGCGTCATGAATTGAAACCTGCCCGCCATTTCCAGCATCCAGAACATAGATGTTGCCGTCTGCGTCTGCAGCAACGTCGACCGGTTCGCTGAAACGTCGATTCGAGCGGCGTATCTCGGAAATCTTTCGCCCGTCCGGATCCATGACGAACATTGACCTCTGGCTGGTATCAACGACGTACACCCTTCCGTTGGCTGCAGTTACGCCCCGGGGCCGTTCGAAAATGTCGCTGACGATTTCGAACGCGGCTGTCTGCTGTTCATCCACTGGCAGAGGAGTGACATTGAGGGGAAGGCCAGCAAAAGTTTTCGCTGGCGTTTTGTCAAAGATTGCCAGATCCTCAATCGAAAGGTGGTCGTAGCTACCCTGTGGGGGGATGAGTGCATTGGCCTGTATCAATGTGCGCTCCTGTCCGGGCGGTGCCCAGTGGAGGTTGACATGGTAGTGGGAGGTGCGGGCTACATAGCGGATGCGTATGTCGTGCAGTCCAGCGGTCAACTCGATGGCGTCTTCGTCGTACTGATTTGGTTCCGGGCTTGCAGCGACCGCTTTCCCGTCGAGCCATAACTCTGACTCGTCTATCGATTCGATTCCCAGCATGTAGACGCCATCGTAGGGGATGGCCAGCTTGCCTTCCCATTCCACTGTATAGGGTCGAGGCAGCGGAATGTCGTGGAAGTAGAGATTGATCTGAGGATCAATTCGGGTGAACGCGGCCGGCTCTTGCCAACTTCCATTCGCATAGTACCGTCCCAGCAGGCCATTGCTTGATACTGGTGGCACGTGCAGAGCCGACGTTGGTACGATCTGTTCTTCCTCACCGGGGCGCTGCCAGGAAAGGGTAACAGGACCATCCCCACCTACTGCGCGAATTCGAAGTCTGTGAAGTCCCAGCGCCAGTTTCAGCGCGGCCGATACTTCCCCGCTTCCTCCTTCAGAGGCAGGATCTTCCCCAGCTTCAAGCCGGCCAACCAGTTCTTCGTCTACATACAGTTCGGCGGCCGCCGGAGCCCGCAGGACAAACTTGTGCGGGCCATACTGTTCGATGTTGAGAATTCCGTTCCACTCGGCGGAAAACGAATCTGACAAGGGCGCTTCGCGGGGCCACTCCACGGCAACAGAAGCGTGCCTTTCGACCGTCACTGGTGCCCCTGCCCACGCGTCACCTTCAAAGTAGGATACGCTCATTCCCTGTATTGAAGAGATGTCGGCTGGGCTGAGGCGGATTTCGTAGAGAACCGTTGGTCCGCCGAAGGGAGGCTTATGTTCCACAAAATCGCCATTCGGATAGAATTTGCGCGCCTGTTCAAAGAAACTAAGTCGGTTAGGATCCATCAAGAACAACGCGTCCTGATCGGGAGAAAGCGGCACTGGCAGTGTTGCCGTGTAGTCAACACTTTGATAGAACGACTCAGCATCGCCAATGAAACGCACGGTTGGGTGGTGGGCAAAGTGGGAAGTCAGAAAAGTGTCTGTGTCAGCATTCTTGGCATTCTCAGCGATGATTGTGGCCGCAATGCTCTCGCCCGTAGAGTAGGCATTCCATACGGAGAAGTCGTTTCGCTGGTCAACGAAATATATCTTGTAATTGTGTAGAGCAATGGGGACCAGCAGAAAACACACAAAAAAGATGGGTCCTCGGCGAACTAGGGAATACTGCAACTTTCTCAACACGGCGTCAGGCCGGAACAGGTGTGACGGTCCGTTGCCCGCAACAGTGCCGTTGTCGGCGCGTTCCTCTGGCGCGATCGACACGGCGGTGGCCGCACGCCAGTTTTGCCACAGCAGGGCCAAGGGTAGTGTTACCAACAGATAGACAGCAGGCAGGGCGCCGATGGCGCGCAGAGATTGGGGGGCTTCGAAGCTGAGTGCAAAAACGCCGCCGCTCATCATCACTAATAGCCAGACGACAAACAAGAGTGAGCGGCGCCGCCACAAACTGCTGAGGCTGATTCCCACTCCCAGGATAAACAGAGCTCCGGCGACGGGAGCAAGCGTCGGCTCACCTGGCAAATTGTGGCGGCCATTGGGGTCGCCGCGTACATTGTACATGAGGAGATGTGTGACCGCACTGGCACGGAGTTCGTTCCAAACTTGATCCGAGGGATATTCGTTGAAAATTGAAACGGTGCGAGTGCGCCTAAAGTAAGTGTCCGGTACTTCTTGTGCGAACACGGCGAGCGGGGCCAGGAAAAGCATTACCCCCATCGCGGTGACCAAGAGGCCCTTCCACTGTTGTCGCAGCAGACCAAAATTTGAAACAAAGTATCTGAGAACGTAGACGGAAACTACCATCAGAAACAAAGTAAACGCTAGATAAAAGTTGTGGCCAAACCCCAACAATAGCCCTGCCCACATATAGTCGGTCAGGCGATTGCGGCGCAACGCCCGCAATAAGAAGCCGATTCCCAAGAAGGCAAACAGCGTTACGGGAACATTGAACATTCCTATCCGACTGAAGTTGAAACTCCAACGTGACACTGCAACCAGGAAACCGAGTATGAGCCCGGAGCTTCGACCGAACAACTGACTACCCGCCATGAAAGCGGCCGAAATGGACAATGTTCCCATTAGCACGCTGGCCAAGCGTATTACGAACGTAACGTTCGGTAGTACTTTAAATAGAAAGGAGACAAGATAGATATAGTGTGCAGGTCCATGAATGGAGTCGATAAATAGAGGACGGTACGTTGGATCTTGCAGAATTCGTTGTGCCTGGAGCGCAAAATCTGCTTCATCATACCAAGTCCCGAATGGGAACTCTGGCAGTTCGTGGAGCCTCAGAAATAGTCCGGCGCACAAGACTAAAATTGCGGCCAGACGCTCTGTTGTCTTCCATGGCGGTGAATCCTCTTCATACATTCGAGACTGTGAAGATTCAGCCTCTCTCGGGAGCAGCGTTGAGTGGGTGCCCGCCAATGCCTGTCGGCGGTCTGCGAAGTAAACGCAGGCGATGAACAAGAGTATGCTGGCAAAGTGGAGTTGCCAAAAGGAGTTGGGCGGGTGCCTTGGGTCAATCAGAAAACGGGTAAGGGACAGGACCGCGGGCAAAGCGGGCAGGAGCAGAATCGGCGCCAACCATAGTGGAGGGAATTCCCATGCTGTGCCGGGCTTCACGGCCGGCACTGCGTCATCCGAATGCCGTCTGAAAGCCCAAACGGCAAGTGCAATGCCTGCGGCGTACAGGCCAAGGGCCGGCACAAACTGTCCGCGACCAAGCAGCCATTGACCCCCAACCGCGACAACGATCGCGACAACGGCCCAAAAAACGTTGGCGCGAATAGTTTCGGGGGGTCCAAGTGTTGCGAACTGTTCAGACGATATCGGGGTAGCGGGCCCGGGACGGTCATTTCTGTCGGAGGGATCTTTCGACACTTCAGGATCTGTGGGAATTGGCGAGCCCGACAGTTCGACGACTTTCCCTATGGACACTGCTTGGAAAATCGAAGCCACCCGTCTCGAAAATCCTCGCAAATTGAAACTGTCCAAGTCGGAAGAGTCCCGCCCCTGGGCAGCATCTAAGGAGCCGTCGCTTCCCTGCGGCACTGCTTCTGTATGAGGGCCTTCGCGAGTAAGCGATGCGCCGCAGGCATGGCAGAACCGTTGCCAGGCGGTACACTCTTCACCGCATTGCGGACAACTCTCTATGTCGGGGAGCCGAGCTCCACATTGCTCGCAGTAAATCGCCGAAAGACGGTTGGCGTGACTGCACGCCGGGCACGTTCTTTGCCCTTGTTTTCCCTCAGATTCCAGCATAATCCCAATAAATGGTCTGTCAGACTCTCTCTGTCAAGTTGGTGGCTCGAAAGGGGTGAATGGGTTCACGAAGACAGTCACACTTCGTTCACTCCTCAAGGTGATACACGACGAAGAGCGGCTGTGGCCTGTCATCAACGATGAGTTCGCCACCCGGATAAGTTTTCATAATCCAGTCGATTTCGTCCATATACTGCCCTTCCAAGAGGTAAGTTACTGGCCCTGTGTCGAGCTTCTCAAGATCAAATGTCCCGAATTCACTGGACCGGTCGATTCCACGACTATCCGGGTACAGAAATCGAATCGTCTCATACCGGAATCCCCGGCGGTCCGAGTAGTAATAAATCGTACCAGGATCATCGAAAGAGTGGGCCGCGTCAAGAGCCTCGAAATAGTCGTTGGGGAAGGTCCACTGAAAGGTCGAAGACTGAGGTAATTCAACAAAGTAGTAATTCAGATTCCAGATTCCGCCTACGAGAAGGACAATGGCGAGACAGGCAACTGAGACAACTCGCCCCAACTTCCCCAGATGTCGGCGCACAACCTCGGCAATGGCGACGGCGCCGATTCCGGCTAACCCAAAGACCCAAGGAATCGCAACGATGCTGCGCCTCATTGTCCCTGACGACGGATCTGTTAAAACTATTGACAAGAGGGCGAACAACACGGCAAGCACGGCAAATAGATGCGGTGGGCTGCGCCATCTTCTTATCGATGCGGCCAGCCCTACATAAGCCAAAATCGCTGTTCCTAGGTCCAGAGCGCCTTCTCCTCCTGTGCCGTCTGCGCCGTCCCGTTTTGGGTTCGTGTAGAAAAGACTAAGAGCCTCCCAGGCACGCTTACCTAAGAAACTCGCATTCCCTCCAGCCCCCTCAGCCCCTGAGAACTCCCGATAACCATTAAACGAAACTCCTTGCATTCGGCCGAAGTAATAGCCAGGAGATTCAAGCGCCAGGCTGAGCACCGGACTCGCGACGATCAACGATCCAACCGCGAACCAGGCGAGCAATTTAAGTTTACTTTGAAGAGTTCCTCTATTTAGAAGGAAGTAGGTTGCAAGTACTACCCCTTCCGCAGCCAAAAAAGAGGGGTAGGCAAAATAGGTATAGGGCGTCAGGCCCAGGCAGGCGCCAGCCGTCAGCCAGCTCCATCGGCTGCGTGATCTCATCGCCCATAGCAACGAGGCGGCCGCCAATGTTGCCACGAAAGGGAGAGAAATCAGTCCGTATCCCAGACGGCTAAAATGAAGATGCCAATAGCTTACTGTCAAGGCCGTGGCGCCAAAGAGCGCCACCCAGCGGCCGAACCCCAACCGCAATAACAGATGCGCCGCGGGTATCGTTGCAATACCAAAGAGGCCCATTGAGAGTCGGACAGTGGTTTTGGAAGCGTCCAAGAGCCATATCAGCAGTGCAGTCAGATAGAACGGCCCGGTCGCCTGACCCAGAGCAGACGTACTGTAAGGCCCGATCCAACCTTCTTTCAGGATGCGCAGTCCCTCGATTCCTGTCCAGGCCTCGTCGCCATGAAAGCCGGCAGGGATCTCTTCCAGACGGTACACTCGCAGGAAAGCCGCAACGGCTGTCAGTACGACGACTGCGATCAACTCCCAGCGGTTGCGGAGGGTCCACTCTCTCAGGAACTGCCATGACCATTGCCAGTTCGGGGGAGGCGTGAACCAGACCAGTCCCTGTCGCGGCGCATTTCTTCGAGGCTTTGGAAGGCGCAGTCTGATGCGGCCAATTAAGCTGAGACCGCTAGTACCTTGGGGGGGATCTCCATAAAGAGGCGCGCCGCACTCATCACAATACTGATGACCGCCCGGGTTATCTTTACTGCAATGTGCACAAACGATGTCTACGGGCCGACCGCAGCGCCCACAAAATTGGGCGTCGGAGCGATTAGAATATTCACACGCCCGACAGAGCCATGGCTCCAAAATTGGGCCCTTTTCGCATTGTTCCACTGAAGGCAGTGTCAATTGGGAAAATTCTAGTAGCTGGAAGTGACTGTTGGGTTGATGGCAAACTGGATAGTGAGTGCCGGATGGCAAGGGCGACCCCGCCGAAAATGACTGACGTGGAGCCTCTTATGGCCGATCTCTTACCTGGATCGCAGACCCAGCGCTAATGAACTGCAAATACCAGAATTCGGCTGTTGTCGGCGTCGGCAACAAGCAGTTCGCCGGTGAACGGATCGACTACTATCCCGGTCGGCTTGGAGAAGCGGTTGAGTTCGATACCATACTTGCCAAAGCTTGTCTGAACGAAGCCCCCAGGAGAGATCACAAACACCTGGGCAAACTGCGGGTCGGTAGCGTACACCGTACCGTCGGCCGCGGCGGCAACATATGGCTTGTCCCATATTTCCTGACTCTCCCACGTAGGCATGAGCCACTCGGAAAGAGGTTCCAATTCGGCCGAAAGCACCTGTATGCGGCGGTTCCAGGCGTCGCTCACTAATACATTTCCGGTCGGCGGGTGGACTACGACATCGACCGGTTCCTCGAAGTGACCGAGGAGGATGCCGCCTCCACCGACTTGCCGCACGAACTCTCCTATCGGCGTGAACTCCAGAATGCGCTTGTTGCCCGTGTCGGCCACGAGGAGATTGCCGGACGGTGCCACAGCTAGGCCCCTCGGACCAAACAGAGCATATGGGTCTCTGTTTTCATTGTTGATTATGCTGAATACACCCCACTTGCGCAGGAAATTTCCCTGGCCATCGAAGGCCTGAATGCGTCCGTTCCATGTATCGGCGACGAAAACTGTGCCGTCAGCACCCACAGCAATGCCCCACGGCTCGCGAAATTGGCCATCGCCGAGTTCCAGCGGACCGCTGCCGTCCGGATCAGAGCAAGTGTTGTTAACACTGTCTGAAAGGAAGCAGGAACTGCCAAACTCCAGCCGGAAAGTGCCGTCCGCGTTTAGGACAACCACGCGGTTGTTTCCTGTGTCGAGAACGAAGCGCAGCCCGCCCGGTCCAACCGCGATTGAGCGTGGCGTTACCAGAGGCAGGTTTCCATAGACGCCGCTGTAAACGCCGTTGGCGCTGCGCTCGACTTCCTCATAGTTAAAGCTAGGTGACTGGGATGATTCTCCCCCGGCCAAGGGAACAACGTTCAGGTCCCAGACGATATCGGCGATGTCTTTGTGGACGTACATCCGGAAATCACGGCGATGAGGCCAAGCCGTCAGCGTGCGGTCGGGATGATTGCGGAAAAAGAAAATCTGCCAAAGGCGGCTTCGACGCTCTGGATCAGTCAGGGCTCCCTTGATTTGGTTGAAGGTAAGTCCCTGTGATCCCTCACCGTCCCCTGTCCCTTTGTAGCTCTCCTCCGGCCACCAAACAAGCCGATAGTTGCGGCTGACATAATCTCGGGCTACATAAGGTTCAACCTGTTCATAGTTCTTCTTTCCGACGAGGATGATGGGCGCATTCATGGCTTCGGTAGTTGGGTTCGCGCCATAGAAGATATGGTTGGGGTAAAAACGCATATACCAGGTCATGGGCCAGGCAACGTCATCGTCATACGAGACTTGAATTTCGCGCTCGCCGACCGTGCGCTCGCTTATTGTTTCGATCTCGTGCAATGCCCGCTTTACGTCCGGCGCTGCGTGAGCATAGACGAGATATTCGGTTGCCATGTCGTAGTTGATGTAAGTGAGCAGATAGGAGAAGCGAATCGTGAGGAGGAACAGGATGGCAAGTGCCGTCACTGCAGACAACCGCAGTGTCAGCCGCCAACCTACGCGTTGGAAGGCCAACTGAATGAAATACAGTAGGCCACCGGTTACGCCAAGAGCAAGAATAAAGCGCACAGTCCGTGACAGCGTGTTTAGGTCTCGTCCGGCAGCTGGAATTGAACCGAAAAGCGTCACCAACGCGAATAGCAGAGCCGGAAACAAGGCTAGCAACCACCAGCCCTGGGCGGCTCGCACCTTCACCCAGTCGACCCGCTGAAGCAACTGTGCGCCCCACCAGCCGCCAAATAGAGCCATTGGCTGGGCCATGTGCGTCATCAACCATGGCATCTTTTCGCCAGCGTAAGAATAGGCCAGCCAGGCCGCTATTCCCCACCAGGCGAGAAAAAGAATGAAGTAGGGCTGAACAGACGAGGATGCGTGAGTAGAGTCGGAGGCAGCTGGCGCGCCGTCTTTTCTACTCTTCCCTTCTGCCTTGGACGGATTCTGCTCCGCAACCGTCGGAGCTTCCCAGTCGCCCGTTCGCAGGCGCCGCAAGAGCAGCGCCAAGCCACCCAAACTAAGGAACATGAGCAGAAACTCATACAGCAGGCCCTGCATTATGTAATAGTACCATGGCTGGCTGCCGCGTTGGACCTCCTGCTGCTTCAGCCAATAGCCGAGACTGCCGACAACGCCCGTGGCCAGCCCATCGACCGGATTGGTGAAAAAAGTAGTAAATAGCAGGATCTCGATCGCCCAGAATAGAGCCATCAATGTTGCCCAGTTGGAGAACGTGATCCGCGTTGCCTGGCCATTGCCTGCCGGCGGTTTGCCTTCTTTTTCGATCTCTTTGACTGGACTGAACCACCAGAAGGCGATCGCTGCACTCACACCGGTCAACAGCAGGACGAGGAACGCAGACCTTGTCAAATCCTGGGTCGAACTATACGCCAGCGCATCCCAACCGAGGAGGAGATGTCCAAGTGGGGCGACAAATGGCAGGACAAGAGTGAAAAGCAAGACCGCAAGATCGGCGAAAGAGCTTTCTCGTAATGACTCTTGCCCTCTTTGCATACGCCAGAGCGCGGCCCCCGTAAAGAAAACTCCAAAAATCGTACCCGCCATGAACTGGTTTTCTTTGGTTGCAAACCCGAGCGCCATCGCAGTCACTGTCAAGTAAAGCCACTTCATCTTCCGATCTTCGATAAAGCGAAACATTCCGTATATCCACATCATCGTAAAGAAGACAATGTAGATATCGTTTCGGATATAGCGGCTGTGAAAAAGAAGACTGGGGCTAGAAAGGAGGAAAAGGGCGGTCAAGAGCGCGCCGGTTCGCCCGAGCCAGCGCCGGTAGAACCAGGCCGCAATGATCGTGCCGATGCCGGCCAGGGCCGGCATGACACGCGCGGTGGCATCACTGACACCAAACAAAAAGTAAATGAAGGCGTTGGCATGGAAGAGGAACGGCCCATGCATCATGGGATTGTGTTGATAGCTGCCGCTTCGGTAAAGATCGAGCGAGTAGACGGCGTGCAGACTCTCATCGTGGCTCATGCCGCGAGCGCCGAGTGCATAGAAGCGGCTGACTACCGCCACAATCAGGATAACTGCCCAGGCAACTGTTTCCCAGTTGGCCCGCACAATTCCCAGAAGGCTTGAGTCGAGAAAGCCTGTAGAAGACGGAGCGATCTCCTCCGGTTGGGAATCTTGCGATTCCTGGGGGGCCAGTTCCTCCCCTGGATCTTGCTCATGGTCCTCAGTAAGAGGAGCAGAGAGAGAGGAGTCAGGAGAACGGTCACCCGACTTCTCGTTTTCTGCCTTCCCTTTCTTCTCGCTCTGCGCTTCAGCCATTGTTTACTTCTCCCGAATTACCCAAAGTTCGGCCTCCTGTCCCGCTGGAAAGCCCCCTGGACTTAGCTGCTTTTCCCGAAAAAACATCCAACGTAAACGGGCTCCAAGATTTTCCAATTCTGTTGGCAGCCAAAGCTGCGTCGCTGTGTAACTGCTGCCAATAAAACCGGCAGGCAACTGGGCTCGTTCGCCCTCCCCCCAGGCGCTGGCCTGGGTTACAACCAAGGCATTTTCGTCCACATTCGCCAGATCGAGGCCGGACCTCCATTGCAAATTACGCATATCACGCAGATGCCAGACAAAGAATGGCAAGTGGGATGAATCGGTATGGAGATAAACAAGCGCCTCGGTAGAATCCCCCGTGCGCAGGGAACTGAGGCGGGCGATATCTTCCACCAACAGTTCCATCCCTGTGCCACCGATTTCAGCAAAGAGGGCGCGGCTGTGGCCGATTTCTGGGCGCAAATTCAACATCCAGCTGCTGCTGGCCTGGGCCAGGAAGAAGGCTGCCAAGGCCAATAGGCCGTATACTTGACTACTGGCGCGCACGCCGGACCACCAGACGAAAAACGCGCCGAGCGCGGGAATCAGCAGATAGAATATGGTCAGGCGGGGATCATAGCCGCCGTCCCGCAGCGCTGCGGTCACATTGCCTGTCCAGAAAAAAGCTGTCACCAGCAGAACACCCATCGTTACAAGTGCTGGCATGCGGGAATCGTTTTGAAGCAGCATTCGGGTCGGCGCAAAGCGCAATATCTCTGTGGCTGACCCCGCGGCCAGCAATAAGAGTGGCAAGCCAACAACAAGCAGACTGATCGGTGTGCGCCCCGGCATTAACAACAGCAGAAGGCCCCATGCCGCGCCCACTACCATGACATTAAGCCAAAGAGTGTTCACCTGGACTTGCTTTTCAGCTTCGACGATGTCCTTCTCATTGCCAGCCTGTGTAACCGAATTCCAGGTGAAAAATCTCGTCTTCACGAGGGCAACTACCAGTCCAGAGCCTCCGAACAGGAGGAGGAAAGGTTCATCGACGAGCAGACGCAACAGCGCCCATGTAACCGTATATTCATGATCGGTAGACACGAGCGCCCCGCCGCCTGACGAACCGGTGAGATGGGTGATGGCAACTCCTACACTTTCCCCAATGGCAGCCAAGCCGGAGATCTGGGCGAATAGCCCGGTGGATCCGACAACGACAGTCCCTACACAAATGTATGCAGCGCGTCTACGCTGGCTGGGTGTAAGGAGCGCAAGCGGTCCCCCTCTTAGCAGAAAAATCGCGTACAGAATAAGTGGAAGTAAGAGCCACGCCAACGGTCCACTTATCAAGAACAGGCCGCCTACCACGGCAAGCCACATGACTTGGCGGCCTTCAGTACTATCATCGAACAGCGCCGCAAGGAGCAGCACACACGTCAAAGCAGAAAGGGCCGCTCCGTCAGCCAAACGACTGAAATAGAGAAGCCAAGGGTCGAAAGTGAAAAGGACTGCTGCCATCAACGCGCCGCCTCGGCCCAGGCGTCGCCGCAGCGCCCAAGCTGCCAGAACCAAACCAGCGCCTGCGCATGCGGGTGCAAAGCGGGCCCAAAAATCGCTGCCGCCACCCGTCACGAGAAAAAGTGCTCGCTGGAAAGTATTCAGCAGGGCGCTGGCTGGCGGGGCAGGTTCTGGAAACCCGCCTTCTTCAAGTACGCCGGCGCCTTGGCCCAGCGAGGCGGGCCAAATCTGAGCGGCCTCCCCAGGCGAAATGGGATTCAGGTCACCCAGGGAATATAGACGCAAGGCCAATGCCAACACAAAGAGGATCGCATATAACGCCTGTTCAACGTTGGGCCCGCCGCCAAGCGATTCCGACGTGAGCGCGGTTGGCAACGGTGTTGCAGGTGGCTGATCCTCTGTCGCTGGTCTGACGCTGACTTCTGGTTCGGTCGTCTTCGCTTCTGTCACCTGCAGATCCTGACCTCTGCCTAAATGATCTATCTGTCTGCCGCGCCGGTGGCTCGGTAGATTCGATAACTTCCTTGCTCGAAGGCCAGTTCCAGGATCTGGTTCAGCCGTTCTTCCAGCGCGGGCGTGACGCCATATTGCACGCGTTCTTCTGGGCCGACAAGGAGATAGTCGATCTGCCAACTATCAAACAGCTCCTGCAAGGTTAACAGCCTGGGACTCTGATAGATTTCGCGGATCGCTTCGGCCCGACCGACCGCCATTTCTCCGTAAGCACGTCCACGCCACTGGGCTTCGTGTCCATCCCACCCTAGCAGCGTAGCCCGACCAGTTGCCGCGCTGATTCGTGCCGAACTGACTCTGTAACTGGCGCCTTTGGCCTCCAGAATCACGTCTTCGGGCCGCGTATTGCCCCGGATCCACTCGATCACTGCCAGCTCGTCGCCGCCAACATAGGCAAGTCCGTTCAGCGTCGGCTGACGCGTACCGAATCCCTTTATTTTTGCAAATGCGCCTGCCACAGGATAGATCAAACCCGCTAGGATAAGCAAAAGAGAGAGCGCGGTGGGAACGAATACCACTAAGGACATTTGGCCCCGGCCCGTGCCACCCGCCCGAAATCGACGCGCGGCCAAACAGATGCACCATGCAATCGTGTATGCTGTGGCGATCCCCAGCAAAAGCCAACTCTGGTAGTAGAATTTGAATACGGTATTCATGCGGCTGCCGAAGTTGTCCCGAAGGAAGGCGAACTCCGGCATAAAGGTAAGTAAAGAGCCGATGGCAACCAGGCACAGGACAAACACCGTTGCGCGGGACGCCTTGCCGGGATCAACGAAACGCTGCCACAGTAAGCCCAACGTCAGTGAGACGAGTCCACCCAAAAGAAGAAACGTCCAGGGCTGTCCGAGCCGGCGCTCGGCGATGTTGCCCAAGAGTTCGCTTGCTTGGCCTGCGATGGCCGGGGTTTCCCCCGAAGCGTTCGCCGTCAGCAGGACGGTAGTGATCAGGAAGATGACCGGCATACCTACGACGAGGGCCACCGCGGCAGCCAGCGCAGATACCGAAGGTCGCTGCTCTCGCCAACTGATGATCAACAATCCTGCAACCGCGAGCAGAAAGTGACCGTACACTAACAGGAATTGTGGTAGCCGTGTCGGGTGGAGCAGGTTGGGCAGGATACCACCGGCCTGGCTTTGCGCAGTAAGGAAGTAGGGCAGATAGAGGAGGAGGGCACCCAGAATAAGCATGACCCCCACAATTCCCGCCCGCACGAGCGCGTGACTCAGAGCAGTGGTGACCTTTTTTCCTTGCCGTGCGCCGGTGAGCAGGGTGACCAATAACATCAACAGCCAGTAGGGGGGGAAATCCCAAGCATTGAGAAAGAGTAGGGCGCCGGTAGAGGCGATGAGCAGGAGGAGGCCTGACGGGCCGAGCGGCCGGGTAACCGATAGGAAGTGAGAATACATGAGAGACAGGAAAGATTCGCTCCGTCCGTTCTCTTCTTCTGTACTCTTCTTCTGGGAAAACAGAGCGCCCCGTTTATTTCGCCCATCAGCAAAGAACCAGTTCATTGCGACTGCGATGACGAGAAGCACAAAAGGCATGGCCAGCAAGTGTGGGTGATTGTCGCCGAGGACATAACTGAAGATTGGGAATTCGTCGATTATTTCGATGTGGTTGCCACTAAGGTCGACATCTTCGATTACGCGACTGGCCCGCCACCACCAGCTCCAGCCACTGTCGATGTACCAGAGGCCGGAAACTTGCGCCTGCTCCGGGAAGTTGTAGACATCGACCAGTTGAATCAAGCCATCAAGACGTACGCCCTGCGCATACAGCCACTCAAGAATGACGTGCAAGTTTGACGTCAATGCAACCGCCACCGACGTCAGAATTCCCGCCAATGTGGGGAGCGCAAGCCGCGCGCCCGTATCTCTGCCGACATCGGCAGATGCGTCGGAATTTCCGGTGGCCTCGACATCGATGACAGGCTCTTGTACTCGCAGACGAAAGAGGTTGTAGCCGACGCCAAAACTGGCGGTGAACAGTAGGCCAAACCAGCAAGCTTGGCCCAAGTTGTAGGCAATTTCTGGCAGCTGTCCGGCCAAACGGGCTAGGGTTGAGATCATCCAATAGCCGAAGTAGTAGTAGCTAATGGCATAGCCGGCCAGCCAGGGATCGCGGGGGGGATAGGTTGGGCTGCTCCAGATCCCATTTACAAACATCAGATCCATCAGCTGCTCGGTGTGGCTGATGGCCGGATCGTAGGAACGCACCAATGTCCACGCCGCAAAGGCAAGGAAAAAGAGTATCTCGACGGTCAACATATAGGACCTGGAAGGTAACCGTAAGAGCGAAGAACGCAAGGGAGAAAGTGGACTGATCCCTTCAGACTCATCTCTTTGTAAGATAGTCCAGAGGCTGAGGAAGGCGACAAGAAGCAGAGCCAACCAGGCGCCGCCAGTTGTGTTGCGAAGCAGACCGTAGCTTGTACCTAGCCAAAGCAGAAGGCTGACAAGGAGAATCCCCAGAACGCGGGCAAAGGCATAGCCATTGTCAGGCAGGTGGCGAAATAAGCGCAATGTCAGAGGCAACGTCGCCATGCTGACGATCTGCGTGATCAAATACCAGCTCAGAAAAGGAATAACAATTTCACGCAAGTGGCGCGTCCCCCTCCGGACTGGTGGTGTCTTCCGGTTCTTCTCGACCTGGGAGGAGATGAGTCCCCCCAACCTTGCTGTTGGCTTCGCCTACCAGGGTCTGGCCCGACTTTCCGATGGCGCGTGCAGTCTCTGCCTCTTGAAGTCGGCGGAAGGTCCGCCCAACAACGCCAAGGTGAAAGCGCTCCATGGGCGGCAGTTCATCAGCAGAAAAAAAGCGAGCCTCGAGGATTTCTACAGGATCAATCTTCATCTGGCCGCTGCTGATCCGCCCCTGCAGGAAGAACTCAAGAGTGTGACGGGTCGCCCGATGGCAGACAATTGTTTCGACATCTGCGCGAAGGTCTAATTCCTCCTTTACCTCACGGCGCCAGCAATCGCAGATCGTTTCGCCGGGGGAAAGCCAGCCGCCGGGCATTCCCCAGATCCCGGCGCTGTGAAAACGGTGGCGAAGAAGCAGAATCTGGTCTGCGTCGTTCAGAAGCACGCCGCTCACCCCGACGATGACTTTGCCGTTTATCGCCCAGGTTACTGCGCCTCGCAGCCACCTGGGCGTACTACGCCAGATGCGCGCCAGCAGCGGCGCCAGCACTGTAAGTCGGCCCATGGAAGCGCCCTTCATTGACGCTGCACCTGACCTTGTATCTGGGATGGCACTGCGTAGATAACTACCTTTGGATTCCGATAGACCGTCTCCAGCAGTCCGGACCGTTCCAGCTCTTCCAGTCTCGCGGGGGCATCCGGGTGTTGATGGCGTTCCAGTTGCCCCACGTAAATCAAACCGATGTCCAGGTCGTCAATGAGCCGTTCAATTTGCACAAGGTCTGTCGTATTCCAAAACTCATTGAGTAAGCCGTGGCGCTCGGATACTTGTCCGTGGTAGCGCTGTTCGCCTTCGTGCATTCCCATTAGACCGCTCAGGCCTGTAAGGCTGGCGACCCGCGTGCCGCCGGCCCGGTAATAGTCAAGCTGAGCGGATTCGGCGAGGACAACATTGCCGCGCACCTCTTTCAGAAGCCACTGAATCGCCTCCCAATCGTACCGCAGCTCGACTACATGGTCGCTGTCGGGCCAATGGTAGACCCCATTCTCCATAAAGGCCATGCCGTCCAAGGTGCCTATCGGCGGCCGCCAGCCGGGGAAACGCTGTGACAACCGCGACGGCGAACCCCACAGTGGATAGGCCAGACTGGCGAAGAGTAGGATAAGAAAGACGAAGCCCCATAAACGGCTCACCGCATCAGGCGCGACGTTCGAGAGTGCTGGCCCTATCCCTTCCCTGGCAGTATTTGCACCAAACCGCCGCCGTTTCCTCCCGCTTCGTATCATCGACGCGAAACGGGAGAAAATTTTGGGTAATATGATGGCTGCCGCCACTCCCCACAGGACCCACACCTGGTTAAAGAACTTGAATAGGGTATTCATGCGGTAGGCGTCGCCGCCTTGTAGATGGTCCTTGAGATAAATAATCTGAGTGCCGGCCAGGAGAGCCAGGCCGGTCGCTGTCAGCAGGGCAGCGCAAATCGTTCCGGTATCTGCCATGCTCTCCCGTCGCCAGATCTGCGAGAGAGACAGGCCAAGTGCGGGCAGGCAGATCGCCAACACCGTCTGGTCAGTGAAAATCAGGAGCAAGAAAGAGGCGAGGAATAGTAGGGGAAGCAATACTACCCCGGTAAAGTACACAAGCGTCGGATGTTGAACCAACAGCCGGTGGATGCGCATATAGCGGATCCGGCGCTTGTCCCCCTGTCCAACCAGCAGCCACGTAAAGAGGACAAAAGCGAAAAAGCCCCAGATCTGCGCCCACTTACCCAATTCGTCCGGCTCCCGCACCAGCCCGATTCCACTTGCGGCCACATTTGTGTAACTGCGAAAGAAGGGAAGGAAGAAAAGATACGCGCCACCTACCATTAGCACGCCAATCGCGATAATTGTTCCTACCTTAAGACGGCCTTGTCTGCGGTAAAGTGTGACGGCCAATGTAAGGATTCCCAGACCAAAATAAGTGGGCAGGTCCCACAGGTTGACGACTGCCAGAACGCCCAACGTGAAGGCTATGCCACCAACAAGCAACGTTCCGTAGAGCCAATTTCGGCGCCAGTCGAGATGGTAACTGTTTAGGAGCGTCAGCGTCAGAGCCAAAAAGAAGAGCGAAAAGGGGATTCCGATCATGTGTGGATGCAGATCGGCGTACATGAAGCTCCAATAAGGGAATTCGTTGATTGTATGGGGAATGACCCGACTGGGTGCCCAGAAGTCATAGCTAGGCAGGATTGCTCCAGAGGTGACAACATGCCACAAACCGCTTGCCGCATGGACTGCATTCTGTACGCCCGGAACATTGCTCTCGAAGCCGCTTTGGCTAACCCTGCCCAACGTATGTATCAGTTGACCAAATCCTGCCAGATTGCCGAGGATTGCCAGAAATAGCGGAGCCAGCAAGGCCGCCCCGATCCCCTCGTGCCAGGGTTGGCTTGTCGCCGGCAGAGGTTCAGGAGAGAGTTTCTGCTCGTCAGGATGGGTGGGAGGACTAGCTTCCGCATTCCACACATGGCCGGGGAACTCTTCATGTGAGTCGATGGCCGAGCCGGATGCTTCCGGCCGCGCATCCGTTTCGAGCGCCAAGTCAGGACTGACAAGCTGAACTTGGGAATGCCGCCGCTCTTCCTCTTCTACTGGCGAAAAGTTTCCGCCGTGCCCGGCGCCAGGCGAAGTCTGAACTTCCTCCGCACCAATGGCCACGTCAGTGATGCCGGGCTCCCCAGTAGGGCGCGGCTGCAATGGCGTCTGTACAGAGGTTGCTTGCGATCGGCGCGCACGAGTCACTATCTTTTGAATACCGGACACCGAATAGGCCACAGAAAACGCGTTGACGACTGTGAGGGCAAACAGCATAGGGATGGCCAGATTGAAGGCCACTTCGGCGTAGATGCCGGTCAATTTGACCAGATATCCGACCAAAAAGATGCCGTAGTAATAATAGTTGATGTAGCCGCCCGCGAAATGGGGATCCACAGGTGGAAAATATGGGCTGCGCAGAATGCCGTTGAGGAACGCAAACTCCATGAATTTTTCACCCCCGAACCAGGGTTGCCAAATGTCGGGATTTCCACGGCGGATCAACACAAAGCAAATGAACGCGGCTGCGAACAACCCCTCACCGACCAATAGAATTCCCCACATGCGCCGCAAAAACGAACGCACGTCCCGCCAGGAAAACACGAGAACTGCGGCGCTGAGGAGAGCTACCACTGCCGCGACCAACCAGGCGTTGCGAACCGAATTCTGCGCCAAGCCCAAACTGGCGAAGATCCACAGCAGCCAGCCACTGAGCAGCCAACCCAGCGTCTTGGCCAGCACAAACCCCCGATCGCGCAGACCTCGGAAAAGGACAAAGGCCAGGGGCCACGCTATCCAGCCAAGCAAAGAGACAACCAGCCACCACCACACCACCGCCAACCAGTGGTTGGAGCTGGCGACAGTGTTCCACCTGTAATTGTCCACGACCGGCAGTTCATTCAACGGGGTCTCCAGCAAGAGGGAAGGTCTTGAACCATCTACTGCATCGGTTTGCTCCTGTTCGCTGCCTGCCAGGCCCGCTTTCCCCTGCAAGAGCGCAAGCATGATGTTGATCAGACCTTGATCCTGGCTTTCCGGCGCGCTGCCCAACCCTATGGCGTTCAGAAAGGGCGCCAGGGGCGGATCATTGCCCCGATGCCACGGAATAGCGCCTTCCCAACTGCCCCCCAACAGCCTGTCAAATTCAGATTCGCTCAGCTCCCGCTGTTTGGCGAAGATCGAGACACGGGGGTGGTCATAAAGGCTCCAACTTTCGTCTGCGTTTTGGTCGGGGAAAGTCAGTCCCAGCAATCTGGGAGGCGAGGCAAAGTCGGCAACGCTGACGAATCCCAAATGCTCATCAAACATCAAATCGTAGTAGCGGTTGGTCATCGGGTAACGCGCCGGCAGTTCGTCGACACTCTCGTAGATGCGCTTGGAACTGTAGATTACGTAGTCCGCCTCCTGCAGTTTCTCCCGCAGAATTTCGTACTTTTCCTGTGTGTCCTCTTCATATGGAGACCAGTCGATATTGCGCAGTCCGTGGCTGCCCATATCCATACCCGGTTCGCCGGGAATGCTCTTTGGCAGAGGGTCGTCCCACGACTCCCACAGTATTACCGAGCCGGCAGGCACGTTGGCATAGACCCAGCGGCTGGCCGTGACCCAAGTATGCTCACTGGCATAGACTCCGTTGGTATAGGCAAGAGACCAGAACAGGCCGCCGCCGACAGCGAGGATGGCTAGGAGCGCGCCCGGCAGACGGGTTGCCAGCTGGAGCTTTGGTCTCGCTCTCACTTGCAGTAGCCAGACAATCAGAGCGGCGGCAAAAAGCAGGACAAATGGCAGTACCGGACTCATGTAGCGGTTGAACTTGGCCAGAAAGGCGCCGGTGATGCCAAAGTAGGGCAAGACCCAGGCCCAAACAACAAGCTCGCCGGGTCTGGCCCGGAAAAGGACCAACTTTAACAGCGCCCATGCGCTGCCCACAAGTGCAATCAATCCCAGGGGCAGGCCCATTCCCCATACGACCTGCTGCTGAATGAAATAGAGATAGGGAATGGTATTGCGGTACTGGCGGGTAAAGGGTAAGTCGACGACACCGCGCACCATGCGACCCTGTTCAACCAGCGTGGCTTGGATGAAACTCACCCAGTCGAGCACCGCGTACGGGCTGGAAATGAGGAAAGCGAAGATAGCTACCAAGAGAGAAACGAAGAGTGAGTAGAGTGCAGAACCTGCTCTCTGCCCTTCGCCTTTCATTCCGTCCTGGCTGGCGTCCGTCCACAGCCGGATAAGGGTGGCAGTAACAGGAACGGCAAGGACCGGAAGGGCGCTGAACTTGGAGGCGATCGCCAGCCCGGCGCCGACTCCGGCCAGGAACACACCTCGCCACGAGCGCTCTTGGACCATCAGCACACTGCCGTAGACTGCAAGGACAACAAAAGTCGTGCTGGCCGGGTCCATGGCAAAAAAGTGGCTAAGCTGAATTGCTTGGGCAGTGAATGCATAGAGTGTCGCCGCCAAAAGTCCGGCGGAGGCCCCATACAGCCTTCTCCCCAGCAGAAAGAGGAGAAAGATCGTAAATGTATCCAGCAAGGCCATCATCAGCCGACCCGCGAAGGCCACGCCATCACAGGCCGTATTGGCCCGCTCCATAAGCGTAATGGTCCTGTCGGGGAGGGGTAGCAGACTTGCCGGTTTGGCCAGCTTGCTCAGCAATTCGCCGGATAGGATTCCCATGTAGAGCGGGAAGTGGCCGTAAGTATAGGAGCGGCGACGGTCGTTATGACGGTCCCACAAAGGGTTGAGCGGACTGTGTTGTGGATCAAGAAACTCGTCTAGAGAGGTAGGCCATCCGATGCTTGGCGCGTAGAAACAGGTAGTGCTTCGTTCGTCTGGATGAGCATTCAGCCCGCCGTCAAAGTTGACATTCCATGTGCGTAAGGCCATCCCGGCCAGCATGACAACGCCAAGAAGGAGGAAGATGACTCTTGACTCAGAATTCAGCGGATGTGTTTGCATGCGTTTCCAGGCTAAACCGCCATGTCAATATAGCCAATCAAATGTAGCGGCCGGAGGCAAGACAGACGAGAATCGTCTGTCAAGTTTATCATGGCGACCAAGGAAGGGACCATATCATATGTACTTGATGAAGAGGCGTTCGATTAGCCCCCATTCGCGGCGAATTTCGCTGACCCATGGATCGTAGAACAACGGGTAACTAGCGCGCGGGTTTGGCCTGTTAGCTTGCGGTCGAATCCGGTAACAGGTCAGAATCCCACGCTTTGGTAACACTGGCAGTGTCGAATTTTCTATTCGCCAGCAAGGATTCCTTTTGAGCCATATCACGACGCCCAATTTCTGTCAGCAAGAAGGGCAATCAATAGCAACTTGCATGAATGAAGAAGTGGATCCCGCTGCAGAATGCACTGCGAGGACGTGCGAAAGACTGTTACTCTTGAGGACCGTTTTCTCGGGGCTGCCTTCTGCTATATGTGAGTGCGGACAATTGTACTGTCGAGAATGGCCGTTGACATGCCAGTGGCATGGGAAAATGAATCCCTGCTACCACCCTATACCCAGTTGTACCCGCGAGCGAATTGCATGTAAGTATTCTTGCAGTCGCCATATCGACTTGCGGTTCTCGCCACTACTCTCCACTGTGCGCTATCCAATGAAGGTTTTTTGCGACAAGAAGACAAGCTACCTCTCCTGCTGTTTACATTGCCGATTCCGTAGGCGAAAAGTCGCAATTATTCTGCCTCTTCCCTGCTGCAAATTTGAATACAGACATCCCAAATTACCTGCCTGGCAATATTTCTTTTCAGAGTAACGGCATGTTCCGGGCAAACTTCCACTATATGTTTCGCTCTTTTATTGTGTTGGTCACTGGAACTCTTCAACCCCTCCCTGAGGCCATTCTGTAGTGCATCTGTCAAGCCTTCTTATTTCAACTTCCTATTCTAAGTCATCTGGCGCATATCGAAGGCGCGACAGGACTATTTCCGGCTTCCATGTACCCATTTCAACCGTCTCCTGCAGAGTAATGGCATCGTAAACGGTCAGACGCAATTCATATTCACCGGCCGGAAGTTCGTCTGGGAAATCCATAGGGATCGTTTGGTTGTATTGTAGGAACTGGGCCGCGTTCTCATAATCGAAGAGTATCAGTGAACTAAACAGTTCGGGATGCCCTCTGCTGCTTGTATTTCCTGTAAACTGATTCCATAAGATCGTATCCTGCTGGTGTACCTTTTCACCTTCAGCACTATATAGTCGAAAAGATAATGCAAGAACACTTTCATTTTGAAACGCGGTTTGCCATTTCAGAACAACCCCTCCACCTCCGGCGGGATGGGCGAAGATCTCTTGAATTGTGATGCCGACATCGTAGTGTACGGTCAGGGGCTCCAATTTCCCGGCGAGCGTCCACGGGCTAACCGTACAATCTGTCATCCACGCTGGAGGATCAGAGGATTCTGGCGGGTCGCGATAGGGACAGGACAGCGAGAAGACAGAGCCATTCGCGGTTTCATGCACGGGTTCAAAGGCGGCAGAGTCCAACGCTGGTGCCGAAGAAAGATACTTTACGAAAACGGGCTGGACGCCTGGTAGGTACGCCTCTATGGAACAAAGTGATTCTGGGTCATACAGGCTGACGTCCGGTAGACAGCGCCAGGAACTGGGTGGATTTGGAGTATAAATGAAATCATGGAGAGTAGGGTCGCGCATATAGGACATTCGCTGGCCATGTGTCACCTCCGTCAGAAGAGTCTGGTCATCGAGTTGCGCGAAATCCTGTTCGTAAAAGACGAGAGCATTAGGCGGTACATTGCGGGCTATCCAACGAGATGTTAAGGGAATGGCTATTGGCTCTATTGTGGTGAAACGATAGTAGAGCTCAGTTCCAACAGCAATTACGGTTAGAGCAACCTGAATCGCAAAAAGGGCAGCCACCCAGCGGGGCCATCGATGTTCCCATTCAGTCAGGACAAGGCAGCCGACTATGGCGGCAGCGAACTGAGCAGGCATTACACCGCGCAGGTCAATATCATTGAACATTGGGGAACGGACCACAAAGGGAAATAGCAGACTGAGAGTTAGACAAAGCCAGAAACGGTGGGGTCGCGGCATTGAATGGTGCCGAACTAATGACCACAGCAACAGCGGCAGCAAGATGCCGACTTCGAGGAATAGGTAAGAGAAACCGGATAGCGGAAACTTAAGCCAGGGGATTTCGAGAAACTCCACTGAGCGCAGCCCAAATTGCAGATAGGATTTCTTGCTAAACAGTTCGATCAGGGATGGGAAGACCAAGACCCCAGCAATCAGAGCAGAGGCCGATAAATATCGCAAACGCCGCAACCGTCCTTTGCCTGTCAGCAATTCATATAGATGCCAAAGTGCTATGCCTGGCAATGAACCGGCGAAAACGAAAGTGCTTGTTTTGAACAGGGCCACCATCAAAAGGGATAGGGCAATCACCTGAGGAAATCCCTTCAAAGGCCTCGTAATGGTGAGATAAACGATCAAGCCTAACACAGCCACGCCCAGCACATGTTGTGGGGCCAGAGATAGGTGTTGAAGGGCATCGGTATCTGCACAAAGCCATCGAACCATTTTAAGTCGAGCGGCCAGTTGTCAAGATGCGTCTGCCCTTCGATCAATGGCAGGAAGAAGATATCCAGGCCAGCTCCCATGTGCAGTTCAAGCAGTCCAAATAGGCGCGCAAAACGTGTATGCACGTATGCATATATCAAACGCGTGAGAAAAAGGGCAATTACGAATGTCTGGATGCCAATATGGACTACCCACGCCTGCGCGATGCCAATCGCCCCTTCAGAGTATCGTACCCAGAACGCGGGAACGATATAGTCGAGATCATAGTAGGTGAAGGCATATAGCGGTTGCCGTGCGTAGAGGGAAGGCAGTCCTGTGGCCGCAATTGAAGTCAGTTTTGACAAATGAAAATGGTCATCGAAAATTAAGGATTCATACCCCCGCAATAGGCTGGCTCGCAGAGATACGACAGCGGCCGCCAATAAGGCCGAGAGCAGTCAGGCCTTCCAGTCAGCTTTGGGGAGCGCGCTAAAATCGGGCATGAGCCTCTGAACGCCTCGACGGTTGAGAATCACCGACAACAAACAGAGCGCCCAGAAAGCAACATAAACTGCAAAAAGCCGACCGTCATTTCCTGGGAAGGCCCGACTAAACAGAGTTAGAGTAAGTGGTGCCAACACCACCGAGAGCAGGACAGCGAGGCCAACATTTCCGAGTCTCTTCCCTTTGTCACCGAATGCGTTTGACAAAAATACGCTGCCAGGTAGCAAGTAGAAAAGAACAAACAGCGCTAGAACAATGCTAAGTGCCAACAAACTTTATTGCTCCCATGGATTTTCTTCCCTGACGGTGAAAGAAAGTATGGATACACGCACAAGATTTTCTCAAAGGATAGTCATCCACAATTGTGTAATTGGCAGGACCGTCTGAGGTCACTCCAAAGCCAATTCTTGTCTTGTAGAATAGTGTTGATCCCATTTTAAGAGAAATGGCCGCCTCCAAGAGAGTAACGGCGGTATTTCTGCCGGTCCCACAGGGGTTCAACGGGAGGCCTTGGGGATTGAGTACCACTTTCTCGGTAGGCAACTGGGCGATGTTCTTCACCCTGCGGCAAGTGGTTGATCGTGCATTGGAGTAGAGTCTAAGCCCGGCATCGAGGTTGACTTTCCTGGTTCCCGGGCTCAGTTCCGCCAACACATTTGCACCGTGAACAAGCTCGGTCCTGATTGAGAGAAAAGTGTTGAATCTGAGTGAAAGTAGATGGACGGGGCGTGCCGCAATCCGATTTGACAGGCGAAAATCAAAGCGTGCCAACCGATATGTGCGGTTGGCACGCTTCTATGCTGCCCTCAGCTTACATACTTGCAGCTACTGCGGCTCAATCGGCCAGTTGCGAACTACCCACACGATCTGATGTTCAGGCGGCGGCGGCCAGAGCAAATAAACGTCAACCCAGCGGCTCCACAGTACAAGATTGTGGTCGTCATAGCCCAGATCAATGCGCCGGAACCGGATGGCATTGCCCGTGTCCAATGCGTCCCCAATACCGTATCCGGGAACATAGACCCTGGAGCGCAGCGGAATGAGTGACGGGTCGACAGCTACTACGCCTTTCCGCATCCGGTCCCCGGTGCGCGTCTGCCCGTACCAGGGAACACTCTTCGGAACACCGGCGGTGGCCGCACTATAGCTCGTGGCCCGCATTCTGAGTTTACGCCAGTAGGTAAACTCCTGACCGTCATCGTCAACATAGGTCTGACGTTCGATCTTCTGGCCGTACACTCTTACCCTGTCCCGCGGTTCCTGCGCTACCCATACGTCTTCAAGTGCACGGTTGACCTCCTGGCCATCCCTGTAAAGTATCCGATAGCGCCGGCGAGTGATCCCTTCTGCGCCAGGACGGTCTTCGAATGTGTCGATAGGGAGGTCTCGATCTCCCACCCATACTGTATCAAAAGGGGCAACCTCCTCTTCGATATCAATCCCTTCCCACACTCGAGCGATCTGAATCTGCATGTCCGGATACAGTCTGGCATTCAAAGGAGGAGAGACTTCGTCAAGGCCGGTAAGACCTACCCCAATCTCCGTCAGCACATCACCCACGGTCTGGCTCTGGGTGCGCGTTTTGTAGAGCAGGCCATCAGCCAACAGACTGATAGGTGTGCTGCGCCGGATGAGCACCCTAAGTCCGGAACTGACAGGAGTGCCCAGGCTCGGTTGGACTTCATCGCCAAGATAGATCATTATCTCGGCATCGCGGAGAGCCTCGCCCACAGTTTCAGCCAGAGTGTGAACTGTATACGGCATGCCTTCCCCATAGACAGTGAGTCTAACCGATCGGCGAACTTCAATGTGGAGCGGATCTCGCTCAATCAACTCCCAGGCGGGACCGCTGTAGACGCTTGGATCTCTGCTACGGGTTAGACCCGATGGCATAGGGTCATCCCACCCAAAAGGCTCACCGTGAATGAGCACTTGGTCCCGTGGACTGAAAGGGATTCCTGCATCGGCCATTAACTCGGCAGGAGATTTCGCCCAACTCGAGACCTGGGTCTCCCGACCGTCGGCGAAAATACGAAACGGTCGCGAGCGCACCACTGAGACTTGCAAACCTTCAGTGATTCTCGTGTCCAGATTGTGGGATAGCCGCAGGCTTTTTTGAGGCGCCGCCAGGGCTGCACCACTCGCAGTGGTGGCCGCCGCATCGCCGGCGGGGTCGTGAGTCTGTGTCACTTGTACTGGAACACGTGAGCCCTGGGCCACCACTTCTTCAATGGCCGCCTCCGGCCCTAGTAGCAGGCCAATATCGGTAAGCAGATCGCCCACTGCTCGACGGTGCGTCTCAACTGATTCTGTGACACCGTCAACTTCGATTTCCACTGTGGTTGCTGTCAAGTTCCAAAGCAGCCAGAGCCCAACAATCGCAGCCGTCAACGCTGACAACTGTACCAACATCCGAATCTGCCTGCTCGGCCGTCGCCTCTTTGGGCGATTGGCGACAGTAACATCAGGCCTAATCCGTCGGGTGACAGTAGCCATGGCACCATTTTATCCAAAGTTAAGAGTGAATGAAAAAATTCTTGCATTGCCGTTCGTTAGTAAGACTGTACCGGGGCCGAAAATGTTCCCCAGTAGGACTAATATTCGTTCGCGATGCTGCCTGGGGCGCCACAAGTCCGACCCGCGGCAAGGTCAGTCAAGAGTTGTTCGGAGGCAACCGGTGCAGAGAGGCAAGGAACAACTTGCTTTCCCTGATCCAGAATCGCCTGGCGCCGGTGAGCACATTTCATTTCAGGTGACAGACTGCAAGGGCCACTGAGACGAAATATAGTGTGATAATGTCGGTTCCCCTGTCAGGTACAAGCTGGAACCTTTGCTGCACTTCTGTCTCTGCCAGTCAGGAGTGCAAGTATAAGCGAGATCGTTTCGAGAATGGGTAACGCGAGAGAACTGGAGTCTGGCCAGTGCGAAGTATCTGGTCTGCTACGCCGGAAGATACGACCACTACGAGGCTGGTGTGGTCTGGTAGGTGAGAGGGAGCGCAAAAAGGTCAGGGGCGCGATATTTTTTACAAGCCAGGCGCGCTGTAAAACTGTCAAATTGTGCCGGAAACTCCGGCAGGGGGCAGAGTCGCTGGCTTTAGCAGTTCACCCGCGTAGGGCGGTTGCTGTGGCCAGAAAATAGTGGTCGGGTACTTAGGGTGAGCAACAGGAATTTGGCCTGGAGTAGGGCTGCAAGTCCTTTCTGTCAGGCCAGCCAGTTCATCTCCCGCAACATGGGCCAGCGATAACGCTCTTCCGGCCCAGTATGACGCGCCCACTCCACCAGGATCGGTTCGTCGGCCCGTTTCTGTGCCATCTTCCTCCGCACTAATTCAGGATCCCAGTCCCGCAACACCTCCCCGCGCAGATCCTGCAGAATCGGCCTGCAGCCCGGATCGCCTGATCGGTCGAACAGTTCGTCAGGGTCCTCTCTGAGACTGAAGAGTTGAGAGGGGTGCTCGTGATAGTGGATGTACTTCCACTCCTCGCGCCGGATCATGCGATGGTAGGCCCCTTCTGGAGGACCGAATTTGTCGGTACAGTACTCGGAGAAAGCCACGTTTTCCCACGCGGGGACCTCGTTCAACCCTTCGATCTGGGAAAGGAAGCTGCGGCCGGCTGAGTTTGGCAGCGACGGCGCTTCCATAGCATCCAGCATTGTGGCGGCTACATCAAGAGCGCTGACAACCTGCTGGCAGCGTTGTTGCGGTGGGATGCGGCCAGCCCAACTGAGGATAAGGGGCACGCGCACCGATTCTTCGTAGAACACATGCTTCCAGAAAAGGCCATGCTCGCCCTGCATGTCACCATGGTCCGATGTGTAGATGATCAGCGTGTTGTCGTCTAATCCGTTTTCGACAAGCGCGTGTAGGATCTGGCCGATCATCGCGTCGGTCCGGTAGACCAATCCCGCGTAGGCGGCGCGGGCGCGGCGTACCTCGCTGTCGTTCATCACTTCGATACCGGTAGACTGGCGCCACCAACGAAGGAAGGGATGCTGCTCGTCCGGTGGCGGCGCAGACTTGCTGGGCAGAGGCATCGAATCGGCGTAGCGGTCATAGTCCTCCTGCCGGGCGACATAGGGCGGGTGGGGCAGCATCAGCCCAACCGAAATGCTAAAGGGTTGCTTGAGGAGGCCGGCCCGCTTCTGCACTCCCAGCCGATTGAGGCGAGCTATAGTGACGGCGGTAACGTCCTCGTCATGGACCTGGTAGGCACTTTGGCCGGGGCCGGAGCGTTCGAGACTGAGATGATGGGGACCGGCGGTGACACTGAGGATGCCTCGATCGGGGCCAGGGTTTCCCGGGAAGTTCGCGCCGTGGTCGCCGACGAAACGGGCTGCGTAACCGTGGAGCTGATCCTGCCCGACTGCGTGCATCCTGCCGACTAGCTCTGGCTGATAGCCTGCCGCGCCCATAGCGTGGGCGATAGTGGGGATCCTGGAATCGAGGCCGTGTTCATTTGTCCAGACTTCGTTCTGGTAAGGATGTCGCCCGCTGAGCATCGACATACGGGAAGGAACGCAGATGGGAGAGCAACAGTAAACATTGTCGAACATGACACCGCTGGCAGCGAGGCGGTCGAGGTTGGGCGTATCGACGAGGTCGTTGCCGTAGCAGCCGGTCACGTGAGGGCTGTGTTGATCAGAGTGAATATAAAGGAGGTTAGGGCGGTTAGACTCGTTCATGTCGCGCTCCAATTGTTGTCTTCCTTCGTGTAGGCAATCTTTCCACCCGACTGCGCCCTGCGCGTCTGACTTCCGCTTGAAAGTTATTCACTAATCGTTCCAGACGCATCTACACACCTCTTTAGCATCGTCCATAACGATTCAATAACCCGCGGTCCGATATGTGTCGACCGGGGCAGCTAAATCTGCATCTCGTGTCTGACTGCGGCGTGGGCGCTGTGACGGCAGTTGGATCTGCCCTACCGTTTCGAGAATCTGCAATGGAAAGAGTAGCAGCTACGCTCTGGAGAGGCAAATGCCACCGAGACGGTTTCCCCGACTTCCTGCCGAACTCCAGCTGCTACAATCTGCGACAACAAGCTCGGGTAAGACGCCTGCAAACACAGTAGTGACCTACAAGAATTTAGGGATTTGCCCTTGTCTGAAATGGGTTTGGCCTGTCCCCCGGTCTATGCTACGATCATGCCCTCCTTCATTCTACTCAAAAGCATAAGTATCTCGACCTTACTTATACAAGTCTGGCAGTGCCCAGTGCACAAAGTAAGTGGCCTGATCTCCCCAAGCCGAAGGACAGAGAGAAAGGGTGAAGTCATTGTGTTTTTCCTATCATTACACTTTGCGGACTACGAAGAGATTCTCGTGCGACTACAATTCCGCTCCCTTCAGACCGTGGAGGGGCGTGGATTACCGCAAGAATCACATTGGATTTGCCGCCTGCCAAGAGATGTTCTGTAGCCACGTCCCGGTAACGTTCTCATAGCAACCCATATCGAGAGTATCGGACAGGAGAGGAGAAAAGAGGCCATGAACGAGCGAACAATTTCCCGCCGCAGATTCTTGCAACTCTCTGCTATTGCCACCGCCAGCACAATTGCAGCGGCCTGCGCCCCGAGCGCGCCGGCTCCCGAAGCCGAAGGTCCCCCAGCAGTCCAAAAAGAGGAAGTCTCAGTTCCGGCGTCACAATACGGAGAAGCCCCGATGCTCGCCGACTTGGTCAGTGCGGGCGAGTTGCCGCCGGTGGACGAACGGCTGCCGGTCGTTCCGATGGTCCTGGACCTGCCCTGGTCCGATGTGGGCCACTACGGGGGAACTCTGCGTAAGGCGACGACGAGCAGCTCTTTTGCTGATCAGACGCAACTCATGTACGGTCACTCCAGTTTTCATTGGACCGAGGGCGGTCAAGAGGTAGGGCCAGGCTTGGCCAAATCATGGGAAGTCAACGAGGATGCAACCACCTGGACGCTCTACTACCGGGAAGGTACCCGCTGGTCAGATGGCGAGCCGTTCACAGTCGATGACGTTATCTTCTGGTGGGAGGACATGATTCTCAACGAGGAGCACCCAACCTCCCGGCCCTCGTGGACCATGTCGGGCGATGCGCCGATGCAGTTGTCGAAGGTAGACGACTACACTCTGACCATCCAATTCGCCGGCCCTTCACCGATTACAGATATAGAAATCGCAGCATGGGTTGGTGGAGGCGTAGGGACGGGTCTGGACGTGCAGCCGCGGCACTATATGGAGCAGTTCCATCCCGACTACTCTGATGCCGAGGACTTCTCCACATTTACCGAAAAGCAGAATTGGTGGATAAATCCTGAGCACCCGGTATTGAATGCGTGGCGGCCGATTCGGTTGGAGGCAGGCCAGCGACTGGTGATGGAGCGCAACCCCTACTATTACATGGTGGATGTAGCGGACAACCAACTGCCGTACATTGATACGGTAGACGTCGGTTTTGCCGAGAACAACGAGATTCTCAACCTGAAGATCATCAACGGCGAGATCGATTTTATGGCCCACCCCAACCTCAGCTTGCGTGACATTGCCGTGTATAAGGACAACGAAGAAGAAGGCAATTATCGACTGGAGCTGTGGGACAATGGCGCAGGCGGCGCGCCGGCCTGGGGCATCAACTGGAATTTCCCGGAACCTGAAAAGCAGTCCGTCTATCGCAAAGTCGAGTTTCGACGGGCGCTTTCGCATGGGATCGACCGCGAGCGGATTCGCAAACTGACCTTCTTCGGTTTAGGCGGACCTGCCAGCACAGCAGTCGATTCGATAAATTCGCGCCAGTATTACAGTTCGCCTCGTGGCGAAGAATTGTTGGACCAACTTCTCAACCTGGCAGTTCAACACGATCCCGAAAAGGCCGGCAGCCTGCTGGATGAAGCGGGCGTGACCGACCAGGATGGGGATGGATGGCGCCAGCTGCCCAGCGGAGAACCTCTTGAGATTTCGATCCAGATTAACGCCGGCAGCCCGTTTACCGAATCAGCTGAACTGATGAAGGAGGACTGGCGGGCAATAGGGCTGGACGCCAGGGTTGACGCTATGCCGGGCGCACAGTTGGGGCAGATTTTCCTGGGCGGGACCTACGACATACGCGTCTTTGGCGGCGGCGCGCCCGGTTCGGCCGACCTGCTCAGTTTCCCGGTGTTTCTGACCTCGTTCGGCCCCAGCGGGCGCTGGGCGCCCCTGTACGGCGCCTGGATGAGCCTGGAAGGAACGCCAAGAGAGGGAGTAGACGCGGACAAGCCCGCGCACGAACGGCAACCACCCTGGGACGAACCGGCGCCGGACGATCCAGCCTATCGGATGTGGCAACTGCACAAGCAGGCCCGCAGTGAGCCTGATCGCCAGAAGCGGGACGAATTGGTCTATGAGATATTGCAGATTCACGTCGACGAGGGGCCTTTCTGGCTGGGGATCATTGCTGACCTGCCGCGTCCCGCAATTATCAGCAACCGCGTGAAGAACACGCCCACCCGCGATCAGTTGCCCCTCGGTGGTTGGCTAGGTCCCTGGGTGATCGCTTATCCTGGCGCAATTACCTATCCAGAGCAGTACTATCTGGAAGACATGGCATGAAGAAGCCCAAAAACATTCTATTCATCGCGGTTGACGACCTGCGCCCCGAGATCAACTGCTTTGGCAAATCCAAATTGCATACGCCAAACCTGGACAAGATCGCGTCTCTTGGCCTGCAATTCAACCGCGCATACTGTCAGGTGCCTGTCTGCGGCCCTTCGCGGATCAGTCTCTTGACGGGAAAACGACCTTCGATTCCGACCGGCAATCGCTGGGCGCTTGGCTCCCCGCCGGACGGGGAGCCAACGCTGCCGGGCTACTTCAAAACACATGGATTCCAG
This sequence comes from Caldilineaceae bacterium, assembly GCA_965220715.1. Lineage (GTDB taxonomy): Bacteria > Chloroflexota > Anaerolineae > Caldilineales > Caldilineaceae > Bin5. The sequence continues at coordinate 2,805,898 of OZ244843.1, forward strand.
ACGATTTCGATAGGCAAGGTCTATCACACCAACGACGATGACGAGGCCGGCTGGACCAGACGCTACACGGACACGTTCAACGAACAGGCCTATACCGTCCACGGCTATTGCGCCGGTTATAACCTTGAAGAAAACCGTCGAAAGTTAAAGAACTTTGGCCGCCAGTTCAGCCAATCCAAGGCAGAACTCGATCTCCCGGCCATCTGCGAAGCGGCCGACGCGCCGGACGACGCCTATCCTGATGGGATCATTGCCCAGCGGGCGATCGAAGTGCTGAGAGAGTTCCAAGGGCAGGAGGATCCCCTTTTCCTCGCGCTGGGATTCTATCGACCTCATCTGCCCTGGGCCGTACCGCAAAAGTATTGGGATCTGTACGACCGCGACGACGTTGATCTCGCCGCCAATCCATTTCTGCCGGAAGACGGCATCGGCATTTCAAATCTGGGCGACTTTCTGCACTACGGCGAAGAGGAAATCGACCGTACTTACTCCGATCTGGGTCATTACCGGGGGGACGATTTCCCGCTCCTCAGTGAAGAAAAGCAGCGAGAGTGCATTCACGGCTACTGGGCAAGCGTCAGTTTCACGGACGCGCAAATTGCGAAGGTCTTGGCCGAGCTTGAGAGCCTCGGCCAGTTGGACGAGACGGTGATTGTGTTGTGGGGTGACAATGGCTGGCATCTTGGCGAGCATAAGCTATGGTCCAAGGCATCCAGTTTTGAGGAATCGACCCGGATTCCACTGCTTGTGTCGGTCCCAGGCATAACAAATGGCGCAACCAGCGATGCTCTCGTTGAACTGGTCGATCTCTATCCCACCCTTTGCGACCTGGCCGGATTCGGTCAGCCACCGCACCTGGAAGGTTTGAGTTTGGCTCCCCTGCTCGATGACCCGCAGAAAGAGTGGAAGACCGGCGTGTTCTCGATGGCGGCGCAAGGCCATGCCAAGACCTTGCGCACAGACCGCTACCGCTTGACGCGCTATACCAATGTTCCCACAGAAGGCGACCTCTGGCATCTGCGCAAATCCGCATCGGGGCAGGCCTTTGAACTCTTTGACCATCATAAGGATCCAATGGAAAACGTGAACATAGCCAGGCGTCCGGAGTCCAGCGCGTTGGTTGAGGAACTGGACCGGATACTGACTAATGGATGGGCGCCGATTCGAGACCGAGTGAATTCGAAATCCGGCACAACGTGAGACTTGCTCGCCGCCGGCCCAGCGAAATCGGAGATCTGGCAGCGGGCACGCGGGCCTGTTGACAGGTACCCTCAGCAGCCCGACCTATTCTTATCAGACCCTCATTGCTACAGGACGCATGTCAAATGGACCGCCCCCATATCTTGCTGATCACCACCGACCAACAGCGCTATGATGCCGCCGGGGATGCTGCCCCGGCCTTTATGCGCACACCCCATTTCGATCACTTGACGCGGGAGGGGATCAACTTCAGCGCCGCCTACGGCGACTGCCCCATCTGTGTGCCGTCGCGGATGTCGATCATGACCGGCAAGTATGTCACCACGCACGGCATGACCGGCAACGGTCCATCCTCGCGCGTCTTGTCGGGTGCCAGCAATACGCTGCCAACCTGCATGAACGAGTTGGGCTATCAGACCGCGGCTATCGGCAAGATGCACTTCACCCCCCAGCGCGCCCGCCACGGCTTTCAGGAGATGATTTTGCCGGAGGACTACTACCGGCACATGGCGCGGCGGGGCTACGACGTGCAGCCCATGCGCCACGGCCTCGGCCAGAACGAACTCTACCCCGGCATGGCCACCGTGCCCGAGGCTTTGACGCTCACATCCTGGACTGCTGAACAGTGTGTTGAGTTCATCCGCGAGCGCCGTGACCCCACGGCTCCCTTCTTCCTTTGGTGCTCCTTTTCCAAACCCCATCCGCCGATCGACCCGCCGGAACCCTACTACTCGATGTACCGCGATTGCGACATCCCCCAACCGGTCTACGGCGATTGGAGCGAGGGTGAGAGTGTGCCCTACGCCTTCCGGCTGACGCGGGAGAAGCAGTCGTTCGACCTGGTGCCGCCCGAGATCATACGCGCCGCGCGCGCCGCCTACTACGGCGTCATCACCCAGATCGACTACAATATGGGCCGCATCTTCGCCGCTCTGCAAGATTTGGGCATTTTCAACGAAACGCTTGTCATCTATACCTCCGATCACGGCGAATACCTGGGCGATCACTACGCCGGCGCCAAGAGCTTCTTCCACGAACCGTCTGCCCACGTTCCATTTGCCTTGCGCATGCCGCAAGACTGGGACAACCGCCAGCACGGGTCGCGCAATCCGTCTCTGGTCACGCTGGCCGACATTCTGCCGACGGCGGTAGCAGCCGCGGGCGGAACACCGCCGCAGGATGTGGACGGCCTCGACCTCGTCGCCTTGGCGCGGGGACAGATCGCGCCGCGGCCCTATCTGGAGTCGCAGATGGGCGGCCCGCAAAGGCCAGGTAATTTGGCCATCACCGACGGCCGCTGGAAATACCTCTGGTTCCCGGTGGGCGGCTGTGAACAGCTCTTCGACCTGGAAACCGATCCTCAGGAACTGCGCAATCTTGCAGGCGCTGCGGATGCCTCATCCCATCTCGAACGACTGCGGACCGAACTGATCGACCGTCACCACGCACGAGGGTCAGCAGCAGTGGCCGGCGGCGATTGGGTGACGCTGCCCGTGCCGACGGATACCGAAGCAGATCGACGCAACACCAGCTGGCCCGGCTATCATACCGAGTATCACAATGTGGACGTGCGCCATTAATCAAGGGTGAACCTATCGTAGGCTCTACTCTTTTTTCCTACAGTTTCATACTCATCATGCATAGGAGATTCCTGATGTTCCGAGTCCAAACTAGACCTTCCAGCCGCTCCGCTTATGCGGTATGGGTTTTGCTGTTGGCGCTTGTATTGGTGCTGGCGGCCTGCGGTGCCGGCGACCAGCCTGATGCCGAGGAAGAACCGGCTGCCGCCGAAGAAGCCGCTTCGGCGGATGATAGCGATGATGCCTCCGCCGAATCGGGAATGATGTCCCCCAACGAGGCGCCCCAGCTTGCCGAAATGGTCGCTGCCGGCGACCTGCCTCCCCTCGAAGAACGCATTCCCAACGATCCGCTGGTCATCGATCTGCCTTGGATCGAGGTCGGCCAATATGGCGGCACACTCAAGCGTACGACCACGCGCAGCGATTTTCTCGACACCTCACAGTATATGTACGGCCACTCGCCCCTGCACTGGGAGGAGGGCGGCGCGGCTATCGGGCCAGGGCTGGCTAGAGCCTGGGAGAGAAACGCCGACGCGACCGAGTGGACCTTTTTCTTCCGTGAAGGGACCAAGTGGTCGGACGGACAGCCATTTACAGTCGACGACGTCCTCTTCTGGTGGGAGGATATGGCAGCCAACCCGGACCATCCGATGGCAATGCCGGCCTGGACACTCGTCGGCGGCGAGCCGATGACGGCTGAAAAGATCGACGACTACGCAATTCGGTTCAAGTTTGCCGCTTCCGCCCCTCTGCTGGAGAGAGAGTTGGCCGCATTCGTCAACGGCGGAATCTCCTACAATTTCGGGCCCTATCCACGCCACTATCTCGAGCAGTTCCATCCCAACTATTCCGATGCAGTTGACTATGAGCAGTTCACCGAGTTGCAAGACTGGTGGCTCAACCCGGATCGGCCGGTCCTGAATGCCTGGATGCCCGTCTCGCTTGAGCCTGGCAACCGCCTGATCCTGGAGCGCAATCCCTACTACTATGCGGTTGATACCGGCGGCAACCAGTTGCCCTATATTGACCGGCTGGACGTGTCCTTTTCCGAAAACGCCGAGGTGCTCAAGCTGCGCATCTTCAACGGCGATGTCAACTTTCACGCCCACCCACATCTCTCACTGCGCGATCTGGCAGTTCTGAAGGAAAATGAGGCCAAAGGCGACTATCGCGTCCTCCTGTGGGACAATGGCGCAGGCGGCGCGCCCGCCTGGGGCGTCAACTGGAACAACCCCGACGACGGCAAGCGGGCGATCGTGCGCACAACCCAATACAGGCGTGCGCTCTCCCATGCGATGGACCGCGAGCGGATTCGCAAAATCACCTTCCTCGGTTTGGGAGACGCGGCCAGCACCGGCACAATGTCCCCAAACGCGGCTCAGTTCAACCGCTCGGCAGAGGGGCAAGAAATCCTGATCGCTTGGCGGGATTCGGCGGTCACCCATGACCCCGAACTAGCCGCCAGCCTGCTTGACGAAATCGACGTCACCGACCAGGATGGCGATGGCTTCCGCGATCTTCCCGACGGCTCACCCCTGGAGGTACGGATCGACTTTCCGGCCGGCAATACCTCGTTCATCGAGACCGCTGAATTGATGGTCGAAGACTGGAAGGCGATTGGCCTCAATGCCTATGTCAATTCGATACCCGGTTCGCAAGTGGGGGTGATGACAACCAACGCAACCTATGATATTCGGCTCTACGGCGGCGGCGCGCCGGATGGACCGGATCTGCTGACCTATCCCGCCTGGCTGATTTCATACGGCAGCGGCGGCCGCTGGGCGCCTCTCTACGGCGCTTGGATGGCCGCAGAGGGCACCCCCAAAGAGGGAACTGAACTGGATCTTGACCCCCGCGATCGAACGCCCCCGCGTGAAGAGATCCCGCTCAACGATCCGATGTTCCGCATGTGGGAACTGTACAAACAGGCGATTGCAGAGCCCGACGTCGCCAAGCGGGACGAACTGACCTTCGCCATCATCCAGATTCACATCGATGAAGGCCCATTCCTGTTGGGCGGCATCGCCGATCCGCCAAATATTTAGGACTTTCGCTAAGCTGGCTGGAAAGCCGGGATAGTAGGTCTGCGAAGTTGGTTTCGCAGATAATCGCTGAACAGGTCAGTATGCACGCGATAGATGGTTTTGTTGAGCAAGGCAGCGTGGACCTTCAATGAAAGCCAAGCATGGTAACAGCAAGCGAGGTGATTGCGCTGCGAACGAGCTTTGCGACATTGGCATTTGGCGGAGCCTGTCAGTTGCTTCAATGCGCGGTGAAATTCTTCGACCTGCCAGCGCAACTCGTTCGCGTTTTGAGCGACTTGCGTGATCACGGTCTCATCCAGATCATTGGTGATGACCCAGTCAATGTCGCCGTTTAGGGCAACTACCTTGAACAATCTCACTTTGAAAGGCACTTTCTTGAGCTTGACAATGATGCCATGCCTAAGCCGTTCGTCGTTCCAATCGATGGCATCGAGATGGATATAGCCATCTTCTGCGCTCAGACTGACCAAGCGGTTGGCTTTGAGTGTGGTGTAGAAGGTCAATCCCAGACGGTGAACCAGCTTCAAGTTCCGCCAGGAGCCATACCAACTATCAAACAGCACCGTCTTGGCCTGTATCTGTTTGGCGCCAACCGCTCGCAGCAGCAGCTCTTGAAAATGGTCGTTCTTTGACTTGCCATCCGCTTCTTTGGCGTATATGCGGAAATCAATCGGATAACACTCGCCATCTTCACCACTGCTGTGAACCAGATTCACGACACCGATGCCGCGTACCAGTCCACCTTCAGCGCCACTGTATTGCAGCTTTACCATCTCGATTGACCGTGAATAGCGTTTGTCTTGCACACTGTCGTCAATGATCAGGTACGCATCCGGACTATCGTCGATCTGTTCTGCCACCAGTTCCCAGAGATGTCTGGCTGTGAGTCGCTCTCGTTTCAGGTAATCACTGACGACATCGTGGCTCATCCCTCCCAGATGCTCAGCCAGATTGGCACAGGTGTAGTTGATCGGCGTGCTGATAAGGTATTCGACATACTTCTGTTTTGTAATCATGTCTCAAGCTTACAGGATCCTGTCCTCCTAGCGAAAGTCCTAATATTGTGATTGCAAGCAACCAGATTCACAATGTGCCCACGCGTGATGACATTCCGCTGGGCGGCTGGCTGGGCCCGTGGGTGCTGGGCATGCCTGGCGCGATGACCTATCCGGAAGTATATTTCATCGCGCAGTAGGAAAGCCGGGGCATCTGCTGCGTTGACGCTTCGAACTGCAGCGGCTTGCCTGAAGCCTGCAGGGGCAGACCCAGTTTTCGCCAGAGGAGACCCATTGTTCACGTCAGAACAAGGAATGGCGAACTCAGTGAATGACGGCAGTAGGAGAGAGGAGTGATCTCTGCACTCCTCTCTCCTACGTAAACGCAGCCCAGCGCGTATCCGAGTGACAGTGAAGGCGGGCGTTTCGTCCTTCTTCTGGCATACTATGCAGCGTGGTATACGGCCCCCGCTGCATCCTGGAGTCCGTCCTTGCAAAGATTCATCATTCCGCGCTTTCTCTATATGGTGGTCACGATGTTCTTTGTCTCCATCGTGGGATTCGTGATCATCAATCTGCCGCCCGGCTCCTACATGGACGTCTATCGCGCCCAGTTGGAGGCGCAGGGGACCACGACCACCGAGCGCCAGTTGGAAGCCATCGTGCGTCAGTATGGGCTGGATCAGCCGATCTACGTGCAGTATTGGAAGTGGGTTTCCGGCTTTGTCCAGGGGGACTTCGGACGATCGTTTGCCTACAACAAGGACGTGAACGAGTTAATTTGGGGGCGGCTGACTCTCACGATGGTCATCTCGATCACAACCTTGCTTGTGACTTGGCTTATCGCCATCCCGATTGGGATCTACTCGGCCACCCACCAGTACCAGGCAAGCGATCATCTGTTTACCACCGTCGGCATGATCGGTCTCTCAATCCCGAATTTCCTGCTGGCTCTTATCTTCATGGTGATCGCGGCGATGGTCTTTGATCAGTCGGTGGGAGGGCTGTTTTCGCCTGCATTTCAGGATGCACCCTGGAGCTTCGCGAAGTTGTGGGATCTGCTGAAACATATGTGGATTCCTGTGCTTGTTGTCGGCACCTCCGGCACAGCAGGGCTGATCCGGATGATGCGGGGCAATTTGTTGGACGTGCTCAAAATCGCGTACATCACTTCGGCGCGCGCCAAGGGGCTGCCAGAGCGGCGCGTGATTCTGGTCCACGCGGTGCGCAACGCAGTCCATCCTCTCGTGATGGTTTTGGGCACCAGCCTGCCGCAGATCATCTCAGGCGCGACGATTGTTTCAATGGTTCTCAGCCTGCCCACGACAGGTCCACTCTACTTCAATGCCTTGCTGCAGCAGGACATGTATCTGGCTGGCACCTTCCTCGTTTTTCTGGCCGGGCTGTTGGTTATCGGCAACTTTTTGGCCGATATCCTGCTCGTCTGGATCGATCCTCGCATCCGTTATACCTGATCATGGCAACGCGTGCATCAACCGTCAATCTTCTTTCCGGCGAGGGGGCCCGCCAGGCCTCGGCCATCTCACCGGCAAGGCTAATCGGGCGGCGCTTCCTGCGAAACCGGCTGGCAATTGGCGGCGGCGTTCTCTTGATCCTCCTATATATGTCGGCGCTGTTCGCAGACTTTCTGGCGCCAATTCCCTATACGGACGTGCATGAGGACTATGTTTTTGTGCCTCCCCAGTTGCCCCGGTTTCGCGACGAGCAGGGTAAATTCCACTTGCGCCCGTTTGTCTACGGCCTGGACAGCGAACTTGACATGGACACGTTTCGCTGGATCTACAACGTAGAGTATGAAACGATCTATCCGATACGCTTCTTTGTCAAAGGGTACGAGTACAAGCTGTTCGGTCTGATCCCTTTCAACCGTCATCTCTACGGCGTAGACGAGCCGGGCGTCTTTTACCTGTTGGGCAGCGATGATCTGGGCCATGATATGGTGGCACGCGTCTTCATCGGCTCCCGCATCTCGCTGACAATCGGGCTGGTTGGCGTGATCCTGACGATAATTTTCGGAGCCACGCTAGGCACGGTTTCGGGCTTCTACGGCGGCGCGCTCGATACGTTGATTCAACGCATTATCGAGTTCCTGATGTCCTTTCCAGCGATTCCTCTGTGGGCAGCTCTAGCCGCAGCGATGCCCGCAACCTGGTCCCCGCTGCAGCGGTTTTTCGCAATCTCGGTGATCCTTTCTCTGATCCAGTGGACCGGCTTGGCACGCCAAGTGCGGGCCAAGGTTCTGTCATACCGGGAAATGGAGTATACGTTGGCGGCCAGGGCCGCAGGCGCTTCCGACGCACGCATCATCTTTCGCCATTTGCTGCCCAACGCCTTCAGCCACATTATCGTCGTTGCAACGCTCGCCATACCGGGCATGATTCTGGCCGAGACCGCGCTGAGCTTTCTGGGTTTAGGCATCCAGCCGCCCCAAACGAGTTGGGGCGCCCTGTTGAAGCAGGCGCAACTGGTAAGCGTCCTCCTGCAGCAGCCGTGGCTGTTGATTCCGGCTTTCTTCGTCATTGTGGCCGTCCTCACCATAAACTTTGTCGGCGACGGCCTGCGCGACGCGGTCGATCCCTATTCCCTGTGAGAGAATGATATAGAGTTGTCGAACACCTATGGCAATTCTCGTACCAAAATTCTCAAACTCGGTTACCCCAAAGACTTGGCGCCCGAACACACAGGCTTCGCGATTACACTCACAACACAAAATGAATTCCAACTTTCGGCTATTCTTTCTCCTGTCAATTCTCCTGACGTGCGGTGTGATCGCCTTATGCGCCTGCGCGACGGCCCCCGCTGCACAAGGGCAGGAATCTCACCGGAGCGATACCGGCTCTGCAGATTCATCTTCATCTAGAGCAAACCTGACAATCTCTGTATCTCCGGCAACATCTGTTTCGAACATGACTGCCTGACCTGCAGCGTGGACGGTCTCACCCTGCCGGTGGCCGAATACGAACACACTCGTGGATACGCTATTGTCGGCGGGGCCATCTACCGCGGAGACACGTACTCTGGCCTGAAGGGTCTATTCATCGTTGCCGATTTCTGTACCGGTCACTTCTTGGGAGCAAAGCGGTTCGAAGGGGATCAAGCGCAAAAGGGCCAGACCGGATGGCGGAGCACCTTGTTGGCAAAGGCTGGAATTCCTGCTAGTAGCTTAGGTGAGGATGAAGAGGGCAACGTCTACATCACCGTACATGCGGAGAACGAAGCCGTCGTATACATCCTCACAAATAGATTGGACGTAAACACCTGCCATGTCTGACGATAATATCCTGCGCCGGGGTTATGCAGGACTCCAAAGCAAAGCCAGTGAAGCGCAATAGGATTTACCGCATGAAGAAATACGTCTGCATTCTGATACTGGGACTGTCTGTCGTTGTCGCGATGGCGTGCCAGTCAGAAAGGGGGCCCGGCCAAGTCGCAGGACAACCAGCCGAGACAACAACACCGATGGCCGACCTGACTTTCTCCATCTCTCCGGCAACAGACTGGACTGCCTCCCCATTTGGACCCGCGCCCCTGGGCGAGAATGTCGCCTTACGAGGCTACGCAACTGCTTCTGCAAGAGACGAAACTGGCCTCCTTACAGTTGATGCGGTGACGGCACGATTGGCGACTGATGGCGACACCGCTTCAGTGTGGAGTTCGCAACAGCCTGCCCCCCAGTGGTTCTCAGTTCTTCTCGACAATCTCTATCTTGTGAACAGAATACAGTTGATGATCACGCAGGCGCCTGCCGGCCCAACGACGCATGAAGTTTGGCTGGGCAACGGTTCCGGAAGCCGGACTCTGTTCACGAGGCTCTCCGATGTGCCGACGGAAGATGGGCAAGTCCTGGATGTGGCACTCGATCCACCGCAAATGGTTGACGAGGTCTTGATCCTCACACTCGACAGTCCAAGTTGGGTTGCTTGGCGCGAAGTGAGTGTGTTTGGCTTGCCGGTAAACAAACCTCTTGCTGCCGAGAGCGGTCCGCGCCTAACACTCCAGCCTATCACATCCGGGTTGGATCTGCCCGTGCAGGTCACACACGCCGACGACAACAGCGGGCGGCTGTTTGTGGCCGAAAAAGAGGGTCGAATCCGCATTGTTTCTAACGGAACCACCGTCGATGAACCCTTCCTGGACATCTCCGATCGCGTCCGCTGTTGCGAACATCGGGGTTTGATCGACATTGCCTTTCCACCCTCCTACGCCGTAAGCAAGCATTTATACGTGAGCTATACCAATGTAGACGGGCATACCGTGATCAGCCGCTTCAAGGTCGCCCTCGACGCTGATAAAGCCGACCCTGACAGCGAAGAGGTCGTGCTGACCATCGAACAACCGGCGGAACATCACAATGGCGGCCATATGGCATTTGGCCCACAGGACGGCTATCTCTACATAGCCAGCGGAGATGGTGGCTCCTTCAGCTACCCTGAAAACCCGGCGTTGAATCCTGGCGTATTGCTCAGCAAACTGCTGCGCATCGATGTGGAATCGGACCAGAAACCTTATCGCATCCCTGCCGGGAATCCCTTCTTACAGGTCGACGGCTACCGCGGAGAGATCTGGGCACAGGGCCTGCGGAACCCGGGCGAATTCGCCTTTGACGAGGTAACTGGTGATCTCTTTATCCCTGATGCGGGCAACAGACGACGCGAAGAGGTTAATTTCCAGCCGGCGTCGAGTGCCGGGGGCGAGGACTACGGCTGGTTCAAAATGGAGGGAAACCTGTGTTTCGACAACTTTGTGGTTCCCTGTAGCGCCGGCGGACTGACCCTTCCCGTTGCAGAATACGATCACGAGCAAGGATGCGCAATTACCGGCGGCACCGTCTTTCGCGGCCCAGGGTCCCCTGCTTTGCAAGGCCTGTTCCTATACGCCGACTTCTGTACCGGCCGGATCTGGGGACTGCGGAGACCCGACCAGGATAATCAGCTGGGCTGGAAGAGTACGCTGCTGGTCAACGCGCCGATTTCTATCAGTAGTATTGGCCGGGACGAAGTTGGCAACGTCTACGCAACCAGTTTCAGTGATGGCATTCTCTATATGCTGACCGAAAGGTCCGCGAATCCTTCAACCGCCCTTTCTACAGTGCAAAACATCGCCTTACAAGGATCGGCGCGCGCCTCTGCGGAAAGCGATTCAACAGAGCTTGCGATCGATGGGGATCCGGCCTCCATTTGGGAGGCAAAGCTGCCAGCGCCACAGTGGTTCTCGCTTATTCTCGATGACCTCTACCTGGTTAACAAGCTGGAGTTGGTTTTCCCACAGGCCGATTCCCGTCCTTCCACGCATGAAATCTGGCTGGGCAACGGCTCAGGCACGCGCACGCTGTTCAGGCGGCTCTCTGATATCAGCTTGGACGGCGACCAGGTACTGGCTGTCCCAATCCAACCACCGCAGATTGTCAATGAAGTGATGGTACTTACCCTACAGAGTCCGAGTGTGGTCGCATGGCGAGAAATGAGAGTCTTCGGCACTCCTTCCACCAGCTTGCAACGGGGAGGCGATTCCCCTCAAGTGGAGCTCAACGAGATCGCCGCCGGGCTCGAACTGCCCGTCTTGTTTGCCCACGCAGGCGACAACAGCGGCCGTCTGTTTGTCGCCGAGCAAAAAGGGCGTATTCGTATCGTCAAGGACGGCCGCCTTCTGGATTCGCCCTTCCTTGATATTTCGGATCGCGTCGTCTGTTGTGGTGAACAGGGCCTGATCGGCATTGCCTTTCCACCATCCTATGCCACCAGACAACATTTCTATGTAAGCTACACAAACATGGACGGCGATACCACAATCAGCCGCTTCAAGACCACTGACGACCCGGATAGGGCCGATTCTTACAACGAGGAAGTTGTGCTGGAAATCGAACAGCCCTACGTAATTCACAATGGCGGCCACCTGGCTTTCGGTCCCCGTGACGGGTATCTTTACATTGGCAGCGGGGACGGCGGCACGTTCCGCGATCCCGACAATTTGGCACAAAAGCCCAATACATTACTGGGGAAAATCCTCCGAATCGATGTGGAGTCGGGTTCCAAACCGTACGCCGTCCCCTCCAGCAATCCCTTTACCCAGGCTGATGGATATAGACATGAAATTTGGGCGATGGGTCTACGCAATCCCTGGGGATTTGCCTTTGATCGGCAGAGCGGCGATCTCTTTATTCCCGATGTGGGTGGCAGCCTGCGCGAAGAGGTGAACTATCAGCCTGCAGAAGGTCAAGCAGGCCGAAACTACGGCTGGGCAGTCATGGAGGGAACTACCTGCTTCGAGCATGACTCCCTCATTTGTAGCGCCGATGGACTGACCCTTCCTGTGGCCGAATATGACCATTCCCAGGGATGCGCAATTGTCGGAGGTGCAGTCTACCAGGGTAGCGACCAGTCCAGGTTGCATGGTCTCTTCCTCTTCGCCGATTTCTGCCGAGGGGATATCTGGGGATTGAAGCGTCTGGAGAAGGCTTCGACTGAAAATGCCCAGCGCCAATGGCAGAGCGTACTCCTCACAAACGCGGGCTCCCCTGTCAGCAGTATCGGCCAAGACGAAGATGGCAATGTCTACGCCGCTGGCTACCAGAATGGTACAATTTACATGATCACAGAGAGATAGTTCGCCAACCCGCTTATCTTTTTCTTGGCTTAAAGTGTCCCGAATCTTTGAACTCGGTTCAGACAAGCCGAGCATTCAGTGAAAACATCACCCGGTCCGATAGGATTAGCCACCAATGAGAATCGCCGTCGCGTTGACAAGCCTGCTACTAACCCTGATAGTCTCGACCTCTTGCGAAATGCAACCGGTGCCGGAACGCCCCACTGCAGCGGCCAAGCCAACCCAGCAGTCCTCTCCTCCTGAAACACAAACAGTTCCCCCCCAAACCACACCGACCCAAGTGCCTACCGCAACGCCAGCGCAAACGAGTCGGAATGTCGCGCTGCTGGGAACAGGACGCGCCCATTTAGGTGAAGAGACGGTCCAAAATGCCATAGATGGCGACCTTGAAACGATCTGGAATTCAGAGAATCTTCCTGCACAGTGGATTGCTATCGCTCTCGACGACCTGTATCTTGCCGAAAAGGTTGAGCTGGTTGTTGCTCAGACTCCTGCTGGTCCGACGACGCATGTCTTGTGGGTAGACAACGGTTCTGGAGTGAGAACGTTTTTCAGGCGATTCGCTGATGTCCACACAGAAGATGGGCAGACGCTAACAATCGAATTCAATCCTCCCCGTCCCATAAAAGAAATCCTCATCCAAACACTCCAAAGTCCCAGTTGGGTCGCTTGGCGGGAAGTGAGAATACTTGGTTCGCCTCTTTCTCCCCAAAATGAGAGTGGGAAGCCTCCCCCGATTAGACGCGAGAAGTTCCTGGACGGCCTCGAGCTGCCGGTGCAGGTTACCCATGCCGGAGACGGCAGCGGCCGAATCTTCGTAGTAGAGCAGCCGGGCCGTATCAACATCGTTCAAAACGGAGTCGTCAACGATGTGCTCTTTCTCGATATATCAGATCGATTGACCTGCTGTGGAGAACGTGGACTCATGAACATCGCCTTTCCCCCCTTCTTTAAGGCTAGTCAGCAATTCTACGTGAGCTATACCAATCTTGACGGCGAGTTCGTCGTCAGCCGCTTCTCAACCACAAACGATGGTGCCGCGGCAGATCTGGCCAGCGAGGAAATCCTGCTCGCCGTGAGTCAACCCCATCACGCGCACAACGGAGGCAGTCTTGCATTTGGTCCGCATGACGGCTACTTGTACGTTGGTATCGGCGACGGCGGCAGTGAAGGCCGTCCAGCCCACTTCCCTCAGGACCCGCAACTGCTTCTGGGAAAGATCCTGCGGATTGACGTGGAATCAGGAGCCGGTCCATACGTTATACCTGCCACCAATCCCTTTATCGGGGACGATGGTTTCCGCGACGAAATCTGGGCACTTGGGCTGAGAAATCCTTGGGGATTCGCGTTCGATGGCCAGACAGGTGAATTTTACATCCCGGATACCGGACACAACGACAGAGAAGAACTGAACTTCCAGCCAGCTACCAGTGTCGGGGGGGAGAACTACGGATGGCCTACGATTGAAGGGACTCGATGTCCTAAGATTGAGGACCTGCCCTACCCCTGTAGCCAGGCGGGAATCTTCGATCCTCCTGTAGCCGAGTACGATCACACGCGTGGTTGCGCTATTGTGGGCGGGGTTGTCTATCGCGGCAGCGAAATACCCCAACTGAGAGGCCGTTTCATTTTCGCCGATTTCTGCCGTGGCGACATCTGGAGCCTGCAAAAAAGGGATTCAGTTGAATCAACCGGTTCAACTCGGGAGAGCCATGGGGCATGGCAGAACGAATTGGTCTTGGGTGCTTCCTTACCGGTTAGCAGCATCGGAGAAGATGAAGACGGAAATCTCTATGTTACTGGCTACGCCGACGGCACAATCTACCTGATTACACAAGAATAGACTACCCAGTGACTCCTCATAAATAACTTGCGCCAACCTCCAATATTGGAAAGAACGCGAATTGCCGGAATCCAGACTTGGACCAGAACATTCTCTCTTTCCGGGGCGATGAGCAGGTGTCGAGCTTTCGTCCGGCTGGGAGACAAGGACGGCGACATCATTTTTCGGTCCATGCAGCTACTGTCGCGATAAAACTGAAGAATTAACCAACGAAGGAGGACCGGTGATGCAAAAGGAGCGTCCCAACATTCTATGGTTCTGCACGGACCAGCAAAGGTTTGACACCATTCATGCTCTTGGCAACCCTCATATCAACACGCCCAATTTGGATCGACTGGTTGCCGAAGGTGTAGCCTTTACGCATGCCTTCTGCCAGAGCCCAATCTGCACGCCCAGCCGGGCCAGCTTTCTTACCGGCCGCTATCCCGCCAACGTACGCGGCTGCATGAACGGAAACGAAGAATGGGGCGAAGGCGCCCCGCTCGTAACCGCATTGCTGGCCGAGAGCGGCTACGACTGCGGCCTCAGCGGCAAGTTTCACCTGGCCGGCGCGCACGGTCGCGAAGAGCCTCGTCCTAAGGAAGACGGCTACAGGGTCTTCCACTGGAGCCATGACCCACAAGATCGCTACCCATCCGGCCACGCCTACGCCGACTGGCTGGCCGCACAAGGATTTTCCCTGCGTGACCTCAGAGAGGACCCGGCCTCAGTACCGATGGAACTGCACCAAACGACCTGGTGTACCGACCAAGCTATCGACTTTCTGTCGGAGAAAAGGCGCAAAGGACCCTGGTTGATGAGCGTCAACGTCTTCGATCCCCATGCGCCCTTCGACCCTCCCCAGGAGTATCGCGATCGATACGTCACGTCAAAGATGCCGTCCCCCTTGTTCCGACAAAGCGACCTCACCACCCAAACTGCTATCCCCGGAGATTTCCAGAACCAGGCCCGCCCGCTGGAAGAATTCGATGCGCAAGAGGTAATAGCCTCCTATTACGCCATGATTGAGCTTATTGACGAAAATATCGGCCGGCTGTTCGACGCCCTGGAAGAAACGGGACAACGCGAAAATACCGTCATCATCTTCACCAGCGACCACGGTGAGATGCTAGGGGATCACGGTCTGCTGCTCAAGGGCTGTAGGTTTTACGAGGGGTTGGTGCGTGTACCGCTAATCATAAGCTGGCCTGGCCACTTTCCGGCTCAAGATCAGCCGGCGCCTGAAGACAGTCAAGAGGACGGTAGCTCTTCTGCCGAAGGCGAAGCTGTTCCGGAGAACCCCGCGTCTGATACGCCGGAAGAAAATTCGCCCGCCGCGCCCGCCGGCTTCCTCAGCAATGCCTTGGTCGAACTCATCGACATCGCGCCCACGCTACTGGAGCTTGCCGGTCTGTCCCTGCCGCATGGTATGCAGGGGCGTTCGCTGCTCCCTATTCTTCGCGGCGAGGCCCCGCCGCATCAGCATCGTGACTTCGTCCGCTGCGAATACTATCGGGCTCTCAATCCCGATATCCCCGGCCGGGCGCAGTACGAGGGCAGCTATGCCACGATGTACCGGGACAGACGCCACAAAGTCGTCGTCTATCACGGTCACGAGCAAGGGGAACTCTACGACCTGGAGAAAGATCCCGGCGAATTTGAGAACCTGTGGGATGACCCCGATAGTGAAGCTCTGCGTTTCGAACTGATGCGCCGCAATTTCGATGCCCTTGCCTTCTCCATCGACCCGGGACCGCCGCAGACTAGGCCTCACTAAAGACAGGCCAAACGCCCAAAAATAATGGAATTGCGGTCAAATTGTGCGGCAGCCTGACCCTATCCCTTTAACCGGGCGTTTGGTAGGTCAGGTCATAGTCTCCCACACGACGCAGGGGAACTGACGCCGGCGCAAGGCTTGGCTCCCCCTGTCCCAGCCACTCCGCGATCTCTCCTCGGTGTCCCAGCCGTCGCAGCGCATTCCAACTGGCGCTGAAGTTGGCGCGCCCGCTTGGCCCCGCCGAATCCCAAAAGAACAAATTCTCAACCCCCTGCCCGTAAAGCGCAGCGGCCTTGCGGCGAAACGCCTCAGGAGACATGTGGCGCGGCATCACGTTGAGCGCAAGCTGGCAATTTGTCCCCTCGACCAACTCGACAAAATGGCGGACAGCCGCCTCTTCCTCCCAGGCCATCCACGTGCTATCCAAATCCGGCAAGTCGGTGTAAGGAATCAGCGTATCGACCAACTCCTCTTCGACCCACCTCTTCAGGTCGAGCCCGTTTCGCAGGTTCTCCTCCCGGTTCAGCACACACGCGGAAACCGTGATCCGATCTCTCCCCTGCTCACGCGCCAACTCGTCCAACGATTCTCGAAGTTCGCGGTGAAAGTCCGTCAGACCCACGCTTCGGTAGTCTAGCCAGCGCGGGTCATCGTCCGCCAGCACCCGGGGGTCCTCACCATAGGCGGCCATAAACCCGTCCACCAAAGGTGGTTCATAGTCTACCAGCGGCGGCCGCCTGTTGTAGAGTATGCAAACGCCATCAATAGGATGTTGCGCAACCTCCAGCAACATGTTGATTACGAACCGGCGTGTGTCGGCAAACGCGTACGAAACGCGGGGCGCGCTCCTTCCGTCCTTGCCCACCATACGCAGATCCGGCCGCGAAAAGTAAAGACTGCCGGCGTTCCACTGTTCCAGCGGAGACGGATAAAAGAACCCCGCGGGGCGGTAGCTCGCATGAAAACTGAGCCCTATCTCGTGGGCGGCATTCAGCGCCACCACCAAGGGGTCCAGATGGAGTTCTCGGAAAGTACGCCAAGTCTCCGCGTGAAGCCGGTCCCCGCGCCTCTCAAAGTCTTCGATTCCGTCGGCCGCCGGAAGTCGTCCGGCTTTCCCCAGGTAAAACATCAGATCGCCCGCGCCGCACTCCCAGTAGAGTCGCGAAAAGTCGGTGTGGCGATAAGGTTCGATCTCGTTTCTCACCGCCGCCTCGGTCGCCGTGCCATACAGATAGAGATAACCGTGCGCGTCGTTGTGGGCAAAAAGCGTGCGCGTTTCCGAACGCATTCGTTCCGCCTCCAAAACAGAGATCTCCTCCTCAGTCAGCGGGACAAGCTTGATGTATGCGACCTTGGTGCGCTGACAAGACACCGCCGCCGCTTCATCACTGTTCCCCGTTGGCGTGCAGACCTGTCGAATGAACAGCTCCTGCCCGGTCAGATCCGCCTCTTTCCACCTCAACTCGTAGACTTTGTGCCCGTGCGGACTCGAAGGCGCCCACTCCGCGCCCATGTTCAAGTGCGTAAAACACGGGTCGTCACTCAATTTCGCCTCCACCGCGGCGATTCCCCGGTGTTCCGGGTAGACACCAATGTAGATGCGATGCCATCCGCTCAAATCGAGGCCGACAGCCACTTCGGGGGCCGCCGTCTCTTCCCCGGCGCTGAGCAGATGGCCCCTCAAATCTGCAGTTTCGTATGGCTGCGCGTGCCAAGCGTGTCGTCTGGGCTTGTCGGAGATGGAGGTCTGTGGCTGACAGCGTTCAAGATCGGTTATGTGGATCGCAGCATCGTGCGCAGACATGACTTACACCTCCATGCGAGGATCAAAAGCATCTCTTAGTCCATCGCCGACAAAGTTCATTGCCAGTACCGCTACCAAAGTGGTCGCTCGAATGAGGACAAGTCCAGTCGGGTACGCAGTCGAGATCCGAATCGCCTGGTCATCTACCTCAAATTCAAGTCCAGGAACAGTTGAGAAAGCTGCTCCATCTGTTCGTCGGTTAAAGAGTGGTATGGCGGCCTCCGCCACCTTTGCGACAGGCCGAAGAATTCATAAGTTCCATGCAATGCCGCGTCAAAGCCGCCGGTCACATTTAGGACATAATCAAAGTAGGGCATGTCAAAATCCCTTATAATGCGGGCGGCCTCATTCCAGTCCTCCGCCTGCACAGCCCGCCAGTAGGCCTGCGTTACTCGCGGGGCAAAGGTAACGAACGTCGAAAGATAGCCGTCGCACCCGTAGTGAATCAGATCAAAGTGGTTCTGCTTCTGGCCGCCGGAGATGATGGCCCAATGGCCGTGGAGCAGGAGCGCCATCTTGCGAGCAAATACACCCACGAGGTCGTCCTTGATCGCAATCACGCCCGGCACATCGTCCCGCAACCGCCGCAGCACCTCCAACCCCATCGCCTGCGAGCGGCTGAAAGCGTTGGTCACCACCATTACGGGGATCTCAGCCGCCGCCGCTGCATAGTGGGCAACGAAACTATCAGCAGTACAGGACCCGGCCCAATCCGGCGGCAATACCATAAGCAGGTCAGCCCCTACTTCGCGGGCGTATCGGGCAAAGTCGACGGTCTTTCCCGTCCACCAGATACGGTCGGCCGCGACCACAGCCGCCCTTCCCGCCGTCTGTTCAGCCACCACCCGGGTCACGTCGGCTACTTCATCATCTGTGAGCAAGGAAAAGAGGCTGTCCCCGTAGGTCAGGAGCATGGTTGTGCTTCCCGCATCGATGCCCCTATCCACCAAGCCGCGCAGACTGTCGAAGTCAATGGCGCCTTCTCTCGTGAATGGAGTATGAACGGACATCACAGGCCCGGTCAGCAAAGTACGCAGTTCTTGCAAAGAAGGCATGGACAGTACCCTATTCGTGGCAAATGCGCGGATCAGCTGTGGCGTAAAGGATGTCTGCAACAAGGTCGATGGGCGAGGACGACGACCGCGCCGATAGAGGGCAGTCCCATCATTACGGTATGGACTCGCTGGGAAATGGCCTGAATCCCCGGGATTGCAAGAAGCACCCTGATGACAGTTTCTGTGGCCATCAATAGGCCCAATGCGGCGGGTACTTGTCCAGCACATACCCGCCCACGCTGCGCAGAGGGACAGTACGGTAAAGACGTCCATCGCCGTCATCCATTTCCGCCAACTGATCCCTGTGCCCCAGACGTCGAATCATGCTCCACTCCTTGAGCCTTTGATGACGCCCATTGGTGTCCCAGAAGCACAAGCCGTCAGCCCCCGCGGCGTAATTCTGGAGCGCGCGACTGCGAAAAGTTTCAGGTGGCATCGTCCGAGGCATGATCTCAGGATAGTATTGGACAGACGAACTGCTGGTCAGCTGCGCAAAATAGTCGACATCAATTTCCTCATCGCGCCATGGGTACGAAATCAGATTGTCGATCAACCCCCGTTCAACCCAGGCCGGCACGTCCAGGCCATAGAACAAATTGGTCTTCGCGTTGTTGAGCACATGCGCCGAAATCTCCAGCGGCCGACCCCGCGCCGCGCCGATCTCCTGCATCTCCTTGCGCAGTTCTGCCATGAATTCAGTCATCACCCCCGCACGGTAGCGCAAATACCGCTCATCGTCCTCCGCCAGTTGCGTTGCATCGAGCCCTGTCTCCGCTTTGAAGCCTTCGACCAGTGGCGTCTCGTAAAGGAGAAAAGGCGCCCCGCGGTTGAAAATCGGGTTGACGCCGTCTATGTCATAACGAGTAGCCAGTTCACGAAAAACGCCCAGCAGTAACTCGCGCACCTCGGGGAATGCGTAACTCATCCGTGCAATCTCGCGGCCGTCGATGTCCACACAGCGCCACTCAGGGTGCTGCATGTAGAAGTCGCCGGTAAAGTAATCCTCAAATGGTGGGCAGCATTGAAACGCCTCCATACGCAGGCTGATGTGGACCTCCAACCCCGCGCCATGGCCATATTCCACTACAGTCTTAACCGTGTCGATGCCCGCGCCTGCCAGAATCTGCATCGACTCGGCGATGTAACGGTCGTGGATCCTCGGGAAGTCCTTCGTCTTGCTTCCCGTCAGACTGCCGATAGCGGAAGGATATGTAAGAACGTCCCCGCCGGCTCCCGGGCACCAGAACATTTTCCGAAAGTCCGTATTTCTGTACGGCTCGAGCCACTCCCAGATCTCTTCTCGGCTCGTGGGCCGGAAGCGGCCAAAATCGCTGAAGCCGTCATTCATGCAGATGAGGCGCTTGTTGCTTCCTTCGCCGCGATCCACCAGCAGCCGTGCAACCTCGTCGTCGGCCAAGGGAACGAGCTTGGCGTAGGCAATATAGGCCGGCTGTGAAATACCTGCCGACTGTTGGCCGAAAACCAGGTCCTGGCCGGAGAGATCCGCTGTCTTCCAATAACGTTCATCCAAGGAGAAATTGTCGGCAAACTTGCCCTCATCGGACTCTCGGTTAATCTTGACGAAAGAACTGTCGCCAGAAAGTTTGACGCGGGCCAGGCCGTCAGTCCAATTGCTCCAGAGGCCAAGATAGATGCTATACCAACCGGATACACCCAGGGGAAGGGTTACTAGCGGCGCCTCAGTCTCGGGGCCGGCAATAAGCATGTTGCCGCAAAAACCTTCGGTTTCGTATGGAACGACCTGCCAATGGTATTTTCGTCTGTCGGCGGAGAGGGCAAGCTTAGGCAGACACCGGCCCAGATCGGTGAGATAGATTGGCTCAGGTGTAGACATGTGATGTTCCTCCCGAGGTAACTGACGAGTCGGGTTCAGAGGCTGCTGAGGGGGGACGGCACTACTGCACTAACTGGCACCATCCGCCCAGAATATAACCCAAATGACAGGAACCCTGCAACTCGCTTTCGGAGGGGCCACATGCCGGAGGTGGGGAGCAATCTGGGGGAGACGCTGGGCGGAAGTGCTACGCATTTGGCGACGAGTGAGTGAACCGCGCTTGTACTTGTGCAGTTACAGTAAAGTATTCTGTCCCCAGGGCTCAGTGGCCGGGATACATGGGCTGTATACGCGGTAGCACCGGCCACCCTACCCTGAGGGAAAGGGCTAGGTGGACCGTTCACATGCCCGCGACATTGGGCCGCAGGAACGGTTCAATCAAACACCAGCACTGACCGCGCCACCTTGCCCTCGTTCATGTCGGCGAAGGCCTCGTTAATCTCATCCAACGGCCGGTAACGGGAAATCAGTTCGTCCAGTTTGATTTTGCCCTGTTTGTACAAATCGAGAATCCACAAAAAGTCGACTCGGGGCCGCGCCGCGCCGTGGAAGGCGCCCATCAGCGTCCGGTCTTCCAGCAGATGCCAGCCTTCAACCGAGACATCTTGCCCAGTAGGCTGTACACCCACCACCACGGCCGTTCCCGTCATGCGCACTGAATCGATCGCCTGCCTCACAATTGCCGGAAAGCCAACAACCTCAAACGCATAGTCTGCCCCCCCGCCGGTAATCTCGATGATGCGCTGAACGGCGTCCTCCTTGGCGCTATTGATGAAGTGCGTCGCCCCCATTTGCTCAGCCAACTCCAGCTTGTAGTCGACTGTATCGACCGCGATGATTTTACCTGCGGAAGCCAGCACTCCTCCCTGGATGACATTCAGACCCACACCGCCGCAGCCAAACACCGCCATTGACGCGCCCGTCTCGACCTTGGCCCGGTTGACCACCGCGCCAATACCGGTGATTACGCCGCAACTTATCAAGCAGGCTTGCGCCAACGGTGTGTCATCCGGCACCTTTACACAAGCGTCGGCCAAGGCCAGCGTCTGCTCCACAAAGGTGGGACGGATATGATAAATCGGCTCACCGTCCTGCTTATACCGGCTCATCGGTTCCATGCGGTGTGTTTCACAAAGGGCCGGTCGGCCATTGGTGCAGTTGCGGCAGCTTCCGCACATGGCATCCAGGGAAAGGATAATCTTGTCGCCGGGCGTGAAGTCGCGCACGCCGCCGCCGACTGCCCGCACTGTGCCCGCTCCCTCATGGCCCAACAACCAGGGCATCCGGCGAGGTGTTCTATGATTGTCGACGTAGTGGTAGTCGCTGTGACATACCCCTGCCCCCACAATATCCAATAGTACTTCGCCAAAGCCCGGTTCCTCGATCTCAACTTCCTTGACGGCGACAGGGGCATGAGCCTCGTATAAAATCGCTGCCTTCATGGTAGCTCTCCTTAAGCAGATTCTTGTCTGAACTGGGAGGGGAACAAACGCGGTTTCAATCATATATGAAAAAAGGCGTCCACGCTACATGAATATCTGAGGTGACACAGGATGGAGTCAGTACTCTGGGGAATTGGCAAGATGTTCACTGCCGCTGTCGCGATCGGCACAAACAAAGCAAGCACATAGATTGTCAAGAAGCGGCTGGTCGCCTGAAATGCGCCGTTAGGTTCAGCATCTGTCTTCGTGTTAGAATTCGCCTGAAGTCGCCTCTTGGGCGCAGTTCAAACATCGGCTGCCAGACGTGCTCTTGGTTCGATGGAAGGCTGCCGGGAAACTGTGCCAGCGAACGAGGAGGGAACATGGAATCGAAAGAACTGTTTCAACAAGAGGTTCGAGAACTGCAGAATGTCGTTCCGGATAACGGCAGTACCGCACAGCGGCCTGGAAGGACCCTTAGCGCCAGCGGTCGGGCCCCCGATGAAGGGCGTCGCGTCACTAAAGAAGAATACTTCGCCAAGTGGTACGAGAATCCCTATCCGGACATTGACGTAAGTTACGAGTGGAACAACGGCATTCTGGAGGCCAAACCCTTGCCCAATCGCCCTCAATTGGACCTCTACAACTGGTTCCTTATCCTTTTGCATTGCAACACTGTGACCTTCCGCCACGCCTCCCTGCTCAATTTAGAGACTGGCTTCGAACTGACAATGGCCGACCCTTCCGCTCCTTCGGGAAAAAGAGAAGCCGTTCGCAAGCCCGACGTGGGCGTAATTCTGAACAGCAACCCAACCCCATGGGGCCGTATCGACCAGCGTCACTTCGAAGGCGTATGCGACTTGGTTGTTGAGGCAGTCTCTGATTCTACCATGGCCGAAGTATTGCGCGACACGGAAGAAAAAAAGGAGGACTACGCGCTGGGAGGTGTTAGGGAATATTTCATTCTCGACCCTAACGGAGAACACACGCGGTTCTACCGTCTTGCGCAGCAAAGTCATTATGAGAGCATTCAGCCCGATGACAAAGGCGTGATCCGCTCAGACATTCTGGCCGGTTTTCAGTTTCGTGTGGAAGACTTGGACCGTAAGCCGCCGCTGGAGGAACTGGCACTGGATCCCGTTTACAGCGGGTACGTCGTTCCCGGTTATCATGCCTCAGTCCAGAAGGCCGCAAACGAAGCCCAGCGCGCGGAAAGAGAAACCCAGCGCGCGGAAAGAGAAGCCCAGCGCGCGCAAAACGAAGCCCAGCGCGCGCAAAACGAAGCCCAGCGCGCGCAAAACGAAGCGGTTGCCCGTCAACAGGCAGAAGAACGAGCTAAGGCAAGTGAAGGCCGTGTGCGCGACCTGGAAGCTGAACTGGAGAGACTGCGCAAGAGACTCTCTTAATTCCTCCAAAAACTGAGCACAACTTCCACACTTGGTTCTCTGCCATTCGCCGACAAAGAAGATTTCCAAAAAAAGGATTCTCCGGCTGCCATGAAATCGGGTCGCCGGTCCGTCCTCCCTGACTTTTGAGAAGGAGCTAAAATGGGCATCAGCCTCGGTATAGTTGGCCTGGGTTCGTTTGGCAGTTCTTTCGCCGACCTCTTCATGAGCCATCCGCTGGTAGATCGAATCGCCCTCTGTGATCGTGAACCGGAACGAATCGCTCGCTTTGCTACAGATGATCGCTGGCAGGCCAAGTTTCACCCGCGCGATGCCTATACCTCTCTGGACGACATCTGCGCCAGCGACTTGGACGCCCTAGTTCTCTTTACGCAGCCTTGGCTTCACGCACCGCAGGCTGTCCAGGCCATGGAAGCGGGTAAACACGTCTATAGCGCCGTTCCAATCGTCATGTTGCCCGACGGCGACGAGATCCTCGACTGGTGCGCGCGTTTAGTCGAGACCGTTGAAAGCACCGGCCAACTCTATATGCTGGGTGAAACCACTTTTTACCGGTCCGAGACTATCTACTGTCGCAAGCGCGCGGCCGAAGGCGCCTTTGGGGACTACGTTTACAGCGAAGGCGAATACTTTCACGACGTCGACAGCGTTGGCAGCAATCTGCGCCGCGTTCAGGCCAACAGGCTGGCCAGCAAGGCCGGACAAGAGTGGCTCAAAGCCAGGGATGAATACAAAAGCAAGGGAATTCTGACCGGCCCTATGCACTATCCCACCCACTCGACTAGTGGACCGATGAGCGTGATGAATGCGCACGCCCGTAAGGTCTGCGCCTGGGGCTATGCCAACCGCACAGGCGACTCCTATTTCAAGGAACAAGGCTACGGCTTCAGCAACGAAACGGCCCTCTTCCACATGAGCAATGGCTCTACCATGCGCATCAGTGAACTCCGCGAGATCGGGCACCGAGGGCGCGAGACTTTCCGCCTCTATGGCACGCAAGGCAGCTTCGAGAACGACCACTGGTGCGATAAGGAAGGGAGCACCCCCCTCACCGCCGATGCCTTGCGCCACCCTCTGCCGCCGGCAGTGGAAGATGCATTTCAGGCCGCCAGCCGCAACTCCGAAGTCTACGGCGGCCACGGCGGTTCCCACCCCCACCTGGTCCACGAATTCGTAGAGGCAGTGGCCCAGGAGCGGCAGCCTGCGATTCCAGTCTGGGCCGCAGTTCGCTACATGGCCGCAGGGGTCATCGCCCACAAATCAGCGGTGAAGGATGGAGAGATATTGTCAATACCGGATTGGGGTGATGGGCCGGTAGCATAGTTGGCTGGACCGCGGTTTACCTGGTCCAGGCATCGCTACCCTTGGAGTTGTCAACTTCTATGTAGCCAAACCTTGGGATGGACAGGCTAAGCGATAGCGACGCAGCGCGACGTCATACCAAATTTTCCAGCCAGGCGCAATGCAAATGCCATATATCCTCATTCGGATCCCATCGCAACTCGTATGTAGTCCTGTCCTGCGTCTGCACCAGGAAACAGCGGAATCGTTGGCCTTCCATCCGTTCGTCCCATTGGCGGCCCTGCGCGACAACGTAGTGTGTCATGCCTTGCCAATCGAACGACTTGAGCACGATCTTGCCTGATGACAGCAAGCGAACCTTCACCTCAATAGTTTCGTAAACCGCCGCCTGCCTACTCATCGATTTGCCTTGTCCACAGCAAACGACCGCAACATTTCCAACGCACACTGTGCGCTCAACAACTTGTTGCCGCGGCGGTCAGCCGGCCACACCGCCTTCTCCGCCCGGTCTTCGCCATCCCTGGCGGCCAAATTTAGGTAGACAAGACCCATCGGCTTCTCAACTGTGCCGCCGGGTCCCGCCACACCGGTGATCGACACCGCTACGTCGGCCTCGTATAACTGGAGCGCGCCGGTCGCCATCTGTCCGGCAACCGCGGCGTTGACCGCTCCTTCGCGTAGCAAAAGATCGTGATCCACGCCCAGTAGCCTTTCCTTGGCCGCATAACTGTAAACGCCGGCGCTTCCCAGAAACCAGTCCGAACTGCCCGGAATCTCCGTCATCAAATGGCCGACCAGCCCACCGGTGCAACTCTCGGCCACCGCGACCTTCAACCCGGCCCGCTTGAGCGCGAGTCCCGTCTCCTTTGCCAGCCCGGTCAGGGCCTCTTCATCTCTTGGAACTGTGATCTGCGTCGACATATCGCCTCTGTGAATTGTGCAAGTGGCTAACCCCTGAAGACCCGGGCTATTGGTCACTTGCTTAGTCAGTCCGTTCAAAGGGCATTATAGACCGCCCCGTTCCCACTCAGCAACTGTCTGACCTGAGACTGATCGGCACCCCAACAGCTGGCCCCATCGACCCTTTGGGCAAGGCTGGTGCCGGATCCAGCTCAAACACAGTTGACAGATTTCGGCGATTTTTGTATTGTCCACAGGCAATACCGTGAAGATTGCCCAGTTGCCAACTGTGTCGGGTGGCGCAACCTTCGTCCTCTGGACAACATTGAGGATAACGCTCGCTGCCCGTAGCGTCGCCGTTTGCCATGGCGTCCCCGAGCCGCGCAGGGGAAAGATGGCTACTCTGAAATTGCGCTGTCCTGTAACCCGGGCCCAACAGTGAAAGCGGTTACGATAGAGGAGAGAACGATGGAACTCCAGACAAAGCAGCCACCGGAACTGGAATTCAGCATGCCGGAGGTCGAAGAATCGCTGACGGCCTATCTCTCGGCGATTGGCGGGGCCATAATTGGCCTGCTTCTCACTCTACTGGTCTTGGCGATTTGGAATGGCGGCACCCTCAATTTTACCAATATATCCAAGGTGAATGCGCTGGAAGCTGGCCTGACCGATGTGGCCGCCGATCTCGATGGCGTAAACACAAGCTTCGACGCCTTGGGCGAGCGCATAGTAGTTCTGGAACAGGAGGCCGGCGCAGTTTCCGCGCTTCAAAAGAGCCTCGTAACGCTTGACGCCAGCCTATCCGAACTCGACAGGAGTCTCAGCGATCAGGGCATACATATCAGCGAACTGGACAGTGCCTTTAATGATCTCCAAATCACCAGGCGCAATTTTGACCTCTTTACTGCAGCCCTGACAGAGGCGCTGGCACTGATGGAAAAGGAAGCTTCGGCCGCCGCGCCGTTTGGCGATGCGTCCAACGGTCGTCCGGCCCAGGAAAGACGTACGTCGGCGACCGACCCGACTTCACTAGAGAGACAGGCCGCTACGTCAACCGCAAGCACCTCCCCCGCAGACAATGCCCAGGCTGTTGAGTCGTCGGCTTCTTCCACAACGTCCGAAGTTTCAAATGCACAGACTTCGGCGGAGGCGCAACCGACGCAAATACTTGCCGAGCCGATTACGGTCATTGGCGAGGACGTCGCACCTGATTCCCTGCTCGTCTATCTTTTCCTCGATGTGAACGCAAACGGTCAATTCGACGAGGTTGAAAACTTTATCGCCGGTGCTACCATCACCCTAACCTCCCCCGATGGCCGAGCCGTGGCCGCGGAGAACAGCGTCGGTTCTGCCGGCACCCTCTTTGAAGAATTGATTGCCGGCGATTATAAGGTCACTGTCGAGGATGTGCAGGGCTACGTTCTTGCTAGCCAAAGGAATGCGGCCGTCAATATTGACCAGGAGGCCGAGGCCGGCTATATTATCTACTTTGCTGTCGTAACCACCGCCGGGGACTGATCTGCGCTGCAGGAATTCCTGCCCAGCTCGTTTAGTCAGTAAACTCGGAAACTTCGTAAAAAATTAGTAACACAGAGCCGTAGCGACGCCGGTCGAACTCGCAAAGAGTATCGAGCGCGATTGGCGTTTCCTCGCGGGGGTGTAGCTGGACAATGACTACACTCTCCTCCACCAGCAACGCCGGTCTGGAATCAACCGCCTGAAGCGCCTCCTGCCACATCTCCTGGTACTGGGGCGGCGCAATGTAGATCAGTTCAAACGGATCACCTTCGAACTTTTCGATATATTCGAAGCTATCCCTCCGCGCAACTGTGGCCCTGTCTGCCAGCTTGCAATGACCCAGGTTTTGCAGGATCGTGCGAACGGCGGCGCGGCTGCGATCAATGAAGAGGACATGAGCAGCTCCTCTGCTCAACGCTTCGATCCCCACTGCACCCGTTCCACCGAACATGTCGAGCACTCGACGCCCTTCGATCCAGTTTCCCAGAATCGAAAAGAGCGCCTCCTTGGCGCGGTCCGTAATAGGACGCGTGCTGTTCCCCGGGACTGACTGTAACCTGTGGCCTCTGGCGCTACCGGAAATCACTCGCATAATTGTCTGAATTGGAAGAAAAAATTTCGGCACCTGGCGGCCGACGCCGACTGGCGAAAGCCGAAATTCGCTTCACCAGATTATAGTTGCGATCATGCGATTTGTGACAATTGCGCTCCAGTGTTGACTACGCTACAATTGCCCACGTAGGATTACAAAATCTTATAGCTAGCTGATGCGCGACGAGAGAGACTTCGATTTCGAAGCGCCGAAGGGGCAAGCCGACAGGAGAACCCAGCCTGCCCGGTGACACTCTCAGGCAAAAGGATCGTCGCGATACGGCACCTTTGGAAAGCGCCGCTCGACAGGACAGAGTGGTCACCGACGGGGCAATCGCACGCTGAACGGGACGACCGGGGTTAGGCTCTTTGCTCTCCTATCCTCCATATTCATCCCAGCACCGCGTGTGTCAATCTCTCAGGTCAAGGACAGAGGCAACGGGCATTCATTAACGATGCCCGTTTTTTCTTCTACAACGGACCAACTTTCGCACTCGCTGATAATGCGATTGCAGCGAAAGTGAGTCGGAGACCAAAGGAGAGAATGATGAGCCCCCAACCCCGCGCAACCGCTTCCACAGCCGCAAGCAACGGCCTTGGCCCATCCTCATCAGTAAGTAACTCGAAGAAAACCGCGGACCCTGCCGCACTTCCAGCCGGTCTCGAAAACCTGCTCCAGCGCACCGATTCCTTCGTCCATCGTCATCTGGGACCCGGACCGGAAGACCAGCAGGCGATGCTGCGAGTTGTCGGTGAAGAGTCGCTCGACGCCCTGATCGACCAGACAGTCCCAGCCTCGATCAGGTTAAGCGGCCCTCTTGCCCTACCGGGGCCGCGCCCGGAGTCGGACGTGCTGGCTGAAATGGCGGAAATCGCCGACCATAATCAGCTCTTCCGATCCTTCATCGGCATCGGCTACTACGATACCATCACGCCTCCTGTCATCCTCCGCAACATCCTGGAAAATCCCGGCTGGTACACCCAATACACGCCCTACCAGGCCGAAATTGCGCAGGGGCGGTTGGAAGCCCTGCTCAACTTCCAGACCATGGTGAGCGACCTAACCGCCCTTGATATCGCCAACGCCTCCCTTCTGGACGAAGCCACCGCCGCCGCCGAAGCAATGATGATGTGCCAACGCGCCCAAAAGCGGGGCGCCGCCGCCAACACTTTTCTTGTCTCGGATAAGTGCCACCCCCAGACAATCGACACGATTCAAGTAAGGGCCGAACCGCTGGGCTATCAGGTCGTCGTAGGAGACCATCGCCAATTTCGCCCGGACTCCGATACGTTTGGTCTCCTCTTGCAATACCCGGACACCGAAGGAACGATCAGCGACTTTCGCAGCCTTGTTGAAGAGGCCCATTCCTCCAGCGCCTTCGTAGTGGTTGCCACCGACCTTCTTGCACTGACCCTGCTGACGCCCCCCGGCGATTGGGGCGCTGACATCGCGATCGGCAGTGCCCAGCGCCTTGGCGTGCCCATGGGCTATGGCGGCCCCCATGCCGCCTTCATGGCAACCCGCGACGCGCTCAAACGGCAGATGCCTGGCCGGCTCGTCGGCGTCTCTCAGGACGCACAGGGCAAACCCGCCTTGCGTCTTGCCCTCCAGACCAGGGAGCAACATATCCGCCGCGACAAAGCTACCAGCAATATCTGCACCGCGCAGGTTCTGCTGGCAATCATGGCTTCTATGTACGCCGTTTATCACGGCCCCGTAGGCCTGAAAGGAATCGCCCGCCGGATACAATTGCTGACCTCGATGCTCGCCGCGGAGCTGGCAAAACTTGGCTACACTTTCAACCAACCCGATTGCGGCCCATTCTTCGATACCCTGAAGATAAGTGGCGGGCCGCGCAACCAAAAAGAACTGCGCCAGGCCGCCACTTCCCAGCGTATCAATCTGCGTCTGTACGGTGACGGTGCAGTCGGTGTTTCATTGGACGAAAAGACCACCGCTGCAGAACTGTGTGCGCTACTGAAAATCTTTGGTAGGGAGGAAAAACCACATTCGGCACCCTCTGAACTGGACCTCCAGTCGAACTCCGCCGGCCCCGAAATGGACAAACTGGCCTCCGAAATGGACCTCGACTACCCTGAGCCCTTCGCCCGGACAAGCCCCTATCTGACCCATCCGATCTTCAACATGATGAAGTCAGAGACGGAGATGCTGCGCTACATCACCAAGCTGCAAAACCGGGATCTCTCTCTGGCCCATTCGATGATACCCCTCGGCTCCTGCACGATGAAGCTGAACGCCACTGCCGAGATGATCCCCGTAACCTGGCCGCAGTTCGGCGGGATGCACCCGTTCGCGCCGGTGGAGCAGGCCCAGGGCTACCAACTGCTCTTCGACCGCCTTGCGCGAGCCTTGCAAGAGATCACAGGCTTCGCCGCCGTCTCCCTCCAGCCCAATGCCGGTTCCCAGGGAGAATATGCCGGGCTGTTGGCTATTCGCGCCCTCCACCGCAGCCGTGGTGACGAAAACCGCGACATCTGCCTGATCCCCTCCTCCGCCCACGGCACCAACCCGGCCAGCGCGGTGATGGCAGGCATGGAAGTCGTGGTCGTACGCTGTGACGAGGACGGCAATATCGACGTGCCGGACCTGAAGGCAAAAGCTGAACAGTATAGCGAGCGGCTGGCCGCCCTGATGGTCACCTATCCCAGCACCCATGGAGTATTTGAAGAGGCGATCGAAGAAGCTTGCACCGTAATCCACCGCCATGGCGGCCAGGTCTACATGGATGGCGCCAACATGAATGCACAGTTAGGTCTCTGCCGCCCGGGCGACATGGGCGCAGACGTCTGCCATCTCAACCTGCACAAGACCTTCTGCATCCCCCACGGCGGCGGCGGACCTGGCATGGGGCCAATCTGCGTGGCCGAACATCTCGCGCCATTCCTGCCGGGTCACAGCGTCGTGCCCGGCGTCGGCGGCGAACACGCTATCGGCGCCGTGTCGGCCGCGCCCTGGGGCAGCGCCAGCATCCTGCCAATCTCCTATGCCTACATCGCCATGATGGGCGGCAGCGGCCTGACCGATGCCACCCGCATCGCCATTCTCAATGCCAACTACATCGCCGCCCGCCTCGAGGACGCCTACCCTGTCCTCTACAAGGGCGCCTTGGGCCGCGTCGCCCATGAATGCATTATCGACACCCGTTTCCTGAAAGATCACGGCCTGCAGGTAGATGACATCGCCAAGCGCCTGATGGATTTCGGCTTTCATGCCCCCACCATGTCCTTCCCCGTCGCCGGTACCTTGATGATCGAACCCACTGAGAGCGAATCTCTCGACGAGTTGGACCGTTTCTGCGCCGCCATGCTGGCAATTCGAGACGAGATCCAGGCCGTCCAGGATGGCGAGATAAGCGCCGAGGAGTCTCCCCTGCGCCACGCGCCCCATACCGCCGAACTGGTTACCGCTGATCAGTGGCGCCGCGCCTACAGCCGCCAGACCGCCGCCTTCCCCGCCGCCTGGGTGCGCGATAACAAATTCTGGCCCTCAGTCGGCCGCATCGACAACACTTACGGCGACCGCAACCTGGTCTGCGCCTGCCCGCCGCTGGAGAGCTACGCCTGAGAGGTAAATCCGAAACCTTCCAATCCCAATCGCGTCGCTCCCCTGTCCTCTGGGCCGCCTTTCCCCAACGATCCATCAATCTCCGACACATCGATCCCCGTCTCGGCCATCACTTCCGGCCATGACGGGCAACTGTTTTTCCTTTGGCTTGTCCCCCGTTTGGACCCGGCAAACGTGGTTGACGGAAAGGAAAATAAGATATATAGTCTATAATGTATTTTCATCGTCGAGGAGTGGGCAAGAGCCGCTATCACTTCTCACTCCTCTCTTCTCTCAACTCTCTCATCTACTTGTGTCTTGCCTGGAGCAAGAATACCAACAAGGAGGCATTCAAAAATGTCTGAGCAAAATGGGAAGATGCAGACGGGAATGGGCGGTAAACTGAACCGGCGGGATTTCCTGCGAAGTGCTAGCGCCTTGGCCGGACTCGGACTTCTGGCAGCCTGCGCGCCCGCGGCTCAACCTGCCGGCGACTCGAGCGCAGACGCCGCCAGCGCCGAAAGGCAGAAGGTCCGCTACCTTTCCTGGTGGTTCGAAGAAGGCAACCGCGGCGAAACCTGGAACAACTTTATCGATGAATTCAACGAAGCCCAGAGCGAAATCGAAGTCGTGGCCGAAAACATCCCCTTCGACCAGTACACGACCAAGACGATCGTCGGCGCGCAGTCCGGCCAACTCGACGGCGACATCGTCATGGCCACGCCTGAATTGGCCCCGCGCCTGATCCAGGCCGACTTGCTCGTTCCTCTGGACGACGTACTCGTGCGCAACAGCATCACCGACCTGAGTTCGGCGCACGACGCCCTGCGCAAGGACGGCAACCTCTATGGCCTTGACATGGTGACCGTGGCCTTCGGCATCCTTTACAACAACGATCGCTACGAAGAGGCCAACATCACGCCGGCCACGACACCAGACGAATGGGTTGAGGTGAGCGCCGCTTTGACCGATCGCGAAAACCAAAAGTATGGCTTCTTCGCTACCCACCTGGTCAGCGAACCTTCCGACTTCTGGTTCCAACTGGAAGTGTGGTGCATGCCCTATGACGGCATCTGGGCTGAGGGAACGACCCCGCTGCTGACTTCGGATCCGATCATCAATGGCCTCAAGCTGTTCAAGCAGATGTACGATGTAGCCATGCCCCAGGGCGCAGACAACCCGACCGGATACCGCCTCTTCCAGAATGGCGACGTTGCCCAGGGCCTTTATGTCTCCGCCGCAGTCGGAGCCTTCACCAAGGACGCGCCCGATCTCTATCCTCTGCTACGCAGCGCTCCCATCCCGTGGGAGAGCAACAAGTCGATCGCCCGCATCCATCCGATGATGATCAACAAGGGCTCCGAGGTCATCGACGAGGCGATGGAGTTCGTCACCTACATGTACAGTCCTGATAACTACCGGCGTATGGTGGAAGGCTGCCAGGATGTCATCTTCGCCCAGCCGTCGGCTGCACGGCAGGAGTACCTGGACAGTCTTGAGTGGCTGAAACCGGGCTACCTCGGGGTTGACTATGTGACGCCCTTCGATATCGTCGGCGACTTCGTCTACAATTTTAACGAGTTCGGACAGATCGTCATCACCAACTTTGCCGATGTGCTCAACGCCGGCAAGTCGGTTGAGGAGGCGATGGAGGTCGCTCAGCAGCAGGCCGAAGATCTGGCGGAACGCGTCTCATAACGCCTGACTCGCGCGGCCGGAGGACGAGGAGCGGTTTACCAGCAAGCGATTCACTCTTTGCCCGCTCCTCGTCGCTTTCTCTTCCGGCGGGCGCGCCGCCAAGCCGGAAATGAAACGCCAACGTCCCCACAAAGACATTTCACATTACGAAATACGAATGACCAGTTGAACGATGAGTGAACGTGCTGACGCCAACGTCCTGGCGGACCGGACCGGCCAAAGTAAGGTATTTCCTCGCGCCCGTCTGCGCCGCTATCTCCTGCCCTTCGCCCTCGTCCTCCCGATTGTTCTCTACGAAGGCCTGTTGATCGTCTACCCGATCGCGCAGGGC
The DNA here is from genome assembly GCA_965220715.1 of Caldilineaceae bacterium. Taxonomy (GTDB): domain Bacteria; phylum Chloroflexota; class Anaerolineae; order Caldilineales; family Caldilineaceae; genus Bin5. Next base: position 2,839,387 of record OZ244843.1, read on the forward strand.
ATCTACGGCAGCTTCACCCGCATCGAGCTGGCCTCCAGCAAAGCGGCGATCTGGGTCGGCTGGGATAACTATGAGCGCATGTTTTCCGACCCGGCCTTCTGGAAGGTGATCCGGACTACCCTCTTTTTTACGGCACTGGTGATCGTGGTTGCACTAACGATCGGCCTCCTCACCGCGCTGCTCTTCAACCGGCCATTTCGCTTCCGTCCAGTGGCACGGGGCATGTTGATGATGCCCTGGGCTATTCCCGAAGTGCCGGTGGTCATGATCTTCATCTGGATCCTCAGCCCCCAATTCGGCGTCGTAAACATTCTCGCGCGAATGCTCCCCGGAGTCACCCAAAACCCGCAGTGGCTGCAGGTGCCCGAGTTGGCAATGGGATGGATGGTGTTGATCTCCTCTTGGAAGGCGTTTCCCTTCTACAGTCTGGTGATCCTGGCAGCTTTGCAGGCGATTCCCCAGGAGTTGTACGAAGCCGCCCGTGTTGATGGGGCCAGCCGGCTGCAACTTTTCTGGAATGTCACCTTCCCCGGAATCGGCTCGACTATGGAGCTTCTGGTTGTGCTGGCGGCCATCTTTTCCTTCAAACAGTTCACAATCATCTTCCTGATGACCGGCGGCGGCCCTTCCGGCACCACCGAAACCATCGTGATCCGCATCTTCAACACCGCCTTTCGCTTCTACGACTACTCCTACGCCACCGCGCTCGGCGTGGCCGGTTTCGTCGTTTCGCTGGCCGTTGCATTCGTTTTCATCCTTATGCAGGCCCGCCGCGGCCAGGAATCTGCCTGATATGGTTGCCCCGGTGAAAGACACGCGCACAGTAGCCTCACAGCTTTCCGTGCGGCGCCTGCTAAATAGGGTCGTACTCTATATCACCGTTGGCGTCGTCTCATTCGTTACTGTCTTCCCAGTATATTGGATGATGATCAGCACATTCCAGCCCAGCAAGTACCTCATGCACTTTCCTCCGCCCCTGCTGCCCCAGGAGCTCTACTTCTATCAGTTTGCCGAACTGTTTGGCGAACACCCGGTAGCAAGATGGCTGCGCAACTCCTTCCTGATCGCGGCGATGACGATGCTGCTCTGTATGGCCCTCTCGGTGTTGGGCGCCTATGCGCTATCCAACCTGCGCTGGCCTGGCCGTAACCTGTTCGGTCTTTTCCTCCTGGTGACACAGATGCTGCCCGAGATCCTGATCCTAATCCCCCTATATATCATCTACCGCCGCCTCAATATGCTCAACAGCATCCCCTCCCTCGCGCTCATCGACGCCGCATTCATTCTGCCTATCTGTATCTGGATTTTGAAAGGCGTCTTTGACAACGTACCACCCGAGGTGCTCGACGCCTCGGTCGTGGACGGATGCACAGAGTTGGCCGCACTATGGCGGATCGTGCTGCCCCTGTCTGCACCCGGTCTGGCCGCCGTCGCTGTTGTCGCCTTCTTCTTCGCTTGGAACGAATACCTGTACGCCGGCATCATGCTCAGCAGCGGCGAGTTCATGCCTGCTTCGGTTGGCCTCTCCACCCTCAAAGCGATCGCGCAGACGCCGGTCGAGCAATACATGGCCGCGGGGCTTGTCTTCTCAGTGCTGCCCGTGGCATTCTACCTGGCAATGCAGCGCTACATCGTTTCGGGCCTGACGGCCGGCGCGGTGAAGGGATAAGCGAACGACCGGCACTATACGCGCCATCACTCAATACCTTCAACGGAGGTAACAACCGATCCGCAACTGATTCCCAAAGCTGAACGAGGCGAGCCGGGGCTTTTTCTCTCTCCTCTCCGTTTGTATTTTGGCGGTCGGGCCTTCGGCCCTCCCTTGTGCAGGGGCTGCGCCCCCGCAACGCCCCCCTCCAAAACCATGCCTCAGCGACCTTACGCATTCAGCGCAGCCGTGCCGCTTCAGCAACCTGGCAGCTGCTAACAGCATACGCCCTCAGCTAGCCTGAATGGCGGCGGGCATGAAGGGCCCGTCAATCCAGACATTGTATACAGCTTAGCTTTTGCCAAAGGAGATCAAACGCAAGTGGACCTGGGACATATCACCTTGGAAGGCGGCTCCGAATTCGGCGGCCAAATGGCCGCACCCGACCACCACAGCATCGAGCTGGCTGGCGGCCTTGACGCGCCCATCGCAATCATCCCCACCGCCGCCGCGCCCGACGACAATCACCGCCGCGCCGGCGAGAACGGCCGTCGCTGGTTCACAAGCCTGGGCGCGACAAATGTGCAGGTCGTTCCCCTGATCGACCGCGATTCAGCTGCAAACGCAACGGTTGTCGAAATGGTCGCTGAGGCGAGGCTGATCTATCTTCTGGGTGGATTCCCCGGCTATCTCTGCGAAAGCCTGCGTAACACACCCGCCTGGACAGCTATTCGCGCAGCCTGGGCAAGCGGAGCGGTGCTGGCCGGCAGCAGCGCCGGCGCTATGGTCCTGTGTGAGCATCTCTATGACCCCCGCGCCAAACAGGTCATAGAGGGCCTCGGGCTGATCCCCAATGCTTGTGTCCTGCCCCATCACAACAACTTTGGACAAGGCTGGGCCGAGCGGCTGCGTGAACTGCTGCCCCATGCAACTCTTGTGGGCGTAGATGAACAGACCGGAATGATCAACGACCTGTCGGCGCACGAATGGACCGTACACGGCGCCGGAGGCGTCACCCTATACGCGCCCGGCCAACCTGTTTTGCACCCCTCGGTCTACCACCCCGGCGAGTCATTGCACCTCTCCGTCTCCGCTTGAAGCCATTTTTCATTCACTTGGTGGTATCCGTCGGCGGGCACGCCGCACATCTGCCAGTATCGTGAGCCGCCGCTAGGATACGCGCACGATGCGAAAGTCTTCGAAGCGAATCCAGTGCTCTTCTCCAGGCGGTCCGTTATAGCACTGGATGCTGACCTGCTCACTGTCAGCCGGCGGCAGTTCGCCGGTTGCAGCCGTCGAAAATTCGGACGCCCCTTGTGGACGGTACTGTGCCTCCCACGACTCGGAATCTACCACGAGGCGCAGCCGCACACCCTGAGTAGGCATCTGCTTGCCGCCGGGAATGATAAGGACTTCCCCATGCACCAACTCCTTGACCTCCTTGAAAACAGGCTCGCCGTTCTGGTACCAGGTGATGCCGGCCTGTTCGTACTGCTGCGTAGGCACCGTATGGTTGAAGATCGTCACCTCAATCGCGTAAATGCCACTGCTGCGATCAGGGGCCGGGCGCACCAGTGCATTGCGCACCGTGGCCGCAACGCCAGGCTCGACCGCGATTTCCAGCCCGCCATCGCCCATACGCCAGCAATCCGGATTCTCGCGCAACCAGAACCAGTCGGCGTCCAATTCGCCGTCAAATTTCTCCTGGAAAATAATCTCTTCTTCGGACCCGCTCATCTCTCCCGCTCCTGTCTTTGTGAATCCAACAGTCTCGCCAGTCGATAGCAACTTGGTCCACCTCAATTGCGCCGTTACAAAGGCTGCCACCCGCCCCTCCAAGGTCGAAAGCCCGGTCGAACCTTAAGCTCCTAACTGCCCCCGGCACGCTGCACAGTGCGCACGACCAGATTGCTATACTCGCCGATCAACGGGGCCATCTGCCGCATCCCAATCTTCCCGCCCCCCAACACCGCCCCGTAGCTGACGCCGTCATCGCGCCAGTCGAATATCGGCAACTCGTTGATCAAGAATGCCACCTCATCCCCACACTTGATCACCTGTATTCTGTAGGGCGAAGTCGCATCTTCCACCGAAGGAATAGGATCCGCGCCCTGCGCCACCATATGGAAGCCAAAGCTCTTACGCAAATTGCAAGTGTGGAATGCCCTCTCCTCCGGCCAGCGTCGGCGAAAATAGGACACATGCAACGCGTTGATGTCCCCGTGATGGTACTGCTTGTATTCTCCGGTACGCCTGTCCAATGAAGGATCAAACAGATCCTCTCCACTGCCGCCCGTCGCCGCAAAAAACAATATACACAATCCCGGCTCCTGCATCGGCCAGAACTCCCATTCAATGCTCACATCAGCCGGAAACGTTTCAGGACACCATAAGACGAAGTTGGACTTCTGCCCCTCCGCCGGATCGCGTAGATTCTCCATTCGCAGCCGCCCCGCGGGGAATCCGATGCGCGCCTCTCCCTCCAGCAGGAAACCGGCCATGTCAGATTCGTCTGCGAGAAAGTTGTGATAGATCGTTTCACCCAACGCGAAGGAACTCACCGGTGCCCCATCTTGTTGCCGTGGCTGATTGCAGAACTGCATCCTACGCGGGTAGTAGGAATGTGTCAAAGAGTAAAAACATCCCATAATCACGATAAGGGAGCGAATTCTGTTCACTTTAGATTGCTTAAACGTCTATAACGGCCGTCAGTCTGATTTCCCTCCATCCTGGAATTTCTCCCGTTTTGTCGTCTTTGCAAGCTACTTGACATCACAACAAAAATTCAATATCCTTGTACCATATTCGTCGCCTCGAACTCATATTCCATCGACGCTTCCGACGCCCGCGCCCACGAAAGGTTGATCCAATGTCTGTAGAAATCCGCGAGCTGCGCGTCTCGAATGACGCCAAAGACGATCCTGCCGAACTGCAACACCGCATCGCCGACGAAGGATACCTCTTCTTCAAGCAGTTGCAGAACCCCGACAAAATGCGCGAACTTCGCCTTGTAATGATGACCAAAATCCAGGATGTTGGCTGGCTGCTGCCGGACACCGACCCATTCGAAGGCATCGCCGACATCTCCAAGCAATGCACTGAAGGCGATCTCGAATACATGGCCGGATACAGCCATGTCTACAAGCTGGAAGCCTTCCATCGCGCCGCCCACTGGCCCGAAGTCACAGACATGATCGAGAAGATTATGGGGCGCCCAATCATGCCCCACCCAAACCAGATTGCACGTCTCTGGTTCCCCAAGTATACCGAGCACACGACCCCGATGCACCAGGATTTTGTCCACTTCCAGGGCAATTTCGAAACCCTGACCAGTTGGGCCCCAATCGGCGACTGCCCGATCGAACTGGGCGGCCTGGCCGTCATTCCCGGATCGCACAAAGTCGAAAGAGTTCTGGACCATCACTTCTCCCTTGGGGCGGGCGGCCTCGCAGTGGATGTCGACGCCGAGGAAGAAATAGAACCGACCTGGTACTCGACCGACTACGAGGCTGGCGATACGCTGATTTTCCCGGCGCTGACCATTCACCGCGCTTTGCCCAACTACACCGACGACCGGCTGCGGCTCTCGCTCGATAACCGCTACCAGGCCGTTGGCGACCTTATAGCTGAGCAAATGCTCGTTACCCACGGCCCCAGCGGTCTTACATGGGACGAAGTCTACGAAGACTGGAAATCGGACGAATACAAGTACTTCTGGAAGGACTATGACAATCCAGTCGTTGCCCACGATCTGACCTACGGCCAAAAGGGATTTGCCGAGGCACTGGAACTTGCGCGCGCCGGCCACAAACAGGCATTTGTCAGACTGCAGCGAACAATACGTATGGACCCCGAGTCGGAGGCGGCACAGTCTGCCAGAGAAGTACTTGCTGAAGTCGGCGTCGCGGTCTGAAGTCCGATGTAGCTATGGCGAATTCTCACATTCAAGAACGGCGTATTGGATGCGCCTGACTCGCCGCCCGGCTATAGCAACTCAGAACTCAGGTAATAAGAATCAAACTTCAAGGAGGTGTTATTGCCCGCTGCTGCTTATTCAGGCTACGGCGCCAATCGAGGCCCGTACTGTATCCTGGTCTATCCACATCCCACGAACATGAGAGAAAGCAGAATATGACTGGCACAAGACTGAACAGACGTAGTTTCCTGAAAGCCTCAGCTGGCGCGATGGGCGTCGGCCTGATGGCTGCTTGCGCCGCGCCCGCAGCCCCCGCCGGAGAAGAGATGGCCGAAGAATCTGGCGGCGAAGAGCCCGCAATGGACAAGGTTGAAGTACACTGTAGCCTCGGCCTACTTCACCCTACCGAGTGGACAACCCGTTCAGCCGAGCACCCCTTGGTCGGCAACGCAGCCCGGATTCTAGCGCAACGCTTTGAAGAACTTAACCCCGACATCGCCGTCTTATTCGACGATGCCGGAGATGACGCCTGGCTCACCGCCGCAGTAAGCTCAGGCGAAGCCCCCGACCTGATGAGTCGCCTTGACCTTGTTCAACGCGGTTGGTGCGTACCAATCGACGACTGGCTCGACGCGCCCAGCCCTTATGCCCCCCAATATGATACCTGGTCCGACAGTTTCTATGACACGATGATGGATTCTTTGACCTGGTCGGACGGCCTTGACTACTGCGCACCGCTCCGCGCCATCTGGCCCTACCTGGAAGTCGGCCTCGCCTGCAACATGGAGATCTTCAACGAGATGGGCCTGGAGCCGCCCGCGACCTGGACAGAGCAGATGGACGTTTCGCAGGCCCTGAAAGAAGCCGGACTCGGCCTGTCGCCCTGGCCCCGCGAAGGCGAGACCGGCAACTGCTGGCCGTTAGCCCTGCAGATCCTTCCCCCCATGATGCAGGAAATCTGCGTTGACATGGATGCCGACAACGATTTCTTCGTCGGCATCGAGGAGGCGCTGCCCGCCTACAAGAACGAACTGATCGGCCCGTATCATCCCGTATACCAGCGGTCTTGGGACGAGATGTACGCCCTGTCGCAGACCTGGGTTGACGGATTCAATACCACCGATCTGGACCTGCTCTGGAGGGAAGGCTCGGTCGGAATGCAATACCGGGCCACCTGGGAGTTTGCCACCCTGGCCAACGACCCCAACGTTGACTTCGAACGTGAATTTGTTCCTACCCCCATGCCCGGAAGTGCTGACATGCCGGCCGCAGACGGCCAGCCGGGTGCGTTCGACCCCAACGAATATACAGCCGGTGACGGCAATGTGCCCGCCGACCAGGTGCAGGCCATCCGCGGCCCGCAGGACGTGATGATTAAGAGTTCAACCGAACAGCGTGGTAACCGGGACCAAGTGATCAACTGGTGGCAGTTCCTCACCGAGCCGGAGAATAACTCCTTCATCAATAACGAGAACCAGCAGTATATCCCTTCTGTCAAGGATGGCAAGCTTGGGCCGGTGTGGGCCAACATCGGAACCTTCAAGCTGCCCCTCTACACCTACACCATCGCTTGGTGGGGCATGGGCCTGCTGTGGGATTGGGACTACTTCACAGAGTGGCGTCGCATCTTCGTCGCCTGGGCAATTGGCGACATGGACAGAGCAACCTTCTTCGAGCGCCAGCAGCGTTCGTGGGATGAAGGTGTCGCCCGCTATGAAGCCCTGCTCGCCGACCAGGAGTCTGACAGCTAACCCAGCAAATTGCGCGGTGAGCGGACAGCGGCAGAGTACGCCCTGTCCGCTCACCACCATCCGCAGTCTTGTTTCCACAAAGATGCTAAGAAAAATACGGCAGGCCGCAGGAATCCTGCTTCTCCTACTGTTCGCCCTTCTCGCCGTGGACTTTGTCCAGGCCCACCTGCGCCTCGCCAGCGTCTCGATTGAAGGCCAGTTCGACAAAGACAAGGTCATCGCTAACGGCGAAGACTCGATCATCCTGACGCTGCGAGTCACCGAGAACGGCCGGCCGCGCGTCAACGACACTTTGCAGGCCTGGTTGCAGCCCGGCAACGGCCTCATGATTCCGGAGTGGTCCTATACCGACGAAAACGGCGAAGTCCAGATAACTTTTTCCCCTAATCCGGCCTCACCCTACGACTTAAAGGTGGACTCAATAATCAATGTCATCGACATCAACATCGGGCGCTGGCTGGAGGTAGACAAACGCTTCTCCATCGAAATTCCGGTTGAAATCCCGCTATCCTCAGACTAGATGCGGCCAAACTGAAGTCCTGACTGACCTATCGCATCCTCCGCCCGCAGTAGATGCTGGAACCCGCGTACCGAAGCAGTTACTGGCCGCGATCAACTAGCGCCAGAGAATGGGAACGAGTCCAGTGTGGCAATCCTGCACCATGTTTCCTCCGGGAATTTAGCCGACGCAACTGTAGTAGTTCAGGGAGTTAATATGACAGAGGTGACGAACGCTCAACAGGGCAACGCGTCAGCCGCCCGAATTGGCGTGCCTCCCAGATCAAGGGAACTGTCTACTTGGCAAGCGATGCGCAGGTCCTGGCAAGCCTACGCCCTGCTTGCCCCCATCTTCATCCTGCTGATCATCTTCAACTACTACCCTCCCATCTTGGGCCTGCTTCGAGCCTTTTACCGCTGGCGTCCCGGCGTCGAAGCCAGCTTCGTCGGCCTGCAGCATTTTGGCGTCTATTTCACCTCGCCCGAAACAGCGCGTGAACTCCTCAACATGTTCAAACTGCTCATGTTCTTCTTCTTCTCTGGCGCGGTCGTGCCCTTCATCATGGCCGTCCTCATCTTTCGCATTCGTGACACCGAGTCCAAGGAGCTCTATCGCCTCTTCCTTATCATTCCCATGCTCGTACCCCTGATCGTGGTGATCCTGCTCTGGAAACAAATCTACGACCCCAACCTTGGCCCCATAAACGGCATCCTCGAAGCGATTGGGCTCGAATTCCTGGCCCGCAACTGGTTGGGGGATACCTCTTCTGCACTATATGCCATCATGTTCATGGGCTTTCCTTGGGTTTCTGGCGTCGGCACGCTGATATATCTGGGCGGGCTGGGGCAGATTTCGTCCTCGATTTTCGATGCCTGCGAAGTCGATGGCTGTACCGGGCTGCGCCGCACCCTGCTGATCGACCTGCCGCTTGTACTTGGCCAAGTACGGCTGATGACAATCTTGGCAGTTATCGCCGGGGTCACCTCCTTCCAGACCATTCTTGTCCTTACAGACGGCGGTCCCGGATTCGCCACTATGGTGCCTGGCTTGACAATGTTCCACAAGGCCTTCCGTACGCAGCAGTTCGGCTACGCAGCCTCCATCGGCATGATTCTCTTCATAATCACCTTCACCGCCACCCTCGCCGTCAACCGCACAGTTCATCCAGCGGTAGAAGAGGTCTTAAACTAGCAGACCATGAATAGGCAGCGGCAGTACAAGGAGAACAGCGAGTGAGCACCACAACTTCCACCCAGGTCGCCCCGTCCCGCCGGCGTCCCATTCGGCTCTCCCAGATAGGTTCGCACCTTTTTATCACTGTAATGCTGCTGCTCTCGCTCATTCCGACCTACCTGCTGATCACCTGGTCCTTCAAGAATGGCCTCCAATACCGTTGGGAACGATGGTCGATCAGCTTTCCCCTGCGTTGGAGCAACTATGCCGCCGCCTGGGAAATTGTCGGCGATTACATGATTAATACAATTATAGTAGCCATCATCGGCTTGATGGGTATGCTGCTGCTCTCCCTCATCGGCGGTTACGTCTTTGCCCGCATGGACTTCCCCTTTCGCCAGACGCTCTACTATGCAATCATAGCTCTGCTTATGGTCCCCTGGGTCCTGTCCTTCATCCCTGCCTACATGGTTTACGTCCGCCTCGGCCTCCTCAATTCACGCTGGGCACTGATAATTCCCGAACTGGCTGGCGGACCCATCTTCGGCATCTTCCTCATGCGCGCCTTCATCTCTGGAATCCCGGAGGAGCTCTTCGAATCCGCCCGCTGTGACGGCGCTGGCGTCCTCGACCTCATCGGCCGAATCACCCTGCCGCTGTCACTACCCGGGCTCGCCACCCTGGCCGTCCTCAACTTCATCGGCGTCTGGAACTCCTTCCTCTGGCCGCTGGTCATGATCCAGGATGACGAAAAACAGATGATAGCGGTCGGCCTCTACAAGCTGGCCCGGTCCGCCACTTCCGGCGGCGTCCCCGGCTGGACCAGTCAGGACTTCAGCGTCTGGGGGCCCCTCTACGCCGGCTACGTAATCGCCTCCTTGCCCCTCGTTCTTCTCTTCATTGTTCTGGGCAAGTTCTACGTCGAAGGGCTTGTCGATTCCGGGCTCAAGGTCTGAACGACAGGTCAGTGCCATCTTGGTAAAGCCTGGCGTGATGGTGCTGCCGCAGAACGCTCTCTACAGCAGGCAATCCAAGGCAACCAACCACACTTTTCGGAGACACAGTTACAATGACCATCAAAACACAGTCGATGTTCTTCAAATCCGAAGGTGTTGATGCCCATTGGGATACCTGGATGTTCTACCACGAGGGTACCTACTATCTCTTCTACCTCATCACCGAATACAGCCCCGGCGAAGGCTTCGGGCTTGCCACTTCACCCGACGGCGTCACCTGGACCGATCACGGCTGGGCGATCAGGGCCTCCGACAAGATGGTCACCTACCTCGGCACCGGCGCCGTCTGGAAGGCCCCCGACCACGAGAGCAGCGGCCGCTTCATCTGCAACTATTCCGAATGGCGCGTCGAAGAAGATGGCCGCCAGACCCAGAACATCTTCTTCGCCTGGAGCGAAGACCTGATGAACTGGACAAAGTTCGGCGACGACCACATCTTCAAAGTCGACACACGCTTCTACGAGCAACACGGCCGCTGGGACTGCATTTTTCCCCTCCCCCGTCCCCAAGGCGGCTACTACGGCTACTGGACCGCAACGCCCAACGACACCGTCGGCTTCGGCTTCGGCCAGAGCGAGGACGGCGTCCATTGGGATGCCCTGCCCTCCCCGGAACTGGTCTGGGAAGGCGCCGACCCGCCCCATAGCATGGAGGCCGGCGCCGTCACTGAATTCAACGGCAAATACTACGCCATCGTCGGCCAGGGAACGAGGACCATGAAGACGATGATCGCCGACAACCCCGCCGGCCCCTACACCGTCGCCCCCGTAAACTACGCTCTCCTCGAAAACTCCGGCGAGCACAAACACACCTACTTCGCCCGCTTCCTCCGCACCCCCGACGACATCCTCGTTAACCACCACGCCGTAACCCGCTTCCAGCTCGAATCCGGCCGCGACATCTGCTACTGGGCCCCGCTCAAAAGGGCCTTCGTCGACGACGCCGGCACGCTCTGGTTCGGCTACTGGCAGGGGAACGAACGCCTGAAGAGAAACCTTGTCCCCGCGCAATTCTCCGACACGGGCGGCCGACGCATTCAGATGGCCGGCACCGAAGTCGACGCTGAAGGCGGCGTTGTTATCGAGGGCCAGATTACTCTGCCCGCAGTCGATCAACCGGAAACGGAGTGGCCCGGACTATACATCGAGTATCAAACAGGCCAAGGCAGCTACATTCAGGTTGGCCCCTCCGGCGTCACCCACTTCGGGCTGACCGCAGAAAGCGGCGACCCATCCGAGCGCGAGGATGTCATGGCGCGCGCCCGGCCCTTCGGCTCCAGCGTCCGCTTCCGCACTCTCCTCAAAGCCTCAGTGATGGAATTCTATCTGGACGACCTGCTAATCCAGTCCTACAGCCTGCCCGCCGCCGCCACCGGACGCATCGGGCTCCTCAATCCCGCCAATGGTATTGCTGACGTTCAAGTCTGGAATGCTACCTAGTGGGACGATCTGTCGCAACTCTAAACTGTGCCCTCCTGAACCGACCGCCATTCGCTTCACTGGCGGCCCTATGAGTGACGGCCTTTCATTCGAATCCTGTTGACGCGGTTCCCAAAATGACAGGCGCTTCCAGTCAGTACGGCGACACCAATTCCATCACCGGAGCGATCTTTTGTGAATTACGCTTTTCCGCTAAAATAGCCTGAATCCTCCAACCCAACCGTAAGTCAGAAGTTCTCATCATCGACCAGAATAGCGAGCTGCAGCCACCAATGCCCACCGTCCTGACCAGCGAACAGCTCAGCTTCTACGAAACCAACGGATTCCTCCACGCCCCTGGCGTAATCCCACCCGACCTCATGGACCTGTTGAAGACCATCCTCTTGCGTTGGGTCGATGAAACTATCGAGAGTTGGCTGGCCGAAGGTCTCATCGACAATCCACAGACCGATCTCGACTTCCAACATCGGCTATTGCAAGTTTGGGAGGTCGCCGGCAGGCCAAAATACATCCGCAGTCCCCGCCGCGACCTCGTCAGCCGCGAAATGTTCAATATCCTCCTCCATCCCTCTCTCCTCGCCCTGGCCCAAGATCTCCTCGCCACCCCCGAAATCTCCGTCCACGGCATCTTCAATGCCCGCCCCAAACTCCCCGACCAGATCTGGACCCAAACCCCCTGGCACCAGGACGCGCAATACTATCGCGACGCCGAGCAGGTCCACGTAACCTCCATCTGGATGCCCTTGCAGCCAGTCACCGAGCACAACAGTTGCCTGCAGGTCGCTCCCGGCCTCCACCGCGGACCCCTCCACGAAGGCTGGAACGACCCCGAAACCGGCTTCCTCGGCCTCGCGCCGGAAGTGCGCGAAGCTCTGGAAGGGGTTTCGATCGAAATGGAGCCTGGCGACGCACTCTGTTTCACCCAGATCACGCCCCACCGCGCCCTCCCCAACCGCTCCAACCAGGTGCGCTGGTCCATCGACGTGCGCTACGAACCCACCGCCCAGGCCACCGCAGCCGGCCAGAAGCAAGGTTTCGTCGCCCACAGCCCGAACGACCCGACCGCAGTGCCTAGCTACGAAAAGTGGCTCAAACAGTGGAAAGAGATCCCCGCCGGTAGCTATTGAGCGAGCGCTGACTGACCCATGGCCCGGGCGGCATGATGCCTCGCAATTGGACGGCTGCCGCCGATTCAGATTCTCAATCGCAACACGATATGGACTAGCTATCATGAGCCTGACCCAACCCGAATTGACACTTTTTCAGAAGCAGGGATTTCTCCTCAAACCTGGCCTGTTCTCAGAAAACGACCTGCAGCCTCTGCGGTCCGCATTCACCGAAATCATCGATCAAAAGGCCCGCGCCCTGCAGGCCGACGGCAAACTGGCGGACGTCTTCGAAGATGCCCCTTTCGACAAGCGCCTCGCCAGTATCTATGCCGACAACAAGGCGGCAGGCGAAGAAATAACACGCGAGGTCATGGGCAAGGGCGGCGGCGGCTACAACGGGCCAGCTATGCTCCAAACTATCCGCCACCCGGCGCTACTGTCCTGCATCGAAAGCCTGATCGGCCCGGACATCGTCGGCTCCTCCGTTTACCGTATCCGCCCCAAACTGCCCGGCTGGGACCGCGGCGAAGTCCCCTGGCACCAGGACGCCGGCTACACTCTCGCCCACTGCGACCGCCATCTCATCGTCACCTGTTGGGTCCCTCTGGTCGACGCCACCCTGGAGAACGGCTGCCTCCACGTCATCCCAACCGTACACAGCAGCGGGATTCTGAAGCACTTCACCGGCGGCCACGCCGGCTTTCTCGAAGTGCCCCAGGATGAACTGCCCCAGGTCGACCCCGTCCCCGTCCCCATGAAGGCCGGCGATGTCCTCCTGCTGACCAATCTGACACCCCACGCCTCCTTCGAAAATCGCACCAACCAGGTCCGCTGGAGCATCGACCTCCGCTACCAAAGCGCCGAGGTACCCAACAACGTCGACGAAGACCCCGCCTCCTACACACCCGAACGCGACCCAGTCACCATGGCCTGCTACCCCCCCGAAGCCGACTTCGTCATCCGCGATCCGAACGACCCCGCCCGCGAAATCCAATCCGCCGATCAGTTCAGACAAGTGCGCGAGCGCTACGAAACAACCCGCCCCAATACCCCCGGCCGCGGCTGGACACCCCTCCAGGAGCGCTGACACATCGCATTCAATAATGCACAACCAGCCCACCCAACGTCTCAAACCCAATACTCTGTCCGACAGGGCCCCGAAATACTAGGGCTCGTTGACCTCTGTAAGAAGAGGATCTGAGGGTGCGAAGCGCTTATCCTCGAAGGATCCCGCAGTCATGCAAAGAAAATCCGATACGCCTTTGGTGTTCTTCGCGGCCCTTCGCGTGACTTCGCGGATCGATTGGTTTTGTTTATCATAACATTCAAGCGAGAAACTTCCCTGACAGGCCTGCAGGCTCTCCGCTCCTGTTGAATTTTGAGCTGCCTTCCCAAAATGACAACGATATCTAATCCGAATCGGAGGTGGCGCCTCCATGTGGACCGGATTCCTCACTTCGGTGCCCCTGCCCTTCCCGCAGGCGCGCCAGACACAGTAATCTGTCGAACTCCGCCTGAAATGCCGCAATAATAGTGTCCGGATCCGGCGCCAATCCCCGATCGGTGATGAGTCCGATATTTACCTGCCCGGCGTAGCTGAATATGCTGATACCCACGCCGATGGAACCGGACTGCGGCACCCAGAAAACGATGGTGTCGAGAAGCTTGCCGGCAAAGTAGAGTTTCCGGGACGGGCCAGGCACATTTGTCAGGACCACACTCACTTTGCCGGCATAATAGCCGCGCACGCTCCTGGCGATTTTGTCCGACACGACGCCTAAGCCGGCGATAGCCTGATAGGTCACCAGTGCTTCAGGCGACCGTTTGATGGCATCCATGTTGCGCTTTGTCTCGAATAGGCGATCGATGGGATCGGCGATGCCGATGGGCAGGGGAAGATAGACGAGAGCGAATCGGTTCGTCAGTTTCGTATCATGGGGCGTACGAATGTCCACCGGAACCATGGCCCGAATCTCTTTACCCTCCGGATTGTCGCCGCGAGTTTCGACATACCGGCGCAAAGCGCCAGCCATCGCGGCGACCAGGACATCGTTCACTGTTGCCCCCATTGTATTTTTCACGAACTTTACATCATCCAGGGGAATGCCCTTGGACCAGGCGACCGCTTTGCCAACCCCGACTTCACCTTTGAAAGCTGTCTTGTCGTCGGTCGTCATGAGCGCCAGCTTGGCCAACACAGCGACGAACTTCCCAGCCAGCTGTCCGCCCCTTGCCGCTAGGGACAGCAGATGCGCGGGTTGTCCGGCCCTCTTGCCGCCTTCCGGCAATATCACCGACCCCGGACGGGCGGCGACCCCGGTCGGAGGACGTAGAGAATTCCCATTTGGGGGAGGCCCGGTAGCCGGCGCCCGTATGGGGCGCACTCCTTCGGCAGACTCATCAGCCAGGCCGAGCAGAACTCTTACGAGTGCCGAGCCGTCGCCGATACAGTGGTGAATACGCCCGAAGAAGACGCTGCCGCCCTCATAGCCTTCAATGAGGGTGAACGTCCACAGAGGCCGATTCAATTCCAAGGGAGCGGTGAGCAGTCGAGCTACGGTATCGTTGAGGGTTTTCATATCCCCAGGCGAAGGCAGGACGATGCGCCCAACGTGCGCGCGCAGATCGAACTCCCGATCGGTCTGCCAGAAGAAACGGGTTCTGAGGACGCCTCGATACTTTACCACGCGCTGACGAAAGCGCTCGTGAGTCAGGAGGCGCTCCTCTAGCACAGCCAGCACATGCTCATATTGCAGCATCTCCCTGAAGATCCAGAAGCCGTTGATCACCATCGGATTGGTAGGATCGTCCATCAAAAGCCAAGCTCGATCTACGCTGGACATCGGCTCCCGTCCGGCCATTGGAATGCTCTCCACAGGCTTAGTGAATTGCTCCATGATGCACCTTAGTTTGTGGTCCAGTTTTTGGGGCCAAGCTCATGCCTTGTGCCCGCCCTCGCCCCCTTTGGCACGTCTCCTTCTCCTTCCCATTCCCTCCCCCAACGCTCCAGTAGGGGCAGGCCTTGTGCCTGCCCAAGAACGCCGGCACACCCCGCCTTCCCTTTCTTCCCCAGCGCACCAGTAGGGGCAGGCCTTGTGCCTGCCCAAGAACGCCGGCACCCCCCGCCTTCCCTATTCTCCTCAACGCACCAGTAGGGGCAGGCCGTGTGCCTGCCCAAGTACGCCGTCACGCCCCGCCTTCCCTATTCTCCTCAACGCTCCTGTAGGGGCAGGCCTTGTGCCTGCCCTGTGCCTCCCCCAACGCCTGAAAACAACCTCAGCCACTGCCGCCGCGCATCCCCCACTAGACCCTACTCCCCCCAAGCATGGACTGCTCCCTGTCCAGTCAGCTCCTTGACAATCGTCCCCAATTGCCCGTATTACCACCGCCAGAAAGTTCAGGGGATACCTCAAATACGACAAAGGCTCGTTGACGTTTGTCAGAACAACGATTTGCCGTAACAAAGAGCTGATCCGCCAAGGGCCGCGCAACTGCGCAAAGAAAACCCGATTTGCCTTCGGTGTTCTTCGCGGCCCTTCGCGTGACTTCGCGGATCGACTGTTTTGTTTTTTCAACATTCGAGCGAGAAACAGCCCTACCAGGCCTGCAGGCTTGCCGGCCCTGTTGTATTCTGAGCGACCTTCCCGAAATGTCAAGGGAACCTAATGTATTTCCCGTTTGACAACAAGACTCTCCGCGCGGGTTACGTAGCGGAATCGCGTCTGTCTTGCCTGCCTCTACGCAATACGCAATACGAAAAAAAGCGGGTTCTCAACTTGAACGCACATTAAGAGGGGCTTTGCGAAGGAGTCCGAGCCTACATGCGGAACGGGTCAATGCGCCCGCTACCATTCATGAACCAATACCAGCGTGCCCGGGTTGGCGTCGGTGCTGAACATCCAGCCGTCATCGTCATCGGAGTACATGAATGGGGACGCCCAATCGAAGAGCCACTTGGCATCCTCGTCGGTCATATTGATGCAACCGCGGCTCATGGGCGTGCCGAAGTTGCTGTGCCAGTAGGTGCCATGAAAGCCGTAGTCTTCGTAAAAGTACAGGACATTCTTGACCTCAGTCACATGGTAGGAGGTGCCGGCGGCACGGTTACCTCCGCGCATGTCTTGCATGGCGATCTTGACCCAGATGCGGAATGTCCCGGCGACGGTGGGCGTGTCGTCGACTCCGGATGAGATGACGAACGCTCTAACCGGTTTGGCGCCCTCATAGGCGATTGCCATCTGTTCGTTGAGGTCGACCTCGACCCAGCGCTCGGTGAGCGTAGGGTAGCGGGCCCGGTCAAGCCTTTGACTCATGCCTTCCAGGAGTTCGAGCGCGTTTGCGGATGGAATTCGCAGGGCCCGGCCAGGCTCAAGAGTGCTGTTGTTCTGCAGGTCATTCAACCGGGCCAGGGCAGCAGGATTGACTCCGTGCCGCTCCGCGATGTCTGAGAGTAACTCTCCTGTCTGCACGGTATGAACAGCGGGCCGGGTCCGCCCCGCTTGCATCTCCGTAATGGGAGGCGCCGGGTGCAGGGCAGAAATCAGATGAGCAGGTTGAGGAGCGGGCGCGGGCGCGCGCGCGCGGGGCACCAGCAGTTCCTGACCCACGATGAGCCATTCCTCGGAGGAGAATCCATTCATGGACATGAGCCTGGACAGGCTCATGCCATGCTTTCCGGCCAGACGGAACAGGGTGTCGCCTGGCTGGACCGTGTAAAGCTGATGACCCTCGGCACTCTGGGGTGCCGGAGCCGCAGTTTCTCCGGCGTCGATCAAAAGGCGCTGGCCGTACCAGACAAAGTTGGCATCCGGCAGGCCGTTGAGCTCCTGCAGGTTTGCAACCGTTGTTCCATACTGTTTAGCGATCTGGCTCAGCGTCTCACCCGGTTGGACGATATGCACTTCAGAGGCGGAGGCGCTGCCGGCAGTTGACATGACAGCGACAGCTGCCAGGATCAGTGCCAGTGTCCCGCATGCTAAGGAATTCATATGCCGTCTCATAAGTTTGTCCCCAACAATAAGGGCCCCTTGACGTTTGTCAGAACAGCGATTTGAGGGGGCAATGCGCTTTTCCTCGAAGGGCCCCGCAGCTGCGCAAGGAAAATCCGATACGCCTTTAGTGTTCTTCGCGGCCCTTCGCGTGACTTCGCGGATCGATTGGTTCTGTCTTTCACAAAACTCAAGCGAGAAACATCCCTGACATGCCTGCAAGCTTTCCGTTCTTGTTGAATTTTGAGCGGCCTTCCCAAAATATTAACGGAACCTGAATCTTCGCTGAACTGCAGATACTGTCATGCAGATTGCTATAATCAACTGTTGATGGCAATTCAAACTCTTTTCGGCGTTCTCAAGAAATCCTGCCATTGGCACTTGAACGCGATATTCGAAGATTGTGGCCGCGAATCAAAGTACGCTTTCCACTACCTTTAGTTTATCAACTCACCCTATGTCCCCTAAAATGCGGTGCAGACAGGCAGTTCACTTCTTGACAACGTTCGCATATCTCTTTTTTCTTTGGAATCGAGGTGAAACCAATCGGCTCCATTTGTGTCTTTACTTCACACTCTGATTTCCTCCCACTTTTTTGGGCCACTGGAGCAGAAAAATGCCCCAAAACTGTCAGCCCATTCTATGAAACCGGTGGCGGCCGCCGCGGCCGGGCCCCAGCCTGTCCGGCATCTCCTGGCTGTCGACGAATGCCACGGCGGGACCGGCCCTTTCCCCCTTACTGGCCCGACATGCGATATTCCTACATTTAATGTATAATTTGCATCCGGGAACACGCTCCTGCACAGATCGCCGCCCCCGGCGAAGGCGCCGTGATTGAAACGGGCGTACCCTGTAAGCCCGCACTCGAACTTCTCTTGCCCAGGCAAGCCTGTATCAAACTAAATTCGCCAGCAAGGACGCGGCCCGTAGCGCCAGTCTCCGGCACAAATATCACACACTGTCGCACATCAACGCCCCTTCCGTCGTGCACGAGAAAGGAGACCTCCCATGAGTGTCCAGGCCATTCCCAGAGACTACAGCCTTTCCGGCGGCCATCAGGACGCAGTGGAACTGGATGGCGAGCGCATCGTAGAACGGATGGAAGAAAAATGGTGGAAGCCTGACCTGTCCCGCCAGCAAATGAGAGAGATCATGCAGCGCCGCGACGGCCCCGCCCTCCGGCACTACGGCCTCTGGTTCGTTCTGCTCGCAGCCAGCGCCTACCTCGCCGTCATATCCTGGGGAACCTGGTGGGCGATTCCCGCTTTCCTGGTCTATGGAACCATCTACTCCTCGTCCGACGCCAGCTGGCACGAATGCGGGCACGGCACGCCCTTCCGCACACACTGGCTGAACGAAGTCATGTATCACATCAGTTCCTTCATGACCCTGCGAGAAGGCTACATGTGGCGTTGGAGTCACTCCCGGCACCATACACATACTTATATCGTCGGACGCGACCCTGAAATCCAAGTACAGCGGCCAGCCGACCTGCTTAAAATCGCGATGGATTTCTTCTATTTACGCAGCGGTCCACCAGAGGTCTGGCGCGTTGTGCGCAACGCCTTTGGTCGGCCCAATGCAGCTGTACTCGATTTCATGCCGGAACGCGAACTGCCAAAAATGTACTGGTCGAGCCGCATCTATGTGGCAATCATCGGCGCATTTGCCATCTGGTCCATCGCCATCGGCAGCTTCCTGCCCATGATGTTTGTGCTCCTGCCCCGTTTCTACGGCGGCTGGCTGCATCAGCTCCTGGGTCTGACCCAACACGCCGGCCTTGGCGAAGATACCTACGATCATCGCGAAAACACGCGCACCGTCTTCATCAACCCGGTTTTCGCCTACCTATACATGAATATGCAGTACCACATCGAGCATCATTCCATGCCGATGACTCCCTACCACGCGCTGCCCAAGCTGCACGAGGCGGTAAAGGACCAGATGCCCCCGGCCTACAAGAGCCTCTGGGAGTGTTACAAGGAAATGATCCCCGCGCTCATCAAGCAGGCCACCGGCGACCCCTCCTACAAGATCATCCGTCCGATTCCACAGGAACCTGAGACCGAGGCCGCAGAGCAGCGCGCCGCCGCCGAAACGTCAGGCGAATGGGTGGAGGTCGGTCCGATTGAAGACCTCGACGAAGAGGACGTCATCCGCCTCGACCACGGCAGCCGCACGCTCGCCGTCTACCGGCTCAAAGGCGATAGATTCTACGCCACCGACGGTCTCTGCACCCACGAGTACGCCTATCTCGCCGACGGTCTCGTAATCGACGGCGTCATCGAGTGTCCGCTCCACAACGGCCGTTTCGACGTCGCCACCGGCCGCGCCCTGCGCGCCCCGGCCTGCGACCACCTCGAAACCTATCCCGTAGAACGCCGCGGCAACACGATCTTCGTTCGCGTCGCTTAAGTCCAGGGGAAGCGTATGGTCCGCCCGATGGAGCGTGCTGGTAAGGAGACAAGCCATGAGCGTGCAGGCGTTTCGCAGAGACTACAGCCTTTCTGGCGGCAACCAGGACGCCGTAGAACTCGATGGCGACCTCATAACAGGTCGCGTCCAGGAACAATGGTGGAAGCCGAAACTGTCCCGCCAGCAGATGCGCGAAATCATGCAGCGTCGCGACGGCCCTGCACTCTGGCACTTCGGCCTCTGGTTTGCACTGATCGGCGTTAGCGCTTACCTTGCCGTCATCTCGTGGGGTACGTGGTGGGCCGTCCCCGCCTTCCTCGTCTACGGCGCCATCTATACTTCCGCCGACTCCCGCTGGCACGAAAGCGGCCACGGCACACCCTTCCGCACCCGCTGGCTCAATGAGGTTGTCTACGCCATCTCCTCTTTCATTGCCATTCGCGAAGCATACTTGTGGCGCTGGAGCCACTCCCGCCACCATACCCATACCTACTTCGTCGGCCGCGACCCCGAAATCCAGGTGCAGCGCCCTGCCGACCTTGTCAAAATCCTCCTCGACTTCTTCTACCTGCGCAGCGGCCCCCCCGAAGTCTGGCGCCTGATCCGCAACGCCTTCGGCCGCCCCAACCCCGACGTGCGCGATTTAGTGCCCGCACGCGACCTCCCCAAAATGTACTGGTCAAGCCGCGTCCATCTCGTCATTTACTGTGCCTTCGCAATCTGGTCCATCGCCATCGGTAGCCTGTTGCCGATGATGTTCGTCCTTCTCCCTCGTTTCTACGGCGGCTGGCTCCAGCAACTCCTCAGCCTCCCCCAGCACGCCGGCCTCGGCGAAGACACCTACGACCATCGCGAGAACACCCGCACCATCTACGTCAATCCTGTTTTCGCCTTCCTGTACGTAAACATGCAGTACCATCTTGAGCATCACGCCATGCCCATGACCCCCTTCCACGCGCTACCCAAGCTGCATGAAGCCGTCAAAGATCAGATGCCTCCTGCCTACAAGAGCCTGTGGGAAGCCTATAGGGAGTTGATTCCCGCCCTCATCAAGCAGGCCACCGGAGACCCTGGCTACCGGGTAATGCGCCCGATTCCCCAGGATCTTGAAACCGATACCGAAACCGGGACAGCTGAAGCCCTTGCCGCCGCCCCCGGTGAATGGGTAACTGCCGGCCCTGTCGAAGACATCGACGAAGACGACGTCATCCGCCTGGACCACGGCAGCCGCACGCTCGCCGTCTACCGCCTCAAAGGTGATAAATACTACGCCACCGATGGCCTCTGCACCCACGAATATGCCTACCTGGCCGAAGGCCTCGTCATCGGAGGCGTCATCGAGTGCCCTCTCCACAACGGTCGATTCGACATTGCCACCGGACGTGCCCTGCGCGCCCCCGCCTGCGACCACCTGGAAACCTATCCTGTAGAACTTCGCGGCAATATGCTCTTCGTCCGTGTCGGCTGACCCGGGCGCGTTCGAAACGGCGACCTAACATAAACTTTTTTCCACAGGACGCAAGGAACTGAAACGATGCAAATAGCATTTGTCGGTGTAGGTGGAATCGCCCAAAATTATTTGGGCAGCTTGGAGAAACTGAACCGGCCTGTGGCCGCCGTCTGTGACATAAATGCCCAGACAGCCGCCCGCGTCGCCGACGAGCTGAACTGTACCGGCTACACCGACCACCGCGAAATGCTGGCGAGAGAAAATCTGGACGTGGTCTTCATCGCCATTCCGCCTTCGGCCCACGACACCCAGACGATCGACGCCGTCGACGCCGGCGCCCACGTCTTCGTGGCCAAGCCGGTCGCCCTCGATCTTGGCGTCGCCCGGCGCACCCAACAGGCGATCGCCGGCAGTGGCTGCATTAATCAGGTCGGCTATATGGCTCGCTACTCGGACGTTACTGAACGAACCAAAGAGTTGGTGCAGGGCCGAGATCTCGGCATGGGCATCGGTCGCTTCCTCTGCCGCATGCCGCCTTCCCATCCCTGGTGGGGCAAGGCTGCCGTCAGCGCCGGCCAGCTCGTCGAGCAGAGTACCCACGTCTTCGACTGGCTGCGCTACTTCCTTGGCGAAATCGAGGCCGTCCAGGCCTTCGGCCACAACGGGCCGGACGATACCATAGCCGATTTCGAAGACAGCACATCCGTGAATCTCAGATTCGCCAGCGGCGCGGTGGGGAGTGTCGTTAGCACCTGCTCGGCCCGCGTCCGCGACGGCTTTATGACCGAACTCTGTGGCCGGGATCTCTACCTCCGTCTGGCGATGGACACACATGTCTCCGGCTACATCGACCAGGAGGAGATCGACTATCACGGCGAAGAGCGGGGCTACTTCCGCCAGATCGAATGCTTTCTGGCCGCGGTCGAGGCGCAGGACCAGAGCCTGGTGCGCTCCTCCTACGCCGATGCGGTCAACTCTCTCGCCGTTACCCTTGCCGCAAACCGCTCGCTCGAAACCGGCAAAGTCGAACTGGTGGAGTAAACTATGAAATTTGGCACACTACAGGGCGTTATTGAAGAGCCGCTGTCATCCGTGTTCTCTGTCGCTTCCCAGCTTGGCTTCGAAGGCGTCGAACTCGACTGGAACGACTATGCCCAGGCGCAACCGGGCGGCCCACTGGGCCCGGAAAACCGGCAGAAGATCCGCCAATCGGCCGCCCAGGCAAACGTCGAAGTCCCTTCCGTGGCTGCCCATTTCCTCAACCAGGGCGGCTTGGCCGACGCCGACAAGGAGGCGTTTGGCCTCGAGGCAGTGCGTTCCGGCATCCGCCTCTGCGCCGACCTCGGCGCGGGCTACCTGCTCGTGCCTTTTTTCGGCCCGTCAATGATTCGCGACCAAAAGGCCATTTCCCGCCTGGTCGAAAATCTGCAGCGGCTGGCCCCCGAAGCTGAAGCCGCCGGCATTACCCTGGCAATCGAACACACACTGGCTGGGGATGTAACAGCTGCTTTGCTCGAACGGGTCGACTCTCCCTTTGTAGGCGCCTATTGGGACATGGCAAACTGCATGGGGCTGGGATACGACCCTCTGGAAGAGATCGCGCAACAAGGGCAGCATATCGCGCGCGTGCATGCCAAAGAGTACCACCAGGGCGATGCTCCCCCCGGCACACCGCAATCGCCCCACTTTGCCGGTCTGAACACAGTGCCGTTTGGCGAAGGCGACGTGCCCGTAGCAGAGGTGCTGGCTAACTTGCAACAGATCGGGTATGACGGCTATGTTGTCCTCGAAACGGGCAAGTTTGAGGATGCCAAATCCTCTGCACAGGCCGCGCTCTCCCTTCTTCAAGAGTTGTCAGGTGAACTGCGATGAGCGCCAATTCTCTCGGTATGGCCCGCTTTGCCGGCAAGGTAGCCCTGGTCACAGGAGGCGCTTCGGGAATCGGCCGCGCCACCGCATCCCGCCTCGCAGCCGAAGGCGCACACGTCTTCATCGCTGACCTGAACGAAGAGATGGCAGACCAAACTGTAGCCGAAGTCCGCGCGGCCGGTGGCAACGCCGCCTTCACCGCGGTCGACCTGGCAGACGATGCCTCCATCGAGCTCTGCGCCCAAGCAGTTGCAGATGAAACCTCCGCCCTCCACATTCTAGTCAACAACGCCGCCATCCTTCGCCAGGGCCGCATCGAGGACGGAAGCTGGATCGAAAACTGGGAGATCGAGACGCGCATCGGACTGCGGGGCTGGGTGCTGATGACCCAACTGCTCCTACCGCTCCTCAAGCGGGAAGCCGGAGCCATTGTCAACATCTCATCCGAGGGCGGCTACCTGGGCCGACCCGGCATGTGGGTGTACGACGCAATCAAGGCAGCTGTCGTTTCAGCAACCAAGACCATGGCCCAGGAATTTGTCGACCATGGCATTCGAGTCAATGCCGTCGCCCCCGGCTATACAGTGACCGAGATGCACTTCGGCAGCCATCCCGACCCCGCCGCCCGCAAGAAAGAGTTGGAAGAGACGCCGATCACCTCCTGCATAATGAAGCGCCCCGCCGGGCCGGAAGAAGTAGCAAGCGCCATCGCCTTCCTGCTCAGCGACGACGCCTCCTACATCACAGGAACAACCCTCCATGTGGACGGGGGCCGGGTCGGCATGAATCTGTGAAACCTGGGAGCTCTCGAGTAGAATTGCCAAGCTGCAGTTTTGTTCGTATTTGAACCCGTTGCCTGTGCCCGGTTGCCAGTTTCCCGAACATACACTGGACACCGACTACTGCGAACATTCGCTGGCCCAGGCGCCAGCCTACACAGGAGAACTGAATGAACGGTACCCTTGATGGACAGTTATGGCAGGATCAGCCGCAACAAACACTGGAAGCCTTCACGCGCGACGGCTATGTTGCCCTATCCGGCTTTCTTACCGCCGACAAAGTGGCCGAGGTCAGGGAAACGGTGGCCAGCTTCATAGATGATCGGGTCCCGCAACTACCCCGCGAACAGGTGTTTTACGAGACTCTCGGACAGCCCGAAACACTCAAGCAGATTATCGGGCTCTACAACCACGACAGCTACTTCGAGCGCTTGATGTTCGGCAGTCAATTCGAGAAGTTGGCAGAGGTACTCTTGCAAGGTCCCGTCGTCGGCAAGAATATGCAGTTCTTTAACAAACCGCCGCAGATCGGCAAAGCGACCCCGCCCCACCAGGACGGCTACTACTTTATGCTCGACCCCTGCGAAGCGTTGACAATGTGGCTGGCCTTGGAAGAGGTCGATGAGGAAAACGGCTGCGTTCGCTACGTGCGCGGCTCGCACCAACGCGGGATACGTCCCCACGGACGCACCCAAACGCTCGGCTTTTCCCAGGGCGTCACCGACTACGGCACGCCCCAGGATCAGGCCGACGAAGTAGCTTTCCCGGCCCAACCCGGCGATCTGCTCGTGCATAACGCCATGACGATTCACCGCGCCGACGCCAACCTCAGCCCCACCCGCACCCGCCAGGCCATCGGATTCATCTACTACTCCGAACGCGCCAAAGAGGACGAAGCGGCCCACGCCGCCTATCAGAAACGTCTCGCCGAGGATATGAAAGCCAAGGGGAAGATCTGACCCCCCCGAACAATACCCTGGGGTCGCCCGCCAATCACCTGCGCTTGCCTGCTACTTCAGCGCCGGCCCCGGTGTCCATTGCGTCTCAATCGGCTCTGCGCTGCCCTCATAGACGATTTTGAGCGGTTCCAACCGCCTCTGAAGACGACTCTGCGGGCGCTTCTCCGTGATGCTGTTGCCGCCCTCCAGTTGGCTGACCGTCGCCTGCGTGCGCCCCGGCAAGTCGACAAAGTGCGGGTAGTACCACATCGTCAGCACCGTCCTCTGATCGTCGCTCCGGTTAGCGTGGGAGGCATGAAACATCCTGCCATAGCCCATCACCAGGTCCCCTGCTTCAACCGGCACGTCAATCTCGCCTTCCGCCCGCTGGAAAGCCACGTTGTCCGGGTCCATATAGCCTCTCAACGCATCGGTATGTGTAGGCGACGCCTGATCGTGGAGCGGATGCCGCTTGCGATGGGACCCGGGAATCACCCGCAAACAGCCGTTTCGCGCATCCGTATCCGTAAGATAGTACATCAGAAAACTCTGGATCGGCTGCCACGTATAACTGACCGGATCGTCCCAGAAACGACCGTCTTCGTGCCAGAATAGCGGTGGACTGTGCGGCGGCTTGCTGATGATGCGGCCGTGTCCGAATTTGGGTTTGGCGAACCCCAGCTCAGCCAGCGCCGCCAGCACGTTTGGATGGGCAATGAGTTCGGCCAACACTTCATGCTGATAAGCCATCGCCCAATCGATCAGTACCATGCTCCCGGTTGAGCGATGTTGTCTGAAATGTTCCTCTTCCTGCTGGCGGAGTATCTCATCGCTCCACTTTCTGAGCCCCTTGACAAATTCAGGTTCAAGAACGCCCTTGAACACGGAAAAGCCGTCTCGGATGAACTGCTCTCTCTTATCAGTGTTGACGGTATCCATTTTTCCCTCTCCCATTTCTTTGAAGCCGGCTAACATCCGATCGCCGCCAGGCGCGAGTGCCTATCTGGGCGGTCGGGCCTTCGGCCCTCCCTTGTGCGGGGGGACTCCCCCCGCAACGCCCCCCTCCAAAACCACGCCTCGCCATCGCTGCACTTGTCTCCAGCCACTGTCCACTATCCCCCGCAGTTCCCACGACTCGCCCTCAATCGCTCCGCCATATGCTCAGCTACCATCACCGTCGTCAAATGCGTGTTCGCCCGCGGGACCTCAGGCATAATCGAAGCATCAATCACCCGCAGACCGTCAACGCCAACAACGCGGCAGTCCGGGTCGACCACCGTGCGGCGGTCACTGACAGCTCCCATGCGACAGGTCCCCACGATGTGAAAACAATCTACACATTCCTCCAACAGCCAGCGATCCAACGCCTCGTCACTGCCAAAACTTTCGATCCCTCGCATACCTCCGCCGAAAATGTCGCCTACCCACATCTCCCCTGCAATCTCGTCAAATGCTGCATGGCCCGCCAGCGCAAACAATCGCCGCACACCGTCCCGCAGCCGCTCCAAGTCTCGCCCGTCCGACAACATACACTCTTCAATAATCGGATCTTCCCGTGGATCGGAAGAAGCAATCCGAAGATAACCCTGCGAAAATGCCTGGAAAACGGAAACCACTATTACGCCGCGCTGCAACTCCTCCCCTTCGATGCCAAAGACATTGCAGCTGGCCATCAACATGTCGTTTCGACCGGCGCCCGCAAGCCCCGAACTGTAGCGGATACAGCAATTAGTACGCCGCGCATGAGGATCGCCCGCCTGCGCCTTGGGACGCAACTTGAGATGCAATCCCACCGTCGGATGATCTTGCAGATTCTGACCCACACCCGGCAGGTCAACCAAGGGCGTCACGCCAACCTCTTTCAGTTCCAAAGCCGCCCCAATTCCCGAACGCATCAAAATAGCCGGGGAATGAACCGCGCCCGCGCAAAGCAGAATCTCTCTGCCCAACAGTGTCGTCCAGCCACCCGCCCCAGGGTTCCCCTTTGTACTCTCCTTGAGCCCTCCAACTCGCACACCCACTGCCCGTGGCCGTCCCGCCGCGCCTCCCGCAGACGCATCCACCGCAAACTCGATCCTGTCGACAAGCGCATCACCGATGACCTCAAGATTCCCGCGCCCCCGCGCAGGCTCCAGGTATGCGCCATTCGTCGAGACCCGCCTATCGTCTCGCATCGTCAGTGCCACCGGCGAAACACCGGTACTTCCAGGCGCGTGGTAATCCTCAGCCCAACCGTATCCCAGATCCACACCCGCGTCCCGCAGCGCCAGGTCGACCGCGCCCCATTCCTCAACCGGCACGCGGCAAAGCGGAATCGGACCGCCGCGGCCGTGGTAAGGCGCGTCGCCGAAGTTGAAATCGTCCTCCAACCGCATAAACGATGACAAAACTTCCTCGCTCGACCAACCGGAGCAGCCCTGCGCCGCCCAACGGTCGAAATCGTCCGCCTCGCCCCGCAATCCAATCAACCCGTTGATCGCCGAGCTTCCGCCCACCCCGCGCCCCCGCACAAACTCCGCCTGCTCCTGCCTCCCTGTTCGCCGCGCGGACAAGCCTGGCCACTGGTAAACCGCCCTGAACTCCTCCGACAACAGAAT
Source organism: Caldilineaceae bacterium (assembly GCA_965220715.1). Lineage (GTDB taxonomy): Bacteria > Chloroflexota > Anaerolineae > Caldilineales > Caldilineaceae > Bin5. The sequence goes on from OZ244843.1 coordinate 2,866,974, forward strand.
CTCACCGTGATTGTGGCTCTGCATAGCTACCGGCGCCTCCTCCGACCGACAATCGGGCCCCGCCTCCAGCAGCAACACCGAAATCGACGGATCCTCAGAAAGACGGCCTGCCAGCACCGCCCCGGCCGACCCCCCGCCAACGATAATATAATCGAAAACAAAGTCGTGCATTTGCCCTAACTGTCCACTATTCAATCTGATTCCAGGACGACCCCAAGATGCATTTTTCAACCACCTTCAATTCCTGCCCCACCGAGGACAAACAAAAAGGTGTTCTTCGCGGCCCTCCGCGACCCTTCGCGGACAAAAAGGTGTTCTTCGCGGCCCCCCGCGACCCTTCGCGGATCAAAGGTGTTCTTCGCGGCCCTTCGCGACCCTTCGCGGATCAAAGGTGTTCTCTGGTCCCCTACCTGGCCCTTCGCGGATCAAAGGTGTTCTTCGCGACCCTTCGCGACCCTTCGCGGATCAAAGGTGTTCTCTGGTCCCCTACCTGACCCTTCGCGGATCAAAGGTGTTCTTCGCGACCCTTCGCGACCCTTCGCGGATCAAAAGTGTTCTCTGGTCCCCTACCTGGCCCTTCGCGGATCAAAGGTGTTCTTCGCGGCCCTTCGCGACCCTTCGCGGATCAAAGGTGTTCTCTGGTCCCCTACCTGGCCCTTCGCGGATCAAAGGTGTTCTTCGCGACCCTTCGCGACCCTTCGCGGATCAAAGGTGTTCTCTGGTCCCCTACCTGACCCTTCGCGGATCAAAGGTGTTCTTCGCGACCCTTCGCGACCCTTCGCGGATCAAAAGTGTTCTCTGGTCCCCTACCTGGCCCTTCGCGGATCAAAGGTGTTCTTCGCGGCCCTTCGCGACCCTTCGCGGATCAAAGGTGTTCTCTGGTCCCCTACCTGGCCCTTCGCGGATCAAAGGTGTTCTCTGGTCCCCTACCTGGCCCTTCGCGGACTAACAACATCTCGATCCCAAAACTCATCCGGCACCTCCACCTCCAAACTCAACAGAACCGAACTAAGCACCTTGCCATAACCATCCAACGATAACGTACGAGTAGCCCCCCCGTCCAAGGCATCACACAGCACGAAATTCAGGGCCCCCATGCGCGGCAGCTCGTAACGTTTCACCTCCCCTTTCACGCTGTCCCCAAACAGCCCCTCGACCACGTCCGCAGTTACCTGCTGTCTGACCAGCACAAAGTGCTTGCGGTCATAAACAATAAGCCCGATGTTGGCATCGAAGCCCTTGTCACCCGAGCGTGCGTGGCAGATTTCCCGCAACTGGACCTTCGCCATCGATTATGCCTCCCTAACGACAACCTCAGTCTCGACAGCCTCTCTGGGAACAAACGTAGAATAATAGCCCAGAATTTCGCTAATTTCCTCCGACCGCAAGCCGCGGCCAATCGCGGCCGGACCATTGTTGTCGATTGTTTCCAACTCGTGCATTATCTTCCAGGCCTCATCTCTCGACCGCGTTCTGCCCGCCACCCGAAGACCAACCTCCCACGGCTCGTTCTTCACTTCCCCTGACCGCGGCCCATAAAGCGCGTTGATGCCAATGAAGTCGAACCGCAGCGCGTCAGCCTGCAGCGCAGTAACTCTCTCCAGCCTCTGGCGTATCACATCCGCTGCCAACTTGGCCCTGTCGTATGCACCGGGTCCGGCGTAAAAGATCGTCCCCTCCGCCCTGTAACCCTCCCTGACACCCAGGTTGACCTTCAGCAGGTCCGGCTTCGGCTTGCCCCTGACCTTCCCCTCGATCCTCACCCGGTCAGGTCCCACCTGTTCAAACCCAATATCACTGAAATCAGTAACCACATCGGCCTCAATGTAGTTCGCCGGATCATCGACTTCGTACAGCATCTGCTCAGCGCAAGTGGCCGTACTCACTACGCCTCCACTGCCCGGCGTCTTGGTAATAATCGTCTCGCCCTCCGCCGTAATCTCCGCGATCGGGAACCCCAAACGATACAGATCCGGTACAGTCTTGTATGGTGGGTCCGCGAAATAGCCTCCCGTCACGTGACCGGCGCATTCCAGCAGGTGCCCCAGAACGATCCCCTTCGCCAGCAGATCCCATGCATCCGCTCGCCAGCCAAACTCATGGATCATCGGCCCTAGAAATAGAGAAGCATCCCCTACTCGTCCGGTGATGACCAGGTCAGCATCCTGTTCAAGGGCCTCTACGATGGGGTCGGCAGGAATGTAGGCGTGTGCGGCGATCAGCTTGTCGCCAAACTCGCTGACCGTGTTCCCTGTCTCGTTGACGACCGGGTTCAGCCTGGTCATCGATGCAAGTACATTGTCCCCCAACACCGCTGCAACCTTCTGCCCTCGCAGGCCCACTTCGCGGGCAACGCGTATCGCGACTTCCTGGGCCCCACGCGGATTGGCCGCCCCCATGTTGCCGATAATGCGAATGCCGCTGCGAGCGCACTGCGGCCATATCGCTCTCAGGCGCCTCTCGCTGTATATGTCGTAACCAGCATCAGGCTGGCTCATCTTCTGTCGCTCGAAAGCCAACATCTCGCTTTCCGATAGCGAATCGAAGATGATGTAGTCGATGTTCCCTTTCTCAACCAGCTCGACCGCCGGCTCCAGCCTCTCGCCCGGACAAGCCGACCCGCCCCCCAGTCTTACCTGTTTGGCCCTGCCCTGCAATCCTCTTCCCATCGGCGCACGCCTTTCTCACGAGTTCCCTTCCCTGGCATCAGAACCCCTATACTCCCGGAATCCTTTGCGGCCACGCTTCCCGCCGTAGAAGGCTCTGACACCTCCTTCAACAGCGCAAACGCCATGCCCGCAGTCCCGCCAACCCATCGACACCGTCTGATCGCGATCCAGCTGGGGCAACCCCATAACCGCCGCGCTCCATCATAGCAGCAAAGATCGGCCTCGTTAAGTCGCCTTCAACCCCCGTCACATCCCGAACAGCAATACCGAGCCCAACATCTAATGCAAATCCCCATTAGATCAAGGAGGTATTCTAAGCGGCCCACCGTGTCCTTCGTGGAAAAAAGGAAGTTCTTCGTGGCCCTTCGTGGAAAAAAAGGTGTTCCAAGTGGTCAAAATTGGTGGCCCACGCGGCCCTTCGCCGACAGGCCGCATACCGTCCATGCCAATCCCAAACCAGCCAAAAATCAACCGCCAACAAACCTACTACCAGAGACCAAACGCTGTCCGAAATGGATACAACCAACCTACGCCCGCAAAACTGCAGCCAACCTGCACCCAAATTCCAGGGCAATTGCATCAAATTGGGACAAACCCACGTGAGGCTGCCTGAATCGGGTAGGCGCACCCCTTGTGGGTGCCCTTTGCGAGCTATTGTGGCGTCCGAACTTACATGCGATTGCCCTGTTCTCCGTGCCCCTCCGTGGACAAGAAGGGTCTAAGATGTCCTCCGCGCCCCTCCGTGGACAAAAAAAGGTTTTCTTCGCGCCCCTTCGCGCCCCTTCGCGGACAAAAAAGGTGTTCTTCCTGCCCCTTCGCGGGCTATTGTGGCGTCCCAATTAAGATGCGTTTGCCCTGACCCAAATTCGAATTGACAATCGGTTGTGCAAGCAATATAGTTGAGTTAGGTAATTACGCGATCAAGAGGAGCCTTTTCCCCATCTCCCCCAATGCCCACCGGAGGCCCGTGATGCAACCCGCCGTAGCTACTTTCTCCTACGGTTGAAGCACGCGCGAAGTCCTTCCAAATCTCCGACCCCCGCGCGGCGATACACTCCTGATCAACTTCATTCTGAGACGTGAAAGAGAACAAGGATACAAAAATGAAGAAATCACTTCTCATTCTGCTCATCGTTGTATTTCTCGCTGGACTAGGAGCGCCCCTCTACGCTCAGGACGCAGCCTTGACGCTCGAAAGCCTGGCTGAAAAAGTAGAGGCAATGGTGGAACTGGTCACTACCATGTCCGATCGCGTGAACGCATTCGAGTTGAGGCTGGCCGCACTCGAAGCCACCGACACACCGACTGCAACGCCGACGCCGGCGCCCACCGATACGCCTACGCCCACCGACACGCCGACGCCCACCCCGACCGCGACCTCCACCTCGCCAACGGTTTCAATATCCAGAACCATGAACGTACGCGCCGGCCCGGGCACCAACTATCCCGTTGTTGGACAAGCGTCGCCTGGTGACCAGTACATTGTCTCAGGCAAAAACCCAGCCAGTAGCTGGTGGCAGATCATTTATGACGGTCAGTATGCGTGGGTCTACAGCCCGCTGGTAACGGCGACCAGAGGCCAGTTCGTACAAGTTGCTTCCAACATTCCTACCCCCGCAGCGACCCCGGTCCCTCCGGCCCCGACCGCGACACCCATCCCGCCGCCGCCGGCGTTCCCCTACTCCCTCGTCGACAGTGGCAGCTGCCCCGGCAACGATCAGCAAACATTCTTTGAGGGGCTTGTCCGTGACAGGCACAACAATGTGTTGAACAATGTCTGTGTTCATGTAGCCTTCAACGGACCGCGCAACACCAAGTGTACCGGTTGCGGCAAACCCACCGGAAAATGGGGCTTCTCGCCCTTCGGAGGCCCGGCCTCTTCTGGCACCTTTGTCGAGATTTGGGTGGTCAACTGTCCTGGCGGCGTGAACACCGACGGAAGTCATAACTCAAAAGACTTCTCAAACTTGACGCCTCTCTCGCCCAAATGGTCCATGACGATCAGCAATAGCGTAGCCTGTACCAATATCACCTTCAAGCAAAACTGAGGTAACGCAAGCATTACCTGCTGCTGAAATTAGGCGCAAAACGAGAGGCGGATGAACCTATCATCCGCCTCTCTTCGAAATGGTACGCAAATCCTACCGTCTACTGCCCGCGTGCTCGGTTGGCCTACCAATCACCTCAAGGCAACGTCAATAGCCGCATCCCAGCTACACGTATCGGAATCTGTCTCAAATATAAACTGGTCGGAAAAGTTGCAACTGGGATGCCTTCTCCGTTCAGGTCTCCCCTTGGCATCGCGGAGTGACTCACTCTTTCGCAGCGGCACAAAGAATCCGTCTACGATCCTTCACCTAAGTTTGGGCTTGACTTGGACGTAGACATGGGATCGCTGCGAATCCTCTTCCCACGCTTCAACTAGAGCAGTAATCTTCTCTGGGATGCGCTTCGCCAGATTTAGCACGGCCCTATAGACCGCCCTGCGCACCACCGTCCGATCGTCAGCCGCCACCTTCCTCAATAGCTCAAGCAAAAGGTCCAAATGCTTGGCAGCCTCTGCACTAGTAGTGTAACAGACAGGGTTTGCCGGACAAAGTGAATTGTGGCACACTCTCCATAAAGGCAGACACAAGGAGAGGAAAGATGCCAGCGAAACGATATCGGGTGCGATTGACAGCGGAAGAGCGCAAGGAACTAGATGGGCAGGTGAACACAGGCACAGGGTCGGCGCGACGCTTAAGACGGGCTCGCATCCTGCTGATGGCCGATGAGGCGCAAGCGGGTGGGGGCTGGTGCGACGCCGAGATTGCCAAGGCATTAGGGGCGCACCAGCGCACGGTCGAACGAGTTCGGGAGCGGTGTGTCACAGTCGGGATCGAAGCCGCCCTCACCCACACGCGACCGAAACGGAAACGACCATGCGTATTGGATGGCGCCGGCGAAGCCCGGTTGGTGCAGTTAGCATGTAGCGCTGCGCCGGATGGACAGGAGCAGTGGACGCTGCAGTTGCTGGCCGATAAGCTGGTCGAATTAGAGGTGGTCGAGCGTATTTCACGCGAAACGGTGCGGACGACGCTCAAAAAAACGAACTTAAGCCCTGGCTGAAAGATGCGTGGTGCATTCCGGAGACATCGAGTGCAGAGTTCGTCTGCGCCATGGAAGATACGCTTGAGGTCTATCATGGTCAACAGGATCCCAAGCGACCTATGGTCTGTCTTGATGAAGGCAGTAAACAGTTGACCAAAGAGACCCGTCTGCCCCTGCCACCGCGACCGGGTGCAGTGGCCAAATATGACTACGAATATGAACGCAACGGCACCAGCAACCTCTTTCTCCTGTTCGCACCGCTGCAAGCCTGGCGTCATGTCAAGGTGACAGCGCGCCGCACCATGGTTGACTTTGCCCACTGCCTGCGTGACCTTGTCGACATCCATTTCCTGCAGGCTGACACGATCGTCTTGGTGATGGACAATTTGAACACGCACAAACTCGCTTCGCTGTATGAAGCGTTCCCGGCGGCTGAAGCCCGCCGCCTTGCCGCCAAACTGGAAATCCATTACACGCCCAAGCATGGCAGTTGGCTCAATATGGCTGAAATCGAACTCAGTGTCCTGCATCGACAGTGCTTGAACGCTCGCATCCCTGACCAACACACCTTGATGCAGAAAGTCGCAGCTTGGCAAACCCGCCGCAATGCTTCTGCATCGACTGTTAACTGGCGTTTCACCACCGCTGATGCTCGCATCAAACTCGAACGCCTTTATCCGTCAATAGAAGATTGTTGAACTACTAGGGCTCGTTGACGTTTGTCTGAACAGCGACTTCCGGGTGCAAATTACGCCTGATCGTCGAAGGGCGGCGCAGTCACGCAAAGAAAATCCGATACGCCTTTGGTGTTCTCCGCGTCCCTCCGCGTCCTCCGCGGACAAAAAGGTGTTCTTCGCGACCCTTCGCGTGACTTCGCGGATCAATTGGTTTTGTCTATTTCAACATTCAAGCGAGAAACATCCCTAACAGGCCTGCAGGCTTTCAGTTCTTGTTGACATCTGAACAGCCTTCCCAAAATGTCAACGGAACCTAGACAGTGCCATCGCCACACTCCACTGCGCCCGCGGATGACTGCTCGCCCGCCCCAGCCACTCGGTAACAAGCGCCGGCTGCGCCTTCAACAAGCTGTCGCCAATCGCGAACGCGCCCAGGTTCTTGCGAACATAAGGATCATCATCCTCCAGCAGCGGCGTCAACGCGTCCAACAGCAGCCGGCATTCATCTGAGGTGCAACTGCTCGCAGCAGAGCCGCAGCCAACCGCCGCCGCACGCCGTATATTCGGGGAAGCATGCACCGTCCATGCTTGAACCGTCGGAAAGATTGCTCCGAAGTGACCGCTGATAACCCTTCGCAACGCGCTGGCCGCCCACTCCCGCACCTCCCAATTCTCGCTGTCCGCCAACTTCAGAATAGTATCCGTCACTTCCGCCGGATTGTGCCCGAATAACGGCCCTAGCAGCACAAGCCTGACCTCCTGCGCGCCCTCACTTTCTGATCGGGCAAAAGCAATAGCCGTGTCGTACAGCAATGCAGTCGACTCGCCGCAATGCGAACTGCCAAGCTTGGCCGCCTGCAACTTTGTAGCTTGGCGCGGCGTGCCGGCATGCGCAGTCTTCTGTGAATCCAACACGGCAATCGCCCCCGTCACATCATTCCTCTCAATTGCTGAGAGAAAACCATCCTTCCAGCTCTTTTCCTTTCGTGTAGTAGTAGCCAGTTCCTCTTTGGCCGCGTTGCGTCCATCGTTGTTGTGTGGCATGCTGACTGCTCTCGATTTGTGGATTGGGGCAGGTGGATTGTCGATTCATTTATTGCCCAGGCCGCAATTCCGGGCAACAGCGTCTGGCTGCGCAAGGAGCCTGGAGTGTTTGTAGGGAATCAGCGAGCACCGGCCGACGAGGGAAATCAGGTTTATCAACCAACTGAACAAAGAGTAGCGCAGGATTTCGTTAGTGTAACTTCGCGCTCTTCCTATTCAGACTTCAGCCGCGTCTAAGGGATGACTTTCACGTGAGAGCAATAGTCATCAGAAACAGGGACGACAAGATCAGAGAAAAGGTCTTCGTCAACGACTGGCCCGCCCCCGAACCGCCAAGCCGCAATCAAGTCAAAATCAAGACTCTCTACTCTGGCATCACCAACGGTACCGAGCGCAATCAACTGCATCGGGGAAATTACGCCCCCGGCGACAATCTGCTGCCCATGCCTACCGGCTATCAGACCGTCGGACGCGTCATCGAGACCGGGCCGGACACAGAGTGGCTGCAAATCGACGACCTGATATTCATTGGCAAAAGCACCGGCGCCCATCTCGAATATATCGTCGTCGCCGAAGATGAACTGCTCATCAAACTGCCCGACTCGATAGACCAGCGCGAGGCTGCCCTGTACGGAATGGCGGCCGTGGCACTCAACACCTGCCGCAATGCCGAACTAAAACTCGGCGAAAACGTGCTGATAGTCGGTGCCGGTTATATAGGGCAAACCGCCGCCCAGGTAGCGGCCTTGTTCGGCGCGCGCGTGACCATCTGCGACATTGACGACCGCAGGCTTCAGTTAGCCCGCCGCATCGGCGCCGCCGAACATGCTCTCAACGTCGATGGCCCCGGCTGGACCCAGCAAGTCGCCGATCAGAGTTTCGATGCCATCCTCGACTTTGCCGGCGTTCCCGGCATGGAGGATAAGTTCCTCCTTGCGGTGAGGGCCGGTGGCCGCGTCCTGCTGATCGCCGGCCGCGACAGAGTGAACTACCACTTCAACCTTGCCCAGCGCCGCCTTATAACCATCAAACAGAACAGCCACTTCAGTAAAGATGACCTGGAGAATCTCTGCCGTCTGCACGGTCGCGGGAAGATTGACCTGTCATCGCTGCTGCAAGACGTAGTCGCGGCCGAAGAGGCCAAGCGAATTTACGACACCTTGCGCGATCGGCCAAACGCGCTTTTGGGCACAGTATTCAGTTGGTGACATAGGGGATGAGAGCAACATGACTGCAAATCTACCCGAAAACGACAGGATCAAAGTCGCCGTCATCACCGGTGGCCACTCGTTCGATGTACCCGGTTTTCATGCCGTCTTCCGCGACCTGCCCCATGTGGACAGTTACATTCAATATGAGGAGAACTGGGCCGCAGATATCGGTCAGGTGCGGGACGCGTATGATGTTCTTCTCTTCTATAATATGCCTCGCGGCGAGCCGGAAGAGAAGATCCGGACCGTTCTGGAAGGACTTGGCGGAAACGGCCAAGGCATCTTTCTTCTCCACCACGCCATCCTCGCTTACCTTCAATGGCCCTTCTGGTCTGAACTGGTCGGGATTCCCGATCGCAGTTTCGGATATGACATGAAACAGGAACTCTCAATCGAAATCGCCGACCCCGCACATCCGATCACCCAAGGAATCGAGCCTTGGCAGATGGTCGATGAAACCTATTCGATGGCCAGCGCAGATCAGGACAGCCACCTCCTGTTAACCACCGATCACCCTAACAGCATGCGCGTCCTCGGCTGGACACGGCAGTTCAAAAACTCTCGCGTCTTCTGCTATCAGTCAGGCCACGACAATCTCACCTATGTCAATCCGAACTTCCGCAAGACAATTCTGCGCGGCATCCATTGGTGCGCAGGCCGTATCTGAACTACCACTGCAAGGAGCCCACGCCTCATTCGAACAGCCATCGCGATGAAAGAAGTCGCCCCACAACTAGGCGTCTCAGGCCAACAAGACCAATGTAGATCCCGTTCGATACCACCACCCTTCACAAACCTTGACCACTGGTATCCGGTCTCTATCCTCTATCCTCTATCCTCTATGCCCGCCTGCAGGCAGGTGGTGAAGGCATCAGTTGTGAACTGTGCGCCCTGGTCGGAGTTGAAGACCTTGGGTCGGCCCTTGCTGAGCGCATGGCGCGGAGCAGCGAGACAGAATGCGCCACCCAAGGTGTTGGAAAGCTGCCAGGCGAGCACATAGCGGCTGCGCCAGTCGATGACAGCGACCAGGTACATGAAACATCGCAGCATCGGCCCATTGGTGATGTCTGCACTCCTGACTTGGTTGGCATGCCTAATCGGCAGATTGCGTAAGAGATAGGGATAGTACTTGTGACCTTTGCTTGTTGAACTGGTCTTCTTCTTTGCATAAATCGCCTGAATACCCATCTGAGACATCAGGCGTCGCCCCCGTTTACCATTGATGGCGTACCCTTGTCGCCGCAGATAGGCGGTCATCTTGGGCCAGCCATAGAAGGGCGTGGCCAGATATTGCTCGTCAATAAGGCGCATCAGTTGCAGATTCAGCGCTGACTCGGGCGCCGCTTGGTAGTATAATGACGACCGCTTGATGCCGAGCAATTCGCACTGCCGGCGCACACGCAGAACCTCAGCTTCGCCATCGGTAATAGAGCGTCTCTCACGGACCGAAGCGGGCAACTTTTTTTCTCAACCACTCAAGTTCCATTTTGAGCCGTCCGATCTGTTCATAAAGTTCTGCTTCCTGTGCCTCCTGCTCCTTTTGTTTGCGTTCGCCGTTCGTAGCGAAGACCCGAGGCCCGTCTTCCAGCAATTGCCGTTTCCAGGCCCGAATCAGGTTGGGATGAATCTCATGTTCACTCGACAACTGACTGATCGTCTTACCGCCTTCAAGCGCCTCCAGCGCCACCCGGAACTTGTAGGCCGCTGTGTGTCGCCGTCGTTTCTTGACCATGAATCTGCCCCTCCACGTGCTTGGTGTTCTGCTCCATTATACACCTTATTCCGTGGTCCAGTTTTTGGGGCCCACTTCAATGGTTGGGCAGGGGATAAACCGTCACGCGAGGTGGCGGGGCTGTGTTTCTTGGTTTTGCAGGAACTTTTCATAGGCAGTGAAGGGGCCATGGGGGGCTTACTTCCCGTGGTGTAGATGAGCAGAGTTAGCGTGCCAAAGAAGATGCAGAGCATTTTCTTCAAACACTATCTGACACAAGGGACCAAGTTATGACAACCACGCACACGACCGCAAAAGGATTTCCAATACACATAGGCATATATGGGGCGTTAATCATTGTGGGAGCCCTCTTATTGCGCGGCGGAATAGTTGCTTTGCAACCATACTATCGCACCTACATCTATTTCTTAGATGTTAGCGTTATCGTGTACTTCGGATTGCCCTTGCTGGAACTAGGGCTCGTTGACCTTTGTCTGAACAACGACTTCCGGGTGCAAATTACGCCTGATCGTCGAAGGGCGGCGCAGTCACGCAAAGAAAATCCGATACGCCTTTGGTGTTCTCCGCGTCCCTCCGCGTCCCTCCGCGTCCTCCGCGGACAAAAAGGTGTTCTTCGCGACCCTTCGCGTGACTTCGCGGATCAATTGGTTTTGTCTATTTCAACATTCACGCGAGAAACATCCCTAACAGGCCTGCAGGCTTTCAGTTCTTGTTGACATCTGAACAGCCTTCCCAAAATGTCAACGGAACCTAGTAACCCTGATTGCCGCATCTTGGCACGTGTCACCGCGCACAAAACGAATCGTCCGCATTGGGCAATTTCTTTTGCCTGTCTTGATTATCAATGCAGCATGGCGAGTCATTGAATACTTCCAGACATTAGCGTCCTGCGAAATAACAAGCGGCGGTTATCACGAAACGTTTTGCGAATCCCTGGGGATGCAGGTATTTGTCCATGTCCCGTTTCTGTTTTTAGGCACAATTGCGCTATTTCTCTTTCTCCGCAAAATAGACATCAGTCATCTGTACAAGAAATGGGCGTTCGTCATCGGGGCAGCTCTCCTGTTGCGTGTCATATTTTTCTTGCCAGGGTACTTTGCTGCCAACAACCCTTTCCTCCCTTTATTCGTTTTCAACGCTCTCATGGTATTCGGCTTTCCCGTGTTGGCGATCGTGAGCTTGATTGCCGCATCTTTGCGCGTGTCGTATCGTACAGAAAGAATCGTTCGCGTCGGGCAATTCCTCCTACCTGTCCTGATGATCCATGCAGCGTGGCGAATCTTTGAATATATTCCATTCTATTTCTCTTGTGAAACATTGAGAGGGGGAGATCTTAGAGCGATTTGCGGTCTTGCAGGGCGTCAGTTAATTGCCAATGTCCCGTTTCTGGTTTTAGGCGCAATTGCGCTGTTTCGCTTTCACCGCAAAGTTGGATGAGGAGAAAGCGCCTATTGACTGACTAGGGCTCGTTGACGTTTGTCTGAACAACGACTTCCAGGTGCAAATTACGCCTGATCGTCGAAGGGCGGCGCAGTCACGCAAAGAAAATCCGATACGCCTTTGGTGTTCTCCGCGTCCCTCCGCGTCCTCCGCGGACAAAAAGGTGTTCTTCGCGACCCTTCGCGTGACTTCGCGGATCAATTGGTTTTGTCTATTTCAACATTCAAGCGAGAAACATCCCTAACAGGCCTGCAGGCTTTCAGTTCTTGTTGACATCTGAACAGCCTTCCCAAAATGTCAACGGAACCTAGCCTAGCTAGGGTATTCGGTAGACCTTTTCCACTTCAGTCGGGCCGAGTCCGCAAATCTCATGGGACAGCCTGATACCCTTTATGGACTTGGAGTTCTGTTCTCTCAGGCGTTCGCTTTCGGCGAGCAGAAATTTCTTTATCCGACATTTTCTTGTTTCCTGTCACGAGTGGCTACTATAGCAAATAATTCCCTTATTATTGCCTTTCTCTTTACAGGACGGAGGTTGTGGTATACAAAGTGAGAAGTGAAAGGTACCCACAAATGGGTTCAAAACGAAAGTCGCTAGTTCCAAAAAACGGCGCGAAAGAGTCGGTAAAGCCACGCCCAAAGCGTCCTGTGGGTCGCCCTCCGGACGAATAGTATTGTGGCGTGTAAGGCGCGCTGGCGCCGGCCACCCGCCGCGCCTAACGCAGCCAAGCGGCAACTGCCTGCAAAAGGAAAGACAAAATGAAAAAGTATGTGAAATGGATTTCGACTCTGTTGGTGATTTCTGTTCTGTCTGCCTGTTTCGCCATTCCAGAGGATCCGCCGCCAACGCCCGTGATAGAGCCTGTGACAGATCTGAGAGATCTATCCAGTGCGATAGCGAAATTACATTCCGTCAAGAACTCAGACGAGCTGTATAATCGCTTGGTCGAACTAGAAAAATGCCTTTATCAGCCCCCGATTGCTTTCAGAGAAGTCTTTACCGAGAAAGAGACAGATGAGATACTCATATACATGATAGGCTCTGTCCACGCATTTGCGCTTGCTGCGCGTAAGCAAGACGTTAAAGACGGGAAGCTGGATAAGCTTCACAACTCTGACGACGACAGCAGAGAGGACAAGCTTCTTCAAGAAATTGGCTGGGCCATAGAAAGGTGTCGCGATTTTTAGATCTATGGTGTTTAGGCCGGCCTTTCACACAAGCGAGATAAACCATGCAACTAACACGTCTCTCTCTTATGAAACCATAGGAAAAAACACCATGTTGAGACAGCTCTTGATCGCCGGGCTCGCGATACTGCTCACCGCCTGTGTGCCTATACCGCAGGAGCCGCCGGATGTATCGTCGCAGGAGCCGCCCAAAACAGAAGCATCGCCACAAGCGTCACCAAATGACAACGAATGTTTCGAAGGTCAATTAGTCATACTGCCAGGGCAAAGCGTAGAGGCGCCGATTTCAGACGAATTGCCCGATTACGTAGATATTGTCGGCGTGAGTTCCGATCTGGATGGCGAAACCTTGTTCGCGACTTTTCACCTCCGTGACATTCCCGAAGAGCTGGATCTCAGCACAGAGGACGCGAAAGTCAACCGAGCTGAATACAGCTTGGTCGTGTTTATCAGCCTTGAATATACTCCCGATGATGAATTCCCCAGGACTGATTATGTTCTTGGAGCCGTTTTTAGCTGGGAGAGGCCTACGCAAGAGACGACCGGCAAAGTGAGCGAAGCCACAACCATGCTTCTTGCCACCGTGTGGGAAATCGATCCAGCTATCTACGAGGATTTGGAAGAGGATGAGGGAGAGGATGGGGAAGGCGTGCCATATACACAACTGGAAAACAAGGTCAATGTGGTGATCTCCGATCAGGACAACACGCTGACTCTTGTGGGTCAAATTCCCGGCATCACCGACGAGTCCGCCCTCATATTTTCGAACATCCAGTCCGAGTTTCCAGGGACGATGCATGTAAATCGGGATTATGTGCCGTGCCAATCGGGTTGAATGGGAAGCTAAAGTGAACAACGGGAGCGCTGGACCGCCGGGGAGATAGCTGCAATAGAGAGGTATCTCATATTTTCCGTGGTCGCCTCGGTCGGTTGAGGAGAGGTGCACCTAAATTATCGATCTTCTGAAGATCGCCAACTCAATCGACCAGTTCGGCCGCAGCCGCTAGGAGCACGGCGTCGGCCAGGTCGTCTTGACCGAGACCGACGCGCCATGTATGAGATTGTTCTGCGAAGTGCTAGACGTCAGGGACGTCCATGGAAGCCATACCAGAGGAAACTGAGGCCGACGAGAGGGGTTGAAACATGAATCGGTTCGGAAGAACAACTGCCTTGCGGGTCATTCTGATCGTCGTTCTCTGCGTGATATTCAGATTCGTCTTCTTGGGACTGGACAATATAGATTGTCGTGGATCATTCAGGCAAATCCTTTTGGTTTGCGATATGAATTTCTTTGTCCTTCCTATCCTGATTTTGGCGACGGTTGTGACAGCTGTCATTCCCTCCATTACGCTCGCCGAAAAGCGGGTTCGAATTGCGGGCTTCGCTACAATCCTGCTGATACCGGCTGTGGTGAATGCCTTGTTGCGGGTCCTGGATTATGGGCTTTTCGATTGCGCAGGTGATGGCTATTACACCAATGAATCGATTTGCGTTGTGTTGAATGCCCAGTTGGTTTTCCTCTCACTCCCGACACTGGCTGCTATCATATTCGTGTTGGTTAAGGGCTGGAGAATCCTGGTTTTCTCACGTAGCTACTAAAGTACAAAAGCAAAACCGCCCCGATCGGTAACGGCTAACCCTCACGGGAAGGAACCTCCAGTGTTCCTCTACATCTTTAGACCCAACAATCCCAACCCCGAAAGACCGCCAAGTCAACCCACAACGATCAGAAGCCTCGTCAATGACTTTTTTTTCCAAACCCTTTCCGCTACCGATCTGGCTCTGGAACATTCTGGTCATCGCAATCTATCTGGGCGTCATTGTGTTCGTCCTCCAATTCGCAGCCGTAATCCTGGTCGGAGTCATGTCCTTGTTTTTCAGCTGAGCACCGTACTCGGTGATACGTTGCTCTCCCGCCCATCTTCCGCTGGCAGGCGTTCTAAACCGCTGAGGGGGAAATATGGACAAGTCCGAACTCTTCAGATCCTTGAAGTTTTGGCTGGGCGTTTGTAATCTTCCCGGTTTGCTGGTGTTTTTGGCCGGCGACCTGGCGTTGATTTTGATTCTCATTTTCTTGTCTTCCCGCTGAATCGTCTGCTTGGGCAGTAAGTCCTTGCTCAGCCCTTGCCCGCTCGATGAGGCATTGGGAGACTCCAATACTGATGAAACCTCAGGAGACAGAACCATGTTCAGGAATCTGCTGATTGCCGGGCTCGCGCTACTGCTCACCGCCTGTATGCCATTCCAACCGAAGAGCCGCCAACGCCTGTCCCCACTCCACAAATGCAGGCCAGCCTGGATGATTTTGCGTCGCTCTTCGCCGAGATAGATTTCTCGAATACGGACGCTGCCGATATCTCAGAGGAAGAATACAAGAACGCAATTCTTGAACTTCGGGATTGTTTAATGTCCGAGGCGACTCCCGATCAACTGCAGCGCTGGACCGCTGGGGAGGTTGCTGCTATCGAGTGGCACCTCATATTTTTCGTGCTCGTCCCGGACGACAGGGAAGATGTGCACCTGATTATCGATCTTCTGGAGAAGGGAGCAACCGATTGCCAGGAAGGAGCATGGGACTGACGACGTGTCCAGATCCTGAGCGGACCTCGATTTGAGCGCATCTGCGGAGTCGACGCCCCCGACCCGCATCGGATCGAGTGGCCGCCAAGCCAGGCCCTGCCCCGCCTGCCCCGCCTGCCCCGGCAACACGCCGATGCACATCTGTCCATATGTGTATATGTCCATTTGTGCATCCAGCGCGCTGTGCTTCAATCAGATCAACCCCCAATTAAAAACAGCCGAGCGGCGATGAAGCGCCCCCGGCCCGGTCCATGAGATCTGAGCTCATGGACAGCCCCGATTCTACCACAACGCCAACGCAAAACCTGATACCGACCCGCAGCGCCTCCGCTGACATCGTGCTCAGCGAAGCGGACGCCGACGCCATCCAGGCCGCGGCCGCCGCCGTCTTCCTGGCTGCCCGCGCCCAGACCAGCTCGCCGGCAGCGACGAACAAGTCGGGCGGAATCGTGCGGTAGCCCCGTTCGATGATGGCGGCTCCGGACAGGTGCAGGTCGAGCAGTTTCTCCGCAACTGTGTTCATGTGAAACCCCAGTGGGGCCTTTTGCTAGATAGCGTTTGCAAAAAGGCCCCTGGTGAGATAGCTTTGGGGTTCGTCGCCAACCAGATCGACTCACTAGGAGAACCAACCGAATTATGCCCCATTTAGACGACTTCCTTCTATGGGTACATGTGCTTGTTGACGACATGTGCAAGGAACTGGAAGGGCATCCGAGGCGTATTGGACTCCTATGCGTCGTCATCCTGCCGCTCTTACTCGCCCCAAAGGCGAGCGCGGCGACGCGCCCCAACGAATTTTCAAGTTCAGCGGCGGCCTCTGTTCCACTCCAACCGGCCACGGCAGACCAACATGTGCCGCTGCTAAATGCCGTCCAGGTCGCGGCCGGCGGCCGGCACACTTGTGCACTGATCAGCAGTAGCAAGGCTGCCGCGTCATTGTCCGTAGCCAGCAGTGACCAAGAGACGGCTGGCTTCGTCGTCAAGTGCTGGGGAGCGAACTGGCTCGGCCAGCTGGGAGACGGCACGCAGACGCGCAGGAGCATCCCTGTGGATGTGGTGGGACTGAGCAGCGGGGTACAAGCGATCGCGGCCGGCGAAGGGCATACCTGCGCCCTGACCAGCAGTGGCGGCGTCAAGTGCTGGGGAGGGAATACCTCCGGCCAACTGGGGGATGGCACGCGGACAGACAGGGGCGTAGGTCTGTCTGTCCCGGTGGATGCAATAGGGTTGAGCAGCGGCGTATACGCAATCGCGGCTGGCGAAGGGCATACCTGCGCCCTGGTCAGGAGCGGCAATGGTTCTGTGGCCCAGTCGACAACGACGGACAAGCCGGGTACGGAGGGTTTTGCCGTCAAGTGCTGGGGTGAGAATGCTCATGGTCAACTGGGGGACGGTACGCAGACAGTGCGTACTACGCCGGTGGATGTAGTGGGGTTGAGCAGCGGCGTATACGCAATCGCGGCGGGTGGCCGGCACACCTGCGCCTTGGTCAGCAGTGGTAAAGATTTTGCGGCCCAGGCAACAGCGACAGATGAGATGGGGACAGGGGGATTTGCCGTCAAGTGCTGGGGCGACAACGTTCATGGTCAACTGGGGGATGGAACGCAGACGGAATGGCGTGCAAGGCGGCTCATCCCGGTAGATGTGCTGGGCCTGTCCAGCGGAGTATACGCAATCGCGGCTGGTGGCCGGCATACCTGCGCCATGATCAGCAGTGATAAAGGTTCTGCATCCCAGTCGACAACGGCGGATGAGGCGGGGACGGAGGGATTTGCCGTCAAGTGCTGGGGTGACAATGCTCAGGGGCAATTGGGCGATGGCACGACCACCTCGCGCAGCGCCGCTGCGTATGTAAAGGGTCTGAGCAGCGGCGTACACACAATCGCGGCTGGCGACGTGCACACCTGCGCCTTAATCAGCAGTAGCAAAGGAGCGACGTCC
Organism: Caldilineaceae bacterium; assembly: GCA_965220715.1. Lineage (GTDB taxonomy): Bacteria > Chloroflexota > Anaerolineae > Caldilineales > Caldilineaceae > Bin5. The sequence continues at coordinate 2,884,546 of OZ244843.1, forward strand.
CTGTCGCCAACAGCAGACAACTCAGGGGCGGGGGACTTTGCCGCGCAATGCTGGGGGGCCAACAATCGCGGTCAGCTGGGGGACGGCATGAAGACAGAGTGGCGTGCAAGGCGGATCATCCCGGTAGATGTGGTGGGTTTGCACAACGGCCTACATGCAATCGCAGCCGGCGGTTGGCACACCTGCTCGCTGGTCAGCAATGGCGGCGTCAAGTGCTGGGGCGATAAACAATTTGGCCAATTGGGGCAAGGCTCGACAGATCGAACCACCCCTGTGGATGTAGTGGGGTTGAGCAGCGGTGTATACGCAATCTCATCTGGCGGCCGGCACACCTGCGTGTTGACCAGCGCTGGCGGTGTCCAATGTTGGGGGGCTAACTGGGCCGGCCAATTGGGGGATGGCACGCAGAGAGAGCGGCGCAGACCGGTAAATGTGGTGGGGCTGAGCAGCGGTGTACAGGCAATCGCCGTAAGTGGTGGAGCTGACCACCAGTGGCATACTTGCGCGCTGACCAGCGCTGGAGGCGTCAAATGCTGGGGAGACAACGACCACGGCCAACTGGGGGATGGCACGCAGACGGACCGGCGCGTCCCGGTGGATGTAGTGGGGCTGAGCAGCGGCGTACAAGCGATCGCGGCCGGTGGCAGGCATACCTGCGCCCTGACCACCCGCGGCGGCGTAAAGTGCTGGGGGCTCAACAATCGCGGCCAGCTGGGAGACGGCACGAGGCCGGACCGGCGCGTCCCGGTGGATGTGAAGAGACTAAGCAGAGGCGTACAGGCGATCGCGGCCGGTGGCAGGCATACCTGCGCCCTGACCAGCGCTGGAGGGGTCAAATGCTGGGGAGACAATGGACTCGGGCAAGTGGGGGATGGCTCACGACTAATCCCATTCCTGACGAATCGCCGCCGGCCGGTGGATGTGAAGGGGCTGAGCAGCGGCGTATACGCAATCGCGGCTGGCCGAATGCACACCTGCGCCTTGACCACCCGCGGCGGCGTTAAGTGTTGGGGTCACAATGGCCCCGGCGCACTAGGGGCTCCAACGAGAACGCCATACCAGTCCATCTGGGTGGATGTTGTGGGACTGAGCAGCGGCGTACAAGCAATCGCGGCTAGCAATTACCACACCTGCGCGCTGACCAACGCTGGAGGCGTCAAGTGCTGGGGAAGCAACACCCACGGCCAGCTAGGGAATGGCACAACGACAGTTGGGAGCACAGCTAATGTTATTCCGGTAGATGTAGTGGGTCTGAATAGCGGGGTAAACGCGATCGCAGCCGGCGAGTTGCACACCTGCGCCATAACCAGCAGCGCGGAAGGGCCTGCTCGTCAACTTTCGGTCAGTGCGGAGCCTTTCGCGGGTGGTGTCAAGTGCTGGGGGGCCAATCGTTCCAACCAAATCGGGGACGGTATGGGCGGCCTCTCCCGGAGCGCGCCCGTGGACGTAATCGTTCCGTTGCCGACGCCCTGGCGCAGCCCCACGGCGCCGTTTTGACGCCCAGCTGCAGACAGGCAGTCGTTCGCTCCGACGCATACGTCGGCTCAGTTTGCGCCTGGCGTTATGCCAGGACACGACGACCAGGGTCCCTGTTGGGGTGACTCAGAACAGATCTGTGACAGAATACATTCCGACACGTCATCGACGACAAGGCGTACATCAGTGCAGATTTAGTGGCCGAACTCTGGTCACACAATTGCATCCATCTGCTCACCTTGCCCCGGCGTAACCAGAAGTGACGACTCCCTAAGTCTGTTCGCCGCCTCTTCAACCCGCTCCTCCAAGTCATTGAAACTGTTTATAGCCAACTGGACGCCCCAATTGACTTCAAAACCAACTATGCGCACACTTCCCGGGACCTGTGCCTCCGGTTCTACTCCAAGTTGACCGCCCACACCCTATGCATCTATATCAACCGGCACTGGGGCGTGCATGGCTACCTGCAAGCCTGGAAACAGTCCTTCCCTAACTAGCATGAGGCCCCACTAACCACTATCCACTGGGGTTTACCAAAAACGTAACTACTCAGCCAACATCAATTCGCAACCCTGAATGAGGCGAGCGCAGCTGTTTCTCTCTCCTCACTCCTCTATACTCTCTACTTGCTTGTGGGCGGTCGGGCCTTCGGCCCTCCCTTGTGCGGGGGGATTCCCCCCGCAACGCCCCCCTAAAAAACACGCCTCACCGACCGTTCGTCGTCATAGCGACTTGTCGGCTGTTAAGCAAGGCGGCTGCCAACCAATTACGCAATGAGCTAGCCTGAATGGCGGCGTGAATGAAGGTCCGGTCAAGACAGGCATTGTATATGGCTTAGTAGCTACCCAAAAACTCAAAACAAAAAACTCCAACCAGATCCCACATTGGGGCCAACCACATAGGAGTTACCAAAGGATTAAACCCAGATCTGAACATCCGCGGCAGCGGATAAGTTCATGAGATCAGCGCCTCCACCGCTGTCCAGTCGACTGATGCCCCGACCGCATCTGCGAGACGGTCATGCTCCCGGTTTCGCAACTCCGTTGTGGCGACAACCTGGCCAGACCAGCCCAACCCGCGCAGCCAGCGGTGGCGAAAACGGTCGTTGTCAAACAGGCCGTGCAATTAGGTTCCCCACGCCTTTCCTCCTCCCAGAGTAGCGCCGTCAGGTATGGAGACCTTCTTCCCGTTTCTACATATGATCTCGCCGAACGACGCCGTGCCCCCCCGCGCGTCCGTTTCTCCGGTGTGAATCTCATATCCCTCAACCTTCTCCCCGTCCGCCAACAGCATGCGCGCCCGATGCGTCTCCTTGTGCCGCAAGAACTGCGTGGAAACCGGCAACAGACCCAGACCGGCGGCCTGTTCTCCCGGCTTTCCTTCCATACCCAGCGGATCGGCCAACAATTCCCCAGCTATTTGATACCCGCCGCAAATTCCGACCACCTGCGCGCCCCTACGGTACGCCGCCAGTATCGAGTCGTCCAGGCCGCGCCCTCGCGACCGTCTCTATCATGCCGTCGCTTGTCCAGGTCCAGCCGTCACCGCTGCTGATCCAGTCGATGTCGCCCATGCGCTCCGCAGCCCGGATCTCCCCGATTCTGGCGTTCTCATTCTTCAGAAACTGGATCACTCCAATCTTCATGCGCCGCCCCCACGCCCGCGCCATAATGCCCAGCGCCGCCGTTGTCTTCCCCTTCCCTTCGCCCGTGTTGACAATGACAAGCCCCTTTTTCTTACGTCCCCGCCGTGCCGCACGACGCCGCCGCTGCGCCGCCGCCTCATCCAGCCGCCTATCGACCTCTTCTTCCTCTTCGGACTCCGCTTCCTTCCCTAATTGAGCCCAAGGGGTAGACTCCAAAGGACCATCGCCCCGTAAGTCGGGTGCGTAGGTAGCCTCTTGACCAGTGGGGAAGTGACGATGGAAAATGAAATCCTCGACCGGTCGGCCGCCGATCAAGTGCGCCCGGTAGATGCGTTCCAAGGCCTGCTCATCCACACCGTGATACCAGATCCCGTCAGGATAGACGACCAGTATCGGCCCGCTCTGGCAGACGCCAAGACAGTCCGCCAGCGTGCACTTGATCCGGTGCGGGTTCCTCAGCTTGTTCAACTGCTGTTGGCGATTCCTCTCAAGCACCAGGCGCTGGAGCCTTTCAGCTTCCGCGGCCGGCGCGCAGTCTCCGTGACTGCAAATGAAGAGTTGGCGTCCATTGTTTCGCATGTTGGGACGATCGATCTCACCCATTCCTTCCCTCCTTGGCAGGCACTGTCTCTCCCAAGCCGCACGGCCGCCTGGGTCAAACTCTTCTGGCTGAAGAGATGAACACTGCCGCGCCGGCAGCCACTGTCCCCAAGAGTAAGCTGACCGAGAGCAGGCGCCGCGCCCGCCCAATGTCATCCGCTGCCGGCTGCGCCAACCCGTCACCCAGCCGGTACCCCCCGACCTTCTCCAGCACTACACCAAGCGCCCCCGTGGCTGCGCTCATCGGTTGGCCGGCATTCGGGCTGTCGGTCTGGCCTGCGTCGCGGCGCCAGATCCGCCATGCTCCGACGCTGCTTCCCCCAGCAAGCGCGGCCGCGGCGACGATTAGCAACGCTGCCAGACGCGAAGGGACAAGGTTGGCCAAGTCGTCTGCGCGTGCGGCAGCCTTGCCCAGCCACTCCCTTTCCAGATCGCGATAACCGATCAGCGCATCTGCCGTGTTGAGAAAGCGGTAGACGGCCGCAGCGGGCAGACCGCCTACGCCATACCAGACCAACGGCGCAACCACGCTGTCTGAACAGTTCTCCGCAAGTGACCCGATGGTCGCGCCCGCGATCAGACTCTCATCGAGCTGCGAAACATCCCGGCTCACGAGATGCCAGCCCAACTGACGGCGCGCCTCATCCAGTTTGCCCTCCGCAAGCGGCTGCGCCACCGCCTCACCTGCACGCATCAGTCCCCGCCATGCCAGCAACTGCGACAGCTTCGCGCCTTCTACCAGCCAACCGAAACGCCACCGCTGCAAATGACGTGTTATCCACACGCCCCCAAGCCCAAGCAAGCCGGCGCTGCCACCGACAACCGCCGCGCCGTAGAAAAAGGAGGCCAAAGCGCTCCCGTGCGGCGCCCGCTTCCGCAGGGCGGCGATCCAGCTTCCCATCCAGGCCACCGGGTGGAATCGGGAAGGGGGATCACCCAGCCAGGCGTCTATCAGCAATGCCAACGACGCGGCCAACGCCCGCCGCCCCCTACGGCCTTCAGGACAGGAAAGATTTCGCTTGTACCCTTCACGAAATTGGTGGAAAAACAAAAGGCGACCCCCTTTCCCAATGGATCGCCTGGAAAGAAAAAATCCGCCAGACGGCGGAAGGCGTACAAAGTATCTTTGCCGCTCATCCCCTTGGTCCACGAAGGTGATACTCGAACCGACCTGCTCGCATCCTGCGGGTCCGTTCGACTGAGCATCTGAAAAGGCGGGTTATCGGGCTTAGTGAACGAGCGTTCACATTACCGTTGCGGGACAGCGCCGGACTGGTTCACCTGAACTTCACCGGTCTTCCCCCATTGTGCGCCGCGCATCCGGGCGGAAGGCGCACCTAAACAGAAACCTATTAAATTGTCGCCACCAAAATACATAGTGCAACGGTATCCTGTCAAACCGCAGGGCAATGGCATCAAATGAGAAAAAACCACGTGAGGCTGCCTGAATCATGTAGGGGCGCCCCTTGTGGGCGCCCTTCGTCGGCAATTGTGGCGTCCGAATTTAGATGCGTTTGCCCTGCCCGGCAGTTCCAAACTATTGACATCTCCCCTAGAAACTGGTACACTTGTTCCACAACGCTGCACAATTCTTCGTGCAGGTGTGACTACTCCGGCATGAATCCGCCATCCTGTCCGGCCGGGCAATGGACGGTCACCACATGCCGGGAGGTTCATACCCATGGCTAAAACACTCTGCAAGAGTTTCAGACGCGACGGCTCCCCCTGCCAGGGACAAGGTCTTGAGCAATTCGAAGGTACTGTATCGCCCTTGCCTCCGCAGACACAATCCGCGCATGGCGCGCCCGCGGCGGCAATGCCTCCTCTACCCCGCCAGGGCCGACAACCGCATCCCCGGACGACAGCAAGTCGTCATCCAAGCGTTAACCTAGGGCATGCTCGCAGTGCAGGAAGGGACGCTCTGCCCCGCCGCCTACTCGGCAATCTGCAAGGCCAGAGATCTGCGCGAATACTACCTCCTCGCCATCCTCGCCGCCGCCGACGCCATCACCGCCCAGCAGAACCAGTACCGGATCGACTCGCTCGTCGACCTGGGCCTTGCAACGTGTGAGCGGCCGCAGACCGACGACCGGCCCGCTCAACAAGTCGTAACCGATGAAGGCAGAAAGCGCCTCGGAAACTGGGTCCAGTCTCCGTACACCCAGCAGGACATCGACGAACTGAAAGATGCGGTTAAGTCATATGCGTTTGAGGAGTTTGAGTTGCCCGAACTGTCGCTCGACCTGACCGAAAAACGTGCTGTCATGGAAGCGGCCCTGGCAGACCTCGCCCGCGATCCCGCCCTCTACCCCGCGCCGGCGCGCGACCTGTTGATCGGCCACACCCTGAACGAACTTCCCGCCGGCGTGAGCACCGGCTTGCCGTCCTCCGCCAACTCCGCCGACGTCCTACGCTCCCCGGAAATCCTGCAGGTTCAAACCCGCCAGGTTGATGAGAAAATCAATGAAGTCAAGAGATCGTTGCAGATGACCAATACGCCCACAAACGAAGCCTGTTTCACGACGGCACAGATCCTGATTCGCCCGATGTACAAATAATTACACCGCGGGCGCACCGATAGTTCAGTAAAGAATCGACAATATATATCGTATAGCCGCTGAAAAGGCGCGTAGCAGCAATACGCCCTTACCCACTGCCCACCCGCCAACACGCCGCCGCCCGCCTATCCTGCCCTTTCGTATCCATTCATGGTTAACCAGCGCTGCTCTTGGTGCGACTTCCTGCCCCTCTGTGGATGAAACAGCGTTTTCATCGTATCCCTTCGCGGAACGAATACCACAGACCCCCGAGATCGCCCGTTAACCGTCGTAGATCCCAAAAAGCCCAATACCAATTCTCTCGTAAACACTCGTGCAACACTCGTAAACTCTCGTCCATCACCCAGCGTGGGTAACGCAATACGCTCCCAATCTCTCGTCATCACTCGTCAAACACTCGTCAAACACTCATACAAGCGCACCTGTGCCAACGTCGCCCCTCCCATCCTGAAAGTCCTCAAAAATCATGCAAATCCTGCTTCAGACAATCCCCCCAATCTCTCGTAAACTCTCGTCATCACTCGTCAAACACTCATACAAGCGCACCTGTGCCAACGTCGCCCCTCCCATCCTGAAAGTCCTAAAAAATCATGCAAATCCTGCTTCAGACAATCCCCCCAATCTCTCGTAAACTCTCGTCATCACTCGTCAAACACTCATACAAGCGCACCTGTGCCAACGTCGCCCCCCGCCATCCTCAAAATCCCCAAAATTCATGCAAATCCAGCTTCAACCAATCCGCCCATACGCCCGTGATCTCTCGTACAACACTCGTACGAGCACTCATCTGTTCCCGGCGCATCAGCACTTGTCCCCATCCCCATCTGTTTCAGGCAAGGCCGCCTCCCAAGCGCCATCTCTTGTCATGACCCGTCCACATCCACGACGTTCCATTCAAGAGCCAAACAAAATCGGGCTGTGGCTGAGTTGCAAGACACAACAGAAAACGCGAAAATGTGTCACTAGCCCAATTTTGATGCGAGACAAGAGGAGATTGGAGCAATGACGGACACCTACAAACGGGACGGCTACCTGCATGTCCCTGAAGCCTTCCCGCCTGCCGATCTGGAACCGCTGCGCGCCTGCATCCAACGCGAAGTTGGCAATTACGCCAATGAAATGCTCAGCATGGGGAAAATCAACAGGCCCTACGAGAAACTCCCCTTCGGCCAACGGCTGGCCGCGCTGCACCGCGAGAACGAGATCCGCTTGCGTTCCTGGAACGCACCTGTATTCGGCCCCGAACTGCACGCCCTGATTCACCACCCAGGCATCGCCGACGCCCTCGAACCGCATTTGGGTCCAAATATCAGCTTCAATGGCGACTACCATCTGCGCCCCAAGATGCCCGACAGCGTGTTGACCGCCTTTCCTCTCCATCAGGACAGCCAGTACTACGGCAAACCGTCACAACACGCCCACATTATCACCGTCTGGATCCCCCTCGTCGACGTCGACGCACAAAACGGCTGTCTCTACCTGATCCCCGGCAGCAACGCCTGGGAGCTGATCGACAGCGCTCGCGACAAGAATCAGAATATGCGCTCATTCGAGGATCCGGAGGCCCGCGGCACACCGGTCCCCGTACCCATGAAACGCGGCGACATCCTTCTTTTTTCCAACATGACTTTCCACGGCAGTAAGGTCAACAACACGCCCGAAGTACGTTGGAGCGTCGACATTCGCTACTGCCGCACACCGGGAACCTTCCCCGCGCCGCCCCATGTAATCCAGAGCGAAGAGTTCATGCACAACAAGCTGAAAGAGACCAAGCGCCCACCGATGGTGGTGCGAGGTCACGGACGCCCCCCGAACTATGAGAAATGGCGCTCCGCCTTGCAGGCACTCCGTAACTGACCAAACAGAAGGACGCCGCCGGCAAACGGCCTGGCCCCTACCACCTTCATTAGACGACCCATTCCACCCCAGTTTCCAAAGGAGCAGCTGTGCATATTCATCCACGTTCCGTCGCCCACAAAGTCTTTGACGTCTGGCGCAGCCCCGGACGCTTTACCAAAAACCCGGACATTATCGAGTTGCCCTCCGGCCGGCTCATGCTGATCTATTCCGATACCGACTCCCACTGGTCGCAGGTAAACCAGGTCCTCACGCTGCTCGCCAGCGACGACCGCGGCCGTACCTGGTTCAAACATCGCGAGATCGATCAGGCCGACCTCCAGCAGGGCGATGAACGCCTGGTTACCCCCCGCCTCAGCCGGCTCAACGACGGCCGCCTGGTTGTGATTGTCGACCATGACGACCACGGCCACTTCCATGAAGATCAGCCGCCGGGCAATTGGGTTTACTGGAGCCGCGACAACGGCGATACCTGGACGGAAGCCCAAAAGCCCCACATCATGGGATTCGAGCCGGATCGCATATTGGATCTGCCGGACGGCAGGCTGGGAGTCGCCTCCCACATCATGCGCGGCGATACGCAGGAGTTCGCCGTCATTCTCTCCTGCTCCGACGACAGCGGCGAAACCTGGTACGAGGCCGCTACAATCGCCGACAACGGCTACCACCGCGTCTGCGAAGGTGCCATCGTCTTCCTCGACAATCCCGACGCCGTCGGCGGCCAAGAGCTGGCCTGCCTTCTGCGCGAGAATCACCATGCCGGCATCCCTTCCTTCGTCACCTTTTCGACCGACAGCGGTCGCTCCTGGTCCCCGCTCCAAATGTGCCCCTTCGCCCTCGACCGTCCCTACGGCAAGCAATTGCCCGACGGCCGTATATTTGTCAGCGGGCGCCATGTCAACGGGCCTCTGGGAACCTACGGCTGGTGCGGCGACATCAAGGCGGAGGCCGGTTCCTACCAGATCGGTGGCCCGCGCCGCAAGTATGCCGCAAGACTGCAAGACGACGCGCTTGTGATCGACAACCTGCCGGGCCACGAAGCCCGCTACTGCCTGTTACCCCCGGAATCCGCGCGCAGCGAAATCCACATGGAGGCGACACTCAAGGTGGAGGGCAGACCCGGCCAACCTGCCGCCTTCCTGTCGATTTCGCAACTCGGCGTCGTGATCAATGTCGCCCCCGACGGGATCTGGAGTCGCCGCGGCGCCGACTTCCGCAGCGCGGTCGACATGACTGACTACCACACCATCACCTTAATTCATCGCCGCGGCCTTCTGCGCGTTCTGGTCGATGGCGAGACCGTGATCAACCAATGCATTTTCCGTGAGGACAAGCCAATAGGCGACTCCCGCCGCGCAGGTGCACTCAGCGGGTACACCCAGTTCGGTCAGCCGCAGACCGGCGGCCGCAGCTACTGGCGCCAATTGTCCTACCGAGTGCAGAATCCTACTCTTGAAGATTGCGAATGGTCATGGCACGCCGACAGCGGAGCCTTTCCCGACGAATACCAGCGGCAGCGCATGATTCAAATCCATGGCAACCATCCGGAACAGGCGCCGGCGCCGGATCACGGCTACTCCTCCTGGTTGATGCTGGACGACGGCAACATTATGTGGGTCGACTATACCAACTACGGTGATCCGGCCGGGTCCAGCCATCTGGTAGGCGTGTTCATCGAACCCGAAGACATTGACTGAAAGGAATGAACCAGCATGAGCGCGGAGAACGCATCAGCTCAGCCTTGGTGCTTGCAAGAGACTCTTTTCACTAGCGGCGAAGGCAGTTACCACACCTACCGCATACCAGCCCTCGCCGTCACCGTCCGCGGCACACTCCTGGCCTTTGCCGAGGGGCGCAAACACGGACGCGGCGACGCCGGTGAGATCGACCTGATCCTGCGTCGCAGCTTCGACAACGGCCGCACCTGGAGCCCAATTCAAGTCGTAGTCACCGAAGCCGGCATGACCTGCGGCAACCCCTGCCCTGTAGTCGAGCGAGAGACCGGCGCCATCTGGCTGCCCTTCTGCAAAAATCTGGCCGATGGTGGCGAAACACTGATTTGCGAAGGCAAGGCGCCCCGCACTGTCTGGATCACGCACAGCGTTGATGATGGCCAGTCTTGGAGCGAACCGCGCGATATTACCGCTTCCGTCAAAGATCCGCAATGGACCTGGTATGCTACCGGCCCCTGTCACGGCATCCAGCTTGACACCGGCCGCCTGGTCGTCCCTTGCGACCATATCGTCGGCCTCTACCTGGACCGCAGCCGCGACCCTTACCATTCCCATGTCATCTACAGCGACGACAGAGGCGGAACCTGGCAGCTTGGAGGCAATGTTGAAGCCGGCACCAATGAGTGCGCAGTGGCGCAACTGTATGATGGCAGCCTCTACATCAACTGCCGCAACCACGTCGGCGGCACGCGCCGGGCTGTGGCCCGCAGCCAGGATCAGGGGCAAACGTTCGCCCAATTTGAGTGGGACGAGACCCTGATCGAGCCTGTCTGCCAGGGAAGCCTGGAGTCGCTGCCCGGCGGGCAACTCCTCTTCGCCAATCCGGCCAGCACGCGCCGCGAGCGCATGACGGTCCGCCTCAGTTCTGACGGCGGCCGCACCTGGCCCACTGCCCAAACGCTCCACCCCGGGCCTTCCGCCTATTCAGATCTGGCTGCACTGCCCAATGGGGAACTCTGCTGCCTCTATGAGAGCGGCGACAGTCAACCCTACGAAATGCTGACCCTGGCTCGTTTCAACCTTGCCTGGCTGAATGAAGGGTCGGACCGCTGATCATTTCTCTCAGTCGAATGTCATGTCTTTCCCTGTTCGGTCAGCCGGATTCCTGGAGAGTTCCACTACACTGGCGCAGAAAAAAACGTAGCATCATGAACAAGCTGGAGTTCTGCCTCTGCCCCTGGAACTGGACGCCGCACGCGCGGCGGTTGCAGCACCTTCAGTATCTTCTACCGAATATGCGTTCCCATCATCGAGCCTGCCTTCGGCACAATCCTTGTCTTCTCCTTCATGCGCCACTGAAATGTCTTTCTTGGTCCCCTGATCTTCAGCTCAGACCATGACAAACAAGCTTTCGCGATCAGGCTGCAATCCTTCCAGGGCCAATACCGGGAAGAGTGGACGTTGCCGTCGGCTGCACCGTTAATCATTCTGTCGTCCTGCATCGTTCTCATTCTTATCGTCCGGAAGAACTACATCCAGAGGGTCGTCATAACCGGCGTCAAAGGCTAAGCTTCTCGCAACGCCTTGACCGTCCTGTAATGACGCAAGCCCCTCACCGGCTGCGATTGGGGAAGAGGATACCCATCTGCCCCTCTTGCTGACGAGCATCCCTGTCCCAGACAAGTGTCATTGGTTTGACTTTCGATATGCTTGTCGGTAAACTAATCGAGCCACTGATTCCACGGCAACAAGGCGTCCAATGGCTAAAGCCCGCTTGGCAAACGGCCAAAGATCTCTCTTACGCTCAGACCAAGATCGCATGAAGAAGGAGAACGAACGCATGCCTGCTAACGAAAGCAGCCCCGACCGCAAAATGTCCCTGTCCCCCGGCGGGCGGCGGCTCAGCGGATCCTTGTTAAGTTGGATGGCTGCAGCGATCGCAACAGTGGTTCTGAGTGCTTGTATCATCATTAATCCCCCGCCGGCTCCTACACCAACTCCCGTGCCAACGCCTACCCCCACCCGTCAGACTGTTGTCGACGTAGTCCGAATCGTCGAAGGTGGAGACCCGGCGGTGATCGGTCAGACAGTTCGCGTCGGCCTTACTCTCGATGAGGACAGTTATAGCGATCGCTCACGCTGGCAATGGGAGCGCTCAGACGATGGCCTGACCGGCTGGCGTAATGTACCCGGAGCGCGGTTGACCGATTCGTCGCTCTACGCCCCTGTAGCCGCTGACAAAGACAAATACCTGCGCGCCTCCGTCAACTTCGTCGATGGCGACGAAGTTGGCAAGATTGCACTTAGCCCAACCGTTGGCCCTGTGGTCAGCGCGGAAATTGAGACCGACTCTGTGGACTTTGTCTTTGGCAATGATCCCGTAGTGGTAAGCCGCGCCGTACGCTCCCGCCTTTCTCTTCCAGATTCAGATTTCAGCGGACTGGGACGCTGGAGATGGGACCGTTCCGCCAATGCTCTTAGGGGGTGGACGGATGTCTCCGACTACGATGCCAAGGATTCCTCGATCTACACGCCTTCTGCCTTGGACAACGGCAAATACCTGCGCGTTTCCATTGTCTACCTTGATAAAGATGAGGATTACAAGAGAGGACTGAGCCAAACTATTGGCCCGGTCATCACCGTTGATACAGTAGCGGACGTGGTCAGTTTCGCCGGAGGCGACGATCCGCCGACGGTTGGCAGCGAGATCACCGTTGAACTTTCCCTTGCCAATGACCAGTACAGTGACCTCGGATCCTGGAAGTGGGAGCGATCCAACGATGCTCTCGGCAAATGGGAAGATGTCACCAAGTACGCCACTGACTACGACGCTTCCGATTCGTTCAAATTCACACCCACCATCGCAGACGAAGGCAAGTATCTGCGTGCCTCCGCCCTCTACCTCGATAGCGACAACGAGCGCAAAAGGGCACTCAGTAAGACCATCGGCCCTGTCGTAGACTGATCACCGCGGCTGCTTTTCTCCGACGGCGGACAATTGACCCCTTGCGAGGCTGCACGACATCCTCGCGTCACAGTGAAAACTGTGCCACCGGAATCACGAACGCAGTCTAGTCGAACCTGTCCTCTCGGAACAAAATCTGGCATAAAGTAACCTCGCACTTGCCGCGAAAGCTCGCGGTGCAGGGCTGGGTTGACTCCGTCCCCCGGCCAGGTTGAGACGCCTCTCTTCTCCTCCAACCACCAATTGCCCTGACAACCGCTTGCCGCAATCAGAGTACGCTGACAGGCCAAGATTTGCGCGCTCGGGTTTCCTTCAAAGCCTGCTCTCTTCTCTCCTGCGGGCCGGTCAGTTCCCTCGTCTATTGTTGCAGCTCTCGCAAGACAACCCCAAGCCGCTTCCTTCGGCGATTCTCGCCCCCACACCCCTACAACAAGCCCGAAAGGCTGGTTCACCGAATAAGCTTTCCGCTTGTCCAGGTCATCCCGTCCAGCTCTGTTGCAGGAAATGCGCTTCAGTGAATGGGGCGATGTCTCGGGCGTTTGCCGATCAGCGCACATGAACTGCGGGCCTGATCGCTGCGCGGCCAGGGAAGTGGGCCTTCCCCAACTCAACGCCTCCCATACGATTCCTCAATACCTTGGAGACGTTGACAAATCGTAGTCAACCTGTTGATGACGGCGACACAGCCGATTTCAGGGTCCTTCAAACGTAAATAGTGACTCCCTACCAGTGTATTTTCTCGAAAAATTTCCGCAAATGCGTCCAGTTTTCGAGTCAGATTTTCAACAGCGAACGGATTTACAAACCATTTCGCTACTACTATACTGAAAATCCGGTAGATAAGTCGGAGAATGCCATTTCTGGCTACCGAATGAAGTCAAAGCTTTCATAAATCGCCCGTCAATTTGGAGTCCCGATACACTAGAGCCAGGAGGTTGATAGAATGGCAAACTTGCCAGTGAGAGAAGCTAATCGCGTACAATTGGTCCTGCGAGTGTTTCTGCATATGATGTTCCGCATGAGCGTTGTCATTCTGCGCCTACTAGTAAACAAGATCTCCCTGGCCATCTTTGGAGCGCTGATTGTTGTAGGCGCCATTGTGGCGGCGATGAGCGTGGCGCCTCCTCCAAAGTCCATCTCGGGTCAGGTGGAGCAACACTCAATGGAGGAACTGACAGTTCAATTCTCTACGGCGCCTTTACCACTCTCGATCCCCTTTCTCCACGTATCTTCCTACGATATCCAGTGGAGGTCCGTGGGCACTGGCGAGTCCTGGACAACCGAGGGTGACATAACAATTCTGGGTGTCACTGAAGGTACTGACGCGGTCTCATACACGGTCAAGGGCCTGGATCCCGAAAGGGTCTATCGCTTCCGAACACGCGGCAAGAACATTCTCGGCGCCGGGCCTTGGTCGGACTGGTTCCCAGCTAACGGGCTTGTCCCTGGGCCAGGGCCTACGCCAACTCCCGAGCCGACCGCTACGCCAACGCCCACACCCACGCCCCAGACTGAGACAAACGTTGTCTGGTTCAACACCGACCAACGACCAACGGTTGGACAGGAAATCTCCGCCCAGCTAACGCTCTCTGAGGACTCTTATACCAACCTCGGCGATTGGCAGTGGCAGAGTTCTGAAGATGCGCTTAGCGAGTGGACCGATATCGTAGTCGTCTCGGCCGAAGAATCCTCAGCCTATGCGCCGGTAAGCACAGACATCGGCAAGTTCTTGCGAGTCTACGTGACCTACACCGACAGCGATGGCATCTTTAAGCGTGGACTGAGCTCGACTATCGGACCTGTTCAGGCAGCTATTGAATAAACATTAGCCCGCTACCACAACGCTGGCTCGCTCCGGCGAGCGCCGTACTGAATTCGGACGGCGCAGCGAATCCCATGTTCAGGGACGCTGCGCCGTCCGAACACTTTTCGAACCTGTTGCGCCTTTCCACATGATGACGTATGATGTTGTGAGGCGCTACCCCAGGCCGAGAACAGAGACAAGTCACTATACTCAATCGAGGTCAAAGTACGAGAAATGAGCGATCTTCATCTGCTGCAGTATCTCTTCGATGTGCAAGGCTATCTGGTGATAGAAGATGCACTTAACACGGCTGAAGTCGCGACGCTCAACCGCCTGCTGGATGTACAGCAACTGCCTGCACCGGGTCAGACGCAGCGCTTTGGCAGGGCCCCGGACGGCCCCGGCTTCCTCGAGTGGGGGCAACCCTTCTGCGATCTGCTGGATCATCATCGGATTATGCCAATACTGCGCTTCCGGCTGGGTGACTGCTTCCGGCTGGACAGAATCTACGGGATGTACATGCAGCAGGGCATGCCGAGAGGGCTGCTCCACGCCGACTACGGCGCCACTTCCACTACCTCACGCGCCCAGCCGGGTGAATACGTTCCATTCCGCGATGACCAGATCTACAACGGCTTCGTCGTCGTGACCTGGTGCCTAACTGATACTGGACCGGGAAAGGGCGGGTTCTGCTGCATCCCCGGCAGCCACAAGACCAACTACAAGCTGCCTCAACAGATTTCCGACGCCCCCGAAGAGGCCGCCAACGTCGTCATTCCCGAAGCGCCTGCCGGTTCGGCAATTCTGTTTACCGAGGCCCTGACACATGGCACCGCCGCCTGGGACGCACAACACGAACGACGGGCTCTTCTCTATAAGTACTGCGTTTCACACGTGGCGTGGACTGCAAGGCGTGTACTGCCTCCCTCAAACACCGAATTGACGCCCCGCCAGCAGATTCTCTTCCGCGATCCCGGGGATCCGCACAAACACTTTCCTTCGCTGTTCGAAGACGCGGTTGCAGTCTGAGCTTGGTCGGATAGAACTGTCCCCTCAATTTCAGCCAATCAAAAAACGGCGCAACTCTCTCCAATTACTTGGATGTTGCGCCGTTATTCTGTACTGTAAGGGAACGTCTATGCCTCCGCAAGTGGCACGCCACAGACCGAAGAATCTTTGCAGCGACTGAACTGCTGATCCTGCCCAGTACGCCCCCAATTACCCCTTCTTCTCCTCAAGAAAACGGGGCGGGATGGCATCCCCCTCCGGCCGGGCCATAGGCTGCCAGTAACCGTCTGGATCCACTCCGCGGGCAATGATCCCCGGAGCGCTGTCCGGCTCGGTTCCCCTTACGTCCGGCGGAAAATAGCGGATCGTCAGGCCGCAGCGGCGGCGGTTGGATGGGTTCGGCTGCGAACCGTGTAAGAGCATGTCGGTGTGCAGTGAAATCTGACCGGCCTTCAACTCAACCGACACCGGCTGTCCATACTGCTCCGGGTCGTGGACATGCTGGTTGAGCACGCCATCCTCCTCGTCAGTCACCCATTCAAATGGAATGCGACCCTGCTTATGTGTGCCGGGGAACAGCTTCATTGCCCCGTTTTCCACATCAACGTCATCGATCGCAAGCCAGGCGGTCACAACCTTGCTCGGCGTCAAGGCCCAGAAAGAGGCGTCCTGGTGCCAGTAAACCGACTTGGCATCTCCCGGCATCTTGGAGAAGTAGTGTGTCATCGTGCAGACTAAATTCGGCCCCAGAATGTCCTCAACGTAGTCAAGAATACGATCGTCGGTGACCAGATCATAGACTCCGGCGCAATGCGTGTGCCAACTTTCAACCTTATAACTGTCAAGATCCGCGTCCGATGCCATCTTCAACAGACTGTCGAAATAGCGACGGTTTGCATCCGCCTCTTCCTCAGAGAAAAGATCGATGGGAAATACATACCCCTTCTCATTGAAATAGTGAATCTGCTCCAGTGTCAGCTTTTTTGGCTCTGTTGTTGTCGAGGGGAAGTACCTCAAGTCCCGCTCCATAGTAGGAATTGCGTCAAGGACTGCCATATTTTAGTTCTCCTGTGGGCTTACTGAAGCTTTCCGGACTTTCTCCCACCACGTCAATTCCTGGAAGGTGCCGGACCCGTCCGTCTGGGGATAGACAAAATCCTATCCAATCTGCACCTGTTTGTCAACTTTCCTGTCAATTCAGAGCCGAACTGCCACACCGGTCTGCATCGCCTCGGCAATGGCATCCAGCACACGCATCTGCGCAATACTGTCCTGTGGTGAAATACGATGGGTTTGGCCGTTCTCAAGGCAGTCGCAGAGATGCTCCAGCTGGTGGGTAAATTGGTGAGTTGGCGGGAAATCAATCTTCTCCACGCCGTCAGCAGTATGGTGTTCCAGCGTCACGTCCTGGTTTTCGTTGTTCCAGGCCTTGTCAATCCGCAACAGGCCGGCGTCACCGCTGATCTCCACATACTGCGAAGCCCACCCATCGAAGCCCACCGACAGGTGAGCGGCTCGTCCGCCGGAAAAGACCAGCGTGATATAGGCCGCGTCGTCCACCTCGACACCCTTAGTCTGGACTGCAAAGACGATTTCCGGCTCTTCGCCAAAGATAAAGCGTGCCTGGTGTACGTTGTAGCAGGCCAGGTCGTAGATGGCGCCGCCGCCCTTGCTTCGGTTCCAGCGCCAATTGTCTCCAGGGCTCCGCCTCTCCAGAGCAACGTTGGTACAGAAAGTGCTGCGTACATTTAGTAACCTACCAATCCCGCCCAGTTTAACGATCTCCTCCGCCTTCAGATGCATAGGGTGGTGCCGAAACTTGAACGCTTCCGCGACCAGAACGCCATGGTCGTGGCAGGCCGCCACAAAAGCTTCTGCTTCAGTTGCGCTTTGGGTAAACGGCTTTTCGCAAAGGACTGCCCGCACCCGGCCCGAGGCCGCCAGTTGAATCCCCACTTGCGCATGCAAAACGCCCCAAACACAAATGACCGCAATGTCGTACTCCCCTGCCGCCAGCATCTCATCCAGTGAGGAATATACATATGGAACCGCAAACTGCTGAGTGAATCGTTCAAGAGCTTGATCTGAGACATCACATACCGCCACGAGCTCGGCCCTGTCAGAATTCTTGCAAGCCGTCGCATGCCCGCGCGCTATCCCCCCTGTCCCTACCAGGGCCACACGATACTTTTTCTGCGATTCAGTTGTCATCCTGTGCTGTCCTTGTCTGGAGGCTGGAAATGCTCGCGGCACACAAAGTCGCGGCTTCCGCCAGGACTAATTTTGCTCGCCGTGAGATAATACCCTGCAGCAATCACCTATGCTAACATTTGTTTCAAATGGCAGCACAGCCCAACCACATTGTCTGTGTCTATCAGTACCATGATTTCTACCCCTATTATCGTCCCAAAGAAAGGTTGATGCAATGAGAGTATTTGCCGGCGGAATCTCGACCGAAACCAACACCTTTTCACCGATGCCGACAGGTATGCGTGATTACACTATCATTCGTCCGGAGGATGACGTTGAAGAGGGCACAATGAGGGCCTTCGACCAATTCAATTTGGACACACTGGCCCGAGGCTGGGAGTACGTTTTTGGAATGTACGCCAACGCACAGCCCGCGGGCCTCACCACCCGCAGCACCTACGAAAGCCTGCGCGATGAACTCCTGCAAAGACTTCAAGCCGCGATGCCTGTAGATACTGTCCTGCTGGGACTGCACGGCGCTATGGTAGCAGAAGGGTACGACGACTGCGAGACCGACATCATTGATCGTGTTCGACAAATTGTTGGACCAGACGCAAAAATCGGCGTCGAACTGGATCTCCACTGCGATGTCACCCAGGCCATGATCGACGCCGCCGACGCAATCGTACTATACAAAGAATATCCTCATACCGACGTCGTCAATCGAGCCGCTGACCTTTTCAACATAATCGCCGATGCCGCCGTTGGCAAGACAAATCCAACCATGGCTCTGTTTGACTGCCGCATGATCGGCCTATACCTGACCTCGTATGAACCACTTCGCAGCTTTGTAGACGAAATCCTGGCTATGGAAGGAAAGGATGGTATTCTTTCCATCTCGTTGGTCCACTGCTTCCCCTGGGCAGACGTGCCCACCTGCGGCGCGCAGGCATTGGCAATCACCGATGGCAATGTAGACAAGGCCGCACAAGTGGCAGAAGAGATCGGGCGCAGATTTCATGGCATGCGCCGCGAACTTGATCAAACGCCGCTGTCGATCGATGAAGCGCTAGCCCAGGCACAGGCCGCTCCCGCCGGTCCGGTCGTCATCGCCGACCGGGCCGACAACGCCGGCGGCGGCGCGGGCAGCGACTCGACATTCATGCTCAAGGCGATGCTGGATCAAGGCATCGAAAACGCCGGCATTGCCATGATGTGGGATCCAATCGCAGTACAGGTCGCCATGTCAGGCGGCGTCGGCGCTAAACTGGATTTGCGCCTCGGTGGCAAAATGGGACCGATGTCCGGCGACCCACTTGACCTGACTGTCACTGTGTCGGCGATTGTTGAGGACATGGTCCAGGAATGGCCCCAACAGGGCGACCCCGTCCGCATTCCTTGCGGCGATTCCGTCTGCCTGCACTGCAACGGCATTGATATCATCGTTTGCAGCAGGCGCGTTCAAGCCTTCAGCCCGGATGTGTTCAGTAATCTCGGCGTCGATCCGAGTCAGAAGCGGCTGATGGTGGTAAAGTCTGCACAACACTTCTATGCCGGATTCGCGCCGATCGCATCGAAAATCATCTACATGGCCGCACCCGGCGCCGTCGCGCCCCGCTATACCGAGATTCCGTTCAAACGCGTTGATCTCCACAAGTATCCTTGGATTGACGCCCCGTTTGCCTAGAGGACCGCACTTATTCGAATGAGAGGATAGGAAGAATCTTGGACGAACAGAGACCTTCCGCAGAAGACTTTCCGAGAGAAACGTTGGTCGCGGCCCTGCGTGACAATGGCGTCAGTTATCTTGTTCCTGGCGATGCCGACACTGACGAGGTCCTGAAATCTCCCGTGCGCCTGTTAAGTGCATTGCTGCGCCAACCGGATTCTCGGCTTAAGTTGGCGATCGTTCCTCTCTTTCTGCGCCAGCCGTCTCTGGCGGAGAGTGTCCCAACTCTGGCTGCCCGCCTGGATGCCCCTCAATCTCTGGAGTTGCAGACCCTGTACATGGCCGCGGTCTACTTACAACGAAATTGGCGATCGCGTCTGAGTATCTACCTGGACGACATGACCCTCTTGCCCGATCTGTTTTCACGCCAAATGAACCTGCCTCCACCGGAGGAACGATTTGGCAAGACGGGGTTATATGCGCTGGCTGAAGCCTGGCAGGCGCGATCACAGTATCCTTTCGCCCGTCTGGAAGCCCTACAAAATACTATAGATCAGTTCTTTGAGCAGCTGAAGATGGCGAAAGCAACCCGCCGTATGCGCCCTCGAACTGATCGCCAGAGAAACAAATTGTTCCTGCAAAGACTGGGGCGACGCTTCACGAGGCCGAGTCGTCTCTACCTGTCGGGCGGTACGACCATGGTCAATGAGTGCTTTCGCCAGCAAACCCTTGACATAGAAATCAGCTTCGAGGTTGCTGACGAAGATCACAGTACATTCATAGCAGCTGTCCGCGACCTGAAGGAGCAGTTCTCCCTGAATCTCGAAGAGGCCTCACCTGCAGAGTTCATTCCTCTTCCGTCCGGCCACCAGGAGCGCAGCCAGTACATAGGCCGTTATGGTCAGCTTGATGTCTTTCATATTGACTTGTACAGCACCGCGCTCAGCAAGATTGAACGGGGTACGGAAAGCGACTTTGATGACGTGCTGACACTTTTGGATAGCGGACGGATTGAACTATCCTTGCTGAGCAGATACTTTGACGAGATCATGACCCGCTATGCTGCCGAAAGCCTAAAACAGGACCCAGTGGAGTACCGGAGAAAATTCGAGATTCTGAAAGAGATGTATCAATCGCGTTTATCAAGCTGAACTGCCTGAGTCAATCCCCAGCAATGTCGTACCCAGAGTCGAATGGCAGATCACGCAGCGATCGCGGTCGATAAGGCCGCTGCCGTAATGCCTGCTCGTCCAGGTCGATTCCGAAACCGGGCCTGTCCGGTAGCGTTATGAATCCGTCTTCTACACGGAAAGATTGGTCCGCAATCTCTCGTCCCACCTCTTCAAAGTTGACGAAGTACTCGGTTATCAGAAAGTTTGGCATCCCCGCCGACGCGTGCAATGTAGCCGCCAGGCCAATAGTAGTGCTATTGTAATTGTGGGGCGCCATCGCTACATGATAGGCCTCGGCCATCGCGCCAATTTCCCGCAGTTCCAGGATTCCTCCACAGTTGCACACGTCGGGGTTGAGAATGTCGGCGGCCCGCTGCTCAAATACGTCCCGAAATTCGTTCTTCGTGTACAACTCCTCTCCGGTCACTACCGGCAAGTTAATTGCATGACGCACTTCTGCCAGCGCTCCCAAGTCACGTGCGGAGACCGGCTCCTCAAACCAGAACGGGGCGTATGGTTCCATGGCGCGAGCCACCCGCACAGCATGCATCGGAGCCAGCCGGCGATGCACCTCGACCAGAATGTCCACGTCTGGTCCAACCGCCTCCCGCACGGCCCTTACGCGGTCTACCGCTACCTCTTCCTCATGGCGATCGACATATGCACGCCAAGGACCGGGGAACGGGTCAAATTTCAGCGCGGTGAATCCGCGGTCAACGACCGCCCTGGCGCGGTCTGCCAGCTCGTCCGGCGGCTGCGCGCCGCCCCAGCCATTTGCATATACACGCAGCCGCCGGCGTGTTCGACCGCCCAACAGGTTGTATACCGGCTGACCGGTGGCCTTGCCGACAATGTCCCACAACGCCTGTTCCAGACCGCTGATCGCGCAGAATAGCTCCATGCTCCCACGCTTGCTGGCAAAGTCGGTATAAGCAGAGAAAAGAAACTGCTTGATATCAAATGGGGAACACCCCACCAGGTATCGGGAGAGTTCATCGATCTGTCGCTCAGTGACCCGGTCCCTGTCTAGCTGGGTGTACGCTTCGCCCCAACCGTGTATCCCTTCGTTCGTCTCAATCTTGACGAACAGCCAATGTTTGGCTGAACCCGAATCCACCATAAAGGTCTTGATCGAATCGATTTTCATCTTAAGTGCCCCGTACTGGGTTCTTTCTCTCAGAAGATCGCCTACGCAATAGCCCTATT
The DNA here is from genome assembly GCA_965220715.1 of Caldilineaceae bacterium. Classification (GTDB taxonomy): domain Bacteria; phylum Chloroflexota; class Anaerolineae; order Caldilineales; family Caldilineaceae; genus Bin5. The sequence goes on from OZ244843.1 coordinate 2,906,369, forward strand.
ATCACTGCACAGCGAATCTCGCGTCAGCCAGAATCTCCCCCGCCATTTCGGGCTTTCAGGCGCGGGCCTACCCTACACGCAGTATCCGCCGATCACGCAATCGAAGACTATGACGCCGCTCTGTCCGGGTCGCAATATGAACTTAAGGCTGGCTCAAACTGGACAAAGGCCTGTTTCTGGACGACTTTCTTATGTTATACATGCTGCAACAGGAACGATTCGAGGGCATCGGCAAAGGGCCCTGTGAGGTTATGTTCGTGTACCTCAGCCCTGAAGTCGACCCTGTTTTCAGCATCGTAGAGGCGGTACACTTGGCGGGTCAATTTTTCGACGTCGTCGAACCCACTTATCGGCCACCACTGGTCCCCCAGATTGGCCCGTACCAGGAGTGGACGTGGTGCGATTGCTGCGTGCAGGTGTTGGATATCACACACGTTCAGGATGCCGAAAGGAAAGGGCGAAGAGTCGGCGTTGGCGAAATAAGATGCCATTTCGACCATATGCACTTCATACGTGGTCGCTGCGCACAACGGCGCGGCCGCGCAAAAGCGTGGGTCCAGCGCCCCTACCAGCCAGGTATCCATGCCCCCTTGGCAAAGGCCGGAGATAGCAACCCGTTTCTCATCAACATCGGCCCGCGCCCGCAGGTATTCTCCGGCTCGCATCGCTTCTGCCGCGCGCAGTCCCAATTGGCTTACGCCTAGAACATCCCCCATCCCCATCAGCAAGGACATTCCCATGCCTGCCTTGTCCTGCATAGGCGAGGTCTCTCCAAAGGGGGCGTGGTCAAGGACTAAGACAGCGAATCCCTGCTCTGCCATCCGAACGGCAAAGGCCTGGTAAGCGGGTTTCCACTTGTCTTCTGGCCAACCGGGATTCCAAACCAGACCAGGCATTTGCTCTGCCGGCAATTGCGAAGGCAGAAAGACAAATGCCGGGATGGCGTAGTCCTCGTCTACATAAATATCCACGCGCTCACATATTGTTTCCGCTCCAACTTGAATTCGACCACGGACCAGACTTTCACGCAAAGGCGGAAATTCAGGAATACCGATTGTCGCCGGCAGTTCGCTTCTGATCCGGTCTCGAAACATCTCCCAATCCACCTGGCTGTGAAAATCCGTAGGCAATTCCCTGGCTTTCCGCATAACCTGTTTCTGTAGCCAGCGGATCGCATTTGTCTTCTGGCCTAGTGGCTCCCCTTCTTCTCTACCTGGGTCTAGCGAGCCATTGTCAGACAATGTAGGCTCTCGTAAAGCTTGTTCGATTACAGTCATGGTGTGTTCCTTTGATTATGGAAGACAGAACTGATCTGCCTTTAGATCCGTGACAAAACCATGTCCTGGAGCATGTGTAATCATCAATTCAGGTTTGGCCAGCAGCGCCGTCTGCTGCGGCGTCACACCGCAGGCCCAGAAAACAGGCATTACGCCTTTCGGAATATCCGGCACAGGGTCTCCGACGAGGGGACGTGTCAGATCGGCGCCAATTGCGGCCGGATCGCCTACGTGTATCGGCGCTCCATGATTTGAAGGAAACCGGCTCGTCAGTTGTGTGGCAACAATCGCCTGGCTCGGTGTCATCCAGCGCATCGTCACTACCAGCGAGCCTCTGAACCTGCCAGCGCGGACAGTTGGCAAATCCGTGTTCAAAACCCAAACCTCTTCCGACTTTGGGACACCCGCCCTTTCCAGCGCGCCGTCAAACGTGAGACTGGAGCCAATTAGAAATCCTACATTGTCTTCACGCCATAAAGCACGGATGTCGCTTACGTCCTTGCCGCGGACGCCGTTGCAAAAGATAGCATAACGCGGGAGGTCAGTACGCAGGTCTGCTCCGGGCGCGCACAGGCGCGGCTCAGGCTCGCCGCAGTCGGTCACCTCAACTAGAGGGCAAGCCTTTGGGTTTCTTTGACAGTAGAGGAGAAAGTCGTATGCATCTGACTCTGGCAGGACGACCAAGTTACATTGTACGTAACCGGGCACTTTGAACACCGTAGGGCCTGTCCATTCCCCACGGCGCATGGCCAGCCGGGCCTGTCTAGCCTTGTTCATGGGGAAAACCTGTGTATTGACTTTTCAAGAAGGGAAGCGGTTACTTGCCCCAAGAACAGCATTATCGTCCCAGACTCCCTTTGCTGAATGCGAAGAGAGATAACGGCGAATGGTTGCGATGGTGGCAGGATCCCTATTAGGCGCCTGAAAGCTATCGTCTTCTCGAAATCTCTTGCGTCGTGTACCAGCGCATTCTTTGGGCGCAGTGTCTCGAATTAGGGCGGGATTGACTTCAGGCAAACAAAGCAGGTGTTCAGAAAGCTGTTCACTTTTTGCCACTGGTGAGATGGCTAGTTTCTGTCCTTAACGGCCGCTTAAGCCCGTAAGGACGATGCCCTGCATAAAGTATTTCTGGGAAAAAGCAAACAACATGATTACCGGAATGGTAATCATGGTCGAAGCGGCCATCATGGCGCCGGTGTTACCAGGCCCGGCCTGTGAACCGGCCAACACCATCTGGATGCCGACGGCCACTGGCAGTTTTTCCGTCGTATTGATAAAAACCAGGGGGGACATGAAGGAGTTCCAATTGAAGATGGCTGTAAAGACGACCACGACGGCCAACACCGGTTTCAAATTCGGCAACAGAATTTGCCAGAATATACGCAGATTTGACGCCCCGTCGATCTTGGCGGCCTCATCGAGTTCAAGCGGAATCGTTCGAAAGAACTGGCGCAGCAGAAAGATATTAAATGCTCCTCCCCCCAGGTAGAAGGGCAAAATCAAAGGGATCCAGGTATCAATCCAACCAAAAAAGCGCATCAGAGCAAAGCGAGGGATGATGAGTACGCTCTCTGGCACCATGAGCGTGGCCAGAACAACGGCAAACCAGAAGTTGCGGCCAATGAATTGGAGCCGGGCAAAGCCATAGGCAACCAAAGCGGCGGACAAGATTGCCCCGAATGTTGCTGAAATAGTAATGACGAGAGAATTGAAATACCAGAGTTCAAACGGATTGGTGATAAAGACGCGCTGATAGTTCTCGATAGTGATTGGATCTGGAAACCACTGCGGGGGAAAGCGGAGAATGTTGCCTCTAAACTTCAACGACGTTGACATCAGCCAGTATAAGGGAAAGACAGCAACAACCGCCAGCGGGACCAAGTATACGTGGGTGAAAAGTACGAAGAGCCGCCGACTGAGCGTGCTGCTCCTCTCCTCCGGGGGGGCCGTTTCTGTTACCGCTTCGATCTTGTGTTTCATATCAATGGATGACATCAGTTTTCATAGAAAACCCACCGGCCCGACAGACGAAACTGGATAAGCGTAAAGAAGACGACAATCAGGAACAACATCCAGGCTAAGGCCGAGGCATAGCCAAATTGCAAATCCTCAAAGGCTGATCGATACAGATACAGGACATAAAAGAGAGTCGAATTTTGGGGACTGCCGTTGGTCATCAGGAAACCGGCGGTAAATATCTGAAAAGAGCCGATGATGCCCAGCACCAAGTTGAAAAAAATTACCGGAGTGAGCATAGGAATCGTGATATAGCGGAACCTGGCCCACCAAGCGGCGCCATCGATACTGGCTGCTTCATAGAGCGCTTCGGGGATCCCTTGTAAGCCCGCCAGGAAGATCACCATAGTGCCCCCAACCCCCCATAGGCTCATAAAGATATAGGCAAGTTTGGCGTACTGCGGCAGATAAATCCAACGCTGTCTGGGCAGCTGGAACAGGTCAAAGGCTGCATTTAGCAGTCCAAATTCGGGGTTGTATATCCACATCCAAAGGTAGGCCAGACCAACGGCTGGGACAATGCTTGGAATAAAAAAAGCGACCCGATAAAAATTGATGCCCCAGACACGCTGGTTTATCACCATTGCCGCTACCAACGCTACAACGAGCTGCAAAAATACTGCAATAAACGTAAAGTAAAAGGTATTGTATAGGCTAATGTAAAACAACTCACTGCTGAACATCTCACTGTAGTTTTGCAGACCAACCCAATTTGGCGGGCCGACAAACTTCCAATCTACAAACGACAGCCCAATGGCGCCCAGGAGTGGCCCCGCCTCAAACAGAAAGAATCCAACCAACCAGGGCATGATAAAAAGATAGCCCCCGAAGTTTCTTCTGAGCAGGACGCGAATGCGGTCTCGACGCAATATTTGGTTGTATGAGACTATTCCTTCTGGATGCGTTGACATCATAAGAGCGACTAGGGTTGGATCAGAACTCAACGCACATGCGGTATCTACGGCGATCTACCGCACGAAGAATGGTTACAGGTCGAGAGACGCGCAGATACTGCATGGTACCCCGGGCGTAGCCGTTGAGTAACGCAACGAATAGCACGTTGCCAAGGAACACGTGCGGGCCGGCAAGGCCGGCCCGCAACAGGCTGGAACGATCAAGGGAAAGAATGGCTCAATGCCACTGTTTCCACCTTCGACAGGCGCATAGACCTCGTAGGGGCTTTCCCTTATCGATAACCGTGCGTCATCGCAACTGCGGCCGTCACTCTGGCACCCTCGCTCAACTGTCTGCGCTTCATACGGCAAGGGAATATGGAGTTGGACAGGTTGCAATTCGGTCAGCCTGACCCGTGTAGTTGCCAGGCTCGCTGATTAGCTGCCAAACTCCTCCAGGTCTTTCATGCCCAGCTCAATCTGTTCCTGAACCTCCGGCTCAACAGCTGCGATTAATTCCTGGGCATTGGTCTGCTCACCTGTAATCAGCACGTCATGCACTTTAGGTGTCCAGATGTCGCGGTTGACAATGAACCAGCGCGGAAAGTGCGGATTGACTACATCAGCATAGTCGAGAGCCTGCAGGAAAGGCTCGCGCGGCATCTTGAGCAGTTCCTCTGTTACGTAGTCAAGCCCGGGGGCGCGAGTCAGTAACAGGTCGGTATGCTTGTCGAGTATCGGAGCCGCGTAACCCAGCGCTACATTCATGTCATCGCCCTCTTCCACCATCCAACGCGCGAACTCCACCACCGCTTCAGGGTAGGCGGACTGCTGAGAGCAGGCGATCGGGATACCGTGCGCCCACTCTTTTGGCTCTTTGAACATGGGGAGCGGGTGAGGTGAAGGCGTCCACTGACCATATGATGCTTCAACGAGCCGCGCAGGCCAGGTAAGCCAGGCCATGTCCATCGCGACCTTGCCGGTCCAGAAGCTGATGCCCGCCTGACTTTCCTGGGGTGTGGGCGCTGTCTTGTGGACATTGAAGTTGTCGTAGGCCCACTGCACTACGTCTGAGGCGGGATCTTCGTCCATCAGCCATTCCGTCCACCCTTCATCAAATGCCAGCCCCCCGTTTGACTGCACCAGGGCGTAGCCCGGGCCGCCGCCAAGAATACAGCAAGGTATATTAATTCCCAGTTGCTCGGGGTTGCCGTCGCTGTCTCGCTTTGTGAGCGCCTTCGCGATCTCAGTTACCCGCTCCGCAGTCCACGAGGGATCGCCCCAATCCACCGGCGGCAGATCGATGCCCGCCTCTTCGAATATCTCCTTGTTGACCCAGGTTCCCATGATCTGGACCAAGTGTGGAATACCGTAAACACCGCCCACATAACTGTGGCTATATTCTGGAATGAGATCCAGAACTAGCCTGATCGATGAATCTTCAGGCTCCAAATCTACAAGCGGTTTCAAGTCTCGAAGCCAACCAGCGAAGATCCATCCTCCCCATAGGCGATGGTCGCACCAGATCGCATCAGGCGCATCGCCGCCGGCGAACGAAGTCTCAACTTTGGTGAAATAACCCATGTAATCTGTGATAATTCGCACAGAGCAGTTGATGTTCATTCCTGCGCCGCGATCCTGATTGAACACCTCGACGCTCTGTTGTTTGAGCTTGATTTCGGCATCGCCGCCAGCCCAGGTTGACCACACAATCTCTCTCACTTCCATGTCCGGTGAAGCTGAATCCCCGGCAGCGGATTCAGCGCCTGGTGCCGCAGGGACGCAGGCTGCCAACGTCACTGCGCCTGCACCGATACCTGTCAGGCGCAGAAATCCTCGACGACTTACATGCATTTCTGATGAAGACATTCGGCTGCTCTCCTTTCCAATGTGAATCCCGCTCGATACCATGTCTTTTCGCTCAGACTACGCTACACAGTCGTGCCTTTTGTAACTCCTCTTCGCAATACCCAATCCAGAATGAAGGGGATAAACGGGGGCAATGCACGTTAATCCGGAAAGAATCGTAATCGCGTCTTTACGATAGGTAAGTATACTTCAGAAGAAAATTTCAAGACAACTGTATATTTCTTGTACTGAAAGTCACTATTTTTTCGATTACAAACCTTAATGGGCTATAGTAGACTCTGGCAGTGTGTCGAAGGCCCGCCACCTCCCCATGTAAATCCTCTTCAGCGTCGCCAACTATTAGTGGGGCTGCTCCGAAATTACTTTGGGCACTCTCTCTCAGGTCTGGCAAGTCATCGTTTCATCTCTTCAATTTTCTAGCTGCCATACAACAATATGGCATTGTCCATAGAAGGATTTCTGAGCGCGATCAACTGTGCCGCGAATCCAACTCGCGACGTTCACTCTTCCGGCTTTTCAGATATTTCCGCGGGGAAATCAGGAACGACTCAGTGGGTAAGATGCCAACTGCCGGCCAACTGCGAACAGGTAAAGCGCTCCAAGAATGGCAACTGACGGGAGCGCAGTTTGATATGCAGTCCCCATTCGATGCCGATGCCAGGCCTATCTTCCCGAAAATCATCGGCGCGATACGGCCCGGGGGCCTGGGGAGGCTTCACCGCCGCGCAAGGGCGAAAATGGATCCCATCCTCGCTGTACCGCAAAGTGCCACCCTCTGGCCCGTTGGGTTGGACGAGGGCCGCGACGCCCGCGCCCTGCCGCCATACACAGACTTCGTGTCCGCCCTCAATCAGAGGATTCTCCGCCACTTTCCGGTACGGACCAAGGGGCTGCTCGGCCATGGCAAGCCCCATTCTGGTCTCACGCGGGCTAAGCCCCTTTTCACGCCCCTTGTAGTAGAGCCAATAGCGACCATTGCGCACGACGAGACAGGCGTCATCCACTCTGTGGCTGTCCCAGGCCGGATCTTGACCGGTACCCAACACGGGATTTCCCGCACACTTCGTCCACGGACCGGCCGGCGAATCGGCGTAGGCGACGCCGATGGCGGTGAGCGCTTCTTCAGAGTAGGGTTTCTCAACCGACGTGAAGAAGAGATAGAAGCGGCCCCCGGCAACCAGAATGTTGGGCGTGAAAACGCTCTGTTCGTCCCACTCGCCCACAGCGCCGCGTGAAAGCGCCTCGCCCCGCTCCTCCCAGTGGACGCCGTCTTTGGAAGAAGCGTGCCATACTGTGGCGTCGTAACCTGACGGGCCGTAAGGGGTCCTCGTGTACCAGACATGGAACAGCCCGTCCACGCAAATGATGCAACTGGGATCCCGTCGCGTAATGCCCCGTTCATAGCCTAGACCGTACGCCTCACTGTATTCGAATCCGACTGTCAGGTTGCCGTCCATGATGAGGGTACCCCAGTGAGTTTCCTATTGGCTTTCCTGGCGAATCGACATTGTCGGAGGCAAGGCACGTCGAAGGCAATCTGCCAGCACTGCTTTCAGGTCTTCACAGGCCGTGTCCGCTGCAAGGTCTCGCATTTCAAACGGGTCATCCAAAGTGTCGAAGAGGCTTTCCTGATTTCCGTCAGTGAAATAGAGATGGCGCTGCGTCCGCAGGCCGCGCCTGCCTGACCTAAAGTCTCGATCGTCCTGGCTCGTGCTGAAATGGAGCACGTAGCGCGCGCCAGTATTATGTCTCGCCAGGATGCCTTCCGAGAGATCTTCGCCCCGGGCAGTGTCCGGCACATCCAGACCGCAGAGTCCGAGCAGAGTAGGGTAGATGTCGATAAGACCGAGCAACATTTCGTTCTCTTGGCCTGCCTCTATCCTCCCCGGCCACGCCAGCACCAGTGGAACCTGGGCGGACTCCCGGTAGAAGGCACCCTTGCGCAGCCTACCTTGGGAGCCGAGCATGTCACCGTGGTCGGAGGTATAAACGATCAGAGTATTCGCCAGTTCATCCATCTCCTCCAGCGCCGCGAGCAGCCGTCCGATTTCGCCATCGACCGCGCTGATGTGGGCATAGTACTGGCCCAACTGCTCCTGGAGCGTCATCGTCACCTGATTGCGATGAGCGCCGGCGGGCACCAGCTGCGCGCCCGACGCCATCGCCTCCGGTACGTTCGGGCGCATCGACAAAGAGCGACCGGCGTAAAGATCCAAGAAGTCGGGCGGCGCGTCGTCAAGAGGAGGGTGGGGCGGATTCAGGCTGAGGAAGAGGAAAAACGGCCGCGCCCGATCCCGTTCGCGCAGGAAGTCAAGGGCCTCATCGGTCATCAAAGTGGCATTGTAGCCGTCTGTGCGCACCGCCGCGCCACTCCCTTCTTCGTAGCGGACGCTGTTCCAGTGACGATTCGTCTCGGTCCAGATGCTCATGTACTCAAATCCATGACGGCCCGGGCCCGGCGGGATATACCGGTCGTTTCCATCGACCGTTTCCAGAGGCCCCGCGTGCAGATGCCATTTGCCGATGTAGCAGGTCTGGTACCCGCCCTGAGAAAAGACCGCTCCCAAAGAGCTGGGAGAGGGTTCCAACTCGGACAGATTGTTGACAACTCCGGTGTCGCTGGGCCCGCGGCCGCTTATCAGCATGCCGCGCGCCGGCGCACACAGGGGGTAGTTGCTGTAGTAGCTAGAGAACGATGTGCCGGCGCGCTGCAACCGCTCCAAGTTGGGAGCAACTACCTCGCATCCATCTACGCCCGGCAGAGAACAGTAACGATGTTGGTCGCTGAGAATGAACAGCACGTTGGGATGGTCGGTCATTGGGCTGTCGCCTAGGTTTCAGCTGCAAACCTGTTTGGATGGAGCTTGCAGCTCACAGTCGAAACGAACGATATACAGACGGTCGTCGGAACGCCCTTGTGCCACGCCCCAACCAATGCCGCGGCCGTATCTCGTGTCCGTAAAGGCGTCCGGATCGTAGGGTCCGCAGCCTGTGTGGACGAATTCCAGTGAGGCCGCACGCCGAAAGTGAACCCCGTCTGCGGCATACTGTACTGTAAAACGTTCCGACCCGGCGTTATCAACAAGCGCCGCCACCCCTTCCCGGTGAGGCCATACGCAGACAGTGTGACCGCTGCCCAGAATCGGATTCTGCTCATGTTTCCGGTAAGGACCGGCAGGATGGTCGGCGATGGCCAACCCCCACTTTGTCTCGTCTGGTTGCAGCGTCGGGCTGCGCCCCTTGAAATAAAGCCAGTACCTGCCTTCTCGTACGATGAGATGGGTATCGTCGACAAGCAGCGAGTCATACAGAGACGGGTCCGGGCTGGGGCTGAGAATTGGGTTGCTGTTGGCCCTATGCCAGGGGCCATCGGGACTGTCGGCTGTGGCTACGCCGATATGTCGCAGCGTGCTATGCGCGCCAAAGGGTTCGACATCGGAGGTAGCCGTAAAGTAAAGGTAGTACCTTCCTCTTGCTACCGCCACATACGGAGTGATGACTCCAAAGCTGTCCCAAGCGCCAGTGGCTCCACGGTCCAGCGCCTGGCCGCGATCAACCCAGTTGAACCCGTCGGCGGACGTGGCGCAATAGATTGTCGAAGCGTAGGGTTCGACTCCCGCCGGCCGCTGTGTGTACCAGACGTAGTAGGTCTCACCCACCTTGATAACATTGCTCGGATCCTGACGGTCAAGCTCAGGGTCGTAGCCAATGCCGGCCAACTCGGTGCTGCGATAGCTAGGCGTCTTCAATTCAGGCGGAATGGTGTCCAAGAAAGAGGCTCCTTCTGTTTAGGCTACTGTTCAGGAGTGGGAAAGTCGATCAGGATCCTGGTCTCGACCTGTGGGCAAGGATTGGCAGGCGGCGGAATGAGAGATTTCCGCAGCTCAGAGGCTGCGGTTTTCCTGCGAATACGCGTGGTTTTCCCCGCCAATCTGCCACACGCCGCGGAACAGCGACCGGCGCTTTGGCGGCATGTCCTGAATAATCTCGTGGTCGAGATTGAGCCGGTGCCATTGCGCCCACAGCGAATTGTAGCAGTTGAAAACGGCACAGCGGGGGTTGTCTGGGTTCGTCCAGTCGTTGGCTGCGTGGAGCAAGCTCTCGGTGAACATGACCGCCGACCCTGCCGGGCAACTGTAGTCCTCCATCATTTCGCGGATGTTGTCTTCCCAGGAAGAGTCGCTGATATTGGGCCGGGAGCGGTCAGGCCCGCCGTAGTTGAAGTGCGCCTTGTGCGACCCGCTGAGGAACGATGTCCCACCCTGTCCGGCCTTGACCTCCTCAAGCTCCCACACTACCCGGGTCAAACCGGCGAATATCTTCCCGCCGGCCGCCTGATAGCGCATGGCATTGGCCTGCTGCGGAGGCCGCACCACGTGGGGAAGCCCGCCGTCCCTGCGCTCCTGCTTGCTCCAACCGGGAGGGCGGATCGTAATAAACGAATTCTCACAGCGAAAGGCGTAGTAGTCGTCCGACAGAAAGGGCTCTTCCGCCAGAATCGCCGACAATATGCCGACGATGGCCGGGTGGTCCAACAACGTCTGTAGTGTCCCTTGAAACGACTGATTGCGGTTCGTAAACTGATGCTGGCCCGCCTCATCCACAACATAGGCCTCCGCTCTCATCGCCTCAATTTCTTCATCCGAAAGCACGCCGGGCAGCAAAATCCAGCCGCGCAGATCGAAGAAAAACTTCTGCTCTGCCGTCATTGGTGTTGGCTTTTGAACTGAAGACTTCATCTGTTCTCTCCACAATTGGTTCAGGCTCTGGCTTCCAAGGCAAACGCCTTCGATTCCCGTTTACCCTTTCACTCCCGAGAACACGATGCCCTGGATGAAGTAACGTTGCCCCACGAAAAACAACAGGATTATCGGAATTGTAAAGGCCGCCGACGCAGCCATCTGCAGACTGTAATTGACCTGCGTATCGGTGACAAAGTATCGCAGTCCTATCGCCGCAGTAAACTTGTTCAGATCGTGCAGATAGATCAGCGGGCCGATAAAGGCATTCCAGTGATGCTGGACTGCAAACAGCGCCACGGTGGCCAATACCGGCTTGCTCAGCGGCAGCATGATGCGCCAGTAAATACCAAAGATGCTGGCACCATCGATACGGGCTGCGTCGTCCAACTCTGACGGCAGTCCCATGAAAAACTGGCGGATCAGGAAAACGAAAAATGGATTTGCGAACCAGGCCGGCACGATCAGGGGCAGATAGGTGTTGACCCAGCCCAACTTGGCAAAGAGCACAAACCGTGGAATCATCGTGATCTGGCCCGGCAGCATCATCGTCAGAAGCAGCAGAAAGAAAACCGTATCCCGAAAGCGCCAACGCAGCCGTGCAAAGGCGTAGGCCCCAAGGCTGCTGCTGACCAATGTGCCGAGCGTAGCCCCCACCGCGATGATCAGCGTATTGGCGATGAAACGACCAAAGGGCAGAGCCGTCAGCGCTTTGGGATAGTTTTCCCATAGGATCGGGTCCGGAATCCAGATCGGCGGAAAGGCGACCAACTGCGCTTGCGGCTTTAGCGAGCTTGAAATCATCCAGATGAAGGGAATCGTAACCAAGACCGCGCCACTGATGAGAATGGCGTAAAGGACTATCTTGCCAAGGAGATTCCCCAACCTGTGCCGATTGGTTACCACTTCCCAAATGGCTTCCGCTGGTCTCTTAACTGCATACGTAATTGTTCGCGCCATGCCCGTTTCCTGACATTGCCAACTTTATTACCGGTGCCCTTCATAGTGAACCCAGGCCGTCGACGAGCGGAACACCAGCGTCGACAGGACGATGATATAGAGGAAAAGAATCAGGGCCAGAGACGATCCATAGCCGAGGCGGAAATACTCGAACGCATGGCGGTAAAGATGCAGCATGTAGAACAGTGAAGCGTTGCTGGGGCCGCCCCCGGTCATCACAAATGCGACGACAAACACCTGCAGGCCGCCGATGATGCCCATAACCAGGTTGAACAGGATTAGCGGCGTCATCATCGGGATCGTCACGTTAGACAGGCGTTGCAGTGCGTTGGCGCCATCGATGGAGGCGGCGTCGTACAGATCGGTCGGGATGCCCTGGAGTCCGGCCAGATTGATCAGCATCCCGCCGCCGACGCCCCACAGGCCCATCACGACAAAAGCGGGCAACACCCACTGTGAGTCCCCAAGCCAGTCCGGGGCTTGGATCCCCGCCATGGCCAGCCCGATGTCCAGCAGACCAAAGCGCTTCAGGAAGATCCAACGCCAAAGCGCTGCCACCGCTACTAAGGGCACGACCGAGGGCAGGTAGTATAGCGTGCGCATCAAAGCCTGCCCGCGAATCTTTTGATTGAGCAACAGCGCGAGCAGGAAACCCGTGACCAGATTGAGGGGAATTGATACAAAGGCAAAGATCGTCGTTATCCGCATTGAAAGCTTGAACAGGTCGTCGCGAAATACTATCTCCTCATAGTTGGACAGACCGACCCATTTCGGCGGCGTAACGCCGTTCCATTCGGTGAACGAGATCAACACCGAAGCCAGCATCGGACCGATGTCAAATACAACGAAGCCAATGATAGCAGGCAGCGCAAACAACCAACCGAACAACGCTTCACGCTGTCGATTCGTCCTCAGCAAAGCGATCATTGTACTCCCATTCTTGTCATCAGTGGACGCCCAGGGCGAAAAGATCTCGCGGCGGATGAGGATAGTCCTGCAGGATCATCGTTTCAAGGAGACGGTCGCGCATGGCGCGACGAATCTCGGCTTTACTGGTGTCTCCGGCCAGGTTTCGCGTTTCGTCGGCATCGTCGGAGAGATGAAATAGCTGCTCGCCGGCCCCGCCCGGGTAGAGCGTATAGCGCCAATCGTGGGTGCGGATCGTGCGCGCCCAGTTCTGCGGCGTCCGGCTATTCGTGTTGTTGTAGCTCTCGATGTAGACGGCGTCGCGCCAGCCGGTTGTCTGTTCGCCGCGGCACCAGGGCAGCAGGGACGCGCCCGGAAGACGAGGACCAGTCTCCTCCAAGAAGTGAGTGCCACGGTCAGGTAGCTGCGGCTGCGGCAAGGCCGCCAGTTCCAAGATAGTGGGCACAATGTCCTCAAGCTGAACCAAGGCATTGCATTTGAGACCATGCCGTAGTCCTGCCCCGGCTACAATCAGCGGTATGCGCACACAGGCGTCATAATGCCTTTCGCCTTTGCCAAAGAAACCGTGATCGTAGAGCAGATCTCCGTGGTCGGACAGAAAGAAGAGAACCGTCTCCTCCCACCGGCCCGACTCCTCGAGAGCGTCGATCACCCGTCCAAGTTGATGGTCCAAATGAGCAACGTCTGCCAGATAGTAATGACGGCGGTCACGCCAAGCCGCCGCATCGCCCCGAAAGCCGTTCTGTGCAAAGCAATGCGGCGCCAGGGGATCGTCCACCCATTCGGGCGGCACCGGTTCCGGGATCTGGGATCTGTCTATCCGTTCCATGTATTCTGCTGGCGGACAGGACGGCGCGTGGGGCTGGACATAGCTGATATGGGCATAGATCGGACGATCGGGGTCGGCACCGGCGAGGAACTCGAGCGCGTGACCGCTAATCCAGGCGGTTTGAGAAAGCTCTTCCGGGAAGGGAAGAACGTAGTATTGAGCTGTGCCATTCGGAAATTCGTCCGTTCCCCAGCGGAAACTCTTCCTGATTTCTCTGATGCGGCTGGCAAGGTCGATCTTCTGCGCGCCATAGGCGGAGAACGCTGGAATTGAGGAAGGCCAAGCCGTAGCCAGGGCAGCTTCGTAATGATCTGGATGCTCCTGTTCGAGCCAGTCGAGCCACGCCCCTCCGCGCGGATCCTCCGTATTGTGTACAACGTCGAAACCGTATTGGCAGTTGTCGATGTCGAAGCCCCGGTAGTGGGGCTCAAAGTGCAGCTTGCCAAATGCTCCCGTCTGCCAGCCGGCCGCCTGCATTGTCCCCATCACTGTAGGAAGCTCCGGGTTTAGACGGTAGCCGTTCTGCAGCACGCCGTGCCCGCGGCTCGTCAGCCCGGTTGCCAATGTAGCCCGGGCGGCGCAGCAGACCGGATTGCTGGTGTATGCGTTCGTAAAGGTGACACCTGCCCGACGCAATCGGTCGAGATTGGGCGTCGGGCAGGCCAGAGCGGAACTCTCCTCCAGCCATTTGGCGGAGAGCTGGTCCACAATAAAGAGGACAATGTTCAATGGGCTGCGATTCCTTCGTCGCCACACAACAACATGCGCAACGCTTCGCTATAGGTCAAGGATCGTCCTACGCCCTTTCTGCAAATATTTCCTCCAGCTTCTGTTGCGTGATCTCGATCGCTTCCTCAATCGTGCGATCGCTGTTGACGACAGCCGGTTGGAACAGTTCTGAGCCGACCGCACTGCCGATCTCACCGCCGAAGGGCAGCCGCAGGTTGGGGCGAACATGGCCGTAGTCGATCAGTGTAGGCAGAATCGTGGCATGGGGCGCCAGCACCAAGGCCGCCTCTACGAAGTTTTCACGCAGGCTGTAGCGGGCCGGCGACTGCAGGTTCTCGGCGAAAACTCTGCCAGCGTAGGAGGGATCGGTGATCCACTTGACAAGATCCCATCCTCCGTCAGGGTTGGCGCTCCCATCCACCACCTGGAAAGAAATCGGGATGACCTCTGCCGCGCGCCCGGCAGGGCCAGCCGGCACGTGCCAAAAGTCCCAATCCACGACTGCTTCACGCATCATGAAGTTCCAGGTTCCAATGCCGTGGATGGCATGGGCTATTCGGCCAGAGGCCAACATGGGCCGCAGTCCGCCGAAGGCCTCGCCATACTCACCTTTCAGCACCACATCGGCCTCGTAGAGGCTCTTGAGGAAGGTGAGCGCCTCCAGGTTGGCAGCCGAGTCGAGGATTGGCTGCTGGTCGTTGCTCTCGTCGAGGACATCGCCCCCCCAGGCCCACATGAAGACGTAATAGCGCTCCTGGTTGGCCAGGGCGATCTTCTTATCGGCGAAATCGCCCGTCGCGATCAGCGGAGCGGTTTCCCCAAAGTCCTGCCATGTCCAGGTATCCCAGTCCGGTTGGGGCACACCCGCCTCGTCATACAGACTGGGCACCGTCACAAATGCCTGGATGTTGATCGACCAGGGAATGCCGTACATGACGCCGTCAACCGACGCTGCATTGATCGACAGATCAGGGAAGTCGTCCATCTGGACGGTGCCTGCGTCCCGCTCAATGTAGCTGTCGAGTGACAGAAAGGCGCCGGCCGGAGCCAGGGCGATAAACGCATTGGGGGCCCAGTATCCGCAGTCTGGCGGAGTGCCTGCCGAAACCAGCGTCTGCAGCTTCTGCGTCGATTCACTGTTCGTTGTCTGAATCAAGGTCAGGTCGTACTCCGGGTGGGTTTCGTCCCACTCCTCCAACAGTTCAATGATAAATGGCGTGTTATTGGCAGTCCAGATGTTGACGAACTGCACCTCTGTTGGCGCTTCGTCTGGCGCGGCCTCTCCGGCCATCGAGTCTGTGGAGCTAGGCGCGGCTGCAGGGACACAGGCAACTGCCACTGCGCCGGCCGCCCCAGCAGCCGAAACGCGAAGGAATTGGCGCCGAGTTAGTTTCTTGTTGGTCATGGTCTCGTTCTCCTTAGTTGTGGAAAGAAGAATTATCGCACACGACTGAAATCAGGGGACTGTTCGCATAGCCACGTAGAAGATCTTTGACTGGACATTCCTGTTGTATGCAAAGAAAGACCATTCGATCATAGTTGCTACAAAAACTTAAGTCAAGTCGTATTCGATCATGGGTGCATCCCGGCAATTCCTGAAATCAGGCAAGGCCAAGCAACTGGCAAGTTGGCACAGCTACCACTGTCTACGATCGCATAAAGGTGGAATGGCCTCAAGTACAGAACCAAATTTTCGGTTTCTCCCATCGCTTAACGCCATTTGCCAGTTCCGACAGTACGGGCTACATTTCCCAGAGCTTACCAAAGGAATTCCCCCACATTTTGACCTGGAGTCGCCCATGAACGTCATCGTCATCATCTGTGATACGCTGCGCCGCGACTTCCTCGGCTACTACGGCAATAGCTGGATGCAAACGCCTCATATCGACCGCTTGGCTGCCCAGTCGCTGATATTCGACAATGCTTTCATTGGCTCCTTTCCCACCATACCGCTGCGCGCTGAATTGATGACCGGCAAGCATGTCTTTCACACGACCGGCTGGGCGCCGCTGGAACCAGGGCAGACCACCCTCCAGAGCTACTTGCAGCTGCAAGGCTACGTGACCGCCATGATCACAGACAATGTTCAATACCTGAATCCCGGTATGAACTACCATGTCGGTTTCGACGCTTGCCAGTGGATCCGCGGCCATCAGGCAGATCGCTGGCGAACCTCACACACGCCGGTAGAGTTCCCCTGCGACCCCGCCAAGCTGCGGCAGGCCGACAAGCTGGTCGTGCCGCACTTGCGCAATAATCGCAATCGCACTAACGAGCGGGAATGGCACGATCCGCAAACGATCCAGGCAGCGATCGACTGGCTCGAAGAGAACCACCGGCACGAGCGCTTCTTCCTCTACCTGGACCTCTTCGGCATCCACGAGCCATGGGACCCACCGCAGCACTACGTGGATATGTATGATCCCGGCTATGTTGGCGAGAATGTTATCCTGCCCCGCTATGACTATGCCGGCTACATGTCCGAGGCGGAATTGCGCCATTGTCGCGCCCTCTATGCTGGAATGA
Organism: Caldilineaceae bacterium; assembly: GCA_965220715.1. Lineage (GTDB taxonomy): Bacteria > Chloroflexota > Anaerolineae > Caldilineales > Caldilineaceae > Bin5. The sequence continues at coordinate 2,923,134 of OZ244843.1, forward strand.
TCAGCATGACCGACGCCTGGTTGGGGCAGCTTTTCGCTAAGCTCCATTCGCTCGCTCTCTGGGACAACACTGCCATCCTGTTCATGAGCGACCATGGCTTCTATCTCGGCGAGCATGGCTATGTGGGAAAACACACCGTCTTGAATCACAAAGACGGATGGCCGCTCTACACAACCGTGGCCCACGTGCCGCTGCTGCTAAAGCTACCAGGCGACGCCACAACCGCTGGCGAGCGTCGCATATCGGATCTGGTGCAGCCTGTTGACTTGATGCCCACTCTACTCGAAATGGGCGGCGTTACCCCGCCGGACGGACTGCACGGCCATTCCCTACTGCCTGGTCTACGCGGCGAAACGGGCAGGCGTCGCGATCTGGCGGTCAGCTCTCCTCGCCTGGCGACCGACGCCGAGCATCGCGTTTTTAGCTCCATCACAGACGGTAAGTGGACCTTGATTGACGGTGGCAGCCGCGACAGCTGGGAACTCTACCACCTGCCGAGCGATCCATTCCAGGCCGAGAACCGAGTGGCTGAGCAACCCGATATCGCAGAGCGCCTTCACCGCGAATATATCGACTATTTGAAACACATCGGCACAAGCGGCCAGAAACTGGCACTACGGGCTGCGGAATAGACCACTCTGTCTCGTGCCAAAAAGCAGTCTGACGAAAGGAAATCCCGATGAGAAGCACCTTGCTTGGCCTCTTTTGTATTGCAACGCTCCTGTTGGTCCCGGCAACAAGCTATGGCGCGCCGCCGAGCCTGGAAGCAAGGTCCGAACCGACATCGAGCATTACCGTTTTGGGTTATGGGAGCGCCTCTGCCGCTCCGGACAGTGTGCGTGTAAACTTATATGTGGGCGAGGAACCCTCTTATGGCCCCGGCGGCCCTGAGATGACTTTCGTCGAGCCAGCCGATCTTGAGCATGTGAGGGATTTCCTAGTCGAAGAGGGGGTAGACGAGGATACGATAGAGATCAACCTTCTCAGCCGAAACTATGCCTATGGGCCCTCAAGTTTTGCTGGTGAAGTAGCCTTCACCTATTCAGAATTGGAAGGCTTGCGGGCGTTGCTGCAGGCGCTCAGAGATGAAATGAAAAATCGACGTGGTCCGGCCATACAGGGAGCTAACTTGAACTTCCGCGTCGAGGACTGCGCGTCGCTGGAAGTGGAGGCAATGCGTGCCGCGCTCGACAGCGCAAGGCGGCGCGCGACGCGGATGGCGGAGATTCTCGAGATGTCGCCTGGCCGCGTCATATCAGTTTCCGAGGATGTCTCCCAGACTGGCGCGGTCCATTCGACAGGGGGCTGCATTGCTCACGAAGGCCAGACATCCTCTACCGGCTACATTATGATGGGTGGATTCAGCTCGCTGGGCAATTCCCCATCGGAAGTGGAAGTGGCGATCCTGCTCAAAGTGACTTTCGCCCTTAAGCCGTAAGACGGGGTCAGCCGTCCAGTCCGCATCCTTATCTGAATGGTAGGAGCCAAGTTGTGGGGTAGTGAGGATGGCCGTAAGTAACTCAATGAAACAACTGGACGAGTCCTGGGCTGCAAGTACCGCAGTATCCAGATTCCGAAGCATAGTGGCGTGGAGTCTCGGCACCTGCCATTTACGTTGCCTCTTGCATGTCTGTTACGAGCGGCGTCAATTCGCAGGCAAGCGCTGCTTTCAAAACGTTTGACCGTATCTATTTCACCGACCTATACTGAAGTAGAATCGGCAACCGATTCCGTATGGGAGAGGAAGAAAGGTCAGCATTTCTAGGAGCGAATAGGATGAATGAACGCGAGAAATTCATGTACGACCTGCAGGGCTTTCTCAAGATAGAGAACTTCCTTTCTCCCGAAGAGGTGCAGGAACTTAACGATGCCTTTGACGCCAACTGGCACAAGGCGATCCCCGACCCCAATTCCCACGCCGATGGCGACATGACGGGCGAACTGCACCGTGAATACTTTGAAGGCATGTTGACCTGGGAGCAACCCTGGTGCCGGCCGTTCCGCGACCTGCTGGCCCACCCTAAATTGATTCCTTTTCTGAACACGATGTTCGGCCGCGGTTGGAAGATGGATCATTCGCCCTTTCTGCTGGCGTCCACTGCAGGGACCGAGGGGCTGCGCCTGCACGGCTCAACCAGCCGGCTCTTCGATGGAACCCAGCACTACAGCTATGCCAACGGCCAAATGCGCTGCGGCATGATCGTCTGTCAATTCCAGTTGGCAGATGTCAACGAAGGTGATGGCGGACTCTGCGTCATTCCCGGCAGTCATAAGTCAAACTTCGTCTGCCCGGATGACATCAAGAACTATCAGCGGAATCGCGAACTGGTCTACAATATCCCTTGCAAGGCTGGCGACATGGTCATTTTCAACGAAGCGACCATCCACGGAACACTCCCCTGGAAGGCGGAACACCAACGCCGTTCGCTGCTCTACCGTTATTCACCCAACTTCCTGCATTTTCACGGCGGAGTCTACGAGACCAGATTGCCTGAGTGGGTCAGAGAGCTTACTCCGGCACAGCAAGCAGTCTTGGAGCCGCCCTACATATACAATCGCCCTCTGATCGAGGAGGATGGCGAAACTGTCATTCGACCCACGCGCGAGAACCCGGACGGTACGATTCGGCCATAGGGAACCCTTGCTGCGGTTACGCCGACTCCTCGTGCCATGACATTGCCTCGCCGCGCACAAGGGTTGCGCGGCGTTCATACCTGCCAGGCCACTCTACCGCCAGATCCCCGCTCTCGACCATCAGACTTAGCGGATTCAGGCGCGTTTGCAACGGCAGGAAGATCCGCTGTCGCTTGCGCGCCGATTCAAACAACGCCATCATCACTTCCTGTACAGCCCTGCCCCTTGCCGCGCCGCTGATAGGCTCCTCGACCCGGCCTTCGACCCAATCGATCGCTTCCTGGCACTGGTGCGACCAGCAGTCGTGCCACGGCTCTGTCACTTCAATCCAGCCGTTCGACTCGCCGTTGAGGTAGCGAAGCGTGCCGATTTCATAGTTGTAGCGGGCCGACAAACCTTCGGGCATGTGCATCGGCGCGTCAGACGGGATCATGCTATCCGGATGGTAAGTTGTATCCAGCTCCATGATGCCGTGAGTGCCTATAACGCGGCAGCCCTGATTTAGTCCCGATATCAGGTTGCCCTGAATGAGAATCGTGGCCCCGTTTTCGCAACCTGCCAAGCCCAGGCAGGCATCCTCGGCCGGCAGTCCGCGTTCCATCTGTTCAGTTGTACGTTCGACTGCGCCCATCACCCACTCGACCCGCGGCTCGTCCATGAGAAAGAGGGCCAAGCGAATGTTGTGCGAGTTGGTGTTTAGCAGATTCCCGCCGGCGTCAAGTTGGATCTGCATGACCCGTCCAATGGCACCCTCCCGCAAGAGATCCCTTGCTTTGAGCCAAGTGGCGTGGTGGGGCCGCTGGTAAGCAATTATCAGCTTTACGCCATTGCGGACGCATGCCGTCAGCATCGCGTCGGCTTCGCCCAGGTCCACGGCCATCGGCTTCTGGCAGATGATCGCCTTGGGCTGACGTGCTGCCGCCGCGATCACCATTTCCGCGTGCTGCTGGTGCCAGGAGCAGACATCGACGAAGTCCAGGCGCTCCCTGTCCAGCATCTGCCGGTAGTCAGTATAGCGGTGCTCCTCGGCGACCCCGAAGAACTCGCCAAATTCCCGCAGGGCGTCAGGATTCGTGTCGGCAATTGCCCCAATCTCAGTGGGGCGCCCTTTCACACCCTGCCAAGCGCGCGCATGTACGCGGGCGATGATGCCACAAGCAATTATTCCGGTACGGTAGGTGATCATAGGAGGCTCCCGTTGAAGACGCGTGACTCGTTTCGGCTGGACAAGAGTTTCGGCTGGCAGAAAATTGCGATGCAGCGCAAGAAAGTTTGCGCCGCCGGCCTCGCCCTACTGGGAGAAAGCGAACTGTTGAATCATCTCGATTTCGGACGCGTCATATGCCGTGCCGTCAGCATTAAATATGTCATGCTGCCAAGTCGTCGGTACTGGATCGCCCGCCTTCGAGCGCCAGTCCAGAAGTGTCTGCGTGCGTCCGGCAACCAGTCCCCAGTTGTACCAGCCCACCTGCTCGCGCGCAAACAGCGGCAGCGTATCCGCAACTGTGTTGGCGGTGGTACGGCGCAGCCATTCGCTGCAAATGACTGGGCGTCCGTAAGAGCGGCAACGGGCGATGGCCCCCTCCATCTGCTTCTGCCCATAACAGTGAAAAGAAATGAGATCTGAAAGCGACAGCATCTTTTTCGATATGCTGCCGGAGTATGAAGGACAATCTCGCCAAACCGCGACGGTGAGCGGCTGCTCAGGACCGGCCTGCCTGGCCCAGTTGAATGCCTCCTCCATCAACGGCATGCTCTGTTCCCCCATCCTGGAATTTCCCGGTTCGTTGTAGAGATCCCAGAACAGAATTCGCTCGTCACTGCCAAAGGAGCCTACGACATCCCGTACATAGGAGGCCAACTCCTGCCACGAGGAGCGATCCATAACGAGGCTTGGCCCCGGGCTGGGAGTCCAGCCGCTATTGTGAACACCCGGTACCGGGTCATCCTGCTGACCTAAGTACGGCTCTTTTCCAGCAAAGGCGCAGTCGTCAAACAAGATAGCCACGGTCGAGATTTCATGTCCGCTGGCAATCGCCAAGAACTGCTCCAGCCGCAGTTTGAGGTCGTCTGGATCCTCCTGCCAGACAAGAAACTGCAGGAAAACACGCACGCTGTTATAGCCGGCTCGTTGCGCCCATCCCAGTTCCTGCTCGATCGTCTGTGGGTCGAATGTACGGGCCTGCCACATTTCGGTTGAGTTGATCGCTGTACGCGGCAGGTAGTTGCATCCGCGAATCGGTTCGAGTTCCGCGTACCATTTATTCGCCTCCTTAAACGTCCACCGTTTTCGCATCAGTATGCTTCCCCTCTCAATTTTCTTCTAGCGCCTTTTCCAGACCGGCAAGGCTGGTGAACCACCGCACCTGCTGCAGAAAATGGGCCAGATCCTTGCTATCTGCGCGTAGCTGTTGAAGTTGAGGACCGATTGGGCTGGACGCGGCCGCGCCGGTTGCGTAGTTGCCATGGAAGGCGAAATAGGCCTGATTCAGCACGCGCACGGGATACCCCTTTTCCACGAAATAGCGCCGCCGAGCCTCCATGTAGGCTTCGGCAGCCCCTACGAGTCCGGCCTCCAGCAATGTATCTACATGCAGTCGCGTCTCGCGCATGGCCCGTTGAAAGTCGAACTCAAGCGGGCGGTCGATTCGCTCCCACTGCTGCTGCTCCGAATCGTATTCCCGCGACCATATCTCCTCGACGCTGCACCCGCAAGTTTCCTCTAGGGACGATGCGTTGGTTGCTGACGAGGGAACTGTCTCGGGATAATAGCGCTGCGCCAGCCTTTCGCCAATCTCATCTCCTACGATTTCCGATACCGTTTCGTTCATAGTCGTAAGCTGGTCACTGCTTCCATAGCGCAAACCCAGGGGAAAAAGAAAGAGATAGTGGTGCACCCACTCATGGGCGATAGTACTCAATACCCACCTAAGCGAACTGCTCTCCACAACCATCGCCGGATAAACGGCCATTCCTCCAATCTGTGAGATATGCGCGCTCAGATTCGTGCTCGCCTGGATAGCGCGTTCACTCTCACCAAGAGTTACCGGATCGTAGGCCGCTTGCAGTACGCGAGAGTGGATAGTACTGATTCGATCGCGGGGACTCACGGTTAGCTTTAGTGGCGGTTCGATAAATGCAAACTGAACCGGGGGCCATACAAAGCCCCTCACTCCGAGACCGGCCTCACGCAACTCCTCTCGAACCTGGCGCCGGAGGACGGCCTCAACCGAGGGGCGTTCTTCTGCCTGTTTGCGGCGCAAGGCGGCCAACTCCAAGCGCGCTTCTTCAATTGCCTTGCGAAGTTCGAAGCCAGTGCCGGGGACGTCATGTCGAACCGATCCTGTTGGCGCCTGAACTGATGCGCGACTCGTAGGCGCAGAATCCTGTTCGCCAGAAGCAGTCGGTGCCTCTGCTGCGACCAGGCGTCTGAGTTCCTCCTCTTGCTGTCCGATGCGCTGCGTCCGTTCCAGGTAGGCGCGCACAAGCTCTACCTGGTTTTGCGGATTGAGCTTGTCAAGTGGCTGGAGTCGGTCCGCAAAGATCATCCGGCCAATGGCTTCCAGCTCCCAAGTCAGGAAGTTGAAATCGGGAAGGGCCGCTGCCGTCTTGATTATGTGAGCGCGTGTAGGAATCGATCGCGACACGGCGCCGCCCGCAAACAAAAGGGCCAACAAGAGCGCTGTTGCGATCCAAACGCACCGACGCGAGACCGACGGGACTGTGACGCTTGTCAGGTCGCGAAACAATACGTCGACGTGGCCAGGCCGGTCCCCATCCTCAGGCCGCCACGACCAGAGGCGTAGTATCGAGTCTTTCCAGTTCATGCCAGTCGTTGCCTACTCATCTGCATTGGCAAATCGTGCGCCCATTCGGTTTTGCCTAGGCCGGAAATGTCGGACAAAATGGTCGGTGTCTGCCGAAAAGCAGTACCTCAACTAATCTGAAACGGTACGAAAATTCGTAAAGCCTGAATATCGGAATCCACCCTTATTCTTCTTTGGTCAATCCGCAAATACGAAGTACGGTACTGAACAGTTGTTGCGCCTCAGGTTGTCTGACGAGTAGAAGTGAGCCGGCGTAAGCCAGTGCGCCGCTGCCTGCGCCGACAACGAGTTGCAGCAGGTCATTCGTCAAGGTGGGCGATCCGCCGCCCTCCAGGCGGGGCAACAGCGCCGCCATCACGATTGCCATTGCGCCGGCCGCCGCGGTGACGGCGATGACCGTTCGCACGGTCGGGCCAATCCCTCTCTTTGTTCCGCCTTCCGGTCCTTCTTGAGCACTTCCCGAGCGCTGTCGCCGCTGCAAGTGACCCAACTTCCAGTACAGCAGTGCAAGCATGACAAGCGCGTGAGCGGCCTGCTTGCCAGTGTCCGCCCAGACCAGCCCAAGGAAACCTAGCCCTTCGATAAGCGCCAGCGCGACCGCTGTGTACACCAGAACGCTAACAACTCCCACAAGCGCTGGAAACAGCGTATTGTTTCGGGCATAGAAGGCGTAAATCAATGGGAAGTCGATCGCCGCAAACAGCGCGCCAAGGAGATAGATGTGAAGGGCCATCACCACCTGCGTCGAGTCTGCTGAGGTGAACTGCCCGTATTCAAAAAAAAGTCGTACGGTCGGCTCCGCCAGCAGCCCCAGGCCAACCAGAATCGGCACGATCATCACCAACACCATGCGAAGCCCTCGGGCCAGCGTGGCGCGGTACGCGCCCTCATCTCCCGCCGCAAACTGCTGGCTGAGCCGGGGCAGAGCCGCCAACGAGATGGCAACACTTATCATCCCCAGAGGAAGTTGTTGAAGCGTAGTGGCTTTACTCATCCAAGCGATACTTTGCACGCCAGTGCCGCTCGCAAGGCGGCGATCCAGCCCTACCTGGAATTGAGCTATGACCAACCCCGCGGCAATCGGCAGATAGAGCCGTACGATTCTCGCTAATGCCGGATGACTCCACTGCACAGTAAACTTAAGTCCGGCCCTTCGAACGTCCCACGCCATGAGCGCGAACTGTACCATGCTTCCGGCCAACACACCTATGGCCAGGCTGTCAATGCCAACGCGCTCGGCCAGGAGCGGAGCCGACACAACGATTCCCAGATTGTAAATGGCGGAGGCCAGCGCGGGAAAGCTGAAACGTTGGAGCGCAAACAGAACTGCAGTCAGCAGACCGGCCATCGAAACAAACCAGACGACTGGCGCCATCAGGCGAAGCAACCGGGCTGTCAATGGTAACAGTGTCGGATCTAAGTCGTCGAAGCCTCCTGCGAGCAAGCCGGCAACCTGCGGCGCAAAAACAACAATCAGAACGGCCAGCCCCGCAAGTGTCACTACCGCCAGGCTGAGCAACGCGCCCACCAGCCGAACCAGTTCCGGATTCGGACCGACCTGCTTTCCCTTCGACGCGGAAGCGACCTCCTCAGCAGCGTCCGCCTGCTTGTGGTCGAGCCGAGCGTAATCGCTGAGAACCGGGACCAGCGCGGCGCTTAACATGCCGCCGATCAGAAAATCGTACAGCATTTTCGGCGCGCTGCTGGCAACCGTAAACGCGCTTACAGGACCAGACGCGCCGAAGTAGGCAGCAATAACGATCTCCCGCAGGAGACCGAGAACGCGGCTGGCCCCAGCGCCTAAAGACAGAAGAGAGGCGCTCCGGGCCAGCGCTGAAGATTGTTGATGTTGGGGTGTCGAGCTAGGACGAGGCGGCGCTGCTGATCTGCTCATTCGCTATTGTCGATGTCTCCCGGGAAAGACATATCCGATCGCAGCGTCCGCCCTCACTTTTGCGAAATCCCTGGCAGTAGCAACAACTGGTTTCAGTCGGCTGCCACCAGATCGGCCGTCTGCTTGGGGACGCCTGGCGTGGGCCATGCGCGGGGGTCCTCGTTCAAGTCTGGCAACCCTACGGCCTCCAGTGAGGCCAGGAACTTCTCTGCTTGCATCGCTGCGGCGCAGCCCTGTCCCACACTAGTCGCTACCTGCTTGAAGACCTTGTCGGCAATTTCCCCTGCTGCAAAAACACCGGGAATGTTGGTACGCGTCATCGGGTCGGCGATCAGGTGGCCGTCTTCATCAAGGTCCAATTTCCCGTGATAGAGATCATTGTTGGGAAGGTGGCCAATGTAAACAAAGACGCCATCGGTAGCCATTTCACCTTGCTCGCTGGTTAGCGTGTCACGGGTATTTACGCCAGAAACGACGCCATTTTCGTTTCCGTTGATTGAAGTCACAACCGAATTCCAGACAAATTCAATCTGGTCGTTGCCAAAGGCCCGGTCCTGCAAAATCTTGCTGGCACGCAACTCGTCCCGTCGGTGCAGAATCTTCACATTGGTTGCGAACTTGGTCAGAAAGAGCCCTTCTTCAAGTGCACTGTCGCCTCCGCCAACGACGACCAATTCTTTGCCGCGGAAAAAGAAACCGTCGCAAGTTGCACAGTAGCTGACACCCTTGCCCGTATACTCCTGCTCTCCGGGAACCTCCAGGAAGCGCGGTCGCGCGCCCGTGCAGAGAATCAGCGACTTGGTTCTGTACTCCTTGTCTTGGGCAGTGCGGACAGTAAACGGATGCTCATCAACCACGATCTCCGTAACGTGGTCGTAGGCGACTGAGCAGCCGAATCGCTCGGCCTGGGCCTTAAATTTCTCTACCAGGTCAGGACCGCTCAGTCCTTCGGGAAAACCAGGATAATTTTCGACCTCGTACGTAATGCTAACTTGGCCGCCGTAGTCGTCCCCTGTAATCAATAACGGCTCCAGGTTGGCCCGCGCCGCATACAGGCCAGCGGTCCAGCCGGCCGGGCCGCTTCCAATAACGATTACGTCATGCACCGCGCCTCCCTCTTCAGCCTTGCCGGCCCCGTCTCCCGTGCCGTTCGGAAGCTGCACACCGTTCTGATTCGATTCTCCCATTCTAAGACTCCTGAATAACTGAAGGCTACCAGACACCAAATGGAAACAGTTCAGATGCCCCTAACGCCCTATATGAACAAGAATGCCCTATTGCGCTGAATGGAGCCACCAGAACGTTTCGGTACGGTAAGTCGCCATTCGGCTGCAACGGATTTACCAACATTTTCCCCTTTTCCACCAAGATTTTATGGGATCTCGCACCCAATTGAACTCATCCCGCCATCTACGCTGTGTCAATGGCTCTGGATCTGAATCAGGTTTCCGCAAGTGTCTTCAAAGGAAGCAAGAGAATATAAACCATAGTCCGTCGGTTCGACCTTGAACTGGACACCCTGGTCTCTCAGCCTTTCATATTCTGCTTGGACGTCATCAACTCCAAACGACGTGGCGGGAATTCCCTGCTCGAAAAGGGCTTTCTGATATTGTTCGGCTGTGGGGTTTTCATTGGGTTCCAGCACCAGTTCCGTGCCTTCTTGATTGTCAGGCGAAACAACGGTTAGCCACCTGAATTCGCCGGCGGCGACATCTTCCTTTTTCACAAAGCCTAGAACTTCTGTATAGAAATTCAACGCCTTTTCTTGATCATCTACAAAGATGCTGTTGTAGATTATCCTCATGCTTCATGGCTCCATAGCGGATGTGGTAGGCCAGAGTTCAAGTCGTATCAGGTAAAGTAGAGGCTATCGCCTCCACTGCCAATTCGATCTCTTCATCGCTGATGACCAGTGGCGGCAGCAACCGCAGCACGGTTGAACCGGCTGGCAGCGCCAGCACATTGTGCTTCTCCATCATGATTTTCAGGAAAGGTACGGCCTTCGTGCGCAGATCAATTCCAATGAGCAGCCCCTTGCCTCGGATCTCGCGTACAACCCTGCGGGAGCCGATTGCCTCCTCTAGCGCCGCCCTCAAGCGGTCGCCAGCTCGCTTTGCCTGCTCGATCAGTCCGCCCTGGTAGACGCTCATTGCGGCCACACCTGCCGCGCAAGCCAGAGGATTCCCACCAAATGTGCTGCCATGCGCACCGGCGAAAAGGCTATTCTGTATTTCCTCCGTGTAGACGAGTGCCCCCATTGGAAAGCCGCCGCCCAGTCCCTTCGCCAACGCGATGATGTCCGGCTCCAGATCGAAATGCTGGAAGCTGAACCAACGCCCTGTGCGTCCGAAGCCTGTCTGTACCTCGTCGAGGACCAAGAGTGCACCCCGCTCCCGGCAGATTCGCTGGGCCGCGGCCAGAAATTCGGCACTGCCTTCATGCACGCCACCCTCGGCCTGAATGACCTCCAACACCAATGCGGCCGTCCCATCATCGACAACCGCATCGAGTTGCTCAATGTCGTTAAAGTGGATGTGGCCGACATCAGGCAGCAACGGTTCGAACTTGCGGCGGTATCTCGGGTTCCATGTGAGGGACACCGCTCCGACTGTGCGCCCATGAAAGCTGTTTCGGGCAGCTACGATTCCCGTGCGCCCCGTCGCCAGCCGCGCAAACTTGATCGCGCCGTCGATCGCCTCAGCGCCGCTATTGCCTATAAAGGCGCGTGTCAAGTGAGGAGGCGTCACCGCAATCAGCTTTTCCAGAAAGGCTGCTCGTGTGTCATTGTGAAAAAAGTTGGGGCAGGCGTGCATGCGTCCTGCCTGCTCCTGAATAGCTTCCGTCAACACGGGATGACCGTAGCCGAGCATGGCTACACCTTGCGACGAAGTCAGATCGAGGTAGCGTTTGCCTTCGCTATCAATCATCCAGCAGCCTTCGCCCGCTACCATCACCGTTTCACCGCGCCGAGGCACAACCCCCGACTCATAGGTGGCGGTATTGCGTACTGCGAATTGCGAATCGGGTAAGTTCTGTTCAGAATCCATCTGTAGGTCGGTCCAATTTGAATTCAGTGTTGATCGGTTGCTCTTTGTTTCGGTATCAATTGTCGACTCTTCCCGAACCGCTGCAATACATTGCCCCGGGACTGTCGCAACACTCCTACCACTGCTTTCTGACTACGCAATACGCGATACACATTGCTCACGAAATTTGCGTTCCATGCCCGTCTAGCGCCCGGAGTATCGGCTCCTCCACGCGCCCATCCGCGAATATTACCTTTTGTACGCCTGCCGCCACCGCTTCAGTCGCACCCATAACCTTCTTCTTCATGCGCCCGGCCGCATACTTCATAAAACTATCGGCTTGGGCGCGTGGTATCTCACGAATTAGACTGGACTCGTCTGGAAACTCCCGCAGCAACCCAGGCACGTTTGAGAGGATCACAAGCGCCTCGGCCTCGAATGCTGCGGCAACCATCGCCGCCGCGCGGTCGCCGTCTACGTTTATCGCCTCGCCACAGTCGGATGCGCCGGGAGGCGTAAGCACCGGCAGGTAGCCGGCTCCCAGCAGCAGCCGTAGAAGATCCACGTTGACCTGCTCGACCGTACCGGTCCAGTCATCCCGCAGCACCAGCCGCCGTCCATTAACTCGGACGCGCAGCTTGTCCTTGCGCTTGCCTTCAAAAATGCGCCCATCCAGTCCGCTCAGGCCGACCGCATTCAAGCCGGCACGTTGTAGCTTTTCCACCCACATCTTGTTGAGCTGGCCACAGTAGACCATCTCGAATATTTCTAACGTGCGCCTGTCAGTGCGCCGGCTCTCGTATCCGCTCTCGCTGGTTACAAACTGAGGCGGATGTCCCAGTGCCTTGGCCACGTCGTTGGTCGTCTCCGCGCCGCCGTGGACCAGGATCAGTTCCCGTCCGGCTTGGCGCAGCGCGACAATGTCGGAAACGATGGCGTCGACATTTAGTTCCTTGCCGCCGCCTGCTTTGATTACCAGCATTCAAAAGGTCCTTACCATTGCTCCCATGTAACAACGCTTCGGGATTCCTCATCCCACCAGCAGCGTACTGCTTTGTCTTTCCACCTTGCCAGTCTAAAAATCTCTGGGATGTCCAGCCTCTTATCCCAGTCCCTGGATCTTCTCTTCAATCGCGCCCACCTCATTCGTGTCAAGCGTACCCAGTATATAGTCACATCGCCAGGTCCCGCCGCCCTCCAACTCTTTCACGTAACCTTTGGCTTTTTCGGCCGCTTTGCCCTCGGGTTCCGCAGTGGCAGGCAAGACCAATCCCAAAGCATCCTGGTCCGGCGTGCGACTAATCCAACGCACTCCAACCGGCAACTGCTGTGGTCGGTGGCGGACATAGTCAGCAACGCCGTTTGGATGCACGTGTAAAGTATGGGCCCAGCCCTCAGCGTCCGCGTTGTAATCAATTCCGAAAACGAGCTCCGGGTCAAACGACAAGCTGGCGTCCAGGATATGATGTTCCTCCGGTCGTTCGCCCAGGCGGTTGAGGAAATCCCGATATTCGGGACCGGGGCTGACATGGCTGGGTATGCTGCGGCGGACGCGTACCGTCTGGGGCGATACCTTTGCACTGTAGACGATGCGGCCGCCATCTACCGGTCGGTAATTGGCGTGGGCCAGATACATATATTCCATCGGCGTATTCTTGCAGTTGCGGCAGCAAAGCGACACGTGCGCTTCCTTCGCGCCGGCGTAAAGTTTCACAAACGGCGTCGCCGTGTAGTTATACATGAAGGCAACCGTGTGTTGGTATTGCCCTCCCAAGCCGATATAGGCGCCGCCTTCGTCTTCCCCAAGCACTAGCCATGCCTGCTGGAATGGAGCATTTGGCAACTCACCATGAAGTGGGTGGTCATCCTTTTCCGTTGGCACGCCCATAGCCGTGAAACCGCAATGGAGAAGGAAACCGCCGTACGTCTGCACGTAGTCGGTGGTTGGCTTCGGCTGGCTGAACATCGACTTCATAGTGACGTTCCTGCCGCCAAAGGTTGCCGACCAGATCTGCTGTCCCTGAAAAGGCAGCATGATAAGCTCACTCACACCGTTTTCCAGTTGGACGGCCGCCACGCCGCTGTCATAGAGGAAGAGTTCAGCCTTTAGCGCTCCACTCTCGATGAACAGGCGCTTCTTTTCCGTAAAGAAATGCGGGTGAAGCGAAACCTGGACCGTCGGCCGAAATTTATCAGACATAGCCATGCTTGACCTTCCCTGGCGGGCGGATACCGCCTCATCCGTACTGCGTTCAACTTCGGCGAATGGTAACACGAGACGCACGGTTTGAAAAGGTTCAGACCCACCGGCTATGCTATAATGCGGTCAGGATGGAACACTTACTGCATGGGCGCATTTGCCCAACCCCGCTGTGGAGGGCGGGTTGCAATGGTGGCAAAGATGGCTGCGAAAGAGTCGAATGAAGGGGGAGCCGCCCGCCCGCTGTTCCCCTCGGAACTGACCATCTCCCGTATCCCATGGCGGCTCATGATGTTGCTTCGGCATTGGCTTGGCCGGCTATTCCAACGTGCGTCTCCCTTGGCCGCGCAGACAGCCTCCCCCGGCCACGACACCGCAGCGACGCCAAGCGAAGAAGCTAACGTCCATTCATCACCGTTCAAACCAAGGAACCGTGAATCGGAATATGTGGTAATTGGGCTTGGACGCTTTGGCACTGCAGTCGCAACTACGCTGGTCGAGCATGGTCGCTCTGTTCTGGCCATTGACTCGAACCACGACCGCGTGCAAGCGCTCAGCGGCGAGCTTCCTCACGTAGTCCAGTTGGATGCAACCAACATTGACGCCCTGCGGCAGGCAGGTGTCGAAACCTTCGACACCGGGCTTGTCTGCATCGGCACCGACTTTGAAAACAATCTGCTGGCGACAGTTCTACTGCGGCAACTGGGCGTGCAGCGTGTTATCGCCAAAGCCCTCACAATTACACAGAGGGAAATCCTGCTGAAAGTTGGGGCGGACGAAGTGATTCTGCCCGAACATGAGGCAGGGCGTCGTTTGGGACGAAAAATGGCCATCGATCATCTGGTCGACTATCTGGAAGTCGGCAACGACGTAGGTGTCGTCGAACTTCTGGCTCCGCCAAGCACTTGGGACCATTCCCTGTCTGAACTGAGCCTGCGTCAGCGCTATGGGTTGACCGTGATCGCCGTGCGCAGGCGCGACGACTTGGTAGTTAGTCCCAGCGCCAGTTTCCTCATTAAAGAGGACGATATTGTAGTAGTGTTGGGCCGGATGGAGGACGCAGAGCGCCTCCGACAATAAGGCGGTCCAACATCAACCGTATGCAATACGCTATAGCAAAACACAAACTATTTCGCTGCCAATTCCATGACAAACGAATTTCCCATCCTCGATCCTGAATCTGCCCGCAACTCAATTCTACGCCGCCAACCGTGGGACACATTCGATCTGCCGGATGAGATGCTGGACAGTATTGAACGGATCTTCGGATCACGCATCGGCCCGGATGAAGCCGTCCGCCGTATTCTGGCAGATGTTCGTACAAGTGGCGACGCCGCAGTGCGCAATTGGACAGAAAGAATAGACAATGTCAGCGTGGAAGACCTGCGCGTCGATCCGCAGACTATCCTGCGCCAGTCTGCTGACGTCGCACCTGAGGTCTACGACGCGCTGGTCCTGGCAGCCGAACGAATAGAAAACTTTCACCGCCGCCAGCCCAACCAGAGCTGGATCCAGAACGACGACGAAGGCACTGTCGGCCAACTCGTACGTCCCCTTGAGCGCGTTGGAATCTATGTTCCCGGCGGCACGGCCCCGCTGCCCAGCACACTGCTGATGACCGCCATACCGGCACGGGTGGCCAACGTGGGGGAGCTTATCGTCGTCACGCCCCCCCAACAAGATAACGGCCTGCCTAACAAGGTGACTCTGGCCGCCGCCGCAATTGCAAGGGTGGACGCAGTCTACATTGCCGGAGGGGCGCAGGCGATCGGTGCAATGGCCTTCGGTACTGAAACAGTTCCTGTTGTGGACAAAATCTGCGGACCTGGCAACCTGTTCGTCACTTTGGCAAAACGGCAGCTCTTCGGCCTGGTTGGAATCGACGGCCTGCCAGGTCCGACCGAAACGGTCATCATTGCCGATGACGGGGCCGACCCGCAGTTGACTGCTGCAGACCTGCTGGCCCAGGCCGAGCATGATATCCTTGCCAGCGCCGTGCTCCTGACACCTAGCCGATCTCTGGCGCACAAGGTACAGGCAGCGGTCCACGCCCAATTGGAAGAGTTGGAGCGCGGGCAGATTGCCGCCGCCACTTTTGGCCGCGGCGCCGGTATCGTCGTCACTGGCTCGATAGATGAAGCATTCGCGCTTGCCAACGAATATGCGCCCGAGCACCTCTGCCTTCTCGTCGAAAGCCCGTGGCGCTGGATTGACAAGGTGCAGAACGCTGGGGGCGTTTTCCTCGGCGAACGAAGTTTCGAGGTGCTGGGCGACTACACTGCCGGCCCCAGCCATGTCATGCCCACGGGCGGCACAGCACGCTTTGCCAGCCCGCTCAACGTGACCGATTTCGTCAAGCTGGTCAGCCTGATCGGTCTCAATGAAGAAGCTTTGGCCGCCATCGGCCCGGCCGCCGAGATTCTGGCGCGTACCGAGGGTCTTGGAGGGCATGCCGCCGCCGTGAGCCGGCGACTGAAATCGAAATCACACCAAGAGGACGAATCTTAACGATGGCAGCTACCAGGTTCCAGTCGTTGCTTAACCCCCATCTTGCCGATCTGGAAGAGTATACACCGATTCAGCCGTTTGAAGTCCTGAGCCAGCGGCTGGGTATACCTGCCTCCGAAATAATCAAGCTGGATGCCAATGAAAATCCCTACGGGCCGCACCCTGCCGTCGCTGAGGCGCTGGCCGAATACGCTTACTATCACATCTACCCTGACCCGCAGCAGTCTGAGTTGCGCCAGGCCCTTGCTGCGCACCTGGAACTTGAGCAAAGACAGTCAGAAAAGCCCCTGAACCTGAACGGCGGCGCCAACGCGCTCCCAGCATCAGTGCCTGTCGAACAGATCCTTCCCAGCCACGGCACTGATGAGATTCTCGACTACCTATGCCGTCTCTTTCTTGGTCCTGGCGACGCGATAATCAATACGCCCCCAACTTTTGGCATGTACAGTTTCGACGCCAAGTTGGTCGGCGCTGAAGTTCTGGAAGTTTGGCGGGGGGAAGATTACCATATTGATGTCGAGGGAATCTGTGACCTGGTTGATTCTGCCGAACAGGAGCGGGAATCAATCTCCCCCAAGCTCCTCTTTCTCACTTCGCCCAACAACCCTTCGGGCAACTGGCTGCCGGACAAAGACCTGCTGCATCTTCTGGAGCTCCCTCTCATCGTGGTTCTGGATGAGGCCTACGTCGAATTCGCCGTCGAGAAAAGCCGCACACCGTTGGTGCTGGAGCATGACAATCTTGTCATAATTCGCACCTTTTCCAAGTCCGCGGGGATTGCCGGGCTTCGTCTGGGCTACGGTATTTTCCCCGTCTGGCTTATGCCCTATCTGTGGAAGTTCAAGCAGCCTTACAACGTCAATGTAGCAGCAACTGTGGCTGGGCTGGCCAGCCTGCGCTATGCAGACGAAATGCACTCGATTGTCGAGAAGATTCGTGCCGAACGGGACCGCCTCCTCCGCGAATTGCAGAAAGTGCCTTACCTCAAACCGTACCCTTCGAGCGCCAATTTTGTCCTCTGCCGCGTCGATGACTTCCATTGTGTCGGCAGCGGCGATGCCGCCGACCTGAAACTTGCGCTGGAACAGCGGGGCATCCTGGTGCGCTACTATCAGAAACCGGGTCTGGAAAACTGCATCCGCATCTCCGTCGGCCGCCCGGAGCAGACAGACCGTCTGCTGGCCGAACTGCACGGGCTTGTCTAAAGAGTACGGCGTCAATAGTCCTGGTGAACGTCGCCGACTCGTTCAATCTCGGCCTGGATTGGCGGTAATAATTCATCTAGAGGCCAGTCTCCGCCCTACCTACCCTGCTTGATGACTTTCGCCCTACTTTCGTCACTTTTTTGCCAAGAGTCCCATAGCTTTCGCAAATACTCCAGACCCTCCCAATTTTTCCTCCTTCCTGCCCAAATCAGAATACTGCGGCTGCTGCTTTGGCAGCGCCGGATTGAGTATCCTCAACACGACCGCCGCTGAAAAGCTGCCCCGCGCCATGGTCTACTTCGCCTAAGTTTATAGCCCGGCAAACACAATCTTCCAGTCACAGAAAACCGCCTACATGCCCGTTGGCAAGGGCGCAGTCAACAGCGAGGCGATGACAAGCTACTTTAAGGAGTTCGCCACATTCAAGAAGGCTGTCGACCAGTTTGGACTGAACCGCCCGCAGGACAGCGCCCGCGTTTGGCTGCCAGCGGCGATCAGACCATCGGCAAGGGTCTGGAACGCGTCACCTTCCTGAGCCAGGTTGTTACTGCAGTCTTCGCCGACATGAATGAAGCCTTGAATGCAGAGGCCGCGCCGGTCCTCAAGACGCAGGCCATGGTTGAAGCGAAATAAATGGAGTGTGAGATCAGGAGCGCTTCTGTTGAAAGAAGGAGGGAGGAGGGTCCGCCCCTTTTCTCTCCTCACCCTTAGCCAGGGCAGCAAATTCGCATCCGTAGGCAGGCGATACACGCGATCCACAGAAGAGCGACCTCGCCTGCCGTTAGGGAACGACTCTGTGCTGGCAGAACTCCTCGGTGTTTCAAAAGCGACAGACCACATCTTCGCCCGAAAGAATTCCCTAACCACAGAATCGTTACCAACTTTCCCCTTCAAAGTTCTTCCAACTCCCTCAAATATACAAAGCGAATCTGCGTTCACCCATACTCGGAGATGGAACGAGCTGCCAGCGAAGTTGCGGGCCCAACAAGAACATGGAAGACATTGATATCGTTCTCACGGAAGAGAGCTACGAGATGAAGTTAGATATAATCTATGGAAGAGTACAGGGTGGACCCATTGACTGTTCTGATCTTCGCCGATGATTCGCTAACCTTGCACGGGCTTGCAGCTATTCTCTCCCAAGAAACAGTCTTAAGCGTTGTCACGATCGAATCAGTAGCCCAATTGACCCAAGAAAAGGTTTCCGGCGAAAGCGTACTGCTCTGGGACGTGGGCTGGGACTCTGCGGCAGCCGGTTCCGGCCGGGTGTGGGAGAAGATAACCGAACTGATCGAAGATGGTCTGCCGGTCATCGCCATACTGCCGGACAGCGAGGTCGCCGGCGTCGTCCGTCAGATTGGGGTGGCTGGTATCCTCCATCGCAGTGCAAGGGCACGTCAGTTACGCGCCGCCCTCGACGCCGCTGCCGCAGGTCTGACTGTGACAGACCCAGCCTTGACCAGCCCGCTGCGATTGCCATCTCCCGCGCCTGCTCTTCCCTTTCCCGATCCACTCACTCCCAGGGAGCAAGAGGTTCTGTTTCTTCTTGCCGAAGGACTGACAAACCGGGCTGTTGGCGCGCGACTGGACATCAGCGAAAACACTGCCAAATTTCATGTACAAGCAGTCCTCGGAAAATTGGGCGTAAGCAGCCGCACTGAAGCCGTCGTCCAGGCAACGAGGCTGGGGCTTCTCACGCTCTAAGGGCAGCGGGCTGGAAAGGTAGCGCCGCTGTCTTGCCAGTATTCATCAAACTGCACGATGCCGGTCTCTCCTACCCGTTCTGACGAGACGCCCCTGTCCAGTCTGGGGGTGTGACGAAAGACGGTCTGCACTACTATTGAGACTGCAGCGGCCTAGAACGCAGGCGCAGGCTGCATCTAGCAGAAGACAGCAAAAAAGGAGCCCAAAATTGTCAACACAATTCATACTGGCCAGCGATGAAATGGTATCTCTCGTCAAATCAGCTGGGCAGAGTGTCGTTCAGGTGAATGCTCGGCGGCGTTACCCGGCAAGTGGTATCGTCTGGTCGGCGGACGGTGTGATCATTACCGCTAATCACGTGGTAAGAAAGAACAGCATCCTTGTCGGTTTGCCCGACGGCAGTCGAGTTGAGGCAACTCTCATCGGCCGGGATCCTGGCATTGATCTGGCAGTACTACAGGTCGAAACCAAGGGACTGACAGCTGTCCAGTGGACAAAGGAAGAGGAGTTGAGTGTAGGCGCCCTAGTGTTAGCCCTTGGCAGGCCGGGTCCTGGGATCCAGGCCTCATTGGGTATTCTCAGCGCTATAAGCGAGGAGTGGCGCGTACATGGCGGCGGTCAGGTCAGCCATTATGTGCGCCCAGATCTGACCATGTATCCCGGCTTTTCCGGTGGCCCAATCGTCGGCGGTGATGGACGGGTCGTCGGTTTAGCCACATCTGCCCTGAGTCGGGATGGAGGTATTGCTCTGACCCACGCTACTGTTGCACCGACCGTAGTCTATCTAAAGAAGCATGGCTCTGTACGCAGAGGCTATTTGGGCGTCGGCGTACAGACTGTAAACTTGCCCGCCAGCCTAAATGAAGAATTGGGACAGGAGACCGGCGTACTACTCAACTCCGTGGAAACGGACAGTCCGGCAGAGACTGGAGGTCTGATGTTGGGGGACATTATTGTCACCTTTGGTGGCGAGGCGATCCGCAACCCTGATGATCTGGCAGTTGTGTTACGGGGCGACAGGGTCGGCCAAGAAGTGCCCTTGCGGATCATTCGCGGCGGTACAGTGCAAAATGTGGAGGTCGAGATTCGGGAGCGAGAGGAGTGATTGGAGGAGACAGTCTCCTGTTAATGGAAAAACAGATTCTCTTTCACTTACTCGTAGATGACTTCAGCAGAGAAATCTCTCCACGCGAGAGTGGTAGCCGCTGAACAACCGCCGGCGAACGAAACTCCGCACCCAATTCGAAGCCGTCGACTTCCATCGCTTCGGGGAAGTGCCTGTCCGCTTCCGCTTTATACAGTAGTTGCAGAAAGTCCGGGTAGGGGTATGGATAATCCAACGGCTTGGATGAGTGGATATGGTAGTGGAACAGGCCGACAAGGGCAGGTTCACCTCGCACAGTCCAGCCGGTTTCCTCCAGGAGTTCGCGCTTCAATGCGTCAAGAAGCCCTTCGCCGTCTTCAACGCGTCCCCCGGGCACGATATGCTCGCCGCCCGGATCCCGCATTACCATTATTTCCGGGCCGCGCGACAGGAGCGCCCTAACAGAGGTTATCAGGTCTGCTGGCGGAGTAGCCGCTTCTTCCAGCTCATATGTATAGCGGGTTTGCACAAGCTCTGACCCGCCTCCGGACCAGTCCATCTCTTCTTCAGCTATGGGCGTTTTCCCTATCAGAAATCTCTTCAGTGCATGGACCATATAAGCCTGGTTCGACTGCAACCTCCGGAATCAGAGGAGTTAAGCAAGTCCCGCCATATGCCGAAAGACCGCGCAGGTCAGGCGGGCATCGTCGGCGGCCCTGTGGCTGTTCGGCAGGGCGATGCCGCACTGCCGGCCCGCCTTTTGAAGACTTTGCCACTTGGCGTTCCCTCGCCCAAGAAGCTCCCCGTAGAAACGAGCGTACATCTTCATCACACAGAAGGCGCTCCCTCCCATATCTTCCCACAACAAGCCATGTTGTTGATGCGACTGCCGCATCATCCGCAGGTCAAAGTCGGCGTTGAAGATGCCGACGCGCCGACCAGTGAACAGTTGTCGAACCTGCGGCCAGACTTCTGCCCATGTAGGCGCGTCCCTAACCATTTCGTTGGAAATGCCATGGACGGCGATGGCGTCGGCCGGAATGCGCCGGCGCGGGCGAACGAGACTCTCCAACATCGTCTTGCCCTTTGCGTCGACAACGCCTACCTCAACAATTTCGGCGGTCTTGCCAAGACCGGTTGTTTCCGTGTCGAAGAAAAGAGGGTTGCCTTGAAGAACTGTTCGCGCCCTTGCTGCTGCATTCTGATCCATAGGGGGTCTAGCTCACGGCGTGGATGGGATGACAGAGTTGTGCAGAGGCTCCGGGCGAAGGATCATTCTGGCGCGTCGCCACAAGGAATCAAATGGGGACGTACACACTCCGCCTCGCGCCAAAGCGCAAGCAGTCGATATTGGCCTTGATACAGGGGCAGACGATCTGTTCAGGCCCCCGTCCTCAAATTGGTAACGCCACCGGCTCTGCCCTCCGCGCCGATTCGTAGGCTGCCAGGGCGACTTCCAGAGCACGTTGACCGTCCTCCCCGCTTACAGACGGCCCCCGGTCCTCGCGTATCATGGCCACGAAATCTGCCACCAACCCCTCGTCACCGCTGCTGCCCCAATTGACGTCGGACGTCTTGCCCGCATCGTTTGAACTGACCTGGAGATTCTGCTCGAAGGCGTCGACAGAGATTAATCCCTGCTCGCCGAGGACATCCAACTTCACGTCGCCCCAAGTGGGGTAGCTCGGCGGCCGCGACCAACTGGTGTCGAGCGTGCCAAAGACGCCGTTGGCCAGCCGAAAACTCAGCAGCCCCACATCGTCGATGCCCAAGCCGGGATGCAACAGTTCGCGGCCGACCTCGGCGTAGATCTCTTCCACCTCCGTATCCCAGAACCAGCGCAGCAGGTCGACCACATGGACGGTATGGTCCATTACCGCGCCGCCGCCGGCCAGTTTGTGATCAGCGAACCACCGACCAGGCATCGAGCCGTGATTGGTGCTCTTGACGCTGTAGATTTCGCCCAGCACGCCCGCGTCGAGCTGCTGTTTCAGCTCTATCACCGGCGGGGCGAAACGCATGGGAAAGGCGATCTGCAGTTTCGTGCCTGTCTCGCGGCAGCGGTCGATCATCGTCTGGCCATCGCTGGCGGTGGTGGCGATTGGTTTTTCGCACAAGATGGCCCGGACGCGGCCGGCTGCCTGAAGTACGAGGGGAGCATGGAGTGCATTTTCGGAACAAATTACAGCACCGTCCAACTCCTGGTCGAAGAGGCCCTCCGCCCTTCTGAAATAGGGCACATTATACTGGGCGGCAATGCGACCACCCCTATCGTAGTCATCGTCATAGATGCCAGCAACTGTTACGCCCTCCATCTGCGCGAGGAAGTGAATGTAGCTGGCAGCGTGCATGTGGGCAAAGCTGAACATGCCAAGACGGACTTCTGTCAAAGATTCGATTTCGCCAGTCACCAGTTTATCCTTCTTCTATTTGTCATGCGATTCGTCAGTTGTAAGAAAGCAACTGCATGTTCACGTGCTGCCTGCACGAAAAAGGCAGTACTGCGAAGACTCTACGGGGCCTCAGTTAATTGTGATCGGCTTTCCGGTCTCCAGGCTCTCAATCGCGGCCCGTGATATTTTCACCGCCATCAAGCCGTCGTATGGCGTCACGAGGAAGGGTTGTTTCGCTTCCGTGCAGCGAACAAAGTGGGCCAGTTCTGCATAGTACGGATCGTCGTGAGGGGCGGTTGGTGAACTGCTGGACGAAGCGAGGGACCCGTCTTCCTGTGCAAGCGCAACTTCCACCGGGGGCCGCGTCCGCGAATCCCATTCGAGTATGCCTCCCGTACCGGCGATCTCAATACGAGTCGAGGAGCGGCCGCGGGGATAGGACCAACTGCCTTCGATATGGCCGACCGCGCCACTGGCGAAGCGCACCGTGAGCAGTGCGTGATCTTTGGGCTCCTTGCCCGCGAACATCATGCCCCGCGCAAAGACACGTTCCATCTCACCGAAACACCAGCGCTGGTAGTCGATATCGTGGATGCAGAGATCCAGCAGCACGCCGCCGCTCTGCGCAAAGTCGGCGTAGTAGCTGGTTATGGCCAGACCTTTGCGCCAGCCGCTTCCGGAATCGGGATAGCTGCCGCTGCGCACGGTGCGGATCACGCCCGGCGCGCCGATGGCGCCGCTGTCCAGCACCTGCTTGGCTTTGGCGAATTGAGGGAAGAAGCGCACGACCATTGCCACAAACAGGGGCGTGCCGGTGCGCTCGGCGGCGTCGACGATCCGCTCGCAGTCGGCAATGCTATTGGCTAGGGGCTTTTCGCAGACGGTGGGCAGCCCCGCCTCCAGCGCGGCGATCACCGGCTCGACGTGGGCCGTGCCCGGAGTGCATACGTCCACGTAGTCGACCGCATCGAACAGTTCGTGCATACTGCTGAATACCTGGCCGCCGGAACGTTCCACCGCGCGCTGGGCGGCATCCTCTACGATGTCGTAGAATCCGGCCAACTCGATACCCGGCATCCGGCTCCAGCGGTCGGCGTGCGTTCTGGATATTCCTCCTGCTCCGACGATCCCGACTCGTCGCATCTAGATCTCTCCCTGATTCGGCCTCCAGGAATGAATGAAGCGGTTCCTGGAGTTTATTAAAGTATTGACTGAGGCAGAATGCTTTGCGTGTTCCAACTTTCAGACGATTTCTAACATCTTGTTGGCATAATCTTTGCCGGCAGTCGGTGAAGGCAGGGGCGTTCCGTCCTTTTTGTAGGTCTCAATTGTATCTTCTACAATGCGACACAATTCTATGAACACCATCTTTTCGTCATCACCGTGACAACCACCATAGAAGAGACCGGGACAACTTCCAACATAACACTGATCTTCCTCAGACCATTCCACGATCTTCACATAGCGTGCGCTGGGCTTCACTCTTTTGGCCCCCGCCTTCTAAGCCAACCCGAAGTGGTCATCAATCTCCTGCTGGTATCCGCATACTTCGCCTGAGAGAAGCTCGGCCATCGTGACGGTTCTACCAAGCAACGAGGACTCGATCATGCCGAACGCCGCGGCCAGATCGCGCAAGCCTTCTTCGCCGTCGGTCTCCGGCTGGCCGGCGCGGGCGATGGCCTGCAGCCAGTCATGCTGTTGGATGGCAAACGGGTCGGTCAGGCGTGTTTCTGCAGGTCCTACAAGCGGAAACTGCGTGTCCAGCACCGACGGATCGGCTTCTGCCCAGAACATATCCAGCAGGTTGCGGCGGCTGCCGTCGTCTGGGATAAGCTCGCCACCTCTGATGCACCCTTGACTGCCGTAATAAACAGGCGCGCCGGGGATGGGAGTCTCCTCACCGTGTCCAGCCCAGGACCACATCAATTGCGCCAGCGCGCCGCCCTCGCAGGTGACGGTGGCGAGATAGGTGTCGTCTACGTTGGCCTCGATTGCCGGGCCGGCGGCGGGATCGCCGTGCAGGTAGCGCAGCGGCTCGAAGGTGCGCACTGTTCCGCTGACTGCCGCCACTTCGCCGCAGACGTAGCGGACCATGTGCATGACATGGACGCCGATGTCGAGTGCGCCCCCGCCGCCGCCTTCCAGCTTGCGATGACGCCAAGGCGTTTCGCCCACGATCTTGTGCGGCGACCACAGCCCGCCGATGCCGCCAAACAGAGCCAGTTGCAAGTCGCCGATCAGTCCGCTGCGGATGGCCCATGCCGCAGCCCGCGTGCCCGCCGACTGGCGCACATTCTCGAACAAGCCGAGAGTGAGGCCCTCGGCCTTCGCCATGTCTACCAGCAGACGGGCCGCCGCCACCGAGATCGCCAAGGGCTTCTGCACCAACAGGTGCAGGCCGGCGTCAAACGCGGCCGTGCCGATCTGGTGGTGCATTGACAGAGTGGTGAAGTCGTTGACCGCATCGACTACGCCGGCAGCGATCATTTCGCGGTAGTCGGTGAAGACGGCAACGTCGGTGTCCGGCTGGAATTCGTCCAGGTAGATGTGCGGGGCGGCCAGTGGGTCGCCCGTCTCCGGCGCCAACACCGCCGCGCGCGGGGGCGGCCCCTCGCCCCGTTTGCGGAACATGAGGGCGTCGTCCACGTTGCGGGCGCACAGCGCGGTGATGCGAAAGTCGTCGAAACCGGCCTCGCGCAGGAGCCGGTAGCCGTGAAGATGGGCGTTGAGGATGCGGCCACAGCCGACGATGCCGATGCGAATCATGTAGTTTTACTCCGCTTCAATTGGGGCAAGAACGGTACTGCTGCCGACTCTCCGCCAGACGGAAGGCGCGCTCGCCGGCAGTGACTTCGCACCGGCCAAAACGTGTGCGTGCAGGATACTCAGCTGTTCGGATACACCTGCGGAAAGTGCTGGCCCCGCATCTGCTTTCCGTCATCCACCTCTACGAACGCTTTCATCACGTGCTCGCCGCTGGCGACGAAAAAGGTCTCGTTCGTCATGTAGTGCAGCGCAATGGCCCGGCGGGGACGGTCACTCTTGTTGTCGTGCGAACCGTGCCAGGTGAGGGAGTGATGGAAGTGGACCTCGCCCTTCTTGACAAGGCAACTCGCCACTTGCAGCGGCCGTCCCTGGAACTCCGTCGGCATCGCCTGGATCTCTTCCAGCTGTTTGAGATATTCGATGTTGTTGCCCCACTGGTGCGAGCCTTGCACCATCGACATGCAGCCGTTCATCTCGTCGGCGTCGTCCAGCGCCACCCAGGCGGTCACCTCGGTCATCGGCCTGATGATCGGCCACAAGGGCGCGTCCTGGTGCCAGTGGGTCGTGCCTCCGGTCTGTGCCGGCTTGTACTGTATCTGATCGTGCCAGATGCGAAGCTCGCTGGCGCCGGTCAGTTGCGCAATGCCGGTCGTGATGTCCTTCCGGCTTATGAGCTTCCGGAATGGCTTGCTCGCCTCCCAGATATTGACGATCTGCCAAACCGCCCTGCTGTCGTCGCGACTCATATTGCGCACATGAACGGGCTGGGGAATGTCGTCGCGCTCCCGCTCGTCGATGACACGCATCACCTCGGCGCGCAGCGTCTCCACCTCTTCGTTGCTAAGCACCTGCCCGCCGTTCAGGAATCCGTCGGCATGAAACTGTTTAATCTGTTTTGAAGTGAGCATGAACCTCTCCTCGGATTAGAAGTGGGACATAGGGATGGGGCAAAGCATCTCCCTGTAGGGACGAATCGCAGCAATGTCGCGCCAGCTCAACGCGCGCCGCAAGCTTGCAGACATGCCTGCATATGGCCGCGGCTCTCGGCGGCGATGGTGCAGCACTGCTCGAGACTGTACTCGCGGGCGCCGATCACCTCCAGATTCAACGGTCCGTCGTAGCCGTTCTCGTGCAGGACGCTGACGTAGCCTACCAGATCGATATCGCCGCGGCCGTTGGCCTGTAGCTCCGGCTTGCCCGGCCCTTGCTGTCGTCCCTTGCAGTCGCGAATGTGGACGTGCTTGACGCGGCTGATGACCGCGGCGATCGCCTCTACGGGATTTTCGTCGGCCCGGTGAATGTGTGACGGGTCCATGTCGATGCCGAAGTTGGGGGAGCTGATCGCCTCCATCGCCCGCAGAGTTGTCGGCGTGTCGAAGATACTGGCGCCCACGTGTGCTTTCACGCACAGGGTAACACCGTACTTCTCGGCCATCAGAGAGAGCGCGCCCAGCTCGTCAATGGTCTGTACCAGGCTTTCCTCGTTGCCGCTCTCTCCGCCAGGTCCACAGTTCACTATAGGGATGCCACACTCTACGGCCGCCTGCAACGCCTTTTCCATGACGTCACGATCGCGACGAGGCTGTTCCATGGCCAGCAGTTCCAGTTCGTAGGTCTTGGCAAGCCGTCTGACCTCCGGCGCCAGTTCTTGCCAGCGATCCAGCACGAGATGCTGGCACATGCTGTCGATGGCAGCAACCTCGATGCCGTCGTAGCCGGCCAAAGCGATGCAGCGGAAGGCGGTATCCATGTCGTAACCGCCGAAAAGGACTGAATTTGCGCCAAGTTTCATGAATCTCGCTCCAATTTGAGGCGATCGGGCGGGTCAGCCAGTCGGAATTCAGCTGCCTCGGTCCCGAATCGTCCGGGCTTATGCTTTGTTTCCTTCAAGACTTTTTTGCCTACGCTCTCGCTGCAGCGCTTCCTGACTGGGGCGGCCAATTCGCAGATTATCATAGGCCTGCTGCGAACTGGTGAAATAGTCGATACCCTCGATTTCGTGCCAGCCGGGTTGATTATGGATGGGATTGGGCAGCCCGGCCTCGGCCTCCCGCATGCTCACCCATTCGTACAAGCGCGCGGTGAGGGCTGCCACTACTTCGGGCAGTTCTTCGGCCAAATTGCAGCTCTCCTCAGGATCTTCGATTAAGTTGTATAGCTCGACCGGCGGCATGAAGTGAAAGTCCGGTTCGAGCGCGCGGATCAGTTTCCACTGGGGTGTGCGCCAGCCGTGTTTGCGCATCCAGGCGCATTCGGTGATGTAGAATTCGCTCGCATGCGAAGACACCTCGCCCTCGATCATTGGCAGCAAGGAGCGACCGTCGAAGTCGATGCCGGCGTCGATTTCCGCGAGTTCAAGAATCGTTGGGACCAGGTCTTTGTGCTGGTTGTAGCCGGCCACGCGGTTACCCGTCGGCAGCTTGGGCGGGTAGCGCAATAACAAAGGTACGTGGAGTATATTGTCATAGAGTCCGTGGTGATCGTACCAGTATCCGTGTTCGTCGAGCTCCTCGCCATGGTCGCCGTTGATTGCCACTATGGTCTCGTCGAAGAGCCCGTGCGCTTCGAGCGCGGTAAAGATCGACTGGATGGACGCGTCCATGGAGGCGATGGAGCCGTCATACTGTGCGTTCACATATTTCCTGTCGCTGATGCCCGGCGGCAACATGTCGATGAGCGTATGCTTGAATGGCTCGAACGCCAGGACCGGGTCCATCGACCGGTTGGCGGCGTCGCACTCATCTCCGTGGTAGAAAATGCGCTCGAAGGGCTGCGGCGGCAGGTAGGGGGAATGTGGGTCCATGTGGCGCAGGAAGAGAAAGAACGGTCTGTCTGCGGCCACAAGGCTGTCGAGCGCGGGCAGTGCCAGTTCATTTAACCTCTGGGCCTTGGGCACACGGCCCTGCGACCAACTGCCCAATTGCGTGTAGTTCAGATATTCGTCGAAGCCGCGGCTGCTGGCCCTTCCTGAAAAACCGACCGAGACTGTGTTATAGCCGTTCCCTCGCAGAACTTCGGCCAGTGTCTTCACCTCTGGCCGAAGCGGGCCCTTGGGGCGATGCGCCACCAGTTGCGAGGTGAAAATGTCCATGCCGGTCAACATCATTGCGTAGGCGCTGGTCGTGGGAATATGTGGGCTGAACGTGTTCTCGAAGAGTACGCCCTGGGAGGCGAAGCGGTCCAGGTGCGGGCTGGTCAGCCGGTCGTAGCCGTAGCAACTAAGATGGTCGGCTCGCAGCGAGTCTATTCCGAGAACTACGATGTTTGGTTTCGCGGACGAAGCCATCGCGGGTACCTTACCCCTATTTTTTCTCTTCGACTTCGCGCGATTTGGCCTGTAGGCGCCGGGCGGCGCTGGCGTCGCCGATGTGCAGGGAATCGTAGGCCTGCTGCGAGCTGGTGAACGGGCCGACGCCTTTGAGGCCGTGCCAGTCGCCTTGGTGGTGAATCGGATTGGGCAGCCCGGTTTCGGCCTCACGCTTGCTCTCCCAGGCGTTCAGACGGGCGGTCAGCGCCTCGACCACGCCGGGCAGCGCATCGGCGAGATTGCAGTTTTCCTCGGGGTCTTCGACCATGTTGTAGAGTTCAACCGGGGGCTTGAAATGGAAATCGGGCTCCAGCGCCAGCATCAGTTTCCACTGGGGCGTGCGCCAGCCGTGCTTTCGCATCCACGTGCACTCGGTGATGTAGATCTGGCTCTCGTGGGAAGCCACCTGGCCCTCGACCATTGGCAGAAGGGAACGACCGTCGAAGTCGATGCCGGCGTCGATGCCGGCCAGATCCAGCAGGGTAGGTACGAGGTCTTTGTGCTGGTTGAAGCCAGCAACGCGCTTGTGCGCCGGCAGTTTGGGCGGATAGCGCAGCATCAAGGGCACGTGCAGCACATTGTCATAGATGCCGTGGTGATCGAACCAGCATTCATGGTCGTAAAGGGTTTCGCCGTGGTCGCCGTTGATCGCCACGATGGTCTCGTCGAAAACGCCGTGCTCCTCCAAGGCCGTGAAGATCGACTGGATTGCGGCATCCATGTAGGCGATAGAGCCGTCATATTGGGCGATGACATAGTCTTTGTCGGTGATGCCCGGCGGCAGCCAGGAGGCCAGGAAGTCGCGGAATGGTTTGAACGCCAGCACCGGCTCCATCGACTTATTGCTGGGATCGCACTCGTCGCCATGGTAGAACATGCGCTCATAGGGCTCCGGCGGCAGGTAGGGGGCGTGGGGGTCCATATGGCGCAGGAAGATGAAGTACGGCTTGTCATCGGCCACCATGCGGTCGATCGCCGGTATTGCCTGCTCATTCAGAAGCTGGGCTTTGGGAAGACGACCTTCCTCCCAAGACCCCCAGGCTTTGTAGCTGAGGTACTCGTCGAAGCCGCGGCTGCTGGGGTTGCCGTCAAAGCCGACGCAGATGGTGTGATAGCCCTCGTCACGTAGAATCTCGGCCAGGGTCTTTACCTCCGGCCGCAGACCGCCTTGATGACGCAGGGCCACTACCTGGGTCGAGAACACGTCCATGCCGGTCAGCATTGAGGCGTAGGCGCTCGTGGTCGGTATGTGAGCGCTGATTGTATTCTCGAACAGCACGCCTTGCCCGGCAAAGCGGTCCAGATAGGGGCTGGTCAGATGTTCGTAGCCGTAGCAACTCATATGATCGGCCCGCAACGAGTCGATGCCGAACAGGACGATATTCGGTTTTGCGTTCGATGCCATCGTGCTTTCCTTCGCAGTTGATGAACTGACGGGTCTCAAATGTGGAGCGTTGGAGCCAAACCGGGACGGTGACATGCTCAAGACATTTCAGGTCGTGCGCGGTGGTGGAATCTGCCTTGTCACACGAACCCGAGGAATCACGGCCCAGACCGGTTGAACCGTACCACAACCCCTTGTTCGTCGCAAGAATCTGCCCCTATCTTCTTATGGGCTCGCAGGGTCGCAGACCAGCCTCAAAGGCAAGAACGGCAGGGGGTAGGGGGTAGGGGAGAGGGGATAGTGAAATGCCGCGTACCGGCGGGGTAACCAGGGC
The DNA here is from genome assembly GCA_965220715.1 of Caldilineaceae bacterium. GTDB lineage: Bacteria > Chloroflexota > Anaerolineae > Caldilineales > Caldilineaceae > Bin5. The sequence continues at coordinate 2,953,400 of OZ244843.1, forward strand.
TCGCTGACGTTTGTCTGAACTGAGATATGCAAGGGCATAATTTGGTCTGTCCTCGAAGGGCGAGTGGGGGGAAACCTTTTTCCACGAAGGACCACGAAGGGCCACGAAGAACTGCAACGGCAACACATTTGTCCACGGAGGACACGGAGGGCCGTGGAGAACTGCAACGGCGACTGCAACTTCCTTTTGTCCACGAAGGACCACAAAGGACCACGAAGACCTGCAACGGCAACACATTTGTTCACGGAGGACACGGAGGGCCGCGTCGAACATCTTTTGTGGTCGGCGCTGATCACGGTTGTCGATCATGAGAATCAGGCGAGAAACAGTCCGGTTCTGCCCGCAGGCCGGCATAGTGGATGGTGGATTGGAGAAAGTGGGTAGGTGATGGCAGGGCGGGGACACTTTGGGTCCGAGGGTGAGGACGATTTCATGATCGGGAACTGACTTTGGGTAAGAGGTTACCGGACGTGTCAGACCTTTGCGCAATTGCTCTTTGCTTGATGACTGTTTACAATGTGTTGCACGCCATTCCAAGCACAGGCCCTTCCCTCTCCGGGTGTGCGTAGCGCCGGGGAGGTCAGACCTGCGAAGGATTCATTCTCCATGATTCCGATGTCCCGCGTTCAGCGGCGGCTTATAGTCACGCTGTTCATTGTCAGCAGCCTGAACAGTGCGGCTATGATCGCCAGTTTCGTGCTGACGCCCATCATCTCCTATTCACTTAGCGGCAGGGTACAACTGATCGGGCTTCCCAATGCGCTGGCGATGGTGGGACGAGCGGGGGCGGGCTATCCACTTGGCTGGCTGCTCGACAAAGCGGGGCGCCGCATAGGATTGGCGGTTGGCCTCGCTTTTGTGATTGCGGGGATGCTCGTTTCTGCGTCGGCAATAAGCGCAGGCTCGCTGATGGGCTTTCTTGGCGGCGCCATCCTGCTGGGCGTGGGCCGCGCTGCGCTGGAACAGACACGTTACGCTGCGGCGGAGATCTTCCCGCTGGTGCAACAGGCCAAGGTTATCGGACTGATTGTGTTCGCGGGCACGGTAGGGGCCATAGGCGGCCCTCTTCTGGTGGAGCCGGCAGTTGGGCTGGCCAGACAGCAGGGATTTCATGAGCACGTTGGGCCGTTCTGGATTGGCGCGGCGCTGATGGCGGTTGCGTTGATACTGCTGCTGGTGGCGCTGCGGCCCGACCCGAAGGAGCTGGCCGCGCTGCTGGATCGGAAAAGGGATGCGGCCAAGGCAGCGGAGGGCTCAGAGGATGGCTCGCCCGATGCCCAGGCCGCTACCGATGGAACGCCCAGGGGGCTGCAACAGGTCATGCGGCTGCTCAAGCTGCCGGACGTGCAGTTGGCGATTGCGGCGATGGCGATCGGGCAACTTGTCATGACGCTGCTGATGGTGGTCACGCCGCTGCACATGAATCGCGCCGACTACGATGCGAAAGCGATATCCTATGTCCTGATGGCGCACACGCTGGGGATGTTTGGTCTCTCTGGCGTCAGCGGCTGGCTGGCAGGGCGTGTAGGCCGCGTGCCGATGATCTTCGCGGGCGCGCTTATACAGGTGCTGGCCGCGATTATGATGCCTCTTTCGGCGGAACTGCCGGTTCTTTTCCTGTCGCTCTTTCTGCTGGGGCTGGGGTGGAATTTCAGCTATATCGCGGGATCCTCGCTGCTGTCGGCGGCGCTGGAGGGTTCGCGGCAGCGCGGGCGCGTGCAGGGCATCAACGAGGCGATGGTGGCGATCGCTTCGGCTGTCGGCAGCCTCGGCACCGGCGGCGTGTATTCAATCGGCGGCGTCGTCGCCGTGGCCGTCAGCGGCGTGGTTTTCTCCGTTACCCTCGGCGCGCTGGCCCTTTGGCTCGGCCGCGCGCACCTCTTTCCCCTCGCTGCACAACGCGGCTAGAGTTGCTCGACTCCCTCTTGCGTAGCGCTATGGCTCACGCGAATTAAGCAAAAGGCTTGACTTACAGCAAGTTACGTCAAACTCGCCACGTGCCCGCCGCGCTTGGGTGGTCGTAAGGCTCGTCGCCCAGCTGCGCCTGCAGCCTGTATAACTCCGCGGTAAGCTCCTCCACAACGTCGGCATAGGCCGGATCACTGTAAACGTTGTTCAGTTCGTAGCGATCCGAATCGAGATCGAACAGTTCCCATTCCGGCTCTTTCGTATCGTCGATGACGCCCGGTTGATCGAGGCCGTCGGCGTAGTAGTAGATCAACTTGTAGCGCAGGGTACGCACGCCATAGTGGGCGTAGACGTGGTGGTGGGCGAGGTGCATCCAATAGCGGTAGTACATCGACGTCTGCCAGTCGTCGGGCGTATCGCCTGAGAGCAGAGAACTGAAACTGCTGCCCTGGAAGTGGGCCGGGATCTCGACGCCGGCGTATTCGAGCAGGGTGGGCGTGAAGTCGACGTTGAGAACCATCTGGTCATTGACGGCGCCGGCTTCGACCGCTTGCGGGTAACGGATCAGGAGCGGCATGCGCAGCGACTCCTCGTACATAAAGCGTTTGTCATACCAGCCGTGATCGCCGAGAAAGAAGCCCTGGTCGGAGGTATAGACGACGATAGTGTTCTCCGCCAGCCCCTCCTGCTCGAGGTAGTCGAGCAGCCGGCCGACGTTGTCATCGATTGAGGCGACGCAGCGCAGGTAGTCCTTGATGTAGCGCTGGTACTTCCACTTTTTTTCCTCTTCTGCGGTCAGCCCCTGCGGCGTTGGCTGTTTCAGGTCGGTCAGCGTCATGTCACGGTCGATGCGCATCTTGGCGGCGGCGGCTGCGGCGGCGCGGTTGCTGTAGTCGTCGTTGAAGGTCTCCGGGTAGGGGATCTCCTCATCCTCGTACATGAGCGCATGTTTCTCGTCCGGCTCCCAGGAGCGATGGGGCGCCTTGTGGTGGCACATGAGCATGAAGGGCCGCTCCGGGTCGCGGTCCCGCAGCCAGTCGAGCGAGAAGTCGGTGATCAGGTCGGTGACATAGCCGGGGAAGACTTTGCGCTCGCCCATCTCGATCATCTCGGGGTCGTGGTAGAGGCCCTGGCCGGGCAGCACATTCCAATAGTCGAAGCCGGTCGGGTCGTTGACGCCGCCGTGGCCCAGGTGCCACTTGCCGACGATGGCGGTCTGGTAACCGGCGGCCTGCAGCAGCTTGGGCATCGTCACTTGGCGCCCGTCGAGCGTCGAGGAGAGGGTGGTAACGCCGTTGACATGGTTGTAGGTGCCGGTGAGGATCACGGCGCGGCTGGGCGTGCAGATCGAGTTGGTGCAGAAGCAGTTGTCGAAGCGCATGCCACCGTCGGCGATACGGTCGAGGTGGGGCGTGCGGTTGATGCGGCTGCCGTAGCAACTCATGGCATGCGACGCGTGGTCGTCGGACATGATGAAGAGGATGTTGGGGCGCGGGTCGGGCATGGGAAGTCCTTTATGGTATTGCGTATTGCGTAGAGTCGATGAGGTTGTAGAGTTATCGCCTGTAGCTGGCGGCCATTTGAGCGGCAGGGCAAGGCCCGGCCATGCTATCAGACAACCTTTGTGGGGTCAAGGAAACTGGCGGGCGTTGTCTGGAGCGGGATTGAACAGTTTCTATTTCTTGGTTTTTAGTTCTTAGTAATCCCACTCGTCCAAGGTATTGGGATTTTCAGGATTGGAGGGACGCATAGAATTCTTGCGTTCTCGGACGAGCGTTTGGCGAGAGATCACGAGAGTCTGCGAGTGAATGTGAGTGTTAGGCGGAATGTCTGAATCAGGATTTTCAGGATGGCGGCATCCCTGCTGGCACAGGTGCGCTCGAACGAGCGTTTGGCGAGAGATCACGAGAGATCACGAGAGTCTGCGAGTGTTAGGCGGAATGTCTGAATCAGGATTTGCAGGATTGTTGGATTTTCAGGATGGCGGCATCCCTGCCGGCACAGGTGCGCTCGAACGAGCGTTTGGTGAGAGATCACGAGAGTCTGCGAGTGTCTGCGAGTGTTAGGCGGAATGTCTGAATCAGGATTTGCAAGATTCTTGGATTTTCAGGATGGGGGCGTTTCCGCTGGCGCAAGTGTGCTCGGGCAAGCGTTTGGCGAGAGATCACGAGAGTCTGCGAGTGTCTGCGAGTGTTGGGCGGAATGTCTGAATCAGGATTTGCAGGATTGTTGGATTTTCAGGATGGGGGCGTTCCAGCAGGCGCAGGTGCGCTCGAAGGAGCGTTTGGCGAGAGATCACGAGAGATCACGAGAGTCTGCGAGTGAATGCGAGTGTTAGGCGGAATGTCTGAATCAGGATTTGCAGGATTTCTCGACTTGCAGGAAGACGGCGTTTCCGCTGGCGCAAGTGTGCTCGGGCAAGCGTTGGACGAGCGTTAACGAGAGATCACGAGTGTTGGGGGCATTGTCTGAATCAGGATTTGCAGGATTTCTCGACTTGCAGGAAGACGGCGTTTCCGCTGGCACAGGTGCGCTCGTACGAGCGTTGGACGAACCTCGACGAGAGATCACGAGCGCTTGGAAGAGCATTTGAGTGTGAAAGAACATGTGTCGGCTGCTCCCTCCACTCCTGACAGATCCTTGAAAACTGCAGGAGCGAGTCGGCATGAACGGGCATCAATCCCACCAGAATGATGAAGGCAGGAGTGGATGCTTGGGCTCAGCTGCTCAAGGAGAATAATAGAACAGACCGCTAGCCTGCAAATGTCTGGTCAGGGAATGGCCGGACCTATGGGGGTATTTTTATGACTTTTTCATAAATATGTCCGCTTTGTCCGCTCGAAGGCCTGTTTTGTCTTCGAATATGGGGGGGTAGAGGTTATTCGTCCAAGTTGTCCATTCGTTTGAGTAGGGCCATCAGGCCGCGCATGTCCTGCTTTTCAACGGACTGTTGGCGGATGGCGTTGATGAGTTCCTGCCGGCCTGCGGCGCGGCCGGCGTGAATGGCGGCTACAATCCGGGCGGCCTCGTCGGGCACAGGACGGGCCTCTTCGTCCTGGTTGGCTTCCTGTACTCCGTCGGCGAAATAGTCGGCTTTTTCGACTTCCTCACGCCAGCGGCGGAGAGTTCGGTCGGAGACGCCTACGACGGCGGCCAGGTCTTTCCAGTTGGCCCCGGCCTCGGCGGCATCGTGGATGTGTTGGAGTTCCTTGTGCTGGGAATCGCTATTGTCTTGGGTAGGGTCCTGGTCTTTTTTGGGTTTGCGAGCTGGGATGGGCACCCTGTATTGGTTGAGAGCGGCCATTTTTTCCTTTCCTGGTAACTACTAAGCCATATACGATGCCTGTCTTGTACGATGCCTGTCTTGACCGGACCTTCATTCACGCCGCCATTGAGGCTAGCTCATTGCGTAATTGGTTGGCAGCCGCCTTGCTTAACAGCCGACAAGCCGCTATGACGACGAACGGTCGGTGAGGCGTGTTTTTTAGGGGGGCGTTGCGGGGGGAATCCCCCCGCACAAGGGAGGGCCGAAGGCCCGACCGCCCACAAGCAAGTAGAGAGTATAGAGGAGTGAGGAGAGAGAAACACCTGCGCTCGCCTCATTCAGGGTCGCGAATTGATGTTGGCTGAGTAGTTACCTTTCCTGTGTAAAGGGAATAACTGAGAGTCGACGTTGCCAAGCGCAGGCGGGGCGGCGGACGATGGGCGACCCGGACGCGTCGGCCTTGACAGGCGCGAGGCGCACGGGACACCTACATATTGAGATGTGCTAAGCCGGGGAGGATCGAATTGTGGACAGCTGTGCCAGGGTCCTGGCAAGTCTGCAGTCTAGTCTCTACTTGAGGCTACCCAGTTCCAGAAAGTGCCATGATCCGACTAGGAGGCGTTCTGGAGTGGGGGCACCAGTGTAATGATATTATCGCACATTTGTTCAGTTAAGTCAAGGGGGAAATTAGGATTGGGTGCAGCCTGAAACGGGTGCGGGTAACCGGCTACCCTTAGGTAGTTGCACGGGAGGGGGTCTCTTACCGGACTGCGCCGTCTTTGCGATCGTTTCGATTTTCGAGTACTTTGGTGATCCTGCAGCAAGTCTCGAATGCCCAAAGTAAGCAGCCCATCGAAAGAGAGTCTCTATGTCCGACCACCCAATGCTACGCCACGTCGTCCTGTTTCAGTTCAAGGACGGAACGCCTAACGAGAAGGTAAACGAAATCGAGGACGCTTTCCGGGCCCTGCCAGCCAAGATCGACATTATCAAGGATTTTGAGTGGGGTACCGATGTTAGCGTCGAGGGCAAGGCGGGCGGCTTTACGCACTGCTTCTTCGTCACTTTCGGCAGTGAAGCCGCCCGCGACGCCTACCTGCCCCACCCTGAACACATTGCCTTCGGCGCGCTGCTGCGGCCCCACTTGGAAAACGTACTGGTGGTGGACTACTGGCAGCGAACTTAAGACGGAATCGAAGGGACTCTCGAAGACCCAGCCGAAGTCCTGGTCTCGTTAACAACGGTTCAGACATATGCGGCCGCTTCAGGCAAGCGCAATCTCCACTATCTGGTGGCCTTCCAGCTTGGGCAGGGTGAAGTTGAGGCGTCCGTTATCCTCGCAGAACGGCAGCGCCTGGCCGTCGGGGACGCAGCTGACGGCAGCCGCCGGACCCGGCGTGCGCAGGCTTACGGCGACGTCGTAGAGGGGCAGGACATCCTCGATCACGTCGAAATCCTGGCCGCGGCGCTCTGGGACATAGTGGAGAAGGTGGACGACCCAGCGACTCTCTGCGGGCTGCTCGTTCACCGCCGTCAACAGGCTACTTGGCCCATCGTGGCGCAGGAGTGGGTCGGGCAGGAGAGTCTCCAGCGCGTTCAAAAGCAGCTGCTTGCACCAGCGGGGGGCATTCTGATGGTACTGGCGGAAGATGGGGTGGGCGAAGTAGATTACTTCTCCCGTACGGGTTGCGGCCGGACCGTCCAGCTCGCCGCTGCAGGGGGTCTGCCGGTGCGAGCAGAAATGCTGCCAGGTGCGGTCGAAATAGGCTGGAGCGACTCGCGCCAGCAGTTCCGTACCTTCGTGGGCAGCGATCTCCAGCCCGCGCATGTACATTACGTAATCCGTATTGCGCAGCCCCTCCGCCAACGCGCCCTCAGCACGTAAATAATCGACATAGTCGCCCTTGGGGAAGTCTTGGCCCCGCACAAGATCGCCTTGCTGATCGATAGGGCCGTCACCGGTCTTGCGGACGCCCCAGGCGGGCAGCGCGAAGTCGGACAAGTCGGGCGTCAAGCCGGACTCGAAAGAGGCGATCAGTTTGCCGCCGCCGGCCAGGTAGTCGGCTACTTTGCGCGACAGGCTCTGGTCGAGTGTTACGGCGTCGGGCAGGATCAGCAGGCGGTAGCCGTCCCAGCTGGTCTCGCTATCGACTACATCGAACTGGTGGCCGCCCTCTTGTAACATGCGCACGGCGGCGACGGTCTCGGCGGTCAGCCGCTCGCCGGTGAACTCCTCGAGGGTGAAGACGCCGATGTCGGTCAGGGCGCGGGCGCCGCGACACCAAGGCTCCTTGCGCGCCACTTCGGCGTATACCGGGCCGACCAGATCGTAAGTAGCCTGGTCGAGCCGTCCGGTGGGGTGGAGCTGGTCGCCGATGGAGCATTTGGCATTGAGGGCCAGCATCTGGAAGCACTCGAATTGCAAGGCCTCTGCGTTCTTGTAGGACTGGAAGTCGCCCCAGGAGGTGTGGAACTTGCCGGTCATGCCGAGGCTGTCGTGGCCGGTGGTGCGGGCGTAGCGTTGCGAAAGGGGGAAGTGCATGTAGCCCCAGCCGCCGGAGGGCAGCGATTCCAGTTCCCAGTGGCTGTAAGTGGCGCCGGTGGTGCGCTGGCGCGGGCCGACGTGGCCGGAGTTATAGAAGATGGTGGAGTCCCGGCTGTGGGCGCGCACGTGCGCCGACATTGCCCGCTTGAAGCGGTCGGTCACCTCTTGCCCGAAGGCTTGCCGGGCGGCGTCGCAGGACGGGTCGATGCCATGGGCCAGCATCTCTTGGCGGCAGGCTATGCAGGAGCAGTCCTGGTCTTGCACAATGTCGAAGAAAAGGCCGTCCACCGCGGGCAGCAGCGCGAACATTTCATCGACGTGCGCCTTGAGGAAATCGACGTAGGGAGTGTTCAGACAGAGCTTGGCATAGAATCCTGCCTCGTAGGGCCTCTGTCCCTGGATGGAGCCGTCCGCCGCAATTTGCAGCCACTGCGGCTCGTGCTGCGCGGTGTAGTAGTCCCACTGTACGGTGGTGTAGATCGGCAGGCGGATGTTGTGGGCGTGGGCGGCTTCGATCTGCTGGGCGAGCAGGTTGCACTGCAGGTGAGGGTGGCGGCGCTCGGGGTTCGCCTGCGTGTCGTAGAATATCATGCCGTGATGGCCGCGGGCGAAGCAGGTGATCGAGTCGACGTGGGCGTCGACCAGCTGCTGCGCCCAGGCCGCGGCGTCGAACTCGCCGCCGATGTTGGCGAGCTGCTCGCTGGTGTGGAAGTCAAGGTGGATCTGGCGGTAGCGGAGGAAGTCAGGCATTGGGCTGGGCGCTCCTGTTGGAAACGTGATCAGTATAGAGTCCAGTTCTGGTTGACGTCTGTTTGAACTGAGATTCGCAAGGTCAAAATATGGTCTATCCACGAAGGGCACGAAGTTACACGAAGAAAACCCTTCGTGGTCGACCCAGATCATGGTTGTCGATTACGAGAATTACGCGAGAAACAATCCGATTCTGCCCGCCTGCGTCCTGTTTATGTCACATTGTGAGCAGTCTTCTCCAAATGTCAACGAAACCTAAAGCAGTTGTCGGATCGAGTTGCAGTGTATCGCAGTATACAGATCGAACCAATCGCCGGGCAGACATTCGAGTAAGTGGGCTGGCGTGAGAATCCAAATTCATTAGGCAATTTTGATGCGCCCAATATTGCGATGGGTGCAGTCCAAAAAGGGGGTGAGATATACTGGGAGGAGTGGATGATTAAGGAGGGGAAATTTCGATACCACTCTTGACATTTCGGTGTTCTTGTGTTAGGATGTGGTTGCGTCTAGGAGGAGTCGCCAAGCGTCTCTGATCGGGGCCAATGCCCCTAACCTAGTCGCTTTTTTTATGGAGTTTCCCCAATGCAACTATGCTACATTGATGAATCAGGAACGCCAGAACTAACTGGAAATACGTCTCACTTCGTGTTAGCAGGGATCTCAGTCCCTGATCAATATTGGAGCCAACACAATAAACAGCTGGAGAAGATCAAGTCAAGTTACGGGCTGGGTGACGCAGAGATTCATGTTGCCTGGATGATGAGAACATACATTGAACAGAATTCGATTCCTGGCTTTGAGTCGATGACATACCAGAAGCGACGGTCAGAGGTGAGCAAACGCCGTAGAGCAGAGCTTTTTCGGTTACAAAAGGAGAACCAAAAGGGATACAAGCAGACTCGAAAGAATTTTGGGAAAACTGAGTCCTATGCGCATCTTACGAAGTGTGAGAGGCGACAGGCCGTAACTGATATTGCGAAGCTCATATCAGAATGGGGTGTCGTCCGGTTGTTCGCGGAGTGTATAGACAAAGTTCATTTTGATCCAAATATGGCAAACACCTCAGTGCATGAACAGGCATTCGAGCAAGTCGTATCCCGGTTTGAACACTATTTGCGGAACAGTCAATCGGACTATGGGCTTCTCATTCACGATAACAACGACACTGTGGCGAAGAAACATACGGAGTTGATGAGGACATTCCTGCGCAAGGGAACACTTTGGACACAGATTGAGCATATCATTGAAACGCCAATGTTTGTCGATAGCCAATTGAACAGTATGGTTCAGTTGGCTGACCTGTGTGCCTACTCAATCCGTCGATACATCGAAAACGATGAGGAGGAGCTTTTCGACCTGGTCTTCCAAAGGGCACATAGGGTGGGAGCCACAACGGTAGGCATAAGACACTTCACTAGCCCAGGTTGCTCGTGCAAGATATGCGCCAACCATGTTCCTTCAGTTATAGCGGACAATCAGAATTCGTAGACGAGTCATGAATACTGAGAGGCCGTCTGCTATCCACGGGTCATTTTGGTGCATTTGTAGGATTGCGAACGCAAAATAGAAGGTATCAGTTAGGTCCGCGCATTGAACTCCGCCTCAGACGGCCAGTGCCCTCAGATTGAACTCTCCTTCCCTACCTGCATCCACAGCACTGCTGTATAGATGGGCACATGGAAATCACGCGCATGGGCGGCTTCGATCTGCAGGGCCAGCGGGTTGCATTGCAGACGGGGGCGGCGGCGCTCCGGGCGGGCCAGCCTATTGTAGGAGGTCAAGCCGCGATGACCGCGCGCTAAGCCGGTGATCGAGTCCACATGGGCGTCGGCCAGCTGTTGCGCCCAAGCCGGGGCGTCGAACTTGCCGCCGATCTGCTGCCAGCCACCGGCGCTGGTTCAGGCCCTCAGTAGCTAGCGCTCCGCGCCGGGCACCGTTGTCCAGTTCAACTCGACCGCTCGCTCCCTCGCCTCGACGGTCAGGGCTGGCGTTGCCCATGACGACTACGGCGCGGCGACGGTTGCGGAGGCATTCTCCGACCAGGGACTGGTCACGCCTCCAGCGTGTACCGCACGCACCGCGTAGTAGTAAGTCGTGCCGGCCGCAAGCTGAGTATGCGTGTAAGTTGTGCCGGTCAGGTTGCCGCCGCCGATCTGCTGCCAGCTGCTGGCGTTGGTCCGCATCCACAGTTCATAGCGTAGCGCGGCTTTCACCGGTGTCCAGTTCAACTCGACCGCGCCACCCTCACCGTCCACGGCGGTCAGCGTTGGCGCTGCCAATGACGACTGCGACAAGGGACCGGCCACGCCCCCAGCATGCACTGCGCGCACCGCGTAGAAGTAGGTCGTGCCCGCAGCTAGCCCGGTATGGGTGTATGTTGTACCGGTCAGGTTGTCGCCGCCTATCTGCTGCCAGCCATCGGTACGGGTCCAGGCAAACAGTTCATACCCTAGCGCGCCGGTCACCGATGTCCAGTGCAATACGATCGCACCCTCAATGGCATCGACAGCTAGCGCTGGCGCTGCCGATGAGGGCTGCGGTGCGGCGTCGGATGCGGAGGCATGCTCCGACCAGGGACCGGTCACGTCCTCAGGGAATACTGCACGCGCTGCGTAGTGGTAATTCGTACCCGCCGCAAGCTCAGTGTGTCTGTAGGTCGTGCCGGTCAGATTTTCGCCGCCTATTTGCTTCCAGCCGCCGGCGCTGGTCCAGACCCACAGTTCATAGCGTAGCGCGCCGGTGACAGAATCCCAACTTAACTCGACCGAATCGTCGCCGGCAATGGCGGTCAACTGCGGCGCAGACAGCGTTATTGCCGAGGGAGTAGCCGTCGTAGTAGCCCTTGGGGCGGAGGTAGCGGGAGCAGGATCGCCATCGCTGTACACTCTGATATGGTGAACAGTGTATCCTCTGTTGTCAGGATAGGTGGTCACCGCCAGGCTTATGGATGTTAAGTGTTCAAACCCTGGACAGCGTCTAACGTAGAAGCCCTCTCTCGCTACTGTCTGGTAGCCCGCCGCAAAACTACTGTCTATATAGTGAGGCAAACTACATAGGCCCTCGCGCGGCCTGATTGCGGTGGCAATACCGTATTCGTGGATAAGGTCAACGGAGACAGACCGGTCTGGATCGTTGAGGGCATAGAATGGACCAAACCAGGGATTGTCTGCCGACACGGTAACAGAGGCGGGCATCACTATTTCTTGCTGACTGCCGTCCTCCGGCGGCGCCAAAGTAGTGATGTACACCGGGTCCACGTCCTGTTCCTCCAGAGCGTCGACGCTGGTCCAGGCCAACAGTTCATAGCTCTTTGGGCCGGTCGCCGCAACCCGACTTGACTCGACTGCGTCCTCGCCGGCAACGGCGGGCGCAGAAAGCTTGGATTCCGTCGAACCCTGTTTAGCCTGGGTCAGCTTCGTGTATATCAGGCTGACCGCGACGGCCAGGAGGACCACCGCCAACCAGACACCGAGACCGACCAGTAAAGTCAATACGACGTTTCTTTGTCGCATAATCCGTCTCTACCTCCTTGTACAAACGGTTAATTATTGACTGTCTTATTCAACCAGGCCGCGGCACAACACCCATGTCGAACTGCGACCCAAAATGTAACTTCGGCAAAAAGCTGTTGCTATTACAAGGCATGCCGCCCTGTAGAATTAACTATTAGGACTTTCGCTAGGAGGACAGGATCCTGTAAGCTTGAGACATGATAACAAAACAGAAGTATGTCGAATACCTTATCAGCACGCCGATCAACTACACCTGTGCCAATCTGGCTGAGCATCTGGGAGGGATGAGCCACGATGTCGTCAGTGATTACCTGAAACGAGAGCGACTCACAGCCAGACATCTCTGGGAACTGGTGGCAGAACAGATCGACGATAGTCCGGATGCGTACCTGATCATTGACGACAGTGTGCAAGACAAACGCTATTCACGGTCAATCGAGATGGTAAAGCTGCAATACAGTGGCGCTGAAGGTGGACTGGTACGCGGCATCGGTGTCGTGAATCTGGTTCACAGCAGTGGTGAAGATGGCGAGTGTTATCCGATTGATTTCCGCATATACGCCAAAGAAGCGGATGGCAAGTCAAAGAACGACCATTTTCAAGAGCTGCTGCTGCGAGCGGTTGGCGCCAAACAGATACAGGCCAAGACGGTGCTGTTTGATAGTTGGTATGGCTCCTGGCGGAACTTGAAGCTGGTTCACCGTCTGGGATTGACCTTCTACACCACACTCAAAGCCAACCGCTTGGTCAGTCTGAGCGCAGAAGATGGCTATATCCATCTCGATGCCATCGATTGGAACGACGAACGGCTTAGGCATGGCATCATTGTCAAGCTCAAGAAAGTGCCTTTCAAAGTGAGATTGTTCAAGGTAGTTGCCCTAAACGGCGACATTGACTGGGTCATCACCAATGATCTGGATGAGACCGTGATCACGCAAGTCGCTCAAAACGCGAACGAGTTGCGCTGGCAGGTCGAAGAATTTCACCGCGCATTGAAGCAACTGACAGGCTCCGCCAAATGCCAATGTCGCAAAGCTCGTTCGCAGCGCAATCACCTCGCTTGCTGTTACCATGCTTGGCTTTCATTGAAGGTCCACGCTGCCTTGCTCAACAAAACCATCTATCGCGTGCATACTGACCTGTTCAGCGATTATCTGCGAAACCAACTTCGCAGACCTACTATCCCGGCTTTCCAGCCAGCTTAGCGAAAGTCCTAACTATATAACTTTTGAAGTGGGGGGTTTCTAATGCTGTCAGAGGCACAGACAAGAGTCCATGCTGTTGCGTCTTCCGCCTGGATAACTTGCGGACTGGGTCAGGACGGATTCCTGATCGCCAATCTATCTTCATATGCCCATGGGCCGTCTGAATCAATCGTCCGTCAATACGGGCGCCTGAATGTGGCTGGACAACCTAATGGAAGAGAAGTCGGCCACACAGAAATGGTTGTTCGTAATTCGCATCTATTCGTACGACCTTGCAAGGGCCACAGAACGGCGCTTGCAAAGAACCAGGCCGAGCCTCGCTTGTCTGCCAGGGGTCTTTCCACGGCGAGACTGCACGTGAATATATTGCTTAAACAACTATTCCCAACAATAATAATCTGACCAGCATTTATAGCACATTATAATTTTGTAAGCAAATGGCGTTTTGGCCCGTATGTGATTTTGAGAGGGGAGGGTTCCTGACTACCTCTGGGCTGTAACGCCGGACGCCGCGGCCTGCAGATCGGGACACCTTCAAGTGTGGCGCACACGCCTGAAATACAAGTCCACACCGCAGGTTGCCCGATGTTTTCCTGTCCTGTGGATCAAAGATTGGGGCTTACAGCATACACGTGGTCCAGATTGTTATACAGGTCCCAATGAAAAGAAAGACGCTCCGACGTTTTGTCGGAGCGCGGGGGAGTTCAGTAGTTGAAGATCGCTGAGCCAATCCTCATGACGAGGTCCAGCAACCTTCGGTGTAGGCCTCGCGCATGAATAGCTTTTTGCGCGCAGGGTTAGCGCTCGCTATCCATTCAGCGGGAATCTCCTGCGTATAGCGGTGCGGCGGGCCCGCCTCTTTGAAGATGTCGATATTGAAGATGCGATACGGTTGGGGAGAGTCGGTGGGCTTTGGCTCGACCGCATGGAAAATGCGGGCGTTGATGTAGACCATACTGCCAGGCGGCAACTCGAGTCGTTTCTCGCGGAGCGGGCGACCGGCCTCGGTGTCGAACTCGCCGGCGAGCATCCTGTCCGGTGTGGCGTCCTCGGTCGGCTCGACCAGGTGGCTGCCTGGGATTACTTTGAGATTGCGGTCGCCAAGCGTGAAGCCGTTCAGATAGTAGAGAATCTGCACATAGTACTTATCGCGTTCGGCATGGTTGACGGGATTCTCATGCTTCCAGTGGTGATGGTCCTGGTGGAAACGAAGCGGACCGATGCCGCGCGGCGCGATGTTGAGCGCGGAATGGCAGTAGTGATAGTCGTCGCCAATGGTGGCTTGCAGCACGGAAGCGATGAAGGGGTCGTCGATCAGTTGGTCGCTGTAGGGGCCGCGTTCGTTCCAGGGGCGAATGAAATAGGATTTCGGTTCGCCGCGATAGCTCTCCAACGCCTGGACGTACTCGCGCACTTGGTCAAGGCCCTCGATCTCCTTGATCAGGGATTCCCTGGCGTGGTCGGTGAAGACGTTGGGAAAAGCGATGTAGCCGTCGTTGTGGAAGGATTCGAGATCGGCAGGGGAAGGGCCGGAAAGGCGGAACAGTGAGTTCAGGTCGGTTGACATTGGCGTGCCTCCTTGTGTCTGAAATTTAGCACACAGTGGGAGGGTTTACAAGATGGATATGGTGGTTTCGGCGCTTCGGGATTGGTTGACAGTTGTCTGAACTGGGATTAGTGGGATTTTGGGGATGGGCAGATGTCTGAACTGTGATTTATGGGATTTGGGTGATGCACCGTGATGGTAGTGCCGGCGATCCGCCTCTTACGGCATGGTGTGGGAGGCGGGGTTGCGGAGGGGGCGCGGAAAGGTGGCTTTCGAAAACTGTCTGAACTGGGACTTGTGGGGCTAGGGGATGGGATAGCAGTTTAGGCGGGTGTCTGAATCAGGATTTTGGAATTTTCAGGATGGTTGGGGCGTTGCTGACTTCGGAGCGCACATAGGATTGTAGTACGGGAGATGACGAGCGTGTGACGAGCTCTGTACAGTTGTCTGCACTGGGATATGAGGGATTGGAGGATGGGCCAATGTATGCTGGGCCGGTGTGTTCGATATATGGCACAATTTTCGAGATGTGGCTGGGCCGCCTGTTAGCCTAACGAAGCCCTCGGCTTAAGTATTGTGGCGCGAGAGGGGGGAGAAAGCAAGGAGCAATTAAACTGTACAGTGCGAACGCGCTTGCCCGGTGGAGGAGCGGAGCGGCCAAGAAGGACCGAGACTCATCTGCGTGGGCGAGCGGAACTCCGAATATGTCTGCTCTAGCAGGCCCCGACCATTACACTTCCCGATCCAATGCCGGTCTCATCCGATGGCTGTGACAAGCCAAGATTTTCGGGTATATCTGAGCTCCAATGCACACATCCAATTAGCCAACTCGCGAATACGGATAGGCATTCTTGATATATTGGTGGAGAAATAGTCCTTTGGATGACGCCAGCATGATCTTCTGATTCAGGTTTTCTGGAACGCCATAGTACTGGTACACCCAGCCACTCTGGAACTCGACCTCAAGGGTCTGAGTAGTGCTGTCATAACCTATTGCCCTTATGTTTGACGATGCTACTTGATGTCTGTCCATCTGGCCTCTCCTCACTCCGCAGTATAGTCGTCTTCCACAGGGGTCCGTGTGATTCCCGGGTCCCTAGCTACCGCAAGCGGACTCTGTGCCCGCCATGATGCCACGACTCGTTCATACCCCTCTTCTCGTCTTGCCATACCCCAATTGGCACTGACAGCCGGGTCTTCGCTACGCGGCCTATGCTCCTTAGCAGGGAGGGTTACTCGGCAGCGCATTGGTAGTTTCGCTGCCTCGCCAGTAACGATGGCTTCTCCTGTACGGAGGATAGGCAGCACATCTAGAAGGCCAACAAGGCCGTCCGGCAGCGTTCCTTGGACACGTGCGCGATCAGCTAGGTTCGCTAGACGAAGTGCAAAGAAAGTTCCACACTGCGATAGTATGGTCTCATTCACTTCCGAAGGCCTCTGGCTGACCACCATGGCTCCCACTCCGTACTTCCTGCCTTCCTTGACAATTCTTTGAACAACCTCAGATGCTGTCCCATCCATTCTATCTGACAGGTAGCGATGTGCTTCTTCCATCACGATCAGCAATGGGCGTCTGATTCCACCTTCCGTCTTTTCTCGACTCCAAAACAGCGCTTCATAAACTATCTTTAGGATCGAACCGACCAGACGTTCAAGAACGCTACTGGGTATCCCGGACAGGTCAAGGATGGTGATGGGCTCGCTGCCACCTAACCATCCAGCCAAAAGATCATCCAGGTCTCTTGTTGGCTTCCCATCAAGATCTGGCTCCCAAGGGCCTGGGCGCAACAGGAAACTATAGCGACGATCAAGTAATCGAGAACGTAAAAGGTTCAAAGGACGCTGAATTCCGACGGCCTGTTGATTCAGAAATGGTCCTGCGGCACCCATAGCATGAGGCTTGTATGTTGGCGGCGTAAGAGAATCAGGGTTACCGGCGTCTTGTTGAGTCGGTTGGTCACGGTCCACGCCCTCAAAGGTAACAGTTTCGAAGTCAATAAGGTCATACCAAAGTTTCTTTAGGCTGAAGGGCAAGGGAGTGTCGACAGTTATTGATTCGGAGTCAACTCCCGGAAACGTCTGCGAACCGTGGGACGCCAATTTAAGCTGATAAATCTTGTCGGTAAACGCCGTTTCACTGTTGCCTTCCAAACCACCAGTCAGAAAATTGAGCAGGTCGTCGCTATCCAGGGCCCAATACGGAATGAACAAGCGTTCTTCGCCGTATTGTGGCTCAACACTGAACACTTGGGCGACGTCGGCCAGAGGCAACGAATACTCGCCATGTATGTCAAGCAGCAGGACCCGAGCATTAGGGTATTCCTCAGATTCAGGGATTGGGGTCGTTATAGACCTCAAGAGGCTTGCGATAGTCGTAGATTTTCCAGATCCAGTAGACCCGAGAACGGCAGAGTGCCGTGTCACCAATTCGTTGAGGGCAACCTTAGCTGTGATACTCTCCGTGCTGGCGAGAGTCCCGATCACGATGTGCCCTTGCCCGTGTATATCGTAGAGTTTACGCAGATGCTCTTCAACCGCTAGGTGGACTGAGTCTCCGATGTTAGGATATTGACTGACCCCTCTTTCGAAAGTTCCGCCAACGACCTCGCCCACCAGCTCGACCTTCATCCAGCGACCTGTGTCGTCCACTGGTTCTATGTTTTCAGGCACAGCATTTGCACCAACCTCGGAAACAACGCCAAACAAGTCTTGGTAGCCTTGTGGCACCCTAACGAAACTGCCGACTTGACCAACCTTGTAGGTCTGGCCCTTGAAAATTGACAAACCAGACGCGATTGACTCAGCGAGGTGAACGTTAAGCGCAGCCCCAGAAACTGCTGCGATAATTCCAAGATAGGTTGGATCGCGGCTAAGCATTCAGTCCTCCTGAATGAATGGCGGAACATGCTCGGCATCACTTTCGTCGTCTGCGGCGTCGTCTGGATTTTCCAGCCTGTGCATCTGCGACAACGCAAGGAATCTAGCAAGTTTTGCAAAATCCCCTAGCAGAAATTCTCCCTCCCCGTCTTCAGGCCCGTGCTTCCAGAATGTGTGCCGGATTGCCTTCCATTCTTCACTCGGGGGTTGGCCAGGCTCCCACCGGCCAGCAACTCCGTTAATGACTGCCCCGTCGCGTGCGAAGACGCTCAGGTTTGGGCGTGAACGCGCCATGGATGTAACTGCTTCCTCTCCAGCGAGTCGCTTGTACTGAAACGCAAAGATTGCAGAATGGGCGTTCGCCGTCATTGCTTCTTCTAGAACAGCGCAAATGTGAGCGTCGAGGAACGAAAAGCCAGAGCATAAGAGAAGGGTGTCGGGGCTCGTTAGGAACGAACGTAGCCGTTCGAACAGAGCAGAGTAGGGTTGCCTAGTTACTTGATCGTATTTCAGATGGTCCGGGTATATTAGCTGAGAATCTTCCTTGCTCCCTGTCCTGACAACTGTATCGCCCAAGATCGTCCAACCGAGAGAACCGTGAAGCTTCCACAGGCGAGCCCAACGCTGGGGAAGCACATCGGTGGAGACACTTGCAGCGTCAAAAAATGGTCTAAATGAACCACTGAAGCCATCGAAGTAAGGAGCGCGTGCTCTCTCCAAGGCTTCTTCGATCAATAGGTCGTAATTGGGCGTAAATATCTCTACGGAGTGTAGCCGCCTCGTACCGGATATCCAAGAGACAACCTCAGAATATGGATTAGGATTCTGTGGAAGAGTTGCGTTTACAAACGTACCAATATTCTTGCAAATGCGCTGGGCCATTTCATCGTAGCCACTTGCATTCAAGCCGTGAACGTAAGCACTGCCGATTGCTTGGGCGAGTTTCCTAACTTGAGTCAGAATTGTTTCAATGTTTATGATTCCAGTTAATTCCAGCTTAGGAACTTCAATGATCTCTTTGTCATCCTCACTCAATGAGCCGACAACGGCATCCGTCAGGCCCGCAACATCAGGTACCAGAGGATTGCAACCATCCTCGGCTATGCAACCGTCTCCATCAACTCTTATGGCAGTTGGAGCACCTGCACCGATTAGAAGGCCTATGCGCTTGCGGCCTTGCGAAAGTATTTGACGCAAGTCCGCCATATAACGATCTGGATTGTGGATTGTAGTATTTTGCATCGATTCACCTGAGAGCAGACAGAACATTCACTGTAAACAAAAGACACCAAATCCTGAGTTTCTCTAGGACTGCCGAATTGAAGCAAGCCAAAAGTAGGAAGTTACCGTCCGGCCAAGCGGCATCACGATTATCAACGAACCTAAGGGGGCATGGCCAAGTATAAGGGGGCTATTCCTTACAAATCTTAGAATGCCGGAAGCTGTGACAGCACTAGGAGACTGTTTGGAAAGTAAATGCCGTCGGTCAAATTGCGGTATACGTCGGTTATGTGAAGACAAAAAGATACCCAACAGATTTGATCGACAGACCGGTGTACATTATCCAGTATCTGATACCACCGACCAAACCAGACGAACGACCACGCAATCTGGATATGCGTCAGGACCTCAATGCGAAACTCTACCTGACTGTGGGCTGCATCCAATGGCGGAGGCTACCTTCCGACTATCCGCCGTGTCAAAGCGTTGACTACTGCTTCAGGAAGAGGCGGGACGATGTCAGCTGGCAACGGTTGCTTGACTCGCTCAGAGTGCGTGTGCGTCATCGAATCGGGACGCACAAGAATCCAATTGCTGGCAGTATCGATAGTCAGACAGTCAAGACCGCCATACCCCTTGGAGTGCGAGCCTGCGATGGTGGCAAGCCCACTATAGAACGGAAAAGGCATCTTCTCGTCGCTACGTTGGGACTCATATTGGCCGACCTGGGCACTACTGCCGACATGTCCGACTGTGATGGGGAACGTCTGTTATTCAGACGAAGCTGTGGCTTTGGCCAGAACCTGCGTCTCATCGGGGTTGACGGATCCTGTCGTGGCTTTCTGCATACGTGTGTTTCACAGAGCTCTTGCTGTTGCCTTCGGCCTGTTCTACATCCACAAGAGCAGCCAGGTTTCTCCCTATTGCCCATTCGTTGGGTAGTAAAGAGTACTTTCGCCTGACTCGGCCTCAATCGACGCCTTTGAAAAGATTGTGAACAACTGCCTGCAACCAGTGTCACCCTAATCCATATCGCTATGGTTCATTTAGTTGAGGGGTTTGGAAAACTGATCCAAGTTGCAAATCTGCTTCCCCATTGGAGCCTTTCGGCCCTGAATTCCCGCTGCAAGTGGCGCCAATGGCGCGGAAAACAGTTCCTTTCCTCTCTTAAGCCCGCTGACCAGACCAAAGGCTTGGTACAGCACGAAAATTTCAATGACAGAAGCCGTGTGGAAGTGCCGATTTACAGCAATGCTGCCACTGAAAAGGACTTACGCACACCGCTCAGTTAGAATACTCTGAACTGTCGATCTGAAAGGATCGAATCGGTCACTGCGTCGCCGCTGTTTTCTGACCATAAAACTGTCCATCCGCGTGCTTGGTGAACTGCTCCCATATACACCTTAGCTCGTGGTCCAGTTTTTGGGGCCAAGCATAGTGGCTTGTCGTAATTCTGGCTTGCCGTATCGTCACTTCTACCCTAATCTTGCTTCCATTCACAACACCTGCCTTGCGGCTATCCCAAGAGGCAAAACCATGAGAAGACTCAAATTCGAGCATGTGGGTTCAATTCTAAGGGGCTCACTCATCAGTGTTGGTTTCATATACCCGTTTCAATGGCACTTCGCTACGCGTGAGTCTAGCTGGCCCTGGTTGCTCCTCTGGATTCCTCTCCTGGCAATCGAATTCTGGGTGTCTTCCGTCGCTTGTGATTTCCTAAACGTCAGATTTTAAAGATGGGTTGTCGTCCCTCTGGTTCGGCTAGTGGAAAAATGGTGAAATACAACCCCAACACGCGCGCCGGCACCACACTGACCTGACCAACTTCTATCGAACTGCTCTCAAGCATCCTGCCGGAAGTCACAACACCCGCCAAAACACGAAAACCACGACGTCCCGTGATGGCCTACCTCAAGTCTCCGATTGCCAGTAGTTGACACCCCTTCCCGCTACAAGATACCCTGCACAAACCCTGCCGTAGTGGAGTGTCTTGGCTTGCGACCTGTTCACGTCAACATCACGTCCACTTGGATTGCCTAAGAACAAAGAGGAAGCAAGATGCACCTCCACCCATTCAATTTCAACAATAAAGATGGTGACAGGCAATCAACACGATCTCAGGAGAGTGCCAAAAGCCTGGTCAAGAAATTCCTGACTGAACCAATTCCTTTGCCTGTTTGGATTTGGAATCTCCTGGTTATCGGGATCTACGTGTCTATAGGATAGTTTGCGATCCAAATCGTTATCATACTCCTGTTTGGGATCATGTCCCTGTTCTTTTGACGTGTCCACTGCCCACAACGACGACCGGCTTGCCTTTCGCCCCACCACATCAAGAACCGCCACATCCCGCTGCGGAAAAGCTGTGGCTGGGCTGGCGCCTTTGGATTCGAGGCAACTGAGATTCCTCTGATTGCCCTACTGTACCTCGCGGCGGTAGCCTTGGGAATGTAAGACGGTAGGCTCTGTTGCGGCTACGTTGGCAGCGTCAATGTGGACGTCGGAACTACTGATGCCGCTGCAACTTAAGCGGTGGCGCATGTGCGCACCGCCCACGCACTCTTTTCGCCCGACCCGTTCACAGCGCGTACCCAGTAGTAATAGTTCGTGCCCGCGGTGAGCCCGGAATGCCTGTAAGAAACGCCCGTCAGGTTGTCTCCGCCGATCCGTTGCCAGCCGTTGGCGGTGGTATAGACCATCAGCATGTAGCGCAGTGCGCCAGAAACCTCAGTCCAGCTCAACTGGACCGCACCGTCGCCGCCCTGCGCTGACAGGACCGGCTGAGAAAGGCCGAAGACCGTCGAAGGGGGTGTTGGTGTGGGCGCCAGAACTCCTGAGGACGCGGCCACAACAACGTTGGCAGGTGTGCGCTCGGACCAACCGCTCTTTTCGCCCGACCCGAACACAGCGCGTACCCAGTAGTAATAGGTCGTGACCACGGTGAGTCCGGTATGGCTGTAAGACGTGTCTGTCAGATTGTCTCCGCCGAGCCGTTCCCAGCAAGTGGCGCTGGACCAGGCCATCAGTACATAGCGCTGTGCGCCAGAAACCGCTGTCCAACTCAAGTCGACCGCGCCCTCGCTGGCCACGGCAGTCAGTGACGGCACGGAAGGCGCCATCACCGATGGAGTCGCCGAAGACGCGGCTGTTGCTGCGGCATTTGCCTCAAGTGTTACGGTGGGAGTAGCGGTTGGGGTGGAGGTGGGGGGAGCATTTGCCTCAAGTGTTACGGTGGGAGTAGCGGTTGGGGTGGAGGTGGGGGGAGCATTTGCCTCAAGTGTTGCCGTGGGAGTAACCGTAGGAGCGGAAGTAGTGGGAGTAGGATTGCTAGCGTTGATGACCCTTATGTCGTGAGTGGTGTATACCTCAGCGTCAGGATACGTGGTCACCCTTAGATACAAAGAAGTTAAATGTTCAAACCCGGGACATCGTCTAACGTAGAAGCCGTTACTCGCTGCTGACTGGTAGCCTAAGGCTAAACTACTGCTCACATAGTCTGGAAAATTACAAAATTCGCTTCTCGGAGAGTAAGCGGCTATAAAACCGTAGTCACTGAGAATGTCAATGGAGACAGACCGGTCAGGATCGTTCAGGGTGTAGAATGGACCAAACCAGGGATCCTCTTCCGATACGGTGACAGAACTGGGCATCACAATTGCTTGCTGACTGCCGTCGGCCGGCGGCCCCAAAGTAGTGATGTAGACCGGGTCTAGATCCTGTTGTTGCTGAGCGTCGACGCTGGTCGGGGCCGACAGTTTAGAGCGCTGCGCGCCGGTCACCGCATCGCGACTTAACTCGATCGGGTCCTCGGCAGCCACGGCCCGGGCAGGCGCAGACAGCGTGCGATCCGTCGACTTCTGTTTGGCAGAAGCCAGATTTGTGTACAAGAGGATGGCGGCGACGGCCATGAGGACAACGGCAAACCAAACACGGAGTCCGTTCAGAAACGGCAAGCTTCTTCGTTGTCGCAACATTGGTCCCTACCTCAATGTAAGAACGGGTCAACATTGACCACCAGATTCAATTCGACCGAGACATTGCTCGCCAACACGGCGAGCGACCCGACAGAATGACATCTCGGCAAAGTAGCTGTTGCTGCAACAGGGCCTACCGGCGAGCCGAATTATATGTATTGTTGTGGGAATAGTCAACCTGGGATTTTAGGGTGGGTCTGTCTCGGGATTTCTTGTGGACGTTGTCTGAAGCGGGATATGCAGGACATCTTGGGATTTTAGGGATGGCGGGCGTTCGGTTGATGGCTGTATAGCGGATCCTTTTTGCGTCGGTTGAAAGGGCAGATTGATCCACGAAGATGAATAAAGGCACGCGAAGGATACGCGACACAATGTCGGGGAGCCGCGAAGTTAGGCGGCTTGATCCACGAAGGGCCGGGAAGAACACCTTTTGATCCACGAAGGGCCGCGAAGGGGCGCGAAGGGGCAGGAAGGGTGAACTATTTCGCGGCCCAGCCGAGCCTACTTGTTTCAACTCCTCGGAGTGTCTTGTAGCGAACATCAGGCCGTCTTGCAGCTCGATTCAGGTGTATTTGCGGGCCACCTTGCCGGTAACCGGGCTGCGGAAGTAATTGTGGATCCAGTAACGTTCCTGGGTGGCGGGCAGGAGGGAAACAGGGGCGCGGCGGTAGCCTTGTGTCTGTAAGACGGTAGGCTCTGCTGCGGCTACGTTGGCAGCGTCGCCGTGGGAGTCGGAACTACTGATGACGCAGCCACTTAAGCGGTGGCGCATGTGCGCACCGCCCACGCACTCTTTTCGCCCGATCCGTTAACAGCGCG
The DNA here is from genome assembly GCA_965220715.1 of Caldilineaceae bacterium. Classification (GTDB taxonomy): domain Bacteria; phylum Chloroflexota; class Anaerolineae; order Caldilineales; family Caldilineaceae; genus Bin5. The sequence continues at coordinate 2,977,022 of OZ244843.1, forward strand.
TACCCAGTAGTAATAATTCGTGCCCGCGGTGAGCCCGGAATGCCTGTAAGAAACGCCCGTCAAGTTGTCTCCGCCGATCCGTTGCCAGCCGTTGGCGGTGGTATAGACCATCAGCATGTAGCGCAGTGTGCCAGAAACCTCTGTCCAACTCAACTGGACCGCACCGCCGCCGCCCGTCGCTGACAGGACCGGCTGAGAAAGCGCGAAGGCCGTCGAAGGGGGTGTTGGTGTGGGCGCCGGAACTCCTGAGGACGCGGCCACAACAACGTTGGCAGGTGTGCGCTCGGACCAACCGCTCTTTTCGCCCGACCCGAACACAGCGCGTACCCAGTAGTAATAGGTCGTGACCGCGGTGAGTCCGGTATGGCTGTAAGACGTGTCTGTCAGATTGTCTCCGCCGAGCCGTTCCCAGCAAGTGGCGCTGGACCAGGCCATCAGTACATAGCGCTGTGCGCCAGAAACCGTTGTCCAACTCAAGTCGACCGCGCCCTCGCCGGCCACGGCAGTCAGTGACGGCACGGAAGGCGCCATCACCGATGGAGTCGCCGAAGACGCGGCTGTGGCTGCGGCATTTGCCTCAAGTGTTACGGTGGGAGTAGCGGTTGGGGTGGAGGTGGATGCAGCATTTGAATCATGTGTTGCCGTGGGAGTAGCCGTGCGGGCGGGGTTGGTGGGGGTAGCCGTGGGAGCAGAGGTGGTGGGAGTAGGAGCGCTACGGCTGATGACCCTGATGTGGTGAGTGGTGTATACCGCCGCGTCAGGATAGGTGGTCACCTGCAGGTTTAAGGATGTCAAGTGTTCAAACCCGGGACAGCGTCTAACGTAGAATCCATTTCTCGCTGCTGTCTGGTAGCCCATGGCAAAGCTACTGTCCATATAGCCAGGAATACATATGTCGCCGCCCGGAAAGAAAAAGGCTACAAAACCGCGTTGATTGAGAATGTCAATGGAGACAGACCGGTCAGGATCGTTCAGGGTGTAGAATGGACCAAACCAGGGATCCTCTTCCGATACGGTGACAGAACTGGGCATCACAATTGCTTGCTGACTGCCGTCCGCGGGCGGCCGCAAGGTAGTGATGTACACCGGGGCTACGTCCTGTTGCTGCTGAGCGTGGGCGCTGGTCGAGGCCAACAGTTTAGAGCGCTGCGCGCCGGCCACCGCATCGCGACTTAACTCGACTGAGCCCTCGCCGGCCACGGTGTTCAGCGCAGGAGCAGAGCGCGTGCGTTCCGTCGAACTTTGTTGTGCAGAAGCCAGGTTCGTGTACAGCAAGACGGCGGCGACGGCCAGGAGGGCAACGGCCAACCAAACACGGAGTCCGTTCAGAAACGGCAAACTTTTCCGTAGTCGCAACATAAGTCCCTACCTCATCGTAAGAACGGGTCAACATTGACCATCAGATTCAGTTCGACCGAGACATTGCTCGCCAACTCGGCGAGCGACCCGACAGGATGACATCTCGGCAAAGAAGCTGTTATTGCAACAGGGCCTACCGACGTGTCAAATTATATGTATTATTGTGGAACCAGTCAACCTAGGATTTTAGGGTGGGTCTGTCTCGGGATTTCTTGTGGACGTTGTCTGAAGCGGGATATGCAGGACATCTTGGGATTTTAGGGATGGCGGGCGTTTGGTTGATGGCTGTATAACGGATCCTTTTTGCGTCGGTTGAAAGGGCAGATTGATCCACGAAGATGAATAAAGGCACGCGAAGGATACGCGACACAATGTCGGGGAGCCGCGAAGTTAGGCGGCTTGATCCACGAAGGGCCGGGAAGAACACCTTTTGATCCACGAAGGGCCGCGAAGGGGCACGAAGGGTGAACTATTTCGCGGCCCAGCCGAGCCTGCTTGTTTCAACTCCTCGGAGTGTCTTGTAGCGAACATCAGGCCGTCTTGCAGCTCGATTCAGGTGTATTTGCGGGCCACCTTGCCGGTAACCGGGCTGCGGAAGTAATTGTGGATCCAGTAACGTTCCTGGGTGGCGGGCAGGAGGGAAACAGGGGCGAGGGGTGGAGCTGGCCTCTTGTTCTGATGGTAGGCGTGTTTGTCTTGGTCAAGCGGTCTCTTTCTGCTCCTGTTGCAGCCGCGAGATGATACGGTCGACTTCGGCCTGTGTGAGCTGCGCGCTGGTCTCGGTGCGGCCGTCGCTTTGGGCGAGGATGAGCTCGCGACCGTGCTTCGGCCAGTCTTCGCCGTGGAGGGTGCGGCCGAGTTGGTGCATGACGCGTAAGCGGGCTTCGTCGGCCAGACCGAAAGGGATCTTTTCTGCGGCCGGCGCCGACGCCTGGGCGTCGTCCAATGGCGCCGGCGGTGGCATAACCAGCAGCCCCTCAGGGGGTTTCGCACGGTGAAACTTCAAGTAATGCTCGCCGTATTTGCCGTCGCCGAGGCTCACGCTGTACCAGTGATGCCCCTGTTTTTCGCGATGCGATGCAAGGCTCCCGTCCTCCAGATGGATATAGGACGGCCAGCCGGCGTCGTCGATATCCCAGCTGCAGCGGTAGCCGCAAAATGCCGGGTGGGTCAGGGGCGCGGTCTGGGTCTGAGGCCCGGCGGCGTTCAGGCGTTCGAGTTCGGCGAGCACTTTGTCGAGTTTTGCGTGTAGGTCTTGGGCCCATGTGGGCGCTTCATCCAGCCGGTCGGATAGGTCTTTTGTCCGATTGGGGGTTGTGTCAGACATTTTTCCTCTCTTATTTACCGGTCGATGCCGGCGAATTATAGTGGGTTGTGGGCTCGTTTTTCATCGGTAGTTATACTCGTTTTGGTGCGGTGGAGCGGGACGGTTTTGCGAGCGAAGCCCTCTCGACGATGGTCACTGCGATGTTGGCTATGATGGGTCCCAGTGTTTGGACCACGGAATGGGAAAGACAAGGTGCATCCTGCCGCATATTGGATGATGCGAAGAGGGCGTTTTCGGAGGCAAAGCAGAATGGAGTCTGCCGGCAACAGGGGCTTGTTGTATCAATCCTGGTGGGCGGAGGGCGCAGACTGTGAGAAATGGCCCTGTACGGCTGCCTGGAGAAATCCGATCTCGGGTGAGAGAGCGGCGATCTGCTCTGAGTTGCGAGCGATCTGCTCTGCATTGCGGTCGAGCAGCTTGTCGGTGTTTTCGAGCGCCTTTTCCAGCCTGTCCATGCGGATATCGGCTCTGTCCCTGCGGTTGTCGGCTCTGTCCAAGCGGTTGTCGGTGTGGATTTGCCGCTCAACCATCTGCTCAAGCAATCGCTCAACGCGGTCGAGGCGATCTTCGCTGCGGTTCGTCTGTCTGGTCATGGCTGCAACTCCTTTCTTCCGCACCAGTATATGGCAGGAAAGGACATGGGGGCAAGAATCAGGGGAAAAGCATCTAAAATCGGACGCCAAAATAGCCGATGAAGGGCGCCCACAAGGGGCGCCCCTACCAATTGTCTTCTCAGGGCGCTATTCCTAGAGAAGGGCACGCACACGGGGTGCCCCTACCAACTGTCTTCTCAGGGCGCTATTCCTAGAGAAGAGCGCCCACAAGGGGCGCCCCTACCAATTGTTTTCTCAGGGCGCTATTCCTAGAGAAGGGCACGCACAAGGGGCGCCCCTACCAACTGTCTTCTCAGGGCGCTATTCCTAGAGAAGGGCACGCACAAGGGGCGCCCCTACCAATTGTCTTTTCTGGGCGTTATGCCCTGAGAAGGGCACCCACAAGGGGCCCCCGTACCCGATTCAGGCAGCCTCACGTGGTCTTGTCCCGAGTTGATGCAATTGTCCTGGGCAAGAATTATGTGAAGGGTTCCCGCGGACCGAATCGTTGCGGAGATGGCACAGGCTCCTGCAAGCTGTTTTGGCTCAGGACCCGTTCCCCTCCGCCAGATTCAAAGCCAGCAACTCGCCGAGCGCCTCCTCCTCGGAGATGTCGGCGTCCCAGCCATAGACGGCGGCTACGGCGGCATCGAGGGCGGCGTGGGCGTCGGCGAGCCACTGGGAGCGCGTGGTGGACAGATCTAATTGCGTGTAGGTTTTCAACGCCTTCGCAGCGGCTTCGTAACCGGGCAGCGACGCCCTTGATTCTTAGAAACACAGGGTTATGGAGTTGCTATCTCAGTCGTTTCAGAGCACTCGTACTCACACGACCAGTTTCTAGATTGCTAGTCTTCCAGGATACAAGTGCGCGTCAGGAAATTCGTCCCTGCGATACGTTACCGGCCGTTCCAGCCTGAATTTATCCAACGCTCTTTCCAAAGCTCAATCGGACAGGAATTCCCATTCGCCAACTGTGGGATTGCAGTCGCTATCATAGTAGACAAAGAGTCCATAGTAATCTCCGTCATAGCGTTCTTGATAGTAATAGGAGACTTTCTGCTCTTCTGCATTGAATTCCAATCCCTTCCTGTAAGCATTGAGAGTTTCTTCTCCTGTCAGTACTTCCCATTTTGACTCTGCTTCTGGATCCAAATGGTCAAAATCGTTTGGGAGTTTACAGTAGCCGTCCACAGACACAGTCGTGTGAGCAGCCTCCAGGTTTTCGATACGCTCAGCAAGAGCCGTCAACTGCTCGGCGAGTCCTTCCAAGGTCAATTCGCCCTCGGCATACAGCAGAGCTGGAACAAGCAGAATTGATAGTGTTAGTGCTGCCACGACTGCGGTGAAAATCCGCTTCTAATGTTGTTTCCTTTTTGCTGTGTATATACTCAACCATATTCAATTCGCGACGATGCGGAACAGCCGCACCATCGGACCCCAAGTGCGTGCACCGACGCGCCTCGGCGAAGCAGAACAAAAAGTATCTCCGTCTTGCCCTTTTCGTTTTGGGACGTCTGCGGGCGAAGACGCCTCCGAAGGCCCTGGCCTGCTAAGGCGGACCTCCTCAATCTTCGCCGCTAAGGAGTCTCGAGGCCGGTGGTCGCTGTTCCGCATGCGCCGTCAGGGGCTATGGCCCATCTGGACTTGCGGCTGCGAGCTACCTCCCTGGTGCAGGGGATTTTCCTGCAACGCCCCCTTGACAACCCGCCTGCAACCAGGCAGATCCCTCTATAGCTATGTCTGGAATCAGGAGAAGGTGTTGGCTCTGTGCCAATATTGTAGCCGATTCACTCTGGGTTTGTCCCGCAACAAGACACCGGTTCCAGTTCTTAACACGACCAGTCATGGCACATTTTCCTGCTCTACTACCTTGGAAAGGATATGCCGTTGGCTACCTACATGAAGAATATCCAAGTTGCTCGCTGCATCACAGATCAGACTTCGGCAGCAACTACTCAGCCATTGAATTGTGGGCAAGAGATTAAAAGTAAGTCCAACAGGAAGCGAATGAGAATATGATCTTTTGTGCAGTAAACCAGGCAATGTGCGTTAGCTTTCAGAGAAAAACCGTGAACCGCCAGAGCCGTTGAACCAAGGGCGCCTGTTCGTGCTGATACTGGCGTTACAGGAGCCACTGGCTGCGCAACAGGTATAGGTCCAAGAACTGCGAGATCAGTTGGAGAATGACAGTCTCATCTGCGTGAAGCCTCCCAGCAGCGAAGGTTTGCAGAAGGGCAGACGAAAGAGGTTGCGCGGTCCTTGCCAGCGGCCGCCACCGATTCATCCCGGCGCCACGCGTGTTTCCCGCAGCTACGACAAATGGGTAATGTACATATTCGTCAACTTTGGCGTGTTCAATGCTCTCGCCGCCGTCTGGTCTTCTGCGCCTTGCTAGCTTCAGCAGGATCCACTGTTCGAATCCTATTCCGATTCAGTGGATGTTACCTCACGGGGCGAACCATTCGTTGCACTAAGTCGACACGAGCGAGTTTCGAGTCATTTACCTGCCTTTTCTTCTCTCGTTACGTCAATTTCTGTAATTGTGTGGAGATTCCACAGGTACTACAATTCTCGATAACTAAACTGCCCACATGAAGGTGTCCAATGACAACTCCACTAACAGACCCATTCCAGTTCGACGGACTGTTGACTCCGGCCCAGCGGGCGCTGCGCGATCAGGTGCGCGATTATATGGAGACGGTCGTGAGGCCGGCGATCAATGACTACTGGGAGCGGGGCGAGATCGCGCTGGAGCTGGCGCTGGGCCTGCGCGACCTGCCGATCGTGGGAGGGACGCAGCGCGGGTATGGCTGCGCGGGGCTGGACTGCGTGAGCGACGGGCTGGTGAAGTATGAGATTTGCAGGGTAGACGGTTCGATCAGCACGCTGTTCGGTGTGCACTCCGGGCTGGCGATTGGCTCGATTGGGATGCTGGGGTCGGAGGAGCAGAAGGAGCGCTGGCTGCCGGCGATGGCGCGGATGGAACGGCTGGGCGCGTTTGCGCTGACGGAGCCGGAGCGGGGATCGGACGCGGCACACGTGCTGACCACGGCTCGCCGGGTAGGCGGCCACTACGTGCTCAACGGCGAGAAACGCTGGATCGGCAACGGCACGATCGCGGACTTGATAATTGTGTGGGCGCGCGACGAGGGCGGGCGTTTTGGCGGCTTCGTGTTGGAGGATCCGGCGCAGCTGCCCGGATTCACGGCAAAGGCAATGGGCGGTAAGATCGCCAAGCGGGCTGTGCATCAGGCGGAGATCAGGCTCGAGGATGTGCACGTGCCCGCCGCCAACCGGCTCGTCAATTGCAACAGTTTTCGCGATTTGACCGCGGTGCTGGCCAACACGCGCGCGGGCGTCGCCTGGGAGGCGGTCGGCCTGGCGGCGGGCTGCTACGAGATCGCGCTGGAGTACGCGTGCGAGCGCGAGCAGTTCGGGAAGCCGATCGCGGCGTTTCAGTTAATCCAGGCCAAACTGGTGGAAATGGCGGCCGATCTGGCGCAGACGCAACTGCTGGTCTGGCGACTGGCGAAGCTGATGGAGGCCGGAACGGCTTCTTCCGGCCAGCTGTCGCTGGCCAAGCAGACGTGCGCGGTCAAGGCACGGCGGGCGGCGGCGCTGGCGCGGGAGATTCTCGGCGGCAACGGCATTCTTATCGACAACCATGTCGCGCGTCTGTTTACAGATGTTGAGGCCACTTACACATACGAGGGCACGAACGAGATCAATCTGCTTATTGCCGGGCGTGAGATCACGGGCATTGGCGCGTTTGTTTGAGGCGGGACTCTTATTAACTACTGTAAACGGCATTTACCCACGGAGGGCCACGAAGGACCACGAAGAACACCTTTTTTCCAGCGAAGGGCCACGAAGGGGCTCGAAGAAAACCTTTGCAGGGTAGTGATCTGGTATGTCCCCTAAGGGCCGCGAAGAGGTGCGAAACTTGAAGAAGTCTTTACGGCTCTTGAAGATTGGCGGTTGACCAATCCGAATACAGGCACTACAATTTGCCGGAGAGTTCCCCCACCGCAGCGACCTCGAATTGCAAGTTCAGTTTTCAAGGAGCCATCGTATGCTATCCGGCCTGATGATGGACTATCAGCTCACCATCGATCGCGTTCTGGAACACGGTAGTCGCCTCTATCCCCACAAGAAGATCAGGACCAAGCTGCCTGATGGCACACTGCACGAGTACTCCTTCCGCGACTTCTACGGGCGGGTGAAGCGGCTGTGCAATGTGCTCGAAGGGCTGGGCGTGGAGCCTGGGGACCGGGTCGGCACTTTCGCCTGGAACAACTACCAGCACGTGGAGCTTTACTTCGGCGCGCCGGGCGCGGGCGCAGTGGTGCATACGCTCAACATTCGCCTCTTTCCCGATCAGCTGGCCTACATCGTCAACCACGCCGAGGACAAGGTGATCTTCATCGACGCCACGCTGCTGCCGCTGATCGAACCACTGGCGGACAAGCTAGGCTGTGTTGAGCATTTTGTGCTGTTCAACGGGCCTCACGGCGGCGTGGAGACGAAACTGCCCGGTCAGATTCACGATTACCAGATGTTGATGGCGGCTGCGGACGACGAATACAACTGGCGCGTGGAGGGGGAGAACCAGGCGATGGGGCTCTGTTACACGAGCGGCACGACTGGCCATCCCAAGGGCGCGCTCTACAGCCACCGCTCGATGTATCTACACACGGTGGCAGCCTGTCAGGCGGCCGCGATCGGCCTGACCGAGAACGACGTGGTGATGCCGGTCGTTCCCCAGTTCCACGCCATGGCCTGGGGCCTGCCCTATGCGGCCATCAACGTTGGCGCAGACCTGGTCCTGCCCGGGCCGCACATGCAGCCGTCGGCCCTGGCCGAGCTGATCGAAACGGAGCGGGTGACGGTCGCGGCCGGCGTGCCGACGATTTGGAACGGTCTTTATCACGACCTCAAGCAGAACCGCCGTGACCTCTCCTGTATCCGCGCGCTGGTGGTGGGCGGTTCGGCGATGCCGCGCAGCCTGATCGAGGCGTATGAGAAGGAGTTGGGCGTGAACGTCGTCCATGCCTGGGGCATGACGGAGATGTCGCCGCTGGGGACGGTATCGAAGCTGCTCAGCCATCACCGGCAGTTGCCGCAGGAGCAGAAGTGGGATGTGAAGGCGCGCCAAGGGTATCCGATCGCCGGTGTGGAGATGCGCATCGTCAACGAGGAAGGTAAGGAACAGCCCTGGGACGGGACAACGATGGGCGAACTGCAGGTGCGCGGTCCGTGGGTGGTGCGGGAGTATTTCAAGCTGGATGGGGGCGGCGACAGTTTTACCGACGACGGCTGGTTCCGCACTGGGGATGTGGTAACTATCACTGAAGACGGCTTTATGACGATCACCGACCGAACGAAGGACTTGGTGAAGAGTGGAGGCGAGTGGATCTCATCGGTGGAGCTGGAGAACCTGCTGATGGCCCATCCGCAGGTGTTGGAGGCGGCGGTGATCGCGATTCCCGATGAGCGCTGGCAGGAACGGCCGCTGGCTGTATTCGTGCCGACTAATACGGGCGATCCGCCGGACGCGGACAAACTGCGGAGTTTTCTGGAGCCGCAGGTCGCGACGTGGTGGCTGCCGGACGACTATGTGCTGATTGATGAGATTCCGAAGACGGGGACGGGGAAGTTTGACAAGAAGGTTCTGCGGGAGCGGTATGCTGGGTGAGGAAGGTAGCGTTCAGACAGCCTCGGCCCAGGCCTGCCGCAACATTTCGATGCTCTGGGGGACTGCGGTGGCGGCGTCTTCGGCGCCTTCCATTTCGATTGAACAGTAGCCGCGCCAGCCGGCATCGAGCAGAATGCGAAAGATGCGGGCATAGTCGAGGTCGAGGCTGTACCAGGAGCCGCCGCCCGGGTAGGTTTTGGCGTGGGCCAGGCACACGTGGGGGGCGATGCGCGCCATCGCCGCGTACATATCCTCCTCGAAGAGGAAGTTGCCCATGTCGAGGATCGCCTGAAGCCAGGGCGAGTCGATGGTCTCGATGATGCGGGCCATGTCGTGGGCGAAGGTCGTCAGACCCCAGTGGTTTTCCAGCAGCAGGAGCACACCGCGCCGCTCGGCGTGCGGCAGGCAGCGCTCGATGGCGTCGATGACCCAGCCGAAGGCGTCATCCATGGTGAAGCCCTGCCACGGCTCTACCCAGCCCTTAGCCTTGATCAGATCGTCGAAGCTGCCCTGTTTGCGGAAGCCGCCGGAGTTGACCCGGATCGACGGGATCCCCATCTCGTGGGCCAGATCGATGCAGTGCAGGGTGTGGTCAATTTGCTGCTGGCGCACTTCGGCATCATCGTGGACAAAGTCCTGGTGAATCGAGAGGTTGTAGAGATCCAGCCCCAGCGTAAAGGCGTGCCGCTTGAGCTTCTGCAAGTAAGCGTTCTCCCCCGACTCCATCTGGCGGTGGAGGATCTCGACGCCAAACAGCCCCAGTTCGGCAGCGGCGTCCAGAACTGTCTCGATTGGGGTCTTCTCCTCGGTGAAGTGCCAGTAGGAGTAGGTTGACGTGCCCAGGCGCAGGGCGTTGTTGCCATGCTCCCCGTTGCCCATCTTCTGCGCCCCGCCCGCCGAATTGTTCTGGCCAACTGTCATGAATTTATCTCCTTCGATACGTTCAGTCTGGTATTGCCGGCATTGACCGCGTTCAGGCGTCGGTTACGCAACCTTCCGATGCGCTGGAAACGGTCTTGATGTACTTCCACAGTACGCCGCTTTTGGCCTTGAAGTCCGGCGCGTTCCAGAGCACCCGGCGGCGCTCGATTTCTTCTGCCGTAACCTCGAGCGTGAGCGCATTGTTCTCGGCGTCGATCGTGATCGTGTCGCCGCTATGCGCCAGGGCGAGCAGGCCGCCGTCCTGCGCCTCCGGCGTGATGTGGCCGACGACGAAACCGTGGCTGCCGCCGGAGAAGCGGCCATCGGTGATGAGGGCAACATCCTTGCCCAGCCCTTTGCCCATGATGGCGGCGGTAATGCTCAGCATCTCGCGCATTCCCGGCCCGCCTTTGGGCCCCTCGTAGCGGATGACGACGACGTTGCCCGGCAAGACCTCGTCGCTCTCGATCCCGGCCAGGCAGTCCTCCTCGGAGTCGTAACAGACGGCCGGGCCGCTGAAGCGAAGGCCCTCTTTGCCGGTGATCTTCGCCACCGCGCCGGTCTCGGCGAGGTTGCCATAGAGGATCTGCAGGTGGCCGGTCTCCTTGATTGGATTTTCCACCGGCATGATGATCTTCTGTCCCTCGCACAAGTCGGGGACTTCGGCAAGATTTTCGGCGAGTGTCTTACCGGTGACGGTCATGCAGTCGCCGTGCAGGAATCCTTCGCGCAGGAGCATCTTCTGCACAGCGGGGACGCCGCCGACCTCGTAAAGGTCCTCCATCACGAACTGGCCGCTGGGCTTGAGATCGGCGAGCAGGGGCGTGCGGTCCGAGATCTCTTGGAAATCGTCGATGGTCAGCTGTACATTGGTTGCCTTGGCGATCGCTATCAGATGCAGCACGGCGTTGGTGGAGCCGCCGAGTGCGATTGTGACGGCAATGGAGTTTTCGAAGGCCTGGCGCGTCAGGATGTCGAGCGGTTTGAGGTCCAATTCGAGCAGGTTGCGGATGGCGGCGCCGGCTTCGAGGCACTCCTGCTTTTTACCCTCGCTGCTGGCAGGGTAGGAGGAGCTGTAAGGCAGGCTCATGCCGAGCGACTCGATCGCCGAGGCCATCGTGTTGGCGGTATACATGCCGCCGCAGGCGCCTTCACCGGGGCAGGCGTTGCGCAGCACCTCGCGCATCTGCTCCTCGTCGATGTCGGCAGCAAGGTAATGCCCATAGGCTTCGAAGGCGGAGATGATGTCCAGTTTCTGCATGCTGCCGTTACCGGGCTGCGCCAAATGGCCGGGGCGAATCGTGCCCCCGTAGACCATCAGGCTGGGCCGGTTGAGGCGGGCCATGGCCATCAGCACGCCGGGCATGTTTTTGTCGCAGCCGGGCAGCGAGATATTGGCGTCGTACCACTGGGCGCGCATGACGGCTTCGATCGAGTCGGCAATAATGTCCCGGCTCAGCAGCGACAGTTTCATGCCGGCGGTGCCCATCGAGATGCCGTCGCTGACGCCGATTGTGTGGAAGATAAGACCGACCTGGCCGGCATCTTGCACGCCTTGCTTGACCCGGCGGGCGAGGGCGTTGAGGTGCATGTTGCAGGTGTTGCCCTCCCAGCCCATCGAGGCAATGCCGACCTGGGGTTTTTTCATGTCCTCGTCGCTCAGCCCCACCCCGTAGAGCATCGCCTGCGAGCCGACCTGTGAAATCGTCTGCGTTAGCATACTGCTGTACTTGTTGAGTTTCTGACTGGTTGTCACTGCCATGAGATTCTCTTCCCTGATGAAATTAAGGTTGGCCCACGCTGCCTTTTGTAGCCAGACGCCGGACTGTTCGCTGTGTCCCGGTTTGGTTCTCCACTAGCCGGCGCTGGTAGGTTCCGCGCCCCTGTTGTTTCCGGCATGGACCGGAGTTCCACCAGGTTGCAATTCATCCGCCAGCGGCTGCACGTTGCCGAAATCCTCGCCGCGGGCAGTCGTACCTGTGAACTCCTGCTGGTCGTAGGAGAGGAGGAAGAATTCGACCGCGTCGGAGATCGCCGTCCAACTGGCCTCGATGATATTGGTGCTGGCGCCGACGGTGGTCCAGCTGCGGGCGCCATCCGAGCTGGTGATCAGCACGCGCACCGAAGCGCCGGTTCCCTGGTCGCTGTTGAGAATGCGCACTTTGTAGTCCAGAAGGTGCATGCGATCCAGTTGAGGGAAATAGCCATGGATTGCCTTGCGCAGCGCCAGCATCAGCGCGTTGACCGGACCGTTGCCCTCCGCTACCTCGTGGTAGATTTGATCCCCTACCTCAACCTTTATGGTCGCCTCCGACGAAAGGCCGCGCCCGGCCCGGTTGGCCACCGCCACGGTGTAGTCGATCAAAGAGAAGCTGGGGCGGTACCCCTCCTGCGAACGGCGCAACATCAGGTCGACGCTGGCGTCGGCGCTTTCGAATGCGAATCCGATATTCTCCATTTCCTTGATCTGCTGGAGTACGGCGCGCTCCTTTTCGCGGGACAGCCCTTCCACGCCGAATTCATCCGCCTTGATGGAGATGTTGTCCTTGCCGCTTAGTTCGCTAACGAGGACGCGGGTCTGGTTGCCTATCAGCTCCGGGTCGACATGCTGGTAACTGTCGACGTTTTTGAGGACAGCGTTGACGTGCGTGCCCCCTTTATGCGCGAAGGCGCTCTGGCCGACAAAGGGCTGGTGCGTGTTGGGTCGCAGGTTCGCAAGGTCGTTGACATAGTGGCTCAGATCGGTCAGGTAAGCCAGTTTCTCGGCCGACACAAGGTCGTAGCCCATTTTCAGCTGCAAGTTGGCGATGATGCTTACGAGGTTGGCGTTGCCGCAACGTTCGCCGTAGCCGTTGATGGTGCCCTGCACGTGAGTACAGCCGTTTCGAATCGCCTCCAGCGAGTTGGCGACGCCGGTGTCGCTGTCGTTGTGGGCGTGGATGCCGAGGGTAAATCTTCCGGCGCCTGGCCGCGCGCTGCTTTGGCGGCCGTTGCCGCCTTCGATGGTGGGGGCGAGGTCGGCGGAAAGGTCGCGGCACACGGCGCGCACAATTTCGCCGACCTCCCAGACAAGGCTGCCGCCGTTGGTGTCGCAGAGGACGATGCAGGTGGCGCCGCCGGCAATGGCTTGCTTGAGAGTCGCCAGCGCATAATCGGCGTTCTTCTTGTAGCCGTCGAAGAAATGCTCGGCGTCGTAGATCACTTCCCGGCCATGTTCGGCGAGATAGGCCACCGACTCGCGAATCATGCGCAGGTTCTCTGGGGGCGTCGTTTGCAGAACATCGCGCACGTGCAGATCCCAGCTCTTGCCAAACAGTGAAATGACCGGCGTTTCGGCTTCCAGCAGCAGTTGAATCTGTGGGTCGTCGGCCGGACCGGTGTCCCGTTTGCAGGTCGAGCCGAAGGCGGTAATGCGGGCGTGCTTCAGCGTCAGTTCGCGCCCGGCCCGTTCGAAGAACTCCATATCCTTCGGATTGGAGCCGGGCCAGCCGCCCTCAATGTAGTCGACGCCAAACTCGTCCAGTCGGGCGGCGATGTGCAGTTTGTCGTCGCAACTGAGCGAGACGCCCTCGGCTTGGGCGCCGTCGCGCAATGTCGTGTCGAATAGTTGAATCTTCACTTCTGTTGACTCCGTATAATTGCAAACAGGTCCACTTTTCCTCAAGTGGCCGCTTTTGTCAGGGGACAGATCGAATCGTCTAATCTCCGTTAGCCCGTAGCCTGCAGACCGGCGGCGATACCGTTGATGGACAACAGAATCGCCTGTCGCAAACGGGGGTCTTCCCCAGATGCGTCGCGCTCTTCCGGGGCATTCTTGGCCTTGCCTCCGCCGGCAGTTCGTTGCTTGTTGAGCAACGCCACTTGAATATAGTTGAGCGGATCGACATAGGGATTACGCAGATTGATGCTGCGTTGGAGCCAAGTCTCGTTGTCCAGAAGGGCAGCTTGGCCGGTAATCTCCAGTATGAGCCGCTCGGTGCGCTGAAACTCGGCGATGATTTCAGTGAAGATGGCGTTTTGCGTCGAAGGTTCGGCCAGCGACGCGTACAGGGCGGCGATCGGCATATCGGCGCGCCGCATCGAGAGCTGCGCTCTGTCGATGACGGTGCGGAAGAAAGGCCAGTCCTTATACATCTCCTGCAAGACCGCAATCTTTTGCGGCGAGCCTGCGTGCATACCGGTGCCGAGGCCGTACCAGCCAGGCAGATTCACCCGGCTTTGCGTCCAGGCGAAAACCCAGGGGATTGCCCGCAGGTCAGAAATTTCGGCGGTCTGGCGGCGTTTGGCCGGCCGCGATCCGATATTCATCTGCGCCAGTTGTTCAATTGGCGTCGCCTCGTGAAAATAGCGCAGAAAGGCCGGATTCTCGACCAGCGCCCGATATTTCTGTCCCGAGCGTTCGCTTGCGGTCTCCAGGATTTCCGCCCAACTTTGAGCGGATGCGTGCGACGAGTTTTCGCTCAACTCGTCGCCTTCCAGAGAGTCCTGGTAGGTCTCGCAGCTCGCCAGCAGTACGGCGTTGACCAACTGTTCAAGATGGCGTTGGGCGACCGCGCGGTTGCTGTAGCGGGCGCTAATTACCTCACCCTGTTCGGTTATCTTGATCCGCCCTTGAACAGAGCCCGGCGGCTGGGCCAGGATGGCCCGATTGGCGGGCCCGCCGCCGCGACCGATCGAGCCTCCCCGCCCGTGAAACAGCGTCAGTTTTACGTCGTAGGCGCGGCAGGTTCGGGCCAATCTTTGCTGCGCCTGATAGAGAGACCAGCTCGATCGCAGGAAGCCGCCATCCTTGTTGGAGTCGCTGTAACCGATCATGATTTCCTGGCGATTGCCCCGTTGCGCCAGATGTCTGCGGTAGATCGGAGATTCAAAAAGGGCACTCACTATCTCGGGCGCTCTGACAAGGTCATCGATTGTCTCAAAGAGGGGCGCAATGTCTATTTTGCCGAACAGGCCGGCGTCCTTCGCCAGCAACAGCACCTCCAACACGTGGCTGACCGAGGTTGTCATGCTGATGATGTAGGCGCCGATGGCCTGAGGGGCGATTCGTTCATGGGCCTGGCGGATGAGCCGGAAGAGGGCCACGGTCTCGTTGGTTTCGACGCTGTACTGGAGGCGCGCCGTCAGGGGGCGCGGGCTTTCGATCTCCTCGACCAGGAGGCGTGTCCGGTCCTGTTCCGGCAGCTCCGTATAGTCGAAGTTGCTATCCTGCGGCAGACTGTAGCGATGCAGCAACTCCGCGACCGCTTCACAGTGGCGGTCGGAATGCTGGCGGATATCCATCGACGCCAGATGGAAGCCGAAGATGCGCGCCTGTTGGACTAGACGGGCAAAACGACCTTCTGCCAGCCGGTTGCCTTTATTCTGGCGCAGGCTGCGCTGAATCAGCTCCAGGTCATGGATGAATTCGTCGGCATTTTGGTAGGCCCAGGGATCCAGCCGGCGCGCTTGCCAGGCTTCCCGGTTCTGGGCCAAAGTCGCGCCCAGGCGCCGGTAAATCAGGATCATTTTTTGGCGATAAGGTTCAAGCGAGAAGCGGTCCAGGCGTGCGGTGTCGCTCTGGGGGGCGCGCTCCAGGTCCTGCGCCAAGCTGTCGAGAAACTCTTGCGAAAAGGCGCCGCGCGTATTGGCCACGCTCAGGTGCCCGTACATGCCGACGACGGCGCGGCGGTAGAGTTCCAGTGCCTGTTGTTTCTGTTGACGAAGCGCGCCCTCGGTGACATCTTGGGTTACAAACGGATTGCCGTCGCGGTCACCACCAATCCAAGAACCGTAGCGCAAAAAGGTGGGCAGGTGGCTGGGGGAGTTATCTGCGCCTTCGCCGACGACGCAATCTGGGAATTCCCTATCCAGTGCCTGATTCAGTTCGCTATAGATATCAGGTAGCAGGTCGAACAGAGTGGTATCGAAGAAGTAGAGGCCCTCACGCACCTCGTCCAACACCTCCGGACGTCGTTCCCGGTTTACATCACTTTGCCACAACGACACAATGATTTCGCGGATCTGTTCCCAATTCTGCATCTTTTCGCTGGGCAACAGGAGGTGGGCCTCCAATTCGTGTAGTAATCTCGTCAAGTCAAGCAACTTCAGGAGTATGGTTCGGCGTTTGGCCTCGGTCGGGTGGGCCGTAAAAACCGGCTTGATCAGCAGTTCATCGAGGAGGCGGCGCATCTCACCAGGCGGAGTCCCCCCGGTTCGCAGCGTCTTGACGGCGGCCGCGATCGTCTCGGGCATGGACCGGTCGTTCTCTTGCGCGTGCGCGGCCCGCTGACGTACGACGCGCACGCGCTGCTGCTCCTCTGCCAGGTTAACGAGCTGGAAGTAGGTGGTGAACGCTTTCAGCACACCCAGGGTGCCGTCCAGATCATCCACCAGGCTTGTGGTCAGCCGCTCTATCTGCGGGCCGGCGTCTTGATTCCCCTGGCGCTGGGCGCGTGTCAGAGCGCGCAACTCTTCCACGAGGTCGAAAATTGCCTGACCTTCCTGTTCGACAATTGTTTCGCCCAGGACGTTGCCCAGCTGGCGAATGGTCCAGCGCAACCGGCTGTCGGCGTCGGTCTGGGCCGACAGGTTCCCGCTAGCGGATTCTATGTCTGAGATATCTCTTTCCTGCATCGACAGAGAAGCCATTCAGCTATCCCTATTGTGGGCGCTCATTTTTTGGTTCTCGCGCAACTGACAATACGGAGCGCCCCAGTTCTCGCGTTGCCAGAACGAACTCATTCTATGAATCTTGGACTTCCTGAGCCACCAAATCTCCCAAAACCTCGGTGCCGGCCGCCTCCGTTCCCGGCTGGGCAATGTCCGGCGTGCGTACGCCCAGGGTAAGGACGGCATCGACTGCCGCCTCGACCGACGCAGCTTCCTCCTCCAATCCGAGACTATGGCGGAGGAGCATGGCGCTGCTCAGAATTGCCGCCAGAGGGTTGGCGATTCCCTGTCCGGCAATATCGGGCGCGCTGCCGTGGATCGGCTCATAGAGACCGAGGGGAAGGTTGTGCCGGTTGTTGCCATCTCCCAAGCTGGCGGAAGGCAGCATACCCATCGACCCGGCCAGCATTGACGCTTCATCGGTGAGGACGTCCCCGAACAGGTTGCCGGCTACGATCACATCGAAATCGGCCGGCCGGCGGATCAGGTGCATCGCCATGGCGTCGACGAGAATGTGCTCAACCTGCAGGTCGGGATAGTCGGAGAGCGCCTCGGTGGCGACTTTGCGCCAGAGGCGGGACGAGGCGAGCACATTGGCCTTGTCCACGCTGGCGATGCGCTTCTTGCGTTCCATCGCCGAGTCGGCGGCCAGGCGCACGACGCGATCAATCTCCGGGCGTGTATAGACCATGGTGTCGAATGCCTCGAAATCGTCGTCAGCCTCTTTGCGCTGGCCGAAATAGATGCCTCCGGTCAGTTCGCGCACGACGAGGAGATCGACACCCTGCAGCGTCTCCTCCTTGATGGTGCTGGCGGAAAGCAGCTGCGGCTGGAGCTTGACCGGGCGCAGATTGGCGAATAGGTCCAGGCTCTTGCGCAGCGCCAGAACGCCGCGCTCGGGCCTATCTGGCACGTTGGGACCGTCCCATTTCGGCCCGCCAACCGCCCCCAGAAGCACGGCGTCAGCTGCGGCCGCGGCTTCCAGCGTTTTATCAGGTAGGCTGGCGCCAAACTTGTCGATGGCGCCTCCGCCGATAATCTGATGGTCAAACTCAAAATTGTGGCCGAACCGATCGGCTACAACGGCTAAGATCTTCCTGGCTTCCGCCGTGACTTCCGGGCCGATGCCGTCACCATCCAAAATTACAATCGTTGCATCCATTCGTTAGTGTTCCTTCTGAAGTAACGCCCCAGGTTCGTGACATCCTTTAAATTGAAATCGGGGCGTTGAAATGGCTTATGTGATAATCTTTTCCTGCTACGTGTTTCGCTGCAATCGAATCTGCTTTGGTGAACCGTACTTCCGAGATTGTGATAGAAACTTCTGGCGGCAAGCGGCCATGCGGCCAAATGCGAGCATCTAATCTGACTGCGACTCCGGGTAGTCGATTTCATCCTCAGTCGTCTCCGGGCGCGTGCCGCCGAAGACGGCCAACTCGAAGATTTTGAAGAAGCAGTCTACATCGTCATAGCCGATGGCGCGTAGCCACTCACATTGCAACTCCACCGAAGCCAAAATGTTCGCCCGTTTGTCCTCGCGCTTGCGGTAGGCGCCTGCCACTTGGTTTCGTGTTTGCGCGTCGCCTTCGGTCAGTTGACTTGCCCACAGACTATCGATGAAATAGTCGTCATAGAGCGCCTCGATGCTGGGCGTCGCCGATGAAACATGCTCGACATTCACAAAGACGCCGCCTGGCATAAGCAGATCGAATATATCCGTGTAGATCTGACGCTTGACGGAATCGGGCTGGTGGTGAATGGAGAAGCCGGAGACAACTACATCGAAGGGCGCGTGATTGGAAATGATATCGAACCAGGAGGGGTCGGAGTAGTCTACGGACGAAACGTGGAGCGATTTGCTATAGGCCTGCAAATTGCGGAGGGCTGCCTGCAGCATAGGCATGGAGAAATCGACCAAAGTCCCCTTGGCGCGGGGATACTTCTCCAAAATCGTTGCCGCCAGGATTCCGTCACCGCAGCCAAGGTCCAGAAAGTTGTGAACCGGTTGCTCCTCCGACCCCGAAATCACCCGCATCATCACGTCCAACTGGGTCTGCGCCAGAGGAACGCCTTTGCGCACCCTTCGCAGGAAGTCGTTGACCAGTGAAGGGTCTTTCCACACCGAACTCTTTCCATCCATCGGAGGCGCGCCTGCTGTCATCCGCTTCATCCCCTTTCCGCTTTCCAGCTTTCGATCTTTCGCAGACAGAACCTGCTGTTTTGCGCTCGACAACGAGAGATCAAGAACTGTTAAAGTGACGCCGCGGCTTCAAAGGCGCTTATCTGCTCCTCCTTGTCCAGAAGATAGCCCAGGTCGTCCAAGCCGCGCAGCAGGCATTGCTTGCGGAATGGATCGATCTCAAATGACCAGGAGCCAACTGAATGCCCGGCCTTACCGCTGGAAAACTCCGCCAGCGTGACGGTCTGGCTTGGCAGGTCGATATTGATGCTCGTATGCGGTACCTCTTCGACAAGATCAAGCAACTGGCTGACAGTCTCTTCCGGCAATCTGATCGGCAACAGACCGTTCTTCAGGCTATTGTTGTAGAAGATGTCAGCGAATGCGGGCGAGATAACAGCCCGGAAACCGTACTGGGTGAGTGCCCACACTGCATGTTCACGGCTTGAACCAATGCCGAAATTGCGGGCTGCCACCAGGATTTGCGAGCCCTGGTATTGGGGCTGATTGAGTACGAAATCGGGGTTGGGGCTGCCATTGCGCGTGTACCGCCACCATGAGAACAGCCCGTCTCCCATGCCTTCCTGCGTGACGGCGGTGAGATAGCGGGCCGGTATGATCTGGTCGGTGTCTACATTCTCGGTTCGCAGGGGCAGCGCGGTCGACGTCAGCGTGGTGAATGGTTGCATTACAGAATCTCCCGCACGTCGGTCACGCGCCCGTTGACCGCGGCCGCGGCTGCCATGATTGGACTCATCAACAGTGAACGGCTACCGGGTCCCTGCCTGCCCATGAAGTTGCGGTTGCTGGTGCTGGCGACGTATTTGCCTTCTCCCGCTTTGTCATCGTTCATCGCCAGGCACATGCTGCACCCGGCACCTCGCCATTCAAATCCGGCCTCGCTGAAGATGCGGTCCAGTCCCTCGGCTTCGGCTTGCGCCTTGACAGCCTTTGACCCGGGCACTACCAGCGCCTGCACATGTTCCGAGACGCGCCGCCCTTTGGCGATGGCCGCGGCCGCGCGCAGGTCTTCGATGCGGCTGTTTGTGCAGGAGCCAATGAAGACGATATCCACATGCTGGCCTTCTATTGGTTGGCCTTCGGTCAGGCCCATGTAATCGAGGGCGTCTTGGAGGCTGCGTCTTTCCGCTGGGTCCTCCAGGTCACTTGCCCTGGGAACACGCGCGGTCACCGGCACACCTTGGCCGGGGTTGGTGCCGTAGGTCACCATCGGCGCCAGCGCGGACGCGTCCAGCGTCAACTCCCGGTCGAATTCAGCATCTTCGTCAGTTTCCAGAGTGCGCCAGTTGGCGACGGCCTTATTCCAGGCGTCGCCCTTGGGCGCGTACATACGCCCTCTGATGTATTCAAAGGTGGTCTCGTCGGGCGCGATCAGGCCGGCGCGTGCGCCGCCTTCGATACTCATATTGCAGATGGTCATGCGGCTGGCCATGTCGAGCGCCCGTATCGCCTCGCCGCGGTATTCGAAGACGTAGCCAACGCCACCGGCGGCGCCATTCTTGGCGATGATGGCGAGGATAATGTCTTTAGCCGTGATCCCCAGGCCCAGGGAGCCTTCAACGTTAATGGCGAATGTCTTTGCTTTTTCTTGCATGAGACATTGCGTTGCCAACACGTAGCCGACTTCGCTGGTCCCGATGCCGAAAGCAAGCGCGCCGAACGCGCCGTGCGTGCTGGTGTGGCTGTCGCCGCAGACAATCGTCATTCCGGGCTGGGTGACGCCCAATTCCGGGCCGATGACGTGAACGATGCCCTGGATGTCGCCCTCGATATCGAAGAGAGGTACGTCGAAGTCGGCGCAATTCTCGCGCAGCGCGCGTACCTGGGTGGCGGCGTCTTCCGGCCAGTCGACCTCTACCGCCCCGATTCGTGTAGGGATGGCGTGGTCCATGGTGGCGAAGGTTTTGTCTGGGCGCCGCACGGGCAGGCCCCGCTCTCGCAGCGTGGCGAACGCCTGCGGAGAGGTGACTTCATGCACAAGGTGGGCGTCGATGTACAGCACTGCCGGCGCGCCTTCATCCTGCGCGATCACGTGAGTATCCCAGATTTTCTCGAACAGCGTCGTTCCCATTCTCAATATCCTTGCCTGAATCGTCTTTGAATTCAATTCCCTGACCGCTTAGGGCAGGCTTGTCTCTCCCATCAAAAAGCGGTCGCACTCACGTGCTGCGCCGCGTCCTTCATTGATCGCCCATACGACCAGGCTCTGTCCGCGGCGCATGTCGCCGGCGGCGAAAACGCCGGGAACGTTGGTGGCGAAATTGCCATATTCGGCCTGGGCATTGGAGCGGGCATCTCGGTCAACGCCGAGCTGATCCAGCACCGGATTCTCCGGCCCCCGAAAGCCCATGGCCAGAAACACCAACTGGGCCGGCCACACTTTCTCAGTGCCAGGCACCTCACGCAACTGGGGGCGTTGGCCGTTTACGCTCGGCAGCCACTCGATCATGACCGTATGCAACTCCTTCAGCCGGCCATGTTCGTCTCCTACGAATTTCTTGGTGCTGATCAGGAAAGTGCGGGGGTCTTCGCCAAAGCGCGCCGCGGCCTCAGCGTGACCATAGTCCACCCGAAAGATATTGGGCCATTCGGGCCACGGATTGCTTGCCGCCCGTTCCGGCGGCGGCATGGGCATAATTTCGAACATATTGGCACTACTGCATCCGTGCCGCATCGAAGTCCCCAGGCAGTCGTTGCCGGTGTCACCGCCGCCAATTACGATCACGTCTTTGCCCTCGGCAGAAATGAAGGGATAGCTGAATCCCTCCCCTGGAACTTGGCCGTTCTTGTCGTCCAGGAGATGTTTTGTATTGCCGTGCAGGAACTCCATCGCAAAATGGACCCCTTCCAACTCTCTACCCTCAATCGGCAGATCATTTGGATTGGTCGCGCCCCCACAGAGTACAATGGCATCGTTTTCTTCCAAGAGACTGTCGGCGGGAATGTCCGTGCCTATTTCGCAGTTGGTGACGAAGGTCACACCTTCGGCGCGCATCAGATCGACTCTCTCCTCAACCCGCTCCTTTTCCAGCTTCATGTTAGGTATGCCGTACATCAGCAGCCCGCCGATCCTGTCTGCTCTCTCATAGACGGTGACTGTATGACCGGCAGAGTTGAGTTGCGCGGCGCAGGCCAGACCCGCCGGCCCGGAGCCGACGACCGCCACTTTCTTACCGGTGCGGACGGCGGGCGGCTGCGGCTGGACCCAGCCCTCTTCGAAGCCTCTGTCGATGATCGCGCATTCGATGCTCTTGATTGTTACCGGCGGGTCAATGATGCCCAATGTGCAGGAGCCTTCACAGGGCGCCGGGCAGACACGGCCGGTGAACTCGGGAAAATTGTTGGTAGCGTGGAGCCGGTCAAGCGCTTCGCGCCAGCGGTTCTGGTAGACCAGATCATTCCACTCCGGGATCAGATTATTAATCGGGCAGCCACCCTCCGTCATGGTCCCGGTATGGCAGAAGGGGATGCCGCAGTCCATGCAGCGGGCGCCCTGTTGCTGCAGGTCCAGTGTCGATAAGTGCAGATGAAACTCATCCCAATCTTGAATTCGTTCCAGAGGCGGTCGTTCCGGAAAAGGCTGCCGCTCGAATTCAAGAAAGCCGGTAGGTTTTCCCATTCGTTAACTCCTGACTGCGTATTGCGTTGTAGGTTCCAGTTCGCAATACCGGGTCGAGATTCTTAGTAACGCAATACTCAGTTTCCGCTCACTCGCGCGGCCACATCCTGGCTGTTGCGTTTGAAAGCGGCCATCAGTGCCTCCGCGCCCTTGAGACCGGTTGCTTCTACTTCGGCAAGGCATTGGAGCATCCGCTTATAGTCTTTCGGCATCACTTTGACAAATTTGAGGACGGAGGCATCCCACTCCGAGAGGACCCTTCTGGCCACTTCCGAGTTGGTATAGGCGTAGTGGCGTTGGATCATTTCCCGTACTTCGGCGCATTCGTCCGGATCTTCCAGTTTTTCAAGCTCGACCATTTCCAAGTTGGCGCGTCTGCTGAAGCCGACGCCGTCCACCGGTTTCTCGTCGAGGACGTAGGCGATGCCGCCCGACATGCCCGCTGCAAAGTTTCGCCCTGTACGTCCGAGTACGACAACCCTTCCGCCGGTCATGTATTCGCAACCGTGGTCGCCTACACCTTCGATGACCGCATGCATACCGGAGTTGCGCACGCAGAAGCGCTCGCCCGCCATGCCGCGGATGTAGGCCTCGCCGCTGGTCGCGCCGTAAAAGCCCACGTTGCCGATAATAATATTGTCTTCGGCCTTGAAGGTGGAGCCATAGGGCGGGTAGGCGATGATTTTGCCGCCGGAGAGTCCCTTGCCGAAATAGTCGTTGCCGTCTCCCTCCAGTTCAAGCGTCATGCCTTTGGGGATAAAGGCGCCGAAACTCTGGCCGGCCGCGCCCTGGAAATGCAACTGGATCGTGTCTGCGGGCAGTCCTTGCGGCCCGAAGCGGCGGGTGATCTCACTGCCCGTGATTGTGCCGACGACCCGGTTCGTGTTGCGGATCGGCAGCGTGTCCTTCACCTTCATCAAGGAGAGCTCTGAGCCGTCGCCCTGCTGGGAGTCGTGGGCCCGCTGCACGTCCTCCACGTTGTTTTCCAGCGCTGGCATGCAGAGCTCGAGCAGGGTCGTATTGTCCAGCGCCTTGTCCAAACCGTGATCCTGCCCGATCTGACAATAGCGTCCCCAGTCATCCGGTACATCTGGCCGGTGCAGGATTGCAGTGAGGTCGATGCCTTGGGCTTTCCAGTGATTGATCGCCTTTGGCGGATGCAGGCGGTCGGTCCGTCCGATCATTTCGTTAACGGTGCGGAAGCCGAGCTTCGCCATGTATTCCCGCAACTCCTGGGCCATAAAGTGCATGAAATTGACAACATGCTGGGGATCGCCGGTGAACATTTTGCGCAGTTCCGGGTTTTGGGTAGCGACGCCCACGGGGCAGGTATCCAAATGACAGACCCGCATCATAATGCAGCCCAAAGCGACGAGGGGACTTGTGGCAAAGCCATACTCCTCGGCGCCCAACAGCGCTGCGATGGCAAGGTCGCGGCCGGTCTTGAGCTGGCCGTCGGTCTCTACGACGACGCGGCTGCGCAGATTGTTTATCAGCAGGGTCTGGTGGGTTTCGGCGACGCCCAATTCCCAGGGGAGGCCGGCATGTTTGATGCTCGTCTGCGGGGAAGCGCCGGTCCCGCCGTCATGGCCGCTGATCAGGATAACGTCGGCATGACCCTTGGCGACGCCGGCGGCGACGGTGCCGACGCCCACCTCCGACACCAGTTTGACATTGATGCGGGCGTGATGGTTGGAGTTCTTGAGATCGTGGATTAACTCGGCCAAGTCCTCGATCGAGTAGATGTCATGGTGGGGCGGAGGCGAGATTAGACCGACGCCCGGCGTTGAGTGCCGCACTTCGGCGATCCAGGGGTAGACCTTTTTGCCGGGCAGCTGTCCACCTTCGCCCGGCTTTGCTCCCTGCGCCATCTTGATCTGCAACTCCCTGGCGTTGACAAGATAGTTGCTGGTCACGCCGAACCGGGCCGATGCAACCTGCTTGATGGCGCTGTTCTTAGAATCGCCGTTAGGTTCAAGCATATAACGGGCGGGGTCCTCGCCGCCTTCGCCGGTATTGCTGCGCCCGCCGATGCGATTCATCGCTATCGCCAGGGTCTCGTGCGCCTCTTTACTGATCGAGCCGTAGGACATCGCCCCGGTTTTGAAGCGTTTGCAGATCGACTCTATCGACTCCACCTCTTCTATGGGAATACTCTGCACGCCGTCAAAGTCAAACTCCAGCAGGCCGCGCAGGTTGCACCACTCTTTGTTCATGTGGTCGATATCCTGCGTGTAGCCTTTGAAGGAAGCGTAGTCGTTGTCGCGGGCCGCCTTCTGCAGCAGGTGAACTGTGCGGGGATTGAACAGGTGCAGTTCGCCGTCTTTGCGCCACTGGTAGTCGCCGCCGGGTGAGAGCAGTTGGCCGCCGTGACCATTGCCATTGGCGGCAGTTAACTCCGCTGTTGCGGATTCGGGCGAGTGTCCGTTTGTCTGGGCCGACGCATAGAGGCGCACCGGATAGGCGCGATCGTGCCGAATCTTGATCTCGTCATAAATCTCCGGCAGATCAATTCCCTCGACGCGGCTGGAGGTCCAAGTGAAGTATTTGTCGACCAGATTCTGGCTGAGGCCGAGCGCCTCAAATATCTGTGCCCCGCAGTAGCTCTGAATAGTCGAAATACCCATTTTCGACAACACTTTGACGACACCTTTCATCGCCGCCTTGACGTAATTGTAAATAGCGGTGTCGTGGTCAATATCGATGAGCAGCCGGTTCTGGATCATCTGGTCCAGTGTTTCCATCGCCAGATAAGGGTTGACAGCAGTCGCGCCGAAACCGATCAGCAGAGCCAAGTGATGGACCTCACGCGGTTCGCCTGATTCGACGACCAGCGCTGTTCGGGTGCGCGTTTCGTTACGGATCAGATGGTGGTGCAATCCAGAAGTTGCGAGCAAGGCGGGGATGGGCGCGCTGCCGGGAGCGACGCCCCGGTCCGAAAGAATCAGGATATTAGTCCCATCCTCGATTGCCTCGGTAGCGGCCTGGAAGAGATCCTCGAGCGCCTGTTCCAGCGCTTTAGTTCCACCATTTACGTCGAAGAGAATTGGCAGAGTCTTTGCGCGGAAGCCCTTTGCTTCGCTGCGATCGATATGCTGAATTTTGGCGAGCTCCTCGTTAGTGAGGATTGGGCGGCTCAATTTTAGCTGGTGGCAGTTTTCGGGCTTAGTTTCAAGCAGGTTCAACTCGGTGCCCATCATCACTTCGGTGGCGGTAATCAGTTCCTCGCGTATGGCGTCGATAGGAGGATTGGTCACCTGGGCAAAGAGCTGTTTGAAATAGTTGTACAACAGTTGTGAGTGGTTGGACAGGGCCGCTGCCGGCGTGTCGTTGCCCATTGCGCCCAAAGCTTCGACACCGTCGGTTGCCATTGGCGCTAACAGAATGCGCAACTGCTCGAAGGTATAGCCGAAGATCTGCTGTCGTTCGAGCATTGTCACGTGGTCGACGCCAGGCACTTCGACTTCCGGCTGCGGAATATCGTCGAGGCTGACCAAGTGCTTGTCGAGCCACTCACGGTAGGGATGCGCCGCGGCCATCGTCTCCTTCAGCTCTTCGTCGGAGATGATGCGACCTTCTTCGGTATCGACCAGGAACATTCGCCCCGGTTCCAGGCGCGACTTTCTGAGGATGCGGTCCGGCTCGATTGGCAGGACGCCGACCTCCGACGCCATCACCACAATGTCGTCTTTGGTGACGCAGTAGCGCGAGGGGCGCAGGCCGTTGCGGTCCAACACGGCGCCAACGATCTTGCCATCAGTAAAGACCATGGAAGCCGGTCCGTCCCAGGGTTCCATCATCGTGCTGTGGTACTCGTAGAACGCCTTTTTGGCGTCGCTCATGGTTTCATGCTGCGACCACGGCTCGGGGATCATCATCATCATCGCGTGGGGCAATGAGCGACCTGACAGATAGAGAAACTCCATAGTCTCGTCGAACTTGGCCGAATCGCTGCCATCCTCATGAATGATCGGCAGCACTTTTCTAATGTCGTCGCCGAACAACTCGCTTTCAAACTGGGACTGACGGGCGTGCATCCAGTTCTCGTTGCCGCGCAACGTGTTGATTTCACCATTGTGAATCATGTACCGATAGGGGTGGGCGCGCTCCCAACTGGGGAAGGTATTGGTGCTGAAGCGGGAGTGGATAACAATCAGCGCCGATTCCATGTCCTCGTCCTGCAGGTCCGGGTAAAACCCCCTGACCTGCGGCGCCATCAACATGCCCTTATAGACAACCGTACGCGCGGAGAGGCTGGCGACATAAAACGAATTGCCTTCACGTAGTGGGGAGTAGCGGATCTGGTTTTCGGCAAGTTTGCGTATCACATACAGTTTGCGTTCAAATGCCAGGTCATCATCGCCGGTCAGCCGGTCCGGGTTCCGTCCGATAAAGATCTGGCGGACGACCGGTTCCCCCAGCCGCGCGGTATGGCCCAACTCCTGATTTTCAGTCGGCACAGTGCGCCAGCCGAGAACCGTCTGGCCTTCGGAGCGGATTATTCTCTCGAAGAGTTGCTCACACCGGAAGCGGTAGTCCCCTCTTTCCGGGAGGAAGACCATCCCTACCGCATATTCGCCTTCGGACGGCAGATCGATCCCTTCCTCCGCGGCGACTTTCTGCATGAATTTGTCCGGCATTTGTATGAGAACGCCGGCTCCGTCGCCGGTGTTCGGCTCGCATCCGCATGCGCCCCTGTGCGCCAGATTGAAGAGCACTTCCAGACCTTGCGAAACGATTGAGTGCGACTTCTGGCCTTTAATGTTGACGACGAAACCAACACCGCAGGCGTCGTGTTCGTAGCGCGGGTCATAGAGGCCCTGTTTTTGCGGGAGGCCGGGATGCGAATGGGGGGTAGGATGGTAAGAACAAGAAGGAGTCAGTTGAAACTCTGACATAACGACATCTCCTCGAGAAAGTCTTTAGTTTTGAACCGTTCAAGCAGAGACGGCGACCGAGTGGTTCCTGCTCTGCATCTGGACAGCCCAAACCAGCAACTAATGCGAAGCAAGAGCGTCTGCAAAGACCGGATGACGTCGTTGTCGAATCGCGAATACCTTGCCTACAGGCATAGTTTAGAGGGATAAACCCATGATCATATCATATAATGTACACGAAATTGGGCGGGCCGTCAACTTTTAGCCTCCTTAGGGGCAATGCGATAGCCGTTGCCGTAAATTATCACCTCCACACCGCCATCTACGACCAAAGGGTGGCTGATTTTCACGCCCAGCACGCCGTCATAACCCTGGGCGGCCGCCTTTTCTTGTAGATCGGAAAGGCCTTGCTCGATGGCTTTTGCTATCAGCGCCTCGTAGTGGGACATTCGTCCGCCAACGAGGTTCCTGATGTTTTCTCGCACATCTTGGACGATATTGGCTGCGTATACGACGACGACCACAAGGAGTTCGCCGACTTCAGCGTCGGGGCGGTGAGGCTGATCGAGGGCGATCAAGGTCATTTCTCATTCTCCTCGTCTCTACGGCTCTCGATTCTCTTGGTCTCGGAATTACCACCACTGCCGCCATGGTTATCTGGAAGTACGACAGTCACATTGACATCCTGTCGCTGGCGGCGAGAGATAGTCTTTCGCCAAAGAATCGTAAGCACAATTAGAACGGCAAATGCGTAGAGAACATTTCTCAGGACTACCCCGTCATAGAGCCAGAATAGCCTCCAAGACAGTTCTCCAGACATTGCTGGTCCTAACATTGCCAGCATGTCAATGACTCTGCCCACCAATTGCTCATCTCTCGTTTTTCGCGAAATGTAGTTCAGCGTTTTTTCGAAGTCCTGGCTTTCCTGCAATGCCTTCTGAACCAACGCACCTTTCAGTTCAGATATCAGTTCAGGCTTGCTCAAGATGCGGTCAACCAAGATGTTTCTCTCTTGTGCCTCCAGGTTCGCCAAGTACGTCCTGGCCAGCCAGGACAGGTCCTCAACCGACATGGCCTCCAACACCTGCTTGATTTGCGCCGAAGGCATTCCCAAAACGGCATCCCGCACATCCCGGTCCAGCAGCATCACTTTCTGAATTAGTTTGGCATCCTCCAAGGCAAGGATTTGCTCCAAATCTGCCCTGTCTGTGAAGTCGGTCGGCGAGGCAACACGATACAATTCCATCGTAACGACCTGATCGATCAATTCACCCGCCAGGTCTGCCCAAGCGATGACCACGTCAGGATCAACGCCCAACTCAAGCATCTCAAGGATCTTTTGAGGGAAAGCAAACAGTCGCGCGAACTGACCTCGATCAATCAAGCTATTTAGTCGTTCCGGGCCGTGTTTTGCTTCCACTACCGCTACCAATTCGGCCAGCTTCTTCACTTCCTCAACAGGCGCATTGTCCAGGATTTTTTGAAAGCGCAAGTTTGCATTGGCAAGCTCTAATATGCGGGCATACTTCCTTCGAAACTCTTGCCATTGGCTGTACAAATCGTTGGAAACGGAGCGAGCGAGTTGGGGGAGTTCCTCTCGCAACTCATCATTCACTTTTCCTGCGACTTGAGCACGAATCTCCTCTTTGACCTCCGTGTGCTGAAGAGCATCTCGAATCTGAGGCAGAGATCCTTCCTTGGCATTGAAGAGGTCCCACACAATGAGGCCGGCACCTACAACCCAACCGACGAGAGGTATAGCGCCACTAGCCAACCGGGCAAGAATCCGCCCTACAACTCTACCGGCGATTTTCTGAGCCAATTGCTTCCCCAAGGATTTGGCAATCTGGGTTCCAATGATGACGGCGACGCCGCTCGTGAGATTGGGATTGGCTTTTACAATGTCCAGTAGGTTAAGATCCTCTTCATCAGAAAAATCGATATCTTTGAGCTTGCCTTGGATTTCCTCCTCCAACAGACCCGCGATTGTGGGCGAAATGGTATCACCAATAAATGCCTGTACGCACAGTAGCGCTGAAGAAGCCGACTTGGCGGTCATCAGACGAATCTCTGAGACCAAGTCAGCGGTAATGTCCAGTGACAGTTGGTCGATAGAGCTACGAAAAGCCGGAGACCCAAACGCTAGAGTAGCAATTTTTTCGGTCAACTCCTCCGCTTTTGCGGGAGACCAACCAGAGATGATTCGGCCCCAGAGTCCTTCCTCGTCGCCAACTTTCTCAGTCGCATCTGCCACCGCCTTGTCCACTGTGGCATCAAGATTCAAAGCCACCCAATTGCGATTGACAATTGCTACTAAATCTATGCCTCCCTGCTCCTCTGCGAACACTGCCTGGGTGATGCGGTTCAGCTCATCACGCAGACTGGCTTCGCTGACCTGTTCACATTCCTCAAAAGTGTAGGAAACCGGAAAGCTACTTTGAGACCGAGCTGCGCTTGGTGGCATCAGCGCGGAGAGCAAGAGAGCGATCAGAAACGCAAGAGTAGGACACTTGCGCCAATTCACCCCAATTCTCCTTGTCATGGGCTACCTCCTCTTGTTCTACGAATGCGGTCCCAGATTTCCGGCAATTGGCGGCGGCGGAAGAGCCTCCAACCTGAAATGGACAAGGCGGTAAGAACTAACAATGCAGTCAAAAGAATGAGCCACTGCGTCAAGTAATAGTGCAAATAGAGCACAGTAGGCAGGTCGCCAGAGATTATTTCGCTAGCGGATGTAAACATCGTTATGGTCGGCAACAATGTTTCCGGCTCTACGGTCCTTGCGGACACAAATGTCAATACAGCCTCAGGATTCTGGCTCAACATGAAGGACTGTCCAATTTTTTCAATGTCCAACTCAGACATGAGTGCTGGGTTAAGGTTGATGAATCTTGCTAACAATACGGTCGTGTCATCTGTCAGATCCGATTTGAGCGAGAACAGCCACAAGACATTCGCGACAGCTTGAGAAGTGAGCAAGAAGGACCGATCACCCTGATTCAGTTGTAGTATCCATTTGAGGGCTTCGGGGTCTTGAATTTCGAGAGCTTTTCGCAATTCCTCGCGATTCATTAATTGATCAGGGGAGGCAATCTTGTGCAACTCGGTACTGACGACCCGAATGATGTCCGCCCCAGCCAAGTCAGCCCAGGCGATGACCAAAGCTGGGTCCTTGCTCGACTTCAAGATCACGAATGCAGCTTTCGGGAATGAGAAAACTTGCTCAAACTGGCCGGATGCTACAAATTCCGTTAGCTGTTTCGGATCAAGAGCTTGTTCCGCCACTACAACCAGTTCGGACAATTTTCCTAGATCTTTCGGGCTCTTTGTGTCGAGGATATTTCTGAAGAGTGGAACTATCAGGGCAAGGTCTAGCACACGGGGAAACTTTTCCTGAAGTTCCTCAGAATCTCTCAACCTGGGAATGAGGTCCTGCTTCTGAACCACATAATAAGCCAGGAGTTGCTGAGCGAGTGCCGGCAGATCAGGTAAGTACCCAGCCAGCCAAGACAATTCTTCTTTCGACAAATCAGATAGTAGTGTTGCCCGAGCCTCCTCTGGCGACAGTTTCAGAAGCGCTCCCCTTTCATTTTGTTCCAAATTCATCAGCCTTTGGATAGCAACAGGGTTCTCAATTGCAAGTACCCGTTCCAGATCTGCTCGCCCGAGGAACTCATTGGGAGCCGCAACCAAGTACAGTCCTGTCTCGACAACTTCAAACAAAGCCTCGCCAGCCAGCTCGGCCCAGTCGAGCACCAGAGCCGGATTGCCAGTCACCCGCAGAATATCAAAGGAGTTGTTGGGCAACGCAAGAATTTCTTCGAACAGGCCAGAGTCAATTAAGGAGGCGATTTCCTCTGGTTCGAGGGCCCCGCTTGCTACAGCAACCAGTTCAGACAGCTTGTCCACTTGTCCGGCGGTGGTACCATTTAGAACCTGTTGAAACATTGAATTCGTCACGGCAAGGTTCAAAGCGGCTGGGAATCGTGCTCGCAAATCACCGGATCCTTGCAATAGTGAAATCAGTACCCGGTCTCGTATCACAAAATCAACCAGAATCTCAGTTGCTTGGCCTTGCAATTCCGAAGAATACTCCAACAGCCAGGTAAGGTCCTCTTCCGACAATTCAGACAATAGCCATTTAGTCTGTCCGGTTCGGAGACGTAGCAGGACCCTACGTTCTTCTAACTTGAATTTCATCAACACTTGAATGGCCAACGAGTCTTCAAGAGCAAGAACTTTCCCCAGCGTCCCTCTATCGCCAATTTCGGAGGGCGAAGTAACTTTGTAAAGCTCAGTCTTAACAACACTAACTATTCCTTCACCTGCTAAGTCGGACCAGGCAAGAACCAGTTCTGGATCCGCAGTGTCACTCAGAATTTCGAAAGAAGCTCTAGGGAGAGCTAGAATGCGTTCGAACTCCCCGGTCTCAATGATGCTGTCTATCCACTCTGTGCCCAGTGCCTCGGTCCCAATTGCAACCAGTTCGCTAAGCTTGTCCACTTGGTCGGCGGTAACTCCGTCCACTATCGTCCGAAAGTTCTCATTCTTCTCGGAGAGTCTTAGGACGTGCTCAAAGTCCTTGAGAAAACGCGTCCACTGATTATAGATGTCAAGGGTTACGGATTCGGAAAGTATCGGGAGAGCCTCGCGCAACTCATTCTCGACAACTACCGCAATCTGCGCACGGATCTCGTTCTTCACATCCTGCCCCTTAAGAGCTTCTTGGATCTGAGGGACGGACCCCTTTTGAAGTTGAATGAGGTCCCAAACAATGAGGGCGCCGCCGATCACCCAACCGACGACTGGAATCAGAGAACCTGCAGCTTTTCCTACTATGCGAGAAACAATTTTGCCTACAATAGTCTGTGATAGCTGCTTCGCCAGCACCTTGCCAATCTGTGTACCTACAATTGTGCCAATTCCAATTCCCCCCAACCCTCGATTCCTCAAAAGGTCAAAGAACTCAGGTTCAGTATCCGGGTCAAAGCTAATCTCGTCGAGCCATTTTTGAACGTTTTCCTCCAGTGCCATTGCCATAGTTTTGGAAAAGGAAGCGCCGATAAATTCTTGCAGGCATAAAAGGGATGAAGAGGCTGTAATTGCGGTTATTATGCGGAACTCTACAGCCAGGTCGTCAACAATTGCCTGCGACAACTGACTAACCGAGCGATGGAACTGGTGAGAGTCGAAAGCACCGGCTACCACTTTTTTGGTGAACTCTTCTGCTGTCGGGGAGTGCCAACCTGATTTTATTCGTTCCCAAAGGCCCTCACTTTTGAGGACATTTTCTGCAGCTTCGTCAACTGCTGCATCCACAACCGAATCCATGTCGAGCTCTTCCCAGTTGCGGTCGACGATCTCCGAAATATTCAAGTTGCTCTGTCCCTCCTCAAAGACAGAGCGAGTGATGCGATTCAACTCGCCAAGCAGAATTTCCTCTTCAACGTTTTCACATTCGGGGAAAGTGTAGACCGGTGGCGTTTGCTGGGCGTAAGCAGGATGCATCGGCAGGATCGTGAAGGCGAGGAGGGCAATGAGGAATGCATGAGCCAGACGCGGAAATTTGCTGCAAGCAGTATCGCAGCGACTGGCAATCCTGCGTTTACCCTTGTCAGTATTCATAGCCAGGTCTCTCTGAGGACTGTCTTATCACTGATAGAAGCAACCCGGATTTCCTAGTCTGTTACTGTCGCTGGCGTTGAATCAGTCGGCTGGTCTCGAGCTTCCTGCGAGACAAGAGAATTCTAGAGGCACTGCCGGTTCCAACAATCGAGTCAGTATAAATTGCTAGTGAAAATCGGCACAATTCGAGAGTGCAACGCACGCGAGTTCGCCTCTTGACCTACAGTTTTGCCCCGAATGGTTGCGGCATACTTCCTCAAGTGCACTTTGACAACCTTTGGCTGTGCAAATTTGTTGAACGTGGCTTCACTTTATTTTGGGACCGTGTGGGGATTATAGAGAAGGCGGAAAGGACACCCGTTATCGAGTTCACCAACAAGCCCTTTGTGTTGGAATCCCGTCACCGGGTAGCCAGTTCAACCTGATGATACAGGTTCTCAGAGGAAGACTGAGTGCCCTAAGATGACACGAAGGGAGTCGTGAGGAGAGGGGAACGGTAGGAGAGAGGAACGACAGGAGTGAGGAGCAAGAGGGAAACGGACGGCGTTGACGTAGTTTCCCTTTTCCTCTCGCTCCTCGCTTTTTGGTCAGGGCTTACAGGCTGCGGGTATTGTCACCTCGCCGAGGGTCTCTTCAATCAGCTTGACAATTTCCGGGTCGCGGTCCAGCAGCGTCGATTCCCACAGCCAGTATTTGACGGTTTCGGCCCAGTACTCTTCGGCATTAGTTGCCGCGTAATAACTGCTCCACAGTCCTGCGTTGATTGCGGCTTGGTACAGGGCGCGGTGCCGTGCGTCGAACGCGGCGGCGTCGGCTTGCTCCTCCAACGCGTGATCAACCAAGTGCACAAACTCATGGATAAAGGTGTCACAATACGGGTCCGTAACCGGCGTATAGGCCAGTCCCCTTTGGGCGATACCTTTGAAACGGTCTTGAATGTAGATTCGGGTGTTGTAGGACGCCAAGGTTGCAAGCAGGTCGGGCCTGTTGGCGAGTATGCCGGTAATGATCGCTCGCGAGCGAATCATTTGTTCTTCAGAGACCAAGGAGGGCGCGACTACGGTGATTCCGCCAACCACCATGTGCTTCTGATAGTACATTTCAAGCCCGAGCGAGGCTGGAGGCGGCGGGAACTGAGTCGGGACGACGGCGACATAGAGTTGCTCCGACCAGGCGCCGCGTACGTCGTTGGCGGCGCGGGCGTGGACCTGGTAGTAGTAGTTGCGGCCGTCGGTCTGGACGGAGTGGGTGTAGGTCGTGGTATTGGTCAGGACGCCGCTGATGGCGCCCCATGTGCGGTCGAAACTGTCCCAAGCCTGTAGTTCGTAACTGGCAGCGTCGGCCACTGCATCCCAGGTGAGCGTTACCTGGCCGTTGCCGACGTTCGCTGCTACGTTCTGCGGCGCGGCCGGGAAGGACGAGAGTTCGGCCTCCGTGCAGGCAGCCAGGTTGAGGCTATTCAAGTGGGTGGTTACAGCGCTATTGGAACCGGCCAAGTCTGAGCCGGTCGGCAGACAAAGTGAATTGCCTCTGAGGTCCAGGCCCGTCAGGTTGGTGAGGGCGCTCAGATTGGGGAACGGCCCGCTCAACTGGTTGTTTCTGAGGTTCAGCGAGGTCAGCTTGGAGAGGTGATTCAGGTCGAGGATTGGCCCGGTCAACAGGTTATCATAGAGATTCAGTGTCACCAGCTCGGAGAGCGTGCTCAGGTCCGGGATCTGTCCGCTCAACTGGTTGGAGCTGAGTATGAGGGTCGTCAGGAGAGTGAGGGCTCCAATCTCCGGGATATGTCCGCTAAACTGGTTGGAGTTGAGTGTGAGCCTCTTCAGGTTGGTGAGTGCGCCCAGATTCGGGATCTGCCCGCTCAACAGGTTGGAGCTGAGATCCAGGTACTTAAGTCTGGTGAGCGCGCTCAGATCGGGAACCTGTCCGGTCAATTGGTTGCCTCTAAGGGTCAGGTACTCCAGACTGGTAAGTGCGCTCATATCGGGGATCTGTCCCTCCAACTGGTTGTCGGCGAGGTATAGGTTCTTCAGGGTGGTGAGCGTGCTCAGATCTGAAATATGCCCGTCCAACTTGTTGTTGCTGAGGCTCAGATCTGTCAGGTTGGTGAGAGCGCTTAGATCCGGGATCGACCCGCTAAATTCGTTGCCATAGAGGTACAGATGAGTCAGGTTGGTGAGGGCGCTCAGATCCGGGATTGGCCCTCTAAACTGGTTGGACCAATACCGAGTCTTCTAAGATAGGTGAGCTGGCTCAGGTCGGGGAGCGGCCCGGTCAACTCGTTGCCAGAGAGGTACAGGCGTGAGAGGCTGGTGAGTCTGCTCAGGTCCGGGAACGGCCCACTCAGTTGGTTGGAGGAGAGGTACAGATAATTGAGGTTGGTGAGGGCGCTCAGATCCGGGATCGGCCCGCTCAACTCGTTGCCAGGGACGTAAATCACGGTCAGTTGGGTGAGTTTGCTCAGATCCGGTAGCGGCCCACTCAGGTCGTTGCTATCGAGTCTAAGAAATCGCAGATTTGTGAGCGCGCCCAGGTCCGGGAGTGATCCGCTAAGCCCGTTGCTACCGAGAGACAGAGACATGACGCGGCCGAAATCGTTTGTGAATACGCCGTGCCATGTTCCGATCGGCGCGGCGCTGAGCCAGTTAGTGTTGCGCGTCCAGTTGTCTCCGTCTGTTGCGTTGTAGAGCGCCACCAACGCTGCCCTTTCTGCAGCCACGGCCACGGCCAAGGTCTCGGTCTCGAAGTCCGCACAGGGAAACAGATCAAGGCCCTGCAGATAGGCGGCCACGTCGCTGTGTGGATGGGACAAGCTGGCGCCTTCCGGCAGGCACAACAGGTTGGATCCGATGTCCAGGATGCTCAGTTTGGTGAGCGCGCTCAGGTCCGGGATCGGCCCGATCAGGCGGTTGCCAGAAAGGTCCAGTGCCGCCAAGTTGGTAAGCGCGTTCAGATCAGGGATCGGCCCGCTCAAGCGGTTGACGGCAAGGAACAGCCAGGTTAGCTTGGTGAGGGCGCTCAGCTCCGGGATCGGCCCGCTCAGCCGGTTTTGGTTGAGGTTCAGGTACGTCAGGTTGTTGAGGGCGCTTAGATCGGGGATCGGCCCGCTCAGATGGTTGCCAGCAAGGTCTACAGTCGCCAAGTTGGTAAGCGCGTTCAGTTCGGGGATTGGCCCGCTCAAACTGTTGATGGCAAGGTACAGCCCCGTTAGCTTGGTGAGGGCACTCAGATCCGGGATCGGCCCGCTCAGTCGGTTTTCGGTGAGGTCCAGGGTCGTCAGGTTCGTCAGCGCGCTGAGATCGGGGATCGTTCCGCCCAACTGGTTGAAGCCGAGGTCCAGTCCCCGCAGGTTGGTGAGCGGGTTGAGATCCGGGATCGTCCCGCTCAGCCCGTTCTCATCGAGAGCCAACCGCGTCACGCGTCCGTTCTCGTCGGTGCTGACACCGTACCAGGAAGCGAGCGGTTCCCCGGTTAGCCAGTTGCCGTCATTTGTCCAGTTGGCGCCGTCGGTTGCGTTGTAGAGAGCCACCAACGCCACCCTATCCGCGGCCGCGGCCACGGTCTCGTGGTCCGTGCAGGAAGACAGATTGAGGCTGGTCAGGTGGGCGGCCACCGCGCTGTGGGGATGGGACAAGCTGGCGCCGTCCGGCAGACATAACTGATTGTCCGAGAGGTCCAGGCTGGTCAGAACGGTGAGAGCGCTCAGGTCCTGGATCGGGCCGCTCAAACCGTTGTCGCTGAGGTCCAGGCTGGTCAGACTTGTGAGCGCGCTCAGATCTGGAATTTGGCCGCTCAAACTGTTGTCGCTGAGGTCCAGGCTGGTCAGACTTGTGAGAGCATTCAGGGCCGGGATCGTCCCGCTCAAACTGTTGTCGCTGAGGTCCAGGCTGGTCAGGACGGAGAGAGCGTTCAGGGCCGGGATCGTCCCGCTCAACCCGTTGCTTGGGAGGCCCAGTTCTGTCACGCGTCCGCTGCCGTCAGTGGTGACGCCGTGCCAGGAGGAGAGCGGCTCGCTGGTCAGCCAATTGGTGTTATTTGTCCAGTTGGCGCCATCCGCAGCTCCGTAGAGCGCTATGAGGGCGGCCTTATGTTCGATGACCGCGCAGGAAGGTAGATTGAGGCTCGTCAGGTGTGCGGCAACCACCGCATGCAGGATAGACAATACTGCGCCGTCCGGCAGGCATAATTGGTTACCTAATAGGTCCAGGTGCGTCAGGCCGGTCAGGGCGGCCAGGTCTGGGATCGGGCCGTTCAGCTGGTTGTCGCTTAGGTCCAAACTAGCCAGGTCGGTCAGCGCGCTCAGGTCCGGGATAGGCCCGTCCAGCCGGTTGTCGCTGAGGTTCAGACTTGTGAGGTTTGTAAGGGCGTCCAGGTCCGGGATCTGTTCGCCCAGCAGGTTGGCGCTGAAGTCCAGGTAGGTCAGGGCGGTGAGCGCACTCAGGTCCGGGAGCTCGCCGCTCAACTGGTTGCCGCCTAGGTCCAGCCGCGTCAGGCTATTGAGGGCGCCAAGGACCGGGATCTCGCCGATCAACAGGTTAGAGCTGAGGTTCAGGCTCGTCAGGTTGGTGAGGGCGCTTGGGGCAGGGATCGGCCCGGACAACTGGTTGTCGCTGAGGTCCAGGCTGGTCAGGTTGGAGAAGGCGTTCAAAGCTGGAATCTCACCATCCAACTGGTTGTTTCCGAGGTCCAGGCTGGTCAGGTAGGTGAGGGCGCTCAAATCCGAGATTGTCCCTATCAACCCGTTACCCGGGAGGCGTAGTTCAGTCACGCGTCCGCTACCGTCAGTGGTGACGCCGTGCCAGGTAGAGAGCGGCTCGTCGGTCTGCCAATTGGCGCTTTGCGTCCAGTTGGGGCCGCCCGTAGCGTCGTAGAGAGCGGCCAAGGCGGCCCTATCCACGACGACAGCGCAGGAAGGCAGATTGAGGCTCGTCAAGTGAGCGGCAACACCTGGATGTAATACCGACAGGTCTGCGCCTTCAGGCAGACACAGGTAATTGTCTGCGAGGTCCAGGCTTGTCAGGTTGGAGAGGGCGGTCAGAGCCGGAATCTCGCCGGTCAACAGGTTATCACTAAGGTCTAGGCTCGTAAGGTTGGTGAGAGCGTTCAGGGCCGGGATTGACCCGTCCAACTGGTTAGCGCTGAGGTCCAGACTTGTCAGGTTGGTGAGAGCGTTCAGAGCCGGAATCTCGCCGGTCAACAGGTTGTCACTAAGGTCCAGGCTCGTAAGGTTGGTGAGAGCGCTTAACTCCGGAATTAGTCCGGTCAACAGGTTAGAGCTGACGTTCAGGCTCGTCAGGTTGGAGAAGGCGTTCAAAGCTGGAATCTCTCCATCCAGCTGGTTGTCACTGAGGTCCAGGTTCGTCAGGTTGGTGAGG
Source organism: Caldilineaceae bacterium (assembly GCA_965220715.1). GTDB lineage: Bacteria > Chloroflexota > Anaerolineae > Caldilineales > Caldilineaceae > Bin5. Next base: position 3,015,264 of record OZ244843.1, read on the forward strand.
GCGCTCAGATCCGGGACTGACCCTTTCAACCCGTTACCCGAGAGGCGCAGTTCAGTCACGCGTCCGCTGCCGTCGGTTGTGACGCCGTGCCAGGTAGAGAGCGGCTGGTCGGACTGCCAATTGGCGCTTTGGGTCCAGTTGGAGCCGTCCGTAGCGTTGTAGAGGGCGAGTAGGGCGGCCCTCTCCTCGATGACCGCGCAAGAAGGCAGACTGAGGCTCGTCAAGTGAGCGGCAACAGCAGAGTTTAATGTTGCCAGGTCTAAGCTATCTCGCAAACATAAATCATTGCCTGTGATGTCCAGGGTCGTCAGGTTGGTGAGAGCGTTCAGATCCGGTACTGGTCCGTCCAACTGGTTGGCGCTGAGATCCACGCTGGTCAGGCCGGTGAGGGCGCTCAAGACCTGGATGTCCCCTGTAAACTGGTTGTCGCTGAGGTTCAGGGTCGTCAAGTGAGAGATGGCGCTCAGTGCCTGGATCCCCCCGCTTAACTGGTTGGCGGCGAGGTTCAGATGCATCAGTCTGGGGGAGGCGGTCAGAGCTTGGATCCCCCCACTCAACTGGTTGGCGGCGAGGTAGAGATGCACGAGGGAGGGGGGGGCTTTCAGGTCGCGGATCTCACCCGTGAATATGTTGTTGCTGAGGTCGAGCCACCACAGGCGGGTGAGGGGGCTCAGATCCGGGAGTGGCCCGTCCAACTGGTTGTCGTTGAGTTCCAGCGTCGTCAGCTTGCTGAGGCCGCTCAGATTCGGGATTTTCCCGGTCAATTTGTTGCCGCCGAGCTTAAGGAATTGCAGACTGGCAGGGGCGCGCAAATCCGCGATATTTCCGGTCAAGTTGTTGTTGCTGAGAGTCACGTAAGCCAAGTTGGTGAGCGCGCTCATAACAGGTATTGGCCCGATCAACTGGTTGGTCTCGAGGCGCAGGGTCGTCAGCTCGGCGAGAGTGCTCAGATCGGGGATCTTCCCGCCCAACTGGTTACGGTTGAGATACAGAGTTGTCAGATTGGTGAGGCCTATCAGAGGCGGGATCGGGCCGCTCAACTGGTTGATCTCGAGGCGCAAGCTCGTCAGCTCGGTGAGGGCGCTCAGATCGGGGATCTGGCCGCTCAACTCGTTGCCGGCGAGGTTCAGGCTCGTCAACTCGGTGAGGGCGTTCAGGGCCGGAATCGGCCCGCTCAACCCGTTGCCGCCGAGGTTCAACTCTGTCAGTTTGGTGAGGGCGCTCAGAACCGGGATCTGGCCGGTCAACTGGTTGCCGCTGAGGTTCAGGTCTGTCAGCTCGGTGAGGTCGCTCAGATAGGGGATCTCCCCGGTCAGATTGTTTCTTGGAAGGCTCAGTCCAACCACTTGCCCGCTATTGTTGGTGGAGACGCCGTACCATGTAGCGATCGGCCCGTCGGTGCGCCAATTGTCATTGTTACTCCAGTTGGCGCCGCCAGTTGTGTTGTAGAACGCGACCAGCGCGGCCTTCTCCGCGGGCACGGTCGCCGCGACCGGAAGCATCTCGTTTCCGCAGTAAAGAAGACCAATGCTCTTCAGGTGGTCGGACACATCTTTATGCAGGACTGACAAATCTGTGCCTACAGGCAGACACAAGCCATTGCCTGCGACGTTCAGGAACGTCAGGTCGGTGAGGGCGCTCAGATCGGGGATCTCGCCGTCCAACTGGTTGTCTTTGATTGACAGCCGCTGCAGTCTGATTAGGGCGCTCAGATCAGGGATTCCCCCGCTCAACTGGTTGCTGCCGAGGCTCAGGACGTTCAGGCCAATGAGGCCGCTCAGATCGGGGATCTCACCGCTTAACTGGTTGTCGCTTAGGGACAGGTTTCGCAAGCCGGGATGACCGCCCAGATCGGGGATCTCACCGCTGAACTGGTTGCCGCTGAGACCAAGGCCGGCAAGGCGGTTGAGGGCGCTCAAATCCGGGATCTCACCGCTCAATTCGTTGTTTCTTAGCACCACAAATCGCAGTTTTGTGAGGGCGCCCAGACTCAGAATATTCCCCTCCAGCTGATTATCACTGAAGTTAATGCTTGTCAGATTGGTGAGCGCGCTCAGATCCGGGAACGAACCGGTAATCTGGTTGTCAATGAAGTGAAACTCCGTCAAATTGGTGAGCATGCTCAGATCCGGGATCACCCCGGTCAACTGGTTGTTGCTGAGGTCCAGCTTCGACAGATTAATGAGGGCGCTCAGATCCGGGAACGAACCGGTCAGGTTGTTGTCATAGAGTTGCAAGGTCGTCAGGTTAGTGAGGGCGCTCAGGTCCGGGAGTGTTCCGGACAACCTGTTTACTGTGAGAATTAGGGAAGTCACACTGCCGCTTGAGTCGGTGTTGACGCCGTACCAGGAATCGAGAGGCTCGTCGGACAGCCAGTTGTCCTGGTGCCGCCAGTTTGCGCCGTCGGTTGCGTTGTAGAGGGCGACTAGGGCCGCCTTCTCCGCGGTTGGGTTCGGTGCGACTGGTGGTGCTGTGACCGTGGGTGTGGGAGTGACCGTGACCGTAGGTGTGGGAGTGACAGTTGGTGTGGGTGGCTGCGTGTCGAAAGTGGTCGCCCCCTTCCGCTGCGACCAGTTGCCCTGCACACCCGCGGCGTTGACGGCCGCTACCCAGTAGAAATAGGTCCTGCCCGGTGTGAGTCCGGTATGCGGGAAGGTCGTGGCGGGCGCGACGACGTCGTCCAACCGCTGGTGGCCATCGGCCAGGGTATAGAGCGCCAGTTTGTAGCGAGTTGCACCGTCCACCGCCTCCCAACGTAACTCGATCTCGTTCGCCCCCATGGCCTCGGCTATCAGCACCGGCCCGGCCAGCAGGGTTGCGGTCGCAGTCGGCGTCGGCGATGGTCCTGGGGTAGGCGTCAGGGTAGGCGTTGAAGTGGGAGTGGGCGTCGGCGATGGTCCTGGGGTAGGCGTCAGGGTAGGCGTTGAAGTGGGAGTGGGCGTCGGCGATGGTCCTGGGGTAGGCGTCAGGGTAGGCGTTGAAGTGGGAGTGGGCGTCGGCGATGGTCCTGGGGTAGGCGTCAGGGTAGGCGTTGAAGTGGGAGTGGGCGTCGGCGATGGTCCTGGGGTAGGCGTCAGGGTAGGCGTTGAAGTGGGAGTGGGCGTCGGCGATGGTCTTGGGGTAGGCGTGGGAGTTTGCGATTGCGTTGGCGTATCGGGTACGGTCGCCTGAGCCAGATTCGACCAGGCGCTCACTTTGCCGTCGGCCGCTATGGCACGGACCTGAAAGTAGAAGGTCGTTCCGGCCGCGTAGTGGTAAAAGTCGTAGCCCGTACTTGTCAGAGGGCTCTGATAGACGTGCAGCCAGTTGCCGCCGGCCCCTATGCGCCGCAAGACCTCGTACTTGTATGCGCCCGCCACCGGCTCCCAATCGAACCTGACAAAGTTGGGATTGGTGAAGGGGATCCCCCTCACCACGGGCGCGGCCGGGCCGCCAGGATCGCCGCCGCCCCCGGGAACCGGAGCGTCCGGCGATGTCGTTGGCGTCGGTGCCGCCGTCATTGCGGTGGTAGCCGTAGGTGTGGGGGTGACGGTTTGCGTCGCAGTGGCCGGGCAGGATTGCAGAGTCAGACTCAGACTGCGCAGGTGGGAGGCCACCGCAGTATTCGAATGGGACAAGGTTGCTCTTTCAGACACGCACAGCAGATTGTCTGCGAGGTAAAGAGTTGTCAAATTGGTTAGGGCGCGCAGATCGGGGACGGGCCCGGTCAACCCGTTGTTCCCAAGGTGCAGTAGCGTCAGGTTGGTGAGGTGGCTCAGATTTGGGATATGCCCGTTTAATTGGTTGCGATAAAGGGACAACTCTCTCAACTTTGTGACTCATGTTACGCAGTAGTTGACGAAGTTAGTAGAATGAGGTCAGGAGGTGAGACATGGACGATAAACTCTTTGACCTGTATTCGGACTATCTTCTGAGTTCATTTGCGGCGACGACAGCGACAGGAATGTCGGCGTTGATGGACAATACGATCAGCCACGACCAAGTCAGCCGCATGCTCAACGGCAGGAAGCGGGAGCCGAAAGAGTGGTGGCAGATGGTGAAATCGGCTGTGCGCACCATGCAAGGTGAGGAAGGTGTCATCACGATTGACGACAGCATTGTCGAAAAGCCCTACACCGATGAAAACGAACTGATCTGTTGGCACTACGACCATGCGCAAGGACAACTCGTCAAAGCATCAACTTTATCACTGCTTTGTACACGGTGGGCGAGGTCTCGTTGCCGGTGACCTATCGGCTGGTGACCAAGACCGAATCGTACATCGACAAACAAGGCAAACGGAAACGACGCAGCCGCGTGACCAAGAACGAGCACTTTCGTGCCATGCTGCAAAACTGTGTGCGCAACCGGATTCCCTGCCGCTATGTCCTCAATGACATCTGGTTTGCTTCGGCTGAAAACATGAGCTATGTCAAACTCAATTTAGACAAGGAGTTTATCATGGCGCTCAAGACCAATCGCAAAATCGCCCTTTGCCAACAAGACAAACTACATGGTCGCTATCACCGACTGAACCAACTCGACTTGCCAGAAAACACAGTGACCGTCATCTATCTGGAACAGGTATCTTTCCCCCTCTATCTGCTCCGTCAGACCTGCACAAACGCAGATGGCTCGACCGCTGTGCGCTATCTGGTGACCAGTGATTCCGCCCTGACAGCTGACCAACTCATCACAATCTACCAGAAACGGTGGAAAGTGGAGGAGTATCATCGCTCTCTCAAGCAGAACGCATCCCTAGCCAAATCACCGACCCGCACACCAACCACCCAGACCAATCATTTCGTGGCTGCTCTCTGGACCTTCACCAAGCTGGAATTGCTCAAGGTGCGCACCAACAAGAACCACTATGCGCTCAAGACCCACTTGTATCTCTCGGCCCTGCAACAGGCTTTCGAGGCCTTGTGCCAGTTGGAACCAGTGCGTCTTGACGCCCCGACTGCGTAACATGAGTTTGTGAGTCTGCGCAGATCCGGGATGTGCCCGCTCAACCGGTTGTCGCCTAAATCCAGGGACGTCAGATTCGTGAGGGTGCTCAGGTCGGGGATTGGACCGCTCAAATGGTTTGTATAGAGGTACAGTTCTTTCAGGTTGACCAGGGCGCTCAGGTCCGGGATTTGCCCGCTCAACTGGGCGCCCCAGAGGGACAACTCTGTCAGGTTGGTGAATTGGCTCAGGTCCGGGATAACTCCGCCCAACTCGTTGTTACCGAGGTAAAGCTCTTTCAGGTAAGTGAGGGCGTTAAGAGCCGGGATCGGCCCGCGCAACCTGTTATCTGTGAGGAATAGTCCGGTCACGTTTCCGCTTGCGGCGGTGGTGACACCGTACCAGGTATCGAGCGGTTCGTTGGACAGCCAATTTTCGGAATTATGCCAGTTGTCTCCGTCGGTTGCCTGGTAGAGCGCCACCAGCGCGGCTCGCTGCGCAGGTGCCGCTGGTGGTGTGGGAGTGGGTGTGGGAGTAGAGACGAGCGTCGCAGTCGCAGTGGGCGTCGCGGTTGTGTTCGAGGCTGGCGTCGCGGTCGGGGTCGCAGTCGACGACTGCTCGTCGGACGGGGTGGCTTCCTTTCGCTCCGACCATTCACCCTCCTCACCCGAAGCGGTCACGGCGCGCACCCAGTAGTAGTAGGTCCTGCCCGTTGTGAGATCAGGATGCGTGAAAGTCGTGGCGGGCGCGACGACGTCGTCCAAGCGCTGGTGGCCGTCGGCCACGGTATAGAGAGCCAGTTTGTAGCGCTCTGCACCGTCCACCGCCGTCCAGTTGAGTTCGACCGCGGTCGGCCCCTTGGCCTCGGCGGTTAGTGTCGGCGCGGGTAGAAGCGCGGCGGTCTCGGTTTGCGCGTAGGTTACGTTATCTGTGCCCAAGGAGAGAGGAGCCAGCGCTGCAAAGAGGGCGACCAGAAGAAGAATGCTCCGGGTCCCCACGGTAGGTATACGTATTCTACAGTTCATACGGGCGCCTGCCTGAAGTCGTCGATGCGAGCCCCGGAATTCAGGCCGGCAGTTTAAATCTTACATGCTGTGGATACTTATAAAGCTGTGGATATTTTACTTTGGATCGGGCGTCCCTGTCTATACCCCTCGTTTTGCTGCATTTCGTTGGCAGGAAGTAGCCCGAAGCGCACGCTGAGCCTGAAATAAGATGGATTCCGCCTTGGAGTGAGCCTGAATTTACCTGCATTGCCGAACGGGAAGTATGAATCAACCAGTTTTCAAGGAAATGTAGAAACGTTTTCGTATGAGATTCGTATGTATGTCGGTGACCCGGCAGGTGAGGGAGGGGAGGAATCAAAGCCCAGTGTTCTGTGGGGGCTGAAAGGAGGAACGGCGGTACAGCGGTCGACATTTCCAAAGGGCCGAGCTATGCGTGCGCCTCTCTCATGCCCGCGCTGGGGATCATCGCGGAAACAGTTGCAAAATCAATTTCCAACTCTAACTGTTTCTCTAACCATTTTCGCCGATTGCGTCCCGATGCGATTTGCTGTCGTGCAGGCATCTGTCAATCGTAAACCAGAGCAAAAGGATTTCCCCATGCCCTGTGTTGTTTAGAGCGACTAAGTTTTGTGACATATTTCGGACCCTAAGAAAGGCCATGACCTGCTCTAAGGTTGAATGACCTTGCCCACTTGCGGCAACCTTCTCGTCCTCTCAAACAACGACACTCACAAACTGGCCTGAGATCGAAAAGCGGCGACTGGGGAAGCCCTAGTCGCCGCACTACTTTCCCTAAGCTTCCTATATCCCGACCGTAGCCACCTCTCCATCTCCGGCGGCAATTGAGACCTGGGCGTCATCCTCGTCGGCGGCGCACAGTTTGTTGAGCGCCTGCAGGTAAGCTTTGGTGCTGGCTACGATAATGTCGGTGTCCACACCGCGGCCGCTGAATAGCCGCCGCCGCGGGCGGCCCTGAGCCGTCTCGCTGTGACCGCGGCTTTCTGGCGCCTCAATGCGGACGGTCACGTCGCCGTTGGCGTCGATTCCTTCGGTCACGGCCTGAACGAGAAACTCGGTCAACTCATTCGGTTGCTGTACGACCTTGTCGATGCAGGTGTAGACCGCGTCCACGGGACCGGCGCCAAAACTGACCTCGGTGATCTCTTCGCCGCTCTCGTTGTTGCGCAGCGTGGCCACCGCAGTGGGCGTCATATTGGTTCCGCACTGCACCTGTACACCCAGCAGTTCCCAGATTTCGACCGGCTGATATAGTTCATCCGCCACCAGTGCCTCGATATCGGCGTCGGTGACAGTCTTCTTCTTGTCAGCCAGATCTTTGAAGCGGACAAAGACCTCGTTCAGATTCTCCTTGTCCAGGTGATAGCCCATATCCTGCAAACGCACGCCGAGTGCATGGCGCCCCGAATGCTTGCCCAGCACCAACCGGCTCTGGTGCAGGCCGATTGTGTTGGCATCCATGATTTCATAGGTGCGTTTGTTCTTCAACATGCCGTCCTGGTGAATGCCGGCCTCGTGCGCAAAGGCGTTTGTACCCACAATTGCCTTGTTGGGCTGGATCACCATGCCGGTGTAGCGGCTGACCATGTCGCTGGTGCGGTGGATCTCCTGGCTGCGAATGTTCGTGCCCAAGTCATACACCGCTTGGCGTGTGTACAGGGCCATCACCGTCTCTTCCAGGCTTGTATTGCCGGCGCGCTCGCCAATGCCGTTGATGGTAACCTCGACCTGGCGGGCGCCGTTCTGTACGCCTGCGAGCGTGTTTGCAGTTGCCAGCCCCAGGTCATTGTGGCAGTGGACGCTGAAAATTACGTCCTTGGCGCCTTCGACATTCTCGCGCAAGTACTCGATAAGTCCGCCGAACTCCTGCGGCGTAGTATAGCCGACCGTGTCTGGAATGTTCAGGGTTGTGGCCCCGGCCTTGATGGCCACGCTCAGTACTTTTACGAGGAACTCCGGGTCGCTGCGGCCGGCGTCCTCCGGGCTGAACTCGACGTTCTCGCAGAGGCTGCGGGCATACTGCACCATGTCGCCCACGGTTTCGAGAACTTCGTTGGGCGACATGCGCAGCTTGTGCTGCATGTGAATGTCGCTGGTGGCGAGAAAGGTATGGATACGCGGGCGCACTGCGTCTTGCACAGCTTCCCAGGCTTTGTCAATGTCGCCTTTGTTGGCCCTGGCCAGGCCGGCGATGATGGGCGGCGCGCTGACATTGCCCTCTTCGTCGACGCGGGGAGAGCGGCCAACAGTTTCGGCGATGCGCCTGACCGCGCTCAGATCACCAAGCGAGGCTGCTGGAAAACCGGCCTCCATAATGTCGATTCCCAAGCGCGCCAATTGGCGGGCGATCTCAAGCTTTTCCTGTTCGTTAAGCGTAGCGCCGGGCGACTGTTCTCCATCGCGCAGGGTGGTGTCGAAGACGAGAATGGTATTGCCCTGGGCGACTTCACGGGCCCACCTGTCGACATCGTTCAGACGGAACTGTTCTACGTCAATGGTAGAACTGCCGTCGGCGGCGGCGTCCTGCTGTTGCGTATCAATTGTGTTGGTCATTACCAGATGTCTCCGGAGGTGATATGGTCGAAAGATGACAGGGTCGCTCTCCCTCGCTCAACTCGGCGGGGGATGTTGCGAATGCGGAGTACGAGTCAGCGCTTCGCCTAAGGTCACTAAGGCCGTCATCCATGCTCATCACCTCCTTTCCGGATACGCTAGACCTGGTGCCAAACGCCTAGACTTCCTTGGCGTCCAGGAAGGTCATCATCCTGCGCAGTTCCTTGCCCACATTTTCCAACTGCTGGTTCTGTTCGTTCCGGCGCCTCTCGTAGTAGACTTTGCCGCCGCCGTGATACTCGTCCATCCACTCTTCGGCAAAAGAGCCCGACTGAATGTCGGCCAAAATCTTCCTCATTGACTCTTTTGTTTCGTCGGTAATCACGCTCTGGCCGCTCTTGTAGTCGCCCCATTCGGCGGTATCACTAATGCTGTAGCGCATGTAGGTCAGCCCACCCTGATACATCAGATCCACGATCAGCTTGAGCTCGTGCAGGCATTCGAAGTAGGCAATCTCCGGCTGGTAGCCAGCATCGACCAGGATCTCGAAACCGGCCTTGACCAGTTCGCTGACACCGCCGCACAGGACAGTCTGCTCGCCAAACAGGTCGGTTTCGGTCTCCTCGGCAAAGGTTGTCTGCAACACGCCGGCGCGTGCCGAGCCGATCGCCTTGGCATAGGCAAGCGCGTTGGCCAGGGCGTTGCCCGAGGCGTCCTGGTGGATGGCGACCAGAGCGGGTACGCCCGACCCTTCGATAAAGACCTCGCGCACGCGGTGGCCGGGGGCCTTCGGCGCTACCATCGACACATCCACATCTTTCGGCGCAACGATGAAGCCGTAGCGCACATTGAACCCATGCGCGAACATCAGCGTGTTGCCTGGCTCCAGGTTGGGCTGGATCTGCTCCTCATATACCCTGCCCTGGATCGGGTCGGGAATCACGACCATTATGAAGTCCGCTTCGCGTGCGGCCTCGGCCACGCTCACCACTCGCAGACCTTCAGCTTCGGCTTTGGCCTTGCTGCGGCTGCCTTCGTGCAGCCCGATGCGGACGTCCTGGCCGCTGTCCTTCATATTCAGCGCGTGGGCATGGCCCTGGCTGCCGTAGCCGATGACTGCGATCTTCTTGCCTTTCAGCTGCGCAAGGTCGGCGTCATTCTCATAGTAAATTGTTGCCACAGTCCCCTCCGAGAAATTTGTTTCCTGGTAATGATTGCCCTATTGGTGGTACGCTGTCGCTCCGCTTGCCTTCGTGAAGATCTGTGTCCTTCTGTCACCGGGCCCGCGCAAGCCACAGTCTTGTAACTTATTACTCGATCTCGTCGTCTACTCCTGGTCATCGTGCCCGCTGCCGTTGAGGCTCGCGGCGGCATTGAATATCGAGGTAGACGGTTTCTTCCTCTTCGGCCGCTCGTCACCGCGGCAGAGGGCAACGCGACCTGTGCGTACCATTTCTTCAATGCCGAAGGGACGCATCAGATCAATGAGAGAATCAACCTTGTCTTCGGTGCCAACTGCCTGCACCACAAGGTTTTCCGCGTTGACATCTACGATTTGCGCCCGGTAGATCTCAGCGAACTGCATGATCTCCCCTCGAGTTTCCGGTGTCGTACGAACACGAATCAACGCCAGTTCACGCAGGATGGCCAGCCGGTTCGTTATATCGTCAACCGCGGTTACGTCCACGACCTTTCGCAGTTGCTTGACCACCTGGTCGGCCACGCGCTCGTCGCCATCAACCACGAATGTCATGCGGCTGATGCCGGGCGTCTCGCTGTGGCTGACCTGGAGGCTGTCGATGTTGAAGTTGCGCCGGCGCAACATGCCGGACACCCGATTCAGCACTCCGGGTTTATCTCGCATCCAGGCGACAAGAGTGTATTGCATTGGTCTCCCCTGTGGCGTTTCACTTTCTCAGCTTCCAAATGTGTCTGCAGATCGGGCCACTATGGGCCGCCAGCGATGGCCCAAAAACAGACTCACCAACTTGGCTTGACTCCGCTGTATCCTTGCACCATGCCGGGCTTTGGCCGCCGGATCAGTTCGTCTACGGCTGCGCCGGGGGCCACCATTGGATAAACGTTCACCTCTTCCTTGACCTGGAAGTCGACCAGGAACGGCCCCTCGGTCGCGTGCGCCAGCTCGAGGACCGGCACGACTTCGCTCGGGTGGCGCACCACCGCGGCGGGGATACCGTAGGCATCAGCCAGCTTAACGTAGTCGGGCGAGAGAATCGGCGTGCCTACGTAGCGCTTATCGTAAAAGATTTGTTGCCACTGGCGCACCATCCCCAAAAATCCGTTGTTGATAATGGCGATTTTTACCGGCAGTTTTTCCTGCTGGATTGTGGCCAACTCTTGCAATGTCATCTGGAAGCCGCCGTCACCGGCAACGCACCACACTAATGCTTGCGGGTCGGACATCTGCGCGCCGAGCGCGGCCGGCAGCGCGTATCCCATCGTGCCCAGTCCGCCGCTGGTGAGCAGCATTCCGGCTTGTTCGTGGATATAATACTGGCTTTCCCACATCTGATGCTGGCCCACGTCGGTGACAACAATCACGCGCTTGTCTGTCTGTTCCGTGGCATGCCAGAGCTGTCGAATCACAAAAGGCGGAATCAACTCTTCGACCTCGTACTGGATGATGTCGGCCTCATCCGTTTCAGAACGCCACTCGTTCAACGTTTCAATCCAGTCCTGGTGGCGCCGTTCCTTGACTAGTGGCAAATAGGCCGGAAGCGTTTCGGCGAGATCGCCTACCACGGCAACGTCGGGAACGATGTTTTTGCCGACTTCTGCCTTGTCAAGTTCAAAGTGAAGGACTTTGGCATTGGCGGCAAAGCGATCCAGCCGCCCGGTTATGCGGTCGTCGAAGCGCATGCCCATCGCAATCAGGACATCGCAGCCCTGGATCGCCCGGTTTGCAAATGCCTCCCCGTGCATGCCCCCCATCCCCAGACTCAACGGGTGCGTTTCTGGGATGTTGCCTGTGCCCAGGAGTGTTGTGACCACAGGGATACCGGCCTTCTCGACCAGTTGCAATAATTCTTCACTTGTATTCGAGAGGTGAACACCGTGACCGGCGAGGATCAGCGGGCGATCGGCCTCGTTGAGCAGGTTTGCCGCCGCCTGCACCGCCTCGGGACTGTATTCGGGCCACGGTTCGAAGCCGGGAAGATTGATTTCGAAATCATAGCGAAAAGTGCCAATCGCATTTTGCACATCCTTGCAGATGTCGACCAGCACTACTCCCGGCCGGCCTTCGCGGGCAATGTAGAAAGCCTCCTTCATCACCAGGGGCAAATCGGCTATGTCGGTCACCAGATAGTTGTGTTTGCACACTGGCTGGGTGACGCCTACGACGTCCGATTCCTGGAACGCGTCGGTCCCTAGCAGATTGGTAGGGACCTGGCCGGTAATAGCGACAACGGGCACGCTGTCCATCTGTGCTGTCGCCAGCCCAGTGACAAGATTGGTCGCCCCTGGCCCACTGGTGACAACGCACACGCCGACCTGGCCCGTGGCCCTGGCAAAACCGTCGGCCATGTGGGCGGCGCACTGTTCGTGGCGCACGAGCACGTGGTGGATGCGGCCGTCCGCTTCGTACTCGGCTAAGGCGTCATAAGCCGGCAGAATCGCTCCGCCCGGGTGGCCAAAGACTACGTTTACTCCCTCTCGCAGCAGGGATTCCCAGATCATTTGCGACCCGCTTTTTTGCTGGGGGCCCAAATCGTATCCGCTATTTTCCGGTTCTCTCTTGGCTAGTGCCATCCATCTCCTCCTGCAAGCTGGCTCAAAAGCTGGTAGGATCGTCTTTCAGACTCCGTTGATCGGTCGTCGCCGGTCCAGCCAATATACTCTTAAGATGCTTAACAACCCGTTGTTGTTCCCGATTACGTGAAATTTCCTAAAGAAAAACCCTTCCCGGTTGGGGAAGGGTCTCCACTGACCTGAGCGAGAAGTCCAACCTACTGGACTTCTGTGCCTTCGCCAACCGCAAACGGCTCGTAGCCGCTTACAAGAAGGGCTACGAGGCCGAGAATAAGGACTAGAGGGCTAAGAAGTAGGTCTGTCAGAAAGAAACCGTTCATTTTTCGTATAGAAGGTAATAGAATCGATGACTGCTTTCAAACTTCACACTATTATATGCACAATTGTGATATGTGCAACTCCGCATTACTGCAATATGCACAAAGGCGCAAAACGCTTCCAACCCCTTTTCTGTTCCGGAATGTATCAGGATCAACAGTAACGCTTATGCCCAGAAAGCGCACGTCAGCAAGCGTGTGCATCGCCAGACGGTGAAGGGCTCCATCTAGCGCAGTACCTGGGTGTCGTTGGCCGGCCCGACAGCGGCCTGTCAGAAAGAGTCCCTTACCCAATAACTGCCCGACTGCGTTTATTGAGGCACAAGTCGAGCGCATGTGCTATAATCGCATCATTACACGGTCTGCCTGGGATTTGTGAGGAGAAAAACCTGTATGGCGAATCGCACTCTCATGCTGGAGCAACTTGCCAGTGTCTTCGAAGAAGAGCAGGCGCAGGTTCTGGCGGAAGTAATCTACGATTCCTACAACAATCTTGTACGACGTGAAGACTTCAGTGATCTCAAAGCGATAGTTCGGGAAATTGCTGAGACGCAACAGCGCACGGATCAGCATCTGGTGGATTTGGCAGCGGCGCAACAACGGACGGAGCAGCGCGTAGAAGAATTGGCGGGGGCGCAACAGCGCACTGAGCAGCGCGTAGAAGAATTGGCGGGGGCGCAACAGCGCACTGAAGGTGCAGTCCAACAGCTTGCCCGAGAGGTGGGCGGACTGAGCAATCGGATTGGCGGCGACCTGGAGGATGTGGCCGCAATCGTGGTTGAGGATGCGCTGGAACGTGAGCTGGGCTGGCAGGTCGACGAGCTGAGCCGTGTGTGGCAAACGAGGGACGGGGTAGACGAAGAGATCGATATCTTTGGCAATGCGCATGACCCTTCCCGACCGGACACATCTCTTTGGATTGTGGGAGAGGTTAAGTTCAATCTGACGCTGCGGGATGTCGAGCGGTTTTCCAAGGTATTGGAGCGTGCCGCCGCGCACCTGGACGGCGAAATCGTTCCGGTATGTTTCTGTTACAGGATTCGCCCAGTAGTGCAGGAGAAGGTGCTCGAAGAAGGATATCGGCTTGTTCTCTCCAGCGGACGGATGCCAAAGTGAGATTCTGGGGATGCAGTCAGATTTTCGCCCTGCGAACAGGGTCCCCAACTTCCTTTTGCCAGCGTGCCAGTTCCTCTTCTAACCGTTGCCGTTCTGAAGCTGCCCCCTCATCCTCTGAAAGATCGTTTAGCTCCCACTGGTCGGACGCGATGTGGAAGAGTTGCGTACGGTCGCAGCCCTGGTCTCCGTCACGGTGGTAGGTGATCAGTTTCCACTCCTGATCCCGCGTCATCCGCTGAACATGCTTGTAGACCGAATGCACGTATGGCCTGGTAGCCGCGGCAGTCCCCTTCATCAGCGGCACAAGACTTAAAGCATCGACCCCTGTGGGAACCTCGAGACCCGCTAGATCACATAGAGTCGGGTACACATCGTAAGTATGGGTAAGTGCGTCCACGCGCTTGCCGCTGGGCACGCCCGGCCCGCGTACAATCAGCGGAACCCGCACACTGTGATCGTACAGATTCTGCTTGCCCAGCAGGCCGTGCTGGCCGACCGACAGGCCGTGATCGGCGGTATAGACGACAATCGTATTTTCCGCCAGGCCCTTGCGCGCCAGCGCGGCCAGAATGTCGCCGATCTTTTCATCCATATCCGAAATCATGCCGAAATACTCGGCAATATGGCGGCGCGTGTCCTCCGGCGTGCGTGGGAAGTCGGCCAGCTTTTCATCGCGCACCGACATCTCGCCGTTGTCAAATGGATGGATCCCCGCGAAGTTGGCCGGTAGTGGCATTGCTTCGGGGCTGTAGGCGTCGGCCCAGTCTGGCGGCGGCGTGCGGGGGTCGTGGGGTGCGGTGAAGGCACAGTAGAGAAAGAACGGGCGGCTACCGTCTTGCCTCTCTATAAAGCGAATGGCGGAATCACCGAACAGATCTGTCGAAAACTGATCGCCGATGCGCTGCCTGCCGCTTTCGTATGTGCCGGTCGGATCATGGTCCTGCACTTTTACCTTGAAATGGCTGTCCATGCCGCCGAAGAAAACGTTTTCTGCTTCACCAAAGGAGCGGGCGAAGCTGGCGGCGTCGTTGTGCCATTTCCCGGTGGCGAAGGTAGAGTATCCGTTCTGGCGGAAAAGCTCTGCAAGGAAGGTGTGGCCCGGATCCAGTGTTCTTATCGCCTCGTGGACGTTCATATCGTTGCTAAGCGAGGCACGGAAGACATGTGCACCGGTGTGAATGCAGGCCCGCGTCGGCATACAGACGGCGCCGCTCAGACCCCCCATGTGGCAGTTCTGGCGGAATGACGTCCCCTCGGAGAAAAGTTGGTCCAGTGCTGGCGTCCGTACGGTGGGATCGCCGAAAGCACCGATAGCCGAGGCGCGGTGGTCGTCGGCAATGAGGAAAAGTACGTTGGGCTGCCTTGACATTTCCTGGCGCTCCTATGGGAAAAATGGTGAGTTCGAACTGAGAAGGGGTTCTAAACTGCCCGGGCCGCGCCTGGCACATTGGTGGGCCCGGGCGGCCATTTGCAGCGGTTACTGCTGCTCCATAAACTGCCGCCGGTACAGGGTGGCGTAGATTCCTCCCTCCTCCAGCAGTTCGTCGTGGGTTCCCTTGCTTACTATTTGCCCGTCCTGCATTGCGCATATCTGGTCGGCCTTGCGAATCGTGCTCAGACGGTGGGCTA
This sequence comes from Caldilineaceae bacterium, assembly GCA_965220715.1. Classification (GTDB taxonomy): domain Bacteria; phylum Chloroflexota; class Anaerolineae; order Caldilineales; family Caldilineaceae; genus Bin5. Next base: position 3,030,601 of record OZ244843.1, read on the forward strand.
TTACAATCGCAGTGCGTTGGCTTAGCAGCCGATCGAGCGCCTCCTGTATTAGGGCTTCGGTGGCAGTATCGACGCTGGCGGTGGCTTCATCCAGAATGAGAATCCGAGGGTCAGCGAGTACTGCTCTGGCAATGCAGATCAGCTGCCGCTGGCCCATTGACAGATTGGCCCCGCCTTCAAGAATCTCAGTTTCGTAGCCATTTGTCAGATCCATGATAAATTCGTGGGCGTTGGCCTGCGTTGCCGCCTCCTCCACAGCGCTGGCTTCAATCTCCGGCAGGCCGAAGCGAATGTTATCGAGCACCGTCCCTGCAAACAGAAATGGTTCCTGCGACACAATGCCAGTCTGCCGGCGCAGCGACTGTTGCATTACCGTTCGCACATCGATATCGTCGATCAGCACGGTCCCATCGCTGACATCGTAAAATCGGGCTACCAGATTGGCGATCGTAGACTTACCCGCGCCCGTCGGCCCAACCAGCGCAACCGTTTGGCCGGTCTCGATCAACAGGTTTACGTCCCGCAATACCGGTACGTCGGCGCCATAGGAAAAGTTAACGCGGCGTAGTTCGATGCGCCCATTGATTGTCGGCATCTCACTGCCGTCCGGGGGATCTGCCACATCCGGCCGCGTGTCCAGCAGTTCCAGCACGCGTTCCCCGCCGGCCATCGCCGACTGCAATGTCGTGTAAAGCTGGCTCAACTCCTGTACCGGCTGGAAAAACCGGGTGACGTAGGCAAGGAATGCCACCAGTACGCCAATCTCCAGAGTACCCATGGCCGCCGCCCGGCCGCCAAACCAAAGCACAATGGCCGTCGCCAACACTGCCAAAAACTCGACCGTTGGCAGAAAGATAAGAGAGAGCGACATCGCATCCACGTTGGCGTTGCGATTGTCCTGGTTGGCAGCATCAAAGAGATTTCGCATCGCGACTTCCTGTGCGAACGCCTGGATCACCCGCATCCCGGTCAAGTGCTCCGCCAGTGTGCCGATAACGGCGGCCACACTCCGTCTCGTCTGCCGGAAGGCGGCCTTCGCGCGCCGCGAGAACAGGTAGGTAACCAGCAGCATCAACGGTATTGTGCTGAAAGTTAGCAGAGCCAGCGAGGGACTGAGGGCCAGCATGACGGCAATGATCCCTACCAGCACCAGCACATCGCCGATGAGCGTGATCAGGCCCTGCGACAACAGTTCGTTGATCACCGCCACATCGCTGATGACCCGCGAGATTGTGACGCCAACGATGTGCCGGTTGTGATAACCCAACGACAGGGCCTGCAGGTGGCGCATGAGCTGACCGCGAAGGGTCGCCAACACCCTTTGCCCCACCCACGAGAGAAGAAAACGCTGGCCTGACGCTGCGCCAAAAAGCATCAGGAACATGACCGCCATGATTACGGAGATTCGGGCCAGCCCGCTCAGATCTTTGGCCGCGATATACTGGTCGATCGCCACCTTGAGCAGGAGAGGAATGCCAAGCGTCAAACCGGTGACAACGAGCATCAGGACAAAGGCGGCAAGCATCTTGGCCCGATGCGGCCGCAAGTAGGTCAAGAGCCGGCCCACAACCTGGCCATCGAATGCCTTCCCATCTGCCTCGTTTGCCATGCTGCGCAACAGGCTTTGCGGGCCGCCGCTGCGTCCTGCTGATCCAATTGAAATAGACATTGTGATTTGTAAACCGTATTCCCTGGATTAGCTACTACGCTTCTCTCTACTGTTCGACCTTTTCAAACTGCTCCTCGTAGATCTTGCGATACAGCACCGACCTATCGAACAGCTCCTCATGTTTGCCGGCAGCTGCGATTCGCCCCTTTTCCAACATCATAATCTGGTCGGCCAAGCGCACGGTGCTGAGGCGCTGGGCGATGATGACAGAAGTGCGTCCCTTCATCAGATTTGTCAGGGCCTTCTGGATCAGGTGCTCGGTCTCGGTATCCACGCTTGAAGTGGCATCGTCGAGAATGAGAATGCGTGGATCTGTCAGCAGAGTTCGCGCGATGGCTACCCTCTGTCTCTGGCCGCCGGACAAGGTCGCGCCCCGCTCCCCCACCTTGGTGTCGTAGCCGTCCGGGAAGGTCTCGATAAATTCGTGGGCTTGCGCAGCATGGGCCGCATCTACGATTTCTTCTTCGGAAGCTTCGGGCCGCCCGAAAGCGATGTTTTCGCGGATGGTCGTGGCGAAAAGTGTGGACTCCTGCAGAACGATGCCAATCTGACTGCGCAGCGAATGCAGGGTTGCCGTGCGGATATCATGGCCGTCCAGGAGAATGCGTCCTTCTGTCGGGTCATAGAAGCGGGGGATCATGTTTATGATGGAAGACTTGCCCGATCCGGTCGGGCCGAGGAGGGCAAGAACCTGACCCGGTTCAATTTCAAACGAGACTTCTCGAAGCACATTGTGGGGGCGGGCGTAGCTGAATGAGACGTTTTCAAAGCGGAGATGGCCGCGAATATGACCAAGTTGTGTCGCGTCCTCAGTGTCCTCTACCTGCGTCTCTTCGTCCAGGATCTCAAAGACACGTTCAGCTGACGCACCGGCCATGGCAATGGAGGGAATGAGAAAACCCAGCCTCCGGATCGGAGAGGTCAGTTGGGCGAGATAGGTGATGAAAGCCACCATTTCGCCCAGGGTCAATTCCCCGCGGATAACCAGAAGGCCGCCAAACCAGATGATAATGACGGTGGCGAGATTGGAGATCAGGTCCAGCAGCGGGATGTTCAGCGCAGTGAGCCGGGCGGTGGCCGCGGCCAGGCCGAACCACTTCTGATTTTCGGTCTCAAATCGGTCGATCTCTGCATCTTCCTGGGCAAATGCCTTGACAATGCGGGCGCCGCGCAGATTCTGTTCCAGCCGCGTCGTCAACACTGCCAGCTGCTGCTGAATCTCGACAGACAAGGGCCGGTAGCGGGCACCGAAAATCGAAGCTCGGTACGCCAGTATCGGCATTGCAAGCATAGCCAGCAACGCCAGTGTTGGGTTCATTAAGAACAGCGCCGCAGCCGTGCCGATGAGCAGGACGACGGCATTTGCCAGACCCAGAATCGACCGTCCGGTGAGCATGCGCAGCCTTTCCACGTCCTGCATCGCCCGCGACAGGAGTTGCCCCGATTCGGTACGGTCGTGGTAGGCAAATGAGAGTTCAGTGAGCTTGGCGTGCAGATCCCGGCGCAGATCGAAGGACACACCCTGCGAGGCGATTTCCGCCATCAAGCCCGAGGCAAAAGTGAGCGCGCCCCTCAGCGCCGAGAGCGCCAACAGACCCAAAACCGACCACGTCAGCAGTTGCATGTCATTCTGGCGAATGCCCTGGTCGACGATCCAGCGTAGGAACTGGGGCGTGACCAGTACAATGGCGGTGGTGCCAAGGAGTGCGCCGTAGGCAGACACGGTCAACCGCAAGTAGGGGCGCAGGAGACCGAGAGCGCGCCATAAGATGCGGCGGCTTTGGTTTGAGCTTTCAAGCTTTGGTAGGTCTGCGGGGATGGTTGCCATTCTTCAAATCCGGTTTAGTAATGGTGCAGGAAGCGCAGCGCACCCATTGTACCACGTTTCCGGTTTCCGGCCTTATTGTCCACCGTCAGGGGTGGGTCCCATTTCATATGGACAGCGGAAGTCTGAAATGTGATGGGTGTGATAGGGGGATTTACAGGATGGCGGTACGAGATGGATGACGGGAGATGGGCAGGATGGGTCGGCGGCAGTTTTCTGGATGTGGAATGAGATTTCTACTTAGGCCTGGAAGGAGAGGGGAAAGAAGAAGGCAATTAACAGAGGTAGTTCTATTTCTACCTGGCGAAAGAACGGCGTCGCGCTGCCTTCTTTGAGACGCGATTTTTCCCTGGAATGCATGAGGAGCCATCCCAACTAAATTCGAGGGCAGCGGCTGCTAGTGGGCAGGAACCCTCAGAGTTTGCGCACCGCGTCCCCCGACCGGATGGGGCCGGGATGGACTACCTTTGCATACATGCCGCGCAGGCGCAGTTCTTTACCAACGGGCGTACTGACGAATTTCACCGCGTCGACGCCGAAGCGTTCGGCGAATTTCTTGCAGCCGGTATGGTCGATCGGCGTCACTTCGATGATTGCCCCGCCCAGGGCCAGACGGGTGCCGTTTGGCAGGTTTGCCTCGCTTAATTCGAAATCAATGTAAAGCTGATCGCCGAAGAGTTGCCAGCGCTCCACATCTTGCGCCAACAGACCGGCAACGCGGGCGTTCATGATCGTGAGTTGACGCTCAGGTTCAAGTGGAACGCCTGGTGTGCGCGTGCTCCAGTTGTCGCCGACAAGCCCTTCGGCGACAGACAGTTCGGCTTCCTCGACTACTTCTCGCTCCCCCGAACGCGGGCGCATCACGATGAGTTCCAGCCTGCCCTCGAACTGGGGTGCACTGCGGATCTCGTCCAGATTCTGTTCCAGTTCTGCCATTTCCAAGTGGGTTACGGTCGACATGGTTGTTCTCCTCATTTCGTCGCTGGCCGGTTGGCCAGGGGGTTCAACATTGGGGAGGGCAGTGTTTCAAGGCCGGACTTGGTCCACGGCGATGCTCTCAGGGCAGTTCTCCCCAGCCAACTCTCAAATTGTCAAGCCAGACGCGTATGGCTTCCTCGTCTGGCCGGCCCCGCCGCCGCAGCCAGTAGGCCAGCCCCAGCCCGATGAACGGCAATAGCACGGGAAATAAGAAGGGAAGCGCGTCCTGGGCCGTGCTCTCCGGCGTCGCCCGCAGGGCACCGGCCAGCAGCAGCGCCAATGCAAGCAAAGTGGACAACACTATCCAGGCCGAGACGAACAATCTGCCTACGGGGTGAATCTGGAAGTGACCGACAAGGCGACTACCTTCTCCTTCATCCTGTATTATACCGTAAAAGACCGTAGCGAACGCCCCTCTCTGCCTGGCACTGTTGGGATGGCATTCAATCTTCACGCCTCGACCAGCCACACGGCCAGTAACCTGTTCACTTGAAGCCAACATTTCACCGAAGCGCCGCGCGGCCTTATCTGCATCCCCGTTTAACTCAAGTGCTAACCGCCGCCGGCTCGGCGTCCACAAGAAGGAGAATACTGAACCTGGTGCCGTCATCCGTCCGACCGAAATTGCTTGATAGGAGACTGAGAGGCGCACGTGATCGTCGCAGATTTCGCCGTGCCAGATTGATTAAGAGCCTTTTCTCTCATTGTCCCGTTCGCGATATGCTAGCATGATTTTCCAGAATGGTCGGGCCAGAAGCGCAAGGGCCGCAAATCGGCTACTGTTTACCCTAAATCGGATGCAGGCCAGCAAAGCCCAAGCCGGTCGTCTCTTCCCAGCCGCACATCAGATTCAGGCTCTGCAAAGCGCTGCCGGCCGCGCCCTTGACCAGATTGTCGATTGCGCACAGGGCAACCACGCGCCCAGTGCGCTCGTCCAACTCGAAGCCGACATCGGCGTAGTTGGTGCCGCTGAGGATCTTGGGCTCCGGGTAGCGGTAGATGCCGGTCTTCTCCTTGACGATACGCACAAAGGGCTCGCCCCGGTAGGTTTGCCGGTAGGCGCGCCACAGGTCCCGTTCGCTGACGCCATCTTTGACAAATACATGCGCCGTCGCCAAGACGCCGCGCACATTGTCGACTGCGGTCGCGCTCAAATGCGCGGCCACGCCGGAGTAGTCGTCCGCGTTCGCCAGCGCCAGCGCCTGCAGCAGTTCGGCGGTATGGCGGTGGCCGGTCGGAGCGAAGCTGCGCATCGCGCGCGCGCGCTCCGGGTGGTGGGTGGAGTCGCCGGAACGGTTGCCGCCTTCGCTGCTGCCTACTTTAACTTCGCAGATCACGTCCCGCTGTGGGTCGGCCAGCCCGGCCGCGAACAGCGGCCACACTGCCAGAACGCTGGCGGTAGCGTTGCAGCCGACCCCGCTCACGTAGCGGGAGCTGCGAATCTTCTCGCGGTACAATTCCGGCAGACCGTAGACAAATCTGTCGAGCCAGTCGGGCGCGAGGTGCTCTTTGCCGTACCAGTCTACGTACGCCTGCGGATTCCGCAGGCGGAAGTCGGCGCTGAGGTCGATGATGCAATCGGCCAGTTCAGCGAACTCGGCGATTCGTCCCATCGCGCCGCCGTGGGGCAGTCCCAGCACCAACAGGTCGCAGGGCGCCAACTCAGCCGCGCTGATGAACTTCAGCTTCGTCCGCCCGCGCAAGTTCGGATGGGTGAAATGGACGAAAGATCCGGCGTTACGCTCGCTGGTCACCTGGGCCACTTCAATGTGGGGATGATCCAGCAGCAGGCGCAGCAACTCACCTCCCGCATAGCCGCTGGCGCCGAGGATGGAGACTGAGATTTCAGAGCTTGTTCCGACTTTCTGCAAGATCTAACTGCTCACTTTCCACTCGTGGTGAAATTCGCTGTCGCCGCACTAATTGTTGGCCGCCTGCCAGCCATCACGTCCCACTCGCAGTGCAAAGTCGGCAATGCGGCCGGGAATATCTACGCCGGTGGGCTGCACACTGTTGCGGAACTCCATCGTGTAGTTGACCTCGTTCACCAGCAGCCCGCGTTCCGGATCCTCCAGCACGTCGATGGCGACACATCCGCCGCCGACGGCCTTGGCGGCCCCCACACACAGGTCGTTCAGTTCCGGCGTTACCGGGCACACCGACGCCTGGCCTCCGCGCGCCGTGTTCGTTATCCAATGGGGCGAGTCCCGGTAGATGGCACAGATCGTCTCGTTGCCGACGGTGAAGGCGCGGATGTCGCGTTCGGGCTTTTGGATATACTCTTGAATGTAGAAGATGCTGTGATGATAGGTGCCCAACACCTCCTTGTGTTCCAGGACCGTCTCCGCCGCCTCGCGGTCGTTGATCTTGCTCAGCAGCCGCCCCCATGATCCGATCGACGGCTTCATCACCACGGGATAGCCCAGCTCCTCGATAGCCTCCAGCGCACTCTCGGCGGTAAAGGCCACCATCGTGCGCGGCGAGGGAACGCCGGCCGCTGTAAGTGCGCTCGTCGTCTGCAGTTTGTCACCGCACACGTCGGCCACCTGGACAGAATTCACGGTTGGGATTTCGCGATCGTTGAGAATTCGCAGACTGACCAGCGCCCGCCCATGATGGATACAGCGCTCGACTATGACATCGTAATTATCAAAGCGCGTTGTCGAGTCCACGCCGCCGGAGATGTCAAAGATCAGCTTGCGATCGTCGAGCAGGTCGAACTCGGCGCCCCTTTGCCTGAAGGCTTCGAACAGCAGTTTTTCCTCCGCGCGCACGCGGCTGTAAAGGATGCCAACACGCATCAGTTCTATTCTCCCCAGTCTTCGTCCTCTTCCGGCGCCAGTTCAAGCGCGACAGGGTCTACGGCGACGACCTCGAGGTCAATGCCGCATTCGCCGCACTGTACGATTTCATTTTGCATCACGTCATTGAGTTCAACTTCGCCAAAGCATTCCGGGCATTCGGCTACGGTCGTAATGGTCTGTACTGCCATGCTACTTCTCCTGATCTGTAGTGAGTTAGCGTAGGGACAATAATGTTTTAGTTGACAACTACTTACCAGGGTGCCGCAACAGCCCTAGCACCGGCGGCAAACTCGGCTATTCTCCTGCGCGTGCCAGGGGACGACCCCAGAGGCAGCTCGTCGAGCGCGAAACAGCCGACGCTCTGGATTTCACGATTAGCGGTACTTTGCCATGTAAAGTCCTCGCAGATATAGACGACGATGTGATCGCTCTTTCCTTCAAAGAAACTGCTGTAGACGCCAAACAGTTTCAGTTCGTGCAGAACTGCCCCGGCCTCCTCGGCAGCTTCACGTCTTATGGCGTCGGGCAACGATTCGCCCGCCAGTACGCCGCCGCCAGGCAGATACCAGCCGTCCTGGTAGGTGTGCCTGACGAGAAGAACCTTTCCGTTCTCAACAGCCAGCAGCCGGACGCCAACAGTAACTGGACTGAATAAACGCCAGCGCAGCCGCTGAACCGAGTACAGGATTCGCGCCAACCTCCGCGGCTGCATTGCTTCCACATTGCTCCCAGGCCCACGAAAGGCTTCCCGACCTTGTCAGGTAGACAAACTGCTCGCCGCAAGGCGCCGCCTGACCTGTTCTACCAGTCCGCCCGCTGCCAGAATCTCCTGTACGGTTGCACTGAGGGCCGGAAATTCAAAGCGGCCGCCTTCACATTCGATCATCTGTCGCTTCAGGTCTACCGAAACCATCTCTTGCCCGTGAATCGCGCGTGCGGCTTCGGGGCAGACGATGGCCAACAGTCCGTTGTTGATGGCGTTGCGGAAAAAGATGCGAGCGAAGCTGTGCGCTATTACCGCGCCGACGCCGTTGTAGACGAGGCAGGTCGCGGCCTGCTCGCGGCTGGAGCCGCAACCGAAATTGCGGCCGCCGATGATCAGATCGCCGGCTCGCACATTGGGCGCGAAGGTCGGATCGAGGTCCTCCAACGCATGGCCGGCGATCTCAGCGCGCCCTTTGGCCGTATAGGTGTACTTGCCCGGAAACAGGACATCGGTGTTGATGTTGTCACCATATTTCCAGGCTCTGCCCCGAATCTCCACAGATCCTCCGCTCATCACACGCGTCTGGAACGACTCATGAAAGAGTTAGGACAATTGTGTCGGAATCCGACACCATTCTCTGGTCTCACGCAATGCTCCTCGGATCGGCGATTTTGCCGGCCACCGCGGATGCCGCCACTACGGCCGGATTGGCCAAATAGATCTCCGCATCCTTGGTGCCCATCCGTCCGCGGAAATTGCGGTTGGCGCTGGAAATCGTAACTTCCCCGGTCGCTGGCACGCCCATATGGTTGCCCATGCAGGGACCGCAGCCCGGCGTACCGATGGCCGCGCCGGCTGCAACCAGTGTCTGGATGTAGCCGAGCTGCATGGCTTCTTGCAATACGAGGCTGGAGGCGGGGATGACCAGAAGGCGGGTACCGCCGGCTACCTGGCGCCCTTGCAAGACCTCAGCGGCGGCGGCAATATCCTCAAGACGCCCGTTCGTGCATGTGCCTATAAACGCCTGCTGCACGCGTATCCCCGCCACTGCGGAAAGTGGTGCCACGTTGTCGACCGTGTGGGGGCAGGACACTGTCGGCTCCAGGTCGTCTGCACTGTAGCGGTAGGTGGCGCTGTAGGCGGCGTCTTCGTCGGGGAAGAGCTGCGAATGAGCAATGTCCGGCAGAGGGCCGTCTGTCCCTCTGCCCCCTGTTTCTCTCGCTGCCCTCCGTTCCAGGGCAGAAGACAGATAGGCCAGTGTTCTGTCGTCCGGCGGGATGTATGATGATTTCGCGCCAAATTCTGCCATCATGTTGGCCAGGGCCATGCGCGAGTCGATGCTCATCGCCTCTACGCCGTTGCCGCTGAATTCGACCGACGCGTACAGGCCGCCGTCTGCGCCCCAATCGCCGATGATGCGCAGGGCAAAGTCTTTGGCTGTAACGCCTGCCGGCAGGTCACCTTCGAGGACGATGCGAATCGATTCCGGCACGCGCAGCCACAGTTCGCCCGTCGCCCAAAGAGCGGCAACCTCACTTCGTCCGATCCCTGCGCCAAAGGCGCCGAGCCATCCGAAGTGGGGGGTATGGCTGTCCGCGCCCAGGATCACCTGACCCGGCAGTGCCAGCCCTTCCTCGCTGAGGACCTGGTGGCAAATGCCCCGTCCCACCTCGAAGAAGTGGCGGATGCCCTGTTCCTGCACGAATACGCGAATCTCGGCGTGGTTCTGCGCATGGCGGGTCGTCGGCGCCGGCACAGCATGGTCGAGTGTGATCGCCAGCTTTTCCGGGATCATTACCCGGTCCTGCCCGAACTGCTGCCAGATCTCGCGGATAGCGGCGGTGTTGTCATGGCTCAGCACGATGTCGGGGCGCACGTCCACGACTACGCCAACTCCGACCTCTTCGAGGCCGGCCGCCCTGGCAAGCGCCTTTTGCACGAAAGTTTGGGGTTGCGGACCGCGTTCACCCGCCTGCTGCTCCGTTTGCATGGGAAGTGTGCTTTTGTTCATCTTCGGGCCCCTACACAGGAGGAGTCGTCACCGTCACGGCGCGACTGTGATACTCGCGCAACAGAACGTCAACGTCGTCCAGGCTGAGTTTGCGCTGGTCTGCTTCCTCTTTGATGTGTGCGGTCACTTCCTTAACCTGCGGATCTGTCAGGTCAAGCTGGAGCTGCTCGGCCCGCTGTTTGACCGCATTCCAGCCGGTGAGGCGGTGCGCGATGTGCAGATAGCGTGTCAAGCCGAAGTCGGCCGGGTCGAGGATCTCGTAGGTTTCGGGGTTGTTCAGAATCGCCTTGGCGTGAATGCCGGCCTTGTGCGTGAAGGCGGTGTAGCCGGTGATGTAGTTGTTGAAGGGCACATCGACGCCGACGATTTCGGCGACGAAGTTTTCGACTTCGCGCAACATCGGCAGATTATATTTGTTGCGAATCTGCTCCGGGTCGAGGGCGTACATGCGCGCTACAAGGCCCCCCAGCGGCGTGATGCCGTTGCGCTCGCCGATGCCGAGCACGGAGGTGTCTACATGGGTGGCGCCGGCCGCCAGCGCGCAGTAGGAGTTGGCGATGGCGCAGCCGGTATCATTGTGGCCGTGAAATTCGATATCGCAGGAGACTACACCGCGCAAGGTTCGCACCAGGTCATGCACCTGCAGGGGCGTGGCGATGCCAACGGTATCGGCGATCCCGACCCGGTCCACCCCAATCTGATCAACCTCGCGGTAGACGGTCAACAGATCAACCAGGTCGCTGCGGAAGGAGTCCTCGCTGCTGAAACGCACTTCCAGTCCCTGGCTCTTGATAAACTCGACAACCTGCACGGCGCTGTCGATGATCTGGCGGATCGACTTGCCATGAGAGAACTCGCGCAGATAGCTGCTGGTGCCAAAGAGGACGTCGATGCCGTCAACGCCGGTGTCTACGGCCAGGCGGGCATCGTCCAGAAGGCAGCGGGTATGGGTGAGCAGCTTGGTGCGCAGTCCCAGGCCGGCGATGCGTGAGCAGTCGGCGCGGCTCTGCGGGCTGGCAGCCGGCGAGGTCAGTTCCAGATACTCGACGCCGAAGGCATCGAGCAAATGGGCGATCTCGACTTTTTGCTCGCTGTCGAAGAATGCATTGGCGAACTGCTCACCCTCCCGCAGCGTTGATTCGATAATGGCAAAGTTTTCAAGGCTCATACTCGCGCTCCCGGCGATCTGTTCTGGCAACAAAAAAACCGGCCCATCCTGTCTGGAATGGCCGGTCGCTACCGTTGCAACATCTGAGCAGGCGCAAACAACAGACAGGTCAGTCTGGATTCCGCTTCTCGCTCTTTATGCAGTTCAACTGAGGCAGTATTTCAGGATTTCTCATCGGTTGGTATGTCAAGTAGGGCGATGCCGCCACTCCCCGCAAAGATTTCTTCACATCCGCCTGATCCTTAACTGAGGCACCATGATACAGACTCATAACGACGATGTCAAATTCGGCAACGTGTAGGTTGCTATCTACGTAGGTAGCAAGCGGTGTCTGAATTGTGATTTATGGGATTAAAGGATGGACAGGATAGCAGACGATTGGTCGATTCCTGTTCATTAATTCCTGTTCGCCTTTAGAAGGGCAAATTGCTGTGGCCTGACGCTCAAAGTATGAGAAGCGTACAGGGGACGCATCTCCTCGATTCAGCGCCATGTCCCGAAACTGAAAACTGACGTACCAATATTGGGCCATTTAGGCGGGACAATACCGGTGTCAAATGGTTATGATATCTGAAGGGTCGGCGCTAGAACTTCAATGTTGTTAGCGCTGGAGTAGAAAGCGAAGGTGCGGGGACTGTAAACCAGTTAATGGAGTTGAACGTGCATGGGAGTTTCTCATTGGGCAAAGGGGCACGCCAAGCTAGGGACAGGAATGCCACATGGCATATGCAAAGTTCTAATTCATGGACAGTTCATTGATCACCATCTGACGTGTTGAGCACGCTCGCCTAGCTCTCCGGCCCCTGCCGAGCCGGCGGGCCTCACTTCCGCTTGCCGGCCAACCCGCCTAAACGCTCCTGGACGGATAGGTTATGCACTCTGGACAATCCCTCTACGCCAACTCTACGTATAGGTATCGACTACTTCAACGCGGCGGTGCAACACCTCAACTTGAGTGGCCTTGAGGGTGGCGCTCCAGAGGCATTTCTCTGCCTGATTACTCTGGAGATCGGCCAATAGAACGTGGTGGAAGTCAGGGGTGATTTGGCCATTTTTCGGGGTCTGGAGTAATTGCTCTACTGTTTGACACAGCCAATATGGATAATATAAATTTTGAATGAGAATTTTGTGAGATTTTCAGTTCCCGATCAGATTTTGGAGGGAAATTGAACCGACATTGGAATGAGAATTTTGTGAGATTCTCAGTTCCCGATCAGATTTTGGAGGGAAATTGAACCGACATTGGAAAGGGGCAAGAGCGATGCAAAGGCGGAAAGAGTTTCTGATCGGTTCACTGATCGGGCTTAGCATTATGCTGCTTGCTTTGCTGGCTGCCGTCGCTGTGCCCGATTCTCGGATTGCTCTCGCAGAGGATTCGACCGATCCTTCAGCGGGGATTTCCCTTGGCGTGAATAGACTGCGCCAGGGGGATGGCACTGACCTCTCCGCAACTCTAAGAAATTTGCCCCATGACCCCGACGATGTGTATGGGTTTCCCGCGTACACTCATAGGTTCGACCTGGAGCGTAAAGTCGGTGAAGAGTGGAACGACGCCGATAACTGCGAAGTGAGTCCAGTAGGCGAAACCAAGAATATTCATCCTGTGTACAGCGACTGGAAAGTTATTTCATATGCAGGCCACGGACTTTCCATACCGACGAGTTGTCCCGTTGGCACATACAGGGTGAAGTTCGTTCTTTGGGGTGTAGACAGTGCAGAGTTGGTTACAGACACACGGGAGTTCACGGTCCTCCTTGGGCCATCTGTGACAATTGAGATGCCGTCCGGCCCCCATTACCGCGGCACTTCAATCGACGCCACAATTAAGTTTCACGAGCTTATCCAGGGTGCAAGCTACACCTATGAAGCCTACGTCATGAATGACAACCCTAACTTTGCGGACAACTGCGAAGGGACAGGGCTTGGCAGGAACGAGATATCTTCTCTAGGCAGCGTCGACGAAAACCCGGAAGTGCGCACGGGCACAATTACCAGCTCCTGCCCGAAAGAGAATTACGACCTTACCGTTAAACTCTTTAACGCAGAAAACCAGTTAAAGGCGACCAAAAGCGTGGTTTTCACGATAACCACGAATCCCGCCGCAATACCGTCGGTGGGTGTTGCCATGTCAGAATCTTCTCCAGTCACACCTGGCACGGAATTCGACGTAATATTCACCTTTTACGATCTTCAAGATGATACCGCGATCCGATATCGCGACACTATGACCAATACAGGAACAAGCCAGCCCGTAGGCCGAATGGAATGCGGCGGTGGCGGCGTAGGATGGGGGCAGAATGTCTCAAGCACGGTGAGTCGGAACCCAAATGTCAATCGCGTGACCATTGCCTCCGACTGTCCAGAAGGCTCTTACGAGGTGGTGAGCCTAATGGAGTATGGAACCGACAACAAAAGAATCTCCGGTTCCGCCAAATTCACAATCGGCAACCCCGACCTGACGCCGACAGCGCCCAGCGTGTCGAACTATGCGGCGACACAGAACTCTTATTTCAGCGAGCAGTTGCCTCTTGGCAGCGGCGGGGACGGTACGCTGTCCTACGGCGCGACCCCCCTGCCTGCGGGTCTCATCTTCGACGACTTGTCGCGCACAATTGCAGGCACGCCGACCGGCACCGGACCGACCACAGTCAGATACACCGTTACCGATAGCGACGGAGACTCGGACTACGTCGATTTCACTATCACAGTTGTCGCCGATCTGACGCCGACGGCGCCCAGCGTTTTGAACTATACGGCGAAACAGAACTCTACTTTCAGCGAGCAGTTGCCTCTTGGCAGCGGTGGGGACGGAACGCTGTCCTACGGCGCGACCCCCCTGCCTGCGGGTCTCATCTTCGACGACTTGTCGCGCACAATTGCAGGCACGCCGACAGGCAGCGGACCGACGACAGTCAGATACACTGTTACCGATAGCGACGGAGACTCGGCCTACGTTGATTTCACTATCACAGTTGTCGCCGATCTGACGCCGACTTTCGGTCCCATCGCAGGGTACACGGCCAGAGTGGGGTCACCGTTCAGTGAGGTACTGCCGGCGGCGACGGGTGGGGACGGTACGCTGTCCTACACCGCGACCCCCCTTCCAGATGGTCTCACTTTCGATAACGTGTCGCGCACGGTCTCGGGCACGCCGACAAAAGTGGAAGCGCCGACCGTGACCTACACGGTGCGGGATGCCGACGGCGATGAGGCCATCAAGACTTTTACGATTTCGGTCGTTGCTGATTTGACGCCGACTTTCGGTCCCATCGCAGGGTACACGGCCAGAGTGGGGTCACCGTTCAGTGAGGTACTGCCGGCGGCGACGGGTGGGGACGGTACGCTGTCCTACACCGCGATCCCCCTGCCAGATGGTCTCACCTTCGATAACGTGTCGCGCACGATCTCGGGCACGCCGACAAAAGTGGAAGCGCCGACCGTGACCTACACGGTGCGGGATGCCGACGGCGATGAGGCCATCAAGACTTTTACGATTTCGGTCGTTGCTGATTTGACGCCGACTTTCGGTCCCATCGCAGGGTACACGGCCAGAGTGGGTTCCCCGTTCAGTGAGGTACTGCCGGCGGCGACGGGTGGGGACGGTACGCTGTCCTACACCGCGACCCCCCTGCCAGATGGTCTCACCTTCGATAACGTGTCGCGCACGGTCTCGGGCACGCCGACAAAAGTGGAAGCGCCGACCGTGACCTACACGGTGAGCGACGACGACGGCGACGAAGACAGCACGACATTTACGATCACAGTCGCAGCCGATCTCACACCGACACTTTCCACCATTACGGGATACACGGCCCGAGTGGGGTCGCCGTTCAGCCAAGAACTGCCCGCTGCCACGGGTGGAGATACGCCGCTGGGATATACTGCAACAAATCTGCCGGACGGTCTCAGCTTTACCGAAGGCACGCGCACGATCGCAGGCACGCCGACAACGGTGGAATCCCCGACCGTAACCTATACGGTGGAAGACGATGACGGCGATCAGGCCAGAAAGACCTTTGTGATCACGGTGGAAGCCGACTTGACGCCGACACTGGAGAGCATAGCCGATACCGACGCCAAATTGACAAAGGTGTTTACCCTCCAACTGCCGGCAGGCAGCGGCGGTGACGGCGACCTGGAGTACGATGCGACAGGGCGGCCTCCTGGTCTTTCCTTCGTCCAATCCTCTCGAACAATTACCGGTACACCGACAACCGCGGGCGACTACGTAATCACTTACACGGCTAGTGACGAGGACGACGATGTTGCCCGTCAAACCTTCGAAATCGTTGTCTACGCGTTGCCCTCGCTGCGCGAAGTTCCGGACATCATGGCAACGAAGGATGAGGGGTTTACACTTGTGCTGTCCGCAGTGTCTGGTGGAAAGGAGCCGTTCGACTATGACGTGACCGGCCTGCCAACCGGTCTGTCCTTCGTGGAGTCCACGCTAACCATCGCCGGTACACCGACGCAGATTCAAGTAGCCGACGTCACTTTCGCAGTAGATGACGACGACGGCGACACGGCCAGCCGGGATTTCCAAATCACCGTCAGCGAAGGAGACACAAATCCTTCATTTCCCTACACAATTCCCAATTTCAAAACGAGAGTAGGGAGCTACTATAGTGTGCTTCTTCCTGGAGCGACCGGCGGAAACTCCCCGTATACCTATACGATTTCCGGGCAACCCAATGCGCTTTCCTTTGATTCAAACACGAGAAGACTTTTCGGCACGCCTACCGCGTCGAGGATGCACGAGGTCACCTATACGGCCACGGACCGAGACCTCGACGAGGTTACGCAAACCTTCAATCTCGAAATTGTCGCCGACAACATGCCGACTGAGCCGTCCGTGGATGACATGCATCTGAAAGTGTCAAGAGCCGTCAACGTAACGTTGCCGGCGGGCACTAACGGCGACCCACCTTATACGCATACGGTAACGGCACTGCCCCCAGGTCTGAATTTCGATGAAGACACGCGCATACTCGATGGCACGCCTGACACCGCAGGCGCCACCAACGTCACCTACACAGTCACTGACGAAGACGAAGACTCCATCTCTACCGATTTCACAATCAACGTCTATGAGATGCCTTCTCTGACCGACGTAAACGACACCTCAACTAAGCAGGGCGATCTGTTCACTCTGGTACTACCTGAGGCCACAAGAGGCAGGACTCCGTTTGGGTACTCCGTAACCGGTCTGCCCACCGGGCTCCAATTTATCGATACCTCGCGCACCATTACCGGCACTCCCACTGCCGTTGGCCCTGCGGACGTAACATATGAGGCTACTGACAAAGACGGCGACAAAGTAAGTGTCACTTTTGAGATCGATGTCAGTCTGGATCCAGTGCCGGTCTTAAGTTCGATTTCGGGCTTCAATGCCCTCAAAGGCACACAATTCTACGCGCTGTTGCCGGAGGCATCAGGCGGCGACGGAACGCTATCCTATGCCGCGACGGGGCTGCCAACCGGGCTTGTCTTCATTTCGGCTTCGCGCACAATCACGGGCACGCCAACGGCAATTGAGACTACGAACGTCACGTACACTGTAACGGATGAAGACGGAGACTCGGACAGCGCCTCCTTCACAATTACAGTAGACGCCGATCTGACGCCGACCCTCGGTTCCATAACGGGTTACACGGCCAGAGTGGGGTCGCCGTTCAGTGAGGTTCTGCCGGCAGCGACGGGCGGGGATACGCCGCTGGGATACACCGTTGTTGATCTGCCGGACGGACTCAGCTTTACCGAAGGAACGCGGACGATCGCAGGCACGCCCACAACCGTGGAAGCGCCGACCGTGACCTATACGGTGCGAGACCACGACGGCGATGAGGCCAGTCAGTCGTTTACGATTACGGTCAATGCCGACCTGAAGCCGACACTGACTACCATTGCGGGTTACACGGCCAGAGTGGGTTCGCCGTTCAGTGAGGTACTGCCCTTAGCGACGGGCGGGGATACGCCGCTGGGATATACGGTTATAGATCTGCCGGACGGTCTCAGCTTTACCGAAGGAACGCGGACGATCGCAGGCACGCCCACAACCGTGGAAGCGCCGACAGTGACCTATACGGTGCGAGACCACGACGGCGATGAGGTCAGTCAGTCGTTTACGATTACGGTCGAAGAAGATCTGAAGCCGACACTGACAACCATCGCTGGCTACACGGCCAGAGTGGGGTCGCCGTTCAGCGAGGTTCTGCCGGCGGCGACGGGAGGGGATACGCCGCTGGGCTATACCGTCACAAATATGCCAACGGGCCTCAGTTTTACAGAGAGCACGCGCACGATCGCGGGCACGCCCACGGCCGTGGAATCCCCTACCGTGATCTACACTGTTCGGGACGACGACGGCGACGAGGCCAACCAATCCTTTACAATTGCGGTCAGCGCCGATCTGATGCCGACACTGGAGGCCATATCGGACTCCTCCGCCAAATTGACGAAAGTGTTTACCCGCCAGATGCCAGTAGGGAGCGGCGGCGACGGCGACCTGGTTCACGCGGTGACCGGACTGCCTGATGGACTAACGTTTGTCCAATCCTCTCGCACGATAACCGGTACGCCGACGTCGGCGAAAGACTTCGAAGTGACCTATACGGCTACTGACGAGGACAACGATGAGGCCCGCCAAACTTTTCACATCGTTGTCTACGCGTTGCCCTCACTGCGCGAAGTAGCGGACGTCATGGCCACAAAAGATGAGGTGTTCACACTTGAATTGACAGCAGTGTCTGGCGGAAAGGAGCCGTTCACCTATACTGTGACCGGCCTGCCAACCGGCCTGTCCTTTGACAAACACTCGCTGACTATTACCGGCACTCCGACGCAGGTGCAAGTTGCCGACGTAACTTTTGCGGTAGAGGACGATGACGGCGACACGGCCAGCCAGGAATTTCAGATCTCTGTCAGCGAAGGGGACACAGAGCCTACGTTCCCCTACACGATTCCCAAAATGGAATTGCGAGTGGATAGTCCCTTTACGTTGCTACTCCCTGGCGCGACCGGCGGGAATGCACCTTATACCTATACTATTTCGGGGCTTCCCGAAACGCTTTCCTTCAATTCTGATACGAGATGGATTTCCGGCACGCCGACCGCGTCGGGGCTGCACCAGGTCACTTTTACAGCCACGGACCGCGATCTTGACCCAGTTTCGCAAACCTTTGAGCTTAATATCGCCGCCGACAACATGCCGACTGAGCCGTCCGTGGACGACTTACACATGAAGGTGACAAGGGCCGTTAGCGTAGAATTGCCCGCGGGCGCCAACGGCGACCCTCCCTATACCTACACAGTTTCGGTACCGCCCTCCGGTCTGGTTTTCGATGATAAAACGCGCTTAATTTCAGGAACGCCTGACACGCCAGGGATGACCATTGTCACCTACACGGTCACCGACGATGACGGGGACGCAATCTCGACTGATTTCAAAATCACCGTCTATACGATGCCTTCTCTGACTGACGTATCGGACGTTTCAATTATGCAAGGAGATTTGTACACTGTGGTGCTTCCCGAGGCCACTGGAGGCAGATCTCCGTTCGACTACTCCGTGACCGCTCTGCCGAGCGGTCTGCCCACCGGGCTCCAATTCATCGAGTCCACGCGAACCATCACCGGCACTCCCACAACTGTTGAAACTGCGAACGTCACTTATGAGGCAACCGACGAGGACGGCGACAAGGCCAGCGTCACTTTTGAGATCGACGTCAGCCAGGATCCAATGCCTGAACTTGACTCGGTATCGGACTTCAATGCCACGAAAGGCTCACAATTCTACGCGCTGTTGGAGGAAGCAAGAGGCGGCAACGCACCACTAGTTTACTCGGCTACGGGATTGCCTGCGGGCCTGGAGTTCATCACAAACACGCGAGTTATCACCGGCACGCCGACCCAGATGGAAGTCGCCACCGTCACGTACACGGCTACTGATAATGACAATGATCAAGACAGCGTCACGTTTAAGATAACGGTTAGCGAGCCGGACCAAGGGGTACAGGGAGGCAATACTCAGGTTGGTAATAACGGCGGCGGCAACAACGGCGGCGGCAACCAGCGTGAGGAAAGTACTCAAGACCCACCGGCATTGACTCTGGGCGACACGGTAGGATACTCGGCCCGAGTAGGTGTACAGTTCACGCAGCAACTGCGGGCTGCCAATGGAGGAACTCCTCCTTATGCCTACTCCGTCACCACACTGCCGGCAGGCTTAACATTCGATAGAGGAACGCACACGATATCGGGAACACCGTCGGAAGCCGGCACGACGACCATCACCTATATGGTGACGGACGACAACAGTGGCCAAGCCAGCGATGACTTCACGATCACGGTTAGTCCGCCAGTCCTCCGTTTGAGCGATACTTCTGGATTTTCTGCCAAAGTAGGGGAGCAGTTCACGCAGCAACCGCCAGAGGCCACCGGAGGAACGACACCCTACCAATACTCGGTCACGACACTTCCGGCCGGCCTGGCTTTCGTGCAAAGCACGCGCACCATCGCGGGCACGCCGACGTCGGCGGGAACTGTGAATGTAACGTACACGGTGACTGACAGCAGCTCGCAATCTGCGAGCGATGCATTCACTATTACAGTAAGCGAAGGGGAGTCTGAACTAACCGGCGAGACAGGAACTGGCGACGCAAACACGCAGAGTCCGCCAGCACTGACGTTGAGTGACACGACAGGATTTACGGCAAAAGTAGGGACCCTGTTCACGCAGCAACTGCCCGCGGCCAGCGGAGGATCGTCACCATACGCATACATGGTCACGGACCTGCCATCAGGCCTGTCCTTCTTGGAGATAACCCGAACCATCACTGGAACGCCCACGATGGCGGAGACGAAAGTCGTAACTTACACTGTTGCTGACAGCGAATTTTCCTCCGCCAGCGACAACTTCACCATCACTGTCGGAGAGGGGCAGTCCGGCCAACAAGGTGGAACAGGAAATGGCGGCAAGAGCGACGGCGGCGGTGGTGGCGGTGGTGGCGGAGGTGGCGGCGGTAAGAGCAATTCAGGTGACTCTGGTAATTCGGGCAACCGGCAGAGATATGTTCCACCGGCCCCGTCTCCGCTGCAGTCGCAGCAGCAGTCAGCGCCCGCTCCCGTTCCTGTCGCGATTACCACACCATATATTATGAATGTTCGTTCAGGGCCAGGCCTCGACTACGAGGTAATCACAACAGTTCCCGAGGGGACGCGTGCCAGCATCTACGGCAGAGACCCGCTTGACGACTGGTTCCAGGTCCAAATTGAAGGGGTTGACGGCATGGTCTGGATCTATCAGGATCTGACCACAGTTGAAGGTTCCCTTGATGGGGTCAGATTCCTCGAGCAGTGGGAAATTGACCTGATTGCGAGGCCGGGCGACGGCCCACTGGCCGTCACTACGCCCGACATATTGAATGTGCGCTCGGGGCCGGGCCTCGACTACGACATACTGACGACTGTTCCAAGCGGAACGCAGGCCACGATCATTGGCATCGGGCCAAATAGTGAATGGTACAAGGTCAATCTGGGAGTGCTAAGTGAGCCTGCGTGGATTTACGCGAGCTTAACAACAGTTACAGGATCGCTTGCCAGCGTCAAGCAGTATACGCAAGCAGAAGTGGATGGTATAGAGACGGGAGCTTATAATCCGGTTGCCACTACAGTTCCTGCCATCCTGAATGTGCGCAGTGGACCGGGAACCGAGTACGACATCGTTAAAACGGTAGAGCAAGGCACGCAGGCCGAAATCATCGGCATCGGCCCGCAGGACGAGTGGTTCCTGGTGGAGCTGGACAGCCTGGACGATCCAGCCTGGATCTATCAGGACCTGACAACTGTCGTAGGATCGCTTGCCGGGGTCAGACGGGTGGCGTCGTGGCAGGTTGGACAACCCGGCAGCGACACGGAAGTTGATCGCCCGATTGCCGTAACCTACCCGTCGCTGGTCAACGTGCGCGAAGGCCCCGGCGACAGTTACGGCGTTCTGAAGGCAGTCGGCCAAGGGACCAGGGCCTGGATCATGGGAATCAGCCCGGACGAGAATTGGTATCTGGTTGACATCGACGGTCTGGACCAATTGGGTTGGATACGCGAGGACCTTACTGTTCTCGTCGGGTCGCTGGATAATGTAAAACGCATTACTGCTGATGAAATAGCGATGCTGCCGGTTGCCATCGCTAACACGGCCCTCCTCAATGTGCGGTCGGGACCGGACACCAGTTACGGCCTGGTCACTACCATTTCAGAAGGGACCTGGGTCGAGGTCATTGGCGTCAACGCACAGTCCGATTGGTTCAAGGTAGAGTATGACGACATAGGGGGACAGGGGTGGATCTACAGCGAACTTACCTATCTCGCCGGTCCGCTCTCGAGTGTGACTCAGATCGCCTCAGCGGGAAGTCCGATCTCGACGCAGCCCACCGCCTCTCCGCAGGCCGCGCCTACACCGCAACCCCCCTCTACACCGCAGGTCGAAGTGGGGTCGATAACCGTTGATCTGTCGTTGCCATCGAGTGGCACTATAGATCTCGAAGTCAGTTGGACCGATGCAGACGCTTGTTCGGAGCTCTACAGAATTTACTACAGGTCCAACACTGAATCGATCACCTACTTTTCTCTGGAGACAGCAGTCATAGCATCGACCGCCAACACGAAGAGCCTGAGCTTCCAGACACTACCTGGCAGCAGCCTGATATCTGCCTGGTGCGGAACGCACGGCGCCGGGCGGCAGGTGGCGGAAGTTCAAATTGACTCAAATGTGGAAGGAACCTACAGTTCTGCGCCGCAACAGCCGGCCACTGATTCAGTTGCTGCCGGGACCGCAGCGGCGAGTCGCAACTGAAGGGGTCGAGACACAGGTATGCATACGAGTGTACGACAGGTTGCCACTACCTAACAGCGTACCAGGAGCCTAGCCAGCCCCTTCCGCAGCCCCCGCCAATCGAAGGCGGGGGCTTTTCTTTGGCGCCGCCCGTCCTCGATTTTGAAATCGTGTCCTAATGGTAACTACAGGGGGTCGTTGACGCTGGTCTGAACTGAGATTTGCAAGGGCATATTTTGGTCTATCCACGAAGGGCAGGGGGAACTGCAGGGGGAACTGCAGGGGGAACTGCAGGGGGAACTGCAGGGGGAACTGCAGGGGGTAGGGGATGGGGGTTAGTGAGAAACCCATTCGCTAGCCTCGCTCGGGCTCGCGAATTGAATAAGGCTGAGTAGATACTCTGAATGCTTCAACAAGGTACTGCCGACGGTACGTGGGTGGAGTCCTCCTTCCCGGTAGTGTAGTTTAGCAATCCAACTCGTGCTGGCCGGGTGCCGACCGACAAGGGATGGGGAAGGACGCAGCCAGGCCTCGAGCGGCGCCAATTGGAGGGGATGCACGTTTCGGTGAGCCAATTCGCCGCTGCTCATATTGATATCGTCACGGTCAAAGGTTAGATTTCTCCCAGACGCGTACCTTCGGGGACTTCGGTGTCGCTTTCAAAGTCGAGCCGGTATCCGTCCGGGTCGTTCAACGATGTAAGCCACATGCCGTTGCTGACAAAAGGTTCCGACACTTTGAGTCCGCGCGCCCTGACCTGGTGATAGACCTGCAACGCGTCGTCGCAGATGAAGACGGTCGTGACTCCCTCGCCCACTTGCCCGGACGGCGTCCAGGAGTCGGGCCCTTCGGTTGGAAACTGCTGCAGCATCAGCGCCGCCTCTGCAAGAGTAAGCCAGCACCAGCGCAGCTGCCCATCCGGCTCCCATTTGTCTCGGATTACGCAACCCAATCCATCCACATAGAAGCGGATTGATGCTTTCATGTCTGAGACCCTGAAGAAGGGCACGGCCTGCTTTATATTCATTGCCTATCTTGCCCCGATTCTCTTAGTCGATAGCGGGAAAGCACGCCTCCGCGGCGGGGAAGCGGAGGCGCGTTTCGTTGCCCTACCTGCACAGTTACCAGTTTGTGTGCGACCCATCGCGGCGCTGCAGATGGGTCGCTTCCCAGAAACGGAATTCTTCCGCCTGCGCCCGCTCTTCGTTGAACTCCACGCCCAGGCCGGGACCGTCCGGCACGATGTAGTGGAAGCCGTCCAGCTGTGGCTGCACGGGGAACCAGTCGGCGTCGTAGAAGCCGCCCTCTTCGGTAGGGGAGACGCGCACCTCCAGCCAGGCGAAGTTGGGCACGGCGGCAGCCAGGTGTACGGTCGCCGCGCTGCAGATGGGGCCAAGTGGATTATGCGGCATCAGGTCGATGTAGTGGGCCTCGGCCATTGCCGCCACCTTCGCCGCCTCGGTCAAACCGCCTACGTTGCAGAGATCGATGCGGGCGAACTGGGTGATGCCGCGCTCGATGTAGGGCAGGAACTGCCACTTACTCGAGAACTCCTCGCCGATGGCAAAGGGAACGTCGGTCATGCGGCGGAGTGCTTCGTAGGCTTCCGGTGTCTCGTCACGGATCGGCTCTTCCAAGAAGTCCAGCGTTCCGGAAGGCATGCGTTGGCAGAATGAAGCAGCTTCAGCCACGCTCAAGCGGTGGTGAAAGTCGATGCCAAACACCGGCACCGGTCCTATCGCTTCGCGTACGGCAGTCAGCCACTGAGCCGTTACGCCCAACGATTCGCGGGGTTCGAAGATCGTTTCAGGTTCGTCTGCCCGGCGGCCGGGATGCGAGCCGGTGCGAATCGCGGGCCAGCCCAGGTCCACCAGCAGCTGCACGTTCTCGATCAACTCCTCTTGGGTTGATCCACCGGTCGAGCCGAAGCAGGGAACCAACTCCCGCTGCTTTCCCCCCAACAGTTGGTACACAGGAACATTGAGC
The DNA here is from genome assembly GCA_965220715.1 of Caldilineaceae bacterium. Taxonomy (GTDB): domain Bacteria; phylum Chloroflexota; class Anaerolineae; order Caldilineales; family Caldilineaceae; genus Bin5. The sequence goes on from OZ244843.1 coordinate 3,054,576, forward strand.
GCTTTGCCGGCGATATCGTACAAGGCGATGTCTATGGCAGATATCGCAGCGGTGAGGACCCGCCCGCCTTCGAAGTACTGACTGCGGTACATCTCCTGCCACAACGCTCCCATGCGCAGCGGATCGCGGCCGATCAGGAACTCCCGGTAGTGCTTGACTGCGCCCAACACCGCCATTTCGCGGCCGGATAGGCCCGACTCTCCCCAACCGTGCAATCCTTCGTCGGTCTCTACCTTGACGATCATCTGATTGCGCTCTCCCACCCAGACAGGGTAGGTCTTGATATCGGTGATTTTCATAGCGATTTCCCAGCTTCTCTTTTTGAAGTGCCGATGGTTTAGGGCGAACTGCATTCGAATCGAAGACGGTGGTTCGGACTAAACATTCACCTGTTCTCTCTCTTGGCTCGCCGGGGCGCGTCGTCTTGGTTGACCAAGAAGAAAACGCAGTCGAAGAGACGGCGCGAAGCCCGGCTAAACTCGCGCTATCCTTCAATCGCTTCTCGCAAGCGCGCCGCCTCCGTCTCTGTCAATGCCTTGCTGCCCGCCGCGGCGTTTGTCCTTGACTGTGCGGGCGACTTTGCGCCGGGGATCGACAATGACACGGCGGGATGGCTGAAGGTATAACGAATTGCCGCCTGAACCATTTCTTCACCTGGCGAGACGACCTCGCTGAGACGGCCGACCTGCGCTGCGCGCGTCTCGAATTGGGCCTGTTGGGAGCCGCCCGCGTTCCAACTGGCCCGCACCGAGTCGGTGAAAACGGAACCTTGGGCATAACGACCAGAGAGCAGCCCTTTCGACAGCGGACCACGCACCATTACTGCGATGCCGTGCTCCTGACAGTAGGGCAGAAAAGCTTGCTCGGGAGCCCGATTCAGCAGCGAGTAGTCCACCTGTACCACACTGCAGGTGCCTTCCCGATTGAAGCGCTTGAGTACATCCAGGTCGTTGGTTGAGATGCCATAGGCCCTCAGGCAACCTTCATCTTTTAGCGCCTCGAATCCCTCCAGAAAGACAGTCGGGTCGCCGAGGTCGCCCTTATGACAGAGGATTACGTCCACCCAATCGGTGCGCAGCCGGCCCAGGATGGCATGGCCGGAGATGCGGATCGAATCGACGCCGGTTTTGGGAATCGCGCCGCCGGTGCGTTGGCCCCAGTTTCCGATCTTGCTGACCAGGATAACGTTGTGTCGGATTCCGCTGAGTGCCTGGCCGACCCGCATTTCAGAGAGGCCGTTGGGGAAGCCGTAGGACTCGGCAACGTCAAACAGGGTCATACCGGCGTGGTAGGCCGCCCGTACGGTCGCCCAGGCGGTGGCGTCGTCGATCTCGCCCCACTGGTTGCCGATATTCCATGCGCCCAGCCCCACCGCCGAAACGGGCCAGCCGAGCTTGCCAAACCTCTTTGTAAGCATACAAGTGACTCCTTGTGACATTTCTGATGAGAAATGGGATGCAACACCCATATATTCCATTCAACCCGGAAATTGTCATCTATCGCGCGAAAATACGCAAAGAGGAAGAGAGAAAAACCATTGATCTGCCTGACCTGCTGTCAGACGCCGTGCGGGCCGTCTTCTTTCGGCGTGGATCAGCCGGCAGAACCGGAATTCAAAATTTTTGTCAATTAGGGTGAAAATATAAAAAATCTATTGACACTAACAAAATTATTTTCTAAGATGTCTCATATGGGAGGAATGACCTCATGCGGAAAGTGCTCGAAGAGTGCCCATCCTGTGGCGGAGATGTCGAAGTAACAAGGCTTTCCTGTACGCGTTGTGAAACCGAAGTTACGGGACGCTTTGCGCCGTGCCGCTTTTGCCGACTACCCCCAGAGACGGCCCAGTTCCTTGAAGTTTTCGTAATGAATCGCGGCAATGTGAAAGAAATGGAGAGAGAGCTCGGCATCTCCTATTGGACGATCCGGAACCGCATTAACGAGTTGATCACCGAATTGGGCTTCGAACCTGAAGAGCAAGACGACCTCGCCAGCCAGAGACAAGAGATCCTGGCGAAAGTTCATCGCCGCGAGGTCTCTGCTGCCGACGCGGCTGAATTCTTAAACCGGCTTCAATGATGGCAGAGATTTCCGATGTCCGCCGTCGGTTTGGTAAGTTACTAGCGCTGGCCTCCTCAGTCGTTTTTCAAAGAAGATCTGGAACTTTGGCAACTGATCAAGGAGTCAAGACGATGGTTCAGGAACGGTTATCGATTCTTACAATGCTGGAGGAGGGCAAGATTTCGGTTGAAGAAGCGACCGCACTGCTCGATGTCATGGAACAGCCAGACAAGCCGGATCCACGTCCACTTGAGGAGACTCTGGCGATGGCATCGGAAACCATTTCTCCCGCACAATCCATGCCCCCTGCCAGTGAAGAGGCGCCTGTTTTCAACTTCGACTTGGAAGAGTTAACCGAGATGAAGATTCACGGCGTAACACCGAAATTCATCCAGGAAATGCGTGAGCTGAAGCTGGCCGACCTATCCACTGACAAACTGCTGGAAATGCGCATACATGGCGTGACGCCTGCGTATGTGCAGGAAATGCGTTCGTTCGGCCTCAACCCTTCAGTGGGCGAACTGGTCGAGATGCGGGTCCATGGGGTGACGCACGACTATATTCGGCGGATGAAATCCCTGGGCCAGGATGAATTGAATCCAGAACGGCTGATCGAAATGCGCGTGCACGGTGTGACACCCGAGATTTTCCAAGAGTTCCAAGAGCTTGGTCTTGCCGTTCTGGACAGTGGTAAACTTGTCGAGATGCGAATACACGGGGTGACGCCCGATTATTTGCGAGAGATGGAATCATTGGGGTTGGATGACCTCACGCCAGACCGCCTGATCGAGATGCGAGTTCATGGTGTTGACGCTGGGTATGTTCGCACGATGAAGAAGATAGTGTAGAATATGATGAGAGTTGCCGCCTCTGGTCAAGTAAAGATTGGCCGAAATCGAGCTTCCTGCAAAGTGCCGGTATTCTCATGGAATGGGCCAGAAGAGTTACAGTAGGAAGGGAAAAGGCAGCTGGAGTTTTCAGCGCACGATGGCCCGGTTCTTCGTTTTCATGAATGCGGCAGATTTTCGAGACCAGGACCAAGGAGTATACATTATGAACGAAGAAGGCAATGCCATCCTCAAGATGCTGGAAGAAGGCAAAGTATCTGTGGAAGAGGCAACTGCACTGCTTGATGCAATCCGGCAGCCGGGGCGTCCCAGCAGCGTTTCGCAAATCCTGGTTGATTCACTTCAGCCTAATGTACGGGACAGATTGCAAAAGGCGCCAAGCGCACGACCTGATGCGGAGGGGATTGCCCCCTCTGCCCCGAAAAGAGGAGGGGCGCGAAATGGCCGCGGCGTGGGCCGTAAATCGGGACGGTCGCGCGACCACGGCAGCGGCCTTGGGCCGCACCAAACGCGTGACGGCAGCCGCGGAGGCCAGCGGTGAAACTGGTTTACCAACGCAGTGGCCTTTCAATCTGATTGGACGCCTAACAAGAGAGGTTGAGTCCCCCTTGGTCAGTCTTGAGCTTTTAGTTCTTAGGGTTCGTTGACGTTTTTCTGAACTGAGATTTTCAGGATCATAAACTGGTCTATCCACGAAGGGCCGCGAAGAAAACCTTTTGTGGTCGACGCAGATTATGGTCGTTGATCACGAGAATCACTCGAGAAATGGTCCGATTCTGCCCGCAGGCGTCCTGTTTTTGTCACATTGTGAGCAGTCTTCTGAAGATGTCAACGGAGCCTAGTAAACCCCAGTAGCTAGTGGTTTGTGGGTAGTAACGCCGCTTGTACGCGGCAGTTCGCTATTCACAATGCGCCTTGCCTTTCTTGACCAACATTTCTTCCTTGCCGCCATTCAGGCCTTGTCATTACGTTTGTGGTCGACAACAGTCGCCTTGCGACGATGTTGGGATATTGGCTACAGCGCGTGTCGTCAGGGCGGGTTTTCAGGGGGGCGTTGCGGGGGGAATCCCCCCGCACAAGGGAGGGCCGCAGGCCCGGCCGTCTAGAAGGGCGACAGCCCCTGGCGGCGCCTGCGGAGCGGCGACCGCCAGCGCCCTGAGCCGCCTTAGCGGGCCAGAGCCGCAGGAGGGCGTCTGCGCCGGCAGGCGTCCCTGGTCGCGAACCGACTATAGCTGGGTAGTTACGGTTATTTCCACTAAGCGCCAGAGACCGGAACCTTCTCAGTTCTTGGGACATCACATCTGGGTCCGCACGCTGCGCGCACACGCGGTTTTGAAGTGAGCTGCAGCTGGAAGCACTTTCCGGTTAATGACAATCGCAAACGCGACCAAGAGCTTGCAAATATAGGCAGAGCGGGCGAGCCCCGCGCTTTCAGGTAGCAGCAAGTGCGAGAAGTCTTGGTATCAAATTGACTTCACAGCAATAGAACGGAGAAATTTCGCCCGGAGCAGAAGGGCGCTTCCGCAAAGCGACTTCTCCCACTGACACGCCTGAAGTGTCCAGGAAATGGCATAAAATTGTTTCAATTGACTCCATAGTAGACTCTTGCTACCATTACTCTGACACAAACGGTCAGAATGGAGCAAGGCTATGTCAATTCCTGGCAGCGTAAACGTAGCGACCTCCGGCGGCCTTCCGCCTCGGCGTGAAACTTTGCTGCGCCGCATCTGGAAGGCCCGCCTGCTCTACCTCTTGATGATCCCCAGCCTTGCCTTCGTGCTCGTCTTCTCGTACGTCCCCGCCGCCTCGGCAATCTATCACGCTTTTACCCGCTGGAGCGGCGGCAAGGAAGTCACCTGGATTGGACTGGGAAACTTCAAGACTATGCTTGGCGATGCCTATCTCAACGCCTCGTGGACAAATATGATCAAGCTCACTGTTTTCCACATAGTGATCATGGTCATACCCCTATTCATCGCCGTCTGCGTCTTCCGTCTACGCGACCCTGTCTGGCAGTATCGCTATCGCGTCCTTCTCATCCTGCCTGCCATCCTGCCCTTCGTGGTAGTGGCCCTCCTTTGGACCAATTTTCTCTCGAACAATGGCTTGGTAAACCAGACTTTGGACGCCTTTGGCCTCGGTCACTTTACACGCCCATGGTTGGGAGACTTCGATACCGCACTCTACGGGCTGATGTTCGTCGGTTTCCCCTGGACCGGCGGCGTGACCATCCTCTTCTACCTGGCCGGCCTTATGGCGATCCCTTCGGAACTGGTCGACGCGGTCACTGTTGACGGTGTCAACAGCTGGCAGCGTTTCTGGCACTTGGAACTGCCGCTGGTGATGGGGCAAGTCAAGCTGTTCCTCGTGCTTACAGTAATCTACAACGTTCAGACCTACACTTTGCCGCTGATTATGACAAGAGGTGGCCCTGGATTCGCTACCATGGTGCCGGGCCTGCATATGTTCCTGACGGCAGTTGAGCGAAGCCGCTACGGTTACTCCTCGGCGATAGGCGCCCTACTCTTTCTGTTGATCTTTGGCCTGACCTATCTGAACATGAAATACGTGCGCTCGACTGTGGAAGTTACAGGCACCTGATTCGTAACGGGGTTGCCCGGACGCAATTGCCGCCTCCTGGGACGAAGCCGGCAATTGCATCCGGCGGCGTCGTTTCTATAAGAATCATTCGCCTGAGTTCGGGCCGACACTCGTAGCATGCGGGAGACCAAAAGTGAGTCGTCGCGGGATCCAGTGGGATCAGGTTGTACTTCACTCTGTGCTGCTTCTTATGGTCGCCGGTACACTCTATCCGATGTACTTCATGCTCAACATGTCGTTGAAAGACACGGGCCAATTGAACTACGGCGTCTTCCGCATCACGTTTCCCTTCACGTGGAGCAATTACAGTCTCGCCTACATGCTCATGTGGCGCCAGCTCTTCAACACCATTGCCGTGGCCCTTCTGAGCGGCCTTCCCATGCTGCTGTTCGCATCATTCACGGCCTATGTACTGGCACGTTACAAGTTCCCGGGTGACAACCTTTTCTTCATGGCCCTATTGGGCCTGATGATGATTCCCGGAATTTTGACCCTCATCCCCGCCTTCCGCTGGGTCGCACGACTGGGACTAGCCAACAGCTGGTGGGCGTTGATTCTACCGTACATTGCATTCGCACAGGCCTTTAACATGTTCATCCTCAAGTCCTTTTTGGAGAGCTTGCCCGAAGAGATGTTCGAGGCCGCGCGGATGGACGGGGCAGGGCACGTCCACCTATGGCGCCACTTCATCGTCCCGCTGTCGATACCAATCCTCGTCACCCTAGGCATCCTGCACACGTTGTCGGTCTGGAATGACTACATCTGGCCCTTTCTGACAATTACCAATCACGACCTGCAGACAGTCTCCGCAGCCGTTGTTCTTCTCAACAACAGCGGCTATTTCAAGACGGCGGGGCGCGGAATGGCCGGAAACGTCATTGCAGCCGTTCCGCTGCTCATCATGCTCATCTTTGGCATGAAGAGCTTTATCTCAGGCATCACGAGCGGCGCAGTCAAGTTGTAGTCGAAAGGGGGAACGGAGAGTCCATTGCGAAAGTTCGGGCGCCCGTATCTTATTCGGTTCTCAGTCGATGTGAGTGTTTCGCGAGCACGCCTCCTATGGCGCGCAAATTAGAACACGCTACACAAAGGAGATGAACGATGAGTTTTAAACGCAGCAGTGTGGCCCGCTTTGCAAGCATTCTCATGGTCCTTTCTCTACTCTTATCCGCATGTGTGGGCGCAGCGCCCTCCGAAGAACCAATGGCCGCCGAGGCTGGGGAAGGTGAACTCTCCGGTGAGTTCGCATACTTTACTTGGGGTGATTGGAGCGATCCCACTAATGGGAACTTTGGTCCGCGCTTCATACACCTCGTCAATAAGTACATGGAACTGAACCCCGGCGTAGAGATTAACTTCCAGCCCTATGCAATCGGGGACTGGAATGAAGTTTGGCCGTGGGTGCGCCAGCAGGCCCTTGCCGGCACGCTGCCCGACGTGATCTACGCCTTCGGAAGGGAAAACTACTGGGACGATGCACTGTTCTACAACTTCCAGGAGGTCCTCCAGCAGCCGAACCCCTATAGCGACACAGGGCTGCCCTGGGGCGAGGAGATGACCTCGAGCAGTGGGATGTTCGTCTCGCCGATTGCTCCGGGAGGCAAGGTCTATACAGTCGGCATTCCATTGTGGGGCACGACCAATCAGATCGCCGTCTACTACAACGTCGATCATTACGAGCAGGCCGGCATCGAAAAGATGGTCCCTGACAATTATGCCGAGTGGCTGGACCAACTCGAGAAACTCAAAGCGGCCGGCTTTGTGCCCTTCAGCCCGGTAAGAGACGGGCGCTACCACTTTTTGGGCCTCTACGCCACCAACCTGGCAGAGGACCTGCTCTATGGCACGATCGATCACGCCATTGACGACCTTGACGTCGGCCAACCGGACGGCCAGGTCTCGCTCAAGGAATGGGCCTGGGCCTACTGCACAGGAACTTACACACCCAAAACCCATGGCTCATTTGCCGATTCAATGCGTTTGATTAAGGGCCTGGTTCCATACTGGCCAGAGGACTGGCTGGCTCCTGAGGACGTGGCCGGCAGCGATCCCTGGGTTACGCAACAGGTCAGTTCAGACTGGAATCACGGCCCCTGGGCAGTGCAGACATTCCGGGCCGATCCTGACTTTGCTTTCCCCTTTGGCACGTTCGCCCTGCCGGGAATTGGCCCTGAAACCAGTGAGTTCGGTCAAGGGCTTGCGACCCGCGCTCTCGGCGGGAGCTCCGGCGGCGATGTCCGGCTCGACATGCCATTCATGGTTCCGGCGTCAACGGTCGAGAATGGGAACCTTCCCCTTGTGCTGGACTTCGTGCGGTGGATGATTTCGCCGGAACAGATCGAATACTGGAACACAAGCGCCGATCCAAGGGGCTTCGACCCCAGCGTTACCTCCTACGAAGAGGCCTTTCCCGATCAGGAAATGCAGCGGCAGTATTGGGGACACTATAATCCCAGCACGCTCGGCATTGGCGGCGGCGCGTTCTGGCCCATGCTGCACACACAGGGAATGTCCATAATTGATCTCTACTACGCCGACCAACTCACGCTCGAAGAAGCTATCGAACAGGTCGAAAACCTGTGGATCGAGAACGCCCGCCTGAACATCCTAGACAATCCCGAGTGGGATGCCGCCGGCTGGGGATGTGAATAGCAAGTGCGTGCGATTCTGAATCGTAGTTAGGCGCCTGTTTAGGGGCCTGGAACATCGAGTTGAATAACGGGGCGGCAAGACCAACGCCCTGGCCGGCGTATCCGTCCGGCCAGGGCGTTTCGTCAAAGGTTCCCCATTCCCACTTTTTGCAGGTCAATCTTTGACAACAGACTTTATATGGGGTCAAATTGGACTGGTCCATTCAAGTACGGACAATCGACCATTCCTCTCTAAATGTATCTCCTATGTCTACCCAGCCAAACACTCTCGTAATCCTTACGGATCAACAGACGCACGCGGCGCTCAGCGCCCACGGTAACCCGCACCTGCATACGCCGCACATGGACTCGCTCGTCCATAGCGGGCTTAGCTTTCTGAACTCGTACTGCCCCGCTCCGGTCTGTGGGCCGGCGCGCGGCAGCCTGCTCAGCGGTCGGATGCCGCATGAGACCGGTGTAGAGGTAAACGGGCCGGCCCCAACCCCTGAAATCCCCACGATGGGGGAGCATTTCCGCCGGGCCGGCTACCGACCTTTTTACGCCGGCAAGCTGCACCTTGGGCCAAGATACCGGAAGGGCGTCCAACAGGTGGGCGGCATACAGGGCTTTGATTTTCTCTGCAACGAGTACCCAGAAGGCATTCCGCGTCAACTGGGCAGCGATACCGATGAGGTGTGGACAGATCATGCTGTGGAGTTCTTGCGGCGACAGGAGCCGCGAGAGACCAGGGCGGAAGAACCCTTCCTGCTGGTCGCTTCGCTGCACAATCCTCACGACATCTGCTACTGGGTAATGGAGTGGCACCATATCGTCGATATACCACCCGATAGCGACCTGCCGCCACTGCCGGCCAATTTCCAACCTAGCGCGGACGAACCTGAATTTATTGGGCTTTGCCGCCAGCGGACGGAGTACGGCCCGGAGATGAGCTGGACACATGGCTGGGACGAAACTGACTGGCGTCGATACCTATACGTGTATTATCGTCTGACTGAACGGGTTGATCGGCAGATTGGCAGGTTGCTCGCGGCTCTGGAAGGAAGTGGTATCGCCGACGAGACATTGGTCGTGCTGACAAGCGACCATGGCGAAGGGGTGGCCGCCCACAAGTGGGTCACCAAGCTGATGTTGTGGGAAGAGGTCGTCAGGGTGCCTTTCGTGATGCGATTGCCGGGCGCAATTCCACAGAACCGGGTGGACAGCACACATCTTGTCTCCGGGCTGGACCTGCTGCCCACATTGTGTGACTACGCAAACATCGCAACTCCCACAGGATTACCAGGACACAGTGTGCGTCCAGTGATAGAGAACCCAGCACTGCCGGGTCGATCCTGCGTCGTGACGGAATTGCAAGCCTTCATGAGCGATGAAAGCAAGAAAGGCCGTATGGTTCGTACGGCCCGCTACAAGTATGTGGTCTATTCTCACGGACAACGCCCAGAACTGCTCTTTGACCTGGAGGCTGATCCTGGCGAGACGCAGAACCTGGCCTATGAGTCCGCCTATCGGGAGATCTTGTCGGAGCACCGAGCTCTTTTGAGGAAGGAGATCGAAGAGACGGCTGATCCTTTTAGATTTCCAGTGGATTAGAGGAAGCTGTCCGGACAAAGGTCTTACCAAATGCCCTGTATCGTTCAATATGTGTCAGTTCGCAGGAGGGAACCAATTCCGCAGAATCTCTTTGAATTCTCGAAAGGCTTCGTCCTTGCATCTTGTTAACGAGACTTTCCGAGCAATTTTCAAGTAGAGAGATGAACTGCGCCTCGTATTGGCCGCACGGAGGGCTGCCCTAAAGGCCTTTGAAGGCAGCTTAGGCTTGACTTCCCCATTCTCCAACCAACCTGCCTCTCGAAGCCAGCGACGTAGTTCGTAGTTCCCGTTTGCCCATCCTGCTACTTCGGCGACGTGAGGAGAGGTCCCCCAGACCCAAGCCTCCAATTCAGGTACCAAGACTACTGCTCTCGCCCTTTCCCCCCATCCTGTCTGGCGAAACTCGGTGCCAAGGCCATCCTGCAAATCCTGGGGCGAAGTCTGTTCTCTTCCGCTTCCAAAATGATCGAACATCAGCAGACCGTGTCGATAATTCTCTGAAAACATTGACAGAAAGGAAACGCCGCGCTGTGCGCAGGCAGGATCATGCTGCGTCTCAACATGAATTACGGGATCGATCGCCCGAATGCCCATAGACTCTGGTCTTTAAAATATACCTTTCAGAGCTTGCGCCATGTCCTTATCAGCCACGAGAATGACAAGATCTCTCTTGTTCATCCCAAAACTCCCGACGCCAGAAGTGTCCCCAAATCCACTTGTCCTTGCCAATTTTGGAGCATCGGATGTTCTGATCCGAGAGCTATGTCCGTTGCTCCCGTATCGTCTTAGGCAAAACACAACACGTCGTCCAGTTCGACTGCATTGAGCACTACAGTGGAATGGGTGGCGAGTAACACTTGTGCTTCATACATCGAGGAGAGGGAATCAAAGGCAGTAGACACAGCACCTGGGTGGATGCCGTTTTCCGGCCCCTCAATCAGATAAATGCCCTCGAGATCGACTAGATAGGCCGGCAATGTTAGAGCTGTCAATCTCAGGGTTCCGTCAGAAACCAGCCAAGAGGGAACTGTCAACCCACCGGCATACTCGTATATCATGTAGCAATGCCTATCCTCTGGGCGCTCGAAAGTAGTGATGCCCTCCAGATCGGGAAGAGAGGTCTGCAGATGCGCGATCCATTCAAGGTAACGTCCCGGGTCTTTCTCCCGCAGACGCGCAACAATCCATGGCAGGTTCGAACCATCCGACAGCAATACGCTAGTTCCAGTCGGTGGACTAGGGCGCCGAATTTGGAAACTGTTAAGGACAAGCCAATGAACTCCGGCACTCAGGTACTCCCTGAACCACTTGACTACAGGAAAATCCAGGTCAACATCCAGGATGAAACTAAGCGCCGATCTTTGCGTGCCAATTCTCAGCGTGGGGGCCCCGACTTTGTCGGGCTGAGCGTACCGCTCGCTGCAGAAGTGAGCGCCTCCCCCTGGCACCCTACGGACAACAAACTTGGTGTTCCGCTGACTCTTTGGAGTCAATAGTGATTCTGGAAATGGGCGAGTTGCAGGAAATGAAGGGTGTTGCGTTTCGTCGGTCTCCCGGCTCACTCTCAGCACAAATGCTTCATCCTGGAAGGCTAACTGGCGCTCAGTTTCGTCAAAACCAAAGGCGACTTCGTACCGCGCAGTACAAAACTCTCGCCTCGCCGTCAGACTGCGCACGGCATCGGGAATGCGTGCCTCAATCGCCAATTCAAATCTGTCTCCCTGTCGCTGGAAGAGCAACTCCTGCGGATTGTTCGTCCGATTGTCCAAAGCCGCTTCCAACCCCTCGGATATTAGGTCTTGCAAAAATGCAACCACATCCAGGAAAGTCGTCTTACCAGACGCGTTTGGCCCGACCAGGACATGAAAAGGCTTGAGTGGTCTGGATATGTAGCGCAAGCAGCGGTAGTTCAGGGCCTCAATCAGCGTGATCATGGATCACCTCCGCTCCTCCTTTTCGTCCAGAATGCCAGATAGGGCGGGCTGACCGCCTTGAAATGCTCCCAGGAGCCTGGTTCCGGGGCCTCCTCCCAGGTCGTGTGCTCGTCAAAAGCCAGGATCTCGAATCCGCTGGCAATCAAGCAGTTGATGAATGTTTTCATCGTGTGCCGAAACTCGCGCGGCCCCGGCACTTCGCTCTTGACGCCATCTTCGTCCTCGACGCCCCAGCTGTCGCTGCCATAAATGGCGACGACGTCGACCTCACTGTCGGCGTAGATCGAGTTGGACGAATAGCCCTTAATGGGATCATAATCGTCAGGGTTGAAGGTCTGGGTATAGGGATTGTGCCACTGGACGTGATAGAGTCCCTCTGCTTTCAGAACACGGGCCACGCCGGCGAAGACGGGGCGAACGTCCGGTACGAAGTTGATCGAGAAGGGCTGGTATACGATATCGAAAGCGTCCTCAGCGAAACGGGACAGGTCCCGCATATCGCCTTGCAAGAGTACGGGGGAAAGACCGTAATGGTCGGCCGCGCGCTTGTCGTTCGCAAGCTGTTCGTCCGAGAGGTCAAGAACCGTTACGTGCGCGCCAAGCAAACCAATTGCCGCCGACTGCTGACCGCCGCCCCCGCCGAGAACAAGCACACGCTTGCCACGCAGGTCGCCCAGTAAGTCGGCCTCGTCCACCATCTCCCGCGCCGACGCTTCGTCCAACTCCAGTTTGGGCCGAGAATAGAGAATGCCGGCGCGCACCAACCCGTTCCAGCGTTCACGATTGAAGCTAGAAAGCTCATCCATTTATTGCTTCCTTCTGTGTCATGTATGAAATTCGGCGAATCAGGCCTGCTGCACGGAGGAACTCCTGGATTCCAGCAGTTCCTGTGCGAAGGCAAAAATGTCGGCGCCTATTACAGGCTACCAGGAAAGCAACAGTTTCTCGAACCTGCGCGTCTCAACTTGCCAGCCGAGGCCCCAGCATCTCTTGCCAGCATGCCTGGCGAATGGTCCGCTCTTTGTAATGATCGCTCTGTGAGACGCCGAGAGGGTTGCCAAACGAGAGGATGTTAACGGCATCTTGCGCTTTGTCGCGGGCATCCCAGTCGCGCGGCCGGTTGAGCGCGTCGGGGTCATGGTTCCACGAAGGGGCTGTACTCTCACTGGCGCGGTTGAAGAGGAACTTGATCATGTGGCGCTTGACGCCCGAACTGTTGCTGGCCGTGCCGTGCCACAGATCATAGTGGGTGAATGCAACTGTTCCTGCCGGCACTGTCAAGGGCACCTGACCTCGAATGTTCGAGTAGGTGGACATCCTGTCAGTCGGCGCGTTGCGAAACTGGGTTCCCGGGACTACCACCGTCGGGCCCATCTCGGCGGTGATGGTGTGAGGATAATAGAGTCCCAGCAGGCGATCGATCTGTGTTTTGCGATTGTTCGTGCCATCCTGGTGCCACTGCATGGAGCCGGATTCGGGCTGTTTGCAATGCCAGTGGCGGTGAGAGTTTACCGTATAATCCTCGCCTAGCAGGCTGATGAGCGCGCCCCGCACGTGAGGATGCTCCAGCACTTGCCAAAGCTCGGGCACGGATTCGGTGATGGCGTCTCCGGGGTTGGCCGATAGCGCGTCGAGCTGGCAGGCAATCCGCTCGTTGAGGCCGGCGGGGAGATCCGGTTCAACAATATAGTAGCCGTTTACAAGGAAGCGGGCCACGTCAACGTCTTTGAGCAGGTATTGGGCATCGATCATGGGAAAACCTCCATCTTCTGCAGTATGAACTCATAGCCGACTACGTCCAGATCCGTGTCGCTGAATGGGGACTGCAAGTGAGGAAACTGTACAATCTGCCAACCGTCAACTACCGCATCATGCACCGTTGTGTAAGGCCATTGGAACTCCCCGCCGCTGATTTCAAGCTGGAAACCCTTGACCGGTTCGATCAACGTATACCCCAAGATCTCGGAAAATACGCTGGGAGTGCGTGCGTGCAGATACAACAGTCGTTGGCGCGGGTGGTCATGTGAATCCATCTGCGTGCAGTTCCTGTCAGAGAGGTAGAGCAGGTCATACTTTTGTTCAATTATATGTGAAGGGCCCCGCGCCGGCAAGCTATGGAGAGAGGTGAGGGCAGAGGAGTGAGGAAAGAGATAAGGTCATTGCGAGACCGGCCAGATCTGAGAAACTCTAAGGCGTCCAACCATTCGCAAGAGCGGGGCCGCGCTATCACTCGAGTCCGGGTTCCTGCCCTATCACTGTCCGGCGTTGACGATGAAGGCGCAAGGCGTTAAAATCTGCGTAATCATGAAACCGCTTATTTGACTATGCAAGCAAAGTGGAGGAGCAGCGAGCCATGACGCCAAAAGCCGATGCGCCGCAGTCCCGGTCGGCCGCATCCGAGAATGGACAAAACACGGAGCAGCGCAAGCAAACCGCCGTTCAACCGCTAAACGGGAGGCGGCGACCGTCTCCTCCACATCCAGTAATAGACTGCGACATCCACAACGAGGTTTCGTCCATCGAACTGTTGATGCCATATCTGTCCGACCATTGGTGCGACTACGTCCGTGAATCGGCCTTCCGCGGTCCCCACGCCAACGACTACCCCAGCGGCGCGCCGACCTCGGCGCGGCCGGGAAGCATCCCCGCCGAGGGAGGGGTAGCAGGTTCCAGCCTGCAGGTTGTTCGCGAACAGGCGCTGGCCCCCTGGAATACTGAAATCGGAATCCTCAACTGTGCTTACCGAGTGCAGAGCGTAAAACAGGAAGATCTGGCTGCGGACCTGGCTACGGCAGCCAACCGTTGGCAGATTGACGAGTGGCTGGCGCCGGAACCGCGTCTGCGCGGATCGCTGGTGGTGCCTAGCCAGACCCCCACTCGTGCGGCCGAAGAGATCCATCGCTTCGGCGACCATCCGCAATTCGTCCAGGTGGTGCTTCCGGTGCGTTCCTTTATCCCTTACGGCAACCGCTTTTACGATCCTCTTTATGCGGCCGCCGTCGAGCGCGATCTGGTCGTCGGCATCAATTTTGGCGGCGCGTCCGGTCACGCCCCTACACCAGTGGGCTGGCCCTCGACCTATCTCGAAGAGCATGCAGGTATGGCGCAGGTATTTCAGTCCCAGGTCATCAGCATCATTGCCGAAGGGGTATTCGATCGTTTCCCAGAGTTGCGTATTGCCCTCATTGAAGGTGGATTCGTTTGGATGCCTTCTCTGATGTGGCGGCTGGACAAGGAGTGGAAAGGGTTGCGCACCAACACGCCATGGGTCAGGCGCCCGCCTTCAGACTACATTCGCGAGCACATGCGCGTGACCGTGCAGCCTGTTGGGGCACCGCCCGATCCCCGTTATATTCTGCAGACAATCGAACAGATGGAGTCGGACTCGTTGCTCATGTTCGCCACCGACTACCCGCACTGGCACTATGATAGTGACGATGAAGCGTGGCCGGTAACCCTGCCGGAATCGGTCAACGCAAAAATATGGTCAGAAAACGCCCGCTCGTTCTATCGACTCCAGGGAGATCTACCATGACGTTGGATTTGCAGATCACTGCTCAGTCCAAGAGAGCTCACAAAACACGCCTGGCGGTAATTGACACCGACATCCACAACTTTGATGTCTATGACGACCCCGTCTTCAACCAGATCTTCACAGACTATCTGGCGCCCGAGTGGAGGGAGTATCACAAAATGTTCGGGCTGCGGGGACATTACGGCGGCGGCTACCCGCGCGCCCAACCGAATGCTGCCCGCGCCGACGCCTGGCCGCCGAGCGGGCGTCCTCCTGGAACTGACCTGGATTTCATGCGCAAGCAACTGCTGGATGCCTGGGATATGGACTACGGCATTCTGAATCCGCTGGCCGGCGCCGGCGGCCAGGTGAATCAGGAGTACGGAGCTCAACTGGCGCGGGCTATCAACGACTATCAGATCGCGGAGTGGCTGGAACTTGAGCCGCGTTTGCGGGGGTCGATCCTCGTCAACTATGAGGATGCAGAGCTGGCGCTGCAGGAGATTCACCGGCTGGGAGACCACGACGGCTTTGTGCAGGTGATCCTGGTGGCCCGGACGCAGGAACCGCTTGGTCGGCGCAAATATTGGAAGATGTATGAGGCCGCGCTGGAGTATGACCTGCCCATCGGCATTCATTTCGGCGGACTCGCCGGCCATCCCCTCACTGCCGGCGGGTGGCCCTCCTACTACATCGAAGATCACTGCGGAATGGCCCAGGTGTTCCAGGCCCAGGTCGCCAGCCTCGTATGTGAGGGGGTCTTCGAGCATTTTCCCGAGCTGCGCATCGTGATCATCGAGGGCGGCTTTGCCTGGATGCCTTCGCTGGCCTGGCGGCTGGACCAGAGTTGGAAGCGACTGCGCGCCGAGACGCCCTATCTGAAGAAGGCGCCGTCGGAGTATATGCAGACACACTTCTGGCTATCCACGCAACCGATGGAGGAGCCACGGAACCGGCGCCATTTTGAACAGCTACTGCAACAGATGGACGGCGGTCGGCACCTGATGTTCGCAACGGATTACCCGCATTGGGACTTCGATTCCCCCGATCGCGCGTTGCCTGCGGCCCTTCCGCTGGAAACCCGGCGCAACATCATGGCTGAGAATGCCCGCCAATTTTACAAGCTGGCATAGCGAAGAACTGGACGGACCGAATGGGCGGTATCATCCGCTTTCTGAGTACGCCTCTGACGACGGTGCAGGGGACTCCCCTGACTCTGATCGACCTCGCGATCACGGTCGGATCCATATTGATTTTCTACATACTGGCGCGGGTAGCGGCGCGCCAATTTCAGAAGAGGCTGGAGAATCGACTCAAGCTCACCGCAACCAACCGTCGACTCACCCGCACGGTCATCTTCCTGTCGATTCTGTTTGCCGGCGTATACACATCCCTCTCCTACCTGGGTATAAACCTGTCCATTTTTCTGGTGCCGCTCAGTGCACTGAGTATCGGATTGGGTCTGGGACTTCAGAATCTGGCCAGCAACTATATTGCGGGACTGGTCTTGATGACGGAAGGAACGATCCGGGACGGAGACATGATCGAGGTCGACGGAATCCGCGGCACTGTCCAGGAGATGAGTCTGCGCACAACTGTGGTCAAGACATTCAGCAACACAGAGGTTATCGTTCCGAACTCGCTGATGGTGTCGCAGCGGCTCGACAACTGGACAAAGTCGGATCAGATTCTCCGCATCGAATCCCAGATTGGAGTTGCCTACGGTTCGGAAATCGGCGTGGTACACAATATCCTGCATTCCCACATAGTCAAACACACGGCAGTGCTTTCCGACCCGGAGCCGCGCACCTTTTTGGTCGAATTCGCAGATTCGGCCCTGCTATTCCGGATTCAATTTTGGATCGATGATCCATCGCAACGGCTTTCCTCACTCAGCGAGATCCTGGAAGATATCTATCTTGGACTGCAAGAGCACGGCATTTCGATACCTTTCCCGCAACGCGATGTGTGGCTGAAGGCCGATCCCTTTGGATCGAATATTTCCTACGCCGCTGCAACGGAGTCCGAATAGCGGACGCAACGTTCGCCCACAATGAGAAACTGCCGACAGTTCGCAAGGAGACGTTTCGATGACCAAGTCAGGGGCAGCCCCGATAACGGCGCCGGGTTGGACGGCCCAAACCAAGGAAAGCGTAAAGATCGTGGACTGCGATGTTCACCACAACTTTGAGCGGCCGGAACAACTGCTGCCCTACCTGCCCAGATTCTGGCAGAATCATCTGATCGACCAGGGACTGCACCTCCCCAGCGCCGGCTACTCCAATATTCCCTACCGAACAAATCGCTCCGATCTGAAAGACCCGAATCTGAAAGAACGCGACTTCAACTTTTCGTTGGAGTTTCTGCAGCGCGAACATCTTAATCGATGGAATATCGACTATGCGGTCTTGACCGGCCCGCCGCCCTTTTATGGCTATAGCGGCCTGCCGGACCCGGACTGGGCCGCGGTGCTCTGCCGCGCCTTCAACGACTGGACAATCGAGCACTGGTTGGAAAAAGATGACCGCGTCGTCAACGCGATCCTCGTCTCTCCTTCTGATCCCGCGCAGGCGGTCAGCGAAATACAACGATTGGCTGACCGCCGCGACACGGTTGCCGTGATGATCCCGATGGGCACAAGTATGCCGTTCGGCAACCGCTTTTATCACCCGATCTGGGAGGCGTGCGAGGAGCACGGCCTGCCGGTTGTCGCCCATATCGGCGGCGGAGGCGGCGCTGCCGGTAACGTGCCCACACCGGTAGGCTTCCCCACCTACTACATGGAGTCTCGCATGAGCCGTCCATTCGTGGCCAGCGCGCACGCCTCCTCACTTATATGCGAGGGCGTGTTTGAGAAGTTCCCCAATCTCAAGTTTGCCCTCACAGAGGTGCAGCAACTTTGGGCCGTGGCCGTGATGTGGCACATGGATTCGGATTGGAAGGCGATTCGCGATCAGACGCCCTGGCTGAAACGGTTGCCAAGTCAATACTTCCGCGAACACATTCGCGTTGGATCCCAGCCGATGCACGAGGCGGAATCGACCGAGCAGCTGTATCAGTTCCTCGAAATGCTGCACGCCGACGAAACGCTTGTGTATTGCTCAGATTTTCCTCATTTCGATTGGAACGACCCCGTCACAACCTTTCCCAAACTTGCGCCTGAAACGCACCAGCGCATCTTCGCCGACAATGCCCTGGAGATGTTGCGCATCGGAGACGACTGGCTGTGACCAGGGTTGTCATCGCCAAGGTCTGGGAGATTCCGCCGGGCGAGCGCAAAATCGTAGTGCCCTTCCGTGGACGCGCGGGCATCGGCGTCTTCAATGTCAAGGGAGAGTTGTACGCGCTGCGCAACATTTGTCCGCACAAGCGGGGCCCCCTCTGTACCGGTGAACTGACCGGCCACATCGCCGCTGACGCGCCGCCCTCCGCCTACGACGCAGAGTTGTCGGTCGAGGGAGACGGCGAAGTTCTGCGCTGCCCGTGGCATCAGTGGCCCTTTGATATCGCGACCGGACGCTGTCTTGTCGATCCAAACGTGCGGGTAAAGACCTACCCGGTTCGCATTGTTGGCAATGATATTGTCGTCGAACTTGACGAATGAAATACCGAGTTACCACTGAGGCCGGACCTGGGACCCGACAGGAGAAGAGATGACAATCAACGCTTTGCTCGACCGCCGCAATCGCCTGCTTGGCAACGGAGCGCCGATCTTTTATGAAAGACCGCTCAACATCGTAAGTGGGAAAGGGGTATGGCTCTACGATGATGAGGGCCGCCGCTACCTCGACATGTACAATAATGTGCCCTGCGTCGGTCACTGCCATCCTCATGTTGTCGAGGCGATGCACAGCCAGGCCCAAACGCTCAATGTTCACAGCCGCTACCTGAGTGAACGTGTACTCGACTATGCTGAACGGTTGGCGAACCTCCACGCAGATCACCTAACAAGCATCATCTTCGCCTGCACCGGAACGGAGGCGAACGAGGTGGCCCTGGGCATCGCCCGTGCCGCCACCAGGGGCCGGGGCTTCATCTGCAGCGACGCCGCCTACCACGGCAACAGCGCCGAAGTGGGCAAATTTACTCGCGTCGGCCAGCAAGCAGAGGAAGAGCGAGCGGAGGAGATACGCGCCTTTCCCTTTCCCCAGCGCTACCGCCCCCTCCGCGACGGCGTGTCCGACGGGGAGTTGACCAAGCTCTACCTGTCGGAGGTAGAAAGAGCCATCGACAGTCTGCGGGCAGATGGTATCCCACTGGCGGGTATGCTGGTCTGCTCGATTCTCGCCAATGAGGGCTTGCCAACGATACCAGAAGGGTTCATGCCGCAAGCGGCAGAGCTGGTGCGCGCGGCCGGGGGCCTTGTCATCGCCGATGAAGTGCAGGCCGGCTTCTGCCGAACGGGCCGCTGGTGGGGCTACGAAGCAACCGAATTCGTGCCCGACATCGTAACGATGGGAAAGCCGATGGGCAACGGGCTGCCGGTAGCCGGCGCCGCGGCATCAAGCGAATTGGTAGACAACTTCCGCCGGCACAAGCGCTACTTTAACACTTTCGCGGCCAGCCCGCTGCAGGCCGCCGCGGGAATGGCTGTTATCGACGTGATCGAAGAAGAAGGGCTTGCCGGCAATGTCGACCAGGTAGGCGCATACCTACGGCGCGAACTCCTCAAGTTTCAGGACAGTTGTGAACAGCTCGCGGACGTCCGCGGCCACGGACTGTTCATTGGCATGGAGTGGGTGCAAGATCGCACATCGCGGACGCCGGATTCCGCCGGCGCAACCGCGGTGGTCAACTCCCTGCGAGACAGAGGAATCCTCATCGGCAGCGCCGGGCATATGGGCAATATTCTGAAGATCCGACCGCCGCTGGTTTTCCAGCGGGAACACGCGGAACTTTTCTTGACGGCGTTCGAAGAGAGTATTCGAGAAAGTGTGATCGCCTGAAACGCAAGGCCCAGGGTTCATCGAGCCGGGGATCATCGCAAATGACACTTTGCCGGAAAATTTGCCTATCTCAACGATTTGGGAGGAGAGGGAGTGGAAGACCCTAATAACGATTCGGGTTCAGGGGACGCCATGTTCCTTCACAGATATGAGATTCAGCATGAGAATGCGCTGCTCGCCTCTGCCGCGCGCGCACTTGAGGCCTGGGGCATTTGCGTTGCAGAAATCTCTGTAGTGTCCCATTCCGAAAACATCGTTTTCCGGGTCGACTCCGATAGTGGGCAGGCCTTTGTATTTCGTTTTCATCGGCCCGGTTATCATTCGCTGCGTGAATTGCACGGTGAACTGGAGTGGACTGCCGCCCTGAATAGGTCAGGAATCGGCGCACCTGTGCCACGCCCTGCGCGAGACAATAGCGCCTTTGCCAGCGTCTACCTGCCGGAGCTGTCACAGACCCGATATGTCAGTCTCGTCGAGTGGGTCGAGGGGACGGCGATGGCAGGGCTGATTGAGCTGGAAACTGACAAATCCAATTTGGTGAGCTATTTCCACAAGACTGGGCAGCTCGCCGCCCAAATTCACAATCAGGCCATGGCCTGGTCTCTTCCTGCCGGGTTTGAGCGCCAGGCGTTTGACGCCGATGGGCTTATGGGCAGGGAACCGTTTTGGGGTCCGTTTTGGGATCAGCCGAAGCTTACGCCGGCCGAGCGCGCGCAGATCATATACGCCCGCGACCAGATCTATGGAATCCTGACCGATTACGGCAAGGACCGAGGAACCTACAGCCTGATCCACGCGGACCTGCACCCGAATAATCTGATTATCACCGGCGACCACGTGCATATAATCGACTTTGACGACGCCGGATTCGGTTGGCATCAATACGAACTGGCTGTGGCCATCTTCTACTATCAGGGCACACCATATTTCGACACTATACGGGATGCCATCATCGCCGGTTACCTCACCGAACGGCCTTTGTCCAAGGCTGACATCGAACTCCTGCCCATCTTTGTGCTGATCCGGAGCATGGTCCTGCTAGGCTGGATCGAGCAACGTCCGGAACTGGACAACAGCCGCAAGCTGCCTGGACTTATCGAAAAGTCTTGTGAGCAGTCGAGAGCACTATTTGGCAGCGTCTGATTCGCCTGAAGGGCAATTCTCACACTCACTACAGCAAGTATTCTACTCCAGGCTTCAACCTCGGATTTCCAGCCAGTTGCCTCCGCTGAATATTCCTGCGTGCTCGATTCTTTCCTGCCTCTATTGTGTCCGAAGCCCGAAGCCTCGTTCAGCGACCGCAAGGCGCCTGCTCCATGCTACCGGCGGATTCTATGCGTTCGGGTGGAATAAGGGTAGAATGAGAGGATACTATAGATACCGGTAGAATGTATCACCGGAAATACATGCCAAAAAAGCAAGGAATTCATGCCCACAGCAACAAAGGATGGCCCGGAAATAGAAACTAAAGACTCTCACTTTTCCACTGATAAGAACGATTTCGACGAGAACGTCAGCGCTTCAGACTTGGTTGAGCCGGAAAACGCGCTGCCATCGATTTCACTTGCAGAGCTGCCTGAAGTGGCGCAAGCTGCCGCCGCCAGCGCAGGCTGGACAAAACTGATGCCGGTACAGGCCAAGGCCATCCCCTACCTTTTCGCCGGTAGGGACCTGATGGTGCAGTCGCGCACAGGCAGCGGAAAGACGGGCGCGTTTCTGCTTCCCATCTTTCATCGCATCAATCGGGAAAAGCGCGCCTGCCAGGCCCTTATCCTGGTGCCTACACGGGAACTGGCCTTGCAAGTTTCAAAGGAGGCCGCGCTGCTGGGTAAGGCAGCTGGAGTCAGCAGCGTTGCAGTCTACGGCGGGGTGGGATACGGTCCTCAGATTTCAGCTCTGCGTGACGGCGCGCAACTGGTGATCGGCACGCCCGGGCGCATCCTCGACCATCTGCTGCAACGCACTCTGCGCCTGGACAATCTGCAACTGCTTGTATTTGACGAGGCCGACCGCATGTTGTCGATGGGTTTCTACCCGGACATGCTGCAAGTGAAGACCTATTTGCCTTCAGGGCGGATTTACGGATCGATGTTCTCGGCCACTTTCCCGGCGCATGTGATGCGCCTGGCCCAGCAGTTTCTAACGCAGCCCGAATTCCTCAGCCTAAGCCGCGATCGCGTACACGTTTCAGAAGCCGATCATATCCTCTATGCCGATCCGGGTATGAAAAAGGATCGAGCGCTTATACGGCTGATTGAAGTGGAAAACCCGGCTGCGGCACTCGTGTTCTGCAATACGCGTCGCATGGTAGATTATGTGACTATCGTCCTGCAGCGTTTCGGTTACGATGCCGACAGACTTAGTTCAGACCTCAGCCAGCAGGAGCGTGAAAGGGTATTGCGCCGGGTGCGCGAGGGGAAATTACGACTGCTGGTGGCGACCGACGTGGCTGCTCGGGGCATCGACATTCCCGAACTGTCCCATGTCTTCCAGTATGAACCGCCCGATGACACCGAGTCCTACATACACCGGGCAGGACGCACTGCCCGCGCCGGCGCTTCTGGCGTTGCGATTTCCCTGACAGCCTCGTTCGATGAACGCATGCAGATGGAGAGGATTTCCAAACGCTACAGCATCCCTCTGGAGGAGCGCAAGCTGCCCACGGATGGAGAGGTTGCGACCATTGTCTCGGAGCGTGTCACTGCTCTGCTGGAGGCAAAGCTGCGTAGCCGCGATAACCTGAAGAGCGAACGAATGAGAAGGTTCCGGCCACTGATAGACGAGTGGATGGAATCTGACGAGGGCCAAACGCTGCTGGCGATGCTGGTCGATGACTTCTATCAGGACTTGCTACACGCGCCGCCGGCCTTGCCCGCCGAGAAGGCCGCCGAAAAGCCCGCCCCACAAGCCAGACAAAGACAGCAGCGCCGCAGCAGCCGCCCACGGCGTCCACGCAACCGTCGCGAGTGAGGCCACTGCCTCCCGTTGCAAACCGCCCAATGGGTTGGTATTGGCGGGGGTGCGCGTAACCTGTGAATCCCCGCTTACCCCTGAAAAGTCTTCTCTCTTAATCCGGCAAGTTTCGCCGCAACTCCGTCAGCCAGGCTGCGGCGGAGGAATCACTGGGCGCGCGCCAGTCACCACGCGGGCTGAGCGATCCGCCGCTGCCCACTTTAGGGCCGTTGGGAACGGCCGTCCGTTTGAACTGGCTGATCTGGAAGAAGCGGTAGAGGAACAGTTTGAGCCACTTCCTGATCTCTGGCAGATCGTACTGGTTACGCTTGTGGTCCGGCAGGAAGTCCGGCCATATGCCCTGGCTGCGGTCTCCCCAGGCCTGCAGCGCCATAAAGGCGACTTTGCTGGGCCGAAATCCGAAGCGGGAGATGTAGTACAGGAAAAAATCCTGTAACTCATACGGTCCGATCTTCGCTTCCGTAGATTGCGCCGGCCCGTTCCCCGCTCCGTCACCTGGTACCAGCTCCGGTGAAATCTCAGTGTCCAGAATCGACTGCAATACAGTGCTGGCAGAATCGTCGAACTGCTTAGTGGCGATAACCCAGCGTATCAGATGTTGAATGAGCGTCTTGGGAACCGAGGCGTTGACATTGTAGTGGCTCATCTGGTCGCCCACGCCGTAGGTGGCCCAGCCCAACGCCAATTCGCTCAGGTCGCCGGTGCCCAGGACAAGTGCGTCATTGAAGTTGGCCAGGCGGAACAGGTGGCTGGTGCGCTCGCCCGCCTGCACATTCTCGAAGGTAATGTCATACTCTGGATCTTCCTCCGCGAATGGATGCCCGATGTCTCGGAACATCTGCATGGCGGCGGGCCGGATGTCAATCTCGTGCCCGCTTACGCCAAGGGCCTCCATCAGGAGGTGGGCGTTGGAGCGGGTGCCGGCACTGGTTGCAAATCCGGGCATGGTGTAGGCCAGAATATTAGTGCGGGGCAGCTTAAGACGATCCATCGTCCGAGCAGCTACGATGAGCGCCTGCGTCGAATCCAGTCCGCCGGATATGCCGACAACGATCTTTTGGATGCCTGTGGCACGCAGACGCTGCATCAGACCATGCACCTGGATGTTGTAGGCCTCGTAGGCCTGTTCATCGCGTCGCACTGCGTCGCTGGGAACGAAGGGGAAGCGCTCAATTTTGCGATGCAGACGGTCGGTGCGGCTCGATATGCGGTGCGACTTACTGCTGGCGGCCACGTCCGTTAAGTGCGGCGATTGAAAGTCGAAACTAACAGTCCGAATCTCCTCCAGCTGTTTACGGTGCAGGGCCGCTGCATCGTTGAAGCTTGTCAGCCTCATGCGGCTTTGGGCCAGGCGTTCGGTATCGATGTCGGCGGTGATCATCTGCTCGTGATCGGCGAAGCGTTCCGATTCGGCCAGCAGGTTGCCGTCTTCGTAGATGAGCGCATGGCCATCCCATGCAAGATCGGTCGTCGATTCTCCCGGCCCGGCCGCGGAATAGAGATAGGCGGCAACACACTTGCCCGACTGGCTTGCACACAGGCCCTTGCGGTAGTTGGCCTTGCCAATGGTGATGTTGGAGGCAGAAAGATTGGCCAGAACGGTGGCCCCCGCCAGCGCCGCATAGGAACTGGGAGGAATCGGCGTCCACACGTCTTCGCAAATTTCGACGTGCAAGACGAAGGCGCCTGATTCTGCAGCGAGGTGCTCCCCGCCACTGCGCGAAGGACGGCCCTGGTGACCCGCGGCGATGTCTCCAGCAGAGAGCCCTGCCCGGAACAGCAGATCGTTGCCAAAGGGAACGGTCTCGCCCAGGAACGGGACCTCCTTACCGACGGCATGGCGCGCGGAGCTAAACTGGCGCCTCTCGTAGAATTCACGGTAGTTGGGCAGATAGGTCTTGGGCACAATGCCCAGTACGCGGCCGCGGTAGATGACGACCGCGCAGTTGAAGAGACGGTTTTCGAAGCGAAGCGGGGCTCCGACCAGTAGGACGGGCGTCAACTCAATGCTGGCTTCTGCGATCTGTCTGATTCCTGCCAGGACGCCGTCCAGGATGGCCTCTTGCTGGAGCAGGTCGTCAATCGCATAGGAGGAGATGCCCAGTTCCGGAAACAGGGCAACGGCGGCGCCGGCGTCAGACGCTTGCGCGGCCAGGCCAGCCGTGCGGGCGGAGTTGAATTCCGGGTCTGCGACCCGTACATGGGGCACACAGACGGCCACGCGGATAAAGCCATGGCTATAGATTGAGAAAAAGGAGTCGGCCATATTGAGTTTGTGACTTCCCTCGGTTACTGAAGTCGTCGCGAATACCAGACTGTAGCGTATTATCTGGGAAACAGACAGTTGGCGCAAGGCCCTGTGGACATAGGTCAACAGACTCTGCGATAATTGTGAGAACACAGAGCGGCAATCTTGCGCGATGTGTCGTACGCGGGCGAGGCGGCTAGTCCCAATTGAAAGCGCGTGCACTGCAGCGGCCGCCCGACCCAAATGCAGATGACCCATTGCGGAGTGACGCGTTAAACAGACCCAATATTTCTCAAGAGCGGCCAATTCAAGGTCTGACTAAACTGGAGACGCCAATATGACCTGGAAAGTTGCGGGCATCAACTTTGATCATTCGCACATGGGAGACCTGTTGCGCCTTTGCAATGAGCACCCCGATGTCGAGATTGTCGGCATCTGCCACACGGATAGAGGACGGATGGCGTCCGCCATCGAGAATTTCAACCTTCCCAGCGAGCGAGTCTTCACCGACTACCGGGACTGTCTGGAAAGAACGCAGCCGGAGATTGTCATCCTGTGCCCGTCCACGGCCAGCCATGCCGAATGGGTGCTGAAGGTGGCGCCGTTCGACGTGCATGTGCTATTGGAAAAACCGTTTGCCGCCGACCTGGATGCTGCCGACAGGATGATTGCGGCGATGGCGAAGACGCAGAGGCAGTTCATCATCAACTGGCCGCTGCGCTGGTATCCTTGCCACGTGACAGCTAGGCGCCTCCTGAAGGAAGGAGCGATCGGCGAGTTGATTGAGGTTCACTACTACGACGGTAACAGGGGCCCGCTATTCCATACGGCCGACAAGGAGGAGACCGACGAGGGATCTCGTCAGCGCAAGAGGGAGAGCTGGTTCTATCAGAAGGCCGAGGGGGGCGGCTCGCTGCTGGACTACCTGGGCTACGGCGTCACGCTGGGGACATGGTTCCTGGACGGCCGTGCGCCGCTGGAGGTGACGACCGTTGTCGATGAGCCGCCCGGGCTGGAGGTGGACGAGCACAGTATCACCATCTGCAAGTATTCGTTCGGCCTGTCCAAGTATGAGACGCGGTGGGGCACGTTTACGGATCCGTGGACGTTACAGCCACAGCCCAAGTGCGGCTTTGTGCTCAAGGGAAGCGAAGGGACGATCAGTAGTTACGACTACGAAGAAACCGTGCGCATCCAGACGCCTGACTGTCCCGAGGGCTATGCCCAGCCGGTTGATCGGTTGACGCCGCCCAACCAGAACGTGATTCAGTACTTCATCCACTGCCTGGAGACAGGGCAAGCACCTGAAGGTCCGCTGTCGCCCGCGATCTGCAGAATAGGCCAGCAGATTGTGGATTCGGCCATACTCAGTGCGCGAGAGAGGCGAACGGTCGGGTTGCTGCCGTGACTTACGTCAACCTTTCATGAACTGATCACCACAGCCTGTGCAGAAAGCAGCATCGGACCGGTTGGGCTTTCCGCAGTTACTGCAGAAAATGGTGCCCCAGCCTGAAGGCCGGGGAGCGCCGCACTTGGTACAGAAACGGTTGAACATGGTCATGAACTCACCGCAACTGTCGCAGCTTACACGAGGATAGTTTCGACGAAATCGAAAGGGCGAGTCTTTCTGACCACGGCGAATGGCTCGAAAGCTCCAGATTCCGCCGAAGATAGTCAGGGCTACGGCACCCAAAGGAAAAGAAAAGACCAGAACGTTGAACAGGGCATGGGCTCCAGCCGCCAAGGCGAGAGAACCGAACAGAAACGATCGCCGTCTACCATCTGAAATATAATAATGCCCAAGCGCGTTGCCCCATATACTGCCAAAAATCAGGTGGCCGACCGTGCTCAAGGGCGCCCGTAAGAGCATGACTTCCGGGCCGTATTGTATGACGTAGAAAAGGTTTTCTAGTGAGGCGAATCCCAGGCTGGCTGCAAAGGCGTAGACCAGGCCATCTACCGCCTCGTCGAAATACAGTGACCTGTAGGGCCCCAACCTGACGGCCCCAAACTTGCACAACTCCTCTACTGGACCGACCACAAACGTCATCGCGGTGACTACGCTGAGTAGTGCCGGAGATCCCTCCAGAAGGCTGTCGGCGCCAAAGACGTAGTTGCCCAGTCCTGCGGGAATGGTCGAGATGCAGCCCAGCAAGAAGGTAATGGCAATTAAACGGTGGGGTTCGGGCCGAATCTTGTCCTGGCGCAGAAAGAACCAGAGCCAGAAGAGCCCGGGAGTGAAAGAGATGATGATGAGGCGCAGAATCAAGACGTTTTCCCGCGGCGACTCACAACCTTCGTGTCGCAGATGCGATCGTGGAGGGCCCTCACAGAGGGGATCAGCAACAAGAACAAACCCAAAACGGTACCATAAGCCACGGCCAAAATAAGTAAGATGGTCAAAGACCGAAAGAAGGCCCTTACTAAGCCCACCCTGGAGCCGTCAGACCGCACTACAAAGAGTCCAAAAAAATTCTTTCCTACCGTCGTTGCCCTTGTGGCGATCAGCACAGTGAAATAGCCCAACCAAATTCCCAGAAATATTATTAGTGACGCTGCTATATTGTATGGGCTCGAAAACAACCCAACTACCATGCCCGCGGCGACAATAGCAAGGATGTTGTCTATAACGTATGCAACTAGGCGCACCCAGAATCCGGCCAACGTTTCCGAGGGGGACGTATCTGGCGTTATATGGAACGAAAAATCATTAGAAGAATCCTCCAGAGGCATTCCGCAGGCAAAGCAATATTCTGAATCCGGGTAGTTGCTTTGGTGGCAGCGTGGGCAAGCAAATGACTGTGGACCCGATGGGGCGGGTTGCTCCGGCTGCACTGGCTGAGTAGGTGGAGTTGACTGTATCAATCCCTCGGGGCGAGATGACTGATCTTGCTGTGCTGGAAGCTCAGGGTGAGTTGACTGGTCGTAAACACCAACTTCGGGCAAAACACGCCCACAAAGAGCACAAAACCTACTGCCGAGGTCATACGGAGTCTGGCAAGCCGGACACCGCAATTCGAGCGGCGACCCGCAATCAACACAGAATTTCGCTCCTTTCTCAGCCTCAAGTCCACACTTTTTACAGTTCATCAGGACGCCGGAATGTACTTATATGATATTTCGAAATTCAAAACGGAATTCTAAAGGGGCAGAATGTCTGCATCCAGAATCGCCACTAAACCAAAAAAATCAGACTACTCGAAAGTCTGCAGCTGCTTCCCTGGGTATTCGCAAGCAACAAAAAGGCATGTTGACCCAAAGAGGAAGTCGATATTTAGGAACAGGTCAGATTTTGGGGTTATATTGCACTGGTACTTTACTAACAACACCAAAGCGGGAAGTGTCGTTTCTAGCAGGGCGCCCAAATTGAACAATCTTGCGAAGGCAAATGAGTCTAGCAGTGGGCGGTGACGGACTCGAACCGCCGGCCTATTCCTTGTAAGGGAATCGCTCTAACCAGCTGAGCTAACCGCCCAATTGCGCAACGAGCATAGTATATATCACCACCTGGAGAACAAGAAATGTACAACCTGGAGGGAAAGGTTGCGTTCGTCACCGGCGCCGGCGGTGAACACGGCATCGGCAGAGGCATCGCCCTGAGGTTTGCGCAGGAGGGGGCGGATGTCGTTGTGACGGATATCTCTGCAAAGCCCTATTCCGACTCCGGGTGGGGCGGCCTGGCAGCGGTGCAAGCGGAAATCGAGGCGCTCGGATGTCGTGCCCTGGCGTTGACCTGCGATGTAGCTGACGCGGCGTCCGTGGAGTCAGCCATTCAGGGGGCGATAGAGACGCTGGGACGAATAGATATCCTGGTCAACAACGCCGGCGCCCGTGCAGCCGGGGACCGTGTTCCGGTCGTCGACCTGCCGGAGGAAGAATGGGACCGGGTACTCGGCGTCAACCTGAAGGGAACGTTTCTGTGCAGCCAGGCGGCGGCGCGTCATATGCTGGCCCGCGGCGACGGTGGACGCATCATCAGCATCTCCTCTACCGCGGGGAAGCGAGGCGTGGCCCGATTCGCGGCTTACTGCTCCTCCAAGTTCGGGATAATCGGATTCACGCAGTCTCTTGCCCAGGAACTGGCGCCGCACGGTGTCACCGTCAACGCCATTTGCCCCAGCCTGACCACAACCGAGCGGGTCGGCCACATGGCCAGCGTGCTGTCCGACCGAGACTTGCCGCTGGAGGAAGCGACCGACAGCTTACTCGCCAGGTCGCTGGCGGGTACGCCGATTGGGCGTCTTGCCAGCCCGAAAGACATTGCCCGCACCGTGGCTTTTCTGGCTTCGGATGAGGCCGACTTTCTCACCGGGCTCGCGGTCCCTGTCGCCGGTGGGACGATGATGACTTAGCGAATTGTGAGCCCGTGGTCTCTCGCGTATGCCCAGACCGCGAGGTCATCGGCGGTTGCCAGACCGACGTCACTGATGTGGATGGAATCTGGATAAAGTTCGGCCAGCCTCCCCTTGAGGCGAAGAGAGAGGTTCTGGTCGAAGAATAGCCTTATACAGGAAAGAGCGAGACGAGGCGGCGTTCTCGGTCGGCGGCGAAGGCAAGGCATGCCCGGATATCTTCACGCCGCAGATCGGGAAAGTCGGCAAGAATCTCGTTTTCCGACATGCCGGAAGCAAGGTACTCCAGCACATCGTAGACAGTGATACGCAGCCCTCGAATGCAGGGCTTACCTTCCCGCTTTCCAGGTTCAATGGTGATGATCTCTGAATAGCTTGATGTCATAGCGATTTTGCCCTCCGCGCCTATTTCAGAATGCGTTGATCGCTCAGATCCTTGCCGCCGATGGTCTGGGTGATGACCCCGCCCCGATACTCCAGGATCTCCAGGTCGGCCAAGCCGTTGACGATGTTGTACTGGGTGGGCATATCGTCCCACCTGGCCCTGTGCCATTGCACGTTGCCCTGGCCTCGCCACATGCCGAGGACACGGCGGTTGGGCGTATGGGCAGGTGTCAGCACGGCATACTGGGCGTCCGCGGTGCCCCATTCTCCCGTGCGAGGCATATACTTGTAGTGGAGCGTACCATCGCTGGTCGCGTTCGCCGTTTGAGCAGCGATTTCCTGCTCAGACACTTCGGTCAGGTCATGCAAGCTCAGATCCAGGAAGCGAAAGCCCAACCAGCTGCCGATGCAAAGGGTCTTACCGTTGTAGACGACCGGCTCGGGCAGTTCACAGTAGATCTTGGAGAATCCCAGTTCCTCGCGGCCGGTCAGGATGGGATCGGTCAGGTTCTCCCACAGCACGAGCAGCAAACTGCCGGTCACTTTGTCTACCTGTCCGGTATAGGTGACCGGAATCGAAGCCCCCAGCGTGTTGTACCCGCGCCCCGCCAGCCAGTCGATCTCCTTCATGTAGGTAACGCTGATCGTCACTACAGGCTCGCCGTTGAGGGCGAAACCGGGCGGCAACAGCGCTTCTACGGCGGAGGTGTGCGTGAGATAACTGACGGAGTGGGAGAGGCTCTTGGGGCTGTTGACACAGTCGAAGCCGCGTCCGTCCGGCCCGCGGCGGGGACCTGTTCGGGGCCCGAAATGGGTCGGCATACGGTACATGGCATCGGGCTGGAAGGAATAAGGCATTTTCTGTACTCCTGGGTAGGGTGAAGCGGAATATGGTGGCTGCTGCGGCCTGTGGGCTTTGCAAGCCGCCGCCAGTCCAGTGGGAGGAAGGTCCCGACAAGAGGGTAGCGGCTGCGCTCTGCTAATATTCGATACTCATGCCTGCTCGAGCTTTCCGTCTTCGCCTCCGGTTTCGGTGGAGGGCTTAAGCAGTACCTTCCGGCTCGGACCGCCGCCCGGGTCGGAGGCGATGAAGCCTTTCGACTCGAGCAGCGTGACCAGCCGTGCTGCGCGAGGATAGCCGATCTGCAACTCTCGTTGCACGAAACTGGCGCTGATCGTCTTTACTCCGCGAATGGCGTCAATGGCCTCTGCCAGCAGTTCATCCTCGTCATCCAACCGATCCAGAAGGCCGATCCAAGGCGCCACTCTTGCCGCGGGGCGGTCGGGACTCTCAATCTGATCACGTTCTATCCACCAGTCGACAACCCGCTTAATTTCCGAGTCGGTGACGTAGCTGCCCTGCACGCGCTGGATCTTGGCCTTGTCCGGCCGCATCAGGAGCATGTCCCCCTGGCCAAGCAGCTTTTCGGCGCCGGGCGAATCCAGAATGACACGGCTGTCTACCTGGCTGGTGACGGCAAAGGCGATGCGTGAAGGAAAATTCGCCTTGATTAAGCCGGTCACGACATCGGTGCTGGGGCGCTGCGTTGCGAGCACAAGGTGGATGCCGGTCGCGCGCGCCATCTGCGCCAGGCGGACAAGCTGTTTCTCGATCTCCTCCGGCGCCGTCATCATCAGATCGGCCAATTCATCTACGACCAGGACGATACGCGGCAAAGTATCTAACTTTTTTCTACGGCGGGCAAGGCGATTGTAGGCATCAATATTTCGCACCGTGCACTCACGGAAAAGTCGGTAGCGTTCATCCATCTGGAGCAGGAGCCATGTCAGCGCGCCGTGAACATCCTCCAGGTCGGTTATGACCTTGCCAATCATGTGGGGAATGTGGTTGTAGCCCGGAAGCTCCACCAGCTTCGGGTCCACCATGATGAAACGGAGGCTTTCCGGGCCATGGTACATCAGCAAGCTGACGATCACGCCGTTGATGCAGGCCGACTTGCCCGACCCCGTGGCGCCGGCAATGAGCAGATGCGGCGCACGTGCCAGATCAGCAACAACCGGCGTCCCAGACGTGTCCCTGCCAAGGGCCAGCGGCAGCGTCCCGCCCTGCCCGGCCATCTGTTTGCTCTGGAGGATTCTCCTCAGGCCCACCATTGTTTTTTCCGGGTTCGGCACTTCTATGCCCACAAAAGGCTGGCCTGGAACCGGCGCTTCAATACGGATGGCAGGCGCGGCGAGCGCCAAAGCCAGGTCGTCGGCCGCGGAGGCGATGCGGCTGACCCTGACTTTCCGCTTTTCGCCGCCCCGCTCAATATACAGGGGCTGCACGCCGAACTGGGTTATAGTCGGCCCACTCTCGATATTGACGATTTCGACCGGAATATCGAAGTCCTGCAGGGTCTCGTGAATGATTTCGGCCATGCCCTCGATGTCCCACGTGAGTTGGGCGGCATCATCATCCAGAACGGCTGCGGGGGGCAGGTCTTCTTCTTTGCGACTACGTTTGAGGGGACTCTCACCCGAAACGGAGGACTTCGGTCTGCGTTTGGCCGGCGCAGCTGCCGGAATCGGCAATTCGGCCTGGATGGGACGTCCCGCCTCATTCAGTTCCGAAGTGTCCGATGGAAAAGCATTCGGGACGAGTGGATCATCGACGTTGGCAGAGGATTGCGACGCGTAGACGTCTTCATTTTCGAGAGGAAATTGCTCCGGTTCCGCTTCCAACGGAGGTGGAGATACGCCGGGTTCGAGAGAGGGCGGCTGTGAATGGTCGGGCCACGATTCCGCCATCGAGTGGCGCAGCTGGCCGATATAGCCGAACAGGTATATCAGTGGGGTATGGCGGAACAGCAGGTAGATACTCAACAGAGCCAACAAAACGGCGGACAGGGCGGCTGGCAGTTGTCCAAACAGGCTGATGAACAGGTTGCCTGCGCCCCAACCCATCAGGCCGGCGCCCTGGCCTGCGGCCGGAATCGCCCACTCGGCAACCTGGTGATTGCTGATGTGCTCCAGAGAGTCTAATGACAACAACAGGAGTTCCGCACCGACCAGCGCCTCTGGATGCCAGTAGCCGGCCTGGCGGCCCAGCAGCAGTACGGCCCCCGTTATCAGCAGGCTGAATACAAGCGGCCAGGCCATCCTGCCGGCAAGCAAAAGGGTCCAAGACTCCAGGCCGGATACGAAAAGGGTGAAGCCGAGGTAGCCGCCGAACAGAAACACGGCAAATCCCAATACCTCATTGCCAAATCTGGCAAAAAGTTGCTCAAGGTTCGCTTGCAAACCAGCCGCGGGGCCGGTCTTCTGATATTTTCGCCGCCTACGCCGCGTGGCAGCCATGAGCCCCGTCCTCAGGAACACCCGCGCCGGACGCACCATTTGGTCGCGGGTATCTCGCCCGCACTATCTTACCTGCTCCTCGATTGGCACAGAGTCTTCTTCCTGCATTGTGAGCAAGGCGTCCCAGTCACCCTGCTCCATTTCCGTCAATACCTGCGCCACCTGGCCGATAGCGACCCGCTGCTTGCGATACAGGTCGCTCTCGCTGATGGCCAGTCGGCCGGCGATATCCCGAACTTTGCGACCCTGAATGAAGCGCATCTCCAGGATGTTGTAGAGCAGCCATTCGGGTGTGCTCAGGTCCTGCTTACCACCTGGGCGCAGATTCTGGATGGCGCGGCCCAGCACGAGCCGCAGGGCCTTGCCGGGATTGCCGTCTGCTTCTTCAATGACGCGATCAACCACCCGCAATTGCATTAGCGGACTACGTGTCAGCTTGGGGCCGCCCCAATAGTGGCTGAGCGCTTCCTTTACCCAGCTTTCGAATTCCGGATTGTGAATCGGGCTCGGTTCCAGCAGTTCGGACGGTGGCACCTCAGTATTTTCCGACACGTAGGGCACAATCCCTCGTATCTGCTGGATGCGGTCGATGCCGGGGATGATACGACGCAACGCGACCATGATTTGCATCTGCATTGTACGATCCTGCAGGGCCAAGGCGACGCTCTCGATCTGTTGCGCCAACAAAGAAAGTTCATCTGCGCTGATATCCGGCGCATCAGTGCGGGCACGCACGCCCAACATGCCCACAATGATCGCTCCTTTCCCTTCGGTTGCGGGTTCGAGCACGGGCCAGAGCCAATATCCTCCGAATTCGGCCGGTTGCGAAGCCGGAAGGTGATGGAGCGCCTCTTCGCCGTTAACAGAAGGAGAAGCTCTATCATCGACTCTGTTTGCGGGCCCGGCAATGCTGGGCGAGCCGTTCTTGCGAACACGGCTGAGCGCCTCATTCAAGGCATCGCTCCAATCTTTGTCGTCCAAGATCTCTTGCCGAGTTCCCTCCGGTCCAACCGTCGCCTCGAGGATCAGATCTGTGCCAATGACTGCTGCCACGAAGCCTGAAGGAACGCGCAGAATTTCGCATAGCACCGTAAGATGGTTTTCGAGAAATTGGCGCAAGTCGGTCGTGGTAAGTAGGCGCCTGTCCAGTTCACGCAGCCAGGCAATCTCTTGACGGTCCTCCCCGTAGACCAACCGGTCGGTCAATTCTTTGGTAATGCTGAGAATTACCTGTGCGGCAATAATGACCCCGGTAATGACGCTGAAGAGGACGATATTGCGCGGCAGGCCAAGTATATGCTCCACAGTTGGGATCGTCTGAACTGCCAGGATGACGAGAATGGCCACAACCGGCCCGCGTGCGAAGTAGCGAATCAACCGGTAACGCACGACTCTGTCCGGAGTATAGACCCCAAAAAAGGCTACGGTATAGCTCAGAAAGATCAACATGGTGCCGATGGCGCCGTTGCCCACGATTGCCAGACCAAAAATCCACTCCGGGGAAATCAGGCCAACCGACGACTTGCCCAGAGCGATCAGGTAGGGAAATGTACCGATGCCAGGGGCCGCCGAAGCCAACAGGAGATAGGTCATTCGCTTGCGGCTCTCGGCGGTCAGGCAGCGCTGGCGCGCCTTCCAAATGTTGAAGTGAGAGAGTATGACTACGCCGGCGAAGAGGACGGCAAAGGGCCAGAAAAGTATGCCCGGACGCAGGAAGCTGAGGAGCGGATCAAACTCGACGTAATCAACCAGTAGGGATGAAAACAGGGCAAGAAGCGCGCTGACGATCGAGAGAACGCCGATGGCATTGTTGAGTAGCCGGCGACGGTCGGTATGATAGTTCGTCGTCCGCAAAATGGAATAGGAGAAGGTATAGTAGGCCCCGGGCAGGAGCGCAATCCCCAACCACTGGAAGCGCAGCCATTTGGTAGCCGAATCGGGGCTGATCGCCCGTGTCAGGGCGACCTCCGACGCGTACGTAATCATGACCAGGGCCAGCAGGAAGGCGAAGCGCCGCGCCACAGGATGGCGAAAGTTATATGTTAACGTGTAGGCCAGTAGCGAGAAGGCCAGAATCACAACCACCGACGAGACAAGGGCGTTCATGAAGCCCAAGGCCTCGGCGAGTGTCAACGATAGTTCGTTCATAAGATGCAGTCACTCGAATCGCCGGTTCGTCGAATTTCGGATGAGTAGGTGAAGTGGCAACTCGCTGTGGGCTGTTCCTGTCGCTTGCTGGTCGAAGATGCAGTGTGCCGGTGGAACCCCTTGTCTGCAGGACTGAGCGAATTTATTCTATGGTCCCCATTTAATCCGCTCGTCGACCACGACCCACATGTCATTTCGTTTCTCCATCGTCATTATAAAGTTTCCCCCGACAGTAGGGGTCCTCTGGATGAGCAGGCTAACGCTCGCTCGGTCGACTGTTTCGAACCGCACGCTATCCATCTGGATGATTGGGCCTTCAACTAACATGGAATCGTCGGCGTCTTCCAGCCAGATGGTTGGCCCGTCGAAGCCCAATTCGCCTAGTTGCTCGGCGGGGTGGCGAACCAGCCGCAGTTGCGACAACATGCCATCTGCACCCGGTTCGAGTTGCCGGCGCTGGCCGAGCTTGTGGATCAACGCGGTCCGGCGGATACGCATACTGTCCGGCTCTGCGGTATCAGTACTCTGGTAATAATGTGCCAGGGCGAAAATAGGGCCAAACGCGTGTTGGGCGGAGAGCAGCCCCAAGAGCTCCTCCCGGACGCGACTCCACATGGATCGCCACTGCGCCGCTGTGATCTGGTCGCCGTATTCCAGGAGCCGCAGAGTTGTCTCCGCGCCCAGCCGGCTGATAATGGACGGCGGCGTCAAGTATGTTGGATCCTGCTTAAGTCTTGCCAGCAGAGTTTCGGGCGTTGCTTCCGCCTCCTGGAAGGCGTGAAAGCGGTAGCG
This sequence comes from Caldilineaceae bacterium, assembly GCA_965220715.1. Lineage (GTDB taxonomy): Bacteria > Chloroflexota > Anaerolineae > Caldilineales > Caldilineaceae > Bin5. Next base: position 3,090,918 of record OZ244843.1, read on the forward strand.
TGTGTTCAGCGTGAAAAAGACGCCAAGTATCACCGCGCCGGTCAGGAGCAGTATCAATGTCCACGACAACGGGTCCATCGATTCGATAATCTGCTGGTAGGTCGGCAGGGCATCCAAACCGAGCCGGCGCAGCAACTCTTCAAATCGGTTTGCGCTTTCCGACATGCAGAATCAACCCGTATTGAGAAACGGCAGAGCGGTTCCACCCCTGGTTCCAGGGGATACAGCATAAGGCTGCTGGTCGGCGACGTTGCCTGCTTCATTTGCGGAACTGCTCTGCACGAAGGATGGTTTTCGACATCAGACCACGACAGTCTGCGTCTTGTACGATTGTATGGGAATTATATACCATAGTACCACTTGACATATGTTTCTGGCAGCACCGACGGCAACCCATCGGTTATGCTACCCGCGGCAAATTCCCAGCCGCGTTTCAAAATGTTTAGTGCGGCATTCACGTCCCGATCAGCAACGTGGCCACACTCTGAACAGTTGAAAGTTCGATATTCTTGTGCTTTGTCGTTCACAAAGCCACACTCAGAGCAGATTCGCGATGTATAGGATGGATTTACTTTGACCAACTGTCTACCGGCCCATTCTGCCTTGTATTCCAGTTGTTGCCGAATGCTTCCCCACCCCTGCGACAGAATCTCTCTGTTCAAACCTCTCTTATGGGAACCTCCGGCACGTGTCATGTTCCGAATGTTCAAATCTTCGACAGAAATGAACGCGTACCTACGTACAATCTCCGTCGTTATCTGATGACAAATGTTGCGGTTACGAACTGCGTTTTTGCGTTTCAAGTTAGCAAAGGCAGTAACCACCTTACGCCTGCTGTTACTGCCTTTCTTCTTCCGACTGATAGCCCTTTGTAGTCTGCGTTCACGGCGTCGATCTACTTCTCGCCTTGAAATCGTTTGACCAGTGCTGAGTGTCATGCGTTCATTCACACCCATGTCGATTCCGACTATCGCTGCACTCTCTGACAAAGGCATAACATCCTCTTGGTAAACCAGATCAACCGTCAATTTGCGCCCGTGCATCACGAGTCGCATGGACAGGGGTTTACTCTCTGGCAGCGGGCGTGATGGGCATAGCCGAATTAAAGGCAGCCCCTTGATCTTGATGCGGTTGCCTTTCACCATACTTGGCGAAACTTCCGCCAGTTCAATGCAGGTATACCGTTGTCGAGGCTTGAATCGAGGAAAACCTGGCATTTCACCATCTTTCCGTGGTGGCTTTCCCTCTCGTTTCCTCTTGGCGGCAATTGCCTTGTATTCATCGACACGAGTGATGACGTTGCGAAAGGCCCTGTCAAGTCGAATGATTGCACCGCGTTCCACCTGTGAGGATATATCGGATAGTTCTTGTGAGTTGGATCGCAGACTTGTCAGCCACTTCATTTGCGCGTATTTACCCATTGTCTTGCAAGTCAATCGGTAAATTGCTTTGCGTTCGGCCAGCAAATGGTTGTAAAGACGCTGGCACACACCAAGGACTTCACGGATACGGGCATATCCGGCTTTTGAAGTATATCCTCTAGTTTGATATGTGCGGTGGACAATCAAAATTTACTCGTTGGTATTCTTGTATATAAGCCCCAATTGTATCATATTTCGACTGGCGAACGATGCCCGTTCTCCGGCGGTTCCAGCCAGGTCAGCAAACCAAAAAGGCCGCATAAGCCCTTTTCGGCCCGGTGGCTATAAAATTCATCGGTATTGCGCGCGGTGTCAATTCCGGCTATTTCGATCTGACTAGAGGTGATACCGGCTGCGGTGAACTGGTCGATATTGGCCTGCCAAAGGTCGAAGCCAGGATTAGCGTGTTCGCCGAAATTATTGCAGAAGTACCTTTCTGCGCCAGGTAGCTTTGCAATCGCCATTTGAATCACATCCTCGCCTACCTGGTAACTTTCCGGCCCGATACTCGGCCCAATGCCCACACGCACGTCGGCCGCGACCGTCCCGTAGGCCGCCGCCATAGCCCTCAGAGCGGCGGTACCGATACCGTTGACGGTACCTCGCCAACCGGCGTGGCAGGCTCCCAGTACATGGCGTACTGGATCGTACAAAACCAGGGGCACGCAGTCGGCGAAGACCAGGAAGAGGGGCAAGCCAACCGCATTGGTGATGAGGGCATCGCAATCCTTTTGGCGGGAGCCGGCGTCCTTCCAGTCGACCCGGGCAACGCTGGCACTGTGGACTTGGTGAGTGCGGACTGGCTGGGAGGGATCTTGACCCACGGCGGCGCAAAAGCGGGCGAAATTTTCCAGAACGCGCGCGCGTTCATCTCCTCGGCTGTAGCTGAAATTCAGACTCCGCCAGGGGTGGGGCGAAACGCCGCCGTGGCGGGCGCTGACATGGGCTTGGAGAGGAAGAGAGGTAAAGCTTTCAAAGGTATAGGCCACTACGCCATTGTTGTAGGGAATACGGTGCATCTTTCAGATCGGTTTCCTCTCACCACCGAATCCCCAACGTTTGCGTTATCAAGCACTTTCGCTCCAGCGGTTTTCTTGCCAGAGGACCGGATTCAGTCAAGGGGGATCGGTTCGACAGTGACATTACCCAGGCCCGTGTCGTGTTTCTGGGCCTTGAGTTTTGTCCAGGGCAGCCAGTCCTGCGCTCGCCAGGCCCCGCCCTTGGCAGCGGGGATAGGCCGGTTTTCGTTGGCGCCGTAGCGGAAGGCCCAATCGCTATCACACGCCTGGCAGGTGAGGCAGCCGGCGCTATCCGGAGGGCACGAGAAGCCGGTACGTTCCTGCGTTGCCAGACGCAGTTCGTAATGGAAATAGCTTTCGGTGACGCCGCTCTGGACGATATCCCACGGCAGAGGATCGCCTGCTTTCCATTGGCCCAGATAATGCTCCTTATCGAGGCCGAGATTTTCCATTGTTCGGAAAAAGAGGCGGGTATTCAGCTGCCCCGGTGGAATCGCCAGAAGTACATCGGCCAGGGCGCGATCTCCACGGCTCAAGACCGCTTGCACTTCAGCCCATTCGGGCGAATCTGCCCGCACCTCGACTCCGTGCCGACCCAACGCTTTGTTAATTGTACGCTGGCGCCGCTTAAGCTCCTTGGCCGGCATCATGGCTTCCCATTGGAATGGCGTGTGGGCCTTGGGAACGAAGGGCGTTGCGTTTATGGCCAGCCGCCGCTTGTAAAGCTGGCGCGCTTTGAGCGTGAAGTCGATCAGGGCCTGGATGTCGTCGTCGGTTTCGGTCGGGTGGCCGGTCATGAAGTAGAGTTTGAGCTGTGGAAAGTTCAGCTCGGCCGCCAGCCCCACCGCTCGCATCATCTGCTCTTCGGTCTGGGTTTTGTTGATCACGTTTCGCAGGCGTTCGCTGCCCGCTTCCGGCGCGACAGTCAAAGTCTGGCTGCCGCCCGCGGCCATCGCCTGGATCAGCGGAACGCTGATCGGGTCCATCCGCATTGAACTGGCGCTAATCGACGCGCCCATGCCGGCAAGTTCGGTTGCCAACTCGTCGATCTGGGTATGGTCGCTCACCGCGGCGCTGACGAGTCCAATGCGTTCGTGACCCTTTGCCATGGCCGCTTGGGCCCAGTCCAGCAGCTTGTCCAAGGGCTGTTCGCGCGGCGGCCGGTATACATACCCCGCCAAGCAGAAGCGGCAGCCCCGTCCGCAGCCGCGCGCAATCTCCATGAGGTGCATGCCGCTGAATTCCGTGTCCGGCGTATAGATAACGGAGTGGGTCGGGTAGTCAGCCAACTGGCGCACCCACAGCCGCTCCACCGGGCGGAAATCGACATGGTCACGGTTCGACGGGCGCAGATGGGGAATGTAGAAACCGGGCAGCCGATCCAGTGTTTGCAGGAGCGCCTCGCGATCCTGGTAGAGCGCGTCGCGGCACAGGTCCAGGAATTGCGGCACCGCCTCCTCGCCCTCGCCGATAAGAACGGCATCGAAGAAGGGGGCCATCGGCTCCGGATTCATGGTGATGCCAGGCCCGCCGGCGATAATCAGGGGCCAGGCAGATCCGTCCCAGCGGCTGCTGTCGCGACGATCCTGCGCCAGAGGTGGAATGCCGGCCTGGCGCAGCATTTCAACCACGTTGAAGTAATCCATCTCCCAGGAGATGGTAAAGGCCCAGATGTCAAAATCATCTGCCGGGCGCCCGCCTTCGAGCGAGAGCAGAGGCTCGCCGGCCGCGGCCGCGCCCTTTTGCCAGAAAATACGCTCGCAGACTACGTCAGATTCATCGTTCAACCAGCGGTACAACAGTTGAAAAGCCAGGCTGCTCATGCCAACGTAATAGCTGTTGGGAAAGGACAACGCGATGGGGAGGCGGCCCCCCCAATCCTTGACGACCGCGCCTTCCTCCAATGGCTGGCCGCGTCCTTGCGATCCAGAGACAGCGGTTTTCTGTTGCGCCGAGCGTCTTCGATATTTTGCCATATTGAATTGCGCAAATCCTATGTAATCCGGAGGTCAGGAAACTGTACTTCCCTCCCTTCCCCTGAAAACAATCGGCCGACAGCTGGGTTTACTTCAATCTACGACAGGCTGGGCAAGTGGCGCAGCCTGTGCGCGGCATCACCGCCGCAATCAGGAGCCGGCGCTGTACAGCCTCCATTCTAACACTTGGTGGTCAGCCTTGCTAAAGCAGGGAAAGCGCCTTTTTCCACTCGGCCGGGGTGTTGACGTTGGTAAATGTAAGCAGTTCCGGGTCGAAGGGGCGCAGAGCGCCGGCCGCAATCCAGCGAACGCGCACATTGGGCCAGAAGCTGTCCATGCGGCGCAAGCCGCACGCTAACGCGCATTCTACAGCGGGCAGGCAGCGTCGGTGATACAGTGCATGGAGGGGCTGCGCCTGTCCATCCAGAACCGGCACTATGGCATCACAGCCACTGTCTGACAGGTCGATCAGATACTGGCATGCTGCCGCCGAAATAAAGGGCATGTCACCGGCGACGGTAAGCGCCCAGCCTTCGGTCCGGCGCAGGCCGGTCGCGAGGCCACCCAAGGGGCCTTCTCCAGGGGTATCGTCCGGCAAGCAATGCAAATCTGTGGGAACTCCTGCTGGAACATCCTGGCACCGTTTGTCTTTTTGGCCAGAATTTTGCAGAGCCTCACAAACGTTGATGTTGTTGGCAATGATGATCGCTTCTGGAGTCAGGGACAGGAGTCGTTCGGCTGCGTGCCGGACCAGCGGTATTCCATGGGGGGGCACCGGCAGCAACAGTTTGTCGGCGCCCATGCGGCGGCTGCTCCCTCCGGCAATGATCAGCAGCGTTACTATCTCGTTGGTACGGGCAGTTGGCCCGGCCACATCCATACCCTCGCTTCGGCATCCCCAATAAGAAAGCGAGTTGCATTCACAACTCGCTCTCAGTCAATAGGCTGTTTACCGGCGGACTACTCAAGCCGCTTGAGCGTCAAGATGCTTTACGACATCGCCGACCGTTTCGATCTCCTGGGCTTGCTCGTCGCTGATTTCGCCGCCAAACTCTTCTTCGAATGACATTATCAACTCAACCAGGTCCAAACTGTCAGCGTCCAAATCTTCTTTGAACTTGGCATTTTCGGTCACTTCATCAGGATCAACATCTAACTGATCCACTATGATATCGCGAACCTGTTCGAAAGTTGTTGCCATATTCATACCTCCCTTTTGTCAATAAACGTAATCAAATTCAATGCTAATGTCTTGCATTATAAATCATAAAACACTAGAATCGAATCAGAGTTACGAACTTCTGTTGGAAAATGGGCTGAATTTGTTTGGAGCAGGAGTGACAGGCTGATTGAAGTCTTTGCCGGGGGGTGTTGGGGAGGAAAGGGCGGCGCAATTGGTCCTTCCCCCGGTCGCAAACGATGATCAGACCGCGCCGCGGGATTGTACGGAGACGTTTAGCAGAAGTCACGTTTTCTTGAAGCAGTCCATGGGAGGACTCGTTTGTCCACCGCCGGTCGAAAAGACGACCATATCCGCATAAACCTGGAGGAGGATGTCGGGTTTCGGCAGCTGACTACGGGTTTTGAGCGCTACTATTTTATCCATCAGGCACTGCCTGAAATCGACCTCGCGGCTGTTGATACCAGCGTCAATCTTTTTGGAAAGCGCCTTTCCGCGCCAATTCTGGTCAGTTCCATGACCGGAGGCACAGCGCAGGCAGGACTTTTCAACCGGCGGCTGGCAGAGGCGGTGCAAGCAAGAAGCCTGGCGATGGGTGTTGGCAGCCAGCGCACTGCGCTGGAAGATAGCCAGACTGAGGCCTCCTTCTCGGTGCGCACGTATGCCCCTGACGCGCTGCTTTTTGCCAATCTGGGCGCCGTGCAACTCAACTATGGCTACACGGTCGATCAAAGCCGGCGCGCAGTGGAAATGGTGGAAGCCGACGCATTGATCCTGCACCTGAATCCCTTGCAAGAGGTATTGCAGCCCGAAGGCGACACTCGCTGGGGAGGGCTGCTGGCCCGAATTGAAGAGGTCTGTACGCGGATTGGAGTTCCTGTCATCGCCAAAGAGGTAGGCTGGGGTATAAGCCGGCAGGTGGCGCGAAGTCTGATCGATGCCGGCATCAGTGCGATTGACGTCGCCGGCGCCGGCGGTACATCCTGGAGCGAAGTGGAGAAGCATCGGGCGACGACAGAGCGCCAGCGCAGGCTGGCTGCATCCTTCAGAGAGTGGGGCATCCCTACTGTCACCAGTCTTGCCTATGTCCGGGAGGCCCGGGTGGCCGCCGGCAAGCCGGATCTGCCGGTTTTTGCAAGCGGCGGCGTGCGCAATGGCCAGGATGTTGCAAAGGCGGCGGCCCTGGGCGCCGACCTGGCAGGACTGGCATCACCGTTTCTTAAGCGTGCTGTTGAATCGACGGCGTCGGTGCTAGAGGAGATCGATCTGCTGGTCGATGAACTCCGCATTGCCATGTTTGCCAGCGGCTCCCGGAACATCGAGGCCCTGCGGCAACCCGGTGTCCTGGTGAGCGCCACCGATTTGACTGATGGCACCGCGTCCGGTCCGTTTCGATCTCCCCATACCGGTCCATCTGAAAGGGAGGAAGGGCACAGTCAGGACAGAATGCACGCTGCCCCCAGGGACGGCATGTCCGGGCTCGGCCGTCCCAATCCTGATCCGGACAAGGAAAGGAATTCTACCAATGCGATCGCCGGCGCAGCGGGAGAATCCGAATCCCTTACCGTGGGCGCCGGGGCGCAGGGCAGTAAGGCCCTGCGCGAATTCGCCTCATTGTGGCTGCCACGGCTCGAGGAGGAGATGAAGACCGTACTGGAGACCCGCCACCCGATGCAGGGGAACCATTACGCGATGATGCACTATCACATGGGCTGGGCAGATGACGCGCTCCGTCCCGGCGCTCTTGCCGCAGGAAAGCGCATCCGGCCGCTGCTATGCCTGATCGCATGTGAGGCGGTTGGGGGGAATCCGGCCGCCGCGATTCCAGCCGCGGCCGCGGTCGAAATCCTGCACAATTTCTCTCTGGTCCACGACGATATCGAAGACAGTGATGAGACGCGACACCACCGGCCTACGCTGTGGGCGCTCTGGGGCGTGCCCCAGGCTATCAATGTAGGCGACGGGATGTTCGCTCTCGCCTATGCCGCTCTCATGAGGTCGGCGTCAATCCCATCTGCTGACGCCTTACCATCCTCAGGCGGGAACGGCCTCACACTGGTTGCTCTCAACCGTTTTACAGAGACCTGTATCGGCTTGATGGAAGGCCAGCATCTCGACCTGAGTTTTGAAGAGCGAGAAGACGTGGCCGTCGCTGATTATCTACGTATGATTGAAGGCAAGACCGCCGCCCTGATAGCCGGATCGATAGCAATAGGCGCGCTCTTTGGGGGGGCTGACGCGCACCAAGCCGAATGCCTGCACCGGTTTGGGCATAACATTGGACTGGCGTTTCAGATTCAGGATGATATTCTGGGAATTTGGGGCGATCCGAAAGTTACAGGAAAACCGGCCGGCAATGATATCCTGCGTCGCAAAAAGAGCCTGCCGCTGCTCTATGGACTGGAGCATGCTGACGTAGCCGGCAGCTTCAAGACTATTTGGCGCAACGGGATTTCAGAGAAAAAGCTCTCGGAAGTGCTCGATCTCCTGGAGGGAATTGACGCGAGGCGCCGGTCAGAAGAGCAAGTACAGCATTACCACAGAGAGGCGGTGGAGGCACTTTCTGACGCGTTGGGCGAGCAGGCCGGTAGTTCACTGTTACTTGCTCTGGCCCATGAACTCTTGCAACGCCAGACGTGACAGACCTGTAGAAGTGTCCGTATCTTCCCCTGCCTATTCTATCGTGAGTCTCGCCCAGGCAGGGCGCCAAGCTCACCGCTATACGTTACAGCCCTTCCAGGTCTAGTCACTCCAGGCTTCCAGTTGTCGTTTGACAGCGACACAGAAAGCATCTGCGCTGGCCCCGTCCAATACGCGGTGGTCGTAGCTGAGGGCCAAGTCCATCATCGGGCGGAAGGCCAGATAATCATCCACGCTGGCTTCATACGGTTTGCCGCGGCTGACGACTACCGGCCGCTTTTCAATCGCTCCCGTACCAAGAATCGCAACCTGCGGTTGCAGGATTACCGGCGTCTGGAAAAGGCTCCCGGAAGTGCCGTAGTTGGTCAGCGTGAAAGTGCCGCCTCGGGTATCGGCGGGCGTGAGTTTATTTTCTCTGGCGCGTGCCGCCAAGTCAGCTACCTGGCGGGCGATCCCAAGCAGATTCATATCGCCGGCGTCGTGTATCACCGGCACAATCAGCCCACCCACTCCGGTGGCGTCGGCGGGCAGGGCGACGGCCATGCCGACGTGAAAAGAGTGCTTGAGCAGCAGGCCCTCCTCGGTCCATTCTGCGTTGACGGCAGGAACCGCCTTCAAACCTTCCACGACGGCCGCCACAATATAGGCGGTCAGTGTCAGCCGCACGCCTTGCTGCGCGAATTCGCCTTTTTGGGACTGATAGTGCCCGGTCACCGTGCCCATGTCGACACTGTGCACCGTTGTGACATGGGGCGCTGAGAAGGCGCTCTGAACCATATTTCTGGCGATAATCTGGCGCATCCGGCTGTGTGGGATCAGCGTTTCGTCGGCGCGCTCCCCCCTGGGAGCCGGATCGGTTTTGGTCGCGGAATCCTTAGCCGCAGGAGCGTCTTTTCGAGTGCGGTCTGTTTGGGAAAGTGCGGGGTAGTTCGCCGCGGCTGTCAAGTGGGACAGACCTTTCTGCTGCCTGGCATATTCAATCAGGTCGTGCCGCGTCAGATCGCGAGGAGGGCGCCCACCGGCGACCTCCCTCAGGTCGATGTTATAGGTCGCTGCCAGCCGGCGCACTTCCAGGGGCACCATCGAATCATAGTGGGACGATGATTCGTCTTGCGAGTCAATTTCTTCTTCGTGCGCTACTTGAGGTTCTTCCCGCCCGGTGCTAGTCGTTCCTCTAAGAGTTGCCTCCACGTCGCTCTTTGTGATCTGCTCGCCGTCGCCTCTGTTGATGGCCGACAGGGCAATTCCTGCCTCTTCTGCCATGCGCCGGGCCACAGGTGTGGCTCGAACCGCTGTGGCTTGGCTCTCCTGCGCGTCGTCTGATTGCGGCTGAGCCGGCTCATCCTCACTGGCGGCCGGATCAGAACGGTCCAATATTTCTTCAGCCACAGGATCCACTGGAGCCGGTTCAGTCTCCTCTGTCGCATTTCCAATTATGGCGATGACTGCGTTCAGATCGACGATTTCACCTTCGCTAAAGCGAATTGAAAGCACGGTGCCTCCTACGGGCGCCGGTATCTCCGTATCCACCTTGTCCGTCGCAATCTCCAGGAGCGGATCTCCAGCGCTGACGTTCTGGCCTTCCTTGACCAGCCAGCGGCTAATGGTCACATCTTCCACGTCCTCTCCCATATCGGGCAGAGTTACATCCGTAGCCATTGCGGTATCCTCTTTATCCCCGCTCCATCTCCAGAACTGTGGCGATGATTTCGTTCTTCCAAGGTAAGGCCTCTTCTTCCAACACGCGTGAGACCGGAATCGAAACGGGCGCCATTCCCAGGCGGCGGGCCGGGGCGCGTAGCAGGTGGGGCACCTCTTCGTAGGAGCGGGCCACAAGTTCAGCGCCGATACCGCAGTTCGCATAGGATTCGTGAACCGCCAGCAGGCGTCCGGTTTTGGCTACCGACTCCCAGACCGTTTCGGTGTCCAACGGCTCGACTGTGCGCAGGTCGACAACTTCGCATTCGATGCCATGTTCTTCCTGAAGAGTAGCCGCGGCTTCCAGGGCCTGCAACAGGCTGAAACTGAAGGTGGCAATAGTCAGATCGGTTCCCTGGCGCTTAACTTCCGCCTTGCTAATGGGAATCAGGTACTCTTCTTCCGGCGGCGGCGCCTCGCCACGCGTAAAGTAGAGCATTTTGTGTTCAAGAAAAGCAACCGGATTGTCGTCGCGGATTGCTGTTTTGAGCAGGCCCTTGGCATCGTATGGTGTTGCCGGGGCCACGACTCTGATGCCGGGAAAGTGGGCATACAAACTGTCCAGCGATTGGCTGTGCTGGGAGCCGTAGCGTTTGCCTCCGCCCTGCTGCCCCCGAATCACAAGGGGGACGTTCAGAAGGCCGCCGGTCATGTAACCGTACTTAGCTATCTGATTGAAGATCTGGTCGGCTGCCACCAGCGTGAAGTCCATGTACATCAGTTCGACGATCGGGCGCATCCCGACCGTGGCCGCGCCGAGGGCCATACCCATGAATGCCTGTTCGCTGATGGGTGTGTCCAGGACTCGCTTCTCGCCGAATTCGTCGAGCAGATTGCGAGTTACGCGGAAAAGCCCGCCATAGTGGCCAATGTCCTCGCCGATGAGGAAGACATTCTCGTCGCGCTGCATTTCTTCTCGCAGGGCCTCGTTTATGGCCTGAATGTAGGTCGTTCTTCGCATAGAAAATCTATGGCCTCAGCTATTCGTTGCAGTCAAAATTACTTTCTGGCCTTACTATATTGTTCTCATCGGACCACTCTTGGAAACAACAGACGGTAACGAAGGCGCATCATCATTGTCTTGCATTTGCCTAATCTCCTCGGCCATTTCTACAAAACGTTCATAGCTGCCGAAACGGTAAGTTGTTCGCTCGTCTTTCGACTTCCGTCTCCACATGCTTTTTCCGATCTCCCTTTGATAAGATACAGGGCCGCTCGCCGAAACCACCTCTACGATGCCCAGTCTGATAAAGTCGAAGACCAATTCTGCAACGATCTCCGGTGTCATGGTTTCGTGACCGGAGCTGCCCGACCTCTTGGCGATCTGATTGTGGGTTGCCGAAAATTCTCTATTGCCGCATTCATCTGCCATCTCAGCAATACATCTAAGCAGCGTTTGATATTGCGGGTACATGAATTCGATCAGTCCGCTCCCGTTCAGCGCCTCGGTTACGTTTTCAATTCGGTGTTTACCCATTCGTGACCTCCTCGTGTTCATGCTACGTCTGGCGCAGTCTTGATGGGCTGCTGCGGGACTCCAGAACCAGCGCATAAATTGCAAATCTGAGAATGACACTGAACCAATTCCAAGTCTGTTCGATTATTTGTACACGTTCAGCATCGTCAATAGAATCTGATGGAATCTATTCTCAGTATGCTCAAAACTGTCAATGAATTCTTCCAAAATATTTATTGCTTCTACCTTGAAAACTCGGCTCCTCGCCAGAAACTTATTGACGGACATCGATAACTCATTACATCCTCTCTGCCAACGCTCAAAAGGTACGGAGTCTTCCTCAAAGTGCTGGTCTGCCTCGTCTCCAAGAAGATCAATCGCTGCTAGCGCGTTGTCAATCTGCTCTTCTGCTGTTGAAGTCTTGAGTTTCTTGAACAAAGAAAAACTGGAAGTATCAACACGATTTTCATACCTGGGCATTATTGCTTCCTCTGCCAAAAGCGGCCTTGCCGTTCAACAACAGTTCATCATCCACCAAAGCATCTGCGATTTGAACATTATTGGAAAGTTTGTCAGGCCCTCATCAACTCATCGCCTCAACAAACACGTCCCGATAGGTTTCCGCCGTGTCTGGCCAGGGGCTGTTTTCCGCAAAGGCAACCGCCGCGTCCATTGCTTCGTCGACCTCCTCAGCGATTGCAGCAATCCGGGCTTCCCCTACGCCTCTTGCAAGGAGTTTTTGGAGCAGGACAGTCAGCGGTTCATAGGCCTTCTGTTTCTCGACTTCCTCCTGCGGGCGATAGGTCTCCAGGTCGCCCGCCATGTGTCCTTCAAGGCGATAGGTGATTCCCTCGATGAAAGTAGGACCGGAACCTGACCTTGCACGGTCGGCCGCCTGGCTGACGGCGGCGTGGACGACCTCTACATCGTTGCCGTCGATCTGCATGGAGGCCATGCCGTAGGAGCGGGGAAACAGGTAAATATCTTCGATCGAAGAGGTCCGCCAGATCGGCGTCATCTCAGAATAGCGGTTGTTCTCACAGTAGAAAATAAGCGGCAGTTTCCACTTGGAAGCAATGTTGAAGGTCTCGTGCATAACCCCCTGGAACAGCCCGCCGTCACCGAAAAAGGTGATAGCCACCCGATCCTCACCCCGAAGGTAGCTTGCCAGGGCCAGTCCGGCGGCGTGGGGCACTTGGGCGGCGACGATGCCGTTTGCTCCCATCATGCCGTGCTCAGGAGAAACGAAGTGCATCGAGCCTCCCTTGCCCTTGGCGAAGCCATCGCTGCGCCCCATGACCTCAGCAATCGCCCGCCCCGGGTCCATGCCCCATGCCAGGCCATGATGGTGGCCGCGGTAGGTGCAGGTTACGTAGTCGCCGGGACGCAGAGCGTGGGCCGCGCCGATGGCATTGGCCTCGTGGCCGATGGCCGTGTGCATCGCGCCGCCGATCTGTCCCTCTTCTGCAGCCGCCAGCAACGCCTCCTCCATCAACCGGATCGTCAGCGCCTTCCGGTACATCTCCAACAGAAGCTCGGTCGCCAAGGCTGGCACTTCGAGTTTCGTAGCCGACATCGATGGCAAGACGTCGGTTGTGATCGAGGTCGAATTAGTGCGACTTCCCGTTTCGTGCTCGTCGGTCGCAGTGAACTGCGCGACGCCATCTTCAGTTGTTATCACATCGGTCGCTTTGTCGGCCAGCTGCATTCTGATTCATCCCTGTTTTTACAGACCTGTCCAGGCTCTCTTCCCAACTGACGGTGGAGCAGACTTGCAGCATTCACTGCAAAAACAAACGGAGTGCGTTGCCGCACCCCGTTACATAGCGTTCTCTGTCTGGAAACGCGATTCTCGGCATTGAGACTATTTATTGATCTTTATGTCCTTCTTCGAAAACTGAAGTACGCCGCCAACGTTTGGGCCGCCATCGTCTAGCGTATGCCAGCCATTTCCTGCATCAGATGCCAGTTTGCAAGCCGGTCGGCCTGGGCCATCATCAGTACTTCCGACGGGTTGCCCTCTTTGTCGAACTGCTTGCTGAAACGGCCTTCAGAACGGGCGAAAGTAATGAAATCGATCGTTTCGCCGGTTTTCTTGATAGTGTACCAGTCTTCCTTGACCGCAGGATTTCCCTGGAGACTCAGGCGCTCGCGGATGGTCTCGCCCTTGCGTGGGTCATAGACGAACATTGGGAACGCGCGGCTGTCTACTGCTAGTTTTGCCTGATGGCGGGCCATGTTGTCGGCAACGCCATGCTCTGGTTGGCAGGTGGTGAACACATTGACGATCGCCGGCCCTTGAAATTCGGCTGCCTCCAGAATCGACTTGTAGAAATGATTGGGGACGGACTGTACCGTCTGGGCGACGTATGTGTTGGGATGCATCATCGCGATGCGGCCCAGCTCTTTGCGCATCTCTTGTTTGCCGGCATGGACTTTGCCGTGGGGGGACATCTTTGAGTCCTGCCCGGTGAAGGAGGCTGTGCTGGTCTGACCGCCGGTGTTCGAATAGACCTGCGTATCCAGCACGAGCACTTTGATATTAAAGCCGCTGGCCAACATCCTGCTAAGCGCCTGAAAGCCGATATCGAGCATGGCGCCATCGCCGCCCATGACCCACAACTGCTTATCCTGCCAACCGAGCTGGTCCCAGCGCATGCGAAGGCCCATGGCGAAAGTAGGACCGTCTTCAAAGAGCGAGTTGCTCCAGGGGACGATGTAGGGGTTGTAGGGATAGGTGCTTCCGTAGACTGTATTGCAGCCGGTGCTGGCGGCGATGCCGATGTTTTCGGATCCGTACTTGTAGCCCAAAGCAGCCAGCCACATGCGGATGGCCGTGGCTTCGCCGCAACCGGCACAGGAGCCGGCCCCGCCCACATAGAGCATACTTTGCTCAGCCAGCATCATGTCGACGGCGACGCGCTCGTTGATGAACTCCTCCGGTGTTGGAGGCAGCTTGCGGAAAAAGTCGATGCTCTTCTGGTAGATGGGAACTGTTGTATCTTCTTTCTCAATCATCTTCAGGGCATGGTAACCGAGGTCGTCGCAGGCCTCGACGCATTCGGCGCAACCCTTGCACTTGGTCGGATCAATAAAGATGCCGAATTTTCCGGGTGTCTTCTTTCGTTTCGCCGGAACCTTGTAGAACTTATTGGTCTCTGCGAACTGCAGTGACATGAAATTGCGTTCGGCCTCGTTTTCAATGTCGTCTAACGCCTCGCCAAGCACGTCATCGGTCACGACTTTGCCCAGGATAGCAGTATCCGGGCACTGGGTGACACAGCTCATGCAGCCGGTGCAGTTCTCCTGAATATATTCGGGGATTTCCGGCGCAATGTAACTGAAGTCGCGATAGGCGCCGGTGCCCGCAGGGATAATAGAGCGAGCCAAGCCTAGGTCCGCATCGAGCGACTCCGGCCCCGGCCCCTCGTTGTACTCCTGAACTACCCTTTCAAAAAAGTCGTGGGCATCTACGACCATCGAATCGAAGCCGTTACTATGGCCGTTGGAACCGTTTACGGCAGAGTCGGTGTTTTCGTCGGCATGATCGCCTGTATCGTGACCGTTCGCCGTCCGGGTCAAATTGCGGATATCGAACGTATTGACTGTAACACCCATAGGAGTTGCCGCCTTTCGGGTAGATAGAGTACCGGTGACGCTGCTACCGGGAATCGATTAAGAAAACAGTGTAATCTCTGCGCCCGGCACGAGTACGGGCGAGGTAATGTCTTGCGCGATAATCTCTGGCGGAATCTCGAAGGCCTCTTCGTAGCCGCGTCTTACACAGCGCATATTTGCCTGTATCACTGCTTCGCCGCGCTTGCCGAAGTACTTGCGCAGTGCCTGTTCAGAGCGTTCCATTACATCCTCATCATTCAAATTTGCGTCGGCTGCAAAGGGCGTCACCCGCAGGAAGATACCCAGCAGCACGATACCCTGCATACGCACTTCAAGGTCGGCAACCGGCGCCTCTTCGCGGGAGATCTTTGCGCCGTCCGCTGACACGACTCGCAGATTCTTTTCGCGGATCAGATCTTTGGCTTTGGGCGGCACATTGGACCACACCGCTTCCGGCGTTGACTTGTTCGTCTGGACGAAGAGCGTGCCTCCTTGCTGTAGTCCAGCCAAAGGATTGCTTGTAAAGAAGGCGTTTATGTCGTTCATTGGCACGAAATCGACGTTGTTGAGTTCGCAATGGGACAGGATAGGCTCGTCTGCCACCGTCAGATAGTAGGTCGTGGGCAGGCCCTTCTTCTCCGAACCGTATTTGGGATAGGCTTGAACCTTTTTGCCAAATATGTCGCCGGCGATGGTGGCGATAACCTTGTTAGTGGTAACTGACCCGTAGCCGCCGACCGAGTGGCCGCGCATTGAAAACGCGCCCTGGGGCCGGACATCCGGGTCGTCGTCTATTGGCAGGGCGAGGTCATGCTTGATGCCGACGACAAAGAAGCGGGGGCCTTCCTCTACCATGTTGCGGGCGATAGAGACAAAGTGGCCCGGCCGTACATCGCGGCTGCCCAGCCCGGCGGAGCCGCTATAGATCGTCGGGATGTCGTCAATGGCTGTGAAGCCGGGGCTGCCGGTATAGGCGTCGGCAAAAGCGGCCTTGATGTCATTGGTAACCGGGTTGTTCGGCGCAATCGGGTCGTCCATCCGCTCCAGTACGGTAAACCCTCGCAAGTGCTTCAACGCCTCCACGATCTCCCGGCTGGGGAAGGGCCGATAACAGGTAATATGCACGACACCGACTTTGATCCCTTTATTGCGGCGAATGTAATCGACAGTCGCCTTGGCTGTTTCAATCATGCAGCCCATGCCGACAATGGCATAGTCGGCGTCTTCCATGCGGTAGGTGTCGAGCATTTGGTAGCGGCGCCCCGTCAGGCGGTGAAACTCGTCCATCGCGTTTTGCAGCGCGTCGCCTACCATTGAATAGTATTCGCGCTGCGCAATTTTGCCTTTCATATAGCTGTCCTGGTTCTGCACAACACCGGTCATTACCGGATTGTACGGGTTGAACAGATTGACCAGTTTGTCTTCGGGCCGGCCGATAAACTCCTTCATCATCTCCGGTTCACAAAGCAGGACATCTTCGACTGTGTGCGTAGTAAGAAATCCGTCCTGGACGTTGAAAAAAGGCGTGCGGCTGTCTTCGGCCGCGCGGCGGGAGATCAGTGCCAGGTCACCCGACTCCTGGGCAGTACGTCCGAACACGATGCCCCAGCCGGAATCGGAAACGGACATGATATCGTCGTGACCGGCGTGGACATTCAAGCTGTGACTTGTCAGGGCGCGGGAGCCGATGTGAAACACGACCGGCAGGCGCTTGCCCGAAATCGTGTACAGTACTTCGTGCATCAGGATGAGACCCTGGCCGGAGGTGTAGTTGCTGACGCGACCGCCGGCCACCGCGAATCCTTCACAGGCGGCGGCGGCGCTATGTTCGGATTCCGGTTCCAGGAACATTAGTTCATCACCCCATAGATTGCGGGCGCCATTGGACACGGCTGCTCCAAACCCGTCACTCATCATTGTTGAAGATGTGATGGGATAGGCGCAGGCGGCCTGCGTTATGTGTGTCTCGGCCCAAACTACGGAACCGGCTCCGTCTGTCGTCGTTGGGATACCCGGGTACGGCACATGCCCGTTCAGGCTGTCTGAGAGCTTCTCAGATGAACCGGAAAGGTGATTTGTGTCTGCCATGGTCATCCTCCTGATGCCAGTTAGGCGTGCCAAGTATGGACGGAATATGGAACTGCTACAGTATATCCCGTCCATTTGCAATAGTGTACCACAGATCTGCACAAAGGATCAACCTGCGACTTGTGCCAATCTGCTGATTCTTCGGATGCCGATGCCGGCGCCGAACAGCCCGGGCCATACCGCATCGCGATGGGCTCGTCCCGCGCTGCGCGCCGTGAGGGATCAGCCTGGCACCCTCTTCCGTCGTTGAAGCTGCATAAGGGCCGACAGTTATTCAGATATGGACCCACCAACCAATGTCATTCCAGTGTAACAATTCCGAGTGGCGTCTCCAGCCGCGCCCGAATTGCCGGAGAGGGGGCTGCCGTCACCAGAATGTCGATGTGCAACGCAGAAAGCATTGGCTGCACTTCGGCGGGCCGCGGATGGAAAAGAGATAGTTCGAGCAGGCGAACGCCCTGGGCCGACGTGGCCGACGGGTGCGGCGTTCCCTCTCCCCATTCGATCAAGAACGGCACCAGGCCGCCCCCAGGCGGGGGCCAACCTTCTTGCGTTTCGGGTCGTTTTGTCGTACGCCAGCTTAGTTCCATGCCGTCAGGTCGAACACGACCGCCTTCAACTACCACACCGGGATCGTAGCCTGCAGCCTGTGACGCGTGCGTTATATCTTCCAGGGAAGGAGCAAGCACCGCCCATGTCACTACCCTCGGCACCTGCAGCCGGTCCAGTCCGAATGCCAGTGGCGGCCCGCCTTCCTGCCGGCTCTGTGCAGGGTCCGGCGCAATAATCTCCAGATAGCACGAGTTGCTCAATGCCAGCAGCGCATTGTGGGTACCATTGGGATGCTTTCCCCCGGACGAAGGGCGGACGCCAAGACGCTCCGAAAGGTTGTCGATTGCTACTTCCAGGTCGGGCGCGGCGTAAACGAGATGATCGGGTGAGAGAGCCATAATTGTTAGGTCGATCCGTCTCCTGGTGTCCTGTCCGACTTCACTGTTGTATAATAGTCCGAACTGCGACGCAAGCAGGTAGTTGCACTCTAACTTGCCGCGAAGCAATTTGCGCAGCATTGTAGCTTACCACTACATACGGCCAAAATGAACAGAACTCTCAACAGGAGAAACGATGAGCGCCGAAGTCCAGAAACCGACCGAAATCGATATCTTCTTGTTCGATCTGCGGGGATATCTGCTGGTGAAAGACGCCCTCGCTGCCAAAGAGGTCGCCGCTTGCAACACCGAGATCGACGCTGTCCTGCCCCTGTCTGTTGGCCAATGGGCCGGACACATTCACGGCCACCAATACGGAAAGGCCGACGGCCTCAATCTGCAACAGACCTATGAAGCCGGCCCCGGATTCGAAAATCTGATCGATCATCCTTCCTGGATCGAGAAGGTCAAATTCTTTGTCGGCGGCGAAGGCACCTTCGATTTTCACCACGGCCCCCTCTTCATCGACGAAAACTTTGCCAACCTGCGCGGACCCGGCGAGGCGATCGGCATCCATTCGGGCGGCCATCACGGCAGTAAGCGCAACCAGTTCCGGTATCACAACGGGTACTTTATGAACGGCCAGATCAATGTGCTGGTGGCGCTCACCGACATCGGCCCGGGCGATGGGGGCACCATGGTGATCCCCGGCAGCCACAAGTCCAACTTTCCGCCCCCGGAATACGAAGCGCATAGCATCGGACTCGGCGGGTCGGCCGACGCTGTTATCGGCGCAGAAGAGATCTACATGGAGGCAGGCGACGCGCTCATTTTCGTGGATACGATCTGCCACGGCTCTGCCCGCCGCTCCGTACCCGGGGACCGCCGGGTCGTCGTTTATCGCTACGGTCCGTCCTGGGGTATTTTCCGCTTCGGCTACCGGCCATCGCCAGAACTGCTGGACCGGCTTACGCCCGCACGCCGCGAGATCGTATGGCCTCACAACGTGATGGTGCGGGAGCCGCAAAAATAGATGGCCCCGGCCTCACCTCATGCGCGACGGGGCGTACCACATGTCAAGGTTTTCACCCAGGGCCTCCTTGACCGGCTCAGTCGCGAAGGCTAGTTGCCGCAATACGTCATCTGTAAGCGTCAGTTCGAGCGAGGGAAGGTTTCTGCGCAGTTCATCGGCGTTGCGTGCGCCAACCAGCAGAGAGGTGACGCCTGCCTGTTGGCGCGCCCAGGCCAGAGCAACGGCGGCCATTGGTTCGCCCAGGTCGGCGGCAGTTGTGCGAATCTTGGCCAAGGCCGAAAACAGTTCTTGCTCGACGCCGGGTTCGCCATGGTGGGACAAGGGCCGGTCGTCAGAATAGTGACGCGTACGGGCCAGCCCTGGGGGGACTTCGTCTGCATTGGCATAGCGGCCGGTGAGGATGCCTTGGGCGAGCGGACTATAGCAGATGACCCCAACGCCATTCGCTCGGCACAAGGGCAACACAGCTCGCTCGATGCCGCGCCAGGCCAGACTGTATGGCAATTGGTCGGTTACGCACTGGCCCAGCGTAATCATTTCGGACAGATCCTGGGCGGCGAAGTTGCAGACGCCGTAGGCGCGGATTTTGCCATCCGTCTGCAGCGTTTGCAGCGCGCTGACCGTCTCAGCAAGCGGCACGTCCCAATTGGGCCAGTGAATCTGGTACAGATCGATATAGTCGGTCTGCAGCGTGCGCAAACTACGCTCGCAGGCGCCGATCACGTCATCCGCGGCCAGGTTTCCGGCACTAACTTTGGTGGCCAGGACCGCTTGTTGGCGCCGACCCTTAAGCCCGCGGCCCAGCACTTCCTCTGAACGGCCATATCCTTCGGCTGTGTCAAAGAAGCTGATGCCTTCTTCCAAAGCAGCATGAACCGCGGCAATCGATTCGGCGTCATCCTGGTCGCCCCACACATTGCCGCCGGCGAACGGCCAGCAGCCGAGCGCGATCGGCGAAACCTGGATGTCGCTCCGCTTACCCAGAGCCCTGTATTGCATTGGGGGTGCCTCCCATTGCTGTATTATCGTAGGCTGTACGCTATCGCAGGGGCGTTGCTTTTGCAAGGCGTATTTTCGTGGTACCCTCTAGGGCAAAATCACATTTTTGGAGAACAACCAGACTTCGCCATGCTTAACATCCGCAGCCAAATCTTCAAACTCTATTTTCGGAAGCGAAACAGTCGTCTTTCTCTCGACCGACCGATTCCGGACCAGCGGGAAACTATGGACCAACGGGGAGGGCGCCTCCTCCCTATGGCCGAGGGGATGCTGGCGGCGCCGGTTAACGCGTATGGTGTACCGGCAGAATGGATCGATGTGCGGGATACCCGATCAGACAGGGCATTCCTGTATCTGCACGGCGGCGGCTATTTTATCGGCTCCTGCCAGTCCCATCGCGGCTTCGTGTCCCATATCGCCAGGGAATCCTGCAGCCGTACACTGCTGCCTGAATACCGCCTGGCTCCTGAGAACCCTTTTCCGGCCGGCCTGCTGGACGCACGTGCAGCCTACAGGTTCTTGCTGGCACAGGGGTATTCGCCAGACCGAATTGTTGTAGGCGGCGAATCTTCGGGAGGGGGTCTAACCCTGGCGCTTCTGCAGACACTGCGGGATGAAGGGAAGCCGATGCCGGCGGGCGCGGTTCTACTGTCTCCATGGACCGATTTGCTGGGGACGGGGGAAAGCCTGCGCACGCGCGCCAGACAGGATCCCTGGCTACGCCCCGCGGGAATTGAGATAGTGGCGGATCGCTATCGCGGCGATACTGCGACCGATCATCCACTGGTTTCTCCGCTGTATGGCGATCTGAACGGACTGCCGCCGCTGTTGATTCACGTGGGCGATGACGAAATCCTGCTGGACGATTCCACGCGCCTGGCGGACAGGGCGAGGGCGGCCGGCGTCAATGTGACGCTCAAAGTCTGGAAAGGCCTTTGGCATGCCTTCCACGCATTTTATCCATGGGTGCCGGAAGCGAGGCGTGCGCACGGGGAGATTGGAGAATGGGTCGCAGCGAGAACACAGATAGAGAAAGCGCATGATTCGCTCAGCAGAGGTACGCACACCAGCCGACGCGCGCCAGTGGGAGGCGCGGCTCAATCGAGAATGGCCGCAGAGGACGCAGGTGGCGGCCTGGATCGGCGCCCAGGTAGGCGCCAATTCAGCGGGCCCGCCCCGGGTAGTTGAGTTGGCGTGTGGCGCCGGTTACCTGGCCGAAGCCCTTTGCAGTCAGCTGCCGGCCATTCGCTACTGCGGCTTCGATCTCTCCCCCCACCTGCTCGAACAAGCCCGGCGCCGCCTTGCCGGCCACGAATGTAGTTCAGAGAAAGATGGTGCGATGGAATTCCACTGCGCTGATCTCGTGTCCGACAATTGGACCGCAAAGGTGTTCGCTATGGGGTGGATGGGAAAGGTGGACGCGGTCGTCTCGATCCAGGCACTTCACGATTTGGGCGGGCTTGGGCAGCAGACGACAGTTCTGAAGCAGGCGCGAGAACTGATGCGCCCTGGCGGCATTCTGGCCTACGGCGACCTGCTACTGGATGACGAAAACCCCCATTCCAGCCGCTATAGCGCTGCCCAGCACGAGGAGATGCTGCTCGCGGCGGGATATTCACAGGACAGCAGCCAGTTGACCGAGCATAGAGGTGTGACTTCGCGTCTTAAAGGCCTTGCTACAGCGCGTTTCGGCGATTTCGGCTGTTTTGCGGGCTCTAAATGAGTGCTGACACTACCTCAACCAACACGGGTAAACAAGCGGTGGCGGTTCGCCGCGCGGCGTCTGCATTGTTTCCTTATTACGGCAGGGGGGACCAGCTCAAGGCAAAGCACGTGGGTACGAACATGTTGTCCGGGCGCCGGCTGGAAACCTGGGCGCTCGATCGCGTGCCTCTCCATGCCAACGCGACCGTGTTGGACGCCGGCTGCGGGTGGGGCAGATTCACGTGGCCGCTCATCGAACGGTTCGGGCTGGCCTCGTTCAATGTCATCTGTAGCGATAGTTCGCTGGGCATGCTGCAATCGGCCGCAGAGGAGGCGCAGCGACGGCAACATCATCCCAAGTTCGTGACCTCCGATATACAAACACTGCCCTTCCCGGCCCAACATTTTGACGGCGTTATGGCCAATCATGTGCTGTATCATCTGGCCGATATCCCGGCAGGGGTCAGGGAACTGGCACGCGTTTTGAACGATGACGGCTGGCTGCTGGCCACGACCAACAGCGACGATATCAGGGTGCCGGTACTTGAGTTTCACTATGCGGCGCTTGACGAACTTGGTATCGAGTATGTTACCGAGGCCCGCTCACCGTTTTCGATGGAGAATGGAAAACAGATACTGGGCAGCAGTTTCGGGAATGTCGACCAGATATACTTTGAGGACGAGACACTTTACGGCTCTGCCGATGCGTTCGTGGCGAGCTACAAGACAATAGGCCGCTATCGCAACTTGCTGGCACAAGAAGAAATCGACCCCGACAAAAAGCGGCAACTACCAATCCTTGTGCGTCAGCAGGCGGAAGAGGTCATTTGTAGGCACGGCGAACTGCGCTCGCCGGTACGCATGGGTGCATTTGTCTGCCGGGGGCCCGTTGGGTGACGGGCAGACGAGGCAGAGCATCTGGTGTCAGGCCCGTACGCGGCCTCCTCAGGCGATCATATATGAAGATGGAGAACCAGAGATGACAACGCTCAATCCGGAAAGTGATGTGGCGCAACTGATGGGCATACCAACAAAGCCAGGAACAGTGGAATGGATCGGTCTTCGCCCGGAACGGCGCGGCCCCCTGCAGTCTGTGCAGGAGGCGGAAGCCGTCAGTGGCAGTGGGCTTGCAGGCGACCATTTCCACGGCCAGGGCGGCGGTAAGCGCCAGGTGACCTTGATTCAGGGAGAGCACCTTGACGCAGTGGGCGCTTTTCTGCGGAGGGCTACTGCCGACCCTGCGATGACGCGGCGCAACATCGTAGTGCGGGGAATCAATCTGTTCAGCCTCCAGGAGCGGCGCTTTCGCATAGGAAGCGTGGTGCTTGAACACACGGGCCCTTGCCACCCCTGCAGCCGCATGGAGGAAAACTTTGGGCCAGGCGGCTACAACGCGATGCGCGGTCACGGCGGCATCACCGCCAGCGTCGTGGAAGGTGGGATCATTCGTGTTGGAGATGCGATTGAGAAACTGCCACTGGGCGAGGAAGTGGAAGAGGTCGGTTAGCTCTTCATGGAAAAAGGGGGGCGAAAACCGACTGCAGGCTTTCGGCTTCGTCTGCCGGGTTCTGGTAGGCGCGTGCCGTTGCAAGCCCGTTGCGCGTGACCTGGCTATGGGCTTCCGGTTCGGCGGCCAGATCACGAAGAACGCTTTCCAGCTCTAGGCCGAGCGCGGGCACGTTGCCGTTTTCCACGAGGATACAGTTTTGTGAGGGGCCTTCAGGCTCCATATAGACGCCGCCGCCGACACCGCTGTAGCCCACGACCAGACAGCCGCAGGCCATCGCCTCCAGGACGGAAGTGTTCATGCCTTCCTGCATGTTGGTTGTTACGTAGACGGTTGCTTCGCGCAGATGGCGGGCGTATTCGTCCTCGCTCAACTCGCGCAGCGGCATCCACTCGTAGCCTGTAAAAGGCTCGCCTTTGGCGTGTAGGACTTGGTGCAGCCAGGTCGCGGAACGCTCTTTGCGGGTCAGGTAACAGATTTTGGGTCTTTTCGCTTCCGCCGCATGGTAGTAGCGTTCAGGTGTTACATATTCGTTGATCAGCGTGGCCTCGATTCCCATGCTCCAGCGCAGATACTGTTGGATGAGCGGCGACTTGGTTATGACACGGTGAATGCCGAAACCGGACCATGTCTGCCCGGGCGGCAGGTTCCAATAGGTGGGAGACCAACTCAGGGCAATCACGATTCGCTCGCCGGAAAATCGGGCCGTTTGTTGCATGACCTGGGGCATTACTTCCGGAATGACAAGAATATCCTGGGGCGCAAACCTGGGTCGTTCAGAGAGCCAAAGCGTTTGCGCCTCGTAGCCGTGCCAGGTCACCCGGAACGGGGCTTTCTGGTGGACAATCCAGGCGTCAAAGCCAATCTCAGCCAATCTCTGCACATGACGGTAGAGCGTCTTGATGCCCCCGGAAGGTTGAGGAAAGTCTGGGCAGAAGTATAAGATGCGTGACATCGGTATATTTGCCTCGTGGAAGACTCGTTTGCAACTCCTGACAATGCCACCCAATCCCCTGTGAGCCGCAACAGTAAGTAAAGGAGAAACCAGTGCCGTATCAGATCCTGACCGACTCCGCTTTACCGCCGGAAATGGCGGCCATGGTGGCCGACACCTGCGATGTGCACATCTGGGACCTGACAGAGGAGGACCCGATCCTGCCGACAATCGAAGCGTTCCTTGTGTATGGTCATCCGATCGTGCCCGGCTCGCTGATGGACAAAATGACGAGTCTCAGGTGCATAAGCAACTTCGGGGTCGGCGTCGATCACATTGTCTTGGGGGACGCAAAGGCGCGCGGTCTGCCGGTCGGCTACACGCCCGGATTCGTCGATGGCGCAACGGCCGACATGGCCTTCACCATGCTGATGGCAATCGCACGCAATCTCGTGCAGGGCTGGGTCCACGCCCGCGGCCCCAACTACCTTGTCTACGACGGCAACATCCTGAATGGTCATGAGATATACGGTTCGACCCTCGGCATAATTGGTATGGGGCGGGTGGGCCGCGTGGTCGCCCGCCGTGCCAGCGGTTTCGACATGAAAGTCCTCTACCACAACCGCAATCCCAGCCCCCAGGCCGATGAACTGGGCGCCTCCTACCGCACGCTGGAGGAGCTGCTGGAGGAGGCCGATTTCGTCGTACTTAGCGTGCCGATGTCGCCTGAGACGCGGCATCTCATCAGCACGGCCCAATTGGCGCGCATGAAGGAGACCGCTTTCCTGATCAACGTGGCCCGCGGCGGCGTTGTGGACCACGAGGCCCTGCTGGACGCCCTGCAACGCAACCTGATCGCTGGCGCCGCCATGGACGTTACCGATCCGGAGCCGCTGCCGCGTGACCATCCTCTCTTGCGGCTAGACAACTGTATCATACTCCCTCACCTGGGCAGTGCCACCCTCCAGACTCGTTACCAGATGTCTCGACGAACGGTGGACAACCTGCTTGCCAGCCTGCGCGGGGAGGAGATGCTCAGCCGCATTGCCTGATGCGTGGTACGCCAAGATGGGGAGCAGCGCGGCTACCCATTGCACCTATTCCGTGCCCTCTGGTGGGCGTAGAAGCTCGGGAGGCGCAGCCGGCGGCGCGCTGAGAGTGAGGAGGAAAGCCTTCAATGCGGCGCTTTGCTCCTCGGTCAGCGCCAGCGGCACCAGGTCCGTATGGCCTGGGAAGGCAGGAGGCGCGTGATTGTAATGGCGGATCACCGCGTCAAGATCGGGAAAGATGCCGTTGTGCATGTACGGGGAGGTGTTTGCCACATTGCGCAGGCTGGGCACTTTGAAAGCCCCGACAAGTTCTTCCCCTTCGAGCTTGATGAAGCGCAGTTCCACGCACTCCTTTGGATTGGCGTCGCTGTATTCCCCCAGACAGTTGAATAGGTCCTCGACCACCTGGAACGTCCCCAAAGAACGCCCTTGGTCAAACTTGCTGCCCTGCGGTAGAGGCAGTCCGATATTGTGAAAGGTGCCGTTCGTAAATAGCGGCCCGTTATGGCAGTCGGTACAATTGCCGTCGCCGATGAACAGGCGCAGCCCGTCCGCCTCCTGTGCGCTGAACAGCTCCGCCATGCGGGCCTGATCATTGGCGAGCGCCGCGGCCGCATAGTCGTCAAAGCGGTTGCGGCCGGGCAGGATTTTGCGGGAGAAGGCGGCGATGCTCTTGCCTATGTTGGCGAAGACACGGTTGACCGTACCCTGATCGGCTTCCGTCATCTCTTCCCAAGCTGCCCGTATCGCTTCGTCTTCCACAGGCGCGGCGGCAGGGGGGAAGCGAGACGCGTCGCTGAGATCGGGCCCGGGCCCGAAGAGCGCCTCGTATTGGCTGCGGTATTTGTCCAGCACGAAACGAGCGTTGGCCGTGCGGTTGCCGGCGTGTTCGATAGCGGCCTCCTGCGGCGCCAATGCCTGCGCCCACTGGCTGTCCTTGCGGCCATCCCAGTAGAACCAGTCGCTGAAGGCTATACCTACGATAGTGGGCGTATGACGCGGCGTATCGACATTGCGCACATTGGCGAGCACCTTGCCATCGCTAAAGTAATTTTCCGGCAAGTGGCAGGTGGCGCAGGCGACCGTATCATCCGGGCTGAGGCCGCTATCGAAGAAGAGCACATGACCGAGCGCGACCGCGTCGGGGTCGTCGCCGACCGCGTTAGAGGGGTCGGGCGGCAAGGGCGGCAGACGGTCAATGCTGAGAGAGGCGATCAGGCCGCGTTCAGCTTCGGTCCAGCGATGGGCCGGTGGGCCGCCCGGCTGGAAGCCGCGCCCGCTTTCGCCTCCAAAAGCTGCAAATAGGCCGCGAAAAGTAGCGCCGATGGACCCTGCGCCAACCACTCCAGTTGAGATCAGTGCGCCGCCGGTGGCCAGGAAAAGCAGAGCCACCGCCGCGCCAACAATGAGAATTCGACGCACGCTCTATTGCAACTCAAACTCAAATGTAACGGAATCGCTCTGATCGCCGGAACTGATCTCCAGCGTCAGCACCCAAACGCCGCCCATATTGAATCTCATCCCCTCCAGCAGATAGTCGCCCTCACCCAGGTTCTCGGTTACACGCGGCGCGGTGGGTAAGCCATGGTTGTGCTCTGGCATCGCGCCTTCGATTGCAATTTCGGCATCGGTTACCGGGCTGCCGTCCGCAGCCTCGATGTGGAGAGTCCAGGCGTGGGTCTCGTTAATCACAACCGGATCCAATTGACTGACGGCGCTGACGGTGAAGAGACCGTTTTCAGTCGTTTGCGGTTCTAGTGCATCGGCCGCCATCGACCCGCCGGACAGGTCCATATTGTCGCTGTCCATGGCCATGCCGTCTTCGCCAGCCTTGGGCGGCACGACCATATTACATGCGCCTAGTAGCAGAGCCAAGGTCAGCAGGCAACGAAATAGCTGAGTCTTCATCCTTCTTTACTCCATTGTAAAAAGAACGTCTGTCGGATTCCCAGTGCAGTATACTACTGCTGTGATTTCATAGTGGATTTCGGGCTTTAATAATCAACAAGAAGGTGGTAACACGGAAGCTACCCATCCGGCAAGTCGATGATGCTATTCGTCCGCGGCCAAGGGTCCGGTTGACGGTGTTAGCAGGGCGAAGATAAGGCGTCTACGACTGCTCTTTCCAGCGACATCAGACCCCAAACTCACGCCATCGCGCCGCCATCTCGCCCAGTTTCTGCTGGAATTTCGACTGCTCGATTACCTGCCGGTTGACCGGGAAAGCGGGGAGCTCGCCCCGGAACACGGCCAGCAGGCTCTGGCAGGCGATCGTCCCGTTCATTTCGTAGAGGTCGTCGGTCCAGGCCAGCGCGTGCGGTGACAGGATCACATTTTCCATCTGGATCAGTGGATGGTCGAGGGGAAGCGGCTCCGGCTCGACCACATCCAGACCGGCGCCGGCTATGGCCCCTGCTTGCAGCGCCGCGACCAGATCCTCCTGGTTGACGATCGGACCCCGCGCCGTGTTGATAAAATATGCGCTCGGCTTCATCAGCGAGAAAAGGCGGGCATTGATGAAGCCACGCGTCTCGTCGGTCAACGGGCAGTTGGTCACGACAAAGTCCGATTCGCGGAAGATTGTCTCCAGGCTCACCAGTTCAACGTTTAGCGCCTGCGCTCGCTGTGGATCCAGATACGGGTCGTGGGTAAGGCGCCGCCCCAGGTCGAACGGGCCCAAAAGGCGGAACATTTCGCCGCCGATATTGCCCATGCCGACAGAGCCGACCGTCTTTCCGCTCAGGCCCAGCCCGGACGTCTGTACTTTCAGATCCCAGCGGCCTGTGCGCACGAGCCGGTCCTTGGCCGCAAGCTTTTTGGCCAATGCCAGGATCAGGGTCAGAATCGCCTCTGCCACGGGCTTGCGCACGGCGTCGACCGCGATCGCCAGCAAGACATCGTTGGCCGTCAGGGCTTCGGTGTCAACAAGGTCGTAGCCGACCCCCCAACGGGCGACGCAGGCGAGGCGCTCGCTGCCAGCAACGGTAGAAGCGTCATAGGGGCTGCCCATGGCGATGACACCCTCGAAATCGGCGATGGCGGCCGCGGCAACCGGCTCCCCTGAACCGCCGTCAAAAAAGGCCCACTCGACGTGGGGCAACGGGTCGATCAACCGCGCCAGGACCGGTTCGATCGTGCCGGGCGCGGCAGTCTTGAATCCGGACGAAACGCCGATGCGGAAAGGTTGAGGCATGGGTATACTCCTATGCTGAACTCCTTAGAATTAAAGGCCGTATGAGCGGGGAAGTGGAGCGCAAGAACGGAACGTGTGTTGAGCTCCTGACCGTTCTCGGTCTCTCCGCAACTACTCCACATCCTCAAAGAGTGACGGGCGCGAGTTGAAGTAGGGCTTTTCGAACAGCAGCCTCTGCCTTGCCGTCATGTCGACGGATTGGGGCGGCTGCGTGTATTTCGCGCTCCAGGACTGCTGCCCGGGACTGTATTTGTAAAGCAGCGAACGCCGCTGGTAGCCGGCTGTCCACAAAGCGGTGCCGTGCGTCAACGATTCGGTAAAGATGACCACCGAACCGGCCGGCGCTTCCGGCACGACCACAGCCTCATGCGAGTCGTGCGCGGTGCGGATGCTGTCGGGGCAGCGAAAATTAGCCTTGTGGCTGCCCGACACCGCGCAGAACCCGCCCGAGGCAGGCCCGGTCGCAGTCAGATTCCAGGATACAACCGACAGTCCGTTGTACATCTCTCCCTCGCGGAAATGGTAGTACTCAGGCGGATCATAGGGCGTTGCGCCGCCGTGCAGCCGCAGCTGTTCCGTACCCGCGCGCATGTAGATGCCATAGTAGTGGTCGAGCCGGAAGCCGTCGCCCAGCATCGTTTTCAGGTAGGGCATGATGCGCTCATGGTCGAGCAGATCGCAGTAAATCTTGTCCCATTCCAGAAAGCCGCCGAAACGGGCGCTCATGGTGTCATCCTCGGGCGGCGGCAGATCCTGGCTGTCCATCACCCGGTTCAGTTTCGCCACCTCTTCCGGTGACAGCACGTCCTCAATGACAAGGTAGCCTCGCACATCAAACAGATAGCGCTCTTCCTCGTTCATCGGCCCTCTCCTCTTTTACTTAAGCGGATTAAACAGTACTACTTTTTCCAGACACTGAGTATTCCAGACACTGCTTGTTGCAGACACTGGCAGGCGGACGTCGACCGCTACTATACAAGGTTGCCCTCGATATAGTCCCAATTGATATCCTGGCCGAGTCCGGGCAGTTGCGAGATATGCACGAAACCCTCGCCGTCCATCGGGTCGTCCAGGCGGTTGAGCCAGGCCGGCGGCTGCTCGTAGTCGATATAGGGGTGCAGCAGGCCGCGCTCGTAATACTGGCCGGGTATGCCCATGGCGCAGAGGGCGTGAATGTTGCCCGGACCTCCACCGTGGACCTCCATCCTCATCCCGAACGACTCGGACAAGTGGGCCACCTTCATCAGCGGTGTAAGCCCGCCGAGATCGCCGACGCCGCCCCGCACCAGGTCGCAGGCGCCCGCCTTGATCCACTCGGCCCGCGTGAACATCTTGCCCTCAGCCGTCTCCGGTCCGCAGATGGGCAGGGAAGTTTGTTCGCATAGCCAAACATAGGAGGACATGCTATGCTCGTCCATCGGCTCTTCCATCCAGTAGTAGTCGAGTTTCTCAAGACCCTTCGCGAGATAGAGCGCTTCCAAACGGGAATAGTAGTGATACGGATCGAGCATGAGGTGGGCATCGGGGCCGTAGACCTCGCGCACTGCGGCGCAGGCGGCAATGTCGCGTTTGACATCGGGCGCGCCTTCATAGGGCGGCTGCCAGGTGTGGAGCTTGAAGGCCGGGTATCCCCTTTCGATGCACCACTCGGCGAAGGTCGCGTAGTCTTCCGGTGTGCCGAGGCCGCCCTCAATGTCGTCGCCGCACATCGTGCTGGCGTAGGCGGGAACCTTGTCGCGCGTCGCGCCGAGCAGTTTATGCACCGGTAAGTTGAGCGCCCGCCCGGCCAGGTCCCACAAAGCCAGGTCCACCGCGTTCAGCAGCCTGTCCGACATCGTAGCCATATTGAGCCGCTGGCGCTCCTTCAGATTGTGCCAGATGCGCTCCCTGTAAAACGGGTCCTCGCCGGTGATATATGGTTTTACGAGGCTATCGATTAGTGCCTGCGGAGGGCCGCCAAAGAAGTAGCCTTCCGCACCCTCGTCGGTATGAATTGTCAGCACCGACTGCACCGCCTCGTGGTCCGGTCCGGGATGGCCGTGGCCTTCTGAATCGCGCTCGGTGTTCGAAATATAGCGAAAGCGGCGGACGGACAGATCCGTGATCTTCATGGGGTTCTCCTGCCTGTAAGACGAATAGGTGGGGATTGAAGGGCCGGAAAGCGCGCCGCCCTGCTGGCGAAGGCGTCCGCCCGTCTGTGCAGTGTAGCATACGCCGCAAGAGGGGAAAAGTGACAGGATGCGGGCTCAAAAACGGGTCCTTTACCTTTCCGATGTAGACAGGAATCGACTGTCGCGTCTCGGTTACCACGAATCTGACAAGCAGTCCAGCGACCCGATTCGAGCGCACGAGACCTTGCTGGAGAAAGGGGACGCGGGAATATGCGCGCACCTTTGCAAAAGTCCACTCTGGCCCCATTGGAAGAGGCGGACGCTCTCGCCGGACTGTCCTTCCAGGCAGCTACCATCGCTGAATCCGCGAGAAATGGTAGCTGCCTAACTTTTGCATTCAGCTTTTTGTGGTACAATTATTCTATGGTTTCAGTCCGAATCCTGTCGCGACCAGGACGGAAAGACTGTGCCAGTTCAGGGAAGTGGAAATTTTCCAGGCCGCTCAGTTGGTTGGGAGACGGTCGGAAGTTGTCGCACCAACGATCTGGCGAACCTATGGAGGAGTGACCGTTTAGCTGTTTCTCTTCCAAGAAGGGGTTGCTCTTGTGGTCGGCCAGTTCTTTTTTCAGAAGCGTCGGGAAAACTATGAGTGTGGAACAGGAAGAGTTAGTAGACCAGGAAGAGGTTGAGATAGAGCGGGAACAAGACACCACCCAGGAAGAGTTGGAGGCAGAAGAGGAGAGCGAGGCATCACCCGCCACTGCCGAGGGCGACGTCGATACTGACGAGTCGGAGGGCGAAGAGGCCTCCGCCGACGATTCGAAAGCCGAAAATTCGTCCAGTTCCTCGCTGGACGAAAACGTTGATGACCTGCCGGTGTTGCCGCTGCGAGGCATTGTCGTCTATCCGATGATGTGGCTTCCGTTGACCATCGGCCAGGGACGCAGCATTCAACTGGTTGAGGACACGCTGCCGCAGAGCCGCATCATCGCCCTGGTAACAAGCCGAGATGAGTCGGTCGAGGTGCCGTCCCCCGAACAGATCTACGAGATCGGCACCGCTGCACAGGTTCACCGGGTATTGAAGGCCCCTGATGGCACGATTCGACTGGCCGTACAGGGACTGGAGCGTGTCCGCCTCACAGAGTATATCCAGGAAAAGCCCTATTTACGCGCCCGCGTCGAAGTGCTTCCCGAAACACTGGAGGAGGGCTTGGAGATCGACGGGACGGCCCGCGCCGTGCAGGACCAGTTCCGGCGGTTAGTCGAATTGGACGCGCAGATGCCGGATGAACTGGCTGTGATGGCGGCCAACGTCGAAAACGCCCGCCAGCTTGCCTACCTCGTCGCCAGCAGCATGCGGATCGAGATGGACGATGCTCAGAAACTCCTGGAGATCGACAGTGTGCAGGACAAGCTCGTGCGGCTTACGCAGCTTCTGCACAATGAAGTCGAAGTGATGGAATTGGGTAACAAGATTCAGTCCCAGGCCCAGGGCGAGATGGAAAAGATGCAGAAGGATTTCTTTCTGCGCGAACAGATCAAGGCTATCCAGAAGGAACTGGGGGAAGAAGACGAGCAGGAAGCCGATATTCGCGAATTGGAGGAGCGGATAGAGGCAGCCGGCATGGCGGAAGAGGCGCACAAAGAGGCGCTGCGTGAACTGAACCGGATGCGGCGTATGCCTATTCAGGCGGCCGAGTATAGTGTGATAAAGACCTATCTCGACCTGATGGTTTCATTACCCTGGCAAAAGACCACCGAGGACAATCTGGACATCACGCACGCCCGTGAGGTCCTGGAGGAGGACCACTACGGTCTGGATGAGATCAAGGACCGCATTGTCGAGTATTTGGCGGTGCGCAAGCTGCGCACAGTCCGTAAGGCGCAGCGTGAAGAAGAGGAGGAGGACGCGCGCGACAAGATTCGCCGCGAGCGCGAGGGCGTATTGCTCTGCTTTGTCGGCCCTCCGGGCGTGGGCAAGACGAGCCTTGGCATCAGCATCGCCCGCGCAATGGAACGCAAGTTTATGCGCCTGGCCTTGGGTGGCGTACGCGATGAAGCCGATATCCGGGGTTTTCGCCGCACCTATATCGGATCGATGCCGGGCCGTATCATCCAGAGTTTGCGCCGGATCGAGAGCAAAAATCCGGTCTTTATGCTGGATGAGGTGGATAAACTGGGTCGCGATTTCCGGGGCGACCCGACCAGCGCGCTGCTTGAAGTTTTGGATCCTGAACAGAACCGGGAGTTTCGAGATCATTACCTCGACGTGCCCTTTGACCTGAGCGAGGTCATGTTCATCACCACTGCCAATGTGCTGGACACCATCCCCGGTCCGCTGCGCGATCGCATGGAGATCATCCATCTCAGTAGCTACACTGAGAACGAAAAGGTAAAGATCGCCCAGCAATATCTCGTTTCACGGCAGATCAAAGAGAACGGCCTCCGCGAAAGTGAGATTGTCTTTGAGGATGCCGCACTGCACAAGATTGTGCACGACTATACGCGTGAGGCCGGCGTACGGAACCTGGAACGCGAGATCGGCAAAATCTGCCGAAAAGTCGCCGCAACCGTCGCTGCCCTGCAGCCTTATTGGATCCAGGCGCCCCTCCCTCTTGGGCTGGACGACACTGCCTCGCAGCAGGGCTACATTGAGGAGGCTAAGAGCAACGGGGAGGGCCTCGCTACCCCCGCCCCGTCCAACGGCGGTCAGAACTCGCGGCCGCCTCTTACGAAATTGAGCGCAGTGACAGAGGCGCCGTTCACGCCTGTCCACATTGCGCCGGAATCCCTCGTCGAATATCTGGGAAAACGCCGCTTCCAGCGCGAGGAGATAGCCGATCGCACCAGCGTGCCCGGCGTGGCAGTGGGGCTATCGTGGACGATGGCGGGGGGCGAAATCCTCTTTTTTGAGGCAACTAAAATGCCCGGCCAAAAGGGCTTCGTTCTCACAGGCCAGTTGGGCGAGGTGATGAAAGAGAGCGCGCAAGCCGCGCTCAGTTATGTGCGCAGCCGCGCCCGCGAACTGAATATCCCTCCTGATTTTTTTGAAAAAATCGATATTCATCTGCACATTCCTGAAGGTGCGTTGCCCAAGGACGGCCCCAGCGCCGGCGTGACCATGGTGACGGCCATTGCAAGTCTGCTGACGGGACGGTCGGTCCACCCTGAAATCGGCATGACCGGCGAGGTGACGTTGCGAGGCAAAGTACTTCGAATCGGCGGCTTGAAGGAGAAGGTCTTGGCCGCCGCAAGAGCGGGGCTTGGCACGATCATCATGCCGGCGGCCAACGAGGCCGACCTGGAAGATCTGCCGGAAAACGTGCGCGAAACAATGAAATTCATCCCGGTGGAAACCGTTGAAGAGGTGCTGAAAATGGCTCTGCAAGATGAGCCGTACTCAGAATGCTCTACGCATTCCACCGACATGCCGGACCAACCTGAGGAGAAGCCCTTAGGCGAAGCAGTGGAAGGTTCTCTGGAACGGATCGAATACGCTTCTTAGTTTGTATGCCTTGACTCAGGGCCGGCGGTTTACAAGTTCGAGAAAGATAATGAGTAGAAGACGAAGGACAAAAGTCGGTTCTCAGTCGAATCGACAATCGAGAACAACCGAGGCTGGGGGAAAGAACGGCTCCAGTGAAGGCGCGTCAGAGCAAGCAAACACGCGACAAAGCGCCGGCAAGCGGAAGTGGTACAAAGTTGACCTCCACACGCACACGCCGGCTTCGAATGATTATGAAGATCCCGGCATCAGTTATCTGGAATGGCTGGCAACAGCACGCAAGCGCGGGTTGGATGTCGTCGCCATCACCGATCACAATACGGTTGCCGGCGTGGCCGCCATTCGCCGCGAAATTGAGTGGCTCACCCGCCTGCAGGAACAGGACCGGCTCACCGCTGAAGAGCGAAGCAATTTGGAACAATGGCACAAACTGGCCAACGAAATAGTGATTCTGCCAGGTTTCGAGTTTACTGCTACGTTCGGTTTCCACATCCTCGCCATTTATCCCCCGGAGACATCAATCCGCAAGTTGGAGCATACTCTGCTTCAATTGAATGTGCCTGAAGACAGGCTGCTTGTCGGCTCGACCGAAACCGGCGCCAGCACCGACGTGATCTCCGCCTACGATACGATTGTGAATTCTGGGGGTATCGCCATTGCTGCCCACGCCAATAGCACGAATGGCGTGGCGATGCGCAACTTCCCCTTCGGCGGGCAGACCAAAATCGCTTACACACAGGATGCAAACCTGAGCGCGCTCGAGGTGACCGATCTGGAAAGCCGCAGCCGCAAGGCAACTTCTCGGTTTTTCAATGGCTCCAAAACCGAGTATCCCCGCAAAATGCACTGCATCCAGGGCAGCGACGCTCACCGGCTCAACAGTGACCCGCGCAACAGCAGGCGCATGGGTCTGGGCGAACGCGCCACTGAATTGCTCCTGCCCGAACCCTCCTTCGGCGCCATTAAAGAGCTGTTCGCAAGCCGCTCCTTCGACCGCACGCGTCCCTTTCGGGCGCCCGAAAAGGTGGTCGATCATTTGGCTGCCGCCAGAGCCGAAGGTCCCAACCAGACCCAGAGCTTCCATGAGACGGCCAACCTGAAAGGGGGACGCCAGACTGTCGTTCTGGCCGATCTGTGTGCTTTTGCCAACACGGACGGCGGCACGATCTTCGTTGGGGCCAATGCACGAAAGGGACGCGTGAAAGGACTGGCGGCATCAAAACAGGTGCAGAAGGAGTTGCAGCAGGCACTGGCGGAACGGCTTACGCCCCCGCTGGAGTCCCGATTTGAAATCCTTGCCAATAGCGGCGTAGATGTTCTCCGCATTGGTGTGGACGCAGGCGACGCAAAGCCGTACTGCCTGGACGGGTCCAAGTTCTATGTGCGTAATGACGCCGAAACCAGTCTTGCCCTGCGCGATGAGATCGTGGCGCTGGTTCTTGAAAGCGTCGGACTTAACGCCGATCTTGTCGGCAGCACCGAATCAGACGAAGCGCCCTCGGCAGCTGAATCCGATGGAGAGGCCAAGACGGGCGCTGGCAGAGGCAGTGGTTCCAAACGATCCAAGGGGCGCGCCAGCTCAGGATCCACCGAGGCGGATGACCCATTTTATCTTCCCCAGGATGGCGTTGAGATTGTGGACAGCGAGACGCGGGGAGACACGACCTACTACGTTGTGCGCAACCTGCGAAATCACCACAGTGTCAGTAATGTCACCCGTAAGGGCGCCCGCAAGCTCTGGAACTACGCCATCACCCAATTTGAAGATAGCCCGGTCAAGACGAACCATATCCGCTGGAAGGAAAATGTCGGCTTTATTCGGTCGGGAAAACGGGCTGGCAAGGAGCGCTTTGATCTGGCGTTGCGCGAAGGCTCATCCCTGCGCGTCTTCTTCGGCGTCACCAGCGACGGAATGGAGGGCGCCTGGGCCCAGTTTGTCGAAGAAAGTGGCTAGGATATTCTTCGACGAACTGCCCTGATACTCCGGCCGCCGCTGCTTAACTGACATAGATGACAGCCACCACGGAGAGGACCCACAGGATCACAGCTGCCAGTAGAGGACGATCTGCGAACAGCAGGTCGTCCGGCGCACCCCCCCGTTGCTCAACGTGAATCAGGTAGAGATAGCGGAAGACAACGAAGACGATGAACGGGACCGTCAGCATCATCTGCAAACGGTCTGCCAGCGCAGTCTCGGCCTCGAAGCTGTAGAACGTGTAGCTGATAAGGCCGCTTGTGGTAACGATTCCGATGATCTGATCCAGAAATGGCAGGTTGTACTGTTTCAGACTGGTACGGTGGCCGGCAGCAGCTTCCTTCAGGAGTACAATTTCGTGCCGTCGTTTGCCGAACCCAATGAATAGGGCCAACAAGCTAACGCAAATGTATAGCCACGGGCTGAACGCGCTGACTTCCACTGCCACCGCGCCTGCAACGACTCGGAGGACGAAAAACACGGCAATCATCATTACGTCGATGATTACCACGTTCTTGAGGTAGACACAGTAAGCCACGTTGAGGGCGAGGTAGGCCGCCAGCGTCAGCCCAACGTAGGCGTCTACCAGTCCGGCGCCGAAGATGCTTGAAACGGCGAGAACGACCATGGCTGCCTTGGCGAAACCAGGGTTGAGTTGGTCGCTGGCCAAGGGCCGCAGCCGCTTGCGGGGATGGTGACGATCCTTCTCAATGTCGATCAGGTCGTTCAGTATGTAGACGCTGCTGGAAACCAGGCAGAAGCAGACAAGAGTCGATATGGCAGTCAGGGCCAGGGGCAGGTCCCACAGTTTGCCGTCGAATATCAGCCCAACCAGAACGAAACCGTTCTTCGTCCACTGTTTGGGCCGCATGGTTCGCAGCAGGTACAACAGGCCTTGGCCTGAGGCCCACGGCGAAACTCCAGCCAGATTGGGCCGTTCTTCCGACAAGGGCGGGGGCGGCTCTGAGGCTCGATCCATCAGTAGGAACTCCGGTTTGCAGTGTCGGATTGACAGTTCACTTTTCCAGTTATCGGCTTTTGGCACGAGCGCTCGCCTGCTGGTAAGGCCGGAAAGTGGACTATCAGTGACCAGCCAATGATACTTCACCCGTAATGGCAGAACCAAACCGGACCAGGAATCACAGAGTCATTGCAACTAGTGCGGCGCAAAGCATGGCACGGGCGACACATTCTTACAATACGCGCCAAAACCGTGTACATTACTTTCACAGTACAAATGATCAAATCGTCTACAACGAGAAGAAAGGGTCACAAGTCAGGCAGTAAGCGCTTACTACAATGGTAGTATTCCTGGTTCTCATAACCGTCTTTCTACTTATCACGCTGAACGGACTCTTCGTCGCTGCCGAGATCGGCACGGTCGGCGCCCGTCGGGCACGCATCGCTCAGCACGCCGCGACCGGCAGCCGGCCGGCACAGACGCTGCTGCCCATTCTGGAAAGCCCAAACCAGCTTGACAACTATATCGCCGCTTGCCAACTGGGCATCACCCTCTCCAGCCTCGTATTGGGCTATTACGGCAAAGCGGTTATCACCCCTTTGGTGGCGCCGCTGCTAAGCGATTCCGGGCTGGTGGCCCAGGCAGCCGCAGTGTCGATTGCGACTACCAGCGTCCTCGTTGTCCTTACCATTGTCCAGGTTGCCCTGAGTGAACTCGCCCCCAAGACCGTCGGCATCCAGTTCCCCGAACCCACGGCTCTTCTGCTGGTATCGACGGTGAATTGGGCAATGATCCTGTTGAGGCCGCTCATCTGGTTCTTCAATGGCAGCGGCCGCCTTTTCCTGCGCCTCGTCGGTTTAAGGGCGGTTTCTGAGGGCTTTCACATCCATGCTCCCGAAGAGATCCTGATGATGGTGCAGGAGAGCGGGGCAGGAGGTGTTTTAGAAGAGGGCGAGACCGAGCTGTTAGAGAATACGCTGCAGTTGCGCCAGCGTTCGCTGCGCCACCTGGTCGTGCCCCGCACCCAGCTGCTGGCCGCGCCGGTGGATTTGCCAGCGGCCGACCTGTTGCGCCTACTCGCCGAATCGAGCCATTCGCGACTACCCCTGTATGAGGGTACGGTCGACAACATCGTCGGCGTCGTCCACCTGAAAGACCTCCTGTGTTTTGGGGTCGACCCCGCCCCAACAGCAGCCGGACACACTCAGGGCACATGCGGACAGGACGGGGAGGTCCGCGATGTAATGCGAGTTCCCCCCTATGTGCCGGAGTCGGCTTCGGTGGGGACAGTGTTCCGCCAACTCCAGCGTGAACACTTCCATTTGGCCGTTGTCATCGACGAATACGGTGGGACAGCGGGCATTGTAACCTTCGAGGACCTGATTGAGGAGATATTCGGCGACATTGCCGACGAGTTTGATGCCGAAAGCCAGGAAATGGCCCTGGCGAACGACGGGCGTCTGCATCTTGCAGGCGATGTCGACCTGGAAAGTCTATCGGCCGTGCTGGGTTCTACTCTCGAATATGATGATGTCGATACCCTGGGCGGCGCGATTCTTGCCGAGCTGGGAGCCATTCCCGAACAGGGACAGGAAGTGCGGCTGCAGGAATTTGACTTCCGAGTTGAAAAGGTGAGCGGTTTCGCGATTTCCCAGGTCAGCGTCGCCTTACCTCCCGGAGCGGAAGCGAACCTGCTCCAGGCCGACGATCCATCCCAAACCCGCGCGCAGTCAACCTAGAGCCCTCGTCAGCCAGATTTGCGCGGGGCAAATTGACGAGAATGCAGGTGGAGTTTAGCGAGTGGAATTTCTGCTTCCCGTTTTGATCATTGCCGCACTAATTTTTTTCAACGGCCTATTTGTAGCCGTGGAATTCGCGGTTGTCGCGTCGTCCAGGACGCGTATGGCCCAACTGGCCAATGAAGGCTCAGCTTCAGCCGCCAAGGTAATGCGAATTCTGACCGACGCGCGCGGGCAGACCCGCTTTATCATCATGGCTCAGTTGGGCATTACGC
Source organism: Caldilineaceae bacterium (assembly GCA_965220715.1). Taxonomy (GTDB): domain Bacteria; phylum Chloroflexota; class Anaerolineae; order Caldilineales; family Caldilineaceae; genus Bin5. The sequence continues at coordinate 3,129,930 of OZ244843.1, forward strand.
TTTCCAGCTTGGGATTGGGCATGTACGGCGAACACACAATCGCCGAGTGGATCCTGGCTCTGTTGGAGCATTACGGTGTCGAAATGGGCCTGATCAACGTTGCAACTGCCCACAGCGCTGCCCTGGTCCTGGCCATCGGTCTGATGACCTATCTGCACGTAGTTTTTGGGGAGGTAATGCCCAAATCTTTGGCGCTGCAGGCGCCAGAGGCTACAGCTCTGCGCGTGATCAACCCGTTCTGGGTCATCGAGCGCACATTCTCTCCAGTCATCTATGTCCTCAACGTCATTGCGCGCGCTATAACGCGCGCTTGCGGCGTGCCCGAGCGGGACGAACAGGACCGCATGATCTCTCCGCAGGAACTTGAGTTGATCGTCGAAGAGAGTTTCGAAGAGGGACTGATCGCGCCCTCCGAGCAGCTCTACATCGAAAACATCCTGGACATGAGAGAGCGGACCGTGGGCCAGGTTATGACGCCGCGCACGCGTATTGTCGGCATTTCTGCCGTTGAAACCGAACAAGAAATTCTGCGGCTTGTGTGCGCATCCAATCACTCGCGGTATCCGATTTACGATGGAGACCTGGACCAGATCAGAGGATTCTTCCACGTCAAGGACCTGGCCCGCCACCTGCAAAATAGCGCCGATGCCGGCCCGCTCGATCTGCGTAAAATGGCAAGGAACAGGCCGGTGATCGTCGTGCCGGAAACGCTCTCGCTGGACCAGATGCTGGGACGATTTCGGGCCGAGAAAGGCGCGCTGGCGGTGGTTATCGACGAGTTCGGCGGCACGGCCGGAATCGTCACCTTCGAAGACCTGCTGGAGGAGGTCGTTGGCGAAATCCAGGACGAGTTCGACGTAGAACGGGCGCCTTTCGAGTTTGTGGGTGATAGGCGCCTGCGCGTAGACGGATCCCTGTTGTTGCATGAACTCAACCAGCATTTCGACATCAACTATGACGAGGAGGAGGTCGATACTGTAGGCGGTCTCATTATGGCCCACTTGGGCCGCATCCCTGTGGTTGGCGACGTCGTCGAGCTTGACGGCGTGCGGTATGAAGTTGAACAAGTGACCGGGCGGGCTGTGGATTCGGTGTTGGTGGAGTTGCCAGCGGATGTCCAATTGCCCGCGGAGGTGACCGAAGACGATCCTACATCCGCGGCCGGTCCAGATTGACAAACTTCCTCAGCGGAGTTACAATTGCGGCGATTTGCTCTATTGAGTGCAGAATTGGCGTTGAAGGAGACGAGTAACTGTCGTCAAGTCCCCAGCGAGTCCGGGTAGGTGGAAGCCGGACGGACCGCTGCGACAGCGAATATCACTCCTGAGCCGTGACCTGAAAAGCGGCCATATCGTTTAGTAAGCGTCACCGGTGTCGTGAACCGTTACCTTCACGGCCAGACAGTATGTGGATCTCTTCGCTGGCACAAAAGCGGTCCGGCCCAATGGCCGGGAAGCAGGGTGGTACCGCGGACTTTTCAGCCCGTCCCTGAATTTTGGGTCGGGCTTTCTCTTTTGTTATCTGGTGGTAAGCTTTTTTCCCGAGTACTGAAGCGAGGAACTGATGACTGCCGAACTCTTTTACGACGACGCCTACATCCAGGAATTTGACGCTGCCATCACTGCTGTCGATAAAAAGGATGGAAAGTTGCGCGTTGCGCTTGACCGCACATCCTTCTACCCGGGCGGCGGCGGTCAGCCCAACGATATCGGCTGGCTGACCATAGACCACCGCCGGCTGTCCGTAAGCAAGGTCAAGCGGGAGGGCGGCCGCATCTGGCATACGCTGGATGGGATGAAGGGCGAGTCGATTCCGATCGCGCCGGGGCGAAAAGTGCTCGGGGAGCTGGACTGGGCGCGACGTTACCTTCTGATGCGCACACACACGGCCATGCACATCCTGTGTGGTGTCGTCTGGCGGGATTACGGCGCCTCTGTAACCGGCGGCGACATGAAGCCGGGGGGCGGCCGAATGGACTTCGAGTTTCAGGCAATGAGCGGCGACCTGGTGGCCGCGATCGAACAAAAATGCAATGCTGAAATCGCGGCTGCGCGCCCGATCACTACGCAGACTATGCCCCGCGAAGAGGCATTCCAGATACCGGATTTGATCCGTACCAAAATCAATCTTCTGCCCAAACAGATTGCCGAAGTGCGGACAGTTGATTTGGAAGGACTGGACCTCCAGGCCGATGGCGGTACCCACGCCCGCAACACAAGTGAAGTCGGCGCAATGCGCGTGGTCGACTACCGTAGCAAGGGCGCGATCAATAAGCGAATCTATGTGGAGATAGGCGAGGCCAAGGCGTAGAATGGCACCGTTTCCAAGACGATAAGGGATAATATAATGGCACAGACAATCTCAGAATCGGTTGCCTCGACTAATGGGCGTGCGCAGCGCGACAGATTCAAAGCGGTCCCCGCCAGCACCTCCTTTCCTGAGATGGAGGAGGCAATTCTGAAGTTATGGCAGGACAAGGATGTCTTCCAGCGCTCCGTGCAGGAGCGTGAAGGTGGTCCGGAATATGTCTTTTTCGAAGGTCCGCCGACTGCCAACGGCCGGCCGGGCATCCATCATGTGCTCGCGCGGGCGTTCAAGGATATGTTCCCCCGCTACAAGACCATGCAAGGCTACCACGTGTTGCGCAAAGGGGGCTGGGACACGCACGGCCTGCCGGTTGAACTGGAGGTCGAAAAGCAACTCGGTCTTACCGGTAAAGACCAGATCGAAGAGTATGGCGTCGCCAGATTCAACCGGATGTGCAAAGAGTCGGTCTGGGAGTATCTCAGCGACTGGGAGGCCCTCACCGAGAGGATGGCGTTCTGGGTAAGTCTCGATGACGCCTACGTCACCATGAACAATGAGTACGTCCAGTCGCTTTGGTGGATTCTCCAGCAGCTCTGGAATAAGGGCCTTCTCTTTGAAGGCTACAAGGTCGTTCCTTACTGTCCACGCTGCGGCACCCCTCTCAGCAGCCATGAACTCTCACTGGGCTACAAGGAAGGAACCGTCGACCCCAGCGTCTACGTGAAGTTCGCCGTAAAGGGCGAAGAAGACGCTTTTCTGCTGGCGTGGACGACCACGCCGTGGACGCTTCCCGGCAACGCGGCCCTGGCCGTCGGTGAAAATATCGACTACCTGAAGGTACGAGACGCTTCCGGCGCACAACTATATTTGGCCAAGGAAAGGGCCGAGGCCGTTCTCGAGCCGGGCTACGAACTGATAGCTGAAATGAAGGGCGCTGCGCTGGTCGGCAAGGAATATGAGCCGCTGTACCGCTTTGGGCCTCCTGTTGAAGAGCGCTTTGCCTACGTCATCGCCGCCGACTATGTCAGCACTGCTGACGGTACCGGTATCGTTCACATCGCGCCCGCATTTGGCGCAGACGACCTGGCCGCCGGGCAAACCCATAACCTGCCGGTCTTCCACACAGTCGATTCCGCCGGACAGTTCAAACCGGAGGTTACGCCCTGGGCCGGTATTTTCGTCAAAGAGGCTGATCCCCACATTACCTCCGATCTGGAAGAACGGGGACTGCTCTACAAGGCCGGCACCTACGAGCATACCTACCCCTTTTGCTGGCGCTGCGACACCCCTCTGATCTACTGGGCGAAGGAGACGTGGTACATTCGCACCAGCGACTTTAAGGACCGGCTGGTGGCGTTGAATGACACGATTAACTGGGTGCCCGATCATATCCGCAGCGGGCGTTTCGGGCGTTGGCTGGAGAACAATGTGGACTGGGCCTTGGGCCGCGATCGTTACTGGGCTACGCCGATCCCGATCTGGAAGAGCGACGCGGCCGGCAGCGATTACATGGAGTGTATCGGCAGCATTGCCGAACTGTCGGAGAAGAGCGGCCGCGACTTGAGCGGGTTGGACCTCCACCGCCCCTATGTGGACGATATCACGTGGCCGGCGCCGGACGGCGGCACGATGCGCCGCGTCAACGAACTCTGCGATGTCTGGTTCGACAGCGGCTCGATGCCCGTTGCCCAGTGGCACTACCCGTTCTCCAACGAAATAGAGTGGGAGACCTACAAACAGGCCGACTACATCTGCGAAGCGATCGATCAGACGCGCGGCTGGTTCTACACGCTGCACGCGGTCAGCACACTGCTCTTCGACAGGCCGGCATTCAAGAACGTTATCTGTCTGGGCCATATTCTGGCCGAAGACGGCTCGAAGATGAGCAAGTCCAAAGGCAACGTGGTCGACCCGTGGCAGGTATTCGACGAACACGGCGCCGATGCCACTCGCTGGTATATGTATACTGCCGGCCCACCTGGAAACGCGCGGCGCTTCAGCGGCAATCTGGTGGCGGAGGTGAAAAGACGATTCCTCAATACATTGTGGAACACCTACAGCTTTTACGTCGTATACGCCAATCTTCAGGAAGGCAATAACGGAAGCGATGGAGGAACGAAAGAGTCGACGCAGTCTCCCGAGTTCGCACTGCATGATCGATGGCTGCTCTCCGAGCTGAACCGGCTCATCCGTGACGTGACTGCCGCCTACGAGGCCTACGATGTCACTGCGGCCACTCGCCCCATTGCCGAATTTGTCGACGAACTCAGCAACTGGTATGTTCGGCTCAACCGGCGGCGCTTCTGGGATGGCGACGCAGCTGCCCTATCCACCTTGCGCCATACGCTCGTTACTGTCTCCAAACTGTTGGCTCCGGCGATCCCTTTCATCTCTGAGGAGGTCTACCAGAATTTGGTCGCTGGCGTCGAGCCTGATGCGCCGGTCTCGATCCATCTGGCGACTTGGCCGCAATTCGATGAGGCTGCCATCGATGACCGTCTTCATGCTGACATGGCCCTGGCGCAAAAGGTGACGACGCTGGGCCGGGCGGCAAGAGAATCCGTTGCGCTGAAAGTGCGCCAACCGGTGCAACGGGTAGTTGTTCGCACGCGCACAGAGGAGGAAAACGCCGGCCTGGAGCGGGTGAGTGATCTGCTCCTTTCCGAGTTGAATGTTAAGGAAGTGGGCATTGCCAGCGAAGCCGGTGATCTGGTCGACGTGACCGTCTTTCCGCTACCCAAGCAGCTTGGTCAAAAATACGGCCGCGGTTTCCCGGTTATCAGGCGGGAATTCGCCGAGTGGAATCAGCGGGAACTGGCTGACCGCTTTGACGCCGGCGAATCCGTGACCGTGGATGATGACGGCCAATCTTATGTTGTCGAACCGGAGGATGTGGAGGTGCGCCGAACGCCCCGCGCCGGCCTCGCAGTCGCCGAAGACGGCGGCTACCTTGTTGCCGTAACGACGACACTGACCCCTGCATTAGAACTGGAAGGCCAGGCGCGGGAGCTTGTACGCCGCATTCAGCAACTGCGCAAAGATTCCGACCTGGACATCAGTGACCGCATCAGGCTGACGCTGCCGGATTCGCCGCTCATGAGCAGCCTGCTGTCGGCACATAAAAGTTACATAATGGCAGAAACCTTGACGCTGGAAATCGAATTGACGACCGAAACCGCTGAGGTTCTCGAAGGTGAATCAGTTACATTTTCTCTGGGCGAAGAGGAAGCGATAGTTGGCTTGAGCAGAGCGTAATCAAACTACCGGCGGCGAGCCGCTCGTATGCCGCGCCGCCCCCGTCGCAAGAAGCGTGCGTACTCTGCCGGGCCGGTCTGTTTTCATATTTGCCCGTCTTGACACGGGCGACAGGCGTTCCCAAGGAAGAACCCAATGACATCCTACCACTATGAATCGAATGTGAAATACGCAGGTACACACGAATGGGCCAGACAGGAAGAGTCCTCCGTTGTCGTCGGCATCAGTGATGCCGCCCAGGACATGATGAGCGATATCGTATTTGTCGAACTGCCCGAAATTGGCGCCGCCGTTTCTGCCGGCGAAGCAATTGCAGTGGTCGAATCGGTTAAGGCAGCCGAGGATATAATCGCTCCCGTTTCCGGTACTGTTGCCGCCGTCAACGAGGAGCTGTCCGATACGCCCGAGCTGGTGAACAGCGATCCTTACGGCGCCTGGTTCCTCAAAATCGAAGTAGAGGATGCCGCCGAACTTGACAAACTGATGGACGCAGATGCCTATTCAGCGTTCGTTGAAAGCCAACAGTGAGAAAAGGCGAGACAGGAGCACTGGCAGGAGAAAAGTGTTCGAATGCCTCTCTCGCCCGCGGCGCATTCATGCACACCTTGGCCTCTTGCTGCTGACACTCTTGCTGGGCGGATGTGACGCGCTGCCATTCCGTCCTAGCCTGCCAGAACTGCCCTTCCTGCAGCTGGGGAAAGAGCCTGATAAAGCCGCGCGTAATCTTCGCCTTTTCCTTCCCGAGGAGGGGCAGGTTACCAAGGCTCTGCAAGGCCACATAACTGCGTGGGCAGCCGCCAGAGAGTTGCAGGTCGATCTGTATTCCGCTGCCGATTACGGCCTGGAGCTTCGCAAGCGGCTGGCAAGAGAGGACCCGCCCGACCTGGTGGTAGTCAGCAGTTTCCTCTTTCCCGATCTGGTCGCCGAAGGGTTGCTGGCCCCCGCAGAACAGGGGCTTCTCGATCCGAAGGGATATCCCCCCCAACTGGCGGCGGCCTTCACTTGGCCCTCGGACGAGGCATCGGTTGCGCGCTACTGTTTGCCGCGGGAAGTGCGGACGCTGGCACTGGTCTACGACAGTGAAGGGCTGGCCGCCGCAAGCCATGCTCCCCCTACCGATTGGGAAACATTAAGGGCCGTAGCAGTCGGCCAGACCGATCTGGAGCGAAATCGCTTCGGATTCATCGAATCGCCCGATCTTTCCCGCTGGCTTCCCTTTCTGTACGGCGCCGGTGGTACAATTATCGATGGAAGCGGCAGCATGGCCCTGCATTCCCCGGCTGCCGCCTCCGCACTGGACTGGTACATCCAGATTTTCCGGGATAACTTCGCCGGGCATGCGGGTGAGTCGAATAGCGAGTGGGCCGGGGAAGTATTGGGAAAGGGCAGTGGCGCCATGAGTATAGAGGGAAACTGGGTCGTTCCCTATTTTGACACTGAATTTCCATCATTCCGCTACGGGGTCGCGCCCCTGCCCGCAGGGCCTGCAAAGCTGAGTTATTCACTGGCGTTCACCAGCTGCTATGCCGTCTCTGCTGGCTCGCCGCGAAAGAGTGAAGCTTTCGAACTTGCGGATTTTCTCAGCGGCCCTGACGTGCTTGGCTCGCTGCCAAACGACGGCGGTTGGATGCCCGCCCGGACGTCGTTGAGAGATGCCTGGAAAGAGCGTTTCCCCCATCTCGCAGCCTTTGCCGACGCTGTCGAGGCTGCCAAAGTCTGGCAACTTCCGCCCGGCTTCGAATCCTTTTTGTACAGCTTCAACCGGCGTATGGCTCAACTTTTTGCCGCCCAGGTCGAAGCCGAAGATTTTCTGGCCGAGCTGCAAGAGTTAGGGGAAACACTGCTGGCAACGGCCGCCGACTAGGGAAATCCTTCCAGTAGTGCAGCAACCTCTTACCGCTGACCGCGGGTCACTACGATGAATTTTGCAGGAAGTGTGGCGCTAGTAACCGGCGCCGGATCTGGAATAGGACGTGAAGCCGCGCGGCGTTTTGCCGAACTGGGCGCATCTGTTGTCGCGGCCGACGTGAACGCGCATGGCGGCGCTGAGACAGTGGGTCTGGTGCAGGAGTGCGGGGCAGAAGGCCTTTTCGTCCGGTGCGATGTCTCGGACCCCGAGCAAGTGGCCGGTCTGCTTGAAGAATCCGCCGGCCGCTTTGGCCGCCTCGATTTCGCGATCAACAACGCAGGAATTGGAGGCCCTTGGGTACCGTTCCAAACCTATCCGCACGAAGGCTGGGACAAGGTGCTGGGCGTAAATCTCACCGGCGTCTTTTATTGTATGCAGGAAGAGATCAGGCGGATGTCCGGCTCGGGCGGGTCGATCGTCAACATCTCTTCGATTGCCGGTAAGCGGGGCCTCCCCAACCAGGCGGCCTACACTGCCTCCAAGCACGGCGTAATTGGCCTTACCCGCGTCGCCGCGCAAGAGGTCGCTCGCTATAACATACGCGTAAATGCCGTCTGTCCTGTCTATACCGAGACGCCCCTGTTCAGCCCGCTCATCGCTGAAAATCCCAGCAGGGCGGAAAAGATGCTGGAACGCATCCCGATGCGACGCTTTGGTCAGCCGCGAGATATCGCTGACGCAATCGTTTGGCTCTGCTCGGACCAGTCCCGGTTCATTACCGGCCAAGCTATCAACCTGGATGGAGGCATGACCGCCTGACGCCCTCATCGACGATTTTCAAATGGAGAAAATGATGTCCCGACAAGCGGCATATACGGATCTGCAAACGAAAGTCGACGCCGAATCCGGGGTCGGCGACTGGTTCACAGTTACACAGGGGATGATAAACGGCTTTGCCGACGCGACGCTGGATCATCAATGGATTCATGTCGACGAAGAGCGTGCTGCACGCGAATCCCCCTTTGGCGCGCCGGTTGCCCACGGCTTCTTTACCCTCTCGCTGATCCCCCATCTGACAGGTATGGTCGAGCCGGACAAGCCCCGATATCCTGGCGTGGCACTTACGGTCAACTACGGACTGAATCGCGTGCGCTTTCCCCATCCTTTGCTGGCAGGGTCTCGCATCCGTGCTCGAACGCAGTTGCAATCGGTTGAGGAGGTCAGGGGGAACGGCCTGCAGATGATTCACAATGTTACCGTCGACATAGAAGGCGTCGAAAAACCCACCTGTGTAGCCGAGATGGTGTCACGCCTCTATTTTGACGAAGTCTGAAGTTAAGGAACAGCTCGCGTCCACCACCAGCAGCCATCTACCACCAATGTTTAGAGACCAAACAGTTGTCATTACAGGCGCAGGAAGGGGAATCGGCGCCGGCGCCGCCCTCAGATTTGCAGAATACGGGGCCAACGTCGTTGTGAACGACCTCGACGCCGGCGCGGCGGAAGAGACCGCCCGCCACATCACAGCCCGCGGCGGACAGGCTATCGCCGTTGCCGGAAATGTCACCGAGCCCGAATTTCCCGCCCAACTGATGCAAACGGCCGTTGACACATACGGCCACCTGAATGTCCTGGTCAACAATGCCGGTTTTACCTGGGACGGTATGGCGCATAAGATCGCCGATGACCAGTGGCAGGCGATCCTGGACGTACATCTGACAGCTCCATTTCGGATGATCCGTGCGGCAGCGCCCTATCTGCGGGCGGCGGCTGCTATCGATCTGCAAAGTGGTGCGACGCCGGTCAACCGCTGTATCGTCAATGTCTCGTCCACGTCCGGCCTGCACGGCAACATAGGTCAGGCCAACTATTCAGCCGGAAAAATGGGCATCGTCGGACTGACCAAGACCATCGCCAAGGAATGGGGCAATCTGGGAATCCGCTGCAATGCCGTCGCCTTTGGTTTTATCGACACGCGCTTGACCCGCAGCCAGGAGTTCCAGGAAGAGGCGATTGAAATCGACGGGCAAGAGGTAGTGTTGGGTATTCCCGGCAAGGTGCGCACTATGCTCGACAAGGATATCCAAATGCGCATCCCTCTCGGCCGTCCGGCCACTGTTGAAGAGGCGGCCGCGGGCATTGTTCTGATCGCCTCGCCGCTGGCTTCCTACATCACCGGCCACGTACTCGAAGTCACCGGCGGTATGGGAATCTGAGTTCCGAGAATGGGGCACAATGGAGAGGGAGTTGCGGCTAGGGAGGGAATTCTGGACGCAACCAGCCATCTACCACGTCCAATAAGGAAAGGCCGTCCCCCTGCCGAGGACGACGGAAAATCCAATGGCTAGAGAGAGCGCGACAGCGGAGATACAGCCCGCACCGCCGAAAAATGTTCTCATCACCGGGGCCTCGAGCGGAATCGGGCGCGCTTGCGCCTTAAGGATGGACCGCGCAGACTGGCATGTATTTGCAACGGTACGCAAAGAAAGCGACGCCCGCCAGCTGCAGAACGATGCCTCCGAGAAGTTGCGCACCATCCTGCTCGACGTGACCGATGCCGATCAGGTCGCGGAGGCGGCGCGAACGGTCGGCGAAGCGGTAGGTAGCCAGGGACTGCACGGACTGGTAAATAACGCCGGCATTGCAGGCGGGGGCCTCCTCGAATATCTGGACCCGGCCGATTTTCGCCACATCCTGGAGACAAACACTATCGCGCCGATTAACGTCACTCAGTCGCTGATTCCTCAACTGCGAATGGCGCAGGGGTGCGTAGTGATGATCAGCTCGATGGCCGGCTTCAGTGCGACGCCGCTTCTCTCGCCCTATAGCGCTTCAAAGTTTGCGCTCGAAGCTCTCACCGATGGCCTGCGGCTTGAATTGAGGCCCTGGGATATCGACGTAGTGTCTGTCCAACCAGGCGCCATTTACACCGAAATCTGGGGAAAGGCCCACTCCTTCGCGGAAAGGGCGCTGCGCGGATATCCGCCGGCAGCCTTTAAGCTGTATGGTCCTCTACTTACTAGAATGATCGGGTCCCTGGAGAAACCACGAGGCGTCGACCCTGATCAGGTTGCCAAGACTGTGCAAACGATTCTGACCTCTGCTCGGCCCAAAGCTCGCTATCTGGTGGGCAGGGACGCCGTAATCCGCCGCTGGATCGAGCGCCTTCCTACTTCGCTGCGAGATCGGATTCTCTTGAGCAAAATGCCCAATTACGGAACGGCAGCGAAACCACCGATCGAAGAACGGCGAGAAGTCGAAAGCGAGCATCGATAACTGAAGCGATCTTACCTCGACATCTCCAAGCCCAACGCCACTGTTCGCAAATATCCAAACCTCTGACCGAGGAGCAAGGAATGAAGTCCAAACGAGTTCTGTTGGCGAGTGCCGCCGCATTTATTGTCATGACCTTAGTCGTAGCGGCGTGCACGCCGCCTTCGTCATCCATGGAAGTAACCCAGCCGGATTCATCCCAGAAAAACTCTGCCGGACAGGAAGCAAAAGAGTCTACAATCGTTGAAGCGGATCAACCGGATTCCGAGAAGGCTATTCGCATCGGCGCGTTGGTTCCCCTCTCAGCACCGGGTTCGGTGGTCGGGGGTGAGGCAATGCGCGACGCCATGGTTATCGCCGCCGACGAGATCAATGCCGAAGGCGGTCTTCTGGGTCGACCTGTCGAACTGATCGTCGTTGACAGCGAAGGCTTGCCAGAGCGAGGATCCGCCGCCTGCGAGCGGCTGATTAACCAGGAAGGCGTGGTTGCCATTGCCGGCGGATATCATAGCTCGGTTGGCGTAGTTGCCAAGGAGGTGGCCCACAACAATGGCATTCCCATCGTCCTGGCCAATACCTGGAACGACACCATCACCAGCGTGCAATACCCTGAGGTCTTTCGTATTGCGCCGCTTAGCTCAGAGGTATCGGCTGTAGATGTCAAGTTTATCGAGTGGCTGCGGGACGACGCCGGCGCCAAACTGGAAAAAGTTGTGATCCTGACCGAGAACACCGACTACGGGATACCGGCAGCCGAAGATACAGCGAGGCTGTTGGGCGAAGCGGGGATCGACACCGTCACCTTCGGCGTCGACATTGGAACACAGGATTTCGCCGGCATTATCGAGAGGATAAAAGCTGAGGGGCCGGACCTGATAATGTCGTTGGCCACAGGCGAAGCTTCCTACAACTTCGCACAGCAATCGGCTGACGCCGGCATTGGGCCCCAGGACGTTCCGACTCTCTGTGAGCATGTCGCGCTGGAAAGCAGTTCCTTCTGGAGGAACGTCCCTGACGGCAACTACTGTTTCGTGCGACGAATCGGTCTGCCGCCGCTACTCTACAACGATGTCGCCCTCGACTTTCTGGCCGAATACGAAGCCCGCACCGGCAAAGAAGGGGCTGAGTCCTACGCGTTCGCGGCCTACGATGCCGTTCGTATCATCGCCCAGGCCATAACAGAAGCCGGATCGACAGACACGGAGGCGATTATCGCTACAATGGAAGAGATTTCCTATGTGGGGGCACTTGGCACGATTACATTCCCCGTAAACAGCAGCAACACGCCTGAGCAGGCCGGCGTAGATCCCAAATGGTGGCACCAGTTCCCCGACCCTGCGGTAACAGTTGTGCAGTATCAGCAGCAGGGGGAGGACTCCGTCTCTGCCACAGTTGTGTTTCCACAAACATATCGAACAGGCGACCCGATCATTGTCGGGCAGTAGGCTTCCACAGACCACTTGGGGAAGTGATGCGATTCAGGCACATTGCTCGATGTCGATGCAACAGACCTGACGCAGGTGGAGGCGGCCAGGATCCAGGGCAATCGCATCTAAATTCGGACGCCACAATAGCCCATGAAGGGCGCCCACAAGGGGCGCCCCTACCCGATTCAGGCAGCCTCACGAGGTTTTTCTAATTTTATGCAATTGCCCTGGGCCTGGATCCAGGGTGTATCCCATATTGTTGTCCCTCTGCGAACTGCCCTTTAAACCAAAGCGAAAAGGATCCGCTGAACAAGAATCGATCGGTCGCCTGCAATCCTGAAAATCCGCAAATCCTGTGAATCCTGATTCAGACAACGTCCACCAAAAATCTGGGACAGACCCCTGGATCCAGGGTGCATTGACATGCAGCTTGAACTGTTGCATAATATTCCAGAACATCGTCTGTTTCCCCCTGCTTCCGGCAAAGCTGGTTTTTTGCTGTCCATAGGCATGCGCAGCCAGGAACCGGCATTTGGTGGCAGTAGGCCCACCTAACTTAAGGAGAAGACTCCTGTGAACAGAACCCGAACTCTATTCTGGAGCGCAATAGCGCTAACTGTCCTGGTGTTGCTACTCGCCGGTTGCGCGCCGCAAGCAGAAACGGTCGGCGAGGCCGAACCGGCAGCGACAGAAGCCGCAGCGCCCGAACCAACCGAAGCCCCCGCCGAAGAAGAATCTGAAGACATGTCGATGGAGCCGATCAAGATCGGCGGACTGGCTCCTCTGTCGGCGCCCGGCGCCGTCGTCGGTGGCGAAGCCATGCGCGTGGCGATGCTGATCGCGGCCGACGAACTCAACGCCCGCGGCGGCATTATGGGGAGACCGGTCGAACTGATCGTCGTCGACACCGAGGGCCTGCCGGAACGCGGCACTGCGGTCGTTGAACGCCTCATTAACCAGGACGGCGTCGTCGGCATCGGTGGCGGCTACCACAGCTCGGTAGGCGTGGCAGCCAAAGAGGTCGCCCGCGATAACGGTGTCCCCATCGTCTTTGCCGAAACCTGGAACGACACGATCACGAGCGTACAGTACGACGAAATCTTCCGCATTGCGCCCTTGAGCTCCGAAGTTTCCGCGGTCGATGTCAAGTTCATCCAGTGGCTGCGCGACGAGAACGGCATGAAGCTCGACAAGGTGGTGATCCTTACCGAAAACACCGACTACGGTATCCCAGCCGCCGAAAACACGACCGCCCTGCTGGACGAGGCAGGCATCGACTCAGTCACCTTCAGCGTTGACATCGGCACCCAGGACTTCGCCGGCATCATCGAGCGCGTGAAGGCAGAGAGCCCCGACTTGATCGTGACTCTGGCTACCGGTGAAGCCTCCTACAACTTCACCCAGCAGGCCGCAGATGCCGGTATCGGCCCCCAAGACGTACCATTCATGTGCAACCAGGTCTCGCTCGTGAGTGACGCTTTCTGGACGAATGTCCCCGACGGCAACAACTGTTTTGTGCGCCGCATCGGTCTTCCTCAGAAGCTGTACAACGACATTGCTCAGGCCCTGGTAACGGAATACTCGGCCCGTACCGGCAAAGATGACATCGAGTCTTACGCGATGGCCTCCTACGACTCGATTATGCTCATTGCCCAGGCAATCGAAGACTCTGGCTCGACCGACCCGGCCGACATTATCGACGCCTTGGAGAACATCAACCACATGGGCGCCCTGGGTCCCATCACTTTTCCGGTCAACCGCAGCAATACGCCTGAGCAGGCGGGTGTGGATCCCAAGTGGTGGCACCAGTTCCCCGATCCCGCTATCACCATCGTCCAGTATCAGGTAGCGGGCCAGGATGCCGTAGACACGGCGGTCGTATACCCGGATGTCTATCAGACCGACGAGCCGGTCATTGTCGGTCAGTAGTATTATTCTGAACTTTGGCCTTTGAATCCGGACGGAAGGCCCTGCAAGCGAATCCCCTGGCTTGCAGGCCTTCCACTGTTCCTTTTCCAGTCCGCCAAACCGGACAGAGCCTCATTTGTCAACCTAGCGAAAACACTTGCCCACAGCCCACCAGGATCTGAACTAACCCATGGAGAACGCAGCGATCTTCGGTTGGACGCTTCTGTGGATTCTCTTCTGGGGGGCCCTGGGCGGCGTCGTAACGCCCCGCATCTACGCCCGCAAAGACCTGGAAATCTCCCAGGCCTCATTCGGCGGCGCCGTGATAGGCGCGGCCCTCGGGCCCTTCAGCCTCGTCCCGCTCTGGTTCGCCACGCCCAAGATCACGAATCGCCTGATCGGCATCGCTATCGCGCTGGTCGTCGGCATCTTTATCGCCGCCTTCGCCCTCGCCGATCCCGACAATCTCTGCGTCGCCAATCGCGGATTTGTCGTCTCACAGCTTGCCAACGGTATCGTCATTGGCATCATTTATGGGCTGATGGCGCTGGGTTTGACGCTCATTTTCTCAATTCTGGGCGTCGTCAGCTTCGCCCATGGCGAGTTCTACATGATTGGCGGCATGGTCACCTACTTTGTGTCCGCCGTATGGTTACCGGGCGTATCTCCCCTGGTCGCTATCCTGGCAAGTTGCATCGTGACCTTCGTCATCGGCTACATATTTGAGAGAACCTTCCTGCGCCCCATGGGCAGCGGAGAGATTGAACGGCCCACCGAGTATGCAATTCTCGTGACATTCGGGCTGGCTTTCTTTCTGCAATACTTTACGCAGGCCCTGACGTCGGCGGTGCCAGTGAAAGCGCAGCGTTTCTTTCCCTTCCCGCGCGTGGAACTTCCCGCCGAATCTGGCGCGCTGCTCAAGATGACACCGGGCAATGTCACCGTCTTTGACGCAATTTCCATCCCCAACCCGCGTTTCACAGCTGCCGTTCTGGCCCTTATCATGCTGGCTGCGCTACTCTGGTTCCTCTACCGGACCTGGGTCGGCAAGGCCCTGCGCGCCGTCAGTCAGGACAGGCAGGCCGCGGCCGTCACCGGCATCAATCCCAACTCAATGAACACGCTGGCCTTCAGCATGGGGGCGATGCTGGCCGGGCTGTCCGGGGCTTCGCTGGTGCAGGTCTTCTCGTGGCTACCCCAGGTGGGCGTCCCCGCCGCGGCCCGCTCCTTTGTCATTATCGTCCTGGGCGGCATGGGCAGCCTGCCTGGCGCTTTCCTCGGCGGGCTAATCGTTGGGCTGGTCGAAGCCGCGGGAACCGGCTGCATACCCGATGCAACCAGGGCCGCCGCCTACATTCCCGCCTACAGCATGATTATACTGACGCTCGTACTTCTCCTGAAGCCGACCGGCCTCTTTGGACGAGAACTATGAACCCAACTGTTCTCTACCGCGTCGCCGGATCGACTGCCGTGGTCATCCTGTTGGTGATCCCGCTTGCGTCGTCGGAACTGGGAGGACTGGGACCAATCGTCCTCAACAGTTACATCATGCACCTTGCCATTACGGCATTCTTCTACGCGATCCTTGCCTCCAGTTGGTCCCTTTTGGCCGGTTACGCCGGGCAGTTTTCCTTTGGTCACCTGGCATTCATGGCGATCGGGGGCTACACGTCGGGGCTGATTGGGAAATTCATTCGCTTCACAACCGCCCCTTCCGAACTTTGCACTGACATACCTTTGCTCGGCAACTGGTGGCTGGTGATTTTGAATGTCCGCCGCGTCGGCACGATAGACGAATCCTGTCTTGACATGGCCAAGACGCAGACCCTTCCCGCCGGCACGCTGATCATCTTTCCGCCGGTTTGGGCGAGTATCGCAATGGGGCTGGTCATGGGCGCTATCTTTGGCCTCCTGGTCGGCTGGCTTGTGTTGCGTTTGCGCAGCACCTACCTGGCTCTGTTTACCATTGGCTTCTCCGAGATTTTACGGGCATCGATCAGTGCCGAGATTCCGATTACCGAAGGTCAGAGCGGACTGGAGTTGGTGCCGCTCTTTCCCGGCGGCGTTCTTGGTTTCAGTTCGACCAGCAAAATTCCGCCTTACTACGCCATGCTGCTCCTGTTCCTGATTGCAATGGCCTTGATGACGTGGCTGGCAGCGTCCCGGTTCGGCCTGTTCATCCGCGCTATTCGTGAAGATGAAGAGGCCGCGGCTGCCCTGGGCGTCAACATCGTGCGCTACAAGGTGCTGGTCTTTGTGGTCACAAGCACTCTGGCGGCGGCGGCCGGCGCGTTGCAGGGCCATTACATCGGCATCATCACGCCCAATACGCTGATTATCCTGCAAATGTCACTGGTGATTGCCATGGCTGTCATTGGGGGCCTGGAGAACATTTACGCGGCATCAGTTGGCGCTATCGTCATCACCTTTCTCCTGGAACTGCTGCGCACCAACATCACGATCGGGCCGCTTCACGTCGACATGACTCTTTGGCGGTTGGTTTTCTTCGGCATGCTGCTCATGCTAACACTCCGCTTCCAGCGCAATGGTCTCCTCTTCCCGCTTCTTGAGCGAATCAGTCGAGGCGGCGTCGCCAAAGAAACAGTCTCGATTCGCGCCGAAGAGGAAGAGGAAGAGTCGGATGAGGATGTCGTAGAAGAAGAACCTTCCGCAAGCTGAGAGAAGGGCGCTGCATAGCGCAACCAGGCAAATAGCAACCATGTTAGAACTGACCGCGAACAAAATTTGTAAGAACTTTGGCGGACTTGAAGTGCTTAAGGACGTCTCCTTTACCGTGGAAGGGCCCGAACTGATCGGGCTCATTGGCCCGAATGGTGCCGGAAAGACGACACTGACCAACATTCTGGACGGCGCGCTCAAGCCCTCAAGCGGCACGGTCTATATGAACGGCGAAAGAATCGACACGCGGCCGCCTTATGGCGTTGCCAGAGCCGGGCTGGGCCGAACGTTTCAGGTAACGCGGGCCTTCCGTCGCATGACTGTACTGGAGAATTTGCTCATCCCGGCCATGGCGATGCGCGCTACCGCCCGCCAGCGCGACTTTGAAGAGAAAGCGCAGGATGTGCTGGAGTTCTTGACCATCGCCCACCTACGCAACGAATACGCGCGTGCACTGTCCGGCGGCCAGCAGAAGCTGCTGGAGCTGGGCCGCCTTCTCATGCTCGATCCCCAGATGATCATTTTGGATGAACCCTTCGCCGGCGTCCACCCCCGGTTGATGGAAGTGATCTACCGTTACATCACTGAAATCAATGCCCAGGGAAAAGCCTTCATCATTATCAGCCATAATATGGACACGATATTTACGCTCAGCCGACGGCTGCTCGTGCTGAACTATGGAGACCTGATTGCCGACGGCGAACCGGCGGTTGTACGGGAAGACCCCGTGGTGAAAGCGGCCTATCTGGGTGAGGACGAAGAATAATGCTGGCAATCAACGAACTGTACGTTGGATATTACCGCGACTTGAACATCCTGCAGGGGGTCTCTTTGCAGGCCGAGAGTGGCAAGATCACCACCATTCTCGGTGCCAATGGCGTCGGCAAGTCCACCATGCTCAAGGCGATCTACGGCTTCCTGCGCCCCAACCAGGGGCAGATCCGTCTCAACGAGCAGGACATTATCGACGTGCCCACGCACGAGCGCATAAACAAGGGAATCTCCTATATTCCTCAGCAGCCGGGCGTCTTTCGATTCATGTCGGTGGAAGAAAATCTGGAACTTGGCGCGTGGACATTTAAGAATGACAAGAGCCGCATCAGACGTAAGTTGGCGGAAAACTATGAGCGCTTCCCGGTTTTGAAACCGCGGCGCAAATCCAACGCCGGCGAACTCTCAGGTGGAATGCAGCGGATGGTCGAGATAGGCCGCACGCTCATGACCGATCCAAAACTGATTCTGGTGGATGAGCCGACCGCCGGTCTTGCCAAACTCCTTTCGGAAGAGGTATATCAGATGCTGGTTGACCTGCGGGATCGCGATGGACTGACGATCCTGCTTGTAGACCAGGAGATTCGATCAGCCCTTAAGATCGCCGACTATGTCTATGTGCTGGAATTGGGCCGCAACAAGTTCCAAGGGCCGGCCGAAGATTTCACCGACCTCGAAAAGGCCTTCTGGGTTGGATAGAGGTCTCAAAGAGAAATGCGTTAAGGCTGCAATTGAACTTTAGTCTCTCGCCTGCCGTAGGCAACCGGCTTTCCCCTTCGCCAACTCTCTTGATCAACGAACGAGTCCGCCAGATGTGGGCCGAGGGCGAGACCGTTTACCATCTAGGATTTGGCGAGTCCCGCTTTCCTGCCCATCCCAAAATCGTCAGTGCGCTGGTTGAACACGCCTCCCGCCATAGCTACTTGCCCAGTACAGGAGTCCCCAAACTCCGCCAGGCCGTCGCAAACTTTCACTCGCGACAATTGCAGGTCGAAGTAAAAGCCGACCAGGTCATCGTTGCTCCAGGCAGCAAGGCCCTCCTTTTCGCATTCCAGATGGCAGTGGCCGGAGCCACCATTCTGCATACGCCTTCATGGGTGAGCTATGAGCCGCAGTCGCGGCTGTTAAACCGCCCGGTCCTGCGCATCCCGGCAAGCCCGCTCGACGGGCACCACCTGTATCCGACGAGGCTGCGACAACTCCTGCGGAACTCCCCACACGCACAGCACCTTCTGATCTTGAACAGTCCCAGCAATCCGACCGGGCAGATGCTGGAACCTGCACTACTGGCAGAGATTGCCGACATCTGCCGGCAGGAGCAAGTCCTGGTTCTTTCGGACGAGATCTACGGGCTGACCGCGTTCGGGCGCGAGCACGTCTCGATCAGCAGCTATTATCCGGAGGGAACGGTCGTGCTCGGCGGGAAGAGCAAGCATCTCTCGCTCGGCGGCTGGCGTCTGGGGACGGCGATTGTCCCGCCAGGAGAAATTGGTCGGCAGTTGCTACAGGCTGTCGCCAAAGTCGGCAGTGAGGTCTGGTCCACCGCGTCCGCGCCGATTCAATATGCCGCGGTCACCGCCTACGCCGACGATGCCGAACTCGCCGCATACATCGAGAAATGCACTGGGCTGCACGCTGCCCGCACACGCTACCTCTGGCGCGGGCTCTGCGAACTGGACGTTCCTTGCGCCGAGCCGATGGGCGGGTTTTATCTGTTCCCCAATTTCGATCATATGCGCCAACACATGGCAGCCCGCGGCGTTCACTCCTCTACCGAACTGGCGCGCCACCTGCTGGAGGAATGGCAGATCGCCACTTTGCCCGGTTCGGACTTCGGCACACCGGCGACAGAGCTTTCCCTGCGTCTTTCGACCAGCTATGTCGACCTGGAGACGGATGAAAAGGCGGCAAAGATGATCGAACTGGCGGACGGTTCGATCAGCGAGGAACGGTTGCTGCGCGACTTTCACCCGGGAATGAATGAGGTTCTGGCCCGTTTTCGGAGCTTTCTGACCTCGATGTAGAGTCCCGTAGACCGGCGGGCAGGTCATGGCCGCCCTTGCTTTCTGCTCCTGACTGTCACGGTCGGCATCTGCCATCCTTTGGCTAATTCCCTTTCCCGCGTCATCCAAGAATCCCCTTCCAGATGGGAAGATCAAATGGGCGAAATTCAAACAGCGATACACGTGCCTGTCGACCGAATCCAGCGGGTGGCCGTCATTGGCGCGGGGACCATCGGCGCGAGCTGGGCAGCCTGTTTCCTGGCAAACGGGCTGGACGTAATCGCTGTCGATCCTGTTCGCGATGAAGCCGACCTGCGACGCGCCATCGACGGGATGCTGCCCGCGCTGGAAAGCCTGGGTCTGGCGCCGCGGGCTGACTCCAGCCGCGTGCAGTTCTCGGCTCAAATCGGCGCTGAACTGGCCGCGGCCCAGTTCGTGCAGGAGAGCGTGCCGGAACGTTTGACCGTCAAGCGGGAAACACTGCGAGCTTTGGAGTCAATAATCGACCCGCAGGTAATCGTGAGCAGTAGCAGTACCGCTATGCTTCCTTCCGACATTCAAGCCGAGGCCAGGCACCCGCAACGTCTGATCGTAGGCCATCCTTTCAATCCCCCCCATCTGATCCCTTTGGTGGAGATCGCCGGCGGCCAACAGACCGCGCCGCACGTGCTGGACTGGGCGGTGGAGTTCTACCTGGCAATCGGCAAGGCGCCAGTGCTGATGAAGAAGGAGGCTTACGGCCACATTGCCAACCGGCTAGCCGCGGCGCTCTTCCGAGAGGCTGTACATTTGGTGGCCGAGGGTATCACCACGGTAGAAGGGGTTGACGAAGTTGTTACCCAGGGACCGGGCCTGCGCTGGGCGCTGCAGGGGCCCTTCACTACCTATCATCTGGCGGGAGGCGCCGAAGGCATCTCCCACTACATGCGCCATCTGGGGCCAACCCAGGAAGCGCGCTGGCGAACCTTGGGTGAACCGAAACTCACCGAGGACCTTGTCGCGCAGATAGTCAGCGACGTGCAAGAATCGGTGGCCGGACTTTCAGTGGCTCAACTCACCAGTATCCGCGACGCAGGGCTCGTGGAACTTCACCGGCTCAAAGAAGGCCTGCCTGCGCAATCTACCCCCGGCAATGAAGAGTAAGAGTTTACGGAGAACTTTCGGCTCTTACGACTTAACTTCGTGGGGCTTGTCACCCAACTCTTTCTGTAGCCGCTCCAACTCGGACTTGAGCTCGCCGATCAGTTCGGCGTTAGCCGGGTCGTGGTAGACGTTGAACATCTCCTGGGGGTCGTTTTCGAGGTCGAACAGCTCCCACTCCGGCGCTGTAGACTTATCGATAGCGCCGGCGCTGCCCAGCGCCTCCCCGTAGTAATAGATCAGCTTGTGGCGCTCGGTGCGGATTCCGTAGTGCGCCGGGATGTTGAAGTGGGCGAGGTGCATCCAATAGCGGTAGTACATCGAGGTGCGCCAGTCAGAATGCGGCCTGCCTTCGGCGACTGCTCGCAGGCTTCGCCCCTGCATCTCCTGCGGGACGGTCATTCCTGCGTAGTCCAGAATAGTCGGTGCGAAGTCTACATTCAGCGCAATTCGTTCGCTGGTGGTTCCGGCTTGGATGGCGCGTGGATAGCGCATCAGGAAGGGGATGCGAATCGACTCTTCGTACATGAAGCGCTTGTCATACCAGCCATGGTCGCCCAGAAAAAATCCGTGGTCGGACGTGTAGATGACAATCGTGTCCTCGGCCAACTTGCTCTCGTCCAGAAAGTCCAGCAGACGGCCAACATTCTCGTCGATTGAGGCGACGCAGCGAAGATAGTTGCGCATGAAACTCTGATAGTTCCACACCTTTTGCTCCTCGGCAGACAGCCCGGCGGGAACGGGGTCGGGCAGGTGGTTCTTCAGATGCATCAGCGCCACCTGTTCCGTCGCCATACCGGCCGCGGCCGCGCGATTCTCGTAGCTGTCATGAAAGGTGGCAGGCTCTGGAATCCGTTCCTTCGCATAGAGGTCCCGGTGCTTGGGATGCGGTTGGAAAGGATCGTGGGGGGCCTTGTGCGCGCATACAAGAAAGAATGGGCGCTGCGCGTCCCGCTGCGACAGCCAGTTTATTGCTTTGTCGGTCAAGATGTCGGTTACATATCCGCTCTCGGTGATCGTTTCGCCCATCTCCGTCAGTTCCGGGTCGAGGTACTTCCCTTGCCCAGGCAGGACGCTCCAGAAATCGTATCCGGCAGGGTCGCTGTTGCCGCCGTGCCCGAGATGCCACTTGCCCACAAATGCGGTCTGGTAGCCGGCATCGTGCATCAACATGCCTACGGTCGTCTCCTGCGTCTGGTCAATGATATCGCTGAGCGTCTTGATTCCGGTTACGTGGCTGTACTTCCCGGTATGCACCGACGCCCGCGCCGGTGTGCATATGGCATTTGTGCAGAAACAGCGGTCCAGCCGCAGCCCTTCGGCGGCGATTCTATCGAGGCTTGGCGTCCTGTTTAACCTGCTGCCGTAGGTGGAAAACGCTGCCGGCGCGTGATCATCAGCCATGATCAGTAGTACATTGGGACGGCGTTCTTCAGTCATAGTCGAGCCTCATCTGCGGTAGAAAAACACCCCCAAGCAGCAGGGGAGACTGCGGGGGGGTGCAGCGGTTACTCTGCAACTGAATCGCGAATTGTACGAACTGTCTGACACTTTGACTATCGCGCGAGGAATCGCTTGCATCGACATGTGGGATCGTGCGACTAGTAGGATCTGCGGCCCACTTTAGGCGTCAGCCAGCAGTTCATCGACTCTCGGCTTTACCGAATTGGCCGCCTCTTCGACTGTGCGATCGCCCAACCATACCAGTGAAAACTCCTCATTGAGGGCGGTGTTGATCTGCGCCCGGTTCTTATGCTGCCAGACCGGTACAGCGAACTCGTCGATGCGGTCCATGTAGAACTCGACAAAGGTGTCGGGCACATCGATCTGTTCCAGCACAAACTTCGATGTGGAGCGGCGGGCGTTGATGATGCCTGTGCTCGCCCAAATACGATGGGCATCCTCGGTTGTGTTGAACTTCAGCCAATCCCATGCTTCTTCAGGGTGCGGGCTTTCTGTCGGTATCGAGAAAGCGGATCCGCCAACATTAAGCGTGTGCGCCCCGTTTTCACCGCCCATCGGGTAGGGCGAAATCTCCCACTCGAACGAACCGTCAAACTGATCGATGAAGTCGGGGAAAGTTGAAATCATGGCCGAACTGCCGGACACAAACAGGTTGCCCAACCCTTCGATCAGATCGGCGGATGGATGGATGTTATGCGTCTGGATCGCATCCAGATACCAGTTGAGGAACTCAATCGTTGCTTCAGAGTTTACGATACACTCGGAGTCGTCTTCATTGAAGATGTCCGTACCCCATGCAACCGATTGTGGGCGAATCTCATTGATCCAGTTGTCAACCATATTGGACATGCCCCAGACGGCCACTTCACGCTTGTTGAATCCCTCATCCTGGGGATGATTGCCAGCCCGATCAGTAGTTAGGACAAGACCGGATTCGAGCAAATCGGCATAGGTCCAGCCAACACCCGGGCCGGTCAGACCGGCCTCATCATACAGATTGCGGTTGTACCAAACTCCCTGCACGCCTACGTCCCAACTGGTGCCGTACTGCCCGCCTTCGAAGGTAAACAGGTTCCAGACCGAATCGTACCAGTCGTCGGGGAAATCGGGTGTGGCATCGATGCGGGGATTCAGATCTTCGATTGCGCCAAGCACTGCATGCGGCCGAACCCAGGCGGTGTGCGTCCAAGCAGCGTCGGGCGGGGAACCGGACGCGTACAGTGTGTTTAGCTTGGTCCAGTAGTCGCCCCAACCCAGCGTTTGCCCTTCGACGATGATCGCGCCTCCGTTGGCCTCGCCGTAGGCCGCGGCCACCTCTTCCAGCATCTCGCCCAATCCCCACGTCATTGTCAAAATCGTAACTGGTTCGGCTGCCGGCGAACCGGCTGCGCTGCTTTCATCTCCGGCCTGTCCGGCCGGCATGGCCTGGCAGGCGGCCAGAGCGAGTACAGAGCCTGCTCCCAGCCCAACGTTGCGTAGGAAACTGCGACGGCTCAATTGCGTTGACATTCTCTCTTCTCCTTTAGTGCGTTGCACACTTTGTCTTGCGCCTCGGACATACCGGCGCGCTGCTACCCTTTTACACCTGTAAACACGATACCCTGAATGAAATAATGCTGTCCAAAGTAGAAGACAAGCAGCACCGGAATCATGGTAACCGTGGCCGCCGCCATCATCAGCTCCCAATCGGTAGTATACTGATCCTGGAACAGGCGCAGACCCAGAGCCAGTGTGTACTTTTTCTGGTCGAACAGATAGATAAGAGGCACGAGAAAACTTTGCCAGCGATTCTGCACGATGAATATTACAACCGTCATCAGAGCGGCCTTGGACAGCGGAAGAATAATTCGCCAGTAGACACCGAAACGACTGCAACCGTCGATGATTGCGGCGTCATCGAGCTCGGGCGAGATAGTCATGAAATACTGCCGTAACAGGAAGATGTTGAAAGCGCTGCCGCCAAAAAAAGCCGGGACGACGAGCGGAAGATAGGTATCCAGCCACTTGAGTTCACGAAACAGAATGAACTGGGGAATCATAATGACCTGAAACGGCAGCATCAGTGTCGTCAATACCAGCACAAACATGAAGTTGCGGCCGCGCCAGCGCAGGCGCGCAAAGGCAAATGCCGCTAATGAGCCTGAGAGCGTCGCTCCTACTACCGCCAACGCCGTGATCTGGGCAGTATTCAGTATGAAGCGCCCAAACGGCAGTACAGTCATGGCGTTAGGGTAGTTCGCCCAGACAATGGGATTGGGGATCCATTCAGTCGGAAGCTTGAAGACGGCAGCGGGCGTCTTTAACGAGGTGGAGACCATCCACAGAAATGGCATAAGGACAATTACCATGCCGATCACCAGGACGGCATAGACGAACGTCAGCTTGAAAGCATTGCTGCGGCTCTGACTCTCGCGAATGGATCGCACGACCATTACTCAGCTTCCCTCGCTTCCCCTTCATAGTAGACCCAGACTGCGGAGGAGCGGATGATCAGCAATGTCAACAGCATGATGTAGACGAATAGAACCCAGGCCAAGCCGGACGCATAGCCCATGCGGAAGAACTCGAAGCCGTTTCTGAACAGGTACAGCATTACGAACAGGCTGGCGTTGCCGGGGCCGCCCTGCGTCATGATGAAAGGGCCAGCGAACTCCTGCAGCGCGCTGATCATGCCGACAACCAATTGAAAAAAGAGAACGGGTGAGATCATGGGGAGGGTGATCTTCCAGAACTGCACCCAGTCGTTGGCCCCATCGACCTCAGCGGCTTCGTAGAGTTCGTTCGGCACACCTTGCAGGCCGGCCAGATAGATGATGATGCCGGCGCCAACGCTCCACAGGCTCATCAACACAAAGGAGGCCAGCACGGTCCGCGTGTTCGTCAGCCAGTAGGGTCCCTCGATACCAATCAGACCGAGCGCACGGTTCAACAGCCCAAAATCGCCGTTAAGAATCAGTAGCCACACCATCGCCACAGCGACACCACTGACCGTAGCCGGCAAGTAAAACACGGTTCGAATGAATGCCAGGCCGCGTATTTTAGCGTTCAACAGCAATGCTACCAAGACACCCAGCATGATGCGCAAGGGCACCGAAGTTACGGAGAAAATCGTGGTTACTTTGAAAGCCTGAAAGAAGTTGGGATCATCGGTGACCATCTCTATGTAGTTGCCAAGGCCGATGAACTGCGGCGGGGTAAACATGCGCCATTCGGTCAAGGAGAGCCCCAGCGAAACCAGCATCGGTCCCAGTTGGAATGCGACGAATCCGATGATCCAGGGCAAGACGAGAAACCACGCCAACCGCTCCTCCCCGGTCAGACGATACCACTGACGATTCTGTTTTCGCGTTGATATGGTGGCAATGTTTTCCTGAAGGGTCGCCATCAACCGCTCCAATTCCAGCCAGGATTTAAGGAGTTCAGCGGAGATTCAGTTTTGACAAGGCTCCAAGGCGAGTTAAGTGGAGATTGAACGGGAAGATACTATAACGCTGGGTGATTGTCAAACGCAACGGTTGGAATGGGTCGTCTTACAGTGGGCAAGTCACTGAGGCTGGTCCCCGTCCTTGCTGGTGGGGACTCCTTTGCGTTGCCACATGGGTGGGTTTCGAGTAGAATTCCTGCGTTACCGCCGATCTCACCACGACACGATTTGCGAGACAATCCGTGTACCCAGCCACGCGTACAACAAACTTCAACCAGTCGATGATCCGGGAGATGACCCGGCTGGCGATGCAGCACAATGCCATCAACTTGAGCCAGGGCTTCCCCGACTTCAACCCGCCAGAGGTAATCGTCAACGCCGCGGTCGAGGCAATTCGCGGCGCTGCCAACCAGTACACCGTCACCTGGGGCTACCCGCCATTGCGTCAAGCGTTGGCGGAACAGTATACGAGTCAACTGGGTTGGACGGTAGACCCGGACGTACACATCTGTGTCGTCTGCGGTGTGACCGAAGGCATTACAACCACGCTGCTTGCGCTGCTGAATCCGGGCGACGAGCTGATCATCCTGGAGCCCGGCCACGAGAACTTCCGACCATCGGCGTTGCTGGCCGACGCCGAAGCGGTGCCGGTCGTCCTGGAGGCTCCTGACTACCGCATCGACGGGGAGCGCCTGGAGGCGGCAGTCACTGCCCGGACGCGTGCCCTGCTCCTCAATACGCCCCACAATCCGACCGGCCGCGTTTTCGATAACGGCGAATTGCAGACGCTTGTTGATTTTACCAACCGCCATGATCTCATCCTGATCACCGATGAGATCTATGACCGCATTCTCTATGACGGCCGGGAACACATTTCGCCGGGCAGCCTGGACGGTCTGGTCGAGCGTACCGTTACCATTGGCGGACTGGGCAAGAGCTTTGCGGTCACGGGCTGGCGCCTGGGCTATGTGATCGCCCGCGAACCACTGGCCGCTGCCATCCGCACGGTCCATGACTATTCGACGATATGCGCGCCCACTCCCCTGCAAGCCGCGGCGGCCGTCGCCCTCGGGCAGCCGAGCGACTACTGGTCACAGATGCGAGAGGAATACGGCGAGCGCCGCGACGTAATGATGGAGATGCTGGGTAGTGCCGGTTTCCGCGCCATCCGGCCAGAAGGCTCATACTATACAATGGCCGATTACACTGCCATTGCCGCGCCGCAAGCAGATTGGGACTCGCACCGATTCGCCCGCTGGCTGACAACGGAAGTGGGCGTGGCTGCTGTGGCCGGGATTAACTTTTATACTAGAGACAGGGAAGAGTACGGTGAGGGCATCGTGCGCTTTGCCTTTGCCAAGCGGCTTGAAACGCTGCACGAAGCGGGCAGACGCCTGGCGACGATTGGAAAGTAGACGGCTCTCTGAACTGCACCACAAGGAATATATGCTTGAGGGCAGTTGAATTCTTAATGCAGCCGAACGCGTGCCAGCAAAAACTCGGGTTCCCAGATCCCAATCTGAACCGCAGGTTGCAAGGTCTCGGAGTCGTATATAAGTAGATGCAGTTCGTACTCGCCTGCAGGCAAGTCGGCCGGGAAAGACAGGCGTACGAACGTGTCAATCTGGTCAGTAGAGGTACCTATCTCGGTTATCCCAGCGAGAGATTTCGACAGGTCCGTGTCTTCCTGGTAGACCCAACCTCCGTCCTTGTCTATGGGATACAGCCTTAAAGAGGTCGCATAGTTGATATCCGAAGCGACCTGATCTTGCCACTGCAGGGCCACCCACAGAGAACGATCCTGTTCCAGCTCAAGCAACTGCCCGCTAGAAAGCTGGACTTCCCCTTGACCCAGCGCGACCCCAAGAAGAGAGATGCCGCTATCGTACTCGACGGCAAGCGGCTCCAGCTGCCCATAATATGTCCAGATGACGCGGCTCTCGATCCGAGGGCCTCCACTGACGACCGCCAAGAGTCCCTCGCTTTCCAGGGCTGTGGACTCCGGATCGACAAAGCCCACATACATCCGGGCCAGCGGCGGCGAGCGGTGGTCTATCGGGATCAGGTAAGCGTCCTCGTATAAGACGCCGGGCTGCCATAGCGTGAGGGGCCGAGCACCCCAGCCCGGGTGGGTGGTCACATTCCCAATCTGCATGTTATTGCTGTCCAACAAGTGGATGAACAGTTCGTAGTCTTGTGTTTGTTCCTTCTGCGTTCGGAAGTAGAGCGTAACCGCTACCTCTTCGCCAGAGAGAGAGTTACGGTCCGGTAGAAGGGCAGCAACCAGTTCCACGCCATCCCCGTAGACTATTCCGATTGGCTGGGCATCTACCGGTACGGCCTCAACCGCGTTAGCCATGCTGTCCAACCCATACGCAACTGGCAACAAATCGGCCAGTGCATACAGGGAACAGCCCCACAGGCCCAAAGGCACAGCCAGCCCCAAAGCGGTGCGCCCGATGCGGGGCAGATATCCAGCCCAAAAACGGAGGCCGTACACCGCGAACACTGAAAGTGCGCCGATGGCCGGGAACAGGAGCCGACCCTGGGAACCCTGCGCTATGGCAATCCAGTAGGCCAAGAGTGCGAGTGAAATAATGATCCACATCGACGCAAGACCCATCATGCTTCCAAGCTGCTCTTGCAACACCTTCGTCCAGTTGGAGGCCTTCAGGGACCGCAGCCAGGCAATTACGGCGCCTGCCGCGGCCAGGGCGGTCAGCAACGCAAAGAGGCTGTAGGTCCAGGAGGGTAGGAGTATGCTGAACCAGCCGAAGATGCCCAGGAAGGACATCTGCAGGCCTCGCAATTCCCCTTTCAGGCCCTGCCAGGTGACGGCCTCCACGCGCAGCCCGTTGACGTTGAGCAGGTTTTCGGTGCCGAACGGGTCACCGTAGAGAAGCACGTTACGCGCGTACCACCAGCCGGCAACGATCAGAACACACCCGCCGACCATGAGCGCGCCCTGCAGAACGGTTTGCCATTCCTTCTGCCTCTTGGCATACAGCAGGAAAGTGATGGCCGCAAGCGGCAGCAGCCCCAGCCCTTGCAACTTGCTAAGTGCCCCCAGCCCCAACAACAGGCCTAATCCCAACCACTCCCACCAGCGAATCCCCATGCCCTGGCCGCGCTTGCATAGCGCGGCCAGGCAGACCAACGCGGCCGCGCTCACGACGGTAATCATATTGTCATTGGAAAGGCTGGCGCTTATGAACGTGAATTGGGGAACGGTCGCCACCAGCGCAGTCGCCAGCAGCCGGGCCCACCTGTCATCGGGGAAAACATAGCGGGCGAGCAGGTAGGCAAACAGGACTGTCAACGTGCCGAGAACAACAGAAATCCATCGCCCTAACCGTAACGCCAGGTTCACGCCTTGAAGGGGTCTCCTCTGCGCGCTGAAGAGCATAAAATTCTTGTTGCCGGGCTGGTGTGGGTTGCCTAGATTGGCTCTGGGGTTGCGAACGGCGAACTCATCCAGGCCGCTCTGATCAATGCCAGCCGTCGCCAACGCGACCAAACTGTAGTAGAGGGGCGGTTGACTGCCTTCCTGCTCCCAAGGCCCGGTCTTTTCGGGTCCTTGCACGGGGAGCCCGTTTCCCGCGGCAAGATGCCGGGCAAAGGCATAGTGGTAGATCTCGTCGGGCGTCTCAAAGGCAGGAACGACCAGGCTGTAGGCGATACCGGTCAGGAAGAATAGAGCGAGCAGCAGTCCGACGAGAGTCTTCTCCAAGTCCACCGCAATAGCTGACCGGAAGGGCGAGGACGACACCTTGTCCCGCATTCCTCGCCACCAGGGTTGGAGAGGTTCCAATGAACTGCCAGAAGGTCTGTTTCGCCGCGCCATGAGAGGTTGCAAGTGTGGCGACTGTAGTGGTTTAGTATGCACAGGAGTAGAAAAAATAGGCCGTCAGGTTGCTTGAACTGATAGCGAGTTTTTTGAGAATTTGAGTTCGGTCAGGAAGGTCAACGTCCACAGGCATCGCACTCAGTAACCTGAAAGAAAACCAGAAGCACTGAATCTGCCCCGGATTCGGTCAGAATCCGGGGCGCGCCTTCGACAGAGACATCGTAAAGGCCGGTAATCAGGCGGAGGGGGCCGGCTGGAAGGGTCGAAGGTATGGGAATCGCGACGCTAGTTGCAAATTGCGTACTATCCATACGAAATTCAGGATCCCACTGGGCGACCAGGTTGCCCGACTCGTCGAGCAGGTGGAGGAAGAGCTTTTCGCCGCCGGTCAAGGATGCTGGATCTCCGCTCCATTCCGTGTGGACGACCAGTCTGCCGCCGGCCGGGGGGAAGTCTGGACTGACCTGGGCGCGCTCCAGCGTAAAGCCGTTAGCGAACTTTACGTTGAGGAGCCGCCATAGTTGGGGATCGGGACGGGCGTAGAGTTCGACAAGCCAGGAGCCGACCGATTCTTGTCCAGCCAACTGGTAGGAACTGGCAAGCGCTTGCCGGGCAAATTCGGTTGTCTGGGCATGAGTCTGCCCTTGACTGGGCGATTCCCAACCCAATCGACTGGCAATCGCTTGCATACCAATGTCAGTTTCTTCTTGATCTTTTTCCCGTCTGACCAGCAGAGAGATTCTCTTAACCCCGGTGCTGCGGAGACCATTTACTGCATCCAGCGCGCCCTCCAAATTTTTCGGCCAGGGAGGCAAGGAAATGTATTCAACCTCTCCCGTGTAATAGAAGTCCCAGAATGCAGGGTCGGCGAAAATCTCGGCGAATCTTACTTCTGCTGGGTCGAGTCCGGTGCTCAAGCGCTCCAGCATTTCGGCCAACTCATTCAGTCCTCTTGTTTTGGAAAACGCCGATGCAAAGTGGAAATTGCGAATGCTGAACAGATGTCCCGCGACAATTAGAAGGATGAGAGAGACCGCCGCCAAGTTGCCGATGCCAATCCTGTGGATGGCCTTAGAGGCGCCTTCATCCGCGCCCTCAGTCCAGACTTTCCATCTGGAACCCAACCAGCTGTCTACCCAACCGCCGATATTCGCCAGCCCCATGGCAAGCAGCAAAAGGAAGGGGGCGATAAACAAGGCATAAGCGCTTCCGAAGAATACTGGATATATGTGGTGCGGGCTCCAGTATGTGAGCAAGGAAGCGAGCAAGTACAGCAGAAGGAGGACCGTTGGACTGTTACCGCGGTATCGGGGCCGTACCTTCTGTGCTTCAGAATCTTCCTGCTGTTTGAATTCGATCCAGGCATTAGCGCCTTTATCTCTCCGTTCCGACTCTCGCCGCGCAGCGAAGATTGGGCCTATAACCGCAGCAGTGATGATGACGATGGCAAAAAGTGAAGCACATTGCAGCCAGATTCCTTCCGGCACAGCTAATCCCACAGTAACGCGGCCATAGCCCAGTAACAGTGGGGACGGCTGGAATGATGCCGGCGCCCTTGTAGTGAAATCAGCAATCGTAGGCCACGCGCTTATCAGCCACGGAGCACACAAGGCGCCGATCGCGATCTGCGAAACGGACCAGCGTTGCAGCAGTGAACGGGCAGGGCGTGCGGTGGAAGCGCCCTCCCCAGTTCTCCTGTCTCGCACCAGCAAATACAGCACGTACAGATTCTGGGCCAGAAGAGGGAGAGCGGCGTAAACGTGTGTGTAGAAGGTAGCGGCCGTACAAATCACATAGGCGACCAGGGCCCTTCTGCTTCCTCCCCCGTCAGAAATCCTCACGGCCAATACAGCGCTGGCGGCAGTGAGAGCCAAGCTAAGCGAATGAAAGAGCCCGCTCTGAGTGGACGAGATGGCGGAGGAGTTCAGTGCCATCAACAGGGTTGCCGCAAGCACGACAAATGTGCTCAGTTGCATTTCTTTTGCGAAGCGGAAGACGAGGACTACGGCTAAGGAACTGCATAGGGCCGATATCGAACGCAAGGCGAATTCTGTGGACCCGGTAAGGCTGTGCCAGACGTTCTGCAACCAGTAGCTGCCGAGCAAAAGGGGTTGTCCTGGAACTAAGAACAGGTGGGTCAGATCGGAAAACGAATACTGACGGAGACCAAAGACAAGCCCTTCCAGCGGGCCCAATTCCTGAAAGTCCAGCCGATAGAAGCGTAGCGTGAAGCCAATGAGGACTGTGAGGAGAATTGCGGCGCGTTGCCACTGTCTGCCTTTTGGAAGCCCTGGCGTCGATGGGCGGTTATCTACTTGTTCTTTCGTGTGAGTCACTTTGCGCTCCCTCCCGTGCAGATTTGAGGAAACTTTGAGCTACAATTCTCTGGCTATCAACCAAATCCGCCGCCAGGCATGGCAGATCGTCAGAGCCAGCTCGATGGGCAGCGCCAACCGGAGCGCAATCCAACTGACGACGCTGATCGCGACGCCCCAGCACATTTCGGCCTGACCGTAGGCCAACACAAGTGTACCACTGCCAGCGAAATCGGGGATTCCCGGAAATAATTTGTTGGCTGGCTAGATAGACTGGATGGAAGGCACTGACTGTCGATCCGATCCTGTTCAAGGTGTCAGCCTGCCGGGAATCCAGTTGCCGCTGGGAAGCGTATGCCAAACCGGTCGCTTTCCATTCGGGCGACCAAGTGAACCGGCCCCAAATGTTCGAAAACAAGGGATAGGTCAGGCGAGTTATCGCCCGCAGGCATCACACGCTGCAACCTGGAAGTAAACGAGCAGAAGTGATTCCTCTCCGGACTCCGTCAGTATCCTGGGCGCGCCTTCCGTATTGACATCGTAGAGTCCGGCGATCAGGCGCATTGGGCCGGACGGTAGTGTCTCAGGAATAGGCATCGCGACACTGGTGAGGACCTGGGAGCCATCCATACGGAATTCAGGATCCCACTGGGCGACCAGGTTGCCCGACTCGTCGATCAGGTGGAGGAAGAGCTTTTCGCCGCCTGTCAAGGCCGCTGGATCTCCGTTCCATTTCGTGTGGACGACCAGTCTGCCGCCGGCGGGCGGGAAGTCCGGGCTGACCTGGGCGCGCTCCAGCGTCAAGCCGTTAGCGAACTGTACGTTGAGGAGCCGCCATCGTTGGGGATCGGGCCGGGCGTAGAGTTCGACAAGCCAGGGGCCGACCGATTCCTGTCCAGCCAACTGGTAGGAACTGGCAAGCGCTTGCCGGGCAATGTCGGTCGCTTCCTGATCTACAGTTGAACGATTGGCTAGAACGACTCTCAGTACGCCGTCATCGCGGAAAGCATGGACGGCCTCCAGCGCCCCTTCGGTATCGTTTGGTTGAGGAGGCAAGCGTATGCAACCTCCTTCCCCCTGATAATAGTAGCTCCAAAGCGCCAGGTCAGGGGAACTCTGGGCGAAATGAACTTCTACCGGACTAAGGCCGGCGCTCCAGCGCTCCAGCAATCCGGACAGTTCCCGCAATCCTCTTGAACTGGTGAACTCTGGTCCGAAGTGATAATTTCGCAGACTGAACATATTTCCTGCGACGATTACCAGTATGAGAGAAGCCGCGGCGACGCCGCCGACGCGTATTCTTTTCAGGACGGTGGGGCCATTTGCATCGGCATCGTCAACCCAGATTCTCCATCTCCAGCCCAGCCAGCTCTCTACCCAAACGCCGATGTTCACGATCCCGTTGGCCAGTAGGAGCAGGATGGGGGGCCAAGCCACGGCATGAAAGCTCCCGTAGAACCACCATTTCTGGTAGAAGGGACCCAAGAATGCGAGCGGCGAAACGAGCAGGTATAGCAGGAGGAAGACGGTTGGACTGTGACCTCTGAACCAGGGCAGTACTTCCTGGGCCTCCGAAAGATCCTGCTGTTCGATTTCATTCTCTTCTTTGGTGTTTTCTTCCTTCCGGTCCGTCCCGAGCCGCACAACGAAGATCGCGCCGACAACTGCGGCAGCGGTGATGGCAACGGCGAACAGACCGGCATCGAGCAGCCAGATTTCATCCGGCACATGGACTCCGAAAGTATAGCTTGCAAACCTCCACCAAAACATCGTAGCCGGGGACGGCACTGTGGCGTATCCGCCGAATTCCAAATTTCCAGACCAGGCGCTGATCAGCCACGGGGCGCACAAGACGCCAATCGCCATTTGTGCCACGGTCCAGCGCAACAGCAATGAACGGGCAGGGCGCAAGGTGGAACCGCTCCCCACACAGCGCGCGTCGCGCGCCAGCAAGAATAGTACGTACAGGTTCTGTGCCAAAAGTGCGAGAACGGCGAAAACTTGAGTATAGATGGTAGCAGCCGCGCAAAGCACGTATGCAACCAAGATACTCTTGCTCCTGCCACCGCCGATGAATCTCAGTGCCAATGCCGCGCTGGCGATGGTTAGAGTCAGAGTGAGTGAATAGAGATGAGCCTCCTGGCTGGTAAAGATAGCGAACGAATTCAAGGCCATCAAGATGGTTGCCGTTAGGGTGGCGAAAGCACTCAGTCGTAGTTCTTTTGCCAGACGGTAGACGAGGGGAACGGCTAAGGTACCGAGGAGGGCCGAAAGCGAACGTAAGGCAAACTCGCTGGTCCCGGTAAGGCTGTGCCAAACGTGCTGCAACCAGAAGCTGCCGGGCAGAAAGGGCATTCCCAAGGCATTGAATAGCTGAACAGGGCCAGCAAACGAGAACTGGCTCATTGAATGAGCTATTGCCTCCCTAATGCTCAATTCCTGAGTGTCCAGCCGGAAGAAGCGTAACGCAAAGCCGATGAGGATAGCGAGCAGAATGGCGCCGCGTTGAAACTGTCTGTTTGCAAAAAGCCCTTGACTCTTTAGGGGGATATCCTCTTGCTCGTTCGGGAGCTTCTCCTTGCTCTCCCACCTGGAGAGAATTGAGAAATCGATGGGCCTGAGCTTTCTGGCCAAAAGCCGAACGCGCCGCCAGGTCTGACTGAACGCCGCAGCCAGATGGTTGCGCAGTGCCAACAGGAGTAAGATCCAGCTGGCGCCGCTGATCGCAAGGCCCCAGCGCACGCTTGCCGGTCGGTAGGCCAACTCCAGGGTGCCGCTGCCTGCAGGAACAGGGATGCCCAGAAAGGCCTGATGGGCGCGCACGATCGGCAGTTTGGAGGGCTGTGACTGGTTT
The DNA here is from genome assembly GCA_965220715.1 of Caldilineaceae bacterium. Lineage (GTDB taxonomy): Bacteria > Chloroflexota > Anaerolineae > Caldilineales > Caldilineaceae > Bin5. The sequence goes on from OZ244843.1 coordinate 3,164,446, forward strand.
TCAGATTCTGTCCACACTGCCTGCCAGCCTGGCAAATAATTCTCGCTGACAAAGAGCAGGCCGGGCTGATCGCTCTCGATCTGAAAAATCAAGTGGGCAGAACCTTTCCGTTCGACCTCTATCGAAGCCGCGCCGCCGCTTCCCAAGGTCATGCGATCATCTTCCCAGGCGCTTCCCAGCGCATCGGCATCGGACTCGGCAATCAGTACTTCCTTCTGCGGGTCGAAACCGGGGTCCGCCAGCAGATCAAGCGCTGTCCGGTCTGATACTCGCCGCGCACTCTGTGTCCACCAATGACGCGGCGAAACCGAATCCAGTCGGTGCAGGCGGGTCGTCTCGTTTATGAGTGGGAACTCTTCCACCAGTTGGCTGGCGACCGGTAGTTCCTCCCTCCAGGTAAGGACTGTGCCTACACCGGTCACTGCCCACATTCGGTCAACCGGAAAGTTCTCGAAGAAGGTGTTGTAAGCGGACAGACGCAAGACGCTGGCAGCCCAAACATCCTCCCAGCCGGCGAACATTCCGCTGTCTTCTGGTAGTCGACGTTCGTTGTAGACCCGAGGCGAAAGGGAGGTCGTTTCATCAGCCAATGTCTGTGCCGCCTGGAACGTAGCAGCACTCTCCGGTTGTGTCAGCGCGGAACGGATTTTCGGTCCTTCGGCAAGATTCGTAGTGAAGTTGGTAGTGTGGAGGTCGATGACTATAACGAAGAGCAGAAGAATAAGGCGGGTCCGAGAAGGCCGCGGTGCGCTGCACAGACTGGCAAACACCGCTGCAAGAAGAAGGGACTTGCCTGCGTGGAAAAAGAATTGCGTGCTCGATGCTTCGAGACGACCTGGAAGCTGCCAGAAAATTAAAACCAGTGCTATGCCGCCGGCAACCGAAGCCACGAATCCCCAGCAAATTCTCCGGCGCCAGCGGACAGTGAGAGCAGGAAACAGAGCCAGCCCAAAGCCGCTAAGGACGCTGAGGGAAAATGCGACCAGATAGGCAACCCGCTCCTGGCCCCGGAAGAGCGACCAACCAGGCGCAAAGCGATAGAGCAGAGGATAGAATGGGAGCTGATCTCCGAAGGAAACCAGGATGGCAAGTCCGCCCACGATGATGAAAAAGAGAGCAGCAGGCCGGGCGAAAAAGCATGTGCCGGAGAGTTGGAACCGGTTCGACAGGAGTGCGGCCACTGCAATGAGGGCAAGGCCCAAACCGGCGATGCCTACATACAAAGGTGAGAAGTAGGTCATAACGCCCGGTACAAGAAGCTGCCACATGTCTTCCGGTGGAAAGCCGCTGCTCAGTTCGTGAAAAGGACGTGCGGAGCGTACTGAAAGCCTGGTAAATTCGAGTGCCGGCCACAGTTGCGCAACTGTCAGGCAAACCAGGAGGACAGCATAGGCGATCATTTGTCCCAGATGCAGAAGCAGTTGCCCAGAGTCAAGAGCCTTCTCGCCTGTTTCGGGCTGGATGTCGCTGTCCGCCGTAGGGCGCCGCCGCAGCTGGCAGATTCCCACCAGTAACATCCAACCGGCTACTGTGTAGGTAAGAAATAGAAATGTCTGGGGATGGTTGGCGAAAAAGGCGACCGCGTGGACGGCGCAGGCCAGCAGCCAGCGACTCCAATGCGTTCTGCCTGACTTGTCAGGCAGCAGCAGCCAAAGAATCAGCGGCAGCCAGACGGCCACCCGCAGGATGCCGAGTTGCAAAGGTGGATAGCCGGTAAGGTAGCCGGAAAAGCCGAACACAAGCCCGGCGGCAAAGCCGGCCATGCGCCGCCCCGTCAAACGATGCACCAGCAAAGCCGTGAAGCTGCAGGCCAGGATGATGTGAATTAGAGCTTCCACCTGCAGCCAGTAGAGTCTGCCGACGGCTGTTGGACTGAACCATGTGAGGAGCAGGAGAAGGTTGCTGACCGGATAAAACACTGCCGATTCAGTATCGGCCAGAAAGGGATGGCCGGAGTTTACGTGGGGATTCCAGAGCGGTAACTGCCCTGCCAGCAACGATTTCTGTTGAAAGAAACTGTAGGGCAGATAATGGCGCGTAAAGTCGCCAACTGAAAACGCAGACAGTCCGAGCAGGTGCGGCGCGAAAAAAAGCGCGGCCAGCACTCCGAAGGCGATAGCAATGGGAAAAGTCGATTTGGCAGGCGGGACTCCAGAGTTCCCTCGTCGATGCGTACGGCTCATCGGTCTGTCGCCGGCAGATCGATCGAAATACACGTGTTCCCAGCCAACAGAGGGAATGAAACCACTATTGACACGGTGTTAGTCCCGGGTTGGATACAAGCGTAGAATGTCCGCAGTGCAAGGAACCGTAGTCCTTCGCTTGTGCGACGAATAGCGCAGTCTGGCTCTGCTTCTTTACACTTGTAGAGGATGCGATTAGTTTTTGACGGGTTGATACCCAGTTATTGGACACTTTTCCGGGATCCCCGCTCTTTCGCCCGAACCACGTATATCTTGCCAGAGTTGAGCCGGAACTCATACACTTTCAGGCACGACCGCAATTGCCAATCGATTTTGCGGGGGCCGATTGCAATAGTATGGTCCCTGCCTGCCCAATGATACGCTTATGTGCATGAGAGTCAGTAATTGTAAGAGAAGTGGATCACAATGAACAAACACATTACGGTCCTGGCGCCGGCGGCACTCTTCCTTTTCAGCCTGACCAGCTACGGCCTGCACTGGCTGACGGCGCCGCCGGGTATTAACGGCGATGCCAGCAGGCTGGGCCTGTACGCACTTGATTTCGTTCAAGATAAGTTGCTGCCCTTCTACATCTATCATCAGTTTGGGCCACATCCTCTGATCATTTATGTACAGTCACTTGTCTTTTCAATGCTGGGCTTCACTCGAACTGCACTACGTGGCATCACAATTGCAGGGGGAGCCCTGGCCGTGCCGGCGATCTACCTGGCTGCAGGTTGGCTCTTCGAGAAAGAAGGAACGGTTTTTGCCCGCAGAGCTGGCTTGATTGCGGCCCTCGGGCTTTCGTTGTCAACATTCTTTGCATCCTTTTCCCGTATCGGTATCGAAGGCGCCTTACTGCCTGCGTTAGAGTTGATGGCTATTGCCTTCTTGTGGCGCGGGCTCAAAAAAGGTTACTGGCCACATTTCGTCCTTGCTGGACTTTGTGTCGGCTTGACTCAATATGTCTATATCGTGGCGCGTTTCTTTCCTGTGGCGCTGGCGGTCGCAAGCGCAGGGGCACTTTTGGCTAATCGCCAACTGCTAATGCGCTGGCGAGGACTGCTGTTAGCGGCTGCTGTCGCCGCGTCGGTCGCCTTGCCACAATGGATACTTTTCATCACCCATCCCTATACCTTCCTGGCCCGTATGCAACAGAGCAACGGGCGGTTTGTCTTCGAGCTGCCAGATCCCTTCGCAATTATCGCTCACAAGTTTTTGAATCAACTGATCATGTTTGGTTGGCACTGGGACAACGGGTACAACCCCCTATCCTACAAATCCCTTTTGACCCCAGTCCTCGTAGTTGCTTTGGTAATAGGAGTTTGGTTCACAATTTACAAGCGGAGAGACGTGTTTGTCTTTGCCTTCCTCATGGTGCTGACAATGCTCCTGCCGGACCTGATTACGTATGAAGGGACGAATCCCTCGGCTTCACGGCTTGTTCCGGCGCTGCCTTTCATATTCATGATGGCCGGTTCAGGCGGGGCAATCCTTTGGCAACGGGCGGAAGGAAGCAGTGCCCTTCCAAGTTGGGTCGGCCTCCTTGTCCCACTCCTTGTGTTGTCGTCCGGCCTGGCGCGGCAGTGGGATTATGCTACGAGGGTAAAAGAGCAAGTCCTCGCCACCAACGGTCTGGAATGGAGAAACAGCATAGTTGAAATCGCAGAGGCTGACTACATTGGCGGTCATCTTGATACATCGATCCTTTTGCCCTCAAGCGAGTTTCAACGAGCGCCGCTTGCTTTCCTGCTAGCCGAGCACTTTCCGCATCGAGAGAGCGGAATGGAAAACCCGATCAAGCTGGGCGAAACTGTCACGGTTGTGCAACCCACAGATCCCGTTCGCGCTACAACCGAAGGGATTCCTTCTGATTATATGTCTGACGAATGGGTCTTGCTCAGAGAAAGTACAGTCTATTTCTTACCCCCCATACCTGATGGCATCGAGCCACTGACTGGAGTAAAAGATGCAATCTCTGCAAGCAATGGTGTCGTTGTAGCCACAGCATTTTCGGCGCGCTGGCAAGGTGAAGCCCCGTCGTTCACACCTTTTCAGGCCACTTTTGCCAATGGCATGAAACTGGTGGGCTTTTCGAGCAGCAATCTCAAACCGGGATCTCCTCTCAACTTAACCTTAATTTGGCAACCTGCGCAAAGGATAAAGAGAGATGTAGAAATAACTGTGAAACTCTACGACGCCTTCCGTGATACTGTCGTCGCAAATGTTCATCGGTGGCCTCTGAATGGGGTATACAGAATCCGATCCTGGCAGCCAAACAAGAGAATGCCATTTAGTCTTCGCCTTCCTATTCCCCACAACCTGGACCCCGGTTCATATCAACTGCGCGTGGGCGTTGTGGACCTGATTGGGCGCAATCGAATTCCCTTGTCCACAGGCTTTGATTACCTGATTCTCAAGACTTTCAAGGTCTCTCTTCCCTCCGACGATCGTGTGCCTGAGGTTTTTACCGATTTCAATTTTGGCAACATAATAGCACTTGACGGCTACACGCTGACACCCGCTTCCGATGGCCTGAATTTAACCTTTTTCTGGCGGGCGACAGGGAATATTCAATCCGACTATTTTACGTTTGTACACATCATTGACGCGGATGATCAGATTGTGGCCCAGATGGACGTTCAACCACGAAACGGGCAGTATCCAACATCGATATGGTCCTTAGGCGAACAGGTCGTAGATCAGCTTACAATCAACGCTATACCCAAGGGCAAGTACCGAATCTATATAGGGTGGTATCGCCACCTGGAGGATACGTGGGAGCGGCTGCCGATTGTTTCGAATGCGAAGGGGCTTGAGGAAGACCGACTGTTGTTGGAGACCGTTACAATTCCCTGAATCTGCGGGCAATGGGGAGGGGAATCGAAAGGAATGACCGTTGCTATGCCTGCCCTACCAGGATTCTGTTTGTACTTCTACAAGAGCTCATTTGCCCAAGCGACTTGGAGATCGGAGTAACCCTTCAGCGGCAGTGGAAGTCTACGGCTGCGCCAGCAGAAATGGCTCTAGATCTCACTCGAACCAAACCGGCGATCAGACCAGCCAAACGACAAGATAGCTGGCCAGTCCCAGAAACAGCGTGAACCCCAGGATATCTGTAGATGCTGTCACCATCATGCTTGAGCCGAAGGCAGAGTCTACGCCCACCCGGCGCGGGGTCATGGGGATGAGAACGCCCACCACCGCCGCCACCAGGAAATTCCCCACCATCGCTGTGCCGATCACCGCGCTCAGGATCGGGTTGCCGAGCCAGACGAAAATGATGGCAGCTACCAGCGCACCGAGTACCAGGCCATGCAGAAGGCCGACGCCGAGCTCGTGCCGGAATACCGCCCAGAAGTCCTTCAGACCGATCTGGCCCAGCGCCAGCGAGCGCACGATGATCGTCATCGCCTGGTTGCCGGCATTGCCTCCCTGGGCCGCTACGACCGGCATCAGCGCGGCCAGAATCGCCACGGCCGCGATTGTGCCGGCGAACTGGGCCACAACCGTGGAAGATATCAGCGCCGTTCCCAGATTGACTACAAGCCATGGGAGTCGGGCGCGGACGGCGCGGGGCAGGGGGCTGAAAATGACGGCCTCCTCACTCACTTGGGCCAGGCGGTAGATGTCTTCGGTGGCTTCCTGCTCGAGTACGTCTACCACATCGTCTACAGTGACGATGCCAAGCAGGCGTTCCTCTTCATTGACGACAGGCACGGCAAGAAGATTGTAGCGCGTAAGGATCCGGGCGACCTCTTCCTGATCGGCGTCCACACGGGCGGTCAGCACTTCCGGGTCCATGATCTCTTCCAATTTGACCGCGGGGTCGGCGAAGATGAGCGTCTGCGGGCTGACAATTCCTACAAGACGGCCCTGATCTGCAACCGTCCGCAGGCCGGCCTCCGGAACGTATGGCTCACCACCTTCAAGGACATATAGATAGTAAAGGTCATGCTCGTCGTCGTACTGCTCTCTAAGGAACTGCATGGCCTGGTTCGCGGTCATGTGGCGGTGCAGCATATGGCGGGGGGAGTTCATGATGCCGCCTGCACTATCCTCCGGATAGGCCAGCAAGGGCGTTACCCCGGCGGCGGCCTCCATCTCGTCCAATAATTCCGCCGCGGTCTCGTCGTCCAACTGTCCGATCAAATCGGCCGCCATGTCCGGTTCCATCTCATCGAGAACGTCAGCCAATTCGGCGACCGTCAGGCTGTTAACGACTTCCACCATCTCTTCCTGGTCCAACTCTTCCAACACATCCGCCACCTCTTCCCAGGGAAGTTCCTGCAGGATGAGGTTCTGGGCGTCCGGCGGGATTAGAAAGAGAATTTCCGAACTGTCAGCGGGATGCAAGCGGCGCAATATGTCAATGACTGTGCCCGTTTCGCCCCGGTCCAGAAGTGTGTGGACTCTTTCAAGCAAGATTTCGATGGCTACAGGAGAGACCATGAGCTGCTCCAAGTCACAACTGCGTCCTCTGCCTCGCTTGGGCAGGCAATCGTGAGTTCAATGGCTGACAACGAACAGGAATGGATAGGCCCCGTTCCAAACAGAATCGCCGGCCACAGGTCGGCCGGCGCTTGACATGCCAGGTGTTGGTTGTTAAGTCAGCGCATCTCTTAACAGCAAACGACACACTGTCCCAAAATCGTTACAACCTCCATGCTGTCGTCTTCAAGGTGCGTAAATGCCGTCCATCACTGTTTCCGGGTCGGGCAGCGGGCTGGCCTCGGCGAACTCGATCGCGTCCTCGATTTCGACCGCGGCCCGTTGCCTGATTTCGTCTAATTCGTCCTCATCTGTCACTTTTTCAGCCAGCAGTTTGGCCCGATAACGCGCGACGGGGTCTTTCTTTTCCCATTTAGCCAGCAGTTCGCTCGGCACGTATTCGGCGCCGTCATGAATGGCATGTCCCATCATGCGCATGGTTTTGGCTTCAATGAGGGAAGGCCCATCGCCCTGTCTGGCGCGCTCAACTGCTTCACAGGTTGCCTGGTAAACAGCTTCCACGTCGTTTCCGTCTACGATCGTACCGGGAATGTTGTAGCCGGCGGCGCGATCAGCGATATTCTCGATCGGCATCTGCTGGGAAACGTGAGTAGAGTAAGCGTACTGGTTATTTTCGACGATCAGCACATAGGGGGCGTTGTAGAGCGCAGCCATATTGAGGGTTTCGTGCCACAGGCCGGCAGTACTGCCGCCGTCGCCCACGTAAGTCATGGCCACGCGGGCTTCTTTCCGTAGTTTGAGGCTCATGGCAACTCCCAGGGCGATAGGCATCGACATGGGAATATGACTGATGTAGCCAACAATGCCCAGGCTCATATCGCCCATGCCATGGATGTTGGCGTCGCGACCTCCGGTTACGCCGTTAGCTTTGCCCAGGAGATTGCCAAAGACGCGGCGCGGGGTCAGCCCACGCAGAAAATAGGCGCCAATGTCACGGTGCATCGGGGCAATGATATCCTCCGGCGCCAAAGCATAGGCAGAGCCGACACTCACGGCCTCATGTCCCCGTTCGCTGAAAGTTCCGCCCAAACCACGGCCCTGCTTCCAAAGAGAGACCATTCCTTCGTCGAATGTCCGCGTCAGCACCATCCAGTAGTAGATTTCGAGTTTCTGCTCAGAGGTCAGCGCTGCCATTGTGCAACTCCTTTGCGCTGAAGCGTTTTGTGAAATGCATATGCAGAATTGCCGAGACTGGATGCAATAATACCACAATTTGGTGACAGTTGCAGCGATGGCCTGTCTGGAAAAAATGGGGTGGGACTCGGGCCAAATGAGGGCCTGGACTCAGGGGAAAGAGAAGAGCGCGCGGCTGCGTATTGGCAGGCAAGGCACTCCTCTTAAGGCTATCCGACAGCTGATTCACCGTCGGCAGGAGGAGCCTTTTCGCCGGCGGGGACAGGTTCTACGCCAAGCTGTGTAGAGGCGAGAGCGAGGATTTGATCGACGATTTGCTTGATGGAGGAGCCGTGCGTCTGGATCTGATGCGCGTCCTGGGCTGGGCGTAGCGGCGCGACCGCGCGCTGGCTGTCGATTTCATCGCGGAGCCGCATATCGTTCAGAATCTGAGCAAAGTCGGCCTCCTTTCCCCGTGCGGCAAGTTCTCGGAAACGACGACTCGCTCTCTCTTCAACCGGCGCCCGCAGGTAGACTTTCAGTGGAGCCTCAGGCAGGACGACTGTGCCGATGTCCCGACCAACCATCACCACACCAGCTTTCCCGCTTGCGCCAGAACTATGCGCCAAACCGATCCGGCGTTGCTGCCGGCTCAATTCCTGCCGGACTTGGCTGTTCGCGGCTACGACGGGAACGATTCTGTCTACGCGGGGGGTATGGATGGCCCAGGTTATATCCTGCTCGCCGATCTGGACCGTCGATTGGCGCCCATCGGACTGTCCGCGAGTGGGCACACTGACTTCTATGGGCAGTTGTTCGGCAATGCGGCCAACGGCGGCACTGTTAGTGCTATCAATGCCCCTTTCGAGTATGGCCCAAGCGACCGCCCGATACATGACCCCCGTATCGAAAAAGAGGAAACCCAGGCGTTGGCCAACTTGGTAGCCGACAGTGCTCTTGCCGGACGCTGCCGGACCGTCAATGGTGATGGCGTTCACCGCAATTACCTGACAAAGGAGGAACGGGTAGTCAAACGGGCCGAAGTAGACCTCAACAGTTCGGGCACTTGGCGGAGGGCAGGATACAAAATTTGAGCGGCTCTGTCAGCTGTCACCTGCTCCCGTTCTCGTCCGAAATATTCTATCGGCAACAGTCGATCACTTCATCGCCTATTTCGCGGCGCCGAACGCCGCTTTGGGCGCGAGCGGTCAGGACGGCTACCCTGTCTTGTCCTGGGAGTGTGTCTCCGAGAGCCTCCGCCTACCATGTCTTGAAGCGCGTTGACCTCGCCGGGTTTCAGCGGATTGGCCATTCCGGGGTGCAGCCCTTCCAGAGTCAACGGGCCGATCGACCAGCGAATCAGCCGTCGCAAATCGATGCCGACCGCAGCTGTCATATGTCGAATCTGGCGCTTCTTGCCCTCGCGCAAAACAATGCGCAACCACACGCCTTTCTCTGGCGGGGGCCTCTTCCAACCGTCCTCTGGGGCTGCGCCGAACTGCTTGTTTCCCTTGTCTAAAGTAAGGCGAGCCGGCAGCCTATCGGCGACATCAACCCGGGCCGGGGCAGTGCGTCCGTCCTCCAACTCGATCCCTTCACGCAATTGAACCAGCGCGTCTTCTGACGGCCGTTGCGTCACCAGTACATAGTATGTTTTGGGATGCTCAAAACGGGGGTGGGTTAGTCTATTGGTCAGCTCTCCGTCGTTAGTAAGGAGAACGAGGCCCTCACTGTTCAGGTCAAGGCGCCCCACGGGGAAAACGCGGCCGACACCTGGAGGCAACAGATTGGCGACCGTCTTGCGACCGCGGCTGTCCCCGCCAATGTCGCTTAGGATTCCGCGCGGTTTATAGACCTTGAAGTAGACATTGCTCTGTGGCAGACGGACAGGGCGACCGTCAACCTCAACGGCAGCGCCGGCCGGATCCACTTTGGTTCCCAGAGTGGTGACAACCTTGCCATCGACCCGGACGCGGCCGGAAGTTATCAGTTCTTCGCTGGCTCTTCGGCTGGCAATGCCGGCCGCGGCCAGTACTTTTTGCAGACGCTCTTCAGCCATGTATCCTCATTTTCGGGTCACGTAACAATGCCGGGCAGGCGTGGCCACGCTGCTCTATAGTGTTCTTTCACTGGACGAAAAGGCGCTGGGTCGCAATAACCGTGTCACCCAAGCGCCATTCCAAAACGCCGGCCTGCATACCCGTGTCCCACATTCCCGAGGGCGGTGGATGAACGCGCCGGTAGACTCGCAGATCCTGGCGCTCCCATCCGGCCAGTAAGGCTTCCAAAAATGGACCGGTATCGGACGCGGCCAGGTCAACGTTGAATCCATCGGCACTCAAAAACCAGCGATTGCCTTCGGCATCGAAGAGCCTGTCCAGAGCGGTTGGACGCTCCGGCCGGTGTAACGGGACCCACCTATAATTGTCCTGGACAGCCTGCAAGACCAGACTCATATCGTGATAACGATCTACGCTGCCGAGCACAACCGCGAAGAGTTGATGTCCGTTCTGTTCCAGGCCGGCAATCAGCGACTGGCCGCTCTGAAGGGTCGTGCCGGTCTTGACTCCATTGACTCCCGGGTAACCATCGAGAAGGCGGTTCGTCGTCTGTAGTTCATGGCTGGCCACGGTCGTCGAAGAGGTGCCAACAATTTGGCGGAAGAGTGGATAGTCCCAAAGCAGCCGCACGAGCGTCAAGAGATCCTGTGCGCTGCTGACCTGACCGTCGGCGTCGAAGCCATTGGGATTAAGGAACTGGGTCCTGTACATACGTAAATCCCCGGCTCGCATATTCATGTGGCGTACGAAATCCTCCACCTGGCCGGAGTGATGGCGGGCAAGGGCCATGGCGGCGTCATTGCCGCTTGGAATCAATAGCCCCCACAGCAGTTCCTCGACCCGCAATTCCTCCCCCTCGCTCAGACCCATTGCCGCCTCTCCGACCAGGTCTTCTTGCAGAATGGTAACCTGCTCCTCGAGGCGATTCTGTTCAAAGACCAACAGGGCAGTCATCAGTTTCGCAAGGCTAGCCGGCGAAACTGGCAAACGGGCTGCCTTTGTCATGAGTTCGCGTCCGCTGTCGAGGTCGTACACCAATACTGACACAGCGCTGGTTTCGGGCGGCGGAATAAGCGCCTGCTGAATCTGGCGCAACTGCCCGACAGTGAATCGCTGGCGGGGCGCCACATCTCGATCGATCATCGTAGGTGGACCAAAACCGCACAGGAAAAGTGCAATCAGGCCCCAAAGGGGTAACACACAAGGCGAAAATCGAACTGTAGAGTTTCGCCTCTGGGCTGGATAGGAGATGGTGCGACCGGGTGTGTTTCGATTCCCTACTTTCTCGTCTGTCATTCTGGGAGTCCGTCACACCTATTTGAGTCGGTCTGGAGTCAGTGAGCGCCCGTCACAATTGGCTGTACTTGTGTTTGGGTCGAGACAAGCAGCCGGGGCGAGAGCGGCCCAACTAGGAACGGCGCTGTCTGTCTACAGGGAGCCAAGCTGGACGCTTGGCCCCGGCCAAGGCCCATGGGACGAAAGATACAGCTGTAATTTCGCGCTATGCCGGCGCAGTCTGTTGTCTGGCGCGAACAGGCTTTTTGGCGCTGGGCAGAAGCGAGCCCTCTTCCCAGGCGACGATGATCGGTGTGGCGGTAAAAATGGAACTGTAAGTACCTGAGACCAGCCCGACAATCAGTGTAGCCATGAAAATGCGCAAGGTGCTCCCGCCAAAGATCAGAATGGCCGCAAGCACGAGGAGCGCAGTCACCTGTGTAGCGATAGAGCGCTGCGCAGTCTCGATAATGCTGCGGTTCGCCACAATCGCCAGCGTCTCCCCGCGATGACGGCGCAGATTCTCGCGGATTCTATCAAAGATAACGATCGTATCGTTGACGCTGAAGCCGATGACGGTCAACGTCGCGGTCAGGAAGAGGGCGTCCAGCTCCCAGCCGGCGATCAAATTCATAATCGAAAGGAATGAAACTGTGATCAGTACATCATGCACAAGCGCCACAATTGCCGCTACTCCGTAACGGAAGGGGTGTGATATTTCTCTGAATGCCAGCGCGATGTAGGCCAAAATCAATACCGAGGCGGCGATAACAGCGAGAATTGCCGCCTGGCTTACTTCGGCGCCGATGGCCGGCCCGATGCTGCGGTAGAGCCGCTCATCGAATTCGCCGAAACGCTCGACGATCAGCTGTTCGATCACCGCTTTCTGGGAAATGTCGATAATCTTGAATTTGACCTGAACCGTCCGGTCATCATCGACATTAAAGGCCTTGGTGTCAGTGTAACCTGCCTCGACGAAAACGCTACCTAATTCGGTGGGAGCGACCGACTCGGAAAAACGCATCTCCCATTGCGTACCTCCCGTGTAGTCGATGCTGAGGGGCAGGAGAGCACCGGACGAGGAGAGGTTCCAAAGAATAAACAGGATGCCGGGCAAGATTCCAAGCAGGGAGATCAGAAACCATAGCTTGCGACGTTCAACCAAGCGATACATAGAAGACTCTTTCGTGTTGCTAAGACCGTTTTCCGTAACCAGAGAACTCAACCGTCCCCATGGACGATCTAGATTTTCCCATTATGACGAACAGCCAGCGCTTATTGTGCAAGAATGAGGCGACTGTTCGCCAATCGCAAGACCTCAATAGCCAAGTAAGCCGCGGCTGCTAAGGAGTTTTTCTCCCTGAGTCGAGAGAAAACTACGCATAAATGTGCGCGTGACATAAACTGCGGTAAACATCGACAGCAACACGCCAACGGAAAGGGTGATGGCGAAGCCCTTGACAACACTTGCGCCAAAATTGTTTCCGAACCAGTAGAGCACGGCACATGAGATCAAGGTTGAGAGATTGCCGTCGCGGATAGCAGGCCAGGCGCGGCTGAAGCCGGTTTCGACTGCCAGTCGCAAGGAGCGGCCGCTGCGCAGCTCTTCCTTCAGGCGTTCAAAAATCAGGATATTGGCATCAACGGCCATGCCGACCGAGAGAATGAATCCTGCGATGCCGGGCAGGGTTAGCGTCACCGGCATCAGCTTGTACATGGCGATATTCAATGTCACATAGATCGCCAGGGCCACGGTGGCGAGAAGGCCGGGGAGGCGGTAGAGCAGGATCATGAAGAGCAGCACCAGCGCACCACCGACAATGCCTGCCAACAAGCTGCGGTCTATCGAGTCCTGGCCCAGGCTGGCCCCAATGGTGCGAACATCCACAACTTCAAGAGGGATTGGCAGGGCGCCGTAGCGCATCTGAATCGCCAGGCTCTCTGCTTCCTCCTGGGAAAAATCGCCGGTAATGACGCCATTGTCATTGATAGCAGCATTGATAACCGGTGTCGACAGCACTCGTCCGTCGAGTACTATCGCCAGGACTTCGCCAATGTTGTCGCGTGTATAGGTAAAAAAGTCGCCGCTACTTTCGCTTTTCAGATCGAACTGTATTTGCCAAAATGTGTATTCATCCTGCGTAGCGACGACAGCTTGCAGGATGTCGCCGGTCATAATCGTCTCGAACAGTTCCTCTGGAAAGGGAACCGCCTGCGGCGCAGCTTCGCCTGCGGCCATGGCCTCCTGTAAGGCCGCGACCGCATTGGGGCGGTTTGTCGTATTGATAAAGTTATCGGGACGGACGGGGAACCCGCCAAGATCGACGAACTCCAACTGGCCGGTGGAGCGTATCGTTTCGATCGCCTGGTCTGGATTCTTGACGCCCGGCAATTCGACAATCATGCGGCGCTCGCCCTGCAACTGAACCGTCGGCTCGGCGAGGCCCAGTCCGTTCACCCTTTGCTCAACGATGATCTTGGCCGAGTTGAGCGCGTCCTCGGGCAAGGGCTGGTCCTCGTTGATTTCGGCCTCAAGCAAGACCTGGGTTCCGCCCTTCAAGTCCAGTCCTAGCGTCAGGTCGCGGATGTCACGTTGCGTGTCTATGCCCGAAGCCAAGCCTTCCTCCAACCAGGCAGGATGGTCGATCGGAAGCGCCACGAACAGCGAGCCGGCGAACAAGCACAGGATGATAACGACGTAGACATGTTGTTTGCTCATAAGGTCCCTTTACGGTTTGCACATGTTGAAATGCGAATCCTGCATCGGGGCGCCGGCGCCGAAGCTCGCAAGGCAGGCAAGAAGGCGACAGGGAGTTCGTACCAGGCGTTGAATGTCACCCATTCTCCCTGGTTACCCCTGTCAACAACCTGCAATGCCCGCAAAGGAAGGCACAAAAAGGGCCAAAACTGGATCGCAATCCTATCCATTATAAGCACTGACGCTACCGACACCAAAATCCCATGCCGTTTTCCGCCGCTTCTGCTGTCCCCGTCGCCGGCGCCCGATATTGTCTGATGTTTCAATCCTGGCGAATATTTCGACCTTGACAAATGGCCCCTAATGTGAGATAATGCTTTCGTAACTCTAACAAAAGGAGGTGATGCACATGGATAATTGTAGTAGTAGTACTGGTCCGGTAGCATCACCTCTGGAGATTACTCTCTAAGTGATGCTATCGGACCAGAAGCCACAAGACCCCGTCGAAGACGGGGTCTTGTACTTTGCGGGGAAATAGGCCCGCGGTTTCTTCAGCTTTGTAGAGTTTTTTCTCTATTGCCGGCCAGCTGGCACTGATTGGAAACCTTATGTCGGGGATTCTATCTTGGGCTATACTTCTTTGTGAAGAATCTCAAAAAGATTTCTGTTTCCTGGCTCTCAGTCCAGTTCGCATGAATGGATTGAAAGGCGCAAGTTGACATAGAGCGCAGTGGTTGCGTGTGAAAAGGAGTGATTTCCATGACCAGCGCTGTCGTCCCGATTGAGCGGCGACCGGCTCCCCCCTCTCCCCGAGCGAATCGAATTATGGGTACGGCGAATCGGCTTCGGCGCGATCCGCTGGGATGTTTGCAGGAGTTCGTAACAGAGGCCGGGCCTGCGGTCAGATATCAATTCTTCGCCCATTTGTGGGGCTATCTATTTGTACACCCCGAGCATTACCAATACATCCTGCAAGACCACTACAAAAATTTCACGAAGATGCCTAGCCCGGCCTTTCAGTTGCTGCTGCCACTGGTTGGGAAAGGTCTTCTGAGCAATGACGGCGAATCCTGGCTGCGGCAACGGCGGCTGGCCCAGCCTGCGTTTCACCGCGGACAGATCCGGGAGCTTGGCCAGATCATGACCACGGCGGCGGAGCGGCGACTCCCTCGGTGGGAGGAGGTAGCTCGCTCCGGGAAGGTAGTTGCCTTTGATCGAGAGATGATGGAATTGACCCTGGAGATCGCTGGCAGAGCTCTGTTCAGTGTAGACCTGGCCGGCCCTGCTCGCGAAGTCGGTGATATATTCAAAAGGCTGAATGAACTGTTCGCAAAAATGGTGGTTTCGCCTGTGTCCTTGCTTACAATGCGGATCCCCTTCTGGCCCAGGACGCGCAAAGTGGGACGCGATGTTGGCGCGCTTGATCAGTTGATTTACGGCATGATCAACCAGAGGCGCGAGAGCGGGACGCCAGGTAACGACCTGATGGGAATGCTGCTCTCGGCTCGCGATCAGGACACCGGTGAGGGGATGGACGAGAAGCAACTGCGCGATGAGGTTATCACCCTGCTCATTGCAGGGCACGAGACCACTACGCTCCTGTTGACCTGGTTCTTCTATAGTCTGGGGAGATTCCCTGAGATCGAGGCGCAGGTTCACGATGAAGTAGACCGGACTCTGAGCGGCCGTTTGCCGACATTCGAGGACATTCCCAAGTTGGTCTATACGCGCCAGGTGATAGACGAAACGTTGCGCCTCTATCCGCCCGCCTATGCCTTGTCCCGATTCGGAAACCGCGCCGATGTCGTCGGGGGTTACGACGTGCAAGCAAGCGCGGCGATCACCTTATGTCCGTTCATAACCCAGAGGCTGCCTGAGTTCTGGCACCAGCCACTGGAGTTTGATCCGGACCGGTTTAATCCAAACAACGACCGAGATCGTCACCGTTTTGCCTATCTTCCCTTTGGCGCCGGGCCGCGGCAATGTATCGGCGAAAGCTTTGCCCTGACTGAAAGTGTTTTGGTGGCCGCGGCAATTGCCCAGCGCTTCCGCCTGCGCATTCCGGACAACTACGTTGCACAATTGGATCCGCAGCTCACACTGCATCCGAAAGGCGGGATGCCGTTACAATTCGAGCTTCGCTGACCCTCCCCTGAGCCTGACTTAACCGCAAACTCCGGCCAGAAAACAACCCCGTCCGAAAAGAGGTGGAGTCTCTTCGTCCTAAGCAGAAAGGCACGTAGGGCACCCATCCTGACCCCGGCGCCCCATGTCCGGTACTCTTCCAAACTTGGCATTTCATTGTAGCTTCTTTGCACGGGTGCTATACTGGCCATCACGGCACTCTCCGCGCAGGCCGGGAAAGCGCTGCGGCAATCCGGTACGCCTGCTACCCGGAAAGTTAAGGATTCCGGAGCAGTTACCGGGTCGATCCGCGAGCGGCAAAAGAGCGCGACCAAGTTCAGCAACAAGGAGTCAGATTCTGATGGCGAAGAGATCGTTGATGATGTGGGGTGGCTGGGAAGGCCACGAACCGAAGCAGTGCGTGGACATTTTCGCGCCTCTGATCAAGGAGGCCGGCTTTGACGTAGATATTGAAACATCGCTCGACGTTTATTTAGATGCGGAGCGCATGGCAACCTATGACGTCATCACGCAGGTCCATACGATGAGCTCCATCACAAAGGAGCAGGAAAGGGGCCTGCTGGACACAATCGCGAACGGGGCAGGTTTTGCCGGCTGGCACGGGGGGATGGCGGACGCGTTTCGCCAGAACACGGAGTACCAGTTTATGGTCGGCGGTCAGTGGGTAGCCCACCCGGGCAATATCATCGACTATACTGTCAATATTGTTGACCACGCCGACACAGTCACAGCTGGGCTCAACGACTTTCAGATGCACAGTGAACAGTACCTGTTGCATGTGGACCCAAGCAACGAAGTGCTGGCGACGACGACTTTTACCGGTGAGCACGCGCCTTGGATCGATGGGACCGTCATGCCGGTCGTGTGGAAAAGAAGCTGGGGCCAGGGCAGAATCTTTTACTGTTCTTTGGGACACGTGGCAAAGGATTTCGATGTGACGGAGGCCAAGGAGATCGTGCGTAGGGGCATCATCTGGGCGGCGAGAGACTGAGGGGGCCGGGACGTCTGTCCATTGCAGAGAGGGCAGCAACTAACGAGTAAGGGGAACTGACAATGGAACTGCCAGCACGAATCGGCCTGGTCGGTTGCGGCATCATCAGCAGTAGATATTTTGAAGTTAGTCGAGAACTGCCAGAAATTGAAATAGTGGCCTGTGCCGACATGGTGACGGCAGCGGCTGAAGCCCAGGCAGCGAAGTACGGACTCAAAGTCCTGTCGGTTGAAGAGCTGATTGCTGCACCCGATATCGATGTGGTGCTCAATCTTACGCCACCTACTGCTCACTTTGCTGTCGGAAAGACGGCGCTGGAGGCTGGAAAAGCGGTCTATAGTGAAAAGCCGCTGGCCGCGTCCTTTGCCGAGGGAAAGCAGCTGGTGGAGCTTGCCCGAGAGAAGAAACTTCGCATCGGCTGTGCGCCTGATACTTTTCTAGGCGCAGGACACCAGTCGGCGCGACTCTATCTGGATGAAGGCGCCATCGGCGCACCGGTAGCTGCCACCGCGTTCATGATGAGCCGAGGCCACGAGTACTGGCATGCCAACCCTGCCTTTTTCTACAAACCTGGCGGCGGCCCGATGTTGGACATGGGAGTCTATTATTTGACAGCGTTGGTGCATCTGCTTGGCCCGGTGCGTCGCGTTACCGGTTCGGCGCGAGCGACCTGGTCTGAGCGCACCATCGTGAGCGAACCGCGCAGGGGAGACATCATCGAGGTGGAGGTCCCGACCTACGTAGCCGGCCTTCTCGACTTTGAAAGCGGGGCCATCGGCACGATCATCACATCTTTTGACACGCAGGCATCCGGGCTACCTCGTATCGAGCTATATGGCACGACGGGAACATTCAATCTGCCCGATCCAAACACATTTGGCGGGCCGTTGCAACTGCGCACTGCCGCGGACAAATCGTGGAAGGAGTCGCCGTTGCGCTTTGGCCATGCCGGCAACAGCAGGGGGATAGGCTTGGCGGACATGGCAGTCAGCGCTATGGAGAATGCTGCGCACCGTGCCAATGGAGACATGGCGCTGCACGTACTGGAAATCATGGAGGCAATACAAATCGCATCGGAGACAGGCCGTCATGTAGAGTTGACGACTCGCTGCGAACGGCCAGAGCCGCTGGCGGAGGGCGAGTATGCGGGAATCAGGCCTGCATAGCTGTCCGACCGGGGAGTTTGGCAGTGAATGACTGCCTTGCAAGCTCGCTTTTGAAGACCATGAGGTTCGAATGACTGTCGAGATAGTTCGCGGTGTGCCTGTCTGGGGCGATCCGCTGGAAAACGCTGTCGATCAGATTGTCAACTGTGCCCAAGAGGCCGATGCGGTCGCGCTGATGGCGGATCATCACCTGGGCTACACTGTTCCCATCGGCGGCGTGGTGGCCTACGAAGACAAGCTGAATCCGGCAGGGGTCGGCTACGATATCGCCTGCGGCAACAAGGCGGTGCTTCTGGATATCCCCGCGTCGGAAGTGAAACCACATATCGACAGAATCATGGATGATATCTGGGGAACGATCTCGTTCGGCATTGGGCGGAAGAACAAGGAGCGGGTCGATCATCCCCTCTTCGTCGACGATCCGGCCTGGGAAGTCTCCGTTGCCCGCGAACTGAAAAAGCTGGCGGCAGAGCAACTCGGAACCGTAGGCAGCGGCAATCACTATGTAGACATATTCGAGGATGAACAGGGCCGGATCTGGCTGGGGGTCCACTTCGGTTCACGCGGATTAGGGCATCGCCTTGCCACATATTTCATGGAGGCCGCCGATCGAAAGGAAGCCAGGCCCCGCCAGTCTGTATCCGCCTCAAAAAGCCGATCACGCAACCGCCGCAGCGCCACATCGGGTATACCAAGCCTACTTGAGGTGGACTCTACACTGGGGCAGGAGTATCTCGCCTGTATGCAGTTGGCCGGGCGCTATGCCTATGCCGGGCGGGACTGGGTCAGCAAGCGGGTGGCCTCGCTGATGGGCGCCAACATCGTCGAAGAGATTCACAACCATCACAACTTTGCCTGGAAAGAGGAACACGATGGCCGCGCCCTATGGGTCACTCGCAAAGGGGCTACTCCTGCCTTTCCCGGGCAAAAGGGCTTCGTCGGCGGATCGATGGGGGACATCTCGGTAGTTCTGGAAGGCGTGGAGAGCGAAGAGAGCAAGTTGGCTCTCTATTCGACAGTCCACGGCGCGGGCCGACTGATGTCGCGCACACAGGCCGCCGGCCGTTTCCGCTGGCGGAACAGGCGCAAAGTGCAGGTGAAACGGGGGCAAATTGGACGAAGGCAGATGCTGGACTCGATCCAGAACATGGGCGTGACGTTGCGCGGCGCCGGTACCGATGAGGCCCCACAAGTTTACAAACATCTGCCCGAAGTGCTGGAGCACCATCGCCGCACGATTCGAATCCTCCACACGCTCACCCCGTTGGGCGTAGCCATGGCAGGCGAAGACGAGTACGACCCTTATCGGGACTGAAAGGAATTGTGTTGCGGCCCGCGTTTAGTCACCGGGCGGCATCGGTGGCGTCGTGTCTCGCCAGTTCAATATAGAGCAGTCTTCCCGCGGCCGGTACTACTCAGATTACCCCTTTGGATTCCGCCTCGGCAAGGACAGACTGAATCGTCTCCACCAGTTGACGGGCGCTGTCGACGCTCAGTTCGACAGCGACGCGGGCGCTTGGTCCATAACCTTCGTTGACGAAGTCGATGTTGAGCGCGTGCTCCGCGGGGGCATGGAAAGGGTGATCCCAGCAGACGTTGGCCTGGTTCATATCAAACCAGCCGTCGGTGCCCTTACCAAACCCTTCAAGCGGGACTTTCTGGACGATCATGGTACACATGAGTTAGCTCTCCAGTATATGAATTTCTGTTCTGTAACCGCCCCTTTGCACGTGCGTCACTCCGACAGCTTCTGGCCGAGAAACGACCAGATCTTCTCCCAGCCATCGACTGCCTGGGCCTGACGATAGTTGGGGCGATTGTAATAGAAGAAGCCGTGGCCGGCACCGTCATACATATGGAACTCGTAGTCTTTTCCGTGTTGTTTGAGTGCCTCTTCGTGGCGCGCCACCTCGTCCGTCGTTGGGCTGTGATCTTCGGCGCCAAAGAGGCCCAGGATGGGGCAGTTGAGATCAGCGGTGTAGTCGATGGGCGCGACCGGCCGTTGGGGCGTTATCTGGTCGGGCTGCATCACGACGCCGCCGCCCCAGCAATCGACGACAGCGTCGAAACCGGCTACGCGGCTAGCAACCAGCACAGCTTGCCGCCCGCCGGAGCAGGTGCCGAATACGCCGATCTTACTATTCACATAGGGCAAGGCCCGCAGATATTGCATGGCCGCCCCCAGGTCGCCGACAGCCTGGTCGTCGTGCACGCCGCCACCGGCGCGCGCGGCCGCGGCTACGTCTTCGGGTGTACCGTGCCCGACGCGCTCGTACAGATTTGGCGAGATTGTGACGTAACCGTGATGGGCAAACCTGCGCGTGGCCTCACGATACCACTCGTCCCAGCCTGGCATATGGTGAATGAGCACCATGCCTGGAAAGGGACCCTTTCCAAGTGGACGAGCAAGGTAGGCAAGGACTCGATCGTCGTTTGCGCCGCGCATGGCGACGGTTTCCGCCAGCATTCCTTCATATTGATCGGTAGTGTACATGGTTCATTCTCCTGGATTGTTAAACGCAAACTTATGACATTGAGGTAAGGATAGGTTGTTCCGCTGAAGCCAAGCTGTCACCAGGTGACAGGTCGCCGCCATCAGGCCTTTCCCATGTTTGCCTCACAGAATAGCACATCCCTTTGCAACTGCCCCTGCGTGAGGATTGTGAAATTCGTTTTCATTAACTTGATCTGTGCAGCGTGGACGACTAAAATAGATCGAATCAGGTCAACGAAGGATTTCACCGGTCTTCCACTAACTGAAAGCAACTTTCTCACGTAAAACAATCCAGATCGCCCCAGCTTGCGAGGGATCGAGAACCATGCAAGCCGAGAGTATACTTGCCCCATTTTCCCGTTTTTTCTCATAGGGATCGGGGCCGGAAAACAGGCGGCGCACCGGATTGAAAATCAACACCAGGATCAGAAGGTGACTCCATGAACATCCTGCCACACGCCGTCAACCGTTTCAATGGCATCGAAATCAACACCGAAGACCTGCCTACCGACGCGGCAGCCTTTGAGGAAAGCCTCTCCTCTTCCCTGGTGAAGTGGATCCAGGATGGTCGCTTTCTAGTCTGGCTGCACTTGCCAATAGAACGGGCCGCTCTAATCCCCATCTCCACGGCAGCCGGATTCGTCTTCCACCACACTGAACCAAACTATGTGCTTCTCGTTCGCAAAATGCAGGAGGATGCCCTGGTTCCCGGCTACGCCACCCATTACATTGGCGCGGGAGGCGTAGTAATCAACGAGCGCCAGGAACTGCTGGTCGTTTCCGAAAGGCATCGAGGTTCTTCACGGGCCTACTACAAACTGCCCGGCGGGGGGCTCCATCCGGGCGAACACCTGGCTGCGGCCGCCGTGCGGGAGGTGCTCGAAGAGACCGGTGTGAAGACCACGTTCGAGTCGGTGATTTGTTGGCGGCACTGGCATGGATACCGGTATGGGAAATCGGACATCTATTTCATCTGCAGGCTCACACCGCTGACCGAGGCCATTGTGCGGGACGAATGGGAGATAGACGAGTGTCTGTGGATGCCTGTTGACGAGTATTTGCAGCATGAACTGGTCGGAGACTTCAATCGCGCGATTGTCGAGGCGGCTGTCAAGACGCCCGGCCTGAGGGATACCTGGATGGACAGCTACGATGATCCGACCAAGCGGGAATTCTTCTGGCCCGACTTCAAATAGGCTCAGCCTTCTGAAGGGGGCGTCAGACAGACGGCAATTCTGTAAGATTGTGGTTCCTCTTCGGCATACCAATTGGGGGTGCAGAGCCTGAACTGAATGACCGTCTTCTCTGACTAAGCCTTCCACTCAAAACGACTACGCCAGTTTCGGCAAAAGTGGCTCGGTCAGGGGGTCCCGCATTGGAGGGCAGCGGATCACGAGCAACCAACTGGGCACTAGCCTGACTTGGAATCAGTCTTAAAGTGAAACACAATGCCTGGCTAGGGCCGCTTTGTTGTTCTGAGAGCAGGCCGGGCCGCCCAATTCCGATACGGGGCGCTGAGACGGCCCGAAACAACTGACATCTTCTTACCATCCCTCTGCAATTCGAATCCGGTCCTTACTACCTTGCAAGGAGTCGACACTTGTTCGAAACATCCCTTTGTGGAATAAACTTTGATCCAGCCAGAATGTGTATCAAGTCCGTGATGACTGTTGTCTGGGCAATGCTCGCTGTTCTGATAGCGGCCGGCTGCACTTTCACGACCGGACAAATTGAAGGGGCGCAGTGTGCCAACGGCGTCGCGGTGGCGGACGCATCGGAGAATCCCGGTCTGGTTGCCGACTGCGCAATTCTCCTTGGTATCAGGGACAAATTGGCCGGCGAATCAAATCTGAATTGGAGCGCGCAACTTCCTTTAGAAGAGTGGGAGGGTGTGAGCGTAGACGCCGCCGCAACGCCTCCGCGGGTCACGGTATTGGAGTTGGATGGCAAAGGTTTGACAGGAGAAGTGCCGGCTGGACTCGGGGAGCTTTCCGAACTCAAGGGCCTGTGGCTTCAGGGCAATCGGCTAACCGGCGAGGTTCGGGCCGAACTGGGCGCGCTCGTCAATCTGGAGTGGCTGTGGTTTTACGACAACCGGCTGACAGGGACAATACCGCCCGAGTTGGGCGCGCTAACGAAGTTACAGGGATTGGGTCTGCATGAGAACCATCTGACTGGAACGATTCCGGTCGAACTTGGTACACTGTCCAACCTGGAATGGCTGCGCTTGGACGGCAACCGGCTGTCTGGAACCATCCCGGTCACATTAGGCGCGCTCGCCAACCTCGTGGGATTGGGCCTCCATAGAAACCAACTCAACGGCACAATACCGGCGGAGCTGAGCGGTCTTGCCAGCGTGGAATGGTTTCGGCTCGATGCCAATCATTTGGAAGGCGACATCCCGGCTGAACTGGGCATGCTTGCAAATCTGGAAGGTTTGGGCCTCCAGGAAAACCATCTGACAGGGGAAATCCCCCCCGAACTGGGCGATCTCAGCAATCTGGAGTGGCTGCATCTCTTCAACAACGATCTCACTGGTACTATCCCGGCTGAATTGGGCGCTCTCGCCAATATGGAGTGGCTGCGGCTCGACGGCAACGGTCTGTCGGGCAAGATTCCACCTGAGCTGGGCGCGCTGGCAATTCTGCGCGAACTGCACCTCTCCGACAACAGACTCTCTGGAGAAATACCTGTCGAATTGAGTGCGCTTTCCAGTCTGGAATGGCTGCGGCTCAATGACAATCAGCTGGCCGGTGAAATTCCAATCGAACTGGCTGGCCTCACCAGACTGCGGGAGCTGGGGCTTGCCGACAACAGACTTACGGGTGGAATACCGTCAGAGTTAGGGCAACTCTCCTTTCTGGAGGGACTGGATCTTCAAGGAAACCAGTTGACGGGAGCAATACCTTCCGAATTGGGCGCGCTGGCCGACCTTGAATGGCTGCACCTCTACGGCAACCGGTTCACCGGTGAAATTCCAAGGGAACTGGGCACACTGGCCAAACTTCAATGGCTGCGTCTGGACGGCAACGAATTAAGTGGGGAGATCCCTTCTGCGCTTGGAAACCTTCTCGACCTGAAGGAGTTGCGCCTGGATGACAACGATTTGACCGGCGCAATCCCGCCTGAGCTGGGAGCACTCTCGAACCTGCGGCAGTTGCGCCTGGCTGAGAACATGTTGACTGGAGCGATACCTTCAGTGCTCGGGGGGCTTGAGGATTTGCGGGAGTTGCGTCTAGACAACAACCAACTGACGGGGGTGATCCCAACGGAAATTGGCGCCATGACGAGTCTTCGAGAACTGGGGCTCGGCGAAAATGTGCTGTCGGGCGCAATCCCAGCGGAACTGATCGCACTGTCCAATTTGCGATCGCTTCGACTGGCCGGGAATCAATTTGAAGGATGCTATCCACGGACACTGCAAGCGGTTGGAAAAAATGACTTTCCTGAAACAGAGTTGCCGCTGTGCGATTAGGTTACACCGGCGGGACCAGAAGTGCGGCTTGAGGCATTCGCAAGCCGGTAAATCCGACAAAGAGACAAACTGAATCCAGGAGCAACTAGATGACAATTCCAAACGACTACACTGAACGAGTCTACGCCGGCGTGCTGGGCAAGCTGATCGGCGTCTACCTGGGCCGGCCGTTCGAGGGCTGGAGCTACGAAGCGCTCAGCGAGAAATTCGGCGAAATCAACTACTATGTCCACGAGCATCTGGACGTGCCCCTCATTGTCACTGACGATGATATTTCCGGCACGTTTACATTTCTGCGCGCACTGCCCGACTACGGCAACAGTCGTGCGATAACGCCGGCGCAGATCGGGCAGAGTTGGCTAAACTACATTATCGAAGAGCGCACCATTCTTTGGTGGGGGGGTATGGGCAACTCCACCGAGCATACTGCCTTTTTGCGCTTGAAGGAGGGCGTCGCCGCGCCCCGCAGCGGCTCGATGGCGCTGAATGGCCAAGTGGTGGCCGAGCAAATTGGCGCCCAGATCTTTATCGACGGTTGGGCCATGGTGGCGCCCGGCGACCCGGAGCTTGCCGCCGATTTGGCGCGGCGGGCGGCCAGTGTCGCCCACGACGGAGTGGCGATTCACGGCGCGCAGGTTTTGGCTGCGATGGAGGCCCAAGCCTTCGTCGAGTCCGATATTCAGAAGCTGATCGATACCGGCCTGTCGGTCATCCCGGCTGACTCGCTCATCCGAACGATGATCGAGCGGATACGGGAATGGCATGTTCAGAATGGAGACGACTGGCGGGCTACGAGGGAGCAGATCGCCGCTCACTATGGCTACGACAAATACGGCGGCAATTGCCATATGGTCCCCAATCACGCGCTTATAATCCATTCACTCCTGCATGGCGATGACGATTTCCAAAGATCTCTCATGATCGTCAACACCAGCGGCTGGGACACTGACTGCAATTCCGGCAATGTCGGCTGCCTGTTGGGCATCAAGAACGGACTGGCCGGACTCGAAGACGGTCCGGACTTCCGCGGTCCGCTGTCAGACCGGCTCTACCTGCCAACTGCCGACGGGGGCAGGGCCATCACCGATGCTGTGACCGAAACGCTACACGTGGCCAATGTTGGGCGGGCCCTGGCGCAAGAGCCGCCGCTCACGCCCAAGAACGGCGCACGCTACCACTTTGAACTGCCCGGATCCATGCAAGGTTTCATGGCCGACGAGAGCGTTGACAGCCGCGGCACTCTGACGCTCGAAAATGTGGCCGGGCACAGTCTGACCGGCAGCCGCAGTCTGGCTCTCCATTTCAACGGCGTGGCCACCGGACGCCCCGCGCGGGCCGCTACCCATTCTTTCATCCCCTCCAAGGAGATCGCCGCTTACTTCGAACAGCGGGGATACGGCCTGATGGCCTCGCCTTCGCTTTATCCGGGGCAGAAGGTAACAGCCGCGCTGGAGACGGACGCCGACAATGACAGCACTGTGAAAGTGAGCTTGTTCCTGCGCCGTTACAATTCGCAAGACGACCAACTGACGCTTGTGGCCGGGCCGTGCCAAACGCTCGAGCCTGGCGCACGCCATACTTTCAGTTGGTCTCTTGAGGGCGCAGGAAACGAACCGATCGCTGAAATCGGTGTGGCGGTTCACAGCGGCGAACGGACGCAGGGAGCTGTCTATCTGGACTACCTAACCTGGGAGGGCGAACCCAACGTATCGTTTGCGCGTCCCGATGCCCCTATGGATCGCCGCCGGCGCGGCATGTCCGTTCCAGAAATGTGGAGGCGTGCCTGGGTCAACGGGGTAGACAGCTATCACTTCTGGTGGCCCGAGACATTCCGCATTGTCCAGAACCGCGGCCGCGGCCTCCTCATCACCGGCACCCGTGACTGGAATGATTACGAGGTGCAGGCAGAGATGACTCTACACCTGTGCAAAGCAGCCGGTGTCGCAGCCCGCGTGCAGGGGATGCGTCGCTACTACGCGCTGCTTCTCGGCCGCGCGGAAGATGGCCGCGGCGTAGCGCGACTCGTGCGCGCGCTGGATGGCGATACCGTATTGGCCGAGGCGGATTTCCCCTGGGAATACGGCGAGTCGCACACCTTTGCCTTGCGGGTCACAGGTAACCGCCTGCAAGCCGCCATCGATAATCTCGATCAACGCCTCTTCGATGTGACCGATAGCAAACTCAGCGGCGGCGGAATCGCCCTGGTGGTCGAAGAGGGGCGGGTGATGAGCGATGAGGTGGTAGTGCGCCCATGAAAGGTGCCGCGGAAAACAGTTGAAATGGCGGATCGGCTGTGCGATAATGGAAGCAACATCGGGGACTATCATTCGTACATATAGGCACTTCTGGAATGTATCTAAAACAAATGCACTTTCCCTTTGTGCGCGAACGTGCGCCAAAGGCGAAACCATTTCTCAAGTGGGCCGGCGGCAAGGGGCAACTCCTGGATCAAATTGGACATTATCTTCCCCCCGAACTGGGGGAAGGAAGACTCAAAAAGTATGCCGAACCCTTCATCGGCGGCGGTGCAGTCTTTTTTCAGATTGCAAACTTCTTTGATGTTCGCGAGTTCTTCATTTCCGATATGAATGAGGATCTGGTTCTTGCATACCGCACTATCCAACAGCAGGTTGAGAGTTTGATCGAGCAGCTGGTGGAGATCAGAGGCCAGTATCTCAAATTGAATCGAGACCTGCGCAAGGATTTCTTCTACGAAACCAGGCGGTCGTTCAATCAGAACCGTGCCTATAGCGCCTACTCCGCTTCGGTTCAGGACCAGTCTTTGCACGTTGCGCGCCTGATTTTTCTGAATCGCACCTGTTTCAATGGCCTTTATCGCGTAAACTCTCGCGGCGAGTTCAATGTACCATGTGGCAACTACCTCAACCCCCGGATCTGCGACGAGGCGAATCTACGCGCCGTATCGCGGTCACTCCAGAAAGCAGAAATTCACTACGGGGATTTTACTGCGTGCAAGAGTTTTGTAGACCAAAAAACCTTTGTTTATCTGGATCCTCCATACCGCCCGATCAGCAAGACCGCCAACTTCAACTCCTTTTACAAGAGTCCTTTTGACGACGACGAACAGAAACGACTGGCGCATTTCTACCACGAATTGGGGAGCGCGGGCGCCAAACTGATGTTGAGCAATTCCGATCCGCACAACGAGAACCCGGACGACAGTTTTTTCGAGGAACTGTATGCCGGGTTCAACATTCACACAGTGCACGCCAGTCGCCGTATCAATAGTAACGGCGCGAAGAG
Source organism: Caldilineaceae bacterium (assembly GCA_965220715.1). Classification (GTDB taxonomy): domain Bacteria; phylum Chloroflexota; class Anaerolineae; order Caldilineales; family Caldilineaceae; genus Bin5. Next base: position 3,191,822 of record OZ244843.1, read on the forward strand.
AGGGCAAATCACTGAGCTGTTGATCGCCAACTATTGAGCGAGAGCGAGGGAGGGGGAAACGGGCGCGACTACTGTTTGCGACGGTTCCACAAGCTCCACTGCCAAGACTCTGGACTCCACATACATATCAGTTCGGTTCGCAGGAGGACAAACATGACCGCACGGGTCGAAATTTCAGCCGAAATCGTCGCAGAATTTTGCCAGCGACACCAAATTCGTAGGTTGGCTCTTGTAAGAGACAGTCCCACTTCAAAGAACGACGTGAATATACTTGTTGAGTTTGCCCCAGATGTGAAGGTAAGTTTATTTCGTCTGGCTAGAATCGAGCATGAGTTAAGCGAAGTGCTCGATCGGCCAACCCACATGATGACCTTTAAGAGTGTCGAAAGAAGCCCAAATCCTCTGTTCAGGGAGGCAGTCTTCGATTCGGCAGAAATTCAGTATGAGCAAGAGTGATGACCAGGTAGGGCTCGTTGCCATGGGAGTATATGCCTCCAAGGCGATTTTCATGTTAGGAACAACTGACCAGGAAGAGTTAGATCTAAACGAAATGATGCAGTTCGCCCTGATGAAGCTGGTGGAGATAGTAGGCGAGGCGGCAAATCGCGTATCCAAACAGACGCAATCTAAGCACCCAGAGATTCCATGGACTGAAGTTATAGGAATGCGCAACCGGCTGGTCCACGATTTCGAGGCAGTTGATCTCAGCACGGTTCGGCAAACCATAATCGATGATTTGCCGCCGCTCATTGAACGGATAAGAGTTATCGTTAGTGAAGGCGTTGCCGATGATGCTTTCCCCAGGACCGACACGTAATAGATTGGTCAGCGGCATAGAACCTCTAGCGATGGATAGGAAAAGATACGACACGTAAACACGGCCAATACTACATGCTTCAGTTCTTCGATACCTGTCAGGTCTTCAATGACCTTAACAATGTTCATCCCGTCCGGATCTTGACTCGTCTATCCCCTTCACTTGAATTTGACCCAGAGTTCATAAGACTGTTGGTATCAAATCGAACTTACATTAACGTTAAGCCCATGTCGACATCACTCTTGATCGCAGGAGTGCTCCCATGACCCCACGAATCGATATCCCAACAGACGTGGTTGCCGATTTCTGTCAGCGCAACAAGATTCGTCGTTTGGCGCTTTTCGGGTCGGTACTGCGAGAGGATTTCACGCCTGAGAGCGATGTTGATGTGCTAGTGGAGTTCGAGCCGGAAGCTCAAGTGGGACTGGCTTTTATCACAATTCAGGAGGACTTGTCAGAAATTCTTGACCGGCAGGTGGATCTGCACACGTTTGCGGGAATCGAGCAAAACCGCAACTGGTTGCTTCGGGCGGAAATTCTCGGTTCAGCGGAGGCAGTGTATGAGCAAGCGGGATGACCGGGTCAGCCTTGTTGATATGCTGATCTACGCAGAGGAAGCCATAGAGATACTAGGGGAGACTGGCCTGATTGCGATGGTACGTGACCGGGTAATGCAACTCGCTTTGCAGAAATTGGTGGAAACTGTGGGCGAAGCGGCCAGACGCGTTTCGCAGCAGACACAGGAGCAACATCCAGGCATAGCTTGGCGTGAAATCATCGGAATGCGCAACCGTCTGGCTCACGTCTACGATCGAGTGGATCTCAAAGTGCTGTGGGACGTCATAGTCAATGATTTACCTCGCCTTGTTGAGCAACTGGAGGAAATCGTCGGGAGAGATCCTGGCCGTCCCGATCTCGCCGTTGATCCATAACCTTCCTACTTCAAGCGCAACTCCTCCGATCGCACTACATCCCTCATGGCCGCTTCAAGATAGGGGTAGGCAAGCCAAACCGAGGCGCCGCCGAAGAGCGCGGCCGTCACGGTGCGCAGCCACCAGTTGCTCTCGCGCAGGCCAAAGAGCTGACTGAGGCCGTCGAGAGCCATCGGGATCAGGAAGAGTAGATAAACCTTCAGGCTGATCGAGCGGATTCGGCCGCGCAGCAGGCCGAAGAGCAGGCCGGCCAATACGACCGAACCGTAAATTGCCACGTCCCGTTGACAGACCGCGATCTTGTAGCCGGTGACCTCGTTCCCGCGGAAGGCGCGTCGTTGAAAGAAGCCCTGTCCTTCCTCCAGCCCGGAAGCCTCCAGCGCGGAGAGGCTGTAGAATGGCCGCTCGCCGAAGAGGAAATAGCTGCGTTCGGGCAGTTGATGACAGGCCGCCGAGTAGGTGGAGTAGAGCAGCGATGCCGGTGTGGTCAGACCGGCATTTGCCAGGACGGGCGCCAGGAAAGGCAACAACAGATAGAGCGCGACCAAGGAATTGAAGAGGGCCAACCAGTGCCTGGCGATCCAGATGACCACGCCATCGACACGGCGGGCGACCTCCGCCTGTATCCGGCCTTCTGCCGGCTCACTGCCGCTCGTGTCCGACGAATGGCTCATTTTCGCCCGCCCGATTGACGCTTCATCTCGGCGTGAATTGCGCGGCGCAGTTCGGTTTGCTTTACGGGAAAGTCTAAGCGGAGGATGGCTCCGCCGGCCCGTTCGATATCCACAGCCGGGACCAGCGGCTGCGCTCCCGCCTGGACGTCCTGATCGCTGGCAACGAATTCCTCACGCAAGCAAAAATCATATTCGCTCTGCAAATCCAACAATTCATATTTGATGGCGTCGCAAAGCTGGCAATTCAGTTTGGTAAACAGTGTCACCTGCATTTTGCGCGGCTCACTGTGTCCTGATCTGCTCGACGAATTCGCTCAACTGCTCGCCGACGAGAATTCCCGGCCAGCGTGCACCGATCGTTCCGTCTGCTCTGATAAAGACCGTCGTCGGCATGTTTCGCACCTCGTAGGCGCGGCGAATCGAGTCCTCCGGATCCAATACGACAGTCATATTCATCCCGAATTCAGCGGCGAACTCCTCCACTGCTGCCAGCTCCTCACCGACATTGACCTCGAGAACGACCAGGTCGGGATCGCCTTCGTGAAGCGCAACCAACTCCGGCATTTCGGCCCGACACGGTCCGCACCAGGTGGCCCAAAAGTTGAGAACGACAGGTTTGCCTTGCAATGAGGCCAGGTCAGCGCCGCGCCCATCCGCCAGGAAAAATGCGAAATTTGGCGCTGCGGCCCCGACGTCTACGCTGCCTTCCTGGACGCGTTCGGCTACAGGGAAGCCGCTTCCCAGCTCTTCCGGGAACTGTACCAGGGGCGTGGGCACGAATTCGTCAGGCTGTCCGCCGTCTGGTGGGGCCGACGCGCAAGCGGTCAGCATCAACGCAAACATGAGCCAGATTGTCAGAACTGACAGACGCTTCATCGGGCTGTCCATCTTGCTCTCAACCCCGGCTACCGGAGAGCACGGCGCCACTCAAATAGCCGATATAGGCCGGGATGAGCGGCAGCACGCAGGGACTGATGAAGCTGATAATGCCGGCGAGGAAGGCCAGGGGCGCCGCGTTCAAAGCCCCGGCATTAAAGGTGGCTTCGACCCCAATCGACGACGAAAGACCATCCTCCAGCAGAAAGACCCACTGGTTCAGGAACGCAAATTGGGTTGTCAGTGAAGTCAGCTGATCGCTCCAGAGGAGCCAAGCCACGTAGAGCAGGAAGATTCCACTGACGAGGCTGACGATGTTGGCGTGGCGATTGAGGCGGCGCAGTATAAGCGTCGCCCGGCTGAAGGCGGCGCCGGTGATCAAGAATGGCAAGCCCAGCCCCAGGCTGAATATCGCCAGAAGGAGGGCCCCCTGGACGGCGGTGGCGCTATCGCTGGCCAGAAACAGGATGCTGGCCAGTATCGGTCCGACGCAGGGAACCCAACCGGCGCTGAAGCTGACGCCCATCATGGCGCTGCTCAGATAGCCCCAACCTCGTTTTACTTTGTGCAGATCGGTCACCCGCCGCTCGGTATACATTAACGCATTGAGAAAGCGTAAAATGTCCACTAGTGCGGCAATGGCCGGATTGGCGGAAAGCCTGTCGTTTGCCTCAACTCGATTGACGATTCTGCCCAGGACGCCGAGTGTGGTCAACCCGAAGATGGCGAGCAGTACCGCGCCCAGCCGCTGTATTAAGGGCAAGTAGGAGTTCAAACTCTGTCCCAAAAGACCGGCAGCAGAACCTAGTAGCGTAAAGACGGCTCCGAATCCGATGACGAAAGCAAGCGAGTGAAAAAAGGTGCTGCTTCGCCTCACCGGCGCCGGTTCTGGGACGCTCGACCGACTGCTCGTGCCGACGTTCCTTGTGCTTGAAATGTTTTGGACCATGGCATCAACCTGTTTGCGGCTTTATGCTGCCTTCGGTCGCCCTTGGGACAGCGCTTTGGCTTCTCTACATCCAGTATAAGGGCTCCGGATGGGGCAGGAAGTAAAGAAGCTTACGAAAGGGTAGGTACTACTCTCGCCGGCGCCCCTCTGCCTCTAACCTCTCTTGCAGAGACTGCAAATCCCTCTCCAGTGCCCTCTGACGGATGAGCATAAAAACGAGGTAGCCGCCCACCAGCAGCCACAACAGGATCAATACGGATGCCAGAAAGATCATTCGTCGTATACCTCTCGCAATTTTTCAATGCGGGCCTCCAACCCAAGCTGACGGACCCTGTGAAACAGCAGCGCCAGAAAGAGGATGGCGAAGCCGATCATGGCGGTTGTAAGCGTCTGTCCCATGGTTGGGCCAATGGCAAAGCCCCCCTGCGCTTCCTGGTTGGCTCCGTCAAAGACAATCGGATGGATTGAGCGGAATAGCCGTGCACTGTAATAGGTGAGCGGAACGCTCAAAAAGGCGAACATTGCGTAAATGCCGGCAAACCTGGCTCGAGTCACGGCGTCTTCGAATCCGTTTCGAAACAGCATATAAGCGATGTAGATGAGAACGGTGATCGTTGCCGTTGTCAGGCGGGGATCCCATGTCCAATAAGTGTTCCATGCAGGTTTGGCCCAGATCGCCCCTGATAGAAGCACGACTACTCCGAATATCGTGCCAATTTCAACACTCGCCACAGCCCAGCGATCCCACTCCAGGCGCCTGCTGACCAGATAGCCGATGCTACCGACAACCGACCCGAGGAATCCGAGCAGCGCGGCGATGTTACTGCCAATGTGAAGGTAGAAGATACGCTGGGCGTCCTGTTCGACGCCGGCGAGATTGATGGCGTCACCGGCATAGAGTAGCGCTGCCCACATTACCGCTACCATCGCCAGGGCGGCAATGATATCGAAGGCCAGTAAGGGGGCAAACCAGCGATCCGCGCCCGCCAATCTCGATTGAGCGTTCATTGGACAACTCCGGCAGTTGATTTCAACCCTGCTCCCAAATCAGATCGACGAGAAGAAAGGCGATTGCGAAAGTAAGAGCATCATACATTGCCAGGATGCCAAGCCAAGGCCACGCTTCAGCGCTCGACCGGCCATCCAGAATGACAGCTGTCAGGCCGACTCCCGCTATGAAAAGGGGCGCTAGTACCGGCAACAGCAGTACCGGCAACAGTGTCTCCCTGGCCCGGTTACGGGCAGTCAGCGCCGCGAAAAGTGTCCCCACGCCTGCATATCCGATCGTGCCCAGAAACAGTCCCAGCAGAATCATGGGCCGCAGCAGATTGACATCGAACAGGATAAGCAAGGCCGGCACAAGCAGCGCTTCGACAACCAGGAAGTAGAACAGGTTGGCGGCAGCCTTGCCCAAATAGATCGCTGACCGCTGGACTGGCGCCAGTAACAGACCGGTCAGTGTGCCTCGATCCATCTCCGACCCGAAGGAGCGGTGCAAACCTAACACGCCTGTAAACAGGATGATCACCCACAAAATTCCAGGTACGACCTGCTCTGGCCGGGGAACCCGCAGGTCGAAGGCCAGCCCGAAAACGACCGCGGCCAGGATGGAAAAGGCCGCCATCGTCCCGACGACCTCCTTGGCCCGCAACTCCGTGCGCACGTCCTTCTCGGCCACGGCCCAAACACTGCGCAGATAGGCTGCCAGCCCCTTTCCTCTGCTCGGAACACGACCATCTCCGGGAAACTCTGCCATCATACCACGCGGGTGTCTTTCCAGTACCAAAAAGAGAGCCAAACAAAAAGACCCGGTTTACACTTCACAATACTCACTACGTTCTGAACCCTCCAAATGATGCAGGCTTCCCGCACGCAACTCGCAAACACGGTCGGCCCAACTGAACGCACGCTTCAAGTCGTGGGTAGTGAACAGTACCGCCCGCCTACCCTTTCGCAACAGTTCGATGAGCTCGCTCAGTCGTTCCAGACTTTCTCTGTCGAGGCCGGTATCCGGCTCATCGAAAACCATAACCGGCGGATCGTGCAGCAACGCTCTTGCGATGGCCAGCCGCTGAGACATTCCCCGGCTGTAGGTCCGCACGGCGTCATCCCGTCGTTCCCAAAGTCCCAACAATTTAAGCAGTTGTTCGATTCGGCCTATCGGCTCATCAAGATCGTACATGCGGGCGTAGAATTGCAGGTTCTCGACGCCGGTGAGCCGATCGTACAACAGCGGCGCATGGGCGACCACACCGATATATCGGCGAATCTCATGGGCAGCGGTAAGGAGAGGAACAGGTCCCAGCCACACGTCACCTTGATCAGGTTTGTCCAGTCCTGCCACGATCCGCAGTAGCGTCGTCTTGCCCGATCCGTTTGCGCCCAGCAGAGCTACGACTTCGCCGGCTGAAACGGTGATCGAGACATCACGCAGGACGCGTTTGTATCCAAATCGCTTCGTAATCCGGTCACAACGGACTAGCGGCGCCGGCAGGTCTGTCATGGGGCAGCTCGCGTTTGCTGCTCGGCCAGGGTGATGCCAATCAACTCTCTCTTCAGCGAGGCTCTTTCACCTTGCCAGGCCCTCTCTTCCAGTTCACCCAGAGCATGCAGGTCATCGAGCCGGGCGATTCGATCTATCAACTCTTCACGACGCGCGACCATCTGCTCAGCTGTTGGCGGGCTTTTGGTCCGCTCCCGCTGAACAAACAGGAGGATTGCGGCGGCAAGCACCAGGACGACGATGCTTCCGAAAGCCAGGGGAATGCGGGCGTCAAGTGGGGGCGCGGCGACCGGCATCTCTCGATTCAGCTGAGTGCCTCTTACTGGTCGAGGATCGCGCCCTCCTTCAGCAATCAGTCCCCGCAGCGTAACATGCACCGGGTGGCTGCTGGAAACGGGCGCGCTCCAACGGCGAAAGAAGACGCCCTGTATTGTTTCCTCGCCTTCGGACACTTGGACTTCGTCCCCAATCAAGAGTTCCACCTCAAGATCGGGCAGGTCGGCCACTAATAGATTCAACATCGCCGTTTCATAGGGGACAGGAAAACTGATTCTGGCTGAGTCACCTACAAAAGGCAGGCGATATCGCACGAATATTTGGCGTGAGGCTTCGCCCGGCGGCACGGGACGGGTATCATAAAGGATCTGTTGGCGGAGTCGATAGACTTCACCGATCAACCCGTCCTGAATTTCGACTTCCCGGGCGTTGTCGGGCAGAGGAATTACGAGAGTTACCGGCGTTTCGAAGTCATCATCCACAATGCCGATAAAGGTGCGGTTGCCGCGATTACCGAAGGTGAACAGTTGTCCGACAAGCAAGGTTCCAGGCTCATGCTCTACTATCCAGTTGGAGCGGTTGACCTGCAAGCCGGAAGGATCGCTCGTTGTCTCAAACACAGGCAGCGACGTATTGATACGTTCCGGTCCTACCCTGTCTTCGGTGAAGTCAGGGCCACTAAATGCCAGGATCGGCGACGTATAGCGAACGTCTCGATGTTCGGTTTCTACCAAAAAGTAGTAGCCGGCGTCCACCGGCAAGTTCTCGAAGCGAAAGCTGCCATCGGCATCTGGCTCGGCGCTGACCGTAGTCAGCAAATTGGTCTGTTGATAGACATTGAGCGTGACATCTGACTGGGGAAGCGCCTGTCCACCCTCCGTACCCTGGAATAATTGGCCTGTGATGACACCGGGTCCTGATACCGAGAAGGGGGCCCACAACGGCTGGTACGTGAATGTGCGAATGTATTCGAGCAGTGCCTGCTGCTGACCAGCTGCCCACTCAGCGCCGAGTTCCGGGTGTGCCATCTTCCAGCGCTGCGCCATCTCCGCCTGGCTGAGGAAGATCATGGAGCCCTGCGAGGAAAAGTCTGGCAGCTTCGCACCGGCTTCGCTGCTGCCACCGCGGCCGCCCTCGCCATGGCAGGCAGCGCAGGACTGGGTGTAAAGTTCTGCGCCCACGACAACTTCTGCCTCATCGGTGTGCAGATTCCAGGCATAGTAGACCGTCTGCCAGATCTGTTCGTCGCTCATGCTGTTGCGCCAGGGCGGCATCAGCTTTTCGATGCGGCCAAACTTGGTAACATGGAAAAGTTCGGCCGGTGAACGCTCCCAGACAACGGCAGGGTCGGAGAAGACGGTCGGATCTGCGGTAGCGCCTGCCGGGCCGTCGCCATCGCCGCTGGGGCCATGGCATGGAGCGCAATTCTGTGCGAAGGAGTCGGTGGCCAATCCTGCAACAGGTATTCGAGCGGGGACAGGGACCTGCTGCCGGTCGTATGGAGGAGGAGGTTCTTGCGCCTGGAGGCTACCTGTCGTCAATGTCACGAAGACAGCTAAAATAGAGGAAAGTAGCAGCGGCGCACAAGAGGACCATTTGCGATACAATCTTAGCTATTCCAACTCTCTGCAAAAACAGTACAGGCGAGGATTCGAGGGGCCGAAACTCACCAACCCACCGGCAACCAAGTGAACCTGCTCACGCAAACAGGTCCTGCACAAATCAACGAAGGGCCTGAAGCAAGATATCTTCCGGCGCTTCCTCATAGCGGCTGGGACACTTGAGAAGCAGGTCATCGGCCTCGAAAACGCCGTCTGGCAGAAGTTCTCCCGTCGCTATGACCGAGGCAGCCCGCTGAAAATTGTCTGGGCGCGAATCATAAAAGACGACTTCAAGCTGCTGATTTGGATTCTCCTCGTCCTGGATTTTGAAGCGGAGAGTTACCTCGGCGGGGTTCCAATCTTCGCTGCCATCGACAACTACGCCGTTCACTCTCAGGCGTTGGGAAACCAATGCGCTGCCTCTCTGTTGTACTTCGTCAACAGTCAGCCAGTAGGCCGTGGCCGTGGTCAGACCATAGACCATTAGGGAGATGATGACACACACCAACAGCAGTCCCGCCACCAGAAACTGAGGCTTGAGACCGGAACGCTTACGCGCCAGATGGGCAGGGATCGGTCCCTCCCACAACTCTTCTTCGGAAAATTCGCCTAGAATCGGCCCCGTTTCACTCATCAGTTTCCTTACTTGCTTCTACTTTTCCCGCGCTGCAATCAGCATGCTGTGCCATGTACGCGCCAAATGGGGCGGCCGCGCAACTTTCCCTGCATTATAAGCGCGGCACCCAGCGCGCCGGAAATTGTGCTACGTACTTTCCTCGCCGTCCAAGTCCCACTGGATCTCCTCGGACAGTACCTCCTGGGCGGATTCGGCCAGAGGGCCGGGCACGAGCACATCACGTTCCGCCAGTCCGCCATAGACGAAGCCATAAATCCGGCCCATGGATTCGCCTCTGACAATGGCAGGAATGCCTGCGCTTTGCAGGCGTCCTTTGACGATCTGCGCTTCCATCGGATTGGCGGCCTGCCAAACAACAACCGGTTCCTGGGAAACGGATCCGCCTGTTGTAGCAGACGAATTCGTGTCCTCCGATTCAACAGTCCGGGCACGCTTCTTGCGTGTTCCCCACAGCCTTTGGAGTCCACCTGCCAAAATCGTCATGGCATTCTCCTGTAGGTCAAGTGATGGAGTACGCGGCAGCCCTACCCACGAAGGGATTGCTTTCTCGTTCTGCGCCTATTGTTGTCGCTTCTCCGTGGCCGGGGTACACAGCGTACGAGTCGGGAAGGGTCAGCAACTGGTGTTTGATGCTGTGAAATAGAGTAGGGCCATCCGCGAGTGGCAGATCGAAACGTCCCACGCTGCCCCGAAATAGAGTATCACCGGCAAATACCTGCTCATTGCAGTGATCAATGAAGACTACGTGGCCCGGCGAATGACCGGGTGTGAAGCGGATTTCCAGGGATTCAGCGCCAAATTCGATCTTCTGACCTTGTTCCAGAAAGTGGTCCGGTTCTACGACCGGTTCGATGCGTGCGCCAAGCCATTCGCTGACACGCTCAGGAGCCGCTCTCAAAATCGGAAGGTCGTCGCGATGCAGGTGAAATGTCGCGCCCGTGGCTGTTCGCACGGCGTTCACTGCCATCACATGGTCGAAGTGTGCATGCGTATTAATGATCTTCTCGATCGTAAGTCCCATCTCTTCGACTTCCTTAAGAAGTGCGCGCGCGCTGTCACCAGGGTCAATGAGGACACCGCGCATTGTTTCCTCACACCCCAGGATGTAGCAGTTCTCTTGCAACAGGCCCACGGTGAGGCCGGCGATCAACATGCTCGCAACGCTCCTTGTTTGAGATCCTAAACTAACTGAGCCGCCTTGACTTGCGCTTCGCCCGCGCTGTCCTCCTCATTGCAGACCCAGCGCTGGCTCCAGCCGGCAATTTCTGCGATAACCGGCGCCAATTCTCTGCCCTTATCCGTCAAACTGTACTCGACATGGGGCGGGATCGAACTGACCTGTTCACGCATGACCAGGCCCTCGTCTTCAAGCATTTTGAGTCTGCTGCTCAGTGTGCTTGGATTGACGCCTCCCAACTCTTCCTGGAGTTCGCAGAAACGTTTGTTACGGGCATTTAGAAGCCGGTGCACAATTTGCAGCGTCCACTTCCGACCAATGATTCGGGCGGCTGCTTCAACGGGGCAGGGCAACTCATCCGGCAAAATGACGGGATGGATTGGCATGCGCATCGGGCTAAGTCCTTTCCCGCTAACGGGCCCCAAACCTTTTGCGGCGGGGCTCGAGCGCTTTGCAAAAGGCCGGGCGCAGTTACAGTTGGAAGACGATTCCCCGGCGTGATTCCCGTAAAGGAGCATTCTCGACGTCGGGCACTATGGTACTATGCGCATTGCACCTTGTCAAAGCAAAAAGCGTCGGCGTCGACCCGGTGTGCCGATGCCCCAGAATTTGCCGAGGCCGGATTCCCGTCAGCGCACTTGAGGTGCATCCCAATCTCTGACCGGAACTGGCTGGATAGACAAGGCGGGAGGCTCCAAAATGTCCAGACATCTGGCTTACGGCTCTGTCGCATGCCAGGACTTACCTGTTGTGTGGGACTCTGCCCAATCGAATTCGTTCGTTTTCGACTTCCAGAAACAGGTCGGGATCCGAGCCATCATAGTAGATTTCGAATGTGCTGCGCACCAGTTCGCCGGCGTGCCATTGGCGCGTTGGGTAACTGCCTCCGGCCAGAGGCGAGTTTACAGCCTGGTCGCCCAGGAGCAGTCGCATACTCTGGTCGGTCGGCCAATTGGCAGGGAGCGGGTTCGGCGCCTGCCAGTACAAGGTAACCTGGAGCATATCGCCTTCAGCAAGAGCAGTCTGCGGCGCGTGGGCAAACGCCTTGCGATAGTAGTCGTATCCGACAACCGTCACGCGACCAAATTCGAGATTCGTCCGGTACTGCATAGGGATAATCGTCACCGGCAGCGCATTTTCCGGACGGTTCAGAGTCGGTTGCGCGATTTCAATGGCATCTCCTGACTGTGTGGAGAGACGGGCCCCCGTTTCGGCATCGTACAGGGCGACAATAAGGCGATAAGCACCGGGGGGCGTTCCCGGCGGCAGAGGGAGACCGTGATTGTCCGTGACGACTACGCCCTCCTGCCAATCCAAAGTGGGCAGGGTGCCTCCGGCCGGCTCACCATCACGTTGGACAACCACTTGATCGCGGCCATCCAACAGTTGTACCGTTACTTTGAAGCGTCGGTCCGGCGTCGTCAGTGGTCGCCAGCGCAGTCCTATCGTAAGAGTGTCGCCGGCTGCCAGTTGCTCCTGGGAGAGGCACAGCTCAATCAGGTCGGCGACGTCGCCGAAGCGGGGCTGCTGTTCCAGAGCGGTGCAGGACAGTTCCTGTGGCATGAAATAGGTCGCAAAGCGCACGTTGCCTTGCCAGCTTTCCAGGCCTTTGAACGCGTTCCTGCCCAACCAGCTCTCGACGATTCCTCCCTGGTCCGACTGCTCGGTTGCCCACAAAATGGCAAAGACGCGCCGGCGGTCGGCGGTTTCACGCGCTAGGGTATCTTCGGTCTTGGCCCGATCAGGGGGCCTCTCCGATGGTAGGGGCAATGTGGCCATATCGACGTCGTAGAAGCGCCAAACATCCACCTGGCCCGGCGCGTTCAGAATGACAAGGTCCCGCTCCGGGTCTCCCACGGCAACTACAGTGCGGGCAATACCGGCGTAATTGTCGCGTGCGGCCGGGTCGGAGTAGTAGGGAGGGAGCGCAGCCACTGCGAGGGCAGCGGCCAACGCTGCGACCGCGCCTATGGCCACTGAAATGGGACGAAGGTGGAAAACAGGCAAGGCCCCCGTCCTCTTCTCGTTATCCTCTCCCCTTGGCCAAGAAAAGGAAGGGAGCGAAGAGTTTCGAGCGGAAAGATTGAGAGGGAACGCCGCGGCTGCCAGGCACCAGGCCGGTGACAAGATCAAGAGAAACTTGAGGAACGAGGAATTGAACAGTCCGAAAGTGAACATCACACCTATGGGCAGCAGTAGCCACAGTAGGAGAACAGCACCGGCATCTGATCGCCGCGTTTGCCAGAGTCCCAACAAAGGTAGCAGCACGACCAGGAGAAGCCAGCCCCATGCCAGCTGTGGTCCACTTCGGATCGACCCCGTGGCTAGCGTATGCAAAGTAAGGCGCAACCCATCCGCCGGTCCGACGAATCCGTTCTGGGAGGGCCAGTTGAGCAAGCGTTCGATGCCCGTCGGCAGCCAAGGCAGATAAGAAAGCAGCGCCAACGCGTTCAGGCCCAGGAAGAGGAGAAGAGGAGTCCACGGTTTCGCCGCCCGAGGAAGGGTACCCTGACCCAGCCTCAGGTCACTTCCATCCTGCTGGGGCGCCTTTCTCCACACCAGCCACCACCAAACGACGGCTCCACCGGCCGCGGCCAGGATCACAACAAAAATGTAGTGGGTCCACAGGCCGAACGCGGCCGACAGCAGAAAGACAGCCGCATAGGAAGCAATTCTTGCGCGCGGACCATCTGTTGCCCAACGTCTAATTATCGCCAGCAACGCCCACATCAGCGCTGTGCTTTCCAGAGTCAACAGCGCGTACATGCGCGCCTCCTGGCTATAGAAGACCTGGAAGGGATTGAGCGCGGCCAGGAGGGAGGCGAGAAGGGCAAACCCGGTACGGTCCCACTCGGGGCCAACGGAGATCTCCCGGGCGATCAGGTAAACGACCGCCACGGTGAGCAGGCCGGCGAAAGCTGACAGACTGCGAATCCCCCATGCGGAGAATTCGAACGGGCCAGCCCACAGCTTCAGCAACCAGTAGTAGCCTGGCGGATGGATGTCAGCCGCGGCGTCTCTGGCGATCTGTACGAAACTGCGTTGGGCTACGGCCCAGGAGTTGCCCTCGTCGTGCCAGAGGGAGGAACACGTGAGGCAGTAGAATCGAAGAAAGGCGGCCAACGCCAGTATGGAGACGAAGATGGCGCGATGCAGGAAAGACGGCCGCGCCGTCATCTTCAACATAGTTTATTCTTGGCCACTTACGCTCGCGATGTAGGCCCGGAGAGATTCATAGACGGGTTGCGGGCTGAAGTCCGGCGCAAGCAGGCGAAAGTAGGCCTCCGGCTGGCGGTTCTGCTCCCACAAGTCTGTTGCCCGCTTCAGGTACCAGACATTGGCCACACCCAGCCAGGGCCAGTCGGCGCGGATACGCTCGAAGGCCAGCGGCAGATTGGCCGACTGCTCTTCCAGGCTAACTCGCCCATAACGCGGCTCAACGTCCACGGGAGCCGCGTTCCAATTCATCTCGCTGATCCAGATTGGCTTTCGTCCGTCACCGTTGGCGACCATCAGATCGCGTATGTACTGCGGACGACCGAAATTCACTACGCGGGGGTGCATGCGCCGGTCGGTTGGCCCGGACCAGAGCCCATAGCCCTGCGTGGCCATCACATCGAAGTAGGGCGCCGCGCCGGCGTCGTACATCCTCTGCAAGAACAGCAGATCGGAGAAACTGCGCCCGGGATTCGTCGTACCGTCCAGATCGATAGTCGCGGCCAGCGCGCCGGCAATAATGACGGCGTCGGGATCGCTGGCTCGAATAGCGGCGGCGCCGGCTTTGAGCAGTTCGACATAGGCCTCCGGATCGATGGTGTAGATGCCCCATTCGGGGTAGATGTTCGGTTCGTTCCACAGCTGGTAGTACTGGATGCGCCCCCGGTAGCGGGCGGCCACCGCGCCGGCGAATTCGCCGAAATCACTGAAGTCATCGGGCGGCGCGTAGGAGCCGACCTCGTTGCCTTCGGCCCGGGTCCAGGCCGGTGGATTGGATATGCGCACGATCAAACGCATGTCATATTGCTCGGCAAGCGCCACAATGTGATCGTACTTTTCCCAGGCGGAGCGGGCAGGATCGTGGCGGCGATCCTCAAAGTCGCCTTTGCCGTGAATCTCAATGTCCTCCCACGGAAACTCCTGCCGCAACCATTTGAAGCCGGCCTGCGCGGCCATCCGTACCGCCTGTTCCCGCTTGGCCGGTTCGACCTCTTGTTCCAGGAAGACGTTTACGCCGAAAGGCGAGACGCCGGAATGGGCCGTCTCCTGTAGCGGGGCCAAATCCAGACGCGGGCGCAGCATACCGCCGGCCAGGTCGGTCAGCCCCTTGATCTGGGGCAGAAACGCCGACTCACCGGTCTGCGACCGGAGCCAATCCCGGCTGGGGCTGAGCGATAGAAGAAAGAGGGCCAGTCCGCCGCACAGCAGCAGGCCGGCCCATAGGATCCCAGTTTCGCGTACTGCTCGTTTCACAGAGACTCGTTCACCTGTCAAATGGCTATAGTTGCTCCTAGCCGCCATCTGGATCGATACCATGTGCGCGAAGCAGAGAAATGAGTGGTGCGTTGCGGTTTTCGGCCTGCTCGGCACGCTCTTTCTCCCCATCCGCCCTCAATTTTTCTCGCAATCTACCTTCCGCAGCAGTTGGAACCAGTGTTCCTGAGGTGTCTTGCCAACGCAACCAGGTACTGTTGTCGTTTTCGAAGTGTCCAGCCCACAACTTCAGGCCCAGCCCTGTACCAGGCAGAAGATCGGGCGTACGCGGCACGTACCTGCCGTCGGAAGCGAGTTCAAAGGCGCGCAACGTCCCTTCCTTCAACCGATCCCGGGGGGTCGAAGATGATGTAAAATGGTACTTCAAATTCTGCGTAGAGTTGGAGTTTGGCGCCTGTCTCGCCGCCTCTGGCGTTGGACACGATTTCAATAACGATCTCTGGCGGTTTACCGTAGTGCCAAATCAGATAGCTGCGTCCGGGCTGATCCCACCAATCTTTGGGACGGTTTACATCCAGACTGAGGAACACATCAGGCACGAGGGGCGAATCGAAGGGCGTGCTGAAGACGCCGACGTTGGCGGCGATTACGAAGGGACGGCCATCGCCAGGGCCGTCCCAAGACTCTTTCAAAGAGCCGGTGAGCAAGCGCTGATGAGTCTCGGAAAACATGTTGTCCACGGGCGTGTCGTCCTCGGTTACGAGCTGCTCGACCGCGCGCTCAAACTCCGACGTGCCAGCCAGTGTCATTTCGTCCCTTGCTGTTATCTCACTCGCAGGAGGAGATTTCACCCCCGAAGCGGCAGTAGCCCGGGCCATGTTGCGCCTCCGAATTTCATTCCAACTTTAACAGACTAAGCGGTACTGAAGATACAAGCAGCCCCGCGTGAAGAAGAACCTAAACTCCGTTTTGCAGTTCTAGTTCTTTCTAAAGGTAATGTTAGAACACGTTGCGCCACCGGAAAGCGTTTTGGTCCACTTTTCGGAAATCGGGGTCAGCGGCCCCGTGTTTGAACCCGAAAGCCCCCTGTCCCTTGGTACCCCTGGCGGGCAATTGACGACATAGATCTCTACGGTAGTACCAGAACCAGTTTGCTGACCAAAGGGGGTGAATCCCCACTTTCCCGCTGCATCTCCACAGCCAGTACACTTGGTATTGCGAGGTCCACTAAACGCAATATGCACGCACACTTCGTTTATCGGATTGTTATGGATGTCGCGTACGTAACCATTGAAAAAACTGATCTGCGAATGGCTGGAACAGTTCCCATTGTTCACCAGCGAATACGGGAACCGGGGTGCGGGCGGTTGCGTTGGCGCGGGTACGGGCGTTGGCGGTATCGGGGTAGCCGTGGGTGGCGGGGGAGCGGGAATGACCAAGGCCACCTGCACGGAATTGGCGTTGGTTGCGGTCACCAGCGGGCCGTATACCCACCCCGTCTCGCCGCTAAAGTCGATCTGCCACCAGTCGCCCAGTCCCGGGTTCTTGCCGGTTATCGCGAAGCGTTGGCCTGGGGAAGCCGTACCGATGACGTGATAGTTGGTGCCAGGTCCTCCCCTTACATTCATGAGAACGTTTCCTATCGTCACCATGGGAAGCTCGGGCGTCGCGGTAGCCCCGCGAGGCGCAGACGTAGCAACTGGCTGGACCTGAGTCTGGGAACCTGTTTGGCTGCTACTGGCGGCGGGCGCCGCGCCGACCGGTGTGGCGGTAAAGGTCGGCACCGGCGTGTTAGTGGGCAGGGCCGGCGCGACCCTCGCGTTTCCTGGACCGCACGCGGCAAACAACAGAACTGCAAACAAGAAGGTCAGCGAATGTAGCCAGCGCATTGGTGGGATCCCCCTGTTCGTAACGATAGGCATTTTGGCGGGTGGATATACCGGGGGAAAGAGGGCCGCGAAAGTATATCACAGGCCGATGCAGATTTAGAAAGTGGTTTCAAAGCTACCCTTACCAGGAATGCCTCCTACGGGTCTGTTCCTGCCCCCGCTGGGGCCGGTTCGCCTCAGTTTGGTCGGCACTGCCGCGATAGCTGCCGGCCTTGATTGTCCAAACCTGGCAGTGGGTGGCGTCTCGAATGCGAGTGCGCAGCCATGGTTCCAGCCTCTCCTCAGTGATGCTGGTTGTAATGACTGTGGGCAGCAGTGCCGTGTGACGGTAGTTGAGCAACTGAAACAGTTTTTCCTTGGCCCAGGGAGTCGCGCTCTCCGTTCCGAGGTCATCCAACACGAGCATCGGCGTACGCCTCAACTCGTCAAAGCGGCGGTCGTAGGGCACTGGCGACTGAGGACTAAATGCCGCACGCAGGTAGTCAAGAAGGTCCGGGACGACAACAAACATTATGTCGTCCTGCCCTGATGCGCGCAAAGCGTTCGATATCGCCGCTGCCAGGTGCGTTTTTCCCGCACCATTTGCGCCTATCAGCACGAACCAGCCTCTCGGACTTTTGGCGAAGGCCTCGGCGGCCTGTTTAACCTCTCTCAGGTTGGCAAGCGCTTGAGCTGAGCTATTGCGCCTCTGCACTTCGAATGTCTCAAACAGCTGTGAGGCGTGCAGCGAGAGCGTACTCAGGTCGCCCTGGCCTGGGTTGGCGCCGGCCCGATGGTCCGGTGCAAGGATCTTGATGTTGGTAACAAGATCTTGGTCCTGAATTCTGCTGCGTAGGCGCTGGTCCAAGTCTTCCAGGCGCTGATTTGTCGTCAATACAGTTGGCAACTGCATGTTGTAACGGTGGTTAAGGATCTGAAACAACTTTTCTTGCGCCCAAGGTGTAACGCTCTGGACTCCCAGGTCGTCAAGGATAAGAATTGCCGTGTTGCGAATTTCGTCAAACAGGCCATCGTAGCTTGTTTCGCTGCTGGGACCGAAAGTGGCGCGCAAATGATCCAGCAAGTCGGGCACGACGACAAATATGGCCGACTGATCGTTCTCGATGCGGTAGTTGGCAATGGACGCGGCCAAGTGGGTCTTGCCACATCCATATCCTCCTGTGAAGAGCAGCCAGCCGTCGGGTTGCTCGGCAAAAGCCCGCGCAGCTTCGTAGGCTCTGACCAGGTTATCCAGTTTGTGCGGCTGCAGCCAGGACAGATTGGTGTTGAACGCTTCAAATGTGAATCGGGTTAGCGCCTCCAACTTGTGTAAATCTCGCAAGCGGCTGCGCCGTCGCGCTCGTCTTTCGTGCAATTTGCAGTGGCAAGGAATCGGTATCCCATAGTCGGGATGGCCTACCGGCAGGTCGTCGAGGAGAAAGCCGGCTCCGCCACACGCCGGGCAGGAATCGGCCTGGGCAGAGCCAGGACGATCCGAACGCGGCCTCAGGCCGGGTGGCGCCGGCCGCTGCAGGTTGGGCCTGCCGGCCTCTTCGGGCGCGGACTGCTGATCGGCAGAGGAAGGCGTGCGCGAGTCCATGCCGCTTTTCATCTCTTCGGTGATACCCCGCAACAGATCGTTCAGTTCATCCATA
Organism: Caldilineaceae bacterium; assembly: GCA_965220715.1. GTDB lineage: Bacteria > Chloroflexota > Anaerolineae > Caldilineales > Caldilineaceae > Bin5. The sequence goes on from OZ244843.1 coordinate 3,210,218, forward strand.
TCCTTCGTCCTTGCCTTCTGTTTCCCACCGTCCCAAAATCGCCCGGATGTAGTTCAGATGGCGCTTGTTATTGAGCAACGCAATCTCCATGGCCTCGGTGATCCAATCAGGAGGGTAGCTTCTCTCGAGGTCCCTGAGTTGATCGGCGATCATGGATGTCATCAGCCCGAAATTCTGTTCGTATAGCACGAAAATGTTGGGTCGCTCAACGTGGAGCCGAGCCTCCTCCGGTACTATCCCTTGCAGTTCAGCCAGCTTTCCCTGGCGAATGGCTGCCACAGACTGGCGGCCTTTGGCCGTATTCAGAAAGTACCAGTCCTCGACTCGGGTCTCGGCGTCAGCAGGAGGAGAGTCGCTGTCGCCTTGCTGTTTGCGACCGTTGAGGCTGGGCTCGCCATCAAACGGTTCGGTTTCGACATCCATGCGTATCAATGTGTGGCGGGCGACCGCACGTTCGAGCGCGTCTTCGAGCGCTGCCAGAGGACTGCGCAGGTCGCTTTCGAGGCTGAGACTCTGGAGCAGCGTCCCGTCGCTGCGCATGTCGTCGCCGCGAACAAAGCGCATCTGCCCTTCCTGCTCGTTCAGCAGCCAGAAGAAATAGACAGTCAGCTTAAGTTCCGCCAAGTCGTCGATCTGGGGAAGAAGGTCGACGAAAAACAGGTCTGGCACGATGACGGCCAGCATTTTCTGGTCTGGAAAGCCGACAAAGCCGGGCAGCTGTCGAGTCATTTCTGCTCCGAGGACAGGATGACCTCGCTGGTGTCTGCCAGTTTACAGATGGCGAACACAGTCAGAGACCGTGAACCGCGGTTGACAATTGATCTGTCGATCGAAAAATGCGCTGAGAAAACTGCATCTGGCCTCTGGGACCCCATATCTCGTTCCCGAAAATCGTCCACTCCCGTGAATTCCCGCCTCAATAGTCCAAATCCTCTCGCCGAAGTTCCAGATCCCGAAACTGGGTCAGTTCCTTGCGAAAATAGAGACTGACCGTTCCGGTGGTGCCATGGCGGTGCTTGGCGATCATCAGGTCGGCGATGTTCTGCCGGTCCGTGTCTTCATTGTAATAGTCCTCGCGATAGACGAAGATCACTACATCTGCATCCTGTTCGATCGAGTTGTGTACGACTAAGTCGTCAGCGACAAAATTGTGAAACACCGGTACGGTGAGATCGTAAACGTCTTCTACGCCATCCGCCTGAATTGAAGCTACCTTGTGCCAGCATACGCCGCGACCGGCATCGCCAAGGGGCTCGTCAAAGCCAGGGAGTGTACCGGCTGTTTCGGGATCTCTTACCGGTCGCCGCTGACTCCACGGTTCTCCAGGGAAATCTGCAGCAAGGGCGGTTGCTGTCTGAGCCGCAGGCCGGTGATGGTAGTCACCGATGCTTCTTACTCGCTGGCCTGCCTCGCGTGCCGCCAACGGTTGAGCGGTGGTGTCGAAAGTAGCGATGCGTTCATCAGAGCGCAGTTCGTCCACGCGCTTCCATCCGCGCTCGGTCAGAAACTTGTGATTGGCGGTCGCTCGCAGAGTTCTGCCCATATGGGAGGTAATACGAAATACGGGTTTTGTGCCGGTACAGAAGGCGTTGCTAACCTCAGTTGGAATGAAGCCCTGCCTGACCTGGTCGAAGGCGACAACTCTGAAATCCTTGCGACCCGCCAGTTCCCGTATCGGCAAATTCAGGCCGAGGTCTGGAAGATAGACCAACGTATCTCCGCTGAGGCAGCCGCTTTCGCGCAGATCGGAAAGTACCGGCTTGTTGTTCGCCCGGCTCTCGACCGCTCGGCTGAGTTGGCTGAGGGCGATGACGGGCACGTTCAATTCTCGCGCCAATCCTTTCAACGAGCGACTGATATAGCTGATCTCTTGCTGGCGGTTTTCGCCTCTTCCGCCACCACCTCCGCCGGACATCAGTTGCATGTAATCGACAAGAATCAGGTCAATGCCGCGTTCGGCATAGAGCCGGCGTGCCTTGGTGCGGATTTCCATCACGGTGGCGCCGGGAGTGTCGTCGACAAAGATGCTGGCGCCGGCCAGCGTGTTTGCCGCCTCTACCAGGATCGGCCATTCCTCCTCGTCGATCTGACCCATGCGCAGGCGATGGCTGTCAATGGCGGTTTCGACTGAGAGTAGTCGCTGTACAACCTGTTCGCTGCTCATCTCAAGGCTGAAAATGGCGACGCGCGCGTCGTAACGTCTGGCGGCATTCTGTGCAATTGACAGGCCGAGGCTTGACTTGCCCATTCCGGGGCGGCCGGCCACGATGATCAGATCGCTCTTCTGGAATCCGCCGAGAATTTTGTCGAGCAGCACGAAGCCGGTGGGAACTCCCATCAGCCGATTCTGATTACGGGCCAGGAAGTCAATCTGATCCACGACTTCGTCCAAGACCCTGGCAATAGGCGTCAAGTCGCGGTGAATTCGGCTTTCACTTACGCCGAAGATAATTCCCTCGGCCCGGTCGACTACTTCGTCGACCTCATGGCTCTCGTCATAAGCGAGCGCGGCGATCTGGTTGGCCGCGCCGATCAGGCGTCGCAGGGTGGCTGTTCGCTCGACGATGCGCGCGTAGTGATCTACATAGATCGCCGTAGGCGTGCTGTTGATCAGCTGAGTGATATAAGCAGGACCACCGATCTCGTCCAGCTGCTCGTTGCGTTCAAGTTCATCGACGAGAGTGACAAAATCGGCCGGTTCGCGGCGCTCGTGCAGCGAAAGCAGCGCTCTGTAAATCCACTGGTGTGGCTCGCGATAGAAGTCGGCGTCCCGTAAAGTACTTGCGACCTTGATTATTGCATCGGGATCGATCAGAAGAGAGCCGAGCACGGCCTGCTCGGCTTCAACATTGGCCGGTGTCGTCTTGACTGTAGCTTCAATCGTTTCGCTCATCGTACTCTGCGCATATGTTTAGATCGGACGGCTTAGGAAGGGAACTCGCAAATGGCGCCAGTTGGAATACGTCAACTGTGCCGCCGTGTAATTAGGTAAAAAGCCAGGAATGGGCAGGAGCGAGAGTGCAAAAACGGCGAGAACCGCTTGGATGCGACCCCGCCGCCGTTTGAATTCGTTCTGTTGCGTGTGCGCAGCCCCCGTTTCCGTCCGCCGGTCATCCTTGCGCCTGGCCGACGAAGCCCCACCTCCCGGCCCCCTTAATTGTCGATGTCGAGTCCTTCAATGAAGTCGCGGAAGACGTCCAGGTCTTCATCACTGGTTTCTCCGACTTCCTCTTCCACGCCTTCGTTCTTTTGGCCGATCACGCCCAACTCCTCTTCCGGCTCCATGCCGGCCTTCTCCATCACTTCGTCGGCAACGTAAATCGGAACATCCACCCGTACTGCCAGGGCAACGGCATCACTGGGCCGGCTATCAATTTCCAGCGATTCGCCGTTGGCTTCCAGCACGATTTCAGCGAAAAATGTCTCGTTTTGCAGATCACTGATAACAACGTGCGTTATTTCGCCGTCCAGCGATTCCGCAAACTGGCGCAGCAAGTCGTGTGTCATTGGTCTAACGACTTCGATGCCTTGCAATTGTATCGTGATGGCATCAGCTTCAAACGGGCCAATCCAGATGGGGAGATATCTTTCGCCGCCTTCTTCGCGCAGGACTACGATCCGGTGCTGGGACATCAGACTTACGCGTACGCTATCGATTACAACTTCTATCATTCCATGCTCCTGTACTCGATATGCTGAAACGGCTCAACGGTATCTCACACAGTGTCGCCGATGGCGATTTGCAATAGTAGCCAATTCTTGCCGAACCAAGTTGGATTATAGCATAGCCCTAAAATGGCGCAAAGTGATGTAACTTTCAAAGGCGGCGTCCGAGGAAAGGGTCGGAGCGGCCCTCTCACTCTCTTTCGTGTTGCTTGCCTTGAAAAACCAATAATGTGCTTTCCGCCGCCCATGCTGTTCGGGAGCACAAGACTTGGGAGGGGACTGAAGTCATTTTTCCCGCCGGAGTGGAAGGCCAATCTCCAGACAGCTACCGCCCTCGCTGAGTCCCGGTGGCACGCACGTATCTGAAAGTTCTGCTGAGAAAGGTCAACATTTCATGGCGTGACCCTCGCAAATAAGAACTTGATAGAAGGCTTTTCATGCGATACTTTTGGTAGGCACGCAATTCAGACTGACGCGACGAGGGAATCAGTCGTATAACTTGCATAGCTTATGATTGGAGCCAAAGTAGGGGTGGGTCTGATTTTCAGACGCTTCTAGTTCCGACGGCCAGACGCACCTTGCTCTGACCAGAAAGTGGGTAGTAGATCGATGACAAATTCAGACCAGACAGCACCGCTGACAATTTGGCTCCTCTCCCCATACCACACCGGAAGCCATCGCGTGTGGGCTGAGGGATATAAAGCCCACAGCCGGCATGACGTGCATCTCTTTACCCTGGCCGGCCGATTCTGGAAATGGCGCATGCAGGGAGCCGCCGTCGAATTGGCGTCGCAGACGGAAACGGCCTGCGCCGCGCATCCACCCGATCTGATACTGGCAACCGACATGACGAATTTATCCGCTTGGTTGGCTCTGATGCGGCGGACTTTGCCGGCCCAGACCCGGACTGCCCTCTACATGCATGAAAACCAGTTGACCTATCCATGGCGCCCAGGCGAGAAGCCTGATTTGACCTATGCCATGATCAACTGGCTCAGCCAGCTGTGCGCGGACTTGGTGGTGTTCAATACGGAATTTCACCGTCGGAGTTGGTTCTCGGAACTGCCAAACCTTCTAAAACACTTTCCAGACTATAATCACCTGGAAAAGATCGAGGAGGTTGAAGAGCGCTCACGGGTCTTGCCAGTCGGCATCGACCTGCAACAAGAGAGCCCCCGCTCAGATCCTTCGGGCCCGCCGCTTATCCTGTGGAATCAACGCTGGGAGTACGACAAGCGCCCGGATCGGTTTTTTCGATTGCTGTACCGATTGGAGGAGGCCGGACACAATTTCAGATTGAGCGTGGCCGGCGAGAATTTTAGAAAGGTACCGGCGGAATTCGAGGAAGCGGCGACGCGCCTGGCACATCGTATCGAACACTGGGGCTATCTGCCATCGAGGAAAGATTATCAGGCGCTACTGCGTAAGGCCGACCTCGTAATCAGCACGGCGGAGCACGAATTCTTCGGAATCAGCATTCTGGAAGCGGCACAGGCCGGGGTCTTCCCTCTGTTGCCGAATCGGCTCAGCTACCCGGAACTGGTCCCCCCGGACCTGCACGCGGCCTGCCTGTACGTTGATGATGATGATCTCTACAAGAAAGCGGTCGCGCGCCTGACCATACCGCGAAAGGCGCCGCCTTCACTTCGCCGTGCCGTGCACGAGCGCTACAGCTGGCCTGTCGTGGCCTCGGCCTACGATCGCCAGTTCGCCGAGCTATTTCAGAAGGCCACAGCGCTCGAGCAGTAGGCAACGGAGCCGTAAAGCAATGCGTACGGGAATCCGGTCATCACTGATTGGGCTCTCGCGTCAGCAAACGCACGTCAACCGCCTCGGCTCCTTTCTCATTCTCTTCGACAGCGAATTCAACCAGGTCCCCTTGTCGCAAGCGTCCGACGTCCTGGAAACGTGAACGGTGCGCAAATAGGTCCGGGCCGGTAGAAGGCGAAATAAATCCGTACTTTTTGCGCGGGCTATACCATTTGACCAATCCCCTTTGACGACCGCTGGCAGGCAATATGCAGGAACAGCCCATACAATGTGGGGGAGGCTTTTGACCGTCGTTCGCACTGCGTCTCTCTTCTATCGTCCACAGAAACGTAACGCCGCAACGCTCGCAAACGATCATTTCATCCGTGAATGTCATGGTCTTCTTTCGTCCTGGCATATCAATCAGTCTCCGACAGATTTACAGAGGATACCCCCGACCCCCTCATTTGACAATGTGCTTCAGTCCTGATAGGATCCGGGCGGACTGATTCCTGTTGGTTGTTCGGCGACGTAGCCAAGTGGTAAGGCAGGGGTCTGCAAAACCCTGATCGCCGGTTCGAATCCGGCCGTCGCCTTTAACCGCTCTTTTGAGCGGTTTTCTTGTTTGACTTCGATTCAATTCCGTAGCAATCTAAATTTACAACGCTATTTGGCACATTATACATAGCCATTTGGCAAATCTGCGCCCCATATTTGTAACTTCGCGATTGCAGATACTATTTGTGTGATACAATTTAGCGTGTAGCCCCCGTTCACATGGACAATCCTTTGAACTGGGCGACATCTGTCGGCCCGTTCAGCGCAAGAAGATGACACGCGAAGGGCCATGTCGAGGCATGTTCGGCAAAGAATTGACTTGGAGGGCAGCTCCGAAATGAAGGAAAGAATTGGGACAGAAACCTATGCTCGGCCGCAGCTTGTTGTGCCAGCTGGCAAGGTCGACTTCAATTGTGCGAGGTCGTTGCGCGCTCCGATGACTGATCGAGAAGCTTTACTCTATCTTCCGAACAGTTCTCGCCCCAAAGCGTGCAACGCATGCGCGCGGCGTGCCGGCAAATTGATCGTTCTCCTCTTGGCGGTCATTCTGGCGGCAGGCTGTTCCGGGGACAATTCTCAAGATGCGGAGCTGGGTCTCGAGAGTCTGCCGTTCGGTTTCAACGGGATGGAGGCTCCGGCTTTGGATGAGCTGGTTGCAGGGAGATTGGGGCCGCGTCCCCAAGGGTCCATAAAGACGGTCGTCGAACACTACCTGCAGCAATATCAGCCCGAAGGCAAACTGCCTAAGCTGTTCGAGACGACCCGCGTATACGATCGCAACGGTGTGCTACTTGCTGAGTTTTTTGAGGAAGGGCGCCGCACGTGGGTTTCCCTCGATCAGATCTCTCCGGCTTTGGTCTCAGCCACGGTCGCAACCGAGGACTCTTCATTCTACACCAATCGGGGCGTGGACAGCCGTAGAATTGTCGGTGCAGCTCTGCAAAATGTTCAAACCCAGTCGATTGCATCAGGCGCCAGCACGATAACAATGCAGTTGGCGCGCAATCTTTTCCTTAACCCCGAAGAACGGTTTGAGCAGACTCTCGATCGCAAACTTCATGAGATAGGTCTGGCCCACGACCTGACGATTCTGTTCAATAAGGAAGAGTTGCTGGAGATTTACCTCAACCTTGTCAACTACGGGCATCTCGCCTACGGCCCGGAGGCCGCTGCCCAAGTCTACTTTGGCAAGAGCGCCATCGACCTGAACTGGGCCGAAGCAACAATTCTCGCCGGAGTCCCCCAGCAACCAGCTTTCTTCGATCTGTTTCTAAATTTTGATGCGGCCAAGCAGCGACAGCGCGTCGTCCTTGACTTGCTGGTGCGCCACGGCTTCCTGCAAGTGGAAGAGGCCGATTCCATCTTCGAAGAAGAGGTTCTCTTGATAGGTTCTTCAGTACAACAGGATTTTCTGGCGCCCCATTTCGTCCTCTATGTCGAGGAGGAACTGGAAAGACGGATGGCCGAAGCGCTAGGAATCGAAGAAGGGCGATGGAAGATGCGCCGCTCCGGCATGCATATTGTCACCACTCTGGATATGCCAATGCAGAGGCTTGCGGAAGAGGAGTTGCAGGCCTGGATTGACAAGGTAGGCAAGGCCTACCGCATGACAAACGGCGCGCTGGTGGCAATTCAGCCGAAGACGGGCGAACTCTTGGCAATGGTCGGAGGAATCGATTTCACAGAAGAGGATGCCGGGCAGGTTAATCTGTCTATGAGTCTCCGCCAGCCGGGAAGTTCATTCAAACCGATTCTCTACGCCACAGCTCTGGCCGAAGACATGATATCGCCCGCAACTGTGATCTGGGATACGCCAACAGCCTATACTGTGGGCATGGGGCACTTCTACAGTCCCCGGAACTACGATCTGACCTTTCATGGCCCGGTCACGGTTCGAACAGCTCTGGCCAACAGCTACAATGTGCCGGCCGTAAAGCTGCTGTCATCGGTCGGCAATGAACGCCTGGTTTCCAAAGCTAAGGAATTCGGCATCACCAGTTTTACTAGAAGACCGGACGACTATGGCTTGAGCCTGTCTCTTGGGGCAGGGGAAGTGTCACTATTGGAGTTGACAAACGCTTTCCGCACTTTTGCCAACAGCGGTCTCTATTCTCCGCCCCAGTTTGCGTTATTCATGGTTGATGATTTGGGCCGCTATCGCTCCCCGCCGCCTGTAGAACATAAACAGATCATATCTTCAGGCGTCGCCTTTCAGATGGCCGACATTTTGAGCGACACCAAAGCTCGCGAGCCGGCCTTCGGTAGGAACAGCACGCTGAACCTGAGCCGTCCGGCGGGGGCAAAGACCGGCACCACCACCAACTTTAAGGACAATTGGACGGTTGGTTTCACGCGATATCTTGTGGCCGGTGTGTGGACCGGCAACAGTGACGGCAGAACGATGTGGGGCAACAGCGGCGCAGCCGGCGCGGGACCCCTTTGGCATAACTTTATGGAAGCCGTAATTGCCGACAAGGGGATGCGAGAACTGATTGGTGCGCCCGAAGACCCAAATCTGTGGGCATTTGAAGTACCCGATTCGGTAGTTAAGCTTCCAGACTGCCCACCGGCAGTGCGCTGCCGCCCAGGCGGTGAATACTTTACTTCAAGTTGGTTGAGTAAAACGCGAGGAAATGGGCTGTTGGCGGGCTCGGTAGTCACAGGCAAATCGTTGCCAACGCACTTTCCCCGCAATAACGATTTCGTGGATTTCTCCTACTGTATGCTAGATGAAACGGCTGGCGCCGGCAGCGGTGGCAGAACTTCCAATGACCCGCAGACACGTTCACTCCTCCGACTTTCAAGTTGGGTCGGTCTTGCTTTCCCGCCGGGATACTCCACCGTCGGCAGGCCGCTCCCTCCAATGCCGGACCTTCCGCTCGATCCTGATGACAACGGGTTGAACTCGCCACCACCTTCCTATCGAGAGGACTTGGTCTATTTTCCGGCCACGGAACTGGAAAAGTTCCGGCTACTCTCGTGGAGTTTGCAGAAGGGCATTCCCGTATCACTTGGGTCCTGCTCTGACCTCAGGTACTATACAGCGAGGCCAGGTGACAGTTGGGCCGGGCTGGCCCGAGCCCATAACCTGCCTGAAAGTGTGTTGCGGGGGGCAAATGTCCATGTACGCGGCCTCCTGAACGGTGAGCGCTTGCTCCTGCCCCGTGGCATTCCGATTCGTTTTCACATAGAAAGCATGCTTCATGAAGTGCAATCGGGCGACTCCTGGGTCAACATCGCTGCGAAGTATGACATCCCCATAAGTTTGCTCCGGGCAGCAAATCCGAACGCTGAGCGGCCCTACAATATCCTGCGCCCGGGCGATCTGCTGCACATCCCGGAAAATTTGGAAATCTATCAGAATCCATTCGAGTAAGCCGCTCGAGGTGTCGCTTCCACAACCAGGGAAGTGTGCGCCGATAAAACGATGTGCAGTAGAAACGTCATCGGAAAGCGCCGCTTGCGGGTCACTAGGTCGGTGGAACCGAAATGCGCCCTTCAGTCGTTACTAAGAGCGAGGCGTAAGTTCCACTATAGAATCTGTTTAGTTCGGTCGTGGGCGTAGACGCCATAAAACAGATACTGACCCACAATGAAACCGACTGTGAATCCTCATGCCTGGAATGCACTTGGAGCGGCGCGCTTCACTTCTTCTCCTCTGGTTGCTGACACTCTTAGTCGCAGGTTGCGGCTTTGGCGAGCGCACACTCGGTCGTCGACCGGCGATCTCACTGTCGAACGTCGCTGAAGCCTACCTGCAAATGTACCAGCCTGGCCCACTGCCGCGGATTTTCCAGACAACATTCATATATGACCGCAACGGCAAACTGCTTGCCGAACTGATCGGAGAAGGCCGCCGTGAATGGGTCCCCTTGGATCAGATCTCCCCGCATCTTATCAATGCCACGATTGCGACCGAGGACGCGACATTTTTTACCAATCCCGGCATCGACCCCGTTCGGATAGCCGGCGCTGCCCTACAGAACGTCGAGCAGGGCGAGATCGTTTCCGGTGCCAGTACAATTACAATGCAGTTGGCCCGCAACCTGTTTCTGGGATCGGAGGACCGCTACGATCAGTCTTTCGATCGCAAGATCGTTGAAGCTGGGTTGGCCGGGGAGTTGACGCAGACCTATGCTAAAGAAGAACTGCTGGAAATGTATCTGAATCTCTTGAACTATGGTCGTCTGGCATATGGTCCACAGGCGGCTGCCCGTACCTATTTTGGAAAGTCCGCCGCGGATTTGAACCTGGCAGAGGCCACGCTACTGGCGGGCATACCCCAGTCTCCTGCGCTCTACGATCTGTTTGAGGACTTGGAATCAGCCAAGGAGCGGCAGCGCACGGTATTGTCGCTAATGGTGCGGCACGGGTTTTTGTCGCTCGACGAGGCAAACGCAACCTTTGGCGCCGAAGTCGCACTGGGCGGGTCGCCTGAGATACATTCACCACACGCGCCACATTTTGTCGACTACGTGGTCCAAGAACTGGATAAGTCGCTGGGCGAAGGTTTCGTTCGGCGGGGCGGGTTGCGCATCTATACAACTTTGAATCTGGCTTTGCAAGAGACAGCCCAACAGATCATCTCCGAAAAGGTCGCCGCGCTGCAACCCCGCTATGACATGAACAATGGTGCTCTCATCGCCCTCAGGCCAGGCACGGCAGAAATCCTGGCGATGGTTGGCAGCGTCGATTACCAGGACAAAGAGATCGATGGCCAGGTCAATGTCGTCATCAGTCCTCGTCAACCGGGCAGCGCCATAAAGCCACTGCTGTACGCTACGGCATTTGACGACGATCTGATCAGCCCGGCGACAGTGATCTGGGATACGCCTATTACGTATACAATTAGCACAATAGAGGAGTACGAGCCGCTCAATTACGATCGAAAGGCTCATGGTCCGGTTACTGCGCGTGCGGCCCTCGCGAACAGCTTCAACGTCCCGGCGGTGAAGCTACTTGACTCGGTGGGTGTCGAGCGCATGCTGGAGAGCGCTCGTAAAATGGGCGTCGAAAGCCTTCACAGGGGAACCGACTGGTATGGGTTGAGCCTGACTTTGGGAGGTGGCGAGGTAACACTGCTCGACCTGGCGACTGCCTACCATACGATGGCAAACGGAGGACGCTATCTACGTCCCCGATACGTCCTTACTATCGCTGACGGGCAGGGCGTAACTTTGCTCGAAAACAGTTCACCGGAGGGCATACCCGCGATCTCGGAGGCCGCCGCCTCCATGATTACCGACATCCTCAGCGACGACCCGGCACGCGTACCAATGTTTGGGGCCAATAGCCAGCTGACCCTAAGCCGCCCAGCGGCGGCCAAGACCGGCACCACTGACAACAATCGTGATGCCTGGACGATGGGATATACGCGCCACCTTCTGGCCGGTGTTTGGGTGGGCAATACCGATGGCCGTCCAATGCGGAACGCTACCGGCGCCGCGGCAGCCGCGCCGGTATGGAACGAAGTCATGCGCACGATCCTGGCTGACCCCGCGCTGCTTTCAGTGCTGGGCGCGCCACTGGCAGACGAAGACTGGGAGTTTCCGATAAGCGATAGCGTGCAACTCTTGGACGTCTGTCCCCCGAACCTGGCCTGTCGAAATGGGGGAAGTGAACTATTCAGCACATCCTGGTTGGAGGCTGCCAGCAAAAGCAACGCGGGCACCCAGGACGAAGAGGAGGAAGAACAAAGTCGAGATGAACAGGACAGTCGAATCGTACCCCTGAGGGATAGTGTCGAAAACATTCCTTCGGCGCCTGTATACGTGAGGCGACAGACGGAAGCGGGTCTGGAAACGCGCCTACTCGGCTTCTGCGGCTATGCCGGGGGGGCAACACGCACTTTGCTGGCCCTACCGGATCCCTTTGGCCTGCCACAAGCCTCGTCTACATCTTGCCTCCACTGTTGGACTATGGGGGACGCGGCCGCCAATGCAGTTGATGAGGACCGGCTGCTTAGGGACCGGAGAGGCGCCCTTATATGGAACATGAGCTCCAACTTCCCTGTCTACCTGGGCCAGTGTGACCAGATGAATCTGATGGCCGCATATACCGGGCTGGCGATCGGCATCGATATCGTGAACGCCGGCGCCCCTGTTTCGGCAGAATTCCTGTCGAGCGGACAGTTGCCTGAAGTGAGCAGTTCGATTGGCCCCGGAGCATACCTCTTCTTCCTGGATCGAATGTGGCACGATGATCAGTGCCCCGGTCAGTACGTAATGGGCCTCACTGTCAATAACCAGGGCAATCCGCTACCGGGTGTACATGTCCGCCTGACCGATGCTTGGGACAACACGTCCCAGGCTGTTTCCAAGAGCGGCGCTAACGACACCGGCCGTTTCGATTTCCCTATCTACGGGCAGAGCGCTCCTCAGAGTCTTGTCTTGCAGGTTGTGGACGCAAGCGGTAATCCCCATAGCCCACCGATCCTCGTCCCCCATCGTACGGATCAAGCCAGCAACAATCCCTGTCACCACTTGGTAGTTCGACGTCAATAATTGAGGGCAAAAATCAACGATTACACTGCGTTGTGCCTACGCTCGCGCCACGAAGTTCAGTGGGCCAACCGAATCAAAGGGAAGACCGACAGAAAAAGGCGAAGAGAGTGTTGGAATTTCGCCTGGGAATTAGATAAACTGGATGAACATGCGCAATTTGTTTCTGAACTGCATAGACATCAGGGACTGTGCTTTGCAATGTTACGGAACTTTCGAGTCCGGCAAGTCGAGTGGCCGGCTATCTTTCTAAACGGGATTCTGGAGGGTACTGATGCAACTAAGAAAGACATGGCGTTTCGGGGGCCTCGTCGCAATTCTGGCGCTGGTTCTCATTGTAGGCCCATACGCATTGACTGCGCAGGGCTCTGTCGTGTCGTCAACCGTGAGTGGTCAGTTAAACGAAAAGTTTGCCAAGCATTACTTGGAATTGCAGGTCATCGACACTTCACAACCCGTCAAGATAAAGATGGATTACCAGCCCCAACACAGCAACACCCTTGACGAAAGCTCCGGCTTCTACGTTTTCAAGCAATCCGGATTTGACCGGTATATAAATGCAGCGCCGCCCTCGAAAAGTGTATTCAGTACAGGCTCGCTGGAAACAATGGGTGGCATCAAACGAAAAACTGCCGAGATCGGAAGCGGCGATGCCTCCGAGATCGTTACGATCGTTGTTTACAATGACACCACGTTGGATTTGTCCTATACCTTGACCGGAGAAAACGTCACATTCGTCGATGAATCCGGAGATCAGGTGGTTAGCGGCAGCACGCCCTCGGCGCCGGCAACCTCCACGCCTGCCGCTGCGGCGCGGGAAGCGGCGGCAGCGGCTCCTGTGGCAGTCGTGACGACAGGTGCCGTGAAGTCATCCTGGGTCAGAGGCGAGTTGAATGAACAGTTCGCCAAGCACTACCTCGGGGTGGAAATTGTCGATACAAGCCTTCCGGTAACGATCAAGATGGTTTACGATCCTCAAAATAGCCAGCAATTGGATGACAACTCCGGCTTCTATGTTTTCAAGCGGACGGGATATGATCGTTACCTCAATGCTTCGCCACCCTCGGATAGCGTCTTTCTCACCGGCTCGTTAGATTCCATGGACGGCATCAAGCGAAAAGTGGGAGAGGTCGGTGTAGGCGACGTGTCTGATATTGTGGCGCTGGTTACCTACAATGACACAACCATGCAGTTTTCCTATACTTTGACAGGCGAGAACATATTGTTTCTCGACGACTCCGGCGAGCAGGTTGAGGGAGACAGAGTAGTCGTCCAACAGCCCGCTGTCGGAACAGGGGCCTCGCCTGCGGCGGTAGCCACTGACATTACTCCGGGCAGTTCATACACTGTGCAGACGGGCGAAACGCTCGGCACCATCTCTTTGCGGGCTTATGGCAGCAGTACCCACTGGTCTGCAATCTGTACCGCGAACTCGCTCACGAACTGCGATATTATCGAAGTTGGAGACGTTTTGACGATTCCGATTCTGGGGCAGACCGGCACCAGTGGCACTGGCGAAACCGCGACGCCGGCGGCGACGGCAGAGGCGACATCCGCGGCGACCGCAGTTGCGACGGCCGCGGCGACTGCGGAAGCGACTCCCGAGGCGACGGCAGAAGCAATGCCGGAGCCGACAAGCCAGGCGGAAACGGGAGGCAGCAATCTCATCGAAGTTGCGGAGGACTACGAGCAGTTGGACATTCTGCTTCTGGCGCTGGACTTGGCAGGTCTGAGCGCGACCATTGCCGACGCCGGACCCTTTACCATCTTCGCGCCTACCAACGCAGCATTCGCCTCATTACCGGAGGCAAGGCTGGACATGCTAATGGCCGATTCGGCTTTGTTGGCGGAGACGCTGAAGTTCCATGTTGTTTCCGGGAGTCTTAAAACGACTGACTTGGCTTCGCTATCTACCCTGACGACACTTCAAGGGGGCACGATCGATGTGAGCACGGGCAGAGACGGATCTCTTGCAGTTGAAGGAATCAGCATCGTTACATCGGATGTGGAAGCATCCAACGGTGTCATTCACTTCATCCACCAGCTGCTACCGGATCCGGATGAAAACGCTTCACAATAGTCAATAGATTGGGCGCGGGTTTCAGTGTCCAATAGCACAAAAAGGACGCCCTCCTCTAACTGAGCGAGGGCGTCCTTCTCTTTGCAGGGTCCGTACATTTGTGCTACGGTATGGAAATGGAACATTCTGAGCAGACTTATATTTCGGAACTGCCGGCTGCCCCTTCTCTGGTTGAGGTTACAGAGAAAAAGGGACGGTATGGCAACGATAGAGACGAACAGAAACCATCTCCCTTGGAGAAGACGGATCTGCCGGCGTTCTTCGGAACCGGCGGCGCGTTGGCCGCCGCGATGGACGATTATGAACTGCGGCCGGGCCAGTTGGAGATGGCAGAGGTCGTCAAACGGGCGATTCTCGAAGAGCGCCCGGCGCTGGTTGAGGCCCCCACCGGTACCGGCAAGTCAATTGCCTACCTGCTTCCTGCTGTTCTCAGCGAACGGACGGTCGTAATTGCCACCGCGAATAAGTCTTTGCAAGACCAACTTTTCCGCAAAGATATTCCCTTCTTGCGAAAAATCCTGGATCGTCCCATCGAGGCGATTCTAGTCAAAGGGCGCAGTAACTACGTCTGCAGCCACAAATGGGAAAACGAGGCCGCCGCGAGAAGTCGTCTTGCCTTTCCGGACAAAGAGGAAGAACAGGTCGCCTATCTGCGAAGTTGGCTGCCTGGTACTGATACCGGGGATGTAGACGACTTGCCGTTTGTCATGACGAACGATCTGCGCCCTCGAATTGTCAGTTTCCACGACGACTGTATCGGCCGCATCTGCGCCCACTTCGAAGACAACTGCTTTGTAAACCAGATGCGAGAAAAGGCGCGGCAAGCCCAGGTGATCATCACCAATCACCATCTCCTGCTGACCGCTCTTGAGTTGGGCGAAATGGGGCAGGGGATTCTTCCAGAGGCGGCAGTCTACATTATTGACGAGGCGCACCAACTCGAAAATACTGCCACGTCGGTATTTGAAGTTGAGACCTCCGATTACGCTCTGGAGCAGCTTCTCGGACTGGCCGTATTCAAGACCCATGTGGAAAAAGATCGGCTGGATGAGTTGCTCTGGCACAACCGGCTGGCCTTTTCTGAAGTGGAACGGTTGTCGGACACAATGGTATTCCGGATTGACTCCGACCTGGAGGAGCTGAAAAAGCTGGCCGCGAGCCTTAAGCAGTTGCAGGATGAGATGCGGCAGGCCCATCCATACGATCACTCGCAACAGGAAGGCCACCCTCCGCTCACTTCCGAAGAGTCCGAAGAGAGCGCCAAATATGACCTGGCTGTGACGGGGCTGGGTTCTCTGGCGGGTAAATTGCAGGCGGTGGCAAGCAGTTCAAAGGATGAACTCGCCGTTCGCTACGCCGAAAAGATAAGCGGTGCTCGCCACCTGAAGCTTCGCCTCCATTCCGCACCGATCGATCCGGCCCAGGATCTTTCCCGGCATCTCTTCGTTGAGGAAGGTCGCACGGTTATCTGCACCAGTGCCACTCTGGCAACTGATGGCAACTTCGAGCATTTCAAGAGGAGATGCGGCGTGTTTGGCGTTCCACTGGAACTAATCGCTGATTCAGTGTTCGACTATCCCCAGCAGGCCCTCCTATATCAACCCGCATTGCCAGCCTTCGACTGGAGAGCCAAAGACCCTTTTTACGACGCGGCAGCGGCTGAGATTGAGCGCCTGCTCAACGTGAGCCGAGGAAGAGCATTGTGTCTTTTTACCAGCTGGACTGGTTTGCAACAGGTCTATGACCGCCTGGATGGCGTCGCCTGGCCACTTCAGGCACAAGGTCAACTCCCCCGCAACTTGCTACTGGACTGGTTTCGACAGACCCAACACAGCGTTCTCTTGGCGACAAAATCTTTTTGGGAAGGTGTCGATCTGCCCGGCGACGGTCTGAGCCTGGTCGTGCTGGACAAGCTGCCCTTTCCTACTCCCAGCGATCCTTTGCACGACGCCCGTATGAAGGCTATGGAGGAGGTCGAGAAAGGCAGTAGCTTCAGTAAATACATGGTCCCGCTGATGACCCTGGCTCTGAAGCAGGGGTTTGGCCGCTTGATCCGCCGTACTTCCGATCGGGGCGTGGTCGCCATTCTGGATGAGCGGCTGTCAACCAGGGGCTACGGCAACCAAGCCCGCCGCGACCTGCCTCCCGCGCAGTTCAGTCGCAACTTTCGCGGCGTATATCAGTTCTACCGTACGGGGCTTGCCAGCCAGGCTGACTTTTCCTTGAACGTCTCTGTCAAAGAAAATGAAAACACCGGCGACTTGGCGTGGCGCTGGCAGTTGACTCGATTACAGGATGGAATGGCTGACGAAGAGTGGGGGACTGGGAGCGACGGCGACACTTCTGATGCCGAAATTTCCGCCGCGGTGGCTGGGCTGGGCAATCTGCGCGCGCGCGTTTCCAATGCCGGGCACATGACAAGCAGTTTTGGCGTGGAACTTCGTTGCAGCGAGGAAACTGAACGCAGACTGGGAGTCGGCGCTCTGCCTCCCGCATTGCACAACCGATGGCTAGAAGAACGTGCAGCCTGGAAATCGCTCGAAATTATTGGCCTGCGCTCTACCGACACCGTCTAGAAAATATGGACCTTGGTAAACGGCGTCGGGGTATCTCGCTCTACATATCAAAGGCCAGTATTCCACGGGCGTTTTTGCCCGCTTCCATGTCTGCGAATGCCTCGTTTATCTGTTCCAGCCTGTAAGTCTGGGAAATCAACTCGTCGAGCTTGAGTTTGCCTTCATCGTAGAGACGAAGGTATTCGAGCATATCGACACGGGGACGTGAAGATCCGTAGTAAGAGCCAATCAGCTTTTTTTCGCTCCAAATCAACTCCTGTGGCGGGATCGGAACGAGATCATCATGGCGCGCCAAACCAATGGCGACTGCCGTGCCGCCGGGGCGAACCATATCGAAGGCTTGCCTGATCGTCACCGAGCTTCCGATCGCTTCAAAGGCATAGTCAACGCCCAAGCCGCCAGTCAACTCAATGACCGCCTCGACGGCATCTACTTTGGAACCATTTACCGTATCGGTAGCGCCGAACTGGCGGGCGAATTCCAACTTTCTTTCCACCAGGTCTACTGCGATTATGCGTTCAGCGTCAGCGATCTTGGCGCCTTGAACCGCATTGAGGCCGACTCCTCCTGTACCTATGACTGCTACCGTGCTTCCTGCTTCTACTTCTGCCGTTCTCAGAACTGCGCCTACACCCGTGGTTACGCCGCAGCCCACCAGCGCAGCCCTGTCCAGCGGATAGCCGGGATCGATCTTGATCAGGGCCTGCTCGGGCACGACTGCCAACTCGGACATTGTGCCAATGCGGGACATCTGCGGAATGTCCTGGCCGCCGGCGTTGTGCAAGCGACAGGTGTCGTCAAGGAGATAGCCCTTGCGCACATCAAAGCCTCGGCACAGACAGACCCGGCCCATCTCACACATAACGCAGGCTTCACAGTAGGTCACGAACGACAAAATGACGTGGTCGCCAGGCTTGACATAAGAGACATTTGCACCTACCCGTTCCACGATTCCGGCGCCCTCATGGCCGAGCGCGATCGGCGGCACGTAATAGATTGTGCCGTTCACTATCGACAGGTCGGAATGGCATACGCCACTAGCTCCCATCCGCAGCAGGACTTCGTTATCTTTGGGATCGTCCAGTGTTAGAGTTTCAACCACGACTGGCGCGTCGTGTTCATATACTACGGCTGCTCTCGTCTTCATTTCTTACCCCCTCCAGATAGAATGTGCAGCTTGCTCACGTCTAATGCCTTTCCCCTCCACAACCTGCGAGTCGGCGCCGCTTTGGGGAAAGGAATACTCGGATTTTGCCAATCGGGCACCCCTGTATCAAATTCCTCAAAAACTGTTTCTACGCATAATCCGGTGGGTGGCACCGTAGGTCGGGAGCCTCAGTTTTTCCGCCCCGTATCCTCTTGGCTGTATTTCCACTTCCCAGTCGTACCCTGACCGGTTGATCACGAAAAGCAGGCTGCCGCGGTCGCTCTCCACAAGGCGGGCCTCCACCAGAGAACGATACTCGTCGGGTACGCCCTGAATTGTAACATCAGGTGCCAATGTTTCGGGAAGCCATCGCTGTATCAGCCGTCTCATCCCTCGGTGAAGCGATGAGTAGTAGGAGCGGCCAAGAGCGAATGTCGGGATCAGGAGTCGGCCGTCAGGGCCGGCGGTGATCAGCGCCGGTTCGCCGCTGTCCCGGTAAGTTGCAACCGGATGCCCCCGGTAGTCGTCCAACAGCACCTGATCGTGAAATGCAAAACCGCCGAACTGTCCGGCTGAATCGTTCACGCTCCAACCGGCGACGTTGAAGTAGATGGGGCGGATCCACTGGCGGCAGACCAATCCCAATTCATCGCCCACCTTCTGGCATTCCTCCAGATTGGTCATCGGCAGTTCGGCGATGACCCTGCCGCCTCGCTCAACATAGCTGTGCAGTGCCTGCCATTCGGTCTCGGAAATGCCAAGCGTGAAAGGGATCGCTACCACTTCCAGGCCGCAATCGGCGTCGAAGGGATGGGGCACGAACGTGACTTCAAAGCCCAGATCCATGAAGAGCGCGTAGAGGCCGACAACCGCATCACTGATTGGCGCCTCGCGGGCGTTGGCCGCCCAAATCATTGCCCGAGTCAGATAGATGCCGACCCGCGCCGGGACGGTTTCGCCGGCTGCAATCAGGTCTTCGTAGCGCCGCAAGTCTGCGATGACTCGCTTGGTTGCAAGCCGCCGCTCAGTGTCATATTCGTCGGCGTCGACCATGTGGTTTATCCACGGTTCCGGCCCCGACATCAGAGGCTCCCAGCGGTAGAAGTAGTGGGCGTGGCTGGCGTAGCTGAATACCTGGTTTACCTCGGCTTCTATATTCATTCCCCGCCACAGAATATCGGAGAGGAAGGGACCGCCCTGGCACTCGGTCAGCCAAGCCTGAGAGCCGGCCGCCAGCGCCTTTAGCATAGCGATTCGCGAGCCGGCCTCTGCTCCCGTGCGAGGACCGGATCCCCAATAATGGCTTGACGAAGCGTAGTCCAGTTGTGGCAGTATCCACCAGTCCTGACCGCTGCTCTGGATTCCGAACGGATTGGTGTAGTTGAAACTTGCGCGCGCGCCGGGTGCATGCTGTTTGACGATGCGGATGCCGTCCAACAGGAATTCGTTGAGGTTGTTGGCGATAAACTCCCGCCAATCGCGCCAGAAGCTGCTCGGGTCAATTTCCACCTCCGTCGGCGGCTCCACATCTTCGAAATCCTCGAATGAAGTTCGCCAACGTTCGTTCACCTCCGAGATCGAGGTGAACCGAGCCGCCAGATCTGTGCGGTACTTAGAAACGGTATGGGGGTTATAACAAGAATGGTCACCCGGGCCAATACTGGGTTCATTGTGTACGTCCCAATCGATAACCGTCGGGTGTGAAGCAAAGCGCGTGGCGCAGTCAGCCAGGAGTTGGTCCCTTTGCCGGCGATACTCGGGATGATTGATGCAGGCTCGCTGCCAGCGAAAGTCATGTTCGTGAAGGGGGTAGGCAACTCCTTGCCTGTCAACCACCTTGGCATCGGGAAATTCTTCGATGAAACTGTTGTTCACGTAGAAAGTTGCAAAACCGAATAGGACGCCCAGTTCCAACTCCTGGCAAATATCCAGCAGGCGGCCCACCTCATCCAGACTGCTGTCGAAGCCAATACGGATGCGGATTGAATCGAAGCCGGTATCTTTTATCATCCCAAGATCACGGCGCCAATCTTCCTCCCCCAGGGGCAGCCATTCCGGCCGTGTCGACATGCCGCCGAAGGGATATTCATAGTGGATACCAATAAGGATACCGTCTTGTCCGGACAAAGGATACCTCGTGAGCGCAGTGACGGGGGCAGGATCGTGTATTCGCCCTGCGGGTTCTATCGCGGTTATATTACCC
Organism: Caldilineaceae bacterium; assembly: GCA_965220715.1. GTDB lineage: Bacteria > Chloroflexota > Anaerolineae > Caldilineales > Caldilineaceae > Bin5. The sequence continues at coordinate 3,230,697 of OZ244843.1, forward strand.
TTTGATGCCGGTAAGCGCGATCCCTTGAATGAAAGTCCTCTGGGTAAAGAAGAAAAGCACGATCACCGGCACTGTCAGCACCGTAGTCACCGCCATCATCCATCCCCACTGAACACCTACCGTGCTGACGAATACCTGGATTCCCAGGGAGAGGGTGTACTTGCTTGGATCATTGAGATAGATCAGCGGCCCGATGAAATCGTTCCAGCTTCCCAGGAATTGAAAAAGCGCTACCGTTGCCAGAGCCGGCTTTGCCAGAGGAAGTATGACCCGCCACAGGATGCCGAACTCTGAGCAGCCGTCGATAATGGCGGCGTCGTCCAGGTCTCTGGGCAGACTAAGAAAGAACTGACGCAGCAGAAAAATGAAAAACGGAACGCCGAAGGCATGGGGCACGATCAGCGGTAAAAGCGTATTGACCCAGCCGAGACTCCGGAAAATGATGAAAAGCGGAATCATCGTAACCTGGTAGGGCAGCATCATCGTCGAAAGCATGGCAAAGAACAGGATGTCGCGGCCATGCCAGCGCAGCCGGGAGAAACTGTAGGCGACCAGTGAGCTGGAAATCACTGTGAGAATGACTGCGGAAATTGCTATTACCAGCGTGTTGCGCAGCTGCTGGAAAAAAGGAAAGTAACTCAATGATTCCGGATAGTTCAGCCATCGAAACGGATCGGGAATCCAAATGGGAGGCAGTGTGAATATCTGGTCCAGATCTTTCAATGATGTGGAAATCAGCCAGAAGAAGGGCAGGAAAAACAATAGCCCCGTCAATAAGAGTCCGACATGGCTGGCTGAATGGCTCAATGTCTCGCGTTGCGTCCTCGTTAGGCTGCCTAAGCCAGAGGAGCCCACCTGTTGTTGCCGTTTCAGTGTCGTCGTTGTCCTGCCCATGGCCCTATCGCTCCTCTCCTTCGTAGTAAACTAAGCGAGCCGAACTGCGGAAAATGATCAGGGTCGTCCCCATAACTACAAGGAACAAGATCCAGGCCATCGCCGAAGCATAGGGCATTTGGAAAAATTCAAAAGCGTTCTGGTAGAGGTAGTAGGCGTAGAACAGGGTCGTGTCCAGCGGGCCGCCCCTGGTCATGATAAAAGCCTGGGCGAAAATCTGGAAACCGCTGATCACGCCCATGATTACATTGAAAAAGATTACCGGGGACAGCATCGGCAGGGTAACATTCATGATCCTCTGCAGGGCTCCCGCGCCATCGATCATCGCCGCATCAAAGAGATGCTGGGGAATGTGCTGCAGCCCGGCCAGAAAGATCACTAGAGTTCCACCGATTGTCCACACTCCCATCAGAATCAACGATGGCTTTGACAGGACAGGGTCGGTCAGCCATCCCGGCCCGTGGACGTCTATGACGCTTAGCGCGGAGTTGATCAGACCGAATTCAGGGTTGAACACCCACATCCAGAGCACCGAAGTGGCGACAATCGGGACAATCGTTGGTATATAGTAGACGGTTCTGTAGAAGGAAACGCCGCGCAGATTCTGATTGAGCAGGAGCCCGAGAATGATGGCCAGAACGATGTGAAAGGAGACGCCGAAGACGACCATGTAGAGCGTATTATAGAGTGAAACCCAAAAGAGATCGTCATTCACCAATTTGACATAGTTGTTCAACCCAACCCAGTGCAAGGGCTGCCCCAAAGTCGTAAACACGTTGAGGCTGTAGTAGAACGAGTAGACGACCGGCGCAATGGTAAGACCCAAAAATCCGATGATCCAAGGCAGCGCAAACATCAGTCCTATCCGCAAACGCCGGAACTCCTGCCTCGACAATCCAAATGTCATGCCAGCCTTCTCCAGTCTCCCGGCGGGTTCAACTGCCAACCCGCCGGGATTTTCGTGCCAGGGGATACCTCTATCAGCTAACCTGCTGGCGGAAGTCGGTTAACTCCTGCTGCAGCTTGGCAGTCATATCGTCCAGGCCTTGCTGGGGATCGATCTGGCCGTGAATGACCTCGTCCTGGAGACGCCGGACCTCGGTCTTGTATTGCTCCAGAACCGGAATGCGGGGCCAGGCGCGGCCGCCGGTTGACTCGGTCAGCTCGACAAACAGTTCGTTGTAGGGCAACGAATTGAGGAACTCCGGATCGCGGGCCGCTTCATTCAAGGGCGGAATGTCGCCAACCAGATTGCCGAACTCGATCTGCTGCTGCTTGCCGGCCATGAACTTGGCCAATTGCCAGCCACCCTCCGGATTATTTGCGCCATTGGGTACGTTGAACATGGCGCCAATCTCGACAAGACTTGTTGGTTCCGTGCCTCCCGGCCCATACGGGGACTTGATCACCCCGTAGTCAAGCTCGGGTGCGTAGAGAGGGATCCAACTGCGCTTCCAACTGCCATCGATCTGCAAGACAATCTTGTCGACGTACCAGGGATCTTCGGTCAGCGAACTGCGGTTGCCGAACCCGGACACATAGCGGTCAATTTTGTCGATATCGTACTTATCGGCGTAGGACTTGAACCATTCGAGCGTATTGAGCAGCGCCTCTTCCGAACCGGCTGTAATCGTGTCGGTCTCCGCATCATAGAACTGAGCGCCATTGGCCCAGCCCCAGTGCCAGAGGCTGCCGGATCGGAGCCAGGGCAGGAAGCCCAAACGGGTCAGGTTGCCGTCGTCATCCCAGGTTGTCAGCTCTTCTGCCATTGCGTCCAGGTCGGCAAAGGTTTCAGGCGGGCTGTCCATACTGTACCCTGCCTCTCCGAGGAGCGTGTTGTTGCTGTGCAATGCAAAGACGTTGAGCGTATGGCCCGTGCCCCACAGGTGGCCTTCCGACCAGAGGGCATCCCAGGCCGGTTTGGACCAGCCTTCGCCGTCAAAGCCGTCACGTTCGGCGTAGTCTTCAAGAGGAAGCAACAGCCCTCGAGGACCCCAGGTATAGGCCTGGGCCCAGAGCGATACCATATCGGGCGGGTTGCCGCCCTGAATTGCGACCTGCGCTTTCTGGGTCACATTTCCCCAGCCAATCGACATGAAAATCGCGTTTAGGCCGGTCTCTTCGTTAAAGCGTTCGACCTGCATTTGCGCCTGTGCCGCCTCCTGCAAACCGAACATCGACCAATAGATTATGGGCGCGTTCTCCGGAAGCGGCGCGGCGGCTTCTTCGGCCCCCGGCGCGGCGGCCGGCATCGGCGCGACACATGCGGCCAATGCGGCGCCACCTGCGCCCACGGCCATGGTGTGCAAGAATGCGCGTCGACTCAATTTCTGGTGATTGTTTCGCGAGTCTGACATGATTGTCCCTTTCGCTGATGGGTGGGACCGTGTCGTTTGACGTTTCACGGCCTGTCCTGACGCCCGGCCATTCTGGCCTGTTGACGTCAAATGATCCTGCAACAAATACTCTCGCTGAATGAAATTATGGTAGCGCTCCTCCTTTCTCTCTACTTGACTTATCGTACTGATGGACTGTCTGGCAGAAGTGTCGTCTCTCAGTTGCATGCGACTGCGGCCGGCCGCCAACGCAGCCACAGTCCGATTGCTACCAATCTGCAGGCGGCGATCACCACTCCCAGTGCGATACTTCGTTATCCTGGTTGACGACGAATATGTACGGTTTCATCGAGCCGTCATGGCGGTTCAGATAGGATGTGTTCACATGGATGACCTGTTCGTTGGACAGGTAGCTGATGACAACTGGTGCGCCCGATATCGAGTTTAAGCCGTTGTACAAAACAATGTTACCCGATCCCGGCAAGTGCATTTCAGCCAGTTTCTGTCCAGGCGGGAGCAACGGCCCCGTCGCAATGCCGCCGTCCCCAATGAAGTGGTAATTGAAGGCGCCGTCTGCGCCAATCGTAATATTGATGGGCGTGGCCGCGTGCCTGACAAGACACGTTGAGCAGTCAAGACTAGCATAGACCGTGATATGAACAGTCGCGTAGGTCGCGCCCCCACGACTGTCAGAAACTTCGTAAACAAAGCTGTCTTTGCCTACAAAGTTCATGTTGGGCCTGTATTCGAAGGAGAGAATTTGCAGGAAGGCATTGCTGGAGAAAGAAGTTATCCTTCCGTTCCCTGGATCGGTGAAATTAAAAAAGGCGAAGTCGGGGAGAGTGTCATTGCCTAGCACCTCAATCTCCACACTGCTATTGATTGGGACAGTGATGAAGTCGTCAACCGGGATGTTTGGCGATTGGGCAAACATGGGGGAGGCAGCGACGGCCCACATTGTAAGTGCCAGGAAGAGCGCCAACACAATTGTGCGAAACGGCCTTGTGTAGACATTGTCTTGGTTTTTCAGGTGCAGGGCAATATCGGCATGAATGAGATTCGGCATAGCGTTTTCTTCTTTTGAATGGTTGGTTGCGTATACTTGGGATAGGGATGGGAGCTACGGGTGCTCTCGCCATGGTTGGGGTCACGTACCTCGGCTGGCCTGGTCCTGCCAGACGACACTCGCCTACTCGGGCACGGAGAGCAAGTCAGCGGGGTCTGAGGCTTTGTCCGCCACTGGTCTAGTAGTTCAACAATCTTCTATTGACGGATAAAGGCGTTCGAGTTTGATGCGAGCATCAGCGGTAGTGAAACGCCAGTTGACAGTCGATGCAGCCGCATTGCGGCGATTTTGCCAAGCAGCGACTTGCTGGGTCAAGGTCTGTTTGTCAGGGATGCGAGCGTTCAAGCACTGGCGATGCAGAACACTGAGTTCGATTTCAGCCATATTGAGCCAACTGCCATGCTTGGGGGTGTAATGGATTTCCAGTTTGGCGGCAATGCGGCGGGCTTCGGCCGCCGGGAACGCTTCATACAACGAAGCCAGTTTGTGTGTGTTCAGATTGTCCATCACCAGCACGATCGTGTCTGCCTGCGGGAAATGGATGTCGACCAGGTCACGCATGCAGTGGGCAAAATCGACCATGGTGCGGCGCGCCGTCACCTTGATATGACGCCAGGCTTGCAGCGGCGCGAAGCAGAGAAAGAGGTTGCTGGTGCCGTTGCGTTCATACTCGTAGTCATATTTGGCCACCGCACCCGGTCGAGGCGGCAAAGGCAGACGGGTCTCTTTGGTCAACTGTTTACTGCCTTCATCAAAACAGACCAACGGTCGCTTGGCATCCTGCGCCCGATGATAGACTTCAAGCGTATCCTCCATGGCGCAGACGAACTCTGCGCTCGCCGTCTCCGGAATACACCATTCATCTTTCAGCCAGGGCTTAAGTTCGTTTTTTTTAGTGTCGTGCGCACCGTTTCGCACGAAATGCGCTCAACCACTTCTAATTCGACCAACTTATCGGCCAGCATCTGCAGCGTCCACTGCTCCTGTCCAGCGGGCGCAGCGCTGCACGCCAACTGCACCAGGCGCGCTTCGCCCGCGCCATCCAAGACCCGCGACCGCTTCCGCTTCGGTCGCTTGTGGTTGAGAGCGGCTTCAATCCCTGCTGTGACACACTTCTCTCGAATCCGCTCGACGGTGCGCGAGGTCGCACCTAAGGCCTTGGCGATATCGGCATCGATCCAGCCCCCGCCCGCCTGCGCTTCATCGGCCATCAGCAGGATGCGCGCCCGTCTCAAGCGCTGCGCCGACCCTGTGCCCGTGTTCACTTCCCTATCCAGTTCCTTGCGCTCTGCCGGCGTTAATCGCACCCGATATCGTTTCGCTGGCATCTTCCCTCTCCTTGTCGCTGTCTTTCTGGAGAGTGTGCCACAATTCTCTTTACCCGACAATCCCTGTCGGTTACTCTACTAGTTCACATAGACAAAGAACGTGGCGCCAAACGCGCCCCAGGGGAAAGTCAAAGGCCGTAGTCGCGCTTGCTGCGCCTGAGTATATCAAAATTCTTGTAAGGGGGCAAAGAAAAATGTACGAAATGGCACTATTCGAAAATGAAGGCGCGAACTCGAATTTCCTTTGGGCGAACCAGCGTTTTCCGATACTGGCCTGTCTGGATGCCCCCAAAACCAGATCTCGCTCCTGCACCGGCTCGTGCGACAGCTTGACACTGCCGGGGATAATCTGCTCCACATTCGTGCAAATGCGGGCATCCGATATTGAGTAGAGTCAGAGCAGTTTGGCGCGACTGGGTGGCGTGTATCACTGTTTTTGCTCGGTGTCATAGTTTTTTATGAATTTATTCATAAATATGTTTGACTTTCTTCACAAGCTCTGCTAAGATAGTTGGTAGACAGATCATTTGCACTCTGGAGTACAACTGTGCAGACCATACGCAGTCGGATACTGGAAATCCTGAAACAGGAAGGGCAGGCTTCGGTAGGGGCACTGGCCGAACAATTGGACATGGCTCCTATTTCGGTCAGATACCACTTGGATATCTTGCTGGCAGACAATCTGATCGCGGTTTCCAAGGCCAAACGGCCTCGAACCGTTGGCCGTCCCCAGAAGATATATGCGCTGACCACCAACGCGGATGCCCACTTTCCAGATAACTTTGCCTTGCTGACTGCCGGCGTGGTGCGCCAAATGAAGCAGTTACTCCCTCCTGATAAGGTTGACGGCTGCTTTCGCAAACTGGCAATGGAGATGGCCGCTCCAATTTTGCAGGACAGCCCTGCTGGTGAACAGCTGGATGAGCGCATGGACAGGGTGGTCTCCTTCCTCAACGAAAGGGGATACCTGGCCCAGTGGGAGCCTGAGAGTGGCCTGCTACATACCCACAACTGCCCCTACACCGGTGTCGCCGTTGAACACAGGGAGTTGTGCTGCATGGATCTGGCGCTGGTCGAATCGCTCAGCGGAGAGAGCTGCCAACGTGTTCAGGCCATCGCTGATGGTGAACGCTGTTGCAGTTTTCTTGTACAAGGGGTAGAAGGTGAGCAGGAGACGCAACCGCAGGCAGTTGAACTGATAGTTTGAGGAAACAGAAGTCTCTCACTGGATTCTTTAAATATGCCAACGACAGTTCGCAATCCGAAACTTCAGGAAGTGCCGCTAACCAAAGCGGCCGTACCAGAGCAAAATGGGCAGCGGCATCGAACACGATACGGCAACGTCACACTTTCGCCTCCTCCGGGGGCGGACGCTTTGGCGGAGATGACCGAGCCTACTCACGACAGCTATGGCCGCCGTGTCCGCTACCTGCGCATAAGCCTGACCGATGCCTGCAATCTGCGTTGCGTTTACTGTATGCCGGAACACATGCAGTTCCGCCCGCGGCACGAGCTGATGTCCGACGAGGAGATCATCTTTCTTGTCAATGTCGCTGCCAGCTTGGGAGTGGACAAGATTCGCCTGACCGGCGGCGAGCCGACTATTCGCCCAGGTGTAGTAGAGTTGGTGCGCCAGATTTCAGCCATTTCCGGAATCCACGATGTGGCCATGACGACGAACGCCCTGCTCCTGCATGATTTGGCGCAGCCGCTGGCCGACGCCGGCCTGAACCGTGTGAACATCAGCATCGACACAATCGACGCCGACAGGTTCCGCCGCATCACGCGCTGGGGCGACATTGAAGATGTGTGGCGGGGAATCGACGCCGCCGAACGGGCCGGGTTGCTACCGGTCAAGCTTAACTGTGTTGTCGCCCGTGGTTTCAACGAGGAAGATGTCATCGATTTGGCGCGGCTGACCTTGGAGAACGACTGGGAAGTCCGTTTCATCGAGATGATGCCCTTTGGGGAAGTCAGTGATTTTCAGTTGAGCCACGTCGTCTCCTTCCGCGAGATCCGCCAGAAAGTCGAGTCCGTTTTCGGTGCGCTTGACGAGGCCACCTACGATTATGTCGATCCCAGCCGCCCATTTCGAATCCCGGGAGCAGCCGGGACGCTGGGCTTTATCAGCAGCGTCACCGAGCCATTTTGCCAGGGCTGCGGCCGCGTGCGTCTGACAGCCGACGGAAAGCTACGCCTCTGTCTTTTGCGCGATGATGAGGTCGACCTGCTGACGCCTTTGCGCAGCGGCGCCGATTTCGATAAGATACGGGCGTTGATGAAGGATGGCGCCTTCCACAAGCCGTGGGGCCATGGTCTTGCTTCAGGCGAATTCGCCGAAAACCGGGCTATGAATCAGATCGGCGGGTAATTCGAAATAGGGCAATTCTGCGGTGGTTGACCCCAACCAGGAGGAACGGTTTTCCCAGTTGGAGAGGGACGTCAGCCAACCAAGAGGAGAGTTTAAGCACGTAGCTACCAAGGCCGACTTTGCAGAAGTCAATGGCGAGCTGCGGCTGCTGAAAAGGTTATTCGGCATCTGACAAACTTCAATAATCGCATCCGGAACAGCCGTCCTGAATTACATCTTTGTCTGATTCCGAAGAGAGTGAGGCGAAACCGTGCCCTTATTCGTATTTAGCTCAGAGCAAGAACTTAAGCAATCGTCGAAGTTCCAACTAAGTCACTATGACAGAATCATCCATACATTCAAGGAGATCCCAATGGACATTGCTCTGGCCGACACCAAAACAACTGTAGTGACACTAACGGAAAATGCTGCAGAGAAACTCGGCGGCATTCTCGAACAGAAGGGCCTGCGCGAGTCGCACGCGTTGCGGGTCTTTGTCAAGGGCGGCGGCTGTGGAGGGATGCAGTACGGCATGACCTTTGACGACGATATCCAGGAGGCGGATCAGGTCTTTGAGCAGTATGGCCTGCGCGTTGTGATCGATCCAACGAGCTTCGTTTACGTTGGTGGATCCAGCATCGATTACATCGATAATCTGATGGGCGGCGGATTCCATATTGAGAATCCCAACGCCGCCAGCTCGTGCGGCTGCGGCAGCAGCTTCCGCACCAATGGTGACGAGGCTGGCGCGGCTGCCGGCGCCGGCGCCGGCTGTGGCAGTGGCTGCGGCCACTAGTCGTTAAAGTAAAGAATCGAATTGGCGGAGGCGAGAAAGCCCGCTGCATGCCACCAGCTGCCCGTCGCGGGATCGGACGGGCAGTTGGCAGCGTGCCCATTGGTATTCGACTGGTTGGAATCCTATGCAGGCCCGTTATTACACTTTGGACGAGGCAAGAGCCGCGCTCCCCATAGTCAAGGCGCTGATGTCACAGGTGCAGGAAGCGCGCACAGAGATCATCCGTCTGCGTCCCGAAATCTGGCCTGTATTGCAGAAATCTGCCCAAAACGGCGGCAACGCCGCAGCCGGAACAGTCTTCTCCCAGTTCAACAAGCTGGAGACGGGCGTAAAGGCCATTCTGGAGATGGGTATCCTGGTCAAGGATGTCGATATGGGCCTGATCGATTTTCTGTCGATTCGCAATGGGCGCGAAATCTATCTCTGCTGGAAGCATGGTGAAGATGACCTCAGCTTTTGGCACGATGTCAACACCGGTTACGGGGGACGTCAACCGATCGATCCCGCCGATTTTTGATCGCAGGTCAGAGATTCTCTGTCCGCAGCAAAATCTGTCCTTCAGAAAAAACGTACAAACGAAGACAGGATAGCGAGAGCAGAAACTATGCCCAATCCGTATGGCGCCCCGGAAGTAAGTGTGCATGATGTAGTAGACAAGCAACAGCAGGGCACCGAGTTTCTTTTTATAGACGTACGCGAACCCAATGAACTGGAGTTGGCAAGTCTACCGGATGGAGAGTTCATAAATTTGCCCTTGAGCGAACTGCGCGAGCGGCGGCTCGACGCACTGCCGGAAGCCTTGAGCCAGAACAAAGACGCGGACGTTGTCCTGTTCTGCCACAAGGGGTTACGCAGCGCGCAGGTGACGGTATTTCTGCGTAAACAGGGCTGGTCAAATGCAGTCAGTATGGCAGGCGGTATTGACGCCTGGGCTGAAGAGATCGACGAATCCGTCGGCAAATATGCCAGCATGTAAATGGTTACCGCATCCCCATAGATGGCGAGGACCCGTGCCAACGATCCCGGTCACGATTGACCACTTCTGTACTCGCAGTTGGAGGAGCATCTGGTGAAATCCATCTGGCCCTTGAGCAGGGAACGCAAGAGCGATATCGTCTGGATCGATCTCGGCGACTTAGGTGATCTGGTCTATCCGCAGGGTCCCCACGAGCAGTGGCAGGACCACGGGCTTGGGCTGTTGCGCACCATATTGCGCCAGAACGGGATAGAAACTGACATTGTCTCTACGCGTGCCGTCACTTCGTGGGAACAGTTGGCTCGGAAGCTCCCTGGTTACAAGATGGCTCTGATGAATGTGCGCAGCTACACCTTTCCGGTGGCATTGAAGGCTGCCCAGATCTTCAAGGAGATCAATCCCGACGGACTGGTCCTGGCCGGCGGCATGCATGCAACGGTCGCGCCGGACGAGATGGCCGAGGTTGAGGCCTTCGACAAGATTTGCCAGGGGGCGGGCGAAGAGACCATCGTCGACCTGGTGCGAGACCCGGACAGTTTTCCCAGGGTGTTCCTGGGCCAGGGCTCACGCTCCATGGCCGACTGGCCGGAGATCGATCGGGAACTGTGGCCCAAACCGGCCAACTGGAAAGAGGCGCTCGCGAATGCGCGGCCTCGGCGTGCATTGCGCGTCAGCCAACTGGAGCGAAAGTTCAACTGGCCGATGGAGCCGGAGTGCGGTTGGGGACCACCGCCGGTCGCCACCATTATCACCAGCCGGGTCTGCCCGTGGCAATGCGTCTTCTGCAATGAGGCTTCCTACATCCCCAATATGGGCCGCCGCCCTGTTGCCATGGTGATCGACGAACTTAACGCGCTCGACGAGAAGTACGGCGTCGGATCGGTAGTTATCCACGATTCCATGTTTTTCCAGAACCCCAGGTGGCTGCAGGAGTGGATCGAAGAGTATCCTCGCCGCGCCAACAAATTATGGCCCTATTGGGCGGCCGGACGCGCCGACACCGTGCGCCAGTGGCCGGACCTTTTCACGGCGTTGGTCCGCGAGACAAACTGGAACCTGATCTCGATCGGCTTCGAGTCGGGCAGCGACCGCATATTGAAGCTGCTCAACAAGGAATGCACTGAAGAGGACAACAACTTCGCCATCGATCTTGTCAACCGTATAGGTGATGAGATGGAAGCGGAGGGGAAGGTGGCGCCCGTCTTCTGGTCCAACATCATGCTGGGTATCCCTGGCGAAACCGATGAGGATGCCTTCAAGACGATGCGCATGCTCAAACGGATGAAGCGGGTCTTCCCGTCCATCTCCTACTATGCGCCCTATCCCGGCTCCGCTCTGGGCTTTCAGTTGATCGCCGAGGGCAAAAGCCTGATGAGTATGGACAACTATCACCGCTTCCCGGACGACGAAAAGGTGAAGGGCGTCAACTATAGTTTCTACCGGGAACTGCTTGCCGGCAAGTTTGACGCCGAAGTGAATCGCGGCCTGTCCAAGGATGAGCAGCAGCGGGGCTATAAAGGAATGTACCAGCAGGCACTGGTAAAGGCGTAAGCAATGAGCAACTTTTGCCGAAATTGTCTAGGTCAGCGATAGAGAAATTACCTGATGACTGCTTACGCATTCTGGAATAATAAGGGTGGAGTCGGCAAGAGTTTTCTCGGTTTTGTTGCCGCGACAGAGTATGCTCATGCCCACCCTGGTGCTGATGTCTATGTAATCGACCTTTGTCCACAGGCCGATATTTCTGAAACTCTTTTGGTGAAGCCCCATGGACTACGAGAGCTTATAAGGAAGAATCCACGGCGTACAGTCGCCGGCTACCTTGAAGCTCGTCTGAATTCTCCTTTCCGGATCCTAAACGACGTGAGCCCTTTCGTTATTCGCGCAAAGGACTTTAACCCCAACCTTCCGACAAACTTGCTTCTGGTCTGTGGTGACAATCTGCTCGAAATCCTGTCAGAAGCAATTCGACAAACATCTCAACTAGCGATCCCTGTAGACGCTTGGAAGCGGGTGCTCAGTTGGATAAAAGATCTGACATTTGCGTTGCGTCAGCGGAGCGGTAACAGAGATACACTCTTCATAATTGACTGTAATCCAAGCTTTGCTATATACACGCAGTTGGCTCTCGTCGCTGCGGAAAACGTTGTAGTGCCATTTACCGCAGACGATAGTTCACGCCGTGCTGTAGAAAATGTTGTTGCTCTGCTTTATGGCTACTCTGGAGGGGACGCAAAGGTTGATGCTTACGCCAGGATTAACTTTGCAAGAAGGGCAAAAAGTGAAGGTGTAGAGACCCCGAAACTTCACGCCTTTGCTAACAATCGCGTCACCCTATATCGAAGAAGGGCAAGCAGCGCCTTCGAAGCCGTAAGTAAGACTATCAAGGAAACTCTGGATCAGCTTCACGAGGATCATCGCCAGGTCTTTACTACCCCTAAAGAAAAACCAAGCGAAAGGTTCATAGAGATACCCGACCATCACAGCGCATGTGTAATCATGACAAAAAAGGGAATCCCGTTGTATAACCTTCGACCAGGACCTAAGGAGATTGAAGGTGAGCGAGTCCAACTCAATCCTGAACCTTTGGACCGGTATCGGAAAGCTCTTGCCACCTTTGTGGAATGTCTCTAGAGGGTTGCTGTGGCATCACCCGCTGCCTTGAATTACATGACCGCGGCGGGGCGCATTCAGACTCTCCGCGAGGCAGCGACAGATAAGCGTTTGCCTCCAAAGTTACAAAATGAGAAACAGGTCTATTTCCATGCAGCTCTTGCAGCATATGTCGCCACTTGGGACGCGTACATAAACAACCTGGTGCGCGACTTCTACGATGAGATAGACAGGCCGTCAAATTCCCAATTTCAGGCAATTTACAATATATCTTGGCAGGCAACTGAGAAGGCATTAGAAAGATTCAATACGCCCAACGCTGAAAACACACGCAGCCTCTTGCAGCAATATACAGGGTATGACCCAATTGGTGACTGGATCTGGTCTCGAAGGAGAATGGTTGGCGTACAGGTACGGGGGAGGCTTAATGAGATACTACAAGTCCGTCATAGTTTCGCTCACGGATATCCAATGCCAGGATATGAGTGGACGCAGTCGAAGAGCGGAAGAGTTCGCCTGACAAGTGAAGCAATTCGAGACACGGAGGCATTTTTCAGGAATCTCGTAAATGTCACAGACTACGGAATGAAAATGAATATTGAAGGGACTTTTGGGATCGCAAGTTTCTGGTAGTGGTAACTTAGAAGCACAAGACCGCGTCAGACAGTATCACAATTGAAGAGATCGTCTTGAAATGTATTGATACCCAGGTAAAAAGAACTGTGCAAGCTGTTATCGGATCTTCCCGTTGAACTACTTTAATCGAAAACGTAATTAGTGGTGTAGGGAATGCAATGCGAAATATCGAAACGGTAGGAAACGAGACCTGAAATTGACGATGGCAGGGAGGTCCGAGACTTCCTTCTCTGCAGGAGTGGGCTTGGTGGGCTTCGGTATCATTCTTGTCTTAGCCGGCCTTTATGTGTGCCAGTTCATCTAGTTCTGATTCACGTAGATTCAAGTGTCTGTAAGAATGTTACTCTAGGATTCCACTGTATTGAACAGGAAAGAGAAATGATGGAGTATTCGACGTTTATCACAGATGACGTAGAAGGCAGTGAATTTCATGAGCAGATCAATAGGTTGGGAAAGGATGGCTGGAAACTTCAGTGCGCCACTGCTTATCCTGTTTCTGATGATAACCCTGATGGCAGCCAGATCTGTATATTCATGCAAAGGGAAAGAGAAGGAGAGTAACAGCAGGTAGTTTTCGATAGAGAAGCAAAGTTAAAGTTAAGACCCTTCTAATTTCAAGGCGGCAAGCAAAACGAGATGAGCAGCTTTTCCAATCCCCATTACATGTACTTGTTTGACATGGAGAACGGCAAGAAGAAACTTGCCTACGGGCAAAGCCCGGAAGATGCGCTCGACATCCTGCGCTTGCGCCTGTCAGACGAGGAAATGACGCAAATCAGAACCGACCAATTCGTCAAGATTAACCAGCGCAAGCTACAAGAGCACGTCCACGAACTGGGATGACCCTCCACGATGCGGCCGAGAGAATGGGCGCGTGTCTGCGTACCGTTTTTCGGCGAATTGCACACGACTCCACACACAGCGCATTCTCCCCATCACAGACACGGCTTCTGGATGCGCTAATGCGCGGCGACACGCTCAAATCCCACCGCTATCTTGACGGCGGCAAAGAATACCGGCTCCATCCTCTTAACGGCGAAGCGGTCAGCGTCCCAGCCGAAGACGTACGCCCGCTTGTGGACAGGGGGCTGCTGCTCAGTAACCAGAAATTTCCCGCGGCGACCTTGATCCTGTCAGACCGGGGCCGCCGTGTGGCTGCGAAAGCGAAGGAAGCAGACGCAACGCCTCACCCGGCCACGTTTCCCGCGGACCCCTCACAGTAGGTATCTGGACAACTGACAGTTCCAGAGAGGCAAGCGGCCCCACTCTCCTCAAGCCTCTTCAGTTTCATTTTCGTCAGACAAAGTTACACCAAGCTCCTCCGGCGTTTCCCCACCATAAGGATTGTTGAACTCGACTTTGGGAAACGAAGAGTCGGCGATTTCGACGGACTGGCCTGTGCCCAACTCCGACAACATGCGATGGATATGCTCGGCAGTCGTGCGAAAGGCTGCCACGTTGATCCCCTGGCATTGGTCCGCCAGGCCCCGTAGCTTCGGCAGGCCGCGGCGAAACATCTTTAACGCGCCCCGCCGGTTGCCCCGCTCCATCTGCAGAAAAGCTACCCCAACCTGCAGGATGCCCTGGTACAGATCACGAACCGGGCGCGGCTCCTCGTTCCAGGCCAACTCCAGGTATTCATGCTGATCAAAGAATCGGCCCTGGTTGAAGACAAGCAACCCGGCGACTGCGGCCCGGCTGGGTGGATCTGCGCAGCCGTCGAGATGCCGGACAGGTGGATGTATGTGACGATCGACTACCGCCACCAGTTCCTCCATCATGCGGCTGCGAGCCCAGGCATGATCAGCGCCGGCTTTGCGGGCCCGCTGGAGTGTCTCCACGTCCACATGGCTGCCAAATGCATATATCGGTGTTTGGCGTGTGTGTGGCTTCATCTTGCATTGGCGCACAGCCGTTTCCCAGTCGCCGGGTGTTTTTAGATCCAGCAAAGCAAGCGTGGGAAAGGTACGTTCGACCGCGGCCACGAACAGGTCTGCTTCATCAATAGTGATCGGATCGCCGCCCGCAGCGCGCACAACGTCCTCCAGCCTGACCGAAAAAAACAGGTCCTCCTCCAGGATTACCACTGCAGGTCTGAACTGCTCAGTGTCTGCCACCTCGTCCTCCATCCCACTTCAACTCCGTCCGGGTCGTCCAAGAAGCGGAGAATAATTGCTGTCGAATCTTGCCCCGGCGCCGGCACGGGGAACAGTTCTTACAGTCCAATGTTCAGGATAGGCTAACACAGAAGTGTTTGCCAGGGGAATTGCGCCGCCTGCTCCTTTCTTTACCGTAACTTGCACTCCATTTGGTATACTGTTATCGAATTGGTTGGCACAGTGAGGAAAACAATGGAAAGTCAGCAGAAAGCAGCCGAGAAGGTTGCCGAACTCTCCTATGAGGAATGCTACGCCCGGCTTCAGACGGTACTGGAGAGGCTGGAGGCAGCCGACCTGCCCCTCGCCGACTCCTTGGACCTGTACGAGACAGGGATGGCATTGGCTGCGCGCTGCGGCGAACTGCTTGAAGAGGCCGAACTGCGGGTCAGGCAATGGCAGCCGGACGGAACGGTCACCGAGTTAAGCGGCGCCCAGGATCACTAGATCGATGCAGATATTTGGATTCGGTGCCGTCATCTGGCTACCCTTGAGCGTTGGCTTTATAGTGCAGCTCTACAAGTTTCTCTTCGAATGGATTCTGCGGCGCGATTTCGATCTAAGAGTTCTGGCCCGTGCCGGCGGCATGCCCAGCAGCCATGCCGCCATGGTCTGCAGTCTGGTTTCCGCCATCGGCTATCGATCCGGCCCGCGCAGCGACGTCTTTGCTCTGGCCGCCGTCTTCGCCCTGGTTGTCATGTACGACGCCACCGGTGTGCGCCGGGCCGCTGGCAAGCAGGCAGAAGTCCTGAATCAGATCTTGCGCGAGCTGTTCACCGGTCAGCCTGTCAGTGAAGAGGAGTTGAAGGAACTGATCGGCCATTCACCCACTGAGGTTTACGTTGGCGCGCTCATTGGCGTTCTTTACACAGTTCTGTGGTTTCAGCTCGCCCCTTGACCACCCCGAGAGACGCCCATTTATCAGTTCTTATTGAGAAGGTGTTGCTTCCCCCAACTTCTCCAACAGCCGGCAGTAGGCAACCTGCCCTTTGCGGAAGCTGGCCAACCGGAAAAACTCGTCCGGCGCGTGGAAATTTTCATCTTCAATGCCAAAGGCGAAGCTGATCGTATCGGCCCCCAGTTGCTCCCGGAAAACGCCGGTGATAGGGATACTGCCGCCGCTACGGGTCTGGTAGGGTTCCCGCCCGTACATTTCCTGCAGAACCGCGGCCGCCGCCCGGTTGCCCCAGTGATCCGCCGAGATGCTGTAAGGCCTGCCGAGGATCGTGAGGGGAGTAACGTCTACCGTTACCCCCGGCGGCGCATGCTGTGAAATATGCTCCTGCAACAGGGCAATGATGCTCGCAGGATCCTGGTCAGCAACCAATCGGCAGGTTATCTTTGCATGCGCCGAGTTGGGCAGGACCGTCTTGATGCCCTCCTCCTGGAAGCCGCCCCAGATGCCGTTCATCTCCAATGTCGGGCGAATCCAGCCGCGCTCGCGGTTCGTGTAACCCGGCTCGCCGAATTCCTCCTGCAGGCTCAACTGCTCCAGGTATTCGTCCCCATCGAATGGCACACGAGCGATGGCGGTGCGTTCTTCTGCCGAAAACTCGACTACGTTATCGTAGAATCCCTCCACCGCCACCGTTCCGTCAGCTCGGCGGAGCGAGCCCAGGATCTGCGTCAGCGCGTGAATCGGGTTCTGTATTCTGCCACCGTGCAGACCGGAATGGAGGTCTGACGAAGCGCCATGCACGTCGATCTGTATACCACAGATGCCGCGCAGAGACATCAGCAGTATCGGCTCGGTTTCGCTGTATTGGCCGCCGTCGGCGCTAACCGCAAGGTCGCAGGCAAATCGCTCCCTGTGGGGTGGCATGAAAGCGGGAATCTGTGGGCTGCCAATCTCCTCCTGGCCTTCGAAGCAGAATTTCAGGTTGACCGGCGCAGCCCCATCCCCTTGCAGGAGCGCCTCGACCGCGAGAATCGGCGCCAGCATATTGCCTTTGTCGTCGGACGCGCCGCGGGCATAAACCCGATCCCCAATAATCTTTGGCTCAAAAGGCGGATGTGTCCACAATTCAACCGGATCGACAGGCTGCACGTCGAAGTGACCGTAGATCATGACTGTCGGTCTGCCAGGGGCATGCAGCCAGTCACCGTAAACCACCGGATGGCCGCCCGTCTGCAATACCTCAACGTTTTCAACGCCGGCGGCAGTGAGACGCTGCGCGACCCAATCTCCGGCGCGAGCGACGTCTTCGGCGCGCTCCGGCAGCGCCGAAATGCTGGGAATACGAAGGAATTCAAGCAGTTCTTCAAGGAACCTCTGTCTGTGAGTATCGAGATAGTTCTGATAAGCGGCCATGCTTGCTGCTCCTTTTTGCGATTTGCGGCCCATCTGTTTGGCGCATTCTACTGTAGAGGGAAGGGGCGGGTCAAAGGTTGTACTCTCTCTGCTGCTCCGGCCGGCCAAGGCGTGCCTGCGCAACTCTCGCCGCCAGGGACTGTCGCTTTTTATTGGGCGGTCGGGACCTCGGCCCTCCCTTGGGCGGGGGGCACCCCCCGCAACGCCCCCCTCAAAACCCGACTGTCAACACGCCCCGCCAGCGCCGCACTAGTCTCCGGCCACTCTCACCTATCCCCTGCAGTTCCCACTTGTGCAGGGGGATTGCCCCGCAACGCCCCCCTGACCCTCCCCACAGCCGCCAACCTGAAGATCCTCTAATTCTGCTAATCCTGCTGGCCCCCGTCCAGACCACTTCAATAGCCGCAGAACACGATTCATTACACCTGGATGGCGTATATGCCCTCTTATGAGATCGCACGCCGGACACGACTTAGTCGTTACGACAAGAGCATAGATCCCCTTTCGCTTTGTTTTCGGCCGCGTTTGCGGTAGAATTCTCCCCCAGATCAGGATAGTTCAAATGCCCCCAAGTGACAGGATTCCCAGTGATAGAACCCAAGGACTGCAAAACGCTCGCCGAGGTTCGAACGGAAATCGATCGTCTGGATCAGTCGCTCATCAACACCATCAGCCGGCGTCAGGAGTATGTCTTCGCGGCCGCTCGCTTCAAGAGCAGCGGGAACGAGGTGCATGCGCCCGAGCGGCAGCGCCAGATGATGGCTGCAAGGAGGCTCTGGGCTGAGACCGAAGGAGTGGACCCGGATCTTATCGAGTCGCTTTTTCGCACGATGGTCGATCACTTTGTGGCCGCCGAACTGACAATCCTTTCAGAAAGGGAGAATCAGAAGGCGGACGGTAAGTCCTCTACATGAATCGACGAGGCGGTTGCCGGTGGATGCCCTGAAAAGGCCAGCTCTTGAGCCCCTCGAATACAAGAGCGGTCAAACTGGCCTCGAGGATTGGAGGAGCCGTGTACGTGTGGCACTGGTCCACGACTGGCTCAATCAAATGGGTGGCGCGGAAAATGTGCTGGAAGAGTTCGTCGCGCTCTTTCCCGGCGCGCCAATCTATACCAGTATGTATGGGCCGGAAAAAATGCCCGACTCCTACCGGAGCTGGCCCATTCGTACCACCTTTATGCAGCGCCTTCCACGAGTGACGGACAACCATCAAGCCTATCTGCCGCTCTATCCAGCTGCATTCCAGACAACCGATCTTAGCGCGTTCGACCTGATTCTCAGCAACAAGAGCGGCTTCTGCCACGGGGTCCGGGCCCGCAGGGGCAATCGAAAAGCCTTGCACATTTGTTACTGCCTGACACCTACCCGATTCCTGTGGCTCTACGAACAGTACCGGCAGCGAGAACGAATCGGTAGTCTCCTGGACCTTGGCCTGAAGCCGCTGCTGGCGATGTTGCGGCGTTGGGACTACGCCGCAGCCCAGAGGGTCGATCACTTCATCGCCATCAGCAGCACCGTGCAGGAGCGCATCCGCAAAATCTACGGCCGCGAAAGCGTCGTCGTTCATCCGCCGGTCAATACGCTGCGATTCACGCCCGACCCGTCTGCGCCGGTGGGCGACTACTATCTAATCGTCAGCCGCCTCATCCCGTACAAGCGCATCGACCTGGCCGTGAAGGCGTTCCAGGAGCTGCCGAACGAGAGGCTTATCGTCGTCGGCAGCGGACGCGCCCGCCAGTCGCTCGAGGCGCTCTCCGGACCGAACGTCACTTTCCTCGGCTGGCAGCCCGGTGACCGTCAGCTTGAGCTGATGCGAGGCTGCAAGGCATTCCTCTTTCCCGGTCTGGAAGATTTCGGCATCGCCCCGGTAGAGGCGATGAGCGCCGGCCGACCGGTGATCGCCTTTCGGGGAGGCGGCGCCCTCGATACGGTCATGCCCGGAAAGACCGGAGAATACTTTGATGAGCAGATGCCGGACTCTTTGCTCCAGGCTATCCAACAGTTTGATTTTCGCGCCTATGACCCGGTCGACTGCCGCGCCCAGGCTGAGACATTCAGCCAGGAGGAGTTTCGCCGGCGCCTCCTCGGCAGTATTGAAGAGTTAGTCAGCCCAGGCATAGCGTGAATCTACTGAAATAACACCCGCCTGTAAAGGCAATCATGCCAGCCACAAGAAATAGCGCATACGGTCCGGCTACGGAATCGGCTCCGCTGGACGAATCCGAAATCCGCCAGCTCTACAATTCCGGCGACGCGGCCCACGACTTTGACCATGTGCTACGGGTAACCCAACTGGGAGTCCGCATCGCGCAGGCTGAAGGCGCGGATGGGGAAATCGTGCGCGCAGCGGCCCTTCTCCATGATCTGCCCGTCGCCGGCAGCGGTCGCAGTGACCACCACGTTGCCGCGGCTGATTATGCCGCCGACTACTTGCGCGCAGCCGGCATGGAAGCGCCGCGCATAGAGCAAGTCGTCCACTGCATCCAGGCCCACCGCTACCGTGACCGCTCCGTCCAACCGCAGACGCTGGAAGCGAAGTGTCTCTACGATGCCGACAAACTGGATAGCATTGGCGCCATTGGCGTAGCCAGGGCCTTCGCCCACGCCGGCAGCCACAACTGCCGGCTCTGGAACCAGCCGGTTATTGAAGCGCCGCCGGATCATGCCCAACCGTCGGGCCCTGAATATACGCCGGTCCACGAGTACGTATACAAGCTGCGCCACATTCTGTCGACGTTATACACCACAACCGCCCGCAAGATCGGCGCACAGCGACACGAATTCATGTCCAGCTTCTTCGACCAGTTGGACGCAGAAATGGGCGGGGACGCTTGATTTCGTATAGCCAAATGAAGGCTTGACCAGTTACCCGTCCTGTGCAAGTTTATGTAAGCCCAACAAAGGCAGTCATGACGTCTACCGAAACTGTGCATTTCCACCAAATGTGATAGGCTATCCGCGTTGGCAGACCCGTCTCCACACTGCGAAGGTGAAGCGATGACACCGCCACCCGAATCCCTGACCGATTCCCCATTACCCTTCCAAGAGGTAGCCCGCTTGCCACTTCCCGGCGACAATGTCGCCGTTGCCACGCGCATGCTGGCGGCGGGCACGCAAATTGAATTCAACGGCACTGTTCTGACCTTGGACTACACCACCATGGAAGGGCACCGCTTCGCGGTGGCGCCGATCCCGCAAGGGGGACCTCTGCTCTCCTGGGAGCTACCGTTTGGTTTGGCGACGCGCGCGATTGTCCCTGGTGAATACATCAGCAACGCCGAGATGCTCGACGCCCTCAGCGTACGCGCCCTCGACTTTGACCTGCCGGACGAGCCCAATTTCGCCGACCACGTTCAGTCCTACGATCTCGACGCGAATAGTTTCCGGAGCGGTCGACAGATTCCCCGCTATGATGAGGACCGTTACTTTGAAGGGTATGCCCGCGCCGGCGGCAGGGGTGTCGGTACCCGCAACATGATCATTCTGCTTGGAACATCCTCCCGCACAGGGGGATTCGTCAGGCAGCTGGAAACCCGGCTGGCGGGAGTCGCCGACAGCTACGATAACATTGACGGTATCGTCGCCGTCGCCCATACAGAAGGCGGCCACGACAACCCCAACAACACCGATTCCGTATTGCGTACGCTGGCCGGGTTCATCACTCACCCCAATGTCGGCGCGGTGCTGTGTGTGGATTACGGTCTCGAACCTGTTAATAACACACTTCTGCGCGACTATTTGGCGGAAAATGACTACCCGCTGGACGCATTGCCCCACGCCTTCCTGACGCTCGAGGGCGGCTTTCAGGCCGGGTTAGGGCAGGCCGAAGCGATCGTGCAGGGTTGGCTGGAGCAGGTGAACGCAACGCCGCGCACGCCTCAGCCGCTCTCTGAACTGAAACTGGCGCTACAATGCGGAGGCTCCGACGCCTTTTCCGGCATCTCCGGAAATCCTCTCGCTTCCTGGGTAGCCCGTGAACTGATTGGCTACGGCGGCGCGGCCAACCTGGCTGAGACTGACGAACTGATCGGCGCAGAGCCGTATATGATGCTGAAGGTGAGCGATGCCGCCACCGCCGCTGAATTTCTCCAGACCATCGAACGCTTCCAGGAGCGGGTCGCCTGGCACGGCCATTCGGCGGCAGGCAATCCCTCCGGCGGCAACAAGTATCGCGGGCTGTACAACATCGTCCTCAAGTCGATCGGCGCGGCAATGAAGCGCCACCCCGACGTGCGCCTCGACCACGTAATCCCCTATAGCACGCTGATGAAGGCGCCCGGTTACTACTTCATGGACAGTCCCGGCAACGATCTGGAAAGTATCGCCGGGCAGGTTGCTTCGGGCTGTAACATGATCTATTTTGTTACCGGCAACGGTTCAATCACCAATTTTCCATTTGTCCCCACAATCAAGATCGTGACAACAACGCGCCGCTATGAACTGCTCAGCGGTGACATGGATGTCAATGCCGGCCGCTATCTGGATGGTACGCCTATGGACGAACTCGGCGCCGAGACCCTCGACCTGACTGTGCATGCCGCATCCGGCGAGCGAACCGTCGGCGAAAAGGCGGGCCATGCCCAGGTTCAACTGTGGCGGGACTGGCGCCAGACCGGACCGGGCCGCGTCGAAGAGATCAGTAGCCGCCCCAAGCCTGCCGGGCGGGTGTTGCCTTTACGCCCTCGCTCCGCGCCCCTACCCGGCCTCGAATTCGCCTACCCTGCGTTCGCAACGCCCGCCGGCCCGGCAGCAGACCGCATCGGACTGATCCTCCCCACTAGTCTCTGCTCCGGCCAGATCGGCCAGATCGCGGCCGCCCGGCTTAACAGCAAATACGCTGGCGGTAAGGAAAGTGCCCCCTTGCTCAAAAGGTATGTGGCCCTTGCCCACACCGAAGGATGCGGCTTCTCCGGTGGACACACCGGCGACCTCTATGTGCGTACCGTCTTGGGTTATTTGCGTCATCCCCAGGCCGCTGAAACGCTGCTCCTGGAACATGGCTGCGAGAAGACCCACAACGACTATTTCCGTCATGAGCTGGAAGCCAATGGATTGGATCTTGACCGATTCGGCTGGGCCAGCATTCAACTGGACGGCGGGATCGACGCAGTGTTGGACAAAGTCGATGGCTGGTTCGCACAGCGTTTGGCCGAAGCCGACCCGCCCGAGCGGACCATGGCCGATATTTCTGCCGTGCGCATCGGGCTCCTCAGCGCCGGCGAGCCTCCGTCCTCCGTCTCCCGCCAGTTTGGACGGCTGGCGGCGGCCATAGTTGCCGGCGGCGGCACGGTTGTCCTCCCGGAAAACAGCCCCTTGCTTTCTACGCCCGCATTCCTGGATGAGTCCATCGGTGACGGCCCGCACCTTCCCACTCTTGCCTACGGCCAGGCGCTGGCCGACGCCGTTGACCACGGCGGTCTACACGTGATGGAGACGCCAACCGAACACTGGGCCGAGACTCTTACCGGCCTCGGAGGTGTTGGCGTTGAAGCGATTCTGGCATGTGTGGGCAGCCACCCAATCGAGGGCCATCCACTCGTGCCGGTGCTGCAGATTACGGCCGCCGAGAGCGCGGGGAAGCAGTTCGCCGCAGATATGGATGCAGTGCTCGAAGGCGACCCGGAATCCTGGCCCCAAATTCTGGCGGACCTGCTGGCGCAGACACTGGGAGGGCAGCTCCAGCCTAAGGCAATGCGGGCGGGAAACATCGACTTTCAATTCACCCGCGGCCTGCTGGGTGTGTCACTGTAGCCGAAAGCACCTGAGTGAGATTGACTAATGCCCCAAAATCGCCCCAACGTCGTTTATGTCTTCGCCGATCAGTGGCGGGTGCAGGACACCGGATTCGCCGGTAACCCTCAAGTAAAGACACCACATCTCGACAGCTTGGCCGCGCAAAGCGTTAGCTTCACCCATGCCGTGGCCGGCATTCCCGTCTGCTGCCCGGCGCGCGCCTGCCTGCTGACAGGTCAGCACGCGTTGACCCACGGCGTTTTCGTCAACGACGTGCATCTGGCGGACGACGCCGTCTCCATGGCCAAACTCTTCAAAGCGGTCGGCTACGATACCGCCTACGTGGGCAAGTGGCATGTCGACGGCCGTGGCCGCAGCAACTACATTCCGCCCGAGAGCCGGCAGGGCTTCGACTACTGGAAGACGCTGGAATGCACCCATGACTACAACAACTCGCGATACTTTGCCGGCGACTCCGACCTGCCCCTGACATGGGAAGGCTACGACGCTATCGAGCAAACCAAAGACGTCCAGGCGTACTTGCGCGGCCGCAGTCAAGTCGCCGGCGGAAAGGGTGACACTCCTTTCCTACTCGTCCTCTCCTGGGGCCCTCCCCATGCGCCCTATGAAACCGCGCCAGAAACCTACCGACAGATGTACGAACCGCACTCTATCGAACTGCGCCCAAACGTGCCCCCTGAAATGGCTGAGGAAGCCCGGGACTGGACCGCCGGCTACTATGCCCACTGCACAGCACTGGACGACTGCCTGGGCGCGCTGTTGCAAACTTTAGAAGACGAGGGTTTGGCGGAGAACACGATCTTTGTGTTCACATCGGATCACGGAGACATGCTCGGCTCGCAGGGCGAAGTCAAAAAGCAGCGCCCTTGGGAAGAATCAATCCGGGTGCCTTTTCTGCTACGCTGGCCGCGGCGTTTCGGCTGGCAGGGGCGAGAGGTCGATGCCCTGCTGGATACGCCTGACATCCTTCCCACCCTGCTCTCGCTAACTGATATACCCATTCCCGATACGGTAGAGGGCCGGGACTTTTCGGCCACCATCGAGGGCGGCGAGGATCCCTCCGGCGGCGCCGCGCTTATCTACTGTCCCCATCCCTTCGGGCAATTCTTGCGCCCGGACGGCGGACGCGAATACCGGGGCATTCGTACACGCAACCACACCTATGCGCGCGACCTGAACGGACCTTGGCTTCTCTACGACAACGAGGCCGACCCTTACCAACTGGACAACCTTGTAAATCGCGCCTCGGTCAGTTCCATCCAGGCCGAACTGGAAGCGCAGCTGCAACGTAAGCTCTCCGATCGGGGAGACGAATTCCTGCCCGGTGAGACTTACATCGAGAGATGGAACTATCCGTTGGACAGGACCGGGACCGTACCTTTTTCCTCGTGACAAACTCGGCGGCTGGCTTCCGGCAAAACAGGTTTCGCGCCTCCCGCCCAGAGCCAGACTGAGCAGCCTGAGACCCTCAATGAATCCAGCATCTGACTACCTGAACGCAGCCCAAGCCATCCTGGAACGAATCATCGCCACGCAGTCGCAGAACATTCAGCGCGCCGCCGACATCTGCGTCGACACTATCGCAGCAGATGGCCTCGTGCATCTTTTTGGAACCGGCCACTCTCGCATGTTCATTGAGGAGATGTATCCCCGCCACGGCTCCTTTCCCGGCTTCCATCCCATCGTTGAACTGTCATTGACTTTCCACAACCAGGTCGTCGGCGCCAATGGGCAGCGCCAGGCGATGTTCATCGAGCATGTGGAGGGCTTTGCCCGCCAGATCCTGCGCAACTTCGTGCTGCGGCCGCCGGACAGCTTCATGATCTTTTCCAACAGCGGCGTTAATGAGGTCGTAATAGAGATGGCCCTGGAGGCGAAGGCGTTGGATCTGCCCGTGATAGCGGTCCTCTCGGTCGACCATTGCTCCGCGTCTGCGCCCAAGCACAGTAGCGGCAAGAGGCTCTTGGATATCGCCGACGTTACCATCGACAACGGAACGCCTGCCGGAGATGCCCTGGTTACCGTCGAGGGTCTCGAAGATCCGGTCGGCCCTGGCTCGACAATCGGCGCGGCCGCGGTTGTGAATGCAGTCAAGTGCCTTGTGGCTGAAGGGTTGACCGCGTGCGGTAAACCGCCTCTCGTCCTCTCCAGCAGCGTTTTCGCCGGTGACGCGTCCGTCGCCAAGTTTGACGCCTCCTACGACGATTACCGGCGGCGTGTTCGACGCGTATACGGCGACTGATTGGCAAGGGAGGCCAAACCATGGCGTCCCTTGGTCCGGCAACAACATTCCGTAGTTGAATCAGACCATCCTGATCTCAGAATGCAACCCATACCTCTGCGCACAACCGTAATCGGCAGCTACCCTTTCCCGGCCTGGCTTGAGTTTGCCAGCGCTCATCTTGATCAGTTCGGTAGCGACGACGTCGCCGAAATGGTCGATGACGCGGTGGTTGCCGCCGTACATGACCAACTTGAAGCCGGGACCGATGTCATCACCGACGGTGAACAGACCCGGCTCGACTTTAACCTGTCCTTCTATGGTTACCTGGAAGGGATCCGGCCGGAGCCTGCCTCGCCGCGGCTTTGGGGGCCTCCCGCGCACGACCAGCGCGGCAAACACGCTATTGTTGGGGAGCTCTGCGCGCCGGACGGGCTTGGCGCGGTGGAGGAGTTTCAGCGCCTGCAACGGCTCGCGCCGGACTCCGCAGATGCGCCAACGCTGAAAGCAAGCGTGCCCGGGCCCTACACGCTCAGTGGCCGGCTGCTGCCCAACGATCGGTATCCTGACCGCTATGCAGTGACAGAGGCGCTCCTGCCCATTGTTCGCCGCGAACTGGAGGCCCTTGTTGCAGCCGGTTGCCGTGAGATCACGGTTGATGAACCCTCAATGAGTTGCTATGCCTACCGCGAAGATCCCGTCCGCTTCGTCGATATCTTTAACCGCACGGTCGAGCCAGTCGTGGGCCGCTGCCGGCTCTCGACCCATCTCTGCTTCGGCAACTTCAAGGGCCATCCGGTCGGATTCCGACGGTACGCGCCCATGTTCCCGGCCTTCCTGGAGATGGCCGTGGACGAAATTCACGTGGAGATGGCAAACCGTGAGTTTTCCGAGTTGGAGGTAATCGGGCTGATCGCCGAAAAAAGGGATGTGGCAGTGGGCATCATCGACGTAAAGAGCTACTTCATCGAATCGCCGCAACACGTAGCATCCACCGTCCGCCGCTGCCTCGAATTCGCTCCCGCCGACCGCTTGGCCTTCGCGCCCGACTGTGGGCTCAGCCAGACCGCCCGTTGGGCCGCGAGGCAAAAGCTTAGAAATATGGTGGATGGTGTACACATCGTACGTGCTGAACTATAGCGTTGAAAATTTGGTGTGCGCATGCCACTGTGGTACAGTTCGAGGCTGTGTGAATATTAGTTGCCCGGGTGGGAAATGACCCCCGTGGGCCAATCATAAAGCTATTCTCCGTCGGTGCCCCCAGCAACTGAAGGGTTTGGGCAGGGAAAGCATAATCGGCATGGGCTTGGCCCAAGCCAAATCTTGCAAAACACAGTTCAATACATAGGGCGGTGTAAGATGACAAACGCATTGATGGCTTCCCTGCAACCGGAGATGCCAGCGGGCATGGCGGATATGGCCACCGGTGATACGGTGCGAGTTCACCAGCGCATCACCGAAGGTCGCAACGAGCGGATTCAGGTGTTTCAAGGGGTAGTGATCTCGAAGCGCGGCGGCAGCCAGCCAGGCGCGACCTATACTGTGCGCCGCACCGGCTCACATGGCGTCGGCGTAGAGCGCACGTTCCCACTCTTCAGCAAAAACGTGGAGCAAGTCGAGGTACTGCGTAAGACCAAAGTCCGACGCGCGCAACTCTACTTCTTGCGCGACCGGCAGGGCAAGTCCGCCCGCTTGAGGGAAAAACGCTTCATTAGCGTGTAAGCTGTGATCGCCTCAGCATTTCTGAGGCCGACTCACTTCGAACATCGCAGAGAATCATACCAGTCAAAAAAAGGCGCCGACGCACATGAAGTGCGTACGGCGCCTCTTTCTTTCCACGCTAGCCTGGCTCCTGAACCGCCAGTCCCAGCCTCTCGAACTGCTCCGGCGGCGCATCATTGGCCTGCATCAATTCCGCCATGCGCGCCGAAAGTCTTGCCTCCTCCGCCACACTCTCAATTGGATTCTCCTGTCCCGGATCCGCCTCCAAATCGAAAAGCATCGTGTAGCGTGGCGGGGCCGCGAATGGGTGGGACGAGGCGATTTTCATTGAGCGGCACCCCTTCGTAAACGAGAAGGGTTCGGCCAACTGGATATCCTGCAACTCCCCTACACCAAAGCGGTCGCGCATATGATTGGGCATCAGCGTGTAATTGTAGAGCGGCTCGTTCTGCGTGGGGTCAACCGGTCCGCGCATGTACACATAACGTCCGTCCGTAATGTTCACGTGCCCTCCATGTACGCCGAATAGGACCGCATCGCGCGTCGGTGCGTCGCCGGCAATGACATCACCCAAGGGAATCCCCTCCATGTCCGGCGGTCGCGCAACTCCGAAGTATTCCAGGAGCGTCGCCGGCAGGTCGATAATCTGCGTCAGCTGCGTCCTGCGCGCGCCTGTCACCCGGCTGCGAGGATCCCAGATGAAGAGCGGCGTGTGCGCAACTTCATTGTAGAATGGCGGCACAATCTTGGCCCACCAATCGTGCTCTCCCAACAGAAAGCCGTGATCGGTACACACGATCAGCATCGTGTCATCCCACATATTCAACCCGTCCATCAGGTCCAGAACCTTCCCCAGGTATTCGTCGCACATACTGAGCAGGGCCGCGTACTCGTAACGCAAGTGCTGCACCTCTTCTTCCGTCTCCTCCACCTTCCGATATGAAGGCCAATCAAACAGCTTGCCGTTGTACTCGTGCGGGTAGAGGTCCTTATACTTCTGCTGAGTGAAGAAAGGTTCGTGGGGATCAAAGGTCTCCACTTGCAAGAACCAATTGTCCTGCTCGTGGTTGCGGCGGATAAAATCCAACCCCGCGGCAAAAGTCTTGGCCTGCGGCATCTTTTCTTCGCTGTCTATCACCTCCCGATTGACCCAGTCCTGGCGGCCGGTGTCTCCATTCCGGCGCTTCTCTCCTTCCCCGCGAGGCCGATAGGTGGCAGCCGTCGTCCGGTTAATGGAAGCAGGTTCGACCGGATCTTCCACCTGCCCTATCCAGGCGTCTCCCTCCTGGCCGCGATGAAATTCCCAACTGTCGTAACGCGTGTGATAGGAAGCGCCGCCATCTTCAAAATAGTGTTGGTGATCGGTGCTGAGATGAGTGTAGACGCCGTTCTCCGACAGAATCTCCGGCGTCGAATCGTCGAACGGCTCCAGTGGGCCCCAGCTGCGATGCAGGAAATTGTAGCGGCCGGTGTGCATCTCCCGCCGCGCCGGCATACAGGGCATACTGCCCACGTAGCAGTTATCAAACGTTACCGTCCGCTCTGCCAGGCGGCTGAAGTTCGGCGCGTGAATCCAGTCGCACCCGTAGGGCGGCAACATCCGTCGGTTAAGGGTGTCGAACATGACCATCACAGCTTTCATAGGGCTAAGGGCTCCTGAATCAAGTTAGTACAATGCGTGACCAAGCAAAAACCGCACTTCCTGTTTATTCTTTCGCAGTACTCAGTACGCAATTCCCAATGTGCATTACGAACAATGACTGCGCTCTACACGTCCACAATTTCGACCACGACCCGCCCGGTGTTTTCCCTCCGTAAAATCGCTACCAACGAGAGAATAGTGTACATGAAGGGATACTTCCGTCTGAGACGGCTCCGCATCAGCTTCTTCTCTTCCGGATCATCGGAAATCGAAGCGACAATGCCCTCCACCCAAGATCCCTCAATGTTGCCCCGCATGTCACACTTGGCAACCCGTACGCGAGGATTGTTGCGGGCGCGTTTGATCTTCCAGCTGTCGCCCTGCGTCCACACCAGTAGCTTGCCATCCTTCGCAACAGTCCAGACCGGCGTCTTGACCGCCTGCCCACTTTTACGAAAGGTCTCCAAGGCGATAAATTTGGGATCTCCCAATTCTCTCAACTTCATGCTATCCCACCCCCTGGCCGCGTTCCCTCATTCTGACAGAAGTGTACGCAGGACGATATCGCGCCTGCCGATCAGCGCTGGATTTCCTTCATCGTCAATCCCTGCCTCGACCTCCATGATCAATGCACCCACTTCCTCACCTGCTCCCGCGAAAATCCGATCTTGGGAAGCCTCCGGGTCGTTACTGAAGTAGAACTGCGTGGTCAACAACTCACGGGTCCCCAATCTAACTTTTACGTGGATGTGACGGGGTCGCGGCGGGTAGTTGCCCGGCATGACCGTCCGAAAGCTGTAGCTTCCTTCCTCAGTTGTTACTGCCTCACCGTAAAACTGAAAGTTTACGTCTCGCCTCGAACTGCCGGCATCACCCGGATGAAGGTAGACTCCGTTGTCGTCAGTCTGCCAGATTTCGATAACGGCCCCGCTTACCGGCATACCAGAGCTGTCGAAAAGCCTGCCGCCAAACTCCAAGACATCTCCAACTGGCCTGCCATCGGCTCCCTCCATAACCAACAGGTCGTTGTCTCGGTCTGCCGGTTTCGCAACAGGATAATAGGGACCTTCCGTCTGCGCAGGGGTGAAATATGTTACCGTTATGGGAAAGACCTCCTGGCTTATCTCCTCCTGGCGCGTTACGGCCGCGTTCAGCGGGGTCTCCTCAAGGGAAGCTCTGTCCTCTGATGCTACCTGACCTTCAATATGCACACACGCAGCCAGAAACAGAACTGCCAATGCTGCGATCGGCAAGGAGAAATGTCTGCGTTTCAACTGCATCAACTCTTCCACTCTCCTTCTGATAGGACGGGACAACCAGCCGCAGCGCAGATCCCTCAACCCTCCAATGCGATCTCAAAAAGTGCATCCGTCTTAGCCTTCACCTCCTCCAGCGACGCCTCTTCCAACAGTTCGGTCAAGGTCAGGCGCCCGTCGCAGAAGCGAAAAACGGCCAGTTCGGTAATGATCACGTCAACCGCATTCGTCGCCGTCAGCGGTAGTGTACAGGAAGGTACGATCTTGGATTGGCCGTCACGGCTGGCATGGGTCATGGTCACGATCAGTCGCTTGGCGCCCGACGCCAGATCCATCGCCCCACCCACCCCGAGCAAGGGCCTCCCAGGCGCAGCCCAGTTGGCCAGATTGGCCTGCTCGTCCACCTGTAAGCCGCCCATGATCGCCACATCCACATGGCCGCCGCGGATCATCGCAAAGGAGTCGGCGCTGTCGAAATAACTGCTGCCCGGCAGCGCAGTCACCGGGATCTTGCTGGCGTTGATCGGGTACTCGAGCGCACCGCCGCTCTCCGGCGCCGGGCCGACCCCCAACATGCCGTTCTCAGTATGCAATATGATGCCGTGTGCCGGTGTTATGAGATCGGCGACGAGCGTCGGGATGCCGACGCCCAGGTTGACAATGTCCCCCGGTCTCAGCTCGGCCAGCGCGCGCCGCGCCAACTTCATGCGCAAGCCGCCCGCTTTCTTGCCGCTGTCCGCAATCGACGCCGAAGAGCCCAGGTCGGCCTCAGTAGTCTTCACAGGCACCAGGTAGTCGACGTAGCACCCGGGCGTATGGATGCTCTCCGGAGGCAGCTCCCCTGTGGGGACGCACTCCTCGATCTCTGCAATGACAAGATCCGCAGCCGTGGCCATCGCCCGGTTAAAGTTCTGCTCCGTCATCCGGTAGGCAAGATTGCCAGCCGTATCCGCGCTCCACGCCCGGATCAGCGCGACATTCGCCCGCAGAGCTGGTTGAAAGACATGCACGCGTCCCTCAATCCGCTTGGTCTCGCGACCCTCGGCCAGAACAGTACCCGCCCCTGTCGGCGTAAAGAATCCGCCGATCCCCGCGCCGCCGGCGCGGATCGCCTCTACCATCGTCCCCTGCGGCATCACCTCAAACTCGATCGCGCCCGACTGCGCTGCCGCCACTGCCTCCGGATTGCTGGTGAAAAAAGAGCCGATCGCCTTCTTTATCTGGCCGTTGCGCAACAACCGGCCCCCGCCCAGACCTGGCTCGCCCACATTATTGGCAATGTAAGTTATGCCGCCAACATTCGTCTCCGCCAGGGCGTGCAGGACCTGTGTCGGGTTTCCGGTCATGCCGAAGCCGCCTACAAGCAGCGTGTCCCCTGTCTTGACAAGAGCTGCCGCCTGGCGCGTTGTGATCTGCGGTAGCTGCTTCACCGGTCTACCCTCTCCACGACAGTCGCCTCGCCTTGGCCCACGCCAACGCACAGCGTCGCCAAGCCGTAGCGACAGCTCTCCCCTGCCTCCGACCGTCTCCTCATCTCGTGAATAAGCGTCGTCAGGATGCGGGCGCCGGAACAACCCAGTGGATGTCCCAGTGCGATTGCGCCGCCGTTTACATTGGTGATCGCTTCGCTCAACTCCAACTCCCGCAAAACGGCCAGCGTCTGCACCGCGAAAGCCTCGTTGATTTCGACCAGATCGATTGCTTCGATCGATAGTCCTGACCGCTTCAACGCTTTGCGGGTGGCGTTTACAGGTCCCAGCCCCATCACACGGGGATCGACGCCGGCCGCGGCCGAGGCAACCCAGCGCGCCAGAGGTCGGATTCCGAGGGCATCGGCCCTGGTTCTCGACATCAGCACCAGCGCGCAAGCGCCGTCATTCAACCCGCTGGCGTTGCCGGCGGTTACCGTACCCTCCCGGCGAAAAGCCGGCTTCAGCCTGCCTAGTGCCTCCATGCTGGTCGCAAGTTCGTAGCCGTCTTCAGTTTTCGTGTAGCGAGGATGTTCGTCACTGTCCACGAGCAGAGGATCGCCCCTTCTCTGCGGGATCTCGACCGGAACGATCTCCCTCCTGAATCGGCCCTCCCTGATCGCATCGACCGACCGCTGCTGGCTCTGCAACGCGAAGCGGTCCTGGTCGGCGCGGCTGATCTCGCCTCCTGAGATTTCAGAGGCGCAACTCATCTCATAGATGTTTTCGGCCGTTTCTCCCATCGCCTCCAGAGGGAAGAGTGCCTCCAACGCCGCGTTAGGATAGCGCCAGCCGAGGGTCGTATCATAGCCGGTTATGTTGCCCGATGGGCCAAACCCGATTTGATTCTTTGGTATGGAATAGGGCGCGCGCGTCATGCTCTCTACGCCGCCGGCGACAAAGATTTCGCCCTCGCTGCATTTTATTGCCCGCGCTGCTTGGTTCACGGCGGTGAGACCGCTGGCGCACAGCCGGTTCACCGTTACGCCCGCCACCTCCTGCGGCAGCCCGGCCAGCAGAGCGGCCATGCGTGCGACGTTGCGGTTGTCTTCGCCTGCCTGGTTGGCGCAGCCTAGATAGACTTCCTCTATCTCTGCCGGTTCCACTCCCGCACGCGCCACCGCCTCGCGGATTACCAGCGCCGCCAGATCATCCGGCCGCACAGAGGCCAGCGCGCCTCGAATCCTGCCAATCGGCGTCCGCACCGCGCTGACAATGACGACTTCAGTCATGCGAATCAGCCCACCAAGTTGATCAGGGCCTGGATGAACCCGTAGTGCTGCGACTCGTGGTAGGTGTTGAACACCAGCGCGCCGCTGATGTCAGACAAAGTGATGCCTGACCCGGTCGTGAACTTGCTAAACCCGTTCTCACTGAAACGCCCGTCCGCGTAGTCCGCCTCCAGCTGCTCCTGTTGAGGCATCAGCATCGCCACCAACTCCTCGGCGTCCGGCTCCGTCTCCCAATCCGCCGGCGACGTATTCGGCAGATACAGCGGGGTCATCGCCTCGGAGAGTGAAATGGGAAGACCGCAGGGGCGATAGAGCAAACGCTGCTGGACGACCAATAAGTGTCCCACATTCCAAGCGATGTTGTTGTCGAATCCCGCCGGCATCGCGTGCAGTTGCTTGGCTGATAGACCCTCCACAGCCGAAAGTATCGAAGAGCGGACGTGCCGGTGCATACCCAGTGCAACCTGTGACATTGCCAGTTTCCTTTCAAAGTATGGGTCTGTGGTGTGAGTGCCAGGGGAAATCTATTGTCCAGTTGCTGGACAGAAAGTTTTCGCCACGCCTCTTCAGCATTTTACCATAGCCGACCGTGGCCCTCATACGCACAAAGGTCGATCTGTGGGGCCGAAACAGGTCACAATCGACTCTTCTCGAAGCGAAGGGCAGATTGAAAACCCTGACTGTGGCCGGAAATTAGGTCTTCACGCAAGCTCTTGTCGAATCTTCACCCATCCTTCATACTATCTGAACATTTGTGCGCGACAATCAGAACGAGAACAGACCAGGAATACGCCGGAATCCAAGACCTGTAACGGCTTACCATTCGACCCGGCAGTTATGGATCCTCACTGGTGCTGGCAGAGAAAACGTCATGTCCCAGACAATCCTCGTTGTCGACGATGAAGTCAATCTGCGCGAAATGGTGCGCCTATACCTGGAGCGGGAAGGGTATCGTGTGGTTGAGGCGGCCAACGGGCGCGACGCTTTGTTCGCGGCGCGCTACGAAAAGCCGGACCTGGTGCTCCTCGACCTGATGATGCCGGAGATGGGGGGCTATGACTTCATTCGTAGTTTTACAAAGGAATCAGACACGCCGATCATCGTGCTAACAGCCAAACTGGAAGAGAGCGATAAAGTCGTCGGCCTGGAGCTGGGAGCCGACGACTACGTCACCAAGCCCTTTGGCATACAGGAGTTGATCGCGCGGGTTCGTGCTGTGCTCAGAAGAGTCGGCCAGCAGAACCATCTGCCTGAAATTCTTCGTAGGGCAGAGATCACCCTTGACCGCGCAGGCCGCACTGTAAGCGTATGCGGTAATCAAGTTGCCCTTACTCCTTCCGAATTCGACCTGCTGGAAACATTCATGTTGTCGCCTGGGCGGGCATTTTCCCGCCTCGATCTCCTGGAATCAGTCAGCGGTGACGCCTACGAGGGCTATGAGCGTACCATTGACGTACACATCCGCAACCTGCGCACAAAGATTGAACCGATCCCGGGCGAACCACGCTATATTCAGACAGTTTACGGCATGGGCTACCGCTTTGCCGCGGAGACGAAGTAGATGATGCGTTCTCTGGCTGTAAAGTTGACTTTGGCGTTTCTTGCAGTAGGCGTCTCAGGCGCCATTCTTGTCGCCGTGATCAGTGGACAAAGAACGCGCCTGGAGTTCGACCGCTTCGTCGCCGACCGCAGAGGCAACCCGGTCGTGACCGACCTGCTTCTGGGCTACTTTCTCAAGGAGGAGAGCTGGGACGGCGTCGAACGGTGGCTGAACAGCGACCCATCGCTTGGCCTACTTGGTCGACGAGTCGTTCTCGCCGACAACGATCAGACCATCATCTACTCTTCCGCTCCGGAGCAGCGCGGCCTCAATGCAGCCGATTTGGATTTAGGCAGCGGTATCCCAATCGAAAGCGGCGGTCAGCGTGTAGGTACTGCCTACCTTCAGAGCAGGTTTGCCTCTGGCGAAGGCCCGCCCAGATTCTCCCCGGAGAGCTTTTTCCTGCGCAACGTGAATCAGGCAACCGCGCTCGCGGCCTTGATTGCCGTGCTCATGGCATTGGTCCTGGGCTTTCTGTTGTCACGCGCCCTCACGCGCCCTCTGCGGGAGTTGACCACTGCCACCGAAGAGATGTCCGCCGGCCAGTTGGGGAAACAGGTAAAAGTTCATTCTCAAGATGAGATTGGAAAGCTGGCCGCCTCCTTCAACCAGATGAGCAGTGACCTGGCCAACGCCGCTCGTCTTCGCCTTCAGATGACCGCCGACATTGCCCACGACCTGCGCACGCCTCTGACAGTCCTGCTGGGCTATACCGAGGGCCTGAGCGACGGCTCAATTCAGGGCCGGCCGGAGTTGTATGAACTGCTTCACCAGGAGGTGGCCCATCTACAGCGACTGGTCGAAGATCTGCGAACCCTGTCCTTGGCCGATGCCGGAGAACTGACGCTCCATCGACGCGCCGTCGATCCAAAGGCCCTGTTGGAGCGGGCCGGCCTTGCGCATGTAGTTTCGGCCCGCCAGAAAAACATCGCCCTGCGCGTAGATGCGCCGGAGACGCTCCCCTCTGTTGTTGTCGATATCGAACGGATGACGCAGGTGCTCAACAATCTCGTAACCAACGCGCTGCGATTTACGTCGGAGGGTCAGATCGTTCTCAGCGCTTCAAGCCGGAGCGAATGGGTCACACTCCAAGTGGCCGATTCAGGGATAGGCATTTCGCCTGAGGAGCTGGGCAACGTCTTCAACCGTTTTTATAGGGGCGACAGTTCCCGTCATCGCGATGGGCAGACCCAATCCGGACTCGGTCTGGCCATAGCTAAAGCGATTGTCGAGGCACACGATGGAGCAATTCAGGCCGAGTCGACCCCTGGCAAGGGCACGCGATTCTCAATCCGACTTCCGAAAACGTCAAACTGAAACAAGATCTCAACGTCTCCTTCACATTTTCTAAATGAATTTCGAGTAAGATTCTAGGAAGAGTACAACGGACCTGGCAAATTCGGTTGCCGGCCCGACCCTGGAGTATTTCGGTCTGGGAACGGAGAGAAGAAAATGAGAAGATGGATGACCCTGATTCTGGCTGTGGCGATCTTGCTGGCGCTCTCCTCCTGCGGGCGCGGCGAAGAATCCGCGGCTGACAGCAGTTCTGAGCCTAACACAAACGCCTCCCAGGCAAGCGGGAGCGAAGGCGCCAATCAAACGCCATCCTTTGCACTCGCAAGCAACTACGAAGGCGCTTTGCCACCGACAAACCAACTGGTCCTGGGCATCCTCCGCTTGGAAGAAACTGATGATGCCGTGAACGGTGCTCAGGCCGCAACTATGTTGCCCCTCTGGCAGGCGCTTCAGAGCGGCTCCATTCAAAATCCGTCCGAGCGGGCCGCAATAATGCGGCAGATCGAAGCAGCGCTTTCCGAGGCGCAGATCGAAGCGATTGGCGCCATGCAACTGACCTTTACCGATATGAGCGACTGGGCGCAGGCCAATGGAATCGAGATGCCCCAGTTCGGCCAAGGAGGTCGACAGGGTCAGGCTGGACAAGGAGGGCAAGGAGGGCAAGGAGGGCAAGGAGGACAGGGAAGACAAGGAGGCCAGGGCGGCATATTTGCCGATATGTCGCAAGAGGAACGGGCAGCATTCCGCCAGGAGATGCAGAACCTGTCGCCCGAAGAACGCACTGAGCGACTGCGGGAAATGGGTGTTGAAATTCCCGAGGGAGGCTTTCGAGGTGGCGGCCGGCAAGGCCGTGCCGGCGGCGGTGGACTCTTCGCCCTTCTCTATGACCCGTTAATCGAGCTTCTTCAGTCAAAGGCTTCAATCTAGCAACGTTGCCGCGGCGAATCTCCAGGTGATGTGAATCGGAGACCACCTATGAAGACCATCCTTCTGAGTCTGGTGATACTACTCGTTTTCGGAACAGGCGGGTACTATGGCTACAACACTTATTTTGTGTCCGAACAACCCGAACTCGTGGCGCCCGAATTGCAGACCGCCCAGGTGCGCCGCGGCGATCTTGTTCTGACTGCGGGAGGGATCGGCACGCTCTTCGCCGGCGAGGAGACGAAAGTCGGTTTTCCCAGCAGCGGCATCGTAAGCAGCATCGCAGCACAGGTCGGCGACCAAGTAGATATCAATCAGGTTCTGGCAACTCTGGAGTATGATTCATCTCTGAATTCACAGCTCATTTCGGCCCAGATCAATCTGCGCTTGGCCGAAATCACGCTGATCGAGTTGACCGGGGAGGTGAGCGGAGCCGACCTTGCCGCTGCCCAATCCAGCTTGGCCGCCGCGCAGGCCGAATATGACCGCTTGGTGGCGCCTCCCACCGCGGAGGAGGTCAATGCCGCCCGCAGCGAACTACTCAGTGCCCAAAAGGCCCTCGAGAATCTGCTCGCCGGTCCCTCGCAGGATACGATGACAAGCCTGCAAGCCGATCTGAGTTCAGCGGAAATCGCCCGCGCCGAGGCCCAGCGGGCCTATGACAGAGTAGCCTGGCGCAACGATGTTGGCAGCACCACCCAAGCCGCTGAACTGCAGACAGCTACCCTCGCCTACGAAAAAGCCTTGGCGCAGTACAATATCAATACCGCGGGCGCGTCTGAAGACGCGATTGAATCGGCCAGAGGGCGGGTCTTGCTGGCCCAAAATTCGCTCAACATCGTGCTTCAGAACGCCGACGAGATGGACGTGGCCGCTGCCAGGGCCAAGGTGGAACAAAATCGGGCCGGGCTGGAAGACCTGTTGGACGGGCCTAGCGCCGAAGCGCTGGAAAAGGCTGAACTGGCCGTCCAGCAGGCCCGCCTGTCAGCCGAAGACGTAAAACGTGAAATCGAAGGAGGCACAATTCGTGCGCCAATGGCTGGCGTTGTAACTTTAGTCGACATTCAGCAGGGCGATTCCGTCGCGGGAGGACCGATCATCGGCCTGGCAAATGTCGGTGTCGCCCAGGTCCGCTTCTGGATCGAGGAGCTTGACATTGCCGCCGCCGTGCCCGGTTTTCCCGTTAGCATCGTTTTCGAAGCCTTCCCCGAATACAACTATACCGGGCAGATAACACGCGTCGAACCGGCGCTGGTTGCAGTCGACGGCGCCTCTGCGATTCAGGCATGGGCCAGTATCGACATGACACAGCACTCGGCGCCGCTGCTGTTCGGTATGAACGCTGAGGTTGAGATCATCGCCGGTGAAGCCCGCAACGCCTTGCTTGTGCCAGTTCAGGCTTTGCGAGAGTTCAGCCCGGGGCAATCTGCAGTCTTCGTTGTCGGTCCAAACGACGAACTGGAGTTTCGTCCGGTTCAAGTGGGCTTGAGGAACTTCGTCAGCGCGGAGATTATTTCCGGTCTCGAAGAAGGTGAGACGGTCAGCACTGGCGACGCCCAAGTCGGAACCAACTGAGTACAGTTTACCGGATGCCGCCTACAGCCTGAATTCAATGGTGACAACATGAACGATAACGTGATCGAGATCACCAACCTGACAAAGACGTACGGTGAAGGCGAAATCGCCGTGCACGCGCTGAAGGAACTGGACCTGCAGGTGGACCGAGGCGAGTTCGTTGCCATCATGGGGCCTTCCGGTTCAGGAAAGTCCACGCTGATGAACATAATTGGCTGTCTGGACCGGGCTACAAGCGGTCTCTACATTCTTGACGGCGAGGACGTCAGTCAGCTCAATCGCGATGAGTTGGCCGGCGTGCGCAATCGCAAAATCGGTTTCGTCTTCCAGTCCTACAATCTGTTGCCCCGACTGAGCGCACGCAAAAACGTAATGCTGCCGATGATGTACAACGGCTTTCAGAATTGGAGCGAGGACAAACGCAGCCAACGGGCTGCGGATTTGTTGGAGCTCGTCGGCTTGGGCGACCGTCTGCATCATCTGCCGACCGAGCTGTCCGGTGGTCAACAGCAGAGGGTAGCGATTGCCCGATCATTGATCAACGACCCGTCGCTGATACTGGCCGACGAGCCTACAGGGAATCTCGACACCACTTCCAGTACAGAAATCATGGGTATATTTCATCGGCTGCATCAGCAGGGCGCGACAATCGTGATGGTGACGCACGACCCCGAAAGGGCGCGCGAGTCGCAGCGGGTCGTCAACGTATTGGATGGAAGAGTCGTCGCCCCGCAGTCCGAAATCAATCGCCTGGTCGTGGCTTGAGCGGAACCGGAAGAGAGGTTGGGCTGATTGTTTCAACTGTAGCGCAGCCCTGCACACCCGCGATACTGAGGAGATGATTCTCTTATGCTTGAGGACTCAATCCGATCTACGCCGTTAGGCAGACAGACGCTGGAAGACAAATCTTTCAAAGATCTGCATGGAATGACCGCGCCGAACTCCTTTCGCGTCGCCTGGGAAGGGGTCATGCTCAACAAGCTGCGCTCATTTCTCACTACCCTGGGCATCATCATCGGCGTCGCCGCCGTGATCATCATGCTGGCTGTCAGCGCCGGCGCCGAAGCCGAAATTGAGGACCAGATTAGCGGGCTTGGCGCCAACCTGATCATGGTAACGCCGTTTCGCAGCTTCGGCGGCGTGCGCAGGGGCCCGGGCGGCGGCGGCCCCGGAAACATCACTACATTTACCTATGACGAGGTCGTTTTCCTCTCACAAAATCTGCGTAATGTCAGTGGTGTATCGCTCGAACAAAGCACGTCGCAGAATGTTAAGGGCGGTTCTGCAACGATGACCGGAGTCTCCATTGTTGGCGTAACCGCCGACTTCCTGGAGGTGCGAGACTATGAAGTTGCACAGGGGCGCTTCTTCACAGCGGCCGAAAATGATGCCACGCAACGTGTCGCCATTCTCGGCTCAGGCATCGCCGAAGACCTGTTCGAAGGCCTCGACCCGATTGGCCACCAGGTGCGCATCGGCTCCTCGCGCTTTACCGTCATCGGCGTCATGGCAGAGCAGGGCGTCGTTGGGGCGACCGACAACGATGGCCGCATTTACATTCCTGCCTCAGTAGTCTTCAAAAAGTTTAGCGGTTCCGGCTTCGGAGGGAACCGCGTGCGCATGATTCTGGTCAAGGCCGAAAGCGGCGAAATGTTGGACAACGTGATGAGCCAGATTACAGCCTTGCTCGCTGGGCGCCGCAATGTGGATCCGGCTGAGCCGGATTTTGGCGTGAGAACCCAACAGGACATCGTCGACGCCCGATCTTCCACCACAGCTGCCTTCCGCAGTCTGCTGGCATGGGTCGCTGCCATCTCGCTCGTCGTGGGCGGTATTGGCATTATGAACATCATGCTTGTAAGCGTGACCGAACGGACGCGCGAGATCGGCCTGCGCCAGGCCCTGGGCGCCCGCCCGCGCGACGTGCAGCGGCAGTTCCTTCTCGAAGCGGTGATGCTCAGCCTGGTGGGCGGGCTGGCCGGACTCATCTTTGGCGTGGGCGGCTCCTTCGTTTTCGGAGAACTGGGCGGCATGCGGACTGAACTGGTGCCATTGTCGCTGCCGTTGGCCTTCGGCGCGTCCGCTGCAGTCGGCATCTTTTTCGGCTACTATCCCGCCACGCAAGCAGCGAAGCTGGATCCAATCGAAGCTCTGCGCCGGGAGTAAACATTTCTGTGACCATGATTGGTCGTACCTTATCGGCCTCCAATGCCGCAGGCCACCATCGAATCTGGAGAAACTGTAGATGTACTCTACCCTC
The DNA here is from genome assembly GCA_965220715.1 of Caldilineaceae bacterium. GTDB lineage: Bacteria > Chloroflexota > Anaerolineae > Caldilineales > Caldilineaceae > Bin5. The sequence continues at coordinate 3,271,112 of OZ244843.1, forward strand.
AAAAGTGCCGCTCTATCTTCTGCGTTAATCGCCCTCTTTCTGGTCCTGAGCGCATGTACCCCAACAGGTTCGCCCGCACAATCTTCCGCAACTGCCCAGCAAGAATCGGCCGCTGCAGAGACCTCAGAAGGCGCCGCCTCTGACAACGCGATAGTTTTGGAAAGCATCAATCTAAACGACATGACCCGTGAACAGCTTCTGGAAACGATTCCAGACTTTGGCAATCGCATGGTTCGCGAGTTCTTCGAATATCAACCCTTTGTCAGCATTCAGCAGTTTCGCCGTGAAATCGGTAAGTATGTCGACGGCGAACAGGTTGCCTTTTATGAGAGCTATGTCTTTGTTCCTGTAGACGTCAATGAGTCCGACGCAGAAACTCTGCAGCAGATTCCTGGTCTCACTGACGAGATCGCCGAGGAACTTATGGCAGCGCGGCCTTTCGACTCGAACGATGCCTTTTTGGCCGCGCTCTCCGAAAACGTCAGCGCAGAACAGTTTGACGCAGCCCCCTCGTACCTGAACGAGTGACGCCATGTGCGCAGACATCCTTGTCAACCGCTACCGGAACTTCCTGTTGCTGGTAGCCGGATTCAGTTGTGTCTTTACGGTTGTAGAACTGTGGCTGGAGGAACATACCGGGAGCCCAACCCAGTTGATTCCATTCATTCTGTGCGGACTGGGCGTGGCGGCGATTGCTGCCGCGCTCGTCCGCCCGCAGCGGTTCACGGTAAGGCTGTTACAAACTGTGATGGGCGTCACGCTTTTCGGCAGCCTCTTTGGCCTTTTTGAACACGTCGAACACAATTTGGAATTCGCCAAAGAGATCCGACCGAACGCAACTTTCTCAGTTCTGCTGACGGATACGCTGCACGGCGCCAACCCACTGCTTGCACCCGGCATTCTGGCCCTGGCAGCGGTCCTGGCCATTGCCGCCACCTACTTTCACCCCGCCCTGCAAGCACGAGACGACACAAACTGACAGATTCTTCTCTTTTAGAGCGGCCCAATATGTGGCCAGTTTCCGCGCTCGACCTGCCCCTGGGAACGCCAGCTCCACGCCCGCTTTGGTTCTGAAGTGGGATGTGCACGGATTGCCGACCACTTTGATCACAACACCACTTTCGTTCCAGCCCGGACAAAAAGGCTCTTTTTCCGATCGGGAACCCACCGCCAGGTTTCCACCTCTTCTTCCTTCAGTTATACTGCCTCCACAACAGTTCTCGGCAACCCCCCCCGTTAAGGACATTTTTCCTATGGATCAACGCAAGATCGCGCTGACTGCAGTTATCTGGCTTGCTGTTGTCCTCGTCGTAGGTCTTACGCGACCGGAGCCGCCTCCTCCCCTTCAGACACTTACCGCCGACGCCTACTTCGACAAAGTCTACGGAGCCTGGAAGGCGACCATGCTCGCCAACCACTCCGGCCTCGATCTGCAAGGCGTTTACATCGACGAGCCGGGACCTCCGGGGTCATTTTCTCCCCTGCTGCTTGAGGAGTGGTCAACCGACGATGATACACACGTCGAATGGGTGGACCTCCATATTCTTGAAACCTATGGACTTAATCCCACCGCCGAACAGATACGCGATGAGTGGGTCGACCATCTGAACCACGACATCTGGGTATCGACGCGCCGCGCCCGCGATCTGATGGACGAGGGCATGCTGCCGCCGGAAACCGGCTACCCCACCAACAACCCCGACGGCGCATGGTCCATAGACGCCCAACTGCAGACCGAACTGTTTGGGATGTTGGCCCCCGGTATGCCGGATTCAGCTGCAACCTACGCCGAGCAGTTCGCACGCATTACCAATAGCGGACCGGCCGTGGAGGCCAGCGTCTTTTTCGCGACGCTGTACAGCCTGGCTTTCTTTGACGATGACGTGCCCGCACTAATCGCCGCAGCACGCCAGCGTACAGCTGACGAAGCCATCATCGCTCCAATTGTCGACAACGTTGTGCGTTGGCACCAGGAAAACCCGCAGGACTGGCGCGCAACCCGGCAACTCATCCGTGATATGTACGACACCGATCCGATGTGGTGGGCTTCGCGGGTCAACTTTGCCGTCACCGTAATGGCCCTGTTGTATGGGGAAAGCGATATTCTCCGGACCATCGAGATCGCGGCCTTGGCCGGCTGGGATGCCGACAACACCATGGCCACCGCCGCCGGTCTGCTCGGATTGATCCACGGCTACAACAAGCTCCCGCAAGAGATCGCCACCAGTACCGACGTCTACTTTAATGAGGACATCACCGGCGATCTTCCCCGCTACGACACTGTTACAGAGTTCGCCCTCCGCACCCAGAACCTGGCAGAAATGATGATCAACAGCGCCGGTGGATCGACTTCCCAACGCGTTTACCGGATTCCAATTGAAACGCCGCCAGGGAAAGGGCGCTGAAAAGGATGGCAGGTCTGAGGTCCTGGTCTGTCCCCCTGGCCCTGTTCATAGTCTCGATCACTGCCTACGGTGGCATGGTCTCCATGCAACACCGTCACGGTAACCTGGGAACTACAGAAGTTGCGGAGTTCCTGGCCTGGTTTGGCTTAGCATTCGCCGCCTACGCCGGTGCCATCTTCTGGTTGGAGCGCCGGTGGCGCGACAACGGCCGCGCAAGCTCTCCTTCCCGACCCGGAATCAGAGAATTCTACCTGGTCGCAGCGATCTGGGGGGGAGCTTGCCTCTTCAGGTGGCTGCTGCTGCAAACGTTTCCCACCCTTTCGTCTGACGTCTTCCGCTATATGTGGGATGGCTACGTGACCGTCAACGGCGTCAGCCCCTACGCGTTTCCCATTGACGCCGCCCAGCTGGATTGGCTTGACGTCCCCTTCCGCGCACAGGCCAATCATGCTTGGATGGCCAGCCCGTACATGCCGGCGGCCCAGTGGTTCTTCGCTGCCATCGCTTACTTCTACCCTCTTGATCCGCTCTCATTTCAGACCGCCGCCATCCTGTTCGATCTGGCAACGGCGTTCATTCTTTCAAGACTGTTGGTGTCGGCCGGCCTGCCTGCCCATCGCCTGTTCATCTACCTGTGGAACCCGCTGGTGATCGTCGAAACTGCTCAGGGCGCCCACCTTGATGCTCTAATGGTACTGCTGATGATGCTGGCTGTTTTCGCAATGTTGGGATTGCCATATTCAGGAGGTCGGGCACTTCAAGCAGGTAGTCCCCGTACCGTCGCGGCGGGACCAGCGTTCTCTGTGCTGGCTCCGGCGCTGCTCGCCCTGGCTACTCTGACGAAACTGATTCCCGTGCTGTTGACCCCCATATTCTGGTGGCGGTGGAACTGGGGAAGCCGCCTGCTCTACGGTTATCTGACGTTGGCGATGCTGGTGTCGCCGGCGCTGCGGGCCGGCTGGGGATGGACCGGCGAACTCGACGGACGCGGACTGTTCGGTGCCCTCCGCATCTACACCAGGCAGTGGAATTTCAACAGCGGCCTTTTCCGCTGGTTAGAGAATTGGCTCAAAAGCATGGGTATCGGCGACCCCATGCTTCAGGCGCAGGAAATCACATATTTCCTGCTTTTCTTGCTCTTGCTATGTCTGTGGTGGCGGTTTCCCCGCGTCCAAACCGACGTGAGAACGACCTTGCGCTGGCTGGCAGTTCCAATGGGCGGCTATCTTCTGCTCACGACAACCGTTCACCCCTGGTACCTGCTGGCGCTGATGCCCTTTCTGCCCTTCCTGGCGCCAGGCGCCGACGAGCCAACCAGATTCTGGTTGTGGGTGCTTCCCTGGCTCTGGCTCAGCGGTTCTATTGCCCTCTCGTATTTCACTTACATTAATCCTGAAAATCTTCAGGATCTGGATTGGGTGCGCCTGTCGGAGTGGTTGCCGACTCTGGCACTGCTGGGGATAGCGCTTATTTGGGGATCCGGCAAGCCGTTCAGTCTCTCCGTCATCTTTGCTCAAAAGAAAACAGAGAAACCAATGGCTAGTCAACTCAAGCCATGAGGATCATCGTCTTCCGGTAACTACTCGGCCATAGTCATTTCGTGACCCTGAGTGAGCCGTGCAAAGGTGTACTCTCACTACTCACCCCTCTTCACTCTCTCCTCGTGTGTGGACGCCTGCGGGCGCAGACGCCCTCCGGCGGCTCCGGCCCGCTAAGGCGTGCCTGCGCACCCTTCGCCGCTAAGGCGGCTCAGGGCTGTCGTCGGCAAACCCCCGCCGCCGCCAGGGGCTACGCCCTTTCTGGGCGGTCGGGCCTTCGGCCCTCCCTTGTGCGGGGGGACACCCCCCGCAACGCCCCCCTAAAAAACACGCCTCATCGACCGTTCGTCGTCATAGCGGCTTGTCGGCTGTAAAGCAAGGCGGCTGCCAACCAATTACGCAATGAGCTAGCCTGAATGGCGGTGTGAATGAAGGTCTGGTCAAGACAGGCATTGTATATGGCTAAGTAGTTACCCAGAAACTAAGAACCGTACAATCCTGAAACAGACAATCCGTCTTCCCCCGGTCCCGACCATTTCAAAAGGTTCTGGACACGATTGATTACTCTTGGATGCCTTATTTGCCCACTTCCGAGAAAACACTCTGGGGTATATGGCTTAGTAGTTGCGTTTTCCGTTATTCCATTTGAGGGCTCTTCACTACCTTTTCCCGGCGAAGCGCATAATCTGAATTCCGGTGAATTCGGCCAGCTCCCTTTCAACAAAAATCTTGCCCAACTCTCGCGGAATGATTCCATTGGGGTCGGAGTACCAGTTGTGGGAGTATACCAGCCAGACCTGCTCTCGGCCGTCGAGCAACTCCTTGATACGGGCAACGTCGCCTTCCTCCATCCTCGGTTCCAACTCGCCTCGGTCAAACAGATCGACCGGGAAACCCTTCAATTCCGTGTCAAGATCGTAACGCTCGTAGTAGTACGCAAAGGGAATCTGAACCCAAGTCGCGTTGAAAACGATCATGTCTGCCGGCTCCACCTGCTCGGCAACATACAAGGCGGCTTCATCCCAACCCTCTTTCTGAAACCAGAAATAATACCCATTCAGGGACAGGCCGCTCAGAACAAGAATTGCCAATAGGATCAAGAGCTGCGTGCTCACCCGCACCGTAGACACCAGCGCAGCAAGGCTGGCTCTTCGGCGAAGGTCGAAAATCTCCAGCAATCCCCGCTGCAACGGGCCCCCAAGAACGCGGATGCCGGCCGCAACCAGGGCAAAGTATGGCAGCGTCGTCCAAATAAGAGGTCGCTCCGCATAGATCGGGCTGCGCAAACTCACAATCAAGGCTACGATGTGAGGAAGGGCAAACAGACTGACGATGAGAACCGCAGCCCTGTCGCTGTCCGCAGACGATGCCGAACCCTCTCCGCCTTCCGTTCGGGATCCCTGTCCGCCCAAACCAAGCCATCTCAGTCCGGTTGACAGCGAGCTTCCCCTCACCAGCAGCCCGACCAGCCCAACGACAGCCAGAACGGAATAGCCCCACATCCATGCCGGTCGCAAGGGAAGATCCGAGGGCAGGAACGCGAAGTGAAAGTTGCGAAACGTATCCAGCACCAGGTTTGGCCACGGCGGCGGCAACCAGAACCCTGACCCCACGTCGATTACCTGAATGATGAACGGCACGGCCCAGGGCAGCCACAGCAAGACGGCCAGCCCTTGAAACCTGACCCAATTGATCCAGAACGAGTCCGCGTCGGCCCCCGCCTTCGCTGGACTTTCCATTCCCTGCTGTTCCGCTGCCGCTGCATTGGGGGCGTTCGCTTGGTCGGCGTTCTCCCCACCAGCATCTGCCCGAGTTGCCCTTCCCTGCCAGCTGCCGATCCCTCTCCCGACCCCGGAAGGGAATAGCAGGAAGATCATCCCAGCTGCTGCGTTCAACGCCACAGGCAGATAGACAGCTGCCGTATTGTGAGTCAACATGACCAGGGCCTGGGCAAAAGCAAGCCCGACCCAATCTCTCCCTCGCGGGACCTGGCTCGTCACCAAACGCGCCAGGAAATAGATGACGCACGCCACCTCGAGCGTCAGCAGCGCGTACATGCGCGTTTCCTGGGCGAACTGCACGTGGAACGGCGATACTGCCAGAATGCCCACTGCAATAGCCGCTGTTGGGCGATCCAGCAGACGGCGGCACGCAAGGTAAAAAACCGGCACGGTCAAAATTGAGGCCAGCGCCGAGAGGGTTCGCACTGCGCCCTCCAGCGGCCCGAATAGCTCGATCCACAAGTGCAGGAGGCTGTAGTAAAAAGGCGGATGCTGGTCCACTTCGATCAGCCAGCGCCAACCCTCCCAGATACTGTGGCGTGCGATCCAGAGGCTGAACGCCTCATCCAACCAGATGCTCTTATCGGCGATACGGTAGAAGCGTAGCATGCCGGCAAAGACGGCGACTGCCAATACTAACAGCAACTCCCCGCGTTCAGACAGAAAGTTTTTTAGCGATGGGGCACTGAGTTTTCCGTTCATCTTCTCCATTATGGCATCTGCCGCGCCAGGCATCAACTGCGCGAGGCTCTAGCTGAGAGGCCCGGCATCACACTTTCGTTGCACAGGCGCCCAAGCCCATGTACAATTCTCTATACCAGCCCGCTCCGCGCGCCACCGGCATGGACCTGGCGGACCGATGTCGCCGGACAGTTGGCGATAGCGACTGTCGTTAACAGGAAGCGCTGGGCAGGACAACCCTCTCCATCCGTCGAGAATGTCAATGACTTCCTCACCTCATCTTGAGGACAGCGCCCCGTGGCGGCAGCGCTTCCGCTGCAACTCTCTCGGCGGCGCCTGTGTCGCGCGAGATAATCCCTCGCGGGGCATCGTCCATGCCAGCCTGGATGGCCCTGAGCGCCGAATCTATGCCTGGGATATCCCATCCGGCAACCTGAGTCCCCTGTTGCCCGTGGACGAAACGCCATCATACGCCTGGTTGGGACCGACCGGCGACTTTCTCTACTACTTGCTGGACCACAAGGGCAGTGAATTAGGCCACATCGTACGCATACCTTTCGCAGGCGGGCCTCCTGTCGATCTAACCCCGGACCTGCCTGCCTATACGTTGCGCGGCTTCGACATCTGCCGCGGCGGCAGTCGACTGGCCTTCGACGCCGTTTACGAGAACCGCTACCGGTTCTACTGCCTCGAACTGCATGCAAACGGAACTTTCTCGGCGCCGCGTCTGATCCTCTCTTCCCGGCAGGAGACCTGGGCCTGTCATCTATCCCATGATGGCGGCCTTCTGGCAGTTAAGTCAACGCAGCGCGCGCCCCACAGCCGCCGCTACACAATCCTCGTCTTCGACACAACCTCCGGTGGGCAAGTCGCTGAGCTGTGGGACGGTTTCGACTACGGAGTCGAACCGGTTCAGTTCTCCCCTCTTCCGGATGACGACCGTCTGCTCGCCACTTCAACGGCCGGCGGCGCGCTTCGGCCACTCCTCTGGAACCCGCGCACAAATGAACGTCGCGACCTGACCATGCCCTCGAGCAAAGGATCCGCTCTGCCTCTGGACTGGTCGCCAGACGGCAGCAAAATACTTTTGCGAACCAAAACCGAAGAACACGAAGGACTGTTCGTCTACGATCTGAGCGGCGGCGAACTGCTCCCACTCCAGCACTCTCGCGGTACTTTTCGGGGGCCGAGCGGGACCTACCATACGGGAGCGGCCGCCTCCTTTTTCGCGCCGGACGGAACGGTATGGGCCCAGTGGAGCGACGCCTCGCACCCACCCAGGCTGCTCTCGCTGAATGCGAGCTATCCGCCCACGCCAGTACTTCCCGTCGCCGAATCCCCACCAGGCCGCCCTTGGCGCTCGGTCAGCTTTCCAAGTTCCGATGGCGTAGCCGTCCAGGCCTGGTTAGGGTTGCCAAGCAGTTCTGACCTGTCAGAAGGACCCTTGCCTACAATCCTGCACGTCCATGGCGGGCCGAGCGGCTCAGTGTCCGACAACTTCGACCCGTCCGCCCAGTCCTGGCTTGATCACGGATTCGCCTTTTTCACGGTGAACTACCGCGGCTCCACTAGCTTCGGCCGCGACTTTCAGGAAAAGATCAACGGCGATGTCGGCCACTGGGAATTGGAGGATATGCTGGCCGCCCGTCGCTGGCTGATCGAGCAAGGGATCGCCCACCCGGATCGAATTCTGCTGGAGGGAGGATCCTACGGCGGATTCCTTACCGTGTGGGCGCTTTCGCAGGCGCCCGAACTCTGGGCGGGTGGCGTGGCACCGGTGGCAATTGTAGATTGGACGATGAATTACGAGGACTCGTCAGCCGCCATGCAGGGCTGGGCACGCATGATTTTTGACGGTACGCCCCAGGAAAAGGGGGAGCTCTACCGGGACCGTTCTCCCCTCACGCACGCAGCGAACATCCGGGCCCCCTTACTGATCTTTCAAGGTCGACATGACAGTCGTGCCACACCTCGCCAAATGGAGCGCTTCGCGCGCAAAATGGAGGAGCTGCAAAAGGACTTCACGCTGGTCTGGCTCGACAGCGGCCATGGATCTGGTAGTGCCGCCACAGCCGAGCGAATACAGGAAGCCCATCTGAGATTCGCATACCGAGTACTGGGGCTGCACGGGCCAGATGTGGACTGATCTGTACAAGCGTTACAATCGCCTGTTCCAACCGGCATCCGGCGTTCGCGCAACCTTGGCGAATTCCGACTATCGTCTTCTCCTGGGATCCAGCACGCTCTGGTGGCTGGCCAATTACATGGAGATGATCGTGTTGGGCTGGCTGGTGCTGGAGCTGACCGACTCAGCCGGCCTGGTCGGCTTGGTCGGCTTCTGCCGCTCCATTCCCTCTCTGCTTGTCGGTGGTTTTGGCGGTCTGCTGGCCGATCGAATCGGCCGCCGCCCCCTCATCGTCGCCGCGCAGACGCTTACCTTCTGCATGTATGCAACGGTTGCCTTGCTGTTGGCAACCGGCCTGCTCGCTCTTTGGCACCTCGTTGCAATCTCCTTCATGCTTGGCTGCGCCTGGGCCATGGACTGGCCGACCCGCCGCGCGCTGATACCCGACCTCGTGGGACGTCCTCGCATCGTTGACGCCCTCCTGCTGGAGAATCTGGGAATGAGCGTCGCCCGCGCTTTGGGACCTCTGCTAGCCGGTGTCGTGCTCGATAAATTCAACGTGCTGGGTTGCTACCTGACTTTGAGCGTGCTGTCTGCCGGCTCGCTACTCCTCCTGCGTGCTCTTTCCCGGCAGGCGATTCCCCGTACCTCCTCACCATCCAGCGCGACGCCCCTGGCTCAGATTCGGGACAGCGTGCGTTATGTTCGTCAGAATCAGTCGATTCTGGCCGTTACGCTGATCACGATGATCATGAACATGCTGGCATTCCCCTATATGAACTTTCTACCTGTGTTTGCACGCGATGTGCTGCATCAGGGACCGGTGGGACTCGGCTATCTCGGCGCGGCCGTGGGAATCGGCAACTTCGGCGGACTCTATCTGGTCAGCCGTGCCACGCGCTTTGCCAGCGCAGGATGGATCTTCATCGCCGGCACCATTCTGCACTGCCTGGCGCTGCTGACTTTTTCAACCAGTTCCGTTTTCGCCGTCTCTTGGGCTTTGCTGCTTGTGGTGGGGATAGGTCATGCCTGCTTTGGCATCATGCAAAGTTCCATCGTACTGCTCGCCGCCGCAGACGAAAGACGGGGTCAGGCGATGAGCGCCATTGCGGTTGCCATAGGCGCCGGCCCGTTTGGCCGGCTCCAGACAGGTCTGCTCGCCGACGCATTTGGCGCGCCCCTGGCAGTGGGCGGCGAGGTTGCAGTGGCTGCTCTGCTCGTGGCAACAGTCGCCGTGACTCTCCCTGGGCTGCGGCAAGTCAACGGCAGCCAAGAGCGTGCCGAAGGCTCATGAAAGGCGCATCGGCCGCCAACCGCGTCGTCATTTCATTGCCTCTTTCATCGCCGCGACGGCCGGCTCCTCAATTGCGCTGATCTTCAGCACCTGTGCCGCTATCTCCTCCTTGAGAGAGACCACCTCTTCCTCCGAGAGCGGAAAGTCGGTCTCCATCTGCCGTCGAATCTCGATCAATCGGTCTGCGTTGGTCCTGCCCGCTTCATAGGCCGCGCCCCCTTGCTCCAGGAAAAGCCGCTGGTTCTCCAACATCAGCCTGCGCGCCTCCGCCCAGACGGGAACGCTTTCTGGTAGCAGCAGCAGGCCCAGATCTCGCCAAGCTACGGAGCTCGCTCGAAACTGCTCCGCCGCCTCTTGTAAAACAGGTTGCTCCAGAATCTCCGCGGCTTCGTCGAGAAAACTGGTGAACATATCTCTTTCAGCGAAACCTTCCTTTCCATATGTTTGCGTATCGCTGAAAACCGATTCCAGACCGGCGTACATCTTACGCCCGCGCGGGAACTCCTTGTCCCAGCTGCCCCGCATCTTCGGCTTTCGCAACGCGTCAGCCCAGCGCTGGTAAGCCGCAAAGCCGAAATTGTGGCGGGCGCCCTTGGGCGGTTTCTCCGTATATAACTGGATGCTGTCCCGGATACCCGACTGGACTGCCTCTTGAAGCTTGTCGGCATCCGGCTTCTCCAGCGTCATGATTCGGTGCCTGAACTTCTTCACTTTCGCTCGCGCCGCCGCCAACTGACCGGTCGAGGCGACCAGCGGCACACGGGCGCGGTCGGCTATCCGGACCTGGTCGGTTTCTTCGTCGAACCCATAGACGACAACCGGCAGCATGTGCGGAAATTCAAACTCGTAAGGTTGCGGGTCGTATGGGAGGCTCATCGCGTCGACCCAAGTGATGGCCGGCGTGCCGTTTGCCAGCGCATCAACCAGGTTGCCGACCGCCCTTTCCGCGCTGGCTGTTTGGCGCACATCCTGTACCGCGCCGAGACGCTGCAACATCGTCTCCATCGGGTCGAATGTGTTGCGAGTCAGTATACGGGCGTGCGGGTCGATGCCCTGATAAGCAAAGACGAAATAACCCATCACCGCGCCGCCGCTGATACCCATAAGCAGAGCTTCGGTATAGGGCTTGCCCGTGTGGGGCGCCTTTACCCCGCAATAGTCGTAGTAGTTGCGGACTGTACCAGTCTCCCAATGGAGTCCCTCAAACTGGTTGTAGTTGATAAGCGTAGGCATTCTTGTTTTCCTTCAGTAGTCGTTGGCTCAAGTCCCCCTATCATACCCGATCGCGCGGCGTCAATGGCGAAAGTGAGACATAGTCGTCACTTTCTTGGCCGGATGCGCCAACGAGTGGCGTCGCCTGCTAAGCCGCTCCAGGCGATGACCAGTTGCGGCTGGACAGCAAAAAGGCCTTCTGGCGGAAAACTGGATTTGCTCTGGTCTTTGAGGTGTTCGCTGGGCCGATAGCTCCCATATTTGCGGCTGAATTCCTCGTCCACCTGTTGCATTAGCTCGCGACTGGGCCGGGTTATTTCTTCGAATCGTCCTTCGATAAGGACCACCTCGGTACCGCTTTCCAGGTGAACGACGGCCTGTGGATTGGCGCGCAAGTTGCGTATTTTCCGACCTGCGCCCACAAAGTAGAAAACATCGTCCAGCCACGAGCCCCAGACGGGTACTGCGTGGGGCCTCCCGTCATTCCCGGCGCTGGCGAGCCAATAGTTCGCCGCCTCACGCATTCGACTATCGACGAAATCCCAGGAAAGCATTCCACTGTCGTATTCCAGCGGGCCGGATGCACCCAAGTTGGGGCGGCTGCGTTCACCGCTGTATTTATCGGTCATCGCCTTCTCCCGAAAACAGAGGTAAGACTCGCGCGCCGGAACTCGGCGCACTGATGTATACCTCGGGCCATACATTCATCGCTTTTGCATATCGCTCGCGTACGGTCCCACGTACCTCCTTCTCAGTGCCGGCCTCCACCAGCGCCACGGCACAGCCTCCGAATCCCGCCCCTGTAAGGCGGGCGCCCAGGCATCCGGAATGACTGCGCATCGCCTCGACCATCTTGTCCAGCGCCTCGCTGCTGACTTCGTAATCGTCCCTGAGGCTGGCATGGCTGGCGTCCATCAACTGGCCGACCTTGCGAAAGTCGGCCCGCTCAAGCGCAGCCACTGCGGCCAGCACGCGGTCGTTCTCGCTTATGACATGAAGACAACGCCGGTAGACCGTATCCGGCAGCAGACTACGGTGACTTTCCAACTGGTTGCGGCTTACATCCCGCAAGGCAGTAATGCCCGGCATAACCGCTTGCAATCGGCGCACTCCGTCCTCGCACTGCGCCCGGCGCTCATTGTAAGCGCTTCCGGCCAACGAGCGGCTTGCTTTCGTATTGCCAATCACCAGTGACACGCCTTCGGGAAACGGCACGCGCCGATAGTCCAGGCTGCGGCAGTCGATCAGGAGGGCATGCCCTTCTTCCCCCAAAGTGCTGATGAACTGATCCATAATGCCGCAGTTGACGCCGACGAATTCGTTCTCGGCCTTTTGCGCCGCCCTGGCAATCTGCGGGCCCGTCAGCGCATGGATCTGGTCGGCAGAGGCAAGAAACGCCTTGGCCGCGGCGATCTCCAATGCTGCGGAACTGCTCAGCCCGCTGCCCCTGGGCACATTGCCGCTGACGATCCCCTCGAATCCCTTCAGTTGAACGCCAAGCTCGGCCAGTGCCAGGCCCACTCCCACCACGTAGTTGGGCCACAGCTGGCCGCTGTCCGGCTCGGCCGAACCAATCGCGAAATCTGCCCACGAGTCAAATTCCAGCGCGTAAAGCCGCACACGTCCGTCAGCGCGAGGACGAAACAGTACACGCACGTCACGGTCCATTGCGACGGGCAGCACGAATCCATCATTGTAGTCGGTATGTTCACCGATCAGATTGACCCGACCCGGCGCGATGGCCAGATGGGTCGGCTTGCCCTCAAAATGAGCGTCAAATCCATCAAAGATGTCTTGCGTTCGTTTGTCGGGTTGCATGGCGCCTTCATTGGTTTTGATAAGGGGGGCAAGAGGCATCGCCCCAGTGGGCTCAAATCATGCTGCCTTTAAGAGGCCGCCGTTTTCGGAGCAGCAGGTCCCAGAATTGCATACAGGTTCAGGTCACCCTCCCTGCCGTCGGCGCGAAACGTGTGCAGCACCGGCAGGCCGGCGTCCGCAGCCAACTGCCTCGCCTCAGTCTCATCGACCTGGTGAACGTAGCGGGTCGCCTCAACGCCTTGACGCCAGGGAAGCAGACCGTCACCCGGCTCAAGAGCCGAAGCGCTAATGCCGACCGTTTCCGGGTCAATCAGCCTGGCACGAAACCTCACGCTGCTCAAAAACTGCCAAAAGGAAAGAATAACGTAGCCGGCGCTCAGGCGCTGCAGGTCTCGGCACAGACGCTGTCGCAGCGCATAGCCTGGCAGGTGCTGCACCGTAGCCGTGCAAAGCACAATGTCAAACCCCCGAGAGTCGTTCCCTTTTTCGGGCGCTTGCGCACGTCCCTTTTCAGTATCTCTACCGGCTGCGAGGGCGTCGGTCCAGCCTTGGTCCGCCAGATCTCCCTTGATGAACTGACAGTCGACGCCCGCAAGGTTCGCCGTAGATTTCCGGGCGAGGTAGAGCAGCGTTTCATTTCCGTCCACGCCCGTGTAGGAAGCAGCGAGGCCCTCCTGTGCCAGCAGTCTGGCGAAGCGGCCGTTGCCGCAACCCACATCCAGCACGGTCGGGCTTTCCTTCCCTCCTACCCTGAAATACGGTAAAATGGCGCATAGTCCGGGCGTTCCCCCTTGGCGGCTTGCGTCAAAGTGGGGGGCCACCTGCTCATAGAAGCGCTTGTTCAGTCTCAGCAGCGCATCGCGCGTCTGCGGGTCCATACCTGCTACCTGCGATTGTCTATTGTCCAACTGCCGCTGGCGGTCGAGTGAATTCACAAATACCATGAAACGAGTACTGGCGCCGGAAGAGATACCGGCTGAGGTTGTACAAATATCTCAGGAATGGCAGCGAAAACGGAGCTTTGATCCGGCTGCCCACCGTAATGCGTTGTCCGCCATCTTCCGGGAGGTTCTTGCTGTGCAGGAATCTGAATGGGATGCCAGTCGCACCCTGCGTTCCATTCTAGCCCGATACCCCAAAGACGGCAAGGGATTCTATGCCAAGTCTGATTTGGTCGCCGGTTTTCGCCTTCTCATCGACGAGGGAGAGATCGATCCGGACCCGCTCTTGCTGGACCGAATCCGAATGAAGCCGGTGCGTACGTCCAGCGGAGTGGCGCCGGTGACTGTTCTGACCGCTCCAGCCGGCTGTCCGGGCCAGTGCATATTCTGCCCCGATGACTGGCGCATGCCCAAGAGCTACATCTTCGACGAACCCGGCGCGCAACGGGCCGAACGTGACGGCTTCGACCCCTTCAAACAGACGCTTGGCCGCATTGACGCTTTCGAAAGTATCGGCCACGACACCAGCAAAGTGGAACTGTTGATCCTGGGGGGCACCTGGAGCGCCTACGGCCAGGACTACCGCGAATGGTTCGTGCGCCGCTGCTTCGATGCCATGAATTCGTATCGAGACCCCGGACATGTAACGTCTTCCTCACTGGAGGAAGCGCAACAAAGTAACGTCTTGTCGGCGCACCGCAACGTCGGCTTGGTCGTGGAGACGCGCCCGGACTGGATTACCCCCGACGAAATTCGGCACATGCGTCGCTTGGGCGTGACAAAGGTACAGATCGGCGTACAGAGCCTGGACGACGAAGTTCTGGATCTCAACAAGCGCGGCCATACGGTTGCCGAAGTAAGACAAGCGCTTGGCCTACTGCGTACGGCCGGGTTCAAACTGCATCTGCACTGGATGCCCAATCTCTACGGTGCCACGCTGGACTCGGATCGAGTCTCGTTTCGCCGTTTCTATGATGATCCTGCTATCCGACCGGACGAACTCAAGATCTACCCATGCTCCCTGATCGCCGGCACCGAACTCTACCAGAGGTGGCTGGCCGGCGACTATCATCCCTATTCGGAACCGGAACTGGTAGCTCTGCTGGCGGATATCAAGCCGACGGTGCCGCCCTACACCCGCATCAACCGGCTTTTCCGCGACATCCCTGCGCATCACATCGAGGCCGGTGTGAAGACGAGTAACCTGCGCGAGGTCGTTCAGAAAGAGTTGACGCGCCGCGGCGAACGCTGCAGCTGCATCCGTTGCCGCGAAGTGCGCCGCCAGCAGGTGCGCGAAGAGGCGCTGCGGTTGACCGTCTCAACCTATACAACCGATTTGACGGTTGAGCACTTTTTGCAGTTTGTCGTTGTAGAGGAAGGGGAACGCGACTCGCACGCTGCTAACCTGGAACGCGCCCCGCTCGCCGGCTTTCTGAGGTTGAGTTTGCCCAAGACTCCGACGGCTGGGAGTCGGGCGTTCCTGGAAGAAATACGCGGCAACGCGATGATTCGCGAGGTGCATGTGTACGGACCTGCCCTCGCCATCGGACGCTCTGAAGCCGGCGCGGCCCAACACGTTGGCGTCGGCACACGACTGCTGGCAGAAGCCCGCAGTCTCAGCCGCGCTGCCGGCTTCGATCGCATCAGTGTCATCGCCGCCACCGGCACCCAGGCCTACTACGCGGCGCGCGGCTTTGAGCCGGGTGACCTCTACATGACCGGCCCTACTTGATGCAACTTGGAATTGCAGGGACCACCTTGTCAGCGCACCGTGAGATGGGAAGAGGCGCGTGGCAGTTGGAATTCTCGCCCTTGAGGATTGTGCCGTCGCCCGGCAGAACGGGACACATTCAGGGCCAGAAGGAGCTCATTTAGTCCTTCGCTCGCCAAAACTGAATCCAGTTGAATTGGTAGCTGTCCGTACCCGTTCAATGCAAAAGGAGGCGCGGCACAAAAGTGCCGCGCCCCCTCTTTGGTTCAGCGCAATATTCAAGCAAAGTACTGAGCAGTGCCACAGTGGCGGCACCGCTCAGGCTGCTATCGATATCGATTTAGAAATGAAGCGTCAGGTCGAATTCCGTCGCCTGGACCAGCGGCAGAATCTGATTGATCATTGGCAACATTGATCCCATTCCCGGCATTGCCATATCCAGCACTGGTATTGTTGTGATCAATTCAACCAGATTGCTGGCTTTGCCGTCAGACCAGTCCAAGGTCGGCAACGCATTCCCATCAATGGAAATCGTGATGCCGTCAACATTGGTGCTGATGCCCAACTGGGAAATCCCCAACATCCTGGCCATACCGAGTTGGCCCAATGTCATCGCTAGAGGGGCAAGAGCATAGTCGGTCATCATATTCATCTCTGCGATGGACAGATCACCTATGAGGACGTCGCCATTGGCTTCGTAGAAAATAGGCAGGTTGATGCGCGGCGGCGTGCCTACGGATGCCAGGAACTCTTCCTGCGCGGCCTTGGCAGCCATCGCTGCGGCGCTGTCACCTTCAACGTACAGCGGAATCTCATCCATTCCTGGCGAAACCGGGAAGCGGGCAATCACCCCAATCCCGAGTTGGTCGACAAGCTCAAAAAGCAGGTCCGCCATCGGTATGACCATGCCAAAGGTGCTTAAGGCTCCAGGCAAGGCCGCTAACGAACCGCCTTCGTAGCTGATAGACGGAATACTGAGGCCATTGACCAGAAGCAGCAAACCGTCAGGCGTGTTGCTCACCTGGATGTGCTGGATGTTGCTGGCCCCCATCAGGAAAACCATCTCGGGTGGGACGGGCAAATCCAGCGGCACGCCAAGCGTGTCTACCAGACCGGACAGGGCAGCGTTCTTAATCATAGGCGTCCCGTCCATTCCGAAGTCAAGTACGAGCGCGGGCAGGTCTATGACCAACTGGTCTGCATCTCCAGCGACACTGCCTTGACCGGCGCGAGGCGCACAGCCCGATAGAGCAAGAACTGCTATAAGCGAAATAGCGGCCCAAAACGTCACACGTCGATTGAGCATTTCATACCTCCTAATGGCGGTCTAGGTAAAAGGGTGATGATTGATTACTGCAATAGAGCGGAAAACACGGCCGATTATGATAAATCCCGGAAACTGATCCTTCCGGAAATTATACCATCCTTTGTAAACCGAAACAAAGCTCCAGAAAAGCCGGCTGGTGGGGAATCTCCCGGCTTGCGTTCCAAATAATAAGGGAACTACGCGTATTTTGCAAACTCCCCGATCCACAGACGAATTATACGCGTGAAATGTTTGCTCCGAACACAATTCTATATGATGCCTGGCAGTTCGTCAACCTTTTACTGAGTGGATTCAGGGCAGTTAAAGTCTGATCCGCGGGCGATCAAAATACGATACGTCTGCGAATCGGCATTCACATGGATGGCGCCTCGGGCCGCCATATTTACAAGCGCATGGTCATGAGTTGCCGAGAACTCCAAGGTGTGAGTTGGCCCTGAAAAAGGCCGAGTTCGGCGCTGGGGAGGCGATTCTGGAGCACACTCGCAAGCTACCGCCATGGCATCACTCTGTGATTGGCCCGGTTGCCTTCAGTTCATGTCGAATTCAATGAATTCCCCGGTAACGGTAAAAATTATCCGTTCGCAGATATTGGTGACCCGGTCGGCTGCCCGCTCGAGGTTGTGGGCGGCCCAGAGCAGGTAATTCGAGCGGTCAATTAGCGTCGGGTCCTCAAGAATCATTGCGATAAGGTCACGGTGGACCCGATTGTATAGTGCGTCGACCTCATCGTCTCTCAATGGAATTGTCCGAGCGGCTTCCAAATCCTGGTTCAGAAAGGCATCAAGCGCCTGATGAAGCATCTCCGTAGCGATTTCACACATACGGGGTATATCAACCAAAGGTTTGATCAGTACCTCGGGGCCGATCAGCAGGATAATTCGGCCGATCCCCTTTGCGTAATCGCCAATCCGCTCCAGTTCTGTGCTGATCTCCAGCACCGCGGCAATCAACCGCAGGTTACCGGCCATCGGCTGCTGGGTCGCAATCAGTCGCAGACAGTCGGCCTCGATTTCGAAGCGTTTCTTGTTGATGATTTCATCTTCTTTGATCAAGCGCCTGGCCGTCTCCAAATCCCTGTGGCGCAAAGCCTCGACAGACTCCTTCAATGCCTGTGTCACCATACTGCCTAGCATCAACGTATCGGTCTGGAGTTTCTCCAGCTCGCGGGCAAATGAAGTGCGCAGGAGTTGTCCCATCGTTTGCCTCCTCTCTTTCCAAAGCGTTATCGCCCCCGAAGGTAGGCGAGCAGCTTGTCACGCATCTGATCCCGTACCTGCCGACAGGCTGTAATTCTTTCTGAATCGCTGCCTATCACCTTTGTTGGATCTTCGAACGGCATGTGAGTTACTTCGCCGTCCCCTAGCCAGACAGGACAGTTACTGGCCGCATTGTCGCATACTGTTATTACAAGGTCCGGTTGCTGATCGCGATAGACATCTACCGACTCGGTTACGCCTTCACTGATGTCGACGTCCAGTTCCGCCATCGCCCGAACAGCGAGAGGATGTACCATGCCTGAAGGTGCTGTGCCGGCTGAAAATGCCTGCCAATCTTCGCCCAGATAGAAATTTACCAGCCCCTCGGCCATTTGACTGCGGCAAGAGTTGCCCGTGCATAAAATGAGAACGCGCTGTCTATCCATATCAAACCCGTCTCCATGACATACCGCTTGTTAACCGAACCGGCCGGTTATGTAGTCCTCAGTGCTCTTCTGACTTGGATTAGTAAAAATCTTTTCCGTATCGTCAAACTCGATCAAATTTCCGGTACGGTGATCGTCCACGCTGAAGAATGCAGTGTAGTCGGAAATCCGTGCCGCCTGCTGCATGTTATGCGTGACAACGATAATCGTGTATTTCTCAGACAGTTCCTTCATCAGGTCTTCAATGCGCAGGGTGGCGATCGGATCCAGAGCGGAAGCCGGTTCGTCCATCAGAATAATTTCCGGCTCCACCGCGATGGCCCTGGCAATGCACAGCCGCTGCTGTTGTCCACCGGAGAGGCCAAGAGCGCTCTGTTGCAATTTGTCCTTGACTTCATCCCACAGAGCGGCAGATCGCAGGGCCCTTTCTACCATCTCGTCCATGTCGCCGCGAAAGCCATTAATGCGCGTGCCCCAGGCAACGTTTTCATAAATCGTTTTTGGGAATGGATTCGGCTTCTGAAACACCATTCCGATGCGGCGTCGAACTTCCACTGGATCTACGCTGTCATCGTAAATGTTCTGACCCTGGAACAAGACTTTACCTTCGATTCGTACGCTGTTGATCAAATCGTTCATCCGGTTAAAACAACGGAGAACTGTGCTTTTGCCGCATCCGGAAGGCCCGATTATCGCTGTGATCTTATTCGTCGGCACCTTCATATGAACATCACGCACAGCGCAGAAGTCGCCATAGTAGACGTACATTGCCCCAGCTTCGATTGCAGACCCGCCCGACCCATTGGGAGAAGACTTGCTTGTCTCCGACTGTGCCTGCGAAGGGCGTTCAATAGCTATTGACATGCTCAGGGATACTCCTCTAGGCGTTGGCCTGTTTGCGATAGAAATGGTTTCGCAAAAGCACCGCGGAGGCGTTCAGGGACAGTAGAAGAATAAGAAGGACCAGAATCGCCGCGGCGGCCAGATTCCGAAATTCATCCTGCGGCCGGGAGATCCATTGGTAAATTTGTATCGGCAGTACTGTAAATTTTGAAAACGGGCCGCTGGGATCCAGAGCGATAAAGGTTGAGGCGCCCACTACGACAAGCGGTGCGGTCTCACCAATCGCCCGACTGACAGCGAGAATTGTTCCAGTCAATACACCGGGCATAGCGCTCGGCAAGACGTGATGCCAGATCACCTGCCAGTGGGTCGCGCCCAAACCGAAGCCGGCCTGTCGCAACGAATTGGGCACGGCGCGTATCGCTTCCTGACCGTTGATGATGATGAGCGGCAGAATCAAGAGGCCAAGAGTCAGAGCGGCCGAAATGATTGTGCGGCCGTTGGCAGTGGACTGGTCGCCCACGCCCAGAAATGCTCCGCTAGTGAATACCTCTAAGATCCGCACAAAGATGGCCAGCCCCAACATGCCGTAGATGATCGACGGTACGCCTGCCAGATTATTGATATTGGTCTGGATCAGTCGGTTGAGGAAGCGCTCTTTGTGGGCGTACTCCTCCAAATAGATGGCGGCCCCCACTCCAATCGGGAAGGAAAACAGGATGGTGATGGCAACTATCCAAAGAGAGCCGAAAATCGCGGTGCGAACGCCGGCCCGCAATGGTTCGCTCGACTGCGAATTGCTTATGAAACTAGTCGTTAGCCAACTGCGGAAATGTACTTCGGAACCAGGAAACCTCTCTTCAGCCTCGGAAAAAACGCTTCCGCGGGCGAAAATGGAGTCTAACAGCCCCCAGGTTGCCTGGACTTGCGGCTCGACCACCCTTTCCAAAATCAACTCGTGGATATTTTCGCGGCTGCGCTCGGCAAAAGGCATGTCGTCCTCATAGCGCCGCATTAGTCCCCTGGAAATGTTGGCCTCCAGGATCTCCTCAAGTGTTGCTTTGGGGAGCTCGTTCAGTGGCACCCCGTCCTCGGCCAGCTCAGCAGGATCGATGTTATTGACAATAGCGACGTAGCCAAAAGACTTGTTGAGAATGTTGAAGAGCAACGCGCACAGTGCGATGATGCCGATGAGCATGGCGACCTGAAAGACTACCGCCCAAGTTCGTCCCCTACGCTGCCGCGCCAGCACCCGATCGTGGTAGGCCGGGCCCGAGGGCATCAGGCCCCCGGTCGGTTGGGATGTGGTCTGCTCTTGGTGGAGCGCCATCATTCGTACTCCTCGCGGAAGCGGCGTACAATCCATTGGCTCAAAACATTGAGACTTAATGTCAACAGGAAAAGTAACATGCCGATGGCGAAGATGCTGTTATAGTCGATTGAATCATAACTCAGGTCGCCGCCGCTGATACGTACGATGTGTCCGGTCATGGTCTCGGCCGCGCGAAAGGGTGAGAATGTAAAGTTGGGCCCGGCGCCGGCGGCGATAGCTACGATCATCGTCTCCCCGATCGCCCGCGAAATGGCCACGATAAATGCCGCTGCGACGCCGGAAAGGGCCGCCGGCAAGACGATTCGCACAGCAGTTTCCAACCTTGTCGCTCCCAAACCATACGAGGCCTGTCGCAGCGAATTTGGAACGGCGTTCAGCGCATCCTCGCTCATCGAACTGACTATCGGTATAACCAATATGCCTATAACGATGCCAGCGGAGGCGGTGTTGTAAATCTCAACGAGGTCGCGTCCAAGAATGCCGCGCAGCAGGGGCGTCATGAACGTCAACGCAAAGTAGCCGTATACGACGGTGGGAATGCCCGCCAGCACCTCGAGAATTGGCTTCAATATCTTGCGGGTTCCCTGACCGGCATACTCACTGAGGTATATGGCAATGCACAGCCCCAGAGGCAGGGCCACTGCCATTGCAATCACGCTGGCCATAATAGTGGCAGTGACCAGGGGCCAAATGCCGAAGCGGCCGATGGCAGGTTGCCACTCTGTCCCGCCAAAAAATTTCAGCAGATTCACTTCCTCGCTGGCGAAGAACAACAGTGATTCCCGGCCGAGAACAATGACGATGCCAACAGTTGTCAGAATCGATATCGCACCGCACAGGAACAGAAATCCCTGGATGAACGACTCGGCGACCCGCGGCCTGCGCCTTAGATCATGCTGTGGCCCGCCACCAATCGCGTCAGCATCGTCCTGGCTTTCTGCGCCGACCATCGGCCTTCGCATCGACTCTGCTGATATGGCAGCTTGCGCACCTGGCGCCGATCGTGTCATGATTTCTCCCCGTTTCTCAAGAGGTTGGCGTTGGCGGCCGGCAGCAGCCTTCCTGCGGATCTGGCTAGCCCAACAGGCTGCCGGCTCCTTTTCAGCTACTTTGCCAGAAGCACGCCCATTCTCATTTTCATTCTTGCTAAAGGCACCCTTTGGGGGACCCTATTCTAAACCTTACCTCTACCATGGGGAAAGTTGGGAAAGGGTATTTCCCTGTTCCCCAACTTCCAATACTAACTGTAAAGAGTCCCCGATTTGACCGGGATTCTCCACATTACTGCTCAGTCGCGTTCATCGCATTCAGAAGACTCTGCTTGGCGGCCTCGAGTACGGAAGCGTCGGCCGCGAAGTAGCCAATGCGCTCGATCTCTTCGTTGACGTAGGTCAGGAAAAAGTTGACGAACGCGGCGACCTGCGGTCTCTCGGCCAAGATGCCGGCATCCGAGTAGATGAACAGCGGTCGGGCGAGCGGGTAGGTTGCGTTGTCAACGTTGGCGGCGGACGCCTCGACGCCGTTGATGGCGACGATTTTCAGTGTGTCGGCATTTTCCTGGTAGTAGGCGTAGCCGAAGTAACCGATGGCGTAGCGGCTGCCGGTGACGCCCTGCACGAGGACATTGTCATCCTCGGACAGCTGGATGGCGTCGGCGCTCAGAATCGGCACCTTGTCCTTGTCGAAGACCTCTTCCACGAAGTAGTCGAATGTGCCGCTGTCAGTGCCGGGGCTGAAGCGCTGAATTGGCTCGTCCGGCCAGTCCGGATTGACGTCGGACCAGGTCATGGCAGAAGAGAAGACCAGCGCCAACTCTTCCATGGTCAGGTTGTCGACAAAGTCATTGTCCTTACTGACAGTCACGGCAAGGGCATCGGTGCCGACGCGGAACTCGATCGGGATGCGATTAATGGAGCCGCAGGATTCCCGCTCGGAGTCCTTGATGGGCCGGCTGGCATTGGAGATGTTGGACTCGCCGGCGACGCAGAAGCGCTCGAAGCCGGCGCCGCTGCCGATACTGTCGATGGTGATGTTGTAGGCGTAGCCTTCGTCCCTGAAGCGTTCGGCCATGGCCTCAGACAAGGGGAAGACGGTTGAACTGCCGGCCGAGATGATGTCACCGGTCACTTCCAGGGGATTCACCTCAGGCAAACTGTCCATCGGTTCTTCTACTGCCATCGCCCCGCTTCCCGTTCCGGGCTCGTCAGCGGGTACAGCAACATCCTCGGGCCCGCCGCATGCGGCCAAGGCCAAGGCGGCTATCAGCATCCATACAAACAATACACGACGCATTTTTTCTCCTATGGTAGATGTCATGTTGGAGTTGGATATTGCTCTGAAACCAGGGCGGGCACCTTGCCCGCGAGCTTGAAACTCTTTGAAACGAGAATGAGTGCTTGAATTCAATCTCTTGCTACCAGCTTATCCCTAACAGGTTAATGACCCGTGTTGAAACCGATCTCCGGCGTTAACAACCATTATTGGATTTGTTAAGAGTCGTTTAACGGAACCAACCCGCTTACGCTATCAAGTTGCCCAACCGTCTCTCAGCCGCGTGTATCAGCTCTCGGCTTCAGCAGGTTGGACGCCCTTCTTCCTCCGGACCATCCGCATCCATCCTCGGCCCGCTACCGGGGTCTGAAGGTCAGACGCGCACGACATGGGTAACTTTGGCCGAAGCGACCTACAGCGGAACTGTTGCGTGCTTGTAAAGCCGCCGCAACAGCTCCTGCCGGCCGGTCGGATCTTCAAAGTAATGCTCTATTGTGTCTAATTGGCAACGCACCTCCGGAGCGTCGTCCAGACTCAAAACCTCTCCGGTGCAGGTCAACAATCCGGTATCCCGAAGTTCCTCAATTGCCTCGTCAAGTGATGGCCCATCCGTGAAAGTAACCTGGCGGACATACTCCCGGTTGATCTGGTGCTTATTCGAATGCCGGTGCAAAAACTGGAGGAACCAGATCTTGTGGAATGAGCCGATCCTTCGATGCAACATGAACCTTTCGAGTGATTCTGGCAGCAAATTCCATCCTTTTCTTGTCTGCGGCCCAGTTCGCGTAGCCTTATGCCTCAAGTCCCTCGTTTCTTTGGCGGCGGGGAACTGGTCTGGCTCTTCTGGGCGGAGTCTGTGTGTTTTATTCTTCATAACACTTAGCAAACTAACGCGATCCGATTAACGCGAAGTAGAAGCGATGTCAATGGGGAGTTAGGAATCGGTTAAGAAAACGTTAGTGGACTGCCGGGCGTGAGGAAAAACTATGAATGAGGGGGCAAAAGGAACCGGTCAGTTCCCCGATAAAGGCGAAACTAGGCCCCACTCTGCGTCCGGTCGCCATGGGTTGCAACCGAAAGCGTAAACGAGAATGTGCTGCCTCTGTTCTCGATACTATCCACCCAAATCTGGCCGCCGTGCGCCTGGACAATATGCTTTGCTATCGCAAGACCCAGCCCTGTACCGCCGCCGGCGCGGGCGCGATCCGTCTTGTAAAACCGCTCGAAAATGCGGTCCTTGTCTTCGACGGGAACGCCAATGCCGGTATCAATTACCGAAACCGTGACCTGCTGGCTCTTGGGATCGTCGCTTGCGGATATTTTGACCGAGCCGCCGGCAGAAGAAAACTTCAAGGCATTGTGCACGAGATTGGTGATCACCTGGTGTATGCGTTCCGCATCTGCATATACGTAGGGCAAACGGGGAGGCAAGTCGACAATCAGGTCGATATTTCCGCGCGCGGCAAGCGGCTGCAACCGTTCGACTGGCGTCAGGACGGCTTCACTGACCGGTACCGGACGGAAGCGGAACGGGACCTGGCCGGACTCGATGCGGGACAATTCCAGAAGTTCTTGCACCATCTGGGCAAGGGCATCCACTTCGGCCTCGATGCTGTCCAGAAAGCGCGGCGCCGCCGCAGGATCGTCGAGGGCCCCGTCGCGCAAGGTTTCGGTCAGTGCCCGCAGCGAAGCCAGAGGTGTCCGTAATTCGTGGGAGATGTTGCTGACAAAATCGCGGCGCACGCGTTCCAGCCGGTGCAGTTCCGTCATGTCCTGGAGCAGCACTATGAAGCCGCCGCTGCCTCCGGCTACAAAGGGGAGCGCAATTACGCGCAAAGTCCTGTCTCCCCACTGAAAAATGCTCTCAGACTGCTTGCCGTCATCCCGGCAAGCTTGCCAAGTCTCAACGATGCGGTGATCCCTTACAATCTGGGCCAGGGGTTGCCCTCGAAGACTCTCGGAGTTGAGATGCGAAATGGCAGAATTTGCATGTGTGTATCGAGAATCGGTCGCACTTTCTTCGCTTGACGGTCCATCTTCCCTCGCCTCTTCCCGCCCGTCTACTGCCGGAGAAGATGTGCTCGTCAGCGACCTGATGCCCACCATGCGTCCCGCTACCAGATTGCAGAGGCGCACGCGCCCCTCACTGTCGAGTATGAAGACGCCGTCTACAAGGGTGTTGAGAACTGAGGTCAGCCGTTCCCGCTCGCGAGAAACAGAAACTACGTGCGCCTCCAGCCGGTCTCTCATGCGATTGAAGACCCTGGCAAGCTGCCCCGCCTCATCCGAGCCCTGTGGCTCGATTCGTGCGCCAAGCTCCCCCTGCGCCAGACCTGCCGCAACCTGAACCAGATGCCGGAGAGGGCGCGCCGTCCGTTCGGCCAGAAGGAAGGCGACTCCGACCCCCGCCGCCAGAGCAAGTAACATCGCTACCAGAAGAACCATCCGTAAAGGAGAGAGCGCGGCGAACACCTCCGAACGCGGCACCGATAGCCGCAGAACGCCCCAGGTCTCTCCGGGCCGGCTGGACTCTGTTCTGCCAGACTCGTCCAACCGCGTTGTCACAACCGCGGCGGCATATATCATCTCAATGCCGAGCGCCCTACTGACGCGAATGCTGTACCCCGTACCGCTAGTCAGCGCGGCCCGGACTTCCGGCTGCTCAACCTGGCTCCCCATCGACAGTGGATCGACCTGCGAGTCCGCCAGTACCTTGCCGTCAGCAAGCATGACCGTTACGCGCGCATCCAAATGTGCGCTCCACCCGTTTACCAGGCGAACCAGTTCAATGTCGCCCGCTTGCCAACGCGGCTCGGCCTGCCCGGAGTTCAATTCGCTAACCCCCGACAGCAGCAACGCGTCGGCAGACAAACGCTGGCGCAGCTGGTCCGAATAGTATTGATTAAATTGAAAGAGGGAAAAGAAAAAGAGGCCAGCCAGAATGGCTGCGGTCAGGATGGCTAACGGTACCGCGATTCGCCAGCGGATCGAGCGAAACTCAAGCATGTGTTGTGATGGGTACGGCAAGGCACCCACGGCAGTTCGAGAAGCACGAAACTCGGCACCGGTACCAGTGCGCTTACCCGTCAAAGCGGTAACCGATGCCCCGCACTGTCAAGATGCGTTTAGGATTGGCCGGGTCAACTTCGATCTTTTCTCGCAACCAGCGAATGTGAACGTCTACCGTGCGGCTGCCACCGTCAAAATCCCATCCCCACACGCGTTCCAGAATCAGGCTTCGTCCCAGGGCAATGCCCTTGTTGCGGGCCAGAAACAGGAGCAACTCAAATTCTTTCGGCTTCAACGCCAAGACGCCATTTTCGCGCCGTACTTCCCGCCGGCTTTCATCAATAACCAGATCATCGAAGGAGAAAACAGCGCCACTATCGCCTGACTCCAGAACCGCCTGGCCCGAGTTCTCCATCTCTTCACGCAACAGCCGGACACCGCGTAAGTGAGCCTTTACGCGCGCCTGCAATTCGCGCATGCTGAACGGTTTAGTAAGATAGTCGTCTGCGCCCACTTCAAGGCCGACAATTTTGTCTACCTCCTCATCCTTTGCCGTCAACATCAGAATTGGCACGCTCATCTCCTGCCGCAGAATTCGGCAGATCTCGAAGCCGTCCAGACCTGGTAACATCACATCCAGGATCACCAAATCCGGCTTTTCAGTTCTGGCCTTTGGCAACGCTTGCAAGCCATCCGAAGCAGTGACCACCTCATACCCCTGCCGCTGCAAATTGTACTTCAAAGTCTCTAGCAGCGTCGGCTCGTCCTCAACGATCAGCAACTTTGTCTTGTCCAAGGCGTGAGCCTCTCCGATATCTAATGTAGATCCCAAATGGGACCAAGAATTTTAAGATTGCAGAAGAGCGGGCGAGGCGCCAGCGATTCTAAGATGCAGGCCGAGCGAAAAGTCTAGGTTTCAAATGGAACTTACATTAAGTGGCAACTACCTATTCGACCCCTCCAAATCTTTACGAGAAATCTCGCGGCTGGCCAGAATGACTTCTCGTCCTCTAGTCGCTTCGCCAGGACACTACTGCAATACCACCATCTCATGCAAAGAGCCGGCGCGGTCGCTGTGGACGTGGACCTGAATCTCGGTGCCGGGCGTGGCCCGCAAAACCCACTCCCGCCAGGCCCGGTTGTCGGTCGGGCTTGCCGCGTACATCGTACTGACCGAGAGCCTGTTGCTGCGCCCTTCAAGATGTCCCAACTCCGACTTCGCCTGCCCGCTGATCAACTGCACGTTTTCCGGCAGTTCCAACTCGGCACGAACCGGGCGCGCCGCCTTGCGCGTACGCCCTTGCCCGCTCGTGTAGGTTGGCAGGAAACCGCTGTTCTCTACAACCAGACGCAGACGAAAATCTCCTTCAGCTGTGAGACGGTCCGCCGACAAGGTGTGTATGGTCAGACGCGGCAACATATCCGCCAGGGCCAACGCGTAAGCCGTGTTCGACTCCGCCTCCTCGCCCATTTTGCTTCGTGGTGGATTGCGCCACGTGTACATCCGGTTGTAGCCACCTATCTCCACCGGACCAAGCTGCGGATGCTGGTAAGAATACCATTCCACCAGTGGCGGTTCATCTCCGTTTTCCTCCAGCCACTTTAGTATCTCTATGTCATCCTGGTGGGGGTGCTTGCGAACCCACTCAATGAAATCTCTGTCCTTGATACCCGCTCTGCCCGGCAGATCCCACAATTCAATCGTAAATGAAAACATGCCCAGATGATCATAAACCCAATCGTCGAAAGCTCCCGTAATCACCTCTTTTGGATGATAGCGGAAGCCGTGATAGACCGACAAACAGGGATAACCGGTCAGCTCCTTTCCCCGCTCACCCATCAACTCAAACACCCACAGGTCGTTAGTCTCCATCTTTTCGTCCGGCCTCGTACTAAAGGGCCGCAGGATAACTCCCCCTTGTGTATGATAAGTCAGAGCTAAATTGATATTGTTGTGCCGGCTGATGAAGGCGACCGCAGCCCGGATTTCCTGTTCCGAGGCCGGATATGGCCCCGAGCCCGCCTGCGTAGACTCCGGCTGCCATTCAAACGGAAAGTTGCGGTTGAAGTCGAGTCCTTGCAGCGGCTTGGCCAACTTTATTTCCACACCATCGAACTCTTCGAGCCTGCCCTCAGGCAATAGCCTGTAGAACTCACCATCATGCTCGTCCGGCCCTCGTTTCTCCATTAGGCGGTCGTCCAGCGAACTGATCTTCCAGTCGCCATTGGGATCGGGAATCCGCATCTGTAAGATGCGCCCATCACCATCAATATCCTCCTCATGCAGCCCTGCCAGGGATTCGGAATAGGGGTAGGGACGCGTACCGGACCGTAAATATTGCGGTTTTAGGGCAAGCGCCAAGGCTGCCCCGTCCGGATTCAGCCGTGGCACAATGTAGAACGCAGCGTTGTCCATGAGCCGCGTACAACGCGCGTCGCTGCCATGCCCGTGCAACAAGGTGTGGGCAATATGCAGCGCTACCGTCGTGCCGGCCACCTCTGTCGCGTGAATGTTGGCGTCGATCCAGATTGCCGGTTTGTCCTCGTCGCTGCCCGTATTCCCATTGGTCAAGGTCAATAGAGGGATCGCCCTGTCCTCATGGCTCCTGCCCAATTCCGTCACCTTGGCCAGTTGCGGATAGTCATCCGCCCAGCCATGAAGGACGGAAGCGACATCATCGTTAGTGAAATAGCGGTTAAAATCCATTCTCTATGCGTCCATTTACGAAAACACTATTGCGTTTCGCTCCCCCCATTCCATTGACGTCCGGCCAAACAGCCCGACTCACGGAGAAAGTTCCATCAGAAGAGCAGTCAAGAGTGCTGCCCGTTCGCCGATTTTGTCCACTTCGATGTGTTCATGGTCTGCGTGCGCCCCGTGCCCCGGTATTCCCAGGCCATCCAAGGTAGGGACGCCCAAGGCGCCGGTCAGGTTTCCATCACTGCCGCCGCCTGTTCCGGCCTCTTGCAAGTCCATGCCGAGCGTTTGACCGACTGCCCGCGCTTGTTCGAATAGTGCGCCCGTGACGCTCCTCTCCAGAGGAGGACGGTTCTCACCGCCTGTCACCACCAGGTCAACTCCGCTCACCATCGGTTCAAGACCCAGAATCGCCGCGTTCACCCGCTTCATCTCCAACGCGGTCCAGGCACGAACATCTATGTGTGCCTCCGCATGTGCCGCGACTACATTGGAACGCGTTCCCGCTGCCACAACGCCCACATTGACCGTTGTGCCCACCTCCAGATTAGTCAAACTGTGCAATGCCAGGATCTGGTGCGCCAGCTCCTGCACTGCGCTTATGCCCTTTTCCGGTTCGACTCCAGCGTGCGCTGCTCTCCCCGTTATGGACAGTGCAAAGTGAGCGCCGCCTTTGCGTGTCGTCTTTAACTTTCCGCCAGGCAGTGGCGGCTCCAGCACTAAGACAAAGGCGGCGCGGCGTGCTTCCTCCTCTATCAGCTTTCGCGAAGTCTGGCTGCCGACCTCCTCATCCGAAGTCGCAAGCACTGTCACCGGGCGCGGCAGCCGCAGGTGCAGGCCCTGCACACCTCGAACAACATACTCTACCAGGGCCAGACTGGACTGCATATCGAAAATGCCCGGACCATAGGCCCATCCCTGTTCATCAACCCGAAACGGATGCGTGTCCAGCGAACCGACCGGCCAGACCGTGTCATAGTGACAGAGGATCAGCGCCGGCGCCGCGTCCGGCTTGTCGACATGTGCCGCCGGTTCGAACCGGGCGCGAATGTGGTTGCCGCGAACCTGGTTGTCAACAATTTCCGTCTCGAGCCCGGCTGCGGCGTACCGGTCAGCAAGTCGGGCGGCAAAGACGTCCAGGCGGCCCTTTTCGTCCGTGGGCGTCTCCTCTTCTACAAGCTCGCCAATTGTTTTCAGAATTTGCGGCTGCTGGTTCTCGTAAAAGGAAATCAGTTGAAGGGGATTCATTTCGAGCTCCTGCAATGCGATGGATTCTGGCCTGAACGTGGCCTGGACCGACCGAAACCCGACTGCCGGCCCTAACCTCTGAAACCGAATTCGACTGCGCTGAAAAAGAGCGGGACCATGGCCACAAAACCGACTAATATCGCGCCGATTTCCAGGTAGACCAAGCCCTGCGCAACCCGCAGCAAGATACGCCTGCCATCGGTGACAGCCCGCTCCCTGGTGGCGAAGATGTATCTGACGCCAGGCAACTCTTCTGGCCTCACCGTCTCCCGGGGCAGCACTGTCCATCCAGCTTGCTGAAAAACGCGTGGGAAGGATGTAACCAGGCGGTGGGCGCCATATCCAAAAGGTAAGAGGATGAACAGGACGAAGGCTAATGCACCCAGCAAGAGGTCGAGGGGCTGCGACTGAATCGGGCTGAAGAGTCCAAACAGATCTATCCACAACCAGCCGAAAAAGCAGATCCCTGGCGCCGACAGAATCCAATGACCCCATCCCCCGGCTGCTGGCGTCGCCTCGACCAGATGGGCCTGCACCTTTCGTCGCTCCTTCTTCATTGTCTCGACTTCGGATGTCACCGGCTTGCTCCGTCAGCAGCGGCTGTGCCTATTCGACTCTGCATGGCCAATCCCGCCTATCATGAAGCAATGCGACACCATGGATCCCCCCTCTCAATCTCTTGCGAGGGGCTCAGCGTCTGCGCCGCTTCCCTTCTAACCTCTTGCGTAGAGCATTCTTTTGCTTGGTAAAAGTCGCACTGCTCGGCGATGGAGGTTTGCGTTCGACTCGAGCAGGCCGCTGGGCCGCCGGTTCCGAAGGTCCGAACAGATCCAACCACTCCGAAACTTCCCGATCAGACAAATTTACCTGGCTCTCTGCGCCCTTCTCATTTGGCCCGGCGTCCGGCCCTGCTTCACTTGTAACTCCGCTGCCCTCGTGCGGGGAATCTTGCTGAGAACGGGTGGAACGCGCTTTTCGACTCTGCATTCGGCTTACAAACTCTTCCGTCTGCCATGTCTCCACGTCGTGCAGCTTCGCTTCCTGGCGCAAGGCCCAATCGTTCGTCACCACGATCAGACCCTGCTGCCGCTTCTGGATGCGTCGCCTGATCCAGTCGTCGGCTTCTTGGGGATTGCGGGCAAAGATGACTTCAACGCCGCCGCCACTCAATTCGCGCGAGGCCCCACCAACGATTCCGCGATCAAAGACCACCGTCACATCCCCGCGGTAGTTGCTCCGCCAAACGCGCAAACGCTGTACGAAACGCTCCTCATCGTTTTCGTCCTGCAAACTGATATTTTCCAGGACGCCTGAGCCGATCACGTTGTGTCCGTCTATGAGTAAAGGCACTGCACGTCTCACTTTCTCTGACTTCAGAGTACTTGTCTGTGCGGCTACCTATCTCGCCAGTGAATTTCCGCCCTGTGCAAATTGCGCCACCGCCAGAGCAACCCAAACGGATAACCTGCCATTTTTGCCGCATCGCCCACCAGTCGAATCAACGGCACCAGAAGGCCGGACTGCAGCCGCTCTGCGAAAGTTATCCCTCTACCCAACAGCAGCAGACGCCGCCAAGGACGTGCACAACTGACGATTCCCCCTACTACCAGTCCCAGCCAGCCCAACCACCGCGCATCCTGCCCCCACAGCGCGTGGCCCAACAGTGCAGGAATCAGCAACAGATAGGTGGCGTAGCGGATGGCATGCCGTTCGCGCCACAGGTCCGCCTTGCCATCACCTCTTGCATATCGGAAATACTGCTGCCCAAAAGATTTCAAGTTTGTACGGGGGCGAAAGTAAGCTACAGCCTGAGGCGCCCAAGCGAAAGCGTTCTCCTTCTCTTCCGCCGCCGCCTTGAGCCGCAAATCAAAGACCAGGTCTTCGCTGTAGTCGAGCCATTCTGGATACCCGCCAACCTGTTGCCATAGATCTCTGAGAAAGGCCATCGACCGGCTGCTGGGCAGGAACCGGGCCGGGGTTATCTCCTCCGCCAAAGGCAGAACCGTCGCCCCCATCGCCAACTGAAACGGTCCTGTAACGTCCGGCAGGAAGAATCCGGCCACCGCACCTACCCTGCTCTCCTTTGATCTCTCGCCGGCCTCAAGCGGCGCTACCAGCCGTTCCAACCAATGTGTGTCCAGCCGCACGCCGGCGTCGGTGGTCGCAATTATCGGTCCGGCTGCCTGCGCAATGGCTCTGTTGCGCCCCTGGCTGATGTTCGCGCCCGCCTCGCAAAGAATCTGCAACCCCGGCAACCTGTCACAGTACTCGTGCAGGACGGCAACCGTATCGTCTCTGCTGCCGCCATCGCAAATGATTGTCTCGTCAGGCTGGCGGGTCTGATTTAAAAGCGAATCCATCAACGTACGGATGCTATTCCCTTCATTGTATACTGTGGCTACGACTGTTACGCGCATCAGATCGAATTCTTCCACCTATAAACGCATGCGTTACAACCGCAGAGCACCGCAACGAAAAAGGCGCGCCAGGCAGTGGCGCGCACTTTTAGACTCGCAAATGGTGAACCGGAACGGCCCATTCTATGCTCGACACCTGCGTCTATTGTGCCCCAAAACACTGCTGTCAGCCAAGCTTGGCCTTACTTCACAGGGGGCCGGATTGAATGCGCTGAACCTGCACTGCAGCCGGTCGGCTCTTCATCGTCCTTGCCGCCATGGCGCGCAGAATCAGTTGAAACGGGGCTGGAGAAGCCCGTAGTTGCCGTCACGGCGACCGTACACGATATTCAAGGAACTCGTGTCGACATTGTAAAAGACGAAAAAGTCGTGGCCTAGCAGCTCCATCTGTTCAACCGCCTCCTCCGGGATCATCGGCTCGGCGACAAACTGCTTGGTGCGCACAATATGCACCGACTCGTCCGGCAATTGTGTTGCCGATAGCTCGACTGCCGCCGCCGCCGCCGCCGCATCTCGTCTCTTGCTCTTGACCCGCCGCCCCTTTAAGCGTTCTATCTGGCGATACATTTTGTCGACAATCGCATCGACCGAGGCGAACAAATCCTCGCTCGACTCCTCCGCACGCAAAATCCGTCCGCTCGTCCAAATGGTCAACTGCGCCGTGTATCGGTCTGCGGCGGCCCGAGTTTCGCTACGGACCAGCTCTGCCCTCGCCTCTCGAATCTGGGGTAGAAACTTGTCCAGCCTGCCGACCTTCTTCTCGACATACTCTTGAATTCTGTCAGAAACTGCGACATTCCTTCCGTGGACCGTCAGGTTCATACTATTTCCTCCCTTCAATCTGAATTCGCATCAACTGTGAATTTACGGTAGGTGATGGGAACGCGGCTAATCCCCGACATTGACAAAGAGTTTAGCGCCACACCTGCCTCGATCTGTGCATTTCATGCCTGGATTGGCCTCGCCAAAGCAAGCCCAAACACTGCGCTCGCCCCAGCCTCGCGCAAGGCCGCAGCGCATTCACGCATAGTCGCGCCGGTAGTAAAAACGTCGTCAACCAGCAACAACGACTTGCCATTCACTAGCTCTGTATTCGCTCTGAACTTGCCTAATACGTTAACTGCGCGTTCTTCTCGTGACAGACCTACCTGGGAACGGGTAGCATTGACGCGCACAATAGCATTGTCCAAAACGGGTGTGTCGGCCTCCACTGCGAAGCCGGCCGCTAACAGCCCGGCCTGATTGAAGCCTCTTTCGCGCAGTCGATCCTTGTGCAAAGGCACCGGCACAATTCCGTCCACCCCACCCAGGATGCCAAGCCAGGGTGCTTCCATTGTCACAGCGCGAAAATAGCGGGTCAGACTTGGCGCCAACTCCACACGCCCCCCGTATTTGAGAGCGTGGATTGCCGGCTGCAGCGGGCCCGTGTGCAGCGCCGCTACGCTGACCAGCCCCAGGGGATTCTGGCAGCGGGGGCACGGCGACCCGAGCCCTGCCAGATCTCCGGCTAGTTCGCAGCCGCAAAGGAGGCAGGCTTGCGGCAATCTGGCTGCCTGCACATTCTGCGCGCAGGCGTCGCAGAACCACTGACCGTTTCGCTGGCAACTGACGCAACGAGGAGGAAAGACCTGGTCGAGCAAATAGGCGCTGACGGATTGAAGCAATTCCCTTAGCTGTTCAATTGAAAGTGGCATGCTGTCGCGGCCGAAAAGTGGGGCAATCCAAACCTACATGTATTGCAAAGCCCGCAAAGCCTCTTCCGTTGCGGGGAACCAGCGCTGGAGTATGTCGTTGATTAACGTCCGCAGGTCGTTACCCAAAATCAACAAGATCGACAGTAGTACTATCGACACCAGGATCAGCAACAACGCGTACTCGACAAAACTCTGGCCTCCTCCACCCGGCGAAGATCTGAAAATCGACATGAGCGCAATCTCTCCTTTAGCGCTGCGGGCAAGATGCGACTAACCAAAGGCACCAAATCTCACGGCGCACCCACTGCATCTCTATTCTTGCGGATATCGGCAAGAAGTGCAATTCCTTATCGGCACGATAGTGCCTTCCAGGGCACGAGCAAGTGCTCCTGGCTTGCGACCATCCACCATCTTTAGCCCGAAACACGCCGTGATTGACCAATAGAGCTAACTTGGAATTCTGGAAAGTCGGGCAGGAATCGTCTCGACATGAGAAGTGGAGGAAAACGGCGCACTACTGCCGCCCACAGGAGTAATCTTGCTGTGCTTCACTATTCTGATTGGCCGGCCGCCATCGTCTTGGTAGCAGCGAACTGAAGAAAAGCCAGGCCGGACAAGCCTCTTGTAAAGGTTGTCAACAAAATCACTTGTTCCTTGTTCCCCCGGCGGTCGGGTTGGCGTTGGATGGGGAGCCATACCGGTTAGCAGTTCATTGGGACAAAAGCAGCTGCCCTGCCGGGGCGGGAAACGCAACAATACTGCATATCGCGACCTTTCCCGAGAAGTCTTTTGCTTCATCAGCCAAAGGAATGATATGATAACGTGAGACGGAAAGCCCCCGGCAGCAGGAAAGCCTCTTCTATTGGGCGTGTTGCACGCCAACCGAAGAGGAACCGCCAAACGGCAAGTGTTTTTCGAGAGTCATTTTATTCACGGTCGCGCCCCCAGATTGATGCACTGAATGAGCCAGCAAACTCTTGCCGGCGGGGTCGTCTAGACTGTCGACGTCCGGGCCGGCCTCTTGCTTTTTTCGGCGCAAATCTGGTCAGCTTTCCTGCACACAGTCGGCGGCGCACCTGTGAAAACTGTAACCGTACTGGGGATAGATGTGAATGCTAAAGTTGCATTGCTCAAGATGCACGAAATTGATTCACTGTATGACAAAGTTCGGCGCCGGCTTCTCCTCCTGACTAAAGCTGTGGAAGGTTCGACAGAACTGTACGCGCTCCGCCAGGAAGTCGATTCGATCGATCAGGACCTGCAGAACACGCGCACCGAACAGCAGGACCTGGAGTTGGAATCACGTTCACAGACCGAGAAAATACGTGAGTCGGAAAAGAATTTGATGAGCGGCGAACTACACAACCCGAAGGAGCTGGAAAACCTGCAAGCCAGTATTGACGCCATGAAGGGCCACCGGACTGACCTCGAGAATAAGAGCGTGGATCGCTTGGTCATGGTCGACTCGCTTCAGGTAACTTTGGAAGAAAAGCAGGCAAATCTTGCCGAAGTTGAAGAGAAATGGACCAACCGAAAGACCGCCATAGAAACAGAGATTGATAAACGCAAGAAAGAGTATGTCTATCTCAGAAAAGCGCGCGAACAGGTAGCTGAGGCGCTCTCCTCCGAAAATCTTGAACTGTACGAACATCTGCGCCGCCGCAAAAACGGCGTTGCCGTCGCCCAGCTCGAAGACGAAATGTGTGGAGCCTGCCACACGCAAGTCGCCGTTGGCATCCTCAACAACATTCGTTATAGCGATGAACTGCTCAGTTGCCCCTCGTGTGGTCGCATCCTGCTGACCCAGGGTTAGATTGTGCCAGTAGCGAGAATTGAACACGCCGCAAACGGTTCTATTCCTTGCTCTCGCCAGCGGCAAAGAGCGGTCCAGAATTCGCAAAACCAACTTGCCGCGCCCCTCTGACGCCCATTTTCGCCAGGAGCTAACCAATGACAGAACGTGTTCTGGTGACCGGCATGAGCGGCCTGATCGGCGGGGCGGTCCGCAAGCGACTCGAGGGCCGCTACCACCTGACCGCTCTCAACCGCAGCCGCGTACCCGGCGTTCCCACCGTACAGGCCGACATCGCCGACTTCGACGCCATTCAACCCGCCTTCGAAGGTCAGCAAACTGTCGTTCATCTTGCCGCTTCAGCGCGCGGCCGTGATCCCTGGGAACAAGTACGCGACCCAAATCTGATCGGCGTTTACAACGTCTTCGAAGCGGCCCGCCAAGCCGGTGTTTCCAGAGTGATTTACGCCAGCAGCGGCTCGACTATCTCCGGCTGGGAACAAGTGCAGCCTTACCGGGCGCTGGTCAATGGCGACTACAATAATGTCGAACATCCGTGGCCGATGATCACCCACGAGACGCCCGTCCGCCCGACCGGTGTATACGGGGCAACCAAGGTGTGGGGCGAAGCCCTGGCCTGGCAGGTGACAGACAGTTCTGATCTTTCGATAATCTGTCTGCGAATCGGGCTTGTCAACGCCGTAGACCGCCCGACCGATTCCCGCCAGTTCTCTGTCTGGTGCAGCCAAAGAGATATCAGTCAGATGGTGGAGCGCTGCATTGAAGCCCCGTCCGAACTGAAGTTTGACATCTTCTTTGCCCTCTCCAGGAATAAATGGGGCTACCGTGACATTGCCCACGCCCGCGAAGTCGTAGGCTTCGAACCACAAGACGAGGCCGAAGCCTATCGTTGATGCCGTCCTCAACCATTTAGATGGCCACTCGGCGCAAGTAACAATGTCCTTCGCGGCGGCTTGCCGAAACCTCTGAATATCTATTCAAAGCGCTGTTCCCAGATTCTGAGACGACCAGGCGCACACAATATTGAGCGAACAGACCTATGGATCCACTCTCCGAACACCGATATAACCGCTTAACCTGGGCGGAGATGAACGAAGCCATCGCCGCGCAAAAAGTCGTGCTGCTGCCGGTCGCCTCGACCGAGCAGCATGGCCGTCATCTGCCATTGGACGTTGACGTCTTCCTGTGTGAATCGGTCTGCCTGGAGGCGGGCCGCCGCGCGCCGGAGTCGATCTTGGTTCTGCCTCCTATCTCCTACGGACTGAATCTCCACCATATCGACTTTCCGGGCACAATTCACATCGAGCCCGATGTATTCATCGCCTTTTGCCTGAACATCACAAAGAGCGTCGCCTACCATGGCTTCGAAAAGATTCTGCTGGTTAACGGGCACGGTTCCAACACGCCTTTGATCGATCTTGTCGCCCGCAAGACCGTACTGGAGACCGACTCCTTATGCGGCGCCTTGGGGTACTTCGGGCTGGCCATGGACGCATTCAATCGTGTCAAAGAGACGGAGGTAATGGCTCACGCCGACGAGTTCGAAACCTCGCTCTACCTCCACTTGGCGCCCGAGCGCGTGCAGATGGACAAGGCCGCAGCTGACGATGATGTGCAAGGCCAGTATGTCAGCTCAGACAGTGTCTATTCTAATCCCGTTCGATTTAATGATTTTTGGGGCCGTTGGACCCAGCTGGGTGTACACGGAGATCCGACTCTTGCCACCCCGCAAAAGGGAAAAATCATCTTCGAGGCAGCTGTGGAAGGGCTGATTGCCGTTGCCGAGGAGTGGCGCGGCTGGCCGATCGCCGAACGCTCCGACCAACATACCGGACCCGTTCAAAGTCACATCCGCTGGTGAGAATTGCAAGCCTTCCCAAATCGGTTGACGTGGGGAAGTGAGGCGGCGCGCCGGTTTCCGTCCCCGCCTTGGCCGCATCAGGCCGTGTCCTGCTCCATCCGGCCTGGCCACGCCTCCGGATTGGCAACCCAAGTCGGCCGCTCGCCCTTCAAAACGTTCACCATGTTTTCAACCGTGCCGGCCTGCATGGCAGCCATGCCCGCATCTGTGTTGGAGGCGATATGGGGCGTAAGGACAACATTATTCAACTTCAACAAGGGGTTGTCCGCCAGCGGCGGCTCCGGATCGAAAACATCCAGTCCGGCACCAGCCAAATGACCCTCCTGCAGCACTTTGATCAACGCCCCCTCGTCCACCACACCCCCGCGCGAAGCGTTTATCAGATAGCTGCCCGGCTTCATCAGCCGTAAACGTCTTTCGTTGGCCAGATGGTGGGTCGCCGGCAGGAGCGGCGTGTGCAGAGTTACGAACTGGTTCTCCGAAAATATCGCATCAACATCGTCCGTCCTCGAAACGCCGGCGGGAAGCGCAACATCGCTGGCCAATAGCGGATCATATATCGTCACTTGCATCCTGATTCCCAGTGCACACATCTCTGCCACCCGCCGGCCGATACGTCCATAGCCGACGATGCCCAACTTACTGCCAAGCAGCTCCGTGCCCCGCATATCATCCCGTCCAAAATCCGCTGGGCCCCGCAAATGCATATCTCCAACCATCACCCGTTTGGCGACCGCCATCAGCAGCGCGACGGCGTGTTCTGCGGTAGATTCAGACGGCGCGTCAGGAGTGTTGCAGACAAGAATTCCACGCGTTGTCGCAGCATCGAGGTCGATATTGTCGACACCGATGCCAGGCTTGGCAATCATTTTCAAGTTTGGCCCCACTCGATCCATGAATTCGCCGTCGTAGTAGCGCCGAATGCCTGTAATGACGGCAGAACCGTGAAGTTGCGCCATATCACCGTCGCCGACGACTTCCGCCAACTCCGTGAGTCGCGACATAAGAGTGGGCGAGAGTGACCATTCCATCCAGACTTTCTTCGTCATCGTTTAGTTGCCTCTTCAGAAAAGTGGATCCGGAGTCAATTCCGCCAACACTACATCAGTCGTTGTATTCGCACAAGCCAGGGGAGAGATGAAGAGAAAACAAGAACAAGTAAGGGCCGATGCAACGTCGAAGTCGTTCTTCTCACACTGGCGAAACTTGCGTTACTATGTCAATCCATGGTATTAACGCCTATTCACTGCGCTACACTCCTATTGCCAAGGAGCAACTCATGACCACAATCGCTTACATTTCCCTTTCTGGCGACGATCTCATTCGGGCCTATGAAATGGATAATGACGGCCTGCTGACGCACCGCCAGGATGTCCCCGTGCCCGGAGGTCCTTCCGCGCTGGCGAGCGCCCCAAACGAGCAGACACTGTACTGCTCCCTGCGTGCCAGTCGCGAGCTTGCGGCATTCCGCTTCGAGGATGCCGGCGCGTTGCGGCTGCTGAACAAGCGGCAGCTCGACGCCGATTCCTGCTACGTCGCCCCGGACAAGACCGGCGGCTATCTGCTTGCCGCCTACTACAGCGCAGGCAAGGTGACTGTCCACGAACTTGAATCCGACGGTTCAATCGCCTCTGAAGTATGTTCTGTTCCCACTGCGGCCCGCGCCCACTGCATTGAGACCGATGCATCGAACCGCTACGCTCTCGTGCCCCACCCTCTCGAAGCCAACTGCGTTTTCCAGTTCCTGTTCGACGAGCGCACAGGTCGGCTGACCCCAAATCCGGCTGCCCCCCGCCGCGCCGCCGGCGAAGGAGATGGACCCCGACACTTCGTTTACTCACAGGATCAGCGCTTCGTTTATACATCCGATGAAGACGGTTCCAGCGTCACCGCCTACCATTTCAACGCCCCCCCCAACGCTGAGACGCAGACTGAACGGGAGGGCCGCACTTTGCGCCCCTTTCAGACAATCTCGTCACTGCCCGCTGATTTCAATGGCGCCAACACCTGTGCTCAGATCCACCTGCACCCGGCCGGGCACTTGCTATACGTCTCCAATCGGGGCCACGACAGCATCGCTGTCTTCTCCATCGACCCGGAAAACGGTACGCTCTCCCAGCCAGGATGGCAGCCTACCGAGGCAGTTCCCAGAGTATTCAATATCGACCCCAGTGGACGCTATCTCCTCGCCGCTGGACAAGGGACAGGCAGAGCGGCCACATACGCGATCGACCCCGAAAGCGGCTCGCTGGCTCCGCTGGGCGTGTATGACGTAGGCCAAAGGCCCATGTGGGTGCTGTTTCGGCAAGTTTGACAGAGTGGCGAAGGTCGGGAATCGACCAGATTACGTCTCTTTCTAACCGATATTGTCATTCGCCGGGGGAGCCACCCTCTTCGAATCGCTTTCGCCTGTACCTGGTCACATAAATCAGCGCCCATTGGAATAGGCCGGGAAGGAGCGTGGCAACCAAGACCAGGAAACGATCAAACAGGGTGATGTATACCTCGCGTTCGCCCCGTTTGATCGCCTTGACAGTGCGGCGCCCAACCCTATCCGGCTCGACACCCCGACCAAGTGCGTGTCGCTCTCCTTGCCGGTGCTCGGCGCCGCGAACACTGATTCGGCTGTTCTGCGAAAACTCGGTCTCCGTCAGCCCGGGGCAGACGAGAATGAGATCGACGTTGTCTCGCTTCAACTCTGCTCGGGCCGCGCCGCTCGCCCCCTGGAGCGCATATTTCGTTGCCGTATAACCGCCCCCCAGTGGCTGAGGAAATTTTCCTACTATACTGCTGACGTTGACAATCGTGCCCCCTCCTTGTCGTCGCATCACCTGAACTGCCGCCTGCAATGCGGCCAATGGGCCGAAAAAGTTGACCTCAAAAACATGCCGCAGATCGTCCAGTTGCAGTTCGTCTACCGCGCCGTATATGCCCATTCCTGCGTTGTTTATCAGAATGTTCACCCCACCGAAATGGGCCGCCGCCGTCTCGACCAGTTTACGCGCCTGGCTTTCTTCGCTGATATCGGTGGGCACGCTCAAGACTTCGACGCCATAACGCGTCCGCAGCTCCTCAGCAACTTTCTCGAGCCGGTCTGCGCTACGCGCCGCCAGGGCCAGCCGGCACCCTTCCGCAGCCAGTGCCTCGGCAATCGCGGCGCCTATGCCCCGGCTTGCACCGGTGACTACGGCAACCTTATCCTTGAGTGTTTCGCCCCCGATGGCCGTGCGAGCTCGCGGTCCTCTGTCAGTCATCTGCAAGAATCCTCCCATAGACGAAAGCTTCTGGCGGGCGGGCATCAGGTCCGAATCCTCGCGCCCGGAAAAGCCAGCCCAGGTCCGAACTGGCAATGTCCAAGAACGGTTGCCCGATGCTGGCCCCCCAGTAACAGCGATACTTGAGCAGCTACCGAATCGGAAGAGGGGACACTTAGTCTCATAGCGTCCAAGCGGACTGCCCGGCCCCTGCCATAGCTAGCTTACTCTGATTGTATCCCTGGCGAAAGTAAGGCCCGCCGCCTGCTCGAAAAATCTGTAGCAGTTTTGTAAACGACGGGAATCGGTGCTATATTCCAATATCAGAGTTTGATCGCAGAAAGAGACAGCCCGAACCGGAAACGAGGGGCTCCATGGCCGCAGGTGTGCGGCAACCACCCCATTCGACTCGGTAGGCGCGTAGAGAAAATGGAAAAAACAAAGAGCCGGATTGCCAACAACCCACCTGCCAAGGGTAAGCGGCCACAACCGTTGGTTCTATATCTGATCGGCGGGGCCGTTTTGTTGGCAGGCCTGATTGCAGTTGTCCTGGCAGTGGCGGCAAATAATCAGCAGTCATCAAACGAATCCCCCGTCTATTCCGGCATTCCCGCCGAATGGCAGAATCGCAACATCTTGGGCGATCCAAATGCACCGGTCACCGTACAAGCGTGGGAAGATTTCCGCTGCCCGGCATGTGCTGCTTT
Organism: Caldilineaceae bacterium; assembly: GCA_965220715.1. Lineage (GTDB taxonomy): Bacteria > Chloroflexota > Anaerolineae > Caldilineales > Caldilineaceae > Bin5. The sequence goes on from OZ244843.1 coordinate 3,312,735, forward strand.
CAATCAGCGCGTAAAGCCTGGCCTTGTTGAAAACTATATCTCCGCCGGCAAAGTGAAGCTGGAGTTCCATCACCTCCCTTTGCAACAACACGAGCCAGGCGCCTCCCTCGCTGCTCAGGCCGCCGAATGTGCCGCCGACCAGGGGTTGTTCTGGAGCTACCATGATCGTGTCTTCCAGGCAACCTCTTCAGGCGCAAGCGCATTCTTCATGGAGCGGCTAATCGACTACGCCGTGGAACTGGAACTCGACGAAGACTCGTTTACCTCTTGTCTCACTAACCAGACACACCTCTCGACGGTATCTGAGAGTTCACAAGCCGCCCGCGCAGCCGGGCACAACAGCACACCTACCGTCCTGGTTGACGGCATCAACGTCGACAACCCTCTTGATTATGAGGCCGTTTCAGGGGCGATTGAGGACCGGCTGTCGTCAGGTCAATGACGAAGCGAAACACATTCCGATGAACAGTTCCTCCTCTTGGTCTCGGCTCGGCCTTTTCGGATCGCTGATAGCTGCGTTGGCTGCAACGATGGGCAGCCTCTATTTCAGCGAGGTGAGCGGCTTTACGCCCTGTACACTTTGTTGGTACCAGCGCATCCTGATGTATCCCCTCGCTTGCCTTCTTGCCTTGGGGATAATGCGCCGGGACAACCATCTTCCCCATCTTGTATTACCCTTTTCTTTGCTGGGGCAGGGTGTCGCCGTCTATCACTTCCTGTTGCAGAAAACGCAGTTGTTTGGCGCGCCGTCGTCCTGTGGGGTCGGGGTAACGTGCACTACTGTCTGGATTGACTGGTTCGGATTCATTACGATTCCGCTTCTGGCTATGCTCGGATTTATGACCATAACAACAGGTATGCTTGTGGTCATCGCCGCCGAAGCGGGCAACGCCAACAAGATCTTTCCATACCGGTGGCCGCGCTGGCCTGTCCCCATATTCGTCATTGTCGCGATAGGATTGTACGTGGCCGGGGCCGCTCGTGCCGGAAAGATTCAGATCTCTCTGCCGATTGTGGAGCTTCCAATCGTTTCCGAATTGCCATTTGTGGAACTGTTTGCGGATTCGACCGCGACTCCTTCGCCGACCGCCACGCCGACGAGCCTGGAAAAGGGGGCAGTCCTATATGCGCAGGGATGCGCCTCATGCCACGGGGAGTATGGCGAGGGAATAGAGGGACTGGGAACCGTTCTGGCAGACTCGCCAGTCGTTGCCGGGCAGACCGATAGTGAGCTATTGGCCCTCATCCGAGATGGACGTGCGGCCGATGCGCAGGACAATCGCACGGGAATCGCCATGCCGCCCCTTGGCGGACAACTGGCTCTGACAGACGAGGAAATTGGTGACATTATTCAATTTATTAGGAATTGGCAATAATCACGACCGTACAGGTCTGGTGTAAATCCCCAACGAGACCAGAAGTTTGCGAATAGCGGCGATGCGGGCGAAATATCCGCGATCCCGGAATGCAGACCGTCTATGAACTCTTTGTCTCAATATTTAATGAGGAATAGTCACCGCACCATACAGAACGAGGCGGCCATTTAGCTGCAAAAGCCTGCTGGGATCGCCCACAAGGACCACGTTTTTCATGATCGAATATCCCAACTGCAGTCGCAAAAGATTCATACGTTTAGTACGAACAACGGCGCTCAACCTCTTGTGTATTCTTTTCCTGGTCCTGACTGGGCTGGCTCTAATGGCAGGCACTTCAAATGCTGCCGCTGCTCAGGTTGGCGTTCAAAACTTCCTGGACCAGGAGCCGGACCTTCGACTGGACAAAATGCTGGCCCGAAGCGAGCAAGCAGGCCAATCGGGAATCACCTCCCCAGCGCCAGGCAGCAGTGTCAGCGGTCCCGTTCCCATTATTGGAACGGCAACCAATGCTCTATTTGCCCGATATGAACTCTCCTCTAAAGAGGAATCAAGCGGAGAAGAGGCCTACTCCTATTTTGCCGGCGAAACCCGCCAGATAGTCAATGGACAATTAGGTGTATGGCATACCGATGTCCTGGCGCCCGGCACATATACCCTGCGCTTGCGGGTCGTGAAGCCGGATGGAAACTATGGTGAGTTCTTCGTGCATAACATCAGCGTAGGCAGGGATCCTGTTACGCCCACGCCTGACGCGCCCACTCCCACGCCGATCCCCATCGACACGCCGACTCCTTATCCGCAACCTACCGCCGCTGCAGTCCAGGTCGACCAACCGAACATCGAGGGGTCAACCGACGAACCGACTTCAACGCCTTTGCCGCCCAGCCAGGATAGCGGCGCAAGCGCAGACGGAGGCCAGGCCTCTACCCCCGGCCAGGACGCCATCGTCCAGCAGCCAAGCATTCTGGGAGACTTGGGCGAATCGTTGTCTTTGGATAGACTGCGGGGACGCTTCTTTACCGGAGTGCGCTGGAGCGCAGGACTATTCCTTCTGTTGGCAGCAGCCTTTGCCGCCAAACGTCTTCTGGAGTGGGTGATTGCCAAATCAGAATGATCCTGCAGACGGAGGCGGGCTCGAACTGTAAACTTCACTATCCCGCCGAGGGTCAACGCGAACCAGGATTTCGGTGTTCGAGAGCAAGTCGGTAGGTAAGAGTAACCACCTCGCGCCACTGCCAACAAAAATGTAGACGCTTTGCAAGGGCTGAAGGTCGGAATGCAACATCCTCCTGTGTTTGGCGCCTGCCCTCATTCGGTATCTCACTTTGCCGGCACGCCCCATGTTCAGACTGGGTGGTCCTCAGTCCGCTTTGGCAAGCGGTGCCAGATGCTGAACAATGAATTACTGGCTGCCGCTCAAAATTGTTTGGGACAAGCATTCTTTGCACAACAGAATCGCATACCCAAGTACAGTCTGCAGCCCTTGCTTTTCACAAGCCAAAGATTGAATTTCGCATTTGGCTAGGATTGGAGGGACGCCCAGCAACTCGCTCGCTGCAACTCAGTGTGGCAAATCTCGAATCCTCAACGTGAATGTACTCGTATTGTGGGATTTCCTCTGCCGGCCTGAATTCCTGGGCTCGCATCGATGAATTCAGGAAGGCGCCCCAGTGAACTTCAGAACACGTATACTGACCGCGAGACCCTCTGGAATAATTTTTCTGGTCCTAATACTTGCGGCGCTGGTTCCTCTCTCCCTCGGCACAGATAGCGCAACCTACGCGCAAACCGAGACCGCCGATGCACTGCCCGCGCCGGCGCTGACGGCGGAGGCCAAGGGGGCGAACGCCGTCGAACTCAACTGGACGGCAGTGCACGGTGCGGTGCGTTACAAGTTGGCGCTCTATACCGTGGCCGACGGTCACCAGCGCTTGGAAGACGTCGTCGCGCCCGCCACGACCTACACGCATACCGATCTCACTGCCGGCAGGACCTATTACTACTGGGTGGGCGCCGTGAACGCAGCGGCCGGGAAGGTTGAATGGTCGGAGCGAAAGGGCGCCACCCCGTCCGACGAGCAGTCGTCGACTGCGACCCCGACGGCGACACACCGCTCGAACGCTACCGCGACGCCGACCCCGACAGCGACGCCAACCCCTACCGCGACGCCAACCCCGACAGCGACGCCGACCCCTACCGCGACGCCAGCCTCGATCGCTACGGCGACGCCAACTACGACGGCATCTACGCAGATAACTGCGACACCGACATTGACACCGGCCGTAACCGGTAAGCTACCCGCGCCGGCGCTGACTGCCGAGGCCAAGAGGGCGAACGCGGTCGAACTCAACTGGACAGCAGTGCACGGTGCGGTGCGTTACAAGTTGGCACTCTATACCGTGGCCGACGGCCACCAGCGCTTGGAAGACGTCGTCGCGCCCGCCACGACCTACACGCATACCGATCTCACTGCGGGCAGGACCTATTACTACTGGGTGGGCGCCGTGAGCGCAGCGGGCGGGAAGGTTGAATGGTCGGAGCGAAAGGGCGCCACCCCGTCCGACGAGCAGTCGTCGACGGCGACCCCGACGGCGACACACCGCTCGAACGCAACCGCGACGCCCACAGTAATGCCCACTGCGACGGCGACGCCAACTGCGACGGCATCTACACAGACAACTGCGACACCGACTTTGACGCCGGCCGTACCCGGTAAGCTACCCGCGCCGGCACTGACAGCGGAGGCCAAGGGGGCGAACGCGGTCGAACTTAACTGGACTGCAGTGCACGGTGCGGTGCGCTACAAGTTGGCGCTTTATACCGTGGCCGACGGCCACCAGCGCTTGGAAGACGTCGTCGCGCCCGCCACGACCTACACGCATACCGATCTCACTGCGGGCAGGACCTATTACTACTGGGTGGGCGCCGTGAGCGAAGCCGGCCAGGTGGATGACTGGTCGGACCGAAAGGACGCCACCGTTGCCGCCACGCAGTCGTCGACTGCGACGCCCACGGTCACAGCAACGCCAACCACCACGCCAACCACCTCGCCCACTATCACGCCAACCACCTCGCCCACTATCACGCCCACTATCACGCCCACACCAACTGTTACTTCAACTGAGGCAACCAGGGAAAGGGGTGCGCTTGTCGCGCTCTTCGAGGCAACGGACGGCTCCAACTGGACGCACAACGACAACTGGTCGACCGACGAGCCGCTCTCTACCTGGTACGGCGTCACCACTGACGAAAGCGGTCGCGTAGTCGAACTGCTGCTCCCAGGCAATGGGTTGAGTGGTCCACTCCCCGATCTGAGCGCCCTCACCAATCTCACGAGTCTGGACCTTAGTTTCAACCAGATGAGCGGGCCGATCTCGGATCTGAGCACCCTCTCCAACCTGAGAAACCTGTATCTCTCTGACAACCAGTTGACCGGATCGATCCCGGATCTGGGCGCCCTTACTAACCTGACGACTATGGACCTCGGCTTCAATCAGTTGACCGGCTCATTTTCGGCTCTGATTTCCCTCACCAACCTGACAAGTCTGTCCCTCGGTTCCAACCAGTTGAGCGGACAGATTCCGGACCTGAATTCCCTCGATAACCTTACAGATCTTGACCTCACCAGCAACCAGTTCAGTGGTTCAATTCCCGCCCTGAGCGCTAACTCCAACCTGAGAGAACTGTACCTGGGATCCAACCTATTTACCGGAACGGTCCCGGACCTGAGCGCTCTCATCAACCTGACGTGGCTGGATCTCAGTCATAATGAATTGACAGGGCTACCCCGGAATCTGGGCGCCCTCACCAACCTGAGGTGGCTGTCCCTCAGTTACAATCAGTTAACTGGGTTAATACCGGACCTGAGCCCCCTTACAAACCTTGCCTGGCTGGACCTCGGCCACAACCAGTTGACCGGATCAATCCCGAATCTGGGCGCCCTTACCCGGCTGACGAATCTGTCCCTCCACTCCAACCATTTGGACGGTTCAATCCCAGAGATGAGCGCCCTCACCAATCTGACGAGCCTGTCTCTCTCTTCCAACCAATTGGGCGAGTCAATCCCGGATCTGAGCACACTCACCAAACTAACGAGCCTGTCTCTCTCTTCCAACCAATTACGCGGGTCAATCCCGGATCTGAGCACCTTAACCAAATTGACAGATCTGGATCTTGGCTCCAACCAGTTGACTGGATCGATTCCGGTCTTGAGTGCACTCACCGATCTGACGATCCTGACGCTCGGCTCTAACCAGTTGACCGGGGCCGTGCCCAATCTGAGCGCCCTTACCAATTTGACGAGTCTGGACCTTTCAGCCAATCAGCAACTATGTCTGCCTGGAGGCTATAGTTTCGCTGGCCTGACTGGGGCTGTGACCGCTCACCTGCAAAGCCTCAGTCTGCCTACCTGCGCCGCCTCTTAGTCCGTCATCCGATTGGCAGCTTTCAATTCACACAGGATCGGTCTCCTGGGAGTCGCCGGGAAGACACCCAGCGGCCAGGTAAAACGCGTGCAGGATGAAGACCCAAACTGTGGCATTGGTCTGCACAAGAGTGCCCGTCTGACCCAATTCGCGCCAGGACAGCAACTCGAAGGTCAGGAGCGCAACTCGCGGCTCCAGGCCTTGCCCCGAACTGCAACGGGCGTATGCCTGTACCAGGGCAGTTATGCGTGCAAGAGTTTCAGGGAAAACTGGTCTGAAACAGCCAAATCCTCGTACTTGAAATTGCTGCCATCCTTTCCGCCAGCTAACAACTCGACGCTCGCGAAATACGGTCCGGAAGACGCCTAACTGACTGAGGAAGTCTTTGGGCGATTTGACAATTCGATAGTTATGGGAGAATCGTTATGCTGCAGACGAGGGCTTGCAACCCGGCCAGACCAGAGGCTTCCAGACAGGACATTTGCAGTCTTAGCCCATTGGCCCAAGGCAATTGCATCAAATTGGGACAAACCCTCGTGAGGCTGCCTGAATCGGGTAGGGGCGCCCCTTGTGGGCGCCCTTCGTCGGCTATTTTGGCGTCCGAATTAAGATGCGTCTGCCCTGCCCATTGGCCAGGCTCTCCTTAACTTAGATGGGAGCCTTCTATCGTGCTTGACAAGTAGCCAGACCGCGTAGTCGTCCCCTCCATTTGCCCGCCGAAATCAGATGTTGGATAATGAAGTACTGGAATTCGGACAAATCGGTCTAAAACCCATTTTCATTAGTAACAGGAGTCGGGTGCGGGAATTTTGGCCGACGGCCTATTACTATTTGCAGACTCTGACAGGAGGCGGTTTCCTGAACTGAACGCACTTGGGATTTCGTATGACAAGAAACTGGCAAGGCAGTTGACCATGAAAATGATCGTGGGTTTGGGTAATCCCGGGCCCCAATATGCGCGCAATCGACACAATATCGGCTTCCAGGTGGTGGACCTCCTTGCCCAGCGCCATAACATTCCGCTCTCTCGCGCCAAGTTCAACGCGCTATTCGGAGCAGGTACGTTCACGCGCTCGAGCGCGCTCGAAAATAAACGTCTGCCTAGAGAAAACGCGGCAAGCCATAGGGTACTGATGATGCGTCCGCTCACTTTCATGAACCTTAGCGGAAACGCCGTCGCGCCGATGGCACATTTCCATAAAGTAGAGCCCCAGGACATCTTTGTAGTCTATGATGAACTCGACCTGCCCAGCGGAAAACTGCGCCTGCGCCCGTTTGGCGGCAGCGGAGGGCACAACGGCATGAAGTCCCTCATCCGACTGCTGGGAACCGATCAGTTTCCGCGGGCCCGCGTCGGTATAGGTCGACCAAACACGCCAATGAGTTCGGCCGCCTACGTTTTGCAAAACTTCAGCGTTGACGAGGAAATCGTCTTCGAAAGTCTACGTCCACTTATTGCCGACGCCGTCGAGAGCTGGCTATTCAATGGAATCGACCATGCCATGAATCGGTTTAACACAGCTACCGAGGCATCGGCCTGAACGGACAACCAATGCAAGGGACAAACTGGCCTCCTACACTCGTGGTGATATTCGCGCCGGCGGCCCCAAATCATACAGTGATAATTCGAAGACAATGAATCTTTCCGGTTTGCTGCCATTGCTCCGGACTCTGCCAGCTTTTCAAGAGCTGGTAAAAGGGCACACATCGCCGCCCCAAAAACTATACGCGGCCGCGCGCGCCTTCGTTATTGCCACTGTCGCGACCGACAGGGAAGGCCCGGTCCTGGTACTGACCGGTACTGCAGAGCAGGCCCAGAACTGGGTTGAGCGGCTTGAACTGTTCCTGCCTCCCGCCGATGGTGCGCCGCATGTGTCACTCTATGCCGAGCCTGACGCGTTGCCATTTGAACGCATACCTTGGGCAGGCCGCACTCGCCAACTCAGACTGACCGCGCTGGCAGCCCTGCAGCAGAAAAGCAGCCGGCCAACGGTTGTTGTAGCCTCGGCCCGTGCTGTGATGCAGAAGACGTTGCCTGCCAGAGCGTTTAGAATGGCCCTGCGTCCACTACGCGTCGGCAGTTTCGTTCAGTTGGATGAATTGACGGGGCGGTGGGCCCATAGCGGCTACGAACCGGTGCAAGTAGTGGAGGAGCCGGGAACTTTCGCCCGCCGCGGCGGCATCGTCGACATCTGGCCCCCGAACCTGTCCCACCCGGTCCGCATCGACCTTTTCGGCGACGAAGTGGAAACACTGCGTGCTTTCGACCCGACAACGCAGCGCAGCGAACGACAGCTGCAAAGAGTACTGATTGGACCGGGCAGTGAAGCTCTCGGCGGCGCTCTTTCTACAGGCGCTTCACCGCAGGCTGCCGCAGAGCAAGCCCCCACTACTATGGTCCACCATCAACTGGCCGGTTCTCCCCTGGTTCAGGCAACCCTTGAGGAAGTGTCTGGCAGCGGAGAGGACTCGGAGAAGCACCAGACCGGCAACGCCCGCGCTGCCAGTCTTCGCGCGACTCTGCTGGAGGAACCCAACCTGGTTCTTGCCATTCGCGAGGAGATTACCCGGGAGTTGGAAGATCTGGGCGCCGGACGTACATTTCGCGGCATAGAGTGGTATCTCCCCTACTTCTACTCCAGGCCGGCTTCGCTCCTGGAACACTTGCCCAAAAACGGCCTGTTAGCAATCGACGACGGCGAGCAGGTTGCCGCCAGTCTGAAGGCGTCCGAGGAAGAAGCCGCTCGCACGTATCTGGAGCTGATACGCGGCTATGAACTTCCGGCGAAATTCCACTCCAGCTTTTTCAGTTCGGAAACGCTCTTGCCGCAAATCGAAGCTCGCAATCCGCTTGTTTTGGGCGCGAATGGTCTCCCGGGTGAACCAGTAGAGAGCGAAAGTTCCGCCCTGGCACGCCTATTTGTCCCCAGCCCACACTTTGCCGGCCAAACCAAGCGCATTCTGCAGGAGATGCGCAAGTTTGCTAAATCCACCGACCGCGTCGTGCTCATCTCGAGACAGACTGCCCGACTGCAAGAAGAATTGCGCGAGGCCCAGGTGCCTACGAACCTGATCCCAGAACTGGACAAACCACCTCGCAGCGGAATCTCGCTCTTGCAGGGCGTTCTGCCGGAAGGGTTTGTCATGAATGGCCCCGCGGATCCGGAGGACGATGCCAACGGTCTCCAGCCTGCGGGCCTGCGTCTGTTCACCGATTCCGAGCTGTTCGGCTGGACCAGACAGGCCCGTCAACAGCGGCGAAGATCCCAGTCCACGGTCGCGCCCGAACTGTTTTTTGCCGATGTCAGCCCCAACGACTATGTCGTTCACATGGAGCATGGCATAGCTGTTTACGAAGGCCTGACCAGACTAGAAGTGGGAGGTGTCGAGCGGGAATATCTGCAGGTGAATTATGCCAGGGGTGACAAACTATATGTGCCAGTGCATCAGGCAGACCGCCTGAGCCGGTATGTAGGAGCAGGGGATGCAGGGATCCCGCCCGGCGTCACTCGCCTCGGTACCAGCGACTGGCAAACGGTAAAGGCGCGTGCCAAAAAGGCAGTTGAAGATATCGCCGAAGATCTGCTTAAACTCTATGCAGAGAGGGAAGTCATCCCTGGCTACGCCTTCAGCCCGGACGGTCCCTGGCAGGAAGAGATGGAAGCGGCGTTTCCTTTCCGCGAAACGTCAGACCAGATCGATGCAATCATCGACGTCAAACGTGACATGGAAGGCGACCGCCCGATGGACCGAATTATTATCGGCGATGTCGGTTACGGCAAGACTGAAGTTGCCATTCGCGCCGCGTTCAAGGCCGTGATGGACGGAAAACAGGCAGCTGTTCTCGTGCCGACTACTGTTCTTGCCCAACAGCATTTCCGTGTCTTCAGCCAGCGCCTCAACCAGTTTCCCATTGTGGTGGAGATGTTTTCGCGCTTCCGTACACCGGCCCAGCAGGAGCGGGTTTTGCAGAAAATGCGCGATGGGAGCGCTGACATCGTCATCGGCACGCACCGTCTGCTCTCAAAAGATGTACAGTTCGGGTCGCTTGGTTTGCTCGTTATCGACGAGGAGCAGCGCTTCGGCGTCAGCCACAAAGAGCGTCTCAAGCAGATGCGGACCCAGATGGATGTGCTCACGCTTAGCGCGACGCCGATCCCTCGAACTCTCCACATGAGTCTCAGCGGCGTCCGCGACATGAGCGCCATCAATACGCCGCCAAGAGAGAGACTTCCGGTGCGAACAATACTCGCAGAATTCGACAACACGCTCGTACGTCAAGCAGTCCAAAGGGAACTGGAGCGGGACGGCCAGGTGTTCTTCGTCCATAACCGGGTGCGGGGATTGCAGACGCTTGCAACACGGCTGCAACGCGAGGTGCCGGAGGCAGTTGTTGCAATAGCGCATGGTCAGATGGCCGAGCGTGAACTGGAAGATACGATGTTGCGCTTCGCCGACGGCGAGATCGATGCACTTGTCTGCACAACGATTGTCGAAAATGGCCTGGATATTCGCCGCGCCAATACGATGATTGTCAATCGTGCCGATCATTTCGGTCTCGCCCAGTTGTATCAGCTACGGGGCCGTGTCGGTCGCGGCGCTGTCAGGGGTTACTGCTATCTCTTCCATGATCGGCACAGTACACTGACCTTCGATGCCCGCCGCCGGCTTGAGGCCCTGATCGAAAGCAGCGAAGAACTCGGCGCAGGCTTTCGCATCGCCATGCGTGACCTGGAAATTCGGGGGGCTGGCGAACTTCTGGGCGCCAAGCAGCACGGCCAGATCGTCAGTGTCGGCTTCGACCTGTACACCCGCCTCCTTACCCAGTCGGTCAATGAGCTGCGGGAGAAGCGGGATCTCTTGGCCGCGGCAATGGGAGATGGCGCCGGCGTTGCTCAGCCGGCCTCTGGTAACGGCGACCGTGCACCTCACCCTCCGGGGCAGCAACCGAGTGAAGGGCTGCCCCCGATTACTAGGGATGACCCACTCGCTCCCCCGGTCACACTGGACCTACCCCTGCGCGCCGAAATTCCGGCAACCTACGTTGAAGAAGAGGGACTGCGTCTGCAGCTCTACCGCCGCATTGCCGGCCTGAATTCCCAACAGGAACTGGATGAAATGCGCGGCGAAATTGAGGACCGTTTTGGCAAAGACTCGGAGACGAATTCCATTCCGCTTGAAATGCAGAACCTGTTTTACCAGATCCGAGTAAAGATGGAGGCCTTGAGAGCCGGTATTCTCAACATCGGCCGACGGCGCGATCAGATCGCTATTCGGATCCCGCAAGGGTTTCCCCTGCGTGCAATCGGTTCTGCAAGCGTAGTCAAGGGGGAAATCGAGGACGGTTCCAGGCGCAAACTGCAGTACTCTTTGAGGATGGCGTTGGGTCACACAACCGACGATGGAGAGTTTGTGCCTAACAACGCAATCCATGTTGGTCGTGAAGCAATCTATATTCCCATTGACGAGGAAAGCGGTTGGCGGACCACTCTGATACGCGCCCTCAAGGCACTATCAGTAGAAAGTTAGGGCAAGGCGAGTTGGATGCGATGTATATTGACAGACGAAGAGGGAATTAGGAGCTGTTTCTTCCAGTTCGCGCTCTTCCAACGCAAATTCTCAGTTGATAGCCAGTTTCCCCATTAAACGCACATATTGCGCATAGTCAATCTCAACGCGGCGACCCAGGTACTCCCAGGTTCGGGGAGCGCGACTCTGCGCGTCAGTAACACGCTCGGTTGTACGCAGTAGGAATGCGTCAGAACCGGCCCCGCTGCCGTAACTGACGACCAGTACAAGCTGCCCCGCAGTGGCTATGTCCAGAATCGCAGTTAGGCCAACGAGAGCGGAACCTGCATACGTGTTGCCTATCTCCTCGACCAGCAAGCCGCTCTTCCACTGACCTTCCGTGAATCCCAGCTCGCGCATCGCCCGCACCGGGAACTTGACATTCGGTTGGTGTACAACCACATGGTCAATCTCCGCCCTTGCCAACCCCGACTCATGCATTATCTGCTCGGCGGCCGGAATGACGTGACCGAAATAACCGGGGTCTCCGCTGAAACGCTCGGCATGGCTGGGGTACTGGCTGCCAGGCCGTCGCCAGAAGTCGGTCGTATCGGATACAAAGCTCAAACTTCGCTCAATGACCGCTAGAGATTCCCCCGCGGCGCCCACCAGTACCGCGGCGCCGCCCGCGCCAGCCGTATATTCCAGCGCATCACCCGGCCGGCTCTGCGCGGTATCCATACCGATCGCCATCGCGTAGGGGGCCATGCCGCTGCCAACAAGCCCGACAGCTGCCTGCAATGCCTCTGTCCCCGCTTTGCACGCAAACTGCCAGTCCCCCGCCATCGTGGCGGGAGTGGCGCCGATCGCCTCGGCTACAACTGTACCGGTCGGCTTGACCGCATAAGGATGACTTTCGCTGCCGACCCACACAGCACCGATGTCTTGCGGATCGACCTGCGAACGTGCAAGCGCATTGCGGGCCGCCTCTATGCTCATGGTCGCTGTGTCCTCATCAAGCCCTGGCACCGCCTTCTCCTTCACTGGGCTACTATCTTTTCGTTGCGATGGAGTTTCGACGCCCTGACCGGACTCTGGGCTTGCCGTGCCAATCTCGCCGCTCCAGATCCGGCTAATTTCTGCTCCCGGCAAGCGGAAGCGCGGGACGTATGCGCCATATCCCACAATCCCAACTGGTTTAACTGGTTGATTCAACATTGATTTGTCCTTTGAGACGCAACTTCAAGACGTTCGACCCGATGCGGCGGCTGTTTCACACTCGCAGTAACTCCTTGGCCCGCTCCACTCGTATGTTCCCTTCGGCCACCAACTGCCCGGCAATTTGCTCTACCGCGTCACCCTCGGCGCCCGCTGCCACTGCCATCTGACGCGCATGAAGACGCATATGCCCCCGCTGGATACCGGTGGTAGCCAACGCGCGCAACGCCGCCAAATTTTGAGCCAAACCCACCGCTGCGACGATCTCACTCAGAATCCTTGCATCTCCCCTAATGTGCCCCGCGTCTTCAACCGCGTGCACTCCGCCCTTGTCACCTCTGAGAGAAGCCTCTCCCAGTGCGTTAAGGCCCAGGATTTTCAACGCTACCTGGGCTGACGGATGGCTCCGCGTCGCCCCTCCCACCGTACCAACTGCGAGCGGCAGCTCCACACGTCCGTACAAGGACTCGGAACCGGCGCGGCCGCGCACATGCCAGTCCGTAAGCGCACGATACTGCCCATCGCGTGCAGCCCAGGCGTGGGCGCCGGCCTCTACCGCTCGCCAATCGTTTCCGGTGGCCAGAAGCGCCGCGTCTACGCCGTTGAAGATGCCCTTGTTGTGGGTCGTAGCCCGGTAGGGGTCCGCCCACGCGAACGCGTTGGCCTCAGCGATCCTATTAATTACCTTGCTGGCGGAAAAAGCACTACTTTCGAACGCCTCTGCCGGTATCTCGACTTCCGCCCAAGCGCGTCGCCTGTCACTGAGATTGGAGAGAATGCGCAGTCCTGCCCGGCCGCCACTGAGTCGCTCCAGCAGAGGCGCCGCGGCTTCAGCGGCAGTGTTGGCGGCGTTGGCGCCCATGGCGTCGCGGCAGTCGATCAGCAAGTGAACTATCAGCATAGGACCTGCCGGTGTGTCAGGTAGGTGGCGCACCTCAATCTCCTGCGGGCCGCCCCCCAGCCGCGATATCGTAGGGCTGGTATCGGCGGCAGCCAGAATAAGCTCCTTGGCGCCAAATATTGCGCTCTCCGCTTTGGTCGCGTCGGCCACGTCGAGCAACTGGACCTGGGCGATCATCACAGGTTCTGTGCTGCCCGTCGAGAAGCCGCCCCCCGCACGCGCCAGCAGCGCCCCTGCGCTGACAGCCGCAACGACTGATGGTTCCTCTACCGCCATCGGAACCAGGTAGTCCCTCCCGTTGATCCGAAAGTTGGCGCCAAGTCCCAACGGCAGCGCAAACCGGCCGACGACATTCTCGATCATCAAGTCGGCCTGTTCCGTGCCGATACTGTCAGCCAGCAGCGCCGTCTCATCGCCGGTCAACTCCGCCCAGTCGGCGATGAGAGCAACCCTAGCCTCCAGGCTAAGCTTGTAAAAGCCCTTGAGTCTCGACGAACGAACGTCCTGATTGAAACCGATGGTGGCTCTCCTGTTCAAAGTACCGCGATTCCGGGCGAAGCGCTCCCAACTAAAACGCACGCCCAAACGCGATTTGAGATACAAAATTGTCCAACCCCTGCCTATCCAACCCTATCAGGAGTGGACTATCAATCTCTATCAAATGTTGGTTGAGGAGATTCTGACAGTTTCTGGTCAGTCAAATGCCAGCAAAGCTCTGGAGATCGGTCCTTCGAACAACTGCGGCACGATTGCCATGGCCGTAACCAGGAGTATCGCTATCACAGAAAAAACCACACCGAGCGGTCGTTCTCGGGGCAAAATTGGATTGTCCAGTCGGCCGAAAAAGATGCCTACCATCCGCACAAAACCGAAGATTACACTGGCGCTGGCGATCAGCACAATCGCAGCAAAGCGCCAGTCGCCTTCTGCCAGTGCCTGTATTGCAGACCAGTGCCCGGAAAACCCCGCCGTCAAAGGGAACCCGGCCAATCCGAGACTGCCCAGGAGAAATGCCGCCGTGCTCCACGGCAATCGAGCTCCCACCCCGTGAAGATTGTCCGGCTCCAAGCTGCCTGCCGCCTGCCGCATTTGCGCCAATCCGGCGGCGGCGCTCATTGTGCTCAATATGCGCAACGCAAAGAGTGAGACGACCATTGGCCGGCTGCGCTCGTCGGAGCTGGCAAGAAGCAAGAGGATCAGGCCCCAGTCGTGTAGCATCGCATAGCCCAACAAACGGCCTGGATGACTCGCAGCTGCCGCGGCCACACCTCCCCAGACCATCGTGATCGTGGCTGTTGACGTCAACCATACGTTCAAGGCAGTGCTACCAAAGAGCATCGGGAAACTCGAAGTTGCCAGGAAGTAGAGATATAGTGCCAAAGTCTGGTAAAGCAGAAGCGTCAGCGCCATCGTAATCGGAGGGGAAGACTCCCCCAATTGTGGCTGGGCACTGTGGAAGGGCACCGGCGCCAGAAGAATAAGAAGCCCTACCCCCAGAAGCTGTGCCCCACCAGCAGCAAGGTGTATGTCCTGTGGATTGAGAGGCAACTGTTCCATATTCCATGCAGCGAGCAACACAAATGGAGTCGCCAGAATCGGAGGCAGAATCGCCCGCAAAGAACCCAACCCCTCCCCCGAGATGCCGACCTGAATTGGGAAGACGCTTATTGTCATCAATATCGCAAATGAAACGGGAGCAAGAAAAACCGGCGAAAGCGGGGCGTCAACCATCAGTGCTATCCCGATATATCCTGCTCCAACCAGTAGAATTGAAGGAGGAAACACCCTGCCCTGACTTGCAACCGCCGTCAACAGCATGCCTGTTCCTAACAACAGGAGGATTATCACAACTATCGGTTCATTGGATTGTGTCAGTTGGAAGAGGAAGCCGTATTCCCAAATCCCTGCACGAAGATCCATTGTGACGGGAACGAATGGAATGGAAAGCGATGGCGCGTCTGAGGGAAGCCGCCAAAGAAGAACTGCGAAGAGAATCAGCATCCCGCCATTAATGAGCGAGACGCTCTGCTCCCAACGGCGTAAAATATAACTGGACAACACTGCCAGTAGTAGGAGGCTGAACAGGAAGGAAGGAAGGGCAAGTTGGATCATGGAACGCAGTAGTTCAGTCTCTATTCGTCACTTTGAGCATTCCTCGTTCGTCCGCCGGACAGCCGACCAACCACAATTGGGCGTCCAAAAATCTGTGGCTTCCTCGACATCTGCCCACCCTGAATTGAGGCAACAAATGTAAGCCCCGTCCGACACTAAGACTCTTCTAACGGGTTACGCAATTGGAACGAGCCTGCGCAGCCCGTTTTTGCAGAATAAGAATCGCACGATTCTCAACCCGAAAATGAGCGGTTGTTCAAATTGAACGCCCATTAGTAATACTCTTCCCGTTGCGGATCGCCCTGTTTTGGCGACGTTTATCCAGGGAAAAAAACCAATAGGCAATGCCATACCAAAGGATTTTTGCGCCGGTGGCAATGCTTTGACGGCGCTGAACCCCCGGCGCCATATCGGGATCGGTTGATGGCACTTCAACCGATGTCAGTACCTCGTCCTCTGCCAGTATGAGATAGCTGCACGCCAAAGCCACCAGAAGCTGCAATATGCCTAGCAGTACGATCACGGCTGGCAAAGGAAACAGGACAGACAGAAATGCCTGAACTGGAATCAACCACAACATAAGACCGATGCCACCAAAAAGTACAGTCTCGGTCATGCCCAGCGTTAGCAATGCCACTGCCGCCAACCAAAGAAACAGCATCTTTGAAGCGTCGCTGAGGAGAGGCAATTCAATACCGTCGCTTGCCATCCAAACCATTAGAGCCGCTATTCCCAGGACAAGCAAGCGAAAAAGCCTTGAACTGAATTCTCCAAAATGACGGACCCGGACATTACTGCTCTGTAAAATCGATAGTAGAAGTATCAGACAGGCTACGAACAGTACGCTAAAATGGACCGCCGGCCATGGCGCCGGCAGTCCATAGACTGCCCCAATTAACCCGCTTGTCCCCAATTGGACGATCAACAGGCCAGGCAAGGCAAATCGCCAATCCCACAATATAACAGGAAGACTCGCGGCAAGCCCCAAAATTACATGTACGGGCACTGAAGCCCACAATTCAACCATGATCTCTGTTCTCTTAGTTCAGACACTTCGAAAACTCGGGTCACCAACCAAAATTGATCGCACCGAAAGTTCCACCGGTTAAGTGCTGCTCACAAAGTTTCCAGGACGGAAAACAGTCCTGCCTTCCAGCGAAGTTCAATCCGGAAACTGATGTAAATCTGATGTCTCAACTTGCCAATCTTTGTTTTGCGGCCATCGCCCAAATCGGACAAATGCCTCTCCAGGACCAAGCTCGCCAGCCAACGATTTCGACTAGGGCTCGTTGACGTTTGTCTGAACAACGACTTCCAGGTGCAAATTACGCCTGATCGTCGAAGGGCGGCGCAGTCACGCAAAGAAAATCCGATACGCCTTTGGTGTTCTCCGCGTCCCTCCGCGTCCTCCGCGGACAAAAAGGTGTTCTTCGCGACCCTTCGCGTGACTTCGCGGATCAATTGGTTTTGTCTATTTCAACATTCAAGCGAGAAACATCCCTAACAGGCCTGCAGGCTTTCAGTTCTTGTTGACATCTGAACAGCCTTCCCAAAATGTCAACGGAACCTAGTACTACAACCGCACTCTTGTTGACCGAAGACCGAAGGAGCAAAAAGAAGCCCAGAAGTGGCCACATTTGGGCCTTTCATTCAGTTCCGTGGCTGTTCAAAATGCGCTTTCGCACCCTCATTGTCGCCGGAAAAACTGCAGATTCGTGAATTGCGGTTGTAGTACTAGGTACTCAACAATAGGTATCCAATGATTCCGAAGACGACGACCCACCCCATATGGCCCGCCCCTTCGACAATCTCCAGACCAATATCCCACACATTTCCCATCCTGCTGTTGCCCCACCTGGTAACGCCCGACAGCCAATCAAGTGTCGCGAGACGAGCAATTCGGCTCGACCACGACCGGAGTGACCCTAACGAGTCGGCTCCATTCCCCCCGGTGCTCAGTAGCTCCCTGACTTGTGAGCGGGCGATGGCAAGCCCGATTCCCAACGTGAGTGGGCCCACAAGCGTCAACCAAACCTGCCAACTCGCAACCGCACTGGGGGGGTTCCCTGCGCCGCGGGGAATTGCATCCGGAAGATTGGCAAGGTTGGTTATCAACTCGGGAAATACACCAGCAGTTGCTAGTGGGATCGCAAGAATGACCACATATACCAACAGCCTGCCTATGATCCAGCCGTCCGGTCTTAGTTCCGTCACGGAACTGCCATCAGGCTCATTGTCCCAACTGCGCAAAAGGGATGAGACGTATATCATCTGCGTAACAATATAGGCCGCAAACAGCGGCCACATCAGGGCGCCCAATTTCCAGCACAGACCGGTTTCATCGGTGCAACTTCCCACCATCAGCAGCTGAGCGACTACGGACTGCGTCAGAAAGCCGGGCGTAAAAGGGACACCTACCAATGCCAGAACACCTACACTGATAGGTATCTGCCAATGCCAGGCGCGCCAAATTCGTTCGCCGATAAGCCACAGGCCCCCTCCCAGGGCGAAGGTCGTCGTCGGCCACAGAACTGCAGCCGGACCTCGGATTTCTGACAGTATGCTTGTCAGGCCGGCTATACCGACCGCGGTGATCAAAACGAACGTCGTGTGCTCCTGCCTTGTCGACGTCGTGAATGTAGCGATGGCCGAGCCGAGCAGACCAAACAAGGCAAGCGCCACGATTTCAGGTCGTGCAAGAAGCTCCTCACCAGCCAGGCCGCTCGACCAGCCCAATAGCCAAAGCCCGCACAGCGCCGGTGGCATCTGGTCGATGAGTCGGTCCGGCATATACAAGCGTTCCCCTCTTTGCGGTAACAGCCAGAGATGCAAAGGGTAGACCCCCGCCCGAATGACGCCGGCAAGCAGCATCAGAATCACGGTCTCCTGGGGCAGTTGGCCGCCAGCCAGAAGCTCGGCCGGTCCATTTTGGCCTGCCGGAAGCAGCCCGATCAGCAGTAACAAGGCTCCCATCATGCTCAATCCCTGAAACTGCCGCGTGGGAGATGGGCCAGGGCCTTCCGGCACGATTGCACTGCGGGCAATGACAAACAGATCCATCACTACCCACATCATTGTTACCGTAAGGAGATTTCCGCTGCTGACAAAAAACAGTGCGCTGGCAATTGCATTGAGTGACAAGGCAAGAGTCATCGCTCTGCCGTGCCAGTTCTCGTCAGTAGACTGATCGCGGCTCTGTCCGGAAATGCCGCTGAACAGCAAACCGCCGCCACCCAACAGAAGGACAAGGCAGGAAACGTACCAGTTCCAACCGTTGCTGACCCATAACAGATCGGCGCCGCTGGAAAAGAAGGGCTGCCAGGGAATACTGTACGATGGGGATATGGGTTGCATCCGCAGTGCTACCGTCAGCGCTGCCGCCCCACCCCAGAAGAGCAAGGCTATTGCACTGAGGATGCCGGTCGCACTCCCAATAACGTGCCATCGAGCCATCGGGCGTACAAATCGACCAAATATCCAGAGTACTATGCTGCCCATTGTCAAGACGAGAGGGGGCCCAACAGGGGCGATCAGCACTGACAAGGGCAATGCGAAGTCATTCATATCAGTCCATTCTAGCACAGCCAATCCCGCGCCCGAAACAGTTCCGGTTAGGAGGCATGGCGCCTGAAACTGGTCCATTTTTTTCGCCACACCCCTCCTCGAAAGGAGTGACGATAACCGACGAAGCACGCCGTGTCTGTTCAGCCATATTCCTTCCAGGCTCCACCCTCCAAAACTGCCACGGCAGGTCAAGAAGCTTATACGGGTACTCTTTTTGACCAAGCGCCGGTCTGCACTGGAACTGAAGGATGAATGGGCTGAAGGAAAGATAATTCCCTCCATTTCAAGTGGCGAGCACTGTCGGTCCCGGTTCTTGAGCGTTTTTCGCTCCAAGAAAAAAAACGGTAGCTGGCCTAAAAGGCGACAACTGTTAGCAGGACTTTCTGCCAGGGTAATTGCATCAATTTAGCAAGACCTCGTGAGGCTGCCTGAATCGGGTAGGGGCGCCTCTTGTGGGCGCCCTTCTCAGGGCAAAACGCCAAGAGAAGACAAACGGTAGGGGCACCCCTTGTGGGTGCCCTTCTCAGGGCAAAACGCCGAGAGAAGACAAACGGTAGGGGCGCCTCTTGTGAGTGCCCTTCTCAGGGCAAAACGCCAAGAGAAGACAAACGGTAGGGGCACCCCTTGTGGGTGCCCTTCTCAGGGCAAAACGCCAAGAGAAGACAAACGGTAGGGGCACCCCTTGTGGGTGCCCTTCTCAGGGCAAAACGCCGAGAGAAGACAAACGGTAGGGGCACCCCTTGTGGGTGCCCTTCTCAGGGCAAAACGCCGAGAACTGTGCAAATCATAGTGCGCAGTCGCAAATTCTAAAGGTCTTCGGCGACTGGAGGCCGGTTTCTTGTCCGAAAAAGATTGACAATTGGTAGGGGCGCCCCTTGTGGGCGCCCTTCATGGGCTATTGTGACGTCCGAATTAAGATGCGACTGCCCTGGACTTTCTGCCAGCAAGCGTTGCCCTTTCATCAAAAATAAAGTAGAGTAGCGAAAACAAACCTGCCCGGAGAAATCTGATGACATCCACTCAACTCTTGCCCGCAGCGACCGCGAATATCGAACAGGCTAAATTGGATATCGAAGATTTCGGTTATTGCCTGATCGCCAATGCATTGGGGCCAGGGGAGGTGAAGGCCGCACTCAAGCGGCTAAAGGAGCAAGCGGCCGCGGAACTAGTGCAGGGCGCGGCCTTCGAAGATGGTGGACAGAAACAGCAGTGGGGGGCCTTTACGGATGATCGAGGCAGGCTCAAACAACGGGCCTATACTGCCGCAGCCGGCGGCGTCAACCAACGCGTGTGGATGCTTGTCAATAAAGGCCGTATCTTTCGCCAAATCCTTTTCACCGCCCGTGTACGCGCCGTCGTCGATCATGTCCTGGGCGAAGACTATTTGCTCTCCAGCTTTTCCGCCAACATTGCCAAACCGGGCGGTGCTCCCATGAATCTGCACACAGACCAATGGTGGATGCCCAGCCCTATTGATCGCGGGCCCTCGCCGCTTCCGGTCGGTTCAATTACGCGCGAACGCTCCAATTTGGCGGGAGAAGAGGAGCCGGCCATGGTCGCTCCATGCGTATGCGCAAACGTCATGTGGATGCTCAACGACTTCAGCGCAGAAAACGGGGGCACGCGATTCGTGCCCGGCAGCCATCTCCGCGGCCGCCCACCCACCGCAAGAGACAACAACGAAGAAACGCTGGCCGCGGAAGGGATCGCAGGTACAGCCATGGTTTTCGACGGCAGGCTCTGGCACGGGACCGGCGCCAATGTCAGCTCCGAAAACCGCTACGGGTTGCTGTCAACCTTTTGCGGTCCACAGTTCCGGCCCCAGGAGAATTTTACTATTGGCGCCCGCCCCGAAATGCTTGCCGAGGCCTCTCCTGAGTTGCTGGCGTTGATGGGATTCAAGATCTGGAGCGGCTATGGACGTGTGGAAAGTCCGGTCGCCGATTACGTCAGCCAGGACGAGAGGTCTTTGGGCGAACTGCATGCCTGACTCCTGTAGTTGACTGTGTGCCCCGGTGATTCTCAGGTCTTGGTGCCAGCAACAGTAGGAGCATGCCCTTCGCCCACTACTGTTGCTGCCGATCAAAGGCAGGTAGAGTAGTCAGGTCCAACCTCTACCCCCGACCAATTGCCCCAACTTTCGCGAAGCTGCGGCCTCCATGTTATACTAATCATGTATTGAATTCTGATTTCTGAGGAGATTATGTGAGCGGAAACTGGACTCGAAACGCCTTTGTTTATCTGCTGATACTGGTGGCCGCCGCCGCCCTGTTTCTGAATGTCTATGGCCCCAACGAGAGACCACAGAGCATCAGTCTGAGCGATATTGCCAGGCAGGTCGAGCGCGGCGACATAGCGCGCATTGACATACGCGGCGAAAGGTTGCAGATCTTTTCGCAGGGCAGCGATCAACCACGTGTCAGCCGCAAAGAGGAAGGCGTTGCTCTGACTCGAACGCTGCAGGGCATGGGCGTCTCCGAGGAGAGCCTTGCCCAGGTGAAAGTCAACGTCCAACCCCCCTCCAGTTCGGGAAATTGGTTCGCACTGATCATAAACTTGCTCCCCCTCATTCTGATCGCCGGCCTCTTTCTTTTCCTCTTCAGACAGAGCCAAAGCGGCAACAACCAGGCCCTTTCCTTCGGGAAGAGCAAAGCCCGCATGTTCGTTGGCGACATGCCCACCGTCTCCTTTGGCGATGTCGCCGGTGCCGACGAGGCAAAGCAAGAACTCGAGGAGATCGTCGAATTCCTGAAGGAGCCGCAGAAATTCGTTGCTCTGGGCGCACGCATCCCCAAAGGCGTACTGCTCGTCGGACCCCCCGGCACCGGCAAGACACTCATGGCCAAGGCGGTTTCGGGTGAAGCCGGTGTGCCCTTCTTCAGCATAAGCGGTTCCGAATTCGTCGAAATGTTCGTCGGCGTTGGCGCGAGCCGCGTGCGCGATCTGTTCGAGCAAGCCAAGCGCAATAGCCCCTGCATTGTCTTTATCGACGAAATCGACGCGGTCGGGCGCTACCGCGGTACGGGTCTGGGAGGCTCCCACGACGAGCGCGAGCAGACCCTTAACCAGATCTTGGTGGAAATGGATGGGTTCGGCACCGATACCAACGTCATCCTGGTGGCAGCCACTAACCGCCCAGACATCCTGGACCCCGCCCTGCTCCGTCCCGGCCGCTTTGACCGGCGCGTAACCATGGATCGCCCCGACCTGTTGGGTCGGCGGGCCATTCTCGATGTACATGTAAAGGGAAAACCTCTGGACCCCAATGTGGAACTCGACCTGATCGCCCGCCAGACGCCTGGTTTTGTCGGCGCCGACCTCGAGAACCTGGTCAATGAGGCCGCAATTCTGGCAGCGCGACGAAATCGGCGCACGATTGCCATGACCGAAATGCAGGAGTCGATAGAGCGTATAGCCATGGGAGGGCCCGAACGACGCAGCCGCCTGATTACCGATCGCGAGCGCCGCGTCGTCGCTTACCACGAGGGCGGCCACGCTATCATCGCCCATGTCGTTAAGGGCGCAGACCCTCTACGCAAGGTTTCAATCATCCCTCGCGGCATGTCTGGCGGCATCACATTGACCGTACCGGAGCGCGACCGTTATCTGCTGCCGCGTTCCTATTTTCTTGACCGAATCGCCGTGGGGTTGGGCGGCCGTGTAGCTGAGGAACTGGTTTACGGCGACATTTCCAACGGGGCCAGTGATGACATCCAGACTATCACGCGTATGGCGCGGGCGATGGTGATGAAGTATGGGATGAGCAAGAGGATGGGGCCCCTGCAGATCGGCAGTCAGGAGGAAAATCCCTTCCTGGGCCGGGAATTAACCGAGCATCGCGACTACAGCGAAGAGGTGGCGGAGGCTCTTGACAGCGAGGTGCAGAAGATCGTGAAAGAACAACACGATCGAGTTCGCAATATTCTCAGGATCCATCGCCTGCGATTGGACGCAGTCGCCGAAGCTCTGCTCGTGCGTGAAACGCTGGAAGAGCCTGAGTTTGTCGATGTCTTCGAAGGGAACGTCGGCTCAGACCAACTGTCCGATCCGCTAGCGCTCCAGCCTGCCTGACCCTTCCTCTGCTGGCTCTCAATACCAAAACTGCTCTGTCGGCTAGTGGGGCCTGCGGCAGGTTAGTTGTTAGAGAATAATTCCTTCGCCAATCAAGACTTGTCGCCATTGCCGAGGAGTTTGAGAAGCGCCGGCCCATACGCTTGCGCCTTCCACCGCCCTATCGATGGAATCTCATGCAGCGCCGCCACCGTCGTGGGTCGACAAGCCGTTATCTGCAATAGTGTCTCGTTGCTGAACACGATATCGGGATCGACGCCGCGCGCAGCAGCCGTTTCAGTCCGCCACCGGCGCAAAACCTCGTAACAGTTCCTTTCGGCGGCAGTGCGGAGATACGCCGCCTTCCGTGCGAGCAGAGGACGCTTTGGCGAAGGCCGCGCCGCCCCTAGACGAACTGCAGCCAACAACTCTTTTCCAAACCGCTCAACTTGCCGGACACCCAGCCCCGGGATTCTCCTGAGAGAGGCCAGCGTCTGAGGCCGATTCTGCGCCAATGCGACCAGCGAATCCTCTCCCAGGACTTTGAAGGGCGGCCGTTCTGAATTCTTGGAAAACTTCTCCCGCCACTCCCAAACTGCCTGTAAGACTCCCATGTCGCTTTCATCCACCGCGCGGATCTGCTTCATTTGCCAGACGGTGCGCGGCTCCGGCGGCCGGTACTCAACCGTTTCCAACATCCGAAATGCGTCCTGGGCTTCTTGCCAGTGACCAGCCTCTTTCAAGAGATCAACCTGACGGACGCGCAGCGCGGGCAAGTAGTGCGTGTCGATCTGCGCATAGGTCAACTGTTGCGGGCTCAACGGGCGCTGTCCCCAATTTGTGCGCTGCATCCGTTTGTCGCTTACAACGTCGAACTCCTCTTCCAGGACTTTCGCCAGCCCAACGCCCTGCCGGCCCAGAATCCGGGCAGCCAACTGTGTGTCAAAAAGCTGCCGAATCCGAAAATCCAAGTCCCTCTGAAGCGTCAGGATATCGTTTTCGGCTGCGTGGAGGATGACCTCCGTCGTGTCATCGGCGAGAATCTCTCCCAGGTCGGACAGATCGAGCGACCGCAATGGATCAATCAAATAGTCCACAACGTCCGCAGTATCTTTCGAACGGGTGGTGCTACTATCCTCGGCCGGAACCGAAATCTGAATCAGACAAACCCGCGGCGTATAGCGAAAGAGACTATCACTCTCGGTATCCAGCGCAAGCCATGGTTGACCGGAAACATACCCGAGAAATCGGCGATATTCTCTTTCGGACTGCACGAGCGTCGGCGGGGCAATAGTTGCCTGGCGCCGCCCGCCTGACTGCTGGCTTCGTCGCCCGCGTTTATGCACTGGACGCGTCATCGTTGCTGTTTTATCCCTGGCGAAGTGAACTGAGATCCCCTTGCGTAGCTGCTGCATCATACCTCAAAGTAGCCGCCTCGCCAACTCCTCAAGACTGTCCGGCGCCCCTCAAACTCTGTGGTCAGGTCGACGCCTCCAGTCTGACCACTCCAGACCGGTCTGCAACTGACACATCACCAGTAGGCTGGACAAACAATTCTTCCCAAGTATCCTGATTCAGACAACCTTGGCACATGTACTAAAACCGGCCCTCTAGTTCTTCCAGTCTGCGGAATTTTCCCGACTGTGATATTATCTGTGCCAACCAATGTTTCCAAACGGCTCGGTAATGCTCGAAAGCCAAACTGGAACTGTTGCCGAAGGGCCGGCAAGAATGAAGTACCGCCGTGCGGGCAAGGCAGGTCCCCTGTCTGCCGCCACACCTCTTGGTTTGCAAAATCTTTCTGAACCGGCGTGGCGGTTCGTACTGATCAATCCATATGACGAATTCCATGGCCAGATGGTACTGGTTCGACGAATCTAAGAGCATAACGGCATCCCCCTGCCATCCTCCGCATAGCCGGCCTATCGCCGCGGCGGTAGAGTGGCTGCATCCTCCGATAATTTCAGATCTGCACTTGAGTTTCGCTCGTTGGACCTCCGCGCACATGTCGCCTGGCCCCGTAATTCCCCATCGCCTTTGGATCGATCAGTCTGGCAAAATCGCGGTGCGCTTCGCTGCCGATGCGCCGGCTCCGCAATCGGCCGTCGGCGCGGGCGAGGGCCTGGCGCAGTGGCTCGTACTACTCTCAAAGTGGATGGAAAACCATGTTGTACTTGCGCGCGCCCGTACCGTCTGGACGTTAGCGGAGTTGGCCGGCGCACTGCCGTTCACATCGCCATCGCTACTGCCTCGCCAACTTGTCCAATTTCCACCGGACAACTGGGAACAAGTGGCCCGTGGACTGGCCGCCATTGTTTCTGATGGCTCCTTGGCCGGAGAACGGCAAAGCATTCGCATACCTATACAGTGAGAATTGTTGCACGGTGGCAAGCGTGCAACAATTTCATGGACCGCAACTCTGGCGGTCCGCCAATTCGACAAGGCGGGCAACTTTCCCGTTGAAAGATTGTTGATGAGCGCTCTGAAAAATAGTTGGGAAGCAATAAGAATTGTTTCGGCGCCCCAAGGGGGAGGCTATAATGAGTGTCCGCCTGCTTACGGCGGGGCCACCGACGAAAACTCGAATGACTATACTGTTCGGCACATCCACTCTGCCGGGGGTGTTGCCTATCGTCTGCAGCAGGCCGACGCAAAAAGTTTTTTCGAAGTGGCCGTCATCGCCACAGATAGAGAATGCCGCCGCTGGCAACTGCCCAAAGGGCGGCTCTATCCAATGGAGCAACCTCTGACTGCGGCCCTGCGAGAAGTGGAAGAAGAGACTGGACTGGAGACCGAGTTCGAGTCCTTTTTGAAGACTGTGCATTACAAATATCTTGATACATACGCCCGCACTGTGCCGGAAAGGGTCTTCAAGAAAGTAGACTTTTTTCTGCTGCGCGTAGTGGGTGGGCATCTCTCCGATGCCAGTGTCGAAGTCCAAAAGGTCGAATGGGCCTCAGTCGGCGACGCTCTGGCGCGGCTGGCATACGACGGTGAACGAGACTGCCTCAAGCTTGCTATGGAACATCTGAATGGTCACTGAGATTGGGAAAGCAAACTCTGGACAGATCCGAGAAGTTCTGAACCTGCTTGTCTCCGGTGTTACCAGCGATGTGAGCAGTATGGAGGAAATTGCCGGTAGCTGGTGGCGGCGTCTGCTGTTCATGCACTGGTTCGGGCCGCGTTTTCTGGGCAAACAGATGGATACATTCGTGGCAATACGGGGTGATCGCATCGTCGGATTTGTGATTGTCCAATATGATGGCGATGCCGCGGGTACTTTCGACTGGGCATTTGTCGAGCCGCTGGACGTGGAGGAAAACCGCGAGGACTTCGCCGATCTCATAGATTCGGCCCTGGACTATGTTGAAGAACAAGGAATCCATCCCTACTTCTACTTTGGATTCGCCACCTCCTCGCCGGCCGAAGTAACGCAAGTTCTCGACGAGATCGGTCTGCGCTCGGCGGACTATCAAAACACCCAGATGGTGGGCGGGTTGCCGTTGGCAGAGACTTCCAGTCTGCCTGACGGATTTCGACTTTCTCCTCAGATTTCAGCCCGCTTCGGGGCCAAAATGGCCGAACTCCTGCCTTTGGTCTATCCCGACGCGGCGAAAGAAGAGACGGCAATGATCGCCTCCATCCACACCAGTACACTGCGCTCCTCAAAAGTGTTCCTGATCCTGGAAGAGGAGAACGAGGTCGGTTTTGTCCAGCAGTTTCGCTGGCGGGACGAACTTCGTCTGCTGCTTGCTCTGCCCCCTGAACTGTGGGGCGCAGATGCAGAGCGCCAGTTGGTCGCCCACCTGGCGCAGACGTTGCAAGGCCAGACCCGGCGTCTGCGCTTGCGTACCTTCAGCGAGGGCCACCTGGACAAGGCGCGACAGTCTTTCGAGCGCCTGGGACTTGGCGGGCATCAAGCTCCCTGGCAACGCTGGATAGTATCCTTGGACGCCGATGAGAACGGTGAGGAGCCGGCGGAGCCGGACAGAAGGCGGGATGAGAACTTTTCCGTCTGGCCGCCGCAGGCTTCGCAAGTCGATCAGAGCCGCGGCGGAGAAACGGGCGGCCAAGCGGCGAAAGTCGATAACCAAGAGACCGATGAAGGCGATGAAGAATCGGGTTAACGGCCCTGAACCATCCTCCGCCGAAAAAGAGACTGAACGCGAATACGGGGAGAGCATGAATTCCTCCCCGTCAACTCTCATGCAACAAGGCCTGCATCTTTGTCCTGCAGACGGAGAGTTTACCCGGACTTCGTCAGCCCAACTTGCACTTCCCCCTGAGAAATTTCCTGGTCATTCGACCGGCTACCTGCGCAGTGAAAGCGGCCTCTCGATTTACTACAGCCGCTGGAAACCTGTCGAATCAGCGCGCGGCATTGTCCTCATCCTCCACGGGCTTGGCGAGCATGGAGGGCGCTATCGCCACTTGGTTTCGTGGCTTCAGCAATCGGGCTACATCGTCTACGCGCATGATCACCAGGGATTCGGTCGCTCCGGCGGTGCGCGCTGCTTTGTCCAGAGCTTTCACGATTACCTGAGCGACATTACGCAGGTTGTTTCAATGGCCCGCCAGCACGACCCTGGCCTCCCTTGCTGCCTTTATGGCCACTCCATGGGTGGGCTGTTAGGCCTTCTCCACCTGATGGAGGCGCCAGGCGCGGTCGAACTGGCAATCATTGCATCGCCTTCGCTGCAGTCGCACAGTCTCTCTCCTGTCAATCGGCTTCTCAAGCTGATACTTATGGTGGTGCACCGTATTCAACCCAAACTCACGTTCCGACAGCGCGGGAATCTGGACATCATCTCGCGAGACTGGGAAGAGGTGCAACTGGCCCTGCAGGACTCCCTGGGCGTTCCTCAACGCAGTGCCCAATGGGTAGTTGAATTCTTCGAAACGATGCAGGAAGTGAGAGGTCGGGCCGGCGAAATCCGCTTGCCAGTTCTTATGTTGCAGGGATTGGCCGACGCCGTGGTCATGCCCGCGGCCACACAGGAATTCTTTGCGAATATCAGTTCCGCCGACAAGAGCCTGCGTCTCTATGAAGGCTTTTACCACGAACTGCACAACGACTTGGGACGGGAGCGTCCCATTGGCGCGGTCCTCGACTGGCTGAATAGCCGCTGCCTCGACACCGATCCATCCCAATAAAACCGCCACCAAATCTCAGCAGATGATCCCCTTCTTTGCCTCGGGGCCGTGCGCGATCGGATCTTCACCAATCCAGCGTTCGTCCACCGGTTCGGCGGCAAGCTGATAACGCGTATCCGTCGAGAGCCGCAGCCGGTTCGTATGGTTGTCCATGCTGGCGTGCATCGTGTACATGCTGAAGACCAACAGGTCGCCGAGCTGGTAGTCGGTCGTGAGCCAGCGGCTGTTCAACTGCTCCCGCAAGGCCACGGCATCGGCGGAGTATGTGCCTGAGCCTGTGCCCTGCCAGCGTTTCTGCCCCGACTCGATCTCGGCGGCGTCAGGCCAATTTGTGCAATAGACATCGACGTCGCTCTGGCCGTAGGTGGCTTTGATCTCCTGCTGACGGTGGGAATTTTCCAGGATCATCAGGCCGCCCATTTGGCGAGGGATGTCGCCCAGCGGCGTCCAACTCGTGTGGAGGTTCTTGGTCCCCCGCCCCATGAAAACGATGTCGTAGTGGGGGCTGGTGGCAGATTCCGTGGCTGATGACTTAACCCGGCACCATGTGAAGTCGAGAGGCCGGATTGGGCCGCCCAGGAATCGTTCATAGAAGCTGATCATCGGCCCGGCAAAAAGCGCCTGTCGCAGTAGTTCATTGTTCTTCGAAAGCCTTTTCATTTCCATTGCCGAGACGGTGATCTCTCGTTTGGCGACACCTTCGCTCAGCGGATAGTCCAGGTCCACAATGTCCAATTCCGCTAAAGCCTCCAGCATAATCAAGCGCGCCTTCGACAGCGTCTCGCGGTCGAGAAGGCCGGGCAGGTAGATATAGCCGTCGGCCTTGAAGCGACGGTGCAATTCACCCATGTCGTCAAGCGCGTCCGCCGAAGCGCGAAGTTCGCCGAAACTTCGACCTGTCGTATCCAAAGGTTGCCCCTTGAATGATAGTGCCTCTTTCGAAATCATCGCATCTGCCCTCTCACTGGATGGAAGCTTGCAGTTCTGGCCTGCGCTATAGCAGGTATCATACCCCGCTGCGGGCCAAACGGAAATAAGCTATCGATGGCGAAATATTCTTAACGGCGCCCAGATTGTCCCTGGTGGAATGACGCATTCTTGGCGGAATCGAGTAACAGCAACCTATTGTCCTAATTCTTGAACTGGCGTTGTCCAAAATAGCCATAATACGAAATGGGAGAGAAATTCTAAGACGGCTGCTCGAAGGCGCCAGGCGCCAGGAAGATACGGCCTTCGAACGGCTGGACAATGAACCCCACTATGTGCGAACATAGCTAGGCGCGAAACGCTGTCGCCATTCCGAAGTGTTGCGTCACTATCGCTGAGCTTGATTGCTTGTCCCAATATGGTCATGTTGCCAGCAGTTTCCGCAAGGTATCGAGACAGGAGGAACTCAGAATGAAAATGACTGCGGTTTACATGAAGGTCCCACAAGGATACATCGGGTTCGTTGAAGAACTGCCGGGAGCGAATACGCAAGGGGAAACTCTTGAAGAAGCCAAAGCGAATCTCCAGGAAGCTATAGAGATGACTTTAGAGGCAAATCGTGTCCTTGCCCGAGAGTCTATGGCGGAATTTCAAGATGTCATTCGTGAGCCAATGATTGTCTAGTAATGAAAAGGCGTGATCTTATTCGTCATCTTGAAAGCCACGGTTGTGATTTCCTCAGAGAAGGTGGAAACCATACTATTTACGTGAATCGCAATTCTCAGAAGCCTACCACTGTACCAAGACATCGGGAGATAAACAGGTTTCTAGTCAGAAAGATATGTAGAGATCTGGAAATCCCAACCCCTTAGCGTCGGTTACATTCAAATGGGGCGCCAGTTCGCGATCTCATTGTCGACATCGGCCCTGTCGCTGATGGAGAGTGGAGCGCTGAATGAGATCGCTCGTTTCTTCCACGCTTGTCATGCCTCCCTCATGGCTTGCCGAGACGCCTCAACTACCATTCCGTTTCCTTTAACCCCAAAGCATGGTCGTGAGTTCTCCATTGGATTCCGGTCAGGAGAAACTCGCCGCCGCTCCTCAAAGGGCTGAATTATAAACTGACGAAATGCAGTTTCACCGAACCGTTGCCCGAATTATTGTTCGGTCCCACTTCGCAGTTCATGCTGTCAGCACATACTTCCGCAACACCCGCCAATCCTTCGGCGTAGTCCCGTCCGGGTACGAGACCGCGACCTCGCCTACGTACAGGTCGCCGCGTGAATCGAACGCAATGTTGTGCGGGCTGAAATAGCGGTCGGCGCCGTACGGATCCTCCATCCCCCACTCGCTCAGAATCCTGCCGCTCAGATCGCGCACAGTGATGCGGGCCGGCGGATTGCCAAATTCCGGCGCCTTTGTTTCGCCCATGAAGATGCCGCCCACTTCGGCAATGTACATGTTGTTGTCGGCGTCGATGCACATGTCGCAGGGCCACCAGATGTCATCCCACTGGCCGACAATCTCGCCCTGCGGGCTGAAGAGTTGCATGCGCCGGTTCTGCCGGTCGGCCACATACACTGTGCCCTCGCGGTCCACGCAGACGTTGTGCGGTGTAACGAACTGACCGACGCCTTCGCCCGGCTCCCCCCAGGACAACAACAGTTCACCGTCCGCAGTGAACTTGTGAACGCGCGCGTTGCCGTAACCATCCGACACGTACAGTTCGCCCACCGGAGACAGCGCAATCCCAGTCGGGTAGTTAAAAGGCGGGCCGGCGCGCAGGACATTCTTCTGCACGTCCCAGATGTATCCTGTATCGGACGGATTGTCCGCCGTCTCGATCGACATCAGGAGCTCGCCCTCGGTGTTGTACTTGTGTACCGCATGGCCCCAATCGTCGACACAGTAGATCGAGTCGTCCGGACCGACGATTATGTCGTGGGGCCGTTTTATCAGCCCCTCACCCCACGAGCGCAGGAAGCGCCCGTCGCGGTCAAAGACGATCACCGGGTGTTCGCTGCGACAAAAAACGTATACCCTGTCCTCGGAGTCTACTGCAACTCCCGGGACCTCCACGATATCCCAGCCGTCCGGAACCTCTCCCCAGCCATCGACCTCTTCATAGACAAACTGTCCACTACCGAGTCGCATCGTCTCTTCCTCTCATGTGATTGGGTTTTGACCATCAATCGACCGCAAGGGAACACTCTTTGCGAAAGATACTGTACACCACAGAATAGGCTACTTACGAAGTCCCGCACTTAAGCCTTTTCATACGCGTGGCCTGGGGGGAATTTCGTCTCGCTCCGGCTCGTACCACATCCCAGCCACCGGCGGCGGGATCGGATCCCGTGCGATACGCATATCTACGACGCATGGCCTGCCGCACGCAAGCGCATAGCGCATCGTATCGCCTATCTCGGCATAGCGGTTGACTGTCACGCCTTCGGCTTTGAGCGCTTTGGCCAGGGCCGCGTAATCCGTATTCTCGCTAAACTCCGTGCCTATCACGCGCCCCCCGTAGCTGGCCTGCTGCCCCCCGCGAATCGCGCCCAGCGTCTGGTTGTTGAACACGACCCACACGACCGGCAACCCCCATTCGACTGCCGTGATCACCTCCTGGCATACCATCAGGAAGCCCCCATCGCCGGTAACGCAGACGGCCGGCAGGTCAGGCCGTGCCAACTTGCCGCCAATTATGGAGGTGGGACCGAAGCCCATCGGCGTCCACCCTCCGGGATAGAGCAGGCGTCGCGGCGAATAAATAGGAAAGAACGCACCAAAATAGTGGTTGTGGTCGCCTGTATCCAGCGAGAAAAGCAGGTCTCTGGGCAGGATGCGCCGTAGTTCCTCGACCACGCGCAGCGGCTCCATTCCCTGCCCGTCGCTCTCGTCGCCCGGTATCTCCATGCGAAAACTGTCTTTGACCTGCGCTGTAAGTTCCCGGTTCCCCTGCCTGTTCGGAGCTGCTTCTTTCGCGGCCAGCGCCGACAAAGTCTCCCGCAAAGTAGCCTTGGCGTCGCCCAGCAATCCGATCTCCACCGGATAGGTGCGCCCGATCTGGTTGGCGTCGATGTCGACCTGGATGAACCGATTCTGCTCGACAAACGGCATCCCCTCCGTCCACCAGCAGGTCGACAGATCGGAAAAACTGAAGCCTACCGCCAGCACGACATCGCCATGTTGGCGGATCATCTCGTGCGCACTCGGATGGCCGAGCCAACCCAGATTTCCAACGCTCAGAGGGTGGTCCTCGGCCAGAATACCTTTGGCCGCGTACGAGGTCGCCACCGGCGCGCCCAGCATTTCGGCCAGTTCCCGAATCTCCGGCCCGGCATCGGCCAGGACTGCGCCGTAACCGGCCACGATCACAGGGTGGGCCGCCTCGTGTAGCGTTTCCACCGCCCTCGCGATCGCCTGCGCATCGGCCCGCACCCGCCCGGCATAGCCGAAACGGCCGGGATCGGGGATTTCGGCAAAGTCGTGGAAGGCGGCCTGCAAATCCCAGGGAACTTCGATGGCGACCGGGCCGGGGTTGCCCGCGCGCGCCAGTGCGCACGCCTTCCGTACTACCTCGGGGACCAATTCGGGGTGCTGCACCTGCCAGACCTTCTTTACGACCGGTTGCAGCACCTGTACAAAGCTCTGGTCCGGGAAACCGTAGAAGGGGCTTGTCTCCTGCAACTGGCCGCGGCCGACCCAGCGCGAAATCACGCCGCCAAAGATCGCCACCACCGGGCTGGAGGCGGCCGCGGCCGTAGCCAGGCCCATCACCATATTGGCCGGCCCTGGTCCAACCGAGGCGCAGCAGACGCCGATATTGCCCGATATGCGAGCGTAGCCGTCGGCGATATGCGCTGCCGCCTGTTCATGGCGGGTCAGCTTGAATTCGATCTGCGAGGAGTCGTAAATCGCGTCCAGAATATTGGTGTTGCCATGCCCAGGGTGGCCAAATACCTGCCCGACACCTTCCAATTCCAGTGCCCTGACCAGTGCCTCGGCGCAGCGCATTCGTGTCATATTTTCTTACTCTGCATCTGCCTGACTTGCCTTTTGTCCATCATGATTCCAGGTGGAAATCCCGCGCCCCACCACAACCTTGGCCGAACTGGTCAGGTGAATCTTAATGTGTTTCAGGAACACCATACGGGCTTTCCATGTACTTGCCGACATTACGGTTCAGCGGCCAACCCTGGCCGCCAGCCAAAGCAAACGATTCCGACTGGCCCAGCAGCCAGAAATACATTTCGGCAGCATCATTGCAGTCGCGGAACTGCTCGCGAAAAGTCGGATCCTCCAGCTTGTAGTTGGCAGTCGCAATGTCGAAGTCAGGCTCCCGAATCCAATCCCGATGCGGAGACTCGGTACGCCAGTAGTTGTATTTGAGCAGGTTGCGTAACCCATTTCCGCTGGCAGTGGAGCGCCGATGCCAGATCGAATAGACTGTCAGAACGATCGTCCCGGCCGGGGCGGCTGCTCGGTACGCGCCGCGAATTCCGCCATAGTGTCCCATTTGTTTGGACAAGGAAAAAAGAAAGTGGGATCCGGGCAGAAGCTCGGTCGGCCCAAGATCGAGCGAACAGTCCTCTGGATAATAGAAGACCTGCAGGTAGTTGAGCGCCGGGCCATGTTTGGAATTGCCATCCCGATGCCAGCCCTGGGCCGGCGAGGGGCAATTGACGCGGTGGTTGCTCATTATTATCGGCAGCCCAAAGTTTTGGCCCAATAGGCAACGGACCGCACCTGCCGCCTGCTCGTTCAGAATCACATTGTCGACAAACCAGTCCTCCAGCAAAATCTCCGTAGGCTCATGCGAAGGGTATTTGTCCAGAAATTCGACCGTGCGACGGTTGACCTCATCAGGCACGACCCCTTCCAACACCATGTAGCCCTTCTTGCAGAAGTCCAATACTTGCGTGTCTCTCAATCCCGGCCGGCAAGAGTGCGTTCTCATGGTTAATTTTCTCCTAACCCAAATACCGGATGAACTCGTCTCCGAGCGACTATTTGCTAGTGCGCGCAGATACCAGCGAGCGGCTGGCCAAAAAGAAAATCGCTGCGCACTATCTGCCCAATTCTTTGGGAATTATATCCAATGTTACCCATACTGCTTTTGGGTAGGTCTTTACTTGAATTTGCTTCCGCAGTCATGCGAAAGTGGGCGAGGTTTTCAGTTACGAATTGGGACGGACTCTGCGAAACCTGCCCTCAAAAACGCCACGTTGATTTCGCATATTCATTATAGCACGGTTGTAATTTTGGACAAAAGAAGAGGGGATTATAAACTTTAGTGTCAAGGGGATGGTCAGGCACAGGCTTGGATCTTGCAAATGCTGACACAGATGATGACTTTGACAAATGACAACGATTTGGTCCTGCACAAAAAAAGGGAGGATTTTGTCTACCCTGAACTTTTTGTCGGGCATCAGTATTTGTCTAAAGACCCTCTTTTCCCTTACGCATATGGTGGCGTAGTGGTTGATAGTAATGGTGAGGAGGTTGATCGTGCAGCGGCATGGGCATTTATCATTATTGAAGTCCTTGGGTATACCCTTTTTCTCACGCCATCCGTTTCCCCCTCCTATCGTTTTCGATTTGGTAGCATACTTATCACTCCTGATGGGGGGAATACTATTGGTGCAGCGAACAAAAGAGTCAGAGAAGCCCTTTACTCAGAAACAGGCAGGTATTTGCAAAACACAAAACAAGCTGTTGCGAACGGACCCATGAATCTTGCTTGCGGCTATGATATTGGCAACCCCAACAAGACTGGGTTTTCATTCGTCCTTTTAGAAATTGCTACCGAGGCACATGGCAAAGCGGTCAACAATTATTTCCGTGACGTATGGTCGTCATGGGACCGAGACGAATATTGCAGTCTAGTTTCGCTTCCAGTACGCACAAAAGGTGGCCTACCCAGCAAACAGACACTCCTGGAAGATCAGGGACATAAGTGTGCCATATGTTTCCGTCGCTTCAATGAGATTCCGCCATCATCTAAATCTCTGTCGCCTTGGGAACTAGATCATATTCTTCCGATATCTCGTGGCGGCGAACATGCTCCTAACAACGTTCGTGTGCTTTGCTGGCAGTGCAACTTGTCAAAGTCGAACAAAACTGATGAAGAATGGTTAGGGGTTGAAGAGGGCTAAATCGGCCATAGTTCTCTAAAAGTGTGAAGAAAAAGAGGGCGTACCACTAGGGCATATAACCCCCAAAGAAAACCGCTACCTCATGGAGTAGCGGCTTATGGTATGCTGAGAAGGACTTCAGGGATGCAAGGCACTATGTCATATGCGGTCCTTTAGGAATGGCAGCCAGAACATTTCCCGTCATTGTACAACGTTTCGGGATAGTGAACCTGACGATCACATTCTCCGCACCTGTATTCTTTTTTTCTGGGATTGGCAGGAGCAGGCGACCGAAAAAATGCCTTTGCAATAGCTTCTGGGGCAGCGTCAATGCGGGGCGGAAGTGCGTGTTTGGCGGGTCGCCCCCTTCCTCTTGGTTCAACTTGCGACATTATATGATCCTTTCTGTATGGCACTTTGCACGAATGTTTTCCTATGTCATCTTATCCTGTTTTGTGCATATTGTAAAGAGAAGACCCGGCCACTTGGCCGGGTCTATAGGTGAACTAAGAAGCTGTCAACGTTTCTCTGGAAACGTGATGGTTTCTCCCCTCTTGGCCGGTGATGACACGTAGGTTCCACAGAATCCGCACCGGATTGCCTCTGAACGGATAGATTCGGAGCAACTGGGGCACCTTATTGTCGGTGCCCTGTGTTGTGATCTTGTCTCGGTCATCTGTTGGCCGGGCGAAACTACCAAGGCCAAGATAAGACCAAATGGCCCTAGCAATACGCCTATGAAAAACCATCCCCATCCGTTACGACCTTTATTGGACGCCGCCACTGCGGTAACGACACCAAACAGTATCCAGGCTATTGCAAATGCCATCATTTCTCCTTTCAAAGTGGTGCAACATGAACAGTAGATCCGGTGTCCTTCCTCCTATCGTTCAACCAACGCTGACCTATCACGCAGGCAATCGGGTAAACGATAGTATTCGTCTACAAAATACTTGGTCGATCTGTCATTTGCATAGAGTTTCCATGAAACTATGACCTCGTTCTGGACAGGATCATAGTACGCATACCGAAATCCACCTGATATCTCAGAAACGTCCTCTAGTTGAGCAAGAACATCCCGCTTGGAAGCAGAGTCCATCTCGTCGTAATTGAACAAGAAACATGGGCGCGGCGGTTTTTCTGTTTCGCCACAAGAACGCCACAATCCCGTCTTCCCTTGTTTGCTCTGAATTTCGGCATTCCTTATCTGGTCGGAGTACACACTTTCGAATGCATCATCGTATCTGGCATAGCCAAACAGCACCATGACCATGTTCAGAAGAGTTCCATCGGCCATGTGAATATATCCTGACCCTTCTCCTTCCGTGATTTCGCTCACCAATTCCACCGAAATAAGCGGGTTGCCTTGATAAGCCTGAACAGCATATTCGGAAGACTCGCGACCAAAGCATTCTGCTTCTTTGACAGATTCCGGCGCGTCTACATTTGCCAGATGGATCGTCGCGATCTGTCCGTTATCAGTGAACACAACTTCCACCGAATCACCGTCAAGTGAGGATTTAACGACCGCCTGACGTGGAGGAAGGGGAGTTGCTGGCAGCGGAGTTGCTGTTGCCAAATTGGGGGTAGGTGTGACGGTGCCTGTTATGGTCGCTGGAGTGGCCGTTGGGGATTGGGCTTGGAGTTGCAAGGCTGTGAGCACAGAGAGGAAAACGACAATCGTGCTCAGGCCGATAATTCGGTGCTTGAATTTCATGGGGTGCCCCCTTGGTGGTGTAACAGGAAGTGAAGTTGCCACCACAGCAATACCCACAACTCTGCTATTGGTCAGCCAACAAGGGGGCGCGAAGTGCGCCCAACTTCCTGTCTTGGCTATGATGACCTAGAACAGAGTTGCGTATTGCCGTGGTGTGGCGCTATTCTAACAACAATGTGTTAGAAATGCAATTGGGGCGTGAAAAATTTGGGAATTATATGGTTCACTAGCCAACCGTAAGTTGAGAAAAGAGAGGACAAAGTGACCAAGGAACAACGAATACGGCGCGAGCAGGCACGGCGGGCAATGTTCGACCTCCAAGAACTTGTGGTAGACATCTTGGAGGAGAGCCCAAACGGACTCACACCGGCCCAGATAGCCACTGAACTGAATATCATCACCCCCCAAGGGCAGCCACTTTATGGTAGCAACCGGGCCGATATAGCTTGGGGAATACTGAACGGGTTGGTTAGCAAGGGGCGAGTCGAAAAGAGAGGTAACAGAGCAGTTCTTTCTAACAGGCCGCCCGGTGGCTAGTCAATTATGTATTTCCCCTTATTTGGAAGTCAGAGGGTGTGGACTAAATGGACGAAAATTCTATTATGCGAGACGTTCTCAGAGAGAAACATTTTTCTGGGTCCAATTACGAGAAGCTGTCAAAAAATCAGGCAAGAAAGTTGGGGACTGTAGACCTAATCCCATCTGCATCAGGAAGTTTTCATAGAAACAACATTCTGTTTGAAATTTTTCACTTGAATACTTTCGAGAGATGCTATGATCATTGGGACAAGATCCACGGGCCAGGACTTCCTCGTTCATCTCTCAGAAATGCAATACTTGACAGAAGGCTAGAATGGGACACAGGAAAGGCAAAAAAGAATGTGGCGGAAGGAAAGCCGCACTTTGACAAGATTATGTCGGCCAAATTTTTTCCTGTCAGAGTTATTACTTGCATAAAAGAAAATGGAGAAGTGAGATTTGTTGAATATCTGAAATTGGATGACTTGAAAGATTACAGAGTTGCGTATGTATGGAGAGATAGGGAGTGCATGAAAGGAGAATATAATGCAAGAATTATTTCTTTGCACAAGGCTGGAGATAAGAGAGGAAAAAATTTCATAGAATCACAGTTGTTGAAAAACTCTCTCTTTGTTGACGGAAGATGCTATGCTATGTGGGCTCCTCATGCCACAGCCAAGGGTGAATCAGAACACGCAGTTATCGCTCTTTTTGAATATCCTCAATTCAGAACAAGAAAGAAACTTCCGGTTCAGTTTTCATATTCATAGCTGTATGGCAGATACGATTATCGTATTGCTTGCCAGCCAGATCGGAGTATGGGGATAGAGGGGAAGCGCAGGTGAAGGAATCTGGGTGTAAAGAACAGCACTTAGATGGGTAGTATTGTAATTCGTTCTCTAAACAAGAGCTGGCAATGAACAATAACTCGCCAGCCAGAATATTGCGATGACTAGATTCTCCTTGAATTCAAACGTAATGATAGGGAGGCGAAGCCTGGTGCTTCGCCTCCCTATTCTCTTTCAGCCAAGGAATCCAACATGAAAACTCAGAAAGTCTTACAAGCCCTGGGAATAGCAGCCGGACTCCTTATTGCCGGATTGTTTAATGTGATGCCCTGGACAACACTTGCAATGATCATGGCCGCTGTCGCTGTCTTGATCCTGATCATCCCGCCCAAGTACTCCGATCAGAATCCGGTCGTGGTTTCGGTCGGTGTCTGGATAGCGATAGGCATGATAGCGATTCTTGTCCTCACTTTCATTTTCGGCACTATCCCACACCTAGGATGGGCTGCTTGGTTGTGGATGCTGATATCTGTCATGGTTGGCTGGTTTAAACCTTTTCCAATAGCAAAACAGTAGTTTTGGCATCATGGGACGATAGGCTACGATTAGAGGTATCCATAGGGATATCCTTTTTGGTGTGG
This sequence comes from Caldilineaceae bacterium, assembly GCA_965220715.1. Taxonomy (GTDB): domain Bacteria; phylum Chloroflexota; class Anaerolineae; order Caldilineales; family Caldilineaceae; genus Bin5. The sequence goes on from OZ244843.1 coordinate 3,351,768, forward strand.
GGGCGGTCGCTGTGCTAAACAACGCCCCCCGATTTTTATGGGGCTTATATACCTAAGTGGGGCTTATATACTTTAGTAGCCAAAACTAGGGGTGGACGACGGTGAAGGGAAAGCAGGACGGGCCTTCCCCTCACATTCTTGCTCCTGTTGCCTCTTGAAGTGCCAATCAACGCGTTTTTTCTGTCTTGGTCTATGAGCAAAGACGGATGCCATTATCGAGCGTGCTTCTCAGCATCTACAGCCCCTCTCCAGATTCTTAACTCCTCTTCATCTTGTTGTTGCCATATCGCCGATAGTCGAATCGGGCCCCACTTATCAGTTTGCAAGACAGTTGGATATAATTCCCTTTCTTTTGGTTAAGTACCAGACAATAAAACCAATTATATTCCAAACAATATACCATCCCACCAGGACGAGATCACTTACACCTTCAAACATTTCAGTTTTTACCAAAACCTCGCAACCAGACTCAACCCGAACCGCGACTCATTCGTCATCACTGGCGGGCTCTTCGACGGGTTGACCCTCACGAGCAGGAAACATGTTGACGGGCTGCTGCAACAAGGTCCCCATCCGTACACGGGCGATAACCGCTAACTGTGCATTACTGTCCAACGCGAGCTCAAACGTTTTCTCAAAAAGTTCAATGGCGGCACCAACGTCACCCTCCATCTCCTCCACACTGCCAAGCAGAAAATACCCTTGAGGATCAAGAGGATATAGACGGATCGCATCCTCACCAATTTCTCTTGCCTTTTCCAGATCACCAACCATCATGTAGGCAGAACCCAAGGTCCACCAGTATGCGATTTCCTGATCAGGACCAGTAATCGCATAAGCCTCCGCCAACGTGTCGCGCACAGCCTCGCCTTGCCCCATCTTGTCCCGAACCACCGCCTCCCAAATCAGCAGTTCGGCATCCGGCCGCGTTAGCCGAGGCTTGGCGTCTTCGAGGACGCCCAAAGCATCGCCCCATCTGCTCTCAAACGCCAACTGCCGAACCGACGCAAGTGTTTCGGACGCCAGGACGGTGTTGGCATCTACGGGAATCACGAACGCAAACACAGCCCAAACCATCGCGAGACCCATCGCCACTGCCCCGAACGTCATGCTAAACCGCCGAATAAGGCTGCGCCGGTTAGCGACCACCACTTCGTCGAGCCGCCACCACATGCCTTGCGCGGCCAAATTGGATTTGCGCAGCTGCCGCAATCCCCCCGCACTGTCCATGACCCGCACGATCCGCCCAGCATCAGTTCTGAGTTTTGCTTGCAAACTCATCCATCTGGCGTGCTCCGGTCGTAAATCAAGTCCACTGGACTCCAGTTGCGAAAAGCTCTCGTCTATGCAGTCCAGGAGCATCAAGAAAGCCTCGGCATTATCTCGTCGCATCAGAAGGATTGCGCGCTCAGCCTCGTCAAGTTTGTCTCGCAGGATGGTGGCGAGACTTTGCCGTTCTTCCCGCACCGAATAAGCCATAAACCGACCTCCTGTTGAAATGCAAGTCCCGTCACATCCTGCCACATATGCGCGCCAAACCACAAAGCCCACGCCCCACTTGACACCATAAACCAAAGGGGATTATATACTTTAGTCACATTGGAGAGGGAAAAAGAAAAGAACGAAATTCAACTTGATCGAAAAAAATTGTGTTAGTTACGACGTGTAAGCCTGTGTCCCATATTTGATGTATTCCATCAAGTTTTTGACTGTGTGTTCGGATTCTTCCGGGAGCCAACGTAGCTCTTGGTCTAAGAAAAAAGAATGGAATTTGTTTAGAGTCTTATCTACGGCATCTAATACAAATTCAACCTCAATAAGGTGAATTTCTCTTAGTGGGTTGAGGTGGTTATCAAGTGCAACATTCTTGTCTAAGTGGGCAAACCTTTTATTACGCCATTCCCTAAGACGTTCTGCTCGTGTTCGGGCAATGGTCGCAAGGTTTTGGATTATCGTTCTGTTATTGCCGCACAGATATGTTGGCAACGTAAACAGAGAGGCGTTTTCATGACCACGAATTTTTTTTGGGTCAGTCAATCTTGAAACATCTAACACCAAAGAAGTCCACATGGACCTCACTGCGATTTGGAAAAAAGCTACCTCTGTGGCACTTAACAACTCTTGGTGTTGACTTAACTCTTTCATCACGTGCCACTCTTCATGGGCGGATATGGTTTCGTTTCTGAGGATGATGAAAACCTCTCCTACCTCATCACCCATGAGTTTCTTGTAATGGTTTCTTACCTGCTCTCCCGCGTGTAGCGGATTCATCACTCATTTCCTTTCTTATTTCGGGTAGACCTTTACACAATCGACCTTCAATGGCTTCTCCGCATTCTCCTTAGTTTTGGGGATTATATACTTTAGTCACATTGGAGAGGGAAGAATGCAACTTAAATATAGTTGGCCCCCTTTATTTGGGGTATTGCGAGGCTAACCGAAAAGAAAATCAAGCAGCAGGTGGCTAGGCACCACTGCATAGACAACCAATGCGAAGGCAAGCAGCCAACAGAAAGCGAAGATGGCGATGACCTTTATCGTTGCCATGTCCTTATCTCCTCTGTCGAAGGCAAAGAAGAATGGTATCACGAGGCAGACAAGTGCTAGGATAAAGAGTAGTGAATCGACTGAAAGAAGCATGGCATGTTGCGTGTTGTTGTGGGGTGAGTGTTTCTGGGGTTTTGTACAGATTATCAATCCAGAACCCAAAACATCAGAGCCAACCCCAGGTCGGATTTAGTCTTAGGATTTCCTGTCTCGTTCTTCTTTCCCTTTCCTGCGGGTCGATTCCGCCTTCTGTTTGGGGATTATATACTTTAGTCACATTGGAGAGGGAAAAAGAAAGAAATGGGACTTACGACAGATTTTGCCCCAGCCCATCTTTTCACATGATTAGCGTGGATGATACTTGCCGTCGTTCGTTACGTTGTGCTGCGGATTCCGTCCACTGTTCTGCCGGAACGACTTCAACTTTGCTTTTTCTACTCTCTCAGCTTTAGAGCGGGAAGTGGGACGTGTTTCCACAACAATACGGTCTCCAGACCCCTTTTGAATGGAGGATCAGTCGCTATTAGGTGGACGGATTCGCTATTCATGGCGCGCAAAAAGCCTAGATTGTCACCATGGAACAGTGTTCGGTTTTTCCAGTTAGGCTTACTCATTTTCCATCCTGTTTTGCCGTGTCGTCTATTTTGAGGAACTTTTCAGGCCGTCCGCGGCAACACGACATAGATTGTCAATCCAGAACCCAGAACATCAACGCCAGTCCCAAGGCGGCTCCAGCGATTCCAGATGTTGCCACCAAGGTGACGTAACCCAAAACTCCTCTCTTTCGTCTCCATATTTCTATTCCGAGATAAAGGCTTAGAGGCGCACATAGTGGAATGATCACCGCAACAATGGTGCGTTGAAGAGCAAGTATTGAGTTATACCCATAACTCGCAGCACCTACGTAGAAGCCCGCAAAGCCCGCAATGATTCCACTAAGAACAAGCCATTTTTTCATGCCTACAACCCGTTTTTCTCGACTGGAGAGGGCGAACCATTTGCGCCCTCTCCAGGTATCTCTGTTCAATTGGTCAAACGTAGTTCTACGACCTCAAGAAGCGGGGCACTGATCATGTCGTCCACGAACTCATTAACACTGTGCTTGACAGCCTCGTGCTTGTATAGGTTACGACTGTTTGAACTTATCCGACCGGATGCCGAAGAAGGAGCGGGCGACATTGAGGGGCGTGTCGTCGATCTTCAACGGTTTTTCCGCGTTCTCTTTGTCCTTAGTCTTTGTGATCCAAATGGGTTCTGATTTTCTTTGTTTCGCCCTTTGGTTCTTTCTAGGCTTGGTCATTTGTGTCTCCTTCGTGAATTCTAGGGGGACTGTATCGCACAGGGGAAACGGCTTAATCATACCGAACGTCACACAAAACGCGCTACGAATTCCTCTTGTGGCGGGTCAGATTTCAATACTTTTGGGCTACACTGATCTACCCACATTATACAGCGCAGGAGATTGGATGCCAAGGATGTTGTAGACTCAGCGCCTAAAAATGCGCGCAGGGGTTAGTTGGCACGTGGAGCGATGATTAAATCGACCCATCGGTGTACCCCGTCCAAAGAGTGGCACCGATGGATCGGTTGCTTTTTTGTTGCCGCGCAATTCTATTCGATTATCGCAAAATGGTCATATCAGGATTCTGCTTCCTTCCGTTTTCAACTCATTTCCGCAATGCCGGCAGCCAGTTGCCACTTGCCTGATAGGTTCAGAGCAGAATGGACAAGGCTTCATCACAACCTGCCTTGATACGTTTTCGGGAACTTCCTTGCCGCAATAACGGCATACTCTGGCGGCCACCAGAATCGTTTCCGCGCAATGCGGACAAACCTTCTTCTTTCCCTTCCTTAGTTCATTCTGAGCAATCCCTTCTGAATTGGCGGGAAGAATTGCGATCAGAATGACAGCGAAAATTCCGAAAAACAAGCCAGCAATCAGCCACCCGATCCCACTACGGCCTTTTGCACTAGCTATTACAGCACAGATGATCGGGAAGGCGATTATCCAGAGAAAAATAAAAATCCACTCCACAGCATTTCTCCCTATTTCTGATACAAGACTGATCTATCGAGCAAGCATTCCGGCAAGCGGTAATACTCATCCATGTAATCGTTTCCCAAACTTCTGTCCAGACCTAGCTGCCACGTTACTATGACCTCATTCTGAACAGAGTCATAGTACGCGTATCTGAAATAAGCACTTATTTCGGACACGGATTCCAACTGGGCAAGGGCTTTTCTCTTGGAGATAGAATCCATCTCACCATTGTTGAAAAGGAAGCATGGCTTGGGCGCTTGCGCTGTCTCACCACAGACGCGCCACAGTCCGGTTTTGCCCTTCTTGCTCTGTTCTTCCGCAGTTTGAATCGTCTCCGTATAAATGCCAACCCCCTGACCGTCGAATCGGGCATATCCAAACAAGACAAGCATTTCGTTCAAAAGCGTGCCATCAGCCAGTTTGATATAGGCCGACACCTCGTCGTTCTCGATTTCCCCCGTAGGTTCTATCGAGATGAGCGGATTGTTCTGGTACGACTGTACGGCGTACTCGGCGGCCTCACGACCAAAGCACTCAATTTCCCCTATCGAATTCGGAGCTTTGACGTTGGCTAAGTGAACTGTTGCGATTTGGCCGTTGTCAGTGAACACGACTTCCACTGAATCTCCGTCAAGTGGGGATTTTACGACCGCCTGACGTGGAGGGAGGGGAGTTGCTGTTGCTAAGATGGGAGTAGGCGTAACAGTGCTTGTTACAGCCGTTGGAGTTGCTGTTGGAGTTTGTGCCTGGAGTTGTAAAATGGTGAACACGGAGAGAAGAACAACAATCGTTCCCACGCCGATAATTCGGTGCTTGAGGTTCATTGCGGTGCCCCCTTGGTGAAGATAGATGACTGGTAGCCACCACAGCAAACCGATCAGCCTAACGTCCAACAAGGGGGCGCAATGCGCCCAAGCATCTAAAATTCACAAGACGTAAGAACTGATTCGATTTGCTGTGGTGCGGTCAAACTATCACAGCTCCGCGGGTATCGCAATTCTGTGAGCACAGCACCGAGGGCAGATCCTATAGATTGTTGAGGAATTTTGCTGGCTGAATATCCCTGCCATATACTTAAGATGTAAACGAATGCAATCGAGCATTTTTCGCTTCGTACAGAGAGCAATGACAGAATGAATGAACCAAACTGGACTAACCGCACGATGTGGACGGGTGATAATCTGGACATTATGCGGGGCATGAACTCAGAGTCGGTAGACCTCATCTATCTGGACCCGCCATTCAATTCGAATCAGGATTATGCAGCCCCTATCGGTTCTGAGGCGGCTGGCGCAGCCTTCAAAGACACGTGGACGCTGGACGACGTGGATTTGGCTTGGCACGGGGAAATCGCTGAACAGCATCCTGCCCTTTATGCCATTATCGGCGCTGCCAGAGAAGCCCATGGCGCAGCAATGCAATCCTATTTGATTATGATGGGAGTGCGGCTATTGGAGATGCGAAGGCTACTCAGGCCGACCGGTTCGATTTACTTACATTGCGATTCGACGGCAAGCCACTACTTGAAACTGCTATTGGACGCGGTGTTCGGCGCAGGGAATTTTCGGAATGACATTTCTTGGAAGCGGTTCAACTTCCATTCAGACGCCAAACGGTTTGGACGCGTAGCAGACAATCTGTTGTTCTATTCAAAGTCAGACAAGTACAACTTCAATCAGCAACGAGTACCGTATTCCAAAGAATACATAAGCAGTAAGTTTACCCATCAAGACCCTGATGGACGCCGTTTTCGACTCGATAATCTTAACCCACCTGGCGGTCGTGGACCCGTCTATGAGTTCAACGGTGTCAGCCGCCCTTGGCGATTTACCGAGGAAAAAATGCGAGCTTTACACGCACAGGGCAGGATTTACACTGATAGCACAATCCCTCAACTCAAACGATATTTGGATGAACTCCCTGGTCAAGCCGTATTTTCGATTTGGGTTGATATTCCTCCTATCAATCCCCGTGCCAAAGAACGTCTAGGCTACCCTACGCAAAAGCCACTGGCTTTGCTCGAACGCATCATCAAGGCATCCAGTAATCCTGGTGACATTGTGTTGGACCCGTTCTGTGGATGTGCAACAGCTTGCGTAGCCGCTGATCGTTTGGGTAGGCAGTGGGTAGGAATCGATCTCTCTCCGCTTGCGGCGAAGCTAGTCAGAAGTCGGGTACAAGCGGAAGGGCCACTTCTCTACGACCTAACCCACCGCACCGACATTCCCCGACGTACCGATGTTGGCCAGATCCCCCATTATCGAACGCAGAAACATACCCTGTTCGGCCTACAAGAGGGGGTCTGCAACGGTTGCCGAATCGTATTCCCGTTTCGCAACTTTACGGTTGATCACGTCATCCCTCGCTCTCGCGGCGGGACAGATCACCCCGACAACTTGCAGCTGTTGTGTGCCGCCTGCAACAGCCTGAAAGGAAGCCGTACCCAGCCAGAACTCATTGCAGAGTTACGCCGACAAGGTATCATTGAGTGATGGCTGCCAACGGCATTCGTCCACCGGGTTGAATCGCAACGGGGCGGGATGGGTTGGTTTTGGAGTCCTGGTCCGTGTCGTGTCGGGACTATGCTTTCCGTTCCGTCCCGAATATGTTTCGCACAGAACCCTCCGACAAACACAAACCAGATCAAAAAAGTCACCACCATCTCGTAGTGACTTGTTCCACCCCACCCGAATTCTTGACGACCCGAACTGTACCGTGATGCCTCGCTTCTTTCTCCAAACACCCCCGATAATTGACACCTCTCAACCCAAACTACTACACTACACAAACACCTTATCAACCCACTAGGAATTGACTATGCCGACAAAAGAAATAGATTGTCCCATCTGGGGCAACGAACACAAAGCCACCCTCCACCATAAACAAGAAAGACACGAATTCCCCGTGACACGTGACGACCTCATAGAATCACCCCGAACAGGTGGAATGTACAGAATGGAAACCGAGGCGTTTGTCTGGATCTACCCCAGCAGATTAAACAGCAAACGCCAAATGATGCTAACCAAGTGGATTTACAACCAGAGAAAACAAGGGGAAGGCTCGCCACTCGTAACAAAGGAAATTGTTCATTCCATAGTGTACTCAACCAACACCAGTACCCCATCAACATCCAAACGCGCAGAAATGCTATTGCGCTACCTAAGAGACCGAACTAAAACCATCGGCGATAGACTTCCTTTTGAGAAGTTTGGCGAAAAAATTCTGATCGTATCAGAGTCACTAGAATGGAGGGAGGTTTCTTCTCTGCTAGAGTACCTGAGCAGAAAAGGATTCGTGGAATCCCGCACTATCCATAACCCGCCCCGGTGCGCACCAGTCATCACCGCAGAAGGCCATATGCACATTGAAGAATCAGCCGTGGACCCAAACAGTGATCAAGCATTTGTCGCGATGTGGTTCAACCAGGAAATGGACTCGATTTACGATAACGGAATTGCCCCCGCTATAGAGGCATCTGGATTCAAACCATATCGAGTCGACAGGGAACACTACCTCGGTAAAATAGATGATCAAATCATTGCAGAAATCCGCCAATCTCGCTTCCTGATCGCCGACATGACCCACGGAGATGACGGCGCACGCGGAAGCGTATACTTCGAAGCAGGTTTTGCACTCGGACTCAATATCCCCGTAATCTACACGTGCCGAAAAGACATGTTCAATAAACTCCACTTCGATACCAGACAGTACCCCCACATCGACTGGACCAACGCAGATATCAAGACATTCCGCCAAAACCTGGAAAACAAAATTCGGGCAACTGTCGTGTAAAATCAACAACCCCAAAACCACATCAAAAAAACCGCCACGCCCCAACCCGTGACGGCTCTCACCTTCTCCCTTCGCCCCGCCTCTTGACATCTCGGCCCGTAGCGTGCTAAGTTTACGTCACAACATCACCACTGACTAAGAAGCCGGGCAAAGGGAAACAATGAGATTCAGAACCCAAGATATTATTCAGACTCTTGCCAAAGCAGTACCTTCGCTCTTGATAGGTGTCGGTATCTTTTTCGCCATGCGACAAAAAATGCTTCGTAGCCAAGACTCCGCCCACAATGACCACCCGGAAGACTGGCCTGATCCTACCGAAGCGTACTGGGAACCAGTCGGAGGACCACTTAGCTCCGAGGACTACTGAGTCACTTGAAGTTCAAAGCGCCGGTCAGCCTCTCTGACCCACCAACGGGCACGCCAAGACAGAAACACAAGCCCCCCGATCCCGCAACCATTCCTCTTCCGCCCCAAAACCTTCAACATTCACACCACAAGCCCAAAGTTGCCACGTCACGGGACGACCCATCCCGCCAACTTGCACCTCGTTACGTGTCGCGGTAAGCTCTGCAAACTCAAGCCGTAGCCATCAAGTGCCACCACTGCTCTCAACCCACCAACACCATACCATGACCCAAAAATACAAAATCAAACCCGACGATATCGGAATTCCCTGTGACTGCCCGTTCCGGCACGACCTGCTGGATCGAAAAACCACCATCCTGACACTTACCAACCTGCTGCGAAATCTGGAAAGCCCCTACACGATGTCAATCGACGCTTCCTGGGGCAACGGCAAAACCACCTTCCTGGAAATGTGGAAGAAACACTTGAAAAATGAAGGCTTCCCCGTGGTCGAATTCAACGCGTGGGACACAGACTTTGCCGAATACCCGCTCATAGCTCTAACGTCTGAATTGCTCAACACACTAAAATCCCTTGACGACCACGGTGACTTGGGAATAGATGCCATAGACTCAACACTGCCAAGAATCCACAAAATAACCCTCACGAAAGCAATTCCTTGGATGATTTCTCTTGCTGGCGTCATTGGAGGCATCCAAGCAAACGACCCCTCGGTCGCCCTCATGGGAAACACGCTCGCAGCTGGTGTGGGCGGCACCATGGAGGAAGTTACCAGAGAAGAACCCCCAGACGACCCGCCAGAACCCCTTACATACATCGAGGCAAAAGAAGAAATCAACTCATTCAAAAATGCCCTAGAAAATACCGCTGAAAAATTGTCAAAAAAACATCATGACAAACCCCTCATTATCGCCATTGACGAACTTGACCGCTGCCGACCCTCATACGCCATTGAACTCCTGGAAATCGCTAAACATTTCTTCTCGGTTGACAATATCGTGTTTGTGCTCGCAATCGATAAGTCCCAACTCTCACACGCCATCAAAGCTATCTACGGAGACGAATTCGATTCTATCGGCTATCTGCGTCGCTTCGTAGACCTGAACTTCCGACTGCCAGACCCAGGCCGCACGAATCTCATGGATCATCTGATGAACAATACCGGGATCAATACGTTTTTCGAAAAATACCCCGGTTATTCATGGGGGAAATCTAGCGATACTAAAATACTCCTCAAGGCATTCTTGAGCCTCCCCGCCCTCAGTATCCGCCAAATTCAACAAACCCTCCACCATCTCGGCCTTGTTCTGGCTTCCGTAGACCCAAACAAGACCATATCCTACGGCCCAATTGCGGTGTTGACTATCCTCAAAACAATCGACCCCGTAATCTATCAGCGTTTTGTACAAGCCGACATAACCGACAAGGAAGTCTCAGAACATCTCTTCAATATGCCAGGACTGCAAAGCATCAAAGACACAACAACCGAAACACTGTTTGAAGCACTCCTGATCATGGGGTATGGCGAATTCGCCCTGATGAACAACAAGCCCATCACGACAGGACCAAGCCTGTTCCACCAATATTTCCATATCATCGAGAAACTCCCCCAATTCCCCATGCATAACACTACGGACGTAGACAACCTGTCGCCTCCCCTGTCAGACCGCGAAAAGCAAGTACTATACCACCTGGAATCCCACGGCCTTATGTTCCCTGAAACTCAAAGGGGAACACCAGTTGGCTTCAACCTCACGGCACAACGGCTCGAACTTTTCTCCAGCGACCTGATCGGCGACAACTCTTGACCCGCCATACCCGCACCCACCACTTGATTGACAGCCCTACTCACCCCAACAAAACAAAATCCGTCACGATCTGTGACAGATTCTTCGTGTTTGGCCAACCCTGCGCTACCATGATATGATGTATGTCTTACAACAGCATCACGAGGGGAGAGATATCATGGGTAAGACACCCTACGTTAGGCATTTTAGCACAGAAAAGCAGGTTATTATGCCAAGAAATGTGCAAGGATATTTGGTTCGGTTTCTCTTAGAGAATCTGAGTGACGATGTAGAAACGCCTGCCGTAGGGATATGCGTTTCTGATCAAGGGAAGTCAGATCCCGACATAGTTGATATAGCTCGGTGTAAATTACTTCGGCGTATTGGTCGGGTTGCAGCTTCCTAAGTTCGAGCCACGGCATTAGTTCAAACCCAAAAGCAGGCTCCCAGTCGCCAAAATCCCGATTGGACCAAGGGTAGGTCTTGAGGGCATTAACTGAGCCTGTCGTGTCTTCGACTTTTTCGTTTTTTGTCTTCCCGGTCTCCATAAAAATTTCCACCTATCTGAGATCGTATCAACTGTCTTTTGTCGCAACGGCCTCTACCGCTTCGACCCACCTCACTGAGAATCTGTACTTATGCTATCTCCATGACACGAGTCATGGAGAACACCTTCTGGGGATTCGGGAATCCCATTGGCCTGTTCAGTATCCTTCGTCAAGCAGCATCACAATACTCACCATGACGCTCCGTCATCCCTCATGCATCCTCCCTCGCGCCCGCAAACAGAGTGGCTTTCAACGCTTCGAGATTATACGTACTGTCATACGCCTTCATAGCTTCATTCGATCTGCGTCCGGTCAAGCAAGTCTGGCCGTTATACGCCACTAAATGACCGCCCTCGCGATTTCCAGCAGAATTTTTTTAACCTTTTTGAGAGTCGGCTGGACGCCTCTCACTTTAAGTTGTTCTAATGCTTCTTTCAAGACTTTCTCATCTCTTGTGGCTTCAATGAAATCCAGCCCTTTGTCGCACAATTTTTCGGGCCAGCAGTTGATGACGCCCCTTCTTTTTTCCTTCCGCTCCCTTGCAATGATCAACTCGTTGTCGTGCAATTTTCGGATGTTGAATTCGATCATTTCGGGACCATATCCCTCGAATTCGTAATTCGCGGGCGACTTGGGCCTGTTTCTGCCCATTACTTCCTCTGTACGAAGTAGAATCTTTCGGCACAGGTCCAAGTCTAGTTGCTCATTTATTGATGCCATGAAGAATATCCTTTCTGTCTCATCCAGAAAATTGTACTACATTCTTTAACAGTTTCCAATCAGATTGTGCCTTTTTGGAGCCATATTTGTAATACGTTTCGGCAGTCTTGAAAATGTAATACAAGCGAACGGGTCATGGATAGAGTCTCCGAACCTGGGTTGCGAAATGCATGAGTGGAAATCAAAAAGGCCACCCCCGATGTGAGGGTGGCCTTTCTGATGCGAGTTATCAACTATTCTGGCTTCGGCGGGTATGCAGGCCCTCCAGCAATCAGTTCTGAGTAGCGGAGACGCTTGTTGAGCATCCCCTGCACCATATGCGCCATTTGGTCGATTGTGTCCGCAGGACGGTCGTTATGCCGACCTTCAAACTCACACACGTAGCGGGGCAGGTCATGACCAAGAGAGGATAATCGAGTTCTGCCAGAGGTTTGGTTAGTATCGCATATAATTCCCATTTGATAGGCGTCATAGTGACGAAAGCAAGGGCAAAGATTCATCTTGAAATACAAAAGCCACCGTCACAATGACGGTGGCTCAGTTGATTTAATTGCTCTAAGAATCATTATCCCCCTGAGTACCAGAATCTCCTTGTTCAGGTTCACTATCGCCTACTACTGCAATCCCTCCCTGCTGATCTGTCTGTTCTGGTGGTGGTTCGTTAGGCTGAGAGCTTGTTGGGCTACTGCCACCACGATCATACCGTTTTAGAACATCCTCTTCTCTAATCTCCGTTTGCCTGGATTTTTCCGAATTGCTTGGCGAATTCAACCTTTGCCTCCTTGTCGCATTCGTCGTTGGTTTTTTCGTGATATGGGATTTGTGTGGTTGACACATGTTTGGTCAAATCTTCCAACGTTTCGATTCTCAGGTGCAAATTCTCTTTCTTGTTGTTAGAAAAATCTATCCACAGTTTTCGCCAATGATCGACCAGTTTGCCAGACTGGAGACTCATCACACCCGCAGCCTTTGAATACTTATAAGGAGAGAATTGTAGCAAATATGCTTGCAGTACAGCAGAGAGAAATATAAGCATAAAGGGTACAAGATGGTCTGGTAAATTGTTTGATAATTTGAGAACGGTATTGGCGTCTATTTGATAAGTAGCTAAAGCAGAAATAAACAGTATCGTGTTCACTAATGACAAAGCCAAATGTCTAAACCCCAATGACTGAGCACGACGGGCATAGTAACGCGACATTCGTTCAGTATCAACCATTTTGTCCCATATTCTATCTCTTGGATTTGAAGCATCCATAATCTACCCCTCAATCAAATCTTTGTAACGCAACTGCCTGCCAGCAGCCCGTCTTACGACCAGTTCCATCTGGTCAATCGTGTCCAGTGGGCGCACATTGTGTCGCCCCGAAAACTCATCCACATAGCGGTGCAAATGCTTCGGGCTGATGTGGTGATACGTCCCAGTGTATCCTCTTTTAAGCATGGACCAAAACGATTCCAGCCCATTCGTATGTGCCTGCTCCCGCACGTATTCTCCCACGCCATCCCCCACCGCTAGATGCGTTCTGGGCAGCCCCGAATACGCCATAGCCTCATCCGTGTACACGACCGTTTCCTCTGTCGTGTTCTCCCCTACGAACCCCTGTAGCGTTGCCTTGTCGGTTGCGGTCACGACCTCCGCCTGCACCTGGTTCCAGTATGGGTAGCCATTCAGTTGGCACCTCTTCGCAATAGGCGGTTACAATTGCCGCAATCTCCAGAAGCCCTTCATTCGTTTCATCCACTCATGCGCATGATAAATATTCGTAGACATCATCCGTCGGGCAAGTAAGAAATTCTGGCGCATAGTAACAGGATGATACGAACACAAAAAGACAAACAAGGGTGAAGACTTTCGCATACATTGAGCGCTGCCTCCTTGCTGAGTGAAGGGACGCTTGCCACATGGGTTATCGTGGAGGTGATGTCAGGCTCCGGCGCGTCACGGTTCGGGACGTGGTGGCTTTGTTTTGTCAGGGCAGTTCGTTCAGGTATTGAGCCTATCCCTCACTTGGAAAAGGTCGTTGAATCGTAAAGGTGTCAGTACTAGTATCATACATTACTTCATTGCCCAAAGAGGCAAGTTTAGCAATACATTCAGATGTATCCTCGTCAACGCCCGCCTTCTTTAGTCGTTCTTGAACGTGGCCTGCATTGCCTAAGATATTTTTGCCAGCAGGTACTGAAATGACAAAGACATGAAGGCGACCTGCTAGAGATTCATAATTTGAACCGTCCACTCTCTTTATTTCAATAAGCATTTCATATCTTCTCCTGTTAGCGTGACAGTATCTGGTTGTTCCTTTGAACCAACTATGGTGTGTTGATCTCTCCTAGCAGCCCTCATTTCTCTCTCCAAAGCCACATCTTCCTCGTCATTTCCTCGATGGCTCTGTGTTTCACTACTTTGGTTTTGAACTTGATAGCTGTTCGTCTGATTGTTCAGTTGGTGGACTAGACTCCTGTTTTTCCGGTGGGATGTTGGCTGGAGCGTCTGAGGGCCGACTGCCTCCTCGATCATACTCTTTGAACTCTTCGGTTTCACCCTTCTTGGTTTCCGAACTGTCTCCCGATTTCATCTCTAGCCTCCTTGTTGCATTGTTGATTGGCGCATTCATCATAAGGGATAATCGTTGTCGCAATATGCTTGGTTTGATCTTCCAGGAATTCAACCCACAGACCCATATTTTGTCCATTGTCACTTTCGTGATCAATCCATAACTTTCTCCACTGTTCCGTTAATTTGCCGGATTGCAAACTCATCACACTGGCTGCCTTCCGGTCAATTGATGGCGCATAGTGCAATAGGTAGACTTGAAATAGGGAAACGGCAACCAAAAGAACGAATGCCACAACGGGTCCAATCTTATCAATTATGTCGATCTGATAGCAGGCGATTGCCAGAATTATCAAAACAGATGTCAAGAAGGATAAACACATGTGCTTTCGATTTAACGATTCTGCTCTTCGGGCATAATAACGCGACATGCGCTCTGTATCGATCATCTTGTCCCATATTCTATTTCGTAGGATTGTGCTGGTCATTTGTGATTCTCCTGAGTAACAATGACATAGACTTTGACACCTGCCTGAATTTTATCATATGTGTCAAAGCTAGATTGTCGACATAAGCACAAGAACTTTGATCATCATGTGTCGAGGCTCTTGTGATTTTTCAGGTTTCTGTTGTGCAGAGAGGGAAGTGGGTTGGTGCGGTTCGGGCCGTATCCCTCAAATTCATAATTCGCGGGCGACTTTGGCCTGTTTCTGCCCATTACTTCCTCTGTACGAAGCAGAATCTTTTGGCACAGGCCCAAGTCTAGTTGCTCAATTATTGATGCCATGAAGAATATCCTTTCTATCTCATCCAGGAAATTATACTACGTTTCAGAACAGTTTTCAAGCGGATCATGGTATTTTTCTGCCAGAAATGTAATACATTTCGGTAATTTCAAGGGTGTGGGGAAAATAGGCAGGGTCATAACTGTCTCCGAACGAAGGTTGTGGAAGACCGTGATCCATTGTGATTTAGCAGATGAAGTCAAATGCCTTAAAATGACCTACACTAAACAGGAGGGGGAAATGTCACGCATTGATCCAAGTAGAAGAATGTATCCAGAAGAAAGCCGGGCGGATTGGCACCGCCGGATGCGGGGCACATTTATTGTTGATAACCTCAAATTTGTCCCTGATCTGGAGGTAGGAATGGACGAGGTTAGAGAAGCCTACTTGGAGTGGGTAGACGAACCTGATCAAGACTGGTGGCCCACTGCCATTGGTTCACTCTATGAGTCGATTACCTCTATGGGCGCAACAAGGGACGATAAAGAAAGAAAATTCTACGGAGTGGGTTTAAGTACCTGAACGCAACCAGAACAGCCACATCAAAGACCAATAAGGCCACCCCCAAGCGTGAGGGTGGCCTTTTGGATGTGTGAGTCGGGAACTATACCTTGCTCTCTGGGTATGCTGGCCCTCCAGCAGTCAACTCCTTGTACGGCAACTGCTTTCCTTCCATAGCTCGCACCATATGGGCCATCTGGTCTATTGTGTCAGATGGTCGATCATTATGCCGACCAGCAAACTCATTTATGTATCGCCCTAGATGCTTTGGACTAAAATGGTGATAGGTGCCATGATAACCCCTCTTGAGACTTGCCCAGAAGGACTCCAAACCGTTGACGTGAGCCTGATCGCGAACGTATTCACTGACACTGTGGCTAACCGACTCGTGGTGAAAAGGCATATCCTGATATGATCTGAGGTCATCAGTGTATACTGTAGCATTGGCATCTGCTTTGTCATGAATGAAGCCGTGAAGGGTAGCCTTCTTGGTGTCCGGCACAACCTGAGCACTTACCTGTCCACTTTCCCTATCCTTTGCCCCGGCCACTACGGACTTCCCTACAGTTCCTCGTCCAGCATTCAGTTTCTTGTCAGCGTGCTTATTCGTTTCCTTGCCGCCGATGTAGGTTTCGTCAACCTCCACAGGGCCCGCAAACTTCTCAGCTTGGTTATCCCACATCTTGCGTATACGCTGCCCCATATGCCAAGCGGCCTTTTGGCCTATACCTAGGTCACGGCGCAATTTCATGCTGGACACGCCTTTAAGGTTCGTGCTATATAGGTAAAATGCAATAGCCCACTTGGAGAGAGGAATATTGGAATTGCGCAGAAGTGTTCCGGTCTTGATAGAAAAATGCTTTCTGCAAGTTCGGCAACGATAGGGTTGCGGCTTTCGGTCCTTCTTCATGGCAATGTTATCACTTTCACAGTGCGGGCAAACAATACCGTCCGGCCATCTCTGCTCGATAAACCACTGTTCAGCCTTTTCCTCAGTGTCAAACATCTTGACTACTTCAATCAGGCTAATTCCCTTGCGATAAGCCTTTCCGGGTGCCTTAGTGCTGGTCTTGCTCATAAATCCTCCTTGTCTAGTAGATGTTGATTTATGATACTATTTTACCCGAAAATATGTGCTTTGTCAAGGGATTTTGAGTAGAATTCTTCACTAATTCCACGGTCCTTTTATGTTTGCTTTGCCCGCTCATCCGCGATAAGGTGTATGCCTTATCCACCACGCATCAAAGGGAGAACATCATGGATTCAAAGAAACAATCAGACTGGTCATCTGAGGATCCACTAAAGCCTCGTTTGGGCACTATGGGCAGATCAATCGCAGACCGATGGGCCATTCGCATTATGATCAAAAGGTTGCGCATTGCAGATGATTTGCTGACCACTTCGGCACTCATAGGCGACCTTTCTGCTGGCATTGAGATTAACGTGGACAAGACTCTTAGGAACGAACTTGGTAAAGAGTATGATTC
Source organism: Caldilineaceae bacterium (assembly GCA_965220715.1). Taxonomy (GTDB): domain Bacteria; phylum Chloroflexota; class Anaerolineae; order Caldilineales; family Caldilineaceae; genus Bin5. The sequence continues at coordinate 3,368,899 of OZ244843.1, forward strand.
TCAACTCAACACACCAGCTTTACGCCAAGACTGCGAAGACCGATTGCAACAGCTGTGCAAAAAAATGAAGGCTATAAGCAAGAACCAATGATCTCGAACACGTTGATTGCGTGTTGCCGCATTCTTTCCGGGGTGTAGTGGGCAAAAACCTCTGGATGTCTTATTGGTCCCGCCAGACAGATTTCATCTATAAAATCACCACCACACCGTTCGACAAGCTCTTTGGCCGTCACAGGCTTTAGTGAGCCAGCATCAAAATTGTCTAATTCCATCTGTAAACGCGCGCATTCAGGGCAACCGGATACCCCAGTCACCTGTTCATCTGCTGCATCAACTGCGGACATATCCTTATTCATTTGAATTCCTTGTCTGTTTCCGCAAACCAACCCCCAAGAAGGCGATAAGCCACAAAAAGCCACAACCAACCAGTCAACTAGCTTTCAATTGCCTTTGGGTAACATTGGATATAATTCCCAATTCTTTCCCTATTACCCCCGCTCGTAAATCTCCCCACGCTCTCTCGCTACTCTGTTGCGTGTGAGATTTTGCAACTCAGGAGGCATGCGCTCGAACGTCTCAGGCCACACCGGCTGATGCCCGCCCTCCCGTGCCAGGTTCCACCACGGAGGATAGTAGGCGATGTTCAGCGCCAGACGATGCTGATCCTGCGTCGTGTTTGCGCCGTTTGCATGCCATACGCCGCCGTGCCATAGGAAGACAGAGCCGCGGCGGCCTGTAATTGGCAAGAGTCGTCTGTCGTCCGCCATCATGCCCTTGGGCGGCCGGCGCCGCAAGCGGTGACTGGTAGGCATGATTCGAGTGGCGCCTATCTCTTCAGTAAAGTCGGTCATCATCCAGATCGAATTGATCATCCAGGGAGAGTCAGGCAGAAGGTTCGGCAAATCTTGTGCCGAGTCGGTGTGGACTCCGCCGGCAGGCGCACCCGGCTTGACCCACTTGGAACAGGCCTCAGCCAGCCGAATATCCTGCCCAAGGAAATGTCTTACCACGGCCAGTACATCGGGATGGGCAGCGCAGGCCCAGCTTGCCTCATCCAGGTTTAGGAGGCCGAACAGCGTCTGGTACAGATCGTCGTTCGGATCCTGGAAGTAGGGGCGACTCTTCGGGTCCTCGTGAAGCGCAAATAACTGCTCTGCCAGGCGATCAGCCTGTTCCGCCGGGATCGCCTCATCCAGCACGCAGTACCCGAACAGATCCAGATGGTCGATTGCCTCTTGAATGCTCACGTTGTTCTGCCCTTTCGCCACTGTGGTCAGCGTTTCACTTTTCGAGGATAAATTCACTTCCCAGGCCAAAGGTCCGGGTCTCATCCAGCAACAAGGCCTGGTTGGGAAACTGGACAACCCGCCACCCGTCGCGAATTGCCTCCAGCACCGTCTGATAAGGCCAGTCATCGGCGTCGGGAACCTCATCAGCGACTTCGCCGTCCTGCATCAGCAGCATACCATGAACTTGACTGGTTAGGGATGTACTGCCAGCTTGCAGATAGAGGAGGTCCTGGCGCCTTTCAACGCTGCTCTTGGCCGTCTCCAGTGCCGTGTTCAGCATCTGCTCACTGAGAGTTCCAGCCTTATGGGATTCGATACAATGTTCGAGCTGTCGTCTGAGATTGTACCCAGCCATTGCTATCCTTCCTCTCGAATAAGCTCATTCAGTTACCAGAATAAAAAAAGCCGTCACTCACTGAAAGCCCGAAAGTAAAGACTGCTCAAAAACCATATACATGAAGCGCGGTCTCTCCCAGAACAAGCGCTTGGTCACGCGTTGAGAGAAATCCGGTGTGAAGTTTCGCCAGCTCTACATACTGACGATAGGTAGCGTGCAACAAGGTTCCTGGCTGATCAGTCCCCCACATTACCTTGTGTGCGCCAATGCGTTCAACTGCCAGCCGCAAGTATCGCTCCACGCTGGGAAAGGGATAGCCTTCCTCGTTGACAAAAGCGATGAGCGAGGCACAGTCGAACCAAACGTTGGACAGCAGGCCCAGGTCCACCTGCTCCTCCCACAGTTTCCAAAATTCTGGTTCTGTTTCTGCTTCAGGCCTTGGCTGCCCCAGATGTGCAACTACAATTTTCAAATTGGGATGCCGGACTGCGATGGTTTGGACAGCCTCGGTCTGGTACGATCGGCTGCCAATCCCACCCAAATCGAGCACCAGAATGAGGCCGCGCATCTCTAGTTCTTGCCACAGCCAGTCAAGGTCGGGGGAGCCAAGCTGCGCCTCCGGGTGGATGCCGCACAGACCGGAGGGAACGGAACACTCCAACTTGACTGCGCAAAAGCCAGACGCCTCCAGAGTCGACTCGAATGTCTTTCGACTTCCAGCCATCCAGGGGTCAAAATAGGCGGCGCCTGCTAAACTGCCGGCGTATTGGTCGAGCGCGTCGCGCACGTAGTGATTGCACTCGCCATAGAAGGGACCTTGAAGAAGAACAGCCTTCTCCACCCCCGCCCACTCCAGATTGGCCAAGAGGTGTTCGGGCGTATAGGCCAGCCCGTCCCCTAAAGGTGGAGTTGCCTGAACTTCTTCTGTACCAACCAAGGCCCGTCCATATCCTCTTCCTCGCGTCCGGCCAGCCGCGTTGAGGCCATGGATGCGAGGAAAAATATGGCTATGGGCGTCAACGAGCATAGAGCAAACTCGCTATGGCTTAGCGCCAAATCGCTCGAAAGCGCGAAACAAAGAGAATGGGTTGCGCCAGGTACCATGAAAGGCACCCGGTTCTGCCTCCTGGCTCACAATCCATCCACCGCGCGTTGTCCGGTCGGCGTCAACAGCACGATTCGCCCCAGGTTTTCTCCGGAACGCAGTACCGCCAACGCCTCATTGGCATTCTCCATCGGGAAAGTCTGGGTAACAATCGAGCGGATTTTTCCGGATGCCATCAGACGCGAGACTTCGATCAAATCCTGCTTGCGCCCCGCGCGCGTGCCGATGATTTCCATTTCGTTTTGTGCCAGATACTTACCTTCGACCGGGTAATGATCCGCAGTGTAGCCGACGATGACCAGCCGACCGCCATGCCGCAGCGAGTCGATCCCTGCGCCCATCGTCTCTGTCTGGCCAACGATATCTATCACGCAGTCAACCCCCAGCCCTTCGGTCAGCTCCCGCACCGCAGAGGGGATATCCCCATTGTCCGGGCTGAGCAGTTCATCCGCGCCGAGCTGACGCGCCCACTCCCGCTTTGAATCGGAAAGTTCAACGGCCAGAACACGTACGCCGGCCGCTTTGGCCAACTGAACGGCCATCGAGCCGACGCCGCCTACCCCAATAATCAGCACGGTTTCACCCACGCGCAACCTGGCTCGATCGATGGCGTGAAATGCCGTCATGCCGGCGTCGCAGCAGACCGCGCCGTCCGGCCACTCCACCTGCTCCGGCAAATGCACTAACTGCCGTCCCGGGATAGCCACATATTCGGCATAGCCGCCGTGCCGGTCCTTGGCGCCCAGCACGCCGCCCATATTGACGCAGATCTGTTCCCGATACGTCCGGCAAGAAAGACACTCGCCACAGGTCGTGAAGTTGTAGGCAATCACCCTGTCGCCTTCCTCGAAACCGGTTACCCGGTAACCTGCTTCCGTCACAACGCCGGCAACTTCATGACCCATAACAAAAGGCAGTTCCGGCGTATATCCGAATCCGTCCAGAAGTTTGAGGTCGGTGCCGTCGATTCCACAGGCCATTACCTGCACCAGCACCTCGTCGGGCTCGGGACTGGGCGTGCTTACCTCTTGCCACTCCAGCGGCTGCTTGAATGCGCGCAGTATGGCCGCTTTCACAAGGGAGCCTCCTGTTTGATCTGTTCAGCCCTGAAGGGGCTGTCGCGGACTGGCCGCCAATTGACCTCAGCCGCGTTCAAGAATCTCTTCCACAAAGGTCTTTCCTTCCGCCAGCACTTGGAGCGGATCGTCAGGGTAGCCCCATGCCATGGCTTCATACTCGATCGAAATGTAGCCGGAAAAGCCGCCGACGACCATGGCAGTGATCAAGCTGGCGAAGTCGATCTCACCCTCGCCCAGCGGCGGGAAGCCGAAATTCTCGCTGTTGCCGCGCGCGTCCTTGGCATGCATGTGCTTCACCCGGTCGCCCAGCGCCTGGTAGGCGTCGAGTACCGAATCACCACGCACATGGTAATGGGCTGGGTCAAAGAGGACGCCCAAACCTTCGAGTCCGTCAGTATTCAGCAGCCGTTGCAAACGCGCCAGGTTATGTACCAGCGAGCCGTAAGGACTGGCTGCCTCTATCAGGATCATCACGCCCAGACGCCTGGCATCCTCCGTCAGGTCCCGCATTGCCGCCAGACACCACTCCCAGTACGTACTCTCCCAGCCGTAAAACAGTTTGACGCCGCACCCGCTGATAACGTAGGGGACTTCCATATCCGAGGCCAGTTGCAGCGCGCCGCGAATGAACTCTGTGTTTCGCCGCCGCTCTTCAGGGTCGCCGTGGATCACGTTCGTGTGGGCGTTCAACGCGCCGATGGCGATCCCTGCCTTGCGTGCATAGTCGCGCACCGCGCGACGCCGCCCCGCGGCCGCACCCGAATCCATGTGCGGCTTGGGAGGGGGGATAAAGGGCGGCGCCAGCTCCAGGCTGATGTCGATCGCCTGGTAGCCCTGGTCCGCAAGGACATCGATCGACTGCTCGACGCTGTACATGTGCAACAGGCCGGAATTGCAGCTCAGACCTTTCATAGCTCCTCCAACTGCGTAGCTAGGTAAACGCGATTACTGGATCGGCGGCAACCCTACAATCTCTCTCGCCTCTGCCGCCGAAGCAATTTCTCTGCCAATTTCGCGGGCAATGCGAACGGCTTTCTCAACAAGCTCAGCGTTTGTCTTGGCATAAACACCGTCTTCGATGAATGGGCAGTCCTCCATGCCGATGCGCACGTGGCCTCCAATTGCAATCGTATGGGCCACCATCGCCCAGTAATTTGGCGGATCCATACAACTCATGCTGAAGTTGGCCCGCGGCGGCAGATTGTCCACCATGTACTGGAGTGCCTTGGGCGTCGGCGGCGTCCAACCCTGCCCGTCCCAGCCGAAGAACAGCGTCAGCCACAGCGGTTCCGGCAACAAATCCTTCTCATATTCGCGCACGCCGTCCTCGGTCCAGAAATCGCCGCCGCGAATCTTGCCGATAGCCCAGTATGCCCCGGTATTGAAACACTCAATCTCCTGCTTGACGCCGTGCTCCTTGGCCAGGCTCGAGTACATTCTCAGTTCTGGAATCGGGTGAATCGAATAGATCCCTACCGGCGGGTGGTCGGCGTCCGGCTGGAAATACTCATCGTGCGAGTTGAAGTTGATCGAACTCATATCGGGCCTGAGTTGCCTCCACAACTCCAATTTCTGTTCCAAACGCATGCTGGCTAGCCCGAACTGCACAATCGGCTCCCCTGCCGCCCGTACACGTTCGGTTATATCGCGCCAACCGTCGATGTTAGGAATCGACAACTGTTTGCCGTCTGGCTGAATAACCGGATCCGACATGTACTGGCCATGCGTATGAACGATCGTCGCGCCTGCGTTCATGGCGCGAATATACTCTTCCGCGACCCCCTTGGTGTCGTCACAATGCGTCAGATAGGGGTTGCGTGGATACGACCCCGCTGAATCAGTGGTCACGGTTATGACGAGTTTTTCCATGATTTTCCTCTCGTTGAGAAATGCTGGGACCTTCGAATCACTATCAGGACTGTGTTGAAACAGTGTAGTCAATACCTTGCAACTGCAACTGATCGGCGAAATGGCAGGCGACGTGATGCCCAGGTGTCAATTCGGTCAGCGTCGGCACCTCAGTCTGGCAGATATCTTCCATGTACCGGCAGCGCGGGTGGAAGACGCAGCCGGGCGGTGCGTTGGCAGGATCCGCCGGTTCGCCTTCAAGGCTCAATCGCTGCATGGCGTGATGGGGATTGGGGCGAGGCACGGCAGAGAGCAACGTCTCACTGTATGGATGCTTAGGGTTGCGGAGCAACTCCTCCGACTCCGCCACCTCCACCAGCTTGCCGACGTACATCACCGCTATCCGGTTGCTAACCTGTCGCACAACGCTCATGTCGTGGGCGACAAACAAGTAGGTCAAATCCAGTTCCGACTGTAGATCCTGCAGCAGGTTGACTACCTGGGATTGGATCGACACATCCAGAGCCGAGACCGGTTCGTCACAGACAACAAGCTTGGGACGCTGTACCAGCGCACGCGCAATGCCGATGCGTTGGCGCTGCCCGCCGCTGAAGCTGTGCGGGTAGCGCGGCAGATGTTCGACCTTCAGGCCCACCGCGTTCACCATTTCTGCGACCCTGTCTTCCAACTCCTGGCCGCGGGCAATGCCATGCGCCAGCAGTGGTTCGCCCACCAGTTCCAGCACTGTCATGCGCGGATTCAATGACGAAAAAGGGTCCTGAAAAATCATCTGCATGTTTCTACGAATAGCTTTCAACTCCTGGCGTGCCAGCAGATTGAGATTGACCGCCTCGCCGTCGCCATGGAATATGATTTCACCTTCCGTGGGCTGGTAAACGCGCATGATGCAGCGACCGGTCGTCGTCTTGCCGCAGCCGCTCTCGCCAACCAGACCCAGGGTCTCGCCCTTCTTGATCGAAAGGCTCACCCCGTCGACCGCCTTGACATAGCCGGTCGTCCGCCGCAACAGACCCTTCTGGATCGGGAAATACATCCTCAGATTATTGACTTCGAGCAGAAGATCGCTGTCATCGGCCATCGGTCACCTCGTTCACTATCTCCTCGTCCTCAGAATATAGGAAGCAGCGGACCCGATGCTCAGGGCCCGTCGCGGCCAGGTCCGGCATGGCACGGTCGCACTTTCCTGGCATGAAGCTTGGACAGCGGTCACTGAAAGCACAGCCGCTGGGTATATCATACGGATCGGGCACAATGCCCTCGATGGCGCGCAGGCGGAGAAGTTTCTCCTCGTCGATGTGGGGAATCGAATCCAGCAGCCCCTTCGTGTAAGGATGTTGCGGGTTGTCGAAAAGCTCGTTTACGCCCGCCTGCTCGACGATGCGGCCCAAATACATCACGGCCACTTCATCTGCGACTTCGGCGATCACGCCCAAATTGTGCGTGATGAAGATGACGGCCATGCCAAACTCCTCCTGCAAGGCCTTCATCAGCTCCAAGATCTGAGCCTGAATCGTTACATCCAACGCGGTCGTCGGCTCATCAGCGATCAGCAGACGTGGAGAGCAGGAGAGCGCCATCGCGATCATCGCCCGCTGCCTCATTCCGCCGCTCAACTGGTGAGGAAAGGAGTCTACAATCTGCGCGGCACGCGGAATGCCCACCCTCCGCAGGTTCTCTATCGCCAGCTCGTGTGCATCCGTCTTGTTCACGCCCTCCTGATGGAGCAGGATGCTCTCGATAATCTGGTTGCCGATTGTGTGCATTGGACCGAACGACGTCATCGGTTCCTGGAAGACCATGCTGATTTCAGCACCGCGAATCGCGCGGATCTCAGCCCCGCGGGGGTCCAACTGGGCCAGGTCGACAAGGCCGCCGTTCTCGCCGTTCTCGCCATTCTCGCCTCGATACAGCAGGATCTCCCCGTTAACGATGTTGCCAGGCGGGGATGGCACGAGCCGCAGAATCGAGTGCGCTGTCACTGACTTGCCGCAACCGCTTTCTCCAATGATGCCCAGCGTCTGGCCGCGGCGAACGTCGAACGACACGCCGTCAACCGCCCGCACAATACCTTCCTGCAGGTGGAAATGGGTCATCAGGTTCTTGATTTCAAGCAGCGAGTCGTGGGCCATATTGTCTCTTGAAGAATGCAGGGATCTCTCCGCGCCGAGCAGGCAGTTAATTTATCGAATACGGGTCGGCCGCGTCTCTCAATCCATCCCCAAGGAAGTTGAACATGAGCACCGTTACTATGACAAACAGCGCCGGGATGAGGAGCCAGGGATGAAGAGCGACGTTGGCGATCATCTGCGAGTCCTGCAAAAGCGTACCCCAGCTGACCGCCGGCGGCTGGATTCCCAGCCCAATGAAGCTCAGACTTGTCTCGCCGATGATCATGCCGGGAACGGAAAGCGTGATCGCAACAACGATATAGCTCGCGAAAAGCGGCAACAGATGCTTTGTAATGATCCGCCATTCGCCCACCCCGGAAATGCGGGCGGCAATCGTGAAATCCTCTTCGCGTAGCGAAAGCAGGCGACCGCGCACCGTCCTTGCCAGTCCGGCCCATCCCACGATCGAGAGTACGACTGTTATGGCAAAATAAGTCTGAATCGAGTCCCAGTCTCGGGGCACGGCTGCTGCCAGCGCCATCCACAGCGGTAGCTGCGGAATCGACACCAGCAGGTCGATAATCCGCTGGATGATCTCATCGACAATGCCGCCGAAGTAGCCTGAAACTCCCCCTATGATGAGGCCCAACACAAAACTCAGTAAGACGCCTACCAGCCCAATCGTCAAAGATATACGAGTACCGTAAATCACGCGCGAAAACAGATCCCGGCCCAGGCGGTCACTACCGAAGAGGAAAATCTGGCCTTCGTCATCTACTCCGAAAAGATGGAGATTTGTTTCGATCAATCCCCAAAATTTGTAGGAATCACCGCGTACAAAAAAGCGTACCGGGTAAACCTCCTCCTTCACCTCTTCGAAAATCCGTTGGTAACTCTCATCGCGGCCGCCTTTTAGCCCGTACACAAAGGGTCCGACGAACCCGCCTTCATCAAAGAAATGGATCTTGACAGGGGGGGCATAAACGAAACCTTTGAAGTCGCGGCTGGTCTCGTATGGGGCAAGGAACTCGGCCAGCGCTGCGATCACGTACAGCAGCGCCAACATGACCATCGCTGCCTGCGCCAGTCGGTGCCTTCTGAATCGGCGCCAGATCAACTGCCGCTGGGAAGCCGTGTAAAGGGCCTGCTTTTCGCGGTCTGAATCGTCCGTGGATGCTGTCGCCTCGACCGCCGCCCCAGCTCCTTGGGGGACGCTTTCGGTCATCAGGCCACCCCTTCATAGCGAATTCGCGGATCCAGCCAGACCAGCAAAATATCGGAGATCAGCGTGCCAACAACGGTCAGGACACTGAGGATGAAGACAATGCTGCCTGCCAGAAACATGTCCTGGTTCAAAAGAGCTGTCAGAAGAACGGGACCGGTCGTGGGGATATTCAACACCATCGAGACCAGTACTTCGCCCGATATTATGCCGGGCAACATCCAGCCGATTGTGCTGAATACAGGGTTCATGGAAGTTCGAACCGGATATTTCACCAGCAGCCGCAACTCGGTCAACCCTTTGGAACGCGCCGTAATTACATACTGCTTGTTCAACTCATCCAACATCATGCCCCGCATCGTCCGCATCATCCCAGCCGTGTTTGCCATTCCTATAATTACGATGGGGATCCAGATATGCTGCAGCAAGTTTAAGACTTTGGCCCCACTCCAGGGCGCGGATTCATACTCCTGGGAAAAAAGGCCGATTGCCGATATGTCGAACAGAACGAATGCCATCCAAAGGAAGATTAGCGCCAGCAGAAAGCCGGGCGTCGCCACGCCGATAAACGACACAAAAGTCCAGAAATAGTCGACCAGGGAATACTGGTGGGTGGCAGAGTAGACACCAATCGGCACCGCGGTTACCCAGACAAATACCGCGGTAAAGATCGACACCGCCGCTGTCAAAGGAATGCGCGCGGCCAGAATCTCACTAACCGGCTTGACGTAGGTAAACGACGTGCCGAAATTGCCTTCAAACAGGATATTGGTAATCCACAGCCAGTACTGCTCCGGCAGCGACTTTTCCAGCCCGTACAGTTGCCGCAGCGCTTCAACCTGCTCCTCGGAAACCTGCGTTCCTGCCGAGCGCAAACGCAGGACCTCCATATTCAGGATATCTCCAGGCGGCAACTGAATCAGGGCAAAAGAGATAATGGAGATGATGATTAGCAACGGAACCAGCAACAGCAGCCGCCTGCCAATGTACTGTGTAAGCATTGACGCCGTTTCCTGTCAGAATCCAGAGGGGAGTAATCGTGAATTGCGCTGCCGCTTCGCCGCTTGCAGGTGGAATCGAAGAAGAACGAGGAGCGAGTAGCACCCGCTCCCCGTCCTTCGTACTCTTGACTCAGCGTCTGGTCTCATCCACCCAGTAGTAGAACTCTGCCTCATTGGCAGACTGGATATGGAAACCTCGCTTGGCCACATTGCCAAGACCCTCATTCACGATCAAGGGATTCTGTAGCGGATCAGCTGCCGAAATCCAGAAGTAGTTGTCGCGGAAAATCGCAATCATCTCCCCCCAGATCCGCTCGTGATCAGCCGCCTTCGATGTCGCGAAGAGCTCGGCCTGCAATCTGCGCAGGTCCTTGTAGGACTGCGGCGGCTCGACACCCACAATCAGGGGATCGGTCTCATTGGAGTTATCCGCCGCCTCTTTGCCTCCGCCCAGGTTCCACTCATACCACGCCATCCACAGGGGGGCGTAGTGGCGCTGCCAAGCCTGGCCAATATAGTCGCCGCCCTCGTGCCACGGCCAGCGCGGATAGTGTGCCCACCAGACCATCGCCTGCGTCTGATTGGCGCCTGCCTGGGTCAGGAACAGGTTCTGCTCCAACTGCTTGACGGTCGTGCAGATGCCAATCTCATTCCAGTTCTGCGCCACGATCTCGGCTGTCGGCAGAGATTCGCCCGTGAACGGGGTGAAATTGAACTGGATCTCGATAGGCAGACCACTTGGCGTGAGTCGGCAGCCGTCCTCGTCGCGCTGGTCCAAACCCAGCGAATCCAGGATGGCCTCAGCCTGCTCTACGTCTGAGGTCGGGTCCATGGTTTCGGGCGGTGCTGCCAGCCCGGAGTAGACGGCGTCGATAATTGTCTCGCGGTCAACCGCGTAAGAGAGCGCCTTGCGGAACTCTACTTCGTTGATAACTTCCTGCCACCCCTCGTCGGCGTAGGTCATGTTCAGGTAGATTTCCCCTGTCGAGGCGTGCATATCCAGCACAACTACCTCATAACCCTTGTCTTCCGCATTTTGCACATAGAGAGCCATGTCGGCCGGGTTGACGCCGCGGCGCACCATGTCTGCCTCACCCGCAATGATCTTCAAGGTGGCGGCATTAACGTCCGGCACAATTGAGATCTGCAACCGGTCGATATATGGCATTTGCTGTCCCCACTCGTCCACCTTCCAGTAGTAGGGATTTCGCTCCATCACGGCCTGCGTTTCGCCCATCTCTGTCAAAATGTAAGGGCCAAGCGTTGGCATGCCCGTTTCATGCTGCCGATTGACACTATTGAAAATGCCGTACAAGCGATTCCACTCACCAGCCTCGAATCCATGCTCGTCGAGCAACGCCGCCAACTCATCCGCATCGGCGAAGTCGCCATGGAACTTCTTCAGGTAATCGCTGTCGGTAAAACGGTGCGGACCGCCCCCGTATGTGAAGAGGCCGGGCCAACCGCCATAGGGCGCGTCGTATGTGATCTTAAAGGTGTAATCGTCGATCACCTCCAGCTCACCGACATTGCCGGTCGGCGTGTTGCCCGCACGCCAGGAGCTACCGACAATAGGCGTGAGAGTCTCGTTATGCAGGATATGATCCCAGTAGAACAGGATGTCCTCGGTATCAAAGTCTGCGCCGTCCGAAAACTTCATGCCTTTGCGCATGTGGAAAGTGAATTCCTTATCGTCGGCACTGATCTCCAGGTCGAAGATGTTGCCAGTCATCGTGGCAAAGTCATGCGCAATATCCTCGGTTTCCACCCAGGGCTCGTTAGAAATCCAACCGGCGTCATGGCCGATCGTGCCGGCGTCAAAGTCTAGCAGGCGCAACGTGCCGCCGTACTCGCCCCGCTCCATTACTGCTTGCCAATCGGGAATACGATTGTTGCCGACCACCGGATTGACCGGGAGACGCTCATCAACAGGGGCCAGTTCACCGGCTGCAACGCGGGCCGCCAACATGGGCGCTTCACAGAAACTCATCCCTGCAGCCTGGGACTCGAGGCAGCTCTCATAGGAAGATGAGGGCATGGCCTCTTCCGACGTGTCGGCGGCTGCCGGCGCATCGACCGCGGCTTCTTCGGCCTCCTGCTGAGGCTGACAAGCCGCAAGCAGCGCGACCGCAGCGAAAACAACGAGCAGATAAATCAGGATTTTCCTCATCGGGTCACTCCTTTGGACTGATCGTGTGGAAGAAAACTGCTAAGGACATATTCTTAGGATCTGGTACGAATCGGCCTCCTTTGTTTTCATTGGGCAGGTTGCTGGCAAATATGAACCAGGGGGCTCTCACCTGTTCGCCATTCACCTTCCGGGAAGCTGAGAGTCTGGCGCGTGAATAATACGCGCAACATGTGTATAATGCAAACATATTAAATCTTTCCCGTCACGCTGTCAACCTGCCCCAAAGTGGCCAGGCCCCTCCGAAAGTTTGTTCGTGTCGAAACCGGCAGGGAGCAGGAAAACGTGGTATAGTCATTGGTACAAAAGCCCGTATTCCACCTGAAGGGAATCCGAAGTGCCTATTCTGCTCGTCGTCATCATCTTTGCCTGTTTCATCGGCATCGTCCTCGCACTCATCACCCTCTCCCTCAATAGGATCAGCGGACGCGTCATTGAGCAGTACAGGGAAAAGCTCGACGACGCCAACGCAATTATGAATCAGGGCTCTCCTCCCGATTCATGGGTGGAAAAGTACCGGCAGCGGATTGGAGGGGAAGCGGATGAACTGCCCGGCACTTCGGAGGGGCGTATCACATTCAGCGCGATTGGCAGGGACGAATCGGCCGATAAGATTGGGGAGCAGGCCAGGCGGCAATGCAGGAAGAAGCTCAAAACGCTGATTTCGTTTATGGAAAAGGGGAACTTCTATGACGAAGACCAAACACGCGAAATGGTGGTGAAAACGCTCAAAACCGAGTATGACAGGTGGGCCTCCTGCCATTGGGCAGACCTGATTCTGAGCGACGGCGCAGAGCGCAGTGAATAGCGGGCCCAGATAACCCTCAATAATGCGCGTTCCGAACCACCTCTCAGACCTCACGCAGGCTCGATTTCCACTGCGACGACATCCCGGCGCCCCACTTCAAGATCGACGCTGCACCACTCCATCCCCACCGCATCGATGTTGCCGACCGGTTCACCGTCTACCCGAACCACATGTCTTCCCGGCTTAATTCCGCCCAGTCTTAGAGTCGTTTGGTGTCGGTCACCGCTACGGTTCTCCAGGCCGAACCTAATTCTTGAGCCCTGCCGCGGAGCCTCGGAAGGGCCAAAAAAGGCGTCACTCACAGTGATTGGCTGGTCAGCGGTGAAGCCGTCACGCTCCAGCAGCAAGTGCAATCGCTCCCCCCGCCTGATGAAGTGTAACCTTTGGCGCAACCCATCCTGCGGCCACACTTTGAACCCGCCATCGGCCATTTCAAGCCGACCGCCGTAGGCAAACCAGCCGAAGAGTGGGTCGTCAGCCACAATAGTGGCCGCGGTGCGTAGCGCGGCCCCATAACCCAGCTCGATCTCGCCGTCGTAAGGTCAGCTGCCCCTGCCGTTGTCCTGCCTGATCCACATGCCGCTGTATTTTTCCGGCGTTATCGCCCAGCCCGACGCGCCGTCATTCTCCTTGCCTGGAAACCAGTACCCGTAGTTGGAGTCGGCCGTACCGGTATTCATCAGACACCATGAACTGGGGTAAGACGCATACCCTAGACGCAGGTAGGGGTAAGGATCCTCGGCGAAATAGAGCGCACAATCCACGAGCGCCCAGCCTCCCAACTGCGACATGTAACTCAGCCCGTAACGCGACGAGTCGCCCCCGCGGTTGTCGCCTCCCCAAAGCGTGTACGACGGCTCCAGCCAGCCGCGCAACGCGATGTTGGCGTCAATCTGTTTGACCAGAAACTCATCAAAGTCACCCCGGCTGACTTCGGGATGCTCATACCACTGCTACTTGTACTTGTCATACCAAATTCGCGTATCAGGCTCCACCTTGCGCGTCAGACCGTACTTGGCGACAGCGTGGGAGGTCTCAAAGGCGGTCGTGTCAAAGGGATACTCGGAATCAAACGGATAGGGATCATCGTACACGAAATACTTGACCTTCTTCTCCCACTCACCCCGCAACCAGTCGGACCGCTCCTGCCATCCCTCGGCAGCCAGGGCATCAATCAGATCGACAATCAACATCTCATTGTACAGACCAATGGGATCGCGGCCGTCTCGCCCGCAACTGCCATCCCCGACCCTTAATGAGGCGAGCGAAGAGGTTTCTCACTATCCCCTATCCACTAGGCCCGCCTGCGGGCGCAGACGCCCTCCGCCGGCTCCGGCCCGCTAAGGCGTGCCTGCGCACCCTTCGCCGCTAAGGCGGCTCAGGGCTGGCGGTCGCCGCTCCGCAGGCGCCGCCAGGGGCTGTCGCCCATCTGGGCGGTCGGGCCTGCGGCCCTCCCTTGTGCGGGGGGATTCCCCCCGCAACGCCCCCCTCAAAACCAGCGCCGAAATCCACCGCCTCCAACACGCCCCGCCAGCGCCGCACTAGGGCTCGTTGACGTTTGTCTGAACAGCGACTTCCGGGTGCAAATTACGCCTGATCGTCGAAGGTCGGCGCAGTCACGCAAAGAAAATCCGATACGCCTTTGGTGTTCTCCGCGTCCCTCCGCGTCCTCCGCGGACAAAAAGGTGTTCTTCGCGACCCTTCGCGTGACTTCGCGGATCAATTGGTTTTGTCTATTTCAACATTCACGCGAGAAACATCCCTAACAGGCCTGCAGGCTTTCAGTTCTTGTTGACATCTGAACAGCCTTCCCAAAATGTCAACGGAACCTAGTCTCTGGCCACTATCCCCTATCCCCTGCAGTTCCCGCGGCCCTCCCTTGTGCGGGGGGATTCCCCCCGCAACACCCCCCTGAAAACCAAGAACGCAAAGAGCTTTCGCGTGCGAGTGGGGTTACTAAAAACTAAAAACCAGAAACTAAAAACTGTTCGATATACGTATTACACACTGCCCCTCACCACATCACTCCGCCCCCGGAGTTGATGTCCTGACCGGTGACGTTGGCCGCATCCTCCGACGCCAGGAAAACGGCAATCGCCGCCGCGTCCTCCGGGCCGGCGCCTTTGTCGACAAGACCTTCATCTGCGCACCACCGTCCCGCCACGACAGCGTTGGGCCGCGGCTCCCGGTAAATGTTTCGCACCGCTTCCTCATCGAAAGAATCCCCGCGGTACTCGGCTCGCCCCCTTGCTAACTCAACGCCCCGCTCCTCATGAGAACCGGGGCAGATCGCGTTGACCGTGATGTTGTACCGTCCCACATCGGCCGCCAGCGTGCGCGTGAAACCAAGCACACCCATTTTTGAGGTGGCATACGGTGTTCGGTGCGAGAGAGGCTGCTTACCCGTACCGGAACTGAAGTTGATGACGCGGCCATAGCGCTTGCGGATCATTTCGGGCAGTGCATGCTTGCAGCCGAGAAAGGCCGAATCCAGGTTGACCGCCAGCGTCTGCCGCCACTCTGCCAGGCTCATCTGCCAAACATCTTTCGTGGGGCCGGCTATGCCCACCACATTGGCCAAAATATCGATCGTGCCAAAGCGGTCAATCGTCTGCTGTACCAACTGCCTGACCGGCTCTTCCTGCGAAACGTCGGTCTGACAGCAGAACGCCTGCCCTCCCACCGCGCGAATGCGGGCGCCAACCCCGCTATCCAATTCGTCGACGGGAAGAATGTCACAGACCGCAACCGCGGCCCCCTCCTCGGCAAAACGTACTGCAACCGCCTCGCCATGCCCCCGCCCCGCGCCCGTTACCAGGGCAACCTTTCCGTCCAATCTTCCCATCGAAGA
Source organism: Caldilineaceae bacterium (assembly GCA_965220715.1). Taxonomy (GTDB): domain Bacteria; phylum Chloroflexota; class Anaerolineae; order Caldilineales; family Caldilineaceae; genus Bin5. The sequence goes on from OZ244843.1 coordinate 3,384,756, forward strand.
CTTTTCTCCTTGTCGTTTCCTGCTCTATGACTGTCTCTTGACAACCGCTTCGTCCAACTCCACGCCCAGCCCCGGCCCACTCGGCGGGATGATATAGCCATTCTCAAATCGAATCGGCTCTTTGAATAACTCCTGGTGGAGCTCGGCGCCGTTGTACTCCTGAATCAGGAAATTGGGCGAACAGGTATCAAGCTGTATGGCCGCCGCCGCCGCCACCGGCCCACAATACATGTGGGGGGCGATCATGGCGTAATGCGCTTCGGCAATGCCGGCGATCTTCTTCGATTCCAGGATGCCTCCGCACTGCCCCACGTCCAGCTGAATAATCTGCGCCGCCTGCTTCCTGAGCAACTCAGCGAACTCGAACTTCGTTACCAGCCGCTCACCGGTTGCGATCGGAATGCTCGTATGCGCGGCAACGCGGGCCATTTCGTCGATGTTTTCGGGCGGTACCGGCTCCTCGAACCAAAACGGGTCGAACTCCTCCAATATCTTGGCAACGCGGATTGCGCCGGCCGTGCTGAACTGTCCGTGCGTCCCGATTCCGATCTCGAGGTCGTCACCCACCGCGTCCCGTATACACTGAAAGATCTTGGCAACATGCCGGATCATCTTCAAAGGATAATCGCGTGGCTGGGGAAAGATTGGCGTAAAGGGATCGAACTTGCATGCCGTGTTTCCCTCTTCAACCAGCTTGATGGCGATTTCCCCAGCCTTTTCCGGGTTCTCCCAGATTCCTTCGGTCGGCATATAGGCGTAGGCGCGCAACTTCTCATGGAAGCGCCCACCCAACAGATTGTAGATGGGCTGACCGAGCGCTTTGCCGACGATGTCCCAGCAGGCCATTTCGATCGCGCTCAGCGCCGGCGTCATGTCCAGACCGGGATTGCGATAGTCGTGACGCGAAGCAAACATTGTTTGCCACAGCTTCTCGATGTCGAAGGGGTTGGCGCCGACAACAAACTGCTCGCCCAAATCTTTGATCAGCCCGACCTGCGCGTCTAGGTTTTTCGCGTTCCCCGATGGCCGTTCACCCAGTCCGACAATGCCCTCATCCGTTTTCAGCTGCACAAACAGCCACAGGCTCCCGCCGCGATAGGGCGGGATATTCCTGACTACGATGGTCTCTACTTCGACGATTTTCATTCCTTTCCCCCAATCAATGCCAATAGGCAGTTGGTCCGCCGGCACGTCGTCCTCTCACATGCCAACAAGAATGCGGAGGACGCCCTATCAGTTCCCAGACGCGTCCCCCGCAGTCCCTCTATTTCGCAACCGTTAACCCCAACGTGCGTTACATGCTACAAAGAACGCAACACTTTTCAATCCGCCGCCACCGCCTCCTCGGCCCGGATCACCGGATCATCCCGGACAGGCGTCCTGCTGATACCATTGGCCTCCCAGCCCGCAGGCCAGCGGAAATACTCGTTCATTTCCCCGTTGAAATCCTGACCCAGGATCGCGTCCAACGCCTCTTCCGCCTGCGCATAGGAGCGCGTTTCGTTGGCGTCAAGCAGCTCCCACAGCAGCAGCGCTCGATCTCCCGTCTTTATCGCCAGCAAGGTGCGCTCCAGAGAGAGTACCAGCGGCAATATCTGCGTGAGCATGATCTTGGGCGGCAGTGGATCGACCTGAATGCGGTGAATTCCGTCCTTGTTCACCACCGCTGGTATTTCGACTACGATGTCGTCCGGCACGCCAGGCAACGCCCCTCTGTTGGGTACGTTCACCTGAAACCTGCCTTCATTGTCATTGATAAGCGCGTCGATAATAGGCACCTGCTGCTCGATCGTCTTGTTCTTGCCCAGGTTCTCTACCAGGCTCGCATTCTGGTCTTGGGCGAGGCGAGCGATCTGTTCCACCTTCCGCTCCTGGTTGTCAACATACATCGGCCACGAGAGGTGCGAGCGCTGACCGCCCCAAGGCTCGCCGAACCAATAGCGCTTGGCATCGAAATCCTTGTGGTACCACCATCCGATGTACTTCATCCAGACCGTGTCGCCTAGCGGCATCAGTCCGTACATTCTGTACATATGCGCCGCGGCCCGCGACAGGTCGATCTCCCACGCCCGCGACAGCTCGCCTGACCAGCCTGTTCTGCCGGTTGGCAAACCCCTGCTGGCGGCTGTTTCCGCCCAATACTCCTCGCCCTTTGACTCAATCCATTCATCGATCAATGGATACGCGTCCTTGCCTTCGTATTCAAACTGCGTCAGCCAGATGTTATGGTTCAACCCTGGCGCCTGCCACGTGACCTTGGTATGGTCGATCTCGAGCATATTGCAGATGTCCCGGTATCCGTAATAGCCGTGGCACAGACCGCAAACCTTGACGTCGGTCTCACGGCCGATCGCGGTGCAGCCATCGTAGACCGGATTTCCCGACTGGATCAGCCAGGCGTCGGGGCAGATCTCTTCTATCTCGCGCGCTACTTCGAGAATGAAGGAGGAGTTGTAGAAGGAGTACTCCAGCGTGCCCGGCCCGTCCCAGTCGTAGCCGAATTTCTGAATCAGGTCGCGCGTTTCCAGGCCCGATCGGTAGGTCACGACCGAGGCTGTATTTATTACGAAGTCGGCATCCTGCATGGCCTCGCGGCGGTCCAAGGTCTGGTCAAAAGTGATGTCCGCGCCCAACTCGTCGGCATAGCGTTCAGCCAGCCTATGAATCATCTGCAGCCGTTCGGCGTCTACATCCATGAAACTCACATGGCTGCCTCTCAGGCTCTCCGTCAGGCACAGATCCTTCACTAGCCCCAGGGAGAATGTCGCGCTTCCGGCGCCTATTACCCCGATTTTGACTGCGGTTCCCATTTTTTGTGCTCCTGTTCTGGATGTGCTGTGTTTTGTCAGACTGGAGGATAGTCAGAATAAAATGATATTGGGGAATGCCGGTGTGGACCTGGTACGCGATGTGTGAGGCGTGTACTCTTTCGCCAACTATGCAGCTATCCCTTTACGGCACCCAGCCGGATTCCGTGAATGAAGTAGCGTTGCAGAAAAGGGTAGACGATAAGGATAGGCACCGTGGCGACGACGATGTTGGCGGCCCGAATCGACCGATCCGACAAATTGTAAATGTCTTCCATGTTGACTGTCAGGATCTGCAAATTCATGTCGACCACCACTGTACGCAGGAAGGTCATGATCGGGTACTTGGAGTTATCCATAATCAGAACCATGCCGTCAAACCAGGCATTCCAGTGGAAAACCGCGGCGAAGAGAGTGAGCGTCGCCAGCGCCGGCACTGAAAGTGGCAGAAAGACGTAGTAAAGCGTACCCCAATAGGAGGCGCCATCGATGATCGCAGCCTCTTCCAACTCCTTCGGGATCCCGCGGAAAAAGTTCATCAGCAGAATCACGTTCCAGATCGGCAGCGCGCCGGGCAAGACCAGCGCCCAAAGGCTGTTGAGCAGCCCCAGGTTGCGGATCACCATCCACCATGGGATCAGGCCCCCATTGAACAGCATGGCGATCAGCACGATCCACATGAAAACCGAGCGCCCTTTCAACTCTTCAGACGACTTTGAAAGAGGATATGCTGCTAATATCGTCATCCCCATGTTGATGGACGTTCCCAACACCGTGCGAGTCACCGAGACCAGAAACGCTTTGTAGACCGGCCCCGCCTCCAGGATCTCAAGATAGTTCTGGAATGTCGCTCCCAGCGGCCACAGCGTGACAAACCCGCCCATGGAGGCGGCCCGATTGCTCAGCGAAATCGCGATTACATGCACCATGGGAAACAGGCAGGCCAGGCCGAAAAGAAACACAAAGAGATAGTTTCCTATGTCAAACAACCGGCTGGCCAAACTCTTTTCATGTATCATTGTTCTTCCAATGCCCGACGTCAACAACCATATGAGTTGCCCCGTTCAGAAAATGCGATATCCGGCATACCGACTGGCCAGCCGGTACGCCACCACAATCAGAACGAAACCCATCGCTGACTGGAAAAGCCCTACCGCTGCCGCCATACTATAGCGCGCGGAGATGAGACCGGCGCGGTAGACGTATGTATCGATTATATCGGCCGTTTCATATACGGTCGGGTTATATAAGGTCAGCACCTGTTCGAAACCAGCTTGAAGGACATTCCCCAAGTTCAAGCAAGCGATCAGTATGACCATCGATATGATTCCTGGAATATTGACGTGGCGAATACGTTGCCAGCGGTTGGCGCCGTCGATAGCAGCCGCCTCATGCAGCACCGGGTCGATGCCCGTCAGCGCCGCCAGGTAGATGATGGTCGCCCAACCGGCCTCTTTCCACAGATTCGTGATTACGATGATTGGACGGAACCAGGTGTTACTGCCCAGAAAAAGGATCGGATCAAAGCCTGCAAACTCGATTGCCCGATTGATCATCCCCGATGTCGACAGCAAGTCCAGCAGAATGCCCCCTAGCACGATCCAGGAGAGGAAATGGGGAAGGTAGATAATCGTCTGCACCGTACGCTTGAAGATCAGCGACCGCATCTCGTTGAGCAGCAGCGCCAAAGAGACGGCCATAAATTGGAGAGTTACGATCTTCGAAATGGCGATAATGAACGAGTTGGCGAGGACGCTCTTGAAGTCGGGATTGGCGAAGATAAACTCGAAATGCTTTAAACCGACCCAAGGCGACCCGCCGAATCCCAGGCCCGGGTTGAAATCCTGGAAGGCGATTATTACGCCGTACATGGGGTAATAGTGGAAGAGTGCAAGCTGGATGACGGGCAACACCATCATGACGTAGAGAGGCCATGACCGTGCCATATAGTTGCGGAATCTGGTGCGGCGGACGGCCGCTTCATCCGCTACTCCCCGGACCGGTTGCGCAATTGCCATCGGGTTTTCCCTGGGAAGCTAGGTGAACTGTAACTTGCCTGCGAGGATGGCCGGACGTGTGCTGGGCAGGAGATGGGGGCGCCCTCGACCCACCAAGGGCGCCCCTCAAGCTATGCACAGCGAAGTGCGCTATCTATGACCTGGCGGCCCACCATTCGTTTACTTCCTGCGTCATCTGGTCACCGCCCTGGCTCTTCCACTGATCGACGAATTCGTCGAAAGCGCTCAGAGGCTTCTCGCCGATCATGATGCCAAGCACCGTCTCCGAGTGCAGCTTGTTCAGGTCGCTGCCCCGTTCTATCATCGTCGGCGTCGGCAGACTCTGGTACTGTGTAATCTTGCCCTGTTCGGCTGTCTCCAGAATGAAGAGGCGCGACTGCTTTCCCAGTATACTCACGCCGGTGGGATCCTCTAGCGAAAGCGTCTGGTAAGCGTCTCGTTCCTCAGACGGAATCTTTCCCCACTCTTCAAGTTGATAATTTATCGAGTTGGCAACGTGGCGAGGATCGATCATGCCGCTGCCGCGCGTGCCGATCGGGCCGATCGCCCATGCCATCCAGCCGATTCCGGTGGCTGCGACCGATCCATCTTCCTGAAAATCGTAGTTGTGGCCTTCCCAGCCATGGAAGCGGCGGTCATAGTCCTCGGTCAATTCGTGCACAAAGTTCGTGATCTCGAAGATCTTGTCGACATGCTCCATTCCGCGGCGGAAACAGAAGGGACTGGAACGAAAGTTGTTCTCCGTGTGCCGCGCCCGCACTCCGTCGGGACCGGCAGGATTGTCGGCAAAAGCCCATACGGTATCCGGATCGTTGCGCACTGTGTCCAGCCATGCGCCCCACGAAGGCGTGTAATGTATGCCGCACTGGCTCGCGGCCACGTCCTGGATCGAGTCCGACGTGTTGATGGTGAAGAAATCTTCGCGGAAAATACCGTCCTGGTACCACTGGTTCAACAGCGCTAGCGGCTCCCGCATCTCGTCGCGGATGCTGTCGTAGACCAGTTCACCACCGACCTCGGTCCAGTGGCCTGGTACAACGCCGTGAGGCGCCCAGATCGGATCGATGCTGCCGAACCACGTCGCCGAAAAGCCCTTGTTGGCCAGCAGACCGATCGTGGACCCCGTCGCTCCCTTGCCAATGTCAGCCTCGACAATGGCCACTGCCGTATCGTGCAACTCGTCCAGCGACTGCGGCACATCCAGACTGAGCGCGTCAAACCAATCCTGCCGATACCAGAGGATGTTGTCGTTGTGTGCCAGATCCTCTACCCGCGGCAGCCCATATTTCCGCCCGTTGACCGTCGTGAAAATCCAGGGCAAATCACCGTACTCCGCCCAGATGTCTTGCCATCGTTGACTGGCGTACATCGTGTAGGCGTCGGTAATGTCCTCCAACAAGTTGGCCTCTACCATCTTTACGAAAATGTTTGACGGTACTGTTTCTAGATAATCCGGCATGTCCCCGCTAGCCATCGCAAGGTTGTATTTGGTGGTGGCCTCGTCGCCACTAGACCAGGTCCAAGAGACTGTGAGCTTGACGCCGATTAGTTTCTCGACCATGCGCGAGAAGGGGTTGCTCTCCAGCGAATCCCCTTCGCCAAACTTGGTTTGGGCGTCCACACGCCGCGTGGTCGAAATCTCGATCGGCTCCTGTCCGGGTGCAGGAGGCAGGCCCTCTGCCAGATCAGGCAGCACTGTCGTCCAACCCTTGGGATTACCCGGACTTCCGGGCATGTCCGCGCCCAGCAACTCAGGGACCGACTGGGTTGCGGATTGCGACATGGCGTCGGACCCGTCGCCAGCGCTGGTTGCTGGCTCGGGCGCGCCGCCCGGCGCGCAGGCCGCCAAAAGTGCGGTGGCACCTGCGGAGCCGCTCAACTGTAGAAATTTACGCCTGGAAAAGTTTGCACGGTTTGACATGGCTAAGTTTCTCCTTTCCGGATTGAGTCTAGCGCTTAGGATGCTTTCTTCGACAGACGATACAGTACTGGCTTCGGGCCAAGCTGCTGTCCTTGCAAATCTCAGGCTGAAAGGGGTCCGCGGGAGCTTACTATACAGTACAAGCAGGCTTGCGTCAATCGCGGAAAAAAGAAGTAGTCAATCCCAAACTTGTGTATATGTAAAGAGACTTGATAGCTGAAATGATCGAAACCAGGGCTGGTTTGGTAAAGTGGACCGCCCTCCGAGGATGGCTTTCGCTCCTGTGCGCCGCCAGCAAATTGCAGATTTTCGCGGATTCCAGTGCGTCTTGCGGCGTCTTCGACCACTTTTCCTTGTTCCGTCTGTGTGAGTGGCTTGAGGAGGACCCTGGGAAACGACCAGCATCGCAATTCCAAAGCGAGGGTCGTCTTACAGCTAGGAAAAAAAGAAAGGGGTGCCTTCATGCAGTTGAGGGCACCCTCTTCTCTCACAAAAATGCGATTCCCCACTCAAGACTTTGTGGCCCACCATTCATTCACTTCCTGCGTTATTAGGTCGCCGCCCTGACTCTTCCACTGACCGACAAACTCGTCGAACGCGCTCATCGGTTTGTCGCCGATGATGATGCCAAGGATCGTCTCGTCTTGCAGCTTATTGAGGTCGCTGTTTCGCTCAATCATTGTTGGCGTAGGCAGGCTCTGGAATGCGTTGATTTTCCCCTGTTCGGCAGTATCCAGAATGAATAGAAGCGCCTCCTTTCCCGTTATCGTCACACCGGTCGGGTCCTCGAGCGACAATGTCTGGTAAGCGTCCCGCTCCTCAACAGGAATGTCGGCCCACTCCAACTGATAGCGGACCTCGTTGGCACGGTTTGCGGGGTCGATATTACCGCTGCCGCGGGTGCCGATTGGTCCGATGGCAGCGAACTTCCAAAAGAAATTCGTAGTAGCAACCGAACCGTCCTCCTGGAACTCGTAGTCGTTGCCCTCCCAGCCGTGAAAGCGCCGGTCGTGTTCTTCGGACAACTCCTGCATGAAGTTGGTAATCTTGAAGATCTCTTCCACGTGTTCCATCCCCTTGCGGAAGCAGAACGGCGAAGGATAAAAGCTGCTCGCGGAGCTACGCCCACGGGCGCCATCAGGGCCGGCCGGATTGTCGGCGAAGGCCCACACAGTTTCGGGATCGTTGCGCACCGTATCCAGCCAAGCGCCCCACGACGGTGTGTAGTGAATGCCGCACTGGCTGGATGCCACGTCCTGGATCGAGTCCGAGGTGCTGAACGTAAAGAAATCCTTACGGAAGACTCCGTCCTGGTACCATTGGCTCAGGAGTTCCAGCGGCTCTCTCATCTCTTCGCGAATGCTGTCGAAGACCAACTCGCCTCCGAGGTCGCTCCATTGGTGTGGCATGACTCCGTAGGGCGCCCAAATCGGATCAATGCTGCCGAACCAGTTGGCGCCATAGGAACTGTTGGCCAGCAGGCCGACTGTGGTGCCCGGCGCACCCTTGCCGATGTCGGCTTCGACCACTGCCAAGGCAGTATCGCGCAGCTCGTCAAGCGTCTGCGGGACCGACAGTCCGAGTTTGTCGAACCAGTCCTTCCTGTACCAGAGGATGTGGTCATTCTGGGCCAGTTGCGATACGAAGGGTAACCCATATTTGCGGCCATTGACTGAGGAATAGATCCAAGGAAGGTCGCCGTACTGCGCCCACGTGTCCTGCCAGCGCTGGCTGGCGTACATGGTAAATGCGTCGGTGATATCCTCCAGCAGATTGGCTTCTACCATCTTGAGGAAGATGCTGGACGGCACAGTCTCCAGGTAGTCGGGCATATCACCGCTGGCCATGGCCAGATTGTACTTGGTTGTCTGTTCGTCACCCGCCGACCAACTCCAGGCTACCGTGAGCTTGACGCCGAAGAGCTTTTCAATCATTCGGGACCAGGGATTGCTCTCCAGTGAATCCCCTTCGCCGAAGGCGGTCTGGGAGTCCACGCGCCGCGTAATCGAGATCTCGATTGGTTCCTGTCCTGGAGCAGGGGGGAGACCCTCGGGCAGGTCGGGCAGGACGGTGGTCCAGCCATTAGGATGATCTGGACTTCCAGGCATGTCCGCGCCCAGCAGCTCCGGGATCGACTGGGTTGCCGACTGCTGCATGGCGGCGGAATCTTCTCCGGAACTCGCCGCTTCAGGCGCGCCACCCGGGGCGCACGCCGCAATCAATGCGGTTGTGCCTACAGTTCCACTCAACTTCAGAAAATGGCGTCTCGAAAGAGTTGTTCTCTTCGTCATTTAGTCCGTTCTCCTTTTCTGTGTAAATTCCTAGGGGAGGGTAGCGTGCAGAAAGGTAAGGCACAGTGCTGTGATTGCATTTCAGAAAGCGGCAATCTCGATTTTGCCAGCGTCATGGTGCAGGGTTTCAATTGTACAAGGCCAGATCGACCGTGTCAATCGCAGCAAAAACTGGGGTTCTGAAACACACTATCATGTGGCCATCGCCGACTGCTCTCCACCGAACCAAAGGGCCGACAGGAAACGAACGATCACTCTCAATTCTGTCCAACCACAAGTCCTGCAAGTCCTGATTCAGGCCACTTCTTTAACCAGATCAAGGAGGAACACAACACTGGAAAAGTCTTTGTTCTGACTTGAAAATAGCAAGCGGAGAACTGCTGCTACGCACGTCCAGGGAGTTTTCAAACAGTAAGTAGTCCATCGTTATGTCGTGTAAGAACTGTCAATGGATGCAGAGCCAACTCGCTTGTTTTGACTGCTCCGAGCACGGGCTCAATGACACAAGTTAGCGCCACCCAGCCAGCGAGACAGAAAAAAGCGACCCTGTTCACGATGTAGGTCGTGTTCAGGATCGCTTGAGCCTCGCAGATTTCCAAGCTGTCAACCGCGGAAGAAACGAAGAATGAGAAGTTATACTAATTGGCAGGGCTAAGACAGCCTACAATGCACTTCTCGCCTTACAAATCTCACCCTTCGCTCATCTCCATTTCCTCTTCCACTGGCAGTTCTTCAAACGGCCCAGAGGTCGTTACATAGGTGGCGGACACCCAACCGTAGCCACTGGGCAGATCGGCAATGGCGACCTTAATCCAGTCCCCGGCTGCCGTCCGACCAATCCCGTTAAATGTTACGCCGGCGACTGCCTTGGCGACGATGTCGTACGTGGTACTGGGGCCGGCGCGCACGTTCAAACGCTGGCCGAAACTGTTGACAGTGACAACAACCTTCTCGGTTGGGCCTGCAGGTGTAGGAGTAGCAGTTGGCGTCTCTTCCTCGGCAATGGGAGTGATTTCCTCTCCTGGAATCGTAAACTCTTCAATTGCCAACGAATCTCCGCTCACGACAAGAAGTTCTTCAGCCAGTGCCCAACCGTGGATCCCATCGTCGTCATATACAAAATACCAACTGCTGTCTTCAGTGCGATAGGCCGCTGTCAGGCGAGAGCCGGCCCCGAAATGAGCGACAAATGCGCCGTCTTCGCCATCCCACAGAACTGCTCCGCCAATCCGTGCCAATGACAGAGCGGTTGGGCCTTCTGGCGGTACAAATGGTGTGGGAGTTGGCTCCGGCATTGCAACCGCAGTCGCAGCTTCAGGAGTTGCTCCATCATTTGGCTGGGGTGTTTCCTGCTCGGACATTGCTTCGCCCGTTGGCACGGAGGTAGCGCTCTCCATGCTTGCATCAGGTGTGCCTGAAGCTTCTGCCATCGGCTCCGGCGTTACCGTCCCGGTAACTTCCATCACCTCCTCTGAATCGGCTTCCACAGTTGGTGTTGGCGTTAGCGTAGGTGTTGGCGATAGTGTCGGCGTCGGCGTCGGCACCTCTACCGGCAAGCGACCAAGACCCGCAGCCAACAGCGTACTCACTTCGACCCAACCTTCAGTCAGGTCCCTCGTCTTAACCAGCACCCATTGAAGGTCGGTTGAGCGCAACTGGACCGTAACCAACATACCACCCACGAGCGCCTGCATCGGCTCCCCGTTCGGTCGATCGTGAAGCGTCGCCCCTTGGTTGCGGACGACCGCCAGGACGGTTGTAGAAGCTGGCGTAGACTGTGCCACTGCTCTTTCGAGTCCGCCGCCATGAACCGAACCAGGCTGGATAAGCGCAAAAATAATTAGCGCAGCGAACCCCAAAACGAGTCGAATCTTCATCATTCTCTCCCCAACACTCGAATGTGGTTCGTCATTGCGCTCTCCTTTGGGTGCATTGGACGAAGTGTCGATCGCAAAAAGGCACCGAGGCAACCAAGGCGCCCTTCATGCACCCCACAATTACCCCCTGGCCCAGAACAGGATTCACCGGTGGACCACTACCTACAGTCTGTCCACGGGTCAGATACGGATGATACTTTGCCCCGCAAAGCGGGCTTGAACTGTCAATGGCCAAAAAGATTACTCGAATGTCGCCGATACAAAAATACCAGGGTTAAACTGCGCCATTCCCTCCTCTGGAAGTCGAATCGTCACCGGGAATGTCGAGTTGCCCTTTCCAGGCAAACTGATGGGGGAGATCTTTGCGATCGTCGAAAGGACGGTGATGTCATCGGTACCGTACCTGGTAATCCGCACAGGATCACCGACCGACATTGTCAGCACCTGGTCCTGAGGAACGCCCACAACCAGTTCCAATGCTGAGGAGTCGCCAATCACAGCTGCAGACGAAGTTGCGCCGATAACCGTTCCCTCTTCAGCGTTTAGAACCAACACGACACCTGTCATCGGCGCCCGTACTACGGACTTGTCCCGGCGTTGTTGTGCTTCCTCCAGGCCAACTAACGCCTGGCTTACCCTTAGCTCGGCTGACTTCTGGCTGCCGGTCAGCTCCATTATCCGTAAGATAGTCGCCTCCACAGCCGCAACCCTCGCCCTTCCAACCGCCAGTTCGACTTCTGAAACGCCTTTTTCCAGTTCGTTCAATGCATGCTGGGCCCTGTGCGCCGCAGCCAGTACCGATTGTAATTCGGAAGCACGCGGCGGCTGAGTCGCCTCATTGAATGATGCCTGCGCCACATTTAAATCGATTGTGATTCGCTGCAAATTCGCAGCCTGCGGCGTCCGTCCCACGTCGCCCCGCCAGGCGACCTCATTATAGGCTCGCTGCGCCTGCGCTACGGCCAGCTCCGCTCTCTCAAGGTTGGCCCCCAGTTGCTGCAGGCGGGCCTCGGTCGGGCCGGCTCTTAATTCATTGTAGCGCGCCCAGGCGGCAGCGGCGCTTGCACGCGTCGCGGCAGACTCATCTTCAGTCGCCCCGCCCGCCTCAAGCTTGGACAGGTTGGATTTCTCCAGTTCCAGATTTGCTTGCGCAACAGCTAGATCGCTTTCCGATGACTGCTCATTGATCTCCAGCAGAGCGATGCGAGTCAGCTCCAAGGCAATCTCTGCTCGCTGAACATTCCAGTCCAATTGCGTTGCATCCAACCTGAAGAGCTCCTGTCCCTCCTCCACCAGATCGCCAACTTCGACAAATACTTCCAACACCTCTCCGCCCACGCCCGGCGTAACCGCGCGCGACTTCTTTACCACCAGAGAGCCGAAATAGGTTGGAATGCTTGCCTGGGCTTCGACCGCGCCCGGCTGTGCCCCGGTGGAAGGCGTCAGCGCATCATTCGCCGCCAACGTGGCCGTGAGTTGCCCACTTCGAACGAGTACAACACCAGATGCAATCAGGGCGATCAGGAGCAAAATAGGCGCAACTCGACTAAATGTTCGGAACATAATGGCCTCCTCTGAAGAATTCAGATCCTTCGGAGCCTAACTTCATCTTTTCGGTGGGGGGAGAGCAGAACCGAAAATCGCTTCCTTTTACGCTGGCCGCCGCTGTGCCGGACCAGTCATCCAGTCCAAATTCCACCCGCAGGCACAACCTGAACAGTATACCAATCGAGCAAGTTCAACGCAAAGTCGCTTCTGACACTAGTAGCTGCAACTTTCATCACTTTACAGGTAGGAGTAAGTACGCTTGCGAGCCAATTTGCGCCGATCCAAAGGGAACACTGGGGATTACCCGCGCGCAATCCTGCAAAGCGCCAATAGCATGTTTTCTTATATCACCCGTTCATTGCCGCCATCTATCGGAATCTGCGCGCCGGTCGTCTTCGAAAATACCGGCCCGGCCACTGCACAAGCCATCGCGGCCACATCAGCCGAGGTAATCTCTACCCCAAGCAGGTTTTTCGCTTTATAGTCATCCACGCTGATTCCGTAACTGGCAGCCCGTTTATGCAACAGTTCCTCCGTCCATAGCGCAGTGTCAAAGACCGCGTTGGGATGCAGAACGTTCACCCTTATACCTGCCTCTGCCAACTCCAGGGCGGCGACACGGGCCAGCTGTGTAAGTCCAGCCTTTGCGACCGAATAGGCGCCCGCTCCCGGCCCCGGCGCCGGGGCATTCTTCGAGCCAATGATGACCACGGCCGGGTCGCAGCCCAACTTCAGAAATGGCGTGCATGCCTGCAAGAGGCGCTGCTGGCTGGTCAGATTGACTCGGATACTTCTGTCCCAATGGTCAGCATCCATCTCCGCCAACGACTGGCTGGCTGGAAATATGCCAGCGTTGCAAATAACTACATCCAGCCCGCCCCAACGCCGCACAGATTCTTCGACAGCCCTTCGCAGTGCATCGTCATCGGTAATGTCGCAGCAGATCCCAAGCACGGTCCGCCGGTCGAACAGTTCAGTAACCGCGGGATTGATATCCAGCGCGGCAACGACCGCGCCCAAACTAAGAAATGCTTCGACGCAGGCCCGGCCGATGCCGCTGGCCCCGCCCGTAACCAGCGCCACTTTGCCTTGAAACGGCGGCGCCTTCCCCGCGCCCTTCAGCTTAGCCTGCTCCAGTTCCCAGTACTCGATCGCAAAAATGTCTTCCTCGCCAAGCGGCTGCCAACCCCCCAATGCCTCCGCCCATCCGATTGCCCGTAACGTGTGGCGCTTGATGTCGTCGATCACGCCAATCTCTTTGGGGCTGGCGCCGAAAGCCACGCTGCCCTGGCCCGGCCACAACGCCCAGCGCGGCGCGGCGTCGAGTTGGGAGAGGCTGCCGTCCGTGTGTCGAGCAAAATATTCGCAGTATGCCGAAGCGTAGTCAGCCGCGTCCTTCTCCGCTCCGTCGCCCGAGACGACCAGCGGAATCCGCTTCGTGCGAATGACGTGGTCGGGCGTAAGCAGGCCGCGCGTCGCCAACTGGCGTGCGTCCGGCAACTCCGAGAATTCTCTCACCGCCGCGCCGTCATCGAGCGATGCCAGAGTCGCTTGTCCTCTGGCCTTCGAAACGGCTTTGCGCAACTGCGCCAACTCCTGCAGAGGCGCCTGAACGCGGGCATCCTTCTCTCCTCGTTCTCCCTCCAACTTTCTCCCGGCCCTCTGCTCTATGTACGCCTCGGCGGCCGTTACAATCTCAATGTGACGCTCGTAGCTTTCGCGGGCATCGTCGGCAAAGGTAAAGACACCGTGGTTAAGCAGAATCATCCCCGGCAACACATCCCAATCCGTGTTCCGCGTCATCTCGTATATTTTGCGGGCGAGGATGAAACCGGGCATGACATAGGGGACGATCAGCATCTGCAGGCCGTACAGGTCGCGGACAAGGGCTTCGCCGTCCGGCGTGTTGGTTAGAGCTACAACCGCGTCTGCGTGGGAATGATCGACGAAGCGAAAGGGTATGATCGCATGCAGGATTGCCTCTACCGAAGGATTGGGCGCGTAGGGATCGGTCAAAGCAGCCCTCTGGGCCGTGACCATGGCGCTGTCGCTCAGCTCCTCCAATCCAGCCATCCGCTGCAGCGCGTCCAACCGCACCGGCGCGAATCCTGGCGCTTCGATCGTTGCCAGGTCCCAGCCGCTGCCCTTGACATACAGCACCTCTTCCTCGTCGCCGAATATGTCCAACGCCGTCGCCTTCACCGACGTGTTGCCACCCCCATGCAACACGAGTGAGGGGTCGCTGCCCAACAGCCGCGACGTATACACTCTCAACGCCAAAGGATCACCAGAAAACTTAGCCGCCTCTGCGTCACTCCATCTACTGCGCATGACCCTACGCTCCCGAATCTTTCTAAAATACTAACCGGTCAGCCGCTCAAGCGACTCCTGTACGCTGGGACGCCCGCCAGCGGCAACATCCTCCCGCCGACGCTGATGAAAAACCGTCAGAATCCCATTCGACTTGGCCAGTCCGTTGATCTCTTGACAATACTCGTCCAACTTCTCGCCAGGGATCGCCCACAGCGCAGTTTCATCAGAAAGCGCATCCAGGTAGGCCCGCGCACCGCAACAGCCCAGGCTCATCGCAGCCCGTCCGCCGTTTTTCACCTGTGGCACAACCGCGCAGGCCGGCCTGCCCATCGCCAGCGGGATGCCCTCGTCGACACGCGCCACCGCTTCGGTTAAGATCAGGCTCTGCTGGGCGTGGGCAAACAGCAGGACCACATCGGCGGCCATGGGAAAGTCGGCCAGCGGACCGTAAACAGTGTGCCGGACCGGCTGTGCCAGGACGGGAATCCCAGCCACCTCCTCCTCGCGCACGTAGTCCAATCCCTGCATTGCCTCCAGTGCAGTCATAAGCTCAACCGGCTGCGACGCCGAAGCACCTGCAAGGTTATGCGTGTGAACGCCGATGGCACACAGTTCGTGATCCTTGGCGGCTGTCGAAAAGACGCGCTGGGCCGCCTCCTGCCAGAAGTAGCAACCCGCCGGCGCCACCTCCCCATAGGGCTGTACTCCTGCCGGCAGTTCGTCGGCAAAGGCGAGCGCTACCGGCGGCAGCGAAAGCTGTAGCGACTCCTCTAATTGCGCGGCCTGCGTAGTGTAATTGTTCATCGGGCAGTACCTCCTGAATGTGAATGGGCTTGGCATGACTTCCGTGACCTGCGCCCGGCGCAAAGAGGCTGGCTTGCATAGACCGGGCTCAATTCCCTGGCAATTGTAATTCGTCCAACGACGAAGAGCCTCACTTGAAAGCATCCCTGCTGTAGTCTATCCACGCCGGCTTGGGCTTGAATCCCAACTTGAGGTTGAGTGCAAACATCGGACTGTCTTCCTCGTTGCTGGTTTCGATCGTCTCTGCCCGTCTTCCTGGTTTCACTCTGGAAAGGAGAGAGGCAAAGAACTCGTATTCCTGTCCACTCTCTCGAAATCGCCGAACAGAATACGCGTTCACGACCTGCGGTCCAGCGTAGACATGTCGACGGCGCTGTCGCGCCGTTCGTGCATGTTGGCCTCCATCGACTTCGGATAACGATCAGGCAGGAGAGAAACGTCGTTGAGCCGTTTAAGTGCGTCGGCGGGCAGAACCCAGCCGCCTGCCCCGAGATTGTCGCGGGCTTGCTCCAGAGTGCGCGCGCCAACGATAGCGCTGGTGATGGCGGACTGTTCCAAAACCCACCGGGTCGCAACCTGGGCCGGGCTGCGTTCCAACTCTGCCGCCACTTCAAGCAGCTCCGCCAAGGTCTCGTCGGCATTGGCAGCGAAATTGTCCTGGGGAAAGGCCCAGCCCTCCTCCGAGCGCGTGCCGCTGTGCGTGCGTTCCCCCGGCCTGTACTTCCCTGTCAGGAATCCCCCGCCCAAAGGGCTCCACACAACCACACCTATGCCCTTCAATTCGCAAACGGGGACGATCTCCTGCTCAATATCGCGCACTACCAGGCTGTATTGGGGCTGGAAGGCGGCAAAGCGCTCCCAGCCGTTGTGATCGCTGAGCCATATTGCTTCCATCAGACGCCACGCTTCAAAATTGCTGCATGCCGTGTAGCGCACCTTTCCCTGCCGCACCAAGTCATCCAGCGCCCGCAGGGTCTCGTCCAGCGGCGTCTGCGTGTCCACATGGTGGATGTAGAGGATGTCGATGTAGTCCATCTGTAAGCGGCGCAGACTGTCCTCAACCGAGTGCATCACATGGAAGCGGCTTGTGCCGGAGCTGTTGACATCGCCACCCATCGGGTTGAAAAACTTGGTTGCTACTACCGCGTTGCGTCGACGTCCCTTCAGAACCCTGCCCAGTATCGTTTCTGAAGCGCTGTCAGCGTAGGAATTGGCCGTATCGAAGAAGTTGACTCCGGCGTCGAAGACAAGGTCGACGATGCGGCCAGCTTCTTGTTCGTCCGTGCCGTGACCAAAGGTCATCGTCCCCAGGCAGATTTCCGAGACTTTCAGTCCGGTTCGCCCCAACCGTCGATATTTCATGCCTCCCTCCAATCATAAACCATGGAAAATCGGGTCCTGCGCAGTCTACTTCGCCAAGTCAAAGTGCGAACGGCTACCCGGTGGCCCGTTTCGGATTTGAGCGAGCCCAATGCAACCTGAATGAAAAGATCCTAAATCCGCACAATTTCGAAACCGATCGCCTCGGCGAAAGTCTCCAGGGCCTGGCTATGATCCCCGTACCCCATTGCAATATGGTGGGAAGGCCCTTCCTGGCACCAGTCCTCCATCACCTCATGCAGCGGACGTGCAACCTTCACCCTCGCGTTCGGGTTGCCGATGTTGAGAATCGGCCCGTCAACGATCTCGCCGATCGTATAGATCAACTTGAACGTATCCCCCGCATCGAACTGCGTCAGGTTCAGCAGAGTAGCAGGCCCTTTTCTCAAATCAAAGTCGATGCCCAAACCATGCCCGGATTTGCCGTGGTGAACGTCCAGATGCATCAGCCGCGGCTGACCGTCGGCCATGCCAATATTGGAGGGTCCGTCGTGCCCCATCAGGAACGAGTTCTCTTCGAAATCCATGGCAAAGAATTCGACAAACATGCCTCCGGCCCCCAGCAGATCCAGCAGTTTCATCGCCAGCGCCGTCTTGACGTCCCCCTCCGTGACGCCGGGACATCCTTGCGCCGCCAGCCGTGAGACTGCCAGTCCCGACTGCGCCCGCAACTGTGTAATTAACTCCTTTTCACCCCACCAATAGTAGCCGAACGCGTCGATTTCGTGACGGCGGATGACCTCGTCGTAGGCGACCGCCAGTTGGGCCGAAAACCGCATCTGCTCATTTGTCACACTAGCGTCTACGGCATAGACTCGGCGCAACTCGGTGTACATCTCCTCCAACCGGTCGTCCGTAACTCTCTGGTAGGCCTCTGCGAACTCCTCAACTTCCGGTCGCGCCAGCATCCGACCCGTCACCCGCAGCAGCCTGTGTTCGTCAATCGGCATATCGGTCATGCCCGGGTACACCTGGCCGATCAGTCCGACGTTCAACCGGCGGAAACTGCGGGCCGCAGCCGCGCCGGCAAAGTCTGCCCGCAACTCTTGCCGCAGGCGCTCGTCGGCAAAGGACCCGGTACGTACTGCAAAACTGCGTCCTTGACTCGTTAGCGCGCCGGCGAACTCCGGAATGCAGCAGACGCCTTCGTGATGGAGATAGTCGGTCGTATCCGCCGCGGCGTAATCATACGAGCGATCCTCGTGCGCGTTGAGCAGTCGGATCGGTACATCCAACCCTTGGACTGCCGGCAGCATATCCATGCTCGGCGTGTAGCCGAAAGGAAAAACGAGCAGCAGATCGACTTCGGCGCGAAGGAACATTTCACCCGCCTCCGTCGCCTTCTGCGGTGTATCTACCAGCTCCGGTGCGACGACTTCACCCAGCGGATCCAGCAGTTCCCTCAGCTTGCCATACATGCTCAGACCCATCGACTTGAGCCTGGGATACTGCTCCCAATAGTAGTGGTGCCCGGTCGGCAACAGGCCTATTCTTGCTCGCGTTCGTTCGGACATCACCGGACTCTCCAATTACCCGCGCTCGGTTAATCCGTCTTGCAACCGCCGCATCTTGAGCACGAAGGAATCTTCGTTCAGTGTTACGTCGCCGTAGCCGATTGCCTCGCCCTTGACCACGTCGCGCTTGAGAACCGCACGATCGGAAAGACCCAGCGGCAGCAGTCCCTCCTGTCGCGCGACAAGCGCCTTTTCGCACTGGCCAACGACCGTGTATCCCCCTCCGCCATCCAACACCTCGCCGGCACGCAGATTCCGCTTCGCCACCGTGACGCATTCCGCGGTAGCTGTCGGCGCGCACGAACCGTTCGCGGCATTGAGTAGGACCGCACGGGCAATACTGAGCGGCGCCGGAACTGCCACCAGGTGATATGGCCGATAAAGCAGGAAATTATTGCCGTCGCCGCCGACGTGGCAACCGTTATATGCCAGGTCTTCCCGCGTAAATGGATGGTCCGAACGCACGACTGCAAATACGCCCATCTTGAGCGGATTCGGCAGCATGGTCTTGCCATCATCGGCGACTGAGTTCGCAAGCTCCACCACCCCGTGCCTGCCCAGCAACCCGCCCTCCTCCTTCAAACTGAAGTGAACGGGAATGTCCTCCAGATTCGCCGAAGGCTCGTGCATGCCCCGCACGTCCGGCACAAGCCCGGCGGCATTGGCAAGAGCGGTCATCTCGACCTGCGCCTTCGTGCCGTCGCGAAAGGAGTTGAACATCTTCAAGTTGATCGTTCGCCGTTCTATATGCTCTTCCGAAAAGCCAAACCGGGCCGCGGCCGTCTCCGGCGTGCCTTCGAAATCGTCGGCATAGTAGATTGTTCCCCTACCGGCGGCTACAATTTCCAGGCCCAGACTGCGCGCCCATTCGACGATATTCCATGTAACCGCCGGCTGGTCCCCGTCCACCATCGTATAGACGACGCCGGCAGCATCAGCCGTGCGCCGCAAAAACGGCCCGACTGTCACATCCGCCTCCACATTGACCATCACGACATGCTTGTGGTTGCTCAGGGCTTGGAATGCATGGCGGGCGCCCACCTCGGACAGACCTGTCGACTCGACAATCACATCAACAGATTCACAGTCGGTCAGTGCCAGGCCGTCCTCAACGATCACCGGCTTGCCGGCACGGACGGCTACCTCCAGTTCGCCGCCTGTCTCAGCGGTGCGAATCTCCTCCGGCCTCGCCCCGCTTGACTCGTAGGCGTAGCGGGCATTGTGAGCATTGATGTCAGCGATTGCTGCTACTTCCATTCCCTCCATCTGCGAAATCTGAGCCACCAGCCCGGCGCCAAACTTGCCTGTGCCGATAATTCCCACCCTGATGGGGTTCGCTTCCGCCGCCCTTTGGGCCAACAACTGACTTATCACGAGTCTCTCCTACTTGCCTGGTCTCCAGTCAACGGGCCCCGTCCTCATCCGGTTCGACCGCAAAGGCCAACTCCAGGGCCCTTGCCGACACTTCAAAATAGATTCTCGCCAGCCTGTCGTAAATCTCCGGGCTGTCCTGTTGAAATGGGGGCGGACCAAGCCGTCGCAAGAGTGCCAACCGTATGAGTGGTGGAGCGATATTGTAGTGCAAAGCGCGTAGATCGTGGCGTGCGCCGCCTTTTCCCAACTGGCGCCCCCCCCAAAAACTGTCGATCTGTGCGGCCAAAGCAATATCCTCGCCCTGTTGGACTGCCGAATCCTCCAACCCCCGCAAACCATCGTAACCGGCTATTGACGGGTCGGACAAGAAACTGGGCGCGGCGCCGTCTCCTTCTCCGTCTCCGTCTGGCTCATCCTCACCACCATCGCTGCGACGATGACGCAGACCGGCGAGAACTTGCTGGCGATCCCGTCCTCGCAGCAACAGTAGCAGCCATGGGTCGTCGGTTAACATCTGCCCAAACCGATACAACACGACCAGAGCGTGCCTGCAGGGGCTGTTCTGGTTTTCGCAAACACTGCAGTGAGCGACTAATTTGTCCACCTCTGATGTTGGCGACAGCAAAGAGACTTCGGCGTCAGTAAAGACCGTATCGAGTACCGTCAGAAACGTTTCCCACTCGTTTCCCCCCGCCAACAGTTGCGCCGCGTACAGTGCCTCGCCTGCCAACGCGTCAAGCACTGCCGACCACTCGTCGTCGCGCAAGGGCAGAATGCCAATCTCAACCTGGAAGCCGCCTCGTTGCTCCTCAACAATGTCAGCCAGGATGTGACCGACCTGCACATCAATCGATTTCACCTGCATCCGGCGCGCCAGGGACCGCCCTCTATTCAGGTCGAACCCCTGTCCATTCAGGTATTCATACCACCGGCCTGCCCACGAACGCTCACTGCGGGACGCTACAGTCATCGGTTTTTTGACTCCTTGGAATTGCCCAACGACCACAATCCCTCTGTAACGGCGCAAACAAAAAAGCGACCTGCCAGCTCGATCGCGGGGAGGCGGCTCACGGTCATATCATTTCGCTTATTGAGGATTCCCTTGACCATTGCCCGTATTCTCAACTCACGCTTCGCAGCGCAATCATCTGGCGCAGCCCCTCTGTATCTATATCGGCCAGCCAGTCTTCACCGCTGTTGACGATCGATTCCGCCAGGTCCTTTTTGCTTTCAATCATCTTGTGGATCTGTTCTTCCAACGTACCAGCCACGACAAACTTGTAAACTTGGACCGAACGCTGCTGGCCAATGCGGAACGCCCTGTCGGTCGCTTGATTCTCCACTGCCGGGTTCCACCAGCGATCGAAATGAAAGACATGATTGGCTCTTGTCAGATTCACGCCAACCCCGCCTGCGCGCAAACTGAGCACAAAAATCGGCGCGCCGTCGCTGTCTTCCTGGAACGAGCGCACCATCTGCTCCCGTTTCGCCGCCGGTGTCCCGCCGTGTAGAAACAGCGCCTCCTGCCCCAGACTCTCCATCAAGTGGCGTCGCAAAAGATGACCCATCTCCACAAATTGCGTGAATACCAGTGCCCGGTCCCCCACGGCAAGCGCCTCTTCCAGCATCTCTGTTATCCTGCTCAGCTTGCCGCTGCGCCCCTCCAGCGGCTCCTTCTCGCCCAGATAGTGGGCCGGGTGGTTGGTTACCTGTTTCAGCTTGAGCAACAGACCCAGTACCAGCCCTCTCCGCTGCATTCCCTCGCTCCGTTCCACTCGGGCAATCGTCTCTTCGATTACCCTTGTGTAAAGAAGCTCTTGCTCTTTGGAAAGGGAACAGTAAACGACCATCTCATTCTTCTCAGGCAAATCGGAAATGATCGTCGGATCGGTCTTCAGGCGGCGCAACAGGAATGGCTGTACCATCCGCCGCAGATCTGCGGCGGCAAACTCGTCGTTAAATCGCTCAACCGGAAGTACAAACTGCTGCCGAAAATGCTCCCGTTTGCCCAAATAGCCCGGATTGAGAAACTCCATGATGCTCCACAATTCAAGCAGGCGGTTTTCCACCGGCGTGCCGGTCAACGCAACGCGGAAGGGTTGCGCGGCGGTACGCTCTGTCGGAGCCCGGAAATGTCCTGTCAACCGCCGAATCGCCTGCGTCTGTTTCGCCGACGGATTCTTGATGTTCTGCGCTTCGTCCAAAATCAGATCACTCCACTCCTGTGCCTCCAACATGTCGATATCCCGCCGCGCGATGCCGAAGCTGGTAATCACCATGTCGTGCTCGGACAGTGCGGAACGAAACTCCTCGCCACTTAGCCTGCCACTGCCGTGGTGAAGCAGAAAACGCAGATCCGGCGCAAACCTTTCAATCTCGTGCCGCCAGTTGGCAACCACGCTCGTCGGGCAGATGAGCAACGCTGGCCGGCTTTCTTTCTCCACACGGCCGTTAGGAGATTCCCGCTGCTTTCTTGCCTTCTGGCGTGAATAGAGCAAAAGGGCGATCGCCTGAATCGTTTTCCCCAATCCCATGTCGTCGGCCAGGCAAGCCCCCAGCCCCAACTGCCGCAAAAATGATAGCCATCCTACACCGCGTCGCTGATAGGGCCGCAACGTGCCGACGAAGCCCTCGGGCTCCTGGATTTCTTCGATCGGGTCCAGGCCCCGCAATCGCTCCAAGGCCGTGCCCAGCCAGCCATCCGCGTCAACCGCCTCCAGGGGTAATTCCGGCCCTGTAAGGCCCTCGACCATTTCCCAGTCGTTGGTCAGTTCAGCAGGCAGCGCCGACATCCGCGTTGCAGGCCCTTTTCGGCTCACAGGCAGGCCGTTCGGCCGGAACCAATCGGATTGCGGCGTCGGCCTGGGCTCCTGTTCGCCCTCAGTACCATCCTTCTCTGTGCGTGAAAAGGCCTGCGCCAAACCCACCGCCTGCAACAGGGGCATACTCCCGGCCGTCTCGTTGCGGTCTATGAACTGCCTTGCCGCCTGCACCTGCTCCGGGTCCAACTCCAGCCACTCGTCCCCAATGCGTACCAGCGGCGACCCCAGATTTGCAAGGCGCTCAAACTCCTCCCTGCTCAGAGTCTGTTCGCCAAGAGTCAATTCCCAGCGGAACTGGATCAAGCCGCTCAAGTCCAGTGACGTCCCACTGCCATGTCCTTGGCCGGGTCCCTGCGGTCGCACTCTGCTTCGCCCAGCCACCTGCCCGTCTCCCTCCCAGTCGGAACCGTCTGAACTTCCCAGACGCAGGCGCAGCCCAAGGCGGGAGCGGCTGCGGCCCGTCCACCAGTCCGGCATTATGACACCAAAACCACTGCTCTGCAGGAGCGGGCCGATCTCTTTCAGAAAAAGATAGGTCTCTTCCAGGGATAGAATCGCCCGTTCAGGCCGCGGTGCCCGTAAGCTCTCACGAATAGGCGCAAACAACCGGCTCGCTATTCCCAATCCGGTAAGCAAACGTTCCTGCGGCTGGTCAAAACGCCGACCCTCTATGCGGATGCTTTGCCCATTCTCGTTCCATACCTTATGCGCAGGAATCAGAAGGTCTGGATCGTCTTTGTCCTGTAAGTAAAAGTGGAGATGCCAGGTGTTCAGCGTAACCGGGGTAGGCGAGCCATCGCCCTGCTCCCTTCCTGGACGCGGGAAGCCCAGCTCATCCGGTTGCAATTCCAGCGAGAATGCCACCTGGAAATTGGAATCCGCCACGGAGGAATGGAGCTGCTCCATCCAATCAATCCATCGTTTGTAAAGCTGATGGGCCGGCTGGGGAGGAAGTTGCAGCAACGGCTCTTCCCCGGAGAGGCCGTCCATCCACATCGAGCCGGAAGACGCAACAGAGGGCCGCTGCTTGCTATTCGGATAGGGTACGGCTTCGGGATACTGACCGCGTCCGTTTGGTCCGCCATTTCCGGGGGCCCAATCGCGGATCGCCCGGTTAATGAGAACGCCTATGAAATGTTCAAGAATCGCACCGGGCGGCGGCGCTTCGTTCAGCGTTTCCAAATCGTACGCTCTGCAAATCGGGGGCATCGCCGCCACCAGGAACTCCAGTCGTTCTCGCAGGCTGCCCTCAAGCAGAAATGGCTGCCAGGCGGCCCAGAATCGGCCGCTCTTGTCCGGGAACAGGCCTGGCAAAAAGTGCTGGCCGGCTAAAAGCTCCAGGACGAACTTGGCTGCATGACTCCAGAACAACAGATCGTTGCCTAGACGGGCGTGCCGAAACAACGTGGTAGAGGAAGGAAGTTCAATAAGCCGCTGATTTGTGAATCGGCTGAGGAAGGCCAGAGTGTGGAAGGGATCCAGCGTCAATCCTGTGACCTGCCACGGCTCCAACCTGTATGGCGTTTGGTCGCCCGACAAAGCGTTGACACCTTTCTGGAAGGATCCCAGGCGTGTTTGCGGGCGTCCATTTTGGCTGGGCAGCCAAACGCTTGCCGTGGCAGGACTACCCATCAAACTGGTCAACTCGCTCGTAGTCGCCAGCTGGCGCAGTATCTGGCGCAGCCCCCCTACCGGCATCTGCGCAGGATGGGAGGGAATCTTGCCGTTGCCCCGTGAACCTTGAGAATGTGCGCTGTTCCTGCCTTCGGCCGGCACCGCAGCCTCGGCGGGACCTGCCCCCCCATCGTCCAGCGACCCTCCGTTTTCGCCGGATTCGCGCTCTTCCCAGACGCTGGGCGGATCATGGTTTTCTCCCCAAAGAAATAACCGCGGACCCCCTTCAGGAGCGGACACACTGGACGGTTCAGACCGACCACGCGCGCCCGGCTCGGTTGCGGCGCTCTTAACGCCTCTGCCTTCCGCTCGCAAGCGGGACAGTTGCTCCTGCGTTGCCGAGGCATCCCCCTGACCTGAAGCACGAGAAATATGTGCCAGACCGTAGGCATCCTGCTCTTGTCCGTCTGTAGATTGTTTCCCAGATGTGAGCCAAGCAGCGTGAAAGGTGAAAGGCATAACCTATATTGTACCCTGATTCGTCATGATCAGTCCAAACTCGACATTGAATTCTGTTTACCAGAAAGAGGTACACTTACTGTTCAAGGTCCCTCTTTGGCCGGTCGCTCCCCTGCAAAAAAGCTTTTCCTCACCAACCACTCAATCCTCGAAGCGGAACCTGCCATAGTGCATCCAATGCGAAAACCTTGAGAAGTCTTCTCTCTTCGGTCGGGTTACACACTGGAATAGTGGTCGTATTGCCTCCCTTTACAAATTACAATTTTTTGCTGGCGCGCTAGAAGAACCGGTCTTCATATCGATTACACTTTAGAACAACCCGATCACCTGCCCGGTCTCCAGATCGATGTCCACTTTCTGGGCCGCCGGCGTACTGCCAAGCCCCGGCATCGTTCGCATCTCTCCCAATAGCGGATAGACGAAACCGGCGCCGACGCTTGCTCGTACCTCCCGTACCGGCACCGTGAATCCGGTAGGCGCCCCCTTTAGCTTGGGATCGTGACTCAGGCTCAAATGTGTTTTCGCCATACAGATCGGCAGGTTGCCGAATCCGCTCTCTTCATACTGACGAATCTGCCGGTTGGCCAGCGCTGTGTACTCTACGCCTTCGGCCCCATAGATCGCAGTCGCAATCTTCTCCATCTTCGCCTTTAGCGGCTGATCAAGATCGTAAAGGAAGCGGAATTCGCTCGTCTCCTCTGCCGCTTCTACGACCGCCCGCGCCAAATCCTGCGCGCCGCCGCCGCCCTCCGCCCAATGGGTAGAGACCGCCCAACGCGCTCCTTCCTCTTCGGCAACCCGCCCAATCACATCGATTTCGCTCTGAAAGTCGCTGGCAAAACAGTTAATGCAGACAACCGGACTTACTCCATGTGCCCGCACGTTCTGAATCTGCTTGCGAAGATTCGCCGCGCCTTCGCTCACATCATCGGGATTCTCCAGCAGCATCGCCTCTGGCAAAGGTCGGCCGGGAACAACCCGGTACCGCCCTGTATGCGACTTCAACGCCCGCACCGTCGCCACCAGCACCGCCGCGTCCGGTCTCAGCCCGCTGTAGCGGCACTTGATATTGAAAAACTTCTCCGCGCCGATATCCGCGCCGAAGCCGGCCTCCGTAATCAAATAGTCCGCCGTCTTGATACCGATCAGATCGGCCAGTACCGAACTATTGCCGTGCGCAATGTTGGCGAACGGGCCGGCATGGACCAGCGCCGGCGTGTTCTCCAGCGTCTGGAAAATATTCGGCTTGATCGCCTCCTTCATCAATACCGTCATCGATCCCGCTGCCTGCAACTGCTCGGCAGTAACAGTTTGGCGCTTCCGATCTCTGCCGACCGTCACCCGGCTGAAGCGCGCCCGCATATCGGCCAGGCCCGTCGTCAGTGCCAGAATCGCCATCACCTCCGACGCCGCTGTAATGTCGAAGCCGGTCTGTCGCTGCGGCCCGTCGGACTTTGGGCCAAGGCCGCTGACGATATTGCGCAGACCCCGATCGTTTACGTCCATTACCCGCCGCCACATGATACTGTAGGGGTCAATCTCCAGCGCGTTTCCCTGGTAAATGTGCGCATCTATCATCGCTGCCAGAAGGTTGTTCGCCGCCGTCACCGCGTGCATGTCGCCGGTCATGTGCAGATTGAACTGTTCCATTGGCACAACCTGGCTGTAGCCGCCGCCCGCGGCGCCGCCCTTGATTCCGAAAGTCGGGCCCTGGCTCGGCTGGCGTATCGCCACCGTCGCCGTCTTGCCAATGTGGTGCATCCCCTGTCCCAGGCCGACCGTAGTTGTCGATTTGCCCTCGCCCAAGGGTGTTGGCGTAATCGCGGTCACCAGGACGTAACGTGCGTTCGGGCGATCAGCCAACCCTTTAATAGCCTCCAGCCGCACCTTTGCCATGTGGTCGCCGTGCAGTTCGATGTCCGACCTGCTCAGTCCCATCTTTTCCGCGATTTCCCAAATCGGCCGGAGGTCGGCAGCCTGGGCAATTTCGAGGTCGGAAGGCACAGCACGTCTGCTCATGTTTAAGCTCCTGTATGTCTCAAATCCTTGTGTCAACGACGGCGGGCTGGATCTCGGCCCCCTTTCTCATTGCCGCCCTTAGGGGCCTACCTGCTCTCCAGCTTGTCAAACAGTCGCCGCGTCGTCGCCGCGACTTCGTTTACAGCCTCATTGAATGCCCGCTCATTTGCCCTCGACGGCTTGCGATATCCGCTCACCTTACGTACAAATTGCAAGGCCGCCTCTCCGGTCTCCTGGTCCGTCGGCAAGCGTTCCGGCTGGCGCAATTTCCGTATGTTTCGACACACAATCTGCTCTCCTTCTGCGAACACACTCAAGTTGCCGCCACAACTTGTGGACATGGACCCGTCCCGCCCGGTTGAGACGTGCCGTTTAGCCCTCTGCCTGTGTAAAATTGCTCGAAATCATCCGCTCCGCCCGCAATGCGATGATCACGCCAGGGTTGTCTTTGATCAACTCCTGATAGCGCTCGGCCTCAGCTTCGTCGGCGTGATAGTGCCTGACTATCTGCCAGCGCAGTGCCCTTTGCCGCTCTCCCGCCTCGATCAGTTCAGCCCTGCCCCTGAGTACGACATAACGAGCGTCGCCCCGTCCACCGTCAATACAAACCGTTACGGTCGGGTCCCGGCGCAGATTGATTACCTTCACCGTAGTGGGCTGCGCACTGGCGTACAGCACGCCATCGATGAAGAGATACCAGACCGGCGTCAATTGGGGCGCGCCATTCCTTCCGTTCGTCGCAATTATCGCATGGCGGTCCGCCTGCAAAAATTCTAAGATTTCGGCATTCATATCAAAACTCCTTCGCGATTGTATGGCAATAAGAAGGGTAACGCCGTCCACCCGTCTGCAATCGTCTGCCCCCTAGGCGGATACCGCCTTTGTGCGCATTAACCGATGATCATAGCAGAAACAGGGTCCATTGTCGAAACCGCGTTTGAAAAACACGCTGACTTGGTATAGTGTAGCAACCATATTAGCAATGGGGAACGAGCCATTGGCCAGCGAACGGTGCTGGACCAGACCGACGTCCGTTTATGCCCTCCCGAACGCAGAACGCTATGCGGTTTCCAGGAGACCATCCACCCCCTCAATCACGAATACAGGAGCCAAAAATGCCTGTTATGACCCAAGCTCAGACAGACGACCTTCTGCACAGCAACACGATCTGCCGCCTGGCCTGTGTGGACGCAGAAGGCGCGCCCTATGTCGTGCCCTGCTGGTTCACCTATGCCGACGGTGGCTTTTACGTCGTGCCCCGCGCCCGTTCGGCCTGGGCCGGCTACCTTAAAAACGATGGGCGCGTCTTTCTCTGTATCGACGCCGAGGACGGGCGCCGCGTATTGGTGAAGGGGAACGCAAGAGTGGTAGAAGAGCCGAACGTTGGCGGACAGTGGGTCGCCATCGGCAAGGAGATGGCCGAACGCTACGGAGGCGCATCCGGCCTAAAATATCTTGAAACAACCATGAAGGAACCGCGCTGGTTGTTCTTCA
Source organism: Caldilineaceae bacterium (assembly GCA_965220715.1). Classification (GTDB taxonomy): domain Bacteria; phylum Chloroflexota; class Anaerolineae; order Caldilineales; family Caldilineaceae; genus Bin5. The sequence continues at coordinate 3,413,071 of OZ244843.1, forward strand.
TCGAAGCAAGCGAGCTGCTGTCCTCCAGCGGCGGCTGGGCCGAGCGGTATAAGCATTACGAATGGTAAAGGAAGGCGCCGAGCGGGGATCTGGTGATTTGCAACTGGACTGCTGATTCCACGAAAGCCCAAGACGCATTTCGCCAAAGAACAAAGCTTGTTTCCCAGTGAGCTATAAGCTGGTATGGCACAACCGGAGATCGTGCCCATGGCGCTCACGGTCAAAATAAGACTTTCGGATTAGGCAGTCTGGCTTTCGTAGGATTGACTGGATTCCTCTGACTCTTTAAGTGCTCTTGCTACTCTCGCTGCCTCTGCTTCTTCCAGGTTTTGAAAGTACAAAGCGTCTGGGTCAGACAGGATTCCCGCCTCGATGGCGGCGTCAGTTCCTTCCTCTTTCTCGATTTCTTTGAAGGTTTTCCGCCGGGTCTCTGATGTAAGCATCGTAATACCTCCTTCTTCTTGAACCAAGTCTATGTAGGGTAATTACGCGGGCAATCTCCTCGTTTTCACCTCGCCATACATATATGACGACATAGATATTGGAGTCAATATTTATGTATTGCCCTATTCTTGTTTCTCGTGCGCCTGTGTTCGGATCAATATGGTCAAAAAGAGTAATGTTTATTATAGGCGGATGCTCGAATTCTCGAATCTTCTCAAAACCGATTCCGTGTTTCTTTATATTTGAACGATTCTTTTCCTCGTCCCATGTGATTCTTCCATCCCGAGCAGCGTTCCGCAACGAAGCATGAGGATAGGGAAACATGAAATACTGGTCCCACGGATCTCTACTCTCCGCAGTTTCTTCCTCCGATGGGCGATATACAAATGCTAACTTTAGTAAAATGTTGTCGACATCTGTCCAATTCTTTTCGGTCATCAGTTGTCAGACCAACTCTATCTCCGAATCGCTTCAAACTATGTTAATGTGCTTCCATTCATTTCGACAGACTAAGCATAGGCCATACAGTAGAGGCGGTCGAATGGGCCCATAATGGTCAATTGCCCTGAAGAACTGAAAATGTGAGCAAGAAAAATGGCATGACTATTCAGCCGTCTTTTCATCCTCGTGCTGTAATATCTCCTTGATCGCATTCTCTCCAAAACCTGCCATTCGGTAAGCCTCTTCACGTGAAACTCCTTCCATCCTCTCCTGAACACGCGCCCGCGCGCTGCGTAGCAAACGAAGCGCTTCCTCCCTTTTTCGGGCTTCCTTATCCTTTATCAGCTGTTCGTATTGCGAATACGAAACTATCACCGCTGTGGGCTCTCCTCGCACTTTTATGACAACTTCCTCGTTTTTTTCGCTCGCAAGAATCAGCAACTTACCTAAACTCTTTCGAGCCTCGCTAGAAGATACGCTAATAGTCATTTCCGCCCTCTCTATCCCTTGTCAGTCAGAAATCGCTTTCTGGCATTGTAGGGCGCGAGCGAACGTTCGTCAACACGCCTTGGTTTGCCAAAAATGATTTCGGGCCTGCCCAGTTTGCTGCCTATGACGGCGGCGGCCTCGATCAGGTCGACCACACTCACTCATACCGCAGTGCCTCCGCCGGATAGATGCGCGACGCCTGCCATGCAGGGAGGATCGTGGTGAGTAACGAGAACAGCCAGGCCGCCGCCAACATCCCGGCAATCGTCAGCCAGGGCGTCGGAAAACTCTGTTGCGTCGCCAGGTCATAGGCCTGGCCTATCGTCTTTTCCCCCAGAATCAACCCCGTGATGCCCCCTACCAGTATGCCGGTGAGGGCGATGAAGTTGGCCTCCAGCACGAACAGCAGCGCCACCGTACTCGAAGGGAAACCTATTGCCCGCAACACGCCGATCTGCTGCCGGCGCTCTACCACCGTGCGGCTGCTGATAACGCCCAATCCAGCGATGCCGACTACCAGCCCCAGTGCCAGAAAGCCCTGGAACAACCCCAGTATCCCCCGCAAAAACGCCTGACCGGCAGCGAACAATTCGGAAAGAGGAGCTGCGTTCAATCCGCTGCTCAGCATCGATCGTTCCAGCGCCCGCGCCGTTTCGGCCAAGCTCTCGCCCTCCGCGACCTTGGCATAGAAATTGCTGGGGACCACCGGTTCGCCGTTGAGTTTGTCCAGTATGCGTCGGTTCATCTGCATACTGCCCTCGGCCAGTGTTTCGTCGCTCTCCAACACGCCGATAATCTGAACAGTGTGCGTAATCTCCTCCCCGCCTTCAAAACCGGTCGGACTGCTGGTCGAAACCTCTGCCTGTACACCGCCCATCGCGAAACCCGCGCCTGACGTAACAACACCAACTGTGTTGCTGAGTTCGACGAGCACGCGCGGCAGCATGCCGCCCTCCTCCAGGTAGAATCCCTCTAACTGCATGCCCCTTCGCCAGGGAGGGCCGCCATCGCGCCCGCCGCGGTCGGAAGATTCCCCTGAACCTTCGGTATCCTCCTCAGGAGGGCTTTCAACCCACCAAGTAGTAACCACCGCTACGTCATCCCGCTCAGCCAGCGCCTGCCAGACCTCCTCGTCGCTGTTGAAGCCCTCAGCCCGCATCTGGAACCCATAATGCTGCGCGGCCTGTTTCGTATAGCCTTCATCAATGCCGGTCATATTGATTGCCACCGTGTCGTCGACCCCCGAATCCGGTTCGAGTTGCCGCGCAGTCAACCCCAATCGCGCGACCGTTCCCAGGACAGCCAACCTCTCGCTGGGAAAATCCGACCGTATCTCCGCTTCCTCGTGAATATCCGTAACCGGATCAAAGAAACTGAGCAAGCTCGGCGACAACACGATGTCGAATCCTGCCGTCCGATCCTCGCTGGGCTCCGTGACAACCTCCGTCGCCCGGATGACCACGCTCATCACCGTCACCGTCGTGATCACCATTGCGAAGAGCAGAATTGCTGTGCCGGTTCGGAAGCGATTGCTGAGCGGGTAAGCTACCGCCGTCTTCAGCACAGGGGTCAGCGGCCCGATTCCACCGACCATCCGCACGAACAGGCCCGCCATACTGTCGGCGTTGAACATCACCACCATGATCGCGCCAATGATGATAAACGGTCCGCTCAATGCAAAGGAGAGCAGCGTGAATCCGGGATTCTGGTTGAACCAGGGCAGGTCAGTGTCGAGAACTGTGCTCCAAGGAACGCCCCACATTGCCAGCAGACCAAGGCCAATGACGGTATAAACCAGTCGTTTACGAAGCACGGACTGGCCTGGCGTCCATCTCTTGCTCAAAAGTCCGCCCCCCCAGCCTATTCCTGCCAGCAGCAAGGTCCCGCCCATAAATGCAACCGTCTGCCCGTTCTCGCGGCCCAGCCAGACCAGATAACCGCCTCCGCCCAGCAAAACTATCAGGCCCAGCGCGCGTAGCACGAGCCTCAGCCAACCTTGCCTCTTCCCGTTCGATGTGTCAGGCAGATTGCGAATTGCCGCGATGATATTGAGCCGGCTAACGTTCCACGAAGCTACCGTCACCACCACGAAAGTGAGTATGACGCCCAGGCAATATGCGATGATCAGTGAAGAAGGCGCCGCACTCCAATAGAATCGGATCGGCACGGTGGCGCCCTGCACCTGCTGCGCGATACTGTTCAAAAGACCGCTAATGAAACCGATCATGCCGTACGAGACCAGCAGCCCAAGTCCAAGTCCCACCAGGGCCGCCGCCAGGTCGTAAATCAGTCCTTCTGTAACAAACATCTGCACCAGGTGGATACGTCTCATCCCCACCGCCCGCGCGATACCCAACTCACTGCGCCGTTCCGCAGCCAGCATCACAAAAATCAGAAAGATCAGCAGCACGCCCGCAAAGATCGAAAGGATGCCAAAGCTCGAGAACACGGTGCCCAACGCAATGCCGCCCACCTCTGCCACATCGGTGACAAACTGTTTGCTCAGCGGCGCAAGAACGTCAAAGTCACGAATGTCGGCCAGGCCTCCCTCCAACGCCCGCCGATCTTCGCTAACCAAAGGCAGATCTCTCAGCCAATCCTGCACCGCGCCACTGCTCAGCGCCGCCCGCAACGCCGTCGTGATCTCAGCATCCGGCGGACCGCTAACATATTTGACCAAAGAACCAATGTCCGACTCGAAACTCGACGACTGCGTCCAAAGCCCGGCTATCTGCATGATGAATTCGGGTGGGCCATTGTCCTCGAACAGGGGATTCTCTGGCGTCGCTCCCTCCATCCGGACGACGTCAGCGATCTCCGGTCTGCGCAAAACCGCCAGCAGCGAGGCCAATCGCGCCTCGTTCAAAGACAGCGCCCGTAACTGATTGCTCACCTCCGCAGTATGAACCATGCCGCTGACCTCGTCGCCTGCATTCGAGATCAAAATGTTGTTGACCTTGTCCGGCATAAAGAGCAGTTTCTGCGCTTCATCCGTGTGCATCATTACAACTGGCAGCACTGCACCCAGAGGTCCAGACTCAGCGACGACTGCCCGCACACGGTATGGAACCGGAATCGGCCCAATGAAGATTTCCAACAGGTCGCCCGCCCGCGCGTCGAGCTGCTGCGCCCCCACTTCGTTCAGATACACTTCTCCCTGACGAAGCTGAAGTCCAAAATCCCCGAGCCTCGCGTCTACATCCTGCCCCAACGTGTTCAGGTTTATCGAGCTAAGCGCCTCGGTCGCCGCAACAATCAGTTCCTCCTGGTTGGGCACGTCGAAACCCAGCATTGGCAGAGTCGGGATCGTAATCGGCGCGTCCGCATCCAGATTGAGCTCGGCCAGATCCTCGTCGCTGATCCCCAACCCTTCCAGGCTGATTACATCAGCGTCTATCTCGTCAAGGATGGCACTGGGGAAGCCTAAGTTGCGAAGAGTCTCCACCGGAATCTCCAACTGCCGCAGCGTGAAACTCGGGCCCTCGTCTTGCAACAACACCGCCCCTGCCGCGCCCAACGCCAGGGCCGTTTCTACCAGACCCACTTCCTCCATCCCCAGCGCAGTTCCAATTACGCCCGCGGTCTCTCCACTCTGCTCCCACAGCCCGACTAGATCGACAAAAACATCGCCTATCCCCTCCCGCAAATCAGCCGTCCGCACCTGCTCGCCGTCAACGTCATGCAGTCCAAACCCAGTGTCATAACCTTCGTCCACCGCAAAAATGAATCCCAATGGCTCGCCCTGCCCGGTATTCACATTGCGTATTATCGTCGGAAAAAGAATTGAGCCCGCTATGCCGTCGATCAGAGGATACGTCGCCGCCTGCTCCTCCAACAGTGCTAGCCGCTCGTCGGTTATTCCTGGCAACCCCTCGTCGAAGATGGCGATCAACGAGGTAAGGTCCCCTTCAGTGAGCGCATTCAATAGAGCCGCGCTTTGCGGACTACTTGCCTCCTCCGGGTCGATGTTTCCCCCGCCTGCCAGCTGCGTCAGGTCCATCAGAAAGGGCGGCGAAACCACCTGATCGATCTGCCCGTAAGCATCGATCGTTTGCCGACGAACCGTATTGTCCAATGTATCGCCCAGGCTGAGCGCCGATACGATTATCATCGTGCTTAGCGTGAGTCCAAAGACGATCAACGTCGACTGTGTTGGCCGCCTCGGTATATTTCGGACGCCCAGCTTCCCGATTATCGGATTGCGCAGCGAAATGAGTGCCGCGCCCGCCAGGATCAACCCGAGGGCAACCGCAAAATAGATGGCGACCGCATTGAGAATGCTACTCATTCTCTATAATCTCCCCGTCCTTCATTTGCACTACGCGCCCGCACAGTGCAGCCACCTGCGGGTCATGGGTGACGATAACGAAGGTCTGCCCCTGTTCCTTGTTCAATCGCTGCATCAACGCCAGCACTTCAGTCGAACTGCCCACGTCCAGATTACCCGTCGGCTCGTCCGCCCACACCAGCGCGGGATGATTCACCAGCGCGCGCGCTATCGCTACCCGCTGGATCTGTCCGCCGGAGAGCTGCATTGGCCTGTGGGAAGCCCGGTCGGGCAGCCCGACACTCTCCAGGCTCTCAAGCGCCCGCTTCCGGGCCTGCGCCGGGCGCACGCCACTCACCAGCAAGGGCATCTCTACATTCTCCACCGCAGAAATTACCGGCAGCAGGTTGAATGACTGGAAAACGAATCCCATTCGCCGCGCGCGGTAATCCGTGCGCTTGCGGTCGTTCATGTCGGCCAGCGATGTCCCCTCAATCGTTACCTGGCCGCCGTCAAAGCTGTCCAGGCCCGAAAGAGTGTTCAGCAAGGTCGTTTTGCCGCAGCCGGACGGCCCCATTATCGCCACCATTTCGCCCGTTTCGATCGTCAGGTCCACACCGCGCAGCGCGTGTACCTCGATCTCTCCGTTACGAAAGGTCTTGTGGATCTGTTCGGCGACCACGATCGGCGTCCGCTCCCCGTTTTCCCCGTCATTGGTCTGCCCGCTTTCATCACTCTGTTCCTCGGTCTCGGCTGGGGACGTATGTGTCCAAGTCTGGCTCATTGCGTTCAGTCTCAATTTGTTTGGTACGAGCGACAAGCGCCGCCCGCTGGTATCTGGAACAAAATAGCTGGCATGATATACTTCGCTATACGCTGCGCCCTCCAAACCGTTTCACCTGCGGCCGGTCAAAGACGCGTTGACCGCTAACTCTAGGATCAGGAGTCGCTTGAAATGAAACTTCTCACCGATTCCCAAATGCAGGCGTTTATCATCAACGGTTTCGTGACCGTCAAGGCCGACTTTTCGCCTGCATTCCATGAATCCGTGCGAACACAGGCTGAGGCGATATTCTCAACCGAAGGCAATCCCGGCAACGACATTCTGCCCAAAATACCTGATCTGGCCGATCTGTCCACGCACCCGGCTGTCACCGGCGCGCTGACCAGCGTCCTCGGCCCCGGCTACGCCATGCACCCGCATCGCCACTGCCACTTGACCCCGCCGCAACAGCCTGCCCAACGCCATCACCAGGACAGCTACGAAGATGACCAAAACGTGCGCCACCACCGCACTCGCTGGGCCATGGCCTTCTACTACCCCCAGGACGTGACCGCCCAGATGGGACCGACATCCGTTCTTCCTGCCTCTCAATACTACACGAGCCCTATACAAGCAGAAAGAAAAGACGAGGCCCTACTGTGCGGTGAGGCCGGCGCCGTCACAATCGTCCACTACGACCTCTGGCACCGCGCAACCACCAACCTCTGCGACCGCAACCGCCACATGATGAAGTTTCTCTTCTGCCGCATGGCCGAGCCTACTGCTCCTAGTTGGAACTGTTCCGACCCTACATGGCGCGATCCTGCCGCCGACGCCGCGACGCCCCGGCTATGGAAAAGCGTATGGAATTGGCACAAAGGAAACGACGGACTACAGGAGGGCCTGGATGCGGCCAGAAACTACAATGCCAAAGCAGCCGTAAACGATGACATACCAAGCCTGGAAGCCAGGCCCGTCTCCGAAGCCGACAAGCTGGAAAGTGTATACAGGCTAGCCGGCGGAGGGCAGGGTGGCACGGACGCGCTGATTGGAACTCTGGCAGAAGAAGCAGAGGCACAATTAGAACGCAACCTCGCCGCTCCGCATACCAATCCGAGCCAACTAATCTCCTGTTTCGGACTCAGCGCGCAGGGGGCCGCAGCCGTCCCTGCCCTTACCAATGCGCTTACTACTGGAGAATGGCCGTTACGCGCGGCCGCCGCCGACATCCTGGGCGATATCGGCCTTCCCGCCAGTCATGCCGTTCCTTGTCTTCTAAACTCTCTTGAGGATCAATCGGAGTGGGTGCGGCGCAACGCCACCGAAGCCCTGGGCAACATCGCTTTGCTCGAGGCGGTCCCCCGTTTCGCCCGCTTATTGACGGACGACAACAGCCAAGTCGTCCGCCACAACGCGGCCCTCTCCTTGGCCAAATTAGGCCCGGGCGCCGAAGCCGCGTACCCTGCCTTGAAGTTGGCGCTAGGCGACGAGAATCTCTATGTGCGCGGAAATGCGCGCCTGGCGTTGGCGCGCATAGGAAATACTTAGCCGCTCTTCCGCGGAAATTCCGTGCCTCTTCTCGCCCTCTTCAGTTCCCAGAGAGCCAGGATATATGGCAATCCGGTAACGTGTCCGTTTTCGTCTGGTGTGACGCCGTACCAATCACTGAACTGCAACTCGCTCTGCCGGTCTGCAGTGTGCGTACAATTGGCTCCGTTCGTTGCCCCGCAGAGTGCGACAAATGTGAATTCAATTTGAGACCAAGACTTCCTACACAGGCTGCACGCTGTGATGCCAGCGTCTCGACTGCTCTGCCTCAATTCGCAAGCGCTTGATCTTATCTGGGAACTACATTGGGCACTTACAATCTACACAACCCTGATGCACGTCTCCATCTCTTGAAAGACACAAGGGATTCGAGATGGCAATCTGCCAAAAACAGCTCCGGCTCTCGAATTTCAGCCCTTGCGTTCCAGGTAAGGCAGGGCACGCGGCAGATTTTGCTTGCCGAACATCATATCGGAAAAGACGCCGTCCGGAATGTGCAGCGGATCAGCCAAACGAGCCCTTTCGATCACCTCCCAATTGAGGTCGATCCCCAACCCGGGCCGGTCGCCCAAGGCTATCTCGCCGTCAACAACCTCCAGCGGCCGCTGCAAAAGCTCGTCTACGAACGGATTGTTCATCCTGTCGATCTCCACAGTCACACCGTTCGGCATCGCGCTGACAACATGCGCATTCGCCGCGATTGCAACCGCGTCGCTCCAGCTATGGGTCGCGAACCGAAGCCCGTGCTCTGCCGCCAGCCGGCCCACTCTCCATACTTCGCTGATGCCGCCGCAGCGGCACGCGTCAGGCTGAACAATGTCTACCGCCCCCGCCCGGATCAACTCCCGGAAGCCCTGCAAGCCGAACTCATTTTCGCCGGCAGCCAGCGGCACCGTCGCGGAGCCTCGCAAAGCAACGAAATCGTCGATATTCTCCGGCGCGAACGGCTCCTCGTACCAGAAAACGCCCTGCTCGGCAAGGAAGTCTCCCATCCGCTGCGCCAACTCCAGGTGATAGCGCATCGACGCGTCAACTATTACGTCATTTTCTGCGCCTATCGCGCCCCGCACCGCCCCAACCGCAGCCCTGTCGTACTCCTCGCTCCGCGCCAAGCGCATCTTAACGCGGCGGAAGCCTTGCTCAATGTAACCCGCCGCCTCCTCGGCCAGCTCCTTGACGTCCTCCTTCCACAGCAGGCCGCTCGCATAGGCCGGGCATCGATCGCTCTCCCCGCCCAGCAACGCCCACACCGGCCTGCCCTCGGCCTGCCCACGCAAATCCCACAACGCCATGTCCACGCCACCCAGGGCCGAGAGCGCGGCCCCCTTGCGCCCGTACCAGCGTGTCAGCGCATACATCTTCTCCCACAATGCCTCGACCTCGGTTGGATCCTCGCCCACCAGCACGCTAGCCAGCTGCTCGCGCACAATCAAATAGACGAGCGCCGGATACGAGTACACTGAACCTACGCCTACCGCACCGCACTCTGTATGCACCAGGATCAGAGTCGTCAGTCGAGCGTCACAGATTCCGCCTCCGTACTGGAACTGGTGGCGCCCAGGATAGCGGTGAAGCAAGTTGATCGCTTCAACATGCTCAATCCGCACCGTTGTGCCCTACTTTCTCCTGCATCCACGCCCGCAGCGGCACGTCCTCAGGCTTCGGCGAAGTATACCCGTGCCCTCCCGTGGGCGACGCTCCCAGCAGCTGCTGTCTAATCGGATCGATCCTACCCATCAAGTGGTCAACCGTCATATCGTCTCGTGGGCGCAGCCACCGGTAGCTATAACCGTAGAAGAGGGCCTTTCGCGTTACTTCGGACGTGTTCGGGCTGGACGCGTGCCAGATGCGGCGGTCGAAAAATACCGCATCCCCCGGCTTGGCGCGGACTGCGATTCCCCCTTTCGGCTTCTTGTCTTCATCCACCGGCAGCTTATTCAACAAATGACTGCCCGGAATCACATACAGGTTGGCCCGCCCCAACTCCGAAGCGTCGCTCAGGAAAAACGCAACCTTCAGCGAAATGCGTGGCTGGGGGTCCGTCTCCAATTCGTTGTTGAGCCGGCCGCTATCTTTGTGCCAGTTCAACCCCTGCTGCCCCGGCCCTGAAACTGCATTTGGCGGCGTGATGATCATGTGCGAATGGTACAACTGTATGTTCCAGCCTAGAATTCCCCACACAAGGGGAAAGGTCGTCGGATAGTCGAGCAACTCCAGGAAGACATCATCCTTGCCGACGAAGTCAAGCAGGAGAAGGCCGTCAGAAGGTCCCAATCCTCGCTTTTCCTTCTCCTCCGCCGTAAGCCGGTCCGCTACCTGCGTGGCCCGCTCCACCAATTCCTTGGGTATGGCGTTCTCGATAATCATATAACCCTGTTCGGCGAAAGTACGCTCTTCCTCTTCCGTGATCAAGTGCTCAAGCCAAGCGTCATTCATCTCGTCTCTCCTTTTTCTGCAAATTGCGAATCTCTGCCAGAATCATAGAGCCCCATGCCGAATTGTCAAGCGCGCAATTCCACCGCCCCCCCGTCTCCCACCTTCCTTTTCCCGCAGTCCCAATTTCCTACGGACGCCTGCGGGCGAGGACGCCCTCCGGCGGCTCCGGGCCGCGAACAGCTGCGGCCCTGCGCACCCTGCCCCGCGAACAGCTGCGGGTCAGGGCTGGGGTCGGCAAACCCCCGCCGCCCCCAGGGGCTACGCCCTTTTTTGACGGTCGGGCCTTCGGCCCTCCCTTGTGCGGGGGGACACCCCCCGCAACGCCCCCCTCCAAAACCAGTCACGTCGCGGCGCCAGCGTGTGTGTGATAGCGCCAATCACCCCCCGCCAGCCCATCACGCGCCGCCAACACCAGTTATCAGCAGTGGCGAGTGGCCACTGACCTGCAGCCAGCCAGCGACCTGGCGGCCTTAACTAATCACTGACCACTGACCACTGACCACTGCAGTTCGACACCCCCCGCCAGCCCATCACGCGCCGCCAACACCAGTTATCAGCAGTGGCGAGTGGCCACTGACCTGCAGCCAGCCAGCGACCTGGCGGCCTTAACTGATCACTGACCACTGACCACTGACCACTGACCACTGCAGTTCGACACCCCCCGCCAGCCCATCACGCGCCGCCAACACCAGTTATCAGCAGTGGCGAGTGGCCACTGACCTGCAGCCAGCCAGCGACCTGGCGGCCTTAACTAATCACTGACCACTGACCACTGACCACTGCAGTTCGACACCCCCCGCCAGCCCATCACGCGCCGCCAACACCAGTTATCAGCAGTGGCGAGTGGCCACTGACCTGCAGCCAGCCAGCGACCTGGCGGCCTTAACTGATCACTGACCACTGACCACTGACCACTGACCACTGCAGTTCGACACCCCCCGCCAGCCCATCACGCGCCGCCAACACCAGTTATCAGCAGTGGCGAGTGGCCACTGACCTGCAGCCAGCCAGCGACCTGGCGGCCTTAACTGATAACTAACCACTGACCACTGACCACTGCAGTTCGACACCCCCCGCCAGCCCATCACGCGCCGCCAACACCAGTTATCAGCAGTGGCGAGTGGCCACTGACCTGCAGCCAGCCAGCGACCTGGCGGCCTTAACTGATCACTGACCACTGACCACTGACCACTGCAGTTCGACACCCCCCGCCAGCCCATCACGCGCCGCGATCCCAGCATCAAGCCGATAACGCAGATCCCGCCACCGCCCCCCAACACCAGCTGTCGGTCATCAGCGGCGAGTGGCCAGTTACCTGCAGCCAGCCAGCGACTTGGCGCCCTTAACTGATCACTGACCACTGACCACTGACCACTGCAGTTCGACACCCCCCGCCAGCCCATCACGCGCCGCCAACACCAGTTATCAGCAGTGGCGAGTGGCCACTGACCTGCAGCCAGCCAGCGACCTGGCGCCCTTAACTGATCACTGATCACTGATCACTGCCCACTGCCCACTGCCCACTGCCCACTGCCCACTGCCCACTGCCCACTGCCCACTGCCCACTGCCCACTGCCCACTGCCCACTGCCCACTGCCCACTGCAGTTCAAAACCATCGCTCACCCACCGTGCGCCTTCATCCCAGCAGTGCGGCTCATCAAAGGTGGCGGCGGCCAACCGAATCCGCAATCAGCTAGCCTGAATGGTGGCGGGAATGAAAGGCTGGTCAGGACAGGTCCTGCATATGGCTTGGTAGATACAACTGTTCACAAAATAGGTTTGCTTCGAAAAGGGAAGATGCCGATACGCTAGTAAGATCATCACCTGGGGAATAGAGAGAACTCCTGCCCATACTGAGGGCATCTTCACTATTGGAGCTTTACCGAAATGGGAAGATTCTCGTATCGAGCGGAAAAAACTCATCAAATGCGTGATATACTATTGATAAACGAATGTGCCGACATCTGAGTAGCGGTCAGCTGGGTTGAGATACAAGAATCATCGAACTGGGCCATATTCTAATGATGCTCCCTTCGTCCGGTAGGGGCGCCCCTTGTGTGCGCCTCCGTGGCCAACTATGGCAACCGAATTCAGATGCGAATGCTCTGGCCCTGACTATCACTTGCTCTCGCCCATAAAAAATCTGAATGTGAAGCTTGACCGTCATAAATCAGCGAAATGCCGACAATTCAACTGCCCATAACCCATCAGAGGCGGCGAGGAAACATGTGCGAAATCAAGAATATGAGTCCAAAAAAAAGGAATTGGGTCGACTTACGTCGACTTAGGTCGACTTGAGTCGACATAGCCCGCCCTAGACCTCGGCAAATGCATCGAATTGGCACAAGACCTCGTGATGCAGCTTTAACCGGTAGGGGCGCCCCTTGTGTGCGCCCCCGTGGCCAACTATGGCATCCGAATTCAGATGCGAATGCTCTGGCCCTGAGAATCCGCTACTCTCGTCCATAGAAAATCTAAAGGTGAAGCAGGACCGTCATAAATCAGTGAATTGCGCACAGTTCAACTGTCCACAGCCCATCAAAGACGGCGAGGAAACGACGGCAAAACAAAGCCTGCAGGCCCAAGAAAAATTTTTACCCCGCGACATATGTAGACCTGACGCGACATATGTGGACCAAATGCGACTTGAACACGGGAAATTTAGAACAAGAATTCGTGATGCTGCCCGAATCGGTAGGGGCGCCCCTTGTGGGCGCCCTTCGCGGGCCACTACGGCGTCCGAACTGAATTGCGACTGCTCTCGCCCAAAGAAAATCCGAAGGCTTAGGAGAGCCGATACATGCCTGTGAATTACCCATGCTTCAACTGTTCATAGTCCATCAAAGACAGCGAGGAAACGACGGCAATACAAAGCCTGCAGGCCCAAGAAAAATTTTTACCCCGCGACATTTGTAGACTTGGCGCGACATAAGTAGACCTGACGCGACATATGTGGACCAAATGCGACTTGAACACGGGAAACATAGGACAAGAATTCGTGATGCTGCCCGCATCGGTAGAGGCGCCCCTTTTGGCGCACTATGCGGGCTATCCTGCCACCGGAATTCAAACGCGTTGGCCTCCCAAATGGGTGTATCCCATATTGTTGTCCCTCTGCGAACTGCCCTTTCAACCAAAGCGAAAAGGATCCGCTGAACAAGAATCGATCGGTCGCCTGCAATCCTGAAAATCCGCAAATCCTGTAAATCCTGATTCAGACAACGTCCACCAAAAATCTGGGACAGACCCTCCCAAATCACTCCCTTGACCATACCCGCGCCCTAAAGTAAAATTGCCCTGCCTTCTTGATCTTCACATCATGTGACGACTAACACCTCACAGGAGGAACCAACATGAACAAACTGAAGAAGCGTTCGGACGACATTAACCGCAGGCGGTTCCTGCAATTGGGGGCAATGGGTTCGGCCGGTCTGGCGTTAGCAGCCTGTGCCGGTGACGGCGGCGAGGCGGCCGCCGAGGATATGCCCGCGCCCGCCGCCGAAACTGCCAGCGAAGCCCCCGCAACCACATCTGCCGGCGGCTACAACGAAGCCCCAATGCTGGCCGATATGGTCGCCAGCGGCGATCTGCCTCCAATCGATGAACGGCTGCCGGCCAACCCGCTGGTCCTCGACGGAATGGAAGGAATCGGTAACTATGGCGGTGTCATGCGCCGCGGCTTCAAAGGCGTCTCCGACCGCTGGGGCCCCACCAAGCTCGCCCGCCAGGGCCTGACCTGGTATACGCCTGAGCTTTCGCTACGCCCCAACATCGCCGAATCCTGGGAGACGAACGAGGACGCAACGGTCTTCACCTTCCACCTGCGCCAAGGGATGAAGTGGTCAGACGGCGCCACATTTGACTCCGACAACTTCGCCTGGTGGCAGGAAAACGTCATGCTCAACAAAGACATCACGCCTGCCGTCGGCCGCAACTGGGTGACCGGTTCTGAGCGTACGCCAATGACAATGGATTTCCCCGACAAACATACCGTTGTCTTTAGCTTCGCCCATCCCAACCCCATGTTCCTCGACCGGGTCGCTCCGCTGACCAGGGACCTCTTCATGCCGCACCACTACGCTGGCCAATTCCATATGGAGACGACCGACGACAAGGAGGCTCTGCAAGCCGCCGTCGACGACAGCGGCTTCGATACCTGGACTGCCCTCTTCGCCGACCGCACCTGGTGGTATCTCAACCCGGAATTGCCAAGTCTATTTTCATTTACCGCCAAGAACCCACTGTCGGAAGAACTCTTCCTCATGGAGCGAAATCCATACTTCTGGCAGGTCGATTCTAACGGCAATCAGCTCCCTTACATTGACACCATCCGCCACCGCCTGTTTGACACCAACGATGTATTTGACCTGCGTATCATTAACGGTGATGTCGACTACCAACAGCGCCACGTCAGTGCAGCTAACTTCACCCTTTACAAGGAAAGCGAAGACGACGGCGGCTATCGGGTGCAGCTCGGTGCCGGCGACCAGCACGTCTGCCTGACACCTAATCAGACCGTAAAGAAGCCCCGCTTGCGCGAGTTTTTCCAAAACCGCGATGTGCGTATAGCCATGTCGATCGCAGTAGACAGAGATACGCTCAACGAACTGGCTTTCGAAGGGCTCTACACACCGCGACAGTACAGCCCGCTCGAACAGTCGCCCCAATCCTATCCCAAGCAGGCTAACGCCCACATCGAATACGATCCCGACCGCGCCAACCAACTGCTGGATGACGCCGGCTACGCCGACAAGGACAGCGACGGTTTCCGCGTCTACCCCGATGGCAGCGGCGAAACCATCAGCTTCGTCGTTGAAGGCACCGCACAACAGGGATCGCCCGACGAAGACGCCGTTCAGATCATCATCGGCTATCTCGAAGAGGTCGGTATCAAGGCCACCTATAAGGGCATCGAGCGCTCGCTCTACGAAGAGCATTGGGGAGCCAATGAAATCGACGCAGCCTTCTGGGGCAGTGGACGCTCCCTCCTGCCGCTGGTCGACCCCGCCTTCTTCCTCGGCACCGGCCTCGACCGCCCCTGGGGCGAAGCATGGGGTCGCTGGCGCCTGGACCCCTCGCACCCCGCCGCCGAAGAACCGCCCCCAGACCACTGGATCGTCAAAATGTGGAACTTGTGGGACGAGATTCTGGTCGAACCGGACGGGGCTCGGCGCCATGAACTCTTCCTCCAGATCCTCGACGTCTGGGCAGAAGAGCTGCCGCAAATCGGCTACCTGGGCCAGATCCCCAATCCGCTGATCGTACTCAACGGACTGCGCGGTATCGACCCGGAATATGTATATCCGCTCAGTAACCCGACCTCGCATGGGGGCCTGGTGCAGGTGCACACCTTCTACTGGGATGACCCGGCGAGCCAAAGTTAGGCTGAAATCTGCCCCTCTTGACTTCAGCAGTGCGCCGGTTGCTCTCACTTTGGCATCTGCAGCTGGCGAAAGATGATCCCATCGCGGGGCGTTCTCTCTTCAAGAGAGCGCCCCGCAGATTGCGCCCGTGACCTCCAATCCCACTTGACATTGCAATCCTATTAGTGCGACTCCTACCCAGCCCCTGGCCCTCCTACCCTTTTATGAAGTGAGTCTCCTTTGACACCATGATTCATTGCCTGGGCATTGCGCTGGATTCGAGGCTACCGTGCCTTCCTTTACGCAGTGCGCTATACTGGGCATGCAAGAAAACTGGCTTTCCAATTGAACGAACGTTAGAACTACCTGAGGACGAATCCAATGACCTCCTACCACAGAAGCCAACCCGAACGCAGCACCTACGTCGACCAGCAGACCGGCCGCACCGTCGAGCAGCTGACCAGCAGCCCGATGGCCGATCTCCACACCTACTACGACATTTCTCCCTGGTCGCCGGACGGTCGTTACATGGTCTTCTCCGCCGCAATCCCCAGCGATGTTTCCACTGTCCACCGCGATACCCTCGCCACCAATAACGGTCGCCTCTATTTGATGGACCTGGAGACATACGAGTTGCGCCTCCTGGCGGAAAACACCTTCTACAACACCCATACCGGCGCCTTTCCCGTCTGGCATCCCACCAAATGTGAAGTCTTTTTCTATACCGCGCCCGAGGAAGTCAGCGTGGTGGACGCAGAATGGTCTCGTCTTGGTCAGCACGGCGGCAAACTGTTGCGCAAGATGAAAGGGGGCGTCCGCCAGGTCAGCCCCGACGGAGAACTGCTGAGTTGGACGACCAACGATATCCGCACCGACCTGCCAAGAGGCGTCTACACCCTGCGGTCAGACACGGGTTCAAAACAACAGGAGGAGGCCGGCCTCACGCTCATCGCCTCCACCGAAGACCTCTATGATATGACGCCAAACAACGATCTCTTCCACATCGATCAGATGACAGTAGGCAACACCAAGTGGACACCCGACGCCCAACACATGCTGGTGGCAATGTGGGTCAAGGCCACGCCCGACGACCTCTCGCCCTGGAAGAACCGCTTCCGCCGCAGCATCTACATCGTCAGCCGCGACGGCAGCGAGTGCCGCTGGTTGACCTTCTTTGGACATCACCACAGCTGGACCGCCGGTGGCACGAAGGTTCTTTACTCCGGCTATCTCATCCATACCGACGAAGGGCAGCAGGACGAGCCCCGCCTCCACATGATCAATTTCGACGGCACCGGCAAAGAAATCGTAATCGACCATCCCTTGGGAGGTCATCCGATTGCCAGCCCTGACGGCAGCAAAATCACCACCTGGGATAGAAAGGGCGTCGTCCGGGTTGATCTGAAAACGCAGGCAGTCGACCATCTGGCTGTGTTCGGCCCCCACTGTGATCATAACTCCCATCGCGGCACCCATCCCCACTGCCTCTGGAGCCTGGATGGCACCCACATCCTGTATAATTCAGCCCAATCCGGCCGCAGCCACCTCTACCGGGTTGCCGCCCAATGACGTTGGGATGGCAAGCCTTTCCACTGCCAAACGTCGCTGCCAGAGCGGAGAGTTCTCGATGAAGATTCAAAAAATTACACCGTTTCTTGTAGACAGATTTCTGCTGGTGCGGGTCTACACCGACCAGGGCCTCGTCGGCAACGGCGAGGCCGGACTCTGGGCACATCACGGCATGGTCCACCGCGCTATCCTCGACCTGAGCGACTACTATATTGGCAAGGACCCCTCCCGTATCGAACATCACTACCAGACCGTCAGCCGCGACGCCCACTTTATGGGCGCCGCCCTCAGCGCCGCGCTCAGCGCCATCGACATCGCACTCTGGGACATCGCCGGCCAGGCCGTAGGCCAACCGGTTCATCAGCTGCTGGGCGGCCGTGTGCGCGACAGGATCAAGGTCTACGGCAACATACACGGCACAACGGTCGATGAATGCGGGGCCAGCGCCCAGGAGCAAGTCGGGGCCGGCTATCTCTCTCTGCGCTTGACTCCCTTCCTCCCCGGCTTCGAACGCAAGACACCCTCCCACGTCATAAGCGATGCCATTGCCATGGTCGCCGCCGTACGCGAAGCGGTCGGCTACAATATCGACCTCGGCATTGAGATCCATCGCAACCTGCGCCCTGAGGAAGCAATCATCCTCGCCCGCGAACTGCTTCCCTATCGCATCCTCTACTACGAAGACCCACTGGCCCCCCAGAGTCTGGAAGCGATGGAGTACATCGCCAGGACCGTTCCTTTGCCGATTGCCACCGGCGAACGATTCTACAATATCTTCCAGTTCAAAGACCTGATTGACCGCGAAATCGTGAGTCTCATCCGGGCGGACCTCTCGCTTGCCGGCGGCTTTACCCAGGTCAAAAAGATCGCGGCCATCGCCGAATCCGCCTTTGTCGGCATGTTCCCCCACTTGATGGGCAGCCCGGTAAACATCGCCGCCTTCTGCCAGCTCGACGCAGCTATCCCCAACTACGTGCTGATGGAGAGCCATCCCACCGCCGACGCCTACAATGAAATCGTCGACTACCCCGTCGAACGTCAGGGAGGATACCTGCTTGTCTCAGACCGGCCCGGCATCGGCCTTGAGATCGACGAGAGCAAGCTGGATCGCTATCCATATCAACCCAAGAAGATTTTCGGCAACTTTCACGCCGACGGTTCAGTGGCGCATTAGCGCGGCGAGGTATGCTCCTGATGAAGAAAACGAAAACCGGCGGCGAAGCCCTTGTCGACGGCCTGTTCTCCCATGGAATCGACACCATTTTCGGCCTGCCAGGCGTGCAGAACGACCATTTATATAACGCCGTCTACGACGCCGGCGACAAAATGCGCCATATTCACGCCCGCCATGAGCAAGGCGCTGCCTACATGGGCCTCGGCTACGCGCCGGCCTCCGGCAAGACCGGCGTCTATGTTGTCGTGCCCGGCCCCGGTTTCCTCAATACCACCGCGGCGCTCTCAACCGCATACGCCCTCAACGCGCCCGTCCTCTGCCCCGCCGGCCAGATCCATGCCGACTAGATTGGCCGCGGTTACGGAATGCTGCACGAAATCCCCGATCAGCTCGGGATTCTGCGTTCGCTGACCAAATGGGCGCGCCGCGTCGACAGCCCCGCCGAACTGCCCCCCTGCTGGCAATGGCCCTCAGTGAAATGCAATCGGACCGGCCGCGGCCAGTCGGGCTGGAAATCCCTATGAACGTTCTTGCAAGCAAGGCGGAAATGGACGACAGTCCACTACCCCTGACCGTTCGCCGGCCAGCAGTGGATTCCTGTGCCATCGAAGAGGCTGCTCGGCTCTTGGGTAAGGCGCACAACCCCATCATATTCGTCGGCGGAGGCGCAAAGCACGCCGGCGAAGAAGTCCGCGCCCTGGCCGAAGCCCTCCAGGCGCCGGTCATAGCCAGCGGCAGCGGGCTGGGCATCCTCTCCAGCTGCCATCCTTTAAGTCATACCTACGGACCCGGAAAACTCCTCTGGGAACAAGCCGACCTGGCCATCGCCATCGGCACACGATTGACCTAGCCTTTGATTGAATGGAAGAGCCCCGACCACCTGGAAGTGATACGTGTCGATATCGCGCCGCAAGACATGAGCCAGTTAACACCGGCGGCAGTGACAATTGCAGCCGACAGCGAGGACGCCCTGCGGGCGCTGATGCCATTCTTGGCGCGGCACAACCCCCCACGGCCCTCTCGCACGGCCGAGATGCTGGAACTGCATAAGGAGATGGAAGAACTTTACGAATCGTTCCAACCCCAGCTGGACTTCGTTCGCGCAATCCGCGATACCCTTCCCGAAGATGGCATATTTGTCGAGGAGATAACGCAAGTCGGCTATGCCAGCCGTGTGTTATTGCCCGTTTACCAGCCGCGCACATTCATTGCTTCCGGCTACCAGGCGTGTTTGGGATGGGGCTTTCCGACTGCGCTGGGTGCGAAAGTAGCTTTTCCCGACAGAGCAGTCCTCTCCATCACCGGCGACGGTGGCTTTCTATTCTGTGCCAACGAATTGGCAACCGCAGTCCAGCACGCCATCAATACGGTGACAGTGGTCTTCAACGATGGCGCATTTGGCAATGTCCGCCGCATGCAGAAGGAGCTTCACAACGAACGAATCATCTCCACAGACCCGGTCAATCCCGACTATGTCTCCTATGCCGAGTCCTTTGGCGCGAAAGGAGTACGGGTCCACTCGCCCGCCGAATTGCGTGACGCCCTTACCGAAGCTTTTGCGGCTGACTTGCCTGTAGTGATCGATGTGCCGGTCGGAGAAATGCCCGGCCCCTGGCGGAGAATGTACCCCGCAGAGGTACTGTTCCAAAGATCGGACTCTTAGGGCTCGTTGACGTTTGTCTGAACAGCGACTTCCGGGTGCAAATTACGCCTGATCGTCGAAGGGCGGCGCAGTCACGCAAAGAAAATCCGATACGCCTTTGGTGTTCTACGCGTCCCTCCGCGTCCTCCGCGGACAAAAAGGTGTTCTTCGCGACCCTTCGCGTGACTTCGCGGATCAATTGGTTTTGTCTATTTCAACATTCAAGCGAGAAACATCCCTAACAGGCCTGCAGGCTTTCAGTTCTTGTTGACATCTGAACAGCCTTCCCAAAATGTCAACGGAACCTAGTAGTGTAGCAGACAGGGTTTGCCGGACAAAGTGAACTGTGGCACACTCTCCATAAAGGCAGACACAAGGAGAGGAAAGATGCCAGCGAAACGATATCGGGTGCGATTGACAGCGGAAGAGCGCAAGGAACTGGATGGGCAGGTGAACACAGGCACAGGGTCGGCGCGACGCTTAAGACGGGCTCGCATCCTGCTGATGGCCGATGAAGCGCAAGCGGGTGGGGGCTGGTGCGACGCCGAGATTGCCAAGGCATTAGGGGCGCACCAGCGCACGGTCGAACGAGTTCGGGAGCGGTGTGTCACAGTCGGGATCGAAGCCGCCCTCACCCACACGCGACCGAAACGGAAACGACCACGCGTATTGGATGGCGCCGGCGAAGCCCGGTTGGTGCAGTTAGCATGTAGCGCTGCGCCTGATGGACAGGAGCAGTGGACGCTGCAGTTGCTGGCCGATAAGCTGGTCGAATTAGAGGTGGTCGAGCGTATTTCACGCGAAACGGTGCGGACGACGCTCAAAAAAACGAACTTAAGCCCTGGCTGAAAGATGCGTGGTGCATTCCGGAGACATCGAGTGCAGAGTTCGTCTGCGCCATGGAAGATACGCTTGAGGTCTATCATCGTCAACAGGATCCCAAGCGACCTATGGTCTGTCTTGATGAAGGCAGTAAACAGTTGACCAAAGAGACCCGTCTGCCCCTGCCACCGCGACCGGGTGCGGTGGCCAAATATGACTACGAGTATGAACGCAACGGCACCAGCAACCTCTTTCTCCTTTTCGCACCGCTGCAAGCTTGGCGTCATGTCAAGGTGACAGCGCGCCGCACCATGGTTGATTTTGCCCACTGCCTGCGTGACCTTGTCGACATCCATTTCCCGCAGGCAGACACGATCGTTTTGGTGATGGACAATTTGAACACGCACAAACTCGCTTCGCTGTATGAAGCGTTCCCGGCGGCTGAAGCCCGCCGCCTTGCCGCCAAACTGGAAATCCATTACACGCCCAAGCATGGCAGTTGGCTCAATATGGCTGAAATCGAACTCAGTGTCCTGCATCGACAGTGCTTAAACGCTCGCATCCCTGACCAACACACCTTGATGCAGAAAGTCGCAGCTTGGCAAACCCGCCGCAATGCTTCTGCATCGACCGTTAACTGGCGTTTCACCACCGCTGATGCTCGCATCAAACTCGAACGCCTTTATCCGTCAATAGAAGACTGTTGAACTACTAGTATCGTACAGAGTTCTTCCAAGCAGTTCCCTTTCGGGCCAGGCAATAGCCTCGAAACGATGGACGCTACCCAGCCGCCAGCATGTCTACGAAGTCCCCATGCTCCCGGGATGCTATGCCCTCCTCCACCAGTTGAATCAACTCCGCAACTCTCCCCTCCCAGAACCAGTCGGACCGAAACCAAAACCCTGGCAAAACCTGGCTGTGGAGCACACCTGAATCGTCCGGCTCAACCAATACGTACTCGCCGTCCGCCAGCCGGAAGAAGCGCATCTCGCGCTCGTAGGCCAGTAACACCAAATACTCCTGCACGCCGTTCCTCTGGTAAATGTTGAACTTGCTGTGCAGATCGTATGACGAACTGCTGGCCGCAACCTCTACAACAAATTCTGGTACCCCTGACAGCGGCCCATCGTCCTTATCCTCCAACTGCCCTCCCCTTGCCGCTTCGATTCCTACAAACAGATCTGGCTGTAGTTCATTGTCTCCGTCGAACACTACCGACTCGTTATCACCTGCAATCAAGCCGGGCGTATGAGCGAAATAGACGCCGAGAATTGCGCTGAACTGAAAATGGGGTCTGCTATGTTGCCTGTGAACGGGGGAACCCACAATCACAACTCCTTCAATGAGTTCTGCCTTACTGACCTCTGGATACAGCGCGTAGCGCCGATGAAATTCGGCGCGGCTGAGCCGATCACCGCTCTCCAGCGGCGGCCTCCTCTGCCAGTCGATCTCTCTTGTGTCATCCTGCGAGAGTGCTTGCGATACCACTTCGCCCTCCTGTGCAACTTCAAACCCGCTCCAACGCAGGCGTAGAATGTCATTATGCGGGATTCTAGCATATTGCCAGCACATTTGCGACCGTTCGCCATCCACCTACCAACGGACCGACCCCGTGTAACGACTTGTCATCAAAGCCGATTAGGGCGACACTACCTTCAGCCGCCGTATCTAAGGCGACTTCGCAGAACATCTCGGCCGCTGTATTTGCGGCAGCATCTGGGTCGACAAAGACGCCGCCGCCATACCCAACCTGCGCGGCGTCCGTATAGGCATTGTTGACGCCCTGCCCGCTGGCAAGATCCTCCTGCCGCGCCGGCCAGGCGGCTGTTTCGCCGATGAATACCAGTTGGCCTCAACATCCTGTATAATTCAGCCTTGGCCGGCCGCGGCCATCTGCATCGGGACGCCATTTGACAATGGGATAGCTGGCGATTTGCCAGCCTTCCCTCCCCGCCCAAGCGGAGAGCAATAGATGAAAATCCAGAAGATTACTCCCTTTCTTGTAGACAGATTCTTGCTAGTGCGCGTCTACACCGATCAAGGCATCATCGGCAACGGCGAGGCCGGCCTCTGGGCGCATCATGGCATGGTCCACCGCGCCATCCTCGATCTGAGCGACTACTATATTGGCAAGGACCCCTCCCGCATCGAACACCACTACCAGACCGTCAGCCGCGATACGCATTTCATGGGCGCCGCGCTCAGCGCCGCCCTCAGCGCCATCGACATCGCCCTGTGGGATATCGCCGGCCAGGCCGTAGGCCAGCCGGTGCATCAACTGCTCGGCGGCCGCGTGCGGGACAAAATCAAGGTTTTTGCCAATGTGAACGGCGCCACCGTCGACGAATGCACCGCCAGTGCCCAGGAGCAAGTTGGGGCCGGCTATATCTCTTTGCGCATGTCGCCCTTCCTGCCCGGCTTCGAGCGCAAGACACCGTCCAATGTAATTGGCGATGCCATCGCCATGGTCGCCGCCGTACGCGAAGCCGTCGGCTACAACATCGACCTGGGGCTGGAGATCCACCGTAACTTGCGCCCCGAGGAGGCGATAACCCTGTCCCGCGAACTGCTTCCTTTTCGCCTCCTCTACTACGAAGACCCACTGGCTCCGGAGAGTCTGGAGGCGATGGAGTACATCGCAAAGGCCGTCCCACTGCCCATGGCCACCGGTGAACGATTCTACAATATCTTCCAATTCAAAGACCTGATCGACCGCAAAATCGTGAGTCTCATCCGGCCCGACCTTTCCCTTGCCGGCGGCTATACCCAAGTCAGGAAGATCGCGGCCATCGCCGAATCAGCCTTTGTCGGCATATTCCCCCACCTGATGGGCAGCCCCGTCAACATCGCTGCCTTCTGCCAACTCGACGCATCGATACCCAACTACGTCCTGATGGAAAGCCATCCTACCGCCGACGCTTTCAATGAAATTGTCGATTGCCCGGTCGAACGTCAGGGAGGATACCTTCTTGTTTCCGACCGCCCGGGCATAGGCCTCCAGATCCAAGAGCACAAACTGGGCCGCTATCCCCATCAATCCAAAACGATCCTCGGCAACTTTCACGTCGACGGCTCGGTAGCGCATTAGTGCGCGGCGAGGAATTCTCCTGATGAAAAAAATGAAAACCGGCGGCGAAGCCCTTGTCGACGGCCTTCTCTCTCACGGAATCGACACGATCTTTGGCCTGCCCGGCGTGCAGAACGACTACTTCTATACCGCCGTCTACGACGCTCGCGACCGTATGCGCGTCATTCACACACGCCACGAACAAGGTGCAGCCTACATGGCCCTCGGCTACGCGCTCGCCTCCGGCAAGACCGGCGTTTACGTTGTCGTGCCCGGCCCCGGCTTCCTCAATACCACCGCGGCCCTCTCAACCGCCTACGCCACCAACGCGCCCGTCCTCTGCCTCACCGGCCAGATACATTCCGACCAGATCGGCCGCGGCTACGGCATGCTTCACGAAATCCCCGACCAGCTGGGGATGATGAGCGCGCTGACCAAGTGGGCGCGGCGTGCCGAAAGCCCCGCCGAGGTACCCACCCTGCTTGCCGAGGCGCTGAGCGCAATGCGCTCCGACCGGCCCCGGCCCGTTGGCTTGGAGGTACCGTTGAACGTCCTTTCCGGCAAGGCCGAACTCGACGACAGCCCCATTCCCCTGGCCTTGACCCGCCCCGCAGTTGACGGCGACGCTGTCGAAGAAGCGGCTCGGCTACTGAGTAGCGCACAGAATCCCGCCATATTTGTCGGCGGCGGTGCAATTGACGCGGCGGAAGAAATCCGCACGCTTGCCGAGACTCTGCAGGCGCCGGTCATCGCCAGCGGCGGCGGACGCGGCATCCTCTCCAGCCTCCACCCATTCAGCCATTCATACGGCCCCGGCCAGCGCCTGTGGGAACAGGCCGACGTCGTCATCTCCATCGGCACCCGCCTGTCCACCCCGCTGATGCAGTGGGCCAAACCGGACAACATGCGCCTGATACGCGTCGACATAGACCCGCAGGAACTTGGCCGTTTCGCCCCGCCGGATGTCGCGCTGCTGGCCGACTGTCGTGACGCCCTGCAGGCGCTCTTGCCCGCTCTGGCGCGCTACGACCGCGACCGGCCCTCCCGACGTGTCGAGATGTTGGCGCTGCATGATGAAATGGACGCAATCTATGAACTGATTCAGCCGCAGATGCAGTATGTCCGTGCCATCCGTGAGGCCCTGCCGGACGACGGTATCTATGTCGAGGAGATTACCCAAATCGGTTACGTTACCCGCGCAGCCATGCCGGTCTATCAGCCCCGCACCTACCTCGCTGCCAACTATCAGGGCACGCTGGGCTGGGGCTTCCCGACCGCGCTCGGCGCCAAAGTGGCCGCTCCCGATCGCCCAGTTCTCAGCGTCACCGGCGACGGCGGCTTTCTCTTCGCCGCCACCGAAATGGCGACCGCGGTCAAACACCGCATCAACACGGTGACGGTCGTCTTCAACGACAGTGCCTTTGGCAACGTGCGCCGCATGCAAAAAGAGCGCTACGGCGGGCGTGTTATCGCCAGCGAACTGCACAATCCAGACTTCGTCGCCTTCGCCGAGTCCTTTGGCGCCTGTGGACTGCGCGTGCATTCACCGGGCGAACTGCAAGACGCTCTGGCCGACGCCTTTGCCGCCGACACACCGGTCCTGATAGAGGTTCCGGTTGGGGAGATGCCCGCCCCCTGGACCAGTATGTCCGCCCCCACAGCGCGGAAAAAGGGAGGATGATCCGAGTTGGGCAGCATATTTCGTGCCCGCTTCACTACCAACTGGCCGCCAGGCTCTCCACAAATTCCCGGTGTTCCGGGGATACGATGCCCCCCTCCACCAATTGAATCAACTCCGCCACTCTCCCCTCCCAGAACCAGTCGGACCTAAACCAAAACCCCGGCAAAACCTGGCTGCGTAGCACACCCGAATCGCCCGGCTCTACCACTACGTATTCGCCATCCGCCAGCCGGAAAAAGCGCGACTCGAGCTCGCAGGCCAGCAACACAAGAAACTCCCGCACACCGTTTCTCTGGTAAATGTTCAACTTGCTGTGCAGATCGTATGACGAACTGCTGGCCGCCAGCGCCTCCCGCGATCACGTCGGGCGCGTCAATCTCTCCCTCAGCAACCTCCACCCAACAAGCGCCGCGTCCGTCCGTTGCGACGTAAGGGGCTTGGACGTTGCCCTACTAAACGGCCGTGTGCTCACCGCAGCCAAAATCGACGCGCACAACACCTCTGACGCGCCTGAACAGGTGCAGCCGCAGCCATTCACCCAAGCCAAAATTATGAATGGTGGACTGGACATTCTCCTGCAGGCAAAGTCGGTTGTCGCACTGACAATGCAAGGGCGCGCCACCGCCGGGAAGGCTGAACTGCCTGTCTATTGAATTCGTGGTAGCGGGTCTGAATACGCTCTCGGAGCTGTTGAGGGTATGCTATCTGCGCGACGATGTTTCTTGCGTGGGTCGGAAAGCCGAGTCGCTCTCCGCCATCTCCTGGGACGGCGACGCCCCTGACGATTCAACTCTGTTCCTGGAGTCGCCCTGCCCGTCGACTGCTGAAGGATCACTCTCAAGCTGGTCGGTGCCGCAGCTTACGCAGATGCTCCATTCCTGGCGCATCGCCTTGCCGCAACTCGAGCAGGCAAATCGCAATTGGCTATGGCAGTTTGAGCAAAAGTTCCAGTTGTCCTTGACAGGTACACCGCAGCGGTTGCAGGAAAGAGTCGCCTCCAACTCCCTGAGCAGAGACTCCTCTTCCAATGCGCGATCGAAGACATCGGCCAGAGTTTCCCTGGGGCGGATCATCATGTAGAGCACGAGGCCGACGAGAGGAAAGATGAGGACCAGCAAGCTGGCTAGTGCAATCGCGAGCCAGTCCCGTGTCCGGCTGCGAATGTCATTAAATGTCCATATGCCCATTGCCACCCAGAAGGCAAAAAAGAACGCGCCCATGAGAGCAACGAAGATGCCGATTAGGGTTGCAATCGTGTTGGACAGTTCCGCCAGCATTCGGTTCTCCTGTCAGTTCGCGGGGACGACCTCTGATAGTATTCGTAGCCGCAGCACAATTCACAACTTTCCGGAATCGGGCATTCGGGGATTATAGCCCACCCGTCCAATAAGCCCAAAAAGCAAGGGAAATATGTGCCTGGAAATACAAGCCCCTACTCTAGTTGCACTTGAAAGACTTGTGAAACACCGTGTGACTCGCTAGCGGGCGGTCGCCAACTCCTCCGTCTCCTCGAACTGGCGGACCGCGCGCTCAAATTGGTCTCGGCTTGGTCTCGGCATTCAGGACTGTAGACCCCTACCACAAGCCTGTCATATTCCATCAGCGTTTCGGACGGCGCTTGTTCGCCGGGCTGGAGGCAATTATCGTTGATGCAATCCGCTTTGTCGAGAATACGCACCGAGCATTCCTTTTTCTAGTACCTTCGGTCCATATTTTCTTATTTTTTGATTCGATTGTGCCAAGACGACTGTTGTGATATGTATATTGGAAGATAGAAAGTCGCGGATACGCAGAGTTGTCTCTTTTGACAGGGATTTGATAAGTTAAGTTGACTGTCCCGTAAAGTAATCTTACCCGACTCTTGCCGGGCGAGAAAAGAAACTCACTGTTGCCCTTACTGTTTTCTCTTGACCTGCGGGGTGCTGTCCTGCCCCTGGTGGACCGCGACCTCCCTTTTCAGTTAACGCCGCGTCCACGTTTCACGTTCCAGGCTCTGACGCCATATCCGGTTTCTGGCGCGGCTCATTAACCATAGTACGTCAGGCACATTTCTAATTTCGTAAACCCTGTTGTTATGAAATAGGAGTTGTATTATACTTGATAGCAACCCTTTCCTTTCGGTTGTCCCTGCAGGAGAGACTGGTCGAACTATGCAGACAATTGGCTCGCGGGCACCGCTGTTACGCTCGGCCATGTTATGTCTCACCGTTCGTCAACCGTTGACGAACTAAGAAACTTGAATCCCTTTCCACCATCCCTTACAAGGAGCGCAGAATGACGAGCATGAGGAAATTTAACAAAGCCGGCATGATCCTGTCAATGGTTATTGGCATGATCATTGCCGCCTGCATGAGTCCTGCAGCAGGACCCGAAGTCGTCGAGTCGGACGAGGCCGCGGCGCCGGCGATGCAGGAGGAGATGCAGTCGACCTTGAGCATTGTTCAGGATCGGGGCAAACTGGTCTGCATCAGCAACGCACTTCTGCCCGGCTTCGGTTTCCTGGATTCCGAAGGCAACTTCTCCGGCTTTGACGTCGATTACTGCCGCGCGATTGCCGCAGCAATATTTGGCGATGCCGACGCCCTCGAGGTTAGGCCCGCTTCCGCAAAGGAACGCTTCACCATCCTGTCCAGCGGTGAAGGCGACGTCATTATCCGCAACACCACCTGGACGATGTCCCGCGATACCGACCTGGGCATGAACTTTGGCCCCACCACCTTCTACGATGGCCAGGGCCTCATGGTGCGCAAGGGAAGCGGTGTCCAGACTCTGGCTGATCTGCAGGGCGCGTCCGTCTGTGTTGTTACCGGCACGACCACTGAACTTAACCTTGCCGACCAGTTCTCGGCTGCCGGTGTCAGCTACGAAGCCGTCGTATTCGAGGACTTTGACCAGTCCTTCAACGCCTATGACGAAGGCCGCTGCGACGCCGTCACCACCGACAAGTCCAGCCTCGTGTCCCGCCAGACCGTGCTGACCGTGCCCGAAGATCACGTCATTCTGAACGTGACGCTCTCCAAAGAGCCCCTGGGACCGGCCGTCCGCCACGGCGATGACCAGTGGTTCGACATCGTCAACTGGGTCGTCTACGCCACCATGCTGGCCGAAGAGATGGGCATCACCTCCCAGAATATCGACAGCTTCATGGACAGCAACGACCCCAACGTGCGCAAGCTGCTTGGCCTGGAAGGCGATTTCTGCGCCAAAGTCGGCATCTCCAATGCCGGCTGTTTCGCGGATGTGATCTCGCAGCTCGGCAACTACGCCGAAATCTACAACCGCAACCTCGGCCCGCAGACAGTTTTTGACCTGCCGCGTGGCCTGAACAGCCTCTACTCCGATGGCGGCATCCTCTACGCGCCGCCGATTCGCTAAATCTCTTGAAATGGTTCGCGGCCAGTCACCTGACTGGCCGCGAACTACGAACCACGAAAGAGGCAGCCTATGCAGGAAGTCCATGCCAGTCAGGTGCGCCCCCCTTTCTATCGCGATGAACGGGTTCTGAGCATTCTCAGCCAGGTCCTGGTCGTCGCCGTCGTCGTCGGGCTGGGACTCTTCTTCTACAACAACATGATCACCGGGCTGCGGCAGAAGCACACGATCGCAATCAGCTTCAGTTTCCTCAGCCAGGCGGCCGGCTTCGATATCGGCGAGAGCCTTATCGAATACTCCCGCGAAAAAACCTACGCCCGCGCCTTCGTGGTCGGCCTTCTGAATACTTTCCAGGTAGCCTTCCTCGGAATCATCTTTGCCACCGCGCTCGGCATCGCGGTCGGCGTAATGCGCCTATCCAAGAATTATCTAATCAGCCGCATCGCCGCCGTCTATATCGAAATATTCCGTAACATCCCCCTGCTCGTGCTGCTGATCTTCTGGGCGCAGGCCGTCTTTCTCAAGCTGCCGCGCGTGGCCGACGCCATCATCCTGCCCGGCCCCATCTTCCTCAGCAATCGCGGCATCGCCATCCCCTGGGGCAGCCCAACCGAATCCTGGAATACCTATCTGATCATCCTGGGCGCGGGGATTATCCTCGGCGCGGTTATCGCCATTTTCCTGCGCGAACAGGGCAAGCGCACCGGCCGCATGCCGCTCATCACCCTCTGGTTCCTGGTAACCGTCGCCGCCGTCGGCCTCGTCGGCTGGATCGTCCTGCCGCAGCCATTGACGCTCGACCAACCATTTCTCGAAGGATTCAACACAGTGGGCGGGCAGATGCTCAGCCAGCAGTTCATGGCCCTGCTCTCCGGACTTATCATTTATACTGCCGCCTTCATCGCCGAAGTTGTGCGCGCTGGGATCCAGTCCGTTTCCAAGGGCCAGCGAGAGGCCTCAACTGCGCTGGGGCTTTCACCGCCGCAAACCTTGCGACTCATCATCTTCCCACAGGCACTGCGCGTCATCATCCCGCCCCTCACCAGCCAGTACCTGAATCTGACCAAAAACTCCTCCCTGGCCATCGCCATCGGCTATCCCGACCTTTTCGCCGTGGCCGGCAACACCATCCTGAATCAGACCGGCCGGGAGATCGAAATGTTTTCCATGATCATGGGCACCTACCTGTCACTCAGCCTGTTGACTTCCTTCCTCATGAATATCTACAACCGGCGCATCCGCCTGGTTGAAAGATAATCGTGGTTATAGCAACTGTCTCGTTGCAGCCGGTGGGCATCGGACACTGTCCTCGACCCACCACTAACTATCGACTGAGCCGTTATTTCGCAGGAGAATTTGAGCTATGACGACAGCGGCTGGGGCGCCATCAGACCTCTCAATGCTGCCGCCGAGCGAGCGCAAAACCGTTCTGGGATGGATGCGCAGAAACCTCTTCAGCGACCTGTTCAACTCGGTCCTGACCGTGGCGGCGGCGGCCTTAATCTTTGTTCTTGCCCGCCTGCTGCTGCGCTGGGCCTTCAACACCGCCGAATGGGGTGTGATTCCAGCAAACTTCAATCTGATCATGCGCGGGCAGTACCCGGCTGAGGAGGCTTGGCGTCTCTGGCTCGTCCTCTACCTGCTCGGCGTCGTCGTCGGGCTGATGTGGCAACTGATCAGCGGTAAGTTCAGCTTCGCTGCCCTCGTCCTTTTCGTAATTCCCCTCGCTCTGAGGGAGGTTCCTTTCTTCTCCTGGACGACGCGCTTCCACCTCCTGATCGTGGCCGCCGCCGGCGCCGGCGGATTCTACCTGGGCCGCTTCCTGCCGATCCAGCGCCGCGTGCGCGCCGCCGTCTACCTCCTGCTCGCCTACCTGGTTGTGATGCTCGTCATTTTGCGCGGCTACAGCGGTGACGCCGAACCGATGCCCACCGTGACCACCATCCTCTGGGGTGGCCTCTTGCTCTCATTGCTATTGGCCTTTTTCGGCATCACCCTCTCCTTCCCGCTCGGCGTCGTCCTCGCCCTTGGCCGCCAGTCCAAACTGCCGGCCATCCGCGCAGTGAGCGTGCTTTACATTGAATTCATCCGCGGCGTCCCGCTTATCAGCCTGCTTTTCATGGGCCAGGTCATGCTGCAGCTCTTTCTGCCCGACGGCTTCCCGCTCGTCGACCGCGTGCTGCGCGCCCTCGTTGCAATCACTCTCTTTTCCGCGGCATACACCGCCGAAAGCGTGCGCGGCGGCCTGCAATCAATCTCCCGCGGTCAGTATGAGGCCGCCCAGGCCCTGGGCTTGAGCACATACCGGACCACGATGCACATCATCCTGCCGCAGGCCCTGCGCGCCGTCATTCCAGTACTTGTAGGCCAGTTCATCAGTCTATTCAAAGACACGACGCTCGTCGCCCTGGTCGGATTGTTTGACCTGCTCGGCATAGCTCGCACAATTCTCGCCAACCCGGACTGGCTCGGCACCCAGCAGGAGGTCTTTTTACTCGTCGCCGTCCTCTTCTGGATCTTCAGCTACACAATGAGCTATGCCAGCCGCCGCCTCGAACAGCGCCTCGGTGTCGGCGAGCGCTGAGAGATATCTCAAGACCGGTAACCAAACGCAACCGTTATCGCAATAAGCTATACGAGGTACCCACCATGTCCGAAAACGGAAATCACGAAGAGATCATAATCTGCCAGGACGTTTGCAAATGGTTCGGCGAATTCCAGGCGCTCAAAAACTGTAGCCTGCGCGTCAAGGCTCAGGAAGTGGTCGTAATCATCGGCCCCTCCGGCTCAGGCAAATCCACTCTCATTCGTTGCATCAACCGCCTGGAGGAGCACCAGGCCGGCGACATCATCGTCGACGGCATCCCGCTCACCCGCGATGTCCGCAACATCGAGCAGATCCGCTCCGAAACCGGCATGGTCTTCCAGCAGTTCAACCTCTTCCCGCATCTAACTGTTGTCGAAAACATCACCCTCGCGCCTATCCATGTTCGAAAAATGAACAAGGAAGAGGCCATGGAGAACGCCATGGCCCTGCTCAATCGCGTCGGCATCCCTGAACAGGCCGACAAATTTCCCGGCCAACTCTCCGGCGGCCAGCAGCAACGCGTCGCCATCGCCCGCTCGCTCTCCATGCAGCCCAAGATCATGCTTTTCGACGAGCCGACTTCCGCCCTCGACCCCGAAATGATCAAAGAGGTCCTCGACGTCATGCAGGAACTGGCCGTATCGGGCATGACCATGCTCGTCGTCACCCACGAGATGGGCTTTGCTCGCGAGGTCGCCAACCGCATCGTCTTCATGGACGCCGGCGAAATCATGGAAGTCGGCACGCCCGAGCACTTCTTCACCAACGCCCAACACGAGCGCACCAAGCTCTTCCTCAGCCAGATCCTCTAGAATCTGCTGCAAGAGCAACGGCAAGCGGCCCATAATTTGCACAGACCATCCTGCCCTTGTACCGGTAAGGAAGGCGTGGAGGCCCACTTAGCGCGCGAAATATAATTGAACCCGCTGCCGGGAATGGGTCCGATAGGGCGTCGATTCCCAATCTATCTCGAAGGTGCCGCCTCCGCGTCGCGCCCAACCAGTCGTAATTCAATCTTGAAAGCTTCAACGAACGGGAATGAGGATGAAAAAGAAACTATTCGTATTGCTCTTAGTGGTGACTCTCCTCGGCACGGCCGTGCCGCTCTACGCACAGGACGTCGGCTTAACCCTCGAAAACCTGGCGGCTAAAGTCGAAGCCATGGTGGAACTGGTAGCCTCGATGACAGAGCGCTTGACCACGTTCGAGGAGCGGCTTGAAATTCTGGAAGCGACTGCCACGCCGACGGTGACGCCGACGCCGTCACCGACTCCATCTCCTACCCCGCCACCGTCTCCTACACCGACACCTACACCAACCTCATCATCTCCAACGGTGAGGATGTCTGGCACGATGAACGTGCGTGCAGGCCCGGGCACCAACTACCCCATCCTGGGACAGGCCGAGGCCGGCGATCAATTCCCCACTTCCGGCAAGAACCCTGCTGGCGGCTGGTGGCAGATCATTTACGGCGGTCAGTATGGTTGGGTCTACAGCCCTCTGGTGACGGCAATCAATCCGGAACTCGTGCAGGTGGCGTCCATCATTCCCACGCCGCCGCCGACCCCGGTCCCACCAACGGCTACGCCCATCCCGCCGACGCCCGTGCCTCCCCCTGTGGCGCAACCTCCGGCCGATCCCTGCGCTGGCATTGGTGGCGACGGCTGCAAATTCAGGTTGCGAAACACCGATCTCAGGCATAACGGCGGCGGCGATCTAAAGCTCTATATTGGCTTCGTCCATGAAGGACGCGGGGACGAGGTTCAGGGCATCGGCGGCAGCTACTATGTGGAGTTGCACAAGGATGGGGTTCATTTATCCGCTGTGGATCACACTACTCGCGGTCAAAACTCTACCCATAACGGGCCCCAGGGCAATAAGTACAACTACCTTAAGACGGTCCCCCTCAGCCAGGTTCCGGGCGGAAATGTGGCGGGCAACTATACGATTTGGGTCAAAGACGGCACCGGTGAACGCGACAGCCAGAACTACACTTTTGCCGTGTCGGGAGGAAATGGTGAAGTTTGGCTCATCTTTGCCCAGAACAATTGAGATACACCTTTCACTGGGATGTCGGTGACGATTCAGTGGCGAGATAATGGCTGAACATAACAATGTCGAGAACCATCTCGGCGCGCCGGTCATCCCTGCCTGTATCAATCTGGCTGAAAACCTGTACGGCGCCGCGCAGCAACCTGGAATTCCGGCCAACGCCGCCTCGCCCGCTTGGCATCTCCCCTGAGTGGCCAGGCAAGAAAGGAGCGCAACCGCCGTGACCATGCAACTGACCGACAACACCGCCCCTGAGCTAGCCGTCACCCGCTGGTTCAACACGCTCGACAATCCGACCTTGGCCGATCTCAGAGGCGAGGTCGTGGTAATCGAGACGTTTCAAATGCTCTGTCCCGGCTGCGTCTCACACGGGTTGCCGCAGGCCAAGCGGATCCAGCAAAACTTCGGCGACGACATCACCCTGCTGGGCCTCCACACCGTCTTCGAACACCACGACGCCATGACTCCCGTGTCGCTGGAAGCGTTCCTTCACGAGTATCAAATTACTTTTCCTGTGGGAGTGGACGCCCACACGCCTGGCGTTACAACGCCAATTACGATGGGCCGCTATCGGCTGCGCGGCACGCCAAGCCTGCTCGTCATCGACCGTGCCGGACGCATCCGCGTCAACGCCTTTGGTCACGTTGAAGACCTCGCCATCGGCGCCGCCCTCGCCCGCCTCATCGACGAACCACGCTCCGACCCGTAGGTCAGCCGCAGCCCCACGCATTGATCAGATGTCCCGCCACTGCAATCCAACTCTGGACGGCGACGGACTCGCCTGCCTATCACAATGAACGCGGGGGCCAGACGGGACATGGCATGCTATCACTGCCAGCAATGTGCCGAAAAGTACCCGAAAGGATTCCTGATCTCGCTTTCTGAGGACTTTCTATTTGTCCACGATCTTATTTATCTCGTGCATCAATGCGCGAAACGATTTCCGGCTTTCTTGGAGTTAGAGCGTGCTGCTGACATTCTAGGAAGGTACGGGGCAGGAGTGCGTTACCCGATGGAGAATTTCGTTAGCCCCGACGTGGAGGAAGCCATGAATGCGATTAAACTGGCCGAAAATATCGCCACCTTCGTAAAGAGCAAACTGTAGTCCCGTCGCCTCACCACCCTATCCTCACACCAGCCCACCTTCCCCACCGCCCGTTCTGTAGTATAATGCCCTCACCTCACGACCATAAGGGGGTGACAACCATGACCATTACTTCAGAGAAACTGCTGACCGCCGACGATTTGCTCCGACTTTATAGCGAAGGGATTCGTGGCGAACTGATACAGGGGGCCCTCTGCGAAACGATGCCTACGGGAGTAAGACACGGCAAAGTCGTGGTAAATCTGGCAATTCTGCTCGGTGGATTCATTAAACCCCGCAGGCTGGGATGGGTTTTGGCATCAGACGTAGGTTTCTTGCTCGAACGTAACCCAGACACTGTGCGAGAGCCAGATATCGCCTATATTTCTGCTCATAATCTTCCATTGGATGCAGAAGTGGCAGGATACTATGTGGGCGCACCCGACCTGGCAGTCGAAGTGTTTTCGCCCAACGACAGCCCCAGAGAAGTCTTCGACAAAGCCCGCATGTGGATCAGCTTCGGCGCCCCCCTGGTCTGGACGGTTGACCCCGAGACCCGTACAGTCGAAGTCCATCGCCCGAATCAGCCGCTGCTGAAGCTCTCTGAAGATGACACGCTAGACGGCGGCCACGTTCTTCCCGGCTTCGGCTGCCCCATTTGCGATCTCTTTGATCTGTGAAGGAATCCCGATGAGACAAGTTGTAATCTATCCAGGGGAAGACGGCTTCTGGGTTGTTGAATGTCCCAGCCTCCCGGGTTGCATAAGCCAGGGGGAAACGAAACAGGCCGCTATCGCCAATATCAGAGAAGCTATCGAACTCTACATTTCTACCCTTGAAGATGACGGATTGCCTGTGCCCGAGGATCAATTCGAAACTCTCGTCATGGCGGTATGAGTCGCCTACCCACGGTATCAGGCCGTCAGTGCGTACGGGCTCTGACAAGAATCGGCTTCTTGATCCTTCGTCAAAGGGGAAGTCATATCGTTTTACGAAAGGACGATCCCCACGCTCAGCTAGTCGTTCCGAACCATAAGGAACTTGACAGGGGAACCTTGCGTGCGATTATTCGGCAGGCCAACCTTGGAGTACAAGAATTCATTGATCTCCTTTGACTCTCGTTGAATATCCTAAGTGAAGGTAAGCCTGCCGAGTGAACGACAGGAATCCCTTGGCCGTCTGGTTTGGGCATCCCTGCAAACACGGCGCCATGCCCTTTTGTTCTTGGCCTCACTTTACAAGCGAACGACCGCCCCAGAAAAGGAACTCACCAGTGACCCCTCCCGAACTCTTCCGCACACCTGCAACCGAACTCACCGCCGCTATTCGCGCCAAACAGCTTTCTCCCGTTGAGCTGACCGAAGCCCTCCTCGCCCGCATCGAGGCCGTAAACCCAGCCATCAACGCCTACCTCGACGTCGGAGGCGACCGCGCCCTCGAAGATGCCCGCGCCGCCGAAGCCGCAGTCATGCGCGGCGATGACCTCGGCCCCTTGCACGGCCTGCCCGTCCCCATCAAGGATCTCGAACCCAGCGAGGGCCTGCGCCACACCAGCGGCTCCATCCTCCAGAAGGACCAGATCGCCGAATTCGACGGCGCCGTAACCGGCCGTGTCAAGGCCGCCGGCGGCATTATCATCGGCAAGACCAATACGCCCCACCTCGGCCACAAAGACATGTGCGACAATCTGCTAGGCCCGCCTGGGCGCAATCCTTGGAACACCGATCGCACACCGGGCGGCTCCAGCGGTGGCGCCGCCGCGGCCGTTGCCGCCGGCCTCGGCCCTCTCGCGCACGGATCCGACGGCGCCGGCTCCATCCGCATTCCCGCTGCCCTTTGCGGCGTATTCGGCTTCAAGCCCTCATTCGGGCGGCTGCCCTACTGGCCCAATCTCGACATCTGGTCTGCACGCTCCCACAACGGTCCTATCTCGCGCACTGTCGCCGACGCTGCCCTCTTCACCCAGGCCACTGCCGGCCCCGACCCCCGCGACCCCACCGCCATCGCGAACCGCCCCGACGATTACCTTGCCGCCGTTGCCGACCCCCTGCCAGCGTTGCGAGGCCTGCGTGTCGCCTGGAGTGCCGACTTCGGATACGCCGCCGTCGACCCCGACGTGCGCCGCCTGGCAGGCGAGGCCGCCCAGCGCTTCTCCGACTTTGGCTGCATCGTCGAAGCTGTCGATCCAGGCTGGGATAACCCCCGGCCCGGCGCCGAGGTCTGCTGGTTCGTCTCTCTGGCCGCCCGCGTTGGCCAGGCCTACGACGAGAGTCCAGATGCCTTCGAACCGAGCCTCGCCGAGATGATCCTGCAAGGCCGTCGTTACTCCGGCGAAGAACACGGTCGCGCCGAGATTTCACGTACTGTCTACTATCAACAGGCCCGCGAGTTTTTCGAGGAGTACGACCTCCTGCTCACCCCGCAGATGCCCCTCACCGCCTGGGGCGTCGACGACTGGCCCGCTGAGATCGACGGAAAGCCCACACCGTCGATCTTCGACCGCCTGCCCTTCACTTACCCATTCAACCTCACGGGTCAACCCGCTGCCAGCGTCCCTTGCGGCTTCGCATCGGACGGTCTACCAGTGGCCCTCCAAATCGTCGGACGTCACCACGCCGACACGCTCGTCCTCCAGGCCGCGGCCGCGCTCGAACAGGCCGCCCCCTGGGCAGACGTTTGGCCGGCGATCTGAGAAATTTGCTTGAAGGAAAGGCAAGTTACCCTAGAATTTTTCGGGGAGAACGGAGAAGCCTTCTACCTCACAGGCTACACGGAGTCTCCGATCAAATACTTCAAAATTATGCTCGGCTGTCAATCCTCGACACCAAGTGATTGCGGCCGCGAGTTGAAATGCATCTGCCGTCCGTAGTTGATGAATAGCCAGAAGGTTTTCGACTGTGCTGCGTAACTCCTCACTTGGCTGAATCTCCGTCCATGTCTGTGCCAGAGAGCGAAAGACTTCTCGGGCTTTGCGTTCATCTGCCGATCTTAGACTTCCATCCCTGACGCGCCTTATAAATGCAGAAACGCACTCAGGGCGAGTACCCCACCACACCACCATGTTAGGGTCTTCGTCGAAAATTCTGCGCACAGCCCTGGAAGTGGATTCTTCCAAACAAAGGGGAACGACGGCCGAAGCATCCCAGAATTTCACCAGCTTTCTTCTCTATCTTGGGAAATGGCCCTTCGCACAGATCCCTCCGGATCCTTTGGTCGTGGCATTTCCCAGAAATCTTCCGGCAATTTCCCTGTCCCGCGTTTGAGCAACCCCCGCCTCTCCAAATCATCCATGCGCTCTTCAATAGAATCGAATCGCGAAACAGGCACTAAGCGTGCAATTGGCCGACCCCGATCAGTGATCAGCACCTCTTCACCCGCCTTGACGTTTCGAAGGTAAGCGCTCAGCGAATTCTTGAGTTCTGTTATGCTTGTTGTTTGCATTGCTTTCTCCTCTAGACTTCCGGCTGCTGCCAGTTTAGTCAATCT
Organism: Caldilineaceae bacterium; assembly: GCA_965220715.1. Taxonomy (GTDB): domain Bacteria; phylum Chloroflexota; class Anaerolineae; order Caldilineales; family Caldilineaceae; genus Bin5. The sequence goes on from OZ244843.1 coordinate 3,451,359, forward strand.
AACAGCTTATGGCAAACTCCTGGCCAATATAGGTGCATCCCATATATCTGGGCCTTTGCAACCTGCCCTCTCAACCTACGCAAAAAAAATCCGCTGAATCGGCGTCAACCGATCGCCTGCCATCCTGGAAATTCCCAAATCCTCTTACTCCTGATTCAGAATTAGTGAACTATCCCGTACCAAAGGGGTTACTAAGAACCAAGAACCAGAAACTAAAACCTGCTCAATCCTGACTCAGACAACGACTGCGTCGCCGCCCTCGACGCCATCCCCGCGCCCACCATTCCGAAGACGAGGCCAATCCCGGCGCCGACGCAACCGCCCGTGCCTCTGAATGCTAACTCTCTGGTGAATAGCGGTAACTGTTCACCCAATGACCAGCAGACATGGCACCAGCGTGTGCGGGAGTCGCTGCCTGGCTCACAGACGGAAGCAATACCGCGAAGGTCCTTCACACAGCCCAATTCTTGCCATTTTGAAATCCCCTAATCCCAGCATATACTGAGTGGCAAGCTCTCTCTGGTCACCCACCAACAGCGTGGACGATGGCAACCCCTCTTAGCGCCCCACATTCAGAAGTTTCCGATGCGCGTCGCCTTCGGCGCCGGGCGCAGCTCTTGCGCAACTTGGAACGCTCGGCTATCCATCTTGTGCTGTTGATAGGCACCGTCTCCATGTTGGTGCCCCTTTTTTGGATGATTTCGACCTCTCTCAAGCCGGAGTGGGAGGTCTACCTGATCCCGCCTAAGTGGATCCCCAGCGAGTTCCAGTGGATCCATTACCATCAGGCTTTCTTCGACTACTTCAACTTTACCCAATACGGCGCCAACACGATGATCATCACGCTGGGCGTCCTGGCGGGCCGGTTACTGACTGCTTCGCTGGTGGCGTTCGGGTTCGCCCGTATCCGCTTCATCGGCCGCGATGTCATCTTCATTGTCGTGCTGGGCACAATGATGGTGCCCCACCAGGTAACTATCATCCCGCTCTACATTCTCTTCCGCGATCTTGGCTGGCTGAACACCTACCTGCCTCTGATCGTGCCGGCATGGTTCGGCGGCGGCGCATTTTTCATCTTCCTGCTGCGCCAGTTTATCCTGACCATCAACCCGGAACTTGACGATGCCGCCCGCATAGATGGCTGCGGTTGGCTCGGCATCTATACGCGGATCGCCCTGCCTCTGATCAAACCGGCGCTGGCTGCAGTGGCAATTTTTTCATTCCTGGGAACCTGGAACGACTTCTTCGGTCCTCTCATCTTCCTGCGCAGCCGGGATATGCTGACGCTGGCGGTAGGCCTGCATTTCATGGCCACCGCCGCATCGTCCTCGGTCCGCCCAAGCATGCCGCACCTGATGGCCGGCTCGACGATGTTACTGCTTCCGCCGCTGCTCGTCTTCTTTTTCGCGCAACGCTACTTCATCCAGGGGGTCACATTTTCCGGCATCAAAGGTTAACGTCAGTGTCTTCTGGCAACTATGTCCACAATCAAGAGTTCGCTGTCTGAAGAGGATTCGCGATTCACACTCAAGATGGAGGAGAAAGTCATGTCGAACAAACAATTTAGCCGTAGACAACTACTGCGCGGAGCGGCCGTGCTCGGAGCCGCGGTCCCGTTCCTGCAAGCCTGTGGAGCACCGTCGCCGGACGCGGGAGCTGCTGACTCCGGATCTGAAGAAGCCGCGCCCAGCATGGAGATGACCACGGTCCGCTATTCCCAGGTGATCGGCCCGCTCGACAAACAGGTCAATATGTTCAACGAGCAGAGCGACTCGATTCACGTAGAATTTGAACTCGTCCCCTGGGGCGAACACGCTGATAAGCTGCTGATCGATGTCGCTGCCGGCACCGCCCCCGACCTTTGGTTCATCGGCGGCCCCTGGTGGATTCAGATCAAGCGCAAAAATGTCGCCCTCTCGATCAGCGAATTCCTCGCCAACGACCCCAACGTGGTGATGGACGACTTTGAGTTTCCCGCCGACAGTGACTGGGGCACCCTCGACGGCGACATATACGGACTTCCCACAAACTCAGTTATCCTGCGCGGGCTGGCCTACAGCGAGGATCGCTTCGAAGAGGCCGGCCTCGACCTGCCCAACCAAGACTGGACCCTCGCCGATGTGGCCAAGGTGGGTCCGCAACTGAACCGCGGTGACGAGTCGTTCGCCATCACCTCGCCCCTCTTGGCCGCTGACCTCTATCTCACCACTATCTGGCAAAACGGCGGCCAAATCATCAACGAGGACGAAACCAAGTGCTTGCTCGACCAGCCAGAGGCTGTCGAGGCGATTGAGCAACTCGTGGCCTGGAAAGAGTTCAGTATGAAGCCCGGCGCAGGTCAGGCCTTAGGCGAATTCCCCACCGCCGGCGGCAAGATCGCCATGTGGCCGATGGTCCTGGCCGACTGGGACACTTGGCTCAAACGTACCGCCAATGACACAACCAATCAGTGGATGACCTTTTGGCCGTCCACCTCCAATCCGCCCGCTGTCGATGTCTACGCCGGCAGCGTCCACATGGAGGCGATCTGGTCTCAATCTGAAAATATCGACGCAGCCTGGGAGTTCTTCATCTGGCGCGCGATCAACCAGGATTCCCTCGACTACCAGATCACGCTCTTCCCTATCAACTACCGGATGGAGGAGACCGTCAAGAGCGCTATCACCAACGAACGTCAAGCAGATTTTCTGACACTTCACCTTCCCATTACTGGACGCTCCACAGGCGAATACTGGGGCCCCAGCACGACAGAGATTTTGAACGCCTTCCGCTCCGAGTACGAGCTTGCTATCCTGGGCGAGAAGACGACCAAGGAAGCCATGGAAGCCGCCACAAAGGCGATTGACGTGATTCTGGAAGACACCTAGTTTTCTGACGAACATTGTCCTGGAGATTGGTGATTGCGGTATGGGGTCACCAGTCTCCAGCAGCACTCCAACGCACTGCCAACTGAGTTTTACCTATGGCAACCGCTATCAGCCAGGCATCGTCCCCAAATCGCAAACCGCGCATGTCGCGCTCTGCGCTACTTGAGAATGTGGCCGGCTTTCTCTTCATCAGTCCTTGGATTGTCGGATTTCTGGCCTTAGAATTCGGCCCGCTGATCGCGGCAGCCTATCTGGGCTTGACCAAGTACGACATCCTTACCTCGCCAGTCTTTGTTGGCCTTGCAAACTACGACAAAATGTTCACCCGCGACCCTCTTTTCTGGAAAAGCCTGTGGGTCACCGCTATCTACTCGCTGAGTACGGTCTTCCTCGGCATCATCCTGGGCGTCGCGCTGGCGGTCTTACTGAACCAAAAAGTGCGCGGCATGTCACTCTATCGCACCATCTATTATCTGCCAGCAGTCGTTTCCGGCGTTGCCGTCGCCTATATGTGGATTTGGGTATTCGCACCTGAAGCGGGAATCGTCAACTACGCCCTAAGCCTTTTAGGCCTTACGGGGCCTAACTGGCTGTTCAGCCTCACGTGGACGCTGCCCGCCTTTGTCGTAATGAGCCTGTGGGCCGTCGGTGGCGGAATGGTGCTCTATCTGGCAGGATTGCAAGGTGTGCCGACGCAGCTCTACGAAGCCGCATCGCTGGACGGCGCCGGCCGTTGGGCCACCTTCTGGAACGTGACACTGCCTATGATTTCGCCTGTCATCTTCTTCAACTTCATCATCGGAATCATCGGTTCGTTCCAGGTCTTTACCAACAGCTTTGTGATCACAGGGGGGGGACCCGCCAACTCCACTCTGTTTTTTGTGCTCTACATGTACCGCCACGCGTTCGAAAACTTCAAGATGGGGTACGCCGCCGCGCTGGGCATGATCCTGTTCCTGATCATAATGACGCTCACCATCATTTCGTTCCGGCTATCAAACCGGCTCGTATTCTATGAGGGACGAGTCTCGTGAACTACGGTGAACTGTGAAATACTGGGCACTACGCATTGTATATCGGCTGTCCAGCACCCTGAAAGCTGCCGGCCATTCGCATAAGGAAGGAAAAGAAGAATGCTGACAGACGAGCAAAAAACACATTTTCATGCGTTGGGATTTGTCAAGGTGGAAGGCGCGCTCACGGCCGAAGAGGTCGATGAATTCTCTTGGCGGTTCGACGACATCATCGCCCGTGGTGACACCCAGGGCGATAGCTCAGAGGCTGGCGCACGCATCTTCCCGGACGGTCACCGCGTCATCCTCCCCCTGATCGAGGCCGATCCCTATTTCTACAACCTTCTGGATCATCCAAATCTGGCCGGCATTGCCGAAGACCTGTTGGGGGAGGATTGCATCTTTTACGGCAGTTCAGACGGGCAAATCCACGATGGGGACACAACCTGGCATCGCGATGGCGGCTCTCCCGAACCTGCCATCGAGGCCAAACTGACATTTTATCTGGACGAGGTAGCGCCCGGCAAAGGTTGCCTCAGCTTCATCCCCGGCAGCCACCTGTGGCCGCTCCATTTCAACGACCTGGAAAAGCAGATCGACGAACATGTGCTCGGCTATCCTATGCAGGAGTTCCCCGGGCGTTACGAATTGCACGCGGGCAAAGGAGACGTGATCGCCTTCCAGACCCGCATCTGGCACTCCTCATGGGGTGGCGGCGCCAACCGGCGTCAGATGGCCTGGATGATGCGCACGGCTCCGCGTATGCAATGGGAAATCGACAGCATCGCCAACTTTAACAAGTCGTATTCCGAAAAATGGTCGAAGAAAACCGGTCGGCTCATCTCGGACCGCCTGTTCGAAACGGCTGACCCACGGCGAAAGAAGAAGATTCAACTACTTAAGGATCTGGGAGCGTGAGCCTTCAGTTCATGGATTCTGACTTGGATTCTTCAGTCAACCCCGCGTTTGCGTGCAGTTACTGCCAACGAGTCAATGCCAATTGAATACTGCCGGTTTGAGCAAAAGAGAGGAACGTCGAATCGCACGTGGCCGAACTTGAGCGGGACGGTTAAACGGTCATCCCCGAACTGCTCACGCCGCAGGAGCCCCCACGCGCCAAGCGGTGAAGAACCCGCCGGCGGAGGAACGCGATATCGCCCTGCGCACGGGCACCCAGTCGGACGATCTCTTGGCCTCGCATACGACTGTCGGCAAGCATCCGGAATTCTATGAATTCTTCCTCTATCCGCCGACTAAGCTGGTGGTCCGGCAGACGATTGGCGCGAATGCGATCCTACCGCATGCCGCCTTCACTTTGACAACTTACGAACCCTTACACTACAATTGTCCCTGGTGTCCGCTGCTACCCCCTTTTAAACCGTCATCACGGACTTTTTCCTAACGTCTGTCTGCAGCATCTCCTCCCACCATCAGTCCAACAGGAGCAACAAGAATGTCGAACTTGCAGAACGCAACTCGCCGCGATTTTTTGCGCACAATCGGGCTGGCCACTGCCGGCATTGCCCTCGCCGCCTGCGCCGCACCCGCCGCCCCGGCAGCCCCTTCTACTGACGATTCCGCCGCAGCGCCCTCTATGGAGCCAGTTACCGTCACCTTGATCTCCTGATGGAATCATCCATTCCGCGACATCTTGCCCGCCTTCAATGATATCCATCCCGATATCCAGGTCGAATTCACCGACTCCGGCACGGGCTACGCCGAAAAAGTCATGACCGCTATGGTCTCCGGCTCCGAACTGACCGATATCATCGGCAGCCAGGACTCCAATCTGCCCCTCTGGGCAGCCACCGGAGGCCTGGCCGACATCTCCGATTACATGGAGCCCCACGAGGACAGGATCGTACCTTACAAGCTCAGGCTTGGCGTCCTCGAGGGCAAGAATTACGGCGTTCCCTGGGATGGGTCGCCCTGCCTACTCTACTACCGCCGCGACATAGCCGAAGAGTACGGCCTTGATCCCACGTCAATCAACAGCTACGACGACTGGCTGGCCATGGGCGAGGAGCTTTCGGCAGCCTCCGACGGCGAAGTCCGGCTCGAAGGCGTCAGAAAAAACGACTTCTTCCCCTGGCTGAGCTGGACCTGGCAACTGGGCGGCGGCATCTACGACCTCGAAGAGCAAAACGTGATCTGCGACCAGCCCGAGGCCGTCCGCACGCTCGAATTCTTCAAGACCTACTGGGATTCCGATGCCACCTTCCAAAACTACAATGACTGGGAAACGAAGGGGGCATCCTGGAAGGATGGCACTGCGGCCATTTTCCCGGGAGCCATATGGGTAGCAGGCATTATCCTGAGCTCCGCACCCGAAACGTCTGGCCTGTGGGGCGTTAGCCAGCTTCCGGCCTGGATGGAAGGCGGAAGCCGCGCCTTTACCTATGGCGGCTCGCAACTCTGCCTGCTCGAGACCAGCAAGAACAAACAGGAAGCCTTTACCTTCCTCGAGTACTCCCAGCTTTCCCAGGCTGGCCAGGAAGTCCTCTGGACATCCGGAGACCTCTTCCCCGTTCTCAAAGAAGCCAATGACTGGCCCATCATGAACGAACCGGTCGACTTCTACGGCGGCCAGGTTGCCCTCCGCATGTACGCCGAGGTCAACTCTGCAGTCAATCCCTATGTCTTTGGCGAAGGTTGGTCCGAAGCGTGGGACATTCTCGGCCAGACGCAAGGCCGCGTCCTCGACGGTGATATCGGCGCCGAAGAGGCGCTCGCCGCCGCCGCGCAGGAAATTCGAGATTTGCAAGGCCTGGGCTGATCGCTAACGGCAGCCAATGGCCGGCTTGGCCCGCGCCTGTTCACCAGTAGGCGCGCGCCGGCCGGTCTCCTTTTCGGCATTCGGGCCGGGACTCTTGCCAGAGCCGCTGCCCCTTTTCGCCGATCCCTATTCCTCTGTAGGAACCTGAAAATGGCAGTAGTTTCCGCGCCGTCGGCCGGCCAACCAGCACATCGTCCCGCCAACTCCCACTATTACATCTGGGAAAAGGTCGCCCCATACGTCTTTATCTCCCCCTTCTTCATCCTCTTTGGCATCTTCGGCGCCTTCCCCATCCTCTTCGCCGTCTGGATCAGCTTCCAGGACTGGAAGAGTGTTCGCGTCAGCGAGTACGTCGGATTCAAAAACTACGCACGCCTGTTTACCGACACCAACTTCCATATCGCCCTGTCGAACACCGCCATCCTGGGCGTTCTCGTCGTCCCTCTGATGGTCATTTTCAGCCTCAGCCTCGCAAACGTGCTCAATCAGCCTATCCGCGGTCGCGTGATCTACCGCACCGCCTACTTCCTGCCCGTCGTCACTTCGCTTGTCGTCGTTGGCCTTCTCTTCGACTTTCTGCTGGGATCACCTTACAGCCCACTCGGATCCGTCCTCGAAATCTTCGATATCGAGTTCAAGGGCCTTTTGGATCAACCAGTCTTCATAAAACCCACGATCCTGATCATGATCCTCTGGCGCTGGGTCGGCTACAACATGATGATTATGCTGGCCGGCCTCCAGAGCATCCCCCACGAGCTTTACGAAGCCGCCCGCATCGACGGCGCCAGCGGGCTCCAGGCCTTCATCAATATAACCATTCCCCTGATGCGCCGCGTCATCGCCTTCGCCGCAATCCTGTCGACCATCGGCATGTTCAATCTCTTCGAAGAAGCCTACATGCTTGTCGGTCCCGGCGGCGGAACCGACCGCGCTGGGCTGCTCATGGGCCTGATCATCTACAGCCAGGCCTTCAGCAAATTCAATTTCGGCTATGCCTCCGCGCTCGCCTACGCCAACGCTGTTATCATCATCGCCCTTTCTTTAGTGCAGATTGTTGCCACTGAACGAGCCGCTTCCGATTGAAACCAACTCCGAATAAGAATTGTCCCCTATGAGCCAGAAAGCCGACGCCATCGCAGCCAGACCCCAAACCGGTCCTCCTGCTCGTAAGAAAAGTCTCTCTTTGGGCCAAATCCTTACGCATGCCTTCCTATTCATTGCCCTCCTGTTCTTTATATTTCCCTTCTACTGGATGGTCACCTCCTCTCTCAAACCAGTGGCCGACATCTATATCATCCCCGTGCAGTTCTGGCCTGCCCGCCCCTCCTTTAACAACTACTTGGAAATCGCTGGCCTGATTCAGTCCGACGAGATCGATTTCCGTGGCGGAATCTCCCTGACCCGAACCTTTCTGAACAGCACCTTCATCGCCGTCTTCAACACTGTCGGCAATGTCTTCCTCGCCTCTCTTGCCGGCTTTGCCTTCGCCAAGCTGCGCTTCAAAGGGCGCAACGCGCTCTTTCTCTCCATGTTGGCTACCATGATGATCCCCAATAGCGTCGGCCTTGTTCCCAGCTACTTAATAATGGCCTGGCTCAAGTGGATCAACACCTGGTATCCGCTCATCATTCCGGGCCTTGCCACGCCCTTTGCCGTCTTCTGGATGCGCCAATACATGACCACCGTGCCCGATGAGATGATCGAAGCCGCCCGCATGGACGGCTGCGGCCCATTCGCCACCTACTGGCGCGTCGTTGCACCCGTCGTCCTCCCGGGAATGGCCGCGCTCGCCATCTTCTCCTTCATGGGCCACTGGAACGCTTTTATGGGCCCGTTGATCTACCTCAACAAGCCAGAGTTGTATACCTTACCGCTATTTCTTGCCGTTTTGGACTCGGGTGTATCTGGCAGGCCGACTCCGCTCCACCTCATTTTCACGGCCTCATTCGTTTCAATCCTGCCAATCCTGCTCATATTTCTATTCGCCCAGCGCTACTTTATCGCCGGCCTGACCGCTGGCAGCATTAAGTAAGCCGCAGTTTGCACTACGAAATACGGAACCTGAACTATGAAACTGACGATGGGGAAACACGATCTCGAGATGGGCGGTCGCTACCTCGACCAACTACGCGATTCGACCGAACTAAAAAATGACATGCCGGCCTTGCGCACTCGCTTGCAGGACGAAGGCTACCTTCTCATCCGCGGCCTCCACGACCGCCAAAAAGTGAAAGAGGCCCGCCGCGTCGTCCTCGAAAACCTGGAGCAGGCCGAGCAACTCGCGCCCGCCGCGCCCCTGATGGACGGAATAATCGCCGAAGGCAAACGCGGCAAGTTCTACGGCGGCGCCAAAGCCGTCACCCACACCCCCGAATTTCTGAACGTCGTCGAAGCAACAACCCTTATGCAGTTCTTCGCTGAATACCTCGAAGGGCCCAGCCTCACCTACGACTTCAAATGGCTGCGCGTAGTCCCCACCGGCGCCTTCACCGGCGCCCACTATGATATCGTCTACATGGGCCGCGGCACCACCAATGTCTTCACCGTCTGGACCCCCCTCGGCGATCTGCCCTACGAGACGGGCCCACTCGCCCTTCTTGTCGGCTCCCACCGCTTCGATCTCATCAGGCAGACTTATGGCGAAATGGACGTTGACCGCGACAAAGTCACCGGCTGGTTCTCAAACGACCCTGTCGAGCTTGTCGACACCTACGGCGGCCAGTGGCGCAGCACTGAATTCGAAATGGGCGACGCCCTCATCTTCGGCATGTACACCATGCACGGCTCGCTCTCCAATACTACCGGTCGCTTCCGCCTCAGCTGCGACACCCGCTACCAGCGTGCCGACGAGCCGGTCGACGAACGCTGGATTGGCGAAAATCCCATCGCACATTACGCCTGGCTGAAAGGCGAGACCGTCCCCATGGAAGAGGCGCGCCAGCGCTGGGGCGTCTAATAAAAAAAGGTTGGCTGCCCAGACCGCCGGCCAGCCAACCCTGACTACTGTTTGTCTGCACAACCGAAACAGCAGTCTCCCATTGTTATATGCTTCTGGCCTCTGGCAACTGCCCACCGGCCACCGCAGTTACGACCGGTATTCTGCGTTAATCGACACGTAATCGTAGCTCAGGTCACAAGTCCACACCGTGGCCTCGCCTTCCCCCAGCCCCAGTGATACCCGCACGCTGATCTCGCTCTCGGCAAAAATGGCCGCCGCGTCCTTCTCCTTATAGTTCGTCGGCGTGCCCGCGTCCACAAGTTGCAACTCCGCATTTCCCGCCTGCGGCTGGCCCGCTGCTATGAACAAATGCGCTCGCGTCGGGTCGACCGTCGCGCCCGAATATCCCACCGCGCACAGGATCCGCCCCCAGTTGGCATCGTTCCCAAAGAACGCAGTCTTCACCAACGGGCTCTTCGCAATCGAGTTAGCGACCTGGTGCGCTTCGTCATCACTGACCGCCCCCTCCACCTGTATCGTAACAAACTTGGTAACACCTTCGCCGTTACGCACTATAAGCTTCGCGAGCTCCATCGAAGCAGCACTCAGCGCTGCCACAAACGCGTCGTAGTCCGCCCCTTCCTCAGTAATCTCGGCGTTCCCGGCCGCGCCATTTGCAAGTACTAGAACGGTATCATTTGTGCTGGTATCTCCGTCAATGCTGATGCGGTTAAAGCTGTGACTGACCGCCTTCGACAAGGCCTTCTGCAACAGCGGCTGCGCGATTGCCGCGTCCGTCGCCAGCGTCGCCAGCATTGTCGCCATGTTCGGGTGGATCATCCCCGCGCCCTTACCGATCCCGGTGACCGTTACCGTCTTTCCGCCGACCTCCGCCTGGCCCGACGCCCACTTTGGAAACACATCTGTCGTCATGATCGCTTCGGCCGCCTCCTGCCAACCGTCAGGGCGCAAGTTTGCTGCAACCTTCGGGATGCCCTCCTCTATAACCGCGATCGGCATTTGAACACCGATCACGCCGGTGCTCATCACGAACGCAGTACTGTCTGTGCTTCCCAGGCTCTTCTCCGCCGCCTCGGCCATACGGCGGGCGTTAGCGTTGCCCTCCGCGCTCGTGCAGGCATTCGCATTCCCGCTGTTTATGACAACGCCATGCGTCCCATCCGGGTTCATCCGCAGCAGATCGCGGTCATAGAGCACTGGCGCCGCTGGAAAAGCATTCTGCGTAAACACCGCCGCCGCACGGCAGGCCGCAGGGCTGGCAATCAACGCCAGATCCAGCGCCCCCGTCGGCTTGATTCCGCAATGAATCCCCGCCGCATCGAAGCCCTTCACAGGAATCGGAGGAGTTGAAGGTCCCGCAAAAGTATGTTCTGTCGATGACATAATTTTCTCCGTGGATGTTGGACGAACACAGGGTGTCCTAACCTGCCGTCCGGCGAAAAACGAAAAGAATCGACTCCTCTTGGTGCATATGGAACCTGCAACCACTTTTCGTTGACCTGTGATGTGTTCTGTCAAATCGGCGACAATAGTAGGACGTCTACCACATTGCTTGCTGCTCTTCCTTGGCTGATATACTCACAGCCTATCCTCTCATTCCACAAATACCAGTTCAGACAACCGACTCCGCCTCATACAACCTGGAATACGAGACGAATCGCTCGCCCTGCAATCACAGTGCATCTCCTAAATCCCACAAATCACAGTTCAGACAACTATCCCCCTGCCATTCAATCTCTCTTCAACCAGTCCCCTTCTACCGCCTCTGCACGGTCAACTGGCGGAGGCATCGCGTCAGCAGGGCGCTCCTCTCTCAACAGAGCCTCAACTTTCAGAGGCAGGCCAAACAACCGGATGAAGCCCTCGGCGTCGGCCTGGTTGTAGACGTCGTCCTCGTCAAATGTAACGTAGTCCTCGCGGTACAGACTGTGGGGCGACCTGCGGCCGACCAGCATCGCCTGGCCCTTGTATAGCTTCATGCGTACCGTCCCGCTAATCGACTTTTCCGTCTCTTGCACAAATGCGTCCAGCGCTCTGCGCAACGGTGTGAACCAGAGGCCGTTGTAGACCAATTCGGCGTAGCGCAGCCCGACCTGCATTTTCCAGTGCAGCGTGTCTTTGTCCAGGCACAACTGCTCCAGCGCCGAATGCGCCTTGTACAGGATCGTGCCGCCCGGCGTCTCGTAAACGCCGCGGCTCTTCATCCCCACCAGCCGGTTCTCAACCAGGTCCACCCGGCCGATGCCGTGCTCACACCCCAGCTTGTTAAGCTGTTGCATCAGTTCAACCGGCCCCATCGCCGCACCGTTTAAGCGCTCAGGAAAGCCGCGCCGGAAATAGAGTTCGACATACCCAGGCTCATCGGGCGCATCCTCCGGTGAGCGCGTCCACTCGAACATGTCGGCCGGCGGCTCCGTCCAGGGATCTTCCAGCGGACCGCCTTCATTGCTCAGGTGCCAGAGATTTCGGTCCTGGCTGTAGATGCGCTCGGCCGACGCCTTCACCGGAACATTGTGTTCCGCCGCGTAGTCCAGCGCATCCGAGCGCCCGCGAATGTCCCACTCTCGCCACGGTGCGATGATCTTCAGCTTCGGATTCAGCGCCATCACCGTCAATTCGAAGCGCACCTGATCGTTTCCCTTCCCGGTTGCGCCGTGCGCGACCGCATCAGCGCCCTCCAGTTGCGCGATCTCCACCAGCCGCTTGGCGATCAGCGGACGTGCGAAGGATGTGCCCAGCAGATAGTCCCTCTCGTAGATGGCGCCCGCCTGCATCGTCGGGAAGACGTAGTCGGTCAGGAACTCGGCCCGCAAATCCTCAACATAGCACCGAGTGGCTCCGGAGGCGATGGCCTTCTCTTCCAGCCCCTCCAACTCCTCCTCCTGTCCCAGGTTGGCGCAGAAACAAACGACCTCGCACCCATAATTGTTTATCAGCCAGGGGACGATGACGCTGGTATCCAACCCACCGGAATAGGCGAGAACCGCCTTTCTTACAGATCCTTTGACAGCCATACACACTCCTTTTTGGTGAGAGCGGCTCCCTCGTTTGCCGACGCTGTTCCTTCTTCCATACGGCGGAAAGTTGAGCCTGTTTCCTGGTGCAGACCAGAGGATAATGCGCCTTTGCTACAACAGAAAAAAGTGAATCGCATTGCAGGCCTTCCCTGCAGGGTCTGAGCAAGACTTCACGCTAAAACAAAAAAACGCCACTTCGGACCATCCGAAGCGGCATACGGGAAACGAGCGAAGAGTACTGCGCAATGCAACAGCTTTCCTCAGGAATGCTGCTGCCGGAAATTGCGCCCGCTTCCCGCGGGCCTCCTCCTCGTAAATTCAAGACTTTTCAACTTCATTCTCGCTAACTGAACTTTCGGCGCCGGTGCAAAATTGGTTCCAAACTGGATGCAAGGCTATCGTAACTTACCTGGAAAGTCAAGAATTGGGCAAAGCTGTTTCGAGCGCACGAATTCGCTCTTGTCCAGCCACCACATATCGGGAAGGGCGTTCAACGTCGATCAGCAAGTTCTCGACGCCTCGGAGTACCACCTGCTTTCTCTGCCGGGGTACTGCGGCCAGTCGCATTGAAGAAAACCGCTCCAGCAGACTCGCGAACGCAATTCGCCCTTCCAGCATTGCCAGCGACGCGCCCAAACAGTAATGTATCCCGCGGCCAAACGAGATGTGACTCTTCTCTTGGCGGCCAATGTCCAGCCTGTCGGGCTCCGAAAACGCGGCAGGGTCTCGATTCGCTGCCCCGATCACGGTAACCACCTGTTGCCCCGCCCGCAGCCGCTTGCCCCCCATTTCCACGTCTTCAACCAGAGTGCGTCCATCAAGCTGGACCGGGCTGTCATACCTCAGCAGCTCGTCCATGGCCGAGTCAAGCAGATCGGGATCGTCTCTCAGCCGCCGTAGTTCCTCCGGATTTCGTAGCAGCGCCAACATCCCGTTTCCAATCATGTTGCGGGTTGTTTCATTGCCAGCCACCAACAACAGCAGCAGAGTTGCCAGAAGTTCCTGATGCGAAAGTCTGTCGCCCTCATCCTCGGCAGCCAACAATGCGCTGATAAGATCGTCCTGCGGATTCCGCCGTCGTTGTGCGATGATGCCCTCGAAATACGCGTATAACTCCTCTTCTGACCGCCGGAATCGAACTCTCTGCTCCTCACTGAGGATCGGTTCAAGTGAGAGTACTATGTCATTGGACCATTCCTTAAACTGTTCCAGGTCCTGCGCCGGTACCCCCAGCATTTCAGCGATGACAATTACAGGCAGCGGGAAGGCGAAACTGTCGATCAGATCGAAACCATTTTTCTCCTCAACCGCGTCCAGCAGTTCGTCCACGATCTGCTGGATGCGCGGGCCAAGTTCCGCAATCGAGCGCGGCGTAAACGCCTTGGAAACCAGCGACCGCAATCTGGTATGGTCGGGAGGATCCAAATCCAGCATGCTGGCGTTCCGCGTATAATTTGGGCCGCTCTCCCCACTGGAGAAGCGCCTGTGGTCAGACAGGACCGCCTGTACGTCTTCGTACCTGGTCAGCGCCCACCCGTCGATCAACCGCATTCGGTGAATCGGATCTCGTTCTCTCAACTGCTGATAGGTGGGATAGGGTTCGGCCAGTACACTATCGGAGGTCAGGTCGAAACTGACGCCTGACTCCAGCCTTTCCCAGGTCAAAAGGCCCTTCTTGGCAACTGTTTTGACCACATCTTTAACTGGTCTTGGAATCGTACTCAACATCGCAAATTTTCCATGTGATCGACCTTACCCCCTGCAACTTGCCGGGCATATCCAACACGACTGCAAATCCAGCTATTTGAAAGCCCCCATCGTCATGCCCGACGCGATCTGCCTCTGGAAAAGGAAAAACATGATCAGTACCGGTATAGTGGCAATCGCCATCGCCGCGTATTGCAGCCCCAGCACCGTTTCCGCGGTCATGGGCGCCGGCTTGTACAATGCAATCGCCAGGGGCAAGGTGCGTACATCGGCTTTGTTCATGAGAATAAGCGAGAAGAATAGCTCACTCCAAATCCAGTTGATGTTGATGATCGCCATCCCTGCAATCGGTCCCCGGCTGATCGGCACCACGATCCGCAGGAAAACCCCCAGCCGTCCGCAGCCATCTATGCGCGCCGCCTCCTCCAGCTCCACCGGCAAGTGCATGAAGTAGGCCCGCATCAGAATGATCGTGAAAGGCGCGCCGATTGTCGCATAGACAAGGGTTAGCCCGAGAAGGCTGTTCCTCAACCCAAGGTTGCCAATAAAGAAATAAAGCGGAATCGCCAGTGCGTGCGCTGGCACGGCCAGGCTCAGAAGTAGGGCCTGATGCAGCGTCGCATTTCCTGGAAAATGGCCGCGAGCCATCGCGTACCCGCACAGGCTGGAGATTGCCAGCATCAGAACCAGCGTGGCAACTACAACAATTACACTATTGTAGAAATACCTTCCAAAGAACATTCCGGTGCGGTCACCGGTCCAAACGTCAATGTATGCCGCCAAAGAAAAGTTTGAAGGGAGGCTGAACGGTGTGTTCAGAATCTGCGTGTCCGTCTTAAACGTGTTCATCAGCAGAAAGAAAATTGGGTACACCTGAACCAGCGCCCCAACTATCAGCAGTCCATAGATGATCGGGCGCAAGCTGCTTCCGGCCCACCAACCAGATGTCCTGCCTTCCCGCTCGCTGCTCCTTGCTGAGCGCAAATTGGACCTTTCAACTGCCATCTATCTCATCCCTTTCGCACAGATTCGGACCGTTTCTCGAGTGATTCTCGTGATCTCCGACCATGATCTGCGTCGACCACAAAAGGTGTTCTCCATGGTCCTTCGTGTACAGACCAAATTATGATCTCGCAAATCTCAGTTCAGACCAACATCAACGAGCACTAAAAACTAGAAACCAAAAACTAAAAACTGCACTTCCTAGTATTCCACACTTTCTATCCGTATGCCCTTTACATAACCGTAAGCGACAATGAAGACGACGATGACATAACGACCGCAATTGACGAACCGTAGCCGAAGTTGCCCGAACGGAAAGCCGTCTCGAACAGATAGTAGCCCAGCACCTGCGTGCTGAAGGCAGGCCCGCCTTTCGTCATCACCAGAAGGTCGAATACCTTCATCGCGCCAATGATAGAGAGCATCGTAATCGACGCCAGCACCGGTTTGATCAGCGGCACGATCAGGCCCCAGATGCGCTGCCACTCGTTTACCCCATCCATGGTGGCGGCATCATGCATCTCCTGGGGAATGCCTTCTATGGATGCCAGCAACACGATCGGAAATCCTACCGACTGCCATCGGCACCATCATCACACTGATCAAAGCGACATTGCGGTCGCCGAGCCAGTTTTGTACCAAGCCATCCAGGCCGATTCCTCGCAGCACGGTATTGAACAGGCCGTGATTGAACTCGAACATGTTGGCCCAAAGGGTGGCCACAACCACGCCCGACATCATCACCGGGATAAAGAAGGCTATGCGGTAGACCTGCCAACCCTTCAAACGGCGGCTGATGGCCACGCCCAAAAAGAGGCCCAATGATACCGTAAAGAATGGTACAACGATCGCGAAGATAAAGCTGTTCCTGAGAGCCAACCAGAAGATCTCGTCTCCGAACAGCTTGCTGAAGTTGCGCATTCCCACGAACGTCTGCGGTCCTAGCCCGCCCCACTTGAACAGCGAAAGCCGCAGCGTGTCGATGAGAGGATAGGCAAGTAGTGTGAGCAGCATCAATGATGCCGGGGCAATGAAGAGGTACCACGGCAGCACCTTACGGATGCTATCCAGAAGCGGCCTTTTGCCGGGCGGGGCCGGCGTGGCGGATCGCGTCTGTTTCATCGTAACCAAGGCTCGTCCTCCATAAGAAAACAGGGAGGCTCCGGCGAACCTCCCTGCAAAAAATGCACCTGCCTGTCGTTAGTTGGTGTACCTGCTTCCCACCGCCGCCTAACTCTGTTCGGCCCGAATCTCCTCAGTCTTCTCCTGCAGCCAGGCGCCCGCCTCGGCCGGCGTCAATCCCCCGGCCATCATCTGGTCTACCGACTGGACCGTCGCCTGCTGATAGGGCTGGTTGCTGGAAGCCTCGAACAGCGCAGGCGTCCCGTATTCTATGTTGTCTTCCAGGAACTGCAACTGCATCTCACTGAGAATCTCGCTGTACACTTCGCTGGGAATATCCGCACGGCCATGGGGAATGCCGGCAGTCTGAGCATATAGGGAAGCCTGCGGTAACCGGTAAGTCCAGGCAAGGAACTCCAGCGACGCCTCAATGTTCTGTCCCGACTTTGGAACGATCAGACCATCGGGAACCCAAGCCCCAACCTTTCCCGTCCTCTCCGGCCTGATCTCGGGATAGTAAAAGTAGCCAAGCTCAAACTCGACGTCGCGCGACAGCCCGGCAGCGCCGCCGTCCCAAGAGCCCGTCTGCCACATCGCCGCTTTGCCCGTCGTAAACAACGACCTGCCGGTCTGGTATTCGGTCAGTCCCGTTACGCCGTCGACAAACACGCCATTGTCCACCATCGCCTTGATGTATTCGTAGATGCGAACCGAGTCGGGATCGGTCCAGGTGTACTGGTCACAGGATGCCGGCGCGTCCGCACGCCACTTGATCGGCATACAGTTATACTGGTCCCTGCTCCAGGAACGCAACTGCATCCCGTCACTGAAGTGGCTCTGGATCCCCATGTTGTAGTCGACGGTCAACGGCTGGTATCCGGCATCGCGCAGTTCGCTCGACATCGCATAGAGATCATCCCAAGTCTCCGGCGGCGTGACGCTAACTTCCTCGAAGATCTCCTTGTTGTAGTACGTATACGGGGTCCATACCACCGAACTTGTGGCCGAGTAGTAGTGGCCGTCCGGCTGGCGCTGGAAGTCAACAATGCCTTCGGGATAAGCGTCGAACCAACCCTCCTGCTCGTACAGGTCATCAAGCGGGACAAGGATCTGACTGGTCACCATGTCGTTGAAACGATTGGCCGGCACGCACTGATACCACGAGACATCCGGCGTGTCATCGCTGGAAAAGAGCAGAAACGCCTGCTGATACTGTTCGTCGGCCAGAACATCGATCGACACCGATATGTTCGGATTCACATCCATGTACCGGTCCGCAAGCGCCTGCAAGCCCTCCGTAACGATCCCCGCGATCGCCCCGACCCGCAATTCCAGCATCTCTTCCATCGGTGCCGCCGCGCCATCACCCTCGGCCGCAGGCGCAGTCGGCGCGACACAGGCTGCCAAAAGACCGCCCGCGGTAACAAAGCTGGCTCGATGCAGAAACTCTCTACGCGTAAGTTTCGCCATTTCATTTACTCCTCTTAGTGTGGAAAACGACGCCTATTGAAGAAAGGCAGAAGACCTGCTCACAGTTCCCGTTCAGCTCGAGGAGCATGTACCTAATGCTACCTGACTTTTCCAGGAAACCCGCTATATCGGGAGAGTGTAACATGCCCGGAAGACCGCAGTCAAACGTCTGAAAAATCTCCAATTGTTGTCGCGCCCCAAGTTTCAAACCACTTCAACCTGCCACCTGCCTCAATCGAATACATAACCACCGAATAGAAACCGACCCATCGCCAGCATTCCTGAAAATCTCCAGAAATCCTGCAAATCCTGATTCAGACAACGGCTCCCCAAAACCTTGGGTTTCACGCCCACCGCGCAGGCCAATTGCATCGAATTGGGACAAACCCACGTGAGGCTGCCTGAATCGGGTAGGGGCACCCCTTGTGGGTGCCCTTCCCTGGGGCGAACGCCGAGAGAAGCCAATCGGTAGGGGCACCCCTTGTGGGTGCCCTTCCCCGGGGCGAACGCCGAGAGAAGACAATCGGTAGGGGCGCCCCTTGTGGGTGCCCTTCGCAGGGCATACCGCCGAGAGAAGCCAATCGGTAGGGGCACCCCTTGTGGGTGCCCTTCGCAGGGCATACCGCCGAGAGAAGCCAATCGGGTAGGGGCGCCCCTTGTGGGCGCCCTTGGTCGGCTATTTTGGCGTCCGAATAAAAATGCGTTTGCCCTGCGCTCCCCGCGCAGGGTGTATCCCATATTGTTGTCCCTCTGCGAACTGCCCTTTAAACCAAAGCGAAAAGGATCCGCTGAACAAGAATCGATCGGTCGCCTGCAATCCTGAAAATCCGCAAATCCTGTAAATCCTGATTCAGACAACGTCCACCAAAAATCTGGGACAGACCCCCCCGCGCAAAAAACCTTGACAACGCCCACAAAATCGAGTACTATATTCCCACCACTCCGCACATTCCTTCGTGCAGATGAGATTTTCCCGGCAAAATTATTACCGCTACCCTTTCCGACGCGTCAGTCGGCCAAAAGGTGGCAACCACTTGCCCGGAAGGCTCACATCATGACAAAAAATACCTGCAAAAGTGCCAAACAAGATGGCTCCCCCTGCCAGGGACAAGGCCTCGAGCAATTCGACGGCTACTGCATCGCCCACGGCCCCGCCGACCAAAACCGCCAACGGCGCGCAGGCGGCGGCAAAGCCTCTGCCACCCCGGCCACTGCCGCCAGAGCCGACAAACGCATCCCCGAACGACTGCAAGGCGTCATCAATGCACTAACCGAGGGAATGATCCAAGTGCAGGAAGGCACGCTCAGCCCCGCCGCCTATTCCTCAATGTGCAAAGGCGCCAAAGAACTGCGCGAATACTACCGCCTCGCAGACGAAGAAATGGAACAAATCCGCGCCGAAGAGACCCAAGCCGCCTCCGCCGAATACGTCGCCCAGCAGAACCAGGACAGTAGCCAGGCCCACGTCGACCAGGTCCTTGCAGAACCCGAACCGGCGGACGGCGAGGATGGGCCCGCTGAAAACGCCCTCACTGACGAAGAGAATCGACGCCCCGAAGATAGGCGCCACACGACTTACAAACAAAAGGATATCGACGGCCTCAGAAATCTGGTAGAGCACACATTCCTCTCAGACTCCAAACTGCCCGAGGTTCTCGAATCTCTGATCGAAACGCGTGCTGCAATCAAAGAGACCTTAGCCGGCCTCCAGAATCCCGCGCCGCCCCTCAACCCTTTGACAGACCAGCCCCTCAAGGAACTACCCGCTGGCTCGCAAACAGGCCTGTCGCACGTCGCCAAACCAGCCGGCGCTGAACCCTCCAGAGAAACTCTGGACGATCAGCTCCGTCAGGTTGACATACTGGTCAGCCTTTTCAAGGAAACCTACGGAGAAAAACTGTCCCAAGAAGAAATTAATCAGCTTCTCGCAGGAGATAACCCGACTTCTGCAGGCGATGATCGCACTTGACCGCGATTCAACCTCTTCGGAGACTATCGCGGTAATTGGCTGCTTCTCAACACAACAAAAAAAGATCACAAACTGCTACTCGGACGCGCACGCGCCAATGCTTTTCCGCCTGCTGCCCGCTTCTTGCCCCGGCATTCTATTCGCGCAGCAACCAACTACTGCCACCCGACCCGCGCCTGGCTGCCAAGTTTTCTTATAGTCCCTTAGTGGACTACCAAAAAACATCTCCTTCCTGCCCTTTCGCGTGTCTTCGCGTCCCTTCGCGGATAAAAAAGGTGTTCTTAGTGGCCCTTCGTGGACAAAAGGTGTTCTAAGTGGTTCTTCGTGGCCCTTCGTGGACAAAAAAGGCGTTCTCAGTGGCCCTCCGTGGCCCTCCGTGGACAAAATAAGGTTTTCCCCACGCCCCTTCGTGGATAGACCAAATCACAACCGTGCAAATCTCAGTTCAGACCACCGTCACAGAGCCCTGGTACAACGCTTACCATTTCCCCTGGACGCTTGCAATCGCTCATACAATGCTCGTACGAGCACCCATGACTTCCCGGCGTCCCTCCCCCATCCCGAAAATCCCCCCAAATCCTGCAAATCCTGCTTCAGACAACAAAAATGTGCCCACTTTAGCAATGCCCGCTTCTGTTGTATGATTCCAGTTATCTCTAGTTCAACCGCCCGCTCCACAACCGGTAGAATGAGCAAGCCACTCGATTTAACGAAAGGACATACAATCCGATGACGACCAACAACCAGCACGCAACCAATACTCCCTACGTTTTTGCCCACAGCCTCGGACAACAGCTGGACATGAGCGCACAGGAGTTTCCTACCGCCAACGCCGACGGCCTGCCGGTCGTCAACCTGACCCAGGAACAGAAGTACCTTTTCGACACGCGCGGCTGGCTTCTCATCCCCGGCGTCTTGACCAAAGACGAAACGGAGGAGATGCGCGAATTCTGCCTGCGCCTCCAGCATGACCCAGACTCGATCCCCGAACATGAGCGCTCGCCGCTCGGCGGCCCGATGCAAAGGCTCGCCGATCATCCCGTTGCCGTCGGCTTTTTGAACGAATTTGTAGCCTTTCCGCCTATGTCGCGCCAGAACTGTTACGGATTCCGCATGGAGTCGAGTAGCCTTTTCTTCCGCGAAGCCGGCGACGGTAAGTTTGGACCTCACAACGGCAGCGGCTTCTTCCGTTTTCCTGGCGACACCCACTTCTATCACAGCGTTCCCGGCAAGTCGCACGCCGGCCTGACCCGTGTCGTCTGGGAGTTGAATCCGGTCTGCGAGGGCGATGGTACGCTCGTTGTCAGTGGCAGCCACAAAGCCGCCTATCCCGCGCCTGACTCGATCCATGACCAGCATTCGGCCATCTGGGACGACTACACCTGTCCCGCCGGCTCTGTACTTTTCTTTACCGAATCGTTGACGCACAGCGGCCGCCCGTGGACCAACCGCGACCATCCACGGGTCGCGATTTTCAGTTGCTATAACACCGTGGACAGCAAGTGGCACGACTGGGATCCGGATCCCCAGTTGGTGGCCTCGATGCCGCCAATGCGCCAAACCCTTTACCGACCGGTGCGCGCCGCCAACAATCTCAGTGACAGTTCGCACTACAAAGTCTAGCTTGGACGTGTGAAACCTACTCGACTGCGGCTGGCAGCGCAACGCGCAACCCTGTAATTCCGTTGGGCGGGCACGTTGTCGCGCCACCAAGATCTGGAGTTTCCGATACTCGTCTCGGGCGACCGCGACGTACCAAATGCAGCAGGAGATCGACCCATGGCAACCCTACTATCTGCCAGAAAAGCCGCAGCCTTTCAAATGGGCAAAGGCGATTCCAAAAACCTGGTCGGGCCCTCTACAGGCGCGCAAGACATTACCCTTAACTATTCAGTTTTCCAACCGGGGGAAGAGTTTCCTCAGCACTTTCACGAAGGATCTGCAGACATCTTCATAGTGCTCGAGGGTGGAGTCTCTGTGCGACAAGGCGATGCATACACGCCCATCACTGCAGGAGAATTTGCCTACGTTCCATCGCCGGAAGTACACGGCACCGTCAACACCAGTGGTGCCGAAGCGACTCTGATCAGCTTCCAGGCGCCGCCCGACTTTGCGCTGTACCGGGGAGAGCGTGACCCCTCCAAGACAGGAAGCACGCCGCGCCCGCCGGACAATCATCAGACAACCGTGCGCATCGACCGGCTTGCATCCGGAGAACTCTCGAAGCAAGGCCAAAAGCAGGCATGGGAGCCCGCCTCCCCTGCTACGGGAACACCGGAGATGCGGCTCGACTATTTTGAACTGGGGCAAGGGGCACAACTAGAGGAGCCCGGTTCTCAAGACAAGGAGGCTGTCTGGTTTGTCTGGAGCGGCGAGGTGACTATCGCTGCCGGCGGCGACACCCTGCGAGCAGAACGCCACGAAGGCGCGTTGATCCCTCCCGGCGAGGCCCAGACCGTCCGCAACGACCAGAACCAACCGGCCCGCCTTATCCGCTGCCAGGCGATCTGAACCGTCACGCTTGTCTGATCCTATTCGCGCCCACCGTCCTCTGCACTTGGGACGACGTGGATACGCCCAGTCCGAATCTGACTGATCGCGGGATGCCGCTATCGCTGGCTGCGCCCCGCGTCGCCGTCAAATTGCCGCCGCGGTCGAAACTGACGCCGCCCGCACTTCCTCCGCGCTCACCTCCCGGCCCAACTGATTGGACAGGTAGATGCCCTCCGAGATCAGCATGCAGTTCAGCGCGATCTCAGCGGTGGGCAGCAGTTCAACCCGGCCCTCAACCGCGGCGATCCAGTGCTGCTGGCTGCCGTCGTACACGTCACCCAGCTCGCGCACATTGTGTTGACGGAAGTCGAACATCTTCAGATTGGCTGTAGAGTCCAGGTCCAGATCGCCGGCGCTATGGAAGTAGCCGAAAGGATCGAGGCGCACTCCGCCTTCCGCGCCGACAACGTATGAACCTTCGAAGGCGTTCATATGGATGGCCCAAGCCTCGATAATGTCCAAGGTAATGTTGTCGGCCAACCGCACAAAGCCCAGCCCCAACTCCTCCACATTATAGCCGCTGCTTTCTCGCCGCGCCGCGTCCATTGCTATTTCCTGGTAAGTCTTTCCCGAGATGCGCAATACGTCCGGGTTGCCCAGCAGGTGTAGCACCGTGGAGATATGATAGACGCCCATGTCATAGAGCGCCCCGCCGCTGGCGGTCTCCTTGTTCACGAAGAAAGGGGATCCGTAGCCGTCCACGAAGGGCCGGCCTCGCCGTCGATAACCTGTTGAGCGCGCATGATACAGCTCGCCCAGATAGCCGCCGTCGATCAGTGACTTGGCCGCCTTCGTCTCGTCGATGAAGTACTCGCGGTTCTGGATGCTGAGCATAAGTCCGCATTCTCTGGCCGTCGCCAGCATCTTTTCAGCGTCGATGTAAGCGCCGGCCATCGGCTTCTCGCAGAAGACATGCTTGCCCGCCTCCAGCGCAGCCACAGTCGCCGGCATATGAAAGTTGTTGTGGAGGCAGACATCAACCGCCGCGATGTCGTCTCTTGCCAGCAACTGCCGGAAATCAGTGTAGACTTTGGCAATGCCGTTTTCTGCCGCCACCCGGTTGGCTTCGGCTTCGTTGACGTCGGCAACTGCCGCGATCTCCACGTGCGGCATTCCCATGTAAGTGCGGACGTGGCCCTTGCCAATCTGGCCGACGCCGATGATCCCAATTCGAGTCTTCACTTCTGTCATTTTCAATTACTCTTCGCTAAAGTTATGAGTCGTAGTTTGATAGTGGTCACGCGCAGTCGGCTACGGCTGCGCAGCCTTCAGCGCCCCCTGCAGCCACCTCTTTACTCGCCCAAAGCACGGCGCAAGAGCGCCAATGTCTTGACCGCCGCCCCCTCCTCGTCACCATCCTCTGGTACCGATTCGATCCCCCAGACCCCGTCGTAGCCATTCTCTTGCAAGATGGTAAATGCTTTCTGCAGATCGACCGACGGATCGTTGCCCAGGCTGTCGAAGGACATTGTCTTGAAATGGGTGAGACGAGCGTAGCGGGCGCACATCTGCCAGGCGCTTTCCTGCGTTCCCGCCGCCCAGTTGTTCGTATCGAACAGCAGCCCAAGTCCTTCTACCTCCTCAAGCAGGCGCACCGTATTTTCCGCGTACTTGGTTGGCCCCCAGTGGTTCTCCACCAGGATCTCCACGCCCGCTGCCTTCGCCCTCGGGATCAGCTCGTTGTAGCCGTCCACGATAATCTTGAAAATCTCGTCGGTCAACTCCTCCGGCCCACCGCTGTCAATCCGCAACTGCGACGCGCCCAGCGACGCGGCGACGTCCAGCCACCGGTAGGCCATGTCCCGGCGTGCCGCACGCTCCCCCGCGGTCTCCTCATAGATGTGGCCGCCGTCCACCGCAATACAGCCGTACGGCAGACCCGCGTCCTCTGCCATGCTCTTGGCATCTGCCAGCCACCTCCTGTCATCCAGTGCCGGCTCCAGATGTCTCATCCACGGATCAAGCTGTGAAAAGCCGCACCGCTGGTTGAAAACCACATAGCCCCGATAGTCCATCGCGCCGCTTTCAAACGATCGGCGAAAACTATAAGAACAAATACTGAACTGGTGTGTCATGTATTCCTCTCTCCATGTAAATTTGGGGTAACTACTCAGCCATTGCCAATTCGCGACCTTAAACGTGGCGAGCGAAGTGATCCCTCACTAACCCCTGTCCCCTAACCCCTGTCCCCTGCAGTTCGCCTGCGGGCGCAGACGCCCTCCGGCGGCTCCGGCCCGCTAAGGCGTGCCTCCGCACCCTTCGCCGCTAAGGCGGCTCAGGGCTGTCGTCGGCAAACACCCGCCGCCGCCAGGGGCTGTCGCCCTTCTGGGCGGTCGGGCCTTCGGCCCTCCCTTGTGCGGGGGGACACCCCCCGCAACGCCCCCCTCAAAACCCGACTGCCAACCCGCCCAGCCATCCTCTCGCCACTGTCTGCTCGCCCCTATCCCCTATCCCCTAGCCCCTGTTGTTTACTAGGGGTCGTAGACATTTGGTAAAGACTATTCAAAATGTGACATATGCAGGACGTCTGCGGGCAGCATTGGCCCGTTTCTCGCCTGATACTCGTCTTCTGCGACCATAATCTGCGGTGGCAAAGGTGTTCTCCGTGCCCCTCCGCGTCCTCCGCGGATAAAAAGGTCTTAAGGTGTTCTTCGTGCCCCTTCGCGGCCCTTCGTGGATAAAAAGGTGTTAAGGTGTTCTCCGTGCCCCTCTGCGGCCCTCCGCGTCCTCCGCGGATAAAAAGGTGTTAAGGTGTTCTTCGTGCCCCTTCGCGGCCCTTCGTGGATAAAAAGGGTTTAAGGTGTTCTCCGCGCCCCTCCGCGGCCCTCCGCGGATAAAAAGGTGTTAAGGTGTTCTCCGTGCCCCTTCGTGGCCCTTCGTGGATAAAAAGGGTTTAAGGTGTTCTCCGCGTCCCTCTGCGGCCCTCCGCGTCCTCCGCGGATAAAAAGGTGTTAAGGTGTTCTTCGTGCCCCTTCGCGGCCCTTCGTGGATAAAAAGGGTTTAAGGTGTTCTCCGCGGCCCTCCGCGTCCTCCGCGGATAAAAAGGTGTTAAGGTGTTCTCCGTGCCCCTTCGCGGCCCTTCGTGGATAAAAAGGGTCTAAGGTGTTCTCCGCGCCCCTCCGCGGCCCTCCGCGTCCTCCGCGGATAAAAAGGTGTTAAGGTGTTCTTCGTGCCCCTTCGTGGCCCTTCGTGGATAAAAAGGGTTTAAGGTGTTCTTCACAGCCCTTCGTGGATAGGTCACACTCTGAATTTGCAATACTCAGTTTAGCCAAATGTCAACGAGCCCTAAAAACAATAAACTCAAAAATCACCCAGCGGTCCGATAACCCCTGGAAAGGCGCAGTTCGATCTGTGCCTGAAAAGCCGAAAAGATAATGGTGATGATCCAATAGAAAACTGCCGCGATCAGCAGCGCTTCCAGGCTGCGAAAATTGGCCCGACCCTGCTTCTGCGCCCTCCACAGCAGTTCCCATACAAAGCCCGTGACCGAGATCAGCGAGGTATCCTTCAGCATCGCGATGAACTGGTTGCCAATCGGTGGGATGACCAGTCGCAGGGCCTGCGGCAAAACGATGAAGCGCATGATCTGGAATCGCGTCAAGCCAACTGACTGGGCCGCCTCCCGCTGGCCCGCGCCCACCGACTGGATGCCTGCCCGCATAATCTCCGTCATGTAGGCGCCGTAATTCAACCCCAGGGCCAACACCCCCGCCGACAGGCCCGACATGCGAATACCAAGTTGTGGCAGCGCCAGGAAGAAAAAGACGACCTGCAGGAGCAGTGGCGTACCCCTGATAAGCGAAATGTAAAAGGTCGCCAACGCATAGGCGGGCGGTGATTTCGACAGACGCCCCAACGCGCCCAGGAGCGATAGCGCTGTCGCCAATACAATCGACAGGGCCGACAACAGAATCGTCAGCCAGACCCCGTTGAAGATGAAAAACCAATGGCTGCGAATGAACGTCCAGTCCAATGTTATCGTCGTGAACTGCAGACCGGCAACCGCAAAGTTGGTCCCACTGAACGCGTAAAAAAGCGCCAGCAACAGCAGTGCGTACGAAACACGCACGCCCATGGCAAAACGACGGGCGTCACGCCGCTGTGACGCCATTATCTGTTCAGCCTGAAAGGCAAAACCGTCGTCTGAAGGCCCTGTCGACATCCCGTTTCCCGCAACGAAAGGCAGCGCCCGCATCTTCGCATAGCAAAGGCTACACGCGCTGCGCAGTTCGATCTCTTGTGCCCTGCTCCCGCCTATCTGGTGGGATCGCTCGTCAGGTCCTCACCAAACCACTCCATCGACAAGATGCTCAAGGTACCGTCAGCATGCATGGCGGCGATGATTTCGCTGACTCTCTCGACCAATCCGGTGACTCCCTTGGAAGCGTTCTTGTCGAACGCCACTGCAAGATTCTCCGAGAAGACCGGCGTGCCCACTTTGTGTATGGGGACCCCTTCGGCGATGGCCGCTTCCACAACCGTGTTAGAAGTCAGAAAGGCCTGGAACTCTTGACGTCCCGCCTGAATCTGTTGTGCGCAGTCGTTGTCCACCGTCAATGGAATTATGGATGTGTCCGCCGGCGGGGCGTCAACATAAAAGCTGGCAGCCGGCAACCCCAAACTTTCCATATCTCCCATCAACCAACTCTCATACGTGGTGGACACGCCGACGCAGATCGACGCGCCGTTCAGGTCCTCCAACGTCTCGAACCCGGAGCCATCCACTGCCGCGAACTGGGCCGGTGTATAGTAATAAGAGGGGGAGGCAAACTCAAGGATCTTCTGCCGTGCTGTGGTGACGGTCATCGAGCCGACGCTCATGTCCCACTGGTCCCCCCAGTTGCCGGCCGTAATCAGGTCCCAGTCAGGCGTGACGAATTCCACTTCTACCCCAAGCCGTTTGGCGATTTCTTTGGCTACGTCTACGTCGAAGCCCTGAAAATTGCCGCCTTCGTCCAGAAAGCTCTGCGGCGCATAGTTTGGATCTGTCGATATGCGGATCATGCCACGTGAAATGATTTCCGCGAGCAGGTCGTCCTCCCCGGCGGAAGCGCCCCCGTCGTCGCCTTCAGACGCACCCTGCGGTGCCACCGGGGCCACACACGCGCTTACCCAAAGGGCAGCTATCAGCAGGAATGGCAGTATTCGTTTCATTGTGCTTCCACCTCCTGGGTCAGGTAAAATATTTACAGTAAAATGCGAAGCCACGCTGACCATATGATATTACAGGGTTGGGCAAAATAAGTAATTAGTCCTTCCACTAACCTGAGCGAGCCCATGTCTCCTTCCCTCCCATCCATCGTATCACAGCATCCCTACCCCGACTTTCAGAAATGGTGGCCGCTAGGCGAACCCTTTCTGGCGATGATGGCAGACGCCATCCTGGGCCAATGGCGCCCTCTGGCCCCGTCCTCCGACGATCTCGCTGCCGTCCAGACAACCGTCGACGAGTACATCTCACTCGTTTACAAACGCGAAGCCAGGCCCGGTCTGGCCGCCAGTTTCGCCGCAGCACGTGATCTCAATTCTGTTCAATCCGGCGAGTTCGATGCCCTATCCTATGCTTTCTTCCGATCGGCCTACGGGTCGCTGGCTTCTCAGTACGGCGCCGGCAAACTTGCCACTGCCCGGCGTGAATTCGCTGAACGGGTGGGGGCCCATTTCTTCGCCCAACTGTCAGACCGCCTGGCACTGGATCTTCCCCGCGCTCTGCTGAACGAGAGCGACTTCACCTCTGTGGCATCCGCCATCGGGCGGGTCGGCGCATTCCTCCAGCAGCAGGGATATCTGCGCAGCCATTTTGCCTTCCGCTTCGATGTGGCCGCCACCCGTGCTGGCAGCGCCATCGACCAGAGACCGGGCGATGTTATTCAGGCGCTCAGCAATGGCGGCACCGCTTTCGCGCTCTATGAAATGGGCCACCCGGTAATCCTGCCATCCGCGGTCTATCTCTACCGTACCGTCGGCGAGGCGCAACATCACTCCTCTCGCACGATAGAGGAACTATTCGCCCGTGTCGGCTGCGATGCCTGGGAAACCGACGATTTTGATCCCACAAACTACCCCTCCGACTTGGTGGTGGAGCTGTGGCAGATCCGGCTTCGCCCGCTAATCGACCAATGCAAGAGCATATTTCTTAGAAAAAGGATGTGACTCTGCACGCTGGGACTTTATCTTTCCCGCAAATTCAAAACGATCCCGAACACCGCCAAATTTGACCTGGGCCCTCCCTTTCTGGTAGACTTTCCTTCGTGCCTTCCTCCAGCACGCCCCCATCGTCTAGAGGACCAGGACTCAGGCCTTTCAAGCCTGCGACAGGGGTTCGAATCCCCTTGGGGGTACAAAAGAGTAGCCCAGCCAAGCCGGCCGATCCAGCACCCGCGTGTTCAAAAAGCCCCGTGTCATAGGGTGGTATTCCACATCTTGACATCGGGCCTTTTTTATTCAGAGGAGAGCTGTGACGAACATCCGCATCGAAGTCACCGCCAATAGCCGCGCCGGCGATCCCGGAATCGCAGCAGCCGCGCACAGGTTGGGTGTGGATTCGCTCCGGTCCTGCCGCAAGACTCGCCTCTATTTTCTAACCAGCAGCTCAGGCAAAGCCCCCAATACAAAGCAGATCGAAAAGCTCTGTGCCTTTCTTCTTGTCGATCCCGTTACCGAGACTGCTCGAGTATCCGCCCTGAACAACAATCAAATTGCTGACGGCGCCAGCCAGCCCTCCTCCACAACAGATGAAAATGTCATTGAAGTTGCCCTCCGTCCGGGCGTTACCGACGTGGCCGCCCGGGTACTTGAACGCGGTGCCGCGGAGTTGGGGATACACGGCTTGGAAGCTGCAACCGCAACCCAATACAGCCTGACCGGAGATTTGTCCCAGTCCGACCTGCACCGGCTGGCACGAGGGCTGCTGTGCAACGATACAATCGAGCGCTACAGCCTGGGCGCCATCGACCCCCTTTTTGGTCACAGCAGCGACGCCCACGAACATGTCGAACAGGTTCCCCTGACCGGACTGGACGAAGCAGGTCTGCTTGAATGCAGTCGGGAACGACTGCTCTCGCTTGACGCACAGGAGATGAAGGAGATCCAGGGTTTCTATGACGAGATCGGCCGCGCCCCTACCGACGTCGAGCTCGAAACCCTTGCCCAAACCTGGAGCGAGCACTGTGTCCACAAAACATTCAAGTCGAGCATAGCCTTCACTAGGCAATCGATCACCGGCCACACGCTTACGGTCGAGGAGATACAGGGGCTGCTGCCCACATATATTCAGGCAGCGACCGAGAAAGTGAATCGCCCCTGGGTGCGTTCGGCCTTTGTAGACGATGCCGGCATCATCGAATTTGACGATCAGTTTGATCTGGCATTCAAAGTAGAGACACACAATCACCCATCCGCTCTCGAGCCATTTGGCGGGGCAAATACCGGCATCGGCGGCGTTGTGCGCGACATCATCGCAGTGTCGGCCCGGCCTATCGCCTGCACAGACGTGCTCTGCTTCGGCCCCCAAGACCTGCCGCCGGACGAGCTGCCCGCAGGCGTTCTGCATCCCGCCCGCGTCGCGAACGGCGTCGTGGCCGGTATCGGCGACTACGGTAACAAGCTGGGGCTGCCGACAGTCAACGGCGCGGTCATTTACGACCAAGGTTACCTGGGCAATCCTCTCGTATTCTGCGGCGCCGTCGGCCTGCTGCCAAAAGGGGCCCATCCTACACAGCCCCAACCGGGAGACCGAATCGTGGTCCTGGGCGGGCGCACCGGCCGTGACGGCATCCACGGCGCCACGTTCTCTTCTGCCGAGTTGACCCAGGCCACCCACATGGAGTCCGGCAGCGCCGTGCAAATCGGCGATCCGATCACCGAAAAGGGGCTGATCGAGCTGGTTGAAGAGGCCAGGGATGCGCAACTATACAACGCCATCACCGACTGCGGCGCAGGCGGCCTCTCTTCTGCGGTCGGCGAAATGGGAGAAGAACTGGGCGCCGACTTAGAGTTGCAGGAAGTGCCTCTCAAATATCCCGGTCTCACCCCATGGGAAATCTGGCTGTCCGAAGCACAGGAACGGATGGTGCTCGCCGTGCCGCCCGCCAATCTGCCGCAGCTCCAGCAACTGGCCGACCTGTGGGATGTTGAAATCCGCGATCTGGGCCATTTCAGCGGCGATGGCTGGCTTCGCGTGCGCTACGGCGGCCGCGCCGTCGCCGAGTTGCCGATGTCTTTCCTGCATGACGGGCTGCCCCTCCCGCGCCGCACAGCCCACTACCAGGAGCATCAGCCGGAACAGCCCACATTACAAGCACATTTGCAGCAGTTGAGCACGCAGCCGGATGCGAGTCAGATTCTCCTGCAGATGCTGAGCCATCCATCAGTGGCAAGCAAGGAACGCATCGTTCGCACCTATGATCACGAGGTACGAGGCGGCACCATCGGCCGCCCATTTGTGGGTCCGAACATGGACGGACCTGCCGACGCCGCCGTCCTGAAGCCAATCGGCACATGGAACCATGACCGCGCCTTCGCCCTCAGCGCCGGCATTAACCCCCTGCTGGGCAAGCGGGACTGCTACGCAATGGCGGTCAGCGCAGTAGACGAAGCATTTCGCAACGCCGTTGCCGTCGGCGCCGACCCCGACCGCCTTGCGCTTCTGGATAATTTTTGCTGGGGCAACCCCACTTTGCCTGATCGCCTCGGCGCCCTCGTGCGCGCCTGCCAGGGCTGTTTAGACGCCGCCCTCGCCTACAACGCTCCTTTCATCTCCGGCAAAGACAGCCTGTACAATGAGTTTGACGGCCAGCCGATTCCCGGGACATTGCTCATATCAGCCATTGGCATTGTGCCGGATATGCGCCGCGCCTGTACTTCTAATTTCAAACAACAGGGAAATTTCATATACTTGCTGGGAGAGACACAAGAAGAACTGGGCGGCTCACTCCTCAGCCATCTACTGGAATGGGATGGCGGCGACCTTCCCAGCATGCCCGCTGAGCCACTCAAACGCTACCGGGCGCTGCACTCCGCCATGCAGCGCGGACTGATACAGAGCTGCCACGATCTGAGCGAAGGCGGGCTGGCGGTCGCCCTGGCCGAAATGTGTATCGGCGGGCGGCTCGGTGCGGCTGTAGACATTGCCCCGCTACAGGGGGCCAATATGTCCCACCCCTATGTCCCACTTTTCAGCGAAAGCAATGGGCGACTCCTGCTGGAAGTCGCGCCCGACGACGTCGACTCATTCGAGGAGAGTATGGCGGGTTTGCAATTTGGGCTCTTGGGCACGGTCACCGAATCGGAACAACTGGTATGGACACTGAACCAGCGGCGGCTCTTCTCGCTAACATTGAATGAAATCGTGACAGCCTGGAAAGGGGCTGACGTCGAATGACAGCCACGTCTCTCAAAGCAGTTCAGCAACACAGTGTGATAGAGCCACGGCGATGAACTTGCCTGTCTTGATTCTCCACGTTTCCGGAGCCAACCGGGACGCCGAAGCCGCCCGCGCTTGTGAACTGGCCGGCGGCGCGCCGCACATTGTACACATCAATCAGTTGCGGGCGGGCGCCTTCTCTCTCTCAGACTATGGTATGCTTATTCTGCCAGGTGGATTCTCCTATGGCGATGCACTGGGCGCCGGCGTCCGGCAGGCCTTGGACCTGCGCGTCTTTTTCCACGATAAGCTACAAGAGTTCATCGCCTCCGGCAAGCCCGTTCTGGGTATCTGCAACGGTTTTCAGACGCTCGTAAAGGCGGGCCTTTTGCCTGGAGCCTGCGATAAAAATGCAGGTCCTCCACCTCGGCCTAAGTCGACCGGGCAACGCGACGTTACCCTGACCCACAACTCCCGCGGCCGTTTCGAATGCCGGTGGGTCCACCTGGCCGTCGAGCAGGGCGCGCAAGCCGACTATCTGGCCCAGATGGTCGAGCCGGTATTTTGCCCGGTGGCTCACGGGGAAGGCAATTTCCAAGTATCCACCGGTGAGGCCCTCAAGCAATTGGAGGAGGGCGGGCTGGTAACGTTCCGTTACGTGGACGCCAATGGAGAACGCGCTGGCGGACGCTACCCCCTCAATCCCAACGGTTCGGTCGCCGACATCGCCGGACTCTGCAACCCCGCCGGAAATGTCATCGGACTAATGCCGCACCCGGAGGACCACGTCGACCCGATTCAAAATCCACTAGGCGGGAGAGGGCGGCTTGGACTCAACCTGTTTCGAATCATGATAGGCAGCGCCTCGGTCTGAATTGTGTATGCTGTGCGCTAATCGCGGCGTACGGCAAAAAGGAGCAAGTCAAGATGGATCCCGGTGTACTGAATCAAACATTCACTGGCCTCGACTTGGACTTTCTCGGTCCCAAGCGCAGCGGCAAGGTACGCGATATCTACGAGCGGGACGATCATCTCATCCTCATCACAACCGATCGCCTTTCTGCCTTCGATCACATCCTGGGACTGGTTCCATTCAAGGGACAGGTGCTGAATCAACTTGCCGCCTTCTGGTTCGATAAGACGCGGGATATCGTCGCCAATCACTTTGTCGAATCGCCTGACCCGAACGTGACAGTTGGCAGAAAGTGTCGAACCCTTCCCGTTGAGGTTGTAGTGCGGGGCTACATTTCGGGGGTTACCAAGACGAGCCTCTGGTATCGTTACTGCCAGGGCGAGCGTTGGATTTACGGCATGGAATTCCCCGATGGGATGCGCAAGAATGACCCCCTTCCCCGGCCTATCATCACACCCACGACCAAGGCCGAGAAAGGCGGTCATGATGCGCTCATCACAAGTAAGGAAATCGTGGAAAAGGGATTGGTCGAGGCGAAGCTATGGGGGAAAGTCTGTACTGCAGCCCTGGCCCTCTTTAACCGGGGGCAAGTGATAGCCGCGCAGGGAGGGCTGATGCTGGTGGATACAAAGTACGAATTCGGGCTGACAGACGATGGCGAGCTCCTTCTGATCGACGAGATCCACACGCCCGATTCCAGCCGCTTCTGGACAGCCGCGAGCTATGAAGAGACCAGCACTGCTCGGGCGGAACGGGCGGGCGGATTCCTGGAAACCCTGGAGCCCGCGAACTATGACAAAGAGTTCGTCCGCTTGGCCTACGCGGCGCGGGGATACATAGGCGACGGACCCCCGCCGCCGCTGGCCGACGATCTGGCTTTGCAAGCGAGCCGTCGATACATACGCAGCTACGAACTCCTGACCGGGCGCCCATTTGAAGCGGGCGAAATGCCGGTAGCTGACAGGGTGGCCAAGAATCTCAGAGAGAGGTTTGGGCCGCATTGAGATAGGAGCGGCAATGAGGAAAAATAGCCAGTGAATGGATCAGTCCGTGCGCCTCTTGTGGGCGTAATCATGGGCAGCGCATCCGATTGGGAACGCTGCATGAAGTTTGCAGCCGAGACTCTGGCCGAGTTCGATCTGCCCCATGAGTGCCGGGTAGTTTCGGCCCACCGTACGCCCGACTGGATGAGGGAGTATGCCGACAGCGCAGACGCCCGCGGCCTGGAAGCGATCATAGCCGGAGCCGGAGGCGCGGCACACCTGCCAGGGATGGTTGCCGGCCATACACTCCTACCTGTAATCGGCGTGCCCGTGCAGAGCCAGGCCCTCAATGGCATGGACTCGCTGCTTTCCATTGTGCAGATGCCCGCCGGAGTGCCCGTCGCCACAATGGCAATCGGCAGAGCCGGCGCAATCAACGCCGCGCTACTTGCCATATCCATCCTGGGAGCTACGCGGCCGGCGCTGCGCCAGCAACTACAAGAGTACCGCAATACGCGTGCCCAGCAGGTGCTCGCCGAGCGTCTTGGCGATGGGGAGTAGCACGGTGGCGCACAAGAGGCGGCAACCCTTGACTCCCGGCTCTACGATCGGCGTTCTTGGAAGTGGGCAACTAGGGCGAATGCTGGCAATGGAAGCCCGCAGAATGGGCTATCGCTTGCATACCTTCTCACCGGAACGCAACAGCCCCACCGGCCAGATCGCCGACCGTGAGGTCAGCGCGGCCTACGACGATCGCGAAGCGCTACGCGCATTCACCCAGGAATTGGATGCGCTGACTTTCGAGTTCGAAAATGTCCCGTCGCTCGCGGCGGAGATTGCCGAGGCCGAAGGTGTGCTCGTGCGCCCAGCCGGCCCCATCCTCCACGCCGCCCAGAACCGTCTGCGGGAGAAAACACTGCTCACTCAGGCAGGATTGCCTGTTACCCCGTACCGGGCGGTATCAAGTCTCGCTGAATTGGAAAAGGCCACACGAGAAATTGGCTTTCCGGCCATTCTCAAAACAGCGGCCTTCGGTTATGATGGTAAGGGACAGACCCGTCTCGATTCCGATGCACAAGCAGAAGCTGCTTGGCAAGCGCTTGGCGGGCAAGCATGCGTGCTGGAGGCCCAGGTGAACTTTGAGAGAGAGGTATCGCTGGTGGCGGCGCGCGGTGCTCATGGCGACTTTTCAGCCTATTCCCTGGTCGAGAATCGCCACGTCAACCACATTCTGGATGTCACGATCGCGCCGGTAGAGGTCGAACCAGTCGTCGCCGGGGAAGCGGAGACACTGGCCCGTCAACTGTGCGAATACCTTGGCCTCGTAGGCGTTCTCTGCATCGAATTTTTTCTCCTGCCGGAGCCGCAAGTAGATAGAGTTGCGGCGGCGTCCGAGTCACAATCGAGAGGGCGCCTCTTGATCAACGAAATTGCGCCCCGCCCCCATAACTCCGGTCATTGGACGATCGAGGGCGCCGTGACCAGCCAATTCGAGCAACAATTGCGAACAGTATGCGGCCTCGCCCCCGGGTCGACTGAGCAGTTGCGCCCTGCGGCCATATTGAATCTGCTCGGCGATCTTTGGCATGATGGGGAGCCGGACTGGCAGTCGCTGCTGG
Source organism: Caldilineaceae bacterium (assembly GCA_965220715.1). Lineage (GTDB taxonomy): Bacteria > Chloroflexota > Anaerolineae > Caldilineales > Caldilineaceae > Bin5. The sequence continues at coordinate 3,486,693 of OZ244843.1, forward strand.
CTTACGCAAACGTGAAACTACACTTGTACGGTAAGCTTGAACCGCGACCCGGCCGTAAAATGGGGCACCTGACAGTTACAGCCGCTACGACCGAGGAGGCCTTAGAGACGGGCCTTGCGGCGCGCGCGGCCTTACAGCGAATATGAGCAGGCCAATGGACAGAAAACACGACGTTATTCTCAGAGTTAAGTCGTGGAGTGCGGGCTTCCAGCGTGAACGCATTCCTTACCTTAAGGAGTTGCAAATATGCCTCTGTTAGACTCGCCCCGCGAAGCATGCGGCGTCTTTGGCATCAGTGCGCCCGGGTTGGATATCGCTCGGCTGACCTATTTCGCCATTTACGCCTTGCAGCATCGAGGTCAAGAGGCCGCCGGAATCGCAACATGCGACGGCAAGACCGCCCACATCCACAAAGGTCTGGGCCTTGTTTCCCAGGTATTCAATGAGGACAACCTGCATCATCTGCAAGGACATTTGGGCATAGGTCATACCCGTTACTCCACGACGGGATCGCCCCGCCTAAACAATACACAGCCATACATCCTGGAGACCCTCGACGGTCCCCTGGCCATCGGCCATAACGGAAATTTGGTCAACGCGCCCAAACTTCGCCGCGAACTATTGGAGCGAGGCGTGGGCTTGTCCACTTCGACCGACAGCGAACTGATAATCCATCTTTTAGCCGGCGCACGGGGCACTTGGTTGCAACGCATTCGCCAGATGATGACGATAGCCGAGGGAGCATTTGCGCTGACGATCCTTACTCGCGATGCCATCTACGGCGTGAGGGACCCTTGGGGACTGCGCCCGCTCGTTTTGGGAGAGTTCGAAAATGGCTTGGCAATTGCCTCGGAGAGTTGCGCCTTCGCCACAATAGGCGCCCGCGCCATACGGGAGATTGAACCCGGCGAAATTGTACGTATCAACCAGGAAGGATATGAAATAGTGCAGGGCGTGCCCCCAGAAAAGAAAGCGTTTTGCACTTTCGAGCAGATCTATTTCGCCCGGCCAGACAGTATTCTCGGCGGTCGCCTTGTCCATCGCGTGCGCCAGGCATTAGGGCGCCAACTTGCTCGCGAGGCGCCTGCAGAGGCCGACATCGTTGTACCCGTGCCCGATAGCGGCACACCACATGCCATCGGATACGCACAGGAGAGTGGCATCGCCTACAGCGAAGGGCTCATAAAGAGCCGCTATATCGGGCGAACCTTCATCCAACCGACCGACCGACAGCGCAAAGTCGGCGTGGCGATGAAATTCAACCCCTTGCCCGACAATCTGAAGGGCCAGCGAGTTGTACTAGTAGACGACTCGATCGTGCGGGGCAATACGAGTGGACCGCTCGTGCAACTCCTGCGGGACGCGGGCGCGGCCGAAGTTCATATGCGTGTAGCCTGCCCGCCTATCCGATTCCCCTGCTTTATGGGCGTCGACATGGCTAGCCAGTCGGAACTGATCGCGGCGCACAAAACCCTGGATGAGATTAAGGTCTACATTGGCGTCGAATCATTGTCCTATCTTAGCGTGAAAGGCATGATGAGCACCCTGCGAGCCGATGATGGGTACTGCAACGCCTGTTTCACCGGTGCCTACCCGTTCGAGACTCCCATGCTTGATTTGGAACTGGAACTGAATGGAAAGGAAAAATTCGCGGGGGTACTTGGCAGTTGACAGTACGAGCGGTGCTTTGACTTGAACAGACGTCCATATCCCTTTGGCCACTATGGCTTAGAGGCACTTCCTTTCCCGTTTTGCCAACTACAGTTTGCAATATGAACGCTTTGCTAATCGGCTCCGGCGCCAGGGAGCACGCACTTGCATGGAAGCTGGCACAGTCGCGACACGCCGACCGCATCTTCGTTGCGCCGGGTAACGGCGGTACCGCTTCAATCTCCAACTGCACAAATGTCCCTATCGCCGTCGACAATCTGCCGGCGTTACGCCGCTTTGCCAGCGAAAACAAGGTCGACCTGACGGTAGTCGGACCGGAAGTCCCTTTAGTTGTGGGAATTGTCGACGAATTCGTTGCCGACGACTTGCCGATCTTTGGGCCGAGCAAAGCCGCGTCCCAACTAGAAGGCTCCAAGGCCTACTCAAAAGCGTTTATGAACCGGTATGGGATTCCCACCGGCAGGGCACGCGTCTTCACCGATTTTGAAGCGGCGGCCGACTTTGTCCATGAACTGGAAGAGCTTCCCGTCCTCAAAGCCAGCGGACTGGCCGCCGGCAAAGGGGTGCTATTGCCCACGAATCGTGATGAGGCCGTTGGACAGCTGCGGGCAATGATGGTGGAACGACGCTTTGCCGACGCCGGCACGACCGTGTTGGTTGAAGAGCGGCTGGAGGGCCCCGAGTTGTCAGTCCTGGCCTTCTGCGACGGCCAGGACCTGCGAATCATGCCGGCAGCGCAGGACCACAAGCGTTTGCTCGATGGGGATGGCGGGCCAAATACAGGCGGCATGGGGGCCTTCGCGCCGTCGCCATTGGCAACGCAGACCCTGTTGGATGAAGCGGAACGCACAATTCTGCGCCCTACTTTGGCCGGCATGGCCTCAGAGGGAGCCCATTATCGGGGCATTCTCTACGCCGGGCTGATGCTGACCGAATTGGGACCCCGAGTATTGGAATTCAACTGTCGATTCGGCGACCCTGAAGCCCAGGTCATCCTGCCGCTACTTCAAAGTGACTTGTTGGACGTGATGCTGGCGTGTGTGCATGGCAGCTTAGCCCAGCATGAACCTGACTGGTCTTCAGAGTCCGCCGTGACCGTTGTAATGGCCTCCGGTGGCTATCCCGATGTCTACGACACAGGCAAGCAAATAACAGGCCTGTCGGAAGGTTCCATCAGTGATGCCGGCGCCATCGTCTTTCACGCCGGAACAAGAGTGGACGACTCGCGACATCGTACCGTCAGTTCGTGCGAGGATGTTGTTCTAACCGACGGCGGGCGCGTACTCTCCGTCACGGCCACAGGGGCTAACTTCACGAAAGCCGTAGCCGAAGCCTACCGAGTTGTTGAACAAATTCACTTTGAAAGCGCAGTCTGGCGCACCGACATCGGCCACAAGGTAGCCCAAACATAATCAGGAACCTCCTAAGCGGTTCGAGGACTCTCGCAGAGGGAGCCTACAACGCCTAATGGAGACCATGCATTGCAAGAATCGTCGTTTCCTCACCTTTGTCGTCGCATTCCATTCTTAAACCTACATCGGGAGGCCCCATGGCTCTGATTCCCTCAATGTTGCTCAAGCGACTCTACACTTATGCCAGTCTGGAGAACACTGGAAACGGTGTCCAATTTTCGATCAAGAATCGTCTAAGCGATGCCAAGTTGACCGGTTTCCATGGCATTAGTATCGACGGCCAGGAAATATCCAATGACGACCTATCCCTGGATTTCGGCGAAGGGCAAGTGATTACGCCTGAGCAGGTCAACAGTGGCGCGCCGTTAGAGTTCCCGCTGCGCAAGGAAGTGATCATCACCGCCCGGATCCCTCAACTGGAGACGGGCTCTCATGCGATAGGGATCGGTGTCCAGACATCCCCATTTGGCCGCATCCAATTCACGGTCGATGATGCCATCTCGGAAAGAGTTGACGCGCCCCGTATCCCGCGCGACCGCGACAACGACTACAGTGAAACCGCAATCCGCGCCCGCCAAACGTTCGTCACGGACTACACGGGCCATTCGCTTGAACACGTTTCACAGTACTCCTTTGATCCCGAAATGACTCAAGGCAACATCGAGAATTTCACCGGGGTGGCGCAAGTTCCGATTGGTTTCGCAGGACCGCTAACGGTCTGCGGCGAGCATGCCAAAGGTGACTTTCTTATCCCTCTGGCGACAACTGAGGGAACACTGGTTGCCTCCTACAACCGGGGCATGAAGCTGCTCAATCTGTCTGGGGGCGTCAAATGCACGGTAGTGGCCGATGCCATGCAACGGGCACCGGTCTTCGTCTTTGAGGATGCCCGCGGCGCCCGGGATTTTATCAATTGGGTGGACGAGAATTTGACCCCTATCAGGGAAGAAGCCGAGGCCACATCCAGCGTGGCGAAACTGGACAACATTGACCCTTACCAGTCCAATAAGTTCGCCTTTATGCGCTTCAACTACCAGACCGGGGACGCCGGAGGTCAGAACATGGTGGGACGCGCTACCTTTGCCGCCTGTTCCTGGATTTTGGACCACTACGATGGCCAGGAAATCAAGCGTTTTTATCTTGAGTCGAACTTTGCAACTGACAAGAAGGCATCACAGGTCAACATCATGCGTACTCGCGGCAAACGCGTGACGGCGGAGGCGATCATTCCCCGCGATGTGCTCATCCAGAACATGCGCGTGGCGCCTGAACAACTCTTTTACCACTACGGAGTCGCCAACATCGGCTCGATTCTAGCCGGCGTCAACAACAACGGACTTCACTCGGCAAACGCGATTACCGCAATTTTTATTGCCACGGGCCAAGACGTGGCCAACGTCTCCGAGTCCTCCGCCGGCCTGATCTACGTCGAACTGACGGAAGAAGAAGATCTTTACATCTCCATTACCATTCCGTCGCTCATCGTAGCCACATTCGGCGGCGGCACGGGGTTGGCAACCCAGCGCGAGTGCCTGGAATCTCTGGGCTGCACTGGCAAGGGCAAGGTGTACAAATTTGCTGAAATTGTAGCGGGTACAGTCCTGGCGGGAGAGCTTTCACTGGCCGCCGCCATCAGTTCCCTCGACTGGGTCAGCAGCCACGAGGAGTACGGTCGCAATCGCTAGACCAATTGGTTGCGGGCAACAAGCATTGAACGAAGTCAAGAGTAAATCGATCTGAGAGTTTAGTACGTTACAATAGAACAAGCACCGCCTTCGCAGTGGTCCAAGGAAAAAGCGAAAGCGGCGCTATTCGTACTGTATATTCCGCCAGCCACGGCCCCGTCAGCTGACAATTTTTCTTTGACTGGGGGACAGGGATTTGAACCCCGATCACCTGATCCAGAGTCAGGCGTTTTGCCGATTAAACTATCCCCCACCGAATGAACCTATTGAGCAAATAGTAACATAGCGGGCGTTCGCGAACAAAATCTGCCGTTCATCCGAGTTCGACTCGTTGCCGTAGTTCGAGCGGGCAGTCTGACATGCGCCAGGCTGCGTTTCTTAAAGGAGACTACTCCCCTTTCTTTATCGTCAGCCCTTTCAAAATTGTCGACGCCCGTCGGATACGCCGCAGTGTCTCTTGGCGACCAAGGGCTTCGATACTCTCAAACAGCGGAGGAGAAACCTTCTTACCACTAATCGCTCCGCGGATAGGCCCAAAGAAACTGCCCGCCTTCACCCCTAGTTCCGCCGCCTTTTCCCGAAATGCCCCATGGATCGCGTCCGCAGTAAAGGGATTAGCCTCGTCCAATAGGGAAGCGCCGGCGTGCAACATCTCTATGCTTTGGGCCGCGTCCATCTTGCGACCAATCAATAATTTAGGATCCGAATATGTAAGTTCGTCCGAATTCAAATACGCCCAATCAAGCCACTCTGCGGCTTCGTCAAGTCGTTTGATGCGCTCCTGGATAACAGGAATCAGAATGTCCAACTTGCGATCTGATGTCAGTACTGCTTCAGAAAGGCCTAGCTGCCGACTTAGATACGGCAGGAGCGCTGCTTTGAAGGCAGCAGGTGTCAGCGCGCGTATGTACAGTCCGTTGAGCCAATCCAGCTTTTCGTAGGGCAGCGCCGCCGCCGATGGGTTGATTTCCTCTAAGCAGAAGCGTTCAATGGCTTCCTCGCGGCTGAAAACTTCCTGATTTGGATCGAAATTCCAGCCCACGTTTGTTAGAAAATTAAACATCGCATCAGGCAAATAACCAGCATCCTGAAACTCATGGACCAGCGCAAGATATTCCTTCCCTGCCACCAGCTTCTTGCGTTTACTCATTTTGCCTTTGCCACTGGGGTCAAGTATGACTGGCAAGTGAACCAAGACCGGCATGTCCCACCCGAATGCATCAACGATTAGCTTGTGAATCGGTGCTGTGGAAAGCCACTCTTCGCCCCGAAAGACGTGTGTTATTTTCATCTGTTGATCATCCACCATTGCAGCCAGATGATAAGTCGGCATCCTGTCTGCCTTAAGCACCACCTCATCTTGCAACTGTCGATTCTCTACCTGTATATCTCCACGCAACAGATCATTGAAGACCGTTACACCCTCCAAAGGCACGGCTAAGCGAATGACCGATGGCATGCCCTCGGCCTCCCGCTGACTTCTCTCGTCCTCTGACAGGTGCCGGCAGCGCCTATCATAACCAGTGCGTTTCCCTGCGCGCCTCTGCTCATCACGCAACGTTGCAAGGCGCTCTGGCGTGCAAAAGCACCGATAGGCATGACCCCGTTCGATCAATTCCTGTGCCTTCTTCAAGTAGTATTCCTGCCGCTCCGATTGCACGTAAGACGCGAAAGGCCCTCCGATGTCCGGGCCTTCGTCCCAATCCAGGCCCAACCATCGCAATCCTCCAATTAAGCTTTCCAGGCTAACGGGATCGAATCGCTTGCGATCGGTATCTTCAATTCGCAGAATAAACTGACCACCCGTCTTTCGCGCCCACAACCAGTCAAATAAAGCAGTGCGCAGGCCACCCAAGTGCAAGTGACCGGTCGGGCTGGGCGCGAATCGAACCCGGGCTGGGCTGTCCAAATTGTTTGCCATAGTCGTGCCTCAACAGGTTAGTACACCTCTGAAATTCAGATTAACGCGCCCGGTAGACTAACACATGAGTATGCGCTCGTCAACGTGGGGGTAGTTCGAAGTCACTCAAAAAAGCCCAAGCCAACGTGAGACTCTTCCTGGGTAACAGTAGCAACCAGCAACTTTTCATGGTCGACCATTCCTACCTCTTCCAGTCCCTGATAAGTTGCCTGTAAACCGGAATTGCGATGCTTTTACACGTCGGCTATACTGTTGATTAAATCTGCCGGCCGTCTCAAGCCCGCTATGGGCGGCGGGGGAGATGAGACTCTTGGCGGAGATTGCAGTGAGCGCACAGCCGGCGTTGCCAGGCTTAGGGAATCATCTTGCCAGTGAACTATCATCCTGTCGGTTTTGACATCGCTACAAGCGCAGTGGCTGCAGTCGCTGCAGCCCTGGATAACCGATTCCACCACCCGGCGGCAAATGCCAAGTTGGGACGACAATTGTCGCTTCTTCGACTCTCTTCGCATCTTCCCCGCAGTTGGGGCGCTGGTTTGGCAGTCTGGGCTACTGAGAATCGTCCTCACAACCGGTCTCTTTCCTTTAACCTGGCTACTACGGACCTTGCCCAGTGGAATGTGAGTCAGTATGACAAACTCGATCCGGATAGGCGATTCGATACAATCGTTGTGGGCGTGCCTTCAGGGGCCACTGCCCATATCTGCGCCAGCCTTGGCGCCCCTTTGTTAGCCGACAGTTTTCCCATCACTTTTGGCTCGCGTGGCAAACCGGACGACATTGCCGGTTATCAGCAGCGTAGTGTAGATCTTCTCACGCCAATTCTGAACCATAATCCTGATCTGCATGCCGTTAGTGTTTTCGATCCAATCCATGCACGGCAGCAGGTAAAACGAGGAGTCAGCATATATCTCAAGCTGGCAACATTGCCTGACCACTACAAGAGGTTCATACGCGAGCGTCTCATGCCTGGTGGCTCGCTGCTCCTCTTGACCTGCTCCTCAAAGTGGAGCCAGTATGAAATCGGCGCTCGACACAGATTGCAGATTGGTGGATATGGAGGGTTTACCGATCAAGAGTTTATCCGGGGTACGCCTTGGCTGGACGACTGGTTGCATGAAGAAGGAGGAGTTCAGCGCAGCGGATGGCGGCTTTCAAGGCATTGGACATATCAGCCTGAGGCCCAGTGGGGCTCCATTTCAGGTTTTGCCACCTCTGTACGAGACTACGCTGGTGATGAGAGCTTACCGATTCACACGCTCTCCTTTTCCTCTATCGACGAGATAAGTCGGATGGCCTTCTATGCCTGGCAATGGCTATTTTATCTCTTGCACATCCAGCCCGGTGCAATTCTGATCGAGAGTGGACCGCAGATGAATCCGGTGATCGGTCTGCGCAGTCCTGTAATCCCTTTGTGGATGCCTTCTACGTGCAGCCGAAGTCATCTCCTCCTTCAAGAAATCTTGCCTGATTTTCCTCCTCAGATTCCTGTACTATTTCAGGTTTGGCCTAATGGAAATCTAACCCCGGACGTGATTCCTGCCAAGATTTGGAATACCACTCTCGCGGGGCGGCACGGGCGCTGGCTAGGGGGCAATCCTCTACGCTTTCCAACTGACTTTTCGACCATTGCCCATATGACGCCGGCCATAGAGGAGTGGAGCAAACGCCACGCCCACAGACTGCAACGCGTTCTGCTCGGCGGCGAACTGAATGAGCTGCAAACGCTCTTGGCGAGCGCGGCCGACCAGACTGACAATCAAATTCCAGCGGGAACAGAGCAGACGGAGTACTAAAAAGATGTATCTGTCATGTTGTGTGTGGGCTTTGACCGCTTCCGAAGAAAGCATCATAACGGATATGCGGACATTGGGTTTTCGCTGGATCGATATCAGGCCAGATTTTCTGAAGGCACCTACTATGCAGGCCCTCGCGGAAGCCAATACCTTGAAGGTTTCCTCAGTAGCCGCCTCTTATGGGGTGCCAGATAACGCCGCACTCGACAGCTTGGATCAAGGTGTGCGAGTAAATGGATTGGCGCATGTTGAGCAGGTTGTAAGCAGTTGTGCGGCTATGGGAGGAGGCGTTGTCTACTTTGTGCCTGGGACTAACGACAGCCAGGACGCCTTGTCTTGTTATGCCGATTCGCTCGCGGATGCTGCTGATAGCGCGGCGGAACATGATGTCAAACTTTGTATCGAGCACTTTCCAGGTACCGCACTTCCCACTGCTGCCGCCACGCTTGATTTCATCAACGGAGTCGATCACCCCAACTTGGGGCTTCTCTTCGACATAGGCCATGTGCAAATTAGCGGCGAAAACCCCGCTGATGTGATCAGGCAGGCCGGCGAGAGTCTCTTCTATGTCCATCTTGACGACAACGACGGACTGGGTGACTTGCACTGGGCGCTGCTGGATGGGGTTCTAACGGTTCAGACGCTTCGAGGCACGTTCGGCGCTCTTCAGGATATTGGATATTCAGGCGCCGTCAGCCTTGAACTAAGCCCCCAACTGGAAGACCCGTTTCAGGCGCTCAAGCGAAGCCGCCAAATCGCCATAGATTGTGGCTCCGATTATCTTCTCCAATATTGATAGGAGGCTTGAATGGCCTGGAAGTTTGAAGTCCTGCTGGAACCCATTGGCCTGACGGAAGGGCCGGTCTGGGACGGTAGGTCGCTCCTGTTCACCAACATCCCCAACAGTCGCATAATGCGCTACGATCCAGGCAGCGGTCAGTCCAGCGTGTGGCGGGAGGGTACCAATGAGGCCAATGGCTTAATGTTGGATAGTCAAGGTCTTGTGAACGCATGCGAAGGCGGCGGTCGACGCATGGTACAGTACGCGGAAGGGAGTGAAACGATTGTAGTCGGGGCTGAATTTGAGGGGAAGCGTTTCAATAGTCCAAATGATCTTGCTATCGACAGCAAGGGTCGGATTTGGTTTACCGATCCGCGTTACGGCGACTTCCGTGACGACATGGAGTTGGATCACGAGTCCGTCTATCGGTTGGAAAGGCAGGAGGACAGAAGCTGGCAGCCGGTGCGGGTGACTTTCGATACGACCGCACCCAACGGTCTGCTCCTCTCCCCTGACGAGAAAGTACTCTATATAGCCCAAAGCAAGAAGGGAGATGGCGAACTGCGCGAACTGCGAGCCTATCCGGTCTGCGAGGAGGACTCGGGTGAAAATGGCCCAATCGTAGGGCCATATGAAGTTCTCCATAATTTCTACCCTCATCGAGGCGTAGACGGTATGTGCCTCGATAGTGAAGGAAATATCGTAGCCACGGCCGGTTGGGGAGTTAGCGGCCCAGGCGGGATGATTTACGTCTTCGCACCAAACGGAAGAGTGCTGGAGACTCACCCTTTGCCCTGCGACAGTCCGACCAATTGTACGTTTGGCGGCCCTGAATTGCGCGATTTGTACGTTACGAGCCTGGAGGGACATCTTCTGCTGGCTCGAACAGATCGTCAGGGTTTGGGCGCCCGATAGGACGGCGGCACGACTCTAGCATTTCTTGGCCTAAATGTAAGTCTTCAACGCAAAGGCCGATCGCTGCCTTCCAATCGAATCGTGACACCCTTCCCAGAGGGGAACTGCTCCGACTCGGCTCCTCCCTCTGACTCTCCCATCCTGGACAAGGTACATGCTGGTTTACAAAGAGTCGTTTCCACCATTGCCCCACTCCGTCGTGCTGTGTTATACTTGACTCTTTTGGCGACTGCTCAAGGAAAAAAGCAAAAGGATGTAGCGAGTGGCGATAACGCGCACGCGGGTTGCGGATGATACGTGGGTATTCACCAGTGGGCTATACGCAGAGGTGAACGCGGGGTTAGTCGTATCATCAGAAGGGGGCATACTGATAGATACCCTGCCGTTCCCTTCAGAAACCAAACAGATTATCGACTTTGCGGCGCAAGTTTGTCCCGCAGGCGTTCGTTACCTGATCAACACAATCAGCCACGCGGATCACGTCTATGGTTCCTGTCTTTTCCCGGAAGCAGAACTCATCGCCCATGAGGCTGCCCGAGACCTGCTCGTTCGCTTTGGTCGGAAAGCACTGGAGGAGGCAAGAGAGCATACTAACGAATTGCTACGAGTCGAAATCCGACTTCCGAAAATTATTTTCAATGAAGGCTCGGTCATCCGATTGGGCGATAAGACAGTACATATTATTCATGCGCCGGGACCTGGACCGGATGTTTGTGTTGTGCATGTGAGGGAGGAAAAAGTTCTGTTCGCAAGCGACTTAATGATGCCCGTGCCGGTAATAGCCTCACCACTTGCCGATATTGAAAAGTTCAAACAGTCATTGCACAGTCTCCACGAGTTCAATTTGGAAACGATAGTTCAGGGCCACGGAGATATTCTCTTGCGAGGGGAGGTTACGCCCAGCATTGAGGATAGTATCCAATACCTGAACGACATTGAAGCGCTGGTCGATCGTCTGTTATCAGAGGGAGCCACCAGACGAGAACTGTTGAGCAATGAAATCGAGAAATTCGGCCGGAACCGCATTCCCTTAGGCGGGCTGGTGCAGAATTTTCATCAGGCTAATCTGGTCTTCTTGTGGGAAAAAGCAAAGGCTGCCCGTCGAAAGGAGCCCCAACCTGCGTGAGGACCAATTACGGGCTCTGACTCCTGTATCCATTCGGGAAACGCTGTCAATCCTGGGCACACATTTGCCTGCAAAAGTAGTTTCAACACAGTGAACATTAATCAGTTCGATGTCATGAATTGCAAGATTCCCCAGGCCGATGCAGGGAACCGAGATGTAGCAAGGACAGGACCGTGGTGAATCGAACTTTGGATAAACTCGTCAGCCAGATTGAAAAACTTTCGCCGGGGCAGCGGCGCCTGCTATTGCGCCAAATGAAGGCAATGGGATTGCTGGAACCAGACGAACTGCTTTCAGACCGAAATCCACTTCCTATTGCGCTAGCTGTACAGCCGAAGAGCCTGGAAAGACATAAAGGAATGCTCACGTCGGAGTTAGGCAAGCAGGAGCCCCCGCGGCCGGCCGAGCGAGTTCGGTTGTCATCCTATCGCTCCCCCGTAAGTGGCCATGCTGTCGTAAGCTCTCCCCAGCAAGAGAGTGGGGCGCCATCAGCAATGCTACCCTTGCAAGGCGAAGCGCCGACAGAACCGATTCGAATCGTCTTTGATGGAGGCAGTCGCGGCAACCCGGGAGAAGGTTATGGAAGCTTCGCATTGGACTGGCCAGCACGTCCTCGAGAGGTCGTTCAACTGAATTTCGGCGACCGGGTAACCAACAACGAAGCCGAATACGACACATTGATCGCGGCGCTGGAGACGGTTCGAGACCGCTTGGTGGAACATCAAATCGATCCCATGTCGACATCGCTGAGTATCTGGGGGGATTCTCTCCTTGTTTGTAGCCAGGTGCGTGGCGATTGGAAGTGCAAAGAGCCGCGCCTGCAGGTCCGTCTAAACAGGGCTCTTGACCTACTCAGCAGTTTTGGCCAACCCGAACTCAACCATCACCCACGAGAGAAGAGTGTAGAAATTCTGGGTCATTGATGTCAATTGGATGCGACGAGACGACGGTAGGCGCTCAGAAGATTCTGCATCAACATGACGTTGGTCATGGGACCGGTGCCGCCTGGAACGGGTGTTAACATACCTGCCACGGCCTCCACGCTTGCCTGTTCGCAGTCTCCTTTCAGGCCCTCCTCTGTGTAGGTTGTACCAAAATCAACAACGACTGCGCCGGGCTTGATCCACTCACCCGTTACCATTTCCGGTCGACCAATTGCTACACACAGAATATCTGCTTTCCGAGCGACAGCAGGCAGATTTTCCGTTCGGCTATGGGCAATGGTAACCGTGCAGTGTCGATGCAGCAACAATAGAGCCATAGGTTTTCCAACGATATCGCTGCGCCCTATAACAACTGCATGCTTGCCTTTGAAGGCCACGCCTGCCTCTTCAACCAGCAAGATGCCACCAGCAGGGGTGGCCGGCACAAAGTGTGGATGTCGCTGTGCCGCCAGCCGACCGGCATTTAGCGGATGGACGCCGTCAACATCCTTCGCGGGGTCCAAAGAGTCAATGAGTAGGGAATCATCTAAATGATCTGGCAGTGGCTCCAGAACCATAATGCCATGTACGGACTCGTCGCAGTTAAGCGCCGCCAGCGCCGTCTGAACGTCACGTTGACTGCTGTCGTTCTTTAGTTCAACAGGCCGTAACTCGGCTCCAACGCCCTGGCAGGCGCGACGGATGGCGCGCAGATAGCCTTTTGCGGCTGAATCCCCTCCGACCTGTAAAGCGGCCATTGTCGGCGGCAGGCCGTACTCTGCGGTCAATCGGGAGAAGGTCTCGGACAGTTCAGTCTGAAAATGTTTTGCTCGTTGTCGGCCTTTAAGAAGTTGTGCGCTCATATCGCTATGCCCAGGGTCTTAGTGCATGCGGCGCGAGCGGCGACGTAGCTTCTCTCGGCGGATACTGTTAACGCCTCCACCTTTCCTCTGCCTTCCTTAACTAATTCGACATCCTTCAAGAACTTCAGATTTATGTTCACATTGACCAGCGCGCTGTGAAAAGCGGCAAAGGCAAGGTGGGCAGCAGTTGCCGCATCACTGACAACATTGGCGTTGCCCTTCTCTGCGATGGGAGATGTCAGTTCCAAGAGCTCGGCGCAAAGCGCGGCGATAGTGAGTGGAACCTCCACTGCCCCTCGCAAAGCGGCCTGCATGGCTTCGGTGCGAGCTGCCTTCTCCTCCTCCGTGGACCGGGGCAGGGTGAAACACGCCGCCACGGCACCGAAGGCTTCGGCGTCCTTATCAGCTAGGCGCAGGAGATCAACCCGCAAGCCCTCGGTCTGAAGCAAATGTCCCCGCAGCTCTTCTTCAACGGCCGCGTACTTTTTTCGTCCGACAGTGAAATTCAAAACCATACTAAGCAGTGCGGCTGCCTGACAGGCTGTCAGTGCCGCCGCCGCGCCTCCCCCAGGAGTCGACCCTCCGGAGGCCAATTCCTTCAGAAATATTTCGATGGGGACCTTTGCTGTTTCCAAATCTGTCACAACCTTCCCTCTCTGTCGAAGAGCTTCGAAGCCACAAGGGCGCTGACATTGATGGTTGCCCCGTCTACGCTATATGAAACCCCATGTGACATCACGATTCATTCTGAATCGCCGATATCAATGTACGGACACGAGGCTTGCATTTGAAAGGGGGCCAGAATGTTACCCTATTTCCTCCGTACGACCGATCATAGCATTCACCTTAGCAGACAGCAAGCCGAACGGGAAGAATGAGCGGGTTTTACACTGGGGTAGGGGCCGGAAACGGGTTGCAGATAATGTAGTTCTTGGGGTTGTCACAGGACGCCGCTAAGCCTAAGCGTCTTGACGGCACTCCTGCCGGACTGTAAGGTGGGCCGAAATCAATCACTGTCTTCCAGCCATACTTATGCAAAGATTACCTCCGGCCCCAAGACGCCGACTTGAACGGTCGGCACCAGGGATTCGATATCGTACACGACAAGCCTCAAAGCCTAGCTACCAGAAGGAAGAACTGCGGGCCGTCTGAACTTGAACAGAGAATCTAACTGTTGATACTGCGTCCAACTGCTTGTAGGCTTATGGAGCGGATTCCACAGAAGGGAATCCTCACGAAGAATTACGTTTCCCTAGGTACAAGATAAGCGCAGCGATGCTGAGTAATCAATTCCCAAGTCGGGCGCTATCTCCCTGTTCGGCGCCATCCAGTGAGGTCGGTCCCGCTCCAGCCTGAGGGGTTGTCTGGAGGAAAGTTACTCCTTTCCTGTCCCAAGGCAAGCCCTCTGAGAGCTATCCCTCCTTCGCATCTGACTGTCAGAGGATCCAGATACTCATGGAAAAGCCAGTCTATCTAACCGGCCAAGACTCAGTCTCATGCGGCACTCGTATAGACAGTTCTCTGTCCGCCGCGAAAACGTGTCCGTCGGCAAAGGAATAACAATAAGCGCTTCATCGCTTCGAAGGCTTACCAGGTCATCGTGAGCCCAAAGTGCATTGACAGTTCTGCACGCCTTTAGTACTCTGGCTTTAACTGAGATTGAACTCAAGAGTTTAATTGCGTTCCACGGCGCAAAGTCTGCTGGTGGGGCGCAATTCTTGCCTAGATTACACCTCAGAGAATGTCAAAAGAAGGGGCGACTTCATTATGAAAAGCCGCGCATTAATCTGTACAGCCCAGCAACAATTCTCGCTGCAAGAATTTGAAATCCCCATACTCGGGCCCTCGGATGTGCTGGTACGTTGCATCTGGTCCGGCGTCAGTGTTGGCACGGAGTTTGCTGTAATTCGTCAGAAGATTAACTATGGTCCCTTTCCCATTTGTACGGGCTACCAGGCTGTGGGTATTGTCGAGGACATTGGGGCCGACGTATCAAAGTTCGAGGTTGGCGACAAGGTTTACTACCGCCGCAGCTTTCTGCGTATGAATCACGACGGCCAGCCAGTTACGTCATGTTCCGGCGCCCATTCCTCCCATGCGTTAATGCCCGAGGACTCGGAAATAGAACTCCTGCCAGAAGGAGTTGACGAAGCAACAGGAGCCCTCTTTGTGATGCCGGCAGTGGGCTACAATGCTGTCGATATGGCCGGTGTCCAGATGGGCGACGTCGTGGCCTTTCATGCAGTCGGTCTGATCGGACTGGGCGCGCTGGCGGCGGCGCGACTGCGCGGCGCGGTGACCATCGCCATCGACCTCAATCCTCGGCGGCTGGAGATGGCAAAGGAGATGGGGGCAGATCACGTTATCAACGCCGACGGACTGTCTACGAAAGAGGTAATTGCCCGTGTAGAGGAAATCCAACCAGGAGGGGCGGATGTGGTATTGGAAGGTAGCGGCATTCCCTCTTGTCTAGACCTAGCTTTCCCGCTCGCTCGGCTGCGGGGCAAGTTTGTTTTTCTTGGCCACTATGGAAAGGAGCCAGTCTCTTTCAACTATCTCGTGCCCCACGCCAAACAGCTTACCGCATTTTTTCCTTGTAATGATGGGCTTGCTCCTTGCCGGAATGCAGTACTGCGCAACATCGCCACAGGGGCTATTCCCTGGCACAAGACGATCACCCATCGCGTTGCCGCCCCCGAGGCTCCGGATTTGTATGCAATGATAAACCGGAATGAGTTACCGGAGTTATTTGGCGCAGTAATTCGCTGGAGTTGACTTAGTGTCTGCGTGGCCATAGCCAAGCTTTTTTCTGGCCAAGAGGAGGGTCTTAGAATTGCAGACAGCAGGCCTCCCAGAAGCCGAGAAAGCTGTGAAACTGCAAGGGCGCCGAGAAATCTCAGTTTTCCAAGAGTCAATTGACTTCACGGTGGATAGTTTCCCTGGGGGTTCTATACGATGGGAGCAAAAAACCGACTTTAGGAGTGGGCGCATCGGATCGTAATAGGCTGCCATAACGGACATGCGGCTTGAGGGAGGACGAAGAAGCGATATGAGCAGGATTCTTATCACCGGCACCAGCGGCTTTATCGGCAAAGCATTGGCGGAGGCCATGGCGGGAAACACAAAACACGAAGTTATCTGCCTCTCGCGCAGTCCGACCCTTTTGCCAAACACCGTGCCCGTCGGCGGCGATTTCTCTAATCCAGATGAACTACCAAAGCTGGATCTATACGGCGATATCGACATCCTTGTACACCTGGCCGCGGTGACAGGAGGGTGTTCCGAGGAGGACTGTCTGCGCGTTAATGTGGTGGGAACGCATCACCTGCTTCGCTATCTCATAGACCGCGGGTGCCAGAAGTTCGTGATGGCCAGTTCCATCGCCGCAGTAGGGATGCAATCGGTAGATTTTCGACCGCTCGAGCTTCCCATGCCAGACGAACACCCATGTCTGGACCGTGACGGTTATGGATTTTCCAAGTATTTGATGGAGGAGATAACGAGGTATCTGTCTCGACAGAACGAGTCCTTGGACTTTGTCAATCTGCGGTTGGCCAGCATCGCCCCTGATGACCGCCAACTTACGCCCCTTCAACCCGGTCCCACGCCCATCTGGGGGATGGGAAGAATTTCGATCATGTTTCTTAGTGATACGGTTCGCTGTCTTATAGCTGCTGCGGAGGCTCCATTCAAACCGGGAGTGCGAATCCTCAACGCGGTGGGAAGTCAGGCCTGCGTGGCAGTCCCTGTGCCCGATGTGCTGCGCTCCTGGTACGGCGAAGAGGCCGACAATGTAGACTTCTCCCACTATGAGCGGCGTGGTCAAGAGAAGGACCCGGTGTACGACATAACGCAGATCCGGGAAGAGTTGGGTTTTGTGCCGCAGATGCCAATACTTGGGGAATGACAGGACATGAAAATCACGCAAATTCGCACTGACCACTTTCGCATTCCCTTGCCGGTGGTCCTTTCGGATTCCACGCACGGCGACATCTCCCATTTCGGGCTGATCGTGACCCGTATCCAAACGGCTGCCGGACTGGAAGGGGTCGGGTATACCTATGCTGTCGGCGATATCGGCGGCACTGCCATCCTGGCACTGATTCGCGATGACCTGGCGCCTATATTGATCGGAGAAGATGCGGACTGCATAGAGCGACTGTGGGAACGCATGTGGTGGCACGTGCACTTCATCGGGCGGGGCGGGGCCGCCTCCTTTGCCTTGGCAGCGCTCGATATCGCACTTTGGGACTTGCGGGGCAAAGCTCAGGGGGCACCCTGGTGGAGGATGCTGGGAGGCCATGATCCCAACGTGCCTGTCTACGCAGGCGGCATAGACCTGCAGTTTTCGCTCGAAGCGCTTTTGGCCCAGGCCGATGACTTTCAGGCACAAGGTTTCCGCGCCATCAAGATGAAGGTCGGCCGCGAACGGGTATCCGAAGACATAGAGCGGGTTGCGGCCATGCGCAATCACTTAGGTCCGGATTTTCCGTTAATGGCCGACGCAAATATGAGCTGGCGAGTGGATGAGGCCATTCGTGCTGCCCGCGGCCTCGCGCCATTCAATCTGCTGTGGCTGGAGGAGCCGACGATTCCTGACGACGTGGCCGGCCATGCTCGCATCGCGCGGGAAGGCGGTCTTCCCATTGCCACGGGTGAGAACTTTCATACTGTGTATGAGTTTCAACAGATGATCGCGCACGGCGCCATCTCCTTTCCCGAGCCGGACGTGGCCACCCTGGGCGGAGTGACACCATGGCTTAAAGTCGCACATCTGGCCGAAACCTGCAACCTGCCCATCACCACTCACGGCGTACACGATTTACAGGTGCATCTGCTGGCGGCGATTCCCAACAGTTCCTTCCTTGAGGCGCATGGCTTTGGGCTCGAACGCTTCATCCGCCATCCACTAGACATCAAAGACGGCGCTGCCATCGCTCCCGATAGACCAGGGCATGGCGTAGAATTTAATTGGGAAGCGCTCGAGGAGCACAGGTGTTGATCGGAGAAATTCAGACCATGGACAAACGACTAGAGGGAAAATCAATCGCGATTCTGACAGCGCACGAGTTCGAAGATATCGAAGTCATGTACTCTGTGTTGCAACTTAGTCAGGCCGGCGCGGACATCGTTGTTGGCACACTGCCGCTGACGGCCCTGGGCCACTTTCACGGTCGTCCGGCGTGGCCCGACAAGCCGATTACTGGCCGGTTCGGACATACGATTCCCTTTGACGTACTTGCCGAGGGAAATCGTTACTCTGTGCAGAGCATTTGGGAGATGAATCACGAGGAGTTCGACGCGGCAGTGTTTCCCGGGGGACTTGCTCCAGACTTTCTACGTATCGACGACAAGACCTTGGAATTTGCAGCGGCAATCCATAGGGCTGGCAAGGTTCTGGCCGCAATCTGTCACGGTCCGCAAGTGCTTATCTCGCTCGACCGTCAGAAGGGGACCGACAGCGTAGCCGGCCGCAATGTCACTGCTTACTGCGCCGTCACCGACGATCTGCTTAACGCTGGCGCAGTCTATCACGATGTGCCTGCGCTGATTGACGGTAATGTGGTTACCGGGCGCGTACCCGACGACTTGCCTGAATTTTGCGATGCAATCGTCGAAGCGTTGTCTCCGTCTTGACACTTGACGGAGTTCTAAAAGGAATGAATCCGCGGCAAAGCTCGGTAAGTTCTTTGCGCGGGCGCGGTCTCAAAAACGCTCCTCCCACCTAAGGTACAAGTGGAGATATTATGAATATTTCTGAAATCAAAGCAATGACTTTCGACGTTTTCGGTACTGTGGTGGACTGGCGCGGCTCGATTATAAGTGAAGGAGAGAAAGTCTGGGCCGCTAGAGGGGTAGAGGTGGACTGGCCACAGTTTGCTGAAGACTGGCGAGGTGGGTACGGACCGGCTATGAACCGCGTTCGTACCGGGGAGCTGCCATGGATGAACATCGATGCACTCCACCGCTTGATCCTGGATCAACTCTTGGATAGCCACCAGGTTTCCGGACTGTCTGAGGCCGATACACAGGAGCTGAACAGAGTTTGGCACCGGCTGAACCCGTGGCCGGATGTTGCCTCAGGTCTTTCGCGCCTGCGCCAGCACGCCATCGTTGCGTCTTTGTCCAATGGAAATGTGGCCCTGCTGGTCAACATGGCCCGGCACGGAGGGCTGTGCTGGGACTGTGTCCTTTCTGCAGAGCTGGCCAAGCACTACAAGCCGGACCCGGAAGTGTACAAGATGGCGGCCGCACTATTGGGGTTGGAGCCTCGCCAAGTATTGATGGTCGCGGCCCACAACGGAGACCTGAAAGCCTCGAAGGCGGTCGGCTTCAAGACCGCATTTGTCTATCGGCCTCGGGAGCATGGCCCCGACCAGAAAACGGATCTGAACCCTGATCCTTCCGTTGACGTAGTAGCCAAAGATTTCAACGATCTCGCTGATCAACTGCATATTCGCTAGCGAACTGCGTGACTGCCGGAATGGCCTTGTGTAAGTTGCGAAGGGAAAAGGCGGTTCGTTCTTAGCTGTCAGCCCTGCTGATATCTGGGATCGATGGCATCGCGCAGGCCGTCGCCGATGAAGTTGATGCTCAGGACAGTCAGCAGAATCATCACCGCCGGGGGCATCCAGATCCACGGGCCGTCCTGGAGCACGTCCAGGCTGCGGGCGGTTTCCAGCATGTTTCCCCAACTTGGCGTTGGAAGAGGTATGCCGACGCCGAGGAAGCTCAACCCTGCTTCAAGAAGTATGGCTCCGTTGACCGCGAACGTCACTGACGCGAGCAAGGGGGCAATTACGTTTGGAAGCACATGGGTGACTATAATACGCCGGTTGCCTGAGCCCAATGAGCGCGAAGCCAGCACAAACGGCTGTTCCCTCAGAGAGAGTACTTGTCCCCGCACCAAGCGAGTGAGACCGGGCCAACTGAAGATTCCAATCAAGAAAATGACGCTGGCGATGCTCTGTCCCAAGTAGATAGCTGCCGTCAGGATGATTACAACGCGAGGGAAAGTCATCACTACGTCGGTAAACCGCATTATGATCTGGTCAGCCTTGCCTCGATAAAAGCCGGAAACCGAGCCAAGAATGACGCCAATGACGGTTGAAATCGAGGCCGCTGCAAAGCCGACGGCCAGTGAGACGCGGCCTCCGTACAATGTGCGGCTCCAGATGTCGCGCCCCACCCGATCGGTGCCCAAAAAGTGTGCCAGACTAGGGGACTGAAATTTTTCAGACAAATTGAGGGCGGCGTAGTCGTAGCGTGCAATCAGGGGGGCCGCGAGAGTCGCCAGAAGTACTATTGCAAAGAGGAATAGTCCAGCCAGGGCAAGTGGATGACGACGAAACCGCGACCAAGCCCGGGCAGTTGGGGACTGGGAGTTTACTCTGTGTTTACCACTGTCTACTGACATATCTAAGATTCTACATTCCGCGCAATGAAAGGCAATTGTTCGTTTCTGCTATGATTCCACTGATTCCGCTCTAGCCAATGCACCGGCCTACTCGTAGCGGATTCTCGGGTCGGCGACAGCATAAGCCAGGTCTGTAATGAGATTGGCCGCCAACACGACCAATGCCGTCACCAACATGATTCCCATAACCATGGGATAGTCCCGCGCCGCAACCGCATCGACCAATAGCGCCCCCATGCCTGGCCAACTATAGATTGTCTCCGTGAAGAGTGCGCCGGCAACCAAGGCGGGCAAACTCAGGCCTACTACTGTAACGATAGGGAGGAGCGCGTTGCGAAATACGTGGCGCCATGTCACAATAGGCGGCTTCAGCCCCTTTGCATTGGCAGTGCGTACATAGTCCTCTCCCTTTACCTCAAGCATGCTGAAGCGGGTATAGCGCATGAAGGTCGCCAAATTAAAGATTGCGAGCGTTCCTGCCGGCAGCGCCAAGTGATAAAGCAGATCGAAGAGCGATTCCGGCTTGCCGATAGTGCGCATGCCCCCGGAGGGAAACCAGCCCAGCTTGACCGAAAAGATGTAGAGGCCAAAAATGCCGGCAATGAATGCCGGCATCGAAATTCCCTCGAAAGAAAGACCGGTGAACGTGAAGTCCCAGAAGGAGTACTGCCGCAAGCCGATAAAGATGCCAAGCGTTACTCCGACAGCGATGCCAATTCCCAATGCGGTACCCATGAGCAAGAAGGTACGTCTCAAGCGAACGGCAAGCACTTCTGCCACGTCGTCCCCATTCTTGAAGCGAAAGCCGAGATCGCCTTGAACCACCTGTCCCAGCCATTTGACGTAGCGAACCGGAATTGGGTCGTCGAGCCCATAGCGCTCGCGCACGAAGTCCAGGTCCTCCTTTGTGATTCCGATTTCTTCATTGACGAAGAAATCGACAGGATCGCCCGGAGCCAGGTTTATCAACAGGTAGATGACGATTGTGACCAGAAAAAGGACCGGAATGTTGATGAGAACGCGGCGCAGGAAGTATTGCATGGGAGTTGGGCGCGAATCAGTCTAGAGACTGGGAACTGTTGAGAGGCAGTGCAAATGGCTTTACATACAAAGCCATCTGCACTGCCGAGATGCGCTGCTATTTCATATTCCAGTTCTGAGAGCGATCAACGTAGGGACCACCACCGGGTGCTGGGAAGTAGTGGAAGTCCTCAATATCCACGGAAGCGATGCCGTAACGGGTGGAGACCCACCAGTAAGCGAATGTCGCCTCATCGTTTTGGTACTTGCAGAGGGCAGTGCGGGCGGCCCTGTACTCGTCGGCTGTCTGCGATGCGTCCATAGCAGCGAACAGGTCAACGTAGGTTGGATCGTCAAGCCCCCACTGGTTGTCTTCCACGTACCAGATGGAGCTGTAGGATGCCGGTCCGCCGCCGGCTCCACGATAGGCCATGTTCCACTCGGTGGCGTTGTCGTCCACAACGGTGCGCCAGGTCGGCACGTCAAGGAATGTCGGATTGACGTTGACGCCGACATCGGCCATGTTGGCCTGCATGACGGTCAGGATGTCTTTGGCCAGTTGCGAGGTGTAATAGGTGGGGATGTCAAGGTTGACACCGTCCAGCGTGACACCATCGGCAGCGGCTTCGGCCAGAAGTTCACGGGCCTTTTCGGGATTGTATTCGTAGTAGTTGGCGTCTTCAGGCCAGAAAGTGGGATAGGGATCCTGACAAGGTGTGGCCTGCGCAGTGCCGTTGAACACGTCACTGATGATCGAAGCACGGTCGATTCCGTACATGAAGGCCTGGCGGATGCGCTTGTCCTTCCACACATCGTTCAGATAGTTGTAGTTGAACATGTTTGTCACGAACGACGGGCCTGAGAAGATCTGGTAGTCGGGGTTGCCTTCAAACCGGCTTGCCACATCGGCGCTGACGTAGGTGAAGTCGATGTCACCGCTCTCCAGTGCCAGTACGGCGGCCGTCTCGTCGACGAAGTACCGGTTGATCAACTGATCCAGCTCCGGTGTGCCGTCCCAGTACAGTTCGTTCGGCTGGAGGGCCATGAACTGATCTTTTTCGTAGGAATGGAACTTGTACGGGCCGGTGCCGATCGGGCTGTCGAACCACCAGTCGCTGCTGAAAATCTCGGTGGACTCGAAATCGATGGCGTGCTCGGGAATAGCGTAGTACGCGCGCACCGAATCGTAGAAACGCGGATTCGGAATGTTCAACTCGATTTCAAGCGTCAGGTCGTCAACGACGCGGATACCGGTAATTTCGCCGGCTTCGCCATCGTTGTATTCGGTCCAGCCGACAATCTGCTGGGGCTGACCAATGCCAAAATGGGTCACTGAGGCCATCGGTGCAGCAACGAACTCGGCAGTCCATTTCAGATCCGAGGCGGTGAAGTCCTCACCATCATGCCATTTGACGCCTTCTCGCAGATTGAAGGTCCAAACGGTGGCGTCCTCGTTAGGTTCCCAGCTGACAGCCAGCGCAGCTTCGCTGGTGTGATTTGAGAAAGTGGAGTCCATGATGATCAGCGGGGTAAATATCTTGACGAACCAGACGTTGCCGGCGCCGTTGTTGTAAAGTACGCCCTGCGGGTCACGACCCGGCCCGTCGTCAAAGCCGCCGATCAGCACCTGCTCGACTTCGGCATCCATTGCGTCCGCCTGGTCGGCGGAATCCGCTGAAGGCTCTTCAGCAGCAGGTGCGGCAGCCGGCGCGGCTCATGCAGCCAAGAGCGCCATCACCAAGACGATGACCAGACTCAGAAATTTACTTCGGTACATAGGTGTCTCCTCAATTAAGAATGTATGGGTAGAAGAATAGTTCGATCCTGCTGTGGAAACAGGGGGATAATCGCACAAGTTGCAAGCGGGTGTCAGGTATTTGGGTGTACGACTCAACATCGATCATGTGTGGAACGTCATCAAGAAAGCATGCCTCCAGGGCGAGGGTGTGACGATATTGGATGGCAGCCAGCACAACATGCTATGTTATACTGGCTCCTTGGCGGGAAAACCTCCAGGGCCTTGCGGACTGGAAAAAAGCGGCGGTGAGGAAGGGATGCGTCGCCTGGATTCAGAGAACCTTAATCACAAACTTGCAAGTACGATAAGCGAGTATGCGGCCCTTTTTCTTGCGGATTTTTTCCAGAAAAAGGCGATCTTTCTTCCTTACTCTTTGGCGGCTTAGCCAGCGCAGATTCCACCATCTCAGCTTAGATCTCTTTTCAGAGTAAGTCCGAATACACGGAGGAGACAAATGTCCACGCGCAACTATGAGGTCCTATTTGTCGAGAGAGGAGTCGCCGACGTGCGAGCGTGCGAAATGCCAGAAGCGGGGCCTGGGGAGCTATTGATCAGGGCGTTGGTCTCGCTGCTCAGCCCGGGTACGGAGAGGGCCTTTTTGTTGGGACTGGCGAATACATCGGCTCAATACCCTCAGAGCACTGGATACAGCCACATCGGTGAAGTGGTCGGGGTGGGAGCGGGCGTTGAGGGCTGGGAAGTAGGAGACCGAGTTGCCTCCCGCGCAAACCATATCATGTATGCTAATGTGCCAGCTTCAGTTTGCAACCATGTTCCAGACGGGCTGACGAACGAGCGGGCAGCCTTTTTCCGGCTTGGATCGATTGCAATGCAAGGTGTCCGCAAGGCCCGAATTGAGCTCGGAGAGCCGGTGGCGGTCATAGGCTGCGGGCCGATCGGGCTGATTGTGATGCAGTTGGCCCGGCTCAACGGCGGGCTCCCGGTAGTCTCTATCGACAAAGATTCTCGCCGCCTTGCGTTTGCCGCAGCGCTCAAGGTCGACGCCGCGCTGCAGGCGGATGACGGTCTCGGGTCCGCCGTCAGGGAACAGTGCAGCGGGAATGATCCGTCTGTGGTCATAGAAGCGACCGGCCATCCGGAAGCCATCCCCGCCGCCTTCGATCTGGCACGATTTGGAGGGCGGGTGGTTTTGCTGGGCAGTACCAGGGGCGATACGGAAGCGGTGAATTTCTACCGCGATGTTCACAAAAAAGGACTGACGGTGCTAGGTGCGCATGAGAGCACGCGGCCGCAGCAGGATTCGGCACCGGGCTGGTGGACTCATCAGGCGGATGAGGACACTGCTCTCAGACTTCTAGCCAGCGGGAGGTTGGTGGTCGATCCCCTCAGCACTCATCGTTTCGCCTGGAAGAATGCAGCAGCGGCCTACGATACGCTGGCACGATGGGAACCGGGAATGTTGGGAACCATTCTGGACTGGCAGGCCTCGTAGCAGAAACCGCAAACTGAGAATTTACTCTTGTGCCCCAACTTTCCACACGAGGCATCCTCAAGACCTGGTGGCCGCTGGCGCTGAGCTGGTTCATGATTACCGTGGAACAGCCGATACTGGCGGCGGTTGTGGCACGAAGCATTGATCCCAAGGTACAGTTGGCGGCCTGGGGCTTGGCGTTCTCGCTGGTCCTCGTTCTGTCCGCTCCGTCCATTTCGATGCTGGCGGCCTCGACGGCTCTGAGCAGAGACAGGGAGTCCTACAGGCGGGGCAGGCAGTACATGATCTGGCTCTGCGTCGGACTGACTTCCGTTCACTTTCTGCTCGCCTTTACACCACTTTTTGATTTCATCGTGCTGGGCCTGATTTCAGCGCCGGCGGAGCTTGCTGAGCCAGTCCGCAGCGGTGTTCGAATCATGCTCCCTTTTATCCCGAGCCTTGCTCTGCGGCGCTTCCAATATGGGGTTCTGATTCGCTGCGACCAGACCCGCGCGGTATCGCTTGGAACAGTGCTTCGGCTTGTGCTTGAAGTGGCGCTGGCGGTCGGACTTTTCTGGTTGTCCTCATGGGACGGCATCATCATCGCAAGTACCACGATTTCAATAGGGGTGGTATTCGAAGCCATCTATGCCACTCTACGAGTAAGACCGGTAGTGCGCAAGAACCTGCTGTCGGTAGTTCCGGGCGCCCCGCCTCTGACCTGGAATCGGTTTCTTCGCCTCTACTTGCCACTGGTTCTGACGACCTTCATGCAGATTCTGCTTCAACCTCTCGTCAGCGCCAGCCTCAGCCGCATGCCAGATTCGCTAGGGTCGCTAGCACTCTGGCCGGTACTCTTTGGCGTGTTGATAATGACCAACAGCGCGGCTTTTGCATTCGTTGAGTCGGTCATTGTGTTGCTGGATCGACCTGGCTCGATTGAGGTTTTGCGACGATTCACCTGGAAGCTGGGTCTGTCGCTGGCAGCGGTCCCGCTGGTGATGGCGGTCACACCATTTGGGGACTTCTGGTTTTTGCGGATCGCCGCGCTACCGCCGGAGCTCTTGCAGCAGGCAAAGACTGTCCTCTGGCTGATTATTCCACTGCCGGCGCTGACGGCACTCTCGAGCTTATTTCAGGGTACGCTGATCAATAGTCAGCGGACGCGGAGCATCACCGAGGCGGACTCGCTTTCTCTGACAGTCGTGACTATTCTCTTGATCTTGGGGAGCTTATGGGGCGGGAGGCCTTGCCTTGCCGGGACCGGCAGTGCATTTCTCTGCGGCGTTTCGGGCGTCTCCATCGCGGTGGTGGCTTACAACTTCGGTTCAATTGTGCGCAACCTCTGGCTGTGGCGGCGATCGCAGCGTGTATACCTGTCGATTCGACTGCGCCACGCGCGGACGTAAAAGTGAGCGGCCGGCAGCCGCCGATTGTCAGGTGGTTTTGGATGCGGTAAAGGTGGAAGCAGCTTTCTACGCGTCAGCGATTCTTCCTGTTAAGCGCAGGAGCGTCTCTTGCACGAGGAGCTCGTGTTCAGGAGAACGATCCGGCGGTTGTTGGCCGCGTAGAGTTGCCACAAAGGCGACCAACTCCTCTTCGTAGGTTTGCTGGCGACTCTGGGTCGGAACAGGGATAATCTGGGCTCCGGCCTCATAGCCCTCGGCAGGCTCTTCCAGGCACAAACGAATAGCGTATGGCGGTTCGAAGGGTTCGAGCAGGATGGCGCTGCCTTTTGTGCCGTAGACTTCAAAGCGGCGGGCCATCGGTTTGGGCTCCATCGCGGCAATATCGACGAATGCTAGTCCTCTCTCGTACTCAAGAACGCCGAGCGTGTTGTCGGCGCAGCTTGGACCTTCTACGCCGTCCGTACGGAGAAAACTGGTTGTTCGGGCCGGTCGGCCCATCAGCCATACGACCTGGTCGAGCATGTGGCCGCCCAGATCGAAGAAGATACCTCCCTGATGGACTGCAAGGGCCTTGCGGGATTCGGCAGTTACGCTGGTGGACATGTGGGCACGGGTACAATACACGTCGCCCAGGAGGCCGCCATGCACCCAATTGGCGATCTGGCAGAAGCCGTTCTGGTAACGGAACATGTAACCCATCTGGATGAGCAGCCCTTTGTCCTGGGCCTTTCCCATCACTCTTTGCCAGCCGGTCCAATCCTCACCGGCCGGTTTGTCGTACCAAACATGCAGGCCGGCGTCGACAAGGGCTTCGGTCTGGGGGAGGCTTTCGGCGTTCTTGCCTTCGGAAGAAACGGCAACGATTGAGGTGTCGGAAAGGAGTTCGTCTTCCGAGTCAAACCAGCGCA
The DNA here is from genome assembly GCA_965220715.1 of Caldilineaceae bacterium. Lineage (GTDB taxonomy): Bacteria > Chloroflexota > Anaerolineae > Caldilineales > Caldilineaceae > Bin5. The sequence continues at coordinate 3,513,770 of OZ244843.1, forward strand.
CATTGCTGAACGGGCCGGATGTTCCTTCCAATTCGGCGCGGCGTTCCGCGTCTGGTTCAAAGACGCCTACTACCTGCACGTCAGGCGAGTCCTGCATTGCCTCCAACTTGCCGGCGGCGTGCCCGTGCTTGGTGCCGTATTGGGCCATTATGAGAGGTGGCGCGTCTGTTCCGGTGGCCATTTCCTGACCCCTTTATTGGTGGAATCAAATGAATTTAAAGAGTTCCAGCATGCCGCCTATGTTCTTAGGCTAGGCACAAACCGGGTTGTCCTTGGTCCAGCGATTGAAGTTTCCGCCATCTTCAATCGTTGCCATGTAATCGCGTGTATCGCGCCACAGTTTTTCCCAGTCGGCCGGTTCACTCAAGACCGTTTCGGGATAGTGGCGGCTGCGGGCGACGAAGCCTGGGAAGGCGGGTCGGCCGGTCGGCTGTCCGACAGGGTTGTAGCGCAGGTCGAAACTCCAACGGATTGAATCGCTGTTGTTGGAGTAGGAGGCGTGCAGCGTCTGTTTGTGCATCAGGAGCGCGTCGCCCTTTTTCATGACCATGGGCACTGCCTTGCCGTCGAGCAGTTTGCCAGGAACTAACAGCCCTAGATCTGTAGGACAGTGGTCGATCAATCCCCGCTTGTGGCTTTTCGGCCAGACACATAGACAGCCGTTCTCAACGTTTACATCCATGAGCGAGAACCAGACGGTCAGCATCTGGGTTTCGTCGGCTTCGGGGCGAACTACGCCGTGGTCCTGATGGACTGGGGTCTTGCCCAACATCACGCGGCCGGTCTCCTCGTTCTTCGGCGTGAGGTGTTCCGGCGGTTTGAGGCGGACGTGCTGCACCGGATTGGAATAGATTTCGCTGCCGAGGATCGACTCGACAGAGTCCAGCAGACTCTCATTTGTCAACATGCGGAAGACTGCCGGGCCGGCCCAGAAGGGCGTATCGGGTTTCACATTGCCCTGGGGCAGCGAGAAGTCGAAATACTGGGCGTGAACTTTACCGCTTTCCTGGTAGATGGCGATCAGTCGATCGGAAAAGGGTAGTTCCTCGTACAGTGAAGAAATCTCCTCGGCCTCGAATAGTTCGCGGGCCAAGCTGTCCAGAACGCTCTTGTACTCTTCGATAACGGGGTCGATATCCTCTTCAGGACTGAAGACGCCGCTGACAATCACATAACCAAATTCGTCGAAATGCGCGAGTTGTTCGGCCGAGAGTTTCATGGTCATGCCCTCCTGTATGCATTCCCATTGGACAGAGACGGATGATTACAATTAGTGCTGCGTTTAGTTTCTCGTATCGTCAACCATATTTTCGTTTCGTAGCGCCGCAGCGCGTATATCGTACTTGCCAGGGCGCTGTGGCGTCAAGTGGCCTGATTCTACCATCAGGTCGAGGGGATTGACCCGCGTTTGCAGGGGCATCTCCACTTTTTCGTGCATGCGGGCCGACTCGTACACAGCGTGGATCATTTGCAGCGCCTTGTACCCCTGCTCGTCCCGGCCTCTGTGCGTATTGGCCTTGCCTTCCACCCAGTCCGCCAGCTCATCGGCTTGTGCCGCGCCGCCTTCCATCCATTCGAAGCGGTCGCCCAACTCTTCCACTGTGAAAAACTTGCCGTTCGGTACGCGCTGCTCCCAACGACCGCCGCTGTCCGCATTCAGGATCTGCAACGATTCAGTGGTCAAGCTGATCATGCCGTCGCTTCCAAAGATCTGAGCGCCTTGATAGTAGTTCGGGACAAGATCGCTGAGGATCATCGCCCGCGGTCCTCCGGCAAACTGGAAGACTGCCATGGCGCGGTCCTCGATGCGGGTGGCGCGTTCGTGCTGGTCGGTCTTGCGTTCGATGTTGCCCATCACCCAAACGCACTCGTCGTCGGACAACAGGTAACGGTACATGTCAGCCTGGTGGGAGCTGTAGTTAGGCAGGCCCGCCCCGCCCATGCTCTGTATGAGGTTGACATCGCCAATGGCTTTCTGGGCGATCAATTCTTTTGCCAAGGTGTAGGAGGGGAGGAAGCGGCGCTGGTGGCCAATTGCAAGTTTCACGTCATTGCGCTTGCAGGCGATCATCATCTGCTCGGCTGCGCCGACGCTTTCGGCCATTGGCTTTTCGCAGAGAATTGCCTTCGGTTTGTAGGCCGCGGCCGCGATGGTCCAGGGAGCATGGCCCTTGTGCCATGTGCAAATCGACACGACATCTGGCCGCTCTTCTTCCATCATTTGGCGGCCGTCTGTGTAATGTGCAGGGGCAATGTCAAACTGCTGGTTCTTTTCGGTCATCGCCTCTGCACTCAGGTCGGCCAGTGCCACGATTTCATAGCGCCCCGTGGCCAGGTAACCTTGAATGTGATTCCTGGAAATCCCGCCGACGCCTATTATTGCTGCACGTAGTTTTTGAGGCATTTTGTCGTCCGACCCGTAAGAAGTTTCGGGACTGTGTTTACCGGTTCTTGGCGGTCAAATAAGTCGCTTACCCATTAACACCTGCTGCTGGAACTAATGGTGGGTCAGCGCCCGTGTGTCAGACAGAGGTATAGCCACCGTCCACCACCAGCACCTGCCCTGTCACCATACGGGCGGCGTCGGAGGCCATATAGATGACGGCGCCGGCGATTTCATGCGGCTCGGCGATGCGCCCCATCGGGATTTTTTCAAGGTTTTTGGCGAAATCGGGGTTCTGAATGGCGCGTTCCAAAAGGGGGGTACGCGTGAACGTCGGTGCAACGGCGTTGACGGTAATGGCATGGGGCGCCCATTCCACTGCCAGCGAGCGAGTCATCTGGCCCACGGCGCCTTTGGCCGAGGCGTAAATTGCTCGTAGCGGTCCGCCTACCACGCCAACTTGTGAACTAATGGAGATGACGCTGCCTTCGATGCCGGCTTCGATCATGCGGCGGGCGCAGGCTGTGGACATGAAAAATGCGCCCTTGAAATTTACGTCCGAAATATAGTCGAACTCCTCTTCGCTGTAGTCGAGGGCTGGCTTGGGGCTGTTATAGCCGGCGTTGTTGACAACCGAATCAATGCGGCCGAAGGCGTCCCAAGTCTGGGCGACGAAGCGGTCGATGCTCGCCAAATCGGTCACGTCAAGATGCCACGCCTCTGCCCGAATGCCGTTGGCACGGCATGTTTCTGCAGTCTCTTCACATTCGCTGACCGTGCGGCTGCCAAGAGCGAGGCCGGCGCCGTAGCGCGCAGCGGTCTCGGCAATCGATTTGCCGATGCCTTTGCCAGCGCCGGTGACGACCATGACTTTGCCGCTCAGGTCGAAACTTACTTCAGTTGACACAATTGTCTCCTCGTTCGTTTTCGCCGCAACGTATAGTTGGGACCTTCTACTTCCGGCTTAATTCTTAGTGAATAAGTGGAGTCCGTGTCAGCGGGAGAACTTACCATGCTCTGCAGCCGACGACGCGAAAAAACCGACTCTGTAACGGTAGGTTTATCCCCGTTCGATGCCTGCGTCGGCGAAAGCCTTGGCCAACGTCTTATAGGTCTGTGTCGCGACAGCTAGCGGGTAGTAGCCAGGCCGCTTCTGCACCATGTTGCTGATTTCAGCGGTAATAAATCCGGTGTAGCCGTGGCGCTGCATCGATTTCAGATAGGTGACGTAATCAAATTCGCCTTCACCTGGTATCAGGAACTCGAAATCGGGCACCGTGCCCCGTTCGTCCTTGACATGGGTGTGGCTTGCGAAGGGGGCCATTGCGGCGACCGACTCTTCGATGCCGATTCCCATGACGTTGAAATGGCTGATGTCGAAGTTGACCCCAACAGCGTCCGAATCGACTCTCTTGATGACCTCTAGCATACGACCAGGCGTGTCGATGATCGAGCCTACGTGCGGTTCGATGGCAATTGTAACGCCCTGGCTCTCGCCGTATTCCGCGGCCTCTTGAATGCGCTCGACCAGCAGATCCAGCTTGCTATCCCAATCTTCAGGCTTGCCGCCGGCGGTTGTGTCGACAGCGGGCGGCCCGTCGGCCGAGGCCCAGTCGAGTGCCAGGTCCATTGTCCGCTTCAGGCGATCCAGGTTGGCAGCATGGCTGGCGCTGTCCTCGTCCATCAGGCTGACGTGGCCGGCAATTGCCGGCAATTGGAGATTGTGGTCGCGCAGCAGCTTCAGAATGCGGCGGCGCTCATCCGTGGACAGCGACTCCAGTGCAGTGGTGTGGTGGGACAGAACGGTTAACTCTACTCCATCGAAACCAAGGTCGGCCAAATGGCCAATTATCGCATCGACGGGTACTTTCGGCATGCCCCAAGTGCTGAATCCCAGTTGCATAATGGTGGTTACCTGTTTTGTAGCTGGCTCGCGGGGCAAAAGGCGACGCGAATTGTGTTTTCACCGGACAGAATAGTGGTATCAGGATCATACGGAATTGTCAGGGAAAATGCAAACTCTCTCTGGTCGGTTTGAACAAATGTCGTCCCGGCAATAAAAGGCAAGAGTTAGTGGCGGCAAATTCGCTCGCTGGCTTAGGGCAGGGCAGGCGGGAATCGCGGCGGGTCCACTTCTGAAAATGTCAAACAGTGCTGCGGCTGTGGTGAAAACCGGCCAGAGATGCGGGTCATTTCAAGGAAACGACGCCTTTAACATAGGATGCTTCGCCCGCAAGGATCTCTTCCATCAGTGAGGGGTACCCACCCAGCGATGTAATATGGGTGACGAGTGGCTTAAGATCGAAAACTCCAGCGTCAATCAGACGAATGGCCGGTGGGAAGGTGTTGCGGATCTTCGAACTGGGCGATGAGTTGACGATGGTGAACCCGCCCAAGTGCCATTTTGTTGGGTCGAAATAGGCTTTCTGGCCCTTGATCCAGCCGAACAGATTGATGCGGCCGCCGCTCTTTACGATGTCAGTAGCCAGATCCAGCCCCGGCTGGCTGCCCGATGCGTCTACAACGACATCTATTTCGCGAGCCTTGAGGGTTGCGGCGAGGTCGTCCCTGTCGTGCTGGGTGAGGTTGATGGTCTCTTCTGCCCCCTGTGTGCGTGCCAACTCCAAACGATCCTCGACAATGTCGATGGCGATCAAGTTCCCGGCCGGCGAGTGCAGGAGGCCTTGCAAGAGAAGCTGGCCCATAAAGCCGCAACCGATCAGGGCGACAGTCTCTCCTGCCCGCAGGTTTGTCTGGTCGATGCCGGTCACTGCACAGGCGACCGGCTCAACGATCCAGAATTCGTCGGCGAGTTTCGAGGTGGGGATTGGGTAGATGCGTTCGCTGGACAAGTTGCGCACGGTGGAAAAACCGCCGCCGGCCACCCTGTCTCCTTCCTTGAAGCCGGTCACTCCGGCACCGATCTTCGATACGTAGCCGACGCCTTCGTGTCCGGGAGGGGCCATCGGGATCATTTCCGAGCCCAACTTGGCGGTCACGACGTCCCAGGAACAGATTCCGCAGGCCCCGCCAGTAACTTGTACCTCGCCTTCTTGAGGGCCATGAATTTCGGTTACATACAGTTCGATGCTGCCGTCGTCGCGATAACGCAATGTTTGGCTTTCCACAGGACCCTCCTGGTTGGCGATCTTTAGACTGAACCGGTGCTGGCTCCGCTGCCGATAGGTTGGTCTGGCAGAGGTGTTCACAATTGCGCATCTTAACACAAGACTGGGCGAGACGGCAGTCAAGGGTCAGGGCAAAAGCATCTTAATTCGGACGCCAAAGTAGCCGACGAAGGGCGCCCACAAGGGTTGCCCCTACCAAATGTCTTCTCTAGGCGATTCGCTCCGAGAAGGGCGCCCACAAGGGGCGCCCCTACCAATTGTCTTCTCTGGGCGCTTTGCCTTGAGAAGGTCCCTGCCTACGCCGCCCAGCGCGTCGCCAGTGAGACCAATTGTCTTCTCTGGGCGCTTTGCCTTGAGAAGGGCACCCACAAGGGGCGCCCCTACCAGATTCAGGCAGCCTCACGTGGTTTTGTCCCAATCTGAAGCAATTGCCCTGAGTCAAGGGCATGGCTTGCGGTTGTCTGAATCAGGATTTGCAGGATTTTGGGAATTTTGGGATGGGAGGGGCGCCGCTGGCGCAGGGGCGCTGGTATGAGTGTTTGACGAGAGTTTACGAGAGTTTACGAGAGTTTACGAGAGATTGGGGGTGGAGGTTGTTTGCGGGTGTGTGGAGGCTGGTTGACGACGGCGGCGGTTGTTGGGATGGGCGATAACTTGACTCTGGAAGAGCAGATTGGCGGGCATGGCGGTCAGTTGGCGGTTTCAGCGGCTGCCCGGGCGGGTAGGGGCGTGTTGGCAGGTGTGCCATGGGTAGGGGCGTACCGCCGCGGCGCGGCATCTCAAAAGGTATATTATATTCAGGAATTATTTTTCCGATTCGTCATTTCTTTTGTGCCAGTATTGTCTATTGATGATTAAGTTGATTTTGGGAAAGTGAACTTCCTGGTTCCCTACAATTGTGAATCTGTCATCCTCTGGGTCAAAGCCGGCGTGAAACCGTGCCCGCTTTATTGGGTAGTCCTCATCTTCATACTTTTCCTGGTATTCACGAATTTGCTCCTCAACCTGGTGGATCTGCTGCTCCAGCATGGCCGCGGAGGGTTTGGTTTCGTCGGGGTTAGTCGGCCGACCGCTATTCACACCGGCGGGCAGTTCGTTCATAGGCTGGCCGGTCAAGGGGTCGGGCAGCGAGGCAGGTTTGGGCGGCAAGGCAAGGTCGCTGGCGGGATCATGCGTAAGTTCGGCCAGGGTGTTTTCCATGTCTGTGCGCTTTTGGGCCAGGTGCTTGATTTGAACAGGCAGTTCGGGCTGCTTAAAGGTATATTTCTCAGCCGCCTCTTTCATTTCGTCGATGTCGAATTGGTGGTGGTCGACACTAAGCTGTTGGTCGAATCGCTTCCTGCCTTCGGCTGTGAGGACGAACTCATCGGTTTGAATTTTATCCTCCCCTATTTCGGGCTCTGCAAGACCCTGGTCGACAAGCGAGTCGATCCGGTACTGGTTCTGTTGGGCGACGATCTCGCTGGCGGCTTTGAGGATGTCGAGGTCGAGGTGTGTGCCCGCCATTTCTTCGGCGGCGGCCTGGGTCTCTTCGGTGCGAATCAGTTCCATTTCCGCGTCGGCGAGGCGGTAGGAATCGCGCATCTCTCTGGCGCCGCGGCACATGGCGGTGTAGACGGCAGGGCTGAGAGTGCCTTCCCGCACCGCGATAAACCCCTCGGCGAGTCCTTTGATAACGCTTTGCATTCGTTCGGGAATGCGTTTGTCGGCTCGGGCAGCGGTAGAAGAGTTCCTACCGCCGCGGGCGCGCGATTCGCGGACTTTGTCGGCGGGGCCGTGGGCGATGCAGTAGCCGTCGAATTGCTCGAGACCTTGTCCCTGACAGGGGGAGCCGTCTTTTCTTACACTTTTGCAGAGAATTTTAGCCATGGTGTGTTACTCCTGGCGTGGGGGTGCCACCAATGGACCGACTGACACGTCGGAAAAGGTAGCGGTTTTTTTGCCGGGGACATTCACACCTGCACGAAGAATTGTGCGGGGATGTGGAACAATTGTACTAGATTATTGGGGAGTTGTCAAGGGTTTTGGGAATTTTGGGCAGGGCAAACGCATCTTAATTGGGACGCCACAATAGCCCGCGAAGGGGCAGGGAGAACACCTTTTTTGTCCGCGAAGGGGCGCGAAGGGGCGCGAAGAAGACCTTTTTTTGTCCACGGAGGGCCGCGGAGGGCCGCGGAGGACCACGAAGAAAACCCTTTTTTGTCCGCGAAGGGGCGCGAAGGGGCGCGAAGAAAACCTTTTTTTGTCCGCGAAGGGGCGCGAAGGGGCGCGAAGAAAACCTTTTTTTGTCCACGGAGGGCCGCGGAGGACCACGAAGGACCACGAAGAAAACCCTTTTTTGTCCGCGAAGGGGCGCGAAGGGGCGCGAAGAAAACCTTTTTTTGTCCACGGAGGGCCGCGGAGGGCCGCGGAGGACCACGAAGAAAACCCTTTTTTGTCCGCGAAGGGGCGCGAAGGGGCGCGAAGAAAACCTTTTTTTGTCCACGGAGGGGCACGGAGAACATCTTAGACCCTTCTTGTCCACGGAGGGGCACGAAGGGGCAGGGAGAACACCTTTTTTGTCCGCGAAGGGGCGCGAAGGGGCGCGAAGAAGACCTTTTTTTGTCCACGGAGGGCCGCGGAGGGCCGCGGAGGACCACGAAGAAAACCCTTTTTTGTCCGCGAAGGGGCGCGAAGGGGCGCGAAGAAAACCTTTTTTTGTCCACGAAGGGGCGCGGAGGGGCAGGGAGAACAGGGCAATTGCATCTAAGTTCGGACGCCACAGTAGCCCGCGAAGGGCGCCCACAAGGGGCGCCCCTACCGATTCAGGGAGCCTCATGTGGATTTGTCCCAATTTGATGCAATGCCCTGCCTCTAAGAACACCTTAACGCCTTTTTATCCGCGAAGGGGCGCGAAGGGGCGCGAAGAAGACCTTTTTTTGTCCACGGAGGGCCGCGGAGGACCACGAAGAAAACCTTTTTTTGTCCACGGAGGGCCGCGAAGAAAACCTTTGCGAGGTCATGATTTGGTCTGTCCGCGAAGGGAAAGGGAGAAAACCTTTTTGTCCACGAAGGGCCACGAAGGGCCACGAAGAAAACCTCGGCAAGGTCGATATTTGGTCTGTCCGAGAAAGTCGGGGGGGAGAGGGGTAAGGAGTGGGGGGAGAAGAGGGAGAAGCGAGCGGAAAGGCAGGAAGAGAGAAGCGAGGGTAGAGGAGAGAGGGAGGGCCGCGATTTTAGAGGGATGAGGCCTGGTCTGGGGTACAGCGGGTGGGGTAAAAACGTCTTTTCCCATTGGGCTGGAGGTTCGATATGTAAGGCGGGCGCATTTCAGGCAGGGCGACTATGTCTATGGGCAGGAGCTTGGAGCGCTTGCGGAGGGCAGGATAGAAATAGGCGACGATTGCGTACAGGCCCATTGCCGCGATTGGGTAGGGTCCTGCCTCGATCTCGGCATGTTAGCGCTTCGGCTGCTGTTGTGCTACCATGCGCCCAGTGAAGCGCCATATTGCGAACCCCAATTTGATCCAAATTTCGATTGCAAAGGAGCAAGTAAGATGAAAGGCAACTGTTCGAATTCCCCTTCACGACGTAGTTTTCTGCGCCTGTCTGCATTTGGGATCGGCGCAACCGCACTGGCGGCTTGTATGCCGGTGGCAGGGCCTTCGGGAGGCGATTCCGGAGACGGCGGCAGCATGGCCGAACCGACGGCGGTTTCGTTCCTGACACAGGGCGGCGGCGAAATTTCATTTCTACGCTATGAGCCGCTGATCGAGGACTTTCAGGCCGCCAACACGGGCATTACGATTGAACCGATCTGGGAACCGGGCGGGGCGACTCAGATTCAGACCAAGCTCCTTACGCTCATTGCCGCCGGTGACGCGCCCGATTCCTATTGGGCGCACAGTTACACGAACTCCGGCCAAGCCGTGCGCAACATTCAGCTCGACATCAACCCGTTCATTGACGCCGACGACGACATCAGCGGCGACGACTTTCTGCTGGCGGCCTACAAGGACTTCCAGTACGAGGGCAGGCAGATCGGCTTCCCGCGCGAGACGACCAGCACGGTCATTATCTACAACGCCGAGTTGTTCGACTCCACCGGCATGGCGCGGCCTTCGGACAACTGGACTTGGGGCGACTTTATGGATTGCGCGACGATGATGACCCAAGGTGAAGGCGTTGATCGCATCTACGGCACGGCCGACTGGCAACGCAATCGCAACACCTGGATCAAGATGTGGCAAAAGGGCGGCGACGTGCTGAGCGAAGACCGCACCAAGTTCACGATGAACCAGGAGCCGGGCTTGTCGCAGGTCTTGGAGATACAGAACTGGCATCAGGAGGGCGGCATTCACCTGCCGGCCACAGTTACCGAGGCGGGAGGATTCAGCACCGGCGATCTGTTCACAACCGGTCGCATCGGCATGTTCCCGCAGTTCTCCGTATTTTCTAACGTGATGAGTTCGGAATTTGAATGGGACATTGCGCATTTGCCGGTCGATGAAGACGACACGCGCACTACGCGCGTGGCTTCAGCCGGGCACAGCCTTTACAGCGGCACCGAGAATCCGGACGCAGCCTGGCAGTGGATGAAGTTCCTGGGCGGCGAGGACGCCTTCCGCCACTGGGTGGAAGCAACGGGCTTGAACGTGCCTTCGCTGAAAGTGGTGGCGGAAAACCTGCTGGAGTCGAGCGCAGACGTGCTGCCTCCAAGCGCACAGATCATGTTGGACGCTTTTGAGTATGGCAGGCCTGAGCCGGTTGCAGGTGACTGGATCGGTGTTCATCGTGAAGTGCAGCCGGCGCTCAACACAATCTACGGCATCCAGAAGGGCGATGCCCAAGCTACGTTGGATTCTATCGCCAGCCGGGTAGAAGATCTGGCTGTATACGTGCCTGGCGTTTAGGAGTAAACGAGGTTGGTGTTGGCAGTCGTCCACCGGCTGCCAACACCGTTGATCTCTTTTCCTTGCGATGTCCAGTCCAGGAATTACCGTAGCCAAAAGGAAAAAAGGAAGTAGCCTGCTCTGGTCAGAAACCAGAGACGGTTACCTGTTCATTCTGCCCTGGCTGCTCGGCTTCATCATATTTACGGCCGGGCCGATGCTGGCGTCGCTGTATATCTCCTTTACTCGTTGGGAGATTGTAACCCCGTCAGTGTGGGTGGGCAGTGCGCAGTATATCAAGCTCTTCAACGACGATCGCTACTGGCTGAGTCTGTACAACACGAGCTACTACGTATTTATAGGCGTGCCTTTGCACTTGTTCATGGCGTTGCTGACGGCGCTGGCAGTAAACATGAACCTGCGGGGTATTCACCTCTTCCGCACTGCCTACTACGTGCCCTCCTTGACTCCGGTGGTGGCCAATTCGATCCTGTGGGTGTGGATATTTCACCCGGAGTGGGGGTTGGCCAACGCTTTTCTCGATTGGATTGGGCTGGAAGGGTTGTACTGGCTGCAAGACCCGCGGCTGGCCAAGCCGGCCCTGATCATAATGAGCTTCTGGTCGATCGGCGGCCAGATGGTGATTTTGCTGGCCGGGCTCAAGGGAATTCCGGTGACCCTATACGAAGCCGCGTCCATTGATGGAGCCGATTGGTGGGGCCGTTTTTGGCGCATCACCCTGCCACTGCTGACACCTGCCTTGTTCTTCAATCTGATTATTGCGATTATTGGCGCGTTTCAGGTCTTTACGCAGGCATTCATCATGACGGACGGTGGGCCGAATTACTCGACGCTTTTCTACCTTCTATACCTGTACCGCAACGCCTTTGAGAATTTCCGCATGGGCTACGCATCGGCAATGGCTTGGGTCTTGTTTATCATCGTCCTCATCTTCACGACTGTTCAGTTCCGTCTTTCCGATCGTTGGGTCTTTTACGAAGGCGATCTGCGGCGATAGACCAAGGAACAGGAGCTGCGAATGTCAGCGATGAGCAATCGAGTGATGACAGAGCGCTTGTGGGCCGGATTCTGGTACGTGATCCTGAGTGGTGTCACAGTTGCACTCGCTCTTCCCCTTGTCTGGCTGGTATCTACCTCATTGAAAACAGGCGGGCAGACTTTTCTGATGCCGCCTAAATGGATCCCTGATCCGTTCGTGTGGAGCAATTACCCGGACGCCTTCAAAGCGGTTGCCTTTCACGAGTATTTCTGGAACACTGCGCGCATCGTCTTTTTTGCCACTATCGGCACGCTTTTTACGGGGTCTCTGGCAGCTTACGCTTTTGCCCGCCTACGTTTTCCACTGCGCGAGCCGCTGTTTCTGCTCGTGCTTTCGACGATCATGCTACCCTCGATTGTCACGCTGATTCCGACCTTCATCGTATTTCGCACGCTGCGCTGGATCGATACGTTTCTGCCACTGATCGTGCCGTTATGGTTTGGCGGCGGGGCCTTCAACATCTTTCTGTTTCGGCAGTTTTTTATGACGATTCCTCTTGAGTTGGATGAGGCGGCGCGTATCGACGGCGCCAGCAACTTACGGATTTATTGGGGCGTTATTCTTCCCCTATCCAAGCCCGTACTGGCAACGATTGCAGTCTTCGCCTTCATCCATCATTGGAACGATTTCTTTCAGCCTCTGATCTATTTGCAGAGCCCAAAGAACTGGACGATGGCCATCGGCCTGTTGGGCTTTCGCCAGCTCTATTCAACCCAGTGGAACCTCATGATGGCGGCGTCGACGGCCATGATTCTGCCACTGCTGGTTCTGTTCTTCTTTGCTCAGCGCTACTTTGTCAGCGGCATCCAAATGAGCGGATTGGGGGGACGATGAAAAACGGAAAAAGTCTTGTAGTCGATACTGACATCCACCCTGCGGTGAACAGGGAGCGTGTGCAATCACGTCTGCCGGAGCCGTGGCGCACACGTTACGCGGGGGGGAATAGCGGCCCCGGCAATCTAGGGTGGTGGAATCCGATGGGGGTCGAAAGGTCGGATGTGCGTACGGAGAACGGGCAGACTATCCACGGAGACCCGGCGTTATTGGCAGAACTCTTTCTCGACAAGTACGAGATCGACTATGGCATCTTTCTTCCCGGCGGCGTCTTGCACATGGCCCAGTCGCCGGAGCCGGATTTCGCCGGGGCTGTCATCAGCGCGGTCAATGACGTGTTCGCCGAGGAGTGGCTGCCGGCAAGCCCCCGTTTTCGGTCTTCGCTGGCGGTATACCCACACCTGCCGGAAATGGCTGTGGCCGAAATACACCGTCTGGGCGGCCATCCGCAGTTTGTGCAGGTGCAGCTGCCGAGCGCGGCGCGCATTCCCTGGGGTCAGCGAATCTTCCATCCGATCTACGAAGCGGCGTGCGAATATGGGTTGGCGATTGCGATCCATCCCGGCTCTGAAGGGGTCGGGTTGTCAGGGGAACCTAACGCGGCCGGCTATCCCACCAGCTATTTCGAGTGGCACACGACGCTGGTGAACAGTTACATTGCTCATGTGACGAGTATGCTGGCGGAGGGGGTGTTCACCAAGTTTCCCGATCTCAAGTTTGTACTGGTCGAAGGGGGAATTTCCTGGCTGCCCCCGATTTTGTGGCGCCTGGACAAGAATTGGAAGGCGCTGCACTCGACGATCCCCTGGCTGAAGGAACTGCCCAGCGAAGTGGCGGCGCGGCACATTCGGTTGACTACGCAACCGTTGGAGGAGCCGCCAAACACGGACCACTTTCATGCGATGCTGGAGATGTTTCCGGCCGATCAGATGCTGATGTTTTCGAGCGATTACCCCCACTGGGATGGTGACGCGCCCGATTTCGCGGTGCGGCAGTTTCCTGAGCATCTGCGGGCCCGCATTATGGGCCAGACGGCGGCCGAACTTTACGGGCTTGAGACAGACTAGGAGTCGTTGGAGTTTGGTTGAACTGAGATCTGTAAGAGCAATTTGTTGTTTACCCGCGAAGGGCCACGAAGGGCCGCGAACAACACCATTTTTGTCCGCGAAGGGTCGCGAAGGGCCGCGAAGAAAACCTTTTCTTGATCCTCGAGGGGGCATGAAGGGCCGCGAAGGGCCGCGAACAACACCATTTTTGTCCACGAAGGGCCACGAAGGGCCGCGAACAACACCATTTTTGTCCGCGAAGGGCCGCGAAGGGCCGCGAAGAAAACCTTTTCTTGATCCTCGAAGGGGCATGAAGTGCCGCAAAGGGCCATGAAGAAGACTTTTTTGGTCGACGTAGATCAAGGTCGTCGATGAAGAGGGTTACGTGAGAAAAAGTCCGTTTCCGCCTTCTAATGTCTTATTTTTGCACGTTTTGAACAGTCTTCACTTAATGTCAGCGGAACTTGAGGATTCGAATTGCAAGCGACCGTCGGGGAACTGGCAAGGCGCGCGCGTTATACGGTGCTGAGAGTTGAGGGGAGAGTTTTGCATGTTACCCTCAGCCGGCCCCAGGTGCTTAACGCGCTGCATCCACCGGCCCACTTTGAACTGACAGAGGTATTTGACGCGTTCGCCGCTGACTCTGATCTCTGGATTGCGGTTATTGGCGGGCGGGGGAGCGGAGCTTCTGTACTGGCACGGATCTGAAAGTTCGCGCCGAACTGGGCCAAGACGAGTACCCTCCGAGCGGCTTTGCCGGGCTGACCCGGCGCTTCGATCTGGATAAGCCGGTAGTTGCTGCCGTCAACGGGCTTGCGCTCGGCGGCGGCCTTGAGATCGCTTTGGCTTGTGATCTGATTATTGCCGCCGAGCACGCGAGGTTCGGCTTCCCCGAACCGAGGGTGGGTTTGGCAGCAATGGGCGGAGGCGTGCACCGCCTGGTTCGGCAGCTGCCAGACAAGGTAGCGATGGGATTGCTGCTTACAGGGCGGCAGTTCAGTGCGCAGGAGGCGTTGAGTTACGGTCTTGTCAATCAGGTGGTGCCGGCAGAGCAACTGGATAGCGCGGTAAATGGTTGGGTTGACGATATGCTGGCATGCGCGCCGCTGGCGCTGCGGGCGACCAAGCAGATCGCGCGCAGCAATCTTGATTATCCGACTTTGGCGGCAGCGATACGGGCCGACTATTCGGCGGCAGCGACAATGCTGGCAAGCGCTGACGCCGTGGAAGGGCCGCGGGCCTTTTCCGAGAAGCGGGTCCCTCGCTGGCAAGGCAGTTGAAGCGAGAGTACAGCAAGGTTGTCCAGTTTCACGGTCACTGGACAAGGAATGTCACCTCTGGCAGTTCAACACATTTCGGTAGGAAAATGCGATGGCGAACGAGTCATATCGAGAGGCTGGGCGCGTGCTGGCGGAGGCCTGGATGGCTGCCACGACGATCGACTTGCCCACTGACTTGCTTCCGGTAGACAGGGACGATGCATATGCCACGCAGGACGAGATGGCGCGCCTGCTAGCAGTCGATCCCGACAACAATGTGGTCGGATGGAAGGTGGGCGCCACCAGCTCTGGGGTACAAGAGGCAGAAGGGTACGACGGCCCGATACCAGGTCGAGTAATTGCCTCAACGATCAATAAGAACTGTTCGTCAATCCCTGCAACTGGATGTCAAGGCGCAAAGGTCGAAGCGGAAATCGCCTTCCGGTTCGTCACAGCCCCGCGACAGCAGAGTAGTGGGTTCACCCAGGAGTACCTCGCCAGGATAGTGACAGTGCTTCCTGCATTCGACATTACCAGCACACGGTACGCGCCTTCCTGTCGCGCCGGTTGGGACAGCAGGCAAAACATGCTGGCGGGCATCGCCGACAATGGAAATGGTGGAGTGGTCGTTCTTGGCGAGGAGGCGTCTTTGCGGGAATGTCTGGATTTGATGCAGTTGCGGGTTGACCTGCGGGTTAACGATGGCGATCTTGCCGCCAATCTCTGGGATCAGAGCCGCGGCGATCCGCTGACGGCGTTGGCGTGGACGGTAAATCATGTCTACGAACGCGGATTCGTTGTAGGCGCCGGCGATGTCTTGCTGACTGGTTCGCTTACACAGCCTCAGCCCCTTCAGCCTGGGGACAAGGTTCGATGCCGGATGCCCGGAATCGGCAACCTCAGTTGTCAGATCAGTCTTGCGTAAATGTCCCCGCTGTTGTCGTCCGATTCCATTTCTTGCAGCCGAGCCGTCATTTCGTCGTGAGTGAGCCAATTTTCCTCTCGTAAGTGCTGCGATTCGCCGCGGCTCCAGTTGTACTGGTATTGACCCAGACTCTCGAGCCGAGCAAGGCAGGCTACGGCGTCGGCGGCGACTGCCGGAATGTATTCGAACGACACCAGGGGCAGCGGCCTGTTTAGACCAAGTAAGACGGCCAGTTCCGAGCCTTCGACATCGATTTTGCAGAGGTCGGGCAGGCCGTAGCGGTCGATGAGGGCATCGAGAGTGGTGACCGCTGTGGTTACCGATTCATCCCAAGAGACGCCGGCGAAGGAGGGCGAGCGGCGTACCTGTTCCCTCCACGCGGACGCGGTGGTCGAGACGGTCGGCGTGCGCCGGCTGATATGCAAGGCGGTTGTGCCTTCTGCGCTGCCAAGTGCGGCCTGCTCCAGGGTAAAGGCGGAATGCTTATCATAGAGCCTTCGCAGCAGCGCAGCGAAAACCGGCTGGGGTTCGACTGCTACGCAGTTTGCCCGCAGTCGCAGAAAGACGGCTACTCGATTGCCTACATGGGCGCCGATATCGAAGACGAGCGCGCCCGGAGAGAGGAACTGGCTGAAGAACTGCCGGTCACGACGGGCGCGGCCGGGTCTTGCGTAGTAGATTAGCAGTGAGCGCGCCAGCCCCCAAAGGGTCCAGAGCTTTCCAGCGGTCGGCATGTTGCGGTCTCCACCTAGTGTCCAGGGTTGGAAGCAGGCGAACGGTCAACGAAGGGCTAAGAGGCTGATAGGAAAGTCGCGGGGGACTAGGGCTGAGTAGTTGCTCGAGACTTAGGAAGTAGGCGGATGCAGTTGCTTCAGGCGGGATATCCACGGTTGCAAGTCAAAGAGGAAGTCGTGGCGTTGTTCCAGCATTGCGGCCCCTTCCAACAACTGGGCGCGTGAGCGGGGCGGTTGATCGGTTGCGAAGAGCACGGAAGTGTTGCCGCGGCCACGGCAGAGGTATACAGTCGAGAACAGTTGGCCAAGGGCAATCACAACATTCTCGAACGCGGGATCTTTGTCCCCCAGATTCATTGCCAGGAGGCCTCTCTCGGCAATGCGACTTTGGCAGATGTGAAGGAACTCTGACTCGGTGGCGCGGCTTGGGGTCACGCCGTGATCACAGAAGACGTCGAGAAGCATGACATCATATTGTGACTTGTCTGTTTCAAGGAAATTGCGGACGTCATTGACAACGAGAGACATGCGTTCGTCCGGCTGGAAGCCGAAATACTTTGTTGCCGCCGCCGCGATAGGCGGGGCGATTTCGACGCACACGAAGTTAGCCCAAGTCAGGTGATGGTGGAGAACTGTCGCCAGGCAACCGCCGCCCAGACCGCTCAGAAACACCTTCTGCGGATGGGGTTGCCACAGCAGGGACAAGACCATCGCCTGCGTGTAGGAGCTCTGGAGACGGAGAGGCTGTGCGAGGTCAAGTGCGCTCTGTATCCAATCGGTATTGGCGACTTCCGCGTCCAGCATCCAAAGAATCAAACGCGTGCCCTCGAGAGTGACCGCTACATAGTAATCTTCCCATTCTTCTGTTAAGAGTGTTGAGTCGAGGCTTTCGGCCCAGTGCAGGGCGTTGCGCCGCATGCGGGCTTCATTGGCTTGCTGCCAGGATCGGTCAGGAGTAGAGTCCTGCAAAGTGGGCGAGTTCATTGGTTGCAACTCCTGTCGCCAATCAAGATATGAGGGCAATCGTTCGGCCTGCCATGCCCAGGGCAATTGCATCTTAATTCGGACGCCAAAATAGCCGACGAAGGGCGCCCCCAAGGGGCGGCCCTACCGATTGTCTTGTCTCGGCGCTTGGCCCTGGGAAGGGCACCCACAAGGGGTGCCCCTACCATTTGTCTTGTCTCGGCGCTTGGCCCTGGGAAGGGCACCCACAAGGGGTGCCCCTACCATTTGGCTTCTCTCGGCGTTTGGCCCTGGGAAGGGCACCCACAAGGGGTGCCCCTACCGATTGTCTTGTCTAGGCGTTATGCCCTGGGAAGGGCACCCACAAGGGGTGCCCCTACCGATTGTCTTGTCTAGGCGTTTGGCCCTGGGAAGGGCACCCACAAGGGGTGCCCCTACCGATTGTCTTGTCTAGGCGTTATGCCCTGGGAAGGGCACCCACAAGGGGTGCCCCTACCATTTGGCTTCTCTCGGCGCTTGGCCCTGGGAAGGGCACCCACAAGGGGCGCCCCTACCATTTGGCTTCTCTCGGCGTTTGGCCCTGGGGAGGGCGCCCACAAGGGGCGCCCCTACCGATTGTCTTGTCTAGGCGCTTGGCCCTGGGAAGGGCACCCACAAGGGGTGCCCCTACCATTTGGCTTCTCTCGGCGTTATGCCCTGGGAAGGGCACCCACAAGGGGTGCCCCTACCGATTGTCTTGTCTAGGCGTTATGTGCCCTGGGAAGGGCACCCACAAGGGGTGCCCCTACCGATTGTCCTCTGCCCTGGGAGGGCATCCACAAGGGGCGCCCCTACCAATTGTCTTCTTTTTCCGGCCAAGAAACCGGCCTCCAGTTGCCAAAGAGGTAGAGAATTTGCGATAGCGCACAGCGATCTGCACAGTTCCAGGCGTTATGCCCTGAGGAGGGCGCCCACAAGGGGCGCTCCTACCCGATTCAGGCAGCCTCACGTGGGTTTGTCCCAAATTGATGCAATTGCCCTGCTGCCATGGCGGCGCTCTTTTCGTCGAAATTCCGGACGAAGACAGGACGCCCAGCCTTGACTCGCGAATTGGGTGTGTGCTACCCTTTCCGCCGTCAAGAGAGTGAAAGCAGAAGGGGAGAAAAGGACCAGTGAACGGGACCAGACTGCACAAGCCGGAAGGACTTACATTCTACTTCATTGGCGTAACGACCGGTCAGTCCTCATCCCGCCGGGTGTTTCCCTTGTGGATGGAGGCCCTTGGCCGCCCCGAAGTGACTCTGGCAGGGATAGATCTGGAGATCCATGCGGCGCCGGAGCGCTATCGTCAGGTGGTCACCGACATAAAGCGTGAGCCACTGGCGCTGGGGGCGCTCGTCACTACGCACAAGATCGACCTTATGGCAGCGGCAGGCGACCTGTTTGACGACCTGGGCCCTTTCGCGAGTGCAACCCAGGAAGTTTCCAGTATTGCCAAAGATGAGGGCAAGCTAATCGGGCGGGCCACCGACCCCGTCGCCGGCGGTCTCAGTTTGGACGCCATCCTCGGCCAGGGATATTTCGCTCGCACAGGGGGCCATGTGCTCATGCTCGGAGCAGGCGGTTCGGCGGTAGCGCTGACTCTTCATCTCATTCAGAAGAATCAGCTGGCGGACCGTCCACGGCAGATCGTCGTAGTTAACCGTTCGGACGCGCGGTTGAATCGTTTGCAGCGGATGGTCAAGCAGTTCACTGGAGGCGCGTCTTTGGGCATCGAGTTCGAGTTTATTCAGAACAGCAGGGCAATGAGAAATGATAGTATCCTGGCCGGGATGCCAGCGGGCAGCGTAGTCATTAATGCGACCGGTATGGGCAAGGACACGCCCGGCTCTCCGTTCACGGACGACGCCATCTTTCCGAGAAACGGTGTCGTATGGGAGCTGAACTATCGCGGCGAACTAGACTTCATGCGCCAGGCCCTAGCCCAAATGTCGGCCCGCAACCTCACCATTGCCGATGGTTGGGAATACTTTGTTCACGGGTGGTCTCAGGTAATCTCCCACGTGTTGCATGTTCCGATCGAAGAGGCCATGTTTGCACACCTTTCAGAATTGGCCGCAGAAGTCAGGTAGAGACTAAGCGAGTAGCGGCCCGTTCGCGATCAATAAAGCCTCTGATCTTCTTTCTGCCCACTAAATTCAGACCCCTTAACTTCAGAAACGGAGGCCGGATCGCTCACCTTCGCCAAGGAAACGCCAAAGTTGGCGTATTTGCGTAACGCTTCGTTTCGATAACAAGCCTGGCGCCGCAGCCGGGCGCGAGTTCGACGTCAAATGCGTCATTTTCAATCGCGACTGGCTGTCCGTCTAGAGTGACTGATCCAAACTGGTGCTCGGCGTAAGCGCCGCCCTGGACTGTCAGCCGGCGCGCGTCCACCTGACTGGTGTTGACAAGGGTTACGGTTACTGCGTCAGCGGTCAGATTCTCGACCAGAGCGGCCACGTCCGGGGGGACTCCGGCCCGCCGTTGTTCGGGATCGAAGTAGCGCAGGCGGCAGTGGAGCGGGCCACCGGTCCGGCCTGTAGGCAGGCCGCCCAGCATCAGCTTGGTGAGGTTTTCGGTGACGGCGGGATTGATATGGTTCATGTCGTCGGAAAGGCGGGTGTCGGGTGATGCGGTGTCCGCCCTCATCACCTCCAGGTTGCTTCTCAACTCGGCGAAATCGTCCTGCAGAGCCTGCTGTGGGAAGTCGGGGTTGCTGCCTTCGAGGAACCGGATCCAGGGATCGTCGGCCAGAAGGTCGCGATGGGACGGGTTCATGGACCAGTAGTAGACTTCGAGCGCTCCAGAAGTAAAGGGCTCGGGCTTGAAAGCGTACCAGTCCTCTTCGCCAAAGTAGTCGCCATAGGCATCCGGGTACATCAGGCGGCCGTCGATTTCGCGGGCGTTACTATTTACGAAGTCGATCACGCCGCGCCACGAGTCGGCGTAGCGCTGATCACCGGTGAGCAGGATTGCGTTGCCAAAGCCGTGAATGGCGCGGGTGTGGAAATAGGTGCGATGGGCCAGTTCTCCGGTTTGCGGAACGGTGACGGTGAAGCCCCAGCCGTAGACGCCCCCGTACCAGCGCCCACCACATTCGCTGCCGATGACGCCATCCAAGCCTACGTTTGTAGGGATGATACCGCCGTTTTGCTGCGTGCGTTCGACCCATTGGTCGACATAGTCGATGAGCCAGCGGCGGTACTTTTCCTCGTGGGCGAGCATAAAGGCGTTGAGCTGCAATATGGTGGAACCGAGGTTGATCGGATGGTCGCCGACAACGTCGTTGTAGTCCTTGAAGTGGGCGACCATCTCGTCGTAGCTGCGCTCGCCGTGTCCAAGGCGGAATCTGCCCTCGATTTCGATCGGATCGCCGGCCCAGTCCAGGCCGGTCGCCTTGCGCAGGAGCGGTCCGCGGCTGCCATTGAACATGCTGCGGATCAGTTTGAGATCCGGGTCATAGTTCTTGGCCTGCGGGTCTTCGTCCATGTAGAAGCCGGCATAGCGGCGGCAACGGAGCTGAAATTTGCTATCGTCAGGGTCGGACAACCCTTGCAGGAAGAAGGCGGAGAAACCTTCGCCGTTGTGGAACCAGTCGAACATCACTGGAAATTCTTTGTAGTACATTCCCTCGCGGGCCATGGGTACTTCGACGGTTTTTGCCTCGGTGTACTGTTGTAAATGGCCCTCCCAGCCGAGTTTGTACAGGTCGAGAATATCGTCGTCGGCGCCCAAGGCGTGAAGAATCGTCCAGTTGAGCAGATTTTCGGCTGCGTCGTCGGGGCCATCGTCGCCGCCCCAGCGAGGGACGCAGAGGAGATATCCGCGGGAGTCGAAGTAATGGTCGAAAAAGGCCCGGCAACCTTCAGCCTGGGCTCGTAACAGTTCCCGTTCCTGCAGGGCCCAGTGAGGGGGCGGCATAGGCGTGTTGATCTCAATTGTGGTGTTCATTTGGGATGTTCCTCTACTTGGTTACTGAGGGTTTGAGTTGAACTGTTAGCAACTGTCTGGGAGGCTGCGGGACGAGATAAGTCGGGTTCTGCCAGCAGCTTCGCGGATACGGCGGCGCGGGACCGTCTTTCCTATACTGGTGAACTGGCGGTTTGCAGTCAACGATCGGCTGGTCGTCCACTCTTTGCCCGCAAGAATACGGCGAGCGTCGCCAGGGCGGCCAGGCTTCCTTGTACTGAGACGGCAAAACGCGGGCCAACCGTCTCGGCCAGCGAGCCGGTCATCAGTTCTCCCGGCAAGCCGACTCCCTGGCTGAGGGCGACGGTGCTCATGGCGCGGCCGCGCATTTCATTGCTGGCCGTTGTAAGCAGAATGACGCTGCGCATGGTATAGAACCCTGCCTGACCTACGCCGGCCAAAAAAAGCAGCAGCATCGCCAAATTGAAGAGCGGAGAGAGTGCAAAGAGCGCCCAAGCAATACATTGGAGCAGAGATCCGGCGGCGAAGATCCAGTTAAACGAGAGACGGCGGCGTAAGCGGTGGGTCAACAAGAGGCCGAAAAAACTGCCGAGTCCGAAGCTTCCATTTAACATGCCCAGTCCGATGGCACTTCGATTGAAGACATCGCGGGCGAAGACTGGCAACTGACTCAGGGCCGGAAAGACCAGGATGTTAATGAGAGCGGAAACGAGCACGACAACCAGTATCTGGCGGTTTTTGCGCACATAGGCGAAGCCTTCGCCGATCGACTGCCAGATGCCGCTGTCGGCCACGGGATTCATCTGCGGGACCTGTTCTCGACCCAGCCAGACTAGAATTGTCAGATTCAGGCCGGTCAGGGTGATGAGCGCGCTCAGGCCGGCGGCGGTACCGAAATGTTCGAGCAGCAAACCGGCAAGGTATGCGCCAACGCCCAATATAATGCTGTGAGTAAAGCTCTCCAATAGCATGGCGTCGGCGGTGAGGCCGTGGCCAAGCAGGTCGGGCACGAGCGCGGACCGCGCGGGGGCGTCAACGGTCCAGGCAGCGCCGATGATGAAGGCGGCGGCGGTGATCTGCCAAGGGTTCAGGTTATCCCCTGCAAAGAGGAGAAAGAGCGCCAGACAGGTTGCGAAGATTGCAACCTGGCTGAGTGTTAGAGTGTTTCGTCTACCCAGCCGGTCGCCGATAAACCCTGCGAAGCTGCCTAAGACGAGTTGAGCGGCTCGGCGCCAGAAGGTGAGCAGGGCCACCGCCAGCGCCGAGTCGGTCATGTCCAGGACTACCACGCCGGCAACGATGACCCAGATCGAATAGGTCTGCCACCAGAGTACACTGCTGAGCAGGAGACGGCGGTAGGTTGGCTGCGCCAGGGGCGCAAACAGGCCAGCACTGCTCTCCTGTGCGTGCGTCAGGCGGCGGCTCCGTTGGCGGCCCAAAGGGTGCCTTGCCGCATCATTTTTTGGACGGCTGGGCGCGTGAACGTTTCGGATGTGTGGCCCAGGGCAGTATAGAACACACGTCCATCGCCATAGGGCTTTACCCAGGCCAAGGGATGCGCCTTGGCGGACCAATCTGCGCTTGCCAAAATGTGGATGGCGGGGTCCCAGGCGGACATGTATATCTCATCTTCGACTTCGAAATCATCGATGCCCTGCATGACTGGGTGGGCGCTGTCATTGACGTTGACGGTGAAGGTCAGTCCCGGTGGATGCCAGTTGGCGTGCCCGCCGAGAAGGTTGGCAGCTTTGCCCCCGATCCACCAGCCGGTGCCGTGGACACCGACAAAACCTTTGCCGCCGGCAACAAATCCAAAGAGTCCCTCTTCCTGCTCGGCAGTCAGCTCTGAGTGGTAGGTGGCGGTGCCGTCGGCATGGCGTTCGGAGCGGGTGAAGCCGGAACCGAGCACACATACATCGTGGTCGGCGAGGCTGGACGATGTGAAGATGTCTTTGTCGTCGGTAATGGTGACGTGAATCTCCGGGTTGTCGCCGAGGACTTCGCCGATAACCACTGCGCTGGCGGCGAACCCGTGATTTGTACCGGATAGAACGAGGACGTTCGACATTAGTCTGCCTTTCTGTTGACGTACCGGGCGGCGGCAAAGTTGAGTGTGGGAAGTCGCGGCCCCCGTCCGGAGTGGTATGGATAAGTGGCAAAGGAATCATAGCATAGGGGCGGGAGAGATTCAATCGCGGTTGAGGCCAGGGCAAACGCATCTTAATTGGGACGCCACAATAGCCCGCGAAGGGGCAGGAAGAACACCTTTTTTGTCCGCGAAGGGGCGCGAAGGGGGCGCGAAGAACACCTTTTTTTTGTCCACGGAGGGGCAGGGAGAACAGGGCAATTGCATCTAAGATCGGACGCCACAATAGCCCGCGAAGGGGCAGGAAGAACACCTTTTTTGTCCGCGAAGGGGCGCGAAGGGGCGCGAAGAAAACCTTTTTTTTGTCCGCGGAGGGGCACGGAGAACATCTTAGACCCTTCTTGTCCACGGAGGGGCAGGGAGAACAGGGCAATTGCATCTAAGATCGGACGCCACAATAGCCCGCGAAGGGGCAGGAAGAACACCTTTTTTGTCCGCGAAGGGGCGCGAAGGGGCGCGAAGAAAACCTTTTTTTTGTCCGCGAAGGGGCAGGGAGAACACCTTTTTTGTCCGCGAAGGGGCGCGAAGGGGCGCGAAGAAAACCTTTTTTTTGTCCGCGAAGGGGCGCGGAGGACATCTTAGACCCTTTTTGTCCACGGAGGGCCGCGGAGGGGCAGGGAGAACAGGGCAATTGCATCTAAGATCGGACGCCACAATAGCCCGCGAAGGGGCAGGAAGAACACCTTTTTTGTCCGCGAAGGGGCGCGAAGGGGCGCGAAGAAAACCTTTTTTTGTCCACGGAGGGGCAGGGAGAACACCTTTTTTGTCCGCGAAGGGGCGCGAAGGGGCGCGAAGAAAACCTTTTTTTTGTCCGCGAAGGGGCGCGGAGGACATCTTAGACCCTTTTTGTCCACGGAGGGCCGCGGAGGGGCAGGGAGAACAGGGCAATTGCATCTAAGATCGGACGCCACAATAGCCCGCGAAGGGGCAGGGAGAACACCTTTTTTGTCCGCGAAGGGGCGCGAAGGGGCGCGAAGAAAACCTTTTTTTTGTCCACGGAGGGGCGCGGAGGACATCTTAGACCCTTTTTGTCCACGGAGGGCCGCGGAGGGGCACGGAGAACATCTTAGACCCTTCTTGTCCACGGAGGGGCAGGGAGAACAGGGCAAACGCATCTCAATTCGGACGCCAAAATAGCCGACGAAGGGCGCCCACAAGGGGGGCGCCTACCCGATTCAGGCAGCCTCACGTGGGTTTGTCCCAATTTGA
Source organism: Caldilineaceae bacterium (assembly GCA_965220715.1). Taxonomy (GTDB): domain Bacteria; phylum Chloroflexota; class Anaerolineae; order Caldilineales; family Caldilineaceae; genus Bin5. The sequence goes on from OZ244843.1 coordinate 3,538,279, forward strand.
TGCAATTGCCCTGCTCTGCACTCCCCAACGTTTGACAAATGCAACCATTTGTGCTAAATTTTTCTTGGGAAGGCGATAAGACAGACTTATTGATTAATAGAGAGCAACCATGACAAGACAGACCAAGAATCCTAACCGAGTAGAACAGTTGGAAAACCGTCTCGACCGAGTAGAGCGAAACTTGGAACTCTTGACCGAAGGCCAACTCCATACCAGGAATCTTCTAGATAATTTTATTAGAGTGAGTACCCAAAACTCAAACGAATTGCATCAAGAGATGAGGTTTCTGCTTGCAGCAATAACCGGACATAGCTCTCAATCTGTTCCGCCAGCGCACACGCCTGACTAAACGTATCGATGAACTATTATTCACTTAAATACTTCACCTTGCAGGGGCAGGGATCACAGGGTTAATTGGCACAGTTCTGGCTGTTAGAATTGGCGTATCTCTCAACTTGGTAGAGCTTTTCCAATATCGGAGAAAAATTCAAGTGGGCAGGATGCCGAACATTTGCCCACACGCAACCGTTGCAAAAACTTCTAGTGGCTTCTTGTAAAATATCATATTGTTCTCCCAGTCACGAACCGCATACACACGCCTGCGCCCGCCTGAGAGCGGGCGTTTTTGCACTATCGTTCGGGACAAAGTCCCTTAAGTAGTTAACCGAATAATTCCCAATGGTATAGGATGCAGCCATGCCGATGGCGCGCTTGCTTTTCTTTGGGACTGACGGCAAGATGCTGGCAGCAGATTTCAGTAATTGCCGCTTAAGGGAAATTTGAGAGGAGAACTGATGTCGACCAGCACAATGGAGGGTGTGTATCCGATCCTGGTGACGCCTTTTGACGAAAATTCGCAAATCGATAAGGAGAGCCTGCGCCGCTTGATCGATTTCAATCTCGATGCCGGTGTTCACGGGTTGGGCGTTGCCCTGGGCAGCGAAGTATACAAGCTAACTGAGGCCGAGCGCGTCCAGATGACCCGCATCGTTGTCGATCAGGTGGGTGGGCGGGTGCCGGTTGTAATCAACACGGGGGCAAATGGGACGGACCTGGCGGTACACTACAGCCGGATGGCACACGAGAACGGCGCGGACTCGCTGATGGTGCTGCCGCCGTCGTTCATGCCGGCGGGCCAAGAGGAGCTGCTGGCGTATTACCGTGCGATTTCGGATGCGGTTCCCCTGCCGATTTTCATTCAGGACGTGGTGGCCTCTCCGGTTTCGCCCGGCCTGGCGCGGCGGCTGGCAGAGGAGTGTGAATGGGTTCAGTACATCAAAGTGGAGAGTTTTCCGGTGGTGGCAAAGGTGGCGGCGATGGCCGCGGAAGCTGGAGATGATTTGACAGTCTTCGGAGGCGCCGGGGGCGGCTATTTCATCGAAGAGCTGCGCCGCGGCTCGGTTGGCACGATGCCGTTCTGTACACAACCGGAGGCCTTTGTGGATATATGGAACCGGGTGCGGTCGGGAGACGAGGCCGGGGCGTGGGAGACGTTTAACCGGTTCATACTGCCGATAGGCCGACTTTCGGCGCAGGGAGCGGGCCTGTTTCACGGCATCCATAAGGAGATATTGCGTTATCGCGGCGTGTTGCGGACGGCCGTAGTGCGGGCGCCAGCGGCGCCGATAGATCCGCTAACGCGGGACGAGTTGGGGGCGCTGCTGGAGGATCTGTATCCTGACGGCTAGAGGGGGACCGGCAGGGGATAGGGGCAGGAGACCAGTCAGGCGGTGGCGAGGCGGGTTTTGGAGGGGGGCGTTGCGGGGGGAATCCCCCCGCACAAGGGAGGGCCGAAGGCCCGACCGCCCATAATATCAGGAGTGAGGGGAGAGGAGTGAGGAGAGAGAACACCTTAGCTTGCCTTACTCAAGGTCGTATATTGGCAATGGCTGAACAGTTTCAGATGTCAAAATAGAGAGGGTGGACGTCCAATGAAAATCGTAGACATACAGGTTATCCCGTTTCGGGTGCATCGAGAACAGTTCCATCAGGGCAGGTTCAGTTTTCCGCGCGAGGTGACGCAGACGCTGACGAAGGTTATCACGGACGAGGGGGCGGAGGGGTACTACTTTGGCGGGCACGGGCATGGCGACGCCGACGGGCTGACGCCGGAGGACAGGGCAGTGCTGGAGGGGCGGCTTAAGGAGATGGTTTTGGGGCAGGACCCCTATGACCGGGAGCGATTCTGGCACTGGATGTGGGTGGCGAACATTCCGGAGCATCTGCTTAGCGCGCTGGATTGCGCTTTGTGGGACTTGCAGGCGAGGGCGGTGGGGCTGCCGCTCTACAAGCTGCTCGGAGGCTGTCGCGACAAGGTGAAGGCGTATGCCAGCACGTTTCCTAACGTGGGGAGCGTGGAGGAGTATGCTGCGCACGCGGTCGCGTGTAAGGAGGAGGGCTATACGCATTACAAGATCCACCCTTACTATTTCTGGAATCCGGTGACGAAAGAGGCGGTTCAGGGGCGGCCGTCACACATTGAAAAGGACATTGAGGTGTGTCGGGCGGTGAGGGAGGCGGTGGGCGATGACATGGTGCTGAGTTACGACCCTTGGGGAACGTACCGCACGTATGAGGAGGCATACAAGGTGGGGCGCGTGCTGGAGGAGCTGGATTACTACTGGTACGAACATCCGATGAACGAGTACAGGGTGCAGCCCTATATCAAGCTCTGCCAGGAGTTGGACATTCCGATCCTGTCACCGGAGATTGCGTCCGGCAGCCTGTATTCGAGGGCCGACTGGATTCTGCGAGGGGCGTCTGATATGACGCGGATCGATGTGCTGCGCGGGGGCGTGACCGGCGTGCGCAAGATGATTGCGGTGGCTGAGGCATTTGGCGTTAAGTGCGAGATTCACATGAGCGGGTTCGCCAATCTGCAACTGCTGGGCTCCTCCAGCGAGGATACGTGCGAGTATTATGAGCGCGGGCTGCTGGCGCCGGGCATTGACTGCAATACTGCGCCGCCATATTTGGAGGATATCGGCGACAGGATGGATAGCGATGGGTACGTTCATCTGCCGCAGGAGCCGGGGATGGGCTACCGCATCAACTGGGACTATATTGAGGACAACCTGGTCTGACGAAAGGTGGTAGAGTCTGACCTGGGAATGCAAGGTGAGATACGCGCTGCGGGGATCTGTTCCCCGCAGCTTTTTTTTGGCCAGTGTTTTCAGAATGCTACGCCTAACTTGACGTTTTCCTGGGGGGTGGTTGCGATCTTGGGGTAGTGTTCGAGCAGGTCGTCAAAGGGGACGACGGGCTGGATGACGGGCTCAGACCTGAGGCTGCCGTCACACAGGAGCCGCCACACGACGGAGAAGAGGCGCGACTCATCCCAGTTGGGATATTCGGGATTGGGCTCGCTGCAGGCGCGTGAAAAGACGATGGTAGGACGGTTGAAGTGGGCCTCGGCGCCGAGGTCGAGGCCGGCCGGGTAGCTGCCCGGCCAGGCGCCGGCGACGACGGTGCCCAGATAGGCTACGCCGCGCAGGGCCGCTTGCAGGGCGCTGAAATGGCCGCTGTAGTCTACGCACACGTCAGCGCCGCGTTTGTCGGTGGCCAGTTTGATTTCGAGGCCGGCGTCGCAGGAGGTTGGGTCCATCACGATGTCAGCGCCGCATTCCGCCGCTACATCGCGGCGCAGAGGGATGGGGTCGACGGCGATGAGAGGGTATGCGCCGGCCAGTCTTGCCAGCTGCAGGACTAACAGGCCGATGGCGCCCATGCCGAAAACGGCCACGGCATCGCCGATACGGATATGGCCGTCGCGCACCGCGCCGAGGGCGAAGTCGGCCGGGTCGAGGCAGACGGCTGCCTGCCAGGGGACTCCATCAGGGAGTTTGCGGGCGCGATCTTCTTGCCATACGTGCTCCTGGCGAAAGGAGCCGTGGGAAAAGACGGTTTCGCCGAGCCGGAAGTCCTGCACGGCGGCACCGACTTCGATGACCTCTCCGACGCACATATTGCCCAGTCCGTACGGGTATCTGACCATCTGGCTTTCCTGGCTAAACAGGCGCGTGCTGCCGTCGTAGTTGCCGCGATGGCCGGCGTAGCCCTGGAACAAGGCCATTTCGGAGCCGTGTTTGGCGGCGCCGAAGCGGCTGTGAACTCGAATCTGATCAGCGGCGAGGGGCTGGCTTTCGTAGTCGCGGAACGCGACTTCTTCGCGGGCGGGGGCGATCAGTTCTCTGGGCATGTTTTTCCTCCGGGAGGCGTTGAGCCTATCAGTTGCAGGCTCTTATGTTTCCAACGTTTCGATTGTACATCTTTCCTCCCATCGCGGCAATTGTGTTGCCCAATCCTCTGTGCTATTCTATCCCGGCTTCAGACTATCCGAATGCCCACAATTTTTCAATACTATGCCACTCTGGTTGACTCGCAACGACGTAGAAAATTTATTGGACATGCCGGCTGCTATCGAAGCGGTGGCAGACGCCTTCCGCCTGATCTACCAGGGGGAGGCGGAACTGCCCGTTCGCTCGAACATTCCGGTTGCGCGCCACGACGGGAGCCTGATGTCGATGCCCGCTTATCTGGGGGGCGAATTGGACGCGCTGGGGGCCAAACTGATATCTTTCTACGGCACGAACCCGGTGCGGCGCGGCCTGCCGGCTATTCAAGGGAATGTGGTTCTGTTTGACGGCAAGAGCGGCGCATTGCTGGCGTTGATGGATGCGGGATATCTGACGGCGATGCGGACGGGCGCTTCCGGCGGGGTAGCGGCCCGCTATTTGGCGAGAGAGGATGCGCGGACGCTGACGATATTTGGCAGCGGCGTGCAGGCTCCGTACCAGGTGGAAGCAGTTCTGTGCGAGAGGGCGATTGAAGGGGTACTTGTGCTTTCGCGAACGCCAGCAAATGCAGAGGCTCTAGCAGTCGAACTCGGGCGGAGTTTCGATGTCTCCGCTCAGGCCACGACCGATGTCGAAATGGCTGTAAAAGCAGCCGATATTCTCGTCACTGCCACCAGTGCGCATGACCCGCTTTTTGACGGGGGGCTGCTGCGTCCTGGCGTCCACATTACGGGAATCGGTTCGCATCTGCCCTACGCCAGTGAAGTGGATGCCGGCACGCTGCGACGCGCCAAAGTCGTAGTCGATCAGATGAGCGCGTGCCTGACGGAGGCGGGCGACCTGGTCCAGCCGATCAATGCCGGTCTGTACGATGCCAGCCGGATCCACGCCGAGATCGGCGCGATCATCGCCGGAGACCTTCCCGGTCGCAGCGATGACGATGAGATCACGTTCTTCAAGTCGGTGGGCCTGGCTGCGCAGGACGTTGCGGTTGCCAGTGTTGTCTACCAGAGAGCGTTGGAGCAGGGTGCAGGCACCAGTTTGGACGGATGACAGGTCGAAATGGCTAAATCACCGGCGGCGAAAGAGGTTGAGCAGATTTCCTTTGACGCTGCGGATCCCCAGCACGTGCGGTGGGCGGTGGGACTTTGGAACGACGCCACCGGCAACGAACTCCCCATTACCGAGAGATTTCTGAAATTCAATTTCACAGAGGATGCCGGCGTCGTACGCGGTGGGCGTATTGCCGTCGTCGGGGGCCGCCCGGCCGGAGTCGTGCTGTGCAGCGCTTATCCAGGGGCGCCGCCTTCGATGCGCACGGACGTTGTCGGCTGGATTGAGGCGATTGCGGTTGCGTCTTCGTATCAGAGGCAGGGAATCGGGAGGGCATTGCTGCGCTGGGCAGAAGAGTGGCTGGCCTCCCAGAATAAGGGTCAGAGCGATTCGGATGGTTTTGCCAGCGGCAGTAGAGCAGAAACTGAACTTTCGGCCAATTTTCGGGTCAAGGGCCGCATTCAAGTAGGGGGCGGCCTGCGCCCGTTTGCGCCTGGTCCGCTGGCCGATTCGGCTGCTGAAGCGTTCTTCCTGGCAAGCGGCTACGCATATGCAGAGGGGCCGTTTGGATGGGATGTGGCTCGATCTTTAAGCGACTACCAGCCTCCTCCGCTGCGTGAAGCGCCGGCGGCGGCGCGGCCGGGGCAGCCGGGCCAGGAGGCAGAGTTGCTGGGCTTTCTGGCCAAAGAGTTTCCGGGACGGTGGCACTGGCAGGGGGAAAGGTTTTTGGAGGAGGGCGGGCGCATCTCCGATTACATGCTGTTGTGGACGCAGGAAGGCGTACAGGGATCTTGCCGGCTTACGTTTGAAGACTCGGTCAATCCGATCGACCGCTTCTTTCCTTACGGTCTGCCGCGGCCTTGGGCACAGCTTGGCTCGATCGGGGTCAGCGCGCATCTGCGGGGTCTAGGAATGGGGCTGCTCTTGCTGGATGCGGGACTGAGGCGGCTGCACAACAGCGGCATCAACGGCTGCGTGATTGACTGGACGACGCTGCTCGACTTCTACGCCAAATGTGGATTCCGGCCCTATCGAAAGTGGGCCCAGCTAGGGAGGACTTCAGGCGGCATGGAGGCTGGCGACAATCAGGAATCTGGAGTCCCGCCGGCGGGAAACGACTGACTGGCGATTGGCATGAAAGTTATTGGATTGATGAGCGGCACTTCCGCCGATGCCATTGACGCGGTGGCGGCGGAAATTTCGGGCACGGCTGACCGTCCACGGATGCGGCAGATTGCTTTTGAGAGCTGTTCGTGGCCGCAGCAGGAGCGAGCGTTGATCGAGAGCCTGATCGCCGGCGGCGGCGATACGCGCAGGCTTAGCCGGGCAGGTTTTCTGCTTGGGGAGCGCTTCGCCGAGGCCGCCTTGCGTGTAGTCAAGAGCAGTGGAGTTGCTTTGGAGGAGATCGATCTGGTTGGTTCGCACGGGCAGACGATCTGGCATGAGGTGGAGGATGGCGGTGCAGTCCAGTCGACATTGCAGATCGGTGAGGCGGCCGTCATAGCCGAGAGGACTGGAATCACAACTGTCGCCGATTTTCGTGTAGCCGACGTGGCGGCAGGGGGGCAGGGCGCCCCTCTTATATCGATTTTTGACCAGCTTTTCCTTCGTCCCACAGCAGAGACGGACGGTTGCCGCGCGGTACAGAATATTGGCGGCATCGGCAACGTGACGTTCCTGCCGCGGGAGGGATCGCCGGCGCCGACTTTGGCCTTCGACACCGGCCCGGGCAACGTACTGATCGATTGGGCTGCGACTTTGGCCACGGACGGCGCGATGCGGTTCGACAAGGATGGTGAACTGGCGGATCGCGGGTCCTGCGCAGATGCCTTGGTCGAAGGTTGGCTGTCGCACGCCTATTACCAACAACAGCCCCCCAAGTCCACGGGCCGGGAGTTATTCAGCCAAGCGCTGGCAGAACGCTACCGTCAAGAGGCCGCTGCCGCAGGTCTGTCGATGGCCGACTTTGTGGCGACTGTGACTGAGCTGACGGCGGCCTCAATTGCCGATAGCTATCGCAGATTCGCGCCAATGCCAGTGGCCGAGATGGTCGTATGTGGGGGAGGCGCCCGCAACCCGATACTACTGGAGAGACTACGGAGCCAGCTGATCCGGCGATGCGGTCGGCGGGTTCCAGTTGTGCGCTACGGGGAGGTAGGTGGGATCCCAGGTGATGAGGATTCCAAAGAGGCTCTCGGTTTTGCGCTGCTGGCCTGGTTGGCGATACGGGGTGAGGGGGGCAATGTACCGGCTTGTACCGGTGCAAAGGGAGAACGTGTGCTGGGCAAAATTTCACCTGGTCTCAATTTCAGCCGTTTGTTGATGAATTTGACCATCCTCTCCGCTCCGACCTAGACGCCCCGTTGATCACATTGTCGAGACAGGATCGATGTCAATACGCCAGCCGAAAGGGATGTCGATGCCCTGCAAAAAGGCAGACGGGTCGGCTGCGCGTATGATTATCTGCCAGCGGAAGTAGCTGCGGAAGCGGGCGTATGGAGCCGGAGCCGGGCCGAGCAGGTCGATTCCCTCGCCCCACACGCCCAACTGTCCGGCCCGCAGCTGCAAATGCTGAACCATGCGGTGTGTTTGTTCCTCGACCGTTTGGAGCTTTTTGTGCCAGTAGATGAGGCGGGCCATCCTGCTGACAGGCGGGTACTGCTGCTCCCTGCGAAAGACCATTTCCCGTTCGTAGAAGGCGTGATAGTCGTGTTCGGCCGCGGCCTGGAGCGCGTAATGTTGAGGCGTGTAGCTCTGAAAGATGACGCGTCCGCCCCTGCTGCTGCGGCCGGCGCGGCCTGCAACCTGAGTCAGAAGCTGGAAAGTGCGTTCCGGCGCCCGGAAGTCGGGCAAGTAGAGGCCCACATCGGCGGCAACGACGCCAACAAGAGTCACCAGAGGCAGGTCCAGTCCTTTGGCGATCATTTGCGTTCCGATGAGAATGTCGGCCTCGTGGTTGGAAAAACGCTCCAGGATCTGTTCGTGGCTGCCTTTGCGGCCGGTGGTGTCGCGGTCCCAGCGCAGCAGGCGGGCGCGAGGGGCGATCTGGCTTACCAGTTCTTCAATGCGCTGGGTGCCGCTGCCGAAAAAGCGGATGCGGCGGCTGTCGCAGGACGGGCAGTGGTCGGGGGTCGGCAGGCGGGCGTTGCAGCGGTGGCAGATGAGCTGGGCAGCGCGTTCGTGATAGGTTAGAGGCGTTTCGCAACGGGTGCATTCGGCGACGAAGCCACAGTCGCGGCATAGCACGAATGAATGGGTGCCGCGGCGGTTGAGAAACAGGATGGCCTGTTCGCCGGCGTCGAGAACCGAATGGATTTCGGACTGCAGGCTGCGGCTGAAGATGCTGCGGTTGCCCGCACGCAACTCCTGGCGCATATCGACGATTTCGACGGGAGGCAGGGATGCGTAGACGGGGGGCGTACTCGGGACGCCTGACTCATTTGTTTGAATGTCCTCTATTCCGCCGTGGCCCAGTACCCTATTTGGCATCTCCAACAGCCTCAACTTGCCAAGTTGCGTCGCATGGTAAGAGTCGAGAGAAGGGGTCGCGCTGCCGAGGAGCAGAGCGCTGCCAGAAGCGGCTGCCATCCGGGTAGCGACGGTGCGGGCATCGTAGAAGACGGTAAAGCTGCCCCATTCATCAGTATCTTGCTTATAGGTGGATTCGTGTTCTTCATCGATTATGATAATGCCCAAGCGGGGCAGCGGCGCAAAAAGCGCGCTACGGGCGCCTACAATGACATCGATATTGCCATCGCGCGCACTGCGCCAGACGTCATAGCGCTGGTTGTTGTTAAGACCTGAGTGAATTACGGAGACGCGGTCTGGAAAGCGGCCGGCAAAGCGGGCGACGGTTTGAGGCGTAAGGGCGATCTCCGGTACGAGGACGATGGCTTGGCGATTGCGTGCCAATGTTTCTGCAATGGCGCGTAGATAGATTTCGGTTTTGCCGCTGCCGGTTGCCCCGTGCAGGAGAAAGCCCTTGCTGCGTATAGTGGAAGGCTCGAAACCTTCGTCGCGGCCGGGCTCCGCGTGGTCCGATCTGGGAGATTCAGCCTCGAAGCAACTTGCTCTGATCTCATTCCAAACCTGCTGCTGTTGATCCGTCAACTTGGGGGGGTGGGTCCTGGGGTAGATGCGCCCGCCGAGAGGATCACGGAAACGCACCTTTTGTTCGATTCGGATCAACCCAGCGTCCTGGAGTTTTCGCAATTTAGCGAGATTGGTGTCGACCTGCGCGTAGAGGTCCGACTTCCAGACAGGTGTGCCGGCCTGGGCGAGGGCCCGCAGAATCGGCGCGTATGCTGAGGCGCCGCGCATGCTTAGAATAGCCTCTTCGGTAGACAGTGCCGACTGCGCCAACGACGCTCTTCCATCCGACACGCGGACTAATTCTTTTTCCTGCAAAGCAGAAATGTAGCTTGTCGATGAAAGGTTGCAGGTTATTCTCAATTCATCGAATGCCATCGAGTGAGCCGGCGAGGCCAGAAGTGAGGTCAGGACCTGCACCTGTTTTGTCGTGCGTCCAAGTTTAAGAAGGTTCTCGCGGATTTTGGTTGGTTCGATAAGGAGTTCGATTTGCTCCTCGTGCTTGGCACGGACTTTGGCAGGTTCGCCTCTCTTACTGAGAAGGCCGGGCGTGAGGAAAAGTTTGACGGCCTCGGAGACCGGCGCAACGAAGTAATCGGCGATCCAACATGCGACATCCAACTGCGCCTTCGTCAGGACTGGCTGGGGTCGCGCCAAGCGAGCAATCGCCTTGGTTTCGACCGGGGAGGAGGACGCCGGTCCGACGATTATCCCCTGCACTTCCTGCGGACCAAATGGGGCCCAAACGAGATGGCCTGGCTCGATTTTGCCTCTGAGGTGCGGTGGGAGGTGATAGTGAAAGGTCTGAAATTGGGCTGCGCCGCCACTACGCTGGTGGACTGACTCCGGCCCCCAAAGTTCCGGCAAGGCGTCCAATGTGCCTTCGCCAGCAGGGCCACTGAATTCGCTGTCTGGGGGCGGGCGTTCCTGCTGCCTGAAAGAGCGGCGAATCGGCAGAATGATGATTACTTCAACGAGGGATTTCCCGACTGACACCGCAAGTTCCTCTGTGCAATTTGGCTCAAATGTTCGGCGAATGGCACTGGAATTGTATCTTATCAGGGAAGTGACCGGCAAGAGCGCACGCTTGCATCCGATTCGTGCCTTTTGGTCACACTCGCGCGCTGGATTGAACCGAAAGTGACAGGAGAGAGGGGCTGAGACAATGCTGGAGGTATTGCCTACCAGCGACGACGGCGTTGGAAGGTAAGGAGCCTCGTAATGCGGAATATCGCGGCGTAAACGTAAACCTGCCAGATGCCAATTGGGAGGGCAAGGGCTGCAGGCAGGTAGGTGGTTACAGGGTGGACGGTAATTGAGGCTCCCAAGCTACCGAACAGGATTGCCAAGAGCCCATATGTAACCAGCCCGAGGACCACGCCCATCAGTGGTTGAATTGTTGATCGCAGGATATATTGGCGGTCGAACTCTTCATTCACGCGCATGCGCTCGAACAGGAACGAAATGGTGCCAAGACAGCCGCCGATTCCGCCGGTTGCTATCGTCCAGAAGGCAGGGTAGTAGTGGGTTGTGTTCCATCCCGTATTTGAGGAGACTATCCCGATGATATCGTTTACTCTGAGGGGATAGAGATAGAGGGCTGCGCCAAGCCCCCCCAGTCCAGCCAACCAGAATACGAGAAGTCCGAATGTGCGGAGTGCAATGCCGCGGGAACGGCTGCGGCCAAACTTGGCCCGGTCAATGAACTGTTTTGCCTGCTGAATGTTGTACTGGGCCCTCTGGATGCGTTGCGGCTCGGCTGAAATGATTTCTCGGGCCTCTCGCAACAGTGAGAGGGCATGGCCGGTGTTTTCTCGCCGGGTTGTTCGCACCCGTTCAATTGCTTCATACAGGCTGACTATTTCTTCTTCAATCAGTTGGGCGTCGGATTGTCCAACTTCGGGTCCGTCTTCATGATGGCGCCAGAACGGTGGCGGTACCGCACTTACCGGTGAATCCAGAAGAGAGGACGGTTGTGCTTGATAGTTTTGGATTGGGTAGTCCTGAGGCTGGAATTCAGCGGGGCGCGCGGACCCGTCGTCCGGCTGTTGATAGGTGGTTTCAAAATCATCTGACGGGTCGAAGGCCTGACTTGGGTGGTCTGGGTTGTCAGAGTAAGAATCAGTAACGGGCGAGTGCGAATTGTCCTGGGAGGAAAACGGTTGGGGTTGAGCAGGCGGGTCTGTTTGTCGGAGTGCAGCGTCGGATTCCGCTGAGCTCTTGTCGAAAGCAATCGGAGCTTCGTCTTCGTCATACGGAGGAGCAAAGTGTGGCAAGCCTTTCGGTTCAAGACCGACATCCTTGTCGTATCCTGGTTCGTCGCCTGCATATTCCTCCGAAGTACTAGATCGCTGCTCGTAATCTGAATTCGGATTTTCGGTGGTAGGGGCGGCCTCGTTGCCCTCGGCCAACTGGTCCAGCAGGTATTCGGCACGTTGACGCAGCGCGGCCAACTGCGCCGCGGATTCTTCCAGCATTTGCAGGGAAGGAATGTCTTCTCGCGGTATGTCTTTGGATGTTGGGGCCGCCTGATTGGCTTCCGGCCGTCGTTCTCTGGCGGCCGAAGACCGGGAGGCGTTTTCGGATTCGGACATCAAAATACGTTTCAGTTCTTTTTTGTCGCTGCAGGTCAAGAGGCGACAATGGATCAACGAAATCGAATTCGCCCCAGCGCAAACAGATGGTTGAATAGAACTATATCATACGCCTTAGTGGATATAAAAAGGAGATACTTTCTGGATGAGGGCCATGTCAGGAGGCCCCACACAGACAAGATTTCGTATAATCGAAGCTTGTTTCAAAGTTCCAGTTCTGAAGAATTCCAAATTCTGTTCACAGTTACATGGCGGGTCGGGTGGGGCACTTCTTGAAGAGTCCAAGCGTGGCCCTGCGCTCCCCGATTCTTAGCCAATATGAATGTCTCCGTTTCGGAAAGTCGATTACGTCACGAATTGTCTGCTGCTTGGCAAGGGTGAAAACTCTGAACGATGAGGTGTTCCACGCAGGCCTGCAATATGTCTGCAATGGCGAGACTTTCACCGGCTGGATCTTGTTAATTCTTGTATCGCGAAGCCCAGATTGGACCTGATCATGCCGGGCCGACCCGGGGGGGATTGGGAGGGCCAGACTCCAGGTGTCGAAATTGGCTGTAGATTTGACAGTCTTGTCTATTGCCACGTATAATTGACTATTGGTAGTCATTCTTTAATGTTATCTGTGAAGGAGTGAGGTTATGCCCAAACGAACCTGGCAGCCGAAGGTTCGCAAGCGACTGCGCACGCATGGCTTTCGCAAACGCATGAGTAGCCCTGGCGGCCGCAACGTGATAAAGCGCCGCCGGCTTAAGCAGCGGACGAATCTGGCTGTCCAACTGACAACTCGCAAACGAACATACTAGGTATGAAACTCCACTGGTAGTGGGGGTCGAGACCGAGAGTGCAACAGTAGATTGCGACTGCCGGTGGGTTGGAGAAAAGCAGAGCAAGCGAAATAGCGCGTTGCGTTAAGAGGCCCTTATTTTCGCCAGTCATTAGCGGCTGAAATTCGAAAGAATCCTGTGGAAACAGAGCGGTGTGAGACGACGCTTCCGAGTACGGGACAACGAGCAGTTTCAGCAGATCCGCCGCAAAGGCAGATCGTACGGCAGCCGCCTGGCCGTGCTGTGCATTTTGGAGAATAACCTCACCTACAGCCGCTTTGGTTTTTCAGTGAGTCGTCGCATTGGCAAAGCGGTAGAGCGGAATCTGGTGAAAAGGCGCATGCGTGAATCTGTACGGCTACGCATGAGTCAGATTCAACCGGGATGGGACTGTGTTTTTATTGCCCGGGCAGCAGTTCGCAACGCAACATACGGGCAGATTGACGCTGCCTTCGATCGTCTTTTTCTTCGAGCCGCACTGTCGGGCCCCAATCCTGGCCAAGGACGGGGTCGGGGCTAGGGCGGGTGGGTCATGCGCGCGCTTCTGCTGCTTCTGATTCGATTCTATCAACGGGCACTTTCGCCGATGATGGGGAGCAACTGTCGTTTCTATCCCTCTTGTTCTCATTACACATATGAGGCGGTGGAACGCTACGGGGCAGCACAGGGCGGATGGATGGGCCTGCGGCGCATCTTCCGGTGTCACCCCTGGAATCCCGGTGGTTTTGACCCTGTGCCGTAGGGGGCTCCTCATTTGAATCGCGCTGTCGACTTTTTATGCTCGTTTGCAAGAGTTGCCGAGCCGGGCAGGGAAGAAAGCCTGACGGTACTTCGTTTGAATTAAGGGCAAATTGCCCGCGGCTTAGAGGACGATTCCGACCAGATCCTGGTGAAACAGCTGGACTACATGTGACCTCTGGTCATTCAACGCCGCGTTATGCAACCGGTAACCCGGCCCTGCCGGCGCCTCCTTTTGGCCCGGCGATTAGGAGAGAAACTGTGAATCGCAGATGGATTCTGTGGCTGTTGATCCTTGTAATGGCGGCGCTTCTACTTGGCGGGTGCGGAGTTTCTCGCGAAGGAGTGTTGGATTGGAGCGTTGCTGAACCATCCGGCTGGTGGCAGGTCATAATTGTATTTCCCCTGGCAAAGTCCCTTATTTGGATAAACACGAGCATGGTAAGTTGGGATATACCCTATAGTTGGGGTTTTGCCATCATACTGTTTACGATAATTATCAAGCTGATTACGTTCCCGCTGACTTTAATCCAGATAAAGAGCATGCAGGCGCAGAAGAATCTTCAGCCGAGACTTCAGGAGCTACAAAAGAAATTCGGCAAGAACAAGGACAAGATGGCGCAGGAACAGATGAAGCTGTATCGCGAAGCAGGGGTAAACCCGCTGAGCGGCTGCCTGCCAATGGTCGTGCAGATGCCGGTTTTGTTTGGATTGTATTCGGCCCTTGTGGCATTGGGACCTTCGCTGATAGATGCCCGATTTTTCTGGATTCCTGATCTTGGCTTTCCGGAGTTTACGCGTGGCCTTGCCTGGATACCGGAAAAGTTCAATGCCGGCGAGTACTGGATTTTGGTCGCGTACCTGATTCTGCCGGCTCTGCTCATGGTCAGCCAGGTCTATATGCAGCGCATGACGACGGCGACTACGCCTGGCGGGAGCGCAGGCCAGGCTGGAATGATGAAGCAGATGACAACTATGATGACGTTGATGTTCGGCTTCTTCACTTTGCAGGTGCCGGCCGGCCTGTCACTGTATTGGGTGACGAGTAACCTGCTGCAATTGGGCCAGACTTACGCCGCCAACTACCTGGGCGGGGTGAGCAATACCATTGCCCCCGCCGGGCCCCAGGTTGTACCCGCCGCGGCCGGAGCTACACCGTCGGACGGTGGGTCGGCCGTGACCACTTCTCCGGAAGTGATTGACAACCCACAGGAGAGGACACCTCCCCGCCGACGGAGCCGTCGCAATCGAAAGAGAAGATAAGATGAAAAAAGGTCAGAGCTACGAGTTCACAGCAAAGACCGTGGAGGCCGCCGTCGATGAAGGCTTGCGAGATATGGGGGTCACCCGTGATCAGATTGACATTGAAGTGGTCCAAGAAGGGAGCCGAGGAATTCTTGGCATCGGCGCAACGGATGCCCTAGTCCGTCTGTCGCGAAAGGCTGCAAGCGCGCCGGCCAAAGTTCAACCGCAGGAAGCGACTGCGCTACCGGCTGCGTCCGGAGCGGACGCAGTGGCAGAGCCAGAAGAGTCTGCCGATACAGATGGGGTTAGTCCTTCAGCTGAGATTTCGCCTACTGCCGACGACGAGCCGACTTTAATTGAGGCGGATGATTCGCTTTCGGAGGTCGAAGAGGAAGAGGACGAGGACGACGCAGAGCTGGAAGACATTGCTTTCGATCTGCTTAGCCAGATGTTGCAACACCTCGATATAGAGGCCGAAATTGAACTGTCCTGGTTGGAGGATGAGGAGGACGGCGACCGTCCGCTAAATCTGAATGTTGTCGGTGACGACTTGGGGATTCTGATTGGCCGCAATGGCGAAACTCTTGCGAGCATACAGTACCTGATTCGCCTGATGGTTAATCAGGAGTTGCATAGTTGGAAGAACATTGTCATTGATATTGACAGCTATAAACAGAGGAGAGCGGAGCAACTTAATCAGATGGCCCAACGACTGGCCGAACAGGTTGTTGCCTCCGGCCGGCCGGCTTCCCTGGAGCCGATGCCGGCGAGTGAGCGCCGGCTTGTCCACATGGCGCTACGCAATCACCAGCAGGTATACACTGCGAGCACTGGAGAAGACCAGCGGCGAAAGGTGCAGATTCTACTCAGGTGAAAGGCGCGGGCTTGTTTCTCGCTAATAGTGCTTCCATGACACGGGACACCCTCATGACGCTCGAATCCTGTAGATGAAGCTCGGAGGCAAGCAAGCCGGGTCTGAACCGGTAAGGATTCCTGAACGTCTACAGCCTGCGAACAGTCAATGTCGATCGAATTTCTTGCTATTGGCACCGTTAGCCGCGACATTGCGACTGCGGATCCCACCGCGACTGACTATGTGCTGGGAGGCACTGTCAGTTTTGCCGCGGTAACGGCAGCCCAACTAGGGCGTAAGCCGGTGATTCTGACCCGCGCCGGTGACGATATAGATTTGTCAGTCTTGCGGGAATTGGCCGACGTGCGGGTACTGCCGTCTGCAAATACCACGACTTTCGCCAATCTGTACACATCAAACGGGCGAGTACAGTACTGCTACACGCCGTCGCCACCCATTGCGGCCGTGGACATTCCTGCT
Source organism: Caldilineaceae bacterium (assembly GCA_965220715.1). Classification (GTDB taxonomy): domain Bacteria; phylum Chloroflexota; class Anaerolineae; order Caldilineales; family Caldilineaceae; genus Bin5. Next base: position 3,554,450 of record OZ244843.1, read on the forward strand.
CCGCTGAGAGCACCCCATATCGCTTTGCTTGGTCCTCTGGCGAATGAGGTGCTGCCGGAAGTGGCGGCCATTTTCGACGCCGATACAATAGTAGCGGCGGTACCGCAGGGTTGGATGCGCCGCTGGGACAAAGAAGGTCGAGTGTACCCGACGCCCTGGAGTGACATGGCGCACATTCTTCCCCATCTTGATGCGCTCATCCTGTCGATAGAGGATATTGACGGCGAGCTGAAACAGGTGGAGGAGTTTCTTGAATATGTTTCACTCGTAGTGCTCACCGAGTATCGGGACGGAAGCACGGTCTATCGGCGATCAACCGACTCAAACATAGAGGTTGTCCCGATTCCTCCCCGCCCAGCCCACGAGGTGGACCCGACTGGCGCCGGGGATATATTTGCCACTGCTTTCCTGCTGCGGCTCGATGAAACAGGAGACCCGCTCGATGCGGCCAGGTATGCGAATATCACAGCTTCCTTCGGCGTAGAGGGCCAGGGGGTGACGGGAATCCCTACCCATGAGGATGTGTTGGACTACATGGCTAAGCATCCCTGGCAGCATGGCGTTTCGGAGCAAGGAAGGGAATAGATGAACGGGCTGGACCGCATTCATGTGGGCAAATTTTCGGACCTGAGCGCGTTATGACAGCTCAGATATTCGCAATTGCCAATCAAAAAGGGGGCGTGGGGAAGACGACAACCGCTGTCAATCTCTGCGCTTACCTGGCCAAGGCCGGCTGCCGCATTTTGCTCGTCGACAGCGATCCGCAGGCGAACGCTACGTCTAGTTTGGGAATCGATCCCAGGAAGCCTGGGACGAGTCTCTACGAAGTTTTGATAGATAACAGGGCCGTTCATGAGGCAATTACGCCAACGGGCCTGCCAGGTCTAAGCCTGTTGCCTGCCAATCTAGATCTGGCGGGGGCAGAAGTGGAAATGGCCGCGAGAATGGCTCGCGAGCAGCTGCTCTCCAAGGCGCTGCAGCCGATACATTGCGAATACGACTATGTGTTCATAGATGACCCGCCTAGCCTGGGGCTGATTACGATTAACGGATTGACCGCTGCCGACGGGATCATCATTCCGGTCCAGTGCGAATACCTGGCTTTAGAGGGATTGAGTCAACTGCTGGAGACGATACAGCAGGTGCGAAAGGTACTGAACGGCCGTCTTAAGGTCGCGGGCGTGTTGCTTACCATGTCGGACGCGCGGACGAATCTCAGCACTCAGGTAGTGGAGGATGTGCGCGGCCATTTTCCCCTAGAGACTTTTGGTACACTTATACCCCGCTCGGTTCGCCTTAGCGAGGCGCCCAGTCACGGTCTGACAGTGCTGAATTATGCACCTGAGAGCGCCGGCGCGCTGGCATATGAAGCGCTGGCCGGCGAGTTTATGGGCCGCTTCCCGATGGGAAACGAAGCGACTTTTGATGGCCTGTCGGAAAGGCCTGGCGCCGGAACGCCAAATCCTGCGGTGTCCCAATTATGAGCAGAGAAACCGGAACAGATCACGGGAATCCTCGTCGAAGGCATGGATTGGGCCGGGGGCTGGGCGCTCTGCTCGGCAGGGCAACCACTCGCGGGGAATCCGAAGCCGGCGAACAGGATGCTCAGACGAATGAAGCGGGCATCCGCGAGATTCCCGTCGACGAGATCCAGCCGAACCCGCACCAGCCGCGGACTCGCTTCGAGCCGGCAAGTTTGACTGAGTTGGCCACTTCCATCCGGGAGCACGGTGTCATCCAGCCTGTTATCGTCACAGAGCGCCCGGATCAGCCGCAGCGGTATTGGCTGATAACCGGGGAGAGGCGTTGGCGGGCTGCGCGGCAGGCCGGATTGACTATTGTTCCCGCGGTGGTGCGCGAGGCAACCTCACAGCAACTACTAGAACTGGCACTGGTTGAAAACTTGCAGCGCGACGATCTCAGCCCCCTGGAGGAAGCCGCCGCCTACAGTACACTGATTGACCGGTTCGAACTGACCCAGGCACAAGTGGCATATCGAGTGGGCAAGAGCCGTTCCGCAGTGGCCAACGCTGTTCGCTTACTGGGGCTACCGGCCGAGGTCCAGGCTGCACTAAATGATGGGTTGATTAGCGCCGGCCACGCGCGTGCTCTATTGAGCCTGGCCAATGATGAAGACAAACAGAGGGCGCTCGACCAGATTGTCGCGAGTGAGCTAAACGTGCGACAGGCCGAGGAGCTGGTTCGACGCTGGCTGGAGAAACCGCCAGCGGAGGATCCGGAGGAAGAACTGCCCCATTTGCAGGCACAACTGCGTTTCTGGGAAAACCGCTTTCGTGACCGTCTCAGCACTAAAGTGAGCCTGGATCGCAAGGCGGACGGCAGCGGCAGGCTCGTCATTCACTTCTATAGCGATGACGATCTGGAGACGATTTACCGAGAAATCGTCGGCGATGAAGTTGATTGAGGCGGCGCGTTCAGGAGCACAGTGTCGCCGCCCCTAACGCGGTGGCCCGACACACTCGCCGTATTTGGGCAAGAGAATTGTACTCGTTCCAGGACAATGTATGCAGGAAAGCCATTTGGCTGGACAGTTTGGCGATGCCTTTCATACAGAACAGAATCTTGTCGCCGCGATGCTGGACGAAGTGATTGCCGATTTGCCTGATGGGCTGTCGCAGTTCGTTCGAAGCGAAATGGCGGAGAAGCAGATTCTTGCCGGCGTGGTACTGGCATGCTCCGAGCCAGAACATGATTCGGCCGAGGATGAATCTCGCCGTGTGGCTTTGGCTGCGGCTTTGGAACTATTGCAGATCGCCCTGAATATCCACCGACTTCTGTTGAAACCCGAGAAGACCGATTCGATCGACAGTGTCCTGCTGGGCGGCACTATTTTGGCTGGGGATTACTGTTTCAGCCGGGCAGCCGTGCTGGCGGCGCGAACCTGCCATCCTCAGGTGGTGACTATCTTCGCCGAGCTGCTCAAAGAGGTAAGCCAAGCCAATTTGAGGCGAGTGATCGTCAGTGGCGATTCCAGTCAGGAGTCGATCGCTGCAGACGAACGGAAAGCGCTGTTCCATAGCGGCGCGTCAGCCGGGGTCTTGTTGGCAGGGCTTTCCAATGCGGAGCAGGCGGTGGTTGTCAGGTATGCAGACTGTATGGGTCGGCAGCGGCCGCCCGTCGGTACCGGGTCATTTAATGCCGCGGAAGGCGAAAATCTCGACAGCTTGCCGCCGCGACAGAGGGAGAGGTGGCGGGAGCTTGTTTCCAGCCTCTGACAGGTAGAATATGACGGGCCCCAAACAGGAAGACAGCGTGTCGCCAAAGCGAGTGCTGCTGCTCACTTCTCCTAATAGCTACCGCACGCAAGACTACGTCGACGCGGCCTCGCGTCTGGGAATCGAACCTGTTATTGCTGTAGATATGCCCCAGTTGCTGGCCGAGGAATGGAACTTTTCTCTTGGCGCTGACTTTGGACAACCCCTTAAGGCAGCTGAACAGCTTGTCAAGACGCTGGCCAATTCGGGCGACGCGGGAGATAGCGACATCCGTTTGGATGCAGTCCTTGCGCTGGATGACGGTGGGGCCAGAGTGGCGGCACTGGTTGCTGAACGGTTGGGCTTGGCTCACAACGACCCAATGGCATCAGAAGCAGCGCGCAATAAGTTTCTGATGCGAACGTTGCTATCTTCGTGCGGGGCTCCGGTGCCGGCTTTTGCCGAGTTTCGCACGGACGACAATTTGAAGGAGATTATTGCCCAGGCGGAGGAAAAGATCGGGTATCCCTGCGTGGTCAAGCCCGAGGAGTTGAACGGTAGCCGGGGAGTCATACGCGCAGACTTGCGCTGCGAACTGGCTGCCGCAGTGAGAAGGTTGACAGCGCTGATTGGCGAGGGCCAAGCCTTTCTGATCGAAGGCTACATTCCAGGGGTAGAAGTCGCATTCGAGGGGTTGCTCGACAGAAACAGATTGCATTGCCTTGCTTTGTTCGACAAACCGGACCCACTGGAGGGCCCATACTTCGAGGAGACGATCTACGTTACCCCGTCGCGGCTTCCGCTGGACGTGCAGAGGGCTATCGTCGAAACGACAGAGATGGCCGCACGTGGCCTGGGCTTGCAGACCGGACCTATCCACGCAGAACTGCGGATCAACGCAAGCGGGCCATGGATAGTCGAGGTTGCCGGGCGCTCGATTGGCGGCTTGTGCTCGCGAATTCTGCGATTTGGCATGGAGGTCGGCAACGGCAGCTCGCTGGAAGAGTTGATACTGAGGCAGGCATGCGGTTTGCCGCTGGATAGCCTTGAGAGGGAAACGCAGGCGGGAGGAGTGATGATGATTCCGATTCCGGCCGCAGGCATTTTGCGGAGCGTGAACGGAGTAGAAGAGGCTAACGGGGTTGCCGGAATCGAAGACGTCCAGATAACCGTGAGGCTAGACCAGTCCCTTGTGCCGCTACCGGAGGGTGATGCATATCTGGGATTCATCTTTGCAAGAGGCAGGACGCCGGCCCAGGTTGAGGAATCGCTGCGACAGGCGCACAGTCTGCTTCAATTCAAGATAGACCCAGAGTTTGCTCTCATTGCCTAAAGGCGTTACCTATTTTCGGGGCGCGCCTTTTCCGGCGGGGGCGCCTTTGTCCATTCCGGGCGTGCCCTCCGGGGTCCAGCCTTCCGGCATTTGCGCGCCGACTCCGAAAAAGAACTCCTCCATCTGTTGCATCAGGAATTCGCGTGACTGTGTTTCACCCAGGCTCAGTCCATAGTGATTGATCAGCACGACTGAATATTCCATCCACATATCCCAGCCAGCTTGCGAGATGTTCTTAAAAATCCGCTGGCCCAATTCGCCAGGATAGGGGGGTGATGCCATGCCGGGTAATTCCTGTCCGATCTTTGCGCACTGTACCATCCCAGCCATAGTTCTCCTCCATACCTAGAGTAAGAAAAGCCGTGGACTGCATTATACGGTCTGAGATAGGTTAATGTCAACAGATACGCGTGCGCTTTTCATGGGGATGCCAGGTCCTTTCAGCAACATTGTGCTGGAAGGGCTTTTCACGGCAGGAGTTACAGTGGCCGCGGTACTGCTGCCTGGGCAGCAGTTTCGGCCGTTGCGGCCTGCCAATGTGCCAAGCGAAGGGATAGGGCCGCGGCAAGGAGAATCGCTTGATCTACCCCTTCTGAACTCGCTGGTTTCGGTTGCACCGGCGGGCAAGGAAAACAGCGCCGCCAGCGGGCAGAGTACGGCCGCCGAATCTACGGGAGGCGTGGGCCACTTTCCGGCCAACGGTTTGAATCTTGCCTTTCGAGAGGGGATACCAACCTATGAATGTGGGGACATCGGGCAGCCGGATGCAGCCAAATGGCTAACTGAAATGTCTCTGGATGTCGTCTGCGTTGCGTGTTGGAATCGAATCATACCGCGGCGCGCGCTGGGCATACCTCGACTAGGCTTTCTCAATGTACATCCTTCCTTGCTGCCTAGCTACAGGGGTCCTTATCCACTTTTCTGGCAGTTTCGGGCTGGGGAAGCGTCAACGGGCGTGACAGTACATTGGATGGACGCGGGCCTGGATACGGGCGACATTGGCGGGCAGCGCAAGCTACATTTCGCCGATGGCATTGGCGGCGCAGAAGCCGAAGCACTGTGTGCGTCTTCCGGGGGTGACCTGTTGGCAGAGCTACTTGCAAAGCTGAAGCGAGGGCAAGCGACGCGGCGGCCTCAGCCAGCGGGCGGCAGCTACTTTCCGGCTCCGTCGGCAGTAGACTTCGCGCTCGACGCCAGATGGCATCCCCGGCAAGCATTCAATTTCATGCGGGGGACCGCGGAGTGGGGAGTCCCGTTTCGCCTGGAGACGCATGGTTCGGTGCAATGGTTGAGCGATGCGCTCGAATGGCGGGAGGAAGCACCACTGGAACGGCCTGCCAAAGGAAGAGTCTGGGCGCACTTTCGAGGGGGCGTGCTTCTTGCCACGGAGTGTACCAATGCAGTCACATGACGGGAATGTGCGGACCGGTTGTGTCAAACGATCGAGTTCAGCTACAATGATCACACCTTACCCGCATCCAACCTACAAATCAAAAGCAGGAGAAAAACGATGTCCCTCATGCCAGTACCGCCAGGGATGAAGATAGCGGCACAAGTGTCGCCGGAAGCGGCTGACGAGGAATTGCAGTTTGTCAAGCAGATGGGGATTGACTGGGCCGTTTGCTGGACGGACGGCGAACACGCCGGCTATGATTACTACGCCCGCACTAACGATCGTTTCCACAAAGCTGGTATTCAGATCTACGGTTTTGGCAACCGGGAGGTTCACAACCAGGACGCGATTGTTCTTGGGCTGGAAAACCGGGATGCCAAGATCGAGGAGTACTTAAGTCACCTAAGAGCGTTGGGAAAGGCCGGGATTCCCTACACCACGTACGCCCACATGGCGAACGGTATCTGGAGTACGGATCGGGAGCATACTCGGGGGGGCGCGTCGGCGCGGGGCTTCGACCTGGCGAAGGCCGAAGCGGGGCATTGGGCAGGACAGCTGTACTATTTGCCTCTATCGCACGGTCGAGTCTATTCGCAAGACGAAATCTGGGATAACTTCCGCTACTTTGTAGCACATGCCGCGCCGGTGGCCGAGGAAGCAGGTGTTCGAATCGGCATCCACCCTGACGACCCGCCGGAGCCCGAACTTGGAGGGGTCCCGCGGTGTGTGTTCAGCAGTTTCGACGGCTATCACCGCGCGATGAGCATCGCCGACAGCCCCAATGTTGGCATTTGCTTTTGCATCGGGTGCTGGTTGGAAGGCGGCGACCTGATGGGCAAAGGGGTAGAGGAGTCGCTACGGGAGTTCGGACAGGACAATAAGCTCTTCAAAATCCATTTTCGAAATGTAGACAAGCCACTGCCACACTTTGTCGAAACGTTCGTGGATGACGGCTACTTTGAGATGTACAAGGCAATGCGGGTGTTGGAGCAGACCGGCTTCGACGGTGTGGTGATCCCTGATCATATTCCGATGATGGCGGACGATCGCCGAATCGGCACGGCATACACAATTGGCTACATGAAGGCGTTGCTGGCACGGGCGCAGGCGGAAGTGAAGGGACAGGTTCAACAATGAAGACGATAGGAATCCTCAGCCCTGGAGATATGGGCCATACGGTGGGACAGCGGCTGAAATCGAAAGGGCTGCGGGTGGTGGCCCAACTGGCGGACCGCAGCGCACGTACACGCCAACTCGCGGCAAAGGTCGGGATTGAAGAGGTAAGTTCCTACGAGGTTCTGGTAGAGGAAGCCGACATAGTATTGTGCATTCTTGTTCCGGCAGAGGCGGAAGCGGCGGCGAGGACAGTGGCGGCCTCTTTGCGCCGAACCGGAGCCGATTTGCTTTATGCAGATTGCAATGCGATTGCGCCCCAGACCACAAAGAAGATTGGGGAGACGATCACCGATGCCGGAGGGCGCTTTGTGGATGCCTCGATTATTGGGCCGCCGCCTCGCGGGGAGGGTGCGACCCGACTCTACGCGTCAGGTGTCCACGCAAGGGAATTGGCACAGCTGGAGGACTATGGTCTGGATGTGCCGGTTATCAGCGACCGCGTCGGCGATGCGTCCGCTATAAAAATGTGCTACGCAGGACTGACAAAGGGGTTGACGGCGCTATGTACAGAACTCTTGGTAGCGGCTGAAGCGCTGGGCATACGCGAGGCGTTGTTTGAAGAGTACAACATCAGCCAAGGGGCCATGCTCAAGCGGATGGAGGGTGGACTACCAGGAATGCCGCCGAAATCGCGGCGCTGGGTGGGAGAGATGGAGGAGATCGCGGCGACTATGGCCGGCGTCGGACTGACGGGGAAGTTCCATGAAGGAGCGGCCGACATTTACCGCTTCGTTGGGGACTCTACACTGGCGGATCGAACTCCGGAGGATCCGGACGCGCCGACTTTAGAGGAGATGCTGCAACTGCTGGTGGGGTCGCTTCCAGTTCGCTGACGCGCACAACGCGCCGATTTCCGCCGATATAGCCCACACAATGTCCGTAGAGTCCAATCACTCCTCTACCGCTCCGGACCCGATTGCGCTGTTTGACCCCAATGGCACGCATGAAGACCATCGCTTCGGCTTCCTCATCCACAGCATATTGGCAACAGTTTGTAACCTTAGAGATTGTATAGGAGAGATTGACCATGAAGAGAGAAAGGTTGAGCGATTATGCCTCTCAGAATGTGCGCTCATCAACGTAACCGAGCGCGAATCGCCACGCTCACCTGTTCTACAAAGACCACTATAAGAAGGACGACCACAGTCAGGGTGGCAACTTTATCATATTGGAAGGAGCGGATATAGAGTTGGATGTAAAAGCCGATGCCCCCTGCGCCAACGAGACCCAAGATCAACGAATCGCGGAAGTTCAACTCGAACCGGAAGAGCGTATCACGGGCCAGATCGGGGGCCACCTGAGTCAACACGGCAAAGCGTACTCGTTGCCACCAGGTAGCCCCTACGCTGTCGAGAGCCTCTACCGGGCCGCGTCGGGCGTTCTCAAATGCCTCAGCATAGAACTTACCCAACATGCCAGTTGAGTGAACGGCAACTGCCAGCACACCAGGGAAAGGCCCCAATCCCACTGTACTGACGAAGATCAACGCCAATAGAATCATGGGAATCGCACGCAGGATACTCAACAGCCACCTTATCGGTTGATGCACCCAAACTGGGGTCAGATTGGCAGCCGCCAGTACGCTCAAAAAGAAAGAGGCTACGGCGCTTAACATCGTGCCCAACAGAGCAATCTGCACAGTTTCCCCTGTGGCTTGAAGCACTGTCGCGGCTACCTTTATGTCTGGCGGCACCATGCGGCTAAAGAATTCGGCCATGCGCGGCAACCCGATAACGAGCTTGCCAAAGGCAAAGTCAGAGCCACGCCAGGACCAAGCAACTAGAGCGATGAAGAACAGGATACCGGCTGTGCGCAGCAAGCTTTTGCGTAATGAGGGGCGCGGGTATTCAAGTGTTGTCACAGCGTTACTTGGGCGAAAGAGGGAGCAACGCACTGTTGTCTAGTGGATGTTGGCTTGCCAACAGGTTGGGTGTCCATGTTGACCTCGCGACCATAGATGGCCTGAATCGCGGCATCATTGAAGCGTGTAGACTGCTCGTCGTAAACAATACAACCAGCGCGCAGACCAATGATGCGGTCAGCATAGCGTTGGGCGAGAAGCGGTTGATGCAGGCTCATGATCAGTGTCGCATTGCGGCGTTGGCTCACGTTCGAAAGCAGGCCAAGTACATCGTCGGCCAGGGCAGGGTCCAGATTGCTGACTGGCTCATCGGCCAGGATGATCTCGGCTTCTTGAGCCAAAACGCGAGCCACGCCCACGCGCTGCTGTTGACCACCGCTTAACGTATCTACGCGCTGGCTGGTATGGGACAGCAGGTCGACTTCGGCAATGGCCTCCATCGCTGTGATTTTGTCCATTTCTGAAAACCAGCCCAATAGACTCCTCAGCGGGTTCACAAGCCCCAGTCTGCCCCATAGTACATTCTGGAAGACTGTCGCTCGCTCGATCAGGCTGAAATCCTGAAAAACGAACCCCACCTGCCGACGCACGGCACGTGTCCAATAGTCACGATGCCGCTGTACAGAATCCAGATTCATCCGATTGCCAAGAATATTCACTTGTCCGCTGTTGGGTTGAACATAGCCATTCAGCAGTCGCAGCAGCGTTGTTTTGCCCGCACCACTTGGACCAATAAGCGCAACGCGTTCCTCACGTGCAATGGTCAACTGGTCAATATTCAGCACAAGCGGTTTATCGACCACGTATTGCACCGCTATATTGCGTAGTGCAATGACCGGGTTGCTGTTGTCTCTTGGTGACAGATAGTCTGCTCGCCTGTTTGGGTACTGTACGTATGGTTTATGGCCGTTTACAATTTGGTTGGTCGTCATAGCCATCTCCAATCCCTTTATTCAATGAACCCATAAAGCCGAGCCACCTCCTCAACCGAGGTGTAGTCCTCATGCGTCGCTTCCACATACCCATCCGGGCTGTAGACATATTTCAAGAGATGCTTATAGTCTGGCTCGTTAAGTTTGAGCATGACCTGCTTAAACGCCTCGACGCGGCTGGGGTCCAGCCCTGGGCGCGCAAGCACTACGTGGGACGGAATCGGGTCGGTCTCAGCGATCCAGGTGAGTTCTTCGAGTTGATCAGGCGCTACCAGCAACTCGGCATACTGACTGGCGCCAGCGGCGTCGACAAACCCATTGATGACGGCCTGAAGTGATTGTTGATAGCCGCCCGCGAAATAGACGTTGCTGAAAAAGCTCTGGGGATCTTCATCCCGCGCCAGGTGTCCAGCCTGCACAAATAAGTCCAGCGGATAGAGGTAGCCTGATTCGGAAATGGGATCGGCAAAAGCGATGCTCTTGCCTCTCAAGTCTTCCAGCGTTTCTATGCCGCTATCCTTGCGGACAAAGATGCGACCGGTGTAGACAGGGCTACCGCGATAGACTTCCGCCAGAATGACCTCGGCGCCCGTCTGGTCATGTGCTAGCACATAGGGCAGCGCACCCATAAATGAAATGTCGGCATCTCCGTTGCGCAGCGCCTCGACCGCCGCCGCATGATCCTGGGTGACGAATCCTTTAACAGGAATAGCAAGCTCATCCGAAAGATAGGCCGTGATTTGGTCAAGATCACCGAGGAGCTTTTCTGGATTTTCCTGGGGAATAAAGGCTAAAATTAATTCGTTTCTGGCTTCAGAATCTGCCGATTCGTCTGGGGCTGGTAACGCCACGTCCTCTAATTGCGCAGGGCTGCAAGCGGCTACTGTGGCCGCAAACAGCAATAGTAACAGAAAGTAAGTTGTCGGTTTCATCGGTTCCGTTCCTCCTTACTTAAAGCGCGGCCCGTATTCGTCTGCCAGTTCCTTGTATTCTTTATTCAGTTTGGTGGCCAGATCCCAATTTTCATCTTCGATGGCCAGCTTGATCTCGTCTAGCTTGTCGGCAATTTCATAGGCATGTGGAATCACGTAACGGTCGGTCGCGGCACTGGCATCAAGGCGCAGGTCAGGTGCAACTGTCTCAATCAGCAAGATGGCGTGATAGGTGTCCCGATTCGGAATGAGGGTATCCAGGGTACTCATAAAGGTGGAGAGTTCCCCCCAATCCAGCGCAAAACGAGTCTTCTCCTCATCAAATAACTCCCATGGTGTATCGGCTCCACCCACCGCTTCCAAATAGGCCGTCAGATCGGCTTTGTTTTGCGAAGACAGGCCCAGGTCGAAGCCGCCGTCAAACCAATTCACAACGTCGGCCAGCGTCGCTAGCGAACCATCGTGCATGTAGGGCGCGGTCTGCGCAACGTTGATCAATGTAGGAGTATCAAAAGCACTGTCGCGCGCGAATTCGCTGGACGGATTGCCTGAACCGATGTCGTGGGAGAGACGATCGATGAAGTTGGCGCTGGCAATATGGCAGGTGCGGCAAGACCGACCGCCCATACCGTCATACGGCGTGTTGAAGAGGACTTCCCCGCGCAACGCTGCTGCGGGCGCGTTTTCATTCAGCGTGCCATCCTTGTTTAGCAGTGAGTTAGGTTGCCAGTCAAACTCTAACATGTAGGTCACCAGCGCATCAAGCATGAAGGGCGTAGGCTCCTCACCTGCAAACTCGTTGACAATGACGTTGCGGGTGAAGTTGCGCAAGCTGCCAAAGCGACCGTCACGGCCATAGGGGCCCGTAAAGCGAATGCCGCGCAGGCTGGGGATATCGAGCGAGTCTCCGCGTTGGTCGTTGAAGATTGGATTAAAGAATCCGCCATCTACATCCGCCGCGCCGGGTTGATGGCTCACGCCAGGGATAAAGAAATCCTTGTTGATATCGCTACGGTTATGGCAGGTAGAACAGGCGATGCCCATGCTGCGCGCCGGCTCTCCAAAGATGGCTGGGGAATCGAATAGCATATCCCCGTAGGCCACTAATGGTAGATTCGTCTCCTCAAAACCACGTTCCTCAAAATTGAGCGCCAACAGTGGCAAGGGGTCCTGGTCATTCAGGTTCGTGCCGGGCGGCAACCAGGGGGAGATATTGATAGTTTCTGCCATCTTTGTGGCTGGTATCGGCGCCAGGGTGGCAGGCACTGCCGAGCCAGCGGCCTCAAAGTTGTCTATGAGATATGTCCCAATCACCTGCCGCGCGGCGTTGAATTTGGCTGGATCGGATGCCGTACCGCCGATACCAGAGATCCCCGCATGACCAACGCTGCTGGCCAGCTCGAGCCAGGCAAGCCCCAATTGCTTGGTCGCCTCCGGATCAATCTGTGAGACGAAGTCTTGGAATGCTCGATAGATGCGCTGCGCTTGCTGTACATCTTCAGTTGCTGCGCCGGGTTGCGCTAACTTGGCTTCAGCTTCATTAAGAAAATAACGGGTTAATTGAGAGATGGCTCGCGTCGACACGACATAGAACTGCGCCTTATCTTGATTGTCGATAGCGGTCTGAATCGCGGCAGCATGATCAATACCTTCAACTGTAGAAGCAGGGTCGAGTGCCTGATAGGCAGAGTCCAGGATTCCCGCAAACTCCGGCTCGCTCACCGTCTTATATTCTTCGTCAATCAATGCCCAGTTGGTAGGCTTCAAATTGGCGTAGAAGAGGCTACGCAAATAAGAGGCCGGAGCCGGATGCCAAGGTTCCTCTGGAACAATGTGTGCCTGACTAGAAAGGGGTATACCTAAGCCTGGCAGCAAGAACAACAGCATGAATAGCCAACGTCGCCTCTTTCCCCAGGATTTTTGTTTGCCCTCTTGTTTTTCTTCGATCATGTCAACCTCGCCTATGACGATTGGGGCTGCACCTGGATGATCTCAGCGACTTTATGACCGACAATTTGACGCGTAGTATTAGTCGTGGGGTGTGCAAACGTATTTCTCAAAGGTAGAGGTGTAAGATGTCAGCACATCTCTATAGGTTTCTATCAATAAAATTGAAAGACTTGTAAAAATACATTTCCCATAACATATAATTTAGTTTAAGCTAAATTATATGTTATGCAAACGCAACTGTCAAATTAGCGTAACGAAAAGGGTCTGTCCCAGATTTTTGGTGGACGTTGTCTGAATCAGGATTTACAGGATTTGCGGATTTTCAGGATTGCAGGCGACCGATCGATTCTTGTTCAGCGGATCCTTTTCGCTTTGGTTTAAAGGGCAGTTCGCAGAGGGACAACAATATGGGATACACCCAACGAAAAGGGTGTGATTCAGAATGGGGGTGAGTTTCTGTCTACCTCTGGGCAACTACACTGGATTCTGCGACCTGTTAGTCTGTTCACCCCTCAATCTGGTGCGCACGCTAACGGACAAAACAGTTTGCTCTGGTAATCGGAAGCTATTGCACAAGTGACTAGGGGGCGATGCAGTTTGGGGCGAAATGCAAGAGCGAGTGGACTTTCGACAAAGCTCTGCTCAACTCGACGTGAATCGAGTTGATAACGAACCTTTACATTCGTGACTGGGTGGGTTGATATATTATCGATCTTTTTCCTGGCGTATTTTTCTGCCTTCTCTTATTTCTCAAGTGGGCGAAAAATACGCCGATTGTCGCATAAAACGCCACCATCACACGTTATTGACTGTGTCAAAACCCAAGGACGCAGCCAACGGGTCGATGACAAAAACGCCCACTGATACGCCAGCAGCAATTCCCAGACACATGTTAAAGGCCAGCTTCATGTTTGTGTTCATAGCTCCTCCTCGAAAATGGGCATGAAGGTTACGTTATCAACCGCTGCACTCCAGCAATAGGGCTTGCATTCTCGTCTCCGTTCACCACAAGGGTCGGTATCGTAACAAATCCGTTGTTTCAAAACTGTTTTACAAACCTCCGTCGCTGCAGGTGCGGCAGCAGCACCGCAAATACCGGCAGCGGCACTTCCACCAACACGACCGCAAGCTGCCCCTGCTACCCCGCTTGCCGCGCCACCAGCAACTATCGTGCAAACCCTCTCCGGATCCCAACATGTTCCAGGAATGCTTTTGGGATAGCATCTCCACATACAGGTTTCATATTTGGCGAGAGATGGTACAGGGTGAGGCGGCGTAGGACCCTGTTCCAGAGCGCCTCCCCCACCAGCGCCACCGACTTCGAGATACACCAGCAGAAAGTTACTGAACACAGAACCAACTATGGCCTGCGCTTTCTGCTCACATGCGCCGCTGATGTATCGAGGTAGCACATATTCAGTTAACCATGGCGTCTCATCGTCCGTGATGATAGGTGCGTCGGAGGCCTGTACGGGCACGGAAAGCGAATCGCACTCCAGAGGATCCAGACCTGCCGACGTTGGAGGAGATGCTGCAACTGCTGGTGGGGTCGCTTCCAGTTCGCTGAATGGGGGCAGCATCAGCAACCACTGTTTGCAACTGCGTAGGAGGTATTGTACAGCATGAAAGTTCGCGAATTGTCAGTGTGATCCTACGCTATATGTACTCAAGAAAGGGATCTTCGTTGATGTAGTCAAACTCTCTGCCGATGTAGGGCACGGATGGAAGATCGTGCCAGTCGCGCAAGATGTGATAGGCAGCAGAGGTGAGCATCTGGCATGCATCGACAGCTTCTCGCCATTGGGGACGTCTTATCTCGTCGACTGTTTTCTCATATGGCAGAATTCCGAAATCCCAGGCGCCGCAAAGACGCGCCAGAAAATCGACCTTATCGGCGATTGAATCCAGAGATTCGGGTGGCTCGGTGTCGGGATACAGCGCGCCGTCAATCCATTCCTGCATTGAGAAACTCTTTTCTGAACCAGATTCTGGTCTTTTCCGCTTCGTTTCTTGGCCGCTGGTCGACGATGCTGTGCAAGGGTCGCCGCAGCTCAATTCGTTTAAGATGTGTCGTAATCGCCAATCTTGCGCGTGAATAAGAGGTTGAACCGCCGGTCCGGGCTTGCCTTGTTTTCCAGAGCCGCCAGCATGCCCGCGGAGTGCCGATATCGGCCTCGCAGACTGCGAAGATGTCGACAAAGTCTCGCGGCGCGCCCCTTTCAACAAGTGCGACCATCTTACTTGCGATCAGGTCATCAAGACTGTCGAGCTGCACACCGGCCCACTGGGTAGAAACCGGGTCCTCGAGCTGAACAGATCGCTCAGCGATCTGAAAGCTGAAGACAGTTGTGCTTTCTTGGAGCAGTTCAAGACTGCATACATCCCCCCACTCGCGTTTTCTAACTTCCCCATATCCAGCCAAGACATAGGCAATAAGCTCTTCGACCTGATTCCTCTTGGCATTTGAAGAGTCCTGCGACCACCAGGCATCTATGTCGTGGGTTGGCCTGTGGTCAAGGTAGTGTAGCAGACCAAATGCCCCCCCCAAAGAGATCGCATGTCCCAGGCCAGCTGCTGCGAGTGCTTTCAGGCAGTCCTCTGCGTAACGGGGAATGTGGGCCGGCCGCGTTGGTTCTCTGGAAGTCACGCGAATGCTCAGATCTTCAGGCCGCTCAAGACAACACCCTGGATAAAGTAGCGCTGGGCTACGGCGAAGAGCGTGATGACCGGAATTGTCATTACTGACGCGGCCGCCATGAGCAGATGATCACGCGGGTCCGTTGTTTCCAGGGGGATATTTTGAAAGAAGCGCAGGCCGACTGCAGCGGTGAAAAGATCGACTTCGTTGATTGTATCGATTGAGACGTCGCGTCCTGAGGGATCGGGAAGGTCGATGCCTGCCTCTTCCAGATGAACTGTGTTGGTGACCAGGGTATCGAATCCGGCCCAGCCCCAACTGGGGAAACCATACAGTTGGCCCTGGTAGTACTGCAGGCCCAAGAAGTGTTCGAACCATTCGTCGAGGTCGGTGCCATCTGCGGCGACCAATTCGTCGATCGGCATGATGATGTCTGTATTAATTGCTCGCCAGAAGTGGTAGTGGGAGGGGTCGAAGGCGATGACTTCCCCCAGGTCGCCAGCGGCCTAGGCAGCATACATTTTGGCGTAGTTGTCCTGCTGGCCCGAGCCGGCAAGAGGACGCAACTCGATGGTGACATCAGAGTGCATCTCCTGGAAGGTTTCGATGCGTTCTTCGTTCCAACCGCTGCCGATGCCGCGGAAGGTGTCCCAGCGCAGGTGGACGGGCTCCATTGCGGCGCCTTCGTCGGCGCCGGTATCTGAGTCAGGCGCGGCGGGCGCAACGCAAGCGGCGAGTGTGCCGGCGGAGACAGCCAGGGCGCCCTGCACGAATGATCGTCTGGATACGTGGTTCTTCATTCATTTACGTCCTGAAGAGTGCAAAAAAGGAAATTCTCAGAGAAAGCTGCAGTTCAGAACCCCGTAGGCTTCTGAACTGCAGCGCGTATCACGGTAGGGACTAAATCAGGCCAGTGGGTCCTTTTCCAAAACCTCCTGGACGAGGAGATGGGTCTGATCGACACCCTCTTCGAACTCCACTGCCTGCGTCCAAATGGCCTGAAGGTTGTTGTTCATTGTATCGACGAACTCCGACGTGCGAGCATTGGCCGGGCGGTGCCACTTGCGCGGGCCTTCAGGATAGATTTGCTGGTGCTGGCGGAAGATCGGGTGGATGGAGTTGAGCTCATCGCTTTCCCAAACGTCCTTGCGGCCACCCGGGCTGCCGGCGCCGAAGAAGACATGCTCGATGCCGTCCTCCTTGGTGGAGTAGAAGTCCAGGACCTGGAAGGCCTCGGAGGGATTCTGGGAGTTGCCGGTGATGCCGAAGGCAGCGGCCGACACCTGTGATCCGCGCAGTCCTGTCGGTCCGACCGGTCCCACGACGGCATCCCAATCGAACTCGATATCGCCCTCGTTCTTCATGTTGGAGAAGCGACCGATGAGGCCTGTGGTTGTGTTGAAAGAGCCTATTAGACCAGCAACGAAGTTGTTGACCACCTCGTCGCCGCACTGGCATGGATCGACCTCATGGGTGTGTTGAAGGTCATACAGCCAGCGCAGGCCCGCTATGGACCCCTCCTGGTCGAGCAAGGATTTTGTGCCTTCTTCGTTGATGGCGTCACCGCCGAAGATGCGCAGGTAGGATGGGATGTGCTCCTGGCCGACACCCCAGGTGCGGATACCCCAGACCTCGGGAGGGTCCGTAACCGCCTTCCCCATTGCGACGTAGTCATCGGTAGTCCATTCCGTGTGGGGGAGCTCGCCGCCTGACTCTTCGATCAGGGTCTTGTTGTGATAGTAGGCGGTGGTGCCGTAGTGCCCGTGGTTGGGGATGGCGTGCAGTTCCCCGTCGAGGGTAACGGCTTGGAGCAAGGAATCCCAGAATTGTGACAGGTCGAAGTTCTTGGCGGCGACAATGTCGTCGAGCGGAATCAGGACGCCTTTGGCCTTGTGTTCGGGCGGGTTGTTGAGATAGGTCCAGACCACATCGCCGACAGTGCCGGAGGCGGAGAGAGCGTAGATCTTGGGGTACATCTCATTGCCGGGCAGCTCGTCGATCTCCAGGTTAATGCCGGGATTCTGCTCTAGGAACAGGTCCTTGCGGCTGATGTGCCAGTCGGCGTGGGTACCCAGGCGCGTGTGGAAGAGGACGTCAACGGGCTCTTCCGAGGCCTCCATCGAGTCCCCGGAATCGCTGGCGGCAGGGGCGCCGGCAGGAACGCAGGCTGACAGGGCGAGGCCGCCGGTTGCCGCTAGTGAACCGGCAAGAAACTGGCGGCGACTTACATGTTTGTGAAGCATTGTGCTTTCTCCTTGTGGGTAGGGAAACTATCGACAGAGAACCAGAAATGAAGGGGAGCGCTATCCTTTTATGCCGGACATGACGATCCCCTGGACGAGATAGCGTTGCGCCAAAAAGAAGAGAATGATGATGGGCGCAGTCATCATCACACTGGCTGCCATGAGCAAGTGGTATTTGGGCTCAGTTTCATCGGCGAAGCCGGCGACGGCCTGGAAGTAGCGAATGCCGATTGCCAGCGTGTACTTCGATTTTGTGTTCAGGTAGATGAAGGGGTAGAGGAATTCGTTCCACTGGGCCATGAAGGTCAGAACGGCGGCGGTTGCGGTGACAGGAATGGAAAGAGGGATCAGAATCTGCCAGAAGACGCGCAGATAGTTAGCACCGTCAATGCGAGCTGCCTCGTCGAGGTCTATGGGAATGCTCATAAAGAACTGGCGCATGAGGAAGATGAGGAAGGCGCTGCCCCCGAAGAATGAAGGGACGATAAGTGGTCTGTAGGAGTCCAACCACCCAATCTTAGCGAACATGAGGTAGAGGGGAATCAGGGTGACCTCTACAGGCAGCATCATTGTGCTGAGCGTGATCATGAATAAGACGTCGCGGGCAGGGTATCGAAAACGGGCGAAAGAATAGCCGACGAGGGCTGCGGTCAGAACTGCGCCGAAGGTTGAGATAACAGCCACGAGTGTCGAGTTCCAGGTCCAGGTGGCCCAGGATACGATCTCAAAGACCTTGGGATAGTTTTGAAACTGTGGAACTTCCGGAAGCCAGGTAGGGGGGAACCTGAACAACTCGCCCCCTCTTTTTAGCGAGGAGAGCACGGTCCAAACAAACGGGAACATGAAGACGGCGGAACTGAAGATAGCGATCAGATAGAGAATACCTTGGCCGGCTGCGCGCTGAAAAGAGGCTGACTGGTAGAGGCCAACCGGCAGGATTCCACCCCCTGTCTGTTTGCGTTGCGGGGCAATTACGTCACCTGACATCAGTCCACCTCCCCAGCATAGTAGACCCATCGCCGCGACTGTCTGAATTGAACAAAGGTGAAGACGAACAGGACGAAGAAAAAGATCCAAGCCAAGGCCGAAGCATAACCCATTTCGAAATACTGGAACGCCCGCGTGTAGATATGGAGCGCGTAGAACCAGGTAGAGTAGGCAGGCCCGCCCTGGGTGGCGACGTATGCGGCTGCAAATACTCTTAGTGCTCCGATGATTCCAAGAACCATATTGAAGAAGATTGTCGGCGTAAGCATCGGGAGGGTCACGTTGCGAAATTTGGCCCAAAGACCGGCGCCGTCCACGAGGGCGGCATCGTACAGTTCCTGGGGAACACCCTGGAGGCCGGCCAGGAAGATCAACATGGTGTTGCCGCCGATGGCGCCCCACATTGCCATAATGATCAGGCCGGTCATCGCCCAATCCGGGTCTCGGAACCAACCCGGGGCGTTGTCGCTGCCGGTGATGGTACGAATCCAGTGGTTGATCGGCCCCACGTCGGCGTTAAAAATCCAGCCCCAAAGGACGGCGGCGGCGACGATGGGAGTCAGGTGGGGCAGGAAGAAGAAGGTACGGAACCATGTCGTACCCCGCAGTGCCTGGTTGAGTAGCATTGCCGCTGAGAGGGCGCCGACCAGGGAAAGTGGCACGACGATAAGCGCATAGCGAAAGGTCAGCATCATCGAGGGCCAGAAGAGCCGGTCTTTTGTGAAGATTTCGATGAAGTTTTTCAGACCGACGAATTGGGGCGGATTGACGACGTCGTAGCGGGTAAAGCTGAGGAAGCCGGAGGTCATCATTGGCCCAAAGATGAAGAGAACAAGGCCCAGCAGCCAGGGCAACAGGAAAATGTAGCCGGCGATCGCCTCTTTGGCGCGGAGGCTGTTCATCCAGCGGGGAAGCGGAATGCCAGCGATCGACATTGCCTTTGTACTCACTATGGTCTCTCCCTCACCATTTCATGGCCCTCGATCAGGTCGCGGGCGACTGCTCCCTGGCTCTGTGCGGGCGGTTCGACGCCGAGAATATGGCAGAAGGTAGGTACTACGTCGACGGCCTGAATGTAGCCAAGCTTCTCAACGGGACGTTCGTACCCATGCTTCAGGCCTGGCCCGGCAAGCAGAAAGGAGCCATAGGAGGAGGAGAAACCGTTGTCGGTCGGAATGAATCCGCCGTGGTGTGCGCCGTAAACGAGGGGCGCCCCGACATTGCCGCCGCCTTCGATTCCCAGCCACTGCGTGTAGTAGCCACTGACATAATCGTGGTCCCAGGCAAAGATGACGTCGCCGCACTGGTCGCCCCATTGGCCTAGCAGATAGGCGTCACGTTTGGGAAGGGCTATGGCAACAGGCGTTTGTCCGGTTTCGGTGTCCACCCAAGTGCGCAAGGCGGTGAGTAGCTTACGTTCTATCGCTTCGAATCGGGGTCCTGGCTCGGCGTTGATGGTAATGTCGAAGCCGCGTCTGGCCATAAAAGCGGTTGTCTTCTCCCAATCTATATCGTGAGGAGGTGCGTCCTGATCTTCGGCGATGGCTTCCTCCCCCCCTTTCAGGACAAGAAAACCTTCATCGTAGAGGAATTTGCGTATGTTAGCAATGCGGACGTCGGCGTAGGCGCCGTGATCGGCCAGTATGCCGACATAGACCTGGTCGTCTTTGGCATTGGCAGCGTCAGCTGCGGTGTACATACGCCCCAGGACGCGGTCGCCCACTTGGTAGGCGCGGCGGAAATAGTCCAGGTACTTGTCACTGTGTTCAGGGTCGTAGCCGGGACAAACAGGATCGACGTCGGCCAGATGGATATGGTTGATGTAGTCGTAGAGATGCCAGTGGCAGGTGAAGTAGGAACAGCCCTTTTCATGGAGCATGTAGTTGGCTACGTCTGCGAACCAAAGGCCTTGATATTCGCACTCTTCAAGGGCAGTATCGTAGTCGACCATACCGGCCGTGTACGGGGTCATGGAGGCATGTTCCTGGTAGGGGCCGAAGCGCTCAATAAGCTCTGCCTCAAGTTCGGCATCACCGTAAGTGAACCCGCTGGTATAGGTGATTTGCGTGCGATACAGTTTCAATCCCGCGCCGTCGGCAGCCAGTCTAAGCAGTTTGAAGCGCACCGACGCCTGCTGTGACCTTCCTTCTATGCGGAAGAGTTCGATGGCCCATTCGCTCCATTCGCCCAGGCCTGCGGCTGCGACCACGTCGTTGCCGTCGCGGCTGCGGCAGATCAGGACCCGATCGTAGCCAGCGCCGCTGCTGTTGACGGCCAGGATATGGAAATCATTGGTGTCGCTTCCCAAGCGAGCGTTGACGGTAAACTGTGTTGCCAGAGGGGGAGAGGCACTTCGGGGAAGGTTAATCCAGTTGTCGGCGGCGGCTAAAGGAGGGACGGGTTGGACGCTACGGGGACCGGCCATTGCCGAGCCGTCGTGGCCCATGGCAACGTCGCTGGCCTCTGCTGCGTCGGTTGTATAGGCTTGAGCGGCAGCCACTTCGAAATCGGTCTTGTGGTGGCCTGGATGACCGAAGCCGTCTACCACGTATCCTATATCCACTCCTGAGGGGTGGGCGGCAGGATAGTGAACTGCAGCGCTCTTTAGACCGGCTCTTTCGAGCGCGTTCCAGATCCGTTCTGCATTGTTGGCGCGGCCGTCGAAGCTGTCTACCTGAAGGTCGTGAGCGGCGCCGTCGGCCTTGCGCGCGATTTCGGTCTGCCAGGTGGAGACGCTATGCGTTCCGGTGTGCGCGCCGGTGGAGAGAGTGGCCCAGTTGGTAGGCGTCCAGACTGGGAATGAAGGATAAGTCTGGTTGACGGTACCCTCTTTGAGGAAGCGGCTGAAATTGGGTAGGCAGCCCTCGGCCGCGAAAAACCGCATCATCGGGGTGATGAATCCGTCCATCCCATAGGCATAGATCTTTTTCGTCATTGTTGACAGGCTGCTCTCAGTTCACAGCGCGAACTTTAAGGTGGGCGCCTTCGATTACAAGAGCGTTTGATTCAATGTTTCTCAAGAATTGCGAAGGCGCTGCTTAGCAGTGCTTATAGGTGTACAGGCATTCAGGAGAGGCTCTTGACCGAAATGACGTGCTTCGGCAGAAGTGGTACTGCCAAGTGTCCTGCGAAACTCCGGCAGACCCGGACCTTCGAGTTGAGTCTGTACATTTGCCATTGATCGCAGGCAAGAATCTCTTGGTTTGAGCCTCCAAGTGCTAGTGTTAGAAAAGGTAGTTAACGTGTTGCACAGTTTTGGAAGATTGGTTCAACATCTGGATTGAAAGCCAGTAGTGGGAATCTCGAAAACTCTTACTTGCGCCCCTTCCGACTCCTCTGGGAGTGCATTTATCGGTGCGTTCAGAGTGGTCAGATTGACCTCAATCAGACTCTGTGGCTCAGATTATAGCAGCGGTACTCTTGTAAATGCAAATTGCTTTTCTTGGCTGGTCTATCCCAGATTCTTGGGTAGAGGTTGTTTGAATCAGGATTGGACGGTTTCTAGTTTTCAGGGCTCGTTGACGTTTGTTTGAACTGAGATTTGCAAGGTCATACATTGGTCTCTTCGCGAAGGGCAGGGGAGAACCAGGGCAATCGCATCTAAATTCGGACGCCACAATAGCCGCCGAAGGGCGCTCACAAGGGGCGCCCCTACCAATTGTCAGTCTTTTTCGGACGAGTCTCGAGTCCTGCAGGAGATGCCGGTGGAAGCCTGGGTTGGCTCGGGCGCTTCATTTGACAGGCAACTGGGGCAGGCGTTTGGACAGCGTCGTGGATGTTAGCCAGGAGCAAACCGGGGCAGAGCAAGCTGCCCCCGGCCCTCGGATGTAGGTAGTCCAGCCGAGGGAAACTTCCATTTCTGACTGTTAGCGAAGCGGGCGTTTAGTGGAGCTATCCTGAAAGTGTGCCCACAATGGACATTGCAACGGCGGCGAACAGAATGAACACGATCATCAGCGCTACCCAACCGCCCAGAAGAAATCCGGCAAATGCAAAAGGGTTGGGGGGGCCGTTCTGCTGAGGCTCTGCTTCGGATTCAGCCGACATCTGCGCTTCTGTTGCTTCGACAGTCTCTGTCTCCTGGACTGTTTCTTCGGCCATTGATAAGACTCCTCTAGTTGTTTTCTTGGTTTGAGGCGAACTGGGCAGAGCTAGTTACGGCAGCCCAGTTGTCAAGTCCAGCGACGGTGTGCTATGTAATCAGTGATGCACTCCGGTTGCATAGTCGCCGTCGACGCTGGGACGAGAACCATCCCGCGACTTTGGCCATTATAGCACGGGCGCGGGCACCGCGCACGATTTCAGCTGCATGGCAAGGCGCGTTACAATTGGACCGCAGCGGCGAGAAGCCGTTGCCAGGGAAACAGGAGGATCGGATGGAATATCGAACATTCGGACGTACTGGTCTGCAGGTCAGCGTTGTCGGCCTGGGGGCGGGCGGACCGAGCAGGTTGGGCGTTAATACGGGGCGCAGCGAACAGGAGTCGATCGCGGTTGTGCGGCGCGCGCTCGAACTCGGAATCAATTATATTGACACGGCCGAGGCGTACGGGACGGAAGGCATTGTAGGAAAGGCGATTCGCGGCGTTGACAGAGACAGCATGGTGCTTTCAACGAAAAAGGGCGCCTCCAGTAAAGGTGGGCCTGTTTCTCCTGATGCCTTTGAGGCCGGCGTTGATGCGAGTCTGAGGCGCCTGGGTGTGGAGACCATTGACGTGTTTCACGTGCATGGTCCAACCATGGACGAATATCAGCATGTTCGCAATGAGCTTGTGCCGGCGCTTCAACGAATGCAACAAGCGGGAAAGATTCGCCATCTGGCGGTCAGTGAACGGTTCGCCTTAGACCTGGAGCACGGCCTGCTGCAACAGGCGATCGAAGACGATGTATTTGATGTGGTGATGGTCGGCTTCAACATTCTCAATCAGACGGCCCGCGGCGCGGTATTGCAGGCTACGCGCGAGAAAAAGATCGCCACAGAATGTATGTTTGCGGTAAGGCGGGCATTCAGCAATCCCGCACGTCTGCGGGAAATCCTGGTTGAGTTGCGCCGGAGCGGAGAGATTGACGCTGATGCGTTGGACCTTTTTGAGACGCTGTCATGGGTACTGGAGGAGAGCGACGCGCGGACTTTGCCGGAGGCGGCATACCGGTTTTGCCGTCACGAGCCTGGCATAGACGTGGTGCTGACGGGCACGGGAAGTGTCCGTCATTTGGAAGAGAATGTGGACTCGCTGCTGAGACCGGCGCTTCCGGAAGCGGTCACCGAGCGCCTGAGGCAGATTTTTGGGCGCGTATATTCGGTGAACGGCAGCTGAGGGAAGCGTTGGAAACTCCCCTGTCGAAGTCTGTTCAGCAACTAGAGTTCAGCGACATCAGTCCAGCAGCTCAATCCTGCCGCTGCTGCCATCGACACGCACTTTTTGGCCGGTCTGCAAACGCTCGGTCGCCCGGTCCACGCCGGCGACGGCGGGAATGCCGTATTCACGGGCGACAACGGAACCATGCGTCATCATTCCGCCCACTTCCATAACGAGCCCACCGGCGGCGAGGAAAAGGGGTGTCCAGGAAGGGTCGGTGCCTGGACAGACAAGGATGTCGCCGGGTTGGAGCCCGGCGTCCAAAGGATTCATTACGACCTGGACAGTGCCTTCGACGAGGCCCGGCGAAACACCTGAGCCGACGAGTGAGTTTTCGTTTGCGCCGTCCGACGGGGAGAGACCCGCAAAGAAGGCCGTACCGTCACTGAGGAGCAGACGGGGGATGGGCTGACGGCGCTGTTCGTTGCGGTAGGTTTGTCGCCTCGCCCGGACCAGCTTTTGCCAATCCCCTGGCGCGTTCATTGCCAGCGTCTTCAGTTCGCGCATTGTCAAGAAGAACAGGTCGTCGGAACGCTCCAGAACGCCGTTGTCTACCAGTTCCCGCCCGCTTTCAAGGAGTGCCTCGCGCGCTATTCCCGCTGACCGGATCAAGGTAAATTTGGGACTTTCGCGAAAGCCTGCCAGGGCACGAACGCGTTTCGCCAGCCAATACACGAGCGATCCAGCCAAAGGTGTGCGCCAGGCGTCGGTGGCGGCGTCGGCCAAGCGTTTGGTTGCCAGAGCGGCGGCCTTCTGGCCCTGGCGGAACACGCGGTCCGGCGCCGCGGTTTCGGCGGCGATGGTCAGATAACTCTGGAGCGCGCTGAAAATCGGGACCGGTTGCTCACGCCAACGAGGTTGCCCGAAATCGATCTCCGCCAACCCACGCATTCCATAACGGTCCAGGAAATCGGTCAGAGCCGTCTGGATCGGGGCTGGCAGCTTCCCTTTCTGAAAATCCAGGGCCAGAGTCGAAAGATCGGCGGCGACGAATGCGGCGGACGCGGCTGAATCCTGACGGATCCGCTTTGCTACCTGCCAGAGTTCCAGGTCCATTTCTGTCGTCACATTGTTCGGCAGACTGCGGGTAAGTTCGAGGGCCAATTGGGGTGATAAATTGTTATCTGTTCGTGCCAGCAAAGAGGCCAGCCGGCTTAATGCTGCCAGTGAGACATAGCCAACCAGGACCGGGGGGACAAAGCAAGGCAACAGAAAAGGAAACATGGCGTTGTAACACAACCACTCGCAGAGATCAGTTCGCTCGTCAAGAGTGCGTGCAGTGCGCGCGCTCTCTGCCACGGCGGCGACCTTTGCATCGGCGGCGGTACAAATCTCCCGTGCAACTGCATCCGGTCTGAAGAAAGCCCGCGCAACAGACTTCAGTATACGAAAGAGGAAGGGTGCAAGACTGCCGATAGAATTCAGACTAATCGCTCTGGCTTCCAGGCGAGGGTCGGCGAAAAGTGTGCGTATGTTCTGCGCTGCGCCTGGCTCGACCAAGGGAAAGGCCCTGGAAAAGATACGACGGCCAATAGGATTGCGCAAGGCGCCGGTGACGTCGATCCAAGGTCGTTCGGCGGCGGAACGAATTAGCGACTGATTATAGATGGTGGCGTCTCTGGAGAAGAGTTGGGCTAGTCCGGCAAAGAGGCCCCCGACAAAGTCCAGACCCAGGGGGGTGAACGGTCCAAGGACTCCTTGGATGGCGCCCAGGGAAAGGAACACGTTCAGGTCGCTGTCATCCACCAAGTGGGGTAATGGGAAGAGCGAGGTAATGGGGCGAGACTGCAACAGGAAAAGGTTGCCGTCGGCAAAGGCCCATTCGATGTCCTGGGGAAAGTTGTAGAGGTCAGAAACGCTCTGGCCCATCGCCGTCAATTTGGTGATCTGCTCGTCCGAGAGCGCCTGTTCCAAGCGGTGCTCTACCTGAAGTTCTTCGATGCCGCCGGCAGCTAGCCCGCGGACGACGGTTTCCTTGGCACCCAGCCGTTTTTGGAGGATTTTGGCCGTGTTCGTCTCGACAACGTAGTGGTCTGGCTCGACTTGGCCGCTGACCAGTGCTTCTCCAAGGCCAAAGGTTGCGTCGATCACAGTTTCGGTACGCCGACCTGTTAAGGGGTTGGCAGTGAAGAGGACTCCCGAGGTATCGCTCTGTACCATCTCCTGCACGACAATTGCAAGCGAGACTGATGACTGGTCGATGCTGTTGCGCGCTCGATAAGCGATGGCGCGGGCGGTCCACAAGCTGCTCCAGCACTCCACTACTGCGTGCAGCAAGGCGTCGTCTCCCAGTACGTTGAGCACTGTGTCTTGCTGGCCGGCGAAGGACATGCCGGGCAAATCTTCGGCGGTGGCAGAAGATCGCACCGCTACAGGGGGCCGGCCCAGTTCCGAATAGGCGGAGCAGATTTGCGCAGCAATCTTTTCGGGTATTTCGCCGGCTCGCAGGCGGGCTCGCAGTCTGTCGGAGAGTGCTGCCAACGCGACCGGATTGGCGGCGTCAATCGAACCGGCTTCGGCGGCCATCCAGCCCGATAATCCGGCGTCCCTTGTGAATTCATTGTAACCGTCAGTGGTAACGATAAATCCATTAGGAACCGGAAACCCGGCGCTTGCCAACCTGGCCAGATTCTGGCCTTTGCCACCTACGAGGGACAACGACGCGTCCGGTGTGTTCAAGGGAAGGCAAGTGGTACTATTTTTCTTGGGATGTGGATTGGCGACGGTTGTCATAGTATTGCCTGTGTCTTCGCATCTGCGGCGAAGGGTCGAGAACCGAATAGAGGTATGGAAAGGCTAGAGCCCAAGCCTAGATAGTCGGGAAAGCATTCGTTTTCTCCTATTACTGTTCAAGACGAGCATTTGGCGCCGGTAAGGAGTTGCCAACGCCCAGGAAGGACCGTTGCCCGCCTACTCGCGTTCGGCCAGGTTGCAGCCAGTGTGGCACCTGGTCGGATCACTTCGTTTCGTGCGGCCTGTCGGCGCTTCTGTCCGCCCGACGCTCAACATCCGGTATTTAGCTGTATCTGCTTACTATTGCGATGGGCGGCGAATGAACTGGGCTCGATGAGGTTGGGCCGGGACAACAGTGTAAGCGCGTGGCATCGGTCTGGTCAACACAGTGGGCGGGTCTGGGTGCAGGTCCAAGAGGCGTGGAATTGAGATGAGCCTCTGGTCAGCTATAGAGGCTACGGGCGGGACGGCCCCGTTCCCAGTGGGACGTCGGCAAATCTGATGTAATCCCGGCGAGTCTTCAAACCTTTGTCTTAAAGAGTTCAATCCAGTCAGTGAGTAGGACAACCTCTCTTACTGACACTTTGCAGGGCGGTTTCTCGTGGCAGAAACAATGCATCTGCCAGCGCCAGTGTTGACGACTTTCCATGTTCTGGGTATGCTAAGATAGTTCCTCTTACCTCTTCCCATTCACACAAGGAGCGCTCCATGTCACGGGAGAATAAACGCGTGCGGGACCAGGTGGACGTGCAAGTAGTCGGCGAGACTCTTCCTGCTTCTGAAAGGATTCTGACTCCAGAGGCGCTGGCGTTTGTCGCAGAGTTGCACGGGATGTTCGATTCCAGGCGTCAGGAGTTGCTGGCGGCTCGCGCGGCGCGACAGACCCGCATCGACGCCGGCGATATTCCAGGCTTCCTACCAGAAACGAATGAAGTGCGCAGCGGCAACTGGCAGGTAACCGACACGCCTGATGATTTGCAACAGCGCTGGGCTGAGATTACCGGTCCGGTCGACCGCAAGATGGTGATCAATGCACTCAATTCCGGGGCGGATGTCTTTATGGCGGACTTTGAGGACGCCAACTCTCCAACATGGGAAAACTGTGTGGATGGGCAGTTGAACCTATATGATGCAGTTCGTCGACAGATTCGGCTTGAGGATGAGGCCAGGGGGCGGGTCTATGAACTCAATGAAGAGATCGCGACGCTGCTGGTGAGGCCGCGAGGCTGGCACCTTGTGGAAAAGAACGTATTGGTAAATGGTGATCCGATCTCAGCCAGTCTTTTCGACGTGGGGCTGTACGTTTTCCACAATGCTGCAGAACGGCAGCGGCGGGGCAGCTCATGCTATTTCTACCTTCCCAAGTTGGAGAGCCATCTGGAGGCACGACTGTGGGCCGACGTGTTTGCACACGCTGAAGAGGCGCTAGGCATTACTCACGGCTCTTTCCGGGCGACAGTCTTGATAGAGACGATTCTGGCTGCGCTGGAGATGGAAGAGATTCTCTACGAGTTGCGAGACTATTCGGCGGGATTGAACGCGGGCAGGTGGGACTACATTTTCAGCGCGATCAAGAAGTTCCCCAACAGTCCCGATACACTCTTGCCAGAGCGGGCGCAGGTTACGATGACGACACCGTTTATGCGAGCATACACTGAACTCCTGGTTCGCACTTGTCATAAACGGGGAGCGCATGCAATCGGCGGAATGGCGGCATTCATACCCAGTCGCCGGGATCCGGAGATCAACGAGGAGGCGTTAGCAAAGGTGCGCGCGGACAAGGAGCGGGAATCCGGCGACGGCTGCGATGGCACGTGGGTAGCGCATCCTGATCTAGTGCAGTTGGCGCGCGGGATTTTCGAAGAGGCCACTGGAGGTGCGCCGCACCAGAAGCACCGCATGAGAGAGGATGTGGCAGTGACGGCGGCACAGATTGTCGACGTAGGCGTTCCCGGCGGCACAATTACGGAGAGTGGTCTGCGTACGAATGTGGATGTCTCGCTCCAATATTTGAATGCGTGGCTGTTGGGAAATGGCGCGGTGGCCATCTACAATCTGATGGAGGACGCGGCGACCGCCGAGATTTCCCGCTCGCAGATTTGGCAGTGGATTCGCCACCAAGCCAAGCTGGAGGATGGGACTACGATCACACGCGAGCTGTACGAGCAGATCCGTGACGAGGAACTGAAGAGACTGGGGGAATATGGCCCAGGTAGGTTGGAGGAGGCGACTGAGATTTTGGACAGGCTAATTCTGACCGACGAGTTTGTCGAGTTCCTTACACTAATTGCCTACGATCATCTGACGTAGCCTTGGTATCCCTGATCTGACGGCAGTTTACGCCTTTTCAGTTCGGATCAAGTTGGCAGTTCTGTTAGACTTATGATGATTGTCATGCGCGCTGCGGGCGTGATAGACATGTCAGAAGGGCCAATGCAAAGAATAGCGGGCAGTTTGGAAAGACGGATCGCAGAGGAGCCGGCCGCGACGATTTTTCTGCTGCTGCACGTCAGTGAATCGGGGTGGGAGCAGCAGGCAGCAATTGAGAGAGCGGGATTTGTCGTGCGGCATCAGACAACGCTCGTTCCTTGTTACGCTGTGAGCGGCCCTGGGCAAGGCCTGAAGGCGCTGATGACAGAATCGTGGCTCGTCAGGGTCGAGGAAGACGGCGAAGTTCAGACAATGTAAGATTTGGAAACGGGAAGTTGAGGTCTTGGGGACTTAGGGACGGAACTGAGGCAACCAAGACGCCCCTAGCGCGGTATGGCCTGAAACTGTGCCGATCTACCGGCCGCCTGGTCTCTTTAACATGCCGGACCAGGTGATATGTTATCAGTATCAATCGCGCTGACGCACAGAGAGACGACTGAACGGAAACAGTTGGACAAGAGTTCAGTTGGATGTGGACGGTGCTGCATGCTTGCAGCACTGACGCGGCCATGGTCACTCGAGGCTTTGCCTTGACTGACCGGCTGAACGTTGTGATTGAACGCTATCATGAGGAGTTTGGACGATGTATTCGGAGAAATTCTCCGCCCAAGTTCGGGATGTCATTGAGCAGGCCCGACTGGCAGATGAAGAAGTACAGGTTATTGTCAGATTTCACTCCGCGGGCAGTCAACAAAGTATAGGCAGACTGGCTGCAGGCGCGGGCGCCATCAAGGTCAACCAAGAGTACAGACTGATTCCGGCAACAGCTGTCTCGCTGAGACCATCGGCTTTGGACGAACTGACAGATTCGGACGATGTGGCGGAGATATGGCTGGATGAGGTCGTCCACATTCTGTTGGATGTTTCGACTCCTCATATACGAGCGCCCCATGTTTGGGAGCAGCTGCAGAATGACGGGGAAGGGGTAACAATTTGCGTGGTTGACACGGGCATAGACGCCACGCACCCGGACTTTGCCGGACGGGTCGGTCTGACCGCAGATTTCAGTGGGAAGGGTTCGGCGGTTGATGGCAACGGCCATGGCACGCACGTTGCCTCTACGGCAGCAGGGACGGGGGCTGCGAGCGGGGGAAAGTACGTCGGTGTGGCCCCGGGGGCAACAATTATGGCGGCCAAAGCGCTGGCTGACAATGGCAGCGGACGAATGAGCAACGTAATGGCCGGCCTGGAGTGGGCGGCCCAAAACGGCGCCGACGTATTAAATCTGTCACTGGGCAGTCGGGGCAACAGCGACGGCTCCGATGCGCTGAGCACGATGTGCAACGCGATCGTGGATTTGGGCAAGATAATGGTAGTGGCGGCAGGAAACAGCGGCCCGCGGCAGAGCACGATCGGCAGCCCCGGAGCGGCTGAGCAGGTAATTACGGTGGGCGCTTCCGACGACCAGGACAGTGTCGCCCGTTTCAGCAGCCGGGGACCGACCGCAGACGGACGCGTCAAGCCGGACATCGTCGCGCCCGGCAGTAAGATCGTTGCGGCCCGTGCTGCAGGTACGTCGGTAGGCCAAGTGGTGGATGAATATTATACGACGGCCAGCGGCACGAGTATGGCCACGCCCCATGTAGCCGGCCTGGTTGCGCTGATGCTAAGAGCCGCTTCAGGCCTTGGGCCAGCGGACATCAAGAAAATGCTAATGGCCACGAGCGTTGACATAAACGTTTCCGCGAATGGACTTTCCGAGGGCGACAAGTTCATTCAGGGCGACGGACGCATCGACGCGTTGACTGCCGTGCAGTACGCGGATACTGGCCAGCAGCCCCCACCCCACAAGCCGTCTCTTCCGGTTCCTGCTCCTCCCTCTCCCAATCCCAGTCCGCCGATCGGCTGCATGGCTGCGCCACTGCGCATACTCAAACTTATATAGACCTGGCTATTGGAGTTATGTCAGGGTGAGCCAGGCGGCGCGCCTTGCGAGGTCCGATAGGTGGTCATGTGTATGGGAGACAGGGCGGACCGCGGGCCGGATGGTATTCGAATGGGCAGATCAGACAGTTCTTCGAGCGCGATAGAGGAACGAGCACGGAAACGCGAGGCAATTGGCCTGGCTCCGAGCCGCCCCACGGCCAAGGCCGTCGTATACAGTCCACCTGAGGCCAGACGAGGGATTCCTTTCATTGCGCTGGCAATCGTTGTCCTTGCTGCAGTTGCGGCAGGCTTGATCATATGGCGGGCGTCGAACATCACGGAAGGGTCATTTGGCGGGGGAACCCTGTCGCCGCCGGCAGAAGAACGCCTGATAGCGCGGGATGATTTCGCCGAGCCCCAATTCAAGCTGCCGATCCGCGCCAATGCGGAGTCCGAACAGCGCTATGTTGGAGACCTTTACCAGATAAGAATATTGCGTCCCGGCGGGAGAGCGTGGGCAACGCTAGGCCAACTGAACCTGGGCGCGTACAGATTGGAGGCTGACCTGCGGCTGGCGCTGCAAGATGAGCTTGCCTGGGGCTACGGCGGGTTAATTGTTCGATTCCAGAATGAGGAAAATTTCTATCTGTTTGTGGTAGACGGGCAGGGCGAGTATCAGATACAACTTATTGAGAACGGTGCATGGCGGACCATTCAACCTTGGACGCACTCACCGGCCCTGTCATCAGGGAGCCAGAATTTGATGTCCGTTGCCGACGACGGCGTGGAGCTTAGCTTTTACATCAACGCCACCCATGTTACCACTGTTCCCAATCCCCGCTTGCCTGTCGGCGACGTCGGCCTCGTAGTCGGCGCGCGCAGCCAGGGCCAAGCCCAAGGCCTCTTCGACTGGGTGGCTCTTTACGAAATCCCCATTGCCAGATAGCGCACGTGCAACCGTGTGCAGAGAGGCGTCAAGCCGGCTTGTTTCAAGGCAACTATTCTGTTTTCATCGAAGGCGCTTCAACTGAGAGGAATCTCGCTGCCGACGACATCAAATGCTCTGACCTTTACATCGGCCACAGGAGTTTTTCCGAGCTGATCATGGAAGAGTGTCCAGATAATCGTATCTACCGGCGAACCTTTCGTGCCCACTCCCCGCCGGCGCAGCAGTGCTTCCTGCACGTATCCCAACTTGCGAGGGATGGTGGCGCTGCGTACGTTGGCGGTATCGCAGTGGATTTCAACCCGGTCAACCTTATTTACGGCGAAGGCTACCCTGGTGAGGGCAGCTGAAGTCTCGGTCGCCAACCCCCTGTTTATCAAGTCGGCGCGAATCCAGTACCCTATTTCCAGGGCGCTACCTGCAACGCGTTTGTGCAACCCGGTTCCGCCCCAGACCTCTCTTTCGTCCGGCGAAAAGATCCCGTAAACGTAATCTTCGTCCAGGTCAAACGACGCCCGCCAGCGGCGGAGCAGCGCAATCTTCTCCCCCTGAGTAGACGGTTCGTTTGCCGCCCAGGGCATCCAAGCTCTCAAGTGGTCGATGCTCTGCGAAATTGCCTGCAGCAGACTTTCGGCGTCGTTTGGATGCCAGCAGCGCACAACTGTGCGCTCGGATTCGATCCGATAGGCCGGGCATCGATCTGTGTTGGAGTGGTCAGGAGAGTTTGCAGAAGTCATTGGCAGCCCCAAGCACTGATGGTCAATCCTGCGAACCTTTTTGTTCGCTCTCAGAGTTGGCCTCGGCCTGCTTGCCCGGGGACCACTCGACGGCAATCGGCTCTGGAACTTTGCGCACGAAGATCAGTTTACCTTCTTCTCCATCTTGCGCTGGGGCAAAGTCGATAAGGATCTCGTCACCCGTCCTGTACTCTGCTCGCAGCAATCGTTTACTGAGTTCATTTTCGACCCGCTTTTGGAGAAGTCGGCGCAGCGGTCGGGCACCGTACTCGGCGTGGTAGCCCGTGTCGGCGAGGTGATGGCGAGCGATCTCGGTCATCTCGACACTGATTCCGATTTCGTCGAGGCGTTGGGCGATTTCTTCCATCAACAGACTTACGATATCGCGGACGTTTTCCTTGGTCAGCTGGTCGAATACAATCGTTTCGTCGATGCGGTTGAGGAATTCAGGACGGAAGAGCCGCTTCATCTGCTTGCTGTACTCACCCTGCGCGAGGGCGTTCTCGTCAAGTTCCGGAGTGGCGAAGCCCAGAGGACCGCGCTTGATCGATTCTGCGCCGACGTTACTGGTCATGATGACGACTGTGTTACGGAAATTAATTGTGCGTCCCTGGCCGTCGGTCATGTGACCGTCGTCCATAATTTGCAGCAGGGTGTTCCAGACCTCCGGGTGGGCCTTTTCGATTTCGTCGAAGAGCAGCACCTGATATGGTCGTCTGCGCACTTGTTCGGTGAGTTGGCCGCCTTGCTCGTAGCCAACATAGCCTGGAGGGGCGCCAAAGAGTTTGCTGACGGAGTGTCCTTCGCGATATTCGCTCATATCGACTCGCAGAAGTGCGTCTTCGCTATCGAAGAGGAAGGCGGCCAGGACCCTGGCCAATTCGGTTTTGCCGATGCCGGTGGGCCCGAGGAAGAGGAAGGTGCCAATGGGCCGGCGGGGGTCTTTCAGGCCGCTGCGCGCTCTGCGGATGGCATCGCTGACAGCCTCAATGGCCCGCTCCTGGCCAATAATTCGCTGCCGGAGGAAGTCTTCCATTCGTAGCAGCTTTTCCATCTCCTCTTCGAGCAGGTCCATCACAGGAATACCTGTCCAACTGTGAACGATTGCGGCGACGTCGGCGGTGTCTACCACGTCATCCAGGTTGGTATCGGCTTTCCAGGCCTTGAGCGCTGACTTGAAGTCTTCTCTAAGTCGCGCCAGTTCGGCCTTTGTCTGTGCTGCTTTTTCGTAGTCCCGCTCTGTCCAGGCGTTTTCTTCCAGGTCCGTCAGTTGCTGAATGGAGGCTTTTGTTTTCTTCAGGTCATCGGGCATGGCGTGCATTGCCACTCGAAGGCGGGCCGCGGCTTCGTCGATAACGTCGATGGCTTTGTCGGGCAGCTTGCGGTCGGGGACATAACGATGGCTGAGGCGAACAGCTTGCTCGAGTGCATCTTCCGTGTAGGTGATGGCGTGATGCTCCTCATAGCGGAGGCGCAATCCACGCAGGATTTCGATGGCATCGTCGACGTTCGGCTCGTCTACGAAGACAGGGGCGAAACGCCGTTCGAGCGCAGAGTCCTTTTCGATGTGCTGGCGGTATTCGTCCAGTGTGGTGGCGCCGATACACTGCAACTCTCCGCGCGAGAGTGCGGGCTTGAGCATGTTGCTGGCGTCGAGCGCGCCGGCGGCGTTGCCGGCGCCGACGACGGTGTGCAACTCATCCACAAACAGAATGATCTCGCCCTCGCTGCGGCGGATTTCATCCATGGCCGCCTTCAACCTTTCTTCGAATTCGCCGCGGAAGCGGGTCCCGGCGATCATGGCCCCCAAGTCCAAAGAAATCAGACGCTTGCCGGAGAGAATGTCAGGCACATCGTTAGCCATGATCTGCTGGGCCAACCCTTCGATGATGGCCGTTTTGCCGACACCGGCTTCACCTATCAGAACTGGATTGTTCTTAGAGCGCCGACAAAGAACCTGCATCACGCGCGTGACCTCTTCTTCGCGGCCGACGACAGGATCCAGTTTCCCTTCGGCGGCGGCTTGCGTCAGGTCGCGGCCATACTTTTCCAGCACTTGAAACTTGCTTTCGGCGTCCGGCTCGTTTACGCTCTGGCCTCCCCTGAGTTCTTCGATAGCGCCATAGAGGCGTTCCTTGGTGACGCCTGCGTCACGCAATATGTTTGCGCTGTGGGTGTTCCGTTCGCTGGCTATGGCGAGCAGAATGTGTTCAGTGCTGATATATTCGTCCTGAAGTTTATTTGCCTCATCATTGGCGACGCCCATCACGCGATTGAGTCGGGGCGTGATGAAGACCTGTACAGTGGGGACCCCGCTGTAGGGCGCGTTACCACTTTTGTGCGCCGCGTCGAGGACGGCTTCCAACTTACGGGCGATGACGTCCACGGATGCTCCGAGGGCCTCCAAGATTTGGGGCACTGTTCCCTCTGGTTGTTCCACCAGCGCCAGGAAAAAGTGTTCAGTATCGATCTGCGAATGTTTGTACTTTTGCAGAATTTCCAAGGAACGCGTGGCCGCATTTTGGGCCTTCTGGGTGAAACGGTCAAATGGCATCATTGGTGTCTTTCCCAGTTTTTCGTAAGTGGTTCTGTGCAAAAGAAGTGCAAGATCTCCAGGAACTGATATCCAGAGACAAGCAGGCCAAGTTGGCAATCCTCTGGCGAACGCGCAGCCATGGAAGGGTTCATTTAAGATGGCGCGAAAGAATAGTTTTCGAGACTCTTATATAGTAAACCATATCTTCATCAGCACTACCATTGAGAAACATTAGAATTACATTAGGATTGCCACAATCAGGCCCAAGAAGCCATGGGAGAGTTTGGATAAATTAGAATAATTCTAACTAACACTTGACAAGGTTCGCAAGAGGGAGTAAACTGGTAATGTAGTTATTTAGACTGGTTCTAATTAAGACAGAGGTTCCTGGTTATGGCCGCTCAGTATATTGACACACTTCGCCGTGCTGGATTGCGGGTAACGAGCCAGCGGGTAGCCGTGTGCGAATTCCTAGCCACTACAAAGCGTCATCCAACGACTTCGCAGGTCTATGAGGCAGTGCGAAAGACGCATCCGGAGATCAGCCAGGCCACAGTTTACAACACGCTCAATACACTGCGTGACCTGGGTGCGATTGTTGAGATCAGTGCAGGCACTGATTGTACTCATTACGAGACGGATCCTTCACCGCACATCAATATAGTGTGCCTGCGATGTCATCAGATTGCGGACCTGCAGGACAGCTTGGCGCCCGATATGTTGATGGACAATATCTTTCAAAACACGGGATTCCGCGCTACTGCGTTGCAGGTCCAGGTATCGGGATTCTGTCCGGACTGCCAGCAGGCCAAGCGGGAGGAAATTGGCAGGAAGCTGCGGGCAATGTCTGAGCGGAGCGAGCATGAGTTTTCGGAAACAGTCAGAATGCGAAATGCGTCCGATGGGAAATCATGAGCGGAAAGGTGGAACACATGACCACCTGTTGTTATAAACAGGTAGACTTGATCGATCAGGACGGTAGGCTCCTCTCGAGTGTCAGGTCCTACTCGCCGTTCGAGCCTGAGTTCTGGCGCAATAACCCTGAAATCCTTCTGGCCTCGGTTACTCTCATCTCTCTGCTGGTAGGCTGGATAGGTGGACCGGTCAGTGGTCTGCTGCCTAGTTGGGCGATTGTAGTTTTTGCCCTTACGGCATATGCCGCCGGCGGTTATTCCGGGGCCAGAGCGGCGCTAGCAGATGCTGGGCGGGGCAACTTCAATATCGACTTCCTCATGATCGCGGCGGCGCTGGGCGCAGCGTTTATTGGGGAGTGGGAAGAGGGCGCGCTACTGCTATTTCTCTTTACGCTTAGCGGCGCCTTGGAATCGTTTGCGTCGGACCGAACGCGGCAGGCTATTATCAGGTTGGCAGAATTGCGACCGGATACCGCTAGTGTTCGGCGCGAAGGCGCGGTCATTGAAATGTGTGTTGAGGCGCTGGCGATTGGAGATGTGGTTGTGGTGAAGCCTGGCGAGCGGATGCCGGTTGACGGCACTGTGATTCAGGGCACAACTACGGTCGACCAGAGCCCGATAACAGGTGAAAGCATTCCCGTCTACAAAGGCGTAGGCGACACCGTGTTTTCGGGAACGATCAATGGCAGCGGCGCGCTTGAACTGGAAGTTACTAAACTGGCTTCTGACAGCACGATCAGCAAGATAATCGGACTGGTCCAAGAAGCTCAGAACAACGCGGCTCCGACGCAGCGGCTGATCGACAGATTCAGCCAGCCGTACACGCTGGCGGTGATTGGCGTAACGCTTCTAGCCATAGCTGTCCCCGTCATTTTTGCGGCAGAACCGTTCGGCAGGACGATCTACAGGGCGATGACCCTGTTGGTCGTGGCCAGTCCCTGTGCGCTTATCATCAGCACGCCGGCGTCGATTCTCAGCGCGATAGCGGCGGCGGCCCGTGAAGGTATTTTGTTCAAGGGTGGGGCCTACCTTGAAAAGGCCGCCAATCTCGATATGCTTGCGTTCGACAAGACTGGGACCTTGACTTACGGCAAACCAGAGCTGACTGACGTTGTGCCGTTGAATGGCTACAGCGAGGAGGACCTAATCGCGTGTGCCGCCGGGGCCGAGAGTCTTAGCGAGCACCCGATTGCCCAGACCATCGTTGAACGGGCGCAGGAGATGAACCTGGCCTATGACTCGCCAGAGGGCTTTCGCGGCATAGCTGGACACGGAGTCCAGGCCATTTATGGGAACGGCGCCGGCAAGGAGATGGTCTATATAGGCAATGACAAGCTGTTCATGAGCGAGGCGATGGACCTTTCGCCATCGATCCGCGAGCTAGGTAAACGACTGCAAGAGGAGGGAAAGACGGCCATTCTTGTGGTTCGCCGCAGCATTGCACTGGAGGAAAAAGTCGCGGAGATTGTTGCAGGGGAAGCAGCCTCGCCCTCCGGACCGCATAGTGCCGCGGCAGCTGGACGTGATTGGGAGGCGGTTGGATTGCTGGCAGTAGCGGACACGGTGCGGTCCAATGCATCTGAGACTATTGCCACTCTCAAGCAGTTGGGAATCACGCGGGTGGCCATGGTGACTGGAGACAACCAAGACGTGGCTGCTGCGGTCGGCGATCAGGTCGGTCTGGAGGAAGTCTATGCAGAGCTTCTGCCCGAGGAAAAGGTAAGAATAGTGGGAGAACTGGTTGAGGCAGGATCGGTGGCGATGATCGGCGACGGTGTGAATGATGCGCCGGCAATGGCAGCCTCCGACCTTGGCATTGCGATGGGGGGCGCCGGCACCGATGTTGCCTTGGAGACAGCAGATGTTGTGCTCATGTCCGATGATCTCAGCAAGCTTCCCTTTATGCTTCGCCTTAGTCGGCGGGCAGGTGAGATAGTTCGCCAGAATTTGTACTTTTCGGTTGGGATCATTCTGACGCTTGTTGTTCTTACCGTCATTGTGCCATTCCTGGTGCCCGATTTTCGGCTGCCTCTACCTGTTGGCGTGCTTGGGCACGAGGGCAGTACGCTGATTGTCGTCATAAACGGACTTAGGATGCTGACGATGAAATCGAAGCAGTAGCGATGGAGGCGGGCGCTCCCTTGCGGGCTCAGTTAACTGTAGTCAGGGTAGGCCGCCGGCAAAGATGTTCTTATCGCCAGCACAAGACACCATAGGCAGTAGGCCGCTAGTGCGATCATCAGAGGTCTTGATTCGGGAAGCAGCAGGGGTGAAGGAAGGGCAAGGATACCGGCGACTGCGCCGGGCGCCATCCATCTGAGTGGGAGCTTGCCCAAGATAACTAAGTCAACGCAGATCCAGGCCGTGAGGCCACCTCCCATGAACAGCCCTGCTTCCAAAATCGTCAACGCGATCTGATCAATAAGCGATCGCCAAATGGCAATATTTCCAGCAGGACTAGTGCCGGCGTTGCCTATTTCTGCCAGCTCAAATCGAATCATGCCGACCAGAACTCCCACAATCAGGAGCGTCGCCGCGATTATGAGTAATCCGGATTGGATAATGCTGCTTATGCGGTGGACGGGCGAATAGCTGTGCATCATAGCCGCCAGAAAGATCATCCACGCAAAAGTCGCCAACATCCAGAGCCATCCACCCAGTCCCCATTGCGCAAGAGTCCCCTCAACCAACTCAAATTGTGGTAGAGCCTGATCAGACCGAAGGTAGATCGGTTTAAGAACGAGAAACGTGTAGATGGCAGCGGCAAGAGCAGTGGTTCCGGCAAATCTTGCCGCGCGAATCAGCTTCATTGGCTTGCCTCGCCGTATGAACCGCCTGGGCCGATGTGATCGTCGTTGTCGTCGTTAGCGGACGACCGGATTGCCCCTTGCCCGATGCTTGCGTTTGCCCCAGATGCTTGCCGAAGTCGGTAGATGAACTCCGCGGATTTGAGCCGGCGCTCCAGTACGGTCACCAGGTAGCGCTGCAAAACACTCTCGACGGCCAGCGCGGTGGACTGTACTAACCGCAGTCCGCGCAGAGAATCCCACTGAGTGCGCGACAGATGGCGCAGAATTTTGAGCGCTGGAGCCGCAATCGGCTCTGCGCCGTGCAGGGACCGGCCGCAATCAGGGCAATAGACACCGCCTGCATTCAAGTGCAGGAAGTTTTCGACCGGTTGGAGGACATCGCCGCAGCCAAGACATGCGAACAGTTCGGGCTGAAAACCCATCTGACTGAGGAGATGAAGTTCGAACCAGCGCAAAAGCAGATCCACGTCAGCCGCGGCCCCCGAACCGGCGTCCAATTCTCGCAGGCACAGCAAGAGCAACTCCCACACGATCTCGTTTTCATCTTTTTCCGCGGTAAACGCGTCGACAAGCTCGCAAATGTAGGCTGCCCGGCTTATGCTCTCGAGATTTCCGCGGAGTTTAAGAAAGCTCTCTACTGTGACGCATTCCGTAATGATGTCCCAGGTGCGGGCCTGGGCAACGAGGAGGTTGGCGTGGCTGAAGAGTTCCAGGTGCCCTGCCTTGCGGCTCGTGGTCTTGCGCGAACCTTTGGCGATGAGCACAAGTTTTCCCTGACGCGGAGTGAAGACTGTCAATATCCGGTCAGCGTCGCTGTAGTTTCTACGCCGCAGAATCACGGCCCTGGTGCGATAGGTATGACTACGGTTCACCACTGGAGTTTTTCGACTGGCATTGGCATTTTCCCAACGATGGCGTTGATCCTGTTATGGTGGGCTGCCTCTTGGGTAAGGGCCGCTTGATGGTCGGAATGAGGCGAAATCACTATTGGAAAGTTTCGGCGAAGAGAAGGCGAAACAGACTGTGCAAGAGGACATCTGTCGTGGGCATCCAACTGCGGACAGAAAGCTGGCAATTTGCAGGTGGCGGCTTCAGTTCGCCGGAAATGGGCCCTTAAAATAAGTTAACGTATCCTGCTTCCCTGGCTCTCTTCCGCTTCAGTGGCCAGGAGGTCGAGCTGTTCGGGTGTGCCCAAGGCGATCATCGTGTCGCCCGCCCGCAGCGCAAACTCTACGCCCGGGTTGACGAAAATTTCGCCGTCGGGTCGTCGCACTGCCAGGATGTTGGCGCCCACCCTCTTGCGAATTTCGGTCGCGGCGATGGTCTGATCGCGCAGCGTTGAACGCTCGCTCACGATGATGTCCTCGATCAGAATGTCGACTTCGCCGCGGTGCATTACAACGTCCATAAACTCCAAGATATTGGGATGGATAAGTTGTCGGGCCATACGGCGGCCACTGGTAACATAGGGGTTGATGACATGGTCTACGCCAGCCATCTGCAGTTTGCGTTCGCTCTCATGGCTATTTGCACGGGAAATGACCGTCAGGTTTGGGCTAAGAGCGCGTGCCGTCAGCGCCACATAAACATTGTCCGAGTCGTTGGGCAAGCAGCAGCAGATTCCCGAAGCGTGTCCGATTCCAGCTTGAATCAGGGCAGCGTCATGCGTCGCATTGCCTTCCACCGGTATCACGCCAAGGTTTTCCAACTCCTGACCAAGAGTTGCCAGGGTTTCGATCACGACCAACTGAACATTGTTTGCCAGGAGCTCGTTTACGACATGCTCGCCGACTCTGCCATACCCACAGACGATGAAATGTCCTCTCAACTTATCTAACCGCTTCTGCATGCGTTTTCTCCAAAAAAGGCTGCGGAACTCCCCGGCCACAATGAGATCAGCCAACGTACTGAACGCATACGCCGTAGTGCTGACTCCCAAGATTATCAATGCCCCGGTGAATACGCGGCCAACAGGCGAGAGTGGACGTATTTCGCCGAATCCAACTGTGCTGATCGTGATGACGGTCATGTAAACGCTGTCAGTCCACGACCAGCCCTCGATCACCATGTATCCCACAGAGCCAAGCCCAAGCAGGAGGACATAGAGCGCCGAAACGATTATGATTTGACGATAAAGTTTCCGGCCTGCAACTGTCAAGTCCGCGTTCCTCCAGGAACCGGATTGCCTAGCGGCGTGTCTGATGCGGTAAGAGCCAAGCACATGAATCGCGGCGCAAAAGTTGTCGGCGCGAAACTGCAGAAATCGGATTCGAGAGACGGTCCAATAGAGGGAGTTCCATAGGGTAACGTGCTAATCCTGGCACTGCGACACTTTTTTGACTAGAACGGGTACAGGGCGGCCGCGCTTTCGAAACTGAAGAGATTCGTATAGTTTTTGGGAGAGGCCGTTGCTTTCCTGCGTGTTCAGAAAGACGCGGCCTATCCCCAGTTGATGGGCGTAACAAAGGCTCGCTACCAGCAGCTGCCGACCTATACCTCGATCCTGGGAGCACGGGTGGACGGCCAGCCGCACTAGTTGGGCTGAGTCATAGCCGCTTTGGGATCGATTTGAATTGAGGCGAAGCGCGGAGTACCCCACCGTCTGCCTTGCCATCTCAGCGATTTCAAAACGGCAGTCGCGATGGAGAGTCTGCAGGTCAGCCGCCCCCATGTGCCACAGGGGTTCAAAGGCCGAAGCATCCAGGCGAGCCAACGGCGGAAGGTCGGTCTGTACTGCCGGGCGCAGGGCGGCCGGTTGCGGTATGGGCTGGAAGGCGCGAGATATACGTTCGTAAAATCGGACTGCATCGCGATAGGCGAAACCGGTCTCTTTCAAGCTGGCCTGGAGCCAGCGCTGCTCGGTCAGGGCGTAGAAGAGATAGCCTTGAGGTTGTACGGGCAGTTGCTGGCGCGCGTTTTCGAAGAGGGCCCTGAACTGTAAACGAGCAGTCGCTCCTGCAGACGACAGGGCAACGGCACGCAGAGACACTTTGGTTGGCGCGGAGACAGGCAGAGCTTCCGAGCGTTGCACCGAATCGAAAGAGACAAAACCCTTCAGTCTTTCGGTTTGGTGATCAACTAAGACAGCGTTTGCACCCTTGAGCAAATCTGGTACTTCGGTGCTGCCCAGATCATCGTAAAAGTAGCTGCGCAAACTGTTGGAGTGCAAGCGGTGCATCTCCGGCAGATCTTCCAATTGGCCTGGGCGAATCGTTGAGAGATTCATCTGGGCGAATCGAGTATTTTGCGTTCTCCATAAACGCTTTCGTAGTATTGCTGGAATTCTCCGTCGCGAATCGGTTGCCACCACCAAGGGTTGTCCCGATACCAGCGAGCGGTTGCGCGAATCGCTTCTTCCGGCGTGTAATCCGGTTCCCAGCCCAATGCAGTCACTTTACTCACATTCAGGCTGTAACGCCGGTCGTGACCCAGGCGATCTTCGACATGTTGGATGAGGCTACGAGGTTTGCCAAGCTCATCCAGCAGGATTTCTACCATTGCCAGATTCGTCATCTCGCGGCCTGTACCGATGTTATAAGCTTCGCCGATACTGCCGCGCCGCAGGATCAGGTTAATTGCGGCGCAGTGGTCGGTGACGTATTGATAGTCTCGCATCTGTTTGCCGTCTCCATAGACTGGCAATCGCAGGGAAGCGAGCGCGTTGGTAATGAACAGCGGAACCACCTTTTCGGGGTACTGGTATGGGCCAATGTTGTTGGCTCCGCGACTGATCGTAACAGGCAGGCCGTAGGTGATGTGATAGGCGTTGACAAACAGGTCGGCGCTGGCCTTGCTGGCGGCATAGGGGCTGCGGGGGGCCAGGCCGTCGACCTCTAATGAACGGCGACTGCCTTCGATATGGCCGTAAACTTCGTCGGTGCTGATTTGGTGGAAGCGCAGGTTTCCAAATTTGCGGGCCGCCTCCAGGAGCACATAGGTACCATAGACGTCGGTCTGTACAAAGGCATCTGGATCGAGTATCGACCGGTCCACATGGGTTTCGGCGGCAAAGTTGACGATGGTGTCGATACTGTTATTGGCAAACGTCTCCTCCACCTTGGCGGCGTCACAGATGTCGCCCTGAACAAAGTGATAACGGTGCCCGTACCGTTCGCTGACGTTGGCCAGGTTTTCGAGACGCCCGGCATAGGTCAGCTTGTCGTAGACGGTTACTCGCACGGCGGGTTCGCTATTCAGAAGGTAGCGGACAAAATTGCAGCCGATAAAGCCTGCGCCGCCCGTAACCAGGATATTTTCCATGCGAACCTTTCAGAGTTCAACTATGAACGTTACCTGCGCCGCCACCGTTGGCTTTCCCAAGTGCGTCGCAAGCGCCTCACTCTGCCGGGCTGGCGGCTTGCTGGCAGAGGAAACTCGACCCCTAATGTCAAGGTGGGAAGTTGGCGCAGCGACGGAAGCAGGCAGTGGTCCAGTCCGGGAGGGGATGGAGAGCGCCAAGCCCACTGCCAATGCGCCTTCTCCTCGCCACCGGCCGTGGCGGCCAAAAAACTGATGTCGTTCCAGAGAGCGCGACGCGCCTCGTGCATGACGTTCATCAGCTTATCCCAGTAGGCGCGCATTTTGGGCTGCTCGAACTCGAGAAAATGGGTGGTAAAGCTGGAACTCTCTGCGGTCGAGTTTACAGGTGGCTGCGCCGTCTGATAGGCCGCGAAAAACTCTTGTGCCCAATATTGTTCGGCGCGTTGAAAGGAAGGAAGCAGCAAGTCCGCAAAAAATGTGACGTTAACGGTGCTGACCCGCTCCTCCACCTGGACGAGGCGGGGCACATGTTCCGGCCACAGGTCGAAAAATGCCGGGACGTCAAACTCCTGCCATTCCCCGTATGCTCTGGCCATCCGCCTCATCCTATCGGCCACCTGGGCGACTGTCGTTACAGCGGTCTGGACTTCCTTGGCGCCGACATGGTTTTGTACCGTATAGGCCGGCGAGATCGAACGAGTGTTGAAGATCTGTGTGTAGGAGGCCGGTAGTGCGCACCTGTCGATTTGGCGCATCTTTGCAGCAAGGGCAGGCACGCTGCGGACAGCCACTCCACTCCTGGATTGGGCACCGTTGCGGCTTTCATAGGAGTCAGGCCTGTCATTCATCAGGATAACGACTCAGAGAACTCATCGTGCAAGAGTTGCAACAGATAGAGGCCATAGCGGTTTGACCGCAGCGCTTCGGCCAAGGAGCGGAAC
Source organism: Caldilineaceae bacterium (assembly GCA_965220715.1). Classification (GTDB taxonomy): domain Bacteria; phylum Chloroflexota; class Anaerolineae; order Caldilineales; family Caldilineaceae; genus Bin5. The sequence continues at coordinate 3,598,643 of OZ244843.1, forward strand.
TTGTCGCGACTGATATATCCTCGCCTGAAGGCGATTTCCTCTGGGCACGAAATCATCATCCCCTGTCTTTCTTGCAGTGCATGAACGAAATTGGCGGCCTGGAGCAAAGATTCATGCGTTCCGGCGTCCAACCAGGCAAAACCGCGACCCAGTATTTCAACCTGCAATTCCCCTCGTTCCAGATAATCGTTATTGATGTCTGTAATTTCCACCTCGCCTCTGGCCGACGGCTCGAGATGGCGGGCCACTTCGAGGACGCGGCTGTCATAGAAGTAGACACCTGGCACGGCAAAGTTGGAGCGGGGTTTCTGCGGTTTTTCTTCTATGCTCAACGCCTTACCGGTGTTGTCGAACTCGACCACCCCATATCGACCAGGGTCGGCGACTGGATAAGCGAATACCAGGGCGCCGCGCTGCAGCGTGGCTGCCTTTTGCAGTATTTCAGGCAGGCCGTGACCATAAAAGATGTTGTCACCCAAGGCCAGACATACCGGAGAGTCGCCTACGAACTCGCTGCCGACCACAAAGGCATCGGCAATGCCGCGGGGCTGACTTTGTTCCGCGTAGGTGAACTTTACACCCCACTGGCTGCCATCCCGGAGCAGCTCACAGTACAAGGGCAGGGCAGTTGGGGTACTGACGATGAGGATGTCACGTATCCCTGCCAACATCAGCATCGACAGTGGGTAATAGATCATCGGCTTGTCATAGACTGGCAGAATCTGTTTGCTAAGACTGGTAGTAAGGGGATAGAGCCGTGTACCATGCCCACCAGCCAAGAGGATGCCTTTCATGGCGTTTTTCCGGGATCTGGATCCTCGTGCCGGAGGTTAGAGGGTGGTTGGGTCACAGTTCACCTTCCGCTATTCATTGCAATTACAGATCATTGTCCATAGCCACTGACGACCATCGCATCTTCCGCATCCAGGAGCACTGCTCCGACGATGTTTGTCTGAACTTTCTCCAGTACTCCTTTGGCTCGCTGGGCCTGCTCCCGTTTCGTGCGGCCGGCTGTGACGGCAAGGAGAGTGCCGTCCACTTGGCTGGCCCAAAGTGCGGCGTCGGTTACGGCCAAGACAGGGGGTGCATCGACGAGCACATATTCTGCTTCGCCGGTCAAGATCCGGAGTAACTCGGCTAGCCGTTTGGAACTAAGGAGGGCGACCGGATTGGGCGGCAGCGGCCCCGCTGCAAGAATTCGCAAGTGGGGAATCTGGGTTTCCGTCAGCGCCGGGACTCCTCCGTTTCGCAACCAGTTTGTCAAGCCGACTTCTCCACTGACTTTGAAGATTTCATGTTGAAGAGGTCGGCGTAGATCGCCATCGACGACAACGACACGGTCGCCGGCGTCAGCCATGACAACCGCAAGATTAGCCAGTGCCTCGCTCTTTCTTGTTTCGGTATCGGGGCAGGTAATGAGCAGCGAATGCAGGGCTCTGTCCAGACTGGAAAATTCGATATTCGTGCGAAGGCTTTGGTATGCTTCCGCGGCCGGGCTGCGGGGAGCGGTCGATGTAACCAGAGATAGGGACATCTATGATTCCTTTGTATATTTCACAAGGCAGGGGCATGCCTAGCGGCAGGTGCCCAAACCTCTACCCACTGACTGCGGGCGTTGGAACGCCCTTTCGAATTTCTTTCCCAGTAGTTGATCCTGAGGCCGTTACTGGAATTGCGCCGAGGACTGTCAGGCCAAGCGTCCGTTCCACTGACTCGGGCGTTCGAAGAAAGCCGCTTTCCACCCAGATCAGGAGGAGGATCAAACCCACGCCCAACAAGAAACCGAGGACGCCGCCAGCCAAGGCATTGACAAGTGGCTGCGGCTGGTATTGTGCAGCCTCGATCGCCCTGCTGACGACCTTGACTTCGATGCGATCACGCTTGTCCTGCTGTGCGTAATAGGCGGTGCGCTCATCGGCAAAATAGTCAGCCAGGGTCAATGCCATGATTTCGGCAACGATTTTATCTCGGGAACGGGCTTCGATTTCGATCGTGAAAGTAGAGGCATCCGGCGCAACATCTGTCGAACCCAGGTACTCGCTCGGATGCATGTCCAGCTGTGCACGGGCGATGACCTCCTCGGCTACCTCGAACGTTCGAATATTGAGAACGAAGTTGCGCATTAACTCTTTGGCTGAATTGCCCAGTCCCCAGTCCGGTCGGGCAGGCACCGTGCTAACATGTACGGTCGCTCTATACATCTCCTCCTGCAAGAAGCTAACTCCGTAGGAGAGTAGGCCGGCCAGTAGAACTGCGACAATGACTATCCAGCCGTATCGGCGCACTACCCCGCCATAATCTTGTATCACTGATACCTCCAAGAATTTTTCTTTCGTGCGCACCGGGCTGCGTCAACATGTCGAACTGCGGCAGAACGGGCCACACTAAGTTATCCTCTAGTCTGCGATCTGCCGCGTGGTCTGGGAATCGCGACGAGTACGGGCAGGCCCATTTCCTCCAATTCCTCTCGACGGCGCACGGTATCGTCGAGGTATTCCTGCAAGAACGCCACGACAATGCCGGCGACCAGCGCCAGAAGAATTCTCAACGGCCATTCGACCCGTTCGCGAGTACTCTGGCCTACGGGAACTACGGTTGGCGAATCCAGAACGTGGACGCCGGCGCCCTGCGTTCCCAATTGGGCAAAATATGAGCCTGCGTTTTCCTCCAACTCGGCAACTGCGGCGTCTGCGATGGCGTGCAATGCATCGGCATCGTGCCAGGTGAAGGTGAGCCGGATGATGCGATGCTGTTTGCCGGTGTTGGCGATTGCCCGGATCAGTCCGGCCGGGATGGCTATCCCCTGCTCGGCCAAACGGGCATTTACGGCTTTTGCGAACAACTCAGCGGCGAGTACTTCGGTAAAGTCGTCAACGAGGTATTCGCTGGCCATCCAAGCATAGTACCGGGGGTCGTACTGGGCTGCATCGACGTCTTCCAAGGGCAGTACGCCCACCAACATGCGCAAGGAAACGCTGTATGAAGGGGCGGGCGCCTGCCAGGGGCGCAACTGCACAGCGCTGAACAACGCCACCAAGATGGGCAAGAGTACGGGGGCCGCCCAGCGCCTCCTCAATATTGCCCAGTATGCGCGCAGTTCCATGGCAAGTTACCTACGCTTCCTCATCGCTCATCAAGTTGGCAACCGTCACGCCATCATCGCCTTCGCCAAGTGCGCCAGGGCGGTATTTGCTGACCAAAGGATGTCCATTCAAGGCCGCGCGCACGGCATCTCGCATCGCCCCGGTCCCTTTGCCATGAATAATTCGCACCCAAGGAAGATTCTCGAGGTAGGCGTCGTCCAGGTAGCCTTCGAGCCGTTGCAAACCGGCATCCACCCTTTCTCCTCTGAGATCCAACTCGGTAAGCGAGGCCGGTCCTGCGTCGCCTGTTTTCGGTTTTGTCTGCAGTCGTACGACAGTTTGAGTGGTCTGCTCGGGCTCTGATTGGGCTTTACTGCGCAGTTCCAGCCGTCTCACGGGCAACTTGAGACGGAAGTTGCCTACCTGGACATCGGCCTCATGCGGGACACCATTGCGGTTTTCGACTCCAATTACCTCTCCGGTGGCCTGAAGGTTGGGTACGAAGACCCTATCTCCCTTCTCAATGGCGCCTTGAATCCGGGCACTCGTCGAACCTGGCGTGGCGACCTCTTGATCGACGTTGCCTTCGGTATCCTGCTCACGTCGTCCTATAACGTGGCTGGCTCTTTGCAGAAACTGGGTGTGGGCGTCTTGGCTGTCGATGCCACCTTTTGCCATGCGCCGGCGAAAACTGTCTACCTCACGGCGGATTTCTGCAAGTTCATTTTGCATGGTTGTACGGGTTTCGGCCACGACCTGCCGGCGCGCCTCTTCGATTCTGGCGAGCTGGAAACGCAGGTCCTCCTCGATGACCTGGGCACTACGCTCCCTCTCCTTGGCGTCGCCCAGCACGCGCTTCGCCTCCTGGCGCGCTTGTCGCACATCCTCCAGCATGGCGTCAACTTCAAGGGATTCCGGCCGCGACATTTTTTCGGCGTCATCGACTATGACGGGATTGAGGCCGAGCCTGCGAGCGATGGTCAAGGCATTGGAGCGACCGGGCAGGCCGATGCTGAGTTCGAAAGTAGGGCTGAGATTCTCGACATCGAATTCGACGGAGGCGTTGCGAACGCCGGCTGTGTTGTGGGCATACAGTTTAAGGTCGCTGTAATGGGTGGTGGCCAGAGTTGTAATGCCCCGGTCGCGCAGATTCTCGAGAAGTGCGGCGGCGAGGGCCGAGCCTTCGTCAGGATCGGTACCGGCTCCCAATTCATCAAGTAGGACGAGACTTTGGGGGTCGGCCTCTTCAAGAATATTGATGATATTCGTCAGATGACTGGAGAATGTGCTCAGGTTCTGTTCGATGGACTGTTCGTCGCCAATGTCTGCGTACACTCCTTCGAAGACGGAAAGTGTACTGCCCTCGTCTACCGGAATCATCATGCCCGACTGGGCCATCAGCGTGAGGAGCCCGACGGTTTTGAGGGTGACAGTTTTGCCCCCGGTGTTTGGACCGGTTACAACGAGAATGTAACAGTCGTTGTCGAAATAGACGTCAATCGGGACGACGGCTTTCGGGTCAATCAGGGGGTGGCGGGCTTGGCGGAAGTTCAGGACCGAACCCGGATGTTGAATCGTGCGCTCTTCCTTTGTAACCTCGTCGATACTGGCGAAGATTTCGGCGCGGTGCTGTTGGAAGGGGACGATTTGGGGTGCGTTGGCCTCCATTTCAATGGCATATTTGGCCTTAGCAAACGTGAAGTCGAGTTGCGAAAGAATCTGCACGTTGCGGTTGATGTAGGGACCTTCGTCGGCGACAAGATCCGAAAGTTCGGAGAGGATGCGCCGGACTTCCTTTTCTTCCTCCAGCTCCAATTCTCGCACGTCGTTGTTCTGCTCGACCACGGTCAGCGGTTCGATAAAGAATGTCGCGCCGCTCGCCGACTGGTCGTGAACGATTCCCTGGACCTGCCCTTTGTATTCCGAGCGCACTGGAATAACGTAGCGGCCTTGGCGCTGGGTGACAATCGACTCCTGCAGATAGGGGATGATGTCACTGCTTTGCACAAGCCGGTCCAAGGTGCTGAGGAGTCTGTCCTGGGCCACCCGTAGTTGGGCGCGGATTCGGCCCAATTCGGTGGATGCGCTGTCTACTACTTCGGCACGGTCGTTTATACAACGGCTTATCTCGCCGATTACATGCTCACACGGTTCGATGGAAAATGCGATGTCTGCGAGGCGGGGAAATTGACGGTTGAGCCGGGTCAAAGTATTTCGAAGAGTGCGGGCGCGCATGAGCGTCGTGCGAACTTCGACCAGTTCGGACGGAATCAGGATACTTCCCCGCTCGGATTTTGCGATCAGGGCGCGAACGTCGTGTACTCCACCAAAGTAGATATCCGTCTTCTGATCGAGCAACCGGCAGGCCTCGCTGGTCTGCTCCATCCAATCGCTAATCGTACGCAGGTCGTCGCTGGGCAGCAGAGAGGTCGCTAACTCGGCGCCGCCTTCGAAAGCACAAAATGTGGCCAGCGTCTTTAGAATTTTGTCGTATTCCAGAATGCGAATCGCATGCGGATTCATCGGAAACCTTTGCGCACAAAAAGTGTGAAACTGCGCCGATCATATCACAGCGCTCGCAGTGAATCCAAAGCATAGGCAAATGGCGTGCTACAGTGGACTGTGACCGGAGCGGTGGGTTTCACCGATCTGACTTCTGCGAAGCGCTATAGATCGTAGCCAAGCCGGCGAAGTAGATTATCTTTGCGGCGCCACTTTTGCATCACTTTTACCCACAGTTCCAGGTAAACCCGGGTGCCGACCATTTCTTCGATTTCGGGTCGAGCGGCCTGCCCAATCTTCTTGATCATGGAGCCGCCGCCACCAAGCACGATGCCTTTCTGGCTGTGTCGTTCTACATATACAGTGGCGGCGATGTGCGTCATCTCCGGGCTGCGCTCGTTCCATTCGGTTACCACGACAGCCAGGCTATGCGGGATTTCTTGCTGTAAGTGCCGAAGCGCCTTTTCGCGAACGATTTCTGCGGCGATGAATCGCATTGACAGGTCGGTGACCTGTTCGCTCGGATAGTAGAGGGGGCCAGGGGGGAGCAAATCGGCCAGGGCGGTAAGAAGGTCATCTACACCCTCTGCGGATGTTGCGCAGAAGGGCAGTACCGGGATAGTTTCCTGTCCGTTCTTTTCCTTGGTAAGCCAACTGAGGAGTGACCCATACTCGATCTGCCGGTCAATCAGATTGGCGCCGCCCAAAGAGTCGGTCTTGTTCGCTCCCATCATCATGAATGGTAACTTGCCCGTCGCTCTGAACAGCTCCTCGAGACGCTCGGCGATGAAGCGGTCTTCATCGGTGGGGGGCGTACTGATGTCCACCAACCAGAGGATAACGTCGGCATCGCTTGTCATGGCCTGTTCGGCCACATTGACCATATGTTTGCCCAGTTTATTGCGGGGCTGGTGAATACCCGGTGTGTCGAAGAAGATAAACTGGACATCGGCATCGGTGCGGATTCCCAGGATCTGATCTCGGGTCGTTTGTGGCTTGTCGCTCGTGATTGCAATCTTTTGCCCAAGCACAAGATTGAGCAGAGTCGACTTGCCTACATTGGGCCGTCCAATAACGGTAATAAAACCGCTGCGCATCGGCGCGGACAGATGGTCATTCTCGACTAGGGATTCCGCTTCGGGCATGTTGACTATCCTTCTCTTCTCACTTCCAGAGTGGTCGTTCCACATCCGAGCGCATCTGAAGCCTGCGAATTATAGCACAGGCCGACATGCGCAATTCAGAAAGAGATGCCAAACGTTGGGTGCTTGTTCTGCGAATGGGGGACCAGAAGGGGAGAGTGGATCGGACAGGACTCGAACCTGTAACCCAGGAGTTATGAGCTCCTTGCTCTGCCATTGAGCTACCGATCCAACCTTGGCAAGATGGACTGAGAGCGGGTAGCGGGGATCGAACCCGCATCGTCGGCTTGGAAGGCCGGCGCTCTACCATTGAGCTATACCCGCAAGTCGGGGAGAGAGGATTTGAACCTCCGACCCCAGCGTCCCAAACGCTGTGCGCTGCCAGGCTGCGCTACTCCCCGGTCCTGCATAGTCTGATTATAGCCTGTTATGGCCAAAGAAACAATTCCATGTGCAGGGCAAACGCATCTTAATTGGGACGCCACAATAGCCCGCGAAGGGGCAGGAAGAACACCTTTTTTGTCCGCGAAGGGGCGCGAAGGGGCGCGAAGAAAACCTTTTTTTGTCCACGGAGGGGCGCGGAGGACATCTTAGACCCTTTTTGTCCACGGAGGGCCGCGGAGGGGCACGGAGAACATCTTAGACCCTTCTTGTCCACGGAGGGGCAGGGAGAACAGGGCAATTGCATCTAAGTTCGGACGCCACAATAGCCCGCGAAGGGCGCCTACAAGGGGTGCCCCTACCGATTCAGGCAGGCTCACGTGGGTTTGTCCCAATTTGATGCAATTGCCCTGATTCCAGGTGTGGGTAAGGTACAAGCGGAAAGTCAGGGCCGGCCGTCGTCTGAACCAGGAAGGGCAGGAGCAAGGGAGGGGCAGGAAGGCCGGCGATGAGACTTAATTGGGGAATTTGCCAACTCGCCGAAAGGGATCTATCCACTGTTCAAGTTGCGACAGAGGCCAGCCAACTCATCACGTCGTCCACGCAACTCCAGCCAGTCGAGTACGGCGATGGCGCTGGTAAATTCGGAGGCGGCCGCGCACCATTCTTCTTCAATTGCGAAACTTTCGCCCTGGGCGACGTGCGCTCTTTGCAGCAGAAATCGAACGTCGCGATATTCTGGATCGAGCCGGTAGAGGTTTTCAAGGAGAAGGATGACTTGTGCCCAGTCGGCGCCCCAATATGTCTTGACGTCGACGTATTTGGCCGTCATATAGCGCTCTTGTTGGACTTGGGACACGTTCGGGTCCATTTCGAGTGCTTTGTCGAACAGCTGCACCGCCTCTTCCAGGCTCCCTTCAGCGATTACAGCTCTAGCCAGCTCGACATACGAGATGAAGAATTTCTGTTTCAACTCCTCGTTCCTGTAGTCCGCCTGCATGGACTGTACTAGAGCGAAGCGCTGAATTGCCTCCTGCCAGCGTCCCGCTTCATACAGCCTTAGAGCGCTTGCCCACTCGATATCGACGGCGCTTGGCGCTGCTTTCTCCTCTGGAATGGTTTCAACTGTTGGCATCGCTTCCACTGCCAGGATTGCGTTGCGGGCCGCCTCGTTTTCAGCATCAAATGCAAGGATTTTTTGGTATGCTGTCAGGGCCTCGTGATGCAGACCCGCGTCCAGCATGTCCGAGGCATGTTGCAGCAAGATCGCGACCTGCTGTCGTTTCTGCGCCTCGCCGCGCTCGAGTCCGTCGCGATAGCCCAGGACGACGAGGACGAGGATCAGTATCAGTGCCAACCCCGAAGAGATTGCAACGATGTACCAGGAGATAGTCGGCAACCCTCTCAATGACAGTGGGGCATGGCCGCTTTCTTGTTGGGACTCCATAGTGGTCTGAATAGTCAGTTTGCGGCTTGACGCAGCAGGGCCGCTTTGCAGGTTTTTTCCCAGGGAAGATCGATATCGTCCCGTCCGAAGTGTCCGTAGGCCGCGGTCTGCCGATAGATTGGGCGACGAAGGTCCAGGTCGCGGATAATGGCGCCTGGGCGCAGGTCGAAGTGCGCCTCGATCAGTTCTTCGATTCTTTGGTCGCTGGTAGTGCCGGTGCCGAAGGTTTCGACGTTGACGCTCAGAGGCTGCGCCACTCCGATGGCATAGGCGATCTGAATTTCGCAGCGGTCGGCGAGGCCGGCTGCGACGATGTTCTTTGCGACCCAGCGGGCGGCATAGGCGCCGCTGCGGTCGACTTTTGTGCAGTCTTTGCCGCTAAAGGCTCCGCCCCCGTGTCGACCCATACCGCCGTAGGTATCGACGATAATTTTGCGCCCTGTCAGGCCGGCATCTCCCATTGGCCCGCCGACGACGAAGCGGCCGGTAGGATTTACGAAGATGCGCAGTTGCTCATCCACCATTTCCGCGGGCAGGGTAGGGGAAATGCAATGTTCGATTACCAGGCGCCGGATCTCGTCCTGGCTGATTTCGGTTGCGTGCTGTGTGCTGATCAAAACGGTGTGGATGCGTTTGGGCTTGCCGCGGCTGTATTCCACAGTTACCTGTGATTTGCCATCCGGGCCCAACCAGGGCAGCGTGCCGGACTTGCGAAGTTCGGCAAGGCGCCGGCTAAGATTGTGGGCCAAATAGATCGGCAGGGGCATCAACGAATCGGTTTCATTGCAGGCAAAGCCGAACATCATGCCCTGGTCGCCGGCGCCGACCGATTCGATCTCATCCTCTTCACTGTCCATCGAATCAGATTTGAATTCCTGGGCCCTGTCCACTCCCAGGGCGATGTCGGGCGACTGCGAAGCGATGGCGACTTGGACGCCGCAGGTTTCGCCGTCGAACCCTTTGGCGCTGTCATCGAAACCGATATCCTTGACCACGGCTCGCACCAGTTCATCATAGTTCAGGGACGCCGTTGTCGTAATCTCACCGAGGAGAATCACGAAGCCCGTCTTGACAGCAGTCTCACAAGCAACGCGGGCGTGGGGATCCTGTTCCATAATGGCATCCACGACGGCATCGCTGATCTGATCGCACATCTTGTCGGGGTGCCCCTCCGTTACCGATTCACTGGTAAAAAGAAGAGAAGGAGCGGTCATAAAAGTGCTGCTCATTTGCTATTCTCCTGACTGCCGCTCCCTTGGCGGCGAGGGTTGATTCTATTCCGCCGTCCCAAGAGTCCACTCGTTCAAGTAGGTTTCCTGTTCCGGCGTAAGCGTATCGATCTCCACATCCATGGCCTTGAGTTTGAGGGCCGCTATCTCGCGATCCAACGCTTCCGGCATATCGTAGACGTTGCCGCTCATCTCATCGCTGTGCTTGAGCAAATACTCGGCAGCCAAGGCCTGATTTGCAAAACTCATGTCCATCACCGCGCTGGGATGCCCTTCGGCCGCGGCCAGATTGACCAGGCGGCCCTCGCCGGCTACATAGAGACGACGGCCATCTTCAAGAGCATACTCGTCGAGAAAATCGCGAACGCGGGTGATTTTAGTCGACATCTCTTCAAGCGCTTCCAGATTGATTTCGACGTCAAAGTGACCGCTATTGGCGAGAATGGCGCCATCGCGCATTTTTTCCATGTGGTGGCGGTCGATTACGTGAATGTCTCCGGTGGCGGCGCAGAAGATCTGGCCTGTTTTGGCTGCGCGGGCCATCGGCATCACCTGGAAACCGTCCATGACTGCTTCCAGCGCCCGCAGCGGGTCCACCTCGGTGACGATGACGTTGGCCCCCATGCCTTTGGCGCGCATGGCGATGCCCTTGCTACACCAACCGTAGCCGACGACGACGAATGACTTGCCGGCAATCAGCACGTTTGTGGCACGTATGATTCCGTCCAGGGTACTTTGGCCGGTGCCGTAGCGGTTGTCGAAAAAGTGCTTGGTCATGGCGTCGTTTACGGCGATGACGGGGAATGACAATTTTCCCTGGGCGGCCATCGCTCTGAGGCGGATGACGCCGGTGGTGGTCTCCTCCGTGCCCCCCACGACATCTTGCAGGAGGTTACTGCGCTGGGTGTGGAGCATCGCGACCAGATCCATGCCGTCGTCCATGGTCAGATGCGGTTTGGTATCGAGAACGGCGTTGAGATGCTCGTTATACTGCCTGGTGGTTTCGCCTTTTATGGCGTAGACGGGCATTTCGTAGTAGGCAACCAGGGCGGCGGCGATGTCATCCTGTGTACTCAAAGGATTGCTGGCGCAGAGGGCAATTTCGGCGCCGCCGGCGATGAGGATTCGCATCAGGTTGGCGGTTTCGCTGGTGACGTGCATGGCCGCGGCCATGCGCACACCTGCGAAAGGGCGTTCGCGGTGAAAGCGCTCTTCGAGCAGGTCCAGAACGGGCATCTCCCTTCCGGCCCACTGCATGCGAAAGCGGCCTCGTTCGGCCAGATTGATGTCGGCTATGTCGAAGTTTTTCTGTTGAACAGCAGTGGTCATCTGTAGGGATACTCCTGACGAAAGTGGGTAGCTGCTGAAACAAGCTGTCGTTTGTATCGCGTGCAGCGCTTCTGGGCGGCGCACTATCGTTCAGCCGCTCAATGCCTTGGTTAGCGGGGACCCGCATCGAATTAACTTAACTGGCGTCGGCTTGTTTCGAAAAGTAACGTAGTTGGCTCTCTTCAGGAAGTGGTCGCGTTCACTGCGTCGAAGTTCGCCGCCATAGGCTGCTATAGGCCGAAATCTAACCTGTAGGTTCCGGGGAATGAGTCTGCTCGCAATTTCAGCGCCGGCGCGTAATTGGGGCAGAAATTTGTTGACGCGAGCGGAGCTTGCTGTCAATTCAATCGGCGCTACCCACTCGCCCCTCTGTTCGTCGCCGCCAACGAAGAGATAATCACTGCGTGGGGCATTGACGTCAATCGGGGCTGTATCGTGTTCCACGTACAGTAGCACATTCGGCTCGGGTGCTTTCTGCAACGATAGCGAGCAACCGGGCTCGCGGCATGCTGTTGTGTGACAACGTTGGTCCGTTCGGTTATGGATTTCTCTTACTGCCGACAAAGGCGCTATCCCTCCTGTATGCGGGTGGAAATCTCCACCCATCGGTTGTAAAGTGATTCAGTGACCAGTCCGAAGCCGGCCGGGAAGGTGGCTGACTCTTCATCGAGCGAGATCTCACGTACTACTGAGCCGCCGGTCTCCTCATTTGGTTCGAAAAACCATGTGCCCAACTGATCGGGATTGAGAGCAATCTCTGGATCCGCGATACCTTCGCGACGATCCATTGGTAGCTCGGACAACCGCACAAGATTCGCCAATTCCTCCAGAATCCACTCGCTGTGCGTTGTAATAAGAATGCGGACACCAGACTGCACGGCGGCAACGAGTTGGCGCGTGAAGAAGGCCTGCATTTCCGGGTGCAGATGCGCTTCTGGCTCTTCAATAATCAATAGGTTGCCTGGTCGCACAACATGGCGCAGATACAAGACGACAGGGGCCAGTTCCGAAACCATTGATGAAGTACTTTGTAGCGGCAGGTCCCGCTCCCATCCATCTGGTCGATATACGAATGAAGGGTAGTCAATTTCCGATCGCTCGACTTGCACAACCCCTCGCATCAGCCCGCGTTCTAATTGGTGGGCGAGTTCATTGCAGGTTTCGCTTTGCCGCTTAGAGGCACTCGCCAAAGCCACGAGTTGCTCAAAAAAATCACCAAGCACGCCAGATATCGACGGCACCTGAGAATCAGGTCTCAATCCAGTCCGCGATGCGCTGGCAATTAGAGCTCGGACAACAACTTGGTGCGCGTGCATGATTCCAGCACGGTCGGCGGGAAGATAATAGGCGGGACGACTCAAGGGTTCGATGTTTCGAGAAGCAACTTCTTCGGCAAGATTTAAAATCACTGCACGCCCCAAAACGCTGTTTCTTTCATCCTTCACGCTGAGTTGACTTGCGATCCAGCGCCAATCTGTCGGTTTGTCAACAATCTCTTGTCCGACTAGCAAGGGCATTGTCTTGGGAATCGAAGCCTTCAGCGTTACCCCATTCTCAGTCAGGAAAACTTTGTAACCGAAATTAACGGAACTTCCAGCGGTTGTTAAAGATCTACCTTGCAAGGAAATACAGGCTGCACCTTTACTTGGATAGAGTTCTAAATTCTTCGCCTTTTCTACGCCAAAGCATCTTGCCAACTCGCTATCCAATTCCTCGTTCGAGTGTGTGAATTTGACGAGAAAAGGGCGAACCAAATCTGCGACTGTTTCCGGCAATTCAAACGACGATTTGGCAAACTGTTCTCCTCTGTCCCCCTGTTGAATTTGCTCGTTTAACCATATGAAAAGGCTCTCGATGTTGCTTTCCGACAATTCATACTCATTCGGAGGTATCGATTTATATCTACCAAATAGCCCTTCTCTAATGCGGTGGTAGTTAAGGGTTTCAGAGTAGCCTCCGAAGAACCTGTGAAGGACGTAGATTAACGACGCCATATAGGACTTCCCGGTGTTACTTGGCCCAACAAATACTGTCATTGGATGCAACTCGATTTTACCCTCGGCGATGGGCCCGAAATTGGTGACAGTCAGTTCAAGGGGGTTGGCGTTGGAAATGTCCGTCATGTTGTAGCTTTTTCTTTCAACTGCGCATTTGGGTCGAATGGGTCCACTTCCCGAATCCTTCTCGCGCAACCCTCAACAAATAGACAGTGTGTAACGAATCCTAGCTTCTCATATATGGATCGGGCAACCAAATTTCTTTTGCTTACATTTAATACAATCAGGCCGTAGCCGTTGGCTTGAAGTGCATGCACGATTGTTGCGGTTACTGCACTGCCAGATCCCCGGCCGCGGCAGTCGGGTCTGGTGTAGATGTTGCCGATGGCGGCAACGCCTTGGGAAAGGAATCTGTCTATCGAGCTAGATTTCTGAGGACGGCTCTTTTGCAGGTTGTGCGAAGGCAGACTGTCCGAGCGAAAGGCAATATGGGTGCCTCCGGCTGCAGCCAGAGCGCCATTTTCGTCTTCGATGCCGAAGAAGCAGCCGTCTTGCAACTGGCTGACCGTAAAGGCGTCCGGCGCAAAGTCGCCGCCTTGCCGGTACAGGGTTTGCAGCCGGTGCTCGTCGGCAGATGAAAGGGGGATTGTCGACATTGAAGGCACCGGCACATTTTGGCCCTGGGGAAGAGTCATTCGCAGCATGTCGTGCCGGTCGATGCGCGGATAGTGTCGTCGCACTGCTGGAAGATGTGATGTTCGAACGCTCAGGAACACCTCGTCCGGCAACACTGCGTCATTCAGGGCGGCCGAGACCCCGTCTGGCGTGCCGACAGAAAGCAATATTGGCGGCTCCAGACCGGTAAAGAGGAGCGCAAGACCGCTGGCATCCGGGGCGACAGTCCAACGGCAGTAGCGCGCCAGGTCCGGACGCAGGTCGGCGATGGCATAGGCGGCCCAGACGGGGTCTTGCGACAGTATGTCACGAACTACCCCGTTAATCTCGTGCCTGTCTGGCATATCAGGCCGGTTCTCCCCAGAGCAATTTCTCGCCAAAGGCCTGTTGGTATCGGAGGGCAAACTCCTGAGGTGTAAAGCAATGATTGGTCGTTCCGACCTGTTCTAATGCATAGGTGGCACACATTGCGCCGACGCGGCCGCACACGTCTACCGGCATGCCTGCGCTGTGGGCAGCAAAGAAGGCGCCGCGGTAGGCGTCACCAACGCCGGTAGGCTCGGCCACCTTCAGGGGGGGCGCCACAGGTATGTGAAACTCTTCGCCGCAGTGATAGATTAGACTGCCGGCCCGGCCTTCGGTAACGATGAGTGTATCCACTTCCTGGTGAATCGTTTGCCGCGACCAGCCGGTCTTCTCTTCAATGACAGCCATTTCGTAGTCGTTTACCATCAGCCAACGTGCGCCGGGGATGCTTTCACGAAGGTCTTCGCCGCTGAGCCGGGCCGTCTGCTGGCTGGGGTCGTAGGCAAAAGGGATTCCAAGGTCTCGGCATTCGGCTGCATAATTGAGCATCGCCTGGGGATCATTGGGGCTGATTATGACAACATCGGCGTCGGTAAGCCCTTGATCGGCCAGCGAGATCGTCCGGCAGTCGCTCATGGCGCCGGGATAGAAATTGGCGATCTGGTTTTGCTCTTCGTCTGTGCTGACAAAAAAACTGGCAGTGAATTTATCTGGTATTTCGACGACGTGATCGGTGCGGATCCCGTGTTGGCGCAGCCAGGTCGCGTAGTCGCCGAAATCCTGGCCGACAGTTCCGAAGAGTATCGGGTCACCGCCCAGGAGTTTGAGGGAGTAGGCGATGTTGGCGGCAGTGCCTCCGCGTTGGCGAACCATATCGTCTACAAGAAAACTGACGCTCAAGCGGGTCAGTTTTTCGGGAATTATCTGGTCGGTGAACCGCCCGGGGAAGGTCATCAAGTAGTCATAAGCGATGGAGCCGGAAACGACGATTTTCATTGAGGATCCGTTCGTCTGCCTGGTTCGATGTTGTCGCCGCAGTAGACATTCGGCTGCCCTGCATCGGTGGAGGCATGCAGCGCTGTTTCGGAAACGCCGGCGGGAGTCTGCTCGACGCGGTAGGCAGCGGCACAGGCGCGGGCGGAGACTACCCGTTGAAGCTCCGCGCCGATGAAATGGAGGCCTGCACAGTCGTCGATCCCATAGCCGGCCGAAATCTCACCATCCGCGACCGAGCGTTGGTAAGTTGGCCGCCGTTCGGTCTCGCCGTCGTAATGGGGGGAGCAGCTGCCGGGAAGAAATCCAAGGCAGCCGAGGGGGGTCAGTTTGCCCGGAATCGAATCGGTGAGACCCTGCTCAAACCAGCATATGGCGCCGGCGCTGACGCCAGACAGGACGGTACCCTGCTCCCAAGCCTGGCGCAGAATCCGGTCAACACCCCACTCTCGCCATAAGGCCAGCATCGACTTGGTATTGCCTCCGCCAACGTAGATTACATCCTGCTCCAATAGAAAGTCGGCAATGTCGGCAGTGTGGGGCTGAAAGAGAGAAAGGTCTGACGGGCGAGCGTCAAACTCCAGAAAGTGGCGGTAGAAGCGTGCGATATAGAGGTAATCCTCGCTACTCCCTTGCGGCAGAAAACAGATTCGAGGGCGCTCGGCTGGACACTGGTCCAAGATGTAGCGGCTCAACGTTACATCCTCGGCGCTTTCTGAAATGCTGTGGCCTCCGAGGGCAATGATTTGACTACGTCTGCTCTTGGTTGCTGACACTTTCGTCTGCTCTCCAAAGTAGAACTGGTTGACCGTTCCGGGCGTCGGGCAAAGCAAGAGAGTTGCCGGCGATTACAAGATTCGTTAAGCCTGTTCCGAAGTGATCCACTGGACCGAACTGGCGGGCGTTTCGTGTTGGAGGAGGCCGTCGATCAACGCGGTCGGCTCTTCTTCGACAACTAGAAGCTGGCGATATCGGGAGTGGATAAACCCCTGTTCGATCTGGTGGGCGAGCAACTGCTGCAGGGGATCGAAGAAGCCATTTACGTTGAGTAGGCCCATGGGCTTGCTGTGAATGCCCAACTGGATCCAGGAGATCGTTTCAAACAGCTCTTCCAAAGTGCCAATACCGCCGGGCAGGGTGACAAATGCGTCGGCCAACTCCGCCATTCGAGCCTTGCGCTGGTGCATCGTTTCGACGACCTCGATATTTCCAATCGTTTCGCCAGCTATCTCTTTTGCCGCCAGAGGGCCGGGTATGATGCCGTAGACGTTGGCGCCGGCTGCATAGGCTGCTCTGCTGACCGCCCCCATCAAGCCCAGGTTGCCGCCGCCATAGACGAGACCATAGCCTCGACACGCAATCTCTGTTCCCAGGGCAGTTGCTTGCCGAGTGTATTCCCTGTCAACTCCGGCGCTGGAACCGCAGTAGACGCAAATATTGTCAAAGTGATGGGTGTCGCTCATAGCCAGTTACCCTCTTCCCGCGCGTTCCGCCTCGATTGCGGCTCGTCCCCTTTCTACTGCAGTACTCAAGCTTTGGCCGAACGGGGGATAGCATATGCCCTCTTCAGTAACGATTCCGGTCAGATATTTGTGAGGAGTAATGTCAAAGGCCGGGTTGTACACTGGAACGTTGGCCGGAGCGATGGCACGTGCGCCGATTTCAACCACTTCGTCGTCGCCCCGTTCTTCGATAGGGATGTGGTCTCCGTCGGGAAGGTCCAGATCGACGGTACTGGTGGGGGCTACGCAATAGACTGGGATGCCGTTCTCGCGGGCTACGACGGCAATTTTATAGGTGCCAATTTTGTTGGCGACATCACCGTTGGCGGCGACGCGGTCGGCCCCGAATACAACGACGTCTACCTGGCCGGTGCGCATCAGGTGACCGGCGGCGTTGTCGGCGATGAGGTGCATTGGCACTTCCGCTCGCATCAACTCCCAAGCGGTCAAGCGGGCGCCCTGGAGGCGGGGACGGGTCTCGTCCACCCAGACATGAATCTGTTTGCCCTGTTCCTGGCAGGCGTAGATGACTCCCAGAGCAGTGCCGAAGTCCACGGTAGCGAGTGAGCCGGTATTGCAGTGATGGAGAAGATTCGATCCGTCCGGCACGACAGCGGCGCCGTTGAAACCCATGCGCCGGTTGATTTCTATGTCCTCGTCGGCGAGAGCTTCGGCTTCGGCCAGCAACGCGTCTCGCAGGTCGTCGGTATTGTCCTGGCCGGGAGAGGTGTCGGCAGCAATCTGTTCGGCCAGAGACAGGAGTCGACGCGTGGCCCAACTCAGGTTTACTGCGGTGGGACGCGCTGAGTCAAGCGATTCCTTTGCCAGGCGCAGGTCGCTGAGCAGACCATCATGGTCATTGGCGCCGCTGACGTACGCAGCCAGGGCCATGCCGTAGGCGGCGGTGGCGCCAATGGCGGGCGCGCCCCTCACATACATCTCGCTGATGCTGCGGGCAACCTCGGCTACGGTATCAAATTCGGCTATTACCTCCTCACCGGGCAACAACCGTTGATCGATCATTTTCACAAGTCCGTCTTGCCAGTAGACGGTGCGCATATTGGAACTCCCTTCTTCAAAACGAAACCCCTCCGAAATCTTCCAGAGGGGTGTTTATACACAGGTCGATCTCATCTTTCGAGCCTCGTCGGACTCGTCGGAATTGGCACCTGCAGAGAAAACTGAACGGAACTGACTGGAAGTGCCTAACCGGGCGCAGGCCAAGTGTTGCGATGCGCACTTTCTGCCAACCGGAAAGGCCCACTTTCTACCAGTCAGCAACCGAGAACCGGGACTCCGGCAGGTTGCCGGGGGATCAAAGGGCCGTTCCCTCCCCCCACTCTGGATAAGAGATTTCTGTTCTTAAGGTGTGATTGAGGAAGGTTAGCATAGGCTCTGTTCAAATGTCAAGAGCTGTAAAGGAGGTGCGCAGGGCAATCGCATCTAAATTCGGACGCCACAATAGCCCACGAAGGGCGCCCACAAGGGGCGCCCCTACCAATGGTCTTCTCTCGGCGTTTTGCCTTGGGAAGGGCACCCACAAGGGGTGCCCCTACCGATTGTCTTCTCTCGGCGTTTTGCCCTGAGAAGGGCGCCCACAAGGGGCGCCCCTACCCGATTCAGGCAGCCTCACGAGGTTCTTTCCAATTTTAAGCTATTGCCCTGAGGAGGTGCGCGAAGGAGATTCTCGGGTGGATGTTGCCTGAAGCAGGATTTGCAGGATTTCTGGGGATTTTCAGGATTGAGGTCATCTGTTGATGTCTGGTCGGCGTATCCTTTTTGCGTCGGGTGAAAGGGCAGATTGCAGCGGGGTAATGATTCTGGATAGACAACTTGAAGGAATGCATGCCAACAGATCCCCGGCAGAATGTGGGACATAGGGGTGGGACGTAAGGGTGGGTCAAGACAGGTGGCAGTGCGTCATGGTCCCACCACAAGACGCAACCAAATTGTGACCCTTCTTAAAAATAATGTATCTTAGCAAATGGGCCGACTTCTGGGGCCGCCTCAAGCTTGTTTGACTTTTGGGAGCGGCCAAACACGAAGACCTTGAAAGAGACAGGTGTGCCTTCCAAAAGAATGTGGGAAGCACCCAAAGGAAGTCCGCGACTCAGTTTCTTGGGTCAAGGTTTTCCGAATAGTGAGAGGCGTGCCAAGTGAATGGCCCGGTTTCTGAAGTTAGTTTAGCTGGCTGGCATCTTGAAAAGGGCAGGGATCAGCGATGACTGGGGATTCATTTCAATGAATGACCAACCGTCGAGGCTGAAACTTTCGTTATGGCAGTGCGTACTAATGATCGAGTGGCACAGCCTTGGTCCCGTTGCTTATGGGGATAATTGAGGAGGCTGGCGCCGAGACCAAGATGAAATCTGTAGTGGGTTCGAATCGTATCTTGAGGCAACCCGCCAATGCTCGATGGGGTAGCTTCAATCTCTGAACTCAACTCGTGTTGCCAGCGGTAAATTCAATCTGTCATACGAAGCCAATCCTTACAAATCTGCAATGACTGCTCCAGCCCTCTCAGCCCGCCGCCTCTGCAAACGGTATGGTAGCTTCACAGCTGTCGATGATCTCACCTTTGACGTCTTTCCCGGTGAGATATTTGGGTTGCTTGGCCCCAATGGCGCAGGAAAAACAAGCGCGATCCGTATCCTGATGGACATCTTTAGGGCGGACTTCGGCGAAGTTGAGTTGCTGGGCAGTCTGCCGGGGCAAAGCAGGGAGCGGGTCGGCTACCTGCCGGAGGAGCGGGGACTGTACCGCGACCAGAAGGTGTTGGAAGTGCTCGTCTACCTTGGACGGCTCAAGGGGGTTGACGCCAAAACGGCCAAGTGTCGCGCGGAGACTTGGCTGGAGAGGGTTGAAATGCAGGAGTGGGCCGGCAAGCGCGTCAAGGAGCTGAGCCGAGGCATGCAACAGAAAGTGCAGTTCGTTGCCTGTCTCATCCACGACCCGGAACTGCTGATTCTGGATGAGCCTTTCCAGGGTCTGGATCCGGTAAATGTCGAGGTTCTTAAAGGGCTGATGCGTTCGCTGGTCGACGAGGGCAAGACAATTGTGCTGAGCGCGCACCAGATGAACCTGGTGGAAGAGCTATGTGACCGGATTCTGCTGATAAACAGAGGGAAGCAGCTGCTATATGGCTCGCTGCAGCAGATCAAACGGGATTTTGCGCCCAACTCGGTACGGGTTCGTGCCGAGAATATTCCGGAGAACCTACCGGGAGTCGTCCGAAGCGAGCGGAATGGCGATGTGGCGATACTCACACTTGAGGGGGTCTCAGCGCAGGAGCTCTTGGCCGCGCTGGTGGAGCGGAACGTGCAGGTGGAGAGTTTTGAACGCGCCACGGTTCCTTTGAACGATATTTTCGTGGCGATGGTACAAGGCAGCGAGAGTGAAGAGTAGAGGCCACTGTCCGCGACAAGAACAGCCCGTGGTCATCCGACGGCTCAAACTTGCCGGCGCCGCGACGCGGGCAGTTCGTGACTGGCGCGGATACCAGTCAACACGCGACGTATACAAACTCACAGATGGGGTCTGAGGACACTATGAACAGAGTTCTCACAATTGCCTGGCATGAGTATAAGGTAAATGTCCGGCGACCTGACTTTATCATTTTCACGTCGCTTGTTCCGCTGCTGGGACTGATCGCGCTTCTGGTCAGCGTCTTCTTTGGGCGTCAAGCAGGGGGGGCCATTGTTAGCGTGTTTGACGACGGCCCGGAAATCACGGCGGTCGTCGATCAATCCGGCAGTTTCAGGCCGATAATGCCCCGGTTTGAGGCAGCGTATGTCCCGTACGACGACGAGGCCACAGCTCGAAAAGCCCTGGAGGACGAAGTTGTGAAGAGGGTTGTAGTGGTGCCGGCAACCTATCCTCAAAAAGGGGATGTGACGGTGGTTACTGCGGCGAGCAGGTTTTCCGAAGCTGGGACGACCGGATTACGCGATTTCTTCATGGCGCATCTTGTTCAGAAAGTTGGCGACGGGACGCTGCGGGCGCGTCTGATAGATCCTTTTGACGCACAGATCGAGTTCTTGAATGAGAGCGGTCAGACCTCTGGCG
Source organism: Caldilineaceae bacterium (assembly GCA_965220715.1). GTDB lineage: Bacteria > Chloroflexota > Anaerolineae > Caldilineales > Caldilineaceae > Bin5. Next base: position 3,619,294 of record OZ244843.1, read on the forward strand.
GAGCTGCCGGCGAGTTTTTGGGGTTCATTGTTCCCTTTTTGTTCAGCATGCTGCTGGTCGTCACGGTTTTCGTTTCGTCCGGCTATCTGGTTCGCAGCGTTGCCGAGGAAAAGGCAAGCCGAGTCATTGAGATCATTCTTTCATCGGTGACGCCGCAACAGCTTCTAGCCGGAAAGGTTATGGGCCTGGGGGCGCTGGGACTGACGCAGATTTTCGTCTGGATCGCATCTGCGACCGGCCTGGGCGGCGGGCTCGCCGTGCTGACGGGAATCGTGCTCCCATTATTTTCGCGTGTGGAGGTATTCGGGCTGGCACTGGTCTACTACATTTTGGGTTTCGGTGTCTACGCCGTGCTCATTGCAGCAATAGGCACGCTGGGGTCCAACTTCCAAGAGAGCCAGCAGATTACAGGCATTTTCATTTTTATTGCAGCAATCCCGATGATGTTTTTTGGCGCAATCCTTACGAATCCGAATGGTATGGTTGTGCGGGCGCTATCCTGGTTCCCCCTGACTGCGCCGACCTCGATGATGTTGCGGCTTCCGCTTGGGGAGGTACCCTTGATCGATATTGCCGGCAGCATCGGGGTACTGCTGGCAACGATTCCGCTGGTTGTGTGGCTTGGCGCGAAGATCTTCCGGTTGGGGATGTTGATGTACGGCAAGAGACCCGGAATCGTGGAGATTGTGCGGCTGCTGAGACAAGCGTAAGGAATAGGACTAGGTTCCGTTGACATTTTGGGAAGGCTGTTCAGATGTCAACAAGAACTGAAAGCCTGCAGGCCTGTTAGGGATGTTTCTCGCTTGAATGTTGAAATAGACAAAACCAATTGATCCGCGAAGTCACGCGAAGGGTCGCGAAGAACACCTTTTTGTCCGCGGAGGACGCGGAGGGACGCGGAGAACACCAAAGGCGTATCGGATTTTCTTTGCGTGACTGCGCCGCCCTTCGACGATCAGGCGTAATTTGCACCTGGAAGTCGTTGTTCAGACAAACGTCAACGAGCCCTAGCAAAGCCGCCGGCGCAAGAAGGGCAGACTGAAAGCGCTTAAAGAAAGTTTGAAACGGGTCAGCTGGTTGAGGCCGCCTTTTGCAATGCCTGGATCAGCCTTTCGAGGTCAGTCGGACTGTTGTAGGCCTGGATGGAAATGCGTATTCCAGGCTGGCCGCGATGTTCTCCTACCGGTACAACGATGCGATCTTCCTCCCAAAGCCGCTGATACAGTTCGACCTTGCCGGGGAGCAGTACCAGGCGCATCTGCGCCCACATTGAAGGAGGGCTGATGGCCGGCAACCCGGACATCGCCAAGATGCGATCCTCGCTCTCCTTCAGAAGCCGATGGCAGGCTTGACGCACTTGCGGCCAATCGTTTTGCTGGTGGAAATCGATGGCGGCGGGAACGCTCAGGTAGGCGGCCGGGTCGATTGTGCCCACCCAAGTGAAGTAGTCCTGAAACCGGGACGGACCCGGTTCTTCTCTTTCCCAACCGTGGCTGACGACGAGGGGTTCCAGCAGGGCTTGCCTTTCTGGCCGGGCGTAGAGGAAACCTGCGCCGCGTGCGCTGCTAAGCCATTTGTGGCAGTTGCCGCAGTAGAAATCGGCGCCGATCTTCTCCATATCCAGGTCCAACTGACCGGGTGCGTGAGCGCCGTCCACGACTGTAACGATTCCCGCCTCCCTGGCCCGCCGGCAGATCTCTTCTATGGGCAAAATCAACGCGCTTGGCGACGTGATGTGACTCAAGGAGATCACTTTGGTGCGTTCATCAACACCGGACCAGATCTGCTCGACGATGTTGGCGGGTTCTGCGACCGGCACAGCGATCGGTTGGTTCAGGAGCCTCGCCCCGTTCTTTTCGCAATTGAAACGCCAGGTGCGGTCGATAGCGCCGTACTCATGATCTGTGGTCAGGACAGCGTCGCCTTCCTTTAGATCGAGGGAGCGGGCGACGATATTCAGCCCATAGGTAACGTTGGGAACGAATGTCAGATCGTTGGCGGAGGCGTTGATGAACGCGCCCAGTTTTTCTCTGGCCGCGGCCAACAGCTCCGGAGCACGCTTACCAAGAAAGTGAACGGGATTCGCTTCCAGTTCCCTTTGCCAATGCTGATAATCCTCAAAGACAGGGCGAGGCACGGCGCCGAAGCTGCCGTGGTTGAGATAGACGACATCCGGGTCGAGCAGGTACTGTTCAGCCAGATGGGGGAGGGGCAGGGAGAGCGACATGGGAAGGCTTTCCTATAATTTCAAGTCAGATAGCGCCGTCCGCAGCTTTTCGGCGTAGGGTTGGCGCTGCGAAGGCGTCGTCAGGAATCGCTCAGGTGTGCGGGCGTACAAACCGTCGTTAAGGTAGCGCGGGAAAACGTGCTGGTGGAAGTGCCAGACTTCCTGCATGCCGGCCGGCTCATTGTGCTGGCGGGTTGAAACGCCTTCGCAGCCGTAGGCGGCCTTCATGGCCAGTGCGATTTCGCGACTGGCGCGGTAGATTTCGGTCCCGTAGGTCTCCGGGAGATCGTAGATGTTCTCGTAGTGATCCCAGGGAATCAGGATGACATGCCCCGGATTTCGGGGCCACCAGTGCGACGAAATGAAGCCAATAACAAGGTTGGTACGCAGTACAATGTCGCTGGCGACAGTGTAGCTGGTTTTGTCTTCAATCGCGGCGGCAATTTTGCAGAAGGGACAGTTATAGTCTGGCGGTTCGTGGTTGTACACGTTAGGAAGTTTCCAGCCGGGCGAGGCCCTCGTCGATGACAGGAGCCAGCTCGCTCAGTTGTGATAGGGCGGCTGCCACTTGCTTGCCGAAGCCCGACTTGGTAAAGCAAACCGGAAGGCTAAGGCGCTCTGACAGGTTAGTTCTTGAGAAGCGAACGCCTTCCGCACCCCAGCCGTTTGCGACCTCCGCCATTCGATCAACGGTGAACGCGTTGAACTGTTCCCTGTCAAAAAGATTCTTGTGGCCGATGTGCAGATCGATGGCTAGTGTCTTGGCGTCAAGGGTCTCCTGGGTGAGTCCGAACTCGAAGTGGATGCCGTCCAGCCCGTGGTTGTACCAGTTGCCCTTGGCGACCTGCATGTAAACGCCGGCATGATAGGGGCCAATAAAGGATGACCAGCCGCCAGCAGCGTACCAGTCCATGTTACTCAACTGCCGCATAACCTTCATGCACTGGGGTTGCTGTTCGACGAACAGTTGCCAGCTTGGGGGAATCGTTGTTGTCATATCTGTTTCCTCGCAAATCAAATATTAATGAACGGGTGTGGTTGTGTGGATATGGAATGGTTGTAGAACCGGAGACCAGACTCTCGGTCACAGATGGGTGTACATTTCGCCGGTCAGTTCGACCGAAACTTGCCAAAGCTGGCGCGCCGGTTCCTCATCGTAAGCGGTTTTTCTGGCTGTCACCTTGCTGGGGTGTCCCCGCATTCCCATCCAACCGTCGGGGCCGACAAAATCGCCCCCCCTGACGTCGGGCGCGGTCGCTGCGTACAGTTGCGGCAATGCGCCTTGCTCGGCGCTCTGGGCCAGAAGGGCGTTTAAGGCGCGCATCATCAGCATTTCGATGCTGGACCCTCTGTCTCTCGGCCCCGCGAACTGGAGATTTGTGGCGGCCCAACCAGGGTGGGCTGCGACGCTTATTGTGTCTGCACCTTTGCGCTCCAGACGGCGATGCAATTCAATCGTAAAGAGCAGATTGGCGAGTTTGCTTTGGGAATAGGCGCCAAAGCGTGTGTATTTCCGCTTCCCATGCAGGTCGCTGAAATCGATGCGGCCGCTTCGATGGGCCATGCTGCTGACGCTGACGATCCGGCTGGCGGGAGTCTCCAACAGGAGGGGCAGTAAGGCGCCCGTCAAGGCAAAATGGCCCAAGTGATTGACGCCGAATTGTCGTTCAAAGCCCTGCGCGGTTTCCCGGCGAGGAATTGCCATTACGCCGGCATTGTTTATCAGGATGTCCAGCCGGGCCAAGTCGCTGCGGAGTGTTTCGGCGCAGCGACGCACGGACTCCAGGTCCGCCAAGTCGAGCTCTATTACTTCGAGCTGAGCCTGCGGCAGACTTTGGAGTATCTCTGCCTTGGCCTGTTCGGCCCGTGGAACAGAGCGGCAGGCAAGCAGAACGCGGGCACCTTTGACGGCCAGAGTCAGGGCAGAATGAAAGCCAAGGCCGCTGTTTGCTCCCGTAACGAGAGCAACCCGGTCTGTCTGATCGGGAATGTCGGCGCCGCTCCATTTTGGTTTCATCTGTAGTCTCAAATCAATTGTGCGTTCATTGTGAAGGCCCGCTTTTTTACGCGCTACGTATTGAAGATTGCGTTTTGCGTAAAGGCAGACAAGATAACCAATATGCCATTGCGTAACCGGTGCAAAAAGCCGTGGTGCAAATTGGGTTTTACGACAGTTCAGGAAGCTGAAGAAAGCCAGCAATGTCCTGAAATTACTCAACATCGAATCGTAGGCCGGGAAGAGTTCTCTCCCTGTCTGCTGGAAATCCTGGCGAGACAGACCTATCTTAACTGCCGTTCCTGCCATATCCAATTTACCGGAATTGCTTCGCACCAGTTGGATCCTTTGGGCAACGCAGGGCAAGCGCATCTTGATTCGGACGCCAAAATAGCCGGAGAAGGGCGCCCACAAGGGGCGCCCCTACCGACTGTTTTCTCTCGGCGATATGCCGTGAGGAGGGCGCCCACAAGGGGTGCCCCTACCAGTTGTCATCACCGGGCGTTAAGCTTAGAGAAGGGCACCCACAAGGGGTGCCCCTACCAGTTGTCATCACCGGGCGTTAAGCTTAGAGAAGGGCACCCACAAGGGGTGCCCCTACCAGTTGTCATTACCGGGCGTTAAGCTTAGAGAAGGGCACCCACAAGGGGTGCCCCTACCAGTTGTCATCACCGGGCGTTAAGCTTAGAGAAGGGCACCCACAAGGGGTGCCCCTACCGATTGTTTTCTCTCGGCGCTATGGCTAGAGAAGGGCACCCACAAGGGGTGCCCCTACCAGTTGTCATCACCGGGCGTTAAGCTTAGAGAAGGGCACCCACAAGGGGTGCCCCAACCGATTGTCTTCTTTCGTGGTTATGCCGTGAGAAGGGGGCCCACAAGGGGCGCCCCTAGCCGACTCTCGGGGTTATGCCCTGAGGAGGGCGCCCAAAAGGGGCGTCCCTACCGATTGTCTTCTCTCGGGGTTATGCCTAGAGAAGGGCGCCCACAGGGGGCGCCTTTCTCGATTCAGGCAGCCTCACGTGGTTTTGTCCCAATGTGATGCAATTGCCCTGTTGGGCAACCTTTTAGGGCTTCCTCGAAACTGTGAAATGTGGTACATTGTGCCGACTACACCGACCGCCACGGCCTGCCAGGTTTCATGCAATTGTCTGCCAATATTTCCCCTCGCGACTCTCGAATGTGAGAGTTGGAAAGAGAGGCGTTCGATTTTCAGTCGACTCCGATCTGTGCCCTCGATAGTAGTACCGTGCACGACTTTGAGTGGTCAGAGCAGGCCAATTAGTCGCACACGCGCACCGTTTCAGTCGCAGTTCAATCCACACAAGAGCACGCCGACATTTTCCATTTCTGCTCACGGGGTCGTACCTTTCCGATTCGCCGACTCCCGGCGGGCCAGTCCGATGCACTGGCTTGCAACAGAGGGACTGTACCGGTGTTGGTGAGGCAGGCCAAGAGTCTGGCGGAAGAATGGGTGCATCACGAAGGAAGCAAGTTGGCGGGCTTGCAGGGGGTTTACCTCGTAGGTTCCGTGACGACCCTCCCGGACTGGGCCCATCTACCGGAAACTTCCGACGTGGATGTCACGGTCGTGATGGAAGATCCGCCGTCAAAGAAATTAGGGAAGTTCAAGTACCAGGATCTCTTGCTTGAAGTGTCATTTGAGGAAAGGGACACGATTCAGTCAGCTGAGAGTGTCCTTGGCCATCCCCATTTGGCGGGCGGGATTCGTTCCATGCACATTGTTGTCGATCACACCGGTCACCTTGGGCGATTGCAGGAGGAAGTGGCCAGCAAGTATTCTTGCCGACGGTGGGTGGGGCAACGGTGTCAGGAGGCTACTGCCAAGGCTGAAGGGATGCTCCAATCATTGGAAGAATCGGCGCCGTTGCACGGACAGGTGACTGCATGGTTGTTTGGAACAAGCTTGACTACCCTCATTCTCCTGGTTGCGGGGCTCCGGGCGCCAACCGTCAGGCGCAGATATGTAGAGGCCCGGCAGCTGCTAATTGAACAAGGCAGGCCGGATTTTTACGAAGAGTTGCTAAAGCTACTTGGGTGCTGCAACTGGAGCCGGAGTCAGGCTGAAGGGCATTTGGCTGCGGTCGCGGCAGCATTTGACCAGGCCAAATGCTTGCCCAAGGGCGAATTTCCGTATGCAGCAGATATCAGCAATGCTGCACGGCCAGTCGCGATAGATGGCAGTCGTGCGCAGGGCAATTGCATCTTAATTGGGACGCCACAATAGCCCGCGAAGGGGCAGGAAGAACACCTTTTTTGTCCGCGAAGGGGCGCGAAGAAAACCTTTTTTTGTCCACGGAGGGGCGCGGAGGACATCTTAGACCCTTCTTGTCCACGGAGGGGCAGGGAGAACAGGGCAATTGCATCTAAGTTCGGACGCCAAAATAGCCCGCGAAGGGCGCCCACAAGGGGTGCCCCTACCGATTCAGGCAGGCTCACGTGGGTTTGTCCCAATTTGATGCAATTGCCCTGCAGTCGTGCGTTGATAGAGCAGGGATTACATCGAGAGGCCGTATACTGGATGGTTGCGACGTTTTCGCGTTGCTGTTGGATCTTTCATTTCAATAGCTCCAATGTCATAGGAGATCGCTTCCTACAGAGCTATCAGTCGATGTTGGGCGATCTCGGAATCGGTTCGTTTGCTGACTTAAAGGCCCGCAGCAGTCAAGTCCGAAAGTTTCTCCCGCGAGTCACAGAAATGGCGGAAGCAATTGTTGCTGGCACTCCAGAGATAGATTAAAGACTCAGATCGGAAGCAAACGAATTCAATTGACCAAGGAAGGGAGGGCAGTCGCTGATGTCGCTACGTAACTGGTCGGAAAACATTCGATTCTCATCTGCACCGAATTATGCGCCGCAGACCGTGGAGGAACTGCAGGAGATTGTCAGCGCCAGCCGCAAGGTGAGAGTGCTGGGCGCACGCCATTCATTCAATGACCTTGCCGCAATTGATGGGCAGGCCGGTGGCGACGCTGCGACACACGAGCCGGTAGAGGAATCTTCGTGGGCATACATTTCATTGGAAAATTTGAACGCGCCGGTTACGTTCGATTCCAGGCGCGGGACGGTGACATGCGGGGCGGGAATCACTTACGGGGAACTGTGCCAGCGGATGCACGTTGAAGGCTTGGCGCTACACAATATGGCCTCTCTGCCGCACATTACGGTTGCAGGAGCGTGCGCGACCGGAACGCACGGTTCGGGCGACGGGAACGGTAATCTTTCGACAGCCGTAGTCGGGCTGGAACTGGTGACGGCAAATGGGGAGTTGCGTTCGCTCACGCTTGAAGAGGATCGCGATACGTTTGAGGGTGCAGTCGTGGCTTTGGGCGGGCTGGGGGTTGTTACGAGAGTCACTTTGGCGATGGAACCGGCTTACTCGATGGAGCAATATGTTTACGAAGATATGCCATCGGTCGAGCTGTATGAACATTTCGATGAGGTCATGTCCAGTGCCTACAGCGTCAGTCTGTTTCCCGATTGGCAGGATGGGACGGTCAATCAGGTCTGGCTCAAGCACCGCACCGGCCTCTGGCGAGATGCGGCCAGTTCAGATGCAGGGTCGTCTGCAAACAGTTCAGCTCCTCCAACTGTTGCGGGCCAGGAGGAACTTTACGGTGCGAAGGCAGCGCGAATAGATTTGCACCCGGTAACCAACCTTCAGCCGGACGGGCTGACAGCGCAAATGGGCGTTCCCGGCCCGTGGCACGACAGGCTGCCACATTTTCGCGTAGACAGCACGCCTGCCAGTGGCGATGAGTTGCAGACAGAGTACTTTGTGCCGCGCGTTCACGCGGTTCCGGCGCTGAAGGCGGTGGAGGGCCTTCGGGACCGGTTCGAATCGCTGCTCTGGATTTCGGAAGTCCGCTCTGTCGCCGCCGACCGGCTGTGGCTGAGCCAAAGCTATAGCACGCCGACCATCGGCATTCACTTTTCCTGGAGAAAGAATTGGCCAGCCTTGCGCCAACTTCTGCCGGTGATAGAAGAAGCTCTTACGCCCTTTGAAGTCCGTCCCCACTGGGGCAAGCTGTTCACAATGTCTCCGGCCAGAGTGCAGGCAGGCTTCCCGAAATTGGAAGAGTTCAGGCAACTACTGCAAACAACAGACCCGGACGGCAAGTTTCGCAACGGCTACTTGGATCGATATGTCTTTGGGTAATGGATCGAGAGCGGATGGCGAGCTTATCGGCGGGCGTTCAGGAGCCTTTTTGCCGATTGAGAAAGCGGGGCGCGACGAGGAATTGCAGCTCGCAACTGCCCCATTGCAACTGGCGCCAGCGGGCGATATCCACCTCAAAGTGGGCCAACCCCGCTGACGGGAAGCGCAGGTTCATGCGTCCGTCGGTGCCGGCGCACAAGCCTGAAACCAGCTGGGCAACCCCCGGATTGTGACCTACCAAAAGGACATGGCCGGCACTGTCGTGGGTTTCTTGCAGGATGTTTAGCAAGGTGTAGGGAGCGGCGGCGTAAATGCGGTCGTTCCAGCCGAAATTGCTTGTATAGCCGAGCGATTCGGCGACCTTTTCGGCTGTCTGGCGTGTACGCAACGCTGGAGAAGCCACAATCCAGTCCGGTTTCTCTTTCACCGTTGCCAGCAGTTGGCATACGCGCTGCAACTGCTTGAGACCGCTCTTTGCCAGCGGGCGGTCGATATCTCCTCCGGAGACGCTAGTCTGCTTGGCTTTGGCGTGACGCAGAACTGTCAAGAGTCGGGTGTTCATGGCATCGACTTCCCTCATGGCAAAGGCAAGGGCATACAAGAGTGCCGTTGCAAGCGCCTGCTCATTTTAGACGGAAAGGCCGAGGGAAGTCAAGAGGTTTTTGCGAATGGGTCAGGGCAAACGCATCTTTATTCGGACGCCAAAATAGCCGACGGAGGGCGCCCACAAGGGGCGCCCCTACCAATTGTCTTCTGCAGGGGTTATGCTGTGAGGAGGGCGTCCATAAGAGGGGGCCCTACCAATTGTCTTCTCTCGGGGTTATGTTGTGAGGAAGGCGCCCACAAGGGGGGGCCCAACCGATTGTCTTCTTTCGGCGTTATGCCTAGAGAAGGGCACCCACAAGGGGCGCCCCTACCGATTGTCTTCTTTCGGCGTTATGCCTAGAGGAGGGCACCAACAAGGGGTGCCCCTACAATTGGCTTCTCTGGGCGTTATGCCTAGAGGAGGGCACCCACAAGGGGAGCCCCTACCGATTGTCTTCTTTCGGCGTTATGCCTAGAGGAGGGCACCAACAAGGGGTGCCCCTACAATTGTCTTCTCTGGGCGTTATGCCTAGAGGAGGGCACCCACAAGGGGAGCCCCTACCGATTGTCTTCTTTCGGCGTTATGCCTAGAGGAGGGCACCCACAAGGGGAGCCCCTACCGATTGTCTTCTTTCGGCGTTATGCCTAGAGGAGGGCACCCACAAGGGGAGCCCCTACCGATTGTCTTCTTTCGGCGTTGTGCCTGGAGGAGGGCACCCACAAGGGGAGCCCCTACCGATTGTCTTCTTTCGGCGTTGTGCCTGGAGGAGGGCGCCCACAAGGGGAGCCCCTACCAATTGTCTTTTCTCGGGGTTGTGCCTAGAGGAGGGCACCCACAAGGGGAGCCCCTACCAATTGTCTTTTCTCGGGGTTGTGCCTAGAGGAGGGCACCCACAAGGGGGGTTCCTACCCGACTCAGGCAGGGTCACGTGGTTTTGTCCCAATTTGATGCGATTGCCCTGGGCAAATAGGTGAAGTTCAAGAATAGGGTGGGAAATAGGTCTGCTTCTGGTCAGTTAAACAGGCTGCGTGCAGGACTGCCGTGATCCCAGTGGGAAGTCCCCAGGTCTGTTGTACATCCGAGCCATTCTCTGTTTGCCCGCGTGCGGGGAACATATATACTGGTTGCATTCAATCCATTAACGCCTTCAACCAAGTTCGAAAAGGAGACTTGCGAGGTGGACAGGAAACCGAAGATCGCCGTGGTCGGCGCCGGTGCAATGGGATGTCTGTTTGGGGGTCTGCTGGCCGAAGGAGGGCTGGATGTAACCCTGGTCGACGTATTGCAGGAGCACGTAGACCGCATTAACCGGGATGGACTTCGCATTGTCGGGTATGGAGGCGACCGAAGCATCCCCGTTCGCGCCACGACCGAACCCAGCGGCCTGCCAGCGGTGGATGTTCTCTTTGTGCAGTGCAAGGCGCCGTATACGAAGGAGGCTGTCAGACGGGTTCTTCACCTGCTGCGCGACGACAGCGTTGCCATCAGCTTTCAAAACGGTCTTGGCAATGAAGAGAACATCGGCGAAGTAGTTGGCATGGAGCGTGTGTTGGGCGGGACGACGGCGCAGGGCGCGGCGGTGGAAGGGCCTGGGGCGGTGCGAAACTTTGGCAATTTGCCCACGCATATCGGTGAAATGGGAGGGGGCATCAGCGAGAGGGCGCAGCGAATTGCGGCCGCGCTTGACAGAGCAGGTCTGCAAACAACAGCCGTGCCGGACATTCGCCAGGCGATTTGGAAGAAGCTGCTGGCCAATATTGCTATCAGCCCCACGTCTGCCATCACAAACATGACGATCAAGCAGGTGTTTGCAGTACCTGAATTGAGAGAAACAGCATTTGAGGCGTTGGACGAGGCGGTCGAGGTGGCGCGGGCTGAAGGCGTGGAATTGAACGCGGCTGAGACCCGTGAGGTGATAGATCAGATTGCCGGCCCGACAGGCACGGGCGACAATAAGTCCAGCCTGTGTGTGGATATTATCAACCGGCGTCCCTGCGAGATCGATGTGATAAGCGGCGCGGTAGTCCAGTTGGGCCGCAAGCATGACATTCCCACCCCTGTCAACAAGACGTTGGTTGCTGCGGTGAAGGCGCTTGAAAGCCACTATTTGAATTGATACCCGATGAGAAACAAGGTGATGGAGGCCCAGGAGGCCGCGGCGCTGGTCCCTGATGGCGCTACTCTGGGTACGGTTGGCGGGGGAGGCGGTTTAGTGGAGGCCGACGCCCTTTTGGCTGCAATAGAGGAGCGCTTTCTCTCGACCGGTGCGCCAAGAGGTCTGCGCGTCATTCACTCGCTTGGTATCGGCGACCGTGATCGTCGCGGACTCAACCGGCTGGCTTATGAGGGGCTGGTGAAAAAGGTGATTGGCGGCCATTGGATTTGGTCGCCGCGCATGCAGGCGCTGGCCCGGGAGGAAAAAATCGAGGCCTACGTACTGCCCGCCGGTGTCACGGCACAGCTGATGCGGGAGATAGGCGCGGGGAGGCCCGGGCTGATAACGCATGTCGGCCTGGGCACTTTCGTCGATCCTCGCCAGGACGGCGGTCGCATGAACGGGTCGGCCCAGGATATTCTGGTGGAGTTAATAGAAATCGATGGTCGGACACTTCTGCGTTACAAGCCATTCCCTGTGGATGTGGCAGTGCTGCGAGGCAGTTACGCCGATGCCGACGGCAACATCAGCATGGAGGAGGAGCCGGCAAATCTGGAGGCTTTTGCCATGGCCCTGGCCGCACATAACAGTGGCGGCGTGGTACTTGTCCAGGTACGGGGCCTGGTGGAACAAGGCCGGATTCCGGCGCGGCAGGTGCGTATCCCCGGAGCGCTCGTGGATGCAGTGGTAGTAGTTCCCGAACAGCCCCAATGCCATGCCTTCTTCTATGATCCCTCGATCTCCGGCCAGCTGCAGGAGAAAGCGATCGCGGACGGAGGCCAACAAGATCGGATTCCAGAGAGTGAAATTTCTGGCCCACGGGCACTTATCGCCTACAGGGCCACGCGGGAGCTTTACGAAAACGCAGTGGTCAACTTCGGATTCGGCATTCCCGATGGGGTTGCAAAATTGGTGGCGGCCCGCGGCGAAACCAACCGGTACTACCAGACGATAGAACACGGCACTTACGGGGGAGAGCTTCTCGACGGAGTCCTATTTGGCTTTGCCCGCAATGCCAGTTGCATGATCGATTCCCCTTCCCAGTTCGATTTGTATGGTGGGGGCGGGTTGGACATTGCCTTTCTCGGCTTCGGCGAGATGGACAGGAATGGCGATGTCAACGTCTCGCGACTGGGCGGTGTTACGGTTGGTCCTGGGGGTTTCATAGACATTGCGCAAACGGCCCGCAAGGTTGTCTTCTGCGGCACGTTCGAGGCCAAAGGAGCAGATTATTACATTGACGACGAGAGCATCTCGATCAGGCGGTATGGACAGGTAAGGAAGTTGGTGGAGGAGGTCGATCAGATCACATTCAGCGGGGGCCAGGCGATGGCAAGCGGGCAGAAGGTGCTTTGTATAACCGAGCGCGCGGTCTTTGAATTGACGCCTGGCGGTATGTGCTTACGTGAACTTGCGCCCGGCATCGATCTCCAGGCAGATGTGCTGGACCGTATGGGATTTGCGCCAATTGTGCCTGCCGACGTCTTGACGATGCCATTCATGGCCGGCGGCTGAGGGTCATGCCGTCGGCCCCATGTTCGCTTGGAACGAAAATCAGATCACAAGAGAGGTCTTATGCAGCCCGACTCGACCAATGCAGGGGGGAATGACAATTCCCAGACTGATATGCCCGATATGCCGCCTCCACCCAGTTTTGCCGATGTGCTGGCAGCGCAAACTGTGTTGCGCCGCTATCTGGCCCCGACGCCATTGCACAACTACCCTGTTTTGGACGCGGCCACGGGCGCCGAGGTCTGGGTGAAGCACGAAAACTATCTGCCCATCGGTGCGTTCAAGCTACGGGGGGGCATCTACTTTATGGAAGGGTTGTCCGCCGAACAACGTAACCAGGGAGTCGTGACTGCGTCGACTGGCAATCACGGCCAGTCAGTTGCTTATGCTGCCCGCCTGTTCGGCGCCAAGGCAGTAATCGCCGTGCCCGAAAATGCCAATCCAGTCAAATTGGAGGCGATGCGGGCTAACGGCGCCGATGTACGACTTTTCGGTTCCGACTTTGAGGAAGCCAAGAAGCATGGTGAAAAGGTCGCTTCTGAAGAAGGACTGCAATTCATCTCGTCGGGTGATGAACCCGCCTTGATCGCCGGTGTGGCGACACACACACTGGAGATCATGCAGGAGAAGCCCGACATCGACGCCATCATTGTGCCGGTTGGCGGAGGAAGCGGCGCGTCCGGTGCTTCGATCGTTGCAAAGAGGGTGAACCCTAGCATCCGGACAGTGGCAGTCTGCGCAGAGGCCTCCCCTGCCGCTTATCTTGCGTGGCGGGACAGGGCATGGCGTGAAGCCCCCAATCGGACGGCCGCCGAGGGGCTGGCAACGGGAGCGCCATTCATGTTGCCTCAGACGATCCTATGGGATTTGCTGGATGATTTTGTTATGGTATCGGAGCAGGAGATGTTCGTCGCGGTGCGAATGTACCTGGAAAAGGCGAAGACGCTAGCTGAACCGGCGGGCGCTTCGCCGTTGGCGGCGCTGCTGCGTCTCCGTGACGAACTGGCTGGCAAGAAGGTGGCGCTCGTCCTCAGCGGCGGCAACATTTCGCCGGAGCAGTTGCGGGCAGTCTTGGATTCTACCAGTTGAGCAGGTGTTGCGTTGGTCTACGCCTCTGTAGAATGGGAGTCGAAATCCTCTGACTTTGCATCGACGTCGTCATACCCCTGCAGCAAATGGCGAAGGGCGGCAACGTCTTTTTCCTCGATGAACTGGTGCAGTGTGCGGTTGTCTTCCAATAGTGTCTGCCCGAGCTGGCTCTGGGCAAACATGCGCAAATCCTCTTCCAGGGGATCGGTAATGTGGTGATCGGAGACGATCTTGCCATCCTGCATTCGCAGGATGCGTTGTGTTGCCTGGGCAACACGGCGGTCGTGGGTCACCACTACAATTGAGGTTCCCTGGCTGTGGTTCAGTTCGCCGAGTTGAGCCATGATTTCTTCGCTGCTCTGGCTATCCAGCGAGCCGCTGGGTTCATCGGCCAGGATTAATGCTGGATTGTTGGCAAGGGAACGCGCGACCGCAACGCGTTGGCGCTGTCCTCCCGACAGCTGACCGGGCAAATGGTCGCGGCGGTCGCCAAGGTTTACCAGTTCCAGGAGATGGGCGGCCCGCTCTTTGCGCTCGTTGCGGCTGTTAATCTGGCCTTGCAGAGGCACTTCGACGTTTTCTTGCGCTGTCATTGTCGGTAACAGATTGTGCAATTGGAAAACGAATCCGACTGTTTGCGCGCGAAATCGGTCCACATTCTTCAGTTGGGACAGGTCCTCGCCCGCTACCCAAACTTTCCCCTCGGACGGTTGGTCGAGCGCGCCGAGCATATTCAACAACGTACTCTTACCGCAACCGCTGGGCCCCATGACGGCTACAAATTCACCTGTTTGCACTTCGACTGATAGCCCGTCGAGTGCACGTACGGCTGTTTCGTCGCTGCCGTATATCTTGGTTACCTTTTCTGCGCGGATGATCGGATGGCCGGCTGTTTGTTTTACCATAGTTGGTGACTGCTAATTTGCCACAAGTCAGCGGTACTGGCGTGTGCCAATATTGTGATTATCCAAGCCCCGAAAAATCAGCCGTTTTGGGTCTCCAGCTTCCTCAGTCGTTGCTGGCTGTAAAGGACCATAGAGGTCAGAGATGGCAAAATTCTGGGCTGCATTCCTTCCTTCGTCCAGCAGCAAGCCGGCAACTCTCTTCCATTCCTGACCTTGCATGGAGTCGTTCTACAGGCCATGCTATTGGGCGGCGGAAAAGAGTCCTGTGTCAGCCGCCCCCGGAAACTACTGCAGGGGCGAGGCGAGGATATTGACGAAGGCGGTCATACCCCAGCGCAAGTTTTCGTCCAATTGCGGAACTTCTACGTGAACGGTGAAGTTTGTGCTGCCCCTGTCGGTGGTGCTGACCGGGGCGATGTGCGTAATTATGCCGTCGAAGATTTGATCCGGCAGTGAGTCGAAAGTGACTTCCACCTCCTGCCCGTTCTGCAACCGGACAACGTCGGTTTCGCGCAGATCGGTCGTCTCCACGTGCATATCGCCGGTATCGCCCAAGAGGACGAGCAACTGACCTGGAGAAACCAGTTCGCCTTTCCGTACGAGGACAGCTCCGACTTGCCCGGAAAACGGGGCCACGATTTGGGTCTGGCCGACATGGGCTTGGGAGCTGGCCAGTTGCGCATTCGCGGTGACGATGCGAGCCTGCGAGACGGCGATATCTTCAGGCGATGCGCCTTCTTTGAATCTGCGCAGGTTCGCGTGGGCGCTTGCCAGCGAGGCCTGGGCGGACTGCACGCCTGCTTCGGCCGCAGGAGTCTGGCTTTCGGCCATCGCGACGCGTGATTGGGCCTCCTGAATCCGTGAACGGGACACGGCCAACTGTTGCTCGTTGGCCCCCTGGGTGGCAACGGCAAACTCGGCCTGGGCTGCCTGAAGCGACTTGGTGGCCTGCTGCAACAGCAACGCTTCCAGGCGAGTACTGCCGATGCTGGGATCACCACGCACGGCGTTGTAGGCAGCTTCGGCATGGTCCAGGGCGGCCTGGGCGACTTCGACGCGGGCGGCGGCTGCAGCCCGTTCTGCCTCAGTGGGACCGCTGGCCAGTTCGTTAAACTGTTCATTGGTGATCAGAACTTCGACTTCGTAAAACTCGACTGTCTTTTGCGTCTCCAGTAACCTGCCGGCGGCGAGGGAGACCTGCGCTTCTGCCGTGGCTACGCCGGCTGCGGCGGCAGCGATTTCTGCTTCACTGGCGCCCGAAAGCAACTTTGCGTGGGCCGCTTCGGCTTCCGCAAGGGTAGCGGCCGCGACTTTGACCTGGCTCTCTGCTGCCGGGTTGTTGAGTTGTACAAGCATTTCTCCGGCTTCAACCCAGTCGCCCTCTTTGACGTGCAGCGTCTGCACAATGCCCCCTTGCAGGGAAGCCAAATTGGCCCATGCGGTGGGAAGCAGTTTGCCTGAGGCCCAGATAACCGACTCCAGCTCGGCGCCAGCTTCCTCTATGGCATCGGCCTCCGCAGTCTCGCTTGAAGAGTCGGCGTTCTGGGGAAGTAGAGAGGGGTCGACGAAGGTTACGTAGGCCCAGGCACCGGCTCCAAGCAGGATGACCAGTCCCAGAAGAATCCATACTCGTTTCATAGTTTCTAATACCACCTAAAAAGGCGTCCGCCAGTTTCAGGACAATGTCCGATACTTCTTTCTATTCGTAGCGCAGCGCCTCGACCGGCTGCAATTTGCTTGCCCGCCAGGCTGGGTAGAAGCCGCCCAAAAGGCCGAGCACGAGGGCAAGTGCTATTGCAGTCACGAAGGTACGTGGCTCCCAGGCAGGGCGAAGCATGGCGCCGCCGGCAAAGGGAATAGATGAAACTCCGCTGAGGAACAGGACCGCGCCGACACTGCCCAAAATGGCCGACAAAAGGCATAGCAGCAGGCTCTCCTGCATGATCTGCGAGAGGATGCGCTTGCCAGGCCAGCCCAGCGCCCGCAAGGTACCAATCTCGCGGGTGCGTTCATAGATCGACATGATCATTGTGTTGGCAACTACGATGCCACCCACAATCAGCGCCAGCATCCCGATTGCGCCGGCGGCAGCCTGCATGGAGGCGATGTCGTCGGTATTCTGGGCAAATTCACTGCTTATACTGGCTCTCACTTTAGGAAACCTCTGATTGATCGCGTCCTGGACCGGCTGGGCCAATGAGGGATCTTTGACGTTAACAAACAGAAAGCTGACGTTACGGGGACGATTGAGGATACGCTGCGATTCTCGCAATGCCAGGATACCGCCCCCTTCCTCCCAGGCAACACCGGTCTCATAGATGCCGACGACCTTGTAGCGGGTGTTGTAAAGCGTCAGGGTATCGCCCAGATTGAGTTTGTAGGATTCGGCGGCGTTGCTGCCGATGATGATCTCGGATGGGCGTTGCACCCGCCGCCCGGCTACCAGCTTGTAGTGGTCCATGGCCTCGCTGTTGGGATCCAGGCCATGAATAATGAACAACGGCAGTTCGGGTGTCAGGACGATGCCGAGGACCATTGGGCTGACCGATTCGACTTGGGGCATGGCCTGTATCTGGCGCACGACTTGCTCATCAACGCTGCTCAGAGACATGTCCGGAACGTCTCGCTGCATGACGGTTATGTTACCCGGGCTGCCGCTGCCGGCGAGGTTGTTCATCTGACCGATGAGGCCGGCGGTAATGCCACCCAGCATTACCAGCGTGCCGACACCGATGCCGATGCCGGCTGCGGCGAGGAGAGTGCGGTTGCGCCGCCGCCACAGATTGCGGAAACTCTGGTTGCCGATCCGGCTTAGCACGCCACCCTTGAAGTCGGAGGCTGTGCCGCCCTCGTAGGAGAGAGCTTCGACCGGCCGCAGACCGGCAGCCCGCCAGGCGGGGTACACTCCCCCCACCAGACCGAGAACGAGGGCTGTCACCAGGCCCTGGGCAAAAATGGACGGAGTAAAGACACCGGCAAGCAGTGGTCCCATTCCTGGAATTGTTTCTGTCAGTTTGGCCAGGCCGATCCCCAGAAAGATGCCGACAACGCCACCAAATGCGCTTAGCGTCACGGATTCTCCAAGGATAATCCAGAGGACTCGCCAACGGCTCCAGCCCAGCGCGCGCAATGTGCCGATTTCGCGGGTGCGTTCCAAGACACTCATTACCATCGAGTTCATCATGCCAAGGCCGCCTATGAAGATGGCGATTGCGGCGACGCCCCAGGCAAAGCCCTGCAACATTTGTTCATACTGTTGATTGCTTTCGCGTTCGCTGGTCTTGCTTATTTTCAGGTCGAGATCAAGGGCTTCAATCCGCTTGATCGTCTCATCTGCGTTGTCGCCGCGGCGCAGACCTATCTCGTAGAGGCTGACCTTACGCTCGAACTGGGCAGCGGATTTTGCGTCTTCGAGCCCAAGGACGCCACCCGACTCTTCGATGCCTTGACCGGTTTCATATATGCCGACAACGCGAAAAGGCGTTCCGTAGATGCGTAAATTGTCGCCGATAGCGATATCGATCGATTCAGTGGCGCGTTGACCTATCACGATCTGGCCAGGACCACTCAGAGGTTTGCCCTCGACGATGCGATAGTGATCCATGGCGGTGCTACCAATCTCATAGCCAAAAAGGACGAAAAACGGAAGGTCCGCGGTCGAAACCCAGGTGTAGACACCGGCTTCCACTCGATCCACACCGGGAACGGTCCGCAAGCGCTCGCCGACTGTGTCGTCCAGGCTGCTCAGTGCGGGGTCGATCGCCTCTGCCTGGGTAATTAACAGGTCGTTGCTGCTTCCGCCGACAGCTACGGCGAAATTCGACGAAAGTCCTTCCGCGATCGAGCCCAGCGCCACTACTGCGGCGACGCCGATGGCGATCCCGAGGAGAGTCAAGCCGCTTCGGACTGACCGGCGCATAAGATTTCTGAAGATCATGGGCTACTTTTCAAGCAGTTCTTGCTAACAGGCCGACCACAATATTTCGGAAATGCGGAGGCGGGGGAGCGGTACAGTGCCTCGTCCAGACATGAAATTCACAGTTCGGGCGAAAGTCTTGATGCCAAACATGCTACATTGCTGCGCTCGGTACTATCATCATCATCGCATAGCCTACGGCTAGTTGACTGACGATGCTCTGTCAGAGTCCTGACAGGATTCCTACTAAGCTGACGCGGGCACTACTTGCAGGAGGGCCGCCATTTCAATTGCCAAGGCGTGTTCCTCCCCGGCAACTTCCACGAGTACCGGACCGTCAAAGGGAGCCTGTTCGCGCAGGTAAACTTCTACGTTCAGATGCAAGCCCAGCCTACCCAGATAGGCGAGGCGTTCCTTTTCCTGGCTCAAGACACGAACCAGTCTGTATGCGCGGCCGGCTTCGGCTTGTGAAAGAGGGTGACCTGGCGTGTGGCTGATCTCGCCATTCTTGGAAGGAATGGGATCCCCGTGGGGGTCCACTTTGGGGTAGCCCAGCGAAGTTGCAATGGCATCCTCCAACGCTTCGCTGATCACGTGTTCGAGGCGTTCGGCCTCTTCATGCACACTGTCCCAGGGGATGTCCAACGTCTTGTGCAGGAAGAGTTCAAGCAAGCGGTGATGGCGTAGAATCTCGAGCGCGACGCTTCTGCCGGTTGAAGTAAGGGCGACGGCTTGATGGGGACGGTAGATTACCAGGTCCATCTGGGCCAGCTTCTTCACCATATTGGTGGCAGAGGCGGGGGTATAGCCAATGTATTCGGAAAGGGCCGAATTTGTGACCTGCTCCCCGCGCGCTTCCAGGTTATAGATGGCTTTCAGATAGTCCTCGTGATTGGAGGAAAGCGGGCTGCTGATTTCGGAGGAGTAGTTTTTAGTCATGGCTAAATTGTATGTACGAATTCTACATTTGTCAAGTCGGATGGAGGGGGCCGGGGTACGATGCTGTTCTGAGCCCAACCTCTGTGGCTAGCGGACCATCTTGCTCTGCAAGAGAGTGGCGATTCGGGCTGCGCGGAAAGGTCAACCCTGCCCGCAAAAGGAGCAAGGCAGACTATTGACTCTCTGGCTGAGATTGGTTAGCTACTGCGAGGGGCTCAGGTAATGCTCACCGTCAAAATGGATCAGATGATCCGGTGCGTTCGCAATCCATACTTCGGTCTCCCAGGATATATCGGCCAAATAGCGCGCCATATCAGTGCGTGTTGGGAACGCGGTGACGAAGATCAGGCTGGCGGCAGCAGTGCCAAATAGCCGGGTGAGTTCATCGTGGCGTTTGCTATCCACCGGCCCGTGGCTTGTAACGGCCTCTATTAAGAGCAACCAGTTCTTCGAATGAAGATAGAGCGCAACATCAGGCATCTTGCCATGGGAATCCACTTCTACACCGAGTTCTCTAAGAGTGGCAGTGTCAAAATAGGCCCACTTTTTGCCGGTATCGCCCACGTAGATGACTTTGCCGCCAGCTACAAAGCGAGGAGCGAATTTGTCGACAACTGCTTTTATCAGTTCGTTGTGCTTTCCAGGTGTGAGAGTGATTTCTGTCCCATCTGCTACGGTGATGGGGATCAAATGCATCTTGCGCTGTCGAGCATACCGTAGCTGTAAACCCTGTCGATTCCGTTTGTACTCGGCAAGGCGAAGTTGCCATTGTGGGGAGTCGAAGAATCGAATTAAACATAACGCTTCCGGCTCCACTTGATAGCATGATTTCGGGCTGTTTACAGGTCGATCAGGCTGGTCGGGATTAGGGACCGCCAGTGCTGCCTCCATGAACTGATGCACTGTTTGCCGCCGGAAGGTTTCCCGCGTGTTTGGAGCATAGATACGGTGGTAATTTCTGCTACACCAGTCCATTATAGGTGTAATGCCCATGAGGGGATTCTTCGCATTGGCCTAGGGGGTATTGGGTCTGAGGTCCAAGAGCGCGAGTAGAACTAATGCGGATCGAACGTTTTTTTGAGCGCGGGGAAAGTCCAGATGTTCCAGCACTTCGATGGCTTCTCGGATTTTCCCTTCGACCGGGCTTTCGACCTGTTCAGCCATTTAGAACAACGCTTCTTCGATCCAAGAATCGATCTCTGTCTGGGACGGGAATACGAAGCCTTTTATGCGCTCGCCAAGTGTCTCCAGCATTGCCAGATCAGGGTAACGAAGGTTGAGGAGATCCTTGACATTGACCTGAGTGTGTCCACTGAATTGCCGGAAACAGATGTCGTAGAAGGTTGAATTCAAATATACCGCCAGTCCTCGAGCTACCTCCTTAGAGAGGCCCTGCCTGCCGCAGTGAAAGACGTTCAGGTGATTCTCAAATGCAACCCTTGCACCAGGTATTGAGGCGGGATCATAGATGGAGGCAACGACTCGGCGGCGCTCCTCTTTCGACGAAAATCGACGCACGACCGTGAAATGGCCGTTTCGATACAACCACTTTTTCACTTGCTCGTCCGGAATGATTGCATTAGGCTTTTTGCCATTGCTCACCGGCCAGGCAACAAAGTGGCCTCTGCAATGGGCCGGATAGATCATCGGTACGGTTCCGGGTTCTGGTTCCATGCGGAGATACTCTCTGTGCCGGAAGTCGACAACCGGACCCGTTGATGAATTGATCCCTAGACTGTTCAAGGTATTAGGCAAGGAGTACATGCGCTCGACGAATCGCAGGTCCCTATTGTCGGTGATAATGTGGATGAAGGGCTCCGGGGCCTGCGGGACAATAATTTCGGCGAAGTCTACATTGCGGCTCCTCAGCCTGGAAAAATCTGCGTCCTCGGATACCGAGATTGTGACTTCAGACTGTGGCTGGTTTCTCACTGCGTGGATAATGACGCTTTCTTGCAGAACATCATCATCTCTAAATGCGTCCGTTCGACTCTCGAAGACATGAATCTGCCTCAGACTCATCTTCTCAATCAATAGTTTTCGAAATGGCTTGAAGTAGGGGCCATTGCAGAAACTGCGAGGTGTAATCGCCACCATTTCACCGTTATTCTCAAGCATTCTGATAACCAAAGAGAGAAAGCCGGCGTAGAGATTGCTTGTTTCAATGCCGGCGGACCGTAGTAGCTGCCTATGAGTGGAATCGCTGTGGATCTTCTTGTAAGGAGGGTTCAAAATTGCATGTGTAAACTTTGATGCGGTCGAGGTTTCGGGAAATAGCGGACCAGGACTGGTAAGAAGCTGCGAAGTGCCGGACTGGACAAAGTCCTCTTTAGAAAGGTGAGAGTCAAACCTGATGCCAGCGCTCTGGCAGACTTGCCCGCATTCGGCAAGCGTTGTCTTGAGAGCTTCTTCCATGATGGGATCAACTTCGAAAGCTGTAGCAACAATTGAAGAGACGTGGCTGTCCCGCTGACAGAATTCTTCCACAAATGCCGCTGTCAAGGAGCCTACGCCGGCGCCAGCGTCAAGTAGCTTTATTGGCCCGCTCCCTGCTTCGCCGAAAAGTGAGGCCATGAACCGAGCAACAGGGCGCGGAGTCATAAACTGTCCGAGAGCTGACTTCGCTCTCGGTTCAAGTCTGCTATTGGTCGTAAGCCGACGAAGATCCACGCTTTCGGTCAGACTGGGCATGATGTTACATCTTAAGAGTCATAAGAAAAGGGAAAAGGAGCCCTAGAGCTGTCCAAGGCTGTACTGCGTCCAGTCCATCAGCGCTTGCTGGCAGCCGAACTTGCGGGCCGCTGATTCAATCCCGTTTTGGAGGCGGGTTGCGGCTGTTTCCAGGGAGTCTTGGGCGCCAGGCGCCTCTCCATCCGGCTGGCCTGCGGCGCTGCCGTTCGGTGCTATCTGTTCCTCACGTCTATGGTACAAGCCATCGTTCTGCAATGTCCAGGACTGACGCCTGTCTTCCAGACAACAGTCCAGGATGCGCTGCAACTGCTCCTGCAGCGCTGGCTCTTCCACCGGTACGATTGCCTCGACACGGGCGATGAGATTTCGCGACATCCAGTCGGCGCTGCCAATGAAATAGAGGGGCTTGCCATCGTTGACAAAGGAGTAAATGCGGTGGTGCTCGAGAAAGCGGCCAATTAGGCTTATTACTTCGATGTTGTCGCTGATTCCGGCAATGCCCGGCTGGATACGGCAGTTGCCGCGCACGATCAGACGAATAGGCACACCCGCCTGACTGGCGCTATATAGCGCCCGCACAATGACGGCGTCATCAAGCCCGTTCATTTTGGCGGTGATGCCGGCGGGCCGACCGGCAAGCGCATTTGCCGCCTCGGTATCGATCAATTCCTCGAACCTGTCCCGCATGTTGACAGGAGCGACGAGAAGCCGTCGGAAGTGACGTTGGCGGCTGTAACCGGTCAGAAAGTTAAATAGGTCCATCAGATCGGCTCCGACCTCGGGACGAGCGGTCAGGAGCCCCAAGTCGGTGTAGAGCCCGGCGGTCTTCGGATTATAGTTGCCGGTACCGATGTGGGCATATACCTGTATACCATCCTCTTCCTCGCGCACAACAAGCGTTGTCTTGGTATGTGTCTTCAATCCGACGAGACCATAGGCCACGTGGACGCCTGCGTCTTCAAGGGTTCGCGCCCATTCGATGTTTCGCTCTTCATCGAACCGGGCCTTCAGTTCAACCAGGACGGCCACTTGTTTGCCCCGCTCTGCGGCCTGGATCAACGCCCGGCCGACCGGAGAGTCGGAGCTGGTCCGGTAAAGCGTCTGCTTAATCGCCAGAACCTGCGGGTCCCTGGCAGCCGCTTCGATGAAAGCCTGGGTGCTGGTGGCAAAACTGTGGTAAGGGTGGTGGACCAGCACATCACCTTTTCTGATAATGGAAAATATGTCGGCAGGCCGGGTCAGGCTGCCGACGCCAGAAAACGCGGGATGTGTCTGGGGGGTCCAGGGCTGATTTTTCAGATGGGGCAAATTGACATCGGAGAGCGGCAGCAGGTCTGCCACGCCCAGAGGACCTTCATGGGAATAGACATCGGTGTCGTGCAGTTCCATCTCTTGCATCAGAACGGCGCGGATGTCGTCCGGCATCGACTCGGCTACTTCCAGGCGGACGATTGGGGCAAAGCGGCGTTCGCGCAACTCCTCGCTGATCATGGAGAGGAGGTCGTCGGCCTCATCTTCGCTGCGAGCGATATCGGCGTTTCTGGTCACGCGGAAAGGATAGGTGGCGATGAGTTCCATGCCAGGAAAAAGAAGGGCCAAATTGTGCGTAATCACCTGTTCCAGGGGAACAAAATCAAGCGAGTCGTTGACCGTAACCCAGCGGGCCCGGTTGGAGGGAACTTTGACTCTGGCGAACCGGATCTCGCGGTTGACGGGGTCTCGCATTTCTACGGCGAGGCTTAGGCTGAGGTTACTGATAAAAGGGAAGGGATGGCCTGGATCTACAGCAAGAGGCGTCAGAATCGGGTATATTTCTTTGCGGAAGAAGGCGGCCAAAGCATCTTGCTGTTGGCCAGGCAGTTCGTCGTAGGTGACGAGACGCATACCCTCTGCACGCAGCCCAGGCAGGATTTCGTTCAGGAGTGCATGTGTCTGACACTGAACCATGGCGCGCACGTGGCGGGCGATGATGCGCATCTGAAAGTCGGGTGTCCAGCCGTGAAGTTTCAGATTGGCGACGCCGGCGGCCTGTTGCCGTTTCAGGCCCCCGACCCGCTTGCGGAAGAACTCATCCAGATTGCTACTGGTGATACCGATGAACTTGAGCCTCTCGAGGAGCGGGTTGCGCTCATCGAGCGCTTCGTAGAGGACACGCCAGTTGAAATCCAGCCAGCTCAGTTCGCGGTTGTAGATGGCCGGTGAGTCCGCTAACTCGTCGAGCGAGAGATTGGCAAGGGGTTTTTGGGAGGGCGGGTAAGCGGAGACGGGTGGCATGGTCGTTTCGAAGGAAGGGTCCGCCCGCCAGTCGAAAGCCGTAACAGAATCTGTTTCTGCCGCGGCATCGGTCATCAGCTGTTCGACAGGAGTGGGGCTATCGGACTCTTCGTCAAATCGATAGGTGTAACTGTTCATCAGTTCTGTCTCCGACTTGCTTTTCAAAGTGCGATGGGCAACGCTGTAGGCGAGGGCTGTGCCTATTTTAGGGAAAATCGGCTCAATTGTAAAGTGCGGGGACGGAAGGAGTTCAACCCAAAACAAGAACGTAGCAGAATGAAGTAGTTGCCGATTCGAACCTGCTACTTGTTTTGGTTGTGGGCGTCGAAACTGAATGCGGCGATGGCAGGGCGAGTTGAATTTCGGCCGGCGGACCTGCCAACGTTTTATTGGGCCCTGACGGCAATGCGGCGGGGCCTTCTGCGTTAGGCATGTCCTACTCCATGCTTTGCAGCAGCTCCTCGATGTCGCTGACGAGGGCGTTGTTGCCGTCGGCCTGGGCCAATTCCAATGCGGTGTGCAGGTCGGCGAGGCCGTCCTTGAATAAATTTCGGGAGACTTGGGTACTGCCTCGATTGTAGTAGGCGAGGGCGTAATCGGGCCGCAGTAGGATAGCTTGGTCATAGTCGGCGACGGCGTCCAGAAGGTGGTTAAGCTGGCCCTTGACACTGCCGCGATTGACGTAGGCGGCCGCGTTGTCCGGCTCTAGTTGGATAGCCTGATTAAAGTCGGTGATGGCGTCCTGGTGTTTACCCAGGCTGGCCTTGGCAACGCCGCGCACAACGTAAGCCCCGGCGTAGTCCGGCTGCATCCGCAATGCGGTGTCAAAGTCGGAGATGGCGACCTGGTATTGACCCAGGTGGAACCTGGCGACGCCCCGATTGTAGTAGCCAACGACATTGTCCGGTTGTAGACGGATAACCTGATCAAAGGCGCTGATCGCTTCTTGGTGTTGACCGCGGTCGGTCTTGGCGACGCCCTCAGCCATAAGGGCGTTGACGTTGTCAGCCTGCTCGTCAACCTTTTCAGAGTCGGTAACGGCTTCCTGGTATTGAGCAAGCAGTTCCTGGGCCCGGTTTCGAGCGACGTCGGCTTCGGCGTAATCGGGCTGCATACGGAGCGCCATAGCAAAGTCGGCGAGGGCGGACTGGTATTGGCCCAACACCTCCTTGGCAAGGCCCCGATTGTAGTAAGCGACGGCGTAGTTGGGCTGCAACTGGAGAGCCCGATTATATTCGGCGAGGGCGGACTGGTACTGACCGAGGCGGTACCTGGCCAGGCCTAGATTCATGTGCGCGGAGGGGTACGCATGGTGGAGCAGAATGGCCCGCACGAAGTCGCCGATGGCATCCTCGTACCGCTCCAGGTGGAACTTGGCAAGGCCCCGATTGTAGTAGGCGTCGGCGTTGTCGGGCTGCAGTTGAACTGCCCGATCATAGTCGAGGATCGTGGCCTCGAACTGCTCCAGGTGGAATTTGGCAAGGCCCCGATTGTAGTAGGCGTCGGCGTTGTCGGGTTGCAGTTGAACTGCCCGATCAAAGTCGAGGATCGTGGCCTCGAACTGCTCGAGGTGGAACTTGGCAAGGCCCCGATTGTAGTAGGCGTCGGCGTTGTCGGGTTGCAACTGAATCGCCTGATCAAAGTCGGCGATCGCATCCTGGTATTGCCCCAACTGGAGCTTGGCGAGCCCCTGATCGTAGAAAGATTCTGTCGTTCCCCTGTTGGTGACAAGGATGGCCGCAAGGATTGTCACAGCCACAGCGGCCATGACGACGAGCCCGACCCATGGCCGGCGGCGGGCGGCGGGTAAAGTTGCTTTGCGGGTTGACTTTCGCTTGCGAGTAGCCAGGAAACGTGCCTTTTCTTGGCTCATGCCCGTGCGGTGCTGCCACGGCGGACTTTTTCTTAGGCGCGAGCAAAAAAAGATGTATGGGCACGATAGTACACAATGATTGTCAAAATGTCTATTGCACATATACTCGCTGACTTATTTTGTCCTCCTTCCGACAAGCGACAATGTTCTGTAGACTCCAACAGAGTGCTTCGACCATCACTGGCACAGAGTTACTCTGACTTGCCAGCCTATGCAAGGCAAGAGGGGGAGAGTTGACGTTTTCTAAAGGCCGCTTACGGGATCCTGCGTACAGGCATCAGGCGGCGTGTACTGCCAGACGACTTTGGCATGTGGGAACTGTGCATGATAGCCCGACCCACATTGGGAAGAGAACAGTGTTTAGGCCGAAAAGTTGGAAGAGTTCTTCGAAGACGCTGTCATGACAGTAGTCATGCCGGACAATACTTGGGCACTTGCCAATATATTTGCAAGGGGCGAGTCCAAAATAAGGGACGCCAGCAAGAACAGTGACTTGGGCGGATCCTAGACTAATTCAGCAGCAAGATTCATTCCCTCGTTGACATCCTCAGCTTTACTTTTGCCGTTCATCCTGTTTGGTGGGGAACGACTTTTTTGGTGGCGAACGAGATCATATGGTCCCAGCTGAATCGAATTGCAACAAATAAGTGCTTGTGGTGGTGCAGGTTTTTTCGGTTGCCGGCTTTGGTCTGGTCTTTCCCTTTCTGCCACTCTGTGTGGCCGAACTGGGCGTGGCGACGGGAGGTTCTGTCGCCTTCTGGTCGGGCCGGGTCTTTTCTTCGCAGGAGGTTACGATGATGCTGTCGTCGCCGATGTGGGGCGCAGTCGCCGACCGGTATGGCCGCTAACGCATGCTCATTGGCGCCAGTCTGGGCGGCGCGGTGATGGTTGTGCTGATGGGTTATGCCCAGAGCGCAGAGCAACTGGTTCTGATTCGCACAGTTGAAGGACTGCTGACCGGCGTTGTTTCGGCTACGGGCGCACTGGTGGCAGCTACGGTCCCCAAGGAAAAGTACGGAGAGTGTCTCGGCCTGATTCGGACTGGTAGCTAGGTAGGTGTGGCGGTCGGTCCTCTGATTGGCGGACTGGTTAGCGAGGCGCTGGGCTACCGTCCCAGCTTTTGGATAACGGGCGCGGCACTGGCTCCGGCCGGAGTTGCGGTCAAATTCTGGGTGAGGGAGGATTTCGAACCCGTGCCTGACCAGGAGCGAGTCAAATTATGGCAAGGCTATCAAAAAGTAAGGTTCCGCTGGAAGAACGAAGGGCTGGCCAGGCGGCTGTCTACTCGCAAACTACGCCGTCATTGTCCCTGTCGTTCATGTACTGATAGGCAGGGTGCCCGCGTTGGACGGGGGCAATGCCGTGGTTTCTGGCTTCTGCACATGTGATTCTGCCATTACCGTTGTCGTCATACATAGCCAGTGCGTTGTTTTGCGCGACCGATGTAGCCGTTGGCGTTACCGCAGGCGAGGTTTCAGTCAGAAAGATCAGGGCGGCCGAGGTACAGCCGGTGAGAATATCTACAGCCTTCTGCGCTTCAGCGCTGTCCATCGTCAGGTTGTATTCGCGCTTGACCGCCACAACCTGATTCACGTACCAACACTTGTTTTGCTCTGGAAGCCATTCGGCCAAGTCCTTGGCTACCTTCTGATGTCGATTTACGGCAGGGCTGGCCAATGTTAGATTGTCGAGGTCTTGCGAGAAGTCCCGCCTGGTTTGCATGCTGGCGGCGCACAGGCCGCTATCGTGCGCCTCGCTGCGGGCGACTATGTGCTCGATGTCGGTCTGGCCGGTGTTGTCGAAATACTCGCCCGTGTATGGGCTGTAAATGCGGCCCCCCATCCCAGCGACGATCCGCTGTTCTACACTTTGGGAGTAGGAGTAATCATCGGAATTGTAGGTCGAGCATCTGTTTTCGGCGGCAACCGTGATGCCCTGCAGATAGGTAGGTCCCGGATCCGATGTTGCAGTGGCGGTGGCGGTGGACGAAGGGGTGGGCGTCCCTGTGGCCGAGGCAGTAGGGGCGGGCGTTGCCGTCTCTGGAGTCATGTTGGTCGGGACCTTTACCGAGGCATAGTCAGACCAGCCGCTGCTCCTCCCCGTAGAATCCTGAGATCGAACGGTTAAGTAGTAGGTTGTTCCCGGCTCCACGCTCGTGTGCCTGAAAGTCGTATCAGAAAGATTGTCATCCAGAAGTTGCCAGTTTTTTGTTCTGTCCCAGGCCCATAGCTGGTAACGTGCGGCCTGCGAGACTTCGTCCCAGTTGAGTGAAACCGCATTGCCGTCTATGGCGGCCGTCAGGACTGGCACAGTAAGTGGCAGGGCATTTGTTACGGAGCTGTATGCCGACCACTCGCCTGGGTTTTCAGATGAGAAGACTGCGCGATATGTGTAATAGTACTCGACTCCCGCTTCAAGGCCACTATGGTTGAAGCTTGTGTCGGTCAGGCTGCCGTCGTCCAGCTGTAGCCACGAATCCGACGCTGTCCATACCCAAAGCTGATAGCGCATCGCCCCGGCCACGGCATCCCAACTTATCTCAACTGAATTTTCCTCATGGTTGGCGGTCAAGCTCGGCGCAGAAGGGTTGACCCCTGTCTGGGCCGAGAGGACGACGGGCACAAGCAGAAGCGCGAGAAGGGAGATGACCAGAAGCAAGTGTTTCACGTGGTTTTTTCCTCTGCCGTGAATTCCTGTTCGACCTGGCGCTGAACCTGTTCATCGACATTGAAGGCAGGCAGGAACCAAGGTCGGCGGCGGGAGAATACTGCTGTATTGTGGAAAGTGGAGCGATTGCCAGTTGGCAGGAAGCAAGTCTTTTCCTGGCTCAAGCCCGTGCGGCGCTTGCTGAAACGGGCCTTTTCGTTGGCGGTTGCAGAAAGTGATGTATGGGCACGATAGTACACATAGATTGTCAAAATGTCTATTTCACATGATCTTGATGACTCATTTTGTCCTCCTACCGACAAGCGACAATATTCGGTTGACTACAAAAGAATGCTTCGATCATCACTGGCACACTTGCCCTTACTTGCCAGGTTTCGCCTGTGCCCATGCAAGGCAAGAGGGGGAGAGTTGACGTTTCCTAGAGGCAGCTTACGGGACCCTGCGCACAGGCGTCAGGCGGCGTTACCTGCCCGACGACATAGGCATGCAGGAACTGTGTTTTCAAGCGCTAACCACGCTGAGAAATGAACGGTTATGGGGCCGTTATGATCTAAGAGTTCGTCGAAGACGCGGACATAGCTGTAGTCATGCCCGACTATGCTGGTGCAAATGACCTGGAATGTTCAGTGGGGGACTCCAAAAGAGGGAAGGCCTGCAAGAAGGGCGCCTGAGTCCGAGCCGAGACAGATTCAGGGTTCACTACATCCTTTCGTTGATGTCCTCAGAATTCCTCTACCGATCATCTTGATCGGAGGTGAACGACATGACTTCGTCCAAGCTGAATCGATGCTCGCCGCTTTCCATTTTGAAGCTGTCACTGCCGATGGAAGGTATGAAATTGACCCCCCAAGAGAGCTGATTTCAGCCTTACAGGTCAAGATGGTTATTTCTTCTCGACCCCATCGCCTGCAACAACGGGAAAATGACAGACTCCGCTATTAGAAGCGCGGCATCGTCGAACGCTTCATCGACAAGAGCACTTGGAAACGACTCCTTCCCACCTGCCTCGAAAGACTGGCCCGAAATATTATGCTTTCCTGCAATTCGCCGCTACACTGATCTGGCTTGAACGAGGTGTCAAAGGGAGTTGAACAAATAAGTGTCTAATCTTCGCGGACTCTTCACAGGAAGATTCGTTCCTCCCTTTGCATTGGTCAGAAACTTCAAGAAATTGCAAAGGCCAAAAGGACCACTGTTTGCCGCATTACAGGCAGGACGATATGAAAT
Source organism: Caldilineaceae bacterium (assembly GCA_965220715.1). Lineage (GTDB taxonomy): Bacteria > Chloroflexota > Anaerolineae > Caldilineales > Caldilineaceae > Bin5. The sequence goes on from OZ244843.1 coordinate 3,649,528, forward strand.
TTCGAGACAGTAGTTTCCGTTTCACCTGGCTGCTATGCAATCCGGGGCGTCAGCCGATTCGATCAAAAACTGGCATTGCGAGTTGAGACTCTAACTGGAGAAGGAGCGAACGCTGGAATGAATGAGAGTGGATTAACTGTTTTGCTTTTCGTCCCGTTCTTCCTGATTGTCCTCTTGGCAAACATGGCCGATAAGCAGCGGTTGGCGGGGGGGTCGGGGAAGACAATTGCGGGGCTAGCCTATGCCCTTCATGCCATCATTTTTGGGATGGTGGCAGCAGTTGGACTGCTACTGCATGTGCTTGGTCTGGGCATGAGGACCGACGGCGACCTGGCCCAGAGTTTGCTTGAAGTGTTAGCGGGCGAGGGGGTCGAGCTGTTTGAAGGAATTATGCCGGTTCTGGACCGGCTGGAGGTTTTGGGGCTGGCACTATGGGTGCCGGCGGTGGCGGCGCCGCTATTACTGTTGCCTCCAGTACGCACATTCTTGTCCAAGCTGATCCGTATCGATGCCGTTAGTAGTGTCCATGCTGTGGCTATTTCCCTGGTAATGTTGGTTGTTATCAATCTGACGTTTACGCTTGGGATTGGACTGGAGACCCTGGCGAATCTTTCAGAGGCTTCGGAGACTGATGGCGGGACGCTGCTGATTTCGCTATGGGTGCAGCAACTCACATTCGCCCTGTGGGCGTTTGTCGGCATCGGTTGGCTGACCCGCCGCAAGTGGGTGCAGGCGCTTGAACGGCTCGGGCTGGTCCTGCCGAGCCCAACTGAGATCGCAATCGGCATCGGAACAGGGTTGCTTTCCGTCGGCGTCATACTAATCTTGGAAAGTATAGCGGCGGTAGCAGGTTGGGGGCTGGACGAGGACGTTGCGCGGCTATCGGATTCTCTGATTGGGCCACTACTTGGGTCGATCCCGGGCATACTCACGCTGGGGCTGGCTGCTGGAATCGGCGAAGAGACACTCTTCCGCGGTGCACTGCAACCCCGCTTTGGTCTACTCTTCACCAGCCTTCTCTTTGCGGTGGTACACAGCCAATATGGCATCACACTTTCTACGCTGGCAGTGTTCATCGTGGGATTAATTCTGGGTCTGCTGCGGAGGCGTTTCAACACGACGACGTGTGTTATAGCACACGCCTCTTACAACATCACTCTGGGCATGATAGCTTATCTCTATCCACAGGTGTTCTGAGAGACGTCTGGCAGTACCGTTGTTCTTGGCTCAACCCCGATGCGTCGAAGTCGCTTGTCCGAATTCTCCAGATGTGGTAGCATTGCCAAAATTTCACTTTAGCGGTTTACAAAAGCGATTTAGTAAGAGTTGACCTTCTGTTCGCGCGTGACAGCAGGCGAGAAAGTCCATGGCTGAGTGGCGTCGCAACTTGTATGTACTTTTTATGGTGCAGGTCTTTTCGGTTGCCGGCTTTAGCCTGGTCTTTCCCTTTCTGCCACTCTATGTAGCCGAACTGGGCGTGGCGACGAGAGGTTCTGTCGCATTCTGGTCGGGCCTGGTTTTTTCTTCGCAGGCGGTTACAATGATGCTGTCGTCGCCGATATGGGGCGCAGTCGCCGACCGGTATGGCCGAAAACCGATGCTCATTCGCGCCAGTCTGGGCGGCGCGGTGATGGTGGTACTGATGGGCTATGCCCAGAGCGCAGAGCAGCTTGTTTTGATTCGCACGGTTCAAGGATTGCTGACCGGCGTTGTCTCGGCTACGAGCGCACTGGTGGCATCTACGGTCCCAAAGGAAAAGTCCGGCGAGTCTCTCGGCCTGATTCAGACTGGTATCTGGGTAGGTGTGGCGGTCGGCCCTCTGATTGGCGGACTGGTTAGCGAGGCGCTTGGCTACCGCGCCAGCTTTTGGATAACGGGCGCGGCACTGGCTCTGGCCGGAGTTGCGGTCATATTCTGGGTGAGGGAGGACTTTGAGCCTCTGCCTGTCCAGAAGCGAGTTAAATTTTGGGAAGGTTATCGAAAACTGCTGCGGGCGCCGGACATGGCATCGCTTTATTCGGCTTCTTTTCTGCAAAGCTTAGGACGATCGGTGACGATGCCGATTATGGCTTTCTTCTTTGTCGAACTGCTATCTTCGAGCGACGGCGCAGTTGTCATGACCGGATTGAGTATGGGAGCAAAGGCGGCCGTAGGCTCTGTCAGCGCGATCTATCTAGGCAAGCTCAGTGATCGCATAGGGCACGAAAAGGTACTGACGGCCGGCGCTATCATCGCTGTGCTGGTCTACTTGCCTCAGGCCTTTGTCGCCAATGCGTGGCAACTGCTGTTCCTGCAGGCATTGACTGGAGTTAGCGCCGGCGCGATTATGCCTGCCACCAGTGCGCTGCTCAATATGCGTACTCCTCCCGGAGCGCACGGCACAACATTTGGATTGGGCAACAGTGTCAGTTCAGGGGGGCGCCTGGTAGCGCCGATGTTGGGGGCGGCAGTTTATCATCTGATTGGAATGCGAGGCGTGTTTGCCCTCAACACAGTTGTCTACGTCGTTCTGGCGTTGGTCGCGCTATACATCTGGCGAAAGAGCGCTGCCAGGGTCACTTTTGGCACAGCCACCAGGGTGGCGGCGGACTGATAAAGGGAACCAGGATCGGGTCGCTGGAAGAGACGGGCAAGAGATTCGTAATAGCCTTGTCACGTCAACTTGCCTTTATCATGGCCTGCCCGGACGCACTTTGTCCCCGACAACCCAACTCCCAGTTGATCACGAAACACCAATAACGCGGCCGTAAAGTTCTTCCTGGCGCCGCAATGCTTCGGCGTAGATGGCACCCGCTGCTTTATCAGGCACGGCAATATGTACTGTGGGCGGATCTGACGGCAACGGTAAATTTAACGCTTGCAATGCAAGAATGGCGGCGCCGCGGCTGGTTGCCTCATCCACATTGACGAGATGCACCGGTGTTTGCAAGACATCCGCCAGAATCTGCCGCCAAAGACTATTTTCCTGGAGCGCGCCGCCGCTGGCGACGATTTCGCTGTTTGCGGCCAAGAGCGGGCCGAGTCGATCGAAAATGAGGCGGAAGCGCAAGGCAACTGCCTCAAAAGAGGCGCGGACGATATGGGCCGGGGTGGTGGCCGGTGTCATGCCACTGACGGTAAGAGCGGCTTCGGTTGCCCACCCGGGGGCGCGTTCGCCGCGCAGGAAGGGAAGCATGGTGAGGCCATGTGCATCTGGCGCCAAAGCGGCGGCATCGGTAAGTAGAGCATCAGTATCGGGCACTGCCAGGTTTTCGTGTAGCCAAGAGAAGAGTGAACCACCATCGGTTAGCGAGCCGCCGACCAACCAGCGATTTCTGTCTATCGGGTAGCTCCACAGGCCGGCGGGGGTCTCCTGAATGGATGGGCCTGGCTTGGCGGGGGAACCGGCCACCGGTATGACTACTCGCATTGCGCCGGTGGTGCCAATTGTCAGAGCGATGCGGTGGTTGTCGGTACAGCCGCTGCCGAGATTGGCGCCGACGCCATCACCCACTGCGAGGAAGAAGGGCGTTTGTGCGAGCTCCGGCCAGGTTGAAGCCCAAGGATCGGTCAAACCAACCGTGTATTTCGTGTAGTCAAATACAGACGGTAACTGAATGGGATCAATGCCGATCCGTCGAATAAGCATTTCATCCCAATCAAGAGTACGACGATTGAGCAAGCCAGTCCAACCGACTTCGCTGTTGCTGATGGGAGCGGAGGGCTGTCCGCGCCAGCGAGAAAGGAGGTAAGAAGCTAGGGTCTGCCAGCGCGCGACTTGAGTCAACAGCTCCGGTTCTTCGGCAGTAAGGCGAAGCAGTTGGGCGGGCGCGTAGGCTGTGTGTACCGGTGTTCCGGTTCGCTGCCAGGCGTCATGAAGGATGCCTTGCTGCGCAAGTTCCTGCCGCAGGCTGTCTGCAAAGGGCCCGCTGCGTGCGTCGGCGTAAGTGTAAACGGGGGTAACCGGTTGACCGGAGCGGTCCACACCGAGCCAGCTCATGGCAAAACTGGTCCATGCGGTGGCAATGAAGTGGAAATTGCCGCGTAGGCTTCGCACCCGTTGCAGGCAGTCGGTGATGACTTCCTCGGTCAGAGCGGCGAGGACCTGGGGATCGAAAGTGCCGTCGTTGGACTGTTCGGTGGGGCGAAACTCCGTCGTATCCTCCAGTCTCACGCCGTTCGTCTGGTAGGCGGAGGCTCGCACTGAGGAGCTGCCGAGATCGACTGCCAGGACTAGTTCCCGCGGGGACCGATCCTGCTGAGCGGGGATGCCGTTCTCTGTTTCTTCCGAATTAGCGTCGGCCATTGGCGCGCCCCTCTTACCCTTGCGATTCGTCTGGGAAACCCGGTTTGTCGTGGTCGTTTGATCCGGCGGCTGCTGAAAGCGCGGCAAGATCGTCATATTCAAGGACGAACTGGTCGGCCGGGCTTGTGCGATAGGCTGCCCTGGCCATTGTGGTGGTGGCAATGGGGGCGGTCACAAAGAAGAGGATGATGAGGGCGACCATGCGAAACATCTGTCCGTCGGCAATAAAGTGAATGCCGGTAGCAAGCAGCAGGCAACTGATGCCGAGCGTCGCCGCGATGCCGGCGGCGTGCATGCGTGTCAATACGTCGGGAAGCCGCAATATGCCTAACGCGCTAACGAGCAGGAAGAGTGTACCGACGGCGGCAAGGATGACTACGATCATGTTTCTTGTCAATGGGTCCATGGTTGCACCTCACCAAGCTGTTGAATTGGTGGCATCTATTCGTCTTCCCTGTTCTGTCGCTCCAACCACCTGGCATGGGGAAAGCGTTCCAGGGCGCGTGCAAACATCATCGTACCCAGGAAGCCGAGCACAGCCGTGATGATAGCTCCTTCCAACAGGACATATGAATGGCTATTCACTGCGAACAGGACAAAAATGCCGACGGCGTGGATCGAAATCAGGTCGAAAGCTACGGTACGGTTTGGTAGGTTCGGCCCCCGCAGGAGCCTGCCAAAGCAGAGCAATAGCGAAAAAGTCACCAGCGTCATCAGGACTCCCAAGCTCTGCCCGAAGAGTTCGTTGCTCATCGTTGTTCTCCTGCTCTATTTATCTGCAACATCCATTTCAACGAGCAGACGGCGCAGCTCCAGGAGCGGGCGCTCGAAGCAACGCTTAATGTCAGCCCGGAACGCCTTTGGGTCGGAAACATCAATGGCGTGGACAAGGAGTGCCGCCTCTCCTCTGTCGCGAGGCTCATTTCTCTGGTTGGGCAAAAGCGTATCGTTCACTTCCGCTTTCTCCCTCAGCTTTTCTTTGTCGGCTTCAAGACCGATCGCGGCCTCCTCGGGTTCGCCGTAAGGCCAGAGTTGCCCCGAAACATCCTCACCCAAGTCAACGCTCAAGGTACCCGGAGTCAGGGTGATAATTGTAGCCAAAACTGTGATGTCAAAAGGGTTGGTCAGGTTAAGTGGGACGGCGACGATACCTGGGCGGAGCGCGGTCTGTAGGCCGACGGTGTTGGCAAGCACTTTGCCTGCCAAGCGCAGATTGCTTTGCAGGATGGCGTAGAGTACGTAGGCGGCGAACCAGGCTAAACGAACTGTGTAAAAGCCGTACTTTCGCTGCACAAGCGACATCAGTACAAAGCCTAAGACGAATCCGATCAGAAGCGCGCCCAACGTGAAATCGTTGTTGAGAATCGGCCACAGCATCGATATGAACAAATTCAATACAAGGAGTCGCTGCATAGGTTGAATTCTACTTCCTGTTGCGAAGACCTTTGGCGAGGTTCTTCTACAAATTGCCGAAGGATCGCTCGCTTTTGGGTGTCAACGAGACGGAACGAAGGTGTTATTCGTTAAACTGGTCGTATTTTCCTGGTAGAACAACGTGACTGTTCCGGTTGTGGCGGCGACCTGACGGTGAGGCAGTACCGAGAGCCTGGCTGACGGCGAAACCGCCTCAATGTAAGCCTGACGATCCAGAGCATGTTGGGCCACTCGCATTGACAGCTTGAAAGCCGGCTCGCCCAGAATTCCCAGTCCCAGACTAAGCAAAACCAGCACGGCGATCGGCGTTAGCATCAAGCGTTGACGGAGACTACTTTGCAAAATGCGGGACGGAACGCGGCTGGGACGCTTATAGTCTCCCCAAAAGGACTCGCGCCAGAGCCGCATCATATTTATCATGGTCAGCAGGCTGGCGAAGATGCTAACTCCTGACACCAGCCAGTGGCGCGTATCCAGCGTGATCTGCAACAGGCTGAGTTTGCTCACGAATCCACTGAATGGCGGGACACCTGCAAGAGAAATCGCGGCCATAAAAAAGAGTAAGGCCAACAGGGGCTGTCTTGAGACAAGTCCACCGATAGAGGCCAGCCGGTCGCTGCCCATGTGCAGTTCGACCGCTCCGCCGGCCATGATGAGCGCGGTCTTGATGATCATGTGGTGGCAGAGATAAAGAACCGCTGCGCCGAGGCCGAAACCGATGGCCAATTGGTTTCCGCTCAGGGCGACAGCCAGTCCCATCAGCATGAAACCAACATGGCTGATGATATGAAAGCTGAGCAGACGGCGGATTCCCGGTTGGGCCAGTGCGCCGAGCGCGCCCACGAGCATGGTCGCGCCGGCAATGGTGAGGAGAATGGGCTGCCAAGCGATCAAAAGTTCCGGAAAGAAAAGCGTAAAGCTACGAAATAGCGTGTAGACGCCAACCTTGGTCAGCAATCCGCCAAACAGGGCTGTAACAGCTGGAGGAGGTGTGTGGTAGCTTGCCGGCAGCCAGAAAAACAGTGGAAAGATGGCGGCCTTGCTGCCGAAGCCAACCAGGAGCAGGCCGGCGAAAAGTGTGCGCACGGCTGGGGAAGCCAACGGCAGCCGTTCTGCAATCTGGGCCATGTTGAGAGTGCCAAGTGTGCCGTAAGCGACTCCGGCTGCCACCAGGAAGACGGTCGACGCCAGCAGATTTAGAACAACGTAACGGATGCCGCTGTTGGTCTGTGCCGGCTGGGCACCTACCGTCAGAAGGACAAAGCTGGCCATCAGGAGCACTTCAAAAAAGACATACAGATTGAAGAGGTCTCCGGCCAGGAAAGCGCCGTTGACCCCCATAAGAAGGAACAGGTACAGAGGATGAAATCCCATCCGGGCCCTGTGGTAGTCGATGGTGGCGACTGCGAAAGGGTAGACGGCTAGAGCGACCAGCGCCGTCAGCAGCAGGAGCGTTGCCGAAAGCCCATCACAGTAAACGGTAATACCATAGGGAGCCGACCAAGCCCCCATCTGCAGGACAAATCGTTCTCCCTGTACCGCAGTGGACCGGAAGAGAACCAAGGCGACGGCAAAATTGAAGCACAGGGCCAGCGTCGTCAGAGCGATCTGATGCCGAATAAGCCTTCGTCCACCCCATCGGGCAAGTAGCAGTATGAGAGCGGCTGTCAAGAGAGGCGCGGCAACGGGTGCGGCCAGCAGATTGGCGCTTATGGCCATTTGTAGTTGTCCTCTTCCATAGCAGTTGACTCGTCGTGTTCAGACAGCGGACGGGGCGGAAGGCCTGAAAATAGTTCGTCGCTGTCGTAAACCTCATCTACCTCGAAAGCAAGCCAGTCATACTGGTCTATTTCGGATGAATCGGAGAAGTCGAAGGGATCTCCTTCCCGCAAGAGCGGCACAAACTCGCCGTGCACATAATCGGTTGCGGTGATTGTATGGCGTCGGTTCACCAACACGATGACGAAAGCGGTAATGCCGAAGCTGATTACGATCGCTGTCAGGATCAGGGCTTGGGGTAACGGATCTGCAGGGGGAAACGAGGCGAGGGTCTCAGCATAATCATATTTGTGAAGAAAGATAGGTGGCCGGCCCTCGGTGAGCCTGCCGGACCCGAAGAGCAGCAGATTGACTCCGTGACTCAACAAGGCTAAGCCGAGGATGAGTTTGATTTGTCCACGCCGCATGATCAAATAGGCGCCGGAGGCAAAAAGGCTTCCGACGGCAATCGCAAGAAGTACGGAGGTCATATGTCCGCCTCGCGGCTGGTTTCCACCGCTAATTCCGTCAGGTCGGACCCAGGGCCACCAGCAAGATCCGGCGATGCCGTGCCCTCGGGAAGGAGAACAGCGCTGTCAGAAGCACGACTCAAGCCGAGAAGAAAGGAGGTTGTGACGCTGGCAACGACGAGAAACACGCCCAGGTCAAAGATGACCGGCGTACCGATTGTGAGTTCGCCAAGTAAAGGCAGGTGCAGTTCGAACCACAAACTTTTGAAGAAGGTCCCTTTCAGCAGCCCGGCAATACCTGAGCAGATGGCGACAGCCAGACCGAGACCGATCCCGCTGTTCAGGTATGGACCGATGGCCCTCCGAACCCTGTTGTGCCCCCGGCTCAGGATCTGTAGCTCAAAGGCAGCAGCCGCCATTAACCCGGCGATGAATCCGCCTCCGGGCAGGTTGTGTCCCCGCAGCAGCAGGTAAATGGCCAGCAGAAGCAAGACAGGCGTAAGAATGCGATTCAGGAGACGAAGGTATAGTTCGGGCATTTTGACAGAAAATGTCTATGAGGAAACGGCTTGACTATGTACAAATGTGCGTTCAATTCGAAAACACGTTTTATTGCGCGTTTCGCATTTCGTATTGCGTAAAGTCAGGCAAGGCAAGCACGTTTCCATGGCGTAACCCGTGCGAAAAAACCTGGTATCAAGCGGGTTTTACATTTGATTCGTTTTGGGGTTCAACATTCGAGTTTTCAGTGTCGGCCTCCGAAATGGTTTGTTGACTTTCGGGGGCTCTAACGGACTTTGGTTGTACGGAAGAGGTCGACGGCAGATTGACCCGTGGGGCGTTCAGGAGTGCGTAGCCGCCCAGAGCTGCCAAGGCAAGGACAGTGATTTCTCCCATTGTGTCGAAACCGCGGAAGTCGACCAGGATAACGTTGACGACATTGGCGCCATGGCCGCTGGGCACGGCGTTGTGCAGAAAGAATCCACTGATGGACTTGGCGGCCTGCATAGCGTCGCTGCTGTTAAACAGGACAAGGAAAAAACCGAATGCACCGGCAGCCAGCGCCACCAGAACATTGCGCGCCTGTTTCAATTTCTGCATGGGTGGACGCGTATCCGGCGGCAATTTCGTAAACACAAGAACCAGAAGCACGACTGTCAATACTTCAATGAGAAGCTGAGTAAGCGCCAAGTCCGGTGCGCTGAAGAACACATAGAACAAGGTGACCGAGACGCCAACGACCCCCAGGCTAACTATTGCGCCCAATCTTGTTCGCACGCGGACAGTGACGTAGGCGGATACGACTGTCATGAGAATAAGGATCGTTTCCGGGGCGCCGGGGAGGATGTGCGTCGCCGGCATCAGGTCGTTGAGCCGGATTTGGCGCAGGGCAGCTACTACTGGAAGGAAGGCCGCGAGCAACACTATGGCCGACTGCGAAGCCAGAGTGTAGCCTTGAGAGAAGCGAGCTGTGATCTGGGCAAGCGCGTAGATTCCGTCCAGGAAGTCTTGAAAGATTACGACGCCCCGTAGCTTTTCAGGCATCCGGGCAAGGGTGCGGCGGAGGAGTGATCTGTTCAGGAAGAGCCAGATGCCGGCGGCAATTGCGAGCAGGCTTGTCATCAGGACCGGCGTAAATCCGTGCCAGAGCGCGGCGTGCTTGTGAACGGTTTCGCCAGCAATTGATGATGCTGCCGCGGCAAGAAAGGCGGATAGCGGCTGCAAGGCAAACGGTGCAACAGTTCCACAGGCAACGAGGATGAGCGGCGCGGCCACAAACGGAGCGGCGGGGGCGTGGTGGATGGGCGTCGGGGCAACCGGATCTGCACTATGCTGCTGTGACGTTTCGGTGCCGCCGTTCGGGCCCGGACGCAAGAAGGCCTCCCAAAGGAGGGTCAAACTGAAGGTAACGAAAAAGGCCCCGGCAACAGCGGCGGCGGCAAACGCAATCCATCCTGCCACGGCTCCGTGTTCAGCGGCCTCGAAAAAGGTCTCCAGTAAGGCTTCTTTGGCTACGAAACCGAATAGTGGGGGGATTCCGGCCATGGAAAGTACTGCCACGAGCGCCACCGCCGATGTAACGGGCAGAGATCGCCTCAGGCCGGCAAGTTTTCTCAAGTCCCTGACGCCGGTTGCGTGGTCAACGATGCCGGCCACGAGAAAGAGGGGTCCCTTATAGAGCGCGTGCGCGAGGATGCCGACGACTACCGCAAGCAGCGCGGCCTCGCTGCGGAAGGCCAGGAGAGTGGTGAGGACACCTAGTTGGCTGACGGTTGCGTAGGCCAACAGAGCCTTCATATCCCAATGGCGAACGGCGGTGACCGCGCCCAAGAGCATAGTAATGCCCCCGAATATAAGGAGCGACCACAGCCACATTGGATGCCCGCTGAGAGCCGGGTGCAGGCGGGCCAGAAGGTAGATACCTGCCTTCACCATAGTGGCCGAATGCAAGTAGGCGCTTGCTGGAGTTGGGGCGGCCATTGCGCCCGGCAACCACCAGTGAAAGGGAAACTGGGCCGACTTGGTAAACGCGCCCAGGAGAATCAGGACCAGAATTGCGGGATACAGTTCAAGCTCAGTCAAGCCAGGGCGGGCGATGATCTCGCTGATCGTGTAGCTCCCGCTCCCCTGGCCCAACAGGATCATTCCGGCAAGTAATGCGAGGCCGCCAGCGGCGGTGACAATGAATGCGTTGCGGGCGCCGCCTCTGGCAACAGCAGATCGGTGGGAGTAGCCGATGAGCAGATAGCTTGTTACGCTGGTCCCTTCCCAGAAGACGAACAGGGTCAACAGATTGTCGGCCCAAACCAACCCCAACATGGAGGCCATGAACGCAAAGAGTGAGAGATAGAAGTATCCTTGACGTTCATCGTTTTCGAGATAGTAGTGCGTGTAGAGCGCGACGGCGGCGCCTATGCCTGAAATGATCAGTCCAAACAGCAACGAGAGGCCGTCGAGACGGAAAGAGAGCGCCAAGCCGAGGGACTCAATCCATTGGTAGTGCTCGGCAAGAATTGTCCCGTGCTGAACGTGCGAGAGTGTTCCGGAGGATGCTGCAGCGTCCCGTCCCAGGAACTGGGAAGCGGCAGCGACCTGCCAGACGGTGACCGCGAGCGGCGGCACCGCCGCAAGCCAGCCAGCCCAGGCGCGCCGCTCTGGGCGGATCAAATATAGGATTACGCCACTAATGAGTATGAGAGAGATGGATGCTGCTAACATAGCGGCTTCAGTGAATTCGCTGGCGGAGCACTATTTTGGCGCCCGATACATGTGTTATGAGACGAACTTCATGCCCAGCCCGATACCGAACCGAGGGGCGCTCACTGCGGAATGTTGGCTCCGAGCGAAGATTATTGGCAGTTCCAGCTTTGCTGTTTCCGAATACACGGCGGGTACACTCGACAGTCGAACACGCAGTCATCCGGTCAGTTGCGGGGCTGACCAACGCATTGAACTCGTATCCGCCGGAAGCCTGGAGGGTCGCGAACGAGCGGGAGACCGCGAGCCGACGGCGGTAACAAACAGAAGGAACAAGCACAGGCGTGGGCAGAAAACGAGCTCCAGTCATAGCTGAATTGGTTGGGCGCCAAGTCCAATTTAGGAATATACTTCGCCCCATTTTTACCATAGTTACACAAGCTTCCCTAACTTTGGCGTCCAGTGCGGCACGCGCCTGTTGAAAGGGATTTGCAATGGGCATGGTAGAAAAATGCCATTCTTACTTCGAAAGTGGCTAATTTGACGAACTGAACGGCAGGTCGGCAGTAGTGAAAGGTTTTAGTTCCAACGGGGCAGGAGACAGGCTGGAGAGGAGAGAATCGAGTAACGGGAGGTGGCGCACATGAGTGTGTACGATGTCTGCCGGAGAGTTACAGCAGATTCCGACCGAAAGGGAAAAGTGAGAGGGGAATCAGTTTGACATGTTGTTTGGCGAAGGGGATGCCAACTATGGTGATGGTTAGTATCAGGGCCGACGCAAGATGGGCCAAGGCAATTTCCCAACCGAACAGCACCAGCCACAGCAGGTTGAAGAGAATCCTGAGTATACTGTTTGCCTGCTTAACTTCCACAACCTCTTTGCCAAAGGGGGCGAGGGTGGCTACGCCGATTTTCATTGATTGCAGCCCGAAGGGAATGCCAACAACTGTAATGCAGATCAACAGGCCACCGATGATGTACCCCAAGGCGGCAATCAGACCACCGAAAACCAACCATACAACATTGCCTAGCGTGCTCATGTATTTCACCTTTGCGAGGGGATTGACGGGTTCAAATAACTTGCAGCGGGAATACAGCCGGCTAAACTATAGTACGTAAGGAATGGCAAAAAGGTTCGAGCCTCGCGTAACAGGTCTTACACGCAATCGCTGGCAAGCGTTCAAGAATACCACACAACGTTGCCCTATGCCGAGGAGGGGAAGGCAAGTTAATACGGAAATCGCAACCTTCATTGTAGCGTGCGGAGAGTCTGTGATGTCCAGGGCTCGTTGACTTTTGTCTGAACTGAGAATTGCAAGGTCATATATTGGTCTATCCACGAAGGGTCGTGGAGAACACCTTCTTTTTATCCACGAAGGGCCACGAAGGGCCACGGAGGGCCACGGAGAAAACCTTTGCAAAGTGTAACTACTAAGCCACATACAATATCTGTCTTGACCAGTCCTTCAACCCCGCCGCCATTCAGACTATCTGATTGCGTATTCGGTTGGCAGCCGCCACGTTGGTTGAGCCGCACTGCCGGGAATACGGCGTAAGGTCGGTGAGCGATGGTTTTGGAGGGGGGCGTTGCGGGGGCGCAGCCCCTGCACAAGGGAGGGCCGAAGGCCCGACCGCCATAGTGCAAGGAGAGAGTATAGAGGAGCGAGGAGAGAGAATACACCTTCGCTCGCCTCATTCAGGGTCGCAAACTGATTGCGGCTGAGTAGTTACTGCAAAGTTATAAATTGGTCTGTCCACGAGGGGCCGCGGTTAACACCTTTTTGATCCGCGCAGCACCTCTTCGTAACACACTGCCATTACAATACTGTTTTGTGGATAGGTTGGTTTCCGCCGTCAACTATAGTATGGAGTCAGCGAGTCCGTACAGGCATGGTCATGTTAGCTAAAGTGAAAGTCAATGGGGCGGGAATGCCGAGCTGGCACTGTCGCGCAGGGGGATTGCAAACAGCAACCTGCGAATCTATACAGAAATGGGACAAAATGACCGAAAATGGTTGACGAGCCGAAATAATCTGCTATACTCGAATGTATCAAATTTCGACGTGGGGGGCGCTGAACTGTTGGGCATAGGTCTGACACGCAACACCCAAAGACCCCGTTGTATGGGAGGACTCCGAATGAGCCGGGTGCGCTGCCCGCAGAAAGGCTGCAGTTTCTGGTTGAATGGCTGGTGTGACGCCGATGAAATCGAATTGGACTTGAAAACACTTTCGTGTCTTACGTTCGACGAAATGGAACTTCCTGGCGTCTCGTCCGGCAATGGGGAAACGAGTGACAAAGAGGAAATGGAACTTGAATGGCTGGATGAAGAATCGATCTTCGAGGACGATCTGGACGAGAGTCTATATGATGTAGATGACGGCGATCCGGAATTGGAGGAAGAAGAGGACGACCTTCTGGAAGAAGAGGATTCGTGGCCACTCTGAGGGAATAGGCCTTTGGCAATTGGGGACTTGCAACGGGGCCGGCGGGAAGGTTTGTAAGGTCAGCCTGTCCAAGCTAACCGTTGGTCTTCCCTGGAATGAAACGGTGCCCCGAATTCTTTGAAAGCCATGACTGACCGGTAGGAAGTGGTGATTTTCGTCGCTCAACTGCTGTTTAATCTCTTGAATTAGCGCGTATGTTTCCAATTTGCGTTGATTTCGCTGCTATGCTAGAATTTTGAGGTATGGACAAGTGGCCGCTGATTGTGTATAATATGTAGCAGAGATGAGGATTTGGCGGGCCACCAGACAATAAGGAGAGCAGCAATGACTTTCCAAGCCGCTGTTCCACGCTACACCCCAACTAAGAGCCGGAGCCGTTCTGGTTCGCTGGTACCAGTGAAATCCAGGTTGTTTCTGCCGGTGAAGTGGCAGCCCGTCAGGCGCCTCAGGCAGAAGTTCGGCCCGAAATTTTTCCTTGCCATGGTGGTGAGCGTTATTAGCTCAATCAGCTTTCTTTGGGTGCTTCTTCTGGTCATCGCCGGGTGAGGCTTGCTAAGGCAAGTTGACTCTTAGCCTGTCGCTGAACGACCGACAGTTCAAGGGTGGTCAAAGCAGAAACTTTCCGTTTTCCAGGAGTTTGGCAGAACGGGGAAGTACTAATCTAAGTGTATATTTTGCCCCTGACTTTTACTTCTAAGTCAGGGGCTTTTTTGTGCTACGATCCGGGCTGGGTAACTACTCCTCAGTTCTGAGGGACAGGAGGTAGGCTACGATTGCGTCAAGCTCTTCTTCAGTCAGTAGTTCGCCGTAGTTCTCGGGCATTACCTGGAGACACTGACCCAGCGGACACTCCTCAACTATGAAAGCACTGGGCTCCACAATTGACTCACGGAGGTACTCCTCAGCGGTATATCCCTCGCGGCGACTACCTGCGATCGCTCCCAAGTTTGTCTGGTCGGGACCGAGCATTGTGCCGTCGAACATGGGCAACCCGGTTGTGAAGTGGCAACTGTTGCAGCCGGTGGCCGTCATTGCGGCGATGGCAAGGTCTGCCGTTTCCTGTGACAGGTGCTGAGTGGGAGGCGGAGCCGGCTCGGCTGTCTGGCCTTCGTCACTGACGACAATCTCTATCTGCTGTCGGTACTGGTCGCCCTCCAATGCGGTGTGGGCTCCGTCAGCGAACTGCAGGCGCAGCGTGTACTCGCCCGGTGCAAGTTCGAGCGAGACCGTTGTCTGGCCCTTGCCGTAGTGGAGATGCTGCTCGTCGGTGGGGATGACCTGTCCGGCTGGGATGAAGTCGGTATCGACGAGGATGTGGAAATGTCCGGCGCCTTCGTTCACTTCGCCGGAGGGCTCGACAACGAGGCCGGTGGCCGCCATCACTACGCCAAATGGTGACGCGACGGTTGCGCCGTCGGCGGGTTGTTCGAAGCCAACCGACGGGGATAGAGCGCCGGCTTCGACGACGACGGTGATGGTGTCGCGATACTGTCCGCCTTCCAATGCGGTGTGGGCTCCGTCAGCGAACTGCAGGCGCAGCGTGTGCTCGCCTGGTTCAAGTTCGAGCGAGATCGTTGTCTGGCCCTGGCCGTAGTGGAGATGCTGCTCGTCGGTGGGGATGACCTGTCCGGCTGGGATGAAGTCGGTATCGACGAGGATATGGAAGTGTCCGGCGCCTTCGTTAATCTCGCCGGAGGGCTCGACAACGAGGCCGGTGGCCGCCATCACTACGTCAAATGGTGACGCGACGGTTGCGCCGTCGGCGGGTTGTTCGAAGCCAACCGACGGGGATACGGCGCCGGCTTCGACGACGACGGTGATGGTGTCGCGGTACTGGTCGCCTTCCAGTGCAGTGTGGGCTCCGTCAGCGAACTGCAGACGCAGCGTGTGCTCGCCTGGTTCGAGTTCGGGCGAGATCGTTGTCTGGCCCTTGCCGTAGTGGAGATGCTGCTCGTCGGTGGGGATGACCTGTCCGGCCGGGACGAAGTCGGTGTCGACGAGGATATGGAAGTGTCCTGCGCCTTCGTTAATCTCGCCGGAGGGCTCGACCACGAGACCGGTGGCCGCCATCACGACTTCGAAAGGTGACCCAACGGATGCGCCGTCGGCGGGTTGTTCGAAGCCAACCGACGGAGATACGATGCCGGCATCGACGACGACGGTGATGGTGTCGCGGTACTGGTCGCCTTCCAGAGCAATGTGGGCTCCGTCTGCGAACTGCAGGCGCAGTGTGTGCTCGCCTGGTTCGAGTTCAAGCGGGATCGCTGTCTGGCCCTTACCGTAGTGGAGGTGCTGCTCGTCGGTGGGGATGACCTGTCCGGCAGGGATGAAGTCGGTGTCGACGAGGATGTGAAAATGTCCTGCGCCGTCGTTTACTTCCCCGGAGGGCTCGATCACGAGGCTGGTGGCCGCCATCACCACCACAAAAGGTGACCCAACGGATGCGCCGTCGGCGGGTTGTTCAAAGCCAACTGACGGGGAGACCGCGCCGGCTTCGACGACGACGGTGATGGTGTCGCGGTACTGGTCGCCTTCCAATGCGGTGTGGGCTCCGTCTGCGAACTGCAGGCGAAGCGTGTGCTCGCCTGGTTCAAGTTCGAGCGAGATCGTTGTCTGGCCCTTGCCGTAGTGGAGATGCTGCTCGTCGGTGGGGATGACCTGACCGGCAGGGATGAAGTCGGTATCGACGAGGATGTGGAAATGTCCGGCGCCCTCGTTCAATTCGCCGGAGGGCTCGACTACGAGGCCGGTGGCCGCCATCACCACCTCAAATGGTGACGAGACGGTTGCGCGGTCGAGCGGCTCAAAAAAGGCTACTGATTGGTCGGCCGCGCCTGTTTCGACAAAGACTACGATAGTATCCCTAAACTGCTCTCCTTCGAGACCGGTATGTAACCCATCGGCGAACTGCAAATACAAGGTGTGTTCGCCAGGCGGCAGTGTCAGCTCTGTTTCAAGCGACCCGTCCCCGAAATGGAGGTTCTGCGCATCGGCGGGAATTACCTCGCCGGCGGGAGTGAAATCAGTATCGACAAGAATGTGCATGTGCCCTGAACCCGAGACGACTTCGCCTGATGGTTCTACGGTTACGCCAACCGCGCCCATTTTCACAACGAAGGTGGGCGGAACAATTGCATTGCTGGTCGGCTGGCGGAAGAAAACGTTCTCGGAAGGGGGCTGCTCTTGAGCGTCTTCGGCCTGGGCGGGCGCTTCAGCGGTCGCAGCTTCTTCAGCTTCCTGTTCCCCGGCGGCTTCGGACGCCGCCAATGTTGCTTCCCGTTCCGCATCCCTGGCCGACTTCAGATCTGCACGGAATGTATCTACGGCGTAGTTGATGACATAAATCAATATAATAACGCCCAGGATTGGGCCGCCAACTCGGATCAATGGGTGGACTCGGTTCATTGAGACGCTCCGTCGAGGTATTTTCCGTAGTACTTTCCGTTACAGCCAATTTGCTGGTGACAGCTTTTCAAAAGGTGGTGACCCACACGGGAATTATACTGTTTCCGCTATGGCTGGCAAGTGGGAGGGCATTTGCTGCGCTTCATTCACTTCGTATTTCGGGCTGGGCAGAACTGTACGGTCCCGGGAAAAGGAGCTGGCTGACAACAGGCCCCGTCGCTGGATTGGGGCTTGGAGACTGCCTGGGTCACAGCGCAATTGCGGACACAGGCTCAACTTCATTGTCCTCAATTACACTTAACTCGCCACTTTCCAGGCGCAGGCTAATTACCCGACTAACACCGTCGTCCCCCATGGTAATGCCGTAAATGCTGTTGGCCATTTCGAGGGTACGGCGGTTGTGGGTGATGACGATGAACTGTGTCTGCTCGCTCAACATCTCCAAAGCGGTTCTTAGCCGGTCCACGTTTGCCTCATCAAGGGTAGCATCTACTTCATCCAGGACACAGAAAGGAGTCGGGCTGACGCGAAGGATAGCAAGAACCAGCGCGCATGCTGTCAACGAGCGCTCGCCGCCGGAGAGTAGGTCCAGGCTTTGAGGACGCTTTCCGGGCGGACGGGCAAGGATGTCGACGCCGGTATTGAGAATGTCTTCCGGGTCGGTCATTGAAATTTTTGCCGTTCCTCCCTGGAGAAGCAATTTGAAGAGTTTTGCAAATTCGGTGGAAACGGCATCGAAGGTGCGACGCAAGTCCCCCTCCATGCGTTTGTCCAATTCGCGGATGACCTGTTGCAGGTCATTGGCCGCCTCGTCGAGATCGTCCGACTGGGTCTTAAGAAAGCGATGGCGGCTGGCAGCTTCCTCATATTCCTGAGGCGCCTCCGGATTGACATTGCTCAATCGCCGGACGCGTGCGCGTGTTTCCCTGACATCATCCTTCAATCCGGCAGGTAGCTCCTTGATGACTGGAAGTTGGGCGACAAGGGCCTGCAGAGGTAGAGGGGGTTGGTAGGCCAATCCGACCGCTTCTTCCATTTCTGCCAGCCCAAAATCCTGGCGAATTTCGCGGCGAAGGTTTTCCAAACGATCTTCAGTACGCTGCAACGCAAGCAGAGAGGCGTTCCAGTCTGATTCATCCTGCAGCAGTAGTTGTTGCCCGGCTCGTTCTTCGGCCGCTGCTTGCACCTGTTCCTCATCCAGTTGCCTGAGATTAGTTTCCAACGCAGCCATCTTCCGCTGAAGTTCGGTCGATTCTGCATGCAATGCACGCTCCTCGGAGGAAATCTGACCAATGTCGCTACGCAGTTGGTCTGTCTCCTGGAGCAGTCCATTCTGTCGACCTGACTTGGACCGAAGCTGGCTGACGATCTGTTCGAGAGTTCCTCTCTGCTGCGCCTTGAGAGCGCGTTGGCTGCTTAGGTTTTCCTGCGCTGCTGCAGCTTTGGCGCGCAAGTCGGCCAGGTCGCGAAGCAGTTCGTCTGGGTTTGCCTGCGCCGCCTCTTCGGCTAAACCGGCCCGTTGCCGGGCATCTCCCAGGGAATCGGCCGCCCTTTCCAATGTCACTCTTAACTGTTCTTCCTGGAAATCGAATTCTGCCAGGTCCTGTTGGGTCTGTTCGAGTAATTGTTTCTGCCAGGCGGCTTCCTGCTTTTTCTGGGCGGAGAGGAGCCTGGCCTGCTCCAGTTCTGCCTGCCGCCGCTGAGCATCACGAAGAAGGGCCTGCCTTTGTACCTCCAGTTCGGTACGCGTCTTTCTTTGCTCTTCGACATGTTGGCGGCCAGCCTGCGTTCTTTCGGCCGCACGCTGTTCCTGTGCCTTTGCTCGGTCCAATTCGGCCGGCAGTTCGCGGGCTTCCCTTTCCCAAGCCAACACAGAATCGCGTTGGCGACGACCGTCGTTACCGCCGGTAACAGAGCCGCCAGGGCGAATGATTTCTCCATCCAGCGTGACAACTGTTGGCAAGCGGACATTGCTGTCTGCGCGGTTATTCTGCCTGCGGCCATTCCTCGCCGGTCCTGAATAGGCGTCCAGAGCAAGGCGGGCCGCTGCCAGATCGTCGGCGATCCAAACTCGCTGCAACAGATGTTCGATTGCCGGAGCCACTGCGGAGTCGTACCGGACGGATCTTGCGGCATTTCCGACAACACCGTCGCTATTGGGCGCAGGGATGGGGCCGCTAGACCGCAGCCGGTTCAGGGGCAGGAGTGTGGCGCGACCGGCACCGGCGCTCTTCAGGTATTCGATGGCGCCTTGGGCGTCACGCCACGTACTGACGATCACGTTTTGTAGTGCCGCTCCCAGCACAACTTCAATGGCCCGTTCAAGCCGGGCAGGGACATGGACTTGCGAAGCAACCGTGCCCAGGATTCCGTCCAGCTTGCCTTGTTGAGACGCCAGCAAGATGGAGCGAACTCCACTGGCATACCCGGTTCCTTCTCCGCGCATTCTCTGCAGAAGCTCGAGCCGGGTCTGTATACGTTCGATATCACGCAGAACTCTGTTCCTCGACTGTTCCTGGTCGCGGAGGGCGATGTTATCGGCAGCAATAGCATCTGTAAGTGCGGCGATTCGTGCCTGGGCCATGTCGATTTCTGTGCCGCGATCGGTGTTGGCGGACTCCAAGGCGGTTAAGGTTGCTGCAGCCTGGTCGGCAGCTTGGTTGCGCTGGTGTAATTCTGCCTGGAGCAGGGTAGTTCTCTTCTTCAATGAACTGCGTCGTTCAACCAGATGCTCCAGGCGGCTGCGCAGGTCGGCGATATGGTTTTCCTTTTTGCGCAATGCGGTTTCCGCCTCGCGCCAGCGCATCAGGGAAGCGCCGTGTTCTTTCTGCCGTTCGGCCAGTTGGCTTTGCAACAGATCAACGGCGTTCTGGGAGGAGTTGTGCCGGAACTGGGCCTTTTCCAGCTCAGCCTGAATGGACTCGAGCCGCGATTCAGCCGACTTCTTTTCTTCGAGCAACTCACTGTTCTCGTCTTTCAACTCCTGGTGTCGGGCAACGATCTGATAGAGGCGTTCCTGGGTCACGGCGAGGCGGCGGCTCACTTCAGCGGTCTGGCGTTGGCGGGCGTCGCTGATCGAACTCTGTTCGCTCTGGTTGGCGCGCAACCTGGTCTGGCGGGCGCGTATGTCGTCAAGATTGGCGCGAATTGCGTCCAACCGTTGGCGGCGAACCTGAGTGGAATGCTGGTCGCGCTCTGTCTTTCGCCGGGCCTCTGCCAGACCGGTGAGAGTGCGGTGCCACTGATAGCCATACCAGATGTGGAGCAGGTCCTTCAAGTCGGTTTCGATCTGACGCCTTTCGAGGGTACGATCTGCCTGCCGTTTGAGACTGGCTAGCCGGGGGGAAAGTTCACCAAGGACATCCCGTACACGGTCGAGGTTTAGCTGCGTGGCCTCCAGCCTACGTATGGCCGCGGATCGTTTCTGCTGGTAGCCGGTGATGCCGGCGGCTTCTTCGAAGAGCGCCCGCCTTTCCTCCGGGCTGAGGGTAAGTACTCGATCTATCAGTCCTTGGCCGATCACCGCATAGGCGCGCTTACCCAGCCCACTGGGCCCAAGGAGTTGGGTGATGTCCTGCAGTCGTACCCGCTGCCCGTTAATGAGATATTCATTTTCGCCGTCCCGGTAGGCTCTGCGCGTTATCTCCACTTCGCTGAAGTCGATGCCCAGTTCGCCGCCATCGTTGTCCAAGACGAGGCTTACCGTCGCCATTCCCTGCCTGGGACGTTTGTCGCTCCCCGAAAATATGACGTCAAGAGTTTTCTTCGAGCGCAGTAGTCCAAAGCTCTGTTCGCCCAGAGACCAACGAATCGCATCGGCAACATTGCTCTTGCCGCAACCGTTTGGCCCAACGATAGCCGTTACGCCTGTGCCGAAGGCAAACTCGGTCTGCTGGGCGAAGGTCTTAAATCCTTTTATGGTTACCCGCTTTATTCGAAGCATCAGAATTGGAGACGAGAGAGGGACGGTCCGGCGCTTGCTTGCACAGGACCTGCCACTTCGTGGTGGGCCGGCACTTGCGAGCCGTCTACATGGTTGGGCAGCGCATTGCAGGGGGCAGACGATAACGAGACGCAACTGATTGGCACGATGGCGAAGCGCAGCGAGGTACGTTTTCCATTGACAATTTTGGCTGGCTCCCGGCCGGATTGCAAGAAACTGTCGCAGCAACCCTCTTCCCTGACTTCTTGCCGGCGGCTCAGAGTACCCAGATGGAGCGCCAGAGCCCTGGTAGCGTCATTTCAAGCAAAAGGCCAATCGCTACGAGCGTTAAGGATGCAGTTAGCAGGCGACGCTGCCTCTTAATGTAAAAGGCAGGATTCCAGCTGTTGGTCAAGAGCGGCTGAGCCAGTATGACGACAAAGCCGGCATATCCTGCAATCATCGCCAGCCTCCACGGCATCAGCCCCAGAATTAGGCCGGGAGGCCCTTCCAGGGCCAAACGTCCGACAGCATAGGCAAATTGATTCACTGCGCGCATGAGAAACCAGAGACCAACAAGCCCGGCAGAAAGCAAACTGCCCAGCAGGACGCCGAAGAGTTCAACAAGACGAGCCCATGGACTGTTCAACAGCCAGCCTGGGAGGTTCTGTCCAGTAACAGACCACTCCAACAGCGAGCGGTGGTAGGAAAAACCGTCATGGATTGCCCGCTCGAACACCGGGGGCAGAAGCGCAGTTCCCACGATCATCACCAGGGTCTGCAGGACCAGCCAAACTGAGAGCATCAGGATCCCTTTGCCTACCAGACCCCTCCGGAGGGGAACAGCCAGAAAGAGGGTGAGGGCCACGGTCTGCGCGATCGGCAAAAAGTTCGGTTGTCCCAAGACGGCGGGCAGAGCCGTTGTGAGAATGGCAAAGAATCCGAAAGTAAAATAGTAGATCGGATCCTTCACCAGGTCGTAATGACGCCTTTCAGACGTTCCATTTGGCGTAGTGTGAAACGAATCCCGCATAAAAAGATTATAGCACTCTATGCGGATGATGAGCGAAAACCCGCCAAGATAGTATCTACCGGTCAACGCGCGAGAGCGGTCTCGAGAAATGTCTTTCAAGAAGCGGATAATGGTTCTGGCAGGCAGGCACAAATGCGTATCATGCGATATGGAGGACAAGGGCAGTTCAGTCGATTCATTACTGAGAGCGTTTCTGGCCCACGACGCCGATGGGCGATCCGAGCAGGAGTGCGAGTTGGATGCCTACGCGTCCGATGTGGAATCCTGACATTCTGCTTTTTGCTGGTTGGGCAGTCCCTGCTTACTGGGGCAATAGCTGAGGTGAGTTTTTCTCAGTTAGGCGCCGGCCTGTTCCACGCTGATTTGTGGTATACTGAACAAGCGGAGGAAAACATTCGCCGGGGGCAATGCGCGTGGCTTTGCATGGTTTTATAGTCCAATCCTTTTGGAGGTTGACCTGACTGTGTCGCGCCCTCAATCTGCCCAGTCGGCGGAACAGGCGGTCGCGTCCGAAACTGGGCCAGTGACGCGATCGGAAGGTGTGGCGGCGGTAGTCGCTGCTGCCGGGTTCAGCAGCAGAATGGGGCTTTTCAAGCCGCTGTTGCCGTGGCGTAGCGGGACTGTGATCGAGTCTGTCGTGGCTGGGCTTGTTGGTGGCGGTGCGTCGCCGGTACAAGTCGTGACTGGCCATCGCGGCGCTGAAATTGCTCACTGCCTGGCTGGAGGTCCCGCCGCGATTTCTTTCAATTCCGACTATCGGCGCAATGAAATGCTACGGTCTTTCCAGGTTGGGATAGGTGAGTTGCGTCAGGCCGGTTTGCCAGTACAGGGGGTGCTGCTGGCTTTGGGTGATCAGCCGCACATTCCGGCCGGCGTAATCCGGCAGATTATCGACCGGGCGCGAGCCGAGCCAGAGGCTGTCGTGATTCCCAGCCACAATCGCCGCCGTGGGCATCCCGTTTACTTGCCCGAATGGTCACTTTCCAAACTATTGAGACTTGAGGCAGGGCAGACACTGCGAGATCTGCTGAAAGAATTCAGCAAAGAGATGGTGTATGTGGAGGTGGACAGCGATTGCGTGCGCAGGGACATGGATGTTCCCGCCGAGTATGAATCGCTGCGGGCGGATTTTGAGTAGGTTAACTGAAATGCAGTGATTTCAGGCTTGGCTGTTGTCCTATCGCTTACTGGCGGGTGAAATCGCCAAACTGAAGGGGTCAGCCAGCGACGGGAGCCTTAGAGCCGCTTGGGACTCAACTTAGGTAGTGGGCCGCCATGTTAGAGCGGCTGGAAGGAAGGGGACGACCTTGACCGCGACTTTATACCACTATATGGAGGAGATGTTGGAGGACGAGCAGCCTGTTGCAGTCGCAACAATTGTCGACGCCAAAGGTTCTGTGCCCAGGGAGGTTGGCGCCAAGATGCTCATTCATCCACAGGGCCGGCACGTGGGAACAGTTGGCGGCGGCTGTGGTGAGGCGGATGTGATCCGGGCCGGGTTGGATGTCATCCATGATGGGATTCCGCGCACTGTCCACGTCGACCTCACTGAAGACATTTCGATGGACAGCTTGGGCGTCTGCGGTGGGGTAATGGATGTGTTCGTCGAGCGCTGGGGAGGGGCAGCGGCAGAAAATGAAGAGAGGGACGCGGACTGAGCCGGTGCGACGGCGGCAGAGGAGACCTGACGGTTCGGTCCTTCATTGTCCTGAACTAGGATTCATGGCCCGACTTCCTGGTTGATATGCGGCTGCGCAAATGAACAGGCTGCGACTTTTCTCGAACTCGCAGGTTTATCATTTCGACGGCGAGCGAAAATGCCATGGCAAAGTAGGCATAGTTCTTCAGATGAAGTTCCTCAACTGCTTCGTGGAGCCAACCTTCCAGTACCAGCAGGAATCCAATCAGAATTAGAAAAGCCAGCGCCAGGATTTTCATCGTCGGATGGCGTTCGACGAAGGCGGCGATCGGTCCAGCGAAGAACAGCATGACCGCGGCCGCAACAATGATTGCGGGGACCATTACCCACAGGTTGCCTGAGATTCCTACGGCGGTAATGACCGAGTCCAGCGAAAAAACTATGTCAATGAGGATGATCTGAGCAATGACGGAGACGAAAGTTGCTGTCGCCCGGGTCTTGTCGTCATGTTCAGCCGCCTCCAGCTTTTCGTGGATTTCGAAGGTGCTCTTGCCGATCAGAAACAGGCCTCCGACAAGAAGGATCAAGTCGCGGCCGGCGAAACCATGGCCAAAGAGAGAAAACATGGGATGGGTCAGCCGCATGATCCAGGTGATGCTGAACAGGAGCGCGATGCGGGCAAAAACGGCCAGCCCGATTCCTGTTGAACGGGCCTTGGCCTGCTGGTTGTGGGGCAGCTTTCCGCTCAAGATGGCGATAAAAATTACATTGTCAATGCCGAGAACGATTTCGAGCAGAACGAGAGTCAGCAGAGCAACCAGATTTTCGGGCTGTATCAGGTCCGTCATGCAGTTTTTGGCTCCTTGCAATGTTGGATATGGGCAAGGTTTTGCTGGGCGGATGTAAACGCAGTTCTGCTGAAGCGCATGTGATGGATTCTAGCATCTGGTTTGGCGCGTGTCTAGCTCCGAGTGAAGCGCCTTTCGCAACTGGCCGAAGATCTGCCGAAAATTTCGCTGGCCGGCGCAAATGAAAGTTACGTGAGAAATGCAGAAAGAGTTGCTCAGCACACTGATTGATGCGATTGAAAAGAGAGAGGCTGTTGCGCTCGTCACTGTCACCGCCGGTGCAGGCGCTTATGCCCAAGCGGTCGGTCGAAATGCAGTGGTTTGGCCCCAACCTGACCGATGCCCTGTGGGCGGGTTGGGGCTGGGCGAACTGAACAGCGCTGTACTGCAAGATGCCCGGGACGCGGTTGAGCGGAAGAAACACCAGCGCTTTCACTATGAGGAAGAGGACGGCAGTTTTTCCGTGTTTGTCGAGGTACAGGCTCGGCCCCCCCATCTGATCATCGCCGGAGCCGGTCACATCGCCGTGCCCATGGCCTCAATTGCAAAGACGTGCGACTTTCTGGTAACGGTAATTGATGATCGCCCCCAATTCGCCCATGTTGCCCGCTTCCCAACCGCTGACAGGGTAGTGGCTAGGCCGTTTCGGCCTGCGCTTGTCGATCTGAGGCAGGGGAAAGAGGTATTCGACAGCGACACCTATCTCGTGCTGGTGACGCGCGGCCACCAGTACGACATCGACTGCCTTTTGGAGGTGCTGGATGATCCGGTTGCCTATTTGGGAATGATCGGAAGCCGCCGCCGCATCCGGGCGGTTTTCGAATTGCTCGAAAGGGAGCAGAACATTCCGGCGTCGAAATTCGACCGGGTTCGAGCGCCAATCGGCATAGATATTGGCGCCATTACGCCGGCAGAGATTGCGGTCTGTATCATGGCCGAGATCATTTGCGTCCTGCGGGAAGGTTCGCTCCCCGGCTTGAGCGAGCAAATCCAGCGGGAGCGGTCACAGCGCAGAATACGTGCGGCGGAGAGTTCGAGAAATAGTGGGAACAGGCGGTCGCAAGCAGAACTGGAAAAGTGAAAACAACTTAATGTCACTACCTCCCTAATTGGATAGGCGAACCCGATGGATGAATCTGTGGACGTCCAGTCCCACAACAGTTACGCGTGGGATATGGCAGTCGAGCGCAAGAGCAAATGGACCGTGCCCGTCAGTGAGGAGACCATCGCGGCGGCAAGGCGCGGCGACTGGGAGATTGTCCTTACGCCGACAAAGGCGGTGCCGCGAGGGTGGTTCCCCGATTTTCGCAATGCGGAGATCCTCTGTTTAGCCTCGGGCGGGGGTCAACAAGGGCCGATACTGGCCGCCGCCGGCGAAAGTACCGGCGCGCGAGTGACCGTATTCGACAACTCTCCCCGGCAGCTGGCCCAGGATCGTTTAGTGGCCGAACGCGAGGGTCTGAATCTGTTGACGGTCGAAGGAGACATGCGGGACTTGAAGGCCTTTGCGGACCAGAAATTCGACACGATCGTCCATCCTTGCTCCAACCTGTTCGTCCCTGAGGTACCCCCGGTATGGAGGGAATGCGGACGCGTACTGAAGCCTGGCGGGGTCTTGCTGGCCGGTTTTGTCAACCCGGTACTTTTTCTTTTCGATCAACAAAAGATTGATGAGGGTATTCTGGAGGTCCGACACAAGCTGCCGTATTCAGATCTCACCAGCATTTCCAAATCGGAGCAGAGAGCGTACATCCTTGCCGGCGAGGCTCTCGAGTTTGGACACACTCTTACAGACCAGATCGGCGGTCAGCTCGATGCCGGTTTCGTATTGACCGGCTTCTATGAAGATCGATGGGAGGGTCAGCCGCCAGGGGAATATACCGACACCTATATTGCCTCACGTGCGGTAAGACTTAAAGGTTCTCTCTAAGAAAGTAGTCGCGACTTTTGTCTTTTAGGAAAGCTGAATTACAATCTATACAACTGTCTATCGTACAGTTCACCCAATTCGCAGGTCGGTACAAGCCTTCGAGCAGCCGCACAAAGCGAATGGGAAGCGGAAAGTTGCCAACATTAAGTTGCAAAGGAGCATCCACAAATGGCGTATGCGCATACTAATTCCAAGGGCAGAACTTACATTCTGCACTCAAGGGAAACCACACTGCGTAACGGACGGCAACAGACTCTCTATTTCTTCGCCAAAGAAGAAAAGGAGGGATCGTTGGAGGCTGTACCCGAAGGTTACGAAGTTTCCGAAAGCAAGAACGGCCTGCCCGTCTTGAAACGTTCAAAATAACAATGCTTCAACCACCATCAATACGGTATTTCTGATGGAAGCGTTGGCTCTTCTAAATGGAATTCGACCTCACGCTTGAAGAAAAGATCGACCGGACTCCACCGCCGCTGCGCGCGATCATTGAAGATTTCCGCAGTATGGAGCCGCGCGAGCGGCTGGAGTCTCTTCTAGATTTTGCTATGGATATGCCGGATCTTCCCGGCTTTCTTCACAACGCCCGCGATCAGATGGAGCAGGTCCACGAATGCCAGACGCCGATTTTCGTGTTCGCCGACATAGAAGATTCCGGCGTACAGGTTTACATTGACGTACCGAAAGAGTCGCCGACAGTACGGGGCTACGCCGCGATCGTACAGGAAGGGCTGGAGAGCGCGACCCCGGACACGGTGCTGCAAACGCCGGATGACATTCATTATCTGCTTGGTCTGCATGAGGCGATCTCCCCGCAGCGACTGCGAGGTCTCCATGTCCTCATGGCGTATCTGAAGAGGCAAGTTACAGCAAGAATGGCGAAAGGTGAATAACGCGCTGACCGATGTGCAGGGCATTTTGGTCGGCCACTGGTCGGCTCCTGTTCACGGAACCGGCTGTACAGTCGTATTGACGCCCAATGGGAGTTGCTGCGGTGTGGATGTGCGCGGTTCGGCTCCGGGGACGCGTGAAACTGCGTTGCTTGATCCCGTGGGCCGAGTAGACCTTGTCCATGGGGTACTGCTCAGCGGGGGCTCTGCGTATGGATTGGGAGCCGCTCATGGTGTTGTCGACTGGTTGGCACAGCGAGGATATGGTTGGCCGACGCCGGCAGCGCCGGTGCCGATTGTGCCGGCAGCGATCCTTTACGACCTGGAATTTGGCGGTTCGACGGTATACCCTACGCAAAGGGACGCCTTTTCTGCTTGCGAGTCCGCAACTGCGGAGGATGAGGGCCGAGGTTCTATCGGCGCAGGCGTCGGCTGTACGGTGGGCAAACTGTTAGGAAAGGACTGCTGCACCCGCGGCGGATTAGGTCAGGCGTCTGCGGTCTTGCCTGGCGGCGTCGTGGTATCTGCGCTGATGGCGGTCAATGCTGTCGGTGATATTGTGGACCCAATGCGGGCTGAATTGGTGGCGGGGGCCCGAGACCCGGATAGTGGCGGACTGGTGGACAGTCTGTCAGAGGCGGCTGCCCGCTTCGACTCTTTTTTCCTTCGTTCGCCAGACACGAACCCTGATCAGCGCTCTGCTTCGCAATGCGACGCTGACCCCGAAACCTCCCGACCAGTCCAGGAAAACACGACCATCGGCGTAATCGCCACGAATCTCAGCCTTCGGAAGACAGAAGTGACCAAGTTGGCACAGATGGCGCAAACAGGAGTCAGCCGCACGACGCGACCGGCGCATACTCTTTATGACGGCGACTGCCTGTTCGCGCTGGCTACCGGCGCGCTCGATGCGCAAGTGGAGTTGAGTCTGCTGGGGGCAGTCGCTGCCGAAGTCGTTGCAGCCGCGGTTCTTGACGGCGTCCTCAGCGCCGCGCCAGCCAACGGCGTGCCAGCCGCCTCCGATTTGACGCCCCGGAAGCTAACTTCGTCGTCCTAGAAACGATTCGAGCGAGATTTCTTGTGGCTGTCATGCCGCAGGACCGGGCCGTCCAAGCATAGGACGCTGCCGTTCAGTTCGCATGAGCCGCAGATCCCGATGGCGCAGCGCATATACGCCTCCCACGAGAGCTGGCGCTGGATGCCGTGATTGTCGCCCAGGCGGTCGACCGCGGAGAGCATTCCGTGGGGACCGCAGGCGCATAACAGATCGATCTTGCCTGCGGCCAGAGGGGCTGCCAGAAGATCTGTGACCAGCCCAGTCGACCCGGCGCTGCCGTCCTCGGTGCATGTGAGCAGCTCTAACGAGATGGCATCACTTTGCGGTGCTTCCTGCAGGTTGGTGAAGCGATCAGAATAGAGCAGGTCGGCGGCCGTGCCGGCGCCGATAATGACAGTCAACGCAGAAAGTTGAGGTTGCCAGGCGCGCGCAAGCCAAAGCAAAGGAGCCACACCATATCCCCCGCCTACGAAGGCTGCGCGCAATCCGGGTCGCGGCAAGCGAAAGCCGTTGCCGAACGGCCCACGAATCCAAAGCATATCGCCGGGGCGCAGTTCATGCAGCAGATTGGTAAATGGACCGACCGCGGTAATCATCAGAGTGACCGGGTCGGAAGCAACCAGAGAGAAGGGCTTCTCATCGAAGCGCGGCAGCCAGGCCATAACGAACTGTCCTGGCGTCGCGTTGAGGCTGATGTCGAGCGTGATCGTCTTCGTGCGGTAGTTGTCGGTTTCGACGGAGCGGATCGGAAAAGGGGAAGGGAGGAGAAGAGAGCCGGCATGGCCGGATCGGTCATGAACCAAGCCCATGTTCGCACCATGGGGGCGCGGCGTCATTTTCCTCACTCACGCCCGTTCGAGAATGACAACCGGTATTTCGCGCTCGGTCTTGGCCTGGTAGTCGTTGTAGGCCGGAAAGATATCCGCCATCAGACTCCAGAGAGCGGGTTTTTCATCCGGCGCGGCGGTGTGGGCAGTGGCGTCGAAGCATTCTGTCCCGACCCGCAACTGCACTGCAGGTGTTTCGACGAGATTGAGATACCAGGACGGGTGATGGCTGGCGCCCCCGCGGGAGGCGACAATTACATACCTGTCCGCGCCCTCAACCTTGCCATAGATGAGCGGAGTTGTGCGCGCCTCGCCCGTACGCCGCCCGGTTGTGGTCAGAAGCAGAGTTGGCACACCGTTCCAGATATGGCCGTCCTCGCCGTTGGAATCGAGATAGCGACCTATGTGTTCCTTAACCCAGCCTGGTACTTGGCGTTCTTCCATGTCTGTATCCTCCTTGAGATTCAGGCCCATTCATGAACTTTGCCTGCAGTTAGATCAGTCTACCACAACGCAAAAGGCTTTGCACGGCCAAGCCACTTTTTTTTCTGCTTGCAATTGCGGCGTACAGGCGGTATCCTCATCAGTTGACGGTTCCAATTTCGCTCAGGAGAGAATCATGAACCTTTCCCTTGCTCAAGTAGAGGCATACAAAAGCGACGGCTACATCGGCACGATTGACGTGATGGATGGGCCGCAGGTCGCCGATTACCGGCTGGCATTTGACGATTTGGAGGCCCGAGTCGGCAAGGAAACTGCTCAGATGGGTCTGGTGGACTACCACTTTGACGAGAAGTTTATCTGGGAACTTGCCACACACCCTACGATCCTCGACGCCATCGAAAAGTTGGTCGGGCCCAATGTATTTTTGCTTGCGACCCACTTTTTCAACAAGTACGGCGAAGGAAATCAAGCCGAGGCGTTTGTTGCCTGGCATCAGGACGTGACCTTTTGGGGGCTGGAGCCGCCGATGGCCATCACGGCCTGGTATGCGGTCGACGACAGCGACGAGGAGAACGGCTGTATGCAGGTCATTCCCGGAACGCACGTGTCCGGTGTGGTGGAGCACGGCAAGGCCGAGCAGTCCGGCAACCTTCTCAGCATCAACCAGGAGGTCCACGTGTCGCCAGAGCAATCGGCGAGCGCGGTCGATTTGCCACTCCACGCCGGCCAGGTTTCGATCCACGACGGCACGCTCATTCATGGCAGCCTACCGAATCGGTCGAACAGGCGGCGCTGCGGGCTAACGCTGCGCTACGTCCCAACGTGGGTGCGGCAGGCCGAGGCCAACTCCTTTGGCGACCGTTGGAAACCTGTGCTGGTGCGTGGGCAGGATGAGGAGAAGAATTTCGGAGAGTGGAAGACCCGCTGGCAGTGAGGGCACAGGCGTGACTGCTGAGCGGCCCAACGTCGTCTTCGTCCTCACCGACGACCAGGGGTACGGCGACCTATCCTGTCATGGCAATCCTATAGTAAAGACGCCTCATATAGACGCGCTATATTCGGACAGCGTGCGCCTGACAGATTACCATGTGGGGCCAACTTGCGCGCCGACGCGCGCCGGTCTTCTGACGGGCCACTACGCCAACAGCACCGGCGTCTGGCGGACGAGCGGCGGGCGGTCGTTGCTGCGGGCCGATGAAGTCAGTATGGCCGACTATTTTCACCGCAACGGTTATGCCACGGGCATCTTTGGAAAGTGGCACCTGGGCGACAACGCACCCTACCGTCCGCAGGATCGCGGTTTCGAGACAGTGGTAGTGCATGGAGGGGGCGGCGTCGGCCAGACACCAGACTTTTGGGGCAACAGTTACTTTGATGACAGTTACTGGGATGGGCAACAATTCAGGCAGTTTGAGGGTTACTGCACTGATGTCTGGTTTCAGCGGGCCCTAGAATTTATCGAGCGAAACAGGACCAAGCCCTTTTTCTGCTACATACCTACCAATGCGCCGCACGCGCCCTTTCTGGTTGATCCAACTCATAGCGATCCCTATTTGCCGCTGACGCCCCACGAGGATCGGGCGAAATTTTACGGCATGCTGGCAAAGATCGACGATAATGTGGGCAATCTGCGCTTCCGGTTAAGAGAGTTAGAGTTGGAAGAAGACACGATCTTTGTCTTCATGACGGACAACGGCTCCGCAGGCGGCCTGGATGTGGATGAGGACCAGTTTGTCACCAGCGGATTCAACGCCGGAATGCGAGGGAAAAAGGGCTCTGCGTATGACGGCGGTCACCGCGTGCCCTTCTTTATGCACTGGCCTGGCGGCGGCCTGGACACAGGTCGCGACGTGGACCGGTTGACCGCCAATATCGACATTCTGCCAACCTTGATCGAGTTGTGCGGCCTGGACAGCTCAGGCGAAAGCGAATTCGATGGGCGCAGCCTGGCCCCGCTGCTGCAAAATTTAGGCCACGTGGATGGATCTTCTGCTGCAGAAGCGGCTAAAACGGGGGTTGACGGCGCAGAGGAAGACAGCGTCTGGCCAGCGCGCGCGATCGTCACCGATACGCAGCGGCTGCCGCGACCGATAAAGTGGCGCAGAAGCGCGGTGATGACGGACTACTGGCGATTGGTAAACGGAAGTGAGTTGTACGCCATCGGGGAGGACCCGGAGCAGCGCAGCGATGTGGCAGCAAGCCACCCCGATGTCGTTGCGGAGTTGCGTCAGGCCTATGAGGCGTGGTGGAAGAAGGTGTCGCGTCAGTTTGACGAGGAAATCCCGATAACGTTTGGGGGCGCGGCCGCGTCCCGTTTGAGGCTGAATACCTACGACTGGCACAATGAAGAGTTGGAAGGCGCATGGAACCAGTGCCTGATCCGTCAGGGCTTGATCTGTAACGGCTACTGGGAGGTAGACGTCGTCGAATCGGGCACTTATCGCTTTACCTTGCGCCGCTGGCCTTTGGAAGAGGACGCGCCGATTGCTGCCGGTTTGGCGGGGGGTGAGCCGGTAGGATGGCAAGAACTTCGAATCGACGCAGACTTTGAGACGGCCGAAGGATCGTCGTTTAAGGAAGGGATCAGTTGGGGTGGTGGAGTAGCCCTGCCGGTGCGCCGGGCCGGTATGGCCATCGCAGGACAGGAAGTGTGGACTACAGTCAGGCCCGATGACAAAGGCGCAGTTTTCACGCTGACGCTCCCAGCGGGCGGGACACACTTACAAACATGGTTTGCGTTGGAGGAGGGCGAGGAGATGGGGGCGTACTATGTCTACGTCGAGCAGTTGAGCCCAAGCGAGCAAAAGTACTAGGTTCCGTTGACATTTTGGGAAGGCTGTTCAGATGTCAACAAGAACTGAAGGCCTGCAGGCCTGTTAGGGATGTTTCTCGCTTGAATGTTGAAATAGACAAAACCAATTGATCCGCGAAGTCACGCGAAGGGTCGCGAAGAACACCTTTTTGTCCGCGGAGGACGCGGAGGGACGCGTAGAACACCAAAGGCGTATCGGATTTTCTTTGCGTGACTGCGCCGCCCTTCGACGATCAGGCGTAATTTGCACCTGGAAGTCGTTGTTCAGACAAACGTCAACGAGCCCTAGACGGGCTCAATTCATCCACGATTCTTCGGCCTAGCGGCAATTCACAAATACAGAATTACAGTAAGGGCGGGGGCGACAGAAGCCATAGTGACCGCAGGTCCGAGCGAGAGGCGGCATTTTTCAATGGATTTCGCATAGGGAGTTAGGCATGAAGCCGGACCATCCAAACGTTGTCTTCGTTCTTACCGACGATCAGGGATACGGTGATCTTTCGTGTCACGGCAATCCGGTAGTCAAGACACCGCATATCGACGCGCTCCACGCCACTAGCGTGCGCCTGACCGATTACCACGTTGGGCCGACATGCGCGCCTACCCGGGCCGGCCTTTTGACCGGCCACTACGCAAATAGCACCGGCGTCTGGCACACAATCGGCGGACGTTCATTGTTGCGGTCTAACGAGATCAGCATGGCCGACTACTTTCAACGCAGCGGCTATGCCACCGGCATTTTTGGCAAGTGGCATCTGGGGGACAACGCGCCATACCGTCCACAAGACCGCGGCTTTGAAACTGTCGTCGTTCACGGCGGCGGCGGAGTCGGCCAGACTCCTGATTACTGGGGCAACAACTACTTCGATGACAGTTACTGGGACGGGGAAGAGCATAACCGGTACGAGGGATATTGCACGGACGTCTGGTTCCAGAATGCGTTGAGCTTCATCGAGCGAAACCGGGAGCAACCTTTCTTTTGTTATATTCCAACCAATGCGCCCCACTCGCCCTTTCTGGTTGATCCTCTCTACAGTGATCCCTATGTGCCGCTGACGCCCCACCAGCAGAGGGCAAACTTCTATGGGATGCTTGCCAACATTGATGAGAACGTTGGCGGATTGCGGCGCAGTTTGGCAGAAATGGGCCTGGTGGATAATACAATCTTCATCTTCATGACCGACAATGGTTCAGGGGGCGGCCTGGAAGTGGATGAAAGCCAGTTGGTCATCAACGGCTTCAATGCCGGGATGCGGGGCCAAAAAGGTTCCGAGTACGACGGCGGCCACCGCGTTCCTTTCATTCTCCACTGGCCTGCGGGAGGAATTAGTGAGGGGCGGGACGTGGATGAAGTGACCGCGAATGTGGATATCCTGCCGACGCTGATCGACATGTGCCGCCTGGAGAAGCCAGAGGGCAACGGTTTCGATGGACGCAGTCTGGCGCCGCTGCTGCAACCAGAAGAGGGAAACCGGAGGGTCTGGCCTGACCGGGCGCTGGTTACCGACTCACAGCGGCTGGCGTACCCTGTCAAATGGCGCAAGAGCGCGGTGATGACAGATCGCTGGCGTCTCGTGAACGGTCGCGAACTGTTTGCAATCAAAGAAGACCCGGAGCAGCGAAAAGACAATGCCGCGGCCCAACCCGACGTTGTGGCTGCGTTGCGTCTCGCCTACGAGGCGTGGTGGCAGAAAGTCTCGCGGCAATTTGACGAAGATATACCGATTGCGATTGGGGGGCCGAGCGCGTCCCGCCTGCGGTTGAATACGCACGACTGGCGTAACGAAGATTGCGAATGCGCATGGAACCAGAGTCTTGTCCGCCAGGGCCTGATCTGCAACGGCCACTGGGAGGTTGACGTCGTCGAGGCAGGGACCTACAGTTTCAGTCTGCGCCGCTGGCCCATGGAGGAGGACGCGCCGATTGCAGCGGGACTGGAGGGGGGAGAGCCTACCCCATTCGGCAAGATTTCGATTCGGCCCAGTGGGGAAGTAAGTGACGAGAAAGCCGACGCGACCGGCGAGCCGTCGCTAAAGGAAAGGATAAAATGGGGAGGCGGCGTTGCCTTGCCTGTGCAACGCGCCCGCATCGTCATCGGGGGCGAGGAGGCATGTAAGGAAGTCGCTGCCGATGAGGAAGCTATCAGTTTCACGCTGTCGTTGCCTGCGGGAGGTACGCACCTGCAGACATGGTTTGAGTTGGAGGACGGCAAGGATTTGGGCGCTTATTTCGTTTATATTGAGCAAATGATCCAGTGACAGAGCCAGAAGCGAACTTTGGCGCTGTGAATTTCGTCACAATTCCAAGGGATTGGACCAAACGGGCGTGTCTGCAAATGTGTAGCTGAAGGAAGGCTCGCCACATAGTGGGAAGTGCCGGCACTTCATATGGCGGAGTTCGCATTGCGCCATGCGGTAGGCCCTCTGACTGCCCGCGGTTGATGTGGGCCGTCGTTCAAGCAAGTTCTCAGGGAGAAGATAAATGACGCAAGAGTACAGCCAGGAACTGGCAATTCATGGAGGCACGCCCGCTAAACAGAATCCCGATCCCCCGATGTATCCAGGGGGAATGGCGATCGCCGATGAGGAAGAGGCAGGTGTCCTGGAAGTGTTGCGGGCCAAGCGTCTCTTTCGCTATTACGGTCCGGGCGAGGAGGAATCGAAGGCCAGCCAGCTGGAACGGGCATTTGCCGAGAAGAAAGGTACCCGTTACGCGGTGGCGGTGACATCAGGAACGGCGGCGCTGGTCTGCGGACTGCAGGGGATTGGCATCGGGCCGGGCGATGAGGTGATTGTGCCTGCCTACACCTGGATCGCGTCTGCGGCCGCGATTGTCGCGGCCGGCGGGATTCCGGTGATTGCCGAAGTCGACGAGACGCTCCTATTGGACCCTGCGGACGTCGAGCGCAAGATTACGCCTTTCACCAAGGCGATCATGCCGGTGCATATGCGCGGCGCGCCCTGCCGGATGGATGAACTGATGGCGCTGGCGAAAGAGCACGGTCTCAAGGTGATAGAGGACGTGGCGCAGGCAAACGGGGGAAGCTACAAAGGGCGCGCGTTGGGCTCCTTTGGCGATGTTGGCTGTTTCAGTCTTCAGTTCAACAAGATTATCACTTCCGGAGAGGGCGGCATGGTGGTTACAGACGACGAATCGGTCTGGAAACGCACAAACATGTATCATGACGTGATTGGCCCCTTGCGACTCGATTATGGCGTGGATGAGTTGCTTTGCGGCGTCAACTATCGGATGCCGGAGCTTCTGGCCGCGGTAGCACTGCCGCAGCTGGCAAGATTGGACGGTCTGATCGAAGACATGCGCTACCGCAAACGCGTGCTCAAAGCCGGTATTGAGGATGTGACCAGGCGCAAGGGGATCAACTTTCGAGAGCTGGCTGACCCGGAAGGCGACGCTGCAGTTGCCACCGTCTTTTTCATGGATAGCCCGGCCAAGGCCGCATCGGTGTCGGAGGCGCTTCGGGCCGAAAACATCGGCGCCGGGCCATTGTATTCGCCCGACGGGATCGACTATCATGTCTATGCTCACTGGGTGCCGATTCTGAATCGCCGCACATGGACAAAGGACGGCGGCCCCTGGCGTTGGGCACAGCGGGAGATCGAATACAGGCCCGACATGTGTCCTCGCAGCCTCGACTTGCTGGGACGTGCGGTGCATTTGAATGTCAGCCCGCTGCTGACCAACGAAGATGTGGAAGAGACTGTTGAAGGGCTGAATAAGGTGCTGGAAGAACTGGGGTAGGAATACTGTTTGCCAATCAGATATGTAAATCTTGTCTTTTTTGAACCGATTGGGCGACGCACTTGTGTTGTCCGCACAGCAAGCCAAGGAGGAATCCACCATGGCTACCGGTACCAAGTTGTCCAGACGCAGTTTTCTAACTCGAACGGCCACTGTGGCAGGCGTGGCGACAATGGGCGCGGGCCTGTCCGCCTGTGCGCTGGCCGTGCCTGCCGCCGGCGACGAGGGCGGGGGAGCGCCGGCGATGGAAGTTGTAACGCTGACGATGTGGAAGGGCCCCCACAAGGCTGCGGGCGACGAGACCAAGCTCTGCGCCCAGCCCACGTTGGATGTGCTTGAAGAAATGCTTCCAGGGGTCAGCGTCGACTTCAGCGAGATTCCCTGGGGGCAGTACAACGAAAAGTTCGTTGCCGCGTTTGCCGCCGACCAAGGGCCGGACGTGAGTTATCAGACGGAGTCTTTCCCCCGCTTTGTCAACACCGGCCATATCATGCCGCTGGACGACATGATTGAGTCGACCAATTTCGACCGTTCGTTTTTCTACGAGCGCGCGTGGGGGCCGGGAACATACGATGGCACAACCTACTCATTCCCGTGGATCATTGGCGGGTCCAATTTGTTCTGGAATAAGGATCTCTTTGAACAGGCCGGACACGATCCGGACACGCCGCCCGATACGGTTGAGGAGTTCCTTAGCCTCTCCCAGGCCATCACAGCACTTGGGGATGACATCTACGGGTTTGGCAGCCATCCCGCGAGCTGGCATGAGAATGGGCAGTGGCCGCGCCGCTTTGGCGGGCACTGGTTTAACGATGACTTGACGGAATGTATCATCAACTCGGCCGAAGCGTACGATGGCTGGAATTTCCTCGACGCTCTCTATCACGAATACGAAATTGCGATGCCCGGCGCCATTTCCGGCCAGGAACCGGGCGTGGGAGGCTATTTCCGCGACGGCAAGATTGCCATGATCACGTCCCAAAACGTCTTTGCCAATTCGGTCCGCAGCGAAAAGCCAGATTTCAGACTGGGGGCGTCGCGCATGGCCACCGGGCCGGCTGAAGGGCCGCGTGGACGGGCCTGCTACGGCGGCGTCGGCATGCTGGCGATAGCCGCCAAGACTGCGCATCCCCAGGAGTCATGGGATGTGATCGAGACCCTGGTCACACCTGATCTGCTCACCTCCTGGATCGGCTGTCTCGGGTTCATGAGCGTGTCACCCCATGTCAACTTCTATCCTGATGACGAGGTGTTGACAACGGCGCAGGGCACCCTGGAATATACATTCTTCTGGCCGTACCGCGGCTGGATCTTCAAGTTCTGGGATATCGAGAGCACTTCGATCGAATCCTTCATTCTGGGCCAGCGCACCGTTGAAGAGGCAGTGGAGGACATGGTCGTTCAGGTGAACGACATGCTGAGAGAAGAAGAGGGATCGTAGCCTCTTCTTCTCGGCTGGACTGCGAGCGAGGAGAATTGTTTGCAGTCCAGCCCTTACATCTTGCGAGCATGCAATAATGCAAGGCGCTGGTCGACACTTGGCAGAAACCGGATTTCCAAGTAGCACCTGCTGGAGATCCAGTCGCAATTGAGGCAGGGCCTATGACAACAGCCACAGAGTCTCCAGTACAAAGCCGCGCCGTGCCAGTGGGTTTCTGGCAGCGTGCGGCGGTCAGGCGGAACCTCAGCGCATACCTATTCATCCTGCCATTCATGGCGTTGTTTGCAGTTTTTAACATAGGGCCATTTTTTTGGGCGCTGTGGCTGTCTCTGCTGAAGGGTGACCTGGTCGCTCCAGTGAAACCATTTGTCGGTTTCCAGAATTATGTCAGCCTGACAACCGACAACATAACGCTTACCGTATTCAAAAACTCTCTCCAGTACACAGTATCGGTTGTGCCGATAGCGGTCATCACGGCCCTGGCCTTGGCTTTTCTGATAGGCAACAAGCTCGTACGCTTCAAAGACTTTTACCGGTCCGTAGTTTTCTTTCCCCTGCTTGCCTCGGCCGCGGCCACGGCCCAGATTTGGAGTTATATCCTGGCTCCCCGCTATGGAGTGTTGACCTATCTACTGGGTCTGGTGGGCGTCCCTGAGATTTACTGGCTGTCCAATCCGGACGTCGCCCTTTATGGCATCCTGCTTATTGAATGGTGGCGCGGGATCGGCTTCCATATCATTCTTTTCCTGGCTGCCATGCTGGGCGTTCCGGAAGAGCTGCACGAGGCTGCCCGCATCGACGGAGCCACCGCCTTTCAGGTGGCAGTCCGAGTGACGATCCCGCTTATGCGCCCGGTAATCCTCTTTTCGATAGTGATGGGTACGATTTGGGCATTCCAACTCTTCGATACGGTTTTCGTGCTGACAAACGGCGGACCCGTCCATTCCACGGCAACGATAGTCTGGTACATTTATAATCACGCGTTTCGCTACGGCCAGGTCGGAATGGCGGCGGCGATGGGTGTCGTACTTCTGCTGATAATCATGCCCATCTCATTCGTGCAAATGCGCGTGTTAGGTGAGAGATAGCAGGGCGATGTAGAGGCGATACCGGCCCCCTTGACCACTTTCACCAAAGTCAGAATTACGTCGGAACTCGACTGAATATTCGGTCGGCGCTGCCAAGAGCACAAGGAAGAAACCCATGTCCCAGGTCAATCCTAGCCTCAGATGGCAAAAGATACTCAGAATATTACCGCAGGCTACGCTGGTTCATGCGCTATTGGCCGTGCTGGTAATAATCATGCTGGGGCCCTATCTATATATTTTCTCCTCCTCGTTCAAAGAGACATATACTCTCATTTCTATCCCGCCGCAGTTGATTCCAGAAAAGTTTGCCTGGGACAACTACATTTACATTTTAAATGAGTTGCCCTTCAGCCTCTGGTTCTTCAACACGATTCTGGTGGCTGTTCTTGTTACGGTGGGAACTGTAGTAATTGACGCGCTGGCGGCCTACGCCTTTGCCAAGAAGCAGTTCTGGGGCCGCGATCTGTTGTTTGGAATGATGCTGGCAACAATAATGATCCCAGGCGCCTTGCTATTGATCCCCGCCTTTCTGATAACCAACTGGTTGGGACTACTGAACTCCTATGGCGGGCTCATCATTCCTGCACTGGCGAATGTGCTGGGCGTCTTTCTGCTGCGCCAGTTCATGATGACTATACCGGAGGAACTTGAGCATGCCGCCCGCATCGACGGCTGCTCCGATTTTGGCGTCTTCTGGCGGATAATAATGCCGCTTTCGGCGCCGGCGCTGGCGACTTTGTCGATTGTGGTCTTTACCGCTCAGTGGAACAACCTGGTCTGGCCTCTGGTTGTGCTGAACAGCAAGAAGCTCTACACGCTTCCCCTGGGCCTGGCGCTATTGCGCAGCGAATTTCAGGTAAACTACGGTATCACCTCTGCGGCTGCGTTTCTGAGCGTAGTCCCGCTCGTCATCGTCTTCATTTTCTTACAACGTTATTTCCTGGAAGGGCTTACAGTGGGAGCAGTCAAAGGGTAATCGACGAGAAGAGATTCAATACGTATTTTGGAACGGCAGACACGCCAAACCGGAAAGGATGATTATGACGACCTATTCATGGAGTATCGACGATGCCGGTTCGGGCGGCAGCGCGATGGTGGAATCGCTACGCCGCGCGACCGATTTCTTCAGTTCGCGCGGGCTGGGGTCTACCTGGTTCACAGTGCCCAAGGCGGGCGGAAAACCGATGACGGCTGAATGGAAGGAGGCGCTCATCGCTGCACGTGACGCCGGTCACGACCTGCAATTGCATGGATTGACGCATGCAGACTGTTACGAGTTTGGTCCGCCTGCCTGGCCGGCGACCTCCATACTTTCGACGCTCCAGTCGGACTTCGACGAACGCCGCGAGGAGTTGATGCCGCGCTACACGGTGGACAATCTGCGGGACCGCATTGAGGAGGGAATGGAGATATTTGCGCTTGATTTGGGCGTTGAGCCGACCGTTTTCCGTGCGCCGTGCGGCGCGATCTCCAAGCCGATGTTCAGCGCCTTGCGCGAGGTCGGTATAGGCTATCACACCTGCATGTATATCAGTGGCAGCGGCTATGCGCACCTTCCCCACAACGGCGGCCAGCTTACGCAGGACTGGGTCGACAACATTCCGTACCGTCCTTTCCGGTGGTACGAAGATGTGATTGAAGTGCCGATCCTGAACGAATATACCTGGCGCGGGTCCGGCCAGCGCAGCGCGGAATTCATCGAATTGGCGCGCCGGGACCTGGACCGTATCAGCACGGAGAGCCCTGTCGTCATCATGTTGATGCACACGCACGGCATTGCCGACGACTATGAGCATACTTTCCGCATGATCGACGCGGTATCGGAGCACGTGGGCCGGCAGCCGGGCGCGTCCTTCGCAACAATGGGCGAGTTGGCAGCCTCGGGCGCGCTGGAAGATGCTGCTACCGTCGACGGACCGGACATTCTGCCCGTATAGCAATGGCTAAACCAGGGACACCTCAAATGAACATCATTGTCATCATTTCCGATACGTTCCGCTACGACAACCTGTTCGACCGCGCCGCGGCGATGCCGGTGCGGACGCCTCATCTTGACCGCTTTTCCGAGCGTTGCGTGAGCCTATCCCAGTTGTATACGGGCAGCTTTCCGACTATCCCCCATCGCACTGATTTCACGACTGGGCGCGTTGGCTGGCCGTGGTATCCTTGGCAGGATCGCCGGTTGAGCAGCCCCAATCACCTACCGCAGATCCTCGGTGAGGCCGGTTACGTCAGCCAACTGCTGGGTGACTGTCCCCACCTGGTGCGCGCTGCCTTCTTCGAGGGATTCAGCGGCGCGCACACGCTGCCCGGCCAGGAAGGCAACACTTACTTCCTGGGTATGAACCATCCAATCGACCAGGTGATGGCCGACGACAAGACGCGCAACATCGGCAACCATTTTCAAGGGCGCAACCTGATTGACCTCCACACATGGATTAACCGGCGCTGGTACCGGGAAATCGACCGTTTCCCGCCGCGCACGGCTGAACTGGCGGTCGAGTGGCTGGAGGAAAACGATCAGCATAGCCCCTTCTTCCTATGGGTGGATTTCTTTGACCCGCACGAACCCTGGGACCCGCCGGAGTACATGGTGCGCCGCTATGATCCGGATTACAAGGGTCCGCCCATGCTCCATCCGAACTACGGCAAGGCCAGCGATTACACAGAGGCCGAGCTTCGAAATTTACGGGCACACTACTGCGCGGAGGCGGAGTTGGTGGATCGCTGGGTCGGGCGCATCCTGACCAAGATCGACGACCTCGACCTCTGGAGCAATTCGATTGTGGTCTTCATGTCTGATCACGGCATGAGCCTGGGTGAACACAACCGGACGGGGAAGTCGAACATCAGCAAGAACGATGACCGTTTCTGGCCACTCTATCCTGAGATCGTCCACATTCCATTTCTGGTGGCGGCACCGGGCCTGGAGGGAGGCCGTGCGGTTGACGCGCTCCTGCGTCCGGCCGACATTGCGCCGACGCTGCTGGATCTGGCAGGCGTACAGGTTGAGACGCCGGAGCCGATGCACGGGCTTTCGTTTGCGCCGCACCTGCGAGGAGAAAGCGAGGCTTCTCTGCACGAATGCGTTGTGTCGGCGTCCTATACGCGATTGGAGGATGGCGCGCTGCCTCCGAATCGGGTTACGCCAGTGCTGTATACGGAGCGCTGGGCCTACGCGCCGGTCGGCTCCTACGGCGGGAGGCAGCTTTTCGACCTGTCTGTTGATCCGATGGCAGAGACAAACCTGGTGGAAGAGCACAGAGACGTTGCAGACGATCTGCATTCCGCGTTCATCGAGGAATTGCAAGCGTTGGACGCTCCGAAGGAGGCCCTGGAAGTGTGGCAGCGTTAGCTCGGAACGGGTGTGAGAATCTCTCAAGCCAGATGCGACGGTATCAGTCGAAGGGCTTTGGAGCGGGAATCGCGTAACGTAACATTGAAAATTTGGACTTGACGGTTATTCAAGGTTATTATGCGTGCGATTGTGCAAGGCCCCCTGCTTGCGCTCCCACACTTGTGTAGCGTCTGTTTGTTTTTTCGCCACAGTTGTTTGCTGGCCTCGGCGGCAAATCCTGCGAGGCTTCGCACTATGCCCAGAAGGAGCAGTTGGGAGGCAGGATTGCCTAACTGATTCCGAGGGCAACGCGCCTTAGGCATTTCGGAGTTGTAGGCCAATACGCCGTATCCATCTCCGGAAAGATTGTACACTTCATTTCATATCTCACATGGAGGACTGACTGAATGGCCACCCTGAAACAAGGTATGTTGTCGCGTCGTCGCTTCTTGCAGGTCTCCGGCCTGGCAACAAGCGCCGCCCTGTTGGCGGCTTGCCCCGCTCCCGCGGCTGCCCCTGCAGCGTCCGGCGGAGATGGCGAACCAATGATGGAGACCAAGAAGTTGGAAGCCTGGTCACGTATGACGGACCTGGCGCAGGAGTCGATTAAGGAAATCATCGACATCTACAACGAGCAGAACACGATGGGCGTTGAGTTAGAGTTTGTCTACATCGCCCGCACGGCCGGCAGCCAGGCAGATGAGAAGCTGCTAACCGCTGTTGCAGGCGGTACGCCCCCGGCGCTCCACTATGCCGATCGCTTCACCGTTCCGCAGTTCGCCCACGAAGGCTTCTTTACCGACATCACCGACTTCGCCGAAGCCGCCGGTGTCACCAAGGAACTCTACTTTGACTTTGCATGGGACGAGACTGTTTACAAGGGCGGCATTTACGCGCTCTCGTTCGACACTGATACACGCGCCCTTTGGTACAACATGGACATCATGGACGAGGCCGGTGTCGACTCCAGTTCTCCTCCGTCCAACCTGGATGAACTAATGGCAGCCACCGAAGCGCTGACCATTCGGGACAATACTGGCGCTGTCACCCGCTATGGCTTCAACCCGATCTATGATCAGGCGTGGCTCTACACGTGGGGCTTCGGCTTTGGCGGCTCGTTCCAGGACGACGATCGCCGCATCACCTTTGCCCATCCCCAGAATATTGAGTCAATGCAGTTCGTCAAGTCCTTTGTCGACGAAATCGGCATACAGGACGTTGATGCCATGCTCGCGGCCTGCGCCGGTGGCAACTGCCGCGGCGAGAACGACTACTTCTGGACCGGTCAGAGCGCGATGACCTGCAGCGGCAACTGGAAGGTTGCGCAGCATCATCGCTACAAGCCTGACACCAACTACGGCGTCGTGCCGATGCCGGGTCCCGACGGCCCCGCCCCGGGAGCAAGCTGGGCCGGCGGCTGGAGTTGGGCGGTGCCTTTCGGCTATGACGATGTAGAGTCGGCGTTTGACGCCTGCTTCTACCTGTGTGGCCCCGAAGGCCAGCTCAAGTACAACAAGGACACGTTCCACATTCCGACGATCAAGTCGGCTGCCGATGATCCATTCTTCCGCGAAGATCCGCTGCACGCGGTCTTCATGGAGCTGTTGCCGGTTTCGCATGCCCGCCCGCCGATTCCGTTGGGCTCCAAGTTGTGGGACCTGCAGGTCAAGGCCTTCCGCGACGAAATCCCGCACGGATTGAAGACTCCGGAAGAGGCGCTGTTGGACATTGACGAAGAGATCAACGAAGGTCTTGATGAGATCGGATTCTTCGGCTAATCGGGCAACTGCGAATCGTTCGCTCTGGCTGAATTAAAAGTGACCTTTGTTACAAGCACTTTCCGTCATCTTCAAGAGATTTGAAGCGGTTCTGGCTCAGTTGCAACT
Source organism: Caldilineaceae bacterium (assembly GCA_965220715.1). Lineage (GTDB taxonomy): Bacteria > Chloroflexota > Anaerolineae > Caldilineales > Caldilineaceae > Bin5. The sequence goes on from OZ244843.1 coordinate 3,693,435, forward strand.
GGCTCTTCCTGTGGTGTGGCAGTGGCAACCAGAAAAAATTCAATTGGCGGAATACGATAAGAAACTGTAGAGAAGGGTAGCGGCTCCAGTGGGCCGCTACCTGACTTCTACCATACGAACGCCGGCAGCCCAGCGCGGCACTCACAATACCATTATGGCAACTGCCCTTTCTTCAACTAGCCTGCCCCGCCGCCGTCTTTCCCAAGGAACCCGCCACACAATAAACGGGCTGCTATTTGCCTCGCCCTGGATTTTCGGCCTCCTTGCTTTTTGGATCTATCCAACCGTGGCGTCGGCGTACTATAGTTTTACCAAGTATAATGGCGTAAAGAATGCCAAATGGGTCGGGTTCGCCCATTACATCGAGCTTTTCACGAAGGACGAGGAGTTCGTTGCGGCGGTTTATAATACGGTCTATTTCGCGGTAGTCTCGATCCCCTTGGCCGTTTTCTTAGCTTTTGGATTGGCTCTGATGCTGAATGCCAAAATCCGGGGACAGGTTGTCTACCGCACTATCTACTTTCTTCCCACCCTTGTTCCAGAAGTGGCGTTGGCGTTGGTTTGGCTCTTCCTTTTTAAACCGCACAATGGTCTAATAGCGGCGCCGTTCAGAGCCTTCGGTTCCCGTGGGCCATGTTGGCTCACATGCGCTGCATGGGCAAAGCCGACACTTGTACTACTCGCGCTATGGATCATCGGTCAGCAGATCATCTTATATCTCGCTGGCCTGCAGGATGTTCCCCAGGATCTGTACGACGCCGCTGACGTTGATGGCGCCAACTTCCTGTCCAAGTTCAGGAACGTGACCCTACCTATCCTTACGCCAGTAATCTTCTTCCATCTGATAATCTCGTTGATAGGGGCGCTGAACTTCTTCGCCATCCCCTACATTATGACGGGGGGAACTGGTTTTCCTGCGAACTCGACTCTGTTTTATTCGATCTATCTTTACAAGAATGGGTTCCAATACTTGGAAATGGGATATGCTTCGGCGATGGCTTGGCTTCTCTTCATGTTTACCCTGGTCGTAACCCTGCTCATTTTCCGTTCGGCGCGGCTGTGGGTCTTCTATGCAGGAGGCGAAGACTGACATGGTCGCAGATAGCCAGCAAGTACAGCCACAGTTTGCCGACGATCACGCCAGACGAATGTTTGCAAAGCGCGTACGCGGGATTGTCCGCAGCATTTTTATCCATGCAAGTCTGATTCCAGCAGCCATCATTTTTACCTTGCCCTTCCTGTGGATGCTTTCAACCTCGCTGAAGCCTGACGTTCAGTTTTACGCCTACCCACCAGTCATATTTCCCTCCCCGCTTCAGTGGTCCAACTACCCTGACGCTGTTACATTCATTACTTTTTTCCTCTATCTTCGCAATACGCTTTCTATAGCGGTGCTGTCCACGATAGGCGTATTGCTCTCTTCGTCCCTGGTAGCCTATAGCCTCGCTCGCATTCCCTGGGCAGGCAGAAACTTTTTGTTTATTCTGACGGTAGCGACACTGATGCTACCATTTCAAGTCACGTTGATTCCACTGTTTATTGTATTCACGAAACTCGGCTGGGTAAACTCCTGGATGCCACTTATCGTGCCGCACTGGTTTGGCGGTGCGTTGTACATCTTTCTTTTGCGGCAGTTCTTCATGACGATTCCGATGGAGTTGTCGGAAGCAGCCCGCATCGACGGCGCGAGTGAGTTGAAAATCTACTACTCGATTCTCCTACCTCTTTCCAAGCCAGCCCTGGCTACGGTCGCAATCTTTGAATTCATTGCCCGCTGGCGCGACTATATCGGGCCTCTTATCTATCTGAGTGATCAGGAACTGTACACACTGTCGCTGGGAATCTACGAGTATCAGACCCAGTACGGCGCTGAGTGGGGCCTACTGATGGCCGCTTCAGTGATGATCACGCTGCCGATCATTCTACTCTTCTTCTTCTTGCAAAAGACTTTCGTGCAAGGTATTGCTTTAACCGGCATTAAGGGTTAGGCAATAGGTACGGCCCGGAAAACGATACCAGCCCCTGTTATCTTATTGCAGCGCACGCCAGATATAACATACCTGTACGCGATGTTCTCTCCTTCCCAACCGACTCGCTGGTGGAGAATCCCAAGTCTGTAAGGATGTCCAAATGCCCATACGATTGGCTCTAATCGGCTGTGGCAGAATTTCGCGACGCCACGTGCTGGCAATGAAAGATTTGCAGGAACGCGGACGCGGCGATTTTGTGGTTAGCGCGGTTTGCGATGCCAATGAACAGGCAGCGTCGGAACGTGCCGATATGCTCGAGGAGCTTCTCGGGGAACGGCCTGCCGTGTACGGCACACACCAGGATCTGCTGGCCGAAGCACGAGTAGAGGCCGTGGATTTGTGCCTTCCGCATGGGCTTCATCATGGCATTGCAGTAGACTGCATGGAAGCCGGTTTGCATGTACTGTGCGAGAAACCGCTTGGAATTACCATCAAGGCCTGCCGCGTGATGATAGAGACAGCTGAAAGGACCGGCAAAGTTCTTTCGACGGCCGCGCCCCACCGCCGTCAGCCGGGTCAGCGGACGGTAAAGTGGGTACTCGATGAATCCGGCCTGATCGGCACCCCACTTAGTTTCTTCCATCAGTATCGTTCCTCGGCGGTGGTCCCGGGCGGACCTGGGCAGGCCTCCAACCAGCCAAATCCTGCCCAATTGTGGGGGCAGCAGGCAGAAGGGTCCAGTGAACCGCTTCCCGACCACAAGCGCTGGCGGCGGGACAAATTGATGTCAGGTGGAGGGCCGGTGCTTGACAGCGGCTTTCACTATTGTGATTCAATGCGCTACTTCTTTGGTGAAGTCGACAAGGTCTATGCTGTCGTACGGTCGGTAAAGACGGGAAAGCCCCAATCGTTTTCGGAGGCACCGGAGGATACCGTTTTCGTTACGTTGACCTTCAAGAATGGAGTCGCGGGGACATGGGCGTGGAGTCTGGCTGCACCGGGCGAAGAGGCCTATGATGTGACCTTCTATGGCAGCCAAGGTTCGCTGCGTGATACAACTGCCGCACCTTTCTCGATTTTTCATCTGTTTCAGCGCACACCCGCAAAAAGGGAAACGGCCCGCCTGGAATGTTTCGATGGGAGTGAATATAGCATGAGGGAACTGGAGGAGATGCACCGCGCCTCGCTGTCCAAGGAAGAGGAGGAGTTGCTCTACCCGGGGGGCTCGACTGACGGATTTTCTATCGAAATCTGGGAGTTTCTGGAGATTCTGCGAGGCAACAGGACGGCTCCGGAGATCGACGGCTGGGAGGGTATGCGCTCGCTGGCGTTGGGCGATGCAATCTATGAATCGGGCCTGACCGGAGAGGCCGTGCTGGTAGACGACGTCCTCGATGGTTCGCGCTCTGCTTTTCAGGATCCAATCAATGAACACTGGGATCTGACGTAATACTGACGACGAGCAGGAAAATCAGGAGGGACGACATGCCTTTAGCCATGACCCCGCAGCAGCGCACAGATTTCGATGAACAAGGGTTCATCATACTCGAAGACTTCTTGAAGCCGGACGAAGTGGACATCCTGCTGGCGGCGGTTGAAGAGGTTGCAGAGAGGGTCCGCGTAGTTGAGGGACTGGGTCCTAACGACCCTTTTGCGGTGCGCAATGCCCTATCGCAGCACGAAGCCTTTCTCGATCTGATTGATCACCCTCGCATGTTGCCGCTGGTGGTGGACGCTATCGGCTGGAACATCCAGATACGCACAACCCATCTGGACTACCGTCCTCCCTACCCGGACGGCCTCGAACCCGGGGCACTTGGCGTGGGAGACGGCGCCGATCAGGAAGTCGGCTATCGCAACCTGTCGTGGCACCCTGATCTTGCCAGTGATTACCTTTTCATGGCCCCCTCCATGGACGGACGGCTGCCCTTCATGGAGATCAAGGTGTTTTACGTGCTTTCGGACCTGAGCCAATCGCAGAGCGGCAACTTGTGGTTGGTGCCAGGCAGCCATTTGCGGCCGCCAAGCGAACTGCGCGAAATGGGCCGGCAGGTGGACCCGAGCGAAGCGTTGGAATTGCGGCTTAAACCGGGCGCGGCGGTCCTGTGGCGCACGGCCGTCTGGCACTGCGTCGGCCCCAATCTCTCCAATCGTGCCCGCAAGATCATGCACGTCGGCTACAATTATCGCTGGCTGCGTCCCACTGACTACATCACACAAGATCAGGCCTTGATTGACCGCAGTTCGCCGGTTCGCAAGCAGCTATTGGGGGCACTGGCCAGTGGCGGCGACCCGCTGGGGAGCGAATCGGCTTTCCATCCGTCTTCTCAATATTGGCTAACGAAAGATGAGGACGATACTCCTCTGCGTGCGTGGGCTGAGGCCCGGGTGGAGCCGCAAGAAGAGATTCCCGTTCACATCTGATCACCTAAAGGACTTGGAAAGCGGAATACGGGATGCAGAGTAAGTCCGAATTCGACCTGGTGAAAGAGCGGGTCTTTACCGACCTGGGCCTCTATCAGCAGGTTTCAGGGCTGTACGACGGACAGTGGCTTGCGGGCGAAGGCCGTCGGCGCCTAGCCGTTCATTCTCCCATAAACGGGGAGCGGCTGGCAGATGTCGCTATCGCAGGTGAAGATGACTATGATCGCCTGATGGAACGGGCCTGGACGGCCTTTCAAGAGTGGTCACTGGTACCGGCTCCAAAGCGGGGGGAAGTAATACGGTCGATAGGTGACCGTCTGCGTGAGCACGTGGAGAGCTTAGGCCTTCTGGTTTCGCTGGAGGTGGGAAAGACTCCTGTTGAAGGCAAGGGCGAAGTGCAGGAGATGATCGACATCGGCGACTTTGCCGTCGGGCTCTCTCGCCAGCTGTACGGAAAGACGATGGCCAGCGAGCGACGCCATCACCGGTTGTATGAGCAGTGGCATCCCCATGGCGTCGTCGGCGTTATCACTGCCTTCAATTTTCCCTGTGCCGTCTGGTCATGGAACGCGTTCATTGCCTCGGTCATCGGCAATGTCGTGGTTTGGAAGCCGTCACCCAACGCCGCGCTCACCGCCATTGCTACGACCAATATTGTCAGCGAAGTGCTTGACGAGCATGGGCTGCCCCCTCTGTTTCTCCTGGCCGTGGACGAGGCCGGGGAGATTGGAAGGCGAATGAGCGCTGATCGGCGCCTGCCGCTGCTTTCTTTTACCGGCTCCGTGCGGACGGGCCGTGAAGTGGCGTCAAGGGCAGGCGAACGTCTTGGCGGCACGGTTCTAGAGCTGGGTGGCAACAATGCGGCCATCGTCACGCCGGACGCCGATGTCGAGATTGCACTGCGCGGGGTTGCTTTTGGCGCGCTGGCGACGGCAGGCCAGCGTTGTACCACGACCCGGCGCCTCATCCTCCATGAGAGTCTTTTCGATAGCTTCCTTCCCCGCCTAATCGAGTCCTACAACGCGGTAAAGGTTGGCAGCCCGCTTGAGTCTGGAGTGCTGGTTGGGCCTCTGATCAATCAGCGTGCGGTTGAAACCTACCGTTCGTCGATTGGGAGGGCGCAAGCTGCCGGCGGGCGCGTCCTGGTTGGAAACTCCGTGCTGGCGCTGCCTGGACTGGAAGGGGGAAACTACGTCGCGCCGACGCTGATAGAGGGGGTTCCGCCGGACTCGGAGATCGTCGGCGAGGAGACGTTTGCACCGATACTCTATGTGCTAAAGTACAAGAATCTCGAGGAGGCGTTCGCCATCCACAACAGTGTGTCCCAGGGTCTTTCGTCAGCCATTTTCAGCAACAATCTTCGCGAGGTTGAAGCATTTCTCGGTGTGGCAGGTAGCGATTGCGGGCTTGCCAGTGTAAATACGGGCACGGCCGGCGCTGAGATTGGAGGGGCCTTCGGAGGCGAAAAGGATACGGGCGGCGGACGGGAAAGTGGTTCGGACGCCTGGAAAGCGTATGCCCGGCGCCAGACGGTGACGATCAACCATGGAATTGACCTGCCACTGGCCCAAGGAGTGACATTCGACGTGGACTAGGGCAGGATGCAGTTAGTTGCCGGCCGGGTATCTTCGACCTTGTGCCGCAGCGTGGATTCGTTCAACCGGCCCACCAAATGGAACGAGTATGGCCGTGAAGGTTGTATTTCCACCGGCAGCGACAACATTGTGATCGGGCGCGATTTTGCGGTTGCCAATCACGCGGTCAAGTGAATCGTAAGCGGTCAGTATGATCTGTACGTCAATGGCTTCCTCCTGGCCAGTGTTTCGCACAGTACCTTGAATAGTGTAAGAGGTGTAGCGTTCTCCTTCGGATGTCAGATCCTCCACGGCTAGATCCTGGTAGTATCCGCCCTCATATGCCGGCACGCCACTGAGGGGAAAGATCAGGTAGCTAGCGAATTCTTTTGGGGCCCCTTCAAAAAGAATAGCAAACGGGGCAACACGCCCCGGCTCAATCAGGTTCAGAAGCACCAAGCCCTCTTCTTCCGCCAAAGTTTCTTGCTGTTCGTTCAAGAGTCTGACGCCGACTCGGACCTGTTCGAGCGTGAATGCGCTCGTGTTTTCGACTTCGCCCAGGACCCAAAGTCCTCCGAGAGGGGTGAAACTGAAGTGGACTTTCTGATGGGCAAAAGGGATGGGAGTAGGTGTTGGCCTGGCTACCACTGGACCGCCGCCGGCTGCCTCTGGGGGCGGAATCACAAGTTGCTGGCCGGGCTGGAGCGTGCGCGGGTCCAAGATATTGTTTTCTTCCTGTAGCGCGGCGACGGAAATACCGAATTGGGTGGCAATACGACCGAGGTTATCTCCTGTTAAGACGGTATAGATAGTCGGAGCCGGCGTCGAGGTGGGAGTCGGCGTTGGCGGCGGGGTAAAGGGAGCGGGTGTGGCTGTCGCGACAAGCGTCGGGCCGGCGGGGGGCACGAAAGTTGCGGTCGCATCCGGCATAGGTGTTGCGGTCGGAGTCAGGGTGATGATTTGCCCGCACCCCGAGAGGGCAAAAAGTGCCAGCAAGACTTCAATGGCAATCACTGCCATCTTACTTGCTATCGTAGAAAGCCAGTTCATTTGGATCGACACCAGTGGTCATGACAGAGTTGCAAGTTCCGGTCTGTTGCCGCGTTGCGCCAGACCTGCAGCGCCGTCTTAGGCAAATCGCTCTTTGATTTGCAAAATTGTGCGGCGAATTGTCGAGCCAGATCGAATTATTTTCTTTCGCTTTTCAAGTTGAGCCCAAACAGGACCAAAAGCTTGCGACGAAAGGCAGGGCAGGCGAGACTCCCGCGAACCCAGGATGCAGCCTATGTGGGAAGTCTTGATCTCAAAATGAATTCGCATGAGACGACACGTCCGCAGTCATATTTTCGATGGAAAACGACAGTTGAAATTCACGGCAAGAAGACTTTCTTGTTCGTGGAGACGTAGCAGGCATTATATCACATCGTCTTCCCATTGCCGACTTGATTCGGGTCGGATATACTAGGCGAGCCACCACCATTCTGGCGACGGCTGGGCTGCAAACAGGAGAGAAGGAATGAAGATCGCCATCCTATCGGATAGCCATGACAATATCCGGAATCTGGAAATAGCACTTGCCGCTCTCGTAGAGGAAGGATGCGAAGTCCTGATGCATTGCGGCGATCTTATTGCGCCGTTTATCGTCGCGCAGATGGCGCAGGCATTTGACGGACCGATCCACATAGTGGAGGGCAACAACGACGGTGACGGGCGATTGCAGCAACAGGTGGCCAGCGGATTTTCGCAGGTTACGTTGCATGGCCCTTATGCCGAGCTGGAACTAGGCGGTCGGCATATTGGTCTCATTCACTATCCAGAGCCGGCGCGGCGGATTGCGCAGAGCGGCGTTTTTGACCTGGTCTGCTACGGCCATGACCACCTACAGCACAGGGAGCGGGTGGGCAACTGTCTGCTGGTTAATCCCGGGGAGGTGATGGGGCGTTACGGCGCACCAAGTTGGGGCATGTATGATTGCGTCAGCCATAGCTATGCGTTGCAGGCAATTGGCGATTAGGACGGCAATCTGAAGTTCTTCAACTCTATCCACGTTTTGCGATTTCTGCCAGAAAATCCAATAGAGAGAAAATACATTGTTTGAGTTGGTATTCCTTGGGACTTCAGCTTCCGCGCCTTCGGTTCATCGGGGCCTTTCTGCGGCGTTGGTCATGGCGCAGGAGCACCGCTTCCTGATTGACTGTGGCGAGGGCACACAGCGCCAAATCCTTCGCAGTGGGCTAGGGTTTCGCCGACTGGATAAGATTCTTCTCACACACGGTCATCTCGACCATATTTTGGGGCTGGGGGGCTTAGCGAGCACATTGGGCCACTGGGAAGCGTTGGAGGCGCTGGACATTTACGGCGGCGGGCCGGCACTGGCCAGGGTCAACAAACTGATGGAGGTGGTCTTCGGGGTTGGAAGAGTTCCGCAGGCGGGCATCAGTTTGAACGAAATCGGGGCCGGAAGGCTGTTTGAAGGCAAGGGGTTTGCGCTTTCTGCATTCTCAGTGCCACATCGAGGCTCGGGCTGCTTCGGGTTTTCATTTGAGGAGGAGACTCGCTCGCCATTCGACAACTCCAAGGCCGAAACTCTTGGCGTCCCAGCCGGGCCGGAACGGAGGGAATTGGTTGCGGGCCGGGCAGTCGTTCTGCCAGATGGAAGGACAGTGCAACCGGAGGAAGTTCTGGGAGACCCGCAAAAGGGGGCCAAAATCTGCTTTATTGGAGACGTAGGTCGGACCGGTCCGCTGCACAAGATTGTCGCCGACGCGGATCTGTTGGCAATCGAAGCGACCTATCTCGAAGCGGAGCGAGAATTGGCGAAGAACCATGGGCACATAACCGCGCTGGCGGCGGCCCGCCTGGCGCAAAAGTCAGGTGTAAAGCATCTTGTTCTGCACCACATCAGCCGCCGTTATCATGCAAAGGCGATATTGGAGGAAGCCCGATCCGTTTTCCCCAATACTGACGTCGCAGGAGATCTTGATAAGTACCTTGTTCGCCGAGGTAAGCCAGTCGAAGTGCAGGCCGGGCCCAAGTACGTGGTTCGCTGAGGTGTGGGGCGCCGCGAAAACTGTGGTGTGGCGCCGAAGTGGGGGGCAAGAAGCCGCTCCCGTTTCCAGTCTTCGCGCATTTGCGCTGTCAACCAGGATGAGCCTTGCAGGGCTTCATTCAGCGGCTATTTCATAACCGATCAAAAGGTCGGCAACTGTTGTCACGAACGCAGTTCCCCGCCCGTTGCCCTCTCGACAGAGCGGATAATACGCTGCCGCAGCCGGTTGACCTCTTTTTCCTTCAAATTGTGGGCCAGGCTCTGGTAGGTAACGCGATAAGCCAGTGATTTATGGCCGACTTGCAAAGACTCACCGCGGTAGATGTCGAAAAGCTCTACGGCTGTAAGCATCGGGTCCTTGTCACGCCCGCCGCCGTCTACAATCGCATCGAGGAGGCGGCGCTGGGTTACTTCTTCCGGCACCACGAATGCCAGGTCTTCCACCACCGGCGGGTAGACGCTGATCGGCGCCATTTGCGAGATCTGCCAACTTGGACGCACCAGCGGTGCGACGTTCAGCTCCGCCAGAACGACGCGTTCGTTCCCCAGGCCAAAAGCGCTGCGTACCCGCGGATGCAGTTCACCGACGATTCCCAGATGTTGGTCCTGAAGCGAAATGAGGGCGCAGCGGGGTCCGAATCGGGCATCGCTGCGTTCGTCGTTGGCGCCGCTATCAGGATAGGCGCTGAACAGATAGTTGCTCTGCGAAAAGCCAAGTCTTTCCAGCAGCGTTTCAATGATGCCCTTCAAATCAAAGAAATCGAACAGGTCTGTTTCGGTGTCGGAAAGTTCATAGGAAGGGTAGGATCGATGCGGATTGCCGGAGCCGCGCAGAGCAATGCACAGCCGCCGTTCCTCGTATGGGATTAGCGAGTCTTGTTCTCCACCAGGGGCAGGCGTGTCAGTCGCTGGTTGCGGCCGATAGATGCGCCCGATCTCAAAGACGGCCATCCGCTCGGAATAACGCAGGTTAAGGGCCAAGTTTTCCAAAGCGCTCACAATCAGGTTTCGCCGCATTACCCGCCGTTCCGGGGAGAGGGGATTTGTTAATGCAATGAAGTGCGTGGAATCGGATGGCGCACTTTTTTCATCCGCGCCCTGCAGCTTTACGTGATTTTCCGGAGACGTGAGCGTATGATTTACTGTGTCTTGCAGTCCGCAGCCGATGAGTATATCGCGAATGTTTTCCTCGGTTTCCAGGAGGGCATTTCTCCGCTGAGGAGGAAGAACCGTATCGAGGAGCGTTTCGCCAATTCGATCGTAGCCGACGACGCGAGCTACTTCCTCTGTCAGGTCGGCGGGCAGCGTCACATCCAGCCGATGCCAGGGGACGGTCGCAGCGACTACCGGTTCTTTCTCTGCGCGTGCAAGCCCGAATATTGCCCGCTCCGGCGCATCTGACGGCAGGTCAGCCAGCTCTTCGACTTCGAACTCCAACCTCTGGAGGGCGGCGCCAATCTCTGAAAGAGACAGTTCCATTCCCAACAAGCGTCTTACGTCGCTGCAGGAGGTGTAAACTTTCACACTCGGCTGTGGGACCGGGTAGGTGTCAACGATTCCGGGAACGATACGCCCGCCAGCATGTTGATGCATCAGACCCGCGGCTCGGCGAGCGGCCAAATCGTTCAAGGTGGCAGGAACGCCGCGAGTGAAGCGGTGGCTGGCCTCGCTGTGCAGGCGCAGGGCCTGGGATGTACGGCGGTTGTTGATTCCGTCGAATGTGGCCGATTCGAGCAAGATATGGCGGGAGTTCTCATGCACTTCGGTCTCGCCGCCACCCATTACGCCGGCAATGGCGAGCGGGCCGGCCTTGTCGGCGATGACAAGCATCGGTGGTTCCAGTCTGCGCTTTTGACCATCAAGTGTCAGTAGCTCCTCGCCCTCGTCGGCGGTGCGCACAATGATGGTTGGCTTCGATTCGCCGATCTTAGTGGCCCTGTCGACGAGGAGATCGTAGTCAAATGCGTGAAGCGGCTGGCCGGTTTCAAACATTACATAGTTCGTTATGTCAACGATGTTGTTGATTGGTCGCATACCCGCGCTCGCCAGCCGATCCTGCATCCACTTCGGTGACGCGCCGACCTTTATATCGCGAACGATGGTTCCAGTGAAGCGCTGACATAAGGCCGGGTCGTTGATTTGGGCGGTCACGTAGGAGGAGGCATGATCCTCGCCGTGTGCGGCATCTTCAACTTCCGGCAAGTGGAGAGCGCCACCTGTCAGGGCATGCACTTCTCTGGCAATGCCCCACATGGAAAGACAGCGTGCCATATCCGGCGTCAGATCGATTTCAAGGATCTCATCCCCCATATATTCGCGCAGAGGATTTCCCACTGGCGCGTCTTCAGGTAAGAGGAGGATTCCCTCGTGCTCCTGGCTGAGTCCCAATTCCAGTTCCGAGCAGACCATACCCCTCGACTCGACGCCGCGGATTTTCGCCTTCTTCAGCTTCTTGCGCGGACGGGGTTGTTTGTCGCTGTAGGCATCGATCAGGAGCGCGCCCTCGCGTGCAAATGCAACTTTCAGAACAGGAAGATCACCTGCGGAGATGGAGCGGGCTTTGAACTGGAACAGATTGGGTGCGCCGGTAACTACTCTCTGGGGCGAGTGCTCCGCGAGCTTGGCTCCAGCCTCGTGAGCCACGTCTACCAGGACCAATCGGTCGGCGTCGGGATGCGGCGTTACGGCCACCACCTGACCAACGACTATTTTGTCCGCTTCCCACCCTTCGCCGGTTTGGGTGAGGCTCGCCTCTTCCAGGCCGGCAAGGGTCAGGCGTTCGGCCAGTTTCGCTGTGGGAAGTGGGATATCCACGTATTCTCGGAGCCACGATAAGGGGACAAGCATGTTGCACTCCAAACCGGTCTATTTGCTCTCGGCTTCAGCCAGAAGCTTTCGACAGTTTCAATTATGACGGTGATATTAACAGAGAAAGGGTGATAACGTAGTCTGGCTAAATATGCACGCCGTACACCAAGGCCCGGTGAACGACGTCGTGTGCAAGCGAACGCCAGTAGCCCCAAGTGCGACGTTCACAGTGGAGATTGCGTAGCGCCTGGGCGACGGAGCCCAACTCCTGTACCGGCACCGTCCGATAGCCGCCGATTTCTTCTGTGTCGGAAGGGGAAAGGTTTCGACAAAGACTTTCCAGATAGAAAATGTAGCTGACGAAAGGAATGCTGGCGCCACCATTGACAAAATGGCAGTCCAGCACACCCAGGAATCGACACAGTTGCACGCTTTGTCCGGTCTCCTCGGCGATTTCCCGATAAAGTGCTTCCTCTACAGATTCACCGGGTTCGATGCCGCCCGTAGGAAGTCGATAGATCGGCGTTTCGTATCGGTGTTTGGTGTGCAGCAGGATCTCGCCGTTGAGTTGGCGGATTGCGAACACGACCTCACCTCGTCGATCGGGATCCTTCTGCCCCCGATATGCGCGCATGTATGCGTCCGTCTCAATGAGATGGCGGCGGCGGAGCGGCTGCCCGTATTTGCTCGCAAGGGCTTGCAGTTCCGATTGGTCGATTTGGGGCGCTACACGGGAATGTACGGGCATCGCGGAATTGTACGGGTCGAAGAGAGGACCTTCCCAATATCAAACTCTGCGTCGTTCTACACAGGAATCATTGGCTTAGGATCGCCAAATTCAGCGGTCATCAAGTTCATCGGCGATTAGGCTTTGGGCCTCAGCAGGATCGAGAATTACACCGCCGCCCTCTGCACCGCCGGGTACTCCAATTGCTCGTTCGAGTCCCTGCCGCAACTGCTGCATGCTCTGCTGCAAGCCTTCTACTTCCATCATCTGCAACCCATAACGGTTTTCGGGATGGAGGAGTGTGTCAATGAGGTCCAGACCGACCTGCTGTCCCAATTGCTGGCTGCTGCGAAAAGACTTCCAAGGCGCTTGGGCGATGCGGAGAAACTCCCGACCGGCCTGGGTACGCATGCCCTGCAATTTGAATGGAACAATGGTCCTCTCAAGGCGTAGAGCAAGCTCCCATTCAGCGCCAAAGGGGGCGGTGATGTCCCTGCCGAGGAAGAAATAGATTCTGTCGACGTTGCTGATCAGTTCAAACAGGGTATCGTAGTCGACGCCTGCCGCTGGTGTGCGGCGAATTTCTGCGCCCACCTGCACGGGCAACTCAGCCAGTATGCGGCCGACGAGCGCCCGTTCCTGTTCCAAATCTTTGGTTGCACTTACAAAGATGCGAAGCTTCTCTGCCATATTGGGCTTGCTGTCATTGGGAGGGGCTGAAAAGGCTTGCGTACCGATATTAGCGAATTAGTAGACCAACTACATCGCTATTGTCGCTGATGTAAGGTGGATTCGCCAAAATTTATGCTGTCCGGCGTCGAATTGACCAGTATTTCGAAAGGTAGAAGGTAGTCGACAATGGGCAATCAGGTCCGCGGCCTTCAGAAAGAGGTTGCGGCGTCCCGCTTCAGTTGACGTTCCCAGTATTCGAGATCTGAGTCGACCATGAGACGCACCAGCTCTCCAAATGAGACGGTTGGTTCCCATCCAAGTTGGCGACCGGCTTTGGATGCGTCGCCGACGAGAAGATCTACTTCCGCCGGGCGAAAGAAACTGTCGTCCTGGATAACAAACTCCCGCCAGTCGAGATCGACATGGCTGAAGGATTCCTCCAGGAACTCGCGGACACTGTGTGTTTCGCCGGTGGCAACCACATAGTCATCCGGCTTGTCCTGCTGGAGCATCAGCCACATAGCGCGTACGTAATCCGGCGCGTAGCCCCAGTCACGGCGAGAATCCAGATTTCCCAACCGCAACTCGTTACTGAGGCCGAGCTTGATACGGGCGACGGCGTTGGTGATCTTATGGGTCACGAATTCCAGGCCGCGGCGGTGGCTTTCGTGGTTGAAGAGGATGCCAGAGCAGGCGTAGATTCCATAGCTCTCACGGTAGTTGACTGTAATCCAATGGCCGTAGACTTTCGCAACTCCATATGGGCTGCGGGGATGGAAGGGAGTGTGTTCGGTCTGGGGGACCTCGCGGACTCTGCCAAACATTTCACTGCTGCTGGCCTGGTAGAAACGGACTGATGGATCGACGATACGGATGGCGTCCAAGATGCGGGTAACGCCCAATGCCGTGAACTCGCCGGTCAGCACCGGTTGGGTAAAGCTGGTCGGGACAAAGCTTTGGGCGGCAAGATTGTAGACCTCCTGCGGCCGGTGCTCTTGCAAAATGCTTATCAGGCTCATCTGATCGAGCAGATCACCCTGGACGATTTCGACTTCGTCCTGGATGTGCCTGATACGGTCGAAATTGATCGTGCTCGTGCGGCGCACCATACCTATGACAGTGTAACCCTGTTGGAGAAGAAGCTCGGCAAGATAGCTTCCATCCTGTCCGGTTACGCCTGTAATCAGGGCTGTGGGCATAGAAAAGTCCTCCTCTTGCGGACGGCGCCGCGTCTGGCGCCGGAGGCGCCAGCGCGGCCTTCGATTCGCGCAATCTGGCCGGTAAAGGGCGGCCTTGGGCCGGGAGTCGGCGACATGCGAATAGTCCTAAGCGTCAAGTCTTGTTCACGTCTGGCAGGTTACCCGGGCTTGTCCTGGTGTAGTTCCGCCAAAATTGGAGCACATCTGCCAGACTCTCGCGCAGGGAAATGGATGGGCGCCAGCCGGTCGTCTCGAACAAACTGGCCGGATTGCAGACTGTGCGGGCAACATCGCTAGGCCGCAAGCGTTGAGGGTCCTGTTCTACTCTGACTTCGCAGGTGCTCAGTTTCAGTAGGCCATCCAATAGCTCCTGGACAGAGTGCGACGCTCCGCTACCGACGTTGTAAACGCCGCCAGGCGCTCCATGCTGTAAGGCAAGCCAATACGCGCGAACCATGTCTCTCACGTCGGTGTAGTCGCGTTCGGCCTCCAGGTTGCCAACTCTGAGGATCGGCTCCTGCCTACCAGCTTCGATTTCGGCGATCTGCCGGGCGAATGCGCTGGCGACGAAACTGTCGGACTGGCCCGGCCCTATATGATTGAAGCTGCGAACACGCACTGTCGGCATCCCAAAGTTAAACCAATACTGCTGGGCCATCAGGTCCTGGGCGACTTTGCTTATGCCGTAGGGGGAATTTGGGCGCAATGGCGTTGCTTCATCAACCGGCAGATCCTCCGGTTCGATCAGCCCGTAAACCTCTGAAGAAGCTACGACAAGCACGCGGGCGTCGGGCGCATTGCGCCGCAGGGCTTCGAGCAGGTTCAGTTGGCAGCTGATGTTGAGTTCATAGGCGGCCCAAGGTTGGTCCCAACTGGCCCTGACGTCACTCCAGGCGGCCAGATGGAAGACGAAACGGGGCTTGACGGTCCTGATTATGTTGTCGATCCAGGATGGGTTGCGAAGATCACCTCTATGCAGGTGTAGCTGGTCCCGAATGGACTGAATCCGACTGTCGGCGCGATGGATTGTACCGTGGATTTCCAACGACCGACTGAAACTGTCGGACAGGAGGTATTCCGCTAGAATTGCGCCGACAAAGCCGGAGATTCCGGTGATAAGAACGCGCACGAAGGTTGCCTTTCCTGAAAGCGCAATTATAGCAGACTCCGGTTGCGCAGCGCGAACGGGAGTGAGGAGCGGGCGCGTTTCAAATTTTTGGGTGGACCTTGTCTGAATGAGGATTGGACAGGTTAGAGTTTATAGTTTCTGGGTAACTACTCAGCCATGTTAATAGAAGGGATGAAGGGTTGGTCAAGGAAAGCATTGTAGATGGCATCAATGGCATTGAGGCCGTGTTTGCGAGCAGCAGAGATATAGGAACGGATGGCACAGAAGATATGGGCACCCTCTAATGTACGGAAGGAGCCGGAGACTTTCTGTTGGACCTTTATCATGCGCACATCGCGTTCGACCAGATTGTTGTCAAAGGGGATGCGGAAATCGTACATAAAGGCCAAGACGCCAGCTTTATGTTTGTGTAAGCGGTCGAGCAGGTTTTTGGGCGGCGACTGTTTGGGTCGGCCGATAGGTCTGGGACGGGACTTGACGGAGGACGGGTTGGCGGCAAATCCTGCGCCAATGATCGCATCGTACTCGGCCTCGTAGGCGGCCAAGCGGTCCGGGGGCAAGGCGGAGTGCAGTTCTGAGGTCGATGCGACTTCGGCTTTGATGGTGCGCAACAAGCAGGCCATCTTCTCTGCCCAGGTCTGGCGGTATTGTTCGTGAATAAAGAGCAGTTCGCGCAGATGATGGACGTTGCAGAATGCGTGCTGGCAGTCGGTAAACTGGAGGTAGGAGGCCCAGTGGTCATGCAGAGCAACGCCCTGGTAGTGGGGCAAGATGCCGCCGGCTCGCATGCCGACATGCCCCCGTTTGCCATGAAGATGGTAGTAGGTCAGCATGGCTGTGCTGGCCACGTGCAGCCACTGCAGCCGGCCTTCGACACGCAACCCACTCTCATCGAAATGGGCGACAGGGGCCGCGATGAGTTGTTGGCGGATGCGTTCCAGAGTGGTGTCAGTTCGGGTGACAAGTTGACGGGCGGCTGCAAGCACGACCGCCTCCGAGGGGGCATGACCGTAGAAGGCAGTCAGCAACTCTGTGATGCGGGCCAGGGGGATGAACTGTTGGCCGTACAGGTAGCAGGCAAACGCCTTCAGCCGTGGACCATACTGGGTGGGTTGGGTCACGTGGGCCGGAAACGCACCCTGCACGCAGGCACCACAGCCAGGGCACTGCTTTACCTGCGCCTGATGCTCTGTCACTTCGATGCGGGCGGGCGGGATGTCGAATACCTGCCGTTTCACTTGCTTCTCGGCAGCCTCCGCTGCCAGCTTTGTCTGGCAGTGCGGGCAAGCCTTTAGCCTATGAAGGATGACATGGTCCGGTTCCGCCACCTGCATCAAGGTGCGCCCCTTGTGCCCACGCTGCCCGCCACGCGGCCGCTGGCCAGCGCGGCGCAGACTCTTTTGTCTGCCTTTCTTCAGACCATCGCTGCTGGGCGGCTTGCCGCTGTTGTGACTGTCTTTCGCCAGTTGATCCTGCAGTTTCTGGATCAACTCCTGTTGCGCAGCCATTTGCTGCTGCAGAACCAGAATCAGCTCGATCAGGCTCTCTTGGTCTAATCGCCTAAGTTGCTCGCGGTCTAACTGTACTCGCTTGCTCATATTCCTTAGCCTACTGCATCTACGATTGGATTCGCATTAGCTTTCTGTTCACTATTCGTTTGCACCTTCTTCAGCACAATGGCTGAGTAGTTACCTCCTGGAAGATAAAAGGGTCCCGCTCCAGACACCACGGGCCTCCCAAACCGGGAAGCGCGCGCAGCATTGAATGAGCGCCGGACAGACGCCTGCCAGCCCGGGTCGATCCGGCGGCCGTGCTGTGTGGTTTCAGCAGCGCTCTTCTCCGCCCGGTATCGAGGGAGCACCAGCGACCAACGGATCCGAGCCCGCCGCGACATCACCTGTTGTTCCGGAAGTTCAGATATGCCTTCGTCCCATTCTACTTGGATGACGGACAGGACAAAAGGCACTGTTTTGCGTCAAAGGAGCAGATTGTGGGCAGAGTTCCAGAAGATATGTGAGTTTGGCCTCAACAGTGGGCCCGCGAACCTGGGTGCATGTCAGAGCAGTAATGATGCGCAATCCCTCCAAGCTCAACCACCGGATCTACCTCTCAATCGCGAACGATACTCTCAGCATCGCTCCTGCCTCTATCTCGGCAACATTGTTCTCCAGCATAAAGGCCGCCTGGTTTATGAAGTCGGACCAGGAGGAAGCTCTGCATTGAGGAGCAAGTATCTCCTCGGAAACAGCGATGACCTCCTCCCCTAGAGGCAGGCCCAACAAACGGGAAAGACGGCCTGCCCGCATCTTGGCATCGGCGAACGCATCCAGAATCGCTTCCTCCTCAAGAGCGTAGCAGTCTTCCACGATGAACGTGACCTGTATGGACAGCAGCGCAGGCGCCTGCTGCGCTTGCAACGCCCTTTGCAACTCTTGAAGGAATTCCTGCAGGCCGCCGGGGTCGTCATGGATAAAGGCGATTTCACTCGTCGGGTTCGTGGGCGCGAAGAGGCTGTAGACGAGGTGTTTGGTCTCCACCGTCTCTTCTCTTATCCCTCTTTCCAGCAACAGGTCACGGACATTTTCAACTCTCTCCGGTCCGACTATGAGCATGTCACTTCCAACGCCTGGAAAACCGGGTTGGGAACCCAGCGTCAAATAGACCCGAGCTGCATCAGGTGGTGCGGAAGCGTATCCATAGCCGGTGACGGTAATGCCGGGCCGGCCATCCACCGGTGTTCGGCTGTCAACGTCCTCGTCCAATGCAGGCGCCGCGTAGCCATTTACGGGCGCAAAGAAGCAGGCCAGTACGATGAGCGAGTTGATCAGAATCTTGTTCATCAGTTTCTCCTCTCAGCTTTCGGCATACATCTGACAAAGTGCCAGAAATGATATAAAGGGTGGAAGTACCGACTCCGCCACGCAGTTTCCTCGTGGTTAGATTAGTTAGCTTCACACGAGACGCCATCCATGCCTGACAGATAGTCTTCGACCAAGAACAGAACGGTCGAGTCTTGGTTGATGCCCGGAACAAGAGCAGTCATCGTCAAGGTGTCGTTCTGGTGTGAGACTTCCAAGCCGACATGCCCCGGCACCTCTTCGAAATAAATCGTGATATCGTCTCTGTTGACTCTGTTCTTCCACAGGACGGCGTGTAGAATGTTTTGTAATGGAGCTGACGAAGGGTCCATGTTTTTTGCCTGGTGGTAGGCTCCGAGTGTGTAATCGGACAGGTTGCTCTGATAAATGGGTCCACCGTCGATATTGATGTTGACGGTATAGAAGTATTCAAATGTGGAGAACGGCATACCTTCCCGATTAAGCCCCATCGTTTCAGGCACATCTTTGAAGTGGAAAGTGGCGGTAAGAGTTTCGCCTTCCAGACTGGATTCGGCTTTGACGATATCGATGTGGCCGGGCAGATCGCTAACGATAGGATCGTATGCGCTTTGTCCCGCTCGCATGACGACAAAACCCTCGTGGCATACGGCTTGAGACGGTTCTTGGGGAATCGGCACGCAGGCGGACAAGAACAACGCGAAAAGTGTGATGGCGGCTGTCTTTAGCATGTTGTCTCCTGATTTCATGGGATAGGGCATATTGTGGAATCTATCACAACGTGCGATGGGGGATGCATAACTACTCGGTGTCACCCGCTGTGGACAAAACCTGGCAGGCAATCTGCTCGGAACCGTTCAGAACGTCATAGGCCTCGAAGACACGCCGCGACTCTGACGTAATGCCAGGGATATCGCCGACAAGCGTAATTGTGTTCTCTTCAGGCGATACCTCGATGCTGACGCTGCTGAGATAGGCGCCGCCTGTTGCATCCACCTGCCAGGAGTTGGCTTGCACAGCTTCTTCGATAGGCAGGTGAACACCCTCGCCACTGGACGAGGGATGGACAAAACGACTGGCAGACATAGTTAGGACTTTCGCTAAGCTGGCTGGAAAGCCGGGATAGTAGGTCTGCGAAGTTGGTTTCGCAGATAATCGCTGAAGAGGTCAGTATGAACGCGATAGATGGTTTTGTTGAGCAAGGCAGCGTGGACCTTCAATGAAAGCCAAGCATGGTAACAGCAAGCGAGGTGATTGCGCTGCGAACGAGCTTTGCGACATTGGCATTTGGCGGAGCCTGTCAGTTGCTTCAATGCGCGGTGAAATTCTTCGACCTGCCAGCGCAACTCGTTCGCGTTTTGAGCGACTTGCGTGATCACGGTCTCATCCGGATCATTGGTGATGACCCAGTCAATGTCGCCGTTTAGGGCAACTACCTTGAACAATCTCACTTTGAAAGGCACTTTCTTGAGCTTGACAATGATGCCATGCCTAAGCCGTTCGTCGTTCCAATCGATGGCATCGAGATGAATATAGCCATCTTCTGCGCTCAGACTGACCAAGCGGTTGGCTTTGAGTGTGGTGTAGAAGGTCAATCCCAGACGGTGAACCAGCTTCAAGTTCCGCCAGGAGCCATACCAACTATCAAACAGCACCGTCTTGGCCTGTATCTGTTTGGCGCCAACCGCTCGCAGCAGCATCTCTTGAAAATGGTCGTTCTTTGACTTGCCATCCGCTTCTTTGGCGTATATGCGGAAATCAATCGGATGACACTCGCCATCTTCACCACTGCTGTGAACCAGATTCACGACACCGATGCCGCGTACCAGTCCACCTTCAGCGCCACTGTATTGCAGCTTTACCATCTCGATTGACCGTGAATAGCGTTTGTCTTGCACACTGTCGTCAATGATCAGGTACGCATCCGGACTATCGTCGATCTGTTCTGCCACCAGTTCCCAGAGATGTCTGGCTGTGAGTCGCTCTCGTTTCAGGTAATCACTGACGACATCGTGGCTCATCCCTCCCAGATGCTCAGCCAGATTGGCACAGGTGTAGTTGATCGGCGTGCTGATAAGGTATTCGACATACTTCTGTTTTGTAATCATGTCTCAAGCTTACAGGATCCTGTCCTCCTAGCGAAAGTCCTAATAGTGTAGTCATCCCCTGAAAAACCGCCTGTCTCCGCGTCGTTGTCCACATCTACCATCACCGCCCATTTGTACTCCAACCTATCATCCGAGACACTCTTCCTGCTGAATTCCAGCGTCTCCGGAACATCCCTGAGATGAAATACCACGGCAAGCGTCTCATCGCCTGTCAGAGTTGTGCTGACTTCGGTTATGTCCATATATGCAGGCAGCGCATCCGAGACCGCATCGATGACCCGTTGGCCCGGCCTGATTACCGCATCATCAGACTGACACGAGTCGGCGCCTAAACCCGTGATCGACGGACCATAGCTGCTCATCTCTACGGAACCGTCAAAGTAGTCATACGCCTTGAATTTGAGCGGTGATTCTACCGTGATACCGGGGATCTTTCCCGAGAGCGTTATCGTGTTCTCTTCAGCAGACACCTCGATGCTGCCCTCTGCGAGGATCCTGTTCCCCTCCCGATCCAGCCCCCAAATGCCAACCTCGACGAAGCCCGGTTGCGTTATGTGTGCCACCGTATTGCTGTTTGTGGCCAGGGGATGCACGAAATAGCCGGCCGACAGCATGTAGTCAAACCCGTCAGTGCCTGTTTCCGGGTCGTTGTCTACATCAACCGACACCTCCCAGTTGTACTCCAGAGCATGCTCCGGCACCCCCGTTCTGTCGAACGTAAACGTCTCCGGAACATCCCTGAATTGAAAAGTAACGGTCAAGGTCTCCCCGTCCAGCGTTGTCGTGACATCACGGATATCAATGTGCCCAACCAGTTCGTGTGAAACATCATCGAATACTGCATGACCTGGCGTCACTGCGGGCCCGTCCGACGGACTCTGAAAGTCCGGCCAACCCAAACCAAACGGAGAAAGACAACCAATCTCCTCTGTACCTCCCAGATAGTCATACACCCCGAATGCAAGCTGTGATTCTGCTGTGATGCCGGGAATCTCTCCAGAAAGCGTTATCGTGTCCTCTTCAGCCGACACGTCGATGCGCGCCCATTCGAGAAATGGGCTATCGGGGAGTGCCTCTCCCACTGACTTCAGAGCCCATGTGTTGGATTGTACATTGTCCGTTGTGATAGCCGCACTCCGGTTGCGGCCGCTGAAGCCATGGGAAGTAACGTATATCGAGGACAGGATGTATTCGAACCCATTAAGGCCTGTTTCCTGGTCGGCGTCCACGTCGATCGAGACTTCCCAACTGTACTCGAGCTCATTTTCGGGCACGCCGGTTCTGTCGAATGTCAGTGTCTCCGGAACGTCCCTGAGATGAAATACGACCGTCAGGGTCTCCCCGGAAATGGACGTGCTGATCTCCGTTACATCCAGATGCGCGGCCAGGGCGTCCGAGACATTATCGTCGACGCTCTCCCCCGGTGTGACCGCTTCATCGATATCACACTGGCTGGAGGGTGTGAGTAAGGTTGGCGGCTCCTGACAGCCGACCTCATCGAACTCGCCAAGATACTCGTCCGTCCGGAACGTGAGGCGCGAGTGCGGTGTGATTCCAGGAATGCGGCCGCTGAGAATCATCGTGTCCGTCTCTGCCGATACCTCAAGCCTGGCGTTCCCGAAAGTCATTGTGTCCGTCTCTGTCGATACCTCAATCCAGGTGCTCCTCATAGTCCTGATGCCCCCATCTGATTGCCTCTCCCAAACACCGGCCTCTGCCACATCCCCTATTGGCGCCTCCGTATTGTCCCCCTTTTGCGCAGGCCGCACGATGTGATAGGCGGACAGAAGGTACTCAAACCCGCTGTCTCCGGTCTCCGGATCGGCGTCTACGTCGACTGACACCTCCCACATGTACTCCATCGAGTTCGGCGAGGTCCCTGTTTTGTTAAATGTCACCGTCTCCGGAATATCCCTGAATCTGAACTCGACAGTCAGGGTTTCGCCCGAGAGGGACGTGCTGACTTCGACAATGTCCAGATACGCGGCAGTCACATCTGAGACGTCATCAATTGCGGTCTGCCCCAGCCTTATCAGAGCCGCGCCGGAATCGCACCCCCAGGAGCTTACACTCTTTTTGTATGAGTCATGGCACGCTATCTGATCGACCTCTCCGGCGAACTCGACATCATAAGCCTCAAATGCCAGTCGCGATTCGGATGTGATGCCGGGAATGACGCCAGCAATCGTTATCGTGTCTTCCTAGGTAGAAATCGCTGGGCTGGCAGCACCGAGAGTACTGACGGAGCCATCGGAGTATATTTCAGTGGCGTATGTTTCAGTGCTGGTGGAGCCATCGGGATGTATCTCCCATACGCTGACCTCTAACATCTCCCCGATTGGAGCGGTCGTGTCAGCATCAGCCCCTTTGTGTGATAAAAACGCAATATAGTAGGCGGTCAGCAGGGTATCGAACCCACCAGGGCCGGTGCTGCGGTCATCGTCAACATCGATTGCGACCTCCCATTCATACTCCTTTGTGCCCTGCCCATACTCCGTGCGATTGAACGTCAAGGTCTCCGGCAGGTCCCTGAGATGAAACACAACCGTCAATGCCTCGCCGGACAGGGAAGTTTCAACTTCGGTTATGTCGATATGCGCGGCCGGCACGTCCGAGACGGCATCGGTTACGGAATCACCCGGCCGGATCGGCTCCACCGAACCGCATTGGCTGGGTTCATACGCAATGACAGGAGTTGTCCCTGTGGCCAGCAAAAAGACAACAAGCAGGAAGCGGGCAAGGTTCTTGTTCTTCATTGTTCGTTCCCCCAGGAGAAAGGGTGTTCCTATTTCAGATCCGAATGGCCTCCAAAACAGGGAGACGCGCAAAGCTATAAAAACGCGTTGGACAGACAGCTGCCAAATCGGGTTGAACTGGATCTCGTGTTCCGTTCTTGAAACGCCTCTCTTTTCCTTGTATGAACGGTCGGCCAACGATTGACGGTTCCAATCCGGTCACAATAACGATTGTCATGCCGGAACTTGCCTATCCGTTTCTTCAAAGCATATTCCACGTGCTTATTTGCCAAAGAGAGGAAAAGAAATGTTCTCACACGGGTAATGTCACCTTGGTATATACCTCCAATTTGAACGCCCTCTAATTAGGTTGGCATGAGACGCTATTCTCACGACTGCGCAAATTGTGCCCACCTTTGCGTGGGACTACAACGGGCGTTTGGCACTGCCTGATTATTCCCTGTCATCTGTTGTCGACTAAACCTGGCAGGCAACCTGCTCCGAACCGTGCAGAAAATCATAGGCCTCGAAGACAAGCCGCGACTCTGGCGTAATGCCGGGAATGTGTCCGATGAGCGTGATCGTGTTTTCTTCAGACGATACATCGATTCTTATACTGCTGAGAAGGGTGCCGGTGCCGTCCACGTCCAGTTGCCAGAAGTCGCCCTCCACACCTTGCCTGACAGGCAGGTGAGCGGCCTCGCCGCTGGACCAGGGTTGCACAAAATGACTGGCGGACAGCGAGTATTCAGCTCCCAGCAAACCGGTCTCCCGGTTGTTGTCCACGTCCACTGACACCTCCCATCTGTACTCTTGCGTATTCTTAGAGACGCCCTTCCTGTTGAATTCCAGGGTTTCAGGAATATCCCTGAGATGAAACACAACCGCAAGCTGCCCACTACCTGTCATCTCTGTGCTGACTTCGGTAATGTCTACATGTGCAGGCAGCGTGTCCGAGATGGTATCGACGACACTCTGGCCCGGCCTGATTGCGGCATCTTCAGGATGACACGGACTGGCGACTAAGCCTGTGATCGACGGACCATGACTGCTCATCTCTACGGAACCGGCAAAGAAATCATACGCCCTGAACTTGAGCGGCGATTCTGCCGTGAGCCCGGGAATCTCTCCAGAGAGCGTTATCGTGTTGTCGTCGACAGACACCTCGACCTCGATATCGGCCTCTGCCAGAACCCTGTAGCCCTCTCGGTCCAACCCCCAAAGACTGGCTTTGACGAAGCCCGGTTGGGTTATCTCTGCCATCGTATTGCTGTCTTGGGCGAAGCGAGGCACGAAATAGCCTGCCGACAGCATGTAATCGAACCCGTCGCTGCCTGTTTCCGGGTCGTTGTCTACATCAATCGACACCTCCCAGTTGTATTCCAGAGCATGCTCAGGCACCCCGGTTCTGTCGAATGTCAACGTCTCCGGAACATCCCTGAGTTGAAAGGTGACGCTCAAGGTCTCCCCGTCCAATACTGTCATAACATCACGGATATCGATGTGACCAACCAGTTCGTGTGGCACATCATCGACTACAGACTGACCCTGAACTGCTGCATGCTCGTCAGACGAACTCTGAAAGGGGGGCGGTCGGCCCAAACCGAACGGAGAAAGACAACCAACCTCCTCCGCACCGCCCAGATGGTCATACACCCCGAATGCAAGCTGTGACTCCGCCGTGATTCCGGGAATCTCTCCCGATAACGTTATCGTGTCCTCTTCCGCCGATACCTCGATGCGCGCCCATCCGAGAATATCGATTTCGGGAAATGACGCATTTCCCACTGACTTCAGATGCCATGTGTTGGTTTGCAGATTGTCTGCTACTAAAGCCACACTCCGGTCGCGGACGCCGGACGCGGAGAATGGACCATCTATAGCAGACAGGATATATTCGAACCCGCCGACGCCTGTTTCCTGGTCGCCGTCCACATCGATCGACACCTCCCAGCTGTACTCAATCGCACTTTCGAGCACGCCGGTTCTGTTGAATGTCAGTTCCTCCGGAACGTCTCTGAGATGAAACACCACCGTCAGGGTCTCCCCCGAAAGGGACGTGCTGATCTCCGTTACATCCATATGCGCGGCCAGGGCGTCCGAGACATCATCGATGACGCTCTCCCCCGGTGTAACCGCTCCATCGATATCACACTGGTTGGAGGATGCGAGGATGCTTGGCGGTTCCTGGCATCCGGCCTCATCGAGCTCGCCATTATGCTCGTACGTCCTGAACGAAAGGCGCGAGTCCGGCGTGATTCCAGGAATCCGGCCGCTGAGCATCATCATGTCCGTCTCTGCCGACACCTCGAGGCTGGCGTCCCTTAGCTCCGTGATGATCCCCCCTGGTTGCATCTCCCAAACACTGGCAGTTGTCACCCAGTCTAATGCCGCCTCCCTATTGTTCCCCTTTTGCCCAGGCGTCACGATGTGATAAGCGGACAGAAGGTACTCAAACCCGCCGTCGCCGGTCTCCGGGTCGGCGTCTATGTCGACCGACACCCCCCACATGTACTCCATATAGTTTTCCAATATGCCTGTACGATTGAAAGTCAGCGTCTCCGGAATATCCCTGAAATGGAACGCAACGGTCAGGGTTTCGCCCGAGAGGGACGTGCTGACTTCGACAATGTCCAGATACGCGACAGTCACATCTGAGACTTCATCAATTGCGGTCTGCCCCGGCTTTATCAAGACCGCACCGGAACTGCACCCCCAGGAGCTCACACTCTTCTTGTATGAGTCATGGCACGCTATCTGATCGGCCCCACCGGGGAACCCGGCATCATAAGCCTCGAATGCCAGGCGCGATTCGGATGTAATGCCGGGAATGACGTCAGCGATCGTTATCGTGTCTGCCTCGACATAAATCGTTGAACCGCCGTCCTCGATAGTTCTGCTGGAACCGCCGGAGTATTCTTCAATGGAGTATGTTACAGTGCTGATGGAACCATCGGGGTCTATTTCCCAGACACTGGCCTCCATCATCTCCCCGATTGGAGCGGTCACGTCAGCGTCAGTCCCTTTGCGTGACATGACCGTAATATGGTAGGCAGACAGCAGCATATCGAACCCGCCAGGACCCGTGCTGCGGTCGTTGTCCACGTCGATTGCGACCTCCCATTCATACTCCTTTGTGCCCTGCCCATACTCCGTTCGATTGAACCTCAAGGTCTCCGGCAGGTCCCTGAGATGGAAGACAACCGTCAATCTTTCCCCGGACAGGGAAGTTTCGACTTCAGTAATGTCGATATGTGCGGCCGGCACGTCCGAAACGGCATCGATTACCCTATCGCCCGGCCTGATCGGAGCCACGGAACCGCACTGATCGGGCGTTTGCGCGAGAACAGGGGTTGACCCTGCGATCAGCAGGAGGATTGCCAGAAAAAAGTGGACGTAGTTCTTGATCTTCATTGTTCGTTCTCCCAGGACATGAGGGGTTCCCAACCCAGACACCAGAGGCTTCCAGGAGCGGAAGGCGCGTGAAGCAATGAGAAAGCACCGGACAAACACGTGCCGGCCCGGGTCGATCTGGTGTTCGCGCTCCGCTTCTGAAATGCCTCTCTTTCCCTATGTATGAACGGTCAGTCAAAGATTGACGGTTCCAATCCGGTCGCAATAACGGCTGTCATGCCGGAACTCGCTTTCACCTGCTGTCAACAGAAACCTGGCAAGCCACCTGCTCCGAACCGTGCAGAAAATCATAGACCTCAAACTCAAGCCGCGACTGTGACGTAATGCCGGGGATATCTCCGACAAGCGTAATCGTGTTCTCTTCAGACGATACCTCAATGCTGGCGCTGCTCAGATAGGCGGCGCCAAGGCCATACGGGTCCATCTTCCAGGTGTCGACCTGCACAGCTTCTTCAATAGGCAGATGAACACCCGCGTCACTGAACGAGGGATGCCTAAAGCGACTGGCGGACATAGTGTATTCATCTCCCAGATATCCGCCTGTTTTTCGGTCGTTGTCCACGTCGATTGACACAGACCAAAGGTACTCCAACATATCTGCCCGGACGCCCTCTCTGTTGAACTCCAGCGTCTCCGGAAGATCTCTGAGATGGAAAACAACGGCAAGCGTCTCGCCGGTCAGAGTTGTGCTGACTTCGGTGATGTCCATATACGCAGGCAGCGTGTCGGTGATGCCATCGAGCACAGTCTGCCCAGGTGCAATCATGGCATCGTCAGAATCGCACCGGCCTTCATATATGACAACAGGCACAGGAGACAGACATCCCACCTTCTCCCTACCTCCTGAATAGTCGTAAGCCTCGAACGCGAGCGGTGACACCGTCGTGATGCCGGGAATCTCTCCGGAAAGGGTGATCGTGTTGTCCTCAGCGGATACTTCGATGCGGGCATCTTCGAGCAAGACAAAACCTTCTCCCGGCGTCAATTTTCGCGTGCTGACCTGTACATTCCTCCCTGCTGCTATGGGTGCTGTTGTGCCGCTTCCACTGGATGAGGAGGACACTTTGTGCACGGCGGAAAGCGTATAGTCGATCCCCCCAAAACCGGTCTCCGGGTCATTGTCCGCATCGACAAACACCTTCCAGCTGTACTCAGGCTCATCATCCGGTACGCCTGCCCTGTCGAATGTCAATGCCTCCGGAACGTCTCTGAGATGGAAAACGGCCGTCAGCGTCTCCCCTGAAAGG
Source organism: Caldilineaceae bacterium (assembly GCA_965220715.1). GTDB lineage: Bacteria > Chloroflexota > Anaerolineae > Caldilineales > Caldilineaceae > Bin5. The sequence goes on from OZ244843.1 coordinate 3,721,328, forward strand.
GAGGTGTCGACCGCCGTGATATCTATATGCGCGGCAGGTACATCAGACACGTCATCGGCTACGGCATTCCCCGCCCTGACCGGGGCATCATATGGCGTACACTGTCTGACCGGCTGATGCCCCAGGCTATTCGAGAGAAAACATCCAATCTCCTCCGTGCCGCCCAGGAAATCGATTGCTCCGAACGCAAGCCGGGATTCCGCTGTGATGCCGGGAATTTTTCCGGAAAGCGTTATCGTGTTGTCTTCAACAGATACTTCGATGCGGCCCTCTTCGATTGTCATGGCATCATGTTGATCCAGTTCCCAGGTGTGGGTGTGCACAATCCCCGGTGTCTCTATAGCTGCAGTTGTATTGATGCCGCCGGCCCTGGGGAATACGAAATGCATGGCGGACAGAGCGTAGTCGAACCCGTAAGAGCCTGTTGTGCGGTCGTTGTCTACATCGATCGACACCTCCCAGCTGTACTCCAGGGCATGCTCCGGCACCCCCGTTCTGTCGAACGTTAATGTCTCCGGAACGTCTCTGAGTTGAAACACGACGGTCAGGACTTCCTCTGAAAGGGAGCTGTTGATCTCGATAATGTCGATATGCGCGGCCGACACGTCGGCGGTGGCGTCCAGTACAGTCTGACCGGGCGTAACAATGGGCTGGTCAGGTATGCACTGGCTGGCGACCAGGCCCGTGTTCGACGGCCCATGACCGCTCATCTCTACGGAGCCGGCGAAGAAATCATACGCCCGGAGCTTGAGCCGCGACTCTTCCGTGATCCCGGGAATCTCTCCCGAAAGCGTTATCGTGTTGTCGTCGGCAGATACCTCGATCGCGATATCGGCCTCTGCCAGAACTTTGTACCTCTTCCGGTTCAGCCCCCAAAGGCTGGCTTTGACGAAGCCCGGTTGGGTTATCTCTGCCACCGTATCGCTGTTTCTTGCGAGGGGATGCACGAAATAGCTTGCCGACAGCATGTAATCGAACCCGGCGCTGCCTGTTTCCGGGTCGCTGTCGACATCGATCGACACCTCCCAGTTGTACTCCAGGGCATGCTTCGGCACTCCCGTTCTGTTGAAGGTCAACGTCTCCGGAACATCCCTGAGTTGAAAAATGACGGTTAAGGTCTCCCCATCCAACGCTGTCGTGACACCACGAATATCAATGTGCGCAACCAGGTCGTGTGAGATATCTTTGAATTCATCACGCTCGGAAACAACTACGGGGTCGTCTATCGGACGCGGTAGTTCCGATGCCGTCGACGGCTCTGTCGGTATGGGCACGCAGGCGGCGGTGAGAAGTACGAGTCCAACGACCACAAGGTTCTTAGACATGGTGAATTCTCCCTGGGAACTTAAGGCAACATTCGGGTTTCGTCTGACCAGGCCGCCCTTTGTGATGCATGGGCGTGAGCCGGGAGAGCTGAATCAACCAGGAAGGCAAGAGACGCCATCTTGACCGAGTAGAATGTCATAGGTCGAGAACGAAAGGGTTGATTCGGATGTGATGCCCGGAACCTCGCTGATAAGCGTGAGCGTGTCGTCTTCGTGAGAGACGAGCATGCGGACATAAACAGGTACGTTTATCAAAAAAACTACATCCTGTTCGTGATCATGGTTGGCTTTCCACAAAGTGCTTCGAACAGCGTCTTTGAAAGGGCGCGTTGCGGCTGGCGTGTCTGCCAAGACCCTCCTGGCGGAGTAGACGGCGCCCAACATGTATTCAATCTGTTCAGATTCGGACTCTTCGCTGTTCTCCACGAAAATTTCAATCGTCCACATATATTCGGAGTGAAGGTCTTTGACACCTTCTCTGTTGAATTCCATCTCTTCGGGGATGTCCCTCAGATAGAAGACTGCCGTCAGAGTTTCACCATCCAGACTGGAATCTACGCCGATAATGTCAATATAAGCCGGTATATCATCTGCAATGGGGTCTAATGCGTTCTGCCCGGGCAGCATCGTAAGATAGCCGCCGGGACAATCCACCGGCTCTTCTGACACGGCCAGTAGTGCTGGTCCTTGCACCGATCCTGACACAGTCAGTGGTGTTGACCCTTGCTCTGGCTCCAACACGGTCAGTGCTTTTGACTCTTGCTCCGCTTCTGACACAACGGAAAGTTCAAGTGGTGTAGTTGTGCAGGCCGCGGCAAGAAGAACGAGTCCGACGATCAGAATTCCTTTGAACATGGTTTGTCTCCTTACTCCTGCAGCGGGAGAGCGATTCGCACGGTTGTGCCGTGGCCAAGGCCGTCGCTGGAAACAGAAATCGTACCGCTGTGTGCTTGGACGATGGCGCGGGTAATTGCCAGCCCCAAGCCTGTGCCGCCTGTACGGCGACTGCGAGACTGATCGGCGCGGTAGAAGCGGTCCACAATGTTGGGTAGATCGGCGGAACTGATCCCCGCGCCGTCGTCGGTTACGGAAATCGTGAGTTGGCGCCCCTCTTCGATAGTTGCGGCAACCTCAACGTGTCCGTTGGCCTGCGTATGCCGGAGGGCGTTGTCTATCACATTGCCGAGCGCTTGGCTCATGCGCATCGGGTCCAGCTTGAGGTTTGGCAGGTCAGGGGGCAGTTGCAGAGAGAGAGTGATCTGGCTCATCTCTGCCTGTGGCTGCCAGCGTGCCAGTTCAGCGGTGAGAAGTTGATGGATGGAGCAGGGTTCAACGGTGAGCCGCAGTTCGTCTGACTCGGTTTCGGCGAGCCAGTATAAATCACGCACGAGATTGCCTAGCAGATTGACTTCCTGAACAATCTGATCGGCGGCTTGTGAGGGGGATTGCAGGCCTTTGCCCAGCGCGTGGGTTTCGAGACGGATGATGCTCAGAGGAGTGCTCAGTTCGTGGGAAACATCGTTGAGCAGACGGTTACGCAGGTCGCGTTGCGTCTGCAGGGCGGTTGTCATCTTGTTGAAAGCGATGCTCATCTGTCCCAGTTCGTCAGAGGAAGTAACCGGGAGCAAAGCGGTATCCCCGCGTTGAGCAACGGTCCGGAAGGCTTGGGTCAATGCAGTAACAGGGGTGGTGATGCGTCTGGAGAGCCAGGCGGCAAGCAAGAGGGCGATAGCGACGGTCAGCAGTCCGCCAATAACTGTGGTGTAAAGCAGGCCTCGGACAAAGTTTCGTGATTCAGTTGCGCCGAACTCTTGATAGAAATCCAGAATGGCATAACCCACCGCTCGGCGAGCGCTATCGTCGGATACATTGACAACTTGCTCATTAACGATTTGTTCATTCAATTCGGGGGCGACTCGGTCTTGAAGCAAGTCGGAAAGGGCGTCGTACAGGAAATATCCATCGCCAATGTCGACGAATACACGTATTTCATCTTCGTCTGCCCTTTTGTGAAACAGTACATAGTGCTCCTGTGGCACATTGTCTTCGTAGCGTCGCTCTTGTTCCCCCCTTGAATCAGAAAGACTGCCTGAGCCTGCATCGGACACCGTGACGACCAATGTTTCCCAGCCATCCGAGTAAGTATAGGATTGGCCCAGTTTCTGGGCGACAAGATTCGCTGCCTTGCTGCTGAGCTCGCCGCCATAGGTGTCCAATCGAACCAGTGTCGCATAGTATCCGATGCCGACACTAAGCGAAACGGCGAACAGAATGAGCAGGACAAACGCGCCCAGAAAGCGCCAGTACAAGGACATCATTCATCCTTCGTTACAAATCGGTAGCCGGATCCATAGACGGTTTGTATTGGCTGGAACCCATCTACGGCAATCTGCTTGCGCAGACGAAAAATGTGGTTGTCAATGGACCGATCATACGCATCAAAATCGTCATCGAAGACGAGGGCGATCAGTTGATCCCGTGTAAGCACCTGATTCGGGTGACGCATGAATGTAGAGAGCAGTAGGAATAGTGTCTGACTCAAATTGATCGGCTTCTGGTCAACTGTGACACGCCGTGTCGTTTCATCAATCGTGATGTGACCGTGACTCAACCGCTGCTGAACCCTGTCTTGGACGCGTCGCAACACGGCTTTGGCGCGTGCGACAACCTCCTCGGGATCGAAGGGTTTGACGACATAGTCGTCAGCGCCGGTGTCCAAGCCCCTGGTACGGTCTGCAAGGCCCGCCTTGGCTGTGAGAATTATGATCGGAACATCCGATTCACGGCGCAGAATCTGACAGAGTTCCATTCCATCGAGGAGCGGGAGCATCAAGTCAAGCACGATCAGGTCGGGGCCAAGGCTGCGTGCAAGGTTGAGACCCGTCCTGCCGTCATGGGCGACTTCGACCGCAAATCCTTCTTCCTCCAGGAATACCCTCAACCAGTTCGCGATGGTTGTGTCATCTTCAACAATCAATATCAGGTGACTCACTGTTCATTCTCACAATGAACCCATGCAGACAAGATTCCCTCTCTCTGACAAGGTTACCATTCCCGTCCTTGATTTCTTGAGTCACACTTTTCCACGTGATTTGTTTGGGTTACGCAAGAGGATGCCACTCACATACTGTCAATAATAGAGGGGAAATGTCGCAGAAATATCTCAAATTGAGATGAACTCGCTCAGCAGTCCTTAAGCCGGACGCATCATTTGGGTGCTGATGCCGGACAGGGCGATGTACCGCTCAAGCGTGGCGGCGTTGCCGTTGATCAGCCCGGAGCTCGGGGCATTGCGGCCCGGCCCGGCGATGCCAGGCGGAGGGGGGTTGCCCGACAAACCGGGAGACGGGCCCTGGAGGCCGCGGCGTTTGCAGACGTGGGTAGGGACAGAGGTACATAGATCTGCGTGCTACCGAAAAGGCGCCCGGCCTGGTTGACGAGTGCCGAAGCGACGCCGCAGACCAGCGCAACCAAGCGCTCCGATATCCATCTGGCGCAGCCGGCCGCAGAGTGTGTATCGAGTCAGAACAGTAGAGGGCGTTACAGTGTCCGAAGCGAGGGCGCCTTGGGGCGCAAGACGCGGCCGGCCGCGCATCGCCGCGATCACCGCAGCCTGAAAAAAATGCACTTTAAAAAAATTTGAATTTCCGCCGACACATGAACCGATATCAGGAAACACGCCAAGACCGATCCAATTTTTCAGCGGGGCAAAACGATCTTTCACAGGGGATTCACGGGGCCCACACACTCACAGGGAGACGACATGGACACACACGAACGCACCGCAAACGCACAAGTGGCCACAGCCAACGGCTATCCACCCTGTCTGATCACAGCTCAACTGTCGAAGACGAATGAACAGGTCGCATAGCAGCCTTCATCCGTCTATCCTGCGCCACCGAGTACATACACAGCAACGACCTGCTCAACCAGGGCCGTCTGCCCGTAAACTACCCAGAACGCACACGGCACCCTGACGGCCGCGAGTTCAGCCGGCAGCCAGGCGCCATCATCGCCCCTGCCCGTTCTCGACGCCAAACGACTCCAATCGCCATTTTCCCGGGATCCGGCAGTCCAAAAACCGCACAGAAGCCGTTCTAAGGCCCTGAATCGACTGCTTAGGTCCCGTATACGTAGGACCTTGCGATTCCGTACCGTTCAGCCTGCCCAGCGAGCCTGCAGCCCTCTTTGGTAGAGGATCCACCGTCCCTTACACCCCAATTCAAAGCTATCGTCGCGGCGCTGCCAAGAGGAGCAGGAAGCAACAGCGACGATATGGCCGGCGAGGCTGCGCCATTGGCTTGCTCGAGGCCGCCGAAGGCGAAATCGGTGCCGTATAGCCGAGGATGACGCTTGGGGCAGATCGGACCGCCAACCGACATATCGGTCTCCTCTTAACTCGCATGATACGATGTGCCGGAGCAGCGATGATTTGGCCGTCTCCACCACTGGCTGAGCACGGGAGAATCCAATGCGCCTGCAATCAAGTACCGAAACGCCGAACTCCTCATTTACACTCCTCAAGGAGGAACTGAGAAAGCAGATTCCCAGAATATCGCTCCTCGTCGCACTGGCGCTCATCGGCACGGGGGTCGCGTTGATTCAACTCTACCTCTTCAAACTGCTCCTCGACACCGCCATACCCACAGCCGACGTGCGTCTGATCGGCCTCCTCCTCGCCGGCATGATGATCGTGCCCGTGCTCAGCGCAGGCCTGAACTCCGCCAACCACTACCTGCGTGTCTACATCGGTGAAGGTGTCGCCCAGCGTCTGCGCCAGGAACTGTTCGACCATCTGCTGCGCGTCCGCCTTGCCGAGCTTGAGCAGTTCACGAGCGGAGAGCATGTCCATCGACTGACCCGCAGCTGCGGCAGAATCGGCGAAGTCTACGTCAGCGAACATCTGATGCCACTGGTAATGAACGCCATCCTTCTTATTGGCACTCTGGCCGCTATGACTGCCCTGCATTGGCGCCTCTCCCTGCTGGCCCTGCTCGCCTTCCCCCTCGCCTACTTCCTGACGCGCAAGACCCGCGGCCGTGCCCAGTCCCTCTACCGCGACCAATCGGATCTGTTGGAAGCCGGCCAGAGCTATCTGCACGAGGTTTTCCCCGGACTGCGCACCATCAGGGCCTCCAATGCCCAATCCTACGAAGAGGGACGCTGGTGCGAGTGGCTCTCAGCCCATCGCAACATCAAGGCAAGAGTGGCCACTTTCCACGAACTGATTCGCATTGTGCTGCCGGAATCCATCAACCAGATAGCCGCTGGCCTCGTCTTCAGTTACGGTGCCTTCGAGATCATCCAGGGCAGACTGACCATTGGCAGTCTCGTGGCCTTCATCGCCTACCTGCCCCGCGCCTACGCCGTGCTGCAGGCGCTGTTGGGCACCCATGTCAACCTGCAGGAAGCGAGGATCAACGCCGAAAAAGTGGATGACCTCTTCGCTCTCCCTCCTGAGCCGTCCGGAGACACGCTCCTTGCCCCTGGGCCTCCTATAGAGAACGAGGATGTCGAAATGACCTCTGAACCGGTTGGGGCCTCGCTCGCTTTCCAAGACGTATCGTTCAACTACGGCCGCGGCGACTTCGGCGCACAGGAACTTTCCTTCAGCGTCGAGCCGGGCGAGTTCGTTGGTATCGTCGGCCCCAGCGGCGGCGGCAAGTCTACTATCATCGACCTGATCATGGGTTTCTACACGCCCCGGTCCGGAACGATCATGATCGATGGGATCGACCTGCATGAACTTTCCCTGGAATCGTTGCGAAGTCGGATTGGACTCGTCTCCCAGGATACATTTCTCTGGAACGCAACGATAAGTGAAAACATCCTCTTTCCGGGGCGCGATGATGCCGGCAGGAGCAGGCAAGCTGCTCGCGAAGCACAGATCGATGACTTCATAACCGGACTGCCCGACGCGTACGAAACGGTCGTTGGCGAACGAGGAATGACGCTCTCCGGAGGGGAACGCCAGCGCCTTGCCATCGCCCGGGCCCTGCTGCAGCGCCCCAGGCTCCTCTTGCTCGACGAAGCAACCTCTGCATTGGATGCCCTCACAGAGCAAAAAGTGCGCGTTGCCATCGATAAAGCCCGGACCGGACGGACAGCCATCGTCGTGGCCCACCGCCTGACCACAGTCATCAACGCAGACCGGATCCTGGTGATCGACCAGGGCCGCATCGTGGAGATGGGCAGCCGCACTGAGCTTCTTGCGCGCCAAGGCCTCTTCTTTGACCTCTACCAGGCGCAATCTCTCGAGTCAGAACAGTAGTGGGCGCAACAGTCTTCGAAGTGACGGCGCCTTGGGGCGCAAGCTCGGCCGGCGAGGCTGCGCTTTGCTTGCGGGCGCTGAGGCATACACAATCCCAGATGTCGTCGCACAGACCCACATTTGACCAACCAAGCCGCATAACCAAGCCGGCATCCAGGGAGGGCCTTTACCGGGCGGCGGCAGACCGCCGCAACACCACGCGCGCCACAATCAGGGAGAGCAGCCGGCAAGCATACAGAGCCGACAGGAGCTTGACCACCGCACAGCTGCGAAAAACTGACGCGTTTGTGGTCAGCAGTGCACACCCCGGATGGCGCCGGCATTGGTGCTGGCCTTGTGCCCAGGTTCAGTCCCGGTTTTGTGCATGTGTCCGGATCGGCGCCTAGGCCTGCGCTGCCGGCGTCCGCGGCAGCGACCGGTCTCCAAGACGAGCGGAAAGGTTCGGCCTCCGAAGATGCGGCCGTGCAGTGTGGCACGCGGTCATGCGGCGCCGACAGTGAGCGGCCGCCCAGGTTAGCCAGGTCGGTACCAATCCCGGCCGCTGCAGTCTGCCACGGCGCCGGAGACAGCGCCTGCAGGCCGGTATATCTGGTATCACCCCGGGAAATATGGTTGTGCAGGAAGATCGGCCCAAGACGCCGGTTTCCGGCGGATCGGCGAGAAATCAACCGCACAGAAGCCGTTTTAAGCGCCTGAATCAGCCGAAGGGTACTGTGTGGGGACCTTGCAATTTGGAGAAACCAAACCAGCGTTGCAGTCTGTTGACAGAGAGGAAACCAACCGGAGAGACGAAAACCCATTTGGGCATATGGCGATGATTAGCATATATTGGATCCCAGCCCAACCCAATTGCAACCGATCTAACGGAAAATACACCACAATGAAACCAAATATTCGCGCGCCATGAACTGATCGCGGACGCGAAAAGCCCGGGCCGCCCGACCCGGACCCCGCGCACCCCGCACCCAAAATAACGGAGATTTAACATGTACATCCCCAAGCATACTCGGATCCCGCGCGGCGCGCAAGTTGAAGAATTGCCGCGCATTCAATCCCCAGCCAAACCCATCCAAGCCGGCGAGCACGCACCCGCCAGAGAGGTGCTCTGATGGGATTCAAGCGCCAGGACGCCCTAATCGAAAGCCGGCTACAGGACCGCGTTGACACCCCGAACGATTTCACTATCCTCGACTGGACAAGCCGCCGGTCCAACGACAAGAAGCCACCGGACGAGCCGCTCCGCTGCGATCTCTACCAGGTCCTCGACGAAACATCCATCAAGACAATCAAAACAATCCGGCGCAGATTGAAGGCGATGGACAAGACCGGCATAATCCACTATTCCGAATCTCCCTTGCGCTACGGATATAAGTGCGAGATCCGCATCATAGACCCCGCCTACATCGACGCATTGTCTCGCATCCAAGGCCGGCAAGTCGCCGATACTCTGGTAACTGGTCACGATGACCATTCGCAGGAGGTCGCCGATACTCTGGTCACTGGTCACAGTGACCACTCGCAGAAACACCAAAGCACCAACGCCGCCCCCCAGATCGCCGGGAATGGTCACTGTGACCACTCGAACGGACACGGTGACCATTCCCACAGTAAAAAGAAAGAAGGAAAAGATCATAGGAGGGAAGGAAGGAAACAAAATTATCTTAATAACCTGAATTCGGAGTTAAAGAGCGCCTTATCAAGCTGGTAGAATAGAGGTTCCTAATCCAAAACCTACCGGCAATGAAAGGCGCTCAAGATGAGTATACTCGAACTGTTCTGTCATGTCGATGATTTTTGTCAGTGGATGGCTACCTGGGAGAATGCCAAGCTGTTGGGGGTGGCACGCAAACGCGGACCTGCGCCGCGTCTGAGCTTGAGTGAAGTGATGACGATTCTGATCCACTTTCATCAGTCGCATTATCGTGATTTCAAGGCATACTATAAGGACCACGTTAGCCAGCATATGCGCAGTGAATTTCCCGGTCTGGTCAGTTAGACGCGCATTGTGGAGTTGATGCCATCCGCCCTGCCAGCCTTGTATTTCTATCTGTATGGGCGTTTCGGCCAGACGACAGGGGTGGCATTTATCGATTCGACCCCGTTGCCCGTTTGCCACAACAAGCGCATCGGCCGGCATCGGGTCTTTGCTGATGTGGCCGCGCGCGGCAAGAGCAGTATGGGCTGGTTCTATGGCTTCAAGCTCCATCTGATTGTCAATGACCAAGGTGAATTGCTGGCTTTTCAACGCACGCCGGGCAATGTAGATGACCGCAAACCGGTACCACAGATGAGCAACAAGCTGTGGGGTAAGCTGGTCGGCGACCGTGGCTATCTCTCGCAACCCCTCTTTGAGCAACTCTTCGAACGGGGCTTGCAACTGATCACGCCCCTGCGCAAAAACATGAAGAATCGGCTCGTTGTTCTCGACGATAAGTTGCTCACGCGTAAGCGCGCCGTCATTGAGATCATCATCGACCAACTCAAGAATATCTCACAGATTTTGCACACCCGCCACCGCAGCACGATCAACTTTGCTGTCAATCTCTTTGCCGGTCTGATTGCCTATACTTGGCAAGCCAAAAAACCATCTCTCCATCTCTCTGACAAGGATTTGGCTTTCTTGCCAGCACTAATTTAACTCCGAACTCGGGTTAATAAGATAAATGATCATTTAGATCCCTCCTTCCTTCCTTTACAGGAAACGCCAGAATTGAAGCCGGGCGCTGAAAATCTAATCCGGGATATGCTCCAACATCCCGAAATCTCCATCGACCCCGACTACATCATGCCCCTAACCCGCGCTTACGGTCCCGGCAGAATCTTTTTCACGTGCTGTCGTTACCTCGAAGATCGCCGATCTGGATCCATCGAAAGCCCCGGCGCACTCATTCACCGCCTAGCCAACCCAAACCAGTTCCCGGCCCCCAAACCCTGCCCGTCTGACTACGGCGACAGCCGTTTCTACTCCGATTTCATAACGGAGGTTCACGACTATCGTGACAAAATCAACCGGCTTGAATGGGAGCGCGAAGAAAGCGAAGTCAATTCCTGCAACGACAACGACCAGACCCCGAACACAAACGGCGCCAGTCCCCCTACTACCGATCAAACACCGGCCTCTCCGACCAACGACGCAGACCGCATCTGGTCAGACGTCTTGCGCGAGCTCAAGCTACAACTGCCGGAAACCACATTTGAAACATGGGTACGCGATACATCAGTCCTCGACTACTCACAAAACGAGTTTGGAATCGGCGCGCCCCACGCGCGGGCGCGTGACTGGCTAAATAAACGCTTGACCGACAAGGCTACCCAAACCGTAAACGAGATCGCCGGTCGCCCGCTGGAGTTGTCATTCATCGACCGCACACAAGACGCCCAGGGACACAACCAGCGCCCGCGGAGCGAGACGCCCCCGCCGTGGGCGGCAGTGACGACGGCCAGCTCGACGCGGCACCAGATACGACCGACACGCCAAGCCCGCCAGCTGCAGAGCCGGAGCCGCAGGCCCCAGACGAAACCAACCACTTCCGCCAGGCCCAGATCAAGCACTCACAACGCTGGCGCCGAGACCACCGAAGGCGCCAATCCGTCAGTACATGGGTCCCCGAGTACAGCAGCCACCACCAGAACGGAACCGCTTCCCAGCCTGTCAGGGCCCCGTAGGCCGCCTATTTCCTGGAGGCGAACGGCGCCCCCAACGGCATAACGACCTAGTGGGAACTGCTTGCGCGACGTTCTCTTCTTTGACCGGTTGCCGCCGCTTCTGCCGCAAGCCGATTGACCTTCTGGATCGGAGGCTGGTTCGTATCGTATATGATTCCCATTCGCAAAGAGGCTAACATGCAGCAATCTAGCCCGAAACTGATCAAGGCCGGCACCCTCTTTGCAGTGCTTGGCCTCGGCCTCATCGGCTGTAGCAGTGACTCAGAGGCCGGCGTGTATAGCCAAAGCTCAGAGGCCGGAACATATGGGTATACGGCGTTCTGCGAAGGCGTAGAACCTGGTCCCGACTTGACTCTCTTCGATACCCTCCACTTTCACCGAGCAGGTGCACAGCTGGTGCTGTCCTACGACTTTGCCACCCGCGCCTTCATGGGTACGGTGGAAAACACCACAGAGGCCACGCTGCGCGGAGTCAGGGTTGAAGTCCACCTCTCAAACGGGACTAAGTTAGGCCTGACCAACCCGGTTGACCTGGCTCCCGGTCAGACCGTGGCCATCATCCTCCCGGCACGCATTCAAACCTTCCTCTTATGGACCGCATGCCCAAAAATCGGCTGATCTCTGGAATGCCAACACCGATCAAACACGACTGCCTTGTAACGACACAGGAGAGCCGGATGCGGTGAAAGCCGCATGTCCGGTTCGGAAGGAGGCTGGCGGAAAAGTGCTCTGCTAATGCGAGGAAACTCGCCGGCGGCCTACCTTACCCTTGGGGCGCAGGATATGGCCGGCGAGGCTGCGCCACTGGCTTGCTCGAAGCCGCCGAAGGCAAGATCGGTGCCGTCTGGCCGAAAATGACGTTCTTAGCAGGGCGGACGACCAACCGCCCCGCTATAAGGCCCGTAGAGCATCTTATTTGACCCTTTAGGTCCTGCAGGACCTTGCATTTTGCAGCTGTCAGCAGCCCCAACCCAACCAGACTACCGGATCGACACATAGCCGGCCGATCACAGCTGCAAGGACAGCCACACCCACATCGCCATTGACACCGGCGCAACCCCATTCCCAATTGCCAACCGTGGCGTGCGCACAGCCGCAGACGGCAGAGCGCACCAACGTCAACACCCCGCCGGCGACGCAGAGCGCCCACGCATTCCGCACAGCATCGCCGGCGAACGTCAACGGCATTGCCGGCCCGGGCGCTTTTTATTTACCCAGGGCGCTTTTCGTCGCCGCAGACGGCGCCGGCGCCCTGGCCGTATAACAGTCGTTATAGGGAATGCCCCCGCCCTCGTTCCTCGGGCGGTTGCACCGGCGCAGACGCCTTTCCCTATAACTTGCGATTATACGGAATAAAAAGCGCTCCTCTGGGCCGGCAACATGAGAGGGGGATACCCCTCTCAAACTCTCCCCCTGTCAGGGGGCAAAGCCCCCCGACACCCCCCTCGACACGACCACCTTGACGCCGCGTAACGAGTGCCGGCAGCGCCGCCAAGCCCAGGACCACTGCACAACACAGCACCAGCTCGCAAGCGAGGCCGGCAGCACGACAAGACGAACACACGACGCGAAACCCGCCCCCGCCCTACACGGCTCGTTCCTCGCACGTTCCGGGCTGGGGCTATCACACGCCAGGCCCACCGCCGGCACGACCCACCAGACGCCGCGTAACCCGGCGCCGACGACCGGCTCGTTCCTCACGCGGTCGCCGTCGCCTAGCACCGGGCCGGCGCGGCGCCCTGGCCTTCGCCCTCGCTTCGCTCGACCTCGGCCCGACCTGGCGCCGGCCCTATCCTCGAGGCCGCCAGACGACACCGATGGCGCCCCACAGCACCTTGCACAAACGACAGCGTGCCCGGGTCTGCAGACCGCCGATCTGCAGGCCCGCAACGCAGGCCCGGGAAACGGCCGCAAACGACCGTGGCCATACAGGATGCACAACCCCGCACGCGAAAACGCCGGCCCGAAAGCCGGCGCTGTCTATCCAATTCGACTTTCAGAAAGCCAGGTCACGCCATGACGACCGTGTTGATCGACAAAGAGCTTGCCCCGAACGGCGCACAGTCCGCCGTCTGCGGCGGACTGTGCCAACGTCAACACCTTAACTGCGACGGCCGGCATCGCTTCCAGGTATTCAGCCATGCCGGCCGTCCCCCGCAGCCGCGCGCCCGTGTTCGTGCTACGCACTCACGGGGGCGGACTGCTCTAAGGAAGCGCCGCAGACGGCGCTACAGAACACCTTTTGTTTAACCCCGAGTCAGCGGCGACATAAACAGCCTGGCGCCGGCGGGAACCCTGCGAGTCACGGTCTGCTCCATTACAGGACGGGCGGCAAACTGCCGCCGCCCGCCGCAAGCGCCGGGGAAAAATCGTTTGAATCCTGTAATGAAGGTCGCTTGACACGCGTCCCGCCAGCGCCTTTCACATTGTGCCCGCCGCTGAAAAAAGCGGGGTTGCACAGCCACACCCCCGGACCGTCGAAAACGCCTGGGGAGAGCGCACCGACGCCGTCAGGTCCTCGAAGACCGGAGGTAACTACTCAGCCATGTTTACAGAAGGGATGAAGGGTTGGTCGAGGAAAGCATTGTAGATGGCATCAATGGCATTGAGGCCGTGTTTGCGAGCAGTAGAGATATAGGAACGGATGGCACAGAAGATATGGGCACCCTCTAATGTACGGAAGGAGCCGGAGACTTTCTGTTGGACCTTTATCATGCGCACATCGCGTTCGACCAGATTGTTGTCAAAGGGGATGCGGAAATCGTACATAAAGGCCAAGACGCCAGCTTTATGTTTGTGTAAGCGGTCGAGCAGGTTTTTGGGCGGCGACTGTTTGGGTCGGCCGATAGGTCTGGGACGGGACTTGACGGAGGACGGGTTGGCGGCAAATCCTGCGCCAATGATCGCATCGTACTCGGCCTCGTAGGCGGCCAAGCGGTCCGGGGGCAAGGCAGTGTGCAGTTCTGCTGTTGATGCGACTTCGGCTTTGATAGTGCGCAACAAGCAGGCCATCTTTTCTGCCCATGTCTGGCCGTATTGTTCGTGAATAAAGAGCAGGTCGCGCAGATGATGGACGTTGCAGAAGGCGTCCTGACAGCCGGTAAACTTGAGGTAGGAGGCCCAGTGGTCATGAAGAGCAACCCCCGTAAAGCGGGGCAAGATGCCGCCGGCTCGCATGCCGACATGCCCCCGTTTGCCATGAAGATGGTAGTAGGTCAGCATGGCTGTGCTGGCCACGTGCAGCCACTGCAGCCGGCCTTCGACACGCAACCCACTCTCATCGAAATGGGCGACAGGGGCCGCGATGAGTTGTTGGCGGATGCGTTCCAGAGTGGTGTCAGTTCGGGTGACAAGTTGACGGGCGGCTGCAAGCACGACCGCCTCCGAGGGGGCATGACCGTAGAAGGCAGTCAGCAACTCTGTGATGCGTGCCAGGGGGATGAACTGTTGGCCGTACAGGTAGCAGGCAAACGCCTTCAGACGTGGACCATACTGGGTGGGTTGGGTCACGTGGGCCGGAAACGCACCCTGCACGCAGGCACCACAGCCAGGGCATTGCTTTACCTCCGCCTGATGCTCTGTCACTTCGATGCGGGCGGGCGGGATGTCGAATACCTGCCGTTTCACTTGCTTCTCGGCAGCCTCCGCTGCCAGCTTTGTCTGGCAGTGCGGGCAAGCCTTTAGCCTATGAAGGATGACATGGTCCGGTTCCGCCACCTGCATCAAGGTGCGCCCCTTGTGCCCACGCTGCCCGCCACGCGGCCGCTGGCCAGCGCGGCGCAGACTCTTTTGTCTGCCTTGCTTCAGACCATCGCTGCTGGGCGGCTTGCCGCTGTTGTGACTGTCTTTCGCCAGTTGATCCTGCAGTTTCTGGATCAACCCCTGTTGCGCAGCCAATTGCTGCTGCAGAACCAGAATCAGCTCGATCAGGCTCTCTTGGTCTAATCGCCTAAGTTGCTCGCGGTCTAACTGTACTCGCTTGCTCATATTCCTTAGCCTACTGCATCTACGATTGGATTCGCATTAGCTTTCTGTTCACTATTCGTTTGCACCTTCTTCAGCACAATGGCTGAGTAGTTACGTTTCTGGTTTTTAGTTTTTAGGTGACCCCACTTGTACGCGGTACTGGGGATGAGGGATGGGCGACCGCCAGCGCCCTGAGCCGCCTTAGCGGGCAGGAGCCGCCAGAGGGCGCCTAAGAAACGAGGAGAGAGTTAAGAGGAGTGAGGAGTGAGAGAAAAACTCAGGAGTGGGGGAAGAAGAGGGAGGAGTGAGAGTACACTTGCGCTCGCCTTGGTCAGGGCTGGGGATGCCGGTTGCGGGCGATACTACCGCGGTCCCAGGGGGCGGATGCTGTGCATGGTCGCGAATTGTCTATGGATGAGCAGTTACAATATATCAAGAAATTCATACGTCTCCTTTCAAAGTGTTATACTGCGTCTTTCGGGAGAGGTAACCAAAAAGGACAAAAGGGAACAAGCAATGCGAAGTCCGCGAAATGGCCGGGAAGCCCACACCTTCGTTCCAGATATCGCGGCCGCGAGGGCCAAGCTGGCACTTGGCGTCCCCCTCCTCTTGCTCGCTGTCGCGTTAACAGGTTGCACGAGGGAGGAGATGCTGTACGACCACCTGGATGCAAATCGACCAGCGCTGTATATTCCCACTTCGGACGATGCTCGGGTAATTCCTTTCGAGATCGGGTTGGGAACGCCGGCGCGTGTCATTTCCGAGCAGTTGGCGATGGCCGGGCTGATACACGACGCCGAGCTATTTGAAGCTTACGTGCGTTCGATTGGCCGGGCACAGGAGTTAAAAGCAGGAACATTTCTTCTGCGGGCCAACATGACGCTGGCAGAAATTGCAGAAGCTCTGCTAGACGCGCAGGCTGCTGGCATTTCGGTCACTATACGGGAGGGATGGCGCCTGGAGCAAATAGCCGATTCCCTGGAGAAAGAGGGGATAGTTTCAGGGGTGGAATACCGGGCCACAGCGGAGATTCCCGACATGAGCGCGCTAGATCAGGTGGCTTCCAACCAGTCAACCACGGCTTCGCAGGAAGAAACGCAGACCTGCTGTGCCGCCGAAAACCATCGCTGGCCATTCCTGAATGAGCGACCGCAGGGCGCGAGCCTAGAGGGTTTTCTGTTCCCTGCCACGTACCAACTGCCGGCCGTCGAGCCGAAGGCTGTCGACCTGATTGCACGACAACTGGACGCGTTCGCCGCTCGGATCATGCCGATTTACCTTCAAGCCGAGGCCGATGGCGTAAATCCGCTGAATCTGTACGAGTCGCTGATATTGGCCAGCATAGTCGAGAGGGAGGCGGTTTTGGCCGAGGATCGCCCGGTCATTGCAGGCGTTTTCCTCAATCGACTGGCCAACGGCATCTGGCTCGAGTCTGACGCAACGGTGCAGTATGGGATGGGCTACCAGGCGGAGAGTGGTCAGTGGTGGAAGACTCCTGTATTTCTGGAAGAGTTCCAGGAAGTCCACAGTCCCTTTAACACGTATAGACACGGAGGTCTCCCGCCCGGTCCAATAGCCAGTCCCGGCGAGGACTCCTTTCGGGCGGTGCTGTACCCTCAGCGGCATAGTTATTTCTACTATGCGGCCAATGCGGATGGCGGCGGCGGGCACGTCTTCGCGGAGACGTTTGATGAGCATTTGGAGAATGTGCGGCGATATCTTAACCAGTGAGAGTGCGATGATGGTTGGGAAAGGTGGTTTCACAATCTGGGTTACTGGCCCCATGCTGGATCTGAGACAGTCTTTCTATCCTGAGCATGCCGCCAGATTTTATTTTCTTGCTGGCGAATGGGGTCCAAGTCATCTTTGGTCGCAAAAGGGGAGTTTCCGGTGCGCTCGCGATTGGGATGCAATGTGACCGCAGGGCAATCGCATCTAAATTCGGACGCCACAATAGTCCACGAAGGGCACCCACAAGGGGTGCCCCTACCGATTGTTTGGTCTCGGCGTTTGGGCCTGGGAAGGGCACCCACAAGGGGCGCCCCTACCGATTGTTTTGTCTCGGCGTTTGGCCCTGGGAAGGGCACCCACAAGGGGCGCCCCTACCGATTGTCTTCTCGGCGTTTGGCCTTGGGAAGGGCACCCACAAGGGGCGCCCCTACCGATTGTTTTGTCTCGGCGTTTGGGCCTGGGAAGGGCACCCACAAGGGGCGCCCCTACCGATTGTTTTGTCTCGGCGTTTGGGCCTGGGAAGGGCACCCACAAGGGGCGCCCCTACCGATTGTTTTGTCTCGGCGTTTGGGCCTGGGAAGGGCACCCACAAGGGGCGCCCCTACCGATTGTTTTGTCTCGGCGTTTGGGCCTGGGAAGGGCATCCACAAGGGGCGCCCCTACCGATTGTTTTGTCTCGGCGTTTGGGCCTGGGAAGGGCATCCACAAGGGGCGCCCCTACCGATTGTTTTGTCTCGGCGTTTGGGCCTGGGAAGGGCACCCACAAGGGGTGCCCCTACCGATTGTCTTGTCTCGGCGTTTGGGCCTGGGAAGGGCACCCACAAGGGGTGCCCCTACCGATTGTTTTTTCTCGGCGTTTGGGCCTGGGAAGGGCACCCACAAGGGGTGCCCCTACCGATTGTTTTGTCTCGGCGTTTGGGCCTGGGAAGGGCACCCACAAGGGGTGCCCCTACCGATTGTTTTGTCTCGGCGTTTGGGCCTGGGAAGGGCACCCACAAGGGGTGCCCCTACGGATTGTTTTGTCTCGGCGTTTGGGCCTGGGAAGGGCACCCACAAGGGGTGCCCCTACCGATTGTTTTGTCTCGGCGTTTGGGCCTGGGAAGGGCACCCACAAGGGGTGCCCCTACGGATTGTCTTGTCTCGGCGTTTGAGCCTGGGAAGGGCACCCACAAGGGGTGCCCCTACCGATTGTTTTGTCTCGGCGTTTGGGCCTGGGAAGGGCACCCACAAGGGGTGCCCCTACGGATTGTCTTGTCTCGGCGTTTGGGCCTGGAAAGGGCACCCACAAGGGGTGCCCCTACCGATTGTCTTCTCGGCGTTTGGCCTTGGGAAGGGCACCCACAAGGGGCGCCCCTACGCGATTCAGGCAGCCTCACGAGGTTTTTTCTAATTTGATGCAATTGCCCTGAATGTAACCTCGCTCTGAGTTGACACAGCCTGGAGGATTTTCTACAATGGGCTGCCGGGTCGGTGGCGGAATGGCAGACGCAGCGGACTTAAAATCCGCCGGGGTGACACCTCGTGTGGGTTCGAATCCCACCCGACCTACTTGCTTCTTTTCCTACTTCGCAGTCTATTGGCGGGATGAATGTTCTGAAAAGCGCTGGAAGCAGCTACGGACCGGCGCCTGTCACGCAACGAAATTCTTGCTCTCGTGAACGTCTACAGGTTGGCACCCCAGAATCGCGAACTTCTTCACTTCGAAATGGGGCGGCCCTGCAAAAGTCCAAGTGCGGCCCCGATTCCGGACCGGAACAGTTGAATTCTGGCAGTCGTCAAAGTGCGTTTCCAAGGCTCCCGAAATTTGACAAAATCGCCACTCTTGAAGGAAACTGGGCGCGCTCCCCCTGAATTACAGCCCAAATCAGGTTGATTTTTCATACCTGATTTAGGTAGTTGGCGGTCCGCGACCAGTTCCCGGCCGCACGCCACTA
Organism: Caldilineaceae bacterium; assembly: GCA_965220715.1. GTDB lineage: Bacteria > Chloroflexota > Anaerolineae > Caldilineales > Caldilineaceae > Bin5. Next base: position 3,740,221 of record OZ244843.1, read on the forward strand.
CCATGTCCAATCATTTCTTTTCCACATCCCCATAGGAGGGAATCTCAATGAAGCAATTCAGGTTAGTCGCGAGTCTCTTTATCATACTTGGCCTTGTGTTGGCCGGTTGTGGTGGTGGACAGCCACAGGAAGCCGAGATGACCGCAGAGCCCGCGATGGAAGAAGAGGCTGCGTCGGAGGATGAGACCATGGCCGATGACGGCATGATGGTCGAATTCACCCAGCAGGTCGAGCAGTATAATACGATTGCCGACTATGAGGCAGCTACCGGGAACGAGATCACATCGTTCCAGCAGTCTCCGATGTTGGATGCGATGGTGGCCGACGGTTCACTGCCTCCGGTCGAAGAGCGGCTGCCGGATGAGCCGCTGGTGATGCAGCCCGCCGACCAGGTTGGCGAATACGGCGGCACGATGCGGAATTCGCACGAGGGCAACTTCGACTTCCTCGAAGACCTGCTGCGCGAGTTCCCGCACGTGTACGGCTCGAACATGCAGGGCGTGCTGCCCAACGTGTTCATGAACGCCGAGACGAGCGCGGACGGTCTCTCGACAACGTTCACGATTCGCCCCGGCATCAAGTGGTCTGACGGCGAGCCGTTTGGCGCCGACGACTTCGTATTCTGGTACGAGGCGATTGCGGCGAACGAAGAGCTGAACCCGAATGGCGTCAACAATATGAAGGTCGGCGGCGAAATGGGCACGGTCACCAAGGTCGACGAGAATACCATTGTGATGGAGTTCAAGGCTCCTTACGGTGTGCTGCTCGAACGACTCAACCGCTGGCGCCCGATGCCGTATGCGCCCGCCCACTACTTGAAGCAGTTCCATCCTGACTACACCGATGCGGACGACGTGAATGCGATTGCCGAGGAGAAGGGATTCTCGAACTGGGTTGAACTGTTCCAGGCCGAACACGACTGGTACGGCAATCCTGACGAACCGACAATCTTCGCCTGGAAGGCCGTTACACGTGGCGCCAGTGTGCCGGTGCAGGAGCTGGAGCGCAATCCCTACTACTGGAAGATCGACATCGCCGGCAACCAGTTGCCGTATGTAGACAAGATCAGCCGCCCCAACTTGGGCGACCGCGAAGCGATTCTGCTGGACGTTATCGCTGGCCAGACCGACTACATGAACCCGTATACGCTGGGTTACCTGACCAACTATCCGGTCCTCAAGCAGAACGAAGAGAGCGGCGGCTACAGAGTGCTGCCTCAGTTCGGCTGGTCGGACGTGCTGGGCGTGGTTACGTTCAACATGTCGATTGACGACGAGGTTCTGCGTGACTTGTTCCGCAACAAGGATTTCCGCGTCGCGCTGTCGATCGGTTACGACCGCGCCAGGATCAACGAGGTCGTCTTCAACGGCCTGTACAAGCCTTCGCAGGTTGCGCCGCCAGATGCATCTGTCTATAATGGCGCCGACCCGGGCTTCAAGCTGCACACCGAGCACGACGTGGATCGCGCAAACGAGATCCTGGATGGCCTGGGCCTGACCTGGAACGACGACCAGTCGCAGCGCTTGCTGCCCGATGGTCGACCCTTTGAGCTTTCGGCTCAGGTACATACCGGCTGGGTGCAGCAGGTTCCCATCGCCGAGCTGATCGCACAGGGCTGGGAAGACATTGGCCTGAAGACAACTGTCGTTCCGTTGGAAGGTCAGCTGCATTCGGAACGACGGTTGGCAGGTGACTATGAGCTCCAGGTTCGCCCTGTGAACTGGGCGGGCCAGGCCCCGATCATAGGCGCCATGCGCGGCGAACCGATGCCAATCAGCAATAACTGGCTGGTGAACCCGCCGTGGGCGCAGTATGTCATGTCGGGCGGCGCCCAGGGCGAAGAACCCCCGGACGACGTCAAGCGACTCTACGAGATCTTCGAAGAGTTCATCGCCGAGCCGGATGGGCAGATACGGTTCGACCTCGAGGCCGAAATGTACAAGATTCACCAGGACAACCTGTGGGTCATCGGTTCGATCAAGCAGCCTGGCGACCTGGAAGCGGTTTGGTACGCTGTATTCTCGGGCCGCATGTACAACATTCCCAACCCGGTAGCCCCAGAGTGGTACTACGCCGCTCCTGAGACATGGGCCTACCGTTCTGAGTAGACGGCGCCAGCCGTTTTTCTGAAACTAAGGGAGGCCACTGCGGTGGCCTCCCGATTCTGAGTTAAGACCGATGCTGCTATACATTTTGAGAAGATTGGTCGTCATGATTCCTGTGACGATCTTTATCAGTGTGATTGGATTTATAATTATCCAGGCTCCGCCCGGCGACTTCGTAAGCTCCTACATCGCGGGTCTGGAAGCGCAGGGCGATATTATCGAGCCTGAGCTAATCGATTCACTTAGGGCGCGCTATGGACTAGGTGAACCGATCTACGTCCAGTATTTTAAGTGGGTCAGCAGCTTTATAGAAGGTGATCTCGGCTATTCAATGATTTACCGCGAACCGGTTGTGAACGTCATCGCCCAGCGATTGCCGTCCAGCTTTACCATTTCGCTGCTCTCTTTGATTCTGGTCTTTGCGATCGGCATCCCCATAGGCATCCTGTCGGCAACCAAACAGTATTCAGTGGCAGACTATTCATTTACGATTATCGGTTTTCTGGGAGTGGCCACGCCCAATTTTCTACTGGCGCTGGTAGGTTTATGGCTGCTGTTCAAGTGGACGGGCAACGTTGCGATAGGTCTTTACTCGCCTGAAATGCAGAATGCCCCATTTGGATTAGCGAAGTTCCTGGACCTGGTCAGCCACATCTGGCTGCCGGCTCTGATCGTCGGCACTGCGGGCACTGCGGAACTGATCAGGACGATGCGCGCTAATTTGCTGGACGAGTTGCCCAAGCAGTACGTGACAGTGGCGCGTGCGCGTGGGGTCAAGCCGACGAAGTTGCTCTACAAGTATCCGTTGCGCATTGCAATCAACCCCGTGATCAGCACGGTTGGCTGGTTGTTGCCGGTGCTGGTGGAGGGGGAGGTATTGGTTTCTCTGGTGCTGGGGCTGCCAACTATTGCTCCGGTGCTATTGCGCTCTCTACTCCAGCAGGACATGTTTCTGGCGACCAGCATAATCATGATTTTAGGCATCCTGACGCTCGTGGGCACGCTCCTGTCGGACATTCTGCTTGCGATCGTGGATCCGCGCATTCGGGGGGCGGTATGACTACGAGTCAAACTAGCGACACCGCCGTTGAAAGACCGGCTCCCTCCGCAGCCGGCGCAACAGATTCGCTGCTCTCGGTGCGCAATTTGCAGACCCACTTTTTCTCACGCGAAGGGGTTGTCAAGGCTGTAGACGGCGTCAGTTTCGACATCAAGCCTGGAGAGATTCTCGGCATCGCCGGGGAGAGCGGCTGCGGAAAGAGCGTGACCAGCCAGTCGATCCTGCGGATTCTTCCCAAGAACGGCAAGATTGTAGGAGGAGAAATCCTCTTTAGCTACGGCGGTCGGACAGTTGATCTTGTCAGTGAAGATGCCGATGGCAGGGTACTCAGGGACATACGGGGCAAAGAGATTGCAATGATCTTCCAGGAGCCGATGACCTCTTTCAGCCCTGTGCATACCATCGGCGACCAGATCATCGAGACGATTCGTATTCATCAGAGTGTTGGCAAAGAAGAGGCACACGACCAAGCCCTTGAGATGTTGCGGAGAGTCGGCATGCCAAATCCAGCAAGGAACATCGACGAGTACACGTTCAATCTGAGCGGTGGCATGCGTCAAAGGGCGATGGTGGCGCTTTCGCTGGCCTGCCGGCCCAAACTGCTGATAGCTGATGAGCCGACGACGGCGGTGGATGTTACGATTCAGGCGCAGATGCTCGAACTTTTGCGGGACATCCAAGCGGAACTGGGCATGGCGATCATAGTGATCACGCACGATCTGGGCGTAATTGCTGAGTTGACGGACCGGGTGATGATCATGTATCTGGGCAAAGAGGTGGAGCACGGAACGGTGGAGGATGTCTTTCATCGTCCACAGCATCCTTACACGCGAGGCCTACTGGCATCGATCCCGAAGATGGAACCGGGCCGAGTGGAAATCGAACCGATTGAGGGGACGGTGCCCAGTCCCTACGCAATGCCCACCGGATGCAAGTTTCACACTCGCTGTCCCGACTACATCGCCGGCGTGTGCGAGCAACGCGACCCGCCGCTCACTGAAATAGGAAACGGTCACGAAGTGAGTTGCTACCTGTATGGGGGCCGGGAGAGTCTCGAATGACAGAGACCACGAACGGCGGAAGCATGAACGAGCGGGCAATAATCTCAGTACGCAACCTCGTCAAATATTTCCCGATTGAGACGGGTTTTCTGCGCCGACAGGTAGGCTTGGTGAAGGCGGTGGACGATGTGAACTTCGACCTGAACGAGGGCGAAACGCTTGCCCTTGTTGGCGAGAGCGGTTGCGGCAAGACGACAACGAGCCATTGCATTATCCAAGCGCAACGTCCTACTTCAGGGCAGGTCCTGTTCCGCAGCGGGGACGCGGAGCCGATGGATCTCACGCAGATGGAGAAGGGGGAGTTGAAGGAAGCGCGGCGCAACATCCGCATGATCTATCAGGACCCATACTCATCGCTGAATCCGCGTATGACCCTGATCCAGATTATCGGCGAGCCGCTAGTGATTCATCGCATGGTCAAGAGCAAGGATGAGTTACAGGAGCGAGTGGCGGAGTTGCTGCGCCTGGTACGCCTCGATCCATCGACGATGAACCGTTATCCGCACGCATTCAGCGGAGGTCAGCGCCAGCGTATTGCCATTGCCCGCGCCCTCTCTTTATCGCCCAAAGTTGTGATTGCGGATGAGGCTGTGTCGGCGCTTGACGTGTCCGTTCAAGCACAGATTCTGAATCTCATGAAGGAGTTGCAGAACCAACTCGGCCTCACTTATCTCTTCGTGGCACACAATTTGGCGGTGGTGAAGTACGAGGCAGATCGAGTGGCGGTGATGTATGCGGGTAAGATCGTGGAGACCGGCGAAACAGAGGAGCTTTACACAAGTCCCAGGCACCCTTATACCGAGGCATTGATCTCGGCTGCACCTAATCCCGATCCGGACACCAAGCATCGAGCGCGGATCGTGCTTGCGGGCGAAGTGGCCGACCCTGGCAACCTGCCGGGCGGTTGCGCATTTCATCCCCGCTGCCGTTATGCTGAGGACCAATGCCGGCACGAGAGGCCAGAGTTGATCGAAGTCGGCGGAAAGGAAGGGCCTTCGCACTTTTCGGCCTGCCATTTTGCGGAAAAACTTGAGCTGTCGGGAATCGCAGGGGGTATAAAGCGTGAAGAAAGAGGAAGCGCATGACGCAAGCCGCGGGCGCGGCGCCTTTTGAAAGGTTCGCCGCCGCAGAACAGACGGACCAACGATTTCTCGTAGCTTCACAGTGGCAATTGATCCGCTGGCGCTTTCTGAAGCACAAGCTGGCAGTCATCTCTTTAGTCCTGCTCGGGCTCTTCTATTTTGTTGCCATCTTTTCAGAGTTCGTTGCCCCATACGACCCGTACGACTTCAGAGAAGAGTTAACGCTTGCGCCTCCGCACCGTATTCGATTCATCGACCCCGACGGAGGCTTTCACCTGCGTCCCTTTGTGCATCCTTTCGAGAAGACGCTGGACAAAGTCACCTACGCCGCGGTTTACGTAGAAGATGAGACTGTGATGCAGCCGCTGGGGTTGTTCGTGCGCGGCGACAAGTACGAGCTGTGGGGCCTGTTCGAGAGTGAGATTCACTTGTTCGGCCTGCAGGACCCAGAGGCCCGCCTATCGCTGCTTGGGCAGGATACTGTGGGTCGCGACCTGTTCACCCGCATCGTATATGGCGCCCGCATCTCGCTCACGATCGGGCTAGTCGGCGTTGCCATGAGCTTTTTTCTCGGCGTTCTGATTGGCGGGTTGTCGGGTTACCTGGGCGGCACGGTGGATATGGTAATCCAGCGTGTGATCGAGTCGTTGCGCGCGCTGCCGACGCTGCCGCTGTGGATGGCGCTGAGCATTGCGCTGCCCTCGGACTGGCCGGTAGTGAGGACCTACTTCGCCATTGTCCTCATTTTGTCGATTGTCGGCTGGACCAGTATTGCGCGTGTTGTGCGGGGACGCTTTTTTGCTTTACGTGAGGAGGACTTCGTCGGCGCGGCGGAACTGGACGGGGCGAGCAACCTGCGTATCATCTTTCGCTATTTGCTTCCTTCATTCATGAGTTACATCATCGCCCGTCTGACCCTGGCGATTCCGCAGATGATCCTGGGAGAGACGGCGCTCAGCTTCATCGGCCTGGGCTTGCAGGCGCCAGCCATCAGTTGGGGTGTATTGCTCAAGGATGCACAGGCGATTCGTGTTCTTGCGCTGTCGCCCTGGCTCCTGCTACCGACTCTGTTCGTGGTTGTCAGCATTTTGGCATTCAATTTTGTCGGCGACGGCTTGCGCGACGCTTCCGACCCCTATTCGCACGTCTAACACGTTCACGACCGCACGGAAAAGACGCACTGCAACTCCGACATCTCTGCTCAGCCAACAGGAGAATTGGACGATGAATCCATTTGTCGACTCCAGCGACATCAGGGAAGATGGCAAGGCCATTTGCCAGCGCGCGGACCGCGACGGCTATGTCTTTATACGGGACTTCGTAGACAAAGAGGCTATTTTTCAAGCGCGGCGGGACATAGCCACGGTCTTGCAGGAAGTCGGATGGATTGACGCAGGCACCGACCCTTTGGAAACTATCACCAACCACCCTCCCCATGTTTCGGGAGAGCCGGAGTTTTCGCCGGTGTACGACAGGGTCCAACTGTTGGAGTCTTTCCACACGCTTGCACACGACGAGGCGATTGTGAGCGTCATCGGAAACCTTCTGGGAGAAAATGTGCTTCTACAGCCCAGTAATATCGCCCGTTTCATCTTTCCGACCAATCTTGAACAGACCACGCCGCCGCACCAGGATTTTGTCCTCATCCAGGGCACGCCAGATGTATGGACCACATGGCTGCCGCTGGGCGACTGCCCGCACAGAATGGGTGGGTTGAGCGTGCTGACCGGTTCGCACAAAAAGGGAGTACTGCCGGTCTCCCGAGCTCTCGGCGCCGGAGGACTGCGCGCCCATTTCGAAAAGATCGGGGGAGAATGGGTATCGAGCCCATTTGAAGCAGGGGACGTGCTCTTTTTCCACAGCCACACAGTGCATCGGGGTTTGCCAAACCTGTCCGGCAACCGAATCCGGCTCTCGGTGGACTTTCGCTACCAGAGGGCTTCGGAGCCCGTCATGGATAAGGTCTTGACCCCCCACCAGAACCGCCTCTCGTGGGAGGAGGTCTACAGAGGGTGGAAATCGACCAAGTACCAGTATCATTGGGAGCAGTACGAACTGACTCCGGTGGAAAAAGTACCTGTGCAGGTCGTAGAAGAGACTATCTAAGGGAAGTAGAGCAGTTCGCGTTCTGGATATCAAACGCAAAGAAGAGGGCAGTAGCGAAAAAGGAATTCCTTTCTCGTTACTGCCCTCGGTTGTTGATCTGGCAGTCGTCCAGACCCTCGCAGGTTTTGCCCCGCCCCCCTTGGCGAAAGACGGGGCCCCCAGATGGTCCACGACTTTTTCCAGCGGTGGTCCACCTCATCTGAACCTCATCCGACTAGCCGATGTGCCTTTCCAGTTGCTCGCAGAAAGATCACAGAGGCAGGGCGTCGCTGCTGTACGCCGGAGTCGCACTTGTCATTTAAGTTGAGGGGAAGAAAGGGACTGCGAAGGGGTTGACAACAACCTTGGCTGTCAGCGAACCGAACGCAATTTTGACAGGGCCGTTCGTGCAAAACGCCGATACACTCATCCGCGACGCGTTGCTTTCTGTCCCGGGCGTAACGGTGGATCTCATCCCCGTGCGGCGTGAAACTCGATCAGTTGGCTCTCCTGGATGGTGCGCATGTTCATTTCGTACTGGAGCGGGGAGTCGAATTCGAAGGCCAGGCGGCCGCGGGACCGGGCCAGATAGGTGGCGAAAAGCTGGCCGGGAACGCAGTAAACGAGCGGGGACAGCGCTTCCGGGACGGCGCCGGCGACCGGCAGCGTCACGTCAGCGGCCTCGGCCAACTGCGGGTTGCTTTCGTCGGTGATGACAACACCGCACGCCCCCATGGTCTGTGTGGTGTGCAGCAGTTCCCGGATTCGGGACACGCTGCGGCCTTGGGGTGCGATGAAGAGGACCTGCGTCCCTGGCCCCGTGAGGAAAAACTGCTCATGCGCCCACTCTTCCAACTCCTGGGCGACGCCGTAGACGCGGGGGAGTTCATAGGTCTTGGCGGCGTAGAACAGGCTGGTGGCCAGGCTGGGGCCGGAGCCGAGAATTGTGTAGCTGTCGATTTCTTTGACCTGCTCGGAATAGGCTTTGGCCGCAGGTGTGCAGAGGGCGACGGTCTCGGAGATCAGCTGGGCGGTGGAGCGTAACTCTGCGCGCAACGTATCGGCCTCCTTCTCCGAAAGGCGGCCGCGCACCACGCCAGTGTGGAAGGCGATCAGATAGAGTGTCGTCAGGCTGGCCAGGTAGTTGACCAGGCCAAACGAGCCGCGGCGAGGCTTTCCGTCATCCGCGCCGGTAGTCAAATTGCTGGGCATTCCGATCAACTCCCCGGCGAGCCGGACGCTCTGATCGAGGATGGTGTCGGCTTCCTGGGCCAGCCAGCCGCCTGGATTGCCGGTAATCGCGACAGTGTGTGCACCGCCCAGACGGGCGTTCACGAGCGCTTCGACAGAACGAGTGGCCTTACCGGAGTTGGAGATTCCGAAGACTAGAGAGTCTTGCGGGAGGAATTCGGCGGCATAGCGTCCGAACTCCAGGGCCTCCAGCGCTTCGGTGGGCACGCCGGCATAGCGGGCGAAGGCAAAGCGCGCGGCCAGACCGGCGAAGTAGGAGTCGCCGCAGCCGGTTATGTAGATGTGGGATGCCGTCGTAAAGAGATTGGGATCCAGCGCCTCGAGTTGCGGCTGGACCGACTCCATGACCGCGGGGATGGCGGGGCCTTGATTGCTGATTTCGTTCAGCATATCGTCGATCGTGACAGGGATGGGCTCGCCGAATTCAGCCTGGCGGATCGGGCGGGCTATCATCGCTTCTTTCTCCATTATTGCCAATTGCCGATAAGGACCTGGTTAAGGAGGTGTCTCGCCCGCCTCCGTTTCCTGCCAGCACTTCCTCTACATGACCAGTTTTACCTGCCCGTCCTCCACCAGAACCGTGTAGGTACGGAGTTTGAAGTCGTAGCCAAAGGCCTTGCCGCTCCGAATGTGGTATTCCATGCCGTGGCCGGGGCAGACCAACACCTCACCGTCGTGGGCCCATTCAGTTTCCCAACCGGTGTCCGCATTGCAGATGACCGTGCCCTGCAGACGGCCCCGGCTCAGCGGCGCAGAGTGGTGCGGGCAACGGCCGTACAATGCGTAAAAGTCGCCGCCGACGTTAAAGACCGCGATCAGGGCGCGGCCCACCTGGACTTCCATGCGCGTGCCAGGGGGGAAGTCATCCACAGCGGCAACGGTGATTTTGCGTTGCGAGCGGTTTCTGCGGGCGGGTGGGGGAGTAGACATTATTTTCGTGGCGCCAATCCGAAGAATCGGAGCGCGTTCTCACCAAGAATCTTGCGGCGAAGCGTCTCGTCCATATCGTAGCGCATGAATCCTGCAATCAGGTCACGTTCAAGGTGCGGCCAATCCGAGGCCCACATGGTCGTGTCCTGGCCCTGGTAAAGATCGACCAGCTTGGCCAGATCTCCGGTCCGCGGTAGCGTCTCCAGTTCGTGCGTGCCAATGTGCCATTCGCGGATGTATTCGCTGGGCTTTTTCTCCAACGCCGGCATCTCAGTACGGTAGCGCAGATAGGCGGCATCGAGCCGGTACATGATGAAGGGCATCCAGGTGAGGCCGGCCTCGAGCACGGAAAATTTCAGGTTGGGGAAGCGGACCGGAATACCTGCGCACACGACCGACATGATCTGCAACATTGAAGTGAACGGGAAGCCCATGCTGTTGACCTGCATCAGCGTCGGGAAGTGCGCCACGCGCAGCGGATAGTTGTCATGGATCAGGGCCTCGATGCCGTGAAAGCAGATCGGGAGGCTGTGCCTGGCCGCGGCTTCGAAGATGGGCCCGTAGAACTGATCCCCTATTGGTGGATTTACACCGACGTCGGGGATGCACACGCTCACGACATCGGGATGAACGGCGTGGCGGTCGATCTCCTCGGCGGCGTGTTGCGGGTGTTGCGGCGCCACGACGATGGCGATCTTGACGCCGTCCAGATTCTGATAGGCGTCGACCATATACTGATTGTAGGCTGTGGCAAGGGCTGCCGCCCACTTGGGTTCGGGCAGATAACCGATTGGCAGCAGTTCGCTGGGGAAGAGAATGCAGTAGTCGATGATGCCTTTGTCCAATCGCTTCAGCAACTCTTGTTTGGTCGCCAGCTTGGCGCGCGGCGGTTTGTCGTAAGAGGAGCCAAGCCAGGCTATGTGCGCGATCATGTTGCGCAAAGAGTTGCCCGGCTCGCCCTTGAAGTCAACTTGCAGAACGGTCTCCAGCCGTTTCCTGAAATGCCCCTCCATGTAGTCGAGCATGAACATGAGGGTGTCATCCACATGCACGTCAACGTCGACGATAGTGTAATCCGCAAGTTCGTCGCCGTAGAGGTCGAGGTCTTCATCCTGGACGGGGTTGAAGGAAGGTTCGACCTTCTGCACTGAGACGAAGTGCTCATCGGTTGCCATCGGAGAAACTCCTGTCGAACTCCAGTAGGAGAAGAGGGCTGCGCTGACAGAGGCGATGCCGGGAAAGCGGGTAAGTCGTGCTTCGAGTTTAGCAGACGAGAGCGGGCGCATCCAAATCAGGCAGCAGGCTGGCCTTTGCGGAGCCCGCTTGCCGCGCGCGGGTTCATCACGTCGATCAGGCCATCGCCGACCAAGTTGACGCTTAGCACGAGCAAGGTCAATACGAGGCCGGGGAAGCCGGGGTACCACGGGGCTACGGTGATGTAGCCGCGGCCGTCACTGATGATCGAGCCCAGGCTGGGTGTCGGCGGTTGAATGCCGAAGCCGAAAAAACTCAAACCGGCCTCATACATGATCGCGCCGGGAATCCCCATCGAAAAGGCGACGATAATCGGCCCCATGCAGTTGGGCAACACGTGGCGAAGCAGGATGCGCCAGTTGCCGGCGCCCAAGCAGCGCGCCGCCTCTACATATGTCTGTACCCTGACAGCAAGGACCTGGCCCCTCACCAGGCGGGCGACGTCGGGCCACGCCACGAGTGCCAGAGCCACGCAGACGGTGACGAGACCGGGACCGAGGACCGCGGTCACGGTCATCGCCAACAAAATAACGGGAAAGGCGAGCATGATATCCGTAATACGCATGATTACGTCATCTACGATGCGGGGAAAGTATCCTGAGATTAGCCCCAGCAGGGTGCCGGCTACCATCGACAGGCCGCGCACCAGGATGCCGACAATGAGTGAGGTGCGCAGGCCGAAGACCACACGGGCGAAAATGTCTCTCCCCAGCTGATCGGTGCCGAACAGGTTGCGCAGGCTCGGAGAGTAGGGCGGTGTGATGGTCTGGCCGTCCTGTTCGCGGCGCATTTCGATCTGCGTCGGATCGCTGACGATGTAGGGCGCGAAGGCCGCCAGCAGGATGAAGAAGAGGATGACGCCGACGCCGACCAGCGGCAGACGGGCCTGGCGGAAGCGGCGCCAGTCAAACGTAGCGAATTCGCGGATTGATGAACGCATACAGCAGATCCACAATCAAGTTTATCAAGGATACGGAGACGGCCAGGACAATGACCGACGCCTGCAAGGCGGGCAGATCGCGAAAGACGAGGGCGTCATAAGCGTATTTGCCGATACCAGGCCAGGCGAAAATCACTTCGATAATGGGGATTCCGCCAAGCAGGCGCACGAAGTCGGTGCCGATGGTTGTCACGATTGGGATGAGGGCGTTTGGCAGGATATGACGGCGCGTGACAAGTGCGCCTTTGAGACCCTTGGCGCGAGCAGTGCGGATGTAGTCCTCACTCATGACTTCGAGCAGCGCGGCGCGAGTGATGCGGGCCAACAGTCCCAGTGACGGCAAGGCAAGGGTGAATGCCGGCAAAATGATAAAGCTGTCGAAACCGGCTCCATATCCCGACGGCGGCAGCAGGCGCAGAAAAACCGCGAAGACGATCTGCAACATGAGCGCCAGCCAGAAGAGCGGGAAGGAGAGATTCAGCGCCGCCACTGTCATAATCAGCCGGTCGGCCCAGCCGTTGCGCCGGGTGGCGGCGATGACGCCCAACCATATACCGAAGAGGGCGCTCGTCATTTCAGCGGCGAAGGCCAACTGTACGGTTTTGGGGAAGACCTCGATCAGATCCGCGAGGATGGGTCGGCGCGACTGGTAGGAGCGGCCGAACTGCCCACGTGCCAGGTTCCACAGATTGTCCAAGTACTGAACCAGGATGGGGCGGTCGAATCCCATCTGTTCGCGGATGGTCTCGACTACGTCGGGGTTGGCGAAGGGGCCGGCCATCAGACGGGCAGGGTCACCGGGCAGGATGTTCAGCAGTGCGAAGAGAACTGTGACCAGCCCGATGAGGATGGGGACGAACTGTAAGAGACGGCGAACGACGTAACCGATCATGCAGGGGCGGCGCCAGTTTCATTAAGAGCAGTTCGCACTCACGCTAGGACCCAAGCAACCGGTACTTGTCGGCTAAGAGACAGCGAAAGGCAACCGATTCCTTTTCAGAGGCTAAGGTCTCTCAGGTTGTAATTCTTGAGGATGCTTGCGCGCGTCGCTTCGCTCCAGCGATTGGCGTCCTCCTGCCCGGCCAGGGGCTGGAAAACGTAGCGCGGTTCGTGAGGAAATCGCTGTTGACGGGCATCGATGGCAAGGGCAATCAGGCGAGAACGTTCGTCGATTCGTTCAGCATCGTAGACGACGTCTTGCTCGCCGTTTGTTTTGCAGACGTTGAGAACGGAGCGGCGGCGGTGAAAACCGAAGTTGATAGTGAACCGCTTTTGTGGCGTGGTGTTGGCGAACGAGGCGTGCAGTGCCTGTCGATTGGACATTACCACGTCGCCCGGTTCGCAAATCATCGGCACTGCCCCGGGCAGCCGATCCGAGCCATTCTCTTCTACCATCGCTTTAATGTCCATCTTTCCCTGCTTGTGGGAGCCTGGGAGCACCCAAACCCCGTTTTCGGCTGTGCTGCCATAGAGCTGCGCCATAAAGTTGAATCCGTGCGAGCCTTCGTCCCAGTCCGGGCTGTCCCAGTGCGTTGTTCCATCGTGATGCCAGGCAACAGACGGCCCCAATCCGGCATGTTTTACGATAATCGACTCGGTGAACGGCGTGAAGTCCGGGCCATTGATGTTTTCGGCAATCGCCAGCAGTTGCGGGTGACCGTAGAGCCGCAAGCAGGAGTCCATAATTTGAAGTGGGCTGCCGATACTGGAAATGACATAGTCGGGGGCGTCGGCAGGGGGGGCTGGCTCAGACATCTTTGCCGGGTGACGACCGCTGGATATTTCGGTACCGCCATAGGGATCGCTCAACGGCTTTGCAAAACGGAAAGATGGTCGCGCCAGTTCGCTGCCGAGGGCGGGGCGGCCCTGCGCGTCGACCGCGGCATCTTTGGTGTAGGGCGCGTGTTCGAAAGCATATTCCATATCGGCGCGTAGGTCGTTGAGTTCTTCGGCGCCGAGGGCGCCCTCCAATACGTAGAAACCGCAGCGCCAGTAGGCGTCTGAAATCTCCTGGTCGAGGGTGCCGTCAGCGTTGAATCGGATTGGGCCGCGGTTGCCCAACTCGTAGGCCTCGCGCTTGCCCTCGCGGACGTAACTGTCCACGTTTCCGGTATCTTCTACTCTGGATTTCATACTCATCGCGCTAATTCCTTTCTTGCGCATGTTGCCTGCGCTCGCCTCGCTTTTGAAGAGGACGCAGGTGTCTCTCAGTTGGTAGCATGATATTGCAGGAAAGCCGTTTCAAGCGATTGCTTGGGATGAAGAGTTGCGACTGCTCCTCGATTTCGCGACGCTTGTAGGATCGATGAAGGCACTACATTTCAATTATTCTGGCTTGCCTTGTCTTGAATAGGGGACGCTTCACAGTTCCGGCACAAAATGAAAGTGGAAAATGCAAGTGAGCAGCTGATGTGTGGCGGATCAACTTTCTCGTATTGTACTACGCCCCGAAAGTATCGACTATGTTTGTGGAATAGCATGTCCCAAACTTAGAAATTTCGTTGCGGGGTATATGGCAACACACCAATGCCAAGCCTGTTGGCAAGAATCAGGCAGGCAACAGCAATGATAATCAACAATGCGCTCACTACCCAATCTGCCCTTCGCCAGTGGATTTCATGTATGAAGGTCCGTTCGGTGGGGGCGCCGAATGCCCTTGTCTCTAATGCAAGGGTCAAATCATGCGCACCCAACAATGAGCTGGTTAACACTGGCACAAAGAGAGTGGCCAACACTCTGATTTGTCGAAAGGGATTATAGCCTCCAAAGGAGACTCCGCGCGACCGTTGTGCATCCAAGGTCTGATCGAATTGGCGGCTAACAGTGGGAATGTAACGAAAGGCTGTCGTAAACACGAAGATAGCGTTATATGGAATTTTCCATGAAGCGATGCGGATCTGGGAAAGAAACCTGGTCAGATCACTAGGGTGGGTCGTTAGTATGAGAATTGGGAAAGCCAGGGCAATGGCGACTACCCGCAGTCCCAACGAGAAGCCATAATTGGCTCCTTCGTAGATGACAGGGATTCGGGGACCACCTGGCGCCCAAGCAGGCCACAGGTGAAAGAGCGTGCGCCACTCGAAATCCACGGAAATATCCCCGAAATCGCCAAAACTGGTGAACCAGACGCCCTGGGTGATGACCATGAAAAGCACGATGTAACTAAGCACCCACATATAGCGGAATTTCCGTGGAGGGATATTGGCTAGTGCAGCTACCCCAAGGATCCCAAGAATGACCATTGCCAAGAACACTGGTTCATTGAATGCCGCGGCGATGACCAAAACAGATAGCTCAAAGATGATCTTGGTCAAAGGGTGCAAGCGGTGCACCAAGGTATCTTTCTTGAAATATTGAATGTCAATTGTCGGCATCGTGTTTTCCGACTCAGACCCTATGAATTTCTGCTATTGGCGTCCAATGGCTGTCAGCAGAGTCTCAACAAGCTCTGCCTGCGTTAATGGCGTGCCAGAGATACCATAGGCCTGCAACCCGCGCGCAATTTTCGCCACCGGGGGGAGATCGAGCCCTGTGGCTTTCAGAATCTCCTCACGTTGAAAAACCTCCTTCGGACTGGCATCACAGATGGCTTCCCCATCCTGCATGACAATGACCCTGGTTGCATATTCGGCAACCAGGGCCATATCATGGGTAATCATAAGAATTGTGCGTCCTTTGGCATGTAAATCAACAGCCAACTCCATTATTTGACGCCTGGAGACAAAATCCTGTCCAGTGGTGGGTTCATCAAGCACCAGGACAGGGGTTTCCAAGGCAAGAATCGAAGCGGTGGCCAACCGCTGGCGCTGGCCTCGACTCAACGCTCTTGGGTGCCGATCACGAAGTGCATACAAAGAAACTGCCTTTAGCGCTTCGCTCGTCTGCTGTTCAACCGCCTCTGCATCTGAATTGCGCAGCTTAAGGCCAAAAGCGGCTTCTTCCCATACTGAATAGGCGAAGATCTGATGATCGGGATTCTGAAAGACGAAACCGACGATGCGAGACAATGCGGACACGCTGGTGGCGCGTGTGTTCAACCCGTTGACGAGAACATTACCTTGTGTAGGCTTGAGCAACCCATTGAAATGCTTAACGAGCGTTGTTTTGCCTGAGCCGTTTGATCCGACGACTGCAACGAACTCTCCTTGTTCGATGTCTAAATTCACCCTGTTCAGCGCAGCAATTCCACCAGGATATGCATAACTCAGGTCGCGCGTTGCGATTATCGTTGCGGCGGTCAATTTGCCCCCTGGGCTTCGAGGAGTCCGGCAAATGCCAGAATTCCTTCCTCGACCGTCAATGGCCAGCGGTCGAAAGTATAGCCATGCTTACTTAATTCCTGAGCTACTTCTGTCACGGTTGGCGCCACCAAACCCAACTGATGGAGTTTCTCAGTTTGAGAGAAGATTCGACGCGGTTTACCTTGCAAAGCAATCCTGCCTTCATGCATCACAAAGATGGAGTCGGCAAACCGGGCCACCTCATCGATTTTGTGTTCCGCGATCAATACTGTTTTGCCATGCTCTTGATTTAAAGCCTGGATAAGATTTAAAACGCGCTGACTGCCCTGCGGATCAAGATTCGAGGTTGGCTCATCCAGAATCAAGATATCGGGGAGCATCGCCCAAATGGCGCCGATGGCAACGGATTGTTGTTGGCCCCCAGAGAGGTAGGCAGGCTCCCGCTCCATAAGGTCTTCTATTCCGATCGTTGTGGCGGCAAGTTGTATCCGACGGAGAATTTCTGATACTGGCAGGCCAAGATTTTCTGGCCCGAAGGCGAGTTCTTCCCTTACAGAGTGGGAGAATAACTGTACATCGGGGCTCTGAAAAACGAATCCGACTCTTTGCGCCAACTCCGGAATCGTATGATCTCTCGTATCAGAACCATCAATGAATACTCGCCCGCCTACACGCCCTGGCACAAGATGGGGAATCAAACCATTCAAACACATGTAGAGTGTGCTTTTGCCTGCCCCCGTTGCACCGATGAGCAGCGCAATTTCTCCGCGTTGTATCGACAGATTAATGTCAAGTAGGGCAGGCTCTTTGGCACCGGAATAGAAGAAGGTCAGCTCTTCTACTGCAACGATTGGCTCTGGCACAGGCTTCCCACACAAGGAGACCGTTGGGAAGGTCTTGCCAATCCTTCCCTCCTGGTCGACTGAATTGGATTTGGACTAAAGTACTTCGACACGAAGAGCACGGATTTTCAGAACAACCCGTTCTGATCGATTCGTATTTTCAGGGTTGAAAAGGCGAGAGGAAACTCCTCCAAAGGTCTGACATTATTGGTGACACACATTGCGACAGCCAACACCCTTGCCAAAATGCGTGGGCCTGTCAGCGACATCGTGGACAAGCCCACGCAATTAGCCAGAGTTTCGCGGTGATTACGATAACGGAAAGGTCAATTCAAAGTTCGATTGCTCGTGTGCAGTTGACGTGAACATTCAGGGCCCACCGGGGGATAGCAAGGCCAACGTTTCTGCCCAACGAGAACGCTTGCATAGGTTGGGTTGCAGACGTGCAATGTCCTACTCTGTTGTTTCATCCTCGGCTAAGATGGAACCGGAACTTGCTGAAAAGCGTATGCCAGCTCGATGCAAACCTATGATCACGGCTGCTCCCACAACGACTGAAATCACGGTTAACAGAATCCGTTGGCCAGGTACAATACCGGACCAGAAAGCAAATACCCACTGTTCGGGTCCTTCGGGGAACAGGAATGACCAGCCCAGGCTCAAGTAGACATGGTTTATCATGTAAGCTGTCCATGAAATCACGGCAACTCCCATGGAAGTGGGCACAGGTTGCAACTCGCGAATCTTACTGACGGCCCAAGGCGAGAACCAGATTCCTATCAGGCCTGTGAGATACATTGGCCAATAGGCTGCTTTCGCGTAGACATAACCTCCAATTGCAGAGAACATTGGCAACAACGGCCAGGCTAGCAAACCGATCACAAAAATCACAAGTGTTGCAATGCGTGCATTGCGCGTGTTTAGCATGAGCAGTCCTGCTGCCAACGCGCCGATAGTGTGGGGATAAAAGGTGGCAAGTCCGAAATAAGCAGTCGCTGGACCGATGAAACTTGCCAGCAATCCGCCGATCGTGGCCGCGATCGCGCCGGCGATAGGGCCAAATAGGATGCCAGCCAGGGTCAGGATAAACTCTTGCCCGCCAAAGGTGCCTCCGCCGACCAGCGGAATGGCGGGCAAAATCGAGGCAACTGCATACACCGCTGCCCAGACTGCAAGGTACGCTACTGGTACACCGGCGATCGCTCCTCGCCGGCCGCCCGAAATCCGTGTAGTCATATCTGCCTCCTTTTCAAGATGTATGTCACCCGTTGGGCGTTATCTAACGGGCGACATACATTACATAAAGACGCTTAATGCAAGGTGCAGATCCTAGGCGTCGGGAGTTGTTTTTGCAACCTACTCCTCTACCCACACCCGGTGGAACATGTGCGTATCCATCGGTGATGGGACGTAGTTCTGCACGCGCGGCAGCGAAACGTCGACGTAGATGTTGTGCGTCAGCGGGATGTAGGGCAGGTCTTCAGCGAATTGGGCGTCAACGGCCTGGTAGAGCCGGGCGCGTTCGGCATCGTCGATGGTGGCGCGGGCGGTGGCGATATTGGCGTCCACGTCGGCGTTGGCGTAGCGGGCGTAGTTGCCGCCGGCGCCCAGATTATCGGAGTGCATGAGCGGAAAGTAGAAACCATCCGGATCGGCGTAATCCGTCACGCGGTACATCCAGGCAAGATCGTAGTTGCCTGATTCCAGAGCTTCCATGTAAGGCCCGAATTCGGTGGGGCGAATCTCGATGTTTATGCCGATTTCCTTCAGATTCGCCTGATATATTTCCAGCATCTTTATCAGGTTGCCCCAAGGCGGCAGAATGACTTCAAACGTGCCGGGGACGCCGTCGGCAAAGCCGGCCTCGGCCATCAATGCCTTGGCTGAATCCAGGTTCGTCGGATAGCTCAATATCGCGTCTTCATCGAAGCCGAGCAGTCCTGGCGGCAAAAGGCCCTGGGCAACCGTGGCTCTGCCCTGCAAGCTAGCGATGATAGCATCCAGATCCAGAGCATAGCGGACGGCCTGCCGCAGTTTGGGATTGGCGCCGAAAGGTTCCTTTTCAAGGTTGACGGCTATGAAGTCGGTGTGGAAAGTTTCGGCCCAACCGAGCTTTTCTTTGAAAACCGGGTCGGTGCTGAAGCGCTCCCAGTGGGCTGGTGGAACCCAGGCCATGTCCAAACGCCCGGCATCCAGTTCAACGATGCGGGTGTTCTCGTCGCCGATAAAGCGGAACTGAACCGCATCCAGGTAGGGACGTCCATTCCAGTAGTCCTCGAAGGCGTTTAGTGTCACATCCTGGTTGAGGTTCCACTCACCCAGCGAGAATGGCCCGGCAGAAACGACATTCTGGCCGAAATCCTCACCCCACTTTTCCACCTCTTCCTGGGGCACGACTGCCAGGTTGATACTGGCGAGCATCGACTTGAACGGCGCCAGCGGTTCGGCCAGCTCGATTTCCAGGGTCTGTGCATCAATGACCCTGATGCCGCTGACTTCATCGGCTGCGCCGTCCTGGAACTCCTGCGCGCCCACGACGATCGAAAGCATCCACGCCTTGGGACTCCTTGTTTCCGGGTTCAGAACGCGTTCGAAGCTGTACTTGAAGTCATCGGCGGTGATCTCGCGGCCGTTGTGGAATTTCGCGCCGGCGCGCAGGTTGAAGGTCCAGGTTTTGCCGTCGTCGGATACTTCGAAGCTCTCGGCGACGGCTGGTTCGATCTCGCGACCGTCCGGCGAAAGTCTGAAAAGACCTTCCAACAAGTTGGGGGCAATGACCCCCTGATCCCATCCTGCGATTGCGGCCGGGTCGAAACTCTTTGGATCGGAGGAGACAAAGCCGGTCACGACTCCTCCCATTTGCGGCCCTTCGCTCTCTGTCGATTCAGCGGCCATGGCGTCGTCGGCTGGGGCGGATCCGGTCGAAGCAGCGGGCGCGCCTACGCAGGCGATCAGGAGTGACCCCAGCAGGGCCAGATACAGTGTCAGCCTCATTACATGCTGCGTAGATTTCATGTAAATCTCCTCAACTTGTGTGGATGTGGACAGTTCTGAATGTCATGAACGAGGTTGCCTTCGTAAGTAGAAGGCTTGATGGACGATATTTCAGATCGGCCTGGAGCGCTGCCCCAAAGTTAACAAATCAACATATTGTTGTCAAGCGTCCGAATCTTGATGGGTGACTTGCACTTGCAACTGCCGCAACCTTGAATGGGCCTGGTCCGAGTCGATTTTCAGGGCATGGAATACTCCAAAATCCTCAATTATGAAAGAGGCCGAGACCGCGCCGTAGAGTGCAGCCTGGACTGGACTTCCTGACTGCGCCAGCCCGACCAGGAACCCGCCGCAGAAGGCGTCGCCTGCTCCAGTAGGGTCGACCACCTGGGTGGAGAAGGCCGGTATCTGAGTCCAGTTCGTCCCTCCCTGTAGCAGTAGGCGCATACCGCCAGCGCCCATTTTCACGCCGATTCCCAGCGGACCGAGAGCGAGCAGCTGCCTTGCAGCTTCAAGAACGTGTCCCTGTTGCTGTTCGTTACCGCTGTTTGCTTCATACACGGCATCTGCATGAACTGTTAGCTCCTCGATACTAGGCAATAGGTAATCGATGTTTCTAAGCAAATTAGCGTCGATCTGGGCCTCCCGGTCCCAGTCCCACCAGGGCCAGTCGAAGCTGATCACGACTTCGTCGCCACGGAGCTGCTTGAGAAAGGCGGCGTTGGCGCGGCTACAGGGAAGCGGGCCGGGCGCGAGATGGACGTAGGAGGCCTTCCTGGCAGTCTCTTCCCATTGCGCGAGATCGGGGCAAAAGGTCGGCCAGATACGGCGATGAAGGGGGTTGCCGGTGTCGGTGTATTCGCTTTCGAGGTCGATGATCTCGCCGGCATGGGCAGGCAGGATCGAGCGCGCTTCGTCGATGCGGTCGGTGCGGCTGCCATCGGGAAAGTAGAATGCCCTCGAACGCAGCAGGTGCGGCTCCTCAATCCGAGCGACTGCGGAAATGTCGATACCGGCGTCGGCCAACCGTTCGAGCCATTCCCTGGAGTAGTCGGAGCCGACCACGCTTACGAGGCTGACGTCCACGCCCCACAGGCGCATGCCGACAGCTGCGTAGACGGCGTTGCCGCCCAGTTGCCGCGGGGAGATCTGCCCGTCAGGGGTTACAACGTCATCCAGCGTGCAATTTCCCACTGCCAGAAATGGACTTGACCGAGCCGTGTCGGTTGGTTCGCCTTGCGCTGTTCTCCTTTCAGTTTGACCGGTGTCTTTCAATTCAGTACTTGAATCCAAGTCGGTGCCTCGAGCTTCGGCGGCGTCCATTCAGACGCGCATTCGCAGCATGGGATGGCTAAAGCAAACCGGGATCGTTTCATCAGTGCGCGCCGACTTGGTGCCAGGCGTCATGAAGTGGATCGCAAGTGCACGGCGCTGGCGATCGGTCGTATTGGGAGCGGTACGGTGCAGGGTCTGGCAGTGGTGAAGTGTGATGCCGCCAGCCGGCAAGTCGCCCACGACTGCTTTGCTGTCGTCGACCAACTTTCCCATATCGAGGAGGACATCGCTGCCCTGGGCCTGGTCATGGATCATGGGGCGCAGGTGCGAGCCGGGTATGAACTGCATGGCGCCATTGTGCAGGTCGACGTCGTCAAGAGTGAGCCAGCAACTGACCAGATTGGCCGGCAGGCATTTCCAGTAGGCGTTATCCTGGTGCCAGAAGATCGGCCCGCCATGGTGCGGCGGTTTGTTAAGCGCCTGGTTGTGAAACTGCTGAATATTGGGGCCGATAAGGTCTTCGATGATGTCGAGGATGCCTTTATGGTAGGTCAGCTGGTGGAACTGAAGGTTGTGCTCGGAGATCTGCATGAACTGGAGCATCTCCTGCTGGTCTCCCTCGTCATGATCATGATCATCTTCGGCAACAGCCAGGTTGCGGATGGCCGCTGGCTGCGGCGTTCAAGGGAAAATTCATCGTCATATTCGCGGCGCATCTCTTCGATGAGTTCGTCTTGGAGTACTTTGCCGACAACCAGGAAGCCGTCTTCCCAGAAGCTGGCAACTTGTGTCTGTGTCAGGGCTTTGTAGCCGCTTTCATGTTCGGCTATTTCAGTTGATTGCATCAGAGTGTTCTCCTTATCATGGATGCCTGCCTCATGTGACAGACGTTTTCG
This sequence comes from Caldilineaceae bacterium, assembly GCA_965220715.1. Lineage (GTDB taxonomy): Bacteria > Chloroflexota > Anaerolineae > Caldilineales > Caldilineaceae > Bin5. The sequence continues at coordinate 3,762,237 of OZ244843.1, forward strand.
TATTCGCAGATTCCTGCGCCAGATGGCCGGCAAGAGCGCCAACCTCGTTCCCGCTTCGCACGGGATTCAGCCTTTGATTCCCGTGATTACGATACCCTGGATGAAGTAACGCTGGGTAAGAAAGAATATTGCTATGGGAATGAGGGTAGAGACTATCGTCATGGCCATCAGGAACTGGATATCGATCTGGGCACGGCCAATGAACCGGTGCAGCCCCAACGTGATCGGGAATAGTTTTGGCGAATTCAGATAGATCAGGGGGGTGAAAAACTCATTCCAGGCCCAGGTGAAGTTGAAGATCGCCACAACTGCCAGCGCCGGTCGCGTAAGAGGCAGTAGAATTCGGAAAAGGACGCCCAAGCGGCGGCAACCATCGATAAGCGCGGCGTCATCCAATTCCCTGGATATGGTTAGGAAAAACTGACGTAAGAGGAAGGTGCTGAAAGCATCACCAAAGAAAAGAGGTACAATCAAGGGTTTGAATGTGTTAATCCACCCGAACTCACTGAAAATCATATAAAGGGGTATCAGCGTCACTTGCCTTGGCAGCATCATCGTACTGAGGACAACGATGAAAAGGACGTCTCGTCCGGGAAAGCGGATGCGTGCAAAGGCATAGGCTGCCAGTACGCTGGAGATGAGCACGCCAATGACGTTCATTCCGCTAATGTAAAATGTATTGAGGTAGTAGATGGCAAAATCGCCCTGCAGCCAGGCTTTGATGAAGTTTTCCCAGTGGTAGACAGGCGGAATCCAGACCGGCGGAGTTTTCCAGATGAGAGAGGTATCCTTGCCGGCGGTCGAGAGCATCCACAGCCAAGGGATCAGGAAAAGACTCGCGCCTGGCAGAATCAAGACCAGGAGTCCCAACTGGCGAAAAACCTGGTGCCAGGCTCGTCTGGTGCCGCTTATGAGGGGAGCGTCAAGCGTTGATCGCATCGTAAGATTGTCCGATGCCGCGACGGTTGGGCCGCGTTCCTATGATTTCTCCTCGCCGGCGTAGAAAACCCAGAGGCTGGAAGAGCGCATGAACAGTAGGGTAAAACCGATAATGATGGCGAAGAGAACCCACGCCACCGCGGAAGCGTAGCCAAAGCGGGTCTGCTGAAATGCCTTGCGATACAGGAACAGTACCATGCTCAGAGTGGAATTGTTTGGCCCGCCGTTTGTCATGACAAAAGACTGGGTGAAAAACTGAAATGCGGCGATCAAGCTAATGATGATATTGAAGAAAATAGTGGGTGAAAGCATGGGAATGGTCACATGCCAGAATCGTCGCAAGACATTGGCGCCGTCGATCTTGGCGGCCTCATACAAATAGGTGGGAATACCCTGGAGACCTGCCAGGTAGAGTAGCATGTTGGCGCCGACGGCCCATAGGCTCATGATGATCAGCGACGGGAGCGCCCAATCCGAATCGAAAATCCAGCTCGGACCTTCGATGCCCACCATTCTGAGAGTATTGTTTATCAGCCCCATTCGCGGGTTGAAAATCTGCAGCCAAAGCACAGCTACAGCTACCCCCGAAATAACGGAGGGAAGATAGTAGACCGTTCGCCAGAGGCCAATGCCAACTACCTTCTGGTTGAGGAGCAGGGCAACTGCCAGCGCCGTGACCGCGCCTAAGGGGACCGAGACGAATGCATAGAAGGCAGTTACTCGAAGACTCTTGAGGAAGAGTGGATCCTGGACTAAATCCTGGTAGTTTTCGAGACCGATGAAGATGTTGCGCGTAAAGAGGTCCGCACGGAAGAAGCTCAACACGAATGAAAAGACTAGTGGCCCTAAAGTGAAAACCAAGAAGCCTATTATCCAGGGCAGTAGACAGAAGTAGGCGGTGAAGATGTCCTCTGTTCTCTGCGTGAAGCGCAGCTTCACGAAATTCGGCAAACTACGTTGGACTGCCACGTTTCACGTCTCCCTTCGTAGGATCTTCGCCGAACCGGTCCGGAACGCAACACAACGGATTGGAACTGTACACGTATTTCGCAGAAGGCGCGAACTGCAAGCGCGGCAAGACTGTCGACGGTCGGGGCAGGGGGCAGGGATGTGTTCCTGCCCCCCAAATGCACCGCAAGAATTTCGGCGAAACAATGCATGGCGCCGAGAAATTGGCCCACTCTTGCATTCGCCGATTCCCGTCTATGCAGCCGCGCGCTCCAGCTCCAGCTGCTGCGCCTCTGTTACCTGAGGGCCGACGTCCTCGAAAATGGAGACAGGCGCTTTCCCCTCTATGAAGACTTGATCGACTGCCGGATTGATCAATTCCTCTGCAATCTGCTGGTATCGGAAGGTAGGTCCGCGGCGGGGATAGCCCATCTGCAACTGTTCTACAACCGTCTCCAGGCGAACTGTCTCCAGTCTCGGATCAGTTTGGCGCAGAGTTCCGGCCCAAGAGTCTGCCATAGCCAGCAGACCAGGGATGCGGCCGGAGACGGTGGCGATCTTGTCCTGGTACCATTCGCCCGTCAGCCACTTCATCATCTCCCAGACTTCGTCGTGATTGCCCCTCTCTACAACACCTTTGTAGACCACCCATTCGTCGGGAAGGCCCATGCAGGCGCGGTCTTTGGGGCCGGTCGGGATGTGGGCGATGTCCCACTCAAACTCGGTAATGCTCTCGGCGAGCGCAAAGAACTGATCGGCGCTGCGCTCGGCCATGGCCACGACCTCTGCCGGCAACAAACCGGTCCACATATTGGGAATACCGGTTGCTGTCATCTGGTTGTTTTGGGCAAAGATGTTGAGGTCCCACATTGCGCGGCGCACCCATTCCAGCCCTTCTTGCGCTTCAGGTTCGCCCAACCCACAAATCATGCGGGACTCCTCGTCGCGAACTTCGCCGCCATGCGTTTCTACGTGGTAGGAATAGCTGAGCCAGAAACCGGGCCGCAACTGCCCGCCCCAGCGGGTAATATCACCGCTGTCATCGCGAGTGGTCAGCGTCTCGGCAGCGACCAGATATTCATCTTCCGTCCAGTCGACCGTCGGCAGAGGCAGGCCTTCTTCCTCAAACGCGGTCTTGTTGTAGTAGATGCTGGTGATGTCCAGGTCGGACAACATGCCCATGCGGATATTGTTGAAGGGATCCCACATCTGATCCCAGGCGAAGCCAATATAGATGTCATCGGCATTGGGAATATCAACATCGATCAACGGTTGCAGATCGAGAAGCTGGTGCTTCTCAGCCCAGGTGTCGATATGAGGAGACCAGGTTGAGATGATGTCGGGCGCGGTGCCGGCGGCCATTTGTGTGAGGATCTTGTCTGGCCAGCCGCTGCCAAGCGGTTCCCATTCCAGCTTGGTACCGGGGTTTTCTTCCTCGAAAATCGGGAAAGCCTCTGTCTGATTCCACTCATCCCAGCGTACGCCCGGCGTATTTGCGTACCAGTCCCACATGGCAAAGCGGATCGAAATCTCTTCGGTCGCGGGCATGTCCTCCCCGGACCCGGCCGTTTCTCCTGCGGGTTGCGACGCGGGGGCACAGGCCGTCAGAGCGGCGGCGCCCACAGCAACAGCGGTCCCCTTCAGAAAATCACGTCTGGTTCGTAGCTTGCTCTCCATCGATCTGCCTCCTTAGATTTGGATCTTCAGTTGCCGAGGGGAATCCCAGTCTTCAAAGACTTCTGCGGGCCGGTCACGCGGATTGAACGACCACTGCTTCTCTTTACAATCGTCGTGCTTCAGATCGGGCTAATTGGAGATATTTTGGTAAGGAAGAATCCCAGTCTCAGTTGGACGCGTGTGGCCGGCAAGAGGCGGCGCGGAAGAATGGAACTGAAAGCGAAGATGCGGGCTTCGCGGTAGCGCTTGACAAAGGCTGCGCGGTGTCCAGGTCCCCGCCGCCTGTCTGCTCGCTCGGGAATGTCGGTCGGTAGTGCTGCGTCGTTACTAAGGGTAGGCGGTGTAGAAGGACTGAGGTAAGCGATCTGGGCGACAGTGTGATTCGCCAATTCGTCGGCCATAGTTGGCGGGATGGCTCGTTGGCAGCGGTAGCTGTCATTGTGGAGGAAGGTGCAGGCAATGACATGGAACTCGTTTGCCAGCCATTTGCAGAAAAGGATTGTCTCTCCCTACTTCACTTCGCTCCTAGACATGGAAATTTCAGCGGAAGAACCAGGAGCGATTGCACTACATTTTACTACGGCGTAAATGGATAGGCAAACACGTTTCAGAAGCCCGGCGCGGCCCAAGATTCAGTCCTAAATCAGGTTTCGTCTTGCCAATTGGGCTGTAGGAAGGGGACTATCGGCGGGAGGAAGCGAACTTGTGGGCGGTCTAATCTGCCCTTCTCATTCAGAGATGGCGCAGGGGAGGAGGCACCTCAACGCTAGGGCGGCGGTGGGAGTTCGGCAGCATTGGAGAATGCATTCAGCACATTCTCGGTAATGCGGGAAACGTTGTTGTCGTAATCGTTATGGGATAGGCTCGCGCACCAGCACATCGATCCAACCGAAAAGACGGCACCGTTATCGGGCGTCTCGAAGTAGACCATATCGGCGCGCACATTCGCTGTGCTATTGGCAAACAGATTGGCGCTTAACTGAAGGTAGTCTTCTATGACTGGCGAAATAGAAGGTCCGTGTCCTTCTGAGGAGGCCAAAAGGAGCGTGTGGTGGGGAGACCCCAGGCCGTAGTCGATACGATCCAGCTCGTCGCCGGCGGCTCCACCGAACACGAGGCCGAAGTCGCCAATCGTTTCGTCGGCAGAGAGGCCTTCAAATATGAATGCCGCCCGTTCATCGAAGCTGCCTGGCTGTCGAGTATAGCCGGGCGCGGGATCTCTCCAACCCTGGGCGGTGAATCCGATGCCGGCGATCTGGTTAGGCGGCTTGCCGCGGTGTCGCCACAGGCCGCCCAATTCGCCCGTAGTACTGTGATAGCATTCGCCTGGGAGCGAGTCCCATGCACGCGTGCCTGCCAGGCCGCGGCGGACTTCTACGATGTGGGGGCGCTCGGGGTCGACGCTTGTTACCCAAAAGAAGCCGTTTCCACCCAGATAGATGAGCCGTCCTCCTCCTGCAAGGAATTCCTCCAGGGCCTCCAACATAGGCGCGGTCCAGTATTCGGGGTGTGTACCGGTCAGGATGACCTTATAGTTGGCTAGAAGGTCCTGGCGCTCGTGGTGCAGATCATCGTCAGTGGCAACATCATAGGAGAAATTCTTCTGTTCGAGCCAGTCGATAAGGTAGAGATCGGCGCTGAAATGGCGTGGACCTCTTGCCAGGACATGGCGGTACTTGGGACGCATATTCAGGATGGGACGTAGCCTGGACGAGTAACAGCAGCCGCTGTCATCGGCGTGTCTGTCGTAGAGCGACATAGCATACTCGGGGTGCTCGGCAAGGTCGAGATCGCGCGGGTCCAGTCTGAATTCCCCTGCGGGCATGTCAGCAATAAGCCCATGTGCGGCATCCATCCGGTCATTTGCATAGGCCAGATAGGTGAATGTCGGGGCGAGGTAGAGAATGGAGGCGTGGGCCGACCCGCGAGGCGGGCGCACAAAGAATGGAATATGGTCTTCCTGCCCCTCACTTTGCAGCCGCGCGGCGTAGACACCGCTGCGCAGTCCGTCGGGAACGGTTAGCTCGAAGTCCGGATCCCAACCGGCATCCTCCAGGTCGTCCTGGTGGAAATGGATGGCGCCGTACTGGTGGGAGGCGTACTTATGATCGAATTCAGTTGCCGTCCAGTTGTGGCCGGTCGCGGCGCGCACAGGCATGTTGACGGATGCGCCATGTAACCGGTGCGGGCCTGTGTCAGTTATCTTGCTTGAGGAAGGATCCAGCGACAGATCCCAGGCGGCGACCAAGTCGGTCCCGGACACGTCTGTTGGAGGGTAGTCCTGTCGCAGTAGCTCGATCTCACCTGGGTCAAGGGCCCGGTTGAAGAGGCGAGGGCTGTCGATTTTGCCATTGAATAGTGCCTGCGCCAAGTTTTGGGCAGTAGGCGCCGGCTCAAGGCTTGAGGCGGCCATGAGCAGCGGGCAATTGTTGTTGCAGGTAACGCGGGCGTGAACTACCTTGTCGACAGAAATGGACGAGAGGTCGGAGGGCCAATTGGAAGCCGGCGCCTGAATGAGGCGCACGCGCCCCGTTTCGTTGTCGAAGGCAGCGGCGACGAAATACCATTCGCGAGCCCGCATAGCGCGGCCCGTACTGATGCGGGTAGCGGCGCCGGCGCCGCCCAACCACAACTCGAGTGCGCCCTGTTTCCCAATTGCAAGGCACATGCCTACCCCATCTGCGGACCACTTGCTCAGGAGACCCTGATCCTCTTCAGCGAGAGGCGTTGTCGGCCAGATCCAGGCCTGGAGTGTGAAGCTGGTCAACTGGTTCAACAAGCTATGGTCGGCAACGATGACATACGAGCCTGTGCGGGCGTACTGCTTGCGACCGGCCCGGCGGCCGTCAATGGCCGAAACCACGCGTTCTTCCTTGAAGCCAGGCCCAGCAGGATTCTCATCGCCATGAATCAGGCGGACCAATGACGAGTTGTAGCTCGGCAGGTCGGTGCTGACCATGAAACGAATCTGTTCACCCGGAGCGACACTTAGTCTGTCGGTATAGCCTATCAACTCGTTTGTCATTCTCATCTCCCGTGAAAGGAAGAAAACAGTGGGGCGGCAGGTTTGTGCAGTTGGTCGCGTCGGCGCAGGTGATGTCGCTGTCTCATGGAGCTTAAAAGGCCAAGGAATCGCCAAGAACTGTGGTGAATATGACAGGAGCCGCAGCGCCAGCGTGCTTCATCGCATCGAGACCGAGGATAACCCACGGGGGAGTTTGCCGGGGAGGGCAATTTCTGCGAAACTCCTTCTGAAATGTCTGGAAAGCTCTCTCTTGGGGGAGGAATACAAGAAGTCATAGGATGAAGACTGGTCCACTGAGGGTAGGCAACAGTTCCGAGAGTTGCCACTGTGCAAATGTAGCACATAGGTTTACACTTTTCAAATGGGATTTTGGAATGGCATAGTTCGGAAGGGGGTTGGGAATGGGGTCTGTCTCTGGTCGGTTACACAGACTGCGAGCGGCACACCCGCAACCCCAACGGGATGTCCGATAGGAGAGAGCGAAGAGGAGTGAGGGCAGAGGAGTGAGAAGTGAGAAAGCCATGCGCTCGCCTCACTATGGGTCGCGAATTGGCTATGACTGAGCAGTTAACAAATCACGTAACTACTAAGCCGTATGCAGTGCCTGTTTTGACCAGCCTGTCTTGACCAGCCCTTCATCTCCGCCGCGGTTCAGGCTCTCTCATCGTGTATTTGCTGGCAGCCGCCACTTTGGATGAGCCGCACAGCTGGAATTACGCCGAACGGTGGGTGAGGGATGGTTTTGGACGGGGGCGTTGCGGGGGCGGAGCCCCTGCACAAGGGAGGGCCGAAGGCCCGACCGCCCAGAACTGCAGTGGTCAGTGGTCAGAGGCTGCGGCGATTGATTGAGGATAGGCGTGAAGAGAAATGAGGAGAGAGTCACCTTCGCTCGCCTCATTCAGAGTTGCAGTCTGATTGTGGCTGAGCAGTTAACAAATCACCAAGAATGTGGTATTATAATAGTGAGATTGGGTTGGTCAATTCCGTGGCAGGGCCAGCACAGTGGAGCACTTTTTGACAGTAGAGTCAGTTGTTCGGGACTGTGCGAAATGTTGAGAATGATGGGCGACTCGTGGAGCGTGGCGGCTGTGGCAAGGGAAGAGAAATCCAGTGCCGCCGAGTATAGAGTCGGCCAGCGAACGAGACGGGACTTAGTCGCTGGGCTTACTGAACTCTGCCCGCATATGGCGTTTTCGTGTACGTTGAGGTCAGTCGACGTAAATTCTTAGCGAAGGGCCGGACAGAGAAGAGCTGGCTTAGGTGAGGTAGCCAAACCCGGAAATGAACCAAACACGACAGCTCATTGTCCCTGTAATCGGGATGACCTGCCTCGGTTGCGCGGGATCTGTGGAAGTCAGCAGCAAGCAGGCTTCGGCCGTTGAGGATGCGACGGTCAACCTCGCCAGTGAGCGACTTACTTTGACCATCGACGCTGCTCAGGGAGAAGCCAACGAAGTGTTGGCCGAAGTGCGCCATCTGGTCAAGCGAGCCGGTTACAAGATCCCAACCCTTACTCTGTCCCTGCCGATCATCGGCATGTCTTGCACCGCTTGCGTAAGCGCAGTTGAGCAGGCGCTCAGAGAAGTTGATGGCGTGGTTTATGCCAGCGTCAACTTTGCAGCAGAGCAGGCGCATGTCGAATACGTAAGCGGCCTGGGGGCACGGGCACCGCTAGTGGCCGCCGTCCGTAGAGCCGGTTACGATACAATCGCGGCCGCCTCCCCCCAGCCTGTCATGCCGCCGGTAGTCAGCGCCGGCGCTGGCGATACACAAGATTCTCCAACTGCGCTCAGCGTCGTAGTTGAGGAGCCTTTGGAAGATGAGGAGGCGGCAGCCCGCGCGGCCGCGATTCGGCATCAGTTCAAGCGATTGCTGGTGGGGACAATTTTCTCGCTGCCACTGTTGGTTGTAAGCATGGGGCGAGACTTTGGCCTTCTCGGTGCATGGGCCCACGGCGGTTGGGTAAACTGGCTGCTCTTTCTTCTGGCGACGCCAGTGCAGTTTTTCGTGGGCTGGGATTACTATATAGGCGCTTTCAAGAGTGTACGCAATCGCAGCGCCAATATGGACGTGCTGGTGGCGATGGGCACGACGGTTGCCTACGTGTTCAGCCTGGCTGTCCTGTTTGCAAAGGCTTTAGGCAGCGAATCGCTTGGCAGCCATGTATATTTTGAGACTTCAGCGGTCATCATTACCTTGATCGTTCTGGGCAAGCTGCTGGAAGCCAGGGCAAAGGGCCGGACCAGCGCGGCGATCAAAGAGTTGATGGGTTTGCAGAGCCGGACGGCTCGGGTGATTCGCGAGGGAGTAGAGCTGGATATCCCGGTCGACGAGGTCGTGGTCGGCGATATGGCGGTCGTTCGCCCCGGAGAGAAGATTCCGGTAGATGGTATTGTCATTTCCGGTGGCTCTGCCGTAGATGAAAGCATGTTTACCGGCGAGAGCATGCCGGTTGAGAAGGTGATAGGCAGCGAAGTGTTCGGGTCCACGCTCAATAAACAGGGACTGCTGGGAGTTGAGGCGAGCAAGGTAGGTCGAGAAACAGCGCTGGCGCAGATCATCAGATTGGTAGAGGAGGCCCAAGGTAGCAAGGCCCCGATTCAGCGGGTTGTAGATCAGGTAGCGGCCTATTTTGTACCGGCGGTTATCGGTCTGGCCGGCTTGACCTTTGTGGTGTGGATGCTTGCGGGCGCGGGTTTTGTCCCGGCGCTGCTGCGCCTTGTCGCAGTGCTGGTCATCGCCTGTCCATGCGCGATGGGTTTGGCGACCCCCACCTCGATCATGGTGGGCATTGGCAAAGGCGCGGGAATGGGCATTTTGTTTAAGAACAGCGTTGCACTGGAGCAGACGCACAAACTCACTGCGGTATTGCTCGATAAGACGGGAACAATCACGAAAGGGGAGCCGGCGGTTACAGACCTGGTCGTAAGCCAGGATCTGTCGGGCAAAAGCAGTGCCGGCTCGTCCAATGGTTCGCCGGCGAAGGCGGAACGGACAGACCTGTTGCGGCTGGCAGCTTCGGCTGAAAGAGGGTCGGAGCATCCTCTAGGCGAGGCGATTGTACGGTCAGCCCAGGCCCACGGATTGGCGCTGGCCGAACCAACCCAGTTTGAGGCTTTTGCGGGCCATGGGATTGCGGCGGAGATTGAGGAGAAACGAATCCTCCTGGGCAATCTGCGGCTGATGGAGCGGGAAGAGATCGACTTGAACGGGCTAGAGCCCCGGTTTGCCGAACTGCAAGCAGAGGCAAAATCTACGATTTGGTTGGCCGTCGACGGCCAGGCGGCGGCGTTGATTGCGGTGGCCGACACGGTAAAGGAAGGATCAGGGGAGGCTGTTGCTGCGCTGCGGAAAAAGGGGCTAACGGTGGCTATGCTGACCGGAGACAACCAAGCTACCGCCGATGCAATTGCAAGGGAAGTAGGAATAAACCGGGTGATTGCGGAACTTCTGCCCGGCGAAAAGGTCGATCAGGTGAAAACGTTACAGGAAGAAGGTTTTCGGGTGGCGATGCTTGGTGATGGAATCAACGACGCGCCTGCACTGGCCCAGGCCGATGTGGGAATTGCAATTGGCGCGGGCACGGATGTTGCGATGGAGGCCGCCGACGTGACGCTGATCCGAGGAGATCTGCGCAGCGTTCCCCATGCAATCTCGTTGTCGCAAGCGACGATGGGTAATATCAGACAGAATCTTAGCTGGGCATTTGGCTACAATGTTGCCCTGATACCGATTGCCGCCGGTATCCTGGCCCCATTTGCGTGGGCGCCGCCCTTTCTACAACAGCTTCACCCGATTTTGGCGGCGGCTGCCATGGCATTTTCGAGCGTCAGTGTCATCATCAACGCTCTGCGCTTACGCCAGCTAAAGCTGTAACCAGAGATGATCTTTGATTTCGGGTACATGGCGCTGGTGCTGTCCCTCATTCTGTGCGCCTTTGGAATGACAGCAGGATTTTGGGGCGGTCAGCTGGAGTCGAGGGATTATGAACCAGTAGCCCCCGCTGGCAGGCAAGTAAAGACAACCGGGAAGCTGTTGAGCGGCTCCTGGAGTGAACGGCTGACAGAGAGCAGCTTTAACTCTATCTATGCCGTTTGCGGGCTAGTAGGCATAGCCGCCCTGATTCTGTGGTACGGCCTGTTTACTGACCAGTTCCAGATCAGCTACATCTGGAACAGTTCGGAGCGAAGTCTACCTGGCTTCTACAAGTTCGCTGCGATTTGGGGTGGTCAGGCGGGCAGTCTTCTCTTCTGGACGCTGTTGCTGAGCTTTTTCAGTACGGCGGCAGCCGTCACTTTTCGAAACAAGCAACGCTACCTGATGCCCTATGTCAATGCGACATTGTTGGCGACGCTGCTGTTCTTCCTCACGCTTCTCGTCTTCAGCGCCAATCCCTTTGAACAGATCGGCATAGTACCGAGCGACGGACGCGGGCTGAACCCATTGCTCCAAAACTACTGGATGGTGATTCATCCGGTCATGCTCTACCTGGGTTGGGTAGGGCTGAGCGTGCCATTTGCATTCGCGGTCGCCGCTCTGTTGAGCAAGCGCCTGGACCGGCGCTGGGTGCGGACAGTACGCCGCTGGACGCTGATCCCGTGGATGTTCCTTTCGACTGGCATCATCATGGGCAGCCAGTGGGCGTACATGGAGTTGGGTTGGGGCGGATATTGGGCATGGGACCCTGTCGAGAATGCCAGTTTTCTACCTTGGCTGACTGCGACCGCTTTTCTGCACAGCATAATCATACAGGAGCAACGCGGCATCCTGAAGGTGTGGAATGTCACTCTGATCTGGCTGACATTTACGCTGGTCATACTGGGTACTTTCACGACTCGAAGCGGAATTTTGAGCAGCGTCCACAGTTTTGCACAGAGCCCGGTAGGACCCTATTTTCTTGTCTTCCTGTCTCTGACCACGGTTGGTTTTCTCCTGCTTCTTTATCAGCGCATGCCCTACCTGCAGGGCGAAAACGAAATTGATTCGATTTCCAGCCGCGAGGGCGCCTTCCTTGCGAACAACTGGTTGTTCGCGGGGATCGCTTTCGTCGTGTTGTGGGGCACATTTTTTCCCATGTTCAGCGAGATCCTGACCGGCGAACGTATCTCGGTTGCGGCCCCCTGGTTCAATCGGGTGGCAGGTCCTCTCTTTCTGCTCTTGGTCTTGTTGATGGGCGTGGGCCCCCTGCTGGGCTGGCGCCGCACGGGAATGAAGGCATTGCGCAGCCAATTCACATGGCCGTTCGCGGCCGCGCTTGTTGCCGTGCCGGTCTTACTATTCACCAGCCGTAATGTCTTCCCGGTAGTAGGGTTCAGTGCCTGCGTATTTGTTGCGGCGACCATTGTGCAGGAGTTTGTGCGCGGCGTGCAGGCTCGGCGCCGTACCAGAGGCGAACCGTTATCTGCGGCGCTGTGGGGGCTTATGCGCCGAAATGGGCGCCGGTACGGCGGCTATGTCATTCACTTTGGGATCGTGCTGATCGGCGTCGCCATTATCGGCAATGAGTTCTACCAGACGACGACGCACGTCACTCTGGCTAGAGGGGGGTCGGTCGAACTGTCCGGCTACACGCTGACTTATACGGCACTTGATTCGGAGCGAAAGGGCAACCATACGGAAGTTAGAGCGAGTCTTCTTGTGTCTGATACGGCGAGCGACAGGTTTTTGAGTAAGATAGTTCCCCGCCGCAACATTTACGATAAGACGCCGGATCAGCCAACCAGTGAAGTTGGGCTGCGCATGACACCTGCGGAAGACGTATATGTGATACTTAACGGCTGGGAGGGTGACGGCAGCAGCGCTACGTTCACCGTCTACATCAATCCGCTGACCATGTGGATGTGGGTAGGTGGACTTTTCGTAGTGCTGGGTACGGTTGTCAGTGTGTGGCCTCATCCGCAACCGGCGCGAACGACCCGTGCCGTGACTTCCCCATTCCCGCGACGGGCCACTGCCGGCCAGGCGCCGGCCTGACCGGACGAAGTTTCAACACCGAAGGCACGAATTCAGCCTAGCAGTCCGCTTCTCTCTGTTGGCAAGAGGGCGGGCGGGACCACAGAAACAGCGGTTGTAGCCAGAAAGCGTTCACAAAGAGAGATGTCGGTAGCCCTCGTCCTGATAAGTGTAGTGGGTGTCGTAGCCGTAGGATTTGTCATTTGGCCTCTATTCCGACGCACGCCTTCGATGGTACGGCAAGAAGGAGAGGAGTTGGCGGATCTGCTTACGCGCAAGGAGGTGGCACTGGAGGCGATCAGGGAGCTAGAGTTTGATCATAGTGTCGGCAAGATCGAAGCTGCCGATTTCGAGCGCTTTAACCGGATCTTACGGAACAGAGCGATGAGGCTGATTGAACAGGTCGATGGCTTATCCGGCGGTTCTGAAGATCTTGACATGGAACCCCTTCAACTGGACGACCAGTTGGAAAACGAGATCGCAAACCGTCGCCGCGTCGAGGAAGTGCCCCCGGATGAAGGCCGCAGTCGTTTACAAAAAGAATGATATTCGCATAGCCGAAGTGCCGCTTCCCATGGGGGGCCCCGGGGAAGTCGTCGTGCGGGTGAGGGCGTCCGGCATTTGCGCCACCGACGTAAAGATTCTCAGCGGCGCCGGGATTCCTGCCGAGCTTCCGGCGATACTGGGCCATGAAGTTGCCGGTACGATCGTCGAATTAGGGGCGGGGACAGAGGGGGCAGGCTTGTGTAAGGGCCAGCGGGTGGCAGTCTACCCGATTGCGGCCTGCGGCGAATGCTTTTACTGCCGCCAGGGACGCAACAGCCTCTGCCTTCAAGAGCATGGCCTGGGTCACGGTGATGACGGTGGATTTGCGGAATATGTGCGTGTCCCGGCTGAAGTCGTGCGGCTGGGCGGTGTAATTGATATTGGCGACATGCCTTTCGATCTGGCCGCCATGATTGAGCCGACCTCCTGTTGCATTGCAGCCGCGGACCAGTGCAAGACAAAGGCAGGAGACACCGTTGTCGTGGTTGGGGCCGGTCCATTGGGCCTGCTGCATACGATTGTATCGAAGGCAATGGGCGCCGAGGTAGTCTGCGTAGATGTAAACGAGGCTCGCCTGGCTACGGCGCGGAACGTAGGCGCGAAGCGGGTCGTCAACCCGGAGAAGGAAGATACATTGGCAGCGGTCCGCAGGCTGTCCGGAGTGGGTGCTGACGTGGTCATTGCGGCTGTTGGCGTGCCAAGTGTGATGGAGAGTTACCTGCCTCTCGTGCGCAATGGCGGTGTATTCAACATTTTTGGCGGCACGCCGCGGGGGGAGAAGATGACGGTCGATCCTCGCTGGCTACATTACGGTGAGATAGTGTTGACAGGTACGTTTGCGTCATCGGTGAGCCAATTCCGGCGCGCATTTCACTTTGTTGGGGATCACGCAGAAGAAATCGAGGCGGTAATTTCGACGCGATGCGGGCTGGACGACATCCTGGCGGCGGTGCGGCGCGTACAGGCGGGGGAAGGGACAAAGTCGATACTGATGTTTCCTGGCTAAGTTGGCCGGTGTGCAGAAGAGCGAAAGGATTCGCATGAAAGTAAAGTGGTATGCACATGCCTGTCTCAGAATTGAAGGTGATGGTGTCAGCATCATTACTGACCCCTATACACCGCTAAAGTCTGGATTTTCCCCAGTGACGGAAACGGCCGATATCGTAGTTCGCAGTTCAGACGATGACTCGGCCCATGGCAACGCGGCCATGATTCCAGGAGATCCGGAGGTGGTTACGGCCACACATATTCTGCATGGTGAGGGCGAAAATGTTGGCGCCTCCTGCGATAGTCAGGCTGGAGGGCAAGGACATTCCACTTTTTTGACGCGGGCGGGCATTCGCTTTGCCGCAATCCCGGCGATGGAGTCGATGCTTGTCAAATTGGAACCGCGCGATAACGCGATGTACTGCTTTGAAGTCGAAGGAATCCGCGTAGTTCATTTCGGCGATGTAGGCAATCGCCTGGAGCCCTGGCAGCTGGAGCAAATGGGTGATGTGGATGTCGCGATTGTGCCCACGGGGGGGCCGCCTACAATTGAGTTGACCGACCTGCACGATGCTTTGGATGTTTTGCGGCCGGCGGTGACTATTCCGATGCACTATGAACTGCCCGGTTGCAAGTTTCCCACGATGGCAGACGTGAGAGAATTCACGCAGCGGTATCCGCCGGCGCGCGTCCAGCGGGCTGATACGCCGGAAGTTGAGCTGGCGAAATCCAGCTTGCCGGCCGAATCGGAGGTTTGGGTACTGCAAGCCACCACGGCAGGATAACCACTTTGGAGAAGGCAACTGTTTGTTGGGAAGCGAGGCGATAGACAGCCAAACCTGGGCTCGGTCGATGCCAGGTCCGCGGCTGTCCTGGCAGCTTTCGATTTCAGAAAAGAGGCGGGGCGGTCAACGCGCTGGCGATGCTGACAAGCGATGCGGTGAGATAGAGCCCTGTCAACCAGACAGCGCCCAGAACAGGGCCAAGAAGCCAACTCCCCACCCCAATTCCAAGATCGAAAGCCAAATAGAAGCTGGCGGTAGCGCGACCTCGCAGCGTGTCAGGCATGCGATCGACATAGGTTGCAATCAAGGCGGGGTGGATGATACGGGTTCCGAAGCCCGTCAACGTGGCGTTTGCGAGTAAGAGCGGCATGGTGGCGGCGGCAGCGAACCCCGGTAAGCCAATTGCATTCATTGGCAGGGCTTGCGCGCCTCGATGCTGCTGCTTGTAAAGCGTTGGAGGAGATCTTGCAGAACAAGCGGCTGCAGGTCTGTGAGCGCCGGTGGCAGGTCGCCGAGGAAATCGGCGGCGGAGTAGTGATGTTCGACGGTGATGGCGATATCCTCAAAGCCGGCATCCTGCAGAAGATTGGTGAGTTCGGTGACGGTCAAGGCACCGGCGATGCAACCGGCCCAGCTCAGTCCGGCCCGGATCTGTTCTTCGCTCACGTGCAGGCCGCTTAGATCGCCATCGACGACAATATCTGAAATCGCCAGCCGTCCCCCGGTCTTTAGAACGCGAAAGGCCTCGTGCAGGGCTTTGCCCTTGTCCGGGGTGAGATTTACGACGCAGTTGGATATGATTACATTGACGGAATTTGCGTTCAGAGGCAGATCTTCCAGGTCGCCTTTGCGAAATTCAACGTTCGTCGCCCCCACTTTTGCCGCGTTGCCGCGCGCAAGTTCCAGCATGCTGTCAGTCATGTCAACGCCGTAGACGTAGCCGTCTTCCCCCACCTGGCGGGCCGCGAGCAAGACATCCAATCCGCCGCCGGAGCCGAGATCGAGGACAATTTCGCCGGGCTGAAGGGAAGCGATTGCGTGAGGATTGCCGCAGCCGCGACTACTTTGGACGGCTGTGTCGGGCAGTAGGGTCAGGTCCTCGCCGTCATAAAGATCGCTGCCGCAGCAGTCGGACTGGCTGCTCCCGGTCAACTGCAGTTCGGCCACTTCGCCGTAGTAGTTCTGGACATCGGTGCGGATGGTTTGGGGGTTGTCGCGTGCAGCCGGAGGGGCTCCTTCCTCTGCGCCGCAGCAGGTTCCTGGCTTCGTTCCGCATGTTACTTGCAGGACCTCCAGTTGGTCGGACATCGGACATTTCTCCCTTTGTGAGTGTGACTGTCAATACCTAATGACCCGGTTTTTCTCCTGCTTACTCAATCCTTCTGCGCTAACTACCCCCAAGGATAAAGCCGACTTCTGAGAACATAGCAGGAAAGGGAGAGGGCCTAATTCGGCCGCGGGTACGAGTTGTCACTGTTCTCACCTTGCCGTGGTTGGGGAACTGAGAAATAGATGATCCAGAAATGCGCGGAGCGGCCCGACACCTTCCACTCTGTCAGTGTAGTAAATCCAGGTGCCTTTGCGCTCGCTGTCGACGAGACCCGCCTTGCGAAGAACTCTCAAATGGTGGGAAATCGTTGGCTGTGTAAGGGCAAACTGAGTTTCGATATCGCAGACACATACAGGGTCTTCCTGCCGCGTCAAGAGTTCCAGGATTCGCATACGTACGGGATGGCCGATGGCCTTAAATGCTGCAGCCAGTGCCCTTGCCCTGTCATTGTCGACGAACTCTCTATCCGAGATCTCACAGCCGGAAGTTGAATTCCGGGCGTCTCTCCCATGGCCTAATGGGAGACCATGGTTCTCGCCGATCTTCAATCGGTTGACTGCTAGCGACTCTGTTGCCATAATTTGTAAGAAGTGCTTTTGCTGGGCAGTTCTCGTAAATCTACCAGCCGATCCTGTTACGCGAGACTTTTTTGAATCATCCAATTGCCTGACAGTTTAATCCATATATAGACAGTTGTCAATATATGGACGGCCTTTCTTGCGTAGACCAGGCTGAGTGCAAAACTGTCGGGCGCGGGACTCCAATGTAAACGGGCAGAGCATGTGGTACAATTTCTGGCTATGAATCCAGTTACTATCTCCCAGCTAACAGCAAAAATATCGGCACTATTTGAAGAGGATGACCTGCTCCGGGACGTTTGGGTTTCGGCTGAGGTCAGCAGTTGGAAGAAGGCAGCCAGCGGGCATATCTATTTCAGTTTGAAGGACAGCGGTGCGATTATCTCGTCAGTGATGTGGCGGGGCAGCGTCTACCGCCACTCGTGGCTTCCCGGAGCGGGTGATCAGATTCTGGCGCACGGCTATGTTGGCGTCTATCCTGAGCGCGGCAGCTACCAGTTTTATGCGGACGAGATCCGGCCGGCGGGCCGCGGGCAACTCTACGCACAGTTCGAGGCGCTGAAAGAAAGGCTGGCCGCCGAGGGTCTGTTCGAAACGACGCGCAAGCGGCCGATACCGGTGGCGCCGCGACGATTGGGGATCGTCACCAGCCTGGGAGCTGCTGCGCTGCAGGACGTGCTACGCGTCCTGGGCCAGCGCTGGCCCCTGGCGGAAACGGTGCTGTTTCCGACGCAGGTACAGGGGACAGATGCGGCGGGCCAGATCGCAAATGCCCTTGCGGCCGCCAACGGATTCACGGGCGATGCTACCTCTTTCCAAGGGTACGCGGATGCCAAGTTTGCTGAACTGCCGCTCCTGTCCCTCGACAACAGAAGTGAATCCCCGGTTTCAGAGGCGGGACAGGCTGGGCCAGAAGATGGAGTTCTGGATACGATTCTACTTGTGCGAGGAGGCGGCTCGATAGAGGATCTGTGGGCCTTCAACGAGGAACAGGTCGCCTACGCGATTGCCGGAAGCGGGACACCGATAGTGACCGGGATCGGTCATGAGACCGATTTCACGATTGCCGATTTCGTCGCCGATTTGCGTGCGCCTACGCCGACGGCGGCGGCTGTCGCAGCAACTCCCGATCGCTGGGAAATGCTCGAAGGAGTCAGACAGACCCAAGCTTGGTTGCTCCGAAGCGGAGGGCAGGCCGTGGCCGAACGTCGGGTGCAGTTGCAAGAGTTGGGTCGCCGGCTGGAACGGGGCGCGCCGCAACGACAGATCGACCTGGCTCGTCAGCGCTTGGATGATGCAGAGGATCGCTTCAGGCGGGCTATGGTGGGTGAACTAGGTCTACGGCAAGCGCAACTGGTTTCGGGCAAGGCGAGGCTTGGAGGTCTCAATCCTGCCAGCGTTCTGTCGCGCGGTTATAGTATTGTACAGCGGGCTGATGGTGCTGTGGTCAGCACGCCGGAGCAAACTGCGGCTGGAGAGCGGCTGCTTGTCCGCTCTGCCGGCGGCGGCTACCCTGTTCTGCGGGAAAGCGACTGACACGCGGCCAACAGTTAGTTTCAGACAGTGGAAACCGGACTTACCAAGCGCCGGTCTTCAACCGGCAGAAAATCCAAATCCAGGTAAGTGAATATTCAGGTGGACTGCGGCAGGTTTCCGCGGATTTCGGCGATCACCGGGTCGATTTCCTCGATTTTGCCGAACTCATCATCCCAGAAGATCTGGCTGGCCATTCGCTCGATGAAGTCGCGACTGTAGCCGAAGCGGGTCCACAAGTCAAGTTTCATCGTCTGAAGCCGTTCGTGTTCCCCGGGCCGGTTCAGGTCAATGATCTCTCCTACTGAAGCGCCAAGAAATACCGCCTTGGCCCAGGTTTCCAGTGTATCCAGGTCAGGCCGGCGGCCGTGGCGCTGGTAGAGGTCTGCGCTGACTGACGGGTAGCGATCGTAGCTGTCAGTTGCTATGGTAACGACGTTATCCTGCGGGCCCAGTCCAAGATATTTGGCCGTCTTGACGGCGCCGACGATGTTGCATATGCAGCTGGGGCCAAACTTGCCGCGCAGCGCCTGTGCTTCAGCGCTTCCGACCCCGAGCCGGTCGACCAGCGCATCTGTCCCCGATTGGATCACTTCCATCCCCTGCACGGTCTCCTCATCGTTGATGAGCATGAGCAGATCGGTGTTGTAAACGTTATGGATGAGCGTAACCATCTTGTCGCCGATGCCTTCGATGCGGTGCTGGCCCTGGCCGCCGTTGAAGAGGGTCGCGCACTGTCGGGGTTCAAGCGCTACCGTTCGGGCGTCGGGGTAGAGTGACTTGACATGGTCCCCGGCTGCGAGCGTGCCGGCACTGCCGGGCGCGCTTACAAAAGCGGCAACCTGGCCGTTGCCAACATTGGCGGCGGCACTCTCAACGGCATCGCCGGTGACGTAGCGGTGGAAGCGGTAGTTGGGCATCAGTTCGAACTGCGCCAGGACTACATACTTTTCCGGCTTGCTTACATATTCATTGTGGGTACGTTCCAGGGTCAGGATTACGTCCGACTCGGTGCCAGGCGTGAGGTCCAGTTCACCACCGTATTTGCGGATGCGTTCGTACCGTTCCTGGCTCATCGTGTCTGGCATCACGACAACGGCCTGGTAGCCTTTCAGTGCGCTTACGTAGGCCGTTCCGATGCCGAAGTTGCCTGTGCTGGGGCCGATGATGCTGCGGTCGCCCGGTCGCAAACCGTTCAATGCCTCGGCCTCGGCCAGGGTTGTGTAGGCAGGCCCGACTTTCATTGAACCACTTGGGAAGTTGCGGCCGCTGAGAACGATTATATTGGCCTGGACGCCGGTTAACTCCTTTGGCAGGATGATGCTCTCTACCTCTGTGCCGGTATTTTTCCAGTTGACGTTGAAGAGGTTGAGTGGGGCCAACTCGCTTGCATTCAAGGCGGTTGAGGCAGCCGAACGAACGCCGGTTGGCAGGCGTGTAGGATCGCGCATTTCCGCGTAAGTTGGGCCGGGTACGATGGGTCGGTTCACAGCGAGTTCTCTCCTACATGAGTTCGAGGCACTTCATAACTAATGAAAACTAGGGGAACGGCCTCCTAATCGTAACAGATGGACTGGAGTCTGGCGAACCTGAGGCGGCTCAGGCGGATGGCTCGAGTGTTACACTCGGGACAGTCAACCGGACAGGGAGGTTTTGGGAGGCCCTCCATAGAGCGAGCCGGTAGCGGGTCCACCACTGTCAGCAAGGAATTGTTCAAATCTTCAGATTCTCTGCCACAGCATCCAGTGTGGGCGGAATGACGATAGGTTCACCGGCTATGCGCATGGCCGCGGGTACGTCCTTCAGTCCGCTGCCAGTATTGATGACGACAACAGTTTCGCCATGATTAATGAGTCCTTGGCTTTGGGCCGCCTGCAGGCCGGCAAGGGCCGCTGCGCCGGCCGGTTCACCAAAGACTCCGCCCAAACGGGCCAGGGGCAGGATCGCCTGGAGAATTGCTTCGTCCTCAACAAGTATAAATGCCCCGCCGCTTTCCCGTACTGCCCGTAGCGCTTTGACGGCGTCGCGGGGACTGTTTACGCTGATCGAGTCAGCGGCCGTCGTCGCCTTGACAGGCACGGGCAGGTCCAAGCCGTCGCGCCAGGCATTATGAATGGCGGCGCTGCCGGTGGACTGCACGCCGAAAATACGGGGGACAATGTCGATCCACCCTAGAGCGTGCATTTCCCGAAATCCCTTATGAACGCCGCCGATGATCGAACCGTCGCCGACGGAGACGAAAACGGAGTCAGGTGACTCAAATGGTGAGCTTTGCCCGTCACTTTGTGCCGGACGCCCGTGGTCCTTGGGCTCGGAGAGCTGCGCGGCAATCTCGAAACTTACCGTCTTTTTGCCTTCCGTCATCAATGGGTTAAAGCCTGTATTTCGATTGTACCAGCCGAATTCTTCGCTGGCGCGTACGCAGAGATCGAAGGCGTCGTCGTACGAGCCGTCGACCACCAGAACCTGGCTGCCATAGACCAGGAGTTGGGCGATCTTGGCCTGAGGCGCCGAACGGGGAACGAAAATGACAGTAGAGTGGGCGGCCGCCGCAGCCATAGCGGCCAGCGCGGCCGCGGCGTTGCCGGTGCTTGCCGTGGCGACCACTTCCCGCCCTGTCTCGCGGGCACGAGCAACTGCGATGGCCGATGCCCGATCCTTGAAGGAGCCGGATGGATTGCGGCCGTCGTCCTTGATATAAAGGTGGGTCAGCCCCATTGCGTCGGCGAGACGACGGGCGGGTAGCAAAGGAGTGTCTCCAACGGGTAGTGGTGGAAGAGATTCCGGACGTACGGGAAGCAAAGGCCACCATCGCTCGAGAGTTCGGACGGAAAACTGTGACGGAGGAGACTGCGAATTGGCGATGTCGGAAACGGACGGCGCCATGGTAACGGACTTTTCGCCGCCAGAGTGTCCATTTCGCATAGCCGCGATGGCTTCGTAATCATAGACGGCGTCCAGATGGCCCAGGTCACTGCCGAGGTTGGGACGGCAGGGGCAGACATACTCGACCGAGTTTGGCAGGAAAAACTGCCCACAACGAAGGCATTGCAAGCCGGTTAGGAATGTCTCCGTGAGGGATTGTGCCATGGCCCCATTTCCTTTCGAATGGCTGAAACTTCCTGCCGATATGGTATAGTAGAAGTCCTGGATTCGTTTGGCAAGTCCCATCTCGCTCACGTTCGGAAAGATCGGTACGACAGCGGGGGGAAAGCTGCCGGGGCGGAAGCCCATTTCGAAACGACCGGACAGGCCAGGCAAAAGCATTTAGGAGAACAGTTCTCATAGATGAACGGTAATACCGGTGTCAACCATTTCAGTGCCAGAATGTCGACGCGGGTGCTGGCTGTCAGCGATGTGCTCGCATTCCTGTTGTTCGCCATTGTTGGGGATATGTTTCATAGCGGGGGAGGGCCGGTGGACTGGCTGATAAACGCCCCTCGTATCGTCGCGCCGTTTCTGGTAGGATGGGGGGCTGCGGCGATGGTTTTCGGCGCTTACCCGCGCGCAGGTCAAATCCGTCCGCGTCGCTTTATCACTAGTTCGATCTTGACATTGCTTGTTGGGGACTTGGTCGCCTTTGGCCTACGCGTATTATTCTTTGACGATGTCGTCACGTGGCCTTTTGTGATTACGGCTCTTGCCTTTACGGCATTGATTGTGGTTGGCCCGCGCGTGCTCTACTGCTGGGCTCTGACAGCCAGGACACTGAGAAACGCTCAGGCGTGATTGGGTTGAAGTTACTGACTCCAGCCTGAATCTGCTTTCGGTCGAGGCAGGACGGAAATGAGTGTTTTCGAGGATCCCTTGTCTTGCATTCGAGGCGAAGTAGAAACATATCTCATTCTGAAACGTAATTATTGTTGAACGCGCGATGAGTTGTTGACTGGCTTTGGAAGATGTCGTCTCCGTTGGCGACGGACCAGGTTCGATTTTCTGAGAGTCTTCCGCCATTTGGGAGGTTTCAGCTTTCTGGAAAGGAGAAGGTTAGTTACTTTATGCGAATTGCCCTCTTTAGCGACATTTACAAGCCGCACATCAATGGTGTCGTCAACCACGTAGGCTTGCTGAAAGAGCATTTCGACCGCTGGGGAGAACAGGTCTATCTCTTTGTTCCTGATCAGGACAAGAATGCTGAGGACGAGAGCAATGTCATCCGTTTGCCCAGCATACCCATTGCAGATACCGGGTATCATCTGACGGTCCGGGTTGATTCTCGCTGCCGTGACATTCTCAAGCGAATGGACGTAATTCATGTCCACCATCCGTTTATGAGTGGCAGCTTTGGTCTCACGTTTTCCCGGCGGTATGACATCCCATTGGTTTTCACCAGTCATACCCGCTACGATCTCTATGTGCAGCAGCATCTTCCTCTCCTGCCGGAAACTATCTCCGACACGGCGTTTCAGGCTTTCTTTCAGCGATTCAGCCAACGCTGCAGTGCCATTATAGCCCCAAGCCAAAGTGCAGCCGCGGTGATGCAAACCTGGGGAATTCAAGGGCGCGTTGCTGTCATCCCGAACGGAATTGAGTTGGGGCAGTTTCAAAAGCCGGAACAGAAGGCGACAAGGGACGAATTTGGAGTTCCTGAGCAAGCAGTGGTGGGCGTCTATGTAGGACGGATCAGTCGTGAAAAGGCGGTGGACCGCTTATTGGGAATTTTCGCTGCCCTGAAGAATGAAGACCCTCGCCTCCACCTGCTGCTGGTAGGGGGTGGGCCGGCTCTGGATGAGTGCCGTCAGTTGGCAGCCAATTCAGGTCTTGGCGGTCGGGTAACGTTCACCGGGCCTATCTCGTACGAACGGATCGGAAGCCTACTTTGCCTGGCAGATTTTTTTGTGTCCGCGAGCGTAAGCGAGGTCCATCCGCTGACATTTATCGAAGCCGCAGCCGCGGGCCTGCCAGCGATTGGGATAGACTCGCCGGGTGTCGCGGACATGATTGTGGACGAGAAAACCGGGTTTCTGACGGCCAACAACGACCTTAGTTTCGGCCTTCGCATTATGCGGATGGCGCAGGACCCGGATTTGCGAACAGAGATGGGGCGCGCCGCGCGTCAGCACAGCCAGCGCTTTTCGGCCCACCATACCGCCCGTGAGGTGTTGGCATTGTATCAATCTTTGCAGGAAGAGTGATCTGGGCAGGCAAATTCACTGAACGATCAACCTAGAATAGTTCGGAATTTGTGCTGTCCAGAGTGTGGGATAGCGCGGTTCGGCCTTACTATTATGGATTGTGAAGTCGGCATTGCGCTCTCAGTTCAGATGCTGTATTATGAATTCATTGCGTTTTTTTCTACTTCGTAATCTTGGAGGGCTGGAATATGCGTTGGGCGTTGCTTCTGAGGGTGCTGGTCACCTTCGTCTTTGTCCTGCTGGGGTGGGAGCTGGGCAGGCAGATTGCGGGTGTCGATGCACTTAAGGGCTTGACGCTCTCGTCAGCGCGCCTCATCGTTCCGATAGTCATCGCCAGTGGAGTCGTTGGACTAGTAGCCGCACCGTGGCTGACAATAAAACCGGCCAACGCTCTTCGATCCAGTTTGCGGCAGATACCCACTGTCCAGCTCATGGCTGCGACAGCGGGAATGGCAATTGGGTTAGCCATCGCTGCGCTCCTGGCCTATCCCTTGTCGCTGCTACCAAATCCATTCGGTACAATTTTGCCCTTCGTCGGCGTCATCGTGATGGGCTACCTCGGCGTCACGATGATGGTGTTGCGCCACCGCGAGATACTCAACTTTTTCCGATTCCCAGACGGGAGCGAAAACAAACAGGATTTGCCAAAACTGCCTCTCTTTGACAAGGACGGTCGGAAGCAGTACTCGGAAATGATGTTGTTGGATACCAGTGTGATAATTGACGGACGGATCGCTGATGTAGCCGAAACTGGTTTTTTGTGGGCGATACTGGCAGTTCCACGATTCATCCTCAATGAGCTTCAATACATTGCGGATTCGGCGGAAGTGTTGCGGCGAAACCGGGGTAGGAGAGGACTTGAAATTCTCGACCGGCTGCAACAGATTGACGAGGTTGACATTGTCTTCCTGGACCAGGATCCAGCGGAGGCCCAGCAGGTTGATGAAAAACTGGTTTACCTGGGCCGGGAAATGAGCGCAGCAATTGTAACGAATGATTACAATTTGAACCGTGTGGCCAAACTTCAGGGCGTTCGTGTATTGAACATTAACGAACTGGCCAACGCGGTAAAATCCGTGGTCCTTCCCGGAGAAGAGATGATCATCCACGTGATTCAGGAAGGAAAGGAGATGAATCAGGGAGTCGGCTATCTGGATGATGGGACGATGGTGGTTGTCGAGCAGGGAAGGCGCCATATGGGGGCGCGGCTTTCAGTGCGTGTCACGAAGGTGTTGCAGACGAATGCGGGGCGTCTTATTTTTGCCGTACCGGAAGATGTGCAAGAGCGCCAAAGGGCATTCGACTCGGTACGTCAATAGGGCGACTACTTACTTGACGATTTAGTTAGCCAACGACTTAGTTAGCCAACGACAAGGGAACCGATGACGCTCAACATCTACAATACGCTGACTCGACGGCGGGAACCGTTCGAATCTTTAGAAGAGGGGCGCGTGCGAATGTACGTCTGCGGGCCGACAGTTTACGCTGACGCCCACATTGGCCATGCCATGAGTGCCATCGTCTTTGATACGATCCGTCGATACCTCGAATATATTGGCTACGATGTTATATACGTAATGAATTTCACCGACGTGGATGACAAGATCATAGTCCGGGCCCAAGAGACTGGTCAGGATCCATTTGAACTGGCGCAGTTTTACACTGACAAGTATTTAATGCATCTAAGCGATCTCAATATAAAACCGGCAAACACATACCCGCGCGTGACCAATGAGATTTCGAATATCATCCGGACAATTGGGGAGTTAGGTGAAGCCGAGTACGCATACGAAATGGATGGAAGCGTCTACTTTCGCGTCGCAAACGACGACGACTATGGCAAACTCAGCCGGCGCCGGCAGGAGGAGGCCTTAACCGGGACGCGGGTCGAAACGGATGAACGGAAGGAAAATGCCGCTGATTTCGCGTTGTGGAAGGGAGCCAAAGAAGGTGAGCCCTCCTGGGAAAGCCCATGGGGCCCAGGTCGGCCAGGTTGGCATATCGAATGCTCTGTGATGTGCTTGCACCATCTCGGCGAAACGATTGACATTCATGGCGGCGGCAATGACCTGATTTTCCCTCATCACGAGAACGAGATAGCTCAGAGCGAGAGTCTTACCGGGAAGCCCTTTGCCCGATATTGGGTTCACAATGGGATGGTACAACTTTCCGGCGAAAAGATGAGCAAATCTTTGGGAAATCTCATTACAATTGACAGTTTTCTGCAACAGCATTCAGCAGACGCTTTGCGCATGCTGATATTCTCGGGACACTATCGCAAGCCGGTGGCGTTTTCGGACGTGTCCATAGCCGCGGCAGCTCGCAGCACTGCCCGCCTGCGGGGGGGACTGCGACCGGCCACAGGAACCATCGCGGTAGGCGAAGAGGCCAACACATTGCGAGAAGTAACCGAAGCGGCTCGCAGTGGATTTCGGCAGGCGATGGATGACGATTTCAACACAAGTGCGGCCCTGGCGCATCTGTTCGAGCTGGTGAGAGCGACCAATACAGCCCGGGCTGCCGGCGTTTCCGGCCCGTTTTTCCAGGCAGCACAGGATACGCTGCGGGAGCTGGCTGGTGTTTTCGGACTTTCGTTGGAGGATTCCGGCAGTTCAGAGGGCGACGCACTTGCGGCAAAGCCATTCATAGATCTGCTGATATCGGTGCGCACCGAGCTGCGGCAGGAGAAGCAGTGGGCAATAGCCGACAGTGTCCGGGAAGGGCTGGCGGCTCTCTCGGTTCAATTGGAGGACACACAGAACGGAACGACCTGGCGGATCGAGGATGCTACGTGAGCGAGCTTCTGGTCGGCCGCCACGCAGTGTTTGAGTCTTTGCGTGCTGGACAGCGCCACTTTTACCGGTTATGGCTGGAAGGTGATGCAGGCGTTGAACCCAAGGGCGGCCTCGAGGAAATCGTACAGTTGGCCCTAAGAGTTAAAGTTCCACTTCGGCATGTGGAGGGCGGCATCTTTGATCGCCTGCGGCGCGCGCAGTTGAATCCACAAGGCGTTGCTCTCGAGACGGGGCCTTATCCTTATGCCGACATTGACGACCTGCTTACAGTTGCAAGTCGCAAGCCGGATCCTCTCCTGCTGGTGCTGGACCATCTGGAGGATCCGCGCAATTTGGGAACGTTGTTTCGCAGCGGCGAGGCGTTCGGAGTAGATGGTGTGATCCTGCCGGAGCGACGGGCAGCAGGCATAACACCCGCCGTTAGTAACGCTTCTTCGGGCGCGGTCGAACACATGCCCGTAGCCCAAGTGCGAAACGTCAACAGGACGATCGACGTTCTAAAGAAGATGAACATCTGGACCGTCGGACTTGACGTAGATCCTGCAGCGATTTCGCTTGGTGATGCGGACCTCAGTGGACCGCTGGCTGTCGTTGTCGGCAATGAGGGCAAGGGTCTTAGCCGGCTGGCACGTGAGAAGTGCGACTATTGTGTAACTATCCCCATGGTTGGGTCGGTAGACAGTCTGAACGCGGCAATCGCAGGCAGCATTGTTCTATTTCATGCATTTCAGACACGTATACCGGAAAGAGTTGCGGAAAGAGTCTAGCCGCAAGACCTCCCCCGCCGAGAAAATGCCTTCTCGAAGATTGGGCCAGCAGCCCTCTTCGTAACCGCCAATCTCCAGGTTCCGTTGACATTTTGGGAAGGCTGTTCAGATGTCAACAAGAACTGAAAGCCTGCAGGCCTGTTAGGGATGTTTCTCGCTTGAATGTTGAAATAGACAAAACCAATTGATCCGCGAAGTCACGCGAAGGGTCGCGAAGAACACCAAAGGCGTATCGGATTTTCTTTGCGTGACTGCGCCGCCCTTCGACGATCAGGCGTAATTTGCACCCGGAAGTCGCTGTTCAGACAAACGTCAACGAGCCCTAGTAGAGTAACCGACAGGGATTGTCGGGTAAAGAGAATTGTGGCACACTCTCCAGAAAGACAGCGACAAGGAGAGGGAAGATGCCAGCGAAACGATATCGGGTGCGATTAACGCCGGCAGAGCGCAAGGAACTGGATAGGGAAGTGAACACGGGCACAGGGTCGGCGCAGCGCTTGAGACGGGCGCGCATCCTGCTGATGGCCGATGAAGCGCAGGCGGGCGGGGGCTGGATCGATGCCGATATCGCCAAGGCCTTAGGTGCGACCTCGCGCACCGTCGAGCGGATTCGAGAGAAGTGTGTCACAGCAGGGATTGAAGCCGCTCTCAACCACAAGCGACCGAAGCGGAAGCGGTCGCGGGTCTTGGATGGCGCGGGCGAAGCGCGCCTGGTGCAGTTGGCGTGCAGCGCTGCGCCCGCTGGACAGGAGCAGTGGACGCTGCAGATGCTGGCCGATAAGTTGGTCGAATTAGAAGTGGTTGAGCGCATTTCGTGCGAAACGGTGCGCACGACACTAAAAAAAACGAACTTAAGCCCTGGCTGAAAGATGAATGGTGTATTCCGGAGACGGCGAGCGCAGAGTTCGTCTGCGCCATGGAGGATACGCTTGAAGTCTATCATCGGGCGCAGGATGCCAAGCGACCGTTGGTCTGTTTTGATGAAGGCAGTAAACAGTTGACCAAAGAGACCCGTCTGCCTTTGCCGCCTCGACCGGGTGCGGTGGCCAAATATGACTACGAGTATGAACGCAACGGCACCAGCAACCTCTTTCTCTGCTTCGCGCCGCTGCAAGCCTGGCGTCATATCAAGGTGACGGCGCGCCGCACCATGGTCGATTTTGCCCACTGCATGCGTGACCTGGTCGACATCCATTTCCCGCAGGCAGACACGATCGTGCTGGTGATGGACAATCTGAACACACACAAACTGGCTTCGTTGTATGAAGCGTTCCCGGCGGCCGAAGCCCGCCGCATTGCCGCCAAACTGGAAATCCATTACACCCCCAAGCATGGCAGTTGGCTCAATATGGCTGAAATCGAACTCAGTGTTCTGCATCGCCAGTGCTTGAACGCTCGCATCCCTGACAAACAGACCTTGACCCAGCAAGTCGCTGCTTGGCAAAATCGCCGCAATGCGGCTGCATCGACTGTCAACTGGCGTTTCACTACCGCTGATGCTCGCATCAAACTCGAACGCCTTTATCCGTCAATAGAAGATTGTTGAACTACTAGTCTCTCATGTCCCGTTCAGTCACGCAGCCATTCTTTGGGCCGTTTGGGTGGCGCCTCCTTTTCTGTTCGCGGCCAGAAGACCGTTTCCTCGATTTTCTGTGCAAGTTCAAAGTCCTTCAGCGTTAGACCCCCTGCATCATGCGTTGTCAGGAATACTTCAACCGAGCGATAGTTAAGAACCAGCCTTGGGTGGTGGTAGGCGGCCTCAGCCAGAAAGCCGATTGCGTTGGCCGTCATCAGTGTTACGCGCCAGTTGGCCGTGTCGTAGCGCCTGTACAATTGGTCCTCTTCAACTTTCCATTGCCGTAGGGCGCCGTCAAGCCGGTGGCGGGCTTCTTCTTCTCTTATTGTCAAAACCATGACCTCCCCTTTCATGCAATATACTTTTCAAGCATGCTGTGCTGCTGGACTGGACTGAGTTTTTCAGAATATGACATAGGGACAGTTTTACAACCACCGTCGCGAATTGTGAAATTTGTTTCGAGCGGTTTTCTAATGCGGTATTGAGCGGGTTACTGTTATATAATAGCGCCTGGATGAACTGACATTCCAATTCACAGATGCGAAAGTAGCACTTCAACTCGTGATGGAGACGGGGAATGGTACGTCGTAAGTCTTTTCTATATGCACTAATCAGCTTTCTACTGGCCCTTGTTGTGGTCAGCGCGTGTGCTCCGAACCCGCGATTGCAGTTGATCTCGCCCAGCATGGTGGTCATGGGAGAGGGCGAGGTTTTTGTGCCGCCTACGCCCACGCCGCGGCCGCGCATCGCCGGTCTCAGCGATGAGGAAATCCTTGCGGGACTGCCGGACGCAGTTGTTTCACTGATTCCGGGTGACGCTGACAGAGGTGAGACCCTGTCGGTGCCGTACAACTGTATTGGATGCCACACGACGGACGACAGCCTTGTGGACGTGGCGCCCACATGGTCTGAAATTGCAGATACCGCGGTTGGGAGGGCGCAGCAGTTGGGTCTTGCAGGGCCGGCAATGTATCTCTACGATAGCATCACCAACCCCAACAGCTCCATTGTCGATGGATACAATCCCGACGTAATGCCCGAGACATACGCCGAAGATTTGAGCGACCAGGATTTTGCGGATTTATTGACTTACCTGTTGTCGCTCCGAGCCGAATAGAGTGCTGATAGGAAGCTCTGTATCGAACCGTCGTTGAATTAGTGTAAGGACTCAAGTTGAGGATGTCCTTGAGGAAGCGCAGGGCGGCTCGGAGGAACAACCTTGGAATTGGAGATTGGACCGAGCAAGAAAAGTAGTTGAGGACGGTCGCGCTCGTCCGGATGCTGTGAATAAGTACCTGATAGCTTACGACGAGGTCAAGTGAGTAGGGCGAACGTCGCAGATACTTCTGGAACTGGTCTTGACGCCTTAAAAGTACCAACGCTGCCGGGCAAGTGAAAAGACTGTAAAAGATTTTTCGCGGAATATGCATTCATAAACAGGAGGAGCCGGACCTTTAGAAGGGGCGGCTCCTTTTTCGTTCGCTCCTAACGATCGACAATATCCTCGTCGCGGGACGGGAGGAGGTGTGCGCGCAGGGTTTGTATGTCAACGGGCGACGTGCGGCAACAGCCGCCGACGACTTGGGCGCCGGCCGCTTTCCAATACGCGGCTTGAGCCATGAAAGGGTCTTGCTTGTTTCCGGGCAGCCAGTTGCAGGATGCGCTGTCCCAAATTTCTCCGCTATTTGGGTAGCAGACAAGTGGCTTATCAGTTTTCTTGCGGGCGCTGAGCAACAGCGGTTCTGCAAAGCGGGGCGCCGTGCAGTTCAGCCCGACCGCGACTACGTTGGGCGAACCGGCGGCCAATGCAACACATGCGTCAAACGGTTCTCCGCCACACACACTTTCCTCGTCGCGACAGCTGAAACTCAACCAGGCCGCCGTATCCTTATATTCGGCTAACAGGTCGACAAGGGCCTCTGCTTCCTGCAGGCAGGGGATGGTTTCGCAGGCCAGAAGGTCGGGTTGCGCGGCCAGCAACACCTCTAGTCGGGGGCGATGCCACTCCCTCAGTTCCAGGTCCGAGAGGCCATATTCACCTCGATACTCGGAGCCGTCGGCTAAGGAGGCGCCATAACTGCCAACCGAAGCGGCCACCAGAGGGCGATTTCTACCAGCCTCCGAAGGTGTGCTCAATCGTTGGTCCCAGAATTGGTCGCGTGCCTGCTGCGCCAGGCGCACGCTACTCTTCATTAGCGTCGCGCTCTGTTCGCGGCTCAGTCCGCGGCGGGCGAAGCCCTCGAAACTGGCTTGATAGCTGGCGGTGATCGCAACGTCCGAGCCGGCCAGGAAGTAGTCGAGATGGAGTTGGCGGATCGAGTCCGGATCCTCGATCAGCAGTTTGGCTGACCAAAGTTCGTCCCGCAAATCGGCGCCCCTCCTCTCCAATTCGGTTGCCAGGGCGCCATCGAGGATGACGACACCCTGATCTTTCAGAAATGGCTGCAGAGGGTCATCGGCTGTCATGCCAACACGGCGGGCGTGTAGCGGCCCTTTCGCATAATCTCGAGTTCGCTGCCGTCGCTCAGGTGGCCGGTAACGTCGAGCGTCGCCGTGCCGATCATTACGTCCTGATGGAGGTCGGACTTGTTTACGCCGGCTTCGAGGAGTTCTTCCACGGACAGATCTGCGCCGCCTTGCAGACCGATTGGGTATGCCTGGCCAAAAGCGACGTGGCAGGCGGCATTTTCGTCGAAGAGCGTATTATAGTAGGTAAGACCGCTTTGAAAAATCGGCGATGTTACATCTACAAGTGCGACTTCTCCCAGGTAGCGAGTGCCCTCGACCGCAAAGAATTGTTCGTAGGTCTCCTGGCCTTCGCCGGCTGAGAATTCGACCACGCGCCCATTCTCGAAGTGGAAAGTGACTTCTTTCACTTCGCGGCGAAAGGGGAAGCTAGGGCGAGATGTGCGCATCCAGCCGTTCACGCGCAGCCGATGGGGTGTTGTGAACAGTTCTTCGGTGGGAATGTTGGGGAGGAAGACGGGCGTACCAGCGGACTCAGTCTCCTCATCGGCTTGGGTGTGACTGTCCGCCGTCGTGCCTAATCCACTGTCTCCACCAGCCCAATTGGGCCGATCCGTCAGACCGATGGTCAAGTCTGTGGACGGCTTGCCATCGGGGCCGGGCGCGGGGTCAAAGAAATGTAGGGCACGCACT
The DNA here is from genome assembly GCA_965220715.1 of Caldilineaceae bacterium. Lineage (GTDB taxonomy): Bacteria > Chloroflexota > Anaerolineae > Caldilineales > Caldilineaceae > Bin5. Next base: position 3,793,969 of record OZ244843.1, read on the forward strand.
TGCCTGGACTGTAGGGTCGAGCGCGCCTGTGCCAGATGCCCGAGATGTTCTCGCCATGCCGCGAGCGGATCGTCGGCGTCAAGACGGATGATGCGGCGGATTTCCTCCCAGAAGCGGGTCAGAGCTTCCGCTGCATCAAGTTGGGGGAATACCTTCTGCGCCCAGGCCGGTGTGGGCAGGGCGGCCACGTTCCACTGCTGTTTCATCTCCATCATCGAAGACCGCCATGGCATCATGGCGCGGTACTCAGCGGTCTGGAGGATTCGCAGCTTATTGGGGTCAAGCTGGGCGGGCAAGGAGGGATCTTCTTCCCCTACCAGGCTGATGGCGGCCCAGCTGTCATCCTTTCGCTCGCGCGCCATCGCCTCAAAATAGGCGGGAAGCCGCTCGAGTTTCTCTTCCGCGCTCTTGCGAACACGAATGCTTTGCAGTCGCATGTCGCTGTACTCAATTGCGACGTATTTCGCATCGGCATCATAGGCGGCCGACGCTAAGACCAGGGCGAAGTCGCGATGAACAGGCTCAGTGCGAATAACAAGAGACTGTCCCGGCTGCAAATTTACGCCGAGCCGGATTAAAAGGTTGGCGTATTGTACTCGGTCTCTGTCTGAAAATGTCATGTTAGATCGCGATCCTGTCTACAGTTAGAGTGGGTTATTTGAACGGAACAAGCCGGCTCTGAACTTGACAACTTTGAACCGGCTATCTAAAATGTGGTTTGCTTGACGGCCCACTAGCTCAACTGGCAGAGCAGCGGACTCTTAATCCGCGGGTTCGGGGTTCGAATCCCTGGTGGGTCACTCTGAAGCGGGAAGATTCTTCTGGGTCTCCTGCTTTTTCTATTGGTGATGACACTTAAATCCCGGAGAATAGGGAACACAAATGGCTCCTTACACCGTGAACTAATCAGAAACCCGCTGCTGAAAGACTTACTGGCAGCGGGTTTCTATTTGCTTGCTTTTGGGTAACCTTTAACCATTTCACGGCGATTCCTTCGTCGCATGGTGCGGGCCGCGGATATTGTTTCGTTACCTTGTTTCCCGGTAGACGACATGCTTGCGCAAGACTGGATCGTACTTCTTCAACTCCAGCCGTTTGTCGTTGTTGCGCCGGTTCTTTGACGTCAGATACAAGTGATGGCTTTCGGTGCTGCGCATTTTCACAAGCTGACGTGGACCCCTCCTGGCCATTTTTCGCCTCCGATTCTTTTCCTACCTATGCTACCCGTGTTGCCCTTCTTGCCAAGAAGGGCCGGACTCTAAAGGTCCAGTTCCTGATCGCCGGCCTCTAGCGGACGGGGATGAACAACTGGTACGAGAGGAACTGTTTCCCTCTTTCGCCCTCTACTATCATCGCAAAAAATTATAGACGTTTCGGACCTTGAAAGCAAATCTCCGGCATTGTACGATTTTCGCGCCTACCGCGGCCGTTCTGGCGTTGCCCACTGACCGTTTTCCGTTACAATGGAAGACGCAAGGAAATCCCAACCCGACCGTGGCGCCACGTAGACGCCGCGCGGAAGGCCGTGAGAGTTGGGAGCCCTGGTCAAACCGGTGGATACGAGATAAAGGAGCCAATATGACAGGACCTGTACGCGTCGCCCTGATGGGACTGGGGCAGCGGGGGCTGCAACACTTGAAAGCACTGTGGACTTTGCATGAGCTAGGCGCAGTACGGTTGACAACCCTGGCCGATGCATTTGCCTCAAACCTGGACACGGGCAAGATAAGGAAGTATGTGGAAGGCTTTCGGCCCGACGGAATAGTTCTCACCACCGATTTTGAGAAGTTGCTTTCCCAGGAACAGGATGCGCTCTACATCTGCATTCCGCCGAATCTTCACTCAGGTGAGGTTGTGCGCGCGGCCAGGGCTGGCTTGCATCTGTTTGTTGAAAAACCTATGAGCCTCTATCTCGACGAGGCCATGGAGATGGAGGCGGCGATTCGAGAGAACGGCGTCCTTTCAACGGTAGGGTTCCAGCAGCGTTTCGACGGCCGACACGAAGCTGTCTTCGGGATGCAGCGTGAAGGCAGGCGGCCGCTAATGGCCTGCTACACGTTTCATGGTCCACTGGAAGGGCACAATGTTAAGCATCATCAGACCGAACTGCAAGGGGGTCCGCGCAACAGGATATGGACGGCAAACCGGGCATGGAGCGGTATGACGGTGGTAGAAGGTGGCATCCATCCCCTGGACCTCTGGCGCTACTGGTTCGGTGATGTCGAATGGGTGCAGGCCCACTACCAGCACAGGCCGCAGCTTGAAGTGTATGACGACGCTGATAATCCTTACACCTACAGCGTGCTTTTTGGTTTTGGCGGCGGCGCCGTGGGATCGATGACGCTCTCGCGATTGCGGAAGGTCTATTCCAGCCGCATGGATCACCAGGTGCTCTGGACGGACGGGCGGGCGGAGATCGGCGAGGAGGGCGTCACAATGTACCAGTATGACGGCCCCTATCCACCGCCAAAGCAGCCGTCGCAAGATGCGGTCAGGAAGTCGCTATACAAAGGGCGGGGTGGAGACGATACGTTTGCCATAAGTCAAGTCTTTGTAAAGGCGATAGCTGAGGGCCGCCCCGAGTTGATCCGGTCGCCGTTTAGCGATGCCATGAACAGTCTCGCCGCCGTGCTCGGCGCCAACGTTTCGGACGAGTTGGGGGGTGAGCGTGTGAATGTGGAACAATTGCTGCGCGCAGAAAAGTTTGCTGCGTACAGGCGGAAGCCCAATTAGCCAAGAAAGAGAGAGGTGCGAGATCGATGAATTTCCTCATTTTCCCCCCACTGACGCCAGGCGAACTAGCCCAAGTTCAGGCGGTGTCCGAAGAGTTGGAGATCGTCAACGCGCTGACTGAAGAGGAGGCCCTGGCCGCCATTCCCCAGGCCATAGGCATGTACGGCAACCTTTCGCCGGCCATGTTGGAGCGGGCCGAGAGCCTGCGGTGGCTGCAGACGCCTATCGCCGGACTGGAGCACTACATGTATCCGGCGCTGGCCGAGAGTGACGTCGTGGTCAGCAACATGGCGAAGATTTACGGCGACATGATCGCAGATCATGCTTTCTGTTTCATCCTGATGTTCGCCCGCGGAATACATCTCTACATGCGGCGCCAGATCCGGGGCGAGTGGCGCAAGGGGACTTCCGTGCGCCACCTGGGTGACTGCACGCTGGGAGTCATTGGGTTGGGAGGCATTGGTTCTGAACTGGCGCGGCGCGGCAAGGCTCATGCGATGCGGGTTATCGCGGTTGACGCGCGGCCCAACGAGACACTGGGAAAGAGTTTGGGCCTGGATGCGCTGTGGCCGCAGGACCGGCTTAACGAACTGCTGGGAGAATCGGACTTCGTGGTTAGTTGTGTGCCGCAGACGCCGGAAACGGTCGGCCTGATTGGCGCCGACCAATTGGGGCAGATGAAACGGTCAGCTTATCTGATCAATATCAGCCGCGGGGTAGTGGTCAGGCTGGACGCGCTGGTAGATGCGCTGCAGTCAGGGCGTATTGCAGGAGCCGCGCTGGATGTTTATGAGACAGAGCCGCTGCCTGCGGGGCATCCATTGTGGCAGATGGAAAACGTGATTTTGACACCCCACGTAGCTGCGGACAATCCTCACGTGCCGCAACGCCGTATTGATACGCTGCGGGACAACCTGCGCCGCTATCTGGCGGAAGAGCCGGTCCGCAACATTGTGGACAAGCGCCGGTTGTTCTAGTTCGAAACGGGGCCTGTTTCAACCGCTAATAAAGTTTGTAAGATTCGTCTGGTCAGATTCCGAGATATGCTTCTGCCACCTGCGGGTTGGCCAGCAAGTCCCTGGCATTGCCGCTCAGCACGATTGTGCCGGTTTCGAGGACGTAGCCGCGGTGTGCTATCTGAAGTGCGGCCTGGGCGTTCTGTTCCACCAACAGGATAGTTATTCCCTGTGCGTTTATCTCGCGAATGATTTGGAAGATCTGCTGGACAAGGATGGGAGCCAAACCCATGGAGGGCTCGTCCAGGAGCAGGAGGCGGGGCCGACTCATGAGTGCACGCCCGATGGCCAGCATCTGTTGTTCACCGCCGGAGAGAGTGCCGCCGGGCTGGCTGAGGCGTTCCTGGAGGCGTGGGAAGAGTTCGAGGACGCGATCCAGGTCCCGGCGAATGCCATCGGCATCGGTGCGGGCGAAGGCGCCCATCGCCAGGTTCTCCTGTACCGAAAGTCGGGCGAAGATCTTGCGCCCTTCCGGCGACTGGGAGACACCCAACCTGGCGACGTCGTGGGCAGGCAACTTGTCCAGGCGTACGTCTTGATCGTGACTGATTTTGGATTTGCCTGGCCCGTTGTAGGCGTAACTCTGAAAGTAAATTGCTCCGGCACGGGCCGACAACACGCTGCTAATCGTATTGAGGGTGGTGGTTTTGCCGGCACCATTTGAGCCGATGAGTGTGACGATCTCACCTTCATTCACGGTCAGAGATACGCTTTTGAGCGCGTGAATGTGGCCGTAGTACGTGTGGACAGAATCCAAAATTAACATAGTTTACTGCCCTGCGGTCTCGGCTAAGTCCTGCATAGCAACGTCCGGACCAAGGTAGGCCTCTATTACCCTGTTATTCGAGCGGACCTCCTCGGGTGGGCCTTCGGCAATCTTCTTGCCATAGTCCAGAACAGTCACGTTTTCCGAAATGCTCATCACAACCTTCATGTCATGTTCAATCAGGAAGACTGTAACTCCCTTCTCGTCGCGCAGTCTGTGTACCAACTCCATCATGCGGTCGGTCTCTCTAGGATTCATGCCAGCGGCCGGCTCGTCGAGGAGCAACAAGCTGGGTAGGCTCCCCAAGGCGCGCGCTACCTCGAGCAGCCTCTGTTCACCATAAGGCAGGTTGGTGGAGACGACCTCCTCGTGGCCGCTGAGGCCGACAAAGGCGAGTAGTTCTCTACCAGAATCGCGGGCGGCGCGCTCTTCCGCCTTGTGGCGGGGTGTTCGAAGGACGGCGCTCCAGTGGGATGCCCGCAGCTGCAAATGCTGGCCGACCAGCACGTTTTCGAGCGCGGTCATTCTGCTGAAGAGGCGGATGTTCTGATAGGTGCGGGCTACGCCGCGACCGGTGATTTCATCCGGTCGCAGGCCAACGAGCGAACGTCCACGGAACGAGATCTCACCTGAATCCGGCCGGTGTAGTCCGGTGAGACAGTTGAAAAGGGTCGTCTTACCCGCGCCATTGGGGCCAATGAGAGATGTGATAGAACGCTCTGCGATCTCCAGATCCACGCTATCAACGGCTGTCAGGCCGCCGAACATTTTCGTAACTGCTTGAACGCTAAGGAGAGCCGTCATATGGCCTCCTCATCGTGGGTTATACTCTGTTGACCAGCGGCTACCACCCGCGACTCGTTAAGTCTATCTTCCAGTTCTTCTGGATCGTTGGGTAGATCCTGATCTCCATTCGACGATACCTGGATGCGACGGCGAGAAGAGGGCAGAATGCCGGCAGGCCGCACGATCATCATGATGACCAGAAGGGCGGCGAAGGTAACGATACGGTACTCGTCGACGCCGCGCAACACTTCCGGCAATCCCTTGAGAGCAAGGGCGCCCAGTACAATGCCGGCTGGACTGCCGATACCGCCTACAATGATCAAAGCAAGGGCGTCAATGGAGACAAATAGTGAGAAGTTCTCGGGAAAGATATTGATCTGCCGGGCAGCAAAAAGCTGGCCGGCCATACCGGCGAAGGTCGCGCCGATAGCAAATGCAAGTAGCTTGGTCCGCACGAGGTGGACGCCTGTGGCCTCGGCAACGTCTTCGTCTTCCTGCATTGCGAACCAGGCGCGGCCCAGCCGGGAGTCGTTCAAACGAATTGCGACAAAGGCGACCAGTGCAGAACTGATCAGGGCCAGCAGGAAAATCCAGCCCTGTGAACTGAGCAGACCGAAGGTGAATGATTCTGGAGAGAGACCGAACAGACTGGGCTGCGAGATTTCCAAGATGCCGCGTGGGCCGTTGGTCAACTCTCCCAAATTCAACATAAAGAGGCGGATGATTTCACCAAAACCCAGCGTGACTATAGCCAGATAGTCGCCCCGCAGGCGCAAGACCGGGACCCCAAGCAGGATCCCGCCAAGAGCGGCTGTGATCATTGCTACCGGGAGGGCCATCCAAAACCCGACCAAAGGGCTATCCGGCCGGACACCTGCAACAAGGAGAAGACTGCTGATGAAGGGAGAAGAGAACGGGGCCGACAGAAAAGCATAGATGTAGGCGCCAATCGCAAAAAAGGCCACGTAGCCCAGGTCCAGCAGCCCCGCATAGCCGACCACAATATTCAGTCCAAGGCCCAACATCACAAAGATGAAGACGAGACCCATCACCGAATTCTGAAACTGATCGAGGACAAAGGGCATCGTCAGAACGCCGAGGCCGAGCATCACGGCCACTATCTTTCGCTCTCGACCCGGTTCAGATAGGCGCAAAGCGAAGAGTCCGCTACCGGTTGCGATCAAGGTGAAAAGCAGGCGGACGGTTCCCTCATTGGAGCCGAAGACGCTGACGCCTGGCAGGCCGAGCCAAATGATTATTGCCAGCACCGCAAAAGGAAGGACGATGCCCACGAGACGACCTGCCGTCAAGATCTTCAGAACAGGCAGATGTAACGGAAGCCGACCTAAGCGGAGACTCTGCACAGACGTTGCCCGGCCACCAGCTATGACTGCGATCGCGGCGACTAGTCCGCCGGCAGCGAAGTAGAGCGTCTGCAAGAGGTAACGAAATGGCGCGACTTGAGCTCGGGCGATGTCTCCTGGGCTAACGCCTATCAATGCAGCGACATTTATGGGGACGACCTTGTCAAAGACGGGCTGTATCGGAATTCCATTGCCGATGGCCGTGGTACAGATGCCGCTCACGATGGCTATTAGCAAACCCGTGGTGGCACTCGCCAGCAGGCCGCTGCTTACGATAATTGTGAAAATTTCGGCTGACCGGCCCTCGTTGGCACCTTTACCAGTTGATTCACCGCGGGTACCTATCTGCCAACCTGGCTTGCCCGCGAAGCCGGTCGGCTTCCGATCAGGTTCTCTTGCGGACAAGGCCGCGGCTTCGCGACGCAATTTGAACCAGAAGAACAGGGCGGCGACAAGAGCAAGGATCGGCAAGGCAGTTCCGCCTATTCGCCCGGGAATGCCGATGAGGAACAGATAAATCAGGAATGCAAAGGCGATGAGCCCGGTTCTGACTGCTCTGGCTGCAGACTCGAAATTCATCAGGCCTTTTTCTCGCTCAGGACTTCGCCAAACAAGCCGGAGGGCCGGAAAATCAGTATCAACACGAGGAGGGTGAAGGCGATCACGTCTTTGTATTCGGTGGGAATGCCCAATGCACTTGGTCCCATCGCCTCAATGAGGCCGAGAACAAGGGCGCCAAACATAGCGCCCGGAATGTTGCCAATCCCGCCGAGCACTGCGGCAGTAAATGCTTTCAGTCCTGGGATAAATCCGCTATTAAACTTGACGACGGTATTGTGAAAGCCAAGCATTACACCTGCTGCGCCCGCCAAGGCCGACCCCAACACAAAGGTAACGACAATTACGGCGTTGACATCGACACCCATCAGGGACGCAGTCGAACGATCTTCGGCTACGGCTCGCATGGCACGGCCCAACTTTGTTCGTTGAATGATGAAATACAGAGCCAGCATCAGTAGAATGGAGGTGAAAAAGATAATGGCGCCCGTGTAGGAAATGAATACGTCGCCAAGCCGCAAACCACCGGAGATTAAGGCCGGCTTGCGATAACTGTGGGGGCTTACGCCGAAAATGAGCAGGACCGAGTATTGCAGGAAAAGGGATGCACCGATAGCACTTATAAGAGGGACCAGTCTGGGGGCCTGGCGCAAGGGACGGTATGCCAACCGTTCCAGCGTTACGCCGGTCAGCACCGAGGCCGCCATCCCGAAAATCATGATTGCGAGCAGCGCGACTACTACTAGCAGCCACGGGCCTTCCATCCAGCCGCGGGCTTGGACAAATTGAAGGGCAAAAAAGCCGGCAATGCCGCCGACCATCATGACTTCGCCGTGGGCAAAGTTGATCATGAACAAGATGCCGTAGACGAGCGTGTAGCCCAATGCAACCAACGCATAAACTCCGCCCAAGACCAGTCCGTTGAGAGCTTGAGAGATCCAGAACGAAATCGGGTAGCCTTCCGCCAGCCCGACGGTAGTCACTCGCCAGAATACGAGCAAGAGGATGGCAACTCCAAATGCCCGAATCAGAACTTTCTGTGCGGTCTGGCCATTCAATCTAGCCGCCATTGCCGTCAACGGGCTGTTAGCCATAGTAGAGATTGAGGAATCGGTGGAGGGGGGAAAGGGAGCAGGGGAGGAGGCGAGAGAACGTTGCAGCTCTCTCGCCTCCCGAAATGCGTTTTACTCCATTCCGTACCCCGAAACCTGAATGAAGGCGCCATCTGTAACCTGGAAGATCTGCACACCGCCCGCGCCGCACTCGCCGCTTGCGTCGCACTTGATCATGCCAGTCAAGCCGTCGAATCCACCGATTGTGCGAATGGCCGAGATCAGTTCTTCCCTGTCAATTACCAGGTTACCGCTGTCGTCCATGGCAGCAACCTCGACAATGGCGGCCGCGATCAGCTTTACGGAGTCGTAACTCTGGCCGTGGAAGGGACCAAGATCGTCTGGGCTGACGCCGTACTTTTCGACATATTTGGCGTCGAAATCGGCATTTAACTCCTCGGAATCGGCACCAGCGACAAATGAAATATATGAGCCTTCAGCCGCATCGCCAGCAGCTTCGAGATACTGGTGCGTATAGGCTCCGTCAACGCTCATAAACGCCGTGTCCTCGAGGCCTGGAGTTTCCGTCATCTGCTGGTTGATCAGGCCTGCCTCGGTCGAGTACCCGCCGAAGAAAATAGCCTGCGGTCCATCGGCGCCAACTTTGGCCAGCAGGGCGCGGAAGTCGGTATCGCCCACCTGGGCGCCTTCGAAGTTGGAAACTTCCCCTCCCATCCCGATGACCTGGTTCTGGAAGATTTCGGCCAGGCCCTTGCCATAGTCTGAGTTATCGTGAACGACAGCAATTTTCGTTAGGCCCAAGTCATTGACGACAAAGTTGGCATCAATTGCACCCTGCAAAGAGTCACTCAGCGCGACGCGGTTGCAGACATCACAATCGGGAGAGGTAATGTCCGGGTTGGTGGCACTGGGGCTCACAAAGGGGATCCGAGCCTCCTGCAGGATCGGCATCAGACCGAACGTCTCGCCGGAGCAGGTGCCGCCGGTCACAGCGACGATTGTCCCGTCGGCTGCAAATTTGTTGCCTACATTCGTGCCTTGTGTGCCGTCGCAAGCACCGTCTTCGGCTACCAATTCGAACATGAAGCCTTCCAGGCCACCGGCGGCGTTCAGATCGTCAATCGCGATCTCCGCGCTGTGGCGGATATTCAGACCGGGGTCAGGAATTGGCCCGGTCAATGCAAAGGAGCCACCGATTCGGATAGTCCCGCCAGAAGCGATGACCACCTTTCCGCTCATATCGGCAGGGGCCTCCTCCATGGGAGCATCTGCCGCCGGAGATTCTGCGGCCGGCGCCGCTCCTGCACATGCGGCCAGCATCAGCGCCGCGACTAAGAAAAGACTGAGAAGGGTGAGTTGCCTCGGCATTTGGACCTCCTTTGTCAAATTACCTCAAGAGTGAGTGAACAATTTGAACTGTGCAAGAAGCTTCCAGGACGTTTCTCAAGTAGAAGGATTATACAACAGGTACTTCCTTAAAGAAATCTAAATTTGATAAATCGATTGCCGGCAAGGCCTTATGTCAAAGGTCGAGAGTACTAAATTCCAGATATTGGGAGCGCGCGCCTTCTGAAGAGAGGGGGGCCCCCTTCTTTTCAAGCGAAGTTGGAACAAGAAATGCAAAGGAGGTGAACCGGGTTTCACTCATGCAGTGTATCGCCAGGGCAAACGCATCTTAATTGGGACGCCACAGTAGCCCGCGAAGGGGCAGGAAGAACACCTTTTTTGTCCGCGAAGGGGCGCGAAGGGGCGCGAAGGGGCGCGAAGGGGCGCGAAGAAAACCTTTTTTTGTCCACGGAGGGGCGCGGAGGACATCTTAGACCCTTTTTGTCCACGGAGGGGCAGGGAGAACAGGGCAATTGCATCTAAGTTCGGACGCCACAATAGCCCGCGAAGGGCGCCCACAAGGGGTGCCCCTACCGATTCAGGCAGGCTCACGTGGGTTTGTCCCAATTTGATGCAATTGCCCTGAGTGTATCGCCGTTCTGCCGCAAATGTGGTACAATTCCTTTACCTTGCCAAACTGCTGCCCGTTCTAATCGGCTGGAGTAGAAGGATTTAGAATGAGGAGACGGTTTGGCGTTTCTGTGTGCTTATGCAATTCGGCCCAATCCATCGTATGAGTCTCCTGGTTGCCAATCACATTTCCAAAAACTACGGCGATCTCGACGTGCTCGAGAACGTGAGTGTCCGGATCGACATGGGGGACCGGATCGGCTTAGTCGGATCGAACGGTGCGGGCAAGACCAGCCTTCTCAAAGTGCTTGGCCGCATCGATACCAGTGTAACCGGCGACCTTTTTGTCGCCAAGGAAACTGGTATTGGCTACCTCGCCCAGGACCCTCCACCCGCCGGTAAACGAACTCTCTACGACGATCTTAAGGCGGTTTTCGCCGACCTGCAGGCAGAGGGGGAACAACTCAGACAGCTGGAGGCCCGAATAGCCGATCTGGCCCAGAGCGATCAGGAACTGGCGGGTCTGCTTGCGCGCTATGGGCAGCAGCAGGAAGCGTTTGAGCAAGCTGGAGGCTATACAATCGACCAGCGGATCCGGTTTGTCCTGACTGGTCTCGGCCTTTCAGAGTCACTGTGGCATGCACCACTGGCACATCTCAGCGGGGGGCAGCGTACCCGCGCCTGTCTAGGCCGTCTCCTGCTGGAGGAGCCGGACCTGCTATTGTTGGACGAGCCGACCAATCATTTGGACGTGCGTTCGATGTCATGGCTGGAGGGCGTACTTACGGATTGGAAAGGTGGGCTCATAGTTGTGTCCCACGACAGGTACTTTCTCGATGCAGTCTCGACCCGGATATGGGATCTGGCGCATCGTAGGGTGGAAGCCTACCGGGGCAACTATAGCCACTACCGCCTGCAGCGGGAAGAGCGCTTTGCTCGCTGGCGTAAGGAATATGACAGCCAACAGGAGTTCATCCGCGAGACCCAGGCCTTCATCCGCCGTTACAAGGCCGGACAGCGCACAAAGGAGGCTCAGGGAAGGGAGACGAGACTTAACAGATTCCTTGAGGAAGAGGCGCTGCCGCCGCCTCCAACACAACAGTACATCAGGCTGCCCTTGCGAACGGACTCGCGCAGTGGTGACTTGGTCTTGCGCACGCGCAAGTTGGTCGCCGGCTATCTGGGGAATACTTCAGGTACAGCTACCCACGCTGCCAGCAAAATGTCGCGGGAGGAGACGGGTGACGCAACTGACGAAAGAAACTCCCCCCCCAAGGCGACTGAATTGGAGTATCATTCAGCAAAGGTTCAGCCTGGAGCTTTACCTATCCGGCAGGGTCGTTTGCGGCCTATGCGCAGCCTCTCTCCTGCAGATACACTGATTCTAGAGGTGCCCGATCTTGACCTGTATCGGGGCCAGGTTGCCGCTCTGATCGGCCCAAACGGCGCCGGCAAGACGACGTTTGTGCGCACCATTCTTGAGGAGTTGGAGCCACTCAGCGGCAGGGTGGAGCTAGGCGCCTCGGTTGAGATCGGATATTTAGCCCAGCGACATGTCGGAAGCGGTTACGGTTTGATGAAAGGCGGCCAGAATGTACTGGACGCCTTGCTGGAGACAAAGCGTCTTCCCACCGAGCGCGCGCGGACCTTTCTGGGTCAATTTCTCTTCAAAGGCGATGATGTTTTCCAGAGTATCGAGAGCCTCTCAGGTGGTCAGCGCAGCCGTATCGCGCTGGCGCGGCTGACATTGCAGGGGTCCAATTTCCTGCTCCTGGACGAACCCACCAATCATCTGGACCTGGATAGCCAGGAGATTCTGCAGGACGCTCTGCGACAGTTCAGTGGAACCATACTGCTTGTTACCCATGATCGAGCGCTGATAGAAGCTCTGGCCACGCAGATTTGGCAGGTTACACCAGGATCAAAGGGTAAACCTGGCAGCTTGGAAGTTTTCCAGGGCACATGGAAGCAGTGGCAGATGGAAAGACTGCAAGCTGACAGGAAGGAGTCGCCAGAAAAGGGGGAGGCTGCACCGAGTGCTGCAGAAGAGGAGTGGGAGCGCCAGAGGGCGGCTAGACGGCAGCGGCGCCAAGCAGAGCGTCAGGAGGAGGCCGTCGCCGAGACTGAGGATAGGATTACAAGGCTGGAAAGCAGGCTGAACGAGATTGAGCAACTCATGGCCCAGGCGAGTTCGGCACAAGACCTGGGGAGGCTGCGCACGTTGCAGGACCAACATCGGGCAGTATCTCAGCGGCTGGAGAAGTTGATGGATGAATGGGCCGCCCAGGCAGCATAGCAGGCTTGTCAGCAGTTCATACTTTCAGCTAGAATAGGGCAAGACTGGGACCACCAATCGCAAAGGGTCGAATCGAAAATGTCGCGCAAATCGCTGGTTATCGGGCTCACAGGGAATATCGCTACTGGCAAGAGCACGATTCTCAATTATCTGGTAGGGAAATGTGCAATTATTATTGATGCTGACAAACTGGGCCACCGAGTGATTGAGCCAGGTGGGCCAGCCTACGACGCGGTTGTGCGTACTTTCGGCAAAGAAATACTGAGAGAGGACGGCACGATCGATCGCAAGAAACTAGGAAAGATTGTGTTCACCAATCCGTTGGACTTGGGCCGGCTGGAAAAGATTGTCCACCCGAAGATCTTTGACCTGGGAAAGCAGGAGATAGCCGATAACGAGGCTCCTGTTATCGTTCTGGAAGCTATCAAGCTGCTTGAAGCCGGGCTGATGTCGACGCTATGCGATGAGATTTGGGTAGTTACTTCCAGTTTGACGACGCAACTTCGGCGACTCCTGGAGTCACGTAAAATGGAGGAGAACGAAGCCAGGCGCATGATCGATTTGCAGCCTCCGCAGGCTGCCAAGGTGAACCAGGCCGACCGCGTTATTAAGAATGACGGCAGTCTTACGGAATTGCACGCCCAGCTTGACGCCATCTGGGAGGACCTAAAGCGACGTTATCCTCGTAGAATGACGACGCTGGTAAGATAAAGGAATCCGACAGGGCATGGATTTTCTGCGGCGACTCTGGGCTGAGCACACAACATTGTCCAATTGGGCTGTACTTGCCATCGGTTTCGTAGTAATTTTGCTCTTCAGCGCCCGGGGCGTGGGATTTGAAGGCGCGCAATGGGCAGCTCTCATTGGCGTAACTGTCGGCTTGGCCGGTCTGTGCGCATGGATAATAAGTTGGGAATAGTTTTATGAGTGAAAAGCGTGACTACTATGAAGTGCTTGGCATAGAACGGGGCGCGGACGAAGGGACGCTTAAGCGGGCCTTCCGTAGCCTGGCGCAGCAATACCACCCGGATGTCAATCGGGAAGAGGATGCCGAAAGCAAGTTCAAGGAGATAAACGAAGCCTACCAGGTCTTGAGCGATCCACAGAAGCGTGCCGTATATGATCGCTTTGGACACTCGGGTCTGAGTGGAGCCGGTGGTTTCAGCGACTTCAGCCAGGGATTTGGAGATCTTGGCAGCATATTCGAGGAGGTTTTCGGTTTTGGAGGAATGGGGCGCGGCAACCGTCGGGCGCCTCGACGCGGCGCCGACTTGCGGGTAGACATCGAACTGAGTTTTGAAGACGCCGCCTTTGGCACGCAGCAGGAAATCGAAGTGCCGCGCATGGAGGATTGTGATTACTGCCAGGGCAGCGGCGCCGAGCCTGGCACTACCCCTGAGCGATGTCCTACCTGCGGCGGCAGCGGCGAGGTGCAGCGCCGCCAGCAGAGTCCCCTATTTGGCACGATTGTCACGGCAACGGCCTGCCCTGCCTGCCATGGTGAAGGCGAAATTGTGTCCTCGGCCTGCAGCCGGTGCAGAGGCCGCAAGCGCATGAGGGTTTCCCGCAAGATCAAAGTCAATGTGCCCGCCGGCGTCGACAATGGAACGCGCATACGGTTGGCAGGTGAGGGTGAGGCCGGAATGCTGGGCGGGCCCCGCGGCAACCTCTACGTTGTTTTGAGAGTCGAAGAAGATCCCGTTTTCAGGCGCGATGAGTTTGATATCCATATGGAGCTGCCTGTCAGTATCGCCCAGGCCACCCTCGGCGCCACAGTAGAAATCCCGACATTGGAAGGCGAGCCGATCGATCTTGACATTCCTGGCGGCACACAGACTGGGACCAGTTTTCGCAAGGCGGGGTTGGGGATTCCGCGCCTGCAGCGCAGCGGCCGGGGCGACATGATAGTTACTGTCAGGCTGATTACGCCGACCGATCTGTCTGACGAGCAGGAAATGTTGGTTCGTCAACTAGCCGAAAGCCTGGGTGATGAGGTGCATGAGCCGCGGCGTGGTTTCTTGGACAGGATCTTGCGGCCAGACTAGGACGTGACTGACAGTGTCGAAAGAGCGCGCCAGCGTAATCCGGCTCGGTCGTCTTAGCCGCGGCGGCCTGACAGAGCGATGAGTTTCGGCCATGATTGAAAGAGTATGCCTCCAATTATCAGCGCAAGCCCTGAAACTGCTGACGGGTGGACCGGTTCGTTGAGCAGAAGCAGGACGAACAGGAGCGAGATTGCAGGGGTAAGATAGAGCAGGTTTGAGACGATAGACGTGTCGCCGTGTTCCAGCGCTTTGAACCAGAACAGGTAGCTGATGCCGTTGACCAACAGGCCGTTGTAGAGAATCCAACCCCAGACAGAAGCAGAGGGCAGCGGCATAGCCCCGCCAAAGGCGATGACAGCGGAGGCACACAAGAGGGCAGCGCAGAAATAGACAAACGCGGCGATGGTCAAGTCGTATTTGGCCCGTTTGCCCTGAATTGAGAAGAGGGCAAAAATCAGGGCGCCGCACAGAGCCAGCAGATTTCCCGACAGGTTCTCCGCCCGCAACTCCACCATTCGCCCCCGTGTGACAATCACTACGACGCCGCTGAAGCTGATAGCAATCGCAAACAGGCGGGCCGGCGAGATTCTTTCGCCAAGTAGGGGGACCGCCAGCAGACTGATCAGGATGGGCCAGGTGTAGGCAAGAATGAACCCTTCGGCTGCGGATGTGCGGGCGAGCGCTCCATAGAGAAGTACATAGTAGAGGAAAGCCCCCAGAAAGCCCAGCCAACTCAAGTTAGCATAGTCGCGAAGCGTGTAACTTGCCAGGGTGGCCATTTTACGCTGCCAGACCACCAGTGCCCCGAGCGAGAACACCGAAAAGACTGTACTATAGAAGAGCATCTGCAATTCAGTTATCTCCGCCAGTATCTTCTTCGAAGCAACCGGAATCGAGGCCCATAACAGAATACACAGGGCCAAGTTCAGATAGGACTGGGCGCGCGGGGTCATGGCTTGTACGTGAAGGGCAGTTAGGCGGGCAGGGGCATTCCAAGTATTCTTTCTACCAGTTTGGCATCGTAGTATAGCGCAATCCCGGGCGCACCGGGAATTGCAGAAGGTCAACACAATCAACCCATGAACGCAGATGAGCTTGTCGAGATAGCTGTTGAGGTCGATGGCGAAGCGGCCGAAGCGGTTGCTGAGCTGTTCAACCGCTACAACGGCGGTGACTGGGTCGAAGACAGCGCGGCGGGTGAGGCTTCAGGCGGAGGGGCTGTGTTGGAGTCCACCGGATATGACGATTTCGGCAACCCAGTGGCCGGTGAATATAGGCTGGTAGTAAAGACCTACCTAAAACCGGGGCGACGCGGACGAACGATTCAGAGACAGATTGAAGAGGGATTGTGGCGGCTTCGCTTGCTTTATCCCATGCCAGAGCCGGTTACAAGACTTGTCCGCGAGGAAGACTGGGCTCACGCCTGGAAACGGCACTACAAACCCATGCGAATCGGGAAGCGGGTGCTGCTGACGCCGGCTTGGGAGGAGCCGAATGCCTTGCCGGATGATGTGGTTGTTCGATTGGAGCCGGGGATGGCTTTTGGGACAGGCTTGCACCCGACAACGCGCCTCTGTGTGGCTGCGCTGGAAAAGTGGGTTAGCCAGGGCGATTCTCTACTGGATATTGGCACGGGCAGCGGTGTACTCTCGGTTGTAGCGTCCAAGTTAGGCGCGAAACTGGTCATTGCCACGGATATCGACCCACTGGCAATTCGGGCTGCAAAGGAAAATGCGCAGCTGAACGGAGTCCCGATTGCTCCCAATCAGCTCATTGTAGAGCAAGGGTCCATACCTGCCGGACAAGCCGGTTGTTTTTCAGTGGTCGTTGCAAATATTCTGGCCGAAGTCCTGATTGGATTGTTCGAGGCTGCCTATGAGAATGTTCCACTGGCTGCGACCCTGGCACCTGGAGGCCATCTGATTTTATCGGGCATTCTGGAGGAGAAGGCCGATGGCGTGGTCGCGGCTGCGGCCCGCCAGGGTCTGCGGGAGGTAGAGCGCAGGCAAGAAGGGGACTGGGTAGCGGTTACTGTGAGAAGTGACAGTGCGGAGTGACAGTGCGGAGTGACAAAGGATTTGATGGCAGGGATTTCCACAGGTTCTTCCTGTCGGACATTTCCCCCAAGCCGAATTGTTCTGTTGATCTTACGCCCCTGGCGCACCAACTGCGTAGTGTTCTGCGCCTGGAGCCAGGGAGTATGATAACGCTGCTCGATGGCAGCGGCACGGCATTCCATACAGAAATTGTGGTCTTGGCGGCAGATAGGGCGACGGGGCGCGTGGTGGCGCAAGAGCCTGTTGAAAGTGAGCCTGGCGTCGCATTGACGCTCTACCAATGTATGCTGAAGAGAGAAAGGTTTGAGTGGGTATTGCAGAAGGGCACAGAGTTGGGCGTGAGCCGGTTTGTGCCGGTGATCAGCAGCCGAACTGTAGTGCGTCCGGCCGCGAAACTGTTGCCCAAGTACGACCGCTGGCGCGCAATTATTCGCGAGGCCGCAGAACAGAGCCGCCGCGGCCGGTTACCAATTCTTGAGAATCCGCTGGAGTGGGAGGAGGCCCTGGCGCAGGGGGCAGGCCAGCAACTGTTTGCATGGGAGGAGGCTCGGGGAAAGGATTCCGGCTTTGGCGACCAATTGGCTGATTCGGACACTGTCTCGCTGCTGATTGGGCCCGAAGGAGGCATTAGCAGGGATGAAGCGGCCGCTGCCAGTGACCGTGGATGGCGAAGCGTGTCACTCGGCCCGAGAATTCTGCGCGCCGAAACTGCGGCTGTCGCAGCAACCTCAATTGTCTTACATCTCGCCGGGTCACTAGGTGGAGCAGCCCATACCTGGCGGGTGAAACAAGAGCACGGAGGAGCCCGTCCTGGCACGACCCCCTAAGTTCACCGTGCCAACCCGTGATCTCCGCCAAGACATCCAATTTTGACAGCCCGATTGCATTCGGCATATAATGGCGCTGCCTTACCTGCTGCAAGCCCGGTCTGAAAAAACTGGCGACACTGATAACGATTCTGTAGTTGCTTTCTTGATGGAGAAAGTTGTCGTCCAGGACATTTTCTCAGCGAACTCCAGAGATCTTCCACAACCCTCGGCCGCCAACTTTTAAGACTTCTTGTGTATTGGGATGCTTTTTCGACGCGTAGTATGGCAATAACGCGCGCCCAGGAACGCCATGCGCACATAGCGATGGCACACGGTTGATTGTCACTCAGGACTTGGGAAAAACATAGAGTGGCCAGACGTACGCTTCAGATACTGGAAGGGCTATAGAACTGCCAAGATGCGCTGAACTAATCAGCGGGCCAATTTGGAGGGAATTTCTGGCAGCAGAACGAACACAGTTCGGCAGGCGAGTTTGGTAGTCTTCGATATTTGGGAATGTATGTTTATTTAGGGGATTATATACAATAGTGCCAACGAGTAAATTATGATTGCCCACCGTACATACCAAACTAGAGGATATACTTCAAAGACCGGATATGCCCGTATCCGTGAAGTGCTTGGCGTGTGTCAACGGCTTTACAATCGTGCGCTGGCTGAACGCAAAGCAATATATCGGTTGACCGGCAAGACAATGGGCAGGTACGCGCAAGTGAAGTGGCTGACAAGTCTGCGATCCAACTCACAAGAACTATCCGATATATCCTCACCGGTAGAACGCGGTGTAATCATTCGACTGGACAGGGCCTTTCGCAACTTCATTTCCCGTGTCGATGAATACCAGGCAATTGCCGCAAGGAGGAAGCGGGAGGGGAAGCCATTCCGAAAAGACGGGGCAATGCCGGGTTTCCCTCGATTCAAGCCTTGGCAAAGGTACACCTGCATTGAACTGGCGGAAGTTGCGCCAAGCATGGTGAAAGGCAACCGCATCAAGATCAAGGGGTTGCCCTTAATTCGGTTATGTCCATCACGCCCACTTCCAGAGAGCAAACCTGTCTCCATGCGCCTTGTCATGCACGGACGCACATTGACGATTGATTTGGTCTACCAAGAGGATGTTGCGTCTTTGCCAAAGAGTACAGAAGCAGTCGGAATCGACATGGGCGTGAATGAACGCATGACACTCAGCACTGGTGAAACTATTGCCCGCCGAGAGATAGACCGAAGACGTGAACGCAGATTGCAAAGGGCTGTCAGCCGGAAGAAGAAAGGGAGTAAGACCCGCCGCAAGGCTGTTGCTGATTTTGCTCATGTGAAACGAAAGAATGCAGTTCGCAACCGTAACGACTGTCATCAAATAACGACGGAGATTGTGCGTAGATACGGGTTCATTTCTATCGAAGATTTGAACATTCAGAACATGACGCGGGCAGGAGGTTCTCATAAGAGAGGTCTGAACAGGGAGATTTTAGCGCAGGGATGGGGGCTTATACGACAACAACTGGCGTACAAGGCAGAATGGGCCGGTAGACAGTTGGTCAGGGTAAACCCATCTTACACATCGCGAATCTGCTCTGCGTGTGGCTTTGTAAACGGCAAAGCACAAGAATATCGAACTTTCAACTGTTCTGAGTGTGGACACGTTGCTGATCGGGACGTGAATGCCGCATTGAACATTTTGAAACGCGGCCGGGAATTTGCCGTGGGTAGCGTAACCGATGGGTTGCCGTCGGTGCTGCCAGAAACATATGCCGAGTGGCACTATGGTATATAATTCCCTTTATTTGACTTAACATTGTGAGTTCACCCAGCATCATTGTTCCCACCAACGAGAACAGAGGAGAGAAAAGATGAAGAGTAAGCGGTTTCTATTGATGGCCGTGGTAATGGCGCTTGCAGTGCTTGTTTTGACGGCCTGCGAGACGCAGACCGTTGAAGTCCAAGTAACGCGGGTCGTAGACGTAACGCCGACGCCCGGCGTGGTCACTTTCCATGAAATGGCAGCAATTGAGTCTGAGACTGCCCCTCATCAGTGTCAACCATTGGCTACACTGCCCACTGAAATGTCCAAGCCATGGCGTTTGGGTTTCATCAATCCAAACCTGGCGCATCCATTCTTCGGCGAATGGTCAGGTGCGATGAAAGCTGCAGCTGCGTTCTACGGCGTGGAGATCTTTGAATCGGACGCCGCCGGTGAGTACTCGACGGAGCCTGATCTGTTGGAGACACTGCTGCTGAACGACCTGAGCATCGTCGGCGCACACGGTCCCAACGTGTATGAAGGTCTGGCACTGCGCGCCCTGGATGAAGGCATTCAGTTCATCGGCATTGACAACGGCCCCAGCGAATACACGCCAATCGTCTACGGTATCCCCGACGGGATCGCCGGCATGCGCGGGGCGGAACTGCTGGTTGAGGGCGTGAGAATGCGACAGCAGGAGGATTGGGCCGGCAGGGAACTGTTCTTCGTTGAACTGACCCATGGTGGCATCCCTGCCTGTGTCACACGCACAGGGTCGGCGGCGTCCACCTTCCAGGAGGCATTTGGGTTGGATGATGATCATGTCCTGATGGCAGACTTGACAACAGGCCGCTCCGGCGAAGACATGTTGAATGATGCCATCACTGCGCATCCTGATGGCGTCTTTGCAATGATTCCCTGTTGGGACGGCCTCGGCATTGGCCCGTACAATGCGGTGACGGAAGCGGGCAACGAGGCGGACATTATGCTCGTGACTTTGGGGGGCGACGAGCCGCCGGCCAAGTTCCTGAAGACCAGACCGATGGGCTACTATGGTTTCATCGAATTCCAGCCCTATTGTGAGGGTTGGGGTTGGGTCGAGGTCGCGCTTGCAACGCTGGAAGGGCTGCCCTTCCAGACCTACCAGGTACGAAAGGCGATCACGCAGGAAACTGTCGACCAGCGATACGCTGAGCTGTACGAATCTGAGTAAAGAGTTGCTTACTTTGACGATTTGGCGAGGGTGGGGCGAGTCGGCCTCACCCTCTCTACATTGGCAATGAAACTGCTTCACGAGACTAGAGGAAGTAAGCGGGCATGGCATCTGAAAGGCCGAAAGAACAGTCGCACTCGCAGTTGGCCAGCAGCGTTCGCAGAGTTGATGGCAAACAGGTTGTGCAGTTCCTGCTCGACAATGGCTTGTTCATCGCATTCACTCTTGAATTTGTTCTATTTGCCGTCGCCGCTCCCAACATGTTCCTCAAGTCGAGAACACTTGAGGCGATTCTTCGTCTGAGCGGGCCGGCGGGAATCGTACTGGCTTCCTATACAATCACGTTGATCTCGGGACAGATCGACCTGTCCACAGCCCAGGTCGGCGGCATGGCATCTCTGATGTTCGCGGCCGTTTTTCAACTGTTGGAGTGGCCGCTCGGCGTTGCGCTGGCCCTTACGGTCGTTCTGACGATTGCGGTCGGTCTGCTGAGCAGCTATCTGATCCAGCAGGGCATCCCGTCATTTGTGTCAACGCTGGCCGTCGGCGTAGTCAGTGGGGGAATAGGCTACCTAATCATCAATCTGACCAAGCAACCTGGCATGATCCGGCTGGTGCGGCCGCCGCTGCGAGACATTGCCAATTTTGAAATTTTTGGCGTCCCCTTTGTCATTCCTCTCATGTTTGTCGCCTACGCAATTGGTTGGATAGTGCTGAATCAGACCAGGTTTGGCGCTCATATCTATGCCCTGGGAGGGAATCCAAGCGCCGCGGCTCTCAACGGCATCAATGCAGCGCGCATTGCGCGGATAGTGTTGGTGACCAATGCGGTCATAACCGGCATGGCTGGAATTTTGATCGCGGGCCGTCAATTGGCCGCCCAACCTGGGGTCGAAGGATTGGGACAGTCGCTGACGGCGGCGCTGTTTGCAGGTGTTGCGCTATCTGGTGGGAGCGGCAAGATCGAACGAACGTTGATTGGGCTTCTCTTCTTGTCCACCTTGACAATCGGCCTAGGCATTCTCAATGTTGCCGCTCCGGTCAGACAACTGATCAACGGGCTTGCATTTGTTTTCGCCATTTTACTGGACAGCATTCGCCAGCAAATGGCATCGCGATAAGGAACAGACACGTGTTAGGGCGTTTAACTCAAGGCGAAGTGGCCATATCAGGCCGCAGGCGCGAGCAGGTGTTGTTCCTGATGGACAACGGCATCTATGTCGTTACTGTCCTGCTTTTCGTGGCTTTTATCTTTATTGCCCCGTATTTTTTTACCTCGCGCAACCTGGTAAATATTCTGATAAGCGCATCTCTGGCCGGAATAGTGACCGCTGGCTACACGGTGGCGATTCTGGCGGGGCAAATCGACACTTCCACGCAGGGGGTTCTAGCGGTCGCGACGGTGACAACAGCGCTGCTCTTTGAGGAAATCGGCGTATCCCTTCCTCTAACTGTGGTCTTGGCGCTCACGGCTGGCGTTCTTGCCGGTCTATTCAACGGCGTAATCGTTGTCAACGGCAGGATCGTCGCCTTTGTGGCGACCCTGGCGACGCAGGGAGTCATGCTGGCAATCGCTCTGTTTCTCAGCGGGGGCCAGACGATAACGATCGCTCGTGAGGGCTTGCAGGAAGCGGTTTTTATTCGCGTATTTGGCATCCCTTCATCGGTTTGGATCATGTTCTGCTGCTACATTGTCGGCTGGATCATGTTGACGCAGACGAAGCTGGGCGCCCACATTTACGCCACCGGTGCAGACTATCGCGCGGCGCTCCTGAGCGGGGTTCCGGTAAACAGGGTGATCCGCACTGCGCTGGTCATTTCTGCACTGACTGCGGCGTTGACTGCGGTCCTGGTGACGGCGAGAGCCAAGCAGTCGGCGATGTTTGGTCTTGCGATAGCCGGCAGCGTAGATTTCGTAACTGCTCTTACGGCTGTGCTGCTGGGAGGGTTCAGCCTTTTTGGCGGCGTCGGTCGCATTGAGCGCAACCTTGTGGCCGTCCTGTTTCTGACTATACTTGGGAATGGTCTGCAGCTGATGGACGTGCCAACCGGTATCGTTCTGGTGGTGCGCGGATTTGCTCTGGTCCTGGCGGTCATATTGAGTGTGCTACGGGCGCGCATGGCGTAGAGGATGTTGCAGGCAATTAACACGGAGAAGTAAATGACGAGTGACGAGGTAATTCTCGAAACGATCGATCTGGACAAATCGTTTGGCGCGGTCCGCGCAGTGCGGTCGGTCAGTTGGAAGGTCTATCGGGGTCGCGTCAACGCTCTTGTCGGGGATAACGGCGCCGGAAAGTCCACGCTCATCAAGTTGATAAGCGGGGCGTTGCAGCCCAACCGCGGGGGATTTCGCGTGCGCGGCGAGGAAACCAGCATAAGAGGGCCTGCCGGGGCCTTCAATATGGGAATCGCCGCGGTCTACCAGGACCTGGCACTGGTAGAGAGTCGGGACGTGATCATGAATATGTTTCTGGGCAGCGAAATGACGCGCGGGCCAGGCGCAATCTTTTTGGACCACAAGGGTATGTTGGGGCGTGCACACGATGTGCTCAATGACATTCACGCTCGAATACCCAACGTGCGCGAGATGGTCCGGAATCTCTCCGGTGGGCAGCGCCAGGCGGTGGCGGTAGGCCGCGCGCTGATCCGCGGCGGCGAAATTATTATAATGGATGAACCTACGGCCGCGTTGGGCGTAGAGCAGACACAGGAAGTCCTGCAGTTGATCACCACATTGCGGGACCAGGGCAAGACGATAATTCTCATTAGTCACAATATCCAGCAGGTTTTCGAGATTGCCGACTACATTTCGGTCATGTTTCACGGTGAACTTTTGGGCACGCGTCCCAAGGAAGAGGCGACGGAGGCCGAGGTCGTAGCCATGATTATGGGCAAACGCTCGCCATAGAATGCAATGTTGAGGCGAATAAGGGCACAGTTGTCCAAGCGAGTCAGCACGGCGCTCAGCCCCGTTTTCCTCGCCGCCAAGCGTCTGCGAGTTGAGGCCTGGCTGGCTATCGCTATCTCCCTGGGGCTACTGGCGGCCGTCGCCTTCACTACCAGCATTCCAACGTACAGCAACGCTGTATACGTCCGCCTGTTGCGAAAGGAGTTACACGAAAAGACGAGAAATTACCCTCCGTTTGCATTCATGTTCCATTATCTGGGAGCAAAACATGGATACGCCGAGTGGGAAGACGTTCGCTCGGTAGACACGTTCTTGACCAGACAGGCAGCGGGTGACCTCGGTCTTCCTCGCGTAGTGGATGTTCGCTACTTTCAGACGGTTCCATTCTCCATCTTTCCTCAGAATACCGACACAAAGGTAATCGGTCACGCTTCCACTGCAGACCTGACCTTTGCATACCAAAGCGGCCTTGAGCAACACATCACCATATTGGAGGGGCGATTTCCTGCCAGCGGAGGTCTGTTTTCGGATCGATCCGTTGCGGTTGAGGTAATCATCAACGGTACTCTGGCACAAGAGATGGGTTGGCAGGTCGGTGAGACCTTCATCGCCCTATCGGAAGAGGGCGCCGACTCCGACAAGCTACCCAGCCAGATCCCTTTCGTGGTTGTCGGCGTCTGGCAAATGACGAACCGGCATGACGAATACTGGTTTTATAATCCATTTTCGCTTATCAGGAAACAGTTGCTTGTATCGGAAGCGAGCTTTAGCCGCCAGATCGGCGCAACACTGCAAGGAGAAATCGCGGTCGGAGCATGGTACATGATTCTGGATGGAGAATCGTTCGAGGTCAGGCAGGCGAGCGCATTCCTGGAACGATTGAGACGGGTCGATCAGAGGGCAGGCGCCTTGCTCCCGGGCACATCCTTGCTGGTGGCGCCAAGCGATTCCGGCCTGAGGCGATATCAACGGTCAGCCCAGGCACTGACCCAGTCGCTCTTTGTGATCGCGCTACCGATTCTTGGTTCGATCGTAGCTTATTTGTGGCTGGTCGCCGGGGTCTACGTGGAAAGGCGGCGGGCTGAGATATCGTTGTTGCGCAGTCGCGGGGCATCGGCAATCCAGATCACGGCCATGGTTGTGTTAGAGGGGGTGGTAATGGGCGGCGCTGCCTGGGCTGGGGGTTTGCCGGTCGGCACCAGAGTAGCTCAGATCATCGACAGGACGCAGGGGTTCCTGGAATTCAGCAAAGGCCCGGCATTCCCGATAACTATCACTCCGTCGGTAGAACGCATCGCTTTGCTGACGGTCGGGCTGGCTCTGCTTTTTATCATGCTGCCGACTCTGGCCGCGACTCGCCACACGCTGGCTTCCTACCGACGCGAGCGCGCACGCGGGCGCGCGAACTGGCAGCACGGAATCGGCCTGGACATTCTCATACTACTGGCAGCCGGGTACGGTATGTTCAGACTGCGCAGCCTGGGCGGTCTGGTTTCTTTGGGGGCTGACGCAGTGCTGGCAGATGCCCCTGTACTCGATCCTCTGCTCTTCATCACGCCGGTTCTCTGGCTGCTTGGTTTCGCGTTATTGAGTGTGCGCGCCCTCACACCCTTGATGTTCGCGATCTCCTGGGCGGCCAGGCAGTTGGAGGCCCTTGGACTTCTGTTAGCTGTTCGCCGGCTCGCTCGTTCTTCAGGGAGCTATCGGATTCCATTGCTGTTACTCATTCTGACGCTCAGTCTGGCGGTATTCACGGCTTCGCTGGCTCAGACGATGAGTAAGCAGATAACAGAAGAGGTTCGCTACCGATTTGGGGCCGATATGCGCTTGAGGGAGGTGGGAGAAAGCATCGAAATCGATCCGTTGGGGATATCGCCCTCCAGCAACGAGGAACGAGAAGATCCAGAGTCGGTCCAGCAGTTGTCCACAACAGTTGAAGGTTATACATCGTGGTCTTTTCTGCCAATCAGTGAACACAGACAGGCGGCAGGTGTGCAAGCGGTGGCACGCGTCGGGAATTACAAGGCGCTCGCCGAGGTCGCTCAAAGGAAAGCGGAGGGGCAGTTCATTGGCATTGACCGGATCGACTTTCCCGACGTCGGCTTCTGGCGGCGGGATTTTGCCAGCAGCAGTTTGGGATCGTTGATGAACGCCCTGGCATTGGCGCCAAACGGCGTACTGGTGCCGAACAGCTTCTTGCGGCAGATGGCACTGAAACAAGGGGACAACCTTAGAGTCATCGTGTTGATACCTGAGCAACGGAAAGATCTAACGTGGGTGGAGGCGCCGATCGATTTCGAGATCGTCGGCAGCTTCAATCGATTCCCATCGTGGGAACCGGAGGAAGGACCGGTTATCGTTGGCAACCTTGAATACGTCTTTGAGCGCGCAGGGGGACAGTTCCCTTTCGATGTCTGGCTGCGGACAGACGCGAACCCGGACTATGTTCAGATCGAACATGAGTTACGCGAAAAAGGGTTTCAAATATTGGGTTGGGAGGCGCCTGGACCCTGGGTAACGCAAGCTTTGCGCCGGCCGGAGTTCCAAGGCGTAGTGGGACTGCTTTCGATCGGGTTCATCGCCTGCACACTCTTGACTGTCCTGGGCTTCGTCCTATATACCGTGTCCTCGTTTCGGGAAAGGGCGATTGAAACCGGCGTTCTGCGCGCCCTTGGGTTCACACAGCGAGAGGTCATCTTCTTTATGGGATGGGAGCTTGTCGTTCTGCTATTCTTTGGGCTGGCGGTTGGCACCGGGATCGGCATTTGGACCAGCGGCGCCTTCATTCCCTATCTTCAGAATGGAATCGATCCAATGCCGACGCTCTTGCCTCTGGCGCCTCAAATCGCATGGCCGAGGGTTTACCAAGTCTATCTCGTGTTGGGCACTCTGTACGTTGGCTCGACGGCTCTCATGACGATTTCGCTGATGCGTTCGCAGGTTACGCAGGCCATAAAAATGGGTGAGACGGTCTGATGGAGAGGCAAACAACCTGGAGCGACCGACGACTCGCGTCGAAATGAAACCGGATTCGCCTTGCGATTCATTTGAAAAGGTATAGCGAGAGAATCGATTCTTGAGAAGCGACCCCAGTATGGACGAGATTGTCATTCAGACACCTGCCCGACTTCATTTCGGCCTCCTCGATCTGCACGGTGGTCTTGGTCGCATTGACGGCGGAATCGGTCTGGCGCTTGAGCACCCCAGGACGATTATTGCAGCCAGGCTCAGCCACTTTAGCGAGGCCTGCTGTCCCTTGGATCCAGGCTTCGAACAACGACTGACAGCAGCAATCGGCGCTGTTTGCAGCCATTTTGAGCTGCCAGGGGCATCGGTAGTCATTCGGGAAAGGGCCAGACCTCATTCGGGCCTTGGCAGCGCCTCCCAAACATTAGTGGGTGCAGGGATAGCCGTGTGTGCGCTCTACGGTTTGCGGCCAGGCGCGCAGGAGATTGCTGCTCTAGTTGGGCGGGGTGGAACCTCGGGCATCGGCATTGGCGCGATCCAGCACGGTGGTTTCTTACTGGATGGAGGCCATCGTTTTCGGCGCGGGAAGGGAAGCAAGACTGGATACTCACCCTCATCAGCGTCGGTCGGTGTGCCCCCTCCCCCTTTGCTCCTGCACTACAATTTCCCAGCATGGGACGTTCTTGTCGTCATTCCCCAGGGTGAGGGCGCCAGCGGAGACCGGGAACGGGATCTGTTCGAGGATGCCTGCCCGGTTCCAGCCGGTGATGTGGAGAAGATGTGCCGCATTCTCCTGACACAGATGCTGCCTGCTGTTCTGGAGGAGGATCTTTCGACCTTTGGCGCAGCGATGGAGGCGTATCAGAGCTACGGATTCAAGGTTTTTGAAGCGGAGACACAAGGACCCCTGATCGCGGAATGTGCGGCTCTTTTGCGAGACAACGACGGCGTAGGTGTGGGCATGAGCAGCTGGGGCCCAACACTCTTCGCCTTCGGGCATGATCTCTCGGCGCTTCGCCAAAAGGCCGACGAGTGGCTGGTTTCTAAAGGCGGCGGTGAGGCCTTCTTGACCAAGGCAAACAACGTTGGTTTCCGACAGATGGCACCCGGCCCCGATGAAAGAGAACGCCGGTCTTGACCGTTCCGAAAGCCTCCAACCATGGTTGGTAGGGAGTCAAGGCACCACAGAGGTATCAGGAAATCATGGAGCGACAGAGATGACAGTTCTCAAGCTGTGCGGTACGACGAGTGCCAATGATGCCCACCTGGCCAGCCGCGCTGACTTCTGCGGCATTCTGGTCGACATGGACTGGTCAGAGCGTAGTTTGACCTTGGAGGAAGCCCAGGCAGTGGCAGCGGCTTCCAGTGTTAGAAACGTCATTTTGCTTTGTAACCCAAGCGCGGCTTTCGCAGAGGAGGTGACGGGTACTCTTCACCCACATGCGTTGCAGCTTCACTGCCATGAAACGCCGGCGCTGGTTGCTGAGTTGAAGAGTTCCCTTTCATGCGAGATCTGGAAAACTGTGCATCTGCCTATGTTGGCCGGGCAGGCTACTCCGGAGGAGTACATAGATGCTGGCGCGGACGCGCTGCTGGTGGATTCGGTTGACGCCAGCGAGGGGATCGTGCGCCTGGGAGGGACTGGCAAAGTGGGAGATTGGGCGGCGGTGGTTGCGCTAAAGGAGAGGACGGACATCCCCATTTTCCTTGCTGGCGGAATCGATCCCGACAACATCGCTGGCGCCGTTCGTACAGTTCAGCCCTATGGAATAGACCTTTGCAGCGGCGTGGAGATTCGGCGCGGGAAACGGGATCCCAAAAAGGTGAAACTGCTATTGCGAAGATTTGAGGAGGCCGTAGGGCAGGCTGTGGATTCGTCCTGCTCCGAATAGCTTAGATCCAGCGACGAAATGTAGGGTGCAGGTCAGCTCTGTCTTTGCAGCTCCAAGCCTTCGCCCGTCGTTCGGCTGTTCAATTCAGGACGGCTTTCGAAGTCAGGAGAAGCGGGATTGGGAAAATTATTCCCACCGGCAAATAACTGTTTTGCGATCGCGCGGATTCCGCGTGGGCTTGTGATCAGCGCCTGGTGCCAAAGGGTCCATAACACCAGGTTTTCGCCAACGGGCATGCGGGAACTGAGAGATGGCAGGATCATCAGGTCCAATGGGCTCCACATAGAAGCGAATTGGATGCTGGCGAGGCGCTCAGAATCTGCATTCAGGTCGCGAAGGAAATCGCTGCTGGGGCGCAATTGAATGGCGGCGGGAAGGCGGCTGGCAAAGGCAAGCCACGTACCGTTATGCGGCGCAGCCACAGATAGGAAGCGATTGGTGCGAGGCAATCCTCCCATTCGCTGAATGTAGTAGCGGGTTACGATGCCGCCCAGACTGAACCCGACGAAGTCCAACCTTTGGCCGGCAGCGAAATTATCGTCTATGAATGCTGCCAACTGTTGAGCGAGCGTCTCCAGGGGGACGCTACAGTCGCTGGGCGCGAGCGTAACCGAGTATGACTTCAGACCCAAGTCAGATAGGTGGGAAGCAAGAGGAATGAAGATGGAGGCGTCATCCTTGTAGCCATGAACCAATATTGTCCGCGTTTCCCTTTGCCGCTCCACGTTGGCAACAAGCGGCAAGCGCACCACCTCGCCAGCGCCAGGGCGAACCGGGTGAAGCTCCCGAACTGACTGCATTGCTCTCATGTATTGCTGCCACAATCGGTCACGAATCTCTGACATGGCGTGCACTGCTCCTCTTAACCGGTACAATTTCGCTCTGCATTTCTACTGTAGCACAGTTCAGACAAGCTGCTGAATCGGAATTTGGGGCAGCCACATTTGTGGTGAGATAGTCTTTAGCATTTCCACTCTATCGGTTAAAATACCGATGGGTCCGCCAACAAGGGACTGAA
Source organism: Caldilineaceae bacterium (assembly GCA_965220715.1). Classification (GTDB taxonomy): domain Bacteria; phylum Chloroflexota; class Anaerolineae; order Caldilineales; family Caldilineaceae; genus Bin5. The sequence continues at coordinate 3,823,188 of OZ244843.1, forward strand.
CGCCCTCTTGCAGACAAGAAAAGATAGTTCAGGCGCCACTGTGAACAACCTTGTGCCGCGGCGCGACTGAGGCAAATCGAGGCTCAACCAATCGGAGGAAACATGAGAACTGAACTGGAAGCAGGCACTCCCGCCCCGACGTTTGAGGCCAAAACTGATAGCGGCGAAACGGTCAGTCTTGCCGACTATCGAGGACAGAAGGTCGTTCTTTACTTTTACCCAAAAGACGACACGCCCGGTTGTACGACGCAGTCCTGCGGATTTCGGGATATTCATGACGAGATAGCCGAGAAAAACGCAGTCGTTTTCGGCATAAGCCCCGACGGCCAGGAGAGCCACGAGGAATTCCGCGCGAAATTCGATCTGCCTTTCACGCTGCTGGTCGATGAAGATCATTCAATATCCGAAGCCTACGGCGTATGGGGCGAACGGACAATGTCCGGGCGAACGTTCATGGGAATCCACCGCAGTCATTTCGTGATTGACGAAAAAGGGGAATTGCTGGAGGCGAACTACAACGTTGCTCCGGCAGACAGTCCGGCTGGTGCGCTTGCCGCCTTGTCGTGAGCCACGAAGGGGAGATCGGTTCGCAGCCGGATGCCAGGTCAGGCAGGGGCCTATATACATGTTGTTGGCGAGAGCTGGCGAGCGGGTCTCTCCTACCGGCGGAATCCCGGCAGGCAGATGCTAGGGAAATCCCCCGTTAACATAGGCCCTCCAGAGGCCAAATATAAAATATACGGCTACGACTATCACCAGCAGTGTCAGAATAGTATTCCACTGTCCGCGAATGCGCTTAAACTCCGACCAGACCGTCTTGGGCTTTATCAGGACGATCAGGACAAATAGAAGGAGTACGAGCAGTATGCGTCGGATTGTCACTGGAGTTATGTTTCTCTAGTAATCTTATATGGTTGGCACATGGCTACTGGAACAACTGACAGCCTCCCCAATGCGTGCGGCCCTGTGGCTGGCGCTGAGCTTTCTGTTGGCCGGCATTGCCACAGGTGTCACACGCACCACTGCGCCGGACCTCGAGCGACTGGTACGGGTCGTACGATGGGTACAAGTTCCATACATCGGGCTGATTATGGGGGGGTTGTCTCCCCGCCTGATGGGGTTGACGCATGTTGACTGGGTATCGGGGTTTAGAGTAGGTGTGGTCGGGCTGGCAGGCCTGCTGGTCCTCCTGTTCCTGATTCGCATCTGGTTGAATATTGACAAAGAAGGGTCGAGCGACAACGCACCAAATGGACAATCCTCGAGTCCTTCGCTGATCGAGAGCAGCGCCCAGGAATTTCATTGGTGTTTTCTGCGGGGCGCTGTGTGGGATCTTCTGCTTTCACTCGCGTCTCCCCCCCTGTCTCCCCATTACTGGGCAGTTTGGATTGGGGCAGCGATTTCTCTGCCTGGCATCTACATTGCGACTGCGCCACTCTCTGACCGACTGATGACGACGCTGGTGCTGGTAATTACTTCCTGTATCTTCTATTTCACGCGGAGCTTCTGGCTCTGCTGTCTACTTCATCTGGGAATCCGGGTGATCTTGCACTGGCGCCAGCAGCCTTCCCGGCAGGGGGCAACATGATCCAAATCGCCAAAAGAGCGCAAGTTGGATGCAGCCGTCAGAGAAATAGTCCGACAACAAGCATCAAAACAAAGAGCGCGGCTGAGACGATCAATAACTGCTTCAGATCTGAGAAGACCCGACTGTATTCCACTTTCCAGTCGGCTTCATCATTGCCGGACAGACTCGGCGCCGGTTGGGGCGCCCGCTCTTCGTTCGCTGGCGCCGTTCGAGCCTGAGCCGGCGAATCCGAGATCTGCTCTTGTTCCCCTCTTTGGGTCCGCAATTCGCCGTAACTGCGCGGATTGGCGCTGCTGGGGCTGTGGCGTCGCCTGCGACTACGTCGTGCCATTTCTTGTCGTCCCTCTTGTGGTCCTTTTTCTGGCGTTTTCTACATTCGGCTGGTAATTATATCGTACACTGTGTGACTAATCCCAACTGTGCACGTGTTAAGAGGCGCATTAGCTGCGACGGGGTCCAGAAGCTAAGTTTTTTGTAAACAGCTCTATGTTCAGGTTTGAACCTCACCCAGCAACGCAAGGAACGTATATGATCTCGGTTACTTCCTGGCGAGTCGCCAGGGCGCCGATGTATCCAGCAGGCAAGGCCAGGTCGTGAATGTGCATGTCGCGCCTATGAGGGACGGAATCCGGGCCCGAGGCGGAAGGGCGGGGGTCTGTGAAATCGTCCAACGAGAGCTGGTCCGAGGTCAGTTGCAAACCGAAGCCTTCGGCCTTGGCGATGGCTTCACGACGGGTCCACAACCGAAAGAAGATGTTTGCTCGAGTCGCCGCGTCCGCCCGGTTGCACTGCTCCACCTGTTGTTGGGAAAGAACGTCAACCGCCAACGCATCGCCATCCGGGAGGGGTCGCAGCCGCTCAATGTCGGTGCCTAAGGGGTGACCAATGCCGATCGCCAGCGCGGCCAGTTCGCCCGAATCGGATAGGTTGAATTGGAGCGGAGGGGACAGGTCAGGCGCGAGTAGGGGTTTGCCGTGGGCGTTGTAGATGATCTGAACTTCATGCGGCGGCAGGTCCAGGTATAAGCCCAGAATTGTACGCAGAATGCCGCGGCGGGCTATGAATCGGCGGGCGATCTGGTGTGAAGAGCAACGCCGGACGCGCCGCCATTCGCCGACCGCAAGCACATCTTCCAATTGGGCAAGGACTTCCCGATTTACATCCAGATTCCACGTCCATAGGTGTACCCTTGCCTCGGTCAGTTGGGGTAGGCGATCTAATGACACGATGAACTCTATTCTTTCGCTGGCAACTAAGGCATTGCGCGCCGACCCTTCCACAGAGGCCCTCCATAGCGCCAATGCCACCAAAGTGACTGGGCGGCGATGCAGGTCATCAGCAAAACCGAAATGGGAAGGAGCAGCGCATCGCCCACCCGCTGCCCCGTGCGCAAAGCCGACAAAGAGCGTACAAGGATGCCGGCGCAAATGAGCAGCAATGCCCAAAGCGGATGGCCCGGCACGACCCCGCCGGCGAATCCAAAGCCAAGTAGGGCCCAAGGGACGAGAAACACCAACCAATGGAAGGCGGTCCCTGCGACGAGGCCGGTGGCGCCGCCAAACCCGGCAAGCATGTTTTTCGCATAGCCTTCGCGCACGGATCGCCAGTCGCGGTACATGCGGCAACTAATCAGTCCGTCGGCCTCGGCCATGCGCAAGCGCAATCCAACTCTTTTGACGCGGCGGGCCAATCCAACATCTTCCAGTATATTGTCCCGCACTGTTGCATGACCGCCCAAGCGGTCATAGGCTGCACGAGTGAAGGCGATGCACTGGCCGTTGGCCGCTGCCAACAGGGGGTAAGGTGCATGGTGAACAGCATCAACTGGCAGATAGGCGTGAATAGCGAGTGCCATGAGCGGAACGCAGAGGCGCTCGGCCCAGGAGACGGTCGTCTGGGTAGGCATTAGGGCGAGCATATCGGCGCGGCTGCGTTCAAATTCGTATAGCAAAGCAGCCAGAGCGCCGGGAAGCCATTGCACATCGGCGTCAGCGAAGATGAGAATCTCCCCACGTGCTTGCCCGGCCAATTGTTGGCAAGCCCAGCTCTTTGCCAGCCACCCACTCGGAATCGGCCTGCCTTGGAGAATCCGCAGGCGGCTGTCGCCCTGTGCGCCTGCCTTCGCCACGCTGGCAGTACCGTCTTCCGAGTGATCGTCCAAGAGGAGCAGTTCAAAGTGGGGATAGGACTGACGCAACAGTCCGTCTACTGTTGGTCCTATGACGGCGGCTTCATTGCGCGCTGGAATCAACAGAGAGACTTTACGTCCGTCGCCCGCAGCGGTCGAATCTCGTAGGCGTGGGAATCTCCACCAATTTGATAGCAGGATAAGGCCCATTCCCATTAGCGCAGAGGAGACGATGGTCAGGAGCAGGGTTGTCATCAGCGCGCAAATATGCGGACACGAGGACGCTGCGCCAGGTCGAGTCGGTGTTTCCAGGCGAGAATCAGGCCGTTTCCGAGCCAAACAGACAGGATCGTGAGCGGAGAACCAACTACGACCAGAAAAACCAGAAGGCCAAAGAAGGCGCCCATCACAGCCCAGCCATCTACCGAAATCGCAAGGTAGGCGACGAGCAGCAAGGCGCCGAGAACGAAGAGAATACTCCAGCCGGACAATCCAGCCCAGACACCGAAAGTGATGGCTACTGCCTTGCCGCCCTGGAACGTGAGAAAGATTGAGAAGGCATGACCAGCTACCGCGGCAAGTGCCACGGCCACCAGAGACCAGCCATTCAGTTCGGCGTACATTTGGGCGGCAAGTACCGGCAACAGGCCCTTCAGTCCATCAAGGAAGATTACAGAGAGGCCAAGACCCTTTCCCCCGGCTCGGATTACGTTTGTGCCACCAGGGTTGCCGTCGCCGAATCGGCGAATCTCCTTTCCCAATAAGAGCCGGCCCAGCCAGACGGCAAACGGCACACTGCCGCAAAGATAGGCGATTGCAGTCCACAGAATTGTATTCATGGTGTTCGGGCAAGGACCTTTGTCCATGCCAGGGCCACAAATATGCCCATGCCCACAAACCCGGCGGCGGCAGCGCCGGGCAAGCCAAAGAACAGGGCCAGTCCTACCGACTCCAGCAACCATGAGGTTGTGTAGACCAAGAGAAGGGCTTCAACCGGCAAGGCCTCGGTTTCGATGAATGAGGAAAGGACAAACATTAGTGTGGCAGCTATCAAAGTCCAGCCGAGAAAGTTTATCAGCGGGATGCCAAAATAGCTACCAGGCGCTTCCCAGCGCCAGAGGTTCCAAGCCACCATCTGCGGATCGAGGAAGAGGTCCCAGGCGGTGAATGCCAGACCTGATGTTAACGAAATGACTGCGTTGCGCAACCACGTGCGAGAGTGGGCAGGATAGAACCTGCGAACCGTGACAATCGTTCCAACCGCCCAGGCAGGGGGCAGCATCATGAGCCAGGCGGCGGGAACCTGCACTGGGACGTTCCCGATCTGGGGCTGGAGAGCATCAGTGTAAGCGTACTGGCCAAAAGGCAAACCGGTGTTGACGCCGATGACTTCACTAAGCCATGCAAAAAACATAACTGATAAACCAATTCTGAGAACGACAGGTCCTCCCAAGCCAGAGCAGAGAATACTGAGCACCAGGGTAGCCTGAACCGCGATGGCCAAGGACAGTGCTAAGAGCAGCGTCGACCGATCGCCGAGGCGCACTATGTGAGGAATCAGAATCATCAGGAAAAGCCACAGGCAGAGCAGTACGCGACTGCCTACGCCCATCTGCTGGCGCAGCCGGCTGAGAATCAAGTTTGCCCTCTGTGGCAGCGTTGCCGGTACATTGCAGCTGGAAACTGGCTGACGTAAGCTCATCGGCAAAGTTCAATCGCTCCAATAAAGGAGGCCAGTAATCGAAATAGCCACGAACAGGGACTTGCAGTCGTCTCCGATTCTGCTGTTTCGAAGGGCGAAGCAGCAGGTTCCTGAGTAGGGTTTGAAATAGAGTCGTAGGAAACGGCGGTGTCATCGCCAGGAGACAGCTTTACCGGCGGCCAGTACTCGTTTAGCTTTCGAGCGAAGCCGGGGTCGCCTCTAACACCTCTTGTTGGCCAACGACCAGGGTATCGCGGCCTACCGATAGTTTCGGATGCCAGACTACAATATGTACATCGCCCTCGGAAGCAAAACTGATCCGACGGCGTTGCCAGTAGGCCGTGCGGTTGAATGGTTCGAAAAAGATTTCTGCTTCTACTGGCTCGATCAAAGTGACCCCAAACTGACCTGAGACAAGCGGGAAGGCGTCGGCGGCCAGCACATGGCTTGCTTCCCCGTCCATTTCTCTTGCTATGACTGCAATTGTCGGCGCGAACTGTTTCTGCCTTTCGACTTAGGGGATGGTCATTCCGATCTCTATCGTCTGGCCGGCTGAGACCGTAAATGAAAAGAAATCGACGTCGCCGGTCTTTTCCAGAGTGGAGAAGAGCGCTGTCGACATTTCGGGGACGCTGATTACCATTGGCGTCGCGGCGGTCGTATCCGGGTCTTCGAAAAACTGTTGGTGCGCCAATGCGGAACCAGGCGCGAACACAGCTAGAAGGGAGGCATGACACAAGAAATAGGTAAGGGGCACAGAGCTTCTCTTCATGTCGGATTCCTCAATTTTCCAGGAATCCAACGGGCCCGTTCGTGGCTTGGCTTAGCTATAAACAGAGTCACACCAAAGACTACCATGGTTGAGGTTATGAAAAAGAAGATGAATTCCTCCAGAGGCAGGATTCCCCCGACTGAGATGCCTAGTGACTGTTCGGCGCTGATAGTCCAGGTGCCGGATTGGATGGCGAAGGCGTCGGCTAATGACAAGTAGGCAGTGGCCGGCACTAGTGTCCAGACGACAGGCCGCCTGTAGTGCCAGATAATGTCGGCCCCGAATCCTAACTGAAAAGATATTGGAATCAGTCCCCATGCCGTTTCCAGTCCGAGATAGGTACCAGAGACATTTCCAGAGCCAAGCAGGAAAATGCCGTACATCCAGATCGACATAGCTAGGCAAGTTGACCACAGGCGGAGGTGGGGACGGGACAAAAAGGGGCGGTCGAACGGTGGCAAGAGGCGGGCAGCTGCAAGGAATGCAGTACCAACCAGAAATGTTTGCCCAATGAAGAAAAGGTATTCTTCGACTGGCACATAGCCGAGCGTAGTTCCGACCACAAGGGAAGGGTTGTACCACCAAACGCGGGTGGCGACCAAATAGTTGTCCCAGGGCGTAGTGTATAAGAGTGCCAGTAACAGATGACCGCCAACGACCGGGAGGGATGGCCAGGCTCGCAACGAACAAGGCAGCAACGTCCCTTTCCTGTGCAACGTAGAATTGAGAATCGCAACGAAAAGGGCGGGTATACCGATGAAAACGGCGAGGAATTCGAAATATGCCATGCCTGCCCTTTAGTCGGCGTTAACAGGACGCTGGGGCGAACATCCCAATCAATCTGTCATGCTATCTCCGCTCTGATCCCCGCTCTCACTGGCTTTCGCGGAAACGTTGCTGAACGTCCTTCAGAACGGTTTCCAACATGCCGATAATAGGGTCGCCCTCACTACCAAGCACGGATTGGACACCTGAGAGACCGAGAAGCAGATAGTTCTCCAGCACGCTGATGGGAATATCGCGAGACTCCAGAAAAGTGCATAACCATTCCGATTCCAATGCGAGTAAGGACGGGTCGCCTAACCGCAACGCTGAAGCAATCGAGAGGGACAAGCTGAAGGAAGGACGCACTAACGTCGTCCACTCCAGAGTCTTACCTTGTGGCGCGGTCCAAACATGGGCTGTTATTCGAGGAAGGTTGGCACGAAAGCTGGCCAGGAGTTCTTCGTATCTGTTGCTCTGCAAGAGCGGCCTTGTCAAGTGACTGGGCGTCGAAAGCAAAGACTCCGCGCTGTAACCTGCCTGAAGCAAGTCGGTGCCCAGAAAACTGCCAGGGACTCTGCGGCGGATACTCTCCGAAATATTGAATATTCTTCCGCCAAAGGCAACGGGCACCTCTTGTCGAACTACCAATTCACTCATGTCCAGCAAGTCGCCGGCCGAGCGGAGTTGCTGTGACACGAAAACGACAAGATCGGGCCGAATCTTTTGTAGTGTGACATCCATCTCGCTCGAAAGGAGATTCCCTCCCAAGTAAACAGTCCCAAATCCTCTTCGCTTAAAGAGAAGTTGCAAGAGAGCCATACCGAAAGTGTGACTCTCACCGGCCGGACAGGCCATTAATATCTGACCGGGTCGAGTTGGCTGAGGGGAGGCGGCCAATAGCGTTTTGACCTGCTGTATGGCCTGGGCAGCGGCAAAGGATACCTGTTGGGCAGTCACATTGTCCAAATGCCAATCTTTGCCAAGTTGACGCAGACCCTTACAAAGTACATCAAGGCAAACAGTCTCGATCGGAAATAGAGCGAAGGCCTGCGAAAGAACCCGCTGTGCCGAAAATTCATCGAAGGCGGTACATGCCGCCATCCACTCAGCGCATGCGGTACTAACCTGGATGTCAACTTCGTCGTTTTTCCCAACTTCCAGCTGAGAGGTTTGTGACCAGCGGTCACCAGAGAAAAGGTAGTTGAAAGCAAGGCCCGGCTCCTGCAGTGGGTCTCGCCCTTCACTTTCTATCGTTTGCCAACGTTCGGCTGCACGGCTAATACTGAGTCCTTCCTGCCGACGTCGAATCAACCAGTGCAGGGTGTCAATATCCCGCCGAGAGTATATTCGGTGTCCGCCGGCGCTGCGCGCCGGGCGAGGGATTCCGTATCGTCGTTCCCACGCACGCAACGTTTCCGCCTTGATTCCGGTCTCACGGACTACTGCTTTCAGATTGAATGAGGGCGTTTCACTTCTCACTTGTACATGTACTCCTTTGTACTTGTACTTCGCACTATGTGCAGTACCTGTGTCCAACAAATAAACCATGATATCTTAAGTGTAAACTTCGTGAACAACAAATCTTGGAAATAGTTCTGCGAAAACTTCTAGGGAGAAAAATGAGATCCTGAGGAATCTACAGCGGTTCCTGCCGATAATGTATTTCAATTCTCCTCTAAGATTGGACTCTCTTCTTGAAGAAGACTCGAAAGCGCGCCACCAGGCAACCTATTTCGCCCCGCAGCCAATATCTTTACAAATTTTTTGCAAAACATTAAGAACTCTTTTGCGCAAGTTATGCATCTCGCTGGAGATGTGTAACATTTACTTGAAACCGGCAGATCGGGTGAGCCGATGCGAGGAAGGCGAAAGGAGCAAGAAAAGGATCGAACTCGCCGTCACCTGGAGTATGAAGAGTAGCGCAAAAGGGCAATAGTGCGATTCTGCTATGGGCGTGGCGCGGAAGCGATCCTGGACGAGTCTTGACCAGGGATATGTGTACGTAGGTCGAGAACAGGGGGTTGGTGGGTACCCGTCCCCAAAATGGCAAGCGAACCATGTGACCAGAGAGCGTATGCATTGTCAAATAAGCACAAGGCGAGCGTAGAGGCAGCGTTCCCAATAGATTAAGAGGGTGTAACGCATTCTGGAATTCGATGGTCTCATAGTCGTGTTCAAGGCGCACGGGCCCTCCGGCACTGCTGGCAAGGAAAATGTTGTGCGTTCGCTCCACCCGGCTCGGGACTGACTCTTGACGAAAGTCGTCGTATGCAGTATTCTTAACATGGATTTGCCGTGAATAATGGCAGAATCGCAGGAGAAAATACTTCATGAGCAAAGGTGCTCAGATGGCTTTGAGGATTCGCGATTGGGAACGTCCTCTGCTCTCACTCGCATATGAGGCCGTCCAAGCAGGTAGTACCCTTCCACGATTCGAGGTCGAAGACAGGGAAGAGTTGGACAATGCATATGACTTCTGTGAAGTCATAGCCGCAAGAAACAGTCGGTCCTTCTTCACTGCCTCTCGATTCCTTCCCTGGGCGAAACGACGCTCCGTACGTGCCCTATACGCCTTCTGTCGACAAAGCGATGATATTGTCGACAGGCCTCCCCATGACAATCACGACCCCGACGCGTTGCGAGCAGCGCTTGCGGCCTGGCGGTCACTCTCTATGGCACCGGTTACTGATTCGAGGGATCCGGTGGTAATGGCGTGGTCTGACGCCCGCCGCCAGTTCGGGATACCATCGCGATATGCAGAGCAGCTCATTCAGGGCGTTGCACGAGACATAACCGACAGGCGCTACGAGACATTCGCGGATGTAACAACCTACTGCTACGGAGTTGCGGCTACGGTTGGTTTGATGAGTATGTACATCATCGGCTTTTCCGGTGCAGAGGCTATTCCCTATGCCTTGAAGTTAGGAGTCGCGTTGCAGTTGACAAACATTCTGAGAGATGTGGGCGAGGACTGGAAGGCGGGTCGACTTTATCTTCCTCGAGAGGACTTGGTGCGATATGGCCTGCAGGAGAGGGACATAGAAGCCGGAATCGTCGATGATCGCTGGCGCAGGTTTATGCAGTTTCAGATAGCGCGTACCCGTCAACTGTACGAGGAAGCCTGGCCAGGTATTGCGCTCCTTCACGCCGACGGGCGCTTCGCAATTGGCGCCGCCGCTGAACTCTACCGGGCGATTCTCGCTGACATTGAAGCACACGACTACGATGTGTTTTCCCGACGCGCCTATGTCAATAGGTGGAGGAAACTGAAGCGACTGCCGGTAATCTGGTGGCGAAGTAAGACAGTGCGGGGTCCCCGTCAAAATGGCTTCAACTCGCCGCATTAATGGAATGGGGGAGTTTGTACATAAGTTGGTTCAATTCGGCAAAGTGCAGGAGAATCTACCTTGAGCTGTAGTTGCCGGAATGGCCTACAATCCGCAAGTCTTCAACAAGAGGGCAGCAGTTTACTAAGCCGAACACTGGTGAAACTTTCTTTTCTGCCCAGTAAGCAATAATCCCCTTTACCAGACACAGAGATCGCGACTGCTTGCTGGAATCCGGTCGATGTGTCAGGACGTCTACTTCGGGGTAAAGACAGAAAGCTCTTCCCAGAAACGCCGCCCTAATTCCCCGGCCACGCTCCGAAATTGACAAGAACCGCAGCGGAAGCTAGAATTCCACCACCCTCAGGTCCAATGCCGACGAAATTGGCTTCTCTAGTGGCGGGTAGTCCTGACGGTTCTTAGACGACTAGACGGAGACCCCCCCATTTTCGTCCCTGGCCCAAGCCAGGTCAGCCTCGTCTGAGTTTCACTCTCACTTGTTTCTCACAGTTCCACAGTCCCGCAAGGCAGTGGGCAAAAGAATATCTATGGTTGTCGATCGGCAAGCGCAGTCAAAAGTGGCTTCGGAAGGCGATAACAACGCGGACGATGCCATCCTCGAACTGCGAAATCTCAAAACACACTTCTTCCTCGAACGGGGAGTTGTCAAAGCAGTTGACGGGGTGAATGTCTCGGTTAGTCGCAAAAAAACGCTGGGCGTTGTGGGTGAAAGCGGATGCGGAAAGAGCGTCACCTTTCGCTCGGTCATGCGACTGATCCAGTCTCCGCCAGGAAAAATCGTTGACGGCGAGATTTTGCTGCATCGCGAAGATGGCGACACCGTCGATATCGTGAAGCTGGACCCACGCAGCCGCCAGCTGCGCGACATACGCGGCGCGGAAATCGCCATGATTTTCCAGGAGCCGATGACCTCGCTGAATCCGCTCCATCCGGTTGGGCGGCAGATTTCAGAGTCGGTTCTGCTGCATCAGAAGATGTCGCGCCGAGCGGCGCTTGAGCGTGCAGAAGAGATGTTGAACCGGGTCCACATCGCCGATCCGGGCCGACGCGTCGGCGAGTATCCGCATCAGCTGAGCGGAGGAATGCGACAGAGGGTAATGATTGGGTTGGCCCTGAGCTGTAATCCATCGATCCTGATCGCGGATGAGCCGACCACCGCGCTGGATGTTACGGTGCAAGCCCAGATCCTGGATCTGATGCGAGAACTGCAGGATGACTTTGATTCTGCAATTGTCTTGATAACGCACAACTTGGGCGTAGTTTCACAAATGGCCGATCATGTAGCGGTAATGTACATGGGCCGAGTAGTTGAGTACGCACCAGTCTACGAGATCTTTCATAACCCCAAGCATCCATATACGATAGGGCTTCTCAACTCGGTACCGGTACTGGGAAGGAAGAATGAAAAGAAGCTTGTTCCAATAACTGGCATGGTGCCCAGCCCGATGGACGAGATTACCGGCTGCGCGTTTGCCGATCGCTGTCCCCAAGCGATGGAGATCTGCTGGGAGCAGCCGCCTGAATTCAACGAGCACGAGCCGGGTCATTCCGCGGCCTGTTGGCTGCATGACTGAAGCGGAGATTGCCTCTGGTGGCTTCTATCTAGCCCAGAACCAAGCCGAATAGGCATAACTCTCAACAAGTACACCTGATAGGTTTTTTTCAGTTGCCACGGCGTGTCACCACAGACGCGACCAGAGCACTTACTAGAAGCACCAATTTAAGGAGGAACTTGCATGATTGCTAAACACAGAAGAACGATTTTCCTAGTCCTTTCGCTGCTGATTGTGGCAGCGATGCTAGTCAACGCCTGTGGCGGCGGAGACAGCGAACCGGAGGCCGCTGACGCCCCTCAAGAGGAAGCGGCGCCGGCTGCCGCAGAGTCAGAGGCTGAGACGGAGGACGAGGACAGTAAAGAAGCCATGATGGAAGTCGACCTGTCCCCCGGCGAATATCCTGAGCCGCAGCTGATCGTCGGTAGCACTGAACCGCAAAAGATGGCGCTGGACCAGATTCTGACCAACAAGGCCTTGGATTCCTACAGCGAACCGGACTGGGTGAGCGAGTTGGTGGCCGAAGGCCTATTGCCTCCGGTGGAAGAGCGTCTGCCGGTTGTTCCTCGAGTCATTCTTACTAGCGGCATGCGCAACGGCCTCGGTGTCTATGGCGGCGTCTGGCGCGACTTCTCCGCCTGCCCGACCGAGGGCTATAATCGCGGCGCAGGACAGAGCGCCGGCTGGTTTGGCATCGAAGCGGCCGCCTTCGCATCTCTGCTCAAGTCCGGCCCGATTTTCCGCCGCTCCGATGCGCTGGAGCCGCTGCCCCACCTGGCAAATAGCTGGGAATGGAGCGAGGACGGTTATGAGCTGACCATGAGTCTGCTAGAGGGGGCAAAGTGGTCTGATGGTCATCCATTCACCACTGAGGATGTGCTCTTCACGTGGGAGGACATGATTGTCGACCCAAACGTGCAGTCGCCGAAAGGGGCGTCGGCCTGGGTATTTGATGGCGAGATGACGCAGCTTGAAGTGATCGATGACTATACGTTCAAGTTTATCTTCCCGATCGAGTTCCAGGTCCAGGCTCTTTTCCAGATGGATGAAGGCGATTTCCACATCTCGCCGTCGCACATACTCAAACCGCTCCATCCCAAGTACAACAGTGAGATGGACTATGTGGACTTTGAGGCGGCAATGCCTCCGGACAAGACGCCGGTCGTTCTGGGGCCGTTCGTGCCGGTGGAGTACATCACCGATGAACTGATGATTCTGCGCCGCAACCCTTACTTCTGGGCTGTGGACGAGGCCGGAAACCAGCTTCCCTATTTGGATGAAGTTGTCTTTCAAAAGGGGCCTTCCGGTGTGGGGCGCACGCTGAGCACGCTGGCAGGCTCGGGCGATCATTCCAATTTGGAGAACCCCAGCACTTTCATCGAAACGCTGAAGCGGGCCGAAGAAGATGACGCTCACTTCTACGTCGAATGGGGCCCGGAGACGTTGGGTTTCAGCATCAAGCTGAACCTCTCAACTTCCCTGGGTGTGAAGGACGACAGGGACACGGCAATTCGCGAACTGTTCCGTGACGTCCGTTTCCGCAAGGCCCTCAGTTTTGCAATGGATCGCGAGGGCATCTCCCAGTCGATCATGCGCGGGCCGTTCCTGCGCGGATGGGCTGGCGGTCTGTTCCCCGGATCTTCTTACTTCGAACGCAGCACTGTCGCCTACTACAACAATAACCCGGAGGCCGCGGCAGCGTTGCTGGCTGACTTGGGATTCGAGGACACCGACGGTGACGGCATTCTGAACTGGCCGGCCGATCGCCTGGCGAGCGGCGAGAACCTGGCCCTGGCGCTCGTAGCCAGCGAAGATGCGGAAGAAACCCAGACCGTGGGCGACGCCGCCGTGACGCTGCTTGGCGACCTGGGCGTGCAGATCAACGTTCGGCCGCTCAACAGCGCGGCTCGCCGTGAGATGACCGAAGCCGGCGAGTGGGAGTTGCGGGTAGACCGCGACAGCCAAACATTCGCCGTTCCCTTTACGCGTTGCCGCGAACTGGCGCCGATCGATAAAGAGTTCAGTTTCCATCGCGAGGGCTCTGAGCCGCGTGAGCTTCTCGACTTCGAGCAGGAATTGGTCGACATCGTGCTGGCGTTCTGTGTGGAACCCAATACGGATGTGCGCTTAGAGTTGATGGCCGAGTACAACCGCATCACTACAGAGAATGTGCATTTCGTAGGCGTCTTCGTCGGCCGGTATGGTTTAGCGGCTGCCAAGCGCTTCAACAATGTTCCGGCTGGCATGCCAGTGTTCCTCTATCAGTGGACTTGGGATAATGTCATGGCCGAGCAGGTATGGGTTGCACCGGAAAATCAGATCGATCAACTGCGACCGGGCGTGATTGCAACTTACGAGAGCGAATAGCATATAAGATAGAGAAGAGAGAGGTGAGAACTCAATAGAGTTCTTTGACCTCTCTCTTCCCTTTGACTTCCCTCTCTACGCAGGATTTTCAATGATTGGTTTTATCATTCGCCGCTTTGCTGTCTCGGTTGCCGTTGTTCTGGGCATCGCGCTGGTCAGCTTCATCGTGATCCAGTTGCCCCCTGGTGACTATGCTGACGGCTATAAGTCATTCCTTATCAACCAGGGAGGCGCTACCGAATCGGAAGCGGAGGCCCAAGCCGAACTTTTTCGCGAGCGCTACGGCCTCGACAAGCCACTTCCCTTGCAGTTCTATGTCTGGGTTCGGGACATGGTGACAAAAGGGAGTTTCGGCTTTTCGTTTGCTTACAAGCGGGATGTGGGCGAACTTATCGCCGAGAGGCTACCCCGCACACTGCTCCTGGCAGTCCTGGCTCATCTGACTTCGACTGCAGTTGGAATTATCGCCGGCATCTTCGTCGCGCCGCGCCAATACTCGATAGCGGACAATGTGGCGGCATTTCTTGCATTCGTTCTGTCGGCGCTACCCCGCTTCTGGATCGCGCTGGCGATCATGTTTTTTCTTGTCTTCACGCTCGAACAGGAACATGTAACCTCATTCCATTCACCGCAATACGTGGTTGTACCTTGGGCATTCAGCAGCTTCGAAGAGATCAGACTGAGCTGGGCCAAGCTGCTGGATCTGCTCCAGCATATCTGGCCGGTTGTGGTTATTGCCGGGCTGGGTGGTGTGGCCCGCAACATGCGCGTGATGCGGGGCAACATGCTGGACGAATTGAACGCGCAATATGTGACAACGGCGCGTTCTAAGGGTTTGACGGAAGGGCAGGTCATGCGGCGTCATGCAGTGCCGAACGCGCTGCATCCGATCATCATGTACCAGGGGACCGTGCTGCCATACATGCTGCAAGGCGAACTGCAAGCGTCGATCGTATTGGGTTTGCCGACGATCGGCACGCTGCTGCTGACGTCCCTTCGAAACGAGGACATTTACATCGCGGCCAGCTGTCTGCTGATCTACGGGGTGCTGCTGGTAGCCGGCAACCTGATCGCCGATATTTCGCTGGCTGTGTTGGATCCGCGCGTGCGGTTCTCGTAAGGGGAACGCAATAGAAGGACACGATAACTCATGTTGAGAAGTAATAGAAGTAAGACCGTTGGTTTCATATTGTCTCCTCTAATTATCGCTAGTTTGTTATTAAATGTCTTCGTCACTCCCGTGGATGCTTCGGCCTCCGTAAGAGTAGTCGACTGTCCAGATTCGCTGTTTGCGATGGGTACTCAGGAAATACATGATTTCTTGGCCCAATTCGAGAGTGCATTAGATGTGGAAACGAGTGCTATTGCCAGATCCAGATCAGATTCGGATGGTGAAGCGGGCGTTGATGCCTCTCAACAGAAAGAGAATGGGTCGAACGTTAGTACTGGTTCCAGTTCAACTTTTCCAGACGAAGGGCATTCCAACGAGGGCTCGCTCACAATTGCAACTTCCCAATCGGTCAAGGAGACTTCGGAAGAAAATCAGGGTTTCTTGATGACTTTGCGCGAAGTTTGGGAACAGATTCGAGAGTTGCAGATTACATTACCTGACCTGAGCTTTGAGGAAGCAAGGCAAGCCTGGGGGCAGATTCGAGAATTGCGGATGGAGATGCCCGACCTCAGCTTCGAAGAAGCGAGGCAAGCCTGGGAACAGATTCAGGAGTTGAAAATTGCGTCACCTGACCTGGGCTTTGAAGAAGTGAAGCAAGTCTGGGAACAGATTCGAGTATTGCGGGTGGAGATGCCTGACCTCAGCTTCGAAGAAGCGAAGCAAGCCTGGGAACAGATTCGGGAGTTGCAAATTGCGTCACCTGACCTAGGCTTTGAAGAAGTGAAGCATGTCTGGGAACAGATTCGAGTATTGCGTGTGGAGATGCCCGACCTCAACTTCGAAAAAGCGAAGGAAGCCTGGGAACAGATTCGAGAGTTGCAAATTGCATTACCCGACCTCAGCTTCGAAGAGGCGAAGCAAGCCAGGGAACAGATTCGGGAGTTGCAAATTGCGTTACCTGACCTGAGCTTTGAGGAAGTGAAGCAAGTCTGGGAACAGATTCGAGAAATACGACTAGGGTTGCCCGATTTGAGTTTCGAGGAAGCAGAGCAAGTCTGGTCTCAAATTAGGGAACTGCAGAATCGGATCCCCGACCTGAGTTTTGTGGGAGCACGGGAAGCCTGGGTGCAAATACGGAACATACAGATTGAGTTGCCGGGCTTCAGTCTTGAAGAGGCGGAGGAAGTCTGGAATCAGATTCGAGAATTGCGGAGCGAATTGTCCGAACTGAGTTTTGAGGAAGCCAAGGAGGCTTGGGGGCAGATTCAAGGATTACAGGTAGAGTTGTCAAAACCGAGTCTTGAGGAAGCCAAGCAAGTTTGGACCCAGATTCGGGAACTGCAAAATCACTTGACAGGACTGAGTTTTGAGAGGGCTAAGGAGATTTGGGACCAGTTGCCGGTATTACGAAAAGAGTTTCCCGACATAGACTTCGAGTACGCGAAGGAAATTTCGAGTCAGATCCGTGCCCTTCAACTCTCGAAGCCGCTAGACAGTTTTGAAGGACGATTTGCCCTATGGCTTCAAATAAGGGAATTGAGCGAACATAGGACACCCGTTGATTCTGAAGAATTAAGAGTGGCCTGGGATCAGATTCGGAAACTGCGGGACAATTTGCCGGAATTGAGTATTGAGGAAGCACGAAAGGCATGGTTTGATCTTCAAGAGTTTCGAAGGGAAGTGCCAGAACTGAGCTATGAGGAAGTAATAGAGATTTGGACTCAAACGAGTGAGCTTCCGATAGCAGCGCTTGGTTTTAGTGGCGTTCTAGATCACTCAAAAGAAAAAGCGGACCGGCTTCTGCAAGAGTTTGGATTTAGGGATACAGACGGCGATGGTATTTTGAACTGGCCGCCGGGTAGTCCATTTGACGGTGAAAACTTTGACGTAGAACTCACTATAGGTAATACAGCAGGAATAGCTATAGGTTTCGTGCCTATTGCAGGTGATGTTGTTGACGGGGCCGCACTCGTCATAGGGAGGGACCCGTTTACAGGTGAATGCCTGACGACTACGGAACAGATCCTTCTAGTGATAGCCATAATTCTGGTTCTCCCCATTTCTGTAAGGAGTGTGAAGATAATTGGGCAGCAACTGGATAGAGTGTATCCGCTAGTGAAAAGGCTTTTGGTCAGGTCCATTTCAGAGTTGCCGGTTTCGGCCCGCCGCTATCTCCTAAGGGATCTAGTCGATCCAACATACAACAGCATGCGATCCATTCTCGGAGAAGATGAGGTTTCTACGGATATATTAGTGAAAAGCCTTGGACTAAAATCCATTTCGAATCACAATTATCGCGAGGCCCTTCTCAGATTCACTGGAGTAAGCAAAGACTATGTCAAGGGTTTCGAGGCGCATCACATTTTGCCACAGGAACTTGAAGAGAGCTTCCTTGAGGCAGGGATTGACTCCATTAGTGATCCTCGACTTCTTGTCTGGGTTGAAAAGGCTGAACATCAGAAGTTGAGCAACTGGTATGGCGAGGCATGGAAGAGCTTCTTCAATCACAATCCCAGTCCGAACAAGCGGGAGGTTCTAGTAGAGGCGCAAAGACTTGCAGAGGAATGGGGCTACCACGTGCTTTTTAGGACACCGGGGTAGGTACGGCGAGTGGTGCATAAAACGATGAATGAGCGCTCTCTTTTTTTCAAGAAGAGGAACGTTTCCAGAATTGCAGTTTATTGTTCCCAGTGTATCTAAATGCAAGGAAACTGAGCACACTATATGATCTTTGCTAACCATCTCCTTGCAAGATTGAAGGCAAGAAATGACTAATTCGAGGAAGCTGGACTTCGGAGGTTTTTTTGAGCTGTCTGATCCTATGGCCACGGAACCATTTCGCCTCAGGAGTCGCCTCTCCGGCGATGGCAAGGCTGGTGGTATCAATTTGGACATGCTCTCTCATGGCAAGTCGCAAATTCAAGAACCGGTGCAGTTTGACGCTGCTCAGGGACTGAAGGCGACGGACTTTCTTTGGACCCAACTCGTAACACCTGTTTGCGTATCGGAGAAGGTTGTTCGAATTCTGAAAGAGAGTGGAATTAGCGGTTGGTCAGTGTACCCCGTGGAGGTTTTTGACCATGAAGGGAAATCGCACGCCAACTATCACGGACTTGCCATTGCCGGCGCAGCTTGCGAGGCAGATTACAACCGCAGTACCGTAATTGCCAAGCCGCCTCCAACGCCGCGCGGTAGAAGCTATGACGTCTATCGGGGGCTCTTTTTTGACGAGGACAAATGGGACGGCAGCGACATGTTCTGGGTAGGCGGCGTACGCGTTGTAGTAAAAAAGGTGAAAGAAGTTTTCGAGCAGAGTGGTATCAAGAACGTGTGCTTTACGCCCCTCATTGAGCGCGAGGTACGTGTAAGGCATGTAAGACGGGACTAAAATCCCAAGTGGAGACAAGACCCAACTGCATTGAAGGCTATGGAAACGCAAAGCAGAGAGAGTGCAATCCAAGTTGAATTGCCAGACGTGAACGAGGGCGAAGAACAGCACGAGTCCTACTTCCAACTGGTATGGCAGAGGTTCAGGAAGAGCCGGCCGGCGATTGCCGGCGGCCTAATGGTGCTCTCGCTCATTATCCTGGCAATCTTTGCCGAGTTCTTTGCCCCAGTTGACCCCACCGACGCGATTTTGCAGGACAGCTTCATTCCCCCTACCCGAATCCGCATGATCGACCAAGAAGGCAATTTTCATCTTCGCCCGTTTGTCTACAACTTGGCCGTGACAATCGACCCCAAGACATACGAGCCTTTGTGGGAAGAGGACCCATCCCAGCAATATGAGATCAAATTTTTTGTCAGGAGCTGGGAATGGGAAGTCCTGGGGCTAATACCCACGCGCTTGCATCTGTTCGGCGTAGGTGAGGGCGGTAAGATACATCTGCTGGGCACGGAAAAACAAGGTAGAGATCTGTGGGGACGGGCCTGCTCGGCCGGGCGCATTTCGCTGTCGCTGAGCCTGTTTGCAACTTTCGTCAGTATCGTCGTCGGCGCGGTCGTCGGCATCATATCCGGCTATTATGGGGGCATGATTGACAACATAATCCAGCGTATCGTGGAATTCGTGGCCTCCTTTCCGCAGCTTCCTCTCTGGTTGGCGCTGGCTGCGATCATTCCACGCACGTGGGACTCTCTGCAGGTGTTCATGGTTATGGTGATCATCTTTTCGTTGCTCTCGTGGACGCTATTGGCGCGCGAGGTGCGGGGCAAAGTGTTAGCTTTTCGCGAAACCGACTTCATTCTGGCCGCCAAGGAGATGGGCGCGTCCGACGCCCGTATTATATTCCTTCATCTGTTTCCCAACTCGATCAGTCATATCATCGTTGTCCTGACGCTGACTATCCCCCAAATCATTCTCGCTGAGGCATTTCTCAGCTTCCTGGGGATTGGAATTCAGGAACCGCTGGTCAGTTGGGGCTTTTTGATGCGTGACGCACAGAATTTGCAGACACTGGGCACGCATACCTGGATCATGACACCGGTTATCTTTATCATCGTGGCAGTGCTGGGTTTCAACTTTCTGGGTGACGGCCTGCGGGACGCGGCCGACCCTTATTCGATCGTCTGAGATAGAGACGGAGTGTGGAGGTGGGCAGGCGGAAGTCGTTGCAGAGGAGCGGCGGCGCCCTTGGCGGTGCGTTTCGAGCCTTGGCGCGCCCCTTTACCCTGCTCTTGCTTCTGCTCTTGTTGTTCGGATTCGGTACGGTAGTTGCCGTCTTTGCCTGGCCCAAGCCTGCCACCGCGTCAGTCAGCGGAACGGTTACCGACGCCGAAGGACCGGTCGCCGGCGCGCTGGTACGGGTTCAAACGACTGCAAACCATACGTATACGAGGGAAGACGGCGGGTTCACGATCGAAGGCATTCCAATTGCTGAGGACGTGACCCTGGTGGCGTGGGCGGAGGGCTACATCTTCGGCTGGACCGAGGCGAGCGGCGGAGATGTAGATGTCAGCATTGCGCTTCATCCGCATAATCGCGTTGACAATTCCGTCTACGACTGGGAGCCTTCTGCAAACTGTGGAGAATGCCATCCATCCTTTGCAGAATGGCAACGCGACGCGCACAGCCAGTCAGCCGTCAACGTTCGTTTTCTGACCATGTACAACGGAACGGACGTTGAAGGAAATCGCAGCCGCAACAGCAACTATTATACCGGCTTGCCCCGCACGCGCGACCCGGACGATCCCTACTATGGACCCGGCTTCAAGGTGGATTTTCCAAAGAGGGACGGCAACTGCGCGGCCTGCCATACACCAATGGCGTCAAAACTGGACGCCGACAACAGTTGCGGCTGGAACGGTTGCCACATGCAGGAAACAAGCGAAGCCAGCGATGAATTGCCCGATGGCGTCAGCCCCAATGCCGCAGTCGGCGTGGCCGCCGAAGGGATCTCCTGTGATTTCTGCCACAAAATCGGCGCCGTGGAGTTCATTACCGATTCGGTGCTACCGGACCCAGCGATGCCGGGCATTCTATCGCTTACGCTATACAGGCCCAAGTCGGGAGAGGACCTGCTAATGGGGACCGTTGATGACGTTTCCCGACCATTGGACAGTTTCAACCAGCTGCACGGGGAGAGCGCATTTTGTGCTGCCTGCCACTACGGCGTCAACGATACAACCATTATTTATAATTCATACGGGGAGTGGCTGGAAAGTCCATACAGTGATCCTGATACCGGCCAGACCTGCCAGGGATGTCATATGCCCGCTGCGCCGCGGCTGACATCCCGGATGGAGACCCTGGTGCAGACAGCGGCCTGGCTGGAAAGGGCCAGCGGTCGTACGCTGCCCTCCGGGCTGGGCAAACTGGCCGAGCGCTCGCAGCGAAGCTATTTCGTTTACCCGGAAAAGGGGGGACTCTACCGGGAGCTGGACCAGATCCACCAGCATCAGATGCCCGGGTCCACCGATGAACAGTTCCTGAGAGGCGCAATTGCGCTGGATGTAACGGCCGAAATCGAAGGAACTGAGATTGTTGTGAACACACAAGTACGCAACACGGGGGCAGGCCATCACTATCCCACCGGTTCGCCCCTGCGCCAGGTGCTACTGGTTGTGCGGGCGACCGACAGCAGCGGAAATGAACTGCTCTTTATCGAGGGCGGGGAACTGCCTGAATGGGCTGGCGACGTGGCCGGAGAGGCAGGCCAGGGCTTCGCCAGGATTCTGCGCGACACGCTCACGGGCGAAGAACCAACTTTTTCTCATTGGCGGATGGTGGAGTTGGTCGAGGACACGCGCATTCCTGCACAATCAACCAGTAGCAGTTCCTATGTTTTTGCCATTTCCGAGGAAGCCGATACCCAAGCCGGCACCGCTATACGCATAGAGGTGCAATTGATTTACCGTCGGGCGTTCCAACAGCTGCAGGCGTGGAAGGGTTGGACAGATCCGGATATCATTTTGGCTTCGACACAGATACAACTTGATGTCGCGCCCCAAGAGAACCGCTAGAGCACACATAGATGGAAGATATTCTGTTGGAAGTCAATGACCTCAAGCAATGGTTTCCGATTCGCCAGGGATTGCTGCAACGCATAGTCGGGCACGTTAAGGCTGTCGATGGCGTTAGCTTCGTCATCCACCGTAACGAAGCCCTGGGACTTGTGGGAGAGAGCGGCTCCGGCAAAACGACTGTCGGGCGTTCCGTACTGCGGCTCTACGATCCGACGGCGGGCGAAATCTGGTACACCTCGGCCGAGGGCAAGCGCATCGACATCGCTAATATTGACCTGGCTGACATGAAGCCCCTGCGAAAAGAGATGCGCATGATTTTCCAGGATCCGTTCAGTTCTCTCAATCCGAGGCTTACGGTGAAGGACCTGATTGGGGAGCCGCTCATCATTCACAAAGAGGCCTCGGGCGGGGAGTTGGAGGACAGGGTTGCTCAATTAATGGCTGCGGTAGGGCTCGACCCGACCCACAGGCGGCGCTATCCCCACGAATTCTCCGGCGGACAGCGTCAGCGTATTGGTCTTGCACGAACGCTTGCCCTAAGGCCGCGACTTATCATTGCCGATGAGCCGGTATCGGCGCTGGATGTGTCGATTCAGGCCCAGGTGCTCAACCTGCTCCAGGAGTTGAAGGACGAACTGGGGTTGACCTATCTCTTCATTGCCCACGACCTGTCGGTTGTTGAGCATATGTGTGACCGGATCGCGGTCATGTATGTGGGGCGGCTGGTGGAAGTTGCCGAATCGGACAAACTTTTGCGGCGCCCGCTTCACCCGTATACGGAAGCGTTGGTTTCCGCGATTCCGCCGGCCGACCCGGACATCAAGCTAAATCGGATCATTCTGGAGGGTGACATTCCCAGTCCGGCCAATCCGCCGCCTGGTTGCGTATTTCATCCCCGCTGCCTTTACGCGCAGGAGCAATGCATGAAAGAGGTGCCGCACCTGGAGGAGATCGAGCCCGGCCACTTTGCCAGCTGTCATTTCGCCCAGGAACTGACGTTGCAGGGAATCGGAGACATCGAATGACCGATGACCTCTCTGCCAGAAGGAAAATAAACGTTGACGCGGCGCTGCTTGCCTATCTACTTCCCGTGGTAGGGCCGGTATACATCCTGGCCCTCAGGAAGGACGACGCCTTTTCCAGGTACCATGCTTTCCAGTCACTGACAATTGTGTTGGCACTGATACTGGCGCCAACGGCCTGGTTTTTGTTCTCGTGGCTGGTCTCTCTCCTGCCCTTCGGCGGCGTAGTTGCAGCATATATTTTTGCCTTGGTAATCGCTGTCTATTTGGCGGCAGTCGCGTCCTGGGTGGCGGGAATCGTCAATGCACTTCGTGCCCGGCGTAAACCAGTGCCCTTTTTTGGGCGCATGTTGGGGACATGAACGGCGCGGCGGTTGGGGCAACGGCAGGGCCTGATGCTATGATCGATACTGAGAGCCGAAATGACGGTATGGGTATGCGGCCGCCATTTCGATTCTATCCGGCTGCAGTTCAACGAAAGGGTAGGCGTCGAGAAGCGGCGCGTCCATTCCCGTTAATCAATTAAAGGTGGTACGAAAATGACCAAGATTTCATTCATCGGCGCCGGCAGCTTTGGATTCACGCGCAAGCTTGTCAAAGACGTGCTCACTTTTCCTCTTCTTGAGGATGCCACCATCTGTCTGATGGACATAGACCCTCTTAAGCTCAAATACATCGAGCAGTCAATAAAACGCATCGTACGCGAAGGGGATTATCCCGCCAGCGTCGAGTCCACTATCAGCCGCGAGGAAGCCTTGGATGGCGCCGACTACGTTATCGTCACAATTCTGGTCGGCCAAACCCGTGTGTGGCGCAGTGACATCGAGATTCCCAAGCAGTACGGTGTCGACACAAATATCGGCGACACGCGCGGTCCTTCCGGTATTTTCCGCTCCATGCGTACCACGCCGGTGATGGTGGACATTGCCAGGGATATGGAAAGACTCTGTCCGGATGCGGTAATGCTCAACTATACAAACCCGATGGTTATCAATTGCCGAGCCATTCAGAAGGAAACCAGTATCGTCGCGACGGGCCTCTGCCACAGCGTGCAGGGCACTGCAAACATGCTGGCGCGCTGGATCGGTGCGCCTGCCGACGAGATAACCTTCACCTGCGCCGGCATCAACCACATGGCCTGGTATCTGAAATACGAATGGAACGGCGAGGACGCTTACCCACTTATCCGCAAGGCCATAACAGAGCGGGCAGAGGTCTACAACGAAGAGCAGGTGCGCAATGAGATGTATTTGCACCTCGACTACTACCCGACCGAATCGAGCGGTCACCACTCCGAGTACAATCCTTGGTTCCGCAAGCGCCCGGACCTGATAGAGCAGTACTGCACGCACGGTACTGGCTGGAACCCCGGCGAATACGCTTATGTCCTGAAGCACTATTCGGAACGGGAGGAGACGTGGCACGAACAGATTCGGGACTGGCTCGACAATCCCGACCCCCTGGATCTGTCTCGGGGGTATGAATACGCTGCCTACATCATCAATGCGCTGGAGGGAGGCGAGCCGTTTCAGTTCAACGGCAACGTGCCCAATGGCAGCGGCTCGACGCCGCTGGTGGACAACCTGCCGGTGGGCGCGTGCGTCGAAATCCCGGTCTGGGCAAGCAGCAAAGGGCTGGAGAGTGTGCGAGTGGGCCCTCTGCCGGCGTCGGTTGCCATGCTGACCGGCCTTAGTTCACAGATCGAAGAGATGGCGGTTGAGGGCATATTGGAAGGTGATCCGCGCAAGATTTTCCAGGCAATTCTGCACGACCCCTTGACGACTGCGGTATTGACTATGGCTGAGATTCGCGAGATGGTCAATGAGATGTTTGCCGCCAATGTCGAGCACCTGCCAACTTTTTCCAGTTACGAAGTCGAAGGGGACCGGCCGATGCGACTCTTGACCGAGCCGCAGCTGGAACCGATTCTGGCTGATTGAAAGGGAATATTCCAAAACACAAAGGGAGAGCGCCCAATGTTGTACGAGTACCGTATCTACGAGTGTCACCCTGGCAAACGGGACGAATGGGTTCAATACATGGAAAGTGTGATCATCCCCTTCCAGGTATCAAAGGGAATGGTCGTTGCCGGTTCATTCATCGACGAGGAAGATGAGAACTGCTACGTGTGGATGCGTCGGTTCAAGGACGAGGCCGACCGGGAGGCACTCTACGAAGCAGTATACCAGTCCGACGGATGGCTGAATGAGATCGGGCCTCGCATCCCCGACATGCTCAACCGATCGACCATCAAGGTCATGCGTCTTGTGCCAACTGAAAAGTCAGTAATGCAGTAGGGATAACGTAAACTGAGGCGGGTCAACAACATTGAACCGTGCGAGGCCCCAACGGAAGGCGGGCCGGCCAGGTTAAATGGGGTTGCCCGCCTGTCCCGCCTGGCTCGGACCTATTGTTGCTGCTGCTGTTGTTGATCCTTTTCGCGTCGCAGCCGCGAACTGTTCGATTCCTCTTCCTGCTCCCTGGTCGACCAATTTCCGTTGAACAGCAGGTCGGGCGGAATAGCTTCGTCCTCAGCTTCAGAGATGTGGACCCCTACGGTAAGTTCGCTACGCGAGCCACCTTTGTAGGTCCCCCTTGTAGGGGGAACGTCGGCGTAATCTCTGCCGACCGCTATGCGGATATGCTTATCGTTTACATGCGTGTTGTTAGTTGGATCCAGCCCTATCCAGCCCGAGGCAGGCAGGAATGCCTCCACCCACGCATGGGATGCCCCGGAGATGTCGGTCTCCTCTTTGTTTTCCTGTTCCTGGAAGATGTAACCGCTGATATAGCGCGCGGGGATACCTGCCCTACGCAGTAAGGCAATCATGATGTGCGCGTAATCCTGACAAACGCCGCGGCGATTCTGTAGGGCGATATCAATTGGCGAATCAACGGCCGTGCTGTACGGCGTATATTCCAGGGCAGCATGAATCCGGAAATTCAACTGGATGAGAGCGCTCAGAGGATCCTGGTCGCGGCTGAAACCGATCTCTTCTGCGAAGTCGGATAGCAGCAGGGTAGTGCGAGCAAAATGGCTGGGCGACAGCCAGTCCCAATGCTGGCCGGTTGCGGCGACCTCGCCCAATCCGGTCCATTCAGAAGAATCCAGCTCAACTGGCAAGGGTGCTGCCTCCTGGACCATTACAAGGGTATTGGCGCGCAAAATCAACTCGGAATGGCGTCTGGGAATGTCGAAATAGTGGATCGTGTTCTGCATGCAGTCGCTGGCCATCAGTATCTGGGCGTGCGGCCAGACTTCCAGTTGGAAGTTGAGACAGCGCTGCTGGCGGTCGGTACGAGGTTGCATGCGCACTTCCATCGTGCTCTCGCTGACCGCCGGATCATATCGATATCTGGTGTGATGGTGAATAGTGTAGTATTTCATTTGTTCAGTTTAAGGATGGGCTGTCAGGAAAATACCTCATCGATCGGATAGTCGAAATAGGCTTCATTCAGCGCATCGTGGATTTGGTCGCAATTTTTCATAATGTCGACGATAAAGGGCTGCGGCCCAATTTGAACGACGTCATCGATCTGGCTGTACTGCAGATGGGCCCGCAGTTTTCCAGCGGTTCGATTCAGGTCTCCTGCGCGGCGGGACTCGGTTGCACCTGCGAGTTGCTCAAGCAAGTTGGCTAATTGGTTGACATTGAATCTTGCGGAATATGGCAGGTATGAATGGAGCAACAGAAAGGTCGTCACTAAACGCGTTTCTGGCCGGGGATCGTAAACCCTGCAATACGATTCAAACGAGTTGCAGGCGCGGAGGACTCCAATGCCATTGAGCGGATCAACTGTCTCCAGGTTTTCTCCGCCCTCAACGCCAAAGTAGCGAAAATGTGCTTGCAAGAGGCTGCATACCGAGAATACGCGCTCCAGGTGTCCTCCGACCTGAATATAGAGCCACCCTTCATCGTGCAATTGTGTTGAAAATGCCAGGCCTTGAAAGAGAGAGACACTGCTTTCGAGTTCCCTGAAGAAGTTGTCACGCTCGTCGTTCCAATTGTGGTGGCCTTGCCAGGAATTCAGACGCAAATAGAGTCTGTTTATGTGTTCCCAAAGTTGACTGCTCAGTTGGGAGCGTACGGAGCGGGCGTTTGTTCTGGCCAGGTTGATACAATTTGATATCGAGTTTTGTTTTTCGGCGTCGAACGTTAGATTGTGAGCCATCTTCAGGGCTTCTTCGTTGTCCACGACACCATTCTTCATGAGTGGAGGGGGCTGGCGCAAAGCGGAGAAGAACTGCTGCCAGCCACGATCGTTGCCGGCCTGAGCGGCCTGGCCGACCATGAAGTTCATTCGAACTCTAAGAAGGCGGATTGTGTTTTCCGCCCGCTCCATATAGCGCCCGAGCCAATACATACTGTCAGCCGATCTTGAGAGCATGATCGCGTTTCCTATATTGGGCTCAACTTTCTTGCAAGATCCAGGTGTCCTTGCTGCCGCCGCCTTGGGATGAATTTACCACAAGCGATCCTTCACGCAGGGCTACGCGCGACAGTCCTCCGGGAACAATGACCGTGTTTTCCTTCTCACCGCCGTAGAGTACAAAGGGACGTAGATCAACGTGGCGGGAGACTACATTGCCATTTATGTAACAAGGAGCACGGGAAAGGTTCAGCGTTGGCTGAGCAATAAAGTTACGAGGATCAGCCTGTATCTGTTGGCGGAAGTTCTCACGATCCTGACGCGTGCTGTAAGGGCCGATAAGCATGCCGTATCCACCGGACTCGCCGACGGCTTTGACGACCAGTTTGTCGAGATTCTCGAGCACGTAGGCACATTCGTCTTCGCGCATGCAGAGATAGGTGTCAATATTCTGCAGGATCGGATCTTCACCCAGATAATATCGGATCATTTCGGGTACGAAAGAGTAGACCGCCTTGTCATCGGCTATTCCAGTTCCTATAGTGTTGGCAAGCGTTACATTTCCAGCGCGATAGGCGTTGAACAGGCCGGGAACTCCCAGGACTGAATCTGTGCGAAAGTGTAACGGATCGACGTACTCGTCGTCGATGCGACGATAGATGACGTCAACTCGTTGTAACCCGCCAGTCGTTCGCATGTACACAAATCCGTCATGGATGAGCAAGTCCGCGCCCTCGACAAGCTCGATTCCCATAACGCGCGCCAAGAAGGTGTGCTCAAAGTAGGCTGAATTGAAGATCCCAGGTGTCAACAAGACGATTGTCGCGTCGCGCCCTTTAGGTGTTAGCGCCTGCAACTGTTCCAACAACACCTGGCCATAGTGACCGATAGGCTGGATGCCATATCCGCCAAACATTACGGGGAAGACCTGAGTCATCACCTCCCTATTGGCAAGCATATAGGAAACGCCACTGGGCACACGCAGGTTGTCTTCCAAAACGGCGAATTCGCCGCTGGGAAGACGTACGAGGTCGGAACCAACTATCGATGTGTAAACGTCATTGGCGACCCTGACACCCCTCATCTCCCTCTGATAGTTCCGGCAACTGTAAATGAGATCGAACGGTACTCTCCCTTCCTGCAAAATACGCCCCTCATGGTAAACATCGCGCAGGAAAAGATTGATGGCGTGAATGCGCTGGCGCAAACCGCTGTCGATGGTATTCCATTCTTGGTCGCTTATGATGCGGGGAAGGATGTCGTAAGGGAAGATGCGTTCAATCGTGGAGTCTTCGCCATAAACGGTGAAGGTGATGCCCCGGTTCAGAAACGTCAGATCGGCGGCCTGTTGACGCTGCGTAAGTTCGCTGGCTTGCAGTTCAAGGATACTCTGAAGCAACTTCTGGTACGGCTCCCGGGGACGGCCGTTAGCTTGAAACATCTCGTCGAAAATGTTTCCGTCCAAGGCATAACTGTTGAATGGGCTGAGGGCATTTTCGCTTTCTGTTTCGTTTTGATTTGACACTTAAATTCCTGCCATTGCTTCTTGTTGGATGAATTCCAGGAGGCTGGCAAAGGCGAAATGTGCTCAAATCTCTTGCCGGTTCTGGCAGCGCCAAGGTTTGAAGATCTCTTTTCTGCGCCATGCAGCCCTTGTTTCCCTCAGTACTCAATCAGAACTTTGTCAAGGCCCCCGAAAAGGTCAGGGGAAAGATTCGTTAGATATTTAGTTGAAGCGAACTGTAGTTGGAAAGTAGTAAGACTCCCCTGAATGCAAGGCCATTTAGTGGAATTGGCGTATTATGCCCAATGTTGGTCACTCTATGCAAGCCGCAAAAAAGTTGCGTGGAAAGCGAACCAAGCTCCAGTCTGAGCGGCCCGGCCTCAAGGCGCGACCGAACCGTGTCCTGGCGATCGGTCGGAGGCACACGGCGCGCTGCAGCAGCGGCGGGACCGGTCCATTTGACAATGCCGACCTGCTGGTCGTAACATGTAGTAATCCGTTCGTCAGCGCCAACTGCCATCGCCTGTTAGAGATTGAGAGGAACAATGGTATGACCGAACTCTCACTGCGCGGCGTCTTTGCCCCCACTCTTACGCCCGTCCGCTCCGACCTGTCCATCGACCTGCCGGCATATATTGAATTCTGCAATCGTCTACTGGAGGGTGGCTGCCACGGGCTCGTGCTCTTCGGCACAAACAGTGAAGCAACATCATTTTCGGCGGGAGAACGTATGGCCGCGGTCGACGCGGTGATAGAAGCGGGCATTCCGGCGAGCAGACTGGTTGTAGGTACCGGCGCCGCTTCGATTGTCGAAGCCGCCGATCTGACCCGCCACGCGGTACAATCCGGTTGCCGCGGCGCCCTGACATTGCCACCTTTCTACTATCCGGGCGTTTCAGAAGAGGGTCTCTTTCGCTCATTCGCAGCGGTGCTAGATCGCGTGGACGACGAGCGGCTGCGCATGTACTTCTACCACATCCCACAAGTGAGCGGCATCCCTCTTAGCCCGTCGCTGCTCACTCGGCTGGCGGAGGCGTACCCTGGCCAGGCTGCCGGCGTTAAGGACAGCTCCGGCGACGTGAACACCCTGCTGGGACTGCATGAAGTGGCGCGAAACTTCCCTGGTTTCGCTGTATTCTGCGGAACGGAGGCCCTGCTGCTGAAGAACCTGCAGGGCGGCGGGGGCGGCTGTATCTCCGGCATGGCAAACGTTCTGCCGCATGTCATTCGCGATCTGTATGACAATTGGAAGGCAGCCGATGCCGAGGACCGCCAGAATCGTACCAATTGGGTCCGCGACGCCATTCTCGAATCCGGGTATAATATGATCGCGTCGCTCAAAGTCATTGTCGCAGACCAGACCGGCAGACAGGGTTGGAGCCGGGTCCGTCCGCCCCTGGTAGACCTGACCGAGGGGGAACAGGAGCAACTGCTTGCTCGCCTGTCGCCACCGGTGCCTGCCTGATCTTCCCGTCTAAGCTGATTGCCCTGATACCAGGTCTCGAAGTAGGATTTGAATCTTCTGCGCAGTACGGGACCGGTTGGAATCGTTCGCGGGATCCAAGTGTCAAGGCCAGCGTAGGCATGAAACTTGGAACTCTGAAATTTGGAGGAAAGGAGCCTTACTATGTCACCGCAAATGCGTATCGGCCTGGGCCAGTTCAATGAATTGACCGATGAAAAACTGGCGTTCATCAAGCAGCTGGGCGCCGATGATTTCCTCATGAACACGCCGAGACTCCCAGGCGAGAAGCAATGGGAGTTTGAAGATCTCAAGGCGGCCTCGGATCGAGCAAAAGCGGCCGGGCTGCGGTTGATCTGCCTGGAAAACGTTCCGGTCAGCTTCTACGACAAAGCGATGCTGGGCCTGCCAGGGCGAGACGAGCAGATCGCTCATATGCAGACGACAGTTGGGAATATGGGGCGAGCCGGGATTCCGATTCTAGGTTACCACTGGATGCCCAACTCGGTCTGGCGCACCCCGGACCCGGCGCCGTTGCGGGGCGGAGCGCGCGGCACCCGATTCAATTTGGCGGAACATGATCCAGCTGAACTAACGCACGGTCGCGCCTATGACGCCGACGAAATGTGGGCCAACTACGAATACTATCTGGAGCGGCTTCTGCCGGTGGCTGAGGAGGCGGGCGTCACTTTGGCCCTACATCCTGATGATCCTCCGGTGGAGTCTCTTGGCGGCGTTGCCCGTATTTTCCGCAATTTCGAGGGGTTTAAGCGGGCCATAGACCGCTTTGACAGCCCCAACCACGGCCTGGATTTCTGTATGGGCTGCTGGTCGGAAATGGACGGGCATGACTATGTCCTTGAAGCCATCCGCCACTTTGGAGGCAGGGACCGCATTGTCTACGTCCATTTCCGTGATGTACAGGGCACGGTCCCCTGCTTCAATGAGTGCTTTATCAACGAGGGCAACGTAGATCCTTTTGAGGTGATGAAGACGCTGAAGGAAGTTGGCTTCACCGGATTCATGATCACCGATCACGTGCCTGCAATGGTAGAAGACACTAACTGGGGACACCGCGGTCGCGCCTATGCAATCGGTTACATGACGGCCATGCTCGAGATGGTAAATCGGCTTGCAGCGTAGAAGTGTACGACGTGCCGGGCGGATTTCATCCTTAGCAAGAATCAGCCATTGTCGCTACAGAATACAAGCCTATGCGTTTTCCACCTCTTGATCCCAAGATCCTCCAAGACCGCCTTGAGCCACCCGTCGGCCCAGTTCGTATTGTTCTGGACACCGATACATACAACGAAATCGATGATCAGTTTGCCGTCGTCTATGCTTTGCTTTCGCCTGAGCGGCTGACCGTGGAAGCCCTCCACGCGGCGCCATTTCACAACAGTCGTTCCTCCGGTCCGGGTGACGGTATGGAGAAGAGCTTCGAAGAAATCCACCGTCTCTTGGCGCGTTTGCCGTCGATCGACAAGCCGAGGGATGCGTTTGTGATGCGGGGGTCTACGAAGTGGATGACGGATAGCGAAACACCGGTCGAGAGCGATGCAACCGCTGACCTCATCGAACGGGCACTGGCCTCGCCTCCGGACGATCCCCTCTATGTTGTCGCCATCGGCGCCATCACAAATGTTGCCTCGGCACTGGTGCTGGAGCCGGCAATTCGACAGCACATCGTCTTGCTATGGTTGGGCGGGCACGCCCGCCACTGGCCGGACACGCGCGAGTTCAATCTGCGCCAGGATCCGATTTCAAGCAGCATTGTTCTGGACTGCGGTGTTCCGCTGGTGCGGTTCCCTTGTATGGGTGTCGTCTCTCACCTCCATACAACCTTGCCGGAAATGACCGCGCATGTGATGGGAAAAGGCGCGATCGGCGACTATCTCTACCAGATATACTGTGACTACCATGCCGACCAGATCGCCTATTCCAAGCAGATTTGGGATTTAGCTCCGTTAGCGTGGCTGGTGAATCCCAAGTGGGCGCAGATGGAAAAGGTCAGTTCACCGCGCCTGACAGAAGCGATTGCCTGGGCCTTCGACGAGAACCGCCCGACTATTTCTTGTGCCCGCTATGTCGACCGCGATGGAGTCTTCCGCGATCTGTTTACAAAATTGGAGCAGGCTGCCTCTTAGTCGTAAACTATCAGTCGGCCAAACTCTTCAGGTTGATTCCCCCGATGAAATTCTCGCTCATGCGATACGAAGCACCGTCCGATTCGCTGCGTCGTATCGTACTCGATCAGATCGACGGGGCAATTCTTCAATTGGCGCGCGATGATAATCTGAATGAAGGGATTCACGAGGCGCGCAAGCACTTTAAGCGAATCAGGGCGGTGTTGCGGTTGTCGCGCGGCGCGCTGCCAGTCGAGACATACCGTTCCGAAAACCAGTTCTTCCGTGATCAGGGCCGTATTCTCTCTCCTATTCGGGACAGCGCGGTCTACATCGAAACAATGGATATGCTCCGACGGCGGTACGGGCTACAAGTTACCGACGCGTCTTTCTGGCGTCTGCGGCAATCGTTTGTAGAGGAGCACGGCTCCGTCTTGAAGAGTTTCGCCGGGGACGAGTGGCTGCTCCCCTCCGTGATCGAAGCTCTCAGGGATGCGCGACGCAGGGCATTGGACTGGAGGTTTCGCGCTACCGGCTTCTCTCTTTTCGCAACCGGGCTTCGCAGGACCTATGGCCGCGGCCTGAAAGAAAAAAAGGTCGCATATGCCCAACCCACCACCGAGAATTTCCATGCCTGGCGCAAGCGGGTCAAATATCTCTGGCACCAGTCTCAGATCCTGCAGCCACTCTGGCCCGCGCTGATGAAAGCGGTGGCGCAGGACTGTGACCTGTTGGCCGATAGACTGGGCGACGAGCATGATTTGGCCGTGATGCAAGAGTCTCCGCTTGTCCAGGAAATGCAGGGCGCGAACAGGGGGCATGCTGAAGTTTTCTCTTCGATTGTCTCTCGCGAACGAAGCCGCCTGCGCCGCGCGGCTACTCCTCTGGCCGAGCGAATCTATGTCGAAAGCGCTAACCGTTTCGTTGTTCGCGTCGAAGGCTATTGGCTTGCATACCACTCGCAGGGCCTCACAGACCCTAGGTGAAAGGCGCGACCCGCATCTCCATGACAAGTGAACGACTGGCATGTCAACTGCAATTTATACTCGAAATTGATAGGCTGAAGGGCATCCTGCGCCGTTCGCTGCTGCTGGACAGTGGTAGGCGCGAGAACTCCGCCGAACATTCCTGGCATCTGGCGATAATGGTCCTGGTTCTGGCCGAACATGCTAACGAGCTTTTCGATGTGTTACATACTCTCAATTTGGTACTAATCCACGATATCGTCGAGATTGACGCCGGCGATACCTACGCCTATGACGCGGAAGGCCATGCGGACAAAGCTGAACGGGAGCGTGAGGCGGCGCACCGCATCTTCGGTCTGCTGCCGGCCGAGCAGGCTGCGGAGATGATCGAACTCTGGGAAGAATACGAAAGCCAGCAAACACCGGAGGCCCGTTTCGCATTGGCGATGGACCGTCTCATGCCCCTGCTGCACAACTATCATTCAGGGGGCGTTACCTGGCGGGAGAACCAAGTCACTGTTGCCCAAGTAGAAGAGCGCATGGCGCCGGTCTCACTCGGCTCCGAAGCGCTCGGGCAAGCCGTCACCGCAGTAGTGGAGCAGGCAATCGCAGCCGGCCTGCTGCCCCATGCCTGGCCTAAGCAGTAACTCCAAATTCAGAACCCATGCGCATAATCGAACGCGCCGACAAGACCCAGAATGCTGCGGGCAGCGGAGGAAACGCGCGGATCAACTCCTTATCCAGGAGATCTCGCCTCCCTAGTCCGGGACTTGGTTCGCCCAAGCGTTACCACGGGGATTTCGGATTCTGGGCTGCCTTCATCGTTCTCCATTCTCTACTTTTTCTGCCTGTCGTCCTGATGGACCGCGAGGATGGGGCGTTTCTGCCGACAATCCACCTTGCCGGCCAATCTCTGGACCAGGTCTGGCGGCAGCTTTTTGTGTGGCGCCGAGAACCTGACCTGTTGCGGTTCAATTCCGAAATCATACTCTTTGCCGCGGTGTGGACGTTCTGGCTTTCGTTGCGAAAGAGCGTAATCCGTTACGCCTTTGTTTTCCTATATGTCCTAATCTTTCTCTACTACCTTTATGAGGGTGTGACTTTCACGTTCTTCAGCGTCGAGCCTGTCTTCTATGCTCAGCTGAGAATGGCAACGGAAGGTTTCAGTTTTTTCTTGGAGAACGCCCGAGTTACCACTGCATTTGTTGCCGGAACCTTGCTGCTCATCGTTGGCGGCGCAGTCCTGGTCGCACGGTTAGCTCGGTATGTGTTGCCTGACAGCGGCCCGGGTCCGTTCTCAGGCGCTATGCTTGGTCTGCTGGCGGCAATCGTGGTCATTCAGGCAATCTTCCTCCCAGACCGGATATCACGTCCGGAAATGGTGTTCAGCAGTATCGTCGCCAAAATGGCTCGAAACATTAGCGAATCCCAGCGCGTGCATGACAGTGTAAAGCGATCTGATAGCGCCAATGTACGCCTCGTCTATGACTACGGGCGCTACAATTTGGCCCAGCACCCTCCCATCTATATCATTTTCAGTGAATCGTACGGCACAGTGCTTTATAAGAGAACAGACTGGTGGGTTCGATACAAGGCGCTATCGCAGCGACTGGACAAGAAACTGGCCGACGCGGGCTGGCACGTCTCTTCGGCCCGTAGCTTGGCGCCCACGTGGGGGGGCGGTTCCTGGATGTCGTACACAAGCGCACTCTTCGGTCTTCGCATCAGTTCGGACCCTCAATACTATGCCCTGCTGGACAGATATCAATATGAGGAGTACCCG
Organism: Caldilineaceae bacterium; assembly: GCA_965220715.1. Taxonomy (GTDB): domain Bacteria; phylum Chloroflexota; class Anaerolineae; order Caldilineales; family Caldilineaceae; genus Bin5. The sequence goes on from OZ244843.1 coordinate 3,858,219, forward strand.
GATATGGGCAGGTTTCTGAAAGGGCAGGGCTATCTTTACTACCGCCTTACTGCGCTGTCAATGGGACTGCCCGAGTCACAATGGAGGAAATACGCCTCCTTCTATGGGGTGGACCGCTGGCTGCAGTATGAAGATCTGAATTATGTTGGTCCCGAGTATGGATGGGGACCTGCGCCGCCAGACCAGTACTCACTGAATTTTGCTCGCGAGACGATGCGCAGCGAGACCGAAGGGCCCTACTTGTTCTTTACAATTACACAAAACTCTCACTATCCTTGGACCCCGCAACCCAGGCTGGCCGAGTCGTGGCAGCAGTTGAGCAGGCCAGGACCTGCGCCGCCACCCTCGACAGAACTGATTGAACACAGTGAGCGCCGTCAGAACTACTGGAATGCCATCGAGTATCAACTTGAGATGCTTACTGATTTTATCCTCACCGAACCGAACGACGACGCCATTTTTGTAGTTGTAGGCGATCACCAGCCGCCTCGAGTCTCCAGGCGAGAGGACGGCTGGGACACGCCAATGCACATCATTTCCAAAAACGGCGCATTTGTTGCATCATTTGAGGAGTTCGGCTTTAAGAGCGGTCTGGCAGTGTGGGAGTCGGAGCCGTCTTTCCGCCACGAAGGCTTTTACTCCCTGTTTGTCCGTCAACTACTGGCAGCGTACGGTAACGGTGGAGATCTGCCCCGCTATCTTCCCGAGGGTGTCCGCATCGACGAGGAAGCGCACCAGCCAACTCCGCCCGCGAATTAAACCAAATGCCTGCGGCCGGGGAGCCTCGACGGAATATGGATTTAACGTGTATAACGGCACTTTCTGCATGAGAGCGAAATCTTTACATCTCTTACTTCTGCTGGCCATACTGTTGGCAGCCAGTTGTTCCGACCGGCGTGCCGCTTCAACGCCGAGCGAATCGACTTCTTCCGAAGCGCTGCAAGAGGAGTTACCTTCGGAAGAAATGAAAATCTCGGCCGAAGCGGCCGCAGCGTTTGAAGAACTGGAACCAATCACGATGGATGAGGAGGAAGCATGGCGGACGTTTCGCATCATCCCCGGCGAGTCGAAGGCCGTCTATATCGTCGACGAGGAGCTGTTTGCCGGCGCTACTAGCAAGTACGGTTTAGCAGTTGGCAATACCGAAGTGGTTGGGGAAACGCACGACCTTGAAGGGCTGTTTCAGATCGATTTGTCCCGCCCTGCGATCGGGTCAAATCGCTTCGCAGTCTACTTACCGACCCTGAGCACAGACCAAGTCCTGCGCGACGGATGGATTCGGGAGAATGCATTGGAGTCGAAAAGGTTCCCACTGGCGGTATTCGCCGCGGGGCGAGTCCTCAAAGGGCCGGGGAACTATCAGGAGGGTGAAGAGACCCGTTTCCAATTGGAGGGCGACCTGACGCTGCGAGGCATCACAATGACCACTGTTTGGGACGTGACGGCCAGGCTGGACGAGAGTACAATCAGAGGCACGTTGCAGACTCGTCTGCGAATGACCGATCTGGGATTTGATCCCCCAAACTTTGCCAACACGCTAACCGTTCAGGATGAATTCACAGTCCGCATTGATTTTGTTGCCCACGAGCAATAGCTATTTCAGATGGCCAGAAACCTACGAGACAGTAGCCAGCCTTACACTGCGCATCCCTTTGCTACTGCAAGCTCAGATACCCCTTTGCCTGCGTTCGCGGCGCCAGTCGAAGCAGAAGGAATCGCCCGGGCCAGAGCGCTGGCTACAGGACTGAAGAGACGCTTGAAAACTGCCCAACTGCCAGCGCCAGTTGTTGAGGCCTCCTACTTGTTAGAGGAGAGCCGGGATCCGGACTGTCCTCTCTTGGAGCGACTCCGGATTCTGGGTTTGCTCGCCTCAGTTCTGGACCACTACTTTGTAGATCAGGCGCCGGCGCTGGCTGAATCAGAACAGGAGGATATTGCGGCGAAGCTTGATCCCCTCTTGCAACAGGCCTATGTGGATCTCGACGACTCGCTTTTGCCGGCACTGTCGGAGGAGTTTCGCATAAACATACGCCAGCCGCATGAGCTGGACAGACAACAACACGAATACCTGCGCCGCTTCTTTCGCCAGCAACTATACCCGATGTTGACTCCTTTAGCTGTCGACCCAGGGCATCCATTTCCCTTCATCAGTTCTCATAGCATCAACCTGCTGGTTCATCTAAGAGGCCCTGACATCGGTATAGGTCCCCTATCCTACGCCCGCATCAAGGTTCCGCGTCTCATGTCCCGTTTCGTTTCCGTGCCGTCGTCGACTGAGATGCGGCAATTCATCTGGAGCGAAGATGCGGTGGCGGGCTTTCTGAACGAACTCTTTCCTGGAATGCAGATCGAAAGCGTATTTCAATTCCGCGTCCTACGCGCATCGAGTGGAGCCGGAAGCGGCGACGAGCTGGAGGCGCAGAGCCGAGGGCTGCGCCATCAGCAACTGGCTCTACCAGTGGCACGGCTGGAAGTGGAGACGGCAATGCCCGAATCCGTGGTCGAATGGCTGGCATCTCAGTTGCCAGTGCCGCTTCAACGCTGCTTTCATAGTGTCGGCCGGCTGGCACTGTTACAACTGGTCGATCTGGCCAATCTAGCTCATACCTGGAATCAATGACAACCTTCTTGGCCTCATCTGCAATTGGGGCGAAAATTGACAGAGATAGTAGGCTGTGATACCCTGCGAGCGTAAGGGAAATAGATTGCTGTGACTGGGGAAATGGACTGTTCGCTCGACTTTTCAGAGAGTTGCCGGCCGCTGCGAGGCAACAGGCGACGAACGGTATAGCGCCCCAAGAGCATCCGGCACAAGAATGGCCGGACGGCACCGCCCCGATAACGGCGCAATGAGGCAGATAAGTTTTCTGCGAACTCAGGTGGTACCACGGGTCCTCTCGTCCTGAACTGGCGAGAGGATTTTTTCTTTTGGCATGGCAAGGCATGTCCTGGCCACCTACATTCAATCTGCAGGAGCGAGAGATGCTTGATATTCGTTGGATGCGTGAAAACCGGCAGGCGCTTGCTGAGGCGATGGAGAAACTGAATGACAACGAGGCGCCATGGGAGTTGGCACTGGATTTGGACGCAGAGCGGCGAGAACTTTTGCAGCAAGGGGAGAAGCTGCGTGAAGAGCGCAACGCCGGCTCCAAACAGATTGGCGCGCTCTACCGTGAACAGAAAGCCACAGAGGCCAACGCGTTGAAACGGAGGATGAGCCAGATCGGGAATGAGATTTCGCAGATTGACGAAGAGCTCCGTCGCGTAGAAGCCGCTTTCCACGATGCCATGATGCGCATTCCCAATATGCCAGACCCGGACGTGCCGGTGGCGGCGGACGAAGAGGGGAATGTCGTTATCTCCATATGGGGTGATATCCCCCAGTTCGACTTTACGCCCAAGCCCCACTGGGACCTGGGAACGCAGTTGGAAATCATCGATTTTGAACGCGGGGTCGCGGCCGCCGGCAGCCGATTCTACTTTCTCAAGGGCGCCGGCGCCCGCCTGCAACGCGTACTCGCAAACTGGTTCCTTGACGTACATGTAAACGAGCACGGTTTTACCGAACTCTACCCGCCAATGATGGTGCGTGGGCATGCCATGGAAGGCACCGGCAATCTGCCCAAATTCGGTGACAACCTCTACCGCGACGCGGAAGAGGACTACTGGTTCATCCCCACCGCGGAGGTATCGGTAACGAACTTTCACCGTAATGAGATCCTGGAACCGGGCACTCTACCACGGAATTACGTGTCCAGCACGCCCTGCTTCCGGCGCGAAAAGATGTCGGCCGGCAAGGATGTGCGGGGCATGAAAAGGGTGCATCAGTTCCAGAAGGTGGAAATGGTAAAGTTTGTTGAACCGGCGACGGGAAGAGACGAACTGGAATCGCTTACCCGCGCGGCGGAGGTTCTGCTGGAGCGGCTAGAGCTGCCCTACCGCCGGGTCGCCATCGCTACCGGCGATCTCTCGTTCGTTGCCGCCATCAAGTATGACCTGGAGGTTTGGGCGGCAGGCTGCCAGGAGTGGCTCGAAGTCAGCTCCTGTTCGCTTTTCCGAGACTTTCAGGCGCGGCGGGCAAATATTCGTTACCGTCCGCGAGAGGGGGCGCGACCGGAATACGTCTACACACTTAACGGCTCGGGGCTGGCCCTGCCTCGAGTGATCATCGCGCTCTTGGAGAACAATCAGCGGGCCGATGGCAGCATCCTACTGCCGGATGTGCTGCGTTCCTATTTTGGCGGCGAGTTGGAGATTGGCTGAGGGACCGGGCTGGGATTCAGTTTGCCAAATCGTTCCCATCGCGAGGCAGTTGCCTATTGACCCCGAATAGAAGGCAGCGGGGCCAGAGACCGGCAAGAAAAATTCTTCCTCAGGACGAGGGCTGGCCCTCTTTATTTGACACGTTTTCTGCATTGGGTTTATACTGTCTCAGTCAATGGCTGGCAAGTCCTGGCCCGGAGGGATGGCCGAGAGGACGAAGGCGGTTGTCTTGAAAACAACTGTGGCAGTGATGTCACCGGGGGTTCGAATCCCTCTCCCTCCGCCTGGCACAGCCAACATGTACGATGAGGGGAGGTCGCATAGCCTGGTCGAGTGCGCCCGCCTGCTAAGCGGGTAGGGGCAGCAATGTCCCTCGAGGGTTCAAATCCCTCCCTCCCCGCCTTATGCGCCAGTAGCTCAGTGGATTAGAGCGTCGCCCTGCGGAGGCGAAGGTCGCAGGTTCGAGTCCTGCCTGGCGCGCACAGTTTGTTCGCCGGAACCTCCTTGCGGAGGTTCTTTGCATTCTACCCATTTTCTCGCCGTAAGGCACTAGGTTCCGTTGACATTTTGGGAAGGCTGTTCAGATGTCAACAAGAACTGAAAGCCTGCAGGCCTATTAGGGATGTTTCTCGCTTGAATGTTGAAATAGACAAAACCAATTGATCCGCGAAGTCACGCGAAGGGTCGCGAAGAACACCTTTTTGTCCGCGGAGGGACGCGGAGAACACCAAAGGCGTATCGGATTTTCTTTGCGTGATTGCGCCGCCCTTCGACGATCAGGCGTAATTTGCACCTGGAAGTCGTTGTTCAGACAAACGTCAACGAGCCCTAGTCCCTATCTCTCCTGCCAACCCAAATAATTCCAAGTGTACTAGTCCATTCCCAGAGAGGAATCTCACGTGGAAATCAACTCCAAAGAACTGCTGAAGCGACTTGGCGCGGGCGAGTCAATCTCCTCGCTGTGCAGGGCAAAGGGCATCTCGCGCGGGGAGTTCGACCGGTGGTGGGATGCCGAAATCAGGCGCAGGACCCCCAAGCCGGAGGGGCTACTGCGAACCGGCGTGAAGGCCGAAACCCGCATCGCCCGCAACCGTTGGGGGGTACCGCATATTCTTGCCGAGAATGACGAGGACCTTTTCTTCGGCTTCGGATATGCCATGGCCCAGGACCGACTCTTTCAGTTGGATTACTTGAGGCGCAAAGGTCACGGACGGCTGGCGGAAATCCTGGGCGAGGACGGCTTGCAGCTGGACACGGTTGCACGCACTGTCGGACTTAGCCGAATCGCCGCCTCCGAGTGGAAATCCACGCCGCCCGATACACGCACATTGCTGCAAAGTTTTTCCGATGGCGTTAACGCCCAGATCGAGGAGTCGAGAGACAATCTGCCGGTCGAGTTTGCACTGCTGGACTACGAACCGGAACAATGGTTGCCCGTTGACTGCCTGGTGATTACCGCCGAGTTTCGCTACTATCTGACGGTGCGCTTCCCTGTGATCGTCGGGCCTGAACTGGCGCGGCGAGAACTTGAGGACGAAACGCTGTATAGGGCCTTTCTGACCGGGGAGGCGGACGAGGAAAGCATCATCCCCGCCGGCGCCTATCCGGCCGCGGAGGGCGGTGTCTCACCTGTCGGCGCCAGTGTGGGCGACCCCCGGGAGGGCGAGGGCAGCAACAACTGGGTGGTAGGCGGCGCCCGCACAAAGTCGGGGCTGCCAATGGTGGCCAGCGATCCGCACATCGCCTTTGCTGCCGTCTCCTGCTGGTACGAAGTGCAGCTGACGGGCGGTTCATTTGACGTAGCCGGTATGGCTTACACTGGCATGCCCGCGGTCATGTTCGGACGAAACCGGCGCGTCGCCTGGGGCATCACCAACAATATCTGCTCGCAACGCGACCTGTACCAGGAGCGAACGGATCCGCTTCGGCCCGGTTGCTTTCTCTACGAAGGCGAATGGGAACCGGAGCGCACGCTGGTCGAGACGATTCATGTACGCGACGGGCGCTCGTTGCACAAGACTATTCGTTTTTCTCGCAACGGTCCTATCGTTGACGAAATCCTTCCCCCCGAAGCTGCAGCAACCGGCCCCATCTCCTTGCGCTGGCTCGGCCATACGAACTGCGGATGGCTGACGTCGCTGCTGGGCATCGACCGCGCAGGTTCCGTTGCCGAACTGCGCAAAGCGACGCGCACGTGGCGGGTGCCCACATGGAGCATGGTAGTTGCCGACACGGAAGGTCATTTCGGATACCAGGCCGTCGGTGGCATACCGGTGAGAAGAGTCTGGGAACGGGGATACCGGCCCGGCTGGGAGCCCGCCCACCAGTGGCAGGGCGTAATCCCGTTCGAACAGATGCCCCGTCTCGAAGACCCTGATCGAGGCTGGATCGCCACAGCCAACAACCGTGTCGCTCCTGATGACTTCCCCTATCCGCTGTCCGGAACATGGGCAAGCGGGCACAGGGCGCGCCGTATCCGCCAGATGATTGAAGAGGGCGACAGCTTTTCCAGGGAGGTTTTCGCGAAGATGCAACAGGACACGCGCACACTGCGGGCAGATGAAGCCTTACCTGGTTTGTTGCCAGTTCTGCTCAAGAGTGGCGATCCCCGCATCCTCGAAGCTGCCGGCCATCTGCAAGCGTGGGACCACAGCATGGCGCCTGACTCGGTTGCAGCTCTAATATTCGAGGTCTTCTTCAATGCCTGGTGCAGCAAAGTCGCCGCGGAGAGGTTTGGCGAAGAGTTGGCGGCAGCTCTCTCAGGTTCGTGTGGCGGCCTGGCCGCGGCCTTGATTCACGTAGACACCGCCGGCTGGTTCGATGCTTTAGATCGCGAAGAGGCGATTGTCGACGCGCTGCGGATTGCCCTGGCAGAGATAGAGAATCGGTTGGGAGCCGACATGTCCACCTGGAGGTGGGGTGAACTGCACAGAGTACAACTGCGGCACGTTCTGTCAGGACGCGGAGATTTGGGCACGCTACTCGATCGCGGCGGCATGCCGGTGGGCGGAAACGGTGTGACCGTCTGCAATACAGGATTCGATCCAAACTGGGGTGCCCTGATGGGCGCCAACTACCGGCTCATCAGCGATCTGGGCGAGGACGGCATGTGGGCTGTGGAGTCGCAGGGCCAGTCCGGGCATGCGGGATCAGACCACTATTGCGACCAGTTGGTGGAATGGCTGGAGGGCCGCTACCACTTTCTGGCTTTGGGGGCGGAAGGCGCTCTCGACCAAGCTGAATCGATCTGCGTGCTCGAACCTGCGAACGAAGGGCATCACTAGCGCGCCCGTGGTTGCTGCTATTTCTCTTTCGCAGCCCGGATATGCTCATGAATCTGGTCACTGAAGCGATATTCGCTGTTGTCTTCCGGGTCGTAACCGATCACATTGCGCGCGTTGACGATACTCCAGAAGGCCTGTGAGTTTCCACTGATGCCATAGAACACCTGGAATGGGACGCCCTGTTCGTCTCCTATCTCCTCGGTTTCGATGCTCTTGATAAACAGCTGCTGCAGGTCGCGCTGGCTGATATAGACTCCCAGCCCCCGGATCATGCGCCGCAGGTCTCCAGGATCGGTTCGCTCCAGGTCGTCTTCCCTAGGGCCGCCGATTCGTACCTGCACGTTTTCAAGGCGTATTGGCGCACTTTCTTCGACGTGTAAGCCTCGATACTGCATCCGCCCCACAGCAAAGACAAAGCCCAGGTGTTCGTATGCCTCTTTGGCCCAACCGTAGAAGTTGTCGGAAAACGGTCTCATCTCCGGCGTGACAATGTCCCATTTCTTATCCAGTATCAGCGGCTCATAATAGTCGGCCGCATGGTTGGAGCTGGCGACGACGACCCGCCGGACGCTTTCCTCATGTGCGGTCTGGTAAACGTGGAAAGCCATTTCCACATTGGACAACTCAGCATAAAAGTCCTGGACCGGGTCAGACTTGTCTGCGGCCCGGGTAAAGCCCAAATGGACAACGGCATCGGCGCCGCGGAAGTGGTGGCGGTAACTGTCCCGATCGCGTTGCATCAGGTCGGCAATCTGAACGCCTTCCACGTCGTTTCCGTCACGGTCAACGGTTCGCACGTCCAACAATGTAAGGTCGTACCGCTCGCGAAAGGCGGGTAACAGCAGACTTGCGATGTAACCTGAAGCGCCGGTGATTACAACCTTCCTCTTCGCGTTCATTTCTTACTCCACAATTTGATGATTGACTCTCTATGTTCGGCGTAATGCCCATACGTGTTGCCGGCAATTCGCCACAATATGGGTGTGTGGCCATCAGGACGCCGATCCTGGGGTTGGTAGTCGTCATAAGGACGCAGCAGGTCGTTGTCGGACAATTCGGAGACGGCATTTAGAGCATCCTGGTGCGCGGCGTAAAGTTCGGCCAGTACTTCGTCCAGCGGGCGGTCCCGGTTCTGCTCGTAGATGAGCTGATTCATATGCTCGATGCCGACGGTATGGGGTGCTGCGTCCTCCGGCAGGCCCATTGGCGGGTAACGGCGTTGCTTCCTCACCAAGGCCGCCACTCCCCTCGCCCACGCCGCCAGATGGGCCAACTCGTCTTTGACCGACCAGCCCTCTGCTCCAGGGACAGTCATCTGGTCGATGTCCAGCTCGGAGAAAACTGCTTGCAACGCGTTCCACTCTCTCTCGATACTTTCCAGGACTTCCTGTACGGTTGGCGGAGGGGAGGACATTTCCTCAGTCATTTCTTGGTAGCCTAAATCAAGTGCAATCGAATAAAGGTCTGTTACTGGCTGCAATGCAGGCGAAGAACCCTCCATCAGGAGATTTCAAGTGCTGCTTCGTTTAGTGCCGGCCATCGCGATTGCGTTGCTTCGTCAACTTTGATCAGATTTTAGTACAGGAGCGCAGTCTGGTGCGTCTCCCCAGCCCATCGCGCCGCGTCAAGACAGGAACTTGACGACCATTCCTGGCGTGCGGACTATAGTCAAGCTAGTGTGCAGTCATGCCGGAATCTGCACGAAGTTATTCTGTGGCCGCCTCCGTAAAAGCCAGCCATTCTCAAGTGGATCCTGGCGTCAATCTCGTTGGTCATGTGAACCTCAGTCGCCTATCCCAGCGTCCGGACGTAGGAAAGTGTTGCTCCCTGGAAATTCGGCGGCTTCGCGCTATCCCGAATTCTCCTCTGGAGCCGGCGTCGGCGTGGGCAGGGACTGAGGCGTGGGCGTGGGCATGGGCGTCGGCGTGGGATCAGGCGAGATACCACTCTCTTCCAACATGCGTTGCAGGAGCTCCTGCAGCGCGTCCAATTCAGCACCGTAGGCAGCCCAGTTGCCCGACAACAAGGCGTCTTGCGCCCGACTGTAACTGCTGTTTGCCTCCAGAATCAGCTCCTCTAGAGTTGACCCTGCCAAGTCTACGGCACTCGTGTCTTCCGTTTCTGTTGAATCAACGGTCGGCAGGCTTCCCTTTCCCGTTAGCGCCAGTTCCGCCAGTTTTGCCTCTGCAAGAATGTCTTGACCAAACAGCTCTGCCAAGGCCAGTCCGAGATTCTCTGCCATGATGACGCGTTCCGAGGTAGCGAGAATTACTCGCTTCAACTCCGGAATCTTGCCCGTAGCTGCCTGTATGTAGAGAGGCTCGACAAAGAGGAGGCTCTCACCAATTGGAATGACCAGCAAATTCCCCCGAATTACCTGGCTGCCTTGCTGATTCCACAGGCTGAGTTGAGAGCTGATAAGCGGATCCTGGTCGATCCTGGCTTCAATCTGTTTGGGGCCGAAAACGAGCGAGTCTTTTCCGAAGCGGTAGACCAGCATTTCACCATACTTGTCCGGGTCGTTCTGCGCGGCCAGCCAAGAGATCATGTTTTCGCGATTGGCCGGCGTGAATGGAAGGATCTGGATAAAATCCAAGTCGTCGTTACCGGGAAGTTGCATCAGCACATAGTAGGGTTCCATCGGTCGCGACTGGTTGTCGAATATCTCCTCCGGCCACGCCCACATATCTTCGCGATTGTAGAAGTCGGTCGGCTCTGTCATCTGGTAAGTGCGGAAGACACTGGCCTGAATACTGAACAGATCGTTAGGGTAGCGGATGTGTTCTTTCAAGTCCTCTGGCATCTCCTCATAGGGGGTGAAAAGCGATGGGAAGATGCGGGCATAGGCTGCTGCGATCGGTTCATCCGGCTCTACCAGATAGAAGTCCATTTTGCCTGAGTAGGCGTTGATAATGATCTTGACCGGATTGCGAATATAGTTGAATCCAGGCGGGATGGTTCTAGTCCCGGATTGGCTGGGCTCGCTATAGGGAAAGCGGCTGCTGACCGTATAGGAATCGAGGAACCAGTAGAGTTTTCCATCTCCGCCGACAACAATATAAGGATCAGAGTCGAAGCGCAGGAAGGGCGCTACTTCACGTGTCCGCTGTAAGATATTGCGCCTCCACAAAAGCTGACTATCGGGAGTCAACTCTTGGCTGATAAACAGATTTATATCAGCGAACTGAATGGCGAATGCCAGCCGAGGGAGAATTCCGCCAATTTTGATGCCGGTATCGCCCTCAAAAGTGGTGAAAACGTTGCCGCCTTCACCGCGGGGGTAGTCAAACTCCTCGGTTTCCGTCTTGACGATCACGTAATCGGCTGTGCGCTCGCCGAAGTAAATCTGGGGCTGGGTTACATCCAGTATGCCTTGAACCGGCAAATCCTTCAGCACAAATGTGGGCAATCCGTCTGGAGTGATCTCCGCCACAGGTGAGGCAGCAACGCCATAGCCATGCGTGTAGACCAGTTTGCGGTTGACCCAGGTTTGTGCTTGCTGCTCCAACTGTTCCGGAATCAGTTCCCGAGCCGACAGCATGAGTTGACGGCGCTCTCCTTCGACGTCGTAGCGGTCAATGTCGATGTCAGTGAACTGATATTGCTGACGCAGGGCCTGCACCTGGTTATAGGTCTGGAGCAGCGGTCGGTAGTCCCACAGACGGATGTTTCGAATTGTATCCGGTTGACTCAGCAATTCGCCGGCGGTCAGCTCGCCGGTGGCATCGAAATTTTCGTTGACGATGTTGTCCAGGCCAAAGGCCGCCCGCGTAAAGTTAATGTTGTGTGCAATGAATTCTCGCTCGCGCGTAAACTCATTGGGGTTTACCTGAAAGCGCTGAACCATACCGGGATAGAAATTGCCTGCGATAGCGGAAATAGCGATCCAACCAACAAGCACGACGACGATCGCCCGCCACGCCTGCTGCAAAAACACGTTTACCAATAGCAACACTGCGGCGATAATCGTGACATAGACGAGAATATTGAATGCCGGCAGTTGGGCGTGAACGTCAGTGTAGCCTGCTCCGAAGACTGCGCCCCGTGTGCTGTAAACCAGCTCCAACGCGTCCAACCGGTACTGCCAGGCGACTAACAGCAGGATCAACGCGCCCAAAAAGCTCAAATGGGCGCGCACAGGTGCGGGAGTGCTCCAACCCCGCCAGCCAATGCCGCTCGCCAGTGCCGTTGCGATCAGCGTAATGACAAGTGCCGTCATCAGCCATCCGCGGAGAAACTGCCAGATTGGCAATGTGAAGAGGAAGAAGCTGACATCACGGCCAAATATCGGGTCGGTCATGCCAAACGGCTGCTGATTGAAGTAGAGGAGCAGCTCCTCCCAGGCCGAAGATGCACCCGTGCCCATGAAAAAGGCGAAAAAGGCGCCCGCCAAAAAGATGATAGGTGTGAGACGGACACCGACAGCCTGAATCACATCCATCAGCGGCGTGTCGGCCAGTCCCTGAGGGTTCAAGCGTCGGACCAGCAGAACATTGAACACAAAAATCAGCCAGAAGCCAACCGCGCCGGCGGCGAACAGTCCGAGCGATGCACCAATGCGGGTAAAGAAAACGGAGGTCAGAACAAGACTGTCATACCAAAGCCAATCGGTGTAAAATCCAAGGACCGTATTGAACAAGATCAGCACCAGGAAGGGCACAAGCATCCACCACAACAGGCGCCCGCCGCCTCCTCCCTGCCCACCGTTACCACCGCCTTGGGGGGGCGTGCCTGGCCTGCTCGGGCCGTTGTCGTCGTGAAGCAGTTCTTCTTCTATCTGCTCCCAGTCATCTTCATCCAGGTTTTCCATCACTTCATGAATTGGGTTGCGCTCAGCCATACGTGTTCCTTATCGATTATGAGGGACAATTGCCGGGGCAGCATGCCTTATGGTGCGTCGGACATGGGGCTGGTCATTTAACCGACACGCACCTACGTCCCTGCTCCTGCTCAGGCTATTATAACAGAAGATCGCTCATACATCGCTGCCCACTGGAAACGCGAATGACCATTCTGGCACGTCACTGTACCTTTTACCAGTGGGAAGCTGACTTTGTAGGCCCAATTCGCCAAGCTGAACAGCCCAAATATTCTGGAATCTGGCGGAGGCTCCGCTCGGTAACAGAGATTCTTTTCGATGGTGGTCAGACGATCAGATTTCGCGGGTACGAACATGGCACAGTGTTCATAGGTGGAGCATGCCGGTCTCTTGCGAAGTGGGCTTAGTTTCGTCTGATGTCCTGCCCCATCCACCCCCGCGCCTTCCTGGCCCTACATTAGCGCTTGAGATCACTTGGGAGGCACAGAAAACAGTTAGGTGTTCGGACTGCACCCGGCGGCTATGTTATACTCGTTTTGCCACCAATTCTGATGCTAACTAAGTTACCGATGCTCTCTGAATTCGACTTTTCGCCTGTTACTGAACTGCCCCGCCACCGCGCTTTCCTCCAGGCCCTGGTACCTAGCTTGGCCGCCCTGGAGCAGACTGAGGCGATCTGGCTATCCGGTTCGCTGGCACGTGGCGATGCCGACCGCTGGAGCAGTGTGGATCTGTGCCTGCAGTGGCGAGACGCGGCTCCAGATTTGCCCTGCCAGGCAAGCCCATACAATGCCTTGCGAAATTCTCTAGATAAAGCGCTGGGAGTCGGAAACACGTATTTTGCTCAAGGCAAAGAGTCAAAGAGCGGTGGCAGCCTTAGCGGAATATGCTTGGGCGCGCAAACCTCCGCCGATTTACCCTGCGGACGCGAGACAGCAGGAGTGTTCTTCGAAATCTGCTGGGCCGCGTCCTCAGAGGTCGGGGAGATGGGAAACCGGGACGCACCTTTCCACTATCTATATGTTGCCGAACACTTGGCTAGCGATCTGCAAAGCAAATTACTAGCAAGAGAGGTCGCGTTGATTCCACCGGATTCAAGAGAGGTTGACATGCAACTAGGCCGATTCTGGCTGCTGTTAGCTCGGCTGCCAGCGGTCTTGAAACGCCAGGAGAGGCTTGCCGCCCACGCCCTTTTGACGGAACTGCGCACACTCATGATCGACCTGGTTGTGTCCCTGAATGGCGCCAGCCGACCCCAGTCGAGGGCGCGCATTAATCAGTATCTGGGAGAGGCACAGCGGGAAGCATTCGAGCGAAGCCTGGGGATTCCCCAGTCCATCCTAAGTAGGCGGTCAGAAGGCAGTACAAACTGGGTAGGGCAGGCGGTGGCATTGATCGTGCTCTATAGGTGGTATGCTCCTCAACTTGCGGAGAAATATGCTTTTTCCTATCCTCAGCCTGCTGAAGACACGGTACTTGCACTTTTGAGGGCCGAGATCGAAGGATGGCCAGCCCACATCAGTACCGAATGAGAGCCTGAAATTCATTCTGGCCACACTCGCATCAGTCGGCCTCAGGCCTTGAAACGTTCCTCTCGAGAAACTCAGCTCTGGTGCGACGGTGGTCTCCCCTCGGCGCTGCGCACGTAGATGGGATTGCTGAAGATCCAACCCCGCAGTTTTCCCCAACGGTTTTTCCAGACCTCCACTCTATAAACGCCCGGGTCGTGTGCTCGATAGGCAAGAGTTGAAGCGCGTCCCTGGGTTACGACGCGCCCATTTCGCAACAGACGGATTTCTGCGACCTCCGGCGTCTGCACTTTCAGGTTAAGGGCTTGCCCTTCCGCCAGGCTTATCGAGTCGCCCATCACGGCGATCGGCGAACTAGCTTCGGCCGGCTGTAATGCTTGAGACGAAGTGCCGGGCCCGGAAACAACTGGAGCTATTTCGGCCCAGTAACGGAAGCCTTTGGTAGGGCCTGCCAGGTCATAGCCCAGCCAGCAGTGTCCCCGTCGCAGCGCCTTGAGGACAAGGAGACGGTCGTGCACAGTGTTCTGACTGAGATAGTCACAGTTGACGTTTCCCTGCTGACCCAACAGAGGAGTATCGGTCAAAATATGGGTATTTAATGCCTTAGCACATTCTACATATGTCAAGAAGCGGCGGCTGATCGGTCCGAGGCGATACTTTACGGCATGGACATCTGTGCCGCCAATAGCGACAACAGGCTCCCTCTGCGCCAGTTCGTCCCACTTTTCCAACATAGCCGGTAGCGGTCCGACGGTGAAAAATTGGGGGAAAAACGCTACCAGGACCGTTCTAATGTAGCTAGTAGTGAAACTTCGGAAGCTTGAAAGGTAGTTCCACAGTTCCACACCGTGATAGCCGGTTACTTCCCAACTGTGCCATGGAAAAGAATTAGGGAATAGATCGGTCTTTTCCTCAATCGGATGGGCAAGGATTGCCAAAGCGCCCTGCTGGTTCACGGCATCAATGAGCCGTTGCGGATCCTTGGCCTTTTCGCTGACATCGGACTCCACGCCCAGGCAGAGCAAGTGATTGCCCGATTCCTTGCGTTCCGTGTCGTGTACTTCCTGCCCGACAAGTGTGAGGACGCCATGGCGGTAACCTTCCTCCTCTTCCCGAACAAGGACATTGTGGTCCGTGACAAACACGAAATCCAGGCTGCCTTGAACTGCTCCATCAACGAGGTCGTCAAATGAGCCGAAGCCATCGCTATAGGTGGTGTGCATGTGAATATTGCCGAAATACTCAAAAACTTTAGTGGCAAAATCTGTTCTGACCATGGCAGCTTCTTTCGTTAGCAGGTTGCAGATGCGGGGCCGCAAGTTGCCTGAATTCAGACACGTGGGACTGCATGGCGTCTGGCCAAGTGGGCGGCTTGGTTCACGGCAATTTAGGGTGAATGCTCCCCTGTCCAGGTGACCGTGAAGCGCGTTTCGTTTCTTCCTCTTCTATTCGCTCTGACAGTTTTTTCCGGGCCTCGTAGCGCTTGCGCCCTTCCGAAAGCCAGCGTCCAGGCTCCTCCCGATCAACGATGGGACGTGCCGATATCATGAATACAGTGTGGCCGACCATCGAATCATCAGGACGAAGTCGATCGGGAACCGGTTTGTAATTGCGAACAAGAGCTTCCTCTACGCAGATATCGGCAAAACCAGTCTTTTCCAGACCATGCAGAAGGTCGCAGACCTGATTTGTGGTGGGCACCAGTGCGGCAAAGAAGCCACCAGGACGCAGGGCTCTATGGGCCTGCTCCAGGAAGATCCAGGGGGTACGCAGATCCAGAACCAGGGCATCTACGTTCGACTGGCTGAAACCGTCAAGAATCGACTCGTGGTGCAGTTCCACATACGGCAATAGACCCATTTTCTCCAAATTGTCTCGAGCCACTTGAACGTTGTCATCCCGAACTTCGTAGGAAAAGACGCGCCCACTGGGGGCGACAGCCCAGGCCAATGCGATAGTGAGGCCACCGCTGCCCGTCCCGGCTTCAATCACGCGACTTCCAGCCCGCAGACTCAGGCGGCGCACGATCATGGCTGCGTCTTTGGGATAGATAATCTGTGTGTTCCGCTTTATGCGGGTCATGCGATCGTCCAGCGAAGGTTCCAGCAGCAACAGGGCATGTCCCAAATGACTGTAAACTGTATAGCCATAAGGAAGGTTGAGGAGATCGTCGTGCAGAAACTTGCCCAAATTGGTATGGAATTGGCGTCCTGGCTGCAGACGCAACAGGTGGCGTTTGCCGCCACCGGTTACTAACATCACCAGATCGCCATCCTTTGTCAATGACGGTTCGCTAATGTCCGGGCCCAAGGAATTAACTGAAGGCGATTGAGGCTGGTGCGAAAAGCCCATTTCGGGAGAATCTTCTTTACCCACTTCGATAGCCTTCGAATCAGTTTTTGTCACCAATCTCGCCTCACTTTTGAGCAGAGGACAACTGCCTGCATACAGGAGCGGAAAGCCAAAGGGACTGCGACTTCCGAAGGGATTCTCGAAAAGACCTACCAGCCTGATTATAGTCAACTGTCAGACATTTCGGCAAGGGCAGACCTTGCGGCGCCGCTCAAGTCAGGTGTACATCACCATCAGAAATACACATATCAACCGTTTTCTGCTGCTGAATGCTGGAAAAAAAAAGAGCCATGCTGGACAGCGAAGATTGCAAAGAGGCACTTTTTATTTCGACTGCCTTTCGCGCTAACCCTAAGGGTCGTAACCCAGGTGTTGGCAGAAGTTTCCAGTTTTCGGTCACGGCCATGCCAGGCATTTACCAGGTCCTGCGTATCAGTCGATGCAAAGCCCCTGCATCCCACTTCACCATTCCACCGCGAACTGCCTCTTCAACCGCCTAAAGGAGGTCCGCCGAAATTGAATCGACAAATCGCTTGCAGTCCAGATCATCCCCCAACCAGACAATCCCAGTTCAGAAAATGCACAACGCTCGTCATACGCTCTCACGAGAACACGATCGTTCGCCTCACTCCTGAGCCCTTGTCCTTATTTACCTAATCACGCCAATCCCAGACCAGAACTCCGCCTAACGTAATTCACTGCCCATCGCCCCATCCCGAAAGTTCCGATTCAGACACAGTCTCGTGTGTTCACTTGGCCTCTGCGCTCTTGCGCCATTGCTCCGCTGTCCGTCACCATCATTGCGTCGCGGCTGACTCCTTCTGTGCGGACACTTAGCTGCCGCCACACCCAAGTAGAACCGTCCTTACAACAACAAACGCTTCAAAGAAACCTGGGACAGACCCTCTCAAATCGAAATTGACACTGACGTCAAGCGGATGTAGAATACGGAACGGCAGAGGCGTTATCGCCTCAGACTGGATTTGTCGTGGGCGGTTTTATTTCCCCCAACTGCCACGTACAGATTTTGCAACTCAATGCAAGAGCCCTGCTGCCGAGCCAGGCAACTGCTGTGTTCTTCATATTCAGTGCTTCGCGTCTCCTCTCGACTTTTCGGGGGCGCCCATACGGCTGACCGGAAATGCCCAATGGACGACAGCGTCGAAACGAACACCTTTTCATCGGATTCTCTTCACAAAGATTTTATTTCAATTAACAGGAGGCCTCGAATGCAGAAGCGCGTCACGTTTTGGGCTGTGCTCTTGCTTGCCGTAGCGTTAATTTTCTCAGGTTGCACGTCCAGGGTCGACGCTGGATCTATGGTCGATAGAGATTCCGATGAATTCTTCGTTGACCTGCCTGCGATCGTCATTGATTACGCGTCAGATGGCACTGCTTCTATCGGCGGGTTATCACAAATGTCAGGTGACAATGAAGAGAAGCCGGATGGCAGCGTTTATGAACCGGCCCCAGAGGTCAGTTTGGGGCTTATGTCGATTCTTTCCAGAATGTCGCTGCAACCGCAATGGGTACAGCATTTTACTGCTTCCAACCTCCAACACATTCGAGCAAATAACGGCGACGACGGCATTTTGCTCCTTGTTAACGGACAGCGGATTCCTTCGTTAGTATGGGAGGAAGATTCATTGGCTGCAACTGCGG
Organism: Caldilineaceae bacterium; assembly: GCA_965220715.1. Classification (GTDB taxonomy): domain Bacteria; phylum Chloroflexota; class Anaerolineae; order Caldilineales; family Caldilineaceae; genus Bin5. The sequence goes on from OZ244843.1 coordinate 3,876,128, forward strand.
ACGCGGTGTCCGCGCTGGGCCTTGGTGTCCCTGCGCTGAACAAAGTTCTGCCTTTAGTACGAAATTTCGGTCTGGGCGTCGTGCTGCGCTTCCCTGTCGAGGAAGGGGCCGAACCGATCCCTCTGAGCGGAGTCGAAGAAAGTGAGGCGGTCGTCATGGCCCGGATGGTTCAACAGCAAGTCCTGCAAACATTCGGAGGCGTTCTGCCAACGATCGATGTGCCTATTCTTTACCATGCCGACGGCAGCTGGACACTGGGAGAACTTTCCGATGTCGATTGGACGGTACTGACCAGCACTCCATTCTACGCGCTGCGTCTGCCGCCCGACTTGATCGAAGGGCTGACGAGTTCCGGCATACATAAGGTAACTCTGAATACAGATCCGGATGGGATACACATTTCCTTGAATGGCATAGGTCTCCCTTATCTTTCCTGGGGCAACGGCGAAATACAAAATGTTCTTGCACTCTCCAAACAGTTAGGTGTGCTTGATAGCGTTTCGGCTTTGTTGCCCGGCGCCGACTTGGACTCTGTGTTTTCCCTGATAGAGAACCTGCTCCCGATCATTCAGGCAACTAGTGCCAATTTAACGATCTACCTGCCAGGTTCCGAGATGGGAAACTGAGCCAGGCTGCGCTCCCTTTAGAAATTCAGTAAGGGGCGCAAAGAAGGATCAGTCCACTTCAATTGATAGAGCAGGTGTAGAGCTTCTACGCCTGCTCTATTCCTATTTCGGGCAGAGATGGAATTTGATAATCGGTGAGATGGGGTTCCCGAGACACCAGTATTTTTTGCAATCGCCTGAGATTGCCTTAGAGTGTCTCGGTAACTTTCCGCAGTCCCCGCGGCCGGTCCGGATCGAAGTCTCTGGCGGCTGCCAGGAACAGGGCGAACAACTGACCTGGCACTATTGCCAGCAAAGGGGACAGCCATTCAGGAACAGGCGGAAAGGGAAACTGTGTGCGGCCCAACTGCAGTAGAGAATCTTCGTTACTGACGCAGAGAAGTTCGGCATCCATGCTGCGCAGCTGCCTGAGAAACGATTTCAATTCCGGTGTCAGCACGCCGCTCGGCGCTACGACGATGACGGGGAACGCCGGTTCTACAAGACTGACAGGACCATGAAGAAAGTCCGCGCTGCTATATGGCTCGGCGAGCGTATAGGTAAGCTCCTTTAATTTCAATGCGATTTCAAATGCAGTGGAATAGTTGAAACCTCGACCAACTACTACGCAATTGCGAACGTAACGGTAACGCTCTGCAAGTCTTTCAATATCACTGTTGAGTGTAAGTGTCTGTCGAATGAGATCCGGCGCCTTTTCCAGCGTAGCGATGCTCTCGGAATCAACAGCCAGGTGGGCCGACAGTAGGCCGATAGCGAAGAGCTGGGCAGTGTATGTCTTCGTTGCCGCGATTGATCGTTCTTCGCCGGCGCCCAGCGCCACTAAATGGTCCGCCTGTTCTGCCAGGGGTGAGATTACAAAATTGGAGATTGCCGCTGTGATGCAACCCTGCCGTCTACCCTCTGCCAGAACACTAACGATGTCCGGGCTTCTTCCACTCTGGCTGATGCCCAGAACAAGGGTATCCGGCGCGAAAAGCGGCGGCGTTTGGTAGAGCGAGAAAAGGCTGGGAGTGGTCAGCATTACAGGGAGCCGGTTGTTTGCCCCAAGTAGATACTGAGCGTAGCGAGCGGCATTGTCGCTGGTGCCCCTGGCCGCTACAACGACCTGACGAATATTTGCCTTCTGCATGTGGGCAGCAAGTTTCCTTACAGGATCCTGCCCCATTTGAGCGAACCGTTCTATTACGTCGGGTTGCTGGTGAATCTCCTGAAAGAGAATGGAATCTGAACCCATCGAGAGCCCTTTCGCGCCATGAGTTGTGCGTCTCCGCAATAGTATAACATTCCCTGCAGCGTATAACCCCGCAGGGGATCTGACTTAATTAAGGATAGCCTTCAATGTACGAACTTCCTGAAGATGTCAAGATGTTGCAAGAGCTTGCTATGGACTTTTCGCAGCGAGAGATCATGCCCCGTGCCGAATATTTCGATAGGTGCGAAGAATGGCCATGGGAGATTTTTCACAAGGCGCGCGAAGTCGGACTCGTCAATCTCAACATCCCTGAAGAGTATGGGGGCATGGGTGCGACAGCGTTGGAAGAATGCGTGATTGCCGAGTCGATGGCCTATGGATGCTCTGGCATTCAGACCGCGTTGATGCTGAATCAACTGGCAACCCTTCCTCTGTTGATCACAGGTACGGAGGAGCAGAAGCGAAGCTATCTGCCTTTGATTGTAGAAGATGGGAAGATTGCAGCGTACTGCATGACCGAACCTGATGCAGGGTCGGACGTCGGCGGAATTAAGTCGACTGCATTGCGGAAACAGGACTCTTACATTTTGAATGGCTCCAAATCGTGGATCACAGACGGCCCGGTAGCCAGTTTTTTCGCTGTGTTTGCCAAGACGGACCAGGAAGCCGGTCACAACGGAATTAGCTGCTTTCTTGTCGACCGGGACTGGCCGGGGGTTAGCACAAGCAGGCCGCTCAAAAAGATGGGCCAGCACGCGGCACAAGCCTGCCAGGTGTTCTTCGAAAATGTCGAAGTGCCAGCTTGCAATAGACTGGGTGAGGAAGGCGAAGGCTTCAGGATTGGTATGAAAGCTTTCGACAAGAGCAGACCGAGTGTGGCCAGCGCCGCGATAGGCGTTGCACGACGCGCGTTGGACGAGGCAGTTGCCTATGCCGGAGAGCGCACTGCATTTGGTCAGCCCATTTCACACTTTCAGGGCGTCGGATTCATGCTGGCGGACATGGCAATTCGGGTTGAGGCGGGGCGTCATCTGGCCTACAAGGCGGCTTGTGACGTAGATCGAGAGATCCGCAACACGATGTCTGCGGCTATGGCAAAGGCGTTTTGCGCAGAGGCTGCCATGAAAAACGCGACTGACGCGGTCCAGGTTTTTGGCGGCAACGGATACAGTAGGGAATATCCAGTAGAGAAACTGATGCGTGACGCCAAAATCTATCAGATATACGAGGGCACTACTCAGATCCAACAGATGATCATTATGCGGGAACTTTATCGAGACGGCTGAACTGGCAGATATGTTAGACTGGTAGCCTCAAGTCTGGTCTCCCTTTCGCCTGCATTGTGCCGGTCGTCCCGCAATCCAATGTAGCTCGGGTCAAATGACATTTTGTGCGCGTAGGCAGTCCAATTTCGTTGACATATCAGAGAAAAAATTGTACAATGTCACCGGCTGCATGCCAGCATCAAGTTTTAGTGCTTCGGCAGAGTGTTGACCCGAAACTGGATTGCAAGCACTGAAAAAACCATACCAGAATCGATATTCCCCCGTTTCCATTTAGGACATTACAGATAGTTGTGAGGAGGATTCATGGCAGAGTTTTCGACTGACAAGATACGCAATGTCACAATAATTGGACACGGCAGTTCCGGCAAAACGTCCCTTGTCGAGGCGCTGCTATTTAACGCCGGTGGGTCGAATCGCGTCGGCCGTGTGGAGGATGGTTCGACCAGGTCGGACTGGGATGCCGAAGAGCAGCGACGCGGCATTTCTATCAATCTTTCAGTTGTGCCTGTCGATTTTCAAGGTACAAAACTGAATCTATTGGACACCCCCGGCTACCTTGACTTTGTTGGCGAAGTGATAAGCGGCCTCGCAGTGTCAGAGGCTGGCCTTGTGCTGGTCGACTCAGTGGCCGGCGTTGAAGTCGGCACGGAATTGGCCTGGGAGCAGTTGGACGCAGTCGACAAGCCCCGTCTGATTTTTGTCAACAAGATGGACCGGGAAAATGCCAATTTCGATAACGCGCTGGCCAGCGTGCACGAAGTGTTCTCAGGCACGATTCTGCCATTCCAACTACCCATCGGGACGGGGGAGAGTTTTGAGGGCATAGTCAACCTTGTGGATATGAAGGCCTATATGGGCGCCGAGGCAACCGTCGCCGACATCCCCGCCGATATGGAAGATGCAGTAGCAGAAGCCCGCCAGAACCTTGTCGACGCCGCCGCTGAAACAGACGACGAACTGATCATGAAGTATCTTGAGGGCGAAGAGTTGACCGAAGACGAGGTGCGGCAGGGCTTACAACAAGGCGTTAGAGGAGGCCAAATCATCCCCGTTTTCTGCGGCAGTGCCATAGAAAACATCGGTCTCTACAGTTTGGCGCGCGCTTTGAGGAGCTATACTCCCTCGCCAGCAAACGTTGCCCTTACCATACCTATCGGCGACGGCGAAGAGTTGGAACTGAAAGCAGAGGCGGACGGTCCGGTTGCCGCTTACGTCTTCAAGACGATTGTTGACCGCTATGTTGGACGTATGAGCTACGTTCGCGTCTTTTCCGGTACCCTGGCCGTCGACAAAGAGGCAACCAATCTGCGCTCGGACGAGAGATCCAGACTACAAAACCTGTTCCTTGTCAGTGGAAAGGAGTTGGAGCCCGCTACGGCACTCGTTGCCGGAGACATCGGCGTAGTGACAAAGATGGAAGGGTTGAAGACCGCCGATACTCTTGGAGAACAGCAGCTTGTCATTCCGCCTCCAGAGTATCCGAAGCCACTCTATTCAGTCGCGGTGATGCCGGCAACTAAGGCAGACAGTGCCAAAATGGGGCAAAGCCTGCAAGCTCTGGCGGAGGAGAACCCAACTCTGAAGGTCGAGTACGTCATCGCGACAAAGCAGAATATTTTACAGGGAATGGGCGATACGCACATAGACGTAGCGATTCGCAGCCTGGACGGCAAATTCGGTGTCAAGGTCGACACTGCTTTACCAAGGGTGCCTTACCAGGAGACGGTGACGAGGTCCGGCAGCGCCCACTATCGACACAAGAAACAGACCGGCGGCGCCGGTCAGTTTGCAGATGTTGAGTTGCGAGTTGAGCCGTTGGAGCGGGGCGACGGCTTCGCGTACGCCAGCGAGGTATTCGGCGGCACAATCCCCAGTGTTTTTATCCCCTCGATTGAAAAGGGAATCCGCCAGATTCTCGACCAAGGCGTGATCGCAGGCTTCCCAATCGTCGATGTGAAGGCCATAGTCTTTGATGGTAAGCACCATCCGGTAGATTCGAAGGATATTGCCTTCCAAACGGCCGGCCGCGAGGTTTTCAAGATCGCTATGCAGGAGGCCCGCCCGGTGTTGCTGGAGCCGATATACGACATGCGGGTGACAGTGCCGGACGAATTTATGGGTGACGTTATGGGGGATCTCAACAACCGCAGGGGCCGCGTTATGGGCATGGAGAATCGCAACAATCGCGCCATCATCAACGCTGAGATTCCGATGGCGGAGATCCTGCGCTATGGCACAGATCTACGTTCAATGACCCAGGGCCGAGGCATCTACGCTATTGAGTTCGGTCGATACGAGCCAGTCCCGAGTCACATGGTCGATCAGGTCATTACGCAGAGCAAGGAGGAGGAGGCTGAGCAGGTGTAATTGCCAGGCATCCTATCGGACCGCGGTTTGGTCTGAGTTAACGCCTAACTCAGTTTGGTTAGGCCTTGGTTGATACAAACCAGCCACCGTGGCCTTCGTTTGCTATTGCGAACCTGTAAGGGCTCAGTGCTACAAACTCGGGGACGTGGAATGCAATCAGAACACGGCCCGAAAGCTATGAGCGGTTGAGTATTGCGAAAAGAGCGTTGGCGATCGACCAGCCGACGAGGGGCGCGAGGCCAATTCAGAATACGAGCCTCGCGCCTTTCTGATTTAATAGGTTCTCCAAGATTTCCCTGATTTTTCCATAGCACACCCCGCTTTGAAGGCGAGAATCCCTTGGGGTCCAAGTGTACATGGACTCCGAGGAATATCATTTCAACTGAGAAGAGAAATCAAACGGCCTGATTGGCTGGCAGTCCCGCTCTTGAACCATAGTATTGTATAGAGCGTTTCATCTGCCGCTTCCTGAAAGGTTATTGAGATATCCCCGGCTGAGTGGAATAAAAGGAAAAAGAGTCAATTGTGAAACAGCGCACTTTGTTTCCTCGGCTTGGGCATAAGTCAACTGCATTTGCCTCAGAATTTTCGGTAGCAACTGGGCTTTACCATGGGCCTCGGCGCCAGAATATTGGCGCCAAAGATCGAGAACTGCAATTCAGGCTCAAACATTGCTCAAACTTCCGGTGTTCTGACCACTACCCACAATTTTAGTGCAACCCCCAATCTGAACTATACTTTGGAGTGCTTACGAAGCCGGCGGTGACCGTCGGCGTTTTTGTGTGACGCGTCAGAACTGCGAACAGTGGAAAAAGAGAGCTGACCTTTAGCAGAGTTCGCCAGGTGTTGAATTCTCGCGAAATCGACAGAGACGCACGGTAGTCATCAGAGTCAAAGGTCAGTGGAAAGAACTGGTCAAAGTGGAGCGCCCAAAGTGCCACATACTCTGGTATTGATAGGCATGCAACTCCTGTATATCATAGGCGCGCTGGGCCTTGCCGCCTATGGTTTGCAGGCACTGCTATTGACGATACTAAGAATCCGCGCAGACAGGTTGCTGAAGGATTCGGCAACCCTTTCACGCGCCCCTGTCACCTGTAATACGTTGCAGGACGGCTCTCTCTGGCCGACGGTTACAGTGCAGCTTCCCGTGTTCAACGAATTTCACGTCGTCAGTAGGCTTGTTGACGCCTGCGCCAAGCTGGACTATCCCTCCAGTCGCTTGCAGATCCAGATTTTGGACGATTCCACTGATGGCACTACAGCGGTCGCCGAGAGCCGGGCAGCTTTTTGGCGAAGGCGAGGCGTCAATGTTCAGGTGCAGCATCGCAGTGAACGCAATGGTTTTAAAGCCGGCGCGCTCAAGGAAGGAATGTCAGCAGCCTCGGGCGAGTTTATCGCCGTCTTTGACGCAGATTTCGCGCCACTTCCGGATTTTCTGCAGCGCACTGTCCCCACTTTTCTGAAAGAGAATGGGAGGGAAATCGGATTTGTTCAGACCCGGTGGACGCACTTGAATGGGGGATACTCCGCACTGACCAAGGCCCAGGCGTTGGCACTGGACGGCCATTTTGTTGTCGAGCAGGCCGCGCGCCATTCTGTCGGTCTGCCGTTTGGCTTCAACGGCTCTGCCGGCGTTTGGCGGCGGGCATGTATCGAAGACCATGCGGTCGGAGGATGGCAAGACGACACGCTCTGCGAGGACCTGGACTTGAGCTACCGGGCCCAGTTGGCCGGCTGGCGCGGCGTCTATCTGGGTGACGTGGAAGCCCCCGCCGAATTGCCGCCTCAACTTCTGGCCTTCAAGCGGCAACAGTTCCGCTGGGCGAAAGGCAGTGTAGCAACACTTCGCAAGCTGTGCGCCTCAGTCTGGAAAGGAGGCTGGCCGACCCTGAAGAGAGTTGCCGCTTTAGTCCATTTGGGCGGGTACTTGATTCACCCGCTGCTTTTACTGCTGCTGCTCGTTTCACCTCTTCTCATGCTTTTTGGCAGCCAGCCCTACTGGCCATTGGCCTATCTGAGCCTGGTGTCAGCTGGTCCCCCGGCCTTGTATGCGTTAGCGCAACGGCGTCTGCATCCGCAAGACTGGCTGCGTCGTTGGGCGTATCTGCCTCTGCTGATGCTCCTGGGAATGGGGTTGTCGCTCAGCAATTCGGTCGCAGCCGTGCAAGCGCTGTTCGGACGCGCCGGAACATTTCTGCGAACGCCTAAGTTCCGCGTTGAAGAGCAAACAGATGTGTGGCATCAAAGCGGCTATGCTCTCGCCCTGGAACCTTTGGTTGCTGCTGAGCTCTTCCTGGCGCTCTACGCCGGGGTTGGATGCTTTTTATCCGTTGTCAACAACCAGTGGTGGAATCTGCCTTTCCTTGCCTTTTACGCCTGCGGATATGCGCTCGTGGCAGGAATTGGACTACACGAGTCTTGGCTTGCCCGCTCCGCACGTTCGCTGCGAGGAAGGCCACCGGGACGGCTATTTCGCTCGAAGAACCTTGTCAAATTCTGATAGCGGCTGTACAATTGTTGTGAGTCGAGAGCACTCTTGTGGGTGCTGAATTGCCGAACTATCGGCGGCGGTTTATGCTAATCCGTTCGCCCTCCTTTGGATGGTTCTTGCGAAAGGGAAGGTTGCAGTGGCAAAACGCAGCTATGATGACATTACCTGGCTTGAAGACAAAAAGGACGTTATTGTCCTAATCAATCGGAGTGACAGAAACTACATTCTGGAACTTCCTACCGGGCAATACAGGCTGGATGTTGGCCGCAAAATGCGCACTCTTCGTTCGATTCTGAACATCGGACAAATAAGGGAGTTGGTGTCCGACGGCCATTTGGCGATTGAAGAGTAGCCGATTTACGAAGGATTGGCGTTGAATCTTTATGCGGATTTCTTCACGCCCTCTATCGCAAGTTCACGGTTGCAATGGGGCGCGACCAGGACAAAAAGGTGAACGACGGTGTCGACCTACCTGTTCATAGATGGTCATTCGCAAGCGTATCGGGCCTTTTTTGGTGTCAAGACACCGCTGGTCACCGCACGCGGGGAGCCAACGACAGCTGTGTTTGGCTTTGTTCGCAAGCTGTTCAGCGTGCTTCGAGAATACAAGCCTGACGGCGTTGCCGTCGCATTTGACAAAGGTGATACCTGGCGCCACGAAGAGTTTATTGATTACAAGGCGACCAGGGACGCCATGCCGGACGAGATGCGTCCTCAAATGGAACGCATCGAGCAGATTCTGGAAGCGCTGCGTATCCCCATCGTTACCCTCGAGAATTTCGAGGCGGACGATGTTTTGGGCGCGCTCGCGCGCCAAGCCGCCCATGAAGGACACGATGTCCTGATTCTGTCTGGCGACCGAGACATGTTCCAATTGGTCTCGGATCGCGTCCGCATCCTCTATACGTCTGGCGGACCTTCTCCGACTACATTACCATATGGAGTCACCGATGTAGCCGAACGCTATGGGGGAATGAACCCGGACCAGTTCTTAGAGATGAAAGCCCTGGTTGGTGACAGTTCCGACAACATTCCCGGCGTACCAGGTGTAGGCGAAAAGACAGCCATTCGCTTTTTGAAAGAGTATGGTTCTCTTAACGGTCTGTACGCGCACATTGATGAAGTGAAGGGACCCAAGACCCAGCAGAACTTGCGGGATGCAGAGAAGGACGTCCGCCGCAACAAGAGGCTGATGACAATTGTCTGCGATCTCGATGTAACTTTCGACGCCGGAGAGTACCGACTGCAAGAGTATGACAGCGGCCCGGTGCGCCGTATATTCGAGGAATTGGAATTTCGCAGTCTGCAGCGGGAACTGGATCAGATTGGGGAGGCAGGTGCAGGGGGCAGTCTTGATGGCAATGCGGCATCGCAAAAGAATGAGGAGTTGCAAAGTTCTCTCTTCCCAAACTCGAGTCCTGCATCGAATGCTCCGGGACTGCGCCCGTCAGCAAGTACGGTAGAGGATCACCCCTATCAGTGCGTTCAGAGTCTGTCTGAACTGGACCAACTTTGCCAGGTCCTGGATCACGCGAAAATTCTTTCCTTCGATGTCGAGACCACCGGTCGAGATCCGATGAGCGCCGATCTGGTCGGTTTGGGAATTGCCTGGGCAGAAGGTGAAGCCTGTTACATCCCCGTCGGTCACCGAGAAGGTCAACAACTTCCCTGGGATGTGGTGCGCAAGGCAGTGCAGCCATACTTTGCCAACCCGAGTCTGCCGAAAGTTGCGCATAACGGGAAGTACGACCTCGTTGTATGTCGCCGGCACGGCTTGAGCGTAGCCGGTCCGATTCACGATACGATGACGGCCGCCTGGCTGTTGGAGCCCGCCAGCCGCTCCCTCGGTCTCAAGAGCCAGGCCGAACTGGAACTGGGCTGGACCATGACAGATATCGCAACCCTTATCGGCACTGGGCGCAACCAGATCTCGATTGCAGAGGTGGATATCGGGGTCGTGACTGCCTACTGCGGCGCCGATGTCGACTCTACGGTTCGGTTATGGGAACTCTTTTCGCCGCGATTGAAAGAGGCCAGCGGGAAGATGTGGAAGCTTTACGAGGAGATTGAACTTCCATTGCTGCCCGTGCTTGCGGATATGGAGATGGCTGGTATCCGTCTCAACACCGACTTTTTGGCGGACCTTTCAGGGAAGTTGGCTGCGCGCCTGGAGGAGATCAACACAACGTTGAAGCAAATTGTCGGCCACGAGTTTAACCTTCGCAGTACGCAGCAACTCAGCTCGGTCATGTTCAAGGAGATGGGCTTCCCTGCCGGCCGACTCAAGAAGACCCGTGCCGGCTTCGTCAGCACGGCGGTCGGCGAACTGGAGAAGCTGAAGGCGGTATCCGAAGAACTGTCTCCCGAACAGAACACATTTCTGGATCTCTTGTTTGAGCAACGCCAATCGGAAAAGCTGCGCGGCACGTATGTGGATGCACTGGGTGAGCTAGTCAATGCATCAACCGGTCGCCTCCATACCAGCTACAACCAGACGGGTTCTTCCACAGGCCGCCTTAGCAGCAGTAATCCGAACCTGCAAAACATCCCCATTCGCACGCAACAGGGCCGGGAGATCCGCAAGGCTTTTGAAGCCGCGGAGGGCTGCGTCCTGCTGGCTGCCGACTATAGTCAGGTCGAACTGCGAATCTTGGCCCATATTGTGAAAGAAGAGCCCTTGCTGGACGCCTTTCGGCAGGGGCAGGACATTCATGCGGTAACGGCTTCACGGTTGTTTGATGTGCACTTGGACCAAGTCACCTACGAGCAACGCGGGTTGGGCAAGACGATCAACTTCGCTACAATTTACGGGGTCAGCGCTTTCGGCCTCAGCAGCCGTACAACAATGGGGCCGGCTGAGGCGCAGGAGTTCCTGGAACAGTACTTCGCCACCTATCCGAAAGTGCGGCAATATATAGACGACACCATCCGTACCGCTAGTGAACTAGGGTATGTTGAGACTCTCGCAGGCCGCAGGCGCAATTTCAAAGAATTGAAGGAGCGTCTGCCATTCAATCAGAGGCAAGCGCTGGAACGCCAGGCGATCAACGCGCCAATTCAGGGAACCGCCGCCGATATTACCAAGTTGGCCATGAACCACCTTCACAATCGTCTGCAAAGTGGGGGACTGCGAGCCAGGATGCTCTTGCAGGTCCATGATGAGTTAGTTTTGGAAGTCCCACATGAAGAATTGGAAACGGTTGCAGTGCTCGTGCGCGATGTCATGGAGTCGGCTTTCGAGTTGGACGTACCACTGCAAGTCGACATCGAAGCGGGGCCAAATTGGTACGAAATGGAGCAGCTGCCACTACCTCAGGCACGGCCTCATTAAGCCGCTAAAGCAGGTAGGGTAGACTTATAGGAGGCACCGCCGCCGGTCTTCACGGGCTGCAGGTCAGTGCCACGGGATGTAAACGATGATTCGAGACCAGATTAGGCAGGCGATTACAGATGCAGTCGCCGCGGCGCAGGCGTCCGGCAAGCTGCCCTCGGTGGAAATCCCTCCGGTGGAGATTCAGCGCCCCAACCAACCTGAGCACGGCGACTACAGTTCAAACGTCGCTCTTTTGGTTTCCTCTGCTGTGAAAAAGGCCACAGGTCAGAAGGCCAACCCCAGACAACTCGCCCAATCCATTGTTGATGAAATCCCAGTCTGTGAACTCATTGGCGGCGTCGATTTGGCAGGGCCAGGGTTCATCAACATTCGCCTCGACGAGCGCTGGCTGCAGAGCAATGTACTGAAGATTATCGCCCAGGGGACGGCCTTCGGGGCCATTGACATTGGAGCAGGTCAGCGATGGCAAGTGGAATATGTCAGCGCTAATCCCACCGGCCCGCTCCACTACGGGGGCGGCCGTAACGCTGTACTTGGCGATACACTTGCAAACCTTTTGGAGGCTGCTGGCTACGAGGTGCAGCGAGAGTTCTACGTAAATGACAGTGGAACCCAATTCCAGCTCTTCATCGAGAGCCTTTATGTCCGCTATTTGCAACTCTGCGAAGAACTGGACGGCGAGCCTAGTCGAAATGCCGAATTTCCAGAAGGGGGATACGAGGGGGCATATCTAAAGGATTACGCCAGGCTTGTCAGAGATAGGGGAAACGGAAGTCTCTTCCAAATGGAGCGCAGCGCAGCATTAGCCGCCTTGCGGGAAATTGGAAGGGAGATTGTCCTCCAGGATGTTGAGGATGAACTGGCAGCGCTAGGTGTGACCTTCGATCGCTGGTTCAGTGAGAAGAGTCTGTATGACGAAGGCCTGGTAAGCCAACTGCTGCAGCAGCTTGCCGATCAGGGCGAAGTAGTCGAAAGGGACGGCGCCCGCTGGTTTTTGGCCAGTAAGTATCCCGGCAACGAGAAAGATGAGGTTGTCGTCCGTTCTAATGGGGCGCCAACTTACTTTGCCAGCGATATCGCCTATCACTACGACAAGTTTGTTCGCCGCAAGTTTGATCGAGTTATCAATGTCTGGGCAGTTGACCACCAGGGGCATATTCCTCGCATGGGTGCGGTGATGCGGGCGTTGGGCGTAGAGCCGGACCGACTGGTCATTCTACTCTACAACCTGGTCAAGCTAATTCGCGACGGACAGGAAGTGAAAATGAGCAAGCGTTCAGGCGACTTGCTAACGGTGCGCGAGGTTGTGGAAGAGGTGGGGGCGGACGCCGTGCGATTCATGCTGCTAACTACCAGTCCTGAACGCAGTGTCGATTTCGATATGAGCCTGGCAGTCCAGCGAAAAAACGAAAACCGCGTCTTTTACGTCCAGTACGGGCACGCCCGTATCTGCTCACTTATCGAGAAGGCCTCGGAGAGTGGATTTGTAGATCCAGAAGACATTCCCGATGACGCCACGGAGATCGTGACTCTACTCACACATCCCGCAGAGTTGACGCTCATCCGGAGAATGTTGGAGATGGAGGAACAGATCGAGCTGGCAGTAGAACGGCTTTCGCCCCACAATCTAACTTATTATGCCGAAGACCTGACCAAGGCGTTCAGCGCATTCTATGAGAACTGCCAGGTCTTACACTCTGAAGTGTCTCCGCAACTGGCGCGAGCCAGGCTGCTTCTCTGCCTGGCGGCGAGGACGGCTTTGTCTCGGGTACTGGATCTGATGGGTATGACCGCACCGGAGGCAATGTGAATACGGCTCCCACGAAAGTTTGTGAGACCTGCAGATCGGCGCTCTCCTTAAGGGGCGACCAGCCTTACCCCTTTGGCGGTGATGGCTTGGCCGGACGAGGGTAGGCCAACACCAGTAAAGAACTAATTAATGTCTGAGAATTTCCATGTTCTTGTAAGCGATAAACTTTCCCGGAGTGGATTGCAACCGCTTCTGGACGAAGACTGCATGGCAGTCGACATTCGCACAGATTTGTCTCCGGCGGAATTGAAGTCGTTGATTCCCGACTATCATGCTCTCCTTGTGCGCAGTGGCACGCAGGTTACGGCAGAAGTGATTAGCGCAGGTAAGCGGCTTCAGGCTATAGGGCGGGCCGGTACAGGGGTTGACAACATTGATGTGGAGGCGGCAACCCGGGCTGGAGTAACGGTTGTTAACACACCCACCGGCAATACCGTTGCGGCCGCGGAACACACAATTGCCATGGTAATGGCGTTAGCGCGCAACATACCCCAGGCTGATCGGAATGTACGAGCGAAACAATGGAATCGGAGCGCTTTCGTCGGTACGGAAGTACGGGGCAAGGTGCTTGGAATCATTGGGCTGGGTCGTATCGCACAAGAGGTGCTACAATTCGCCCTTAGCCTGGGAATGCGGGTATTCGCCCACGACCCGTTTGTCAGCCAGGAATACGCCTCGCAACGAGGCGTAACGCTGCTTTCCCTCGACGAGATGCTCCCGCAGGTTGATTTCCTAACGGTACACGTGCCCCTTACGGAGGCGACGCGCAACCTTATCGACGCTTGCAGTTTGAAGCAAATGAAACGGGGCGTTCGCGTCATCAATGTGGCCCGCGGCGGAATTGTGGACGAGGAGGCACTGGCAGCTGCGGTTTCAAACGGCCACGTTGCCGGCGCGGCGCTTGATGTTTTCGAAAGAGAGCCACTGCCGGAGGACAGCCCTCTCAGAGGAAATGACAGGATCATCCTCACGCCCCATTTGGGCGCAAGTACGGTCGAAGCGATGGAGCGGGTGGCGGAGGATGTCGCGATTCAGGTTGTCGACATATTGCATGGCAGGCCTGCCCGCCACGCAGTCAATGCGCCGATATTGCCGCCCACTGCTCTGAACACAATCATCCCATACATTGATCTAGCTGAACGTATGGGTCGCTTTCTGCGACAGATCGATGAGCAGGGCATCAAACGACTGGAGATTACGGGACACGGGCCAATTGCAGCGTTTGACATGGCTTATGTTGTGGCTTCCGCCATCCGCGGCATGATGTCCGAAATAGTGGAAGAACGGGTCAATCAGGTAAATGCCGAGTTGTTGGCCCGAGGTAGGGGCATCGAAATCGTACAGCGTAAACTACCGAAGCACGAACGCTACGAGAGCATGATCACTTTGCGATTGACGAGCGCAAGCGGTACGAATACAGTGCTGGGAACCGTTATCCTGGACGAACCTACAGTTGTTGCAATCAACGACCTTTGGGTGGAGTTTCCGGCCACAGGAAACTTGCTGTTGGCGTCGCATACGGACCGACCGGGCATTATAGGAAAAGTTGGCACACTTCTGGGGCGATCCGACGTAAACATCAGTTTTATGCACGTGGGGCGCCGAGCGCCACGCGGAGAGGCTATCATGGTGTTGGGGACAGACGAGCAGACACCGGACATAGTCCTGAAGGAGTTGGCCGGTATTCAGGACATTCGCTGGCTTAAGGCTGTCGAGTTACGCAAATAGTAATGAGCAGAGACCCAATTTCGGAGAGTGGTTTCGGCAATCAGACAGGGCAAACCTGTAGAGGGTGGAGAAACAAGCTCTCCGGTCGCTACCCTAAGACAGTTTCCTCCAGGGTGCGTTGGAACGGTGGGGCAACCAACGCTGGGTCCGTAGAAAGACGGATTGGAGAAAAACCAGCGAACAACGTTCCCATGGGCCTGCTGGTGTTAGCGCTTGTATGGATAGGCCCGATCCTCGCATGCGGCAGCTTCCAGCCTCGCCCGACACCGACAAGACAGTCACTGGTCGCAACTGCTTCAAGCAATGCACCTACGCCGGAACAGCCATCCCCTACCAACGCGCCAACAGCGGTACCCACTCCAACCGTGACTGTCGCTCCTCCTCCAACGCCGACGCTCGTTGTTCGAAATCCGCTTAACATTGGCGAACAGGCGCGCATTCTCATCGCCGGAGGCCTAAACATTCGCGAGCAGCCAACAATCGGGGCACCGGTGGTCTCCTTGCTTGCCCAAGGTAAGCGAGTCCTGGTCCTGGAAGGCCCAACAGGGTCCGAAGGATATATTTGGTGGAAGGTCGATGACAATCAGGGAAACGTTGGCTGGGTAGCCGCCGGCGCGGGTGACGATCAGTGGATTTCAGCCCAAGTGGGCGAGCTCCGGCCTGTCAACCGCGCGCCCATCATCGGCGATCAGGTTGTAGTCACTCTACAGGGCGAGTTGTCCGTGCGTGCCTTGCCCGGTTTGACGTCCGTAATAGAGGCCCGCGCAAGTACAAATGAGAGGTTTTTGGTCGTGGCCGGCCCTCAAGCCGCCGACGGATACTTCTGGTACCAGATCCGTTCTGAAGATGGTCAAGTGGAAGGCTGGGCTGCCGATGGCAGTGAAGGGGAACGTTGGCTCAGCCCGCTCGAATAGGCGTTAGAAAGTGCCCGAAACCTGTTGGGCGGGTGAGCCGCGAAAGCAAATGGGGGCAGGCATGGGCTGCCGACCCGTACCTCACGTGTCCAAACTGCCAACTATGCCATACGCCGCAGTGCAGCTTCCAGAATCAGCACGGCCTGCCAGTAGTCATCCAGGTATATGTGTTCGTTGGGTGTATGGTCCAGGCTGCTGTCACCGGGGCCATATGCCACGATTGGGCATTGCCACGCCGGCCCGACCACGTTCATGTCGCTGGTACCGCTCTTGCTGACAAATCGAGGCCGTTCATCTGTTTGTTCGCGGATGGCGGCGAGAAAGCCACGCACGAGTGGGCTGTTGCGGCTGCTTCTCCATGCCGGTTCATAGCCGTGGACGCAGAACGCTATTTCCAACTCGTCGTTTCCAAAGAGGAACTCCTTAGGGGCTGCGTCAGCTCCTTTGACAAAAGGGGGGCTGGGCAGCGGCGAGTGTGTTTCCACGCGTTCTCGCGCCCAATACCACAATTCGGTCAAGAACTCGTCAGCCTGAAAGTCAAGAGGGAGGCGAATGCCGATTTTTGTCCAAACACAGTCGTGCATAGCCTCATCGGTCCACGTTCGCAGTTCTCTTAGGCTGGGAAGCAGTTGGTCGAAGATTTTGACCTTGTCGCGATTGAAGCTGTCGCGATAGGCGCAAATCCAGTTCCACAGATCGACTGCTGTGGTTGCCACACCCGGATTGGGACCTGCGGAGTGCATCATGGGCTGGGCGGCCTTCATCTCCAGCAGAATCCGTCCCTTATAGAAGAGGGTTAGGCGGGTTGTCCCACTTGGTTCGCCGATGATACAGTAGTCGGGAGTCGGCTCATTGCGGCCGTTAAAGCGGTCGCGGATGAAGCGAGCCCCCTTGCTTGTCGCCGCCTCCTCCTCAACTGCGCCCACTACGACAATACGGATGTCATGGTTGTTCGCCCAGTCCGACCCCAGGCGGGCGGCGGCAGTTGCAAAAGTCGCTAACGGACCTTTTGCATCGACACTGCCCCGTCCATAGAGAACCGGCCCGTCTTCCCGTTTTTCCACACGCACCGGGATGTCACCGTAAACAGTGTCGATGTGCCCGAGCAGGACGACAGTCCGCGCGGCATCTTCCGGACCCAACTCACCGACCGCGTTGCCGGCTGCGTCAACCTCATATCTGTCGTATCCCAGTGAACGCATCGCCGCGACCAGGTAGCTACTCGCTTCAAGTTCGTCGCCGCTGAAGGACGGGATTTCTACCAACCGGGCTAACAGACTTTCGGCTTCAGTTCGGGAGATTCCAGCCGTCTCTACTGCAGTACCGGTCGACAGTTCCGACAGCATCAGACCTCCAGATCATCCAGAAGATCACCCAACTCCCTCTCCCAAACGTCATCCAGAGGCATGAAGGAATTCTCAGTAAACTCCTCGTCCAGCTTCTGCAAATAAGCATTTACGTCGAGCTGGGGAGCCTGGCGGGCAAGTTCCTCCATCTGTTCTTCCATTGAGGAAATCAGCTCATCGCTTTGTATTCGCAACTCGGAAAGATCGATTCCCAGATGAAACATAAAGTCGGCCCGCCGCATAATGTCGTACCAAGCTTTGACGTCGTCTTCGATGCGCACACTTTGGGCCGGTAGCATCACCTGTCCAAAGTCGTAGGCCGGGACGAAGCCGTGGAAGCAGATGTACTCCTGGTTTCGCTGTCCGGCGTGGTAGGCGAGATATGAGCCAATGGTCGTGCCGCCTTCGTAGTTGGAGAACCGGACTGCATATTCTTCCATTTCTTTGCGCATCTCTTCCAGGCTGAACACGCAGGAGATATCACGGTCTTTGTTGTAGGGCATTGCGCCGTAAACTCCCCCGACGGCCACGATTCGCTTGACTCCCAACTCTTCGACAATATCAAAGAAGGCTTCGGCGTACTCTTCCTCGTTAACATGCGGTTCTTCGCCGAGGAAAATTAACAGCCCCTTATCTCCAAGTTCGGTGTAGTAGAGCTCGGTCTTGATGACTCGCATATCCTGCACTACGCCATCCTTTGTATGGACCTCCGGTCTCAGCAAATGATGGGCGCCCGGCATTTGAAAGAGAAAGAACCGCTCGCGGCTGATTTCGCCGATTTTACGCGCCTCCAGCTTCTCGATCAGATAGGCGGGCAGGCCAGACGAGATCGAGCCGGCGTCCGCCCACTGGTGCCAACCGGCAATCATGATTATTTCATTGGCGGTCGGAGTCTCCCACAGGTGTACTCGCTCGTCCATGTCTTTACCTCAATTTCGTTAAATTTGAATTGCGGTTGCGGTAGGTCAAGGTCGCTGCATGCGGAAGATGATAACCGGCGGAATCTCGCTGAAATTCGGGCCCCAACTGATTTCCCTCCTCCCAGGGGGGTGCGTGGCAGGAAATGCTCTCTCTTCTATGCCGCTCAAAACGAAGCCCGCCCGCAGTCCAACGCCCAACATAGTATGAAGGGGTCGGTGGAAGTATGGCTGCCGCAGCGGCTGCCCGCCTAGCGCGCGGCCCCTTCGCATGGTGGGCGTCATGTAACCACTTACACGCACACCGTATGTCGAGACCTCCTCTCCGTCGCGGTCTTCCCTCTCGCCAAATAGGGCCGTGTGGGCTTGATTGAAGCAAGGGTGCATAATCGAAAAAACGAAGCGGCCGCCTGGCTTAAGCAGCCCATATAAGCTGCGGAACAAGGGCTCGATCTCCGCCATATCAAACAGCGCCATGTTGGAAAGCGCGCAATCGAACTTTACGTCGCCAAGCCTCCGCATTCCCGCTTCGTCATTGGCGTCCAGCACAAAATAGCGGATGTCGCCATCTTCAGGAGAGCTACGTTCTCTGGCCAGCCGGATCATCTCATCCGCTACATCGAAGGCGACGACTCGGGCCCCCAAACGGCCCAACCTTCTACTGGTCAGACCGTTTCCGCAGGCAATGTCCAATGCCAACTGTCCAGATTGGATGGATAGCAACTCTTCTATGGCCGGCCAACACAGGTCGTTGACAAAGTCATTGCCTTCACCCATGTAATCATCCCAATAGGCCGAGTTGTGGTTCCAAACTCGCTTCACCTCTTGCCTATATTCGGGAAAGGCAGCAGCCGAGGGTGCGGGGGCCTCAGCCGTGCTCTCTCCACCGGCTGAGAGCAAGGATTCCTCGGCTTCATTCTTCATGTGGGTCATAGGGTCGTTCCTGACCAGACGCGTTTGGAATGCCAAGTTGCAAAGGGCAGGTACTATACAAAAAAGCTGGACTCCGCCCATTGTACCACACAGGTCTAGCCGCCGAATACAGAGTGTGAAACAAGGGTGAAGCATGGCAGTGGAGGGGTAGTAGAAGAAGCGGCCGCAGGAGTGAGTGTTTCGGTGCCGGACCGAAGGCAAACCAATCCTTCGCATAGCCAATATAAGTAACCCATACCAAAACACGACACAATAACACAATATTGAGGATAACCGTCTGAGATAGGGAGAAGCCCGATTCCTGGCGTGCTCGCGGGCAGCAGTGGGGATGTGGGACCGGAAATGCAGAAACGAGGTTTTGGGGTGCCCGACTTTGGGTATTTCCCGCAATGCTATGCCGCCAGATCTGTCAGATCAAAGACGGGGCCATTAACGCAAGCGCGGGTCAGGCCGCCGCGTGCAGTCGAAATAGCACATACCAGGCAGGCGCCGACTGCGCACAGCAGGTCTGCCTTGACCAGAACCTGGACGAAGCCTTTGTCGATGTTGAAGCGGGAATCTCTGACGATTCTGAGGAGCTCTCCATAAGACGAATGGCGGACTCCCGCGCAGACCTTGTCGGCCCAGCCAATAGTATGGCGCAGTTGCTCAAGCCATTGGTTTTCGCTGGAGGCCGCGCGGACCTCAACCTGCACT
The DNA here is from genome assembly GCA_965220715.1 of Caldilineaceae bacterium. Lineage (GTDB taxonomy): Bacteria > Chloroflexota > Anaerolineae > Caldilineales > Caldilineaceae > Bin5. The sequence goes on from OZ244843.1 coordinate 3,895,771, forward strand.
GGCAACCAAGGAACGAGGCCGGCGACCATCTGGTCGTTATCGGACCGCAAGAGGATTGTCACGCGTCCGCCGCGGTCCAGCGCCTGCTCGCATAATGGGAGCAACTGCCAGAACCAGGCAGGGCCGTCCCTTACGTCGACCAGGAGCAAGAGATTGTGAGGGAGGGGTTGGAGAGTGAAGCCGTTGCCGAATGGCCCATCCAGGTTGAGATGCTCGCCTTGTATGCGCTGCGCGAGCCACTCGAAGCCGGCAACGGCTCCTGGCTGATCTGCCGCGGCGCTTGCATTTGGGCGAGCGCCCTCCTCTTCTGAGCCGATTGGAAGATACAATTGCCAGCGGTCGTCGTGCTCCCGCGGTTGGCGTCCGCAGACGAAGAGAGGTCGGCGCAGATAGATCGACCAGTCGGCGCCACGTTCGATACCGACGGCGGTGCTGCAACGAACAAGGAAGTAGCGACCGCCGAGGGTCTCTGACTGAGGAATGAGATTGGGCGGCAATACTACAGCAAGAGGCAGTCCCGGCCTTACCAGGCTGTCGATTTGGCCCACAATGGAGGGTAGCTGCTCACCATTGATCAATGTCATCGGTTTAGCGAAGCTGCCGAAGCAATCATGGGCAAGTTAGCGGTTGTCTTCTCTGTGGTCGGCTTTCTCATCGAAGCTGGTCGGCGCTGATTGCAGGTCTGGGTCTGTCAAACTCGCATCAACAGTGGCCGACTGTTGTGACCGTGGTTTGCGGGGAAAGGGACGTCTCTTTACTAACGGGCCAGGCTCAATAAAGGCCAAAATAACAACGAGAACCAGCCCACCGATTGCCAGAGTAGCCAATACCTGCCACATAGTTGAGAGGAGTTCCGCCGCGGCCGCGGCGGAATAAACGTGGGCATGCATGGAATCTCCAAGTTCTGTCAGCATTTTTTGGGCCTGCCAAGTGACGAGCGGTCAAAGTTGCGGTTGGATCGACTGCCTTCACTTTCCTGGAGGCGCGATAACTATGTGGTACAATCTGTTCAGTTCCGCACGGGAGGACGCACTGGATTCTCGCAGCAAGGGGGCAACTTGCCTGACCGCAATTTATGGCGGCGGAACTGGCCGACTTCGCAGCGAAACTGCCTGAAGAGCCTCTTTCGTCCATTCTGACACAGCAAACGGCGAACAGCCAATCCCTTACGTGGTCATTGAAACCGCCCGAAACCCGAGCCGATCTTCAGTTCTGCAGCTACGCCACTATCCCAACCGGGCGCTCGACCGATTCTTGAATCGCGACCTGCCCGCGGGTTGGCGCATCGAATTGCGCAGTGGCTGGCCCCTCCTCTTCTTACCGCTCCTGCTCGTCATGCAGCTTTTGGGACCAAGCCCGATCTGGATCGCACTCTTGGTTTCCCTGATCGTACTGTATGCAATCAGCTATGCATGGATTCGAAATCTGAACCAACAGATTTTTTTCGAGAGGCGGCGTGAAGGGGCAATGCTGGTGGTGGGAGACGCGTTGCAGGAGCGGTTCGTGGTCCGGAACGAGAGCTCCCTGCCATTGCACTGGCTTGAGTTTGCCGATAGTTCGCGCCTGCCTGGCTATAATCCAAGGCAGGTGGTCAGCTGCGGCGGTGGCAGCAGCTACCAGTGGCGGGCGGAGGCACACTGCACGCAACGGGGAGTTTTCCGCCTGGGGCCGCACACGTTGCGCACCGGCGACCCGTTTGGGCTGTTCAGCCTTGAAATCCGTGACTCCCGATCGGAATCCCTTCTCGTATATCCCCGCGTGGCGCACATTCCAGCGCTTGAACTTCCCAGAGGAAACCTGTCAGGTCAGGATCGCCGGCGCCGCGCCTACAGCGGTTCGGAGCGCGCGCAAGCGGTGCGGGCGTATCGTCCCGGAGACAGCCTGCGCCACGTGCACTGGCCGATTAGCGCAAGGCAGGGTGAGTTGATAGTCACCGACGTGGAAACTGAACCCAGCGGAGATCTGTGGATCGTACTGGATCTCAACCGATTGGTTCAGTCTGGGGAGGCTGAGTCAAGTTCGCTTGAGACCGGCATAATTTTGGCGGCCAGCGTAGCGGCCGAATTACTGGGCGGTGGGGATCGCCGCTCTGTGGGCCTCCTGGCGGCGCTGGCTACAGAGTCCTCTGCCTCGCAGCTCACGGTCGAGGATTCAACCGACGGCCAACAGTACGTCGAGGACGGACTGGATGGCGGTGATAGCGGCGCATGGTCCGAAGTCGAAAGGCAGGATCGAGTGGGTTCTTCCCCTTCGCTGTCAGTTGATGTGCCGCCGCAACCTGGCAAAGGGCAAGTCTGGCGGATTCTGGCTGCGCTTGCTCCGGTTCAGGCCGGTGATTTGTCATTGGGACAGCTACTGCGCCGTAGCAGGGGATTGTTCAGCGCCGGGCAGACTGTCCTGGTAATAACTTCAGACATTGGGGAGGGGGTCCAGGATTGGACGGCAGAGCTGCTGCATCTACGTCGGGGCGGTGTGTCAGCCAGCGTTCTTGCAGTGACGCCAGCGGCCACTGACGCGGCAGACGACGGCGAGACAGGCGAAGGGGACAGCGCTGATACATCTCGAGATTCCCAACCAGTCACATTCCCGGTTGAGCTTCTTGCCGAGGAATCGATCCCGAACCCGTTCAGAAGCACTGACGAAACGCAAGCGCACTTGATCGACATCCTTTCAAGGTATGAGATCCCGGTTCAGTTCCTGCAAGCGGGGACGAGACTGATGCCGGCGTTGACTTACCGGCGCACGCGCACGATTTTGCGCACGACCCCCAGGGGCGGCGTCGTTGCCCATGAGATTGAGGAAGTAGTAGGGTGACTATCGTATCCAATGCTGACGAGCGGCACGTGGTCATTAGGGTGATCTCTGCGGCGGCAGAGCGCTATCGTCCGCCCTTGGGCTGGATGGCCCTGGTGATTGGGCTTGTTTTGGCCTTGCTGCCCGCTGTCGCGATTCGGGAGGCCGAGTGGATCGATCTGAGCCGCGTTCGGGTCAATCTGGAATGGGTCGTCTTTTTCAGTCTTGTGAGCGGCTGGTGGCTGGTTAGCCTCCTGCGGGGCTGGGCTACGCGTATCCGGCGTCGCCCAGAAGCACAACGAGAGGAGGCAAGCGGCCGGTCTTCTTTGCGCCGGCACAGCCGCATTCCCGGACTCGTATTCTGGACTGTTTGCGGTGTGGGATTCCTGGCCTGGGTCAGTTTTGGCGTCTTGACAATTTCTCAGGTGCTTGTTCACTGGATACCGGGCCCTGTCGATCTGTGGCGCACCATCAGGGCCAATGACCTGCTTGCGCTGACAGAGGGGGTGGAGGCTGACCTGGACAGCCTGGTGTGGCGGTACACAGACTGGGCAGAGGGTGTGCAGGGGGGAGGCGCCTACCAGGATGACTTTGTCTTTCTTTCTCTTTTTGGCGCAGCACTGTGGTTGCTGGGCGGAGCCACGGCCCTGCTCGCTCTATCGACCCGAAACGGGTTAGTCGTGGGCACGCCGGCACTTTGGGTGTTGGCAATGTTTCTCTTCTATGGCCGCCAGGGCCGCCTTCTCATTCTGATTGGATTTGCCGCAACAATATTGTTGCATGTACTGCTCGATCAGCAGCGGTTGGAAACGGGATGGGCCAGACGCAGTTCTGATTTCAGCCCCATGTTACTGATGGACCGGCTGCTGTCAGTCTGTGCTGGGGCAACGTTGATCGTGCTGCTGGCAGGATTCATGCCCAATGTTGTAATCCGTCCGTTAGCATATCGGGTCTACCAGACGATGACACCAGTGTACGATTCGGTAGACGAAGTCACGGAGCGCATGTTTCCCGACCTGAAGGGAGGGAGGAGGGGCATGGGCCGCCTTGGCAGCGGTCTGCCCAACCGTTTCCTACTTGAAGGCGGAGTTGAGTTGGGACGTTACGAGGTGATGCGCGTCTCTACCAACTACCCCTTTGGCGCGGTGACGGAGATGGGAGATACTCCCCCGCGGCTCTATATGCGGCGGGGCACGTTTGTAAACTACGATGGGCGCGGCTGGAACAACAGCGGCCACGAGAGAGATGCCGCATTTGCGGCCAATCGCGCCTGGCGCAGTGAAGAGGAGTGGCCGGGTCGAGTGTCGTTGACGCAGCGTGTACGGCTGACCGCGCCGACCGCTGTGCTGCCTGCTGCAGGCGAGCCGGCCGAGTTCCGGATGGACTACGAATTGGAACGGCGCTCGTTCGACGACCTGGTTTCTATTTGGTCGGACGAAGGACCGGTGGACCGTTTCGAAGTCGTTTCCTTCGTGCCGGCAATGTCGATTGAGAGATTGCGCCTATTGCCGGCGTGGGGTGAAGGGGGCGCGGAAATGCCACCAGAGATGGCCCCGCACTTGAGGTTGCCGGAGACCGTCACTCCGAGGACTCGCAATTTGGCTGAACGTCTTGCCGCGGACCAAGCCGGGCCATTTGCCATCGCCGAATCGATCGAGGCCCATTTGCGCGGGATTGCCTATAACCTCGAGGTGCCCGGCCCGCCGCCGGGGGCGGATGTGGCGGACTTCTTCCTGTTTGATCTGCAAGAAGGGTATTGCGATTACTACACAACGGCCTTCGCCGTCCTTGCCCGTTTGAACGGCCTCCCGACTCGTTTTGCCACCGGCCACATAGGCGGGTATTGGGACCTGGAATCGGGCGAATGGACAATTACCGAAGCGGAGGCGCACTCGTGGCCGGAGGTCTATCTGCCGGAAATCGGCTGGGTCCCGTTCGAGCCGACCGCGGGGAGGCCTTCACTACAACGGCCAGCGGGGTTGCAGACTGCGCCAGATAGTTTCACCAGCCGAGGGCCTGTGGAGACGGTGGAGGAATCTACTGAAAACGCTTGGGCCTGGAACTGGCAGATGTTGTTCTGGCTGTTGCCCTTGGCAGGGCTGCTGTATGTACTGAGAAGCTGGTTCGAACGCAGGCCGCAAGATCCGTGGCTGGGTCTGCTTGCCTGGGGCCGGCACATCGGGTGGCCCCATCAGCCGGACCAGACGGAGTTGGAGTACGGCCGCGGGCTGTCGGCCCATCTGGCCGACTATGAGACCGAGCCTGAACGACGCCGCAGACTGACGCGCAACGTGATCGGCCTGACCGCGGCTCTCAGCCTTGAGCGCTATGGCACGGAATCCGTTCGCCCGGCAGCGCTTTCGCGCGCGTTGGAACTCTGGCGAGCGATGCGAAGGGATCTGCGGCGCTTGCCGTGGTGACACCGGCGTCACGGGTGGCGCCTCAGGGGCCCTGCCTTACCCCATCTCTTCGTCGGCCCAATTCTCTTCTTCGTCATGTGCGATTCTTGACAGATCGGCAGCTAAGTCGTCCGGGTCCTGGCCGGCATATCGTTCCCACAATTCTCGAGCCAACCGGCTGTGATCTACTCGTAATCCGTAGCGGCGGAAGTACTGGCAGACCCGCATCACATCTCTGTTCAGGACGGCTTGTGCGCTGCGGTTAGACTGCGTGTCGATGACCTGAGGAAAGTCGATCAGCCTGATCTCTCCTTGCCAGTAAAGGATGTTGTAGGCCGACAGGTCCCCGTGAACAAAGCCATTCTGTAACATGAGGGCAATGCTCTGCCGCGTGCGCTCGAAGAGCGGGCCGACTTCATCGTCGTCAAGCCTGACTTCGTGGAGGGTCGGCGCCGCCATCTGTTCGTCGCCGATATACTCCATCAGGATGGCGTTCTCTCCAACGCCGTAGGGTTTCGGTACAGGGACTCCGGCCGCATGGAGCAGCTGCAAAGTGGAGAATTCGTACATGAGCCAGGAGGTATGGCGTACTTGCGCGCCGAAAGCCGTTTTCCTTTTGACAGCTCTCGCGGTGCGGTCGTCGTGCGGCTTGACAGCTTGGGGTCGCCCATCCTCGGAGGTAAGAAGGTTGCGGCCCTCCCTGTAGAGGGCATCGTTGCGCAAGTTCCGGAATTGGCGAGGCCGGTAAACTTTGGCGGCAATCCACTCCACGCCGACTGATTCGTGTGCTTTGCAGCGATAGACACTGGCTTCCTTCCCGCCTTTGACCTGTGCCATTACGTCCACGATTTGATCCTGTACGTAGAAAGGTTGCAGGGAGTCTCTGAGGAAGCCGCCTTCATAGCGTGACGGCGTGTAGGTAATCTCCCAAACGTTTTCCAAGCCGGCCACTTCGGCCAGTTTCTGTATCTCTGCGCGATGTAACTCGAATTTCTGTTTCTGGTTCTTGGGACTGCGAGGAACGCGGTGGGTTCGGTGGCTGAGACGGAACTTTCTCTCGTAGAAGTCCAGGTCTGCCTGCTCTTCTTCCCAGTTGGTGTCCGAATCCTTCTTCATCTCTTCGTACTGTTGTTCGTACTGCTGCCAAGCTTCCATGTCCTCGTTTTCTCGATTATTCAAGGTTTGGTCGTCCTTGTGTTGGGGCACAGAGAAACGCGTCTGTGCCTCTTTTTCGCCCTCGCGTCCTGCAGGCGGGGGGTGAAAGAAAATCAGGAGGTTTGGTCGAGTGAAATGGTTTGTTTGAGCGGCCCTGGCTCCCGTTAACCTTTAACCGTCACAACGGACCGGCTCGCACGGAAGAGGTCTGAGAAAAAAGGGGATCAAAAAAGGCCGCGGGCGGGGTAACGCCGGCAGCCTCGAAATCGAGGGGCAGGTAGTGCGGTACTAAGCAGAATTTTGGAGAAACCGCTCGCGAAGCTGGAGCTTTCTACGCGGGCGCTCCAAGAAATCTAGCTAGTTGCGCTCCATATGCAGGTAGTTACCCGTGGCACACTTAAATTTATTCACCTTTCTCATACGGAGCCTCCTTTCACTAAGATGCCTGGAAGGAATTGCTTGCGAATCTTCGCCTGCGGGGCAAGCGGAGATAGAGGCAACTCTAGCACAGGTTTCGCTGGAAGCAAAAATAGCGGGCTACCGAGGGCACGTTTCAGAGTTGCGGTATGTACGAGTCAAGGAGATGAGTGAAGGGGACAATTGTCAGGTTAATGGCGCTAAAGGTCAACTGCGAGTGCAGGTCGAGCGGGCGGCGGGCGAATAGGGTGGGTTGAAAGAGTTTTGACAAGAAAGGCAACTACTAAGCCATATAGAGTGCGTGCCTTGACCAGCCCTTCATCCATGTCGCCATTCAAGCAATCTGATTGCGTATTCGGTTGGCAGCCGCCAGGTTGGTGGAGCCGCACTGCTGGTATGAAGGCGTACGGTTGGTGACGTGTGGTTTTGGACGGGGGCGTTGCGGGGGCGGAGCCCCTGCACAAGGGAGGGCCGAAGGCCCGACCGCCCATATGCAAAGAGAAAGTATGGAGGAGTGAGGAAAGAGAAAACATTGATGCGAATTGGCGATGGCTGAGTAGTTGCCAAGAAAGAGAAAACACAGACAAGGGCAAAAGTGTTTCTGGTTGATTAGCCGGGCGCTGGTGTGAATGCTTCAACACGCCAGTAAAAAGTCTGCTCTTGTACCGGCGAGGAGGCGGTCACTTTTCCTGGATTTCGATGAGACGCCCGTCGGGATCGCGCGTATAGGCTGACCGACCCCATGGGTAGGCTGTGGGGGCGATCGCGCCGGAAACGTCGCTAAAGTCACTATCGGACCAAACGTTGTCCAACGCGGTCACGGCGATGGCAAAATGATCCTGGTTGGGGGGACCTTCTGCGTTGACTTCATAGTCGGGATTGGCAGGGCTCTTGTGATGAATCAGGATGTGCAGGCCACCCAATTGAAACAGTGCCATCTGCTCGGACTGGAATTCTGGCGCTCCGCCGAGCAGATCTTCGTAGAAGGCAACAAGTGAGGGAACGTCATGGGTGAAAAGGGCGAGTTCTACAAGTGGGCGCATGGCGGCGATCTCTTTCGTTGGGCTACAGATAGGCCAATATCGGTTCAGCGCAGGTCGTAGAGGATTTCCTGCTGGTCGGGAAAGCGGGCCAGCAGCGAGGCAAACTCCGCATCGTCCGGGAGGGAAAAGTCTTCATCGCTGTAGGCTGGAGCAAGGGAGCAGGCCATGAGCGCCCACTTGCCGCCGTTCTGCACACGTGCGCCAAACCAACTGTGGGCTGGGACGAGCGCTTGTACGGTCTGGCCACGTAATAAGTTGTGTCCAAGGTTGATTTTCGTGTAGTTAATATCAGTCCCATAAACATATAACTCCACCCCATCTCCCATATAAAAATGCCACAGTTCATCTATCTCCAGTCGATGCAAGCGAGACTTCGTGTCTGCGGTCAGGAGGTAGTAGATGACGGACGAAGCTGCTCGGTCTGACCTGATTGAGGGAGACAGTACCTCTTTAGGTAGCTGCAAGGCGCCGGTGTAGGTCTGGCGGTAGTAACCGCCCTCCACCGGTAGTGGTTTCAAGTCGAGGATGCGGATGATGTCAACAGCTGTGAGGGTCGGCGTTCGCATAGTCTGCTAGAATGCAGGCGCCACTTGGGCGCCACCATCGACTGTTAGCGTTACGCCGGTGATCCAGCGGGCCAGGGGGGAGGCGAGAAAGATGCAGGCGTCGGCAATGTCTTCCTCTGTGCCGAGTCGCGCCATGGGAGCGCGTTCCTGCCAGCGCCGCACGCCGTCCGGCCACGCTTGTGCCAGGCCGGGTCGATCTATCAGGCCTGGCGCGACGGCGTTAACCCGTATTCCGTGCGCCGCCAGTTCCAGGGCCGCGTTGCGGGTATACTGCTCCACACCAGCTTTGGCCGCGGAATAGTGGCTGTGGGCAAAGGCAGTCGAGGTTGCTTCGATGGAAGAAATGTTGATTATCGTACCGCTACTTTCGTTTTCATCCCGTTGCTCAGAGAGTGCTAACATCGACCGCGCCGCCCGCTGCGTGCAAAGATGGGTTCCGGTCAGATTTGCGGCCAACACCTGCTCCCACTCCAGGTCGGTCATGTCCAGCAGCGATGAAAGGGGATAGATGCCGGCGTTGTTGACCAGTACATCCAGCCGCCCGTACAGTGCCACAGTTTGCGAAATCAGCCGGTCCACGTCAGGGGCGCGTGTCACATCGGCCTGCATGGCCTCTGCGAGCCCACTGGCTGCGCGGATCTGTGCGACGACCTCCAGCGCTTTCTGTTCGGCTTGCGCATAGCTAATTACAAGCGACGCTCCCGCCTCGGCGAAGCGCCCGGCAATGCCGGCGCCGATACCGCGGCTGCCGCCGGTGATGAGGGCAACTTTTCCCGAAAAATCGAGTGCGCTGGCCAAGACTGGCGCGTGCATGGTAAGTGCGGGACTCCAGAGGACGTTCAGGCTGTTCGGATCGTCGGTTCCAGCCATGATAATACAGGAGGTCCACCGATTCCAATTTCAAGTCTCATCGGCAATTGGTGCAAACCGGGGAATGGAGTGCGATGTGAGAATATGGTTTGTCCGGGAAGGGACGGGGGGAAACACCTTTTTGTCCGCGAAGGGCCGCGAAGGGCCGCGAAGAACACCTTTGCCAGGTCATAATTTGGTATGTCCGGGAAGGGACGGGGGGAAACACCTTTTTGTCCGCGAAGGGCCGCGAAGGGCCGCGAAGAACACCTTTGCCAGGTCATAGTTTGGTATGTCCGGGAAGGGACGGGGGGAACACCTTTTTGTCCGCGAAGGGCCGCGAAGAACACCTTTGCAAGGTCATAGTTTGGTAAGTCCGGGAAGGGACGGGGGGAACACCTTTTTGTCCGCGAAGGGCCGCGAAGGGCCACGAAGAACACCTTTGCCAAGTCATAGTTTTGTATGTCCGGGAAGGGACGGGGGGAAACACCTTTTTGTCCGCGAAGGGCCGCGAAGGGCCGCGAAGAACACCTTTGCCAGGTCATAGTTTGGTATGTCCGGGAAGGGACGGGGGGAAACACCTTTTTGTCCGCGAAGGGCCGCGAAGGGCCGCGAAGAACACCTTTGCCAAGTCATAGTTTTGTATGTCCGGGAAGGGACGGGGGGAAACACCTTTTTGTCCGCGAAGGGCCGCGAAGGGCCGCGAAGAACACCTTTGCCAGGTCATAGTTTGGTATGTCCGGGAAGGGACGGGGGGAAACACCTTTTTGTCCGCGAAGGGCCGCGAAGGGCCGCGAAGGGCCGCGAAGGGCCGCGAAGAACACCTTTGCAAGGTCATAGTTTGGTTTGTCCGGGAAGGGACGGGGGGAAACACCTTTTTGTCCGCGAAGGGCCGCGAAGGGCCGCGAAGAACACCTTTGCAAGACATTGTGAGCAGTCTTCTCTACATGTCAACGGGACTTGGTCTGTAGTCCGAACTTTCGGACCTGAAATTGACCAAGAGACTGATTTTGGAAACATACATGTCTTCCAGTCAAGAGTTTGGGAACGGCCCGTCGAAAGGCCGCGCAGTTGACGCAAGCCTTTAACTTGTGTAGGATTTCATGAGTAACTGCTCATACCAGTCAGAATAGGAGACACCCATGCTTTCTCTTGCCCAAAAGCGCCACTTCTGTGAAGAAGGTTATCTTGTCGTACCCGGGGTCGTCCCCAAGGTGCTGATTGATGAAGCACTGCGCGCGGTTAACCACTCTATCGGCGAAATAGGGCTCGGCGGTGAAGATATGGAAAACAATCGCTCCGCCTTCCATTGCGCTGAGTTGTTGGAGGCGCCAGTGATATTGGATCTGTTCAATAAGTCTCCGATAATCGAAATCGCCGAGGAGTTAATGGGTAAGGGCAATGTCTTGCCCGTGGTCAAGGCCAAGCCTTATCCCCGATTTCCGCTGGCGCCAGGCGAAGATGCACCGGAGCCGCGCGGCCACCTGGACGGGATCGGCAGCGGCACCAATGGAATGCCCAAGGGATATTACAATCGGGGATTTACCGCCTTCGCGGTCGTGTATCTGGCCGACTTACTGGAGACGAACGCAGGCAACTTCACGGTGTGGCCAAAGTCGCATCGTGCCTACGAGACATATTTTCAGGAGAACGGTCACGAAGTACTAGCCACGGGATTGCCCCGTTTCGACCTTCCGGAAGAGCCGGTGATGGTAACGGCACATGCCGGTGATTTGATTCTCGCCCACCACCAGATTATCCACGCGGGTGGGCACAATGCGTCGCCGAATGTGCGCCAAGCGGTCATTTCCCGTCTGCTTCACAAAGAGGTGAAAGAGATCGGATATGCGGCCTACACCGACCTGTGGCGCGAGTGGCCCGGAATCTCTGAAGCCGTGCTCGGTCAGCCGGCTGAAGCGGTTAACAACTGAACGCGGCCGGTCTGGTGAGTGCCGGTCCGGGCAAAGTCACGATCAGGCAAGACCTACTGTCTGTACTCACCGTTCTGGATCGCATTCTGGCGCGCCTCTTCCTGTAGCGACTGGATTTCGGCAACTTCGAAGCGATTGTTCGTACTGAGGAAGAGACGTCTAAGTACTTGGTTGAAGCTCCCCCTCATCGTGTCTGGCAGCAGGAGGTAAAGGGGAGGCCCAATCGTGTCGGCGCCGCGCACAATCTGGTCTCCCTGTTCCGTTGCCTCCGACATAAGGTCTCGCTCAATTTCCCGATTGACCGGCACATAGCCGATGATGTTTTCTTCCTCACCTGTCCCCATCAATTGTAATTCTTGCGCCTCGGCTGAACCCATGTAGCCGACGAAGGCCCCGGCTTCGCGTCGGTTTGGCGCATCAGCCGGAATTACGTAGCCGAACACGATGGAGACCTCTCCCGTCGGCAGGCTGGCATCCATTTGGGGAAACTGAAAGAAATCGAGTTCATTCGCGAAAACTGACGGCAGGTCGGCAACGTTGAAATTCGCCGCCAACGCCATTACAGCCTTCTGATGAGTCAGTGGACTTTCGGCGTCGCCCCGGACCAGCGCCGTCATGCTGCCAAGATTTGAGGTGCTTCCAGGGCTTTCATTGAAGTAGCCGCGGTCCAAAAGCGATATCCAAGTCTCCCACACACGGGCAACTCGTTCGTCGTTATAGCTCACCCGTCCGGCAATGAGTTCGCGGTGAAACTCTGGCCCGTTCAGCCGCAGATTCAGGTAGTCGAACCAAAGATTGCTGACAAAAGGATTTTGTCCTGCCAGGGACAGGGGTGTCTCTCCGTAAGACAGCAGCGTATCGCAGATTCGCACGAACTCCTTCCAGGTGTCGGGGGGGTTCAGGCCATAGCGCTCAAAAATCTCCCTGTTGTAATAGATACCCGTCCAATTGAATCCGGCAGGCACGAAGCGCAATGTGCCTTCAAAGCGGCTGATGTCACGGAACTGGCTGCCATAGGCCTCGGCAAGGTTGCCCTCTGTCCAAATGTCGGAAAGATCGGACAGCAGCCCAAGGGTGGCCGCGTTGCGAAGTGCATCGCCATCCCATATCAGAATTACATCTGGCGGCGGCGTTTCCAGCAGGTGTTCACTGACGTTGAATCGAAAGGTGTCGCGTTCGATCTCAATGCTGGGCGCCAGTTCCTGGAAACGCTCAATCGCGACCTGCTCCGTCTCTGAGAAAATTGCGTTATTTGGCGCAACGTAGGTGAGCGTAACTGGAGGACTGTCTGCCGCGAACAGAAGCTCCTCCTCGCGGTCGCGGCCGCATCCACCCAAAGTCATGCAAACGGACAGCAAGAGTAGAGCAAATGAAGTGCGCCACAAGACCCGATGCGTCAGCCGGGAAAAAGTCATTTTTGCATCCTTGAAGGTATGCTATTCGGCGGCAGCGGGGATGTCTCCCTGCGTTCCCCCAAAGAAACGCGGCTCGTACGGCGGATTCGCACCAGATGTTACCAAGCCGAACTCTGCATCCGCTCTGCCAAGGCTCGGATGTGCGGTGTACCGGTGCCACAGCACCCGCCAACGAGTTGTACGCCCTGGCCTATCCAAGACATGGCCCGGTCGGCAAAGACCTGTGGCTCGATAATATCGACAAACTGCCAGTGGGGCATCGTAAAGTAGCCGCTTTCGGGATAGGCGCCGGTGGGGCCGTCCCAGACAGCCTGGATTGCGCTCAATGCCGGACCGATTACGTCGACATTGCTGTGCATGATGGCTGCCAGTGAACCGCCTTCCGCCATGACCGCGGCCACGCCCGCGGCCAGCGGAATCTCCTCCTGGATAGTTGGGGCCAGCTTCAGATCGCCTCCCTTCCCGCGTTCGCAACTGAATCCCACCCATACGGGCAGGCCGGTAGCGGAAGCGGCCTCAAGAGCAGCGCAGCTGAAGTCAATGTCTCGCATCATTTCCAGCAGCAGGAAGTCGACGCCGGACTCGGCCAGGAGCTCAGCCTGTTCTGCAAAATTGCCCCGCATCTTCTGCAGGGAAGGTCGAACCTTATCGCCAAGGCCGCCTCCCATCGGCGAGATAGAACCGGCAACCCAGACTGTACCGGGAGCGGCTTCCCATTCCCCTTTGCTATCACTACTCTTTGCCGCGCCAGCTTCTTCTCTTGCTTGAAGCGCCAGCAGGGCGGCCTGCCGGTTTATCTCTGCTGTGCGGCCCTCGACGCCCGCAGCACGTAACATATGCCGTCCGCTGGCGAAAGTGTTAGTGATAATGACCTCCGCTCCTACACGAATGTAGTCGAGATGCACCTGCCTTACAACATCGGGATGAGTGGCAACGGCCAAGCCGCTCCAGGCGACGTTGTTCATCGGCACGCCCCGGCTCTGCAGCTCGGTCCCGGTCGCGCCGTCCAGGAGAATTGGTCGGCTGTCATTGAGTCGGTCGCTGATGGTTGTCATGGAATGGTAACTCCCTGAGCGCGGATGTGTCCTGGGGAAACTAAGATGCCAACCGCCAAAATGAGAACCAGAGAACTTGCGCCGCAGCTACAGGTGGGCGACTTTCGGGGCTATTGTAACAGCCGCGAAAGAAAAGACGAACTGTTCCCAGGGACCGCGCTCTTCGGCAACAGTGTTTGCCGCTGACTAAGCCTCCCCAAGCAGCCCGCCTCCTCTCGATCCGGGGGCAGGCAAAAGTAGGAAATTCCGCCGGTCGCATGACGCTCTTGCCGTTACGGACCGCTTAGGATAGGCTTGTGGCGAAAACGAACACAATTCGGCGCGAATCTGGCTCCACAGGCCTGAAAGTATCTGCGGCCGACCTGCAAGCTTTTTCAAATGCGCCGCGAGCGATTAGCCATTGTAACTGCAACCATATTTCACTCACGAAAGAACCAACGCAATGTCCGCTCCCATTTACGACCGACCGACTGAACTGCTGCGGACTCTGATCCGCTTTGACACCACAAATCCCCCTGGAAACGAAGCTGAGTGCATCGGCTATCTGAACGGTCTGCTGCAGGAGGCCGATCTGGCAACAACCCTGCTTGCCAAAGACCCGAACAGACCCAATCTGGTCGCGCGTTTACCTGGCCGGGGTGAAGCGCCAGGCCTGGTATTGCAGGGTCACGTTGACGTAGTAACAACCGCTAACCAGACATGGAAACATGATCCATTCGGCGCCGACTTGATCGACGGGCAAATCTGGGGTCGCGGCAGCCTTGATATGAAGAGCGGCGTGACGATGATGACCTGCGCCGTGTTGCGCGCCGCTGCCGAGGGCCGCGCTCCTGCGGGCGACATTGTGCTGACGATAATGAGCGATGAGGAAGCCGGCAGCGACTATGGCGCCCGCTTTCTGACGGAGGAGCATCCTGAGCAGTTCGAGGGAGCGAAGTATGCGATCGGCGAAGGGGGAGGCAGCGCCCAATACCTGGGCGATCAGCGTTTCTATCCCCTAATGGTCGCCGAGAAGCAGGTGTGCTGGCTTCGCACGCGTCTAACTGGTCCGGGCGGACACGGTTCGACGCCACTTCGAGATGGAGCCATGGCCCGGCTGGGCACGCTGCTGACGACGCTCAACAGTAACAGATTGCCGGTGCATGTTACGCCGGTGATGGAGCAGATGCTGCCGGCACTGGCCGAGCAGGCTCCGGGCCACCTGGCCGCGGCGGCGATGGCACTGCTGGACCCGGCCCGGACCGACGCAACACTTGATCAGATGGCGGCGGATGGTTTGCCGCAGGCTCGGTCTTTTGATGCACTGCTACACAATACTGTCAACGCCACGGTCGTGGGCGGCGGTATCAAGACGAACGTCATCCCCAGCGAGATTCTATTGGAACTGGATGGACGAGTCCTGCCCGGCTTCACGGCCGACAACCTTATCTCCGAACTGCATAATCTGTTGGGCGATGATCTTTCATTTGAGATAATCCGGCACGACTCCGGGAATGCTGACGTGAACATGGGCCTGTTCCCATTGCTGAAGGGCATTGTGGAGGAGCTCGACCCGGACGGCGTCGTTATTCCTTCAATGGTGGGCGGCTTTACCGATGGGCGTATGTTCTCCCGCCTGGGCATCCAGAATTACGGTTTCTTGCCCATGAAAATGCCGCCCGGCACGAATTTCGGCGCAACAGTCCATGCAGCCGATGAGCGCGTGCCCGTTGAGGCGTTGGAGTTCGGATTGCAGGCGATTTCAACCGTTTTGGAGCGGTACGGCGAGGGCGGCGCGGTGTGACAACCGCTTTGCCACACGACAATGGTTAGAGACAGCGACCTGAAGAGTGCCGTGCAGGAGCAGTTTGGACCGGTTGCGGCCAACTATCTTACGAGCGCCGTACATGCGCAGGGCAGTGATCTGCCTGTGATGGTGCAAGCCTCCAATCTACGCGGAGAAGAACGTGTTCTGGATGCGGGTTGCGGTGCAGGGCATACAGCAGCCAGCTTCGCCCCCCATGTATCGGAAGTAGTGGCCCTTGATTTTACAGCCTCGATGCTGCGCCAGGTCGAAGTGCTGGCCGGACACCGGGGCCTTGCGAACATCAGCACACGCCTTGGGGACGTCGAGTCGCTGCCATTTTGCGACGGGACATTCGACCATGTTGTTTCACGCTACAGCGCGCATCATTGGGCCAGGCCGGAACAGGCACTGGGTGAATTTCGCCGGGTGCTGCGCGGCGGCGGCAAGTTTGTTCTCAGTGACGTATTGGGATTCGGGGATCATGTCTGCGACACCTATCTGAATGCTATCGAAGTATTGCGGGATCCCTCCCATGTGCGGGACTACACGCTTGAAGAGTGGGAGACCTTTTTTGCCGCCGCCGGTTTCGAACTGGAAGTCGTTTTCCCATACCGCATATTTCTCGACTTTGAAGAATGGACCGAGCGTATGGCCACTCCAGAGGCCAGTCGTGTAGCCATTCGCGGGCTATATGATGTCGCTCCTGCAGAGGTGAAGACAGCGATGGGCATTGTTGAAGAAGGCCATTCCTTGCATTGCGCAGTCTTGCGGGGGAGTATATCCGAATGACAATTACCTTTGCCCCGCAGTCCCGTCAATTGTCGTTCCCAGGAGGGAAAAAAAGTGCCTGAGACAGTGGCAACGGCTCGCCAGTGGTCCCTGATTCGGCGCTGGTTGGCAGATCTGAAGGAGATTCCCACGCTCGACCTCGTCTGGCTGGAGGGTAGTCTGGCCGACGGCCGCGGCACTCCCTATTCGGATATCGATATTCGTTTTGCGATTGCAGACGAAGATTACGAGCGGCTTTGGCAAGGGTCAACACAGCAGGAATACGATGCATCGGACCCTCGGAAGATCAAAGGACCGTCCAGGCTCTTGGCTGGGTTGGGAGACTACCTGCTGCTGGAGACAGCTTTTGCGAGGGCGCTGACATCCGATGGGTTGCTGGTCGAGGCAGGGGCTATTCCAACCAGTCAGGCCGATGGCCTGGGGCTGTACGAATGGGAAATCCTCTTTTCGCGCCTGCCTGCCGGCGCGCCGGCGTTTCGCCAGGCCCCCAAGTTGCCCCCAGACCAGGTCTGGCCCGAATCGGAACAGCTGACACCGGCCTCAGTCTGGCAGCGGGCGAAGTTCCTGCTCCTGATGATGCTGCACACGCCGGCCGTCTTTCACAACCAGGAACTGCACTCTGTGCTGCTCACCCTCGACCTTGCACGTAGCGATCTGCTCAAGCTGATGTGGCGGCGTACCGGCTTGCGATACGGCAAGCGGGCTAAACATATGTCGGAAATCTTTCCGGCGAGTTGGCTAACGTCATTGAACGACACCTACCCAACAGATCCAACCGTTCTGCCAACATTGGGCGCGCCTCTCCTTCGCATCTATGCACTGCAGGCAGAGCACCTTCGAGAACTTGCGGCAGCTGCCGGAGGCGGTTTCCCGCTCCCTTGGTTCGAGCGCCAATTTGCCTGGCTTACGCGTGAGCTTGGCAGCATTCTTGGCAAAGACTGCGGCGAATTTCAGCAATGGCAGTCAGAATTAGCGCTAGGGTAGAATAGAGATAGTTGTTTAGTTAGAGGCTGCCACGGCTCACTACTCTTGGAGCAACTGATCCAGCAGCTTCGCCGGAGCCTTGGGCTGCAACGTATCTACGGTCACATAGCGGCAACGCTAACCGAAAACATATACAATCACGATTACGAGGAGGTACTTAAGTGACTGCAAAGCCTATCATTTACACCGGCACCATCGGGCAGAGCGTTTGGCGTAGCCACGACGGCGGCGAATCCTGGGAGCGGGCTTCGAAAGGCCTGTTCATGGAGGCGGACATTCGCGCTATAGCCATAGACCCGGACAATTCGGCAGTACTTTTGGCGGGAACGGAAGCCGGCATTTACCGGACGGGGGATGGAGGCGACTCGTGGGAGTTGGTTGATTCACCGATGAACGATCTTGAGATCTGGGCGCTCGCCATCGATCCCTCAGGTTCGGGCACGATCTTCGCCGGGACCTGCCCGTCAGCCCTCTACCGCTCTCGTGACGGCGGCAGTTCCTGGGAGAAGCTGGACGTTGACCTTGCGGACGAGTGTGTTGGCATTCCCATCACGCCGCGCGTGACCAGCATTCTCATCGATCCGGAAGATTCGCAAACAGTCTACGCCGGCATTGAAGTTGACGGCATGCGCATCAGCAAGGACGGGGGCGATACCTGGCAGGAGGGCAGCGAGGGGCTGTCCAGCCTGGATATTCACGGGCTTGCGGTTGTGCCCGGCTCGCCCAAGACGTTGGTCGCAGCCACAAATAACGATGTCTGCGTGACAACCGACATGCAGAATTGGACGCCCCTTGAAGTGAAGGACCACTATCCCTGGCCCTACTGCCGCGGCGTTATTCATCTGTCAAATGGAGACAGCCGCATCTGGGTAGGCGCCGGCAACGGCCCGCCAGGAGACGAAGGCGGCCTGTTCCATAGCACTGACTTGGGCAAAACCTGGGAGCGGGCCGACCTGGGCGGCGTAGCCAACAGTACAATATGGGCAGTTTCACACAATCCGACATTACCCGACTGGATCGTAGCCTATAGTGTGGCCGGACAACTCTATCGCAGCATAGATCGCGGGCACACATGGACAAAGCTGGAGCGGGAATTCGGTGAAGTTCGGTCAGTGGCGCTGGCTGTATAGTTATCCTCTTGGAGGGATGACGTACCCTGCCGGGCAGACGTTTGTCACCCGGCAGGGACTATTTCCTTACCCTTCTGGTCAGGCAGTGTCCAACTGTCTGAAAGCCTCAACCCCAGGTTTGATTGAATCACGCAGTAGCACATAGTCCGGACCGTAGCTCAGAAAGGTGAAGCCCTGCTGCGCGCGGGCTTTCATCTCTTCGGGGCTGCCAACACCGGTGCCTACGGCCACGTCGCAGGAGCGGCCAACAGCCAGGGCGCGCTCCATGACTGCATCGATCTCCGGCAAAGGCATGTGGAATGGGTTCAGACCCATGGCTAGGCAGAGGTCGAAGGCGCCGATAAACAGGACGTCAATGCCGGGCACATTCGCAATTTCCTCCAGGTTTTCGACTGCCTCCGTCGTTTCGATTATCAGCATGACCAGGATGTTTTCGTTGGCCTGATCGAAGTAGCCCTCGTAATTGATAGTATAATTTGACGCCCGCAGCGGCCCGAAACTTCGCCTGCCCTCCGGGGGATAGCGAGTTGCACGCACGATTGCTTCGGCTTCTGCAGCGGTTCGGACCATGGGCACGGCAATCCCCATTCCTCCGATGTCCAATGACCTCTGGATAAAGACCGGATCGGCCGACGGGATGCGCACCAGGGGGATGGTATCTGCCCCGCTCACGGCCATGAGGATATGCTCCACCTCTGCCATGTCGAGACCGTTATGCTCCATCTCGATCAGCAGCCACTCGCAACCGGCATGTGCCAACAGTTCAGCGACGGTAGGGCTTCCCATTCCCATAAAACAACCGAAAGTAGCTTGGCCGTTGCGCACCTTCTCACGTACAAAATTGGATCGCATTCTGATCGCTCCTCATAGGACTGTTCGTAGTGGGTTCGATGAAAAGAGTGTCCTTCGCCCATTGGGGAAGTGTGCAGCAAAGTTCGTTTAACTGCCCGCCAAGTCGGGCATGGGTGACGGGGGGTGAAGCTGCCGCGTGCGCGCCCTGAACTGCATACCCTTCTCGGCCAGTGCCGCCAGTTCGTCGCTATCTCCCGAAAACCACTCTTTCAGCTGCCGGCGGGAGATCTGGACGTGTTCAACTTCGTCGGCCCAGTCGAAGTCCTGAAAGGTGGTCATGAGCGGATGGCGCGCCACGTCGCGGCAGAACTCGTACTCGGCGCGTTTGCCCGGTGGATACTTCATCAGGGCAGCCTCAACTCCGATCCCCAGCATTGCATAGAGTTCAAGCGGGGTCATTTCGAAGAGGTATTCGATTTCGAAGTCTCGCAAAGGTATCAAAGAGCGGTCGCCATAGACGTGCTCGGCGGCGGCCTCGCCGAACAGAGAGTGGCGCATCTCATCCCACATGTGGCGGGAGATGGCCAGGTAGAAGGACCAGGGCTGCTCCTCAACCTCCAGGAGGACGATGGCCAGCGCCTCGGCGATGGTGATTTCACCCAAACGGGTGGCGATCATCTGCGCAAGACGCTCGGGCAGGCGGCTATTGTCAACGTGGATGATATCCCAGACGTGGTCAAATGTGTCGTCACGCTTGGGCCTTCTGGCAACTTTGAAGGGATTGCGGCTGCGCACAGGTTGAATGCTACCGGTCCCTGTTTCAACATCGCCAGCAATGCCCCCGGCGGCCTGCAGCATCCCCCTGAGCGTGTCAGCCCAACTTTGCGCCCGTTCATCTTCTGCCGTCGTATTCACCAGGTCCCGATAGGCGGCTTGCAGAAGACGGAGGGTCTGTTCTTCTTCAGCGACGATTGTGCGCATCAGCCGCACGGACTCATAGTCCGCTAAGCCGTTGGTATGCCTGACATAGTTTCGGTAGGCCTGAAGAAGGGCCGGCTTGAACACCTCTACGAGGGCGGCCAGAAGTTCGACGCCACCTTCAGAAAACATCGCCTCGTCGAGGACGACAGCGAGCCGCGCATCGGGAACGTTCTGGCTCTTGGATCTGGATAGGCGCAGTTCGGTAAGCCTGGTTTTCAGCAGGTCGGAATGGATGCCATCCTCGTATTGGAGCCGGGACAGCAGGCCTTTCAGATCCCGCTGCGGTGTCGTGACGATATGCGCGGCTTGCAGGAACATGAGGCGCTCTTCGACATAGGAAAACCGGTGGATCTGGCGAGCGCATTCCTCTACGCTGAGACCGGGCTCTTTGGTCCGCTGCAGGCCGGCGAACTGGTAGATAGCGTTCATCAGTTAGGCTCTCGAAGTCTGGCTGGAGTTTGTAGTGAATAGGTAGAAAGCGCAAAACGTGCAGCCAATTCCCCGGTGTTATGATTTCCAGTGACGGGAAAGCGGCGGCAAGTTTGGAATTCAGTATAGGAGATAGTCGAAGAATCATCAACCATTGCACGATTAGGCAGGGTGTGTCCTTAGTTTTCGAGTGGATGCTGTCTGAATCAGGATTTACAGGATTTGGGGATTTTCAGGATTACAGGCGATCGGTTGATGCCTGTTGCGCGAATCCTTTTTGCGTCGGGTGAAAGGACGGATTGCAAAGGCCCAAAAACTTGGGATGCACCAATTAGCCGGCCCTCGTTGATAATATGGCGCGATAGTGTTAGAGTCTGAAATACTTGATCTACTTCGCTGGCGGACTGGGACGATGCGCCAGTTCGGCCATGTCCATCTGACGACTGCTGACGGGGAGACCAGGCTATGCCTGATATTGTGGTAATCGGCAGCTATGTGGTGAGCCTGACTGTGCGCGTCCCTCGAAAGCCGGTCGTGGGCGAGGCGTTGATTGGCGACCTTTTCGATATGGGGTCTGGCGGCAAGGGCACAAATCAGGCAATTGCCGCGGCGCGACTGGGGGCAAAAGTAGAGCTTGTCGCCTGTTTAGGTGACGACACTTTTGCCGATATGGCCGAGCTTCTTTTTGAGAGCGAAGGAATCGCGACGGATCACATTCATCGATTTCCACAGACTAATACCGGGGTCGGTCTTGTAACGCTCCTGCCCTCGGGAGACAATTGGATCGTGGGGCACTTGGGGGCCAACCTGTTGATGCAACCCCATCATGTGGAAGCGGCGGAGCCTCACATCGCCCGGAGCGATGTCGTTATGGCACAACTCGAAGCACCGTTGGACACGGTGTCCCGCGCTTTGGAACTGGGGCGAAAACATGGAGCCATGACGATCCTCAACCCTGCCCCGGGCCAGACATTGGAGGCCGACATGCTTGCGCATGTAGACGTGTTGACCCCCAACGAAAGCGAGACTCGAATCCTGCTCGGGCTAGCGCCCGATGATCCCACGCCAACGCTCGAACTCGCCGGACGGCTGCTCGAGCTGGGAGTGGAAACGATCGTTGTGACCCGCGGCGAAGAGGGTGCGGTGATTGTAGGCGCACGGGACACTGAGGAGGTTGCGGCGGTTGCGGTACAGGCGCTGGACGTCACCGGCGCCGGCGACAGTTTTAGCGCTGCGCTGGCCGTTGGTCTCGCCGGGGGCATGGACTTGCGGTCAGCCGTAGAGCAGGCCACCCGCGCCGGCGCCTACACGGCCACACATCTGGGCGTGATCGACGGTCTGCCGACGAGGGCGGAGTTGGAGGCCTTTTCAGGCTGAACAATAAAGCTTTCTCGGGATGGCCGCAAGACATTTTATTTCCTGGCGAAATACAGACCACTGATTACCTACAAAAGAGGTGGACAGAATGACGACTAAAGACATTCAGGACGGCATTGACCAGATCCGGCAGGATGGCTACTGTATTCTGCGCGGCCACTTTTCCGTGGACGCGGTCGAGGCTTGCCGCGTGGCTTTCGGTCCCATTGCCGAAGCCTATCTGGCCGAGAACGCCGAAAAGCCTAATCGAGGACCCAGACGTCACTACATCCCGCTGCCATTTCGCCCACCACTCTACAACTCCGCTTTTTTCAATGACGATACGATTCTCGCGATCGCTTCCGGGATCCTGGGGGAAAAGATGGTCCTTGACCAGTTCGCCTCCGATACGCCTTACAAAGGCTCAGTGCATCAGGATATCCATGGCGATCTGCAGGCGTTGTACCCGGAACTGCCCGACGTTATCCTGCCGCCGCATTTCCTGGGAGTGAACTGGCCCTTCGTTGATGTGACTCCAGAACGGGGCCCATTTCAGATGGCCGAAGGGACGCACTTGCTGCCGAAAGCCGAGGCGCTAGCCCGCATTGAAGCGGGAGAGATCCCGCTGAAATCGCTGTTGATGGAGGTGGGAGACGTAATGATCCGCGATCCAAGGTGTCTGCACCGCGGTTCGCCCAACCTTACAAGTACTCCACGCGTCCTGGCCGGATTCGGCCTCGTGCGCTCCTGGTATTACCGCCACCATATGGACAGACATCCGATCGCGCGCTCATTCTGGGAAACGCTCTCCGACCGGGAGCAGCAACTGTTGCAAAGGTTGGCCATAGACGAAGGGCAGTAGACGAGACTGTCCGACTTTCAGCGCAGAGGGGGAAATCCTCCATGCAATTGGTCATCGACAGGGAACTAGCAAGCGGCCCCAGCCTGGCGGTAGAAAAATTGGCCGCCATGCTAGACTTGCAGGGGCAAAAGGTGCGAGTAGTGGATGCACCAGGCGAAGGACCAACGCTTCTCATTGGCATGGCGGGGCGCTCGGAAGAAGTGGCCAAGGCGCTGGCAATGTCCGGTTTAGAGTGCCCCAGCGCGCCCGAATCTATTCTTCTCAGCCCGCTGTCACCCGACCAGTTTCTTATCGCGGGCAGCGACGAGCGCGGTCTCACTTACGCACTGCTGGAAGCCGCGCGCGCCATCCAAGTGGCAACGCCGACTGAGAGACGCCGCTCTGCTTCCATGCTCGACTATATTCCCACCGAAATTGGCTCTCCCCACCTGAGTTGGCGCAGCATGCAGCTCTTCCTCTGCAATCGGGAACTGGAACGCGAATGGTTTTACAAGGGGGAGCTTTGGGAAGAATACCTGGATCAGTTGGCGCTCTACCGCTACAACAACCTGAGCCTCACTTTCGGCCACCAGATCGCCTACATGTCGCCTCCCTATCCGTTCCTGCTGGATCTGCCAGAGTTTCCCAAAGTGCGGGCGGCAGACTTTACGCCGGAACAACGCAGCGACAATCTCAACATGCTCAGGTTCATTTCAATGAGTGCCCAACTCCGGGGCCTTCACTTCACGCTGGGCATATGGTCTCAGCACGCACACGAATACGGCGAGCCGTTGGTGGAGGGCCTCATTACCGACAACCTGGCCGCGTACAATGCAGCAGGCCTGGCGCGCGTGCTGGCAGAGTGCCCGGAAATCGACGGCGTCCAATTCCGTATGAACGAAGAGTCGGGAATCGACGAGGATCGTCAGGCCGAGTTTTACGAGCCACAATTTAGCGCCATCGCCGAGTGCGGCCGCCCTATTCGCCTGGACCTGCGCGCCAAGGGGCTGGCCGAAAGCACGATAGACCTGGCGAGGGGCATGGTTCCCAATACTGTTGTCTCGACCAAACATTGGTGCGAGCACCTGGGCATGCCCTATTCGATGCCGATGATCCAGCGGCGCGACCAGCGCAGCTACCGGCGGTACGGCACATGGGATCTCCTGCGCAAACCGCGCACCTATCCACTGATTCACCGCTTGTGGAGTGCCGGCAGCCAGCGGGTGCTACTGTGGGGCGAGCCGGAGTGGGTCAGGCGCTTCGTTGGCTCTTGCGCCGCCAGCGGCGACGGCTTCGAAGTCATGGCCCCGCTGACCAATAAAGGGGTGCGGGATCAGCAACCCGCGTGGCTGGCCTATTCCGATCGAACTGCCTACCGGGGCCATGCTGAGGAGAGGGAACGCTTCTGGATGTTTACCTTGCTTTTCGGCCGCCTGGGCTACAACCCCGACGCGGCACCAGAGCTCTGGCGTCGCGAACTGCGCCACCGTTTTGGGGAGGCGGCCGGCGCCACTGAGCAACTTTACATGGTGGGAAGCCAAATTTTGCCATTGCTAACCACTGTTCTGCAGATGTCGGCCAGCCTGTGGACGTTTTGGCCGGAACGATACGCCGGCCGCAGCCTGGACGAGGACGCGCGGGTCGAACCGAGCGATCCGACCCGTTTTTACCGCATAGATGAGTATGTGGAGGACATGCTGGAGGGACGGCTTTGCGGCAAGTGGACCCCGCCTCAGGTTGCCGAACATCTGCGACAACTGGCAGGTAAGACAAGGACCGCTATCGCCCTCATCGATCAGACAACGACGGAACTGCGCTATACCTGTCTCGACTTTACCATTCTCAGTCATCTGGCCGAGTATCATGCCAGCAGGATGGCGGCGGCGACCTACCTGGCGCTCTTTCGACGGACCGATAGGCGGGGCCTTCTGCCGGTAGTGCTCCAGCATCTGGAGCAGAGCCGGGAGCAGTGGGGCGCGCTGTCGGTGGCTGCCGATGGCAACTACGCCGACGACCTCGTCTTTGGCTTCCGCGATAAGGGCCACTGCGGGCATTGGAGGGACGATATGGCCGTCGTGGAGCGGGATCTGGCAATGGTCCAGGGGCTCATGAGCGAACGCGAGCAGACACGGGCGACAACGTTTGAGTGGCCAGGGGGCATCGTTCATCCGCCCGCTCCCGGTTTGAACTTCCGGCCGCCGCTGGAGGCAGAGGCAGGCACCGACCTCCCGCTCCGAATCAATCTGGAAGCTTCGGAAGAGCGCTCTGTTCGGGCTGCCCGCTGCTTCTATCGAATCGCCCACCAGGCGCTGGAGTTTGAGATGATAGAGATGCGGGCGGGTGATGGGAACTACGATACTGTCATTCCCGAAGACGCAATCGATGCCGAGTGGGATCTGATGCTGTTCTTCGAATTCGAGTTCAGCGACGGGTTGGCGACCCGCTGGCCCGACTGGAGAAACGAGACCCCTTACTTCGTCATTGCGACGCGTTGACAGTCTCGCCAGTGCCACGTGAAGAAGGAAGCGGTCATCAGGGAAGGCCGCCGAAACGCCGTTACTTCCAACTTTCAGGCTGCTCAGCCGATGTGAAAGACCTCTCGCAGATCTGTGGAAACGGGACTGCTATCGGGATTTGAGGGCATTACGTCTCCCATGTACCGCCACCATTTCTGACAAATCTCCTCGTCGGCGATGCTGTTCCACTGCGTTTCATTCTCTATCTCAACGTAGGCGAACAGCTGATTGGTCTCGGCGTGCAGAAAGATCGAATAGTTACTGACGCCGTGCGCTTTGAGGGCCGACTCCAGTTCGGGCCAGATCGGCGAATGGCGCTGCTCGTACTCCTCGTGCCGGTCGGGATTCACAGACATGACAAATGCTTTTCGAATCATTTTTGTCCCTCTTTCTGGTAGTCAACGAGCAGTTTACTTTCGACCAACTAATCTCCAACACTGGAAGACAACCCAGTTTTGTTACGTCGCGCACCTGCAAAGATGGTGGCCAAGTCAAGTTCGCCGAGACGGAAAAGAAGAATCGCCACTATAAGAATACACTGTCGCGGACAGCAAGTTTAGAATATCAGTCTGTGCAGGTGAGAAGGTTCTGATTAACGACCGAATGTGCGTCAAACAAGCGGTGACAACCGGACGGCAATCACTTATGCAAGTGAAACTGTCCCCCCAATTGCAGCCTTGCTGCAGCTTAGGGCAGATGATCGAATCAGGCAAGTCCCGGTCTGTATCTGGAGTTGACACAGAAGTGAGGGCGAGATACTGGCCTAAACTGCGACAGGACAGTGAGTACCCAAAACCAGGTGATCTGGTTGACCTACGATGTCACATTCACCTTATGCTAATGCAGAAAAACCAGCTAGACTTATGCCACTAGGCAGTAGAGTCCACCAGTGTCGGGAGTCCGTGAGTCAGTCCTGATCCCGTAGAGTAAGAACTCGCCACGAAAGTTCAACTCTACCTGAAGACGGCATTGAATGCTGAACTTCCGTCGATAATTCCCTCTGAAGGAGGAGCTAGAATGAATCCCTCACGTGAGTCACTAATCATAGCGGCCATACTAGCCTTGGTTGTATTGTCTGCTTGCCAACCAATACAGCCGCTAACCGAAGGAGGCGAAGCCCCAACCGCCGCAGCCACTCCTGTCCATACGGAAACGTTCGACGCGTCCAAGTATGAGAATGTCTGGGTCCTGGCGATCGAAGAGATCGAGAACGAGGGACGTTCACTGCTCCGCATCTCATATCCCGTAACGGAGCAGGAAGCGATCAACGCCCGCATGGAAGCGGTTACGCAGGAATTCATTGACGAATACCGGATCGACGCAGCCCAGAACGAAAAGGGCTATCAGGAGTACAAGGGGGCCACATTCATCACCCACTACCGCCAACACTTTGACGTCGGAGTCGCAAACGAAAACATAATTTTTTTTGATATTGTGCGGTCAATACATACAGGTGGCACGGGCAATTCTTTCGTTGTCGGTTACATCTTTGATCGTCGCAGTGGCACCGAACTGTCCATCCCCGATCTATTTGTCGACGACAGCTACCTTGAGCGTCTCTCGACTCTGACTAGGGAAGTCCTGGCAGAGCGCGTCAGAAAGGAAGAGTTGGCGAGCGGCCTGGAATGGGTAGAGAGAGGCACAGCTCCAACAGCAGAGAACTTCGATAACATCCTCTTTCGAGAAGACGGAACAGTTCTGGTCATGTTTGACAAGTATCAAGTTGCCGCCGGCGTAGCTGGAGTAGTCGAAGTTTCGTTGCCCGTGGCCGCGATTGCCGATCTGCTTAAGCCGGAAATCCGGCGCCTCCTGGGCGTTCAAGCAGAGGCGGCAACCCTGAGAACGGAGTTTGCCAAGGCATTGGAGAACGTCCGGGCAGCGAATCAGCCGAATTTGCCAGCGGTGGTTCGGGCGTTTTCCCCGGCAGTTGTACAGTCGAATCTACTGACAGCGGTACAGGCAGGTTCGCCGGCAGAGGATGAGATCAACTGCTATGAAGTTGGTTGTGTGGCCCTCACTTTCGATGACGGTCCATCGCGCTATACGGAAGGCTTGCTGGACATTCTCAAAGAGCATAATGTCAAGGCAACCTTTTTCGTCCTCGGGGCCCAAGTCCGTATCCAATCCGAAACCGTTTACCGAATGTTTGAGGAAGGGCATCAGATAGGAAATCATACCTGGGATCATCCCAATCTAACCAAAATGTCTGATGCAGGGATCCGCGAACAGTTGAAGCTGACCGACGACCTCATCACCCAGATCATCGGCGTACCGACACCGTTTCTGCGTCCACCCTATGGCGCATACAATGACCGCGTGTTGGCGGCAACAGGCGTGCCAATCATATTCTGGAGCGTGGATCCCCTGGACTGGCGGGATCGTGACGCAGAAGTTGTGGCAGCCAGAATCATAATATCGCCCGTTGGGGCGATCATTCTGGCCCATGACATTCACAGGACCACTGTCGCCGCGGTACCAGCTATTATCGCGGCGCTCAAAGGCCGAGGGATCCACTTTGTAACCGTGGCGAAACTGTTCGAACCACAGACTCTGCTACCGGAGAATGTCTACATAAATCAGCCTGATTCCCCTTCCGAATAGGCTGCCAGCAAGTCGGGCTGCGACAGATCGGGTTTGGAGGAGACTCTGCCTTCGTGCCCCTGCCAGCCGGGTTGTCGCATCTTTTGTGGACGAATTGAATTGCAAGTGTCAGGACACATACGCGGCGGAAAGCCAGATGGAAATCAGACATGGACAGCAAACCCAATGTAATCGTATGTATCTGCGACCAGCTGCGGGCGTTTGAAGTCGGCTGCTACGGAAATGCGGTTGTCCGAACACCCCATATCGACCGGCTGGCCGCCGCAGGCGTGCGATTCCAGCACGCCGTGTCAACTAACCCCGTATGTATGCCGGCGCGTTCTTCACTGATTTCAGGCCAATACTCTCGTACCTGCATGGGCGCGCTCAGTAACGCCACCGCGCCTGACGAACACGGCAGGCCAATCGTGGCCTCGTGGCCGCTTCACGAGCGAGTCCACCTGCCCGACCCAACCGTCGCCGAACAGTTCAAGACCGCCGGTTACGATACAGCGCTGATCGGCAAATGGCACATTCATACTGCCCCCGAGCTGGTGGGTTTCGACTACACGCTGCACCCCAGAGTAAATCACCGGCACACCGGCCAGGACTTCGTTGAGAACGGCGGGCACCCACAGTTGGTGGACGGTTTCAGCGTGGATTACGAGATCGAAAAAGTCCTCTCCTATCTGGCCGCTGACCGTGACAACCCGTTCTTTCTCTATTACAGTATCTCCCCGCCCCACATGCCGCTGGCCGACGCGCCAAGCGAGTACTTGACCATGTACGATCCGGAGGAAGTGCCGCTCAGGCCGAATGTGTTCCTGGACGGCCAGATGGCGTACGACGAAGACTGGTTCAAAGTGTACCTATGGGACTTTCTCTACTATTCCCTGAAGCTACCGCATACGCTGGATCTTCCCGAAGGCTTTGATCTTCGAGCCATGACCGCCCTGTACTATGGACTAACGACCTGGGTCGACGACATGATGGGACGGCTGATGGCCGGACTGCGCGCGAACGGCCTGCTCGACAATACAATCGTCGTCTTTACTTCCGACCATGGCGATAACCTGGGCAGCCATCACAGGTTCAACAAGGGGCTGCTGATTGAGGAGTCGATTCGTATTCCAGTGATCTTTCACGCGCCCTGGCTGTGGGAAGCAGGTGTCAACAGTTCGCAGGTGGCGCAGCTTATCGACATCATGCCAACTGTGCTGGAAGCCGGCGGATGCGCCGTACCCGCCCATGTACAGGGACGCGACCTCACACCGATTCTGGCAGGGGAACGTCGGCAGTTGGAAGAAAACTGGGGCTTCATTGAGACCAGCGGGGGCGAGGTCGGAATCAGAACGCCCACCCACCTCTTTGGGCGGCAAGCTCTCGGCAAAGAGGGGAGTTCAGAGCAGGAGCCTACCTCCTTCTACGACCTGCGAGACGACCTCTACGAGATGAACAACCTCGCTGGGACTGGCCAACAGACCAATACAGAGGCCGAACTCGACGACCTGCTCACTGTGTGGGACAAGAGCACACCATGGATGAATCAGACCAAGTGACTCGTCCAACTGTTGAAAAGAGGAAGGTCAGTCTTTGGAAACGTGGAGTTCACTTCGATCGCGCGACGCTCAGGCTGTGGACGGGAGCTCAGGATTCTGAAGCCAAGTTCATAAGGCCGAGGCCTCGCTTCCACCGAGGGGAAAAAGGCAGCGGTCGTCGAAACGGCTCACCCCTCCCGGTCAATCCTCATGCAGACCCTCAGATCCCGCTCGGCAGTGACCTGAATCTCCTGAGGTAAAGTAATCGTCACCCGATCGGCCTGCCTCGCTGTACTGGCAAGGATAAATTCGCCACCCAGCTCAACTTCGACCGTTTCAACCGCTGCGCCCGGCGGCCGCGCGTATGCCATCTCCCGTACGGTCAACTCACCGCCCAGTACTTCCCAGCGTATGTTCTGCTCACTCTCGCCAATCCTCTGTTGAACCGTGCCCCAGCCGGAACCTGCGGTCCAGATGCATGTGAAGGCCTGCGGCCTCCAGCGCGGCGCCAACTCGAGCCGGCCTGAGACGGCTGCGTGGCGAAACCCGCTCAGCGCCGGGATCGCTGCCCAACTCGCGAGGGCGCGAGCGTAGTGATGACCGGCCTCATGTTCGTTCCACGGGTTGCGCCGCTGCCCGTCGAACCGCCGACGAATCGCGTCAATGACCTCGAGCCCCTCGTCGATCATCCCTTCGAAAATCATGTGGATGGCGGCCTGGTATTCGAAGCCTGTCATAATTTCGCCCCAATAGGGAAAAGGCACACGCGGCCTTTCGCCGCGGGGCCAGCTCGCCATCAGCAGACCTCCCTCGTCGCTCAGAGCGTAGGTGCGCATGTTGTTCCAGTGACTATGGAGGTCGCGGCGAAAGTTGTGGCGGTACAATGACTGCAGCGCACTCCTGATATTCTCCCGCGACAGAAGGTAGCCGAGCCCAGATACGTGCGCCATATATTGCCCTACCAGTTGGTCGATCAGACAACCGCTGCCCATCTGAAACTCTGGGTCGGCCAGATCAGTCTCTCCCATGCCAGCTCGCAATGCCGGCAGCGTATCCTCCAGGCTGGCGGGCGTGCGGACCTGTTGGACGTAGTACTCGCCATTGAAGAGATTGGCATCGACCCAGGCAGACCCGCGGCGAAACAGAGCGCGACAGTCATCGGCAAACTCGTTGTCGGCCACCGCCTGCGCCATCTCCGCGGCCGCCCGCAACGCGCCCAGGTACCAGACGCCGGACAGCGGATTGGGGCCGAAAAACTCGATGTCGAATGTGTTATGCTGCACTCCCTCCATAACGCCGTCCCTGTCCGCGTCCCAGCCGCCGGGCAGCCAGGCGTAGCTGACCAGCGAGCGGATAGTCGGCCACTGCCGCGCGAGCCACTCGCCGTCACCTGAGAGCTGCCACTCACGGTAACACTTCATCACAACGCCCATTTGACCGTCGGCAGCGGCGTACTTCCACGGCTCACCGCCCAAGGGCAGGTGCAGACGAAAACAGTTCATACCGTTGGACAGAGTCCCCTCCTCCAGCTCCGAATCGCGCATGGAGCGGGCCAGCGCAGGAAAGACGAAGGCCGTAGCCTGCTCATAGTTCCAGACGTGCGTGCATGAGCCGAAGCAGCTGCCTCGGCTGTCCTCGGTCCCCTCAAAGGCGAAGAAACGGCCGTCGGCGGTTCGAAAGCAGGTCTGGCTGCGCAGGGTGGAGAGGTTGTTAAGCGCAGCCTCTTTCACAGTCTGGGGGAGACTTGCGGCGACCATGGCGCGTGAAAAGGTCAAAGAGTCCGCCTCCAGCGAATCAAGTTGCGGCGCCACCTGCACGGCAACGTCCCACGCGTCGGCGTACTGTGTTGCATAGTAGTTGCCCACCCAGCCGCCTTCCGCGTCAAGCGTGTCCCAGCCGCATCCGGCCGCAGTGCGGTGGGGAAAGTGCCAGCAGATGAGAAAAGTGAGGGTGGCGCTGCTCCGAGGCGGTACGGTGGCGCCAACGGCGAGCGAACCAACCTGTCCCTGCCCCTCCGGACTGGGCGAAGACTCCATCGGGTCATCGAGGCGGCCGTCTACCGTAAAGTCGTCCCAGAAGCTGAGAATGTTCCGGTTCCAGTGGTTTGAACGCCAGCTGCGCCGCCAGGTTGCCTCTCCGCTGAGAGCAACGATTGCCATCGTGCCGTCCTGCGGCGTACGTGGCGCCACGAATTGCGAGCGCATGAGCAGACCTTGCAGCGGCACTCCCTCAGTCGTGGCCTGGCGAAGCTCATTGACATTGCCGCCCAGAAGCTGGCCCGGCTCCGCCGGCTTGCTACTCCACTGACCCCTACGCTTGCTGGAATCGCAACCGATAAAGTTGTAGAGACTGCCTGCCACCGAGGCCTGAACCGGCTCGTCGGTCGGATTCACGAGACGATAGCGCAGGATGGCTACGGGCAGTCCGGAGCGATCGATATCCAGGGGAATCAGGGGGTTGAAAGCCTCCAGATGAACGGTCAACGGAACGTCCGGGTCGCTGAGCGTGTAACGGGCGAAGGGATAACAGGCGTCGAGTGCCACGTTGCGCATGCGCGGCAAGCCGGCAAGCGGGACGCCGGCCCCGAATCCGCCGCCGCGGTATGGTGGCTGGAGCGCGCCCTCCAGGATGCGCGTCACCGCGTGCTCGCCGGGCGACTGCGCCCGCAGGGCAAAAAAGGTGTAAGGGGGATTGCAACCTTTGTCTGGAGAGTTGAAGAGTTCAAAATCGCGAAAATCGGCGCGGCCGCCCAGACAGAAACTCCCCGTGCCGATGCCTCCAAGGGGAAAGGCGATCTCTTGCAGGTTCGGCCCTTCGTAGCGGGTCAAAGCGGGCCAGTTTGACGATTCGTATGGCATGGTACCGGTCAGAGATTCAGGAAGTTGCGGAAATTTGTGAGGCGGTGGAAGGTGATGCGGTTGGCATCGTGGTAATCGGCCGCGCCGCCATAGGCCGTGCGCAGGACATAGATGATGTCATCACCATCGAACTGCCAGTCGGGGTACTGGAAGGCTACCTGCTCGATCGACTCCTCCCACGAGAGCGCCGAATCATCTTCGATAAGCGTCTTGCACAGTTCCCATTGAATCAGATCGACAGAGGTGAAAAGCGACAGCACATTGCGTTGGTTCGGATAGCGGGGATCGGTATTGTTATTGCACACCATGCAAAAAGTGCCTGTCTCGGGATCTCGACGGATGTTGAACTTGGTCATCCCACCAGGCAAGTCGATAAAGTCGCTGGCCGGGTCGAACGAAACACGGCGGCCTTCATCGTGAATGCGGATGATAGCGGCCTTATCCACGACCGGGTCCGTGTTGACCCGGATGATATTCCACAGCTCACCAGCGGGCGTCTCTACCACGTTGCCCTCCAGCCAGCCCGGCTTGACGGGAGGGTTCTCCCAGCTGCTGGAATAGGCGGCATCGTAGGGTAGCTTGTTACTCATGCGCCAGCTGGCGGGGTCTAACAGGTCGGAGTCGGCGGCCGCTGAGATCACAAACGCCTGCATTCTTCGGATCGAGGAATCGGCGTGGATGCCGGCCCAGTCCTTTGGCGCACAATCCTCAAATGCCCGGTAGATCCTGTCGCCGCTCTCCAGTACCGGCATAACGGAACTGTGGTAATTTGGCGGATCCTCGCCAGCACCTCCCTGAAACAACCTTCCCGCGCAGACGCGCTGGGCCGAAGTTCTCAACGCCTCCTCGGCCGAACCAACTATTTTGGCGGGGTCACGTCCCTCCGGAGCCAAACGAGACCAGGTGTTGCCGCTGTCATCGCTGCGGCGAATGCAGATCGAGCCGAAGCGACGGTCCATGCCGAGCAGATAGACGGCACCTCGGTGTTTGAAGAGATTGGCCGCGAAACAATGGTTGATATGGGTCAGAATCGACCAGCTCTTACCCTGATCGCGCGAGCGGTAGAGGCTTGTCAGACACTCCTGGTCCTCGATGCTGCGGGCAGATCCGGGCCCGTGATAGTTGAGCGAGACCAGCAAATCGCCACTTTCGAGACGCACGATACTGGGGTCGTGCAAGTAGACATTGGTGGCAGGGTCCTGAAACGCGATCTGGGTAAGCTGCATTCTTTCACTCTCCCTGTGACCCCGCACGACCGGCGGCTATACGCGGGTTAAGCGCGTCGTTGAGCCCGTCGCCCAGGTAGTTGACGGCGAGAGCCGAAATGGCAAGGGCAATCGCGGGCATCGCCAACAGCCACGGTTCGTAGCGCCAATCCATCAGGCTGTCGTTGATCATCGCGCCCCAGCTGGCGGCCGGCGGTTGGATGCCGATCCCAAGGTAGCTGAGAGATGCCTCCATTACCATCGCGCCGGAAAAGCCAAAGGTCGCTGCTACGATCACCGGACCCAGAGCATTGGGAACGACATGGCGAAAGAGGATACGCGCGAAGGGCACGCCGCTGGAGCGTGCGGCAGTGACATACTCTCGATGGCGCAGCGAGAGGATCTGCCCGCGAATCAGACGCGCATAACCGGGGAAGGAGACGATGGCCAGGGCGCCCAAAACAATCAGGTAGTCGAGAAACGTTGTACTCCTGAAAAAAGCCCAATCCGTCTGTTCGTAGATATTCTCGAACCAGATGGCTACGGGCTTCTTGATGGCCGTGTTGACCAGCAGCGCGAGCATGATCGATGGCACCGACATGACGACGTCTGTCAGGCGCATGATGAGCCAGTCGGCCATGCCGCCAGCGAATGCCGCCACGCTGCCGAGAACGATGCCCACGCCCAGGCTGATGGTAGTGACGAAGATGGCGACCGTTGTTGCCGTGCGCGCCCCCCACAGGATGCGGCTCAGCACATCGCGCCCCAACTGGTCCGTGCCCAGCCAATGGTCGGCGCTCGGCGGTTCGCTGATAAGCTTGAGATTCTGTTCCATGAACGGGTAGGGCGCGATGGCTGGGCCGAAAATCGCCAATACGAACAGGACTGACAATACGAAGATGCCGACCAGTGAAAGGCGGTTGCGCACAAGGCGGCGGCCGGCATCGCGCCACAATCCTCGACTTGCCGCCATCTGATCGCGGGCATCGCTCTGCCCTTGCGCGCTATGGCTGAGGTCGAGTTTCCGATTCCGGCTCATCAGCGCCCTTCCCTTTCCGTGTAGGTCACGCGTGGATCCAGGAAGGGATAGATCAGATCGACCACCAGATTGGCGGCTATCACGAGTAAGGCACTAAACACGGTGGTGCCGAGGATGACGGGGAAATCCAGGCGCTGAATGGCGCTGACGACCAGATTTCCGAAGCCGGGTATGTTGAAGATACGGTCAAGATACACAGAACCAGTGATGAGTCCGTTGACGATCAGACCGAGTGAGGTAACGACCGGGATGAGGGCGTTGCGCAAAACATGGCGGGTGATGATCAACAATGTAGTAAGTCCCTTGGAGCGGGCGGTACGCACATAATCTTCCTGCAAGACTTCCAGTACCCCTGTTCGCGTCTGGCGGATGACATCGGCCAACGGGTAGGCGGCCAGCAAGATGACCGGCAGGACAACGGCGGGCGTGGCGATGCCTTTCCAGCCGGCGGGAACGTCCATTATTTTGATCTGAAGGACAAACAGAATCAGCAGAAGAGGCGCCAACACAAAGACAGGCACCGAGCGCACGACGAGGGACAGACTGACGATCAGATAGTCCAACCAGGTGTTGTGGCGAAGGGCAGCGAGGACGCCCAGAGGAATGCCCAGCAAGGCCAGGAACACCGCGGCCAAAAGCCCCATTTGCAGCGAGATCGGCAGCGAGCTGGCGAGCAGGCGGTTGACCGAAACCTTCGACGCTATCGAGCGGCCGAGGTCGCCGCGAACGGTGCGGCCCATGTAGTCCAGATATTGCTCCCAGTAGGGCCGGTCGAGGCCCAGGTTGCGTCTCATGCGGGCCAGGTCCTCCGGCCTGAGACGGTAGAGGTCCTCGCCATAAATGATCATGATTGGATCGCCGGGCGCGTAGTAACCCAGGGTGAAGGTGATCAGCAGCACCACCAGCACAACCGGTATCACGACCGCGAGACGCGAAACAAGGTAGCGGACCACTATACTTTCCGACTCCTGAGCGAGGAAGTTGAGCGATGCGGAGTACTGCGCTTCTACTCAAGTCGCGCGGGTCAGGGCAGACGGGCAATCTGCCCTGACCGGACGATTAGTCGTCACTTCTCGATAGTCATCATCGGTTCGACCCAAGGGAGAAAGTAGTAAGCAGGCCCGATGAAGACGTTCTTCGCCCAGGGTTGCGCCACGGCGACATCGCGTGCCAGCTCGACAGGACGGTGGTTGGTATAGAGGGGAATGAGCATGGCATCAGCCAGGAATACATCCTCGGCCTCGCGAATCGTTGGACAGAACTCGGGATCTTCACGGCTCATGGCCAGAGCCTTCTCGATAAGCTCGTCCACTCGTTCGTTCTTGTAGCCGCCCATGAAATGCGAGGCCGCGGGGCTATTCGAGTGGAACGTGTTCCTGGCCAACACGGCGGGATCAGCGGGACTCGCGCCGGTGCTCTGGCGTTCGATAGCGATCAGTCTCTCTTCATCACCATAGCCCGAAGGCTGCTCCTTGATCTCCACGTCGGTGATGCCCAAATGAACCCGCCATGCTTCCTGCATGATCTGCAAACTCTTGATGTTTACAGGGTCGGTGCCGTTGGGCGTCATGCGAATCTTGGGGACTTGGTCCCCGGTCTTGTACCTGGACTTGGCCAGGTACTCCTTGGCCAGATCGACATTGAACTCGGTGTAGCCGGCCGTGGCCGGGTCATGACACTGGAAGCCCTCTACGAGTCCTGGTGCAGGCCAGACCCATTTCGTCCCCTGTCCGGCCACTTCGACCATGGTCTCAAAGTCGATGGCGTGGAGGAGGGCTTTGCGCAGGTTGACGTCATCTACCGGTTCCACGTCGGCCTTGAATGAGGCGTAGGCAAAACTCGTCGTACGCACCGTGATCGTGTATCCCCCGATTCTCTCCATCGTTTCCTTGGCCACCTTGCGGTCGCCAAACCAACCTACGTCAATCTGGCCGTTCTCCATAGCAATGCCCATCGCCATCTGGTCCTGGAACGCTTGCATGACGATCTTGGTGATCACGGGCTCGTCACCCCACCAGTTGGGGTTTGGGGAAAACACAGCCTGCAGACCAGTGGGATGGACCTCGGTAATCTGGTAGGGGCCGTTGACAAGCGGGTTCGGTTTCAAGAAGTAGTCGGGATCCCCTTCGGCATCCTCGACGTTGAAGACCCCGCAATACAGCTGACTCAGGGAAAAGTGGAGCAGGCGATCGGTGGCCACAAGATGTATTTCCAAGGTACTTTCGTCGGTCACAACCAGACCCTCAATCTCGTCGACCTCGCCATCGGCCGCTGCATCAAATCCCACGACCCCGTTAAGGAAAATACTGGCGAGCCCCCCTTCGACCCATGCGTTGGCCGGATCAGTCTGCCACTCCCAAGCTGCCTTGATTTGGCTGGCAGTCACAGGCGAGCCATCGGACCAGACGGCACGGGGGTCGATATGCAATGTGTAGAGCGTGGCGTCGTCATTGATTTCGTAGCTCGAGACGAGGTAGGGGGCCACTGTACCGTCCGGGAGTGCCTTGAAGGGCATGGCGTACTGAAGCGCTCCAGTTACGACCCCAAACCCAACATCCATGGGGCCAAAATGCCGCGCGGCGCCGGAACCGGTCATTGCCAGATGCAAGGTCTGCTCGTCTGGTTCGGAAGCAGCCTCCTGCATGACCGGCTGTGGGACACAGGCGGCGACTGCCACGCCGGCCGCGCCCGCGGCCAAACCTCTGAGGAAAGTACGTCTTGAAATCCTGGTCATTTTGAATTCTCCTGTGAAATATAATCGGGGCAAGACCCCTGTGAACCGTGGCTGCTGGAGAGTGCTGTCTGCTCACAACTTCCAGGAACTTTCTGCCGGCATACTATATCTAGCGGACACGTCATCTGATTCTGGTCTTGATTGCCTCCTTTCATGTGGAAGGACGCCACTCAGGACACGCGAATCACCTGATTCTGTGTGTCAAGGCGGACGAATTTGGAATAATGATAGACCTCAATTCCTTCTCCTACCGATGTCGGTACCCGCACAACAAACTCCGCCCAATCGGGAGAATTGAAGGCGACAAAGGCCATCTCTAAACCAGCGATCAGATCGTCCGGCTCGCGTGAGAAATCGGGCATGAGGACAGGCCCGGTGTCGGTCTGGTAGATAAAGTCCCGCTCACTTGCGTTCATCGTCTTGACCGGAAACTCCAGCACCGCTGTATACCGACCCTCATTGATTACAGTTCTCCCCACCAGCGGCGGCCCGCTCGGATCCAGCGTCGCCTCGACAATCTGCGCCGGCGTATCCAGAATCTCACCTTCGACACGCCGAACATCCAAACGGATGTTGTCGTAAGCGTCAGCCACGTATCCTGCCTGCCGTTCCGGCTGCATACCGCGTGAAGGAGGGAAAAACGGTACGCCCATATTTGCTACCTGGTAGGTCTTGACTATCAGGTAGCGTTCCTGAGAAAGGATAGGAACGAAATCCGCATTGGGATGGA
Organism: Caldilineaceae bacterium; assembly: GCA_965220715.1. Lineage (GTDB taxonomy): Bacteria > Chloroflexota > Anaerolineae > Caldilineales > Caldilineaceae > Bin5. Next base: position 3,933,682 of record OZ244843.1, read on the forward strand.
TCCAAATGTCTCGTTCTACACCGACCTTTTCGGTCTTGCAGCTTGCACCCATGACGAAAGTTTGCGCCGCGCCTGTCTCGTTGTCAACTATCTCGCACACACATTCGAGAAGGATGCGCGCACTGTTCAGCGAGGAAGGCGGTTCGTGTGAAGCAGTTTCGGCCACCCTCTTCAGGTAGTCGATGCGAAAGGTGAGAGAGGAACGGGCAAAGTCAACTGTTTGCATGGGAATCTCAGGCTCTCTAGCTGCGCGTGGCTTGGGTGGAAGTAACTGAGCGAGGTAAAAGGAACACTGATGATAGGCAAAATATAATATTTTTGACGCACTGTCAAGGAAGTTTTTTCTCTGTGTTCAACCGTCAATGCTCGTGCTATAATGGCGAAATCCATACGAGGCCTACAGTTCTCTGGGGCCATCAACAGAGTCTGCCCTCTTGAAAGGAATGCGTCAAATGACATTGCGAGCCGGCATCGTCGGGTGCGGTGGAATCAGCCGTGCCCACGCTTCAGCATACGCCAACCTGGATGGGGTCACGCTAAGCGCCCTCTGCGATATCAATGCCGATGCGCTCAATGCTCGCGCAGATGAGCACGGTGTTTCAGCCCGCTATTCCGACTACGAGGAGATGTTCGAGAAGGAAGAGCTGGACGTGGTCAGCGCCTGCACGCACGCCCCACTACACGGGCCGGTTGCCATCGCCGCCGCCAAACATGGCGTCAACGTCCTCAGCGAGAAGCCGTTGTCCATCGATCTGCAGACCGCCGACCAGATGGTTGCCGCCTGCAAAGAAGCCGGCGTCCGACTGGCCGTCAGCCACCAGTTCCGCTTCACGCCGCTCTTCCAGGAGGCAAAGGCTTGGATTGACGCGGGTCGAATTGGAGAATTTCGCTCCATTCGTGAAGTGGGAAAGGGGCGCCCTGCCGGCTTTGAACTGATGGAAATGGGCGTACACTACTTCGACGGCATGGACCTGTTCCTCGACGGAATCGAGTGGATTCACGCCCAGATAACCTACGATGGTCACGAAGTCGGCGTCCAAGATATTATGACCAGCAGGGAGCTTTGCAAGACTGACAAAAGAGACAACGGCATCGTTGCCGGCGATACGATGTTGATACATGTGAAGGGAAAAAACGGCGGATACGGAGTAATGGAACTGTATCCCCGCAAACAGATGCAAGGCTGGATGATGGGACCCCATATTCTGGGTTCGGAGGGCCAGTTGACGATCAGGCCGAATCCAGACACCTTTGTTGACGAACTGTGGCACTGTCCCTTTGATGTCTCCTTTCCCGCCCATACGCCGCAGTGGGAAAAAGTGCCGGTTGACCCGGAACGGTTCAGAATCGGAGACGGTCTATGGGAAAGACGCCAGTCGATCTGGAGCGTTCGCGATATGGTCAACTCGATCAGAGAAAATCGCCAGCCTCAACTAGGCGGCGCCGCCGCCTTAACCTCGCTCGAATGTGTCTTCGCCGTCTACGAGTCCCACTTCACGGGCGCCCGGGCAACCTTGCCACTGAATGAGCGCCGCCACCCACTTATCAATCGGCTCTGAGCCAATTCATAAAGTGTAGCGAAATTAGAAGTTTGCAATGCCGCAGTTTCTCACCACAGTTTGGATAGACGGTTGACGCACCGATTCTTCTATGGTTGGTGGATCGTGGCTGCCTCGGTCCTCTTGCAGTTCACGTTTCTCAGCATCAGCCAGTCTACCGTCAGTGTTTTTCTTCGCCCGGTCGTTGAGGAAATGGGCTGGCAGGTCTGGCAGTTTACCCTTGGGTCATCGCTGTCTGTAATGGCCGGCGCCCTCTCGAGCGTTGTCGCCGGACGGGTCATCGACCAGCGTGGCCCTCGCCTGCTCGTGCTCGGCGGTGCGATTGTTTCGGCCATCTGTCTTTTCGGCTTGGGCCGGCAGTCCAACTTGTGGCTTTTCTGGGCATTGCACGGTTGCGCCGGCTTTATCGGCTGGACGCTGTTCGGGCCGTTTGTCGTCAACGCCACCATTAACAAGTGGTTCGTGCGCCGTCGCGGCTGGGCGCTTGCCATCGGCTCCAGCGGCATATCATTGGGCGGGTTGATCGCCCCGTTTGCGATGACAGTGTTCGTCGACTCACTGGGCTGGCGAAATGGCTACCTGGTACTGGCCCTCTTCGTCCTTGTCATCGTCGCGCCGATCGCCTTTCTCATGCGGCGAACGCCAGAGGACGTGGGTCTGCGCCCGGATGGTGAAACGGGCGGTGGCAGGCCAGGCGATGCGCCGACAGGGGCAGTTGAGCCACCCTCCTACACCAGCCGCCAAGCCGTGCGCACGAAGGGCTTCTGGTTCCTCGTTCTCGGTTACAGCATGAATCAGGCCGCCCTTGCCTCAATACTGGTTCATGCCATTCCTTTTGCCACAGATGCCTCTTTTTCTCGCAGGACGGCCTCTCTGGCGCTGGCCGCAAACGGTCTCGGGAACCTGTTGTCCAAGGCCCTATGGGGATACTGTCTGCAGCGGTACCCGCCTCGGTTGCTGGCTGTGGCGGCGTTTTCCTTGGGGGGCTTCGGCGTCGGCATGATGCTTCTGGCCGCCTCTACTGTTGAACCCGCGCTGCTGTTCGCCGGCTTCTTCTGCTATGGATTCGGCTTCGGCGGCACCATTCCCATCAAAGAGTCTCTGTGGGTCAGCTACTTCGGCCGCGCGCACATCGGCGCAGTACGCGGCATCGCCCAGCCGCTTTCGATAATCGGACCCACTATTGCGCCGGTGCTTGTAGGCGTCGCCTACGATTTGCAAGGCAACTATAGCTTGGCGTTTCTTGGCATAATTGCAATCTATCTGCTGGCAAGCCTGCTGGTCGGAATCTCGCGCGCCCCGCACGCCCAATCGAGCCAAAGGAGCGCGGCGAGCCAAGGTGTGTCTCACTAACCCCTAATCCCTATCCCCTGCAGTACGCCTACGGGCGCAGACGCCCTCCGGCGGCTCCGGCCCGCTAAGGCGGGCCTCCGCTCCCTTCGCCGCTAAGGCGGCTCAGGGCTGTCGTCGGCAAAACCCCGCCGCCGCCAGGGGCTACGCCCTTTTCTGGCGGTCGGGCCTGCGGCCCTCCCTTGTGCAGGGGCTCCGCCCCCGCAACGCCCCCGTCCAAAACCATCCCTCACCAACCTTACGCCTTCATTCCAGCAGTGCGGCTCAAGCAAAGTGACCGCCGCCAACCGGACACCCCATCAGCTAGCCCGAATGGTGGCGCGTATTGCGTGTCAAACAAGACTAGCATGCATATTCATGGCTATTGCTTCAAAATGAGACAAAGCTAGTGAGGCTGCTTGAATCCGGTAGGGGCGCCCCTTGTGGGCGCCCTTCGTCCTCTATCGTGGCATCCGAACTGAGATGCGATTGCCCTGGCCTGCACATAGCTTAGTAGCTACATTTCGGCTATGATAGGACGGGAGTCAATAGCACGCCTGTCAATGAGAGATCCGCTAGAAATTGCTGTTCGCGGGTTTCCAAGCGAGCAAGGATGGCCGCACTGGCATCACCTCTTTCAGTGCAAATGGGGCCGTGCGGAGCTCCTGAACAGTGGAGGAGTAGGATGCCTGCCCAGCAGAGTGAACTGGTGCTGCAGATATCGGAGAGGGACAACGTATATGTGCTGTTACGCCCGCTATCCGAGGGAACGCGTCTCCGGATCGGAGACCAGATTATCGTCTGCGAAGCCTCGCTCGACTTGGGACACAAGATCGCGGCGCGCGATATCGCCTCCGGTGAACAGATAATCAAATACGGCGCGCCGATTGGCTCGGCGATACGCAACATTCGGCTTGGCGAGCATGTCCACCTGCACAACATAAAGAGCGACTACATTCCCACCTACACTTTGGATTCGGTGACGGACGCAACTGACTGAGGAGCGAGCCGATGTTTGCGAAATCCGAGTTTACAGGATTCTTGCGTCAGGATGGGCGCAAGGGTATCCGAAACACGATTCTGGTCGTCTATCTGGTGGAGTGCGCCCACCATGTGGCGCGCGAGATAGTCTATCCCTTTCGCAAGAAAGGTGTCCATCTGATCGGGTTCAGCGGTTGTTATCCCAACCAATATGCCTTTGACATGATGTCCCGGCTCTGCTGCCATCCGAACACAGGTGGTGTGCTGCTCGTTTCTCTGGGCTGCGAGAGCTTTGACCGGCGCGGTCTCGCCCAGCTCGTTGCGGAAAGCAATAGACCGGTCGAAACGCTCGTTATCCAGCAAAGGGGCGGAACGCTCTCGACAGTCGATCAAGGCCAGGAATGGCTGCAGCAAACAATGAATGAGCTTGAAGAGACCACGACGCGTGTGACGATGTCGGTGGACGAACTGGTCGTGGGCGCGATCTGCGGCGGCTCCGACGCCACCAGCGGCATCACCGCCAACCCTGCCATTGGGCGCTGCTTCGATCTGCTGGTGGAGAATGACGCCAGCGCCATCTTCGAGGAGGGCGGCGAACTGATCGGCTGCGAGCAGATCATGGCAGAGCGGGCAGTGACGCCTGAACTGGCGAACGAAATCCTCGGCACAATGGAAAAGACCGCGAACTATTATACAACGATGGGGCACGGCAGTTTCGCAGTCGGCAACGCCGAAGGCGGCCTGACAACGGTCGAAGAGAAGTCGATGGGTGCCTACGCCAAGAGCGGCTCTTCACCGATTCGGGGACTGATCAAACCCGGCGATGTGCCGCCGGCAGGCGGTCTGTACCTGTTGGACATCGTACCGGACGGCGGCGCCCGCTTCGGCTTCCCCAACATCAACGACACAGCCGAAATCGCCGAGCTGATCGCTTGCGGTGCGCACCTGACGCTCTTTTCCACAGGGCGAGGCTCAGTGGTGGGATCGGCGATCTCGCCAGTGATCAAAGTGTGCGCCAACCCGGAAACCTACCGGCAGATGGCCGGCGACATGGATGTGGACGCAGGCCGAATTCTGGAAGGCCGTGCGACCCTCAACGATGTCGGGCAGGAGATTTTCGATCAAGTCCTGTCGGTTGCGGGCGGCGCTCCAACCAAGTCCGAAAGTCTCGGCCACCAGGAGTTCGTGCTGACCTACAAGACGTTTGAACCAATTGGACCCGCCTGCCTGCCCTTATAGTGTCGGGTAAGACTTGCTGGTCCTGGAAGGGAACGAACATCCCTTCATTGCAATTCCCAACCTGCATGGTGGCACGGGGACAAATGAATACTGACCTCAATCCATGCGAGGCAAGTGAAAGGACCCTCAATTCCTAGAGGGCCCATGAGAATAGGTGAGACTGATCTTCCAATGCAGAAGCAAGAATCCCGTTTCCGAGTTATTTTGAAATGACCACAGATTCCCAAGTAAGGGCGCACAAGACGGGCGCCGCTGAACTTTCCGAACCCTCGACGCCGCAGCATTTCACGCCCAACCGCACAAAAGTAGAATATATCGGGCTGGCGGCACGCGGTTTTGTGATGGGATGCGCCGATATCGTACCGGGCGTCTCTGGCGGCACGATGGCCTTCATCCTCGGCATCTATGAAGAGTTGGTGATGAGCATTCGCGCTGGCGCACGCAGGCCATTCTGGCAGGCGCTGCTGCGTCTCGATATCCTGTCGGCACTGGAAGCGGTCAACGCCCGATTTCTGGCTGCCGTTCTGGCCGGTATCGTAGTTGCCGTCCTGACACTCGCCTCGTGGCTGGAATGGACACTGAAGTCCCATCCCGTTCTGATCTGGAGTTTTTTCTTTGGGCTGGTCTTCGCCTCGATCGTCACTGTTCGAAAGCGCGTTCGCAGTTGGTCTGCGACCCTCTATGCCGCGCTTGCTGCGGGAGCGGTGGGCGCCTATTTCCTTGTCGGCGCGGTCCCGGTGCAGACGCCGGAGTCGGCCTGGTTCCTGTTTCTCAGCGGCATGCTGGCAATCTGCGCCATGATCCTGCCTGGCATCTCCGGCTCATTTATTCTGGTGCTCTTGGGAAAATACCAGTTCGTGCTTGCTGCCGTAAACCAGCGCGATGTCGTTAGCCTGGCCATAGTAGGCGTCGGCGCGGTTGTCGGCATTGTTACCTTCGCCCAGATCCTCGCCTGGCTCTTCAAGCGTTACCATGACCTCACTATTGCCGTACTGATAGGGCTGATGGCGGGCAGCCTGCGCAAGATATGGCCGTGGAAGCTGACAGTCGAATCAATCATCGATCGCCACGGTGAGATCCTGCCCACGGTACAACAGAACTTCCTGCCTTCCGCCTTGACCGGGGAGGTTTTCCTCGCTCTGGGACTGGCTTTGGCAGGGTTTGTCATCGTGATGGCTCTGGATCGTCTTAGTGCGTCGACCTGAGCCTGTCGGCAATGAAGTGAGAAGTCGAGCAATAGGCAGGTATCACGATGCAATCGCTTGAGATTGCTCTTCCTCCACGCTGCGTGGCGTCGTCCCGCGCGGCTCTCTGACCCAGAAAACCATCATTAACAGGGCAATGCTTCCGAACGCCAGGGCAATACTGAACATGGCGGGAAAACCGATCGCGCCGGCAAGCCAGCCGCCAAGTATCGGCGCGCCGATCAGCATCGGTGCCAGGACTGTATTTGTCAGGCCGATATAGGTGGGCCGGTCCTCAGGCGCGCAAAACTCCAGAATAATGCTCAGCGAGGAAGTGTGATCCGCCGCCAAATAGGCCCCGAGGCAAACGAAGGTCAGCAGCAGACCGTACGGCACAGTGCCCCAGACAGAGAGTGTATCTGAGGTCCCGCTTCGTATGTCCAGGGAATTAAGCCCCGTGGCGGACAGGGGATCCAAGCTCGCCCCGCCGGCGACCATGAGCGCGCTGAACGGAGCAAGCACCACGAAGATAGCCCCCGCAACCAGCACTGCCTTGTGGCCGACGCGATCGGCAAGCAGCCCCCACAACGGGTTGAGTACAGCCTGCGTCCCGACGAGCACGGCCGTCAGTAGGCCAACGCCGCGGCCGTCGAGCGAAAACAGTTCTGTGCCGAAGACGGCGAAGAAACCGGAGCTCATCCCTCCCAAATTCACCAAAGACTTACTTATCAGATACCGGCGGTAATTGCGGTCCCGCTTCAGAACGGTTGACAGCCGCCCCAGGTAGAGGACGAGGGGAGCGACCTTTTTGATAGCCTCGCTGGCTGGCTCACGGGTGAGTGCCAATCCCGCCCAGGAAATGATCGTGAATCCGAAGCCCAGAAAGAAGAGAAGTGCGTAGTTGTTGGGAAAGGCATGGTTGACAAGTATTCGCCCCACGAAATAGGCGCCTACGACACCCATCAGTTGGCCCAGTCCATGGCCCAGTCCGAACCAGATGCCGCGCCGGCGGACCGGGATCACCTTGGCGATCATGTCCATCCAGGCAGGCGTTGCTACGCCTGCGCCTGAAGACGCAACCCCGACGCCTATGAGGACTGCGATCAGAGCGACCGCCGGCGAGGAAAGTGCAAAGGCAAGGACGAGCAGGCCAATCAGAAGATATGGCAGCCGCTCGCAAGCAAAGCCGACGATCATGACGAACGGCTTCTTGTAGGGCATGCTTTCGGCCCAGTTGGCCGTCAGCAGTTGGGGCAGGTAGAAGCCCACGCCCCAAAGAGCCGGCACAAGGCCAATTGCCAATTTGGAATCGGTCAATTGGCTTACCAATACCGGGATCACAGTCTCTCTGGAGATGAAACTGATCCCCAGCGTTATGAAAGCGATGTCCCACAGATTGACGGAGAAATTCCAGGCTGTTGCGTCTCTACCGCGCCCCATCAGTTCCGACCTCGTCCGATCCTGCGTAAGGCCGGAATCCCCGCACCATCAGTCCCTGAGGCTCGTTCTCACGGCGCGCATCTTGTGCCTGTTTTTCAGCCTCGGCGCGGTTGGAGGTCGTTGTTGCTCTGATGACAGCGTAATCGTCGGGCCGGCGGTAGCGATTGATAAAAACGGGGCGAGGCGTGTCCGAATGGTTCTGTTTGGAGCCGTGGATCGTCTTGACGTTGAAGAAGATCGAATCACCTGCCTGCCCCATAATGGGCAAGGCAGCCTCCCAAGGCCATTCGTCCTCATCCAGGCCCAGGTGCGAGAAGGTATCGACGTGCCGAAGCTGGCCCTGCTTATGCGAGCCGGGCACTACGTGTAAAGCGCCGTTGACAAGGTCGGTGTCCACAACGTAGGAGAGAATGCCGACAGGGCCTTCGTATCGATGCTCAAAGTAGGCCGAGTCCTGGTGCAGATGCTTGGGATGGCCGCCGACAGGCTCCTTGACAAGAGATTGGCCGTTGCCGAACAGTTCAATGTTGGGGCCAAGAATCGCCTCAAGAATGTCGAGGGCGGTGGGGTCGACGGCGGCGCGCAGGAAGGCGCCACTGGTGAAGTAGTTAATGCCGACCGTCATGATTTGCTTGTCGCGTCGGTAGCCTGCCGGTGCGGGGATAAACAGAGAACCGTTGGGAGACACCCAGCCTTCGGGCTTTCTTTCGGCCTGATCCAGCAACTCGATCGACTGGCGAACGGTGGCGGCAATGTCGGCAGCCATGCCGGCGATGTGCGGCTTCATCAGCCCGCGGACGACCAGACAACCATGTTGAAGGTAGATGGCCGCGGCCTCGGTAATGTTCAGGTCTTCAATGGACACAGAAATTTCGTCTGCTGTGATGTCGGGTTCCATGACTTTATGCTTCATCAGAACAGATTCTCCGATGTCGTTATCGGGCACCAGCGGTGGGCGCTCAGATAGTCAAGGGCAATGTTGAGAGCCTCATTCGTGCCCACGCGGCGCAGGGCATCTACGGCATTGGCACGTACATAGCGATTTTCGTCGCGCAGGGCCGCTTGCAGAGCCGGCACGGCCGGGGCCGCCTTGGAACCGAGACGCTGGAGCGACAACGCGGCGGTGAAACGCACCTGCCCATCGGCGTCCGTCAGACCATCCAGCAGCGCGGGTAAGGTCAATTCGACCGGCTCTTGCATCAGGCCCAATGCCTCGACGGCGGAGCGACGTACGGTGACTGAGGGATCGGCGACCGCTTTAGCAACTGCGGCGGCGATTTCGGCATCGGCTTGTCCCAGCTCGCCAAGAGCAAACGCCGCGTGCATGCGCGCCCCCTCGCTTTCGTGGCTGACGGCGTCCAGCAGAACGCCTTGGGCCTTCTTCCCGATCGCGCTCAGCCCGTAGGCAGCGTTGCGGGAGGCGGTGGCGTCTCCGCTGGTGAGTGCTCCAGCAAGCGAAGGGATGGCTTGGTCAGAATAGGAGGCCAGACGGTAGGCGGCGTTAACGCCGTGGGGTTCATACTTTGAGGCCAGGTTTTCTGCCAATTCCGATATGGCGCTATCCTCGAGCCTGCGGCCATTCGACTCCGACTGAATTTCCCCGGCTCCATTCAATTGCGCTCCCATTTCCCCGCGGTGCCAGCGCCATTGCTGTGACCAAAGTTCGTTGTGATTTACCGGAGTGTCTTCGACCAAGGTCCAATCGTCCTGACGGTTGTTCCATGCCGGGCCGGCAGGCGCGTCCATGCGTACAAACTGAAATTTCACCATGGCCCGGGTATTCGGCGAAAGGTTGGCGCCGCCTCTGTGCCACAGGTCGTAGTGAATGAGAGCGAAGGTGCCTTCGGGCCCTTCCAAGTAGACGGGCTGTTCGGTTTCGTCTCCGGCCCGCTTCGTATAGTATTGTGAACCCGACAACAGGCCTGACGGCCCCATCATTTCATCCACTGCCTGGGGATAGTAGAAGATCATCGCCCACCAGTTGTGGTGGTTTCGAACTTTCTGATGGCCCCAGTAGCTGTCTTTGTGCCAGCCCTGAACTTTGCGGCCTGGATAGGTGAAGTGACAGTGACGGTGCGGGTGAATCGTGTAGTCATGCCCCAACACACTTGTCAATGCGCCGTGAACAACAGGACTATGAACGATGTCGTTGAATTCACTCAGCCGCGGCAAAATGTTGTTGCCGGGGTTGCCTTCCTTTTCCATCACTTCCTTAAGTTTGGCGTTCAGCGAGCCATGAAACTCTTTGGGAAAGTCGGTCTTCAGTACCAGGTAACCGCGTGAGATAAACTGGCGCATCTGATCGTCAGTCAGAAGACTCTTGGAAACGCTCATTTCACTTCCCTTCCTTTAAGTTTGCAGGAAAGCAGGGGAACGCAACCCTTCCTGCCAAAGAGCGGAGTTCGGCCCGGCTGCTGAAAAGACCGGGCAACTCGGCTCTACACAGATGGGCGGCACAATCGGCCGTCATTCAAAATCGGTATGGCTTGGCCCCATAGCCCGGTTCCTTCGCGATTCATTATTGGCTCAGCGGAATACTGTGCGAGGTAACAGCGCCGGATTCCTGATGTTGTATTGGGACCGCTGCGGTGGAAAGTGCGACTGCTAAAGACGACGATACTGCCGGCGGGGATGAGCGCCGCGACACCCGGGTGATCTCCCTGGTAACCTATCTTGTCATTGCTGCCAGTTTCGATTTCGTGGTCGTAGAGGTCGTCCGGCGTCATGCCGATCGCTGAATAGGGCAAGACGGAGACGGTACCATTCTCAATAGACATATCGTCCAAAGCGCACCAGCAGGAGAGATAGGGCTTGTGGTAGTGACCGACATAGCCGGAGTCCTGGTGCCAGCCGAATTTTGTGCCGACTTCGGCGAATTTGACGACATACTGTTCGTGAAACAGAAATGCGTTTTCGCCCAGCGTAGCTCTGCAGATGGCGGCCATTAGTTCACCGAAAAGAAAATCGGTGATGGTCGGGCTTTCCAAGCCCCGCCGGCTAATGAAATAGCGTTTCTTGTAGTGGTTAATTCCTTGGACGGTCACCCCTTTGGCCTCCATCTCCGCGTCGTAGCGGTCGATGTAGCGCTGGCACTCTTCTCGCAAGCCCTCTACCTGCGCAGAGGGGATGACATTTTCGAGGATGAAATAGCCTTCGTTGCGGAAGTTCATTCGCTGTGCTTCGGTAATCTGCATGGCGATCCTCAGTTTCGGAAGGTGACAATTCTGGCCGGGAGACGCAGCCTTTGACTTTGACAGAGAGTCTGAAGAAAACCGGTTATCCGGAGAGTCGTGGCGCCCGTGCGCGTCGGAGTTTCACGACGGCCGTGTCGGGTGAAGATACAGCCGGATGTTCATCTGCTTTGGGCGGCTTGGGTCACCGTGAACGGCCCCTGAATTTATACAACAGGGCGGGTCGAAAGTCAAACAGATAGAGAAACTTCCGGTCAATGACTTCCTTACCAGTCATGTGAGAACTTCGAGCCCTGATGGCAGCTTTTTGGGTCAAGACAGGACAGGCTTTTCCGTCTCGGAACAACAGCATTCGGCACGCTCTCGAAGATCAATGAGTTAACGGAAACTCTGAAACAGGATGTCAAATTTCCTGAGAGACAGGGTCCAGCTTGTTTGGATTTGCGCAGTTTTCTCAACTCAGGTATACTTTCGAAACCGCTTTAGTACACTACAAATACGACTGTTAGGAGAGTTCTTTCAGTTCTTCACAAAAGCCTTGTGCCCATGCGAGGATTAGCCAGAGTAATACGCTACGTAGGCCCCTATAAATGGATGGCTGTTTTGGGGTTAGCTACCACAATCCTGCCGGTTCTGATGGAACTGGTGACGCCCCGCATGGTTCAGTTCATCATCGACCAGGGCATTCGCGCAGGGGATATGGTTGCCGTCTGGCAAGGCAGCGGCGTAATGCTGCTGGCGGCGGTGGGCGGCGCAGCCACCACGATCGGCCAAGGCATTGCCAGGGCGCAGATTTCGCAAGGGATCGCCTTTGACCTGCGCAACGACTTGTTCCGCCACATCCAGCGTTTCTCCTTCGCCAATTTGGACCGGATGCAGACCGGTCAACTAATGACCCGTGTTTCCAGCGACGTCGACGTGGCGCGCATGTTTCTTAGCGCGGGGTTGGCGTTGCTGCTGAGAACCGCGCTGATGGTAATAGGCAGCCTCGCCATGATGCTTATTATCGACTGGCAGCTCAGTCTCGTAATGATTGCGATGCTGGTGCTGTCGGGCACGATCATATTTTGGCTATTGCGTGTCGTTGGCCCTCTGTTTACCCTCGTTCAGCAGAAGCTGGGCAAATTGAATACCCTGGTGCAGGAAAATCTGGCCGGCGTGCATGTTGTCAAGGCCTTTGTGCGGGAACAGCACGAGATCGAGCTTTTCGAAGTACAGAACCAGGAATATATGGCGCAGAACATCCAGGTTGGCAGGTATCTGGCACTGGTCATGCCGATACTGTTGGTTCTGACAAATATTGGGGCCACTATTGCCATCTGGCGGGGAGGGATTGACGTAATCGGAGGACGTCTGACGATCGGCGAGCTGGTCGCATTCAGCAACTACATGCTGATTGGAATGTCGCCTCTGCTACTTCTCAGCAATATCCTTTCGATGGTCTCGCGTGCCGAGGCCTCGGCCAAGCGGATTGTCGAAGTGCAGGACACCGAGCCGGCCATCCAGGCGCCTGCCAGTCCGGTCGGCGAGCGGGAGCCGGCAGGGGAAATCACCTTTGAAAACGTTTCATTTCATTATTCTGGCAAAAGAGTGGGTGTGGCGGGGGGCGCATCCGTTAATGGCGGCGAGGATGCGTTGACGCAAGGCAGCACGTCTTTTGAGTCCTCCGCCAACGGGCAGGGGACGCAACTGTCAGGCAACGGAAGGGGACGGCCCATCGGCGAAGAGGTGTTGGACGGAATCGATTTGCGGGCCGCGCCGGGGCAGAAGGTGGCTTTGATGGGCGCCACCGGCGCTGGAAAGAGTACGCTCGTAAATCTCATCCCGCGCTTCTACGATGCCGTCAATGGCGTAATCCGACTGGATGGCATTGATGTGCGCGATTGGGAGCCAACCGATTTGCGCAGCCATATCGGAGTTGTCCTGCAGCAGACGACCCTTTTCGCAGGAACGGTGCGCGAGAACATCGCCTACGGCCGGCCTGATGCGTCGATGCAAGAGGTAATCAGCGCGGCAGAGGCTGCTCAGGCCCATAGTTTTATCATGCAGTTGCCTGAGGGCTACGAGAGTATGGTCGAGGCACGCGGGGCCAATTTTTCCGGTGGGCAGAAACAGCGCATTGCCATTGCACGCGCGTTGCTGACAAAGCCTGCCGTCCTGATTCTCGATGACAGCACGAGCTCTGTTGACCTTGATACGGAGTTGCGACTGCAAGAGGCGCTTAAGGAGCAGCTGGATGGAACGACCACGTTTCTTGTCGCCCAGCGAATCAGCAGTGTCGTTGATGCGGACATGATACTCGTTCTGGACAACGGCAAGATAGCAGCCCAGGGAACACACGAGGAACTCCTGGCCAGCAGCGGGATATACCAGGAAATCTACTACTCACAGTTTGAAGAGGCATAAGCCCGAATAGCACGGCGGGCTTCGTTAGCCGAAATGCGCGTTCCAAACCTATGACAGTTTCCCGACCATCCCAACGACAACCTATGCGCCTTGGATTTGGCGGCGGCGGCATGATGACGGGCGAAACCGCTGCCAACACCCGCCAAACTCTCTTGAGGATGGCTGCCTATCTGCGACCTTACCGTCTGCAGCTGCTGGTTGTCGCCCTGTTTGTAACGATAAGCACGGTCCTGCGACTTTTCGGGCCGGTGCTTCTTGGGCGCGCAATAGATCAGTTTATTGCACCAGGCGATGCCGTCGGTCTGCGAAACCTGGTGGCGCAGATCATTTTTGTATATCTCGCCGCAGGGGCCACGTCGATGGTGCAAGGTCTTATCATGGTTGTACTTGGCCAACGCTTCGTTTCCGATATCCGCTCCGGCCTGTTCAGCCACGTTCAGGAAATGTCGATGGTCTTCCACGACCGCAACCAGGTGGGCGACCTGATGAGCCGGATCACCAATGACTCGGAGGCCATCAATCGTACCCTGTCCAATGGTCTGATCGAATTCACCTCGAATGTTCTGCTGTTGGGCGGCACTTTTGTGGCAATGTTTCTGCTTAACTGGCAGTTGGCGCTGGCCATGCTGGTCCTGATGCCGCTAATGCTTTACATTACCACCGAGGTGACCCGTCGCAGTCGCGCGGCATTTCGGACGGTACAGCGCAATCTCGGCGTATTGAACGCGGTCATGGAGGAGAACATTGTCGGGGCGCGGGTCGTACAAGCTTTCGCCCGCGAAAAAGATGTATACGCAACCTTCCATGGGGTAAATTCGACCTACCGCAAGGCCGGAATGACCGCCGACATCATCACCGCCGCCCTTGGCCCAATGTTCACGACCATGATGACCATCACGATTGCCGCGGCCGCGCTTCTCGGCGGCTGGCTGGCCATTGAGGGGATCCTGGAAGTCGGCATACTGGCAACCTTCATCATCTACATAATGAACTTCTACAGGCCAATGCGCGGTATTGCCATGCTCTACAACCAGCTGCAATCGGCCCTGGCTGGCGCCGAGCGCATTTTTCAGACGCTTGACGTAGAGCCCACCGTTACCGACCGCCCGGATGCGCCGCCACTGGAAGAAATTGAAGGCGACGTGCAGTTCGACAATGTGAGCTTTAGCTACGAAGACGAACCCCAAGCCGCTCAGGAACGCAGCCCAATGGCCAGGGACAATGGTCAAGGCTCGCCCTCACTGAACGAGTTGGACAGTAGGCCCCCCGAGGAACCGGTACTTCAGAATGTCAGTCTCCACGCCAAGCCCGGCGCCACCATAGCATTGGTGGGCCCAACCGGCGCCGGCAAGACTACGATAGTCAGTTTGCTGAGCCGATTCTATGACGTAGATGAGGGCAGCATTCGTATCGATGGCCATGACATACGAGACGTGCAACAAGCTTCACTGCGAAAACAACTGGGAATCGTTTTGCAGGATACCTTCCTCTTCTCCGGCACTGTGCGCGAAAACATTCGCTATGGGCGGCTTGATGCGACAGAGGAGGAGGTCGAGGCGGCGGCAAAATTGGCCAATGCCGACAGTTTCATCAGACTGCTGCCTGGAGGATACAACTCGCAGGTCTCGGAGCAAGGCAATAATTTCAGCGAAGGGCAGCGACAGTTGCTGGCGATTGCCCGCGCAGTGCTGGCGGACCCTCGAATTCTCATCCTTGACGAAGCTACGAGCAGCGTGGACACACGTACCGAAGTTCATTTGCAACAGGCGTTACTGCGGCTGCTGGAGGGGCGCACCGCCTTTGTGATCGCCCACCGCCTCAGCACGATTCGCAACGCCGATGAGGTGCTGGTCGTCAATGACCATCGCATAATTGAGCGCGGCAGCCACGATGAGCTATTGGCCTTGAAGGGCTTCTACCATGACCTGTATACGAGCCAGTACATGAGGGTAAAGAGTAAAGAACCGGAGTTAGAGAAGTTGGGTGTGAATTGAATGGCGATTCAGTTTATGCGCGCTCCGCTTTTGGAATCAAAGAAGTGAAACTCCGTTTCGTCAAATTGCGCAACAATCTGCTCGCCCTGGGCAATGCGGTCGCGGGCATTTGCCTGGCCTATCAGGCGGTGAACTCCGGACCGGAAGCCGATCATCTGCAACTGCCTACCATAATCCGATTCGACAGACTCGACTGTCCCGTGCCAGGTGTTTGCCGGCAACGGGCTTTTTTCTCCATTGGCCGGCGTCAACTCCCCATCGGCGACTTTTACTTGCACTGATTCGGGTCTGACCCCGATCGTCAGACTGTTTCCCACCTTGAGCGTTTCCAGTTGTGAAGCGTGGGGTGTGATTCGTAGTTCGTGACCCAGGTAAAGGCCGCCTTCTCTCACTTCAGCGTTGTGCAACAGACTCATGGGCGGTACACCAAGGAAGCCGGCGACAAAGACGTTGGCGGGCCGCCGCCGCACGTCCTGAAAGGAGCCAACCTGTTCGATCTGTCCGGCTCGCATCACCGCCACTTGGTCACCAATGGCCATTGCCTCGACCTGGTCATGGGTTACGTACAATGCGGTTATGGTGAAACGGCGCAAGAGCCGCTTGATTTCGACCCTCGTTTGCGATCGCAACTTTGCATCCAAATTTGAGAGCGGCTCGTCGAAGAGGAAAACCTGCGGTCTGCGAACGATGGCCCGCGCGATGGCGACTCGCTGCTGTTGCCCTCCCGACAGCGTGCCGGGCTTGCGCTGGAGCAGCGAGCGAAAACCGATACCCATGATTTCCGACGTGATGCGAATGCGTTCTTCGATTTCGGCGTCGGGAGCTTTGTGCATGCGGAAGAAAAATGAGAGATTGCCATGTCCCTCAAAATGGGGATAGAGGGCGTAATTCTGAAAAACCATACCGATGTAGCGGTCTCTGGGGGCAACGTCCAGCATATTGCGGTCGTCGTAGAAGAGGTCGCCGCTATAATCGGCATCCAGACCACAAATAACGCGCAGGAGCGTACTCTTTCCGCAACCCGATGGACCCAACACGGCCATCGTTTGCCCGTCGGGTACAGTTAGATCGACCCGGTCCAGCGCCAGTATGCGGTCAGTTTCCTCCTCTTCGCCTTCACGCGCTGCGGGAGTCGATGTCCGCAACCACGGAACTGCTGC
Source organism: Caldilineaceae bacterium (assembly GCA_965220715.1). Classification (GTDB taxonomy): domain Bacteria; phylum Chloroflexota; class Anaerolineae; order Caldilineales; family Caldilineaceae; genus Bin5. Next base: position 3,950,165 of record OZ244843.1, read on the forward strand.
CACGCCACCGGATTTGCTGTGGATTCCGAACTCTTTGCTTACTTTGCTCAGACGAATTGTAGCCAAACCGCTGCCCGCCTTAGATTTTCGTGGAGGAATTAATGGCCGGTGGCCGGTGTCAAGTGGGGATTCACGCAGGTGGGGAATCACGCAGGCGGGAGTCCACCGCCGATGCATTGTGCCCCCGCCATTCTACCGGTGATACGCCAAAAGTGCGAACCTGGATTCCAGAAAGGAACGACTCCGGTTGCTAGTTCCGGTTTCCAACCCGATGTCTGCAACTGCCGGCGCGGCAAGGTAGGGGCAATATGGCGAGGTATGCTGACCGGAAGGTGGATCTGACATTTATTCGCGAGATTTAATTCTGTTGTACTATATACTTCATTTGCGCTGATCCTGATGATCAGTGTAACCTAAATGTGGAAGCGAAACCGGATTCCCAGCAGTCTTATTGAGGGTTGCAATAGTGGTCGAGAGTACGAAACGACCCCATATGGGTAACGAGCAGGTAGCCGAACTATTTCGGTCGACAAGCGACCTGCTGCAAATCTTGGGAGAGAGCCGTTTTGTTGTGCTGGCGTATCAGAATGCAGCCCGGACAATTGAGGGCCTGGAAGAGGATATAAATGCGGTTGCCTCTGCCGGTGCGCTGCAGGATCTTCCCAAGGTCGGCAAAGCCATTGCCGAAAAGATTGACACTCTTCTCGAAACGGGCTCGTTGCCATATTACGACGAAATCGCCGCGCAGGTGCCTGAAGGCGTAGTGGCAATGATGCAGGTACCGGACGTTGGCCCCAAGACCGTCCAGCGTCTGTGGCGAGAGTTGGATTTAACCAGTGTAGAGGCATTGGAGAAGGCTGCTCAGGAAGGCAGACTGCGGGGTCTGAAGGGATTCGGAGCCAAGACAGAAGAGCGAATCCTTAAGAGTATCGAGCTGCTGAGTCGTAGTTCTGATGACCGCACTCCCATTGGCAGGTCCCGCCCACTTGCACTGAAGCTGGTGCAGGGGTTGAGGGAATTTTCGGCAGCAGGTAGGTTCGAGCGCGTTGCTATAGTCGGCAGCCTGCGTCGATGGCGAGAAACCACTGGCGAAATCAGACTTCTGGCCGTGAGTAGTTCGCCGGAGCAGGCTTTGGATCAGTTCCGGAGTTTGCCACAGGTGGCGGAAACCGTCGAAAACGGGGCAGGGGCGGCGACCGTCTCGCTTGTCGACGGACTACAGGCAACGCTGCGGCTGGTTGATGGGGATCATTGGGGCGCGGCTCTTTGCCATGCTACGGGCAATCAGGCTCACATTGCCGCCCTCAGTGAGCATGCGCTGGAACGGGGTTGGCGTCTTGACGAAAGCGGGCTGACCGCTTTGCCTGGGTCGCAAAAGATGGGAAACGGACCGCCCGAGGAGCCCGGCCTTAACGGCGAGAAACGCTACTTTGACAGCGAAGAGTCACTGTACGAGTTTATCGGCCTGCAGTGGGCGCCACCGGAACTGCGAGAAGACGCCGGCGTGGTTGACGCCGCGCAGCGCCACGAGATTCCGAGGCTGATTTCTGCGGGGGAGATATTTGGTGAACTACACGGCCATACGACCTGGAGTGACGGAAAATCCACCGTCGCCGAAATGGCCGAAGCGGCCCGAAGCAAGGGTTATAGTTTCTGGGCTGTCACCGACCATAGTGTTGGCTTGGGCGTAACCCGAGGAGTGGACGCCGAGGCGCTCCTCAACCAGCGTCGAGAGATCGATGCTACGAATGAGCATTACGCAGCCAAGGGCATCGACTTCCGGCTGATTCAAGGCACCGAGGTTGAAGTGTTGGGCGACGGTGAGTTGGGTTTGCCAGACGATGTGTTAGCCTCTCTGGATGTTGTGGTGGCCAGTATACATAGCGGTTTACGCCAGGACCGTCAGCGCATTACGGAACGCTGTCTGAAGGCGATTCACAACCCCCATGTGGACATTCTGGGCCACCCCACCGGCAGGCTTTTGGGCCGGCGGGCGCCTTCGGATATCGACTTGGAGCAAGTCATGCGGGCCTGTGCCAATACTGGGACGGCAATCGAGATAAATGCCAATCCGGAGCGCCTTGATTTGTCCGCTGAACATGCCCGCCAAGCAGTCGACCTGGGCTGCACTACTGTTATCAATAGCGACGCGCACAGTGTAAGCCAACTGGATCTGATTGGGTATGGCATTCATACGGCCCGTCGGGCCTGGATAGGTTCCAAAGATGTTCTCAATGCTAAACCACTGGATGACCTACTTGCACTGTTAAGGCGAAATAGATCCGGGAGGTGCGTAAAGTGATGGATGACACCCGGCGTCCAGACAGCGAACCAGAGTTTGAAGAGCCGATCTTTTCATCGGATGAAGAGTTGTCAGGCGAGAAAGAACCGGAACCACGCGCGGACTTTGCGTCAGATTCGCCAATATCGCCGGAACCGGAATACTCATCGGGAGCCGGGCCGTTTCCACCGACGGGTTTGGAACCAGATCCAGGTGTGGATGAGCCCTTCTTTCCTGCAGATGGCGAAACTGTGGATTCGCCCGAGACTGGCGTCCAACAGGTGGTCGGGGAAGCCCCATTCGAGCCATCTGAATCTGACTACAGTTTTGGCGAAGCGGTCGAGGCCGAGGCGGGTCCGGAAGAGCCGGCTCTGGAAGATTATTTTGAACAGGATCTTTCCCCGCAGTCAACTCCAACTACAGGGACCGGCTGGGTAAACATCGCGCCTGATTCGGAGGTGACCGACGAACCCCTTGAGGAAAGGGAGTACAGTTACTTTGAAGAGACGCCCGCTGCCGAGGTAGCTGCCCAGCCACCGCCCGGCCGCAAACTGGGTCGTACCGGCCCGGTTTGGTTCATAGGCAGCTTCGTATTGGTGATCATCGCCGGGCTGGTATGGCTGGGGATATCTCGATTGACTGGATCGTCAGACGTTACTTCGGAGACAGTGAGTGAACCGACGGTGCAACAAGTAGTATCATCTGAAACGCCGACACCAGAACTGCCGACGGCCACCCCCGGTCCCACGGCGACACCCGCCCCTGTCGAATTGCCCATCCATGCGAATGTCGTAGTCGGCGACACTGGAGGCGAGGGTGTAAAGCTTCGAGCAAGTCCGGGACTCTTCGGTGAGCTTATCAAGATCATTGAAGAAGGAACGACAATGGTGGTACTGGACGCGGAGCCAGATTCCGAACATCCAGATTATCCAGTTGATGTGGATGGCTATTTCTGGTACCGGATGCGGGTGCCGGGCGAGGTCGATAAGAAAGGAAATCCCTTGCTGGGGTGGAGCGCTTCCGACTTTTTCGTAGTGGAGACCCCATGACTGTCGGTTTACGAAACAGTTTCATGGCGCCTCAGGGTGATATGGGCGAACTGAACTCTGCCGTCGGACACGCACCTACCAGAGTCTGCCAGATTGGCCACGACCAGACTTTGTACCCAAGAGCCATCTGACTGCCACACGTCGACAACATGGACCAACCAGGAAAGCAGGTCGAATACCTGCGGCAAGACATATCGCAGCATCAGTACCGCTATTACGTCCTCGACGATCCGGAGATCAGCGACGCCGAATTTGACTCATTGTTTCGCGAACTTCAATCTCTGGAAGAGCAATACCCAGAACTGAAAGACGCCAATAGTCCAACCGTGCGCGTGGGCGGCGGGGTTGCCGAGCGATTTGAGAAGGTGCAGCATCAAATTCCTGTTCTGAGCTTGGCAAACGCCTCCGGTGAGGAGGATCTTCACAGATGGCGGGAGCGTTTGCTACGTTTACTTCCCGAGGAGGAACATGCCCACCTCGGCTACGTTGTCGAGCCAAAGTTTGATGGCCTGACAGTCGTCCTTCAATTCGAAGATGGCCGGTTCAGCCTGGGCGCAACGCGAGGCGACGGCGAAGTTGGCGAAAATATCACCCCTAATCTGCGAACAGTTCACCAGCTTCCACTCAAGATTCCAGTGGCGAATGACGGCGATGGCGGTAAGCAGCCTCCGCCGCGGCGCTTAATTGTACGCGGCGAAATCTATGTTGAAGAGCGTGACTTTCAGGCATTCAATCAGGCGCAAGTCGAGCAGGGCGAACGCATTTATGCCAATCCCCGTAATTTTGCGGCCGGCTCATTGCGCTTGCTAGACAGCGGCATCAGCGCTGAGCGCCCGCTGAAGCTGTGGACATATCAGGTATTCCTGGAGGAAGGGGTCGAGGATCCTGCGAACTCGCACTGGGACGCGTTGGAACGGCTGCGGGCATTGGGCTTTCCGGTCTGTGAGGAGTCGCGACGCTTTGGCGACGACGAGTGGGAAGAGCTTATCCGGTATGTCGGCAGCTGGCATGAACTGCGGGCGCGACTACCCTACGAGTTGGACGGGATGGTCGTAAAGGTGAATCTGCTTTCTCAGCAGAGGCAACTGGGCTTCACTGGCAAAGACCCTCGCTGGGCGGTGGCCTTCAAGACCGGCGGCGAAGAGGCGACGACGAGACTGTTGGACATTGGCGTGAAAGTAGGGCGTACTGGCGCGATCACGCCGAATGCGACCCTGGCTCCGGTGCCGATAGGAGGGGTGACAGTTCAGGCCGCCACGCTCCACAACGCAGACTATATTGAGGAGTTGGACATTCGCATCGGCGACATCGTCCTGGTCAAGCGGGCCGGGGATGTCATTCCCAAGGTATTGCGCCCGCTGAAGGAACTGCGCGAGGGCAGCGAACAGCCCTGGAAGATGCCGAGCAAGTGCCCTTCCTGCCGCGAGGTTCTCGTGCGCCCGCCCGATGAAGTAGCCACCTACTGTGTCAACAACGCCTGCCCGGACCAACTGGTGCGGAAGGTTGAGCACTTTGTTTCCAGAGGGGCACTGGATATCGTCGGCATGGGTACAAAGCAGGCTGAGTTGTTCGTTGACGAAGGTTATATTCAGACACTGGCCGACATCTACCGTCTACCCTGGGAGCGGATCGAAGATATTGAAGGTTACGGCGAAAAACGGATCGAGAATCTGCGCCGGGCGGTAGAGGACAGCAAATCTCGCGGCCCAACGCGTTTGTTGACCGCGCTGGGGATTCGATTTGTCGGCTCCGTGGTGGCAGAGTTGGTAATGGACCACTTTGACTCGCTTTACAGTCTGATGAAAACGGACCTGGAGACACTAAGCGGGATAGAAGGGGTGGGCCCGAAGATTGCTGAGGCGATTGTCTCCTACTTTGCGTTGCAGCCAAATCGGACGCTGGTGGAGTCGCTTGCTGAACTGGGTGTCGACCTGACGATGCCGCACCGGGACCGAGAGGAAGAGGTGGAATCGTTGCCTTTTTCGGGAAAGATATTTGTGATTACCGGCACACTCCCTACTCTGAGCCGGGAAAAAGCAAAGGAGCATATTGAGGCAGGGGGTGGAAAGGTCACAGGGAGCGTTAGCGCCAAGACCGATTTTTTGCTGGCCGGGGAAAGAGCAGGAAGCAAGTTGAACAAGGCCCAGCAGTTGGGTGTGCAGGTCCTGTCGGAGCAGGAGTTATTGCAGAGCGATGCTTTGACAGAGTGATACTTTGGCAGATTGATTGCGGCGGGCGTCCAAGTTGCCGTGCCACTAAGCGCGCGCGTCGAAACGGAATAGCCTTATTGCGCATGATTAGATAGAATTCAGAAGGTCGGCAATCGACAAACAGACAGTTGGCCTGGTTCTGCCGCCCACTGGCAGCGGAGAACATTCTTTACAACCGTCCGATGCGGTATCACGCATGCTGGACGAGGGCGCCGCATTCCTGGCGAAGGGTGAGTCTGTCTGCGCGGTGCGAAGATTAGGGGAAGCTGCCTCATCGGCAGCTGCAGGAGATGACTACGCCGGCTATGGACGGGCAATGGCACAACTGGCTGCGCTGGAAGAGTCCAGCGGTGATGTCGGCAATGCTCTCGTGCACAATCAGTTGGCTCAAGAGACATTTCTTGCAATCGGGGACGGCGCCGGGCTCGTGCAAACTTTCCGCGTAGACGCCTTTCTGCATTTGCGAGGAAGTGAGTACACGACTGCAGCCCATAGTTTTGCAAAGGCACTGGGACTGGCTCTACAACTGGACGGCAGACTGGTGCTGACGACACTCGATCAGGTCGTTCCCGCGGCCAAGTACCTGATTGAATCTGATAAGATTTGGGCCTTGCTCCCACTCGGCGTTGCACTGGCCCAGGCGGTAGAGAGCGCCGAAGCAGAGCTACTGCCAGAGCTGGGTGACTTCGCCGAACTAGCAGAGACGGTCGCGGGTGTATTGACCCCACTCGGAATTATGGCCGACGAACCGAGATTGACTGCCACGAAGCGGCGCCAGTTGGCCGCGCGGTCCACACACCAGGCTTGGCTCGTGGACGCCCTGACACAACGGCGCTGGGGTTTGGCTGCACTGGTCAAGGAAACACTACAGACAAGAATGCACTTTCATGAGGAATTGGATTGACTACCATGAGTGAAATCTGGACTCCAGGCAGCCCGACTCCATCTGAATCCTCCGGAGGAATCGAACTCCCCAAGGGATTTTCCACTTCCAGGCGGGGAGACGAGAATCAGCCGGAAACGGACGCTGAAGCGTCCTCTCCAACCGAGCAACCCTCAACATCGGAAGACGAAGCGACGGCTCCCCAGCCGCAGGGCGCCGCGGCCGGCGACCCCCGTCAACAGCCCGAACTGAACCTGCTTTTCCCCCCCACGGGTGCCCAAGTTACGTGCCCCAGCTGCCGTGCGACCTATACTGTGGCTGTGTTTTCAATAGTTGACCTGGGCGCAAATCCCGAGCTGAAGGGGATGCTATTAGGCGGGCAAATCAATACTGCGGTCTGCAATTCCTGCGGCGCAGGAGGTCCACTGAGCGTGCCGCTCATGGTCCACGATCCGGAGCACGACTTTCTTGGCGTTGTCGTCCCTGGCCAGGCCAGGCTAGACGACATGCAAACGCAGAAAGTCATTGGCGAGATGAGCCAGACACTGATGGCACGGCTCCCGTCCGACCAGCGCCGCGGGTATATGTTACAGGCGCAGCAGTACTTCGAGTGGGACTCATTGACAGAAAAGCTGTGGGGCTTTGAAGGGGTCACGCCGGAGATGTTGCGCCGCCGCCGGGAGCAGTCGGAGCTACTCAGCAGCCTCGTGCGCCTGGGAACCGATGAAGGCGCCATGCAGCTGGTTGTGGACCGACAAAAGGAACTGGTCGATTCGAGCTTTTTTGTACTCTTAGGCCAGGTAATAAATGCCGTGTCTGGTGAAGGTCAGCCGGAACAGCACGAAGCCTTGGTAAATCTGCGCAGCATGCTGCTTGAAACCACCGAAGCCGGCCAGGAGCTCAAGGCTTTGGAAGAAAGGGTACAGGAGGCACTTTCTCGAATTGGGACGCAAACAACGAGAGAGGAGTTGCTTGCCCAGTTGGTTGACTACTGGCTGGAAGGCGAGAATGGCGAGGCCATTGCCACTGCTGTCTTGAATGCGGCGGCCGGCTACACTGATTACCAGTTCCTTCTCGGCCTCGCCGACCGTTTAGAGCTCTCCACTGACCCGGAGGAGCGCGCGGCACTGATCGCCATTCGGGAGCGCATTGTCGAGATAGGAGAGCAGCGCAATCAGAGCCAGCAAATGGCAGCGCAGCAGGTGCAGGCTGTTCTACAGGAAGTGTTGCAAGCACCCGATACCGATGCGGCCCTTCAGGAAAATATCGAACAGATCGATGAGATGTTTCTCGCGGTGCTGGCTTCGAATATCAAGCAGGCCGAACAGAGTAATGCGACTTTCGCAGTGCAGCGGCTGCGCACGATCTATGAGAAGGCGATCGCAATCCTGGAAGAGCGCATGCCGCCGGAAATGAAGCTACTCAATCGCCTCTTGTCTGCCCCCGATGAAGGTGCAATGCGCCGCCTGCTACAGGACAACCGTTCGGAACTTTCGCAGGAGTTTGTGTCGGCATTGAAGACACTGGAAGAGCGCTTCAGCGGCGAAGGCAATAGTGCACTGGCGAGCCGTGTCAGGAGCATCCGCGGCCAGGCAGCCCTGTTGTTATAGCAACGAGTATGGGGTGAAGATCAGAGGAAGGCAATTTGGCACTGTCGAAGCAGGGCGAAGTCAAGAACAGAAAGCTATCATGAAAGAATCACGAGACGTTTCTGCCGAGCTTGTCACTTCCGGCACTGAGATACTCCTTGGTGATATTGTCGATACGAACGCCGCCTGGATTGCTCAGCAGCTGAGGGAGATTGGAGTCAATATTTACTATAAGACCACGGTAGGAGACAACGAACCGCGTTTGCGGGGCGTGCTGGAGATGGCCTTGGCCCGCAGCGACGTGGTTCTAGTGACCGGCGGCCTGGGACCGACCGCGGACGATATCACGCGCGACTCAATAGCAAATGCCACGGGCTGTCCTCTGGAAACACATCCAGACATTGAAGATAAACTAAGGGAGCGATTCGCCCGCTGGGGCTACCAGCGGATGAGCGAAAACAATCTTCGCCAAGCTCAGATTCCGGAAGCGGCGACGGTACTTGAAAACCCGGTGGGCACTGCTCCCGGATTCATCACCTATGATCGCCGGCACGGGCGAGACGCGAAGATCATCGCAATGCCGGGCGTTCCCCGGGAAATGAAGCGGATGATGACCGATCTGGTGCTGCCATTCTTGCAGGACCTGACGGGAGGAGTCGGCGCCATTCGGCGACGTATTTTGCGGACTGTTGGCATTGGAGAAAGCAGTCTGGATGCCGAACTAGGCGACCTGATGGACAGTACCAATCCGACAATGGGCCTGGCCGCGCATTTGGGGCAGGCCGATGTTCGAATCGCGGCCAGGGCTGCCAGCACCGAGGAGGCCGAAGAGCTTCTCGACAAGATGGAAGAGAGGGTGCGAGGAGTCATCGGCAGTTACATCTATAGCACAACGCCGGAAGAAGAGGTCGAGACGGTCCTTGCGCGGCTACTGCACGAGGCTGATGCAAGCTTGGCTCTGCTGGAAACGGTCACAGGCGGGGCGATTGCCGACCGGATGAAAAAGGGCGTCGACCCGGCAAATTCCGTGCGTATCCTGGAAGCTGACGGGCAGTCAACTGCCTTGCGGGAACTGCTTGATCAACCCCCTGCGAGCGACGTCGCCCACCAGTTGGCAGTGCAAATTCGGAAAGAATGTAAAGTATCCCACGGGCTGGCATTGATCACGAGCGGCAAGCCGGACGAGACTTTTCATTCCAGCCAGGGAGGCGAGACATGGATAGGCTGCGCTGGGCCTGACCGCACTGAAGTGGCGCGTTTCCCCTTCGGCGGAGCGGACCGTCTTACAAATGCCTGGGTAGGCAACCGCGCGATGGACCTGCTACGTCGAATCCTGCTTGACCTTGAAGTCTAGATAATTGGCTGTTCCTCTGAAGAAGAAAGAGAAAGGAGGGTAAAGAACCCGACTCGCTTCTCAATCCTCACTTCTCGAAGTTTTCTTGTCCCATACAATTTGCCACCAGGGTTGGGGCTAGGCGCTAGCGGTCCGTCCAGTTCCACTGACGAACATTCCGGCTATGAGCCTGCGGCGTTACCTCCCAGTTCCCTTAAGACATACGCGAACTACGCTTAGGCGAGGTCTGCCCGCGTTCGTTCGACCGTACTTGCTGCTCATACTCGGCAGCGCCATCCTGCTCAGCTTTGTAATAGTCGGCAACGACGGTGACTCGAAAGACGACGAACAGATAGATGTCTCCCATTCACAGAATGCTCAAGTGGATGGGCCGCCGGCTGGGAGCAGCTCCCTCGATCGACTGCCTTCGTTTGCCCCAACCCATCAATTGGCACAATCAGCTACCGCTGAAGTTCCTCCAACAGCGACGCCCACGGTGACGCCGGCGCCGACGGCCACTCCAACTGCGACACTGCAACCGACTCCACAAATCGCTGAATTGAATAGTACGACCAATATTCTAATTCTGGGCAGCGACCAAAGGCCGGGTCAACCCAATTGGCGGACAGATGTCATTATATTGCTGATGATGAACCCCGAACTGGGCGAGGCAGCCATCGTCTCATTTCCCCGCGATATGTACATCGACCCGATTCCAGGGCATCTGCCAAATCGGATCAACGTGATTGACTATCTGGGAGAGATGGACGCGCCGGGGGGAGGAGGCCCTCGGTTACTGATCTCGATTCTGGAAGATCAGCTTGGTATCACAATCGACAACTACATTCGATTTCGCTTTGAAGCGTTCAAGGATGTGATTGATGTCCTGGGCGGACTCAGGATTCACGTAGACTGTTACTTATATGAGGTCTATCCTGAAGAGGGCATCTATCTGAACTTGCCACCGGGGGAACATCTCTTGAACGGCGAACAGGCGCTTAGCTATGTGCGGAGCCGCAGGTCAGGCGGCGGGGACCTGGAACGGGCGCGGCGGCAGCAACGCGTGTTGTGGGCGTTACGCAAACAGCTTGTCGAGCAGAAGCAGAATCTGCTGCCACGTGCCTTTGCACTGTATGACTCGCTGCGCTACTCGGTAGGCACGGATGTGGGAAGGTGGGACACGCTAAAGTACGCCCGATTTGGGCTTTCCCTTGGTGAAGCAGACGTAAAGGGAATGGTGCTAGGCCCTCCAGGCGCGTTGACACCGGGCTGGCGGCAGGGCATGGCGGTTTTCCTGGTGGACTGGGACTTCATCGCTGACCAACTCCGGCGCGTTTTCGACCGGCCGCCTCTGATAGAGACAAATACCTCTATCAGCCCAAATAATCCGCAACCGGACGATGGGGGTGGGTCTGCCCCTGTTTCGCGACTGGAATGCCCCGAATAGAAGGGGCCAGGAATAAAGTGAATATCCAACTCCGGCTTCTAACTCCCCTGTCGTCCCGCAGCGCGATGATCAAGAGACTTTTCTGAGAAGAAACCAGCGGGTAGGTCGTGAGGCCCGGCTTGATGAGACGCCCAATTCTTCTAACACAATCTCCAGTTCGCCTTCAAAAAGAGAAGCTACCTCGCCTTCGTACATTCCCCTGGCCCCCGGGCCGTCAGTAGTGTTTCGGTCGAACACATACAGATGAAAGTAACCGCCCGTGCGCAACGCCTGGCATACGCCTTCGGCGTAAGCGGGGCGACGCGCGTCGGGTAGGCTGTGAAAGCAGCCGATATCCAGTGCATAGATCGCTCCCAGTCTGCCTACCGGCAGTCTGCTGACGTCCGCTTGTACGAACATGGCCTTGCCGCCCGGCGGGAAAGAACTATCGATTTGGCCCGCCTGCAACCTGTTAGAAGCGAGCCGCAGCGCCTGCCCGGAGAGATCAAACCCTACTGCGCGCAGTCCCTGCCGCGCCAGAAAGAGTGTATTCAGACCTGTGCCGCAGCCGATATCGAGCGCGGACGCACCCGGTGAGGGCACCGCTGTGTCTTCCCAGAACTTTTGCACTTCCGGCGGAGTTATGCCGGTGTCCCAAGGCGTCAGCCCGCTGCGGTATCGCTCATCCCAAAGGGCGCGCAGGTCACTCTCGCTCTCAGAAGTCATTGAACGGGGCAACGTGTGGTGCAGTGTGTGGAGCTAAAGAAAAATCAGGCAAGATTCGGGAAGGCTTATTCCTACTCATTTGTAATTCCGCCGTTCTCGTTTGCATAGTCTCTGGCCTCCTCGAAGCTCTCGAAATCCTCCGTAATGAACTCAATAATCCTTTCGGCAAGGACTACGGGGGATTCGATCATGGGGCTGTGGCCGACTCCTCTGAGAATCTCGAGATTGGACGCCCCTGGAATTGCGAGCAGTGAACGCGTGGCGGCATCTCGTTCGACGATAATATCTTCCGTCCCCAGCAACAGAAGAGTCGGCAAGGTTAGCCTGTGTGCCTCGTCCAACCGATTCCAGCGGCCCAGAGCCTCGGCCACCGCTGTGAAGGCGGCAGGCGCCATTGCGGCGGCATCGTCGACCAAGAGATCGAGGAACGCGTTAAATTCCGGTTCGGTCATGGTGGGAGGAGGCGCGGTCGGCATCAACGCGGAGAGGGCTTGGCGCAAGAGGGAATGATCGTCACGCATTTGGGATAGGAGTTGCAATCCCTGCAACGGCGTGAAGGCGCCTTCAATTGGCACACTGTCAACAAGAATCAGGCTATGCAGCCGCTGGCGATGGCGCAGGGCGTACTCGATGGCAATGGCTCCACCACTGCCGTGTCCTGCAAGGTCGAAGTCGGACAATTCAAGTTGCTCGACGAGCTCGGCGATATCAGCGGCCTGGTCGACTATGTCGTATCCGTCTTGAGAGTGGCTACTGTGACCACAGCCGCGGAGATCGGGGGCTATGGCGTGGATGGAGTCTGGCAGAATAGCGAAGAACGGTTCCCACCAGCGGCTGGAAGCGTGCGAGCCGTGCAGCAGAAGCAGGGGAACGCCGTCGGCGCTGCCGGAGGTGCGAATATTGAAGGTGATGCGTTTTGTTTTGATCGTATTCACTGATTTGAATTCGCATAGTCAAAATAAGTACACATAAACCAATCCAAAACAATCCTCCACATCACCCTCGCCTTTTCATCTCCTTACTCGCTTCATCCTCCTCAGGTACAAGAATTAGTAATAGAGCCGCCGCGGCCAATTGCGGTTGGGGCCCATCAACGCGACCAACTTCCTCCTCCGCAAAAATCAGTCCGCTGCGAATCACAGTTCCATCCGGTTCCAACCATCCCATGCTGCCACCCTCGAAAAGGCCGTGACTGTGGATTACGCCTGCGGTCGTAATCCTGCCCAGCTCTTTTTCGTCGAAACGCGTTGAGCGAAAGATACGCCAGCCGTCTTTTTCTCTTTCGCAGCGTCCGATACTGACGCCCGTTTCCCATCGTAAGCGGAAAATCTCATCACCGCTAACATAACCGACGGCGTCCTCGCCGCTGCTGCGGAAACGATAAATAGTTGTTTGTCCGGAAACTGCTTTTTGTGAGGATTCCATTAGCAGATTCTATCACTTCGGTCGGCCAATCACAATGAATTGGGCAACCGCAAGAGGAGAATGAAGGGAAACAAGTGTGGTCATCCGGGCAGTTAGCGCCCGAAGAACAGGGGCCTGCGGCTCAGATCGTGAAGGAGGACTGTGGCCGCATTTCTGCCGGCAGCGCCCATGATGCCTCCGCCTGGATGGGTACTGGCTCCGGTAAGATAGAGCCCTTTGACGGGCCCACGGTAGTTGCTCATGCCGAGCGCCGGCCGCATAGTGAACATTTGGTTGACCGACATTTCGAGGTGCATGACGTTGCCGCGCAGCAGTCCCAACTCCCTCTCAAGCCATAACGGCGTCTGCACGAGCCTGCCGACGACAGCTTGAGCCACGTTTGGCGCGTACTCTGCCAACTTTGCAAGCATCCGGTCCGCTATTTTTTCGCCGATATCATCCCAGCTCTCTGTGGAAGCCAATTCATAGGGAAAATATTGTCCCCACAGGAAGAGAATGTGTTTACCAGGCGGCGCCAGGGTCGGATCAACTGCCGAGAAAGTCATGGCAATCAGGGCGGGATCCACAGAGGGGCGGCCGGCGAGATAGTCGCCGTAGGCGCGCTCCAGATAGTCCAGGTTCGGGCAGATGAACTGTAGTGCATGGTGTTCAGGGCGGGGCGCCGCGTTGCCGAATCCATTGTCAGCAGCGTAGTCGGGCAACTCATTCATGGCATACCGCACTATCATGCCAAACCCATTGCCGACCTTGGCTCTCTGAGCTAACGCTACACGAGCAGAAGGGATCTGGTCGGCCAGGAGCTTGAGAGTTGTGTGGATATGGGCACCGGATACGACGGCCCTCTTCGCGGTGACCAGTTCGCCATCTTCAGTGCGAACGCCAACAGCTCGTCCGTTTTCCACCAATATCCGGTCAACGGCGGTATCGGTGGCGATCATGCCACCGTGTGCTCTGATCATGCGCGCAAGCGCTTCCGTCAACATACCGGAACCGCCTCGGGGTCTTTTGACGCCTGAGCGGTGATACATGGGCTGCCAGAGAGCGAAGGGGGCGCTCAGCATTTCGGTTGGAGGCGGGCCGGACTGGGCAGCCATCCATCCAACGACAGCCTGAACTTGAGGCGAAACAAAGGTCTTGCGCAACAGGTTGCCGTAACTGCCGAAAATTGATGTCAGACGACGGCGCGGGTCTCTGCGCACTCCACTTTGGAAACCCAACGTTTTCACAAGATTGAGCGGAGAGGGGGCGTGCATAAATGATTCGACCATGGCCTGCGCCAACGGACTCCAGTCGTTGATAAATTTGTAATAGTTTTCGGCATCTTCCGGGGATACGCCTGCTATGCTTTCGCAAGTACGGTCGAGGTCTTTCCAGACGAACAGCCGACTGCCATCGGGGAAGGGCGCAAAAAAGATGGGGTCCAGATCGATGTAGCTGAGGCCATATTGTTCCAACGAAAGGTCGCGAACAATCGGAGTGTGGTGGATGAGAATGTGGGCGCTGCCACCCAGATCGAATTGATAACCGGGGATGATCTCTTGCGTTGCCACCGCGCCGCCAACAATTGAACGGCGCTCCAGCATACCGACTTGGTAGCCAGCCTGGGCAAGATAGGCTGCGCAGACGAGGGCGTTGTGACCGGTACCAACGATGAGGACGTCGAAATCGGCCATCTTCAGAGGATAATGCCGAGCGACAGCAGCAGACTGAATTGCAGAGATAGTTGGGCGGTCGCAGCCAAAACTGCATTCAGCTCCGTTCCCGTTGCCGAGTAGATTGAAAGGGCTCTGCGGGCGGCGAGCGGTAGGCTGACGAGAGGGAGCAGGACAGTTGGGCCGAATCCGAATCCCTGCCAGAGGACAAGAGGCGCGGCATAAGCCAGAACGAGTAGAAGCAGGTACTGGCGCCGCGTATTTTGGTGGCCGATAAGCACTGCGAGGGTACGCTTGCCTGCCCGGGCATCGGTCGCGATATCGCGCAGATTGTTCACCACCAAAATGGCAGTGATGAGCATGCCAACCGGTACTGCTGTCAACAGTATGGCTGCCGTCAGCATTCCTGCCTGAACGAAGTATGTTCCACAGACGGCGACAAGCCCGAAAAAGAGGAAAACGAAGAGGTCTCCCAGGCCGTGATAGCCATAAGGGAGGGGTCCTCCAGTATATAATATGGCGGCCACAAGGGAGGCGGCGCCTGCCGCCAGAATGGGCCAACCGCCAACCAGGATGAGATAGATACCGATCAGCCCGGCCAAGCCAGCGGCTACGGCCATGCCGATGCGCAAGTCTCGAGCGGAGAGGAGTCCCGCCGCCATAACACGAGTGGGACCCAGTCGCTCCCGCGTGTCTACACCCTTAGTGAAATCGAAGTAGTCGTTGGCGAAATTGGAGAGTATCTGCAAGAGGAGGGCGCAGGCGGCGGCGGCAAGCGCCGGCGCGGGAGAGAATTGTCCATCAGCCCAAGCGAGCGCCGTCCCAACCAATACAGGAGAAATGGCTGCCGGCAAGGTTTTGGGGCGGGCGGCCAGCAGCCAGATCTGCCATTTTTGGAGTGTGGTTTCCGGTCTGATTGAACCCTGCGCGCCATTGGAGGCGCCGGCATCTTTCAGGTCCGGCCTCGGATTTTCCATGAAGAGTGCTGCCATGGGGCTGATCTTGATCGCATTACGCGTGTCTTAAACGCCTGACCGATCGTGCGATCCAAAGTCCAAGCCAGAAGAGACCGGCCAGGACAAACACTGAAGCGTACTCGATGACGGGAATACGCACGATCTCGTTGAGCCTGTACCAACCTTGATCGCTGTATACGAAGAGCGCGGAGCCGACGAATCCACCGAGTATGAGCAAGCGAACTGGCAATGACAGACCCAAACCATACATCTGTGTAATCACCAGGATTCCCGCAAAGCCGAACAGGAACATTGGCCAGAGATCGTTGCCCTGCATGACAGCAACCAAAGTACCATGGACCAGAACTGTCACCTCCAGGGTGAAGGTCCACCATCGGTTCGTATGGACGCGAGTGTAGAAGAGGCTGCCCTGCAGGAGCAGCAGGAACATGTAGAAGAAACCGATCAGGTGACCGGAAGTAGACACCATGGGGTGAAACCAGAAGGTGTAGATGATCGCCCACGCGAAAAAGTAACCGTGGTAGGTGCGGGCAAAGCGGACGACCTCCCTGGAGAAGGGAACTGCCCGGCCAAAAAACTGTCCCCGCCGGTTGTTTTCCATCAGCAGAACCCAGACGAGCAGGACGATTACTGCGCCTTGGCTGCTGAAGATTGGGGTGTCCTGTGCGAGACCGTCGTACCAGATGTGCGTCTGGATCAGATGGAGGAAGATGAAAAAGGCGTTGGCAGCCAGGGCCACAATGTTAGCCTTATGCAAGCCTTTCGTATAGCGATGTTTGCGAAAAGTCTGAACATAGTAAATGATGCCCCAGATGGCAAGCTGGTGTGCCAGGTAGAGTCCCCAAGAGGTAGCGCGGGACCAAAATGTCGGGGCCGGGAGTTTCCAGTAGTACCAGGTAGGGCCGCTGTCCGGTAGAAGCTCAAAGCTTGCCAGCCGTGAATCCAGGGCCCAGATGATGAGTGTAAACAGGGCGCTGAACGCTACGCCGGCCCACAGAACGAGCGAAGAAGGAGGCCAAGAATTGCTCTCAGATTCTGCCGAGGACGCGGACCTCTTTGGTGGGCTGGCTGCCTGTAGCGGCAGGTCAGCTTCTGATCTTGCCATCCTGTATCATCTCACTGAAAAGTAACGCGCACTGCCAGAAGGGCGAGCCGCCAATTCGCATAGAAATCATGCTGACGACTCTCGTATTCCCTTTCCTGCATTCCATTTTACAACAGGTCACGCAGCGCGGCAACGGTTTCAGGGAAAATGAACTCATAGCCATCTTTTTGCAGGCGAGCCGGGACCGCCCGTTGCCCATCCAACAGCACGGTTGACATTTCGCCAAAGAGGGCTTGCAGCGCAAATGATGGTGTCGGCAATAAGGAGGGCCTTCCCATTGCTCTCCCAAGGTCGCGCACGAACTCTCTGTTCCGCGGTGGATTGGGGGCCGCGAGATTGTATGGGCCGGATGCTTTTTCATTCTCCAAGAGAAAGCGGATGGCAGCCACCTCGTCGGCAATATGGATCCATGGAAAGTACTGCTTGCCACTGCCCAGCGGCCCGCCGGCGAACAGTCGGAAAGGCAGCGTCATTCTGGGGAGGGCGCCGCCTTGTGCACTGAGTACGACCCCTGTTCGTATGACGGCACGCCGCACACCCATCGCTTCAACTTCAGCGGTCGAGGCTTCCCAATCGAAGCAGACGCGCGCCAGAAAGTCTTCGCCGGGCGAGTTCTGTTCGGTCATGGTCTCATCGCCGCCCGGCCCATAATACCCCACAGCCGAGGACTGAATCAGCGTTCCTGGCGCTGTTTCGGCATCACGGATTGCGGACACAAGTGCATTGCCTGCCCTGATTCGACTCTCTCTTATCCGCTCTTTGCGTGTCGTGGACCAACGTCCGTTGGCGATTCCTTCGCCGGTGAGATTGACAACCGCATCCACTTGGGACACAAGATGGCCCCATCCTTCGGCAGTTTCCCCGTCCCACTTTTCCAGTCGTACGCCATTGGGCGTCGAGGCCTGATGTCGTTCGGGAGACCTCGTCAGAATTGTCACTTCACAGTTGCTATCGCGAAAACTCTTTACCAGGGCCGTTCCGATCAGACCCGTGCCTCCAGTTATCAATACACGCATAGTGTCCTCCCTCTCCGTGAATCTCCGTGAATCTCCGTTGATCACCGGTGGTAGGCCGTTATTTGTTGATCTCCGGCCGCCAACTATGCCCAGGCACTCAGTCCCATTTCCAGAGGATGAATGAGAGCTGGGTGATGGGGTCGCACGCGCACTCCGAAACTGTGTTTTCCGGTTTCTTCGGGAACTAATATGCCACGAAAACAGAAACTTTCATCGTGGTGATGATGTTCGGGGTCCTGCGGCTCTTGAAAGGCAGTATTCATGGGTACCGTACGCGAGGAGACCGGATGCAGTTGCTCGGGCCCGGGACTGAACGCCTCCTCTCCTTCGGTGGCGGCGATTGTTACCAACTCGACGGCAAGGTCATTCACGGACAGCCTTCCAGGCCAGACCTGGGCCTCGATTTCGATACTTTCGCCGATCTTTGCCTGGGAGGGGGGAAGTTCAGGGACAGCCACATATACGGATTGCCACTCGTTGCGAACGTGTTGCTTCCAGTGCGCGACTTGGCGCCCCGCTTCCCCCCAGTCTTCACGGTAGGCACGATTGCTGTCCATTGCTGGAATGTAGAGGGAATTTGCGTATTCCGACACCATGCGGCGCATACTAAACTGGGGCCCACAGGTGGAAATAGCCCTTCGCATTCGTTTCATCCAGTCAGCCGGACGGTCGTAATACTCCTTCACGACCTCCTCTTCCAGTATATTGTACAGACTAAGCGCGTCGGCCTCGTCCTGGGTGTCGATATCTTTGTACTCCCGCTCCTCGCCGATCGCCCAACCATTTTCGGAATCGTAGCCTTCCCGCCACCACCCGTCGAGGATACTGAAGTTTGGCGCTCCGTTGATCGCCGCCTTCTGACCGCTCGTGCCGCTAGCCTCAAAGGGGCGGCGGGGTGTATTGAGCCAGACATCCACCCCACTGACGAGATGACGGCCGACATTGATGTCGTAGTTTTCAATAATGGCGATCTTGCCGAAGAAGCCCTGCTCCTGGCTCAACCGATAGATGCGCTCGATCAGCGCCTTGCCGTAATCATCGGCCGGATGCGCCTTGCCGGCGAAGACCAATTGTACGGGACGCTCGGGATCGTTCAGGAGCCTCTTGAGCCGCTCCTTATCGTGGAAGATGAGGGTGGCGCGCTTGTAGGTTGCAAAGCGGCGGGCGAATCCCAGGGTCAGCGCTTTAGGATCAAACACGTTATCAAGTTGCGTGAGCTTCCAGTGGCCTTCTCCATGCCGCAACTGCTGCCTCTTCAGGCGTGCGCGCAGGAATCCAACCAACTTCTGTTTGCAGGCGTGATGGGCCGCCCGTATTTCCTCGTCGGGAGCCGACTCTATCATTTGCCATACGTCCGGGCTGTCGACTTCTGCCAGCCAGTTCTGGCTGAAATAGCGATCATAGAGGGCGAGCATTTCCGGGGCCAACCAAGTTCCCGTATGCACACCATTGGTGATGTGTTTTATGGGGACCTGATCTTCGGGTGTACCCGGCCACAGATGTTCCCACATGCGCCTCGATACCTGCCCGTGCAAAGCGCTCACGCCGTTGTAGTAAGCGCTCAGGCGAAAAGCCAGGACGGTCATGCTGAACTCGGCGCCCCACTCGTGCTCGTGGCGGGCCAGGTTCAAGAAGCGTTCGCGGTCGATGCCCATCTGACCCCAGTATTGCCAGAAAAACTTGTCGACCAGTTCAAACGGGAAGGCGTCATGGCCTGCGGCCACGGGGGTATGGGTCGTGAAGACATTGCCGGCTCGCACGATTTCGACCGCAGTTTCGAATTCCGTCCCTGCCTGCACCAGTTCACGAATGCGTTCCAGGCTGAGGAATGCGCTGTGACCTTCGTTCATGTGCCAGACGGTTGGTTCATAGCCCAGCGCCCTCAGAGTACGCACGCCGGCAATGCCCAATACGTACTCCTGGCTGATACGCATTTCGTGGTCACCGCCGTAGAGCCGGGCGCTGAGTTCCCGGTCCTGATGGGCATTTTGCTCCACGTCTGTGTCCATAAGGTAAAGAATTACGCGGCCCACTTGGATTTTCCAAACCTTGGCGTAGACAGTTCGCCCGGGAAGATCGACATGGACGACAACCGGATCGCCCTCTGGGTTCACAGCCTGGGTAGCCGGCACCTCGGTAAAGTCGATCTTCTCATAAATTGCTTCCTGACGGCCCTCGGCGTTGATCTGTTGCGTAAAATATCCTTGCGGATACAGAAACCCGACACCGATGAAAGGCAGCCCCATATCGCTCGCTTCTTTGCAGTGATCGCCGCTCAGGATTCCCAGTCCGCCACTGTAGATTGGGAGCGCCTCATGGAGGCCAAACTCCGCACTAAAGTAAGCGATCAACTCGCCCTGACGATCAGGAAGATTGCGCCTGAACCAAGTGTCGGCATCCTCTGCCATATAGTCGTCGAACCGCTTAAGTACTGAACGGTACCGCCGCAGATAGTCGTGGTCGCGGGAGGCGGCTTGCAGTCGTTGCAGCGACACCGTGCGCAGGAACTTTATTGGATTCTCGCTGACCTTTTCCCAAAGCTCTATGTCAATCGACTCGTAGAGTTCCTGCGCATCCGGGTTCCAGGTCCACCAGAGATTGTATGCCATTTCCTGTAAGCGATGGATGGGCTGCGGCAGAGGAGGACGAACGGAGATGTTACCAACTATTTTCACGGCATTGGGCTCCTGGCGGGATTGTACTCGACTAAACTACCTTTTACTTTGTGCGGCATCGGCATCGACGAGCCATCTGAACTGGCCTGTCGTCGGTTGCACGCCCTGCACAGGATAATTGTGGGGCTGATGTGAGCCATGCAGAACGCTGTGCAACGCGGCAGCCTTGGAGGCGCCGCTGACAAGAATCAGGACGTGGCGCCCGGCATTGAGAAGCGGGTAGGTGAAGGTCAGGCGAAATGCGTCGAACTTGCTGACGTAGTCTGCCGCGACCAGACGATCGGTTATTTGCAGAGCTTGTGAACCGGGAAACAGGCTGGCCGTGTGGCCATCGTCACCCATTCCCAGAAGGATAAAGTCGAACTGGGGGATGCCGGTCTCGTCTGCAGGTATGGTCTCGCGAATTGTCTGCTCGTAGGCGTGCGCCGCGGCCTGCGGCTGCAACTCGCCGGCCATGCGCGCCACGAGCGCCGGCGGGTGCGGCAGCCGATCCAGCAGGGTTTCGCGGACCAAGCGGTAGTTGCTTTCGGCATGTTCGGGCGGCACACAGCGTTCGTCGCTCCAGAAGATGTGACATCGACTCCAGTCGATGTCGGTGTCTGCAGCCAGAAGTTCGTACACCGGTCCTGGAGTGGAACCGCCGGCCAAAGCGAAATTGAAGACGCCTCTCTGCGCGATGCTGATGAGCGAGGCGGCTGCAATCATCCCGGCGGCAGTCCGGGCGAGCTCTGCGCGATTGGGCTGGACGATAGGGTTGTGATTGGTGGAACCTTTGTTCCTGCCGGCTTCAATGCGGTCGAACGCGCTTTCCTGTGTATTCATTGCTGTGTATTCATTGCTTTATCTTTTCAGCCGTATTCGCGGTGACGCCAACTTCCTGCAGCTTGCCTTGTTGCTTGCGGCTTCGTATACTTCTTGTATGACGAACCGGATCCCCCTTGTTTTCTTTGTCGTGTTTTTCATCGTACTTCTGACGGTCCTTGTCGCCGGACCGCTTTGGCAGATAGAGGGGATACCGGTCAACACCGGCGACGTGCAGGTCCATCTTCACCGCAGCGCTGCCATTGAGCGGGCATTTGAACAGGGCATCTACTGGCCGCGCTGGTTTCCCGAGGTCTACAATGATCTTGGCGCACCCGTCTTTCATCATTATAGCCCAGGATTGCACTGGTTGGTAGCCGCGGCACATCGAATTGGCATCGGACTGGATGACGCTCTGAAGCTGGTCATGACAACAGCGCTGGCGCTGTCCGGCTTCGGTGTTTACGGCTGGCTACGCCACGCCTTCAGTCCAGTAGCTTGCTTAGCCGGGACCTCACTTTACGTCCTTCACCCTATCCTACTAACTCGAACCGTTTACTATGCAGGCGATTATCCTCAGATTCTTGCTCTTCTTCTCCTGCCTGTTTGTCTATGGGCCTTTGTTTCACTCTACAAGAAAGACTCCATCCTCTATTGGCTTGCGGCAATCATCTCTTTGGCAGCCTTCGTCGTCAGCCACAATCTCATGGCGCTTGCCGGTGCTGCCGTCCTACTTGGCATGTGGTCCCTGTTGTCGGTAGGCTACCGCCAACCAGGCGGTTCGCTGCGTTGTGCAGGAGCGGCACTTCTGGCCGCAATGCTGACAGCCGGCTTCTGGCTGCCTGCCGTGGCCGATTTGCCTCACGTCCAGTTTGAGAATACTCAGAAAAGACTTGCCCATTTCAGCGAATTTTTTCTTCGGTGGTGGCAGTTGACCGGCTTCCAGTCCCCGGTATTGGACAGTCGGGCCGGCAATCCATTGATGCCTATCAACACCTTCGGCTTAGCGTCTTGGCTGGCTGTCATTTCGGGCTTGGCCGTTGCTCTTTTCCGGCCACGCAGAGAACTTCGAGTCTGGGGCATGGCTGGCGCTCTCTTTGCCTTGGGGATGCTTTCAATGGCGTCGCCTCTGTCCGAGCATCTGTGGGAATCGTGGGCAGGGCTCACAGTTTTTCAGTATCCTTCCCGCTTTCTGCTGATCGCTCCCTTGGGCGCTTCGGCGGCGGCGGCAGCGGCAACAGACGCTTGGGGACTTAAACGTAGTTGGCTGCCTGCCCTCATCCTGGTGTTGGCTTCTCTTCTCGTTGTCTTTCCCTATCTTTTTCCCGGCCATACGCCAATGTTTTCCGAATTCAGCCCGGTGAAAGCTCTGACGCCTGCCGAGACGCGCTCCTATGAACCTAGGATGAATGCCTGGGGTATGACTAGCTTCAATGAATTCCTGGTTCAGGGCGCCAACATGGGCGTAATGAGGGGTGAAATCGCGGAACCGCCCGCGACGCGGCTGACTTGGCGCTCTCCACATGAGGCTGTCGCCGATCTTTCGGAGAAAGGAGAACCGAGGTTGCTGCGGCTGCATTTCCACCCTGGCTGGAACGCTGGGAGGCAGGCAGATCTGTCGAGAGGAACTGCCGGCTGGACGCTGGCGGCAGGGCTACGCGACGCAACACAACAATTGGTTATCCGTTGGGAGGGAACTGTCTGGCAACGCTGGGGTGAGCGGCTGAGCCTTACCGGGCTACTTGTAACCGTTGTCGGACTCTACTTTCTTGTTTTCCGCAGGCGAAGTGGAGAAGAACAGGTCAGCGCGCCCCCAAGCCCTTCAACGCGCTCCGTTGCGGCGCTGGTGGGCTGCGTTCTTGTTGTAGTTGTACTGCGCTATGCGGTCGACTGGTCCCCGAGGGGGCCGTTTCTGCGGCACTCGCCTCCGGGGCAACTGGCCTTTTCAGTGGAGGGAAAGGGCGCCAACCTGGGCGACGCTTCGACCGACCAGTTGGCACTCCTCGGATGGGAGTTGCTCAGCGGCGGAACTCCGGGGCCTGGCGGGACAATAAATGTGCGCCTGTACTGGCAGGCACAAGACAGCATTGCCGACGACTATCACACGTTTGTTCATCTGTACACACCCTCACTACAGCGATCATGGGCCGTCGAAAACCAGGGTGAGCTGCGCCCTCCAACGAGGGTCTGGAATCCGGCCAAGTACTACGAGGAAACCATGCGACTCTTTCTCCCCGCCGACTTACCGCCGGTCCCGTACACGCTGGTAGCTGGCCTTGTCTCATCCTCCGGCCAAAGGCTGAGCGTACCTGGCTCGACGGATGAACTGGTGTACTTGAGGGAGATGGAGGTCGCACCGCTGCGCCCAGGCCTTTTTCAGAGCATTCGACCTGCCGCGGCGACGCCGGCTGATACAGATGACGGCCTACATTTGCAAGGCTACGACCTTTTGGATGAGCCTGGCGGCCACTCTCTCCGCCTTTTCTGGGAGACCGGCGAAGGCGTCGCCAGCGATTGGATCACGTACATACATATGACCGACCAACGGGGAGAACTCGTTGCCCAGTTCGATGGTCCCTCACTGGCCGGACTGCTGCCGACAAGCCAGTGGAAGTCAAGCAGTCTGTACATTGACAGACGCAAGCTCGAAGTACCAAGTAGCATAGCCCCAGGAGACTATCTGCTTCGCATTGGTCTGTACAGTTTCGAGAGCGGAGAGAGGCTGCCGTTACAACCCGATGGCGGGGAGGAAGGCCATTTCGAATCTGGTCAACTGCTGGCGCCAATTAGAGTACACGACGGGAATTCGTGTTACATCTGTAGTGGGGATCAGTAGCAGGGGGTGGAGAGCATTTGCACTCTCGACATAGAGCCGGCATTGTCACTCGGCTATCCAGTGTTGCCCTTCCTTTGCCAGCAACGCGTCGGCCTCATTGGGGCCCCAAGTGCCTGCTGGATATTTGGGCATGCGAAAGGGTTCGCTGCCATTGGATGACTGATCTTCCTGCCTCTGCCATCCATCCAACACCTGTGTGATCCGCTGCCATGCCAGCTCAACTTCATCTCGCCTGGTAAAGAGCGTGGAATCTCCGAGAACGACATCAAGCAGAAGCCGCTGATAGGCGTCCGGTGGGTCGCCGAAGCTGTGGCCGTAGGTGAACTCCAGATTGACGGGCGTCAGATTTACTGAAGGACCTGGCCGCTTGGCCAGCGTCTTTAACGTGATACCTTCATCCGGTTGGATGCGCATCGTCAGGACATTGCGGCTGAGACTGTCTCCGTTCAGCCGTGCCCTCTGGATTGCTGCTTGCACCCCCATTTCTCCTTGACGCTCCGCGCCTTCGAATCCTTCCGTGGAGTCAAAAAGCAGGTGGGGCGCTCGACGAAAAGTAACAGATATCTCGGATGCCTTTCGCGGCAAGGCTTTGCCAGTACGCAGATAGAAGGGAACGCCCTGCCAACGCCAGTTGTCGATTTCAAGGCGCCAGGCCACGTAGGTCTCGGTGGTGGAGTCTGAAGCGACGCCGTTTTCGTGCAGGTAGTCTGGGACCGGTCGCGTATCGGCCGTGCCCACCCCGTATTGGGCGCGCACTACGTAATTCGGCACCTCTTCTGGCTGCAAAGGGCGGATGGCCTGGAGCAAGTTGACTTTCTGGTCGCGCACGGCTTTGGCGTCGAACGCAATCGGAGGCTCCATTGCCGTAAGCGAGACAAGCTGCATGAGATGATTCTGCACCATGTCCCGCAGTGCCCCGGACTTTTCGTAATAGCCGCCCCGGCCCTCGACACCTATGCTTTCCGCCACAGTTATCTGTACATTGTCCACGTAGTTGCGGTTCCAGACTGGCTCGAATATCCCATTTGCGAAACGAAATACCAGCACATTCTGTACCGTCTCTTTGCCCAGGTAGTGATCGATACGATAGACCTGATCTTCGTCGAATACTGAAAGGACATGATCGTTGAGCTTGTGAGCGCTCTGCAGATCGCTGCCGAACGGCTTTTCGATGACGACGCGAGTCCAGTTGTGGCTGCCGACGGGCGAAACGAGGTCAGCAGCGCCCAGGCAGGTTATGATTGGCTCGTACACGGACGGGGGTGTAGACAGGTAGAAAAGGCGATTGCCGCCGATATTCCACTGTTCTTCCAACTGGATGACGCGGTCGCGCAAACGCATAAAGCTTTCGGCGTCGTCATACTCGCCGGAGATATAGAAGAGACGCGGGGCAAAAGCATCCCACTCCGAACTCTGGAATTCGACTTCAGGATTGGCAATTAAGCTGGAGCGGGCTCGAAGGCGCAACTCATCATCGCTCAATGGAGAACGGGCGTAACCAAGAATGACAAAGTTTGGTGGCAGGAGCCGTTGCTGGGAGAGTTTGTATAGAGCGGGCAGCAATTTGCGGTTTGCCAGGTCGCCCGACGCGCCAAAAATGACCATAAGGGCCGGAGACGAAACCTGAAACTGCGCATGGATGTCCGGCGCTTCCTCCAGTATAATTCCTTCACTCATGATCGGTCACCTCTTCGCCTGGTGCGTTTGGCGTCATCCTTTGGGCTGCCTGAAAGGCGTGGGCCATCCTCGACTGTGCGTGGATATGCGACCACCGGTGAGCGCACTGCCACTTGCAGCGGCAAATCCTGTACGTAGCCATCAAAGGGCCCCAATCGCGCGGTGAGATGGGTGCCTGTTGGGAGCTGCACTGTAATCAATTGGTCGTGGCCGAAGAAAAGGGAATGTCGAACTCGAGAGGCAGGAAGGCCGGGCTGCGCTGCCAACAGTTCGATATTTTCCGGCCGCAAAAGTATGTCGACCGGACCACGAATGGGCTTGCGCGCAGCCAGAATGCCCAGTTCACACTCGACGGTATCCCCGTGGCCAACACCTGGCAAAAAGTTCGCGTCACCGATGAACTCGGCCACAGCTCGGTTGGCCGGGTTGGTGTACAGTTCATGGGGAGAGGCCACCTGCTCCACACTGCCATCCAGCATGACGGCCACCCGGTCAACCAGACTGAGCGCCTCTTCCTGATCATGCGTGACGAAGACAGCAGTCGTATTGGCAGCATGTAGAATCTCGCGCACCTCGGCACGGACGCGGGCGCGCAGGCTGGCATCCAGGTTGCTGAAAGGTTCGTCCAACAGAATCAAGGCCGGTCTGGGAGCCAGGGCCCTGGCCAGAGCAACCCTCTGCTGCTGGCCTCCGCTCAATTCATGCGGCATTCGCTGTTCCAGCCCAACCAGCCCTGTCAAATCCAGAATTTCTTTTGTGCGAACTTGCTTGTCGGCTGCCGCCATACGGCGCAGCCCAAACTCGATGTTGGCAAGAACAGTGACATGGGGGAACAGGGCATATTCCTGGAACACCATGCCAACGCGACGCCTTTCGGGCTGCACGTGGACTGACCTGCTGGCCACTACTTCGCCATCGATTTCGATTGTGCCGGCATCCACGCGTTCGAAACCGGCGATGAGGCGCAGAGTCGTCGTTTTTCCGCACCCGGAAGGGCCTAAGAGTGCGAGCAACTCGCCGCTGTCAACTGTCAAGGCAACTTTGCTGGCTGCCAGGATGGGGGCATCCTTTGTGCCAAAATGTTTGGAAACACCCTGCAAACGAAGCCCTGCTGGCCTCTGTTCCATTCGACTCATGGCGCCATTTGTCGGTGACCGGCGGCCGAGGTACTGTCCTAGCCGCCGCCCACTTCCCTTTCCTCCTGCATGAGCACAAAAAATATACTAAAGGCCGACATCGCCAGGAGCATGAGTGCCGGCGCGGCCGCCCGAGCAAAAAAAGCCTCGTCTGTAGCCGACCAGATTTGCGTTGCCAAAGTCGAGAATCCTGTCGGACTCAAGAGCAGCGTTGCAGGCAACTCCTTTACGGTCGTCAGAAAGACAAGTGCCATCCCTGCCAGAACACCCGGTTGCACGATCGGGGCTATAATACGCCTGAATACGGCGCGATTCCCCAGGCCCAGGCTGCGCCCGGCTTCCTCGAGGCGGGGATTCATCTGCAACAAGCTTATCTGCATGGCGCCTATGGCCTGGGGCAAAAAACGGACTACGTAGGCAAAGACCAGCATCCACAAGGTCTGATAGAGTAGGGGAGCGAAATTTGCGCCGAAGAACACCAGGCTGAGCGCAATGACGATCCCCGGCAACCCGTAGCCAACATATACAGCCCGCGCCGCGAGATTCATAAGTCGTCCCCCCATCCGTATCGCAGCAAAGGCGACGGGCAGTCCTAATGCTGCCGCGGCTAAGGCCGCCATGGCGCCGGCGCGGAAACTGTTGAGTGTCGCCGTCCATACCGGGGTCAACGATTCGCCGGACGCCAGGCCCCGCAACAACCAGAACAAGATTACGCCGACGGGCAGCACAAGGGCAGCCGTGACCACAGTGCCGCAAAAAAGGAGTGCGGGCCATTTCCGATGGGCGAGCTCAATGCGTTTGCGCGGCGCGGCGACTCCGGCGCTGCTGCGGTAATAGCGAGGACGGCCGCGTCCTCTGCTGTTTCTCTCCAGCACCAGTAGTATAATCGTAAACACGATCAGCGCCAATGACAGGAGGGAGGCAACGTTTCGGTCGAAGCTGCTCAGATACTGAACGTATATTGCCCGCGTGAAACTATTGAAACGCAGCAGCGAAACCGCGCCAAAATCACTGAGGGTGTAAAGCGCCACCAGTAGTGCGCCTGCCGTGATAGCGGGCCGCAGATTGGGTAGTGTTACCTTCAGGAATGTCTGCCACCCATTATACCCCAGGGAACGCGCGGCCTCTTCGATTGACGGATCAAATCTGTGCAACGCGGCACGTATACTCATGAAGATGTAGGGATAGGTAAAAAGCGTTAGGACCCAAAGTGCGCCGGTGAAACCGTAGATTGACGGCAGGCGGTTTACTCCAAAGGGGGACAGGAGTTCTTGCAGGGCGCCACGAGGCCCGAACATGGCAATCAATGCGAATCCACCGACATAGCTTGGGATCACCAGAGGCATCATTGCCAGCACCGTCCAGATTCGCCAGCCGGGCAGATCAGTCCTTTCGGTCAGCCAAGCGAACGGCAGAGCAAGCGCAAGCGACAGAGTGGTTACGCCGCATACGAGGATGAGGCTGTTCCACATGATTCGGACTGTGCGCATGCGGGCCAGCAGATCAACCGCCTGGGTCCAGCCGACGCCGGCAGCCCGGTAGAGAAGGTAGGCGAGCGGCAACAGCATTGCGAGTGCGATAAGAAGAACAATCGCTTTGAAAGCAAGCCCGATATATCTACGAACCGACAAGCTCGTCGCATTTTCGGAATGGCTGAGCGGCCCGGACGAGTAAGCTTTGCGCAGGACCTGATAAGCAATGCTCCTCCGAGGCGGCGCGGGCGACCCGCTCTTGTTTCTCATCTACCTCTCGATCCCATTTTCAACGGCATTCATTGCCTGCGGTTCTGGCCGATATTCAGGCCATACTGTTGCATAATTGAGGGCCAAAAAAGCCAGACAAGGCCAATCAGCGGCTGGAAGAGAGGGAAAAATCCGTAGTCGGCGCCGAAGTGGCGCCAAACAGTACGCCCTATAGTAGAAGGAATGATCAGACTCAGGGAGCCAACAACCAGGGTGAGAGCCGTCTCGAAAGCCAGGACCCCGACAGAAAGACGCCAGCCCCACTGTACACGGCGGGCGAATCCTATCGTCGCTGTCAAATAGCAGAGCGCAGCCACCAGACTGAGGGTTGGAGCAAGGTAGTTAACGACGCCTTCCTTCAAGACGAGTTGAAACAGGGCTCGGACGCCGGTGGACAACGCCAGAAGCGGATAGGAAACCGTAAGAATATAGCCAAGAACGGTCACCAGCTCGGTTGAGCCGGAGCCTTGCCCCGCTTTGCCTGAACCGAACCGCAAATTGGTCATGTATCCAGCAATCGGCGGAAGGATAGTAGCCCAGTCCAGCTTCTATCCTTCACCCACCAACCACTCCTCAATAGCTTGCCTGGCCTCATAATAGTTGCGAACAACCGGCAGGCCGGGATGATCGTCAACAACGTTATCGGGTGGATCGAATAGGAGGCTGGCGTCAGCCTTTTCAAGCATCGCAATGTCGTTATACGAATCACCCATTGCCATGGTCTGAAACTGGAGGTCACGAAATGCAGAAATCGCTTTGCGTTTTGATTGGTCCAGGCGAATGCGATAGCCGGTGATGGCGCCGTTCTCATCAACTTCCAAAGAGTGACAGAATATGGTCGGGTAGCCGAGTTTGGCCATTAAGGGCTTGGCGAACTCGTAGAAAGTGTCGGAAAGAATGACGAACTGCGAGCGGTCGCGAATCCAGTCGACGAAATGTTCCGCGCCTGGCAGTGGGGCGATGGTAGCGATGACTTCTTGAATATCCTGCAAACGCAGATTCCGTTCCTTCAGAATTTTCAGCCTCATCTGCATCAGTTGATCGTAATCAGATATATCGCGGGTCGTCAGACGCAACTGCTCAATGCCGGTCTTTTCAGCAAAAGCGATCCAGATTTCAGGGACGAGAACGCCTTCCAGATCACTCGCGAAGAGCCGGGGTCGTAGATCAGGCAATATTTACTCCTCTCAGTAGGTCAAATGGTCGTCGGCCAGATGGTCAGTCCGGTTCGTATAGCGAACAGTGACAGATATGCCGCCGTCGGTCCTCGAAGGCAGAAAATCCACTCGAGTGATTCCGGTATTGTGGTGGTTGAAGTAGATTTCGTTGCCCGGCAGCCGGCCAAGAAGAGCTTTGAGAAGACTGTCCAAAAAGGTGCCGTGGCTGACAGCGGCGATTCCTACATCTTCCCCTGTTTCTTTGGCCATCTGCTGCAGGGCCTCGGCTACCCGCACTGCTCGCGCAAGGCAGGCGGCCCGATCCTCCTCGGCCCCGTGCCACCAGCCGTCTTCGCCGACGCCGTCCAGCCGGTATCCGGGGAACTTCGCACTCATTTCGGCTCGACTGAGGCCGGGGTGGCCGACAGCCTCCGCGTCTGTGCCGGGCCTGTGGAAAATGCCGCCATGTTCGTGCAGGTCCAGCCAAACTGACGGACTAGTGCCCAAAGCGTCCGCAACTGGTTGCATCGTCTGCATCGTGCGCAACATTGGGCTACAGTAGAGACGAGAGATCGCCTGGTCGCCAAAACTGTTTCGAAGCCGGTTCGCCTGCCTCTCTCCCATCTCTGTCAATGGCGGCTCAGCGACCCGCTGTTTCATGTAGGTTTCGTAGGGGAATGGACCAGGCCGCTCTTTCAGCTGTTCGGCGAGCAGATTGTTGGTTGACTGTCCGTGCCGAATCAGATACAGGATCATGGGAGCAGTTCTCCGAACTCAGTAAATGGTGACAAGAACTCCGGTTACTGCTGAACCGAGTTTTCCGAGTGAGAGTACATGAACAGAGGCAAAAAGGCAAGAAATGGGGGCAACAGAAGAGGGGGACCGTTCGCAGATTTTTATTCCGTATAATAAGTTTTATACCAAGTAAAAATTGGGGGGCAGGGGGATTGGTTACCCTTTACGGATGCCTGCCAACTGAACGACTGTGGATAGTGTCAAACAGGAGTTCAAAGGCTGTTCGCGGTTTGGGCTCGTTCTGTTCAATGGAAATCACTAGCAATGAAGCACCGAGAGCAAGACCACCTACGTTTGACCCTCTTCTTTTTGGAAGCAAACTGGCTCGCGTGTACATTACCATTTAGGGAATTCGCATAACGTGTTACGACAAAGTTCAAGCGGGGCGGCAAGAGCAACTACCTTTTTGCACTGGTGATGAAGAACGAAGCTGAAGAGCCGAAGAGCGAAAACACAGTCCATACTGCGAATGACGCTTCCGACGAATTCTTGTTGAAGCTCCGAGAGGAGTCACAGCAAGCGCCACCCTCGAGCGGGCCGGGGCGGCACCGCGACGCCGCCGCACGGACAGGAAAGGCCGCAGACCACCGACTGGCGAGAGCGCGGGCGCCCCGCTTACTGATAATCGGCTTTGCCGGCATTGTCTTTCTGGGAACGCTGTTCCTGAAGCTGCCGGCCGCCACTACCACGGGCGTGTCAATCTCTTGGATTGAGGCAGTATTTACCTCAACCAGCGCTGTCACCGTCACGGGGCTGGGCGTGCTCACGACGTCCACGGATTTCAGTCGTTTTGGGCAGTTGGTAATTTTAATACTGCTTCAGTTGGGGGGCGTTGGCTTTATCGCCTTCAGCGTGCTGCTCTTCCGCCTGATAGGGAGGCAGGTCACTCTGAATGAACGATTCGTGATCCAGCAGTCGTTGGGCGCCGACAGGCAGTTTAATCTCACGCGTAACTGGGGGCGGCTTGGAAGCGTCGCCAACATTGCACTGTATGTACTCATTGTAACCGTGTCAATCGAGGCGGTTGGTACACTACTGTTGTGGCTGCGCTGGCGGACCGAGTTCCCCGCCGGAGAGGCGTTGTGGCTGGCGCTTTTTCACGCGGTCAGCAGCTACTGCAATGCCGGATTCGATCTCTTCGCCGGCAGCGGCCACGCTCCGGTGTTCGGGTTCGGCGCCGATTACTATACGCTTGCGGTTATGTCTGCCCTGATTATCCTGGGCGGCGTCGGCGTTGCCGTGTTGTACGATGTGGTCAGCTACTTCAGGAATCGCATGCTGGCCCTAAACACACGCATTACATTAGCGCTGACCGCCGTGCTCCTTGTCGTCGGCCTGGCCGTAATGCTACTAGACCGCCAACTGTATGATGTCACCTTGGCCGCTCACTCCTTCGGCGAGCAACTTGCAATCAGCATCTTCACGATAATTTCCTCACGGACAGCCGGTCTGACTATCTTGCCCATCGATCAACTCAGTCAGAGCACCCAGCTCATGCTGCTGTTCTGGATGTTCATTGGCGGCGCCCCGGCGAGCATGGCGGGCGGGGTTACCAGCAGCACCGTAGGTGTGTTGCTGATCTCCGCCCTGGCAACGGCAAAGGGTGGAGACAACCAGGCGGTGGCGTTTGGCCGCTCCGTGCCCAGAGAAACACTGAACAAGGCGGTTGCGATCATGACGGTCAGCACGCTTCTGGTTGGGGCAGTCACGATCATTCTTTCTTTGCTGAACCAGGGCGATATATTCGAGCTTGGTTTCGAGGTAGTAAGCGCCTTTGCGAATGCCGGCTACTCTCTGGGCTTCACGCACAAGCTCAATGCATGGGGGCAGGCGCTGATCGCGTTTACCATGTTTTGGGGCCGCCTGGGGCCATTGACCATTGTCATTGCTCTGGCGCAGCGCGAGCGCCCCTCTTTGCTCCAATACCCCGAAGAGCCGGTTATACTTGGGTAAAGGGTGCTACCGCAGTAGGAAGTAGCGCTGATCGCGAAGATGCAAACACTCTTTTTATCACAATCCTGGAGGTATGGAAGGCAATGACTGAAACCGGAAATTATTCTCTTGAGGACATGCGGGCCGGCGCCGAGGTGGCGGTGAGAATCTGCATGGCAGTTCAGCCGGGCGAACGCGTGCTCATTCTGGGCGACGAAGGCTCATCGCTGATCAGCCAAGCACTGGGCGACGCCGCAAGTCCTGTAGCCGCTGCCGTAGAGACGTTCACTCTGGAATCGCTCGGCACTCGCCCAATCACGGAGATCCCCGGTAAGCTCCAGGATGCATTGGCGCGGTTCCAGCCGCACGTCAGTTTCTATACTGCCAGCAGTAGGCCGGGGGAGTTGAAGTTTCGTATGGCCTATATGCCGGCAGTCATGCAGGCAAGTCCTGGCGGCGCCCGCCACGGCCACATGATCAACATCACGCCCCCTCTGATGATGCAGGGAATGCGGGTCGACTATCAACGCATTTTCGATGTAACCATGCGTGTACACGAGCTTGTCCGCGGGGCCGCGAAGATCCGGGTCACCAGTCCGAAAGGGACGGATTTCACTGCCACGTTTAACCCGGAATTCAACTGGATCCCCTGCCACGGCCTTTACCATGAGCCGGGCGAGTGGGGGAACCTGCCGGAGGGGGAGACGTTCACCTCGCCAGGCAACGCCAATGGTGCGCTGGTAGTGGACGAACTGGGCGACTATTTCAGCGAACGGTACGGAATTCTCGACACACCGGTCACATTTGTGGTTGAAGACGGGCTGGTACGTGCGGTGCGCTGCGAGGATAGCTCTCTGGAAGAGGATGTCCGATCCTATATTTTTGGCGCCGAAAACGCTGACCGTGTTGGCGAATTCGCGATTGGCACCAACATCGCGCTGACCGGACTGGTCGGAAATCTGCTACAGGATGAGAAATTTCCTGGTGTGCACGTGGCCTTCGGCGACCCCTACGGCAAACAGACCGGCGCCGACTGGAAGTCCGAACACCATGTCGACGTCATTCCAACGCAGTGCACAATTGATGTGGACGGCGAACGAATTATGTCTGACGGAAAGTTTGTGGCTGAGATTCTTGGGGAATAGTCAAAGCGGGGAAAGAGATACACCGGCCCGAAGCGAGAGCAAAGAAAAGACGCCGCCCATACGGCCCTTGACAGGCCGAAAGTGTATGGTCGGCGTTTTTCGTGTGCCGCGCGAGGTCCGGCGAACAGTGAACCCCGACACCACTAATCAGAGGCGCCAAATGTCGTGATTCGGGGCCGGAACGCTCGGTCGAATGATTCCAGTTTTTCTTTGAACCAGGCATGCTGCTCCGGCCATTGGGCTCGGTTGGTCGGATCGGCATTGTACCTTCGTAGCATCACCTGCCCTTGCTTGTGTTCAGGCAGTTCGCGCCACTCGAGCGCATCTCCGATTTCAGCTCCAATCTCCCCGCGTTGCTGGTACAGTGTATTGTAAGAGACCTCGGCATCACCTTCGCGGATTACCAGTTGTACGCCGATTCCGCCTTCACGCATGTTGTTGAAGGCAGTCATGCGCAGGCGCCAGTGGCCAACGTCGAAGTTCATCCAGTTTTGCGAACGCGGCGTTCCGGGGCGGATGAAACTTTCGCTGGTCTCCAGATGCTTCCGCAGCGCTTGCCAATACTCCATCTGCAGTTCATTCTCTACGAGCTGATATTCCAGTTGCAAATCGTTTTCAACTTGCTGCAGCTGATCCTCAAGCGATGTCTCGTCTGGCTCTGTCGAAGGCGCCGGTGTCGGCGTGCTGTCGACAACGCTTCGATTGGGTGAATCCGACTTTCCATCCCAGTCATTCGGCTTACTTACGAGATGAAATTTGGGGGCCAGGGGCGATTCGCCGATTCGCCACAACTCTACTTCCAATCCGAAAAAATTTATGTTTTCACTCGTGACTTCATTCAGCCAATTGAGCGTATTTCGATCTTCCTGAGTAAAATGAGCCGCCACCCACACCATCGTGACTGCCTTCAACTCCGCTGCATAGGTGAGGAGTTGTCCCAGGTGACTTTGGTCGGTATGTTCCAACTGATTCTCGATGACCACATAGCCGCCACTGCCGCGTGTACGGCAGACAACGCCCCGTGGAGAGGGCGAGACCCAGCCCTCCATGTCTTCCAACTCCAGCTCCAGGTTGATCGCCTCTCCCAGCAATGCCAGACTGTCGCCTCGGGCCAGCCATGAGGCAAAGTCGCTGTCTTCACTCACCCATACCGTTCGCAGTTCTATTTGTTCCAGGCGGCCAAAGTCAAACTGTATCATCCGATTGTTCCCTCCTATAACGAAATGGTGTCAAATGCGTAAAATGTAAGCCAAACCTGGAACTCTTCATCCCGAAAGATCAAAGCTTGGTATAGGAAGCATAAAGGGGGCTTTCCTGATGTGAAATAGTAGCACCCCACTTCTTAGTTCTACACGATCTGAAAGTTTAACGCAAGCGGCGTTTTTGTCAGGGCAATCGCATCTAAATTTGGACGCCAAGTTGACCGGAATTCCGCCAGAAAGAAAGTGAATATAAATGGAAATTGCTGTCCGTTTGTTGAAAGTCGATAATTTTCGGCCAAAAGACCGCCCACCAGTTGCCGGAAACCATTCGAATTTGCGACCGCGCACCATAATTTGCACCGTTTTCGGCGTTTTGCCCTGAACCGGACTCGATCCAGGTAGCGTCACGAGGTTTTGACCCAATTAGTGTGGATCCCAAATGAGACCAAGAGCTGGCGAATATTGGCAGAGCGGGCGACACGCCTACGATTTTGGCGAGCAGCCCGTGTGAAAAGTCTTGGGATCAAATTGAACTTACATTAGCTTCCACCCCGATCTGCCTGATACCAAAGCCAACGACCCCAAGTGACATACGAGAGGAGTTGGCATTCAAATTCGGTAGCCGAGCAGTTGAGTAGGCTGCAGCTGGTATTCGGGGTAACAGTCCGCGTTAAACCGGCTTCAGATGGCGTTAGAGTGGGTACCCGATGCGTCTCGCGGCGAGTCTGGAGTTGGCAACGTGGAGAATTGTATAACCTCTCCGGCCAATAGACTGGTAACTCTGAAAATTATGGGGTGTTTCCCTACTTCAATAGCCGCACGGTAAAGCGGTTCTCGTCCTCGATGAGATCCGGCTGCGTGCCATTATGGGCGCGCATCGATCCGATTATTTTGTTTCGCACACCCATCCCCAGATGGTCAACATAGCCATAATCGCGTAAGATCTCCTTCAGCAATTCATTCCTGGCGGCCCGCAGCCCCTCCGACATCTTTTCCACGGTGACGCCATTCGGAAGCCGACCGGGCGATATCACTTCCAGGCGGTCGGAATACAGGGAGACCTCAACATCAGTTCCGACCAGGGTGTAATCACGGTGTGCAACTGCATTCACGATAGCTTCCCGAACCGCGTCAAGCGGGAGGGCCTTCTTGCTGAGACGACGGCCGCCTTCAAGCCACGCAACTGAGCCGAGGTTTCGTACAACGAAGTCCACCGCCCGGTCGATGACGCCTTTTTCAACCGCCCGTTTCCTGTCATCCAATACCGAAACCAGCGGTCCCCTAATCAACTCCTCGTCAACCGTATCGTATTCCTTGTCCTTGCGGGGAAAGGCGGTCGCCGTAATTCCCGCCTGTGGCAGGCGGCGATTCGGAAATTCACCGAAAAGCAGCAGACCTGCCGCGGTTGAAACGGTCGTTCCTGATGCCTCAGCCAGAATATCTATGTTTTTCAAAATGTGGATCCAAGACTCTCGATCTTCTCCAGGAGGCGAGTCGCGCTCCAGGACCACTCGG
Source organism: Caldilineaceae bacterium (assembly GCA_965220715.1). Lineage (GTDB taxonomy): Bacteria > Chloroflexota > Anaerolineae > Caldilineales > Caldilineaceae > Bin5. The sequence goes on from OZ244843.1 coordinate 3,986,450, forward strand.
AAATAGTTTTCGAGCCTATCTCTGTCGAGACTTGCGTACCCAGTTTCAAGCACAGGTCTGATGTCGTAACGTATCAGTTGAGCAGCTTGGTAAAGCCGGCCTTCTTCTTCTCGGCTCGCTTCTCGCGACGTGCTTCCAACGCGCACAAACGTCACCCAAGCGGTGCCCCGTTTGGCCTTGTGCGGCTTGCCGGGGCTGTCAGCGTACAGACCTACTACGCCGACCTCCTTTCCATCATCAAGGCTGATCGGATACCATGAAGGGATAATGCTAGGCTGGATGTTCAGGCGCGCGATATTCATTACCCAAAGTTCGGCATCTTCGCGACTACGCGTCAATCCCGAAACGCTGCCGTCGTCTTCAACGCCTAGCAGGATATGGCCGCCTTCAAAGTTCAGCAAAGCTGACAGTTCTTTCGCAATGCTGTCAGGACGTACGTCGTCACGTTTGAATTCAATGCTTGAACTTTCGCCATTCCTTATTAATTCCAACAGATCGGTTCGATTCATTCCCCGCCCCTAAAAGCCATACTTGAGGCGACGAGTCTCAAACGCCTCCCTCCCCCCTTCGAGAATCTTCTCGACAAGCTTTCGTACCGAACTGTCATCGAGCGAGCCCATGTGCTCTCGCCGGATAGTCGCCCTGCCCAGTCCAGCTTCTCCAGAAGGGGTAAGACCTAGAATGAGCTCGGCGTCGCCAAGTACCGGAATGTTGGCATTATGTGTGGAGAAGATGAACTGCCGGCGCCGCTTTTCCTCCCGCATCTTGGGCACGATGCCCTCTGTGATGAAGCGGTTATCGAGGTCGTCCTCTGGCTGGTCGACGATCAGGGGCGCATCGGATTCCAAGAGCAAGAGCAGCAGCACAGCTGTGGCCTTTTGCCCAGTCGAGAGTTCATTCAATGCTTGCCAGGCAGGCGGCGCGTCCGCGGGGGCCGTATTTAGCTGAATTGCGGTTGTCGAGGGTAGTTCCAATTCCTCGATGCGCATAAGGGTTTCCGGGGTTGCATTGGCAAGTTTCTCAGACTGGGATGGAGGAATAGCGTACCTCTTTTGGACCGCTTCTGCGCCATTTCTGCAACTAGCAACGAATTCCGGCAGTGAAAGGTCCAAAGACTGCCTGATTCCTGTGATTGCCTCTGAAAGGCGGCCTGCAACTTCATCCTTTAACATGTCGAACAGTGGCTCCCTGTTACCAGCGGCAGTTACCTCTACGTTGACACGGTCACGAAGCTTGCGATTCACTTGCCTTGCGGCGCGGTCAAGAAGTCGAAACTCTGCCGCCTTAACATCTTCCCATTCTACCAGAAGCGAGCGTCGTCTATTCAGGTACTCCTCTTCCAACTGAATTAGTAGAGGCCGACGCTGCCGCAGTGGGCGAAGCGATTCAATCTCACGCCTCAGGCGAATGAATTCCTCGCCATCCACTGACAAGCTGCGGAGTTCCCGAAGTATTTTGTGGTACTCAGCCTCTAGAGTACGCCTGCGGTCGTTCCAAAGGCCGCTCACTTCGTCGAGACCCTCGTCGGCTCGACTGAGAGCCTCCTCTAGCAGGTTGGTTACATGCTCTAATTCGAAGGAAAAGCGTTCCAGCGTCCCGTTTGCGTTTGCTAGAATCCCTTTGCCAGGAAGTTCCTCCAGTGCTTTTGCGGACAAAAACGTCCGATCTATGGGCAATTCCTGGCGGAGCGTCTCCAAGCACTCTCTGAATACCTGCTGGCGTGCAGGGATTGACTCCAGTATGCTTTCCTCCCTAACAAGAAGGCTCTGCTCTCGCAATTGCTCTTCTAGGCCGGCCTGCTGAAAGCGCTTAAGCGTCTCCTCTAGCCGCGGCAACGCCGAAATGCGCTCATCAATTTGCTGGAGTTCAAAGCGGGCATCAAGAAGCGACTGTCTTGAACTCTCCAGTTCGCGGAGTAAGCTTCTTTTTCTTCGTCCTAGCCCCTCGTCCGGCTCAACAAAGCGGCTGAGTAGAAGAGTGAGTTTCTCAGGGCTTCGGGCAAGTTCCGATATTTCATGCTGTCCATATACTTCAACTGAGGGAAAAACATCTTTCGGGAGAAGGTTCAAAATCTGTCCACTGCTGTCGCGAACAACGGGAGGGTTGGGAACAGTCCGCTCAATCAAGTATTCACGTCTCGCCGGTCTGTTTGTGCATACACTCAAGGATATCTTGGCGCCTCCTCCAAGGACTTGGCGCACCATTCCTTCATGAGACTTGCGGGCTTCTTCCCCTAACGGATTCAAGTCGAGCGCGTAACGCAAACTCTCGACAATAGTCGATTTTCCTGCGCCGCGTCCACCGATCAAAACATTCAGATTTGAGTTAAATTGAATTGCTGTGCCGTCGAGAAATCCGCCTTCCCATGTCAGTTCACCCAACTCTGAATGCATTTCCGGTTCGGGGTCGCTATTGAGACGGATTCTTGAGTCAGGGTCAAGAAAGGCTTGACGCAGGCCATCAAGTGTTACATCTGACATCTTTATCCAGGTTGTTGCACCAAGGTCATTGACAATTTGTGGGGCGCTTACGTCTTTCGCATTAACAATGGCTATTGGCCGCTCGCGCCGATGTTGTGCGTTCTTATTCTTAAGGATTGGCCGTAAGTTTTCGGGGGCATCATCAACGGGGCCTGGAATAGAGCAGGCAAGCAGGCGCTTGGCCTGCCAAGCTTGGATACGCGTCAATCCAGACAACTTCCTCAGAATGCCACCTTCGTGCCAAACATGGGCGGCGATGCAAATCGCCTTCCACATTTTAGACTTAGCCAGAAACTCGTCAATGCTGTAGTCTCCTGTTGGAGACTCTTCATTGTCATCATGGATCCCACAATCCCCAATTATGCGGTCAATATAACTCAATGGCTCTCCAGGATCGAATAGACAAAGCAAGTGAACACCTTCCTTCGTTACCGCTTCGAAACCGGGAAAAACTGAGATGCCGGCTGCACGAGCGCTTTCGATGAGGCTTTCGGAGGAGTAAATGCGGTAATGATCTGTCACAGCAATCGCACCCACATTTGCGTTCTGGCAGGCTGCAATGAGCGCGGAGTTGTATTCACTCTCGCTACTGAGCTGTGAAGGTACACTATGCCTACGGAGATACTCGAACGGATTTACCTGTAACGCACACTTATAGAAGCGCGCGCCCGAAGGCAGTTTTGGGGCATTGTCCTCCTTCGCTCTCTCACTCACGCCTTCCTCCATATGGAACGATTTCTACCGTAATAGGTCTGCGCGGCGTTGGTTTCTTCAAGATGACTTGCCGAGCACTGGCAAGGGCTACTGCCCGTCGATGGTCAGCGCGGCCTGAATTTGGAAGCACTCTCTAAACCTTAAGAGCGCGCCGGGCCGTGAACTGCTGACTTGAACGGCATTATGGCCGATTTGGCATCCCTCAAGAATGGGAATTGGTCTCCATTTTCTAAAGCCAATGTGGATCCCAAATGAGACCAAGAGCTTGCGAATATTGGCAGAGCGGGCGACACGCCTACGATTTTGACATGCAGCCCGTGTGAAAAGTCTTGGTATCAACTTGAACTTACATTAGATGCAATTGCCCTGAAGCTCTTGTTGACTTGACAGTACTTAATCGCATCTGTATTATTGTGGAAATGCTTTTTCTGCACCACGGGCAGTCTTACGTATCACGAAGGTGGCTCACTTTGCGGGCGTAGTTCAGTGGTAGAACGTCAGCTTCCCAAGCTGAATGTCGACGGTTCGAGTCCGTTCGCCCGCTCTTTCTCTTCTTTCTCCGGCCCCCTGAGAACTTTTCTTGCTCCAGGCCGTGTCCGGTGGCGCTAGTTTGCCGCCCCCCGCTTACTGCGTCCTCAGCTTGCTACTCCGATGTTGCCGGCCTCAGTTGCCAAACAGATCGCTTTCGGCTACGCGAAGCCGCAGATCTCCTTGGCCGGTCGTAATCCAGAGTTGGCCCGGCGCCGGCTCAAAGACGTAGGGATAGGATATCCATGTATCTTTTTCGCGGGCAATCACGCGCGGAGTCGACCAGTTGTTCCCTTCATCTTCGGAAACGGAGACGGATAGCTCCTCCCTGTGCCAACTGGCTTCATCTTCCGACAGCTGGTCGCTGCGTCTGAGGAAACTGTCCGCTCCCTCCGGATATAGGCGATTCCAGACGAGGAGTAGACGTCCGCTCTCCAGTCGGGCAAGATAGCCCGGCGACGTGCTGGCCTCAATAGTGCTGGGCCGGATAGTACGCCACGACAGACCGTCGTCACTGGAGATCGCTTCCCAGAAACGATCCCAATTGGTGCGTATCAGCATCCAAAGGGTGCCATCCTTCCGCTGCACGAAGGTCGGCTCGAACGCGCCGTCATGGTGACCGTGGCCGCCGAGGTCGATGATGTTGCTTCCGCGCCAGCACTTACCGGCATCGCCCGACGAGTACACGCGAATTACGTTTCTACCTGGGTGGCGCAGGTAGAACTGGGCCGTCACAACAATGCGGCCGTTAACAGTTTCGATCATGTTGATGGGCGGGTGGCCGCATACCCCATGAAAAAGTCGCTGGCGGTCAACCCAGGTGGCGCCACCGTCCAGACTGCGGATGGCCCACAGGTCACCGCGGGCATCCGCGCCCGGTTCTCCGCTCTCATCGTCCCAATTCAAGACGCGGGCATCCATCCAGACAAAGACAAGGACGCCGTCGCGTGTAGACAACAACTGTCCCCGGTTTGCGGGTATACCTGGTCCGGGAGGAGGCAGGTCGGGACCGTCGCCGCGGTATATGGGGCGCGGAGCTTGCCAACTGGCGCCGTCATCACTACTGACGATGGTGGCGTTCCCCGCAACCGCCATCAGTCCCCCGTCTGGCAATCTGACATAAGGCTTACGCACGTCAATCCCCAAAGGCTGGCAGAGGGGGTCTATCCAGCGCTCACGGGAAGTATCCTCTCTGCTCGTCTCGCTCATGTTCCAGGTCTCCTGAAGAACTGCTTGGTTGACCCCCAATTGAGACTGTAGGCGCGGGGGCGAATCCTTCCTGTTATTACACGAACTTTATCACGACGTGCGCGCTCCGTCAACCCGAATTGTTGCATGGCATCTCGCAGGAATTGGTGAGCGGATCCCTTTCCCGCGCCACTGACGGGCTTGACTCTCCGTAGGCAAAACAGTATCCTGATGCGTGCAACGTCTCTAACTTGGGTGTTACAGTCTGCCCACTTCAACTGGATAGCTATGCGAATCCAGACTTAGTGGTGGGAAACTTTGCAGACGAGACCACTCATTGTCCTTTGGCCACCAACTCCCCCTAATGATTGTCTCTTTCGGCACCTTGATTTGCCGTTTTACGGTTCCGCCCCGTGCAGGGAGGAACTGACCGCTTGCCCAATAGAGCCATGCATCCATGACAGCCGAAATGATTGTACTTGCCGTCCTTCTTGTGGCGGCGTCCTATCTCTATCTTACTGACTGGTTGGCGACAGAGACGACTTCGGCCCTCGTCATCGCGACGCTTGCCCTGACCGGGATTCTGGATACTGGCGAGGCGCTCTCCGGTTTTGCCAGCACTGCCACGCTTACAGTGGGCGCAATGTTCGTGATCAGCGGTGGACTTCTTCGCACCGGTGCACTTGAGATCGTGACAATAGGTCTGGCGCGCTTCTCCGGCGGAAGTCCCCGCCGCCTGCTCATTCTGTTAGGGGGTGTCATTCCCGTGGCCAGCGCTTTCATGAACAACACGCCTGTCGTCGTCATGATGGCGCCGGTCGTGCTTTCTCTCAGCCAGCGCTTCCGCATTCAGCCGTCCAAGCTGCTGATACCCTTGAGCTATTTTGCCGTGCTGGGAGGCACCATCACCCTCCTGGGCACCAGTACCAACATCCTGGTCGATGATCTCTACCGGGCCGCGGGAGGGCCTGGCTTCAATCTGTTGACCTTTACGCCCCTCGGCCTGGTATTCACGGTTGCCGGCGGCATCTTTGTCGTTCTAACCAGCCAAAAGTTGCTGCCTGACCGGGCGCCGGCAGGAGGGCTGGGAGAGGGCCGCCACCAGCGCACGCCTTTCGTCGCCGAACTGATCGTTGAAAAGATGAGTCCGCTGCTCGGCAAGAACGTTGGCGAACTGTTCAATGAGGCCGCCGGCGTTCAGTTCGCTCGTCGCAGGTCGGAGCGTCACCACCGACGCCTGACTCACCTGCGCAGGGCTCTTCACAGCAACGGCGAATCGGCGCAGGAACGTATCGAGTTGCTCGAACTACTGCGGGACGGCAGACCCTACCGTGCGCGGCGGCCCCAACCCTCACGATTTGGCCTGGTCAGGAGGTTCGAGGCGCAGGAGGCGGAATCACTTCGCATCCAGGAGGGTGACGTACTGGTGATCTGCGGCGCGCCGCCCTTGATCGCTCGCTTTATCGAAACTTACTCAGGAATTGCAACGGAGCCGGGACAGTCCGCGCCGCCGCCTGCCGACAGGTCGGCCGGCGCCTCACCCGCCTCCCGAATTGTCGAGGCGGTCATCTTGCCGGAGTCGGTGGCCATCGGCCGCCAACTGGCGCAGCTGGAGTTCGAAGACAGTCACCAAGTTCAGGTGCTGGGTTTGCAGCGTCGAGGCGGTCAACGCAGAGTCGGCCCGCGGCAGGCGCGCCTGCATAGCGGAGATGTCTTGCTCCTGCAGGGAACACGTTCCGGCCTGCACGCGGTGAGCGAACTGTATAAGCTCCTGATTGTCGAGGGCGTGGAGTCCGCCATCGTAAGACATGGCAAGAATCGCTTGGCGCTCCTGATCATGGGGGCAGTCATCCTGTTGGCCAGCCTGACCGCTATCCCTATCGTCATATTGGCGCTGGGCGGCGCCGCTCTGATGGTCGCTTCCCGCTGTCTGCGCGCCGACGAGGCTATGTCATCACTTGACGGCGCAACTCTGCTGCTGCTGGCCGGCACCATTCCCATGGGCATCGCAATGCAGAAAACCGGGCTTGCCCAGCTGCTGGTGGATCAGCTGATTTCGCTTGCTGGCCAGGTCAGCCCGGTCGTTTTGCTCTCACTCTTCTATCTTTTCACCAGTCTGCTGACGCAGTTGATCAGCAACAATGCCGTTGCCGTGCTCCTCACCCCGATCGCGCTCTCGCTGGCGACCACTTTGCAGGTAAATCCTCAGCCGCTGCTGATGACGATTGCTTTTGGCGCGTCGGCCAGCTTTATGACGCCGATGGGGTATCAGACCAATGCAATTGTCAGAGGCGCCGGCGGGTACACGTTTGGCGACTACCTGCGTATTGGCATACCGCTGACGGTCATTATGTGGGCGCTGGCTACGGTACTGATTCCGGTTTTCTGGCCATTGTGAATCTGGGCAGCGAGGCGGCAGGTCTGCGATAATGTCCAGATTCAGGAGTAACCTTACCCACGGTCATTCAGTAAGGAGAAATGCACATGTCCACGCCATCATTGGCAGAGCGGGATTGGAGCGGGGGAGTCGTTCGTTACCCCGACCCGGCGGTCGAGGCGCTTGACGAACGCTTCAGCAGGTACAGGATTGGCAACGCAGTCGTCGAACGTCTCTTCACCGGCTGCCGCTGGGCCGAGGGTCCCGTCTGGTTCGGAGACGCTCGCTGCCTGATCTGGAGCGACATTCCCAACAATCGGATGCTGAGCTGGAACGAGGCAAGCGGGGAGGTCAGCGTTTATCGCAGCCCCTCCCATCACACAAACGGGAATACGCGCGATCGACAGGGGCGACTGGTTTCTTGCGAACATACCGGCCGCCGCGTAACCCGCACCGAGCATGACGGCTCGATCACCGTTCTGATGGACAGCTTTGAAGGCAAGCGCCTCAGTTCGCCCAACGATGTCGTTGTCCATTCCGACGGCAGCGTCTGGTTTACCGACCCTGGTTACGGCATCATGCTGAACTACGAAGGCCAGGTCGCCGAAGCGGAACTGCCCAATCGCGTCTATCGCCTCGACCCCGATTCGGGCGAGGCCACGATCGTAGCCGACGACTTCCTGCGCCCCAATGGCCTTTGCTTTTCGCCGGACGAGGAGCTGCTTTACATTGTCGATACGGGAAGTTCGCACGACCCGGACGGCCCTTCCCACATCCGTGTTTTCGACGTAACCGCGGACAATCGACTTGAGAACGGCCGCCTCTTTGTCGATATGAAACCTGGCATGGCCGACGGCATCCGTTGCGACGAAGACGGCAACCTGTGGGCGGCGGCGGGCTGGGCCGGGCCCGGGTTTGACGGCGTCCACTGCTACGCGCCCGACGGAACCCGCATCGGTCAGATTCATCTACCGGAAATCTGCGCCAATCTCTGTTTCGGCGGCGCGGGCAAAAACAGGCTTTTTATGGCCAGCAGCCAGTCGCTCTACGCCGTCTACGTGGAAACAGCCGGCGCGCAGCAACCGTGAAATTGAGAGTAGTTGAAGGAGAACAGTCCAATGTCCTACAGCATTCACTCAACGTTGCGGGATCTCTTGAGTGATGAGCAGGCCAAGGCAATTCTTGAGAGGCACCTGCCCGGCGCGTCTTCCCATCCCGAACTGCCGATGGCAATGCACATGACCCTAATGCAGATCTCTTACTACCCGGAGGCGGTACAGGCGGGCGTTACTCAGGAAAAATTGTTGGCAATCGACGCCGAACTCAAAAGCCTTAGCTGAGGAGTGGGTTACGGGTGGGGTTTCCGGGCGCGCTTACAGGTTGCCGCGGCTGCGCGCCATCTCGAAGGCGTCATCCAGGGGCGTGTAGTTCAGGATCTCCTTAGTGTCGGTCATATCCAGGCGCTTGTAGCGGTTGTCCGAAATGCCATGGAAGTTGCCAAACTGCACGTCGTCGCCGGCCTCGACCGCGGCCGCGATCAGGCGGGCATTGTCGTCCAGCGTCTGAATGATATCGACATACTGGTGGTCCAAGTGAATCCATTCCGAATCGCGGTACTGGACGGCCCCGAAACGCAGGCACAGGCAGGAGAGACCGTGCGCGGCCGAGTAATAGCGGGCCAGCGCCTCGCCCCAGCACTTTGTCGCGCCATACAGGTTGACGGGGTAGACGGGCTGGCTGGTTTGCACCTGCTGATCAAGGGGATAGCCCAACACTGCGTTGATGCTGCTGGCGTAGACGACCCGCCGGCAGCCGGCCTGCCGGGCCGACTCAAACACGTTGTAGGCGGCAATTACATTGTTGGGCAGCAGGCTCTCCCACGGCGCCTCCATGCGCGGGTCGGCGCCCATGTGAACCACGGTGTCGATGCCGTCACATAGCGGGCGGACCGCATCGAAGTCGCTCAGGTCGGCCTGTGTGAAGGGTGCACCTTTCGTCTCCGCCGGCTCTACAATGTCGGTGAGGACGAATTCATAGGCGTCAACGTAGGCGTTAAGGAAAAAACTGCCGACTTTACCGGCCGCGCCGGTGAGAAGGACTTTACGAGTCATTTTGTAACCTCATGTGCGATATAGGTGGCCGGCGGACAACTGCGAGTTGCCGGTTCATTCCTCTTTTTCGATAACCCCCACATACTGCCCGCCAGTGCTGCCGAGGAATTCAGCAACACGCCAACCGGTTCCCTCTACGATCTCCTGCATTTCTGTCTGTGAAACCATGAGATAGTCAAACCAGTCGCCAATCAGTTCGCGGTAGCGGACTCGCAGCCGAATCTCGCCGGCCATCCGGCCACGCCGCCGGTTGCGGGCATGGTAGGCAAGATGCTCCGGCTTGTCGGTGCCGTAAACATCGAGCGACTCGGCCACGATGCGGGCATTCCGGTTGGTGAGTTTCTTGAGACGGCGCAGCATCCGCTTCGCCCGGCGGGGATTGGCGAACAGGCCGAAGTTGTTGCCCATCATCAGGACCGTATCGAAAATGCCCAGCGAAGCGTCTATTTTGTGGAAAGCCAGCTGGCGCGCATCGGCCACGCCCCGTTTGCGGCTGATTTCGAGCGCGCCCGGCGATACATCTATGCCAACCACTTCGTGACCCTGTTCCTGCAAATACAGGGCAAAGCGCCCGGCGCCAAGCCCCACATCCAGCACGCGCCCGCGCACAAATTGCATCGCCTGCTGCATGCGTGGCGGCCATTCGCAGAAGGTTGCAAAATAGGCATCCAGATTGTCGGTAGCAACCAGATAACCGTCGTCGCGCTCAATAAACTCGCCACAGGTTTCGCCGGCGAAATGGTGGGTCAACAGCAGACCGAAGGCATCGTGTCGCTGCGTATTCTTCATCCGCCAAACTCCAGATGACTATAAGAAATCCCTCTGCTCGGTGGTTGTCCATCTTACCTGCCCGTGCTATAAAGAGCAAGCAAAAGAGCATGAGAGTGTGAGTCCATACGAGGAGATTTTCTCCGCAAAGGAAATGACTATGCCCGCCAAGAGTTCCAGCCACATCCCGGTAGACAACGACGAAAGCAGCCTTTTTGACGTCCAGACCAATGCCGCCGGCCCCACCGGCTCTTTGCCTTTGGACGAAGAGTTCCTGCGCAACGCGCCCAGCGGGGACATTTTCGGCCTGACGCAGGACGCCGGCATGGGCTGGAGCCCCCGCCGCCTGCGCAATCCCGAGTTCCTGATTCTCAGCACACAGGGCGGCATCCGGGCGCCGGACGGCTCGCCGATCGCGCTCGGCTACCATACCGGCCACTGGGAGGTCGGTCTGCTGATGGAGGCTGCGGCCGCGAGGCTCAAAGAGCTGGGAATGGTGCCTTTTGCCGGCTTCGTGACCGACCCATGTGATGGCCGCACGCAGGGCACGACAGGAATGATGGATTCGCTGCCTTACCGGAACGACGCCGCCATCGTCCTGCGCCGTCTGATCCGGTCGTTACCTACACGAAAGGGTGTGATGGGCGTCGCTACTTGCGACAAGGGCCTGCCGGCGATGATGGTGGCGCTGGCGGCGCAACGCGAACTGCCGGTTGTGATCGTACCCGGCGGCGTAACCCTTGCCCCCAGTGACGGTGAGGACGCCGGCAAAGTACAGACCATCGGCGCCCGCTTCTCCCACGGCGAAATCACAATGGAAGAGGCCGCAGAACTGGGCTGCCGCGCCTGCGCCTCACCTGGCGGGGGTTGCCAGTTCCTCGGCACGGCAGCGACCGCCCAGGTTGTGGCCGAAGCGCTGGGCCTCACGCTCATGCACGCCGCGCTGGCGCCTTCGGGTCAGCCAATTTGGAAGGATGCAGCCGATCGCTCAGCGAGCGCCTTGGTGTCACTACACGAAAATGAGATTGCTTGCGCCGACATTCTCACCGAGAAGGCCCTTCACAACGCCATGGTCGTCCACGCCGCCTTTGGCGGGTCGACCAATCTGCTGCTCCATATTCCTGCGGTCGCGCACGCTGCCGGACTGCCTCGCCCCACCGTCGCCGACTGGCAGCGGGTCAACGGGGTTGTGCCCCGGCTTGTCGATGTCCTGCCCAATGGGCCCACGGGCCATCCCACCATTCAGGCCTTCCTGGCAGGCGGCGTGCCCGAGGTGATGCTCCATCTGCGCGACCTGGACCTCCTGCACCTGGACGCCATCACCGTCCATGGCCGCGAGCTCGGCGAACTGCTCGACGAATGGCAGGGCAGCGAACGCCGCAAGCGCCTGCGCGAGCGTCTCTACACGGCCGACGGCATTGACCCCGATGACGTCATTATGGACCCGAAAACGGCAGCCGCGCGCGGGTTGACCAGTACGGTCACCTTCCCCACCGGCAACCTGTCCCCCGAAGGATCGGTGATCAAGAGCACCGCAATCGATCCCTCAGTGGTTGACGGGGACGGCATCTACCGCAAGACCGGCCCAGCGAGGGTCTTCGTCAGCGAACGCGAAGCCATCGCGGCCATCAAAGGCAACCACGAAAAGCCGGTCCAGGCCGGTGACATACTCGTATTGATCGGTCGGGGCCCGATGGGCAGCGGCATGGAGGAGACCTACCAGTTGACGTCGGCGCTACGCTATCTGCCCTTCGGCAAGCAGGTGGCGCTGATCACGGATGCCCGTTTTTCCGGTGTGAGCACCGGCGCCTGCATCGGCCACATCGGCCCCGAGGCGCTGGCGGGCGGCGCAATTGGCCGCGTGCGTGAAGGGGATACGATCGAGATCGAAGTGGACACAGTCAACCTGCGGGGCAGTCTCAACTTGCTAACGCCGCCGGGAAGAAATGGAAGTGGGAGTAGTGGGAATGGGGTCAGCAGTTCAGCACAGCGCGAGGCGGGTTCCGCCCTGTTGGCCAGCCGCTCCCCGCATCCTGACCTGACCGCCGATCCGCGCCTTCCCGACGATACCCGTCTGTGGGCGGCCCTGCAGGCCGTCAGCGGCGGCACATGGGCCGGCTGCGTTTATGATACCGACCGCATCCTGGAGGTACTGGCCGCCGGCGAGAAAGCCCTCGCGCAGCAATAAGAGGGCCAAAGGGCCAGGAATCTGCCGGCAAGCAAGCGCTTAACCGCCTGATCAAGCCCACAGGCCATTGGCCCCTTAAGGGTCGCTACAGTCGCGCGTAAACCCGCACTGCAGGCAGATGATTTTGCAATGGCGCTTGCTTACCGCGCCGCCGCACAGCCAGCAGTAGGTGTCGTCAACCGGCTGGTAGACCGGCTTGAAATCGGCCGCGACGGCCTCCGGCCTATGCTCGTAACTTTCGCGGTCGATGTCGCCGCCGGAGCTGTAAAAGGTGGCCTGATAGCCCTGAAAGTCGCCGTCCTGGTAGAGGAACTTTGCCGAAAAGTAACGATCCTCGAACATCCATGGGATAAACAGCCTGTCGCCCGGCCACAGATTCAGTTCCAGTAGCCGGTCGTTGTCGATCCAGGCCAGCCTTCCCTCTTCCGAGTCCCGCAGTTGCCCGGTCCAGTGCTGGGCGAGGAAGAGCCACACATACCAGTCGGCCTGGCCGTCGAAGTTGGGAAATGTGATCTGGCCGCGCAGGGCGGGGTCGACGCACACCAGGCCGCTCTCTTCGTATACCTCGCGTAGGACGCACTCTTCAGGCGATTCCCCCTGCTCGAACTTGCCGCCCAGACCGTTCCATTTGCCTTCATGGTAGTCGTTGGCCCGCTTGACCCTGTGCAGCATCAGGGTCTGGCCGGGGCGTTGCACATAGCAGAGGGTTGCCAGTTTCAATCCGTGATTGGCCATGTTCAGAACGCCGCCATTTCCTTCGCGCGCGCGTAGATCTTGTCGGCGCTGGGGCGGTAGGCGTCCTCCAGCGTCGGGCTGAAAGGCACGGGAATGTCGAGGCCGGTCAGCCGTTGGATCGGCGCGTCGAGCCATTCAAAGGCCTCCTGCGCGATCAGCGCCGCCACTTCCGCGCCGACGCCGGTGTTGCCGGTGGCACTATGGACGATCAGCACTTTGCCGGTCTTGCGTGCGCTCTCCAGGATCGCCTCCGTGTCCAGCGGCTTGAGCGTCCGCAGGTCCAGGATTTCGGCTTCGATGCCTTCTTCGTTCAGCCGCTCGGCTGCCTTCTGCGCCTCGCGCACCTGGGCCCCATAGGTGATTACCGACAGGTCGGAGCCCTCTCGCACAGTATGCGCCGCGCCTATGGGGACGACGTACTCGCCCTCCGGCACAGGGCCGCGCTCCGAGCGGTAGAGGATTTTGCTCTCCATGTAGATGACGGGGTTGTTGTCGCGGATCGCCGCGATCAGCAGGCCTTTGGCATCGGCCGGGGTCCCCGGCGCCACGACCTTCAAGCCGGGCGAGTGTGTGAACCACGCCTCCGGGTTCTGGCTGTGAAAGGGGCCGGAGCGCAAGCCGCCATCGCAGGGCGCGCGGATCACCCATGGCACCGGTGCGCGCCAGCGGTAGTGGTTGGTGGCGGCGAATTGGACGATACTGTCGAAGCCGCTGGAGATGAAGTCGGCGAACTGCATCTCGATGACAGGGCGCATCCCCATCAGTGCCATACCGGTGCCCATGCTGATGAAGGCGTTCTCGCACATGGGCGTGTTGAAGATGCGCTCGGGCGGGTATTTGTCGGTCAGCGGCTTGGTCACTTTGAAGGCGCCGCCGAAGGGTCCGGCCACATCCTCGCCGAAGATGATTACTTCCGGATCGCGCGCCAATTCTACATCAAGCGCCTCGGTGATGGCGGCGATGTAGGTCAGTTCCTGCGTGTTGGTCATTGCAACTGTCCTCCAGGCTTCCGCTCGCTTGCCCCTCCATAGACTGTGGGCGGACTGTTTGCGGGTATTTTACCATAGACAGGCTGCGAGCGCGCCGTTTACCGAGACTTTCGAATGCTTGGCATAACAGAACATATGTTGTAACATGAACTTGTGCGCAGCAACAGCCGGCCTGGCCCCGACATTCATTGCGCCATGCCCAGCCAGCGGCTCGTGCTGATGTGCGATCCTTTCGGTGCGTTGCGGGCGAGCCATTGCACCTCAATATTGAAGGCCGCTAGCGCCGAGGCGCTCTGCGAGGTTAGGCAACAACAGCAGGAGGGACGGGAGTGGGAATAACACAGGTAACGGTCGTCATTCGGAACCCGGCCGAGCCGGACAGGACCTGGGAAGGGCTTTTTCTGGTTGATTCGGGCGCGATCGACTCACTTGTCCCCAGGCTGCACCTGGAGGCCATCGGACTCAAACCCAAGGGACAACGCGTATATGGCTTGGCCGACGGCAACGAAGTGCGACTCGACATAACAACCGGTGACATCGAGTTCATGGGCGAAATCGTTGGCGGAACGATTATATATGGTGAAGCGGACGCGGAGCCTTTGCTGGGCGGGACCGCGCTCGAGTCGGTTGGCATTGAAGTCGATCCTCGCAATCAGACGCTTAAGCGCTTGCCAACAACGAGGCTCTAGACAATAAAGGCAAGGGATTGAATTCGCCAACCATCTTAAAATGACTGGAAAGACTCAACTCTAAGCAGTGGAGAGGAAAGATGGCAATTGTACTGATTCGGCAATTGGATGACGAAGTCGTAAGGCGGCTGGAGCAACGCGCCGCCGGAAACAATCGTTCCCTTGAATGCGAGGTGCGCCACATTTTGGAACAAGCCGCAGGGGAAAGTATGGAGGAAAAGAGACGCGCTTTTCGGGAATAGTCCAAGAGGTTGCTCGACCAGGAAAGTGGCGATCGGCCTCAGACTTCCTCACACATTCTTATCCGAGAAGACCGCGACAGCGGTCATGGGTCATTGAAGCGGTCCGCAGTTGACATCCTGGACGAAACGCCAGGGCAGCGCATCTTCAAGGGTGCGGAGGATGTGGAGTCTTATCTCAAGGACGAGCGGGCGTCATGGGATCGATGACGCTTCCGCATGAGAGGCAATGAGACAGGAGAATCTTCGATGAAGACGTCTGAAATAATCTTTGAAGTGACCGAAACGGTCGAAGGCGGCTACGATGCCAGGGCGTTGGGTTACAGTATTTTCACGCAAGGGGAAGATTGAGCCGACTTGATGGCAATGGTACGGGACGCCGTACTCTGCCACTTCGACGATAAAAGTGTGCCCAAAGCATTTAGGCTGCGCCCCGTGGAAGCGATGCGCCGAAGCGAAAGCGTAGATTTGATCTAGCTTTGAACTAAGAGAGGCAAACAAAATGGCAACATTCAAGACCAAAGCAGACGTGGCGGATAATGGGACTCTGACTGTTGTAGGGCTGCCATTCAAACCGGGCGAGAAAGTGGAAGTCACAATAGAGCCGATTGAAGAAGCTCGGGATAAGAAGGGTAGTTACCCGCTACGAGGCAAGCCATACAAGTACGATCGTCCTTTTGAAGGTGTCGCGCTTGACGATTGGGGAATCCAAGAATGATTGTACTTGACACTCATGTCTGGGTGTGGTGGATCTTGGACACGGATGAACTAAGCGAAGCTCAAATTCATGCACTTGCCGACAGTGAAATTGACCAAATAGGCATTAGCGCTATCTCTTGTTGGGAGATAGCCAAACTTTTCGAGTATGGGAGGCTGGAACTACCTGTGGGAGTTTCTGAATGGATCGACACAGCTCTCTCCTACCCCAAAGTTACTTTTCTCGACCTAAGCCCTGAAATTGCAATAGAGTCAACCCAGCTTCCCGGCGACTTTCATAGAGACCCAGCAGACCAGATAATCGTGGCCACTGCCAGGATATACGGGTGCTCACTGGCAAGTTCGGACGACAAGATAATCAGGTATCCCCATGTTTCAACAGTTTTCTAATGAGCCCATGTCAAGCTCAAACTCAGTCTAAAAACTCTACTACCGTGACTATGTCGACACTATGCGAAAGCATGTAGGCGACGAAAGCGTAGACCTGATCTACCTCGACCCGCTTCTCTCCAATGTCGCCTACAGCGGCCTCTTCTGCAAGAAGAGTGGCAAACAGTCGGCCACGCAGGCGCAGTACCCGCGTTTCGTGCCCCCGGCTATCTTTCGAAGAGGACCCCGGCGCCGGCACCCGCATCGTGAACAGAAGCGAATGATTTGGATCTGCATAGGGACCTTTTCCAGACCTCGGCCAGAGCCACCGTCCTACTTTGCAGGGCTAACGTTATGACAATCTCCAAGATAAGAATCGCCAATTTCAAGAGTTTTGCTGACGAGACGGTTGAACTGAACGACTTCAACCTGTTGGTCGGCGCGAACGCTTCTGGCAAATCCAACTTTGTTCAGGCTTTCAAATTCCTGCGTGACATTGCTATGCTTGGACTGGAGGAGGCCATCTCGCTGCAAGGCGGGGTGGAGTATCTACGCAATGTCAAGATAGGAAACGCGCAACCGCTCTGTTTTCACTTGGCTGTTAAAGACGATTCTCTGTCGACCCGCAATAGTGGCTGGCCTCTCAGAATCCACTCGTTTGAGTATGAGTTTTCCTTGCGATTGAATAGCGAAGGTGTTGGATTCAGCATAGAACGCGACAGATTGACCCTGTGCTGTTCGCGCGAGGAGATCGTCAACGCGGAAGAGCACGAGCCGCAGATGGCCCTGGCTGAGAAAAATGCAGACTATGCGGCCCAATCAACGGTCGAAATCTTTAATTCCGGCGGCGAAGTTAGGATGAAATTAGAATCCTCCGAATCTGGCGCACTACTTTCGCCCGCCGAAGTTAAAGTATTGAATTCATTCAATATTTCGCCGCTCTCTGACAGGACTCTCCTATTGGAGTCTCCTTTCGTTCGTCTCTTCGCCGAACCGGTTTGCAACTGGTTTCGAGCAATCGGCCTCTATAATTTTGATCCGGATAAGGCCAGGAGCGCAGTTCCAGTCGCCGGTCCGTCAGAGCTGGAGACGGACGGCAGCAATCTGGCCTTGGTGCTCAAGAAGCTTCTCAGCGACGAAGACACCAGTCGGAGCATCCGCAATCTGTGCCAGTACAACCTCTCCTACCTTGAAGACCTAGGGGTAGAAGAAATGGCAGACAGTTTCATATCCTTAAAGGTGCGGGAAACTTTCTTCGGAGCATCGGATCTGCCGTCCAGCCTGATCTCTGACGGAACTGCCAACATCATCGCTTTGGTCGTCGCGCTCTTTTTTCAGAAACAGAATCAGTTCGCTATTTTTGAAGAGCCAGAGAGGCATATACACCCGAAGGTTCTCTCAGGTTTGATGGAACTGTTTAAGGAGGTATCCGAAAGGAGACAGATCCTTATGACCACCCACAACCAACAGTTAGTTAGACACGCTGGACTGGAAAATATCCTGGTCATAAGCAGAGACGACGACGGATTCTCGCAGATTACAAAGCCCACTGACAGAAAGCATGTCAGCGTCTTGTTAGAGCATGAAGTTTTCAGCATTGACGAACTTTTCGTTCGCGATTTCTAAGGTGACGGACATTGGCATTTCGAATGATTCTGATACTCGTTGAGGGGGCGGACGACGAGAGGTTCTTCAATTATGTTGTCAAGCCTAAGTTGGCGCAGACGTATGATTACATTCAGATTGAGCAATACAGCGAGGCCACCAAAGGGGGCGTAAACAGCATTCTATACGATTACTTCGCTATGAATGCGACAGTGGAGGTACAGGCCGATGCCATTTTTGTGGCAGACCTGAACGCGTCTCCTTGCGTGACGGACAGAAAGGAACGCATTCGAAGAAGGTATCGGAGTTTATCTGGCGATACCGGTACTCCTTCTGGCCCTCACCTTTCAACTCGAATCTTGATCGTGTGCAAGGAGATAGAGAGTTGGTATCTCGCCGGCCTAAGTGACATTGAATGCAACAGGATGGGAGTCGCTTCTGGTTTGCATCACACTGACCATCTCACGAAAGAACAGTTTCTCGGCTTGATGCCACACAGATACAATTCAAGAGCAGAGTTCATGCTTGAAATCTTGCGGGTGTTCGATCACGATACGGCGCGTTCCAAGAACACGTCCTTCAGCTACCTTATGCGAATATACGAAGCGGACGAATAGTAGACACGATCATCCCCCCATTAACTCTCACCCAGCTCTACCGGAGGACACAGTGAACATAGAAATTCGCGATGAAAGATTCCGCGCCGTGGTTGGCGATGATGTTGAGATCGAGGAGGTCGGCAGCGGCTTTGAGTTTACAGAGGGGCCGATCTGGAATCACGTCGAGAAGCATCTGATCTTTAGCGACATTCCCGGCAATACAATGCGGCGCTGGCGGCCCGACGGCAGCATCGAAACCTGGCGGCAGCCCAGCAACATGGCCAACGGCAATGCCTACGACGCCACCGGCCGCGTTGTCAGCTGCGAACACGCGACCAGCCGCGTCACCCGTACCGAGAGCGACGGTTCAGTCACTGTGCTCGCGACGCATTACGGTGACAAAGAGCTCAACAGCCCCAACGATATCGTCGTCAAGCGCGACGGTTCGATCTACTTCACCGATCCGGGTTTTGGCCGCGGGGAGTATTACGGCCGGCCCCGTCCGCAGCAACTCGACTTCCAGGGCGTTTACCGGCTCGATCCAGAGAGCCGCGAACTCACGCTGCTGGTTGACGATTTTGACCAGCCCAACGGCCTTTGCTTCTCCCTGGACGAGTCGCGACTGTTTGTCAACGACACGATGCGGGCGCACGTTCGCGTTTTCGACGTGAACGAGAGCGGTAGGCTGGAAAACGGCCGCGTCTGGGCCGAAGTCACGGGAGACCGCGACGGCGTTCCCGACGGCATGAAGATCGACAGCGCAGGGAATCTTTACGTGACAGGGCCGGGCGGCATCCACGTCTTTACTCCCGACGCCACCTGCTTGGGCGTCATCTACACGCCCCAGGGCTGCGCGAATTTCTGTTGGGGCGAGGATGACATGAAGAGCCTGTTCGTCACCGCTGGCACATCCCTTTACCGAGTGCGCGTCAAAGTTGCCGGAAACCGCTCTTTCTAGCAACATGGGGCGGGAGTCTTCGCCGGATGACACAGTTTCACGCGTATTTTGCAGCAAGGAATGCATGACGATACGCGCGGATCGCGGGGAGCGACGCTCAGTGGCCACAAGGGCTGCGCAAGTAGGAACCGACCTTCACGAGAATCGAAAAAACCAGGAGACCCAAGGTAATGATTTCACTTGACATATATTTCAGCGCCAAGGGCGGCGATAGCGCCCAGCTTGAGAAAGTAATTGTAGATGTTTGGATGGAGGCGATGCGCCAGCAGCCGGGCTTTATTCGCGCCACCATGATGACGCCCCTTTCCCAGGAGGAGCTTGACGCCATGGGCGCGGTCAGGCCGCCATTTTCGCACGAAGTGATCTCTTACTGGGAGAGCGAGGAGTCGCGCCAGGAGTGGGTAGCCCGCGACCTTCACCAGGAGGTCTGGCCCCAGGTGGAAGCGCAGGCAGAGATGATCGTATTTACCGTGTCCAACTGTGATCAGAGTTGGAACATGTAAGAATCAGGAGTGGGAGTCGTTGCGAGAGAAACTCTCTCCTCAGTTCCCACTCCTGTCCCCTTCTTCCTGGAATTGGGCATCCACCACCGCCAGAATGGCGACGTTGACAATGTCGACGACCTCGGCGCCGGTCTCCAACACATGGATCGGCTTGCCCATCCCCACCAGGATCGGACCAATGGCCTCGGCGCCGCCCAAGCGGTTCAGCAGCTTGTAGGCGGTATTGGCTGACGCCAGTTCAGGGAAGATGAGCACGTTTGCGTCCTCTATCGCACTGAAGGGATAGTGGCGGCGCATCAGGTCGGGCACGACCGCCACGTCGGCTTGCATCTCGCCGTCGATCTGGAGGCCGGGCTGCTGCTCTTTGACCAGTTCGGTGGCGCGCTGGACCTTGTCGACCTGGGGGTGGCGCGTACTGCCGAAGTTGGAGAAACTCAGCATGGCGACCCGCGGCTCGATATCGAACTGGCGCGCCACGTCGGCCGCGTTGACGGCGATCGCCGCCAGTGTTTCGGCATCGGGGTCGATATTCACCGTCGCGTCGCTGAAAAAGTAGATGCGATCGCGCACGATCATCAGGTAGACGCCACTGAGAACGCCTCGCTCGGGCGCGGTGCCCACGATCTGCAGCGCAGGCCGCAAAACATCCGGGTAGTTGTAGGTCAGACCGGAGATGAAGGCGCCGGCATCGCCATGCAGCACCATCGCCGGCCCAAAGGAGTTAGCCTGTCGCATCAACTCGTTCGCCCTTGCCAGTGTCACCCCTTTGCGTTGACGCTCTTGGTAGAAAGCGGTCGCATAGTCGCGGTATCTGGGATCCTGGTGTGGATTGACCACGGTCGGACGGTAGTCCAACCCCAGCTCCTCGCAGCGAATGCGGATAATTTCGGGGTTTCCCAGGAGCACCGGTGAACCAATGCCTTCCGATTCGACTGCATAGGCCGCGCGTATAATCTTAGGGTTTTCGCCCTCGCCGAAGACCACCCGTTTCGGATTTTTCTTGGCTTTGCTTTGCTGCGTTCGCATCACCTGTACGCCCTTGCCAATTAGCAGCGCCAGTTCGTCAAGATAGTTGTCCAGATCGATGGTCCGGCGGGCCACGCCCGTCTCCATCGCCGCCTTCGCCACCGCCGGCGCGACCCACATCAGCACGCGACTGTCCAACGGCTTGGGAATGATGTATTCGGGCCCGAACTGCATCGTGTCCAGACCGTATGCTTTCAGAACGCTGTCTGGAACGTCCTCCTTGGCCAGGTCGGCCAACGCCCGCGTCGCAGCCAGCTTCATCTCCATATTGATTGCTTTTGCGCGCACGTCCAGCGCGCCGCGAAAGATGAACGGGAAGCCGAGTACATTGTTGACCTGGTTGGGAAAATCGCTGCGTCCTGTCCCCATGATAACCGTATCGCTGCGCGCCGCCACGGCATCAGGATAGGGGATCTCCGGATCCGGATTGGCCATGGCGAAAACGATGGGATTCTCCCCCATTGAGCGCACCATGCCCGGGGAGACCGCCCCCGCCACGGAAAGGCCGATCAATACATCTGCGCCAACCAGGGCGTCGCCCAACGTACGGGCCTCAGTGTCGCGGGCGTACTCTTCCTTCCACTCGTTCATGTTTTCCATGCGGCCCTTGTAAATGACGCCGCGGCTGTCGCACATGGTGATGTTGCTCTTGTCGGCGCCCAGGGCCACGTAGATGTCGGCACAGGCGATGGCGGATGCGCCGGCGCCGTTGATGACGATCCGGGCCTCGTCAAGAGGCTTGCCCGCGATCTCGAGGGCGTTCAACAGTCCTGCCCCTGAAATGATTGCCGTCCCGTGCTGGTCGTCGTGGAAGACGGGAATGTCCAACCGCGCCTGCAATGTCTGCTCGATCAGGAAACACTCGGGCGCCTTTATGTCTTCGAGGTTGATGCCGCCGAAGGTCGGCGCGATCAGTTCGCAGAAGCGCACCATCTCGGCCGCATCCTCGGTGTCGACCTCGATGTCGAACACATCCACATCGGCGAAGCGCTTGAACAGCACGGCCTTGCCCTCCATCACCGGCTTCGAGGCAAGTGCGCCGCGGTTGCCGAGTCCAAGGATAGCAGTACCATTGCTGATGACCGCGACAAGGTTGCCCCGCGCCGTATACTCAAAGGCGTCCTCCGGCCTCATCGCGATTTCCAACACCGGGTGCGCTACGCCGGGAGAGTAGGCCAGGGAAAGGTCCTGCTGCGTCTCCATCGGCTTGGTCGGCGTGATTTTCAGCTTACCGGGCCGGCCTTTGGCATGATAGTCGAGGGCATCCTGTTTTGTCAGCGTCATTGGGCTTCTCCGCACTGTGAAGTTCAGTCTGTCGGCGTTAATTGTATGCGATGTACGGTGGATACGCACACCTCTATGGCAGGCGGGTTAAGAACTGTGCGTTTTGCTACCCTTGCCAGGGTGATGTTGCTAGAGATGGCCCTGCGACTCAAGTCATTTGCAAAGGCATTTGGTGCTGTTCAAACATGGCACGATAATTTGCATAGCCCCTGGAACATGCTATACTCACGCCCGTAGCGGACCGAACACGCCCTCACCCCGGAAGCTGGCCAAATTACCACGTAGAGCATTTGGCAGGCTTTCTGCTCTAAACTGGTCTGGCGCGATCCCAGCATTCGCTCAATCTACAGACTGGAAATATATCGTATGGCGACAGTGGCTGACGTATCTGACGTCAGTACGGGGCGCATCTCCAGACCCCTTTCCATCCTCGGCGCAATTTGGGGCTCCTACTTTTTCCGCAAGTTCCTGCGCGCGCTGGTCACGATCTTCGTCGTAACTACCATAATCTTCTTCTTGGTGCGCCTGCTGCCCGGAAACCCGATTGAAATCTACGTAAATCAGTTGATCGTCACTTACGGAATGCCCGTTCACGAGGCAAAGGATCAGGCTGCCGCCCTCTTCGCCATCGACCTGGAACAGCCGGTTGTACTCCAGTACTTCTCCTACCTGCGCAATCTGGCGCGGGGAAACTTTGGCAAATCCGTCCTCTCCCCTGGCACCACCGTTACCGAAGTGATCCTGCGTTTTCTGCCCTGGACACTTTTCAGCGTAGGCCTGGGGCTTACTATCAGCTTCACGGTCGGCGTCCTTTTGGGCGTCATCATGGCCTACCGCCGTGAAAGCTTTCTCGATCACGGCTTTACCGTTTTGAGTTCCGTCGTAAGCTCTGTTCCCGACTTTCTGATTGGCCTCCTGATCGTCGTCTGGTTGGGCGTACAGTGGAAGATCCTGCCAATCGCGGCCATGCGCGGCGCATACTCCTCCGGCATGGTACCAGGACTGAACCTGGAATTCTTCGCCGATGCCTTATTCCATGGGGCATTGCCAATCTCTACCTATGTGCTAACCAGCATTGGATTCTGGATGCTGAGCATGAAGAGCAACACGATCAGCACCCTCGGTGAAGATTATGTGACGATTGCCAAAGCGCGCGGGTTGAAGGAATGGCGCATCACAACCGCCTATGTGGGCCGCAATGCAATCCTGCCTCTCTTTACCATCCTGACCATCCGCGTCGGCTTCGTCGTCGGCGGCTCGTTGCTGGTAGAGCAGATCTTTGAATACGGCGGCATCGGCCGCATGTTGGGCCAGGCAATCAACCAGCGCGACTATACCATTATGCAGGGCATATTCTTGACCATCACTTTCTCGGTCATTTTCGCCAACTTTTTTGCCGATGTCCTCTACGGATGGCTCGACCCCCGCATTAAGCTGCAAGACAGTGATAGCTGACCATAATATGAAGGTCTTTACAGTACGAAATGCACACATACCACGCCCAATGAAGCGCAGGAGCAGATAGATGGCAGCGCATGAGATGGAAGGCGAACAGAACGAAAGTATCCTCGTCAGCGCATGGAAGGGATTTCGTACATTCGTGCGCCTTCTGTCCTATAATCGGGTCGGATTTATTGGCTTCCTCGTAGTAATTTTCATGGTCCTGCTCTCTTACGCTGGGCCGTTGCTCATCGAACTGGATACTAAGACCAAAATCGACAAGATCTATATTACGCCGACGTTGGAACACCCTTTGGGAACCGATCACCAGGGCCGTGACATCTGGTCCCAGATTGTCAACGGCGGCAAGGACGTCATCTATGTGGCCTTCCTGGCAGCCCTGATATCGACGGCAATCGCGGTCGTTTTTGGAACAATGAGCGGCTTCATCGGTGGTTGGGTCGATAGTGCGATCATGTCGGTCACCGATATCATCCTTACGATCCCCCAGTTCCCGCTGCTTGCCGTGCTGGCCGCCTTTATTTCACTCAACAGCCTTACCATTTTGGGCATACTCATGGGGTTGTTGAATTGGCCGACTCTCCTGCGGGCACTGCGCGCCCAGGCCCTCTCCCTGAAGCAGCGCGACTTTATCGAGGCGGCCAGGGCGCTCGACTTGGGCGTCTGGCATATTGTCTTGCGAGAGATGGTGCCCAACATGATGCCCTATATCGTCGTCAGCTTTGCACTGGGGATGACCTTCGCCGTTTACCAACAGGCCGGTCTCGTCTTCCTGGGGCTGTTACCAATCAGCGCCGGCAACTGGAGCGTGATGATCCAACTGGCGTGGGTGCGTGGGGCGATTTTTTACAAGGACAGCGTCTGGTACATTATGGCGCCGATTATCGCAATCGCCATCCTCCAACTGGCGATTATTTCCATGACCCGCTCCCTTGAACTGGTGTTCAACCCTCGCCTGCGAGCCAACGAGTAGGGGGACCTGTAGCGAGAAGCCTATGAACCATACCACCGACCTTTCCTGGCATCAGAACGTAGAAGACAACGGCATCCAGCACCCTCTGAGCCTGCAAAACGTTCATGTCAGCTATCGCACGCGTAAGGGCAGCGTCCAGGCCGTTCGCGGCGTCACGCTCGACTTGCATGCCGGCGAAAGCCTGGCCCTCATCGGCGAGAGCGGCTCCGGCAAGACAACACTGGGGTTGGGAATCGTGCGCCTGTTGGTCGAAACCGCCCAGGTCAGCCCAGGCAAGATCATCTACCGTCGCGACGGCCGAGAATTGGATGTGCTTTCCCTCGCAGAGGGTCCCCTGCGCGAATTCCGCTGGCGCGATTGCGCCATGGTATTCCAGTCGGCGCTCAACGCCTTCAATCCCGTACTAAAGGTGTGGGATCAGGTGTGGGATACCGCCAAGGCCCACCGCTGGAACAATCGTGAGGAGGTCCGCGACCGCTTCCTCGATTTGCTCCGCTTTGTACAATTGGACCCCGATCGGGTGATCGGCGCCTACGCACACGAACTGAGCGGAGGTATGCGCCAGCGCTCGCTCCTGGCCATCGCCCTCCTGCTTGACCCGCAGATACTGATCCTCGACGAGCCAACAACCGCCCTGGACATTCTCACTCAACGCACTATCATCGATCTGTTGCGCCGTTTGAAGGAAGACCTGCACTTTACGCTGCTCTTCATCTCACACGACCTCGCCATTGCAGCTGAGTTGGCGGACAGGGTGGCGACCATGTACGCCGGGCAGGTGGTGGAACTCGGCCCGGTCGAAGACATATTTTATAGGCCCCGCCATCCCTACACTTTGGGGCTGATCCGGGCCGTGCCGACAGTGACCGGTGGCTTCGAGGAACTCTCGTCAATCCCCGGCTCTCCGCCCGATCTGATCAATCTGCCAACCGGTTGCAAGTTCCATCCCCGCTGCCCCTTTGCCAGTGAGCGCTGTAGCAGTGAGGAGCCGGGCCTGAAACGCGTCGGCGAAAACCATTTCGCGGCCTGCTGGCATACCGATGCAGTGCAGGAGGATATTGAACGCAACGGGCTGCGCGGCAGAGGGAATGCAGGACAGGGGAGAGCGTGATAGAAATGCCGCATAGGCGGCCAGCTTGGACAGACACCACAGCGCGGCCAGCGGAGGCCGCTTTAGATGACGCCAATTATTGAGCTGCGGAATGTAAGCAAATACTTTGGCAGCGGCCGCGAACGGGTTACCGCGGTCGACTCGATTTCGCTTGGCATCGAACCCGGAGAAATCGTGTGCCTGGTCGGAGAGAGCGGCTGCGGCAAGAGCACGACCGGCCGCATGATTGTCGGTCTGCTGCCGCTGTCCGAAGGGCAGATCCTTTACCAGGGTCAGGATATCTCGACGATGGGCAAGGCCGATTTCCAGCAGTATCGCCGCGCCGTCCAGATCATCCACCAGGATCCCTACGCCTCACTCAATCCCACCCAGACTGTACGCCAGATGATCATGGCGCCGCTCTTGCGGCACCAGTCACAGAGGGCAACTCAGAGTGCGAGTGGGGGCGGCAGAAGAGCACGACGGCGCGATGTGGAGCGGCGGGCTGCCGAGCTGCTGGAGATAGTCGACCTGACGCCTGTGGCGGAATTTCTGGACAAGTATCCCCACCAACTGAGCGGAGGACAGCGACAGCGCGTATCGGTAGCCAGGGCCTTGACGGTCGAGCCGAAGTTCATCGTCGCCGACGAAGCCGTTTCGATGGTGGATGTGTCGATTCGGGTGAGCCTGCTGAACATGCTTTCACGGCTGAAGGACGAGTTTGATGTCACCTTCCTTTTCATTACCCACGACCTGGCCCTGGCAAAATACTTTGCCTGGGAAGGACGCATCACCGTCATGTACCTTGGGCGGATCGTAGAAGAAGGGCCGACGCGCCGGCTTATAACCGACTCACGCCACCCCTATACACAAGCTTTGCTTGGGGCTGTGCCCGAAGCCGATCCGGAACTTGCGAAGAAAAAAGTGCATCTCGAACTGCGCAGCGCCGAGATCCCAAGCCTGTTGAATCTGCCGACCGGCTGTACATTCCACCCGCGCTGCCCCTACTTTGTGCCAGGGGAGTGCGACACTGCTGTTCCGCCGTTGGAACGGCTACCTGGTGGGGGAAGCGTGGCCTGCCCCGTGCGCATATCGGAGCCGAGTCAGATTGTCTGAAAGGGGAAGGGCACCCACCGCGTTCCCCATTTTTATGCAGTGCTAGTCCCGACCAAGTGAGCACGGCATTTCATGGATCCAATTCTTGGTAGAGCGGCATTTCACATTGGGTTCTACATTGCCTTTGTCGCCGGCGCGCTCCTGCTCTTTCTGGACAAAGGGACCGCCGAATACGTAATTACCCAGTTTACGCTGGGTATCGGGCTTGTCTATCTGCTTGTGGTAGTCATTCTTGTGCAGTGGGGGAAAAGTAAGGAGCGGTGATCAGTATAGGCATGCGCGCTGTACAGGATCCCGTCCCTCATCTCCCAATTCCAATACTTTCTCAAATATCCCAAGGAGGATACAGAATGAACCGAAGACTTTTGCTTGCTATTGCGCTGATCGCTGCGCTTATCATCAGCGCTTGCGGCGCGCCGGCGGCAGACTCCGGCGGCGAGGCTGCTCCTGCAGCGCAGGAAGAGGCCGCCGCAGAGGAGGGAAGCGGCGTCGCCGAGTTCCATCCGGCTTGGCCCTATGCACCCCCGCCTACCGGCCACTTCAACACCTGGGTCACCAACGGCATGGGCCTGGGCATCTACCGCGCGTTGATGGAGCCGCCGTTGTTCATGTTCATGTGGGCCGACGGCAGCTGGATGCCCGTAGCCGGTGAGTCCTGGGAATGGGTCGATGACGTCACTTTGCGCGTCAGCCTGATCCAGGGCGCGAAATGGAGCGACGGCAGTGACTTCACCTCGCAGGATGTCGTCGACACCTTCACCATCTCCCGCCTGCTCAGCCAGACCGTCTGGCGCTTCCTTGACGACGTGCAGGCCGTGGATGACCACACAGTCGACTTCGTTCTGAGCGGACCGTCGACGACGGTTCCCCGCCGGGTGCTGCGCGAGATGCATATCACAGCGTCATCGGTCTACGGTGAGTTCGCCCAGCGGACGCGCGACCTGGTCGAGGGCGGCATGACCAACGCCGACGACGATTGGAAGCAGCTGTTGCAGGAGTTCAACGAACTGCGCCCCGATGGGATGGTGGTTCTCGGGCCCTACGCTATTGACCCGGCCAGCATTACAGAGTCTCAGATGATTCTCAACAAAGTCGAGACTTCCTACTGGGCGGACACGGTGCGCTTCGACCGGATGGTCAACTACAACGGTGAGACGCCGGTGGTTACGCCGCTCGTTCTCTCCGGCGATGTCGACTATGCCACCCATGGCTTCCCGCCGGCCACAGAGCGCGAGTTCATGTCTCTGGGCTACCGCATCATCCGCCCTCCGATCTACGCCGGCCCGGCCCTCTACTTCAACCACACAATTCATCCTTTCCAGATGAAGGAAGTTCGGCAGGCGCTGGCTTATGCCATCAACTTTGAAGAGAACGCCTTCGTATCACTGGCCGAGTCCGGTGTGGTCCAGGACTGCATGTGCGGCTTCTCCGACAATATGACGCCGCTGTGGTTGAGTGATGACACGCGCGCCAATCTGAACCCGTACAACCAGGATCTTGAGGCGGCCGAACAGATGTTGCTCGACATCGGCTTCACCCGCGATGACGACGGCGTCTGGATGGACGACACCGGCGCACGCATGGAGTGGGAATTGACCGCGCCGGCCGAATATGCCGACTGGTCTGCCGCAGCTGAAAACGCGGCCGAACAGTTGACTGCTTTCGGTTTCAAGACCAGCTTCCGCGGCGTGAACTTCCAGCAGCACCCGATCGATATCAACGAAGGCAAGTTCGAGTTGGCAATTCGCGGTTGGGGCGCCGGCAATCCCCATCCGTCATTCTCGTATGAGAATGACTTCAGCACGCACAACGCGGCAGCGACAGGCGTTGGCGCTTCCGGCGCCGGCAGCATCGAACTGCCGGGCATGTCCTTCGACCTGAACGTAAGTACTGACAGCGTTGGCGACGTAGACCTGTGGGCTCTGACCAAAGAGGCCGGATCCGGCGTTGACGCCGCTATGCAGATCGCGGTGCTGGACCAGATCGCTATGGCCTACAACGAACTGCTGCCCCAGATTCCTCTGTGGGAGAAATATGGCAACAACCCGGTACCCAGCCGTTATGCCAGCGGATGGCTGCCGGAGGGCCACCCGATCTACCTCAATAGCCCTTACGGCGACTCCTTCGTCGTCATCCAGATTCTGACCGGACAGTTGGGCCCGGCTGAATAGGCGAAACGAAGAAGGTGAACGCGCCTTGAAATGAAAGCAGGTAGAGCCGGCACGCCTGTGTCGGCTCTACTTTTTCTTCCTCAGGTCAGTCAAACGCCAGTCGACCAATCCGGCAGGCACGAAGCCTGCGCCACCAGCGAGCCCTAGCATGAACACATCCTTAACCCAGGAACAGATCGATTCTTACCAGGAAAACGGTTTCGTCGTCTGTCACGACTTTCTCAGCGCCGACGAACTGGAGACGTGGCGGCAGGCGGTCGAAGGAGCCGTGCGCCAGCGCGGAAAGCAGCGCATGTTGCACCAGGAAGTGGATGAAGATCGCGAAGAGAGCTACTACGACTATGTATTTGTCCAGCGCGTAAATCTCTGGCAGGACAATCCGGACGTTAAGCGGCTGATTCTGGACCCGCGCCTGGGCAAGATGGCCGCAGCACTTGCCGGCGTCGACGGCGTGCGCATCTGGCATGACCAGGCGCTGATAAAGCAGCCGTGGGCCAATCCTACCGGCTGGCATCTCGACAATCCATTCTGGTCCTACTCGTCCCGCGAAACGCTCAGCCTGTGGGTAGCTCTCGATGACGCCACCCTCCAAAACGGCTGTCTCTACTTCCTGCCCGGCAGCCACAAGACGGCCACTTTCGACAACGTGAGTATCGGCGAGAACATCAGCGATATCTTTCGCATCTATCCCCAGTGGAAGGATACGATGGCGGTCCCAACGGAGATGAAGGCCGGTTCCTGTTCCTTCCATAACGGCCTGATCGCTCACGGCGCCGGCGCCAACATGACACCCGGCTGGCGGCGGGCCATGACCTGCGGCTTCATGCCCGACGGCTGCACCTTCAATGGCAAGCAGAACATTCTCACCGATGAACAGTTCGCCGGCTACCAGATCGGCGACGTCCTGGAGGACGACCGCCAGAATCCGCTAGTCTTTCACCGGTCCAAGCCGTACGAGGGGAAGCTGGCCGAACGCTTCTCAACTGAAGCGTAAGCGAATTTCTTCCGAAACTCAGCCGGGAGTGTTCCAGATATTGGGGGTGACCAGAGTGGCGGGTTGCGGTTCCCAGCGTAACTCCCCAGTGGTACTCAGAAAATCACTCCCATTGGGGGATGCGCCCCCGCCAGCTTGGGTGCATCCCATATTGTTGTTCCTCGGCGAACTGCCCTTTCAACCAACGAAAAAAGAATCCGCTGAACATGAATCGATCGGTTACCTGCAATCCTTCAAATCCTGATTCAGACAACATCCACCCAATAATCTGGGACAGACCCGTTTAACCGGGTGCATCCCAGATTATTGTGTCGTTTCGTTGCGCCCTTTCAGCCGGCCCAATATATCCGTAACGTCTCAGCCATAGACAGTTCGCGCCTCTGAGTGAGGCGAGCGAAGATTTTCTCTCTCTTCTCACTCCTCTTCACTCTCTCCTCGTTTTTGGGGCGGTCGGGCCTGCGGCCCTCCCTTGTGCGGGGGGATTCCCCCCGCAACGCCCCCCTCAAAAACCGCGCCGCAGCCATACGCCATCATCGTTTCTCGGCGGCGGCTGCCAACCAGAGCTGTCTATCACCGACGTAACGAATAAGCCTGAATCGTGGCTGGGATGAAGGGTTGGTCAAGAAAGGCACTGCAGAAGGGGCGCATGGCATGAAAGGCGTGCTACAGCAATCCTGAAAATCCTTCAATCCTGCAAATCCTGATTCAGACAACATCCACCCAATAATCTGGGACAGACCCGTTTAACCGGGTGCATCCCAGATTAGGGGCGAAGAAGGTCATATAGGCATTTGATGCCAGCGGTCGCTGAGGAGACGGGCGCGGAGAGCAAGCATGGCCTGTGCGCCATCACGGGACCAGCGCATGCCAGCTTGTTTCATGCGTTGCTGGATCAAGGTTTTGGCCGAGGATTCGACGGTGCCGCTGCTGATGGGGAAGCCAGCTTTTCGAAAGGCAGCGTAGTTCATGGGTCGGCGGTTTTTCCACAAATAGGCGACCGCCTGTTTGACTTCTGGAATCCCACTTGACAACCCTGCACAAATGTGCTAAACTATCATCACGATAGCCGCCTGCTTCCACGACGCCATACTAAGTGGAGGATGACAAAGTCTGGAAGCGGAAAGCCCTTGGAGAGACTTGACCGCTGACCTGCCATGACCCTGGCACAGCCGTCTAAAACCCGAAGCTCCCCGGCAATCGTACAACTCAATTTACAGTTGGCCCTTTCGCCTCGTACCTGTTCAGGCCTGCCCGACGGGGCCGCCTGACGCTAGCCGCCCAGCCAATGCCCGGCAGCGGCAATTTTCAGTTCTCTCTATTACACCAGAGGCCAACCCAAACCAGGATTTTCGACCAAATACTGGTAATACAGCCCAAATTCGAACTTTCACTATGCCTTCGAATGGACATTGCGGACATTTTTCTAAGAGAATTGAGAAAAATACCCCCATCGGCCTGCTTAGTCTGGCCCAACCATCTAAAATGCTTGCGGGCTTACAATGTCTGTCTATTTCGAATACCTGCCCTAATATATCGCTAATTACGAGGCGTAACGCTGGCGCTGCAACTGCAGCCCATCCACTACCTGTACAAACCAAAGTTCAGACAAATGTCAACGAATCCACTTTACTGTAAGGCTCGCTCAGCCAACCGTCCCCAGATCTCAATTCGCTTCCATCTGCTTCTCCCATCTCTCGTAAACACACGCAGAACACTCGTAAACGCTCGTGCATCACTCGTGCATACCCTCATGAGTTGCCTGCGAACAATTCGCGAGTTGCCCGCCAGCCGTCAATCCGACAATCGTCCTCAAATCTCTATTCGCTTCCATATGCTTCTCCCATCTCTCGTAAACACACGCAGAACGCTCGTAAACGCTCGTGCATCACTCGTGCATACCCTCATGAGTTGCCTGCGAACAATCTGCGAGTTGCCCGCCAGCCGTCAATCCGACAACCGTCCTCAAATCTCTTTTCGCTGTCAAGTGCTTCTCCCATCTCTCGTAAACACACGCAGAACGCTCGTAAACGCTCGTGCATCACTCGTGCATACCCTCATGAGTTGCCTGCGAACAATTTGCGAGTTGCCCGCCAGCCGTCACTCCAACAACCGTCCTCAAATCTCTTTTCACTTCCATATGGTTCTCCCATCTCTCGTAAACACACGCAGAACGCTCGTAAACGCTCGTGCATTACTCGTGCATACCCTCATGAGTTGCCTGCGAACAATTTGCGAGTTGCCCGCCAGCCGTCACTCCAACAACCGTCCTCAAATCTCTTTTCACTTCCATATGGTTCTCCCATCTCTCGTAAACGCACGCAAACGCTCGTGCAACGCACGTACATGCGCTCACGAGTTGCCTGCGACCTAACTGCGAACTGCCCGCCAGCGTCACTAAAACACCCGTCTCCAAATCCCTATTCGCTGTCAGATGCTTCTTCCCATTTCTCGTAAACACACGTAGAACGCACGTAAACACTCGTGCATCGCTCGTACATGCTCTTGCGAGTTGCCCGCCCGTGTTCGGCATCTGATTACCGCCACACTGCCCGGTTTTCCGCCTCCCCGACACCCTATTCGCGCCTATTTCCATGCCACCGGAACTTGCCCACCAGCGCATTACCCTATGTTCGGCCTGCCCCTTTGCCGCCCCTCCGCCAGGGGAGATCCACAGGTCCAGGGACATTCCCCTGGGATCGCGGGCACCTCGCCCGCAGCCTGTCTGGTTAACCAGAGGCCCTCCCTAGAATCCACCTTACTTTGGGATGAACGCCTTAGTCCCCAGCCTCAGCCTGTCTTGATTGACACACCTGCCTTCGTATGCTAGGATTGCACGCACCCTACGCTCGTTCTCAGCCCGTCAACAACTGCATCCACTCCACACCGAGGAGAAGGCTTTGTGTTGAAAGTAGCAATAATAGGATTGGGCAACATTGGCAACACACACGCCGGTGTTTACCAGGACAGCGATCGGGCGCAGTTGGTCGCTGTCTGTGACCTGGACAAGGGACTCGCTGCCGCGGCCTCGGAGCGCTATGGCGTGCCCGCCTACCACAGCGTCGCGGAACTGGTGGAAGGCGCCGAACTGGACGCCGTTAGCGTCACCACCGCGGGGCCGGAAAACGGGGGCCACCACTACGAGCCGGTCATGGAATGCCTGGAGGCGGGCCTGCACGTATTGTGCGAAAAGCCAATCTCCAATGACATCGAACTGGCGCGCAAGATGGTGGCCAAGGCGAACGAGACCGGCCTCTACTTCGGAATCAATTTGAATCATCGCTTCGTGCCGCCTGCTGCCAAAGCCAAGCAGTGGGTGCAAGAGGGAAAACTGGGCGACCTGCTGCTGATGAACATGACGATGTGGATCGGCAACCCCAACGACACGTCGCCCTGGTTTCACATGCGCGCCCTCCACCCGCACAGCCTCGACATCATGCGCTATTTCTGTGGCGACGTTCGACGCGTGCAGGCCTTCTTCAACCGCGCCCCGGGCAGGGTCTGCTACTCGAACGCGCAGGTCAATTTGGAATTCGAAAATGGTGTAGTCGGCCATCTGACAGGCAGCTACGACACCAATCCAAGCCATAACTTGGAACGCTGCGAAGTGATGGGCACAGCCGGCCGTTTCGTGCTGGACAACTTGTACCAGGAGTTGACACTCTACCCCCGCCGCAGCGACGAGTTAACCGTAATTCGCAACAGCATAATGGGCGGGCTCAGCGGCTTTGCCGCTACATTCTCCAACCGCATCAACCGCTGGATCGAGCAGGTGGACGACGGCGTGCCGCGGGAGGAGATCGACGCCTCCGGTCATGAAGGCCTGGCTGTGCAGGAGATCATCGAAGCTGCTATCCGCTCTCACCAAAGCGGTAAAGTAGAGGAAGTGCCAGCAGTCTAACGTTTCTCCCATCGGGAGCCGACGAGCCTGAACTAGCGGATTAAATCCGCGCCTGTCAGCCAGTTCTGTGTCATCGTCCTCTATTTCAACTATAGGATCGATCGAACCATTACTCTACATCCTGCAGTGACAAACGAGCGACTCGCAGAACTCAACCGCGATGGCTTCATTCTCATCCCCAACGCGCTGCCCGCGGAACGGGTCGAACAGTGGAAGACGGTCCTGTACGCCCTCTACGATCGGGGCGCCTACGAGATCAGCAACGGCGTAGGCAATGTTGCATTCGAAAAGCTGCTGGCATTGGAGCCGGAGTTGGCGGGTGAACTGGTCGGTCATAAGAGCGTGGCACCCTACCTGCACGCCATAATGGGCAAGCAGTGCCAGTTGCGCAGTCTGCGCGCCCACGTCAACCCCGCGGCCTACCTCCAGGAATGGCACATGGATTTCTACGACTACTACTACCAGGCGCAGAAATCCGAAGCGAAGAATCCAACGCTTGGCCTTTGTGTTAATTCGACATTCTATTTGACCGACAATACGCCTGACCGTGCGCGCCTGACTTTAGTCAAGAACTGCCTGGACCGGCCCGTGCCGGAGGAGTTGGTCCCATTCCTGCGCTATACGGAAGATCGAAACGACCCCTTCCAGCGCTGGTGTGACCAGCAGGAGCTGGCTCATCTATATCCGAAGGCCGGCGACGCAGTCATTTTCTACAGCCACATTCCCCACCAGGGCGCCAAGTTGGGCCCGGACCCAGAAGGCGAAATCCGGGCCAATATCGTCCTCCACTACCAGCAGAATCCGATGTTTCCGGGCATCAAGTTTGTCAGCAACCCGCAGTTCACGTTGGACACACTGGGCTATGAAGGCACGTTTCCGTTTGCGGAGGGATGATCTCCTGCAGTCCCCGGGCTCATCCCGGCCTGTTGCGACATAGAGTGAAGAGCACGAAATCGTAACCATTTCAGACACAACGAAAGGAAGAAGTCGATGAAACTTTACCGAACCGGTCTCGGCCTGCTCCTGCTGTTGGCGCTGGTCATCCTGGCGGCTTGCGGCGCGCCGGCAGACGGCGGGATGGCTGGGGAAGCCCCGGCGGCCGCGGAAGAAGCTACGGCCGACGATGAAGTTGTCGAGATCGAGGAGTCCGAAGAAGAAGCAATGGAGATGAGCGGCGAAATCGTGATTAGCATCGCCTCCAACGATGTCCAGACCTATCAGGCGATCGCCGACGCCTACATGGAGATGCATCCGAACGTCGATGTCCTGGTCGAACTCAAGCCACCGGGCGTGGACTCTTATCTGCAGTGGATACGCTCCCAATTTACGTCGGAAGTGCCGCGCGTTTCGCTGATCGAGTCGCCGCATTTGCGGGAGTTCGCTCAGGAGGGCCGCCTTGTCGACTGGGGCCCCTACCTCAACAAAGAGAATCCTTACACAGGCGAGAAATGGGAGGACAGCTTCCAAGAGTGGGGTTTGAATCTGGTGCGCGACCCCAATACGGGCCAGATGTTCACCATGCCCTACCAGTCGGTTCAGACCTTCTGGGTCTACAACAAGGATCACTTTGAACAGGCCGGCATAACCGATGTACCGGCGCGCCCCACCTGGGATCAATTCGTCGAGTGGAATGAGAAGCTGCGCGACGCCGGCATCGTCCCCATCGCCATCGAAGGCACGACCGAACAGATCTGGGGCGGCGGCCGCATGCCCTGGTTGATGCGCTCAGCGATGGACCAATATCACCGCGACGAATTGCCGATCATACAGTGCCAGGAAGGTGACTGGTGCTTCCGCGAGGGGATCGACGACATTTGGACATATGATCCCACCGACGTGCGCAACGATGACCCCGACCGCGTCTCGGTCAATATCGCACGCCACCTCCTGGCGCTGCGCGAAGGCGAGATCAACTTTAACAACGATTGCACTGTTGAAATGATGACGCAGGTAGGACGTGTCTTCAAGACTGAGAACGGCTTCGTGCCTGAGGGTTGGACCGGAATGACCGATGCTTATCCGCTCTTCCTGACGCAGGCAGCTGCCATGCGCATGGTGCACGGCGGTATCTACACCAGCCTGCCCAAGGACATCCGCTCGCTGGCCCAGGGTGAGTACGGCGGTAAGGCTGAAGTAACGGAAGAGGATTCGGCCGCGGCCGTCGAATTTGAATACGGCCGCTTTGCCTTCCCCACGATCGAAGGACCGTGCGTGCAGGGCACTGCCCGCGCCAATGAGTTGACTTCGGGCTATCTGGCCTTGCCGCTCAAGGACCGCGCCCAGAACGATTTGGAAGTCGACTTTGCCATGTTCTGGACCAGCCCGCAGGGGATGAAGATTTTTCTCGAAAACAAGCTGGATCAGGAGAACCTCCAGGGTGGTATCGCTGGTCCGCCCCTGATAAAGAACGTTTCGCTGCCGGGGAAATGGGAGAATCTTTTCGCCCAGAGCGTCTTCATCGGCAACTATGAGAAGCCCGGCGCGCCCGGCGACGCTGTGGCTCGCGGTTTCTTCAAGTATGAAGAAACCAAACGCGAATGGTCGATCATGGTGCAGGAGTTCTTTGAGGGCAAGCTGACGGCGGAAGAGTTCGCCGCCGGCTACCAGACACTGCTCGAAGACAACTTTGACGGGATGCTGGAATTCCTCAACCTGACGCACGAGGACCTGGACAACCCTGAGAAGCGCCCGCCGGGGTGGGTCGCTGCCGGGCCGTACTAAGAGGCAAATGCCGCCGTCCGTGGAGGATGGAGGACAGATGTCCAGCTTTCGCTAACGGCTATCTATGGCTATATCTTTGAGTCGCGTACTGGCGACAGTTCGTTCAAAGTATCGTTCACCAGGCATGCCGCTCCTTCACAGGAGCGGCATGTCGTGTTGGCGAACAGGTGGTAGCTCTGTCCAGCTCAGGCCGGCAGTTTGCAGCATTGCGCTCGCTGCTGCCCTTCTGTTGGGCCTTGCTCTGCCTCTTGCCGCACAGTCCCCTGAAGGCCTGCTGTGGGGACAAGACACAGGCAACCGCATAGAGGCTATCGCCCTCACGGAGGACGGTGGCCGCGTTGCAATCGGCAGCCGCGATAATACATTGCGGGTGTTCGACGAGTCCGGCGGGTTGCTGTGGCCGTTCGAGGCAGAAAACAGTATTCTGGGAGTGGACATTTCCCCCGACGGGCTGTGGCTGGCCGTTGCGTCAGAGGATCGCTTCGTCTATTTTCTCGACGGGGAAGGTAATCAACTGTGGCAGTTCAAGGCTGCTCGGCCGATGAACAATGCGGCAGTTGCCAGCGACGGCTCCCTCATCGCGGCTACATCCGATGATCTGACCGTCTATGCCCTCGACAGTGAGGGAAACTTGCTCTGGCAAGAGGAGTTGGGCATTGGCGTGCAGGCTGTCGACATCTACGGCAGCGGCGAACAGGCCCGCGTCGTAATTGGTTCCGATGACGGGCTGATAACCATTTACAGCCGCACCGGAAAGGCTTTGCTCCAAACCGGTCTTGACTACAGCGTTCAATCAGTTTCGGTGACGCCGAACGGTTCCCGCATTCTGGCGGGGTCAGGAGACGGTACAGCAATTCTGCTCAACGGCGCCAACGGCAAAGAACTGTGGCGCTTTGAAGCCGAGGATGCCATAGTCAGCGTCGCGCTCGCGGCGGACGGGTCCAGCGCATTGGTCGGTTCGGAGGACGGCAGCGCATACTTGCTGGCCGCCGATGGCTCGCTCACGCACCGTTTCCGACAGGAGTCAGATGTATTGAGCGTCGCCCTGGCAGGTGATGGCAGCCGCTTGGCCGTTGGAACCGTCGACGGCGCGGCCCGATCCTATGACCGGGCCGCGGCTGTGACTGGAGCGGCGCGGTCGACGGCCCAACGTCAACGACTTCTTCTCATTCTGGTAGGCGTAGTCGCGCTGCTAACGCTGCTGGCCATATGGGCTGCCCGCAACACAGCCGCAGGCCAACAGATCTACCAGCGCAGCGCGGCCGGCCCGGTGGGCCTCCTGCAAACGATGTGGGGGGCGCGGCTTTCTTACATCTTGATCTTGCCGACACTGGCTCTGCTGTTGACCTTCAACTACTATCCCGCCTTTTCCGGGCTCTATCACGCATTCACCAAGTGGAGTCCCGGCGTCAGCACGGAGTGGGTTGGACTTGCCAACTTTCAGTTCCTGCTGGAGGATCGTTTCTTTCTCTCGGGCTTCCGCAACGCCGCCATCCTGGTCGTCGTCTCGATAGCAAAGACGATGACTTTCCCGCTGTTGGTGGCCGAATTGATTTTCAACGTGCGCAACAGATTCTCCCAGTACTGGTTCCGTACGCTCTTCGTCGTGCCAATTGTTCTGCCGGCTGTGGTCGAGATCCTGGTCTGGAACAACATCTACGACCCCGCCATCGGCCTCCTCAACGAGAGCCTGAAGCTCTTCGGCCTGGAAGAATTCACACGTGTATGGTACGGAGACGCCAGCGTGTCGTTGGGCGCGATCATCTTTATCGGCGTTCCGTGGGTGAACGCATTCGCCCTGCTCATTTTCTACGGCGGCCTCATTTCGATTTCCAACGAGATTATCGACGCCAGTCGCGTCGACGGAGCCAGCACCTGGCGCCGCTTCTGGACTATCGACCTGCCCCTGCTTATGGGCCAAATCAAGCTGCTGCTGATTCTCAATTTCATCAACGCTGTACAGACATTCGAGCTGGTCTTCCTCACGACCGGCGGCGGGCCCGGCGCCGCCACCTATACACCGGCGCTGGAACTCTACTACCTGGCGATGCGCATGGATCGCATGGGCGTGGCCTCGGCCATCGGCATGATTCTCTTCTTTATTATTCTGGCGGGCACAATCATCAATATTCGATACGTCCGTTCCTCCACCGAATATGAGGCCTGAAATGGTATCGGAACGGGGACAGAAGGAGAAGGAACAGGCTCTTCAGGCCGCCGGCGGCGGCCAAAAGGCCGAAATCGCTGACGGGAGCGTGCGCGCGGCGCCCCTCTCTCTGCGACCCCTTCAGTTGAGCGGCGGACAGTTTCTCTTATACGCCGTGCTGCTCCTGCTAATCTTCATTACTTTTATACCTATTCTCTACCTGGTAGTGCTCGCTCTAAAGGACAATGGCCAGATTTATGGACGATTCTGGTCTCTGCCCAATCCCTATCGCTGGATAAATTTCACTCTGGGCTCCCTGGCAATCTGGCGGCCGATTCTCAACTCGATCCTGACCTCCGGCACTTCAACCATGGTTACGGTCGTGCTCGCCAGCCTGAGCGGCTATGTTTTCGCCCGCCACCGCTTCCCCGGCAAGGAGTTTTTATATACAGGAATCCTCGCCCTACTGATGATCCCGCCGATTCTGACGCTGATCCCCGCCTATGTGCTGATCCTGAACTTGGGGCTGGAGAACACGTACTGGGCCCTGATTCTGCCGTGGACATCGGGCGGGCAGGTGTTTGCACTACTGCTCTGCCGCAGCTTTTTCGCTACCCTACCCGAGGAGTTCTTCGACGCCGCCCGCATCGACGGCGCAACCGAATTGCAGAGCTTCGCCCAGATCGCGGTGCCGCTTTCCATGCCGATCCTGGTAACGGTCGCGGTCGTACGGCTGGTCACAACATACAACCAGTTTATGTGGCCCCTTGTCGTCATCTCCAGCCCGAAACGCCAGGTCGTGGCAGTGGCCCTGACCCAATTCACATCCGAGATCGGTGTCACCGACCTCGGCCCGCAGATGGCAGGCTACATCCTGGCATCCGTTCCCCTGATCGTTCTGTTTTCCTTCGGCATGAGACACTATGTGCGCGGCCTGACCGCCGGCGGTTTGAAAGCCTAGTCTCATAGTCAACACGCAATATATATCCGAGGTATTCACATGGATAAAGTACGCATCGGCGTCCTGAGTCACGCCCACGGCCACAGCAATGCCTACTGCCGCAAGATGCTGGGATTCGAGGATGTTGAACTTGTGGCTTGCTGGGACGACAACGAGCAAAGGGGACGGGAAGCTGCCGCCGCGTTCGGCATGGAATACCGCGCCGACTCCGAGGCCATTACCTCCGACCCAAATATCGACGCTGTGATCGTCGCTACGGAGACAAACCGCCATGCCCAGTTCGTGGAGCAGGCCGCCGCAGCCGGCAAGGCGATCCTCTGCCAGAAGCCGCTGGCGACGACGCTCGCCGACTGTGACCGCATAATCGAAGCCGTCCGGCGCAGCGGTGTAAAGTTCAGCGTGGCCTTCCAGATGCGGCAGGACCCGGTCAACCGCAAGATCAAGGAGTTGGTGGACGCAAAAGCAGTTGGAGAAATCGCGGTTGTGCGGCGGCGGCACTGCATCGGCGTCCTCAACAACGAGGCATTTTTCACCGGCCCCTCCCGCTGGCATATCGATCCAGTCGCCAACGTTGGCATGTTTTTCGACGACGCCATCCACGCGGCCGACTGGTTCTACTGGACGTTCGGCCCGGCAAAACGGGTCATGGCCGAAATCGATAATGTTGTCACCAAGCTCGCGCCTGACGACAACGGCGTCGCGCTCTTTCGTTTCGAGAGCGGCGCAATCGGCACGCTATTCAATGGCTCCACAACGGTCGCCGGCGTGAATACGACCGAGATATACGGCTCCGAAGGCACGATTATCCAGGACTACGGTGACGCCGTCTCCACTTCGCTGCCGCGGCCGCGAGGCGTCGCGCCGTTGCGCATGATCCGCCAGGGCGACAGCGATTGGGAGGAGTTTCATCTGCCGATCCCAGCGATCCAGGGGGAGAGGATTGCGGGCGTGCCGAGACCGTTTATTGACTATGTGCGCGGGTTGAGCGACGAGCATGTCAGCGCCGAGGAAGGGCGCAAGTCTGTGGAAATGATCTTGGGGGCGTATCGTTCGGCGCGCGAGGGC
This sequence comes from Caldilineaceae bacterium, assembly GCA_965220715.1. Lineage (GTDB taxonomy): Bacteria > Chloroflexota > Anaerolineae > Caldilineales > Caldilineaceae > Bin5. The sequence goes on from OZ244843.1 coordinate 4,027,113, forward strand.
CGGCGGATTTCGCTTTAGAGGCCGCGTTTGCGCGCCGCACAAGAAACGCAGAAAAAAGGTGGGGGAGTGAGGTTAGTATCCCTCGCGTGACAGCATGCAAAGTTCCAAATTGGGCGGCATCCCGGCTAATTTTCAGGCTATCTCCTGCCACTCGTCAATAATCTGGCACAATTCGCTATAGACCTCGCTTTCATCGTCACCGTGACAACAAGGCCCAATTATGCCAGGACATCGACCAATGAAACATTGGTCCTCGTCCGACCATTCAACTATGCCGGGATACTTCGTGTCGTCACTCATTTCAAATCAGTGGCAGCAGCGTCTTTGCCGTCTCTTCTACCAGCCAGCTGTAGAACTCCTCCGACAGCACACCGCTGCCGTGGTCCTGGATGAATTGCAACTGTTCGGGAGTCAGTTCCTGCTCCGCGGCGGCCACGGCGTTCTGGTAAGGATTTGCCGGCGTGCGATCCAGAGGCGCGACAAACTCCACCGTCAGCGCGCCGTCGTAACCGATCTCCTTTAGCGTGCTTACGATCAGCGGCCAGTCCAGGGCGCCCATGCCGCAGGCCATGCGGTTGTTGTCGGCCACATGAAAGTCGACCAGGCGGTCTTTCGAGTTCTTGATCGCCTCGATCATGTTGGCCTCTTCGATGTTCAGGTGAAACGTGTCGATGCAGACACCGCAGTCCGGGCCAACCTGCTCGGCCAACAGCACGGCCTGGTCGGCACGATTGAGGAAGTTGGTCTCGAAGCGGTTGAGCGGCTCCAGCGCCATGCGAATTCCTTCCTTCTGCGCGTGGGCATAGACCTCCTTCAGGCTCTCAACCGCCCAGGCCCACTCCTGTTCCGGCGTATCCATGGCCGCGACCTTGCCCACCTGCGACGGTACGATAGTCATTTCGTAGCCGTCCAACTCCTTCGCCATCGTGATGCAGTCATTGAGGTATTTGATAGAAGTAGCGCGTACGGCCTCGTCGGCGTGGATCAGGTCCCTTCCCTCAAACATCAGCGAGACCGCGCCCCAGCAGGCAATTCCGTTATCGGCCAGTAGCTTGCGAAGCTCCTTCGTATCGAAAACTTCCGGCTCTCCGCTAAGCTCGATACTCTTGTAACCGTAGCGGGCCAACCGCCTGATAGTTACATCGATCGGTTCTGCGCGCATCCAATTGTGCATGGATAGATGCATGGATTCTCTCCTGTGGTTGCTGTCCGTTCACTAGTTGCTGCCATTGCATACTTATTGGTCAGCCTAATCTGACGTCGGTTCAGGTCGCATACCAACCCAATTGATTTCGAGATCTGCCTTCGTCAGCAGTAAGGTGCTCAGGTCGCCCACATGCTGCTGCAGATGGCGGATGTTGTAAATCTGGAGTTCCATCTTGTCGAAGGGCAGCCAGTGGAAGCCGGACGGTGCGCTCAGGTCGATCGACGGCACGGTGCGATCTACATGCGATCGGCAGTAGTAGATATAGGCCAGAATCTCCTGACGGCGGTATGGTTTATCGGCCGCGGGCTGCGTATGGGGCGGCCAAGGCGTCGGCCCAAGGAATTGGTACCCTTCTCGGCCCTCTTCCCACAGCGTCATTTCTTCCTCAGACGGCTGCAGATAGAGATCTACGAAGAAAAGGGCATGGTATGCCACGCGCCAGAACGGATTCGTCTGTCCGGGGACATTCCACAGTTCCTCAGGACAGGTACATACGGTCTGCTCCATCATTGACAGGGCGGCGTGGAATTGGGAGGCGACCGACTTGCGAATATCCATTTCAGAAAATCCTTTCAGAAAAAATGTGCATGGGATAGGACGTAGGCTACCTGAACCACGTAGACGGTCAGGTTGCGCCCCCTTGCGGGTGGAGTGTGTCCATTGTAATGAGCAGCCATTTCTCTGTCAATGATACCGGTGCGGAAAAGCAGGGCAATCGCATATAAATTCGGACGCCACAATAGCCCACTAGGGGCGCCCCTACCAATTGTCAAACTTTTTCGCACAAGAGACCGGCCTCCAGTCGCCATAAGCTATTGGAATTTGCGACTGCGCACTATGATTTACACAGTTCTCGGCGTTTGGCCCTGAGAAGAGCGCCCACAAGGGGCGCCCCTACCCGATTTCGGCAGCCTCACGAGGTTTTTCTCATTTGATGCATTTGCCCTGTGTGGAAGAGTGCGTCCCGTACTGGCGTTCTTGGCTACTGGCAGATCCGCTGCTGCCTTCGTCTCCATGCCAGGCAGGCGCGCCGCCACTTGACAAAAAAACCCCTTAGTGACGCCTTGGGTTGACATTGCGCATTGCGCGAATGACCCCTACGTCGGCACGACGATTTCTGGACAAGAATCGGTAAGACTGCTACGCTACAGGGTAAATTGCCTCCGGCCTTTTGACGATTCCAAAGGAGAGGGATGCCGGAAACCAGCCACGATGCACTGATTCCAAAGGCGGTCTACCGCTTTGCCCGCACGCCTAACATTCGCTACTATCGGGCAGAGCAAACGCGCTCCGGCATCGACTTCCTCTACCCGATTAGCGTCAACGGCTCGCGCATTGTCGACACCAGCCGAGGCGGTCGCGACTACGTTATTCTTTATCTTCTGACGAAGTGGGGCAAGCTGGCCGCAGGCGGCTATTGGCTGAATCCGAGGAAGATTTTTGAGAAGGCCTACGTCACCGATGCCACGCCGGCCGATCTTGTTCTTGTAGCAGAAAGAGTCGAAGACCTGCCGGACGCGCATCTCATCTTGGATGACGTACTCAACCGGGCGGAGGTAGAAGTAGACATGGAAGTGTGGGGGAGCGCACTTGAATGAGCCGGCGCCATGTACACTACCCCGAATTGAGCGGAAGAGAAACCCCATGAATACAACTGACAAGGACTCCTCGTCACTGCCCTCCCAGTTGGAGGAGGGGACCGCCTTGACGCTGGACTTCGGCAAGTTGCAAGACATTGGCAAGGGTGAGGCCGCGGTCATCCCGGTGGCAGTACAGGACTTCGACACGAAGGAAGTTCTCATCGTCGCGTACGCCAACCAGGAGGCGCTGACCTACACGTTGACCCACGGCGTAGCCGCATTTTGGAGCACATCGCGAAACGAGCTGTGGGTGAAAGGCGCCACCTCCGGCGATACGCTCGAACTGGTCGAGGTGCGCGTCAACTGCGAACAGAACTCCCTGCTCTACCTGGTGCGCCCCCTGGGTGCGGGAGCCTGCCACACCAGGGGTGCAGACGGCAAGGCGCGCGCCAGTTGTTACTATCGACGCGTCGAGAAATGCGCCAATTCAGGCAACGGACCCGGAGAGCGGTCTGCACTCCAGTGGCAGTTGTCAGCTGGATAGCAGCTGGACAGGAAGATTGTTCAACCCCTGTCGCCAGCCGCCGGGTCACTGTTCTCAGAAATCCTAAACCACTTACACATAGACAACATGGACAGAGGACCTAAATGAGTCGCTTGATACTCGGAATCCCAAAAGGCAGCCTGCAAGAATCCACCATTGCCCTGTTCGCCAAGGCCGGTTACCAGGTCTACGTACGGGGTCGTTCTTACGCTCCCTATATCGATGATCCCGAAATCGGCTGTTTGATGTTCCGCGCCCAGGAGATTGCCCGTTACGTGGAGCGGGGGGTGCTCGATGTCGGTCTCACAGGCAAGGACTGGGTAGAGGAAAACGAGGCCGACGTACGGGAGGTCGAAGACTTGGTATACAGCAAGGCAACCAACCAGTCCTATCGCTGGGTGCTGGCGGTGCCGGACGATTCCGACATTCACCGGCCGCAAGACTTGGAAGGTAAGCGTATCGCCACCGAGCTTGTGCAGGTCACGCGCCGTTACCTGGAACGGCACGGGGTACAAGCCGAAGTGGAGTACTCCTGGGGCGCGACCGAGGTCAAGGCGCCGCTGCTGGTCGATGCGATCGTGGAGGGCACCGAGACCGGCTCCTCGCTGCGGGCGAATCGGCTGCGCATCGTGGATACGGTAGCCGAATCCACGACGAAGCTGATCGCCAATCACGACGCGTGGGCCGACCCGTGGAAGCGGCGGAAGATCGAGAACTTGGCGATGCTGCTCAAGGGAGCGCTACAGGCCGGCGCGAAAGTCGGCCTGAAGATGAACCTGCCCAAGACCTCCCTGGAAGCGATCACGGCGCAGCTACCGGCTCTGCACACGCCCTCGATCACCAGTCAGACCGACCCGGACTGGATTGCACTGGAAGTGATCATCGACGAGAGGATCGTCCGCGACCTGATCCCCGACCTGAAGCAGGCCGGCGCCACGGGGATTATTGAGTACCCGCTGAACAAGGTTATATATTGAGAGTTGGATGCAGAGTGTCTTCCCTGACGAAGTTGGGGGAGACCTGTAAAGGAGGATGCCGATGCTTGAAGAACTTAGTATACGGAACTATCGCATCTTCAAAGAACTCAAAATGGACCAGTTGCGCCGCATCAATCTGATCGCCGGCAGCAACAACTCTGGCAAGACAAGCCTGCTCGAGGCAATCTTTCTGCTGGCAAGTGGGAGAGCGGAGATGGCCGTCAATGGTCATGTTGTACGTGTCGACCTGGAGCCAGGCTCCAGAGAGGTGGGTGACAATTTCTGGAAGCCATTCTTCACCGACTTGGACATGAGGAGATCCATCGAGATTGAGGCGTTTCATTCATCCCACGGTCGACTGGCACTTAAAATCACTTCAGGACGACAGGAGGTCTCGGAAATACTTGTAGAGGCTACTGACGGGTATTCTGCGACCAACCTGCCTGACGAACATACGCTCTTTTTCGAGTATGATTCCCCGTCTGGCGACACCATCACGAGTCACATACAGGAGATTGGAACGAAGATCCAGGGAGAACAACCTGATATTGATATTCCCTTTAGGACGGCGATTGTTCTATCGCGTATCCCAAATATCAAAGAAGATGCCAGACGTTTGGCAAACTTGAGAAGACAGAAACGCGAACGTCTACTCTTGGAAGCGCTAAAGGTCATCGAGCCAAAACTGCAAAGCATCGAGGAGAATTCCGCAAGTGGAGCGCCGATGATCTGGGGCGACATTGGCCTATTTGAGCTGGTTCCCTTGGCAGTAATGGGCGAGGGCATGAGTCGCCTTGCCAGGCTGGTTCTTGCTATTTCCGCCGTTGAAGATGGTGTATTTCTTGTGGATGAAATCGAAAATGGTATTCACCACTCTGTGCTGCCAAGGGTCTGGAGTGCAATTGATTCAGTGGCCAAACAGTTCAACACACAGATAATTGCAACCACACACAGTCTTGAATGCGTCAGGGCAGCGCACAAAGCCCTTGTCGAAGACGACTTCCGTCTGCACAGACTTGAGGCCAACGAAGTCGGGAACCGCTGCGTCACATATGATCCCGAAACGATTGCTGCCGCGCTGGACTTCAACCTCGAGGTTCGGTAAACGTGAACGAACAGGAAAGAATTGCGTCAAGGATTCAGTTGTTGGTCGAGGGCAACGATCAAAGGAATTTCTTCAGGGCATTTGTTAGACATCTCGCAATCGAGGATGCACAGATCTGGAATTACGGCGGAGTCAATGACCTAGGTCGTTTCTTACGCGCATTTGTAAGTGAGCCGGGATTCCAAGAATCTGTTCAAATCGTCGGCATCGTTCGTGACGCGGAAGACTCTGCCGCCAGCGCGTTTCAAAGTGTCCAGTCTTCGCTTACGGGAGCCGGCTTGACTTTGCCAAGGCGCCCGGAAGCACCCAGCGACGGCAAACCATCGGTAAACGTGCTGATTCTTCCCGGTCGCGGTGAGTCAGGAATGCTTGAGACTCTACTGTGCGAGACTTTCGCGGGTTCACCGGAAAACGATTGCATCAGTAGCTTTTTTGATTGCCTCGACGAAAACGGAGTTGGAGAGATAAGACGACCTCACAAAGCCCGCGCTTGGGTGTACTTGACAACGAGGCCTGACCCGCACCACTCTGTGGGATACGCGACGACAAAAGGCTACTGGGGAGACCTTGATCAGCCGGTTTTCGAGGGTGTTCGCGATTTCCTGAGATCACTTTGACTTTGAGACACAGCAGGGCGAGAAGAGCCGACTATCCAAAGGAACCAATTGATGCCAATCAAACAATCAGTCTGCATCCCAATCCTTCCGCAGGACACCATGCCCCAGAACCAACTTCTTGCCGAAATTGCAGCGATCGGCTACCCGGCGATTGAGATTTGGGGGCGTGGCGACGATTTCGCCAACCTGTGTGAGGCGGCCGCCGGCTTCGGTCTGCGGGTGGTCAGCATGGGCGGACACGGAACGGGCGTGGACGGCCTTAACAATCCAGCCAACCACGACCGCATCGAGGCCGAGCTTCACGAGTCGATCGACGTTGCCGCCGCGCGCGGCCTGGCCGGGCTGATCTGTTTCAGCGGCAACCGCATCGCCGGCATGGACGAGGACGATGCCATTGCCAACACGGCCGCCGGTCTGCGGCGCGCAGCCCCCTATGCCGAGGCCAAAGGCATTACTCTGAACTTGGAGTTGCTTAATTCCAAGGTCGACCATCCCGGCTATCAGTGCGATCATACTGCCTGGGGGCTGGCCGTTCTGGAGCAAGTGAACAGTCCCAGCGTGAGACTCCTCTATGACATCTACCATATGCAGATCATGGAAGGCGATGTGATTCGCACGATGACGGCAAATCTGGACGCCATCGGCCACATCCATACGGCCGGCAACCCGGGCCGGAACGAACTGGATGACCGCCAAGAGTTGAACTATCGCGGAATCTGCCGGGCGCTCAGCGATGCTGGATATGACGGCTACGTGGGCCACGAATTTCGGCCGCGGGGCGATGTCATCGAGTCTCTGCGCCAAGCGTACGAACTGTGTAACGTCTGATAGCCGGGGCCGGTCTGATCCATCTGCTGCTGGATGGCAGCAGACACGCCAAACGGACTTTTCTTATTGCCGCCTGCCAAGGAGCCGACATGCCCCGTCAACCCCATGTAATCTACATCCTGTCCGACGAGCATTATGGCGGTGCAACGAGCCATATGGGCGACGCCAATGTGCGCACGCCCAATATCGACCGCCTGGCCGCCGAAGGGATCAGCTTCGACCGCGCCTACGCCAACTGCCCGATCTGCACGCCTTCGCGGGGAACGATTTTTTCGGGACGGCATGCGCATTCGGGGCCGGTACAGTATTTCTTCGATGTGTTCAAGGCAAGCTCGCCCAGCACCGCGACGGCTCTGCGGGCTGCCGGCTACCATACGGCCTATTTCGGCAAGTGGCACTGCGGCGTCGTTCACGACCAGGAGCCTCCTCTCGTGCGCGCGGAAAGGGAGGAGTACACGCGCTGGCCGCATCGCACGCCGGAATATCATCGGGCCGGTTTTCAGGACTGGTACGGCTTCGAGATCAACAATGCCCCATTCAAGGGCTTTTACTATCACGAAGACGAGGCCAATCCGCGCAAGATGGATGGCTATCAAACCGACTTCCTCACCGACCTGGCCATCGACTATCTGCAGTCCTACGATGGCGACGAGCCGCTATTTCTCGTTCTGAGCGTGGAGCCCCCCCACTTCCCTCTAGAAGCTCCGGACGCGTTTGAGCGATTCGACCCGGCCGCGCTGGAGACTCCGCCCAGCTTCGCCGACTCGCCTGAGATGCGCACGCAGTTGGCCACCTACTACGCCATGGTTGAAAACCTGGACTGGAATATCGGCCGCCTGCGCGACGCGCTGGACGGCCTGCCGGAGTTCGAGAGCAACCGGCTGACGGTCTATTTTTCCGACCATGGTGACTATATGGGCACGCACGGGGCCATAAACCGTAAGGAGAATCCTCACGAAAACTCGGTGCGCATCCCCGCGGTCTTCCACTGGCCGGAGCAGATACCGGCACAGGGGCGGCGGGATGGTCTGCTGTTCAGCCTTGTCGATCTTTACCCGACTACCCTGGGGCTGCTGGGGCTGGAGGTGCCGGTCCACTGCCAAGGGCTTGACTTCAGCGACGCGTTGCGGGGGCAGCAGGACTTCGTCGGACCGGAAGCTGTACTGATTGAAATGTCAGGCAATCCCCGCTGGACCCTGGATTTTCTCGACTGGCGCGGGCTGGTCACTTCTCGCTGGAAGTACGCCTTCTACGAGACTGGGCACCAACTGCTCTATGACCTGGAAAACGATCCCTTTGAAATGAACAATCTGGCTGATACCGACACGCGCACCTGTGCGGAGATGCGTACCAAGCTGCTGGAGCTCCTGGCCGGCAGCCGCGAACCCTATTTTGATGTACTGATCGAACATGGGGCGCCCGTGGAAGGGCCGGCGCTGGACGTGGGCAAATCCTACACCAAGGGCAAACTGGCGCCGGTCTGGCCGGACCTGGTGCGCAGTTACGATCAGTGACCGACGCCTTGAAGGGCCTCCCGCCTGGACTCTCTGCCTGTATAGTGGAGTGGAAGACCGGCGCAACCGTAGCATTCGCTCTTCTAGGAAGCTACGCCCGGGGCGACGCGGGGCCGTTCAGCGACGTGGACGTCGTACGCTTCGTGAGTGACGACAAGCACGAAGCCGAACCCCGGAGCTTTCTGATTGGCGTCGAAGAGGGCAAGCGTGCAGGTGAGTGCCGCGCTCCTGCTCGGAGCTTCCCCCATCAATGGTTAGTTGTACGCAGCACGATAACGCCCAACCAGGTTGAAAGCTGGTTTTTGGACCCAGGCCAGGCGGTCGGCGTCATCGATGGTCTTCGCCGCGGTAGAGCTCTATGGGATCCGGACGACGTATTCGCATCGATCCAGCAGCGAGCGCGCCGGTTTGAATGGACGCAGACGCTTCAGGAGAAGGCCGACCTACTGGCGGGCAAAGAGCTGGTCGGTTGGATCGAAGAAGCCCACAAAGGGTTGGAGGGCCTGAGACGCAATGACACAGGACGCCTGCTGAATGCCCGCTTCGGACTTTCCTGGGGCTTGTCCTGGGTGATGCGCGTACATGGGGGAGTTCTCACTACCAGCGACAATACGTTTTACGACGATGTAATCAACTCTGTCGGCCCTGAGAGCAGATGGGCTTGGCTCCTGCGCCGTGCTTTTGGCGCACCGAATGAGAGTGACGGCGCCTTATTTTCACTACGCGAAGAGGTGCTAGCTGGCCTGTGGCTCTACTGCGAAACGTTCGAGCTTCTCAAGGAGGCTCTTCCTCGAAAGGATTACCCGCTCATTTCGGCCACGGTTCGACTTATTCAAGCCGAACTTGATGGCAATGCGAAAGTCGGTAGGGTAGACTCATATAACCTGCTTTTCCCTGGATGACTCCAGCGACCAAGGTTGCGTCTTTCGCCCAACTTTCGGTACACTGTGCGGGAAGAAGGTATCCGGACAGGCTACGCCACCAAAATATTGTTGAGGGGCACTTTTCGCCAATCCATTAATCGATGTAGGCGGTGGCGGTTGTAGCTGCGGCCCAAGCTCAAACCTCCGATCTAGCGGCCACAGTAGATATAGAGTTTGCGTTCCAATAACGGATGGACCCCAAGCACAAACTTAAAGGAGATGACCCCATGCTGACTCAGCAACAGATCAACTTCTATCACGAGCACGGCTACCTGCGCATTCCCGAGGTGTTCACGGCGGAAGAGACTCAGGAACTTTCGAACGAGATGGACCGCCTTGTCGAAGATTGGGCGTTCACCAGCCCCGGCTGGACCGGCCCCTGGCGTCTGGCGTATATGGACCCCGATACGGAAAAGAAGGCTAAATTGACGGCGATGCACGACCTGCACTTCTATTCGGTGGCCTGGATGCGGGCCGCGACCAATCCGGGGCTTGCCGAAGCTCTCAGCCAACTGCTGGGCAGCAGCGTTGAGTTGCACCACACCACCCTGCACATCAAGCCGCCTCAGACCGGACAACCGTTCCCGATGCATCAGGACAACCCGTTTTACGGACATCAGGACGGCCGCTTCATCGATGTGCTGGTCCACCTGGATGACACCCGCCACGAGAACGGCGAAATCCGCTTCCTGGATGGATCACATAAGATGGGCCACCTTGAACACATCAAAGAAACCGAAGACGGTCCTTGTTCGCCCCATCTGCCCACAGATCAGTTCCACCTGGAAGATACGGTGGCGGTTCCTGCCAAGGCGGGCGATGTTGTGCTATTTTGTCTTGACACGGTCCACGGGTCGTACATCAACCAGACGAAGAAGCCCCGCCGCCTGGTACGCATGGGATACCGGGACCCTCTGAATCGCCAGGAGTACGGCCAGAGTATGGGGCGGCCGGGCGTGATGGTCAGCGGATACCGCGAGCGACAAGAGGGCGACGAGCTCTTGCCCATAGCCTGAGACAAGGCAGAATCAATATGCCCCTGCCTCAGAATGGGCGCGCCGCGCTGTCACCAGGAATTGAATCGACACAAATACGTGGCCCCACTGCGACCGATGGCGTTGCGTTTCATTGCAAGAAAGGGAGATGACCCAATGCTCACGCAGCAGCAGATCAGCTTCTATCACGAACATGGCTTCTTGCGCATCCCGCGAGTGTTTACGCCTGAGCAGACCCAGGAACTTTCGGACGAGTTGGACCGGCTCGTAGAGGACTGGGCCTTCACCAACCCAGGCTGGACAGGCCCTTGGCGACAGGCCTACATGGACCCGGAAACAGAAAAGAAGGCAAAATTGACGGCGATGCAAGACCTGCACTATTACTCGGTTGCCTGGATGCGAGCCGCCACCAATCCCAGGCTCGCCGTGGCCCTCAGCGATCTGTTGGGCCCCAATGTGGAATTGCATCATACTACTTTGCACATCAAGCCGCCGCAGACTGGTCAACCCTTCCCAATGCATCAGGACAACCCGTTTTACCCCCACCAGGACGGACGCTTCATTGATGTGCTGGTCCACCTTGACGATACCTACCACGAAAATGGGGAAATCCGATTCCTCGATGGCTCGCACAAAATGGGCCACCTGGACCATATCCTTGAGACCGAAGACGGCCCGTGTTCACCCCATCTGCCCACCAATAATTTTCACCTCGAAGATACGGTAGCGGTTCCGGCAAAGGCTGGCGATGTCGTTGTTTTCTGCATTGATACGGTCCATGGCTCCTACATTAACCAGACAAAGGATCCCCGCCGGCTGGTGCGCATGGGCTACCGCGACCCGCAGAATCGCGAGGTAGCCGGGCAAAGGGTAGATCGGGGCGGCATGATCGTCAGCGGCTATCGCGAGCGCAACGAGGGCGATGAGTTGCTGCCGACGAAGCCTGCCAATGCGTAATCCGTGGGGCCTGCAATCCGGGGAGTGGTTGCCGCGTGATCTATGACACACTGATCGTGGGCGCCGGTTCGGCGGGAAACATCCTCGCCGCCCGCTTGACCGAAGACGAGTCTCGTCAGGTGCTCCTGCTGGAGGCAGGCCCTGACTACCCAACCACGGACAGCCTGCCAGCAGACATCCGCCTCGGTTACGGCACGCCCTCCGGCATCATCGCCAAAAGCCACGACTGGGGATACAAGGCGCAGGCGACGCGACAGCGCGACGACATGGATGTGCCGCGCGGCAGAGTGGTGGGCGGCTCCAGCGCCGTGAACGCGCAGATCTTTCTGCGCGGGATTCCTGAAGATTTCGCAGCTTGGGAGGAAATGGGCAACGACAGGTGGAGCTGGGAGCAAGTGTTGCCCTTCTACTGCAAGCTCGAGAACGATCACGACTACGGCGATGCCGACTATCATGGCGCCGACGGGCCCATCGGCGTACGCCGCTACCCTGAGGAAGAATGGGGCCCGGATCAGCAGGCTTGGGCTGAGGCTTGCCGGCAGGCCGGTTTCCCCGATTGCCCGGACGCCAATTTACCAGGGTCAACCGGATTCGGCCCTTACCCAATAAATAATATTGCGGGGATTCGCCAAAGTACAGCTGTGACCTACTTGGCACAAGCCCGAAACCGACCCAACCTTCATATTTTGGCGGAATGCACTACGCGCCGAATCTTATTGGAAAATGGTCGCGCGGTCGGTGTGGAAGTGGTTCGCAACGGTAAGGTAGAACAGTTCTACGCCGCCGAAACCGTACTCTGCGCCGGCGCGATAGGCACACCGCAGATCATGATGCTGTCCGGAATCGGCCCGGAGTCCCATCTGCGGGAAGTCGGACTTCATGTCAGTCACCACCTGCCCGGGGTCGGAAGCAACCTGCGCGACCATCCAACAGTAAATCTGCACTGGCAACTCCTGTTCAAGCCTACGGGCCGTTTTCACTGGCACCAGGCCGGCCTGCGCTACACGGCCGACGGTTCGCATATGAAAAACGACATGATCGTTTACATCGCTGCCGTTCCCGAATTCGCCGTCGACTCGGCCGAGTTCCTCTTCGTGCGTCCGACGCTCAACCATGCCGTCGGGCAGGGTGTGCTGCGTTTGCGCAGCGCCGACATTCAGGACCAACCGTTACTCAATTACCGCTATTTCGAAGAACTGTTCGATCGTGAGCGGCAGAGGGAAGCCATTCGGCTTTGTACCGAACTGATAGTAGAGCACCCTGCCTTTCGCACTATAAGCGGGGAAGTTTTGCTGGGACCTGGAAACGCGCTGCATGACAATGCGGCCCTTGACCAATGGGTTCTTGCCAACTCCGATACGGGGCATCATACTTCCAGCACTTGCAAGATGGGTCTGCCAACCGACCCGCTGGCTGTTGCAGATCAGGCCGGCCTCGTGTACGGCATAGACCGCCTGCGAATAGTCGATGCCTCACTTATGCCGGACAGTGTCCGCGCCAACATCAACGCCACTGTGATGATGATGGCAGAAAAAGTCGCCGCGGAGATGGCCGGCAAGAATTGAAGCCCGTTGCGGAATTCTCGAAGAACCGGAAAATTAGCCGGAAAAAAGGTGGAGCAGGGCGGCATGATCGTCAGCGGCTATCGCGAGCGCAACGAGGGCGATGAGCTGCTGCCGACGAAGCCTGCCAATGCGTAATCCGTGGGGCTTGCATTCAGGGAAGTGGTTGCCGCGTGATCTATGACACTCTGATCGTGGGCGCCGGCTCGGCCGGAAACATTCTCGCCGCGCGCCTGACCGAAGACGCATCCCGTCAGGTGCTCTTGCTGGAAGCAGGACCGGACTACCCAACGATGGCTAGCCTGCCCGCAGACATCCGGTCGGGCTACGGTACTTCCTCCGGTATGGTCGCCAGGAACCACGACTGGGGATACAAGGCCCAGGCGACGCGACAGCGCAACGACATGGTTGTGCCTCGTGGTAGAGTGGTGGGCGGCTCCAGCGCCGTGAACGCGCAGATCTTTCTGCGCGGCATCCCGGATGATTTCGCCGCCTGGGTCGCGCTGGGCAACGAAGAGTGGAGCTTCGAGCGTGTGCTGCCATACTATTGCAAGCTGGAAAATGACCACGACTTTGGCGACGAAGACTATCATGGAAATGACGGGCCCATCGGCGTGCGCCGCTACCCAGAGGAAGATTGGGGCCCGGATCAGCAGGCCTGGGCCGAGGCATGCCGCCAGGCCGGCTTCCCGTATTGTCCCGACGCCAATCTTCCGCTGTCAACCGGCGTAGGCCCTTATCCTCTCAATAATATTGGGGGAATTCGCCAGAGTACGGCAGTGACCTACTTGGCCCAAGCCCGAAATCGCCCCAATCTCCATATCCTGGCGGAATGCACGACACGCCGGATTTTATTGGAAAACGGAAGCGCAGTCGGTGTTGAAGTGGTACGTAACGGTGAGGTGGAGCAGTACTATGCCGACGAAACCGTACTCTGCGCAGGCGCGATAGGCACACCGCAGATCATGATGCTTTCAGGTATCGGCCCGGCGCCGCATCTGCGAGAAATCGGAGTGAACGTTACCCACCACCTTCCCGGAGTAGGAAGCAACCTGCGCGATCATCCGGCCGTAGACCTAAAATGGCAGCTGTCGTTCAAGCCATCAAACCGCTTCCACTGGCATCAAGCCTGCCTGCGCTACACAGCCGACGGTTCGGACCTTACCAACGACATGACTGTCTACCTCGTGGCAGTACCTGACCGTAGCGGCGACACCGGCGATTTCCTGTTCGTGCGCCCAACGGTCCACCTTGCTGTCGGGCAGGGTGAGTTGCTTTTGCACAGCGCCGCCATCCAGGACCAGCCCTTGCTCCGGTATCGCTATTTCGAAGAATCTTTCGACCGCAAACGCCAGCGAGAGGCAATCCGGCTCTGTACCGAACTGATCGAAGAGCACCCAGCCTTTCGCGATATCTGCGGAAATGCGTTGGAAGGCCCGGGCCACGCGCTACATGACAATGCCGCCCTGGATCATTGGATTCTTGCCAACGCCGATACGGGGCATCATACTTCCAGCACTTGCAAGATGGGCCTGCCATCGGACCCGCTCGCTGTCGCCGACCAATCCGGCCGCGTACACGGAATCGACGGACTGCGTATTGTCGATGCCTCGCTGATGCCGGACAGCGTGCGCGCCAACATCAACGCCACTGTGATGATGATGGCAGAAAAAGTCGCCGCGGAGATGGCCGGCTAGAGTTAAGTGCCGTTACGGTATTCTCGAAGAACCACAGGAAGTAGCCGGCCGCCAGACTAGTGGCGAGACTGACAACCTTCTCTGGAACAAAATGGAGTCGCAGAAATGACCCGCCGAATTCTTATTAGCGACTTTCGATGGCGTGGCGTTTCATTGCAAGAAAGGGAGATGACCCAATGCTCACGCAGCAGCAGATCAGCTTCTATCAAGAACATGGCTTCTTGCGCATCCCGCGAGTGTTTACGCCTGAGCAGACCCGAGAACTTTCGGACGAGTTGGACCGGCTCGTAGAGGACTGGGCCTTCACCAACCCAGGCTGGACCGGCCCTTGGCGACAGGCCTACATGGACCCGGAAACAGAAAAGAAGTCCAAATTGACGGCGATGCAAGACCTGCATTATTACTCGGTTGCCTGGATGCGGGCGGCTACCAATGCCAGGCTCGCCGAGGCCCTCAGCGATCTGTTGGGCCCCAATGTGGAGCTACATCATACGACCCTGCACATCAAGCCGCCGCAGACCGGTCACCCCTTCCCACTGCATCAGGATAACCCGTTTTACCCCCACCAGGACGGGCGCTTCATCGATGTGCTGGTCCACCTTGACGATACCTACCACGAAAATGGGGAAATCCGATTCCTCGATGGCTCGCACAAAATGGGCCACCTGGACCATATCCTTGAGACCGAAGACGGCCCGTGTTCACCCCATCTGCCCACCAATAAGTTTCACCTCGAAGATACGGTAGCGGTTCCGGCAAAGGCTGGCGATGTCGTTGTTTTCTGCATTGATACGGTCCATGGCTCCTACATTAACCAGACAAAGGATCCCCGCCGGCTGGTGCGCATGGGTTACCGCGACCCGCAGAATCGCGAGGTAGCCGGAAAAAGGGTGGAACGGGGCGGCATGATCGTCAGCGGCTATCGCGAGCGCAAAGAGGACGATGAGTTGCTACCGACGAAGCCGGCAAATGCGTAAACCGTGGGGGTCCGAAATTCGGAGGGAGGTTGCCGCGTGATCTATGACACTCTGATAGTGGGCGCCGGTTCGGCGGGAAACATTCTCGCCGCGCGGCTGACCGAGGACGCATCCCGTCAGGTGCTATTACTGGAAGCAGGACCGGACTACCCAACGATGGCTAGCCTGCCCGCAGACATCCGGTTGGGCTACGGTACTTCCTCCGTGGCCGCCAGGGGCCACGACTGGGGATACACGGCGCAAGCGACCCCGCAGCGCGACAATATGCCGGTGCCTCGTGGGAGAGTGGTGGGCGGCTCCAGCGCCGTGAACGCGCAGATCTTTCTGCGCGGCATCCCGGATGATTTCGCCGCCTGGGTCGCGCTGGGCAACGAAGAGTGGAGCTTCGAGCGGGTGCTGCCATACTATTGCAAGCTGGAAAATGACCACGACTTTGGCGCCGAAGACTATCATGGAAATGACGGGCCCATCGGCGTGCGCCGCTACCCAGAGGAAGAATGGGGCCCGGATCAACTGGCCTGGGCCGAGGCATGCCGCCGGGCCGGCTTCCCGGATTGTCCCGACGCCAATCTTCCGCTGTCAACCGGCCTGGGCCCTTATCCTCTCAATAATATTGGTGGAATTCGCCAGAGTACGGCAGTGACCTACTTGGCCCAAGCCCGAAATCGCCCTAATCTCCATATCCTGGCGGAATGCACGACGCGCCGGATTTTATTGGAAAACGGAAGCGCAGTCGGTGTTGAAGTGGTACGTAACGGTAAGGTGGAGCAGTATTATGCCGACGAAACCGTACTTTGCGCAGGCGCGATAGGCACACCGCAGATCATGATGCTTTCCGGTATCGGCCCGGCGCCGCATCTGCGAGAAATCGGAGTGAACGTAAGCCACCACCTTCCCGGAGTAGGAAGCAACCTGCGCGATCATCCGACCGTAAACCTGCAATGGCAGCTGTCGTTCAAGCCATCAGACCGCTTCCACAGGCTTCAAGCCTGCCTGCGCTACACAGCCGACGGTTCGGACCTGACCAACGACATGATCGTCTACATCGCGGCAGTACCTGACTATAGCGGCGACACCGGCGATTTCCTGTTCGTGCGCCCAACGGTCAACCTTGCCGTCGGGCAGGGTGAGTTGCGTTTGCAAAGCGCCGCCATCCAGGACCAGCCCTTGCTCCGGTATCGCTATTTCGAAGAATCTTTCGACCGCAAACGCCAGCGAGAGGCAATCCGGCTCTGTACCGAACTGATCGAAGAGCACCCAGCCTTTCGCGATATCTGCGGAAACGTGTTGCAAGGCCCGGGCCACGCGCTACATGACAATGCAGCGCTGGATCATTGGATTCTTGCCAACGCCGATACGGGGCACCATACTTCCAGTACTTGCAAAATGGGTCTGCCAACCGACCCGCTGGCTGTTGCAGACCAGGCCGGCCGCGTGTACGGCATAGACCGCCTGCGAATAGTCGATGCCTCGTTAATGCCGGACAGCGTGCGCGCCAATATCAACGCCACAGTGATGATGATGGCAGAAAAAATCGCCGCGGAGATGGTTGGCGGGAATTGACCGCCTTATGTAGTTTCCGCTAACCAGAATGTAATGCTTGGCTGCCAGGGTCAAGCCGGACATAACCACTTCATCAGGAACAGAATGGAGCCGCAGAAATGACCCGCCGAATTCTTATTACCGACATTGCATGGCCAGATCTCGACATTGAAAAGGAGGTACTGGCGGCAGTTGAAGGCGAGGTCATGGTGGCCGGAGATGGAACGCCGGAAGAGATCATCGCACTGGCGCCGCAAGCTGACGCGATCCTGACCTGCTGGAAGGATGTGCCGGCGGAGGCTCTTGATATTGCACCCAACTGCCAGGTTGTCAGCCGCTATGGCATCGGGCTGGACAACATTCCGATCGGCCGCGCAACCGAACTGGGCATGCTCGTCACCAATGTTCCTGACTTTTGCCTGGAGGAGGTTTCGGACCACGTCATGGCATTGTTGCTTGCAACCGCCCGTCAACTGTTCCCCCTGGCCCGCACCCCGGATCGCAGCGACTGGACCAGGGAAACGCCGCGACCGATTCCGCGAGTAAAGGGCCAGACGCTGGGGCTGATCGGGTTCGGCAACATCGCGCGCGCGCTTGTTCCCAAGGCGCTGGGGTTCGGACTGCGCGTCATGGCCTACACGCCGCGGTTGCGTCCAGAAGACGCGCCTCAAGGGGTAGAAGTGACGAACGAACTCGCGACGCTGCTTGCCGCGTCCGATTATGTGTCAATCCACAGCCCGCTCACAGAGGAGACAGCCCATCTCATCAACGATGCCGCGCTTGCGCAGATGAAACCCAATGCGTTGTTGATCAACACCAGTCGCGGAGGCGTGATAGACGAGGGGGCGCTCGTCCGGGCACTAAAGGAAGGACGCATCGCCGGCGCGGCCCTTGACGTGACTGATCCGGAGCCGCCACCAGGAGACAATCCTCTGTTGTCGCTGGAAAATGTGATCGTCACTCCACATGCCGCCTTTTACTCGGTGGCGGCCACGGCAGAGTTGGCTCGCAAGGCAGCTGAGAATGTGGTAACAGTGCTGCGTGGGGGCGTTCCCAAGACACTCGTAAATGCGGAGGTTCTGGACCAGGAGAATTGTCGCCTGTCTACGTAGGGGAGGGTCTAGCTTAACCAGCTTCTAAACTGCGGCTGTCCACGAAATTATTCTCCAGGCCGAGCGAGTCGAGCTCCGGGAACTGCAGAACGGCCAGAAACGAATCGTTGAAGTCCGCGCGGCCCGAGAGTTCATGGTATTCCACGATTTGGGGAAGCGACCGGGCCACCATTCGCTCACGGAATGAGAGCAGTGCGATCTTGGCGCCTTCACCGGCAGCATTACCCACCGCCTTGATCCGTTCAACGGGCACGGGCGGCACCAGCCCGATTATGCGTGCGCTTTGGGGATTAATGTAGCTGCCAAAGGAGCCGGCCAGAAAGATTTCGACAAGCTCATCCGCCTCGACGCCCAGTTCCTGCATGACCACGTCGATACCGCCGGCGATGGATCCCTTGGCAAATTGAAGCTCGCGCACGTCGCGCTGGGTCAGTACTATCGGTTTGTCGCCGCCGGACTCTTCAGGCCACGCCAAGACAAAGGAACGCCGGCCCTGGTCGCCGGTGATGATACGCTTTGCCAGATCAGGTGCGACCATTTGGGTCGCGTCCTCCGCCTTCACGAACCGTCCCGACGGAAGCAATAGCCCGCTTAAACGCAGTTGGGCCACCGCGTCCAGCAAGCCGGATCCGCAGAGTCCAATCGGTGGGACATCCCCTATCACCTGGAGTTCTATCCCGTCCCGGGTGATGGTCACGGCCTCGATAGCGCCGTCGCTGGCGCGCATACCGTCCTGGATCTGTGCGCCCTCAAAGGCAGGCCCGGCGGGAGCAGCGGTGGCCACTGTGCGGGCGGCAGACCCCAAAATGATTTCGCCATTGGTGCCGACATCGACCAGCAACCGCACGCCTTCATTCTGTGCCAAGCCGGTGGCCAATAGCCCTGCCACAAGATCAGCGCCCACATAGGCGCCGAGATAGGGGAGACAGTGTATCTGTGCCTGGGGCAGAATGTCGAGGCCAACTTCCTGGGCCGACGCCTGCACCATATCCTCGACAGCGGGAATAAACGGTTCGAGACCTATCGGCTCCGGGTCAACGCCCAAGAGCAGGTGCTGCATGGTGGCATTGCCGGCGGTCACAACTTCATACACCTCGTGCGCCGCCACCTGCCCTTCCACCAGGAGTTGGGCGATGAGGCCGTTCAACGTGCGGAGGATGACCTCGTTCAGTTGGGACAGGCCGTCCTCGTTGAGCATGGTGTAGCTGATGCGGGAGATTACGTCGGCTCCCTGTGCTGCTTGGCCGTTGAGGGCGGAACGGACTGCGACCGGCGCGCCACTGTTGAGATCGATCAACATGCCCACGACGGTAGTTGTGCCAATATCAAAGGCCAGGCCAAATGAGCGGCTGCTGGTATCGCCTCCCTCGACGCAGACCAACTCGTGTCCGACCACCACGGCAGTGACCTGCCACTGGTGGCGGCGCAATACGCCCGGCAACTGGCGCAACAGGTTCAGCGAGGCCTCAATCGCATACCCCTCCGGCTCAAGTGCGTCGCGAATGCGGCTGTAATCGCTGCGTTGGTCTTCCAGGCTAGGCGGCGTCAGGGTCAGGGGGATCTTGTAGACGTTGGCGTTGAGGATAACGTGCCGGTCGACCCCCATCAGTGCCGCTTTGGGGTTTCCCATCAGCCGCGGCACGTGGCAGACTACGTCGGAATTGGCTTCACTGCGGCATGAGAGCCGCCAGCCATCGGCCAGTTCTTCTTCGGTAAAGATCCTGCGGTCGGCCGCGGTAGCGCCGTTTTGCCCGAGCAGGATGCGGACCTTGCATTTGCCGCAGGTTCCTTTGGCGCCGCAAGTGCTGTCGATGGGCAGGCCAATCCAGTTTGCGGCGTTGAAGATCGTCATTCCCGGGGGAACGCGGGTCACCTTGTCGTGGGGACGGAACTCGATGGAGACTTTGGTCGTGCGCGTGGGTGCAGTTATTGTCATTACAGCGAACGCAGATGCCTTTCCGGATGGAACGGAATGAAGGTTAGCTCGATGCTTGCTGGCGCTTTCGTTCCGATCGGAATGCCTGAATCAGGTTGGCCGCATAGGCGTCGTGCCCCATGAGCAGGTCAGCGGCGTAGATTGCGTGCCGGATTTCGGCCTCAAGCGGATTGGTGATCGCCGAGTTCAGGCCTGCGGCGATCGCCATGGACAGGAACGCTGCGTTTACGGTCGGCCGCCACGGCAGACCGAAGGAGATGTTGCTGGCGCCGCATGTCATGTTGACACCCAGACTTTCGCGGATGATGCGGATAGTCTCCAGTGTGATCAGGGCGGCATTGTCATCGGCGCTGACAGTGAGGGCCAGCGGGTCGATCACCACGTCCTCGGCCGGAATGCCGTGGTCTGCGGCGCGCTCGACTATGCGTGTGGCGATGCGCAGCCGCTCCTGCGGGTCGCTGGAGATGCCGGTATCGTCATTGGCAACGCCGACGACGGCCGCGCCATATTTCTTGACAAGCGGTAGTACCGTTTCCAGCCGCTCATCCTCGTAGGTTACTGAATTGACGAGGGCCTTGCCTTCGTAGGCGGCGAGACCCTCCTCCAGCGCTTCGACCACCGAAGAATCGATCGAAATCGGCACGTCCACGGTCTGTTGCACGGCTTGGATGGCTTGACTGAGAATTTCCGGCTCGACGCCGTCGACAGGTACGCCGGCGTTGATGTCGAGAACATGCGCGTGCGCGTCAACCTGCCGGCGCGCATCGCGGCAGACCATGCTCATGTTGCGGTCGATCATCTGCTTGGTCAGGATTTTGCGGCCGGTGGGGTTGATGCGTTCGCCTATGATAACAAAGGGGTGTTCGGGACCGATAACGACAGTTTTCTTTGCGGAGGAAATCACGGTGTTCATTTCTGGCTACTCGTCATGTGATCCGGCTTTGACCATGAGTTCCTCGACAGCTTGCACAGCGCTGGCCAGGGCTGAAGTGTCTTCGCCGGCATTGCCCCCCATGGTGATGTCATACCCCATTTCGACCATAAGTTTTTTGGCCAGACGCACGGCGGCGCTGGCATCAGTCGCGAAGCCGTCGGCGCCAACGCTGTCGGCGTACTCCTGCGTCACCGGCGCGCCGCCCACCATCACCCTGACCGAGTCTCGCAATCCGGCCTCGGTCAACGCGGCCAGATTCGACTTGAAGAAGGGCATTGTCGTAGTCAGAAAGGCGGAGAAGCCCAGAAGCTGGGGCTGATGTTCCTGTACTGCGGCGACGACATCTTCCGGCTTGACGTTGACGCCCAAGTCGACGATGTCGAAGCCCTCGCCCTCAAGCATGATATTGCATAGGTTCTTGCCAATATCGTGGACATCGCCCTTGACGGTCAACATAACGACCTTGCCAATCGGCTCGGCGCCTTTGTCGACCAGCAGCGGGCGCAACAGGGCCATGGCTCCTTGCATGGCCCGCGCCGCAACCAGCATTTCGGGCACAAAGTATTCGCCGATCTCGAACAGACGGCCAACTTCTTGCAAAGAAGGAATGAGCGCGCCGAAGAGGATGTCCAGGGGATCCATCCCCATTTCAATACCCTCTTCCGTGAGCTCGACCACCTCCCGCGCCTCACCGACTAAAGTGTGCTCGTACAGCCCTTTTTTGATTTCTTCTTCACGACTCATTGTAAGGCGCTCCTATTGGTAGCGATTGTCTTTGCAGGTCTCCACGATCGCCTGTAGGTTGGCGAGCGGCGCCTGAAGCGGAACGGCGCATTCGGGTGCAATAATATCTACACCGGCGTCGATTGCGGCTTGTGCTTCGGCGCGTGCCTCCTCCGGGCCGCGGGAATACAAGGTGATTGGGTTGTTGACGTTGCCCGTCAGCTTCATCTTTCCGGCGGCCTTCTCGACCATAAGATCGGGCGCGTTGGCCGACTCGAAATGGTAGCAGGCAAAGCCGGCCTCGTTAAAATACTCGACCCTGTCCAGCGTCCGCCCGCAACAGTGCAGGATGACGGGCGCCTCCACCTGCGGCACCAGCTCCTGGTGGTGGGGCAACAGGAAGTCCCGGTACATGGTGTTGCGAACCAAGTCGCCGGTGGCGTGGTCGGCCCAGACGATGGCGTCGGCGCCGGCCTCCAACTGGGCCGCGGCAAACAGGAGCGGTACCGGCGCCAAGGTTTCCAACGACTTGCGCACCCGATCCGGGTCCATAATAGTGTCGAAGAGGAACTCCTGGGTGTTGTAGCAGTGGTAGGATAGGGTCCACGGCCCCATAACCTTCCCCAAAACCATAACCTCGTCGCCAAAGTGCTGTTTGAGAAGGCGGATGGCATCAATGGCGCACTTGACGTACTTATCTTCCAGGAACGAATCGGGAAAGCCGTCAGGCAGTTTGATCTCTGCATCGCGGTCGGCCCAGGGCGAATCGGTCGGGTTAGGCATCATGTCGGTGTCAGACCAATCCACCTCACAACCAAGCGCCATTGCCTCCTGGGCGATGCTGAAGATCGGCATTACGCTGTCGAATCCCATCACTTCATGCGCGCCGGCGGCGAGTGTCGCCATCGGCTCCGGTTCGACATTTGCATGGGGGAAGTGCGCGCCGGTAATGTCCATCAATTCGTAGGTGATTACGGACACAATACTGGCTGCCGGCGGTCTGTCCACCGGGTCGCCGTTCAGCCCAGCCAAGAACCGTTGTTTGGGTGTCATCTGTTCCATTGCTTGCTCCCTTTGGCGCTGGTTTCAGATCGGTTCGTGCGGCCGCGTTTCGGCCGCAGTCTCTGCGCGATGTCTACCAACTGTCTGGATCGAGCCCCAGGATACGCCCCTCCTGGCAGATGGCGGCCCAGGTGGTGTCGTCGATTTCGATACCTTCGGTCTCTTTGCGCTGCGCGCTGCGAAACTCCGGCTCTCCTGGCGCTAGAATCTCGTTGAAACCAGGCGCGAGACGGCTGGATTTGACGTGCCTGAACAGCGCCTCTACCTCTTCATAGTAGGTAGAAAGCTCGGTGAAATGTTCGATGTTGTAGACGGTGAAAAGGACGCCATTGCTCCTCATGGTCCGAGAACCGTCGGCACAACCCTCGCCACTGAGCGTGCCACCCAGCAATTCTACTACAAGGCCCAAAGCATAGCCCTTATGTGCAACTACGCCCCCCAAAGGCAAAATAGCACCCGGCGGGTCTGCTCTGAAATCGTTTGGGTCGGTCGTCGGGTTGCCGTTGGCGTCGATGAGCCAGCCCTCGGGCACATGCTTGCCCTGATTGATGGCGACGCGCACCTTACCTTCGGCCACGACTGAGGTGGTCATGTCGACCAGAATCGGGTCGGTTTCGGGGCGGGGCGCGGAAAATGCAATCGGATTGGTGCTGAGACGGCCCTCGAGCCCGCCAAATGGGGCAATCTGATAGCCGAGATGTCCGGCGTTTACGAACGCCAGGGCGATCAGGTTCCCTTGACGCGCCGCCATCAGTGGATAAGCGCCGGCGCGGCCCACGTGGCTCGTGTTGCGCAATGTCACTGTGGCCAGACCGTGTTGGCGGGCCTTGTCTATGGCCAGATTCATTGCGAAAGTTGCGCCGACCTGGCCCAGGGCGCCGCCGGCGTCGACGACAGCAGTGCTCGGGTAGTCGCGAACTATGGTGGGTGTGGCACGGGGCTGAAAGCGGCCCTCGCGGATGGCGCGCGTGTACTCGTAGTAACGAATGGCGCCATGGGAGTCGTGTCCGAAGAGATTGGACTCCACGAGGTGGTCGACCACGGCGTGGGCGTCCTCGGTGGTGCAGCCTGATGCCTCGAACAGTTGATAGCCGAGTTCGCGCAGAGCAGAAGGTTGGATATTGGGCATGATGCTCCTAAATCGAAAAACTGGAATTTGTCTCAGGTAGTGGAGCAAATACAAACTAGAACGAAAGTCGGTCAGATGAAGTGAAGTTCCCGCAGAACCTGGGTCAAATCTGTCCGAAACTTGCGGAAAGCTGGAACTCTTTCGAGGCGATCAAGGTCTATTCTTCGGGCAAGTGGTTCATATAGCCTACCGATATTACGCTCTCGACGGCGACGGCGAGAGCGACCCTTGAGGGCAATTTTCACGACTTCTCCCAGTTTATCTTTCGGGTGAGTTATCCTCTCAACTTGGGATGGACTGGTAGGTAGACTCAAATCGTTGAGTGAAATCCTTGTCCCGATAACTGAAATTAGCGTGGCGGGATCTGCCAACATCCATGATTCGGTCATTCTTACGGGAATAACAGGCACTATTTTGTCACAAACCTTTGCGCCCTCATTAGATGCCTCCAGGGCCCGCCCCATTCCCGGCTCTATGCGCTCTGACCAGGCGGCTTCGAGAGAACGAGCATCTGCATCTGCGTGTACCAGAAGAAGGTGATGACCGTGCGCGGCCAGAGCTGCATTAAAGATTTGATCCTCTTGAGTCATGTTTAACCGTGGGTTGATGATCTGTAACTCAGGAACGTCTACGACCGACATACTATTCAGTTGCAAGATTCGACTTGCTGTGCGTTGCGCAACGCTATTTAGGAATCGATGATCCGTAGATCCCTCGGCAAAAAGCGCCATGACCAAACTCGTCATCGATCTAGAATGTCCGAAAGTGGTCGGCCACTACCATTTTCAAGTTGCGAAGCCAACCGACGTCGGGCACGGTCGAGGTCGCCGTTCTCCAGGTAGTCTCGCACTTTCCCAAGTGTATAGATTCGTTCCTCCTCAGAAAGTGCCAAGAGTTTAGGCTGGATTGGGTCAGGTTTAACCGGAACAATTCGCGTAACTCGCTGAAGGTGGCCGCCGTTCTGAGGTGCGACACGGGTCGCCATATGGGCAAAAAGAACGTGAGGCAGAATATCTGGGTTGCTAATAAACGCGGGCGAATGCGTATTTGACAGTACCTGGCGCAGGGGCAATTCTGACTGTTCCGGATCTGAAAAGTCGGTTGCCAAGTCCTGCAACAAATGAGTCATGCTGTTTAAGCGGGAGGGATGAACGCCGTTTTCCGGCTCCTCGAAGCACAGGAGTCCCTCGTGTTCTGGATCACAATTTAGCGCCATGAGCGCCAACATACGCAACGTGCCGTCAGAGAGAACGCGAGACGAAAAGCGCCGCCCGTCTTCAGTCTGTGCCCAGATTACATACTGATCCAGCTTCCGATCTTCTTCTACCTCTACTTGCAGAATGCCCGGAACACGATTGGCTAAATCCAACGAGACTTCGGCCAACAGCATTGGATCTGTGGCCTTCATGCGCGCCAAGACGTTGGGCAGAAATTTCCCATCAGCGGCCAACCTAGTGGGCGCAGTCATTGGACTGGGTTGCCGCAGAATTTCGGGATTCAGTTGCAAAAAGCGCCACGCCCGCATCTCCTCAGCCACGGCAAAGGCATGAGGAAACTCCGTGTTTTGAATTCCACTCAATACAGTCCGCTCTGCTTGCTCTGCTACAACATTTCTCCGACCACCGCTCCCGTCTTGATGCAATGATAGAGTTGGCTTATTCGATTCCGTGCGGGTGGAGATGAAAGGGGAAGAGCGACCACCAGTCATCTCTGGAATCCAGTCGCCACCTGTCTTTAAGTCATAGCACTTTGTCCAACGATCCTGATTGCGAGGAATTGGGGTCAGCGATTCATGATCTACGTAGAGCCGCTGCAAACCGTGGGCATCTTTGCTACGAACAATTTTCAATTCATAACGCATCCGGGGAAATCTCAATTCCTGGCGGGCGCCCCAGTCATCTTGAACCTGACGATTTACCAACACCTCGACTGCAAGTTGAATTCGGTCTAAGGTCCCGCCATCCGGTCGGATAGTAAAGAGCTCGCCCACTTCGCCCCGCAGATCCTGAAACGCCGTACGTAGGTCCGAATGGGCTAGCCGACTCAGCAGTTGCAGCGCATCAAATAAATTGCTCTTGCCCGCCCCATTTGCACCGACGATTACTTGCAATGGTGCAAGATCGACGGAAAATTTCTGGAACGTCTTGAAGCCATCGAGTTCGATTCGCGTTATCATATCAATCTCCTTCGCTGCCAAAAGGCAGTTTCCATTATACCACAATTTCAACCGATTCAGATTGTTGGCAGGGTTGAAGGCAAACCTAAGGGAAGTTGGGCGAGTTAGTGGAAGAAATGGGGAACTGAGTTGAGCAACACTTACATAGTGAAGGCCTTCTCTAATGTGATCGACATGTTCCGCGCCGCGATGCGGCCGTTTGTGATATGCAGTTTCAAACGAGCGCCCCGAGGCACCTAAGCAGTGGCAGAAAGGTGCTCACTGTCGCCACGCCGAGCAGCGGAAGCATTAGTCCGGAGGGCCTTTTCGCCGTCTATGGTTGTGTCACCTATAGCGAGGCTGTAGTAGAATCTATCGCTAAGACGCAAGATGCGACGGAACACTATACGAATTCCGGTTGCAGACTACTTTCCCAATGGTCAAGATGATGCAGGATTTCTACGCTCAAGTTTGTCGTGTGCGCGGAAGTGGAAAAACGTTTAGACTGGCACACAGCAGCTTGGTCAGTTGCGAGAACGCCGGTGAGAAAAGGAGGATACATTATGAAAGTCTTGAGTTACAGGGTCTTCCTTAAGAAAGAGCCGGAAGGGGGATATACAGTCACTGTCCCCACCCTTCCCGGATGTATCACATTGGGCGAGACTATAGAAGAATCGATTGAAATGGCGAAAGAAGCCATTGAGCTTTACATTGAGAGCCTCAAGGGGGACGGGGAAGAAATCCCCACTGAAGAAGATATGCTGGAATATACGATGAACGCTCAGGAATCGATCGCAGTGAACTGGCGTAAGCTATGAAAAACACAACATTCACCGCGCCCCGCCAAGGGCTGACCGGCGCCGTTTTTATGATCGGCCTGGCGATCCTTTTCGCCGCGGATTGGATTTGGCCGGGGATCCTGGTCCTGCTCGGGGTCACGAGCCTGGTCGGGGCTTATGTTGGGCGTACGGAGCCGGACCCTGACGATATCCCTTTGCGAGTGGAGCGGCCGCTGGGGGATGAGCCGCCGCCAACCATGCGCTATGCGCCGCATTGCGCGTCTTGCGGCGCGGCCACCCCGCAGGAACTTCAGGACGGGTCGACTACCGAGCCGAACGCGGTATGCGGCTTCTGCGGCTCCCCGCTTGCCCATGAACAATGAATCGCACGCGTGTTTTCGTTGTCGCAGTCCTGTCGGCAGCGGCCCTGCTCGTGGTTGGGACACTGGTGTGGCGCACGATCAGCGGCGACTCAGCCGGCTTTAGCCTGGCTGCCAGCCGCCAGCAGATGGTGCGAATAACTGTGATCACAGCCCTGCCGGTGGAGCCCTGGGTGCGGGCCGCGGCCGAGGAGTTCAATGCGAACGGGAACAGTAAGGATGGCGCGTCGATTGAAGTTGAAGTCATTCCCATGGACGGCTTGATTGCGCTGGGCAAGTGGGAACGGAACGATTTCGGCGCTCTGCCAACCGACATGCGTCGGGAAGACCTGCCCACAGGAGAAGGCGCCGACCTGAACTCATTTCCCACCGCCTGGATAGCGGACAGCCGTTACCTCGTGGACTTGGCCAATGTCGCCAACAGAAACAGACTGGGCCGGGATCTGTTCCTGAGCGACGGGCAATACCGTGTCCGTCCACTAGCTAAGACCCTTCTCACATGGGGCTTGTTTCGCAGCCGTGGTGTTGCTTTGCTCGAAAACGTGGGCCCTATCTCCTGGTCCACAGTCCACAAGGCGGCCGTCGCGCCGACGGGCTGGAAAGAACTGGGCGGCGATCCCTCTTGGGGTAATTTCAAGTTTGCCGTTGCCGCGCCTGGCAAAAGTGTAGGCGGCCTGGCGGCCATACTCACTGCCGCCGGAGAATACTACGACCGAAACGACGTAACTGTTGAAGAGGTAGCTGATCCGAAATTCGGGACCTGGCTAGCGGAGGTTATGGGAGCGGCGACTAATGTGAGCGGTGACAGAGCAAGCGCTGCCGGAAATGTCGCCCAGTTCGGTTTCACGGCCGGCGATGGGGGGCAGTTCCTGGAAAGCGAACTGCTGGGCAACATGGAAGGTATCCGAACCCGCTGGCAGGAACCGATGATCATTCACTATCCGAAGTGGACAACCTGGTTCGACTTTCCCTTCGCGATCTGGGTAGGCCCCGAGACGTCGGCCTTGCAGAAAAACGCCGCATTGGAGTTTCAACGATTTCTGCTTAGCGAACCACAGCAGCGCAAGGCGCTTTCATTCGGCCTGCGTCCAGCCGACCCCAGCTTGGCTGTCGACGACACGGACGACAGCCTCTTCGTGCGCTGGCAGAGCTTGGGTGTAAGAAATGAGATCCAGCGGACAGATGTGATGCAACCTCCGAATCGGAACCTTCTGCCTGTACTCTGGAGTTGGCAGGACATGAATGAAGCGCCATGAGAGCAACGCAGGAAGCGGCAGACCGAGGCCTTATGGAGCCGTCTGGAACGGGACGACGGCGCATCCCCCCGCGCCGGCAGCTTGCGGCCTTCGTATTGGCAGCTTGTTTCCTGCTTTGCGCGTGCTCGGTGACGACGGTCCGCGTGGGAGCCTGGTTCTCAAATAGCATAAATGGCAGCGGAATTGCGGCAACCGAAAGTGGAGCGGCCGCCGTTTCAGTCTGGCCAGCAAACAGCGCCGAGTTGACAGTGGCCGTTTCACAGCCGATGGCGGCAACACTGAAGGAGCGGGCCGAAAGCTTCAACAGCCGAAGACTCCGCACAGCTGACGGCGAGTTGATGCGAGTCGAGTTGGTTACGTTGTCTCCTCGAGAGATGGTGCAGGAATCGCTGCGCCAGCCAGGCTTTCAGGCCTTGGCGCCCGACAGTTCGCTTTGGCTGGGATTGATCGACCGGGGCTGGGCCGAACTGTTTCCGACAGCGCCAGGCGGCCTGACGGCAAGCCGGGTGGGCCCATCCACGCTCTTCGCCGTCAGCCCAATCGTCATTGCCGCGCATGTTGATGCGGCCCGGCAACTAGGCTGGCCGCAACAGGCGATCGGCTGGAAGGATGTCCAGGCGCGGGCGGTCTCCTCGTCTACAGAGTTCAGATGGGGTCATCCCAGCACGGACAGCGCTGCCGGGGTACTGGCGACATTGTCCGCGTTTTACGCCGGCGCTGGTATTACACGCGGATTGAATGAAGATATCGCGGCTCGGACGGATGTAATTGACTACGTCCGAAAGGTGGAGACAGCCGCGCACATTTTCGGCCAAGGTGATCGGGCTGTTGCCGGGCAACTGGGGGAGGAAGGCCGCCCACTTCCGGCTGAAGGCTCAAGCAGCGGGGCCCTCGATGCGTTCGTGGTACAGGAGCAGGCAGTCATCGCCTGGAACCGGTCCTCCGAACGCGAACGCCCGCAGCTGTTGGGCGTGGACGATGACGAACGGCTCCTGCCGGAGGGAGAGTTGGTGGCTATCTATGCGAAAGAGGGCACGATTTGGGCGGATCATCCCCTGGCTCTGTTGGAATTGGACGGGCGCGCGGGCCCTGCCGTAACGCAGAATCAGCGCCGCACATACCGCACTTTTACCAGATTCCTGCTGGAGGAGGAAAGCCAGCTTGCTCTATTGAAGGCTGGTTTCCGACCGGTCGACTTGACCATCGACCTGACGGTAGCGCCCAGTCCATTTGCCAATAGCGGCACAGTGAACCCCCTCCTGCCGCAGACGCTGTTGCCGGTCCCGTCGGAACCGGTCATTGAGATGGTGTTAGAGGTTTGGCGCTATACGAAGCGACCTGCCAATATCCTGCTGGTGGTGGACACAAGCGAGTCGATGGAAGGGGCCAAACTTGCGAAGACGAAGGCTGCTCTGCACGGATTCGTCGCCCAGATTCAGGGAGATCGCGACAGAATCGGGTTGATGGAGTTTGGCTCCGGCGTTAAGCAGTTCGGCCCTCTGCAACGGTTGGATGCAAGTGGGCGCGGTCACCTGTCCCAGTTGATCGAAAATATGGAGGCAAGCGGCTACACCGGCCTGATCGATGCGGTATGGGCAGCACATAGTGAACTTCAAGGTGTGGGCGACAACGAAGGCATCAATGCCATCGTGGTGATGACAGACGGCCGTGACAACGACAGTGAATCCCGGCTGCGAGACTTGAGGCAGGCAGTACAGGAGGCGGGGTTCCCAGTGGCAATCCACACCATCGCGTTTGGGCGCGATGCAGACGGAGCTCTGCTGAGGAATCTTTCCCGCATCGGCGGCGGCCAGTTCCATCGCGCCGATGAAACCAACTTGGAAGAGTTGTATCGCCACATTTCGACATACTTTCAGCCGACGGGCTGACAGTATTGAATTCCTCACTCATCGGGTCCAACCCGGTGTTCGCCCGAAACGATTTAGGCATTTCCAACTGCAGCGCTGAGGGGCTGAGATAGTGCGAACAAACGCAAACGGCTACATCCATTTGTTCGTAGTTTTCCTTTTCGCCGCCCTGGTCTCCGCTTGCAGCGGCGCTAGCGGGAAACCGTTTGCCGGCGAGGCGGTAGTCTACGTCGCGGTTCCACTAAGTGGCGTTCGAGCAGATGCGGGACAGTCGGTACTGGGCGGGGCGCGGCTGGCTGCCGAGGAGATCAACAATAGCGGGGGTCTGTTGGGCCATCGGCTTGTAGTGCTGGCCCTGGATGATGAATCGGACAGCAATGTAGCCCTTGTCAATGTGGAAAGGGTCGGACAGGCTCTCAAGCGGGGAGAGCGGATCGCGGGTGTAATCGGCCACCTGGACAGTGTTCCAACCTCAGCCGCGCTGCCGCACTATGAAGAAATGGGGCTCTTGCTGATCACGCCATCGGCTGGAATGCGCGCACTCACGCACCGCGGGCACACATTGTTTTTTCGCGTCAATGCCAGCGACAGCGTGCAGGCCGAAGTAGATGCTCGTTTTCTGGTGGAGGAGATGAACGCACAGCGCGTTGCCGTTGTCCATGCAGGAACCGAGTACGGCAGCGGCCTGGCTGCGTCAGTGGTTGACAACCTGCGGGCGCTCGGCGCATCGACAGCGATCCAGTTGGAGGTAGGAGAAGGGCAGCGCGACTTTTCGGAAATGGCGCAGCAGATTCGAATTTCGGAGGCTGATGCTATTTTCTTTGCCGGCAACGCGAGCGAGGTTCCCTATATTCGCGTCGGCCTGGCTGAGGCGGAGTTGAATCTGCCGATGCTTGCCAGCGACGGCGCGTTTCTGGCTGCTACAATCGACGAAGCGGGCGGCGCCGCAGAAGGGATGTACCTGAGCGCCCTTGCTCCCAGCCCGTTTAGGGCAGTTGACTCGGAGTGGATTGAAGCATATCGGGAGGTTGAAAACCGGGATCCCGGACCGTTTTCGATCAATGGGTACATGGCGATGCAGGCGTTGGCGGCAGGCGTACGCGCCGCCAACTCATTTCAAGGCCATGACGTCGCTCAAGCAATCCGCGAGCTTGAGATCGGGACGCTCCTGGGCCCAATACGCTTCAGTGGCAACGGCGATCTGGTCAATGCTCAGGTCTGGATTTACAGAGTAGAGGAAGGCGAATTTCGACAGATGGATTAGGAAGTCTGGGGCAGAATGGGCACTATCCGTCCGGTCTGCCTGCCCCGCGTCAACACACCCCATTTCCTGCAGCTATCAGGTAGATCCCAATCGTATAGCCGAAATAGAGCACCAGCATAACGGCGCCCTTCCAGCGGTTCATAACATGTGGCGAGGATAGAAGCAGGAGGGGCGGCAGAATTGCCACCAGCAACATGACAGGGAAGTCGACGCAGCGCATGCTCAAAGGGGCCGGCAAAGGTCGGACCCCGGCGGTTATGCCAACGACGGCCATCATATTGAAGAGATTACTGCCTATGAGGTTTCCCAAGGCGATATCCGCGCGCCGGTACAGGATCGCCATAACCGATGCTGCGAGTTCAGGAAGGCTTGTACCCAAGGCCACCAGGCTCAGGCCAATCACAAGCTCGCTGACACCAAAGTAGCTGGCGATGAAGGTAGCCGAGTCGACGAGCCATTCGGCGCCGAGTACAAGAACAGAGATGCCGAGCACCACCATGCCAATGTCGCGCAGCAGAAGTGACCTGAAGAGGCCGGAGATGGCGGCCGGCAAGAGTGGATTCCTGGCCGCGTGTGCGATTCTCTCTTGTGACTGCGCCAGCGAGTCTGCGGAGTTTGTTTCCGCGTCATTGTGGGCATCGGGGGCGTCTGCCTGGGAAGGACTGACCGCTGCCTCTCCCCCAATGTATTCAAGCGCCTCGCTTTCTTTTTCCTCGGCAAGCGAGCGGCTGGCTGCGTAACTCCAGTAGACAAATCCGAGCAGCCCCAAGAAAAGAAGCACACCCTCCCACTGGGCCACCTGCCCATCCCAAGCCATCCATGTAAACAGCAGCGAGACGCCGATCATCAGGGGGTACTCACGTTGAAGCAGTTGCCGGTCAACCGTGAGAGGGCGCAGCACGGCGATAACGCCAAGGATCAGGGCAAGGTTTGCGATGTTGCTGCCGACGACGTTGCCAATGGCCAGGTTGGCCCTGGTGCCGCCCTGGAGATTTGCAATCATACTGACGACCAGTTCCGGCAGACTTGTGCCGAACGCCACGACGGTCAGGCCGATCACGACGAGCGGCACATTCAGGCGCACGGCAAGGCGGCTTGCACCGCGGACAAGAAAATCGGCTCCGCCGGTGAGGAGTGCGAAGCCGACAAGAAAGAGGAGGATATTGAGAATTAGCGGATTCATATAGGAGGGAGTCGGAAGGGCCGGAGCCCGCTTGAAGGTTTCATCTCAGCGCGTGCGCACTTTTCCAACTATGGCGTGCGTTCAGGCTTCGACCGGGGTTGTATCTTGCACAAAGCGGCCCTGCATGCTCCACGGGCCGGTCCAGGTGATTTGTGCTGCGACGAGGCGTCCGCGCAGGTCACCCGCCTGTTCGTCAGTTTCGACAAACACCAGCTTGTTTTGCCGTGTGCGGCCGCGCCACTTGCCTTTGTGCTGTCCTTCGATGAGTAGTTGGACCGTCTCGCCAAGCAGCCGGCCATTGATCTCTCCACAGACCTGCTCCTGTAGTTGTTCGAGTGCCTTGTGGCGGCGGACCTTTTCGGCTTCCGGCACGTCATCGGCCATGCGCCGTTCGCTGACGGTGCCAGGCCGCGGACTGTAACGCGCCAGATGGGCTTTGTCCAGCTTCAGGTCGGCCAGCAGATGGTAGGTCTCGTCGAACTGCGCGGCGCTCTCACCGCAGAAGCCGACTATTATGTCGGTATTTATAGCCACTCGGGGAACCGTCGCCCGGATGTGTTCGATCAGATCGCGATATTCGGCCTGCGTATATCCGCGCTTCATGCGCGCCAGCACCTGGTCGTTGCCGGCCTGGGTCGGTACTTCGATATGCTCACAGACTTTGGGCAGGTCGCGCACGGCTTCCAGGATTTTGTTCGACATGTAGTTGGGGTGGCTGGTCAGAAAGCGAATGCGCCAAAGCCCCTCAAGCGCGTGGACAGCATGCAGCAGATCGGCCAGATCGGGCTTGCCTGCGAACGATGCGCCGGCATCTTCTCCATTACGCCAGTCGTGCCCATAGCGGTCGACAATCTGACCAAGTAGTGTCACTTCGCGCACGCCCTGGGCGACCAGGCCGCGCACTTCGTTCACGATTTCTTCTACCGGGCGACTGCGCTCGATGCCGCGTCGGAAGGGGATTATGCAGAATGTGCAGGCGTGGCTACAGCCGTAGACGACCGGAACGTGGGCAGTTACCGCGGCCTCGCCGTTCAATGTCAAGCGTCGAATGGATTGGCCGGCGCCGGCTGGATGCACGCTGTCCTGGATTGCGTGACGACGGGCAAGTTGCTCCTGTTCAATGCGGCTGGTCTCGGCCGCGATCTTATCTTGCTGTAGAAAGGTGATCAGCGGGGCAGGCTCGCTGGGAGGCATGAACACGTCCACATGTGGAAAGCGGGCGCGCAACTGCGGGCTGGGCTTGACGCCCACCATGCAGCCCATTAACGCCAGAGTGCGGTTCGACCGGCCCCGCTTCCACGGCTTGAGATTGCTGGCCTTGCCGATGCCTTTGTCCTCCGCGCTCTGGCGCACTACGCAGGTGTTGAGCACGACAACGTCAGCCTCATCCATCGCTTCGGTGGGAAGGTAGCCGATCTTTTCCAACTCTGCGGCCACATGATTGGAGTCGGCCACATTCATTTGGCAGCCGATGGTCCAGATGTGATAGGCGCCTCTGCCCCCGCTTGCCGGCATGATTTCCTGTGCGGGGCCGCTCTGGGAGGCGGGAGCCTGGGACAGGACTATAGTTTCCGATAAACTTTCCGGCTTGCGGGTTGTTACCAGTTCATAGATTTCGGGATCTGGATTGGGATTGCGCTTCGTCATAGGCTCTCCTTCAGCGGGCAGCGCCAGCAATTGCCCCCTGAGAGTCCTTCATACAGCGGGTCATCCATAGCGTTACATTCACGCCATTCAGGGTCCATTTTAGCGAGGATTGGCCGGTTGGTCAAGAACTCGGGTCAGCCCGGCGGGTTGAGAGTGAACTCAGAAGCTGCTCCTGGAGCGCCCACAGGCTCTCGCTGACGGAGACATGATACGGCTGCGGATTGATCAGCCGGCGTATCCCATTATCGAGTCTGGCCACATCTGCGCGGCGTGATGCCCGGCTCTGCTCGATGGAGGGCCTTTCGCGCACAAGCCGCCCGTTGGCCAGCACATCCAACAGCAGCGGTTCGATGTGGGAGATCCGCTCGGCGGCCAGTGTCCTGCGTTTGGCCCGTTCACGCGGATGGCGAAGTGTCAGGGCCAGCTGGTCATGTCCCTTAATGGGGCCGCGATGGCGCCGGGCAATTTGCCAGTCTTGCTCCGGGTCTTCATCTTCGAGTGTCAACAGGTCGGCGGTAGCACGGCCGCGCATGTCGTATATTCGCCAGGCCCGCTTACTGCCTGGAATTGCCGTCTTGCCAGGATCCTCCGAGACTTTGATCGCCGGCTGCCAGCCTGGGTCGCCCTGCAGACTGACCAGCTTATAGACACCCCCCAGGGAACTGTCACCTGCAGAGGTGATCAGGCGGGTGCCGACGCCGTATACGAGACGGCGGATAATGCTGTCCGCGTCCAATCCGTAGTGCGCCGCCTCTTGGGCGATCTGTGATTTGATCTCCCGAATTATCAACTCGTCCAGTTCATTCGACAGCACGATCGACGCGTCGGGGAATCCGGCATCGTCCAGCATCTTGGCAACATGCGTACTCAAAAATGCCAGATCGCCGGAGTCCAGACGCACGCCGACAGGGGTATGCCCCTTCTGCCTCAGCGTCTCAAAGACGCGTATCGCGTTGGGCACGCCGCTCGCAAGCGTATCGATCGTATCCACCAAGAGTAGACACTCATCCGGGTAGACCTCGGCGTAGGCCTGGAACGCGTCCAGTTCTGTCATGCCCTGGGCCAGGAATGCTTGTACGAGCGAATGGGCGTGCGTGCCTTTGGGTGAGTAGCCCAGCAGGTGGGAGATGCCGGCGTTGGAGGAGAAATCGGCGCCGCCGATCAGAGCCGCACGCGTGCCGGCGTTGCCGCCGCGGTCGTGGGCCCGGCGGACGCCGAATTCGAGTACCAGCGCGTCGCCGGCGCTTTCGCGCAGGCGGGCCGCTTTGGTGGCGATGAGCGTCTGGTAGTTGAGAATATTCAGCAGCGGCGTTTCCAGTATCTGGGCCATGGCCAGTGGGCCGCGCACCATCGTCAGAGGCACGTGGGCGTGGACCACCCTTCCTTCAGGAATAGCTTGTAGAGAGATACCGTCATAGTTGCCGTTTGCGCCCAGCCAGGCCAGGAAATCGTCGGCAAAAAGCCTGCGCCCTGTACGGGATGTCGTTCCCCGCATCAGTTCGATTTCCGTTGCGCCAAAACGGGAGGTCTCCATCCAATCGAGCAGCCAGTCCAGCCCGGCGTTTACACAGAAGCCGGCTCGGTGCGCGCCGTAATCCGGGTATTGACGAAAGAAGTGGTCAAATTGGGCCTGCTTTTCGTGCATTCCGAGGCGATAGTACAACTGCGCCATGGTCAGTTGATACTGATCGGTGTACAGAATGCCTTCAGCTGTGGAACGGAAATTCATGGGCCCGGTTCAGCCGACCAACTGGTCGGCGGTAGGCTCCGCTCAACAAAACCAGTGTTCGGTAAGGCGCGGCGGCCGGGGAATGTAGGAGGAAGGAGTTGGCAAGTCTGGTGCAAGGCGACCCGCAGATTTGTAGGCGGCGCATTCGATTTGGTGAAAGGTGACATAGGGATTGGCTCTTTCTCCAGCAGGGACCGGCAAGTTCCTTTCACTGTCGCCAGACGGGGCTTCGGCTTCGTCTTGGCCTGCCAATTCGGCGATTTTGGCAACCTTCCGTTGGAGCACGTCCATGCGGGGGTCCGGGTGCAGCCAGCGGTAGGTGAAGTTGGCCGCGTCGAGGGTACCCTGCCATTCATGGGCGTCATCGTCGGTAAGCAGGGCGCTCCCCGGCGGGACCAGCATTCGAATCGAGAGTTGGACGGCCGGCACGTGCGGTATCAGTCGCTGGCTCCGAATCCAGTGCAGCATGAAAAGGTAGTCGTCCAAGCTGGTCCAGGGCGTAAAAGGCATCCAGGTAGGCTGGATCGAGACACCGGCCTCGTTCACAACGGCAATCGCGTCCTCCATTTGTTGGCGGGTGTGGCCCTTTTGCAGACGGGAGAGCACGCGTTCGCTGGTTGATTCGAAGGCCGAGACGACGAAAGATGCGCCACATTTTGCGAGGTCCGGCATAAGCTGCCGATGTTCCAGAATGTGTTCCACCTTCGCCGTAAAATTGAAGCTCACCTGGGGGAAGGCACTATGCAGGACCTGGGCCACCTTGCGGGCATGGCCTGGCCCGTTCAGAAAATCGGGATCGCCAAATGTGATATGACGTGCGCCTTTCTCAACTTGCTGGGCGATATCGGCTAGAACGGTCTCGACCGGTACAACGAAGAAGCGACCACGGTAGACCGGCACAACCGGGCAGTGGCGGCAGGTGTGCAAACAGCCGCGGCTGGCCTCTACGTAGCCAGCAGGGTAGGCTACAGAATCTTCCGCGGTTGCGCGGTAGTTATCTGCCTTGTTACCTGACTGCGGGGCAGACTCGGGCACATAGTGGGCGTATTCGTCCAGGGACGGCAAGGTAGTTCGATCTGGCAGCGGCAGGGCCAACCGGGCCAGACTGGGCGATGATTCATGGTGCAGCGTAGTAAGCCCTGGCACATTTGCCGGTGATTGGCCTGCGGCGAGAGCCTGCGCCAGGTCAACCAGGACAGACTCCGCTTCCCCAGCTACAACCGAATCGGCAATCGCTCTCTCACCGTTCCCGTTCTGCAGCAGGTAACCGCGGTTTAGCCAGGCGTACAGCCCGAAGAAGCAGAAATGCGCCGCGGGATTTGCCGCGCGAGCCTGCCGGGCTGCATCTACACCGATGCGCAGGGCTGTATGCATTGGCACGGAGAAGGCGATCAGACCGGCGCTTGACAATTGGGGCGCCGGCAAGGCTTCCACAGACAGGTCCGCGGTTGACGCGTCAAGGTCGGAGGCACGCAGGGCTGCCAGCGGCCAAGCCAGGTTGAGAGGCTGGTGACCAAGTTCGTAGCAGGAGAGCAATAGAGTTGAGAATTTCATCGGCGCTATGTCGAATGCGGCCACCAAGGGCCGCGACCGAAGGCAACGATGTCAGTTACACCTTTCGATTCGGCCGCGCCTGGATTATATCCTATACATCCTGATTCGCACTAGCGTAAGACCTCATCATCTGTTTGGGGGCGCTGCTTGTGTCCGTATTCTTTCGAGAATCTGAAACAGGAAAGGGGCGGGACGAAAAGCTCCCGGCGCCAGGAACGCCTGGTTGACCTACGGGATGCAAACGCGAGGGCGCATTCGTTACTCATTCGCTGTGCTTTCTGATATGCTTATGCTGGCTGCCGCCCGTGTTTCGTACCTGTGGCATCCTTCCTTATCCAGACCAAATGACGCGGTCGCTCCCGAACTTGGGCGGGCTGTATCAGCGTACAGATTTCTCGCAGAAAGGAAATTGAAATGGCAGAGTCAGAGTCAGAGTCAAAGGCAACGAATCGACCAGGGACGACAGACGGACAACAGAATGGAACTTCCGATGAGCCGCTGCGGATAGGCATCAGCGGATTGGGTCGAAGCGGCTGGGGCATCCATGCCAACGTTTTGGCCCAGATCGGTGAGAAATTCAGAGTCGCGGCTGTATGTGATCCCGACCCCGTCCGCCAGGAGGAGGCGATCGACCGGTTCGACTGCCTGGCCTACTCGAGCATAGACGAGATCATCGCTGACAAGGCGGTTGAGCTGCTCGTCGTTGCAACGCCCAGCCAGCTGCACGTGAGCGACGTTTCGGCGGCGTTGCGAGCGGGCAAGCATGTCATTGTCGAGAAACCGATGGCCCCGACGTTGGAAGGTGTAGACGAGATGATCGCTGTCGCCGAAGAGACCGGGATGCTTCTGACCGTCAACCAGAACTATCGCTATCATACAGATTTCCTGAAGGTAAAGGAGGTTGTCGATTCTGGTGTGTTGGGCCGCGTCGTGCAGATGCGAATCACTGGCAACGGCTTTCGCAGACGCTGGGACTGGCAGACGCTCAAGCGATACGGCGGCGGCGACCTGAACAACAAGGGCGCACATTCCATCGATTGGGCGATTCACTTTTTCGACGATCCCAATCCGGAGATCTTTTGCCAGATGGAGACGACACCCCTATTCGCAGGGGACGCAGAGAGCCATGTCAAGTTGGTCATCAAACCGAACGACGGCCCCGTTATCGACGTGGAGATGACGAACTGCTGCGCCTATCCCCAGGACGCGTGGCTCGTCATGGGAACGCAGGGAACGCTCGTAAGCGCAGACCGGCGAGAGATTCGCTGGAAATACTTCGACCCGGAGGAAGCGCCGCCACTGGTGTTGGACACGAAGCCGACGCCGGATCGCAGCTACAACAGTGAAACGTTACCGTGGAAAGAAGAAATTTTCACACCCGAGTTCAGCTTCTTTACGGGCATGTTCTCTCTTTACGAAGACATTTTCACTACGATCCGGACGGGGGAACCGGCGGCGATATCCGCGGCCAGTGTGCGGCGCCAGGTGGAGATTCTGGAGCGTTGTCGCGAAATCAGTCCGGTCTGAGGTCGGCCTGCTCAGCTTCCAAACGCGGCCATGTAAATCTTAGTGCGCTGGTTCAGTACACCGTAGAAGGCCCGCGTTTCGGCGTCAGAGTGATCCCGCCACAGTGTGGCGGGTATGCCCGAATCGTCAGATAGGGGCGCACGATCGCGGTGGCCGTAGTAGATCTGGACTGTCTTGCGTTCGGACGTGGTCGGGCGGGTTGTGGCAGTATGCAGGGCAGCCACATTGAACAGGGCGCAGGTCCCGGCCGGTCCGTGCAGGTCGTAGACGCCGCCGCGGTCCAACTGGGCCTGTTTATCCGCGAGCATCGGCTGGTTTACAGACTCCGGCGAAAACGAAATGCAGTGCGTGCTCTCATCCACGTCGGTCAGATAGACCATCAACTGTATGTAGTCCATCCGCAAGGGATGCTCCGGCCAGTGCGGCTTGTCTCGATGCCATTGCCGATGGAGTTGACCGTCATAGGGGCCCATATAGCGTAGGCCGATCTCGCCGAAACAGACCGGGCCGCCCATCAGGTCTTCGATTACGGGCAAGATGCGGGGATGGCGGATCAGTTCGTCGAAGCGCGGGGTCGTGACCAGCGCGTCGTAGTTGACGTATTGATGATGGCCGTAATCGTGCCAAAAATACCTGAAGTTAGTGCGATCGGTGTCGAACAGACTGCGCAGGGCGTCCAACTCCTCGCCCTGAAAGACCTGGCCCAGATTATGAACTGCGGTTTCCGCGAACTGCTCTCGCCGTTGTTGATTCATGTTCCCTCCCCGTTCGCTACCTGTTTGCCACCCATTTGAGGATATGTTGGGCTACGGCAACCAATTGCCCGGACTGATTGATGACACGGATATCGGCTACGGAGCGTCTTCGCTGTTCGTCAATGCTCACGATCTCGTAGTGAACGGTGATCGTGTCTCCCAGAAAGACCGGCGCCAGAAATCGAATGCGGTCGTAGCCCAGCGAAACCGGCGTCTCCTCCGCGTTGCTGCGAGAGTCGGCAATCGCCATGGATGAGGCGGTGGACATGTAACCGATCAGGAGCGCACCATGGGCGATGCGGCCGCCGTAGCTGGAGCGCTTCATATACTCTTCGTCGACATGGTTGGGCGCCAGGTCGCCAGTGATGCCGGCGAAGAGATAGACGTCGCTCTCACCGACCGTCTTACTGAACGATACGCTGTCACCGATATCCACGTAGAAACTGCTCACCTTGTCCCTCCTGCTGTATTACATCTCCGCGAAACGGTTGGCTGTTGTCGCGGTGGGTGGAATCCATTGATTCAAGTCACCAGGCAGGTGTCAGGACCTGATGTCCCCGACAGGTCTGCTCAACCGGGCCGCAACGCAACCGGCCTTTTCTCACGCCCGGAGGTAAGGACGGCCTGGGTTGCCGCGAGCGTTCGCACGCCCTCTTCGCCGCTGACCAAGGGCGCCTCTTCCCTCTTTATGACCCGGCAGAAATGGGCGAGTTGCGCCGCCAGTGGGTCGGCATCTGCCGGCGCCCGCAGTTCCCGTTCGAGTGGATGCTCCCAGCCGGCGTTGCCGTTGGAGGGGTAGCGCCACAACTCCATCTTGGGGAAGGCGAGCGAACCTTCCGTGCCAAAAAAGAAGGCACAGTTTTCTGCCACATGGGCGTAGGATGGATTCTCAAACATCGTCAGCTCGTAGGACCAGGGGGACGGTGTTGCGTCGGAAAGAAAGATCGAGCCAACGACGCCGCCGGCAAAGCTAAGAGTGATCGCCGCAGTGTCCTCCACCTCGAAGCCCCGGGTCTCGGAACTGGTGGCGGCGTAGACGCTGGTAATTTCGCCACAGACGTAGCGCAGGGTATCGATCTCGTGGATGAGATTGATCAGCACGGGCCCTCCGCCGGCGCGGGTGCGCCATTCAATTTCGTAGTAATCATCCGGTTTTTTCACCGTCCACAATAGAGAGACACCGATTAGAGTGCCTATCGCCCCTCCCTTTACCAGTTCCCACAGCTGTCTGACGCAGGGGTGAAAGCGCCTATGGTGTCCAACCAATAGGGGCACATCGGCCTCGGCAGCTTGATCTACTAACCGGCGCCCTTCGTCGAGGGTAGCAGTGACCGGCTTTTCAACCAGCGTCACGATCCTGCGGCGGATACATGCCAGGGCCAGCTCCTCGTGCAATTGCGTGGGCGCGGCGATGATCGCGCCGTCCGGCGATACCAGGTCCAGCGCCTCGATCGCATCGTGAAAAAACGGCACTTCATGCCTGGCGGCCAGTGCGGCCGCCCCTGAATCGGAGTCGCAGACGGCGGCCAACTGGCAGGCGTCGCTGGCGTAGAGGTATTCGATGTGCCGGCGGCCCATCGTACCGGCCCCAATTACAATTATACGAAGATGGCTCACGAATTCGCTCCGGCGCGGCGGCTTGGTCTGCCAGAATTTTAGCTGAACATATCAGGTATTGACCAATGCCCATCTTACAGTAGTTCCCCCTCCGCGTCGACCTCCTCTGTAGCGCTTTCCCCCGACTTGGGGTATAAGTGAACAGGCAATGTATTGACAGGATACATAGTTGTATGATTTCGGCGGGGTCGCCTTCGATGCCGCCGCTGACAGGTGTAATTCAGGTTTCGGGCCAGTCAAGGAATGCACAGATGATCCAATATGATTTCAAAGGTCGCACAGCAGTTGTCACCGGTGGCGCAAAGGGCATTGGTCTGGGAATCGCGCAGCGGCTGGCCGGCGCAGGCGCGGCTGTGGCGGTGTGGGACTTGAACACGGACTCCCTGCGTAGTTCCAGGGACGGGCAGGCGTTCGAAGCCGTTTTTGCTGTCGATGTGACGGAACCGGCAAGCGTAGAGCAGGCCGTCCAGGATACGCTTGCCCAGTTGGGCGTCATTGACATTCTGGTCAACAACGCCGGCATTGCCGGACCAACCCGTTCGACATGGGAATATCCCTTGCAGGATTGGGACCGGGTCATTGCAACCGACCTGACCTCGGTGTTTCTCTGCTGCCGGGCAGTTATTCCGTTCATGTTGGAACAGGGAGGCGGTCGTATCGTCAACATAGCGTCGGTGGCTGGCAAGGAGGGCAACGCCAACGCCTGCGCCTATTCGGCAGCCAAGGGGGGCGTGATTGCTCTCACCAAGTCGCTGGGCAAAGAGCTGGCCCAGAGCGGAATCATCGTCAACTGCGTTGCCCCGGCGATGGTACAGACCGACCTCCTCGACGAGATGACGCCGGAGTACATCGCCACCGTAACCGCCAAGATCCCGATGGGCCGCTTCGGAACGATAGAGGAAAACGCCGATATGGTCGCATGGCTGTGCAGCGACGCGTGCAGCTTTGCCACGGGTGCAGTATTCGATGTATCCGGCGGACGCGCGACCTATTGACCTCCCGGAGAATCCCCAAGACTGGCCGCAAAACCGAGGGGGCAGTTGCAGATGAGCGACTTCAGCAAATTAGCGATCAACCAGTTTACTACGCTGCACCAGTGGTCCTTGCCCCAGGCGATTGAAGGTTATGCCCGCAACGGTGTCCATGCGATCGGTATTGTGCGGGACAAGCTGCAGGAGGTGGGCGTGGCCGAGGCGCGGCGGTTGCTGCGCGCCCACGGGATGACGGTCACCTGTTACTGCACAGGGGGTCTGCTGACCGACTCGGATCCAGGCCAGTTTCAAGCCAACCTGGCGGAGACCAGACGGGCCATAGACGAGGCCGCTGAACTGGAGGCCGAATGTATCGTTTTCGTGGCCGGAGGGCTGCCGGAGGGTTCGAAGGATCTGGCCGCTGCCCGCGCGCGCTGCCTGGAGGGCTTGGCCGAAGTACTGCCCCATGCGAAAGGGGCGGGGGTTACGATCGCTTTGGAGCCCTTGCACCCAA
Organism: Caldilineaceae bacterium; assembly: GCA_965220715.1. Classification (GTDB taxonomy): domain Bacteria; phylum Chloroflexota; class Anaerolineae; order Caldilineales; family Caldilineaceae; genus Bin5. Next base: position 4,070,233 of record OZ244843.1, read on the forward strand.
TGATATGCGCGTTCCGCTCCTGCCTGTCGACTTTGGGCCAAGCAAACGATTGGATTGAGTTGTTGGGGGCCGGCCCGGAACTGGGCATCGTCGTCGATGTTTACCATGTGTGGTGGGACCCCGACATGGAACAGGAACTTGAACGCGCGGCGGGACGAATCGTCTCCTTCCATGTATGCGACTGGCTGATGAATACGACCGACCTGCGGCTGGACCGGGGCATGATGGGAGACGGCGTGATCGACATTCGCCGAATTCGACAGCTGGTGGAGGCGACGGGCTACGACGGTTATCGCGAGGTGGAGATATTCTCCGAGCGCAACTGGTGGCGGCGCGATCCTGATGAAGTGGTTGCGATTGCCAAGGCCCGCTATCTGTCAGACGTGATCTGACGCTCGGCGCAGGCGAAGCCAAGACAGAGAAAATTGGATAAGGAAGAGAAATTGCGTGGAAGCGCAATAGCGCTGCGCGCAACCAGCATACGGTGCGAACAGAATGAGCCTTGAAGCATTGACTGTGAACAGCGGCTTGCCGCCGGAGGGAGACAGACTGGCGGGCAAGGCGGCAGTTGTCACCGGCGCGGGTACGCGCGGCCGTTCGGCGCTTGGAATCGGCTATGCGACGGCATTGCTTTTCGCGCGGCAAGGGGCGCGTATCGTCGTGGCGGATATGGATGAGGACAGAGCGGCGGCGACGTTGAAGGCCATCAGTGAGAGCGGCGGTGAAGCATCTTTCGTTGAGGTGGACATTGCGCGGGAGGAGGATTGCCGGACGTTGGCGGCAGAGTGCGTCGAACGGTACGGCAGCCTGGACATTGTGGTCAACAATGCGGGCGCGGCCGGAGGCGGCAAGGTGACGGAATTCGACGAGGAGTCCTGGAACGTTGCCCTGGACGTGAATCTCAAGGGCGCGATGCTGGTCTGTAAGCATGCGGTGCCGCGTATGGCCGAGAGCGGCGGCGGTTCGATCATCAACGTCTCATCGATAGACGGGCTGCTGGCGGGCGCCTATCTCAACGTTCCCTATTCGGTTGCGAAAGGGGGGCTGGCTACGCTGACCAAGCTGATGGCGGTTCATCACGGTCGCGAGAACATTCGCGCCAACTGTGTCGCTCCCGGGCATGTTCATGCTTCGTTTACGGCGGGTTTCGCGATGGAGGAACGGGAAAGGCGGCGAAAGATCGGGCCGTTGGGGACGGAGGGTACGGCGTGGGACGTGGCATACGCGGCGCTTTACTTTGCCAGCGACGAATCGCGCTGGATTTCCGGCGTCATTATGCCGGTGGACGGCGGACTGCTGGCGGCGACGCCTTTGGCGGTGATGGGCAATTTGGAGGAGTGAGTCGTGATGAAAGTGTCTTACGACAGTGGAGACGGACTGTTCGATCGGGAAGGTGCCAATTGAGGTAGGGAGGCTTTGCGACCTGGCGGAGTCTGGACCAACTTTCAAGTACTTTAGCCTTGGCCGAAGATGAGGTCATGCAAAAAACCGCAAGTGGAAAATCGGAATCGAATCTTCGTTAGGGGCGCCTAGCGGGGCTCGAACCTGCAACCTTCTTATCCACAATCAGACGTTGCGGCACCCGTCGGGACCTATGTGCACGCCCTGATCCGTCAACCCCTCCACAACCTACCCAGCCAAGCAACCCCAATCAACCGATCCGGCCCCTGTGCGAAACCAATTCCGGTTCCGGCGTGGTGCTTGACGGTACGTGCAGCTTATGCGGGCAGGGCAAGCGGGGCCGACTACCAGATCACCGCGCACCTGCACATAAGCGCGGCTACGACAAGCGGTGGGAACGCATCCGAAAGGCTGTGCTGGCTAAGGAGCCACTGTGCCGGCACTGCGCCGAGCAGGGACGGCTGACTGCCGCCGTCCTGGTGGACCACATTGTCCCCCTCCCCAAAGGAAGTCACAGCATCGACAATCTCCAGCCGCTGTGTGCCAGTTGTCACGCTGTCAAGACGGCTGCTGAGCGCCTTGCCAAGGCATAACCCCATTCAAAACCTGACAGGTGGCGTCCCGGTACCGGCGGGGGTGTCTCGCGCGCGTAATTGAGTTTGAAATTTTCCAGAGTAATGGGACAAGGGCACCAGGCCACCGGCTCTCGGCCCGGTCGTTTTAGTTCCAATGTAGAATGGTAGGCAGCAAGCGAGTTGCCTCTTGGCCATCTTGCCCCTTACTACGGCCCAATACGAACACATTACCTAGACCAGTTTTAGGGGGCAGGTCACCACAAACAAGCACTTCGGCTGGATCTGTCGTTGGGGAGTAAGTCACCGCATCAAACTTATGGGGCCACTTGTAGTCTCATCTTCAGTACAGTTTCATTCCTCATTCGAGTGTCCAGCATACTGTTTCCATGGCGGGGAGGCGGCAAATATCGGCGCCGAGCCGGAATCGATCGTACCCTTGAGTCCTCTATAAGGAATCCTGACCCTTGAGCTATGTCCCTGACTAGCCTTGCATTGTCGACAACAGCACCACTCAGAAATGAGTTGCCAACAACCATTACCACGGTACCGTCCCGTTTAACCACACGAGCCAGCTCCCCAAGAACGGCCTGCATGTCAACTGCGTAGCGCCTGACCCATCCGAGATGTCTGTTTGCGAAGGTGGAATTGACAGATTCGATGACATAGGGTGCAACATCTCGCTGGCCAGCAGCTGAAGGCAGGATCTTCTCGGCTCCTACACTTGCCGACCGCGTTGTTCTGATGGAGGACAGATCATATCCCAACCATACCAACGCTAACCTATGACCTCGCAAGTAATCTATGGCGTTCAGGTACGGTGGGGAGGTGACAGCAAGATCAAAGGTATCATCTCCCAATTCCTTCAGCCTCCTCGCATCACCCTCGATAACTTCGGCCTCACCCTTTATCAGCCCTGGTGATAGGCGGTTGGCTACTTGGGACGCAGCCTTGAGGAACCCTTCGAATACGTCGAAGTCGTTTTCAGTGGCCACCCTATGCGGCCTGCTATGTGACGTATCGCGCGCGAGGGACGCCATCATTTCTTTGGTCACGATTATGCGGCTTAAAATTATAGGACTTTCGCTAAGCTGGCTGGAAAGCCGGGATAGTAGGTCTGCGAAGTTGGTTTCGCAGATAATCGCTGAACAGGTCAGTATGCACGCGATAGATGGTTTTGTTGAGCAAGGCAGCGTGGACCTTCAATGAAAGCCAAGCATGGTAACAGCAAGCGAGGTGATTGCGCTGCGAACGAGCTTTGCGACATTGGCATTTGGCGGAGCCTGTCAGTTGCTTCAATGCGCGGTGAAATTCTTCGACCTGCCAGCGCAACTCGTTCGCGTTTTGAGCGACTTGCGTGATCACGGTCTCATCCAGATCATTGGTGATGACCCAGTCAATGTCGCCGTTTAGGGCAACTACCTTGAACAATCTCACTTTGAAAGGCACTTTCTTGAGCTTGACAATGATGCCATGCCTAAGCCGTTCGTCGTTCCAATCGATGGCATCGAGATGGATATAGCCATCTTCTGCGCTCAGACTGACCAAGCGGTTGGCTTTGAGTGTGGTGTAGAAGGTCAATCCCAGACGGTGAACCAGCTTCAAGTTCCGCCAGGAGCCATACCAACTATCAAACAGCACCGTCTTGGCCTGTATCTGTTTGGCGCCAACCGCTCGCAGCAGCAGCTCTTGAAAATGGTCGTTCTTTGACTTGCCATCCGCTTCTTTGGCGTATATGCGGAAATCAATCGGATAACACTCGCCATCTTCACCACTGCTGTGAACCAGATTCACGACACCGATGCCGCGTACCAGTCCACCTTCAGCGCCACTGTATTGCAGCTTTACCATCTCGATTGACCGTGAATAGCGTTTGTCTTGCACACTGTCGTCAATGATCAGGTACGCATCCGGACTATCGTCGATCTGTTCTGCCACCAGTTCCCAGAGATGTCTGGCTGTGAGTCGCTCTCGTTTCAGGTAATCACTGACGACATCGTGGCTCATCCCTCCCAGATGCTCAGCCAGATTGGCACAGGTGTAGTTGATCGGCGTGCTGATAAGGTATTCGACATACTTCTGTTTTGTTATCATGTCTCAAGCTTACAGGATCCTGTCCTCCTAGCGAAAGTCCTAAATTAGTGTAAGCGCTCCTGATTCGGGTCGACTACGCTGGCGTAACGCCGTAGACAAGCGATTTAGCTGGCGTCTTTGACAGGGTGCAAACCAGAATGCGATGAATCGTAGCGTCTCGGGATCGCTGGCCTGCTCGACTTGGTTTTCCAGCAAGTCTCTAGCTCTCTGAACTAAGTCATTCGCAGCATCCACAAGCATCGATGGGACTAGGGGAGTCACCCAGACCCGCGTCATAAGCACAGCTAACGGGTCAATGTCTACTCCAGTGCAGTCGAGTCCTGCCTCTACGGCGGCACGAAGGACCGTGCCAGAACCGCACATTGGATCAAGTACTCGCCCTCCATTGCCACAGGCAGCTAGAAACTCCTGAGCGATGTCAGGAGCCATACGGGCGGGGAAGGGGTGAATGGTTGAAAGCATCACTCGGCAGGCCTTGGCGAGGTGAGCGGGAATCTGCCCTGCAGGTCCCTAGTGTTTCGTTCCAGTTCCTTGAGTATCTCATGGGAATTGTGATGCATCACAACTTCATAAGAGTCGTCATCTATCTCAATCCAACGGGTTCCAACTATGCTCTGCATTGCCTTCAATCGAGCCGTAAGCCGCTCCGGTGTAAACTTCCTTAGTTCATTTATTCTGGATCGCACTACTGCAACGTTTGGTGTAGCCTTAGGGTCTTCTTGGTCTTCCTCTAGGCATTTCAGGAGTATCTCCAGTGGTATGTCCCCTCCTGCTGTCAGTCTCTCTTCCAACTCAAGAAGCCATACATCAACTTCGCTTACCGTACAATAACTCTCAAACAGAGAACGAAGTTCCGTGAGTGTGACGCCATGCAAATAATGCAACCTCGTTAGTTGTTCCAAATGCTTGACTTTCAATATGGATAGCTGTTTGCCGCCATTGTCTAATGTCGCGAACTGTTGATTCAGTTTGCTTGAAGCCTCGTCCTCGCCTTGGTATTTTTCAGCTATGAAAAACCCGAAATCGGCACCCCATTTAGTCCGAAACTGCTCTAGAGACGACAGGCTCACCTTATCCGCTGGAACCGATGGTTGGTTGGTCTGCTTAGCATCATAAACGAGCTTGTAATCAGCAAGAGTATCGCCCTGCCGACCAAGCCGGGCGCTTAGCACACCGTCCGGCCCTGGGGCGTTTCCTCCCTCACGTTGGTAGTCAAATCCCAAGAGCTGAAATACGGCCCCGGTGGCCCTCTCCAGCGCGGTAGAGTCATGAGTTGCGTGCTGCAGACGTCGTATGACCTCTTGGGCAGTAGGCACATCATATCCGGCCAATAATCTCAGTGCCCTGTCCCGATCATCGAGCAGACTAGCAATCACGGCACGATCGATGCCGTGGTCTTGAAGTTGCCCTTCGAGTAGGCTTTCCGACGTGGCAAATAGTTTAGCTAGCCTTTGCCGCTTACCCTCATCGCTAAGTTTGTCTATAAATGGGTGATCAGCGTTGATGACCAAGTTTCTGTCGTCAGGATCATACCTTAGTACCGGCGCATTCTGCCCGAACCCCTCGAATGTCATCTTCTCGAATGGCTTCTCTTTGACTCGCTCTTCGAATTCATTCAACCACTGCGATGCCTTTATGCCCTGCAACTGGCGCGGAGAGTTCACGTAAAAGGATTCCGACCCAGACAAAGTGGCATTGATTACACTGAGGATGAGTGGATCGTAAACCCAAGAGCTAGGACCATCTTCAAGAAGCTGCATTAGATCAAGGGCCTTCTGGGTATTCTTCGCCTCATATGCTGCCCTGCATGAATTGAACGCAGTCCGCAGTACTTGTCTGAAGGCCCGAGTTGCATCCGAATCGCGCACTCCTTCACGTGAGGAGAGTAAGTGGTTTCTCAAACCGTCTGCATCCACCTCTAACGCAAAGCGAGACCAGGCCGAGTGGTTCTGCGCCTCAATGCCGAATAACTCGTCTTCCAGGTTGATCACCCGTTTCCTAACGCGAACAAAGAACCCATTACTTCGAGCAATCTGATCAGATTTCCCTCCGGTCAATGTCCTTTCGTAAATGGAAGCGGTCCCCTTTATTGGACCGATCCCGGGCACTTCTTCATCAATCTCGACGGTCTCTAGTGGATCCATGGTCTCTTTGCTTGACTTTAGCTCTTCCCCATTCAGCCATAGTTGAAAATCTGAGTGCAAAGGTAGTCCTGTACTCAACATCCACTTGAGCGTTCCAATCTGAAGCCGCTGGTATAGATCCTTAAAGTCTGATAGTGCGGCCGCCGTCCACGAATGCGAGTCACTATCCTTACCGAACATGAAATTCCAAGCGGCCTTGTCACGGTCTCTAATTCCCGCGAGATGGTTCAAGGCAGTTTCCTTATTCACCTCCCGCAAGGAGATGGATATCGGCTTAGCATCGGTCAGGTGGTGCCTCGTGACCTGGTGAAAGTTCATTGATGTCAATAGGAAGCTGTCGTCTACTCGGCTAATGTGTGTCAGATTCCAGGCCAGCACATACGAGGCCAGCTTACCAATCCCAAACTGCCCTATCACCGAACGGCCATTTTGCGTGGTCATGTTAGCCTTATTGGATTCGGCTATTCGCCAAAGTTGACGGAAACCCTCGACGTCCATTCCCTCACCGTCATCAATGACCCATAGCGGCAGATTGGCATCACTGCCATTCTGAGCGGCTTCTGGCAGGAGAATATGTACTCGCTTCGCATTTGCGTCATAGCTGTTGGTTACCAACTCTTCGATCGCCTTGTGTGGACTCTTGTAGAGTCCTTCGGAAAAAAGATGTATGATCTCGTAGCTGATGTGTACAGGAATTTCCTCAACCTCTTGCCCGAGATTTTCGAAGAGGGGGGTCTTGGTGTTCATTGTCACTATGTTTACCTCTCTTTGAGAAAACCTACAAGGACCAAGGGAGGTTGACCTTTCCCCGATGTTTGTACCACCTGTTATGTTAATCCGACAAGCACGGCGTGGAGGGCGGCGTTGAGGTCGACTTCATGGTAGCCGCTGGCGCGGGGAATGGCGCGGCGGTCGTAGAGGCGCCAGATGCGGCCGTCGGAGGCGATGTCGGCGGTGGCGAGGTAGCGGAGGATCTGGCCGTGGGGTGAGCCGGACTTGACTCGGGTATCGAGAGGGCTGTTGAGGCGTTTGCTCTCGGCGACGGCGAGGGCATCGGGGTAGCGTTGCGGGGCGGGTTTGGCGGCGGCGGGGTATCTGGATGCGGTGTCGCCGAAGAGGAGGTTGTCGGGGATGTCTTTGTTGAAGTCGCTGCTCTGCTGGGGGAGGTAGTCGGCCCAGCCGAGCAGGTCGAAGAGGGGGCGGATGAGCTCCTTCTCGGTGGAGGTTTCGTTGATGTTGTGGAAGGTGGCGGAGTTGTCGATGAGGGTTTGGGCGTGGGCGCGAAAGTCGTCGAATTCTGTGGGTTGGGCGAGGGATTCCTGCCAGGCGTGGGTGAGGAGGATACCTTCTTCGAGAAAGTAGTTGGTGAAGAGTTGACCAGGCATTGCTAAGGACTGGTGGGCGAGTGACCTGATCCCTCTAGAATGGTCCAGGTAATATGATAGTAATGGGCGGTAGAAAGGGGGAAGGATGGCCAAAAAGAGACATGCGCCGGATTAGGCATTAAACGAGCTCAGAGAGGCTGAGGTGGCAATAGCCAAGGGACGCGCAACTCTTTAGGCTATCGGCCGCCAGCGCCCCGAGGCCCTCTTGCCTGCCGAACCAGTCCCTATGCTTGTCGGACTAACATAACGGGTGGTACAAACATCGGGGGCAGGTCACAACCTAACTCGGGTCTACGTAAGATTCAATTGTCTGGGATTCTGCAATCCTCGCTGGGACAATTTGAGATTTGCGTACGCTCTCATTAGAGGATTCCGGAATCTATATCGAATGTTTTTTGATGTACCTGCCTTCTCTAATAGCCTTCCTCTTTCTTCTGTACAAAATCTTGAGAGATAGTAAGTCAATGACTGACTTCGTACCCTTTCCTTGGTGATACTATAGTAAGGACCGATTAGGTCGTTAGTCGAAAAGGTTTCATACTCGTCTGTCGGAGCAGTAGCACACGCCCAGATCACATCTTCAAATTTTGACTCTTCTCTAGAGGTAATAGTTGCCTTCTGATAGGAATTCCGAATAGTCTGATCTGTGTTCCTGATACAATTTTCAATTGCACTCTCAAAATGGTCATCTGTAATAAAGTCTGATCCGCTGCCGATTGCAGATGTTGCCGAATACTTCGCCAGCAAATGAGTAAAATGAGGAAACCCAAGAGATAGTCGTACGATCTTTTGGCTTACATCATCTTGTATGTTCATTTCAAGTAATTCAAGCCCATTTTGAATAATAGATTTCAATTCCTCATCAGACATCCGAGGCATTCTTATCTGCTTTAGGCATCTTTCTAGTGATGGGTGTTCGCCGATTAAGTCATTGACGCTGTCAGCAATACCCACTATCAATATAGTTACATGACTTGCGTTATCAGAAAGCGACTTTATTGTATCAGCGAAACGCATTTTTGTTTCATCATTAGTTACACTGTCAAATTCATCAAAAATGAACAATAGGGAACCATCAAGTTTTCCCAGTATACTTTCAATTTCATTTGCAGTTGCTTTCTCCAAGTCATCAGGAAGCAGTTTGTTGAGCTGAACGGCGGCCTTCTTCTCCGGGGCATCAAATCCAATCCCCGGAGTAGTGTACTCAAACCGTATCCCTCTAAGAGCATTATTCCATACGCCTTTGAAGTCTTGCTGTCTGTTGCATGTAACTTTAACTGAAAGGACACCCCCCAATGCATCACTAATAATGTTGGCAAGAGATGTTTTGCCCACCCCTCTCTCCCCGTAAAGAACAATATGTTGTCCCCTCTCTCGAATTGCAAGAGAGACTTCCTCAAGTTGCTGCAGGCGGCCAAAAAACAGATCTTTGGTTCTGATCGGGGCCGAAGGCGAGAATACTCTATCGATTAGATCAGATTTGGACTGATTAGCCATCGTGATATGACCTTTCTTTCTGTGAGCGTTCATTTTGAAACCAACTGACCTGCCTGACCCGCCCCCGGTGTTTGTACCACTCGTTATGTTAGTCCGGCAACCTCGGGGACAGGGTCGGCAGGTTAGAGGGCCTCAGGCATCGGCGGCCGTCAATCTGTGGCATTTGCATGCTTTGGCAGGGCAGTAATAAAGTCCATGGTCCAACTTGCGGACATTTAAACCGAAAAGTGGAGCGCATGATGAAGAAGACGCAGATTCATTTCACCAAGCAGCAAATTGAGCCACTGGAAAAACTACGGCGACAGACTGGCGCAACGCGCTCAGAACTGGTCCGCCGTGCGGTCGACTACTACCTACGCGGAATCCGGGAGCATGGCGTCCAGAAGGCTTTGCTTCCGTTACCGACTGGCGACACGAGAGAGGCTCTTTTGAAAACAGGGGCCGACGATCAATTTGTACCTCCCTCGTACATAAAAAAATGCATCCGGTTGAGTCCCCTCTCCGACCAAGAATCAAAGACTCATCCAGACACCAGGGGCGCCTAGCGGGGCTCGAACCCGCAACCTTCTGATCCACAATCAGACGCTCTGCCTTTGAGCTATAGGCGCCATATTTGGTTGACTACCTGCAGTACTGCATCCCGACGGCGTTCAGGACGGGACGGGGATGGCCTACCCCGAAAAAGGCTGGGGGACAGGGATTCGAACCCCGATTGACGGTTCCAAAGACCGTAGTCCTGCCCTTAGACGATCCCCCATTTCAAGCCGAATCGGAACCAGCGAATTCCGTTCCCCGGCCGTTGGCGCACGACACTCGGACTGGTCGTATGGCCGTGTAATACTTTGCCGGAACCGGGCACTCCCACAAGGTGCCGAGGCCCAGACTTGAACTGGGGACACATGGATTTTCAGTCCATTGCTCTACCAACTGAGCTACCTCGGCAAAAAGACCGACGCGTAAGGCGACTGAGCCGCAGCATCCTGAAGGCCAACAGACAACGGCTCCACCCCCTTTAGGGCCGGTCCTTTCAGAGCGGGCGATGAGATTCGAACTCACGACCTTCTCCTTGGCAAGGAGATGTTCTACCACTGAACTACGCCCGCAAATCAACTGTTAAGGCAAGCACTGCGTTTGTGAATCCGGCAGGACAACTAGTGGACCCGGTCGGATTCGAACCGACGATCTCCTGCTTGCAAAGCAGGCGCCTTCCCGCTTGGCCACGGGCCCGGAGGCTGATTTCCAGTGCCGACGAGAGGACTCGAACCTCCACACCCTTGCGGGCAATAGATCCTAAATCTATCGCGTCTGCCAGTTCCGCCACGTCGGCTTCCATGCCGGCAAGCTATCCGGCGCCAATCAAGCAGAGCAGCCTCGCAAGCCAACTGAGATTGTCGAAGGCCTCTTCCCTTGTCAAGCAAACCTAAGAAAGGCGGGTGTACCCCCGATTCTGTCGTCGGAACGCCCGGTGGGCGACCCAACTGCCATCATCTGTCTCGGGCATTTCCTGCCCGGCGGTTCGTAACTTGCTGGGTGTTATCCAGCTTCGTCCTCACCGCTGCGACGAGATTTTACACCATCTTCACAAACAGTGCAAAACCCACTCGCCTTGCTCTCCGTTGCACGCTCGCCCAGCCGGTTTCGTCTCCAAAACCGCTGGTGGGCTCTTACCCCACCGTTTCACCCCTAACCGCCCGGTCACCCGAGCGGCGGGTCTGCTTTCTGTTGCGGTTGTAGTCACATGGCCGTTACCGGACATGCGCCCCCACTTACGGTTTCGTGGGGCAACATCCCAACGATGCTGCATAACAGACATCGCGGGTGAGAGTCGGGAAGTTCCTCTACCGGCATATTGCCGACAGCGATGACTGCACCTGCCTTCATGCTTTAATGCTGAAGGACTCTCGACAAGCGGCCTTGCTTACACAATCCTGGCCACATTCACAGCAGCCTATGTTAGCACAGTTCAGGCGATGTTACAAAATTCAGATGCCTAAGGGCAGACGCGGAATTGGGGATTAGATAAGGTGCTTGCAGGCCGGGGGCTCTTGTCTGACACACTTGTCCGACACTCTGGTCCCACGACGCATAGTTTACTCTCACGACTTGACGGTCAGGCCGCGCCAGTCATTCTGCTGCGTTAAACTCGCTGAATTTAGCGGGACGCCCCGAAATCAGTCTGGTAAGCTGTCCGGCGAACCAACGTCCAACTCAGGCTGGCGCGGGCCTTCGACCCACACTTCGCCGTCACGCCAGTTCTCCCGCTTCCAAATGGGAACGATCGCCTTGAGGCGTTCGATGGCGTAGCGGCAGGCTTCGAAGCAGCCATCGTCGCGATGGGGCGAGGCGACGGCGATCAGAACCGTCGGTTCTTCGATGTCGCAGCGACCGATACGATGCAGAATGCTGACACCCTTGACGAGGGGCCAGCGTTCCTGGATCTCTGCGCCAATACGGGCCATCATCTTTTCGGCCATCGGCACGTAGGCTTCGTAGACAAGAAAGTCGGTCTCGCGGGCGCCGTCGTCAGTCGCGGTCGAGCCGCGCACGGTACCCGCAAAAGTGACGACGCCGCCGCAGTCGAAGCGGCTGACCCGGTGCAGAATGTCATCTTGAGAAAGAGGCTGTTGCGTGATCTCGAAAAGTTTGGCGGACATGACCTTGACTCACCGTATCGGCGCGTGTAGATTTCGGGGACTGCGAAGCTGCGGGCAGGACTCGCCTCCAGATACGGGCGGCAGGAGGGCTACCTCATCGCCGTCCTGCAGAACTGTATCTCGCCGGGCGAACTCTTCGTTTACGGCGACGTAAAAGGTCCGATCGCGCAGGTTCGGAACGCGGCTTTCGAGAAGATCGCCAACCGTGGCAGCTTCGGGTAAGGCGACGGTTTCCCGCTTGAAACCGGCCGCCTGACGCAGGCCGGCGAAGAGAATCAGGCGTACATTCACGTCTTGTCGTTTTCCCTGAAGTGGGCTGAGACGGACCGCTGCCAGTCGCCAGACTTGCCCCCCTTCTTCTGCAGCAATCTTATATCGCCGATCGTCATCGTTTTTTCCAACGCCTTGGCCATGTCGTAGACCGTCAGCGCGGCCACGCTGACAGCGGTGAGGGCCTCCATCTCGACACCGGTACGGCCGTTGCAGCGGACTGTTGCGACGATGATAACTCGCGTCTCTTCCTCGTCGATTTCAAACTCGACCGAGATCCTGGTCAATGGGAGGGGATGACAAAGGGGAATCAGGTCAGGCGTGCGCTTGGCGGCCATAATTCCGGCGATACGGGCAGAGGAAAGTACGTCTCCTTTGGGCACTGCGCCATCGCGAATGGCAGCAAGGGTCGTTGGGGCCATGTAAACGCTGCCCTCGGCCACAGCCTCGCGGCTGGTGGTGTCCTTGTGGCCCACATCCACCATTGATGCGCGGCCATCCTTGTCGAGATGGGTCAGTTCTGACATAGCTTTAAACGAGAGTCCCTTACAGTTCGCCAATGAGCAGCGCTTCGACAGAATCGCCCACAGCCAGCACGCCCTCTCGTTGAGGAAGGGCAAGCAAGGCGTTCGCTGTCCGCATGCTCAGAAGGCGGCTGCTTGCCTGGCTTCCGGTGCTGCTGGCAACGAAAGAGTGCTGTTCTGCATCCCAGTGGAGCGTGGCGCGGTGATACTCCGGTCGGAAAGCGTCCAGTGGCAGGGGCTGGGCCAGCCGCGCCTGGACCTGGGGCAGGCGGGGTTCTCGCCAGCCTGCCATTTTGCGCAACGCCGGCACGACAAACAGGTAGTATGTTACCAAACTGCTGACCGGGTTGCCGGGCAGCCCGAACACCAGCCGGCGCCCCCCTTCCACATCAGCCGTGGCAAAAGTGACAGGTTTGCCCGGCTTCATGCGCACACGGCCGAAATGAACTGTGCCTGCATGTTCAAGCAGGGGCTTGACAAGGTCCAGTTCTCCCATCGAAACGCCACCGGACGTAAGTAGGATATCGGCCTGCGCCAGGCCATCCTGAACACGTGCTTCAAGCGCCTCCTGGGAGTCGCCGGAAATGCCCAGATCAATTGCCTCTCCGCCGGTTGCGTCGATGGCCGCCACAAGCATGGCCCGGTTGCTGTCGCGAATCTGGCCAGGGCCGAGGGGTTCTCCCGGCTCGACCAGTTCATCACCGGTGGAGAGAACCGCCACTTTGGGGCGGGGAAAGACGGGCACATTGACGATTCCCGCGGTTGCCAGCAGCCCGATTTCAGCGGCGTCCATACGCTCACCAGCCGCCAGAACGATTTGGCCGGCCTCAACGTCTACCCCTACCGGACGCACGTCCGCGCCGCACTGGACCTGCTCCTTGATGCGAATCCGAGGGGCATTGGCGCCCGTTTCCAACCGTTCCGTTTCTTCGACCATTACGACCGCGTCGGCCCCCGCTGGCATTGGCGCTCCGGTCGTAATATAGGCTACCGTGCCGGGTTCGACGGCGAAGTCGGCCAAGGCGCCGGCGCTCACCTCACCCACCAGGGGATAGTCGCCGGGGCCATCGGCGGCGACGACCGCGAATCCATCCTTCGTGGAAGCGGGAAACGGGGGAAGCGGTTCCTGGGCGGCAATATCAGCAGCGAGGATAGCACCCCGAACCATCGAAAGCGGACGGTGTACCGGCGCCAGTTGCCTGGCTTGGGCGAGGGTAACTTCCAAGGCATCTTCGACTGCCAGCATCGAATAGGATGATCTCGTCATGATCTGTCTGCGCGTTCCTCTCTGGATTGCATCCGGCTACTGTTGGCAGATCAACTCGACCTCGTTTCCGTCCGGGTCGTCGATGTAGATTGTTCGACTGGAGAGCACCGGATGGGTACCGCCCCTTGGTTGATAGCCGGCCGCGCGCAGGGCCTGCTCCTGCGCGTCGAAACTGTCGGCCGGCAGCTCGAAGGCCAAGTGGTGAAGTTGATTACCGCGGGGCTGTTGGGCGAGCTCAGGCGGCATGGGCACTACTACGATCATTTGGGGAATGCCGGCGGCGCCTTCGCCTGCCTTGAGGAATACATTGGGCAGTTCGGGCGGCGAGATCACCTCCAGCCCCAGCAGGTCTTTGTAAAATGCGACCGATTTCTGCTTGTCTCGGGTCCACAGGACGATTTCGGCGATTCCGCTAATCATTGACATCGACTTTTCCTTCTTTGATTGCACTGGATTGCGTGCCCAAGACTGGCTTGTCTTCCCGGTCGCGTGACCAGCCCAAGCTTGCGCGCTCCCTCTTCACTCAATACCATTGCACATTCTGCGGATCATTCACATCCTCGTGCAGTATACCGAATTGAGGGTCATCTTGCCAGTTCCGCCAGCGCAGCGGAGGGAGGCCGGTCTCTGGAAGTCGCCTTTGACACTGACCCCCAGTCGTCCTGACTGTCTTGAATGGCGAGGCACGCGGTCCGACGAGTGACGAATGCAGGTGCCAGCCGCGGGTAAACATATGGCGATCGGTGGAGCAACTGTTACAATAGGCCCAGGCTGGAGCATTTTCCCGCCTTGGGGAAATTCAGGCTGGGCAGGAAGCGCAAATTGCCAGACGGGAGAGAGAATCGTGCAAGAGTGGATCCGAAGAGAAGCCGACGAACTGCTTGCCAAACTCGTGGAATGGCGTCGAGATTTTCATCGTCACCCTGAGCTGGGATTCCAGGAGGTGCGTACCGCTGGGATAGTGGCGACGCATCTACAGGAACTGGGGCTTGAGGTGAGCACCGGTGTGGGCAGGACCGGTGTAATCGCGATGGTGGAACCGGACGACCCGCAGGACAATAACGAGACGGTCATGTTGCGCTTTGATATGGACGCTCTCCCGATTCACGAGGAGACCGGACTGCCTTTCTCTTCTGAAAGCCCTGGTGTGATGCACGCCTGCGGACACGATGGCCACACCGCGATTGGCATGGGTGTCGCGCAGTTGCTGACGAGACATCGTAACGAGCTGCCCGGACGGGTCAAGCTGGTATTTCAGCCGGCCGAGGAAGGTTTGGGCGGCGCGCTTGCCATGATTGAGGACGGTGCGCTCGACGAGCCGCAACCGGCCGCGGCCTACGGGCTGCATCTGTGGAGCCGGCTTCCATACAATCAGGTAGTCGTCCAACCCGGCCCACTTTGGGCGGCGGCCGATATGTTCACGCTTACAATTTATGGTAAGGGCGGCCACGGCGCCACACCCCATGACACCATAGACGCAACGTTTGTCGCATGTCAGTTGGTGGTGGCGCTGCAAAGCATCGTAGCCCGTAACACCAATCCTTCCGATACCGCGGTTGTTACCGTTGGCTCTTTCCACAGCGGGAATGCAGGAAATGTGATCTCGGAACGCGCTGTTCTTGAAGGAACGATTCGCAGCTTTGAGCCGGAGGTGCGCAGCCTGCTCTTCCAGCGTATTGAAGAAATCTGCGCCGGGATTTGCCTGGCGATGGGGGCCAGATTCGAGTTTGATCTGCAAAACTGCGTGCCGCCGACCTCCAATTCTGAGGCCGGCGCGCGGTTGATGGATGGGATTGCGAAGGACGTTGTCGGCGCGCAGAATGTCACGCAGATTCCGCCGATGATGGTAGGCGAGGACATGGCGGAGTTTCTGAACCGGGCGCCCGGCTGCTTCGTTTTGGTGGGCGCGGCCAACCCGGACGAGGGGTTCTACAGCCCGCACCACAGCCCCACGTTTGACTTCGAGGAGAGCGTAATGCCGACCGGCGTGGCGCTACTTGCCGAAGCCGCCTTTTCGCAGCTTGCGCGCGGGAAAGAGACTGGAAACGAAGAGGACGAATAGGCGCTCGGCGCGGCGGGTGGCGAAGCCGCGGCACAGCATACGATCTGCAATATACGATCTGCTATTTGCCCGATCTTCAAATTGACATTTCGCGCACGATAAATTACTATCAGGCTGTTTGATAGTATTGATACAATTAATCCGATGATTTACTTGAACCCGGCACAGCGTGCCGCGCGACTTCTGCGAACATGATGAAGCAACTTCACAGCAACTCCGAGCTTTTGCACTATATCGTCAATAGCGGATTCGTCCCCGGCGCCAGGCTGCCTTCGTTGAATGAGCTCAGCGGGGAATTGGGCGTCAGCATCGGCAAGCTGCGAGAGCAGTTGGAAGGCGCACGCGTTCTCGGGCTGGTGGCGGCCCGCCCGCGGCGAGGCATCGAATGCAACAGTTACAGCTTCACGCCTGCTGCCCGCGCCAGCCTGATGTTTGGACTTGCGACGAACGAGCGTCTGTTCCGCGAATTCAGCGATTTGCGCAACGGCATAGAGGGCGCTTTCTGGCAGCCGGCAGTTTTGGCCCTGACCGAAGATGACAAGCAGGAGCTCAAACAGTACGTCTCGCTGGCCTGGCACAAACTTCAGCAGAGCCGCATTCAGATACCTCATCAGGAACACCGCGCCTTTCACATGACGATTTTCAAGAGGCTGGACAACCTGTTCGCGACAGGACTGTTGGAAGCCTATTGGGACGCCTACGAGGCCGTCGAGCTGAATCTGTACGCAGATTACGACTATCTGACGGAGGTTTGGAGCTATCACGAAGGGATCGCGGGTGCGATTGAGAAGGGCTTGGTCGACGACGCCAGGGCTTTGCATGAGGAGCATTTGCTGCTGCTGCGGATCAGGGGCGTCTCCCGCAACAATACGCGCCAAGAAACTGACTCAGTTGTGAACAATAGAGTAAGGAGCCAAGCATGAGTGTTGCAGTTCGGGAAGCGCTGGTTGTTGAGCCGGACGCGCCGGCGGCCGTCAATGACTTCGCTATCAACGTGGCGACAGCGAACGGTTCCGGGAGCCAGACTAGCAACGGTGTCCTACTCCGCGCCCTTTTCAAAATGGGGATTCCAATAAGCGGCAAGAACCTATTTCCCAGCAACATCCAGGGACTGCCCACCTGGTACATCATCCGCCTGAGCAAAGACGGTTTTCTCGCACGCAGGGAAAAGACGGACATTCAGGTCTGTATGAATGGCCGCACTGTGGCAGAGGATATGGAAACGGCAGTTCCCGGCGGCATTGTCCTCTATGACGACTCATTGCCGGTAGCCAACCATCGCAAGGACGTAACTTATTATCCGATGCCGGTGAAGGACCTGGTCAAAAAGGCGGGCCTGCCCCATGCTTTGCGGGATTATGTATCCAACATGGTCTATGTTGGCGTGCTGACAGAGTTGTTGGGGATCGATCCGGCTGAGGTAGAGGCGGCGCTTCTCCACCACTTCGAGGGCAAAGAGAAAGCGGCTCGGCTCAATATGGATATGGTCGAGAGTGCCATGGACTGGGCCAGCGGACATGCTGTGCGGCAAGATGGGTATAGGATCGAACGGATGTCGGGCTTCAATGAAGGGAAGATCCTGGTGGATGGCAATACGGCCGGCGCGTTGGGCGCCCTGGCCGGCGGCCTGTCGCTTGTCTCATGGTATCCAATCACGCCGTCGTCGAGTTTGGCTGAGTCGATCGAAAAGTACGCGCCGGCGTTGCGCACCGATCCTGATACGGGCAAGTCGACCGTTGCCGTCATACAGGCCGAAGATGAGTTGGCGGCGATGGGTATGGTTGTAGGTGCAGGCTGGACGGGGGCGAGGGCGATGACATGCACGAGCGGGCCCGGTATCAGCCTGATGGCGGAATTCGCCGGCCTGTCCTATTTTGCCGAGGTGCCGGCCGTGATTTGGGACATTCAGAGGATGGGGCCGAGCACAGGCCTGCCGACCCGCACTTCGCAAGGCGACATTCACGCCGCCTACTATCTCAGCCACGGTGACACCAAACACGTGGTGCTCTTCCCGGCCACTCCGGCCGAGTGCTTTGAGTTTGGCCGGGTCGCGTTCGACCTGGCGGAGGAACTGCAGACACTGGTGTTGGTATTGAGCGACCTAGACCTGGGCATGAACTCGCATATTTCAGAACCGTTCGAGTATTCAGACGCCCCTTTCAAGCGCGGCAAGGTACTCAGCGCCGAGGATCTGGAGGAACGGCAAGGCTCATGGGCGCGATACAAGGATGTCGACGGTGACGGCATCACCTATCGCACGCTGCCCGGCACAAAGCACAACATGGCCGCCTACTTCACGCGAGGTACGGGCCACAACGAGAACGGCTATTACAGTGAGCGTCCAGAAGACTGGGAACAGAATCTGGAGCGGTTGAAAAGGAAATTCGAGACTGCCCGTCAAATGGTACCCGAACCAATTCTGGATGAGGCCGACGAGACCCAGATAGGGATCATCAGCCTGGGCAGCAACCATGACGGCGTCGAAGAAGCCCGCGCTCGCCTTGGCGCCGCAGGCGTCACCACCAGCTATTTGCGCCTACGGGCATTGCCAATTGACAGCAGCGTCCGCAGGTTCATAGACAGGTATACGACTGTCTTTATCATTGAAGCGAATAGTGACGGGCAACTTCACACGATATTAACCACTGAGGAGCCGGCGCAAGCGTTGAAGCTAAAATCCATTGCCAAGTGCGACGGTCTACCCCTGAGCGCCCGCTTCATTGTCGAACAGGTTCAGCAGGGCTTACAGGAGGAACAGCTATGACTACCAGGACCAAGCCCGCTGGGGCGCCGCGCCGCGCCCCCCGTCCCGCCAAGACCAACCGCATCGGCTTGGAAAAAACCTCCTATCGCGGACGCCCGTCTACACTTTGCAAAGGCTGTGGGCACGACAGTATCAGCCAGCGAATCGTAAACGCGGCCTGGGAGATGGGACTGGACCAGACCCAAGTTGTAAAGCTCAGCGGGATCGGCTGTAGCAGCAAGACGCCGGCTTACTATCTGGGCTGGAGCCACGGCTTCAATAGCCTTCATGGGCGGATGCCTTCGGTGGCGACGGGGGCGATCATCGCCAACACCGACCTGCAGGTTATAGGCGTCAGCGGGGACGGCGACTCTGCGTCAATCGGTATTGGCCAGTTCAAGCATGCAGTGCGGCGCAACCTGCCCTTGGTTTATATCGTCGAAAACAATGGCGTGTACGGCCTGACAAAAGGCCAGTTCAGCGCTACAGCCGATGAGGGCCAGTTTCTCAAATATCAGGGAGTAAACGATCTACCGCCGCTGGACATCTGCCTGGAGGCGCTGACAGCAAATGCGACATTTGTGGCCCGTAGCTTTGCCGGAGATCCCAAGCAGCTGGAGGCTCTGCTCAAAGCTGCGATGAACCACCGGGGCATTGCCGTTCTTGACATCATCAGCCCTTGCGTAACATTCAACAATCACGACACATCCACCAAGAGCTACGGTTTCGGAAGGGCCAACGAGGTTCGGTTACACGATCTGAATTTTGTGCCCGAATTTGAAGAGATTGAAATCGAAGAATACGAGGACGAAATCGAGGTGGAGTTGCATGACGGCGGCAGCATTATTCTCAAGAAGATCGACCCGGATCACGATCCGAAAGATCGCGTTGCCGCCTACAGTGCTATCCAGCGCTCGCTGGATGAGCAGAAGCTGATAACCGGTCTCTTGTACATCAGTGAAGAGGAACCAACATTCACCGAGTTGCTGAACCTGCCAGACACGCCGCTAACGCAACTCTCGCGTGAAAAGCTGCGGCCCAGCCGAGAAGCCCTGGAAGAGGTAATGGCCGCCCTGGCATAGTTAGAGGTAGAGGCTTTCCCTTGCTCGGCTTATTCGCTATTGTCTGGTGAATGGGGAGAGGCAGCAGTCAGTTGGTTGCGATATCTTCGGCACCGTCGCCAGCGCTTTTGGGGGCTAAGGGCGCCAGATCGCTCGGCCGTTTAAGGGTTCGATCTTGTGACGGAGCATTGGTGTCGCCATAGGGGCCGCGCAGTTCCGGCGGCAACAGGCGTGCGATAGCCAGCATAACTTCAATCGTGTACTCCGGCACTTTATCCATATCCCCCTTCGGGAAGCGCAAGGGTTCTCCGAAACGAATAGATAGGTGAGTGCGCTTGAAAGGGTTGCGCCAGTTCTCATGCAGATGGGGAATACCCAGCACTGTTACAGGCACAACAGGCACATCGGCTTCGAGGGCAATACGCACCGCGCCACTTTTTCCTCGCCGCAGCGGGTTGCCGCGGTTTCGCGTTCCTTCAGGAAACATTCCCAGCACATAGCCCTTCTTCAAGAGGTCCACACTATGCTCAATTGCGGCGGCATCGCGGGCGCCCCGGTTGATGGGAAATGCGCCTATGCCATGAAGAAAAAGTGTCACCAAGGGATGAATGTTGAACAACTCCCTCTTGGCCATGTAATACACCTGGCGGGGCGACGCGAAGCCAAGGATAAAGCTGTCGGTGCCGCCGGGATGATTGCAGGCGAGCACAACTCCGCCTTGCCGGGGCACATATTCCACTCCCTCGACGCGCAGGGAAGCGAACAGAGGTCTAAAGGCGCCAATTGCTATATGGCAGAACTTCCATGTAGGGGATGCGTCGGATGGGAAACTCATTCTCTCTTTAATTCAGCCTTCTGATGCCTTCCCGAATCTGCTTCAGCACAAACAAGACGCGCTGGTCCTCTTTGGTGGGCTTTTGCTCAGCCTCAGGCATCCAGCCGCCCAACGCCACACCACTGAACACCATTTCAGACTCGCCGATAAACAGATGCAGGAGGCTACGATTTAGAAAGTAGCGCCGCAGGTCATTCTCAGCCGCAAGCATGTTTTGCAGGCCATAGTGGAGCAGACCCCGATCCCGCCACAGGTTTGCCTCCTCCGGTTCCACGATCACCATGTAATTCAATACCGACAGAGCATCTGCCAAGCGGTGCTGTGAGATGTATACAGTGCGCAGATTATTCAGAATGCGCAGAATCCAGGCGCTGGCGTTAGTTCGGTACTGCTCCAGGGAAACGGAGATTCGAATCGGTTGCTGAAACATCTGCGACAGATAGTAGGATAGCTCTTCCGGGGCAACGACCTTGCCATGGAAAGGGTCGATAATCCACACGCCGCTCACGTCCCGGTATTCCAGCATGAAGTGTCCGGGCAAACCCATTCCGTGCAAGTTGATTCCCAGGCGGCGCCCAACAGCCATGTAGAGGAGGCTTAGCGTAATGGGGAGGCCAAGGTGGGTATCCAATACACGGTGCAAAAAACTGTTGCCCGGTTCGTAGTAATTCTCGACATTGCCGAAGAACTCAAACTCGCCGTGTAGTACGTTTATCAAAGCCTCGGCTTTGGCACGGCCGAGTGCGCCAACGGGCATGCGTTGATCGACCTGATCAGCCAGTTCATCCAGGCGCCTGACATAGCTTTCCACATCAAGCGCAGGATCGACCAGGCAGCCGATCAACAGAGCCAGTCGCTCAGGTCGATCACTGTCTGCCCGCAATGCGGTTGAGAATGCTGTCAGATGGTCCACCGGAACTCCTTTCAGCCCTCCGAGCCGCGCCCAAATGGGCTGTCAACTCTCCGAAACTGCCGAGATTTCGCCCTCTTGAGGAGCAGGAATACAGTACCACCAGCCAAGGAATCTGGCAAGTGAACGCGGTTAAATTCCAGACATGCGCCCAGCCCGGATGGAGGAACTGTTTCGTGTTTGAAGGGAGAGGATCGTGGAGCCAGCCGGGGGCCGGCCCGTTGCGACAATACCTACCCGACTCTTGCTTGTTGTGAGTCGGCTAGGGGACGATCGCCAGGATGATCGAATTCAAGACAGCTAACGCGATCGGCCCGATCAGCGAACTGAAGCAGCCGCGGCGCAATTCAAAGCCCTGGACCAGGCGCGCCGTAAGCCAGAAGACGAAAGCATTGATGAAAACGCTGAACAGGCCGAATGTCAGAAACAGCAGGGGGAAGGAGAGGAGTGTAAGGATAGGCTTCAGTAAAGCATTGAGCAGGCCGAGTACCACGGCCACCACAAGCGCTGTTCCGAAGTTCTCAATGTCGATTCCGAACAGCCCGATGCGGGAAATGACCAGGAGGCTGAGCGAAGTGACCAGCCAGATTATCAATAGTTCCATTTGCCTTCTCCTACCGAATGTCGAAACGCGCCTATGTTGAACTATACGCTGCGGGCCTTCTAAGGTTGCGTTCGGTCAATGCTCCTGGGTGCCAATCGTCTCTCCATTGCGTAAGGTTGGAGTAGCCCTATGCAGCCACCGGAAAGATCACCGAACAGCAAAGTCAGAGCTGCCGTTCGACTCCTGCAATCAGCCTCCGGCGACTTGAGCTTCTCCACTTGACGCTGCAAGCATTCCCTGCGCGTTGATACCAGTGTTACTCGCCCTTACGCGGACCTGGATCCCAACGCAATCAACTCGCCCCCGTCGACGCGCAGCACCTCGCCCGTTACATAGTTGGACTCGGCCAAAAACCGGACCGCCTGGGCGACGTCTTCGGGCGCGCCCCAGCGCTTCATCAACGTGCGTTCGCTACTGCGCCGCAGCCGCTCCTTGGAGTAGTGCGGCATGGGCATAACATGCCCCGGGGCCACGGCATTCACCCGCACGGTGGGAGCCAGCTCAAGCGCCAACTGCCGGGTCAGAGCGAGCAGTCCGGATTTCGCCACTGCGTGGGCAGTGTAATTGGGCCACGCATGCCAGACGGAGAGGTCAACGATATTGACGATCGCCGCTTGCGGCTGTTCCAGTAGCAGCGGGGCCAGCTCGTTGCTGACATAGAAACTTCCGTGAACTGTAATGTCGAGAACGCGGCGCCAGGTATCGTAGTCCTCGGTCGGAAAAGGATTCTGAGCAAACCAGTCGGCCGAATTGACAAGTACGGTTAGCCGGCCGAACTGGGCGCGCACCTCCTGCGCCACCTGCTGCACTGCATTCAGATTGGCAACATCACATTGGATAGTCTTGGTGTCAACGCCCAGGGCCTTTGCTTCTTGAGCGGTTTCAACCGCGGCCTCGCCAGATCTGTTGTAGAGAATGACCACATCGGCGCCGGCCCGGGCCAGTTCCAGAGTAATCGCCCTGCCTACACGGTGCGCGCCGCCTGTCACCAGTGCCACTTCGCCTCGTAATTCCATAGAGACTTTCGCCCTCCTGTATGTGTAAGGCGGTCCTGACCGTCCCGTCTCGAGGTGATCTGAGGTTGCGACCAGCGGTCTGGCCGCCGTGTTCTATCCAGAACGCAGAGCTGCCAATCAAAAAAAGCGACGGAAGATCAACCCTTCCGTCGCAAAATTTTTTTCGAAAGCGGCCCGTCCATCTACTCTCGCATCGTATCCAATGTGCGCTGGATAATGTCGGCCTGTACCGACCGAGCGCGGTGCTGACGACTCCGTTGGCGCCGCGCAGACTTGGGTTGAGGAACATCCCCGCCTCCGGCTTCCGTGGCGCGCTTGAAGGCCAACTCCATTGGCGAAAGAACCTCGATATTTTCAAATTTGTCAACTACCTGCCCGTCGGAATCTTCGCCCGCAACGGATGCCGCATTCTCAGATTCTGCTTCTTCCCCTTCTGGCTCTTCTCGAAGGCCCTTGATGCTGAGATCAATATGGCGACGGCGGCGGTTGAGGGTCATGACGCGAACTTCCAGCCTCTCATCAATTTCCACTACATCTTCTGGCTTTTCGACGTAGTTGTTCCCCATTTCCCTGACGTGGAGGAGCGCATCCGTGCCCACGCCAATATCGATAAATGCACCATAGGGAACCATTCTCGTAACTACGCCCTCGACAATTTCGCCCTCTTGCAGATCACGTATTGTCTTCGTGTCCGGAGAAATCATCGTCAGGCTGATGCGGTTTCGCTCTCGGTTCAACCGCTTTATCCACACGGTGACGGTTTGGCCCTCCTCCACAACGTCTTTGACATTGGTCACACGGCCAACCGACAGTTCGGAGATATGGACCAGTCCATCACGGCCGGCGCCGATATCGACAAAGGCGCCAAATTCGGTCACTTGCTTGATTGTGCCGGTTATTTCCTGGCCGACGCTCAGGCGAACGACCTTCTTGCTGGCGTCCGCTTCGCCTTCGGTCGCGCCAGATGTTTCTGTCTCGACAGTACGGGGTTCTTCGGTCATCTTCCGCTCCTCTTTGAAATCGGCATTGTCCCTGCGCAACACCATTACGCAGTATACCTTTTTACTGCTTACAGGACAAAAGCGAGTAGGTGCAAAACCTAAAAAGGCCATCATTTATACATTAAATCGAATATCTAGAATGTCGCCGTCTTGCACTACGTACTCTTTGCCTTCCAGCCGCAGAAGTCCTCGGCTGCGCGCTGCGACCATATTTCCCGCTTCCATCAGGCTATCAAAGTGAATCGTCTCAGCGCGAATGAATCCTTTTTGCATGTCAGTATGGATGACACCGGCAGCTTCAGGCGCTTTTGAGCCTGCACTAACAGCCCAGGCACGGACCTCGTCGTCGCCGACCGTAAAGAAACTGATCAAACCGAGAAGGCGATAGCAGCGGCGAATCGCCCGGTTAAGACCTTGCTCGGCGATCCCGAACTCATCCAGGAAATCGGCAACTTCATCCGGCGCCATCAAGGCTATTTCGGCTTCCAATCGGCCGCGAAGAAGAAATGTCTCGTCATTCAAGAGATCTGCATACATACTCTGATTATCGTCATCTCCAACGTTAACCACTCGCAGAAGTGGTTTCAAACTCAGGAAACCAAAGCCGCCGAGCATTTTCGTCTCTTCAGCGCTTATTTGCGCTTGCCTCAGGTGTGTCCCCCCTTCCAACAGCGGGTAAAGCCGAGTCAGCAGCGCCTCCTCGCGCGCCATTTTTTGCCGCTCTTCAAGCTGACCCCTTGACTTCTGAGCGGCGATGCGTTCCAGCCTTCCCTCAATCGTAACCATGTCGTTCAGCAGAAATTCCGTCTCCATCGCTACCAGATCCGCGCCCGGATCGATACGGTTGTTGGGATGGGTCACATTGGGGTCCTGGAAGGCACGCCCGACAAGCAGTAAGGCATCGTTGCCTGCAATTGCGTTCAACAGCGGGCCACTGATACGGCCATCCCTACCGATGTCCTTCGAAAGTCCGGCAATGTCGTTGTAGATAACTTGGGCGTAAACGGGTTTGCGGGGGAAAAACATTTGTGCCAGACAGTTGATTCGCGAGTCAGGCACGTCCACAACAGCCGTATGGACCTCCAATTTACCGCTGGAATAGGCTGTCGTCGCGGTGGCACTGCGGGTCAGGGCGTTGAAGATCGTCGTTTTTCCGCTATTTGACGCGCCTACAATCCCGATTTTCATGCGCTTTGCTCAAGTCCAATCGCGTACCTAAGGCACACCCTAAGTGAGCGCAAGAGCTTGCGAAAACCGGCAGAAGGGGCGCGACGCCTGCAGTCCCAGGTAACTGCCCGGATAAGAGCCATTGAACTCAGATGGATTTAACATTCGACAGTGTCCCAACCGCATTCGGAACTGATATTGGCTGGTCCTGTTCGGCACTTGCCGGCGGAGGGAACTACCAAGGATTGCCGCGCGACCAGAACGCCTCCTGTCGGAATGGAGTACTCTTCCGCCGTGTTGCGGGTATTGCGTTCCGCTTGCCCCCACAAGAAGCGTGATCTGGACTGCGACTGTCGTATCTATGGCTATTTTACCTCAAATTTTCGTCACACGCACGGTTTGAACGCGTTGGAAACTGCGCTTGTGACCTGAATGGGTAAGGTGTACAATTAGAATTCGACTGTTGCCAAGTGGCGCCGGCGGGAACAACCCCAATGAGACGCCCTATGAGTCCAATTACCCGAACTCGATCAATCTGAGCGGCCCAGGCCCTCGCAGCAATTCTGAACAACTATGGAAAGCACAATTTCTTCTAGACAGGCAGACGTCCATTCAGCCCAATTGATGGATCACCGCAACCCGCGGGCCGCACACTTGGAAATCATCGAACCGGTCTGGGGCGACGAGCGGGCAGCCAGGGGCAATCTGTATATTCTCGTAGAACTGATCGGCAGCAGCCCGGTCAGCAGTCACGCTGTGCGTGAGATGCAGGCGGCGGTTGAACACACATACTACTCGGCAGGCGGCCCGGTCAGCGAGGTACTGAAGCAGGCGATTACCGGCGCACACGAAAACTTGCAGAGCTTGAATCGGCGCAGCCCGGACATCGACTTGCAGGCCGGGATCATCTGTGCCGCCGTCGTCCAGGGACATCTGGTCATTGTTTCGGCCGGCCCGGTAATGGCGCTCGTCGCCACGGAACAGCGCCTGGACCAGTTCCCGCCTGACGCAGAACGCTACACCGGCCCTATCGGTAGTGAACTTGAGCCAGACATACACACCTATCGTCACCTACTCAACAGCGGCGATGCGCTCTTCCTGGGGGAAAGCGAGTGGATTCTGCAGTCCGATATCAGAACCATAGGCGGCGCGATCGTCAGCACTTCAGTCAGCAACATGCAAGAAATGGTATCGCATTTGCGGCAGCAGGGCGACAATGTACCGCTGCTCGGCCTGTTGCTGGTTTATTCTGAAGAGGAGCAGGAGGGGCAGGACCCGGAACAGGTCGCCGGTTCGCACCTTCCCACAGCCGTTGGGGCCGCGCCTCCCGTTCGCAATGTGCCCGGGGAAGGGGGTACGAACACAATTGTCCCGTACCGAAGTCGAACAGCGGAACCGCCTTCAAACCTGCCCAGCGCTGCGACCATGCAACACCAGTTGACGGTCCCTTTCCGCCCGTTCGAGAGGCTTCGAGGTCCGTGGCATCGGCGTGCGCTCCACCTACTGGGCAGACCGAATAAATGGTTTTCCAGCCTTCTGCGAGGGCTCTTGCCTGAACCGCGTGCACAGCAGAGTGGGCAGTCCCAGCAGACTGAAATGGAGGAAACTGCCCCGGGAACTCCGCCAACTACACAGGCAGCCACTCAGCCGATTCCACAGCCACCCCCTCAGCCGCCTTCGCAGCCGCCTTCGCAGCCGGCCGACCAGCCACAACGCGAGGAGCGTATTCAGCTGCCGGCGCTGCCGGGCTACGCTCCGCCGGAACCGTCGAAAGGAAACCGGCGCAGGCTGATCATATCGATCGCTATTCTTATTCCGCTACTCACTTCGGCTGTAGTTGGAGCCGCATTTTTGCGCGAGGGTAGCATCAATCAGGAAGAAGGATTGCAACTCGTGCAGTTGGCAGACAGCCAGTTGCTCCAGGTCCAGCAGGCTCTGGCCGTTGATGACAAAGCGACCGCCCGGGCATCTCTGAGCGAGGCGCAACGATATCTGGACGAAGCGATCGTGCTGATCGGTGTAACCGATCAGATACAGGAACTGTCGGAGGTCATTTCAACCGAACTTCAGGAATTGCTGCAGGTCCGCGCACTGTACTCGCTTGACGTACCCCTGTTGGAGTACGCTGCGGACGCCGAGCCTCATCGGATCGCCGTATCCGACCAGGACATTTACATGTTGGACAGCGGTCGCCAGTCGATAGCACACTATCGCACTAATCCGGAACGCACGCTGCTGGAAGAAGACAATGGCGCCATCTTGAAAGAAGGGGACATTGTCTCGGGAGTTACTGTAGGCAGGTTGGTGGATATCGCCTGGCAACCCCGCATTGCCGGTTTTGCGGACAAGGCCAGCCTTCTTGTTCTGGATCGCAACAACAATGTCTTCCGCTACAATCGCCTGGACGGGGCGACGCATTTGGTACTCCGAGAACAGAATTCTCTCGGAAGCGTTGGGCAGTTGGCAATCTACAATGGCCGCCTGTACCTGGCTGACGAACGGTCGAACCAGATCTTTCGCTACTCGCCGGCCGGTCTGGCATATGATGACCCGCCGGCGGCATGGTTTGATGAGCAGATACGGGGCGATCTTGCCGGCTTGATCGCGATGGGAATTGACGGGGATATCTGGCTGCTGAGCGAGGACGGCACTTTGCTGCGCTTCCGTGAGGGCCAGCAGCTACCCTTCAGCCTCGAGAGAATTCCGGGGCTGGGAGGATTGCTCGTCGATTTTGCGATGGCCGAACAGTCCGATGGCTTGCTCTATTTGGCCGACGCAACTGAAGAGCGCATCCTTGTTTACGACAAAGAGGGGCGCTACCTTCAACAGTATGTTGACGCGGAAGACATGGCGTTAGTGGGACTGAGGGGGCTATTCCTGGATGAGGCGACTGACATTCTCTATATACTGACCAAGTCGGGACTGTATGCCCATCCGCTCCCCCGCTAACAAGAGGCAACGAGACGAAAAACTCCATAAGCAGGACCTTGCTTCATCTTTCACTTCTTTGATCGAATCTCTGTCTGACGGCGCTCCGTTGTATCTTGCGGATCAGCTTCTCAGATTGTACGGCGCGCCAAGTATCGTGCTATAATTTCAGCATTATGTCGGAAATCGGCCACTCTTCCGCCAGGTCAAAGTTGCCTGCCGATCAGAATGGGGTCGGCCCCCGTCCCTGGAACAGATCTCTAGCCATTTTCTTGGCTGGACTATTCGCGGTTTCCGTCATTGTCATCTCCTTCCTCATCGGTAGTGTGCTTGGCGATCTTGCCAGAGATTTTGCGCAGCGCAAAAGCATGCCGGCCGTGTCTGCCGATCTCCACAACCTACCGAACTCAAGTGCGGAGACAGTAAACCCGGCCACGCAACAAGAGGCGGCTCCCCAAAACGTCGAATTGCAAGGTGTGCCTGCGGAGGACGAGGTTCCGGAAAGACAGATCAACATTCTTTTGTTGGGATCAGATGAGCGAATCGACGGCGTAGAGCCCCCCCGCACCGACACGATGTTGTTGTTAACTCTGGACCTGCGGAGACATACCGCAGGCATGATCTCTCTTCCAAGAGACTTGTGGGTGCCAATACCTGGCTACAATCTTCCATCGAAGATCAACACCGCCTATGCTATAGGGGAACAGCGCGGCTATCCCCTCGGTGGCCCGCAGTTGGCAAAGGACACTGTCAGCAGCTTTATCGGCCAGCCGGTTCAATTCTACATGCAGGCCGATTTCAACGGCTTTGTACGCTTCGTCGACGAGATCGGCGGCGTCACAATAAATGTACCTCAAACTATTCATGATCCGGAGTATCCTACCTCTGATTACGGCTACCAGACTTTTCACCTGGAGGCTGGTCAACATACCCTGGACGGCCAGACTGCTCTGAAGTATGCCCGTACTCGCAACATGGACAGCGACTATGGGCGTGCCGCCCGGCAACAGCAACTCATCCAGGCCATCGTGGACAAAGTATTTGCTGCTAATATGTTGCCGACGCTGATTGCCAGGGCGCCACAGCTGGTTAATGCGGCATGGGGAAGTGTCAGGACCGACATGCCGCTGTCGACGGCTACCAAAATTGCCTACTATGTGAGAAACAACCCGTTCGACTTGCGCACATTGGTATTGGACGACCGCTATGGCAAGGAAACCTATAGTGAGCATGGGGCCTGGATACTGCTTCCGAATCGGGATCTGATTCGTCCTGAACTCCAGGCATTCTTTGATTCGGTGCCAGGGCCGATAGCCGGCGTCGGCGAACCGACCGATCCACTTCCCCAAATTCAGCCACTTCCTCGCGCCGACGCTGAAATCCCCTCCACAGAACTACCAGCGACGGCTCTGAAAGCCAATTTACGCGTGATGACCGCAAGAGAGGCTCGCCTGGAAATCCTGAACGGAACAAGCTGCGTCGGTGTCGCCGCCCGCGTGCGCCGGGAGCTTGAAGCTAACGGTTGGCAAGTCGTGTCCATCGGCGATGCAGACCGCAGTGACTATCTGCACACACTTCTCGTCAACTACAATACACACGAGACACTTGTGCAGGAGTTGAGCCGCCAACTCAATCTGACAACCTCCCTCTACACGCTTCCCGGGCTTCTCATTCCCAAATCGACCGATCTGCGCATTGTCATCGGCGAAGACTATCTGGAAAACCCTTGCCTGTGACAACCAGTTGTGCTTGCACCCCTTCTAAGTTGCTCCCCTAGTCCTTCTACCGGCACCAGGCCATGGGCTTAGTTTACTTTGGTGACCACCATTTTGACGCCAAGCTCATCGCCTTCGACAAGGACGGCACACTCTTTGATTTCAATGCCAGTTGGCGTCCCCGATTTTTGGAGGCAGTGGAACGTCTGCTGGCACAGTTCTCTCGTCGGACCGAAATGCGCATCGCACTCTGTCGCACTCTCGGTTTTGACACTGCCACCGGCGTCTTTGGCGAGCATGGCCCCTTTGCCACGGCAACAAGCGAAGCCATAATTTACGCGGCAACGACGGTAATCTACCAACTGTCTGCTCCGCAGCTACCCTGGTTTACTTGCGAGCAGTTGGTTAGGCAGAAGTTCGCGCCGATTCTCGCTGAACCGGTGGACTTTACGCCGGCGACAGACTTGGTCCCGTTCTTATCTTCACTACACGAAAATGATGTGCGGATTGCGCTTATCACCAACGATGACAGCGGTCCCACAGAGACCGTTCTCGCCCACTTCGGCCTGTCAGGCTTTGTCGACTTTATCGCCTGCGGAGACAGTTCGTACCATGCCAAACCGGCGCCCGACGCGCTGCTGGCGGCGTCGAGGCTGCTTGGCGTACCTTTGGGACGGACGGCAGTGGTCGGAGACTCGGTGACCGATCTTCGCATGGCGCGCGCAGCAGGCGCCGGCCTGGTCGTGGGTGTGTTGACCGGTGTCGGCAGCCGAGAGACGCTTTCGTCTTCAGCTGACCTGATCCTGGATTCGAT
The DNA here is from genome assembly GCA_965220715.1 of Caldilineaceae bacterium. Taxonomy (GTDB): domain Bacteria; phylum Chloroflexota; class Anaerolineae; order Caldilineales; family Caldilineaceae; genus Bin5. The sequence continues at coordinate 4,100,897 of OZ244843.1, forward strand.
CGGGGAGATTCGGGTTGGCGCTATTCAGATTGATGAACCTGAAGGTGGGCTTGCCCGTCCGTCAGGTCGGTCACGCGAACACTGAAGCGCTCTACGTGTTTGGTCGGCATCCGAAGACGGTAGTGCACATTTTCGGTGTAAGTTGGACTCAGGACTTCGGCCTCGAACTCTGGCAACATTCGCTTAAAAAGGGTGATGTGGCTATAGCCGATGACAACATCCAGTTCAGTTCTCGGCATCTTCTCAACACGCGGCAGGGCCTCCAAGCCGAATTGGACGCCGCCGCTGTAAGCCTTGACCAGGCCCCCCTTACCCAGCTTAACTCCGCCAAAGAAACGGGTTACAACCGCGACAATATCGCCCAGGCCGCTGTGGAGAAGCACGGTTAGCATGGGCCGGCCGGCGGTTCCATGCGGCTCGCCGTCATCGCTCATCCCGGCATGGGCTGTTGAACCTGGCGGGCCGATGACATAAGCCCAGCAGTTGTGGTTTGCCGTGTCAAACTCGGCTCGCACGTCTTTAATGAACGCTCTCGCGTCCTCGACCGTGGCCGCCGGCCCAATTGTAGTAATGAAATGGCTGCGGCGAATCTTCTCTTCCACCCGATGGATGGCGGCTGGAATCGGATATTCTTGGTTCATGTCTTGACTGAGACCGCTTTGAAAATATTATCCCGTTTGCATTTTGGAATAGCGCAAGATCACGGAGAAGAAATCGGTTCCGGTTGGGGGGCAGATAGAGTGTTTACTTCTACTTGGGCCGTCCATTCCGTCACTGCTCGTCTGAAGCGCTTCCAGAGGACAACGGCCATCACGGGAGAAGTAATCAGGAAAACGCCCCATACTTGGGCGATGCCGCCGTTGAAAAAGGTAACGGCAACCCAGGCTATGAGTATGGCCGACCAGATGCCGCCTGCATTTGCCCGCAGGGGAAAGCCGGTGTTGCCCAGCCCTCGAAGAGCTCCTGACTGGACGAAAAGTACCGCCCAAAAGGGCTGTGCCAAAGCAACAACCCTTATAGCTGCGACACCTTCGCGTACGACATCGGCGTCCTGGCTGAACATGCGCAAAATGGGCGCGGCCAGAATGAAGGTAATAATACCCATTGCCGCCATCCAAACTGCGGCCCAGCGCGTTGCGATAGCAGTTGCCTCTGCCCCCTCCTCAGGTTCCCGCGCCCCTACGGATTGGCCTACCAGGGCGGTTGCGGCGATGGCAAAGCCAAAGCCGGGCAAAAAGGAAAGCGATAGGACATTAAAGGCAATGCGGTGGGATGCCAGGGCGGCTGTTCCCAAGCTGGCGACGATAACCGTCATAGTCGTAAAACCAGCAGAAATAAGCAACTGCTCCAGAGCTGCCGGTACGCCAATACGCAAGACTGACGAAGCCACATCCAGTTCCGGCAGCCAATTGTTTCTCCCGGAAATAGAGACACCCTGACGGCCGCGCCACATTACGAACAGAAGGAGCATGGCGGCCAACAAGCGTGAGAGAAAGGTGCCCCATGCACTACCGACAGCACCGAGAGCGGGCAACCCGGCCACACCGAAGATCAGCCCGTAGGTCAGAAAGATATTGACGACATTTGCCAGCGCCGTTACCCGCATCGGGGTCTGTGAATCGCCCAACCCACGCAATGCGCCGCCACCAATCATCAGCACAACAAGCACGACAACCGTTGCCATGGTGACTTGCAGATACTCCTCGCCAATTCGTGCCACGTCCGGCTCTGTGCCGAAAAGGGCGATCACAGGCGCGGCCAGAAAATAGCCCGTCACAGCGAGAGGGAGGGAAATGAGAATGCTCCAGACGATCGACTGACGGGCCAGGCGTGCGGCATCGGCCAACTTTCCCGCACCGTAAGCCTGGGCAACCAGGACACTGCTACCGACGCTCAGAGCGCTAAGAGTAGCGATGATGAAAAACATTACCTGGACCGATGCGCCGACACCGGCGATCGCGGCAATGCTGAGTTGGGCGACCATCCAGGTATCGACGATCATCAACGTCGTCTCCAGGAAGCTCTCGCCTATTACAGGCCACGCCAAATCGAAGACCCGCTTTCTCGACGATGGGCGCGCCGGCGCCACCGTGCCGGCGGCAGTCGCGCCTACTGCCGATTCATTCAGCATAGTGTTCCCCTGAGAATCCTGTAGCAACCGCCTGTGCAGCCGCTGAAATTAGGGTATCAGATAGCAGGGTTAACCGCTTTCTTGGGGAGTTGCTGTTCATGGTTACCGATCCCGTTAGCCCGCTGCCCAAAAGAATTCCTCTTCCTGATATCCGGTTTCGAATCCCAGTCGCTGGTAAAACTGCGCTGCTTCGTTCGTCTGTAGGCCGGCACATGTAAACCCTTGCTGCCTGGCTTGTTCGAGCAGATGGCTCGCAAGCGCATTTGCATAGCCTTTGCCTCGGAACGCCGGAAGCGTAGACAGATCATAGATTCCTGCGATGCCGCCGGCCAGGACAAGGGTGGCCGATGTGACCGTCATTTGGTCAACCTGCCCGGTATAGTTGATCGCATAGGCGTTCCGGCCGAAACTGTGTCGTCGATAAGCATCGTACCAGGGCTGCGCGGCGCGCTGGGTCATGCCGAAACCCCGGGCCGAGGCTGTCCACCAGGCGCGCAGACCCGCTCGGTCCTTTACTCGTCTGATGCGGCAAAGGCACGGTGACGGTTGACTGGGGAGCTGATCTAGGGGGCGAAACATCCAATAATCACCCTTTCCCGTTGAGAGGCCCCTTCTCGTCAATCGGTCGCGGAGATCCTGGGGCCGGTCTGCAGGGAAAAGCAGCCAGCGAATGCCTCCTGTCCGACTGCGAATCGTTCGCAGGAGAGCGTCGATCCCTTCGTCAACGTGGTCCGCGGACATATTGGCCCGCAGTATGTGGTTTCCAGGCGGCCCGTTGGCGATAATCCATGCGGCCTCCTCGTCTACATGAACACGGATCCCATGCTGGCCGTGAAACAGGCGAAAATATGCGATGTAGTTCTTACGCAATGCCTCTATCAGCTCGGAATTCGTCATGTTGTTCGCTGACGGCCTTTCGGCGGTGTATGCTGCAGTTGCGGTGTTGCCGACCCTCATTCCTAAGGTGTTCCGCGGGGCGGGCCAGATGTCCTGGACCATCAACTGACAGAAAGTCCACCATAACACCCGCGATGCAGGGCGGCAAGAATGCGGCGGGACGGCGGAGAGGTTCAAGAGCGATCGTATCCCATCGCGGCCCGCCCTTTCTTACGGGTCACATGAATGCAGTCCAGAGTTGGGGTTTTCCAGCGAAAAGAGTGACGACGTGCAGCGAGGTTGTCCAGGGGCAGACACAAAAGCGCCCCAACCATAGACAGAAATTATTCAGTCAATATCTGTTCGCTATCAGAAAAAACGCAAGGAGCGGCCATTTCGGACATTTCTGCTAGTCGGCTTTGGAAGATGCCCCCACGAGCGGACCCTCGGTTCGGCAGTCATCTTCAGAACATCCAGCAGTTGATACACTTTTTCTCGCCTACATATGCCCGCTTTCTTACCCGTCAAATGAAGAGACCGGGCCGGGCCGTCCCCCATATTCTGGGGCGCGCCAGATCAGAGATGCCCCGACGTGTTTTAATGATGTACAATGGGTCAATGGCTGCCCCAGCAAAGAATATGCCAACGCTTGAACCGCAGATTCTAATCCTCGCTGGTCCAAACGGTGCGGGAAAAACCACCTTCGCCCGCGAATTCCTCATTAACGAGGCAAACTGCCCAAGGTTTGTGAACGCCGACCTGATGGCGGCCGGCCTGAATCCTTTCCAGCCAGAGAAAGCCTCAATTCAGGCGGGTCGCTTGATGCTGAGTATGATCCGTGATATAGTCAGCGCGGGCGAAAGTCTGGCCTTTGAGACAACGCTCAGCGGGCGAATCTATGCGCGCATGATCCCGGTTTGGCGGGCACGGGGATATGTCGTCCGGCTCCACTTCTTTCGACTCTCGACTCCGGAGAAAGCCATCGAACGGGTAGCGCAGCGAGTGCGTGAGGGCGGACACAACGTGCCGGAAGAGGTGATCCGCCGCCGGATGGAGAAGGGTTGGCGTAACTTCCAAGAGATTTACGTATCGATCGTTGATGAGTGGGTACTCTACGACGGCACGGCCAACACACCAGTTGTTGTCGAACGCGGAAGCAATCCAAAACTGCCAGGAGACCAGCAGATGACTGCAAGGGACCCAAGTCTGATCTACGCAACGGAGGAACAGAAGAAGACCCTTTCTCAGGCTGAACTTGGGTTGATAGCTTTGAAGCGAGCGGCGATTAAGGCCAGGCGCCGCGCAATCGCCACGCAGGGCTATGTCGCCACTTGGCGCAATGGCAAGATGTACCGCGACACGAAGGTATAGAGTTTTCGCAGCTTTTGGAAAGGATGAGCGCACAGGCTGGCAACAGCTCGGGCGCTAAAGTCTCAAAGGGAACGAAATTGAAGGTCGTTCTACGGGGCTGGGTACGCGGATGCTGTCCATTGGCTTAGCCAGCCGCCACAATTCGATTGAATCCTACGCTTTATTGCACATTGGCAAGTGCCTTTCTAACGAATGCTGACCTTCCTCTTTTGGAACTTGAACAAAAAACCTCTGCACGCGCTTGTAGCAGAACTTGCTGATTCGCATGAAGTGGACATCTTGGTGCTTGCCGAGTGCGCTATAGTGAGTCCGATCATGCTCAATGAATTGAATTCCAGGCAGAGTTTCGGATTCTCTCTGACATTCAGCGCGTCAGATAGAATCGTTATCTATACGCGATTCCCTTCTCACTGGTTAACTCCAATAGCAGACGAGGATGGGCTTTCAATACGTCATCTAATTCACCCAATACTTGATCAAGAGCTCTTGATTATTGCTGCACATTTACCCAGCAGATTGCACCGCAGTGGAGAAGAGTTGAATCAGCTTGCTACGCGATTGGGACCCCTGATTGAGGAAGCAGAGGAGAGTGTTGGGCATAGCCGAACTGTTTTAGTAGGAGATCTCAATATGAGTCCTTTTGATACAGGTGTCGCTTCTTCTGAGGGCCTTCATGGTGTGATGGACAGAAGAATAGCAGAAAGAGTAAGTCGCAAGGTAAATGGCAGAGTCCGGCGCCTGTTTTACAATCCGATGTGGTCACGGCTCGGCGATGAATCGCTTGGACCCCCTGGCACGTACTATTACAACTCTTCATCTTCAATTAATCACTTTTGGCACACTTTTGATCAGGTCTTAGTCCGGCCCGACTTGCTTTCGTATTTCCGCAATGAAAAAATGAAGGTCATTACCGAGGTAGGAACTCGGTCTCTTATGGACGACTCTGGCAGACCCAGCGGGCAAGAGGCATCCGACCATTCTCCTCTCTTATTCAGGCTCACCTTCTGACAGGAGATTCGACTATGACTGCGCAAAATCTCTGGGGAGATCTGGGTGGATTGGACAATATCCGATCCCCAGCTGTCATCCTACAAGAACAGGCGGCGCTTTTGGGAAAACTGACGAATGAATTGCTCGAAGGCAAGGTGAGGCGTCACAGTAACCCAGATAACAATAAGTTTGAAGTATTGCCCTATGTTGCTGCGCCGGCGCTTGGACCATACCGGATACAGATACTTGAATTATCTTATAGTCTCGAGAAAACCTATCCGGTCATGTTTCGTGATTCACTTGATGCAAAATTTTTGAGAGTTGATGACGAAGTGAAACTCTTAGAAAAGCTGGAAGAGTTGTTGTCTTCAGAGCGTGTCCGGAGGGTCTTAGCAACTTTGATATCCGAGTCAAAGATGATCATCGGGGCTGAAAACTTGTGACGAAAGCGAAATCACTCAAGCTGCGAAAAGACGTTTCAGTCGGGAGACGCGCGACGAGAGTGTTTTTCGGGTTCCATTTCTTTCCATTTGCACTTGCGCTGATGCTTCTTCTCGGCGGCTGCGTGCAGCCTTTTGTGTGGCCCGTTTCGGCAACGCGTACGACAGGTGCGAGATCGACGACTGGGCCGGACCTGACGGAACTGGCAGACCAACTGGCCGCAGAATACGGCCTGGTGCAAGACCTGGGCCGCCTTGTGACTGTACAGCCGATCGCGGGCGCCGATGAAGAGCCTCTGTTCGTTGCCCACACGCATGGCTTTCCCCCGAGCAACTCCTCCTTCAGGCAAAAGGTCTCGATCCATGCCGCCGAACCGGACGGCTGGACGGAGTTGGGCCGCGTGGAACTGGAGTGCGCCGAACACCTGAATGAATTCTCAGTTGAAAAAGTGAATATAGATCCAGCAGACCTATGGCTGACCGTCGAGGGCGGAATTGGCGCCCATAGCGGCTGCCTTGAACTGCTGCGCTGGGACGCCGAGGCCTTGTCCGTCGTGATCAGCGGTTTCAGCAGCAGCCCAGATGCCGGCTCGCTCGTCGACCTGAACGGCGACGGCCAGTTGGACCTGCTGCTTAACAACAGCGATCCCTACATCTTCTGCTATGCCTGCGGAGTAAAGCAATATTGGGGGCAGCTCTTCTATTGGGATGGGCAGACGTTGGTGGAGGTGACGCCAACTCCCCTTGGCGACGAATATTCCGCCGACCTGCGCGCCTTCAACGATCGCGCGGCGGAGTTTGCCGCAGCAAGTCTGTTCGCAGATGCCCTGGAGCAGATTGAACAGGCAGAGGCCATCGCGCCTGAAAACACGACCGTTTCCTGGAACGCGATCTGGATCCGCCACCACCTTAGAGCCAGCCGGCAGGAGGCCTCTGCAAGCCCTTACCCGTTGCTGAATCACGTCTTCGCCGGCGACTGGGAAACGGCCTTTAGTTCCCTGTGGAAGGTCGGCCTGCCAACCCTGGTCAGCAGCGCACCGATTCCCAGCGAGTCGGCGGCCTCCGGGTTCGAACAGATAGTGGGCGTATTGCTGGCCCAATTTGCCGATACTGCCCTGGCCCTACAACCGGAACGAGCGGCCGTCCACGCTTTGGGCGCCTGGGGACGCTTTCTCATCCAACCCGACAACCCGGCAGTCCAGTCGGGCTTGAAACGCGCCTCCGAACTGGCGCCGGCGGACCACCGTTACAACGAGATGGCAGTCGCAATTGAAGTCGGAATCGACACGATACCGGTAGCGCCCACGGCAGCCCCGCTTCCCAATGTTGAGACGCTGGTTGACCAGTTGGCCACAAGGTATGGCTTCGTGCAAGATTCGTCGCGCAGCGTGGCGGCGCGGCAGCTCGAAGCAGCTGATGAGCCAGCCCTGTTCGTCGCCTTTACCTATGGGCTCCCCCCGGACAGTGCCTCCGCCAAGCACATTGTGTCGATCCACGAGGCCCTGCCGGGCGGCTGGTTGGAGTTGGACCGTACGGAACTGGATTGTGTCAACTACCTCGACGAATTTTCCCTGGAACAGGTTAAGATAGAAGCTGCCAGCCTCTGGCTGACTGTTCAGGGCGGGGCCGGGGCGCATGGCGGCTGCCTCGAAGTGCTGCGCTGGGACGGCCAGGTTCTGTCACTCGTCATCAGCAGCTTCAACAGTATCCCCAATGCAGGGTCGGTCATGGATCTCAATGGCGACGGCCAACTGGATCTGCTGTTGAACAACAGCGACCCGTACATATTTTGTTACGCCTGCGGCCTGCAACTCTACTTGGCGCGGTTCTTCCACTGGGATGGGGACAAACTTGCTGAGGCTGCCCCCAGGTCCCTGCCAGACGATCAGCCTGCCGACCTGCGCGCATGGAACAGCCTTGCACTGGCGTTGGCCGAAGCGGGTCTGTTTCACGATGCGCGCATCGAAATTGAGCAGGCGGAGATTCTTGCGCCGTCAGACGCTATAGTCCGCTGGAACGCCGCCTGGATTCGCCATCACCTGGACGTGAGCCGTCAGCTCGCCCTTGCCAGCCCTTTCCCGGTGTTGAGTCACGTCTTTGCCGGCGACTGGGACTCTTCTTTCGACGCCTTATGGTCGATGGGCGTGACGAACCTGTTCGGCGACACGCCGATTCCCACCGGTTCGGCGGCTTTCGGATTTGAACATACGGTCGGTGAACTCCTGGTTCAATATGGGAACAATGCGCTGACGCTTCAACCGGAGCGAGCGGTCGTTCACGCCTTGGGGGCATGGGGCCGCTATCTGGTCAACCGCGACGATCCGGCCGTCCGTTCAGGACTGCAGAGGGCGGCAGAACTGGCGCCGGAGGATTCCCGCTACTCCGAACTCGCCGCCGCTTTCGACGAGTGGGCGAGGAATGGGAATTGAGGAGCGGAAAAGCTGGATTGTGAAGCGTTCTCGGCTTCGCCTTTCACATTCCTCACACTTTTCCCGAAAAAGGGGTCAAGAACATTGCGAACAATAGATGTCCGTGAAGTGCGACAGGCGGTCGGTGAACTCTTGCGCCGCTCCGCGCATAGCCTGCCTGACGACTATCTGGAGGCCATGCGCACGGCGCGCCGCAAGGAACATTCGCCGACAGGCCAGGAGGTGATAGAACTCCTGCTCGAGAACGCTGCCTATGCCGAGGCCGAGACCATTCCCACCTGTCAGGATACAGGAATGGCGATCCTGTTCGTCGAAGTCGGTCAGGATGTGCATTTCAGCGGCGGAGAGATAGGGGCGGCGTTGCAGGATGCGACTCGCGATGCCTATGCCGACCTGCGCAAGTCGGTGGTGAGCGACCCGCTCCTGCGCGTAAACTCCGGCGACAACACACCGGCCCTGATCCACTGGCAGATCGTTGCAGGAGACGGGCTGCGCATCAACTCGATGCAGAAGGGGTTTGGAGCCGAACTGATGAGCCGGGTCCAGATGTTTCCGCCGGCGGTTGGCGAAGAAGGCGTGCGCCGGTTCGTGCTGGAAACTGTCGAGACGGCCGGCCCGAACGCCTGTCCTCCGCTGATAGTGGGCGTAGGCATAGGTGGAACTCTTGACACCGTCGGTATAGCAGCGAAGAAAGCGTTGCTGCGCCCAATTGGCAGCGTCAATCCTGCGCCGCACGTGGCCACATTGGAGAACGAACTGCTAGACGCTATCAATCGGCTGGGAATCGGCCCGCAGGGTCTGGGCGGAGTTGTTACCGCGCTGGCCGTTCATGTCGAAACTATAGCAACACATATCGCCGCGCTGCCCTTGGCAGTGAACCTCAACTGCTCGGCGCCGCGCCGGGCAACCTTGGAGTTGTGATGGCAATATCAGTTGAAGCACCCCTCAGCGACGCCGCAGTGCAGTTATTGCAGGCGGGCGACCAAGTCGTCTTGACGGGCAGAATTTACACTGCAAGAGACGCGGCGCATAAGCGGCTGGTCGAAGCGATGCAACAGGGCGAAGAGTTGCCACTGCCATTGGCAGGCCAGGTAATTTACTATGTTGGGCCGGCCCCGGCCAAACCAGGCGCTGTTATCGGGCCGGCCGGCCCCACAACCAGCGGTCGAATGGACCCCTATACGTTGCCTCTGCTGGAAAGAGGGGTGACCGGCTTTATCGGCAAAGGGAGCCGTTCAGAGGAAGTCAAGCGGGCCCTCATCCGTCATAAGGCGGTCTATTTTGGCGCCGTCGGCGGCGCTTCCGCTCTTCTTGCCCGACAGATCCGCAGCAGTCGCGTGCTCGCCTACTCTGATCTGATGAGTGAGGCGATTCGCGAGCTGGAAGTGGAAGAGTTCCCGCTGATTGTGATCAACGACTGCCACGGTGGAGACGCCTATCTGGCTGCCAGAGACGCCTATCGCCGTGACGGCGGAGAGTCTCAGCGATCCAGATAGTGGATTTCGCTCTGGCTTCTCAGCCGCTGCGCGGCCTGTTCGGCGGTGAGATCACGTTGAGGGGTAGCCAGCATTTCGTAACCCACCATGAACTTTCTGACGGTGGCCGAACGCAACAGCGGCGGGTAAAAGTGGGCGTGAAGTTGCCAGTGGGAGTGGTCGCCGTAACTTGTCGGCTGTCCGTGCCAGCCCATTGAATAGGGAAAGCTCGTCTCGAAGAGGTTGTCATAGCGGATCAACAACCGCTTGAGAAGGTCAGCCAGGGCTTCCCGCTCTGCTGGAACAAGATCGGCCAAACTACGGCAAATGCGCCGCGGCACGACCAGCGTCTCGAAAGGCCAGACCGCCCAGTAGGGAACCACCGCTGCCCAGTCATCATTCTCCACCACCACTCTTTCCCCGGCCGCACATTCCGCCGCTAGATAGTCAACCAACAGTGGCGTACCCTCGCTTTCAATATAGGCTCGCTGCTCTCGGTCTTCCTTGGCTGCCTCGGTCGGCAGCCGCCGGGTTGCCCATACTTGCCCATGTGGGTGGGGGTTTGAACTGCCCATCATCGCGCCCCGGTTCTCAAAGACTTGAACATAACCGATCTGCGAATCCCCCCCTAACTCTTCTACTTGATCCGCCCACAGATCCACAACGCGGCGAATGTCCGGCAGTTCCATGCGCGCCAGCGTCAGGTCATGGCGAGGGCTGAAGCAGATAACCCGACACACACCTGTTTCGGCCTGCGACTGGAAAAACCGGCCGCTCTGTGCCATGCCGTCCGGCGTATCTGTGCGCAGCGCGGCAAAATCGTTGTCAAACACAAAAGTTTGCGTGTAGGCGGGATTGACAAGCCCGCCGGCCCGTACGTTGCCAGGACAGAGATAGCACGTAGGCTCATAGCTGGGCAGCGAAGGAGATGACGGTATCTCCGTCTGACCCTGCCACGGTCGCTTCATGCGATGAGGAGAGACCAGAATCCACTCACCGGTAAGGAGATTGCGGCGCCGGTGTGGATGCTCGGTGGGGTTAAAGCGGGCGGTCATACGGTCCGGGAAGTTGGGTTTAGTCGTCCTGAAGGCGCCAGAGTCGGTCAAGCATCTGAGAGCGCACGCTGGGCCAGCGCGATCGCACCCAGAACACCCGAGCGGCCTCCCAGCGCCGGCGGCACTATATACTTGTCCGGCCTGTCCAATATGGTGGGACTCTGAATATAGCCATTCAAATGTGATTTTACTTCCTGATGGATAAGAGGGAAGAGATGCTCCTGCTCCATTACGCCGCCGCCCATGACAACCATTTGCGGAGACAGGATCATCATGATGCTGGTGACGCCCAGAGCAATATAATGCGCTTCGAGCGACCACGCTTCATGGCCAGGAGGCAGCGATTCACCCGGCTGGCCCCAGCGTGCTTCAAGCGCGGGACCGTTCGCCAGTCCTTCCCAGCAGTCGCCATGGAATGGGCAGGTGCCTGCAAAGGGATCCTTTTCCCAATTGTGGGGCAGGGCGATGTGGCCCATCTCCGGATGAATCAGGCCATGCAGCAGGTTGCCGTCTACCATTGCGCCGCCGCCGATGCCGGTTCCAATCGTCAGATATACGAAGGTATCCAATCCTATGGCCGCGCCCCAACTGTGCTCGCCCAGCGCGGCGACGTTGACATCGGTGTCGAAGCCGATAGGCACGTCAAACTCATCCTCTAGAATCGGCGCCACTGGTGTGTTTGCCCAGCCCGGTTTTGGCGTGTTTGTAATGTGCCCGAAGGTTTGGGAGTCGGGGTCGGGGTCCACGGGGCCGAAAGAGGCCACGCCGATGGCGGCAATATCGTGCTGCTCCTGCTGGGCGCGGAAAAAGTCAATAACGCGCCCCATTGTCACGTCAGGCGACTCTGTGGGTAGACGAATCTCGGCTCGGATATCATCGGGCCCGGTTCCGACGGCGCAGACGAATTTGGTTCCGCCTGCTTCGATACCTCCAAATGCTGTCTTCATTTCGTTAACCTCACCAGCTGGGTACAAGAACGCTGTCAGCGAGAATCGCCTGTCACTTGGCGAGCCTGGCGCGTGAATCCCTCTTGCGACCAGCCTGCCCGTTCCCCGATCCGCTCACTTAACCAGTCATACAGGGCAAGAGCAGCCTCCTGCGAGCGCCAGTCCTCCCAGCCCGACCGAGCATACAACTCCGGAATGTCTGTGCGGGCCGTCCGATTGCCGGAGCTACCGTCGCCGGCAATGAAACTGTCCACCACCACCCTATCGCAAACCTCCAGAAGTAGTTTTCCGAAAGTTTCCACATTTGTATAGGGCAGGCAGGGGCTGACTGTCAACTGTGTCGGTATGCCTCGGTCTCGAGCGGTTCGAGCTGCTTCCAGGCGCTGCCGAATCGAAGGACAGTGGGGAGTCAGAGACCGGCGCACATCTTCTCGATCGGTCTCGACAGTCAAGTTTAGCAGGCATCGTTCACCCAACGCCGCAATTAAGTCGAAATCTCTTGCCGCCAGCGGCGCACGCGTCTGAATGACAAGCAGGCCGGGGGGCATTCGGCAAAAGACGATCAGACATTGGCGCGTCAGTTGATAGGTCCGCTCCGCGGCCTGATAGGGATCGGTTGACGACGACATGAAGACGGCCGACTGCGTCAGAAGATCGCGCTTTTGCAGCCGTGCCAACTCCAACTCCAGTTGTTCGGCGATTCCGACGCGCGGGTATACGTAGGATCCCCAGTCCAGCCCGCCGCCGTGAAAACGATGGACGTTGGACTGGCGCACGTAGCAATAGTTGCATCCGAAGCGGCAACCAATGTACGGCTGTAGCGTATGGCTGAATCCGGTCAGAAATCCACCTGTCCGGGTTAGAGCGGCTCGTGCGGGACGCTCTTGCAGCAGGGTCTTTGTCTTGTTCATCGCAGTTGTTTCGCCGGAAAGCAGTGCATGACCAGTATACCACTTCCACATTTGAGGTGCTATACTGTTGGCCATGAACAGGAAGTTCCGTTTCTGCCCCAATTGCGCCGGTTCCATCGTGGAAGAGGTGCGTTTCAATGCCGTGCGGCCCGTCTGTTCGGCCTGTGGATTCGTCCAGTTCCACGATCCGAAGGTGGCTGTCATTGCCCTCGTTCTGCATCAGGGCAAGGTCCTGTTGATTCAGCGAGCGGTGGACCCGGCAAAAGGGAAGTGGTCTTTGCCCGGCGGTTATATGGATGCCGGCGAGATGCCTGAGGAGGCGCTGCAGCGTGAGTTGCATGAAGAAGTCGGGTTAAGAGTGAATATCGGCGAACTGATCGACATCTTTCCGATGGTAAACGACGAAGGCCAACGCATCGGAATTGTGCTTGCGTTCAGAGCGGAGCCATCCAGTTCACCGAAGATACCCTACGTGGCGGATGATGCGCAGGATGCCGGCTGGTTTGGGGGACAGGAAACTCCTGCAGAGCTCGCCTTTGAATCCACCGAAACGCTTTTGACAGACTGGAAAGCATCTGTGTCAGATGCCCTCGGCAGTGAAGGGCAAGATCCAGATGCTGATACCGCGGTACAGGCTGACCACAACTGCTGATGAATCCACCCCAACACTTAGAAAATAGCGACTCGACGTCTGATCACAAAGGGCAACCTGAACGCAGTCCAAAAGAGGACGAGGCTGGCAGAAAGGGAGCAATGAAGACCTGCTTGATTACGGGCGGTGCTGGCTTCCTTGGCGTCAACCTCGTGCGCTACTTGCGCGAAAGGGGGGTCCAAGTGGTGTCGCTCGACATCGCCCCCTTCGACTATCCCGAGCGGAACTCTATCAAGGTTATGGAAGGCGACATACGCGACATTGACTCTGTCCGCGCCGCGATGGAGGGGGTCGATTTGGTCGTTCACGCGGCGGCGGCACTGCCTTTGTACAGCGCAGAAGAGATCTTTTCCACGGATATTGACGGTATCCGCAATGTCCTGGCAGCGGCATTTGAAACGGGAGTGGACAGACTGATTCACATCTCTTCCACTGCCGTCTATGGCATTCCGGACCACCATCCTTTGCATGAAGAGGACAGGCTGCAGGGAGTGGGCCCATATGGCGAGGCAAAGATCCGAGCCGAAGAGATTTGCGAGGAATTCAGGCAGAAGGGAATGTGTGTGCCGGTGATACGGCCCAAATCATTTGTAGGACCGGAGCGGTTAGGGGTGTTTGCACTGTTCTACGACTGGGCGAAGGACGGCAAAAACTTTCCCATGCTGGGTAGCGGCAAAAATCGTTACCAACTTCTGGATGTGGAAGATCTGTGCTCGGCGATTTACCTGGCAGCCACCCTTCCCCGCTCACGTGTCAACGATACCTTCAATATTGGAGCGACCGAGTTCGCTACCATGAAGGAAGACTACCAGGCCGTTCTCGACTATGCCGGCCATGGGAAACGCATCATTCCCCTGCCGGCGGCGCCGGCCATATGGACATTACGCTTGCTGGAAAAGCTGGGACTTTCGCCTCTTTACAAATGGGTATATGAGACCGCAGCGACCGACTCATTTGTAGCTGTCGCCAAAGCTCAACAGGTTCTTGGCTGGAACCCAAAGTACAGTAATCAAGACGCGCTGGTACGAAACTTCGTATGGTACTTGGAAAACCTGGGCAGTTTCGAGGGCAGCAGCGGGGTTTCCCACCGGGTACCCTGGAGCCAGGGAATCTTGAAGGTTGCCAAGGTGTTTTTCTAATTCCCTTGACATCGATCTTTGTGACGGTTGCGGGCCGCTTCACGGCATTTCTTACGCCTTCTCCTCGCCTTTCTCGTCATCTTCCGTTTCCGCAGGAATGTCCTGGGCGGAGCCAGACCGTTCCTGTTGCTCTTCGAGGCTGTCTGCAAACTTTCGGACTTCGTTAGCGGCCGCCTTCAGCCCAACGGTGAGTCCGTCCTTCATTTCGGCAGCGAGAGCGCTCTCGCGAACCCGGTGGGCCACTCTGCTCGCCTGTTCCTGGAATTCCTGCCCTTGCTCGCTCCGATTGAATCGGTCGAGCGCTTCGTCCAGGCTCCCGACCAGCGACCCCAATGCGCGGCGCAGGTCGTCCTCCAGTTGGATACGCTGCTCACTGCTCCAGACGTTGCGTGCGGCCCGGGCCATCGCTTCGACAAGCCGTTGGATCTCCTCGGAAACGTCGTCACTTGCTTGGAAGCTCCCAGCCTCTTCTTCTCTGTCTTGCTCTGCGGTTTCTTCCCTGCGTTCCTCTTTCATATGTCCCTCCCTATTGACGCTGCTTGTGCTTACTTTACGCAGACCAAGGGTTACGGTTTCATGCCGCCATCGAGATCTTTTTGCCAGTCCTTGAACTCCTCCTCCAGTGCCAGGGCCAGGGCCACAACGATGTCCTCCCGCCAGGGATGGGAAACTATCTGCACAGCGACAGGTAGGCCGTCTACATCGGTAGTGACCGGAACGACAGCGGCCGGATAGCCTGTAAGGCTGAAAGGGACAGTGTAGTCGAAACGCTGGTTGTCGCGGGGGCCGATAGGGGGAGCAGTGTGGTGAACCGCCGGACAGAGAATGGCGTCGTAGTAGCGGATGTACTGGAGCAGATTGGTACGGAACAGATCCCAGGCATGCAGCAGTTCGACTACGTCCTGTCCGCGCGTGGACGCCATCCGGCGCCAGCCGCGGTCCAGATCGCGGGCGCCGCCGACAAGATCTAGCGGCCTGTTTTCAACAACCTGGACGCCGGCGCGGGCCAGGGCTTGGCCGGACGCGCCCACCGCATTTGCGACCGCTGAAGTGACCATGGAGGACGGATCATAGGCGAAGGAAGCGATTGTCAGTTCCCGCAAAGGCAGCTGGTCGGGATCGTACAGTGGCTTGGCAACGACTCCGCCATCGAAGTAATCCGGCCCGCCGATTATCCTCAGTGCCAGCAGAAGATCCTCGACATGGCGGGCCACCGGCCCGATCTGCGTTCGTTGATCGGTAAGGCCGCCCGGCTGATTGTAGACACCGGTGTTGGGGACACGGCCCTGGGTTGGCTTGAGAGCGGTCGTGCCGCAGAAGGCAGCGGGTACGCGCAGGCCGCCGTCCGTATCGCTGCCGAGCCCTAATGGAGAGCCACCGGCCGCGATCAGGGCGGCTTCGCCGCCGCTGCTGCCACCTGGTGAACGGCTGGCGTTGTGCGGGTTACGCGTCTGCCCAATTACTGCATTTTCCGTATCGGCCCCGCTGCCGGCGGGTGGGCAATTGGTTTTGGCCAGTAGGATTGCCCCGGCCTGCTTCATCCTGGCAACGACTGTCGCGTCTGCGCGCGCAACTTGTCTCTTGCGGATTCTGAAATCCAACTGGCTTTGCAGGCCAGCCGTTTCGAAAGTATCCTTGACAGTGAAAGGCAGACCATGCAAGGGGCCGAGCTGCTCGCCCCGCGCTTGTTTCTGGTCCGCCAGCCTGGCCTGCTCAAGCGCGTCCTCGGCAACCACGGTCACGGCGTTCAAACGGGGATTGACCGTCTCGAGTTGCTCCTGAAAGGCCGCGACAACCTCCTGCGCGGACAGTTCGCGATCGTAGATCGCTCGAAGCAATTGGGTGGCCGAGGTGAAACAGATATCCTCCATCTCCACTATCCTATCGTAGTAGTGTTCCTGATTCAACCCGGCACTTGCACTTGAATCTTATTTTGTGTTGGCTGCCCTTGCCGGCCAATCACGGTGGTGGCACGGCCCCAAAATAGGTCACTTGCGCGCAATGCCCCATAGTCGTATTCTTTAGGTGGGCTGACAGCGCGCAGAATCACACTGGAAACCAACCATGTCGCGTCCGAACATTCTATTTCTCTTTTCCGACGAGCACAGCTACCGCTGCCTGAGCCTGCTTGACAGCCAGACAGGCGAGCCCGTACGTACACCAATTCTGGACGGGTTGGCGGAGCAGGGAGTCTATTTCAGCAACGCCTACTGCCAGTCACCACTATGTACGCCATCGCGTATTTGCTTGCTGACGGGACGTTCTCCTATGACAAGCGGCGGCTGGGCCAACGCATCCTACCTGAAACCGGAGATTCCGACAATCCCCTCGGTTTTCGCCGGTGCGGGGTATACTACCTGTTTGGTTGGAAAGATGCACTTAGGCGGGACAAACCAGATGGCCGGCTTTCAGCACCGACCTTACGGCGACCTGACAGGACGGGCCGGGCATCAGCGGGACCCGCTCTTGAAGAGGGATGGAGGCCACGAGATGCGCAGCCGCACCGTCGACGCCGGCCTCACAGAGATTCCGGAGAGCGCTCTTCAAGAACAGGTAATCGTCCGGGAGACCGTTTCATTTCTGCGGGAACATACAGCCTCTCAGCCGACCACGCCATGGTTTCTGTGCGCGTCCTTCAGCCGGCCCCACTTTCCGCTGACCGCGCCAGCACGATTTTTCAACCGCTACTGGCCGGAGCAGGTTACCCCGCCCAAGGCAGGTCGGAGCGGAGATACCGCTTCCCATCCGATGACGGTCGGCATGGCTAGAGGTTTCCGCACGGAGGAGGTCTCCGAACAGGAAATGATGCGGGCGCGGGCGGCCTACTTCGCCTGCGTCGACTACCTGGACGAAATCCTCGGCGATCTCCTCCACCTGATGGAACGGAGCGGCCTGCTGGAAAACACTGTCATCGTCTATACGTCGGACCATGGAGAGATGGCCGGCGAGCATGGTATGTGGTGGAAGAACTCCTGGCACGAAGCCGCGGCACGCGTGCCGTTGATCATCCAGACTCCTTCACAGCGTCGGGGAGACAGTTCGGGCGCCAGACTGGACACACCTGTCAGCCTGGCAGACTTGTTCCCAACGCTGTGCGGGCTGGCGAACATCGCGCCGCCGGATGGTCTGGAGGGGCGTGATCTCTCGGGCGCGGTCTCGGCTGGACAAGAGTTGTCGGCAGCGCCGGTGTTCGTGGACAATCCGCTCCCGCGCTGGGGAGAAGGGAGCGAACATCGCGTGGTGCGCGTGGGACAGTACAAGTTTGTGCGCTTTCGCGGGGTCGGTCCGCACCTGCTCTTTGATCTGGAGGCCGATCCCCTGGAGCAGTGCAACCTTCTCGAAGGAGGAAACGAAGCCCAACTGGCAGTCGGCCGGCAGTTGAAGGCGCTTATCGATGATTCGTGGGACTTCGACGCCGCCGAGGCGCAGCGCCGCCAAGATGAAAAGATGCTTCTGGACAATTCACTGCCGGAAGCTGCCGGCAAATGGGGCAATTGGTATCGAATGCCGGATGGACGTATTGTTGCGGCAGACACGCCGCTCTACGATCCGAGTGTGATCGAGTTTTAGACGCCAGCGCCCGAATCGACCTATCGCTGTCTCGGAGCCGGCTGGAATTGAACCAGCGCTGCTACTGGTGAGAAAAGGTCTCGGATGTCGGGCCCAGCGCCGGGACAAGGCGCAATGGCGCCATGATCGCCCGCTGAATATAGGAGCCAACTGTTGATTTCCAGGTTACTTTCTTCGTGTTCTGTGACGCGGGAGGAACGCTGGGGATGCATTTGATGGCTTGAATGCAGGTTACCAGGACTAAGGAGGCCGGTATGCCAGTGGTTACCATTTCCCGAGAGTTGGGTTCTCGAGGCACGCGCATTGCCGAGGCGGTCGGCAACGAGTTGGACGCGACATGTATCGATAAGGGGGTGCTGGCCGAGATGGCGAGGCAGACCGGCATACAGGTCGAGGTCATCGTCGAGGCAGAGGAAAAGCTGATGTCGCGCGCCGGGGTTGTCAGCCAGGAGATGCGTTCGCTTTTCTCGGCCGATCCCAGCCGTCTTAACCGGCCTATGAATCAAGAGGCATATGTTGAAAGTATGACAGATGCCATTCGAGCGCTGGCAGAACAGGGGAACGTGGTCTTCATCGGGCGAGGGTCCCAACTGATCCTCGAAAACTATCCGACGGCCCTGCATGTACATCTCTACGCGGAGCCGACAGTGCGAGCCAGCCGCATTCAACGCCGTCGCGGCATGGCCGAAATCGACACGGCCAGGCGAATCATCGGCTTGGCTGACGAGCAGCGCCGCAACTGGTACCAACGATTCTTCGCCAGCGCCGACTGGAAGAATAGCCGTCACTACCATCTCATGTTGGATACGGGCCGCATTCCAGAGGCTACGGCGGTGGCGCTCATTGTACACGCGGCAAGAACTGCCCGGCCCGACTGAGAGGTGCATATATGAGTCACCAGCGACAACGCAGCCGGCCGTCCGCGGCGTCTCGCCTGACGAATAAAGAAGTGAGAAGAGGGAGTGGTTTCCTGCAGAAACCAGCGGCGATTCTTGGCGTCCTGTTACTGGCGACGGTCTTTCTCGGGGCATGCAATCGGGAAGGCGGGGAAGAATCTACCCCAGAGTCGGTGCCAACGAATACGGCCGTTCCCCTCCCCGCGACGGCTGCGAGCACGGTTTTGCCGCCGGCAGCCACATTTACTGCCACTGCAATGGCGACGGAAACTGCGTCTCCCACTTCAACGCCCATAGTCGAGGCCACCGCCGCTCTCACGGCCACCGTAACTGTTGCGACTGCCGCTGCGCCGTCAGCCAGCCTGGCGGTGGTGACGGTTCACGGGGATATGAACGTGCGCGGCGGGCCGGGCACCGACCAGGAAAGGATCGGCGGCGCTACCGAAGGACAGGAGTTTGCGATTTCCGGCAAGAATCAGGAAGGCGACTGGTGGCAGATCGACTTCGATGGACAGCCGGGGTGGATATACGCGCCCTTTGTGACAGCTGCCAATGAGGAAAATGTGCCGATCGTTGGCAGCTCGTTGACACAGACTCCCGCGCCGGCAGCAGACACGCCGACACCTGAGGAACCGGCGGTGATCGTCCTCGGTGAAATGAACATACGAAATGGTGCAGGCACCGATTATGAGATCATCGGCAGTGCCACCGCCGGACAGGAGTTCACGATTACTGGAAAGAATCAGGAGGAAGACTGGTGGCAAATCGACTTTGAAGGCCAGACCGGTTGGATCTACGCACCGTTTGTGGTGGCGTCAGGTACCGAAAATGTGCCGGTAGTCGCAGTTGCTCCGACGCCGACAGAGGATTCCATTCCTGCGACTGCAACAACTGAACCGGAGGCCGCGGCGCCGCTCGCTACGGTCAACGGACTGATGAATGTGCGCAGCGGGCCCGACACGGTATACTCGGTTCTCGGCCAGGCATCGACAGGACAACAGTTCGCGATTCTCGGCAAGTCGCAGGATGAAGCGTGGTGGCAAATTGACTTTGCAGGTCAGACCGGTTGGATCTACGCTCCTGCTGTGACTGCTACAGATGCAGAAAATGTGCAGTTGGCTACCGTCATCCCAGCGCCGCCGCCGACAGAGGACACCTCGCCACCGAACGCACCGGCCGATCCGGGGATAGAGGGACCGCAATTAAGAGTCATCGGGCTTATTAACGTGCGAAGCGGCCCGGGCACGAACTACGCGGTCATCGGCAGGGCCACTCCAGGAGAGTATTTCGCGGTATCCGGCATAAATCCGGAAGAAGACTGGTGGCAAATCGACTACGACGGCCAGACCGGTTGGGTTTTCGCGCAGTTGGTGACTGCGATCGGCGCCGAGAATGTGCCTGTAGTCACTGACATTCCTACGCCGACTGAAGAATGACGATTCAGCCGCTTTTTCCGTGACAGAAAGTGCGGAGTGACTTACTGCTTGAAGCGCAAGGCCCGACCAGGCAGGACAGGTCCCAACGCCTCTACAGGTGCGCCGTCTCGAATGATCGGCACACCGTTGACCAGGACATCTCCGATGCCGCTGGGCGGTTGGTGCGGTTCGGAAAAGGTGGCGTGGTCCTGGACAGCCTCGGGATCAAAGACTACCAGATCAGCAAAGCGTCCTTCCTCCACTCTGCCCCGATCTTTCAGACCGAAGCGTGCAGCCGGCGCGCCGCTCAATTTCCGCACGGCGTCTTCCAGCGAAAACAGTCCCTTGCGCACACATGACCCCAAGAGGCGGGCCGCGGATCCATACTGGCGGGGATGGATGACGCCCCCCTCGTGGTAAACACCGTCGGTTCCCATCATATAGCAATCGTGGGCCAGGAATGGGTCGACAAAACGGTCGTCGCCAATGAAAAATACAAGCAGAACGGCCAAGTTCTCTTCAATGAGCAGGTCGCACAATGCGTCCTCAGGCGCTTTGCGTACGTCTTCAACATACTCAGCCAGCGTCTTTCCCTGATAGCAACTGTTCTCCTTGCCCGGCAACCAGGCGATCCTGATCGCGTCGAGATTTGGCGCATACGCCTGCAAGCTGCGCCGGACATGCGCCCGCATCGCCGGATCTCGCAGTTTGGGTAAAGCGTCCAAGGGACCGTCCTGCCAGATCTCGTAGGGCAACAGATAATTTAGCAGCGTGGAACCGGGCAAATAGGGATAAACATCGAACGAAAAGTCGACCTCATTGACTGCTACCTGGTCGACGTAGGAAAGGATGGCCTCGGTATCGGCTTCATTGGCAGCCTTGAGGTGGGAAATGTGAACAGGGACGCCGGCGCGCCGCCCGATTTCGACGGCCTCTTTGAGCGCGGGCAATGTCCCTGTCTTGTAACGCATATGGGTTACGTATAGACCCTTGGCCTCAGCCATGGGCAGGCAGGCCGCAACGAGTTCGGCAGTTGATGCATAGCACTGCGCCGCGTAGTCCAGGCCCGTAGATAGGCCGCACGCGCCCTCGTCCATGCCCTGCTCCACCTGCATCTGAATCAACTTTATCTGTGAATCATCCGCCGCGGTCGGCCCCCAACCGCAGACAAGAGTTCGTACATTTGCGTAGGGAATCTGAGTGATGGCGTTCTGGACGTTACGCTGGTCAAGGAGGGCCATATAGTCCCCCAAAGTTTGCCAGCCCGTGTAATCTTCCATCTGCAGAGCGTTTAGGCCGCGCATGTAGTAGAGCCATTCATGGGCAGTCTGGCGGCTGACCGGCGCGTAGGAGATTCCGTCCGCCATGATCACTTCGGTGGTAAAGCCTTGGCTGGTCTTGCTTACCATGTGCGGAGTCTTCAGCAGCCAGCCGTCGGAGTGATTATGGGTATCCACGAAACCGGGCGCAACGATCCTGCCGGCGGCGTCAATGACTTGAGCGGCGTCCACTCCGCTGAGGTCGCCAATGGCAGCGATCCGATCGCCGCGAATTCCCACGTCTCCACGCCGGCGGGCGGAGCGGGAGCCATCGATGATTGTTCCGTTCGCAACGACAATATCGTACACGTAAGCATCCTCCAGGGATCTCTTGCCAGACTTCGATTGTGCCCATTGCCCGATGCCCAGATGTTTGGGACCTGCAGTGGTCAGAAGTACCCGTTGTGACTACCATCCTGCGAGCCGAAAGCAACTAGGGACTGACCGGCCGCTCGACTTTCTCCATAGTCCTCTGGTAGCGGAGCTCCATCTCCGGTGTTTGCGCCGCCAGATAGTCCTGCTCAGCCTGACGAGCTGCCTCCGCGCCCGGCGCCGCCGGGATGTCGACGACACCGTACGTGATCTGGTCGTTGCCCCACTGGTATGCGCAGATTTCACCCTTGCTGATGATCAGATTCATGCCGACGTTGGCCTCGACGATCGGAACGCCGTTCTCTCTGGCCCTGGCCAGCACAGCCTGGTTCTGGCGTTTGGTCTTGGCGCCATAGGAGGGGATGAGGATGATGCGGGCGCCGTCCAGCACGAGCGCACGCACGATATCGGGGTTCCAGCGGTCGTTGCAGATGACGAATCCGGCGCGGCCAATCGGCGTATCGAAGGCACGCAGCCGGTGGCCGACGCGATTGAATTGCCAGGACGGATGGGTCCCTTCGGCCAACTGAACTTTGTGATACCGGCCGCAAATCTCGCCCTCTTGGTCGAGGAAGAGGGCGCAGTTAAAGGCTTCGTCGCCGATACGCTCGGCGAATCCGAAGGCGAGGCAGGTGTTCAGGGTGCGGGCCAGCTCCTGGAAACGACGAATATAGGGGCCGTCGATTGGTTCGGCCACTTCCAACATGGCTTCGGCTGTGGCCCGGCCCTCGACGACTTCCATCACAACATAGCCCTCGAGCGCACCCTCGGTCGTCAGGATCATGCGCGGTTTCTTCTGCGCGGCACGGACGAACAGATCTTCCATTCTGTCAGCGTTGCCGGCTTTGTCCCACTTGGCCGGTCGAAATGAGATTGTGGCTACTTCTACACTTTCATACATGGCTCTTCCCTCCTGACCAAGAAATTTCGCAAAAACACTGTAATTCAGAGGCACTCTTTCGCCAGACCTGCCGGCAACAAGCTTGCGCTACGAAAGTTACGTTGCCATTTACCGGCTCAACTTCCAGTTGTGTCCAAGTAGCCTGCATACAGCTTGATGTCTTCCGCTCGGACTCCGGAGAAGTTGAGACGCAGGCGGATGGGGCCGTGGTCTTGCGGCAACGTGTCCTGCCCTTGCCAGGCGACCGGCTGCGACAGACCGGACGAACTCGACGCAGTGCAGTCTGCGGCGGTGAATCCCGGTATCGGCTCCAGACGTTCGCTTAGTATTTCGGCGGTAACAGCGCTGTATGCGCCCAGGCCGTCTATGTTCAGAGCGAGCTGCGCGGGCTTGCCGTCCAGGTCGATAGGCGCAGAGACGATATGCGCTCCCTGCCCGGGTCGCAGACGACCGGCGGGAAATGGCTGCAGGTAGCCGAGCCGATCGCGCGGCCAACTGGCGACGCGTACGCCGTCGCTGCTCTGTTCGGGCCAGGGCGCGTACCAGAACAAGGTCTCGTCCCCGACCTGCTCGAATCCCTGACCTTGAATCAGGGCAGGATAGTTGACCAAGGTATGGCCGTGGGGCAGTTCCTCCCAGCCATCTTCGGCCGCGGAAACTATCGGGTAATCGGGAATAGGCTCGCGGTAGTGTAGCGCGTCGTTACTGACGGCGAGGCCGAGGTCCATGGTGACCAGACGGCGGTCGTTCGACGGATGGCCGTTCCACATGCCGTAGAAGCCGACAATCACGTTGCCGCGATTCCAGAGACCGGCGCCAAGGTGGATCTGCTCGCCTGTGCTGCTGCCGGCAACGGGTAGGCGGGGGGTGTTGTTTGAGCGGCGCATGCCCATGGAGGAGGCCTGCGACCAGTTTTCGAAGTCATAGGAAATGTGAGAGACCAGTTGACGAACTCCGCCGGCGTGCGTGCCTCCCTGGCCGCAAACGTAATAGCAGCCGTTGTGTCGCGTTCCGCCCGCCATTTCCAGCCAGGAACCGACCGGGTTGTGCGGCGATTCGCGCCAGGTCAGACCGTCAGCGCTGAATGCGGCGGCGAAGCTGTTGGCATATTTGCGCGATTGGAACAGCATTTTGAAGAGGCGGCTGGGATCAGGATCGTCGGGGTCGTAATAGACTACACAGCTTTGCACGTGGTGTGTACCCTGGTTGAGGTCGACGAGGTTGTTATGCCGGTTGCCGTTGTACTCGACCAACCCCAGATCCGGCTTATGCCAGTTGTAGCCGTCGGTACTGGTGGCGAAGCAGACGCGCTCGAACCAGCCGGCGTCCTGGCCCTGGCCGAGATACCACATCCAAAGTTCATCGCCGACGCGGTGAACACTACCGTAGTAGACCACGCGCTCGCTGTCGGGCGCGCCTTCTTCGCCCATTCCCACAGCGATACGCGTGCGTCCGCAGGGCGTCGTGTGGCCGTCGAGGTGGAGCTCCACGCCGCACTGGAGCGGCAGACTGTGGTCGTCGAAGGCGAAGAGGACGATCTCGTCCAGCTGCTGCCGCGGTCCACCGTTATGTATTTGCATCATTGACTCCAAATCTGACAGATGCGAGAAGGGCGGACAAAGCTGAGCAGCGTAAGGTCCTCTACATTAGTGAATCTTCAAGAATCGCGGCTGACTTGCGCCAAGCCTACCGTGCGGCCAGCCACCAGCCCGCATTCAGACCCGCTCCGGCTGCAGGGCTTCTGCGCCAAAGATGGCAGGGAAAAGTTCTCCACTGGTCGCCTTCGTAGCCGCGTCCATGTAACAGGCGCTGAACGCCCGCCTGGGTATATCGGTGTTGTTGATTTCTGAACTGTGGGGCAAATGATTGTGCAGCAGGACGCACTCCCCGGCTTCGAACTCCAGATGGACTATTTCGGCATCACGCGTCAGCTCTTCGGCCTGCTCCGGGGTCAGAAAGCCCGAAGTGTTGGATGGATTGATCAAAGTGTGGTGGGCGCCGGGCACGACCTGAACGCAACCGTTTGCCAAGGTAGCGGGATCGAGGGCCGTCCAGATAGTGATCTGAGGATCGCGGTCCAGATAGGACCAGCGGTCCTGGTGCCAGATCAGGGGAGTCCCCTCGCGGGCCGGTTTGTTCATAAACATGGCCCGGTAACAGGCGACTGTGGTCTCCTCTCCGTACACGCGCGCGCAGATATGGCGGAACAAAGGCTTCTGCATGTAGGCGAGGAAATGCGGATCATACTCAAGATCTTGAATCTTGCGGTAGCTCAGAGTTGCCCCTTTGTGGCCCTTGCTCTGCGGACCGGGTTTCCCTGTGCCCGGTTCGCGGTCAAGTTGCATGGCCATACGATCATAGTCGAGCGGCGCGCGGCCCAACATGATGTCATCCATGCGCTGCTGAAGAGCTTCCAGTTCGGCTTCGGTCGCCACCTTGCCCAGGCGTAAGTAACCCTGGGTCTGAAATTTACGCCATTGTTGGTTGGTGAGTGAGTCGGACATGATGTTCTCCTGATATCTGAACGGTGATTCATGTGTTTGGGGGATTGACAGGATTGCCATACTCCTCGATGCAAATGGTCTTAATGCCAACCGTGACTCACGTCAGAAAGGGTTAATCCAGGCGGCTCTTGAGTCTGACTTGCCACACTGTCACTTCGGGCGGATCGATGGTCAGAGAGTACAGTTTGGTCCCGGGCGCCACGTAGAAGCGCAGTTTGACGTAGAATTCAGACTGGGCCAGCTGTGGAAAGCGGGCGCTGCGGCCTTCGTTGACCGGGGGCCAGCCTGGCTTACCGTTCCAGGAAAGCAGGCCGTCGAGGGTATCGGAGCGAATCGGATCACAGTCGGCGGCCGTACATCCCGGAATCGGCTGGCCGGTATCCTCCAGCAGTTCGTAGCGCAGTTCACCGGCGCCGGCGTCGACATTGACCCGGATCTGGCCGCCTTGCTCCTGACGGAAGCGATGCGTTGTCAGAACACCCGGCGCGTAGGATTCGGCCTCGACGCTGACGTAGCCGTCGGGCCGCAGAACCGCCACACCTTTGCCGCGGCGGTTGGGCGTCGAGTAAGGCCCTTGCCAGGGCTGCGCGCTGAATCCATTATGTGTCAGGTTGCCCGCCATGTAGAAGAAATACAGCTGGTTTTCGTGCAGGACAGGCCCATCGGTATAGACCATGCCCCAGTCCCACGCGCCCGCTTCGCCGCGGGCAATGAAAGGCTCGCGCCAGCGCGTCCAGGCTACTGTGTCGCGGCTGACCGCAAGTTGCGTGTCGACGAATCCGTCGACACGGGCGGGCATGGCAGCCGACCCGCTCTCACCGCCCCAGTAGCGCGCCGCATCCTCTATATCGTACGGCTCGGTCAGGTCCGTCAGAAAAGTCTGCAACATCAATAGGTGCAGGCCGCCGTCGCTGCGGCTGACAGGATCGAAGCCGGCCGAATAGAATTCTGTTCCCGGCGGGTCTTGCAGGTCTTGTTCGATGACGGTGCGCAGGCCGGACCAGTTGAGAAAATCCTGGCTGTCGCGGCGGCCCAGGACCCGCGTGCGGCGGTTCGATCCGCGTTGGGAGTAATAGACATAGGGCGCGTCCGGGTTGATCACGCCGCCGAAAGTCTCGGCAGGAGAGCCGAAGTTGAACAACATTTTCTGTTCGCTGTGCCGGTCTTCGGGGTAGAGATGCCAGTCGCACCCGTCCTCCGAATAGCGCGCCAGCCAGCGGGGATCTCCAGACTTGCTGCTGCCGCTCGGCTTGTTGTCGATCTGCTTCCAGCGGCGCGTTTCATCCGGTTCGTGGGGATCCAGAATGATTACGAGGTGATCGGCGCTGGCGTTAGTAATGTTGTTACGAGTCGAGCCGTCGAACTCGACCAGTCCCAGTTCGGGCCGCTCCCAGTTCAGCCCGTCCCCTGAATCGAGCGCGCACAGAAAGTTTTGTTCCCCCGTCCATGCTCGGTAATACATACGAAAGCGCCGGTTGCGCTCGTCGTAGACGACGCGACCCGGCTGCGCGGACTGCGAGTCCCACGGCCGGTCGAAGGTGATGGCCAGAGGCTCGTCAACAGTGAGTTTGTGCGGTGGATTGAGAACGCGGCGCGCGCCGGTCAACGACTCTATGAAGTAGTCGTCGATGAAGAGTTGTTTGCCTGGGGAGAGTTCCATGTGTGGGATCCTCAAGAGGTTTATGGGACAAGCCTTTATCGGACGGATTCTGAGCTAAACGTCATCGTATTTGCTAACACCGTATTGTGATTGAACCGTAAGATCCGTAAACCACTGTCATGAATGAGGCCGCTCACGGGCAGGTGTCTGTCCCGAGCAGGTGCGCATGTGATTTTGTTTGATAGACGCTTCCGCCAACCAAATTCTTGAAATCCTGATGCAATGCCTGGTCATTGGAAACCAAGACCTTCGCGGCAGCCACAAGTGCAAGAGCGACGATATGTTCGTCATTCGACTGAATCCTTCCGGCCAAAGACTCTCGCCTCGCTTCAACATCAGATTTTGACACTAATTCTAGGCTGCCATCCTGCCGCAGCCTTTCCAGTAGGCGACTTCCTCCTCTTTTCCATTCATCACGGAGTGTGGGTGTATCGGAGTAAACGATTTTTCCGTATTGTTTGCTCAGCCAGCGATGTACCGGCTTCAAGTCCTCGTTGTTCGGATCATCGAAGCTACCGAACATATTGGCATCTAAAATAATGCACATCTATAGGTCCTCAAAGCCCATTAGCCGGCTGGATTCGAGTAAGAAAAAGTCCCTGTAGTGCTGCGGCACGTTGACCAGATTGCCCATTTTGTCAAATCCAATGTTATGAACCTTGACGATATTCCTTTTGGGCTCTAGATAAATCAGAGATACATCGTCGTTGCAGATGTTGCCTTTCATAATCTCAATCCGCGCACGGTCGATCATGTAATCGCTATGCGTTTCGACGATGAAAGATTGGTTGCCATGACTTGCCAATTGGGCAAATAGAGATGAGAGTTCGGCCTGAGCCCTGGGGTGAAGATGGACTTCGGGCTGCTGTAGGAGAAAATAAGTAGGCATTGGCCGCCCACTGGAACGACTTCGAAAGCCCGCAAAGTCCAGAACCTTGACCAGAATTGGTAAGATTTGGCTAACGCCGTAGCCAACATCGGCAATGTTGACGGAAGGTCCCCTCACCTTGACCGCCAATTGGAATGGAGCTCCCTTAGAACCCCCTAAGTTCTTGACTTCTATACTCTGGTAAAGGCCCGAGTTCCTTCCGAATCGATCCAATTGTTGCTTCAAGTAGTGCCATTCGTCTGGTATAGTCGACTCCAGCAACATCATTGTCATAGGCGCATCACCCCCTTCAGGATCCATAGATTCTCTAATGGGATCGTACGTCCGCTTCGGTCGTGAGCGAACGGGTGATGAACTAAGAACTGTTGGCTCTTTAGTCACGCTCCCTAAGATCGACAATCCCCTATGCTGCTTGGACTTCCTCTCAACATAGTTAACGAGCGCACTTTTGACTTCAGTTTGTCCTTCTGTTTCCCTCGCGGTTAGCGTAGTCAAAAGCAAGAAAATCCTGAAATATATGGCGTCAAAAGAATCCAAGCAGATGCGATACTTTCTGCCTTTACCATAATACTGAACTGGCTTCCTACTACCTCGAGAAGAATCTCTGAATTCGAAAACGATTTCACCGTCATCAAATCTCAAAGTCGCTGAACTCAGGAAGGGGTCGACACCCCCCTCTCTCTCAGTGAAT
This sequence comes from Caldilineaceae bacterium, assembly GCA_965220715.1. GTDB lineage: Bacteria > Chloroflexota > Anaerolineae > Caldilineales > Caldilineaceae > Bin5. Next base: position 4,129,530 of record OZ244843.1, read on the forward strand.
ACAGCTGTTAAATCGAATTTCCCGCCCGCGTCTGCGAAGGAAAATCCAATGTTGAATGTCTTATCAGGTCTCTTGCTTCTTCTGACAATATCCTCAAAAACGCCCATAGCATAGGGATCGAAGTTGAAGTCTGCCTCTCCTTTGCTCAAGAAATCAGCCAGCACTTGGAAGCATGCCAAGGTAGTGGTCTTGCCAGTACTGTTTTCTCCAACCAGGAAGGTCAGGGGGCGAATGTTGAACTGCTGGGGTGCGGCGAAGCAGCGTACCTCCTCGATTGTGATTTGAGTGATGTTCACAATTCAACCTCCAGTTCAAACAGTCCTTAATCCCTGAATGTGTGTGCGGCCTCTACATATTGAAGAAAAGGTCCGGAAATTTGTAGAGCCATTTATCGATTTAGACCTAGTGTCTTTTCGAGAGATGGAAGGGCCAGACAAGGGGATACGGTGGCTTCCACATTGAGCTACGCTTTGATTCCCGTCAACGCGATCCCTTGAATGAAATGTTTTTGCGCCAGAAAGAACACTATCAGAATTGGCATGATCATCATCGTCGACGCCGCCATCAGCGGGCCCCACATGGTGCGGCGCTCGAACATAAACGCCTGCAGACCAAGCGAGAGGGTGAACTTCTCGCGCGTGTTGAGGAAGATCAGCGGGCCCGTGAAGTCATTCCACGCGAACATAAAGCTGAATATGGCGACCGTGGCCAACGCAGGCTTGGCCAGTGGCATGACTATGCTCCACCAGATTCTCAGGCGGCCGGCGCCGTCGATGATGGCCGCCTCTTCCAGCTCCATGGGGATGGTCAGGAAGAACTGGCGCAGCATGAAGATGTAAAAGGGCGTGCCGAGGAAGGCGGGCACGGTCAGTGGATAGAAAGTGTCGACCCAATTGATCTTTGCGAAGAGTAGATAGAGGGGCACCAGTGTGACGATGTAAGGGACCATCATCTGGCTGACCATGACCATGAAGATCACATCGCGCCCAGGCGCGCGCAGCCGCGAGAAAGCGTAAGCCGCCAACGAGCATGTGAAGATTGCGCCTAAGACGTGAGCGAGCGCGATTGTCAGCGTGTTGAAGAAGTAGAGGTGCATCGGGGCATAGATAAAAACGGCGGAAAAATTGCCCCAGATGAAGGGATCGGGCACCCAGATTGGGGGAAAAGCGAAGATCTGGCGGTCAGCCTTCAGCGAGGTGCTGACCATCCAGACGAAGGGAAGCGCGAAAACCAGTGACCCCAGCACAAGCGTGAGTTGAACACCGCCGCGTTCAAGCAGGAGGCGAAGAGGCCGCCCTCTGGCGCTGGGATGGATTTCGGGGCTGGATTGGGATGCGATGGCCGGGTCGCGTATCATGGCGTTAACCCTGCTCCGCTTCGTAGTAGACCCAACGGCTTGCCAGCTTGAAATTGACCAGGGTGAGCGCAAGTACAGCTACAAAAAGGATCCAGGCCATGCTCGCGGCGTATCCCATATCCAGGAGGACGAAGGCCCGGCGGTAAAGATACAGCATGTAGAACAGGGTCGACTCAGCCGGGCCGCCGCCGGTCATGACGTAGGCGGTGGTGAAGACCTGGAACGAGGCGATGACACTGAGAACGAGAATGAAGAATAAGGTCGGGCTGAGCATGGGGATAGTCACGTGCTGGAAGCGTTGCCAGTGGTTGGCGCCGTCGATCTCGGCGGCCTCGTAGAGATGCTGCGGCACGCCCTGCAGACCGGCGAGCACGATGATCATGGCCGCGCCGGAGCCCCAAAGGGCCATCAGGATCAGCGCCGGTTTGGACCACGTTAGAGAAGCCAGCCAGAGCGGGCCTTCGATGCCGACAGTTCGAAGCGTCGAGTTGATCAGGCCCCATTCCGGCTGCAGAATCCACACCCACAGGATGGCGCCGGCCACTATCGGCACAATCGATGGCACATAGAAGAGTGTTCGGTAAACGGCGATGCCGCGCGCCTTCTGATTGAGCAGGAGAGCCAGCAGCAAGGCGACAACGATATGGAGCGGCACGAAGACGAGAACATAGTAGAGCGTGTTGCCCATCGACATACCGAAGCGAGCGTCGTCGGTAAAGAGATCGATATAGTTCGCCAGACCGACCCAGCGGGCGGGCGTTACAATCTCGTAGTCCATGAAGCCCAACACGAAGGAGGCGGCAACCGGACCAATCACAAAGGCAAGGAAACCGATTCCCCAGGGGAGGAGGAAGAGATAGCAGGTCAGGGCCTCTCTGGCGGCGTTGGTGAGCCGGGGTTTAGGTTGGGCATTGGTCATGACGGCTGTCCTGTTTGGCAATACGAACAGGGGAACAGACAGAACCGGAACGACACGATGCCGTCCGGTTCTGACTTTTCTCTATTGCGCCTATTAGGATTCGAGATTCTCCCAAGCGGCGTCGAGCGCCTTCTGAACATCGGCATGTGAGGCTTCAAGCGCCTCTCGCGGCGTCAGCTTCTTGGTGAGAGCGGATTCCCAGGCGTTCCTGAAACCAATCCAGAGTTCGGCCGCGGCGAGGCCGGCGATCTGGCCGCAGCCCACGGAGAAGGTCTCTGAGTCGAGGTATCTCTCCATCATGTTCTTCTGGCGGTCGGGCAGGACGGAGTAGTACTCGTCCAGCATGAACTGCATGGCCGGCTGGTAGACGGGGGGAGTGGGGGCGAAGATCGGCTCGCCGGGCAGTTGCTGACGCGCCCACTCTTCCTTCTCCAATGCGAGGCCGACGGTGCCGGCGGCGCGAACGTATTCCTCGCTGATCACCCATTTTAAGAATTCCCAACCCGGTTCGACGAGTTCGGTATTGGGGTCGATGACGAATGTCCAGCCGCAGGACCAGTTGACCTGTGCGCCTTCCTGGGCCGCCGAGACCGGCATGAGGCCGGTGCCGTCATAGTCAAGGTCGGGGAACTTTGCATAGCGACCAATCATCCAGTTGCCGTAGGAGCACATGGAGACCTGGCCTTGGGCAAAGGGATCAACGGGCTGACCCGCAAAGCCTTCCATGAATGAAGAGGCCGCGGCATTGCCGCCGCCGAACTCGTCAATCACATTGACGCACCACTCGAGAGCTTCGACCCAGGGCTCGGTGTTTATCATGTTGGTGCGGCCGTCTTCATCCTGGCTTACGCCGCCGTTTTCCATAGCGAAGATCAACAACTGATCGGAAAGGCCGGGCGGGAAGTGGGGGAGGAAGCCGTAGCGGACGATACGATCTCCTTCCATTTTGTTGAGCTGCGGCGCCATCTCCATGATATCGTCCCAAGTTTCGGGGCCTACGTCGGGATCGAGGCCGGCCTCTTCGAAATGGGTGCGATTCCAGAAGAAGTAGCGCGTGCCGGCGGTATGAGGCAGCCCATAGAGCGTGCCCTGCCAAGTGAGGTCGGCGATAGGGCCGGCCATGAAATTGCCCTTTTCGAGGTTGTCCCGGTCCAAGAGGTCTTCGATGGGGCGGTAGAGGTTGCGGGAAGCAAACTGGCGGAAGGTATGGCGATTCTGGTAGGAGACATCGGGTCCCTTACCGGCGGCAACGGCGGTAACGTATTTGGGCGTTCCGTAGACCGCTTCCCCGAGGTCACCGAGCGAAACAGTGATGTCAGGGAACTGTTCCTGAAAGACCTGAATGACGCCTTCTGTGGTGGGGTTGATCCGCCACCAGATCTGAATGTCCACAGGCTCCTGGGCCGGTGCCGCCATTCCACTGTCGCCGTCGGCCTCTGGCCCTGCAGGCACACATGCGCCGGTTGCGAGAGCGAGTCCGGCAACTGCCACTGTGTTCTTCAGAAACTTACGGCGGCTGACACCCTGTTGGACGACTGCCTTTTCGTCGGAAGTGAGTTTAGCCATGTTCTCTGTATTTCTCCTTATGCGTCAGATTGTGCTAAATTATTGATCCTTCGAAAACTGTTTGCTTTTTTCAGGCCATGGACCCTCCAGAGGCTACGGTGGACGTTCCCAAAAGTTGGAATTGTTTTTGGACAGGTTCTTCGCGCGCGGTTAGTTGCGGGTTACTGTGCGGAGAAAACCTATGATTTCCTTTCGGAACAAACAGGGACGAAGAGTCTCTAACCAATCGAGACCCAGAGCGAATCCTTCTGGCCGGGCACACTAGTGGAAGTGTTCAGGTTTGACTCTAATCGTTTGTTCGGAGACCTAGAAACTTGGTTGTCAGGCGCTGGGAACCATCATTCCGTGCAATTGTATCGCATGCCTCCAGGGAAAGCCAAATTTGTTGGATGGCCCTCCCTCCATTTCCTCTGTTGATGGTATACTTAACGACGCTGAAACAGGGACTCGGCTTAAGCAGGCCAAACCGCGGTGACCAGTTCCTATTTGCAGATGCATTGCACATAAATCCCCAGCGAACAGAAGGAGTTTGCCATGCCGGCGAACCCGACATTGGAAGAACAGCTTTTGCGCCTGAAACTGGACGGCTGGTGCGTCGTCGACAGCGTAATCCCCGCAGAAGACGTCGCCTCCGTGCGCGAGAGTGTCGCTGCAGCAACGCTCAAGAACCAGCGGCCCAACGCGCCAGCCAACATCGGGCATCGCACCGGCCTGATCAACTACGATCAATCCTTCGCGCCCTATCTGGTAACGCCCCACTTTATCGACCTGATCAGGGCAGCGCTTGGGCCGCACGTGCGCGTCTCCTTCACTTCGGCAATGATCAACTATCCGGGCAACGCCCGCGGTACGATTCACTCCGACTGGCCGTTTAACCAGCACAATGCGGGCCACATCCCAGCCCCGTATCCCGATATGGTCGCACATTTTACGACTCTGTGGATGCTGTCTCCATTTAGCATTGAGAACGGCGGAACCATCATCGTACCCGGCAGCCACCGCATGGAAACAAACCCCAGTGCAGAGTCCTGCAGCCACGACGAAAACATGCCCTATCCCACGGAAATTCAGGCCACCGGCGACGCTGGCAGCGTACTGGTAATGGATAGCCGGATGTGGCATGCCGCCGGCGCAAACCGTACCGACGCGGCACGCGTGGCAATGGCTATCCGCTTCGCGCCTTGGTGGCTCAATCTCAACGGGTTGAGGCCCGGTTCCAGCGAGAGGGCAAGGCAGATGAAGGCAACCGGCCTCAAGGAGAACGAGGTCGATGCTGTCAAAAAAGAAGTATACGCAGGGTTGCCGCCCGCGGTCCAGCCCCTGTTCGAACACTGGGTGGAAAACTAAATGGATACAGAACTCCTTGAGGCGACGCTTGCCGAGCAGGTTGATCCGCAACGGATTACGCAGCTTACTCTGGACATGGTGCGCATCCCCAGCCCGCCTGGGGAGGAACGAGCCGTTTCCGAATTTTACGCGGATGTCTTGCGTGATGCAGGCCTGGAAGTGGAGCTGGACTATGAGTTTCCCAGCAGCCCCAGCGTCGTAGCATGGCTGCGGGGCAGCGGTAGGGAGCCTACGCTTCAGTTAGACGGACATACGGATACCGTTGACCTGCCGGGACCGGAGCCGCGATTTGAGCAAGGATTCATCCACGGGCGGGGGTCCGAGGATATGAAGGCGTCCCTGGCGGCGATGGCAGAAGCAGCGCGCGTCATTCACGGGGCGGGCATCCAGTTGGATGGCGACCTGCTTCTGACTGCGCACGGCCGCCACGAAAGCGCCACAAACGAGACACTGATTTCTCTTATTGAAAAAGGCGTTCACGGCGACGCGGTGATTGTTACCGAGCTGGGGGGCAAGGATTTGCCGATAACCGGCATGGGACTTGCCTTCTGGGAGCTTCGGATAGAGGGCGATGAAGAGGGCATACATGAGACCGTGGCAGAGGCCGGCGCCCCCCACGCGGTGATGGCCGGCTACAGGTCTGTGCAGCTTCTCCAGGAGAAAGCGGCTGAACTCGACGGCATACGGCATCCCTATCTGGGAGCGGAATCTATCTTCATAGGGCGGTTTCAGGGCGGCGATTACTATAATCGAATGCCTGCGTCCTGCACCGTCGCGGGCACGCGCCGGTTTGGTCCGGGGTGCAGCTTGAAAGAGATCCGCGACGAGTTTGAGAGCCTGGCGGCCCGGGTACATGAGGAGAGCGGTGCTGAAGTCGCGGTCTGGCTGGACGGGATAGAGGGTTACAGCGTCGACGAAAACGAGCGATTGGCAAAGGCACTACTACGCGCCCATCGGCAAGTGACCGGCAAAGAGCTCCCGCTGGCCGGGACCAGAGCTGCGGCAAACGTGCCCCACTTTGTACACTTGGCGCACGTCCCCGCGCTTTACTACGGCGCCAGCTATCTGACCGCCCATTCGGTTTACGAACGGGTCGAGCTGGCACAGGTCGTGCGTGCCACCAAAGTATACATCCATGCCATCCTCGCCTACCTGGGCCTTGCGGAGAAATGAGAATGAGCGAAACGCGAACGGTTGTGATCACTTCCAACATCTTCCCAGGCCTGGATGTTGAACAGGAGGTCTTGTCGCCGTTAAATGTTGAACTCATGAAGCATCCATGCCGAAACGAAGATCAACTGATCGCGGCCGGTAAGGATGCGGTGGCTCTCATCATTGGCAATGTTCCGATCACTTCGAGGGTACTGTCGCATTTGCCCCGTTGCCTGGCCATTGTCAAACCGGCCGTAGGCGTGGACAACATCGAAATAGACGCGGCGACAGCGGCCGGCATCTGCGTTGCCAACGTGCCCGACTATGGGACCGACGAGGTAGCCACCCACGCCATGGCTCTGCTGTTGAACGCCATCCGATACGTCGATGCCGGCGTGGCGGACGTGCGCGCCGGCCGCTGGCAGCCCAAGCCTCCCTACCCGATCCAACGCAGTTCCGGGCGCACGTTGGGCATCGTCGGATTCGGCCGCATCGGCCAGTCGGTGGCGCGCAAAGCCGCCGGCTTTGGCTGGCGCATGCTGGCTTGGGACCCCTACCTGGATGAAGACAAGATGCGCAACCGCGGCGTCGAACCGGTTGACTTCGAGACGCTCCTGGCGCGGTCGGACCTGGTCACCCTGCATCTTCCGCTGACCGAGGAGACCCAGGGCATGATCGACGCCGGTGTGCTGGCGAAGATGAAGCCAACCGCCTTTCTCGTCAACACGGCCCGCGGCCCCATTGTCGACTCCGCAGCCCTGCACCAGGCGGTGGAGTCGGGACAGATCGCCGGCGCGGCCCTGGACGTCGTCGACGCCGAGCCGCCGCCGCCGGATCACCCGCTTTACCGCTCGAACCGCATCCTGGTAACGGCGCACGTGGCCTGGTATTCTGAGCAGGCTTTTGACGATCTACGCGTGAAGGCGGTCCAGGAAGTGGCGCGCGTGTTACAGGGCGAACTGCCCATTAACCTGCTCAATGCGGGGGTAAAGCCGCGCTTTGCCTTGCGAGGCGAACAATAACTGGATTGCGTTACTGTTTGGCTGCCGGCTGCCCTGGTCCCGCCAAGGATTCCTGCCTCTCTCACCGCCTTTTGCTCCGCATACTCGAAAACAACATCACGAGCGGCAATTCAGGCGCCCCAGCTCTCGATGAAGTCCTCGACCTCGAAATCAGGCATCTCAGTGTAGAAGGTGCGCAGCGGGCGTGAGTGGAAATCGGGAGCAGGCCGACCGGCCGGTAGCAGTTCGGCGGCCAGCGCCCCATGGCGCTGATGGCACTCCTCTGCGCCCGCTTCCAGAATCGACGACAGCCTGGCGAAGCGCGTGTACAGATTCTCTGCTTCCTGCACTGAAAAACGGCTGGCAAGTTTCTCGTAGTATTCGTGGCTGACCGGTCCGGCAAGAAGCCGCTCGCGCTCGGCGTAAGGAAGACTGGCGACTTCAGGCCGCTTCAGCATGTGTATTTTGCCAGCCAGTCGGCACAACAGCATCACACACACGATTTTCCCCTCATGGCCGGAGTGGAGTTCTGCCAAACCTGCCAGGAAGGCGTTCCTGTCCTTATCGATAATCGCCCGCAACACCGACTCAATTTGCCCGATTTCCCGCTCGTGCAGTTCGGCATAGTGTGCAAAGCTGGAGCGAAGATGTGCAGGCAGACGCTCGGTAAACGCCAGCGAGTGATCCCAATGGTGGAAATGAACATGGGGGAGAATCGGGCCGCCGAAAGTCCGATATCCCAGATGAATCGTTCGCCGCAGTTTACTGCCATAAATGCTGCCCCAGTGCATTATGATGTTGGGATAGACCACGCCGTCGCCCGCTTTGAGTTTTACCTGAACGCTGCCGGGCAGAGGAACGCACGGGTCGGCTAACAACTGTCGTTTTTGCTCTTCGGTGTCGGAGCGGCGATGACTGCCCGGCACAATCCACAGCACATCATCATCGTAAAGCGCGATATTCCACTGGACATAGCCGGGGGCGTTTGCCACCAAGTCCATTTGCAGACCGTCCAGGGGCGTCTGTTCCATGGCGTTAATGTCGCGGTGCCAGTCGGTGTAACCGTAGTCGCGTATTGGGCTGCACATGACCTGTATGTTCGTCGGCGTTGTCTCTTTGCCTCGCATCAGTTGGTGGCTGACACCCAGCGTATTCTCGCCCAGGCAGAAATCCAAGACGTTGGCGGTAATCTCGTCGACCACGGTGTCGACTTCCACGCGCGGTTGTCTGGCGCTCTGCCATTCGCCGCCTGGCGGTTCGCCGGGCTTGCGGTTGCTTGCCGAGATAACCTGGTGACGCGTGACGAGCAGGTCGACGCTGGCGCGCAAGTCATCCAGTTGGTCTGGGGGAACGACCTGCGGCAGGATGATATAGCCATCTTCAAGCAGTTGCTGTGGGTCAACTTTCATGTCTGGCCTCGTTTTATGGAATGGCGGCCGGGAAGTTCACTCTGCAAGAGAAGTGGGTGACAAGGAAAACAGAGACCTCTTGCTGCCGGCCCAGTCGTCAGCCTTTACTCAATCTGGCGTTAAGGAACCAGTCAGACTCTCCACTTCAAAGCTGCTTACGTCCGTATCGATGCTGCCTGGGACTATGGCGCTGAATTTCCAACGCTTACCCGGCCCGAGATCCTCCACATCGGCATTGGCAGTGCCGATCTGCTCGCCATCTTCATTGAAGAGTATGAAAGAGACCTCTATCACCGCGTAGGCAGAGTCACCCTGGTTGATAATCATTCCCTCGACTCGACGGGCTCGTTCTCTTTCCAAAGGTTCGGTGAGATGGCTATCGATCATGCAGAGGCTCTCACTGCACAGCGGCGTTGGCGACGGCCTGGGAGCAGGCGTTGGCTGGGCGCGTCCACCACAGGCGGCCCATAAGGGCATTGCCATAATCAGAGCACATGTCAGCAAGACTACTCGTCGTCCCACTTTACTCTTCCTCCTTCACATCTGATGGCGCCGACAAGGGATTGGCCCTCGCGGGTACCAGTTCAGCTAACGGAGTTGCATGCGGGGATCCAATGCGTCTCGCAGGCCGTCCCCCATGAAGTTGATTGACATGACCAGTACAAAGATGGCGATGCCAGGTGGCACCCACACCCAGGGATAGTGCGAAATGGCGGTTATGCTGCGAGCGTCGTTCAACATGTTGCCCCAGCTAGGTTGCGGCGGGCGCACACCAAAGCCGAGAAAGCTCAGCCCGGCTTCGCCGAGAATGGCGCCGGCTGCGCCGAGCGTGAACGAGACGACCAGCACGGGCACGATATTGGGGAAAATGTGTATCAACATTATGCGCGAGTCGCGTGCCCCTATAACGCGCGCCGCGGTGACAAACTCCCATTGACGCAGCGACAGAATCTGCGATCGCACCAGGCGCGAAAGACCTGGCCATTCGACAAGGCCCAGGACGACCATCACTGTTACAAAACTGGGGCCGACGAAGGAGACGATGATAATGATAAGGATCAGGCCGGGGAACATCATCACGATTTCGGCAAAGCGCATGACGATGTCGTCCACGCGTCCGCCAAAGTATGCCGCTATGCTGCCTAGCGTGACGGCCAGCGTCAGGGATACGCTTTGAGCGGCTACACCGACGATCAGGGAGATGCGGCTGGCGTATATCAGCCGCGCCCATACGTCTCGCCCCACCGCATCGGTGCCCAATAGATGCGCGCGCGTCGGGGGAGAATACACATTTGTCACATCAACAACGATAGGATCCTGGGGTGCAATGACAGGGGCGAGAATGGCAACCACGGCCATAAAGCAGACCACGACAAATCCGCCCATGGCCAGTTTGTGCCGCCGGAACCGGCGCAAAGTAATTGCGAGCAGCGAATCCGGCGGCCGCTGGGCAGCGCGAATGCCGATCTGGTATCCCAGGTTAACATCGGAGGTCGTTTCCGTCTGCTGCATCCTTACTTGCCCCACTCCATCAGGAAATCCGATTTTATGCCACTGAATTCAGGCTCCAGTGATGAAAAAAGGATTATGGGATGACGAAAACGCCAGTGGCCAGTTGTGGCAATATCCTGTTTGCCTTAAATCATAGTGAATGCGAGGATCTATCCATGCATACATAATATCTGCGAGAAGATTGGCGAACAGCACCAGAAATGCGGCAATCAGAGTGCCCCCCATCATGACCGGATAGTCGCGAAAATTCACAGCGTTGATCAGCAGGAGTCCCATCCCTGGCCAGGCAAAAATCGACTCAATGATCACCGATCCCCCGATCAGCCCAGGCAACCCCAACGAGATAATCGTCACCACGGGAAGCAGCGCGTTCTTGAAAGTGTGACGAAAAATGACGACCTTTTCTTGCAGGCCTTTGGCGCGGGCCGTGGTCACGTAGTCCTGCCCCAAAGCCTCCAACATGGCGTTGCGGGCATAGCGCAACATGCCGCCAAATCCGAGTGAGGTCGCCAAGGAAGGCAAGACAAGATGGCGCAAGTGATTTCCCAGGGTTGCGGGGTCTTCTGGTGTGATGATGCCAGAAGTAGGGAACAGGTCGAGCTTGACAGCGAATACAAAGATGAGCAGCATGGAGAAAAAAAAGCTGGGAACGGCCATGAAAGTGAAGGCAAACGCCGTGCTGGCATAATCCAGCAAAGTGTATGGGCGCAACGATGCCAATACTCCCAGACCAATGCCTACTGTGGTCGAAACGAACAGACCAATGACCATCAGTTCAATAGTCTGTGGCAAAGACCGCCATATCAGTTTCGACACCTGGTGGCCCGGCTGGACGCTGACGCTATAGCCCATGTCACCGCGAACAATACGGCCGAGCCACTTCAGGTAGCGAATAGGAAGAGGTTGATCAAGCCCGAGCTTTTGACGGAAGTACTCAATCTGCTCCTCTGACAGAGTGTAGCGTTCCTCTGGGTTGATCAACATCAGGATAGGGTCGCCGGGCGCGGCGTTGTACATGGCGAAGTTAATGAACGTGATACCCAAAGCCAGAGGTATGACGAGCAGCAGACGGCGGGTGATGTATTTCGACATGACTCTCCGCAAATTGAAGGAAGGCAGCTTTCACTGCCTTCCTATCCTCTCGGTTGGGTCTTTCGCTGCTCAGGCCTCCAGCCAGACTTTGTGCAGCTCCCAGTTGTTCATGGGCCACAGCACCCAGTTGGGGCGATAGCCGTGGACCTTATTGTTGATGGCCCAGACGGCAGGATTCGAACAGATGGGAATGTGGAGAATGGCCTCCGCGCTGGCCAGTTCCTGAAGCTGCCACGTGGCCTGCTTGCGCTCCTCGTTGTCGAGGCTTTCCTCGATGACCTGGGAAATCTCGTCAAAGCGGGGGTCATCCATGACGACCCAGGTTGGCCGGTCCTCAGTTCTCCAGCTTGCGTATTCCATGACAGCAGTGTTGGGATCCAACCCCATCGACCCCAGGCCGATGACCAAATCCTGTAGGTGTTCCGTGCTGCCGATCTTCCAGTAGTCGGCGGTTATTTCATATTCGATCTTGAAGCCGACAGCTTGCAGCATGCCTACGACGGCGACATGGAACGGTTCCGTCTGCACTTCAGACGCGTAAATCTTCAGCACTTGCTCGAAATCCCAATTAGCCTCCTCGAGCAAGGCGCGGGCCTTGTCGGGATCATATTCGTACTCAGTGATGTTGGGGCTGACTCCGATTCCGGGATAGGGCCCGGCGAGCGTATGGAGGACATCTGCGTAGCCGTGGAAGATGTTCTCTACGATGCTCTCTTTGTCAATGGCATGGGCCATTGCCTGGCGCACGCGGATATCAGCCAGATAGGGTTTCATGTGATTGGGGCCGACGCAAAAGCCTCCTGCGCCGGGAGGGCCGACATGGATGTTGAAATCGGGATTTTCATCAAAGAGTGGAATGTCGTCAACCAGAATACGGCCGACGTCCAGTTCGCCTTTTTCCAGAGCCACCGAAATCGTCGCCCAGTCCGGGTATAGCTTGAAGATGATCCCGTCGAGCATGGGACGGCCAAAATGGTAGTCTTCGAAGGCTTCCACCTCAATAAACTGGTCAGGCGAGGTGCGCTTGAACTTGAACGGCCCGTTGGCGACGACTTCTCCCTGGCACATTGGGTTTTCGTGCGCCTTTTCGACGGGGTATTCTTTGAGAATGTGCCAAGGATGGACTGGCAGTGGGTCGATGGCCGCGTGCCAGGGACCGTCAGCTATTGGCCTTGACAGGAAAAAGTCGACGGTGAGGTCGTCCACTTTCACCACGCCCGGCTCGACCTCTTTGCCGTCGTAGGCATCCTGCAAACCCCTGATCATTTCGCGGAACCATTGGGTATGGCCCGGCATCTTCGGTTCTCTGGCGACTGTCCAGAATGTATAGACCAGGTCGTCGGCCGTTACGGATACGCCATCATGCCATTTCGCGTTTTCGCGCAGATGATAGCGGACTCTGGTGTTATCCTCGTTCCACTCCCAGCTTTCGGCGAGGTCGCCAATGTAGTCCGTGAAGTCCACATTCGAGCTGACAACCTTGGCCCATAGCGATCTCATCAACTCTTCGTAACGGCTGCTTTCGGTGTCAATGCGGCACAGCGAAGCCGGGGAAGTCCCACTGACCGCTATGCGAATGACACCCCCACCCGTTGGCATGTTGGAGCCGCCTTCGTCTGCCATCTGCGCGGCAGGCGCTTGCGGCGCCACGGTTACGCAGGAAGACAGAGCCATCCCCCCTACAAATGCGCCAGCCGACTTCAGAAGCGTCCTGCGGGAAACTCTGCGTGCATTCATTTTGCTTTCTCCTCTGTGGATAGAATGGAAGCGTTGCCGGCGATTCCTGGTTGGCTGCAATTTGCAGCAAGATCTGGAGAAAGTGCCCCGTACCCAAGGGCCAATTCCCCAAAAAAAGCCCTTGATGGAGACACGTCCTGATCATGTCTAGGCGTGACAAGAGCTGCTGTCAGATGGTAAGCAAGAAATGAGGCGTAATCTTCCCACGGGCCGGTACAGCCCGCCCGGTCGAGGCGATGTGACTATTCTTGAAAGCCTATTACTTCACGCCTTGGGAGTGGTCGCAAACATTGATATAAAGCTGTGAAAGGACCCCGCAGCCTTTGTAGGACACCTCTTGGCCATTGGTCAAATGTTATTTTTTTGTTGCCTGCCAGAGCGCGACCCGCATTGGACGTGAGATGCATTGACTGTGGCTCGGTTAGCAACCGGCGCTCCTCTACCAATGTCTTGCTTTTTCGATCTGTTAAACTGTGTTAAGTTAACCCAAAGGTCGGTCCGAGTGCGCTGAGGGGTGCGATGACAACTGTCAGCAGACGAGCGGCCGTTAACTATCCGAAATCTGGGATTGGCCGCCGCTCACCGCGACACTGAAGCACCGCCAGGAAAGACAAGCCATGGCACGCCAAATCGAAATCATCTTGACAAAACGCAATGTAAGAGGGGTCGCCACTTTGCTTGAGGAGGATGCGCCCCGTACATGCGACGCGGTCTGGAACGCGTTGCCACTGGAAGGAGACGCGTATCATGCCCGCTGGGCAGGCCGCGAGGTTTACACGCTGGTCCCGCCCTTCGACACCGATCCGGGCAAAGAGAACGCGACCATCCTGCCGATTGCCGGCGACCTCCTCTACTTCGAGATCCCGGCCGCCTCGATCGACATCCCGCCGGAAAGGCGCACCGGAAAACCGTTTGTCGATATTGCCCTATTCTATGGCCGCAACAGCTTTTTGCTGGGTCCGGAAGGCTATGCGCCGGGCAATTTGTTCGCCACCATTACCGAAAACCTTGAAGCTCTGACTGCGGCCTGTGAGAGCATCTGGCGCGAGGGCTTTGTGGGCGAACGCATGGTGATCAGACGCATCGACAGCTCCAGCGACCAATAACTATTGACCAGTGGGCAGCTGGGGACCTTTGGCTCCCGATACGACTGGCCACAAGCTTCGTGAAACCAGCCACTGCCGTACAGGAGAATCAGAATGCAACGCTATTCGTCGAAGCCACAACTGCAAGCTCTTGAGGATGGCACGGCCCTGCCCTCGATCGTGGCGCCGCCGCCAGGGCCGCAGTCCCACCAGTTGACCGAACGCCTGAGCAAGGTCGAACCTCCGACCAGTTCGGTTATTCCACGCGGCCAGACGCCGGTATTCTGGGAACGCACTCGCGGGGCCAACATCGTCGATGTCGACGACAACGTATATGTCGATCTTACGGCCGCCTTCTGCGTGGCGACGGCCGGCCATAGCAACCCGCGCATCGTCCAGGCCATCGCCAAGCAGTCTGAGACGATGATGCACAGCCAGGGAGGGCTCAACCCCAACCGGAATCGGGTCGAGCTGGCGGAAAAGCTGTCGGCGCGCGCGCCGGGCGAGCTGTCGGTCTCCCACATCGCCAACACCGGCTCGGAAGCGGTCGAGACGGCACTCAAGACCGCCCGCATCTTTACGGGCCGCCACAAAATCATCGCGTTCCAGGGCGGATTCCATGGCAAGACGATGGGAGCGTTGTCGGTCTCTTCGCAGAACTACTACCGGCTTCCATTCCAAAACATGTTGGCGGATACGACGCATGTGCCCTACGCCTATCCCTATCGCTGCCCGACCCATTCCGATGGAGAAGACTGCTACTTCTGCGACGGCGGCTACCTGGAGCATGTGCTGACCATGCCGGACTCCGGCGTGGCCGACGTCGCCGCCATTATCATGGAGCCTATCCAGGGACACGGCGGCTGGATAGTGCCGCCAAGAAAGTTCGTGCAGACGGTACGGCGTCTTTGTGACGAGCACGGCATCCTGCTGATCGCCGACGAAATCATCACCGGGTTCGGACGCACGGGCCACTGGTTCGGTATGGACTACTACGACGTTGTGCCCGATATCATGGTCGTGGGCAAGGGCCTGGCCAGCGGTTTCCCCATCTCCGCCACGATCATGTCCGAGGAAGTAGCGGACGCCTGGGGGCCGATGATGCACACCAGCACCTTCCTGGGAAACCCGGTTGGCTGCGCGGCTGCGCTGGCATCGCTGGCGGAGATCGAGGAAAAGGGACTGGTGCAGCGCGGCGCGGAACTGGGAGACTACTTCAAACAGCGGCTGGAGGAACTCCAGCAGGAGCACCACCTGATCGGTGAAGTGCGGGGCGTCGGCATGATGGTCGGCGTTGAGTTTGTCAAAGATAGAACGACTCGTGAACCGGCAACGGAAGAGGGCGCGCGTGTGGTTGACGGCCTTTTACAGCGGGGCATTATCGCCACCAACTACGGCGGCTCTTACCACAACGTGCTCAAGATGTCGCCCCCGCTCGTTATCACAAAGGAACAGCTCGACTGCGCCATCGAGGCGCTAAACGAGAGTCTCTCCTCGGTAGAAGCTGCGCTGTAGGAGAGCGGCGCGCGGCTGGTCGGCGGCAATTGCCGCTGCCATTTACAACTGGCATCTGCAATGATACGCATCGGCATTCTCTATCCACTGCACTCGGCCGAAGACGACTATCCTTACATGGCCGCAGGGCTGGACCCGCCGGTTGAGGTTGCCGTCGTCCACACGGATGCGACCGACCTGCATACGGTCGAGGACTGCCTGCGCACCGGCGATTGGGATCATCTGGGTCCCGGTGTGGCTGACCTTCAGACGCTCGACGTGGATGTTTGCATGTGGGCCTGTACCAGCGGCAGTTTCGTCTACGGCCTGACCGGGGCTGAAAGACAGGCACAGCAGATCAGCAGACATTTGGCCGTCCCCGCCTCCAGCACATCGCTTGCCTTCGTACAGGCACTGCGGACATTGGGGCTCAAGCGGGTAGCCGTTGCCGCCACCTACCCCCAGGATTTGGCGGCTGAATTCGTCGCCTTTCTTGGTCAAGGCGGGACCCAAGTGGTGCATCTGGGAAGCCTGGGCATTTGGACTGCGGTCGAAGTTGGTGAAGTCGGGCGGGAGCAGGTGCTTGAGTTCGTACGGGCCAACGATTCTGACGACGCAGAAGCGATTCTCATTCCCGATACGGCATTACATACGACGGCGATTTTGTCTGAGTTGGACGCTGCGGTCGGCAAGCCAGTGCTGACGGCAAACCAGGTCACGATGTGGGAAGCGCTGCGCCTGGGTGGACGAGCCCAGAGGCAAAGAGGTTTCGGCCAACTGTTTGCATTTGCCGAGGACCCGGTAGGAGAACGAGGGTGAAGGGCCGCTTTCGAGTGTACGGCGACCGCGACCTGCCAGCCCTGGGCGGCCTGTTCACGCGAGCCGACTCCCATGACGGCGTGGCCCGCGCGCTGGCCCCCGACGCGGCAGACGAACTGCCGCTGTTTGCGTTCGCGCCGCGCTACCCTCTCGGCCTTGAGCGCGGCTTGACCCGCGAAGAGGTGCGCAGTCGACTCGGCAGCCGCCTGGCAGAGGTCGAGCGGCTGGTCCTTGTAGCTGCTGAGAGCGCCGCCGTCGATGCCTGCGTGACGGTCTTCCCGTCCGGCTCCGAAGCGTCGTGGATGCTCGACTGGGTGGTGGACCCTGGAAAGCGGGAGACGGTAGCACTCGATGAGATAGTTCAGACGGGCCTGGACCGCATCCAACATCTGGCGTCGAAGGGGACGCGTCGGGTAGTCGATGACGGCGCCGCGTTGAGGATGAGTGGTGCGCCCGCAATGTGCAGTGTCGAGGCGCGGGGATTGCGTGAGGACGGGGAAACTGTGGCTGGGCTGAACAGAGCCGGTTTCCAGGCGGTCCGGACGTTCGCGATCATGGCCTGCGATCTGGGAACCGCGCCGGCGGCCTTTGCGTCGAAAGAGCGCCTTCCTGAGGGAATAACGCTGCGGACTTACCGGTCGGGGGATGCGCCGACCTGGATTGCGGCTTTCAACGCTTCGTTTTCCGACCATTGGGGCGGGTTTTCCTATTCGGACGTGAGTTGGGCCCGACACGCCAACTCGCCCCGTTTCCGAAAGGAGATCAGCGTTGTGGCCGAGGCGGCAGGGATTTTCGCCGGCATCTGCCATTGCGCGCCCAGTCTCAATCCCAGGGAAAAAGGCCTCGCTCATCTCCACATTCTTGGCGTCCACCCTGAGTTCAGACGCCGAGGCCTGGGATACTGTCTGATGCTGGAGGCAATGGGCCGGCTGAGGCAAAACGGGTTCAAACGTGTCGAACTGGATATGGATAGTCTGAATTCCAGGGCACTGCCGCTATACGAGCAACTGGACTTCCGCGAGCAGGAGGCGATCACGATTTATCGGAGACAGATAACCGTGTAAAGTGCGGCTGGCCGCGCGGGGGAGTGCCTTCTTAGAAAAAGCGTAGCTACTGAGCCATCTCCAGTGTGAGCTCATCGGAGAAGGAACTGCAGTGGTCAGTGGCTAGTGGCTCGAGACAACAGGTGGGGAGCAGACAATGTTGGCTAGACACGTTGCCGGGGAAGAGTACACACGGTGGCTAGCCAGGGCGGGGCGTTGCGGGGGCGCAGCCCCTGCACAAGGGAGGGCCGAAGGCCCGACCGCCCAAAAGATCGAGGAGAGAGCTGTGAGGAGTGAGGAGAGAGAAAACTTCGCTCGCCTCGTTCAGCGTCGCGAACTGACTGTGGCTGAATAGTCAAGAAAAGGCAACATTGCGGAAAGAGATGAATGGCCGATTTCAGAGCAGGGATCGTCGGTTGCGGCCACATCGCACGCGTTCACTCCGGTGGCTACCGGGCCACGGGTGGCGTAAACCTGGTGGCGGCGGCCGACATTGTGCCGGAGGCGTTGGAGACTTTCGGGGAAGAGTGGGGCGTGGAGAGGAGATACACCGACTACGCCGAGATGCTCGCCCAGGAGAAGCTGGACATCCTCAGCGTATGCACGCGCAACCATCAGCACGTTGAACCGACACTGGCCGCAGCGGAGGCGGGCGTGCGCGCCATCTTCTGCGAAAAGCCGATGGCGATGAACCTGGGCGAGGCCGACAGAATGGTTGGGGCCTGTGAGCGGGCAGGTGTCAAGCTGACAGTGGACCACACGATGCGGTTCGAAGCGAACTACGTGCATATCAAAGAGCGGATCGAGCAGGGTGCGATCGGGGAGTTGCTCAGCGTAGAGGTGCGGGCTATCGGCGATCTGGGCGAATTGACGCACAACGCAACACACAGCTTTGACACGCTTTGCATGTTCGGCGGCGAACCTGAGTGGATGTTCGCTCATCTGGAGCGCGATGTCGAGCGCAACCAGCAGAGAGAGGACCTGTTCGCCCTGGTGGGCTTTGCAAACGGTGTGCGGGGCAAGCTGACTTACGGCGGCTATGCGAATTACCGGTATGAAGGCTTTGTCTGGGAGGGAACGGAGGGACGTTTCGAGGCAAGGGCCGGTAACGGCTGGCTGCCACAGGTACGCTACTGGACACACGATCAACCCGGTGAAACCGAATTCCGTGACGGCGCACCGATTCCGACGCGGGAAAATGACCCGTGGGAAGCCGCGATAGGCGAGGTTGTAGCCGGCCTTGATGAAAACCGTGAATCGATCTCCGACGGACGCGCGGGCCGGCTGGCGTTATCAATGACAATGGCGGCGTATGAGTCGCGGCGGCAAGGGGGGGTACGGATTCAATTTCCTTATGACATACAGGAGTCGCCCCTGGACATGATGCTGGAGAGCGGGGAATTGCCCAAGATCTGGGGACGCGGCATCAAGGCATGGACTTAGGAATGGAGCAAGGATATGGCTTTTCTACGACATGTGGCATTGAGAACAAAGGACCTGGAACGGTCGCGGGCGTTTTACGAGAAGATTCTGGGGCTCAGGTTTTTGCGCTACGTGTATGATGAGAACTACCCGCCGGGGTGCTATCTTTCGGACGGCTCGGTCAATATGACGCTCATCCAATATGTAGGCGAGGAGAGGCCGCCCTTTGAGCATGAAGGCGAATACATACATCTGGGCTTTATCGTCGACGATCTGGAGGAAACCTATCACCTGTTGCGTGCCGAGGGGGCGGAGATTCTGGTCGAGGATGTGAAGGTGGAGATGGAGTTCAACTATGACCATGTGCCGGAAGGATCGCTGAAGACGACGGACCCCGACGGCAACATCCTCGACATCACCGAACGCAAAGATGAGTGGGACGGCGTCCAACTCTAGCTGGATGGACGGCGTTTCCCGGCTCAGGAAGCAAAAACTATCTGACAGGCAGCGACGGCGCTGCTGGGAGTCGAATGACAGTACAACGGACAGTTCACCACAGGATTCCGGAGGCTTGAATCCATGAGAATCGCCCTGTTTGCACATGAAGACCACAACCACATTGGCATTGTAACCGACTTCGGGATGCTGGATTTTTCGCGCGCGTTTCAGGCGCAACAGTTGATCCAGCATGGCGACGAAAGCCCGCAACTGATCACTGACATGGTTGCATTGATGAAGGCGGGCCTGTTTAACGCAGAGACATTTGAGTCTACGATGATGTTTGTCTATGAGCATCATCTGAATGGCGCCTTCACTGTCAGCGATCCCACGCTGCGCACGCCGATTCCACAGCCGGGCAAGCTGGTCGCGCTGGGGGGAAACTATTCCCATCCCGGTGAGGAAGACCCGGATGAGCCGCCGCTCTTCTTCAAGCCGACCTCTTCCATCATCGGACCAGGCGAGCCAATCGTCTTCCGGCGGGGTCTGAACGTGGTGGAGCCGGAGATCGAGTTGACCGTCATCATTGGAAAGGAGGGCAGCCACATTTCGCGGGCGGATGCGTATGAGTTCGTGGCCGGCTACACGCTGCTCAATGACGTGACGGCGCGTGACCTGCAAAATGTTGCCTTCGAGGTGCAGCGTCCGTGGTCCTACACGAAGGGGGTCGACACCTTTACTCCGATCGGGCCACATGTCGTGCTGCCAGGCGCGGTCAGCGACCCACACAATCTGGCGATGACGATGCGCGTCAATGGAGAGGAGATCGAGCACGCCAATACGAACACAATGCTGTACCAGGTTCCCGTACTGATCGAATACATCAGCCAGTACATGCGGTTAGAGCCGGGCGACATGATCGCCACGGGGACGCCGGTGCATCCGCCGGGCCTCAAGCCGGGAGACACGGTTGAGTTGGAAATCGAGGAGATCGGGGTCTTAAGCAATCCGGTCGTGGCGGACAACTGAGATGGGAGAACGACGACTGCTGAGCTTTGACGTGGCGGCGGCAGCCGGCGTGGAGCCGGCAGAAGAGGCGCTGCTGAGCGCGGCGATCAATCTTGAAACGTTGGGGGTCGAGCCGGCGCAGATCGAGCAGCGCCAGATCGGGTTCTGGATGCAGGAGAGGTTGCCGGACGGCCAGACGGTCAGCGTACCGGCCCAGGCCGAGTTTTCGCCTGACCCGCAGGATCGAATCAAGCTGACCTGGTTGGCGCCGCGCGCAGCGGGTGCGCCGCGGCGCGTCAACCTCGAACTGGCGGATCGCGGCAACGGGAAAGCCCGGCCTTTTCCGGCGGTCCAGGTCTTGCCGGACGCCAATGACCGCGTCTGGGTAAGTCACGATAATCGCAACCTGTTAGGGTACTGCTACAGCGGGCAGTATCGCAAACCGTTCTTCTACCCTGTGAGCGGTCCGAGCGGGCGATCGGTGACGCGACTTGGGCATCCGCGCGACTTCAGCGGCGGCCACGACCATCACCGTTCATTGTGGATCGAGCACGAAAATGTCAACGATGTCAGCTTTGAGACAGAGCATTTGCACTTCTTTGCCGGATCGGACTCCCCGCTGGTTGGCATTGGCCGCATCGCGCACGACAGATTTCTGAGGCAAGAGGACGGACCCGTATACGCGCGGTTGGAGATGGCGTTAGACTGGGTCAGCCATGAGGGGGATGTGTTGCTCAACGAGATCCGACGCGTGCGCGTCTATCCGCTGGCCGGAGGCGAGCAACTGATCGACTTCGGCCTGACTTTCCAGCCTCAGGTTGAACAGGTCACTTTGGGGCAGTCCACGTTTGGCATCCTGGCAGCGCGCGTGGCCCATCCGTTGGAAGTGATGCGGGGCGGCGGGCGCATCCTCAACGCACGCGGCGCGCTGAACGAGGAGGAGGTCCATCGTCAGCCGGCGGAGTGGTGCGACTATGCCGGGCCGATCAGCCCAAACGAAACGAACGGGATTGCAATTCTTGGCCATCCGGAGAACATCCACTACCCCCACACATGGCACGTGCGCGACGATGGCTGGATGTGTGCGGCGCCGTTTGCGCGCCATGCCAAGACTATACACAGCGGCGAAACGCTGAGTTTTCAATTTCGGGTCTTTGTTCACGACGGTGACGACGCCGACCGCATCGCGGCCCGCTATGCCGAGTTCGCGCAGCCTGCGACGGTGTCGGTGTCAGAGGGAGAGGAAGGCTGACCAGGTATTGACCGGAGTCTGGCGACATATCGAGTACGCAGAGTTACGCATGCCGTACTGGATGAGAATGGTTCGTCGACCCGGAAGAAACGTGCTGTTGGGGCTGAGCGCGGTAAAGGAGGAAAGGTAGATGGCGCAAAAGCATCAGACGTTGGGGGCGATCTATCCAGACGATATGTGGTTGGATTACGACATCAACCGGATGCTCGATGAGTTCCGCAAGTATCTGCCGGAGCAGGTACCGATGGTGTCGGCACGGACGCATGTGCCAATGTTTCCGGTGGGGGCGTCTGAGCCGGCAGATGGCAGCAGCGTGGAATTGGGCATCTGGCTGGCGGAAAATGGGGACATAGAAGCCGCCGCCGCCAGATTGATGCGGCTGAAGCCGAGCGTTTTCGCCTACTACTGCACGACGGCCAGCTTTGTGAAGGGCGTTGCCGGAGACGAGGCGCTGAAGAAAAGGGTTGAGGATGCCACCGGGCTGCCCTGTACAACCGCCAGCACTGCTATCGTCAAAGCGCTCCACTGCCTGGAAGTGCGGCGAGTCGCGACTGCCTCGCCGTACATGGAAGACGTGAACCAGGCGCTCATCAGTTTTCTGGCCGAGTGCGACATTGAGGTGGTGAACAGCAATCCCCTGCACTATCTGCAGGACCACGGCATTGTGCCGCCGGAAACGATTCGCGAGGCCGCGCGCCGGTCAGACGTGCCGGAGGCTGACGCGGTGCTGATCAGCTGCACGGGACAGAAGACCGCCGACTTCATCAGCGACCTGGAGGAGGAGATAGGGAAACCGGTCGTTACGTCGAATCAGGCGACCGGCTGGCAAGCGCTCAAAATGCTTGGTGTCGAGCCGCGTCTGCCTGGACGCGGCGTATTGTTCGAACATTAGCATCTATCGCGAGAAAAAGAGGAACAAGCCATATGGCTCGCAGAATCAGGATCTCATTCGAAAAACATGACGTCCACGCCGTGGCCGAACTCATAGATGACGCCGCGCCGTTGACCGCCGAGGCCTTCTGGAACGCGCTGCCGCTGTCGGGCGACGCATACCACGCAAAATGGGCCAACAACGAAGTCTATATCCTGACTCCCCCGTTTGCCGAGAAGGATCCCGAGAAAGAGAACGCAACCGTCTTCCCCATCCCCGGCGACATACTCTACTTGCCGGTGCCTCCTGGCAACAAAGTCCCGCCCGATATGCAGGCGCAGTGCCGCGAGACGGGATTAATCGACCTTGCTATTTTCTACGGCAGGGACAACTACCTGCTGGGGCCGGACGGGCATATGCCAGGCAACCTGTTCGCCACTATCACCGAGGGGCTTCCTGAACTGGCCGACGCCTGCCAGGATCTGTGGCGCAACGGCGCCGGCGATGAACGCATGACCTTCAGTCGCCTCGAAGAGTGAGCAGTCTCCTGTGATAGCAGCGGGCAGCCTTCTCAGTCTTTGTACTTCTCTTTGGACATGCGATGGCGTGAAGTGAAAGCCTCGCCCTCGCGCAGCGGCATCAGCCCGCCAATCATCTCACTGCGCCTGCCCATATGCGCTGACTGCGGCTCCGTAATTCGTTCCAACTCCGCATCGGTGATCGGAAGCGTATAGCGGACTTGCGGCATGAACCGCTGGAACTGCTCGGCATAGGCCACCAGCGCGCTGTTTCCATCTGCTCCATCAGAGGTTTCGGCGCGCTTGCGCGCGTAAGGACCGCCATAGTATTGGCTGGCGATCTGGTCCAAAGCCCGCACCTTTTTTTCTATCACGTCGGTTATATCAATATAGAGATCCGCCCGCGCGGTGCCCGCATATTCAAGGCTGTTGTTGCCCAAATAAGCGGTCGGGTTCATAAAGTAGATGCAGGGAACCGGATGGCGCTCCTGCCGACCGCGGCCCGATCCGCTCGCCAGCTGCCACGCGTAGAGCGTACACTGGCCCACCGTTCCGTGCATCTTGAAACCGCCGCTCTCGAATGGGTGATGGGCTATCAGGAGATCCGGTTTCACTTCACGGATCACATCGGCGATTGCCTCGATCTTGTCCTGCGTAACCAGGATATCGTCGTCCTCAAATCCCAGGTCCCGCACATCGTCAAAGCCCAGGATGCGGCAAGCCCGCCGCACCTCCTCCAGCTTCTCCTCGACCGCCTCCGCCACAAATCGCTCCACGTCCAACTCCGCTCCGGCCTTGCGCCTCTGTTCGCCAAGTTCCCAGTGATGAGAACGCACCCCTGTGGTCAGGATCGCCACCGTCACCTGGTCGCCCTGGTCTACATGGTGTGCCAGCGTACCGCCCGCCATATCAAAACTGTCGGCCGGGTGGGCCGCGACCAGCAAGATCTGAATCGGTCTACTTGCCATGATCAGTTCCCTCGTTTCTGGAATCTTGTAGCCGTATCAGGGTAGTCGTCCGGCAGAATAGGTACCGCTGCCTTCACTCCTCCAGCGCTGGGAAGAACGTAAGCTCGGCGCCGAAGTTGGACATAGCGGCAACCGAATCGCCAAGAAGCTTCACCTTAATTTCACGAGTGCGGTGGCTGAGAACGATGTCCCGTTCGGCTAAATCGAATCGGATGGTAATCCAGCGGTTAATCGCCGGAGGGCTGACGACCAAGTAGCCGTTGTGGCAGCGAGGGCGTTCATTCGAACCGTCTACGCTGACCGCGTCCGCTGCGACCCAGCTGGGAAGGCGCACAAAGATTGGACCCTTACGCTTGGCTCGCACGCGCAGGTGGCGATGTGTGTAAGGCGACTCTACCGCAGCGGCTTCGTTTTCGTGGTCGAAGTGCAGATTCACATAGTGGCCCGCCGGGGTCGTCTCCACGGCTTGCCTGTAGACTTCACATAGCGACCCAACCGAACCGCCGACAATGTCCATGTTGAAGCTGATGCTCCGCGCGTCCAAAGTCTTGTGCCCGTAAGGCGCGGGAAAGCCGAACGCGCCCAAATGCCTGTCGGCTACATTCCACTTTCCATCCTCGTTGTCGAGGTTGTCCGGCTCGCGAATGAATGAGGTGTCCCGCAACTGCGAGGGAAGCAGATGGCAGCGCAGGATCCTCTCAGCGTCTTCAAAATACTGTGGATACCCCCACTTCCCCAGCAGGAGCGCGGTTTCGACGATATCCCCTGTATTGTTGACCTCGCCGCGGTCAGGGTCGACTCCTTCTCCGCTGCTTTCGATAACCCAGCCCAAAACATCGCTTATGTCTTTCAGCCCGTTGTCATAGAATGCGCGAACCCGCTCCATCAAGTCCGCGTTGCGAGTCAGGTCGGCCAACTGTGCGAGCGAAGACATGACGCAGGTGGTGGAGTGCGTGTGCCCGCCGAATGTCTCTCGATCGTATGCGCCGGACGGAAGGTAGAACTCGGCAGTGGCTTTGTTTGCGAGCTCCAGGGCCAGTTCGAGCGCGCCATCGCAACCGGTATGCCGATGCAGCTTCACAAGCGGGCCGATCGCCCGCGCCAGTCCGATAATGAATGTGGTGGAATGGAATTCGAACTTGCTCTCAATTGAATCGGTGTCCCAGCCCTTGTGCGGATGCCACAGCTCCTGAATCGCAGTTATGCTACGCTCTGCCAGCTCGACTGCCGGCGCGCTGTTGCGGAATCGAGCCAGCGCGTATAGGGCGTGAAATCCCTCACGGACGTTATGGGGATAGAAATGCCGCAGCGGGCCGCCTACGCGATCTCTGTTTAGCGGAAGAGGAATTTCGCCGGAGTAGGAAAAGAAAGCGGCGCGGGCGTGGCGGTCGATACAACCTACTTCCAAATTTAGGCCCAACGCGTCTTCGGCGTTGAGGAGCGCGTTCAGATGGCGGCCGGGTACATGCGATTCGGAGGCCGACGTACTGAAGCTGAGATATGCCTCAGGCCACACCCGCGATCCAAAAAAGGGTACGTCGTCGTCATCGGCGTTAAAGACCGAACACATCGTCCGGCATCCCAGCCGGATCGCCCCCGCGATATCGGTGGTGTTGACATCTGCAAGCATGTTCCTATTGTCCCCTGTTATCGATGCGAGGCAGATACTGAAACTGGAAGCCATAGAGGCTGGACTCCAGCAAAGAGAAACAGATACGTACCGGCTTGTTCCACAGGCGCCGCATATCAGGCCGGCCTTCCCACATCGCCTCGTGCCAGATCTGCTCGGAAGACGCATGAAGCGGAACAGACTCCTCCAGGCTGAAGCCGGGATACGGCTTCAGTTCTGAATCGAGGAGGGCAACCCGAATCAGCCCGTAGGCGCAGTCGGCGTTGACGCGCAGCGCATCACCCTCAAACACAAACTGCTTCGTAATCACCTGGCCCGCCTCATATTTTGGACGCAGCGCAGCCCAGCCGTCCTCCCGCAGAACCAGTGCGCCGATGCCCCGCTGCAGCGGCAGTTCCGGCCGAACTCGGTCCATCATCGGGCTCCCGATGCCATAGCGACTCAACTCTTCAATATGGCGGCGGGATGCCGCGGCTGAGGCCAACGGCGCGTGTTTGGATACGCCGGCCGTCCTCGTGTCGCGCTGTTTATAGGGGAAGGCCGAACATGGAATCACCATCTGTCCTTTGTGCAGGAGTTGCCCGGCCACAGTGTGACACAGATAGCCATAGTCCTGGCTGCCAGGCGGACCGTTGTCAGCCCAGGGGCGATATCCGTCGGCCCGGTAAAACCGGTGTCCATCCCGGCTCGCATATAGTGCTGCCTTCGTATGAAACTGATCGCGCTGGTTGCTGCCGTTGCGATTGACCAGCCACTGGTGCTCCCCGTGCGCCTCCTCCACGATGCCGATATAAAGGCCGCCCTCCTTGCGCACCGACATAGTATGAAACTCGACATTGGGACCGACATTGGGATCCCAATCACTCGACAAAATGATCTGTTTCGGCGACCAGTTAATGAAGTCGGCGCTCTCCTGGCGGCCAATCGTGCGGATATGGAGGCTGCTGGCAAAGGCATGGGAGGCCTGGGAGTAGCCGACCCATTTCCCGTAGGCGTCGTCCCAGATGACGCGCATCTGGTGGTGGTGGCGGAACGGTGTGTTGTCGCTGAGCACCTGCCAGCTGATCCCGTCAGGCGACGCGGCGACGCGAGACATGACCCGCTCGCCGCGTCTTGTGGACTCCATCGACGGATTGTAGACGGCCAGAAACTTGCGCGTCGGGTCGCTGCGGTCGGGATTGAGGACTACCGTACCATTGTCGAAAACCCGGACGACGATATTTGTCTCGGTACTGTCCTCAAATGGCAGGCAGTCGTCCCGCATCGGTTTGCGCCAATACAAAGCGTCATCAGACTCGGCGTAACATAGCACGACCTCTGTCCCTTCCGATGAGTTCGTGTTGCCGCTCACGAGCGTCTTGTACCACATCTTATATATGGCTTCATCGGGATCGTACAGGGCTGCCGCGGGAACACTGGTGAAGTGATAGCGTTCCCAGGGCAGGCCTTCGTACTGGATCAGAGGTGATTCAGGCTTGTGCGGACGCACGACGGTTCGCTCGGTGTCGATCATCTCGTCGAGGATGTAGTTGTCGAGGAAGAGCTGCTTCTGCAGGCCAATGTGCTTGAAAGGCAGGCGGTAATCCGGGTTGAAATAGGGATATGTTCTAGCATCTACTGCTCTTTCGCCGGCCCAGGTTTCGTCCATCCTGCGCTGCACGTCGACCATTTCGGTATCGAATCTTGCTTCCGGGATCTCGAACTGTTCTTGTTCAGTCATCTTTTCCTGAATTCATTTGTGATTGTTGTCGCCAGGCATCTCCGGGGCAGCGCTGACGCACGGGCACTTTTCCAGAACCTGGTCGTGTCAGTTCTTGGCGTCGTAGCCGCAACGAAAACTGTAGAGCCAGCAGTCGGTAATATAGATCTTCAGACGAATTGGTCGATTCCACAAGCTGCGCAGAGGTCAGGCGCGCCAACCCGGGTTGACCCGACATCACACCAGGTTTTAGCACTTGGCTGCCTTGGTTAACTTGGAACCTCGAACGATTTGGATCCGTTGACATGGCAGGATTGTGTAGTTAGGCTGAAACTGAACCCAACATTTTCAAGGATGCCTGAATGCGGGACTCCCTAAACGCCTTGCTTGAACTATTGCTGATTCCAAGGAAGACTGCCTTCTCCTTCGGAAAACTTTCAGGTTGGTTTACGCCTTCCCGCGGAAGGCCGAGTTTATCCTTTCCAGTTCTGAGAATCCGACGGTTGAAGCAAATGGGTTTGGCGCTGGCAGTTCTCCTGCTCATACTATTTGCGTCAGCGGGTTTTCTTGTCTATAGAGCATACTTAGAGGGCCAGGAGATTCGCGATTACGTAGGCGGCCCTTTCAGTTCGCAACTGCTCTATCTGCAAGGATGCGCGGAGAGCGGCGCAGATAGTGGCGGAGAGGCAGACGTTGCGCCAACTTTGGAGGAGCAGTTCAACTCCTGCCGGCAGTTGGCTGGCGGACGCCCCGGTTACTATGTATACGACTTCAATATCAGAAGGTCGGTCGCTCTTTCCAGCAGGGATATGAAACTTTGGAGAGAGTACGATCTTTTCGCCTTCCCGGATTCTGTCAGTGAAAGGGTCGAAAAAAGCAAAACCAATCCCTTCAACAGTATCACTCCTTTTGAAGAGTTCAATGGTTTTGACTACGACTGCGCTCTCGCCAAGGACGGGAACGAAGTCAGTTGCAAGGTGGCTCCTGCTTCGTGCGTAGTGAGCAGCGATGCGATTCGCTGCACAGTGTTTAACCCACACACGGAAGGCACCGAACTCCACGTCATCGAACGAAACGCGAAAATGGACCTCCTCGTGCCGCAGGGGTTCATCGCGGGCCCTGATCTCTTCAAGCTACTGAAACCGCGCTTCTTCCCAGTTCTCGATCGAATGTAGTTTGGCAGAGTCTCGAACATTCACTGGGATGCACATGTCTACATATAGTGCTGCTGAAACGGTTCTCCGATCAGAAGTGGCTCATTCTTGACCCGCCGGTGGGCGTAGAGCTCCTGCACGCCTTCCGGAAAGGCATCAAATATATGGGCGGGCACGAATGCGCAGTTACGTTTGCCATATTCGACGCTCAGCCACCAGGGCGAGTAACGGGCCACGACTGAGGTCCTGATCTCGTCGGTCGAATTGGCGCCGGCGGAGTGCCAGATGCGGCTGTCGATGAGGATGACGTCGCCGACGTCGCCGCAGACCTGCTCCTCGTGGGGAATCGAACTCATGCCGTCGATCCCGTCTTCTTCGCCGCGAGGATTGCGGGGGTCGCGGTGGGTGCGGGGGACGACCCAAGTGGCGCCATTCTCGGGCGTAAATGGGTAGAGCATCCAGATCGAGGTGATACTCATTATGACATCGGGGAAAGGTTGATTGACCAGGCCGCAGTAGGACCTGTCTGTCAAGTCGTGGGGCCAGTCGGTGTGGAAGTTGCGCCATTCAGGCGGGTTTCTGAAAGGAGGCACGCTCTTGAATTCGGTCTGGGAGATACGCACTTTGGCATGGTTGAAAGCCGTGCGCGCGACTTGGAGGAGACGAGCGTCAGCAAAGTAGGGCGCCAGCGACAACATGTGGGTGACAGCCGACCAGTCATGCTGATTGTATGCCTCCAGACCGGCTTTCATTTCATTGTCAATGTCGAGACGAATCTGGCCAACCTTATCCGGCGGAATAACGCCTTTCAGAAGGCAATAACCCTCCAATCGCAACTGAACTGATTCATCCATTTCAAAGGCTCCTGCTGAGTGGACTGGCGACATAGGTGTCTGTCGACAGGCTGAAAGAAGTGGCCGGGGAGGCCAGGCTCTTGCACGCTGCTCTCGACGCGGGCAGGGCTGATGGACCGAGACCTCGTCCATTCTCTGCCCTGCCCGAGTGCTCTCTAGGTTAACCGCACTTCCAATCGCCTCACGCGCCTCCACCCATTCATGCGCGGGCAGCGACGCTCATGCCCAGGCTAACGCGCTCGCTTAGCGCCAATCTTCAACCGAGGCCGTACCCTGATAGTTACAGCCCATAATGCGCCAATAGCCGTTGGTCTCACCGCCGACTACGACAACATGAATGTCGTCAAGCGTATAAATGGGAATGTGCTCGTCGCTGGCGGCATTTAGCTTGGTGGCGTGGGGT
This sequence comes from Caldilineaceae bacterium, assembly GCA_965220715.1. Taxonomy (GTDB): domain Bacteria; phylum Chloroflexota; class Anaerolineae; order Caldilineales; family Caldilineaceae; genus Bin5. Next base: position 4,159,280 of record OZ244843.1, read on the forward strand.
TCGACACCGTTGAGCGCATGGGGATAGACGTAGTTTTCGATCAACTGGTAGTCCCAGTAGACGCCTGCCGGCATCGTGGCGTTGTCATGCACCCACTGGATCAGCTTCTCTTTGGTATCGAAGCCACCGCGATCTATGAACTGCTGCGCGGTGATGGGGTCAAGTACAAAGGTCGGTGGGCAATGCGGGTTGAGACCGCGCAGCATATTGCGAACGTGGTCCTGCCAGTGATTTGCACGAAGGCCCAGATTGAAGGCTGTCGATCGGCAGCCGCCAAAGACGCTGACCGCGCTCTGGTCCGCCTCGAATCCATGCTGTACGTGGAAGGGCACCCACGGGCTTCGCTCTTCGTTCTCGGCGAAGGTGACGCTGTTGTAGGCGTAGTTGTTGCCCTGTGAACCTAGATAGGTCTCTGTGGGGACCGAACCGCCCTGCAGGTTCTGCGAGAGCAGACCAAACGCCCTGCCAATCGTGGCATTGGCGTGGTTGTAAGGTCCCATCGCGCCGATGCCCCAGTTCATCCCGATCTCATGGCGGACGGGACCGTTGACAACAGCCATGGACGCGGCTGAGCTGGTCGTGCTGGCCCGCGCCGAGGCGCCCGTCGCGGCCAGCGCCAGAATGACGGGGAGATATTCCGGTTTGGCCCCAGCCATCACCGCGTTGACAGCAACCTTTTCGACCGTGTACTCCCAGGCCTCGCGCGTGCCCGTTGGGCGCATCTGGCCTACCACGGTGTCCGGGCTGCGGCTGGTACCCTCCAACATGCAGGCGACCCGCTCCTCGGTGGGCAGGATGATGGGCAGCATATCGGTCCATAGGCTCTCGACAAAGAGCTGATGCAGGTTCTCCTCCGAGTCCGGCTCGACCAGGCGAGGCGTTGAACGGTCGAAGTCGTGGCGGCGGGTCTCCTGCTCTGACCGCGGCCGGGTAAGGGCTGCGATCACTTCAGTCATGAAGGGGCGGCCTGTCACGTCGTCCGGGCCATCGACATAGGCTCGCAGTTGATCGGGTGTTCGGCCCATAACGGGTTGCGGCACATAGGCGTGGCGCAGGTAGGGAATCCCCTGCTGCAGGGTGGAGGCCTTTACCAGAGGCTCAAAGATCCCAGTCTGGATGGAGGCCGTAGGGACGTTGTACTCAGTTTCCAGAATAATGCATTGGTCGGCGACCGCCGGCGCGCAAGTACTTCAATGCCCGACGGCCATGACGGCCCCTGCTCCTTTCTGCTGAATCTCATTGTAGAGGGATTCGTCCCGCTCGGTATAGACGCCCGATTTTCGCCGTACTTCTACGTTGATGTCGGGCCGGTTGTCGCTAAACCAGTTGGCCATCTGCTCGACCAGGATATCACCGTCGTCGAACCGGCAGTCCACGAGATAGACCGTCTTCCCGGCCAACTCGCTGACGCGCGGGGCCAGATGCTTCTGGTCAATTTGGGGCGGATAGCCCATCGGGTTGTGTACCTTTAGTTTTGTACCCATACTTGGCTCCTTTTCATTTCTAAACGATGACTGCTCAGCTACGATCATATTGCGACCCTGTATAAGGCGAGCGAATGTGCCTTCTCTATCCTCACTCTTTTTTATTCTATCTTTAGCTTTTGGGCGGTCGGGCCTTCGGCCCTCCCTTGTGCAGGGGCTGCGCCCCCGCAACGCCCCCCTCCAAAAACATGCCTCATCGACCGTACGCACTGATTCCAGCTGTGCGCCTCATCCAAGGCGGCTGCTGCCAACGATTTCACGATGAGATAGCCTGAATGGCGGCGGGCATGCAAAGCTGGTCCAGTCAGGCGCCGTCAATCTCTTGATGGCCACTGTATGAGCGAATAACGCCTGCCCGCGCTCATTCTGTCATGGAACTGAAAAACTGGAAAGCGTAAATGCTGGCCTCATGCAGAGTAAATCGCACGCGCACCGGCTTGTTCCACAGCGCACGCAGATCGCTCTTTCCCTGCCATCGGACCGTGTGCCAGATCTTGTCAGGCGCGCCGATGACGGGATCGCACATCTCGGCCGCAAAGCCCTCATACGGTTGGAATTGCGGATCAAGTAGCTCGACCTGCAAGTACCCATAATTGCATTCGGCGTTTACGCGCAAAGCATCACCTTCAAAGACGAACTGTTTGGTGTACACCTGCCCGGATTCGTACTCCGGCGCGAGTCGGGCCCAGCCGTCCTCGCGCAGAATCAGACCGCCAACCGCCCTCTTTGTTCGAGGATCACCCTGCAGCGCCTGGCGGGCGAGCCACGCTTTCTGGCGCCGCTCGAACTCATCCTGTGGATACATTGGGCTGGGCGGCGTCTGATTTAGCCAGCTCTGCTTCTGGGGATTGGCGCTGTAGGGAATAACTAGCTTACCGTTATGAACCAACTCCCCCGCCGGCGTAAAACAGGCAAAGCCATAGTCCTGATCGCCCGGTGAACCGGTGTCCACCCAGGATTCGGGGCCGCCGACCCGCTGCCAGCCTTTGCCGTCGCGGCTCGTATAAAGTCCAAGACGGCAAAAAGCCTGATCGCGCCAGTTGTGGCCGTCGCGCTCCTGCCAGAAAGGTTCGGCCAGGAACTCGCCGGCAATGCCAATGTAAAGCCCACCGACTTTGCGCACCGACATATCGTGCATCTCAAGATCGGGCGGCAGGTTTGCGTCCCAATCGGCGGTCAGGACTACCTCTTTTGGCGACCAATTGATGAAATCGGCGCTCTCCTGGCGGCCAATCTGTCGCTTGCGGTACAGGAAATTCTGGTGATGGGAATATTGACTGTAGCCAACCCAACGCTGGATGCTCTCATCCCAAAGGATTTTCTGCTCATGGTGGTGGGGCAAGCGACTGGATTCGCTGATCGTGTGCCAGTGGAGCCCGTCGGGTGAGGCGTCAACCCTGGAGAGGCGTGTACTGCCGGCCGGTCTCTCGGCTGCCGACTCAGGCGGCCAGTTTACGAGCAGGTACTTTCGCTCTCTGTCTTTGCGGTCATGGTTGAGAGCCAACCCCGACTGCGACACGTCCGGGTGGACGATGTTGGTTGCCGTATGCCCCTGGAACGGCAGGCAGTCATCCCGCAGCGGTTTCTCCCAGTGGAGGGCGTCGGAGGACTCGGCGTAGCAGAGCACTTGCCCCGTATTGAACGGGTCATTGTTCAGCCCCTGCCAGTACCACATCTTGAACTTGCCGTCGTCCGGGTCGTGCGCGACGCCGGCTGTGCCAGGATTGAACTGCACTTGCTCCCACGGAAGGTCCGACCAGGACAGCAACGGCTCGGCACTCTTCGTGGGGGCGCATATTTCCCTTCGCACCCCATTGAGGTGGTCAAGAATGTAGTTGTCCAGAAACAGTTGCCTATCTGTGCCGATGTGAGGGAAGTGTACATCATAGTCGGGGGGGATGTAGGGGTAATCCCTGTCAGCGGATCGGCTGCCATTGAGGATGGCCTCAGCCTTCTGCTGAATGTCGAGTGGCTCGGTGCGGCTCTTCGGCTCAGGAAGCGTCATAGCAGATTTAGACCCCAATTGTATGCGTTGCTGATGCTGCTGCCGGCGGGCTCAGATTCCCCACTTTTCACGCATCTCAGCCATCGTCTTGCGATTTTCGGCCTTGGGAATCTGGTCGGGGTGAGCCCCCATATGGCGTTCATCGACCGGCTGTGAGGCCAACTGATAGCGGTTATCAGTGCTGAGGCGATAGCGGTCGGAGACGTTGTCGAGCGAGCCGTGCAGAAAATACATGCCGAAGATCATGGCATCGCCGGCGCGAAACGGGGTGGATGACCACTTGACGCCCAAAATGTCGATCAGTTCAAGCGGGTTGCGGCTAAGATGGCCTTCGGTCATATCATTGTGAGCGTCTGCCGTCCCGTAGGTACGGCGCAGGGCATCCAGCTTGTTCGAGCCGGGGCAAAAGGCCAGCGTGCCCATCTCCAGCGACAGGTCGTCCAAAGGCGTCCAGACAGTGTAGAGTTCCTTTGTGCCCGCGCCCATAAATACGACGTCGTAGTGCGCGCCGGTACTTTGTCCCCGCCGGACCGCGCGCGGCCATTTGTGGTCCAGTGTCAGGGCCGACCCGCCCAGAAAGCGTTCGAAAAAAGCCATAATGCGCTCGGAGTTGACTACGCGCAGGTAGGCGTGCATGTTGACGACAACCTCATTGCGCAGGACCGCGCCTGCGTTTTCGGGACCAATCACACCCTCTTCAGGAGGGGCGCCGGGATCCAGCCAGCCCTCTGCAGACAGGTAGGAAAGTATGTCTGCGCGGGCGGCCATAATCGCATCGCGATCGTAGAAATCGCGAATCAACAAGTAGCCATCCTCCTCGATTCTGGCACGAAGGGCCGTCATGTCGTCGACAATGTCGTTGGCGTCTCGCGGCGTAAAGATGGTCTGGCCGAAGACTAGCTCATGACCCGCCATCGTCACTCGTGTGCCGTCTGCGACTGAAGTGGTATGCATTGCTGTTCCTCCCCTCGCAACTATCTGTTGGCTCAATTCAGAAAATGTCACCCAGTTTGAATTCTGCCGACAAAGACCGTGCCATAGGCGTTTCCGCGCGCCTTGTCTCGCGTCTCATTGCCCACTAGAAAGGCCCGATCCTTCCAAACGGCGACCCTGTGGGACGCGATTCCGTAAGGCAGCGAATCAAGAGCAATCCAGTTACCTTCCTGCGTGTCATAAGCCCAAACTTCGTGAGAATGACAGACCAGGTCCAGTTCCGGCACATGCCCCATGATGTGGACCGACGTGCCATCCGGATTGACAACCCAACTCTGGCCGCCGGTCAGCACGATCCAGCGATCCGCCACCGTGAAAGCATCGGCAACGAAGGCCCGCGGCGGACGCGGCAGCTCTCGCCATTCTCCAGTCGCCAGGTCACATTCCCACACTTCGCCGAACGAGACGTGGCTTATCTTGCCCCCATGCGCTGCGCTGTCCTCAAACAGATGAAAGGCATTATGGGGCTTGGGCTCTACCACGCCGCCAACAGGGATGTCATGGCCGCCTACGACGTAGAGCTTGCCGCCGCAAATGCCCATACCGCACATCCAGCGCGGCTCGCCGGGAAAACGGGCGACGATCTCCCAACCCTCTCTGCGCCGCATGTCCAGCCGGTAGATGTTGGGATCACCGGTGGCGTGCTCGTGCGGATGCCAGTCGGTGCCGAACGCGGTGTAGAGCTGGTCGCCGAAGGCAAAGGTGGTCGCCACCATCGCTGTAGAGGGGCGGTCCGGCAGCCTTATCCAGTCGGCCGCGCCCGCCTGCACATCCAGGAACCAGACATCAGCCGTTGCGCGATTGCCAACTGCCTTGCGCCGCCCGCCCACAACCGCCAAGCCACCTGCCACCGCGGCCCCGGAAGTCCAGCCAGGGCCAATCGGAATCGGCGGCAAGGGATACCACTCTCCGATCTGGGGAGACCCCTCCTGCGCTTCGTCCTCGCTATCCAGGATCGGCGCGCCAAACCCGTACTCCACCTCGCGCCATGGGTAGGCCATGCCGCCGGCCACCAGCAAGTGACCATCAACCACGCCGACCGAGGGCCCTTTGATCAGTGCGGGATATACGGGCGCTTCCTGCCATGTTATTTGCAGAGTCATTTTCCATGTACGCTGTGATTCTACGGAAGTGTATACAATCTGGGAAAGGGGGTCAAGCATGCCGCACGGACATGCAATTGCACTGCCTCCCGTCCGTCGCCCTTCTTTGTCCAAACAGAACTTCAAGGACGACACCAGGAATCCCGCTGAGACAATATTCGACTAATTCTTCGCGTCGCCTCTTGATTCAGAATCGAATGGCGTACAGATCTGCTTTGTAGAGGTCAAATTTGAGGCGGACCATCTGGCCTCGCAGATGGCTCAGATCAGCGCTGCCGTTCCAGGTGAGAGGAGCGTCAATGTGATCCCCGACAATCGGCTGGCAGTCGTCAAAAGTGTAGCCTTCGATTGCGCGGATGAAACGGGTGTCGCTGCCCACGTCGACGGGGCTGGAGGAGAGGATCTGGCAGCGCAGGTAGCCCGAATAAAGGGTTTCCGCATTGATGCCGATCGAGTCAGAGTTCAGTTCAAAGGGAACGGTCCAGAAAGTCCCCCGCCCCCTGCTCGAGAGGGAGACGAAGCCGTCCTCGCGCACCGCAGCGCGTACAAGCCCCGACTCGCTGCCCGCGCCTTTTTTCCGCTCGACCGGTTCGTTATGCAGCTTGCGGTTGACCCCAACATAGGTGGACCACTCCCCCTTGCCCGTAGGAACAACCCCGGCGCAAGCATAGACCGTCTTGTATGCTCCTTGGGCAGAAGGCACAGTCTCGATCCAGGCATTTGGTCCCAATGGCCTGTGCCAGACCAGGCTGTCGCGGCTGGTGGCCAGATGTACATTCATCGTGTCCGGCGTTCGTTCGTACATCGACAACCGCATCAGATGCGCGTCGGCGGCGCCGGGCCAGGGTGAGTAGCCGTTGCAGTAGATGTCCAGGTCGGGCGCATCGAGAGGATTATTTTCCAGGACCGGTTCGGAGACTGGAAAACGCCGAAAACTGTCCGATTCAGTACGGTTGACCCCGCGGCGCTGCGACTGCCCGTCCACCTGACGGGTGTAGAGTACATACTTGCCCAGTTCCGCATCATACAGGCCGATATTCTGGGTGTCGGCATGCTGATGATCCATCAGCGGCTCAGGCATAGGCGTCCAGTGTAGGCCGTCTGCGGAAACTGCGCCCAGCACTTTGCGTTCCGTCTCGGTCCAATGACAGCTGACCATTTTGTATCGCTCGGATCCGGCGGCTGCGGGATCGATGAAGACTCCGTGGCCGTGGCGGGCGATGTTGATCAGGTTGTTCTCGGTCGATCCGTTCCACTCTTGAAGACCAAGCGTGGGTTTTGCCCAGGCGACGCCGTCGTGCGACTCAGCATAGCCGATCCCGCCTTCGTTCTCATACCAGCAGCGGAGGACGCCGCCGTCCTCCAGGAATGTCGCATAGGCCGAAATATAGTCTTGCTCCCAGGGTCGATCAGCAGCGATCACTATAGTGGGGTCTACGGTGGGCGCGTGTACTTTGAGCGAAATTCCATGAGGGACGCACCAGCCTTCAGTGATGTCTCCACCCCATTGGGTCCCGTAGCCAGGTTCGACGCCGATCCAGTCGACGAACACCCATTTTCCGCGGCCAAGTCCGTAGTTTCTCACAATTCCTCTCCTGTCACGGTTAGTTGCCAGTAACCTGGGGGGGTCAATATCGTCTGATAGATGAGATGCGGATCTCGCCGATTTGGCCGAAAAAGTGGCCCTCGCCCAGAAAGTCAAACGCACCCCCGTGGCGTGCGTATCCGTTCAGGCGCGTAGAGACGCTGAACTGGGCCTCGTGCCTGCGGTTGTTGACCAGTCTGCGGCCGTCAGGGCTGTGCATCTGCCAGATCAACAGCCCGTCCAGAAACAGTTGATGAAGATCCTCGCCGGCCTCATGCTGCCACGCCACATGGTGCCATTCAGTATCGTTGATGCCCGCATCGGCCGTGCTCGTCACCAGCCCGCCCGGACGCGTCCAAGGATGCAGGTCCATCAGTTCCTGCCCAGGCTCGGCTCCCAGAAAATGAACGCCGGGCGCCATGCTCCCATCGGGCGAATTGTGGGAGGAGAGATAGAGTTCCCAGACCCCCTGTTCCGTCTTGTCGTACGTACCGCAGATGTGCCCGAACGTGAAAGGCTGGTGGTGATCGTCGGTCTTCTCTCCATGTGCCTGCAGGGGGCCGCCCCGTCTGACCCAGGCTTCCACGGTACAGGCCTCTTTGCAAGTTCGCAGATCCAGCTTTTCATTGCCCTGGGGCCCGACGAAGCCGTGCTCGCCATGGCCTGTATCCTGGGGAAAGCGACCATTACGACCGGGCCAGTTGACGCGCCTGTCGCCGCCTATGTTGGTCCAGGTCAAGGTCAGCTCCTCGTCACCCATAATATCGGGGATAAGCCGGCCGTTCGGCCCCTGCCAGTCATACAAGACAACCGTATGTTCGTCCGGTCCGATGACAAGAAGCTCCGCCGGCAGCGCTTTCAGGGCGATCTCCTCCTGCCGGCTCTGGCCGATAGCGTCGACCGCCTCGATCTGGAAGCGACTGGTGCCGGCTTTGGATGGCGTGCCCGACAGTTCGCCCGTTGCGCTGTCAAGTTGCAGTCCGTTGGGTAGTGCGCCGTTCGCGACCGTCCACGAGATTGGCGCGACCATATGGCAGGTTCGCATCTTTGCACTATACGGGCTTCCAACGAAGGCTGGGGGCAGAGAATCCAAAGTGATTTGCCCGCTGCAAACGCTCAAGAGGAACCGGTGCCGATCAGTTCGGCCACTTGCGTCGGCGGCAAGCAATTCGAGGGGTTGGTGTTCTACCGCCGCAGTTGGTTTGCCACCGATGGCCCCTGTCTTGCTGTCCAGAGTCAGCCCTGCGGGCAACCGTCCTTCAACCAGTTCCCATTGAACGGCCCCACTGGCTGCGTCGGTCGACATTTGAACCGAGTAAGGGGCACGGAACGTAGCCGGGGGCAGGTCCCGCCGAACGATAGACAGCCGCTCCGCCACCGGATAGCGCATGATGCTGGAGATGCGGATCTCATCGATTTCACCATCGAAATTACCATACGCCAGGTGCTTTGGCGGTTCCTTGGAGTGGAGAAAGCCGCCGACCACGAAAGGGACGCCGACGTTCTCGGCATCGTTGACAACCCGTCCCTGCGTGTCGTTGGGCAAGGGTAGCTGGACGCGGCGGATGAGCTGGCCGTCCAGAAAAAAGAAGTGCGTCTGGTCAAGATAACGGAACTGCCAGGCGACATGGTGCCATTCGTTATCTCTGATCCTGGGTGGGTCGGCGCTTGTCCAGCCCCCGGCCTTGGCGTTTTGGAGCAGGAGACCGCTCGTGTCGTGATTCGGATCTCGACCGCGTGGGGAACCCATAAAGCGGGCGCCGGGGAAAAGCCCATCCTGCAGCGTGCCGGGGCGTGTAAAGCTGTGAAGGGAGAAATTCCAGCCCCCGCGCATACCAATTGGGAGGCCCAGACCTTCGTCTTCCGTCCCGCAGATGTTCACATAAGTGTGCCCTTCTTCGAGGCCGCCTGCGCCCGCGTAACGCACCCAGGCTTCGATCGTCCACGCCGAAGTACAGGGCCGGAGGTGAAGTTTGTCATTGTTGGTCGGTCCAACCAGCAGGTCGGCGTCGTCGGCGCGGCGGCCAAATCGGGCGCTGGCGCCGAAGCCCGCGTGGGAACCCCACTGCGACTGGCGGTGGGCGCGCAGGGTCAGTTGGTGGTCGCCGCAAACGTCGCTGGTCTCGTTGCCTTCGCCTTCGTCGAAGTGGTACAACACAACTGTATGTTCATCAGGTTCAAACGGAGCCAGTGGACGAGAGCTCAAGGGGGATTCTCCTCGGAGCAGGCGTTGTAACGTTCGTCTGAATCTGGTGCAGAAGTGGCTTCCACTATGAGTGCAGGCACGGCGTCATCCTTGTACTGTTAACCCAGGCTCATGTGGGGATCGAGCGCGTCGCGCAGCGCATCCCCAACGAAGTTAACGGAGAGAGTGGTGATGGCGATGGCGATGGCGGAGGGCAGCCACAGCCAGGGCATCGTCTGCAGAATTGGAAGCGACATGGCATCCTGCAACATGCTCCCCCAACTGGACATCGGCTCCTGGACGCCCAGACCCAGAAAGCTCAAGGCGGACTCGGTCATGATCGCCCCGGCCAGCCCCATGGTGGCCGCAACAACCACCGGGGCAATTGCATTGGGGAGCATGTGACGGAAGACGATCCGACCACTGCTCACGCCGACACAGCGAGCAGCCAGCACAAAATCCCGCTCCCGCAGCGAAAGAAACTGGGCGCGCACATAGCGCATTACTCCGGGCCAACCGAAAAGCCCGATGATAACCATGACATTGAAAATGTTAGGAGGCAGGATAACGGCGACTGTGACAATGAGCATGAAGGAAGGGAAGCACATCATCACGTCGGTAAAACGGCTGAGCAGCATGTCCACGCGACCGCCGAAATACCCGGCGAGTCCTCCCAGGACGACGCCGATGGTGATATAGATACTGACGGCGACGAGGCCAACCGCGAGCGAGACCCTGGTGCCATATACAAGGCGCGTCCAGACATCGCGTCCGAGCGGGTCGGTGCCCAGTATATGAGCCGTAGAGGGCGCTTGCCGCATCACGGTCAGGTCGATGCCGTTGGAATCGTAGAACGTTACAACGGGCGCAAGAATGGCGAGCAGGGCAAAGAGGGCCAGGGCTGCCACGCCGATAACGGCCAAACGGTGGCGGCGAAAGCGGCGCAGGAAGCGATTCTCAGCCTTAGTCAAGGTATGCAATGCGTCCGGCGAAATCTTCGTCGAGACTGGCTGCCGCGCCTCGTGTGCGCCGTCTGCCGGAGTGGCTGTGGTATCGGCCATGCCACGCACCTCACTCATAGCGGATCCTGGGGTCGGCCCAGGCATAGGTGATGTCGGCCAGGAGATTTGCGAACAGCACCATTGACGACCCTATCAGATTCATAGCCATGATCATCGGCTGGTTGCGCATAAAAATCGACTCCATGCCCAACTTTCCCATACCCGGCCAGACGAAGATCGTTTCAATGATAAAGGATCCTCCGATAATTCCTGGCAGCGAAAGGCCGACGTGGGTAATAACAGGCAGCAGGGAGTTGCGAAAGGCGTGGCCCAGATAAACGGATCGTTCATGCAGGCCCTTTGCACGAGCGGTGCGGACGTAGTCGGCGCCGAGGGCCTCCAACAGGCTGGCGCGCGCATAGCGCATATGGCCGGCCAGCCCCTCGAAGCCGAGGACAAGCGCCGGCAAGGCCAGATACTGGAGACGGACGAAAATATTGTCGGGACCGTCGAGCGGCGCCCTGCCCCCGGTGGGGAAAAGGGGTATCTTGAGCGAGAACAGGTAGAGGGCAATGATGGCAAACACAAAACCGGGCGTGGATATCCAGACGAAGGCCTGCAAAGTGAGAAAATGATCGAGCACCGAATACTGCTTGATGGCTGAAATGATGCCCAGGGAGGTACCGACGACGAGGGAAAAGAGGATCGTAACAATAGACAGTTGCAGTGTTGCGGGCAACACCTGGGCCATCTCTTGCAGAGCCGGCTGCCCGGTAATGAACGAATAGCCGAGATTGCCGTGCAGCATCAGTTCGCGCAGCCAGATTCCATAGCGAAAGATCACCGGCTTATCCAACCCGTATGACTCGCGCAGCCTCTGCAATTGCGCTGTATCGACCCCCATCTGAAGTCTGAGATTGGGCGGAACGAGCGCATCGACGTAGTCGCCCGGCATGATCTCGCTCATTATGAAGGTGAGCGTGACGATGCCCCACAAGACAGGAACGGCGATCAGCAGGCGGCGAAGGATGTATCGGGTCATCGAAGATTCTCAGATGGGTGCGGGATTACCTGCCTCCCGTGGCTGTTCAGCGCGCACATCACTTGAGGCAGGCGATGGCGAAGGTCGGGTTCCATCCCACTCTGCCGGCAAAACAGAAGCAGAGTGGGATGGGGCGCCAGTATCACTCTTCCATCTTGTACCACAAGTGGGCATTAAGTTTTGACCACTGGTAGTCGTGCATGCCGCCCAGAGCATAGGCGTCCATTCCGCCGACATTCTTGCTGATCGCATAGCCCATGTAGTAACGGTGAAGCGGGATGTATCCGATCACGTTTTCGGCGATGATCTGCTGGATCTCGTTGTAGAGGGCCTTGCGCTGCTCCGTTTCGCCGGTTTCCTTGGCCTGGATGAAGAGCGCATCTATCTGATCACATACGGCGTCGAGTGAGCCGTCGGTCGGCCAGACCACGTCTCTCTGGTTCGGCGGATTGTCACAGCGGTAGGTTCGATAGTAGCCATGGAGATCGACCGGGTTCCCCCAGCCGGTATGGGAGAAGGAGTGCTTGTTCTCGGCTACTCGATCGTTCCAGGCTTCGTTTGGCACGTGAATGACTGTGACGTTGATCCCCACCTCACTGAGGTACTTCTGCATCAGCAGCATGAAGTTCTTCGCCTCTGTGCCCGTATGGTAGTAGATCAGTTCGTGCTCTTTTTCGGGGTCCCATACGCCGTCAGCGGCAGCCTCTGCCAGCAGGGCCATCGCCTTCGCCGGATCGTATGTATACTTGGGTACGTTTTCGTTGGTCCAGCCATCGACGAAGGAGAAGGTGTGCCACGGCACCCGCAGGCCGAAGTAGACGGCGTCCCCGATCTCCTGGCGGTTAATGGCGTGGCTTACGGCCATACGCACGCGCTTGTCCCAGAAGGACGGCTGACTGAGGTTGCCGACGAAAGCGCTGATATAGTTCAGTCGCTGGGTCTGGACATCAATGTCAGGCAACTCCTGCGCCTGTTGATAGAAGTTGCCTTCGACCTTCATTACGTCCAGTTCACCCTTTTGCAGGGCGATGAACTGCGTGTCGGGCGGGCCCATGTTCTGGAACAGGATGCCGTCAAGGCAGGGCGCCCCCTCCCAATAGTCGTCGTTGCGCGCCAAGCGGAAGTACCCATCCTTTTTCCCGTCCACAAATTTGAAGGGACCGGTGCCGATCTGTGTCTCGGTGGAGTACCAGAGCGGATTGCCTGAGTCCTTAAGATCGGGCACGCGCCATTGGCTGTAGATGTGCTCGGGCAGGATATTGATGCTGCCAATGAAGCGGGAGAAGTAGCTTACGTCTGGCTCGGCAAGGATGAGGCGTACAGTGTGATCGTCGATCACTTCGATTCCCTCGATCTCATCGGTCTTGCCATCAAGGTAGTCCAGCGAACCCTTCAGCGCTATCCAGTTGCCGGGCTGGGCGGGGTTCACCCATGGGCTGTCAGGGTCGTTGTGCCACGTCCAGGTGAATGCCACGTCATCGGCGGTGAAATCCTCGCCGTCATGCCACTTTACGCCCTGGCGCAAGTGGAAAGTGAACTCGGTGGCATCATCGCTGATCTCCCAGCTTTCTGCCAGATCGGGGTGGGGAAGGTTGTCGGTGCCGGTGCGGATCAGCTTGCCGAAGACAAGCTTCTGCTGCTCATAGCCCCACCCCCAGATTGGTACCACCGAAGACCTTGCACTGAAATCCAGGACCAGCGTGCCGCCGCGCGCGGGGCAGACATCGTCCCCGGTCGCAGCGCTTTCTGCCGGGGCCTCAGCCATGGTTTCCGCCGGCTGGTCGGCAGCCGGCGCAACCGGCGCCGGGGTACAGGCGACCACAATCAGGGCCAGGACGAGAATAAATGCGACGTTCCTGAGCGAAGACATTCTCTACCTCCTTTTGATTGTACCTCGAAAAGACGTTACTGAAACGCGTTCGGCTGCAATGGGAAAGTTAGAGTAGAATTTACATGATATAATATATCACTAACAACACTGGCTTGTCAAGCGTTCGTGAAGAGGGGTGCTTCCTAAAATGGGGGTGAGCTCTCGTATCCCACTGGCAGCGACCAAACCATGGCCAGCCCGCGATCAGCTTTGAAGCATGCGAGGCGCCGCCTCTCACAACTAACCACTGATCACTGACCACTGCCGTTGTGCGGTCGGGCCTTTGGCCCTCCCTTGTGCAGGGGCTGCGCCCCCGCAACGCCCCGCCCTGTCTAGACCACCGTCGTGGACAATTGGAGCGGTTCAGCCCAGCGACCAGTGCCGAACACCAAGTACGCCCACATCCCGAGCCCAACGACCCCTATCACCAAACGCCCCGGCAGGGGCAGGCCGTGTGCCTGCCCATCCCCCAAAAGTAGGCAGACAAATTCCGCTTGCCTCTGGGGCATTGTACCGGGATCCGCGCGGCTTCTCGGGACAAAACCAAATCCGAGATGCACCCTGAGTCTCTCAATCCTACCGTTTCATCGGCACAGCACCCACGCATGTCACCAGCACCAATAACAGAGCGCAGTACAGTGCGTCTAGCCAAACCCTGGCAGCTTTGTCGGGCAATCTGAGAAGCTCGATTATTAGTTCGGGGAATAGGACTTCGATGGCAAGTGCAACGACAACTATTGCGATTAGAGAGGGGATGGTAAATCGTCCCCCGAAGGGTGTTCGGAAGGGCCAACGAGACTTTTTGGGAACGGTTGGGTCAAGGGACTTAGTATAGTCAATTCTCCAACCCATCCAGTTTTTCAAGTGGGGGTCGGGTTCTCTGCAGTGAGGGCAATGTCGCAGTCTGGTCGGGATTTTTCGCCCACACGCTTTACAGTTGGAGAAATTGCCAGTCCCAATGTACATGCTGGTCTATGGTGGGGTGGATACGATCCCACAGTTCAGCACGAGGGGGGAGTGGCAGATGAGGGGAAGGCGGTGCACCACTACACCACTTCTCCCCCACTTGCAATTCGTCGCCAGGAATGGACCAGACCTAGCGACAGCTTAGACCTACCACGACGTGGTAGGCATTTGCTATTGGGGGGTGCCATTTCTAGATTTTTTGGGAACTATATACTTAACCTGAATTCGGAGTTAGAAAAGGGCCGGCAAGAGAGCCATATCTTTGTTAGAGAGAGAATGCTTCTTGGCTTGCCAAGTGTAGGCAATCAGACCGGCGATGAGATTGACGATAAAGTTGGTCGTGCTCCGATGACGGGTGTGTTCAATCTCTGTCGCGTTCCGAAACCTACGTTCGAATCCCGGACTGTCAGCTATCACCACCTTCTTTCTCTTGGCTTTCGACGTATTGACGTAGAGTGCGATTGATGTCAGTCTGGTAGCCGCGGCCATTCTTGGCGCGGGCTTTGAACCATCCGATGACGTCCGCGTCGAGACGCAGAGTGATCTGCTTCTTGACAGGGCGGTAAAAGAGACCGCGGCGAGCGCTGGACCAGTCGAGCAGTTCGGGGATATCGGTAGTGTCGATTTGGTCATCGGGAAGTTCTTCAAGGGCCTGCAGCTCGGCATGTTGCTCGGTGGTCAGTTCAGAACTCTCCCTCTTCATAAGCCCTCCTCTCATGCTTGGTAGCTTTGCGGGCGCTGATTATGCGTCCCACAACTTCCCCTGTTTCCGGCTCGAATTCGGGAGCTGTGTGGATGACAATGATTATATTGACAATTCTTCCAATCGTGCGCAGTCGCTCCTCGCCAGCGTAAGGATCTTGGACCGTCAAGGCAAGCGGATCATTGAAGATTAGTAAAGCCGTTTCGAAACTTATACCGTGCTTTTGTGAGTTGCCCTTGCTCTTGGCCGGGTCCCATCGCCAATCCACCACTTGACGCCCTTTGTAGTTACAGTATTGTAGTTACTATCCATGTTGGCGTCAAGTCTGTCGCGGCTCCTTGATTATTGGAGCGTTTGGCCGGTATCGATAGGTCAATCAGACACGCCCAGTATGCCGCCGCCCTGCGATGGCCGCCGCCTCGTCACCAGCGGGGAAGGTAATCCCCTCGTCGATCTTCGCGGCAACATTCCCGGCATCGACGCCATCCAGGAAGCCTATGTTGGCCGCCTTGCAGGCTGCGAAGACACGGTTTCGCGCCGCCTTCAGGTCGCCCTCTTCGGTATTTTCGGGCGTACGCACCGTGTCATAGCCAAAGGTCATGCGCATGTCGGATGGCCCCCACTCGGCGAATGCGATCCCAGGCACTTGCGTGCTGGTCTCGGCATTTGCCAGGGCGCGGCTGTTCTCAATCTTGATGCCGAGGATCAGTTCGCCCTCTGGATTGAGCGGCCAGACGTCGGCCTTGCGCAGATAATCCTGGGTTGGGACGCCCCAGACATAGGCGGCGTTGTCCTGGCCGCCGGAGCCGCGGCGGCCCATATCAAGCCCTTCGCCGACGCCGGGCGTGTGGAATGGAAAGCGCACCCACTCGACGAACTCTTTGACCGCGCCGGGCGATTCGACATGGCAGAGCAGGATGCCGTGAATGCCGGTCGCCATGACCTGTTTGATCATCCAGGCGTTGTTGCGTACGACATACTCGTCGACGCCGTCAAAGGGTAGCGTGACCAGCACCGGAGGCGTGCGGTGGCCGGTTCGAGTTGGCCCGCCGGCGACCAGGCCGCGCATGAAGGCGTTCAGCCCGGCGACGTCGAAGGGCTGATGCTCGATGCCGATGACAAGCCAGTCGGCGTGGGTCTGCGCCGACTTGACGCCGCCTTCAAAGGTAAGTGTGCGGCCGCCGTCCCAGTAGACCGGTTGTCCGGCTTCCAGAAGTTCGATTATCTGATTGATTCTTTTCATTGTACCCTTCCCGTTCGTGTGGGAATTGTCGGATTCGGTTCTGCATTATCTTCGCTACGGTAATCTAGTCGGTCGGATGGTTCAGGCCAGGGCAGCCGTTACCCGTTCACCCAGTCGCGCAGAGGATGTTCACGGTCGGCCAAAGGCAGAGGCGTCCGGCCATGCCGGTGCGCGGTGTATACGCCCAGGATCATCTCCAGGGCCCAGCGGGCGTCGCGTCCGCTTGAGATTGGCTCGCGGCCTTCCTCAAAGGCCGCAATCAAATCGCGCACCAGGTAGGCGTTGAGCGTATCGAATCCAGGGCTGTTCGGTTTGAGCACTACCTTCCAGGCAGGCTCGCCCATGGCCGGGTTCGAATTGGGATGGGGGCAGTGCAACAGGTAACCGTCGCGATTGAGCAGAATGCCCTCCGTCCCATGAATCTCAAGTCCGCCGGGCCGCGGACCCGGTCGCACGGTGCGGCTATGCGAGTGGAAGGTGGCAATGATGCCCTGGTCGAAAGCATACGTCGCTTCCAGGTGATTTCCCACAATGGGGCCGATCTCCTCATCTCCCTGGCGAGCGTCATCCGGCCCGGCGTCCTTCCCGTCCTGCAGAATATACGCCTGCACCCAACGGGGATGGCCGAACAGGAAACACAGCAGGTCGAGCGCGTGCGTCCCCAGCACCATCAGGTCCTGGCCGCCGCCGCGATGGTCCTGCTTTCCCTCGCTGCGGACAGTTTTGACTTCGCCGATGACGCCATCCGCAATCATCTCTTTCAGCTTATGAGCAAACTGACCTACACGGCTCTGGTGCGATACCGCCACTCTCGTTCCGGCGCGGTCGCACGCATCGATCATGGCGTCGGCCTCCGCCAAGGTCGGCGCGAACGGCTTTTCGCAGAAGATCCCGCGCACGCCGGCCTCGGCTGCGGCGATGACCATGTCATGTTTCTGGTCCATCCAGCGGGGAGCAACACTGACGATGTCCAGCTCCTCCTGTTCCAACATCTGGCGATAATCTCGATAGCAGCCTTCCCGGCCCACGCCCAACCGCTCGCTTGCCGCGGCCAGACCATCGGCGTCAGCGTCAGCAACTGCCACCAGGTCGATTTCATCCATTCCCAGGTATACCGTGTCAAGACTGTGGCCGTAATTTCCGCGACCTGTATGGCCGATGACTCCTGCTCGGTATCTTGTCATGTCAACTCCTCTTCGCTGACGATGTATGCCTTGATTATCGGCTGTGCGGCCGACGTCCAGTTAGCGTCCTTGAACTCGTCGTTTGTGTAGTCCGCAATAACGACCGTGCCATCCTCCATCTGATCCCAGTTGCTATAGCCCGAGTCGGCGGTGGCGTCGAGGCGTACCATCCGCTCGCGCCGGAACTGGTCGGGGTAGGTCCCGGAATCCGCCCGCCAGGACCAGTCTATACTGTGGCCGTGCGGGTTCTCGACCGAGGCGCTTACCGTTCGCCAGAACGAGACGCCTCGCAGATTGCTGCCGAAGCGGACGAGCCGGGCGCCGGATATGCTTGCCGGTTCTCGTAAACGGAGGCGCCCGTTGACGTAGACGGCAATCTCGCCTTCCGAGCGTACGATTTTGTACCGGTGCCATTGCGTCGCATCCAACGGAATGCGGTGGGCCGGAAGCGAGGGTAACTCGTTGCCATTCCCCGGCGAGCCTGTTGTGCTGTGGAAGGCAGCTTCTTCCTGGCTACTTTGGGTCACTGAAATTCCCTGCGGGGCAATTCGAACGCGACAGCCCGCGAAGAGGTCGCAGCCCTCGCTGGATTGATCGGCGAGACGGAGTTCTGCCTCCAGTTCCACGCGTGCGCCACTCGTAAGCGCTGGATATAACGAAAAGAATACCTGATTCTCTGGGCGGCAGTCGGTTGTCAGAGTAAGGTGACCTTTGTCAAGAACACAGCGAGACTCGTCCCAGATGAAGGAGGCGGGCTCGAACCCGAGCTTTTCAGCCGGCTCCCAGATGAAGGCATTGCTGGCAAACGTTCCCCAGCGATTGCGGTAAGTGACCAACAGTTTGCCAGATCTCAGTTTGTGCACAGCCGTACGCTGGCCATAGAAGGGAGCGAGTATGGGCTCCTCCCATGTTCTGC
Source organism: Caldilineaceae bacterium (assembly GCA_965220715.1). Lineage (GTDB taxonomy): Bacteria > Chloroflexota > Anaerolineae > Caldilineales > Caldilineaceae > Bin5. The sequence goes on from OZ244843.1 coordinate 4,177,560, forward strand.
CGTTGTCATAGCTGTGAATGAGGCGGCTGGGCTGGCCAAAGCAACCGTTACCGAATCCGATTCGTGTGACAGCCAGCAGATGGCCCTGTTCCAACTCGACAATGCCTACTTCCGAGTCACCGTGGTAAGGGTCGTCCGAGACCGTGGCCGTGCGATCCCAGGACTTGCCTCCATCATCCGAAAACACTGCCGTGTTGCGGTAGTAAAGGTTGTAGCCTGGAGGGGGCGGACTCTCGAAGTCATCGGTTTCAATCGGCTCACTTCGGGTGTACACGAGCGTCCCGTCGAAAAGTTCAACGATATACCCTGGCTCGCCGCCGACGTCGTCACATTGAACCGGCTCGCCCCAGGTGCCGCCGTGGTCGTCGCTCCAGAACAGGAAGTTGGCCATGCCTCTGGGGGGCCGCTGCCAGAAGGCCAGGCGCGGCCAGTCGTCCCCCGACGTGCGATGGCCCTTATCACAGATGATGACGAGCCGCCCGTCACGCAGGCGGCTCAGCTGCGGCGCCACCCAAACGCTCTGGTGCTCCCAGACGTTGCGCTGCGAGATGGAACGGTGACCGTGCCAAGCCCGTCCGCCGTCACTGGAGTAGGCAACCATGATGTGGGTGCAAACGGCCGAGTGCGAGTCGGAGAGCCGGTAGACCGCGACCAGCCCCGCCGGCGTCGCCACCACGTTGGCGACCGAGTGGTACCAGCCGCGCGGGTTGGGGGAGATCAGGTCGGCCGTGTAGCTGTTCTGGTCGGCGATGACGAACTTTTTTTCATCCAGAACCGCCCGCATCGACCTCAATACCCCGGTGGCAGCGGCAGATCGACGCGCACGTTGCCGCGCGCATGTGATTGGAGAAATCCGACCAGAATCTCTACCGTCTTCTTGGCTTCTCTCCCCGGGCTGAGCAGATCGCTGCCGTTTTCGATTGCATCGATCAGATCGGCAACGCAGGCTGGAATCCTGGTATACAAGTGGGATTCGAAGGGAAGGAATTCGGAATTATTTCTGTCGCGGCGGATGACGCGACTGCCGTGGACGTCGAGCATGCCGGTTTCGCCGTAGACCTGGAAGGTAAAGCTGGCCGCAAACTGCGACTTGTTGGCATTGACAAAGGCGCGCACGCCGTTGCGGAAATGGACGTAACCAGAGACTGCCGGATCGGTAGCCGGATCTCTGCCGCCGTCCCCCAGATACCTGTCATAGTGATCGTAGCCGGGTTCCAGTTCGGCGAAGACCCATTCCGGCTCCGAATCGGCAAAGAAGCAGACGCCATCGACAAGATGTGTGCCGTTGCGGAACATCATCGCGCGCGGTCCGCCCAACGTGGCGACAATGCGCTGCACTGCGCCGATCGACCCACTGCGAATCGCCTCTCTGGCAACGTCATAGTGGGGTCCCCAGCGATTGGTGTGGTCCACGGCAAGAAGAGTTCCGTTCGCCTCGCAGGCTTCGATCATGCGGGTGCATTCGTCCACAGTTGTAGCGAACGGCTTTTCGCAGATGATTCCCTTTGCGCCGGCGTTTGCAGCTTCCACTACGATGTCGGTGTGGCGATGGTCTGAGGTGACGACGCTGACGATATCGAGATTCTCGCGTTCGATCATGGCGCGGTAGTCGGTGTAGGTTTCCAACTCCCCGAACTCCTGCCCCCAAGTATCAGCTACCTTTTCGAACAGCTCCGTCTTCAGTTCACAGACGGCAACCACGTCGGTTTGGGGGATAAGGTGGTAGGCCCCCATATGAGAGCTGGGGCTGGGCGTCTTCAAGATATTTCCCGGTTCGGCGGCGCGACGGTTGGCCGCGATTCCCGACAGACCGACAACACCTACGCGATAATTCTGTGGCATCTGACTGCTCCTCCTAATCTTCTTCGGTTAGTGATACCTTCAGCTTGTCGGACCATGCTTCGATCTTGTCAAATGTATCCGCCGGCACGTCGATCCCTTCCGCCAGACGTTGCTGCCGCGAACGATGCTCCATGTCGCCCGGGACCAGGACTTCCTCGAACCCGGGGGCCGGTGGTGTCGCCTTCATGGCATCCAGAACGGTACGAACATTGCGTTGATAGCTTTCAAGATGCGTAAATGCAGCTACGTCGTAGACTTGCATGAACAGGCCCGCCATCGCAGTCAACTCCGCATTGAAGTCGCCGGCCAGCCCGCCCATGAGACTGAAGAACAGTGAAAGCGCGTAGCCCTTGTGGCCTCCAAATGGCAGGAGGAAGCCTCCGTCCGCGAAGTCCTCCGGTTGGGTACTGGGTTGGCCATGTTTGTCGACGATCGCGCCCTCCGGAAGTTCAAGCCCCTTACTGCGGGCCACCAGAATCTTTCCTCCGGCAATCACGCTTGTGGCAAAGTCAATCACGAAGGGAGCGTCGTCTCCGGTGGGAATGCCGACTGCTATCGGATTGGTACCCAGGGCGCCGCGCGCGCCGCCGAAGGGAACGACCTGCGACCCTGCTGCGGAGGCGCCACCCAGTGTTATCAGCGTGATGCAGCCGGCCCGTGCAGCCTGCTCGGCATATTCGCCAACACGACCGATATGCGTCGTATTCTGGAACGTAACGCAACAGACAGCCGACTGCCTTGCCCTTTCGATCGCCCACTTCATCGCCTGGCGGCTCATATTGTGGCCAAATCCGCTGTGCCCGTCAACGTGCATCGTATTGGCGCTCTCACGGACGATTTCAGGGTGGGCGTCGCTGACTATGTGCCCGTCCTCAATACGGTCCAGATACATCGGCACAAACTGCACGCCGTGGGAATCGTGGCCGGCGAGATTGGCATTAACCAGGATTTCCGCAACCGTCGCGGCGATGTCATTGGGGGCTCCCGATGCTGCAAAAAGTCTCCGGCTGATTCCTCGCAGATATTCGGCTGTGTAGCGGTTCGATGTTGTCATCAGACTCCCCTGAATTTGAAGCGGCTTCGCAACAGTTTCTGATTCAAGCGCGTTTTGAGCTCCTATCGAGACGGCAGTCAGGCCGTTGTGCCCTGGGCTTGATCTCAATCGCGAGCCAGTGGCATCTTGACGACTCGCCCTTCGGCCGCGGACTTATACCCGGCCAACAGGATCTCGGTCAGCATGGCCGCTTGCCTGACATTCATCTCGCTCTCGCGGCCTTCAACGACACAGTCGATGAAGTAGCTGGCATCGGAACGACTTTCCAGCACATTCGATACCGGGGCGAGCGTGCGCTTTGGCTGGGCTCCAACCTCCTCCTGCGTAGTGCGCCAGAAGCCCATCGGGTCACGCGGATTGACAGGGGGAGCCTTCCAGGGTGGATCAGCGCAAAAGACTTCCAGCCGCGGTCGATTTGCGTCGAGTAACAGTGATCCTTCAGTGCCGATCAGGTGGATCTGATTTGCCCCTCCTGCGGGATGGCTTGCCCATCCGATCCGGCCGCCTGTGATCGTCGCAGTTGCGCCGCCCTCCAACGTCAACGAAAGCATGCCGAAATCTTCCATATTGCGGCGCTGGTGTTCAGCGAAAAAGTAGTTGGCCGTACTGCCATACACGGACTCGACGCCGCGCCCGGATAACATACAGACAAACCCCAGTGCGTATACGCCGATGGCGTACAGCTCGGCCTTGGCGTCAACGAAGTTGGAGATAACCGGCGGGTAGACTGCCTGTCGCGGCGCGCCCAATTCAGCTGTACCGTTCGGCCCTTTCGCAAACAGATTGTCGACGTGGATAGCCGTCAGTTCACCCAGTTCACCCGACTCCACGATCTGTCGCGCCTGTTGCACCCAGACCTGATGGTTGGAACTGAACATCTGGCTGCGCACGCCCGCCCGCTCGACCGCCGCCACTGCCGCGTCGGCATGAGCCAGATACGGTGTCACCGGCTTGTCGATATAGACGTGCTTGCCGGCGTCGGCACAACGGGCAACGATACGGCCGCGCCGCTCCGGGTCGGCGCAGATAGAGACGACATCAACATCATCCCGCGCCAGCGCATCATCCAGGTCGGGCCAGTAGGGAATGTCCAGGTCCTCAGCATACTGCTTGTTCAGCAGAGCGCGCGCCGGGGGCACGTCCGCTTCGTCGCTCAGCCCGACCAGCCTGCAGCGGGGATCGGCGCGTAAATTCAGAGCGTAGTTCTCCTGGTGCGTCAACCTGCCGGAAACCAGGAGGACGCCCAACTGTTGTCTGCTCATAACTGGATTCCTCAGGGGGACAGTGCCACTGGTTCGTTGGCGGTCAGTGATCGATCGATTGCCGTCAGCGTTTCGGAGGAGGCAAAGTTTTGGGCCTGGCGCATGCCAGCCACCTCATCTTCACCGCCACTTTCGGCACGAGGAAGAATTTCAGTATCGCTGTGATAAATGGCCCCCCGTGCGCCAAGGATAACAAGACTCATGAAGGGACGACCGTTCGACAGCGTGACGGCTAGCAGCGCTGAACTGCCGTTTTCGTACTCTAGCGCGAGCGACAGATGCCCCTGCGCTTCCGCGCCGTTGGCATAGAGCCGCCGCGGGCCGGTAGCCAGCCACGAACCGGCGTAGACGCTCATCTCAGCCAGCAACGACTTGAGTTCTTCGCTGTTTTCCGCAGCGGCCGCGGTCCAACGCACAAAGACCGGCGCGCCGACACGCCCGCTGGCTAGCGTTTCGCCCACGGTCTTGTTCAACACAGTCCAATCGTACATGACTTGCTCCCGAGTTTCTGATGCGGCGTGAAATCGTGGACTGTGAATGTTTAATCTGACACACTCATCAAGTGGGGGGAGGTTACGAATCAGCCTGGCGCGGGTTGAGGGCATCGTTCAGCCCGTCGCCGAGGAAGTTGATCCCAACGGAGACGATGGCAATGGTCAGGCCGGGCACAAAGACGAGCCAGGGACGGTAACGCCAACTCATCTGGTTGTCGTTAATCATCGAGCCCCAACTGGCCTGAGGAGGCTGCACTCCCACGCCGAGAAAGCTCAGACTCGATTCAGCGACGATTGCGCCGCCAAAACCGAAGGTGACGGCAACAATCAAGGGACCAAGCGCGTTCGGGATAAGATGTCGCAGCAAGACCTTGATTTGGCTGACACCGACCGCGCGCGCGGCTTCTACGAACTCCTTCTCGCGTAGGGACAGGATCTGTCCCCGGATCAGACGGGCATAGCCGGGCCACTGGATCAGGGCAAGCGCGCCGAAGACCACCAGCAGATCCACATAGAGAGGCGTGGCGAAGAGCTCCAGGCCGGTTTTGGCATACATCGTGTCAACCCAGTCAGAGGCAGGCTTGCGAAACGTGGCTGCGACAAGGGAAGCGAAGAGCAGCTGGGGGATCGACATCGTAACATCAACGGCGCGGCTGATCAGCCAGTCCGCCCAACTGCCCATGTAGGCTGCCACGCCACCAAGGATGATGCCCAGACTCACGCCGAAAACAGTAGCGATTATAGCAACGATGCCGGCAGTGCGCGCGCCCCACATGATGCGACTCAGCATGTCCCGCCCCAGATCGTCGGTCCCCAGCAAGTAATCCAGACTTGGGCCTTCGGCGATCCGGTCCAGATTTTGGAGCATGTAGGGATAGGGGGCAAGGTAAGGCCCGAAAATTGCAGTGATGAACAGTAGGGCAAAGATCACCAGGCCTACCAATGACAGGCGGTTGCGCACCATGCGCCGGAAGGCATCTCTCCACAAGCCTCGCGTTTTGAGGCTCTGCGATTCGAGTTCCAATTGCAACTCTGCACCATTGGCTGTCTCGGTCTGAGCCATTCCGTTGTCCTCATTCAATACATCGTGTTTCGTCTAGATATCTCGTAACAGCTTTGCAACCATTCAAGCGGCACAACTGCCGTATGATTGCGGTCCAGCCAGGGGTTGAGTCGGTATTAGTCGTATACGACCCGCGGGTCGATAAATGGATAGATCAGATCCACAATCAGATTAATCGCCATCGTCAAGCCGGCTGTAAAGAGTACTACTCCGTTGATCATACTGAAGTCCCGCCCGGTCAGACCTTGGTGAAAAAGCCGGCCCAGACCAGGAAAGTTGAACGCCAGATCGACAAAGACAGCGCCCCACATGAAATCGTCCACCAGCAATCCCAAGGATGTCACGACCGGGATCAGCGCGTTGCGAGCCACGTGGCGGGTCATAACTTTGACTTCATTCAGACCCTTGGCGCGTGCCGTGCGAACGTAGTCATTCTGCAAGACTTCCAGAATGCCGCCGCGGGTTTGGCGAATAATGTTGGCCAGAGATCGAAGGGAAATAATTCCGGCGGCCAAAAAAAAGGATGGGTGCCACACGCCTTTCCACCCGCGCGGTACGTTCATAATGTCCAGCCATAGAACAGTGATAATTAGAATAATCGGAACAAGAACATAGGGCGGGATCGACCAGAGAAACAGACTGGTGCCGACAATCCCATAGTCGAATCGGCTGTTATGGAACCTGGCCGCCACGATCCCCAATGGAATGCCCACGAACGCCATGATTGCGACTGCGCCGAGCGCGAGTGCGCCGGAGACGGGTAGTGCCCGCTTGATGCGCGGCCAGATCGGCGCGGCATCAGCGTAGGAGTAACCAAATTTACCTTGGAGCAGATTGTCCATGTAAGTGCCGAACTGGACAAAAAAGGGTCTGTCGAGACCGTACTGGTGGCGAAGCTCAGCCACCTCCACCTCGTTCAGATAGATGCCCTGTGCTGCCCATTGAGACCGCAATATTGTGACCGGATCGATGGGTCCGAGATAGCCCAGCAAGAAGACGATCATCAGCGCCGCGAACAACGTTGGAATAATGATCAGCAGCCGCATTGAGATATAGCGAGTCACGTCTCTGCCCTCTACGGTTCAACGATTCTTGGAGACAGTCAAGTTGGCCGGATGGCTCGGTCAGGCCGGCCAGTCCCACTCCAGCAAACCAACAACTCTGTCCAACTGCGGGAAGCCGGGCGGCGACACGCTCCCGCTTTCGACCTTGCGAGCGCGTCGCGCGCCTTTTTTCTACGCTGCAATTGTCAGTCAGCGGTCGCCAGGGGCTGCGTTTGCCCCTGGCGACCGGAATTCTAATTGCCACCAGCCACTGGAGTTTGTCAGCAGCCAATGCAATCCTCGCTACGCAAAGAAACGGCTTAACGCTCCTTGCGGTAGGTTTCCGTCATCGTGTGCCAGAAACTGATGCGACTCTGGCCATAGCCACCGACCCAGGGCTGAATCTGATACCAGCCGCGGATGTAGCCCGTCGGGATTACGAGCGCGGCGTCGGTGAATTTCTCCAGCATGGCCAGCGAGCGGTCGCAGTATTCGGCGCTGTTGGGATCCATCGACAGGAGCGCATCGATCTCCTCGTCCCAACCGTCTTCAGTGTACTGTGTCCAGGACTGGTAGGAGCCGCCGCGGGTGTGCGCGATCGCCTCCAGCAGATAGCCCGGACGCGGGATGAAGGAGCCGCCGCTGGTGACGCGGAGCGCAACCAGCCCTTCACCGTCGACGAACTCGGCCTCGGCGTTCTTGATCTCCACATCTTCGATGCCCAGGTTCACGCGCCACATCTCCTGGATGATCTGGGCGGCGCGGATGCGTGGCGGATCGCTGCCGCCGGTCAGGATGCGAATCTTGGGCACGGTCTCCCCGGTCGGGCCATACTTGGACTCCGCCAGGAACTCCATGGCCCTCTCAGGATTGAAGGGATAGGGTTGGAAGTTGGCGTCAAAGCACTGGTAGGCCGGCCCCATCGGGCTGCCGGCGTTGCTGGGCGCCTGCTCGCCTTCCCAGGCGATATTCGCCATTTTGTCCCACTCGATCGCCGACATGAGCGCGCGGCGCAGATTCACGTCGTCCACAGGCTCCTTCGTGGGGATAAAGTACATCGCAAAGAAAGCCGCGACCGGAATCTCACGGAAGGCTTCCGGCTGACTCTTGCGCAGGAGCACCGCCGACGGACCGCCCAGGTTGAGGGCAAGGTCGATCTCGTCATTCTCGAACATCAGGAGCATGGTCTGGAAGTCACGAATCGTCGTGGCTTCGATGCCGTCCAGCAGCGTAGGCTCGCCCCACCAGTTGGGATTGCGCTCGAAGCGATAGATGGCATCCGGCTCCGGCTGCAGGTGAGTCGGCTTGAAGGGACCGCTGACGATCAGGTCGGCCGCGTTCTCGCCCTGGAAAAAGCGCTCTACCATCGCGCCGCGCCATTCCCTCGCGTCGGCAAACTCGTCGGCTCTCTCCAGAAGATCGGCGTACTGGTCAAAGCGGGCCGGCGCGGCCTCACGGAAGCCCCACAACTGCGGCAGCGAGCCTTCGGGACGCCACAACTCCACCTTGAGCGTCTTGTCATCCAAGGCGGTAAGACCCGCAATCGTCTCGGTCTCGCCGTCGGCAAACTCGTCGATGCCCTTGACCGCGCCCATCACTAAGTTGCGCGGCCACGAGTTGCGGTCCGAGTGGAAGATATAATTCCACCAGTCGAGCGCATCCTGGGCCGTTATGGACTTTCCGTCCGACCAAACCGCATCTTCCTGGATGTGGAAGATGTACTCGGTGAAGTCATCATTGGCTTCCCAGTCGGTGGTGAACAGACCGGGCATCACGTTGCCGTCAATGTCCACCAGGAAGGGCGGCATGAACATATGGCCGAAGTTACAGGGGCTGCCGTAGTCGATGCCGGGGAAGGGACCGGACCCGCAGCCGCCTTCAAACACTACGTTCAGAATCTGGTCTTCGGCAGCATCGTCGGGCATCATCACTTCGGGCATCATGGCATCCGAGTCTCCCGACTCTGCCATGCCGTCTCCGGCCGGTTGGGCCGGCGCTACACATGCGGTAAGCATGATGCCGAGGACCAGAATGAGGCCCACCAACATCTGCCGTCGTAATTTCGACATGCTATTCACTCCTTACTTGATGGTTGCGCCCCAGAGTGGCGCGCAGTGAAATCTTGCTTGATTCTGATGAGGTGGCGGCGTCAGAGTGATGCCACCGCTACAAGAGCAGTTTTCTCGTCTCTTTACCAATCACCTCCTTTCGCAAGAAGACTCTCACCTGCGAGATCAAGACCAGGGAATGTGAGGTAAATCAAGCGCTTCTGTTTGGAATGTAGCTTTGGCAGACCGGAACCGGCTACCTCGGCTACAGGAACACTAACACAGTTGCCCCCATAAGCAGAGCGCTGTTTGGCCTGATTTCGAATACCGTTCTTGGTTTTCCGAATGGCAGAGTCTTCAGAATGGAATCTACCGATGGCAAGTTCGATAATGCGGTTGTTCAGCAAGTTGGGAACTGGATATCTTGAGCCGAGCGATAGAGTACCCAAAAGAACATTGCAGACGAGCGCAACGGTTCCGCATTTGAAGTCCGGGCGGGGAGTTGACGCCGGTTTGCGTATATGAATCCTATCTTCAGCCAAGAGCCATCATACTGTATTTCTGCGTTCGTGTCAAAGGCTTGAATTTGCCGGAAACAACTCGGATTCCAGGACATTTAGTCGAGCAGCTCGTATTGCCCGCAGGATTGTAAACGTTGCAGGCTATGCGAAAAATCTCTCGGGCGCAGGTGTTTTCAGGGATTGGGGTAGGCCATGCGTAACGAGAGGGAGCCTGATTCACCGCTGCAAAGTGAGTTTCAGGTTTCGTGTGCCGTCTGATCGGGCGAAGACCGATCTTATGTGGCATAATTGTTGCCATAAGAGCATTTTCAAAATATACAGTAACTTCCATTTTTCAGGGGAGGTCGACATGCAGCCAAAAACATACCATCATTATTGGGAGAAGGGCTGGGCAGTCGAGGAGGGGGTCTTCAGCCGCGAAGAAGCCGACCGGATTGCCCGGGTCGCGCTCGAAGTGAGCCAACAGGAACTGAGCAGCGAGAGCGACGATTATGTCGTCGACAAGTCGGAAGATGGTGAGATCGCACCGCGCAAAATCGACCGCCCTTTCCTGAAACGGAGCGAGTTTCAGGCGTTCGTACTGGATGAGCGGTTGACCGGGTTGGTGGCGGAACTGCTCGGCGCGCAGCCGTTGCTGTCCGGTGATCAGATTTTCATGAAGCCGCCTCAATTCGGCTCTGCCAAACCCTACCACCAGGACAACTTCTATTTTCAGTGCGACCTCGGCGACCATGTGATCACCGCTTGGATTGCCCTCGATGACGTCGGCCAGGAGAACGGCTGCTTGCGCTATATCGACGGCTCGCACAAGGGGCCGATCCTGCCGCATGAAGCGGTGCCCGGCGAACCCTACAACCTGGTTCCGCCACCTGAATTGATCGATCTGCAGAAGGAGTCGCTGGCCCTCGTCAAGAAGGGGGGCGTCGTCTTCCATCACAGTCAGGCGCTGCATACTTCCCATCGCAACGAGTCGGACCGCTGGCGGCGCGGCTACGCTACACATTGGGTGACCGCCGACGTAACCTCAAGTAATGGCACGCTCGACAGAGCCTACTTTCGGCGGGACGACTATCCGGCTTGACTCCTTCAGGTAGGGGAGTGAGCCTCTTTGCGTTGGCCTCTTTTCCAACAAGAGCAGTCGTAACAAATAGAATAATTCACCCGAGTTGACCCATTCAAAGGAGACGCCGTCTACGAAACGCTCCCATTTCTCACTGCTGTTTATGGCCGTCCTGGCCCTCGCGCTGAGCGCCTGTGTGGCGCAGGCCCCCGCCGCTCCCGCCGCCGAAGAAGAGCAAATGGAGGCTGAGGCTACGCCGATGGCGGCAGAAGAGGCCGAAGCCGGCAGCGAGGCCGAGTTTGAACGCCTTCTGGCCTGCGTCGAAGAAAACTTTCCAGCCGAGAGCTACTTCACCAACGACCTTCTGCCCGCTGCCGATGCGACCTGGGAGCCGATGGATTGCACCAGCGTCGATAGCATCAAGGTCGGCATGCCCTGGGTTCTGAATGATGAAGAGGCGCCCTGGTACAACGCCATCGAACTGGGCTTCTTCGCCGACGTCTGCCTGGAAGTCGAGTTGGTTGCCGGCGGGCCGGGCGTCGACCACTTGCAGACGCTCGCTGGCGGCGCTGTCGACATCGCCGTCGTAGCCGGCGGCAGCCGCGTGCCTTCGATCGTTTCCAGCCTCACCCCAGCCGATGTCGTGGCCGTCGGCACCTTCCTCAAGCACAGCCCCTATGTCTGGTTAGGTCTGGATCCCGACACGCCCCAGGATCAGCGCTCCGACAAGGTGTTGACGCCGCAAGATTTCATCGGCAAAAAGGTTGGTCTCCAGAGCAATGACGACTACCTGTTTTCCTTCATGGCCAACAAGTACGGTATCCCCACCGACCAGGTCGAGTTGATGGCGGCCGGTTTCACGCCGGATCCGGTCCTGGTTGGCGCGATGGACTACATCGGCGCCTGGATCGTCAACCAGCCGCGGCTCCTCGAAGAGAAGGGCTTTATGAACTGGGTCGCCTTCCGGTTCAGCGACTGGGGATGGGACGGCTACGGCGATGTCACGGTTGTGCGGCGGGAGACCTTTGAGGAGAATCCCGATCTCGTGCGCCGCTTCCTGGCCGCCCAAACGCAGGGATTGAACTACCTGCTCGAAAACCCCGATGCCTCAGCCGATATCGCGGTTAAGTACGGAGTTGACGCCCAACTCACCAGGGAACAGGCCCTCCGTCGCTTCGAGCTACAGGAAGCCCTGGTAGTCGGCAGCGACGACCTGCCCGTTTCCCACATGTCGGCCGACCGATGGAATACGCAGGTAGCCTCGATGATCCAGTATGGCCAACTGGAACTGGAGGCCTGCGAATAGGCTGTTCGGCGGGCGACATGTCCAGAGGCAGTGACAGTGTAGTTGATGCCTTCATTGCCACATTCGGCGAGTTGTAAAGTCTACTGTTCAGGGGATAGCTCATTAAAGGGCAGCTAAAGACAAGGGCTAACGCCCTTGTCCTTAGCCTGCTTCTATGTATTGCGCTTGAAAGCAAAGCGATTGCGATCAACAACCTGCCTCGACGATCAATGTTTGGCAGAAATTCCTCCGCAATTCCACTATAGCAGGAGGTACTTGTGAATGTGCAGCCCTAAACTTTCCGTCTGGTTGCTCGCTGTCTTGGTCCTTCTGTTGAGCGCCTGCACCGTACCCGTCGCCATCCCCGTCTCCGCAAGTGGGAATGGCGCGGCCGCGGAGGAAGTTACTGATAGTGATGCCGAATTCGAGCGCATTCTGGCCTGTGTTGATGAAAACTTCCCAGCCGAGAGCTACTTCACCAACGATCTTTTGCCGGACGTCGACGCTGCCTGGGAATCCATGGACTGTGATAGCGTGGATCAGGTCAAAGTTGGGATGTCCTGGATCTTAAACGACGGTGGCGCGCCCTGGTACAACGCAGTAGAGCTCGGATTCTTCAGTGATCTTTGTCTGGAGGTCGAATTGGTGCGCGGTTCGACGGGTTTAGGCCACTTGCCTACACTGGTTGACGGCGGCGTGGATTTCGCTGTCAGCGCCGGAGGCAGCCTGGTCCCCGTTTTCGTTTATGGTGCTGACGGGGAAGATATCGTGGTCGTAGGCTCCTTGATCAAGCACAGTCCATACATCTGGCTGGGGCTTGACCATGATACGCCGCAAGATCAACGCTCCGACAGGGAACTGACGCCGCAGGACTTTATCGGCAAGACGGTAGGGATACATGAGGGTGAAGGCCACTTCTTCGACTTTATCTCCGGCAAGTACGGAATTTCTTCCGATCAGGTGGAGCTTGTCGAGACAGGCTTTACCCCGGAACCTGTAATTGCGGGCGAGATGGATTACACAGGAGCCTGGCTCATCAACGAACCCCGCCTGATGGAAGAGCAAGGATATATGAACTGGGTGGCGTTTCGTTTCGGCGAGTGGGGCTGGGATGACTATTCGGAAGTCATGACAGTGCGGCGGGCCACACTGGAGGAAAACCCCGACCTGGTGCGCCGCTATCTGGCCGCGGTCATACAGGGGCTTATGTATGTTCTGGACAACCCGGAAGCTTCAGCCGAGATTGCTGTCAGATATGCAGTAGATGCTCAGTTAACCAAGGAACTAGCCCTGCGCCGGTTCCAGCTCCAAGAGGCACTCGTCGTCGACGCAGACGGTCTTCCTTTCGGTCACATGTCCGGCGAGCGCTGGAACGCGCAGGTGGCCTCGATGATCCAGTATGACCAGATGGAATTGCCTATGTGCGAATAGGCGCGCAAGAGGAACAGCAACACATTGACTATCGAGTTTTCGCAGATCAACAAACAGTTTGGAGACGTTCAAGCGTTACGGGGCGTCAGCCTGACCGTACAGGACGGCGAGTTTGTCACTCTGATCGGCCCGTCGGGCTGCGGCAAAACGACAATGCTGCGCATTGCGGCCGGACTGGAGGAACCAACCGGCGGCACAGTACTGATTAACGGCGACACGCCCAAGAACGCCTGCCGCCAGCACCAGATTGGCGTAGCGTTTCAGCGCCCGGCCCTGCTGGCGTCCCGCTCCGCTCTGCGCAATGTGCGTATGACGCTGGAGATTACTGGCCGGGCCGGCGCGTTGTCGCCGGATGATTTGCTAACTGACTTTGGCCTGGGCGACTTCCACCATCACTACCCGCACCAGCTTTCCGGGGGGATGCAGCAGCGGGTCAACATTGCGGCTGCGCTCGTTCACGATCCAGCAATACTGCTTCTGGACGAACCGTTCGGCGCCCTGGACGAGTTGACGCGCGAATCCATGGGCGAATGGCTTGGCGATGTCCTGAATCGTTCTGCCAAGACGGTAATCTTTGTCACGCACAGCGTGGAGGAAGCCACCATTCTCTCTGACAGGGTGGTTGTTCTCTCAGCCCGCCCCGGCCGCATTGCCGAAGTCATCGATATCGGGTTGCCCCGGCCCCGCTCCAGGGCCTTCCGCACCGACGAAAACTTCCTGCGCGAAGTGGCGAGCGTGCGCTCTGCGCTCTACCGCGCAGTGGAATTGAGCAACTGACATTGGAAATCGTGCAAGTGCAGACAAGACCACCGCGATGCCATGGCGTAACCCGCGCGAAGGGTCTTGGTGTCAAGCCGGGCTTACATAAACATCTGACATTCTTTATCTTGGTTCGCAGACCAAGCCGGGGATAGCCCTATGAGCGAACGACTCGCCTACCTGGTCATGTTCGTCTCGGTACCCATCCTGTGGGTTCTGGCGATCAGAGTAACCGGTTTTGAACCGTTCCTGTTGCCGCCGCCCGACATGGTAGCAGACGTGCTGTGGAGCGAACGCGACTTGCTACTCCTCCATACCGGGACCACAATCGTTGAAGCTCTGATAGGATATGCCATTGCCAATCTGATCGCCATCGCGCTGTCGGTCTCCTTTCTGTACCTGCCTTGGATGGAACCCCTGGCCTTACCTTGGACGGTGATTATCAAGAACGTGCCCTTTGTCACGATCGCCAGTATTCTGTACATAATGCTCGGTGACACGCCTTTGCTCACGGTCTTTATTGTCATCCTGATTACGTTCTTTCCCATTCTGGCAAACGTGACCAAAGGGTTGAAGTCGGCCGACTCGGTCTTGCTGGACCGGATGCAGACTTTGGATTCCAGCCAATGGGAAATTTTCACCAAAGTCCGCTGGCCAAGCGCGCTTCCCTACTATATTGCAGCCCACGAGATCGCCTTCACCGGCAGCATTATCGGCGCTATCGTTGCAGAATGGCTCTTCGCCCGCCGGGGCCTTGGCTATTTGATCGTACAGGCGATGACGCAGTACCGGGCGGACAGAGTGTGGGCGGCGACCATATTGGCCAGCGCGCTCGCGGTGGGCGCCTATCTGCTGGTCAAAACCATCGAAAAGTATCTGTTCCGCTGGCAAGTCCAGGACCTGACCTGATGCGGCTCTTGTCGGGCCGCCTAACCTGAATTCAAAAACGAAATGCTCACTAACATCGATGCCTCGGTACAGTACGACGGCCCCAGGGCCGAATTTGCCTCTTTCACTGGAAGCCCGCTCTGGGGCTACGGAGTTGATGGCGTTATAGAGCGGGCTGAAGCACAGGGCTGGCAGGTTGCGCGGCGTGAACGTCTGAACACGCCATACGGTCTCTCGCCGCTGGTGGTTCATTTTGTCACCGAGACCGGGCGCGACGTGCTCTGGATACCCTCCTACGGGGAAGTGGTGGGGGAGGACTCGCTTTACCACCTGAATTTCGAAAAGAGCTTTTGGGTTCTTTGGCAGGCAGGCGTCAAGGTGATGCTGGTTGGAGGTACGTCCGGTATTGCCGACTGGAGACCTGGTGAAGAAGCCATCCGCCCGGGCGATGTGGTGCTGCCGTGGAGTTTTTATACGCGCCCGGTCCACCGTGGCTTGCCCGGCACTCCCTTCGAGAGCATGTGGTCCAAGTCTCACTTCCTGCTGGGAAAACCGTTCTGCCCGCAGCTGCAGGACGTCATGGAATCGAATCTGGCCCCTTACCTGCAGAGCGGCCAGATTCGCGGTGTGCGTACGCCGGCAGACACCCGCGTTGCATTGGTCGTGCCCGAATCGATCACCTTTGAAACTGACTTTGACATTCTGCATTGGCTGGCGGTGGCGAAGAACGCATCGGACCTTCAGCCGGACCGCCCGCCCATCGCTACCCTGCACGGCGATTGCCTCAACCCGCTTCTGGCCCGATACCTCGGCATCCATGTGCTCTATTACCATATGGTCAGCAACTTTGCCCAAGGGCTGGAACCCGAACACAACATTCGCGGTACGATCCACCACCTTTATACCAATATTTTCCCGGAGATCGCTTTGACACTGGAGTTGGATTTGCTGTCCACGCTACAGATTCCCGGCGGCAGCGACTGTGTATGCACCTCCAGCCTTACCAAGGCGCCACCTGTCTTCAGCCAATCTCTGACCCAGCACGAGTGACCGTCCACCACCGGACGCGCAATGCGTGCGGCGGGCGCGCACATCCCGGATCGGGCGCCTATCCATAAAAGCCACACAGGAACCAACCAATGACGACAATACCAACTGCCAACTACGCCCTAATTGGCGGCTCCGGCACTTGGGGGGCGCGTTTCCCCGAGGACCTGGATATGCCCAACGTAGAACTGACCGACTATTTTGAGGGTTTCGACACTCCCTACGGCCGCTCCGCGCCTTTCAAGCTGCTGCGCATCGCCGGTCAGCCGGTCTGGCGTACGGCCATGCACGGCATGTGGGATCACCCTGGGGGCCCGGGGTCCCGGCCTCGCACTCCCTGGTTGGCCGCCAAACAGGTGGCTTGGATACTGGAACAGGCCGGCGTCCAGTGGGCCATGGTGGAGGCATCGGTAGGCGGAATCCAGAGGCCGGACAAGCCCGGCGCGCCGCTGCCCCCCTGGAGCATCACAATCAGCACCGACTACATGATGTTCTTCCGGCCGGAGGATGACCAACCCTTTTTCGGCGGGCGCAAGCGGTCTGCCCGTTTCAAGGATCCCTTCTGCCCCATCATGAACGCCCACCTCTATCGTGCAGCGAAAAAAGAGCCAAAGTTTGCCGGCGTGTACGACAACGCCATCTACGTTTGCACGGCGTGGGGGCGCTTCGAAACTGCCAAAGAGATCCAGATCTACGCTGATATGGGCGCGCATGTCGTGGGTCATACCCTGGCACATGAGTTGCCCGTCTTCCGCAAGGCGGGCATACGCCTGGCTTCGGTGGGCATCATCTCCAACCATGCAGAGGGCAGGGATGAATGGGTGGGTGACTCGGCGGATGCCATGGCCGATTTCTACTTCAGTTGCCCCCATTATTTGGGGCCGGTGATGGCCAATGCAATGCAGGAGCTTATCGAAAGCGGCGCGACACCGCCCGAAGAATCGGACATTTTCTTGTACGGGCTGGGACAGTTCCCGGTTGAAGGGGCGTAGCGAGACTAAAAAGGCCAGGCGTTTCGGTGTTTATGAATTGGCGGTCTACTCTTTGGTTGACGACTCAGTAGTAACAACCGCAGGGGAGCCGACTGTCCAGAGTGACCGCGTCGCGTCGACCTGATCGCAGGCCTCCATGGTCAGCCCCCGCCGCAGATGGCTGGGGCCTCCTGTCGGTTCGCCAGCACCTGACGCCACGGTCAGACACAGTCCTCCAACGGAACGATGCGCCAGTCGAATCTGGCCAATGTCGAAATACCGAAACTGCTGCAGGCGTGCGGAGGAACAGTCGGCCAGATGGAGGGTGTGTCCTGCCTCGGGCCCGCCTGCTTCCATACAAAGATTGTAGGCGGGCATTGAGATTTGCCCTTCAGAGGGCGAGTTCATGTGGAAGATCTCATCTTCCGCACCGGGCTTGCAGGTGTGCGCGGTGAGCGCTCCCTGCAGATTTAAGGAACTGCCGACTCCGGGCACGTCAACACAATAATACTCCGGCTCATCCAGCGGGTTCCGCAATTGGATTAGCCCGACTGTAGTTGGAACCTGCTCGACTGACAAATCCGCCGACGTCTCAGTTGGTGTGGGGGATTTGACTTTTACCTCAGCTGGCGTCGGCGAAGGATCTACCGGCGGCGAGATCACAACCTGGCAGGCGACTAGCAGAAATGCGACTGCACCCAGGACGAAGCCCGATGCAGAGTGGCGAAAGCTCAGTTGAGGTCGAGAATTGCCGATGCTCGACATAGGTGCGTATTCCTTTCAATGAGTCATGCCACACGATATACAAACGAAGTCGGCGGTGGCGTGATGGTGGAATTATACATTGAGTTGGCCCGCCATTGAACTCAATTAGGCACTGTTGACGCACTGTATCGAGGTCACCCCTGTACGATGACACATCTACCCAACATCCTGCTATTCGTCACCGACGACCATGGACAGTGGGCGAGCGGCGCTTACGGCAATCGGGAGGTACGCACGCCCAGCCTGGACCGCCTGGCGGCCTCCGGTATCGTCATGGAGAATGCCTTTACGCCCACACCTGTCTGCTCCCCGGCGCGCGCTTCGCTTCTGACAGGGTTGACTCCTTCGCAACATGGAATCCACGACTACATTGCGGCGGCGTTTGACCGGAAGCCCTGGTTAGCCACGGAGCGGACCCTGCCCCAGCTCTTGCAGGAGGCCGGCTACCGCACCGGCTTAGCCGGCAAGTGGCACATTGGCAACGAAGACGTGCCTGCGCCCGGCTTCGACTCCTGGTTCAGCGTAGGCAGCGCCTACCCCCTTCTCCACGAAGGGGCACGCGACTTCTGCAATCACGGCCGGATGGAGCGCCTTCGCGGGTACACCAACGACATCATTGCTGAACGGGCTGGCAGATTTGTGAGGGCGACCGATGAACGCCCCTTCTTCCTTCTCGTCGGGCTTACCGCCACACACAGCCCTTGGCGCGGGCATCCGGAGAGGCTGGCTTCCAGGTATCGCGACGCATCCTTCCGCAATATACCTGCGGGCGAATCCTATCCGTTTGGTGAACAGGCGCTGGAATCCATGAGCGTGGACCGGCGCCACGAACGTGAGGCGCAGGTGCAATACTACGCCGCCGTCAGCCATGTTGACGAGATTGTCGGGCAACTGCTGGAAGCGGTTGATGAGGCAGGCAAGCTGAACAACACGCTGGTCGTTTACACGTCAGACCACGGGCTGAACTGCGGGCACCACGGCCTCTGGGGAAAGGGCAACGCTACCCTACCGCTGAACATGCTGGAAGAGTCGATTCGCGTTCCATTGCAGTTGAGTTGGCCGGGCGTTTTGCCGGCAGGAAGGCGTCGCGTCGAAATGGTTGATCACCTGGATCTTTTTCAGACGCTGGTTGCGGTTGGGAAAGCAGACCTACCCGCCGGTACCGAATACGCAGGCACAAGCATGTTGCCCTTGTTACTCGAGCCAGAAATTGATACCACATGGCGCCAGGTTCAGTTTGGCGAGTATGGAACTGTTCGCATGGCCCGCTCGGGTCGAAACAAGCTGATACGCCGGCTTACGAACGGGCCCCACGAACTTTTCGACCTGGAGGCAGACCCGCGCGAGACCCGCAATCTCATCGACAGATCCTCGAATCTGGCCGTGATTTCTGAACTCTCCGGTCTGATGGAAACGCACTTTCGCCGCTACTCCAGGCCAGACAAGAGCGGCACCCTGGGAGCTGACTTACCGCAGCACAACATGACTGAAGCCTGGCGGGCGTAAGGCTCAGGCCAGTTGATCATGTTTGGGTTTCAGTGACCAGAGAAGAGCGCCCCCCACAACAACCGTGACGATCGGGAACTGCAATTGAAAGGCCTGGCTGATCACCAGCCGTAGACGCCGATCAGGTAACCGCCCAGAGTAGGGCCCACAGAGTGTCCAAACGAATTGGCGCCTGCGCTAATAGACAGCAGGCGCCCCCATTTCCTCGTCGGGAAAGATCTCGGCAACGATCGACATCGAGAGGAAAGTGACGAACACTGCCCCAGTGGATTGGAGAACGCGTAACCCGATCAAGAAGCAAATGTTGGAGGAAAGTGCGCAGAGGAGCGAAGCCAAGACCTGCTTGGAAAAACGCATTCCTGCCCTTATGGCCTGCAAATGAGGAGGAGTGACGTGCCTGACCGGCTTCCCCGCTTTCTGGATTTACAAGCAGCCAATTGCGTGTATCAGATGGCCGGTATAACGAATGCACCGCATGTAATCTTCGACATAAATGTTTTCATTAGGCGCGTGGAGATTGGAATTGGGACTCCCTGTGCCTCCACCTGCAATACCTGGAATGCCGAAGGCTCCGCACAACTGGTACATCGGTCCGCCGCCTGCTGAAGAGGGATATACCACCGGCTCTGCGCCATATATGTCGCGGGCCACTGCAATGCTCGTCTGCACCCAAGGGTGGTCAACAGGTGACCGGTACGGCCAAAGTTGCGCCAGAAGCTCTACATTGACGTCCGAAAATCCTCGCCGGTCCAGGTGCTCCCTTACCAGTCGCAGCACCAGTTCGGGGTTCAAATCAGGGACCAACCGGAAATCTACCTTTGCCGACGCCTGATTGGGAAGGACAGTCTTGGGCCCAGGACCAGTGTACCCGGTCAGAAAGCCACAGATGGTGCAAGTCGGATCGAACAGGAGCTGCTTGACAACATCCGGCCCGGTTGCCCCCTTCAGAAAGGTCGAGATGCCAGAGTCCTGCTTGAACTGTTCCTCATCAAAGGGGATGCCACGAATATATTCCCACTCCTCCTCGCTCGGTTCGGCTACGTGCTCCATGAGCCCGTCAACGGTAATGTTTTCGTCTTCGTCTTTCAGGCTGGCAAGCGCCCAGACCAGGCGCCACGCCGGATTGGCAACTATCGACCCATTCATGGAGTGGAGGTCGCTGCCTGCCCCGTTGACTGTAAAGCCGAGGTAGGCGATTCCTTTCATGCCCAGAGAGATGACAGGTCTGCCTACCCCATCTCTCGGCCCGCCTTCCCACAGGCAGGCGTCGGCGCCCGCCAACAGGTCCCGATTTTCCTCGACGAAGCGTCCCAGGTTGGGGCTGCCGATTTCCTCCTCTCCCTCAACGATCCACTTGATTCGGAAAGGGAGTTCACCCACCTCTTGCTGGTACGCCTCGATGGCCTGCACGCGCGCCATCAACGGACCTTTGTTGTCGGACACGCCGCGTGCCCACACGCGGCCCGACCTGATCTCGGCGTCGAAGGGGCCGGAATCCCACAGTTCCAGCGGCTCCGGCGGCTGCACATCGTAGTGGTTGTAGATCATGAGCGTTTTGTCGCCAGTCCCAATCTCGCCGTACACGACAGGCGCTCCGCCTTCCACCGGAATAACCCTGGACTCGAATCCAACGTTCCGTAGTCGGTCACTGACCCACTCTGCGGTCTCTTCTATACCTATTCCCTGCGCAATTATGCTCGGTTTACGGCAGAATTCCTGGAGCTCGGCAAGAAAGCGCTCCTGATTGGCTTGAACGTTGGCTTCGAATCGGTCCATGAGGTTCTCCTCCCATTCAGTGCAGGGATTAACGAAAGAAGAGCAATGCGCCTGACCCAACAGCTGACCCAAGGAAGAGTCTCTGCCAGTGCCAACCAGTCTCTGTTCAACTGGCGCCATCCGCTGTTCCAGCGATTTGACCGCTGACAACTCGTCAATTGGGAGAGGGTACGGCCCCGGCCGGTACAGGGAAACGAGAATGTCTTGCGAACGCGAGTTGAAGCTGATACTCCCGGTGGTACGGTCGAGTAGCGGCTACCATTTTGACATACTTGAGCGCGGTGTTTATCGGGTCGAGCACGGTGGCCGGTATGGCGTGCGACAGGCTCAAGCAGTCCTGACCTGGGCGTGCATGTGAAGAAATCTGCATCGGCGCCATCTTTTCCAGCGCCAGTCTGGCCTGTTTGACTCCATCCTCTCGTGCGGCCCGATCCATCTTCGCTGCAACAATGCGTCGCAATTCCCATTGATCCTGCTCAAAGAGCCGCATAACCATATCGGGATCGGGATGGGGGAAATGTGCCTCGTGCACGGAGGCCAGCCAGGGAGCCATATTGCATTGATGGACCAGGTGGCGCCAGGAGCCGCTCCCAGTTTCCGGCGATGATCGTGACCAGGCCCAAAACTGGCGCCATGTATGCCAAAGCTTCAAACGGACCGGTTACGGGAATGTTAGCCAGCCGCCTGGCCTCTTGCACGCCCGGGCCGGCGCAGCAGCCGATCGAAATTTCATCGAACCCCGCCTTTTCTCCGTCTATGATTGCCTGTAGGAGGTGCTATGTGAAATAGGCTGCCGCCGGTAGTTGCGGGGTCTTGGGAACACCCTGCAGGATTCGTATGACAAGCTCGGTGTCCGGGCAGGAGGCAGGAAATTTTAAGTCTACTCGTCGTACATGTCCGTCCCCAGCGGACTGATGTATAGGATTCGGATGTTATGAAAGTGCCTCTTGCTGTAAATGGACCGGCAGTTGCGGCGAAACCACTGCACCAGCTAAACATGCAATGGTCGAGTTCAATTCATATCGAGCAATCACGATAAAAGGAGTAGTCAAACTTGGCGTAGCCTAACCTTTAGCTGTTGCCTGAACTCCGGCAAGAAGAACGAGGCCAAACCTGTTACTGCAGCCAGACCGGCAAGGGCATACATGCTGCTGTCCAGACCGAAAGCATCTCCCAACATTCCGATTGGGGTAATGAACAGCGCCCCGATCCCCCACACCATGCCCATCATTATCCCTGATGCCATCGCCATCCGGTCTGGCGCGAGACCCTGGGCCAACACGATGGCAACCGGTTGGCTTGCAAACAAAGACATGCCAGCCGCGATTAGAAAGAACAAACTGAGTATGCCGTCTGTCCTGACAAAAGCAAAGATTGCCGCCCCGGAAACCAGAAGTGATATCGCGATGACCCATGAACCGGAATAGCGGTCAGAAAGATGGCCCCCCAACAGTCCGCCCAGAGCGCCAAACAAAGAAAGCGCTGACAGACCAAACCCGCCCATTAGAAGGGAGACGGCCCGATTGTCAACCAAAAAGATGGGAAGAAATGTTGTGAAGCCGCCCAATATGGCGGCGCGAAAGGTCATCAGCACGGCAAGGAAAATTAACGGACCGAGAAGCGTCTGGGCACCGTCAGATAGTCCACTCCCGCTTCCCTCTTTCGAATCGGACACAGGCGATTCTTTAGGAACGTCCACGCCGATGAAGCGATAGATCGCAGCAGCGGCCAACAGTCCAAACGGTACCAACAGATAGGTGGACTCCAACCCGAATAGGGTGACGACGCCGACGCTTAGAAGCGGCCCGACTGCAATGCCGATGTTGCCGGCAAACGCGAAAATGGACATAGCCGTGCCGTGCCGCCCGCCGGAGGTCGCCCGCACCATCATGGCCGCGTGTGGATGGAAGATGGAGTTGCTGAATCTTCCAAATACCACACATACCATCAGCAGAGTATAGGTCGGCGCCAGACCGATGAAGCTCATACCCAGCGCCGCACCGATCAGTCCCAGAATCATGAACCAGGCCCGCGGGAAGCGATCCACCAGCCAGCCGATAAAGGGCTGGACTGGCATCAGCATGAAACTTGTGAGAGAGGTAAAGAATCCCACGTCGGTAAGAGTCAGTGCCATTCTGTCGATCAGCAGGGGCCACAGTGGAATCAGTGTGGCATAGTACATGTCCCCCACAAGGTGACCGAAGGAGAGCACGCCGAGTCGGAACTTATCAAGTTTGTCCGTTTTCGCGGCCGGCGCTTGCGAAAGCGCTGTCACGTTGACGTCGGAACTCAAGAATTCCTATCCCTTCCCATGCCGTTTAGACAGAAGCGGCCTGCTTGGTTGCCTGCCAGCGGAAACGACTCTTTCGATATTTCGTCAGCGTTCCCGGAAGGTACACGCGATCTGCGTCTCTTCAGGCACCGATTGCGTGTACCCGACCCCACCAGTAAAGTACCGGCAGTAGCCGTCGTAGGGCATTTTGACTTCCTCGACGATGTCACCCCAGACATCCATCATGTCTACTGCCGCGTCTCCTTCGCGCAAAAAGGTCCCCGGTGGATATTTGATCCACATCAGCCCGCCTTCATGCAAGGTGAGGCGATCGGCCATAATTGTCAGCCGCAAGCTGTCTGCTATCAGTTCGTGTACAGGGCGCCGGTTGGAGAGTAAAGGCTTCTCAGGCTTTTCCAGGCGGCCAAAACCAGGTGGCTGCTCAGCCTTGGACTGGCTGTTTAGGAAAGACCTTGCCTGAGTCAAGGGTACATATTGGATATTGGAAACGATTCTAGCGAAGGGATTTCGGTCTGTCAAATGCAATATGTTCATCTCCAGGCCGATCGGCTCGTGAATCTCACGATTCCTTACGGCCGCTCTATCCTGTCTCGCCGCACTAGAATATAGCCGCCCGGTTGTCTATGCTGCGCGCTAAGCCTCGTGTGGAATTCGCTGTGTTATCATTCTGCCGAGGAAGCTTCCCTCGACCAGCGAACCGGTCTTCCAGTTCCTCGGGAAGGGCGGTCAAAAAACTGTCAGGAAGCCAATACGGAAGATTCGTAGAACACTATTCAGACAAGGCCAAGCCGATGACAAGCAAACCCACCGTACTGGTAGATCCCTCCTTCCGCAGGATGGACGAAATATTCTCAGAAGAGGACATGCGCCGCTTGCCCGATATAGTCGATGTCATCTGGGGCAATTCGGAGCCGATGCCCTTGGATGATGCCGTCGAGGCGTTGACGGGAGCAGACGCCGTAGTCTGCTCAAGCTGGCGTTACGGCGATATCTTGTACCGGGCGCAGAATCTGCGCGCAATCATGTCGGTCTCGGGCGCGTTTCCCACCGACCTGGACTACGACTATTGCTTCGCCAACGGCATCCGCGTCCTTTCGGCTGCGCCCGCCTTCGGCCGCCAGGTAGCGGAAATGGCGCTGGGCATGGCGATCGCGTGCGCGCGGGGGATCGTGGAGGGCCACCAGGCGATGCAGACGGGCGTCGAGAACTACTTGCACGCCGGCAACGCCGGGTCGTTCAATCTCTACGGCAAGCAGGTTGGCATGATCGGGTACGGGGGGCTTGCCCGCAATCTGCATCCTTTGCTCAAGCCGTTTGGCTGCCGTGTTGCGGTCTACGACGCCTGGCTGGGCGAACGCTACTTGCGGCGCCAGGGCGTTGAACCGCTTCCGCTGGATGAGTTGATGGCGACGTCGCAGGTCATATTCGTGCTGGCGGTTCCGTCGGATGAGAACCGGGCCCTGCTCGACCGCGCGCTGCTGGAACGGATCCGGCCGGACGCGGCGCTGATTCTGGTGAGCCGCGCCCACCTTGTCGATTTCGACGCGTTGACCGAGTTGCTGCATGCGGGCCGCTTCCGCGCGGCGATCGATGTCTTCCCGCAGGAGCCGCTTGACCCGACGCATCCGATCCGCAGCGCGCCGAATGTTGTGCTCTCCGCGCACCGTGCAGGGAGCGTCCGGGAGGCACTCTGGGAGATCGGCGAGATGGTGTTGGACGATTTGGAAGCCATCGGCAACGGCGTACCGCCACAGCGGATGCAGCGGGCCGAGCCGGAATTGGCGCCCAAGTATGCCAGCACACGCGTTAAAGGGCATAGAGCCAGATAACGTCTTGCCTCGCAATCCTCCGAATTGGAGGGGCGCGACTAGTCCGCAAGCGCTTGGCGCAGGGCGTCGATCAGGCTGGGCTGGAGTTCGCTGGTCAGTGTCTCCTCGCGCCGGTTGATTCCGCTCATGTACGCCTTCAAGAGGATGTGAAAGTCGAGCAAGGCGGCGTCGAGGTTGAGGGCATGGAGTTTATCGTCATCCTCGAGCCAGTCGAAAGCCGCTTCAGTCATTGCCGCCTGGCCCAGAATGTCCTCGTCGGGATAGTTGTGGCTGCCGCGCGCATGCCGGCCGCGGATGGAAGTCTCCCAGCCCCACATGCTCCAATGTACGAGACCCTCTGTGCCGTAGACAGTTATTTGCTTGTGCACGTTGACGCGCTCATCACCAGCCAGCACATAGGGACCGTTGGCGCCGCAGCGTAGCAGCGCGCTGGCCCCGTCCTTGTATCGAATGGTCGCCATGGTTGCGTCGGGCGCGTAGTGTCGCTTACGGCCTTCCTGCAGGCCAGCGCCGCCGGAAACTTGCGCGAAGATTCTGTCCGGCTCCCCTTGCGGGTAGAAGCCGGCGATGGATTGTAGGACGTGCGTGCCCTGGTAGGCCATATTCATACGAGCGCTGGCGTCGACCAGGCGCACGGTGCCGATGGCGCCGTCGTGGACAAGCGTTTGCAGATGCTGGCGGCGGGGATGGAACTGAAGCTGGTGATTGATTGCCACCTTCACTTTGGCGCCGCGAGCGAACTCCCGGATCGGCAGATAGTCCTCGGCCTGAATGGCGAGCGGCTTCTCGATGATCAGCACGCCGACACCGGCGGCCTCGGCGGCCTCCATCACTTCGAGGCGCACATCCGGCGGCGTGTTGACATGAACGAGGTCCGGTTTTTCGTGTTCGAACATCTCCCGGTAATCGGTATAGCGGTCGTCAACGTTCCAGCGCTCGCCGAAAGCGTCCAGGTTGGCGCGATTGCGCGTGGCGATACAGGCCAACTTGCCACGGGGAATGTGGCTATAGGCTTCGGCGTGCCCATTGGCGCGCCCACCGCTCACGCCGATAATGCCGCATTTGTACGTCATGGATGTTCAGGTCTCCGCGTTTGAGTGGGTGACGACTAATTTGGCTGTTGGTTAGAGAACACAAGGTGGGGAACAAGTGGGCTTAAGTCTGGGTCCCCGACGACCGGAGCAGAACTCGGCGCCTTCTGGCAGAATAGTAAGCTAAGGGTTTCCAGGCCGTATTCCCTGCCACTCTGCAGACTGGCAGGTACTCATTCTGCCAGCCATATCTATTTGAAATCCTCAGATTCCAAATTGGAAAGGCCGCTAAATGCAGGTGGTATCTCTCCGGCAAACTGGTTGCCGGTGAGATCAGACGTCGCCAGTTTGGTGAGCTTTCCCAGTTCAGATGGTATCTCCCCTGTCAATCGATTATTGGATAGATACAGAGTTTCCAGATTGGAGAGATTGCTCAGTTCAAGTGGCAACTCGCCATTGAGCTGGTTGTCAGACAGATCCAACAAATCCAGATCTTTGAGCTCCCCAAGATCAGGCGGTATGGCTCCCGTAAGTCTGTTGCCAAATAGGCTCAAAAAATACAGTTTGGATAGCTGGCCAATTTCTGGAGGTACGGGGCCCGTCAATTTATTGGACGCAAGATCCAGTTCGCACAGGTTGGAAAGCTGGCCCAACGATGGCGGTATGACTCCCGTCAAGATATTGCCACTGAGTCGCAATACCTCCAGATTCCTGAGTCGACCTACTGCAGGCGGTATGATTCCCGTAAGTTCGTTATCCATGATCTCCAACCAGTGCAGCTTGGAAAGTCTGGCCAGTTCAGCAGGAATTCTCCCCGTCAGCCCCTGCCAGGTCAGATGCAATCCAATCACGCGAAGCGCAGTCGCCGTCGGGTCGGTGGCTACGCCTTCCCATTCGCTGATGGGCACTCGTTCATCCCAGTTCAACACACCTTCCCCGGCGAGCGTATCCTTTATTTTCAGGAGGATTTCGAAGTCACCTGTCAGTCTGGGGACAGTTCTATTCCTCTGACTTTGCTTGCTTCTCTTTGCGCTCATTGCCCGGTTCGCCCTCCGACTTCCTACCCTTTTCGTTCTCCTGGCACGGGTTGGAATCACTACTCAATTCCGAATGGATGTTCGCCAGTCAGTTGTGGGTTGCCATGTAACTCCACCTCCTTCAGTTCCGGTAGTCTGCCCAACTCAGAGGGGATTTCTCCGGACAGCTGGTTATCTGCAATGTCAAGAATCCTCAGTTTTGCGAGCCGACAGAGGGCGTCCGGAATAGCTCCCGTCAGTTGGTTGCCACAGAGAAAAAGCTCCTCCAGTTTGGAAAGTTTCCCGAGCGAGGCCGGTATTGTTCCCGTCAACTGGTTGTAGGAGAGTTCCAGCACTTCCAGATTGGGGAGGCTACCAATAATTGCAGGTATCGCGCCTGTCAATTGATTCTTGGAAAGATCTAACATTTCCAATTTGGCGAGTTTGCCTATCTCAACAGGAATGGGCCCCGATAGCCCCGCATTAAACATGATACACTCTTCCAGATTGGCAAGACTACCCAGTTCAGTTGGTATGCTGCCGTGCAGTCGATTGTTAGACAGGCCCAGCAGTTGCAGCTTCGAAAGTTTGCCAAGCGACGCAGGAATGACGCCCGTCAGCCAGTTTCCCGAGATTACCAACTCTTCAAGATTGGATAGGCTGCCCACTGTCGGGGGTATTGAGCCAGTCAGATAATTATAGCCGAGCCAAATACCTTTCAGCGTGGTGATGCGGGCCAGAGCAGGGGGTATGATGCCCGTCAACTCGTTGAAGCCAAGGTTAAGCCATTCCATACTGCCGAGCCTGCCCAGATCAGCCGGTATTCTCCCTGAAAGTTGCCTGTTTCCAAGATTCACTTCCATGACACGGAGCCGAGGCCCGGGGGCGTCGACTCTTACACCGTCCCATTCAGTTACAGGAACATGCTCGTGCCAGTTCAGGGTTCCGTCACCTGCCAGGATGTCCCTGACTCTCAAAAGAATTGCGGCATCACCGAACTTTCCATGGCGGGTCACCTTGCCTATTTGCAACTTTCCATTCTCCTTTGCGAATCGACTCCCTGCAAAGACGTACCAACCACCGGCCTGATCGACAACACATCAGGCATTTAGGGCTGTATGATGTTCAGGAAATGCGCTCAGATTGCTCTGATTTGCGATCCTTCTGGTCCAGAAAGAGCCACACCAGTCTGATTTCGTCGTAAGAGTAGTCGTCTCCGAGGATCTCTTTGACAGGTGACAGGAAGGTGCCGCCGGACTCGACGAAGGCCGCCCTTATCGCGTCGAACCGCTCCTGTGGAGGCATCAGTGGGCCGAGGTCCACCCGTTCACCCGACTGGATCAGGCGTTCAATATGGCTGGCGATCGTGCTCTTTGCAAGGCCGCGGTGTTGCGCAACCTCCTCAACCGTCATGCCTTGTTGAAGCATTTGTTTAGTCTGGTAGTAAGTGGAGCCGGCCTTCGTCACTCGATTGCTACTATTTCTCCGTCGGGCAGGGATGTCTCGCTCCTCCAGCTGGTGCGAGCGAGCATAAGCGACAATGACCGACAGGAAGGCATCGCCCAGTTCTTCCAGTTTCCTTGCACCCACCCCAGAAATACGGGAGAGGCTCTCGCGGCTTTGAGGCAGGTAGTGCGCCATCTGCTGCAACGTGGCATCGCCAAAAATCACGTAGGGCGGAACATTCCTTTCCGCGGCCAACCGGCTGCGCAGATCGCGCAACGCGTCGAAAAGCGCCTGGTCATATTCCAGCGCCGCGCGGCTGGCGGATGACGCCTTTTCCTGCTCGCGCTTGGGTCTAGCGAGGGTCAACGACTCGCGGTTTTTGAGGAAGCTTCTTCCCGCCTGGGTTACGCCGAAAGTGGCGTACTCATTGCTGTTTTTGTAGAGCAGTCCTTCGGCGACCAGAAGGCCTGCAATCTCCTTGATTTCAAGGTCGGAGAACTCTTTTGCAATACCATAGACGCTGAGTTTGGCGTGGTCCCGCTGCCTGATTGCTTTAGTGTTCGCCCCCCGCAGCACGCCGCAGACATGGTTGATGCCGAAACGCTCGCCGGTGCGAATCACCGCAGACAGGAATTTTTGGGCGATGATGGTGGCGTCGAACTCCTCCCTAGGCGTCAGACAGACATCGCAGCCGCCGCAGTTTCCCTCAGCCCACTCCTCACCAAAATAGCGCAGGATGAATTTACGCCGGCACGATTGAAGCTGGCAGAATTCGACGACCTGCGCCAGCTTCTGGCGGGCGTTGCGCCGCTCCGCCTCGTCCTCCACCTGGTCGATGAAGAACTCCTGCTTGGCCGCATCACCGTAGGTGTACAAGAGGACGCAGTCGCTGGGAAGGCCGTCGCGCCCGGCGCGGCCCGTCTCCTGGTAATAGCCCTCGAGCGACTTGGGCAGAGAGTAGTGGACGAGCAGGCGGATATTGGGCTTGTCGATGCCCATGCCAAAGGCGATGGTAGCCACGATGATGGAGACGCGGTCGCGGATGAAGCGCTCCTGGGTTTGGCGCCGCACATCGCCTTCGAGACCGGCGTGGTAGGGCTGGGCGTCAAATCCGCTCTGGCGCAGGCGCGCGGCCAGGCTTTCGGTCTCCTTGCGGGAGGTACAGTAGATGATAGCAGACTCTCCCTTGTGCTTCTGCAGCAGAGTCCAAAGGGTATCGTAGCTGTCGCTCTTTTTTGGCAGGACGCTGTAGCTGAGGTTGGCGCGATTGAAACTGGCGATGTACTGCTGCGGCTGGCTCAGATGCAATTGATCGACGATGTCGCCTCGCACTCGCTCGGTCGCCGTGGCCGTCAGTGCCAGAAAGGGCACGCCGGGCAGGCTGCGACGTAGTTCGCCCAGCCTACGGTAGTCGGGGCGGAAGTCGTGCCCCCAAACGGAAATGCAGTGCGCTTCGTCGATAGCCACAAGGCTGACCTTGAGCCTGGCAAGAAAACTTTGGAAGGCCTGCTGTGAAAGCCTTTCCGGAGCGACATACAGGATTTTGAGAACGCCCTGTTGCGCCTGTTCCTGGACGCGACGCATCTCGGAGAAAGTGAGCGTGCTATTGATCACACCCGCGGCGACGCCGTTGGATTTCAGCGCGTCCACCTGGTCCTTCATCAACGCTATCAGGGGGGAGACCACCAGCGTCAGCCCGTCGAGCCGCAACGCGGGCAACTGGTAGCAGAGCGACTTTCCTCCGCCAGTCGGCATTAAGACCAGCCCATCTCTTGCATCCAGAACGCTGGAGATGATCTCTTCCTGAAGCGGCAAAAAATCGTCATATCCGAAGTACTGCTTTAGCAGGTCTCGCATGGGGGAATGGTTGTCCTTTGGGAGGCGGCGAACAAAAAGCCTCTGTAGTTGGTCAATTGTTTCCAGTCAGTGAGTTCGATGGCCTTGCGACGCGGCAAAGCCCTCAGTCTGTCGCCGACATCAGAACTCGGTCAGCAACCGCGCCCTACTCCCACGGTTTGAGCAGCACCTTGGCACACTGTCCGCTGGCCTGGAGTTCCCAGGCGTCAGCCACCCGCTCCAGGGGGAAGCGATGGGAGATGAGCATGTCAAGTTTGTCAGCATTGGCTGCGATCACGCGCAGAATCTGGGGTGTATCGGCCATGTTGTAGTGCCACGACCCGTGCAGGCTCAGACCTTTACGCAACATATCGGTGCTGATACGGACGGGAGTGGAGTCCGAACCGCTTTCGCCGACGAAACTAACCGTGCCTTTGCGCCGGGTGGCGTCGATGCAGAAGCGATGGGCCGCGACCACACCGGAACAGTCGATGCTGTGATCGACACCGCGGCCGTTGCGGGTCAGCGCCAGAGTTCTTTCCAGCGCGTCGGGATCGGTCGGGTCGATTACCTCAGCGGCGCCTAACTCCAGAGCTTTCGCGGCCCGGTATTCGTTGATATCAACGCCGATTACTTTGGCCCCGCGATGCGTTCCGTTGATGACGCCGCCCAGGCCCACCGGCCCCAGTCCCGTGATCATCAGTGTATCATCAGGGCCTAGCTTGGCACGCTGCACAGCGCCGAAGGTCGGCCCCAGTCCGCAGCAGGCCATAGACGCATGATCGTAGGAGATACCATCGGGGATCGGCACTAGCATCCAGTCCTGTTTGAGCATGAACTGGGCCATGGTTGCTCCGCCTTCGCTGTCGCCCGTTTGCAGGGGCGGCGCTGCCGGATCCAGGCAGTGGATGTATTCGCCATCGAGACAGAGTTCGCACTGCCCGCACGGTGTTTGCGGCATCACGACGACCCGATCACCCACCTCTACGCGGCATGGCTGCGCCACTTCGACGACTTCGCCGGCCGCTTCGTGGCCCAAATAGGGAGCTTCCCGGCCCGAAACGTAAGTTTTGAACTCGGTACACATGGGGGCTGTATGGATCTTGACAACGACCCAGTTCTCGCCGGCGGTTGGATTGGGCGCGTCAACCACGCCACCCTGGTTTGGTCCAAATACAGCTGCTGTCTTCATGGTTTCTATTCCTTCCAGATTGCCCGAGATCCCAGCCATTTCGTCTTGGCCTGATCCCGCGTTGTGTAGGGAAGCACAGTTCGCACGTTGATTACCAGTTGGTAAACGAACCGTCAAGGCGGCGCAACTGTGGCAACTCGCGCTTTTGGGACGGTTGGCGGGCGGCTGCCTCTCTGTCGAACTCGATGCCAAGCCCGGGCAGGTCGGTCGGCAGCATATAACCGTCTTCCCAATCGGGTTGGACGGGCACGACGTCGGGCAGGATTTCTCCCGGTTTGCGGGGTTGCTCCTGCACGCCAAAGTTGGAGGTCGCCAAGTTCATTTGCAGACAGGCTGCGGACGAGACCGGGCCGAGCGGGTTGTGTACCACCAGTTTGATGTAGTGGGTTTCACACCATCCGGCAATTTTGCGGGCTTCGGTGAAACCGCCGGCAATGCACATGTCGACGCGAGCATAGTCGATCCACTCTTCCTCAATCAGCTGGCGAAACTCCCATTTCGAGGAAAACTGTTCGCCCGCGGCAATGGGCACGTGGGTGCGAGGCCGCAACGTCTTGAAAGAGTCGGGATTTTCGCAGCGCAAGGGATCTTCGATGAAGTAGGGCGCGTACTGCTCGACTTCTCGGCACAGCCAGATGACGTCGGGAAGATCCAGCCGCGTATGGACATCGAAACAGATGTCGATTTCGTCGCCGACCGCCGCGCGCACGGCCTCAAATTGGCGTATCGCGGTACGCACGGCGTCGCGTGGTTCGAGAATATCGCCGTCCTGGGGCAACCCCCAGCGCACGAACTTCCATCCTTGCTCCTTCGTTTCCAGGCAGCTCTCGACCAGTGGCTCCACCTCCATCGCGTGGCTATGATTGTGAGGATAGCAGACGACCTTGTCACGCACGCGGCCGCCCAGCAGTTCATAGATGGGAACGCCCAGCGCCTTGCCCTTGATATCCCACAAGGCGATGTCGATGGCAGAGATGGCCGAACTCAGGACGCGCTGGGCCGGAAAGAAGCCGCCGCGGAACAACAGTTGCCATAAGTGCTCAATGCGAAAGGGGTCCTGGCCCACGAGCACCTCTTTGAAATCCTGGAAGGCGCCAATCACCGCTTGTTCGCGGCTTGTCAGACCGGACTCACCCACGCCGTAGATTCCTTCATCGGTATCGACGACTACGAAGAGAAAGTTGCGATGGCCGGCCCAGACCGGATAGGCGGTAATGTCGGTGATTTTCATAGTGTGTTCCTCAGAAATGGAAGCGAACCCGATGTCCCCTTGACCCCAGGGACTCCAGCGAAAACGCGGCGGACCTTTGCCGGGATGGAGATGCCCTTTCGACAAACGCAATGGCTGCTGTTCAGATTGTGTTCCGGCAGCTGTACAGAGTAGACATGCCGCCGCCATTTCTTGCGAAGCGTACACGCGACTTCCGATCTCCGCAAGCCGTTCGCTCTCGCGTAGTGCAGAGAGTGCAGGTATTCTGGACAGTGGGATGAAACTGTTGGGGATAGAGGCGCCATGCGGGATTGGGATGATGTACACGGGCGAGATTGCTGGGGTATATGTCTCTGCGCAGCCTGCCAGGAATGAAAACTTGGCGCCGCCCCTGCGATTGCTTTGAGCCGGAAGTGTAGCACATACGGTCGAAACTGAAAAATTCGGGTAGGCACCTGACGCGGTCCACGCCGGGACGCGTTTCCGCCTGCCGCTGGATCACTGCTCTGGATGCCGCCACCTGTTCTTCTGAACGACACCCCGGCTCGGCCTTCCCTGGGCAGGCGAGGCAGCGGCGCTCTGTGTAACAGGGATTCGCGAGGCCTCTGATTTAAGCCCATGGAGAGCGCGCCATATTGCAGATCGGGCCAGGATTCCGTATTATGGGGCCATCAACGAACTCAAAATAGTTGTGGAGGATTGCGATGCGAGCGCTCGTCTGGACCGCGCCGGAAAAGATGGAAATGCAGGAGCAGCCCGAACCAACGCCGACCGCCAGTGAAGTGGTGATCCGCGTGGCCTATGCCGGCATCTGCGGCTCGGAATTGAGCGGGTTTCTGGGCCACAACGCCTTGCGTACGCCGCCGTTGGTGATGGGGCATGAGTTTGCCGGCGAGATCGTGGAGGTGGGGCGCGACGTGACCGGCCTCGACCTCGGAGACGCCGTGACGGTCAATCCGCTCACCTACTGCGGACAGTGCCGCACTTGCCAGATGGGGTTGACCCAACTATGCCCGGAACGGCGGCTGGTGGGTGCGCACCGGCCCGGCGCCTTCGCCGAATACGTCAGCAGCCCGGCCTTTTTGACCCACAAGCTGCCGGACGGAATGTCTTTGCGCAGCGGCGCGCTGACCGAGCCGGTGGGCGTGGGGGTGCGCATCGGCAGGTTGGCCGGAGATGTGGCCGGCGAGTCTGCCCTCATCATCGGCGCCGGGCCGATCGGTCTGCTGGCCTTGCAGGCGCTCAAATTGGCCGGCGCCGACCGAATCTTCATCGCCGACCTCGATCCGGAGCGGCTGGCGATGGGCGGCGCGCTTGGGGGCATCACGATTTCGCCTTCTGCAGCAGGCAATGGCGCGGCCGATCAAGGCGCCGACGTGGTCGAGACCGTTAAGGACGCCACGGCCGGCGACGGTGTGGCGGTCTCGATAGACGCGGTAGGGACCGGCGGAACCCGCAGCCAGTGCGTAGCCGCCACACGCAACGCAGGAACCCTGATCCTCTCCGGCCTGCACGAGGAGACCAGCCCCATGCCGGCCGCGGCGATTATCCGCCAGGAACTTACGGTGCGCGGCAGTTTTGCCTACGGCGCGGCCGACTTTGCCGATGGCCTGGAGCATTTGCACGCCGGCCACTACCGCCTGGATCCATGGATTGTAGAAGCTCCTCTCGCCGAGGGAGGGGATTGGTTCCATCGACTTATCCGCAGTCCCGGCAACGTTTCAAAGGTACTGCTGGTGCCGGAAAGAGCCTGACAGGCTAGGGGAAAAAAGCAATGGCAAGACATGCGAAATCAGACTCCAAAGAACCGACTGAAATCACCGTTAACGATAAAGGCGCGCCCGTCATTGCCGCGGCCAACTTCAAAGTCCAGCAGATCGCTATGGATTATCAGAAGTTAGGAAATGATGTCGCTAGAATTCAGAATCAGCATCAATTTCTGACAAAAGCCCAGATTCAAGCGGCGATCTCATACTACCTAGCTCACAAAGAGTTGTTTGACGCCAAGATAGAAGAGAGCATTAAACAGTACGAAGAATTACATCGTGATTCAGCCGACTCACCGATCCGCCAGAAAATACGCGCCCAGCGTGAAACACGTTGAGCCT
Organism: Caldilineaceae bacterium; assembly: GCA_965220715.1. Classification (GTDB taxonomy): domain Bacteria; phylum Chloroflexota; class Anaerolineae; order Caldilineales; family Caldilineaceae; genus Bin5. The sequence continues at coordinate 4,212,336 of OZ244843.1, forward strand.
GGCTTTGAACATTATTCGTCTGAAACCAATCCCAGCTTAAATTCCTTCCTCTATAGCGATCCCGATTGGTATATCCGAGTTTGCCTCACAGCCCTTTCTGCCCCATACACTTTACCCACCATTCTTTTGGAGCCTTCCAATGACCACTCCCCGCCCCGAATACCCGCGGCCGCAGTTTGTACGCGAGGACTGGCTCTGCCTCAACGGCCCCTGGCAGTTTGAGATCGACCAGGGCGACAGCGGGCTGGAAAGAGGTCTGCTGACGCGCAGGCTCACGGGCCGTATCACCGTTCCTTTCTGCCCGGAATCCAAGCTCTCCGGCGTGGAAAACCACGACTTTCTGGAGGCCGTATGGTACCGGCGCGAGGTGGAGATTCCCAGCCAGTGGCGCGGGCGGCGGGTGCTGCTCCACCTTCAGGCGGTCGACTATGACGCCACTGTGTGGGTGAATGGGCAGGAAGTTGGCCGCCACAGAGGAGGATTCAGCCCCTTTACCTGCGATTTGAGCCACGCGGCCCAGCCGGGGGAGCGCGTTTCAATCGTGGTGCGCGCCCGCGACAACCACCGGGATCCCCAGCCGCGCGGCAAACAGGCCCAGACTTTCGGGCCGCGGGGAGCGATCTATGTGCGCACAACCGGCATCTGGCAGAGCGTGTGGATGGAGCCTGTAGCGGAGATTCATCTGGGAAGGCCGCGGCTAACACCGGATGTGGCCAACAGCGTGATCCGGCTTGAGCAGCCGCTCGTTCATCGTCCGGCAGCGGCGGAGCAGTTTCTGGTTGCAAAGCGAACGGGATTGCGTTTGCAGGTGCAACTTCTGGACGGAGCCGGCGTCTTCGCCGAGGCCGAATGCTCCGCCGAACTGGATCTTTGCCCTCAGCTGGAGCTGAGAATTCCTGACGAGCGCCGCCGGCTCTGGTCGATCGAAGACCCGCATCTGTATGATGTCATTCTGCGCTTGGTAGATGAAGAAGGCGCGGTGGTTGACGAGGCCCGCAGCTACGCCGGTCTGCGCAGCGCCGCTATCGACGGGAAGGCGATTACCTTAAACGGCAAGCCGGTTTTCCAGCGGCTGGTTCTGGATCAGGGCTACTATCCGGACGGCATTATGACCGCGCCCAGCGACGCGGCGCTGCGCCGGGATATCGAACTGAGCAAGGAGGCCGGTTTCAACGGGGCGCGCCTACACCAGAAAGTCTTTGAGGAGCGATTTCTCTATCACGCCGACCGTCTCGGCTATCTTGTGTGGGGCGAGTTCGGGGATTGGGGCTGCCGGGGCTACGGCGCGGTGGAGGATCATCAACAGCCGTCGTCCTCTTACATTACCGAATGGCTGGAGATACTGGAGCGGGACTATTCCCATCCTTCGATTGTCGGCTGGTGCCCTCTGAACGAGACCTGGCAACCTTTACACGACCGCATCACAACGCTGGATGCGGTGACGCGCGGGCTTTTCCTGGCAACGAAAGCGATGGATCGAACACGGCCGGTGCTGGACACGTCCGGCTACTCGCACCGTGTGCCGGAGGCCGATGTCTACGATTGCCATGACTATACGCAAGATCCCGAAATATTTGCCGGGCGCCATGCCGACGTGGCCGCCGGCAACCCGTATTGCAACGGACGCGATGGCCAGACCTGGTCTATTCCCTACCGGGGACAGCCGTTTTTCGTCAGCGAGTTCGGTGGAATCTGGTGGAACCCGGAGGTGAGAGCCGGGGAAGACTCCTGGGGTTACGGCGAGAGGCCGCAGTCGATCGAAGAGTTCTACGCGCGCTTCACCCGTCTATGCGAAATCTTACTGGACGACTCTGCTCACTTTGGCTATTGCTATACGCAATTGACCGATATCTACCAGGAACAGAACGGGATCTACGGTTTCGACCGCTCGCTTAAATTCGACTTGGAGCGGATACGGGCGGCTCAAGAGAGAGCCGCGGCGATTGAATCAGGTGATGGCTGAGTGGCAAATCCATAGCTTCTAGCGGTCATCGTACACGCAAGAATCACCCGATTTCCTATAGTAATCGCCTTTCGTACATCGCTTCGCTCCAAGTTTCTCGACTTTGACGGGCCCTCAGAACTGGGTCGACAGTTCAGAGTCACCCGCGACCGGAGATCGCGGTGACAATGTTGTCCCCGTCAGTGGGACGTTGCGGTTGTTCGGACAGGCCGGCTTTGGCCGCCAGGACCGGGTAGGCGTCGAGGGCGGCCAGACCGTCCACCTGGGGCAAATTGGGAACGCGCTGCATTGCCCGTTCAATGGCGGGCGCCAGCCTGTCCGCCTTGCTCTTTTGGCTCGATTCGTGCCGCTCTTTGAAGGCGGGCATCAACTGTTCGGCGAACAGTTCCAAAGACTCGCAGATATGCTCGTGGCGGTTATTGCCGGCCTGCTGCACGAACACCACCTGGTCCACTCCCGCGTCCTCCAGAGTCTCCAGGTTTTTGCGTACCTGGGACGGGTTGCCGATTCCGGCCGCCGGTTCATATTTCTCCGGCATGTTGCGCTGAAAGTCCTTCCAAATGTCGAATTCTCCGGGCACGTGGCTGCCCGTAATATAGAAATGGCTGAGGGCGTAGCCGAAGAACTGGAAGTTACGCGCCCCTCGCCGCTCCGCCTCGCTACTGTCCTCGTGGAGCATAAATCCGGCTACGACCGCGATGTTGGGATTGACCGCCCTGCCGATAGGGTTGCATTCCCGCTCAAGAGTCTCGTAGTACTCCTCTACCCAGTGGGAAGCGCCGGCGGGATCGATAAAGGAAAAGGTCAGCGCACCCATGCCATAGCGGGCCGCGATCTTGATCGTCTCCCGGCTCGAGCAGGCCAGCCACAGCGGCGGATGGGGCCTTTGCAGCGGTTTAGGCACGACGTTGCGCGGCGGCATTGCAAAGCTCTGGCCGTCAAAGCCGCTATACGGCTCCATCACCATCATTTTGGCAGCCTCCCGTACCGATTCCTCCCACATCAGGTGCTTCTGCTCCGGGTCGATGCCGAATCCTTCCAGCTCGCTGCGGCTGCTGGATGCACCAGTGCCCCACTCGACTCGCCCATCACTGATCAGATCGAGGGTGGCGATGCGCTCGGCCACACGCGCTGGATGATTGAAGCCGCTCGGCATGAGCACGATGCCATGGCCCAGGCGAATCTGGCTTGTGCGCTGGCTGCAAGCGGCCAGAAAGACCTCGGGGGCGGAGGAGTGGGAGTACTCCTCCAGAAAGTGATGCTCGACCTCCCAGGCGTAGTCGATGCCGAGCCGATCTGCCAGCTCGATCTGATCCAGCGCCTCTTTGAGGAGGCGATGTTCGCTATCTTCTGCCCACGGCCGGGGCAGTTGGTGCTCGTAAAAGATGCCGAATTGCAAGAGCCGCTCCTTCAGTGCAGACTACGGGCCGAACTTCAGGCAGACCGGCATCGGCGCCCAGACCATGTCGCCGACGGGCGTGAGTTGGCCGCTGTCGGCATCGCGCTGAAATACGCTGATGTCGTCCGAGTCCTGGTTGGCGGCCAGCAGCCAGGCGCCGGTCGGGTCGAGCGTGAAGTTGCGGGGCGTCCGTCCCCGGGTCGAAGCATGTCCGGCCGCGGTCAGTCGGCCGCTGTCCTGGTCAACGGAGAATATGGCGATGGTGTGGTGGCCCCGGTTCGATCCGTAAACGAAGCGGCCATCCGGGGACACATGAATGTCGGCGCAACTGTAACCGCTGCGGTCGACGACATCTTCGGGCAGCGTCGTATGTGTCTGTATCGGGTTCAGCGCGCCGGTGCCGGCGTCGAAAGCGCACACCGTCACCGTCAGGTCCAGTTCATTGATAATGTAGGCGAACCGTCCGTTGGGATGGAAGTCAAAATGGCGCGGGCCGGCTCCGCTATGCACTGCAACGTGGTCCGGTTGGTTGGCTTCCAATCGGCCGTTGACGATGCGATAAATCATCACCTTGTCGATACCCAGGTCGGCGACGTAGACGCGGCTGCCATCAGGGCTCATGGTGGTGGAGTGGGCGTGGGCCGCTTCCTGCCGCTCCTGATTAGGGCCGCTGCCGTGGTGTTGAATGTTCTGCACCGGATCGCCGACGGTGCCGTCTGCGTTCAAAGGGTAGACCGCGACATTGCCGCTGTAGTAGTTGGCCACGACGAGCGTGCCGCCGCCCGGTTCAACGACCAGGTGGCAGGGCGCGGTGCCGTGGGTGGGCTGCCGGTTGAGGAAGGTCAGACCGCCGGAAGCCGGGTCGATGGCAAAACTGCTGACCTGTCCGGCCTCTAAATCCTCACTGACTGCGTAGAGTATGTGGCCTTGCGGGTGGAATGTCAGAAAGGAGGGATCATTTTGCCCGGCGACGACAGCTTCCTGCCTCAGAGCGCCTGTTTCTGTATCAAAGCGATAGATGTAGATGCCTTCGCTATCTTTCTTAGTGTAGGTGCCTACATATAGCGTGCATTCCGTCATTGCGGGTCTCCTGGTAGGTGCGATTCTTTCGGGTCTTTGGTCGAGCTATCCTGTTGCAAGACTGGGCATGTAGCATCATGGTCGCGCGACGCGCGCGAGGGCTGGCGATTGTCGGCCTGCCGGCCGACTTCAAACCGGCGCGGGCGTCGGCAGGTCGGGTACGTGCTGAAAGGCCGGGTCGGCTTTCTGCTTGCGCATAATCTCGATGATTTCGATCCACGCCGCCAGCAGGCCCCGTTTGCATTCCGGCATTTCCGACTCGATGAGCCGGTGCAGCTTAGGCAGATTGTAGCAGGGCACGCCGGCATACATGTGATGTTCGGTGTGATAGTTCATCTGCCAGTATAGGAAACTGGTGAAGGGATTGAGGTAGACCGTGCGGCAGCAGAGACGAAAGTCGGGCACGTTATCCTGGAGGCCGGCGTGTTGCAGGTTGTTGCACAGGTAGCGCAGCCAGCCGCCGCAGAAGGGGGCCAAGGAGATCAGAACGGGGAGAAGCCACCAGCCAAAGTAGACGGAAACTGCCAGAATCAGCCCGTGTCCCAACAGAAGCAGGCGCGCCCAGGCAAAGAGCTGCCGCCGCTTTTGCGTCGCTTCCGGCGGGAAGAGTGCGTGCTCCCATTCACCCTCCAGGCGGCCGAGGCTGAGACGGATGGTCACCCTCAACGCGTCATAGAGATTCCAAGGATTCACCACTGCGTTTTTCAGGAAGCCTGCCACAGTCAGTTCCATGGGCAGTTCCACTTCCAGATCGTCGGGCGGATGCAGCGTGTATTTGTGATGCTCAACGTGGCTGGTGGAAAACATCAGATGGTTGCGCCAGACAAGAAAACTGAAAATGCGCATGAACAGAATGTTCAGCATCTTTGTCTTGAAAACCGTATTGTGCGAGAGCTCATGGGAGCCGTTGTAGAGAAAGACGTAAAAGGTGCCGTGCAAAAGCAGGATCAGTAGCAGTGCAAACAGCGGCAAGTGGGCAGCCGCATACCAGGCCGCGAGGCCGGTCATCGCAACCAGGCCCAGATGGCCGGCGACCTGCAGCGTTCCCTGCCAATCATCGCGTTGATTGAGCGCGTTGAGTTGTTCGCGCGCCACGGGAACGCGATACCAGGCGATCTTCACAGGATCTCGATCCTTCCGCGTCGGTTCGGTGGCAGGCATTTTGTACCTCCTTCAACTGCGGTGTTAAGTGTTCATTCGTCAGCCACAATGGTTTCACGATCCGGTGTGGAAAAGAGGATCGTCATTATGGCAGGGTCGTCGCCGTCATTGCTGGCGTTATGGACGACATTGGCCGGAATCACTATCGTGTCCCCGGGCCCCATCGGGAAGACCTCGTCCCCCAGTGAATGAATAATACGCCCGCTGAGCACATGCAGGATCTCTTCACAGTTGGGGTGGGAATGGCGGAAGTTTTCGTGCCCGCCTTTGAGGACAGCGCGCCCGAAGGTCATGGTGGCGCTGTTGCCCAATTTTCGATTTGCATACCAGACCAACTCGCCCCAATCGAACTCCTGGACGGTTGCGTCAGCGGCGGGAAGGACAGTTGTTGCGTTCATTGTCAGGTCTCTCTTTGTCGAATGATTTCATCATGCCCCTGGCGGGGCGGTTTATCGATTCGGTCGGGTGGCGATGAAATTGGGGTTGTGCATCAGCGGCATATTGAACTGATTCAGCCAATTTCGAAAGCTCAATTCGAACCCCCTCCTACGGGTGAATTCTTTTTGCCAAGTATTCAACGAAGTCAAGCGCTTTCCTATACGAGTCTCTTATCTCTTGCAAAGTATTATCTAAAGGCGCGATTGCGAAATTCTCGTGAACTAATCGGTTTCGCTCCTGACCCAATCTCAGGAACGATCTACAACCTTCTTCCAAAACAGGATTTAGCTTTATCTCTGCCTCCACCTCGTCCTTGAAATCGCTGCCAAAGAGGCTCAAGAACTGATTTGCATTGTTACCATCCCAACTGAAGTAGGTGTGGTACTGACGGGCTATTGCTTTCCTTCTTACAAGATTCTCAACTTGCGCTGAATTCGTGCTCGCCGCGAGACGGGCAACAGCATCTGTAATTTGTTGTTCAAAAAAGCTTGCAACGCTCAACACCAACACTTTACGAAACTCAATCTCTGTGTCATCCATGAGTGAAATCTCATCATGACTCCTCAAAAAAGCCCTTATGTGCTCTTGACGCTCAATGAGTGCATCAATCGCGCGTGCATCAATTCCTGTTGTCATATGTCAGTCCAGGAGCAACTCTTTGGCCCGTTCCAACCTGATACGTACGTTTTCAGTATCCGTACTCTTTGTGCTGGAGGCATCAAGAAAAGCGGAATCATTCTTCAGTTTCTCAATTCTGTCTCTACAAAGGCAATGAACAGTTCCTGTTCCGTCTGCAAAGCCAGATGCACAAGCTGCCGAGAAAACTGATTCAAATACCGATACGTTCACCTTTCTATTCGCAGTGCCAAATATCCTGGCAGGAAAGTCAGCGCATTCTTCAAGGAAAGAAGAAAATATTTTCTGCAGAAGTTCTACTTCCACTTCAGGATGTTCCTGCATTTCCTTCGCAAAATTGTTAAGAAACCGTGACATTGACGGAGCATATTTTTCACCCCGAGTAAGCATTCCAAAACCTCTGAGAAGGAACTCAACATCCTTCATCCTTATGTCAGGTTCAGATTGATCGATCAGCCTGCGCCATCTGTCATCTGTGTTTGACCTGGAAACCATCTTCATGAATTCAGAACTGTACAGGCTGGCCCTTATTTCTTGAGGAGTCAGGTTGACTCCTTGAGTGTTAAGGCGGTTGAAAATCTCAAAAACAGCTGAATCGTCGTCTTGAGGGAAATTCTGCTTTACAATCACACAGCGAATGGTTCTTAAGTCCAGTGTAGTCTGAAGCTCGCCCAGTTCCTCGTAATTAAGTCCATGCAGCTTATTTTGCGTCAGGGGTAACGTGGAAGGTAATCTCAAGTTAAACTTTGAAAAGAAACTGTCATCATCGAAAACATTTTTTGGAATTCTACCTTCTTTGTCAAAGATTGTCCTGAGAGCACCCCTCTTTTCCATGACGGGAAACCTCATCTTAGAGAAGAAATATATTGACATCAGTCGCTGCTGACCATCGATCACCACGAAATTGTTACGCCCCTGTTCGTAAAGAAAGATTTGGGGGATTGGAAGACCACGAATAATTGACTCGATCAACTTTGACGCGCGGTTTATCGTCCACACGTAGTTTCTCTGAAAGACAGGAATTCTGAAGATTTTGCTGTCAATGAAATCAACAATCGTTCTGACGTTGAAATCATTGGGGCTGGAAGTGATATCATATTCTTGAAATGAGATTCCAGCTTCTTCAACTTCGCTCTCTTCAGAAGAATCGATAAACTCTGCAGATCTTAACATTCCAAGTCTCCAATTGTATTTCGCTTTTCACGGGCTACCTCGACTATCCCAACCGGGTCCCTCTCTCATTGTACTACAAACAGCCCTTGACTCATTGGTTTGGTGCTGAATCAAAGGCACAGGACCGAGTTTGCCAAGCCTGCAGCTGTGAGTTGGTATGAAACGACCACTGTTAATGCGAAATCTCGTCCGGCATCTGGATAGTAGAACTCAGGCCGCCGTCGACCACCAGGTGGCTCCCCGTCATATGGCTGGACATGTCGGAGGCAAGAAATAGCACGGCTTGCGTGATCTCCTCTGGGCGTCCATTTCGCTTTATGGGGCACAACTGGGCGACCTTGGCCCCCTCCCTGGCAAAGAGGTGGGCGGTCGCCCGGCCGATGCCAGTAGCCGCGCCTGTAATTAGAGCTACTTTGTCTTTCAACAGCATGGTTCAGCCCCCCCATGGAGTCAGGTCCAGGTGGCCTCGGACTCACGTTGCTTCAGTCGGGACTTCAACTGCTCAATTCCCCCTATGGATTCAGTTGCCGCACCAGTTCGTCGTGTATGCTGCCGCCGCTTGCGATGACGCCGTTGCCGTACAGGGGATCGCCCCCCTGCCAGTCGGTGATGCGCCCGCCGGCCCCCTCGATAATCGGGACCAGCGCAGCCCGGTCCCAGAAGTTCATCACCGGATCGGTCATCACATCAGCGCCGCCGACCGCCACCAGGTAGTAGCCGTGGCAGTCGCCCCACGTGTGGTAGCGTGCCGCCTTCTGTGCCACTTCTTCAAACGCCGGGCCATTCTGAAAGTTCGCGACGTTGTAGTGACTTGTCGTCAGGAAGACTGCATCCTCCAGGGACGCGCAGTCTCGCACACTGACCGCCTCCCCGTTCAGCCAGGCTGTGTCGCCGTCGCCGATCAACAGGTCCTCCACAATCGGCTGATGGATCGCGCCCAGCAGTGCCTGCTCCTCATGCACCAACGCAATTAGCGTACCAAACAGGTAGCCGTGACTGATGAAATTCTTGGTGCCGTCGATCGGGTCCAACACCCACTGGAAGGGTGCCTCCTGCTGATGATGCCCATATTCTTCACCCAGGATGCCGTGGGAGGGGTAGCGCTCGATAATTAACTCCCGCATACGCTCCTCCGCTTGCCGATCGGCAACGGTCACCGGCGTTTCGTCTGATTTGCTGTCTACAGTGTAACCACTGCGGAAGTAACGGCGGATGATCGCCCCACTCTCATCGGCCAGAAGGCGAATGAAATCCAAAAGGGCACTTTTTTCCGATGAGGACAGGACTGTATTGGGCATGGTAGTACACCTGCTGTTAGTGTATAGTGGCTTGTGGAAAGTGCGAGCAATTAGACACGTCCCGCTTCCCGCCGGACATGTAGGTTATGATAGCTTCTTTCTGGCGGATAGTGAAAAGTAAATGGTAGAGTCCTCTCGTTCCCAGATAGCCGGAGAATTCCTATGTCCGTTCTCGACAAATTCAAACTCACCGACCGGATCGCCCTTGTCACCGGCGGCAACCGCGGGCTGGGCAAGCAGATGGCCCAGGCATTGGCGGAGGCCGGCGCATCGGTCGCTCTCACCAGCAGAGATCAGGGACGGGCCGACCAGGCTGCAGAGGAGATCGCTCAGTCGCTTGTTGATTCGCGTGCGGCAAATGCCGAGAATGGCATTTCGACGCAGGAGCCGATGGCCGAAGTACGCGGCTACGCCTGCGAAGTCAGCGACCACGAGCAGGCATCCCAGGTCGTACAGCAGGTGATTGCAGACTTCGGCGGCCTGCACATTTTAGTCAACAACGCCGGCATCAACATCCGCGGCCCTATTGATGAGTTGCAACCGGAAGAGTTTCAAAGGGTGATCGACACCAACGTCACCGGAGTTTGGAACTTTTGCCGAGCCGCGGCCGGTCACTTGAAAGCGCAAAGGTACGGTCGGGTCATAAACATCGGCTCCGCGCTTTCTGTCATCGCCCTGCCAGAGCGCACGCCATATGCCTCCAGCAAAGGGGCCGTATTGCAGATGACCCGCGTGTTGGCGTTGGAGTGGGCGCCGTATAGCATTACAGTCAATGCGATGCTGCCCGGCCCCTTTTCAACCGAGATGAATCTGGCTCTGGAACAAGATCCGGAGAAGTACAGGGAGTTTATCGCCAGGATCCCTCTCGGACGCTGGGGGGACCTGGACGAAATCGGTGGATTGGCCGTTTTCCTGGCCAGCGACGCGTCCAGTTTCGTAACCGGCGCAGGAATCACTGTTGACGGGGGTTGGACGGCGCATTGAGGATGAATTTGTGGCGGAGCAAGATTCCTTCCGAGTCGCTGGCAGTAGAATTAGCGCTACGAGCGCAACTGTCCGCCCACCAAATTTGTCAGTCAGTCAGGAAGTGAGTGCAAACAGTGAAGATTGAGTCAATTTCCACTCTCATTGTCCGCGTCAATCATCGGGGAGACTGGCTGCATGTCGTCGTCGAGACCGACGCGGGTATTACTGGTGTGGGCGAAGCCAGCCATAGCGGCAACGAAGGGCTCTGCGTTGCCGCAGTTGAGCAGTTCGGCCAGACTCTGGTGGGTGAAGACCCGCGGAAAATCGCCCGCATACGGCAGATGCTGTGCCGCAAAGACGGGGGCCGCGCTTACAATACGGCGCTTAGCGGACTGGAACAGGCGCTGTGGGATGTGCTGGCGCAATCTTTGGGTGTACCGCTGCATGTCCTCTTCGGCGGGGCTGTCCGCGAACGCCTGCGACTCTACGCCAACATCAACCGCCATGTCATGGACCGCTCGCCCGAAGGATTTGCGCGGGCGGCGCGCCAAGCCGTGGACGAAGGTTTTACCGCCATCAAAATGGCGCCTTTCGACGAGTTGCGCCACCCCTATCGCTTCCGAACCGGTCCCATGGCAGACTGGCGGCCCGGCGTCGAGCGCGTCCGGTCAGTGCGCAAGGCGATCGGCGACGACGTCGAGTTGGCGGTCGACTGCCACAGCCGCATGGAAGTATCGGAAGCAGTTATCGTGGGGCTGGAACTGGCGGAGTCAAGCCTCTTCTGGTATGAGGAGCCGGTAGCGCATACCGATACGGACGGTCTGGCCGCGGTAGCGGGCCGCGTCCCCCAGCCGATCGCGTCGGCGGAGAGTGTTTTCGGCGTCGAAGGCTTTCGCCCATTTACCGCGCAGCGCTGCGTGGATGTAATTATGCCGGATGTGAAACACTGCGGCGGAATCCTGGAGCTGAACGAGATTGCTGCGGCCGCACGCATGAGCCAGGTTCTGGTCGCACCCCATAACCCGGCGGGGCCGCTCTCGACCGCGGCCACCGCGCAGGCAGCCGCCACCTGGCCCAACTTCTATATCCTGGAGTATGCCTGGGGCGAGGTCGACTGGCGCTCGGATCTGCTGTCCCCGCCGGAACGAATAGAAGAGGGCCACTTGCTGTTGTCGCAGGAGCCGGGGTCAGGTCATCGTCTCAACCCCCAGATTGTTGAGGCATTCCGCGTGACGGGTGCCACTAGCACCGACTCTTCAAAAGTGCGATTTGGCTAGTTGCCGAGTAGGCTCGGGCCGTGAACTCCCCAGATTGGTCGCCGCCTGATCAAGCCTGCTCACGCCGGGCCGGTTACTCTTTCGACCGCCAGCCAGTCGACCTCCAGGTATTGGCCTTCTTCCTTCGCAACGAGTCCCCAGCGGAAATGACCCCACGGAGAAACCTGCAGGAATTGGTTGTCCAACCAGAGGACAAGCCCAAGTGGACCTGCAGGCGCGTGGGATGTTTCCAGCAACAGCCCCCCATCCAGAAAAAAGCGTGCTCGGTCCCGCTGCCAGTCGATGGTGTAGACGTGCCAGTCCTGCATGGCGGCGGGGAGCAGTCGTTCGGCAATTCCCGCTGCCCTCTGAAATGATGGCCACAGCCAACCATACAAAAGAGGCTCACGCATCAGCGGGGGGGCCAGGGCAAGAAGGGGCGCCCTCGCCACGAATTTGCATGTGCGGGTGTCGATGACAGCAGCTTTCCAACCCCAACCGGGTTGATCCAGCGCCATGCGCATGTCGGCATCCGGGCCGGCATAGAAGAACCAGAGGGCTTGGGGCAATGCGAGCCGGCGCGGGCCGGTCATGCGGAGAGGGTCGTTCCAGAAGCCAAAGCCCGCAGTTCCGGTGATTTGCCCGCTTTTGTGTGAGAAGCGCGCCCGTACTGTCAGTCGTAGAGGAGGCCGCCACAGAAAGTCGGCGCGGGAGAGGTCCCGGTAGTCGTCAATCTGCGCGTTGGTGTAGACCTGATCAGTTGCCCCGTTGTTCCCCAAGAGGAGGCCGGAACTGCCTGGTCGCAGAAAGCCGGTCCCGCTCGTGGTCTGGCGCCAGTGGGAGGCCAGCCCGCCGGCAAATCGAGCATGGACGGAAGGCTGGCTCACTGGCTAACCCGCTTTTCGACGACGATGACCAATGGTCGTACTGCCCCCCGCCCGACAACATGCTCCTCTATGGTCAGCCCTGACGCCTGTACCGCATTATCGAGCCTCTCGAAAGCGTCTGCAGGAAACGGAAAGACCAAATTGAACAGAAGGCTCAGTAGTGTACCGGGCTCGGCCAGGATCACCTCAACAATGACAATTCGGCCTCCTGGGCGGAGACAGCGAGCAAACTCCCGATGGGTACGCGGGTCGAGGATATAGGATGCGGGAAAGGCGCTGACAATCGTATCGAAGGCTTTGTCGGCAAAGGGAAGTTTCTGCGCGGTCCCCTGTACGAGGGGAACTGTCTCCGCCCACCCGCGAAGCTTTTGACAACTGATGCGCTGCATCGCGGCGGACGGTTCGATGCCGATGACGCGGCGCTGCCCTCTCTGCAGGACCGGCAGCAACTCTCCCGTACCAAACCCGACTTCGAGGACTCGCGTCCCACGGACATAGGGCAGAGCCGCCCGGCGCCAGGCGTCCCACCGCCCCAGGCTGACAGCCCAACTCACCGCATCATAGGCCCAGGCCAACTCATTGTAGAGAAGCCGGTAGAGCAACAGGTAGATCGAACGCATCAGGCCGCAGATCCAGTCGGCGGGTGCAAAACCGCGTCTGCCAGGTCAGGCGAACAGGGGGGTCATACTCTGTTCCGCAACCATCGCCGCCATCTCCTCATCGCTTGGGCCGTTGCCGTCAAAACGGCTTGCGGCATCAAGCACCTTGGGCAGCAGGTTGATATCGCTTGCCGTGTTCAGGAATAGATCTCCCTGTGCCAGAATCCAGTGGACGGCGCGGTCGATGTCCGCCTGCTCTTCCAGGGGCTGGTACCAGGTGTTACGGCTCTTGGGCGTCGTGGCCCAGGGGCCGCGCGCGAGTGATTTTATCGTTTGCACGGCGATGCCCCGTTCGCGCGCCAGGCCGACAACCCGGTCGAAGTCGGAGGCGTACTGGCTGTTCTGCTTCATCTGGATGTTCCAGGGCAGCAGGATCGAATCGAAATCGAACGCCTGCAGGCTGCGGTAATGAAAAGCCGCGATTTTGAGGCCGTGCCCGGTTACGCCGATGTGTTCCACCAGCCCCTGATCGCGAGCCTCCTTGGCCGCTTCGAGCGCGCCATTCTCGCCCATGGCCGTTTCCCAGTCGTCCGGGTGACCCAGATTGTGAAATTGGATCAGGTCGATCTTGTCCACGCGCATCCGCTCCAGAGAATGATGAATCTGGGCCTTGGCGGCTGCATATTCGCGTTCGTTGGTCTTGGTCGCCAGGAAGAAGCGGTCCCGGTGCTTTTCGAGCCAAGGGGCGATGCGGACCTCCGCTTCGCCGTAGCTGGCTGCGGTGTCTATGTGATTGACGCCGTATTCGAGCAGCAGTTCCAAGGTACGGTCGGCGTCGGCTTGTGAGACTCGGCCCAACGCGGCTGCACCGAAGAGGGTAGCAGTGCTGTTATGCCCTGTTCGGCCAAAAAGTCGTTGCGGAATCATAGATAGATCTCCTTGTGGATCAAGATGCGGCAGTTTAGAAGTCTGCTTTGTCTTCCTGAAACAGGTTGCGGACCAATGTCATGGCCCGATGAAAATCCTGGTGCCAGCTGTCATCCGTCGGCTTGTCCAGTTCGTGCTAGAAAAAGTCGAACAGGTGTCCCCCATCATCTTGTGTGAAGAAGGTCCACTGGTCTGGCAGTTGACCTGGAACGCGGCACAAAAAGGGATGCCAGTGCTGTGCTATTTCACGAAGTGTCACTTGACCAAGCGGCCTTATGACGACAGCGTTCTCGATGCCGGACTCCTCTGCAAGTTCTCGAAGCGTGGCATCCTCCGTCTTTTAACCTTTTTCCAGCGTTCCTTTAACCAGCTGCGAGCCCTCTTTGGGATGGTGGAAGGCCAGGATCTCAAGCCGTTCACGCCGCCGCAAAATGATGGGAACGACTTTATGAACCAACTTCGCCATCTGGCGCGGCCTCCCTCTCTTTCACTTGTGTCAGAAAGTTGGAATGCGAGCTGACCAGGGGCGATGCGGCTGCCAACGCGGCGGCGTAGACTTCTGGCAGCGGTATACCTGTGGCTTCGGCGAGGGCCTGACAGTCCTCGAATTCCGGCTTGGCGCCGACGGCCTGTCCATCCACCCGCTTCACCTTTACCCGCACGGACCCGTAGGGCGTTTCGATCGTATCGACTTTGCGCTCGGCAACATGGCGCCGGACCGGATATACTCGCACGCCCAGCGTGGTTGTCTCTCGCAGAAGGAGCGCGGAAAGGACGGATTCTTCACCCGGCTCGGCGAGGACGCGCAGCAGCGTGCCGGGCCGAGACTTCTTCATAGCAATGGCGGTCGTCCAGACATCGAGCGCACCTGCATCAAACAGGTGACGCTGCACCGGTTCGTACAGTTCCGGATTCATGTCATCGATATTAGTTTCGATCACCACCAGAGGTTCGGTGGGTTCTCGGGCTGGGTCACCCGGCTCCTCAGAAGTCTCTTCACCCAGCCACAGGCGGGCAACATTGGGCCACTCGAAAACCTTCTGTCCCGCGCCGTAACCAATCCTGCGCAAACGCAGCGACGGTTGACGAAACTGCGCCAACTCTGCCAGCAGCGCCGCGCCGGTCGGGGTTACCAACTCGCCAGGTCCGGGCGCGGCTACGGTCGGGGCGCCAGCGGCAGCCAGCAGCTCGAGGGTAGCCGGCGCGGGCAGCGGTATGCGCCCGTGCATCGAACTGGTCCAGCCGGGACCGAGCGGAAGCGCCGACGCGCACAGGGTATCGATCCCAAGTTCATGCAGTCCGGCACAGACACCGACGATGTCGATTATCGCATCCAGCGCGCCGACCTCATGAAAGTGGACCGCGTCCGGCGTCGTGCCGTGAATATGCGCCTCCGCCGCTGCCAGTCGCGCGAAAACGGCACACGCTCGGTGTTTGACCTCCGCCGGCAAGTTGGCGGCCTCGATAATCTCCTGCACGTCGGCCAGATGTCGCTCGGTGCTCTGTTCGCTTACTTCCACATGGATGCGTGTAGCACGCAACCCCCCTTGCATCACTGACTCCGCATGAATGCGCCAACTGCCGTCTGGCAAGTTCAGGCTATCCGCAGTGTCATGAAGCGAAGCCAGCGGCCAGCCGGCGTCCACCAGGCAGCCGAGAAAGATGTCACCGGAAATTCCGGAAGGGGTGTCTAGATAGGCGAGAGGCATGGTTGTAGTGGCTAGTGGCCAGTGGCGCTGGCGCCGCTAACCTGGGTAACACCGGTCACTGACCGAACGCCATCAACTCTTCCAATGGGACGAGCGCGCCATCGGTGCTGCCGTTCGCAGTAGCATTGAGGCCGCCGCTGCGGAATCCGGCCAGGTCGAGGGTGACGTACCGGTAGCCGGCAGCCTTTATGCCGTCGACTATCTCCTGATAGTGGGCAATGACCATCGGAAATTCGTCCGGCGGCAGTTCAAGACGGGCGATCTCGCCATGGTGGCGCACGCGGAACTGGCGCAGGCCCAACGCCACCAGAACGTCTTCCGCCGCCTCGATCTGACGCAGCAGCTGCGCGTCGATCGCCGTGCCGTGGGGCACGCGCGAAGAGAGACAGGCCATGGCCGGCTTGTCCCAGACCGGCAGCCCCAGGTGTCTGGCGATGGCCCGCACCTCCGGCTTTGTGATGCCTGCTTCCAGCAAGGGCGAACGCACGCCCCGCTCCCGGGCCGCGGTCACGCCCGGGCGATCATCGCCCACGTCGCTGGCATTGGTACCGTCGCAGACGATTCCCCAAACCTCTTGCTGCAGAATCTCGTGCAACCGATTGTGTAGTTCCGATTTACAGAAGTAGCAACGGTTGTTGGGATTGGCGGCGTAGTTGGGATCCAGATACTCCTCTGTTTCCACCAGACGGTAGGGCACGCCGATCTCTTCGGCGAGCGCGACCGCGTCCCGCATCTCCCGCGCCGGGTAGCTGGGAGAGACGCCGATACAGGCCAGCGCGCCCCGCCCTTCCTCAGCAGTGGCGGACCTGCCGCCCAGCTGCTCGTAAGCAACCGCCATCACTAAGGCGCTGTCCACGCCGCCGGAGTAGGCGACGATGACGGAACCGAAAGATTGCAAGGTTGCCCGCATCGTCTTCAGTTTAGCGGCGGTTTCCGCTGAGAGGGTTGCTGGGAGCGCTTGGGTCTCAGATTCTTTCATTGTCACACCCTTGCCCTGACTATGAACTGGCTGCTACCTGCGAATTGTATGTGGAATGTGTGTATCCATTACAAGAACCGGGGGAATTGTCTTCTATCTTACCGTTTATCAGTGCCGCCATGTGGCCTGCGCCAAAGCCATTGTCGATGTTCACCACGGCCAAGCCGGACGCGCAACTGTTGAGCATGGCAAGCAGGGCCGCTATGCCTCCAAAGCTGGCGCCGTAGCCTATGCTCGTCGGTACGGCAATCACCGGCGCCTGGGTCAGCCCGGCCACAACCGAAGCGAGGGCGCCCTCCATGCCGGCGATGACTACGACCACATTCGCCTGCTGTAGCGTCTCGATATGGGGAAGGATCCTGTGAAGACCCGCAACACCCACATCGGCAATTTTTCGGGGGTCATGTCCCATCAACCGCAGCGTCAGGGCTGCCTCTTCCAGCACCGGCAGGTCGCTCGTACCCGCGCATACGACCGCTACGCCCGTCTTATGGTCCGATGCCGGTTCACGGTCCAACCATAGACAGCGGGCCTGCTCGTGCCAATTCAGATCAGGAACACGCTGCGAGGCCGCTCTGAACTGTTCCTCTGTCGCCCGCGTCCCCAATAGCCGGGACGACCGGGCAGCCAGCCGCTCCGCGATCAGCGCAACCTGTTCCGCCGTCTTGCCCTCGCAATAGATCACTTCCGGGAAGCCCGTCCGCAATTGACGGTGATGGTCCAGCGTTGCCACGCCCTCGAGCGTCTCAAACGGCAGCGTCCGCAGCCGGGTCAAGGCGGCATCTACCGTCACCGTCCCGCCAGCTACATCGGACAAAAGGGCTGCCAACTGTGTTTCATTCATCAGGGGGCGTGTCAGTCAACCGCTGGGAATTGACCTCAAGCCAATTCGGAAAAAGTATGTGTATCTCGTACTGCCTGTGTCGCCCGGTCGGCCTTGCAAATGTGCTGCGGCCGGCGCAGAGCAGGCCATCCCAATCAGACAATAGCGCGATGGATATTGGGACCGAAGTCCGCCTCGTAGAACGGGCTGACCATCCGCCCCGGCGGCACCAGGGCGTCGATGTGCTGGCGGTCCTCATCGGTGACAGTTACCTCGAAGGCGCCGAGATTGTCCTCCAACTGCTCCATCGTGCGAGGCCCAATGATTGGGCTGGTAATTCCCGGCTGCTGAGCGCACCAGGCCAGCGCCAGTTGAGACAGCGTACAGCCCTTCGCTTCAGCCAGTGGCAGCAGGCCTTCCGTCACCTCATAGAAATTGCCGGATTTGCGGCGGGCCAACCGCGGCTCATTCGCAGCGTTGGCGTAGCGCGCCCCTTCCGGCGAAGGCTGCTCACGCGTATACTTGCCGGTCAGTAGGCCCCCAGCCAATGGGCTCCAGGGGATCAGACCAATGCCGAAAGTACGGGCCATCGGGATCAGCTCTCGTTCGATGCGCCGATCCAAAATATTATAGGGGGGCTGTTCTGAAACAAAGCGGTTCAGGCCCAATTCTTTCGCCACCCAAAGCGACTCCACCACTTGCCATGCCGCGAATGTACTGGTGCCGAGATAGCGCACTTTGCCCGCCCGCACCAGGTCGTCGAGCGCCCGCAGGGTCTCGTCAATCGCAATCTCCGGGCGGGGCCTGTGCATCTGATAGATGTCGATGTAGTCGGTCTGCAAACGCTTGAGGCTGGCTTCACACTGTTCGATTATATGGCGGCGGCTGCTTCCGGCGGCATTGGGATCGTCGTCATCCATCCTGCCGTGGACCTTTGTGGCCAGTACGATGCGGCTGCGCTGGCCGTTGCGCTTTAAGGCCTCGCCGGTAATCTCCTCGCTGCCGCCGCGGTCGTAGACGTTTGCAGTATCCAGGAAATTTATGCCGGCATCCAACGCCCTGTCTATTATTGGATAAGAGTCTTCCGGCGTTGTCCGCCGCCCGAAGTTCATACAGCCCAGACAAAAGGGGCTGACCTTCATGCCGGTACGTCCGAAAACGCGGTATTCCATTCAGAAATCCTTTTGCGTTCTGCCGGCGTCGGTCTGAGAACGCCTCTCAAGTGTCTTTCGGATGACGCCTTGCCTGCTACACCGATCAGGCAAAGGCGCGATGGAGACTCGGACCGAATTCGGCCTCGTAAAACGGGCTAACCATCCGCCCTGGCGGAACCAACTCGTCGATACGCTGACGGTCTTCAGCGGTGACGGTAACTTCGAGTGCGCCGAGATTGTCCTCCAACTGCTCCATCGTCCGAGGGCCAAGTATTGGACTGGTGATTCCCGGCTGCTGAGCACACCAGGCCAGCGCCAGTTGAGACAGCGTACAACCCTTGGCTTCAGCCAGGGGCAGCAGACCCTCGTTCACGTCATAAACGCTGTCGTTCAGACGGCGGGACTGGCGCGGCTCATCTTCCGGTCTGGCGTATCGCGCCCCTTCCGGCGCCGATTGCCCTCGCGTGTACTTGCCAGTCAGTAGGCCCCCGGCCAACGGGCTCCAGGGGATCAGGCCAATGCCGAAAGTCAGGGCCATCGGGACCAACCCCCGCTCGATGCGCCGGTCCAGGATGTGATAGGGGGGCTGCTCTGAAATAAAGCGGTTCAGGCCCAACTCCTTCGCAACCCAGAGCGACTCCACAACCTGCCACGCTGCGAATGTGCTGCTGCCGAGATAGCGCACCTTACCCGACCGCACCAAGTCATCAAGCGCCCGCAAGGTCTCGTCAATCGCAACGTCGGGGCGGGGCCTGTGAATCTGATAGATGTCGATGTAATCTGTTTGCAATCTGCGGAGGCTGGCTTCACACTGTTCAATAATGTGGCGGCGACTGCTGCCAGCTGCATTGGGATCGTCGTCGGCCATCCTGCCATGAAATTTTGTCGCCAGAACGACGCCACTGCGGCTGCCATTACGCTTTAACGCCTCGCCCGTTATTTCCTCGCTGCGGCCGCGACCGTAAACGTTTGCCGTATCCAAAAAGTTAAGGCCGGCGTCCAACGCTCTGTCTACAATTGCATAGGAGACTTGCGGCGGTGTACGCTCCCCGAAGTTCCAACAGCCCAGGCAAAGGGGGCTGACCTTCATTCCAGTTCGGCCGAAATTTCGGTACTCCATCTAGGAAGCCCTTTCAGGTAGGGGAAAAGCTTTCAATGCGTTGGCTCGTGATTTCTTGCGGAACCCGATCTGGCCTACAGTGTACAAGTGTTTTTGTGCGATGTAAAATCCTTTGCCAGTGAGGGAGGTGCCAGAATCTCAGCGAGCCGATTGGATGAGACGATGTGCGAAGCGTCTTTCCTGGTAGGCGCCGGAGGCATCTTGCGTTCGTTGCACGCTTCCTTCTACCGCTGGCATACTGAGTCAGCCAACAGTGATACGCCTTGGGGCGTCCAAGCATGCAGGTTGGGAACCATGTCCGACATAACTACAGTCGAGGCTTTGCGCCAGATTCTACTACGCATTGATGGCAAGGGCTACAAAGCCTATAGAGATATAGGCGGATCCTACAGATTCAATGGATTCACGCTTGCCGTCGATTCAGTGCAGCCAGACCCTTTCGCGGCACCTAGCCGCCTGCGAGCGTTAATCCCGCCAGCTGTGGCCGAACTGCCTGAACGGCTGTATGCCTATACAAGCAGAACCGTTGGCGTCAGTTGCTATCTTGCCAGGGCCTTTGCCCGCCAGGCAGACAGGTTGTTCGCGCGCCGGGGCAGCGGCAGGAGCGGCGAAATCCGCATCGAAGCGCCAGGCCAGCAGGTGTTGGCGAACACGGCGGTGCAGATACATGGCGACGGCACTGTCGAGGCGCGATTTACAGTCGGCCTGCCGGCCCAGGGCAGAAGAGTTCTGGGCCGGCAGGCTTGCAGTCTGCTCCTGGAGGACCTGCCCCGGATCGTCGCCAACAGCTTATACGCCCGCAGCCACCCCGCGGACGATTTGTGGCTCCACGCCGCCGTGAACGAGGACGCAGACGAGTTACGTGCCATGTTGGCCGCTAGGGGACTAATCGCCTTTGTCGCCGATGGCGCGATCCTGCCCCGGTCCAGCGGGGTCGACGACCGCCCTATGCCGGGCGAGGAGGTGGTTCCCTTCAAAGCGCCGGAAAGCCTGAAAGTTGCCTTTGCCCTGCCCCACGCGGGGACCGTGCATGGCATGGGCATCCCTGCGGGAGTGACGCTCATCGTCGGCGGCGGGTATCACGGAAAATCGACCCTGTTGCGGGCGATCGAACGCGGCGTCTACAACCACCGGCCCAGCGATGGACGTGAGCTTGTGGTCAGTGCGGCCGACCTGGTCAAAATTCGGGCCGAGGACGGGCGCTCGGTCAGCGGCGTTGATATCTCGCCCTTTATCGGTACCTTGCCGCTGGGACAACCCACCTGCCGCTTTTCCAGCGGTAACGCCAGTGGGTCCACTAGCCAGGCCGCGGCGATTATTGAGGCGCTTGAATCGGGGGCCGACGGTTTGCTTATCGACGAAGACACAGCTGCAACCAATTTCCTGATCCGGGATGCACGGATGCAGGCGCTGGTGCCGAAGGAGCAAGAACCTATCACCCCCTATATCGACCGGGTGACCAGGTTGCACGCGCAAAACGGCCTCAGCACTGTTCTCGTCTGTGGCGGCAGCGGCGATTATCTGGATGTTGCCAATACCGTAATCGCGATGGACACATTTCGCCCTCACGATGTGACTGCACGCGCGAAGGCGGTTGCCGCGGCCCAGCCCACCGGTCGGGTTTCAGAAGAGAGCAACGCGTTCACAGTCGATTTCCAACGCCGGCCACAGCCAGGCAGTGTCAACCCGGCGAAAGGGCGGCGGGAATCGAGTATCAAGACCAGAGACGTACAGACGGTTCAGTTCGGCGCGGAAACGCTGGACCTGTCGGCGGTGGAACAGATCGTTCACCGGGCGCAGACGCGCGCCATCGGGGCCGCGCTCGACTATGCTCGCCGCCGCTATATCGATGGTCAACGCATCCTGTCGGAGATTCTGGACCTGGTCATGGCCGATATCGAATGCAAGGGGCTGGACGTGCTGGATAGCCGCCGCACCGGGGCGTTCGCCCACTTCCGCCGCCACGAACTGGCCGCCGCCTTCAACCGTCTGCGCTCACTAAGAACGTAAGGACAGCCAACCATGACGCAACAACAGTCTATTCCAGCCAGCGCTACCGGCGCAGAATACGCCGAGAAACTCCGCAGGAGCTATCTCAACTTTCGATGGCCTCTGTTCCTGCTTGAACCGGATGAGTACGTCAAGCCCTGTCTGGATGGCGGTTGGACGCCAATCGCCGCCTTAGCCCACATCGCCTTTTGGGACAATTTCCAGTTGCAGCGCATGCAGGCGGCGCTTGAGTATCGCGAGAAACCGCCGACCGCCCAGACTGTGGAAACGAATGACGAAAGGGCGGCCAACGAGAATCGCAGCTGGGACACGGTAGTGAACGGGGCCGACGAGGCGCGCCAGGAGTTAATCAGTTTTGCCCTGTCGCTCTCTTCGGAACAGATTGAGGCCGACTATGTGGACCGAGGCCAACGCAGCCCAATCGTAAAGCAGTTGCTGGAGCGAATGCCCGAACATGTGGATGAGCATGCCGAGGAAGTGCACCGCTACTGCTTCTCGATTGAACGTTGGGGCCGAGATCGCTTGTTCAAGTTTTACCGGCGCCACTTCAATAGTCTACTGGATGCGATCACCGGCCTCACGGAAACAAGCTGTACGTCCGTCCCCGTTTGCGGAGACTGGACTGTCCGCGATCTCCTCGCCCATATCCTCGCCTGGGACGAGTACATCCTGGAACTCGTCAAACGCTGGCCCAATATCTCGTTGCCCGCCCGCCAGTCACCTGCACTGGCAAGTCCGGGCCTTGGGAGCGACGACGCTCTCGCCCAATGGATCAGTGGAGATTTCGACCCGATAAATGCTCGTCTCCATGCTGCCAGGGCCGATCTGTCGATGATCGAAGTGTTGGACAACCTGGCAACCTGTCACCGACGCATTGTCAGCCGCTGCCAGAGGCTCAGCGAAGAGAAGTTGCGTAAAAAGGTGGAATACGACTGGGGAGAAAGAGGAAACCTCGTCAATCTGCTCGTTTTGATGTCAGCCCACACGGCAGACCACGCAGCAGAGATCTATACAGCGCGGGCGGAGGGACGGCTGGTTCCCCTCAGTTGGGAAAGCTAACCGGAGTGGGCGTAACGCTTGCTCGTCTCCTGGTTACTCAGGTGAGAGATTTCTGAACGCTGCACCACTTGCCAGCTGTTGCCTTTCCGCTCCAGGGTGAAGATGCAGCACAGGGGCACAGTGAGGCGATCCGGCAGGCCGGTCAGCCCGCGGACGATGCCGACGACCGGCGCGCCGTGCGTAACCATGAGCAGGTTTTTGTCAGGATAGCGGTCGGTCAGCGCCCACACTGTTGCCGCCGACCGTTTGTGACCGTCATCAGAACTTTCCGGGTACGGGAACCCAATGGCAGCGGTATACTCCCAATCAATGCGGGGAAAACGCTGCCTACGTTCCTCCTCGGGCAACAACGCCGGCACGCTCTGTACGCTCGGCAGGATTTCGCCGATGCCGGGCTCCAGGCAGACCGAAAGGTCCAGCGCCTCGGCGATGTGGGAGGCGGTCTGGATTGTACGCAGAAACGGCGAGGCGAAGACGAGGTGAATAGGCTCGTCCTGTAAGCTGCGCCCAACCTCCTTCGCCTGCGTCTCACCATCCGGCGAGAGCGCTGGATCGAAAGGACGCTGCGCTGTCTTGGCCCAGCCGGGGTTCTGGAAGTCTTCCCGGTTGCCGTGCCTGATAATCCAAATTCGTTGGCTCACAGTTCGACTCCTCGTCTGCTCCCCATCCCCTTGGCTGCAAAGGAAATCCGCCTGCGCTCTCACTCTGGCGGACCGGCTATCTCTCGCCACGGCAGTTCCAGAAAGATGCAACCGGGGCAGTGTATCATAGCGGCAAGGCTGGTGGCGAAATTGGAGGCGACACATCGGCTGCCCAGGCGAGTACCTGGCCTGAGGCGGCGGCACTCCTGGTCCGGCTGACAGGATTGACAGCATTTGCTATACTGCCAAAGCAGTATGATTCCGCAGCGCAGTTCGGGCGCCGCCCCTCAGTGGCCGCGCTCGACCGGACGCACCCTGGAAAGCGCTCTACTCTCACGATGGCATATACTTTCACCGACCACTATCGGGCTGCGCGGCTGTGTCTGCGGGTAAACGCTGTCCTCATTGGCCTGGGGTTGGGGCTTCTGCTGTTGATATATCCCCGCGATCTGTTCGTGACAGCGGGCATCACGCTCGGATCCGCCTGGACCGCCCGCATAGGGGGCGCTGCGTTGATTGGACTGGGCATTGGCCAGCTGTCAGCTACAGCGGCATCGGATTTGCCCCCGGCATCATTGCTGGCCGCGGTGATTAGTAATGGCGCGATTTCGATTAGTCTGTTGATCGCATACTTTGAGGGTGATATGGTGGCGTTGCATCCCTTTGGTGTGGCCGGTTTACTGGTCATTTTCGTCGTCTGCCTGCTGACAGCCGTACTTTCGGCCCCACATATTCGCCGGAAGGCGGGCCAATATTAGCCTGCGTCCAAGTCGAGGAGCCGCCCTTCCCCTCGTTTCCTGGGCGAGTCAGCGCGTGTCAGAAATCTGTTGCCCACATCCTGGGGCAGACTGGCCCGCCGCGTGTGAGCCAAAGTTGGGGACATCCCCCCCTGGGACCGCGGCCGTCTCGCCCGCCGCCTGCGCAGTTGACCAGAGAATCACCCAAAAATTCGCTCCCATAATTGTATGCCCACTTTCGTGCTTGAACTCTTGGGAATGTCGAAACTCTGTGCTAGAATGTACTGTCTTGTCGGACTTTTGCAAACCCATTGAGGGGAGCAGCAATGCATGGTCTGAGGCGTGCAAACGCAGCAGCCGTGGCAGGATCTCGACAGGCGCGCGGCAAGACACTCAGGTAGGGCAGTCCCTGCCCGGAGGAACCAAAGCAATGAGTTACGATGGACGATGCTTTCAAGTAACCATCGGAGAATGCAAACGAGAATTGCCGATTTTCCAGGTGGCTCCCGGCGTCAAGATCGCCATTTTCAATATGCTGGGTGATACCGAAATCGTCGAGACCGCCGCGCGTATGTTGGCCCACAATGTGCCGGCGAACGCCGACGTAATCCTTGCGCCGGAGGTGAAGGCCGTGCCGCTCGGCCATGCTCTGTCTGTTGCAACCGGTCTCCCCCTTGTGATTGTGCGCAAAATTCGCAAGCCGTATATGGTCAACTGCCTGGAAACCGAAGTCGTCAGCATAACTACGGGCCAGCCGCAGACGTTGTATATCGATGGCAAGGACCTGGCGCTAATCAAAGGAAAACAGGCGTTATTGGTGGATGACGTTGTCAGTACCGGAAGCACGCTGAAAGGGCTCCGTTCCCTGATCCTGGCCGGAGGCGGGCAAGTCGCGGGCGAGATGGCCGTCTTTACCGAGGGTGACTCCGGCGCTTGGGAACAGATAACCTCTTTAGGCAATCTGCCCATTTTTACGGATTGAACGGGGACTGAAACCCTGTAACAAGCGGCCAAAAGCAGAACTATGATTCTGACTGAACAACTTTCGCGAGTCGAAGAGCGTTTCGAAGAGCTGGATCGTCTGATGGCTGACCCGGATGTGCTGGCCGACTACACGCGCGTATTGGAGCTGGCGCAGGAGCGCAGCAGTCTGGAGGGGGTTGTCGGGACTTTCCGCCAATACCAGGAACTGCAGAGTCAACTGGCTGATAACCGGGCGCTGCTGGCGGAGGACGACGACCCGGAGTTGGCTGAACTGGCCGAGTTGGAAATCGCCGAACTAGCGGATCAGGCTACTGGTCTTGAGGACGAACTGCGCCGCTTGCTCCTGCCCAAAGACCGCAACGACGACAAAAATGTGATCGTTGAGATACGCGCCGGCGCCGGGGGGGATGAGGCCGGACTGTTTGCGGCTGCTCTCCTACGCATGTATACGCGCTGGGCCGATGATCACAAATTCAAGACCGAGTTGATGAGCGTTAGCGAAACCGGTGTGGGCGGAATAAAGGAAGCGATCCTTGAAGTACGAGGCAAGGGCGCTTACAGCCGGTTGAAGTACGAGTCGGGCGTACACCGGGTACAGCGCGTACCCACCACGGAAAGCCAGGGAAGGGTACATACAAGCACGGCAACTGTGGCCGTTTTGCCAGAGGCCGAAGACGTGGAAATCGAAATCAGTCCTAATGAGATGAAGGTCGACGTATTCCGCAGCAGCGGTCCCGGCGGTCAGAGCGTCAATACGACGGACTCAGCCGTTCGGCTTACCCATCTCCCTACCGGAATTGTCATTAGCTGTCAGGACGAAAAGAGCCAACTTCAGAACCGGCTGAAGGCGGTACGCATTCTGAAGACCAAGCTCTATGATAACGAGATGCAGAAGCAGTTGGACGACCTGGGCGCGGCGCGGCGCAGCCAGGTTGGCTCGGGCGACCGCAGCGAAAAAATCCGCACATACAACTTCCCGCAAGGCCGCGTAACCGACCACCGGATCAACAAGACCCTGTTCCGTTTGGAGCAGGCTCTGGATGGCGATCTTGACGAATTGATTGCTGACCTGGCTGCGTTTGACCAGACGCAACAGCTGCAGGCCATGAGCGAGGAAGCCTAGAGCATGTTAGAGCACAAAGATAGGCTTCCGAAAAATAGCCTTTCGCCTCCTTATTTGGCATCAGACCATCCAGACAGGACCGTAGACGCACGCCAGCGCCAGAACGAAGCCGGCGGACGCCCCGCACCTGACAGGGACAAAGGGCCGGCAGTTCAGGAAGACGCGGCAGAAGGCGAAATACAGCTTCAGAACAGATCGCTCCTGGACCCATTCCATTGGAGTCTGACGCAGGGAACACCGGTCGGGCGCGCCCTGATTTCGGCTGCGCAACGGCTGAGTGAATCGGCCAGCGAGTCGGCACGGCTGGATTCGCAGGTGCTGCTGGCACATGTCTTGAGTCAGAGTCGCAGTTGGCTCTTTGCCCACCACGATCATGAACTCAGCGACAGGGACTGCCGCCGTTACGCAGAACTGATAACGCGGCGCAGGCAGCGTGAACCGGTGGCGTATCTGTTGGGCCGCAAGGAATTCTACGGGCTGGAATTCGCGGTGGACCGGCGCGTTTTGATTCCCCGTCCGGAGACGGAGTTGCTTGTCGATCTTGTGCTTGCACAGATCAGCGACCGAGCCGGTCGGCCTGTCGTGGTAGCCGATGTCGGCACCGGCAGCGGGGCGATTGCGATTACCGTTGCCGTACATGCGCCTGAGGCGACTGTATATGGAATAGACGTCAGTCGCGCCGCGCTCGAAGTGGCCGAAGAGAATAGAAGGCGTCTTACCCCGGAGGGCGGGCCAATGTTTCTTGAAGGGGACCTTTTGAGCCCGCTGCCGGAACCTGCAGATGTAATAGTGGCGAATCTTCCTTACATAGCTGACGAAGAGTATTCCGGCTTGCAATCAGACGTGCGGGACTACGAGCCGCCCGTTGCTTTGCAGGCAGGCGCCGAAGGGCTGGACCTGATCGAGCGTCTGTTGGAGCAACTCTCGTCCAAGGTGCACTCAAGCGGCGCCGTGTTGCTGGAGATTTCCCCCAGGCAGGGAGAAGTAGTACAGGAGATGGCCCAACAGCTGCGCCCCAAACCTTCCTACGTCGGGCTGCGCCGGGATTACAGCGGGCTGGTTAGAATGGTAACGCTGGAATTCTGACTTCGATTCATGCCCCAGTTGGTCGCGCCGCGAATCTTATAGCTGGCGACTGACACACGCCTGCCGGCCAAAGCAGTCCCTACGCCCTTTGGCATTTTAGGGTCACTCCTGAAAACAACTGAATTCTTGCGTTTTAACTGAAAAGCTTCGCGGGAGTCCTTTTTCACTGTCGGAACAAGCATGCAAAAAAGAATCGAGTTGGTCGTCCTTGATATGGACGGCACTATCTATGGCAGACAGTTCGCAGGTGGGTTCTCGGCGCGGGTGTGCCGTACGATTGCCGCTGTGCAGGATGCGGGAACGCCGGTAACCATCGCCACGGGACGGATCTTTGACTTTGTGCGCGCGGTCGCCCCGGATTTGGGCGTTTCCCTGCCGGTGATAACCGCTCAGGGCGCGGTGATAGGTGATCCTATCAGTGGTGAGGTGTTGTACGAGGCGTTGATACAGGAGGAGGCCGCGCGCAGCGTGGCAGCCTGGGCTGACGCGGAAAAGCGCACGACTGTTTTCTATCTCAACGGTTCCGGCGGGCGCACTCGGTTGGTACAGAGCGCACCAGGCACAGCCAGCGAGAGCAGCGGCTGGGAAGGTTGGGATAGCGTAACTTATGACCACTGGTTCGGCAGCCCGAGAGAGCTGCATACCAGCCTTGCGGATGTTGTGTGCGAACCTGGGGCCCGTCCTCTGAAATTCATCACTGTCAACGACCACACTCAAGAACCTGACCAGACGGCGGCGCTTCAACAGCGATTCGGCGGCAGCGTACACATGAGCCGCTCCCACCAGTTTTTGGTGGAGGGAACTGCCCCGACGGCCAACAAGGGCCACGGACTCCTCATGCTGTCGGAACGGCTCGGCATTGACCCCGACCGAGTATTGGCCATCGGCGACAACGAAAATGACATCCCGATGCTGCGGGCAGCTGGCCTGGCCGTGTGCATGGGGCAGGCCACAGCAGTCGTACAGGCGGAGGCCGATTGGGTCGCACCATCGTTTGAGGAGGATGGCGCGGCCGTGGCGATGGAGCGTTTTGTCCTGTCATAAGGGACAGCCGGGGTGCCGCTTCGTGCCCTGCTTCCTATTTGCATGTCAGATTTAATCGAGGCAGACGCGTTACACACTTTTTTCAGTCTTGTAGTATTAAAGGAATTGCCGCTATACTCTCATTTTATGTACTTCTCATGCGCCAGTTCTTTATGACTATTCCGAGAGAACTGGATGATTCCGCCATGATCGACGGCTGCAATCCGATCGGCCTGTTCTGGCGCATCCATCTGCCTTTGAGCCTGCCCGCGCTAGGCGTCGTCATTATCTTTATGGTCACAAGCCAGTGGAACGACTTCCTCTACCCACTCATCTACATTCAGGGCGTGCCCAACTATACGGTCGCTCTCGGCCTCCGCTTGTTTGAAGGACATATGACCAACAATATGCAGGCGCTCATGGCCGCTTCGATTCTTGGCGTCCTGCCGACGATCATTCTCTTTTTCTTTGCCCAACGCTACTTTGTTCAGGGGATCGTCATCTCGGGCGTCAAAGGCTGATCTCCAGCGGCTTGTTGCTGGCTGACACTATTTTTGCAGGCCACCTGTCAGTGGCCTCCGCCGAAACGAGAGGTATAGCACATTGCGTTCCAAAGAAGAAGACAAGCAACTTGACTACCTGTTCGACCTGCAAGGTTATCTCGTCCTCAAAGGCGCGATCTCCAGAGATGACCTGAATGAAATGAACGGTTGGGTTGACGAGCACTGGGCCCACGTGGAAAACCCGCCGATTCTGGGCGAAGCGCAACTCAGTGTGAATCCGGATCCGGAGTACTGGATTGGCAATGTGGAGATTCACAGCTACGGCCACGACGATGGCGTAAACTTTCAGAACATCATCGAAGGCGGCGCCGTCTTTGAGCGGCTCATTGACCACCCAGCCTGGCACCCACTCGCTGAACGTTATATCAACCCGGTAAATGGGCTGTCGATCCACGAGAATCTGCTCAACGTGCGCGGGCCGGGCGGTTTCCTCTACATCCATTGCGGGGGACACGCACCCCTCTTCTACCTGACTTTCCGCCAGCACAATACCGGCGCATGGATGGTAGGACAGATCAACGTACTGATTGCCCTGCACGACATCGGCCCCGGCGACGGCCCTACCGTCCTGGTTCCCGGCAGCCACAAGGCGACCGAAATCCATCCTCGGCTGGAGTTGGATGGCAAAGGCATAATTGCCGCCAACCACGAACGAGAGGCCGCCGGCACGGCCCTGGCCATGAAAGAGATTTGCCTGGAGGCAGGCGACGCGCTCTTCTTCACCGACGCCATCACCCACGGCTCTGCCGAGCGCACCAATCCGGGATTCCGCCGCTCGGTCATCTACCGCTATTCGTCCCGCTATCTGCGCACCCGTTTCAACTACCAGCTGTCACCTGAACTGGCCGCCCGATTGACTCCAGAGCGCCGTGAGATTCTTGAGCCGGTTGCGCCGCGCGGCAGGATGCTGACACCGGTAGGCAGTGGATAGTGGCTGTGGTGCCAGCAACCACAGTTCACGGCAGCTTGCGCAATGGATATTCTCTACATTCATCCGGCCAAACAGGAAGTCGAAGCCCGCTTTGACAAATTTCGCTCCTGCCCGCCCTATCCATTCATCCCGGTAGGCGTCGTCGGTTTCGTCAACATGCTGCGGGCCGAAGGGTACCATGTCCGCGGCCTGAATCTGCCCGTTGAACTGCTGCAACGTTCCACTTTCAGCCTGCGCCAGTGGTTGCGCAGCCAGCGCATTCCGCCGAAACTGGTTCTGATCGATCTCCACTGGTACGAACACTCCTTCGGCGCTCTCGCCGTAGCCCAAGCCGTCAAAGAGACTCTGGCCGACGCCACCGTGGTGATCGGCGGTCTGACAACATCCTATTATGGCGAAGAGATTCTGGCCGACTTCCCCTACGTCGATTACGCGATCCGCGGCGACGCCGAAGAACCGTTGCGTCAACTTGCGGCCCAGGTGGTTGGGAAGGGGTCGTCACGCCTCGACGACGTACCGAATCTGATTCGCCGGCCCGGAAGCGTTCAAAAGCCGGAACAAAATCTCGGCTTCTATTTCGCAGACTCTTCCATGCTTGACAGCCTCGATTTCGTGTCGATGGACTGGCTTTCCAATCAGCGCGCATACGCCGCGCTGCAGTATTCCGGTGCTGGGCTGGTCTCGCTGCGCAAGCCTAAGCTGCTCAGCCACTGGCTCACCGTCGACCGCGGTTGCGTCTTCGACTGCATCTACTGCGGCGGCGGCAAAGAGTCCCACAGCGAACTCGCCGGCCGCAACGGCTGTGTGATGCGGTCACCGGAGGCGGTGGTGAAAGACGTGGCCCGCCTGGCGAAGGAAGGCTTTCAGCAAGTCAATCTCTCTTTGGACATTGCCACCTATCCCGCCAAATGGTGGCGCGCCTTCTTTCAGCAGCTGCGGGAAAACGAGATTCGCATCGGCATCTACAACGAGTTTTTCCAGCTTCCCTCAAACGACTTTATCGACCAAATGTGCACCACGGCCGACCTGGCCCACACCGAAGTCGCCATCTCCCCGCTATCCGGCGACGAGGAAGTGAGGCGGCAAAACGGTAAATTCTACACAAATGAACGCTTTCTGCGAATGCTGGAAACGCTCAAAAAGCATGAAGTGCCAATCTTTATCTATTTCAGCTTGAATCTGCCCGGCGAAACCCCGCAAACGTTCAAGAAGACGCTCCATCTGGCCGACCAGATCGGCAAGACCTATCCCCATCACCTGCTGCGCATGCTCAACCCCTGCCACACACTCGACCCCATGTCGCCGATGAGCCGTCAGCCGGACAGCTTCGGCATGAATGTGCATTTCACGCGCTTTCAGGACTATTACAACTACTGTAAAGGCACAGGTTGGGAGCCTCGTAAGGTAGTGCGGGGTCAGCACCGTGGATTCGAAATGGCAAGCCGCCCCACCCGCATCGTCGAACAGATGGCTCAAATTTGGGACGTCTTTGCCCAAGCCCAGCAATTCCGTTGCTTCCCCGTTCCCCGAGGCTGGTGAGACTCCGGTCAGTTGAAAGCACAGTCGCCTCGCCCAAGGATCGTGTCCACCTTACTGGCCACCAAGACAGGTCTGTCATTCGATCAGGTCCACAACGCATACTGCCAGAGTTGCATCGGCCTTCATTTTCGGGGAAAATAACGACAACATTCTCTTGCTTTCAATTCGACTGACCAGTCGGTTTAGACGGGCCTCTTTTGTGTGGATTCCATGACCGAAAAACCAACCCGCAGTCCTGAAACGACCAGGGAGCGTATTCTGGATGCCGCCCTGAGCGTCTTCAGCAACAAGGGCTACCACGATGCGCGACTGGACGAAATTGTCGCCGAATCCGATACTTCCAAAGGCTCGATCTATTTCCACTTTCCCAACAAGGAACGCCTCTTTCTGGCGCTGGTGGAAAAGTTCGCAGACTTGGTTGAACGTCGAGTCACTGAAGCGATTGAGCAGCATACAAGCCCGATGGCCAAAGTCGAGGCCGCGCTGGAGGCCTGTCTGGAGACATTTGGCCGCTACCGCCGTCCGGCAAAAGTGATGCTCGTCCAGGCCACAGGTTTGGGTACCATCTTCGAAGAAAAGCGGCTTGAAATCAACGAACGCTTCGCCCGGCTGATACGAATCTACCTGGATGAAGCCGTCGCCGCCGGTGAGATCGAAGCGGTAGACACAGACGTGATTGCCTATGCCTGGATGGGCAGCATCTACCACCTGACCATTCGCTGGGTCTACAGCGGGGAACCGGCGCCGTCACGAATCGTCAGCACGCTGGTGCCAATGCTGTTGCGCAGCGTGAATTATATACGAAACTGAAGATTGCCGGTTGCGTATTCAGCGTAGCACTGACTGGGCAGACACTAATGGGCAGTGGATGGGATGATTTGAGATGACTTTGGAACATCGCCTTGAAGGGGCCGCTGGCGGGCACTCTACTGAAATTGCCATGGGCGACGGCTGGGTGGATGGCGCCGCAGCCGGAGGCGGGGACGAATACAGTGTGGAGCGCCACGGCCGCCTGGTGAGCGCCAGTCTCCCCGTGGCGGACCTGCCGGTAGAGCGCTTCCTCCAGGCAGGGACCGGCCAGGAGCGATTTTTTTGGCGCGACGGCAGGCAGGGTATCGCCTTTGCCGGGATGGGAGTGGCCGCCCATCTGATGGGCTACGGTCGCAGCCGAATTGCTGCCATCCAGCGCCAGGCCGGCGAGCTTTTCGCCTCTGCCGAAACTGGACCTGCCCCTCGTCACCGGCGGGCGCCCAGGTCGGAGTTGGCGCTACCCCGTCTGTTCGGCGGCTTTGCCTTTCGGGAGGACTTTGCACCAGACATTGTCTGGACCGGCTTCCATCCGGGCCATTTCATCCTGCCCCACTACCAGTTGGTGACGCAGAGCGGGCACAGCTGGTTGACGATCAACGCCCTGTTGCCTCCGGAGGAGAACGCGTCGGCGATTCTCCCCCTCTTGGAGGAGGCTCTGGAAGCGCAGTCCGAAATGCTGTGCGGCGCGAAAGAGATCGAAGTAAGCGCAGAGGCCGGTATCCCTTACCCGACCAGGGATGGTAAGCCTATCGGCCTCGAGATAGACTATCCACTGCCATACGCCGATTGGGAGCAGTTGATCGAGAGTGCCCGGAGGACCTTTGCAACGACTCCGCTGCAGAAGGTAGTCCTTTCCCGGATAGCGCAACTGCGGGCGCAAAAGCCCATCCGTATCATGCAGGCGCTGACGCATCTTTGCGCCAACTATCCGGACTGCTTCAGCTTTCTGTTTGAGCCGCAGCCGGGCCACGCCTTCCTCGGCGCCACACCTGAACTTCTGGTGCGCGTGCACGGAGCAGAGCTGGAAACAATGGCTCTGGCAGGATCAATCCAGCGCGGCGCGACAGCGACAGAGGACGCAGAGCTGGCTGCTACGCTTTTTGCTTCGGCAAAAGATCGTCACGAACATGCCCTTGTGGTCAACGCGCTGCGTCATCTCTTGCAGCCGCTGAGCAGCGAGCTTTCTATCACCGAAGAGCCGACCGTGCTTGCACTCAGTAACATCCAGCATCTTTACACACCGGTCAAGGCCAGGCTCAAGAAGGAGGACGGCGTGTTGCCGCTGGTGGAAGCGTTGCACCCGACGCCGGCTATGGGGGGAACACCGCGCGAACTGGGGCTGGACTTTATCCAGGCGAATGAACCGACGCTGCGGGGTTGGTACGCAGCGCCGGTCGGCTGGATCGATTGCAACATGGAAGGTGCATTTGCCGTAGCCATCCGCTCCGCCATCGTGCAGAAAGAGCGCGCCTGGGCTTACGCGGGGGCCGGCATCGTTCCCGATTCCGTTCCGATGGAAGAGTGGCAAGAGACGGATTGGAAATTTCAGCCGATTATCAGTTCAGTGGTTGGTAGTCTGCCCCTATGAGCGCTGTTCATGCCGATCCCAACCCGAATCTTCTTTTCTCCGAGACACTGGTCGCCGGGTTGGCCGATGCCGGGCTGCAGGCGGTCTGTATCGCCCCCGGCTCTCGCTCGACACCGCTGGCGCTTGCCTTTTACGCCCACCCCGATATCGAGACATTCCTGCATTTGGACGAACGCTGCGCCAGTTTTTTCGCCCTGGGAATGGCCCAGGCCAGCGGCCGGCCCGTTGCCCTGGTCTGCACATCCGGCACGGCAGCGCTGGAGTTCCACGCGGCGGTCGTAGAGGCACAGATGGCCGGCGTGCCGCTGCTCCTGCTGACAGCAGACAGACCGCCGGAACTGCGGCACAGCGGGGCCAACCAAACAATCGACCAGGTAAAGATGTATGGGGACAATCTCTTGTGGGCAGTGGATGCCGCGCTGCCGGAAGCTGACCCGCCGGACGTTGCGCTGAGAAACTTGCGCACACTGGCGGTCAGATCTTATGCCATCGCCGACGGGCTACGTAAAGGGCCGGTGCATATCAACTTCCCTTTCCGCAAGCCGCTGGAGCCGCCGGCTCCCTACAGACCCCGTTTCGAAAGTGGACAGGGCACTTCCATCCTGCGCGGCGTTCTTGTCCCGACCACGGCACAGCTCGAAGAATTGGCCGCGCTCGTTTCTGCTCACGAGCGGGGTTGGATCGTTTGCGGACCGTGGGCCGGCAGCCCCCCTTGCAGTTTGGTCGAGGCGGTGGCGGAACTGGGCCGCCGCACAGGGTACCCCATCTTCGCCGACCCGCTTTCAGGACTGCGTTTTGGACCGCATACAGAGTCGGCGCCTGTCGTCGGCAGTTATGAGGGCTTCCTCCAGCATCCGACGGACTTCGAAGCTCCCCAGGTGGTTGTTCGTTTCGGCGCCGTGCCGACATCGAAATACCTAAACGACTATCTGGAGCGCGCCGCGCCGCCCTTTCAGGTTCAGGTGCGCAGCAGCGGTGTCTGGGCAGACGACAGCCACCGCGTGCGCTACTTTTTACAGGTGGACGAGACCGCCTTCTGCCGGAGGATGGCGGAGCGGTGTCAGCGGCCGCTTGGCAAATGGGGCGCGGCAGTTCTGGCGGCCGACCAGCGCAGCGGGCACGGTCAAGCAAGATTTCTGCAAGAGACCTGGTTCGACGCCGCCGCGGTAGCTACTGTGGTGGATGCTCTCCCCGCCAACGGCAGTCTGTTCCTCGGCAACAGTCTGCCCGTGCGCCATGTGGACCAGTTCGCCCGGCCCGCTCGTAAGCAGATCCACGTTTACGGCAACCGCGGCGCGAGCGGCATTGACGGCGTCGTTTCCAGTGCGCTGGGCGCAGCTGCGGCAGATCGGTCCACGCCAATGCTTTTGCTCATCGGCGATGTCAGCTTTTACCATGACATGAACGGGCTGCTGGCCGTCCGCAAACACGGGCTGGACAACGTCACAATTGTGCTGCTCAATAACGATGGCGGCGGCGTCTTTCGCCGACTGCCCATTGCAGAGGAGCATGCGCAGTTCGAAGAGTTGTTCCTCACTCCCCCAGGCCTGGATTTCGCACCGGCAGCGGCAATGTACGGCCTTGACTTTGTGCGCATTGGCGAGGAGGAGGACAGGGCGGGCCTGGCCCAAACACTGTGCGCGTCGCTCCAGGGCAGCAGGCCGACGATCATCGAAGTGCGTACCGACGGCGCCCGCGATGAACGTTTGCGGCGCGAGCTGATTGAGACACTTAAGGACAGTAAGGAGGATTATTCGTGACGATCCCTGAAAGTGCCGACTGGCAGGCGGTCGCCGAGTACGGCGACATCACCTACCACAAGGCGGATGGCATGGCGCGCATCGCCTTTGATCGACCGGAGAAACGCAACGCCTTCCGCCCCCAAACCATCGATCAGATGACCGATGCGTTCAAAGATGCTTGGGCCGATGACCAGATCGGCGTCGTTCTTCTGACAGGCAACGGACCTTCGCCCAAGGACGGCGTTCACGCCTTCTGCGCGGGTGGCGACCAGAATGTGCGCGGGCACGCCGGCTATGTAGATGACAAAGGAGTGACGCGGCTGAATGTGCTCGAACTCCAGCGGATTATGCGTACTATGCCCAAGCCGGTCATCGCCCTGGTAAACGGGTATGCAATTGGCGGCGGCCATGTCCTGCACGTGATCTGCGATCTTTCCCTGGCCTCGGAAAACGCTGTCTTCGGCCAGACCGGGCCAATTGTCGGCAGCTTCGACGGCGGCCTTGGCGCATCCTATCTGGCCTCAATCGTCGGCCAGAAGAAGGCACGCGAGATCTGGTATCTGTGCCGCCAATATTCGGCTCAAGAGGCCCTGGAGATGGGGTTGGTGAACAAGGTGCTACCGACGGTGGAGGCGCTGGAGAAGGAGGGCGTTGACTGGGCCCAGGAGATATTGCGCAAGTCTCCGATCGCGATTCGCTTCCTCAAGGCAGGTTTCAACGCCGACCTGGATGGACAGACAGGTTTGCAGGTTTTGGCCGGCGACGCCACCATGCTGTTTTATATGACGGAAGAGGGCAAGGAGGGCCGGGACGCATTCAACGAGAGGCGCAAACCGGACTTCCGTCAGTTCCCTTGGAGGCCGTAAGGGAGGAGAGAGTCGAGTAGAACATACTCCCGTTCCTGAATTATGTATTGCCCATGTTCCCACTGAGGAAAGACTGGTTACGCTGGCGCGCACTGGCTACCCCAGGCAAATTAGCCATTCTCCATGAGGGGCGGTCGGTCAGTTACGCCGAATTGGAGCGCTTGGCCGACGGGTTGGCCGTCGGGCTGACGGCGCGCGGACTGCAGCTTGGCGACAGGGTCGCGGCGCAGGTGGGCAGCAGCGTAGAGGCGATCGCTCTCATCCATGCGGTTGCGCGTGTTGGCGCTGTGCTGGTGCCCCTGAACACACGGCTGACAGCTGCGGAGCAAGGGCGGCAATTGAGCCTGGTCGAACCGGAGCTATTGGTGGTTGACGACGAACCGGTTGCCGCGGAAGATGGCAGCGTGAGCCAAGAGCCGCAGTCCTCGACTCTGGCAGTTCCTGCACTCATGCCAGAGCCACCGGAGATCGTAACATTGACCGGCTTGGCCCGGGACGAGGCTTCGATCGGGAGAAACGCGCCAGAGAGGTGGCCAGAACCATCTCTTCTGGCGGAGGCACAGGCACATTCGATCATCTTCACCTCCGGCACGACTGGGACACCAAAAGGGGTCCAACTCAGTTTTGATAACCACTTCTGGAGCGCCACCGCCTCTTCCTACCGCCTTGGGGTAGACCCGAATGACCGCTGGCTCAGCTGCCTACCGCTCTATCACGTGGGCGGCCTGGCCGTCGTCTTTCGTTCCAGCCTCTACGGCACCGCCATCGTCCTCCAACGCGGCTTCGAGCTGGAACCGTTCCAACGCTGCTTGCGCGAGGATGGAGTAACCCTGACCTCGCTGGTGCCGACGATGCTCCACAGGCTACTTCACAGTTCCCCCGTCACCGTCTGGCCGGAGAGCCTGCGCATGGTTCTGTTGGGGGGGGCCGCAGCCGCGCCGGAACTCGTCAACGCGGCCCGTGAGGCGGACGTGCCCGTCGCCGCTACCTACGGCCTGACCGAAACTGCTTCGCAGGTGGCGACCGCTTTGCCCGCGGATGTACTACGCAAGCCGGACAGCGTGGGCCGGCCGCTGCTGTTTACCGAGTTGCGCATTGCCGACGCCGAGGGTAACGCCCTTCCAACAGGGAAAATAGGGGAAATTCTGGTGCGCGGGCCGCAGGTGATGGCAGCCTACTACGGCAACCTTGCCGCCACCGATTCAGCGCTGCGGGAGGGCTGGCTGCATACTGGCGACATGGGCCGTCTCGACGCCGACGGAGACCTCATTGTCGTGCAGCGGCGCGCCGACATGATCGTCAGCGGCGGTGAAAACATTTATCCTTCCGAAGTAGAAGCGGCCTTGCGGGAACATCCCGCCGTTGCCGACGTCTGCGTAGTAGGGCTGCCCGACGCCGAGTGGGGACAGCGCTGCGCGGCTGCAGTGCAGCTCCGCGCCGGGAAGACAGTGAGCCGCGAGGCGCTCCTTACCTTCAGCCGGACTCGTCTGGCCGGTTACAAGCAGCCTGCCGCCGAGTTCATTCGCTTCGTCGACACACTGCCCCAGACCGCTTCGGGGAAGATCGCACGACGGGAGGTGGAAAAGCTGTTGGAGCGCCTGGCAGGCTCTTTGCAGTCGGAAATCGCAGAGGCGTTCGACTTGGAGTTCCGTTCAGACTAAGAGGGATAGCGGACGGGAGTTTCTGGCGTCCCCGCCTTGATTGTTGACGCGAAGGCGATTGCCAAGACAGTATAGAAAATGGAACCGAAATATGAGTGGAATGAAGACAAGCGCCGCGCCAATCTGGAGAAACATGGGATTGATTTCAGTGCCGTCTACGATTTTGATTGGGCCACTGCAACATTTTTGCCGGATGACCGAAGTGGTGAATACCGAACTAAAGCATATGGCCTGATTGAGGAGCGTCTCCACCTATTGGTGTATACTGTTCGCGGAGACAGGACGCGAATTATCAGTTTACGCAAAGCCAATTCGCGGGAGGTGAGACGATATGAATAAGAGTAGAAAGAGAACTTTCGACGAAATTGCAGCCCAGGAGGGCGAAGAAGCTGCTATCCAGGCAGGAATTGAGGCCGACCCTGACGCCTTTGAGTTGGATGCCGAATGGTTTCGCCATGCGATCCCTGCGCGGGAGTTCATGCCACACACAAGAGCGACATACTCGTGGCTCTCTTCTGACGATCGTACCAATTTCAACCTGTTTGTCGATAGAATTCTCGTTGCTATTGGGCAAGTTTCACAAAAACGCGATCTATTCACTGTAACTTCTGTTCTGGACGAAAAATCACATTCGTTTCCTACGGGGCGGGACACAAAGAACTGGGCAGTTGAACACTTCGATTTTCACCACGCCCTGAAGGATATTTCCCGCACTTCTCCTCCCAGGGCGTCCTTTTCCTGGGCCTCTGCCGACGACCGCACCAACTTCCAGTTGTTTGTCGATGGGACGGTCGTTGCTGAAGGACGAATCTCTGAAAAGCGGGACCTGTTTTCGATTGACTCCCAATTGGACGAGACTGCACGATCTTTTCGTACAATGCAGGCCGCTAAGAGTTGGGCAATAACCCACTTCGACTCCAAACGCCGAGCCGTAACCGCTCCAACCGCTTCCAAGCTCAGAGCATCTTTTTCTTGGATCTCCTTTAACGACCGTGATAACTTTCGTCTCTTTGTAGACGAGATGCTGGTTGCTGATGGAAAAATCCTGAAAGATCGTGGACAGTACGTAATGCACTCCAGAATGGACGGAACACGGCGCACGTTTCCCTCGATGGTGGCCGCCAAGAAGTGGGTCATTGAACACTACAGCTCTTTCCAAGAGGTCGTGGCTGACAACTACGCCTATCACTCGCCATGAGGATTCCACCCATGATCACCCAACAACAGATCGACTACTTCACCGAAAACGGCTACCTGCGTTATGGCCCCGTCTTGGATATGGCCGAGGTGGAAGAGTTGCGCACCGCCCTGGACAAAGTGATCGCCATCGAAACGGCCGGCGGCGACGATTCGGAAGTGGAGTTCAAGGTCGGGCACCGGCGGGAAGCGCCGATGGAGAGCCAATCGGAGGAGCAGCGTCAGCGCGTTATCACCCAGTACGTCAATATGTTCAAGCGTGAGCCTTCGTATGAGCGGCTGCTCCACCACCCGGTGATATCCGGCGTGGCCTGCGCCCTGATGAACACGCCGCGCGTGCGCCTGTGGCATGATCAGATCATCTCCAAGCCACCGGGCGACAATGGCCATTTCCGCTATCACCAGGATTTCTACTTGTGGCCTCTGCGAGAACCTCGGATCGTAACCTGCTGGCTGGCACTGGACGATGTGACGCCGGAGAACGGCTGTATGCACGTGGTGCCCGGCAGTCATAAGGACCCGCGTTTCGGCCTGGAGTCCTATACGGCCGAGCTGGCAGCGCGGGCGGCTGCCGAGGCCGAGGGGCGCGAAGCGGAGGAATCCGAGCGCCAGAAGATGGCCTACGAACCGGCCTCGACCGGGCGGCCGGTCGAATTGAAGGCCGGTGAGTGCATGTTCCATCACTGCCAAAATTTTCACGCCACGCCAGCCAATGTGACCGACCGGCAGCGCCGCGCCCATGTCATGATCTTCATGGCCGATGGCGTCAGAGTGAAGCTGGACCAGGCGCCGAACCACCCCTTGATCCCAAACTTTACGGTAGGGGACGGAGAAGAACTGGCGGGCGAGGGGTTTCCGCTTTCCATGCCGGAGAACGGTCGTTGAAGGTTGAAGATGCAAGAAGCGCTTGCGGCATTGGTGAGCTCGTTGGCCATGCCGCTGCTGCCTAGAGGAGAGGGTGTGCGTTGTGGTATGGTAGCAGGGTTTCTTGCGCCTACAGACCGACCTTGAGTCCCCGCCGATGACCACAACCCACTCCTACCGCCTGCAAAGCTGGGGCAACGAATCGGCTCCTCCTGTACTTCTCCTCCACG
The DNA here is from genome assembly GCA_965220715.1 of Caldilineaceae bacterium. Lineage (GTDB taxonomy): Bacteria > Chloroflexota > Anaerolineae > Caldilineales > Caldilineaceae > Bin5. The sequence continues at coordinate 4,252,558 of OZ244843.1, forward strand.
GATTCACCGGACATGGAGGAAGTTGGGCCGAGGCGGGACCAACGTTTGCGGCGGCCGGCTTTCGGGCACTGGCGCCAGACCTGCTCGGCCATGGCCGCTCGCAGGCCCCCTCAGATTCGACACGCTACGAGATGGCGAGCGGCGCGTCTGATCTGGCATCGCTGCTGGATGAATCAGCCGAAAGCGCGGTCCATCTGCTTGGCTACTCGATGGGTGGGCGGCTTGCGCTCTTCTTTGCCCTCACTTATCCCGAGCGGACGCGGACGCTGACAATTGTGAGTGCCTCACCGGGCATTGCATCGGTAGCCGAACGGGCTGAGCGCCGCGGCCGGGACAACGCGTTGGCGGACCACATTGAACAGGACGGGATAGTTGCCTTCGTGGACTATTGGGAGTCTCTGCCGATGTGGAAGAGCCAGCGTCGGAACCTGTCCACAGAGCAACGCCGGCAGTTGCGAGAACAACGTTTACAGAACCGGCCCAGCGGCCTGGCCAACAGCCTACGGGGGATGGGCACCGGCGCTCAACCCGATCTCCACCCCGATTTGCCCTCCTTGTCGGTGCCTACACTCCTCGTCGTAGGCGCCGAGGACGGGAAATTTGTCACCGTCAACCGGCAGATGGCGCAGCGCATACCCAAAGCGCGCGTGGTCATCTTCCCGGAGACCGGTCACGCCGTCCACCTGGAGAGGCCGCGGGCATTCGCCAACACAGTTCTCAACTTCTGGCAGGCAACCGAAAGTTCAGACCCGGCCGCTCGGTGAACATAGCCGAACTTCAGGTGAAGTCACTTGGTCCAGTGCCCCGGCTTAAGCTATCCCGCCATGCGGGACTATAATTACTGTACACAGTGAGCCAGAAAGCATTGGTTCAGTTGCCCCGCTCACGTAGACGGAAGAAATATGGACCGAAAACGGCTGGGAATTCAGTTTCTCTGGTCACTGCTGCTGGCCCTGTTGGTGTACATAGGACTAATCGTATATGGAGATTGGCGCCAGTTGTCCACGCTGCTGGCCGACTTCCCGTGGATGTGGCTGCCGCCGGTGCTGGGGTTGACTCTCGTGAACTTCGGCGTCCGTCTGCTCAAATGGCACTGGTATCTGCGGTTGATCCGGACGCCGATCAGTTTCGGCCAGAGCGCCCGCATCTACGGCATCAGCTTCCTGATGATGATGACGCCGGGAAAGGTTGGCGAATTTGTGCGGGCCTTCATGGTGCGCAATGTCAGCGGCACCCCTGTCTCCGTCGTAGCTCCAGTGGTGCTGGCGGAGCGGATGACCGATGGGTTGGCGATGATCCTGCTGGCCGGAATCGGGCTCTTGGCAATCGACGATGAGAGGATTCGGCTGGCGGCAGTGGCGGCGCTGCTGGTGATAGCTGGAATCATCGTTGCAATTCAGATACGGCCACTTGCGTTGTGGTGCCTGGCACTGGGCCACCGCCTGCCACTGGTCAACCGGTTCGCAGACAAACTGGGCGCCTTTTACGAAAGCAGCTACTTTCTTTTGCAACCCAAATATCTGATCACTTCGGTCCTGATCGGCCTGGTCAGTTGGGCAAGCCAGGGGCTCGCCTTCTACCTGGTAATGCTGGGCTTCGGCGTGGCCGCGGGTGTCGACTCCATGTTGACTTCTGTCTCCGCTTTCAATATGAGTTCCGTTGTCGGCGCGGTGGTGGCGACCCCTGGCGGCCTGGGCGGCGTGGAAAGTTCGCTGGCTGCACTCAGTATCCAACTGCTGGGTTTGTCCAGGCCGGCGGCCGCGGCCGCGGCGCTGCTGATCCGCTTTGCTACGCTCTGGTTCGGTGTCGCCATCGGCCTTCTCTGTCTGGCTATTTGGCCCCATTTGCTGACCACTCAGAAGGGTTCGAAGGTTGAGGAGCAAGTGGTATGAGAGTGGGAAAATGCGGCCGCACCTCTCTTTCCAATTACATATCAAGGACACCTTGACGCCATGTGGAAAGTCGACCTGCATTCACACACCATCTTTAGCAAGGATTGCCTTACGCGGCCCGAGGACGCGATTGCCCGTGCACGCAGTTTGGGCCTCGACAAGCTGGCCATCACTGAACACAACAATCTGGCTGGCGCCTTGAGAGCTAAAGAGCTGGCCCCCGATCTGATCATCGTCGGTGAGGAGATTATGACGACCCACGGTGAACTGATCGCCTATTTCGTTCAGGAGGAGGTTCCGCGCGACCTGTCGCCGCAGGAGACGATTCGGCGATTGCGCGAGCAGGGCGCGGTGATCTCGATTCCCCATCCGCTGGACTCGTTGCGGAACTCGGCGATGGGCTTGGCGAACGTGCTGGAGGTGATCGATCAGGTGGACGCGCTGGAGGTGCGGAACGCCCGCTGCTTACGCCCGCAGGACAATCTGGCTGCGCTGGCGCTGGCGCAAGAACGCGGCCTGCTGACCACGGCCGGCAGCGACGCGCACATTCCGTTCGAATTGGGGCACTGCTACATGGAGATGCCTGAGTTTGAAGACGATCCGGAGTCGTTTATTGACGCACTGCAGTTTGCCCGGCCCATGGGTAAGGAAAGCCCATTCTGGCCCCATCTGATGAGTACCTGGGCGAAGTGGCGCAAGCGCATCAGGCCGGTTCCTTACGGGGGCGTGCTACACAGTTACGGGAAGTGAGGTACGGGAAGTGAGGTGCGTAGACCGGCTCTTTCCAGGGAATTGTCTGGTAGTGCGAAACTTGGGATTCCGCGTAGGCCCCACTCACGCTACTCTTCTCCTGGTCCTCTTTCCTCAAATTTCGGCTTGTGGAAGTAGTCCTCGACCTCTGCAAAAACTTCAGGTGGGAGCAGGTCCCGGAAGAAATACCAGTTGAAAATAGAGAGCTTATTGTCCTGGAGCGAGGCGCGCAACAACTCGACCGCATGGCGAAGGTTGCGGTGCAAGTGCTCTTTGTGGCCGTTTATGCCCCATCCCAGCGCCGCCAGTCCCAGAACGAGCGGGTCCCGGCGCGTTTCCTGCTGCCCAAGCAGGTTCAGGGCTACTTGCAGACCTTGTCGGACTTCGTCGGAGAGGGAGTCATCACCTTGGTCCTCGCTGTCTGCGGAGCCGGCGGGGTCGTCCGGCCGCGACGCGCTATCCGCCTCGTCCGGGGAAAACACCTGGGGCGCACCGAGATAGTAGTGCGCCAGGATCCAGTCACCGACTGCTGATAGCGTCACCTTCTCGAGCGGGATCTGGGCCACCTGCCGCCATTCCGTCGTCGCCCCCTGGCGGTCGCCGGCGTAGAAGCCGGACAGACCCCGCCAGAATCCTTGCGATACGGACGACTCTTCGCGATTGAGTGCTCGTTGTGCCAGGCGGCTCTGATTGTTGAGTACAAGCGGACGATAGAGCAGATGCCAACGCTCGCTATAGGCATCAGACACTTTCGCGGCGTTGCCGAACGCATCGGCCGCTTTCTGCCAGCGCTGCGTTTCTATCTCCACATTGGCGCGCAGAAAGTGCATGAGCCCAAATTGGAGCGAAATCTGGTCAGTATCTCCTTCGCTCACATACCGGTCCTTGATCTGCATCTGCATGTCCAGGTCTTCGGCGAAAGACTCGGAAAGTTCGTAAGAACTGAACAGTCGTTGCAACTCAGCAAGCAGCGACAGCCTGACTCCTTCAGCCTCGTCGATCTTGCCGTCATCGATCAGGATGGAAAAGAGCAACCAGCGCAGGTCCACTTCGAAGGGCAGTTTCTCCGATTCAGCGCGCACGATCTCAGCCGCTTCCTCGTGACGGCCTTGCCACCAGTAGGCGCGTGCCTGATTCTCCCGCCACAGAGACAGGGCGTCCTCGCTCAAGGTCGCAAAAATGGGGTCATTGGCTGTCGCCATCTCTTCCAGACGGTTGCGCCTGGCATAGTGGGATTGCAGGCCAAGCACGCTCCGTTCAAGTATGGACTGCAGTCTCTGGTCGTGGGCATGACGGCGCGCCTCCGGTAGATTGGCCAGTCGTTCAATCAAGTAACCATATTTGCCCAGGGCCTCGTCGTTGCCCTGTAGTGAAAGAGCCACGGCTTCAGAGTGCAGTGCTTCCCAGGAGCCCTTCAGAGCGGCCGCGTTGCCTTGCCTGCGTGTGTCAGTGGTCATCGACCCGTTCTCGCTATGCGAAATTTCTGTCTGTTAACAATAGTGCTGGCCATTATCCTTCAGGCGGCTATTGCCGGCCAGCGCCCCTACCCGCCTATTTCCCGCTTGACTGTGTTCAGGAGCGTGTCCGCCCGCAGTTCCGGTAGATTGTAGCAGACGCCGCCCATCTGCTCTGCGAGAGCCTGGGCCAGTCCCCGGTCGAAGGCCATGTGCTCCATGTTGATGACAATGGTGCGCACTTTCTCATTCGCAAAGAGGGAGGCCATCTTCATCGCCTCTTCCTGGGCCGGCATACCGGTCATGCTTACGTTGCCGGCGCCGTCTGTCAGAAGCATCACCAATGGGCGCAGTTCCGGATCGCGGCGCTGGGCGTTTTCGACCACCTGCCAAGTCGCCAACAGGCCGCTGCTGAGCGGGGTCTTGCCGCCCACGGGGAGGTCTTGTAGGGCCTTTTCCGCCAGTTCGACACTATTGGTCGGCGGCAGTACCACACGAGCCTTGTCACGCTGAAAGACGACCAGCCCCACCTGATCGCGGCGCTGATAGGCTTCTACCAGCAAGCTGAAAATCGCGCCCTTCGTAGCTTCCATCCGTTCGCTGGCCGCCATTGACCAACTGGCGTCAACGACGAAGAGAATGAGATTGCCGGTTCGCCGCACGCGAACCTTACGCTGCAAGTCGGACATGCGCAGTTGCAGCGCGAGCTCGCTCTCCCCGCTCTCATGCCGCTCCTTCTGGTGGGGTGCGGCGTTTCGCAGGGTGGCGTCGAAGGCGATATCGTCGAACTTGCCATGGGCCGGGCGCGCCTGGATGTAGCGGCCTCGCTTCCGGTCCGTGCGGCTGTAGGAGCGCTTGCCGGACTTCTCGCGCGTCATCTTGTCGAGCGGCGTATCCAGTTTGCGAGCCTCGAACATGTCTCCGACATCGACCTGCTTGCGTGCGCCTTTTTCGTCTCCGGGTGATGAACTCTGCTGGGGAGCGGCGTCAGGCTGAGCTACGCCACCTTCTCCGCTCTCCGGCGAGGAATCTAGTTCCTCTGAGTCATCACCCTCTTCACTTTTTTTTCCGTTGATGCCGCATCGCCGTCCGCCTCTTCCATCGACTCTTCGTTTTCCTCGGCTTCGGCGCGGGCCTGTCGCATATTGGCTTCAAGCTGCTCCGGCTGCAGGGCCGTATCCTGGAATGGCTGTTTCTTCATGCGGTGGGGAAGCGCCAGCTCCGCCGCCAGCAGGATGTCCCTGTCGGTAATTGCATCGCGTCCCTCGAATGCGGCCTGAGCACGGGCCGTATTGAGAATGACAAGGTCTGCCCGGTGACCGTCCACGCTGAAACTGCTGGTGAGGGCGGCGATGGTATACAGGTCTTTGTCTGTGTAACCCACGCCGTTATAGCGACGACGGGCCTGGATGATGCGTTCGCCCAAACTCCTGGCCTCGTCGGCAAAGTCGTCGGCAAAAAGGTCTGCGTCCTGCTCAAAGCGCGTCCGCCGCCGCAAAATCTCCACCCTGGCCCGCGGTTCGTCGATGCCGACGACGTCTACGGCATGGGCAAAACGATCCAGCAATTGGGGGCGCAGATCGCCCTCTTCGGGATTCATGGAGCCCACGAGTACAAATCGGGCCGGATGCTGGACGCTTATGCCTTCGCGCTCGACAACGTTTACCCCCATGGCCGCGCTGTCCAACAGCAGATCCACGACGTGGTCGTCAAGGAGGTTGACCTCGTCCACGTAGAGGATTCCCCGGTTGGCCGCGGCCAGAATCCCCGGCTCGAAGTGACGCTCGCCCTGGCGTATCGCCTTTTCTATGTCGAGCGTGCCGACCACCCGATCTTCGGTCGCGCTGACCGGCAGGTCAATGAATGGCGTAGTGCGCTGACCAGCCTTCAACTCACCGTTCCGAGCACCTGCCTCGCATATGTGGCACATGCCGAGTGGGTTGTCGTTGTAGCAGGCAAAGGGGCATCCATCCACCGCTTCTATCGCTGGCAACAGGGCTGCCAGACCCCGGGCGGCGGTTGACTTGGCCGTACCGCGTTCGCCCCTGATCAGCACACCGCCGATCAGCGGATGGACTGCGTTCAAAACCAGCGCTCTCTTCATACGCTCTTGACCGACAATCGCGGTGAATGGATAAATGACTTGCATCGTTGTCCGTTCCTTTCAAGGGGTCAGACGGCAGATGAGATGACTTGGTTCTTCGAAACAGCGGGCATCGCGCTCACCATCTGATTTGCCGATTGAGCGGTGCGGCAGTCCCTACCCGTCGCCAAACCGTGGGTACCTCGCCCGCAGGAGGGCCACATTCCCCTGAGCAGGTGATTGTCAGTCTCCAGTCAGGGCAATGGCAGGATGCAGCGCCGTTTATCCGATTCATTATATAACGAGGGTAATTGGCGGGACAAACCAAAGCACCGCGAAACTTTACGTAGCAAGGTGCGTAGTAGACAATAAGCGTGTAAAGGTGCTGACGAATGAATGAACAGGAACAAGACTGGCTGGATCGCGCCAGGGCCGGCGAGCAAGCAGCTTTCGGCCTGCTGGTAGAGACATATCAGAGGCCGGTCTTTGCATTGACCTATCGTATGCTCGGCGATCTGACCGAGGCCGAAGACGCTGCCCAGGAGACTTTTCTGCGCGCCTATGCCCGGCTGGACCAGTATGATCCCGGGCGCAAGTTCAGCACTTGGCTCTTTTCTATCGCCAACTATCATTGCATTGACAGGTTACGCAAACGCCGCGTGCAGTTTGTCGGGCTGGACGAGTCGCCGGTCGTATTCAGCCTGGAAGGCGACTCAGACCAGCCAGAGAGAGACACGTTGGCGGCTGAGCAGGCCGATGAGATGCAGGCCCTAGTCAATCAGATGGAACCGGACTACCGTACACCACTGGTCTTGCGCTATTGGCACGATTGCAGCTACCAGGAGATCGCCGACGTGATGGAAATTTCTGTGCCGGCTGTCAAGAGCCGACTCTTCCGCGCCCGCAAGAAGCTGGCTTCGCTCTATGAGGCGGCGCAACAGCCGCACAGTGTGGAGCCGCACAGTGTGGAGCCGCCCCAGGCTTCCGTTAGCCTGTCCGGGCAGATACACGAAAGGCGAAGTGACGAAGCGGACCAATCGGCCGTCCAGTTCGATTCGGCAGGAGCGACTACGGAACCGGAGGATAGATGGACGGTACCGACCATTCCCTTACACATGGCCCGCATCAGCGGCGCCGGATTGTAGGAGTTCAGGAGGCAATGATGGCGAAAAGGCTTGTCCAGGCACCCTCGTCACCTATCAAGGCCGCAGACCACAGCGACTATTTGATGCTGATCTCGCTGGATTTGGACGGTATGTTGGACTCGGAAGATACGGGGCAGCTCGACCGGCATCTGGAACTGTGTAGCCAGTGCCGCGTGCAGTGGCAGCTGTGGCAGGTTATCGATCAGAAACTGCGGGCAGAGCCTGTTCCTGAGCCGGCGCCGGGTTTCTCCCAGATGGTGGTTGAGCGGATCGGCCGCCAGGAACGCCTGCGCAACATACAGATCGGCCTGTTGCTCACCGTGCTGACCGTTCTCGTCTGGTCGCTGGGCCTGGTTGGTGTCGGCGTGATGTCCGGCGCGCTGGTTTACGCCAATATGGGGCGTGTCGCGGCAACAGGCCAATTCCTGAGTGAAGTGTGGGCGGTGGCGGGCGTTGTGGGGCTGTCGTTGTGGGAGGTAATCATCGAAGCAACGACAACAACGACTACGTTGGGCATTGCCTCCGCCTACTTGGTCATTGTTGTCTTGGCGCTGGCAGCGTGGTGCATCTTCATCCAGCGAACCACCCAACCGGTCCGGTCGCGGATTTAAGGGGACTGGAGGCAGGGTGCGTAGCGATCGTTTCTATTTTGCAGCAACAGTGTGCGAAAGGCGCGTCGACAGATCGCATCTGCATACAACCTTCTTCCAGTGGAGAGCAGGTTCGAACAGCCTTTGTGTGGAGAACTGCAGCATCTCTTGAGGCGATGGAGATTGCCAGATGAAGTCAGTACGCAGGATCGGATGCTGGACAGTGATCGTTCTCTTTGTCACCCTGGGAACGCTGGTGTTCCTGTTCACCACTTTCAGGCAAGAACGGAGCGACTTTAGCGGCAAGACAGTCCGAGGCAATATTGCCATTCTCGGCGGAGATGTGCGGATCAATCAGGACGAACGCGTCCCGGGAAACCTGCTGATCATCGGCGACGACTTGGTTCTGGAAGGGCAGATCGGCGGCAATCTGGTCGTCGTCGGCGGTGACGTTGACTTGATCGGGACTTCCCGCGTAGGCGGCCATATCAGTGTGCTTGGCGGTGATGCTGAGGTCGGGGGAGCTTCCTCAATCGGAGGAAATGTCGCTATCGTCGGTGGCGATGTCGACCTGACCGGGACCTCCCGCGTCGGTGGGAATGTCAGCGTACTCGGCGGCCAGATTGCACAGGATCCGGCTGCGCAAGTGGGTGGCGGCATCAGCTGGAAGATCTACACGAACAGTGTCGCACATCCGAATCTCTATGATGCGGCTCCGGCAGCTGCAGCCCTGCCGGAGCCCCCGTCAGCGCCCGAACCCCCGCCCGCGCCGGAACGCCTTGCAGGGGTGCTGGAGAACGAAGTTCAGGCCCAGATCGCCTTACACCGGCAAGCAGCACTGGAAACAGCGGCCGAGGCCCAGGCCCAAGCAGCTTTGCATCGGGAAGCGGCACTGAAGGCGGCAGCCGAGGCTCGTTCCCAGGCGGCTTCCAATCGGACGCCTTGGTTGCTTGTCTTCCTCGGTAAGATAGTACAGGCCTTTCTGTGGACGCTGCTGATCACGGGTCTAGTCCTGCTGGTCGACTGGTTGCTTCCCAAACAGGTAGAGGCAATTGCACAGACCGCGGAAAGGGAAACCGCGCTCAGTTTTGCGGCCGGAGCGATCGCTGTCATGGGATCGGCAATTCTCGCGGCCATCCTGACCATCACTATTTGCTTTGCTCTGCTGGCTTTACCGCTTTTGGCCCTGCTGGCGCTGGTGATGCTGTGCGGTTGGACTGTGACTTGCTACTGGCTGGGTCGACGCCTGGATGAGCTTCTGGCCGGGCAGGGCAGCCTCTCCTTGAATCCGCTGTTTTCGGTTGGGCTCTGTTCGCTGGTCATTACCGGCGTTACAACCTTTTCCTGGGCGATCTTCCCGTGTCTGGGCTTTATAATGGCCTTGCTTATCGGCTCGATCGGAACCGGCGCGGTGATAGTGCATGCGGCACGCGGCTCCGGCCGCCGTTCAAGCGGCGTAACGGTGGGAGGCTCGGACGGCCCTGGGCCGGCCGCGGTGGCGACCGCATTGAACAGTGCTGAAGCATCCCTATCCAACACGCCGGCGGATAGGTCCCAGGCGCACGGTCCCGATCTGTACGACATGCAGGCAGAGGCGAACGAATCGCATGTCGAGGAGCCTGTTGCGACTGAGGAGGAGCCGAGCTCACCCGCATCTGTGGTGCCGTCGTACACGGAGACTCCCCCTGCTGATTCAGGCGCGGCGGCCGAACCGGACGATCTTAACCGCTTGGCGGGTATCGGCCCGGTTTTCTCTGAACGTTTGCAAGACGCTGGGATTACAACCTTTTCTCAGCTGGCCGCACTGGACGAGGAGCAAATCGCGGAGGCTCTCGGCTGGTCCGCGTCGCGTGTGGCACGAGAGCGACTGCGGGAGAGAGCAGAGGAATTGGCTGACGAACAGTAGAGCCTTTGCTCAGACGCGACTCAGCTTGCGATAGGTGATTCGATGCGGGCGCGAAGCTGCCGCGCCGAGACGACGGAGCCTGTCCTCTTCATATTCGCTGTAGTTGCCCGGAAACCAGATCACGTTGCTGTCCCCTTCAAAGGCGAGAATATGGGTAGCGATGCGATCCAGAAACCAGCGATCATGGGAGATGACCAACGCCGTGCCGGCAAAAGTTTCCAGTGCGTCTTCCAGCGCCCGCAGCGTGTTGACATCGAGATCATTGCTCGGCTCGTCCAGCAGGATGACGTTGGCGCCGCTCTTGAGCAGCTTGGCCAGATGGACGCGGTTGCGTTCGCCGCCGGATAGGCCGCCAACCTTCTTCTGTTGGTCCTGCCCGCTGAAGGTGAATCGGGCTACGTAGGCGCGGCTGTTTACAGTATGACTGCCCAGTCTCAACTGCTCATTCCCATCGCTTATCTCCTCCCAGACGCTCTTCTCAGGGTCGAGGCTGTCGCGGCTCTGGTCCACATATGAAAGTGAAACCGTCCCGCCAAGTTGCACGTCGCCGCTATCCGGGGTCTCCTCGCCTGTGAAAAGACGAAACAGGGTAGTCTTGCCGGCGCCGTTGGCCCCGATAATGCCCACGATTGCACCCGGCGGGACGTCGAGCGTGAGATCTTCAAAAAGCAGGTTTTCGTCGTATCCTTTGGTCAGCGCCTGCGTCCTGATCACCACCTCCCCCAGGCGAGGGCCAGGCGGAATGTAAATCTCCCTTTCCTCGCGCGCCTTCTCAAACTCCTGGCTGAGGAGATCATTGTAGGCGTTGACGCGGGATTTACGCTTGGTCTGCTGCGCTCTGGGTGACATATTCAACCATTCCAACTCCCTCTGCAGCGTCTTCTGGCGGGCGCCCTCCTGCTTTTCCTCCTGAGCCAGGCGCTGTTGTTTTTGCGCCAGCCAACTTGAGTAGTTGCCTCGCCACGGAATGCCGTGGCCCCGATCCAGTTCGAGTATCCAGCCGGCCACGTTGTCGAGAAAGTAGCGATCATGGGTGACGGCAATGACCGTGCCCGCATACTCCTGCAGATGGCGTTCGAGCCAGGCAACCGATTGTGCGTCCAGATGGTTGGTTGGCTCATCCAGGAGGAGAATGTCAGGCTTTTTAAGCAGGAGCCGGGTGAGCGCCACCCGCCTGAGCTCACCGCCGGAGAGGATAGCCACCGGTGTGTCTCCCGGCGGGCAGCGCAACGCGTCCATCGCCAGTTCGAGGCGACTGTCGAGGTCCCAGGCATCCAGCGCGTCCAATCTGTCCTGTACGGCGCCCTGCCGCTCGATCAGTTGGTCCATCTCTTCGGCAGAAAGATCCTCATTGAAACGGGCATTGATAGCGTCAAACTCTGCCAGGGCGTCTACCGCTTCCTGCGCGCCCTCCTCAACGATTTGACGCACCGTCCTGGACGGGTCGAGTACCGGTTCCTGGGGTAGAAAGCCGCGCGTGTAGCCCTCCGTGAGGATGGTCTCGCCGTCATGTTGGCTCTCTTCACCGGCCATTATGCGCAGCAGCGTGGATTTTCCGGCCCCGTTCAGCCCCAGCACTCCGATCTTTGCCCCCAGAAAGAACCCCAGACTGATGTCCCGTAACACGCGTTGGTTTGGGGAATGTGTCTTGCCGACGCCCACCATTGAGTAGATGATCTTGTCGCTCATGTAAAAGATTTTTCCTGATTTCTATTTGTTGCGCAGCCTATTGAGAGTCTATCATAGATCAACGCAAGCCCTTTTCGGCCCTGGCCGACGCCTGAGGATGTCATCTTATCAATATAAAGCCCCAAACGGGAAGGCGCAACCTGTATGACTGACCTTACTTTTGTACATCTGACCGACCTGCACATCTTGCCGAGTACAGAGGATCTTCTCAAAGAACAGCGGACGGCGGACAAGCTGCGCGGTGTTATCAGACTTATCCGCAATATGCAGATCAGCCCGGATTTCTTCATTCTGAGTGGAGATCTGGCCAACGATGGCAGAGAGACGGAATACAGAACGTTGAATGTACTCCTTGACGAGTTACGAGAATTCGGCGCGCCGCTCATGCTTGGTCTGGGGAATCATGATCGGCGAGTCCAGTTCCGCCAGGTTGTGCTGGGAAAGGAGGGTACGGACGAATCGCAGCGCTACTACCATAGTGCCATGTTCGGCGGGTTGCGCGTTATCATGTTGGACAGCAAGGCGCCTGAAGCTGTGCATGGCGATCTGGATGCGCTCCAATTGACATGGCTTGCAGAAGAGTTGCGGCAGCCGGCTCCACTTGGTAATCTGATCGCGGTCCATCACCCGCCTGTTTTCAGCACGGTCGAGCCGCTGAACGAACATTGCTTGCGCAACCCGGATGCCTTGGCGCAGACGATCGCCGGCCATCATGTTCACGCGATTCTGAGCGGCCACATCCACTATCCGCATATCACCGCCTTTCACAATACCATTTCGATCACAACCCCTGCCACCGCATATATTCTCGACCCGGGCTCTCAGCTCGAGTTGCAGTCAACGGACGGCTGGGGATTTACGCTGGGTTCGCTGCGCGGCGGACAACTCTACTGCAATCCGATTTCGATGCACAGCTGATCCGATCTGTCCTGATCTCTCGAAATCGCTCGTAAATGCCTCGGCAGGCGTTCGAGGCGAAAGTTCAGTGCCGTTAACCTGAATAAACTTTGCCCCTTTTCCCATTGTTCGAACGCGATCCTATTCGCGGTCTTCACATCTGGGATGACAGGCATCTCGCCCGCGCCCGGCATTAAAGACTGGAGGCTGGCGGAAAATTTCCCCATTGAGGAATGGATCCCTCATTGAGCTGCCTCTTGCGAACCATTTGGCGACAAGGTATACTGCAGTCCTGCTTATGTTCAATCCTCCAAGTTCAGGCGGGCAGGGATAATTTCAACGATGTTGGCCAAGCATGTTCGTCCACTGCTCTCGTCCGGGGTCTCCGCCTTTGCGCGTTGGCTGCAGAGCATCGGCGTGACCCCGAACATGATTTCCTTCACCGGCTTCGCGTTGACAATCGGATCAGCTGCACTGTTGGCGACCGGTAATCTTAGCATCGGAGGCGGCCTCCTCTGGGTGGCGGCGATGCTCGATATGGTCGATGGCACTTTGGCCCGCCTCAGCCAGACCGAAAGCAAGTTTGGCGCGTTTTTGGATAGCACGCTGGATCGCTACTCCGAGAGTATCACATTCCTGGGCCTGGCCGTCTACTACGCCAACGAAGCAATGCACAAACTCCTCTCCTGCTGATTTTCCTTACATTGGTCGGCTCTTGGGCCGTAAGCTATACGCGGGCAAGGGCCGAAGGGCTGGATATCGAATGTAATGTGGGGATTCTGCAGAGGCCCGAGCGTCTTGTCCTGCTTATAGCCGCGTTGATTCTGGGCCTTGTGCTGCCGGCACTGTGGATTCTGGCAATAATGACGAACCTCACTGCCGTCCAGCGCATCCACGAAGTCTATGTGCGGACCTCGACATCCCAGCAGAACCAGCCCGCCAGCGATTAGGAGCGGCGGATACCGCCGTCGCAATCCTGTGCGCCACGACCCTCCTCTGCGCCCTCAGCTCTCCTTGCTCTAGCTAGTGCCGCAATTAGCAGAAATACTCAAGTCGGTATAGACTTTGTTTGAACGGACGCGCGTCGCGTGACTGTGGCTGTCGCATGCAATTCAGGATTTGGCTGACACACCCGTTCTAACTTATAATTCGATGTCGGTGTCTTCGTGGGACACCTGAAATAGGAAGCAAGCGGGATAGATGCGTGTTCGAAAGTTTGTCTGACAAGCTGCAAGGCGTATTTGAAAATCTGGCCACGCGCGGCAGGCTCTCAGAGCGTGATGTCAACGCGGCATTGCGTGAAGTACGCCTGGCTCTGCTTGAGGCCGATGTCAACTTCAAGGTTGTCAGAGAGTTTGTCGGGCGGATCAAAGATCGGGCGGTCGGGATAGAGGTGATGGAAAGCCTCACACCGGCACAACAGGTCGTCAAAATCGTCAATGAAGAACTGGTGAAGCTGCTGGGGGAACCGGCTCCGCTTAACCTTTCCGGCCCGCCGCCTCTTGTGCTCATGCTCGTGGGTTTGCAAGGCGCGGGCAAGACGACCATGGCCGCCAAACTTGCCCTGCGCCTCCGCAAGCAGGGGCAGCGCCCCCTGTTGGTTGCAGCCGACATTTACCGCCCCGCGGCTATTGCTCAATTGGAGACCCTTGGCCGCCAGATCGACATTCCAGTTCACAACGAAGGTACAGAAGTCGCGCCCAGTACCATCGTCAAGAACGCCCTGCGAATTGCCAGAGAAAAAGCCTATACGGTCCTCATCCTCGATACGGCCGGCCGTTTACAGATCGACGAGGCAATGATGCAGGAATTGGAGCAGATTCGCCTGGTCGCCCGTCCTGCGGATGTTCTGCTGGTGGTCGATGCCATGACCGGGCAGGAGGCCGTGTCGGTTGCCCAGGGCTTCCATGAACGCGTGCCCTTGACCGGGCTGGTGATGACAAAGATAGACGGAGACGCCAGGGGCGGCGCGGCGCTCAGCATCCGCCATGTAACCGGCGTGCCTATCAAGTTTCTTGGCACCAGCGAAAAAATGGACGGCCTCGAACCCTTTCATTCAGACCGGCTGGCAGGGCGCATCCTCGGCATGGGAGACGTCCTTACCCTCATCGAACGGGCCTCGGATGGCATCAGCGAAGAGGATGCCCTGGCCATGGAAGAAAGGCTGGCCGGCGGCCAGTTCGATTTTGAAGATTTTCGCGATCAGTTGCAAAAGCTTCAACGCCTTGGCTCTATTCATGATCTGTTGAAGATGGTGCCTGGCATGGGGCAGATGGCAAAAGAGATCGACGCCCAGGAAGTCAACTCCGACCTTAAACAGATCGAAGCAATCATCAATAGCATGACAACCCAGGAACGGCGCCTGCCGAATCTGCTCAATGCAAGCCGGCGTCGACGCATCGCCAGGGGGAGCGGCACATCCGTTGAGGACGTCAACCAACTCATTAAGCGTTTTCGCGATATGCAGAAAATGATGAAACAGATGGGCATGCTCGGCGATCAAGGTGGAAAGAAGAAGGGGCGGCGTCGGCGTCGTCAACGCGAGCCGAATTCCGAAGGGCTTCTCGCGTCGTTACGTCAGGGCCGAATTTCTTGAGGGCATCGATTGCATCGAGGCGTTTCGTTGTGGCACGCCGGAGACGTAGCTGGCGTCATTCTAATTGATTTTTTTGGCTGTCAAAAACAAAGGAGCCGTAATCAGTGGTCCGCATCCGTCTGCGCCGAATGGGCGCAAAAAAGAAACCGTTCTACCGCATCGTCGTGGCCGACCAGCGCAGCCCGCGCGACGGCCGCTTTATCGAAAACATCGGAACATATGATCCGATGACCGATCCGCCCACCGTCAACATTAAGGGCGAACGCGCCAGCCACTGGTTGGGTGTCGGCGCCCAACCCAGTGATGCCGTGGCTCGGATTTTGATTAAAACAGGAATCACCGATGAACACGGCAAGTTGAAGGATGTTGATACCGACGCGGCCGAGGCGGAATCGGCAGAGCCGGAATCGGCAGAGCCGGAAACTGCCATATAAAGCGAGCATCCTATGAAAGAACTGGTCGAATTCATGGCGAAATCTCTCGTGGAAGGTCCCGATGAAGTGCATGTTTCCGAACGTGTATACCGGGAACGGGTAGTTCTGCGGTTGCAGGTTGCACCGGAGGACGCCGGGAGGGTGATCGGCAAGAACGGCAGAGTTGCAAACGCTATGCGTTCTGTCCTGAAAGTAGCGTCGGTCCGCCAGTCGCGTGATGTAATTCTGAAAATAATGTAACCGCCCCGACAGGTCATTTCCTCCATAGAAGGCAGACTCCTTGTGCCTGCCCGTTTCTATGACCGCAAAATGGCCCGCCAATTCCCTGTTGAGCCAGGGTGTGGCGGGCTTTGGCCAGGATAGTGATGGGCGTGGGCAGTTCTCCGATTATTCGACAGGCTCAACACTGCCGTGAGTGTAGTTATCGCAAGGACCGGCCATCGGACGGCGAGGGGATCTTGCAATTCAAGGATCGATCAGGATGAAAACACGATCGCAGCGGAAGCAACGTCGAAGCGGCAAGGCTGGCGCTTCGCGCGCCAGCCGCTTCCACCGGCGCCCAGCTTCGGTACCTGACGGTTACCTGGCTGTCGGTCGCATCTTGGGCGCGCACGGTCTGGGTGGGGAGTTGAGGGTTGAGTCTCATACCGACTTTGACACCCGCTTCACGCCTGGCAAACAACTCTTAATAGGAGAAAAGTTGGCTGCGGCGGAGATCACCGCCTCCCGCCCCCACAAGGGGAACTTTTTGGTTCAATTCGCACAGATCTCGAGTAGAATTGCGGCCGAGGATTTGTACAGAGAATGGTTGTACATTCCCGAAGAGGCAGCAATGGAGTTGGATGACGATTCCTTCTGGGTCCATGACATTATCGGTCTGACGGTGCAGACCGAATCCCAGAGCCGCTTGGGCGAAGTGGCAGATGTTCTCTTTACTGGCGCCAACGAAGTGTACATCATCCGGCCGGCCCCGGGTGTAAACCGTGACCGCGAACTGCTTATCCCCGCCCTCGCAGAGGTGGTTCGAGCCGTAGACATCGAGGCCGGAACTTTGACCGTTCGCCTGCAGCCAGGGTTACTCGAAGATGATAAGCAGTAACCCACGACCCCTCGCTGCAGGCACTTGAGCGCTGCCACTTGACTATGGACGAGCGAGCCTTTTGGATTGCCTTCAACCGCGTACCCGGCATTGGTCCTGCGCGGCTGACCGCCCTCTTGGAACAATGCGGCAGCATCGCCGCGGCATGGAAAGCGCCGATACAGTCGATGCAAGCAGCAGGACTCGATCGACGCAGCATTGAGAACCTGTTGGCAGCCCGGCAGCAGTTGAACCCGCAAACAGAGCTGGAAATGGTCATCCGTCGCGGATACATAGTGTGCTGCTGGGACGATGATGACTATCCGAACAACCTGCGCAAGATTCCCTTGCCCCCTCCGCTCTTGTACATGCGCGGCCAGCTTGAACAACAGGACGAAGTGGCAGTGGCCGTTGTCGGCACACGGCGGGTGTCCCCCTACGGGCGCGAGGTAGCTCGTGAGTTGGGATCCAATCTGGCCCGGCACGGCGTGACCGTCGTAAGCGGGCTGGCGCTGGGTGTTGACACGATCGCCCACCAGGCCGCGTTGGATTCAGGCGGTCGTACGATCGCCGTTTTGGGCAGCGGCGTCGACCACATCTATCCAGCGCAGAACCGAAGGCTGGCCCTGCAAATCATCGAGCAGGGCGCGCTGATCAGCGAATTCGCGCTGGGCACCAGGCCCGAAGCCAGCAACTTTCCCCGCCGCAACCGTATCATCAGCGGGCTGAGCCTGGCGGTAATCGTCGTCGAAGCCGGTCAGCGCAGCGGTGCGCTGATTACGGCCCGCTTTGCCGCCGAACAATCTCGGGATGTCTTTGCCGTTCCCGGCTCGATACTCAGCCCGGGCAGCGATGGCTGCAACCGGCTGATTCAGGACGGCGCCACTCCCGTAACATCGATCAACGATCTGCTGGAGCGTCTCCAACTGGCCAACGTAGTCGCGCATCAGGAGGCCCGCGTCACGGTACCGGCTTCGCCGTCCGAAGAGTTGATTCTGCAACATATCTCGACCGAACCGCAGCACATGAACGAAATCGTACGGGCAGCTCCATTGGACACATCAGAGGTCAGCAGTCTGCTGGCAATGATGGAACTCAAGGGCCTAGTGCGTCAAGTGGGGCTGATGCAGTATGTGCGCGCCAACTGAACCTGTAAGACAATGTACGCAGTAATTCTTGCCGGCGGTGTTGGCACTCGTCTGTGGCCCCGCAGCCGGCAAAGTGCACCCAAACAGTTTTCCGACATCACCGGCAGCGGCCACACAATGATCCAGGCTACTGTGGCCAGGTTGGAGGGGTTGGTCGCCCCCACTGACACATATGTCATAACCGGCAGACGCTATGCCAACCTGTGTACTGCCCAGTTGGACGGACTGCCCCCCGCCAATATCCTGTTGGAGCCGGATGGACGCAATACTGCGCCGGCGATTGCGCTAGCCTGTGCGCATCTGCAGCGGCGCGACCCGGAAGAGGTGGTCGCTGTCCTCCCAGCCGATCATCTCATTCAGGACTGTGCCGGCTTTCAGAAAGCATTGCGGCAGGCGGAGCGGTGCGCTCTCAGCGGCTTCCTCTCCGTGCTGGGTATCGAACCCACGAAGGCCCACACCGGCTATGGCTACATCCAACGCGAAGGCAGGCCTCTTCCGGTGGCAGGAGATCTGCCCGCCTTTGCGGTGAAACGTTTCCTGGAAAAGCCGGATCAGGCGACTGCAGAGCAGTTTCTGGCGGATGGAGAGTACTATTGGAATGGCGGTATATTTGTCAGCCGCGTCAAGCGATTGCTGGCCGAATTTGAAAGGCAGATGCCCACACTGTACGCCGCAATAGACCGTATCGCCGCTGCACTCGAAACAAGCAAACGGGACGGCGTGCTTGCTGAAGTCTGGCCGACCATGCCAGACATATCAATCGACTATGGGCTGATGGAGGGCGCGAAAAAGGTTGCAGTCGTGCCAATGCAGGTCGGATGGAATGACCTGGGGAGTTGGGATGCGCTCGAAGCAGTGACCGCCCCAGACGAGGACGGCAACTTTCCGGTGGAGGGAGAAATCCTGCAACTGAACAGCCGGGGCAACATTGTCGCAGCCGATAAGAGGCTGGTGGCTCTGATCGATGTCGACGACCTTATTGTGATCGATGCCGGAGACGCGCTGCTAATCGCTAAGAAGGGGAGTATTCAGCAGGTGAAGCAGGTCGTCGCCAAGCTGCAGGCCGCTAAGCGTAGCGAACTCCTGTAATTGTTCGTCAGTAGCGGTGAAAGACGTGAGCTGGAAAATGATCGACCGCCATAGATCACTAATCCACATACTGATGTCGGGGTTGGTCGGGCTGACGCTCGGCCTGTTTATCGGTTGGTGGGTGTGGCCCGTGCAGTGGACAGGAGCGCCTGCGGCACAGCCCGCTGCGTCTGCGCCGGCGCAAGCTGTCGAAAGGCCGGCAGAAGAAGGCGAAGAGACAGACTCGACCTATTCGAACTTTTTGGACTTTCTAAATCAAGGGTTGTTGTATGTAGCGGCCGCGCTACTGCTGGTAGGCGGCGTTGTCATCGGCTACCAGTTATTGCGTCAGTCCGATGACAAGGAATCGGCGCAAAAACCGTTTCCACTTCCATTCATCAGGGGCCGCTCCAAGCAAGCCGCCGCGCCGCACGAGCCGCGCGCCAAACCTCCCCCTCTTGCGGGTAGACCTGTCCGCCAACGCCCCTCCAACCTCAGTTGGCTACGTAGGGGGTCCGCATCCGAAAGGCTGGCCGACACAGAAGAACCTGTCTTCAAAGACCAGGAGGTCGCCGCGCGCCGTCCTGTTGAACCGCCCCCCTCTTCCCTGCACTTGGAGAGCGAGACCGAACACCAGGGCAGCAGAGGCAATGAAGTAAATCACGCGTCGATTCAGGACGATGACTATCTGGAACCGGAGAGCTGGGGGGACCAGGGGTCGGTTGGGGAGGATTCGCCGTCAGAGCCGCCGGCCGCAGAAGAGCCCGGGCCGGACAGTCCGGCTCTGCATGGCGCTCCGGAGACGGCAACACCGGAGTTGCAAGAGGGCGGGACTGAGCTGATTGGCAAGCACCTGGATGCCGGACAGGACGACTGGAACAGGGAAGAGTCATCTGGAGGCGAAGATGCTGGCGAATGGGGAGAAGAGCGTCAACTCGACGGCACGCCGGTATTATCGGAAGGCTTAGAGTCCGTCGAGGGCCGAGATAGCGAGGACCGCGAACTTTGGGAAGAGGACTTGAGAACAGCGTCAGCCGAGGCGTCGTTCCCGGATGACGCCAACAGCGAGAAAGCTGGGCCGGGCGGCGCCTTCGAGGGAATCGTAGCTGAGGAGGCTGCCGCCGGGCCCGAAAGACCTTTTGAACGGCCGGACAGAGATTTGAATATTGGCCCGCCCTCGAGGTTGGAACCTGGAATTGGAGACACGGGCCGCGGCCAAACGGAACAGGGGAACGTGGCACCGACCTCACGGCAGTTGGTGGGCCAATTTGAGGCCAATTACGCCTTCGGCGTCCAGTCCTACGATGAGAGCTTCACCATCAACGCGGCAGACGGAGAGCTCTTGGGCGCTTGCGGGATGGGAATCAACGAATCAATGGATCGCGCTGCCGCCGATATGGACCAGGTGCGGCTGCTCGACATCTGGCTGTATGACCGTTCTGCGGTACGCAGCGTCAGCCAGCCCCTTGTCTCACCGGGACATGAAGTTTCCGGCCTGGACGACCACGCGGAAGACGGCGGCTCGGTGACTGCTGCTCCTCTTGAAATCGTCCCAGGCCTGACATGTACGCTCCGATCAAACGGCATATTGCTGGAATGCACGATCAAGAGTGCAAGTTTTCTGGATAACGGGCAAACTCCAGTACCCTTCCGCTCGGTGAGCGCCAGCCTGGTAGTCTACGTTTTGTCTTGAACTCGAGGGTAGTCGCCGCCAAGAGCGGGGGGTCAAACCGCCTCTTCCGGGTCAAACATACGGCGGTGCTCGGCAATGGCAAAACGGTCGGTCATGCCCGCGATGTAGTCGCAAACGACGCGGTGGAGGTCTCTCCCTAACTCGTATATATTTGCCTGCGTCTCCGGAGGCAGTTGAGCCGGCTCCTCTACAAATGCCGAGAAGAGAGCTCGAATAGTCCGATCTGCCTTGGCAGCCATGCGGGCTACACGGTAATGCCGGTAGAAACCACTAAACAAAAAGCGCTTGAGCTCCCGGTTTTCCTCGCCAATTTCACTCGAATAGGTGGCCACATTTTCTCGGCGAGCCCGCAGATCAGCGAGATTCTGCACGCCGGCAGCGCCTAAGTTTGCGTTCGTAGCCTGAATCGCGTCACTGACTTCGATCCCCACGAGCCGGCGGATGAACCGGTAGCGGTCCAGGGGCTGAGTCAGGTCGATGGATGTCGCGGTTTCGCCAAGAGAATCAAGGACGCGCCGGCTGATGGCCAGATCAAGGAAGGCACTGGGATGCAGAATGCCGGCCCGCAGACCGTCATCGGAATCGCTCGTGTTGTAGGCGATCTCGTCGGCCAGATTGCTTAATTGACATTCCAGCGTTCCCATCTCGTCCGGGTTGTAGGCCCCGGCATCGACGATGTCATAGTCCGTGTCGTGCTTTACTACCCCTTCGCGCACCTCGTAGGTCAAATTCAACCCCGGATGATCCGGGTAGCGTTGCTCCAATTTGGTGATTATGCGATAGGTTTGCTTCTGATGGTCATAACCACCGTGGCCTTGCATGAGTTCATCCAGGGTAGTCTCACCGGTATGGCCGAAGGGGGGATGACCCAGATCATGGGCCAAACAGATCGCTTCAATCAGGTCTTCATTGCAGGACAAGGCGCGGGCCAGGGTGCGGCCAATCTGGGCCACCTCGATCGTGTGCGTGAGCCGGTTACGGTAGTGATCGCCTTCATTGTAGACGAACACCTGCGTCTTGTACTGAAGCCGGCGGAATGCGGTCGTGTGGATGATACGGTCACGGTCCCGCTGATAAGCGGTGCGATAAGGGTGCTCCCCTGCCGGGTAGACTCGCCCGCGGCTTTGACAACTGCGCATGGCATAAACGGCTAAATCCCGTTCTTCTCTCTGCTCCAACTCTTCCCTCGTCACAAGCATTTTTGACCTATATCGCAATGGATCGAGGCTGTTGTATGGTCTCCGGTTTGGCTGCCTTTTCTTGGATCTCTTCCCTCTTTGGAATCAGTATACAGGTAGACGACCTGATCCTGCCAACAGACCTTTCTCACACGCTTGGCCCAGATCCCGCCTTAGGTGACCATTCCTGACATAGGCGCGAGAGGTAGGTATTGTTCTTTCTATCGTTCCCGCCCGTGCTATAATTGCCTGGTTAACAGGACACAGGCTCGTTCCACGGAGACTTCTACGTGCTCAGGCGCTTGTTTGGCCGCCAGGAAGATAAGTCGGCTGACGACGTACGAATTGAAGAAAGTCTGCAAAAGACCCGTTCGGGCATCTTCAGGCAGATCGGTTCACTCTTTCAGGAGAATGATGTCAGCGACGAACTGTGGGAGGACTTGGAGGAAGCGCTGATCGTTGCCGATGTCGGCATGGACGCTACGGTCGAACTCGTCGAATCCACGCGCGATCGGGTCCAACAGGAAGGAGTGAGGCGCAGCGGGGATGCCTATCTGATCCTGAAGCAGGAGATGGTCAAGCTGTTGCAAGCCGACGAACCGTTGCAGATAGAGGAGCCGCGCATCCTGACGGTTGTGCTGGTCGTGGGTGTGAACGGGTCGGGCAAAACGACGACGATTGGCAAGCTGGCGCGGCGGTATAAAGAGCGAGGAAAAAGAGTTGTTCTGGCCGCGGGAGACACTTTCCGGGCGGCTGCCATCGATCAGCTCCAGATTTGGGGCGAACGGGCCGGAGTAGAGGTCATCGCTCAAGCCCCCGGCTCCGATCCGGCGGCCGTGCTATTCGACGCAATGCGTGCAAGCCAGGAGAGCCGGAAGGCCGACATCCTCATCACTGACACGGCAGGCCGATTACAGAACAAATTCAATCTCATGCAGGAATTGGACAAGATGCGCCGGGTTGCCGCTAAACAGGTCCACCGGGCGCCGCACGAGATATTGCTGGTGCTGGACGCATCCACGGGCCAGAACGCCATTCTGCAGGCCAAAGGTTTCAAAGAGGCGTCCGGCGTAACCGGTATCATTTTGACCAAGCTGGACAGCACCGCCAAGGGCGGGGCAGTTCTAAATATCAAGAAGCAGCTGGGAATCCCTGTACGCTTCATTGGCACAGGGGAAAAGCTGGAAGACCTGGCGGAATTCGATCCGGTGACATTTGTAGAAGGCCTGCTTGGAGAGTAACAGTACCGGCGCTTTGATAACGACCGCCTACAACGGTCCGAACTCCTTCAGCCGGCCGCGGTTTTGGAATGCCAACTATCATTTAGCCAAGGAGATAGAGACGCATGGGCGACTTGACTGACCGTCTGCATCTGCTCGCGGAGCGAGTCAACACGATACGGAGGCGGCTTTGACTTGCCCGACAAAGTTGCGCAGGCGCAAGCACTGGAAGAGGAGTCGATAGCGCCCGACTTTTGGGACAACCAGAGGGCCGCACAGCAAAAGATGCAGCAGTTAAACGCCCTGCTGGAGCAGATCCGAATCTGGGATGGGTTGAAACAACGTACGCAAGACGGGCTTGATCTTGCCGAGATGGCCGAAGATGACGCCGCCATGCTGGCAGAGTTGGAAGTTGAGGCCAACGCTCTCGACGAAGAGTTGGAAAAACGAGAGTTCACCCTGGCTCTCAATGGAAAGTATGACCCGGGTGGCGCCATCTTTAGCATCCATGCCGGGGCAGGCGGCACCGAGGCGCAGGACTGGGCAGCCATGTTACAGCGCATGTACTTGCGCTGGGCGGAAAAGAAGGGCTACGCGACCGAGATCACCGACATGACCCAGGGTGAGGAGGCAGGCATTAAGAGCGTCACCATCACGGTGGAGGGGTCTTACGCTTACGGCTTTCTGCAGGCGGAGCGGGGTACACATCGGCTGGTGCGGCTCAGCCCCTTCGACGCCGGCAACCGGCGGCACACTTCCTTCGCCAAGCTGGAGGTATTGCCCATTATCGACGAAGACATCGAAATCGAGATCGCCCCAAATGACATTCGGATGGACGTCTTCCTGTCCAGTGGGGCCGGAGGACAGAGTGTGCAGAAGAACGCAACGGCCGTTCGCCTCCATCATCTGCCGACCGGCATAGTGGTATCCTGCCAAAACGAGCGCAGCCAAACGCAGAACCGGGAAATCGCACTAAAAATTTTGCGGGGAAAGCTCTACGCAATGGAGCAGGATAAAATCGCCGCTGAGAAGGCTCGTCTAAAGGGAGAGAATGTCCAGGCCGACTTCGGTAGCCAGATCCGGTCCTATGTCCTGCACCCATATCAGATGGTAAAGGACTTGCGCACGAATGTAGAGACCGCCTCACCTCAGACGGTCTTGGACGGTGAACTGGATCCGTTTATCGAGGCGTGGCTAAAGACCCAGGTAGGAACATAGGCGAATATGCGCCAGGGAGATAGCAATGATTCAACTCGCGCCGGTGCGGCAGTCCGTTTCTGAACAGCAAGTTGACAATGTGTCGGCCGCAGTATGGAACGGTCTAAACGCGGTTGCATTGTCTGGGCGGGTTCGGCCTGGGATGCGGGTGGCCGTGGCCGTAGGCAGCCGGGGAATCTCCTGTTACAGGGAGGTAGTGAAGGCGGTCGTCGAAACTTTGCAGGCTCTGGGGGCCGAGCCGTTCCTCGTCCCGGCAATGGGTAGTCACGGAGGGGGCACTGCCGAAGGTCAGCATGCGGTCCTCGTCGGCTACGGAATGGCTGACCTGGGCGTTCCCATTCACAGCAGCCTGGAAGTGAAACAAATCGGCGAAACCGGCGGAATGCCGATCTACTGGGACAGGCACGCGGCCGAGGCCGATGCGGTCATCCCTGTCAATCGGGTCAAGGCCCACACTGCATTTCGCGCCGACCACGAGAGCGGCCTGTGTAAAATCATGACAATCGGCTTGGGCAAAAAGCGGGGGGCGGCGACGCTCCACGCCCACGACGCCGCAACCGCGATCCCCTTGGCCGCGCAGGTCATTTTGAAGACAATGCCGGTCGTAGCAGGTGTTGCCATCGTCGAGAACGGCCGCCACGCGGCGGCTGAAATCGCAGTCTTGCCGGGTGAACGGATATTTCAGGAGGAGCCGCGGTTGTTGCAGCAGGCAAAGGCGCTCCAGCCATCCATCCCCTTCGACGACCTTGATCTGCTGGTCGTGCACGAGATGGGTAAGAACATCAGCGGCACCGGCATGGATACCAACATTATAGGGATGTGGCGGCGTAATGGCGGTCCCAGAGACCCGAACTTTCGCGTCCTGGCGGTCCTTGATCTGACGCCTGACAGCCACGGCAATGCCTCCGGCGTAGGGCTGGCCGACCTCATCCCAGAACGGTTGCGGGCCAAGATCGACTGGCACGCCACCTATACGAACTGCCTCACTGCAGGCAACTTCGCCGCCGCCAAGCAGCCCGTCACTCTGGCGTCGGATCGGGAGGTCATTGAGACCGGACTGATGGGCAAAAATGCCGCCACTGCGCGCGTTGCCTGGATTCAGAACACGCTTGAACTGGAGACACTTTGGCTTTCGCCCGCACTGTTGGAAGAAGTCGACAAAACGCAGACACTTACTCAGGTCGGGAAAGCGCAAAAAGTTCAATTCACTGCCGACGGAGCGCTGCTGCCTCCGGTAGCCGAGAAAATCGTTTCTTGAGACCTCAAAGGAGTTTACATGCCCCCGCCTGATGGCGCCGTGGCTCTGACATTCGACCTCTTTGGCACCATCCTGGACTTGGGGGGCAGCCTCAAACCTGCTATCACCGTACTCCTTGAAAGGGAGGCGCCGACCAGATCGCCGGAAACGTTCTGGGATCAGTGGCGGGCGCGTCAGCGGCTGGAGCAATACCAGGATACGATCATGATGATGGGCCACGCCGGCTATCTCGAAACAGTGCGGCGGGCGTTGCATTACGTGTTTCGGCTGAACGGGATGAAGCCGACGGAGCAGCGCATGCAGGAGTTGATGGCGGCCTGGCAGAGTCTTTCCCCCTTTCCGGAGGTAGGCCCGGGGCTGGAACGACTCCACAGCCAATATCGGCTGGTCGTACTCTCCAACGGGGACCCCCACTTTTTGGATCACCTGGTCAACAACCGCGTGCAGTTCCCATTTGACGATGTCATCTCCGCCACGGACAACGGCGCGTTCAAGCCCCATCCAGGTGTCTACCGGCGGGCGGCCCATCTGCTCGCTCTGGAAGTCAGCGAATGCATGATGGTTTCAGCCAACGCCTTCGATTGCGTGGGCGCACGCGCCTGCGGCTACACGGCGGCCTATGTGAACCGCTACAAGCTGCCAGTCGAGGACTCGCTCTTCCTGCCGGCGCTTACCGTGGCCAACTTCACCGAATTGGCCGACGCACTGCTGTGAAAGCCGGCCTGTCACTCCTGTGCGGGCACCAAAGCATGACGCAGTCGGCTGGCACTACGGACGCGCCAATGTTGCGGTTCCACACTGACAATTCGTCGAAGAATTGTACAGACATTACTGAATGTGCTAGGATCGCTAGTGCCGGGCCGGCCCGGCATGGGTACTTTCTGGAGAGGTCGCATAGTCTGGCCGAGTGCGCGCGTCTCGAAAACGCGTAGGGTTTACGCCCTCGAGGGTTCAAATCCCTCCCTCTCCGCCTCGGTTCCCGGGCATAATGTGTCCGGGAATTCTTTTTGATCAGACAGTAGTGTTCGCCCTGCCTTCCCGTTTACAATCAGCGGGACATGCTGGGCAGAAGGCAGAAAGGGGATCGCAGGTATGGAGTGGAGTCGGGCGGCCCGGCTACCCCAGACCAGCGGTGGGTTGGGCCTTCCGCTTGGTGCGCCGTACACCGCCGGCAGACTGGTAGGCAGTGCTGCAGCGATTTTCGGGCTGCTGGGCCTAGCATGGCTGGTGGCGGCATTGCCACTGCGCTGGTCAGCAGCGGCGGTTGCCGCTGGCGGTGCGGCCATGCTACTGTTGCGTTTCCCGTACTTGATCTGGCCAGGGCTGGCAGTTGTGCTGCCCTTCGCCAGCGGTTTCAAGATTGGTCCGCTCAGCCTGGCAGACGGTATCTTAGGGGCCGCCGTCCTTTTGTGGTTTGTAGACGGCGTGCGAAAGGACAGACTTCGCCTTAACACAGGGCTTCTGCCGTTACTCTTCATTGTCTATCTGCTGGCGCTCCTGCTTTCCTTTCCCAATGCGATAGATGTGCTAGAAGCGCTTCAAGGCGTGATCAAGTGGGTGCAGATGCTGGTGGCGATTCTGTTAATCCAGCAGGCGCTGTCGCCGCGCCAAGTGCGTTGGCTGGTCTGGGGCCTGTTGACGGGCGGCATGCTGCAGGCCGCACTCGGATTGTACCAGTTTGTCTTCCGTATCGGACCGCCCAATTTTCTGGTGCTGGACCGCTTTATGCGGGCGGCGGGCACGTTCGGCCAGCCAAATCCATTTGCCGGTTATTTGGGGCTTACTCTACCGGTAGCGGTTGCGCTCTTCATGTTGAATCTTATTTCAGTCGTGAAACGATCGGGGACGGGTCGGAAACAAGGCTTGGCTGGCACTGCCCTCTATGGAGGGGCAGCAACAATTATCGGCCTGGGATTGCTGGCGAGTTGGAGCAGGGGGGCCTGGCTGGGCGCCGCCGTAAGCATGGCACTTGTCCTCCTCATTCATGGCGGACGATTGGTCAAAGGCGCTGCGCTCGGCGGGGCCGCCGCGTTGCTCCTGTTTGGCCCCATTCTGACACGCTTCATCCCCAGCTCGTTGACCGATCGATTTGCCGACCTGCCTGTCTACTTGGGTATGGGTATGTGGGAGGTGGTCCAGCAGCCGGTCACTGATAGCAATTTTTCCGTGATTGAACGTCTGGCCCACTGGATCGCCGCCCTGCGCATGTGGGAGTTGTCACCGTGGCTAGGTGTGGGGCCGGGCAACTACGAAGCCGTCTATCCGCAGGTACGCTTGCCGCGCTGGGATGAGCCCTTGGGCCACGCCCACAATATCTATCTGAACGTACTGGCAGAGAACGGCCTGATCGGGATGTTCGCCTATCTGGCTCTCTGGACAGGTGTAGTAGTTTGGCTGATCTGCGCGCGTCGGCGCATCGTGCGCAAAGTGCACGAGAATTTCGGCTGCCAAGGCAGAATGCAACTATGGCCCGGTGCTGCCAATCCATCCTCAGAGTGGACAGCAGCCCTCTTACTCGGCGTCTTAGGCGTAATCGCGCATCTCTCTGTACATCATTTGTTCGATAACCTCTACGTTCAAGGGATGTACTTGCATGTGGCGCTGTGGCTGGGGGCCGCAGTCACCCTGGTCGATGGCCAACCTGCAGTCGCAATTGGCAAGCCTCGGACCGGCAACTCACCAGACGTCAGTGGCCGGATCTGCCGCGCCGGCCCCGGATAGAGTTAATTGAGCGACCAGACTCTGCTGGTCGGGCCAGTTGTTTCGTATCGATACGACAGCGAATTGGAGTCCCACTTGAGCCGGGCTAGATCCCTGAATGTGGGAAGTAGCAGACGCAAAGAAACCCAGCGATTCGTCAAATTTGCATTTGTCGGCGCGCTCGGATCGGTCACCGATTTCACGATCCTGATTCTTTTGGTCGAAGTCGTCGGCCTTGTACCTGTTGTCGCCAGCGGCTTTGGCTTCAGCGCGGCCGTCCTTCAGAATTTCATTCTGAATCGGTGGTGGACATTTCCCGAGAGCCGAATTCACGGCACGCGGCAGCAGATGCTGAAGTTTGGTCTCGTCAGCGCCGTCGGATTGGGAATCAATCTGGTGGTCCTTAAGTTCGTAGATCAGTCTTTGCTTTCATTTTGGATCGACTTTCTGTCCAGCCCGGAATCAGGATTCCGGGCCAGCTATATTTTTGCCAAGCTCTTCTCCATTGGTGTTGTTCTCTTCTGGAATTTCGCCGCCAACCGTCTTTGGACATTCAAAGGGCTGTGAAGCTGGTAATCGATTACACACCGGCCGTGCGCCAGACTGCCGGCATTGGCCGCATCATTCGCGGGCAGATCGAAGCGCTGGTGCAGAATAACCCCGGCTATGAACTCTCGCTCTTCGTAACCGGAACGGTTGCCGCCAATCAGCGGGCCAACGCCCCTCTCCTTCTACACACGTTTCCGACCATTTCGGAACGCGACCTCACCCGCATCTGGCACCGCCTCAACATCCCGTTTCCCCGCATCGAATGGCTTACCGGCGGCGCCATCGATCTCTTCCACGCTACCGACTTCGTCTTGCCACCGGTCAGCGCCAAGCGTAAGTTGCTAACCGTTCACGACCTCGCCTTTATGCGCTATCCAGAGGCGGCGATGCCCTCACTGCATCGCTACCTGAACGTAGTCGTACCCCGTAGCATTGACCGCGCCGATCATCTCGTTGCCGACAGCCACAACACTGCCCAGGACCTGGAAGAGTTGTGGCCGCACCTTGCAGGACGCATCAGCGTCGTACAAGGCGCGGTCGACCACAGTTTCTTTAGCCGCGTGACGGACCCAAAAACATTGCAGGCGACGCGGCGAAAGTACGCCTTGGACGATCGCCCTTTCCTGCTCGGGTTGAGCACGCTCCAACCCCGCAAGAACTTTGCGCGGCTAATTCGTGCCTTCTACGCATCCAGGCAGGAAGCAAAATTGCCGCACCAACTCGTCATAGGCGGCAAAAAAGGCTGGCTCTTCGACGAAATCTTCACCACAGTGCGGGAATTGGGTCTGGAGAATGACGTTCACTTTCCCGGCTTCATTGCCGATTCTGATTTGCCGGCCCTCTATTCTACGGCCGATTTCTTTGCCTACCCTTCACTATACGAAGGATTCGGGCTTCCAATTATCGAGTCTTTGGCTTGTGGAACTCCGGTGCTCACCGCCGATAACTCGTGTCTGCCGGAGGCAGGAGGAGATGGCGCACTCTATGTAGATGCCGAGTCTGTCGAAAGTATCGCCGAAGGAATAACCCGCCTGGCCACGCAGCCCGATCTGCGGGCAAGGTTGGCGGACGCCGGCGAAGCTCACGCCCGCGCCTTTACCTGGCAGCGAAGCCTGCACCATCTCCTCGACGCCTACGAGCAGGCGCTGGCCTGAGGATATGGTACAATGCACTGCATTCGGCCAGGAACCACCAGAGCATGATTTCCAACAGCAGAACTGTCGCCGATTCGGCGACGCGCATCAGTCAAATAATGAATCCCGAACACGCCAACTTGCTGGGTAATGTTCATGGCGGCGTGATTCTGAAGCTGTGCGACGAATGCGGCGGCATCACGGCTGCACGCCACGCCCGGCGCCTCGCCGTGACCGTCGCCGTCGACAGCATGGCGTTTCATGAACCGGTGCGGGTGGGCCAGTTGTTGAGGCTGCGTGGCCGCATTACCTATGTCGGCCGAAGTTCAATGGAAGTTGAGGTCATCGTCGAGGCCGAAGACCTGCTGACCGGTGGGATTTCACATACCAATAGCGCCTATTACATTTTCGTAGCCTTGGACAATGACGGCCTGCCGACCGAGGTTCCGCGGCTCGAATTGACGAGCGACCAGGAACGACGCCGTTTTGAAGAGGGCCGGGAACGCCAACGACAGAGGCTTGAACGGGCAGGAAGACAGAAGGAGGAAGCGGAGTAATATCTGCTGCACCTATTGGATGCGTCCCAATTGGCACTTTGCCGCCCGACCATTGATGTTCCTATACCGATGGCTTCTGCCTGTCGGCGCGGTGCTCACTCTGGCAGGATACTTCCGACCCTGGATCTCCCATAAAGCGGCAGGACTGGCAATCCTGGGGCTGGACCTGGGGGAACTCGTAAAGTTTCTGCACCCAGTGCAACAGGGAGATATCCGTCTCTGGCGCGAAGGATTCTATCTACCGCTGGTGGCGGTCAGTGTCAGCCTCAGTTTGAACGCTTTTCGCCGAGAAATCGCGGCCCATCCTGCCGGGAGCGCGTCGGTCTCCGGTGCCGTCGACGAAAGGAGCCGACCCACCTACGGCTGGTATGTCCGCATTGGCCTGCTGTTGCTGGCGATTGTCGCCGCGCTCAATCTGCTGCCGCCAGCCTGGACACCAAGCCTGTTACTCCAGCCGGAGTACCGCTTGCAGACGGCGGCTCTGCTTTTGTGCCTGGCCCTGGCCGCGCTCAGCCCCTTGGCCGCGCTACTTATGACGCCGCGATCGCTGCTGGAGACATTGTGCGGCACCGCGTTAGACGCGAATCGCCGCGGTTTCCTCGGGCGGGCTGCATGGTCAATCGCCATTGCAGGAACCCTATTCACAGTTGCGCTTGCCGGCGCCGCCCTCTATTTTCCACTGGCCCAGTTTCTTCGGATTCTACCGACGCTGGCCGAACTATACGGGCAGGTACCCGCAATTGGATGGGGACCGGCACTGATGATATTGGGGCTGGCAGGTTTGTTTTTGCAGGGCCTAATCGATATGACCAACCTATTTGGAGAGTGATGGCTGAGTTTCGAGAGAACTTAAAGGCATTTAATATACCGTTCCGGACTATATGGTTGCATCGCAAAGATATGATCGACCTGCGCATGACCGGACGCACGCCGGAAGTAGACAACTGGACGACCGCGGATATCGTCGCCCACATCGCCGCATACCGTCTGGTGGGCGTGAGCATGCAAGATCACAAGAGGCTGGGTCTGGGCCGTTGGCTGCGTGCGACCGGGAAGGAGATCCTCTATGAGGCAGGTGAGCCGATGCCCTCGGGGACCGTGAGCTACGACGAAGCTGGCCAGATCGCGTACTTTTCGGTCTGGCCATTGCTTTCAGACGATGTGGAAATTCACAACTACGAGCGCAAAGGCAAAGTGTATTTGCTGCGCGAAGGAGGAGTCGCTCGAATTCGCTTCCCTGTGCTGAACCAGCGCGGCCGCCCCGGTGTCCTCGGCCCAGCCGCCGCTCTGTTGGCGACCCGGTGAGCTACGGAGAAGGCATTTCACTCTTAGACGGGAAAGTACAATGCGACTCCTGACGCCGTATGTGCGTTCCGAGGCGAGCCGAGAATCGTTTTTCATCTTTTTACGGAGTTCTATTCATGCCAGAACCTGTTCGCTTCGGCGTAATCGGCGGTAGCGGCGTCTACCAGATGGAGACGCTGTCCAACATAGAAGAAATCGAGCTGGACACACCATTTGGCAGTCCGTCGGACCGGTACATTGTAGGCACGCTTCAGGGCCGGCGGGTCGCCTTCCTGGCCCGCCACGGACGAGGGCATCGCATCAGCCCGACGCGGCTTAACCAGCGCGCCAATATCTATGGCTTCAAGATGCTGGGCGTCGAGTATCTGATCGCAGTCAGTGCCTGTGGAAGCCTGCAAGAAAGGCTTCGTCCCGGCGATATCGTCATACCTGACCAGATTTTCGACCGCACCAGGCTGCGGGCACTCAGCTTTTTCGATGACCCGGATGTGGGCACTAGCGGGCTGGTGGTTCACGTGAGCGTCGCCCACCCCTTTTGCGACTACCTGAGCGACATCTGTTTGCGGGCAGTGGAGCAGACCGGCGCAACGGTCCACAAGGGAGGCAATTTCGTCACGATTGAAGGGCCGCGCTTCAGTACACGCGCTGAAAGTTTGGCATTCCGGCAACTGGGTATGGACATTATCGGCATGACCACGACACCGGAGGCCTTCCTCGCCCGCGAGGCTGAAATGAGCTTTGCCTGTATGGCCCATGTGACCGACTACGATGTCTGGCACGAGACCGAAGAGGCGGTGACGGTCGAAGCTGTAGTAAGAACGCTTATGCGCAACGCAGAGGTGGCTATCGAGGCGGTTGCCAACGCCATCGAGTTGCTGGCAGAGAGCGGACCTTCCCCTTATGCCAATGCGTTGCAGGGCGCCCTGATGACCGACAAGGCGGCTATCCCGCCAGAGGTCATTGACCGCCTGGAACCTATCCTCGGCAAGTATTTTGACCGTTAGGTAAGGACACTTTGCCCGCAATGACCACTGTCGCCGAGACAATCGCCCAGTCTCTCTATGATGCCGGCGTCCGCCTCGTCTTCGGCATGCCCGGCGGGGAAGTCGTATCTGTTCTGGAAGCGATACAGCAGCTCGGCATCCGCTTTGAGTTGATGCACCATGAGGAGAGCGCGGTTTTTGCCGCCGATGGCTACGCGCGAGCCACCGGCAGCCCCGGCTGTGTTCTCACAACGCTGGGCCCGGGCGCGCTGAACGCAGTGGCCGGCATAGGACATGCTTGGCTTGACCGGGCGCCGATTGTCCTGGTCACCGCGCAAAAACCGGACGCGGTGCTGCCGGACTACACGCACCAGGTCGTGGACTTGCAGGCCATCTTCGCGCCCATTACCAAGCGCACGCTCAAGGTTACCCCGCAGAATGCCGCCGCGGAAGTGCCGCCAACAGTTGCTCTGACGATGCGAGGTCGGCCCGGTCCAGTGCATCTGCAAGTAAGCAATGAGGAAGCTGAACTGCCGGTAATGGGAGCGCTGACGCGCGATTTGTCGAATGGCGCGGGAGATGCAATTAGAACGATTGCCCCGTCTGACCCGGAAGAAGTTGCCCGCGCCCGCGACCTGATTTCCGGCGCCTCCCGTCCCGTTATTCTGGCCGGGCTGGGTTTGGAGCCGGAGGCTCCCTACGACGCGCTGAGAACGCTGGTCGAAGCCGCCAACGCGCCGGTGATCGTTTCGCCAAAGGGCAAGGGCGCGCTGCCGGATGATCACCCCCTGAGCGCGGGAGTCATCGGCCTGACCCGCAGCGACCCGGTTTACGAAATCCTGGAAAAAGCCGACTGCGTCATCGCCGTCGGTTTTGACGTAGTGGAGTTGGTGAAGCCATTTTCTCTCCCGCTGGTTGGCAAAGATGAAACGGGAGAAGGGACAGCAAACGCTCCCCTGATTTGGATAGCAAATTGGCCCAACCAGGACCCGACACTGCCGGCGGCCGTGGAGATTGTTGGCCCGATGGCGGCGGCGCTGTTGCAACTGGCGGACAGTGGGTTCTCCACCGACGCCCAGTGGGGCAGGGCCATGGTGCGTGAGTTCCGCGCGCAACGGGCCGCCGTCCCGGTGCCTGCACCCAGGGCCGGCCATCTGCTGCCTCAGCAGTTGCTGGAGAGCATGCGCTGTCATCTGCCGGAGGATTCACTGTTGGCGGTGGACGTGGGTAGCCACAAGATTTTCGGTAGCCTGGAGTGGCCAACCCTGTGCCCGAACAGCTTTGCCCTTTCCAACGGTCTGTCCTGCATGGGCTTCGGATTGCCAGCCGCAATCGGCACAGCATTGGCCCGACCTGACCAGCCGATCGCCTGTCTGATCGGTGACGGCGGGATGCTGATGTGTCTGGGAGAGTTGAGCGTCCTTGCCAGGCTTAACCTGCCGGTCACCGTTGTCGTGGCGGTTGACAACGCACTCGACCTGATCCGCTCGCATCAACTGCGGCAAGAGAAGCGGCCGTTTGGTACCGAGTTCCCAGCTCCCGACTTTTGTACCATCGCCGCCGGTTACGGTATCGCCTCCGCCCGGGTTACTACGCCGGACGAGTGCGACACCGCCATGGCGAGTGCCATGGTCGCACGGACTCCGTTCCTGATTGAAGCCCACATCGATCCCATCGGCTATCCCACGACGCCGCAGTAGCTGCCCCGCCCCGGTTCAGAACGTCACTACCTCGCGTTGCGCAATCTTTGAATCGTCCAGTGCCATGCCAATGCCTGGCGCAGTGGGTACGCTTACGCTGCCGTTGACCGGCTTGAGCGGGTTCTTGAGAAAGAACTGGTGGACTTCGTTCCACTTGATCAGATATTCCAGCATTGGCGTTGTCGGCTCCGGCCAGGCGGCGATTACGTGGATGCTGGCAGGCGTCGAGTGGCCATGTGGAATGACCGGCACATCATAAGCCGAAGCCAGTGCCAGGATCTTCTGCATCTCTGAAATACCGCCGCACCAATAGATATCTGGTTGATAGACGTCGCAGGCGCCGGCGTCCATCAGTTGTTTCAGTCCCCAGCGCGTGTACTCGTGCTCACCGCCGCTGATCGGGATGTTCACCGCGCGGCGGATCTGCGCGTACTGCTCGATCTTGTCGGGCAGTACCGGCTCTTCGAGCCAGCGTGGGGCGTATTCTTCCAAACGGCGGGCCATCTGCACAGTGTACGGCACATCCCAACTCATCCAGCAGTCCAACATAATGTCTACGTCCGGGCCGACGCTTTCGCGCAGCGTGCGCGCCAGGCGCAGATTGCGCTCCATACCCGACTTCCCGTCGGTGGGGCCGTCGCGGAAGAACCACTTCGTCGCTCGGTAACCGTCAGCAACGAACTGGCTGGCCCGCTCCTGTACCAGTTCCGGATCCAGCGAATAGCCCAAGGCGCTGGCATAGGCAGGAACTTGGGTCCTGGTGGGGCCGCCCAGCAGTTGGCAGACCGGCGCGTCGAACCAGTTGCCCTTCAGGTCCCACAGCGCGCAGTCAACCGCGCTAAGCGCCATCATCTCCGTGCCTTTGCGTCCATGTACCTGGGCTCGGTACATCCGGTCCCACAGGCGTTCGGTGGCCAGCGGGTCGTGACCTATCAGGAGCGGCGCCAGTTGCGTTTGGATGACGAAAGCCTGGTCGAATGGAAGAGGACCGCCGCGGCCGGATACGCCTTCATCGGTCTCGACTTCGACATAATACGCGGTGATATTGTAGCGGCCTTCGCCGACCGCAAACATTTCGTGCGGTCCTTGCGCTTTGTGCTCCGGGTAGATGTCGAGCGGGCGCACCAGCCGCTCCTCCCAGAACTCCCCTTCGTAGTCCAGTACACCTTGCAATCGGATGACCGATACAGCAGTAATTTTCATGGCAGTTACACTCGCTCGTTCGTGGAGAGGATTCGACGATGGACTGTGCCTGTCAAAACAGTCTGGGACAGCAAACTTCTGGAATCGCTGATTCTGGTCGCCTGCCTGGAAAAGCCGACAGCAGGGCCACGTCGATATTCGCCTATCTCCCAAATGAACGCAAATTGACGGCGCCTTGGTCGAGACATGACGGCGCCAAGAACTCGAATAGAGCGAGTCATCTGGGTTCGCGCCCCGCGTTCTCCTGTGGCAAAGAAGACAGTGGCAACGGTAAGCCTTAACGATTCAGGGATACATACCAAGCAACATTTGCCTGTTGCAACCGTATGTAATACGCTGACTTGTGCGGACGGTCGTAACGGCCACCCTGGACCACCTGGGAAAGATTTTCCGACCATCTTGTGGTCGTTCCTGACGGTAAAGTGCGGGTAGGCAGACATTCAGAAAATCTCTCTCAAGTCTCCAAGATGATGTCCGACTACTACACAGTTCCGCTGCAGGCGCAGCCCACCCAATCTCGCTGGAATTTTTTTCCCTTCCTGGAGCAACCAAATCGAGTCTTCATGCAGGTCCTTCCTTTAGTAATGCAGCATTGGAGCATGTCCGATGAATAAGAACTGGTGTGGCATTTTTGCGATTGTCGTCACCCCGTTTACAGAAGACCTGGAGTTGGATGAAGCCGCTCTGCGCCGGCAGATTGACTTCTGCATCGGGGCGGGAGCGGCCGGCCTTGTCGGCCCAGCCAACGCCGGCGAATTCGCAGTCATGTCCGACGAAGAACGCCAGCTCTGGATCCGAATCGTGGTTGAGGAGGCCGACGGACGCGTGCCGGTCGTCGCTGCCACCACCCACGGCCACAGTGTGCCAGCTGCCGCCTTGAGCCGTTACGCCCAAGATGTGGGCGCTGACGGCGTCATGGCGATGCCGCCACACATCCTGCATCCGGACGCAGACGGCTGCTACAACTATTTCCGGGCGTTGAACGACACCCTGCACATTCCGATCTGTATTCAGAACTTTATGGGACCTATCGGTACGCCCATGTCCTCCGAGCTGCTGGCGCGCATGTGCCGCGAATTGGAGTGGGTACGGTATCTGAAGGAGGAAACGTTGCCGGAGCCGCGTGCGATTTCGCGTACTTTGGCTGCGGCGGGGGATGCTTGTCAGGGCGTCTTTGGCGGGCAGGGCGGTATCTACATGATCGATGAATGGCGGCGTGGGGCGTGTGGCAACATGCCTGCCAGCCAGTCGGTTGACCTGCACACGAAGATCTGGCAACTGTTGGAGGCGAATGACGAGACCGCTGCACGGGAGCTGTTCAACCGCCTGCTGCCTTTGCTGAATTTTGAGCGCATGCACGGTGTCGCAGTTTACAAACAGGTCTTTTTGCGCCGCGGAATCTTCACTTCTACCGCCAGCCGCATCCCCGGCGCCTACCTCGACCAGCATGACCTGCAAGAGTTTGACGCGATCTGGTGCGAGGTAGAACCGCTCTTAAAGGGCTTGACCGAGCCCCGGGAATGAAGTCTCACGAAACAGAGAGTGGTGGAACGCCCTCCTTAAAACCCCAGGGTGAGTGGCCAGACTCGAAGACGGGGTTCCGCCGTCGCCCTCCCATTCGTATTTCCATGGTTCCATGAACGCAACTGTATCCTCTATCGAACTGTATCCCCTCCGAATTCCTCGTGACACGCCCTATTTGGGACCGTTGGAGGAGAACAACCGGCCCAACCCAAAGGGCTACATCGTGCGTCCGGGCAACCGCACTGTCTACCCTGTCCATGACCAGACTCTTCTGGTGAAGGCAGTAGCCAGTGACGGCACCGCCGGTTGGGGCGAATGTTTTGGGGTAGTGGCGCCGCAGGTAGCACAGACGATTCTGGAGGAGCTGCTGATCCCCTTTGTTATTGGCCGCAGCCCCCATGACGTGGAACGCATTTACGAGGATCTGTACGACTTGCAGCGCGTGCGGGGCCATTTTGGCGGCTACGCACTCGACGCCATCGCCGGGCTTGATATGGCCCTCTGGGATTTGCGGGCCAAACTGTTGGGGCAGCCGGTTTGGCAGCTTCTGGGCGGTCTGCGCCATGAGAGGCTGCCGGTCTACGTTTCGGGGCTGCCGGGCGCGACAAAGGCGGAGCGGGCCGCGCTGGGCAAGAGATGGATAGACCGCGGGTTCTCGGCGCTGAAATTCGCGGCTGTCGTTGCCGACGAAGGCGAGGTAGCCGAGATCGAGGCTGTCCGCCGGGAGATCGGCGCCGCGCCGAAAATCCTCGTCGACCTTCACTGGCGCTACACCGCTCTCGAAGCGATCCAACTGATCGATCAGCTATGCGAATACGACCTGCATCTGGCCGAAGCGCCGGTCGCGCCGGAGGATCTGGCTGGACAGGCGCAGGTGGCGCGTGCGGTTCGCACACAGATTGGGCTGGGAGAGGAGTGGCGCACAGTCCATGAGTACCTCCCGCGCTTGCAGGCCGGCTGCATGAACGTCATTCAGCCAGAGATGGCCCACACCGGCATCACCGGTTTCCGGCGCATCTGCGAACTGGCGCAGGTATTCCATTGTCAGGTGATGCCCCACGCGACCATAAACATCGGCGTCGCCCAGGCGGCCAGCCTGCATGTGGCTGCTACTCTCGCCAACTTCGCGATGCACGAATACCAGCACTCCATTTTCGACCGTAACAAGCAGTTCGTCCGCAGCACAATGGACTGCCAGGCCGGCTACTTTACGCTTCCCCAAGGGCCTGGACTGGGCACGGAACCAACGGCGGAGGCGCTGAGCTTTGCAGTAGAGTAAGGCTAAACTCAGAAGGAGTATTCCGAATGAAACAGAGAGAATTTGATGTCGTAGATACCCACTGTCACATCGGTCTGCACAAATACGAGCCGGTCGAAGCCCTGCTTTTCCACATGGAGCGTGCAGGCGTCAACCAGGCCGTTTTTATCCAGTACCTGGGCAACAGCGACAACCGTTACATCGTTGATGCAATCGAGGCACACCCAAACCGTTTTGCCGCGGCGATGATTGTTGCCGACGATGACGATGGCAGCGCCATCCGCGGCTGGGCGGAACAAGGGATCGCCGGCATCCGCTTACTGGCAGACTTTCGCGGGCGCGGCAGTGATCCTTTGGCCCAGTGGCGCGCCGCCGCCGAGTTGGATCTGGTGGTCAGCGTCTTCAGCCGGCCGGATATCTTGCAGAGTGCCGAGTTTTCCGAAGTCCTGCGCCTGTTCCCCAATCTCTCGATGGTCATCGAGCATCTGGGCGGAGTCAAGCCCGGTGTCGATCTGGACGAGTTTGCCGCCATTACTGCCCTTGCTCGCCACGAGAATCTGACGATAAAACTGCCTGGCTTCGGAGAATTCTGCGATTTGCCTTGCCCGTTTCAAGAGGTGCCTCCCCTGGCAGAGCTGACGCTGGAGGCTTTTGGCGCGCACCGCATCATGTGGGGCAGCGACTGGCCGCCTGTCAGCAGCCGCGAGGGGTTCGACAACTCGCTGGAGTTTCCACTCAACTATCTTGCGAAGTTAAGCGCGGATGAGCGCGCCTGGATCTTTGGCCAGACGGCTCGACAGATCTGGAGCTTGGAGGGCTAAAACGTAGGGAAACGGGGCGGGTGAATTTCGTTCACATACAGTATCAGTTACAGTTCGTTTTAGCACCCACATAGGAAAGCATTTATGCCAGAAGTCATCCTATTCACGAATCTTGTACCAGAATTGGCCCAACAGATCATTGGCCCGGCTCCCTCGGACTGGAATGCGTCGGTCCACGCCCATGATCTGCCGGAGGCGGAAAAGGCCCGCTTGGCCGCCGACGCCGATTTCCTGATACTGTTTCCCAGTACCCTGGAAGAAACTGTATTGCGGTCAGCGCAGAGGCTGAAGCTGGTACAGCTTGTCAGCGCTGGTTTCGAACACATGCCGCTGGATCTGCTGGCAGAGTTGGCAATCCCTCTTGCCAATAACGGCGGCACCAATGCGATTGACGTAGCCGAGCATACTTTTGCCCTGATCTTGAGCGTTTACCGCCGGTTGACCGAGATGGACCGCAACGTGCGCAACGAAGGTTGGAAGGCTATCGATAGCGGCATGACGACCTTTACAATCCACGGCAAAACAGTAGGCATCGTCGGCCTCGGCCATATTGGCAAGGAAGTGGCCAAACGACTGGTCCCTTTCCAGGCGAATGTCCTCTACTTTGACCCATTCCCTGTGCCGGCTGAGGAGGAACGCCTTCTGCAGGTTGAGCGCGTCTCTTTGGAAGAACTGCTGCAGCGTTCTGATATCGTCACCCTCCACGTACCCTTGAATGACCAGACCCGCAATCTTATCGGTCCAGCGGAATTGGCGCGCATGAAGTCCAGCGCGATCCTCGTCAATACCTGCCGCGGCCCGGTAGTGGACGAGGGCGCACTCATCGAAGCCCTGAACGGCGGCAGCATTCGCGCCGCAGGGCTGGATGTTCTCCAAGACGAGCCGACCAACCCGGACAACCCGATCCTACAGCTTGACAATGTCATCTTTTCCCCGCATATCGCCGGCGTCACCTACGATACTTGGCAGCGTCGGGGAATATTTATTTTCGACAACTTGCAGAGGGTATGGGCGGGAGAGGCACCGTTATCCAAAATAGGAAAGTAATTGTCGAGATGGCATTGATGGCAAGCGGCCGACCTTGGACCACTCGTGACGTACAGAGACCATATCTGAACCCCGCTCTCCTTTGCCGTTAGGTTGGCCCACTGTTATACTCCCACATGCGCAGGCTCATCTGACTGCTTTCGACAGTCACTCCGGCTGTCACTGGCGCTGGCGCGCTGGGGCGGCCAATCAGGCCAAAATTAATCTATTGTGGGCCGGCGGCATGTACGCAATTGTCTCTTCCTCGACTGCACCGGGACAGGCCAAAGTTGCCGGTGTGCAGTCAGTTCAGGAGCAGTCATGTCAGACATCGCTTTTGTACAGGACCTTGCCCGCAGGCTGCGCGAAAGCGTCGCCCAGGTAATCGTGGGCAAGGACAGTACCGTCGATCAGTTACTGGTGGCCCTCTTTTGCGAAGGGCACGTACTGTTGGAGGATGTACCCGGCATTGGCAAAACGATGCTGGCCAAGACCCTATCCGCCTCGCTGGGCATCAGCTTTCAGCGCATCCAATTCACGCCCGACCTCCTCCCCTCGGATATCGTCGGCGTCAGCGTCTATAACCGCAAGACTGACGACTTCGAATACCGCCCGGGTCCGATTTTGGCCGGAATCGTCCTCGCGGACGAAATCAACCGCGCCGGCCCCCGCACACAGAGCGCCATGCTGGAAGCCATGGAAGAACGCCACGTTACTGTTGATGGCGTTTCCCATGAGCTTCCCTACCCATTCTTCCTGATGGCGACCCAGAACCCGGTCGAGTTGGCGGGCACTTTCCCACTGCCTGAAGCGCAGATGGACCGCTTTTTGATTCAGGTGGCGCTGGGCTATCCTCAGCGCGAGGAGGAGCGCCAGATTCTGCACCGTTTTCGTAACGACAATCCGCTGGCCCGCGTTCAGCCCATCGTCAATGCGGAAAATGTCCGCCGAGCCGTGACCATCTGCCGCAATGTTTTCGTCCACCCGGTTCTGGAGGATTACCTTCTGGATCTGGTGCAAGCCACACGCGAAGAGAACGCCTTGGACCTGGGAGTTAGTCCGCGCGGCAGTCTCGCGTTTTATCGCACGACTCAGGCCTTTGCCGCCATCCAAGGGCGGACGTACGTCACGCCGGACGATATCCAGCAACTTGCCGCCCCCGTTTTGCGCCACAGGCTGATTCCCGGCCCCGATACCCGTCTGCATGGCACTTCCGTGACCACCGTGTTGGATGGCATTGTAGACAGAGTTCCAGTCCCAGTAGAGGAAAATTGGCAGGAAAGCCCGCCCCCTTCAGAAGAGTCGGAGCTGGCTGAGCCACTCGACGTTAACCAGGCAGAGGGGCCGGAATCTGACGAATCTCCTGCACCTGCTGTCGCTGTTGCCGCAGTCGACGGGCGCTCGACAGTATCAGGCTGATGGGGCGCACTGGCTGGATGGCCGCGGCTGTCATATTGGTGTTGGCGCTTGCTACG
Source organism: Caldilineaceae bacterium (assembly GCA_965220715.1). Classification (GTDB taxonomy): domain Bacteria; phylum Chloroflexota; class Anaerolineae; order Caldilineales; family Caldilineaceae; genus Bin5. The sequence goes on from OZ244843.1 coordinate 4,294,089, forward strand.
CGCAACAGCCTGATCTTTTCCATGGCGCTTATCCTCAGTCTGCTGGGGCTGGTTGTCTGGCTTTGGAGCCGCTACTGTCTTACCGAGGTGACCTACCGGCGCCAGTTCGGCGTGGAGCGACTCTTTTTCGGCGAGAAGACGGATCTGCGGCTGGAGGTGACCAACGCAAAACCCTTGCCGCTTGCTTGGCTGCGTTGCGAAGACGATATTCCCATTGCGCTCAAATTGACGCCCGACGAGCGAGCCAGGCACTATTTGCCCACTCGACGCGTGCTTGTCAACCTCTTCTCCCTCGGTCTCTACCAACGGGTTATCCGTCGCTATACGGTCACCGGCACTCAGCGGGGCGCATGGAGATTCGGGCCTGTCCAGCTGGTTTGCGGCGACATCTTCGGATTCCGCAGCCAACACAAGGAAATTCCAGAAACCAACCTGCTTCTGGTCTATCCCCGTCTGTATACATTGCCGGAGTTGGGTCTGGACGCCCGCCACCCTTTTGGGGACTACCAGAGCCTAAACCGGCTGATCGACGATCCTCTGCGCGTGAGCGGCGTACGCGAGTATCTCCCCGGCGATAACATTCGCCATATTCACTGGAAGGCCACAGCTCGTCGCCAGGAACTGCAGACGAAGCTGTTCGAGCCGTCCGCTTCACGTCCACTAGCGATCTTTATCAATATTCGTACCTTCAATCACCGTTTCGAAGGGATCGACCCGGCGTTGCGCGAATTTGCCATCAGCGCCGGCGCTTCCATCTCCCGGTGGGCGCAGTTGCGCGGCGATGCCTTCGGTGTGTTCGCCAACAGCATGATGTACGAGGGCCGACGAGTGCGAATTCTGCCTGGAGCGCACCCTCGTCAGCTTACCCGCGTGCTGGAGGCGCTGGCCTATTGCGTGGGTGTGCCGCATACGACGATTGAGCGGGTTCTGCAACAGGAGGCCGACCACCTTCGCCACGGCACATCGATCGTGCTGATCAGCGCAACCCTGTCGGACAGCCTGAGCAGGGCCCTTGCCGATCTGCAGCGCCGGGGATTTGCGGTCACCCTGCTGGGCATCGGTGGGTTGACTCTCGAGAAAGCCATCCCGGGCGTAGCCTTCCAGCAGCTTTCGCAGCAGGCTCTGGAGGACCTGACTCTGGAAGCGGAGCAGGAGATGCCCGAAATGGCGGCGCCCCTCCCCGCAGGTTAATTGCATGGCGGCAGCAGGCCGCATGTCAGGGAGCTCGCACCGCAGGGGCACTTACTTTGCGCTTCCATACTTGAATGAACTGTAGCCGAACCTGAAAGATGAATTCGCCAATTGCCCTGCCTTGGAATAATGCTGAGTGGAACAGCGTTGACGGTCTGCTGCTGCCAGCCCTGGTCGGTGTCATGCGCCTTTGCTGGATTTGGCCTTGGATGCTGTTTTTGCAGGGCTTTTTGTCGCCCTCCGTCAACGCGCCCCTCATGTCCCCGATCATGGTGATCGCCCTCCCGCTGGTCGGATTCACCTTTGCACGCTGGACCATGCCATCTTTGGCTGAGCGCAGGGACTTTCGAAGAACAAACCAAGTGAGGCGGAATATTGCCGCCAGTGGATTTGCCGTGATCCTGTTTATGCTCTGGGTGCGCTTTCTGCAGCAGGATTTCGGAGTATGGGATCTGCGTTGGTTGCTGGCGGCGGGTTACGATCTGCTCTACTGGGATGCCATACCGATCGAGATTCCTGGCACACTCCTTTTCTTGCTCATGGGCATCTTTCTCTGGCTGCGCGGCGCGCTGGATGGTCATGGCCAATATAGCCATGAAGAGGTTTGGAAGGCATTTCTCTGGGGCGGAGCCGCGCTGGCCCTGTTTGCCTGGATCCTGCCTGCGGGCGTCCCGGGCGGCCAGTCTGGCACGACCGCAAACCCGTTCAGCGCCTCTGGCGGACAGCTTTCAAATCCCTTTTGGCTGCTGCTACCTTTTGCTGCCGCGGGACTGGCGGGGCTGGGCGTTGCCAACCTCAGGAAATCCGGTGGCTGGCGGCGCAGTTCACTCGTGGGCAGAGTGAGTCCCAATCGCAGCTGGCTTGTCGGCATCGGCCTGACGATTTTTGTTCTGCTAGGCTTTGCCCTGCTGATCGGACTGATAATCCAGCCGGAGGATGCGGCGGTATTGTGGAGGGCGCTCGGGATAATCTGGAAGGGGATCAGCACGGTTCTGATATGGATTATTACAGTTGTCGCTTACCCGATCTTCATCTTGATCGAGTATCTGATCCGCTTCCTGCGCAGCTTGTTCGGTGACCGCTCTCAGGAAAGTGAGGCGGCCGGCATACCCCAACCTCCCACGCCTGAGCCGTTTCCGGAGACACCGGAAAGGGTTGTCGAAGCAATGCCGGAGCCGTACCGGTGGGTAGCGCTGCTTGTTGTGGCAATCGGTGTGTTCATCATTTTCATGTTTGTACTGCGCCGGTTGCGAAGCCGCCCGGACTTGGTGTCCGACGAAGTCCGGGAGTCTGTCCTGACGACCGGTCTGCTTCAAGCCCAACTGGCCGAACTGTGGTCGCGATTGCGTTCCCGATTCGGGCCTGCTCCAGAAGAGCCGGACCCGTTCCTGTCTTTGGAGGGGGAGAGCGACACCCGTCTTCTGATCCGCTCGATCTATCGAAGGTTGCTAGCGTTCGCGCAGATCCGAAATGCCGCCAGATTGCAGGGTGAAACACCCAATCGCTTTGGCGGCCGCCTTACCGGTCATCCCGGTTTTGACGACGTGCTTGTGCAAACTATCACCGCGGCCTACAGCGAGGCCCGCTATGGTGACGAGCCGCCTTCCCAAGAGACGGCCGCGGCTGCGGAGAAGGCCTGGCAGGAAATTGAGTCTGCCCTGTCAATTGACGAGTCTGAAGAAAAGCCTTGATCTGAATTGCAACGGCCTTGCTTCCCTTTCACTCTCTGTCCGGAGTATTGCCTATGAATGGCGCTCAGTCTCTCATTCGCACACTGTATGACGGCGGCGTGGACACCTGTTTCATGAACCCCGGCACCTCGGAGATGCACTTTGTCGCCGCGCTGGATTTTGTGCCGCAGATGCACTCGGTTCTTTGCCTGTTTGAGGGCGTCGCCACCGGTTGCGCGGACGGCTTCGCCCGCATGACCGGCAAGCCGGCAGCGACGCTTCTGCACACCGGGCCGGGTTTGGGCAATGGCATCTCCAATCTGCACAATGGGCGCAAGGCCCACTCGCCGATAGTCAACATTGTTGGCGATCACGCCACCTATCATCTCAAGTACGATGCACCACTGACGTGCGACATTGAAGGATTGGCCCGGCCGATATCGGGTTGGGTGCGCACGTCGCCAAATGCCCGCGCGGTCGCCGCCGATGGGGCCGCCGCCATTGCCGCCGCCCTTACGCCCCCCGGCCAGGTCGCCACACTGATTCTGCCTGGGGATACTGCCTGGGGCGCGGCGGAGGGCCCGGCTCCGCCCCAAAGCGCACCGCCGATGGCAGAAGTACCGGAGGAGCGCATTGCCGCCATCGCGCAACTGTTACGGCGCGGCGAAGAAACCGTGATTATGGTAGGCGATCAGGTGATGCGCAGCGAAGGCGCCAGCGGCATGGCGCTCCGCATCGCCGCGGCAGCGAATGCCCGAGTGGTCGGGAATCGTGCCGCCGCGCGAGTGTCCAGGGGGGCGGGCCGTCCAATCTTGGCTCGTTTGCCCTATCCGGTGGACCAAGCGGTTGCCCTGTTGGCGGGGGCACGGCATGTTGTTCTGGTCGGCGCTAAGGACCCAGTTGGATTCTTCGCCTACCCGGATAGCCCCAGCCGGCTGGCACCGCCGGATGCCCATATCCATCTGCTGGCCGCGGAAGACGAAGATGTTCCGGCCGCGCTCGACGCGTTGAGCGAAGAGTTGGGCGCGCCGTCCGACCCACCCCCCGTAGCCCCATTTGAGCGCCCACCACTGCCGACCGGAACGCTGACACCGGCGGCGGCATGGACGGCCCTCTGTGCGCTGATGCCGGAAAACGCGATCGTATCCGATGAAGCTGTTACCAGTGGCCGCCAGGCCTACCCGCTTACCCAAACGGCGCCGCCCCATGACTGGCTTCATGTGACAGGCGGCTCCATCGGTCAAGGCCTGCCTGCTGCAACCGGCGCCGCCGTGGCCTGCCCGGATCGCCAAGTATTTGCCATGGAAGGCGACGGCTCGGGCATGTATACCTTGCAGGCACTGTGGACGCAGGCGCGCGAGTCTCTGAACGTTGTAAACGTCATCTTCGCCAACCATACTTACCGCATCCTGCAGGGTGAACTGAAAAATGTCGGAGGCGACGCAGACCCAGGACCCCATGCCCAGGCGATGATGCGCCTCGACTCTCCAGAGTTGAATTGGGTTTCCCTTTCTGAAGGGATGGGCGTGCCGGCTGTCCGCGTCGAAAGCGCGGATGCGTTTGTGGTGGCGTTACGCCGGGGGATTGAAGAACCGGGACCGCACCTGATTGAGGCGTTGATCTGAGAGAAAGTTGACTACAATAAGCGCCTGAATCACATAACGACAGGCCTCATCCCTTTCGGCAATGCTCCCTAATACTTCCGACCAGAACCCACCTGATGCAGTAGTACGAGTTCTAAACGCGTTCATGGCAGAGCGAGCGCCGGTCTATATCGTCGGCGGCGCGGTGCGGGACCATCTGCTGGGCATCTCCTCTATTCCGGGCTGGTCCCATGCGACCGTGACTAAAATAGACCGGAGTGCTGGCCGCGCGCCACCTACCCTCTCTCGGAACACGAGCTCCACGACAACCGACTTGGATTTAGTTTTCAGCGGACCGGTTTTGCCGGTTGCGCGGCGCGTGGCGGACAGGCTTGGCTGGGCATTCTATCCCTTGGACGAAGCGAGAGATGTCGCGCGGCTCATTGGGGACGGCGCCGACGGCCGTCGGATAGAATGTGATGCAGCGGCACTGCGGGGCGACTTGCAGTCCGACCTGCTGGCGCGTGACTTCAGCGTCAATGCGCTGGCACTGGAATTGCCGATCGACAGGTCGCCTCGGTTGATCGACGTATGCGGCGGAATTCGAGATGTCGATGCGCAGCGGCTGCGCCGTGTAACTCCTGAAAGCCTGCGCAGCGATCCGCTCCGACTGTTACGGGCCGTGCGCCTTTCCTCCCAGCTGGGATTTACAGTCGAAGATGAAACGCGGAGGCAGATTGTTGCGAGTGCCGGCACGATTCTTTCCGTCAGCGCTGAGCGAGTGCGGCATGAACTGTGGAAGCTGCTGGACTGTTCGCGCCCCGACGCTGGCATCAGAGAGTTGCGAGCGCTCGGACTCCTGTCCCATCTGCTTCCGGAGGTCGAGGCTTTGCAAGGGGTGACCCAGTCTTCTCGCCACCATCTCGACGCCTACGAGCACAGTCTATTGGCGGTGCGTTACGCCGCTGAACTGCGAGATTGGCTGCGAGGGGGTCCGGACCCGGAGGACAGCAGGCTGAGGCAAACTCTCGACCCCTGGGCAGAGGCGCTGCGCGCCCACTTTGGCACGGAGATCGCGGCCGGCCATGACCGGGCGGGGTGGCTTGCCTGGCATGCGCTCTTCCACGATACGGGAAAGCCCGGCAGCCAATCTGCGCAGAACGAAGGTGGGATCGAGCAGCAGCGCTTGCCCGGGCACCAGTTCTTGAGCGCTCGGATCGCAGCCAGCCGCGTCGCCCAGCTCCGTTTCAGCAGACGCGAAGTCCTGTTGGCGGAGCGGGTCGCGGCGATGCATGGGTTTCCCCGCAGGCTATACCGGGCTCTCCCCCCGGACGCAGGTCGTATCGGCCCGCGGGCGGCGTACCGCTTCTTTCGCGACGCCGGCAGCGTTGTGGCGGGTCATCAGTTCGTACATGGCGCGCTTTCTGAAGGCGGGCAGCCGACACTCGACGGGCTGGATGTAACGCTCCAGGCGATCGCTGACCGGCTGGCGACCGGAGTGATGCGAGGGAAAGAGTGGGACCGATTCCTTACGGCAATGGAAGGTTTCTTTGCCTATGCATTCTCACGACAGGCGAAAAATCTGACCACGCCACTGGTGGACGGCCACAGATTGATGAAGCATCTGGGCTTGGCGCCGGGGCCGAAAGTGGGCGTCATCATGCGTGAACTGGCAGAGGCCCAGGCAGCGGGTACAGTGACGGACGTGGATGGGGCTCTGGCGCTGGCAGAAATGCTGGTTGAGAAAGGGGAGAAATGAGCAAGGGGAAGGAAACGGATCTGTTCACGCCGTGACGCCAGCGTCTCTAGGAAACCGGTACCCGGTTGCTGCTCAACCCAGACTCTTAGCCGTCGCCCGTTCCAGGCGGGTCTGCGCGGCCCCGGTGGCAAGAATCTTTCTGGCGCGGCCTACGCCATCGGCAACACTTTGGGCCTGATCGAAGAGATGAAGAATGACGCCGACGGTCAGGCAGACCTGCTCGGTCGCGTCGCATTGTGCAGAGGCGAGGACTGCCGCGTTGAGGGCGGCATGGCCTGCGGTGTCTGCGGGCGCGGGCACGCGCACTCGCTTGGTATGGCCGAGGGCGCCGGGATCCAGGATCAGGTCGTTTGCCGCGTCTTCGGCAAAGACGTGGGATTTACGGCCGACTGCCATTTCGACAGAGCCTTCCTCCCCTTGGACCATATAGCTGCGCTTGGCGCCGGTTTGGACGGCGCGCAGGCGGTCAATGTAGTTCCCGTGAAAGAAACCGCTGACCTGATAGGGGGCGTTGGCGGGGTTGAGCAGCTTTTCCACACCGTTGAGGACGGTTCGGAGGCCAAACTGGCGCCGCAATGGTAGCAGGGCATGCCACTGCGGCGCAAAAAGTGCAGCAGACAAGTAACCGATTCCGACCGATTCGATCATGCGCTGCACGGCTTCCGGATCGAGGTCGTCGGCCACTCCCATTGCGCGTAGAACCGGTCCCGGTCCGATGCCGGCCTTGGTAGGCACGCCTACATCACCATGCAGAACAACCGGCATCCCTGCCTCGGCAAGAACGATTGCGATGGCAGGGGCCAGTTGCGCGCTCTTGACCTTGCCGTCATAGGGCACAGCCAGATCGAGCAGCCCCTCGACTCGGGGATGGATCTGCGTGATCGTTTCCGTCCGCAGCAGTTCAGTGAAGCCGCGAATTTCATCGACGGCCTCTCCTTTCACCCGCTGGGTCACCAAAAAGGCGCCAGCCTGCGCCGCAGAGCAGGTCTGCTCGACGATCTGGCGCAGGGCTTCTACCGACTCCTCGTATGTGAGGTCGCGCTTCAATCTCTCTCCGCGCCCGACCGCCTGAATGAAAGGTATGAAGGGCTCCGGATCCCGGTCCGTTTCATAGATGGAGCGGGATTCGGCGGTCGCGGTCGGCATAGGGGTTTGTCCTCACCACCCTAAGGGAGAAAAGGAAGAGGGATAGCCGCTCACCCCCCACCCCCCAGTTGGCTGAGGAGTGTATCAACATTTGGTGCAGATGGCGCGCGTAGCTCGAAAGTCAGTGGTTCGCGGGCGTCGTTGGCGACGCGGGTGACGGTGGCGTCGCCCCCGAATAGCGCGGCCAGGTTGTCTGTGAGCTGGGCCTGGGCAGCATTGGCGGCGGAATCGACTCCGTCACCATTGGAGACGGCGTTGGGGTAGTTAAGTCGGTCCAAGAGGACGATGGTGGCTCCGTCGGTGCGCAGCTTCAGCTTCCCTTCCAGTTCCACATCACCTTCTGTCAACTCTATCCAGTTTAAGGCCTGAGCCAGTGTCGTGCCCAAGGCATCTGACAGGTTGGAACCGGTGTCTCGTTTGCGGACATACAGGAGCCCCGGCTTGCCGTCGGTAAAGTCGATGACATAGTCAGCCTCGTGGCCGACGAGAAGAAGTGCCGGCCCGTCCAGAATATGTTTGTAGTCGGCCACGTCGAGCAGAAGCTCGTTGGGCACGACATTTTCCCGTATCCAGCGGTGGAATACAGGGATAAAGGTATCGACGTCGACGGAAAGCTCTTCAAAATAGAACTTTACGCTCAGGCGTTGGGGTGCAATCATCTTTTACTCCAGCGGCAGTGAATAGTGGCTCGTGGACAGTACCGGTAGTGCCAAGTACAATCGACGATCCACGACTAAATCTCTATCAGGACATTGCCGCCGACCTTGGATTCGCAGGCATGGATGGCCTCAATGAACAGAAGAGACTCCTCGATCAGCCGGTGGACAGAATCGTTGTCGGGGTTCGGATTGGGGTTATTGTGCCGCTCAAACAGGTATTGGCCGAACTTGCCCTTGGCATACTGATCGAAGAATAGTTGGGTATCGTAGAAGCGGCTTTTGAACTCCTGCACAATTCGATCGGCGCTATCGCCCACATCCAGGAACTGGGTCCGCACCAGGGCTCTGGCAGCCTTGAGCATCGATGAATAGGCCAGGGCATCGGCCCGCGCCGGGTCGTTCTCATCCAGGGCGACCTGCGCTTCGAAGGCTTCCGACTCTGCTGGGGAGATTTCCATTGAGAAGAGGGAGACAACCTCGCCGGCGCATTCGCCGATGCCGATATCGCCCAGGCTGAAAACGCGGGGATCGCCCCAGTCCGAGAAGAATTCCGGTTGCTGCTCAATGGCGGGCAACTTCATGTAGGGCTGTATCATACTGCGGGCTTCCTTCTTGCCGATGCGGCCAATCCACTCCTGGAACGTTTCCCCCTTTGTCCGCTCTTCCACATAACGGGTTGTGATTGTATCGACAACTTCGGGGACAGTTTTCGAGGGGACTGCGCCTACAGCCAGACCGTAGCTGCCGGCGTTTTCGCGCCACATGCCACCCAGTACTACCTGGAAGTGGGGCATCTTGAAGTTGCCGGAGCGGCGGCTGTTGCCGAAGAAGCCGATGTCAGAGACATGATGTTGGCCGCAGGAGTTGAAGCAGCCGCTGATCTTTATCTTCAGATCCTTGATAGCATCAGGCAAGGAAGCGCTTTTGGCGGTCAGACGGGTGCGCAGTTCACCGGCAAGCCCGCGCGAGGAGGCGATGCCCAGTTTGCAGGTATCGGTTCCGGGGCAGGCTGTAATGTCCACGATAGTGCCGGCGCCGGGATCGCCCAGGCCAATTGCTTTCAATGCTTCGTGCAGGTTGGGCAGGTCGGAGTCGGAGACCCAGCGGAGAACGATGTTCTGCTCAACGGTGGTACGCACATTCTCGCCGACGTACTTGCTGGCGACGTCGGCCAATGCCCATGTTTGCTTCGAAGTCAGATCACCCAAGGGCAGATTTACGGTCACAACGCTGTACCCATCCTGGCGCTGGCTATAGACATTGGTCTCAAACCACTGATTAAATTCGGAGGAATGCACCTGGCCGTTCAGGTATGTCGGCGGCCTGGTCGGCTTCTCCTCATAGTGGGGAAGCGTATCGAGATAGGCTGTCCAGCGGTCGTCGTGGGGCAGCGTCTTGCGCTCCTCTTCGACAAGGCGGCGGAACTCTTCGATGCCGAGCTTGGTCACAAGGAACTTGATCCGGGCGCGGTTACGGTTGCGTTTTTCACCCAGTCGAGCGAAAACGCGGGACACTGCCTGCGCCTCGGGCAGAATTTCCTCTTCCGGCGTGAAGTCGCTCAGCACCTTGGCCTGGTGGGGTACTGTGCCCAGGCCTCCGCCGACAAAGACTTTGAAACCGCGTTTCGGCTTACCGTCCACCTCTTGTATCTGAGCAAGGTAGCCAAGGTCGTGCATCATCACCAGGCCGCAAGCTTCGGATTCGCAGCCTGAAAAGGCCGGTTTGAATTTCCGGCCGAAGTCCTGCACATCGTCATGGCCGAGCAAAAACTGGGCATAGGCGTCAGAGTAGGGTGTGGCGTCAAAGACTTCCGTACGGCAGACGCCGGCAAGATGACAGCAGGTGACGTTGCGGACGGAGTTGCCGCAGGCTTCGCGAGTGGTGATTCCGACCGAGGCCAGACGGCGCATCATGTCCGGCGTATCCTCGATATGAACAAAATGCAGTTGAATATCCTGGCGGGTAGTGATATGCAAAATGCCGTCAGAGTATTCGTCGGCCACCTGGGCCAGCACGTCAAGCTGTTTCGGTGTCAGACCACCGCCAGGCACTTTGATGCGCTGCATTCCAGGTGCATGCCAGAGCGTTTCAGGCCCTTTGAAGCGCTCTTCCTCCTCAAATCCAAACTCCCGACTCTCAAAACCGTCGTGCCGCTGGCCATTGTCGTAACGCTGGCCGTACACCCCCCGACGCAGACGGGTTTCGGCGAAGACCTTTTCGTCCAATTTCCCCTGGCCCATCAGTTCCATTTGGCCTTCAAAAATATCGATTTCGTGGGCCCAGTCAACGGGCATTTCATCCGAAAGGACGTCTTTCCAACCGATGTTCGACACAGTTGTCTCCTTGCCTGTTTGCAAGTTCGCCGCCGGTGGGGCGGCTGGGATGAAGCCGGTAGTCTAAAGCAGCGCTCAGAACCGTCTTTTGCGGTCCAATCCGCCATAGGGGAGGTTGCCCGTCGGAAAAGTACGGTAGCGTCTCCCGGTCCCCTGCTTCTTCCTTATTTACTGGTTCGCTTCTCACTCACAATTGTAGAGCAGCAGCGCTGGATTTGTCAAGCCGATTTAGTCCAGTGCTGTCGGTTGCATCCCAAAGTGGTGGCGAGTTCTGGCTCTCTCTGGGGAATATCAGCGGGAGCCGCAGTCCGCCACTCTGGACAGCACCCAATCTGGCTGCACCCCTGTCCGGGGGTTGCCTTCCAGAATTTGATGTGCGTTCGAACTTTGGGGATGAGGAAAGGGGCAACTGTCAGGTTAATGATACTGAACTATTGCCGCGAGCGCTTGAAGAGAGATAACGAGAAATCCCATAGAGGAGAACTGAGAGAGAATAATGATTATTTGAAAATGGACAAGAATTCGTGGATAGTGTTTTTCGCGAGGCCGTTGCTGTTCAGCATGTTGCAGAAAATGTGCTAGTCTTGCCCTCTTTTCTTTTGGAATTGGTTTGCGGATCACGTATACTTTTTTGGTCAATCATTCAACTTGCGCCGTCTCGCACGGGTTAAGCTCGGCGAGGGCAACCTGAGTGTGGCACCAATGTTGGTGGAGGAATCATCGGGACAGATTGTTGGGCAAGCTTCTGGCGCATTGGCATTCTGGGTGGCTTGTTGGGGGTTCAGTCTCCCGCAGATTCCGCGAACGCGCCCAGTTGGTTATTCCCCATGACGCATGCCTGCAGTCGGGAATTGGCCTGCCGTTCATTGCGCCAGCAAGAGAAATCCTGAGGCTCGGTCAATGTTCCTTCTGCCTATGAAGAAACCTTCACGGAAAGGCAACAGGAAATTCATATTCAGGCATTACACTGTTAGGCGCGGCGGCGAATCACAGTCAAGCCAAATAAAGTCAAGCGAAACAGAGTTAAGGAGTCTACAATGACGACAGCAGCGACATTGCAGCCCGGTAAGTCCTCGCGCAAGCAGAGGCGCGAGGCGACAACCGGTAGAGAAATGAGAAACGTAAAGCTTCTGGCTGGACTTCTGGTTCTAATTGCACTGCTCGCAAGTGCATGCCAGGGGATTGATGCTTCTTCCCCCAGGTCACCGGAGACGACAGAGTCCGGCGCGGAGCAGACGGAGTCACCTGCTCCCCCTGCCGAGGAGACCGAACAGGCGCAAGCCTTCCTGGATCTCGACAGCGAAACGCTGGACATGAATGCGCCCATTGCCCTGGATCCGAGTATTCGCAAAGCGAAACTGGACAACGGCCTCACCTACTACATCCGCCACAATACAGATCCGGCTAACCGCGCAACGCTGATGCTGGTGGTTAATGCGGGCTCGTTGCAAGAGGATGACGACCAGCTGGGTTTGGCCCACTTTGTCGAGCACATGATGTTCAACGGCACGGAGCGCTTCCCCAAGCAGGCGTTAATCGACTATTTCGAAGGCGTCGGCATGTCATTCGGGGCGGACGTGAATGCCTATACATCTTTCGACGAAACGGTCTATTTTCTGGAATTCCCCACCGATGACCAGGAAATTATTGGCACGACGTTTCAGGTAGCGGAGGACTGGGCCAGCCGCGCGACCATATCTGATGAAGAGGTGGAAAGTGAACGCGGCGTCATCCTGGAAGAGGAACGCCTGCGCGATCAGAATGCCAGCGGAAGGCTGAACAAAAAGCTGTTCCCATTGATGCTGGGCGAATCCCGCTACACCGACCGGATGCCGATAGGTGACATGGAAATTGTCAACACCGCGCCGCCAGACAGGTTGCGCAGCTTCTATCGGGATTGGTACCGACCCGATCTGATGGCGGTGATAGTGGTGGGCGATGTCGATGTCGACGAGATCGAATTGAAGATTGCTGAGCATTTCGGTGGACTGAAGGCACCGGAAACGGTCCGCCCTCGGGTCACCTACTCACTGCCCGATGATGACGAGACCGGCTATCTGATTCTCACCGATCCAGAGTTCCCGGTGACACTTGCCCAGATCATCTACAGGCAGGCCGCTGCGGACCTGAACAACGCCGGTGTTTTTCGCGACGGACTCATCGGCAATCTGTTTTACACTATGCTCAATTTCCGGCTTGACGATATCACCAGACAAGCAGAGTCGCCGTTTCTGGGGGCTTTCGTCAATGAAGGGCAGTTGGTACGGGGTGTCAACTATCAGGTCGTGGGCGTGCAAGTGCGCCAGGGCGAAGTGCTCTCAAGCGTGGATGCTGCCCTGACGGAAGTGGAGAGGGTGCGCCGTCACGGATTTACTGCGGCCGAAGTGGAACGGGCCAAGTCGGACATATTGAACACGTATGAACGGCTGTACAATGACCGCGACAATTTGCGCAATCACTCGCTGGCCAGCGAGTATAGCCGCAACTTCCTGGAAAACGAAACCGTTCCAGGCATTGCAGTGGAATATGCTCTGGTTGAACGGCTGCTGGAAGGCATCAGCCGCGACGATGTGAACCAGAGGGCGGAGCAGTATGTAGGGGGTAGTAACCGTTCAGTGTTTGTAGTCGGACCGGAGCGGGATGCGGACAGCCTGCCCAGCCAGGAAGAACTTGCGGCCGTTTTCGATGACGTAAGAGTCAAGCAAGTCGACCCTTACCAGGACATCGAAGCGGTCACGGCCCTGTTGACCGAGATACCTGAACCGGCAGAGATCCTCTCCCGTCAGACAGATGAGACCTACAACATCACCGACTTGACACTTGCAAACGGGGCCAGGGTTTTGCTCAGACCAACCTCTTTCAAGGAGGAGGAGATTCTGTTCAGCGCCATCAGTCCCGGAGGCTCTTCATTGGTCAGCGATGAAGACTATCCTGAAGCAGATTTCATCGACAGCATAGTCAGCCAGAGTGCAGTTGGCGACGTGAGTTACGCTTCGCTGCAGCGGCTCTTAGCTGACAAGTCGGTAGCAGTTGCTCCATACATCGGCGAACTTGAAGAGGGGTTCCACGGCCATTCCGGTAAGGAATATATCGAGACGTTGTTCCAGCTCATCTACCTCTACGGCACAGCGCCCAATGCAGATGACGACGCTTTCGCCACGCTCAAGGACCAGTACACCGAGTCGTTGCGCAATCGCGAACTCGATCCACGCAGTGCCTTGACAGATGCTTTCATCGAAGCCCGCTATGGCGATTCGGTGCGACGCAACATTCCCACGTTAGAGATAATCGACTCGCTCGATCTAGAGCGGGCTTTCGCCATCTATCAGGAGCGTTTCGCTGACTTCAGCGACTTCACATTCTTCTTTGTCGGCAATTTCGACGTCGAGCAGATGGTCGACTGGTCACAGCGGTACCTGGGCAATCTGCCGTCACTGAACCGCTCTGAAACGTGGAAGGACGTGGCGCCGGACCCGCCAGAAGGAATCGTGGAGGTGCCGGTCTATCGCGGCCAGGACGAACAGAGCTTGACGACGGTCCTGTTCACCGGACCCGGAGAAAATACGTTGGAGAACCGGTTGCGTCTGCGAATGTTGGAGACCATTCTGGATATCCTGATGCGTGAAGAGTTGCGGGAGGCAATGGGGGGAGTGTATGCGTATGGCGCTTCCGCCTCCATGGACCCCGATCCGGATAGCCTGTATGAAATCTCACTTTACTTTGGCAGCGATCCTGGCCGAGTTCAGGAGTTAGTAGATGCGCTCTTCGGGCTGATCACAGAAGTACAGGTGGACGGCCCCCGAGATGACCTGCTGCAAAAAGCCAGAGTGCAGTTTGTTCGCCAGCGTGAGGAACAGCTGGAACAGAACAACTTCTGGCTAAGCGTGCTGGAACATTTCGCTACGGAAGAAAATGTAGACCTGGCAAGCTTTGTCGACCTTGGAGTCGTGGAGAGCCGGGTCGAGGCTGTGACAGCGGCCGAGGTCCAGGAGTCGGCGGCAGCGTACATGCCACTGGGCCGGTATATTCTGGTCTCGCTGTATCCTGAGGATTTTGAACAGTAGGCAGACGAAGTAGCATTACAGGCAGCGAGCAGTTTTCGATCCACTGCTCGCTGCCATTTCCTCGTAAGTCCAAGCCGAACTGCGCTTCAATGCCCGTAGAGGTGCTCCGTCGGATCGATGACGGAGTCCTGCCAGTCGAGAAAGCGGGCCGCTTCTTCCAAAGAGCCAGCCTTGCCGTCATCAACCAGTTGCTGGAGCGTGCCGACCTGAATTTCAGTTAGCGCACCGGCCTGCAGGGCTAACGACCAGCTGCTGAATTCCTGTTTTTCATCAATGCTAGCCATCGATCGGTCTCCTCACTAATCAGATAAAGCGCCGCGTCAGATCGTGAATGCGACATCGCTGCCATCTTCAAAATAGAGTTGCAGGTGGAGGGCGTTGAGCCGGAAATGGCTCATCGCGAGACAGGCCCGTTCCGCCTGTGTCCCCTCTGCCGAAGCCTTCGCCCAGCGGCTGTCCCGGCCTTTGTGTTCAAACTGCAAGAAACTTCCGTCTTCGAAGAAGAGTACGGCCTGGTTGAACTGTGCATTGGCCACGTAGCGGACAATGTGCGCGGCCGCGCTTTGCGCCTGTGAAAATGTCTTCAGTTCTATATGCAGGGGGTCAATTGCACCGTTAGTTCGTTTTGCCACTCAAATTCCCTTGCGCCAGGCAAAACAGGCTCTTTCCATGGTGACCATTTGGAACCAGGTAGTCTTCGTCTCACTATCTGAAGATTGTGATGAGACTATACAGCAGTAGCCGTGATCATGCAAGGAATCCTGATCGATTCGAGGCGGAACGGATCGTCAGCGAATCGCATGAAAGGGGAGGTAGAGCCGGAAACAGTCTGCCCGGACCGGTTCCCCTCGCCGTGCACTCCAGTGGATTTTCTTGGCGGCGCTGGATGTGCTACGATTGCAGAATTACAATTGGCCCGGTCCAGAAACGAGAGATGGAGGCGCGCAATGAAAAAGCTGCTCAAGTTCCTCTTCTTCGTCGGCTTTGCCGCCGGCGTGGGGTATGTCATAAAGCAGGCCTTGGGAGGCGCACAGTCGGAGGGGGCAGGCAGCGGAGTGTTGCCGGAGACGCCGGTCACTCCCCTCGAAGACGCGCCATTGGGCGGTGAAGTAAGCCCGCAGCTCCTGGAAATTCTGGTTGACCCGGAAGATAAGGGGGTGCTGCAACTGATGGACGATAGCAAGTTTCTGCTCAACCCGCGCAATGGCTACCGCTATCCCATTCGTAACGGGATTCCGGTGATGCTGATTGAAGAGGGAAAGAAGTATCAGGATACGAGCCTCATCCAGAACGGTCAACAGCAGTAGTAAGCCAAATCGACCCGAATTCGCTGGCAGGGGGCAGGCTCGGATGAGAGAGTGACTCTAGTTCCGGTGTAGAGAAATGCGCCCATCGTGGGGCGAACAGTTCTCCCAAGAAACCAGGAGCAATAGGAAGAGTGCCTGGCGGCAGATTAAGCGCCAGGCTTTTTGTATGGAATTTCTATGCGAAAGCATCCGGTCTCAGGCAGTTGCACTGATTTCGGGATACCGATCTAACCGGAAAGATCGGTGGCAGAACTGCCTGCCTGGTGCAGTGAAGGGGGTGCAGGAATCGCTAGTGTGAAGGTTGCGCCGCCATTGCTCACCACGCGTACACCGCCGCCGTGCGCTTCCACAGCGCTCTTGACGATAGCAAGTCCTAGTCCTGCCCCCGGTAGCGGTCCGCTGCCTGCGCCGCGGAAGAAGCGTTCGAAAATCCGCTCCTGGTCGGCCGGCTGAATGCCAGGTCCGCTGTCAGAGACTGACAACAACGTCCAATGCGCGTCCTCTGTGGCGGCCAGTTCCACCACACCGCCGGAAGGCGTATATTTAAAAGCGTTGTCCAATAGGTTTGCCAGGGCCATCCCCAGGCTCGCCCTGTCACAGCAGATCAGTTCAAGACTTTCGGCCACAGCCAAACGAAGATCGATTTGTTTCGTTTCAGCCAGGGGTCGAAACGGGGCAAGCGCTTCTTCCAACAGACTGGCCAGATCGTGGTGGGCGAAATCCAGAGAAGCAACACCCCCATCGAGGCGGGAGAGATCGAGCAGATGACCCGTAATCCATTGTAAGCGTTCCAGTTGACCTTGACTTTCGCTCAAGAACTCGGAGCGGGTCTCCCGGTCGCTGCCGGCCTGGCCCTGTAGGATCTCAAGGAATTGGCGCAATGCGGTTAGCGGAGTACGCAGTTCATGAGAGGCGTCGGCGATGAAGCGGCGCAGCGCATCCCTCTCAGAGGCCAGGTCGGCAAAAGAGGCCTGCAACCGCGCGGCCATACTGTTGAAGCGCCGCGAGACATCGCCGATTTCACCGACGGTTTCAGGCGCCCGGACTGCCAGATCACCCTTTTCCATCTGCTGGGTCGCGCTTTCCAAAGCCATCAACGGGGCTGTCAACGTCCTGCTCATCAGAAAACCGAGCAACACAGCCACCAAGACGGCACCCAGTCCGGCCACCATCAGCGAACGACGGATGGCAAGAAGAGGCTCGGCAAAGAGAGGGTATCTGTTGGTCATTTGGACGTACCCGACTACCTGCTCGTCCTGGTAGACCGGAAGCGTAACTTGCGGACCTTCTGCGGCCGGCTGTATAGACTCTCCGGCGTTGCCGAAGACCACGCCCAAGAGACGCCTATAGGACCGGTCGCCAAGCGGCGCCACGGGCGTAGGCGCTGTGTCCAAGTCAGTGGAAGCATCGTCGACGGGACCCACGAAAATTAGCCGATCCCCCAAAATGCCCGGCCGCCTTTCCAGTGACAAGGCGGTTGCCGCGTCAGTTTGAAGGTTGTCATCATCATTTTCCAGCGCAAACATCCCGCGCGGATGACCGGGGCCCGAAATGACGATGACATGACTGATGGGCCCGTCTTGCAGAGTAGCCTTGGCGCTTGGAGATAGTTCGCGAAGCAGCCTCAGAAAAGCGGGCACATAGTCAAGTTGGGTTGGGCGCATCTGCGAGTGAGCCACCACCTGCCGGTCTCCACTGAGGATCTTAACGTCTGTATTGGTGAGAAACCCGGACGAAACCGCAAGTTGTTGCAGTCGAGAACGCTGGTTCCCGCGTGCGAGGAGCGGACGCGCCATGCGGCCCACGGCCTCCGCGTTGAGGGCCAGTGTTTCCTGTTCGCGGGCTGCCATATAGCGTGTTACCAGGCTGAGGGCGACGATGCCGATCAGCAGAATGGTAAGGAGGGTTAGGGCTGTATAGCTGATGATCAGACGCCAACGGATCGAATGTAGCATTTGCGCCCCTCAACGCCAGAAAGGGACAAGCCGATAACTCTCGACGCATCCCTGGTTGCAGCAGTCTGGCCTGGCGAAACCCGCTCCCCGGTTCAGCAGTCAACCGAGGAACGGGGCGATAGTGTCGCGGCTTCAGCTTCTGTGACGGGAGCACTTCGTCGTACATTCACGTCTCTTGCAGAGCTGGTCGCCGTCGGGAAAAGGTATAGGTCTAAGAATCGCTCTCGGTTGCATGTTGACGCCGGGACTTCTCCTGGGCCTGTTCACTGTTCTCCTGCATGTCCATTCGGAAGCGATCCAGAGGCATGATCGATACACCGAGGAAGGCCTTTGTTTCGTCATCGGGATGGGCGCCGAGTGTCACGGTTGTCGTGATGGCTTCGCCATCGCGGTCAACTGTCAGATTCACTTCATCCCCCGGGCTGTAGTTGGCCAGGGCCGCCACCAGTTCATCGAACCCGCCAATTTCCGTTTCGTCGACGGCCGTGATCAGATCGCGGCTCTGCAACTCCGCCATTGCCGCTGGTCCTTCGTCCTGCACCTCCATGACCAGAGCGCCTTCGGGCATCTCGCCGGAGAAGAAACGGCCGCGTGGGAATGCAAAACCAAAACGGTTGCCTCCTGGCTGTTGGCGATCGAGACCTGATCCGTCCTTATCCAGCCTGAAATATTCCCTGGGCATGATGCTAATGCCGAAGAAGGCCTTTCCCTCGTCATCGGGGTGGGCGCCGAGCGTTACGTTCAACTTGACGCTCTCTCCGTCACGGTCAACGGTCAACTCGACTATGTCGCCGGGGCTGTAAGCGGCTACCGCCTCAACCAGGTCTTTCATTCCGGTTATGTCAGATTCGTCCACGGCGGTGATGATATCACCGGCCATCAGACCTGCGGTCGCAGCGGGGCTTTCCTCCTGCACTTGCATGATGGCTGCGCCATCGCCGGCCCCCAGGTGGAATTCCTTCATTCCTCGGTTCCAAGCCATGCCGGGCATACGTCCGAAGCCCCGCATTCCTTGGATTCGCCGGCGCTGGGGCTGCAAGCGGACATCTCTGGAAACATTTGCCGCTACGCCAAGCAACGGGTAGCCGTCCTGGTCGGCCAAGGTTACGGCCAGCGTCAGTTCCTCGTCGCCGCGCTTCACTGTCAGGTCGAGGGTGTCGCCGGGGTCGCGCATCAGGATCACGTGACTCAACTCGGCGGCAGTGTTGACCATGTCACCGTCGATTGCCAACAGAATATCGCCGCGTTGCAGGCCGGCCTCGGAGGCCGGTGTCTCATCGCCAACGGCTACGATCAGAACTCCCGGTTCCGGCTTGATTCGCTCTGCCAACGTAGCGGCCGAGACGGTTCCGCCCCAAGTCAGAAGCGCGAACAGGGCCACGGAAAGCAAGATCCAGAATTTACGCTGGGCCGTGCCTCGCCGTGGCGCCTCGCCGGTCATTCGATTAAGCTGTTTCATGGCTTTCTCCTTATATTATGCTACACATTGGATGAAATTTTCTGCCTCACATACCAGTGTAGCGACCTTTTTTGAAAAGCCTGTTGCCTTTGGATTAAGGTTTCATAATAAAGGAGTGAGATCCCGGCAGGCGTGCATTGTTTCTGTTTCTGCCGAATCGAAGAATGGTCCGAGGAGGAAGAGTCTGACCTTGCTCCTGTTCAGCGCCGGCGTCTGCATCTGTCATTTCGCCTGCGTTCCACCATTGTGTCTACCCCTGGACAAGCTGTTATCCCTGGAATTTGTACCCGATCCCGCGCACGGTTACGATTCGGGTCGGATTAGCCGGATCCAACTCGATTTTCTGACGCAAATGACGAATATGAACATCTACGGTGCGGTCACTGTTGACATCGCTCTCGTAGCCCCACACGGCTTCGACAAGGCTGCTGCGGCTGACCGGTACATTCTGCCGGGCCGAAAGGTAGCGCAGCAGCCGGAATTCGGTCGGCGTCAGATCGATCGCATCCCCGTTCCGCCGGACTTCCAACCGCGTCAGGTCGATTTCGAGACCATCGAAACGTTTAATTTCGTTTTCGGATGGGGCGGCCAGGTCGCCGTAGGCGCGGCGCAACATAGCCCGAATCCGAGACACCAGTTCACGCAGACCGTAGGGCTTGACCATATAATCGTCCGCTCCCAACTCGAGGCCGAGTACCTTGTCCAGTTCCTCATCTTTGGCGGTCAACATCAGAATCGGTTGGCGGTGGTTTTGGGAACGGAGCGCTCTGCAGACGTCATAGCCGCTCAGATCAGGGAGACGTAGATCCAGCGTGATCAGATCGGGCTGTTCGCGACGCGTCAGTTCGAGGGCCTCTGTGCCCGACTTGGCCCAGATGACTTCAAATCCTTCCGCTTTCAGCGCGTACTCCAGTCCTCTGGCGACAGCTCGATCGTCCTCCACTATCAGTATTCGTTCCCGTTGCATTGTCGGACCTCCAAGAGTTGTCGGCGGCTCCGCCCCAATTGCAGGAAGTAGTCGGGCTGAAACCAGACTGAACGTCAGTTCCAAGTGTTGTCAAGACAGAAGACTGGCTGTTCACTTGAAACTCGCCTATGCCAAAATGTCGTCGGCCCCGGAATTTGCCGCCTGCCCCCAGCGAGTGTAGAATAAGTTTTTGTAGTATACCTATCAAATGCATGCTTTGCTACAGGGGAAGTGACAGGATCGCGGCAAGCACAAGTGCTGCTGTCGTGGATCGGCACAGCAGGGGCAGGAGACCATTGTGTCCTGTTCCAGGCAAGCGGGGAAGCGCAACCCCCCTGAGCAGCCGCTTGAGAAGACAAGGAAGTATAAACAATGGCTCGCATGAAAGTATTGTTGACAGAAGACATTCCCACCCTGGGCCTTGCCGGCGAAATCCATACCGTGGCCAGAGGCTATGCCCGTAACTATTTGCTGCCGCGCAGAGAGGCGATTCTGGCAACCAAAGGAGCTCTTAAGCAGGCGGAGGATATTCGCCAGACAGCGATGCGCAGGCGGGCGCAGGAACGTTCCAACTCCGATGCCCAGGCAACAGTCCTCGGGGGCCAGCAGTTGCTTTTCGCCGTGCGGGCAGGCGACAACAACCGATTATACGGCTCGATTACCAGTTCGGACATCGCCGATCAGCTGGCGATAGCGGTCAATTTCGAGGTGGATCGAAGGCGGATTCTGTTGAATGCGCCGATTCGTGAACTGGGCCTATATGACGTGACGATTCGGCTGATGGCTGAGGTGGAGGCCACGTTCGCCGTAGCCGTAGTGCGGGAAGGCGAAAACTGGGCCGACGCCGAAGAGAGGGAACGAGCCCGGAAAGCGGCTGCCCAGGCAGAAGCTGAAGAAGAAGCTGCAGCTGAAGCCGAAGCAGAGGCCTTCGCTGAGGCTGCAGCAGAGGCCGCCGCTGAATTGGCAGGTGATGCCTCTGAGGATGATGCAGAAGAGGAGTAGGGGACTGACTGACTGGATCGGCAACACCAAGAATATAGTTCTCAGAACAAATGGCGGGCAGAGTCTGAACTCTGTCCGTCTTTCTTTTTACATTGGGGCGCGGTCTGTGACCGAAACGGGGCGAATGATTTTCGCCGATCCTTCACCGGCAGCGCCCCGTTTTTGCCCTGCAACACTTTTTGCGTTGTGTGGCTGTATAACCAGATTTTGCCGCCTTGCCGCTACAAGTGCAGATGCCCCGGACACAGCGCGCCAGCGCGTCGCCGGACCGGAATCGTTAGCCAGAATCGGGTAGATCGGGTATACTTGAAGGTGGCATACGGCCTGATTTCCTCGGGCGAATTTGCCCACTTCTAGCCTCAAAGGTAACGACTGGAGGCTGGCATTGCAGGGTCTTCCGGTAGTGGCAGATGGCGACCTGGGATGCTGGTTCGAGGCTCTCAATATGAAAGGGTGCGGAGGCTATGACATGGAGCGCGATAGCAGCGGGAGAACGTGAATGAGTGAGCCAAACGGCAACGAGGGCGCGACCCCTGGCGACGATGGAATGGGCAATTTGCCCCCTGACCAGCCTCCAATTAACGGGGCCAGTGGCAATGGCCTGTTTGCCCAGAGCGTGGAGGAAGTCTCTATCGAAGATGAGATGCGCACCGCTTTTCTTGATTATGCGGTCAGCGTCATCGTCGCGCGGGCCCTACCTGACGCACGCGACGGTTTGAAACCGGTCCACCGGCGCATCCTCTATGCCATGCACGACATGGGGCTGCGAGCAAACTCGTCTTACAAGAAATCGGCCCGTATTGTAGGGGAAGTGTTGGGCAAGTATCATCCCCACAACGACCAGGCGGTCTACGATGCGCTCGCCCGCATGGCGCAGGATTTCAGCCTGCGCTACCCACTGGTGGACGGCCAGGGGAATTTCGGCTCTATTGACGGCGATAGTCCTGCTGCCATGCGTTACACCGAGGCCAAGCTGGCGCAGTTGACCGAGATGCTGCTCCAGGATATCGATATGGATACGGTCGACTGGGGGCCGAATTTCGACGACAGCCTGGAAGAGCCGTTGGTGCTTCCCGGAAAGCTTCCGAATATGCTGGTTAACGGGTCAAGCGGCATCGCAGTGGGCATGGCCACAAATATCCCGCCCCATAACCTGAGTGAAATCTGCGATGCAATAGTTCACGTCATCGACAACTGGGAAGGGCGTGAGCAGATTGGCCTTGAAGAGTTGATGGAGATTGTCAAAGGCCCGGACTTCCCGACCGGCGGCGAGATTTTGGGGACGGAAGGGATTCGCCAGGCGTTCGCTACCGGCCGCGGCCGCGTGCTGGTGCGCGCCCGGACGCAGATAGAGGAGACAAACAACGGACGTTTTCGCATCATTGTCACCGAGATTCCCTATCAGATCAACAAGACCACGTTGTTGGAGCGAATAGCAGATTTGGTCCGCTCAGGTCGCCTGGACGGCATCAGCGATCTGCGGGATGAGAGTGACCGCTCCGGCATGCGCATCGTTATCGAACTGAAACGGGGCGCGTCGCCAAAGAAAGAGCAGAACCGCCTATTTAAGTTTACGCCGCTCCAGTCCACATTCAGCGTCAATGCCCTCTCGCTGCTGAATGGAAGGCCGGTAACATTGGGACTGCGGCGGGCTCTGCTGATTTATATTGATCACCGCTTTGAGGTTATCACACGGCGCACCGAGTTTGACCTGAACAAACAGCGCGAGCGCGCCCATATCCTGGAAGGGTTGCGTATTGCCCTGCAGTTCCTTGACCGGGTTATCGAGACGATCCGCAATGCGGCAAGCGCGGAGGAGGCCCGCACACATCTGGTGGAACAGTTCAATCTGAGCCTCGTCCAGGCCCAGGCGATCCTGGATTTGCAGTTGCGGCGGCTGGCCGCGTTGGAGCGGCAGAGGATTGAAGATGAGTACCAGGAAGTGATGGAGCGTATCGCCTATCTGGAAGACCTGCTTGCCAATCCGTACAAGATTCGCGGCCTGATTCGCGACGATATTGTCGAGATGAAAGAGAAGTATGGCGATGAGCGCCGCACTGGAATTATCCATCATGCCAGCGGCGACTTCAGCGATGAGGACTTGATCCCCCAAGAGAACGTGCTGATCAGTTTCAGCGCCAACGCCTACATCAAGAGGATGGGCGCCGATACGTTTCGCGCGCAAGGGCGGGGCGGCCGCGGCGTGAAAGGGATGACGACGCGCGGCGAGGACGAGGTGATGGATCTACGCTTCGCCCGCACGCTGGACCACATTCTTTTCTTTACCAACAAGGGCCGGGTATATAGCAGCCGCGTCTACGAGCTGCCCGAAGGCAGCCGTACCGCCAAGGGCGCTCACATGGCCAACATCCTCACCCTGCAACACAATGAGCGGGTCACGACAATGTTGACCTTGGGCGATTTTGAACAGGCCGCATTTATTACACTTCTCACGCGCAAATCCCGCATCAAACGCGTAAAAGCCTCTGCGTTTGCGAATGTTCGCACTAGCGGCGTTATCGCCATGAACCTGGATGAGGACGACTCGTTGGAATGGGCGCAGCTGACGAATGGCGACCAGGAGTTCATCATCGTCACCAGCGGGGGGAAGGCGCTTCGGATGCGCGAGGATCAGGTACGGGCAATGGGGCGCACCGCGGCCGGCGTTTGGGCGATGCGTTTGCGGAAGGGCGACCTGGTGACCGGTTTCGACGTGGTGCAGCCTGGCGCCGATCTGTTTGTGTTGCATGAGTTTGGGTGTGGCAAGCGGGTGCGATTGGATGAATATCCGCGCAGAAACCGCTATACGCAAGGTGTGTGGTCAACGGATCATACGCGGCTCAAGGAAGTTGGCCCAATTGTCGCCGCCCGCGTCGTCAACGAAATGGACCAGGTAACCGTCATCACCGGCAATGGCATTATGCTGCGCACTCCTGTCTCCGGAATCCGCCGAATTGGACGTCCTGCCCGGGGCGTACGCATTGTCAACCTCGACGATGGCGATACTGTGGCGGCACTTGCCGTACTTCGATACGAAGACCTGGTCCGCAAGGTTGAAGGTGCTGAAGAGAACGGGGACCAAACGCTTGAAGCCCTCGCCGGGATGACGCCGATGGCGGCGGCCGAATAGACAAAGGGGCCGTCTAACAATGTCCGACCTGCGCATGTTGTTGGGCCGGGGGCCTGGGCCGCGGCACGCTTTCTTGCTCAATCTCAATCCGAAATCTCTTGCCGAGACTCTCGTTGCCTTCGCAAACGGTGAAGGCGGCACAGTCGTGTTGGGGGTTGACCCAAGCGGGGCCCAAGGCGAACCCTTGGTGGACGAAGAGTTTGAGGGTGCCTTGCGGGCAGCGTTGGCGCTTTGCCGCCCTCCTATGCGCACCGAGTGGCAACAGGAAGAGACGCAGAACGGGCCGGTGGTCCTGTTACGGGTTGACCGCAGCAGCGAGTTGCATATCCTCTCCGACGGGCGGGCACTGGTGCGCCACGGTGGTGAGAATCGGCCGCTAGACCCGGCGGAGTTGGAGATGCTGGTGGGTAATCGTTCGATGGGAGAGTTTGAGTCTGAAGAGGTTTCCGGCTCCACAAGAGACGATTTGGACGAGGACGTTATCGACGAATATCTGGAGAAGAGGCAGCAGCGCAACCCTCACGGCTCGCTTTTGCCAAAGAATAGACTGTTGCAACAGATTGGAGCCATCAGCGCAACCGGGACGCCGACAATCAGCGGAATGCTACTTTTCGGTAAAGAACCGCAATTGTTTCTGCCCCACAGTCGGGCTGTATTCGTGAAGTTCGACGACAGTCAAACTACATTTAAAACTGGGGAAAGAGCAAGGCTCGCCGAGGCAGACAGCTCTGTAGAGACTCTGCTGTTAGGGGGCGACGCTGGCTCATTCGGCTATGGCCGCCGCGAGGAGATAACAGGCCCACTGGCCCGGATAGTCGAGCGGGGCTGGCGAGTCATCTGGGAAGAGATGGACAAGAAGGCGGTGGTAAAGGGGTTGCAGCGGGAAGATCAGACCGAATATCCTCCATTTGCGGTCCGCGAGGCGTTGGTTAACGCGGTTTGCCACCGGGATTATCGCTTGCGCGGCAGTAGTATCGAGATTCATATGCGGTCGGAAAGCCTGGAAATCATCAGTCCCGGCGGCCTGCCGGCCTACATAACGATCGACAATATCGTTGACGAGCATTACAGCCGCAACCCTCGCCTTGTCAACGGACTGTACCAGTGGGGCTACATTGAGGAGTTGGGTTTGGGGGTTGACCGCATGATCGAGGACATGGTGGCCGCCGGCCATCCGCCCCCGCTTTTCGATGCGAAGAGCCATCGTTTCTCTGTGACGTTGCAGAATCGCAAAGATCTGGAAAAGATAATTCCCGAGTGGGAACAGCACATGAACGAGCGCCAGCTCAAAGCGATGCAGCATGTGCAGACGCACGGCAACATTACCAATCGGGATTACAGGCAGTTGTGCTCCCATGTTGGCGCCGAGACTTTACGATTGGATCTGGTTGATCTGGTGAACAAGAAATTGCTCTTGAAGATCGGAGACAAACGAGGGACTCGATACATTCTCAGATAGCAGGCCAATTTGGGATAATTGGGTTATTTCTTTGGGATAAATGGGTTAGTTGCGGGGATAGGCAAAGAATATCTCCTGTGAGGTGAGTCAAAGCGTTTGGCATGTATACAGGTGGTTGCAGGGCAGGCCCCCTACGTGCTTGAGAGTTGATCAAGTTCTCGGTAGATTCCCTCCCCTATATAATTAAGCCTCTCGTAGCGGGACTGTTTCCCGCTTTATGCCCCGCTTGTTTCGCTTTCAAGTCGAGTGTTATAATCTGATAAGAGTCTTGCCCTGTAACTGTGCGTCTACGCCACGAAACCGGACCCAAGCCATTGCGCCACGAAAAGAGCAACCCGTACGCGCTGGAGACCGATTCCGACATGTCGGCCCAAAGTGACTCCAGCGCGGTTCAATACCCTGAGGGCGAGCTCGAGTCCCCGGACCCATTGCTATCTCGGCCCAAAATCGAACCAGGAACTGAAACTCCGTTAGGTGGCCCAAAAACCATGGCGACTGCGGTCCCGACCGGAGGAGTCTTGCCCTTGGGCGATGGACAGGCTGTGCTTATGGACGAGCCGCGCGAAGAAGACAGTGCGGGACTCAAAACGCTGCTGCGAGAGACTTTGGAGACGGTAATTCTTGCGGTTCTCATTTTTCTGGTGATCCGCAGCCTTGTACAGAACTATCGCATCGAAGGCCAGTCGATGGAGCCAAACTTTCACCATGGCCAGTATCTGCTTGTGAATAAATTGGCCTATCGTGTAGGAGAATACAGACGTGGGGACGTCATCGTCTTCCACTATCCCAATGACCCGTCACAGGATTACATCAAGCGGGTGATTGGCCTGCCGGGGGACACGGTCGAGATTCGAGATGGCGTTCTGAACGTAAATGGCCTATTTGTCGATGAACCGTATGACCAGGTACCGATGACAAGGAATATTCCGGCACAGACAGTTGCTCCCGGATTCTTGTATGTGCTGGGTGACAACCGCCCGGCGTCGTCTGATACTCGTACTTGGGGACAGCTGTCGCAAGAGTTTGTTATTGGCAAAGCGTGGCTTGCCATTTGGCCTGTTGATAAGTCGGGATTGGTGGAGCACCCGGCTTTGGATGCGGGACCGGCAAGGGAACTAGGACCATAGCTCCTTCGACCCCAGGCCGGAAACCGCCATTCAGCGCCGTACTGCGCGGCAGTTCCCGGTTGGTCAGTAGATTCATGGTTTCCGCTACGGCAGGTTTAACAGGAAGGTCGGAGGATTAACCGGGAGAATTCGAATGGCAAACGCCAGGGTCAGAGATTTTCTCATTCTTATCGGTCATACGTGGATCTGCATGGACTGTAGGAGGAATCTCCTCGAAAACACGGAAGCGACCCTCATTGGCCACAAGCTGAGCGAGATTGAACGAGAGCGGATGATGGAACTGACCGAGAACTCCTTCCGCACGATGATGGATCTGGAGGCGGACACCGGACTTACGGCTGACGAAGTTTCGCTCGCGATAGATCATCCCCGCTCCCGTCTGCGTCATCTGGGCAAACGCCAACGGGGATAGAGGTGCGGTGGCGCGTCTCCACAAGGTGCGGGGTTGACGTAAAGAAGCCGGCCTTCTGCGATTGATTGTCTGCAAGGTGGATAGCTGTGGACGTACCAGCGCTGTTTGACCGATACGAGTGGGGATACGAAACGGTCGAAGCGGGAATTTGGCGCAGCAACTTCGCCGACGAACAGGATGAGGAATTCGACCTATATGTGGCCGCAGGAGAAGACTGGCTGCACTTTGCCGTCACCCCCCTTACCCCGGTTCCCGCGCCCGAATGCAGAGAAAAGCTGACATCGTTGCTGCTGCGCCTCAACCAGACGGTGCGCTTGGTCCGATTCGCCATAGATGGCGATGGCGACGTTACCCTCCTTGCAGATTTGCCGATCGCAGGGCTTTCCTTCACCCTTTTTGCCGCGACATTGGATGCGCTTATCCATTATACGCGAGAGTTGGGCAGCATGTTGGCCAGGACCGCGACAGAGCCCTGCTTTGAATACTTTCTCTCATAGCCCAAGCTGGCTACATTGGAGGCGATTGCAGTGGCCGTAGTCCCCGCAGCCCGATGGCTGCCGATAGTGAACGCGCTGGGTGTGGACAGACCCGGGGACATAGGCTGGATCCACGCCGCCAATTCCACGCAGGTACTAATGGGTGCCCTGTCCGACCCCAAGGTTGATTTCGTTGAAGGGGACATTTCCGAGGTCGAAGGGGAGATCATTATGGCCCATCCCCCGATCACGGATAGCGATCTCAGTTTTGAGAGATGGTTGGACCTGACAATTGACGCCGGGAAAGGCGCCAAGCTTGATTTCAAATCGCCGGGGGCAGTGGCCCACTGCCTGACGTATGCGAAACAACATGCGGTCGACAAAATACCGCTGTGTGCAAACGCCGACATTTTGCCAGGGCCGGGGGGCAGTCCGCCCTGCTTCAATCCCAAGGAGTTTCTGAGTCTGTGCGGAGAACTGCTGCCTGAGGCTTTTCTCTCGCCGGGCTGGACCGTCGAGGTTGGGGGTTCAGGTTATTCGAACGAGATGGTGGCCGCGATGCTGGAATTGCTGTCCGATGTGGAGGCGCCGGTCACCATCTGCTTCTACGCTGGCTACTTGCGCGCCGGTTGGCCGCGCCTGAAAGACATTTTGGAAGAGACCGACTACACGCTTACCGTTTGGGGCAAAATTGAAGATCCGGCGCTTGTTTCGTGGATACGCGCCAACACGCCTCCGGAACGTTGCTTCTATGACATTCAGAGTGGGGACGGGACGCAGATTCACCTTACTTCGCTCTGATCCGGTCAGTACAACCCCGCAGGAATCCCACCTCCTTCATCGTCGCAATGGCCAGGGCAGCACGCCTACTCGGTCGGCCCAGGAGTGGTAGAGGCCGGCGAACTCTTCCACTTTGGGACGATTTTTGGCACTCAGATCGTTCAATTCCGTCCGGTCTTCCTGCATGTCGTATAGTTCCCACTGGCCTCCGTGTTTGCTGACCAGCTTCCATTGACCCAGCCGTACGGCCCGGTTGCCTTCGTGTTCCCAGAAAATGTGGCCTTGCCGACTCCAGTTGCTGCCTTGCAGCAGCGGCAGGAAGCTTTCTCCCTCCAGGGGCGTAACTTTTTGCCCATTGTACTCCGTAGGGTGGGCAATGCCGGCGGCGTCAAGAAAAGTTGGCATGATATCGACAATATGACAGGGCTGGTGGACGATTTGATTGGGCTGAATCGAAGCGGGCCAGTAGGCGATCAGGGGTGTGGAGATGCCGCCTTCGTGCACCCAATGTTTGTACAGCCGGAAGGGCGCGTTGGAAGCGTTGGCCCAGGGAAGATCGTAGCTCATAAAGGTATGCGGACCGCCGGGGAGAAGAGACGGGTCGTTCCCGGTACGCATCGGTCCGCCGTCCGGCGTCCAGTCACCGTAGCGGTCAACCCAGCCGTTCTCCGCCAGGAATTCAGCGCAGCCGCCGTTGTCTGAAAGAAAGAGGATGACGGTATTCTCGTCAAGTTGCGACGCCTCCAGCGCCGACAATATGCGCCCTATCCCCTGGTCCATCCGGTCCACCTGCGCGGCGTAGACCGCCATGCGCATGTCTTCCCAATCCTTGTTGCCGGCAGCCTCCCAAGGGGGCGCCGAGTCGTCGCGCGGGGAAATTGGCCAGCGGCTGTCAAGCAAGCCCATCCCTTTCAGTTCCTCGTGCCGGGCCGTACGCAGGGCGTCCCATCCTCCTTTGCGATACAGCCCCTCGTACTTGGCTATATCTTCCGGTAGGGCGTGCAGCGGCCAGTGCGGTGCAGTATAGGCCACGTAGAGGAAGAAGGGATCGTCGGCGCCCGCGGCCTCGTCAATCATCTTCACGGCCTGGTCGCTTATGGCGTCGGTGTAGTAGTAAGTGTCTGATACGTCAGATTGCTCTGCCTGCCCCTGTCCGTGACTCTCAAGCTCCGCGCCGGCTCGGACAAACGAATCGTCCTCCATCAGTGAGTAGGGTGCGAAGAAGCTGCCGGCGCCGTCCAGGGTACCGTAGTAGCGGTCAAATCCTCGTTGCCGAGGGGTCGGGTGCCCCTTTTCGCCGGGGCGCCAACTCTCCGGCCGGGTTGGATCGTAGGCGCCGCCGACGTGCCATTTGCCGGACATGAAAGTGCGATAACCGCCACTCTTTAGCGCCTCGGCGATCGTCACCACGTCGTCACGCAGGTACCCCTGGTAAGCGGGTGAGCCTACGTTCTCCATCATATGACCGATGCCGGCCTGATGGGGATAGGCCCCGGTGAGCAGGCAGGCTCGCGTCGGGCAGCAGCGGGCATAGTTGTACATCTGAGAGAACCGCATCCCGCCTCGGCCCATCCGGTCCAGGTTAGGCGTCCGGATCTCTGACCCATAACAGCCGATGTCGGAAAAGCCCATATCATCTACGAGGATGAGGACAAAATTGGGGCGAGTTGTCTTGGGATTCGCCATTTCGGTCTCCGTGTAGGGATTTGTTCAGGCGTGGGGAAGTTGGTACGCGAGCGCTCTTGCCGTCCCCAAATCTCGCGCATTCGGATTGGGCCGGGCTATCCAAGTCAGATGAGATTCAGTCATTCATCAGGTGAGGCGTCCGCTCTTCGACATAAGACTTGACGACCTCCAGGCTCTGGCTCATCACGGCGACGGCCGTGTCAATTTCCTTTTCGGTCATTGGCGTGGAGATGGCGTACTGGCACCTGGGAGCGCTGAAAATTCCCCTGTTCATCATCTCCAGATGAAGTAATTTAGGCAGGTCCAGCGCTTTCTCCTGCGCCGCTACAGCATCGCGGGCAGTCCTAATCGTGCCGTCGCTCCAGTGAATGCGGATGATAGATCCTGTGCCAACGGCGCGTATTCTTACTCCGGTTGCTTGAAACGCCGCATTCAGACCGCTTCTCAACCGCTGCCCCAGTTCATTGAATCTCGCCACCTGTTCGGCCCCGAACTCCTTCATCGTTGCCAAGCCTGCGGCCATGGTAATGTTGTTGGCATTGAAAGTGCCATTGTGCGGGATCGTTCGAGGGTGTGTCGGGTCGAACGGCGCCATGATCTCCTGCCGTCCGCCAAACGCGGCCAGCGGCAGGCCGCCGCCGATGAACTTTGCCACTGAAGTCAGATCAGGCGTCACTCCAATAGCGGACTGAAACCCGCCGACATCCTGGCGGAATGTCATAATCTCGTCAAAAATCAGGAGAACTCCATAGGTGTCGGCCAGCAGCCTGACGCCCTCCAGATACCCTGGCTCGGGCTCGACACCGCCGCCGGCGCCGAGGGCAGGTTCCAGAATTATGCCGGCGATGTCGTCGGTGTGCGCGCGTAAGAGGTCGCCCAGGGCATCGAGATCGTTGAACGGCGCCACCAGCATGCCTTCCAACACCGCCGCAGGCACGCCCCTGGTGGTAAGCCTCCGGCGAGGGAGTCCTTCTTCTTTGGTGTCAGGTTGGACGTTTACCTGCACGTAGTCGTGGGAGCCATGATAGCCGCCGTCCATTTTTATGATGATATCCCTGCCCGTGAATGCCCGCGCGGCGCGCATCGCCAGATGGGTCGCTTCAGTGCCGGAATTGCAGTAGCGAACACTATCAAAACTGGGAACGCGGTTGCAAAGCATCTCAGCGTGCTCAACGGTAATTTCAGCGGCGGAACCTAGAACGGTGCCCCTTGCCGCCTGTTCCTGAATAGCGCTTACGGTTGGAGGATGGGCATGCCCATGGATCAGAGAGGTGTAATTGTTGAGAAAATCGATGTACTCATTCTCGTCGAAGTCGTAAAGTTTACACCCTTCGCCGTGCGCCATGTAGGCGGGATAGGGAGTGTAATATGAGGATGCCCTGGTGTCCCCCCCGGGCATCGACTTCTTGGCGCGTGTGTCCAACTCTCCTGACCCCCGTGTGCGCTGAATAAAGGTTTCGGTGATCGGATGGGCAGCATCCTGATTTGCGTTGGATCTCACGGCAGACCTCCATTGGAGCGCCATACAGGCACTGATTTTGGACTCTAGCGGTAATGGTCAGTCAGATAAGCCGACGCTCTCTTTTGAGCGTAGCAGACAGAGGGTTCCGGGAACAGGAAGGGCAGACGACTAGCAGGGAATCGAAGCGCCACTCTTGCATTTGTAGGATTGTAGCATACAGTTCCGGCCGCAACAATGGTCCTGTTTATTGAAGAGGCACGCTCTTACAGCCGGGTGTCGCAAAAGATGGCGGCTTGCAGGTCGGTGCTGCCGGGGCGAAGACGACTTACCAGGAGCAACCCCTTAATAGCCGGCTTGAATGCGGTCGATCAGTCTCTATACAGGTGATTTTAACGGAGTCTTCAGCCCAGTCTACCGCTCATATTGTATGCCACGCGTTTTTCAGCTATATTTGTCCTGTTTGTGACAGATTCAGCGAAGTCCAGACTCAGTGAGGGAACATAGAGACCAAGGTTGTCGTCATTGGTTGTGGTTGGGATGCTCTGCGGAATCGATTGTCCGAAGCCGTAGTGTCCGTTTTTATATCACGCATACCATCACAACAAATGAGGTGGAAAATGGGACGGCTATTTGTACCCTTTGTGCGGGGGACGTTGGCCTTTTTGTTGGCCGGTATCTTTGTCATAACGAGTATCCAAAGCGCAACCGCCAATGAAGTATATATCGTCAAGCCGGGTGAAACGCTGGGCCAGATCGCCTCGCGTTATGGCACCACTGTGGCGAACTTGCGGCGGCTCAACAATCTGCCCAACGCCAACTTCGTCTGGTATGGACAGCGCCTCCTGATTGACACGGGCGGTGCATCTACAAACGTATCCCAGGGTGCCGTGGGGTTGGGGACTTATAGAGTGCGTCCTGGCGACTCTCTGTCTGCAGTTGCCCTGCGCCACGGTCTAAGCGCGACGCAGTTGGCACGGATGAACGGCATTTCGCCCCTGCGCTGGCTGTACAAAGGGCAGGTCTTGCGAGTGCCCGTATCATCTGCGCCGGTGCAGGCTGCTACCGCGGCGGCACCGGTTTCGCAAGTTGGCGCGGGGAGTCAGGTCGTCGAAGGCATCACCAGATACACGATACGGCCGGGTGACTCCCTCACACGCCTTGCCAGAAAGCATGGCATCAGTGTGTCCAGGCTCATGTCGATGAACGGGTTGACATCGGCACGGTGGCTGTACGTGGGACAGGTACTGCTGCTGCCCGGTGCGCCGGGACCTGCTCCTCAACCTGCCCCTCAGCCTGCCCCTCCTGTCCCTGCTTTGCAGCCGGCCCCGCCAATTGCGGCGCTGCAGCCTGGACGGAGCGAGGCAGCAAGTCATACGGTTCAAGCCGGTGAGACATTCGAGAACATTGCGGGACAATACGGTGTCGGCCCCCCCGCCATTATCCGGTTGAATGGCTTGACAAACCGCAGCATTCTTGAGGTTGGCCAGACATTGCGGATTCCATCGGAGGATGCGCTCGAACTGATCGAGAGCATGTATCCCAGGCTTGACCCAGTGCAGTATCCTTCGTCCACTGAGCGGTGGGTGGAAGTTGACCTGAGCGAACAGTTGGCAATCGCCTATGAGGGCACGAATCCGATCAAGGCATTTGTCATCTCTACCGGAGTTGGAAACACCCCCACGGTCACTGGCACCTTCCGTATCTGGGCCAAGATCGCCATGCAGGATATGAGCGGCGGCAGTCGTGCCGCAGGCAATTATTATCACTTGAAGGATGTACCGAACGTCCAATTTTTCTACAGGGGCTTTGGGTTTCATGGCACGTATTGGCACAGCAACTTCGGCACGCCAATGAGCCGCGGTTGCGTCAATATGACGAAAGAGGATGCCAAGTGGCTCTTCGAGTGGACATCGCCCGCCGTGTACGATGACGACTATCTGTTCAGCACAAACGCCAACCCAGGCACACTGGTTATGGTCCACCAATAAGAACCGGTTCTCGAACTTTTTCTGCAATGGGAGTCTGACCACTATGGCCAGAACACGAATTAACTCACTAATGCTGGTCCTGCTCTGTGGATTGTGTTTGATCGCATGGGGCGACCCTCAAACAGCGAGTGCTGTCGGGCCGTTTGAACCGCTTCCACAGTTACCGACGACCGAGGGAACGCAGGTTGGCCTGGACTTGCTGCCGCCTCTTCCCTTCTCAGGCCCAACGATGGACTTGCCTCGTATCCGGCAGGAACGGGAAGAGTTACTGGCCGCCGCATATCAGACCCAAATGGAAGAAGAAAATGGGTATGCGGTCACCTACAACGGTGTGACTCAGCTTCATCTTGATGTCGGGCGGGCTCGCGGCGAGCGTGAGAAATGGATAGAGGTTAGTCTGAGCGACCAGAAGCTGTACGCCTGGGATGGAAACCAATTGGTGAATGAGTTTCCGATTTCTTCCGGCATCGAAACCAATCCAACTGTTACCGGTGTATTTCGCATGTGGGCACGAACGCCTGCGCAGACGATGTCCGGTGGTAATCTAGCTTCAGGCACCTACTACAATTTGCCAAATGTACAGTGGGTGCAATACTTTTATGGTGAATACGCTTTTCACGGTACGTATTGGCACAACAATTTCGGTACACCAATGAGCCACGGCTGTGTCAATCTGACGATTGAAGACGCCGAATGGCTATTCTACTGGACCTTTCCCGAATGGGACGGTACAGAGGGATGGATACGTACGATTGAGAATGACGCTACGCTAGTGTGGGTCCACAGATAATGGCAACGAAAGCAAGATCCCGAAAGAGCCGTCCGAAGAGTGGCCGGCACTCGCAGGGGGAGATACGCGGCCCCTTGGCACGACCTTCCCGCCAGGAGTTAAAGGAGATTGCTGCGCGCAAACGGTTCAGGCAGAATCTTTATCTCTTCGGAGGCGGCGCCGCCCTTCTTGTCATCGTGGCGCTGGTCATCTACGTCAACATTCGGAATTCGACACCCGCAGGTGGCGAAGTATCCTGGCCAACCCAGGGCAATACACATATTCAACAGGGCAATGCGTCCCCGATCGAATACAATACGAAGCCGCCCACTTCCGGTCCTCATTATCCGGGTTTGGCCCCCTGGGACATCTATGACGAACCTGTGCGCTATGAGCAGGTCGTGCATAACATGGAGGATGGGGGCGTCATTGTCTACTACCAATGTGAAGATGGCTGCCCCGAATTGAGGGAGCAGTTGGCCGAGGTGGTTCGTCCCTATATCGTCAGCGGACGACACGTATTACTGATGCCAAATGATCCCCAATGGACAGAATTTGGATCGCAGTCGGCACACCAGGATATGGAAGCGCGAATTGCTCTGACGGCTTGGCAGCGGCTCGACAAGTTTGACGAGTTTGACGCAGCTAGAATTCGCGCCTTTATTGAACGGTACGAGGGAATCGACCACCATGTGAGGTAAGTTGCGCTTCCGCTCCTTCTCCAACCCTTCTGACAAAAAAAGCCCCGCAGCTGTTCGCTGCGGGGCTTGGCATTGTGCCAATGAGGGTGGGCGCATCAACTCTGGGAAATCAATTCCTCCACCGGAACCAATTCCACTTCGCCGTCCTCTTGCTCGATAACTTTGTACACCTGTTCCGCCCTGTCGATCATCAATACGCCGCTCAGGTGATCTATTTCATGCTGGAAGATGCGCGCCAGCCAGTCATAGGCCTTGAAACGCTGGTCTTTTCCGTTTCGGTCCTGCGACTTGACGAGGACGTAGGTGGCCCGCTCCACATCGGCGGCCAGCCCGGGTAGACTCAAGCATCCCTCCTGAGCGATCTCCGACCCCTTGGCTTTGACAATCTCCGGGTTGATCATTTCATAGCGCTGCATTGTCTCTTCTGGTCGTTCGGAATCCTCCGGATATTCAATGACGAAGATGCGCTGATCCATCCCAACCTGCGGCGCAGCCAGACCGACGCCCTGGCCCTCACGCATTGTTTCAATCATGTTCTCCAGGAGTTGGTGCAACCGGGTATCGAAGGTCCGCACGCGTTTCGCAGGCTGTCGCAGTACCTCCCCGTCTTCCTCCCAAACTGTCAGAATTCTTAGCTTCGTCATTACCCGACTATCATTACGAAAAAAAAAATTAGTGGCAAATCAGGACTGTTGCACATACAGGGCAGAGCAAGAGAACTGGAACCGCTGGCGGTTCTCCCTGTACCGTGGAGACATCGCCTGCAGTCAATAAAAGGGCAGGCGGCGTCTCCGATCCTTTCATTCACGGCCGCTGGACAATCATCATCGTCAGACGACTGATGTTGACAAGGCGCCCGCTCTCATCCTCGATACGAATCTCCCACACGTGCGTCCGCCGGCCGATGTGAATCGGCCGCACTGTACCGATGACGTACCCGTCCTGGACAGCGCGCAGATGGTTACCATTGATGTCCAGCCCCACGGCGGCCTGGGCACTCAGGTCTATCAGAGCAGTAGATGCCACGCTGCCCATCGTCTCCGCCAGGGCGATCGAGGCTCCCCCATGCAGAAGGCCAAATGGTTGCAGCGTCCGGCTGTCCACTGGCATACGGGCACACATAAAGTCAGCGCCAACCTCGGTGAACTCGATACCGAGGTTGGCGGCTAGCGTCCGCTCGCCCATCTGATTGATGGCCGAGACGGTCATTTCCGGATTGAACATCGTTTTGTATCGAATGCCCCTATCTATTTCGCCATGTTGCGCAGGGCGTGATAGACGGGCAAGGGGCTCCAATCGTTGCGGACAATGCCCCATTGGGCTTTTTCAGTGCCGTCGGCGACCACGCGGAAGTTCAGGTTCCACAGGAAGGCGGGGCCAGACCAACCCCAATTGCGCATCATCTGGTAGGCTTCCACGGTCCAACGTGCCTGCTCGTCGAAGTCGTTGTCGTTGGCGTAGCCGTAGCGGCGGTCAAAGGCCCCGCCCGCAGCCCAGCCAAACTCGGTCGGCCAGATCGGGATATTCCCGGCTCCATAGCGCAGGGCCAGATTACGGTAGCCCTCCATCGTGCTGCGGAAGCTCCATGAGTGATGGGGGTTGTCGCAGGCGCCATTGAAGTTCTGGTTGCCGGTCTGTTTGATGGCATCGCAAGCGCTCTGCCAGACGGCGCTGGGCGGCACGTTGTACCCGCTGGGATGGGCGCCGAAGCCATCCACGTAGTTGGCCAGCCCCTGCTGCAACATTGCCTCGAAGTAGCGGAAGTCATCCATTGCCAGGGAGCCGTTGTCGCCGGCTGGAGTCAGTGCCCCACTGATTACATACATCGATGGGCAAGCGGCCTTGATTGCGCCGTAGGAGGGACGCAGCAACGCCATATACTCTCTCGGATTGATGGGCCGGTTGCCCCATTCGTAGTGGAGATTCTGCTCGTTCCAGACCTCTATGGCCTTCAACGACGAGCCGCAGTATTCTCCTGCCAGCCGGCCCAGGAAACTGGCGAAGGTCTGGGGGTCGGCAGGTGGGCCGCCAACCGTACCATCGTAGCCCGATTCGCGAGACCAGTTCGGCGCGTTCACCACGCTGAACAGCAGATTGA
Source organism: Caldilineaceae bacterium (assembly GCA_965220715.1). Lineage (GTDB taxonomy): Bacteria > Chloroflexota > Anaerolineae > Caldilineales > Caldilineaceae > Bin5. The sequence continues at coordinate 4,331,272 of OZ244843.1, forward strand.
GTCCGCGAGCGTTGGCGGCGTTCACGAGCGGCCAGATATCGCCAAAGCCATACTGGCCCTGATTGGACTCAAAGACCTTCCATTCGATCTGCTGCTTCACCCAACCGAAGCCCAGCTCGCGGGTCTTATCCATGGCGATTCCTTCCTGGCCATTGTGGATCATGTGCGCCTGTACGCCATAGCCGAAGCCTATGCCGGGCAATCTGGTGGAAGGCGCAGAAGGAGCAGGCGCTGCAGCTGGTGGAGCCGCTGCGGGCGGCTCCGGCCGCGCCGGGATCTCCGACTCGGAGAATCGTCTCACGCCATCGAGGGATCCGACCACCTGGGTCAGTTCACGGTAGATCCAGGCCGGGTCGCTAAGACCCGCCACCTCGACCTGCAACCACTCTTCATTGGGGCCGAGGCCAACGATGTTTACTTGCGTGCCAGTGGTCAATGCGCTGAGGACCGGATATTCAGTGCCTGGCCCGCCCCGAACGTTGAGGTGCGCCGGCTGGCTGATTGCATAAGGACCTCCAGTAGCCGGGGGTTGGACGGGCTGCGGTTGCGGCTGAGGGGCTGCCGTTCCGCTCCCAGCCGGGGGAGCGCTTGCACCCGCAGCAGGAATCCAAATCCTCGTGCCCCAGAAGACGGTGTTGGCATCGGCGAGGTTATTGGCCTGCATGATTGCGGAGACGGTCGTGCCATTGTTGAAAGCGATGCGGCTGAGCGTATCGCCAAGCTGCACTTCGTAATAGAAACCGCCTGAACTGGTCGCACCGCCGCCGCTTGTGCCGCCGCCGCTCGTCCCTGAACCAGGAATGCACAGGCGCTGACCGATATAAACGTAGGACGTAACGGAGACATCATTCGCCTGGGCCAAGCTATGGATCGTTACGCCGAAGTCGACCGCGATTCCGGAAAGCGATTCACCAGCTGTGACCGTATGGGTACTGGAACAGCTACTAGGTTGCGAGGGGCTCGGTTGCTGACCGGTAGTCGGGATCCTGAGCCGCTGGCCGACGTATATCTGATTTGCATTCGCAATGTTGTTGGCTGTTACCAGAGCCTGGACTGTAACACCATACCTGACAGCAATACGGGAGAGGCTCTCGCCGGCCTGCACGACGTGGGTGGTGTACCCGGTGGCTTGCGGATTGACATTGAGTTGGGGTGAAGCTGCCGCAACCGTCTGTGGCAGCAACGAGAAAAGCAGGACCGTCGCGATAGTTATCAGCCAGATACGACGAGACGCACTTAACTCAGGTATACCTGCACGCATATGTAACTCCTTATTCAAGTCTATCAAGAGTCAGGAAGGGAAAATTTTCTATATCAGACTAACTATTGTGCACCGTTTTCGAGTTGAAGTCAAGACGAAACCAGCTCTTCCATCAACGCAATGCCAACGCGAATGCCACGATAGAAGTTCGGTAGGTGTAGTTTCTCGTTCGGCGCGTGCAGATTGTCGTCTGGCAGACCGAAGCCCATGAAAAGGATGGGAATGCCGAGCGCTTCTTGTACTACCGTTGCTATGGGAATGGAGCCGCCTTCGCGACTGTAGACCGGCTCTGCACCGAAGACTCTGGCGTAGGCGCTGGCGGCTGCCTGCATTTCGGGCACGTCAAGCGGCACGACCGTGGCAGGCGCGTGTTGGAGTGTGCTCACGGCCACTTCCACTGTCCGAGGCGCGATTTGACGGAGAAACTGTTCAATCATCGGCCCGATGGTAGACGACTGCTGATCGGGCACAAGACGGCAACTCACTTTGGCGTGGGCTTCGGCTGGGATGACAGTTTTGAAACCGTCACCGATGAAGCCGCCCCACATTCCATTAATCTCCAACGTAGGCCGCGCCCCGATCCTTTCGGTTACGGTAAATCCGTCTTCGCCCCAGGCCGCGGGCACGCCGCTCTCTTGCATCAGTTTTTCCTCATCATAAGGAACCTGCGCCAGAGCGTTCCGTTCCGCTTCTTTCAGAGCCAGAACATCGTCATAGAATCCGGGAACTGTCACCCGCCCGGCGCCGTCGTGAAGCCGTGCAAGTAACTCGCATAACGCTTGATTAGGATTGTGAACCGCGCCGCCAAAAATGCCGCTATGCAAGTCCTGGGCCGGACCCCGTACTGTTATCTCGCCGGCCCACACGCCCCGCAGCCCATAAATGATCAACGGCTGGTCAGGCGCCAGGATGTGCGTATCGGAGATGAGACAGACGTCCGCGGCGAGTTTTTCGGTTTCTGCCGGCAAATAGGCCGTCAGTGACCGGCTGCCGACCTCTTCTTCGCCTTCGACCAGGAATTTAACGTTTACTGGCAACGCCCCGAACGTTTCCAGGAGGGCCTCGACCGCGGCGACGTGGGCAAACAGCTGCCCCTTGTCGTCAGACGCCCCACGGGCGAACAGGTCTTCGCCCCGCACTGCCGGCTCGAAGGGCGGCGAATTCCACAGCTCCAGCGGGTCGACGGGCTGGACATCGTAATGGCCGTAGATCAGGATAGTCGGGACGTCGTTTCCGGCATGCAGCCAGTCGCCATAGACGAAAGGATGGCCGCCGGCCTCGATTATTTCTACGTTTTGCAAGCCAATGGCTGTCATCTTCTGTGCCAGCCAACCCGCGGCTCGCTCTACATCCGCCTTGTGCTGCGACTGTGTGCTGACACTGGGAATGCGCAGCCAATCACTCAGTTCGTCAAGTTGCCTGGTTTGGGCGTCTTGCAGGAAAGTTTCGAGTTTAGAGTCGAAGGTGGATGTTGTAGCACGTTTCATGAGGAGGGATATCCCATGCTAGTGGATAGCAGTGTTGGCTCTTTATCGATTTTCGTCCAAGGATTACAACGCGTGGTCGGTAAGCGAAACCATTGCTCCCGTCAGCCCGGCAGTTCGACGACGACATACTCCTGGTCGAGCGAGACTTCGAACTTTTCTGCGGTGTAGGGGCCAGGTTGATAGGTTGAAGGGAGAGCTTCAGCTGTCGCGACTTCTACTTCGTAGCGGCGGGTGCGTACGGAGCCGGGGTCCACCCAGGACTGGCCGGTAGTCACGTCGTACTCCCAGCCGTGCCAAGGGCAGCGCAAAATCTCGCCCCGCCTCTCATACCTGTATTCGCCACCGGGCTTGTCGGCCATAACGAAGCCTGTGAGCCGCCCTTCACAGAGGGGACCACCCTGGTGCGGGCAGGTATTTCGCAGGGCATAGAATTCGCCCTTAATGTTGAAAACACCAATCGAGCGTCCGCCGATCTCGATGATTTTGCGTTCTCCCGGCGGAATCTCGTCAACTGTGGCAACGATGTGTTTAGACATTGCTCATCTCTACAACTTGTACAGCGCGCGGGCGTTTTCTGACATAAATTTCCGCCGCCGCTCTTTGTCCAGCGGAATGGGAAAGGCGCGATCCGGGGAGTCAAAGTCCCAGTGGGGGTAGTCAGTTGCGAAGAGCAGATTGTCGTCTAAATCGAGTTGGCCCAGCAGTTGGCGGAACTGCTCCGGTTGGAAAGGCTCCTCCATGGGCTGTGTGCTGACCCAGAAATGGCGTCGGAAAAGCTCCGAAGGCGGTTCGGTGACATGGGGAACTTCGCTGCCGAGCTTGCGCCAGGCACTGTCCATCCGCCACAGCATCGGTGGAATCCAGGCAAATCCCCCTTCGATCAACACAAATTTCAGCGTCGGGAACTGTTGAAAGACGCCCTCGAAAATGAGGCTGATCACCTGTGCCTGGAAGGTCTGGGGCATGCCGCCATGATCTTCGATGTAATGGTTAGGATATCCCGATCCGGTAATGGGTGCGCCGCCCGCGCCGCCGAAATGAATGGCTACGGGCACGTCATGGCGGGAGGCGGCCTCATACATAGGCCAATATTTGCGACGTCCAAGAGGCTCCTTTGTGCGGGCGATAAGCAATGCGTGGACGAATCCCGGATGACTGCCCCACCTGTCGATTTCTGCGGCAGACAGCTCTCCATCTTCCCAGGGAACGATGATCGAGGCGCGCAAGCGAGGCTCAGGCTCCAGCCATTCGGTCAACTGCCATTCATTGGTGGCCCTGGCAAAAGCCGCGCCAAAGGCGAGATTGCGCTGCTCGCCCGCGCCGACAAGCGGGTTGAGGACGCCGATCTCGATACCCCACTGGTCCAGGAGCTGTTCCCGCAACAGTGGCAAGTTGGAACCCGGCGGCGTGCCATCGGCTGGCCACGAGTCGTGGCGGGCGGCATTGGGCATTGCCCGGGGAAAGTGGGCGCCCTCATAGCCCCGCTGGCCATACGTCCGGTGATAATCCTGCCAATCCTGCCCCAGATAGGAACGCAATACTTCCTGCGTCGGGAAGTAGACATGGATGTCGGTGTCGATGATCGCCGTGTCTACAGGCTCTCGATCCAAGGCACTCTTGCGGGCGGTGGCATCGGGTTTGGCTGCATCATGCCCGTTTGTCCGGTCCTTCGTTACGGCGCCGCGCTCCACTTTGGCAATTGATTCGACAGAAGCAGTCATGGAAAACCTCCTATTCTGAAAGGTGGGGAACGAGAAGCGAAAACTGAGAAGGATTCACATCCTCGCCGCCATCAACGTCTCTTCATAGCCGGTAAAATGCGCGCGCATTGGCGCTGCAGATCTTTTTGCGCTGATCCGCCGTCAACAGATCCAGAAGAATGTCCTGGCACTCATGGCGGTGGGGATAGTCGCTGGCGTATAGGAGCAGGTCTTCGGCGTCGCACTGTTCGAGAATATGCGCCAGATGAAGCGGATTCGGCGGTGCGTCCAGGGGTTGAATGGTCAGACGCAAGTGCGTGCGCATATAGTCAGACGGCCGCCGCCTGACCCAAGGCGTGTTGTGACGCAACCCCTTCCATTCTTTGTCGATCCGCCACATCAGTGACGGCAGCCAGGTAAAACCACCTTCGATGAGAACGACGCGCAGCGAGGGAAAGCGCTCAAACGCCCCTTCGCAGATCAGGTTAATCACTTGAGATTGAAAAACCTGTGCCATACCGGCGTAATCTTCGATAAAATAGGAAGGCCAACCGGTAGGAGTGGGGGGATGCCCGGGCGCGCCGCCGTAATGGATGCCGAGTGCGAGGTCGTGCCTCACGACGGCCTCGTAGATCGGGTCGTAGCGGCGATTGCCATAGGGGGCCTCGGCGCGCACCGGCAGAATCACCTGTACGAAACCGGGATGCTCGCCCCAGCTTTCAATTTCCCGCGCGGCCAGCTGCGGGTTGTGGCTTGGCACAACAATGGATGCCCGCAGGCGCGGTTCTTTTTCAAGCCAATGCTCCACCTGCCACCGGTTCACTGCTGTAGCCAACGAGGCGGCCAGATCTTCGTTGCGTACGCTTTGCACGCGGTAAGCACAGTTGAGAATCCCGATGTCGACGTCGTTCAAAGCCCGGGTCTGTACTTCCTCCAGGTCGGGTTTAGGGCTGCTGCCCTCGCGAGCGGCGGTAGGTACGCCCTCAGGGTAGTCCGCCGCGTCCGGTCCGTTGAATGCCGACTCGCGGCAGTAGTCGAGCCAGTGATCCGGCAGATAGGGATACAGGGTCTCCAACGCCGGAACTTCATTGTGAATATCACAGTCGATTCGGGTCGGTTCAGACATGGCAAAGATTGGAAAGGGAGGTTTCAGAAACTTGAAAGGCAAGTTGCCAACAGGGCGGCTGCCTACTGCTGCCCACCATGTACCGGAGTAATGGTACTCGAATTTCGGGCCGCGAGCAATTCGCTAATCGATCTTGCCCGCACATTGTTTCACCGGGCCATGCGTTGTTTCACTGGGCCATGCGTTTGTTCAGCCGACCGGCAGCCCCCATTTGGCCCGCGCCTTCTCCATCGGGACAAGCTCACTGATTCCATGAACGGTATGGCCTGGGCCGCCCTCTACCCACCGTTTGTCCGCGGGTTCGCTGGCCGGCTGGTACCGCACGTCGCAGCTCAGACGGAATCGATTGGTCAGGTTTGTGGTCGAGGCGTGCATCGTGTGCATCCCAAAAAGAATAACGTCACCCATGAAGAATTCGCTCGTAAGCCACGCACCGCCGAATTTCTCGACGATTTCCATCGGATCCTTTGTGAACCAGCCGTCTATGCCGTCGCGATCCACGTCCATGCGCCCGTATGTATCACGGATGCGGGCAAAACTGGGTAGGCTATGAGATCCCCTGCAAACTGCGAGCGTGCCCTGATCGACAGTAGTATCCCCCAGGGGAATCCAGACCGTGTGGAGACTGGATGATCCACGGCCCATGTACACGAAGTCACAGTGTGCGCCTGTGTACTGCTCGTTGCCAACGGCACGCAGCCACTTGTATTCGAAGGTTAACGCAGGTTCACTGAAGTAGGCAGCAAAGAATTCAAAAAGCTCAGTTGCCTGGAGGACGGCGAGAACGTCCTCGTGAAAGGCGATGCGCCTCATCTTGGCGCCTCGGCCCCCCTTTGGCATAACACCTTCGAGCACAGGCGCATCTGGGGTCAAAACATTCTGCTCGTGCATGTAGTGCAGTATGGTCGCCCGCGCCTGCTGCACCTTTTCGCGGTCGATAAGCCCGCGGAGAAGAATATAGCCGTCCTCGGCCTTTTTGGCGTGCAGGGCGGGCATATCGGCCAACAGATGGTGACTGTCCTGCAGCGTGCCCAGGGTATCGCCGGGGTAGTTGATGTCCCGATAACCAAAGCGAATGTTCATCATTTCTCCTTTTCGGATCGCTTAGGTGGGGAATCCAGCGGCTGCGCGGCAGGTTGCCGGTCACCGCAGGTTGCTACTGGAGACGTCTGCGAATTTGCAGGACGGCGGGCCCGCGCACCAGTCCCCAGACACTCATCGCCAGAGCCAATCCAATCATTGCCATCGCGACGAAAGAGACATCCCGCAACGCGGCGGTCTGTGCCACCGCCACTGCCTCGGTCACGTCGCCAGCGAACTCCGGCCCGGCGTAAACCAGGACACGGCTCGCCCATAGCGCTCCCAGGGCGGCCACCCCTGACGTATTTCCCAGCGTGCGCCCAATCACATTAACGCCGCTGACCACGCCGAGCCTTTCCCTGGGCACTGAGCCCATTACCGCGCTGTTGTTGGGCGACTGAAAGATGCCCATGCCCAATCCCAGGGGCAGCACTCGCAGAACATAGCCGAGGATTGAAGTTTCCGCGGTGAGTGTGCTGATAGTGTAGCAGCCGTATGCCAACATTACCAATCCAGCTGTGGCGATCAGCCGGTACCCGAAGCGGTCTGAAAGGATTCCAGCAATCGGTGAGGCCAGGCCGAAGAAGATCATTGTAGTCGTCAACAACAGGCCGACAACTGTAGGTTCCAACTCCAGCAGATTGCTCAGATAGAAGGGGAATAGAAGCGTAATGCCGCCCAAAACGATGAAGCTGATCAGCCGCATCGACAGATTGAGGCTGAAGAGAGAGTTGCGAAAGAGCGACAGGTCGAGGAGCGGTTCCTTCACGCGCAACTCCGTACGAATGAACAGTGCGAGAGCCAGCAGCGAGACTGTCAAGAGGCCCAGCATGGCGGGTGATCGAAAGCCATTGCGCTGGCCCATGGTCAGGAATAGCATGAGCGCCAGTAGAAAGGCGAAAAAAGCTGAAAAACCGATCCAGTCAAAGCGCTGCCGACCGCCGGGGCTGACCCCCGGCAGGTAGCGCCACGCCAGAAGGAAGCTGACACAACCGACAGGAGGGCCCATGAAAAAGATCCAGCGCCAGGAGAGGTATTCAAGGAGAGCGCCCCCCAAGAGCGGACCGGCGATGCCTCCGACCGAAACGACGGCGCTGAAGAGGCCGAGGGCCTTTCCTCGCTCCGATGCGGGGAACGTTTCGGTAACGATGCCCATGCTCAGCGCGGTGGCGAAGGCGCCCCCAATAGCTTGAAGCACGCGAAAGAAGAGGAGGAACTCGATATTTGGCGCAAGCCCGGCGAGGACGGAACCGATGGCAAATGCGATTGTGCCGCTGAGGAAGATCGGCTTCTTGCCCACCATGTCCCCCAGCCTCCCCACGCCCAGCATGATCGCTGTCTGCGTGAGGGAGAAGGAGAGCACAATCCACTGTATGAGTGCGAAGTCGACGTTGAATTCGGTTACGAGCGCGGGCAGCACCACCCTGACGGCGCCGCCATCGAAAGAAGCGAGGAAAATGCCGGAGCCGAGCGCGGCAAAGATATGCCACTTACGCTCGACAGACAGGTGTTCAGTCAGCTTTGCCATTGCCGTAGGAGGACTGCACCTGTTTTGATGGTTGGGTAGAGCGGATGATTGTGCCGGATGGCTGCTCGGAGGTTGCATCGCGACGGACGACGGTCAACCAACTGTCCGGCTGCAGATGGCGCCCATCGACCACAGACAAGGCGTGATCCGGCCAGCGAATCTCGAGGGCGTTGATTCGGGTACCGTCGGAGAGTCCGAAATGTTGGCGGGCGCTGCGCCCGGAGAGATAGCCGCCTGCCGCTTGCACGCTGCGACGATAGATACCGGTGGAGGTGTGGAGAAGCAGTTCGGCGCCCAAAGCGCGTGTGTTGCCGGTCGCGGGATGGCGCAGGTCTACCAGCAGGGATCGGCCGCTGCACAACTGGTTCTCGAACATCTGCGATGGTGACCGCAGGTTATTGATCAGCACGTCCAAGTCGCCGTCCCCGTCCAGGTCGGCCATGCTCATGCCTCGGCCGCCGGCGGTACTATTCAGCTTCCACTCGGGCGCAGGCTCGAACCGGTTGCCTCCGTCGTTGCGGTAGGCCTGGTTTTCTTCGACGAGTTCATCGCCCGGCAGATGGCGGAAGATCTCCATCGCCGTCATGCCGTTGACGATGTACAGATCGAGCAGGCCGTCCTGATCGAGATCGCCGAACTGGGCGGACCAGCTCCAGCCGCTGTAAGGGATGTGCCACGCCTCGGCCTGTTCAACCCAGCCATCGCCCTGCCGTTCCTGCAGGACGTTTGCCATCACCTGGGGTCCGTCTTCCGGGCTGGGGGGCGGCATCGTCTCCATCACCGGCAGCCACTGGCGCATGATTTCGGGCTCTTCGGAGTACGGGTGCATATCGGCCGCGAACAGCTCCCACTGGCCGTCGTTGTCGATGTCGCCGCTGTCAAAGCTCATCGTGCTGAAGGTCGTGGTGGCGAACGGTTCAGTCTCGAGCCACCCGCCGTCGCGCCGGCCCAGGAAGACGGCGTCACGCACATCAAAATCGTTGCCTACCAGAATGTCCATGCGCCTGTCACCGTTCAGGTCAAGCAAATGCAGCGCCAGACCCTGCGCACGTGACGCGAGGCGGGTCGGCGAGAAACGTCCATAGTCATTCTCATAGACGAAGACGCCGTTATGGTCGGTTGCGTCCAGTGCGCGGCGTCCCATCTGCTTCTCAAGCGACGCGTCATAGGTGGCGGTCACCAGATCGAGGTCGCCGTCCCTGTCCAGATCGCCCCACTGCAGCGAGTAGGCGAAGCCGCTGACCCCCGGCAGGCGCGCCGGCTCCTGTTCGCTGGCGAAAGGTGCGGCGCTGTCCTGGCCACCGCTGTTGCGCCAGTAGAGGAGAATTCCTGAGCGGCTGGTGGCGGTTATGTCGAGCCAGCCGTCGCCGTCAACGTCGACGAGCGCGAGCCCGCGCAGGCTGCCGTCGAGCAGGAGCTGCGGGCGGAACTGCCAGCCGCCTTCGTTCCAGAAGATCTGGTTGGGGCCAAGCAGGTTGGCAAGGACGAAGTCTTCGTCGCCGTCATTGTCGAGGTCGCCAACGGCAAGGCCGGCGCCATTGCTGGTGAAGTAGGTGACGCGTTCGAAGGCTGTGCCGGTAACGTGGGGCAGCTGGTGTTCGACGAACTGACCGCTGCAGTGGGAAGATGATTCGCCCCCCGAAGCCGAGGATTCAGGTGGAGAGGCGAGCTGCCGGGAAATGACATAGGTGCGCGGCTGTGGGGAGCCCGCGCCAGCGGCGGGGCCCTGCAGATCGAGGGCGCCAAATTCGGAGCACCCGGCGACCAGCGCCGCCGCAACGAGTAGCGCGAGGGTAGAGAGGTGCATAGGCTATTGTCCCCAGGGCCTAACCCTTGACCCCGGTCAGGGAGATGCCCTCGATGAAGGTACGCTGGGCAAGGAAGAAAGTAAGAATGACGGGGAGGGCGACAATCGTGCTGACGGCCATCAGGTAGGGGAGACCGTTGCTGAAGTTACCGATGTCATTGGCACGTCTACTGAGGATCTCTATTCCCAGCGCCAGGGGGTAGCGATCCTCGTCGCGCAGGTAGATCAGCGGACCGAGATAGTCGTTCCAAGCCCAGAGAAAGCGGAAGAGCGCGACTACAGCCAGGGCAGGCTTGGTCAGCGGCAAGATGATGCGGAAGAGAATACCGAATTCGCTGGCGCCGTCGATGCGGGCGGCATCGGAGAGCTCCTCGGGCAGCGTCAAAAAGAACTGGCGCAGGAGGAAGATCATGTAGGGATGGCCGAAGAGGGCGGGCACCACGAGCGGGCGGTAGGTGTCCAGCCAGCCCAGCGCTTTGTAAGTAATGAAGAGGGGCACCATCGTTACCGCCCACGGCAGCATCATCGTCATCACCACCACCCAGAAGAGCGTGTCCCGTCCCGGCCAGCGGATTCGGGAAAAGCCGTAGGCGACGATGGTTGAAGACAGTAACGTAAAGAGAACAACCGGACCCGTATAGAGAAAGACGGAGTTGACCGCGTACCGGGTAAAGGGCAGTATCTGCCAGGCATTGACGAAGTTCTCGGGATGGGCCGGAATCGGAACCAGAATCGGCGGTACCGTGAATACCTGCGAATCTACCTTGAGCGCCGAGCTGACCATCCAGTAGAGGGGGAATGCGAAACTGAAGGTCAGGGGAATCAGTACGAAGTATTTGATGAATTCGATGGAGAAATCGACCAGGCGCCTCTTGCCCACGCCGTAGTGCCTGGGAACAGGTTCTACCTGCTGTTGGGAGGCCGCGGTGCTCATTTTTCGCCTCCATAGTAGACCCAGCGTGCCGAGGAGCGGAAAACAATCATTGTAAAGCCGACGATGATGAATAGGAGAATCCAGGCGAGTGCAGACGCCTTACCCATGCGCAGATAGGCGAAGGCGTTGCGGTACAGGTGCACCAGGTAGAACTCGGTAGAGTTCATGGGACCGCCATTTGTGAGCAGCCATGGGATCGTAAACTCCTGGAAGGCGACGATCAGCCCCATGATCAGGTTGAACAGGATAATTGGTGATGTTATAGGAATCGTTACGTTGCGAAAACGGTGCCACATGTTGGCCCCGTCGACGGTGGCGGCTTCGTAGAACGCGCGCGGGACATCCTGCAGTGAGGCGAGGAAGATCACGACGGCGGCGCCATTGGCCCAAACGGCAACGAGGATCAGCGATGGCTTGGACCATGCAGGATTCGACAGGAAGGGGATGATGGGCAGGCCGAAAAAGCGGAGGAGACCGTTGATTGCACCCCACTGGACGTTCATGAGGAAGTCCCACACCATTGCGGAGGCGACTGCGGGCACAATCGAGGGAATATAGATAATGCCGCGGAAAAAGGTACGGGCGACGACGCGCGAGTTGAGCATATTGGCGATGATGAAGGCCGAGCCTACGCCGAGCGGGACGCTGAACCCGACATAGTAGACGGTGTTGCCCATCACGTTCCAGAAGTGGGGATCGTCGAAGAAGAGGGAGGCGTAGTTCTTCAAGCCAAGGAAGACGGGGGGCCGCAGCAGATCGTAGCGGGTCAGGCTATAGTAGAGGGATGCGAGCAGCGGATAGATAGTGAAGACGACGAAGCCCACGACCCAGGGCGAGACGAATAGCAGGCCCAGGCGCAGGTTGCGCCATTCACCCGGCGTATAACGGCTGACCTTTTGTGCACGTGCGGCCATGAAGTCACCCTGGAAGGGGAGCAGAAGGCCGGCGACCGGATGCAGCTGGACCGGTCGCCGGCGTGCGACTACGAAAGTCCCTGCGCCTCCCATTCTGCCTCGGCGCGCTTTTGCATCTCCGCCACAGCCTCTTCGGCGGTCATAAAGTCACGATAGACCTGCTCGCGCAGCTCGTTCACCTGTGTGTACAAGTACCAGTGGATCGGGCAGCGACGGCCGATAATCCAATCGGTGACTTCATCAACGCTTTCGAGGTAGAAGCGCAGACCGGGATATGTATCGGGGTCGATTGTCGCAACAAAGGATTTGACGCCCATGATCCAACCGTTCGAATCGAATATGATGTTCATCGGCTCATTGGTGTGCATGAATTCGGCAAAATGGAACATGCCGTCCGGATTCTTGGCATCCTTGAAGATCTGGATCATATGGGCGCCGGTCGCCTGGATTTTGGCGCCTTCGCGGAAGGCGGGCACCGGCGGCCAGGTGGAGCGGTTGAAGGGCGCGAGCTCCGGTTTCTCACCTACGGTTTCGCCGCAGTGCCAGTAGCCGTCCATTATCATCGACTGCACCTCTGCGTTGTAGGAGCCGCCCCACCTTCCCTGACCCTGGACGGAGCGCAGGCCGGCAAAGTTATCGGGGCCAATGTGACGGAAGAACTCGGCCTGGGTTTCGATGCCCAAAGCCATGAGTTCATGGTCAAAATGGAAGGTCTGCTCTTCGTCGTTCCACCAGGCATGGCCGAAGGAGTGGGCTATGAAGTCCGGCTCGGCCGCCATGGCATCCACCGGGTCGAAGCCCATGCGGAGGACGTTGCCGCCTTCGTCGAACTTGGACAGTTCCACATGCCACTCCATGACAGTCTCCCAAGTCAGGGGCGGGTCGTCGACATCGAGGCCCACCTCTTCGACATGCTTGGCGTTGTAGTTCATTCCATACCACATGAAGCCCTCTACCGAGGGCACGCCGATCAGATTGCTGCCATAGACGGCGGCATTCCAAACGGGTTCGAGCACGCCTGACGGGTCAATGATTTCGCTGCCATTCACGTAGTCAGTGCAGTCGAGGACGATGCCGCGCGCCCAGTGACCGGGGTAGTCAATGTTTGAGCCACCGTCGGGCGTATCGCCGGCTGCGAGGGCAGCGGCAAGGTCTTCTAGGCCAACAAGGCGAACATTGAATACTGTATCTTCGCCGGCGAGGGCCTTGAAGCCATCCAGCTGGGCAATCTCCTCAAACGGCTTCAAGGCGCCCCCCCAGCCCGACACGAATTCGATAGTCTTGGGTTCGGAGGCCATGGCGTCGCCATTGCCGCCGGCAGGTGCGGCGCCGGGCACGGCGCAGGCGGCCAGCGCGGCGGTGCCGGCGACGAGGCCGGTGGTGCGCAGGAAGTCGCGGCGGCTGATGCTTTGTCGGGTCACTTGATTTTCCTCCTTGGGATGAACTTTTCGGGACACTGGCGGCTGGATTCGCAAACGTTGGAAGATTTAAGGCCGATCGTCAATCTTGGTCTTGCTGTCAGCTCAGCGCGAAGAAACCGCACCCTGGAACGGAGTCAAGGTTGCGCGGGGTCTCCAACCTTTGAATGCCCTGCCGCGGCCGAGCCGGTCCTTATGGACAGGGCGCGCACATTTGGGGAGGGCAGGTCGGATACAGTCCGAGCAGATCGGGTGTCTCCGGCTGCGGGCGGAGACCTCTGCGGCAGCCGGATGTTGGCCGCGTCAAGGGGAGTATAACAGAAAGCGGCTCCAAGAACAATTTTCCGTGTTCTCGTAACTGGGAAAAGCTATGCCGAAAAGGCTGTTTCACAGGTACGGCGATTGGCGATAAAATAAAGGACTTCGTTTGACAGAATGAGATTCGAGAGACATCAGAAGGCAGCGGCCAGTCCCGGTCCAACACGCAGACCCGCCCAACGTTCACATAAGGCAGCAAGACCATGTTCACCGTCATCGGCTCCGCTACCGTTGATCTTTTCGTTTCCAACCTGGCCGCCATGCCGCGCACCGAGGGAGACGAGTTCACCGTCGACAGCCTCGTCTTCCACGACGATCCCCTGAGAACGTCGCTCGGCGGGAACGGGGCCAATTCGGCCTATGCCTTGGCTCGTCTGGGCGCGCAGGTTGACTTGGTTGGCGGCCTGGGCGAGGATCACCTGGGCGACTGGATGGCGGAGCAACTCAGTAAAGTGGGCGTTGGTATGGGAAGCGTCAGGCGTTACGCCGGGAAAGGCACTGCAACGACGCTCATTCTCAGCGACATGCAGCAGAATCGCCTGGCATTTCACCACGAGGGCGCCAACAGGGCCGTGGACGGCAGTGCCTTTAACGAGGATCGCTTGCGCCGCTCGCACACGATCTTGTTGACCAGCTATTCGATCATGCCGGGACTGCGCCCTCACGGCGCGGTCGATCTGTTCCGAAACGCCCGCCACAGAGGCACACGCACAGCAGTGGACATCGGGCCGGCCATCGGTGAACCGCCCCGCCTGGACGAACTGCCTCCTCTGCTGGCCAACACCGACTTTTTTATCTGCAACGAGCATGAGTTGCAGGTCTGCACGGGAAAGGCGGAAATGGCACCCGGGATGGCGGCTATCCTGGAGGCTGGCGCGCACTGTGTGGTCATCAAAAGAGGCGCGGACGGCGCGGCGGTCTTGCATCTGCAGGAAGGGGAGGCTATTGCGCGCTCGACCGGTGAACCTACATACCTGCCCGGCTTCTCCGTCGAGGTGCAAACTACCGTTGGCGCGGGCGATTCCTTCAATGCCGGATTTCTGCTGGCAATTCAAGACGGGGCATCCCCCGAGCAGGCGGCACACTTCGCAAACGCGGTCGCTGCTACAGTCATCTCGACGGCTGATCGACCGTTGGATGCCCTATCGCGGGCGGCGGTCAGTCGCCTGATAGAGTCGTCACCCCTCCGCTAACCGACTTTTCGACTGTGCACCGCTCCCCGGCCCGCAGTACATGCACGGGCTGTTTCAATGCGGCGGCCGCGGCCATGAACGAATCCGGCGGCGCGGTGTTGAAGGTGAACATCTCGTAGTGGCAGGGAATCGCAAGCTTTGCGTTCATGGCGCAGGCAAGCGCGGCAGCTTCACTGCCGTTAAGATTGCCCGCCACTCTCCGCTCCGGCCTGCTGCCGTTGATCGGCAGGATCGCCACATCGACATTGAAAGGCGTCAGCCGCTCTACCAGCCCGCTGTAGTGGACGGTGTCGCCACTGTGATAGACGGTCCATGGGCCAAAACGCGCCACATAGCCCAGGAACTTGCAGCGCCCCGCCTCATCAGTTTCCAGTTCTTCGTGTGCGGCGGCGATTCCGTGAAAGTAGTACGCGTCCACCTGCTTGTAGTCGCCATCGTCCAAGCCCACAGGTATAGTCAGATCGCATTCCAGTCGCTCGGCAACGAATTCTCGATTGGCTTCAGGTATGACGATTTGCAGGCCAGGATTTGCCTCCATCAGCGGGCCCAGCGTCTCCCCGTCCAGATGATCAGTGTGGTTGTGGCTTGAGGTTACGACGTCGATGAAGTTGAGGCGTAAGGGCGCGACGACCCGCTCGGTCATGCGGATATGGGGTTTGTCGGTGCCGGCATACTTGGTCGTGAGGGAATCGGAGAGATAGGGATCAAAGAGAAGGAAGCGGCTCTGCCATTTGAGGAGAAAGCCGCTTTGACCCAGCCACCAGATGTGCAGGACGCGTTCGTCCCCGGTTGCATCCTGCACATCCTGGAGGAAGGCCTCTTCCTGTTGGAAGGGTTTGATCAGTGACATTGGAAGGCGCTAAGCGTTATCGATGATTTCCTGGCTGATTTCACCCGTCTCCTCGTTCTTGAGGATGACCTTGACCTGGCCCCCCGTCATCCGTTCCCGCTTGATGATTGTCAGACCGGCAGCGGCGGCGAGGGCCTCGGCAGGGTCGGTTTCGGCTGCGGGGGCGGCGTCCTGCCCGCGGCTGTCACGGATGAGGGGGACGTTTTCGCGTCCGCGCCAGACCTCCAGTTCAACCGGCTCCCATTGGCGAGAGGAAGCAGAGCGGTAGCAGGAGTCGATCACAGCATTCACCACATAGCCGTCATAGAAGTTCTCACGCGGCTCGCTGCCCTCGTCCATAGCGTTAAACATATCGTCGAACATATCACTGTAACCCAACTCGACCACCTCGTCGCCGACGGGGAAGAGCCAGCCGCTCTCCGATTCGGCCTTTTCGGCCACATAGCCGCCGCCGGCGCCGCTGGTGTACATCTCAAAGCCTGTACGCAGAAAGTGATTTAACCAGATCGTGCCTTCGGTACCTGCTACCTCGTCTCGCAAGTCCATTCCGCCGCGGAAGGTCCAGCTTACTTCGAACTGGCCGATGGCGCCGTTCTCGAAGCGGATGAGGGCAATACCGTTGTCTTCGGCGTCGATGGGGTGGACGAGCGTGTCGGCCCAGCACATGACCTCGACGGGCCGGATGTCTTTGCCGATAAAACTGCGGACGATTTCGATACAGTGGCAACCCAGGTCCACGATGGCGCCGCCGCCGGCCTGTTCGAGGTCCCAGAACCAGTCGCTGTGGGGGCCGGGATGCGTTTCGCGCGAGCAGGCCCAGGTGACTTGGCCCAACGCGCCGTTCTCAACGGATGCGATGGCCTTCAGGGTCTTGGGCGTGTAGCAGAGGTCTTCGAGATAGCCGCCGAAGACACCAGTTGCTTCGACCTTGTCCAGCATACGCTTGGCTTCTGCAGCAGTGCGGCCGAGTGGCTTCGTGCAGAGAATCGCCTTGCCCGCGTCGGCGGCCAGATTCACGCACTCTTCATGGATATGGTTGGGCAACCCAATGACGACTGTGTCAATATCGTCAGAGGTACAGGCTTCGGTCAGATCGGTAGTCCATGCGGGGATGTCCCATTCCTCCGCGAAAGCCTTGGCCCGTTCTGCCGTACGGGAGTAAACGAGCTGCACTTGATCTCTTCCTCTGCCGCCGTTCAGAGCCATGGTGTAGAACATGCCGATCAGGCCGGTGCCAAGCATGGATATTTTGTGTTCCTGCACGTCAAACGCTCCTTCCAAAGTGGATGTACGAATGTCTTTCTTTCAGAATATGATAGTCAGTCCGGAACCGCACGTCAAAGTTGTCGATAGCTCCAGATGGAGAACGTCTCTGTGGCTATTCGTCCAATCTCAGCGGCCTCTTGCTACTTCCAGGGCAGCCTGGGCCGCCGCGGGGATGCGCGGGCCGAAGGCGGCGAATCGTTCATCCTGCGTCTGACCCCGCACGTAGCGGACATAAATCTGAGCGATTATGACCGTAACCCGAAACAGGCTGAGCGCATGATAGAAGTGAATGGCTGACAGGTCGCGGCCGCTATGTTCGGCGTAGTGGGCGACAAGCTCCTCGCGCCGCAGGAAGCTGTCGTCGAGCGGCATCATCGCCATCGTTCGAAAGTGGGGCGGATCGTCGGGCAGACACCACCATGCCAGCAAAGCGCCTAAGTCGGAAAGTGGATCTCCGAGTGTACACATATCCCAGTCAAAGACTGCGACGACACGTCCAGGCTCGCCGGAATCCAGCATTACATTGTCCAGTTTGTAGTCGTTGTGGACCAAAGCTGGCACGGCCTCCTGTGGTTCGTTGCTTCGCAGCCAGTCATAGACCGCGTCCAACGCAGGTAGATCTTCCAGCTTGGCCGCCTGCCAGCGCCGCCACCACCCATCGATCTGGCGCCTGATGAAACCGGCCGGCCGACCCAGATCTCCTAAGCCGATCGATTCAAAGTCAACCGCATGGAGCTCGGATAGTGTCTCAACAAGCGCTCTGCTCATACGTGCCGGTGCATCGGACCAAGCGTTATAGACCGCCGGAATCGAATCGCGGACGACGATGCCGTGCCGACGCTGCATGACGAAGAAGGGTGCGCCGACGATGGACTCGTCATCTGAGAATAGGTAGGCCCGAGGCGCGAGCGGGAATGCCTTCCAGAGACGCAACAGCACTTTGGACTCTCTGGCCATGTCATGGGCGGAAGGCGCGACAGGGCCAAGCGAGGGCGGCGCAAGACGTACTCATGGCTGCCATAGTCAAGCAGATAGGTGAGATTGGCCGCGCCGCCGCCGAATTGGCGGACGGTCATAGGATTCTCCGTACCCGGCAGTTTGCCGAGGAGGAATTCCGCGACGAGGTGTTCGTCAAATCGCTCATCGAAGCGAACGCCGATGGTATCAGATGCGGAAGGGGAAGCCATGGAATATTGGACACATTTGAACAGATGTAGGTAGATTTTCTTTTGGTCAGCGCACTGTTCTCTTTCGGGCGATTATATCGCAACTCCTTCGTTCTGTCCTTTTATGGTCCTGCCGTTTGCGCTCGCGGATCGGTCGACCTTTTGCGGTAGTTTCCTGCTTTGACAGATGAAGGGATATCAAGTACCGTTCAGGGGCTGACAGTACGCGCGCCTGGTCAGATGTCCGGTGACGCCGTACAGGGCAAAATGGCGGCAACAGTTCATCAGTGGAGGCCTGTAGACCACTGTGGTCGGCGCGGCCAGCTACTTCACTACCGGACGAGTCGAGTCGTCACTCCCCTGACATGACCGATAGCCCTACGCGGGTGCAGTACCATCAGCTTCTTGGCTCAGGCATGCAGTTGAACCTGACTGCGGTCCAGGTATTCGTTACGACTGAGTCCAGTATTCTGAGCGAGTCGCCCAGAGTGGCCATTCTGTTGTTGCGGCGTGAGGGCGAAGCTTGGAACGAAGCGCAGCGTGCACGGCTGCCGGACGGTGTTTGCGACAGCGCGGCGGCACACGTCCTTGTAGAGTTCAAATATACCGAATCGGTGACCGAGGATGGAATTCTCCAGGCCGCCGCCTATGATCTCTTTTACCGGCAGGTACAGAGGTTGTCGAAGGAAAAGACCCTGCCCGTTTTGCTTAGCGCGAAGACGCCACAAAAGAGCCGGCTTGCCTTGTGGGGATTCGAAGAAGTGCAGAGGGGCGTATTCCGTACCACTATCCCCTTTGTTGGACGCGTGATGTTGTTGGCGCTTAACCGGCTGCCGGCTCGTTCCAATAATGCCTATGTCAAGCTCTTTGCCAGTCGCGAACAGGAAAGGGATGCCGGCTTTGCCTCGCTGGACAAGTCTGTGTGGGCAGAATCAGCTGATATGTACGCCTATGTTCTCGGTCTGCGCCAGACGCTCAATGTGAAAGGAGAGTTGAACATGGCGGAAGTGTTGACCCCGGAAAAGGTGTTGGAGTATGGCAAGAAAATACGTCAGCTTGTCTTTGAAACGGGTACTCCCGAAGAAAGGCTAGCCGGCCTCAGCGCCGAGGAGCGTCGAAAGCTACTTCGCCTTCTACTAGAAGAGATGGACGCTGACAATGGGGACGAAGCCGAAGTAAATGGGGAAGTAACCTAGTCTTCATTGTGTCGGGCGTAGCTTGACTTACAAATCGACACCGGATGCTAATGCTCAGCCTGATTTATCGTCCGGTTGTTCAGCGAGTGTAGAGAATCATCGAAATGAAAATCACAGATGTCCGCGCCGTGCGCATCAATTTCCCCGCTCCTTCGCAGAGGACAGAGCCCCGACGCAAGGGCTGGGCAGAAACCGCAGAAGTCGCTAATCCCATGTCCTGGTATCCCAAAGTCAAGCGGCACCGGAGCCTTTGGACACCCAGTCGCTGGGGGCCGGTCTGGTGCAAAGTAACCCTTGAGGACGGCACCTGGGGCCTGGGGCTGACCGACAATGGACGGGTGACTGCGGCCATTATTGACGATCACATTGCCCCCAATCTCATCGGAGAGGACGGTCTGGCAATTGAGCGGCTGGCAGACATGATGTTCCGCATGACGAAACCATACGGCTCGGTCGGGCTGGCTGCCTACGCTGTCAGTGCGGTTGACCTGGCGCTTTGGGACGCCAAGGGCAAGTTGTTGGGCCAGCCGGTGTACAGTCTCATCGGCGGTGCGCAGAAGGACAAGCAGTTCTGCTATTCGACTGGCAACGATCTTGACTGGTACAAGGAGTTGGGTTTCCGTGCCTTCAAACTGGCCTGCCCCTATGGCCCTGCAGATGGATTGGACGGCCTGCGAAAAAACGAGCAGATGGTGGCCGAAGCCAGAGAACTGGTCGGCGACGAAGCCGAACTGATGCTCGACTGTTGGATGGCCTTCGACATCGAATACACTGTGCGCATGGCCGAAACGCTGCGCCCCTATCGGCTCAAGTGGATGGAGGAGTGTCTGCTTTCAGAAGACCTCGACGGGCATGTCGAGGTACGCGAACGAATCCCCTGGCAGACGCTCAGCACCGGCGAACACTGGTATACCCATATGCCCTTCCAATGGGCGTTGCGGCACAACGTCGTCGACATTCTGCAGCCGGACATCAATTGGGTCGGCGGCCTGAGCACCTGTCTGAAGATCGCGTCAGCGGCTGACGCCGCCGGCAAGAAGGTGATACTGCACGGAGGAGGGCGCAATCCTTTCGGCCAGCATTTCACCCATGCCGTTGCCTGTGTCCCGTGGTTGGAGTACTTTATCGGTTCTGCACCAGGCGTGCCCTTGCAGGAGTCTGCAGGCATCCCCGGCCAGGCAGTCGCAGAAGACGGCTGGCTGGTCCCCTCCGATGCACCGGGCTTCGGGCTTGAAATCTCGGAAGAGTGGATCGAACCATATTTTTGAGGCACATCTTAGCGAATGACGAAATCATAGCGCGGCTCGTCCAATCTATCCACAAGGAGCATCCACATGCTTACCAGCAAAAAGATCGACTTTTATCACGAGAACGGCTACCTGGGCGTGGAAGGCGTCCTGTCGGCCGACGAGGTAGCCGAACTGCGCCGGGTGACTGAAGGGTTCGTCCAGCTCAGCGCCAGCGTTACCGACCATACCGACGTCTTTGACCTGGAGCCTGGTCACACACCGGAGTCGCCCAAACTGCGCCGGCTCAAGGACCCAGTAAAGCAGCATGAAGTATACAAGAAATTCCTCCATCACCCTCGCATACTGGACATTGTCGAACAACTCATCGGTCCCGGGTTGCGCACCAATGGCAACAAGCTCAACATGAAGTCACCGGAATACGGCAGCCCCGTAGAGTGGCATCAGGATTGGGCTTTCTATCCTCATACCAATGACGATCTGCTGGCTGTGGGCGTCAGCATGGACGAAATGAAGTACGAGAACGGCTGCCTGCTTGTCATTCCCGGTTCGCACAAGGGCCCGGTTTACTCACATCATCAGGACGAGCACTTCGCTGGCGCCGTCACCGAAGAAGTGCCGGACGCCGACAAGGCAGTGCCTATCGAATTGGAGGCGGGCGGCATTTCAATCCACCATGTGCGAACGCTGCATGCCTCCGCTAAGAACGTCTCGTCCAGACCACGACGGTTGCTTCTCTATCAATACTGCGCCCCTGACGCCTGGTCTCTGCAGGGCTACCCCAACTGGCAGGCTTATCTGGATTCGATGGTGCGCGGCGAACCCACCAACCGCCCTCGATTGGCCGATGTGCCGGTGTTGATGCCTTGGCCGGAGGCCGTGCGCGGGGGTTCGATTTACGAGACCCAGACGATTCTCGAAAAACCGGTTTTCGCACGCGCGGCCTGAGGCGACCATGATCATAGACAGCCATTGCCACGCCTGGGAGCGCTGGCCCTACCAGCCGCCGGTACCCGACTTCCACAGCAAAGGCCGCTTCGAACAACTACTGAACGAAATGGACGTAAACGGCGTGGACCAGGCCTTCCTGGTCTGTGCCGGGATCGAACACAATCCGTGCAATAATGACTACATCGCCCGAATGGGCCGGCTCTACCCCGGGCGCATTCGCCAGGTGGCGGACGTAGATTGTAGTTGGTCGGAAACATACCACACACCAGGCGCAGCGGAGCGGCTCCACCATGCTGCTGAGAGCTGGTCATTGTCGGCGTTCACCCACTATATGAAGGCCGAGGACGACGGTAGTTGGCTCTACGGAGAGGATGGGCTGGCCTTCTTCACGACGGCAGCGGAAATGGGGTTGATCGCCAGCATCGCCTGCTCGCCCCATCACCACACTGCGCTGCACAGGGTGGCGGAGCAGTTCCCGCAATTACCGATTCTGATCCACCATCTGGGACACCCTGGCATCGGTGAAAGGGAAAGGCTGAAGGAAGTACTGGCCTCGGCGCGATTCGCAAATATTGGCGTCAAGGTCTCCGGGTTCTACTATTCGACACAGCAGGGATTCTGGGATTTCCCCTATGCAGACTCGATACGGGAAGTCGTTCTGCCGCTATACGAAAACTTCGGTCCTCAGCGGCTGTACTGGGGCTCCGACTATCCGGTTTGCTTGCGAAATATGACCTATCGTCAGGCCATCGAGTGCTTTCGCAGCCACTGTGATTTCATCACTGCCGAAGATCAGGCCTTGATCATGGGGGAGAATCTGCGCCGGCTGCTCGACTCAGACGGTGACAGGTAGGGGTCGGGCAGAGGCGGTCCACTCCAACTGCTGCTCTACGGCCGGCTCCTCTGCCTGCATACGGGATTGTACAAGATTGAGATGGCGGTAGATGCCGTCTATCGCCATCAGTTCGTCATGGTTGCCCTGTTCGGCGATGCCCTCGTCTCGCAAGACAACGATCTGATCGGCGTTGCGGATCGTGGAAAGCCGGTGGGCGATCATCAGCGTTGTCCGCCCTGCCATCAGCCGTTCCAGCGCCTGCTGAATCAGTTGCTCTGTCTCTGTGTCGACTGAAGAAGTCGCCTCGTCGAGGATCAAAATCGGCGCATCCTTGAGCACGGCGCGGGCAATGGCCAGGCGCTGTTTCTGGCCGCCCGAAAGCTTTACACCCCGCTCGCCGATAAGGGTGTCGTAGCCTTCAGGCAGCTTATCGATGAATTCAACGGCGTTGGCCACGCGCGCCGCCTCCTTCATCTCTTCGTCCACGGCGCCAGGCCTCCCAAACAGGATGTTTTCCCGCACAGTGCCATGAAAAAGGAAAACGTCCTGCAAAACGATACTGATCTGCCGGCGCAAACTCTCGATAGTCAAGTCGCGGATGTCATGCCCGTCAAGCGTAATCCGCCCTTCGTTCACATCATAGAAACGGGGAACCAGGCTGGCCAGCGTTGACTTGCCTACGCCGGTCGGGCCGACCAGGGCGACCACGGATGCGGCGGGTATCTCCAAATTGATGTTGCGCAGAATAGGTCGGTCGGTCAGGTAGGAAAAACTGACGTTTTCAAATCGAACGTTTCCCTTTGCCCGACCGCGGTATTCCACCGCGTCCGGATTGTCGACAATATCCGGCTCTTCGTCCAACAGTTCACACACGCGCTCCGCTCCAGCCAGTGCCTCCTGAATCGCCTCCCAGGCGTGGCTCAGATGGCGCACGGGCTGATAGAACAGCTCCAGGTAGAGAAAAAAGGCCACCAGGTCCTCGATCGGCAGTTCGCCGACCAAGGCTAATCTGCCGCCAAAATAGATGACGACAACGACGCCCAGCGCCGATGCGAAATGGACAAACGGCTCAAAGGTAGCCAGCAGCCTGAGCGCGTGCAGAAGAGAGCGCTTGTAATACTCGATCCGGACGCCGATTCGCTCCGACTCCATCCGTTCTCGGGTAAAGGTCTTGATTTCACGAATACCGGAAAGATTGTCCTGCAATATGGCGTTGAGCTCACCCAATTCAGCTTGGCGTTCGCGAAAAGCCGGGCGTACGTACTTGGCAAACCCTCTCATAGCCAGAACGATGATTGGTATAGGAACCAGGGTCAGTAGCGTAAGCTGCGTGTTCATGGTCAGCAGCACTGCGCTTACGCCCGCCAGGGTCAGCACATTCACCAGCACGTCGGGCACGGCGTGGGCGATCAGCTTTTCCAGCAGGTCCGAATCGTTGACCACCCGCGACATCAGCTGGCCGGTCTGCTTGTCTTCGTAATAGTGCAGTGACAGCCGCTGAAGATGCCGGTAGATGGCGACTCGCACATCGGCCACCACGCCCCATCCTGCAACATGAGCCATGTAACTGCGCAGGAACTCCAGCCCGGCCCTTGCCGCGTAAATGGCCAAGGCGAGGAGAGTAAGACGAGTAACGAGACCGGAGGAGAGAGCATCTGAGTTCCCGGTGCGCACGGTAGCGATCAGTTCGCGGATGAACCAGGGAGCAAAGAGTTGCACTCCCACAAGCAGGACCATGCTGATAACCGTTGCCAGCAGAGGAGTTCGATACGGAAGGGTAAACTTGAAAAGAGTCTTGAAGAAATCCATGCAAACTTTCAAAAAATGTGGGCGCAGACACGCTTGGCCGCCAACGCCATACCACTGTTCGCAGAGGCACGACTATTGGCGGGCGACGCAGCCATGCTTAGCGATTAGCAGGTAGAAATTCACAAAGTTCGAGGAAAGAGCGCCTTCAGCACATTAAACAAACTGTCTTCCTTGCCGGCTACACCTTCCTGCACATCCAAGGCGGCTCTACTGCTGTGTGCGCAGTTCGACAAAGGTCGTTTCACCGTCTCGAACTGTGATGTCTTGTCTGACCTCCTCGCCGTTCACATAGCCTGAAATGAAGTAGTTGCCGGCGGGGATATGGCTGAGAGCGCCATTCTCGCCCCATGACGGGTCCGGCCCGATGCTTTCCTGTTCGGGATATGTCTCGATGACGCGGTACCAGCGGATACCGGTCTCCTCATAGCGGTATACCGAGAGTTGAACGCCGGGCCAGGTGCGGCCCGTTGCGGAAAGCAGCCGTACCGCCACCGTACCTGTATAGGCCGCGGGGCGCATCCACAGTGCAGGATTGACCGTGTGCAAGTAACTATTTTGCTCGATTCGGACCTCCATATGCAAATGGGGTCCAATCGCTATGCCGGTCATTCCCACGCCGCCCAGATAATCACCGGCCCCCACCCATTGGCCCTGCTGAACTCCCACATTGGAAAGGTGACCATATAGGATAAATATATCCTGTTCTCCCCGCGAGGTGTTCAACGTGCGATCGAGGCGAATGACAACGGAATTCCCATAGAAATCGTTGTAGGGACCAAGAAGCTCAGGGTTGTCCGGCCCGGCATGAACGACTTCGCCGGAAGCAGTGGCGAGCACGGGCGTGCCAACCGGATTGCCGATGTCGACTCCGTGATGGATTCGGTAGCGTCCGCCACCGGTGCTGCCGAACTGGTAGCCGGGGCTGTACAATTGATTGAAACCGCCAGGGAAAGGTAGTTCAAGCCAGAAGTGGTCGCCGCTGAAAGTATTTGGCGGGTCGAAGGTCGGCCACAGGCTGCCTGGCCCGCTCGTTGTACGGGGCGCAAGCCCCGTATCGACACCCAAATCGACCTGAAACGACTGGGAATCGCGCGCCTTGTCGATCACCTCGCGCAGGAGATTCAAGCCACCCATCGGCGGCCTGGATACAAAACGCTGGACATCGCTCAACGGTGGTACCGGTGTGCTCAAGGCCAACGGCTGTTTACTGCTCAACCCGGACATCGGCGGTCGCGAGACGAACTCATCATTGATTGTGGGGTTGAGCTCGTCTCTGTACGACTCCGGCAACAGTACGCCTTCAATATCAGATT
The DNA here is from genome assembly GCA_965220715.1 of Caldilineaceae bacterium. Classification (GTDB taxonomy): domain Bacteria; phylum Chloroflexota; class Anaerolineae; order Caldilineales; family Caldilineaceae; genus Bin5. The sequence goes on from OZ244843.1 coordinate 4,356,671, forward strand.
GTGGGAGGATGTCCGCATTGAAGAGATAAATAGGGTCGATATTGCCAGGCCTGTCCGGAGATATTGAGCTGTTTGCAAGAGGAGCGCGTTGGGTTGAAACGTCCGATTCGACCCCTGGTTCGGTAGCTTTCTCACTCTGCACGATCACCGGCGCCAGGGGGGCTATCTCTACCGCAGGACGATCCAACTTCTGCGAAAGTGAAGCTGGTATCAGTTGCGCGACGCGTGTTGAACTGGCCGTGGAAACTGATTGCGGGTTTTGCAACTGCGATTCGGAAACGGAGAGTACGATGGCGGACGTTGGCGCCGGCACAGGCACTGGAACCGGCCTCAGCCCTTGCGAGGCAACGGGCGCCGCGAGGCGCCGGGGAAGGTACAGACAGCCGACAAGTACAACCGTCAGCGCGATTGCAAACTGGGACCGAAGTGGGGAGCGCTGCTGACGCATGCGTCCCAGCCAATTTCCGGCTGCCGAAACCTCAACTGACTCCGGATCCCGCGGTTGTGCTACAATGGGGGTGCGAATTCGACGCAGAAACTGCTTCCATCGGTTCGGCCTCGGTCGATGGAAACTGCCGTCCACCATGGAGTCCGCCAGCCGCCGGAAGTAGGCCAGACCCAGAGCGGTTAACAGAAAATCATGGCCCAATGTAACGTTTTGGAGCAACGAACGGAAGACGAGTCCGAAAAAGCCTGTGTTCAAGAGGAGGCTCCTCGCACCATCCACTTCGATGTATTCACTCTATTTCCGCAAATGATTGCGGGCGCTCTTTCAGAGAGCATTCTGGCCCGTGCACAGAAAAACAGCATTCTTCGAGTAGCGCTCCACAATGTCCGTGATTACACGACAGATCGTCATAAAACGTGTGACGGTTACCCCTACGGCGGCGGCGGCGGTATGGTCATGCGCCCCGAGCCGGTTGTACGTGCCGTCGAGTCGGTATTGAGCCGGCCACAGGGTTGGCAGCTACCTCAGGAGGCGGCCCATTTCGATCTGCCCGCTTGGAATCCTGCAGAGCCGCCGGCTCTGCCACAGTCCACCCCGGTTATCCTTCTTTCGCCCCAAGGCCGCCGCTTCGATCAGGCCGTCGCCGCGGAACTGAGCACTCATAGCCGTTTGGCGCTCGTGTGTGGACGATATGAAGGCGTCGACGAACGGATTCGTACACAATTGATTACGGATGAACTCAGTATTGGCGACTTTGTACTCAGTGGAGGTGAAATCGCTGCCCTGGCGATCATTGATGCTGTGACTAGATTGCTGCCCGGCGTGTTAGGTCACGAGTCGGGCGCCCAACATGACAGTTTTTCGGACGGCATGTCCGGCCTCCTTGAAGGGCCGCAGTATACACGACCCACCGAATTTCGGGGGGAGTGCGTACCGGCAATTCTGGCCAGTGGACACCACGCAAATGTAGAACGATGGCACCGGCAAAAGTCACTCCTGCGCACTCTCGAGAGACGGCCGGATCTGTTGGTGCGGGCGAACCAGGCCGGGTACCTTACTCAAGAGGACCGCAATTTCTTGACGAGCAATGGGTGGCAGGCTCCAACAGATTCTGCCGGCCCCGTCCCCACTTGAAAAAACGCGAGAATTCGCAGATGTACCAATGTCGTATTGCCATGCGAAACCGGCCAAATGTCTGTCCCTGCCCTGCCCCCAGACGCTGTCAACTGTAAAATCAGTCTGAATGCAGTGCTATTTTACCATCGCCGATCTACCAATTCCAAATGTAAAATATAGGCATATTTTCGACACATTGGCTACGAACGCAACCCAAGGGCTACGGAACGCGGGCGAAGTAGCGATTAAGAGAAATTTGCCTGCTTAAGAAGAGGTAGACAAATTGACACAAAGGAGGCATACTAACTGCCATCGGATACAACATGCCACTGAAAAGCGCCACTGTCGTAGATCGAAAACGAAGGTTTGAATTCGTGGAGAGGAACGATACGGTGGACTGACCTATATAGCCCCCCAATATCTCCAGACTTCAAAATTATCCGGGACGGTTACGCGGTACGCAGTAGGGTGGAGCAACGGCCAGGGAGCCAATCTAATGACCAAGCGTATTTATGTGGGCAACTTGTCCTACTCGGCGACTGAGGAGGAGGTTCGGGATTTGTTTTCCCCACACGGTGAGATCGTAAGCGTCGCTATGATCACCGATCGGGAAACCGGCCGATTTCGCGGTTTCTGTTTCGTAGAGATGGAAGATGACGCGGCTGACGCCGCGGTTGAGGCCCTGAATGACCTGGAGGTGGGTGGACGTGCCCTTAGAGTGAATGAGGCGCGCCCACGAGAGGAACGTGGTGGCGGCCAGGGCGGCGGCTATCGTGACCGCGGCAACCGTCGCTGGTAAAACAGCAGCCCATTGCCGTAACTCCATCCTAGCTAAAGTTGCCGCCTCTATTCGACGCGTAGAGGCGGCTTTCTGTTTCAGTAGCAAGCGGGCGCCTTGTTTCGCCAGGGGGGCAGAGAGTGTCGCAAACACTGGCCCCCACCTTCGTCTGGCAACTCCCCAGGACACCGCCGGCATACTCGCGATATATGCCCCAATCGTGCGCGATACGCCCACGTCGTTTGAGCTTCTGCCGCCCCCCAAAGAGGACATGGCCACCCGCGTGAGCAATACTTTGGCACGCCTTCCATGGCTCGTATGCACCGCGCTGGAGCGACTGCTGGGCTATGCCTACGCTGGCCCGCACTATGAGAGGGCCGTCTACCAGTGGTCGGTTAATGTATAGGTGTATGTCCATGCCCAGGCCAAACGTTTGGGCGTAGGACAGGGGGTTGTACGGCACACTTTTTTCAATTATGCGCTTGAAAGGTTTCCAACGCGCCTATGCTGGAATCACGTTGCCGAACGCGGCAAGCGTCGGCTTTCAAGAGTCCTTCGGCTTCACGGCTGTTGGGATGTATGAGCGTGTGGGATACAAATTAGGTGCGTGGCCCGATGTAGGCTACTGGCAACTATTAGTTCAAACCAATGACGGCGCACCAGCCCTGCCCTGGCCATTGCCAGATCTGCTGGATAACCAAGGTTTGCAGCAGGAGTTGCAGACCGGATCGGAGAAACTTGCCCACGATCTGGCGGAAGTTTCTAAAGCGCTCGATGCCTGACAGCTTCACTGTGCAGCGTGAGCAAAGCGGCAGTCGTTGTAATCGAACCAATTCCACTGCCGTCTTTGGCTCAAGTCTGGTTTGACTGGTAGAATGCCCCTTGAATCCTCAGGTTCCCGGAACAAATGGCCTCAACGCAAAGCAAGAGACACCACAACTGCCGACCCAGTGCATTGGAGTGCACCTGTGGATGACCCTTTGGTCTCACACGCCAAGGCCGATGCCGGCTCCCCAGCAACTCTGGCCGAAATTCGAACTGGCTCCTATTACGATTCCGTCGTCCTGATGCAACTTCAGCGCTCGTTGGCCGAGTTGCCCGGAATTTTGGACGCCGGCGTGGTCATGGGCACACCCGCCAATAAAGAGTTGCTAACCCAAAATGCTCTCCTTACCGACGAAATTGAACGCGCCGCGCCGGAGGATCTCATTCTGATTGTCAGGGCGGTGTCGGCGCAGGTCGGCCGCGCGGCCCTGGGCCGCGTGAACAATCTTTTGGCCGCCCGCAGATCGCAACAAGAGGACGCATATCGACCAAAAAGCCTGGCATCCGCGGCCCGCATGATCCCGGAGGCCGACTGGGCACTTATCTCGTTGCCAGGCCGCCATGCAGCCGCGGTCGCCCGCGATGCACTCAACCTCGGCAAGAACGTCTTTCTCTACAGTGACAATGTCAGCCTTGAAGACGAGATTTCACTCAAAGAGTCGGCCGCGGGTAGAGGTCTGTTGGTCATGGGGCCGGACTGCGGCACCGCTCGCGTGGATGGCGTCGGACTTGGTTTCGCAAACAGGGTACGGCGTGGCGGCATCGGCATTGTCGCCGCGTCCGGCACGGGGCTACAGGCGATCATGGTCGGCATCCACCGTTTGGGGGGTGGCATTTCCCAAGCCTTTGGCACGGGCGGTCGCGACCTGTCGGCAGAGGTGCAGGCAAGGTCGACGAAGCAGGCTCTGGCCATATTGAAAGAAGATCCGCAGACCGATGGTATAGTAATTGTTTCCAAGCCTCCCGCCGCGCAAGTCGCAAAGGGGTTGTTGGCCGAAGCGAGCGCCTGCAACAAATCGGTAGTTGTGAATTTCATTGGATATCAACCGACGGATGACGAGGAAGAGGGATTCCCCTGCATTCGATTTGCCAGGACACTGGATGAAGCTGCCGCACTTGCAGTCGGATTGACCACTGCAGAGGACTCGACTCGCATCACGGCGCGACGTCCCTTGTCCCCGCTATCAACCGGCCCGCCTTCGCAGTCCGTCCCGGTCCCACGGCCCCATTCCTTTCTACGGGCGCTCTACTCCGGCGGGACTCTGGCCTACGAAGCGCTTTACCTCTTGCAGGACTCGCTACCCTCTGTTCGCTCCAACGGACCGTTGCCCGGAGGTCTGCTTTTGGAAAACCCCCACAGCAGTCGGGGCCACACGGTTGTAGATTTGGGCGGGGATGCCTTTACGATTGGGCGGTTGCATCCCATGCTCGACAATGAGTTACGCATCCGCCGCCTGATGCAGGAAGCAAGGGACTCTGAGACAGGTCTCGTACTGCTGGATGTCGTGCTGGGCGATGGAGCACATCCGGACCCAGCCAGTGAACTGGCCCCGGCCATCGAAAAGGCCATTGCCATTGCTGCCGGAGATGAGCGGCCTTTACCTGTCATCACCGTCGTCGTAGGCACTGACGATGATCCGCAAGGGCTGGGCAAACAGGTCGAACAGTTGAAGGCGGCCGGCGCGATCGTCTTTACCAGGCATGGCGAAGCATTGCTGGCTGTGGCAGATTCATTTGTTGGCAGAGGAGAAGGTAGGCAACACAAGACGTCGGAGCAAGCCTTCAGCTTCCAATCGGAACCCGAGGATCCCCGCGACACTCCTACCTTCGCAGCCATCAACGTGGGCCTGGAATCATTCACCGACAGCCTGCGTGCCCAAGGCGCTGACGTGGTTCACGTGGATTGGCGCCCTCCGGCGGGAGGCGACGAAAGACTGGCCAATTTGCTGACACGACTCAGGTAGGGATGTCGAGTCGAGTCTTACCTGGCCTGATGCGGCTTCAACTCAGATGCGCCGCAAGAAAACTGCCACTGATAGAGAAGTGCCGCCCGGAGGGGCTACATGGCAATCAACATAGACAACGCCAATGCCGCTGCTGTGGAACGCATGATTGAGGCCCGTCCGGTCCTGACAGGGCTGGGTCGAGCGATTGACTTGATTCCAGGCATGCACGAAAATCTTCTGCTTCACGCTGGTCCTCCGATTGCCTGGGAGCAGGCCTCGGGGCCGCTGCGGGGCGCCTTGATCGGAGCGCTGATCTTCGAAGGGAGAGCAGCAGAAGAGAAGGAGGCCGAACGGCTGATTGTAAGTGGCGAAGTCAGTCTCTCTCCCTGCCATCACCACAGCGCGGTCGGCCCAATGGCGGGCGTCATCTCACCCTCCATGGCGGTGTATGTGGTCGAGAACAAAACGCACGGCAACCGGGCCTACTCGAATCTTAACGAAGGCTACGGCAAAGTCTTGCGCTACGGTGCCTACAGCGAAGAGGTGCAGGAGCGGCTTCGCTGGATGCACGGGGTGATGGCTCCGGTACTTGCCGCTGCTATTGAATCCTGTTCCGGGCTGGATATTCGCGCCCTACTGGCTGAAGCCTTGCACATGGGTGACGAGGGCCACAATCGCAACAAGGCAGGCTCGCTTCTCTACACCAAGCAGCTGGCCCCGCATATCGCTAACGCGGCGCCGGATCCAGCCACGGCCGCCGCCGTCATCCAGGCCCTGGGCGACAACGCCCTGAGTGTCCTCAACCCGGTGATGGCCGCCTGCAAAGCCATGGCCGACGCCGGTCATGGGGTCGAGGGGAGCACCATCGTCTCGACAATGGCCCGAAACGGAACCGAATTCGGCATTCGCGTCAGTGGGCTGGGTGGGCGCTGGTTCACTTCACCATGCCCTCAGCCGGTCGGACTTTATTTTCCTGGCTTCAGTGCTGAGGACGCCAACCCGGATATCGGCGACAGCACCATCACGGAGACGGCCGGACTGGGCGCATTTGCAATGGCGGCCGCGCCGGCTATCGTCACTTTCGTCAGTGGAACGCCCCAGGATGCACTCAACGCTACGATGGAGATGTACGAAATCACCGCAGCCGAGCACACCAGTTTTACGATCCCACAGCTCGATTTCCGCGGTACGCCGGTGGGCATCGACCTGCGTGCAGTCGCTGAGACGGGAATTACTCCCAGAGTCAACACTGGCATCGCCCACAAGGAAGCCGGCGTCGGCCAGGTCGGCGCCGGACTCGTGCGCCCGCCGCTGGCGCTCTTTACCGAAGCGCTCTTTGCATTCGCCGAGGAATATGGATTCTAGCAGAAATGACCGGTAGACTTACCTACAATAAGAAAATTCTCAGGAGAACAATGCTATGATCCCCTACGATCTTTCGCAACCCTTGAACGCCGACTGCTCATTCTGGCCATTCTACCCCCCGTTTGAGGTAAAGTACTTCAAACGCAAGTCCGAGCACGGCGTGAATGCACAGTACATTCAGTCATCAAATCACATGGGCACCCATCTGGACGCGCCGCGCCACTTTGTCACCAACGGCAAGACGATCGATCAGCTGCCCCTGGATTGGCTTTACGGCGAAGGCGTAATTGTCAATTTGAGCGACATGCTCGACGAGTTGGACATCTTCGGCCCAGAGGATATCGAGGAGCGGGTAGAAGTGCGGAAAGGGGACATTCTCTTCATCAACACCGGCTGGCATCGCTACTCCTTCCTGGCTGAGGAGGGCGACGAGGAGAAGTACATCCAACGCCATCCCGGCCCCCATCACAGTATCTGCCAGTGGCTGCTGGACAAAGAGATTCGCGTCTGGGGCGTGGATATGATCTCGACCGATCACCCGATGAACCTGCCAATTGGTCGGTTCCTGGGCAGAGGCGGCCTGGAGCACTGGCAGCGCGTGCGCAAGCAGTGTGAAGAGAAATTCGGTGGCTCCGACGCGGTTGATGAGTTGTTCCCGGAGGAGGCCTATCAACTCACCCACAACGCGCTCTTTCCCCACGACTGCGTCCATGTTGAAAACATGGGTGGACAGATCGGCGCGCCGGAGCTGCAGAACAAGCGGCTGACCCTCGGCGTTTTTCCCTGGCTATTCAAGGGCGGAGAGGCGGCCTTCTGTCGAGCAGTCGCTTTTGTTGAAGAGTAGAAGATAGTGGCTCCTGTGTCGTACAGACCACCGCCAGCCGGCATATGCAACCGGAGTAGGGGGCAGGCTAGATGAAACCCGCCGCCTTTGATTACCACGCGCCGCGCACCATTGACGAGGCGCTAGGTCTGCTCGCGGACTATGGCAGCGATGCCAAACTCCTGGCCGGGGGACAGAGCCTGGTGCCGACTATGAACTATCGACTGGCGCAGCCGGCCTTGCTCGTTGATCTCAACGGCATCGACGAGTTGTTCTTCATACGGGAGGACGAGAGCGGTCTGCGCTGCGGTGCAATGACTCGCCAGCGCACAGTGGAACAGAGTCCCCTGGTTCGTCGGATTGGGCCGCTGCTACACGAAGCGATGCCCCACATCGCCCATGCTCAGATTCGCAATCGCGGCACACTCGGCGGCAGCCTGGCCCATGCCGACCCCGCCGCGGAACTGCCGGCCCTGGCCCTGGCGCTGGATGCCAGCTTGTTTGTGCGCGGAGTTACAGACGCGCGTTGGATCGCGGCGCGAGACTTCTATGTAGGGCTGTTCGCTACCGCGATGGAGCCGGAAGAGATGCTGATCGAAGTGGCCTTTCCCGCCCTCCCTCCTCGCAGCGGCTGGGCGTTCGATGAAGTGGCCCGCCAGCACGGCAACTACGCACTGTGCGGCGCAGCGGCTGTCGTCGCGTTGACGGACGAAGGCGTGGTTGAGAGTGCAAAACTCGTCTTCTTGAGCGTCGGCGAAGGTCCGGTCGAGGCCACACAAGCAACAACTCTGCTTTTGGGCGAGCGCCCAAAACCTGAGGCTATTCGCGCTGCCTCCGAAGCCGCCGCGACGCAGGACATTGACCCGGTAGGCGACATTCACGCCGGACCGGAGTTCCGCCGCCATCTGGCGCGGGTAATTGCAGATCGTGTGCTGACAAGGGCGATCGGAAGGGCAACCGGCGCTGGCTTTCAATAGGAAGGGTCCTGCCCATTGAACCAGACAATCACTCTGACCGTAAATGGCAAGCGGTTTGAGCGCTCTGTCGAGCCGCGATTGCTGCTGAGCGACTTTCTGCGCCACGACCTCGGTTTGACAGGCACCCACGTAGGCTGCGAACACGGCGTCTGCGGAGCTTGCACTATACTATTGGATAATGTGGCCGTCCGCTCCTGCCTGCTTTTCGCTGTACAGGCGAATGGGCGCGAGCTGGCCACTGTCGAAGGGTTGGACAGCGGCCCAAATCAGATGCACCCATTGCAACATGGCTTCTGGGAGGCGCATGGTCTCCAATGCGGCTTCTGCACGCCGGGAATCCTGATGTCGCTGATCCCATTTCTACGGGAGAACCCGGATCCAACGGAAACGGAGATACGCGATCTCCTTTCGGGCAACATCTGCCGCTGCACCGGTTACCAAAAGATCGTTGAGGCCGTGCAGTTGGGCGCTAGACTGATACAGGAGAATCCCTCGTGAATTCTTTGTTTCTGCAAGGTTTGACGTTTTCGGCGCTAGTCATTGGCATTTTGGCCTTCCTGGCGTGGTGGCTCTATTTGTCGCCCATTCGACAGGCCGCCGCCAACGGGTCGGCCGCGGCCGCTTATAAAAACAAGGCAGCCGCTACCTCGCCACATTTGTCGTATACTCTCGCGCTGCTGATTGGCGTTGGCTCTCTGCTCATCAGTTTCGGCGGCTACTGGGATGCCAGCGAGCATGTCGTCACCGGAATCGTTCCTGGAGGAGAAGACTTCCTCTGGCCTCCCCATCTGATGCTCTATGGAGGTTTCTTGCTTGCATTCCTCGTCGCCTTGGGAGGATTGATCGCCCTGGCCTTTAACAGCTTGCGATTAGGCATAAAGGACCCGCGTATGTGGGTGCGACCCAATCCTTATGTTGGGGCAGCTGTGTTGATCGCCGGATACGGGCTGCTCTCCATCCCTGGCGACGCCATATGGCACGAACTCTATGGAGTTGATCTGACCGCTTGGAGCCCTCCCCATATCTTCTTGGCGGTGTCGGCATCGTCCCTTTCCATCTCGGCCATCGGCTTATTTTTGCGCGGCTCGACGGAGGAGACCAAGGGGGAGCGTTCTCCAAAGCCTTCTAGCTCCCATATGCGTAGTGCCGCGCTGGACGGCCGCCGGCCCGGTTTGGCCTGGAACCGAATCAGTGCCGTCGCCTCCAAAAAGAACTGGCTCAACTTGGTCAAGTTATTTTACATTTCTATGGGGCTGCTCCTGTTTCTCGCGATCGGAACGATTGAGTGGGAAATCGATGTCGTAGCTAAAATAGTGGCCCAACGCCCCGTTTGGCTCTATCCGACCATTATCGGCGTCTCTTCTTTCGTCCTGCTGATCATGGGAAGACGGATAGTGCCAGGTCCTTGGACTGCGACCATCCTCGCTCTGTTTTATTTTGGGTTACGGAGCGCTGTCACTGCTTTTGCCGAAATCGTCAGCGGTGCCCCTCCCAGAATGACTCTGGTCTTCATACTTGGCGCAGTGTTGCTGGACCTGACATGCCAGTGGATGCCGCGATTCGGGTTCAAGGCAGGAGACTGGCAGTTCAGGCTAGCGGCTTCGGGCGCCTTTATGGTTGGCTATACACTCGTCGCCCAACCCACGATCGCGTTCTACCTGCTTCAGTTCTTGCCATCTTTTACCGTGCTCGACCATCTGCTCACCGCGCTGTTCGTGTTCCTGCTGAACGCCGCGCTGTTTCCGGTGGCGATGGGGATGGGCGGCTGGCTGCAAGACTCCGCTAGTGAAGAGGCTGAGACGCTCCCGGAGATGCCGGAGATTATCACTGTTCCGGCAAAAGGCTGAGGAAGCAAGGAAGCGGACAGAGTGGCGCTTGGTTCAAAGTTGATGCAATAGCCGCTCCCTACCGTGGAAAACAAAGAGGGGCGCTCAGCACATCCGCCGGCGCCCACCTCGTAACGCGTATCATCTATCTCCTTCAGACAGGTTTCGCTCAATCATGTCCACACGCCAATTTGGCCAGCCGATCAAGCGCAACGAAGATCCACGACTGCTGACCGGACGTGCGCTCTTCACCGATGATGTGCAACTTGCCGGTATGCTGCACGTGGCCTTTCTGCGCAGCGACTTGGCCCACGCCCGCATCCGCTCAGTCGAGTTGGGCGGCGCCAAAGAACGCCGCGGAGTCGTCGCCGTTTACACGGCCGACGACCTGGGAGAGTTCTGGCAGCCGGGGCCGCTCTTGGTGCCGCCGCCGCCGCTGGAGCAACTCGAGTTTCACCAACGCACGCAGGTACCCCTCGCCAAGGAGAAGATACGCCACGCCGGCGAAGCAGTGGCGATGGTTGTTGCCGAGAGCCGCTACCTCGCCGAAGACGCGCTTGAAGAGATTTTCGTCGACTACGATCCATTGGATGCAGCCGTCGAACTGGAGGCTTCGCTGACAGACAGTGCGCCCCTGGTTCACGATGATCTGAAACACAATGTAAATGCGCGCGTGGTGCAGACCAAAGGGGACTGGGCACAGGCCGAGGCAGAGGCGGACCTGGTCATCCGACGCCGCTTCCATTACGATCGCGGCACGGCCGCGGCGATGGAAAACCGCGGCATCGTCGCCAGTTGGGATGACAAGAGCCAGCACCTGACGATCTGGGACACGACCCAGGCCCCCATCGCCATCCGCAACGGCCTTGCCGCCATGCTGGGGCTTTCGGAGCACCAGGTGCGGGTAATCGCCCCCTTCATTGGCGGCGGCTTCGGCCCCAAAATCATGATGTTCTACCCGGAAGAGGTCGTGCTCGCCTGGGCAACTTTGCAGCTTGGCCGCCCGCTCAAGTGGATCGAGGATCGGGAGGAGAACTTCTACGCCACGACCCAGGAACGGGGACAAGTACACGACGCCGCTATAGCCCTCAAAAATGATGGCACAATTCTGGGCGTGAAGGACATATTCCTCCATGACGCCGGCGCCTACGCGCCGTATGGGCTCACGGTTCCCGTCAGCAGCCAGTGTACGCTTCTCGGCCCCTATGTCGTGCCCAACTACCACTCCGAGTTCACCAGCGTCTTCACCAACAAGCCGATCGTCACGCCCTACCGCGGCGCAGGTCGCCAGCACGGCGTCTTCGTGATGGAGCGGCTGCTGGACATCGCAGCCAAAGAGCTGGACATTGACCGCATGGCGATTCGTCGCAACAACTTCATCCGCCCAGAGCAGTTCCCTTATAATAACGAGATCATCTTTCAGGACTTCACGCAGTTGGTTTACGACAGCGGTAACTACGAGCCCGCTCTTGATCGAGCGCTGGAACTGATAGGCTATCAGGAGTTCATCCGCGAGGAGCAGCCGAGGCGTGAAGCTGCCGGCGAGCGGGTCGGCATCGCCGTCGTCAGCTACATCGAGGGAACAGGTATCGGCCCGTACGAGGGCGCCAGGGTTACTATTGAGGCCAGCGGCCAAGTGAGCGTTGCTACCGGCGTGGGCACGCAAGGCCAGGGCCACTACACCAGTTTTGCCCAAGTCGTAGCCGATCAGGTCGGGGTCGCCGTCTCCGACGTCCACATCGTCACCGGCGACACCGACTTCTTCTATTGGGGAGCGGGCACATTCGCCAGCCGGGGCGCAGTGGTCGCCGGCAACGCCATGCATGCCGCAGCATCCAAAGTTCGGGCTAAAATTCTGAAGTTGGCGGGCGAGAAACTTGAAGCCGTTGAAGAGGATCTGGAATTGATTGACGGTAGCGTACGGGTCAAGGGCGTGCCTCAAACGTCGATTTCATTGGGCCAATTGGCGGCTGACGCCAACCCAATGCGGGGCGCGGTCACACCGGGTACGGAGCCGGGGCTGGAGGCCACCGAATATTTCGGTCCAGAGCGCGGCGCGACCGCATCCGGCGTTCACGCCATGATTGTAAAGGTGGATCCTGAGACTTTCCTGGTTGAGATCGAAAAGTATGTCGTTGTTCACGACTGCGGCAAGATGATCAATCCGCTGATTCTCGAAGGCCAGATCCAGGGCGGGGTGGCCCAGGGAATCGGCAATGCCTTCTACGAGCAGTTACATTTCGACGAGAACGGTACCCTTCTCAACGCTTCGCTGATGGACTACTTGCTGCCTACCGCCTCCGACGTACCGAACATTGTGAACGACCACATCGAGACGCCGTCGCCGCTGAATCCACTTGGCGTGAAGGGAGCGGGAGAGGCCGGAGCGATCCCGGTGGGTGCGCTCTTCGCTCAGGCCATGGACAGTGCCTTCCGCGATATCGATTTAGAGGTGCGCGAGATTCCGCTCAGCCCCAACCGGCTCTTCGAACTGGTGCTGGAGGCTACAACAAGAGTGGTGGCATGACGACAGCCCAAGACCGTTACATCGACGCCCTCGCCGCCAAAGCCGAAGCCGATCCCCGCATTCGCGCGGCGTGGCTGGCCGGCAGCTTCGGCAAAGAGACCGCTGATCGTTGGAGCGACGTAGACGCCCATCTATTGATAGATCGCGCCGCTCTCGAAGAGTTTCGCGAGGACGTCGAGACTTGGCTGGCCGCGATCCGCCCTCTTGTCCTTATGCGCATGATGTTCAACGGTCGCATGGTAAATGCCATGACCGACGAAGTCATGCGCTTGGATGTTTGGCTGCATGACGAAGACCGCGCCGAATTGACACTCGGCGAGTCGCGCGTGCTATACGAAGATGAGGGCACTCTGGCGTGGCAGCCACATCCGGGCGATGTCCTCACGCCGGCGGCGGCCGCCGAACTTCTGGGCAAAGGGATTCCCGAATTCTGGCGTTGTGTTGCCATGCTGCCTGTAGTCGTGGGCCGCGCTGAGAAGTTGGTCGGCGCGGCCGGCAACTCGATAATCCTACTGCTGCTCACCGACGTGCTGTGCGCCGCGAGCGGGCGCCGCAGGGACAGGGGCGTGAAAGCCCTCAACGATTTTCTTCTCCCCGACCACCTCCAGCGCGTAGAAGAGGCAGTGTCACTGGCAAATCTGCCACTTGAAGACGCAGCGCGCTTCCCCTTGCGTCTCGCCCGCATCATGCGAGACTGCGGTCCCGCCATCTGCTTGCAGTGGCAGGTTGCCTACCCATGTGCGTTGGAGGAGGCCGTCTTGCGCTACCTGAACCAGGAGTTGCGTTCTCTGGGGCTTGCCTCAATGCTCAAGGAATTGGAATGACGCGCCGAGGTTTGTGAATCTATGAAACCGGCGTCTTTGTCCCCCTATTCGGCCTACCGCAGTACTTGAAACGTTTCCAACTTGTGCAAAATTCATTCTTCCCCGACTTACAGGAGAACCGTCTATGCCCCGCATCGTCCGCGGCGCACTGCTCCAGGCTTCGTGGAGCGGCGACCAGGAGTCCATGATCGAGAAGCACGAAAGGTACGTCCGCCAGGCCGCTGAACAGGGCGTGCAAGTATTCTGTTTCCAGGAGCTTTTCCACGGGCCCTATTTCTGCCAGGTGCAGGACCCCCACTGGTACGGTATGGCCGAACGCGTCCCTGACGGCCCGACCACCGCGAGGATGCAAAAGCTGGCTGCCGAGACGAAAATGGTACTGATCGTCCCCTTGTATGAGGAGGATCAGCCCGGTCTCTACTACAATACCGCCGCCGTTATCGACGCAGACGGCAGCTACCTGGGCAAATATCGCAAGACGCACCTGCCACACCTGCCCGGCTTCTGGGAAAAATTCTACTTCCGTCCGGGAAATCTCGGCTACCCGGTCTTCGACACGGCCGTGGGTAAGGTGGGCGTATATATCTGCTACGACCGTCATTTCCCTGAAGGGGCGCGCATGTTGGGGCTGAATGGCGCCGAGATCGTCTTCATCCCGTCCGCCACTTCGCGCGGCCTTTCGCAGCACCTGTGGCGCATCGAACAGACCGGTCACGCCATCGCCAACGGCTACTTCGTCGGCACCATCAACCGTGTCGGCGTCGAAGCGGAACTTGGCGACAACGACTTCTACGGCCAGAGCTACTTTTGCACGCCGCGCGGCGAGTTTGTGACCACGCTCAGTGAGCGCGATGACCTTCCCGGCCAGGGCGACCCCTACGCGGAGGAATTGATCATTCGTGACCTGAATATGGACCTGATAAAAGAGGTGCGTGACACATGGCAGTTCCTGCGCGACCGGCGGCCCGACATGTACGACAAGATCGTGGCGGCCTGACTGCGACGCACCCTGATTGGCCCATAAGAGACTACTGACGCACCCAGCTTGCGCTGATTGGCCTTAGAGGAACCCGATATGCCAACTCTGATCAAGAACGGAACAATCGTCACCGCTGCTGACAGCGTACAGGCCGATCTCCTGATTGAGGACGAACGAGTGGCGCTGATCGGGCTCGATCTGCCCACCGAAGGCGTGCACGTCATCGATGCCACAGGCAGACTGCTCCTGCCCGGCGGTATCGATGTCCATACCCATCTGGAGTTGCCCTTCGGCGGCACCGTCTCTTCGGACGACTTCTTCACCGGCCATCGCGCCGCCGCCTTCGGTGCAACCACTACCCACATCGACTTTGTCATCCAGCCGGTAGGCGGTTCACTCAAGGAAGGCATCGACGTCTGGCACGACAAGGCCGCCGACAAAGCGGCCATCGACTACGGCTTTCACATTGCCATCACTGACCTGCGCGACGACGTCATGGCCGAAATCCCAACGGTCGTTGACGAGGGAATCACCAGCCTCAAACTCTTCATGGCCTACAAGGGTCTCTTTCAAATCGACGACACAACTCTCTTCCGGGCCATGCAGGTTGCCGCCGAACACGGCCTGCTCGTAATGGTTCATGCAGAGAACGGCGACGTCATCGCCGATCTGACGAAAAGGCTGCTGGATGAAGGCAAGACCGCTCCTAAGTATCATGCCACCGCCCATCCGGCCATGGCCGAATCCGAGGCGACCGGGCGGGCCGTCGCCTTCTCCGGCATCAGCGGCGCGCCTCTGTACGTCGTGCATGTCACCTGCGAAGAGGCCGTCGAACAGCTTGCTCTGGGCCGGGCCAAGGGCTTCCCCGTGATGGGTGAAACCTGCACCCAGTACCTATTTGTCTTTGAGGAGGATCTGGCCAGACCCGGCTATGAGGGAGCCAAGTACGTCTGTTCGCCACCGGTACGGCAGCCCAAAGATGCCGCCGTCCTCTGGAAGGCGCTGGCGGACGGCGGCCTGCAGGCGATATCCACCGACCACTGCCCCTTCTGGTTCGAAGGTGGCGTTAAAGGTCGCATCGCCGGCAAGGAGTTGGGCCGGGAAGGCTTTCACCAGATCCCTAACGGCATGCCCGGCATCGAAGATCGAATGCCGGTGATGTGGCATGCGGGCGTGGGCGGCGGCCACTATAGCGCCAACCGCTTTGTCGAGATTACAAGCACCAACCCGGCTAAAATCTTCGGCCTCTATCCCCGCAAAGGTACGATCGCGGTCGGCTCCGACGCCGACATCGTCATCTGGGATGCAGAAAAGGAACACACCATCTCCGCGACAACGCACCATATGAACACCGACTACAACGTCTACGAGGGCATGCGCGTGCGGGGCTGGGCCGAGAAAGTCCTTCTGCGCGGACGGGTGATCGTAGACGGTGACAGCTGGTTGGGCGCCGCCGGCGGGGGGCGCTTCCTGCAGCGCAAGCCATTTGCGGAGGTATTGTGAAGCCGACCAGACTTCCAAATTTTAACGCGATCGGCTATTTCATCGTCATTGTTCTGCTGCTGGGATTGTTCTGGGAAGCGTATAAACTGCTCGGCGCACCGGATGGCGCCTACCTGCGGGGGACCGTACCTGTACAAGCGGACGCCGGCAAGCCGGCCGGCGTGCTGTGCGGCTCCGTCGGCTTGTGCGAAGTGAAGTTGCCGGTCCGCGCCGACAACCGGGCCATGCCTCACCTGTGGGACATTCTGCAGACGATTTTCAAGCCGCCGCGGCGGGGCAGTGACACAATCCTGCTGTCAATTCTGTTGCAGGCGTCGCTCTTTACCCTTCAGGAAGCCGCGGCCGGATTCCTTATCGGCGGAGTCCTCGGCTTCTCCCTTGGCGTCGGCTTCGCTCACTCTGGGCTGCTGGAGCGGGGCCTGTTGCCCTATGTTGTGGCGTCGCAGACCGTTCCCCTGCTGGCCATTGCCCCGATGGTTGTCATCTGGCTGGGCGGCAGCTGGTTCTCCGTGGCGGTGATTGCCGCCTACCTGACCTTTTTCCCCGTAACAATCAACACGCTGCAGGGCCTTCGTTCGCCGGAACCCACCGCTGTCGAGTTGATGCACTCCTACGCGGCCTCGTCCTGGGACATATTGTGGAAGCTGCGTGTTCCCGCTGCCCTGCCCTACATTTTTACGGCTCTCAAAGTCTCGGCCACGGCCAGCGTAGTCGGCGCAATCATCGGTGAACTGCCCAGCGGCATCGCCGACGGCCTGGGCCGGGTAATCCTCAACTTCAACCAGTATTACGCCACCGGGCCGGAAAAGCTGTGGGCCTCGATTCTCTTTGCTTCGCTCACCGGCATGGTCTTCTTCCTCGTCATCTCCTTGTTGGAACGTCTTGTCGTACAGAGGCAGGTCACTGAATCGTAAATCCGATATCACGAATCAAGATCACTGCCGCTTGTCCGGCTCTTGCGGCACAACATCGCTGGTTTCCATAAACCACTGCAACATGCGCTCCTTGAGCGACGCCAGCACATCCCATAGGCGTCGTCATTGATAAGATTGCGCGTCTCACGCGGGTCTTTCTCCAGGTCATAGAGTTCGTCCTGCTCGTAGAAGCGCCTCACATATTTGTGCTGCGCGCTGCGGCACATTACTGCCTTCGTGTGTTCTGGCCCTTCGCCCATCTGCAGGCGCAAACGCGGCCAGTAAAGGGACTCCGGGCTGCCATTACTCTCCAGTTCCTTGCACTGGCTCTCCCCGCGCCGGCGTCCGCCCTCGCAGAAGACGGCATCGCGGTGGGTTTCGGTCTCTCCGGCTAACAGGGGGAGCAGTGAGCGACCGAAATGATCATACCCTGCCTCTATTCCGGTTAGCGCGTACACTGTCGCCGGAAAGTCGACCAGCTCCACCAGCGCATCGGACACGCGCGGCGTAACCGGAGTTCCTGCCGGCGGTTTAACCAGCAGCGGAACCCGTGTCAAGCAGTCTTGGAAGGTGTTCTGGGTCTTTTCGACCAGACCATAGTCACCGGTAAAGTCCCCATGATCCGAAAAGAAGAAAACCAGCGTGTCATCGTACATGCCGGCTTTCTGCAACGCCTCCAGGACCATGCCGAACTGGTGATCCACTCGGGCGCACATCCCGTAGTAAGTACGGCGCAACTCCTGCAGACGTTCCTCCGACCAGCCCTGCATCTGTTGCCCGTCATACAGCCCTTTCATCAGGCTGGGATAGCCATCCCACCCGCCGCAGGCTTCGTCTGGCGTCGGCGTGCGGTCGGGGATGCGAGCCGGGTCTATCTGGCTGTACCAGGGGTCCTCCACCGCGTAGGGCGGATGCGGATAGCTCAGGGGCAGATAGATGCAGAGCGGCCGATCCGGCGGTGCATTCCGAATCTGCTCGATTGCGCCATCGACCATCGCCCAGTCGGAATCGTAGGCCACAGTTTCACCAGGGGGAATCTCGCGCCGGCCAACGTAGAAGGAGTAGTAGTTGTCGCCGTCGGCGTCGCCCCGCCACTCCGTCAGCCGGTGCGGATTCGCCATCAGCCGCTCCGGTTGCGGAGGGGCAAACTTCACATCACAGTAATCGGCGTAGCCGTTTTGGCCCGGCACGACATCGTTTTTGCCGCCCCACCAGACATGGTAGCCGTTTTGACGCAAGGTCCGCAGGAGCATCGGTTCGTCCGGGCGCAGCATGTGGAACATTGTGCGATGGCCGCGCACATGAGGATACCAGCCGGTCATGAACGAGCAGCGGCTGGGCGTACAGACCGGATTCTGGCAGAAGGCGCTGGCGAAAGAGACCCCCTCCGTTTGCGCAAACCGGTCGAGCACAGGCGTCTTCGCCGCGGGGTTACCCACATGGCCCAGGACGTCCCCCCGCCACTGGTCCGGGTTGAAAATCAGAATGTGTGGCAATCTATCGGACATAGCGGCATCTCTCCCTATCAAAGGTGGGGCGAATGATTCTTGGTGCCGGTAAACATTGACGGGTCGTCAGGGCGCTGGATACATCCAGCCCCGTGTCCCCGCATCATACCAGACTGTCGAACCGCACAAAATCTCACCGACGCGGCACAGTTGCCCATGCTGTCTATAGCGCGCCCGAGCGTGGTCCGCTCAGTATGCCCCAACCTGGCCACACACACGTCCAGAAACGTGTCAGTCTGGCCCGCCCGGGGGCAGGAGATCGGCGATAGTGAGTGACTAACTTCGACTCTGAATTGCACGCGGCGCCTTGTTCCCCGCGAGGATTTGGTATATTCAGGCTGGCCGGTCGTGGATCCAGGTAAGGCAGCCCGATAGGCCTTCGAGGCCGGCGTTGGCAGACGATCCTCCTCTAGGGCCCAAACCATCGGAGACCCACTGGCGGTCACGGATCCGAAAAAGCTTCTCTGCTTGTCTTCCACTGCTTTCATGTGCTAGAATCGACACCACGGCTTGGCTCGACGCCGCCCCTGGCCTGGACTGCTTCCGCTTGTTCCAGCCGCTCCTTCCACGAAAAGGTCTGTCATGACCGGACCCGTCGTCAATCTGGACAACGTCGAAAAGATATTTGGAGAGGGCACCTCCAACCAGGTCCACGCGCTCAAAGAAATCAATCTCCAAATTGAGGAAAACGAATTCATTTCGCTGATCGGGCCTTCCGGCTGCGGAAAGTCCACCCTCCTGCGCGTTGTGGGCGATCTGATTCAGCCCTCCTCCGGGGTCGCCACCGTCAACAGCAAGAGCGCCCGCCAGGCCCGGCTCGATCAGGACTACGGCATCGTCTTCCAGGCCGCTACGCTTTACGACTGGCGCACCGTTGCCAAGAATGTGCAGCTGCCGCTGGAGTTGATGCAGTTCAGCCGCTCGGAGAAGGAGAGCCGCACCCAGGCTATGCTGGAGTTGGTGGAACTGACCGACTTTGCCGCCCACTTTCCCTGGCAGCTCTCGGGTGGGATGCAGCAGCGAGTAGCCATCGCCCGCGCACTCTCTTTCGAACCTTCGATATTGCTGATGGACGAGCCGTTCGGCGCGCTCGACGAGATGACGCGCGAGCGGCTCAATCTGGAGCTTCTCAACATCTGGCGCAAGACCGACACAACGGTACTTTTCGTCACCCACAGCATCACCGAAGCGGTCTTCCTTTCGACACGGGTGATCGTCATGTCCGCCCGCCCCGGCCGCATCACCGCCGACATCGCCATCGACCTGCCCCAGCCCCGCAACGCGGCTACGCGCAGCAGCGTACGCTTCTTCGACTTGGAGACGGAGGTGCGGAAGGAGCTTCGCATCAGCGAAGCGGGCCAGGAACCGGAAAGGAAGCCGGCATGAGCGAGCGCAACCAGCGCATCTGGGCGCCGGTCCTCATTCTCGTTGCGATTGTCATCTTGTGGGAAGCGCTGGTGATAGCTTTCGACATTCAGCAGTTCCTGTTGCCAAAGCCATCGGCCATCATTGGCAATCTCGTTCAGGTCGTCGTCCTCGACGGGTCGGCGTCCGCAATCGACGCGGCAGAAGAAGTCTCCATGCGTAACCGATTCCTTGTTGTCTTGCCTGCAGGCCTGTCACCCGATCGGCGGGCTGCTCTGGAGGCAGCACGTTTGCTGGAGTTCCCCCTCGGCGGCCGCAGCTTTTTGGTATTGCGGGGCAGCAATCTCACCCCTATCCTGGCGGCAAGTTGGTTCACTTTGAAAGAAGCGCTGGGCGGGATGGCCATGGGGACGCTGGCGGGCATCGTCGTGGCGCTTGCTACAACCCGCTGGACCGCTTCGCGCGAGGCTCTGCTGCCTTTCGCCATTGCCGCCAATTCCATGCCGATTATCGCATTTGCGCCGATCATGAACAACTGGTTCGGCCTCGACAATCCGTTCTCCAAGATGGCGATTGTAACGATAATGATCTTTTTCCCCATCATGATCAACACCGTGCGCGGGTTAATCTCGGTCGATAGCCGTTCGCTGGAACTGATGCGCTCGTATGCGGCCAGCGACTCCGAGATTCTGCTTAAGCTGCGGATCCCCAACGCGCTGCCATCGCTGTTTAGCGGCCTGAAAGTGGCGGGAGCGCTCGCGATGATCGGGGCAATCGTGGGCGAATACTTCGGCGGCCCACGCATCGCTTTGGGAGTCTTCATTACCCAGGAAGCGGCGTTGTTCCGATTCGCGTCGGCTTGGGCCGCCATTCTCATAGCCTGTTTACTTGGCATAGCCATCTATCTTGTCATCTTGTCAGCGGAGCGGTTGGCCTTGCCCTGGCATCCGACCTTCCGCGCGTAGCCCTACAACTTTTCACATACTTACTTTTCATCAGGAGGATCTCATGAGAAATCGAACTGCACTATTGCTGACAAGTTTCACGTTGCTCATCCTGATTCTGGGGGCCTGCGTCGCTCCCGCGTCCCCGGCGATGGATTCCGACGCCGACCAAGGTTCAGCTGCAGACGACGGCGGATGCGCCGACCTCACGCCTGTCAGCTTGCAGCTCCAGTGGGTGACGCAGTCCCAATTCGCCGGCTATTTTGCCGCCCTGGACCAAGGCTTTTACGCAGAGCAGTGCCTTGACGTGACCATCCTTGAAGGCGCGGTCGATATCGTGCCGCAGCAGGTGGTCGCATCCGGCCAAGCCGAGTTTGGCCTGGCCTGGGTGCCCAAGGTGTTGGCCTCACGAGCTGAAGGCGCCGATCTGGTGAATATCGCCCAAGTATTCCAGCGCAGCGGAACACTGGAGGTCTCCTGGGCCGACGCGCCGGTGGCTACCATAGCCGACATGGCCGGCAAAAAAATCGGAACCTGGGGATTCGGCAATGAGCATGAACTGTTCGTGGCGATGCGGGCTGAGGGCATTGACCCGAACAACCCGGACGATGTCACCGTCATTCAGCAGAGTTTCGACATGCTGGCCCTGCTCAACCGGGAACTCGACGCCTCCCAGGCGATGATCTACAACGAGTACGCCCAGGTGCTGGAAGCGGTCAACTCCGAAACCGGCGAACTCTATCAGCCGTCTGACCTGGTGGTCATCGACTTCAACGACGTCGGCACGGCCATGCTTCAGGATCATGTTTTCGCCCGCGAAGCCTGGCTGGCGGAGGAGGGCAACGAGGATATCGCGGTGCGCTTCCTGGCCGCCAGCTTCAAGGGCTGGCAGTTCTGCCGCGACAACTTCGACGCCTGCGTCCAGGTCGTTCTCGATAACGGTCCCACACTCGGCCAAAGCCACATGAGCTGGCAACTGAACGAGATCAATAAGTTGATCTGGCCTTCTCCCGCCGGCATCGGCGTGATGGACCAGGCACTGTGGGATCAGACCGCGCAGGTGTCCGTAGATGGCGGCGTCATCGCCGAAATGCCCAGCGACGGTGCATTCCGCACCGACCTGGCCGAGGCGGCCCTCGGACTGTTGGACGGCGACACGATGGGAGAGAGCTACACACCCATCGAAGTCGAACTGGTGGAGGGAGGCGAATAGCCAGACATACAGCCAGTTCGCATTGAGTCTTCAGTGGCCGGCAATCAGCGCGGTTGCCGGCCACTGAACGCCTGCGCCCGCGTTTGGGAAAGGAGAGGCAAATTGCGGCGAGTTCAGGAATCGATGACAGCCACATACGCGGCACAGACGGAGCAACTTCCGGACCAGGGCCAATGGACGTATGACGACTATGCTCTTCTCCCGGACGATGGCAAGCGCTACGAAGTAATACGGGGAGAGCTCTATATGTCGGCGGCGCCGCGACCTTTGCACCAGCGGGTTATATTCCGGCTTTCTTACTTTCTGGAAGCGTTTCTCGAAGAACGCAATATTGGATTAGCTTACAGTGCTCCCATTGATGTGCTTCTCCCCGAAAAACTGGGAGACCCTGTTCAGCCCGACATTCTCTTCGTTCGCAGCGACCGAATTGAGATAGTTGGCGAAACCAACATTAAAGGCGCGCCCGATCTGGTAATGGAAGTGCTGTCGCCCTCCAACCCTTCCCACGACCGCAGCCTGAAGTACGAACTTTACCAAGAGGCGGGCGTCCTCGAATACTGGATAATCGATCCTCGCGAGCGGACAATTGAAATCCATGTCCTGCGAGATGGATCCTACATACTGCTCGGGCGCCTCGGCGAAGATGAAACCGCACGATCTGAACAATTGGAAGGCTTTGCCGTCCCCGTAGACGATTTGATTCCCGCATGATTCTGGTTACCGGCGCCGCAGGAAAAACCGGCAAGGCCGTGCTTCAAGCTCTGGCCCAAGCCGGCCAGCCGGTTCGCGCTTGGCTGCGCCGCCCTGAGCAGGCCCAGGAATTGCCAATAGCTGATGCGATTGTCGGCGATCTGGAGGATTCGTGCCTGTGGCGGGACGCGTGCTGCGGAATAGATGCGCTCTATCTCATCTGCCCCAATATGTACGCCCGCGAACTCCAGGTCGGCAAGTTGGCTTTGCAGGCCGCTCAGCAGGCCGGCGTCGAGCGCCTCGTCTACCACTCGGTGCTCCACCCGCAGACCGAAGAGATGCCCCACCATTGGCAGAAGCTGCGTGTCGAAGAGGAGATCTTCCGCAGCGGCCTGCCTTTCACTATTCTTCAGCCATGCGCCTACATGCAGAACGTGCTT
Organism: Caldilineaceae bacterium; assembly: GCA_965220715.1. Classification (GTDB taxonomy): domain Bacteria; phylum Chloroflexota; class Anaerolineae; order Caldilineales; family Caldilineaceae; genus Bin5. The sequence goes on from OZ244843.1 coordinate 4,379,682, forward strand.
GCCTACCTGGAACAGATTGCGGCAACAGGCCAGTTTTTGGTACCCTACAGCGTCCACGCGCGCTTCGCACTCGTCGACCTGTCGGACGTCGCCCAGGCCGCGGCAAGGGTGCTCACCGAATCCGACCATACCGGGGCGATCTACGAGTTGGCCGGGCCTGCCAATCTGTCTTCGCAGGAGATAGCGCAGACTCTGGCGGACCGATTGCAGCGAACGGTTGCGGCCGTTCAAACGCCCCTCGAAAGTTGGGTGCGGTCCGCAGGCGCCGGCGAAATGCCCAGTGAGACCATTGAGGCACTCATTGCGATGTTTCGCTACTACGACCGCTACGGCCTGATCGGCAACCCCAACGTTCTGGGCTGGTTGCTGGGCAGACGTCCGACTTCACTGTCCCATTTCGCGGCGCGAGCGTTTCCCGTCTGAAGCAACCGCCGTCCCTGTACTACTGCCGCGCTCGATGGCGGCAGCCGCAGGCCACACTATTCTAGAGACTTTCCTGTGCGCTTCATCCTTTCCACCGGTTCACTCTACAACTACAGTATCGACCGCGTCTTCGCGCTGGCGGCCGAAGCCGGCTTTGACGGTATCGAAATGATGGTTGATCATCGCTGGGACACGCGTCAAGCCGACTACTTGCGCCAACTCATGGACAGCCACGCGCTGCCGATCCCGGCCCTCCACAGTCCGTTCAGTCGCAACTGCAAGGGATGGGGCGAGACGGACTTTGGCGCCATCGCCCGCACCGCGGAACTGGCCGCTGAACTGGGCGCGCAGGTAGTCATCCACCACCTTCCCATTCGTTTCGGATACGCTTTTCTACAGGCCGGCGGTCGCAGCCTGCTGCTGCCCAACCCTTTCGATTCCGGCCACCGCCACTACGCGCAATGGCTCACCGAGAGTTATGCAGCGCTTCAGGCCGCCACCGACGTGCTGTTATGTATCGAAAACCTGCCGGCCCATCGGGCTATGGGCATCCGCGTCAACCCTGCCCGCTGGAACGCGCACAGCCGCGCAACGCTTGGCGACATCACCCGCTTTCCGCATATCACATTGGATACGACCCACCTGGGAACCTGGGGGCTGGACCCTATCGAAGCTTACAGCAGCTGGGGGCAACGGGTGAAGCACGTGCATCTCAGCAACTTTGACGGCAGTGAACACCGTCGCCCCGAAGACGGCTCGCTGCGACTGGACGCGTTGCTGGCCCGAATGGCCGCGGACGGATTCGGTTACTCCATCTCTTTAGAGCTGCACCCGGATGCCCTGGAGGCCGGCGCACCGGACAGCCGCGTTGTCGAACTATTGCGGGGCAGCCTGCATTACTGCCTGCAGGCGGTTGAGCAGGGGGAAAGAGCAGCCCAATAAAACCTGCTCTTGGAAGGATGATCTGCTCCGCCCAGGTTCTTATTCCATCGGATAGCGTAGCCCCCATTCCTGCCGCAGGCCATCCATCTGACGCATAATCGCCAGCGACTCGTCCAGGGGCATCAGGTCGTGTTCCGTCAGGCCTTCACGCAGACAGCGGCCGCATTCTACGGCCTGGTAGTTCCAGCCATTGCCGATGATTTCCGGGCGCACCGTCTCCGGCTCGTGGCCGTCGCGAGTTATGGTGAAACCGGATGGCGCCCACCAGCGGTCATGCGCGCGAATCTCCCCTTGCGTGCCACCAATGATAAGCGAATGAGGTGTGTTGGCTCGGACCGCAGTGGACAATACAGCCAGCGCGCCGTCATCGTACTGAAAAAGCATACCTGCCAGCTCGTCCACGCCGGTCACGCCCAGGTGCGCCAGCGACGCCACGCGGGCAGGTTCCCCCAGCAGGTGATGGGCCAGTGAAATTGGGTATACACCAATATCCAACAGCGCGCCGCCGCCCAGCTCCGGGTTGAAGGCGCGGCGCTCCGGATTCAACGGGGCGCGATAGCAGAAATCTGCCTGAAACAGACGGATGTCTCCAATTTGTCCTTCCTCGATGCGACGAGTCATCTCGCGAACGTGGGGCAGAAATCGCGTCCACATCGCCTCCATCAGAAAGACCCCATTGGCGCGTGCACAGTCGATCATCTCCTGGGCCTCGGAGCTATTGATCGCGAACGGTTTCTCGCACAGCACGGCCTTGCCGGCGCGCAGGCAACTAATCGTATTCTCTTTGTGCAAAGGGTGAGGGGTGGCGATGTAGATGATATCCACCTTGGGGTCGGCCGCAAGCGCGTCGTAAGTGGGATGCCGGTTTGGAATTTCGAAGCGATCGGCGAACCTGTCGGCAGTCTCCTGCGTACGCGAACCAACCGCGAAAATTTCGGCATCCTCCTCCGCGGCCAGACCGGTCGCAAAGTCGCCGGCGATGCGCCCCGTTCCCAGAATCCCCCAGCGAATCTTGTCCATATTTTCAACTCCAAAAGTTTGCGTGTTCAGTCGGTACAGTTTGGAAAGTTAAACACGACTCCTGCAGACTGTCAACCGTTTGGCGCTATGTTATACTGGTCGCAGTTGCCGGAAACCACTGAGGAGTGAGAAACGAGGGAGCGACCTGCCAGTTTCCAGGTTCGTTCTTACCGCGCTTCCTATGGCGTATTGGAGGAATGCAAGTGTCAACTTTTTCCGCGCCATTGCTGGCGATACACGGGGGACCGCCTGCTCGCAAGCGGATGGAACCGTACATTGCCCCCGGCGGGCAAGCCCTCGACCAGGCTGAGGAGCAGGCCGTTCTCGACGTGTTGCGCGCCAAACAACTGTTCCGCTTTTCCGGCCAAACGGAAGGCGAATCGAAAGCGGATCGTTTGGAAAAAGAGTTCGCACAGTCGGTCGGCGCGGCCCATGCCTTGGCGGTAACGTCGGGCACGGCGGCCCTGATTTGCGGGCTGCAGGGCCTAGGCATCGGCCCCGGCGATGAGGTTATCCTGCCTGCCTTCACCTGGATGGCATCTGCCACTTCCGTATTGGCAGTCGGCGGCATTCCCATCATAGCTGAGATAGACAAGTCCCTGACCCTAGACCCGGACGATGTTGAGCGCAAGGTCAGCCCGCACACAAAGGCTATCATGCCGGTTCACATGCGAGGCGCGCCGGCACGTATGGATGCCATTCAGGACATCGCCGGCCGGCACGGGTTGCGCATAATCGAAGACTGCGCTCAGGGCAACGGGGCCAGCTTCCAGGGCCGCAGGCTCGGCTCCATCGGCGATGTCGGCTGTTTCAGCATGCAGTTCAGCAAGATTATCACGACCGGCGAAGGCGGCATGGTCACGACCAGCGACCGGAAGATTTGGCAGCGAGCCTTCATGTTCCACGACGTGGCCGCCTGGAATCGGTTGGAGTTGCCGGAAGAAGAGGTGCTGTGGGGGGCCAACTTCCGCATGGCGGAGATGCCGGCAGCCATCGGACTGGTGCAGTTGGGACGGTTGCAGGGCATAGTTGCCGCCGCCCGGGCCAGAAAGGAGATGCTGATGTCCGGCATCGCAATGACCGCCGCCGGCAAGGGTGTAACTTTTCGTGAGATACCGGACGCGGACGGCGATAGCGCTATATCCCTCGCCATGTTCCTGGAAACGCCCGCCAAGGCCCAGGCGGTAGCGCAGGCTCTGAACGCCGAGAACATCTCCGCCGGCGTCCTGTACCAACAAGAGCGGCGTGATTTCCACGTCTATGCCCACTGGTTTCCCGTCCTCTCGAAGCGCGCCTGGACAGACGCCGGCGGTCCTTGGCGCTGGGCAAAACGGGACATATCTTATTCGCCGGACATGTGCCCGCGTTCGCTCGATCTGCTGGGCAGGGCAGTCACGTTACACGTCAGCCCTGCTATGAGCAATTCGGATGTGGAGGAGACAATCGACGGCGTGACCAAAGTGTTGGAAGCGCTTGCCTAATCCAGCATATTGATTACCCGTCCTTGTAAGCCATGAAAAAGAATGTTCTTTATTCCATCTTCTTCGCCCTGCTGCTAGCGAGTTGCGGCCGGCTAAACGTGAGCCTCGGCCCGCTGCTGCGCGACGTAACCGTGGCGCCCGATCAGATATCTCCCAACGCCGACGGCGATACCGATGTCACCGAGATCCACTACAGACTTAACCGCTCCGCCTATATCAGCATCTTTTTCGAAGACGAAGAAGGCGATCGATTCTACTTTCGCAAGGACCGTCGCCGCTCTCCCGGCAGTTATAGAGTGCAGTGGGGCGGTGTCATGGATGAACCGGAAGATGAGAAAGTCGAAGGCGGCACCAACGAGATCCTCAGCCGCGTACTGGCGGACGGACAATACCGCTGGTTTGTGCAGGCCACCGACGACAACGCCAACACCGAAACTGTTGACGGTACTATCACCTTGGAGAACGGCGACACCGAAGTGCCGCGACTGGAGAGCTTTGCCGTCATGCCCACAGTCTTTCGCCCCAATCTGGACGGTTTGCGGGACGACTGGGTGAGCATTTCCTACAACCTGTCGAAAGAGGTTCACAACATTCAGGTTTATCTACTAGACCCAAAGAGGCCGGGGGTCAAGGTGCATATCGCCGAAGGTCCAAATACAATTGAATCTGAAGAACCTGGCAATCACACCTACAAATATTTCGGCGGCGTCGACCTCAACGCGGAGCCGCCCCCTGACGGCGAATACCTGGTCGTCGGCGAGGCCAACGACCTTGCCGGCAATCGCGTGCGCGTAACCCGCACTCTGACCATAGAAATGGGGGGCAGGCCGCGTGCCGACGTAGTGCAGGGGGAGATCGACTGGGTAGGCGAAGTCAACCGCGTCGCCAGCGTACCTCTTGGTCAAAAGCTCTGCTTCACTACGATTGTCAAGAACGAAGGAGAGGTGCCCATCCGCACCAACGGTCCCTGGCCGGGGCAGGAGTACCTTTTCGCCAAAGACTTCAATCCCGAAACCTTCAACAGCATCGCGTCCAGGAAGGAAAATCTCGACAAGTATTGGTTTGAGTTACCCGGTGCGTTTCGTTTCGGCCTCAACTTCAGTACTACCGGCTATCCCTATCCCTTTCGTTGGGCAATTGGCCGCGAAGAGGACTTGGAATACCTCGAATTCGAAGGGGAAAGTGCCTGGTACCTGATGCCCGGCAAATCGGGTAGGGTCAGCGGCTGTATTCTTTTTGAGGGAAGACCGCCGGGGGGCAACGTTCTCTGGTGGGGCGGTTTGATCCATGAAGCCTACGGATTCCCCAACGATAACATCGACCGCATCACCGTCAATGTAGGAACGGAATGAACCCGGATTGCGAGCCGTAGCGCTATGCTTGCAAACAACACCTGATTCATAGACCGCGTGTTCACCCCTATCACTTGCTTGGCAAAAAGCAACACTTCGGGTACCCAAGAATCACGCCTACAATAGGACAGATTCATGCGCCTGGCTGTCATCATCGTCTCCTACAACGTGCGCGAACTGTTGCGGCGCTGCCTGCAGAGCGTCTTTACCTCTGCCCGGCAGAGCGGTGACTGGTTGGCCGTCAGCGTCACCGTCGTCGACAACGCCAGCCACGACGGCAGCGCGCAGATGGTCGCGGATGAGTTCCCCCACGCGCATCTTATCGCCTCGACCGAAAACCTTGGCTTTACGCGCGCCAACAATCTGGCGTTAAGGGGGTTGGGATTCGGCGCCGCTGGCGAGGAGCGCACCGCTTCCGTCCCCGATCTCGTGCTCCTTCTCAATCCGGACACAGAGGTCGTGGATGATGCGCTGGCAAAGATGGCCGCGTTTATGCGGGACAACCCGTCAGCAGGAGCATGTGGTCCCCGACTGCATTACGAAGACGGTAGCCTGCAACATGCCGGTTTCGCCTTTCCGGGACTGGCGCAGGTAGCCCTCGATCTCTACCCGCTGGCGGAGCTGCCCGGCGTAAGTCGTCTGCTCGAACGACTCCTGCAAAGCCGCTTGAACGGACGCTATCCCCGCCGTCAGTGGCTGGGTGTCACGCCATTTGCGGTCGACTTCGTGCTAGGCGCGGCGTTGATGGCGCGCGGCGACAGTATCCGCGTGGCCGGACTGCTGGATGAAGGCTACTTCATGTACTGCGAGGAAATGGACTGGTGTTTACGCATGCGGGAGGCAGGCATGCCGACTTATGCCGTGCCCACGGCGCAGATAATTCATTACGAGGGCCGCAGCAGCCGCCAGGTTCGCTGGCAGTCGTTCGAGCGGCTGTGGGCCAGCCGCTACCGCTTCTTTGGTCTGCATACCCACCTCTATTCACGGCGTTTCCTTGTCTTTCTGCGTCCGCTCGTGCGCCTCGGTTTGGCTTGGAACGGGATGATCGCTCGGCGCCGCTTTGCCCGGGGCGACCTTTCGGGCGATCGGCTAGGGGAACAGCTCGACGCATATGCCAAGGTTATAAATTACGGTGGCTAGCAATAGTGGGCCCAGTTGCACAACGAGCGTCCAGCCAGTTGGCTTTGCCACCCGTCATTGGTATTTTTTGCGATGCCTTTGCACCTGACAGCAGTCATCCTCACCAAGAATGAAGCCGCACACATCGGCGACTGCATTGCCGCGCTGAGGGACTGGACCGACGCGGTGGTCGTGTGGGACTCGTGCAGCCAGGATGCCACCCGCCGCATTGCGCAGGAGGCCGGCGCCTGCGTGGTCGCCCGTCCATTTGACGATTACGGCCGCCAACGGCAGGCCGCTCTCGACAGCATAAACAGTGAATGGATTCTCTTCATTGACGCCGACGAACGGGCCACCCCCGCGCTCGCGCAGGAGGTCTTGCGCGCAAGCCTGGACACCAGTTGCGCCGGCTACTGGATCCCCCGCCGCAACTTTATCGTCGGCCATGAGATGCAGGGGGGAGGCTTTACACCCGACTATCAGTTGCGCCTGTTGCGTCGGCTCGCGGCCCGCTACGACCTGCGCCGCGAAGTCCACGAAGTCGTCATCCTTGAGGGCGATGAGGCCAGACTGGACGAGCCCCTGCTGCACTACAATTACGCCGATTGGCAACAGTTTTACCGCAAGCAGCAGATTTACGCCCGCTACGAAGCCAGAATCCTCGCGGAGCAGGGTGTTCAACCGCGGCCGCACAACCTTGTCCTCCAGCCGATACGGGAGTTTCGCCGCCGCCTCTTCACATTGCAAGGCTGGCGCGACGGCATCCACGGACTGCGCATCGCCCTGCTACTGGCCTGGTACTACGGCTTCATCCCCTATTGGCTGCTCTTGTCACGCCAGCAAACCGACGACAGGGGCGAGTAAAACTACTGGCCGCTTGCCGCCAGCCGCGTTCCCATGCTCACTTCGACTCGAAAGCGTCCCGATGCGCGTCCCGCACCGCGTTGTCTTCCAGCTTGGCGTAGATGCGGGTCGTGTTGGGACCGGCATGTCCCAACGCCGTCTGGGTGACGGCCAGGTCGTGGGTGGTTTGGTAAATGCGAGTGGCGAAGTAGTGTCTTAGGGCGTGGGGGGTGATGCCCTTTGCGCCCAGACCGGCCCGCTCGGCCAGGCGGCGAATCGTATTTTGGACCGTCTGCGTCGTCAGCGGCAACACCTGGGAACCGGCTCTCCTGTCATGGCGGGCTAAGACTGGCAGATCGGAAAGAGGGCGACCCGTGGCGCCGTCGAACGGTTGTCTTGCTTGCAAATAGTGGTGAATCGCCTCCCAGGCCCGTTCATCGAAGTAGACGCGGCGGACTTTGTTGCCTTTGCCAACGACCCACACCGCCCGATCCTGATCTTCCAACTGCTTGCGCGTGATCGAGACCAGTTCACTCACTCGTAGTCCTGAACAACGCAGCGCCTCCACGATAGCGATGTCCCGCAGTTTGGCAAGCTGTTCGCGCAGGTCGCCCGGGCGGCGCAGCAGGGTCTCGCGTGCGGCAGTGACCAGCAACTCCATCTCCTCCGGGCGGGGAGGGTAAGGTAAGAGCTCCGGAGGACGCTGATTCCTGCGAATGCGCCTCATTCCGTCCTGCAGTCGAGCCAGTTCCTGGGAGCTGAATGGCAGCCAACCGCGCACCTGCAAGTAAGTCACCCAGGCAACCATGGCAGCAAGATAAGTGTACAGAGTTCGCTGGCCGATACCGACCTCCTCCAGAAGCCAGGTCGAAAAGGCCAGCAGCCGGTCTACGTCCAGGTCTTCCAGTTCGCTGGTATCGGGCGGGATCTCCTTCTCCACCAGATATTTCTGGAAAAGGTTCATCGCTGTGCGGTAGGTGCGGCGTGTATTGGCCGTGCCTGTATCCGCGGCCTCCAGATAACTCTCGATAGTGTTAGAAATGGACATAGGGCGATTTTCTCAGAGACCAAAGAAAACTGATCGCTGAAGATAAGCGGCGCCGTCGACCGGAGTTATGCGCGCCGCCCAGTACCGGAGACGATCCGGCCCGGCGTCGCGCCTGTATGTGCACCGTCCTGCCAGACCCGTTCGCCGTTGACCCAGACATCGCGCACGCCGACGGAAAGCTGGTGGGGGTCGGCAAAGGTGGCCAGGTCGCCAACTGTCTCCGGATCGAGAATGACCACGTCTGCGTAGAAGCCCTCGCGCAGCTGGCCCCTGTCTCGCAGACCGAGCCGGTCGCACAGTGCCGAGGACATCTTTCGTACTGCGTCTTCCAATGGTATGACCTTCTCTTCGCGCACATATTTGCTCAGTACGCGGCTGTAGGTACCGTAGGCGCGGGGATGATAGGGGCCGGTTGGCGCTGCCCATGCCGGATCCATCCCCCCTGCGTCTGTGGAGATCGTGATCCAAGGCTGTTGCAACTGCTTCCGCAGATTCTCTTCGCTCATCACGAAATAGAAAGTGCTGATGCGCTGCCCTTCCGATGCGAGCAGGTCCATCGCCGCGTCCGGCCAGTCTACACCCATTTCAGTTGCGATCTCCGACAGTCGCTTTCCCACATACTGTTGGTTTTCCTGTTTCAAAAAGCCAACCGGCATAACACCCTGCGGACCGACCAGGTCGGCCATTGCTTCCCAGTCAGCGGTTGGATGTAGCGCCGCTTCCTTGATTTTGGCGCGCATGGACGCATCGCGCACATTCTCATACAGCTTGTCGCCGGCCGCAGCCCAAGGCGGCAACACGGAGGTCAGACCGGTGCCGGCGGCGGCGTAGGTATACATGTCGGCGGTGACGTCGATTCCCTGGGATCGGGCTTCGGTAATGCGTTCCATTGCTGACGCCAATTTGTGCCAGTTACGGCTTCCGGCTGCTTTCAAATGGTAGATCTCGACCGGGACATCGGCTTCGCGCCCGATCAAGAGTGCCTCCTCCAGCCCTTCCAGAAAAGCGTCGGCTTCCGAACGCAGGTGGGTGACATAGATGCCATGATAGGGACGAAAGGACTGGGCAAGCTCCACTATCTCGTCGGTATCGGCGTAGCTGGAGGGCGGGTAAATGAGTGCGAAGGAGACGCCAAACGCGCCGTCCTCCATCGCCTCGGCGGTAACCCGCTTCATTGTCGCCATCTCGTCGGCGGTGGGCGAGCGCATATCCATTCCCATGGCATACTTGCGAACAGTTCCGCCACCGAGGAAAGAACCGATATTGGGTGATACCCCCTGCTCGGTCATTGCCTCCAGCCAGTCTCGAAAGCGCTTCCAAGTTGTCATGCGATCGGCCCATGCGGGATCCAGCAGTTGCGTAAACTGATGAATGGGCAGATCGGCGCTGATCCTGCCGCCAAAGGGAGCCGGAGTCCACCCCTCGCCCATCACCTCCGTCGTTACTCCCTGGGAGATTTTGGAAACACTGCGGCCGTCCACCATCAGCGATAGGATCGAATGGCTGAGAATGTCGACAAATCCGGGGCAGACTACTTGGTCGCCGGCGTCCACGACTTCGGCGCAATTTTCGGTTGGGATCGCGCCGGGTGGAGCGATGGCGGCGATGCGATCCCCGGCCAGGGCGACATCGCCGTAGCGCCAGGGCGAGCCTGAGCCGTCGACGATGCGGGCATTGCGAATGAGAACAGTGTTGTTAGCCATATGAATTATCGGTGTATTGAGAAGATGACACTTGAAATTTTTCCTGCTGGCTTAGAGCGAAGAGAGCGGTAGTCGATGTCCTGAATTCACCCGGTAACTCAGGTGTCCCGGATGGTGGAGCGATCACGATAGCGGTCGTTCAGCGGCCTCGCGTATCTTCACTGGGAACTCTCAGAATGGCCTGCGGACGGAGCCATTGAGTTGTCGGGGAGAAGAACTGCCGTATGACTTCAGTTGAAAGGTCCAGCATGTCCGTCATTTCCCTTTTCTTGGCCCAAAACGCAAGCAGGACTCAGTCGAGACTGAGCAATTCCATATAGCCGCCTCCAAGCGCCTGACAAACCGGGGCGACGGCCAAACCCGCTCCTCCAGAGTGCCAAAGTGCTTTCCCAGTGTTGCGCCAGTGTGTGGACTGTTCCCGCCGGCCACGCGCCCACGAAGTAACAAAGGGCCGTAGTGCCCGACTTCCTTGCGCATTAGCTCACGAAAATAGTACTCGACTCTTGTGAACGGGTCAAGGTGGCCGCGATGTTCAACCTAGCTGGGAGGCGAGCTTCTGGGCAGACAATTCCGCATCCACGGACCCCTAGACTGGACAGGCTCAAAATCCTGGATGCATGCGTCCGGAGGCGTTGTTCACCGCCGGGAGTGTGTTGGAGATTCGAATTCACCGTATGATATAATCGGTGTGGCCTATGGAACATCGCTGGAGCGTTCATAAGCTTGTCCCAGGCACGAGCTTAGCGCTCGCATCGTCTAACAATTAGATCTGCACAGTTTTTAGCGTTTCAACGCGGCGACTCCATGCCTACCTCTTTCCGCACCAATTCAATTCTCATCTGCTTCTGCCTCTTTCTACTGCCCTTTCTAATCGCTTCCTGCTCAGACTTCCCGCAGTCTCCATACTTGAACAGAGGAAAACTCCCCTACGTATCCGGTCGCATTCTGATAAAATTTCGACCTGGCGCTTCCGCGGTTTCGTTGACCGAAAAGGCCGAGGAATTCGATCTGCGGCCGTCCGTGGTATCTTGCGGCTCGGTCCATGTTCATACTGTCCGCCCGGGCACTGAGCTGGAGGCAGTAGAGACGTTTATGCTGGATCCTGCCGTGGAATATGCTGAACCGGACTACCTGATCTTTGCGGCAACAGCTGGATTGACGACGGTTGCAGAGAGCCGGCGCCTCTACAGTCGCGGCACTATACCTGGCATTCGGTCAATTCCAGTTGCTTCCTTGAGCGAGGCGGACGCGCCTAACGATCCCTTGTTCGAACAGCAGTGGGCGCTGGCCAAAATCGAGGCCACCGACGCCTGGAAGGTTGCCTCGGGAAGCAATGTGACGATCGCGGTGATCGATTCAGGCATCGATCTGGATCATCCGGAGTTTGCTACGCGAATCTTGGAGGGATACGATTTCATTGGTGATGACACAGAAGCAGAAGATGACTACGGTCACGGGACGCAGGTGGCCGGGGTCGCCGCAGCTGCCGCCAACAACGAAACGGGCATTGCCGGCCTGGCTTGGGATGCCCAGATCTTGCCAGTGAAAGTGCTGGACAGTCAGGGTTACGGCGTGAGCAGCAACTTAACTTGTGCCCTCTACTGGGTAGCCGACAATGGCGCCGACATCGTCAATATCAGCATTATCAGTTTTGGCCCGTCATTCGGAATGCAGAGCGCGGTCAACTACGCCGCCAATGAAGGAGTTCTCATTTTTGCGGCGGCTGGAAATCTGTTTGAGGAGGGCAATCCTTTAACATATCCTGCCGCTCTTGATGGCGTCATTGCTGTCGCCGCCACGGACAAGAAAGACGGCCATGCCTGGTTTTCAAGCGCGGGCGACTTTGTAGACATCGCCGCGCCGGGGGTCAGCATTTACAGCCCCTTTCCCCCCGCACATGACGAGTACAGATCCGTCTATGGTACCAGCTTGGCTACACCCCACGGCGCGGGATTGGCTGCGCTGGTTCTGTCCGCGGCACCGGGTCTGTCGTCTGAACAGGTCGAGGCGATTATCCAGCAGAGCGCGATCGACTTAGGTGAGTCTGGCCGCGATGACAAATTCGGTCATGGGCGAATCGACGCGTCCGCTGCGATGTCTCTCACAATATCTTCACTGCCCGAGCACCTATTCCTGCCTGGTGTGGAAGCGCCCTTGCCAACCGGCACGCCGACAGCATCGCCTTCGTCTACGCCTGACTCTACGCCTGACTCTACGCCTGACTCTACGCCTGACTCTACACCTGAGTCTACTCCTGAATCGCCTCCTGCATCGCCTCCGGAGTCGACGCCGACGCCCATTCTAACTCCTACGAGTAGAGAGTAAATTCGGCGTTTTCCCCAGATGACGCAGATTGCGTGAGGTAAAGCGGTCGGCGCGGAGCTATCTTATCCTGCCGCTGCTATCCTCCGTAACGCCGCACGAACCGGTACATCCGCTCCAGGGCAAGCTCCAGTTTCGGCATTGCGACCGGATAGGCGCAACGCACATGGCCCTCGCCACCGGCGCCGAAACCGCTGCCCGGAATCACAGCCACCCGTTCTTCGCGCAGCAGCTTGTCGGAAAACTCAAACTCGTCCATGCCAGTGCGGTGGACACTGGGGAAGGCGTAGAAGGCGCCCTTTGGCTCGAAGCAGTCCAGTCCGATCTCATTCAGACCGTCAACGAAAAAGCGGCGGCGTTCGCCATAGCTGGCCATCATCTCCTGCACGGCCGCCTCTGCGGCAGGGTCGGTCAGGGCGCGCAGCGCCGCGGCTTGTCCACCGCTGGGCGCCGACATTATCAGGTATTGGTGGATACGACGCATCGCGCCGAGCAGTTCGACAGGACCTGCGGCATAGCCAATGCGCCAGCCCGTCATGGCGTAATCTTTGCTCATTCCGCCCAGATGAATCGTCCGCTCTGCCATGCCGGGCAGGGCGGCGAACATTACGTGCTCGTGATCATCATATACCAGGCGATCGTAGATTTCGTCGGAGATGACGATCAGATCGTGCTTCTGCGCAACCTGCGCGATGGCTGATAGCTCTTCTCGATCCATCACCGCGCCGGTCGGGTTGCAAGGATAGCCGATGAGCAGGACCTTGGTGCGCGGCGTGATTGCCTCCTCGAGTTGCGCCGGAGTCAGGACAAAATTGTTGGCCGCGTAGGTGGGTATGTCCACAACCGTGCCGCCGGCCAGAATCACGTCGGCAGTATAGGATACAAAGCAGGGCTGCGGGACGAGCACTTCGTCCCCCGGGTCGAGCAACGCCTGCATCGCCAGGTACATTGCTTCACTTACGCCAACGGTGATGAGCGCTTCGGTTTGGGCATCATAGGCTGGCGCGCCATAGCGTTCCGTCAGCATATTGGCCACCGCTTCACGCAGCTCCAACATTCCGGCATTGGACGTATAGGATGTATTTCCCTGCAGCAGGCTGTCTGAACCGGCACTGAGAACCGGTTTCGGCGTTACATAATCCGGCTCGCCAATACCCAGGCTGATCACGTCATCCATGGTCGTAGCCAGATCGAAATAGCGTCGAATCGGAGAGGGCGGCACTTGCTGCACGCGGCTGCTCAAACGGCTCTCCAGGGAACGTCGCAAACCTGCAGTTTCGACATGCTTTTCTCCAGCCATAGAGGACCGAATGGCGGTCGGGGCTTCAGATGATCTCATAAGAATTGTATTCATTTCTCGCTAGTCGTTTCCGGTCGGCGCCGGTCTGTTCGGTTTTTGGAAAACTCATAGGGGTCCCACCTTCCCGTATCCGGGATGAAGCCTTTGCTGCCGATTCCACAACGGTCAGCGACTTAACTGAACCGTTGCCGGCAGGATGCACCGGCTGCGCCGCGACCTGCTTCGCGGGCCGGTGGCCGCCTGCGGTTTTCGCCTGCCACCGCAGATATGGGAATCTCCCTGTTCAGCGCGCAGTTGTGGATCACAGTTCCGGCATCCGCAGGCGCCACTCCGTACTCTGTTCGTAAGCGTAGGCAGCCCGCAAGATCTTGTCTTCACCCAACGAAGGGCCGAGCAGCTGCAGACCGATTGGAAGTCCGCCGGCATCGAAACCGCAGGGGACGCTGATCCCGCACAGGCCGGCCAGATTGGCGCTCGTTGTGAAAATATCGGTCAGAATCATCGCCAGGGGGTCGTCCACTTTCTCGCCGATCCGGAATGCAGTGGTCGGCGAGGTGGGTGAAAGAATCACATCAACCTCGGCAAATGCGCGGTCGAAGTCCTGCTTGATCAATGTGCGTACTTGCTGGGCCTTCAGATAGTACGCGTCGTAGTAACCGGCGCTCAACGCGTAGGTTCCCAGCATGATGCGCCGCTTCACTTCCGGGCCGAAACCGGCGCCGCGCGTCTGCCGAAAGTGGTCAAATATTGTCTCACCTTCGACGCGAAGCCCATAACGGATGCCATCAAAACGGGCGAGATTGGCGCTGGCCTCTGCTGTAACGACCAAATAGTAGACCGGCAGAGCCAACTCCGAATTGGGCAGGTGGATCGGTACGATTTCCGCCCCTAACGACGCGAACTGCTCGATCGCAGTGCGGACCGCTTCCTCGACCTCCGTCTGGAGGCCTTCCACGAAATACTCATGCGGAATACCGATCCGCAGCCCTGCAATGTCTCCGGTCAGCGCCGCCGAAAAGATGGGCACGTTCACTGGCATGGTTGTGCTGTCGCGCGGGTCCGCGCCGGCGATCACTTCCAGCAGCAACGCAGCATCGACAACCGTCTTGGTTATGGGCCCAATCTGATCGAGGCTGCTGCCGTAGGCGATTAGCCCGTAGCGGCTAACGCGGCCGTAGGAGGGTTTCAACCCGACGACGCCGCACAACGCGGCGGGCTGGCGTACACTGCCGCCGGTATCGGTTCCCAGAGCGGCCGGCGCCTCATCCGCGGCCACAGCAGCCGCGGAGCCGCCACTGCTGCCGCCCGGCACGCGTTCGAGATCCCAGGGATTCCGGGTCGGGCCATAGCCGCTGTTCTCTGTGCTCGACCCCATTGCGAACTCGTCGGTGTTGGTCTTGCCCAACACAATCGCGCCGGCCGCCTGCAGTTTTTGTACGGCGGTCGCGGTATAGGGCGGCACAAAGCCTTCCAGAATGCGGCTGCCAGCGGTCGTCTCGATACCGCTGGTCATCAATACATCTTTGATCGCAAGCGGAATGCCCAATAGGGGTCGCCTGTCCCCGTCGGCACGGGCATCGTCGGCCTCCGCTGCCGCCTTTAGCGCCATGGTCGGTGTGGTTCGCAAATAGGCATGGAGCGCGCCGTCCACGCGCTCGATCCGCCGCAATAATGCCTGCGTCAGGTCGACGGAGGTAAATCGACCGGCCGCCAACCCAGCGCGCGCGTCGGCTACACCCATCGAAGTCAACTGTTTCGTCGTATCCTGGCCGCCCGTCACGCTTTCAGGCCTCCTCGCTCTACGTGGTGGGGCGCTTGCTCAAACACCATCCAGTTACCCTCTATGCTCCGTCGTCGTCAAACACGGCGATGACCCGAAAATAGCCGTCGTCAGCATCCGGGGCATTGTCGACTGCCTGCGCGGCCGAAAGACATGCCTGCGACCTGTCTTCCGCAAGCACATTGCTGAGTGGAAGAATGTGTGGCGTTGGGGGCACAGAGCTTGTATCCACCGACTGGATTTGCTGCGCATATGTCAGAATCTGCCCGAGTTGACCGGCATATTCGTCCAGTTCGGCGTCACTAAGTTGCAGTTTTGCCAGTTCAGCAACGTGCCGAACCTCATCTCTCGTCAATTTCACAATAACCTCGCGGCGTGGAATTGAAGATGGAACCGTCCACAAAAAAGCGCCGTGGGAAATTTCCACGGCGCATCCGAGCGTTCCCCCAGCGCCGTGGCTCTTTTTCGGTGCCTACGGCGCAGTGTAACCAGCGTTACTTGCTACCGCAGCACGCGCGGTGCTGCGCCTGCTGCTGCATTGTTCGCTACAGTTTGAGATTGATTCAACTGGCTGGGAATATCAACTTGCATAACAGAAGTATAGTTTGTGGCGTTGATAGTGTCAAATATCGGTAAACATGACAACTGCCAGCCATTGACAGAAGAGATTCGGTGGGATACAAAAGACAGGGATCGGAGGGATATCATGGTCAGAAGGAGAACTCCCGATGAGGACAACCCAGACGCGGGATCAGATTGCCGCAGCGTTGCAGGTGCTAGGCCTGCCGACCGGCGCAATTGTCTTCGTACATAGCTCGATGAGCAGCATAGGCTACATAGAAGGCGGGGCCGATTCCATAGTTGACGCCTTTTTGCAGGTCCTCGGCTCGGCGGGCACTCTCATCGTGCCAACCTTCACCTTTTCTCATACAAGGAGCGGCAACCCTGTCTTTGACTCCACCCGTGATCCCTCAGAGATGGGCCGCCTCACTGAGGTGATCAGGACACGGTCGGGCTCGCGTCGGAGTTGCCACATGCTCCACTCCGTCGCTGCCATAGGAGCGCATGCAGAGGAGATTACCGCCAGCCACGGGCCATCAGCTTGGGCGGCTGACGGTCCGTTCTGGAAGCTCTATGAAGAAGATGCCTTCATTCTGCTGTTGGGCGTACCGTACCTTCGCTGTACTTTCTTTCACGTATTGGAACAGCTGGTACAGGTCCCCTACCGACGCTGGCGCGAAGTAGAGGCACGCGTCCAGGATCGGGACGGCTCCCAACGCCCGCTCCACACGTTGATCTATAGTCCCAAGCCGGGCTTCGCGGGCAATGACTTCAACAGGCTTGGGGCATTGCTGGAGGAAGGGGGACTGGTCCGAGTAGGGAGCGTGGGGAATGCCGTGGTCAGACTCTTCCGCGCCCGCGATGCCCTCCAATTTGGCTTGGCGCAGTACCGGGTTGATCCACTGCTCTTCGTCTTGACAGGCTCACGATGCACACCGCTTCGGGATGGCGTCCTGACGGACGAACTGGACAACGAGAAGTCGGTACTGGACCCGGCGCGCATCTACCGAAGCCGGTGACATCGGAGGGTGTTTCAAGCAGTAGGCAATCAGGCACGTTACTTCGGCCAGCTAGACGTCGCCGTTGCGTCAGTTGAAGGGCATCACAGTAGTCTGGGCCACCTTCCCCTTGGTCTCCTGCAGGCCCACGCGTCCCGCAAATCCAGGTACAGTCGACACTTGCTGACACCTCCAAGTTGGTCCTTCCCAGCTCCAATAGGATTGTCCACGACTCACCCAAATGCTATACTGCCAGTGCCAATCCCATCCAGAATTGCAGAATTCTGTACAGCGGGCCACGTCAGGAGAAAGCTGTTGACGCAACTCCCCGATTTCGATCTTGAGGGTAAAGTGGCGGTGATTACCGGCGCCTCCAGAGGCATTGGCGCGGCGATTGGCCGCTGTTATGCGGCGATGGGGGCCGCGGTGGTGCTGAGCAGCCGCAAGCAGGCGGCGTTGGACGAGGTGGCCGACTCGATTCGGGTGGAGGGCGGCCGCGCCCTGGCTGTAGCCGCGCATACGGGCGACATGCACGCAATTGACTCGCTTGTGCAAGAGGCGGTGCGCGCCTTCGGTGGCATCGACATCCTGGTCAACAATGCAGCCACCAATCCCCACTTCGGGCCGATTCTTTCCGCCGAGGAAAGCCATTGGCAAAAGATCCTGGATGTGAACGTGATTGGCTACTTTCGCATGGCCAAAGCGTGCAGCGCCGAGATGATGAAACGGAGTGGCGGCAAAATCATCAATCTGGCTTCGATTGCCGGCAGGCGGCCGCAGCCGGGAATGGGCGTGTACTGTGTCAGCAAGGCCGGCGTGCTGATGCTCACAGAGGTGTTGGCCGCGGAGCTGGCCGACGCAGGCATCCAGGTGAACGCGATCGCACCCGGCTATGTCAGGACAGCCTTTAGTCGCGCCGTCTGGGACAACCCCGAATTTAACCAGACCGTGCTCGGGACGATTCCGCAAAAGAGGATTGCCGAAGCCAGCGAGCTGACCGGCATTGCCCTTTACTTGGCGTCGGATGCCAGTAGTTTTACGACCGGCGCTACTTTTCTGGTCGACGGCGGCCAATGGGTTGATGCCGGTCTGGGCGGATGAAGGATGGGTTTTGGCATCTAGCCGCATTCCAGGGCCAGGACCCACAGACATGCTTATTTCAAACTGCGAATAAGGTTGCGTAATGACCACCGATATACTTTCCCACCTCCTCGTCAGAGTTCGTCAAGTCGTTGACGATGAGGTCATTCCGCTGGAAAAGCTGCTGATCAGCCGTCCTTGGGCCGAAGTTGAACCTCTGCTCGATCAGAAGCGAGAGGTTGTGAAAGAGGCCGGGCTGTGGGCGCTGGCCCTTCCGGTTGCATACGGGGGCCAAGGGTTGACGTTGGCCGAGTTTGGACGAGTGAGCGAGGAGTTAGGGCGCACGCCCGGTGGCCACTACGTTTTTGGTTGCCAGGCGCCGGATATGGGCAATATGGAGTTGCTCATTCACGCCGGTACCAGGGCGCAAAAGGAGCGATACCTGCAGCCCCTCACCCGCGGCGAAGTCCGCTCCTGCTTTGCCATGACCGAACCGGAACATGCCGGCTCCAACCCGACATGGATGAGCTCGACCGCTGTGCGCGACGGCGACGAGTTCGTTGTCAACGGCCACAAATGGTTCACGACCGCGGCGGATGGGGCTGCCTTTGCGATTCTGATGGCGGTGACCAACCCGGACGCGAACAGCCGCCACCAACGCGCCAGCCAAATAATAGTGCCGCTGGATACCCCTGGTTTCCACATCGAACGCAATATCTCAGTTATGGGAGAAGCCCACGGCGGCTGGAACAGTCATTCGGAGATCTGGTTCGAAAACGTGCGCGTGCCGGCGGAAAACCTCATCGGAGAAGAAGGCAGAGGCTTTGCTCTGGCACAGATGCGCTTGGGGCCGGGCCGCATCCATCATTGCATGCGCTGGATCGGAATCTGCGAGCGCGCCTTCGATATCATGTGTAACCGAGCCGCGCAACGGGAGGTGGCCCCGGGTCGGCTGTTGGGATCCCAAGGGATGGTTCAGGCATGGGTGGCCGAGTGCCGGGCCGAAATCAACGCAGCTCGACTGATGGTGTTGGACACGGCCCGCAAGATCGACACCGAGGGCGTCTACGCGGCCAGAGAAGAAATTTCGTTGATCAAGTTTTTCGTAGCGGATGTGCTGATGCGGGTATTGGACCGAGCACTTCAGACTCTCGGCGGTCTGGGCATGAGCGACGACACACCGATTGCATACTGGTACCGCCACGAAAGGGCCTCCCGCATCTACGACGGCCCCGATGAAGTCCACAAAATGAGTGTCGCCCGACGCATCCTGCAGAAATATCAGTAGAGAGAATTTGCAAGGAATCGGAGGGCCGGCGGTCAGCCTTTGGCCGGTTTCGAATGCTTCAAGGCAAACTCCTCTTCAGGCGAGTAGACCAGTTTCTTGCGCCCTATCAGCCAGAAGTAGAGCAGCCCTGCGCCAGACCAGACCGCGCAGCCATAGACGCCCAGACGGTAGTCGGGGTTGAGAAAGAGAACGTAAAGCGTGATCAGAGCGATCAAGCCCGCCACAACTGCACCGGCGTTCCCCAAGGGGCTGACGTAGGGTCGCTCAATCGACGGGAAGCGCTTTCGCAACCGGACGAACGCGATCATCTGCATGATGTATGCGATGACTGCGCCGAATACCGCCATATTCAGCAGTACAGCTCCTACCGGCGCCTCCTTGCCAAACCACCCCTCGCCAAACTCGATCAATAGTGCTACACAGTATCCGATCACGGCGCCGCCAACCAGCGCCACATGGGGTGTTTTGCGTTTGGAAAGCGTCAGCGAGAGCCACTGTGGAAAGTAGCCTGAGCGCGAGAGCGAATATATGTTGCGGCCGTACGCAAAATGATAGTGTGAAAGCTGGCGACCAGGCCGGCGACCGCGACCAGTGCCAGGACCGATGCGCCGATGCCCTGGCCGAAAATGGTGGTAAAAGCCAGGAACAACGGGTCATCCGACCTTCCGACTGCCGCCGCGCCCGGCGCAATGCCCGCGTTCAGAAACAGGGTCAGGAAAGAGGCCACGATCAAGGTGAGGATTCCCCACAGCAGCGCCTTGGGCATATCCCTCTTGGGGTCGTGCGACTCCTCAGCGGCCAACGGGAGCTGTTCAATGGCCAGGTAAAACCAGATCGCGAAAGGCAAAGCTTGGGCAACACCCGCCCAGCCATCAGGGAGAAAGCGCGTGTTGCCGTTGGCGGGCTCGATGTTCAGAGCCATCTGCCAACTGAAGTGAGGTATGGCCCCAACCCAGAAGACCATCAGGATGGCCAGTGCCAGGATCGTAATTAGTACGGAAAACCTGAAGGTCGCTTCAACGCCAACAATGTTCAACCCCACGAAGAGAACATAGAAGAGCGGCCACCAAACCGGCGCGGGAATGTCAACGCCGAAAATCGTGTTGAAAACGGACCCCATATAACCGCCGATGCCCACCACAATTACCGCCGGCGTAAGTATATACTCCAAGTTCTCGGCCAACCCGGTGATGAACCCGCCCCACGGACCCATCGCCGTCCGCCCGAAGGAATAGGCGCCGCCGGTATGTGGTAACGCCGGCGACATTTCGGCAATCGAATAGCAGATGCCGAGATACATCACCGCGACGATGACCGTAGCGACAGCCAGTCCGCCAAACCCGCCCACGGCCAAACCGAAGTTCCAGCCAAAGAAATCCCCGGATATCACCGCGCCGACGCCCAGCGCCCACAGTGACCAGACCCCGGCATAGCGTTTGAACGCCCGCTTCTGGAAATATTCCTTGCCGACAGCACGGTATTCCATAGAGGAAGCCTCGCGTTCAAAAGATACGTCCAAGGCCATGCCGACAACCTTGCCTGGTGTGCTCGCTCGGATCAACCTGCAATGAAATCGTCGAGATGTGGCGGATTGGCGGCCCCAATTGGGCTATCTCCACCGACCGCGACGAGCGCAACTCGTTCCAGGGACGGTGCCCCCAAAGCGACGGTCCGGGGACAGACATCGGCAGCTTTTCACGTGCAGGAATTGGAAGGCAAGCAGTCGGCGCTTTCGGGGCAGATAGGTCACTTCGCGATGCGGCGGGACCCTCAGCGTGTACCGGGATTCCCG
The DNA here is from genome assembly GCA_965220715.1 of Caldilineaceae bacterium. GTDB lineage: Bacteria > Chloroflexota > Anaerolineae > Caldilineales > Caldilineaceae > Bin5. The sequence goes on from OZ244843.1 coordinate 4,400,734, forward strand.
GTCGCCGCTATGCTTCTACAATACGCGAAGTTTCCATTGCCGCCTGCGATACGTTTCGCAAGGGTTTTGCTCCCTCAACACACTGTTGATCCCCCGGTATTGGCCCCTCACGCGTCGAACACGCAACCGAAACGCCGGTTCAGGTGAAGATGGGTTTGGTCTAGCGGCCTTCTGCATTTAGACAACTTGCATAAAGGTTCGGGCCAATCGCACGAATTCAATCTCTCTCAGATCGATTGACTTTCGCATATGCTCTTGGAATTGTACTATTCGCACAATGATTGGCGTACGTTTTTGGCACACTTGGCAGTTACGACTTATGCGGCGCTGAAATATGCTTAACCTGTTCAGTCAATCGCTCCATTTTAGAGGAGAGAAAAGTCGATGAATTTACCAGCCGCAGAAAGCACACTTCCCGCCCCGGCACCCGCGCCGCAGAGAAACGGCAATGGCAGGGCCAATGGCAAGTCCAAGCTGAACAAGGTTGAGTTGCTGAAGTTGCAGAAGAGCCCGCTCAGTCTCATCCACGACATCTACCGCTGGGCTGACGAAGGGTTCGATGCAATTCCCCCGGAATACTACGATCTCTTCAAATGGCACGGATTCTTCTATCGCAAGCAGACACCTGGCTTCTTCATGTTGCGAATGCGCATCTCGAACGGGATCGTCAACTCCACGCAACTGCGCGCTATCGCAGAACTCTCGCGCGACTATGGACGCGGCGTGGGCGACTTTACGACGCGGCAGAATGTCCAGTTGCGCTGGATCACGATTGAAGACATGCCCGCCATCATTGAAAAACTACAGTCGGTTGGCCTCGGCTCCGAGCAGACGGGAATGGACAACTTTCGCAATGTAACCGGCTGCCCTCTGACCGGCCTGACGGGCCATCAACTGCTCGACACCCGGCAACTGACTACGGCCACGGCTCTTTCCCTTCTGGGGCCGGAGTTCCAGAACATTCCCCGCAAATTCAACATCTCGATCAACGGCTGCCGACTCGACTGCACGCACGCGCAGAGCAACGACATTGGCCTGACGCCCGCCATAGGACGTATCGGAAACCGTCCTGCGCCCGGTTTCAATGTCGCCGTTGGAGGGCATGTGGGAGGCAAGAACCCGCATCTTGCTGTCCCTCTAGACCTGTTTGTGCGTCCTTCCCAAGTTACCGCTCTCTGTCGCGCCATTCTGACCGTATTTCGCGACAATGGCAGCCGTGCGGTGCGGGGCAAGGCCCGCTTGTGGTATCTGATCGACGAATGGGGCATTGACCGTTTCCGTGACGAAGTAACGAAGGTGCTGGGTGAGCAACTGCCATCAGCCGGTGCGCGCCAACTCTACCGCGATCCGGACCCACTTGAGCAAGATCATGTGGGCGTCCATCCACAGATCCAGGATGGTCTGAGCTATGTAGGGATGGTGGTGCCCACAGGCCGTATAACAGCCGGCCAGCTCTTTGCGCTGGCCGACCTGGCCGACAGATACGGCAGCCGCGAAGTGCGCCTGACCAACGACCAGAACGTGATCATCCCCAACGTCGCCAACGAAAATCTCGACCAATTGCTGGCAGAGCCGCTGCTGGAAGAGTGGAGCCCCTCTCCTTCCGGTGTCATGCGCGGGCTGGTCACCTGTACGGGCATCGACCATTGCCATTTCGCGCTCAACGACACCAAAGGAATTTCCCTGGCGATCGCGCGCAAGTTGGAGGAGCGTCTACCCGATCGGGATAAGGTTGTGCGCCTGAACGTATCGGGATGCGTTCACGCCTGTGGACGCCATCGGCTGTCCGAAATCGGGCTGGAGGCAACCCGACTCCGCCAGGATGGAACCGTGATCGACGGCTTCAACATTTTTGCCGGCGGATGCCTGGGTGAAGACGCCAGGCTCGGCGTCGAAATCCACCGCAAGGCCACCATAGAGGAGACTACTGACCTGTTGGCGGACACTATAGCTTCCCGCTACCAGTCTGACACGGTTCCGGACGCGGTACTGGCATAAAGCACAGATTCATTCCCACGATGAAGGGGATTCCTCCGATGGACTTCAAGAACAAAGCCACCAAGATCGAACTCTTCAGTTTCAACTCACCCCAGATGCGTGCCTTCCACGTAACCTGGTTTGCCTTCTTCCTCTGTTTCTTTGGCTGGTTTGGCATTGTGCCCTTGATGAAAGGTGACGGTGGCGTCATCGCGACTCTCGGTCTTAACCCCGCTCAGGTCGGCAATTCGATCATTGCGGCGGTCTCCCTGACGATCATCGCGCGGCTCATCATCGGCCCGATGTGTACCCGGTTCGGCTCGCGAAAAGTCTACACAGCGTTGCTGGTGCTGGGATCGCTGCCGGTGATGTGCATCGGCCTCGTGCAGACGCCGACCCAATTCATTATTGCCCGCGTCTTGATAGGCACGATCGGCGCTTCTTTCGTTATCACCCAATACCACACGAGCGTCATGTTTGCTCCCAATGTGGTGGGCGCGGCCAACGCCACTACCGCCGGCTGGGGCAATCTGGGGGGTGGCGTTACCCAGGCCGTGATGCCGCTTCTCCTTGCCGCTGCGCTGACCTTTGTGCCCGCGACAATGGGCTGGCGGGTGGCGATGGTGGTTCCCGGGCTTGCCATGCTCATCACGGCAGCCGCCTACTGGTTTCTGACCCAGGACGCGCCTGAAGGCAACTACTCGGAACTGCGAGCCCGCGGCGACATGCCGCCTGCTGCCGCTGCACGCGGGACATTTATGGAGGCCATCAGAGATTCGCGCGTGATCGCGCTGTTCTTCATCTACGCCGCCTGTTTTGGCATCGAGTTGACCATCAACGGCACTGCGGCCCTCTACTTCTTCAATCGTTTTGACGTGAACCTGGCAACGGCCGGGCTCGTCGCCAGCCTTTTTGGTCTGATGAACATCTTCGCCCGGTCAATGGGCGGCATTTTCAGCGATTTCATCAACCGCGATGGCGGTCTGAAAGGGCGCGTCCAGTTTCTCTTTGTGTGCCTAGTCCTGGAAGGGATTGCTCTGATATTTTTCGCTAACATGGGCGTGCTGGCGCTGGCCATCCCAGCTCTGATCTTATTCAGCCTCTTTGTGCAGATGTCCGAAGGCGCAACCTTTGCCATCGTTCCCTATGTCAATAAGCGCGCGATGGGCTCAGTTGCCGGCATCGTCGGTGCAGGCGGCAACTTTGGCGCAATGCTGGCGGGCTTTCTCTTCCGGCGAGAGGCGGTATTGTATGGTCAGTCGTACCTGATTCTGGGTATCCTTGTGGGCGTATGCGCCTTCATGGCCTTCATGGTGCGCTTCTCTGTGAGTGAAGAGAAGGCCGCTGCCGAGGAGACAGCCGCCCGTCTGGCCGACTCCGGCGAGTCGGTCCTGACCGGCGCCCATTAATCGCCCGCGCCAGTAAAGTCGGGCCGGCCACCTTCCTTCGAAAAACTGCGTCGGACATATGCCTTGCGGCGCCCAAATCACAATACGGAACGCCATGTCATCTCGAAACGGCTCTCTTGCCAATGGAAACGCCAGCGGAAAAATCGACCGCTGGCACGACACATACTGCCCCTATTGCGGAGTCGGGTGCGGCCTGCGGGTCGGCATTAGCAACGGGAAGGTCGCCAAAGTCAGGGGTAATCCTGATCATCCTTCCACTTTGGGCGATCTCTGTCTCAAGCCGATTCACCTGCCCGGCGCGCTCGACACACCGGACCGCATTCGCGAGCCGCTGATGCGAGTGACGAGGCAAGGGAGGGGCGCGCCCACTGCCGATGCCGGGTTTCAGAAAGTGACATGGGAAAAAGCGACGGCTCACATCGCAGACAGCCTCAAGCAGATCATCCGCCAGCACGGCCCCGAGTCAGTGGCCTTCTACGGTTCCGGCCAGTTCACAACAGAGGACTACTATGTCGCCAACAAGCTGCTCAAGGGTTTCATCGGCTCAAACAATTTCGATGCCAACTCGCGGCTCTGCATGGCCTCAGCCGTAGCCGGCTATGTCTCGGCCTTCGGCTCCGACGGCCCGCCGCCAGCCTATGAGGATATCGACCACGCCGACTGTTTCTTCCTGATTGGCAGCAACATGGCCGACTGCCATCCGGTCCTGTTCAATCGCATCAAGCGGCGCAAGAAAAGCGATCCCGACAACGTGAAAGTAATCGTGGTCGATCCAAGAGAAACACGTACCGCCGCCATCGCCGATCTCTTCTTGCCGATCCGGCCCGGGACAGATGTGGCATTGCTCAACGGCATGATGAATGTTCTGTGTGGTACCGGAAAGACTGATCAGGGGTTCATCTCCGAACACACGAACGGTCACGAAGAATTGTTGGACGCCATCGGTCATGTCTCGACCGCGGCGGCCGCAAAGGTCTGCGGCATCGACGAAAGTGACCTGATCCAAGCCGCACGCCTCTTTGGGGATGCGCACGGCGCACTTTCCTTCTGGAGCATGGGGTTGAACCAAAGCGTGAACGGGGTTGCCAAGAACCAGGCTGTAATCAATCTGCATCTGGCAACGGGTCAGATTGGCAAGCCGGGCAGCGGCCCCTTTTCTCTGACCGGGCAGCCGAATGCCATGGGCGGGCGCGAAGCCGGGGGACTGTCCCATCTGCTGCCGGGCTATCGCATGATCGCCAACCCTGCGCATCGCCAGGAAGTAGAGCGATTCTGGCAGACGCCGTCAGGACACATTGCCGACAAGCCCGGTTTGGCCGCGGTCGATATGTTCGACGCCGCGGCCAGGGGCGAAGTCAAGGCGATGTGGATCATGTGTACCAATCCGGTCGTCTCCATGCCCAACATTGACGTAATTGAAAAGGCAATGTCGAAGCTGGAACTGCTTGTCGTTACCGATGCCTACCACCCGACCGACACGACGCAGTACGCCCATGTGCTGTTGCCGGCCGCCCAGTGGTCGGAACGGGAGGGCGTGATGACCAACTCTGAGCGCCGACTCACCTATCTGCCCCGCATGGTGAAGCCTGTCGGCCAGGCCAAACCGGACTGGCGAATCCTCGCCGACGTGGCCGCGGCCATGGGGTTTGCGCACGCCTTCGATTATGCGTCTTCAGAGGATGTTTTTGACGAGTTTACGCACCTGACTAAAGGTCGCGTTTGTGATTACAGCGGCGTCAGCGTGCGCCGGCTGCAAGCAGAGGGACCGCTCCAGTGGCCGGTTCCCAGTGCCGACCATCCCGGCACCACGAGACTCTACGCCGGTCTGCATGACGGTCGATCCCCGCAGCTTGGCGACGAGGTTTGCAGTGACGATGAATTCGCCGCAAAGACGGCGGCCGCCGCAGACCCGATGAGCGGGGCAGCAGTTTTTGCCACTGTCGATGGCAAAGCGACATTCCATTCACCTGCATTTGTGCCTCCCGCTGAACTGCCGAACCGGAAGTTTCCCCTGCTTCTGACCACCGGCCGCTTGCGAAATCAGTGGCATACGATGACCCGAACCGGCAAGTCGGAAAGCCTGTTGAAAGGCGCACGCGAGCCTTTCCTGGAAATCCATCCGGTCGATGCGGTACGGCGTCAGATCGAAGAAGGGGATGTTGTTGAGATTCGCTCACGCCGGGGCAGGGTCTGGGCCAAAGCGCACGTGACAGACAAAATCCGGGAGGGGGCCTGCTTTATGCCATTTCACTGGGGGCGCCTGGCGGGCCAATTCAGTGCCGTCAACAATGTGACTTTGGCTGAAGTGGATCCGATCTCTCAGGAACCCGAGCTCAAAGCATGTGCGGTCGAAGTGCGGTTGCGCCCGGGCTATGAGGCCATTCGGGCTACAAAGCTGTTTCAGCGCCTGGCCGAAGCCGTGAAAAGATAACCGAGGCTGACTGCGCGGCCATAGCTCGCTGAACGTCGGCGGGGACAGCCAGTTTACCCCTTCACGCCGGCTTCACTGCCTCAATCAGATAGTTCCCTGCTTCGTACACAAGTTGACCCTTTTCATCCAGCTGTTTCTGCAATGCCAGCAACTTGCCTGCTTGCGATTCAACGGTGAAGCCAGGCACAAGCCATGGAACCGCCTTCAGATAGTAGACGACCGCACCCACATCGGTAAAAGCCAGCCTGCCGGACCATTCCCGCACGTCAACAACATCGAATCCTGCTGCTTGCAGCCATGGCACGTACTTTTGCGGCGTTGCATCCGGCCACTGCGGCCGCGCGTCAAAGGCGGCGAGCAGGTCCTGCGCCCACAGCCCATGCACTTGCCGCGTAAGGAGTCGGCCGCCAGGAACAAGAATACGCGCGATTTCATCGACGTAGAGGGCCGCATGACGGTTCAACACAAGTGAAAACTCGGCATTCTCGAATGGCATAGGGGTGTACTCGTCATGGTCCGCTTCGACAACGCGTACGCCCAGCGGCTCCAGCCGTTCGCACGCCAACTTGAAGTTGGGTGGATGGCCTTCCGTCACCACAACTGTTTCTGGCCAATTTTCTCGCATGGCGAGCAAGCGCTCTCCACCGCCCGTAGCTATGTCAAGCACCGACGGCACGCTGCGCATCAGCTTCCTTGCGCGGCTCATGTAGGACCACGGTGGCTGTTCCAGCAGCATCCGCCCATCGAGATATGAAAAGTCCCACCCGATGATTGGTTTCTCTGCCTCTGCCTTCCACTCTTGTATCAGTTGTTCGGAGTCCATTGATGATTTGCTCGCGATGACTATCGGTTGAGAAAACTTAGAAGCAGGGTCAGGACGAGGCTAACGAGTAGCATGGACGTGATTGGAACAAAGACCTTCATCGACTCTGTCTCTACACGTATGTCGCCCGGCAGCTTTCCAAACCAGCCAACGAGCCAGGGCGCAAACTGCAAAGCCGCCCCAATGACCAGGAGGATGGCACCCAGTATGATCAACCATTTCGCCATTGGCTTGTCACTTCGGGAATGTCAGAAGCGGGCCTCGACCCGATTTAAGATGTTGTCATTATAGCAGATGGCCGGTCATCAACGCACTCAGCCCGCCGGCCTCCCCGCTTGACTTGAGGTTGGCATCGGGCCGATGCCAGAACTGTAGGAACGCCTCCTAATCAGACGGGACCAGTTATTTTGCCGGCCGATCTAAGATAACATTGCTTTGGGAGCCGTTGGCAGGATCGCGAAGCTGAAGTGCCGTCACTGCGTCCGTTCAGAGGCTTTGCGATGACAGCATCTTTTTTCGTAGTTGGATCGTAGGCATTTTACCCAGTTTGCTTTCCAAGCCAGTTCTTGGGCGTTCAGACCGGAAGTTTGCCAAGCTCCAGTGTAATAATCTGGATATTCGCCAAGAATCGGGCTGATTTCGATAGGCACAAGTGAGGGGCATTCCTTTGACTTCCGCCCTAAAAAGGTGCAGAATTTCAGATATCAAGATATACAAGCTTTCGGTCATGTACGATGGCCCATATCTACTCAGGATTGACACATGCGCTCAGATAATCTTCCTATCGTCTGGATCCGGCACGTACATTGCACGGTTTTTGTCGCGGCATTGCTTCTCGCGTTATTACCGCAGATAGTCGCTGCGGCCAAAATCGGGACCTTAGAGCAGACATCGGGCGGTTTGGAGCCGGCCGCGCCAACACCTTCGCAGCCGACCGGGACAGCCGCCGATTGGACCGGGAGTTACTATGCCACTCAAGACCTTAGCGGCGATCCGGTCCTGACCCGGCAGGATGGGGCCATCGACTTTGACTGGCAGGCCGGCAGTCCGGACACCAACGTATCCAACGACAGTTTCAGCATTTCTTGGACGGCCACCAGCACATTTGAGGCAGGTTCCTACCGGTTCTCGGCCCGCGTCGATGATGGCGTAAGAATCTACGTGGACGACAGCCTGCTGCTGGAAGACTGGAACGTTCACCCTGCAACCACCACGGTCAGTGACACTGAACTCACTGCAGGAAGCCACACAGTGAAAGTCGAGTACTTCGAAGGCGAAGGGATGGCATCGATTACCGTCTGGTGGGAGAAGCTGGAGGAGGATACTCCCGACTGTGAGATTCAGCCGCATGATAGCCTGAGCTCGTTCTGGGCCCATTCCGCGCTCGGATGCGCGAGTGCGGCTGCGCAGACCGTATGGTCAGCCTGGCAGCCATTCGAAAGCGGTCACATGATCTGGCGGCAGGATGGTGATGATTTATTTGTTTATGCGAACGATGGGAATTGGGCCCAGTTCGCGGACGAATGGAACGACCAGGCTCTCACCAACAATCGAGGCACGCCGCCAACCGGCCTACAGTCTCCCGTGCGCGGGTTCGGCTATCTGTGGGAAACGAATGACGTTGTCTACTCCGACCTGGGATGGGCCACGGACGCGGAAAAAGGCTTCTGCGCCCGAATCCAGCAGTTTGAGAAAGGCATATTGCTGATAGGCGATCCTGTCGAATCATGCTTAGATGGCGCGCATAACTTTGCATCAGAATCTTTGTTCGCCGAAAACGCTCTCCTGGCTCTGACGAGCGGTACCTGGGGCATGGCTTGCAAGAAACAGACCCACGGCAGACTGCAGCCATTTTGGAATCAGGCTGCTCTCGGATGCCCACAATCATCGGGAAAAACCCTTTGGTCTGCCTGGCAACCGTTTCAGGACGGCTTTATGAACTGGCGGCAGGATGACGATGCGGCGTTTGTTTTCACAGACGAAGGGGAATGGAACCGATTCTCGGATGACTGGAACGGCCAGGTATATACGGATACTCGGGGCACGGCGCCCGATGGCATGCACACACCTGTGCGCGGCTTTGGCTATCTATGGGAGACCGATGACGAAGTCTTTGCGGACCTGGGCTGGGCAACAGATGAGGAGAAGGGCATCTGCGCCTTGGTCCAGAAATTCGAACATGGCTCCTTACTTACCGGCGATCCCGTCGATTCCTGCTTCACCGACACTCTAAACCTTGTATCAGAGACTCTGCTCGGCTCAGCTACGATTCAGGCACTGGATGAAGGCGCGTGGGAGATTGCCTGTGAAGTCCAGGTCCACGAAAGGCTGAGCCATCTTTGGAATCATAGCGAATTCGGCTGCCCATCATCAGCTGGAGGTACCTTGTGGTCATCCTGGCAGCCGTTCCAGAGAGGGCACATGATCTGGCGCCAGGACGATGATGCTGTCTTCGCGTTTGTCACCGCAGGAGAATGGAATCGATTTGCCGATGACTGGGACGATCAAGCCCTTTCAGGAACGCGGGGCACACCACCGGAAGGACTCCAGGCTCCCGTGCGAGGCTTTGGCTACCTGTGGGAAACGGATGACGACGTTTTTGCCGACGTGGGCTGGGCGACAGCTGAGGAAAGAGGTTTCTGCGCCGTGTTCCAGCAATACGAGAATGGCTTCTTGCTTCTGAGTGATCCCGTACCCTCCTGTCTGGATGGACATGACAACGAGGCTACGGAAATCGATTTCGCCCTCCATTCACTGCGTGCGCTGGATGACGGTACGTGGAATCTCAGATAAGCGGAACTGACCCGATGGGGAGGGGGCCGAAGAAAGTGTCCCCTCCCATGCCTCATTGGTCTGGTCGCTACTTGCTGGCGACCTGGTAAGACCTTCGATGTCGCGCGCGCCGCATCTGATTCGCTCCTCCTTCCTCGTCTTTTTCATCTTCGGGCTCGACAAGATTACCGGTTTCGTAAAGCTGCTGCTGACAACGAGACTGTTCGGGACCGGCCCGGAAGTTGATGCCTTTGCTACAGCCAACCAGTTGCCAGAGCTCTTGCTGGCTCTGCTGGCAGCCGGCGCGCTCTCCGCCGCGTTCATCCCCGTCTACTCCGGCTATCTCACCCAATCCCGGCGCCGCGAAGCCGAATCGCTTGCCGGTACCGTGCTGACCCTGACTCTCATCGTTATGGGCACGGCCTGCCTTCTGGCCATTGCCGCAGCGCCGTGGCTAATCCGCGTGGCACTGGCGCCTCATTTTCCCCCGGAAACCCAGCAACTCACCACGCAGATGATGCGCATTTTCCTGCTGGCCGCAGCGTTGATCAGCGTTTCCGGCGTGTTCGGCAGCGTGCTCCATTCGCACCAACATTTTCTGACACCCGCGCTAGGCCGCGTTCTGATCGACCTGGGACAGATCGTGGGCTTGTTCGCGCTCGTTCCAATTTGGGGCGTCTACGGCATGGCGTGGGGCAGCGTATTGGGCGCGGCGCTGACCATTCTCGCGCAACTGCCTGCTCTGGCTCGACAGCGCCTGCGCCTGCGGCTACAGATCAATCTGCGGCTGAAAGGTGTGCGGGAAGTAGTACGCCTTATGGGGCCGCGCATCGTGACCCTCGGCGCCTTCCAGGCGGTAGACCTTGTGTTCATTCGTCTGGCTTCTCCCCTGCAGGCCGGCAGCATCGCCGCCTTCTACTACGCTATGCTCGTGATGCTGTCGATGCCCAAGTCTCTCTTCGGCGCCGCTATTTCCCAGGTCATCTTTCCTACGATGGCCGAACAACACAATACCGGGTCAGGTCAGCTGTTGCGCCAGACCGTTACGCAGGGGTTGCGCGCCACGTGGCTGCTCTTGATTCCGTCGGCGGTGGGTTTACTGGTGCTGGGCCGACCTGCGATAGCCTTCCTGCTTGAAAGGGGAGAGTTTGGGCCGGAATCAACCGCCTTGGTATACATACTGGTGGCGATCTTTTCTCTGCGCCTGCTGGGCGAGGCCTCCTATGACGTGCTCACTCTGACCTTCTTCGCCCAGCATAACACCCATGTGCCCATGTGGGCGACGCTGGGCTGGATGGTACTGAACGCAGGGCTGAGCATGGTACTGGTCGGGCCTTTCGGCATCGCCGGCCTGGCTTGGGCCACGTCCATTGCGGCGCTGGCGTTGGCAGCCGCGCTTTTTGTACTCAATTTACGAGTCGGCGGCGTGGACGTACCAATGCTGGGCGCGACGCTGGGCCGCGCGCTGGTGGGTAGCCTGGGGATGTGCGGAGTCGTGCTGTTGCTTCACCAACTGCGCATGCCGCCGGCGCTCTTCATCCTGGCCAGCGCAAGCGGGGGCGGGTTTGTGTTCTTCGGCGTGTACGTTCTGCTCGGTGGTACCGAGGTCCTCACCGTTCTGAAGCACCTGCGCCGCGGGCTGCAGAGCAGAATCCGTTCAGAACCTCATCTGAATTGACCGCCCGGGCGCCTACTTTTCCAATTGCCCTCTCTATACACCCAACACAACCCGCTGCGCCTCACTGATGCGCGCAGTCGTTTCCGGTCGCAGGAGACCCCGCTGATCCGTCTGTGGGGGGAAGGCGCGCCGAACGAAATAGCAGTGGAGCGCGCGCCGGAGGCTGTCCGAATGGTTGACGGTTCCCCCGTGCCAGGTGAAAGCGTTGAAGACAAAGGCCGTGCCCGCTTTGCCCAGCACCAGCACCTCGTCCGGATGCGGCGCCTGCGGATCCTCCAAATCTTTGCGAGGATCCAGGCCTGACCTGTGTGAGCCGGGAACAAGCCGTGTAGCCCCGTTCTCAGGCGTAAAGTCGCTCAGCAGCCAGATCGAGTTGCAGGCGTAAAAACGCCGACTGCCGTCCTCAGGTGACGCTTCGAAGCCTGGCAGGCTCAGTGAGCCGTCGCAATGCAGCCCCTGCAGACCATGCCCGGGCAGGGAAGCGCGCGAGTTTAGAGAGGACAGTTTGAGGTCGCCGTCCAGCACATGGGACATGGCCGCCAACACCTTCGGGTTGGTCCAGATGAGATCGAAGATCGGGTCCTTGTTCACCAGGTTCGCAAGCCGGGCCGTGCCGGCCTCCTGATGCACCTCTTTGCCTGCTTCCTCGCCCTCTTCCTCTTCCAGTTCCTGCAGGCGCGTTCGGAGCGCTTGTACCTGCGCCGGCGTCAACATGCCCGGCAGGGGCAGGTAGCCGTCCTCATCGAGCGTTCTCTTTTCGGCAGCGGACAGCCTGTCATCGCGCACGCCAAGAGATAGTAACGCAGCTTGAATGTCCATCATCCCCTTCTCTCTTTCCCATGCCTATCCCAGCTGCCACGCGTCCGTGTCGACCAGTTCGAGCTGGCCGTTGTTGGCGGAGCGCACGCCGGCGTCAAGTATCGCCATCACTTCCAAATTGAAATCCAGCTCCAGAGTCTGGTGAAGCGGGTCGCCTGTTTGCAGCCGGTGGACAATCTCCTGGGCGATGTCCAAACGGTCCTCTGGCAGCGGCTCGCAGTCGTAGTACTCGGTGCGACCAGCGCCCCTCTCTACCCGTACTTTGGGGGCCTGATCGCCGGTCTCCTTGTCGACCACCAGAGTGCCTTCGGTGCCATAGACAATCGGGCCAGGTGACACGCCGTGATCCAGGGTCGTCCAGGATGCCTCGCAAAGAGCCATCGCCTGGGGGAAACGTACAATCATGGCGGCATTGTCTTCGGCATCGCCCCACTGGCTGTTCAGATTTGCCCGCATTGCCATTACGCCGGTTGCCGGCTCGCCCACCAGCCAGCGGGCCACCAGTGAACCGTAACAGCAGTAGTCGAGCATGACCCCTCCGCCGGCCGCGCTCTGATGCCACCAGGTCGCGCCCCGTTCAACGCCGGACAGCTTGCGCGGCAGAGCCTGGTTGTTCTCGTCGCCGCCGGGATGGGAGACGCCCGATCCCAGCGGGCCCAAGTGGCCCCCCCGAAATTTGACCGTCAGCACGCGGCCGATTGCGCCGCTGTCGATCAGCTGCTTGGCCTTATGGGAAGCCGGTTGCCACGTGGTAGGCCAGTTGACGATCAGTTCGATGCCGGCGGCCCGCGCAGTCCGGGCCATTTGCAGACCGTCCTGCAGAGAGGCAGCCATCGGTTTTTCGATTATGACATGCACGCCATGCTGGGCGCAGGCCTCCACCACGGCTGGATGTTGCGCGTTTTCCGCGCAACAGATGACGATATCGATTTTCTCCTGCTCCAGCATCTCATGGTAGTCGTCATACGACTTTGGCACGCCCAAGTCGTCCAACGCATGGCGCAGATTCCAGGCACGGGTATAGTGGCCCGCGCGCAGTTCCGGGACCAGTGCCGGCGTATCCGCGCAGGCCACAAGCTCGGCCTGCGGATGGGCGGCGAAACGCTCGATCAGATGGTTGATGTGCATGTGCGCAAAGCCAATCACGCCAATGCGATAGATTTTCGACATATGTGTCTCTCCAGAGAAAAGGACTCAGATTTTGCCTCAGCGCGCGTCGAGTGGGGCGCGTGCTTGACGCATGGTCTCCAAGTCGCCTTCCCAGTGCAGTTGTCCCCGCAGGCTGCGTACCTCCTCCTGCGATTTCAGACGTACAAGAAGGCGCAAGGCTTCTTCAATAACCGCTCGCTTCGTGGTCAGGCCCGAATAGCACATCGCTTCCTCTACCAGCTTGTCGTCAAGAACTACACTGGTGCGCATGAAACCCACTCCGTATACACACGAATATTTAGACCAGTGTGTTTATTATCATACATCTGATGCTTTCTCTTTAGACTATTGACAAGCCAAAGAAACTGCGTCAGTGTCTCACCATAGTGGACTGCGGCGCCCCAAGGGGCTTAACGCGGTTCAGGAGACTGCGCCGGCCACACAGTTAAAACGTCGTCCGCAACTTCTGTGCCACCCCCGACTGCGCTGATCGGTAGGCGCCGTCGAATATCTCGATGACGTGGCGGGCATGCTCCGCGGTCGAGGTGGTGGGGATGTCCTCACGTATCCAGTCCACCAACTGCATCACATCTTCGTAGACGTGCGCTTCCTCCAATCCGCGGTGGGCGCCCAATACGTGCGGCAGCGTAGCGTTGGTGTCGATCTCTTCGTCCAGCTCGCGGCCCGGATAGTCGAACGGTTCGCCGTTAAGCATTCCGCCGTTGATGACACCTTCGGTGCCGAATATCAGTGGACGGCCCATATTGGGGAGGCGGCCTGCCGCGACACCGTACACGAAAGCGAACATGTTGTCACCAAAGTCAAGCACCATCAGCGTATTGTCGTCCATATCGGTCGGCAACATCTGGCCGTAGAACTCCCGCTCCTTCACGCGCACGCCCGAAAACGCGGTGACGCCTCTGGCCGGACCGAGAATGCCCGTCATGGCGTGGAGGCCGTAGACCGTCATGTCGTAGAGCGGGCCGCCGCCGGGCTTGCGGAAGTACCAGGCGGGGTTGACGTTGGTGAGCGGATCGTCGCCGCCGCGCACGCGTTCATTCTCATGGTAGCGGCCAAAAGACGCACCGGTGACCGCCCACGTCAGCGTCCCAAGCACACCCTCGTCGACCAACTCTTTGATTCGCCGGTGACGGGGACGCAGCATCTCGCCGGGACAGGAGACCAGCTTGACGCCTTTGGCCGCGGCCGCGGCGATCAGTTGATCGGCTTCGTCGACAGTTGTCGTCATCGACTTGTTTATATGAATGTGGAGGCCGGCATCCACGCACTGCATCCCCTGTTCGAAGTGCAGGCCGATAGGTGTGGCGATAGAGACCGCGTCTACAGTGCCTGATTCCAATAACTCCTCCGCGCTGGCGTAGAAATGGGGTACGCCGAACCTGGCTGCGGCGGCGGCGGCCCTCTCGACGACCGGGTCGCACACTGCAGTGACGTTGACCCGGTCCTGCACGTCATCCATGGTCAGGTGGGGCAACAGCCCGCGAATCGAGATGCTGCCGGTTCCGATAATTCCCAAACGTACTGTGTCGGTCATTGTCATGTTCTCGTCAATGTGTGAATGGTCAGAATGGTGCCGGACAGTGCTGCAGAGTCGTCAGAAAGCGGTTACGGCTGTCGCCATGCCGTGCAATGCCGCCAACCTACTGCCCGCTTGAGTTTGTCACAGCTAAAAAATGACTGATGGCCCTCCAGCTCCGCAGCCAGGGGCGCCAGGGGTGGGTTGAAGCGCTCCACCAGTTCCTTTGTCGGTTCGAGAGCGGTCGTATCGTCGGCATTCAGGAAGTAAACGTCATGGACGGGCAGGTCCGGCGCGGCCTCCATCAGCAGGCGATGCGCGCTTGCGACATCCTCGCTGCCCACCCAGCAGTAGAGCCACGGGCTCCAGGAGCTGTTCGGTCTGGCTTCAGCGGCCATCTGTTGACGGCGCTGCGGCGGACAAACGCCGGCGATGCGGGTTACGTAGGTGCGAATGCCGTAGGCCCGGCTGAAAGACGCCAGCAGATCCTCTCCCGCCCGCTTCGAGAAGCTGTAGGAGTCTTCGGGATAGGTGGGATGCGTCTCGTTGATAGGAAGAAAATCGATCGGAAAGGGACTGTCACTGATTCGGAAACCGTGCCCCAGCGCACAGTTGCTGCCGGCCATTACCACCGTCTTCACTCCGGCTTCCACCGCCGCCTGCATCAGGTAGTAGGTGCCCAGCATGTTGCTCGTGAACGTAGCGTCGAATGGCAGGTTCTCCTCCTCAACCCGCTCCCGCATGGCCGGATGATCGGTCGGCCACGGCTGCGCGCCGATATGCTGGATGGCATCTACGCCGGCAACTGCCCGCCGGCAGTCCTCCCACACGCTCAGATCGCCCTCTATCCAGGGGAATCGCGCAAACTCGGACGCGGGACGGCTGCGAGACATCAGCGCCAACTCATATTCCTCCGCAAGTTGGCGGATAACGTACGCGCCCAACTTGCCGCTGGCGCCGGTGATCAGTACTCTCATTTTTTTTCTTTCACTTCCTGTTCCGGATGAGGGGATTGTATCATGGCTCCAGAAGGGCCACAAAGCGGTTACTCACTCAGGTACTTCTCACATCTCCAGGGTAGTGACAGGACAGGGGCATGGTAAATTCCCTGACCATTTGGGGTCGCTTTTGCGACTGTTCAAACTGCAGGTGTGGAAAGTCGCGGAAGGGCAGTGGGGTATGTGGTTGTACAGTCGCATTCGCACGAGATTAGAGTGAAAAGAGCCGGGAAGAAGGGGGCCGGAGGCCAGACACTGAAATGAACGCTGACCACCGGCGCAATGTGTCCATCTTCTCAGGACAAACCCATATTCACCATATTTCGGTAGCTAATCGCCAAGCTGTCAAATGGGTCGCCAGGGCAAATGTCCTGCTCCACTGCATACCATTCGACATTCGCTTCACGGCAGGCGTCGAGGATGGCCGGCCAGTTCAGATTTCCTTCTCCTACTTCCTTCATCACATGATCCCGCCAGCCAGACATCGCCATGTCTTTGAAATGGATGACCGGCATCCGGTCCTTTAGCCGCAAGATCCAGTCGCACACATCGCCGCCCCCAAACTGGATCCAGTACGTGTCCAACTCCGCCTGCACATAGCGGGGGTCGGTTTCGTCAAACAGAATCTCCAGCCCGCACTTGTCGCCGTAGCGCATGAATTCAAAGCTATGGTTGTGGTAGCTGAATGTCAGCCCGGCCTCGTGCAAAGTGCGCCCAACCTCTGTCGCCTCTTTGATGAACTGATACAACCCCTCCTCACCGGCCTCGATGAAATGGCGCGGCATACTGCCCACCGCCACGTGCTTGCACTGCCAGAGGTGATGCTCTTCAATCACCGCGGCGATATCCTCTTGCAGGCGCGGCCAGGCGATGTGTGTGTTTACTATCGTAATACCGTGGTCGTCGCAAATCTTCTTGACGTCCGCCGCAGGGATCGGACCAATTGACGATACTTGTGCCGCCGTGTAACCGATTGCGTCGATCTTGGCAACTGAGTCGGAAAATCCTTCTACGGTTTTTGTAAAGTCCCGCACGGTATACATCTGCGCGGCAATCACGTTTTGGCTCATTTGTGTTCTCCTGAAATGGGAGTATTACTTGGCATTTGTCCTGTTCCAAGGTTCAAGTAAACAATGGATTGCCGTACATGCGCAAGTTGGGGGGACAGTGTGGCCACGGGGCTTTGTCTGACGCGCAAGCGGCTCTGTGGTACAATTCTGCGCATATTTCTATGTGGCGGCGCGCCCTTTCTGGAGTTCAGGAGGAATCGGTAAATTCAATGTACGACGAGACAGTTGACGAAACACTCTCCGCAATTCGTCAACGGCGGATGGTCCTGCCTGCGATACTCTTTCTGGTTGGGCACCGTCCGCTGGCATTCGCTTTCGGGCAGATGCTCCTTATTCTACAGCCGCTGGCCGGGCTTCTGGGCGCAGACGGGATCGGCGCCTGGGGAAGACTACTTTCCCAACCGGGCGGTCCTTCCGCACTGACAGAACGGCTGGAGGACCTGTTGCAAGAGGACTCTGATGCAACGCATGAGCAGGAAACCGAATTGTGAACTATTACCCGGACCCGGAACAGTTGGCCTCGGCTTGGCGGCAGCTGGCAGACACCGCCAACGAGAACGGGGAAACACCTCTGTTTCCGCTTGGCATTGACTCGCTATACCGGAACAGCTGGCTGAACCTGCTCGCACTGGACCGCATCGCCCGCCAAAACCTGGGGCCGCAGCACCCGACAATAGTTGCAGGGGGCGAGGGTTGGCTCTGGCTGTTTGCGATGCATGTCTGGCGGCCCAGTGGGGGTGGCTATGGACACAAAGTTGCAGCTGACTCCCGCCCGAAAGTAACGGGGAGACCGGAAGGCCAATCGGAAAATTTCGACGATACCGGGCGCACTATCCTTTTTGCGGGAGCAGACAGCGCTCTCTACACCGCCACGCTGAACCTCGCAGCACAGCGGCGTGATCGCAACGCACTGCCGCCGGGCCTTGATTGGTCCACATCCTTGTCTGCGTCACCCGGCGTAGAAGGCGCGGACTTCGAACTGTTGCCGGCCCTTGTCACAGGGGACGTCATGCCCGAACCCGCGGCGCCCGGGGAGAACATCTGGTTGCACAAGGGAGAGCGCTGGGCAAGCGGGCTGCTGGCGCTCGCGCTTCTGATCGCCGCATTCTTCGGATAACTGAAAGTGTTTTCTTCCCGTCCGGGCTGGTCAAATCGAATCGGCCTTCTGGTTGCCCTTGCAAGCGCCTTGTTGGTCATATCCACCCGCTTCGGGTTGGCGATCGTGCCGCCTGCCGCTGCAACCACGCTCTATGGTTGGGCGCTGCTGCTTGGCGCCTTCGCGCTGCTCCTGGGCATTGCCAACGCACTCTGGTATCACCTTGTCAGAGTTCAACGCGGGCAGAGAGAGTGGCTTCTCAGTCTGCTGCTCTTAGTCGTCTTCGCCCTCGTTTTTGGGGCCGGAATCTCATCGCCTGAAGGATCGATAGGCCCGCTCATAGAGTGGGTCTTTGACGCTGTGTTGGCGCCGGGGCAGGCAACACTCTACGCGCTGACCGGTTTCTTTCTGCTGAGCGCGGCCTACCTCTATCTTCGCATCGATCGGCCCGGCGGTCTGTGGATTCTGACCGGCGCCCTGCTGATGCTCCTGGTGCAGACGCCCTTTTTCTATCAGATCATGCCGAAGACGCTGATCGATCTGGTCGACTGGCTGCTTTCCTGGCCTGTGATGGCCGCGATGCGCGGCGTTCTGCTGGGCGGCTCGCTGGCCGTTTTGTTCATCAGCCTCCGTCTGATCGTGAACAGCGTGAAATAAGTTCCACCAGACGAAATTGGCCGCGTACACTTTTGGTTACCTTCGACTTTCGCTCGTAGCATACTGACTTGGAGATCGCTGCGCCAATGGCGAAGTCCGACTGTCCACACTGCGGATACAGCAACCCGATTGATGCCCAATTTTGTGTCCACTGCGGCACAAACCTGGCGCGCACGCAGTTGCCGCCCGCGCCCGCCGGCGAGACATCTGATGAGCCAGGCGCAATCGCCGCAGACCAGGAGGAAGATCCTCCCCCGGCGTCCGCGGAAGACGCAGGGGAATTCGCCGCCGCCCAGACCTCCGACCCGACCTACTCTCGCACGTGGCCTCATTCAGCCGGCGAAGAAGAAGATGCCGCCCAGGTTTCAGGCCAGGAGGAGTCGCAGCCCGCTGCGGCACAGCCGGATCCTCTCATAGCCGACCTTGGGGGCCTGCTCGAACCCGCCGATCCACTGGCATATACGAACACTGGCGCCGGCGCATTCGATCCCTCGCGCAGCCCCTCACATTCGGTGTCCAGTGAACTGACGGTAAACGAAGAAGAGCGCCGACAGCTGCGCCAGCTGTTTTCCGAGGACCTGCCATTGGCGGTCGGCGCGAACCCGGACCTGGCCCCAGGCACAGCTGAGCCGGCAGCAGGCGGGAGCGGCCTGCCGCGGCGGCCCTGGCTCGAATTGATCCTGCTGCTCGGCTTGTCCGGCGCGCTATTGTGGGGAGCGAAGACGCCCACTGGCGGGACTGGACCACACCCCTTCCCCGGACTGGAACAAGCGCATCTGCAGATCGAAACATTGCGGCCAAACAGCCTCGTCCTTGTGAACTGGGCATACGACCCGGCGACCGCCGGCGAAATGGACCTTGTGGCGCAGCCGGTGATAGAGCATCTACTCCACAAGCAAGCGAGGCTGATCGTTGTCAGCCAGCTGCCGGGCGGGCCCGCGATGGCGCGTCGCGTGATCGCCAGGGCCGAGGAATCTGTAAGGCGGCCAGCCCGCGCCCAGGTTTCAGCCACCCAGATCATCGAGGGAGGCTTTCTCCCCGGAGGCGCCGCCTCACTACCTCTTCTCGGCGTTGACCCGGTCCAGACCCTGCCGGTCGACCCGCATTGGGTTGACCTCAGAGAACGATTCAGCATCGCGGGCCTTGCCGACACTGGGCCAGCGCTAACCCTGGTGATCGCCGCCCGCGCCGAGGATGTGCGGCGCTGGCTGGAGCAGGTGCAACCTATCAACAACGGTACAGTTATCGCGGTAACCAGCGCAGTTGTCGACCCGGCCCTGCGCCCCTTTTTGCACAGCGGGCAACTGGCCGGGCTCGTGAGCGGCTGGGACGGTGGCAACGCGTATCTTCGCCGGTTGGAGCGCACCCGCAGCGTCGCGGAGCAGGCTCGCTCATCAAGACTGGCCAACGGCCAGAACTGGGGAATAGGCATACTGTTTGTCGTCATCATGCTCGGAAATCTGGCCGGACTGACTGAACGGAGGTTGCTGTGAGCCCGTTCAGCAGCAGCCTGCCCGGCGCCCTGCAGGATGCCGGCCTGATTTTGGGTCTCGTCATTTCTCTGACCATCGGCAGCTATCTGATCCGAGACAATTTTCTGGCACGCTTAGGTCAGTACGTTCTGGTCGGCGCGGGACTGGGTTATATGGCGGTGCTCGCCTGGCGCAACGTTCTCTGGCCAAGGCTCTTCGCGCCTCTCATCGCAGATCCCATGTCATGGAGTTCCGCGCCGGGGCCCGCACTGCTTAAAAGTTGGCTGCCTCTTATTCTGGGGCTGCTTATGTGGGCAGGGGGCGTGGAGCTACTTCGCCGACCGCCCAGAAGGCCGGGCGGAAGGCAGCTTCTGCGCTTGCTGGCGGTTATTCCTGCAGCCATCCTTGGCGGCGTCGGCCTGGGGGTTGGTGTGAGCGGCGCATTGCAGGGGACGCTGTGGCCCCAACTCGCTGCGGCGCTGCAATCCCCGCTGGCAGCTGTGGCGACTGCGGCCGACGCGTCCACCGCTGCTGGGCAGGCGACGTGGCTGGTCAGATTCATCACTTTGCTGATCACCGGCGGAGTCCTGATTCACCTGCAGCCTGGCCGCGCCACCGGCGCAAGCGCGCAAGGCCCCACTTCGCCGCGGTCTTCCAGGTCGGAGGATACGGAGATCGCCGCCCAAGGGCGAGCCGGTCCGTACAGAATGCTCATCCTGAAACTGCTGGGAGTATGGGGAGGCATCGGTCGCCGGGCATTGTGGCTGGCCGCAGGCATTGTCTTCGCTCGACTCGTGTCGGCCCGTTTTGCGCTCGTACTGGCTCGCTTGGACTACTTCCTGTTTGAAATTCCCCGCAGCGAACTTTGGCAGCTGCTGTGGGCTGCTGTACGTGGAGCCGGTTCATGAACGCATCAACTATTCCACCGTCCCCCGTCTCGGGTAGTGGACGTTCGGCGGCTTCGCTGGCTGATTTCGCTCCGCAGAGCATTCTGGCCCTGGCCGCAGAGCCGCAGCGGGCTACGGCTGTACTGATTGAACCGGTGGAAGAAATCTACCGGATGGTTGGATGGCAGACTGTTGAGCTGCCCGCGCAGGTCAGTCCTGACGAATGCACTGCGGCCCTGGTACAGGCAGTCAACCGACTGGAAAAGCAGTTCAGCATCTCGCTTTGGGATGCGGAACAGGACCGCCCCCGCCTGCACGAATCCGGTCCTGTTTTTGTGGAAGGTGTCGGCCAGGCGATAGCGGTCGCGGATCTGCTGCCACCTCTGCGGGTATGGATGGCCGGACTTTCCGGCGGCGGCAGTCTTGCCGCCGGCGAGGCGGCGCTCGCCGGCGCGCTGTGCAGCCCGGTTGCCACCTATCTGCCGGGGCCCCACCAGAACGCGAGTGCTCTGGCGAGGGAACTTCAGGCGCTGCGCCCTGATGTTATTTTGATCGTCGGCGGCTACGAACAGATTGGCCGCCATAGCCAGGAACAGGTGCTTGGCCTGAGCCACTACGTGATCGAAGCCGCTGTCAAACTGCCTGACGACGACAGGCCGCTCTTCTGTTTTGCCGGCAACAGCCAGTCGGCCAATGCCGCGCTGGCACGTTGGCAAGAAGGGACCAACGGGGCCGCGGCCGTGGTGGCCGAAAATGTGCTCTCCCCGGCCGTCAGTAACAGCGACACGGCTCTGCATAACGTGCTGGAGCGGTATCACTGGCAGCGTTCCTTGCACATGCCTGCTATGCGAAGAATCGCAGGCTGGGTTGACCACTCGGTTGCTCTGTCCAGCACCCAGTGGGCCTTTGCCCAGGCGGTCCGCATTTGGATGCGGCGCCATCAACTGCCCGCACTGCATGGGCTGTATGCAGGCGCGGATCGGTGGCTGCACGTCTGGGCTTGGGAGATGGCCGGCCAGGAAGACACAGGGCTGCGGGTCAGTTGCGTGCGTCCCGGAGAACGACCGGAAATTCTGGCTGATTGGCCGCCCGTCCGCCTGGTCAGCGGCGACTGGCCGCCGCAGTGGCCGCGCCCGTCTCAGCCACCGGCCGCCGCGGGACCGGAGCGGGCCGCCGCTGCGCCTGCTTACTGGTGGGATCCGCTGGGTCTTGTCCCAGCAGTGGCCGGCGTCGGCCAAGCCGCGCCGGAAGCGACGCTGCAGGTGCTGGCGGCAGACATTCTCCTGGAGGGCGCTGCCCACTTCGCCATCGCTTGACGCAGCAGACCAAGTTGGCGACAATGGTGAAAGCAATCCCACGCAAGCAAATTCTGACCGCGCAAGGCTTTCAACTGGAGGTCTCATGACAACTACGTTGCGTCTGTCCGATGGAAGCTACATGCGGCAGACCGACATTGAGCCAATCATTCAGATGCTCAATAGTTCCCGTTGCGTAGAGGTAACCGGGTTCAGCAATGTGGGCAAATCTTCGCTTATGAGGTTGTTGGCTAATGCAGACGTGTGGCTGCACCAGTTGGGCGAAGAAGGCAGTGCATTCCTGCCGGTCTATATCGACTGTAACCGCATGTTGGAGATGACGGAGCAGGGATTCTATGAATTGGTTCTGCGCTGCTTACAGGAAAGCAGCACGGTTCTGGCCGGAAACCCCGAATTGCAGAGCGCCTACGAGGGCCTGGTGGCGCCCGCCAACGTCTTTCAAGTGCCCCTCAGCTTCAGTAATGGCTTGACCGCCGCCCTGCAAAACAGCCAGTACAAGCTGATCCTGCTGTTCGACGAGTTCGACGAACCGTTCCAGCAGATCGACAGTCGCGTGTTCCTCAACCTGCGGGCCAAGAAGGATCGCCACGGCAACCGGCTGATCTTTGTGACCGCGACCGTAAGGCCGCTGGCGGCGCTGCGGCCCGGCGAACACAGCAGCGAGTTCGGAGAACTGTTTTCCCATCAGCCCTGGCGCCTGGCGCCTCTCCCCCGCCATGATGTCGAACGCTTCATGCAAAGTTTCGCCGCACGCCACAGCGTCGATCTGTCCGCAGAAGACATCGACTTCGCCTATCAGTGGACCGGCGGTCATCCCGGCTATCTGGCAGGGGTCAGCCGCATAGTGGGCAATGCGGTGGCGGCGATAGATCCGCGCAGTCATGGCAAGGTGGATCGCTTTGTCTTACACCGTAGCCTGATAGATCAGTTGCGCCAGGACCCGGCGCTGCACACCGAGAGCGAGAAGATCTGGGACAGCTGCACATCCGACCAACAGGAGACCCTGCGCCACCTGTTCTCCGGGCTGGAGGCTGACCCCGCCTGCCTTTCGCAATTGATGAATCATCATCTCCTGGTTCAGATGAGGGAGGAGCTACGCGCGTTCTGCCGTCTCTTCGCCGAGTATGTTCTGGCTCATCAGACCGATACCGCCGCCGGCGAAGGCATCTATCTGGAAGACGAAAGTGGCGACTTCACTGTCAATGGCCGCCAGATCGACCTCACCGCGCTGGAATATGAGTTGATGAAGCTTCTCTACCAGAACAGCAACAGAATTGTAGACAAGTACCAGATTGTCAAAGATGTATGGGGCGACGAAGGCCTGCGGGAAGTGGACGATGCCCGCATCGAGAAGCTGATCAGCCGGCTGCGCCAGAAAGTGGAGCCGGACGCCGCCAATCCTGTTTACATCACAACGGTTCGGGGGCGGGGATACCGGCTGGTTGCAGACTGAGCGGGCGCAACTGATTCAAATCCCAAACGGGACCAAGAGGTTGTGCATGGCGGCAGAGCGGGCGAGACGCTTGCAGTCCCGGGATACCGCCCGTAAACAAAGTCCTGGTCTCAAGTTGGATTCAGATTAGCTCTCCGCCTGGGACACCCTGAAACGCTTGGGCTGCGCGATCCAGTTTGCAGGTGTTTGGCAAATTTTGTACGCTTCGCCCTTCGGTCTATACTATAGGCATTCTGGTAATCGCGGCCCTGTCAGCTGCCGTGATCTGCTCTCATGCAGTGGAGTGGGGGCACAATCTACACCAATATTACAAGGCAGAATGGCGCTATGGCTGAATCTATTCAGGCAGACGAAGTCCGGGAATCGATGACCTTCCAAGGTAGACCAAAGTCGATGGTGTCGGCAGCCGCCCTGCTGATTGCCGGAACTCTGACTTTCACGATGGGAATTGACCGGCTCTTTTTCGTCGAGGCCATCGCCTGGACCTTTCTGATCTGGGGCGCACTGCTCCTCTACGGTCACACCATCGACATGGGGACGGTTTACGAGGTCTCCGAGGACGGTCTGGCGATCAATAGCCCCTTGCGGTTTTGGGCGCTTGCGCGCAAGTGGGATTGGGGGCACATCACGCACCTGGATTTGATTGTGAAGAAGGCTGAAGCGGGCGAGGACGATGTGGATATGCACGTTCACTACACGCCGGAAGGCTCGACCGTCCTCTTCCGCGAGGATCTTCCCTATCTTCCCGACCTGGCCGAGGAAATTGCCAGCCGCGCCGGCCTGAAGCCGGAAAGTGGTCAGGCCATGCAGAGCTTCAGTTCGATTCCCCAGGACGAAAAGGCAACTTTCACCTGGAAGTAGCACACTTCAGTCATTTCTCCTGCGCAGACAACAGAGCTTTCGCCTTCGCACTCCCCTATGACGCCTGTTGGGCGGAAATATCCATCAGATGGATCTGCCTACCGTTGCCGCCATGGGCTGAATCAATGGTGATCAGACTCCCATCCGGGCTGGACCGCGGGTGCAGATCGCAGCGCCATTCGCCTGCATACTCTGGCGCCGCGCCAAACTCGCCCAACTCGTGGCGCTGGCCGCTTTCCACACTGTAGAGATACAACTCCTGGACTTTTCCTTCTCCTCTCGGCACAGGATAGGTATCATTCAGAATCCAGTTTGTGTCGGCAAGATAGGTGCAGTGCCCGTTCAACTTCATCACCCCTTCGCCGATCACCTCTACCTCCTGCGTGCCGTCCCGAAAAACATAGAAAGCGTTCTCGTGTGAGGGATGCCTGGCCCACGCCAAGATGTGTTTCGGGTCGCGCCAGATGAAGTGGGACGTGTGCCCGTATTGGTCCACTCCGTAGATGTTCGAGCCGTCAGCCGCAGCGGTCATCATCCGCGTGTGGAAGCCGGATTCCCCCCAACGACAGCGGTGCAAGAAAATAAATCGGGAACCATCGGTGTTGAATAGAAGATGGTTGAAGTAGTGTTTTGCCTCGCTGAGATCCCGGTGGGGATCCGGGATTGCCGCCACTTGCGCGATCGAAATCAGGAATGTTGCCGCGCCCGTCTCCAGGTCCACGCTGTAGATACCGGCGTCGTCCGGCGCCAGCAGATCGCGGTTCGGGTCGGGGAGGCCGGCGTAGCCGTAGCCGGGCCGCATGTGGTTGATACGGCGAAAGTCGGCGCCGATGGCTGTGCGTCCGTCGGGTGAGACGGTATAGACCGGATACCCCAATGTGCGCTTCTTGCCCGAATGCACATCCAGAATATGGCAGACGAAGCTGTCGCCCTCACGGTCATTCCAGATGACCTCCCTGTTCGAGCCAGGTATCCACTGTAGCATACAGCCCTGCTGCCAGCACCACGCCCGCGTCTCGCCCAGCTCAATCCAGCGGTCGCCGTCAGCCAGGTCGATCATTCCGACCCTGATCACATCATCTGCAGTTGGCGAGCGATGCTCGAAATCGACCTCCATCCCCAGCACATAGCGGCTGGAGGGATCAAACTGCAGCTTGTCGTAGTAACCGAACCAGTGATGCTTCGGCCCCGAAGTGATCGGACGCATGCTCATTTTCGCGCTCTCCTCGACTGTGTTCAATTGGGTTCATGCTGTGCCCGCGCCGGCCAGGTCCAACTCCTCGGCAAAGTGGCAGGCAACGTGACGATCGCCGGCGACCGTTCGCAGGTCCGGCGTCTCCTGCTGGCAGCGCTCCTGGACGTAGCGGCAGCGAGGATGAAAATAACAGCCGGATGGCGGGTTGGAAGGATCGGCTACTTCGCCCTCCAGGACAATTCTCTGCCCCTGGCTGGCAGCGGGACCGGCCACGTGTACCGCGGAAAGCAATGCCTCGGTGTATGGATGCAGAGGCTTGCGGTAAAGATCGTCGGCCTCGGCCACCTCAACCAGCTTGCCCACATACATCACCGCCACCCTGTCGCTGATGTGCTTGACAACGCCGAGATCATGAGCGATGAACAGGTAGGTCAGGTCTAGTTCTCGCTGGAGAAACTTGAGCAGGTTGAGAATCTGCGCCTGTACAGAGACATCGAGCGCGGAGACCGGCTCATCGGCGATGACGAGCGTGGGGTTGAGAATGAGGGCGCGGGCGATGCCGATGCGCTGGCGCTGTCCGCCGCTGAATGCGTGGGGGTAGCGTGTGATGTACTCCGGCCGCAGCCCTACCAGCCGCAGCATCTCCACCACCCTGTCCTCTACTTCGGGCCCCTTTCTCACGCCGTTCAACCGCAGAGGCTCGCCGATAATATCCAGAATCGTCTTGCGAGGATTAAGCGAAGTGTACGGATCCTGGAAGATCATCTGCAAGTGGGAACGCATCGGCCGCAATCCCGAGTTTTCGAGAGTCGCCAAGTCATATTCCGCCCCCTCTTCGCCATGAGGGCGAAACTGAATGTTTCCTGCCGTAGGCGCGTACAGACGCATAATCAGGCGGCCCACGGTCGTCTTGCCGCAGCCGCTCTCGCCGACCAAGCCCAGGGTTTCGCCCTTTTGCAGCGCAAAGTCAACGCCATCCACGGCCTTGATGTGGCTGACCACCTTGGAGAACAGCCCAGAGGCGATTGGAAAGTGCTTTTTCAGCCCATTGACTTCCAGCAAGGGATAGCTGTCTGCGTTGCTATTGATGGCTGGCTTCCTCTGCGAGTGGGGGATTTTCCTGGTCCGCGTGTTCGGTATACAGGAGGCAGCGTACTTCTCTGCCATCTTCCAGAGTGATCGGTTGAGGCACGATCTCGTCGCAGACGCTGGGCATGAAATTTGCGCAGCGCGGATGGAAGGGGCAGCCGCTGAGCGTGCTGTAGGGGTCCGGCACAACGCCCCGGATGGTCTGCAGCCACTCCCGCTTCTGGTCCAGGCGGGGCAGGGACTCCAGCAGAGCGACTGTATAGGGGTGCTTGGGATCGTTGAAGATATCGGCGGCGGCACCCCGTTCGACGATTTTGCCCAGGTACATCACCGCCACCTCGTCGGCCATGTCGGCGACGACGCCCAGATCATGGGTGATGAACATGATCGCCATGTCCAGGTCGGCCTGCAGCCCTTGCATCAGTTCAAGGATCTGGGCTTCGGTGGTCACGTCCAGGGCGGTGGTCGGTTCATCTGCGATCAGCAGGCTGGGGCGGCAGGAAAGCGCCATCGCGATCATCACCCGTTGGCACATTCCACCGCTGAGCTGATGGGCGAAGGCGCCCATGCGCTGCTCGGCCAGAGGAATGTGCACCTGCTGCAGCATATCGATGGCGATCTCTTCCGCTTCGGTCGAAGATACCGGCTGGTGCAGCAGGATATTCTCGACGATCTGGCCGCCGATACGATGGACCGGACTGAGCGAGGCACGCGGCTCCTGGAATATCATCGAGATCTCCCCACCGCGAATCGAGCGCATCTCCGCGCCGGTGGCGGGAAGTTGCAGCAGATCGACGACGGTGCTCTGCCCGACTTCGTCAGCGCGGGCGTAGAGGATCTCACCGTCCACAGTGTGACCGGGGGGCCGCACCATGCGCATGATCGAACGGGCAGTGACGCTTTTGCCGCAGCCGCTCTCGCCCACCACCCCCAAGACCTGCCCGCGGCGGATCGAGAATGTGGTGCTGTCTACCGCTTTGGCGACCCCCTCGGTCATAAAGAAGTGGGTCTGCAGATTCTTAACTTCGAGCAGCGTGTCCATCAGTTGAACCGTAATTTGTGTTCGGTGGCCAGAAGCCGCACTGGGAACCGGAATTGGGACGATACCATTTACAAGTCCGCATACGGGTCGGCGGCGTCGCGCAGGCCGTCGCCGATGAAGTTAAGGGCCAGCACGGTGAGGACGACAAACATCGCCGGCCACAGAATCCATGGATGGATGGCGATCTCGACGATCTGCTGCGCGTCCTTCAGCATCACGCCCCAACTGACCGTCGGCGACACCAGCCCCAGCCCAAGAAAGCTGAGCGCGGTTTCGCCAATGATCATGCCGGGAACGGCGAGCGTTGCGTCCACCAACACATAACTCATAAAGGAGGGGACCAGATGCTGCCAGATCAAGTACCATTGGTTGGCGCCGGCTGACTGGGCGGCCAGCACGAAATCTTCATTGCGCAGGGAGAGGAACTTCCCCCGCACCACCCGCGCCAGCGAAGTCCAACTGATAAACGAAAGAATGATCGTGATGCCGAAGTAGATGTAGAGCTGCGGCCAGTCCCCTGGCAGGGCTGCGGCCAGTCCCATCCAGAGGGGGATAGTGGGGATGGAACGGATAAACTCGATCAGCCGCTGGATGAGGTTGTCGACGACGCCGCCGTAGAGGCCAGAGAGGCCCCCCAGGAGCAGACCGATGAAAAGGCTAATCGATACGCCAACCAAGCCGATTGTCAGCGAGATTCGACCACCAAAAAGCACTCGCCCGAAGATATCGCGGCCAAACTTGTCGCCGCCCAGAAGATATATCGGTCCGATTTCCTCGGCGTTCTCGACTCCGTATAGATGCCAATCCATTTTCCAGAGGCCCCAAAGCTTGTAAGGGTCGCCTTTGACGAAGAACAGGATGGGAAACTGTTGGCTGCGATCTTCGACGAAGTCGCGCGTGAATGTCTCCTTGTTTGTCACAATCTCGACGGCGTACACGAAAGGCCGCTGCCAACTGCCGTCGTCATTGCGGATATGGATCTCCCTGGGTGGGAGATAGAGATGCTTGGTGAAGCGATGCGCTCTGTCATAGGGCGCGACTATCGGCGCAAATAGCACGGCAAGATAGAGGAACGCAAGAAACCACAAAGCGAGGACCGCGATACGGTTGCGGCGGAAGCGGAGCACCATCAACTCACGCGGGGTGAGGAATTGGGTTCTGGACTCGCCGACAGTTCCTTCAGCTTCGAGAAGATCGGACAGGTTCCCGCTCTCGTAGGGGGAGGATGCACTCTCTTGCAAGGCTTCTGCGCCAGGGTTGACTACGCCGGTCATGTCGTTCCCCGTTCCCCGTAGCGAATACGCGGATCGACCCATGCCAAGAGAATGTCCGAGATCAGGGTCCCGATCAGGGTCAGCGTACTCAGAATCATGATCATGCTGGCGGCAAGGTAGAGGTCCTGGGACATCAGCGCGCGCCACAAGAGCGGCCCAGTCGTGGGCAGGTTCAGCACCAGCGCCACGAGGACGGTACCGGAGACGATCTGAGGAAGTTGCCAGCCAATTGTGCTCAAGATTGGGTTGAGCGCCACGCGGACGGGATATTTCATCGTCAATGGGCCTTCGCGCAAACCCTTGGCGCGGGCCGTCTCCACATAAGGGCGCCCCAGTTCATCCAATGTCGTCGCCCGCATCACCCGTATCGTGCCGGCCGTACCCGACGTGCCCACGATCACAACCGGAAGCCACATATGTTTCAACATGTCCCAAACCCTGGCCACGCTCCAGGACGCGTCCAGATATTCGGTGGAGAAGAGTCCGCCTGCGTTGGCCCCGAAAAACTTGATGCCGATATACATGAATATCAGAGCAAGCAGAAAATTAGGGGTCGCCAGCCCGATGAATCCAATGAAGGTAAAGGTGTAGTCAGTGGGGCTATACTGTCGGACGGCAGAATAGATGCCGATGGGGATGGCCATGGCATAGACAAAGAGAAGCGTGAAAAAGGACATGATCATTGTCAGCATCAGCCGCTCGCCAATCAGCCTGTTGACGGGCCGATCCCAATAGAATGACAGCCCCATGTCCCCCTGGACAAAGTTTGTGATCCACTTTATGTATTGAATGTAACCTGGCTGGTTCAGCCCATAGTGTTCTTCCAACGCCATGATCTCCGGTTCGCTCAATTCCTCGCCGGCCGCCGCCAGGTTTGCCACATAGGTGGTCACGTAGTCACCCGGCGGGAGCTGGATGATCGTAAAACTGACGATGGAAATGAGGATGAGCGTCGGGATCAGATGCAGGACGCGTCGTAGGATGTATTCTCGCATGACACCAGTAGCCGCTGGTCAGTGGCCGGCGGTCAGTAAGGGTACTGGCCACCGGCCACTGATTGCTTCGTATTGCTAACTCTGCTTGTAGAAGAACTGTTCCGGATGTACGGGCACGGCGCGAATCACGGAGAAGCCCCACACGCCGTCGTCGGGGAAGTTGGTCAGGTTCTTCTTCATCACAACCGGCTTGGGAATGCCGACGGTGCCGAAGCCAGGCAGATAATCGTAGAACCACTCCCACAGCTCGCGGGCGATGGCGACGTGCTGCTCTTCGGTCACCGCGTCGATCATTTCCTGCCAGCGGTGGAAGACCCAGGCAACCTCATCCGGCGGCTCCACGGCGATTTCGTTTTCGGTATCGCCTTTCAGCCAGATGTCATAGCCTTTGCCCCAAGGTGTGTTACATTGTCCGGGGTGGTTGAGCCGCGAGCACCAGACCCAGGTAATGTCGGAGATATCGCCTTCCCAGCCGGACATTCCCATATCGTTAGCCGCCACCAGTTCGTTCAGATGGGACCGGTTAATCGGGCGGATTGACGGGTCCAGACCGACGGCGCGCCATTGCTCGACGACCAGTTCGAAGACGTCAAGGACATCGGCCTGCTCGGTGTCAAGTTGGATGATCCAACTCACGCGTGAGCCGTCGGGGAAGAGGCGGAAGCCGTCGTCATCTTTCTCAGAATAGCCGGCCTGGTCAAGCAGATCCATCGCCATGTCGGGGTCGAACTGCGCCCAGTTGTCTCCGTCGCCCTCCTCGTAGTACTTGGAGCCCGGCCAAGCCGCCCATTGGCGCGGCTCGCCCAGTCCGAAATAGACGACATCGTTGATCTCTTCGCGGTCGATTGACACCGACATGGCGTGCCGCACGTCCTTGTTTCCAAAGAATTCCCGAACCTGCGGATCCTTGTGCGTATGATTGGGCACAATGATGGTGCGGCCGGGGAAGGTCGACTTCCACATCTTGATCTTCAGGTCGGCCGATTCCAGATTTGCCTGGTACAGTTCCATGTTGGCCAAGTCCGCCTGGCGACCAGAGAACTCCAACTCACCGGCGATCAGCTTGGCGTTGGCAACTTCACGGTTGTCGATAACGAATACGATCGTGTTGTCGATGTAGGGAAGCTGGTTGCCGACGGTGTCAACTTTCCAGTAGTAGGGATTGCGCTCGTAGGTATGATGATCAGGCGCGTCGTCGACACGTATGAACGCGGTCATGCCGGGCAACCCAACCTGTGCCGGGATGGTCGAACCCACCCGCCCTTTATCGCGCAGGAGCTGGTGCCAATCTTCAAAGCCGGCGTCTTCCGTCATCGAGGCAATTTCGTCGGCATCGCCGTAGTCGGGATGGAACTGTTTCAGATAGTGAGCAGGCTGCCACAAGCCGCCCTGTGCTCCGGCATAGAACGTCTCGTGCAGAACGATCAACGGGTAGGGCTTGGTGAATGAAAGTTTGATCGTGTAATCGTCGATCTTTTCCATCGCCAAGGGGTCGCCTGCAGACGATGCGCCTGCCTTCCATTGGCTAGGCGGACCGCCGGGCGCGTACTCCTCGTTGAGCCAGAGGTCATGCCAGGCGAAGATGAAATCGTCGGCGCTAAAGGGCTCGCCGTCCGACCAACTGAGACCCTCGCGCAGGTGCAGGATCTGCTCAGTGGCGTCGTCGTTGAACTCCCAACTCTCGGCCAAGCCGCTGGTGATAGAAGAGAAGTCCGACGCAATGCGCAGGATCAACTCGGTGCCCATCACAGCCTGCGGGTCGCCGAACAGGTGATTGGGATTGCCGATGGCAACACGGGTGGTGCCCCCGTACTGGCCGATCTCCTCAATTGGCTCGATCACCACCGGGTTGGCGGGCAGCCGTTCATCCACTGGAGGCAACTCTCCCGCCGCAACCCGTTCCGCCAGCAGCGGAGACTCGTTGTATTTGGACATTGACCCGGATTCAGCGGCCGGCTCTGCGGCCGCGGGGGCGTCGGCGGCGGCCTCTGGTTCGGCGCCTCCGTCCGGCGCGCCGCACGCTGCCACTACCGCGGCCGCGGCCGAGAGACCGCTCATCCGCAGAAAAGTTCTACGATCCATTCCGTTCTTCATAGTCATCAGTTCCTTTCGTTTGGGTTGAGTCGAAGAGTTGCTTTAATACTCGTTTGTCGATTGGAGATGGATGGACTGGGGGACGCCGTAGCTTTACTTCCAGAAGAGAATCTGCCATGACTGCCAGAGCGTCCGAAGTATAGCACTTGGGTATCGGCGAGAGCAACTTACTCGCTCATATCAACCGAAGTATTGAGAACGGTCAACATGACCCACTCCATCATGCCTCGCCAGTATTCATAGCGCTCTGGAGTGGCCCCTTGAACTACGACCGAATACAGGTTCTGCCCCGCGCAGAAGAGACGCGCCCGCCGCCGGCGGGTTGTCCCGTCCTGGATGAATGTGCAGACCCACTCCTGGCACCAGTCGCCCACGTCGGCGAGGACTTCCAGACTTTCTACCACACACCCTTCAAGTCGCTTCAGCCCCTCTTCGACGCCGTCTGCCAACAGCGAGCTTTCCTCTGCCGCCAGCGGTTGGCCCATATCCTGGACTGTGATCGAGATAAACGTGGCCTCATCGGCGGGATCGGGATAAAGGCTGACCGCTGGATTGGGCGTATCCGTTTCCTGCAGTTGCCATTGGGGTGGATACCAGAAGGAGGGATGGCCCTTTGCGTGCTGGTACATCTTGACAGAGGTGAATCGCGGCTTGGTGGGCTGATTTGTTGATGACATAGGGTTAGCCGGTCTCGGTTGGAGTGGTGTTGACTTGCGCGTTCTTGAGCAGAGGTCGATGTCGTAGGACGGCGCAACTATTCCCGCACGATCCGGGCGCCGTTGCGCCGTCCCAGGTTTTCTTCAACATGCCGGGCTGACTCTAGCAGAGGCGCCTGACTCCTCGCTCCTGCCAATAGCCTGTGCGGCAGCATGGTCTACATGTGATTCTCAGGATCTTCCCAGAAGAGCAGCTGCGGATTCAGGAAGTGTTCATCTTCCAACCCATCGTTGACCGGCTGGCCGGAGATGTAGTTGTGCATCTTGTCCTTCATGATGATCAGCGCCGGCGACTGTCCCAGGTAGCCGACGATCGGGATCTCTACAGCCCAGATATCCAGGATCTGCGTGAATAGTTCATCGCGCGTGGCCGGATCCGGCTCGGAACTTACCTGGTCCCAGATCTCCCAGATCTTCCAGAGGAAGTGGCCGTCCGGCGGCGGTTCGCCATTGGCGTCGGCCTCGTCGACTTTCCAGCGTCCATACGCGCCCGCCCAGGGCCGGTCCAGCTCCGTCCCAATCCAGGGTGAAGGCGTGAGAATAGGAAGCAGATCACGGTACCCGCCCCAGTATACGGCGTCCTGGGTATTGGCCGACCAGTGCTCGGTATAGAGTGATCGCTCCATCCCCTTGTAGGTCGCTTTGAGGCCGATTTCGTTATAGTACTTGATGATGGTAAGGACCGAATCTTCTTCCGGCGTGCCTGACTGGGAGGTTCCCTCGATGATGAAACTCAGGGTCTCGCCGCTGCCGTCCTTCCACAGCCGGAAGCCGTCGGCGTCGCGCTCAGAATAGCCGGCGTCGTCGAGGAGCTGATTAGCCCGATCCGGGTCGTATTCAGCGTAGGCATCGGTCAGTTCTTGATGGAACTGAGGCGACTGCTCCAGGGGGCTGTACTGGCGCGTGGTCAGCAGGCCGTCCCACACCAACTCGTTCAGCGCGTCCCGGTCGACTGCCAAAGACATCGCGACCCGCACATCCCGAATCTCGAACAGCTCGCGTACGCGCGGATCCTGCGCGCCCTGGTTAGGGGTCACAACCTCGTGCCGGGTCGATGTGCCGATAACGACACTGTATTCGCCGGCCTCTTCATTCTCCTTGTAGAGCGTGAAGTTGCCCGTCTGGATGTGCCGCGCCTGGAAGTCGACCTCGCCGTTGATGACGCGCAGATTGAAGACGTCGTTAGTGTCGAAGAGGCGGTGCGTCACCTTGTCGATGTAGGGCAGTTGCTGGCCCTCCTCATCCACCTGCCAGAAGTAGGGGTTGCGCTCCATCAGGAAAAGCTCGGAGGACAACTCGTTCTTCGACAGCCACGGACCGATGTTGGGCCGATCCGGGTTCAGGTACCACCAGTTGCGGTCGACATAGTACTGATCCCAGGAATCGACACCTGCTTCTTCGATCTGCGCCTCCAGCCCCTCCTTGTCATCGGTCAGGTCAATATGAAACTGCTTCATGTAATGGCCCGGAGTAAAACAATGCGATCGGCTCACGTCAAAGGCGAAGAGCGGCTTGGGATGTTCGAACGTCATCATCACCGTGTTCATATCGGGAGCCGACACCACCATCGGCACGCGGGGCGTGCCCGTTCCCCAACGGATCGACACGGCCGGGGTCAGGTCTTCGTTGGAGAAATGGTTCTCGTACCACCACGTGAAGCTGTCACTGTCGAACGGAGTGCCGTCCGACCACTTCAACCCCTCGCGCAGGTGGAAGGTCCACTCGCTGGCGTCAGCGTTGGTCTCCCAGGATTCGACCATGTTGGGACGCAGCGTCAAATCCATGGTGAACCAGGTGAGGGATTCATTCTGCATCTTGGTCGGGCCCCAGCGGTCGGAGACGCCTTTGAAGCCGCGACGGATCGTGCCGCCATACTGGCCGACCTGCTCGACGGCCTCCAAAATTGAAGGACTGGCAGGCAGCCGTTCATCTACGGGAGGCAGTTCACCTGCTGCCACCATTTCAGCGAGCATGGGCGCTTCACTGTACATGCTGGCCGGCGCCGCGGCCTCCTCGGCAGGCGCCGCGGTCGCGGCAGGCTCCGCGGCCATTTCGGCCTCTTCCGGCTCGCCGCCGGCGCCACAGGCCACCGCTACCATTCCCGCAGTAGCCACACCGGAAATGCGCATGAACTCGCGCCGCGAAATCCAGTTGCCGTTTGATCTCAGACTCTGCATGAGCGTTCTCCTTAGTTGTGAGTCATTTCAAGGTTGACCTGTTCTGCCAATCGAATACGCGATACGAACAACAACTAACTACGTGCGTCAATCCTGCACCCAATGCCACAGGCGCGTCCGGTTATAACCAAGCAGCTCCAACTTGCCGTCCCCGTTCGTGTCGGCAATCGTGAACACCGCCCGCACGCCGGTATCGCCGTCGTCGAAACGGTCTTCGGCATAGGTGCGGAGCGGCATATCCAACTCCTGAATAATCTTGCCGTGCCCGTCGATGAGCGTTGGCTTTTTGCCCTGGCACTCGGCAAAAATCACGTCGGCTTCGTGGTCGGCCAACTGTATCGTCCTGCCGTATCCGGCCTTTTCCATGCGCCAGATTTCGTTGCCCCTGCAGTCGACCATATATCCGCGAAAACCGATGTGGGCCTTTTCGCCGTGGAGGCGCCGCTCGGTCAGGAACAGCTGCTTCGCCTCCCGCTCCGGCTGGAAATTGCCAACGGCGCAGGTCTGGATGTGTGTGCCTTCGAAAATCCAACGATCTTCGCCGGTGGCGGCATCCAGTACGACCAGGTCCTTGCCGGCGACCATCAGCAGTTCGGGCCTACCGTCGCCATCGATGTCATGAACGTGCAAATGATCGACGTGCGGCGCGCGGGTCATCTCCTCCAGGTGCGGCTCCAGGTCAGGCCGCCACCAGATTTTGAGCCCGTCGGCGCGAACGCAGCAGTAGCCGATGAAAGCCTCCTCCTTGCCGTCGCCGTCAATGTCGTAGAAGTCATGTTCATGCCCAGCCCCGCCGTAAAAGTGGCAGTTCCACAGGCAGGTCAGATCGTCAGCATAAATGTAAATGGGATTCACGAAAGTGGATACGAGAATGTCGCGCCTGGAGCCGAGACCGCGGATGTCGCACAACTGCAGTACACAGTTGGGACCGGTCTCGACCTCCTTGCGGTAGTAGCCCCGGTCCCCCTCGAGGATGCGAAGATAGCTGCGGCCATCGCGCTCGGTGACATAGACGACTTCGGGCCGGCCGTCGCCATCGATATCGCTGACCGCGGCCCCGACCTCGTGCATGGCCCAGTGGCCAACACCCAACGGAGCGCCCTCTTGCCACATCACATCGCCGTCCAGCTTCATGGCTGTCACGCAGTGGACCTGCTTTTCGTGCCGGTAGCCGCCGGCCGACATGCGGGGAATGTGACAGTCGCGGGCCTGAAAGAAGACGGCTTCCAACTCACCGTCGCCGTCCAGATCGCCCAGGCGCATTCCAGTGTCGCCGAAACCCGTAATGTCGACCTCATTGGCGAGACGAAATGGACCTGTCATGGGGACCTCTTTCTCATGTACCTGTGGGATTCGTCGCCGTTGCCTTCACGAATATGGACATTCAGACACAGCCGGAGAAGAGCTAATCTCGCTTTTTCAATCGAAATTGCGGGGATGGTTGCCAGGTAGCCTGCGTCATTCTAAAGGAAAAAAGGATACTCGTCAATGTTGAAGTAGTGGAGAGGTGCATCCCATAGTGGGGGTAGGTCAGGGGGCGCCTCTGTTCAACTCCACAGGCTGTCGGCGGATTGTCTGAAGCAGGATTTGCAGGATTTTTTGGGATTCTCAGGATGGCGTGGGCCATGCTGGGATAGGTGCACTTGTACGAGCGTTCACGAGAGTTTGACGAGAGATCACGAGAGTTTACGAGTGTTTAGGAGTCTTGGGCGGATTGTCTGAATCAGGATTTGCAGGATTTTGGGATTTTCAGGATGGCTAGAGACCCGCTGGCACAGGGGCGCTCGTACGAGCGTTGGACGAGAGTTTGCGAGCGTTTACGAGAGATCATGAGCGTTTGCGAGTGTTTACGTGTGTTGGGCGGATTGTATGAGCAGGATTTGCAGTAATTTTTGGGATTTTCAGGATGGGGGGGGGTCCCGCCGGCACTGGTGCGCTCGTACGAGCGTTGGACGAGAGATTACGAGAGATTACGAGAGATTACGAGAGATTGCGAGAGATTGCGAGAGATTACGAGCGATTGAAAGTGGGTTCGAGCGTTCATTAGTGTTGGGCGGATTGTCTGAAGCAGGATTTGCAGGATTGTTTGGGATTTTCGGGATGGCGGGGGTCCCGCCGGCACTTGCGCGCTCGTACGAGCGTTTACGAGCGTTATACGACAGATCACGTGAGATTACGAGCGATTGAAACAGGCCTTCAGAGCGTGCGCGACGGGCAACCGGCGATTGGGCGTGGGTCTGCCAGCCAAGGCGGGCCGGCGAGGGTATTTTTATGAATTTTTGTAACTACTAAGCCGTATGCAGTGGCTGTCTTGACCAGCCCTTGATCCCGCCGCCGTTCAGGCTCTCTCATCTTGTATTTGCTGGCAGCCGCCACTTTGGATGAGCCGCACAGCTGGAATTACGACGTACGGTGGGTGAGGGATGGTTTTGGACGGGGGCGTTGCGGGGGCGGAGCCCCTGCACAAGGGAGGGCCGAAGGCCCGACCGCCCAGAACTGCAGTGGTCAGTGATCAGTGGTCAGTGGTCAGAGACTGTGGCGACTGATTCAGGGGTGGCATTGGCTGAGTAGTTACGAATTTTTTCATAAATATGTCCGCTTTGTCCGCTCGAAGGCGTATTGAAAGTTTGAATTCGGGCTTTTGCAGATTCAATGTCGATGTTTTGCAACAGTTTCAGCAGGACCATGGAGCCGGACAATGGTCGGTCCGCGAAGAGCACGAAGTTTCGCGTAAAGACCCGTACTGCCAAGCGCGTGACAGGCGGCTGGCGATGGGCGGCCCGGGCGCTCCGGCCTGAACAGGCACAGGGCGAAAGGGCCGACTGCGAAACGAGTTGTACGAATGCCGGGGAGTAACGAACTGTGAGTGGATGAGCCAGTTTCCTGGCAAGACAGCGGTCAAGTCGTTACGTAGGGCTACCCTCTACCAGTATATGCCATATTCCGAGGGGGCAGGCATCCTGAATTTGGGCGGCCTATGTGGTGATATTATCGCACACTTGTGCGAGTTTGTCAAGAGGGATGGATTTTCAGCGGTTGTCGAGAAAGCGAGAGTGAATTGGACGTGTCTGCAGTTAGTTAGAGAGGTTGCGGGCGAGAGGCACGCGATACCGATTGACTGTCCACGGTATCGGGATGCACCCAAATGTAGAGGCGTGATGACGGTAGGAGGGACAACTTTGATGAACAAGTCCCAGCCAGGTCAAAACTATCGGGACGATGACATCCAGTAACGGGGTCGCGGCCAGTCGTTTAACGCCTTCTTTACATCCTTGTTGGTTACCGACCGAGCATCAGAGGCGACGTGAAAGAAGGGGATACCATCGTCGACTTCAACAATGCCCATCCCCCTGGACCCGCGCCGCGCCAACTCAGATATTGCGCTGCCCAGGCTGCTTCCGTTTTGTTCCGCCAAGGCTTGCGCGAACGCAAGCACGTCATCGTCAATCGTTAGAGTCACTCGCATAGTGACACCATAACATTACCGCATTATCCAGTCGTGTGATGACTTGAGTCACCTCTCATTCAAGCGCAGATGATCTCTTCCACCTCAAACAGGTACATCTGGCGGCCGTTCCCGCCGTGGGCCGAATCGATCACGATCTTGCTATCGTCAGGGCTGGAACGCGGGTGCAGATCGCAACGCCAAGTCTCCGTATACGGCGGCGGCGAGTGGTACTGACCCAGATCGATGCGGCTGTCAGTCGGCACATTGTATAGATAGAGGTCCTGCAGGCGCTCGTCTCCCTGAGGATAGGTGTCATTCAGTATCCAGTTGTTGTCCGACAGGTAGGTGCAGTGCCCGTTGAGAGGCATCTTCTCCCTGCCAACAATCTGATCCGGGCCGCATGTACCATCTTCAGCGTTGGGGAAGACGTAAAAGGCGTCTCCATGCGAAGGACGCCGCGACCAGGCCAGGATATGCGCGTCGTCCCGCCAGATCAGATGAGACGTGCGGCCGGAGTGATCCACTACCGTCAGGTCGGAGCCGTCCGCCTTGGCGGTAAGCATGCGCGTGTGGAATGGACCGTCGCCAAGACGCCAGCGGTGGAGAAAGAGAAAGTGCGTGCCGCTGGGATTGAAGATGAGAACGTTAAAGTAGTGTTTGGAGGCCCGAATGTCGCCATGCGGGTAGGGGATTGACGCAACCTCAGCCAAGCTCACAATCAGCTGGCGTTCGCCCGTGCGGAGGTCGACCGTGTGTATGCCGGTCTCCTCCGGCGCCATCACATCGTACCAGGGATCTCGGATGCCCATGTAGCCGTAGCCTGGGCGCATATCTTCGAGGCGATGGAAGTCGATCGACAGCGCGTTGCATCCATCGGGGCTGAGGGTAAAGATGGGTTGGGGCAGCAACCGCTTCTGGCCCGTGTCGATGTTCAGAATGTAACTGACGAAACGGTCGTCTACTCTGTCGTTCCAGATGATTTCATGCGCAGATTGGGGGAGCCATTGCAACATACAGCCCGCCTGCCAGCCCCAGGCCCGGCTTTCCCCCAGTTCGATCCAGCGGTCTCCGTCCGCCAGATCGACCATTCCAATCCGGATCACATCCTCCGGCGTCGGCGCGCGATGTTCAAAATCTGCCTCCATCCCCAGCGCGTAGCGGGCGGACGGATCGAATTGAAGTTTGTCGTAATAGCCGAACCAGTGATGGTTCGGCCCCGAAGTGATTGCGCGTGATGGTACCATTGGTTTCTCCGTCGTGTTTGAGGGCGTCCAAATTGGACTTTCGGACCCATCCTGGTAGCTGAAACTGCGGACGCGACTCCCTTGACCGCGTTTAGCTGCCGATGATCTTGGAGACGTCCATCACGTAGACCTGGCGGCTCCCCTCGTGAATAGAGTCGAAGCTGACGGTGCGCTCGTCGCGGCTCCAGCGGGGATGCAGATCACACCGGATCTCGCCACGGAACGGCAGCGGCGCATCGTAGCTCCCCAGATCCACCCGTCGTTCCTCCGCCATCTGCCAGAGTAGCAGCGCCTGCTGGCTCTTGTCGCCCGGGTATTCATCGGTCAGCAGCCACGTCCCGTCCTTCGTAAAGCTGCAGTGGCCGTTCCTGGTCAGGATATCGGGCCGCACCGCCTCATATTCGCCGGTCCTGTCGTTGATCAGGTAGTACTTCTGACCCTCCTTCATCGTCACCCAGCCAAAGATCAACTCCTCGGTCAGCCAGTCGAAATGCGACGCGCCCAGATCTGTGACGATACGGAGGTCTCCTCCCTCCATGCTTACCGACAGAAGAATAGTATGCTTGATCTCTCTCGTCTCATCTCTATAACGCACCACGAACGCGACACGCGTATCGTCGCGGTTGATGATCGAGTGGTTAAACCAGATCTTGCGAGCCTGCACTTCTTCGTAGCTGCTCAGAAAGTCGCGTGCCTCTTCGTATGACACCAGGACGCTGGCCTCTCCCGTCTCCGTGTCGGTGATGTATAGACCGTCCTCGGCTGGATGATTCTGGTCTGCGAATCGGTCGGGCAGCCCGGCATAGCCGACTACGGGACGCAACGACTTGAGGCGGGCGTAGTTCAGGCCGAGCGCCTTGCGGCCGTTGCGGGTAATGGCGCTGATCGGGTAAGGCAAGACCCGCTTCTGCCCCGTGTGGATGTCCTGCACCACGCCTACGAAGCGGTCATCCTCGCGCGCGTTGTAAGTGATCAGCCTGTCGGGCGCGGTCGCCAGCCAATGCAACATGCTGCCCTGCTGCAAGTTCCAGGCCTGCGTCTCCGCCACCCCTTCAAACTTACATGTCTCCATGTCTACCAGGCCAACAACGGCCGTATCGCCGTCGGCCGGCGGGCGATCGTGGAAGTCCGACTGCAGGCAGAGGTGGTATTGGCCGGTTGCATCCCAGGGGCAGATGCCATAGTAGCCGAAAAAATGGTGCTTCGGTCCTTGCGTGATCGCTCTTGCGGTCAAGCTGCCTTTTGCGTTGCTCATGTTTACTCCCGCATGAAAGGACAGTGTTGAACGGACCCGGTTACCGAGACCAACCACCATAAAGCAGCGCTACACTTGGACGTCGAAACGACTTCATTTCTCGTCCGAAGGCGGCGACGTCTCCTGCGCCAGTACGTGTGGGTGGGCCTTAGTGCTCCACTACTTCCGACACGTCCATCACGTAGACCTGGCGACTCCCTTCGTGGATAGAGTCGAAGCTGACCGTGCGCTCATCCCGGCTCCAGCGGGGATGCAGATCACAGCGGATCTCGCCACGGAACGGCAGCGGCGAATAGAATCTCCCCAACTCCACCAGGCGTTCCTCCGCCATGTGCCAAAGGAGAAGCGCCTGCTGGCTGTTGTCGTCCGGATACTCATCAGTCAACATCCAGGTGCCATCCTGCGTAAAGTTGCAATGGCCGTTCCTGGTCAGGATATCGGGCCGCACCGCCTCATATTCGCAGGTCGTGTCGTTCATCAGGTAATACTTCTGACCCTCCTTCATCGTCACCCAGCCAAAAATCAGCTCTTCGGTCAGCCAATCGCAGTGTGACGCGCCGAGGTCGGTCATGGCGCGCAGTTCTCCTCCCTCCATGCTGGCGGACAACATTGTCGTCTGCCCGATTTCCTTCGTCTCATCGTAGACCCGCACCACGAAGGAGACTCGCGTGTCGTCGCGGTTGATGAACGGATGGTTGAACCAGATTTTTCTCTTCTGGAGTTCTTTATTGTGGCTGAGGAAATCGCGTACCTCTGCGTAAGAAACCAGTACGCGGGCCTCCCCTGTCTCCGTGTCGGTGATGTAGAGGCCGTCCTCGGTGGGATGATTCTGGTCCGCGTAGGGATCCGGCAGCCCGGCATAGCCGACTACGGGACGCATCGACTTCAGTCGGGCATAGTTCAGACCAAGCGCGTAGCGCCCGTTGCGGGTTATGGCGGCGATCGGATGGGGAAGAATCCGTTTCTGCCCACTGTGGATGTCCTGCACCACCGCGACGAAACGGTCGTCGTCACGCGCGTTGTAGGTGATCAGCCTGTCCGGCGCGGTCGCCAGCCAGTGCATCATGCTGCCCTGCTGCAAGTTCCAGGCCTGCGTTTCCGCAACGCCTTCAAACTTGCCTGTCTCCATGTCCACCAGGCCAACAACGGCCGTATCGCCGCCAGCGGGCGGGCGATCGTGGAAGTCCGACTGCAGGCAGAGGTGGTATTGGCCGGTTGCATCCCAGGGACAGATGCCATAGTAGCCGAAGAAATGGTGCTTCGGTCCTTGCGTGATCGCTCTTGCGACCAAGCCGCCTTTTGTATTGCTCATGTTCCCTCCCACATGGTAGGGCAGTGTTGAACGGCCCCGGTGTCCGCTCCCTTCATCTTACGCACTATGCAATATGAGGATGAATCATCGTCCCACAACCTCCGACACGTCTACAAGGTAGATCTGCCGGCTGCCTTCGTGGATCGAGTCAAAGCTGACGTGCCGCTCGTCGCGGCTCCATCGGGGGTGCAGGTCGCAGCGTATTTCGTCCCGGAAGAACGGGGGAGACAGGAAGCGCCCCAAGACTACCAGTCGCTCTTCGGCCATGTTCCACAGGAGCAAGGTGCGGAGGTCGTTCTCGTCCGGGTATTCATCGGACAGCAACCAGGAGCCATCGCGGGTAAAGTTGCAGTGGCCGTCCCTGGAGAGAATGTCGGGGCGCACGGCCTCGTATTCGCCGGTGGTGTCGTTGACCAGAAAGAAGTTCTTACCCTCTCTCATCGTGATCCAGCCGAAGATGACCTCTTCGGTCTGCCAGTCGCAGTGCGAGGCGCCGAGGTCGGTCAGAATGCGAATGTCGCCGCCTTCCATGTTCATCGTCAAACATACCGTCTGCCTGGCCCGGTCGTCATCCCAGTAGACCGCGACGAAGGCAACCCGGGTGTCGTCGCGGTTGATGAATGGGTGGTTGAACCAGATCTTGCGATTCTGAATCTCCGGGTAGCCGCTGAGGTACTCCCTCGCGTCTTCATATGAGAAGAGCAGTTTGCCCTCGCCCGAGTGGGTATCCATGATGTAGAGGCCGTCGTCGGCAGGATGTTTCTGGTTTGCATTGGGGTCAGTGAGCCCGGCGTAGCCAACCACGGGCCGCATATCCCAGAGCCGCGCGTAGTTCAGCCCCAACGCCTTGCGTCCGTCTCGCGTGATGGCGGCAATTGGGTAAGGCAGGAGTCGCTTGTGCCCGCTGTGGATGTCCTGGATTACGCTGACAAAGCGGTCGTCCTCGCGGGCGTTGTAGGTGATCAGGCGGTCGGGCGCGGTGGGGAGCCAGTGCATCATGCTACCCTGCTGCAGATTCCAGGCCTGGGTTTCGGCCACGCCTTCGAAGTTTCCCGTCTCCATATCCACGAGGCCGACTACGGCGGTATCGCCGTCAGCAGGCGGGCGATCGTGGAAGTCCGACTGCAGGCAGAGGTGGTACTGTCCGGTTGCATCCCAGGGGCAGATGCCGTAGTAGCCGAAGAAGTGATGCTTTGGCCCCCGAGTGATTGGTCTGGCGACAAAATCGCCTTCTGACGTGCTCATGATCCCTCCTGATGTGATTCACAAAGGCGCAATGCCAACATTCGGCCGCGATAACACAAAAAACGGGCTTGGCGTGCCGCCTGCCGCGTCGCCAAGCCCGTTTCGATCCAAAGCCGCAAACGGCCAGAACTCCACGCCGGCGACCGCAAGTTCCTTGCTCTTAACTAAGAGGCCAAACTGCGTCAGTTGGGGTCTAACCGGTCCTCAGCAGTCTTCCCTTCACCTTCGAAACCGGCTCCGAAACTGGTGCTCTCTGCGAACCGCGACTCTTCCTTGCCGGCGCTGCCAAAACGATCTGGAAGAATGATCGAACAGATCCGCAGGTCTCAGCTAGTTAGCAAGCCGGGGCCGAGTCGGCTGCCAGATGTCCTCCAGAGTTCGGCGAATACGCGTTTCAAGTTTTTTGGCGAAACGACCCCGCACCCTTTTTCGAGAAGTGCGAATGTATGTGAACAGCAGTCGCCCTGCTGCCCGCACAGCCTACTCATCCTCTCCTGCGCGAATGAAGTATTGCTCCATCCCCGTATTCGAAGGCGAACGCGGCTGGTCATCGTACATACCGTCCTCGGGCACATTGCGGAAGTAGTTCTTGACGATCACCGGCTGCGGCGGAGCGGTGGTGACGCCGATCTGCCACAGGTTCTCCATGTTGAGCTCGAGGATTTGGCGGAACAGCACGCGCTGTTCCTCCTCATCCACAGTAGTCTTGATCTCTTCCCAGATCTCTATTGCCTTCAAAATGTCACCGGTGGGCTCAAATCCCTCTTTGCCACCGCTGTTATACCAGTAGGCGTAATGCCGCAAGGCATAGTTGTTCACTATCGGCACGAAGGAGCGCGGTTCGATGAAGGGGTTCCACTCGCCGCTACTATGCCATACGCCGAGGTCTATCTCATTGGCGTTGAGGCGCTGCCCGAAGAGACTGCGGTCAATTTCGGTACTGATCAACTCAATACCGATCTCCTTCCAGTCGCTCGTAAGTAGCTCGGCAATGTCGCCCCAGGCGGCAAAGATTGACACATACTCAAACACCAGGGTGAGCCGCTCTCCGTCAGGGCGCAACCTGTAGCCATCGCCGTCCCGCTCGGTGAGACCCATTTCATCCAGGTAGGCATTGGCCCGATCGGGATCGTGCTCGGTCATACTTTTGGCCTGGGGTTCCCAGTAGACAGGCGAGTTCTTGGTCGGGGATACCTGGGTGGGTTCGGTCTGACCCAGATAGACAGCTTCGTTAATGTCAGCGCGATTCATGCCCAGTGAGAGCGCGTAGCGGAAGCGCTTGTCCTGGACGATCTCTCGCAGCACGGGATCTTTGTTGGTGTGATTGAGATGCAGGACGGTATCGGTTACCTGCCCTCTCTGCCACAGCATGACGCGGTAGTTGCCCCTCTCCATATTCTCCATGAACAGCGGCACGTTGTCGAAGGTGATGTGCCGCA
This sequence comes from Caldilineaceae bacterium, assembly GCA_965220715.1. GTDB lineage: Bacteria > Chloroflexota > Anaerolineae > Caldilineales > Caldilineaceae > Bin5. Next base: position 4,445,664 of record OZ244843.1, read on the forward strand.
GCTGCATGTCGACTTCGCCCTGGATCGCGCGCAGGTTGAGCTGGTCCTTGCCGTCCACAAGACTCCAGTGGATGGCGTCAATGTAGGGTAGCTGGTTGCCCTCGGGGTCGACCTTCCAATAATAGGCATTGCGATCGGCGACCAACGGATCACTGTGCGACGGAGTGCTAAGATTCCAGGGAAGGTAGCTGGGCGCGTCCGGATTACGCCTGGTATCCGGTTTCGTGCCGAACACCTGGTACCAGTGCTCCACGCCAGCATCCTTGATCATCGCGTCCAGTTCGTCCTTGTCGGCATACTTGATGTGGAACTGTTTCAGGTAATGGGCACAGTATCTGGCGAATGCGTCCCCCCATAATGAGCCAAGCACATTGATGAACAGTGCATAGGGAACCGCAAACTTGAATTCGAGGGTGTAGTCATCCAGTTTTTCGATCACCACCGGCTCGCCACCGACAGTGAGCCAGTTGGGGAAAGAGGAGGTCAGAACCTCATTGAGGAGCACATCCTCATAATAGAAAAGGATGTCATTGGCCGTGTACGGCTCTCCGTCAGACCATTTCATCCCCTCGCGCAGGTGGAATGTGAAGGTTGAGCCGTCAGACGATACCTCCCAGCTCTCAAAGACGTTTGGGTTGATCTGGGTACCGTCTTTGTTGTAGCGGACGAGATGCTCACCGCCGACCTTGCCCCCCAACTGGTTGTCGCTGGCCGAGGTCGCAAGACGGTTCCATACCCCACCGTAGTCCCCGATCTCCTCTTCGGGTGTAATGACCAGCGGATCCAGCGGCAGCCGGTCATCCACCGGCGGCAACTCGCCGTTCGCCACCATCTCCGCCAACGCAGGCGCTTCGTTGTACCTGGACGGTGAAGCTGCAGGCTCGGCCGCGGCCTCCTCAGTTGTTGCATCGGCGGCCGGGGCGTCATCTTCCGCCGGCGGGCCGCCGTCGGCGCCGCACGCCACGACCACTACGCCGGCGGCCGTAAGCGCCGACACGCGCATGAATTCACGACGCGAAATCCTCCTGGGTGCTCGCTTCCGCATGTCTTGCCTCCTAGAACAGTGGAAAGGATTCTATCTTTGGTTTTTCGGGGAGAATGCCAAGCTCGCAGGCGAGAAGCCCGCGTCCCTGGATCTGAATATGCCCACAGGTGGAAAGCAACTGATCTGGCTGCCGCTCTCTCCCTATTGGGGAAGATAGGCGGCAGCCAGATTGCCATCCGCCACGTCATGCAGTCCGCGCCTAAGGCACTTGCCGCATTCGGATGGATCCCAATCTCTCACTGTTGATCGTAGCACAACCTCAAGGGCAGTACAAGCGTTGAAAAAGCGTGCGCTGCTCCGGTCTATCTCTCCCAGCTGCGCCCCGACGGATCGGAACAATGCACAACGAGAGCCGGCCCCAACTGATCGATCTGCAGCCGAATCGTGTCCCCGTCCTGCACCGGTTCCAGGCCGAAATGGTGGGTGCCGGTGGCTACAACGTCGCCCGGCTGCAGGGTCAGCACACTGGTTACCTCCGCCAGCAGTTCGGGAATGTGGCGGTCCATGTCCCGCGTGTTGATGTCATGGCGCTGCTCGTCATTGACCCACAGCCGCACGCCAAGGTCATTGCCGTTGGGGATTTCGTCGCGAGTCACCAGCAGCGGTCCCAAAGGCGCAAAGGTATGCCACGATTTGCCAAGGAAGAAACCGCCTGGCAGGCCCCTGGCGGAGACATCCATAAACTGCGTGTAACCGAATACGTGGTCCAACGCGTCCTCGGCAGACAGATAGCTGGCTCGTTTGCCAATCACCAGCGCCAACTCCGGCTCGAAATGAAAGACGGTGGCCTCCGCACCAGGGAGGACGACCGTGCCGCCGTGGCCAAGCGCGGCGTTAGGCGATTTGAGGAAGGCGTTGAACAGGCCGCGTTCCGGTTTGGCCGGCTCCAGGTAGTTGCCGGCCAGGCAAACCAGTTGGCCCGGTCTGGGAAGAGGCGAACGGCAAGTCACGTCTTCCAGAGCAATACCAGGCGCGGAGTCGGCGGCCTCCCGGATGCGCGGTTCGAGGTTGGCCCAGTCACAGATCAACATCTCCATCATCTCCTGGGGAGAGTGATGGTCGCTGTCAGAGACAGCGGCCGAGGCGTCCAGTACCTGGTCGCCGTTCCACACACCCAGCTTGTAGTCATCGAATAGCAAGAGTCGCATTGTGTTTTCCTTTTGTGATTGCTGATGGCGATTTTTGTGGCGCACCGGCTCGAGGTTGCGAACAGAATTGCGCCGCTAGAATGAAAGAGGTAAGTCGGTGGTTGGCCGAAGACAGACATGGCAACCGCGTGTACAGTGCCACGCAAAGCAGGGCCTATTGTACCAGAATGGGCCTATCAAGAGAATTGCTACTCACCGTGGGCAACTATAGGCCCAGGTAGCCTTTGTTCATGATGGAGCCGCCAAAAGTTCGGACCAAGGCAGAGACGAACCGGCCCTGGGAATCGCTCATTCCTGTTCCGTGCAGGGTTCCCTGCCGGTACGAGCAGAGGAAGGGCGGGTCCTTGCAGCGAGTTCGTGCCAGAGTGTGCGCCATTCGAGGGAGGACGGCGCACACGCCCTACACGCTGCCCGGACCCGCCCACCGCCGCCCGATAGGGGACGGAGCCGCCGCTGGACGGTGGCACAGATGAGAAGTTGAATCAGAGAATCATGTCTTCGGAGTTTGAAACTCTCCGGGTCTGCCCACTTCCCAGATGCGTCTGTAGAGATTGTATCAGACCATCTGTTCTATTGTCAAATGAAGAAAGTGCAACATGCGATTCGAGTGCTGGCATTCATTGACAAAACGCAGTACAATCTTGCAGTGTCTGCCCTAAGTCCTCCTGCTGGTTCCAGCGGCGGGTGCAGCTGTCAGTTTTTCCGTCCGAGGCGACCTGAGCTGAGGTCGCAGCAAATCCAGTGTGCAGTTGGGCAAATCTCGCTCAGCTTCCACGCAACTCTCTCGTTTGCGGAGGATTTCTATGCAGATCACCGATCTCAAATGCGCAATTCTGGGCGGCAGTCCCGTTGTTCGCATCACGACCGATGCCGGTATTGAGGGCTACGGCCAGGCCGAACATTTCAAGGCCTACCTCAAGCCCCACGTTCTCTTCTATCGCAACTATATATTGGGGCAGGATCCAACCGATGTGGAGCGGGTGATGTTACGCATTCGCCGCCTGGGCAGCTTCAAGCCCTGGGGCAGTGCGGTCAGCGCCATCGAAATGGCCCTGTGGGATATCGCCGGCCAGGCCGCGGACGTGCCGGTATACAAACTGCTGGGCGGCAAGGTCCGAGACAAGGTGCTCGTCTACAACGGCGCTTTGCGATTCCCGATGGCCGGCCAGGAACCTGAGCACTACGCCGAAAACATGGCCCGGATGGCGGAGGCGCGCGAAGGGTTCACCATCATCAAGCAGGGCATCGGCTATCACAGCAGCATGCCGGACGAACTGGACGGCTTCTCTTACGGCGAGCGCTTGGGGGTTGACCACCAGACCGAACGCGGGTTGCTGACTGAAAGAGGGTTCAACCATGTAGTGGCCTGCGTCGAGGCGATGAAGGAGGTAACCGGCGACAGGATCGGCCTGGCCCTCGACTGTGGCCCCGGTTGGACCGTTCCAGACGCAATCCGTCTGGCCAAGGCGGTGGAGGGGATGCATATAATGTGGCTGGAAGATACGATCACCGGCGACTACACTCCCTATGTGCTGGCCGAACTGTACCGTGAGTTGACCCGCAGCACCTCCACCCCGATCCACACCGGCGAACAGATCTACCTGCGACAGAATTTCAAAGAGCTGTTCGAAAAGCAGGCGGTCAACATCGTCGGACCGGACCCGGCCGATATCGGCGGCATCGCCGAACTGAAGTGGGTGGCGGAATACGCGGACCTTCACGGCATTCTGATGGCCCCGCACGGGACCGGGGACGGACTGATCGGCTTGGCTGCACTCGTGCAGGTGGCCGCGGCGCTGCCCCGCAACTACATCGCCTTCGAGTACCCTGTCGGCCGGCCGGAATGGTGGTATGATATTGTGGACGGCTTGCCCGACCCGATTGTCGAGAACAGCTATATCACGGTCTGGGATCGACCAGGTCTGGGTGTCAGCTTTAACAAGACCGCTGCCAGCAAATACCTGGCGACGGAAGACAAGGATTTCTTCAATTGAGCCAAGGAGGCACGCACAATGTCCAGTTCTGACATCTATGAGACCCTCGGTATCAGGCCGATTATCAACGCCGGCGGCCACATGACGATCCTGGGTGGTTCGGTACTTTCGCCGGAAGTGCGAGCGGCAATGGAGTCCGCCAACACCGCCTACACGCGGATGGACGACGTGTTCGACGGCGTCAGCAAGGCCATCGCCGGCATGTTGGGGACGGGAGGCGGGCTGGTGACGTCCGGATGTTACGCCGCGCTCGTGCAGGGGGCGGCGGCGATCCTGGCCGGCAGCGATCCGGAGCGCATCCGCCGACTGCCGGATACGACCGGAATGAAGGACGAGTTCCTCATCCAGAAGCCCACCCGCTACCGCTATGACCGCAGCGTCACTGTGCCCGGCGGAAAGCTGGTGGAGGTAGGCGAAGAAGACAGCTGCACGCCGCAGCAGTTGCGAGATGCCATCGGCCCGCAGACGGCGGGCATTCTTTACTTCGCCGCGGGCGAGCGTTTCCCCAATACGGTTTCGCTGCCCGACGCAATCGAAATCGCGCACGCGGCCGGCCTGCCTGTCCTGGTTGACGCCGCCGCGGAGATTTACCCGTTGGAGCGCATGCGCCGCGTCGCCACCAGCGGTGCCGACCTGGTCTGCTTCGGAGGCAAATATCTCGGTTCCGGCAACTCGACCGGCATCCTCTGTGGAAACGCCAAGTATGTCGGCTTGGCCCGGCTCAACGGCTTTACCGGCTTCGAAACCGGCAACAACAGCATTGGCCGGGGATATAAGGTCGACCGCCAGGAAGTAGTCGGCACGACCATGGCTCTTCGCCACTGGCTGGACACCGATCACGAGCAGCGTCTGCAACTCCAGTCCGACCGCATTAGCCAGATCGCCGGCGGTCTGGCCGGCACCCCTGGCGTAAACGCGGACAATATGTGGGAGCAGGACGGAGAAGGCCCTTGGATGCGTCTCAGTGTCAACTGGGATGAGCAGGCGAAAGGTCGAACTGCCGAAGAGGTCTCTGAAGCGCTCCAAAACGGCTCGCCGGCGATCTTCTGCCGTTCAGAACCTGGAGATCTACACATTGTAGTCCATACCTTGCAAGAAGGCGAGACCGAGATCGTGCTGCGGCGCCTCCAGGAAGAGTTGGCCTGACTCTATCTCCCACCAGGATTTCTGACATGTCCTCTTACGCTGCGGGCCGCCACTTTCTCCAGATTCCAGGCCCGACCAATCTGCCCGATCGGGTGGCGCGGGCGCTTTCCCGCCCCACGATCGACCACCGGGGGCCGGAGTGCGCCCGGTTGACCCTGCGTATTCTGGAACGACTGCAGCAGGTTTTCCAGACAAGCGGCCCGGTGGTCATCTATCCCTCCTCCGGCAGCGGGGCATGGGAGGCGGCGCTGGTGAACACACTCTCTGCGGGAGACCGGGTGCTGTTTGGCGCTAACGGCCAGTTTGCAGCCGGCTGGACAAAGGTGGCTACTGGATTGGGTCTGAAGGTAGAGGAACTGCAAGGGGACTGGCGCTGCCCGGTTGATCTGGCGGCGCTTGAAGAGCGTCTCGCCGCAGATCGCGGGCGCGAGATCCGCGCGCTGGCACTGGTCCACAATGAAACGTCCACCGGCGTCGTCAACGATGTGGCTGGCGCGCGGGCGGCACTTGATCGCACCGGTCACGACGCGCTGCTGCTGGTGGATGTGGTCTCCTCGTTAGGCGCAATGGATTACCGTCATGGCGAATGGGGCGTAGATGTGACCGTTGCCGGTTCGCAGAAGGGACTAATGATGCCCCCCGGTCTCGGCTTCAATGCGCCCAGCCCCAAGGCCCTGGCGGCGATGCAGTCGGCGGGATTGCCCGGTTCCTATTGGAATTGGGAGGCGGTTCTGGAGTTCAATGAGCGGGGATTCTATCCCTATACACCGGCCACGAATCTACTCTTCGGCCTGGATGAGGCGCTGTCGATGCTGCTTGAGGAAGGGCTGCCGCAGGTATTCGCCCGGCACATCCGTCTGGCGGAGGCGACGCGGCGGGCGGTGCGAGGCTGGGGGCTGGAGATATACTGCCGGGACCCCGATGCCTATTCCCAGACCCTCACCGCGGTGGCCATGCCGGCAGGCTACGACGCTGACGAACTGCGCCGCGTCATCCTTGAGCGGTTCGATATGTCGCTGGGTACTGGTTTGGGGCAGCTGAAAGGCAAAGCTTTTCGCATCGGCCATCTCGGTGATCTCAACGACCTGACGCTGGCCGGCACGCTTTGCGGCGTCGAGATGGGATTGGCTGCCTGCGGCGCGCCTCATGTCAGCGAAGGAGTCAGTCAGGCGCTGGCCTACCTGGCGAAGGGGCAGTAGCGCTACTTCGGTCTCACCGCTCCCCGACAGGAGAAAACCATCGAAAGCCAGGTTGATGTGCAGAGGCTTGCAGGCGAACTGCGCGCTGCGCTCGCCGGCGATGTCCATTTTGACAGCGCCAGCCGGGCGATGCACGCGACCGACGCCAGCGTCTACCAGATCGTCCCCTTGGGCGTGGTGACGCCGCGCAGCCGCGACGATGTTGTCCAGGTTGTTCGCCTATGCCGGCGGCACGGCGTCTCGATCACCGCTCGCGGTGGCGGGACTTCGCAGGCCGGGCAGGCGATCGGCGCCGGACTGTCGCTGGATTTCTCCCGCTATATGAACCGAGTGCTGGACCTGGACACTGCGGCCGCCACGGTCACGGTCGAACCGGGAATCGTCCTCGACGAACTGAACGAACTGCTGAAACCTCATGGCCTGCACCTGCCCCTGGATCTGTCCACCTCCAACCGGGCCACGATCGGCGGGATGATCGCAAATAACTCGGCAGGCACCCGCTCGATTATCTACGGCAAGACGATTGACTACGTGGAATCGCTCGACGTAGTCTTCGCCGACGGCAGCAGCGCGCAAATCGGCGCCCTGTCGCCCGAGTCGCTCCAGGCCAAGCTGGCGCAACAGGACCTCGAAGGCGCGGCCTATCGCACCGTGCGACGGCTCGGCAGCGAACTGGAAGCCGAAATCCAACAGCGGTACCCCCGCATTATGCGCCGGGTCGGCGGCTATAACCTGGACGAGTTTATACCGGAGGACGAGGCCGCTCGCTCCTCGAAACCGTTCAACCTGGCGCGCATCCTGGTCGGCTCCGAAGGTACGCTCGGTCTGTCGGTGGCAGCAACGATGCGGCTGCTGCCCTTACCTCCCCGCCGCGCCCTGTGCAGCGTGCAGTTCGCCGACCTGTTGGAGGCAATGAGCGCCACCCCGGTGATCCTGGAACACGGTCCGTCCGCAGTCGAGTTGATCGACCGCTTTATGCTGGACAAGACCCGCGGCCGGATCGAATTTGCGCCCCTGCGCAGCTTTATACACGGCGATCCGGGCGCGGTGCTGTTGGTGGAATTTTTTGGCCAGTCGGAAGAGGAACTGAGCGGCAAGATTGAGCGCCTGAAGACGGACCTGGAGGCGCGCGGGCTGGGCAACTATCTCTACCGTGCGCTCGGGGCAGAGGAACAGGCCCGCATCTGGGAGTTGCGCCGCGCCGCGCTGGGGTTGACGATGTCCCAGACCGGCGACGCCAAGGCGATCTCGTTCGTCGAAGATACTGCAGTGCCGCCGCAGCGCCTGCGGGATTACATCGAGAACTTCCAGAAGATTCTGGCGAAATATGACACGCAGGCCGGCTTCTACGCGCACGCATCGGTTGGGCTGTTGCACATTCGGCCCGTCATCAATTTGAAGAGCGCGCAGGGTGTGCAACACTTTGAGGCCATCGCCACCGAGGTGGCCGACCTGGTGTTGGAATACGGCGGCGCCCTTTCCGGTGAACACGGCGATGGATTGGTGCGGGCGCCCTTCCAGGAGAAGATGTTCGGAACGGCGATCTACAATGCATTCTGTGAAGTGAAAGCCGCTTTCGATCCCTCCAACATGCTCAATCCCGGCAAGATTGTCCACGCGCCGGCATTGACCTCCAACCTCCGCGGCGCGCCGACTGCCAACCTGACTGCTATCTCGGAGCGGCAACCCCTGAAGGCGACCAGCGCACAACCCACAGTGCCACAAGAGACGGGCCGCCTTGAAGCAGACCGCGAAGACTCGGAGAACAGTAGCGAGGAGCCGGACTACGCCACTACGTTCGATTTTTCCGATTTCGGCGGGCTGCTGCGGGCAACCGAACAGTGCAGCGGCGTGGGCGCATGCCGCAAGACGCTCACAGGCACGATGTGCCCGTCCTATATGGCTACGCGCAACGAAATCGACAGCACGCGCGGCCGCGCCAACGCCCTCCGTCTTGCCCTTACCGGCGGTCTGGAGGCGACCGGGTTCGGCGACGAGGAGTTGCTGCCGGTCCTCGATCTGTGCCTGGAATGCAAGGCCTGCAAACGAGAATGCCCCACCGGCGTCGACATGGCCCGCCTCAAGAGCGAGTTTCTCCACCAGTATCACACGCGTCACGGGGCGCCCTTCAAAGACCGCGTGCTCTCAGAAGCGGATCGGATTGCGCGGTGGGGTAGTCGACTGGCCCCGCTCTCGAACTGGCTCGCCGCTGCCGGCCCGGTTCGACGGCTGAACGAGCGGTTGTTCGGTCTGGACCGGCGCCGCCCTTTGCCGAAATTCAGCGGACGGCCGTTTACGAAGAGTTGGCGTCGCGACAAGCGTCGCCGCGATCCAGCGAAGGCGCGTGTCGCCCTGTTCGCCGACACTTTTAACAACTACTACGAGCCGGCACATCTTTCCGACGCCGCCGCGGTATTGGAAAATTGCGGCGCCGAGGTGACGGTCGCACCGCAAGTCTGCTGCGGGCGGCCGTTGATCTCGAAGGGCTTTCTGGATGCCGCCGCGCGCCAGGCCGGCGCGACGACCGCCGCGCTGCTTCCCCTGGCCGAGGCTGGCTTGCCGATCCTGTTTTGCGAACCGAGCTGCTATTCCGCTGTGCAGGACGATCACCCGCAGCTGCTGCGGGGGGAAGCCCAAGCGGATGCACGCAAGGTGGCTGCGGCCTGTCAGCTGGTCGAAGAGTGGGCCGGTCCTCGAATGGCGCCGACGAAGGCAGGTCCTGCCAGAGTGCTGATTCATGGACACTGCCACCAGAAGGCGCTGGTGGGAATGCAGCCTTTGCAGCAGCTTCTCTCTGCCATACCGGATTGTGAACTGACTGTGCTGGATAGCGGCTGCTGTGGGCTGGCAGGGATGTTCGGATATGAGCACTACGACGTCTCACGGCTGATCGGGGAACGTCGCTTGCTACCGGCCGCCCGCGCCCTGGAGGAGAACGAGACAGTCGTCAGCCCCGGTTTCTCTTGCCGCCAGCAGATCAAGCATTTTACCGGTGTACAGTCCCATTCCCCCGTATCTCTGCTTGCCACGTTGCTATGAATGAAGGAACTGAGACTATTAAGTCGCCGACGCCTTGTGCTGGACATATGGCGGCAGACCAACAGAAACCTCGAGGCAGGGCTGCTGACGCTACTTTGCCTACTCTCGACCCACATCGTCGATCAGGCCAGCAGTTCCCCAATTGACAGGAGTGATTGGACCAGTGTGGATGGATCATAGTGGATTGGCGCGCGTGTAGTATACTAACCGCAGTTTGAGCAAAAACCTTTCAGAATTCCTTTTACAATCCCAAAACCAGTACCTTGAACAGAAGGAATCCCTTGAAACTCAGGTCAACTCTCAATCTGACGACTCGGCGCGACGCCCGTCTGGGAACGAGCGCGGCAGGTGGGAGGCAGGGCCCGTGGGGCACTCTGCGCCTCTCGAAGGCGAGCGCTCGGCTTCGCGCAAGCGGCCTAGTCCTATTGATTGTGTTGGCGTTATCGGGCTGCGCAGGGGCAGGCGGGCCGGAAACGCCGACACCAACGAAGACTCCGGAAGCAACGGGAGTTGAGCCGGCGGCCGATACGGCAACGCCACCCCCTGCCAACGCTGCCGGAGATTCCAGCACGGATACGGAAAGTGTAGCAACGGCAACGCCCGCGCCGGGAAGCGTCGCACACTATACCGGGCTGCCACTGGCAGATCCCTTGTTGCTGCAAGAGACGCCTATATTTGTGTGCCTCAATAATGACATTACAAGCCGTTCAGCCCATTACGGCCTTAACGAAGCGGATGTGACCTACGAATATATCGTGGATGGCTACCACCTCACCCGCATCACCAGCATGTTCCAGAGCATCCCGGCAAAAGAAATCGGTCCGGTGCGCAGCGCCCGCTGGCCCAACATACATACAACCTATATGTTCGATGGCGTGCTGGTCTGTTCCGGCGGGAGCGACGGCATCCGCTATCTTCTCAAAAACGAAGTGGGTTTCCCTTATCTGGACGCTGATACGGAAGACCCGGAGAGCCTTACCTATTTCTACAGCGTTGGCAGCAACTATCGCACACGCCTGCGAACGAGCGTCGACAGGATGCGAAGGTGGATGATCGACATGGCGAAGACCTGCGAGGTTTCGCCGCTGCTGCCCTACTGCCTGGAGATATTCAGTCCCTGGTTGGAAGGGCAGAAGAATACTCCACGGCCGCTAGAGCAGGCAAGATTCTCTTTCAGTGAGGCGCCGAAGGAGTTTTGGGCCGGGGAGGCGGCGACCATCCGTATTCCTTACCCGGAGAATAACGGTGTCGAATGGCGATACGATCCGGCTAGCGGGCAGTATGTACGATTCCAGAGCGGCGCGGCGCACATGGACCAGGCCACGGGCCGGCAGATAAGCAGCGACAATGTCGTTGTCGTCTATGCTGAACATGAACTGACCAACATCGTCGAAGACAGCTTGGGAACTCTCAGTGTAAAGATCCATTTGTATGGCTTTGGGAAACTGCGCGTTTTCCGCGATGGCAAGGTATACGAAGGTACCTGGCGCGCCAACGACCAGAGCCCGCCCCGCTGGTTCGGTCCTGGCGAGCAGCCGATCACGCTGAAACCGGGCCGTACCTGGATTCAGGTCGTGCGCACAAGCGATAGAATCAGCTATCAGTGAACATGAACTGTTTTCCCAAGCCATTTTCTTTTGTGAAGATGTCGCCGACCCCGGCCATTCGACACATGGCGGCGGGCACCTAACTTCATGCCGCTACGTCGGAGCGGAACCGGGCCAGGGAAGAGTTTCCAGGGAATCCTGGCCATCAGAACCTGACCAAAAGCCACTGGAGTTCGCGAATGTTGCGGGTCAAAATTGTCTGTACAATAGGGCCGGCCAGCACTGATCCCGAGATTCTCGCCCAGATGATCGACGCGGGCATGAATGTTGCACGCATCAATATGAGCCATGGCGATCATGAGTTTCACGCCCGCAACATCCACACGATCCGCGAGATTGCGCAAGTGCGGAACCGGCCTGTAGCGATTCTCATCGATCTGCAGGGGCCGAAACTGCGTGTGGGCAAAATGCAACCGGGGGGTGTCCCGCTGGTTGCTGATGAAGAGTTGGTACTCACCACCGATGATATTGTCGGCGAGCCGGGTAGGGTGCCGATTCAGAATAAGGAAGTGCCGGCCAGCATCGAACGAGGCCGCCGGGCATCCCAGTCGAACATGGCAGGGGAAATGCGGGAGCGCATTCTGCTGGATGACGGCCTGCTCGAACTGGAAGTGATCGACGCGACCGAGACGACCGTACGAACGCGGGTGATTGTTGGCGGCATCCTGCAAGATCGCAAAGGAATGAACCTCCCGCAGACAAAGTTGACCGTTCCTTCCATGACCGAGAAAGATCGCGTCGATGTCGATTTCGCTTTGGAACAGCATGCCGACTGGGTGGCCATTAGCTTTGTACGCACAGCAGCCGATATCCATGCGTTGCGAAAGGTGGTGCAGAGCCGCGCTCCTCTGGGCCGGGCCACCCCGATTATCTCCAAAATCGAGAAACCGGAGGCAGTCGAGAACATTGAGGAGATCATCCAGGCATCCGATGGCCTGATGGTGGCGCGCGGGGACCTTGGCATCGAAACCAGCCCGGAGGCGGTGCCGATGATTCAGAAGATGATCATCGCTCGCTGCATTGACACCGATAAACCTGTGATCACGGCTACGCAGATGCTCGACTCGATGATTCGCAATCCGCGCCCGACCCGCGCCGAGGCCAGCGACGTAGCCAATGCCGTGCTGGATGGCAGCGACGCCATCATGCTCTCCGGGGAGACGGCAGCCGGCATCTACCCGGTTGAGTCGGTGCAGACAATGGTGAATATCTCCAAAGAAGCCGAAAGAGTGCGCACCGTCACCCAACCACACTACCGGCCTTCTCAACAGGCGGTGGATGGCTTCTTCGGCACCGTGGCAACGGACTCCGAGCAGGAGCAGCATCCAGGTGTTGGCGACGCGCTATCGGTCGCCGATGCCGTCAGCCAGGCCACAGTGGAAACCGCGCAGAACGTAGGCGCCGCAGCCATCATTGCGCCGACGGCAAGAGGCGCCACGGCCAAGAAACTGGCCCGCTTCCGCCCGTCGGTTCCCATCATCGCGGTGACACCCAGCCACCTTGTATATCGGCAGTTAGCCCTCTACTGGGGTGTTTATCCCCTGATGGGCCAGCGAATGAATACGATCGACGAAATGTTGGAGGATGCGGTGCGCATCGCTCTGCGCGCCGGCTTCGTCCAGCAGGGCGATGTGACGGTCGTGACCGGAGGCGTGGTCGGAGGTGTGCCGGGAGCAACCAATCTGATGACTGTTCGCCGCATCGCCAAGGTGTTGATGAACGGCCAAGGCGTGGGTAACCGACGTATGAGCGGCCGCGTGGTGCGCTTGAAACCGGGGCAAGATCCTCATGATCAGCAGTTGCAGGGCCGGATGGTGACTACGCAGGACATCCTGGTTGCTGAGGAGCTAGACCAGGTCAGCACAGAGTTGGTTTACCATGCAGGGGGCTTGATCACGGCAGAGTCGGCGCCCGACAGCATTGCGGCGTTGGCGGCCGTGGAGTTGGGCATCCCCGCCATTCTGGAGGCGACCGGAGACTGGGATGAATTGGTTGACGGCCAGACCATCGTCATCGATGCCAGAACAGGCAATGTTTACGAGTGGGACCTATAGGAGACCGCGAGTAGTACAACTCAGAGTACGGCAGGCGGCTTGTTGCCCGATTCAGCAATTGCCCGGCGCACGTCCACGCGCAGAAGCAGGAGAAGCCCAACGACAAAGAATAGAATAATGGAAGCTATGGCAGGACGCAGGCTACCGGATAACTGGTTAACCAGGCCGAATGCCAGCGGGCCGAGCCAGGAGGTTCCGCGCTCGCTGACTTCGTAGATGGAAAAGAATTCAGCCTCCTTGCCCGGCGGTATCATGTTGGCAAAGAGGCTGCGGCTGACAGCCTGCGTGCCTCCCATCACCAGGGCAATAAATGCTCCCAGGATCCAGAACTGCAGGAAGCGGCTCTCCCCTCGCAGGCCCAGGTATGCATAGATAACCACCACGGTCCAGATTACCAGGCCAATGATAAGCGCCCGTTTGGCCCCGATGCGTATCGCGATCCTGCCGAACAGGAGCGCCCCCCCGAAGGCAACGAACTGTATCATCAGAATGACCTGGGTGAGCATACCCTGCTCGATGCCCAGCCCTCCCTGAACAAGCGGGGCAGCGGCAAAGACCGCGGCCGACGCGAACACTGTCTGGATTCCATCGTTGTACAGCAAGTAGGCGAACAGGAAACGAATGGTATGGGGGTATTTCTTGGTTTCTTGGAAGGTTGCCCACAGCTGTTTGAGACCGGTCGACAGGTAGGTCTCGCCGGGTTTAAGCGCTTTGGCGATATCTCGCGAACGCAACAGCCGCCAGGTAACGAACGACCAGCCGAACCACCACAACCCGGCGGAGAAGAGATTAATGCGCACAGCCATGCCGGAGTCGATGCCGATGGTGTCGCGCATGAGGAAGAGAATCAAATTGAAGGTCAGTAGAATTCCGCCCCCCAAGTAGCCCAGCGCCCAGCCCACTGACGACACGCGGTCGCGTTCGTCCGGTTCGGCGATATCCGGAAGAAAGGCATTGTAAAATACGATGGCAGCGCCGAAGCACAGATTGGCGACGATGAATAGAAGACATCCCAGCCACCAGGTTTGGTCAGTAATGAAAAACATGAACATTGTGACGATGGCACCGGAGACGGCGAAGACCTGCAACAGCTTTTTGCGCAGGTTGGAGTAGTCAGCTATTGCGCCAAGAATCGGCAGGAACAACACCTGGAGGATTACTGAAATCGTGATGCAGTATGAGACCAGGGAATACGGGGCGATGGGAATGCCAAGAAGACGGACCAACCCATCGGGGCCGGCCGCCTGTTCGGTCAGGCTCGATACATATGGGCCGAGAAAGACGGCGCCAACGGTTGTCGAGAAGGCGGAATTTGCCCAATCATAGAAATACCAGCCGAACTGCTCGCGGCGGTTGCCCGGCCCCGGTGCGGGCGCTGGCGCCTGATCTGTGTCAACTGACGATTCAGTGGCCATCCGATGCTCCTTGATGACTTGCGCGGCCAAAAAGACGGCCGTGTTCAGTGCCGCTAGACGCCTGTGGGACAAACCTCGTGCAGCTGGGGTTCGCCATATAGGGTATCGCCGTGGAGTTCTTCCAGGCGGACGGGGGTGATACAGTTTCTGAGGTCAAGGCCGGTCGGAGCTTGGCCCAACACGCGCAGGTAGTTGTCTGTCAGGCCGCTCCAGAGAGCAGTGTCGGCCCTGTCCGTCAACTTCTGTCCACAGCCCTCCCACAGCACGGGCCGCGTCGCGCCGACATTTCGCAACCGTTCCAGTTGCCCGGTTCGCGCCACAATCTGATGCATGCGCCGCGAACGCTCTCTCTTGTCGGCCTTTGGTACTTGTCCGTCGAAGCCGGCGGCGGCTGTGCCGGCGCGGGCGCTGAAGGGGAAAATGTGCGCGTGGGCAAAACGCATCTCCTCGACGAAACGCAGCCCCTCTTCAAAGTCGGCCTCCGTCTCGCCTGGGAAACCGACGATCAGATCGGTTGTGATGATCAGCTCCGGGATGGCTGCACGGGCGTCGGCCACCAATTTGCGGAAGCTGGCAACGGTGCAGCGCCGGGCCATACGGCGAAGTTGGGCGTCGGTTCCGGCCTGCAGAGGCAAGTGTAGATGTGAGCACAGCCGTCCCGGCCAGCGCTGCCACAGGTCAAAGAAGCCGTCGGCCATTTCCCACGGCTCCAGACTGCTGAGGCGCAGGCGGGCAATGTCGGTATCGGCGAGGATGGCTGCGGTCAACTCCTTGAGGTCCGTCCGATCGCTGCCCGGCAGGTCGCGGCCGTAAGCGCCAAGGTGGACTCCCGTGAGCACCGCTTCGCGATAACCGCTCTCCACAAGCTCCTGCACTTCGCGCACGACATCGGCGGTCGTGCGGCTGCGGCTGTCGCCGCGCAACGCGGTGACGATGCAGAATGTGCACCGGTTCTGGCAGCCGTCCTGGACCTTGACAAAAGCGCGCGTGCGCCCGCCCGCCTCTTCAGAGGGGGCCGGCGCGAAGGGAGTTCCGTGCGGCTGAATGCGGGCCAGGTCGTCAGCGTCGGAGAACTGCGCGCTCCACGGCTCCAGCAGGGTGTGCAGCATCTCCTTGGACTGGTTATCGGCGACGAGTTCGACGCCGGGCAGATGGGCGCTTTCCTGGGGAGCCAGCGTGGCGTAACAGCCGGTGATGGCGATACGGGCGTCGGGGTTGCGCTTGTGCAGGTGACGCGCGGCTTGCCGGCTCTTGCGGGCGGCCTGGGCCGTGACCGCGCAGGTGTTGAGCACGATCACATGCGCGTCTTCGGGACGGCCTACGATCCGATGACCGGCCGCGCTGAGGCGGCCTGCCAGTGAACTGTTTTCGCTGAAGTTGAGCCGGCAGCCCAGTTGGTCAAGAAAAACGCGCATGGTTTTCAGCTAATGGCTGGTTGCCAGCGGCTGCTCTGGAACTGTGGAAAAAGGCCACTGGTGTTTACAGGATAACATAAAACTATTCTTATCATTTAATACCGAATCAGTTATACTTCAAGATATGAGACTGTCACTCTCGGTGCGGGTCGCGGAAAGCTTCAGCAACAAGCGGGAGAGCACGATCCCGCTGGAGGACTTAGCGCGCATCGCGGCTGACGCAGGATACGACGCCCTCTGTATGCGGGCGTCGGTTGTCGGCGTCCACAGCGCGGCCGGCAGAGCCGCGCGTGTGAGGCGCACGGTGGCGGAGCAGGGCCTGACCATTTCGATGATCACAGCCGATTTCCCTGTCCCGGAAAACAGCGCGGAAGGGCCGCTCAGTTTGCGGGGGATCACCCCTTCTCTCGATTTGGCCGAGGCGCTGGGGGCGGACTTGATCCGTATCTGCATGAAGAAGGAAGAGGACATAGTCCACGCCCAAAGAGCCGCTGACGAGGCGCGCGAGCGGGGCATCCGGCTGGCCCATCAGAGCCACACGCGCAGCCTGTTCGAGACGGTCGATGGGTCGGTGGCGGTGCTGAAGGCTGTCGGGCGGCCAAACTTCGGCATCATATATGAGCCGGCCAATTTAGCGCTGTGCGGCCAGGCGTACGGTGAGAAAACTTTGCGCGCATTTCAGCCCTGGCTGTTCAACGTCTATGTGCAGAACCACACGCCGGAGCCGGACGGCCTCCAGCCGATGGAGACGTGGACGCGGGGAACCGTGATGTCCACGCTGCGGCCGTTGGATGCGCCCGGCGGCATCGATTTTCCCTCCATCTTCGACGGCCTGCGGGCAATAAGCTATGACGGCTGCGTAACCATGCACCAGGCCTTCGGCGGAGACATGACACCGGAAGAGGCGACCCGGCGCACGGCAGCATTTTTGGGGGGGCTGATGGAGTAGACCCGGCTCACGCTTCCCAGTGTGCGAGCCCTGCGCAGGAAATTCTGGTTTTGAGAGCGATCCACGTGTCAGACGCTTTTGTCTGAGCCTAAAACAGAATAGGAGTTTTTCAATGACGAAAAAACAGTCCAACGCGAATCCTTCGGCGCAGGAAGCGAACAGTGCAAATGAACAGTCTAATTCCCACTCCACAGCGGACGAGACAGTCGCTCAATCCCCTTCACTTACAATTGTCGACTCTGCCTCTCCACCCATAACCCGTACCCCTGAGCAGCATCTTCCTTCGAACACCCATCCAACAGAAATGGAATCAGAGCCAGTGCAGCCACATGCTGTCCAGCGCGCCAGCGCATACTCCGTGGCCCAGGAACAACTGACGCGCGTCGCCCATGCAATGAATCTTGACGACGATATGCTCGCACACCTGTGTGTGCCCCGCCGAGAATTGATCGTTCACTTTCCGGTGGTGATGGATGACGGCACGATTCGCATGTTCACTGGATTCCGCGTGCATCACAACACGGCATTGGGGCCGACAAAAGGCGGTATCCGTTACCATCCTGATGTGTCCCTGGACGAATCGCGAGCACTGGCCATGTGGATGACGTGGAAATGCGCGTTGATGAATCTGCCCTATGGCGGCGCCAAAGGCGGTGTCATCGTCAACCCCAAGGAACTCTCGGAGAAGGAACTGCAGGCGTTGACCCGGCGCTACACCACCGAAATCAGTCTCTTCATCGGGCCGGAGGTGGACATTCCCGCGCCGGACGTGGGCACAGATGCGCAAGTGATGGCCTGGATCATGGACACCTATTCCATGCATAGAGGCTATTCTGTGCCAGCGGTGACGACCGGCAAGCCTCTGGCGGTGGGCGGCTCTGCCGGCCGGGAATACGCCACCGGCCTGGGCATCACATACGTAACCAGGGCCATGCTGCGCCACCGCTTGGGTCTTCATCTGGAAGATACAACGGTTGCTATACAGGGTTTCGGCAATGTCGGCAGTTGGACCGCACGCGCAATGCATGAACGGGGCGCGAAGGTCGTAGCCGTTAGTGATGTCAGCGGGGCGGTGTATGACGAGCGGGGGCTGGACCCACGCCACCTAAAGCATTACGCTGAAGAGACAGGCACGGTCGTCGGCTATCCGCGCGCGGACTCATTGACGAATGAAGAGTTGCTGGAGCTGAGGGTAGATGTGCTGGTTCCGGCAGCATTGGAGGGGCAGATCACGAAAGAGAACGCTGACAAGATCAACGCCCGGGTCATCGCCGAGGGTGCGAACGGGCCGACTACGCCGGAAGCTGACCGCATTCTGGAAGACAAAGGGGTCCTGATCATCCCGGATATTCTCTGCAATGCCGGCGGGGTTGTGGTCAGTTACTTCGAATGGGTGCAGGATTTGCAGGCCTTTTCCTGGGATGAGAGCGAGATCCGGCACCAGATGAAACGGAAGCTGCTGGACAATCTGGACGACGTTTTGGCGATCACCGTTCAGACCGGCCAGGACCTGAGGACGGCAGCGTACACAATCGCCATCCAGCGAATTGTGGATGCGGTCAAATACCGGGGTATCTATCCGTAAGCGGCAGTGCAGCTATGCTGCGAGAAACTTATCGGGGCGAAACCGAAGGAGTGGAGCCGCTCGAAAAGCTCGCTGCTTACGCGTTGGAGGCAGCGGCCAGAAGAGAATTCGGCATTGGTGACGTCGCCCCTGAGGACAGCGACTATTTTGTGGACACGGCACTCGATGACTGGGTCGAAAACGGCGGTCTTGACTATGCGAAGGCAAGTTGCGTCATAGCTATTCGGACGGGCATTGGGATCTTAGACTACTCCGGACTCTCCAAATTGTTGGATTCAGAAGGGTAGAGAGGTCAACGGAATGCTGAATCTCGCCAGTTACTGCACGGCCACCAAGACTACATAGTCGTGCATGATTTCGCGGTGAAAGCTCTCCGGCAGACGCGCCCAATCGCGTGCCTCCACGATGAAAGGGATTGTAGACTCGCGCAGGGCTTCCTCCAGGTCGACGAGCTTGCGGATTGGAATCTGCTCCTGTTCGGGACTACGCAGAACCAGATCCAAATCGCTGCCGCCGTGGCTGTGCCCGCTGACGCGGCTGCCGTAAGCCCACACTTCGACAGTGGGCAGATGTGCACGCAGAATGTCCTCAAGCATACGTCGATGCCTCGGATTCAGGTGCATCCGGTCAGTCATCCCTGCCCCCCTCGATTTTACCGACTAACTCATCTGCGTCGGCAATGAATTGGGGCAGAAGCTCCAGAGTCCTTTCAGCATAGTTCTCCCCATATTCATGCGCCGTGTCATTGCGGTTGGCGCGGTATTCGAGCCACCGCTCACAGGCTTCCTCGCCAATCAGACAGTGCTTGGCAGCATAGCGAAAGATATCATTGAAGTAGAGTTGATCCGCCTGCCGGTTGCTGGGAAAATAGGGGCGAAGCCGCCTTTTCAGCAATCTGCCGCTCTGTGCCAGCACGAGTTCGAACTCTTTAACGCAGGCCGCACGGTAGATTTCGTACAACACATCGCCGGGTTCGTACCCATGCAGACCTTCCCATGCGCTCTTGAGCGTATGAACGCATCGGCTGATGTGCTCCGTACTAATGGTCATGGGTAGCTCCCAATCCCAAACCAACTCCTTTGCGGACGCTTCGCTTCACATACTTTGAATTCAGATTTCCAGTTCCGACAAGCTGGGACAACGCTCGGAATCTCTCCCACACACTGCGGGCCTGTGCTACAGATCACTACCGTGCAGAGAGTCCAAATATCTGCGCAGTATCACCGCCGCGGCGACCGCATCCTGCCCGGCCGCGTCTGACCCTCCTTCCGCGATCCACTCGTCAGCGGCGAAACTGCTGAGGCGCTCGTCCCAGAAGACGAGGGGGACCTCCTCGCCGCGGATGGCTCGCAGTGCCCGCATGAAACGCGCCGCCCAATTGCGCATCTTCTGCGCTTGCGGTCCCTCGCTGCCGTCCATGTTGTAGGGCAGCCCGCACACGACCAGCACGGCCTCCTCTTCGGCGTAGATCTGGGCAAGGGCTTCGAAATCGCGGCGACGGCTGTGACGGCGCAGAGTACGCAGCGGGCGCACTGTCAGACGCAATGGATCGCAGCTGGCGACACCGATGCGGGCGTCGCCTACGTCCAGCGCGATGATCTTGCCGGGTGGTTGTGCTGAATTGGCGTGTGGTTGCGGGGTCATCGGTTGCCTGAGGCTACTGCCCGCTGCGCGCAGCCTCACTCAACTCTACCCGCACCTGGATGCGGCTGGCGATCTGGGGGAGCGTGCCGAACCAGGCAGGGTCTTGGTAGAATTCCGGCTCTCTGGCAAGCAGCCACTCCTCTTGCAGCCGGCGGGCAGCCTCCTCGGCATTTAGACCGGTCACTGTGCGGCTGACCGCCCGAACGTCGATGGGGATTACGTAATTTCCGCGCGCAGTTACAGAGTAGCGCAGACTGCTCCCACTGACAATCGTGTGCGGTTCGACCGTAAAACTGATCGATTCGGCTACCAACTGGCCGCGTTCCGGCACCGCTTTTCGCAGCGTCACCATGGCCGCCTCTTCGGATGCGCTGCGGTTGATTGCGCTTCCCTGGATCAGCACGCGCAGGGTGAGGTTTAACTCTTCGGCCGGTTCATCGTTGAAATTATCGAAGAATTGGGCAGTAATATAGGTCTGGATCAACTCTTCCGGCATCCACTCGCCGGCGTCCAGTTCTGGTGACAGCTTCTCATAGGCAATGTCCCGGATTACGGTGTATACCTGTTCAAGCAGCCTGTCCTTGTCCTCCTGCCTAACGTAGCGCACGCGGGCATTCTCTCCCCCCGACGTGGCCTCCGGATTGGTTACCCGCACTCGAGAGCGCAAGCCGCCCGCCACTGTAACGATCCTGTTGCTGGGTACATTGCCCAGGATTCCCGGCTCGGTCGCCTCGATTTCAACTTCGGCCTGCGTACCAAGGGGGCCACTAATCTCGAGATCTTCGAGGATACGGAAATCAACATCATCGCCGGTGCTGGCAGAGACAATCGTGCCGGCTGGAATACGAACAGTGCGGTTGGTCAGGTTGGTAAAGACAACCTTACCCTCAGCCGGCTCCACTTCGGACCATCCGCTGCCGGTTGTAGCCACGGTCCCTGTTGCTTCCACCGTAGTCTCGATCAGGCGCGCAGACAGCAGTCCTTGCTCCAGATCGGAATCTTCCACTTGCGGGTCGGCGGTCAGAAGTACCGACGTTTCCAGGGCGCGCTGGCCGGGCACAAGCGTGACCGTGGCGGCAGGCAGCACATAGTAGACGAACCCACCCAAAAAAGTGACCAGGAAAAGGCCTACCAACAGGTATCCGATCAGCTGCAGCCAAAGGGGGGTCGCGCCCTGATAGCGCCGCGCGGCGCGAATACGTCGGCGGCGACTGCGGTCAAGGCTGGGCCGCGCGCCTACCCTCGGGTCGATCGAACCGTCCTCCTTGCGCCAGGGGGGTGGGTCCGGAAGCCCGGCGCCGGGATGGATGGAATCGATGAAAGGAGCGGTGCCGCCAGAGCGCCAGCGGCTCATCCGCAGGATCGCCTCACTGCCGAATACGGGGATACCCAACCGCTTGGCGTTCTGGCGGATGGACGGATCCCGTGTCACCAGCGCCAACTCCTGGCCCCTGGTCTGGGCCTGGCGCTGGAGCAACCGCAGGCGCGTCAAGCTCTCCAATTGCGCACTGCCTTTGGGCAGAACCACGGCCACACCGCCGCTCCCCATGCGCGCGAGCTCCAGGCGCAGGGCTTCGACTCGCGTATTTTCATCTACGTGAAGGAGTTCTACCACTAGACTAAAGCATCCTCAGCATCTGATTGGCGAAAGACAGCGGGCGATGCCCTGACGCCGTCTAACCAAGCTTTTCTTCAACCCATCCGGCCACCTGACCGAGTGCCTCGGGCAGTTTGTCGGCGTGCCTTCCACCGGCCTGGGCCATGTTCGGACGTCCGCCGCCGCCGCCGCCAACGATTTTGGCCGCGTCGCGCACTAAATTACCGGCATGGATGCCCTTCTCGATCGCGTCGTCAGTGGCGGCGGCCACCAGCATCGGCTTCTCATTGATAACCGAGCCGAGGACGACTACGCTGCTGCCCAACTTGTCGCGGAACCAGTCGGTCATCTGGCGCAGCGCATCCACGTCATTGGCCTCCACCTGTTCCGCAAGGACCGCCAGTCCATTCAGCCGCACCGCGTGGCTGAGCAGAGTCTCGCTCTGCTGGCGACTGAGCTTCGCGCGCGTCTGTTCCAGTTGGCGTTCAAGCTGGCAGTGCTGCTCCTGCAGCCGCTGCACCGCCTCCACGGTCTGCTCGGGCTGGACCCGCAGGCTGGCCGCAACCGCGTTGAGCGCGGCCAGGCGTTCGGCTAACAAGGCCTGCGCGGCGCGTCCGGTCAACGCCTCGATGCGGCGCACACCGGCCGCGCTGCTGCCTTCGCTTGTAATGAGAAACGGACCGATGTCGCCGGTGGTTCCCACGTGCGTACCGCCGCACAGCTCCTGCGAGAAGGCGTCGCCGCCGTCGCCGATGGAAATGACGCGCACGGTGTCGCCATATTTCTCCTCGAAGAAGGCCAGCGCGCCCTCGGCCACTGCGCGATCGAAGCCGGTCCAGCGGTCTTTGACCGCATGGTTGGCCAGGACGGCCTGATTGGCCGCCTGTTCGATGGCGCTCAGCTGCTCCGCGCTGACCGGCTGCGGATGGGAAAAGTCAAAGCGCAGCCGGTCCGGGGCAACCAAAGAGCCCCTCTGCCGCACATGCTCCCCCAACTGGCCGCGTAGCTCGGCATGGAGCAGATGCGTGGCGGTGTGGTTGCGCATGATGTCCCAGCGCCGCTCCGTATCAATGATGGCGTATGCCGGATCATCCACTTGCACAGTTCCGCTGGTGACTTCGCCTACATGGACGACCAGTCCCGGAATCGGCCGCCGCATAGATAGTACCCGCAACGACCAGACCGGTTTCTGCATATCTTCCGGGAAGTATTCTATCTCACCGGTGTCGCTGATCTGGCCACCGCTCTCGACGTAAAACGGCGTCTCCGGCAGGATAACCTCAACCTCCTCGCCGGCATGGGCCTGTTTGACCGCCTGACCATCTCTCACGAGGCCGATGACAGTGGTTTCGGCATCCTCGGCATCTTCGTAGATAAGGTGGCGCACGCCGTCTGCTTCGAGAAGGCCGCGGCCTCGCAACTCCTCCAGCAAGGACACGTAGACCGAGAGATCGGCGGCCGCGCCCATTTGCTCGCTGCCGGATTGCAGCCGCTGCTGCTCCAGCGCCGCCTGGTAGCCGTCCTCGTCAACGCTGAACCCGTTCTCTTGGGCCACGTCGCGGGTGATATCCAACGGGAAGCCGTAGGTGTCCCAGAGGCGGAAGGCGTCCTCGCCGGGGATAGCGCTCGCGCCGCCGGCTCGCAGACGTTCCATCAGCCCGTCCAGCAGGGAGAGACCGGTGCTCAAGGCACGCTGGAATCGCTCTTCCTCCGCGGTGACGGTCTGCACGATGAAATCTTCGTTCGCTTGCAACTCGGTAAAATGCGCGCCGAACTCGGCGATGACGACGCGGCAGATTTCCGCCAGGAAAGGCTCTATGAAGCCGACCTGCTTGCCAAAACGGGCCGCCCGCCGCAGGATCATGCGTACTACGTAGTCGCGGCCCTCGTTGTCGGGCATCACCCCGTCGCTGATCAGAAATGTGATAGACCGTCCGTGGTCGGCGATTACCCGGTAACCGACCAGGTGCTGCTGGCGCTGCGCATCACTGTGACCCAGCAACTCCTGGATGCGATCCATAATTGGCGTAAATGCGTCGGTATCGTAGTTGTTGTCCTTGCCTTGCAGGATCGAGGCCAGCCGCTCGAGGCCGGCGCCGGTGTCGACGCTGGGCCTGGGCAAGGGGATCAGTTCGCCGCCCGGCTCGCGCTGCTCGTACTGCATGAAGACCAAGTTCCAGATCTCCAGGTACTCATCGTCCACGTTGACGCCGTCCCCGACTTGATCTTCAAGATCGCCCCAGTAGTAGTGGATCTCCGAACAGGGCCCGCAGGGGCCGACCTCGCCCATCTCCCACCAGTTGTCCTTCTTGCCGAAGCGCAGAATGCGGTCGGGGGGGGCACCCACTTTCTGCCACAGCTCCTCGGCCTCATCGTCATCGGTATAGACCGAGAACCAGAGCCGGTCGAGCGAGAGGCCCAACTCGTTCACGAGCAGATCCCAGGCAAACTGAATCGCGTCGCGCTTAAAGTAGTCGCCGAAGGAGAAGTTGCCCAGCATCTCGAAAAAGGTGTGATGGCGGGGGCTGGGGCCCACGTTCTCCAGATCGTTGTGCTTGCCGCTCACGCGCAGGCACTTCTGGGAGGTGGTGGCGCGGATGTAGTCCCGCTTCTCCAGGCCCAGAAACACGTCCTTGAACTGCACCATGCCGGCGTTGACGAAAAGCAGCGTCGGATCGTCTGCGGGCACGAGACTGCTGCTGTCGACGATCTGGTGGTTCCGCTCCTCGAAATACTCGAGGAACAGCCTGCGAATCTCGAATGTTGAAAGCCTTTTCATCGGACGCCTCGCTTGGTTGCTGACTACTATTTGCGCAGTTCCGGGAGCAATGGTCATCCCCATCACGCAGACCACATGAACTGCTGTCGATTGTAGCAAATTCGGGGCCGTTTAGGGAAACTGCAGGGCTCTCGCCTCGCAGTTCACATACCCTTTGTCTTGGTATTGATCCCCATCCGCGCTGATAATGGCTTGAAGACGAGACATTGGTGGGGTCGTGTGACCTCTCCTGTCTGTTGGTTGCTTTCACGGTGTATAGTTTCTTTGTGAGCAGGACTCGCGCCCATGCCAGCCATCTCTGTACGCGATCTGCGCAAGACCTTTCAGACAAAGCGCAAGGCCGCCGGTCTGCGCGGCAGCTTGCGCGCGCTGTGGCGGCCCTCTTTTCAGTCGATAGAGGCGGTGCGCGGACTCTCCTTCGTGATGGAGGAAGGTGAACTGCTGGGCTTCATCGGCCCCAACGGCGCCGGCAAGTCGACCACAATCAAGATCCTGACCGGCATTCTCCATCCCAGCAGCGGCGAGGCCGCGGTATTGGGCCATGTGCCCTGGCAGCAGCGTCAGGCCCTCGCCTTCCAAATCGGCTCCGTCTTCGGTCAACGCCCGCAACTCTGGTATCACCTGCCGGCGGTGGATACTTTCTACCTTTTCGGCAAGATCTACGAACTGGATGACGCAACCCTGCGCCGCCGCATCGCCTTTCTGGCCGAAGCCTTCGAAATCGAGGAGTTGTTGGAAATACCAGTGCGCAAGCTTTCTCTGGGCCAGCGGATGCGCTGCGAAGTGGCCGCCTCCCTGCTGCACAAGCCGCGCGTTCTGCTGCTGGACGAGCCGTCGATCGGCCTCGATGTGGTCGCCAAGCAGCGCTTGCGCATGACGATCCAGCGCATGAACGAAATTGAGGGCGTGGGCGTGCTGCTGACCAGCCACGATGCCGGCGACATTGAAGCTCTGTGCAGGCGGGTAATAATCATCAACCATGGTGAAATTGTCTATCGGGACAAGGTTTCCGCCCTCAAACGGCGCTACCTTACTGTCAAGACCGTCGATGTGCGCTATAACGAGCAACTGCCGCCGGACTTCAGCCTGCCAGGCGTGGAGATGCTCAAGGTGGGGCGCTACGGCGCCAAGATGCGCTTTGACACGCGCGTCACCCCGGTTGAGCCGGTGATCAGCGGCCTGGCGGCTGCGGGCAGTCTGGCCGACGTAACCGTTTCGGAACCATCTCTGGAGGACGTGATCAGCGCCATTTACGCACGTACGGAGACCGAAGGTGTCTAGCAGAGAGGCAAGATTCGTCTCGCCCGAGGGCTGCGTGCGCTATCCTTCGGCAACGGCTGTGGCGGGCAAGTATTGGGCAATCTTCCGCACGCAACTGGTGAACAGCCTCGCCTACCCGATAGACCTTCTGGGGCGCAGCCTGCTGATCGTCCTCTTCATGTGGATCTTCATGAACCTGTGGCGGGTGACATACGGCGCAACCGGCACGCGCTCGATCGCCGGCCTCACCCTGGCGGACACGATGTGGTACCTGATGATGGCCGAAGCGGTGATGCTGAGCAAGCGGGATCTGTCAGAAACGATGTCGGAGCAGGTGAAGGACGGCAGCGTCGCCTATCTGCTCAACAAGCCTTTCAACTTCATCCTCTACCACTTTGCCGCCGGTCTGGGCGACAGCGTTCTGGCTTTTGGCGGCAATCTTATAATAGGGAGCGCGGTCGTCTGGCTGATGGTAGGCCCTCCGCCGGGGATCGCAGGCTGGCTTTTTGCCGGCGTTGCAGTGGTATTCGCGTTGCTGCTGGACTTCTGCTTTTCCGCGCTGATCGGCCTGAGCGCGTTTGTCGTCGAAGAAACGGTTGCTTTTCGCTGGATCTACCAGAAGTTTCTGCTACTGCTGGGCGGTGTGCTGATTCCGCTCGATTTCTTCCCGGCTTGGTTGCAGACCATCTCGCTCAACCTGCCGTTCGCCTGGATCATATACGGGCCGGCCCGGCTCTTCGTCGACCCCAGCCCGGCGCGCCTGGGTTATGTATTCATGCAACAGAGTATCTGGCTGGTGGTTGTGGGCGGCGCGGTCTGGGTACTGTACCGGCGGGCGGTGGCGCGGCTGGCGATCAACGGGGGCTGAGCCATGTTTCGTCATTTTTCTTTTGTGCTGGCGTTGTGGAAGACGAATCTTCTCAGCGCGATGGAGTATCGCGTCTCCTTTCTGACGCAGATGGTCGGAATGATGCTCAACAACGCCATCTATTTCCTTTTCTGGATCATATTCTTCGCCCGCTTCGAAGAGATCAACGGTTGGGAGCTGGTGGATATGTTCTTCCTGTTCGGCGTAGTCGCCACCGCTTTTGGAGCCGGCACATACCTTTTCGGCAACGCAGTCCGGCTGTCGTCGCTAATCGCTAATGGACAGTTGGATTACTACCTGTCGCTACCCCGTCCTGTCTTGCTGCATGCGCTGGCCAGCCGCAGTAACGCGTCCTCGGCCGGAGATTTCACTTACGGTCTGCTCAGCTTTGGCGCCGCCGTTTTCCTCTCCGGGACGTTCAGTGGGCTGATGCTGTTGCGCTTTGCCTTGGCCTGCCTGGCGGCGTTCGCCGTACTCATCTCTTTTCTTGTGCTGGTGCAGAGCCTTACCTTCTGGATCGGCAATACCAGCCTGCTGACTACCAACGCTTTCAACGCGATTGTCACCTTTTCTCTCTATCCGATCACCCTCTTCGACGGCACTGCAAAGCTGCTGTTGTTCACCCTGATCCCTGCGGCCTTTATCGGCGCGCTGCCGGCCGAGTTCGTGCGCCGCTTCGATCTGGTCCAATTGGCCCAGATTTGCGCCGGCGGCGCGGTCTTCCTCTTCCTGGCGATCTTCGTCTTCTACCGCGGTCTGCGCCGCTACGAGAGCGGCAGCGCGATTCAGGTGCGTATGTAGCGTGTCCCCGGCACATAACCTTCCTAAGAGCAGGAATCGATCGCACACCTGCAGTCCTGTCCATCCACAGTTCCCGATGATCCCGCCTCAGACGCCGTTTACGCTATAATCTGGTCTGCGAGCTTTCTCGGAAACCGTTTGCCCACGCCCTCCATCTGTGATAGCATGATCTATGCCATAGTCAACCATTCTGACATCGGAAAGCCGTATGCCCGATTGCACCAACTGCGGTACCTGGAATCCTGACGATAAGGATGTCTGCTGGCGTTGCCAGACTGTTTTGCCGCGGCCGGTGGAAAAAAAGGCGAAGCGACGAATGATGCTGCTCGGCATGCCCGTTTGGGTCTGGGTCGTCGTCGCGTTGATCTTCGTCGTCCCTCTCTTTGGTCAATGCGCGCAGCTAGGGGTCCCCGGGGGATAGTGACTAGCGAAATCCTTTCCCCGGATGCAGACAGCTTCTCTCTGTTGAAAGAGTTGAGCGAGACCCCCGGCGTCAGCGGCCAGGAAGAACGGATACGCGCCTGTGTCAGCGACTATCTGGCTCCGCTCGTTGATGAACTTCGTACCGACACCCTCGGCAATCTTACCGGTTACAAACGCGGCGCCAACTCGTCCGGCAAACGGGTGATGCTGGCCGCCCACATGGACGAAATCGGCCTTATCGTCACTCGCCTTGAGGAGGGCTTTTTACGCTTCGCGCCCGTCGGCGGCGTCGATTTGGGCACGCTGCCTGCCCAGGAAGTAACGGTTCACGGTCGCAACGATTTGCCCGGGCTGATCGCCAGCCGCCCGCCCCACGTGCTCTCCGCGGAAGAGCGGGAGAAGCCCTTTACCCAGGCAGAACTGTTCATCGACGTCGGGCTGTCGGCCGAAGCGCTGGCCGAGTCGGTGTCAGTAGGAGATTTCATCTCGATCCGCCGCAGCGCCGACCGGTTGGGAAACGGGCAGGCGACCGGCAAAGCCCTGGACAACCGCGTTTCGGTCGTCGTCCTGTTGGAAGCGCTGCGCTTGCTGCAGCGTCGCCGCCACGTATGGGACATCTACGCGGTGGTCACGGTACAGGAAGAGATCGGCTTGCGCGGGGCCACGACTGCCACTTTTCAGGTTGCGCCGGACGTGGGCATTGTCCTGGATGTAACCTACGCAGAGCAGCCGGGCGCAACCGCCGAAGAGTCCCTGCCGATGGGTGGCGGTCCGGCTATTGGCTTGGGGCCGAACCTGCACCCGGTACTGAGAAAACTGCTCGTCAGCACGGCCGAGCGCAACGAAATCCCCTTTACGAACGAAGTTCTGCCCGGAAACTCCGGTACCGATGCCTGGGCGATGCAGGTTTCCCAGTCCGGCATCCCGACCGCGCTGATTTCGGTACCGGTCCGCAACATGCACACGCCCGCCGAATCGGTCGCCCTCAAGGACATCGAACGCAGCGCGCGACTGCTGGCCGAGACGATCTGCGACCTGCCTGACGACCTTTCCGCTCTGGCGCTCGACAACCAGGGTTGACTTTTGGCGGCCCCGGATGTCCGGGCGCTTTGCCGCAATCCGAAGACTGCTGCCATGGATGAACTGCTCGAGAAACTATCCAACGCCCGCGGGGTCGCGGGGCAGGAGGGCGAGGTACGGGCCATCCTGCGAGAGGAACTTGCCCCCCATGTGGAGGAACTCACGGTCGACTCGATCGGCAATCTGATTGTTCGCAAACGGGGTTCGAACGCGCCAAGTCAGCATCGAGTGATGCTCGCCGCGCACATGGACGAAGTGGGCGGAATGGTGATGCGCAGCAATTCCGACGGCACGCTGAAGTTCCGCAGTGTCGGCGGCCTGGACCCACGTATTTTGCCCGGCAAACGGGTAACGATCGGCGCGCAAGCGGTGCCAGGTGTGATCATGCGGGCCCCACATGCGGCCCGGTCCGGCAAGCGGGTGATGCCGATCTCCGATCTCCTCATCGACACGGGAGGCGCAGGTGGTATTGAGCCGGGTGACATGATCACTTTTGAGAGCGCCTACGAGCAGTACGGGCGTCTTCTGAAGGGCAAAGCCTTTGACGATCGGGTAGGTTGCTACATCCTTGTCGAGTTGTTGAAAGGCGAGTTTCCCTGCGAGTTGGTGGGGGTTTTCACTGTCCAGGAGGAGATTGGACTGCGCGGCGCGGGGGTGGCCGCCTACGCGGTCCAGCCGGATATCGCGGTTGCGCTCGAAGGCACCGTCGCCGATGATCTGCCGCGTCAGGAGGACGTAAGTCCGACGACTGAGCTGGGCAAAGGTCCGGCCATTTCGGTGATGGACCGCAGTGCCCTTGCCGACCGCCGCCTTGTCCGCATCCTGACGGCGACCGCGGCCGCCCACGACATCCCCTGGCAGTTCAAACAGCCCGGAGTCGGCGGTACCGACGTAGGCAGCATCCATCTGGCGCGCGCGGGCGTGCCCGCGGTGGCGGTGGCAGTGCCATGCCGCTATATCCACACGCCGGCGGCACTGATGGACCCCACCGATGTGAAGAATACAATCCAGCTGATGAGCGAGGCTTTATCCGGCCCGTTGGGTCGGCCATTGGGGGCCGAGCGGAGCGAAGAATGAAAGAATTGATAGAGGACTTGTGTGGTGTTTTCGGCCCCAGCGGGCAAGAGGAACGGATCAGCGAAGCCATCGTCCAACATTTGGAAGGCTTGGTCGATGAAGTACGGAGCGACAAGCTGGGCAACCTGATTGCGGTCAAACGTCCGACCGACAGCGGCGCGAACGGCAAGCGGATCATGCTGGCCGCGCACATGGACGAGATCGGCGTGATGGTGACTCACGTGGACGCGCAGGGTTTCTGCCGCTTTACGACGATGGGAGGCGTGATAACACAAACGCTGATCGGCAGCCGGGTTGAATTTGCCAACGGCGTCGAGGGCGCGTTTGGGCTGGAAGGCAGGGCAGTGCCGCGCGATCGGCCGACCATGCAGAAGATGTTTCTGGACGTGGGCGCGACCGGCAAGGAAGATGCAAGGGTGCAGGTTGGCGATTCGGCGGTCTTCCGCAGTAGCTTCGGCGCGGTGGGCGACCGGCTGTTCGCTCCCAATCTCGATGATCGAATCGGCTGCGCCGTGCTGATCCAGACACTGCGCGAGCTGGAGAATTCCCCGCACGAGCTATTGGCCGTCTTTACCGTACAAGAAGAGGTGGGCGCGCGCGGGGCCACTACCGCCGGCTACGGGTTGGAGCCTGAGATCATCCTGGCGATCGACGTGACGGCTACCGGCGACTTTCCACAGGCGACCCCGATGGAGGTGGCGCTGGGCAATGGACCGGCTATCAAGGTCATGGACAGGCGCATGATCGCCCATCCCAAGGTACGCGGCTGGCTGGAAAGCACGGCGCAAGCACACGACATTCCCTACCAGTTGGAGGTATTGGAGTACGGCTCGACCGACGCCTCCGCAGTGCAGATCAGCCGCGCAGGAGTCCCCGCGGGAACGGTCTCGATCCCCTGCCGCTATGTTCACACCCCCTCGCAGGTGGCCGACTGTAACGACGCGCGCAACGCCGTGCGCCTGTTGGTGAGCGCGCTCAGCGGTGAACTTGCGTAGCGAACGGCAAAGGAAGTGGATAGTCTCGAAAGCCCAACACTAACCACTGGTCACTGCAGGTATGTTTCGCCAAATCGCCGACAACCTGACCGCGTGGCATGCGCAACAACTGCGGGATCTGCCCTGGCGCATCGGACCAGCCGGCGCACGCGACGCGTATGCGGTCTGGGTAAGCGAAGTCATGGCTCAGCAAACGCAACTGACGGTTGTCGTCGATTATTTCAACCGTTGGATGGAACGCTTTCCGACGGTGGAGGCGCTGGCCGAAGCGGACCAGCAGGAGGTCCTGAAACTGTGGGAGGGGCTGGGCTACTACAGCCGGGCCAGGAATCTGCATCGAGCCGCGCAGGTCGTCACCGCCGAGTTCGGCGGGCAGTTGCCTCGCACGCGACAGGAGCTACTGCTGCTGCCCGGCATCGGCGAATATACGGCCGGCGCGATCCTAAGTCTGGCTTTTGGGCTGCCCGAACCGATAGTCGACGCCAATGCCAAACGAGTCTTCAGCCGCCTTTGGGATATTGACGAGTCGATTGGTCTCCGGTCCACGGAAAAGCGGCTCTGGAGGCTGTCCCGCCAACTTGTAGAGACGGCGGCGCAGCCCGGCGCTGTGAACGAAGGGCTGATGGAGTTGGGCGCACTCCTGTGCAGGCCCCGCAATCCACTCTGCCGGGATTGTCCCCTGCGGACCGATTGCCAGGCTTGCAAGCGCGGCGTTCAGAACCAGCGGCCCGTTCGCCCTCCCCGCGAGGTCGCCCCCCACTTAGAGGTTGCCGCCGCTGTAATCTGGGAAGGCGCGCCAGGCGTCTCCCGTATGGTGATCAGCCAACGCCCTGAAAAAGGTCTCCTCGGCGGACTGTGGTCGTTTCCTCACGGCACAAGAGAGCCAGTCGACAAGGATCTGCCCTCTTGTTTGCGCCGTGTGATCGGCCAGGCACTGGGCGTGCCCATCACGGTGGGTGAACAGGTGACAACGGTAGAGCATGCGTTTACGCATTTCCGCATGTCACTGTCCGCCTTCCACGCGCGGATTTGCGCGGGGAGCCCCCGGGCCATCGGCGTCGACAACTGGTGCTGGACCACGCTGGATGAAGTCGAACAGTTCCCCTGTCCCGTACCCGATCGCAAGATTATCAACGCCCTGCGCGATATGTCAGAGAAGGTGTAGGCGCCCACGAATGCGTATGCGATTAGCTGTCTTCTTTTCACTGAGCAGGATCGTCCTATGCGTTTCGACCTGCTTCCTAGTGGTAGGCTGTGCCCCATTCGAGCTAACCCCGGCTCCCATCCAGGCCACGTCCGCGCCCCTTGCCACACCAGAGCCGGCGGCCCCTTTGCCCGCGCCGACCCTGGACATTGACGAGCAGGGGCTGGACATCGCTGAACGGCGCCTGGTGGATCTGTACAGGCGTGTCGCTCCGGCGGTTGTGACTGTGACAACGCACGCGCAACGAAGCGGCTTTTTCGCCGAAATGGTCCCGCGCGAAGGATTCGGCTCCGGCTTCGTGATCGACGAAGATGGACACATTCTTACAAACTATCACGTCATCGAAGGCGCGCAGCAGATCGAGGTCGAATTTGAGGAAGGAGTTGCTTTTCCAGCGCTGGTGGTCGGCCATGACCGCCGCCTCGACTTGGCGCTGCTGAAGATCGACGCGCCGGCCGACCTGCTGCAACCGGTCGAATTCGGCAGTTCCGCCGACTTACAGGTGGGACAACGGGCCAACACAATCGGCAACCCATTCGGCCATTACAGCCGCTCTCTCACTACAGGTGTGATCAGCGGTCTGGAGCGCACGCTGGAAGCAGGCGGGGACCGATTCGTCGGCGGCATCATCCAGCTCGATGCGGCAGTCAATCAGGGCAACTCCGGCGGCCCAGTGCTGGACAGTTCCGGACGCGTAATTGGCATCATCACTGCGCTCTTCAGCCGCAACGGCGCCAACACCGGCGTCAGTTTCGCATTACCAGTCGATACGATCGTGCGGGCGCTGCCCGAACTCATGACCCTTGGCCGCTACCGACATCCTTACCTTGGCGTCCGCATTGGTTATCAGATCACGTCCCAAATGGCGGCCGCTCTCGACCTGCCGGTGGAAGAAGGACTGCTGCTCGTGCAGTTGGAGCGCGGCAGCCCCTTGGACCGGGTCGGTGTACGGGGGGCGCAGCAGCGGATTGTCCTGTGGAACCGTCAGGTTTACGTCGGCGGCGACATACTCACCGCGATCGACGGTCACCCTGTCAGGAGCCAGAAGGCGTTGCAGCTTCGATTGGGGGCGTTGCAGGTGGGCGACGAAGTGACCGTATACCTTTTGCGGGGGAACACGTCGTACGAGGCGCGAGTAAGTCTGGCCGAAGATCCGGAGTAGCGGTCAGGCGGCTGCATCCAATTCCTGATCGTTGTTAAGGCGAACCTGCTGACCTTGGCCGCCATAAAGTCGGGGCATCGCGCCGTCTTCAAACACGTCGCGGCGCACAACACAGCGGGCAACATCTTCGCGGCCGGGTATTTCGTACATCACATCGAGCAACGCTTCCTCGACAATCGAACGCAGCCCCCTGGCCCCGGTGCGGCGCATAAACGCTTCCGTCGCGGCCGCGGACAGCGAATCCGTTTCAAACTCCAACAGCACCTCATCCATAGCAAAGAGCTGCTGGAACTGGCGCACAATGCTGTTCTTTGGCTGCGTGAGAATTTCGACAAGGATGTCTCGATCGAGCGCATCCAGACTGACAACGACCGGCACGCGCCCGACAAACTCCGGTATCAGGCCGTAATGAAGCAGGTCGTCAGGCATTACCTGCTGAAGCAGGCGGCTTTCATCCCGCCCTTCCTTTTCGAGGCGGCGGATCTTCAGTTCGCGCTGGCGCTCGGTCAGGCCTTCCGGAAGAGGCAGCTCATCGACACTGTCCTCTTCTGCAACCCGACCCAGCGGGTCGAGCTCCGATTCGTCGTTCACGAACCCCAAGCCGGCGCGACGCCGAAGCCTTTTGCGCAACATCTCCGCCATTCCTACAAACGCGCCCCCCAGAATGAACAGCACATTACGCGTGTCGAGCGGGATGAACTCCTGTTGGGGATGTTTGCGTCCCGTGCTGGGCGGTACGTTGACGGTCGTGCCCTCGATGATCTTCAGCAAAGCCTGCTGAACACCCTCCCCGCTTACGTCGCGGGTGATGCTGGGGTTGTCGCCTGCTTTGCGGGCGATCTTGTCGATCTCGTCGATGTAGACGATGCCGCATGCGGCCCTGTCAGCATCCCAGTCGGCCGCCTGTAACAGCCCAACAAGCAGGCTCTCGACGTCCTCGCCCACGTAACCGGCCTCGGTCAGGCTGGTGGCATCTGCGATGGTGAAGGGAACATCGAGTAGCCGGGCCAGCATCTGGGCCATAAGCGTCTTGCCGCTTCCGGTTGGGCCGATCAGGAGCACGTTGCTCTTGGCAAGCTCTACCGGCTCCTCCTCGCTACTCTGCACTTCGTGCCTTGGGAGGGACTGTTCTTCGTCGCCGGGAACAGAATCGGCACCCTCTTCGTCCTGGGCAAGCTGACTCTCTCGCCAGCGCCGGCCGGTCGCGGCGCTGCCACCAAAGATTCGCTTATAGTGATTGTATACCGCGACAGACAGTACCTTCTTTGCCCGGTTCTGGCCGATTATATACTGACTCAGGCTCTGTACGATGTCGCGTGGGCTGGGCACGCGTTTGGTTGCGAGCCCAGCGGACTTGGCTGAAACGCCGCTCTGCCCCACCCCTTCCTCTTCCAGGATTTCGGACCCAAGGCGGATACATTCGTCACAGATATGGACATCATCGTCGCCGGCGATCAGGCGCTGGGCCTCAGATTCCTCTTTGCCGCAGAAGGAGCATACGTTCATGGCGTATCCAGGTTCAAATTCTGTTTCAATTCAGGGCACTTTGCTGGCAGCTTAAGGGCCGGCGAGCCTTCATTGCCAACTTCCAGCTCAGGCGGTTTACGAGGTTACGGCTGCCAAAGCCTACACGCTCATTCAAGCGGTGCTTGTTTTTTGCCGTCGGCAGCGGCCTCTTCCCCAGCGGCCTCCTCGGCAACGGCCTCTGTACCATTCTGACTGGGCACACTTGCCTGGCCATTTACCATGGAGACGATATCGCTACTGTCGCCGAGCACCTCGTCAACCAGGCCGAAGTCACGGGCTTCGATTGCGTTCATCCAGCGGTCGCGCTGGAAAATCTCTTCGATCTCCTGCCAAACGTGGCCGGTGTTCTGAGCGACGATATGGAAAAGCTGGGTTTGGAGTCGCTCCTGCTCGCGTAGGGCGATGCGTACGTCCTCGGTATAACCCTGCGCGCCGCCGCCGGCCGGGTGCATGTGAATCGTTGCATGGGGCAGGGCGTAGCGCTTGCCCTTTGTGCCGGAGGAGAGCAGAACGGTACCCATGCTGGCCGTCACGCCGACAGCAAACGTATGTATCGGCGTCTTGATCATTTTCATCGTGTCATAAATGGCCAAGCCGGCGTAAATAAGGCCGCCCGGGCTGTTGATGAACATCTGGATCGGTTGGTTCGGGTCTTCAGAACTCAGGTAGAGCAACTGGGCAACGATCAGATTGGCTACCTGGTCGGAAAGCGGCATGCCGAGAAAGATAATGCGTTCCTTCAGCAGGAGGCTGTAGATATCATAGGCGCGCTCGCCCCGGCCCGTACTCTCGATAACCATCGGCACGATATTCGACGGCGTCAGGCCGCCCATCTGAAACTGGTTGCCGGGAAGGCCCGTCCAACCCTGCGATTCAGCATTGTTTGGCGTTTCCGGCGGCTGGCCCGCATGAGATTCGTTGAACGGATGAAACATCTGGATCTCCCTTTTTCGGATGATGACAACGTCGTGAACTGGCTCCGAAACCAGCCAGAGGTGCGTCGAATCGACTATTCGGAACCGTATTAAATGTAGGCGATGCACCTGCCGAGAAATGTAGGCGCCGCTCTATTCTCCGTTAGTCTTATGTTAGCGCCCGATTCAGGATTCTGCGACCTCCTCGTTTGCCACTTCTGCAGCGGCGCCTTCTTCAACGGGCTCGGATTCGGCCGGCTCAGCATCCTCGGCCCCGTCCGCCTCCGCATCCGGCTCCGGCTCCGGCTCCGGTACCTCTTCGCCGCGGGCGATAGCCAATAGCATCTTGATCGATTTGTCTTTGAGAATTTCACTGTCAACAAGTGGGCGGCTGTTTTCGGCGCGCATCATATCAAGCATGTCGGCACGCGCCTTTTCCGCTTCCTCATCAGCATCCTCCGGCAGTGGGCCGGCCACACTCCCGATATGTTCTTCAAATTCTTCGTCGCTGACTTCCAGTTTCTCGCACTTCGCGAACTCCACCAGCGCAAGCTCGATTTGCAGCGACTTTTCGGCATCTTCGCGCAGAGATTCGCGATACGCTTCGATCGTTTGGTTGGACATCTCCAGGTACTGCTCCATTCCCTGCAGGCCCATCTGACGGATTCGCATATCGAAGTTGCGCACCAACCGGTCAATCTCCAGGTCCACCGCCACAGGTGGATAAACAACTTCGCTCATCTCGACCAGTTCCTGGAGTACTCCTTGTACATGTTCGGCTTCAGCCTGTTGTTTCGCTTCTTGCAGCACGTTCTCACGAATATCATCGAGCAAGTCCCCGGCGGACTCAAAATCGGGGCCGAAGTTCTGCGCGATCTCATCGGTCACTTCAGCCGGCGTTTCGAAGGACCGTGTTTTGTGGACTTTCACCGCGAACCGGACATTATTGCCGGCATACATGCTGGGGCTGTCTTCGGGCCAGGCGATCTCAAAGCTTTTTTCATCGCCGGGGGACAGGCCCACCAGCGCCTCATCCAGGCCAGCCGGTTCCATCGGGTTTTCCTGGTCCGGGGTTACGTCCCAATCTTCCTCATTGAAGACGACGGTATCGGTCTCTTTTCCTTCATCGTCCAGGACCGCGCCTCTCACGTCAATGGTCATCAGATCCCCATATTGGCTGGGGCGATCGGCCTCAACGTAGTCGGCATTCTGTTCGAGAATGGCTTGAACGCGCTCCTGGATCTGCTCTTCATCGGCCTCGGCTTCCACTGTTTCGACGCGCAGATCGCGGTAGTCGCCCAGCTTGACCTCTGGCGGTAAGGGTATCGTCAGGTGAAAGCGGACCGCCTGCTCCGTATCG
Organism: Caldilineaceae bacterium; assembly: GCA_965220715.1. Lineage (GTDB taxonomy): Bacteria > Chloroflexota > Anaerolineae > Caldilineales > Caldilineaceae > Bin5. The sequence continues at coordinate 4,482,951 of OZ244843.1, forward strand.
ACGTTATCAAGGCTTCCCATGAAGAAGGGTTCCAGGCCTTCCTGGTCGAGTGCTTCCTTGTAGACCTCCTGCCCCAGCTCATCGACAAATTCGCTGATAATCGCCTCTCGGCCCACGAATTGAAGCAGAATATGGAAAGGCGCGCGCCCCTTGCGGAAACCGGGGATGCGCACCTGCTGGGCGAGTTTGCGGGCGGCTTTACGCATCTCCTGATCGATGCGCTCGTCGGCAACTTCGATTGTCATGGAGAGTTGCCGACTATCCAGTGGTTCTGTAGTCACGGTCAAAGTCATCGTAACTTGCCTCTCATTTCTTGTCTCTGTAGCACGAGCCTAAAGGGCGTCGCCTCCAAGCGTAAGGATTGTCAGAAGAGGACCGGCGGCGAAGTGTTCCTTCTTCGCCACAATGCCGTATAAATACAGTGCGCCGAGCGTGGCAACGTAGGTGATAATGCCGGCCGGGCCGAGTGCGAGGATGATCGATAGTGAAATGATCACGCACAAGAACAAGCCGGTGAACAGCCAGATTACGGATACAGTCTTTGTGCAGCGTCCCCACTTCGGCACGTCTATCAGCGCGAATCCGCGCCATTTCCCGGGAAAGAGATCGAATGCCAAATGCATGGCTACTCCAGCCGAAAAGCCGGCGACTAACCAGTCTGCCCATTCAACTTGCGTAAGAACCCCTCCGATCAACAGCAGGCCGGGTATCAGGAAGCTGTGGGTTACGGCCGACCTGTGGCGAAGGCGGGAAAACGCAAACCTGTCAATGTCCGGAAACTGGCTGCCCAGCAACGCTCCGACCGCAAAGCAAGCGATGCCGATCGCTATTGTCAGCACGTCCGGGCTGGCGAATTCGAGCACGTGGTGCGTCCTGAGTCACTGATGGGCGTCCAAATTCCGCTTGCGCGGCGCGATGCCGGTAGACCGCACAAAATCTTACTAAAAATTGGAGCGCCAACCTTCAGTATAGCACACCAGAGATTACACTCCCCAAAACGAATGGGTTTTTGTGGGCGGAAACCAAACAGTGGGAGTCATGTCAGGGCGGGCCGCTTGTTGGAAGAGGACGTGTGCTGCCGCTGGCGCGAAGGCACACATTTCTTGCGTGGGCTACGCGGTTGTCCTGTCGACGGGGATGTGAGGAGACGCCCCATTGAAGTGATCTAAGCTTGATATACAGTATCATTATTGATATTATGGTCAGTGTGGAAAGCACCCAGGAAGTCCTCCAGAGACTTGGCCTGGAACTGAGCAAGCTGGAAGCACATCACATGTTAATGAGTACAAATGGAACCCCGAAGAATTGGTACGTTCCTTCTGTTCTGCCGCCGGCTTCGTCGATGATCTCTAGTATTGGGGCCACCTGACCTTGCCCGCCATGAAAAATCATAATGTATGCGCCATCGCCTTGTGGACACTCGGATATACCTGCCCCGTAGCTTAATCCTTTCTCCTCTAATCGTTTGATCAGGTCTGCTTGTTTTTCTAAGACCTGTTCAATTTCTTCGTAGGATGGGTAGTTCTGGCAGTTTGAATGGGGATACCCAAGATACCCACCCCAAAATCCATGAGGGCCGCAAGCTGATAAGAGTATGGCGGTGACAAATAGAGCAATTGGAAGTTTTCGCATCGCCAATCATCCTCTCTTTCGACTAGTGTTTTAGTGGCGCACGAACCTGAACGGGACACCGTAGAACATGGTCAAGCCTTCCGATCTTGCCCCATGCCCATCCAGAACGGCAAGCACCTGTTCTTCGTTGGCGATAAGGTTAATGTAGATAAGGGAACGGGTCTCGATTTCGCCTGCTTTCCTAGTATCACTGAACTTGACTGTTGTAGCGCACTGGACTTCATGGGCGTAATCTATCAGCCGTTCTTCCTTTAACTTTTCGATGAGACTATCATGCTCTTTGAGAACCTGTTCGACCTTCTCGGTTGACGGAAGGCCGGCGCAACCATCATGCCCCCACCCATAGTTGACCGTGCAAGCAGATATAAGGCCGGCGGCGACGAGTACGGCAAGTAATTTTTTCACGGATAATTCCTTCTGTAGAATGAAATCATTAATATTTGACAAAGTATAACAGAATATGAAAAGGCAGGGTAAGCAAAGAGTGCGAGATACAAAGAGTGAAAATAATGACAAACGAAGAAAGAACAGCAAACCTAGAGGGCAGGATAGAATATCTGGCAACTAGGGATGATGTAAGCCAATCTACCCTTAGCACACAATTAAGTGGATGGTTGGGGTCGGCGTTGGCCTGCTGGCAGCCCAGGTCAGCATGTGGGCCTATATGCTGTCCCGCCTACCCTAACCTACCAATCGTCCTGACTGCCCCACAACCGCATAAAACTTCCCGCCAGAGTGACCGTTTCGGTCACTTTTTGTATTGTGGTGTTTACCAACATCTTGTAAATAGAAATGGGGCGCGACCGTGGGACGCACCCCAAGGTCGCGCCTAAGCGTCACCTAATCAGATGAAGTAGCGCTTGAACGACGGTTCCAAAAGTAACAACGTAAGCCCAACTCGAAACATCGAACATGAACGAAAAATTATCAGTAAGTAAATTTTAGCTGCATGGCTCTGCCCCCTTTCGTAGATTTGCCGAGGCCGGAAATGTTTAGCATATTCGTTCCGGCTCAGGCAGACTACAACAGTATCACGTTTTCAGGTGGCCTGTCAGAGTGTCCCACTACTGGGACTTTTTTCGTCTATTAGCAACCGATTTCGGTCACTAGCTCAAACGTCCAGAAAACACTACATGTATAACTATGTATATAAGTCCCAAAGCAGAAGCCTACAGGCACGCCAAGTCATGCGAGCCATCGTGAAATTGGGGGGAATGGAATGAGGGATCATTACGCATATCGCGTTAACTGGTCAGCCGCAGACAGCGAGCATATCGGTCTGTGCCCCGAGTTTCCTTCGCTAAGCTGGCTGGCGAAGCCGCCCGAAGAGGCGTTTTCTGGCATTCGACGCCTGGTTGCTGACTGTATCGGCGACATGCTGGCAGAGGGAGAAGAGTCGCCACAGCCGATTGCAGACCGAACGTACAGCGGGAAATTCCTGGTGCGCGTACCGCCGGAAACGCACGCGGCGCTGGCCCTGCGCGCGGCAGAACAGGGCGTAAGCCTGAACAGACTTGTGAGCGCACGCTTAGCGAATGACAGAGGTTGACCTGCGCTAAGTCCGTTTGAAAGCTCGCTCCAGTTCGCCGGCGCTCAGCTGTAGCATTGTAGGTCGTCCGTGGGGGCATGTGCGCGGGGCCCGGCACTGCTCCAATTGGCGCACCAACTCTTTCATTTCGATGTCGCTCAGGATTTGGCCCGCTTTGATCGACGCCCGCTTACACACCATCTTCACCAAGCGGGCTTCCAACTCCTCGCCTACAAGATCCCGGTTTTCCGCCAGGCCTTGCACGATTTCATCGAGCGCTCGTTCGGAATCCTGGTTGGATAGCACACTGGGAATGGCGCGTACGAGGAAGGTATCGCCGCCGAAATGTTCGACGCCAAAGCCGATAGCGTTCATCTCATTCAGGTGCTGGGCAACGAGTCCGGCGCGCGCGTCGCCCACGTGCAGGGAAATCGGATCTAACAGCCCCTGGCGGGGGATTCCGCGACTGGCGCTGCCGCTTTCGCGCTGGGCCATGAACTTCTCGTACAGAATCCGCTCGTGCGCGGCGTGCTGATCGATCAGGTACAACCCCTCCGGCCCTTCGGCGACCACATACATTGCGCCTGCCTGCCCTACTACCCGCAGTGGCGGCAGGGTTTGCTCGCCGTCGCGGGGGTACGCGTCCGATTCATCTGTAGTTGCCGTTGGCGGCGCTGCTGCCTCAGACGGAGGGTTCGGGGCGTTCAGAAGCGGATCTGCATCGGGCTGATCGGCGCCCGGCATGTCGAACGGTATCGTGGGCTGCCGTCCGGCACCGGCGCCGAGAATTGCGTGGCGCCGGGCAGACCATCCGCTTTGATGCGGTTGGAACGTCTCTTGTGACTCGAAGCCATCGGTCAGCGGTTCGGCAGGTGCGTCGGCCGGTCGTTCGCCCTCTCGACCCAGCGGCATTTCAGGTACGCCTGCGCCATCGATAATCGCCCGGCGAACGGTCCGCTGAATAGCCCTGAAGATCTTGTTGGAATCGACAAAGCGCACCTCTATCTTGCGGGGATGCACGTTAACGTCCACCTCTGCCGGATCCAATTCGACAAAGAGGACTGCCAGGGGATAGCGCCCAACTGGCAGCAGAGTGTGGTATGCCTGCACAACCGCGTGGGTCAGGCTTCGATCTTCGACGTAGCGCCGGTTGACGAACAGGTTGATCTGAGCGCGGGTGGGGCGGGTGAGCGATAGCGAACTAACGTAACCGCTGACGCCTGGCAATTGTGCGGCAGACGCGGGGACCATGCGACGATATTCCGCGTGGCCGATGGCCGGTCCAGACCCGGGCGCCGGGCTTTCGTCGAAGTCGGACATGAAACTGATTTCGTCCTCCTCCGGCTGGGAGGCTTGGCCCACCGGTTCAGCATCGGCAGCGCCGTCTCCCCGCGATCGGCCCACGCCAATCATCTGTTGGGCGACCTCCCGCCCGTAGATTTTCGACAATACGTCGTCAATGCGACCGGTTCCCTCCGTGAAGAAGGAGAGTTTGCCATCACTGACATATTTGAAGCGGCAGGCCGGATAGGCCAGGGCATAGCGCTGGACGATGGCAGCGATGTGGCTCGCCTCTGTTGTCGGGCGCCGCAAAAACTTGCGCCGCGCAGGCGTGTTGAAAAAGATATTTTCGACAGAGACGACCGTGCCCACGGGTAGACCGGAGGGCTGGTTGCGAATGACCGCTCCGCCCTCAATGTGCAACTCGGCGCCGGATTCGGCGGCAGAATGGCGGCTCCTCAGAGTCATGCGGCTGACCGCAGCGATGCTATAGAGCGCTTCGCCGCGAAAGCCGAAAGAGGTGATGCAGTCCAGGTCGGCGGCACTGTGTAGTTTGCTTGTTGCGTGGCGCTGCGCTGCCAACGGCAGTTCGGCAGCGGGAATGCCATGTCCGTCGTCGGTCACCTGCAGCAGGCGCTGCCCCCCTTCCCTGATCTCGACCTGCACCTCGGTCGCGCCGGCATCAAGGCTGTTCTCGATCAGTTCTTTGGCGACGTTTGCCGGACGTTCCACCACTTCACCGGCGGCGATTTTGGCGGCTACATTTTGAGAAAGAATCTGAATGCCCATAGTGCCTGAAGTATACCATTTTTGCGCGTGATCGTTCCCGCGGCAGATTTCGCGATCGTGTCTCTCTCATATGGCGCGATGATGGAAAAGTCCAATATTCGGAGGATCAGGTGCATGCTGAGAGGCCGACAATATGCAAAATGAAAGCAATTGACTTCCCCGGTTGCCCCCTTGCCTACTCTTTGCTATGCGAAATGAAACTGGTCGATCAGGCGCTTCCTCGAGGTTGGACGGCGTTTCGGGCCGCTCCCATCTGTAGTGTGCCCAAGGACAGTGATGGGGGAAGCTCTGACCGGTATTCGCGCAAGGCGGGGGAGAGGTCAGACTTCGGCCTGTGAAGGAAGTTCCTGTTGTCGGGTTGCGTCAACGAAGAGATGCTCCTCGCCCGCTACGTCGACGATAAGAATGGCGACGGTCCGATCCAGCGCGCCGTTACTGCCTTGACAGCCGGAGGGGACGGGCCGAGCGCAGGAATAGGCGCCTGTGACAAGAGCGCGCTTGCCGGCGGGCGCGTCCACCAGCGCCGGCCGCAGGGTCTTGCCGTCGAACTCCGGATCGATCAGAACTGCCCGTACCTGTAGGCGCCAGTCGTGCGGCAACGACACTTTTGCCTCTGCAGCCAGACGAGCAACTAGCGGGCTATGAAATCGTTCAATTCGAACTGTCAGCCGGCCGTCCTCCCGGTCGAGTCGAATATCCGCTGCGGGGCCGGTGTGTAGCTCTTGCCGCTGTTGGCCACTTTGGACAGAGTCGCCGTCGCCAAGACGCAGTATTCGATATCCGCTTCCCTGTCGAGAGCTTTCCCCACTGCCCCCATGCTCCGGGTCGATGCTGCCTTCGCCTTCGAAACGGACCGAAGCAAGGGAAGGCAGGTGGCGGCTGAGGCGCCCCGCCGCCGTGCGCACTGCCCGCCAGGAACTGTCGCAGCCAATCCAGTCACGACCAAGCTTGTGCGCCACTGTGAGCGTTGTGCCGGAGCCTACAAATGGGTCGAGTACGAGATCTCCGGGACAACTGGCTGTTTCCAGGATCCGCTGTAGCAGCCTCTCGGTTTTCTGCGTGGGGTAGTTTTCGTCTTCACCGGGAACAGTCCCAAGCCCGGGGATGTCGTCCCACAGATTGTCCACCGGTCTGATGAGGACGTAGCGGTTGCGGCCGCGTTGGGTGAGGTAGTACTTCACGCCGATGTTTCCGCCATTGGAAGCATATACTCGTTGCGCGTCCTCATCTACGATCACGTTTCCGCCGTAAGGGGCGTACAGCCGCCCCTCTGCAAATAGGGCGGCCAGGCGCCCGAAGCTGTATGTTCCCGGATCCGAGGTGCGGAAGAAGCCGCGCGCGTCGCGCATGTACTGTGCGGCCGCGGCTTCCTCGGTGAGGACGATTTCGCGGCTGGGGGCATGCCAGATGGGCCGGCCCTGCGGTGTCCTGCGAAAGATGTGGATTGCCTGGGCGCTGTTGGGAAAGTAGCGTGCATGGACTTTCGCGCCGCGCATGGTCTGGCTGCGCCAAAAGACTGTGTTGAGATGCGATTCAGCGCCGAAAATCTCTGCCAGCAGCAGGAGCAGGTGCGCCTGCATGCGGTGATCGCAGTGCAGCCAAAGCGTGCCGTCAGGGTGCAACAGGTCGCGCAGGAGGAGCAGCCGATCGGCCAGGAATTGGAGATAGGAGCCCGGCTGCCAGATATCGTCGTATGCGGTCAGTTCGCCCAGTGTGGGCTGCCCTTTGCCGCGCAGACGAACGCGGCTGGTGTAGGTACGGTTCGAGTTGTAAGGCGGATCCATATAAACCAGGCGGACGCTGTCGCGATAGCCGTTGGCCAGCAGCCAGGAAATCGCATCGAAGTTATCTCCAAAGAGCAGAAGACCGCTTCTGCCTGTGCCTGAGCATTGCGGTGGATAGCGCTCCACCTGCTGAACAGGGGGACGGGACGGCTCTACGCGCAGCCGTTTACGGGGCCATTGGAGGGTGACTAAATCTTCTGCGCGGGTTGGCCGCGGGGCGCCGGCTGTCATGGAGTCTGTCCGCTCCGGCTTAGGTTGCGTTGTCCTGGTCTGTGGCCCACTGCCACCTGATTCTTTCGGTGTCAGCAGTTCCTTTTCCGCCAGCACAGGCTTGGATTCCAATCGAAAGACCCGGCAGCGCTGCTACTTGCTGCCGGGTCTTGTACTCTGCAATCGTTATGAAGGAACACTATGTCCCCTGACAAGCCAACGCGATCGGCACATGCTGTGAACTGGGCAAGAATCCCGGTAGCCACTCTGCATCGCGGCGATCGCGAATTGGCGGATAGCCGCGCCGACAGTTCAAACTCGGTCCGAGTTGCCGCCTGTCATCGCAGGGACGAAGTGTACTTCGCTGTCCGGCCCTACCGCGGCGCGCAGGCCGCGATTCTGCACGGCGCCGTCAACGGCAACCGTCCAACCGGGCCGAATGCGTCCTTCATCGACAATGCGGTCGGCGACGCCTGGGAAGCGTTCCTCCAGGGCCGCTACAATCTCGCGCACCGAGGCGCCCTCTGCTTCGACGATCTGCTGGCCGTCGGTGAGGGAGCGCATCAGTGGTGGAATCCAGACCTTGGCCACGCTCAGTCATCTCCAGGAACCAGTTCGGAGGCCTCTGCCTCTTTGGCCCACATGGCTTCAAGCAGATTGGCCGGTGAAATAGGCAGCTTGTCCATACGGACGCCTGTGGCCTGGTAGACGGCATTGGCGACTGCGCCGGCCGGCGGCACGATGTTGACTTCACCGACGCCGCGCACACCATAGGGGTGAGCGGGGTGGGGAACCTCAACCAGGATCGTTTCGATCATGGGCAGGTCCAGTGCGGTGGGCATGCGGTAGTCGAGTAGGCTGGCGTTGAGAAGATGGCCCTCTTCGTCGTAGATGTACTCTTCGTTGATGGCCCAGCCGATGCCCTGGGCGACGCCGCCTTGCATCTGCCCTTCGACATAGGAGGGGTGAATAGCCTTGCCTACATCCTGGGCGATTGTGTAGCGAAGGATCGTGATCTTGCCCGTCTCCGGATCGACTTCAATGTCGACGCACTGGGTGGAGAACCCAGGACCGAAGTCCTGCGGATGCACCGTCGAACTGGCCATCATGGGCTCGTCTCGCTGGACGAGGCCGGCGGCTTCGACGAAAGGCAGGCTTTCGTCGCCTGCACTGAAGACGCTGTCTTCGTAGTTAACATCCTCGGGGGCGACATCCCAGTGTTCGGCCAATCGACGCTTCATCTCACCTTTGAGTTGCTGGCCGAGGTTGTAAGCGGCCAAGCCGGTGGCGAAGGTGGTACGGCTGCCGCCGGTCACGTCATTGTATGACACCGTGTCGGTATCCACGACACGGGCCCTGACGTGTTCGTAGTCGATATCCATCGCCTCGGCCAACTGCATGGCGATCGAGGCCCGACTGCCGCCAATATCGGTAGAGGCCTCGTTGAGATTGACCGTGCCATCGGGGTTGAGAACGGCGGTGGCGCTGGACTGGCCGCCCCAGTTATTCCAATAGCCGGATGCAATGCCGCGGCCGCGATATTTGCCTTCGAGCGGCGACTGGTATTGCTCCGAATTCAGAATTGCCTCCACGGTTTCGATATGACCGATGCGAGCGTACTGCAGGCCGTCCGGGCGGCGATCGTTCTCTTTTGCGCCGTTGAGGATTCGGAATTCGGCCGGGTCCATACCCAGCTTTTCGGCCAGTTCATCGACGACGCTCTCGACGGCAAAGGCAACATTGGTGCCCCCTGGCGCACGGTAGGCGGCGCTGCGGGGCCGGTTTACGACGATGTCATAGCCATCTACCTGAAGGTTATCGATCGCGTAGGGGGCCAGGCTCACGTTGGCGGCCGCCCCGACCGGTGAGCCGGGATAGGCGCCGGCCTCATAGTAGAGTTCCGCCAAAGCAGCGGAGATTTTACCATCTGCATCGACGCCGATCTTCACGCGGATATTCGAGCCGGAGGTGGGCCCGGTTGCAGCCAGGACATCGGCGCGGCTCATGACGATTTTAACAGGTTCGTGGCCCGCCTTTTTGGAAAGGAGCACAGCGGACGGCTCAACATAGACGTTGATTTTGCCGCCGAAGCCGCCGCCAATTTCGGTCGGGACGACCTTAAGCCGGGAGACGGGGATCTTCAGAATCTCGCAGACCTGGCCGCGCACGGCGAAAGAACCTTGGGTACTGGTCCAGATCGTGATCTGCCCGTCGGCGCTGTACAAGGCCGTAGCGGCGTGGGGTTCGATGTAACCCTGGTGGACTGTTTCGGTGCGGAATGTGCGGTCAACGACCAGGTGGGCGCCGGCAAAGCCTGCATCGAGGTCGCCGCGCTGGTGGCGGAAGACTGAGGCCAGGTTTGTCGGCTCGGTGCCGATTTCGCCCATCGAATCGGTGCGCAGCGAGTCCAGGAGGATGGGGGCATCATCTGCCAGGGCATCGTCTACAGTCATCACGGGGGGAAGCAACTCGTAGTCAACTTCGATTAGCTCGGCTGCCTCCTTGGCGATATGCGGGTTGACCGCGGCGACGGCCGCCACTGCATGGCCGTGGTAAAGCGCCTTTTCGCGAGCCAGGACGTTGTCGCTCAGATATTTCAGGTTTATTGCGCCTTCGCCCAGGTCTTCGACTTTGTCCTCGGCCACAGGCAGATCGGCGCCGGTGACCACCGCGCGCACGCCGGGCATGGCTTCGGCCTTGCTGGTGTCGATGGAACGAATAAGGGCGTGGGCGTGGGGACTTCGCAGGACGAAGCCATGCAGCAATCCGGTCATCTGCACATCTGCGGCATAGACGGCGCGGCCCGTTACTTTGTCCACACCGTCCGGCCGCACGGGACGCGTGCCGATAACCTTGTAACCGTTCTGGTTATTGGCAGCCAGTTTTCCAGTTCCGTTCTGTTTCGTATCGGCCATACAAATTCCTCCTCAGCGCTAGGCTCCGCCTTCGGCTACTTCCAACACTGCTCGCAAGATCTTGTCATAGCCTGTGCAACGGCAGAGATTGCCTGCCAGCCAAAGACGCGCATCGTCCTCGCTGGGGTTGGGGTTATTGTCCAGCAGCGCCTTGGAAGAGACGATAAATCCCGGCGTGCAGATGCCGCATTGCAAAGAGGCATGCTCAAGGAACTTCTGCTGCAGCGGATGCAGTTCGCCATCTTCGGCGATGCCTTCGATTGTCACGACCGTGCGGCCTTCAATCTCCGGTGCAAGCACAAGGCAGGAGTTGACGAGAACTCCGTCCAAAAGCACGTTGCAGGCGCCACAATTACCGTTGCCGCAGCCCTCTTTGCTGCCGATCAGGCCCAGATTATCCCTGAGAGCTTCCAGCAAAGTCTGACGAGGTTCGCAAAGGAAGATAGTTTCTTCGCCATTCAGGGTTGTTTCTACAGCGATCTTTTTAGACATGTCCATTCAGTCTCCCAAGTTCATCAACAGTTTTTGTGCCACGTGCCCGGTCGATAGCGATACGCAAAGCGCGCTGTGTCAGCACAGCTGACAGGTGTTTGCGCTGGGGGATAGTTCCACGCATATCGCTGATAGGTCTCGCTGCGGCCTTGGCCAATTCGGCGGCCTTGGCCAGTGTCTCTTCGGAGACTGGTTGACCGGCTAACGCGTCGCCCGCCCCCTGCACCGACAGCGGTATTGGCGCGACAGCGGCCAGTGCGACACGCGCGGACTGGATCGTACTCTTGTCATCGCTCAGGACAACAGAAGCGCCCGCGCCGACAACGGCGATGTCCATTTCGTTGCGTGGAATGAAGCGCAGATAGGCTGCGCCGAAGTTCGCGGGAGGCGTGGGAAACTCCAGCGCGACCAGGAACTCGCCATTTTCCAGTACATTGCGGCCCGGCGCCGTGCAGAAGTCCTCCACTGCGACTGAGCGAGGGCCGTTGGGGCCGGCAATATGACAGGTGACGTTGTGAACGATGAGATTGGGAATCGAATCGGCAGCCGGAGAAGAGTTACACAGGTTACCGCCGAGGCTGGCGCGTCCCTGGATCTGCGTGCCGCCGATCAGGTGCGTCGAATCGATCAATGCCGGATAGGCGTCGCGAACGGCCTGAGCGGCGTTGATCTGGTGGCAGGGTACGGAGGCGCCCAGGGTCAGGCCATCGCCGCTGATTGAGATTGCCATCAATTCGGGAATCCGCTTCAGGTCGACAACTGTGTCCAGTGCAAGGCGCCCTTCCTGGAGCTGGGCGATCAGATCCGTACCGCCGCTCAGCGGTCGGGCCATCTTTCCCCCAGCAGCAAGTGCCGATATTGCCTCGTCCACATTTTTGGGTGTTACAAAATCAAATGCTTGCAAAGAACTACCTCCTCGATTGGTTCGCGTGATGAAAACACTATGGGTAAATTGCTTATTGATATCCGAGTTGGGCTACGAAGGTATCGAGTAAATGACAAGGAGCCTGTTTCGGTTCAGTTATACCATAAAATCAGTCGAGAGGAAAACCCGCCTTACATATTTTCTCGTTAGCCGTCCGATGGGCAGTTTTGCTTCAACATGAAGTATCATGCTGCCGCCCGGATAGACCGCGACTGCGTGAGAATGCACCTCTCAAATTGGCCCGATTCGATGAAACTGCTCTATCTTGCCATAGCCTATCTTGTGGGCATAGCCGCCGGACAGCTCCTTTGGCAACAAGGATGGTTTGGTTGCGGCGTCGCCAATCGTTATTGGTTGATGGCGTTAGCTCTCATTCCCGCATGTCTGTGGATGGATGCCAGGGACGTAGCCAAGATTGCAGAGCCTATGCGCTGGCCGGCGGCTGCCGGTTTTATTCCGCCGCGCGGGACACCCTCCAACTGGCTGATTGGCGGCCTTGTGTTGGCCGCTCTGTGCGGAATCTTGCGCCTTGCTTCGCACCCGCCCCAACCCTGCCTCGGCCCATCCGATCTGGCATTTTATAACAGCGACGAAGGGGAGAGCGGTATCCCGCAGGTGACTGTGGATGGCTATGTAGCGAGTTATCCGATTCTAAGAGACGGCCGGCGGCGGCTGGACATTGAGGTGGAGTGGCTGGAGCTTGACGGCGAGAGGAAAAAGACCGACGGGCGCCTGCGACTTCAGACAGGGGGCGTCTACAGCTTTCGCTACGGCGAAAGTGTGCGGGTGAAAGGCCAGCTGACGGAGCCGCCGGTCTTAGAAGACTTTGATTACCGGGCCTACCTTGCGCGCAAGCAGATTCACAGCCTGATGCTGCGGCCACGCGTCGAACCGCAGCCGGGGATGCTGCGCGGCGGGTTCCTGCTGCAGTTTGTTTTTGGATTGCGCGATCGCGGCGAGAGGCTGCTAAACCGGTTGCTTCCGGAACCCTTCGCGGCGCTTGCCAACGGCATGCTGTTGGGGATCGAAGCAGGCATTCCCAATGAATTGTACGAAAAGTTCAACCTTACGGGCACCAGCCACGTGATTGTAATCAGCGGCAGTAATGTCGCGCTCGTGGCCGGCGTGCTTATGGCGCTGGGTATCAAGTTGTTTGGCAAGCGCGGCGCGCTGTGGCCGGCGCTGGGCGGCCTAGCCTTATACACGCTCCTGGTGGGCGGCGACGCCGCGGTAATGCGGGCGGCGTTGATGGGCGGCCTGTTCGTTGTGGCCACGGTGCTGGGACGTCAGAGCACTGCACTCGTGAGCCTGGCCGCAGCCTGCTGGGCGATGACGTTGTGGAATCCTCTCATGCTTTGGGATGTGGGCTTTCAGCTCAGTAGCGCGGCGACGCTCGGCCTTATCCTGATTGGCCCCGTACTTACCGACAGCTTCACGTCGTTTTGGCGCAAAGTGGCGAATGGCTTGCGGCGGAGGAGAGATACGCCCGATAGTCCCCAGGCGGACTTTCTCATACCCAGATCAGTCGGAGACTTGCTGCGGGATAGTCTGCTGATGACGATCGCGGCCAGCGCAACCACCCTTCCCCTGATCGTCCACTACTTTGGGCGTCTCAGCTTGATAAGTCTGCTCACCAATCTGCTTATCGCGCCGGTGCAACCATGGATAATGATAGCTGGCGGCCTCGGGTTGATTGTAGGGCTCGTCGGGCTGGAACAGGTTGCACAGTACTTATTGATGATACCTTACGCCAGCCTGTGGTGGACGACGATGATCGTGAAATGGAACGCGGCCTTCCAGGGCGGCAGCGTCGAGGTCGACGGGTACGGGGAAGGTCCCATGGCTCTTACATACGCCGCTATTCTGGGGTTGTACTGGCGAAAGCCCATGGCGGGATTTTTGAGCCGTCTTGGTCATAGGGCCGTCCGATTTTCTACTGCGGAACACAGAGAGACCTCCGCAGGCTGGCAGTTGGCGAACCTTGTTAGAGCGTTGCCGCCCTGGACGTTTGGCATCTTGGCGGTGGTTGGCGGCCTGCTGTGGTGGTTGGCCTTGACGCAGCCGGACGGTCAACTTCACCTTCACTTCCTGGATGTTGGCCAGGGGGATGGCATCTTTATCCAGACGCCCAGCGGGCGCCAGGTACTGATCGACGGAGGCGATGACAGCCAGCAGCTGTTCGCTGAACTGGGAGCGGTGATGCCGTTCTGGGACCGGCAGATCGATCAGGCGATCGTTACCCATCCTGACTGGGACCACATGGGCGGCCAGATCGACTTGCCCGGACGATTCACGCTCGGCCAGGCGATCATCAGTGAAAATGTACGCGGTCACAAGGATTCGCAGCTCTGGCTGGCTGCTCTGAATGCGGATAATGTGCCGGTAGTGGGATTGCAGCAGGGCGGCTGGCTGGATCTTGGTGATGGCGTGGCGCTGTGGGCACTATGGCCGCCGCGGGAAGAGGAATTACGGGGATTGGACGAGAATGACAAGAACGAGCGGTCGCTGGTGCTGAAGCTGGTCTATGGTGAGTTTTCGGCGCTGTTGACGGGCGATACCGGCCTGCCCAGCGAGGAGCGTCTGCTGCGCGAGGGGCAGCCGGTCGCCGCGCATGTGCTTAAGGTCGGGCATCATGGCAGCGAACACAGCAGCAGCCCGGCATTTGTCGAGGCGGTAGGCCCCAGTGTAGCGGTCATCCAGGTCGGCGCCGAGAACCGGTACGGTCACCCGGACCCAAAGGTGTTGGAGCTACTGGGCGGGCGGCTGGTTCTACGCAATGACAGGGAAGGGCGCATCCACATACGCAGTGACGGTAGGCTGATGTGGATCGAGGCGGAGAACGATGAGATATCTGCATGGCTGAAACGGAGCGAGACGGCTCATTCACCCGGTGTAGTTGAGAAATGAGAAAGCCAGGAAAGGCCGGAAGCTGTTTCCTTGACACGGACGCGCTGCAGCCTGTCTCTGCTTCGGGTTAGGCGTCCTTGGGGTCATCGGGGCGAGCGAGGTAGAGAAGTGCGATTCCGATGATGACGACCAAGCGGAATAAAAACTGCCGTTTGTGCTACCCAGTACGAAGGACGGCGCGTATCATCTGTGAATGCGCTCCAACTCGTGTCCGTCTTGGTTGTGGGGCCGGATGCGCTGCGACGGCTTCAAGACGGCAACTTCGCCACTGCCTGTGGACGATTCAGGTAATCGGACAGGTCTGTTGGCGATTCCAGAATCAGATCAGCACTACTGAAGTTCTGCGTCTCTCCCATGCCGCACAAGAGACCTACCTGCACCGCTCCGACTGCTTCCCCGACTCGCAACTGCAGTTCCGTATCGCCGACCACCAGGCAAGCTTCTGCGGGCAGATTCAAGGTTTCCAACACATTTAGCAGCCCCTCGCTGTTGGGAGAAGGCTTGCGCAGGTCGTCGCGGGTGACGATGGCGTCGAACAGGTCCTCGGGCAGGTCGGCGCGTTGGAAAAAGGAGTCGACTTCCTGTCGCGAACGTGTTGTAATCAGCGCCACCTTGTACTGCTGGCGCAGTTCCATCAACAGTTCGGGCACGCCGTCACGCAGCTTCTGGGTTTCGGTGGGGGGGAAGCCCCGCACACGTTGGAGCCGGCGCGTAAGCCGGCGAGCGTCATCGTGCAGCCTGAGCCAGGTGAGCAGGCTGATGATTGCCAGGGACGGGCCCTCCATCCACGCCATAAAGCGGCGGAAAAACAGTACTCGCATCTCTCGGGGCCAAATCCGCTCCAACCTGGCAAAGCGCTGCGCCAGTTCACCTGCCAGGGACCAGTCTAGAAGGGTCAATGTCCCGTCGAGATCGAAGACAATACCTTCGATCCAGTGGCCTCCGATCAGTCCGGGGATCTGAATTTCGTTTTGCCGTTGCGTGGATTCGAAAGGTTCCAGATCGCGCAATTTACGGAAGACATAGCTGAGAAGGGCGCGGACGCTGGCAATTGTTGGTGTGATCAGGAGGACGCCAAGCACGCCGAAAACAAGCGCGGCGCTGATGATGCCGGTAAAAGTGACGGCGGGATGCAAACGCACGCGGCGTCCGACAAGGCGGGGGATGAGGTAGACGCTTTCGACCTGGGTGATGATGATGTAAATGATCGAGACGATGATGGCGAAAGGAATATTGCCGATGGGGAGCCAGGTCGAGCCCTGCAAAAGAGCTACCAGAATGCCGATCGCGCCGCTGATGCCGGGGCCAACGGTAGGAAGAAACTCGAGCACGCCCGCGAGCAGGGCCAAAGCAGCCGCATTGGGCATACCGACGATTGACATGATGATCCAGGTAATGAACCCGATCACGAGGGCCAAAACCAACTGTCCGCGTAGGAATGCCATCCAGGTTTCACCCAGTTCTTGGGTCAGATGCTGGACATCGTCCCGGTATTCCGTTGGCAGAGAGTTCATCACCGTGCGCTGTAACTTGATTACGTCTTTGAGCAGCCAGAAGCCCAGAACCAGGACATAGATTGTGGTCAGGACCCCGGTTGTGAAAGTGGCGGCCAGGCCCAGCGCGCCTGCGCCCGCCTGCGAAAGCACGTTTTGAATGACTGTCCCTAATTGCTGCAGAATATCATTGACGTTCGGGTTGAAGCCGAAGATGGGCAGGAGAGTTTCCGGCGCGGCTTCCTGCAGGTCTGTCACCAGCGTTTCAAGCAGCACAGCCAGAGATTCGACCGAAGAGACCACGCGCGGCACGAAGATTGCAATCATGATGATCAGGATGAGAATGACCAACAAATAGACCGCAACGATCGAGGTAGCCCGGCTCCAGCCGGTGCGTTGCTGCACCCAACTGACCGGTTGGTAGAGGACAAAAGTGAGAAGCAGCGCGATGATCGTCGGCTGAATCATCACCCGGAAGGCGTACAGGAGAAGCACGGCCAAGAGGCCGAGGGTCGCCGACACCACTATCTTTGTGGTTGTACTCCAATGTTTAGTACTCATATCATAGAGAGAAGAAAGAAGCGGCGGCCTGCGATCCGCCCGTATCTCCAACAGAGGCGGCAGATCGCAAAAGTCACAGTTCAGCCTACCTGAAAATGGTGAGCCTCGTCAACGGCCAGTAACGTACCCAGATGCGGCCCTTGATGAGGTCGCGGTGGACCGGGCCAAAGGCACGGCTGTCATTGCTATTGTCGCGGTTGTCACCCAGCACGAAGAACACATCGTCTGCCAGGGTAATAGGGCCGTAATTGGAAATGGAGTCTCCGTAGTTGGAAGGCGGCCTTCCATCGTCTCCGCCTACGAGGGCCCGCCAGCGTGGCGCGATCGCATCCGGGGGCGCAACAACATCACGGCCGTCCACCAGGAGGTGGCCCTGCTGAATCTCGACTGTTTCGCCGGGCAGGCCGACAACCCTTTTGATTATCAGCGCCGGCGACTCGGGCATATCCAGCACGACGATCTCATTGTGGCGGGGGGCATGGAAATAGTAGCTCAGTTTCTCCATGATCAGCCGTTCCTCAGGCCGAAGATTGGGCTGCATACTCTGTCCACGCACAATTGTCGCCTGGGCCAGGAAGAGATGAATCAGCGCTGCCAGGAAGATTGCAGGGAGAACGATCTGAACAATTTCTTTGAGCGCCGAAATGACGGAAACGGATGTGGATACGGCGTCCGAGTCTGGGGGGGACTGCCCAACTGCCGGACTGTCGGCGCCAGTGGGCGCGAACAGTCCGGCAGTGCCGAGGCGACTCGAATTCTCCGCAGAGGGGGCCTCCGATTGCGAATCATCAGTAGGCAACAATTCGTGAGGAATGGCCTGCTCCTCCTGGTTTCGAGTCGACATCATCATCGATCGACTGAGCCTTCTATGCAACGCAATACAGGGTCAGCACCATCTATCGGCGGGGTCGACCGCCGTTTCGTCCACTGCGTTCGCGTTCGCGACCGCCTCGTTCGCGTTCGCGACCTCCGCCGCCGCCGCGTTCGCCGCCGCCGCGCTTTCCACCGCGGTCCCGGTCACGCGCTTCCTCAGCGCTCCAGCCCTCCAACACGGCCTGCCGGCTGAGGCGGATTTTGCCTGCCGGGTCGACGTCAATCACCATGGTCGTGAGCTCATCGCCGACGTTGGCGATCTCCTCCACGTTATTGACGCGGTAGTCGGCCAACTGACTGATATGCACAAGTCCGTCCACGCCGGGCAGCAGGTTGACAAAGGCGCCGTAGGCTTCGACTCGCACAACCTGCCCGGTGTAGATTTTGCCTATTTCGACCTCTTCTGTCAGGGATTCAATTTCGCGGCGAGCCTCTTCGGCCGCGAGACCGTTTTGCCCAGAGATAAAGACAGAGCCGTCGTCGTCGATATCGATCTTGACTTCGTATCGTTCCTGCAGTGCACGAACGGTCTTGCCGCCCGGGCCGATAATCTTGCCTATCTTCTCCGGGTCCACGTTGACGGTGAGGATGCGGGGCGCGTAGGGGCTGAGTTCCTCACGGGCTTCGGGAAGAACTTCCAACATCTTTTCCATGATGTGCAAGCGCCCCTGCCGAGCCTGCTCCAGCGCGATACGCAGGATTTCAAAATCCAATCCTTTGACTTTGAGATCCATCTGCAAAGCGGTGATGCCGTGTCCGCTGCCAGCGACTTTGAAATCCATGTCGCCGAGGTGATCCTCGACGCCCTGGATATCGGACAGTACCACGTATTCCCCGGTATCCTGATCCTGAACCAGGCCCATCGCAATGCCGGAAACGGGCGCATCAATGGGGACACCGGCGTCCATCAACGCCAGAGTGCTGCCACAGACGGAGCCCATGCTGGTGGAGCCGTTGCTGCTGACAGCCTCGCTCACCAGGCGCAGGGTGTATGGGAACTCGTCGGGAATTACCGGCTGCAAGGCCCGTTCCGCCAGAGCGCCGTGGCCGATTTCGCGGCGTTTTGGCCCTCGCATGGGGTAGGCTTCGCCGGTCGAATAGGGCGGGAAATTATAGTGATGGATATAGCGCTTATCATCTTCCGGCTGCAGGGTATAGATGCGCTGGGCATCGCCCGGCGTGCCCAGCGTCGCGATGGTCAGGACGTGGGTTTCGCCGCGCATGAACAGCCCGCTGCCATGGACGCGGGGTAAATTGCCCACCTGTACCTGGATCGGGCGTACCGTTTCGGGGTCGCGGCCGTCGGGGCGAACTCTTTCGTCCAGGATACGCCGCCGCACAGCCTCTTTAAAAAGGCTGTCCAACGTATCATCCACATCGCGGGCTTCGACTTCGGCCGCGTTGATCGGTTCGGCCAGGGCCTCCAACGTTTCGGCGCGGATCTCGGTGAGACGTACCTTGCGATCATTACGGTCTGTAGTTTCACGCACGGCTGCATGTACTTTGTCGCGCGCCAGTTTGTTGACCTCTTCGACCGTGCGCTCGGCCGCCGCAAAGACGGGATAGTCAGTGTACTTGTCCTTCCCTAGTTCAGCCTGCATCTGTTCAATCGTCTGGATAGCGGGCTGCATGGACTCATAGGCCAGGCGCAGGCCATCCAACATAATATTTTCCGGAAGTTCGCTGGCGCCTGCTTCCACCATAAGGATGTTGTCAGCCGTGCCGGCAACCTGCAGGCCGAGTGTACTCAATTCCATCTCGGAAGCAGTCGGATTTACAACAAGCCCGCCGTCCACATAGGCGACGGAGGCAGCGCCGACCGGCCCGGCCCAGGGGATATCGCTGAGCGAGAGGGCAGCTGAAGCGGCGATGATGGCCAGCGTATCGATAAGATGCTCGCCATCCGAACTGAGCGCGGTGAGGATGACCTGGGTTTCGTTGCGAAGGCCCTTGGGGAAGAGGGGGCGCAGCGGGCGGTCCACCAGTCGACAGAGGAGGATCCCTTGTTCGCTGGGCCGGCCTTCGCGGCGGAAGAGATTCCCGGGGATGCGTCCAGCGGCGTAGAGTTTCTCTTCAAAATCGACAGTGAGAGGAAAGAAGCCGATTCCCGGCCGGACTCCTCTATCCATCGTCGCTGTGGCGAGGATTACGGTATCGCCACAACGAACGGTGACGGCGCCGCCGGCCTGCTGGGCAAGGATACCCGTTTCAATACTGACTTCTTTTTCGCCCAATGTCGTGGTATAGACTTGGGCGCCTTCAAACAATCTGAGTTGATCCATCTTTGTTCACCTCGAATTGAACTTTGCGCCGCTCTTTTGAGAGGCAGAGCGCATGGGCGGCGCCACCGCTTCATGCAGATGCCAATGCCGACAACACATCCGGCGTCGCGGCCACCGGCAAGCGAGATCGTTGGGTTTCCAGGCCAAAGTCGCTACCCAGGCATTATCATCCCAACGAACTCTCAGCGCAGTGTTTCGAGGTGCGGAACTGGAGAACGGATCGAAACGCACTTTCGAGAGCAGAGGCGATCTGCTAAACGATGGCTTCGGTCCATTCTCCAATGCCGGACCTCGGTGGCAGTAATCTGCCTGGCACAATACACTGCGCGCCGGGTGCATCTACTAACGGATGACACCAATTTGTTCTTACTGTTTGTCCGTCGCACCATCAGGCGCGCTATACAATGTCATCTGCCGGGAGCAGCCCACAGCCTCTCGCGCGTGACGGGCTGGAGCCACTACATGTCCGGCAGAAGAGCACAAAAAAATTAAAGGGCGGACATGCGTCAGCTCCGCCCCTTCCAAACCAACTATCGCCGCAGACCCAGCCTTCCAATCAGTTGGCGGTAGCGGTTTACGTCCTTTCTTGCCAGATAAGCCAGATGGCGGCGGCGCTGGCCGACCAGCTTCAGCAAACCCCTGCGTGACCCCTCATCATGTTTATGGCCCTTCAAGTGGTCGGTCAACCCATTGATGCGAGTGGTCAACAAAGCGACCTGCACCTCCGGCGATCCTGTATCCTGCTCGAATGTCCGGTACTCTTCAATGATTTTGGTCTTTTCTTCGGACGATATGCTCATGTGGTACCCCTATACTCCTTTCCTCATGTACCAGGGAAATCAAGTAGCAATATCTGAGTGCAAACTTTCCCTGGCAGGCGACAACTACCTTTTGAAAGCCAAAGCATCGCTGGAATACCAAGGCGAATGATCCAGCCTGTCCTAAATCAGTTTAGCACAAGATCAGGTGACACCCAAACTACCCGGGTCACTTCAATATACGTAATACCTGTTTGAATGGTTCTCTTGCCGGCGCGACGTGTGTCGAATCGCAAGGGAAACCGGGCAGGCGGTGGACGCCGTCCGTTAAAACGATCGCGTCACCTGGGGGATATCAGGCGGCCAGCTTTGGCCGAGCACCGGGGACAGGCAACTGTAAACAAAGCGCAGCTGTAGAGGGACACACCTGGCGCATCTTTCTCTTGATGCTCTGATCGGCTGCCATTATAATTGACCTGTCTCGTCGGACGTTGACTCTGTCATTTCAACGGGCACGGGCTAAATTATCTTTCCCATTGGAAGCTCTGGTAAAGAGGCGGGAAGGAGCAGAACAGAATCAGTTTGCGGCGGCGGGCAACCAAGGCTTACCATTTGGACCTGGGCAACGGTTAGATGGTGGGAAGAATGCAGAACTTGAGGCCTGCCCCTTGACAGGAGTCCCTTGTGTCAGATCGTTCTTTGTCCACCTCGATAAAGAAGGAAGCGCGTCGCCTCGGTTTCGACTTCTGCCGAATTGTCAACGTGGAGGAGGCGGCACATGCAGACTTCTTTGCCCGTTGGCTGGGTTTGGGCCGAGCCGGCGAAATGGCTTACCTGGCGCGCAATTTGGAGAAGCGGCGCCATCCAGCCCTGCTGGCAGAGAGTGGCGTGCGCTTTCGCTCGCTTATCGTGGTGGGGGTTGATTATCATCGTTTCGATCTGGCTCCGGAACTCCTGGCCGACCCGGCGCGCGGGATAATCGCCCGCTATGCCTGGGGGGATGACTACCACGAGATCATACGTCCGCTACTTCATGAACTGGACGGCTGGCTGCGCGCCGAGACCGGCCGCTCGACTTTGGGGAAGGGTCTGGTGGATACGGGACCGGTGCTGGAGCGGGACTGGGCGCACCGGGCCGGCATTGGCTTTACCGGCAAGAATTGCTGCACAATTCACCCGCAACGGGGCAGTTGGCTCTTCTTGGCTACACTACTCGTACCTGAGATGCTTGCAAGCGACCCACCTGTGGTCGCGGTTCAGTCCGCCGCTTTTGGTGTGGAAGAAACTGTCGCCGGCTTGCCGGCAAGCGGCGACTATGGCGCGTGGCAGTTGCAGGGTGACGAGCAGCTGTCGTCGATGATGCGACGGAGCGCGGCTACGGGAAGCAACGGGGGGCCGCCCGAGGCCCAACTGGCCACGTGCGGCCACTGCACGCGCTGCTTGGATGCTTGCCCGACCGACGCCTTTGTGGGTCCTTTTCATCTCGACCCCCAGCGCTGCATTTCCTACTGGACGATAGAGTCACGACAGGCGATTCCCCGCAGTTTGCGGCGCCTGTTCGGCAACCGAATCTTCGGCTGCGACATCTGCCAGGAGGTTTGCCCCTGGAATCAACGGCTTGCGGAACGTGCACCGCTGCTGCAAGGGTTGGCGGCTCAGCAGGAGCGCGTCGCGCCGCGACTGCTGGAGGGGTTCGAGCGGCAGTTGCCCTACTGGCTGGAGCCGCGCGCCTTTGCCGAACGCTGGCGAAGGTCGCCGCTGAAACGGGCAAAGCGGGCTGGGATGCTGCGCAACGTTTGCGTTGCGCTCGGAAACTGGGCTGATCCAGCGGCTTTTCCTGGATTGGACGCGGCCGCAGACGACGAAACCGCCCTGGCGCGAGGACACGCGGCCTGGGCGCTGGGTGAACTTCTGCGCCGCAACAACGATGAACGGGCCGCGGCCCGACTGCACTCCCTCCTTACGCATGAGACTGACCCGTGGGTGCGGGAAGAGATCGGATTAGCGATTGGGGCGGGAGCATGAAACTTTCGCCGATAGCAGTCGTAGAGATGTATATAGCCACACTGCCGGACGCCGAATCGCCGGGCATGGCCGTGTTTTCGACAAAGGGAGAGTCCATATGGATATCGGACGAGCATTAACATATTTTTCAGATGACGAACGTTGGGTCGAAAAGACGGCCATAGGCACGGGGTTGATTCTGATCAGTTCTTTGCTCCTTGTGGCGCTGATTGGAATTCTGGGCTACTTTATCCTGTTCGGCTACCTGGTACGGCTGATCCAAAACGTGCGCGACGAAGTGCATCCTGTCTTGCCGGAATGGGATCGGTGGGGTGACGATCTTGTTCGCGGGGTAAAGCTGGCCGGTGTATACTTGGTGTGGGCTCTGCCGCTCATATTGGTTTCGGTTCCGCTGTTCGTTATCGGTGTTGCGATTGAGAACAGTTATCCCCGCGGGAACGATGATTTCGCAGTGTTCTTCTACCTCTGTTTCACCTGTGTGACCCTCCTTTTCGGCCTTGCCTATGCTGTATTTCAGCCTGGCTTTACGATCGCCTTCGCAAGAAACGAGACTGTCAGCGATGGCCTTCAGCTTTCAGAGGTCTGGAACTGGACCCGCGATAATGTCGGCAATGTCGTAATTGTCGCGATTCTCACTGTGATTGCCAGTCTCATTATCACGACGGTCGGCAGCATTGTGGGACTGATTCTGTGTATTATCGGCACGGTTGTGACTGTGCCTTTATCGCAGCTGCTCATCTACTACTTTCAGGGTCACCTGTACGGTCAGCTGGCGCGCCTGGCCGGGGAAGGCTCGACCACGGGCGCGTTGGGCGCAATGCCGCCAGCCTCTCCACAGGACAGTTCTTTGGTTGAGCCTGATTCAGCGGCGGAACCTGTACCTGCGGCCGAAATTGTGCCGCAGGCAGAGCCTGACCCGCAGGCAGAGCCTGAGCCACCAGAAGAGCCTGACCCGCAGGCAGAGCCTGAGCCACCAGAAGAGCCTGACCCGCAGGCAGAGCCTGAGCCGCCAGAAGAACCCGAGCCGCCAGAAGAACCCGACATACCGGTAGAGCTTGAGGCTCCGAAAGAATCTGAGACGCCAGAGGGTTCTGAAGGGCCGGAGGAGGATGAGCCACCGGTGGAGCCAAAGAGCCCATAGGCGCGCAAGCCAGGCATTTGAGGCAAGAGCCTCATAAAGGAAGGCCGTGTGAAACAATGACGTTTCACACGGCCTTCTTCTTTTTCGACGCGCCTTTTCCTTATCGCCTGCTCGGGCGCATTCGGCAGCGCGCCGGATTCCATAGGCGATGTGTAGACCTGCGGCACGACTGACCTTCGCCTGCTACTGCACGCTCTTCGTAAGGAGGCCGTACTCGCGTGTTGGCTCGGCCCACCTCAGATCGAGCGCGACTTGTGTTCGTGTACCATCTGCACAAAGTAGCGGTGCCAGCGCAGATCGTTGGTCAGTTCGGGGTGGAAGGCCGTCGCCAGAATCGGCCCTTTGCGAACAGCGGCGATTACGGGTTCGCTGTCATCTTGCATAGCGGCAACAGTTGTCAGTGTCTCCACGTCTTCGGCGACCGCGGTAATGGCAGGGGCGCGAATGAAGAACGCATGGAAGGGCGTTTCTCCCAGCGCCGGCACGTCGAGATCGGCCTCGAAGCTATCGACCTGGCGACCAAAATAGTTGCGGTTCACGGTTACATCCAGGCCGCCGATGAGGGCCTGACCGCCCAGTTTCTGTCCGGTTGCGCGTTCAGCCAGCAGAATCATTCCCGCGCAGGTACCCCAGGTAGGACGGCCGCCATGCACCCATTGACGCAGCGGTTCGACCAAACCCCAGCGCTCAGCGACCAGCCCCATACTGGTGCTCTCACCGCCGGGAATGATCAGGCCGTCCAGGTCGTCCAGTTGCATAGACAGACGCACCTCTTCGGCTTCGACGTTGAGGCGTTCCAGCATGCTGATATGTTCACGAAATGCACCCTGGAGCGCGAGGACTCCTAAACGCACATCCCTCATGAAACATCCTCTCGCTGAGCTAGGAATTCGGCTGGCGTCAAGACAGGCAAGGACGTGCGATCTGTGAAATCTTTCGGATTCCATGTTTGAAGAGTTTCGCCCTGAAATTCTTCTGCAGTTTGCAAGACGAACGCGTCGCCAAGAGTCACTCTGTGTTTAATTCTTTCGAAAAGAGAACTAAAGAATGAGGACAGCCAAAACTCTGCGGATGCTTCTTTAGTCGCCAGCGGACGTAGAATCTCGACCGCGTAGGTTTCTTCAAAACTGTACATCCACCGCCGTAATTCTTGTGTCGAAAGGTTGAATGAAGAGATTCCACACAGTTCCAAGAGCGAAAAGATGGAGAATCCGACCCTTATCTGGGGGAAGATAGCAACAAGGTGTTGGTTTTGTTCATAGCGGACATCACGAGGGAAGAAGCGATCAATAACGAAGATATTTGTATCAAGAAGGATCAAAGTTTTCTCTCCGCATCGACTTCTCTAATTCTTCTGGTGTCCGATAAGGCAGACTCTTGGCGATTTTCGCCGAGAGTCGCTCGAATTCCATCTGGCGCTCATGCCTTGTCATCTCTAAGAATTGTGGGTCCCTCTGTGCGATTCTTTCCTTTAGTTGCTCTCGATACGACTTTGTGTGTTGGGGTGGCAGCCGATCCGGAAAAATGACGACAACGCTCTGGCCGTTGGATGCAGCAACGTTCTCAGATAGTTCGACGACCCCATCGCGGTAGACTCCCTTTACCGAAACGTCCGACATTTCTCTGTCCTTCTATCAGGAAAGGCACTCTTTGCGGCGGCAGGGACCTTCTCTTCCTGCCGCCGCCTAAAGCGTGCTGACGAACACATGGAGGATAGTTCCGCTACCAACCCCGCTCTGCCAGCCTTTCGGCTTCTGAAAGTTCGGTAACGTTGATACCGACCATCGGAGAACCCAGGTTTTCGCTCACCTCCGCCAGGATGTGAGGATCGTTGAAATGCGTAACAGCCTGAACAATGGCATGGGCGCGCTTGGCCGGGTCGTCGCTCTTGAAGATGCCGGAGCCGACGAAGACGCCGTCCACACCCAGCTGCATCATCAGCGCTGCATCCGCCGGGGTAGCGAGGCCGCCGGCTGCAAAGTTCACGACCGGAAGTCGATTCAGGTCGGCGGTCTCTTTCACCAGGTCGTATGGAGCCTGAATATCCTTTGCATAGGTGAACAGTTCGTCCGCATCCATCCTGTTGATACGGCGGATAGCGCCGTTCACATTGCGCGCGTGCCGCACGGCCTCGACGACATCACCTGTGCCGGCCTCACCCTTGGTTCGGATCATTGCGGCGCCTTCGGCGATGCGGCGCAGAGCCTCGCCCAGATTGCGGCAGCCGCACACAAAGGGGATGGCATAACTGTGCTTGTTGATGTGATGACTCTCGTCGGCCGGTGTCAGGACTTCGCTCTCGTCAATATAGTCTACGCCAAGCGCTTCCAGGATCTGTGCTTCGACAAAGTGGCCGATCCGCACCTTGGCCATCACCGGAATCGTGACCGCTGCCATGATCTCTTTGATCAGTCGCGGGTCGCTCATGCGCGCCACACCGCCATCTTTGCGAATGTCAGCGGGAACGCGTTCGAGGGCCATTACAGCACAGGCGCCGGCTTCCTCGGCGATACGGGCCTGGTCTGCTGTGACCACATCCATGATGACGCCGCCTTTAAGCATCTGCGCCAATCCGGCTTTCACGGCATACGTTCCTCGTTCCACCTGACCATCTCTTGGCTGACCGTTCTTTGTACTCATGGGTCTGTGCCTCCTTGGTTGCCACAACGGGACAATATCGTCTCCTGCCGCGCTGTAAAGGGTATACGCCGATCTCAGCACTGTATTATCCCTTTGCGCTCGATACAGATTTCTGTTATTGTAGTCAAAAGCCCCCTGATTTTCCAACTTCACAAATCCCTCAATTTACCGCCTTAGTTTCTGTATCGCTGTTCCTTGAACTTGTTTGGGAGAGGAATGATGATATTGGGCAATGTTTACAATAGGGACAGAGTTTCTATTGTGCAGACTGCCTATAGGATTTTGGCCTTAAATTCGGAGACTATTAGGTTGGTAGCCGAAGGCGTTTCCCGCCGGGAGCCACTTCATCACTATAACCCCACAAGAGCTTTTTTGACAGCAGGTATTGCCTGCAACAGGAGGAAATGCGTATATGGAAGGCATCAACTCAGGAGATACTGCCTGGATTATCGTCGCCACCGCATTGGTGCTGATGATGACGCCGGCGCTGGGATTCTTCTACGGCGGGATGGTGCGCCGTAAGAACATCCTCTCCACCCTCAACCTCAGTTTCATTACGATTGGCCTCATCAGCATTCAGTGGGTCATCATTGGTTACAGCTTGGCTTTTGGCGATAGCGTCGCCGGCCTGATAGGTGGCCTCAACTACATTGGACTGGCCAATGTCGGTGTGGAGGCGTTGGAAGGAATGTCCATTCCTCACCTGCTCTTTGTCGCCTTCCAGATGACTTTCGCAATAATCACGCCCGCGCTGATTTCCGGGACATTTGTGGAACGCATTCGCTTCAAAGTGTACCTGGTCTTTGCGGTTGTGTGGGCCACTCTCGTCTACGATCCGGTCTGCCACTGGGCCTGGGGCGGCGGCATCTTTTCCCGTTGGGGCGCACTGGACTTTGCCGGCGGGACGGTCGTCCACATCACGGCCGGTTTCTCAGCACTTGCCTTTGCAATGGCCATCCGCAAACGCAAAGGGTTCGGACAGGTGGCGATTGAGCCGCACAATATCGCGTTCACAGTATTGGGGGCAGGTCTGTTGTGGGTCGGCTGGTTTGGGTTCAACGGCGGCAGCGCCCTCGCGGCCAACGGTCAGGCTGTGCAGGCGCTGCTGAACACCAACACGGCGGCCGCGGCCGCGGCCGTGGTTTGGATGTTCCTGTCCTGGCGAGACAACAAGCCTAGTGTGCTGGGAATCGTAACTGGAGCCGTTGTGGGCCTGGTGGCGATCACGCCCGCCGCCGGCTACGTCACCCCTATGGCGGCGCTTCTGATTGGCGCGGTTGCAGCCCCTGTCAGCTACTACAGTATAGCATTTCGCGAAAAGTGGGGTCTGGACGAAAGCCTCGATGTATGGGCCTGTCATGGGATGGCAGGTACCTGGGGAGCGCTGGCAACCGGTCTTTTCGCCACCGCAGCCGTCGGTGGAACCGATGGCCTCTTCTATGGCAACCCCACGCAGTTCGGGGTCCAACTGATGACCGTCGCTGTGACCATCGTGTACTCCTACGTAATTACATTCATTCTGACCAAAGTCCTGGATGCGATCTGGGGTTTGGCTGTCACCGAGCAGGAAGAAGAGATTGGGCTGGACATTAGCGAGCATGGCGAGCGTGCCTATGCGTGACTAGCGAGGCAAGGAAGTGAAAGTCCTGTGAGTGAGAGTGAAAGTGAACGTAGTGAGAGTGAAAGTGAACGTAGTGAAGGTGAAGAGTCATAACCTCCTTCTTGCGTCAGGGTCGTGCGGTGAGCCGCACGACCCTACTCAAATCTGCGGAAGACTCCTCTTTCGATGGAGAGGAGAGGAGCGATGTTCAAGAAGGTTGAAGCCTATATTCGACACGAAAAGCTGACTGAGGTCAGGTCGGCGTTGGTCGAGGTCGGCGTCCCCGCCGTAGATACTGTTGAAGTGCGGGGACACGGTAGGCAGACCGGCATCAGGTTGGCCGGACGGCACAGCAGCTACACAGTCGATACGCTACCCCGCATTCGTCTGACGGTCGTAGTAAGCACAGACGACGTTACGCAGGTCGTAGAGACAATCAGGGAAACGGCGGCAACAGGGAAACAAGGCGACGGCGCCATTTACATCTGCCCAGTAGAGAATATCATCCGTGTCAGCACAGGAGAGGAAGGAGACGATGTGCTGGTCTATGAAGGAGACATCGATATTGGTGGAATCATTTCGCCTCCCCCTGATCTCAGCGATCTCTTTGCGTTCTACCTGGAAAGAAAATACAGAATAGATGAATGAAGGAACTCTTTGCTCGTTAGATTCGCGTGAGTTTCTTTCGACACACAGGAGAAATGGCGGTGTTAAAAAAGATCGAAGCGTACATCCGAACTGAGAAACTGGACGGTGTCAGGCTGGCTCTGCTTGAAATCGGCGTTCCTGCTATTGACACTGTCGAAGTTCAGGGGCACGGCCGTCAGAGCGGTATCAAACTGGCCGGACGGCACAGCACCTACGTCGTCGACACGCTGCCTCGTATTCAGGTGAATTTCGTTGTAGGTGAAGACGATGTTAAACAGGTGGTGGAAGCCATCCAGAGGACAGCTGCCACCGGCAACCAGGGTGATGGGGCCATCTTCATCAGCCCCGTCGAGAATATAATCCGTATCAGCACGGGAGAAGAAGGCGACGACGCGCTGACATACGAAGGCGAGATTGATATCGCCGAACACCAAGTCAAACGAGAAGGCTAGACCCATCTCCCGATAGCGCTATTGCACGTTCAATGGGAAAGGGAATTCCAGTCTTTCTGACATTTGGGTTCGATGCCTCTGGTGTGCCCATGCAACGCCGCGCGGCGTCCGCCGTTACCTTTCGTTAAGCGGGTTCCGTTTTTCCCAGAAACGTACCAGCAACGATAGACCGATTGTCATCACCAGATAGAGGAAGGCAACGACATTGTACGTTTCGAAAAAGCGGAACGTGCTGGTGGCGTAGAGTCTTCCCAGTTGCGTGATGTCCTGCACACCCAGAACCGAAACCAGCGCCGAGTCTTTGAGCATGGCGATGAAGTCGTTGCCCAGTGGCGGCAAGACGCGCCGAACTGCCTGCGGCAAGATCACATGCCGCATGGCCTGGCCCCGGCTCATGCCCAGGCTGAGCGCCGCCTCCATCTGCCCCCGTTCCACGCTTTCAATGCCTGCCCTGAAGATTTCGGCTATAAACGCGCTGTAGCCTATGACCAGCGCCAGAATTGCCCTGCTGGTAAAGGAGAGTTGGCGAATGCTGAACTCTGCCAGTGGCCTGCCCACAGCGCCGAGTCCCAGCCCTTGTAGTTCTGCCCCTGCCCAGTTGAAGAGATCCACCAGCCCCGGAGCGCCTACAAACGCTATGTAGAACAGTATCACCAGCATCGGCACACCGCGGACGATCTCGACATAGAAGGACGCCGCCTCATAGATCAGACGACTGCGGGACACACGCGCAAGGCCGAAAGCCAGACCGACCAACAACGACAGGCCAAAGGCGAGCAGGCATACGTACATCGTCACGCCGACACCTTTGGATACGGCGTTGAAGATCAGATTGTAATCCGCATCGGCCAACAGAATCCAAAGGAGTAGCACGCCCAGAAGCAGCGCTGTTAATAGCCAATATGGCAAGCGCGCGAAATAGTCGGCGGGCGAACGCCGTTTGAGGCTTTGGGTAGGGTCAGTTGCTGCCACGTGTGCGGAGCATGTTGAGACGTCGAGCGCAGTGAGAGGAAGGCCTTGTCACCGGCTCACACTACGCTCGACGTCGTATCAGTTCGGATCGTATTGGAAGAACCACTTGACGTTCAGATATTCGTCATAGCCGTCGGCCTTCATGGTACTGATGGCGGCGTTGAAGGGTGCGGTCCAATCACTGCCGAACGTGAAGATCAAGCCGAACTCTTCGGTGGCAAGTGCATCGCCGACGATCTTGAGCTTCTCCGGGTTGGCCCCAATGTAGCCGCGGCCCGAAGCGGCGTCGACCAGCACCATGTCCACGTCTCCGGCGATCAGCGCCTGCACGGTCGCGCCGAAATTGTCAAGCAACTGGATGCGCGGGTTGGCCTCATCGCCGTCGAGGATGTCGTACACGGCCGTGTAGAAGCCGGTCGTGCCGGCTTGTGCCCCTACCAGCAGCGACGCATCGGCGGCGAACGCTTCGGGCGAATCAAACCGCTCTTCGCCGGCGCGCACCAGCATGAACTGCTGGCTGGTCATGTAAGCATCGGAAAAGTCCACTACTTCGGCCCGTTCAGCAGTGATCGTGATCCCGTCCATGCCAACGTCGAACTGTCCTTCGGCCACGGCCTGGATCATCGCCTCCCACGAAGTGACTTGCCAGTTGACGACACAGTTGAGACGGCGGCAGATTTCGTTGACGGCGTCATATTCCCAGCCGACAGCCTCGCCGCTGCCCGGGTCGATAAAGTTGAGGGGGATGTAGTCGTTACCCGTCACGGCAACCACCTCCGCGCCCCCCATATCCGGCAGGCTGTCGTAGATGTCCGGGCCGTTGGGATCTGCCAGGAAGAACCAGCGGGTATTCAGGTAGGCCAAATATCCGTCGGCCTTCATGGTGCTGATGGCGGCGTTGAAAGGCGCGGTCCAGGCACTGCCGGGCGTGAAGATTAAGCCGAACTCTTCGGTGGCGAGTGCCCCGCCGACGATCTTGAGCTTCTCCGGGTTGGCGCCGATGTAGCCGCGGCCCGAGGCGGCGTCGACCAGCACCATGTCCACATCGCCGGCGATCAGCGCCTGCACGGTCGCACCGAAGTTGTCGAGCAACTGGATGCGCGGGTTGGCCTCGTCGCCGTCAAGAATGTCGTAGACGGCGGTGTAGAAGCCGGTCGTGCCGGCCTGGGCGCCTACCAGCAAGGACGCATCGGCGGCGAACGCTTCGGGCGTATCAAACCGCCCCTCGCCGGCGCGCACCAGCATGAACTGCTGGCTGGTCATGTAAGCGTCGGAAAAATCCACCACTTCGGCGCGTTCAGCAGTGATCGTGATACCGTCCATGCCAACGTCGAACTGTCCTTCGGCCACGGCCTGGATCATCGCCTCCCACGAAGTGACTTGCCAGTTGACGACACAGTTGAGACGGCGGCAAATTTCGTTGACGGCGTCATATTCCCAGCCGACAGCCTCGCCGCTGGCCGGGTCGATGAAGTTGAGGGGGATGTAGTCGTTGCCCGTCACCGCCACTACTTCCGCGCCCCCCATATCCGGTAGGCTGTCGTAGACAACGTTATGCATGCCGGCGGCGGAAGATGAATCGGGACCGGCGTCCGCGGTCTGCGCGCCGGATTCGCCAGATGCCGGAGAAGGCGCGGCAGGGACACAGGCGCTCACCGCCAATGCCAGCAGCATGAAAATAACCAACAGTCGGAAGATCGCTCGATTTTTCTTATTCATTGTTTCTCCATCCTGTGTCGTCAAGATCTGAACTGACGTACGGGGCGCCGTTCTCGGCAGTCCGCGTAAGGAGCGTCAGGCTGGCATTTGACGCTTGGTGTAGGCGCGGCCTATGCGGGCCAACTCCGGGTCGTGGCCGCCGATGACACGCACGCCGGCGTCGATTCTTGCTGTGATATTTTCAGCACTTGCAGGCTGCAGAAAGGCGACGCCGTTGGCCTGGCAGGCCGCCTGCACGCGTTCGCTTGCTTCCTGCATCTCCGGCGGCATCTGCGGCGGACGTCGCCGATAGCCCAAAGAGATGCTCAGGTCGCCCGGCCCCATCTCTGCAAATCCGATTCCGGGGACGGCAAAAATCTCTTCAATGCGCGGAAGTGCGGCGGCCGACTCGATCTTAAGACCCAGCAACAGTTCGCCTTCGGGGTTGAGAGGCCAGGGGTCAGCTGTATCGAGGTAGGTTGCATAGTCGACGCCCCAAATGGCGGCGGCGGAGGGCTCGGAGCCAACGCCGCGCCGACCCGCCTGCAACCCAGCGCCTACGCCGATACTATTGATCGGATAGCGACAGGCTTCGACAAAAGCCGCGACCGCTTCGGGCGTCTCTGCCTGACAGAGCAAAATGCCATGGACCCCTCGCGCCAAGATTTGGCGGAACTGCCAGGCATTATAGCGCACTATTTCGGCTGACGTGCCTTCGACCGGCGCTTCGACAATAACGGTGGGCGTACGGTGCCCGCTGGCGGTCGGCCCGCCTTCGGCCATCCCCTGCATGTAACTTTCCAGGCCGCCCATATCGAAAGAGCCGTGCTCCATCCCCACGTTTATGTAGTCGGACCATATCGCGGCATCTTTAATGCCCTGTTCGCGCGTCAGCACGTGGCCTGTATGCGCGCCGCTGTAGTAGATCGGCTGGCCTTGGTCCAAGAGTTCAATCGCCCGGTTTACACGGTTGGCCATACGTTTTCTCCTCTGTGGGATAGTGTACCTGCGGTTCTCGTCTAGCTGTCTTCCCCGTTACGGCACTCCACATTGATCCATCCGGAGCGGAAAGGGTGCGCCGAGTCTGTTTCCGGGTCGAAGCGGTGGCGCCAGATGCAGCCATTGTCGTTGCCCAGCAGATGGAGCGAGACCGACGTATCCGGGCTGGTCGTGCGCACGCGGTGGATGTCGTTTTCCGGCAGCAGCTCGTAGAAGTCGCCCGGCCGCAGCATCTGGCGCACAGACAGATTCAACTCGGCGTGGGATTCGTTGCAGCCGTCGTCCTGGCGGGCAAAGACCTCTTCCTCCTGCTCGCCTTTGTACAGACCTACAAGCCCCCAGGCAAGATGATCATGCACGGGTGTCTGTGCGCCCGGGGGTACGACCAGGGCAGAGAAGGCCAGGCCGCCATCGCCCGCCCGATAGAGCAACCACATGCCAATGCCGCCCCCCATACCGCTCTCCACGGATGGCTGCTGAAATTTTTGCGGCAGCCAGGCCGGATCCGCCAACAGTTCTACGAAGTCCGGGCGAATCACAGCTACGATCTTGCGCGGGTCCGATACGCGGGCGCGCGTCGCGTTTACCGCGCCGATAAAACGCCGCATTGGGGGATTGTCGAGCGGCCACTCATCGGTATGGTGCGTGGGCGGGAGTGACATTGGCGTCATGCAAATTATTCCTCCTCGGACTTCGGCTAGAGGGCAAATGCCAGATGGTGAGGCGTGCAGCAGAGATACTTTTGAACACAATTGTCTGAAACATTCATTTGGTTCATTCGCTTGGACCGCCTTCGGGAGGCTGAAGTGACTGCGGTACAGGAGACAGGAATTGTGAAGAAGAAACGTTCTTTCTGCTGTAAACAAATACTCCGGCCAAGAGAGCTAGACCTCCTGCACCGATAATGCTGCCGGCTATTGGTGAGCCAAGAAAGGAAGCAATTAGTCCCCCAATGAGCCCAACTAGCGCAAGGACAAAACCGAAAGTCTGGCCTCGTCTTTGAAGACTCTGATTATTAAGTATGATCTCTTTAGTTGTTGGCGATTACGGCTATTTCGACTTCGTGATCATGAACCTGTTGTCTCTCGAAGATCTCAATGAATCGCCCAGGGAATTCCGGTCCAATCTCGGCATATTCCTTCATCAGAGCCGGTGGAGGAATAGGACCCGAGAACAATGACGCAGAAACTGTACGGCGATACCCAGGACTATCTTCTTGGTCAGCAATGGGGATTACGTCATCATTAGGCGTGAGGGCAGGGGGATCGTCCATTGACTTAACTCTCTGCGAACTATGAAGCTACTCTTGGACCGCTGCAAATGCTTGACACCAGGTTTGTGCAACTCTGTTTCCGGTCTCAGTAAGTGAGCCGACCCTGCTACGCCTTATCAAAGAGCTTGAGCCAGGCATCAAGACGGCGACTGAGCCAATTCCACGCAAGAATTAATGAAGCTGTCTCTCTTTTGTGTTTTGGAGCTCATTGAAATGGTGGACACTCGATAATCCAGAGGTGGCTTTTGAATGTTGCATCTCTGTTCTCCGTCCGGATGAACTTCGCATTTCAGGCTGTTGTCACTCTTTGTTCATTCTTATGTCACCGTAGCAGTACTATAGCATCAGGTCTGTAAGGCGCCAATCAATCGCGCCGGCGCCAGCGCGCATGTCCGGCCGCCGTCACCATTGCCACTTTTCGCCGTTCTGGCATCGTCATGCCGATTCCTCCTCGGACGGCGGCTCAAGAGCAAACTGGGCGAAGTGGAAAAACTCCGTCGGCACTACGTCGGTGCGCTCGCCCAGGTAGCGCCGACCCTGCTCTTCGGGCGGCATCATCTCCACTTCCGTGAAGCCATACCTGGTCATCATATCTTTCAATGACTGCGGCGTAAAATCAGTCAGCATCGGTTCTCCCCGGCGCGCCACGAAACCCTCCATCTTTTCGGAGAGTGTTCTCCACTCGGCAGACATCATGTGCTTGGCGATTTTGAAGTCAAAGACGATACGGCTGCCAGGGGCAGACATTTCCGCAATCCGCTCCAGGGAATCCCGAATTGCCTCTTGCGTGAGGTAGTAGGTAACGCCAAGCCAGGAGAAGAAGGCCGGTGATTGAGAGTCGAAGCCTGCTTTCAGCAACTCCTCATCCATCCGGTCGTTCTCAAAGTCCACCGGTACAAAGGTGAGGTTTGGGGGAATGCTGCCGTTTGCCTTTAGAACGCGCTGCCGCTTTGCCTCTTGCGTTGCTGGGTGATCCACTTCAAAGACGCGCACTTTGTCAGCCAGATCATTGCGCCGCAGCGCGAATGTATCATGTCCAGCGCCGAGAATCACATACTGTTTGGCGCCTGACTCGATCGCCGCTTCCAATTGATCCTCAGTATAGCGCGACCGCAGGACCACCTCCGGGTAAATAGGGCGGTAGACTCCCAGTATCACATCCGCGACAAGCCACTTGATCAGCTTGAACCTTGCGACCGCATACCAAAAGGGCGTCAACATCTGCAACGCAAAGGTATCTTCGAATATGTGCGGAGGGTCGTGCCAACGCAGATGCACGGCGCGGATGGTCGCGACCAGTACGGCTGTCTTGCTTGTATCTTTCGAACGTTTGCGCTGTGGACTCTGCGAAGTCGTCATGTTTTCAGATCTCCGTGGCTGAGCGGCCTCCGCGTCAAAATTTCCGTGCTAAACCTGGCGCCAGCAGTTCAGGTGGCCATCACTTTTCCCGGAATGGTATCAGGAGATATTTTCATAGTAACATACAGGTAGCGCCGAATTCAAACCAGTGCCGGAAATGGGGTGCGGCCTTTGGGACCGCCGTGCAGTACTGGCGTGGCAGCGGACATGGTCTGGCGGCGTCGGGTCTTTCGCTGGACACACCACCTCACTTCGAAAGCTTTTTCACCAGGAGGACGATCGATGAACAACATATCGCAGAGGGAGATAGGCAGAACGGGGACAAATGTTACCGAGTTTGGGCTGGGCACTGCGCCGCTGGGCGACCTGTTCGAAGTGCTCAATGAGGATGCGGCACAGGGGATCCTGCAGGCCGCCTGGGATGTGGGCGTGCGCTTCTACGATACCTCGCCCTACTACGGCAGTGGCAAGAGTGAACATCGCGTCGGCCACTTTCTGCGACAGAAACGCCGCGACGAGTTCATACTTTCGACAAAAGTCGGGCGGGTCTTTCACGCTGCACATAGCCCGGCAACGTTTGAGTCCGGCCCCTTCATGGGCGGTCTACCATTCGAGTTTACTGTAGACTATAGCTACGATGGCATCATGCGTTCATATGAAGACAGCCTGCAGCGGCTCAGCCTGCCGACCATCGACCTGTTGGTCATTCACGACCTGGATTTCTACTTTTACGAAACAGAGGCCCGCGTCAACGCATACCTTACGCAACTGTACACCAGCGGTTGGCGCGCGCTCGACGAACTGCGCCGCCACGGGCTGGTCAAGGGTGTTGGGGCAGGCATCAACGAATTGGGCATGATCCCGCGCTTTCTCGATCTGGTGGATCTGGACTTCTTTCTGGTCGCCTACGGGTATAATCTGCTGACGCAGGTGATGCTGGAGGAGGAGTTTCCACTTTGCGAGCAAAGGGGCATCAGCATCATTGTCGGCGCAGTCTTTGCATCGGGGATTCTGGCCACGGGGGCGGTGCCGGGCGCACGCTATTTCTACGCGCCTGCCTCGCCGGAAGTGATGGAGAAAACGAACCGTATCGAGCAGGTCTGCAAGCGTTTTCAGACCCCGTTGCCCTGCGCAGCGCTGCAATTCCTGCTCGCGAACCCAATTGTGGCAGCAATAATACCAGGAGCGATCGAAGTCGCCCATGTGCAGACGAACTTCGACCTGCTCCAGCGGCCTGTCCCGGCGGAACTTTGGAGTGCGCTCAAATCCGAGGGGCTGCTGCGGGAGGATGCGCCTACGCCCTGACCACCTAGGGGACAACCGAAAGCAGTTGGACAGAGGCGTTGCTGACCCAATCGAGCACCGCGCTGGGATAGACGCCGATCCAAATGGTCGTAATAGTGCAGATCAGGAGACTGGTCTGCAACGCCATCGGCACATCCAGAGCTTCGCTCTCACCCTCCTGGGTGAAGAACATCTCCCGGACCACGCGCAAATAGTAGAAGGCGGCGAGACCGGCATTGGCCATGCCAATGCCGGCCAGCCAGAAGTACTGGCGCTGTATGGCGGCGCCGAAGACATATAATTTGCCAAAGAAGCCCCCGGTGAGAGGGATGCCGGTCAGGCTGAACAGGAAGACGGTAAACATAACCGCCAGCCAGGGCGCCCGCTTGATCAGACCCCTGTAGGCGCTGATGTGCGTGCTGTCGACCGTCTCTTCCAGTGCCATGACCACCAGAAAAGCGCCAACGTTGGTGAACAGATAGGCAAAAAGGTAGAGCAGAACGCCGTTGAGGCCATCCATCGCGCTCGGCGAGGACGACGTTACCGCCACCAGCCCCATCAGGACATAGCCGGCCTGGGCCACGGAGCTATAGGCGAGCATGCGTTTGACGCTGCTCTGCCGCAGCGCGGCCAGGTTGCCCATCGTCATCGTGATAATGCTGAAGGCGGCCAGCACCGGCACCCAGTTGACTTGAAATGAAGCCATGGCCACGATGAAAAAGCGGGCCAACACGGCGAAGGCCGCGGCCTTCGAGGCGGTGGACAAATAGGTGGCTACCGGCGTGGGCGCGCCATCGTAGGTGTCCGGCGCCCACTGGTAGAAGGGCGCCAGGCTCGCTTTGAATCCCAGTCCCGCCAGAATCAGGAGCATCGCCGGCAGGGCAGCGAAGGCCAAACCGCTGACTTCCTGAGAATCGCCGAGAATCTCGGCAAATTCGGCGGCAATGTCGTGCAGGTAGAGAGAGCCGGTGGCGCCGTAGAGGAGGCTGATGCCATACAGCATTACTGCTGAAGCGATCGACCCATATAGGAAGTACTTCAGCCCCGCCTCGTTGCTGCGCCGATTCTCCCGCAGGAATCCAGCCAGCATATAGCTTGTAATCGACAGGAATTCAATCCCGAGGTAGACCAACACCAGGTTGTTGGCGCTGGCGACGATACTCATCGCCAGGCTGACCATGAGGAAGAAAGTCCAGAACTCGCCCTGGTTGCCGGAGCGGCGATTCATGTAGCGCCCGCCGGCAATGGTGGTCAGGATCATGCCGGAAAAGATGGTGACCTTGATGAAGCTGCCGAAGTTGTCGATGGTCATCATCGAAAAGGCCACCTTCGGCCCCGCTTCCGGATCGGAGATGTCCAGTTGCAGCACAGCGGCAACCAGGGCTGCGGTCAGAAAGAAGGCCGCCAGCGCCATGTAACTCAGCCCCGACTTCTTGCCTACTCCAGGGTCGTAGGCCAGGTCCAGACAGAAAATGAACAGGCCGCCGATGAGTAATATGATTTCGGGTGCGATATATCCTAGGTCGCCCACGGATTGTTCTCCATTCAGAAACACCTGTTGGCAGGCGCCTGCTGCCAGCAATTCAAATTTGCGCTGGCAACTGACGCCTGTTCACTGCAGTGATCACACGAGACTTTGCACAAAGGCCAAGAGTTCTCGTGCTGACTGATTAAAATATTTCACCAAAGGCGTTGGGTAGATACCGATCAGGAACATCGCTACGATCAGTGGCCACATCGTCACCTTTTCGAAGCCGACCATGTCGGTTGGGCCGTCGGCGTGTTCCCCTTGCGCCGTTGTCCAATGGGGGAGTTTGCTTGGGTCATACTCGCCCAGGAAGACATTCTGGATGATGCGATAGAGGATGTAGACGGCGGTGATGACAATGCCTATTGTGCCGAAGGCGGCCCAGTAGGGCATGATGGCAAAGGCGCCGCGGAAGGTGAAAAGCTCGGCCCAGAAGCCGGCCAGACCGGGCAGCCCCAGGCTGGCGAATGCAGCTACCAGCATCAGACCGTAGAAGTGGGGTGTCTTGGTCGCCAGACCACCGAACCGGGACAGATCGCGCGTATGGGCGCGTTCGTAGATGATGCCGACAAGGAAGAACAACGCGCCGGTAATGATGCCGTGGTTGAACATCTGCAGTGCGGCGCCATTTAGGGCCATGGCCGCGCTGTCCTGGATGGCCTGCGCGCTAAGGCCGAAGCGGTTGACCGCGCTCGCCAGGCCCTCGGGCGTCATCACTGCGGCCGCGGCGCCGATTCCCAACATGACATAGCCCATGTGACTGACGGAACTGTAAGCGATCAGTCGCTTCAGATCGGTCTGGGCTACGCAAACGAATGCACCGTAGACAATGGCGATTGCGCCCAACGCCACCAGCCAGGTAGCCCAATAGACGGAGGCCTCCGGAAAGCTGGGCAACATGATGCGCAACATGCCGTAAGCGCCCAATTTCAGGAGA
This sequence comes from Caldilineaceae bacterium, assembly GCA_965220715.1. Lineage (GTDB taxonomy): Bacteria > Chloroflexota > Anaerolineae > Caldilineales > Caldilineaceae > Bin5. Next base: position 4,521,937 of record OZ244843.1, read on the forward strand.
ACGCCAGCCAGAATGACCGAGCCGGCAGTAGGGGCCTCCGTATGGGCATCGGGCAGCCAGGTGTGGAAGGGGAAGCTGGGTACTTTGAAGGCGAACCCCAGGAAGAAGCCCCAAAACGCCAGGCTGGCCAACGTCAGGTTGCCGGCGAAAGGCTGGGCCGCGGCCGCTTGAACAATGTCGAATGTGCCGGTTGCGAAATAGACGCCCAAAATCGCCAGTAGCATCGCCACGGAGCCGACCAAGGTATAGATAAAGAACTTGGTGGCGGCATAACCGCGATTGGCCCCACCCCAGATACCGATGAGAAAGTACATCGGTACCAGGCTAATCTCCCAGAAAACGTAAAAGAGGACATAGTCCAGGGCCAAGAAGACGCCAATCATGCTGAACTCCAACAGATGCATCAAGAAGAAGTATTCCTTGACGCGCACGTTGATGACACCGGCACTGTAGTACAGGCTCAGTGTGCTGAGCAGCGTAGTGAGGAAAATCAGGGGAATGCTCAGCCCATCAACGCCAAGGTGGTAGCCGGCGTTGAGCTGAGGAATCCACTCGGCGAGCTGCTCAAACTGCATTCCCCCTGTGCTGGAGTCGTAGGCAAACAGCAGATAGATGCTGAGGCCAAGCGGGATCAGGCTGGCCCAGATCGATCCTTTCTTAATTAGGCTGTCGCTGCGGCCAAGCAGGATGACCAACAGTGCCGACACCAATGGCCAAAAGAGCAGAATAGTCAGGACAATTGAATCAGGTGATTCCATGAAGCCTTCTCCGCGCAGAGTTTAGGTAAGTCAGGAATTGAGTATTGGATGCGCTGCCGCTTTAGAACGTCGACTGGGCGTGGCGGGACTCCCTACACCAATGTAAGTATCATGGGTAGTACGTTCAGAAATAACCATACGGCCAGGATCAACATACCGAAAAGCAGATATGTCTGCACGCGGCCGTCTTGCAACCTGCGGGCGATGTGGCCGGCTTGATCAGAGATCCAGCCGACACCGTCAACGAAGCCGTCAACCACGAATCTGTCAAAGGCAGAGGTGAGATCGGCGAACCGGAGGGCAAGCCGTCCGACGCCGTTCACAATCCAGTCTATAATCCACTCGCGATCAAACAGTGCCAGGAAGCGGCTCAACCACATTGTGAACAAAACGATCGTGATTTGATATAGTTCGTCGATCCAATACTTGCGGTGCCACATCCACCAGATTGGACCGAGCAGACGGGCGACCGGATCCGTCTGGCCTTCCTTCAACCCCTGTCCGTAGACCAGATAGCCTGCCCCAAGACCTCCCAGTGCGACCAGCAGCGAAACTGCCAGCGGCACGACATGGAAGGATGCGTGGTGTGCGTGCAGGTGCATGTACTCCATATAGGGTTCGAGAAATTGCTCGATCCAGTTGGGAACGATGCCACCCAGCACAGGGAATGTAGCTGGGATGCCGACCCAACCGGCGGCAATGGCAAAGAAGCTGATCAGGATGAGCGGTGTGGTCATGCTGGCTACGCTTTCCGGTGCGTGGGAAGCTCCTTCCGTGCGCGCCCGACCCAGGAAGGTCAGCCCGATCTGGCGCATTGTGTAAAAAGCGGTCAGGAACGCGGCCAGGGCCAAAGTCCAGAAAACCCACTGGTGGTTGCCGTCCCAGGCGAACGCCAGAATCTCATCCTTGGACCAGAAGCCGGCGGTGACCAGCGGAAAGCCGGAGAGGGCCAGCCCGCCAATGATGAAGGTCCACGCGGTTCGGGGCATCCGCGTCAGAAGGCCGCCCATGTTACGCATATCCTGCGCGTCTTCGGTGTCGAGAACACCATCGGCGCGCCGCACGATATGTTCACCGTGACTCTCTTCATGGTCGTCATCTGCGTGCTCGTGTGCGTGATGGTAGCCATGCTCGACTCCGTGAATCACGCTGCCGGAGCCAAGGAACAGCAACGCCTTGAAAAAGGCATGCGTCAACAGATGGAAGAGGGCGGCCACGTATGCCCCCATGCCGATGGCGGCCACCATATAGCCGAGTTGGGAGATGGTGGAGTAGGCCAGTACCCGCTTAATATCCCATTGGGCCACGGCGATAGTAGCGGCAAATAGGGCGGTAAATGCACCGATAAAGGCGACGAACTGCAGGGTTCCGCTGGATACCTCACCGGAGAATTCGTAGATCGGGAACATGCGCACCAGCAGGAAGACGCCGGCTGACACCATCGTCGCCGCGTGGATCATCGCGCTGACCGGTGTCGGCCCCTCCATCGCGTCCGGCAACCAGACGTGCAGCGGGAACTGGGCACTCTTACCGATGGCGCCGCAGAAGATGAGCACACCGATCAGCGAAATCCAGTGGACTTCACCAAACAGCGGCAACTCTACCAGCGAATGGGCGAGTTGGTCCAGATTGTGTTCGGTGAACAGTTCGCTGAAGCGCAGGCTGCTTGGCTCGCTGCGCACATAGAGCAGGATCAAGCCGATCATGAGAAGGGCGTCGCCGATACGGGTTGCAATGAACGCCTTCACGGCGGCAGCCCTGGCAGAAGCCTTCTCGTACCAGAAGCCGATGAGCAGATAGCTGCACAGCCCCATCACCTCCCAGAACACAAAGAACTGGAGCAGATTGTTGGCGACAACCAGACCCAGCATGCCCGTAGCGAACAGACAGATATAAGCCATGAAACGGCTGTAACGGGGGTCTTTGCCCTGCGCATAGGCGGTCGGGTACTGTGCGGCCTGCAGATGATGGGGAAAGGTCATATATCCGCTGGAGTAGATGAATATCATCAACACCAGGAAGGGCACCATAAAGAGCATCAAGGCATTGGCCGGATCTACTGCGTAACCGATGACCAACTCACTGGCGCCCGTGGGAATCGTGTATATCGCTTCGTCAATCGGGTTTTCGCCGAAGTGACCGCGGAAGAATGAGGCGAAGGCGATGCCCCACCCCAGCAACAAGCTGAGGAGAGCGGCGCCGATTGCAATCAACGCGCTGCCTCGTTTGTTTTTGTTCAGGAAGAGCAAGATCGCCAGGAATGCCAGGAAAGGAGGAATCGGCACAACCCAGGTGACGCTGAATAGTCCTTCCATAAAGAAGCCTCAAGGTTAAGTGGAAATTGAACGGTCTTCCGTAGTCAATTCAGGTTACCAGACAAAAAACTTAAGACGTTGCTGGACCTCGAACCAGATTGGCTATCCCATACCCAACCAGCAGACCGGCAAATCCAAAGGCTAGCAACCACAGATCGTTACGCAGCCCGGCGGTTGAGCCGATACCAACAAAAAGGACAGCGCCGCCAAGAGAGATGAACAGCCGAAACGATTGCGCCTTCTTCTGCCGGCGGGCATTCTCCAGCAGTTGTGCCGCGTCTCCGTAATCTGGCTGATACTTTATGATTTCTCTGAGCGCATACACCGCGCCGGTGTAGTTGCCGCTCGCCATCTTTTCCTGCGCGAGTTGGTATAGAAAACTACACTGTTCTTCAAGTGTCCCCGCCAATTGCTTCTTGGCCACTGTTGCGTATTAACCCCGCTCCCGCTACCCAAAATGGCGCCAACAGACTGGTTCATTTCGGTTCAGCCTGAAAGAATGTCCAACTGGTCGACATCGATCGTACGCCTCTCGCGATAGACAGCGATGATTAACGCAAGGCCCACGGCAGCTTCGGCTGCGGCCAGGCCAATAATAAGTACAGCGAAGGCCTGGCCGGTCAGGTCTTCCATCGGGCCGACGCCGTGACGCCAGAATGCCACCAGGTTGATATTGGCTGCGTTGAGCATCAACTCGATTCCCATGAGCATGGCAATGGCATTGCGCCGGCCAAGCGCGCCGTACAGGCCGCACGAAAACAGGAATGCGGCAAGCATCAGATACCAACTAAGCGGAACCATAAGATCAACCCCAGAGAAATGCGGTGGCCACTGATCGGTGGCCTGAAGTTGCAAAAGTCAATAGACCCCGGCGATAGGTTCTATTTATCGCGTGCCAGCATGACCGCGCCGACCAAAGCCAGCAGGAGCAGCAGCCCGAGAACTTCAAATGCGACAACGTAGGTGGTTACAAACTCTCTTCCCAGTGCGCCGATCAACGCCTCGTCGGCTACGACCGGCTCACCTGCTGTTGGCCAGGGCGTGGCTCGCGCAAAAGCAAGCAGCCCGAGGAAAAAGAGCAGGGCGAACAGGGATGACTTGCCCCACTGGTTGTTAAGCGGCGATGTGCGCCCATACATCATGCTGCGCGTGAGCATAATGGCGAATGCGATCAACATGGCGATCGCGCCGACGTACACCAGGACCTGGCTGACCGCCAGGAATTCGGCCTCGAGAAAGACATAGACCCCAGCCACGCCGAAAAAGGTCAGCGTCAGGGCCAACGCGCTGTGAAAGAGGTTGCGGCTGGTCACCACCGCCAAACCGGCAACGGCCGTCAGCAACGCCACTTGAATGAACACGAACTGTTCAAATGTTGGTATCGGTACCTCTATGCCCAGCGGTAGCTGCATGAGATTCCCTGCCTTGTGTGGTGGGGTGTGAGTCTGCCCTCGCCATTGCTCCGAATTGCGGCGTAGCCTCTTCCTGTCAAAAGCCTGTCAGCAAGGTTTCAATACATGGTGCCTTTTTCAGAAACCTGCATGGAGCCGATTAGGGAAGTTGGTTCGAATGAACGCTTGGTTCGTATCTGTTCTTCACGGAAATACTTCTGCAGGACATAGCCAACGACGGCCAGCACGCCGATATTGGCAATGAAAATCAGTACATATTGAACGGCGACCGGGGTCGGCAACTTCTGGATAATGGCCTGGGCAAGGATCAGGCCGATCATCAGCGGGACGAGGACCTTCCAGGCAAAGGACATCATCTGATCGATACGGATGCGGGGGAAGGTACCCCTGATCCACTGCTGAAGGACGTACATGCCATATACTTTAATCATGAAGTAGCCGAGCCCTAACAAGGGTCCGATGACCGGCAAGCCGACGCCGGGACCTTGCCAACCGCCGAGGAAAAGCGTGACAGCAACGGCAGCCAGTATCCACGCGTTCAGGAACTGGGCCAGGAAGAACATTGCGAACTTCATACCCGAATACTCGATGTGGAATCCGGCGATTAGTTCAGATTCCGCTTCCAGCAGGTCGAAAGGCGTCAGTTCTGCCTCGGCGAGAGAGCTGACAAAGAATACGAGCAGCGCACCAGGCATGACTATCCCGAGCCAGCCCAGGCCGAGGTTAAAGCCGCCGAGATGCAGTGACTGGATCTCGACGATGTGGCCAAAGCGCATCGAACCGGTCAGCAACACCACTGTCAGAACTGCCAATACCAGTGGAATTTCATAACTCAGGAGTTGCGCCACCACGCGAAAGCCGGCCAGCAGGGCATACTTATTGTTACTGCCCCACCCGGCCATCAGGGCAGCCATGATGCCAATCGAGCCGAGCGCAACAATATAGAGGGCGGCGATATTCAGGTCCACACCGCTCAGTCCCGGCGCAAAGGGGATTACCGCCAGCAACATCAGCACGCCGGAAACGGCGAGAATCGGCGACAGATTGTATGCGATCTTGTCGGCTTCGTAGGGTGTGATGTCCTCTTTGGAGAGCAGCTTGGCCGCATCAGCGACGGTCTGGAGCAGTCCGTATTTGCCGACGCGGTTGGGGCCAATGCGGTCCTGCATGCGGCTGATCACTTTGCGCGTGATCCAGATCAACAGCAGCACTGACAACATGCCGTAATTGATAAGAATAAAGGCGCCGACGGCATACACGAGGACGATGGCCGCCCAGTCGGGCAGTCCCATGCCCATGAGCCAGCCGGAGAGCACTTCGCTCCATTGGGTTATCTGCATAACAGTGCCTCCAATCAGGGCGCTGTGAATTGGCGGCCGGCAGGGACCGCACTCCAGATCGACATGTTCCCCACCAGCGCGAGACCTACTGCCACTCCAGAGCGCCCTTGCGCCAGTCGTACAACAGTCCGATCACGAGCAGCAGGACGAAGAAGATGGTTGCGAGCACGGCAAACATCTCCAACTGTTGGTAAGCCACCGCGATCGGAAAGAGAAACAGCGCTTCCACATCAAACACGACGAATACGAGGCCTATCAGATAGTACTGCGCGCGAAATTGAACCCACGTCTCGCCAATTGTTTCGACGCCACTTTCATAGATATCGTTCTTAATCTCATCGGGCCGCCGGGGGCCAATAAAGTGGCCCATCACGATGGCGGCAAGAGGCAACACCACCGCCAAGCCGGACATAATAAGAATAAAGAAATATTGACTGAGCATTGCCGTGAATCCGTTTGTGTGGAATTTAACAAACTCCCGCGAAAGTATAGCATAGCGATTTCCGATAGCGAAAGTCTGCGCCCAACGCAAACGCGTTTTCATGCGCAGTCTTTGGCCGCTTGGTTCCTGAATTCAGAGAAATCGAACCAAGCAGGCAGGTATGATCGTATGAGCAGCCCATCTCGCTCTTTCAACCAAAAAAATGGCGTCGATGGGCTTTGACAGCCAATTTCGGTTCGTGCTAGAATAGGGTCGTTCGTGGAAAAATGCACGAACAGTTCCCCAATCCGGTCAGGAGCGCTGTAAAGGAATATCGGAATGGCAAGTGACTATCTGCCACTGCTCATATTGATCCTATTGGCGGCCGGATTTGGCGCAATCGCCATCGGGCTGCCCTCCTTGCTTGGTCCACGAGAGCGCAACAATCAGAAATTGGAGCCATATGAGTCGGGGATCATCCCCTTTGCCGACGCCCGGCGACGGTTCCCTGTAAAGTACTATTTGGTTGCCATGCTCTTCCTGATTTTCGACATCGAAGTGATCTTCCTCTTCCCGTGGGCGGCAGTCCTGCGAGATCTGCGCGTGTTTGCGCTGTTGGCAATGATTCCCTTTTTCATTGTACTCGTGGTAGGTTTCCTCTATGAATGGAAGAAGGGCGCTTTCGACTGGGATTAGTGGCCGAAGGATTTTATGGCCGCGCACGAAATTTCTCGGGAATCTGACAACCGACAACCGCAGTCAACTGAAGTTAGGCCCTGAACACTGTAGGCGAGACGCTGCGATCCGGTTTTGCCTCCTCCTGCTTGGTTGCAGAGGAACAACTGCAAAGGAACAGAAATGGGTTTAGAAGAAAAGGTTCCTGAAGGCATAATGACAACGACGCTCGACAGCGTTATTAACTGGGGCAGGGCCAATAGTACGTGGCCGCTACTCTTCGGGTTGGCCTGTTGCGCCATGGAGATGATCGCAACCGGCACCGCCCGTCATGACATCGCCCGATACGGATCGGAACTGTTCCGTGCGAGCCCGCGGCAGGCTGATCTCATGATCGTCTCCGGCCGCGTGAGCAACAAGATGGCGCCGGTAATTAAGAGGATTTACGATCAGATGTTGGCCCCCAAATGGGTGATCGCCATGGGTATCTGCGCCAGCGCCGGCGGGCCATTTAACAACTACGCCATCATCCAAGGGGTGGACAAGATTATCCCCGTTGATGTGTACGTGCCCGGCTGTCCCCCTCGACCGGAGTCACTGCTCTACGCTATGGATATGCTGCGTGCGAAACAGAGGCGCGAGTCAGTTGCGTCGGGCCGTCAAGTCGAAGAGCCGTTAGCCGTTGACGAGATCATGCCATTAGGCATTTGAAAGTGAATAAGTGGTAGACGAGACGGCCGCGGCCACCGGGCCAAGTATTTTCGCAATGTGATCCTCTTCCCGTGTTCATCCGGGCAGTCAGAGAAAAAAGAGAGCGAGTTGAGAGATGCCTCTTGATGTTGCACCGGTTTTTCGCTCATACGAGACCCAGCGCACCCTGAATCCACCGGGCATCCCCGCGCTGGCGCCCCTGCCAGGCGGGGAGACGGACGATACGCGGCGCATTGGCGAACGGTTCGGGGAGGATATCGTCGCGGCCGGCCTGCACAACGGCAATCAGGTCGTATGCGTGCAGGCGTCGCAACTCAAGGCGCTCGCCACATTTTTGCGCGATGATCCCCAACTACGCTATGAAACACTGATAGACGTGACCAGCTTGGACCGGTCCCATCTGCCCCCTAACGGGGACGCCCGCTTTCAAACGGTCTATCAGTTTCGCTCCTACTCCCGAAACCAACACCTGACAGTTATCGCCGACTGCGGCGCAGGCCCAGACGACAACGGCGCGATGCCGGAGATTGACAGCCTGACCGGTGTGTACCGGGGCGCAGAGTGGCCGGAACGGGAAGTGTACGATTTGATGGGGATCAAGTTCCGCGGCCATCCAGATCTGCGCCGGATATTGATGCCCAAAAATTGGCCCAACCACCCCTTGCAGAAACAGGCGCCTCTCGGCGGCGAAGAAGTACCCTTTACCTTTACGTGGGACGATCCGGAGTTTGATACGCTTGGCACGCAGATCTTGCCGGCGGAGAGCGCCGCGCCTGACCTGCCGCCCGGCATGAGCCTCCAAAACATGGTGATCAACATGGGGCCGCATCATCCCAGCACGCACGGCGTGTTGCGGCTGGTGGTGGAACTGGACGGCGAGCGCGTCGTGAGTATCGACCCCGACCTGGGCTTTCTTCATTCCGGTTTCGAAAAGACGGGCGAGAATAAACGTTATAAGGATTTCGTCTACTATACCGACCGGATGGACTATCTGTCCTCGATGTCGAACAATCTGGGTTACTGCCTGACGATCGAGCATATGCTTGGACTGGAAATCCCCGAACGGGCGCAGGTGATCCGGGTGATCATGGCGGAGATGCAGCGAATCGCCTCACACCTGTTTTGGCTGGCGACGCACGTGCTCGATGTATCGGGCACCGGCATGAGCCTGCTCATGTACGCCACCCGCGAACGGGAGCGGATTCTGGATCTGTTCGAGATGGTCTGCGGCGCGCGGCTGACGGTCAGTTATATTCGCATCGGCGGCGTCTGGCAGGATTTGCCCGATGCCTTTGTTGCCGGATTGAAGGATTTCCTGGGCCTATTGCCGCAGAAAATCAGTGAGTATGAGTCGATGCTGACCGAGGCGCCACTGTGGCGCGAGCGCCTGTCCGACGTCGGATACGTCAGCGGCGCCGATGCGTTGGCGATGGGGCTGACCGGGCCAATGCTGCGCGGCAGCGGCGTCGATTGGGACCTGCGCCGCGATCGGCCCTACAGCGGCTATGAGGCGTATAAATTTGAGGTGCCGACCAGCGACCGCGGCGACTCTTATGGGCGCTTTTCTATACGGTTGGAGGAGATGCGTCAGAGCGTGCGCATTCTAGAGCAGGCGGTGGGCAGTCTGCCCAGTGGCCTGTATAAGTCGAACAATCGCAAAGTATCCCTGCCGCCACGCGCTGAACTGGACGTGAGCATGGAGGCGTTGATTCACCACTTCAAATTGATGACTGAAGGCTTTCATGTGCCGCCCGGCTTCTTTTATAACGGAATCGAGAGCAGCAAGGGCGAGCTGGGGTATTACGTATACAGCGACGGTTCGGCCAAGCCATACCGGTTGCACGTTCACGGCCCCAGCTTCAACAACCTTTACGCCATCGACCATATCAGTCGCGGAGAGATGCTGTCCGACATCGTGACAAATATCGGGTCAATTGATATTGTGCTGGGCGAGGTGGACCGATAACACCGGCGGCCAGCCGGTAGAGGCCTGACCTGGCAACTGTCAACTGATCACCGGCAACTGGGGTAAGCAATGATCACGGAACCAATGCGGCAAGAGATCGACGAGATACTGGCACTCTATCCGGCCGGACGGCAGCGTTCGGGGATTCTGCCGGCGCTGTATGTCATCCAGCGGGAGTTTGGCTACTGCCCGGTGGAGGCGCAGGACGAGCTGGCCGAAATCCTGGAAATCGCCCCGGCTGAGGTGGGCGCGGTCGTCGGCTTCTACAACATGCTGCATGAAGAGCCAAAGGGCGAATATCATATTGAAGTGTGTACAAACGTGCCTTGCATGTTGCGGGGCGGCAACCAGTGTCTTCACAACTTCGAGAGCGCACTGGGCATCCACCACGGCGAAAAGACCGAAGACGATCAATTTGCGCTCGATCATATGGAGTGTCTCGGCTCTTGCGTCACCGCGCCGATGGCGATAGTCACCGACCAGAAGACCGGTCAGATCCGCTATTTCGAAAATCTTGACTCGGCTGAGGATGTGGAGAGGGCGATCGAACTGCTCAAGGCCGGCAAAGGCTTCCGCAACCTGGCACGCTGGACTCCGGAGGCCGACCCCAACAACGAAGGGGCAGCGGACACCCCGTATCGAACCGGCGGCATGGAACCCCGCTATCTGATGGCGCGCTTGAACAAGCCGGACAGCCACAGGATCGAGCCATACGAGGCCGACGGCGGCTATGCCACCGCACACAGTGTGCTGAACGAGATCGAGCCGGCCGACATGGTGGAACAAATCAAGGCCAGCGGCATCCGCGGCCGCGGGGGCGCGGGCTTTCCTACGGGAATCAAGTGGGGCTTTCTGCCGCAGGGCGTGGGTCCTCGCTACATGGTTGTAAACGCCGACGAATCGGAGCCGGGCACATTCAAGGATCGCATTGTGATGGAGTACGATCCGCACCAACTCATTGAAGGCATCATACTGAGTTGCCACGCGATCGAGTCGGAAAAGGCCTTCATCTATATACGCGGCGAATACTACTTTGCCTACGTGCGGATGCAGGAGGCGCTGGCGGAGGCCGCAGCCAAGGGCTACCTGGGCGAAAATATTTTCGGCAGCGGCAAGAACCTGGATATTGTGCTGCACCGCGGCGCGGGCGCATACGAGTGCGGCGAGGAGACCGCCCTGTTGACGAGCCTGGAGGGCTATCGCGGGGAGCCTCGTCTGAAGCCGCCCTTCCCCGCTGTTGAAGGCCTGTATTCCAAACCCACGATTGTGAATAACGTCGAGTCGATCTGCAATGTTACGCATGTCATGCGCTACGGCGTCGACTGGTACAAGGAGTACGGTACCGAACGCAGCCCCGGCATGCGTATCTTCTGCCTGAGCGGAAACGTAAAACGGCCGGGCCTCTACGAGCTTCCCCACGCGACGCCGTTGAGTGAGCTGGTCAACAAGTACGGAGGCGGACCGGAAGACGAGAACCACCCCATCAAGGCGATCGTGCCCGGCGGCCTGTCGATGAAGCTGCTGACACCTGACCAGTTCGATACGCTGTTGGATTATGAGAGCGTGGCCGAGGCCGGTTCGCTGCTTGGATCGGCCGGCGTGATCGCGATCGACGATCGCACATCTATGGTCGAGGTGGCGCGGCGCACGCTGGGCTTCTATCGCGATGAGAGCTGTGGCAAGTGCACACCGTGCCGGGAGGGTACCGCCTGGCTCGAGAAGATCCTGCTGCGCATTGAAGAGGGGCAGGGCTTGGGCAAGGACCTGGAATTGATGGAGTTTATCGCCGACAATATCGCCGGCAAGAGTTTCTGCCCCTTTGGCGAGGCGTCGGTATGGGGCCTGCAGAGCAATTTGCTCAAGTTCCGCGGCGAATTCACCTCGCAGATTGGGAGTACTAATCCGGAGGATGTCGGTCCGGTACTGCCGATTCGCCCTGATTACCGCCCAAACACGCACGAGCCGAGCGGTCTGCGTGACAGTACATTTGCGCCGGCCGGCGGGAATATCGTGCTGCACGATGAATTGATCCCCGGGGACGACTGAGGAAGAACCAGATGGTAACAGTAGCGCCCCCTGTCGCGCCCGACACGGTCGCGCAGGTCAGGAGCGAGAGTAGCAAGAAGCGGGAAGCCATTCTGCCGGTCGCGCCGGTGGAGGGTCTGCCGCTACGCCGCTTCACGCTGCATGAGTACCATCAGTTGATAAACATTGGCTTCTTCGATGAGGACGAACGGGTCGAACTGCTCGAAGGAGTCTTGGTGTCGATGAGTCCAAACAATCCTCCACACATCCGCACCGTTATTCGACTACAACGTGTCTTTGCAACCTTTTTTGCCCGTGAAGATGTAGAAGTTCGTATACAAGGGTCGGTTACCATACCTGAACTAATGACTGAACCCGAACCGGATTTGGTGATTTCCAAGGAGTCAGGCGGAGATCTCGATGAACGTCATCCTTACCCGGCTGATATTCTGTTATTGATGGAGGTTTCGGATTCGAGTCTTGCCCATGACCGCACTCGCAAAGGAACAATTTACGCGCAGGCTGGTATACCTGATTACTGGATATGGAATCTTGTCGATGATTTACTGGAGGTCTATCGCGACCCATACACGCCTGCCAGCGGGGATGCGGTGTATCTGACAAAGTCAACATATCGCCGCGGGGAGTCCGTGGCGCCGTTAGCGTTTCCTGATTGCGAAGTTGCGGTTGGCGACGTGTTGCCGCCCGAGAATCAATAGCGGGTGTTTGGAAACGATTGAGGAAGGCAAGAAAGTGACAGTTACCCAGGTCTCGGAGGAAGTTCAGCAGTTGGAGGAAGTTAGACCTTCGCCACCCCCTGTCGCGTCCGAAAGCGCCGCGCAGGTCAGGAGTAGAAGTAGCGCGATGCGGGAAGCGTTTCTTCCAGCCGTGCCGTTGGAGGGCCTGCCACTGCGGCGCTTCACTTTGGATGAGTACCATCAGTTGATAAACATCGGCTTCTTCGATGAAGACGAGCGGGTCGAACTGCTCGAAGGAGTCTTGGTGTACATGAGTCCGATCAATCCGCTCCACTCGAACACGGTTGACCTGCTGGCGGAAATCTTTGGCGAAATTGTTACGCGCGGGGTGCAAAGGGTGCGTACGCAAGGGCCGATTTCGATACTTGAGACAGAGTCTGAGCCAGAACCAGACTTGATTGTGTTCAGAGTTCCGGGCGTTGACTTTGCTTTACGTCATCCTTCTCAAGAAGAGGTCTTGTTATTGATGGAGGTGGCGGATTCAAGTCTCGCTCACGACCGCTCCCATAAGGCGACGCTTTACGCACAGGCAGGGATACCTGATTACTGGATCTGGAATCTAAATGAGAGTTCTTTGGAAGTTTATCGCGATCCCTATGTGTCTGCCACAGGCGATGCGCTCTATCAGACAAAAATGACTTACCACCGAGGAGAGTCCGTTGCGCCGCTGGCATTCCCTGATTTCGAAGTTGCGGTTGACGACATTTTGCCGCCGGCCGCCAACAAAGCCTGAAGCTGACGAACCTGAAGAGTTTCTCCTCTTATTCGGAGACGTAATCGTCTATGACTGATAACGTAACGCTCACTATCAACGAGAAGGAAGTGTCTGTCCCGGCGAGGACGCTCCTGGTAGATGCCGCCCGCATGGGGGGCATCGAGATTCCCGTCTTCTGTTCCCATCCCAAGCTGGACCCGGTCGGCTGCTGCCGTATGTGCCTGGTCGAGGTGGACGGCCCGCGCGGCACCGCGATGATGGCCTCCTGCACGATGCCGGTGGGTGAGGGCATGGTCGTGCGCACCAACACCGAGCAGGTGCGCACTGTGCAGGAAGCAAATCTCGCCTTCATCCTGCTCAATCATCCACTGGACTGCCCCATATGCGACAAGGGCGGCGAATGCCCCTTGCAGGACCAGACGCTGCGCTTCGGGCCGGGGATCAGCCAGTTGATCGAGCCGAAGCGGCTTGCCAAGAAGCACTACGATATTTCCGATACAATCGTCTTGGATCAGGAGCGTTGCGTGCTCTGCTGGCGCTGCATCCGCTACCTGGAAGAGTGGGAGGACAAGGCGCAGTTGGGCCTTTTCGAGCGCGGCAACGACACGATCGTCGACATCCAGGACGGCCGCCCCGTAGACGCCAAGACCAGCGGCAACATCATCGACCTTTGCCCGGTGGGGGCGTTGACGAACCGGGTTTCCCGTTTCGCCTATCGCCCCTGGGAGATCGAGCGCACGCCCAGCATTTGCATGCACTGTTCCGTGGGCTGCAATGTGCGCCTGGACAGCCGCACGCACCAGTTGCGCCGCATTGTCGGCCGCGAAAACATGCAGGTCAACGACCAGTGGATATGCGATAAGGGCCGCTTTTCCCACGCCTGGGTCAACGACGAGAACCGGCTGGCCGCCCCGCTTTTGCGCAAGAATGGCAAGTTGACGCCGGTACAGTGGAGCGAGGCCATTGCCTTCGTCGCGGCCCGTCTGACCAGCATAAAGGAGAAGTACGGCGCAGATAGCATTGGCGCAATCGGCAGCGGCAAGATCAACAACGAGAGTAACTACGCGCTGCAACGCTTCATGCGCGGGGTTATCGGCACAAACAACATCGACCACCGCGATGGCGGCGATGTCGCGGCCCTGCCCACCGGCCTGCCCGCCCTGGCTGAACTGATGAAGCCACAGTACGGGCCCGACCCGCAGGTCGATACGGTCTTACTCTTCGGTGTGGACCCGAGCGAAGAGTTGCCGGTGCTGGACCTGCACTTGAAACGCGCCGTCCTGCGAGGCGGGGCCAAACTGATCATCGCCCACGCCCGCAAGATCGAACTGACCCGCTACAAAGGCCCCTACCTGGCCTACCATCCGGGCGGGGAGGCTGTTCTTCTTGACCGCCTGTTGCAGGCTGTGGAGGGCTCCGGTCTGTCCGACGATGGGTCGGCGATACGGGCGGCGGCCAAGCTCCTGAAGGAGAGCGAACGGACGCTGATTGTTTATGGGCCGATGGCTGCGCGCGGCAAGGATGGCCCCGGCGTCCGAGATGCCCTTGAGAAACTCGCCCAAGCCGCGGGCGACGGCGCGCGGCTGGCATATGTCGGGTTGGATGGCAATGCCCAGGGTTGCCGCGATATGGGTGTGCTGCCCGATCGATTGCCCGGCCATTCCCCTTTGGAAGATGCCGACGCCAAGTCCCGGCTGGATTCGCTGTGGGGCTGCACGCTTTCCACCTCCCCCGGCTATACCTATAAGCAGATGCTGGACAGCCAGGAGATGAAAGCCCTTTTTGTAAACGGCGCCAACCCCGCTGACGAATCGCCGGATTGGGCCGCCAGTCTGGACAACCTGGAACTGCTTGTCGTCACCGATCTCCTGTCCACCGAGACGGCGCAGAAGGCAGACGTTGTGTTGCCTGCTTTGGGCTGGGCCGAGAGCGACGGCACGTACACTAATCTGGAGCGCCGCGTGCAGAGGGCGCCTAAGGCCGTCACCGATCCCAAGTCGCGTGCCGCGCCGGATTGGATGATGTTTACCCATCTGGCCAAGCATATGGGAGTGGAGTGGCCGTTCTCGGACGCTCGCAGCGTCACTGCCGAAATCTCCAGAGCCGTGCCCGCGTATAACGGCCTGACATGGGAGGCCCTCGGCGATCAAGGCTCGCAGTGGGATGCCGACTCCGCGCCGGCGGCGGCCGCGACCGCCCAACGCTCGGCAGAGGGAGCAACCGCTGCCGGACCTGACGATGCCGACTATCCCTTCAGCCTCGTTACCGGCACTGTACTCTACGACGGCGGCACGCTCTTCCGCCTGACCGAGCAGATGCACGGCATGGCGCATGGCGCCACCGTCACTCTCAACCCGACCGATGCCGCAGCATTCGGCCTTGACGCGGGCAGTCCGGTCACCGTCCAAAGTGAACAGGGCAACCTGGAGTTGACCGTAGCGGTCGACGCGCAGGTGCAGACGGGCACCGCCTGGATTCCGGAGAGTTTGCCAGACGCGCCGGTGGGCGCGCTGCTCAACGGCAGCTATACCCAGCGCATCAAAGTGGAAAGTCGTTAAATGGACTGGTTACAGCTTTTGGTCTTCCCGGCCATCCGCGCACTGATACTGATTTTTGTCCTGCTGACCGGTTTCGCCTACCTGACCTGGTATGAGCGCAAACTGCTGGCCCGCTTCCAGGTGCGATACGGCCCAAATCGGGCGGGCAAGTTCGGCCTTTTGCAGCCGGCCGCCGACGCCGTGAAAGCGTTCTTCAAGGAAGAGATCATCCCCAATCACGTCGACAAGCCGGTCTATCTTCTGGCTCCGGCTCTGGCCCTGGTGCCAGCCCTGATTATTTGGGCGGTCATTCCTATCGCCAAGGGGACACCTGCCATCGCCGACGTAAATATCGGCTTTCTTTGGATTCTGGCCGTTGCAGGAATCGAGAGCTACGGCATCATTCTGGCGGGCTGGGGCAGCAACAACAACTATTCGCTGCTCGGCGCGCTGCGCTCCGCTGCGCAGATGGTCTCTTATGAACTGCCGCTGGGCCTCTTTCTGGTCAGCATTATTATTCTGGCCGACAGTTTCAGCCTGGTCGACCTGGTCGAGGGCTTCCGCCCCTGGTGGGAGTGGATCTGGCTGTGGTTGGCCTTCCCCTTCTTCTTTATCTGCATTCTGGCCGAGACCAACCGCAGCCCCTTTGACTTGCCGGAGACGGAGAACGAGTTGGTAGCCGGTTTTCAGACGGAATACGGCGGCATGAAATTCGCGCTGTTCTTCATCGCCGAGTACATCAACATGATCTCGACCAGCGCGATTATGGCGACCCTGTTCTTCGGCGGTTGGAAAGGCCCGTTCGCTGAGCAATTCATCTGGCTGGGGCCCATCTATCTGTTCATTAAGGTCGTGATTCTGCTCTTTCTTTTCATTTGGGTGCGGGCCAGCGTCGGCCGGCCCCGCTACGACCAACTGATGAAGTTCTGTTGGCAGTTCATGTTGCCGCTGGGGCTGGTGTATGTGAGCATTTCGGCAGTGTTGGCCGTTTTCCTGAAGTGAAAACCGCAACGAAAAGAGGATTTTAATGGAGTTGGGTGATTTTCTAAAGGGCGCGAACGAAATCGGCAAAGCAATGGGCGTGACGCTCAAACACCTGCGCCAAAAGCCGGTGACGGTGGAGTTCCCCCGCGACAATATTCCGATTTACCCACGCTTCCGCGGTCGCCATGAGTTGCGGCGCTATTCCAACGGCCTGGAACGCTGCATTGGCTGCAGTCTTTGCGAGGCGGCCTGCCCCACGGAAGCGATCTACGTAGAGGCGGCTGAGAACGACCCTGATGCCCCGCTCTCTCCTGGGGAGCGTCACGCCAAAGTCTACGAGCTGAATCTGTTGCGTTGCGTCTTTTGCGGCGATTGCGAAGAGGCCTGCCCCACCGAGGCCATTGTCCTCGGCCACGACTTCGCCATGGCCAACTATGAACGCAAAGATTTCGTGCTGACAAAAGAGGAACTGCTCAATCCCGGCATGCCCAAGGTCATCATTCGACCGGAGTAATCTTTCATGAGTTTGTCGCTTCTCTTTTTCCTGCTTGTGGGAGCAGTCAGCCTGGCCGCAGCATTGGGCGTGGTGACGAGCCGCCAGCCCGTACACAGCGCGCTCTTTCTGCTGACCAACTTCGCCACTCTGGCAGTGCTATACATCACGCTCGATGCACAGTTTCTGGCTGCGGCGCAGGTAATTGTCTACGCTGGGGGCATTGTCATTCTGATACTCTTTGTGATTATGCTCATTGGCGGAGATACCAGCGACTCCAGCGCCGCGCAGCGGGCGGGGAGTCGTATCGTGGGCATCGCGCTGGGGGTTATCCTGCTTCTGGCGATCTCATATAGCGCCATGTCCCGCATGATGGCACCGTCTGAAGAAGGTGCGGCGCTTTTGCAAGGCGGCACTCCGGAGGCCGTCGGTATCGCCCTCTTTACACAACATGTACTTCCCTTTGAACTGGTTGCTCTACTATTACTTGTAGCGCTGATCGGTGCCCTGGTGCTGGGACGCCAGCCGGAGGGCGCAGGCGAAGGCATCCCGTCCATCAAGGCGAACGAATGATGTTAGAGACAAGCTACTACCTGATCCTGGCTGCCATGATCTTTGCTGTCGGCGCCACCGGCGTTATGTTGCGTCGCAACGCCCTGATCGTTTTCATGTGTATCGAGATGATGCTCAACAGCGTGAACCTGACTTTGATCGCGCTCGCCCGCCAGTGGGGCAATCTCGAAGGGCAAATCTTCGTCTTCATGATAATGGCCGTTGCTGCCGCCGAAGTTGCTGTCGGCTTGGCAATTCTGATCGCCAACGTCCGCCATAAGCAGAGCATCAATATCGATGAAATCAATCTGCTGAAGTGGTAAACACCTATTTCTGGTTTTCAGTTTCCAGTCTTTGGTGAACACCTAAGTACTCGGCATTAGCCAAGAACAGAGAACTACCGATTTAGAGCTGTTATGAGGAACCTATGCTGGAATTAGCTTGGCTTATCCTTTTCTTTCCTGCCTTGGGCGCATTGGTCAACCTGTTTGTCGGAGACAAACTGGGCGAGCGGGGCATCCATCTCGTAGCGTCCTGCGCGGTGGTCCTCTCCTTTGTCATCAGTTTGGGGCTTTTCTTTGGTCTGTCGGGCCTGGATGAGCATCACCGGACTGCAACCGTTCATATGTGGGACTGGATCACGATCGGCAGCTTCTACGCGCCGGCGGCTCTGCTGATTGACCCGCTTAGCGTGACGATGGCCCTGGTCGTAACCGGCGTTGGCGCACTGATACACATCTACGCCGGCGGCTATATGCACGGCGAACAGAACTTTCAGCGCTTTTTCGTATATCTGAACTTTTTCATCCTGGCGATGCTGGTGCTGATTCTCAGCAACAATTTTGTGGGGATGTTTGTCGGTTGGGAGGGCGTGGGGCTGGCGTCGTACCTGCTGATTGGATTCTATTTTGACCGGCATGACGAGTCCTATGGCCACTACGCCGATGCCGGCAAGAAGGCTTTTCTGGTCAACCGGGTCGGCGACTTTGGCATGATGTTGGCCGTTTTCCTGCTTTGGACCGGCGTCGGCTCGGTGGTATTCGAAGAAGTTTTCGCCGGCGCCGGCGGATTGACCACCGGCGCTGCAACGGCTGTCTGTCTGCTACTCTTGTTGGCGGCGACCGGAAAGAGCGCCCAGTTGCCCCTGTTCGTCTGGCTGCCCGACGCTATGGCTGGCCCGACCCCGGTTTCGGCGCTCATCCATGCGGCGACGATGGTGACGGCCGGCATCTACATGATCGCACGTACGCACGTCCTCTGGGAGCTGGCGCCTTTGGCTGGCAATCTCGCGGCCTGGGTGGGCGGTCTGACCGCGCTGCTGGCGGCTTCGATCGCGCTGACCCAGGTTGATCTGAAAAAGATCCTGGCCTATTCAACGATATCTCAACTGGGCTTCATGATGCTGGGTGTAGGCGTCGGTGCATACGCCTTTGCCATCTTTCACCTTGTGACCCATGCCTTCTTTAAGGCGCTTCTCTTTCTGGCAGCCGGCAATGTCATGCATGGCCTTCCCGACGGAGAGTTGGACATTCGCAAGATGGGAAATCTACGCGCCAAGATGCCGACTACATTCCTGCTTTTCGCGATCGGCGCATCGGCTCTCGCCGGCCTGCCGTTGCTGTCCGGCTTTTTCTCTAAAGATGGAATTCTGCTGCATGTCGCAAATCACAACATCCTTCTCTATCTGATCGGTCTGTTCACCGCTCTGCTCACCGCGTTCTACAGCTTCAGAGCCTTCTTCATGGCCTTCTTGGGCGAGGCGCGCGATCAGCATATCCACGAACACGCGCATGAGAGCCCGGCGATGATGACAAGGCCTCTCTGGGTATTGGCGGCGCTGGCAGTGGTCGGCGGTGTCTTGAACCTGCCATCCCTGCTGACGATGGAACATTATCTGGAACCGGCCGTGGGCGCGCCGGCTTTCCATCCGAGCTTTCCCTTTGAAATGGTGCTGCTGATCGTGAGCGCGCTTGTTGCAGTAGCCGGCGCCGGTCTGGCCTACGGGCGCTATGTCAAGGGTTCTGCCACCGGCGCCGGCAGGTTTGCCGCCGGCATTACGAGAGTATTCAGTCCGCTGGAACCGATTGCCCGCAACAAATGGTATGTGGATGAGCTATATGCTACTTTTATCGTGAGTCCGCTGCTCAATCTCGCCAATTGGTTCTCTGAGGTAGTGGACCACGGCGTAGTTGACGGCGCGGTCAATCTTGTAGGTCAGGCAAATCTGGCCGTGGGCGGCGCACTGCGCAAAGTCCACAACGGGTTGGTGCCCACGTACGCGCTGAGTCTTTTCTGTGGGGTAGTGGCTTTACTACTGTGGTTAGTAATCGGCGGTTAGGGGACGGCACCCGTTCTGGCCGCACACAGGCCGCTTTTACTTAGCGACCATTCATCGGTGTGTATTCTATGCTATCGATTCTCACATTCTTGCCCCTGGTCGGCGCGATCATCGTTCTGCTGGCGCCGAGCGATAACCTCAAAAAGGGGCTGGCTTTCGGCGCGACTATCGTAACCTTCGTGGTCAGCCTCTTACTGCTGCCTGGCTGGCAAGAGATCCCGGACATGCAGTTCGTGGAGCGTTACGCCTGGATGCCGGATTTGAACATCTACTACCACCTGGGCGTGGATGGGATCAGCCTGTGGCTGATCCTGCTGACGACGCTGCTGATGCCGATCGCGGTCGCATTCAGCAATCAGCATGTCAAGCAGAATATCGGCGGATACCTGGCGTTGATGCTGCTAATGGAGACGGCTGTGCTGGGCGTCTTTCTCGCCCTGGATCTTGTGCTGTTCTACGTTTTCTGGGAGTTCAGCCTGATTCCAATGGCGTTTTTGATTGGCAAGTGGGGCAGTCAGAACCGTGTATACGCTGCGATCAAGTTTTTCCTGTACACGCTGGCGGGGTCAGCGCTCATGCTGGTTGCAATTCTGGCGCTCTACTTTCATGCCGGCACATTTGACCTGCTTGAGTTGCAGAACGCGGGTCTCCCCCCCGGTTTACAGCAGCTGGGCTTCCTGGCTTTCGCGCTGGCTTTCGCGATTAAGGTTCCGTTGTTTCCCTTTCATACCTGGTTGCCCGATGCACACGTAGAGGCCCCGACCGCCGGCTCTGTCATTCTGGCCGGTGTGCTCCTGAAATTGGGAACATATGGTTTCCTGCGCTTTGCCCTACCCCTATTCCCGGTTGCCGTCTCCAACTACTCTTCGCTCATTTCCGTCCTGGCGATCGTTGGCATCCTTTACGGCGCGCTCGTGGCGCTGGCCCAGCGCGATCTAAAATCACTGGTCGCCTACTCTTCGGTCGCGCACATGGGTTTCGTCGTGTTGGGCATATTCGCGTTGAATGAGCTGGCGATCAGCGGCGCGGTGCTGCTGATGGTCAGTCACGGCCTCAGCACAGGCGCGCTTTTCCTGATGGTAGGGATGCTCTACGAGCGGCGCCATACACGGCTGCTGAAAGATTACGGAGGCCTTTGGGCCAGCGTACCGGTTTTCTCATTCTTTTTCCTGGTGGTGGCGTTGTGCAGCGCCGGCCTTCCGGGGCTGAGCGGCTTTATCGGCGAGTTTGCTATCTTGCTGGGCACATACCAGAGCTCCCCGTTTTTCGCCGTCCTCGGCACAGCCGGAGTCATCCTGGCCGCCTGGTATCTGCTGCATGCATTCAGGCGGGTGGCACAGGGCGCGCTGACGAATCCGGCCAATTTCAAGGAAAACCTGCCCGACCTAAACTGGAAAGAGATCGGTCAGCTGGTGCCGATCGTGCTACTGTTCTTCGTGATCGGATTAGCGCCCAACCTCTTCCTGGACAAGATCAATCCCTCTGTCGCGGCGCTAGAGGTTGTCCAGACACCGGCAGCTGTTGACGAAGGGCTGGTGGATAGCAGTTACCAGTCGCAACTGATTTCTGAAAACAATCCACTGACAATAACCCACTAAACGCTATGGACACCGCTCTACTCTTTGACAATGCCATTGTTCTGCTGCCGGAACTCGTTCTGGCTGTAGGCGTGATGGTCCTGATGATTGTTGACATCGGGCGCCGTGGAGAAAACGGCGCGCCGTTGCTGGCCGGTCTGTCGGTTGCAATCCTCCTCTTGGGCATCGGCGCGTCGCTGCTGATTTGGGGGAGGCCGCCGGCCGAATATCTGGATGGGGCGGTTTCGGACGGATTTGCGCTTAGCGTGCGGTTGGTAATACTGCTTGCCGGAATTTTTGGCGTCTTGCTGAGCCGCAACTATCTTCCTGCAATCGAGCGCCAGGGCGGGGCATTCTACTCTCTGCTACTACTGGCGGTAATCGGCATGATGTTGATGGGCACGGCTACAAACCTGATTGTCCTCTTCATCGCCCTGGAGATATTTTCGCTCGCGCTCTACATTCTGAGCGGCTTCTACCGCGAGAGCCCCCGTAGCATCGAAGCAGCCATGAAATACTTTCTGTTGGGTGCCTTTGCCAGCACGTTCTTCGTCTACGGCTCGGCGCTGCTCTACGGCGCCGGTGGCAGCGCCCATTACGCTCGAATCCACGAGACGCTCACAGCAGGCAGCGGCAACCCTTCACTGGTCTTTCCCGGCATCGCGCTCTTGCTGGTTGGATTTGGCTTTAAGGTGAGCCTGGTCCCGTTCCACATGTGGACGCCGGACGTGTACCAGGGCGCGCCGACACCGGTGACAGCATTTATGAGCGTCGGCACAAAGGCCGCGGCGTTCGCCGGCTTCTTCCGGCTGATGATGACCGCGCTCCCTTCCTATCATGACCAGTGGGCCGCGCCCCTGGCGGTTTTGGCCGCTCTGACCATGACCGTAGGTAACTTGACGGCGTTGCGCCAAAGCAGCGTGAAGCGAATGCTGGCCTACTCCGGCATCGCCCACGCCGGCAACATCCTGATTGCGCTCGTGGCTGGGACCGGTTCCGCTTCGTCGGCCGCTGCGTTTTATCTCTTTTCCTATGCCTTCATGAATGTCGGCGCGTTCGCGGTGATTATTGCCCTCGAGAAGAGAGATGGGAGTGAGAATGACGTGGAGCAGAGCAGGTTAGCCGGCATCGCTGAAAGATTCCCGGCTCTGGCCGCGGCGATGGCTATTTTCATGCTCAGCCTGAGCGGAATCCCACCGCTGGCCGGATTTTTCGGGAAATTTCTGGTCTTTAAGGCGGCCGTAGAGGCTGGCTGGACCTGGCTGGTGGTGATCGGCGTTCTCAATAGCGCCATTAGCGCCTACTACTATCTGCGAATCGTGGCGGCTATGTATTTCCAACCTCCGGAAGAGAGCGGCGAAGAGAGTGAATCCCTCTCCCTTCTCACTTCACGCTCCTCACTCTTCGTCGTTACCGTCGCTGCTGTCGCCGTGGTTGTCATCGGCTTGCAGCCGGGAATATGGGCCGGCATGCTGAGAGGGCTGGGCCAGTGACCGGTGGCCAGCAATGGCCGACCTGCGGCTGCCAACTCGTCGCTGCAACTACGAAAAGTCCATTTTGCGATGGCGCATGACAACGCTTTGCGCCAACCCCACCGCTACCATCATCGAAACGAGACTGCTACCACCGTAGCTCAGGAATGGCAATGTCATGCCGGTGACCGGCAGGAGTGCCAGATTCATTCCGACGTTGACGAAGGTCTGGAAAAAGATCAGCGAGGCTACACCCAGGGTGATGAGTCGGCCGAACTGGTCCTGGGCCAGGTCAGCAATGCGCACCAGGCGCCAGATAACAAAAAACAGTAACAACAGAATCATGGCCGTGCCAACAAAGCCAAGTTCTTCGGCGATGACGCTGAAGATGAAATCTGTATGCCGGACGCGCAAAAAGTGCAGTTGATTCTGTGTTCCCTCGCCCCAACCCATCCCAATCCAACCGCCGTTGCCGATGCTGATCAGCGCTTGTCGTACGTTAAACGCTGCATCGAGGTTTGAGTTTGGATCGAGGAAAATATCAATCCGTTCCACCATGTAATCCTGAAGCGTTCCCCTAAGAATCGGCCATGCCGCCGCCGTGGCGCCAACGCCGAGCAGGACATGGGTCAACCGCACGCCGTTGATGAGAATCAACGTTCCACTGATGAACGCCAATGTAACGGTCATTCCCAGATCCGGTTGTGCGTATACCAGACCCAGGGGAAGGAGCAGTAGGACAACGACCCCCAATAGATAAGGGAGCCTGCGAATGCGGTCCTGAAAGCGGCTCAGAAACCAGGCGAGGAAGACGATCAGGAGAAATTTTCCGGCCTCGGTGGGCTGAAAGGTGATGCCCAAATTTAGCCAGCGTTGGGCGCCGCTCTTGACCTCGCCGACTAGATAGACCGCCACCAGCGAGGCCAGCAGCAAGAAATAGCTCGGCTGGGCCAGCAGTTCCAGATGCCTGTAGTCGAAAAGCGCAGCGGTTACGAGCGCAATCGCGCCCAGGATTGTGAATAAAAGCTGTCTCTGCCAGTAGTCGGCCAAATCAATGGTCGTGATAGTGGCGCTGTAAGTCATGGCAATGCCGATGCCACAGAGGAGTATAACGGCAAAGAAAAGTGGTCTGTCGAAGTGTCTGATCATCGGTTTGTCAAGTTTCTGCCAATTACAGACCTAAGAGACGCCGGAGCCGCTCCGGCCAGCTGACCTCCTGGAAATGGATCAGAGGGACATTGTAACCTAGCAGGCGCTGGGCGATATTGTGGTAGGCGCGGCTTACATATTTTTTCCGTTCAAGGGCAACAGGCCAACCCTTGTTTGCCGAAACGGTGATCTGATCATCTTCGGGCACGATACCCAGAAGGTCGATGCTCAGGATGCTCAAAATATCGTTCCGGGTGATCATCTCCTTCCGGCGCACCAGACGGGGGTTGTACCGATTAATGACGAGTCGAGCTTTGATGTTCATATCCCGCTCGAGCAGGTAGATGACCTTATCCGCGTCCCGCAGAGCGCTGACTTCCGGCGTGGTAACGATGATCACTTCAGAAGCAGCAGCGATCGCGTTCTGGAAACCCAATTCAATGCCAGCGGGAGAGTCCACCAGCACAAAATCGGCGATAGCGCGCAGTTCCTCGCAGAGGGTCATCATCTGATCGGGTGCGATCGCCGTCTTGTCGCGGGTCTGAGAACTGGGCAATAGATACAGTTCATCCACGCGTTTGTCTCGCACCAGGGATTCATGTAGAGAGCAGCGCCCCTCAATCACATCTACCAGATTGTAAACAACCCGGCTTTCCAGCCCCATAACAATATCCAGGTTTCTCAGTCCGATATCGGCATCAACAACGATCACGCGCTGACCGGCCATCGCCAGGGCTGCACCCAGGTTTGCAGTTGTTGTTGTCTTGCCCACGCCTCCTTTGCCGGAAGTCAAGGTCAGGACGAGGCCGCCGTCCGCTACTGACCCGCCACGGTCGGCGGGCGAGAAGACGTCGGGCGAGAAGTCGCCCATCATAGTCTCACCTGTTTGCATCCCAGGGATCCACGAAAATCTGATTGTCGATGACTCTGGCCACTTCGGGCTTGCCGCTGCTCTCTCGCTTCCAAAACCAGTAACCGGGGTTGTTGGATGCGCCCTTTGGGGTCATGGCAATGTGCCCGGCGATTCGCATCTGCACCGGTTCGAAGTCCAATGCAGCTACGATGGCGCGCCCGTCCCCCATGGCGCCCGCATGAACTGTTCCCCGCAGACGGCCCCATATCAACACATCGCCACCGCTGACAACTTGGGCGCCCGGGTTGACATCCCCAAGAATTATGACTGTGCCAGCATGTCGAACGGACTGGCCTGAGCGCAACGTGCCGCGATAGACATACGGCGGGGACGCCGACTCTGTGCCGGATTCGTCTGCCCAGGGCGTAAGCGCTGCAAGTTCATCTACCCTTTCCTTCACGAGTGGCTCCTCCGTCAAAGCGGAGAGTGGGGCCGGCAGGAAGTCGCTGCCAAGCCGCAAGCTGTCCTCTTCCCGAGTGGGGGCGGTGTTTCGGCTGCGAGCCGTATGAGAAAAGAAACTGTCTCCGTTCCTTACCTCCCTTCTTTCCATTCTGACCACTGGCTTTGGCGTGTCCGCTTCCCAGAAGACGTCCAGGCCAAGCTGGCCGCCGACCTGAAAGGAGTCGCTATTGCCTGTGTGCAGAGACACAAGGACAATGTTTTGTTCTTCCAACACTTCGTGAACCGCTTGAAGATCTTCGGCTGTGATCATCCTGTCGCCAATGGCAAGGGACAGGCGCTCGTCTCGAAAAAAGCCGTCGGCCTGCGAGATATGGCGGGCAAGGTAGTCAACTACGTCGGCCCAAACGCCCTTATCGTCTGCTACTTCGACGACGGTAAAACCTCCACGACCTTTGATTCGAACATCCGGCCGGTCGGACAACCTGCCCCGCGAAGCGGAATAGCTGTGAGTGCTCATTCGGTCCTTATATTCATTACTTGGTAGACAGTCGCGGGGAACAATATAATCCAATAGCCGAAAACTGAAAACTGAAGCCGCAAGCCGTGGGACGCGGCTATTTCGCGACTAGTGGCGGTAGAGCTAAGGACGCAATTCATTGAACCAGGCGTCGAGTATCTCTTGGGCGACGGGGATGGCAACGGCCGATCCTTCACCTCCTGAATAAACAAACACGGTCACGACGATTTCCGGATTCTCGTAGGGAGCATAAGCGGTGTACCAGGCATGGAAAGGAAGATTGCCTTTGTCGTCTCGATCGGTGCAGTCCTGGAGCTCCGGATCATAGGCGCAGAACTCTGCCGTTCCAGTCTTGCCGGCGACGGTAATCCCTTCGACTCGACTGTTGCCGGCGGTCCCTGCGACTCCGTTTACCGCATACCACATCCCCTTCTGTACATAGGCTAGCAGGCCAGGATCAACGGGCAGTCGCTCCTGCTTTTCCGGTTCGTACTGCCACTGCACGCGATTTTGCGTGTCTACCGTTTGCTGCACGAACTGGGGCTTGACCACATAGCCGCCATTGGCTACCGCGGCTGTGCTGACCAGTACTTGCATCGGCGTACCCAATACATCGCCCTGGCCGATGGCCATGTTGTAGCTGTCGCCGGTTGTCCAGGATTCGGCTTTGGTAAGCCTCTTCCACTGCTCGTCGGGAACAAATGCGGTGACCTCTCCGGGCAGGTCAACTCCTGTAAGTTCACCGAAGCCGTACAACCTCATCCACTTGGCAAGACGTTCGCTCCCCAAACCTGTCATGAAGTCCGGGAAACCACCGCCAACGTAATAGAAGAAAATGTCATTGGAAAAGCCGATCCCCTCGACGATGGTCATGGGGCCGTGCAAAATGTTCAGCTTGTGGTTCCAGCTCACAAACTCCTGGGCCTGGGTGGGATCGTTGGGAAAAAAGAAATTGGGGAGATAGATTGGTCCCCGGTCAACGAGCGTCGTAAACGGGGTGATGACATGCTCTGCCAGGGCGGCCGTCGACGTGACCAGCTTGAATGTCGAACCTGGCGGGTATAGCCCCCCGATGGCATAGTTGTAAAGCGGGCGCCGCGTGTCGTCTTCCACTTCCAGGGCCTGATACTCTTCGCCCAGCCCTTCGGAAAAGATATTGTTATCGTAGCTGGGCAAACTGACCAGGCCCAGCATGGACCCATCACGCGGGTCCATAGCCAGCGCAACACCGTGCGGCGCGCCGGTCTCTTCCAATTGGCGGGCGAGGGCATTGAGCATGACTTCCTGTAAACGGATGTCCAAACTCAGATTCAGTTTCAGACCGGGTGCGGGTTCCCGTACAATATCTAAAGTACGATTTTCCCGACCCAGTATGTCCACCTCTACGAGCCGTTTGCCCGGCATGCCGCGCAAGGAGTCCTGGTAGGTATACTCCAGTCCGTTCAAGCCTACCTGTTCGTTCGGGTCTTCATATCCCCGGGCCTTGTAATTGTCTGCGGCCAGTTTTGGAATCGGCCCCAAAAACCCTAGTACATGACCTGCCAGTTCCCGGTAGGGGTATTCGCGCACCGGTTTCTGTAGCACATGGACGCCGCGCAGTTGGTATGTCTGCTCATCCACTTGGAACGCTCGCTCGCGGTCCACCAGTTCCAAAACTGAAATCGGTTTGTAAGAACTTCCTTGTGTCCCGATGGCCACAGCCCGCTCCAGTAGCGCCAGCAGCCCGCCGACGGGAAGCGGTTCGGCCAGGTTCGGAATCAAGGTTGGTACTTCCTCAAGAATCTCGCGTCCCTCCTCGTCCAGTTTCAGGACTTCCAGGTCAACAAGCCGAAAGGAAAGAGTCAACCCCGTGGATTCGACCGTATTCTTAAAGTCTTCACGCCCCAAGTGCAGAAACATGACTTCGGCAATGCGTATCGCCATCTCCGGATCTGAATCGGCCTCCAGAACTGCCAGCAGCCGTTCGAGCGCAATGCGCTGTTCATTGAACTCCGTAGCAATATCATCCGGGGGCAGGTCCGCCGGTATAACGGCGATGACAAAGCTAGGACGATTGCGGGCCAGGATTTCGCCGTTTCGATCGTAGATTACGCCGCGCGGCGCGGGAGTATCGATTTCTCTCAACCGGTTGACAGCCGCCTGTTCCTGGTATGAGGCGCCGCTCACGATCTGCAGCGAATACAAGCGCAGACAGAAAACCAGAAAGGTTGCCACCAGCGTGAAGCGAACAATTATAGAGGTTGCCGTAGCTGTTCGTGCTGCCCGTTCGTTCATCGTTGTCTTCAGGTGTAAGTCTTAAGTCTTCAATTGCCTGGCGGCTACCAAAATCTGGAAACTATGAAAAATGAGCTTGCTCGGGCAAACGATTCAGTATCGGTGTCGCCAGGAACATCACGGCGCCATTGTATAGAGTTGCAGGGACGATCAGATTGGCCACCAGCGGGCCGGGAAGGAACCGGTGGCCGACACCTGTCAGGATGGCCACGTAGATCAACGAGAAAACTAGACTGCCCGACAGTGCCGCGACGGATGGCACGAAAAAGTTGCGGCGAAAGATGGCATTGTGCCCGATTCCGGTCAACAAGGCCGTTGCCATCAGGGCCAGACTGGATGCACCCATCGGGCCGCCGCTGAGAACGTCCATCCACAGGCCACCGACGAATCCCCACATGACTGCGCTGCGCCCACCCGCGATTAGCGACCTGGCAATTACAAGCAATAGAATCAGATCCGGGAAGACGCCCTGCACTGTCAACTTTGGGGCGACGACCACCTGAAAAATGGCTGCTGCGCCTAGCATGGGGACCATCAGCCAGGAAGCCCCCCAGCCGCGAGCGGAGAATGAAGAGGAGAAAGCGAGCCCTGCGCGAGCCTCCCCGACGCCGTCCTCCTTTGCCGCCGGAGACCTTAAGAGAGTAGCCTTATTCTCCCTTTCTCCGGAAAATCCCCTTGGTCCCAGACGTTGTCCTTCACTCGTCACTCGTCTCTCCTGGCGCCGCCGGTAATGTATCCAGCAGTGGCACGAACTCCGAGGGATCGAAGTTGGTGACGACCATAACGAACTCGAGCCGACCAAAATTCACCGTCGGGCGCACGACAGCCTCTTGAAATACGTTGACGTCCCGTTGCCTGACCTCCACCACTTGCCCAATGTGGATCCCCTTCGGGAAACTGCCGCCCATTCCGGAAGTGAGCACCACTTCCCCCACTCCTATTTCTGTGCCCTGGGGGATGAAACCAATCACCGGATGCGAGCCGGGTGTGCCGTTGATGACCCCGGTCAGTCTGCTGGACTGCAAAATGGCGTTGACAGTGCTGGATGAGTCGGTGATGAGCAATACTTTAGAGGTCGTTGGCGTTACGTAATTGATGCGCCCAACCAGGCCCTGCTCATTCACCACCGGCATCCCAGCTCTGATGCCGTGCCGAGAACCGAGATCGATCATCGCGTAACTAAGGAAATTGGTTGAGTTTCGTCCAATCACGCGGGCGATGATCTGCCCACCCTGCATTTCGAAGCTGGGTCTCGTTTCGGCGAATGCCAGAAGTTCGCGCAGGCGTTGATTCTCCCGCTCCCCTTCCTGAAGACGCAGGTTTTCAACGCTCAGACTCTGGGTTATGCGTTCTAATTCGGTTACCCGCCGCTGGAGGGAGCGATAGTTCCGCAGATTGGTCAGGGACCTGGAAAGGCGGTTGGTCAGGGTCGCCAACCCGGACTGGCCCGGTGCGGTCACCATAGTAACCAGTCCTTCCACGGTCCCCAAGCGGCCAGTCTGTTGCAACGCCAACAATAAGACAGCTGTCAGTGCAAGGATGACAAGTTTGAGCCCGAAATTGACACCGCCCCAGCCGCGTTGATCACTGTTACGCATAGGCGTTTCGTTGCTAGATTATAGGGGGCCACACAGGATGTGCCTACACAAGCCAGGAACTATCGAATCGTGCTCTTACGCTGCATAGTGGTCAGAGTTTCGGCGTAGTGTTCCGGTTTTTCCAGGATCATGCCCGTCCCCAGCACGACCGAAGAGAGCGGATTGTCGGCAACATAGACGTGCATGCGATTTTCGTCTTGAATGCGCTGGGCCAACCCCTGCAATAGTGCGCCCCCTCCTGCCAGCACGATGCCGTGCTCCATCAAGTCTGCTACAAGTTCTGGCGGCGTTTCATCCAAGGTATCTTTAACCGCATCGACTATAACTTCCACGGAACCGGTAAGGGCTTCTCTGATTTCTACTGAACTGACTTCTATTGCCTCAGGCAGACCGGTGATAAGATTCCGTCCTCGTATGATCATGGTCCGCTCATGTTCAAGTGGGTATGCGGAGCCGATTTCAATCTTGACACGCTCAGCCATGCGTTCGCCAATCAGTAGATTGTACTTCTGGCGGCTGTAGTTGATTATGTCTTCGTTCATCTCGTCTCCGGCAACCCTGATCGAACGCGATACGACAATCCCGCCCATAGAGATCACCGCCACCTCGGTGGTTCCACCACCGATGTCAACGATCATTGAGCCGACTGACTCGGTCACCGGCAGCCCCGCGCCAATAGCGGCTGCCATTGG
Organism: Caldilineaceae bacterium; assembly: GCA_965220715.1. Classification (GTDB taxonomy): domain Bacteria; phylum Chloroflexota; class Anaerolineae; order Caldilineales; family Caldilineaceae; genus Bin5. The sequence continues at coordinate 4,552,531 of OZ244843.1, forward strand.
CTCTTCGACCAGGCCCGCCTCCCGCGCGCCAGCGCTGACAGTTGCATCTCGAACAGCCCGCTTTTCCACTTCGGTCACGCCTGAAGGGATGCCGATTACAACGCGCGGGCGGGCAGTACCAAAGGCCCGGTTGCCGTGTACCTTGCCAATGAAGGCATGGATCATCTCTTCCGTCATCTTGAAGTCGGAGATAACGCCGTCCTGCAGAGGACGCACGGCCACAATATGGGATGGTGTTCGTCCAACCATCTCCTTAGCCTCCTGCCCGATTGCCTTAACCGAATTGCGCCGTTTCGACGATATATCGATGGCAACCACTGACGGTTCGTCAATGATGACCCCTCGGCCTTTCACATGAACCAAGGTATTTGCTGTGCCCAGGTCTATACCAATATCGAGTGAAAAAAGCCCCAACAGCCAGTCTAACGGGTTTGCCACTCCGGGGACATCTCCATTTCATGCAGTGATGGATCAACGGTGGGCGGCCGGACTACCCACTGCTTTCTTGCAGAATTGTCAACGTTGTCAGTATACCATAGCCGCAAAGGACACAAAATAAGAATGTCTGGACTTTTGTCGCCGATTCGTTGATCCATCTTGCAAAAAATCGCCGCCGTCCGCTATGCTTATTTTGCGTTCCCGACTGCAGTCATTACCATAAAGTATCAGGATTCGCTGTATTGATTATACAGGAAAGTATGCAGGCTCATGTCGAGACGAAGTTCTGATCATCTTGTCCAACCACGGCCAAATAACCGGATTCCAGAGGCCAGAGGGCGCCCAGGGGTCGGCCGAACTCAGTTGGACGGGGCCATTTTTTCGGACAATGATCAACGCATGCTCGACCTTCTCTGCCAGGCGATAAAGCGCGAACGGCTTTTCCCAGCGCCGACGCAGACCAGCGGCCCTCCTACAACAGTGGTTGTTGCAGTCAGCGGCGGCGCAGACAGTATGGCCCTCTTACATTTGCTCACTCGCATCCGCGCCGCCTGGTCTCTCAATCTGGTTGTTGCCCATCTTGATCACAATCTTCGACCGGAATCGGCCGACGACGCCTGCTTTGTGGCTGAGATGGCGGAACGCTGGAAGCTGCCCATTGAGACCAGCAGATTGCCGCCCCAAGCGCTGACCCAAAAGGGAAATTTGGAAGCGACTGCCCGCAAGTGGCGTTACAGATTTCTGGCCCAGGTAGCGGTCGACCATCAGGTCGATGGCAACCCGGTGGATGTGGCGGTAGCCCATACGGCCAATGACCAGGCCGAAACTGTGCTGATGAACCTGATTCGCGGCAGCGGCCTGCATGGTCTGGCCGGGATGCCGGCGGTTCGTCCCCTGCTAGTGCAGGACCGGCCCGTGCCCGGTCTGCGGGTCGTCCGTCCTTTGTTAGACATCTCTCGTTCTGAGATTATGAAATATCTCAGGGAGCACAACATCCCTTGGCGTGAAGACTCTACCAACCAGGACCGGACATTTGTGCGCAACCGCGTGCGACACGAGATTCTTCCCCTTCTGCAGGAGGTCAACCCGCAGATCGTCGCTTCCCTTTGCCGTACAGCTTCGGTCCTGGACGCCGAGGTGAAACGGTCTGAACGTTACACACGGCAGGCGGTGGACACGACACGTATCGGCGAGGGGAAGGGGGCAACAGTCCAAACTCCTCACGCCTCGCCGCCAACTTCTGAAGGGCGGCCGCCTGCTGAATCAAAGCGGCAGATTTTCAACCTTTTGGCCTTTCGCAGACTGGGTGTGGCCGACCAGCGGGCGGCGTTGCGCGCGGCCCTGCCCGCCCTGGGACGCCCTCTAACCGGCCTCGGCTTCGACACCGTAGAACGCCTGCGCCGGGCACTCTGTGATGAAGACCGCACCGGCGGCCCCTATAGTTGGGTCGCTGACGTGATGCTGTCACGGACGCATGATTCCTTCAGCCTGCACCACAGAGATGCAACTCCACTTGTGCCGGACCACCCTTTTCTGGATTGCAGTTGGCGCGCACGCTTTCCAACCAAAAAGCTGTCTGTACCCGGAGAGATCGTTGTAGAAGGCTGGACTTTGCGCAGCGAAGCAGTGGACAGAAAGGACCTGCCGCACGACTGGGCGGCCAGATCGAGAGACATGCCGATCCCGCGACCGGGGACTGGCAAGCCCCAACTCTCCCGCTGGGAGGTCTACATCAATGCCGACGCTGTTCGAGAACTCAGGCTCAGCACGCCCCGCGCCGGCCAGCGATTTGAGCCTCTTGGGCTGGGTGGGCATGGCAAAGCCCTGGCCGACTACTTCACCGATCGCAAGGTCCCCCGCTTCCTGCGCCCCGGCTGGCCCCTCCTTCTCGATCAAAAGCGTGTTGTTTGGGTAGGAGGACATCAGATCGCTCACGGCGTGCGCATTACAAGCCGCAGCCGCAGAGTCTATCACCTCTACTGGGAGGAGACCCGCCAATGAGCGTGCGTCCTCTCGTGCTGTGGGTGACCCGCCAGGAGGCAACGGTGATGCGCTTCACGCGGCGCGGTCCGGAACTGGCAACTGGCGTGTTGACAGATCCAAATGGCACGGTCTCGTTTGCTTTCGACCGCAACGCCCGCTGTTTGCATCTGCCGGACCGCGATATCTATTTGGACGAGTACGGTTGGGAAGTGGATGAGCATGGAAAAATTGTATTTCAATCGCGTCGCACTGACTGAATCAACCGCTCGCTGCGAGCCACAGAGGACTGGGCAGTTGTGACAGCAACGCTTCAACGATTCTTCGATTGCTTACGGAAGAATCTGGCCGCGCCGCTCCCTGGCCGTCCGGCCCAGGCGTTGATGGCGCCAATGCCCCGCCCAGGCTGGCATCCCGATGATAGAGCGGAAGAGCCAGCCCGCCAGAGCGGCGTACTCGTCCTTCTGTACAGTCTCCATGACCGGCTGCATTTGCCGCTGATCCTGCGGCCCACCTATGACGGCACGCACAGCGGTCAGGTCGCTTTTCCCGGCGGCGGTTGCGAAGAGAAAGATACGAATCTGACCGAGACAGCGCTGCGCGAGGCCCACGAGGAATTGGACATTGCACCTGAAGATGTACAGGTCCTCGGCGCGCTTACTCAACTTTACATTCGACCCAGCAATTATGAAGTCTACCCAACCGTAGGTCGCCTGACCACCAAGCCCGCTTTCCGGCCCAACTCCCGCGAAGTTGCCCAACTGCTTGAAGTGCCGCTGGCAACCCTGCTCGACCCAGCCCATCGACGGCGGGAACAGTGGCGACTTGGCGATCGAACCGCGCTTGTGCCCTTCTTCGCCATTCAGGATCAGACAATCTGGGGAGCGACTGCAATGATTCTCAGCGAACTGCTCGCCGTCGTGCGAAAATGCCCGCCGGACGGCTGAGGATTTGGGTAAGATTTCAAGCGAATGATACGATCGAGTCCCATCCAGGGCGACCGGCCCGGCTTCTATGGCTAGCGCCGCAAGCCCCGAAGTTGCCATTCGTCCATCGCCTGGACCGCAATACAGGAGAAGTTGCAAATGGCAGATCGCCAACCAAGAGTCGCTGTGGTGACAGAGGAGAAGTCCCCGGCATGCATGCAGGGGCCTCTGAGTCAGGATTTGGAGTGTGTACTGATCTCCGCGGACGCGATTCAGGATCGAATCCGCGGCTTGGGTCGCCAGATCGATGAACATTACACGGGCAAGGATCTTCTGCTGATCGCTGTCCTCAAGGGCAGCGTTGTCTTTCTTGCCGACCTTATGCGGGCCATCTCGATCCCGCACGAAGTCGATTTTCTTGCTACAAGCAGTTATGGGGCTTCGACAAGGAGCACCGGCGTTGTTCGAATTCTCAAGGACCTGAATGAACCGATCGAAGGTCGCCATGTCCTCCTTGTCGAGGACATTATCGACAGCGGGAATACCCTTGCTTATCTGTCCCGCCTGTTCAGAGCGCGCAATCCTGCCAGCCTCGAAATCGTTACTCTTCTCGACAAGCCAACGCGCCGAGAAGTCGATATCGAAGTCTTCTGGACCGGCTTTTCGGTTCCCAACGAGTTTGTCATCGGCTATGGGCTGGACTTCAATCAGAAGTACCGCAACCTCCCCTTCATCGGTGTCCTCAAGCCCGAAGTCTACCAGTCCAGTTCCTGATGTTATGTCCTTATCGGATCACGGCTTATCGCAAGGACTGCCGGCATCCAATACCGCAAAAAATCCGGGGGACGGATTGTAGTAGGAAGGGAAGCAATTCAGCTATCCTCTCAACACGCAACAAGCGGACATTCAAAGTGAGTGCCCCGTAAGCAGCCGGTTGTCAGGATTTGGTAGTGCGATAGGGGATGTGTCAGTGCAGTTTCTGAAGACGACAAGACCAGAAACCTTCAATCAGACGCCGCGGCTGAGAGTCTCGTATAGCCTGTTGTTAGCGTGTCTGATGTGGTTGGCTCTACCGGCCGTCGTCCAGCCGGAGCGAGTTGCCGCGCAGTCACCCAGCGATACATACGTCGTCAATACGGGCGATACATTGGCGTCGATCGCCGTCGATCTTGGTATCCCACTGGAGGTGTTGGTTGCCACTAATCAAATCTCTGATGTGAATACGCTTGATGTGGGACAGATACTACTACTTCCGCGCGGCGCCAGCCGCAGGGCCGTCATCGCAAGGCCTGGTGACACAATTAAAGCTATCGCCTTGCGCGAGGGCCTGTCAATCCCCCGGTTGGCAATTCTCAATCACACGGCGCCAACAGCTCGCCTCTTCCCCGGTCAGCAAATTCGACTCCTACCCAATACCGCAGCCGCTCCGACGCGCTTTGGCTCCATGCAGGTTGTCAGCGTCCCCTCAGTCGTGGTCCAGGGCCAGGCCGGTTGGCTGCAGGCTGTGGTGGACCGTCCCCTCTCCCTCGAAGCCGTCTGGAATGGCGCTCCCTTGGGCATCCGGCCGCTTGCGATCTTAGGGAAAGGCGAGACAGGCGAGGAGGTCACAGTGTGGGGTGGTTACGTCCCGACGGCGGCGTCAATGGAGCCGGGTGTGTACCCCGTTAGCCTGAGCTATCGGGCCAGGAACGGCGTCACCGTCACTCGTTCCTTCCCCGTGTTCGTGCAGGAAAACAGCTTTCCCGTTCAGGACATCAACCTGCCGCCGGATAAGAACGCACTGATCGAGCAGAGGATTTCGCAAGCGGAGCTCGACTATCTCGCGCCGGTCTGGTCGCGTACCGCCACCCCGATTCAGTGGCGGCGGCCATTCGCGCTCCCTCTGCCGGCTACCGCTCCCACCACGAGCGTATACGGCGTCCGGCGCAACTACAACTCCGCGCAATACTTCTCATTTCACACTGGACAGGATTTCGCTGCCCCGGGAGGCAGTCCGGTCCTTGCGCCCGCGGACGGCATTGTCGCTCTTGCCGAACCGTTGACAGTGCGCGGCATTAGCGTCATTCTCGATCACGGCGCAGGATTGTTCACGGGGTACTGGCATTTGCAAGAGGCGCTCGTCACCCCAGGCGAGAAGGTGCGGGCCGGGGATCCGATCGGGCTGGTCGGGACCACTGGACGCAGTACAGGGGAGCATCTCCACTGGGAGCTACGAATCTACGGCGTTGCCGTGGATCCGATGCCCTTTCTGACGCAGCCCTTGCTGGCGCTTACAACAGCTGTCGAACAGGCCACCCTCCAAGGCGCCCGCAAAGGTCAATAAAATTGGGATTGGCTTAACTGCAGGGGATCCCGGCGCCGACTGTTCAGCGCAGGATTATGAATAGCGTCTGAGATTCTTGGTTTGACGTCGTCCAGCCGCCAGGTTGGAGGAAAGAACGCCGACTGTGGGTCCGGCGATCTCGTAAACTCGTCAGGAGAAAACCTGCTATTCCTCTTCCTCTTCCTCTCGCCCTCTGCCTATGACCTCCGGCTCGACGTCGGTATCCTCCAACTCTGCATCCTCTTCCTCTTCCTCCTCACTGACCGCGGCACGGGAAAGAATCAGGCTGCAGATATGCTCGTCTGCTTCGGAAATGTAGGTAACTCCGGGGATATTCGGCAAGTCTGCAACCGTTATCGGTGGGCTTTCGGGAGTCTCAAGACGAGATACATCGACTTCAATAAGGGCGGGAATGTCGGCGGGCAGCGCTTCGATCTCCACGCTATCCATCGACTGCACCATCACAAGGTCGAAACTGACGAAGGCGGCTCCCACCATCACCAGCGACACGGTCAACTGCTGCATATCCGTCATGTTGACGGTGTAGAAGTCGGCATGCAGCAAATTGTGACGAACCGGATGACGCTGGATTTCACGCACGAGGATATTGTAGTCTTTGCCTTCCAGCTCGAGTTCAACCAGCTGGGAGTTGCCGCCGTCGCGCAGCACCCGTTCAAACTCCTTGCCATCGACCTGGGCGTTCTGCGGCGCCTCCCCACGGCCATAGATCACCACGGGTACAATTCCTTCCGGGCGGAGTCGCCGCACTTTGCGGCCGGTGACGCTACGGTGTTTGGCATTCAATGTAAGTGTTGACATCTTTTCCTGACTCTCTTATTCTTGAGACTGCGAAGGCTTCCCGCCCACCCGTTAGACTTGCGACCCCACGAACGGTAAGATAGCTTTGCTGTCCATACTCAGCCGTTGGCGTTCGTTGAACACAGTGGCAGAGGCCGCCTAATTAAGATTTCACAACTGTTCATGCTCTCGGTGGCTTCGATTGCGCGTTACCAGACGGTGCAAAAGCATTACAACCAGGCCAAATCCTGCCCCAATCGCCAGCGCGGACAACGGCGACAGAATTGTCTTCACATCTCCCTCCACCTTGCCTGCCACCAACAGCCCGGTGCACAATTCCTCCGCCTTGACCCGACCGGACACCAGTAGCCCGACGGTTCCTGAGTGAACGGTGGTCTGTTCGCTGACAGCCATGCCGACGGCGGCATCACGCATTTCGAGCGATTTCGTCTTCACGAATCCTGCCGCAGAATCGGTCATATCCAATGCCTGTGCATCGACCGAGCGGGCCGCGGAATTGGTCATGGAGACATGCCCTCCCTGCACAGCGGCGACCGCGGAGTCCTTCACATCAACGCGCTCCCTCCCAAGATCACCGCTCAGATCGGCTGCTGCTGCTTCCAAAGGGTTGTCGTCCGACATCTTTTCAGTCATGTCCGTCTCCATAGTCGGCATCTTTCCAAAGAAAAACGCACAGAGCCATTATTATATCCAGCGCTAACGTTGCTGTCAAAAGTCGGGCGGTGCCGGGTGCATCCAGAATAAGGGAGAATCTCTGGTAACTCAGGGGTAGTTTGGCCGCGACCCGTAAGTTTCACGCCGCAAAAGCCCGGGAATCCTGGCTGATTACGTCGTACCAAAATGGGAAAAATGGCTTGCGGGACCTGGCGGCATCGCCCTTCTGTATCTTGAAGACACGATGCGGCGTCGGTCCCGCATTGGATCGTAGCCGGGGGGCCAGGTACTGAACTGTGACGTTCGCCTTATCGAAGTTCGTATGTAATCTGCAACTGCATCGTCAGCATCAGTTCGCCGGGACTGATGGCGCCGGCGCCGCCACCCATTTCCGCCATCGCCATATTCGAGAAATTACCGCCGAAGAACCCACCGTCCTGACCAATAATCTCGCTGATTCCAGTTACGTCCCCGATGCCTACTCCGATAATCCCCGCCAGTTCTTCCGCCTTGCCATAGGCATCCGCGACCGCCTGTGCACGCGCCTCGGATTCGACTGCAGTCGGATCCGCCAGGCTGAAATCAACACCATATATATTGTTTGCCCCGGCATCAATCGCCGCATCCAGGACATCCCCAATTCCCTCCAGATCCCGGATCGTGATGAAGACCGTATTGCTCACTCGGTAGCGAACCTCGTCCTCATTCAGCAGGCCGCCCGGGCCAAACCGTTCGGCGAAGATGCTGAAATGCCTGGTCTGAATGTCCATCTCATCTAAGCTCTGCGCCAGAAGCGCCGCCTGGACCTCTTCCATGATTGATTGGGCGGCAGCGCTTGCCTCTTTCACCGATGGCCGCACAACTTCCACCCCGATCGTAGCCGTAGCAATGTCAGGTTCGATGCTGACTGTGCCTTCACCCACCACCGTCACTGAATGCGAACCAGTCGTCGAGAGCCTCTCTTCGCGAGCCATCGCAGCCGGCGCTGGTGACGCGGTACTCACAATGAAAACAGCGATCAAAATCAGAGTTATCGTCGCGACCAGGCCCACTAGTGCATTAGCCGCATACTTGCCCTTCATTTGGCGGTTCCTCCTCTTTTGGCAGTCGTCTGTGCCGATACCGGCGTTCTCCATTCAGATATTAAGACGACACTCCCGCCGAAAGAGTTGCATCATCACCGAATCTTTCCCTTCGCGCTCAACGTTCTCCAGATTCTCCTGCGTATGATAGGATCATCTCTATCATGCTTGCACGATTTTTCACGTCTCCTCGCCTCCTGCTGCTAACGGCCCTTCTTTTTCTACTGGGAGCAGCAGTCTGGTTGACCTCTGCTGACGACGAGCCCGCGCCACCCGTCTCCGCAACCGTTGTGGATCGCCTCCACAGCCGCGCTGTCGCTTCTATGGACAGCCCTGTCTTTACCTTTGAACGGGGCTGGCAGGTCTCTGCCCGTGGCGCCGATACGACCGAGCCTGACCAACCTTGGGCACAGCCATCCGGGCGCATGGCCTTCCAATACAGCGGCCGTGAGCTCGCCTTGCAGCTGGCATTAGGCGACTATTGGGGCTACATCTTCGTGACAGTAGACGGACGCCCCGCCAACCGCTTGCCCGTTCTGCGCGGCAATCTCGACAGCCTCGGCCAACCCAGCGGCTACAGGCCTCTCTTCTCTCCCGAAAAACAGACCGACGCCGGCCCAACATCCGAGTGGGTCGTTGTCCACCGTGCCCCTGGTGACGGCCCCCACCAGGTCACGGTCGAGGTTTGGCGGGGTTGGGGCCAGACTGTCTTGCGCGCAGTCGCAGTGGACGCGTTGCCCGCCGGCCCTCGTCCGCAGTGGCCCGCGATCCTGCTGACCCTGTTAGGCGGCTGGCTGGCTGTCGCCGCCCTGAGAGCGGTCTTTGGAGATGCTTCGGCGACGAAATTCCGGTCTGGTGATCCCTCCACTTCGGCCAGGCTCGCGCGATCCAGTGGCCAGTTCTCCAAGTTATCGAAAATTTGGGCGCGCCGCAGCCCCATATTCATTCCTGTCCTGCCCTGGCCTTTCGCCGTCGGCATGGCGATCGTTGGCGTCGCATTGGCAGGAACAGGGACATTCGCCGGTAACTGGCTTCTCACCGACGCCGGGTTGATTTTGCTCGGCTTTGCCGGCCTGCACTGGCCCGTCCTATGGACTGGCGCGCTCCTGTTCGCGCTGCCTCTTTACCTCCACCCGCTGCCCGTCCTGCCGGGAAGGGCGCTAAATCTGATCGAAGTTGGCGTTTACGGCGGCTTGGCTCTGATCGCGGCGAGGCGCCTCGTGTCGCAACGCCCTCCTCGCACCACAAAATCGCAACCGATGGCGACTGACACGCGCCGCCGCCTCTTTTTTCTCCTTGTCTCCTTTGCCCTTGTCGCCGCCTTCGCGGCCGAACAACGCGGTGTCGCGCTGCGCGAGTGGCGCACTCTCTTCCTCAGTGCCGCCGTCTTTGCACTGCTGCTGCACGAAACGCTCCGCGGCGCCACCGATCAAAAGGCCGCCCGTACATTTCTTGCTCTCGCCTGGCTGGCCGGCGGGGCGTTCGTCGCCCTCACCGGCCTCTGGCAGTACGTCACCGAGCAGAACATCATCCAGGCCGAGGGCGTCAACCGGGTGCGGGCGTTTTACGGCTCACCCAACAATCTCGGGCTGTACCTGGAGCGAACTGCCGCCGTGGGCCTGGCATTGGTTTTTTTCGGCGGTTGGTCAGGTGGGAGAGAACGCACCGCGAAGAGTGTGAGGTGGCGGGAAATGATTCTGCTTTTCACAGCATGGCAACGGGCCCCATTCGCGGCGCGCATTGCACTTCTCCTTACCCTCCCCCAACTAATCGCTCTGCTGCTTACTTTCAGCAAGGGAGCACTCTTTCTCGGCCTGCCGGCAATGTTGCTGGCTCTGGCAATCGCGGGACGGCGCCTGCTCGCCGCGCCGGGCAGTCGGCTGCCGGCTCGCTGGGGATGGGGGTTGGCGGCGGTTGCGGTGGCTATGGTTCTGGGTCTGGTACCATTTCTGGGCACTGAGCGCTTCCGCAGCCTTTTGGACTTTCGGCCGGAGGGCACTGCCGGCATTCGCCTTAGTCTCTGGCGCAGCAGCGTACAGATGGCTCTTGATCATCTTTGGCTGGGCGTCGGGCCGGACAACTTTCTTTACAGCTATCGCAGCGGCTACATCCTGCCCGCAGCCTGGCGCGATCCCAGCCTCAACCATCCCCATAACGTCGTGCTCGACTGGTGGACGCGGCTTGGCCTGCCGGGTCTTGCATTGGCCGCGGCCTGGCTGGCAATGGGGGTCCGCTCCCTGTGGCGGGCGGCGACCGCCGATGCACTTGCGGTCGGCGCGTTCGGCGCAGTCGCGGCCGCACTGGGACACGGTCTGATTGATGCCTCCTACGCTTTGCCAGATCTGTTACTTGTGTGGGTCTTTCTGCTGCATCTGTTTGCGCCACAAAGCGCAAAGGAGTGGGATGCCGGCCCAGGTAACCCGGCGCCACCAGCCAGCTGACTGCACTTGCCGGTCACTGGGCGCGGGTCACTGGCCGCAGCAAATTCACAGTTCGCGCAAACGTCGCAGGCACCAGTGATAGGTGTGGTTGTCCGAAACTTTGCAGTCGCTGAAGCGCAGGCTATAGAAGGTGTAGTAGAGGTCGACGTGTTGCCAGCATTCGGGACCGTATCTCCGGTCGATCTGCCCTCGCAGGAAACAGTAATCCGCCTCCGTCACAAACTCGTAGACCGCGCAGAAGTAGTAGGCGCCCGCCAAATCCATAAGCGGGTCGCCGACCAGCGTCAGCGGGCTGAAATCCACGACTGCTGTCAGGATTCCGCGCTCGTCGCAGAGGGCATTGCCTAAAAAGTAGTCCCCATGCACCAGGCATTTCGGCGGACGGGCGGGTAGATCGCTAAGCTGGCTGTAGAACACGTCCACGATCCGGTCCACTTCGGCCAGGTCTTCTTTCAGATCGGCGTAGGAGTGAGAAAGGGTTGCCGCGATCCGCGCCTGCAGGAATCCCGGCCATGTTTCCGCGGTATTCTCCTCCCACACGTTGAGCGGTTCACCATAAGGTTGCTGCGGCCATTGAACCGAATGCATGGGGGGAAGCGCATCTAAAAGGGAGGAGAATGCGCTACGCCGTTCGAGGGTTGTCAGACGAGGAAAGACCTGTGCAAAATCCTGTCCCGGAAGCCGGCGTTCGACATGAAAATGTACGTCCCCGACCGCGCCGTACTCGTAGATGAGGGGGACCGCAAAAGGGAAAGAATAAGTTTGAAGCTGCTCTGAAAAGCGTTGCAGCCGCGGTAGATAACCTTGTTCCTGCGGGCCGTTGTGGATTTTTAGGACGCGTCCGCCGCCGATGTCATAGAGGGAGGAGGTCATTCCCCGCCCCAGCAGACCGGCTCTTTCGATTTTCAGATGGCTCAAGACTGCTGCCAGCTTCTCACGCTCGTTGGTCATGGCAAGATTTCAGCGATGTGCTCGGCCAGAATCACGCTGTTCATTTCGCCCGACCAGACGCCGCGGATGATGCCGTCAGCATCGATGAAATAGGTCAACGGCAGCGCCTGGACATTGTAGCGCTGCCCCACTACCTGTGAGCTGTCCAAAACTATTGAAAACTCGGACGCGCGGCCGGCCTGTCCGCCTTTCAAGCTGGCATTTCCCCCAGACGCGCCCCCGATTTCGTCCAGGAAGCGCTCGACAGCGTCAGCACGCTCCCCTTGATTCACCCCTACGAACAGGACACATTCCGGGTCAGAGCCGGCTTCATTGCCCCCGCCCTCTCCAGCCATCTCACCCTGCGCCATGCAACCACCGAGCCGCGCGGCCGCAGCCTGCAAGGCCGGGAATTCGCGCCGACAAGGACCACACCAGGTCGCCCAAAAATTTAGCACAACCGGCTTGCCAATCTCGGCCGAAAGCGTGAAGGGATCCTCTGCTGCCGCAGCCGTACTCAAGCGCGGCAGCGTGAAATCCGGGGCCGGATGGTACAACGCCGGCCGCGGCGTAACAAACGTCGATTCGCCGATGGAAGGACGGCTGATCCACATCCACCCAGCGCCGATCAGAAGTATCAAAGGAATCGACGCGTGCCAGCGGTTAACCAACTGCCGTTTTACTCCCATTCACCGTATTTCACTCCCACTCACTGTGAAAGATGCCCTCTCGGTCGGTGCGCTCGTAGGTGTGGGCACCGAAAAAGTCCCGCTGCGCCTGGATCAGATTGGCCGGCAACCGCGCGCTGCGATAGCTGTCATAATAGGCCAGGCTGGCGCTGAACGCCGGTGTAGGGATCCCGCGCCCCACCGCCAGTTGGATCACCTTGCGCCACGACGGCAGCCTCTGCGTTACCGCCGCCCGGAACCCGTCGTCCAGCAGCAGATTTGTCAGGCCGGGATTGCGGGTGTACGCATCCGTTATCCGGTTAAGAAAGCGGGCCCGAATAATGCAGCCGGCCCGCCAAAGCGCCGCGATCTCACCCAGATTCACACCGTAACCGTACTCCTCGCTAGCCTGCCGCAACAGCGCCATCCCCTGCGCATAGGCGCTGATCTTGCTTGCGTACAATGCGTCCCGCGTGGCGTCGATAAACTCCTGGCGATCGCCGGTAAAAGGCTGGCAATCCGGGCCGGGCAGTATTGCGGATGCCTCCACCCGCTCCTCCTTCAGCGCAGAAATTATGCGACCCGTAACCGCGCTGTTAATCGTCGGAATCGGTGCGCCCACGTCCATTGCGTTCTGGCTTGTCCATTTGCCGGTGCCCTTCTGTTTCGCTTTATCGAGCACCATATCCACCAGCGCGCCGCCGCTCTCTTCGTCCATCCTCCGGAAAATCCTACTCGTAATTTCTATCAGAAAGCTGTCCAGTTCCCCTTCGTTCCACTCGGCAAACACCTCCGCCAACTCACTGGCGCCCAGCCCCAGGACCTGCCGCAAAATGTCATACGCCTCGGCAATCAACTGCATGTCGCCATATTCGATGCCGTTGTGCACCATCTTCACGTAGTGGCCCGCGCCGCCCCGCCCAATGTAGCTGACACACGGCTCGCCGTCCTCCTCCGCTTTTGCGGAAATCGCCCGTAACATCGGGCTGACCGCTGCCCACCCTTCCGCTGCGCCGCCGGGCATGATCGACGGACCCCACAGCGCGCCTTCCTCACCGCCGCTGACGCCGACTCCCATATAGACCAGCCCCTTCGCCGTCAGTGCCTGGCTGCGTCGCTCGGTGTCAGGAAAGTAACTGTTGCCGCCGTCCATCACGATATCGCCCTCGTCCAGCAAAGGGACAAGAGCGTCCAGCACCGCGTCAACAGGCGAGCCCGCCTGCACCATCAGCAGCACCCGCCGCGGCCGCGCCAGGTTCGCGACCATCTCCTCCAGCGTCACCGCGGGTATCAGCTTCTTGCCGTCATGATTGGCCGCAAAATCGGTCATTTTGGATGTGGTGCGATTGTGAACAACGACATGGTAGCCGTTGCGCTCCAGATTGAGCACCAGATTCTGACCCATCACGGCCAGGCCGGAAACAGCAATATCCCCGCGCGGGGCTGTGGCATCACGCATTATTTCTCTCCTTTTGACAGTACGCCCTCGTTCTACCCAAATACTTGCATAGTATAGCAGACAGCAGGCGGATCAGAGCATTTTTTCGTCACACCAGTTAGTAAGCGGAATGTGGTAAGCAGCCCGTGACCAGCAGCCCGGAAACGGCAGAAATCCGGCAAAACGGCTGCGGCTTCCAGGGTTGGCGATCTTTGCCCCGCCCCTTCCTCTGTGCTAGCATACAGACCAAACAGAGAGGGGCTCCTCGACTGGCGGGCTGAAGCGTTCATTTGGCTGGGAAACCGGCAAAAATGCACACACTTCGCATGAGTGGAGAGATACCACGGGGGAGAGGGGCCGCCGGGGAATAGTTTCCCTTTGTGCACAGTCGATCGCCTGGGCTGGGGCAGTTGGTTTTTTTCCGACTGCCCTTTTTGTTTCCCAAACACCGTTGCGTTCCAAAAGGAGCATCTCCATGCCAAATCAGCGCGCACTGATCTCCGTTTCAGACAAGACCGGTCTCGTTCCCTTTGCGCAGAAGCTTCATGATGCCGGCGTAGAGTTGATCGCCAGCGGCGGCACCGCCGGCCAACTCGGCGACGCGGGCCTGCCAGTCACGCCCACCGAGGCTCTTACCGGCTTCCCGGAACTTCTTGACGGCCGCGTCAAGACGCTGCATCCCGCCATCCACAGTGGAATCCTCGCCCGCCGCACACCGGAACATCTCGGCGAACTGGCGCAGCACGGCCTACTCCCTATCGATCTGGTCGTAGTCAACCTCTATCCCTTTCAGCAGACAGTTGCCGATCCGGGCGTATCCCTGGCTGCGGCTGTTGAGCAGATCGACATTGGCGGCGTGGCCCTTCTACGCGCCGCGGCCAAGAATTTTGAATCGGTGGCGGTCGTTTGCGAGCCGGCCGACTATGACCGTGTGGCGCAGGCTACTTCTGATAGCGGGCTGGATGCTGATACCCGCCAGGCGCTGGCGCTGAAAGCTTTTCGCCATACGGCCGCCTACGATGCAGCCATCTCCGACTTCCTTGCCCGCCAGCAGCCGCAGCAGGAGCCCCGCTCGCAGGACCACGACCCGTTGTCCCCGCAGATTCGACTGGACCTGGAACGCGTGCAGGTGATGCGCTATGGCGAGAACCCCCACCAGCAGGGCGCCTTGTACCGCTTCAGCAACTCCTCCCCCGCCTTCGAGCAACTCCATGGCCAGGAGATGAGCTACAACAACTGGCTGGATCTGGACGGCAGTTGGCAGGCGGCCCAGGATTTCGACGCGCCCACCGTCGCCATAATCAAGCACAGCAATCCCTGCGGCCTCGCCTCCGCAGACACCTTGGCGTGTGCCTATGACAACGCCCTCGCTTCCGATCCGATAAGCGCATTTGGCAGCATCATCTCCGTCAACCGACCGCTGGACAAAGCGACCGCCGAACGGATGGCTAAGCTATTCGTTGAAATTGTCGCCGCGCCCTCCTACGACGAAGACGCGCTCGCCCTGCTCCAGCGCAAGAAAAATCTGCGAATTTTGCGCGCCAGTGGCACGGCGCCCCACCCGCTCAGCATCCGCTCCGTCTATGGCGGCGCCCTGGTACAGGAACTCGACCGCAGTCATGATGACCTGGATCCGGCTCACTGGCGAATCGTCACGCAAAACCGTCCCAACGCAACGCAATTGGCCGACCTGGCATTCGCTTGGCGCGTCTGCCGCCATGTCAAGAGCAACGCCATCGTCTATGTAAAGGATCGAGCCACTGTCGGTGTTGGCGCCGGCCAGATGAGCCGCGTGGATTCGGTCATGCTCGCCGGTCACAAAGCTGTTGAAAAGGCCCGCGGCGCAGTCATGGCATCGGACGCCTTCTTTCCCTTCCCCGACGGTATCGAAGCCGCCGCCGCACATGGAATAGCCGCTGTCGTGCAGCCGGGCGGCTCCATCCGTGATGAAGAAGTGATCGCGAGTTGCGACCGCTTGGGCATGGTGATGGCCTTGACGGGAACGCGGCATTTCCGGCACTAATGGTACAGGCGCGGCTCGTGGTCGGAACTTGGTGGCAAGTATGCCGTAGTTGCCGGCCTTTCACCGCGATTTCATAACGATAAAATTGGAGAGATGCCTGTGCATATCCTGATTACCGGCGGGGCCGGATTCATTGGCAGCCACCTCACCGATGCCCTGCTCAATCGCGGCGACTCCGTCTCCGTACTTGACAATCTCAGCACTGGATCGATCGAAAATGTCCAACGCTTGCAGGAACACCCAAGATTTTCATTCACCCACGGCGCGATCGACGACAGCCCTGCGCTGGACCGGCTCGCCAGTCGCGCTGATGCAATTGTGCATCTGGCAGCCGCCGTCGGCGTGCAACTGGTCCTGGAGCGTCCCACCCAGACGATCGAAACCAACGTTCTCGGCACGCACGCCCTTTTGGCCGCGGCCCGACGCTACGGCTGCCATACGCTGATCGCCAGCACCAGCGAAGTCTACGGCAAGAGTGAAGCCCTGCCCTTCTCCGAGGACGACGATCTGATACTCGGTCCGCCCAGCCGGACCCGCTGGGTCTACGCCGCGACCAAACTGCTCGACGAGTTCCTCGCCCTCGCCGTCCACCAGGAGTTCGGACTGCCGCTCACAATCATGCGCCTGTTCAATGTCGTTGGGCCGCGACAGACAGGCCGTTTCGGCATGGTTCTGCCCCGCTTTGTCAACCAGGCCCTGCGCGGCCAACCACTAACCGTTTACGGTGACGGCAGCCAGACCCGCTGCTTCTGCCATGTATCAGATATCGTACGGGCGATGGTTGCGCTGCTGGGCCAGACCACCACCAGCGGACAGATCTATAACATCGGCAGCAACCATGAGTTGACCATCCGCGAATTGGCCGAACAAATCGTAGACCGTGCAGATTCTACATCGTCGATCCGCTATCTTCCCTACGACCAGGCATATTCGGCAGGATTCGAAGATATGCGCCGGCGCGTACCGGACATTTCAAAAATCGGCGCCGCAATCGGTTGGACGCCTACCCATTTGTTGCCGAAAATTCTCGATGATATGATTGCCTATGAGAGGGAGCGGCTGACCTGATGCTTCTAGACTTAACACCGCGTCGGCCGGCGAACAGATTCGCCGGGACAAAAGATAAATTTCAAGGAGAAAGTGATGAAAGAACGTTTAATCAGAGGATTCTACGCCCTGCTGGCGGCGGTATTGATTCTGGGATCGTTGTCCACAACCGATGCCTTCTCCCAGGAAGACAGTGAAACGCCGCCAGCGGCCCAGATTGTGAATGACGAGGGCGGCGCAGTCAGAATATCAGGAAGCGTCACCTATTCCGCACCATATTTCACACTCGGTGTCGCGCAGCCATTGGTGATTCTCGAAGATCAGGCTGGCTTCGTAGATCGCAACGAGCATTTTCTGATGCCGGTCGCCTCCCAGACTATCGGCCAGATAACCTCGGATTTCTTTACATCTCCCTTCCAGTATTCGCTCGCCCTGCCAATCGAGCCACAGGGCAGTTACCGCGACGTCGACAATGATGACGTTGAAGACCAGGGCGTGCAGATTTTCGCCATCGCTTACTGGGACAATACCTTTGGCGATCCTTTCCTGGAGGAGCGGGATCTCTACGGGGGCGGCTGGTCGACAGCCTATGCTTCGACCCGCATCAGCGACGATATCGAGACGGACCGGGAGATCGTAGGCGGCGTCTTCCTCGTCTACACGACCGATGACCAGCAGGGATTTCCCTCCGGATTCGGCGAAGACGGGCTGCTCTTTACCGATGATGACCCGATCGTGACCCTGCCGCAGGGATATACGATTGTCAACATGGACGCCGAGCCTTTCAGCTTCGACCGCTCCCGCAACCCGGTCGTCGATCTGATCGAACCGGAGGGCATCGCGCTCGTCGACTACTCCGATCAATCCTACTCTGACGCATTCAACTCGCTGGTCGACCTGCTGACCAAAGAATATGCGTTTACAGAGTACAAAGAAATCGACTGGGAGGCGAAGCGAACGGAATTCCTGCCACTCTTTGAAGCTGCCGCAACTGACGAGGATGCCCGGGCCTACCAACGAGCATTACGTGACTTTAGCTGGTCGATCCCAGACGGCCATGTAAGCGGCCCCTTTGTTAGCGAGGATTTCCAGCAGGACATCGCCGGCGGCCTGGGAATAGCGATTCGAGAGACGAACGAAGGCCCGGTGATCGTCAATTTCGTCGGCGAAGGCAGCCCAGCCGAAACAGCCGGTATCACGCTCGGCACCGAGATCGTTTCCATCGACGGAGTCCCCATCGCGGACGTCATCGGCAACGCCGTTGCCCACTCCGCACCCTTCAGCACAGACCACTTCAAGCGCTTACAGCAGATGCGTTATGCCGTCCGTTTCCCGATCGAGACCGAGGTCGAACTGACCTGGATTGACGCGGATGGCGAAGAAGCGACGGAGACGATGACTGTCATCGGCGAATACGACAGCTTCAGCTTTTCCTCCTTTGCAAGGGGGACGACAGGGTTCGAAATACCGGTCGACTATGAGCTGTTGGAAGCGGACGAGTACGGCGAAAACGACTACGGCTACGTAAAGATCGACAGCTTTTCCGACAACAGCGTCTTGACGATCCAGCTGTGGGAGCGGATGATCCGCACGTTGAAACGATACGCAGTCGGTGGTCTCATCATCGACATGCGGCAGAATGGCGGCGGCAGCGGATTTCTCGCCGACCAGATGGCCGCCTACTTCTTCCAGGAATCGCATATTCTCGGCAATTCCGCCTTCTACGATGAGGACCGTGGCGAATTTTACCTCGACCCGGAGGGGCAGGACCGCTACTACCTTCCGGCCGAAGACCTCCGCTACGATGGCGAAGTGGCCATTATCGTTGGCCCCTTCTGTCTCAGCGCATGTGAATTTTTCTCATACGATATGACCATCGATGACCGCGCAACCGTCGTCGGCCACTACCCCACCGGCGGGCTTGGCGGCAGCATCAAGAGCATCAAGATGCCCGAAGATGAGTACTTCACCTTTACCATCGGTCGCGCCGTCGACTCAGATGGCGAAATTCATATCGAGGGCAAGGGTGTACCGCCGACAGTGGAGGTGGCGATAACAGAGGAAATTCTGCTGGCGGATGAGGAAGAAGACGTCCTGCTCGATGCGGCAGTCGCCCACCTTGACTCGTTGCTGGCGGTTGAAACTATCGATGGCGGCGAGATCGCGATCGGTGATGTCATTGCGGGAACACTTGCATCTCGATCGGTTGTGCAGTACACGCTCTCGCTCTCGGCAGGAGACGTAGTCAGCATCTTCGCCCGCAGCGAAGATTTCGATACCTTCCTGGCCCTTTATCTCAACGGTGATTCGCCGATCATGACTGATGACGATTCATATGAAACGGATGCCGCGCTGGAGGAACTGGAGGTTCCCAGCGATCTCCAGTTGGTCGTCGAAGTCAGCTCTGCGTTGGGTGATGAGGAAGGGACGTATACACTGGAAGTGGTTGACGCAGCGCCGGAGGAAGAGTCCGACTCTAACGACGGCTAACCCGAAAGAAGTCAGAATTTAGAAGCGGGGAGTGGAGGAGTGAGAAAGATTTCTCACTCCTCTCTCCTCTTCACTCTCTCCTCTTCACCCCTTCATCGGAATGACCAAGTCGTAAGGATAATCTGTTAGCCAGATCAGTTCGCCCGCTTCATTGTAGGCGACTGCGTCCTCCACGCGCACAGCGAAACCGCGACTAGGGTAGTACAGCCCGGGCTCGATGGTCACCACGTGGCCAGGCAGCAAGACTGTATTCTCGCCCTCGCCGTGACTAAAACGCGGCCCTTCGTGGATTTCCAGGCCGATGCCGTGACCGAGGCCATGCACGTAGCCTTCTTCCGTGCCCGGATGGCTGCGCACTGTCTTGTGGCCCTTGCTCTCGTAGTAGTCGCAGGTCATGATCTGATACTCCCGCGTCGGCCGGCCCAACTCCAGCGCTGCCATAACGCGGTCAAAGATCTCCTTTGTCTGGTCATATGCTTCCTGCACTTCGTCGGTTGCATAGCCCAGACTCCAGGTGCGGGTCAGATCGTGGAAGTAGCCCTCTTCCGTCGTCGGAAAGATGTCGAAGATGATGGTGCGGCCCAGTTGCAGCGGCATCTCAGGATCTCCGGCGTTATGGGGCACGCCCGCGTCCCGGCCCTGCGAAAAGATCGTGCCGTGGTCTTCCTGCAGCCCGTTGGCGTGCAGACGCCCTCGCATGAAAGCCTTTACATCGCCGATCATCAACGGCTCCCCGTCCCCCTTCAACAGGATCTCATCCCGGCCCACTTTGTGCGCCTGAATGAACGCTTGCACGTCCCCCACCACCGCGCAGGTGAGCCGCCCGGCCCGTTGCAGAATCTCCAATTCAGCGTCGTCCTTGGTCACGAATGCCTGGCTGAAGAGTGTCTCGCCGTATTCGCCGACGATCTCGATGCCCTCGATCTGCTCCTTCACTTTAGCCATCAGTGCCAGCGACGCGCCCGCATCCTGCATGCCATAGACCCCGACCCGCCCGCGCAGCCCGACCATCTCCATGGCGCGGGCGATGTAGGCGGCGCTGGCCGCCAACCGGTCGCCGCCAAATTCCTTGAGCAACTCATACCCGTTGAAATGTTCCTCGCGGTTGACAGTGCGCAGACCGGTGGCAGCCGCCGTATCCCGCTCCATCATGCCGTGAACGAGCGTAACCTCCTCGCCGCGCGGCTTGAGCAGTAGCGCCCCTTCGAAGTACCCGCCGCTGGTCAGGTATCTCATCACCGGGCCATGCCCCTCTCCCAGCACTAAAAATCCGTCCAGGCTGCGCTCCGCCATCAGTCGATCCAGATCTCTCTTCATCCCTTGCCTCTCTATCTTGCTTGAGGACCGCTCCCTCAGCGGCCTGTCTTTTGGCCGAATTCAACCAGTGAAGGCTAACATCGGGCAAGAGAGAAGCCAAACGTAGAACACTGGAGGGCCCTTCTCGTTAGGCTGTGACCGGCCAGGCGCCAGCTTTGGCATCTTCGCCACAGATTTTTTCTGCGCCGATACTCTACACTGATAGAATAGGCTGGACTGACAAAGCGAAGGCGATTTCAGTAGTCTAAAAAGTGAATTGGCGATGAACAGGACAGCGACAATAGACGAGCCAGCGCCGGGAACGCAGCGGCTGCTCGTGCGTTTGGACGCATTGGGCAAATCCTACTACGAGGCAGGACAGGAAAAGCGCGTGCTGGAAGCGGTGCACTGCTCGTTTGCGCTCGGGCAGTTCATCTGTCTATCGGGGAAATCCGGCAGCGGCAAGAGCACCCTCCTCAATCTCATCTCCGGCATCGATCGTCCCACCGAAGGGCGGGTCTTTATAAGCGAGCATGGCCGCGAAATCGAATTGACCGCTTTGCGCGAACGCCAGCGCACACTCTTCCGCCGCCGCAACATCGGCATAATCTTCCAGTTCTTCAATCTGATCCCCACGCTCACTGTCCTGGAAAACGTCGCCCTGCCGATCGAGTTGGCCGGCCAGGATCGAAAGGGCCACCGCCGCGCCGAAAATTTGCTGGATCGGGTCGGCCTGGGAGATCGCCTCGACTCTTTCCCCGACCGGCTCAGCGGGGGCGAGCAGCAGCGCGTCGCTATCGCCCGCGCCCTCATCCATGACCCGATCCTGCTCCTGGCGGACGAGCCTACCGGCAACCTGGATGAAGGTACCGGCGAAGTCATTCTGAAACTGTTGCTGGAGCTAAGCCGGGACGCCGGCAAGACGCTCATTATGGCGACCCATGATCAGGATATTGCCGACCTCGCCGATCAGGTCTATTTCCTCGAACGGGGACAGCTCGTCTCCCACCTCAGCCCTGCCCAGAGCACGCTGCAGAAGGGGGACGCCGCGCACGAACTGCGTCGCGACGTGAAAACCGCAACAGCGCAGCGATGAGGCGCACCATTTGGCGGCACCCACTGCTGCGACTGGCCTGGCGGCAAAGCTGGCGCCGTCCCCTGCAGTCGATCTTCCTGGTCGTCGGTGTTGCCATAGGCGTCGCCATGATCGTCGCCATCGATCTGGCAAACGGTTCGGCCAACCGAGCCTTTGCGCTCGGCACCGAGCAGATCACCGGCCGCGCTACGCATCAGGTTGTCGGCGGGCCGGACGGCGTGGAGGCCGCCGTCTACGCTCGTCTGCGTCGCGAGTTGGGCTTTCGCCTCAGCGCTCCGGTCGTAGAGAGCTATGTCAGCGTGCCGCAGCTTGACGCCCAACCAATGCTCCTGCTCGGCATCGATCCCTTCGCCGAGCCGCCCTTTCGCAGTTATTTGGGCGGCGGCCAGTCGGTCAATGCCGCGTCGGTTGACGGCTTCGGCAGCTATCTCACACCCTTTCTTGTGGAGCCAAATACAGTTCTGATCGGGCAGTCCGTGGCTGAGCGCTATGACCTGCAGCCAGGGCAGTTACTCCCCATCCGCATCGGCGCACGCCGGGAGATGTTGAAAATAATCGGGCTGCTGGTCCCCTCGGACGAGTTGAGCAGGCGAGCGTTGGACGGACTGCTTATCGTCGACATTAGTACGGCGCAGGAGCTGTTGGACAAGGTCGGCCGCCTCGGTCGCATCGATCTGATCGTGCCGTCCGGCGCTGAAGGCGACGCGAAGTTGGACGAAATCAGGGGAATTCTGCCCGCCGGCGCCCGCATCGTTCGCCCATCGGCCCGTACCGATACCGTGGAAGAGATGACGGCCGCGTTCCGGCTCAATCTGACCGCCCTCAGCCTCCTCGCTCTGGTGGTTGGCATGTTCCTCATCTACAATACGGTTTCCTTCAGTGTCGTCCAGCGCCGCCCCGTTCTCGGCATCCTGCGGGCGCTCGGCATGACCAGGCGGGAACTGTTTGTCATGATCCTGACGGAGGCGGCCTTGCTCAGCCTCATCGGCACCGCGCTGGGGCTGGGACTAGGTGTACTCATGGGCCGGGGCGCCGTTCAGGCCGTCACCCAGACCATCAACGATCTCTTCTTCGTGGTGGCGGTCCGCAGCGCCGACGTTCCTGTCTGGACGCTTGCCAAGGGCGCTCTCAGTGGCATCGGCGCCGCTCTGCTTGCCGCACTGCCGCCGGCCTTCGAGGCGACGAGCGTGCCTCCGGCCGGGGCCATCCAGCGCTCCAACTTAGAGAGCAAGGCGCGCCATGTCCTGCCGCGGCTCACCGCAGCCGGCCTCTTCCTTGGCCTGGTGGGCGCCGCCATGCTGATCCCCGAATGGAATCTCGTCGTCGCTTTTGCCGGCCTGTTCGCGGTCATCCTCGGCGCCGCACTGGTCACACCGGCGCTCACGCTGCTGCTGATGGATGGAGTGCATCGGCTCCTAAGCCGCCGCCTCAGCATTCTCGCCCGCATGGCCCCCCGCAACATCGTGCGCTCGCTCTCGCGCACGTCGGCCGCGATCGCCGCTCTCATGGTCGCCGTCAGCGTGATCATCGGCGTGGGGGTAATGATCGTCTCCTTCCGGCTGACCGTTGAGCAGTGGCTGGACGAAATCCTGCAGGCCGATATTTTCGTCTCCGCGCCTGCGCTGGGGCCAAATCGTAACAACGCCGCCCTGGAGCCGACTTTGCTGAAGAAACTGAGCTCCTTTCCCGCCGTCGCCGGCTACTCGACCAGCCGCGAGGTGGAGGCAGCCGCAACACTGCCGGACGGGACACAGGCCACTGTTCAGTTGGCGGCGGTGCTGCAGGACTTGGCAGGGGAAGACCGCCGCTACCGGGAATCGGTCGGTGACTCGGACGCCACCTGGAATGCGGTCGAGGCCGGTGGAGTCGTCATCAACGAGACGATGGCCAACCGTTTCGAGCTGCGGGTCGGCCAAACTCTGCGACTGCTGACCGACGCCGGAGAGCAGGTTTTCCCCATCGTCGGCGTTACCTCCGACTTCGACGTGCAGTCCACCTTGCTGATGTCCGACGGCAACTACCGCCGCTACTGGAACGATGATGCGCTCACCGCGGTAGCGCTCTTTGTCGAGCCCGGCGCTGACGTGGACGAGACGGTCAACGCACTGCGGCGGGCCTTCGCCGGCAAGGCGGAACTGTTGATTAGCTCCAATCGAGGCGTCCGGCGCAATGCGCTGGAGGTGTTCGATCGCACTTTCGCCATTACCGTCGCGCTGCGGCTGCTGGCAACCTTTGTCGCATTCGTCGGCATTCTCAGTACCCTAATGAGTTTGCAACTGGAGCGGGCAAGGGAGATTGGCGTTCTGAGGGCGAGCGGAATGACGCGGCGGCAGCTGTGGGCGCTCACGCTGCTTGAGACGGCGTTGCTCGGAACCAGCGCCGGGTTGGTGGCGATGCCGACCGGCTTCGTTCTGGCGCTGATCCTTATCTACATCATCAACCTGCGCTCATTCGGCTGGACTCTGTCGATGCAGCTTCAGGTAGGGGAGTTTGCGCAAGCATTTCTGGTTGCCCTGGCTGCCGCGCTGCTGGCCGGTCTCTATCCGGCCTGGCGCATGAGCAGGACCGACCCGGCGGACGCGCTGCGCATGGAATGAGAGGAGTACGATGGCCGGTGTGGTGTTGTCTGCCAGCCGCTGTCGGTGGCGTCTGCGCGCTTCAGTCAAAAAGGCCCAGACTCACGTATTTGCTGCCGTCGTCGGGCAGGAGGGTGACGACGACATCGTCAGAGCCGCCGGGCAGTTCCTTCGCCACCTGCACCGCGGCTGCGACGGCCGCGCCGCTGCTGAAACCGACAAACAACCCTGCCGCACGCGCCAGCGCCTGCGTGGCGTCCCAGGCGGTCTCGGCGGCAACAGTCATGTGACGGTCAACCAGTGACGGTGCATAGATACCCGGTGTGATGGCCGTCGGCAAATACTTCAACCCTTCGATCACAGAGAGCTCATCTTCGGGCTGCACGGCCACCAACTGCACCGCCGGATTCTGTTCGCGCAAGAAACGGCCTGCGCCGACAAATGTGCCGGTCGTGCCCAAGCCGGCAACGAAATGGGTAACGCGCCCCTGTGTCTGCCGCCAGATCTCAGGGCCGGTGCCCTCGTAATGGGCGCGCCAGTTGGCATCGTTGTTGTACTGATCGGCGTAAAAGTATCGATCCGGGTCGGCGGCGACGATCTCACGCACCAGGCGGATGGCCCCGTCCGAACCTTCCAGGGGATCCGATTCAATCAGGGTGGCGCCGTATGCTTTCACCAGCGCTTTGCGCTCGCGGCTGACATTTTTGGGCATCACCAGATGGACGGGGAACCCCCTGACGGCGCCCACCAGCGCGTAGGCGATGGCGGTATTGCCGCTACTGCTGTCGATAAGCGTCTGGCCGGCGCCCAACCTGCCGTCCGCTTCTGCCTCCTCTACAATCTTGAAGGCGGCGCGCGCCTTCACTGACCCGCCGGGATTTGCCCACTCCGCTTTGGCGTACAACTGCACCTTGTCCGGCGCGCCGCAACTGCGGGCGAACTCGGTCAGGTCCAGCAGAGGCGTATTGCCGATATCGTCGAGCACGGAGATCGCGCTGTCTGACAGGGGGCTCTCTGTCGAAATCGGCTTCAAGGTCTGGGCAATCATAGGCAGTCCGGAAAACAGTGGATAGTGGCTTTCACTATCCACTGTTCATTTCTCGATCTATACCGTTACCAGGGCTGGCTGGCCGGTTCCGTTGGCCCCGGCCGCTTCAGCAAAGGCCTCGGCCACGTTCTCAGTTGCCTGCTCGTCGAAACTGGGCATACCGCAGAACTGCTCGTAATCGATCAACTCGGTGACCGTGGGGTCATCGCCGCAGACCGGGCAGGAGGAGGAGCGGCTCACCTTGAGTGTGCGGAAGGTCATGTCGAGCGTATCGATCATGAGCAGCCGACCGGAGAGCGGTTCGCCAATGCCGACGATCAGTTTGATCGCCTCGATCGCCTGGACCGAGCCGACGATGCCGGGCAGGACGCCCAGTACACCCGCTTCCGCGCAGCTGGGCACCTCGCCGGGCGGCGGCGGGTCCGGGTAGAGGCAGCGATAGCAGGGGCTGTCGGCGTCGTCCTGTTCGGGCTGATAGACGGTAACCTGGCCCTCGAACATGAAGATGCTGGCGTCCACGAGCGGAATGCCGAGCATCTGGCAGGCGTCGTTCACCAGATAGCGGGTAGGGAAGTTGTCCGACCCGTTGATGACGACATCGTAGCCCCGCATGATCTCGAAGGCATTATGGCTGGTGATCGGCTCGCGATAGCCTATAACCGTGACATCAGGATTGATTTCGGCGATACGGTCGCGGGCCGATTCGACTTTGGGGCGACCCACGTCGCTGACCCCGTGGAGGACCTGGCGTTGCAGGTTGGAGACGTCGACCTCGTCAAAGTCAATGATGCCCAGTTGCCCGACACCGGCGGCGGCCAGATAGATGGCGGCCGGGCTGCCCAGACCACCGGCGCCAATGAGCAGCACCTTGCTGTCGAGGAGTTTGATCTGCCCCTCTTCGCCAATGTCGTCCAGGATCGTGTGGCGGCTGTAGCGAATGCCCTGTTCGGCGGACAAAACTGTGGGCACCTTGAAGGGAAGCCCCGCGTTCTTCCAGCCGCCAAATCCGCCGATGAGCGAGTACACATTGGTGTACCCCATCTCCTGCAGATTGCGGGCGGCAAACGCCGATCGTACGCCGCCGGCACAGTAGATCACCAGTGGCTGCGAGCGGTCCGTCTGATGCTGCTCTATCTGCAGCTCCAGGTAACCGCGCGGCACAAATGCCGCGTCGGGGATGTGTCCCTGCACCCATTCATCGCGCTCGCGTATATCGATGAGCGTCACCGCCTCGTCGTTGTCGATCCGTTTCTTCACCTCGTTGACGGTGATCTCCTCGATCTCGCTCTTTGCCAATCGCAGCAGTTGGTCCCGGTTGAGTCGTGCCATGATTTCACCCGCTCCCGCCAGCCATCGCCGGCACAATTGAGATCTTGTCGCCCTCGCCAACGGTCGTCGCCAACCCGTCCAGGGTGCGAATCTCGTCGTCGTTGCGGAATACGTTAATAAAGCGTTTCACGTTACCGTCTTCGTCCAAAAGCCTCTCACCGATGCCCGGGTAGCTGCCTTCCATCTGACCGATCACTTCGCCAACGGTCGACCCGGTCGCTTCCACCTTCGACTGTCCGGCAGTGAAGCGGCGCAGGGCGGTCGGCACAAACACAGTTGCCATTCCTCGGCTCTCCTTTTTTGGTCATTTCAGTGCAGTTGGGCCGTGGCCCGCGGCGGCCCCGAAAAAAAATGCCGGATCCATCAGTGCGATGAGTCCGGCGTTCGATTTCTGCCTTGGCACTACGTCCCGCTTCCGCGCGCTTGCCGGTATGTGTTGACTCCAACTGCGATAGCCTGGCGCCACTCCGGCCGTGGAAACGTCCGTCGAGTGCGAGTTCAAAGTCAAGCGAACGCCCTCATCGCTCCTGTTCAGGACAGCGGGAAACCACCAGCGTCGTGCTGGCGGGGCCCGCTAAGGACACGAGCAAGTTTTCAGGTAGGTTGCCTGTCTTTGATCACTCATCAGGATTGAAATGCTTTGGTATTGTTTTTTCCCGTCCGTCACTATAATTCTTGTAGCGAAAGATGTCAAACTGGCCGGAGGCGGGGCGTGCATCCCAACAGATGTGCGGCGGAAAGTGGGAAACTAGTGTTGGACAGAACTCCGGGGCGGCGCGTCATGGTCTTTCCCCTCAACCGAAACAAATGGTGTCCTCAAGTCAAAAATATCATATTCTGGAAATAGAACCAATTTGCGGAGCCGACTCAAGCATATTGGACCATCGACGGCGGCCAAACGCGTGATTCCTGATAGGGACAGCGGTTGCCTTTCAAGAATCTGGGATACACTTGGGAGCGGGCATTCCGGAGTCGTTGTATGCATCTGGCAGGCACCGTATCCTGCGCCGTAGATGGGCGAGAGGTAGGCGATTGCAGAATTGAGGTCCCAGTGCCGGTTATGCACCGTGACGCGGTCGCGTTCTCTTCCTTCCATTAGAGGAGGCTTACAGGTTTTCCAGCACCTGCACGGGGAATTCATGGACGTTGACTACCCGAAAATCGTCGACTGCGCCGGATTCGTCAACGTCGAAAACGATGTATAGAGGCGGCTCGATCCCGTCGAGGAGATCGGCCAGGGCATCCGGCACAGGGGTGTGGGCGGCATGGTAGAAGCCGAACAGGCCGGGTCGCACTTCATCAAATTGGACTGTGGTACGCGTCGCTTCGATGTCGGCATCGGGCCATTTCGGCTCCATGCGGAAGGCGCGTAGCGCCGGCGCGTCGTCGAACTCCAGCGAACAGATGAGGTAGTACGTTTCCGGGTAATGGGCGTTCCAGGCGTCGGTGGCCGATGGATAGGCGACCGAGACCGGGTGGGAGTGGTAGATCGCCACCATCTCGTCGCCAGCCTCTTCAAACTCGAACTGCTTCAAAAGAGTCTGCGGGTCGACATCATAGTTGTCTATCCTGTCCTCGGCCAGGTTGCGGGCGCGGTAGAGCTGCGTCGCCCGACCGGCGCGGCCCCGCAGGATTCCGCAGATCTCCTCCGGTTTCCCTTCGCGGGCGTGGGCGATGATGCCGTCGTAAACTGTGCGGGCCAGATAGACGATGCTCATTTGACGCTCCTGGGAGAGATTGCGGTAGCCGTTTGTCGCTGCTCACTGTCATTCATGGCACCTGGAAATTTTACAACTGTTCCTGGCGAAATCGCCAAACCGGGAGGGCTTGGTCCGGATTACGTCCCACGCGCCTGCGACGGCAGCGCTCAGTGCGGCCCTTCGGGAAAGTCAAGGAAGAATTGAAAAACCTTGGCCGCTATGTTAGGATCCTGCCCACCACTCCAGTGGCTATTGGCCGCTTGTAGGTACAGATTCATTTTACTGCCGGTACGAAAGGACAAAGATGGCAGGTCTGGAAGGGAAACGAGACGGGTTGTCGTCCCGAAACTGGGATGATCGCCAACTCCTGAACATGGTGGAATCGGTCCTGCGCCGGTTCTTTCGCAGTTATTGGAATCTTGACGCGCTGACGCGCAGCCAAGTGGACCGCCTGCGGATGGCGGCGGCTGCTGCTGCGAGCAACAGCATTATCAGCGCGCTGGAACGACGCGCCGTTCTGACCGGCTTCCTCGACGACGTCGCGTCCATTGACGCGGCGCTGCCTATCATTGAAGAAGCGATGCGCGACGACGTTGCGGGTGATGGCCCCGGCTATGCAACGCCTAAGGGTATCAGCTACCTGCAGGCGCTCAACCTGCTGCGGGTAATGCGGGACGATCCGGCCCATTATGTACCGCGTTCGTTGCAGACGCCGCGCTCCGCTTCCCCGCAGGGCGGGCAGGCTCCATTGCCCGGTTCAAGCGAACTGCCGCGGACGGGCGGTCCGGCGGGGGGCAATTGGACGCCGGGCCCGGAATCGGCGGCCGCGCCTGCGGCGGGTGTTGCCAGAGGCGGTGCGATGGTCCAGTTTTACACCTACGTCGACTTTCCGCCGACGATCTCCAACAGCAACCATGTTAAGTATCCACTGGTAGTGCAGTTGGTGCGGGACCGGCCCCGTGAGAGCCGCAGCGAAGGCGAAGTTGGTATCGCTTTTGAGGACGAAACTGAATATGTGGATGTTGTGGTGCGGGCGCCCGGCTTTGAAGAGGTCAGCGGTTACGGCGCGGGCGCGCGCGACGGCCCTGCCCTGCGGCGCACGATCGCGGTGCCCCAGGACAGTGATTCGCAGCCGGCCGTCTTTCTGCTGCAGCTGGTTGACGAACGCAGCGGCCCCCATTGGGTGACGGTCGACTTCTATCACCGGGGCAGGAATGCCGGCTCGCTGACGTTGGAGGTGGCGGTCAGGGGCTTTCAACTTCTGCGGGGCGGCACACGGCGGGCAGCGACGGTCGGCGACGAGGATGGCGCTGCGTCTCCCGCATTCGGTACGGCCTCGGTAGTACGCGCAGTGGAAGGAGTTTCCATCCCGCAAGGGACACCGCTCCCCGCCGCCGATGTCGAGCTGCGCATCACCCGCGACGCGGACGGGCGCACGCTCCATTTTCATCTCCATTCGCAGAAGCTGGCGGGGCTGGATGGCCGCGGCGTTGGATCGATAGTTTTCAATGAACTGTCCCGACCCGACCTTTTCTTCGACCGTTTGGTCGAGCGGCTGAGCGGTTTCGCGGCCCGGGCCGGCGCGGATCTGCCCGGCGACGAGGCTGTTCGGATGGAGGACGAGGTCGCCGATCTCGGCATCGAGCTATATGAGCAGCTTTTCCCGGCGCCCCTGCGCAAGGTGTATTGGGAACTCAAGGCGCGGCGCGATGCCGGCGAGTTGAGCAACCTGCTGATCGTCAGCGACGAACCCTGGATTCCCTGGGAGCTGGTCAAGCCTTACGACGTAATAGATGGTCGCGATGTGGAGGACGACCACCTGGCCGGCGCCTGGCGGATGAGCCGCTGGCTGGCGGGCGCGGCAGTGCCGTCCGACCTGAACATCCGGGCCGCCCGTCTGGTTGCGCCGATGCTGGAACTGGACTTTGTGGCGCAAGAGATCCAGTATTTTGACAGCCTGGCGGCGCGACAGATCGAAATAGCACCGCCGATTACAACACGCGCCCAGTTCCTGGAACAGGCGGAAC
Organism: Caldilineaceae bacterium; assembly: GCA_965220715.1. GTDB lineage: Bacteria > Chloroflexota > Anaerolineae > Caldilineales > Caldilineaceae > Bin5. Next base: position 4,582,862 of record OZ244843.1, read on the forward strand.
AGGGCGGCGCCCAGCTTTTCCATTTCGCCTCACATGGCAACTACAATCAGACCTTCGTGGACGAATCGCCGATCGTTTTGGAAGACGAACCACTCTTTCCCAGCGACCTGACCCGGCGCAGAGCCAGGGGGCTGCGCCGCGAAAGGCCGCTCATTTTCCTCAACACCTGTCACGGCGCCCGCGTCGGCTTCAACCTGACCGGGCTGGGCGGCTGGGCACAGCGTCTGGTGGATCACCTGGGCGTGACCGCGTTCGTTGGCGCGCTGTGGGAAGTACATGACGAACTGGCCTCCAGATTCGCACAGATCTTTTACGAGGAGTTGTGGGAGGGGAAGACACTCGGCGAGGCGTTCTTCTCGGCACGGCGGCAGATTCGCGCGATGCAGAGCGCCAATCCCACCTGGCTCGCCTACACGCTCTACGGTGATCCCAATAGTCGCGTCTTCTGGAAGACCGAGGGCGCCAGGGCTGCGGGCAGCGCATCAGAACCAGACCGCTGAAAGCCGACGAAGAAGATGAAGCCATGACAACCCCGATGCGCCGGCAGTACCTGCAACTCAAGAGCCAGCACCCGGACTGCATTCTGTTTTTCCGCCTGGGCGACTTCTACGAAGCCTTCGATAGCGATGCTGAAACAGTGGCCGCAGTGTGCGATGTGGCGCTTACCAGCCGACCGGTCGGCAACAACCAGCGTGTGCCGCTGGCCGGCGTCCCCTATCATAGCGTGGAAGGCTATCTGGCCCGACTGGTGGAGGCCGGTTACAAGGTGGCCGTCGCCGAGCAGGTCAGCGAACCAGGCGCAGGACTGGTGGAGCGGGAGATCCAACAGGTCATCACCAAAGGCACGATCGCTGAGCCGTCGATGCTGGCCGATGACCGTAACAACTATCTGGTGGCGGTTCTAATCAGCGCGCGCGGCAACGAGGCCGGCATTGCTTACTGCGATATCACCACAGGTGAATTTGCGGCGACACAGATCAACAGCAGCGACTTTGCCGAAATCGAGCGGCGCCTGGAAGATGAGGTGGGCCGCCTTCAGCCCAGCGAACTGATCACATCCGAATGGAAGGTGGAAGAGAGCGGCCTTGCTCCGCTGATCGACGGTTTGCAGGCGATCGTCTCGCAGGTCGAGGCGTGGCAGGTGGAGTTGGACACGGCTCGCAGCGCTCTGCAGCGGCATCTGGGTGTCCGCAGCCTGGATGGGTTCGGCTTGCAGGAACAGCCGCAGGCAGTACGAGCCGCCGCCGCGATTCTTGCCTACTTGCAAGAAATGCAGCCCAGCGCCCTCTCGCAACTCGTCCGGCTACACAGCTACAGTTTGAGCGAGTTCATGGCGCTGGACGAATCCACGCGGCGCAATCTCGAACTGACGGAGACGATGCGCGGCGGCGAGGTCCGGGGCAGTCTGCTGGGCGTGCTGGACGAGACGCTTACTCCCATGGGCGGGCGGCTGCTGCGGCGCTGGCTGGGGCGCCCTCTGCTCGACATTGCCCAAATCAACGAACGGCTCGACGCGGTCCAGACGCTGGTGGACGGGGCGGATTTGCGCGCCCAGGTCCGCGCTGCGCTGCGGGGGATGGGTGACCTGGAGCGGTGGATCAACCGTATCACGCAGGGCAAGGCGCTGCCGCGCGATCTGCTGGGCGTCCGCGAGGTCCTGCGCCGCGGGCCAGGACTGCGCGAGCTGATCCTATCCGCCCAGCCGGCTTCGGCTTTGGAGTCGGAGGATCAAGCCGCGCCGTTGTCGTCCCCCGACAGCTTCTTTGTGCAGATGCTCAACAGGCTGCCGGACTGTACGCCTTCTCTTGAACTGCTGGAGCGCGCGATTGACGATGAACCGTCGGCGACGCTGGCGACGCCGGGCATCATCCGGCCCGGCTACAGCGAAGAGCTGGATGCCATCGTCCACAACAGCCGCCACGCCAAGGAGTGGGTGGCGGCGCTGGAGCAGACCGAGCGCACCCGCCTCGCCATCCAGAGTCTGAAGGTGGGCTACAACAAGGTCTTCGGCTACTACATCGAAGTCAGGAATACGCATTCGAACAAGGTGCCGTCGGAGTATATCCGCAAGCAGACCCTGACCAATGCAGAGCGGTACATCACGCCCGAACTCAAGGAGTATGAGTCGCTGATCCTCAATGAGGACGAGCGCCGCCTTGCGCTGGAGCAGCAGCTATTTCGGAGCGTATGTGGAGAGCTTACGGCGCGCGCCGACGAGATCCGATGCCTGGCAGAGGGGCTGGCCCTGTTGGATGTATACGCGTCGCTGGCGGAAGTCGCGCTGAAACGTCGCTACTGCCGCCCCCAACTTGATGACGGCGCCGCCATCACCATCACGGCTGGCCGTCATCCGGTTGTGGAGCAGACGAGCGACGAACCGTTTGTGCCCAACGACGCCCGTCTCTCTCCCGGCGAGTTGATTCACATTCTGACCGGGCCGAACATGTCCGGCAAGTCCACCTATTTGCGGCAGGTCGCCCTGATCACGCTGCTGGCGCAACTCGGTTCCTTTGTGCCTGCGGCCGCGGCCAACATCGGTGTCGTGGATCGCATCTTCACGCGCATCGGCGCCAGCGACGAACTCCACCGCGGGCAGTCCACATTCATGGTGGAGATGATCGAGACGGCCAACATTCTCAATCATGCGACCGAGCGCAGCCTGCTGATTCTGGATGAGATCGGGCGCGGCACGAGCACGTACGACGGACTGGCGATCGCCTGGGCGGTGGTCGAGCATATCCATAACTACCCGTCGCTGCGCGCCAAGACACTGTTCGCGACGCACTACCATGAACTGACCGACCTGGCTGAACGGCTGCCACAGGTCGTCAACTACAAAGTGGCTGTTGACGACAGCGGCGACGACGTAGTCTTTCTGCGCCGGATTCTGCCGGGCAGGGCCGACCGTTCCTATGGCGTACATGTGGCGCAGATGGCTGGACTGCCGCGCGGGGTAGTGCGGCGGGCCGGGGAGATTCTGCTCGAGCTGGAGGCCTCCGGCGCGGCCGGCCCGTCGACACTGCTGGATCAGACGCCGGGCCGCAAGCAGAAGGCGGCGTTGCAGGTAGGTCTCTTTGCCACCGCGCACCCGGCGGTGGAGTCGCTGCGCGCGCTGGACGTGGACGCGCTGTCACCCCTCGACGCGCTCAACCGGCTGTACGAGCTGCGGCAGTTGGCGGAGAGTAGCTGAAAACGGTTCGTCACCTCGTCTTTTCCACCAATTGATACTCTGGGACCTAATATACATAGTTAGACGCGTTGTTTTTGCAGTTCTCTTTGGTGGACAGCGGGGCGGATGGTGTGGCGGGAAGTGACACATTATTATTCCCGTCTCGTGGTCCAATCATTGGGGCCAACCATACGGAATGAAAAGAGTGGCTTCTGAAAGGTTGCGCACTGGTTGCTCTAGTGATATTTTGGCATCGTCACGGTCAATTTTGATTGTCAAAGGGGCATAATCATGAAGAGATGGTGGGGGAAAGGGTTCTGGGTGGATTTTCTCATTATTGCGATCCCTTTCGTTGCCTGTTTGTCCTGGGCTGGGTACAACACCTATTACTATCTGAACCCTGTACCCGCCCTTATTCCTCTTACAAATTACTGTATCGACGACGCCGATGTCAGCACGCGGATAGATCACTTGATGGCGGAGGTTATTGATTCTGATAATATTGAATTCAAGTACGGGTGGACCGCTCGTGTTTCCGAGAACTCCAAGCTGGGCAGGATGGTGACGGAAGCAGAAAAAAGTAGGTCTGGTGTTTTCTCTAGTCTTATCCAGGAATATGGGGTTCAATTCAGTGCCCGCAAGGGTGGCATTGATCGGTCTGAGATAGGAAACCTATACGCCTACTTGGACGACGAGACTTGCACAGTAATGCATTATGTTTTGAAGTGGTGATTGCTCCCCTGCTGTTGTTTCTTCGCGGGCTCGTTAGGGGTTAGCCAAGCGGTATGAAGCGCGTTGGGATGGGCCGCCACGGAATGTGGCGGTTTGTGATTTGTGGGGTTGGTGGTGCGTTTAGTCCCACATGTTGCCGATGGTTTGTCGCACGTGTCTTTTCCTGATATCCATTTCCGACCCTTTCGCGTGGTTTCCTTAACTAAGTATCTTATTTCCTTTTTTCAGCCGTCGTTCATCATCCCACTTGGCTACTAACGTATATGAGACCCCAAAGTTTGGCTGGATTTACGCGCCACTTGTAACCGCTCTAAACGCAAACAATGTTCTCGTAGCAGCAGATATTCCCGCACCTTCCATCCCTACCGTCGCCCCTGTTCAGAGAGTCGCAGCCCCTACAAGGAAGCAGCAAGCAAAACAGGAAGATGTTTACTTAGAGGGCACATGTACGGACTTAGAGAAGGAAGGGCTTGTTCCGAGTTGCGGGTGGAAGGAAGGCGAAAGCGTCAATTACACAAGCAGAAGAGATCGTGACAGAGATGGATGGGCGTGCGAGCCAAGTGGATGGGATGGATGAAGGAATCTAGTATCAGTTCTACCTTTGTCCAATTATGTATATAAGTCCCAAAATTTAACGGGACCAACAGCTTGCAAAAAACGGCAAAGCGGAGGCAGGCCCCTGCGGGTCTTCTATGCCTTTGACCCCAGGCGAACGTCGATACTGCTCATCGGCGGCGACAAGACCGGCAACGACCGGTTTTACGAGGAGTACGTGCCGGTTGCAGATGACCTCTACGACCAGCATCTGGAGGAACTTCGAAAGGAGGGGTTTATCGGATGAGTGGACGCCATTCGTTCCGCGAGTTGACCAAGGAGTTCACATCGACGCGCCGTCGGCGTATCGACGAAATGAAGAGCGAGTTGCTAGCGGAGATGCCGTTGCACGAGTTACGCCGGGCACGGGAGCTGACCCAGCGGGATTTGGCGGAGAAGTTGAAAGTGAAACAGCCCGCCGTCTCCAAGCTGGAGCAGCGGGCTGACGTGTACATATCCAGCCTCCGTTCCTACATTGAGGCTGTCGGCGGAAAACTGAAAATCGTCGCCGAGTTTCCCGAAGGCGAGGTAGCGATCACAAACTTCTCCGACTTGGGAGAGGCTGAAGATTTGCCCTCAAAAGATGGTTGATCGACCTGCCAAACTGCGAGACGTTTCCGGCCCCCGAAGCCCGGTCGGAGGATTGACGCCGCGTGACCACGGCCCGACACATCGCCCAAACCGGAAGTTCAGTCGGTGAACTTTGGCTGGCGAATTGCCGCGCTGTGCGAAGACCTCAGTTCTCCCCCGCACCACGCAAAACGCACGACTCCTACGCCTCCGGTTGCGCGGTCTGGTTAGGATGAATCGTTGTGCCCGGCCACATGGTGGTGACTTCGCTGACGTCGATTGTGATGCCGTCGGGATCCTCGACTTTGAAGGCCGGCTGCTCCAGTTTGTCGGGATCCAGAGGCGTCTTGCCGCCCAATCCGTCGGAATAGATCGTGTAGCCCATGTCGCGCAGGCGGCGGGCGGCGGCGGCAAGGTCGGGGACGCCGACGCCGATATGCAGGTAGTCGACCATGCCGGACACGTGTTCGGGACGGTCGTCGCCCTGGTGCTGGAACACGGCAAAATTGTGGTAGCCGTCGGTCAGGTCGTAGCGGATGCCCCTCTTGCCGGCGACGCGCAGCCCCAAACCGTCTCGCCAAAAGCGGATCGACTTGGAGAGGTCGGACGCGCGTACGCCTACGTGGATCAAGACACTCATTCGATTGTCTCCTTACATTTGCACAGTGAAGATCGGAATTTCCGTCGCTTGCGCCGGCAACTGTCAGCGGTCCCAGCGGGAGCGGCGGGCTTCAAGATTGGAATGAACATCGATCAGAACGGTCTGCCCGTCGGCGTTGAGCCGTTGGGCGCGCTTCAGGGCCGGAACCATCTCGGCGGTCTTTGTGACGGTGATACCGACTGCGCCCAGCCCTTCTGCGATCTTGGCGTAGTCGCCGACCATGTTGCTGACGCCGAAACGTTCGCGTGCAGTGGCGAAGTTGCCCGGCGGATAAGTCGCCATGCCGCCGTTGTTGAGCAGAACGGTCGTGATCGGAGCCGGCGCGCGCACGGCGGTCTCCAGGTCCAGGCCGGACATGCCGAAGGCTGCGTCGCCCATCATGTTGAGGCAAAATTTGTCGGGATGGGCCAGTTTGGCGCCGATCATGAGCGGGAGGCCGAAGCCGAGGTGCGTCGTCTTGCCCCAGCCGATGTAGCTGTTCGGAACGGTGGCGGTATAGAAGGGGACGATCGAATCGCGCGGCGCGCCGGCGTCGTGGGTAACGATGCTGTTCTCCCAGTCGAGCGTGCGGTTGATGTCGTTGATGACCCGGTAGGTGTTGAGAGGCTCCTCGTCCGAAGTCAGCAAGGGCGTCCACTCGTCCAGCCAGGGCTTCCTGCAGGCGGCGATCTCGGCCGCGGTTTGGCGGCTGCGGGCGGCGCGGGCATCGCCGACCTGGCGTTTGACCGATTCGATCATCGCAAACAGGGTCAGCCGGGCATCGCCAACAAGGCCGATGTCGACCGATTCATCCTTGTTGATGTCATCCGGGTTGACGGTGTTGTGGATGATGACCTTGCCCGGCGTTATTGGTTGACCGTAGGGTCCGCGGGTGAGGCTGGTGCCGACGGCGAGCAGGAGATCGCACTCCTGCAGCCAGCGGTGCGCCTGCAAGGTCGTTGCCCGGCTGCCCGCGCCCAGGGAGAGAGGGTGGCGCTCGTCAAATGCCGACTTGCCCGGCATCGTGCAGAAGACGGGGATGCCGGTAAGCTCAGCCAACTCCCGCAGCGCCGCGCCGGCGCCGGCGAGCAGGACGCCGCCGCCCGCCCAAATGACCGGCTTCTCCGCCTGCAGCAGCCTCCTTACCGCCTCGTCAATATCGGCCTCGTCAGGAAGCTGCCGCATCGGCTGCGGCGGCCGGTAGTCAAGCGCGCCATCGGGGACCTGCTGATCGCAGACATCTGTGAGCATCTCAACGACGACCGGCCCCGGCGGCCCGTTGCGTAGCGCATGGAACGCCCGCCGCATCACCGCGGCGACCTGCTCGGGACGGTAGATCGCTTCCACATGCTTGACCAGGCCCTGGTAGTTGTGCACGGCGGAAAAGTTTGGCCGCACTGCCAGTTGATCCAGCTGGACACCGCCCGGCAGGACCAGGATCGGGATATTGTCGGCGTAGGCCTGGGCGATTCCCCCCATCGCGTTTTCGGCTCCGGCCTGGGATTGGACGGCGACCACACCGAACCGCTTGCGGCCGCTGGTGCGGCTGAAGCCGTCGGCGGCCATCACCGCGCCCCGTTCATGGCGAAAGGCGATCGGCCGGATGCCGACCTGGGCGGCCGCTTCGATCAGCGGGTTGCTTGGAAAGCAGGCCATCCACTCGACCCCTTCCGCTTTGAGGATGGCTGCGATTGCTTCGATGCCGTTCATCGGTGGTTCTCCAGTTGCTGCACTGCCAAGTGGCTGGCGCAGGCGCGTGTCATCTCGCTCCTTGGCCCCGCTTACTGCGAAAGAGAAGCGGGAAGCGCGGACAGATCCACTTTCTGCGGCTGGCCGGTGTGGATGGATGCGGTGATCGTCTCGACCAGCAACGTGGACAGGATGCCCGCTTGCGGAGGAACGTACGGCTCGGTATCGTTACGGATCGCCTCGACCAGCCGCGACAGGCGTTCAATCGGCGGCGGTGTCAGCGTCTCGCTCTGTTGGCCTTCCTCCGGGTCGTCCGTCGAAAAAGTGACTTTTCGGAAGTGTTCATAGAGCACAGCCGAACTCTGACCGTCAAAGAACTCAAAGAACCATTTGGAGATGACGGCGTTGCTGCCGGAGTCGCTCATGAGGAAGGTGGCGACGGAGTCGTTGGCGAAGCGGATGGTGGCGGCGGCGGTATCCACCATGTCGGCGCTGCCTAGTTCGCCGGGGTGGGTCACCTGGCCGCCGGTCGCGTAGACCTCCACCGGCGCGCTGTCGTGAATCCAGCACAGGTAGTCCACCATGTGAACGCCGACATCCCAGAGCGGGCCGCCGCCCTCCACGGGATGCCAGCGCCAACGGTTAAGGTCGGCGCGGCTCATCATACACTGGCTGTGGCTGACTTTGGGCGCGGCCAGGCGCTGGCGAATGGCGCACGCGGCGCCTGAAAAGCGGATAGAGAAGTTGAGCAACAGCTTGGTGCCGGCGGCCTGCATGGCGGCGTGGATGCGCAGGCAGTCGGCCGTGGTCATAGCCATCGGCTTCTCGAGAAAGAGATGCTTGCCAGCCTGGAGAGCGGCGACTGCCAGATCGGCATGGGAGCTGTGGGAGGTGGCGATCGAAACGATATCCACACCCGGGTCGGAGAAGACGCGCTCCGGATCGGTAGTAGCGTAGTCGGCGCCGTGCTGTGCTTGCAATTGCTGCGCCGCGCCTTCGTGGATGTCACAGAAGCCGCGCACGGCTACGCCGTCGGTAGCCGCGGCCCAGCCGGCGTGTGCGCGGCCGGCGCCGCCGCAGCCGATGAGGGCATATCCCAGGGTCGGGGCAGATTTCGCGTTGTTTGTCATAAAGGACTCACCTCAGAGTTAGCCATTCCTATATTTGCCATGCGCTTCCAGTCTCCGGAACCCACTGCAAAGACAGTTACCTACTTGGCTGCACAAGCGAATTTGTGTCCACCGGCAAGTGTGGGCGGTGGAATGTCTATGGGTTCTTGTACGAGTTGGGGACAATAGCAGTGCGTTAAGAGGAGAGCGGGCGGTGCAGGCATGGCTCCAACCCTAGGGACAACATAAGATGTCACAAGAGCACCTTCATGGTGCACCATCGCTCACGCGCTCCATATTGACGTGCTGTGGCGAAAGCATCGAGAACGCTCCTGTTGGTAAACTAACATAGGGGCGTCTTGTTTGTCCAGTAGAGGCCTTACAAGCTGCGCAGCGATCTCGGGCAGCACGGGGGTGGCTTGACAGATTTGCCAGCCCTCAGCTAACATCTCTTTGGAAAGAGTTCACCGAATACTTCAGTCTTACAAAGGGACGCGCGTTATATATGGTATGGGTGCTCGATGGCTCGATCTGGCAGGAGGGTGACTGGTATGTCTCACACTGCAAAGACTTAGAGATAGCGAGCCAAGGGAAAACAGTTCAAGAGGCGCGGGAAAACCTGGAGGAGGCAATACGACTGTTTTTTGAAGTAGCCTCCTACACCGAGGTTATGGAATACCTTTCCCGTATCGACCCTGTTTCACCTTCTGAAATTCAAGGGCAACCTGAAATTCGGGTTATGCCCACTCATCACGACTCGCAACAAGTGATGTGTGAGGTTGCCCTGAATAATGCCTGGACTCAAACCTACGCCAGCACGCGAAATCTGCGAAATTCCTGCACAACATGGCTTTGAGAAAGTTAGGCAAAGCGGTAGCCATATCGTGATGCAAGCTCATAGGGAAAACGAGTTCGATCAGGAAACTACCATATCGGTAGTTGTGCCCAACAAGAGCGAAATCCCCGTCGGAACAATTTCAAGCATCGTTAAACACTCAAGACTGCCCCGTAACCTCTTCGAATAACCCCGCTTCTACTGTTCGCTTCGTCTGTACAGCAAGTTAAGTAACTCCCTCTGCAGAAGGGGTTGCCGGTTATACAATCCCTGCCCATCGAGACCGCACGCTGGTTAGACTTAGTCCTGCCAACTTGCCATCGTCTTTTTTGCACTAAAGCCCCATTTGTCTGAATTGCAGTTCTTGCGGCCGTGTCATTGGCCAGAGCGGATGGGTGCGCCGCGGCGGGCCGACATTGTAGGACCATGACACAGCATTCGGGTTGCTCAGCGGCGGTCATTGGGCCAAGCCGGTTGAAATCCCCAAAGTAGCGTCGCTAATCACATTGGAATATACTGACTCCAACCATAACCCACTCATCAGTCGCAGGCGCTTGGGTTACTTCAAGTGGGCGCGATTCCCGGGAGGACTACATGGCAGGCAATGTGGAGGCGAAGGAAAAGCGGGCTGGCGGCCCAGCTTCGGGAGCAAAGGGGCTGACACCGGAGCAGATCCGGCAGTTCAAGGAGGAGGGCCTTCTGATCGTGCGCCAGATGCTGCCCCCAGAGGCGCTGCAGCCGCTGATCGACGAGCTTACACAGAAGGTAGACCTGGCGATCGGGGAGGCGACGCGGCAGGGCCTGCTCGACGCCAAGAACACTTATGACGGGGCGCCGTTTGCCAGCCGGCTGGCGCTGGCGTCCGCAGCCTGCAGGGACCGGAATTGGCTGTGGGAAAACTATTTTTCGCGGGGGAAGCCGATTTCGGCCGGCATGTTCACCCTGCGCACGTCGCCGGTGTTGCTGGACGCGACAGAGTCATTGATCGGGCCTGAAATCCTGGCCCATCCCCAGTTCGCGCTGCGCCCGAAGATGCCGGACCTGGACCTGATGGATATTCCCTGGCACCAGGACCTGGCCTACCTGATTCCTGATGAGGCGGGCGAGACGCTGGTCGTCAATTTCTGGATCCCGCTCGTCAAGGCAACCGAACAGAACGGTTGCATGCAGGTGATTCCGGGCTCCCATCGCGAGGGTCTGATAGCGCATGATCTTTGGCTCGAGACACCGGGTCACAAAGGGGCGAGAGGGATTGCCGACGCGGACCTGCCCGCCAGCAGTATCGTCACCTGCGAGGTGGATGCGGGGGATGTGCTGATGACGACGGAGCGGCTCGTGCATCGCTCGATTCCCAACCGGTCGCAGACGGTACGCTGGAGCGTCGATACACGGTACAACCGGATTGGTCTACCAACGGGCCGGTCCAAAGTGCCGGGCTTTGTCGCCCGCAGCCGGCAACATCCCGACCGGGTCGCCCGCTCGCACAACGATTGGATTGGAAATCTGGCGGAGGCGGGACTGGACCGCTGGTTGCAGCCACTGCAGAGCAGACAATAAACGAGGCCAAGAGATGACCGAGCACAGTTTCAAACTGGGAATGTATCTGCCGGAATTAAGTCTGCCCTTTGACGAGTCTTTGGCAAAGGCCAAAGAGATCGGGGCGGACTGTGTCTGGTTCAACACGCTTGGGGCTGACGGCCCGTCGATGCGCGAGCTGGACGACGCCGCGGTGGATCGCATTGCGGTGCAGGTGGCGGGCCACGGACTTGAGATCTTTCTGATCAATGTCGGCAACCCGTTCAAGCAGATTCACCTGACCGATCTCGACCTGGACGGGATGGAGGAGCATCCGGAGTTTCGGCAGGACATGGACGACATGGTGCGCTCGATGCAGATTGCAGCCCGCCTGGGTGTCGGCGCAGTGGGCGTGTTTACTTTTGCCTGGCCGGGAGAGTATTCGGCCGCCAAGCCGACCTGGCCGATGCGGTGGTTGACGCGGGGCGGCTATATCGCCGACGCCGAGATGGAGAAGCTGGTGCGGGCCTTTTCGCTGGCGCTGGAGCAGGCCGAAAAGTATGATGTCGACCTGGCGCTCTCGATGATGCCCTGGAACTATACGAATACGACGGGGAATTTCCGGCGACTGGCCGAGGCTCTCAACTCCCCGCGCATTAAAGTTATGTGGGGCCCGGCTGACAACCTGAACAGCGGCGAAGCGGACGTGGCGACCGCCGGTTTTCTCAACATTCATCCCTATCTCTACGGGCTGCACCTCAAGGACCTGACCGTAAAGGACGGCCTCCAGCTGGACTTTTCTTACTGCCCACTGGGTGAAGGCGACGTCGACTTTCCCACTATCCTGCGCAGCCTGCGCGACCGCGGCAGCGACGCGGTGCTGTCGGTGGCGACGCATTTTCTGCCGCCCAGCGGTTCGCGCGAAGAGGCCATGCGCATCAACTACGCTAACCTGAAACGGTTGATCTGCGACACTTGATATCCATTCCCTTTGGAAACATGCTTAACGCCTGCGCTCGAGGAGAGGTATAGAGTGAGCAACATAACGATCGATCACGTTGCCATTATGGTCAGTGATCTGGAAAAATCCCTGCATTTTTACCGGGATATTCTCGGCATGGAGGTCGTCTCGCCGGAGGAGCACGATGGCGGCCCGATCGATGAGATGACGGCAATGTCTAATGTAAATATGCGCGAGTATCGTCTGCGCCCGCCCGGCGGCGTCAACGGCCACACGCGCAGTTCGGAACAGGGCTTTACCTTCGACCTGATCCAATGGATCAATCCGGCAAGCCCAACCGGCCGGCAACCGATACACCACGTGCCCAGCGCGCATTTCTGTTTTGGCGTCGAGGATGTGCCGGCCACCTATGAACGTTTGAAGGCGGCCGGCGTTGAGATGGTTTCGCCGCCGGTGCGTTTCGCCGGCGAAGGCGACTGGCACGTTCTCTTTTTCTACGACCCGGATGGCAACCTGCTCGAACTAAACGAAATTGGCACCGGCGAGCAGGTGCCGCACGACTTCAATTGGAACGCTGCCTGATTATACGCAAGACTTTGCCGACGGCGGGCAAGCATTCGAGACAGCCCTGCGAAGCGGCATAGTCCGTTGCCGCGCGGCGCAATCAGAAAAAGGATTCGCTATGCGAGATGTAGCCTATTGGCCCAAAACATTTCTGGACGAAATTGAAGAGAAAACGGTCGACGACGGCATCCTGTTCTGGGCGCTAGGGGGGCCGAGCTTCGTCTACCGCACGCCGGAAACGATGATCTGGATCGATCCCTACTCCTACGGCACGCCTGACGACGCGGTGCCGGACGCCTACCGGGCAACGGCCATCCCGATCAGACCCGACGAAGTGCGGGTTGCCGACATCCTCATCTCCACCCACGATCATGTAGATCACTGCCATGACGGCACGCTGGTGCCCATCATAGACAACACGGACGCCTTCTGTGTGGCCCCCAGCTCCTCGGCAAAACTCATGCGCGAGTTCGGCATCGCCGATGACCGCATCCGCGAGGTAGCACCAGGCGACTCGATCCAGTTCCGCGACGTGGAGATCCAGGTCTATCCTTCCTACGATCCGAACGAGCCGCACGCGGTGACCTTCGTCTTCTCGTCGGGGGGGACGAAGCTCTTTGTCTCCGGCGACACCTGGGATGGTCCGGCCATCGCCGAGATCGGGGCGGAACACGACTTGGACCTGGCTCTGCTGGCCTTTGGCCGCACATGGTACATGGAGGTGGAGGAGCTGCTCGAGGTGGCGCAAAAGCTCGGCCCCAAGACGCTTCTGCCTTTCCACTGGGAGTTTTGGCGCAACCACACCGGCGATATCGGCAAGCTGTTTCAACTTTACCACCGGCAGCAACCGGAGTTTGACATCCGCATATTGCTGGTAGGCGACTCGCTGCATCTACCCGCCAGGAACGGAAAGTAGGGCTTGCTGTTTGCGCGGCCGGCCGCGTGGAGGAAAATTCGAATGGGTCGATTGCAAGGCAAAGTCGCAGTAGTGACGGGGGCCGGCCAGGGGCTGGGACGGTCGACCGCGCAACGGTTCGCGACGGAGGGCGCCAAGGTCGTCATCGCCGACATGAACGAGGAGACCGCCCACGACACTGTCGGGGCGATTACCGCCGCCGGCGGCGAGGCGATGGCAGTTGTCGTTGATGTGAGCAGCGCCCACGATGCGGAACGGATGGTGTCAGCCACACTGGCCTAATATGGCCGCGTTGACATCCTGATTAACAACGCTGCCACGTTCGGCAGCGGCAAACATATTGCCGAGATCGATGAAGAGGAGTGGGACCGGGTGATGCGGGTGAATCTCCGCGGCCCGTTCCTGTGCTCGAAGTTCGTGATCCCGCCGATGCGGCGCCAGGGTGGCGGCAGCGTCGTCTTTGTGTCTTCGATGTCCGGTGTGGTGGGGAACGAACTGCAGGCGGACTACAACACCTCCAAGCACGGCCTGATCGGCTTGGCTCGTTGCCTTGCGCAAGACTGCGGAGAAGAGAGCATTCGCGCCAACGTCGTCTGCCCTACGGGGATGAATACGCCGATGATGGCGCGCACGCCGCCGGAAAACGTCGCGCCCTACGCCGCCATGACGATGTTTTCCCGTTTCGCCGAGCCGGAGGAGGTGGCAAATGCGATCCTGTTCCTGGCCAGCGATGAGGCTTCCTATATCACGGCGGCGGTGCTGATGGTGGATGGCGGGGCCACCGCGATCCAGCCTTCCGGCCGGCAACTCAGGGAAGGCGCGGCCAGGTATCTGCGGCGGGTGGGAAGCAATGCGAGCTAACGCGGAAGCAGGATTTGCAGGATCAACAGAGGATTTTCAGGATTGCTTTAGCACGACTTTATTGTCATTGATGCCGTCTGCAGTACCTGTCTTGACCAAGCCTTGTCTTTCTTGACCAACGCTTCATCGCTGCCACCATGCAGGCTCATTCGTCACGTTCCTGGTTGACAGCCGCCGCCTTTTTCGACAGGCGCACTGCTGCGTTGATGGCGTACCGGTCGTGAGGCGGGGTTTTCAGGGGGGCGTTGCGGGGGGAATCCCCCAGCACAAGGGAGGGCCGCAGGCCCGACCGCCCACATGGGCGACAGCCCCTGGCGACGCCTGCGGAGCGGCGACCGCCAGCCCGGAGCCGCCTTAGCGGGCCGGAGCCGCCGGCGGGCCAAGTGGAAAGGGGATAGTGGCCAGAGACCCATGACCAGTGGCCAGGATTCGGCGATAAGCGCGGGCGGAGCACACGCCGGAGTTCCCGACAAGTGATAAGAGCCTGCTGCCGTGCCATCGTTTATGCATTCGGAAAGAAAAGCTATGCTTGACGAGCCGCGAATCGGAATGCTATACTCCAGCGTGCTGAGGCAGCTTGCCCCACTCTCACCGGAGGGCAATTCTTGACTGTTCGAGATGCCCAAAACGCCTCTGGCCGGCGCGACTTCGACTCCTTCTCTGTGCACCTGTTCAGCAAGACGGATACGACCACTTCCTCACCAAAAGAGTTGCTATGAAACTGTCGAAAGAACAACTGAACCTGTTCCACGATTTCGGATTTCTGGTCTTCCGCCAGCTGCTTTCAGCGGAGGAGATAGCGCTGTACAGCCGCGAGTTCAATGCGGGGCTGGACTCCTGGATTGACGGCGGCAAGCACGACGGCAAGAGCCGCCATTACGCCTCGCTGATGGAGGAGCAGTCCCCCTTCATCGCCGGATTGGCCCACGATCCTCGTTTTGCCCCCGTGGCCGAACAGCTGCTGGGCAAGGATGTGCTGGCAATTGCGGTGGACGGAAACTACCATGTCGATGACACGCGCTGGCACCCCGATACCGGGTCGCTGGACTACACGGCCGTCAAGTTCTGCATCTATCCGGATCCGCTGGACGGGAACAACGGCGCCCTGCGCGTCATCCCCGGCTCCCACCGCGATCCCTTCCACAGCCAGATCAGCCGTGAACCTGAGACGGCATACAACCTCGCCCAGGCCGACGTGCCTTCCTATACGTTCGTATCGCAGCCGGGCGATGTACTGGCATTCAACGTCGCCCTTTGGCACGCCGCATTTGGCGGGAACAACCACCGCCGGCAGGGAGTCGTCGTCTACTATGAAGATCCGGATACGCCCGGGGCCACGGCCGCCATCCAGGAACAGATGCGGGGTAACCACAGAGCCTTTGCGCAGGCCGGCCGCCCTATGTACGGTCCACACTGGCGCTCGATCGACGATGCCCACCACCAACGCTGGATTCGACGGCTGGCGGAATTGGATGTACTGGAATCAAATTGAACGGGGAGGGAGCAAACTGTGATCAGTTCAATAAACGTGATGGATCATATATCGGTGACGGTGAGCGACATGGAGCGCTCGCTGGCGTTTTACCGTGACCTGTTGGGAATGGAGCAGATCGAAACGCACCGGCTGGATGGCGAGACGATCTCGAAAATGGCAGGCAAAGGTGATGTGATCATGCAGGTAGTGCGGCTGCAGGCGCCGGAAACACCGGGAATGCTGCTCGACTTGCAGGAGTACGTGCAGCCGCAGGGAAAGGTCTCGGACGGAAAGCTGGGAGATGTGGGCCACTCCCATATCTGTTTTGGCGTTCCGGACATGGCACAGGCCTACCAGGAACTGAAGGCGGAGGGGGTTACGTTCGTGTCGGAGCCGGTCAGTTTCGATCTCGGTTGGGCGATCGTCCATGTGGTCTTCTTCGAGGACCCGGACGGCTACATTCTGGAACTGATGCAGGTGCCCTACGAGACCAAGGATGGCGAGCATTAAGGAAACCCATGGTCGAAGATTACAGCAGGAGGTAGCCAGTGCCGCGTTATGATCTTGACGGCCAGGTAGCCATCGTCACCGGGGCCGGGCGCGGCATCGGCCGCGCCATAGCCCTGCGTCTGGCGCAGGAGGGCTGCCTGGTGACGGTTGCCGACCTGGATGGCGGGACGGCCGCGCAGGTCGCTGCCGAAATTCGGGAGCTTGGCGGTCAGGCCCTGGCGCTCCAGGTGGATGTAACCTGTAAAGAAGAGGTGGAGCGGATGGTCCGCCAGACCTGCGACCAGTTGGGTAGCCTGCGCATCCTCGTGAACAACGCCGGCATCGGCGCGATCGCGCCTTTACTGGAAACGGACGAGGAAACGTGGGATGCGCTGATGAACGTAAATGCCAAGAGCGTACTGTTCTGCTCCCAGGCGGCGGCGCGACAGATGATCGAGCAGGGCGGAGGCGGTCGCATCATCAACAACGCTTCGGGGGCTGGCAAAGTCGCGCCCGGCAAAAATTTGCCTTTGGGGGCCTATGCCGCCAGCAAACATGCCGTTGTTGCGCTTACCAAGCAGATGGGGCTGGAGCTTTCCGACCACGGCATCCTGGTAAACTGCGTCTGCGCCGGCATTGTCGATACGCCGATGTGGGATCTGATTGACCGGGAGACTGCCGCGCGTCGCGGCGTGCCGGTCGGTACGGTCAAAGCGGCAGTCGTCGCAGCCATACCGGTGGGCCGCATCCAGCAGCCCGAAGATGTCGCCAACCTGGTTGCTTTCCTGGCCTCCGACGACGCCAACTATATGACCGGCCAGACCTACAACGTGAGCGGCGGCCTCCTTCCATATTGACAAGAGCAGACCATAAATGACAAATCGGCTGCAGGGCAAGGTAGCGGCGATCACCGGCGCGGGCATGGGCCTGGGACATGCAGTCGCTACGCTGTTCGCGACCGAGGGCGCCCGGGTCGTTGTCGGGGAGATCAACGGGGAGAAGGGCCAGGAAACGGTCGACCTGATCCAGGCGCAGGGCGGCGAGGCTATACTCGTTCAGATGGATGTGCGGCAGCAGCAGGATGCCGAACGCCTGACGCGCGCCACAGTGGAGGCATTCGGTCGGCTGGATGTGCTGGTCAACAACGTGGGCGTACAGATAAACAAGGATGTGGTCGATACCAGTGAAGAGGAGTGGGACTTCGTCGTCGATACGAACCTGAAGAGCATGTTTCTGTGTTCGAAATACGCGGTTGCGCAGATGCGACAACAGGGCGGCGGAAATATTATTTGCATCTCTTCGCTTTCGGGCCTGGTGGGCAACGGGCTGCAGGCCTCATACAACGCCAGCAAGCATGGCGTTATCGGCCTTGTCCGCTCGATGGCCGTCGACCATGCAGCCGACAACATCCGCGTCAATGCCGTTTGTCCCGGCTCGATGAATACGCCGTTGACTGAGACGATACCGGAAGAAAAACTGGCCCCCTACCGGGAAGCGAATCTTTTGAAACGTTTCGCCGCACCAAGCGAAATCGCCCCAGCTGCCCTATTTTTGGCCAGCGATGAAGCCTCTTTCGTAACCGGCTCGGTGCTTGTGGCCGACGGCGGCTTTACGACTCTCTGAAACTCAGACCTGATTGAATCCAACCAGCGCAAGGCCCATGGCCTGCCATCATAGCCAGGTGACCCAATGACGAAGCAATTGAACGTCCTCTTTCTGCCCCATCCGATCAAAGTATCGATGTTCAATCCATGGGGGCTGGACGTGGTAAAGGCTGTCAGCCGTAACCACAACATCCACGTATTGGACTACGATAAACCGCTGGCGGCCCAGTTCAAAGGCATGGACGCAGTCATCGACCACGGCGGCTCGGCCGGCACGCGCGAGATGGTCGACGCTGCCACCGACGCGCGCCTGTGGCAGATCCTGGGTACGGGCTTCGATCACTTCGACCTGGACTACTGGAAATCCAAGGGCATTCCGGTGGCAAACTGCCCGGGCGCCTTCAGCGCCGTGGCGCTGGCCGAGTCGGCGATGATGTTCATTCTGATGCTGACCCGCCGCTATCCGGAGGCGCGGGCGCGGCTGGACGAGGGCGAACTATACGAGCCGATGGGCCTGGAATTAGAAGAGGTGCAGCTGGGCATCGTCGGCTTGGGCGCCAGCGGCATCGAGTTGGCGCGCCGCGCCCGGCCATTCGGCATGAAGATCGCGGCCATCGACATACGGGAAATCAGCGACGCGGAACGGCAGGAGTTCGGCCTTTCGTTTGTGGGTACGCCGGATGACCTCGAAAAGGTCGTGGCCGAATCGGACATCCTTTCGCTTCACCTGCACCTCAACAGTGATACACGCCATATCATTGACGCTCGCATGTTGGGCCTGATGAAACCGACCGCCCACATCATCAACGTCGCCCGCGGCGCGTTGATCGATGAGCAGGCGCTGACGCAGGCGCTGCTCGCAGGCAATCTGGGAGGCGCCGGCATTGATGCCTATAGCCAGGAGCCGCCGGATATCAGCTCACCTTTCTTCAGCCTGCCGAACGTTATCGCTACCCCCCATACGGCCGGTGTCACTGACGGAACCTCGCGCAAGCGCGCGCAATGCGCCGCAGACAATGTAGACAGAATTGCAGCCGGATTGGAGCCACTGTACCGTATCGACCTTGAGTAATTTTGGGGCGGAGGCGAACGCAGGGGCGGGCCAGTTACCCGGTGGGAACCTACCTGCGACAGTGTAAAGGCAGGGATCTCCAAACGAATACCATCAGCATAAAGAGTCAAGTTGGTGCAGCCTACGCTTTGCTCCCTTTGGCCGTCGTCCGGCTGAGACTGGATCGCAAGTCATGTCGAAGCTCCTCTTAACCCGGCGCCGGTTGTTGCAATTGGCAGGCGCCGCGGTCGCATCCGGCGCGGCCGGTTTGGGATACGGCTTGCTGGAGCCGGGATGGGTGGATGTGGAGCAGGTCACACTCACACTTCCGGGGCTGACCGAACGGCTTGCCGGCCTACGCATTGCCCAGATCTCCGATATCCATCTGAGCCGCTTCACATCGGCCAGCAAACTGCAGGCCGCCATCAGCCGCGTCAACAATTTGCAACCGGACCTGGTAGCGATAACCGGCGATTTCGTTGGGCACGAAGCCCGCTATGCTGCCGGTTTGATCGAGCCTCTGCGGATGCTGGAGCCGCCCGCCTATGCGGTGTACGACAACCACGATCTGTGGACCGACCGCGATGCGGTGGGCGCCGCTTTGGCCGAGACGCCGGTTGTCCTTCTGGTCAATCAGAACGCAGAGGCGGCGCCGGGACTCATTGTCGCCGGATTGGATGATGCCTGGTCAGGCGATCCCCGCCCACAGATTGCGCTGGCCGGTTCGCCATCTGGCTATACGAACCTGCTTCTCTGTCACGAACCTGACTATATCAACAGCATCCGCAGCGCGAAAGCGCCGGTTGCCCTACAACTGAGCGGGCACAGCCACGGCGGCCAGGTTCGGCTGCCAACGACGCGGCCCGACGGCGATGGTTTGGCGACTCGCGCACCACTTCTGCCGCACATGGCAACCCAATATCCCATCGGCCACTATCACGTAGGGAGTTACCTACTCTATACGAACCGC
The DNA here is from genome assembly GCA_965220715.1 of Caldilineaceae bacterium. Lineage (GTDB taxonomy): Bacteria > Chloroflexota > Anaerolineae > Caldilineales > Caldilineaceae > Bin5. The sequence continues at coordinate 4,602,605 of OZ244843.1, forward strand.
GGTCTGGGCGTCTGGCCTCTCCCCTTTCGTTTCAATTGCCGACCGGAAATCACTCTTTTCACGCTTCAACCGGCCTGAAAGGTGGAAGCGGCCTTACTGCCCGACCGACGCTACTGCATCAGAATGGAAATACATACCGGTTGAGCAATTGCGCGCGTGGGGCGAAGCCAGTTTACGCATCTATTTGACGCTGTGTTTTCCTTATGCTAGAATTTTTGCGGGGCAGTGAAGGGTTCAAGTTGCAGGTAGAGACCCAGTCAGTTGCTTACGCTGACCATTCTGACCCCGTGGAACGCAAGAGGACTTATGGATTCCAAACGAATTCGCAACGGCATGATCTACTTCCTTCTGGTTGTAGCTCTTGGCGCGTTTCTCTATATTGTCCTGAGCAGACAGGGCAACAGCATCGCTGCGACCGTTTCCATCGCAGAGATTGCGTCCCTTGTCCGCGGCGGCAATGTGCAGGAACTTCACGTAGACGGTGACGAAGTAATCGCCTATTCCGGTGGCAAGTTGATTGGTTCCCGCAAAGAGACCGGTATCGGCCTGATCGAAACGCTTGAAAATCTCGGCGTAACTAAAGATCAACTGTCTGCGGTCAATGTAGAGATCGAAGCGCCCAGTGGATGGGAAGTGTACGGCGGCATCTTGCTGGCCTTGTTGCCGATTCTGCTGATCGCAGTCTTTTTCATCTTCATTTTGCGCCAGGCCCAGGGCGCAGGCAACCAGGCCTTCAGCTTCAGCAAGAGCCGGGCACGTATGTTCACCGGCGACCAACCGGCCGTCAACTTCAGCGACGTAGCCGGCAATGAAGAGGCCAGGCAGGATCTGGAAGAGGTGGTTGACTTCCTGAAAGAGCCTCAGAAATTCGCGTCTCTTGGCGCCCGCATCCCCAAAGGCGTGCTGCTGGTAGGGCCGCCCGGCACCGGCAAGACGTTGATGGCGAAGGCGGTTTCCGGTGAAGCAGGTGTGCCATTCTTCAATATCAGCGGTTCCGAGTTTGTAGAAATGTTTGTTGGCGTCGGTGCCAGCCGGGTGCGCGACCTGTTCGAACAGGCCAAGAAGAACTCCCCGTGCATTATCTTCATCGACGAGATCGACGCGGTCGGCCGCCACCGCGGTGCAGGGTTGGGCGGCTCTCACGATGAACGCGAACAAACTCTCAACCAGATTCTGGTCGAGATGGACGGCTTCGACACGGACGTCAATATCATCATCATCGCCGCGACCAACAGGCCCGATATCCTGGACCCGGCGCTGCTGCGGCCCGGTCGCTTCGACCGCACAGTGATGATGGATTCGCCGGACGTGAAGGGGCGGCGGCAGATTCTGGATGTCCATGTGAAAGGCAAGCCGCTGGCAACTGACATCGATCTGGAAATCGTCGCCAAGCAGACGCCTGGTTTCGTCGGCGCTGACATCGAAAACCTGGTGAATGAAGCTGCGATTCTGGCCGCGCGCCGCAATCGACGCTCGATCGGCCTCGCCGAGTTCCAGGAAGCCATCGAGCGGGTCATTGCCGGACCGGAACGGCGCAGCCGCGTCATGTCTCCTAAGGAAAAGGAGATCATTGCCTATCATGAGGCCGGTCACGCGGTGGCGATGCACGTGCTTCCCCACCACGACCCTGTGCATAAGGTCACTATCGTTCCTCGGGGGATGGCCGGCGGTTATACGATGCCTTTGCCGGAAGAAGAGTCGAACCTGAGCACAAGAGATAAGTTCCGCGATGAACTCGCGGCGCTTCTGGGCGGACGGGTCGCGGAGGAGATTCGCTTCGAAGACATAACAACCGGCGCCAGCAACGATCTTGAGCGGGTGACGACCATGGCCCGCTTAATGATCACCCAGTGGGGCATGAGCGACGCGCTGGGCCCGGTACAATACGGTGAACGCGAGGAGATGGTGTTCCTGGGTCGTGGCATTGCCGAAACCCGCAACTACAGCGACAAAGTGGCCCAGGAGATCGACGAAGAGGTGCGTAAGCTGGTCGACGATGCCCATCGCCGCTGCCATGAGATTCTGACGTCCTATGAGGACCGCCTGGACGCGGTGGCAGCGGCTCTGCTGGAGCATGAGACATTGCACTCTGGCGAGTTCCAGTCGATTATGCGGGGCGAAGATCCGTTCCAGTCTGTTGACGATGTCGAAGAGAGACAACCCAGCGGTACACCTTCCTCAGAACGGGACGGCAGTGAACTGCCTCGTGAGGAAGATAGCCGTGACCAGGGGCTGGGCTTGAGCGGGGGAACGTTGCCAGCCCCGGCCTGAGAGACGCATCATGCCCGCAACCGACAGATCACATCCATGAATTTGCTTGGCCTCGCCCCTCAGGGCGGGGTCTTCTCACATTTTCCGCTTGCCTTTTCCAATGAACTGCAGGACCTGACCGAAACGTGTCCCGCCTTATCTATCACCTTGACCGCATGTTGCTGGCCGGTGCGCCGGTTGTCCGCTGGATAGACGGCCTGCTTCTGTTCGTCGGCGCAATGGGCGCCTTCGGGCTGGTTCCCGGCCGTTTCTTTGCGACCGGGCTTTGCCTTGTTCTCCTCGTAGGCTTCTTCTTGCTCCGCCGCCACTGGCACAGCCGGGATTATGTACAGTTTCGCGAAGCGCCGCCTCCGGCGCTCACGCCTCAGCCCATGGCGCCGTCGGACAGCGTGCCCATCCATGCCAGCGGCTACTTCACCGTCGAAGAAAAGAGCGAACGATTTACCTGGATACAGGGATACTTCCGCACATTCGCGACGCGGGAACATGCTGTCATCTGTCTGTTGCAGCCCAAACGTTTTTTATTGGCGGAATGGCCGGAAAGAGAAGTGGGCATGTGGTACGTCTTCTTTTTCCCGAAGGCGGTCCGCAATATCCGCTATGGCACTGTCAGCTTCGGGCGCACGACTCAACCTTGCCTGGCAATCGAACACGATATTCACATTCCCAAACGCGGTCGTTTCAGTCGGGAACGCAAGGTTCAGGAGACGGTCATCCTGGCTTCACCCACAGAAGAGGATACACGCCGAATCCTGGCGGACCTTCTGCATGACACCCATGCCAAAGAAGAAGAAGCGCCGCCGAGCCAGCCGAGCCAGCCTCTCCCCAAACCGGCCCGCAATGGACATGTGAATATCCCCTTGGGAGAAACCCGCCGCCTGGATTGATCCGGCACGAGTAGGAAAACAACACGCCGCGCATGACCTCACCGCAATCCGATCGTCCATCTTGGGATGAGTATTTCCTCCACATCGCCTTCACCGTGGCTGCGCGCAGCACCTGCGATCGAGCCCATGTGGGTGCAGTCATCGTCCGCGACCGACGCATTTTGGCGACCGGCTACAACGGCGCCCCCACCGGCCTTCCTCACTGTGACGATGTCGGGCATCTGATCATTGACGGCCACTGCGTGCGTCCGCTCCACGCTGAGCAGAACGCCATCATTCAGGCAGCGCTCCATGGCGTCGGCACGGCCGGCAGCATGATCTACGTAACCCACCAGCCGTGCATCACCTGCGCCAAGATGATCATCAATGCAGGAATTGAACGGGTGGTATACGCCGGCCCCTACCCGGACGAGAACAGCCGCCGCTTTCTGCGGGAGGCGGGCATTTCCCTGGTCCAGATGCCGGCGCCTCAAGCGGAAGGCGGGGGCCGAGTCGATCCGGGGCAGGCGGTTGACGACGCGAACTGATTCTGGCGCACGCCGGACCGGTGCGTAGCCGAACGGAATGGTCGCCGCGCAAACCGGCATTGGTCGAAAAACCTTCCAGAGACACGGTCCTCATACCTCGTGCTCCCTCAACCGGCGCAATCTTAGACTCTCAACTGCCTGCCTGACGAGGATTCAACGCATCATTGAGCCCGTCACCCAGAAAGTTGATCGACACGGTGGTCACGCCGAGAACAACCGCCGGTACGGTCGGCATCCAGGGATAATCACGCCAAAAACGCATTGAATTGAACAGCATCGACCCCCAACTGGGGAGTGGGGGCTGGATGCCGACTCCCAAGAAGCTTAAGCCAGCTTCCAACATTATCGCCCCGCTGAAGCTGAACGTCGTTAACACGATGATCGGTCCGATAGCATTTGGTAGAATGTGGCGCATGACAATCTGGGTCTGATTGGCCCCGACAGCCCTGGCTGCCGACACATAATCTGACTCACGAATAGACAGAATCTGGCCCCGCACCAGACGCGCGCAGCTAGGCCAGAAGATCAAGGCCAGGCCGGCAAATGTGAGAAAATAGCTGGCATGGCTCACATTGCGCAGAATTGGCCATTGCAAATGGATGTAGAGGTTGTACATCGCCATTTCCAAGGGGCGCTTGAGAGTGGAATCGATCAAGATGGCCAGAAGGATCATCGGGATGGAACTAATCACATCAACGAGGCGCATCACAATAAAGTCAACCCATCCCCCCAGATAGGCGCTGAAAGCTCCCAGCAGTGTCCCAATCACAACGGATAGTACGGTGACCGAGACAGCGATGCCAACTGCAGTCCTGGCACCATAGACCACACGGGCCAAATAGTCCCGTCCCAGTTCGTCTGTCCCCAACAAATGATCGCGGCTCGGCAACTCGAATGTACGATACAGGTCTTGTTCAAAATAGGTGTAGGGTATCAGAAGTGGCCCAAATACTGCGGATAGCAACATGAATCCGGTAATGAACAGTCCGATCATAGCAAGCGTATTTCGTCGCATGCGGCGCCAAGCGTCACCCCACAGACTTCGCTGCTGACGGAGGAAGCCTATCTCACGGCCGGATGGGTTGAACTTTTCGGCTGCTTCTTTCGCTTCTGTTGACGCCATTTCCTACGCTGAAGGTGGTCTGTACCTGCCTGGGAATGAAGATATCGACAGTTCACAACTTCCCTGGTCTAAATGAGCTGGGTACAGAATTCTTGCTCCCTAGTCGAGCCTGACTCGCGGGTCCAGAATTGGATAGATCAGATCAACCAACAGGTTGCTGCCAATGACAAACATCGTCGCGATGATCGTGGAACCTACAATCAAGGGATAATCACGCCGGTTGACGCTGACCACAATCAGTTCCCCAAAGCCTGGTAAGGCAAAAAGGCGCTCAATGAATACCGAGCCCACGATCAGACCATTGAGCAGCAGACCCAACTGGGTTACGACCGGCAACATAGCATTGCGGAGAATGTGGCGGGAGACAACCAGGTTGACGGGGAGTCCCTTGGCATGTGCCGTGCGAACGTAGTCGCTTTTGAGAACCTCCAGGACGCCGGCCCGTGCCTGGCGCACAACGATCGCCAGAGGCCAGGTCCCAAGTAGGAAGGACGGCAAAAGAGCATTGAAATGGAACATGCCCTTCCAACCGAAAGGTGGAGGTATCAATTTCAGTACTATTACTAACAGGATCAACAGTATGGGCGCGATCACAAAATGGGGCGTTGCGCGCAACATCAGGGCCGACCCGACTATCAGATGATCGATTCGGGTATTGGCATTTAGGGCCGCCAAAATGCCTAGCGGGATCCCCAGAACGGCCATGAGCACAAAGGCCCAGAAGGAAAGTTGCATAGTTACTGGCAACGTCACTCCAATGCTCTCAATCACCGGCTTGCGGGTCACCAGCGAGCGGCCAAAATCCCCCTGACCGAGCTGGACCAGATAGTCGGCAAACTGGATCAGGAACGGGCGATCGAGTCCATAGTTGTGGCGAATGGTTGCAATCACCTCCGGATCAGCCCGCGAAATCGCTTCACCATACCTGATCTCAATCGGATCGCCGGCCGCATAGAACCCCATGCTGAACACCAGGAGAATAACGGCGACGACAACGGGAAGCGTGAAGAATAGACGGCGAATAATATACTTCAGCATACACTCTTTCGGTTGTTCCCAAAGCCGGTCAATGGCAACCGGTGCAAACGTGTGCGTGATGCGTGGCTCATCGTGTACGTTGCGCACCACGCATCACGGAACGATTGACTCTTTTGCAGTAGCCCTAGTGCTCACTGATGTACGTCAAGGGCTCAGTCCAGATACTATACAACTGCTGTTGATTGTTCCAGCGGATGTTGTTGACCCAGGCCCGGCTCTTTGATGCAAACGGCCAGATCCATAGCGGTAGAATGACATAATCGGAAAGCGCATCCATCTCCGCTTCGATTAATGCCTCGCAGTAGCGCGGATTGTCGGGGAGCAACTGCTGGGCCTCTTCGATGAGCGCATCCACGTTCTCATTCTTGTAGCCGTCCATCCACGGATGTTGGGTCTGCGCTGAGTCGGAATGCCAAAGGGAATACATGAAATTGGCCTGATCCGGGATGAAGAAGGCGGCGCTGATGCGTTTGAGGGCCACTGTTTCATCGGAGGTCAGATGCTCCAAGCTCGTGACAATCTGCACATTTGTGATACCCAGATTGACACGCCACTGCTCTATAACGGCCTCCACCACGTTGACCATCACCGGCCAGGTGGTGTTGGTGGTAATGCGAATCGGAGGCAGCGCCTCGGCGCCACCGTATGAGGACTCAGACAGCGCAGCTTTGGCCCGCTCAACGTCAAGAGTCAGAAATTCGCTCTTTTCCGGTGTGTAGCACGGAAGCGATTCGTTCAGGCCGCGTATCCAGGCGTGCAAGTCTGGGTTGATTGGCTTGATGATCGCATCGACAATCGTCTCGTAGTCCACAGAATGGACTAAGGCTTCACGGACTTTGGGGTCGTTGGCCGGCTCGGTTACGACTGAGAAAAGCAACTCGAAGTAGAGCGGAAAATGCTGGCTTCTGATTTTTACCTGGTCTTCTCCAAGGCGCTTGATGATCGGGAAGATCGTGTCGTCTCCGCACCAGCAGTCATCAACCTGTCCGGCTTCAAACAGAAGGCCGGATGCCATGTCATCGCCCGTATTGCGAATAACGATCTTTTCGAGCATCGGTTCAGTGCCCCACCAATGGGGGTTCTTGACCATCTCAGTGAGGCCCCCCTCCGTATTATGGGAAGCCAACATGAAGGGACCGGACGAGGTAGGGGTCTTATTGAAGTACTCAGGGTCGGCCGCCGCTTCATCAGCACGGGCCACGCCGGCCCACTTGGTCGCCAGATGGAATGGGAAGAGGCGGTTGGGTATTTCCAGATCAAAGCGCAGCGTATGCTCGTCAATCACAACGATACCCTCAATTGCTTCCGCATCGCCGGACTGGACCGACTTGAACCCTTTGACCGAACCAATCACATCTTGCGGTCTCTCGTGGGGGGGATCTGCTGTCGGCTTGGTGATGTAGTTGTACCAGTCAGCGACCTGTTGCGCCGTGATAGGCGTGCCGTCGGACCAGACGGCATCTTCAACCAGCGTGACTGTGTAGCTGGTGTGATTCTCGTTGCCCTCGAAACTCTGGCAGTAGCCGGGCATCAGGTTGAGATCTTCGTCCAGGTTGAAGCAAGGTTGGTACAGCACATGGGTCCAGGTTTGGTGCTCACCGCCGGCATATAGCGGGGATGGCGCCGGCCATTTGCGCGCCCACGTGGTGGTAAAGACCTGGACGGCCGATGCATCCGCGTATTCCTCCACTGGGCCTGGCGTAGGCGTTACGATATTCTCGACTTCCTTGACAACCTCAATCTTTTCGACGACCTGGACCTCACGGGGCACTTCGACGACTTGTGGTGTGGTGGCACAGGCTGACAGCGCCATGGTGATTACGGTCAGGATCGCTGCGACACCTATCGAATATCGGTGAGTGGCCTTTGCGATACACATTGTCCTTCCTCCTCACTGCGTGTCAGAACCAGAAATTGCCTTGCTGGTTGGCTACATTGTCTATCGTATTGCTTTTTCCGTCTGACTCACCTCCTCTCTTCATCCCATGGAACGCTCGGCTACACGACAGGCTGGGAACGGATCGGCAACCAGACGCGGAAGGGGGCCGGCTTCAGATGTGCTGCGCCAATCCCGGTCTGATCGTAGTCCGGGTCCTCCAATTCATTGCTCATCGCTGGCAGGGGCTCCATATGGACCGTCCTGTCTTGACCGGCACGATCATAGACCACGGCCTGCACACTGCCGTCGGCAAGCGATTGGATTGCTGGCCCATCGCGGTCGAAATAGACGTCCCGCAGCGGCGCACTCCCCCCGCCTACCTCGATAGCGCGATCCAGAAAGGTGATGTTGCCGTCGCTGGTGATAATGCGCACATCGCGCCAGCGCCCCAACGCCAACGGAACGTCGCTGCCAGGCGCCCGAATCTCCAGCGCAACCGTCCGGGCGCCGTTCAACGGAACTTCGATAAAGTTACTGAAGCTCATTGCCTTGTACGTTCCGCTTTCGTAAACCAGTTCTTCATCCACGAAGATCTGGAAGGCAAGTCCAGCGGACCCAGGGGATAAGGCCGCGTTGGAGTGGACGGCGATCAGTCGATCCGCGTTGGCAGGCAGGCTCAGGAAGGTACGAGCCGCGCCATCCGTCTGCCCAACGTCCACCCCCACCGACACGGGACGAAGCCCGAAGTCGCCCAGGCTCTCGTCGCGCAGCGCATACACCCAGGGACCGGAGCGGACTGCGCCCACAGGATTGCCCAGGGAGCCGATGGTGATGCCGGCGCCACGGCTGCGAATATCCAGGCCGCGACGCGATTTGAACTGTACGTGTACCGCCATGCCTGGCTGCCAACGGCGGTCTATCTTCATGCTGCCATCGTCTTGTCGCTGCGCAGTCTCGACCGCGATTTCCTCGCTCCAGGGCGGGCAACGGAGACACAGGGCGAATTCGCCCTCGGTTGCCGGACCGCAGGTGATCAGCGCCGCGCTCATGTCGGATGCCGGCTCGATAATCAGGTGGGCTGTGCCGTCGGCAGTGCTGACTTGCGTTTCCAGCGGCACATACAGATTCACCGTCGCCCTGTTGTCCTCGGCAATCAGCGCATAACGGAGCGCATCCACCAGGCAGCGCGGGCCGTGATGCGAACAGCAGAAGTCCCACACACAACCAGCGTCGCCCCACAAGCTGCGATGGCCACACCAGCCGCCGTTGGCGGCGAAGTCGAACAGTTGGTGGTTGAAAAAGATGTGCTCTGCCATATCCAGGTAGCAATTCTCGCCGGTCGCCCGGTACAATTCAAAGCTGAGCATCATCCAGTCCGAGACGGTGCAAGTTTCGTCGATCTTGTCTCGCCCTTCCTTCTCGCCGCTGAAGAACAGTTCGTCCCGGTCCTCCATGGCCGGCTGGCCGAACCGTTCGCCGGCAATGAGCCACTCTTGCACGCCGCCGGAGACGTGCGCTTTGGTGTCACGGATCCACTGCCAGAACGAGATCGTTTTTTGCAGGATGTCGTCATCGCCTGTGCATTCCCACAGAGCCAACAAGCCGCGATAGACGTGGATCAGGACGTGGAAGTTGCCGGTGATGCCGGCGAAGTCATCGCATGGCCTCAGTACCTCAACCTGCTCAAAGACTGCCCGCGCATAGTCTAACGCGCGTTGGTCTCCTGTCATGTGATAGTAACGGGGGAAGATATTCAGTGAGAAGAACCAGCGGTAGCCTTGGTTCATGGGTACCAGGGTATCGGGGCGTGTCCGGGAATGGCCCAATTCGGGGGGAATATAGGTCGTGTCCGGCTTGGGACGCGCTTCAGCCCCGTGGACCGGAGAGACATGGGTCATAAAGAATTCCACGGCCCGCGTCGCGGCTTTCAAAGCGGATTGATTGCCAAAAGTGCGGTGAGTTTCCAGAAGCGCATTCGCGATTTGCAACGTGCCGGTGTACTCGGCCTGAATGTAGTTCTGGCCGAAGAAGCCGTTTGACGATTGGAAGTCGATCAACCGTTCGACGACATCCATTATCCCGCAGTCCAACTTTCGGAATTGAGGCATGCGATGATAATGAGCCATCCCGTCGAGCCAGCGGCCGACGAAGTCGCCGCCATAAGCCCACCCATCCGGATCGACATGAAAATCGCGGAATAGCCTTTCCTGGGGCATCCTCACCAAGTGATCTACCGAGCGCGTCAGAATGTCCTCCAACTCATTGCGCGGCGATATCTGTTCGTAACGAGCTAGAATCATCGGAACTCCCCTATTTACTCGATACCCAGCAGGCGCGCGAGGTTGCCGCCAAGTACCAGGCCTTCGGCTTCCTCACCCAGGTTGAGCCGGCGAATCGACTCCACGGCGAAATCCATGGGCACGCCAGGGCCATTCGAAGCAAAACAGACCCGCTCAGCGCCAATTTCCTGAATTGCTTGCTGGATCATCAACGGTTCAGCAACCGTGTTCGTGCCGAGATGGACGTTGGGAAAAACTTTGGCCACCTCTATGGCCTCACCCAACCCGTCGCGGTACCCCATGTGTTCCATGATGATGGACAGATCCGGATAGCGGGCAGCCACCAGTCCAACCTGAGCTGGCGTGCTAAGGCGGGCGCCGGAATGGATGTTCACGAGTAGCCCGAGTTCCCGCGCTTTGTCCAACACTGGCAGCGGCTCCTGCCCATAGATCGGATAGTTGCAGGCAACCGACATGAGTTTCAGGATGGGCATGTCCCACTGGGTGGCCGCCGTTTCCAACTCGTCTACCGCAGCCTGACCAAACAGTGGGTTGATCTGACAGCAGCCGATGAGACGCGGCTCGCTTCTCACAAATTCGGCCAGACCGCTATTGTTGGGCCGTTCGATGGGGCCGGCTATCAGCACGACCAGGTCAATGCCCCCCAGATCGGCGTCCTCCAAAATCTCCTTGACGCCATAGATTTTGCCGTTCACCGGCTTTTGTTCTGTCCAGTAGTATTCAAAGTCGATTCGTTTCATGGCACACGCCTCCTTGCTTTTGTATTCCAGTCGCCGAGTACAGAATCGTCGCGCAATTCAGGTGAGTTGCTGCCTGCATGGCTAAGGCATGCGGGCAAAAATGACTTTGAAGGCTGGCGGATATCCGTAAGGTGGAGCCGCCAGCCTTCGAAAAGCTTGAGTCCGCTTTGGAAGTAGGAATGATTTTCGTAGCAAAACCTTCCTCGAAGCGTGGATAGCCCTGCGTTTCTCCTGCTTTCACACGGCGAAAGAACGCCTGAAACGCCAGATCAATGTGTGCGCAAACTTTCTGCAACAGTTGGGAGTGAAAGACTGCCAAGTCAGTCTTTTTGCCATCCACTGAGGAAGTATCTTGACTGTGTCATTGTGAGACTGCAACACAGAATTCCGTTCGTATGCAGTCTTGCGCACTGCGAGTGTCTGAAAATAGACCCACCGGCAAAGCTCGGGCGGTTCGTTCATCTTCCTGAGCTGGGGACTGTTTGGAAAAGGACGAAACTTGCACGTCTCACGCATAATACAGTTGTGCCGCCTTTTCTACGCAGGCACAGTTTACATTACGAACTGAAGCTCACTTACTTCGCGTTTCCCCGCCATTGTATCCTGATGCTTTGGCTTAGGGATATGTGGGCTTGTTTTGACCTTCTCCCATAACATTGGTTGCATCCCAGACCTGGGGCCATTCAAACGCGCAGCTTGCTGAATGCATTGCAGCTACACTACTGGTCGATTCTCCAACACTCAAGAATTTGCGGTAAGAAGGAACACTTTTCAACTCCGTGCATCCTCTGAATGTAAATGCTGCAATGGACATGAGAAAAGTTTGCCAGAAATATCCTATAAATTGTACATTTTTTCGGGAGGGTGTCAAGGGAACGAAAAATCAGGGTGCATCCCAAAGTTTCGGCGCGTTTCTCAACGCATCCGGTATTCTATGCCAGGTGCGGGCGAGGCGCCCGCGTTCCCAGGGGGAATATGCAGAAATCTGGGACGCACCCAAGAACTACGGGTGTATCCAAAAGTGGAGAAACGGATCTTTTAGATACGTTGCTCTCGCCCGCTGGCGCACCTCCGCGGCGGGCGTGGCGGGTTGAAATCCTGAAAATCCCCGAATCCAGAGAATCCTGATTCAGACTATCACGCACGGTCAAGGATTTGCGCCATCATCGCCCTGAAATATGGGACACACCAAGAACTAGCCGGTATGCAAATTGACAGTTTGCCTCGGCTGGCGTATACTCTGCGTCAACATCTGAACACGAAAGACTGTGAACCGGAATAGTAGCGCTCAAAGCGGGTTCCAGAGAGTCCCGGGCTGGTGGAAACGGGACAGCAGCGCAGAGTGTGAATGGACCGGGGAGTCGGATGGCGAACAGTGGGCACATGATGATCTGGTGGCATGAAATCCAGCCAGAGGAACACAGGCCCACCTAATAGCCGGTCCCGGAGACGCCACCGTTATCAGGGCGCCGCGGCTCAGTCAGATACGTAATCATACGAGATCATCTGTCCGCGACGAGTGAGACTGGTGCTGGCATCCCTTGCGTTTCATGCAAGGGATTTTTTGTTGCCCATCATACACCGGTCTAAACAGGGTGGCACCGCGGGCGTCTGAACAGGCCTCGTCCCCGACAGCAGGGAGAATTCTCTGCTATTGGAGACGAGGTCTTTTTTGTAAGACGGGCACCTTGGCCAGAAATCGAGGGAAGAGGAGAAAGTCCATGACAATCTACAGTCCATCACTTGAGGAAGTACAGGAGTTGGCGGCTACCGGCAATACGATCCCGGTTTTCCGAGAATTGCCGGCCGACCTGGAGACGCCGGTTTCAGTCTATCTGAAGTTGCGGAACGGCGGCCCCTCCTTTCTGTTGGAATCGGTGGAAAAGGGGGAGCAGGTAGGCCGTTACAGCTTCCTTGGCGTACGTCCGCCCCTGACCTTGTGTGCCCAAGGGGATCAGTTGGTGATCGGCGGGGTTGACGGCGCGGTGTTGGAACGCCGCCAAGGTGACCCGTTCGAGGGCGTCCGCAACCTGTTGGCAGACCGCTGTCCGGTGGAAGTGCCGGGCCTGCCGCGCTTCTCAGGCGGCGCGGTCGGTTATTTCGGTTACGATACGGTACGCTTCATCGAACGCCTGCCTACTACCGCGCAAAGGAAGCTGGACATCCCGGACATGGTGCTGCTGTTCAGCGACAATCTTGTCGTCTTCGATCATGTCAAGCACAGGCTGCTGGTCATTGCCAACATGCTAATCGATGGGCAAGGCCCGCCTACTGTCGAACAGGTCCAAATAGCCTACGCCGATGCCGTCGCACGCATCGACGAAATTGTCAGTGACCTGCGCCAGCCGCTCACGCCGCCGAAGAGTCCTCCCGTAGACGGCGACGCTGAGTGGAGCAGCAACTTCAAACAAAAGGAGTACGAGGAGGTTGTGCGCACAGCAAAAGAGTATATCGCGGCCGGCGACATATTCCAGGTGGTGCCCAGCCAGCGCCTCAGCCGGTCGACGAATGCGGAACCGTTCACGATCTACCGCGCGCTGCGCATGCTGAACCCGTCGCCCTATATGTACTTTCTGGAGTTCAACGGCGTAGCCGGACTGGCGGAAACATCCGGCAGCGATGAGCCGCTGTGGATAATCGGATCCAGCCCGGAAATGCACGTGATGCTCGAAGACGGTCGCGCCTACCTGCACCCCATCGCGGGGACGCGCTGGCGAGGCCAGACCGCAGCCGAGGACGACGCCCTGGCAGAAGACCTGTTGAACGACCCGAAGGAGCGGGCAGAACACGTGATGCTGGTCGATCTGGGGCGCAACGACCTGGGGCGTGTGTGCGAATATGGCACCGTCAAGGTACCGGAAATGATGGTAATCGAACGTTACAGCCATGTCATGCACATCGTCAGCGATGTGCAGGGCGAACTGGCGCCCAACCACGACGCCATCAGCCTATTGATAGCTACTTTCCCGGCGGGCACGGTCAGCGGAGCGCCAAAGGTGCGGGCGATGGAAATCATCGAAGAGATGGAGGGTCTGCGGCGCGGCTTGTATGCGGGCGCGGTCGGCTACATCGACTACGACGGCACGATGGACACCTGCATCGCCATTCGCACGATCGTGATGCAGGGCAAGACCTGCCACCTGCAGGCGGGAGGCGGCGTCGTCGCCGACAGTGACCCTACCTATGAGTGGGAAGAGACGCTGAACAAGGCCAAGGCTCTCTCCGCAGCGGTACAGCGGGCCGAGGAAGGACTCGATGACTAAGACAATACAGGAGCCGACAATTCTATCTCTTTGTCGCCAATCCGGGAGGGAAAAATGACACAGACAAGACGAATTCTCACCGGCGACCGTCCGACGGGAAAACTGCACCTGGGCCATTATGTGGGCAGCTTGCAGTACCGGCTGGCATTCCAGGAGGAGTATGAATGCTTCTTCATCATCGCCGACCTCCATATGCTTACCACGAAGCCAACCAAGGAGGACATCGCGCAGATCGGGGAAAATGCCCGCGATATCGTTCTCGATCATCTGGCGATTGGTATCGATCCGTCCAAGACATCGTTCTATCTGCAATCGGCGGTGCACGAGATCTACGAAATGCACCTGATTCTGAGCGGCATGGTGACGGTGGAACGCTTGCAGCAACTGCCCACGATCAAGGATATGGCCGCAGCGGCCGAGATGGACCAGATGCCCTATAACCTGCTCGGCTACCCTGTGCTGCAGGCCGCCGACATCCTGATGCCGCGCGCGCATCTGGTGCCGGTGGGCAAAGACAACGAGTCCCACATTGAAATCAGCCGCCAGATTGCCCGTCGCTTCAACAACGCATATGCCGAAGTCTTTCCCCTGCCGGATGCCTACATCGTTGGCGGCACACTCGTCGGAACCGACGGACAGGCCAAGATGAGCAAGAGTCTGGGCAACGCGGTCCTGCTCAGCGACGACGCCGCCACGGTCAGGAAACGGGTAATGAGCATGTACACTGATCCCAATCGCATTCGCGCCGACATTCCCGGCACGGTCGAAGGCAACCCGGTCTTCAGCTATCACGACACCTTCAACCCCAACAAGGCGGAGGTGGAAGATCTGAAAACCCGGTACCGGCAGGGCGCTGTCGGCGACGTGGAGGTGAAGACGAAGCTGTTCAACGCTTTGGAGAATTTCCTCGAACCGATCCGTGAACGACGGGCATACTACGCCGAACAGACCGGATTCACCGACCAGTTGATCTACGAAGGTACGCAGCGGGCACAGGAAGAGGCCCGGCTTACGCTCATGGAAATGAAGAAAGCGATGGGACTGACCGGTGTGTGGAATCGCATTCGCCGCTCGAATGAGCGCCGCCAGAAAAGGCTGGCAAAGGCTTAGGCCGGAATCCAGAGGAAAGGAACGGGGCAATGATCGCCGTCATCGACAATTACGACAGCTTCACGTACAATCTGGTTCAGTTCTTGGGCGAAATCGTCAAGGAGACCCCCTTGCCCGGCGGGGAGGAGGCCAATCTCATTCAGGTTTGGCGCAACGATGCCATCGACGTTGAGGAGCTAATCGGGAAGCAGCCGAGTCATGTTATCATCAGCCCCGGCCCGGGCAGCCCGAAACAGGACAGCGGAGTCAGCAATGACGTAATCCGCCAGCTGGGCGACCGGACGCCCATCCTGGGTGTCTGTCTCGGTCAACAGTGCATCGGGCATGTTCATGGCGGCAGAGTCGAGCGCGCGCCGCGGTTGATGCACGGCAAAGTCAGCCCGATTCATCACAAGGGGACGACTCTCTTCCAAGGGATTCCCAGCCCTTTTACCGCCACTCGCTACCATAGTCTGATTGTGGAGGAGCCACTGCCGGCAGATCTGGAGGCAACCGCCCACACGGTCGAGGGCGAGTTGATGGGGGTGCAGCACCGCTCCAAGCCCATCTTCGGCGTACAGTTTCACCCGGAGAGCATCCTGACACAGTACGGGCACGATCTGTTGCGAAACTTCCTGAATGTATGATCGACGGAAACGCCATGAGCGTATGGACCCAAGCCGTTCACGGCTATCTCACCGGCGCCTCCTCCAGCCGCTTTCGCGATCAGGAGGTGACGATCACGGATCAGTGGCAGGGGCGCGACAATCTGCTTTGGCGCGTGCGCTGCGGCGATGGCGCCGACGCAGTCGTAAAGATGTTTACCGACGCCGGCCAGGCGCGCAGCCGCCGCCAGTTCCGCGGGCAGGAGCAGTTTGCGGCCGCCGGCCTTGCGCCGGAGCCGCTCTGGTATGATCGCTATCCCCACGGTCTGCCCTGCCAGATTCTGGTCTATCGCTGGGTGGAGGGCGGGGCGCTAACGCTTGCCGACCGCCTCCACCGCATGGCGCTCGCCGACGCAGTGGCACGAATCCACTGCGCCCAAAGCGATGCAGTGCAGCGATTCAGCCCGCACCCGTTCAATCTGCTCACATTTTGGCAGATATGGCAGGCGGGAGAGGCGCAGCTGCGCGAGTGGTTATCGGCTGCTTCCGCGCCGCTGCTGACCGAGCTTCTTGCCATGCTTTGGGCGGCAACGCACGACCTGATGGACACGGCACTTCCTCTGCTGGGAGAGACGCCCCCAACGCCAATCCACGGAGACCTGTCCGCGGAAAACGCTCTGTTCGACAGAGGTCGCGTTCTGCTCGTGGACTGGGAGTTCTTCGGTTTGGGCGACCCGGCCCAGGAAATCGCCCGCTTTCTCTTTTACGGGGGAGACGACTGGTCAGAGGAAGGCCAGGCCGAATGGCGAGAACTGTATCGTTCGGCCAATACCGAACCCGGCCTGCCGGAACGAGTTGAGCTATACTTGCGGCTGTTCAACTTTCAGGCGGTGACCTATCTGCTGCAAGGCATCAGGCAGGGGTCCGCGCCAACCCTTTCAGGCACGGATTCCGTAGCGCCTGGCCCAACGCAGTACGGCGCCTTTCTCATTGACGCCTTGACGGTTGCCGTGCGCCGCTCGCTGACGAAGTGGGGACTGCCGCCGTTGGCGAGTGCGGATGGGGCATTGCTGGCAGATGAGATTGAACATCTGATGAACTTTCAGATGCCCGAACTGCACGGATCAGCATCAACCGGCAATTGAACGGTCCCGTTCTGTTGTAAGCGCCGCTGAAACCGTTCGACATGACAGGAGAAAAACTGATGGCATCACCTATCCATGAAGCTCTGGAAACAGTTTTCGCCGGGCAGGATCTTAGCGCAGACGCCGCCGATGCAGCGATGACACAGATCATGGGCGGCCAGGCGACCGATGCGCAGATCGGCGCGTTCCTGGCGGCGCTGCGTCAAAAGGGAGAAAGTGTCGCCGAAATCACCGGCTGCGCGCGGGCGATGAAACGCGTCGCGGTACAGGTGCGGCCCATTCTCAACGGCCAGCGCCTCCTGGACACCTGCGGCACCGGAGGCGACCAGACAGGCACCTTCAACATCAGCACGACCGCCGCCTTCGTCGTGGCCGGAGCCGGCGAAAAGGTAGCGAAACATGGCAACAGGTCCGCCAGCAGCCAGTGCGGCAGCGCCGATGTACTGGAGGAGTTGGGCGTCCGACTGGACCTGGGCCCGGAACAGGTGGCGGAGTGCATCGAAGAGATGGGCATCGGCTTTCTGTTCGCGCCGCTCTACCACCCGGCGATGAGATACGCCATCGGCCCGCGCAGAGAGTTGGCGACGCGTACCGTCTTCAACATCCTCGGCCCACTGACAAACCCGGCCAACGCCACCCATCAGGTGATCGGCGTGCCCAACCCCGATTTGACGTCGCAAATGGCGGATGTGCTGGGGCAGATGGGAGCTACTGCCGCTTTTGTCGTTCACGGAACTACCGACGACGGGCGCGGCGTGGACGAACTTACCACCACCGGAGTCAATCGGATCAGTCATCTGCGCAATGGCGAGGTCCGGGAAAGTGAGTTATCGGCGACCGATCTCGGGCTCTCGCCGGCAACATTGGACGACCTGGTCGGTGGAAATGCAGCCGTAAATGCCGCCATCACGCGCGGAATCCTCAGTGGTGAACTGCACGGCCCCAAGCGGGATGTGGTACTATTGAATGCGGCGGCCGCGCTGGCAACCGAGAGCGGAGACTGGGAGTCTGGTCTGGCTGCAGCCGCGCAGTCGGTCGACAGCGGGGCAGCGCAGAACACGCTGGCTAGTTTTATCGAGAAGACGCAGAGCTATAGCGACGAGCAGTGAGACGATGGCCAAATTCTCGCAGTTGAACATTAGTAAACACAAAGGGCAGGTTCTAGACAAGATCATGTCCTGGAAGCGCCAGGAAGTGGCTCGTCAGATGGATGATATGCCCCTGGCCCAGCTCAAGGCGCTTGCGACGGTGGCCGAGCCACCGCTGGATTTTGCCGCCGCGCTCACCGCTGAAGCGGGCGCCAGTCTCATCGCCGAAGTCAAGCGGGCCAGCCCCTCCAAGGGGTTGATCGCCAAGGATTGGTCGCCGACAGCCATTGCCGAAACATATGCCGCCAGCGGCGCAGCCGCGATTTCCTGCCTGACCGATTCCCGTTTCTTCCAGGGGAAGCTCGCCTACCTGGCTGATATTGGCGAGCACTTGCGCGCAAGGAACCTGTCCAGGCCCCTGCTGCGCAAGGAGTTTATCTATCATCCCTACCAGGTGTACGAGGCCCGTGCTGCCGGGGCGGATGCGCTGCTTCTGATCGTTGGCGTGCTGGGGAGCGCCGAACTACGGGAGTTGCTGCTCCTGACGAATCGACTGGGAATGAGCGCGCTGGTGGAAGTCCATGACGAGACGGAGTTGGAGCAAGCGCTGGCCGCGGGGGCCCAGATTATCGGCGTCAACAACCGTAATCTGAAGACCTTTGTGGTCGACATCGAAACCACGGCCCGGCTGCGAGAAAAGATTCCTGCGGACAAAATCGTGGTCGGAGAGAGTGGGATCCGCAACGCGACCGATGTGAAGCGCATGGCTGAAATGGGATGCGATGCCATTCTCGTGGGTGAAAGCTTTTGCAAACTGCGCCAAGCGCAGCGGGGCCCACAGGTGCGTGAATTCGTGCTCGCGGGAAAGACATAATTTAGTGGCTCCTGAGAACCATCTTCTTATGCCCGGATTGCATCGTATATGACCGGTACAGTTCTCAATATCATCGCCGTCTTGATCGGTGGCTCGATAGGAACGATATTGGGCAATCGACTGCCGGCGAAAGTTCTGGAGACGGTCATGCACGGGCTGGGACTGGTGGTCCTGGTTATCGGCGTTGTCATGGCCAGCGGAACCGGCAATGTCCTGATCCCTCTTTTCAGCGTGGTGACGGGGGGCATCATCGGCGAGTTGATGCGCATTGAGGACGGTCTGAACTGGCTGGGCGCGCAGGCCGAAGCCCGCTGGGGCGGGCCTTTAGGCCAGGGCAGAGTGGCAGGTTGGAGCGTCACCCGGGCTTTTGTCACCTCGAGCCTGATATTTTGTGTCGGGCCGATGACCATCCTCGGCAGCATTCAGGATGGGCTGCTGGGCGACTATGAGTTGCTGGCGATCAAGAGCGCTTTGGATGGGTTTGCCGCCATCCCTTTCGCGGCCAGCCTGGGGCCGGGCGTTCTGCTAAGTGTCGGCACGGTGGCGTTTGTACAGGGCGGGCTGTCCACACTGGCAATGGGCATCGGCGGCGGACTTGGAGACATAAGCAGGGAAACGCCGTGGGTTGTCGAACTGACTGCCGCCGGTGGGGTCATTATCCTCGGCATTGGTCTTTCTTTGCTGGAACTGAAAAAGATCAGGGTTGCCAATCTTTTGCCGAGCATCGCCATTGCACCGCTGATCGTATGGCTCCTTGATTTTACAGGTATAGGATTCTGAAAGAGGCACTGTGACACCTTTTCGCTCGTATTTCTGCCTATCCCTACAGGACGAACGATGACGCGCGTAAAAATCTGCGGTATTACCAGCTTCGAAGACGCACTGTGCGCGACCGGCGCCGGCGCCGACTATCTGGGCTTCATCTTTTTCAAGAAGTCCCCCCGCTACGTGACGCCGGCGGCGGCGGGAGAGATCACTTCCAAGTTGACAGGGCAAATTTCTGCAACTGCGCCGCGTCCGGCTACCGGCACAGGATCGCCGCCACTGCCCCGCTTTATCGGCGTCTTCGTCAATGAAACGTTGGCTGTAGTTGAAGAGACGATCCGCCGCGCACATCTGGATTACGCGCAATTGCATGGCGACGAGCCGCCTGCAATGCTTGAGGCGCTCCAAGGGCGCGGCTTCAAAGCGCTGCGGCCCACAAGCGCCGCCGAAGCCGGTATCGAGGCCGAATGGTACACAGACCTGGGTCCCAGCGACGGCCCGCAACTCCTTATCGACGCCTACGACCCCAATGAGTACGGCGGTACCGGCAAGAGAGCCGACTGGAACGCGGCTGCCGACTTGGGGCGCATTTGCCCCCGCCTGGTTTTGGCGGGCGGCCTCACCCCGCAAAATGTCGCCGCGGCGGTGGAGACTGTACGGCCATGGGCGGTTGATGTGAGCAGCGGCGTAGAATTCGAACCCGGAAGCAAAGACCCGGACAAGGTGCGCGCATTTATTTCCTCAGCCAAAGGCTGGGGGCAACAGGCCGCAGGTTCGACCACCGATTGAGAGACTGAAGCATGGAGATATTAGGGGGACCTCTGTTCGCAGTTGCCGGCGCCGGTGAATCCCACGGGCCTGGTGTCACGACGATTGTTTTCGGCTGCCCTGCAGGGCTTCGCATTCGTAGAGAAGAGCTGCAACAGTACCTGGACCGCCGCCGCCCCGGTAGCAACCGCCACGGCACGCCCCGGCAAGAGGCGGACAGGGTTGTACTGCTCTCCGGCCTGTACGCTGAAGGCGAAATTGACCACTTGTTGTCCGGACCTGCCGTTTCGGTAGGCGGCGAGTCCGGATCCGAGACGGAGAGCTATGAAGAGGGCTACTCCACCGGCGAGCCGATCGCCGCGCTTGTTCTCTCCACCTCGCAGCGCTCACGTCACTACGATCAGTTCGCCGGACCCCGCGGCGAGGTGCGCCCGGGACACACCGACCTGGTAAAATATCACAAATCTCAGGGCTTCGTGGACATTCGCGGCGGCGGGCGCTCAAGTTACCGATCTACAATTTCAGACGTTATCGGCGGCGCCATCGCCCGCATCTTCCTGAATGAACAGTTTGGCACCGTGATCCTGTCTTCGATCGCACAGGTCGGCCCCCTACAGACAAATCTGAGCCTGGCTCAGCATTTCGAGAGCGTTTCGCGGCAACAGGATTCACAGTCGATCACGCCGGAACAGATTGCTGCAGTAGAGGCCAGGCTCGACGAGGCCGAAATTCGCTCGCTCGACGCCGAGTTTGCGCAGGAGGCCGGTGAACTGATCAAGCGCACGCGCATTGAGGGTGACTCTCTCGGCTCGGCGGTCGAGGTTATGGCAGTCAACCCGCCGTCTCTGGTCGGCGAGCCTCTCTATCAGAGTCTCAAGGTGCGGCTGATGGGCGCGCTGGGCGGGCTGAACGCCGTGCAATCCTGTGAAGTGGGCGATGGCGTTCGCGTCATCTCTCGCAGAGGCAGTGAGAACAACGACCCCATCCGCCGCAGCGGCTATCAAGCCAACAGCCACGGCGGACTCATCGGCGGCATGACCACCGGTTCGCCGCTGGTCTGCCGGGTCGGTTTCAAGCCCACCTCAACGATTCTCAAGCCACAGCACTCGGTGCGCAAGAACCTGGAGGAAATCGACTTTGCGCTCGAAAAAGGGCGCCACGATCCCTGCGTCGGCGTGCGTGCCGGGGTAACGCTGGAATCCCGCCTGGCGATAGAGTTGATGAATGCCGTGTTGATGCACCAGTCCGGCCGGGTGGACCCGACGAACTTCAAGCTGTTCTGATTCGGAGTAGATAGAGTGGACAATTCCCACGCTTCTGCAGCGGTGCAAACGCTCGAAAATCCTTTGGCCGACGGCTGTAATTTGACAATCACTGGTTTTATGGGAACGGGCAAATCGACTGTCGGTTGTATCCTGGCAGAGCGGCTGGGCCGCCGGCTGGTCGATATGGATGAGCGAATCGAGGCGGATTTCGAGAAGCCGATAGCGCAGATATTTGCCGACGATGGCGAGGAGGTGTTTCGTCAGGCCGAGGCGCGGCTCTGTCAAACGCTCGCGCGCGAGTCCGACCTGGTGATCGCGACCGGCGGGGGCACGTTGGTGAGCGAAGAGAACCGGCAGGCCCTGGAATCCGGCGGTCCCGTGGTCTGCCTGACCGCTGGCGTTGACACAGTGCTGGAACGGGTCGAGACATTTGAAGATCGCCCACTGTTGCCGGGTGATCGGGAGGAGAAAAGGCGTAACATCGAGAGGCTGCTGTTGAGCCGACGCGATGCCTATGGGCAGATTCCCCTGCGCGTACCGACCGACGGCATCAGCCCGGAAATCGTTGCGGAGCGCGTTCTCGACACCCTGGCAGGCAACAATGAGATCGCTGAGATGACACGCATCACCGTGCCGACGCCGGAAGGGCACTATCACATCTGCATTGGTGAAGGAGTTCTGGCCCAGGCAGGTCGTCTGCTATCCAATCGCGCCGTGGCAAAGGGGCAGGCGGCGATCGTCACCAACGCCGATATCGCCGCACATTACGCCGATATCTTAAGTGAGAGCCTGCAAAAGGAGGGCTACACGCCGGTCTTATGCCTGGTTCCCGAAGGTGAAGCGCGCAAAACCCTGGCAACAGTTCATAGTTTGTACGATCAGCTCGTGGCCGCGGGGCTCGACCGGAGAAGCCCCATTATCGGGCTGGGCGGCGGCGTAATCGGTGATATGGCTGGATTCGCGGCAGCCACCTATCTGCGTGGCGCACCGTTCGTTCAGATCCCAACATCCCTGCTGGCGATGGTCGATGCCTCGGTCGGCGGCAAGACAGGCGTAGATCTGCCCCAGGGAAAAAACCTGGTGGGGGCATTCAAGCAGCCCGTGGTAGTGATTATCGATCCCGACGTTCTCGCCCAGTTGCCGGCAGCCGAGTTTCGGTCGGGACTGGCCGAGATCGTAAAGCACGGCATTCTGGGCGCGCCGGATCTGTTCCGCCAGATGGAAGGGAAAGGGCCGGCCAATCTGACGCAGATGATCGCCGATGCCGTACGCGTGAAAGTCGACGTGGTGATAGAGGACCCGTTTGAACGGGGGCGGCGGGCGACGCTCAACCTGGGACACACATTCGGCCATGCCATAGAGCAGGTAAGCGGCTATCGATTACGGCACGGGGAGGCCGTGGCCGTCGGTACCGTGGCCGCCGCTCGTATGGCAGTGGCGTTGAACCGCTGCGACGCCGAAACTGCCGGCCGCATCGAAAGCTGTCTCGACAGGCTGGGGCTGCCCACAACGGTCAGCGGACTCGACCTGGACGAAGTGCACGCTATGATGTTCCAGGACAAGAAACGTAGTGGAAAGATGCTGCGATTTATCATTCCCCAAACGATTGGGGATGTGGTCATCATCGACGACCCGGGCGCTCGCTTCGTGCGCGAGGCGCTGGCTTCTGTCATGTCATAGAAGTAAACAACGAGAATTTCGCGGCATGTCCGGCAGCGCGGCACTGCGGTTGGACCTATTCACTGGCAAAAAGAAATCTACTCATGACCAAAATTCTGGTGCTTCATGGCCCCAATCTGAACCTGCTGGGGACGCGCGAACGGTCGATCTACGGCCTGGTCACTCTGGAAACAATTGACCAGGAACTGATTGCCGCGGCCGGCGCCGACACTGAGATTCACACGATTCAAAGCAATCATGAAGGTGTGCTAATCGATGAAATTCACAGTGCGCGATCGTGGGCTGACGGTCTGCTGATGAATCCCGGCGCGTTCACACACTATTCCTACGCCATCCGTGACGCGGTAGCCGGAGTCGCCCTTCCTACGGTCGAAGTCCACCTGAGTAACGTCCACAGCCGCGAGGAATTCCGCCACCGTTCCGTAATTGCTCCGGTCTGCGTTGGACAGATTAGTGGTTTTGGATGGCGCAGTTATTTGCTGGGATTACAAGGGCTACTATCATATCTATCCGAGAATCGGGCCGACTGAGTTCCGCTGCGCGTTACACCGGTGTCGAACTGACACCGGCTGGACGAAGCACGGAACCGACCAGACCCTTCGCACGCCAAGTTAGCGCAATCTACTTCCTTCGCCACTAATGTCCCAATTTCACTGGCGCCTGTTCTGGACGCTTGCTTTTCTGCTCGTGCTGACATTGATGGCTGTACTGGTCATGGCTTCCAAGCAACCCGCAGTCACGTCGGCGCCGCCATCGTCCCACATTCGCCCAAACCTTGATCCTATGGTCGAGACTCTGCCAGCAGCCTCGCTGACAGTTGTATCTTCCGCCGTCCCTCCTGTCGATTCGCAGTCTGCCCCAGCCACGGTTGCAGGCACGATCGAGTTGTGGCACAGCTGGGCAGGTCGAGACGGTGATGCCTTGGCAGACATCGTGGACCGTTTCCACCGGATAGGACCGAACATTCATGTGGAGACGCTGTTTGTGGACTACGGCGACCTGGCTCAGGCCTATACGGATGCTGTCAAGGCCGGCGAAGGCCCGGACCTGATTCTGGCGCCCAACTGGTGGTTGCGGGATTTGGTTGCCTCGGATGTTCTGCTGCCGCTCGAAAATCGGATACCGGCGCAGGAACGATTGCAGTTCATCCCGGCAGCCATCGACAACCTCGTTTGGGAAGGCGTCCTTTATGGTCTGCCAACCGACTACGAGCTAGTGGCACTGTATTTTAACAGGCGGTTGTTGGACGAAAGCAACCTGCCGCACACGATGGACGATCTGATCGCGCTGGCCCAGGCTTCCCCTTCGCACGGAGTCGGTATCTACACAAATCTCTATCACCTGTTCTGGGGCGTCGCCGCAAGTGGGAGCAGACTCTTCGACGAAGATGGCCGCGTTGTTCTCGAACAGACATCGGGGACGGCCGAGTTTCTCAACTGGCTGCTGCGGGCCGAAGCCACACCTGGAATCTTTGTCGCTCTCGACTACGGAATGCTGATGGAGCGCTTCAAAAAGGAAGAGTACGCCTTGTTTATCGACGGCCCGTGGAGCATCGGCGAATTGCGGGAACGGTTCGGGCCGGACTTGGGCGTGTCGCAATTACCGGCCGGCCTAAGTGGGCCGGCCCGCCCCTGGCTGAACGCTGACGGCGTATTTCTGAACCGGACCATCACCTCCGATCAACAAGAACTCGCGCTGATGTTTGCCCGCCATATTACCAACGCAGAGAGCGCTTCGATTGTTGCCAGCATCGCGGGCCGCCTGCCCGCGCACCGGGACGCAGACCTGAGTGGAGATCCACTGCTGGCCGGTTTCGCAATACAGGCCGGCAATGCAATTCCTCAGCCCAATTTCGCAGAGTTGGACGAAGTGTGGGGCTACTCCGCCGACATGATCACCCAGGTTCTGCGGGGTTCGGCGACGCCGGAGGAGGCTGTCCTCGAAGCCGCAACGCTCATCAATGAAGCGAACGGAAAGTAGACTTCTTTTCGAAGGCGCGCGGCAAGTTTGCTGATTCCGACTGAACGAAGAAAATGGAACACTGAGGGCGATGCTCGTGTGAACTCGACGTGACTTTTCAGCTACGCTTTATGTTGCCGCAAGTCGCCTCGAGCCGGCAGATAGTTAGTGTTTTTCATTCAGAAGTGCCCTGACGGCCCGGCCATTCAGAAAGATACCGCTGCCAACGTCCATCGGCATACGATGGGCGGACAGGAAGAAACTGAACTTGCCCACCCGACTTTCTTTGGAGACGCGCCCGCAGGAAATTGTTGCAGGACTGTACGACCGGCTTCCATTCCCCAACATCGGACCGGTGCAGGAGATCGCCTTTGATCTTGGAATCACCGCTCACGATGGCGATGTGCAGCTGCAAGGTCTGGTCATTCAGGGTTATTGCGGGCACCAGTTGCTGTTTGAGCAGCGTTGGTCGGCGCGCATAATACGTCAACGCACGGGCGAAGACGACCTGACAATTGCAACCAACACCGGCCTGGCCGTCCGCAGTCTCCAATTCCTGCTGCATGGTTACGAACGCCTCTCCCATGTCGACATAACTGCTGTCGGCGGAACCCAGGAGGCAGCAGTTGGGACCGATGCTGGGCAGCGCATTCAGGCACACTGCCAAGCGCCGGTAGCCTATCACGAGCAGCAGACTGACTTTTACTTTCCGCTGGCCGGAGCCTGGTGGGCAGTACAGGCTGGAGACTGGAGCGACTTTCACAAAACAGAGGTCTACAGCCAGCCGTTCGCAGTGGATTTCGTCAAGCTGGGGCCGGAGGGGCGCACACTTCTGGGCGACGGACGCGCTCTTTCGGACCATTACAGTTGGCATCAACCGGTCTATGCCGCGGCCGGAGGCAAGGTGGCCTATCTCTGTTTCGACATGCCGGATATGGCGCCCGGCGCCATCCCTGACCAAGCGATCATGCGGGGCGATATGCGGCGGCTGTTGGGTAACGCCGTTGCCGTCAGCCACGCCAATGGAGAGTTCAGCTACTACGCGCATCTGCAACAGGCCAGCTTGCAAGTTAATGACGGCGAGATGATTCGGCGCGGCGCCCCTTTGGGGAGAGTCGGCAACAGCGGCAATTCGCCCGGGCCGCATTTGCATTTCCATGTGATGAACGGACCCAATCTGTTTATCGACCAGGGCCTGCCGGTCCAGTTCAGTCATTTTGAGGCCGGCGGCCAGCATTTTGCCGAACCGATGACAATTCCGACCCGTATGATCGTCGTCGGGCCGGACAGGACATAAAGGGACAAGCCACCGGCGGAAGGACCCTCTGCCGTCCATCACGCAGTGACCACAAAAGCGCAGGAGTGACATGACCGACATTCCAAACAATGGCAGCGGGCCTGGTGAAGCAGCTCTTCACTACCGCCTGGACGACGAACAGTACGAGGTACTGGTTGACACCGTCGCCGGCGAAAGAGTTATGGGCTTGGCCCTGTGGGAGGAATCGATCAGCGATGAAAACGGCGAGAGACCGTCGCCGGAACTACGCGTCCTGTTCGACCTTGATCTCTATCTGGAAAACAATCTGCTGCTGGCATTGTACGGAACGTCCTTTTTTCGTGATCCCGAAAGCGATCCCTTGCACGGCTGGCAACAGACTGGTAAAATAGTGCAAGCCTTGATCAACGATGGAATCTGGCTGGATGAAATCGCGGCAACTGAAGAGGACGAGTTGGTTCTGATCCTGAGCCGCAAACACATTCCGCAGTTGTATTTGAATGTGAGTGGCTGGACTGTCGAGGAGTGGGAGACGCTGCCCGGCGAGCAGTAGTTCCCGCACCGGATCCGACGAGTTGCAACACTACCAATTTCAGCTCCCCTCTTGGAGGAATGAGGCGGTTGGCACAAACGTCAGCGCCCTCCTCCTGACAGGTGGAGACCTTTTAGAGAGTCAGCCGTTACGACCCGACCGGGGAGGTTCAAGATGACAATTCTGACTGCCACGAGTGTCGCTCAGACGAACGACGATCGCTGGAAGACTTCAATGTACGCGGCGCTGGCTGCGGCGGTAGTATCGCTCCTGATGGTTCTGCTTAAGGGCGTGCCCTTCCTTGGGGCCCTATTGGGGATCGTGATCGGCGCAGCTCCGATTGTGGGATACGACTTCGTCCGGGGCGCTCTTGGTGAAAACTGGCGGCCCGTCATTGCCGGGCTTATCGGCACCGTAGCCTTTGTAATTGGCATTGCTCTTCCGCCCGTCTTTACGGACGACTTAGGCTTTGTTGTTGTAGGTCTCGGTATCAGAATCATAACCGCGATCCTATGGCCGATTGTCGTCGGCGCGATGAGCCCGAACCAGTCGATTGGAAAGCTCCTCATTGCCAGCATCATCGGCCTGATTCTTGGCCTTATCGTGTATGTCGTCGTCGCAGGTCAGGATCCGACCAGTTGGCCCGGTATCGCCGAGATTCTGTTTTGGGCAGTGTGGGGCGGCACGGTAGGCGCGGCGCTGAGCGCATGGAGCAAGTAAGGCAGCAAATCGAAACAAAATAAGTTTCGTGCATCATAAGAGTTGAGAGATTACTTTCAGCGGGCGGGTTACAGCGCCCGCTGATTCAATTTAGTACCTATTTGCTTCGGAAGCATGTCCCCGCTGTGGTGCTGAACGCAGCGTCAGACGTTCAGACTGGCTTGCCTCATGTATCGGGATGCAACTACACTTGAAGATATTTACCGGCTGGCTCTGCCGCAAGGTTCGCGCGTTCTTTTCGGCAGAAAATTGCTGCACAGGCCGGTCAGTTGGGCTTGCAGCCTGCGCCCCAGTCCGCCGGCCTTTCCCAACCTTGAAGGCGAAGAGTTGGCGCTGATTGACATCGAAGACCTGCGCCAGATTGACCCGCAGATGCGTCTGGATCGTGTCATCAACAGCCTGCACCAGGCGCGAATCTCCGCGATTGGCGTGCTGGGTGACGTGCCGGAGGACGCCGTCGCTGTCGCCGAAAAGAATCAAGTCCCGCTGATCGCCCTCTCCGACTCCGAACCACTCCTGTCCGTCGAACGGA
This sequence comes from Caldilineaceae bacterium, assembly GCA_965220715.1. GTDB lineage: Bacteria > Chloroflexota > Anaerolineae > Caldilineales > Caldilineaceae > Bin5. The sequence continues at coordinate 4,630,931 of OZ244843.1, forward strand.
CCGTGATCCGCCTGATCGTGGACAGGGGCGGCTACATCGCTGCCAAGGCAGTTGATTTGCAGCGGGAACTGACGCGGATCGAACTGGACGGCGGCGGCATGGAGATGATGGCCGAGCTTCTGGCGCGCTTCTCCGAACAGCCGGTTCTCTTCGTGAAGAATGAAGGCACGCCGATAGCCTTCGCCGGCCTCGAAGAGTTGACCGAGCAACACAAGAGGCGCGTGTTGACATCTCTGCCCAGCCACACGACATTGCGAAGCTGGCTGGCCGCCAAGTTCGGCAGTGAGCCCTCCGAAAGCACGGAACTGACCGGCATCCTCCCATTCGATGGCAAACAGCGTTTTCGCCAGCTAGTGGTCAGCCCCGTGATCGTCGCCGAGCGAGTCGAAGGATACTGTCTCCTTCTACGTTCGAATTCAAATAATTCGGACGAAATCTCAACGGTCGAGAGACTGGCCGTGCTGCAGGGAGCAGGCGCGGCCGCCCTGGCATGGAGCCGCGAGCAGGCGGTTGGCGCAGTCGAAGAGAAGATGCGCGCTGTCTTCCTGGATGAGTTGCTGGCTACCGAAATTGCCGACGAGGAGGCGTGGATTCAGCGCGGACGCTCGCTGGGATTCGACCTGGCCATGCCCCATACGGCTTGGCTTGTCCAGGCGGAGGGCATCCAGGACTGGCCCAATGCGTTGCGTCAGTATCTGGCTGCAAGACCGGAGTCGATTCTGCTCTCAGTCCGCGCCGAAGCGGCGTTGCTCTTCTGGCCTTGCGACAACCCCAAGAGCGGACGAGAATTTAAAACGATCGCGAACAAGCTGGTAGGGCACTTCACTTCGTCATTCCACAAGGCTTCACTGGTTGTCGGAATCGGTCGCCCGGCGGCGTCAGTGCGCGAGTGGCTCCGCAGTCTGGAGCAGGCGCGGGAGAGCTGGCGAATGGGAAGTTCCTGGCAGGCTTCGCCGGTGACCTATTTCGGAGACCTGGGCTTATATCAACTGCTGACCGGGCTGCGTGGAAGCGGGGAGGCGGCCCGGTTCTTCCGTAAGACGGTAGCGCCATTGATTGCGCATGACGAAAATCACAACGCAGAGTTGGTCGAGACGCTGGAAGCCTTTTTTGCTTGCCACGGCAACCTCAGCCAGACTGCGACATCGCTGCACATTCACCGCAATACACTTACCTACCGCCTGCAGCGCATCTCCGGCATCACCCGTATGGACTTGAACGATGCCGACGCGCGTTTCTCCCTCCAACTCGGTCTCAAGCTACGACCGGTCATGCAGAACCAAATACTGTAGGAATCAAGGACTTTCTCTTAAATAACTTTCTTCTCTTCCTTCAGTTTCGGCACCAATTGTCGGCAGTGGCTCGCTGTCCTAAGTTGCAATCTAACAAATCGATTGTGCTGGCGGTCAATATCAATATGGTGACCACGGAGAGTAAACAAACTCTTTCCATAATGCACCCCCTATTCTTGATACATTCGCTTAATTTCTTTGCCATTGATTTAGCTTGACTTAAGACAGGGCCCCCCAGAACAAGGAGCCACTACGGACAATTCCCTGAACAACAGTTGTACTCTGAACTAGCCCAACAGTCTTTCCAACACAGGCCCAATCGCCCCCGCTGCGGCAATTCCGGCACCAATTATCCATTTCATGCCGCGCAACTCAGATCGCACACTTTCGATATCAGCTCGTACGCCTGCCAGTCCGTCAATCATTTCGGTTCGCAGACGTTCAACGTCAGCCTTGGTTGCCAGGTGCTCATAAACGCCTTCTAACCGAGCGAGACGTTCTCCCTCCGTCGATGCTGCCATTCCATCCCCCATTCGCACGATTCCCGATGCACCCTTCCTGATGTCATACTAACGGAAGCCAGAGCATTTTGCAAGCTCCCCCTTGGTTGTCGGGTGACCAGGAGCCGTTAAGCTAACAATATAAGCCCCCTCAAACCGCATCGTATTGATGCAGCTTTCGTAGAGCCGACGTTAGCAACCGCTCCATCCTTGTCCGGGTTAAGAGTTGTCGATATTCAACTCCATGCCACCGACCACCAGTATCTTCTCGATCATGTTGAGGTGCAACAACTCGTCGTCAGCCCACCAGGATTCTTACTTTGCCGCACCATTGTGGCTACCGACCGCAAGCTGCTCTGCCAGGGCCCGGACTGCGTCGATCCCCGCGTCCGAGCCCGCGGCCTTCACCAGTGCCGAACCAACGATGACACCCTCGACAATCTCAGCCACTTTAGCGGCCTGGGGGCCGGTACTGATACCGAAGCCGACCGCCAAGGGCAAATCGGTGTGGCGGCGAACCCGTTCGACAAATCCAGGCAGACCCGGCGGCAGTTCGTCGCGCGCACCGGTGATTCCGGTTACACTGACGAGATAGATGAATCCGGTAGCATGCCGTGCCACAGACTTGATGCGTTCTTCGGTGCTGGTCGGGGCCAGCATATAGATTGTGGCCAGGCCGGCTTTATGGCAGGCAGGCTCCAACAGTTCCGACTCTCCCGGCGGCAGATCGGGGACGATCAGGCCATCAACGCCCGCCTTGGCCGCCGCCGCCACAAAGCGTTCTTCGCCGAAGGCCAGAATCGGATTGTAGTAGCTCATGGCGCAGAAGGGTGTGCCAACACCCTGGGCGCGCAACTCGCGCGCCATTTTCAAGCAATCGGCCACTGTTGTGCCGCCGACAAGCGCCGCGTAGGTGGCGGACTGAATCGTCGGCCCGTCGGCCAGTGGATCGCTGTGGGGAATGCCGAATTCGACGAGATCCGCGCCGGCCTCCGCCAGGGCAGTGATCACTTCCAGAGACTGCTGCCGAGTAGGATAGCCCATGGCATGATAGGGCATAAACGCGGCGCTGCCAGCCTGTTTCAGTTTGCGAAAGACCTGCTCAATGCGTTCGACTCCGCTCATTTTTCACCTCGCGCCCAAAGTTGGCGCATTTATTTTTCTCCGCCAATCGTCTGCATGACCGTGTCCAAATCCTTGTCGCCCCGCCCGCTGAGATTGACCAGAACTACTTGATCCTGCGCCATCTGCGGCGCCAGTTCCAGCACATATCCGATCGCATGAGCGCTCTCCAACGCGGGAATAATGCCCTCCAGTTCGCACAGCGCATTGAACCCTTTCAGGGCCTGCGTATCTGTACAGTACGTATATTCGGAGCGGCCTACATCTCGCAGCCAGGCATGTTCCGGGCCGACACTGGCGTAATCCAGGCCGGCGGAGATCGAATGGGTGAGGGCGATCTGTCCATCACTGTCCTGAAGGACGTAGCTCTTGGTGCCCTGCAAGACACCGAGCCGCCCCCGCTGCGGATCAGCGAAACGGGCGGCGTGGGCGCCGTCTTCAATGCCATGGCCTCCTGCCTCGACACCAACGAGACGCACACTCTCCTCCTCAAGGAAGGGATGGAAGATGCCGATGGCGTTGCTGCCGCCACCAACGCAGGCAACGATTACATCCGGCAGCCGGCCTGGGCCGCCTTCAGAGGGGTCCTGCATCTGGCTGTGGGCCTCAAGGCCGATGATCGATTGGAAGTCCCGCACCATTGCCGGATAGGGATGGGGACCAAGCGCGCTGCCCAACAGGTAGTGGGTCGTTTCGACGTTGGTTACCCAATCTCGAATAGCTTCGTTAATGGCGTCTTTGAGCGTCTGCGAACCGCTGTCGACCGCCCGCACCTCGGTGCCAAGCAGCTGCATGCGGAAGACATTTGGCTTCTGTCGCTCCATGTCGACCGTCCCCATATAGACGATGCATTCGATGCCCAACAGCGCGGCCGCGGTGGCTGTGGCGACGCCGTGCTGGCCGGCGCCCGTTTCAGCCACGATGCGCGTCTTGCCCATCTTGCGCTTCATCAGCAGCGCCTGGCCCAAGGCATTGTTGATTTTATGGGCGCCGGAGTGAGCTAGATCTTCCCGTTTCAGATAGATCTGGGCACCGCCCAGCTCTTCGCTCAGGCGGCGGGCATAGCTGATCGGGGTCGGACGGCCGACGTAGGTATGCTGCAAGTGGGCCAGTTCCGCCATGAACTCTTTGTCCCCGCGGGCGTTAAGGTACGCTTCTTCCAGTTCCTCCAGCGCCGGCATCAGCGTCTCCGGCACATATTTGCCGCCGTATGGACCGAAACGCCCGGTTTCGTCCGGTACGGCGCGGAAGTTGACAGATGGTGATGTGGTGGAGAGAGTCATCGGTTCCTCGCATTAGTTCTGTTGACGGCTGCGTAACTATCCGTCATCTGCGCTCAAAGATAATATTTGTGGCCTGCTGCATCACAGCCACCGGCGCGGATTCGCCGGTCCACTTTTCCCAGGCGATAGCGCCCTGGTAGACGAGCATTCCCAGGCCGCCGATGGCTGTAGCCCCATCCGTGGAGGCCAACTGCAGCAGTCGCGTCATGGCCGGATTGTAGACCAGGTCATAAACGATCTGATCTTCGCGAAATTCGACGTCTTCCTCCCAGGGCAACCCTTCGATGCGCGGCTCCATGCCCAGCGACGTACAATTTACAATCAGATCGGCGTCCTCTGCGCTGCCGGTTACATCATCCGGGAAGGCGGCGCTGCCGATGCTGATCTCCGGGAAGTAGGACTGCATCGTTGCCGCCAGATCGACGGCCTTGGCCACGGTGCGGTTGAGGATTGTTATGCTTTGCACGCCGGCCTCGGCCAACCCGTATACGACTGCCCTGGAGGAGCCGCCTGCGCCTATCACCAGCGCGCGTTGGCCGGCCGCCTCAACTTTGTGAGCTTGCAGATCGGCAATGAAACCGGCGCCGTCGGTATTGTCTCCGGTGAGCTGTCCGTCCTCGTCGACGACGATTGTATTGACCGCGCCTATCGCTTCGGCCGCAGCCGTCCAATGGTGCAAAAAGGGCATGACAGCCTGCTTGTGGGGCACGGTCACATTGACGCCTCTCAAACCGAGGGCGGGCAGCGCGGCGACGGCATCCTGCACTCGATCCGGCGCCACAGGGAACGCCAGGTAGCGCCAGTTCATTTGGCGGGCGAAGAAGGCCGCGTTGTGCATCTGCGGACTGATCGAATGTGTGACCGGCCAGCCGAACAGGCCGACCAGCGTCGTTGTAGCGTTGATGTCAGTAGGGAATAGCTCTGGATCAGCCGGCGTGGAACGCGGCGCGACAGCTCTTATCTGCTGTTGTTCACTCATTTTCGCTTGCCCAGTCCATCTCTTGAACATCTACCTCAAGCGCGCGCAAAGTCGATTCGAAGCCGGGAAAACTGTCGGCTGTTACGTGTGCGTTATGGATTGTAGTCTCGCCGTCGGCAATCAACGCGGCCATAGCAAGAGCCATGGCCAGCCGGTGATCGCCATGGCTGTCGACGGTGGCGCCGTTGAGTGGCGTTGGCCCGTCTACGATGAACCCATCAGGCGTCTCCTGAATCTGCGCACCCATCTTCTTGAGTTCGGAGACGGTCGTGGCGATACGATCGGTCTCTTTGACGCGTAGTTCCTGGGCGTCTCGCACCACGGTGCGGCCCGCGGCTTGTGTGGCTGCCACAGCCAAGACCGGCAGCTCGTCGATCATGGTGACGAGCTGTTCGCCCCCCAATTCCAAACCTTGCAGACCGCCGCCGCTGACGATCAGATCCGCCACCGGCTCACCACCCTGGGAGGGCCGCGCTCGGCGCCGTATGTCCGCCCCCATCTCCGAAAGAGCATCAACGATTCCTGTACGGGTAGCGTTGACGCCCACGTCAACGATCGTCAGCTTGCTGTCCGGCACCGCGGAGGCCGCCACCAGCAGGAATGCAGCCGAGGAGATATCGCCGGGGATGATGATGTTCAGGGGGTTCAGCGGAGCCTGGGGACGCTCACTGTGCGTCGTATTGCCAAGCGCGGAGACCGGCGCGCCCATTGAGCTCAACATGCGCTCGGTATGATCGCGGGCCGGCCCCGGCTGGTGTACAACGGTCAGTCCATGCGCAAACAGGCCCGCCAGCAGGAGACAACTCTTGACCTGGGCGCTTGCGACCGGCATCTCATATTCGATGGCGGACAGACGGCTGGGCACTACGGTCAGGGGCGCGTATCGGCCACTCTGTCGTCCGTAAATCTGCGCGCCCATCGTGCGCAGCGGGTCAACGATGCGTGCCATGGGCCGACCTCGGATTTGGGCCGTTCCGCTGAGAACGCTTACGAACTCTTGTCCGGCCAGCAGCCCCGTCAGCAAACGCATCGTCGTACCGCTATTATCGCAGTTGAGCACCTCATCCGGCTCTTTCAAGCCGTCGATGCCGACGCCGTGGACCTCCAATTGTGTGCTGCTGATTTCGTCAATGCGAACACCCATTGCCCGCATGATGTTCATCGTGGCCCGGCAGTCATGGCCATCAAGAAAATTGCGAATTCGTGAAGTGCCTTCTGCTATCGAACCGAGAATCACTGCCCGATGGCTGATGGACTTGTCGCCGGGAACGCCGCACCGGCCGATTAACGGACCGCTATTGCTGATCTTGAGAATGTCTGACATAGGAGTTTTGGGTGGTGGATGGATAGGTCGGCTTTACCCTATTTAGGTTGAAGTCTGCGTTGTGTTTTATGACGTACCCCGCATTGCCTGGACTCACGGAGGTCCAACTCAGCCATCCGTTTGCGACGTCAACGCACCTTTCTTCGGTTGCCAGGCGGCCCGCGTAGCCTGGGAGCAGGCAAGCTTGGTCCGCAAGGCATCTTCATCGTTGTCATCGAGCAGTGTTCGCAGTTCCTGAACGTGAGAGCTCAGCGTGTCCAACTGCGCCAGCACCGCGTCGCGATTGGTCATAAGGATATCCAGGAACATCTGCGTATCGCTTGCGGCCACCCGGCTGGTGTCGCGAAAGCCGCCGGCCGCCAGATCCCAGACCGCGGCATCGCTGGCGCCGCTGTCGCTGACTGAGTGAACCAGAGCGCTTGCCAGGAGAAAGGGCAGGTGGCTGATGGCGGCCACCAGTCGATCATGGCGGACCGGCTCCATCGTGATGGGGAAGGCCCCGATAGCCGTCGCCAGCTCCGAGGCCAGAGCGACCGTTTCCGTCGTCGTGCGCGGCAAGGGCGTAAGAACCCACGGCGCGCCCTCATATAGTCCGCTCTCCGCGGAGCCGTAGCCGGCTGTTTCCTTGCCGGTCATGGGATGGCCGCCGATTGGCTGGACGGTGGGCGGCAGCCGGTCCATGGCCGCGCAGATTTCGGCCTTGGTGCTTCCCATATCCATGACGATGGTGCCCGGCCACAGGATTGGCCCCAACGTCTCCAGCATTCTCACTACCGCCCGCACGGGTGTGGACAGGATGACAACATCTGCGCCGGCGACTCCGGAGCTGAGATCTGTTGTCGCCAGATCGACTGCGTCTTCGTGAAAGGCGCGCAGAATCGTGCTAAAGTTGCGGGTGACGCCCCGCACTTCGCGACACAGGTTATGCCGCTTCAGGTCGATGCACAGGCTTGCGCCCATCAGGCCCAGTCCGATGACTGCAACTCTGCATTCAGAGAGAGATTTCATGAATCGTGTTCGTTACCGGTTTCCCCGTCCTGACTTGCCCGGACGCGGCAGTCACAAAGAATTGAAGCCACAACCCCGAAAACTGAGATTCAGAGTTGGCGTCCGACCGCGCTGGCAATTGCCTTCAACTCCTTCATCAGGCTGCCGAATCGCTCAAAAGTCAAACTCTGGGCCCCGTCGCTCCAGGCCTTTGACGGGTTCGGGTGTACTTCGATCATCAGGGCATCGGCCCCCGCGGCAACAGCGGCCTTCGCTATTGGGCTCACATATTCCCATTGGCCTGTACCGTGGGCAGGGTCGGCCACGACTGGCAAGTGGGTCAGCTGCTTCAATACGGGGATGGCATTGATATCAAATGTGTTGCGGGTGGCGGTCTCGTAGGTTCGAATCCCGCGCTCACAGACCATCACCTGCATGTTGCCGTTGCTCAGTATGTATTCCGCCCCCATCAGCAGCTCTTGAATCGTGCCGCTGATGCCCCGTTTGAGAAAGACCGGCTTGCTCGTCTTGCCCACCGCCTTCAGCAGTGGGTAGTTCTGGTTGTTGCGGGCGCCGATTTGAAAGATGTCGGTGTAATCGCCGACCAGCTCGATATCCTCCGAACTCATTACTTCGGTAATAATCGGTAGGCCGGTCTGCTCTCTGGCCTCGGCCAGATATTTGAGACCCTCTTCACCCAGCCCCTGGAAGCTGTATGGGCTGCTACGAGGCTTGAATGCCCCCCCTCGCAGCACTGAGCCGCCGGCCTCTTTGACGGCGTGAGCGGTCTCCAGGATCTGCTCGCGGCTTTCCACACTGCATGGGCCGGCCATGACCACGATTTTGTCACCGCCGACGTTAATGCCATTCACGGAAATCGTAGTTGACGACTGGGCGAAGTCGCGGCTGGCGTACTTGTAGGGCTGCATGATGCGGACGGTCTTTTCGACACCGTCGAGGACTTCGAAGGTGTCCTGTTGGATCAGGTAGTCGTCGGCGCCGATGATGCCGATGATGGTACGTGCTTCACCGCGGCTCAGATGAACCTTGTATCCGAGCTCTTCGACGCGCTTGACGACTGCCTCTACTGCTTCAGGCGATGCGTGTTGTTTCATAACGACAATCATTGATACATCCTTTCCTGTTTCAGATGCGTGGTTGAAATATCAATGTACGATGAGTTCCAGGTTGAAGCCGGACTGGGTTCGCGTGCCTGGCGCCTACGCACGCATTCAGACCAACACGGCTCCCTGTTCCTGTCCATTGGCACGCAGGTCTTCCTTGCTGCCAGTCATAGCTGGGTCACCTGGTTGAGCGGGGGTTGCTATCGAACGGCCAACGGCCTCGGCGACTCTGCGCAGACTGCACATCAGATCCGCGAACCGTTCTGGTTTGAGACTCTGGTCTCCGTCGCTCAAGGCTGCTTCGGGGTCCGGGTGGACCTCCAGAATGAGGGCATCGGCCCCTGCCGCAACCGCAGCCAGAGACATCGGCGGCACCAGTTCCCAGTCGCCCGTGCCGTGGGCGGGATCGGCAACGACTGGCAGGTGCGAGGCCCGCTTCAGTACGGGTATTGCGTTCAGATCGAAGGTATTGCGGGTAGCGGTCTCGTAGGTACGGATGCCGCGCTCGCACAACATCACCTGCATGTTGCCGTTGCTCAGGATGTACTCGGCGCACATCAGCAGTTCCTGAATTTCGCCGCTGATGCCCCGCTTGAGCATCACCGGCCGCTGCGTTTTGCCCACCGCTTGCAGCAGCCCGTAGTTCTGCATATTGCGGGCGCCAATCTGCAGAATGTCTACATACTCGGCCACCAGGTCGATGGCCTCGATAGTCAGCACTTCGGAGATGACCGGCAGTCCTGTGATTTCCCTTGCCTCTGCCAGATACTTCAACCCCTCTTCTCCAAGCCCCTGAAAGCTGTACGGGCTGGTACGCGGCTTAAACGCGCCCCCGCGCAGTACGCTGGCGCCGGCCTCTTTGACAGCGATGGCGGTTTGGATGATCTGCTCCCGGCTCTCGACGCTGCACGGCCCGGCCATAACGACAACCTGGTCGCCCCCAAAACGGACGCCGCCCACATCTATGACGGTGCCTTCGGGGTTCGTGGTTCGGCTCGTCAACTTATACGGATCCTGGATGCGGACGGTCTTCTGCACACCCGCCATTGCATCAAACGTCTGCCTCTGCACTTGAGTCAGGTCGCCGACGAGGGCAATGACAGTGTGATTTTCTCCGTAAATCGGTTGCGTTTGGGCGCCCATGGACTCGGCGCGCTGGATCACGTTTTCTATCTCGGCTGCGGATGCCTGCGGCTTCATTATGACTACCATTTGTGTCTCCTTTACCTATATTTGCAACATTGTCTTCTGCGCGTATCGATCATCACTGGGTTGTATCGCGGCGGGATAACTACCCAACATCTTGACAAACGCCGCGCGGTTGACCAGACCCAGAATGGCAGCGCCACAGTCTGGCTCCCGCCAGTGGCCCTCAAAATCCAAATAAAAAACATACTGCCAGGGGTAGTTGCGGCGCGGGCGGCTGACCAACCTGAGCAGCTTGATTTTTCGCTCGACAGATTCCCCGATGCAGGTGGATAACCCGTCAGGGTTGTGTGGCGTGGCAAAGACGATAGAGGTTTTGGAGTGCTTCGTCTGTTCCGCTTCGCCCTTGCCGATGAGATAGAAGCGAGTAAAATTGTAGCTCATGTCCTCAATGTTGCTTTGGAGGATCTCCAGGCCATAGATCTCCGCGGCCAGAGCACTGGCAATCACCGCCACATGCGGCTGCGGGGACTCCGCCAGATCCTTAGCGCTGCCGGCTGTGTTATACCAGGGAACGGCCTCGTAGCTATTGCGGTTAAGAAACTCTTCGCACTGCGCCAGAGCCTGGGTATGGCTTCGCACTTCCTTGATGATGTCTCCATTGTCAGGCAATGTCAGCAAGTTGTGTTGCACGCGTAAGATGATTTCACCCTGAATCCGCAAATCATGATGCAACAGCAGATCACTGGCTTTATTGATGCCGCCGGCGGCAGAGTTCTCCACCGGTGCGACTCCAACCGTAGCGCGATCTTCGTCCAGACATTCAAAAAGCTCTTCAAACGTCTGGCAGGAAATGGTCTTGACCTCAGCGCCAAAATGTTGATGGCAAGCTTCCTCGGAAAATGCGCCGTGCTCCCCTTGAAATGCGACAACTGTCATCGGACCATTCCTCTCAACTACTATGGCACCCCAGATATTGCATCACATCTATTGCATCACGTCGCAACTCTTGTCATCACACATCAGGGCCGGGGAGTGAACCTCCATGTCGGCATCGCCTAACCCTGTGCGTCAGTGGCTTTTCGATCCAAAGGATAACGCTTGTAGCTAGCGCTTGTTGCCTCTTAAATCTGCAGGATCGCTTCCTGCGCGTATCGCTCGTTTTCAGGTTGCTCTGCCGCGGGATAACTGCCCAACATCTTGACGAACGCCGCGCGGTTGAGCAGCCCCAGAACAGCAGCGCTGCAGTCCGGCTCCTGCCAGTGACCCTCGAAATCCAGATAGAACACATATTGCCAGGGCCGGTTGCGGCGCGGGCGGCTCTCCAACTTAACGAGATTGATGTTGCGCTCGGCGAACTCGCCCAAACATGAATACAGTGCGCCGGGGCTGTGCGGCGTAGCAAAGACGAGCGAGGTCTTGGAATCCGGCGTTTGTTGCGCATCGCCTTTGCCAATGACAAAGAAACGGGTGAAGTTGTGGTCCAGGTCTTCAATACCCTGTTGGACAATTTCCAGGTCATAGATCTCTGCCGCCAACGCACTGGCGATCACACCTACATTCGGCTCCGGGTGCTCGGCCAGTTCCTTGGCGCTGCCGGCGGTGTCATACCAGGGAATGGCTGTGAATCCGTGGCGATTGAGAAAGCCTTCGCACTGCGCCAGGGCCTGCGGATGGCTGCGCACCTGTTTTATCTTGTCGCCATTGCCCGGAATCGTCAGCAGGTTGTGCTGCACGCGCACTAGGACCTCCCCCTGCACCCTCAAGTCATGATCCAGCAGCAGATCGTAGGCCTTGTTGATGCTGCCGGCGAGAGAATTTTCTACCGGGACCGCCCCCGCTGTAGCGCGTTCTGCGTCCAGCGAGTCGAAAATGTCTTCGAAAGTCCGGCAAGGCAATGTCTCTACCTCGGCTCCGAACCGTTGACGGATCGCCTCTTCGGAATATGCGCCTTGCTCTCCTTGAAATGCCACAACTGTCATCGGATTGCTCCATATACGCAAAAGCGGGTAAGGATTCTTCCTCTCAGCACCAGGTTTCCAAACCGGCGCCTGCCTGATCAATTCTTCAACTGCTCATCGATCCAGCTGTTCAACTCGTCAATTTCGACTTCGGATGCCAGGCTTTTGTCAGGGCGCAGACTTTGGGCTTCTTTCAGATAGATATGCTGAATGTCGGCCTGCGGCGTGTCTGTATTCCAATGAATTAGTACGCGAATACAGCGGGGAAGACTGTCCGGCACGCCCATCTCATGTCCGCAGAGCAACGGCACATCCATCCATCCCAACTGGCGGGCGGCCAGCGCCGGGTATTGGCTGACCACATCGCTGGTGGTCGTGAAGATTGCGCTGGCCACGTCCCCAGGCTCGATATTGTTTAGACGAATCATAAAGGCCAACAGTTCTCGGGTTGCCTGCAAGATTGCTTTGGGCGTGTCCTCTTCAATTGTTGTTGCGCCTCGCACTCCTCGACAGATCACGGCTTTCTCCAAATTCTCTCGCCCGGGTACTGCTCCCGGTGGCAGATGCTGTCCCTGGCGAAGTGGCCTCTTTTTCTCCTCTTTGCGCCCGACAAGAATGCGCACGCGGAGCGGGCAGAGCTGCTTCGACGCCAACAAAAAAAGCGTGGAGTTTGCCTCCACGCTTTGAGTGTCTTTACGTTGACTGCCCTTACACAGCCCAACGCTCCTCAACAAGTGGAGACGGTTGGTTCACACCAAAATAATAACCAAACCAAAAGTTGCCAAAAGAAAACCCGCGCCACTCATGGCGCAGGTTGCTGGACAACAGGATCTCCGCGGCTGAAGGACCATCCAACAGGTTGATCGGAAGAAGGGCATCATCCTCGCTACGAATCAGATCGGCGATTGTTACTGGCGCTTCACTTCGTTCGGTAGTCACGTTGTCGAATCGTCCTGGTTGCGGGGCGTTTGAAAGTTAAATCTGGACATTGAAGGAGAGAATACCATAGGGTAATCCACTTGTCAACTCTTTGACGGCGAAGTTCAGCTAGAGGCGAAAACACTCGCCCAGTTCTTTGCCAGCGAATTCATTCTGGCACAGAACGATGCATCACAATGAGATCGAAGGGTCCATAGAAGCTATCCTGGATGACGGCTGCTCTGCTCCTGCCGTCCGGCGATAACGAGACCTCAGTGACCCACGAAGCCGAGAGTCCGTCTTGGCCGCTCACACGGAAATTCCCTGTAGCCGTCACCGCTGTTAAAGATCCAGAGTCCACTGGTAGGTGTTGGAGTCGTCGCGGCTTTTCACCGGTTTGAGGATCGTACATCCACAGAGCGTTACCGCAATCTGAGCCATAGTAGAGCCGATTGTCAGGGCTCCAGCCATGCAAGAGATATTCGCACCCATTGACGTCATGCTCGCGCTGGGCAGTCTTGAACGCGCTTGCAAAACGGCCCTGTGGCTGCGTCAGCCAGATCAGTTCATACCCACTTGCGACCCTGACAGTTCTGAGGCTGTACGGACCGTACATAAACAATACTGCAAATGGAGCGGCAATTATTGAGGCCAGAATGGCGGCAGAAACGGCCCGTGTTTTCCATCCACCCCAACCCAGCACCCAGAACAGGACACACATAGCCAGCCCACAGATACAGAAGATAAAGAACCAGAACCGATCAAAAAACACCGGATTGAGGAAATCGGTCAGCAGAATGAATGGGCCGAAGACCCACCAGGCAGGACGCAGCGGCTCTGGCGTTGCGTCAACAAGCCATCTGCCGTAGACCGAGAGCAAAAGGAGGACCAGGAAGGTCCAGAGGGCGCAGCGATGCACCCTGCCGCCAGTCAACAGTTTCTTGCTCATCAGTATCGCGCAGATCACGATCACCTTTCTCCTGAAAACGGTTCTTCACTCGCCACTTTTGCGGGACCAGCTAGTGGATTGCCAGTTTCGAGTAACCAGTATTCCATATCCAATGTGCGATCCCAAAAATGTACAAGAAAGGCTACCAAGGGCTTTGAATCGTGTCAAGAACTTTTTGAACTGCTTTTGGGAGGCGGAATAAAGATTGTCTGAATCAGGATTTGCCAGGTTATTCTGGGTTTTCGGGTTTGCTGCGATACGGTCTTGACGCCAGCGATGGAAGTTGCAGTGTCTTTGCTGCACCCTAAACCATTTTGAGGAACCCTTGATCGCTGCCACCGTGGCGGCTATCTCGTTACGAGACCGGTTCGTAGCCACAGCCATTCCCGTCGGGCGCAAAGCTGCGACGAAGGCGCACCTGTCATTGGGCGTAGTCTTGAAGGGGGGCGTTGTTGGAAGGTGTCTCCCCGCACAAGGGAGGGCCGAAGGCCCGACCGCCCAAAAGATGCTACGTCCCCTGGCGGCATTTGCGAAGCGGGAATTGCCGTGACTAGGGCTGAGAGACCCAGCTTGAGTCTTGCATATCCGTATTGGTTCCCCGACAATGGTAGATTAAGAGACACAACGTGTAACTGATGGATAAGCGGCTGTCGCTCCTGATGGCCGGTATCTGCTCGCTGCACGCGCGGCAGTTTGGCTTACAAGTCAAAAATACTTCCAGGAGGGTTTGCATGCAGAGTTCATTTTCGCTTCAGGGTAAAGTGGCGCTGGTGACGGGCGCAAACGGCGGCATTGGGCGCTCGATTGCGTTGGGATACAAGGCTATGTGCGCGACGGTCATAGCCAGCGGGCGCAATCCGCAGAAAAACGCGGCAATTGCGCAAGAGTTGGGCGATGGCCACGAGGTCATTTCGCTGGATGTGCGCGACGAAGAGGCTGTCAACCAGGCGGTCGCAGCAGTCGTCAAGAAGCATGGCCATCTCGACATCCTGGTCAATAACGCCGGCATCGCCCGCCGCATCAATATCCTGGACATGGATACGGCGGACTGGCATGACGTCATCGACACGCATCTGAACGGCGGCTTCTACTGTGCCAAGGCCGCGGCAAAGACGATGGTCAACGCCGGAAACGGCGGCAAGATCATCAACATCGGGTCGATGTATTCGCTGCTGGGGCCGCCCAACGTCACCAACTATGCTGCGGCCAAAACCGGAATCCTCGGCCTGACGCGCGGGCTGGCAGTCGAGTTGGCCGTTCACAACATCCAGGTGAACGCGCTGCTGCCCGGCTGGCACAAGACCGACCTCAACCGCGAACTGCTGGACGGACCCCTGGGCGAGGAGATCCGCCACAAGACGCCGGCGCGGCGTCTGGGCACGGCAGACGACCTGGCCGGGGCGGCAGTTTTTCTGGCCTCAGAAGCGGCCGAGTTCGTCACCGGCACCACCCTGGTCGTGGACGGCGGCTACTCGATCATGGACCGCCAGTGGGCAGATTGAATCCGGCCATCTGGATCGGGTATAATGCGGGCAACGCGAAGCACTGGGGATAGGGCAAGGAGGACTGCCATGGCTGTATCGACAGTCGAACGCTTGACGACGGCTCCTGCGACAGAGAAAGAGGCGCCCGCGCCGCCCTTGAACAATGGCGACCGGCTCACGCGCGCTGAGTTCGAACGCATCTACGCGGCCCATCCCGAAATCAAGAAGGCGGAACTCATTGAAGGAGTCGTCTATATGCCATCCCCGGCACGCTACCGCCAACACGGAAAACCGCATTTCCACTCAATTGGCTGGCTCGGAGTGTACAGCGCTGCCATACCCGGTGTTGAAGGCAGTGATAACGCAACCCTGCGCCTTGACTTCGAGAACGAACCTCAACCGGATGCCCTCTTGTTTCTACCGCCGGAATACGGTGGAACAGCCTGGGTGGGGGAGGACGGCTATCTGGAAGGAACGCCGGAACTGATTCTTGAAGTTTCCGCCAGCAGTGCCAGCTATGATCTGAACCAGAAGAAACGGGCTTATGCCCGCAACGGCGTACCGGAGTACATCGTGTATCTGGACTATGAGCAACGCGTTGTCTGGCATGTTCTGCGCGCCGGAGTCTATGAGGAGCAGCAGCCCGATGAAGATCGTGTGCTGAAGAGCGAACGCTTCCCTGGTCTGTGGCTGCTGCCGGACGCGCTCCTGGCCGGGGATCTGTCCCGCGTGCTGGAAACACTGCAGCAAGGGCTTGCTTCGCAGGAACACAAGGCATTCTGCGCTGCGCTGGAACGGAGCGGCAAGGAGGCCAAATAAATCTCGCAACACCGGCAATCCTGGCGGTCCCGGACTACTTGTTGGCGACCACGCGCTCGGTGCGAAAAAGGCTGGACCTGAATCGTCGGGACGGCCCGCTGAGCGAGGAGATCTGACACAAGGCAGCGGAGCGGCGACTGGGCA
Source organism: Caldilineaceae bacterium (assembly GCA_965220715.1). Classification (GTDB taxonomy): domain Bacteria; phylum Chloroflexota; class Anaerolineae; order Caldilineales; family Caldilineaceae; genus Bin5. Next base: position 4,646,963 of record OZ244843.1, read on the forward strand.
CACCCGATGACCTGGCGGGGCGGCGATTTTCCTGGCCTCCGACGCGGCCAAGTTCGTTTCCGGTACCACTCTGGTTGAGGACGGCGGCTACTCGATCATGGACCGCCAGTGGGCAGATTGAATCCGGCCATTTGGATCGGGTATAATGCGGGCAACGCGAAGCACTGGAGATAGGGCAAGGAGGACTGCCATGGCTGTATCGACAGTCGAACGCTCGACGACGGCTCCTGCGACAGAAAAAGAGGCGACCGCGCCGCCCTTGAACAACGGTGACCGGCTCACGCGCGCCGAGTTTGAACGCATCTACGCGGCCCATCCCGAAATCAAGAAGGCGGAACTCATTGAAGGAGTCGTCTATATGCCTTCGCCGACGCGCTACCTGGGGCATGGAGAGCCTCTTTTCGACGCAATCGGTTGGCTCAGTATGTACAAAGTTGCTACCCCAGGCGTTAGGGGCGGCGACAACGCAACGCTGCGTCTTGACTTCGAGAACGAACCCCAGCCCGATGCCCTCTTGCGCCTACCAGCGGAATATGGTGGCAGTTCCCGGGTAGGGGAAGACGGCTATTTGGAAGGCGCGCCGGAACTGATTCTTGAAGTCTCCGCCAGCAGCGCCAGCTATGATCTGAACCAGAAGAAACGGGTTTATGCTCGCAACGGCGTACCGGAGTGCATCGTGTATCTGACCTATGAGCAACGCGTTATCTGGCATGTTCTGCGTGCCGGCGTCTATGAGGAGCAGCAGGCCGACGAGGTTGGCGTGCTGAAGAGCGAACGCTTCCCTGGTCTGTGGCTGCTGCCGGACGCGCTCCTGGCCGGGGATCTGTCCCGCGTGCTGGAAACACTGCAGCAAGGGCTTGCGTCACCGGAACACAAGACATATTGCGCCGAACTAATCAGTCGTCTCAAGGAGGCCAAATGAATCTCGCAACCCCGGAAAACCTGGCGGTCTTAGACCATCTCTTGACCACCACGCGCTCTGTGCGCAAGCGGCTGGACCTGACTCGCCCCGTCGAGCGCGAGGTCATCGAACAGTGCCTGGAGATCGCGGGCCAGGCCCCCAGCGGCAGCAACCGTCAGGGGTGGCACTTCGTCGTTGTAACCGATGGCGAGAAGAAACAGTTCATCGCCGAACAGTACCGGAAAGCGTGGTACGGCTACAACGCCACCCGTAGTGCGGCTACGGGGCCTGACCTGACTGCAGAGGAGAAACAGTTGCAGCGCGTGATCAGCTCCGCCCGCTATCTGGCCGACCACCTGCAGGATGTGCCTGTCCTGGTGATTCCCTGCATCGAAGGCCGCCCCGAGGATGCTGCGCCGGCTTCGCAGGCAGGTGTTTATGGCTCGATTCTACCTGCAGCGTGGTCGTTGATGTTGGCACTGCGAGCCAGGGGTCTTGGCTCTGCCTGGACCACACTGCACCTGCAGAGTGAGCGGGAGATCGCCGAGTTGCTGGGCATCCCCGACGGAATCTCCCAGGCCGCGCTGCTGCCGGTCGCCTACTTCAAGGGCGACGACTTCCGACCGGCCAGGCGCAAGCCAATGCGCGACAGGACCTACTGGGACAGCTGGCAGACAGAATGAAACTTGTCGCCGATATTCATCTGCACTCCCACTTTTCGCGGGCCACCAGCAAGAACCTGACCTTTGAGCACCTGTGGAAATGGGCGCAGCTCAAAGGCGTACAGGTGGTAGCCACGGGCGATATCGCCCATCCGGGTTGGCTGGCAGAGTTGCAGACGAAGCTGGCGCCGGCAGAAGATGGTCTGTTTCAACTCAAGCCGGAGTACACCGCCGCCGTCGCCGACGAGGTGCCCCCATCCTGCAGGGGGACGGTACGGTTCCTGATCGGCGGCGAGATCAGCAACATCTATAAGAAATATGACCGCACGCGCAAAGTACACAACATTGTCTTTGCGCCGTCGGTCGAGGCGACCACAATTCTGCAGGCTGAACTGGAAAAGATCGGCAACATTCGCTCGGACGGGCGTCCGATCCTGGGTCTGGACAGCCGCGACTTGCTGGAGATCGTGCTGGAGGTGGACGACCGTTGCCATCTGATTCCTGCGCACATCTGGACTCCCTGGTTCTCAATCCTCGGTTCAAAGTCCGGTTTCGATTCGCTGGAGGAGTGCTACACCGATCTGACCCCCCACATCTTCGCAGTCGAGACAGGTCTCTCCTCCGACCCACCAATGAACTGGCGGGTTTCGTGGCTGGATGACTACACGCTCATTTCCAACTCCGACGCGCACTCACCGCCGAAGCTGGCACGCGAGGCAACCCTTTTCGACACTGAGTTGAGCTATGACGCGCTGTTTGGCGCGCTGCAGAGCGGGGACCCTGAGCAGTTCCTGGGCACTATCGAATTCTTTCCAGAGGAGGGCAAGTATCACCTGGACGGCCATCGCAAATGCGAGGTCTGCTGGGAACCGGTCACAACGATCGCCAACGAGGGACGTTGCTCGCGCTGCGGCAAGCCGGTGACGATAGGCGTATACCACCGGATCGAGGAGTTGGCCGACCGTGCCCCCGGCGCTCGTCCCCACTCGGCAGCTCCCTTTACCAGTCTCATTCCTCTGCCGGAGGCACTGAGCGAGATTCTCGGCGTCGGCCCCAACTCCAAACGGGTGCAAACCGAGTATCTTCGTCTGCTGGGGAAACTAGGGCCGGAGTTGGCGATCCTGCGGGCGCTGCCGCTTGAGGAAATCGCCGCGGCCGGCGGCCCTCAACTGGCCGAGGGAATCCGCCGAATGCGTGCAGGTGAGGTAATTGCGCAGAGCGGCTACGACGGCGAATACGGCGTCATCCGTTTGTTCGATGGTGAGGCGGATCAGCTTTCATCGTTCCAAATCGGGATGTTCGCGAGCGAGCCAGCCGCAGCGAAAGAGGAGGAAAGCGCAACAGCAGTGGAGGGGGAGAAACCCGGAGAAGGCGGGCAGAAAACTCCGGCAGCGAAGCTGGACTCGCCTGGTGAAAACGTCAAGGTGGAAGGGGCAGAGCAGTACGGATTGCCCCTCGAAGCCGGGTCACAAGAGCCCTTGCCCGCCTATCCGCAGGTGCGCCAGGATGCAGCCGGCGATATGCAGACCGCTTGGTTCGATCAACTCAATCCTGCGCAGCAGACCGCGGCCGCTCACACCAGCACGCCGCTGGCGATTGTGGCCGGGCCCGGCACCGGCAAGACCCGCACACTGACCGTGCGCATTGCCTATCTGATCGAGAGGATGGCAGTAGCGCCGTCATCGATTCTGGCGGTAACCTTTACGAACAGAGCCGCGGCAGAGATGCGGGAGCGGTTGATCGACCTGTTGGGCGTTAAGAGTTCGGCGCGTATCACCGTCGGGACATTCCATCAACTGGGGGCCAGCCTGCTCCAGGAGTTCGGCGAGGCGATCGGCATACCCCGGACATTTAACATCCTCGCCGATGCGGATCGGCAGATGCTTCTGAAGCGGGCCTGCCCCGAGCTTTCTTCAAGGGAGTTGCGGTCAGAGTTGGAGGCGATTTCGGCGCGCAAGAACGGCTTATCTGCGGCCTCCACGTCTGGGAGCATCTCGGAGAGCGACATTGACTTCTGGGAGCGCTATCACGCCGCTTTGACCGAGGCCAACGCGCTCGATTTTGATGATCTGATACTGCGCGCCGTCCAGTTGCTGGAGACCGATACGGCCATTCTGCGAACGGTCCAGGCACGCTTTGGCTGGATCTCGGTGGACGAATACCAGGATGTGAACGCGGCGCAGCACCGGCTGTTGCGCCTCTTGGCCGCGGGCGGCGCCAATCTTTGCGTGATCGGCGACCCGGACCAGGCGATATATGGCTTCCGCGGCGCGGATCACCGCTATTTTCTCTCCTTCGAGGAAGACTTCCCAGGTGGGCAGCGACTCTTTCTGGAGCGCAACTACCGCTCGGCCCAGACGATTCTGGACGCAGCGATGCAGGTGATCTCCCGCAATCCCGATCATCAGGCGACTGCGCTGATCGCCGACTTCGCCGAGCAAGTAAAGCTCGACGTCTACCGCGCTCCCACTGATAAAGCCGAAGCAGAGTATGTTGTCCACCAGGTAGAGCAAATGGTGGGCGGCCTCAGCTACTTCTCACTGGACTCGGGGCGGGTTGACGGAGACGGCCTGCCAGAGGAGTACTCTTTCGGCGACTTCGCCGTCCTCTACCGCCTCAACGCCCAGGCCAGGCTGCTTGAGGAAGCCTTTGACCGCTCGGGCATTCCCTACGAGACGATCGGTGGATCGGCTCTGACCGAACAGAGGCCGGTATTGGATATATTGGCGCTCCTGTGGCTGACACAGGCGCCGGACAGTACTGTCCACTGGCAGCGGATCCTGATGGAAGGGAAACGAGCGCTTTCAGATGAGGCAGCGGCAGATCTGGTGAGGCAGGTGAAATCGAAGTCCACAGCGCCGGGCACTCCGGCGACTTGGCGAACTATCATCGCTGCAGCGTCAAAAACGGGCGCCCCGCGGCAGCCGCAGCGGGAGCGGCTGGCACAGACGGTTGAACTCGTGGACGCCCTGGCCGGCACAGCCTCCGCGCCCTTGTCTGAGCAGATTCAGGCCGCGGCCGCAAGCTGGGAAAGGCTGCGCGGCGCCGAGTATAGCGACGCCGAAAAGGAGCGTATCGACCGATTGCAGCGCCGCGCGGCGCCTTTTCGCAACCGGCTTCGGGATTTCCTGACCACGACCGCGTTGCAGAGTGATGCGGACCAATACGACCAGCGGGCGGACCGGGTGACGCTGATGAGTCTCCACGCCTCAAAAGGGCTGGAGTTCCCGGTCGTCTTCGTCGTCGGTTGTGAAGCGGGACTGCTGCCCTATATGCCTGCCAACCGGGAAGTCGACATGGACGAGGAACGGCGGCTGTTCTACGTGGGCATGACGCGTGCGGGGCGGCGGTTGATCCTGACGCACGCCGACCGTCGTTTTCTGTTCGGGCAATCGATGGAAAACCGGCTTTCGGGCTTTGTCACCGACATTGAAGCAGCCCTGCAGGATGTCCGGCGTGCTCAACCCCGTCAGACCCGCCAGATGGCCGAAGATCGGCAGTTGCGGTTGCTTTAGATTCGGTCGGAAGGTACGCGGCAGCTTCTCCTCGCGACCCGGATCTGTCCTCATCGGCTCCGCCCGCAGATTTTACCAGGCCGACGCATTATTCAGGGTCTCCATTTGTTCGGCGGTCAGGTCCACATCCAGCGCGGCCAGGCTACCTCGCAACTGCTCGACAGTATTGGCGCCGAAAATCGGTGCGGTCATCCCCGGCTGGGCCAAAAGCCAGGCAAGAGAGACCGCTAGCGGCGTCGTGTCGAGCTCAACGGCTACGGCCCGCACCGCGTCCAGAACTTTCCAACCTGCGTCGTTGAAGTAGCGCTGGCGCACGCTCTCTGCCCGTACGCTGTCCGTATCGCCATCCCGGCTGTATTTTCCTGTCAGAAAGCCACCGGCCAGTGGGCTGTAAGGGATGATGCCGATGCCGTTAGCCAGGCAGACTTCCGCCAATTCCCGCTCGAACTCGGCTCTATTCACCAGGTTGTAATGGGGCTGGATGGAATTGTAGCGAGCCAAGCCGCATTTGTCGCTCGTCCAGAGCGCCTCCATCAAACGCCAGGCCGGATAGTTGCTACAGCCGACATACCGCACTTTGCCCTCTTGCACCAAGCGATCCAGCGCCTCCAGCGTCTCGTCGATGGGCACATCTGCGTCGAAGTAATGGGTCTGATAGAGGTCGATTGTATCGCTCTGCAGGCGGCGCAGAGAGGCTTCGCAGGCGTCAAAGATGTGCCTGCGGCTGAGGCCCTGGTCGTTCGGCCCAGGCCCCATCTGTCCGCGCACCTTGGTGGCGATGATCATCTGGTTGCGGTTGCCTCTCGCCTGCAGCCAGCGCCCAATCACCCCCTCGCTTTCGCCGCCGTTGTGCCCTTCCACCCAGCGGCTGTAGATGTCGGCGGTGTCGATAAAATTGCCGCCCGCTTCGGCGAAGGCATCCATCACCGCGAAACTCGTCTCATCATCGGCCGTCCAGCCGAAATTCATCGAACCCAGACAGAGTGGGGAAACCTTCAGACCAGTGCGGCCCAGACGGCGATACTGGATTTCGCTCATTGCTCAACTCCTCTCAGCATTCTCTCATCACCCACCCGGCGCGTGACCCGGCGGGCGTCCAGCTCTTCCAATAGAGCCTGCGCGTACTTGCGGCTGGTGTCAAGCAGATCGCGCACATCGGCCAGCGTAATGGCCCCATTCGCCTGCGCCAAATCCATGATTTTCTGCGTGGCGGCGGCGAAATCCTCCTGGCGAAAATAAACTGAACCGGGCAGCCGCGCCAGGATCCTCCGCTCGACCAGCGACTCCAGCAGATCTTCATCACCGTTCAAAAGATTGAGCGTGTCGATAGCATTGGGCGGGCTGAATGGCGCGGCGGCATAAGACCGCAGCGCCCGATCAACCGCCCGCTGCTGGTCGGTCGAATAGCTGACCGTATGGGAAAGCAGCCGGACCGTACTCTCTTCGCTTGCCACCAGTCCGTCCGCATTCGCCTGCAAGGCCAGCTCGTTGAAGGCTCTCTGGGGCAGTTCCTTGCGTACTCCTCCTGCTCCGGCCACCCGCAGGCGGCTGCGCGCTTCGCTGCGGGGCATCCCCTGGCGCATGGGATAGCGGCTGTGGAACTCGCCAAGAAGCAGTTGCAAGTCGGCGACGATCTGCTGGTAGGCCGACGCACTAATCAGAAGCCGCTGGTCGTCCAACCCGCGCATCAAACCGTCGTCCAGGAGTTGGCGGATGGCTGCACGTGCAATTTCCTTGTCGAGTCCACAGGCAGCGATCAGATCTTGCTCCGAAAGCAGTGGGTCCCGCTCAAGGCTCTGCAACACGATCTCATCGGGGCTTCCTTGCGCCAGCGTTTCCAGTTTGGCGATAGCCGCTGCATCGAATCGTCGATAGCGGCGGCGGGGGTGTGGGTCGAGAACTTCGCCGCCGCCGAGCGTGAGGCTGGGCGAAGGCTGGCGCAAAATGAAGCGGTCCCCGGCCGCGACAAGGATTGGGCGTTCCAGGCGCAACTGTAGCCAGCCCTCGTCGCCCGGCAGCAGCTCCTCTACAGCCAAGAGACGTACATGGGCCGGCGTCTCGGACGCGCCGCTGAAAAGGTCTACGGCCATGTTGTGGCGCAAGGGATTTGCCGCGTCGGGCAGCAGCCGAAAGGAAACATCGAGCAGCAGGGTCGACCGCAGCGACCCAGGAGTCACTACGACCTGTCCGCGGCCGATTTCATCGGTGGCGATGCCGCTGAGATTCACAGCCACGCGACTGCCCGGCAGTGCCCGTTCGATGCTTTGCTTGTGCGTTTGCAGTGCGCGCACGCGGCCCGAAGGCCCGTCGGGAAGAATATCAACCGGTTCGCCCACCGAAAGATGGCCGTCGCTCAACGTGCCGGTCACGATGGTGCCGAAGCCGGGCAGGCTGAAGATGCGGTCGATGGGCAGCCGCGGGCGGCCGCGATCGCGGCGGGGGGGCAAAGCCGTCAGGGCGCCGGCCAGAGCTGAACGCAGTTGATCAAGGCCGTCGCCAGTCTGCGCGCTCACGCGTACGATGGGCGCGCCCTCCAGTCGCGTACCGACCAGAATCTCCTGGATGTCAAGCTCGATCAGTTCCAGCCACTCGAGTTCTTCGATCAGATCTGTCTTTGTAAGGGCAACCAGACCGTCGGGAAGCGCGAGCAGGTCCAGGATGGCGAGGTGTTCACGAGTCTGGGGCATGACCCCCTCGTCAGCCGCTATGACGAGGATTGCGGCATCGATGCTGCCGACACCAGCGAGCATGTTTTTGATAAAGTCGATATGGCCGGGCACGTCAACTATGCTGACAGGCTCTTGCGAACCGTCGGGCATGGCCAGATCCATCCAGGCGAAGCCCAGCACGATTGTGAGCCCGCGGCGTTGTTCTTCTTCCAGTCGGTCGGGGTGGCTTCCTGTCAGCGCTTGGACCAGCGTCGACTTACCGTGGTCGACATGCCCTGCAGTGGCTATGACCCGCATCAGGTGCGGTTAATTGACGGCTCACCGGAGGCAATACCGGCGGTACGGGGCGTGCTGTTGTTCTGGCGGGCGTACAGTTCGGCGGTGCGGCGCTGCTTCTGCCATTCCTCTTCCAGGCTTTTCATCGTTTCGTCCCTCTCTTCCAGAGACGTTTGCAGACCATCGAGCCAGAGTTGGGCCGCATTGATGTATCGGCCGCCATACTGCTCCTGCAGCTTCCAGAGAAGGCGCAGCATCTCTTCATGTACGCGCAGATCGTGTAGAACCGGCGGCAGATGATCCAACAGTTCCTTGTTGTTCTTCTCCTGCTCTTTCCAGAGATGCTCCTGTCGCAGACCGTCGCGACGGCTCCTCTTCTCGTATTCCTCCTGAAATTCGTCCATCTCCCGGCGGATGCGTTCTTCGGCCAACCGTTGCAGTTCCTGCACCTGGACCTGATCGCGGCGAATGTTTTCCTGAAACTCTGGGATTGTATTGGCGGTCCGACGGGCTGCTTCGATGGTTTGGCCGAACGATTGGAGACGTTCTTCATTCTTGGTGACAACGCTCCCTTGATCATCTATAATCTCTTGCCAGCGGGTGAGTACCTGCAAGCGCTCGACGACCTCGATGCGCAACCGCTCCATGAATTGCTGCTGCTCCTCCCGAACCTCGCCGAAAACCGGCCGCCAGCGCTCGATTTCGGCGCTCATGCGGCGGTCGGCATCCTCGAGAATGGAAAATCGCCCGCTGAAAGCCTCGGTACGTTTGAACAACTCGACGGTCTCCTGCTGCAACTGGGCGATTCGTTTGGCGTCGCCGGTGCGCTGGTCGGCCAGAAACGGGATCTGACGCGTGCGCTCTTCGAGGTCTTTGACAAGCAGATTGATTTGGTTCCTGCCCTCCATAATCATATCAACCAAGCGTTCTTCTTCGCCTTTACGCCGTTCTACCGCCTCTTCAATGCGGCCGATGCGAGGCAGGTCCCGGCGCACTTCGCTGATCTCTCTGGTGAGCGCCTCCCTGTCTGCCAACCGGGCGCGCTCGAAATCGCGAGCAACCTGCGCTTGGCCCTCGTCACTGCGGTCGATCATCAGGCCGAGTTCCTGCTTGACACTGTCAATCTGCTGTTCCAGTTGGGTGAATCGGCCCAATTGCGCAGTCGTAGATGCCAGACGTCCCTCCAACTCCTGGATGCGACGCGCCTGTTCGACAATGTCTCCCGACTGGCTTTCCAGCTGCTGTTGCAGACGGCCGATCTCGGCCCGGTCGCGCCGATGCTCCTCGTCGAGCCAGGTTACCATTTGGGCTAGTTGGTCAGTATCCATTTTTCTTTCTTTCGGCGCACTTGGTTAAATTTGGCGCGCTCAGATAGCCTTGCGTAACAGGCGAACCGCTTCTACGTAGTCGGTTGCCCCTTCCAACCTGATGCCGGATAGGGATCCGACACTATAGCCAGCCGGGCAGGGGGTACTCTCAGAGGAGGAGATTATACCATTTGCAAGAGGCTGACGACAAACAGTCTGGCGCTGGGGCGCGCTTCAGAAGCGTGGGTGAGTCTTCGGCTCGATTCCGGTCAGCTACACTGGCTACGAGCGAGACAGAAGCGCCCCCATTGTCAAGAAGGAGCCCCTTGGAGGTAACGCGATTCCGAGGGCAAGTTCCCAAATCCGGTCGGCACCCGGCGCTGGGGCGCATCCCCAGGTTGGGGCGCTTCCCTGATAACACTCTGGTGAATCGTACTGGATTCAACTCAGCATGGAGCAACCTGATTCAGGCCAAGTCGTATCTCATCCAAGGCGCAGTCAGTAGTGGGCTGGATGCATCCAGGTCGAGATGCGGCCGGTTTAGAAGCCAAGCAAGATCGCGCTAAGTTTGGTCAAGTCAGAAACCCGCCACCTCTGTGGCATACATGGGATCAGCCCCTCCGTGGAGCCTTCCCGATTCGTCAATACTGACAGCCGTGGGACGGCCAAAGCCACCGCTTGTGACGGGGTCCATATGAACAACACGGTGCCCCATATCGGTGAGCGCTTTTCGTGTATTTCTTGGGATACGCGAATCAAGAAAGGCCTCTTGATACAGAGCTTCTGCCCACACGCGCGGCGTCTCGATAGCCGCCTGCACCTCCATGCCGAAGTCGATACAATGCACTAAGACATGAAACACAGAGCTCATGCTGCGCCGGGCGCCCGAGGCACTCATAGCCAGCCAGGGCTTGCTGTCGCGGAAGAACAGAGGCAGGTGCGTGCCGCGTGCGGGCCGTCGTGTCGGACCTAGGGAAAGGGTCCGGCCAGGGATCGGATCGAAACTGCACATGTGGTCGTTCAGAACAATCCCCGTGCCCGGTACCACTACCTTCGAGCCAAAAGCATTCCCCAGGCTGGTAAGGATGTTAAAGACGTTGCCCTGGCGGTCAGCAGCAGCCAACGTCGTGGTGTTCGTCCCTCCGACCAGCTTAGGATCGGCGCCAGCCCTCACCGAGCCTGCACTGGGCCCGCCGAAAGGGCGCGCCGGGCCCCGATATGGTTGGGGATCCAACGGTTGCACATCGTGCGTTGCCTGGTCCAGACGGATGCGGTCGGCCACCTCGCCGGCATGCTCCTTGGTCAACAGACCAGGTTCAAGTGCATAGGCAAAATGGTTGACCCAGGTCCAGCGCATGGCTTCGAGCATCAGATGGCGATAGGTCGGGCTGTCCGGCTCCATGCTCGCCAAGTCGAAGTTTTCCAGCACGTTCAACATCTGCACCACCACACGCGAGCTTCCTGGAGTATATCGCAGGCCGCGATATGTTAAGAAGTCCTCATCCTGCAGGACACGGATCTCGGAACGATAGGTGGCCAAATCTTCATAGGTGAGGATCCCACCATGTCTGGACATCTCAGCCGCGATTGCGTGGGCTACAGGGCCTTTGTAAAAGGCGTCCGCGCCGTTCTCCGCTATCGCGCGGTAGGTGTCGGCCAGTTCAGGATATACGAGCTTGTCACCCGGCTCCCAAAAGGTGCCGGGGGTCGGGGGCAGTCCATCCACGAGCAGGAGCGCCCCCAGGAGCGGGAACCGGCGAAAGTTCCTCATTTCTTTGGCGATAATCATCGTCATACGCTGATCCACATTCACGCCCTTCTCAGCAAGTTCGATGGCCGGCGCCAACACCTGCTTGAGGCTTAGCGTCCCGTAACGTTCGAGGGCAGCGCACAGACCGGCCACAGTGCCGGGGACAGCCACCGAACTGTGGCCGATGATATTGGCGTCGTCGCGTACATTGGCCCAGCCGTAGAAGCTCCCGCTGCCTGGCAAGACCTCGAACATATCCGGCGTCGCTGAAGCCGGGGCGAAAGGTCCGTCGTTGAAGATCGTCGTTTCGCCGCGATCAGCGTGGTGAACGAGGATCGTGCCATTGCCGCCGACCCCGCACATGCCAGGTTCCGCGAGTTGGGCGACGAAGGCGGCGGCCACGCCGGCATCTACGGCATTTCCCCCTTGCTGCATGATCTCCACGCCGGTCTGGGCCACAAGGCTTCCACCAGCAACGACGCCGTGTTCCGCAACAAGCGGTTTAATCTTGGCCTCCACGCTGTGTCGAATCATTGATGTCTCCTGTTTTTCAGTCTACCTGTTGCGGCTCAAATCGGTTACTAAGGGGAAGAGGAGTGATCTGCGTTCCACGGCAACTAGTCAAAACCCAGGTCTCACTGCCTAAGCCCCAAGGCGAACTGAACAACTTCGCTACGCCGAAATCGTCGTTCGGAACTGATGTACCCGGGACGATGCGCGGCCTATGGGTCAGGAACGCAGACGTGGGTCCAGAAAGTCTCGCAACCAGTCACCCACCAGATTGAGCGATAAGACCACCAGCGTGATACACAACCCCGGCAGGATGCCCATCCAAGGGGCAATTCGCAAAACGTTGCGGCTGTCCGAAAGCATCATACCCCAACTGGGTATGGCCGGTGGGATTCCCAGCCCCAGGAAGCTGAGTGAGGCTTCGACCACGATGACAGAGGCTACAGCAAATGTGGCAATGACAATCATAGGGGCGAACACGTTTGGCAAAATGTGGCGAGCAAGGATGCGCCCATCGCCACAACCGATCGCGCGCGCAGCTTCCACGAGTTCCTTTTCGCGAACAGACAAAGTTTCGGCGCGAATAACGCGAGCAAACCCCACCCAACCAAAGATGCTCAGCACGAGTATCATGGTTCCCAGCCCCGATCCGACCATCATGATTGTCACCATAGCCAGAATGAGGAATGGGAAAGCCAAAAAAATGTCAGCCACACGCATGATGGCCTCATCCAGCAGGCCACCGTAGTAGCCGGATAGCAACCCCAGAACCATACCGATGGTGCCCGCAAGCATAGACGTAGCAAACCCTACCGTCAAAGAGATTCGTCCGCCATAAAGTAGTCGGGTGAGCACATCGCGCCCCAACTGATCGGTGCCAAGCGGGTTGGCCCAGGATCCATCCTCCAGCAGGGCCGGCGGTTGAAGTCGCACCATGATGTCCACACCGTTGGGGTCTTTGGACGAGAGAAGGGGCGCCGCAATGGATGCCAGGATCGCGATCGCCAGCACCACCGACGCGACAAGCGCCGGCTTGGCGTGGCTCAGACTATGCCAGGCACGTGCGAATCGACGCGTCTCACGCCGATGCAGTGAGTTGACATCTTTGGACGTGAACACCGTGGTGGAGGTCATTGTCCCTCCAGACGGATTCTTGGGTCTAACGCCAGATAGAGGAGATCGACGAACAGGTTGGCCAGCACATACGTCATGGCGATGAGTGCGACACCTGCCTGGACCACAGGATAGTCCCAGTCTCGAATCGCCAGTACTGTCAGGCGGCCCATGCCCGGCCAACCGAACACGCTCTCCGTAATGACAGCGCCTCCCAAGAGCGACCCCAACTCCAGCGCGTTCAGCGTCATTATCGGCATCAGTGCATTACGCAGGACGTGTCGTATGAGAACGGTCCAATCCTTCAATCCCTTGGCACGCGCGGTTGTCACATATTCTCTGCCCAGCACTTCTAGCACCGATGACCGCACCAGACGTGCATTCCGTGCCAGGGGATAGGCGGCGAGGGCGGCGGCGGGGAGGACCAGATGCTTCAGGCTGCCAGCTCCTGAGACAGGCAACCACCGCAGCCACACGCCAAATATCAGGATCATCAGAATCGCCAACCAGAAAACGGGAATCGCTTGTCCGAACAGCGCCAAAAGCATTGTAAGTCCATCGAGGGAGGTGCCGCGTTTCACGGCGGCCAGAACACCGATTGGCAGCGCCAGAAAGAAGGAGATTATGAGCGCCAGCCCCCCCAATAGCAGCGTGTACGGAAGACGGTCCCAGATCAGAGCCATGGCCGGCTGACGGTGGCGAATAGAGCTGCCGAAATCTCCCCGTACCGCCTTGACCATGTAGTTGACGTACTGTTCGTGCAGCGGTCGATCCAGTCCCAGGCGACGACGCAACTCCTCTATCTCCTCCTTCGTTTCACGGATATGATACATGAACGCTGCAGGATCGCCGGCCTTCAGTGTCACTACAAAGGTTACGGAGACCACACCCCAAACGACAAACACCAGCAAGACCAGACGCCTCATCAGAAAACGTCTCATGGCGCCTCCAGTTCCGCAACAATGAATCGCGAAATGCTAATTCTTACGCGTAGGAAAGCATTTTTCATTATTCTGATGTCGCATGCGAAGCATACCCTGATCCCAAATCCGCTGTCGGAATCAGATCAGTGAAGGCAAGAAGAGCCCTTTCCTTGTCAATGAGGCTGTCAGGGGGCTCAGGGTGTGCACCGGCATTCAGACCGGCAAGCAAGGTTGCCGAGAGTGCTGCCTATACTACAGTGCTGGCTATACCACGATGACGGAAATACGCGCTCCATACGATGCGCTTGCGATTTGAGCGCCCTATCATGCGAGCAGAATCATGTTTTGTCAACTCGATTCATCCCGCTTGATAAGGCGCTCACTAACTCGAAATCAGGTTTCTGGACTGCTACATTTAGGCCAATGTTATCTCCCAGGGATAGACAAACTGATCGAGGCGTGGCGTCCAGTTCACCCGTGGGCCGATGGCGTGGGCCTTGACGTCGGCGCCGAGGATGACACATGGCGGATCCTCTACCAGAATTTCTTGCATCCTCCAGGCAATTTCGTTCCGGCGTCCTGTTTCAAGCGCCTCTTCTTCGCTCAACAGCTGGTAAAGCTCAGCGTACTCCTCGTGTACCCAACCGGTCTGGTTAGGCCAGTAATCCGGGTGCATCCGGTACATACTCGACCCGACATCGGCGTAGCTGCCGCCGAAATCCCAAAGAACAAGGTCAAAGGGGGATTCCCGGGCCCTGGTCTGCTTGCCTATCAGACTGCCTTCCATGGTCTCAACTTCGACGACCAGTCCAATCTCTTTATACTGGGCAGCGATAGCTTGGGCCACAAGAGGAAGTTCGGGAATTGCATTACTAGCCGTTACCATCCTCAACCGGTACCCGTCAGGCACGCCGGCATCTGCTAGCAGCGCCTTCGCCTTTTCCGGGTCATAGAGGATTGCTTCGACGTTTGGGCTTAACTGGGGATGAATTGAAACCATCCAAGCGGTCTGGCGATAGGAAGCCCCCAAGAAGAGTTGTTGGTTGATGGGATCCCAGTTGACCGCGTGGTTCAGTGCCAGCCTCACCTGTTGTTCCTTCAGTTCAGGGGTATGCGGTTGCGGCTGGATATACATGAACATGGTCGCGCCTGTAGGTCCTACAATCGCTCGCACTGGCTCGCCTGCAGCGTCAGGGCCCGGCAAGGATCTGGCCTGATCGAGCGGGATCGTATGTGCGATATCCACGTCACCGGCCTCCAGAGCGGCGAGACGCGTAGACGCCTCCGGGATGATATTCATTTCGTAACGCTGCCAGCGCGGCGTGCCGTCCCCACCCCAGATCCTTTCGGCGTTCCAGTAGTCCGGCTTTGCCTCGAGAATTGTGTGCAGGTCCGACTTGTATTCCACGAGCGTGTACGGCCCGGTCCCCATTGGGTTGAGGGCCGCATCTTCATTTGACAGACCTCTGTAGTAGCTTGGCGGCAACCAGGCCCACTCAGTGCCCGGCGTCCGGCAATAGTAGAAGGGATTAATCATCGCGCCGGTGATCATGTTGAACGTGTATTCATCCACGACCTCGCCCGGCTCTGCGAATTCAAACCGCTGCCAACCCTTCAGCGAAACGCCAACGTCCGGGTCCAAGATCCGCTCCATTGTGTACCTGATAGCTTCGGCGTTGAGCGGGTCACCGTTCGGAAATGTAATGCCTTCACGAATCTTCAATTGCCAAGTGTGCGGGTCGAGTTGCGTCCAGGACTCGAAGACCCAGGGTTCACAGTCAAGTTCGGGAGAGTGCATTATCCCCGTGTCGAAAATGAGATGGGACAGTTCTCCATCTCGCCAGTTCACCCAGAAGTGAGGGTCCAACGTGGTAAAGTTGGCATTGTAGGCGATGCTCAATGTCAGCCCGGTTTCCGGTGCGGCGCCGGTCTCAGGCCCTTCGTCCGGGGCCGCTGCGGGAGCCTGTGGCATACAGGCCGCCAACAGCGCCTGTGCGGAGGTCAGTGACACACCCAAGAGGATCGCATTGCGCAGGAATGTACGCCGATTTATCTTTCCCCGCATGACATCTGCCTGCAGGTCCGAAATCACCCTATTCATTTGTCTCCTCCTTTTGTTGGTGCTTAACAGAACTAGCGCGATGCGCGCAAATCACGGCTCCGTGATCTGTCGCGAGTCTTTAGTTTCCTCCTTTTGCGGCTCGCGGGATAAAGAGGAACGGAGAAGAGTTAACCTTGGTCGCGTTGCTGAGGGCATCGGTATCAAGTGGTGAGTGGTACCCGCGTTTTCGAGGAAGGCGGGATGACAAACTGACCACTTTCCTGGACGAATTCGATTTGTTCAACTCTCAAGAGGGATAAAATTTTTACATTATTTATTTGTCAGGAATCATATCACAGGCCCTGCCAGCTGTCAACAGCAATATTCTATTTATTTAGAGATCTCCCATCCGGTCTGCGTTAAGAACTGTCGGCAAGGGCTCTAAGAGTCAGGTTATGAGAATTGGTTTCCGTTAGCAGTTGATTGTAAAACAACGGTTATCGACCAGGATGGAATTGACCGGCTACCGAAATGCCGCAGATCCCTTATCTGAATAGCATCACTCGCCTTAATTGAACTGTTTTTCCGAGCCTGATTCCCTTGAACAGTCACAAATTGTATAGGCATATATGAATTCGATCGCACTGGCGCTTTGGCATATTTGGCGTCCAATTGAGAGGGACGGACCCGCTCTCTGACGGATCCGCCCCTAGATGAGGAGGTTGTTTGATTTGACGTAACTACTAAGCCATATCCAGTGTGCGATCTCAGAAGAGGGCATATAAGCCATCCAAGTGTAATGAATCGTGTTCAGAACCTTTTGAAATGGTCTGGACCGGGGGAAGACGGCTTGTCTGAAACAGGATTGGTCAGTTTTTAGTTTTGAATTTTCAGTTTTTAGTGACCCCACTCATTCAAGGTACTGAGCTTGAGGGATGGACAGGACTGCTGTAGCAGGGCCTTTATGCCATTGATGCCATCTGCAGTGCCTTTTTGGGCCAGCCCTTTCCTTTCCTGACCAACCTTTCATCCCTGCCACCATGCAGGCTATTTCGCTACGTATTTGGTTGACAGCAGCTTTGGCAGCCTTACGGCGATGATGGGATATTGGCCACAGGGCTCGCTGCCGGGCGGGTTGTCAGGGGGGCGTTGCGGGGGGAATCCCCCCGCACAAGGGAGGGCCAAAGGCCCGACCGTCCCAATGGGCGACAGCCCCTGGCGGCGCCTGCGGAGCGGCGACCGCCAGCCCTGAGCCGCCTTAGCGGCGAAGGGTGCGCAGGCACGCCTTAGCGGGCCGGAGCCGCCGGAGGGCGTCTGCGCCCGCAGGCGTCCCAGGTCGCGAACTGATTACGGCTGGGTAGTTACGATTTGACTCCGTGCAACTACACTCGATGCGGCGCCCTGCTGGCCAGCGTGCCTCCGGGGTGAAATGCGCCGTCACTGACCCTTGGCACTTCAATCAAACTTATCCAATGGAAGTTCCAACAACCATTGGCAAATTTAGGGCGCAACCTTTCGTGCCCAGGACATAGCACAAGACTGGCTGCCCACGGCCAGCCTGAGCCGAAAGCATCGCGCTCAGTCTACAGCATAGGTTTTGACGGCAAGCGGGTCCAGCTCCAGACCCAGACCGAGCTTATCAGGATCCGGCGACCAGACGCCGTTCTGCGGTTCGTTAAAGGAGGTGTAGAAGATGCGGTCGGCCGCTTCCACACCGCCCAGGTATTCGACTACTTTCAGATTTGGTGTCGCACAGGCCAGATGAAGATGAACGAGCTGGTAAGCATGGGGAGCCACCGGCAGGTTGAAGGCGTGCGCGAGATGGGCGACCTTCATCCACTCGCTGATGCCGCCGACTCGGCCCACGTCGGGCTGCACAATGTCGGCGCCGCCGCGGGCGATAAGGTCGCGGAAACCATACTTGGTGTATTCGTGTTCGCCGCTTGCCACCGGGATGTCGATGGCCCTGGCGACCGCCGCCAGCCCCTCAATATCGTCGGCCAGAACCGGCTCTTCAAACCAGCCTACGCCGTACTGCTCAAAGGTCCGAGCCATACGGATGGCCTGTTTGGCGTAGTAGCCGTTATTGGCGTCAATGTAAATTTGGACATCAGGGCCCACGGCTTCCCGCACCGCTGCCAAGCGCGCCACGTCCTCCTGTTCACTCTGGCCGAAATCCTTGCCGACTTTCATCTTCACCGCATTCATACCTCGCTCCACGTAACCGCACAGTTCCGCCACCAGTTCATCCTGGGAAAAGTGGGTCCAGCCGCCGCTGCCGTAAACCGGCACCGACTCCGTAAACGGTCCCAGCAACTGATAGAGGGGCGTCTCGTAGTACTTGGCCTTCAGATCCCAGAGCGCGATATCCACGGCGGAAAGCGCGCTGAAGGCAAGGCCCTTGCGACCGATACCGCGAATCGCCCAGAACATTTCGTCCCACAGCTTTTCAATGTGCAAGGCGTTCTGACCAAGTAGAATCGGCTTGAGCGTGCGTTCGATCACCTCGCGCGCCGCGGTGGCTCCTCCGCCCAGCCCCAGCCCGACCAGGCCCTGGTCGGAATGGACATGGACGAAACATTGGCTGCGGCCCCGGGGGATATGGCGAATTGTCGCATCCTGAAAGCCCGGCAGATGGGGGAGGGACAGCACAGTTGTCTTGATATCCTGAATAATCATCGAAACTCTCCTGCAGGTATGTTTGGCTTTCGAGCTGGCAGTTGTTATTATCCCACACATTCAGCATATAAGGCTGCGCAATGAATCAGGTTTGGATCTTTATGCCTGAAAGGGACAGGGGAATGCGCGGTTTGTCGCGCCCCGAGCCGTGAAATCGCAGCAATTTAATGGGTTTGCCCGCTTGGCGGTGGAATTGCAGTTGGCGGGATGCTCGTCCAGGCACAGAACAAGGTCGCCAAAACTAACTATGAGCAAAATCGAATTGGGATCGATCGTACAGGTGGGAATCGTCGTGCGCGATGCACGCGCCGCGGCCAAAGCGTGGACGGAGCGCTTTGCGATGGAGCCGGTCCAGGTAGTGGATTGGCCGCCCGAGGGCAGCGATCTGGATGCACAGTCTACCTTTCGTGGACGGCCAGGAAACTTCCGCATGAGACTGGCCTTCATCGAGACCGGTGCGGTGCAGATCGAGTTTATCGAGCCGCTTGAAGGCGATAACATCTATTCCGAGTTCCTGGAGGAAAAGGGCGAGGGATTACACCACTTGCTCTTCCGTGTGCCCGACCCGGAAGGGGTGGCGCAGGAGCTGAAAGTGGATATTATCCAAAGCGGTGGTTCGACACTGGATCCGGGGGCCGTGTGGGCTTATCTTGATACAGAGGAAATTCTGGGCTCAATCATCGAACTGAAGACGCAACGGCAAGAGTAGGTCTGCAAGACTTTTTGCCCACATTTCAGGCAAATGATACAATGTCGAGCGATTGTCTGTCCACGTGCGGGTTTCTTCGGCCCGTCCGGGATTACAGTCACTGGGCGCAGATTTCTTGTGATGCTGCAACCAGGAGGCGCGCAGGCCAAACTTTCCCCACTGAAGAGTCGTTGAGAACATGCGAGTAGGCATTGACGCCCGGCTGAATTACCACCAGCCAGCAGGAATCAGTCGCTATACGAAGAATCTCATTGACGAGCTTGCGGAGCTGGATCGGGAAACAACGTACACAGTTTTCCAACACCGCAAACAGCGGGAACCACTGGCCGACGCGCCGAATTTTCAGCGGCGCACCTTGTTCACGCCTGTGCATAGGCGCGTTGAACAGCCAATGTTGGCGGCAGAGTTGTCTTTTCATACTCTGGACCTGCTCCACAGCACAGATTTTATCCCGCCTCTCTTCAGTAGCATCCCTTCGGTCATCACCGTCCACGATCTCGCCTTTCTGCGTTGGCCCCATTTTCTGACCGAGTCCCATGCCGCCTACTACAGCCAGATTGACCGGGCGGTGCGCCATGCCCAGCACATTATCGTGCCCAGCGAGAGTACCAAGAACGATGTAGTTGGTCGACTCGGCGCCTCACCCAAAAAGATCAGCGTCATTTACGAAGCCGCGGCGCCCATTTACACTCCTCTGTCGAAAGACAAATGCCGGGCGGCCATGCAGGCTAAGTACGGTATCCCGGAAAAGTACATTTTTTTTGTCAGCACGATTGAACCTCGCAAGAACATCGGCGGCCTGCTGGACGCCTTTCACCATCTTCTGAAGCATTACAGCGTGGAGAACACAGGCCTTGTCCTGGCCGGGAAACCCGGCTGGCTTTACGAGGAGGTCTATCGAAAGGTCGAACAGTTGAATCTCGATCAGAACACCTTTTTTTTGGGCCGAGTGCCTGATGAGGATCTCCATCAACTGTTCGTCGGCGCACGCTGCCATGTACATCCTGCATTTTACGAGGGGTTCGGGCTGTCGCCGCTGGAAGCAATGGCTTGCGGCACACCGACGATCGTAAGCAACACGAGCAGCATGCCGGAAGTGGTCGGCGATGCCGGGCTGATTGTCGATCCATCCAACTGGGAAGAGATCGCCGTCGCCCTCCACCGTCTATTGACCGACGATGAACTCCATCAGGAGCTTTGCCACAAAGGCCTGCAACGGGCATCGGTATTCAGTTGGAGCCGGGCCGCGGCGGAAACACTGGAGGTCTACCGCATGGTCGGTGACGGGACCGCAGTACCGGCCGAGCCGGCACATCATAGTTCGGCGTGACCGGCGGCAATGAAACTCCTTCTGCTCACACCCCAGTCTCCGTATCCTCCTCGCCAAGGCACGACACTCCGCAACTACTTTCTGTTACGCCATTTGGCTTCCAAACACGAAGTGGATCTTTTCACCTGCATTGCTCCAGGAGAAAAGAGTTGGCCCGATCCCATGCTGTTGGAGCTTTGCTCGCGGGTAGAGGGTTTTAGGCAGCCCGAACGGCCATTGAGCCGCCGCATGCTCGATGCCTTGTTGACTGGGAAACCGGACATGGGGCTGCGCCTGGCGCAGGATGATGCCCACGCGCTGCTCCAGCGGATGCTGGCAGTGGAGTCCTATGACCTGGTACAGGTCGAAGGATTGGAGATGGCACCGTATGGCTTACAGATTCTGCAGATGCCCTCAAACCGGCCCCATGTGGTATTCGATAATCACAACGCCGAATTCCTGCTCCAGAAGCGTGCCGCAATGATGGATGCCCGCAGCATGGCGCGCTGGCCTGCAGCGCTCTACAGTGGGCTGCAGTGGCAGAAACTGTATCGCTATGAACGGAATTTCTGTCAGGCCGTAGATGGAATCGTTGCCGTCAGCGAACCGGACCGGCAGGCGCTGTCCTCGTTGGCGCCGCAGCGCCCGATCGTCAATGTGCCCAACGGCATAGAAATCTCCCGCTATCCTACTGAACCGCTGCCGGCAACAGACCCTCCATCGCTGGTATTCACGGGCAAAATGGATTATCGCCCCAATGTGGATGCCATGCTCTGGTTCGGGCTGAACGTGCTGCCCCGCGTACGTCGCCAGCTGGATGTAAGGTTGCAGATTGTCGGCATGAATCCCCATCCCAGGCTGAACAGTTTGCGCGCGCTGCCGGATGTAGAGTTGACGGGTGCAGTCGAGGATATCGTTCCCTACATACGCGGCGCGTCGGTTTACCTGACGCCGATGCGTGTGGGAGGAGGCACTCGCTTCAAGGTCTTGGAGGCATTGGCCTGCGCGCGGCCGATGGTTAGCACTACCCTGGGTGTTGAAGGGATCCCGGTCCGGGACGGGGAACACGTTCTGATCGCTGATGACGCCCGATCATTTGCCGACGCCGTAGTGTCCCTGCTGCGCGACCAGACCGCCGGCGGAGAGCGAAGCCGCTCTCTGGGTGAAGCAGCCCGCGCCCTCGTCGAGAAGCAGTTTACCTGGGACAAGATCCTGCCCCAGATGGATGCCTTCCACGCACAACTGGCAAAGGAGTAAACTGTGACAACTTCTCTCCGAACCGCGCGAAGACTGTCCGCCCCCCACGCTGACTGAAACGCCAGTCAGTCCTCCTCATTCAGAAGTAACAGTGCGTTCAACGAGATGTGACTCCTGGCGGACCCAGTGTCACTTCCGTCTGCCGACTGTCTACTATGGCCTTGCGCCAGGTAGGGAAGGCGACAACAGGAGGATCGTGTCTAATTATCCAGGCCTGGGGCAAGGGCATGGCCATTGATGACGAGCCACACCTTCAGTTCATCGGCAGTGCTGTGGGCGTCTGGCGCGGCACACTTGCCGGCGGCCACGGGACGGGCCACCGTACCGGTTTTCGCCAGAAGCACGGCGCGGCGGGCTGCGCGTTTCACGTCCCCTACGCCTATGCCCCAAGAACTCTCGATGACAAGATGGAGCGGTTGACGCGTCTGCCGGTCTCTGCCTTTCACAACGGCATCAGCGAGTTCGATATCTTCCGCCTCGGCTTCAGTGAGCAGCGCCTTTTCCAGGGCGGCGTCTGTCAGCAGGCCCAACTCGTCAATCGTGACAGTACGGGCTTTCAGGACGATTCCACGAAAATGCTGATATGGGCGATCCCTATGCTGGCTCTCCAGTAAGATTCCCTTCAGATCACCCACGTTGTTCGTGAGAGCTTCCAATCGCGTTTCCGTGCGCTGTTGCGCTGAAACTAACTTGTCGACACGCGCTTCAAGCCGTTGCAGACCCTCTTCCGTGCGCTGTTGCGCTGCGGCTAACTGGTCTACACTCACTTCAAGCCGCTGCAAGCCTTCTTCCGTGCGCTGTTGCGCTGCGGCTAACTGGTCTACACTCACTTCAAGCTGCTGCAAGCCTTCTTCCGTGCGCTGTTGCGCTGCGGCTAACTGGTCTACACTCACTTCAAGCCGCTGCAAGCCTTCTTCCGTGCGCTGTTGCGCTGCCGTCAGTTCACTCAGCATGCGCGGCATGTCCAGTATCTCTTCCGTCAGAAGGATACTGCGCAACTCCGCCCGCCACTCTGGCCGCTCGTAGAGTAGCCGGGTCAGTTCGTGGAAATGTTCTACCGTGAATGCCATATGATACCTGTCTCCCGAACAGTTCAGCCGTCATTATAGCGGAACGATTTCCTATGGCATAACATTCTCAGATGTTGTACAATCCCTACATCATTCCTGATGCCCCCGTAAGCATTGGGAAAACGCACAGTACGCGCGGAACTCGGTTCCGCGCTCCAACAGGAGATCGTTGCGCCCCGTCGGGCTCGCCGACGCATCCGGATCAGGCCGGCGGCTCGCGGCGCAGCACGCAAAACCGCGCCGCACAACCTTTTCAACATCGGATTCGATCCTCAACGGACTATCGCCGCCACACGGAGCAACCAGATGACAGCAAATTCCATCACCAGCGCGCAGGTCGACAATACCCAGTTGCAAGTTACCCGATTGGGTATGGGCACCGCCCCGATCGGCAATCTGTACAGTCCTCTTGACGATACGGAGGCCATTGAGACAGTACAGCGCTCATTTGAGAACGGTATTCGTTTCTTCGACACCGCTCCTCTTTACGGCACAGGAGAGGCAGAGCGGAGGCTCGGCTCAGCGTTGCGGGGCATCCCGCGTGATGAGGTAGTCATCCAGACCAAAGTTGGCCGCATCGTGCGTCCCGATCGATCGATCTATTTCGACTACAGTCGGGATGGCGTGATGAAGAGCTTAGAGGACAGCCTCGAGCGATTGGGGATGGACCGCGTTGACATTTTGCTTGTGCATGACCCCGACTATGAGAATGCCGAGGTTCACTATCAGCAGGCGATGGACGAGGCCTTCCCTGCGCTGGTGGACCTGCGAGAGCAAGGGGTAATCGGCGCCGTGGGAGCGGGCATGAACCAGTGGGAGATGGAATGGGAGTTCGCCAAGAAGATCGACGTCAACTGCTTCCTGCTTGCCGGGCGCTATACGCTCCTGGAGCAAACTTCCCTTGACTTTCTGGACTGGTGTACGGAAAACGATGTGAGCATATTCCTGGGCGGCGTGTACAACAGCGGCATTCTGGCGACTGGACCAATTTCAGGCGCCACATACGATTACATGGACGCGCCAGAGGAGATTCTGGCTAAGACGCGGCGCCTCCAGGAAATAACGACAGGGCATGGCGTGCCCTTGCATGTGGCTGCCCTGCATTTTGCCGGGGCCCATCCTGCGATAGCCTCTCTCGTTATCGGCTCGGCGACAGCGGCTGAGGCGGATGACAACCGGGCCATCTGGGATGTGGAGCCGCCGGCGGCGATGTGGCAGGAACTCCACCAGAGCGGGTTGATTGCAGACAGGGCGCCGCTCCCGGCCTAACCGCAAGGAGGACTGTGCCATGTACGCCGCTCTACAAGGAATACTCCAAACTATTCTCGTGTTCATGGGCCGGGTAATTGGCAGCCTTTTTCTTTCGGTCTCGGTCAGCGGCCGGGAAAACATCCCTCGCGGCGAGGCCATGATTCTCGTCTCCAACCATTTCAGTTGGTTCGACGGCCCGCTTCTGATGATTTTCTTGCCATTCCGCATCGCCTTCCTGCTCGCCATTGAGACAGAGCGCATCTTATTCTTCCGTTTCCTCAGTCGGTCGTTCAATCTGATCCCAATCTGGCGGGGGCAGGTGGATCGCAAAGCGATGCGTGCGGCCCTGGAGGCTCTGCAATCCGGGCGCACAGTTGGCGTTTTTCCGGAGGGGGGCATCGACCCAGCCATGGCAGAGCACCGGGAACGGGGCGAGCGGATCGAACAGATCGCCGGCCACACGGCCCGCCAAAGCGCCAACCTGATACACGCACAATCGGGCATAGGCCTGCTGGCGACCCAGGCGCACGCTCGTCTTCTGCCCGTAGCTGTCCTGGGAACCGAAAAGATTCTCGTCAATCTGCGCCGTTGGCGCAGGACACAGGTCAAGATCCGCATCGGCCACCCTTTTGGCCCCCTGACCATCCCCGCTGACATTCCCCGCCGCCAGCGGCGGCAACACTTGGACGCTCTGA
This sequence comes from Caldilineaceae bacterium, assembly GCA_965220715.1. Lineage (GTDB taxonomy): Bacteria > Chloroflexota > Anaerolineae > Caldilineales > Caldilineaceae > Bin5. Next base: position 4,671,600 of record OZ244843.1, read on the forward strand.
CCGACGAAACGATGAAGCAAGTGGCCGCGCTGCTGCCGCCTGAAAATCGAGGTCCGTATCAGGATGTAGACTGATATCGAGAGTTCGACATCTGGCCCTCTGGCACGGGGAAAGCGCCAACATGGGCGGAGCGCGCCGGCTGCCTCCCGCCCCCTCCTGCGCAACGTATTTACACAGAGATCAGGGTATCAGAATTAACCCGCGCCAATCTTACGTCCCACTTGGTTCAGTGTCGCGCACGAATTCATAGGCAAAAGCGCCCAAGGCGGCTCCCACAATCGGGCCGACCCAGTAGATCCAATGGGCCGTCCAGACACCCGAAATCAGGACTGGACCGAAAGAGCGCGCCGGGTTCATTGAAGCGCCGCTGATCGGGCCTGCCCAGAGTACGTTCAACGCCACTGCCCCACCGATTGCCAGCCCCGCCGGCAAGCCCTTCGCATGTCGATCTGTCGCAACCGCAGCAATGACGAACATCAGGATGGCGGTGACCAGTACCTCCATGACCAGGGATTGCACAATCGGGCCGGCGGGCTGATTGGCGCCCAAAACGAAAACGTTGCCAAACAGAAATCGAAGTACCGCAGCCCCCATCGCCGCCGCGATGAGTTGGCCGCTGATGTAGTACGGCACCTCCCGCCAGGGAAAGTGTCCCGTCAGCGCGAAAGCCAAGGTCACAGCCGGGTTCAGATGGGCCATTAAAGATGACCGGTAGCTGCCGCCATGACCATAACAACAAGCCCAGGCGAAAATGCCATGCCCATTTGGCCGTATGCGCCGGTCAGTCCGCCAACTATGACGGAGCCGCAGGCAGCCAACACTAGAAAGAAGACCCCGATGCATTCAGCGCCGGTCCGCCGTATCAAAAACATATCCATAGGATGTTCTCTTCGCTGGAGTCTAACTGGCTAATTGGGAGTTTCACACCGTTGCCGCCGGGGCGATTCCCATTGACCGGTTGAAGCGCAATCCCACTCGTTATTTGCACTCGACTGCCCGCCATAACTTTCGGCGCGCGGTCGATGCGCATAATCTTGGCATTGAGAATATTCGCTTTAATGGGCTATCGTACAGGCACGCCAATAGTAGCAGGTTAAGAAGAGGTTAGTAGTTGGTTAAGAGTTGCAACTGCAACGCTGTTTTCTTAAATGTACCTGCCTGAATGTGGCCAATTCAACAAGGTGATGTATCCTATGCCGAGTGGCCCAACCGGGCTGGCATCACGATCCCCCCGGAGTTTCCGCCCTGCCGCGGGCCGTCCATAGATTCAAAATCAGAATGCTGGTCCTATGTCGACCCACGTAAGGAGGGAACTATGACAGACGCCCAACGAAGCAGGAAACGCCAGGTTTCACGGCGCTCGTTTCTGCAAGGAATTGGCATCGGCTCCACTACATTGCTGCTGGCGGCGTGTCCGGCGCCGGCGGGCAGCGGCGGGGAAGCGGGCAGCGCGGCCCCTGCCGCCGAGGATATCGAACTGGACTTTTTCGCCTGGGGCGACGCCTCCGACATCCCCGCCTGGGAAGAACTGGCGAACGTTTACCGTGAGCAAAATCCGAACGTCACGGTCAAGCCTTCGATAAGCGGCACCGGGGTGGATTATTACACCAAGTTACAGACCACTTTCGCGGGTGGTGTTATTCCCGAAGTGGCCTCTTTCCAGGGCTGGGAGTGGCAACCCTTCAGCGATGCCGGGCTGTTGGCCCCCATCGACGCCTACATTGAACGGGACAACTTCACCGGCCCTTATCCGGAAGGTGTGGACAGCATCGAGTTCAGCACGCGTCGCGATGGCAGCCGCTATCTGATTCCGCTCCAGTCCGGTGTGATGGTGATGTTCTATGCGAAGAATGCCTTTGACGAAGCCGGGGTTGCCTATCCGACCGACGACTGGACTTTCGAGGACTTTGTCAGCATCGCCGAGCAACTCACCAGCACCGACGGCGATTCCAAGATGTACGGTTATCAGGCCAACGGCAGCTATGCCCGCGACATCCACTGGATCCGCGCCACCGGCGTACAGGAGTTCGACGAATTGGTGGACCCCCGCACAGCCATGTTCGACCAGCCGGAGATTACCGAAATTCTGCAGCTCGTTGCCCAGGACTTCATGTACAGCCTGGCCATCTCTCCGACACCGGCCGATCTGGAAGGCGGCACCAACACGATCGACACTGGCAACGCGGCGATGAAGTATGAAGGGCCTTGGTTCTTCCCGCGGTTGAACAGCCCGGAACTGCGCGAAGAAGGAAAAGAGATTGAGTTCGATGTGGTGTTGATGCCGCAGATGGCGGACGAGAGCCGGCCTCACCGCGGTTGGGCCGAGGGTGTGTGCGTACCGAAGAGCGATCTGGTCGACGCTGCCTGGGACTTTGTCCACTTTATGGGTGGTGAAGAAGGCCAGAAGATCTATTCGACCATCACGGGGCGCATTCCCAACACTTCGTCGCTGGTCGAAAACTTCTGGGGCCCGACAATTGAGGAGCGCTTCGGCGTCTCCAACGCCGCCGCATTCAGCAATGCATTCCTGAGCTCCGAGGTGGACGTGATCGGCGGCGTCTCTCGCGGACAGATCTGGAGCGAGGTCGCAAAGCCGGTTGGCTGGGACCCGATGCTGGCCAACAGCGCCACCGCCGCCGAAGTCGTTCCCGCGATGAACGAAGGTGTACAGGGCCTGCTCGATGCCCACTGGGCGAGGCAGGGATAGGAAAATTTCGCAGCAAGAAGGGGGCGGCGCGTAGTTTCGCCGCCCCCTTCAAGGAACATACATGGCCGCTACCGCTGCGCCCATCGGCAGACGCCGCATATCACAACGCCAACTGCGCGACTGGATCGCCGGTTATCTGTTCGCCTCTCCCTTTATCATCGGGTTCTCGGTCTTCATCGCCTTCCCGATGCTCTATTCAGTCTACCTGATATTCGTCGAATGGGATCTACTGCGCCCGCCGACGTTTGTCGGTTTCGCCAATCTGGCGCAGATGTTCAAAGACCCCAAGGTCAATCTCAGCCTCTACAACAGCGCCTTTTACACCATCTTCGCGGTGCCGATTCAGTTGGTTATCTCCTTTACGCTGGCGCTGGCGCTGACCCAGAAGATTCGCTTCCGGGACTTTTACCGGGCTGGATTCTATATGCCCATTATCGTGCCTCTGGTCGCCAGCGCAGTGGTCTGGCAACGAGTTCTGCACCCGGAGTTTGGCATCCTCAACGAGGTTCTGGGCTGGTTCGGCATTGCGCCGCGCATGTGGCTCTTTGACCCGCAACTGACCAAACCGGCATTCATCTTCATGTCCTTCTGGATGATTGGCCGCCAGATGGTGATTTTCATCGCCGGGCTGGGCAGTATCCCGGACTCGCTGAAAGAGGCTGCCAGTCTGGACGGGGCCGGCACGTTTGGCCGTCTGCGCTACGTCATTCTGCCGCTGATGACGCCTTTGATCTTCTACAACATGGTGATTGCGATCATCAACTCCTTCCAATCGTTTGTGCCGGCGATGATCATGACCGAAGGCGGTCCCCAGGACGCCACCCTATTTGTGGTCCTGAACATCTATCGCAATGCCTTCCAGTACTTCAACATGGGCTACGCTTCGGCTCTGGCCTGGGAACTATTCGTGATTGTTGTTGGCTTTACCCTGTTCCAGTTCTACTTGTCTAACCGCTGGGTATACTACGAGGAGGGGAGCTGACGATGCGGTCAGACAGACAAGCGCAGGGGGCTCTGGCGACCGATTGGCAGTCAAACTCTGCCGATCTGCAAGCTGACAGCGCCCTACAGCGCAGACAAAGTGAGTCATCTCGCTCCACTTGGGAGACGATCCGGCTGGTGGTGCTTCAACTCTTTATGACCTTTCTGGTGGTCACCTTCCTGGTGCCCACTTTCTGGATGATATCGTCCTCTCTGAAAGTCTCAACCGAGGTGTTCGCGCACCCAATCGTGTGGCTGCCGCAGGATCCCCACTGGAACAACTACGTCAAAGCGTTTCAACTGTTGCCGCTGACGAGATTTATCGTCAACACGCTGATCATTGTCCTGTTTGCGGTGATGGGAACCGTCATTTCGTCGGCGCTGGTGGCCTACTCGTTTGCCCGTATCAGTTGGCCCGGGCGCAACTTCTGGTTTGCCCTGCTGCTGGCGACGATGATGCTGCCCGATGTGGTGACTCTTGTACCCCGCTTCCTGATTTTCAAGAATCTGAAATGGATCGACACGTGGCTGCCCCTGATCGTGCCCTCCTGGGCTGGCATCGGCGCAATCTACGTCTTTCTTATGCGCCAGTTCTTTCGCGGAATCCCTATGGAGCTGGAAGACGCGGCCGAGATCGACGGCGCCAGCCGCATCCGTGTACTGATCCAGATACTTCTTCCACTATCCAAGCCGGTGATCGCTACCGTTGCCGTGTTTGCGCTCCTGCAGCACTACAACGACTTCATGAATCCACTGATCTACATCAACTCGATGGACAAGTGGCCGCTGGCCCTGGGCATCCGCGCCTACAATGACTCCTATGCCAAGAACTGGGAGGTCGTCTTCGCCGCCAGCACGGTGATGCTGACGCCGATGGTGGCGATTTTCATTGTCGCTCAGCGTTACTTCGTCCAGGGAATCGCCATGACCGGCTTTGGCGGCCGCTAGCGCCTCTTACCTCCACCTCGGTAACTACTCAGCAATAATCAATTCGCGATCCTGAGTGAGCTGAGCAAAGGTGTTCTCTCTCTCCTCACTCTTCGTGTGTGGACGCCTGCGGGCGCAGACGCCCTCCGGCGGCGCAGGCCCGCTAAGGCGGGCCTGCGCACCCTTCGCCGCTAAGGCGGCTCAGGGCTGTCGTCGGCAAACCCCCGCCGCCGCCAGGGGCTACGCCCTTTTTGGGCGGTCGGGCCTTCGGCCCTCCCTTGTGCGGGGGGACACCCCCCGCAACGCCCCCCTCAAAAACCAGCGCTGACAACGCGCCACGCTTGATGGGACCCGCAACTCTAAGACAGGTTGCCGGCCTCATCAACTGAAGGGAGTGACACTGCCTGCCTTCAGCCAGGCAGCATGGAATTCAGCGATTGAAGCGTATCGTTGATGGCGCGCAGCGCGGCAGGCCCGGCAGACTACATCGTAGTGAGCGTCATTGCCGCGGAAGGCTGAACGCGCCAGTGTTCCGTCTGAAAGCAAGTTGGCTGCAGTGCGCCCCATTGTGAAGACGGTCGTTCGCTCATCGATTGGCGCCCCTTTCTCAAACTCTTCGGGGGCCATAAAACGCGACGAGCCAAACATGCGTCCCATCCCGTTGATAAAGGGCCCCTCCCGATACCCATCCAGATCCATGACATGTATATCCTGGCGGGCAAAGTCATAGATCAGACAGCCGTCATAGAAGTCCCCCGCAATCCATCCAGTTTGGGCAATCTCACAGTGCAGTTCGAAGATCACGTCCAGCGCGTTCAGAATCTCTGAGGCGGGCAGCCTGCGAAAACGCTGCAGTGCCGACTGAGGATTATTGCGCTTTGCCCGGTCAGCGTGGAGGAGTTCGCCATCGACCCAGGAATAGACCAGCAGCGGCCCATGCGGCGACTCGATAACGTTGTGTAGCTTCGGTATGGCGATATGAGAGCAACTGCGCCGCAGACGGACCGCGTTTCGAAGTAAGGCTATCCTTTCCTCGTGGGAGAGAAAGGGACGTGGATTGTCAGGATCGCCGGCACTCTTTACGAAAAAGCGCCGCTGATCGACCTGCACGCCATACGAGACGTTGCCGGAATCCTGCACCCGTTCATCGAAAACTGAAAAGAGCTTGCCAATCCCGCTCAGATAGGCTTTCGGCGCCTGTTCAGTGAACTCGATGTCCAGCAGTGGATGGCTCAACGTGCCTGCCCTTCAGGTCACAGGATTCCAATGGTCTTATTTCAGCAAGAGCCGGGCCATTTGACTGACCATACTTTTCAGGATGTATCTGGTTGCTGCTCACTCGCGCCCAACGCCGCGCACGACGGCATTCGCAACAGCAAACGAATAGGGTGGGTCCTCGGCTTGCGCATCGCGATAGGTTGGTAACCAGGTCCATCGTTCGCTGCGTTCGGTGTTCGGGTGGCTGGCGTGCATGGTAAGGTCATGGAAGAAGACGGCGCCGCCGGCCTCCAATGGTGCGGTGACGGCAGCGCTTTCATCGACCGTCTCGGGCCGGACGCGGTGGCCGAATCCTATGCCGTCGCTACTGTCGCCGTCATGGATTAAACTGCCAAGGTGGGAGCCGGGCATCAGCTTGAGGCATCCGTTCTCAGGCGTGGCATCATCCAGCGCAACCCATACCGATATTTTGTGCGTTCCCTCCCAGTAGGGCCAGTCTTGATGCCAGGGGCTGGCAGCATGCGTCTCAGTGTCTTTGTAGACGACTTTATCGCTTAGGAATTCAACATTGGGGCCGATGATGGCCTCCAAAATGTCGAGCAGCCGCTCATCGCGCACGGCTTGCCGGACCACGCCGCTGCGCGCTGCCAGACCAACGTAGACGCCCGTTGCATCCAGCATAGCCCTGCGGCTGGTCTCGCCGCTGGACTCCTGCCTGACCTCATCCAGTATTTCCTGAATGCCCTCCTTGAGACCCTTGACCTCCTCGCGGCGGAACAGATTGGGAACGATAGCAAACCCATCGCGGGCGAAAGATTGTGAGATTTCTGCGATAGCTGCGTTCATGGAATTCCCTTTCACGTGCCTGAAGGAACTTGCACACGGTATTGAGTGCCAAGAAACTATATTGTGAAAGAGGACGTGATGTCAAGACGAAATGTCGACGATATGAACTGCCTTAGTTGCACCCCCCAAAGGCTGGCGAAGCTCAGCCGAGATAACGATCCGCGACGCGGCGAAAGGTGGTTGCCCGCTCCGCGACGACATCCAAATCATCGTTGATGGAAACGCCAAAGGCTGAGCCAATGCCGGCGTCGGACACGCCGATGCTGATATTGATCGAGCGGCTCAGCAGGTCGTTATTCCAGGACCAGAAGGGAAGAACGAAGATTTCGGGCGGCGCGTTTCTAGAATCATGGAAAGCCTACCTCATGAGCCTTCCTTGATCTGATCGCCATTTTGGGGGCTGACGTTGTAGCACTGGCATAAAAAAGTTGACCGCCCAATGCTACGCTTAGTCTGTAGACTCAAAGTATGCAGGTTGATAAATTATGGAAAAGGCCTATTGCCATTTCAGTGGAGAAGCGAAAACTATGCAAAGAAAAGCAAGCGATACCGGGCTGCGAAAACCAAGCTGCAAGATAACACAGACTTTGGCGGACAATATGCGTACATTCAGGAAGGCCCGAGGCGTCTCCCAAGAAGCGTTCGCCGAACTCTGCCAGTTGCACCGCACATATATAGGCTCTGTAGAAAGGGGAGAAAGAAATGTCACCCTGGGCACTCTGGAGGCTATCGCTGGCGCGATGGAGATTCGTGTGCCACAGTTGCTGACTGAAGGAGGAGTAGGAGATGACTGCGAAGGATGAAAAGAAAAAGGGATACGCTGATGCAATCCGCGAAAGTGGGCTGTCCATTTATGATTCCATCGAAAAGGGTACTCCAAGTTTATGGATTCCCACTTCCGATCTTGAGGCTCTGCTCAACGAAGGATTGGTAGGGATTCAACTTCCTAGCCTCCCGCTACGAACGCGCTCTAAGGTTGTTAAGCAGCTCATTTGTCAGACCATTGGCTATCCAGTCCCGCCTTCATTCAGGAGGACGAAGCCTCGATTCCCAGGCCAGGATTTTGACACATATGTTCAAAAGTCCGATAACCTTCAAGTTTGGAATGAAGAACTAGCGCCGAATCGGCGCTATGTCATTGTACGAGTAAACAGAGACGGTTTTATTTCAAGAGTCAAGGTCGTTACGGGAGCAACACTGGCAGTTCTTGATACAACTGGAACACTCACTCAGAAGTATCAAGCGCGATTGGTGCCGGGAGAACTCATTGCGGAGCTTGTGGCTCAAGAAGATACAGAGTTGTTAAGAGCAATTGTGGATGCCGATTTCGATCCAAGTCCCACTGCAAACCCATTGAGCCACCCTGTGGCGGGTCAACTACTACCAATTCGCGAGATATTCGACCGCTTGCGAGGGCTCGTTGGCACAGATTTTGCAGATAGAGACTATGATCAAGAACGAAACCGAGGCGCGGAGTTGCACAGGCGAGTGTGCCGGCAGCTTGGGTATAGCGTATACCAAGACGATGGGAGGTTTCCCGATGTCCGGCACCAGCTCTTGGAAGTAAAACTCCAGACATCCCCTACTATAGATTTGGGATTGATCCTTCCGAACAGTATGGAAACGATTGATCTTCCACAGATCGCTGGACAACAGATACGCTACTGTGACACGAGGTATGTTCTTTTTTGTGCAAAGATTGACGACGGAAGAGTAGCCTTGACCCACCTTCTTGTGACCACGGGGGAACGATTCTTTGAGCGCTTCCCAAAGTTCCAAGGGAAAGTTCTCAACAAGAAACTACAGATCAAATTACCCGTTGACCTTTTCGATGTCTAAACCAAAGGCCTTCCACACATATCGCTCCAATTCCTCCATTAATTCACTTGTGCTCGGAGACGGGAGAGACGCATAGACATCCTTCGCAGCCGAGACAATTGTCTTGCCAATAGCGCTTTCAGGATTGGGTAGAGGAAACTGCTCGACATATTGGGTTATGAAGCGCCTCCTCCCCGCATACAGTTTATTGTTGAAGCAAGTGTCATAGTACTTTTCGATGAAGCTCGAATTGGCTACTGCCGCCGCAAGCCATAGCAAATCAGTTTGCGCCGGATTTTTGCTGACCATCCAATAACAATCACCATTCACAACTGATCCAGTTGAATCAATCCAAAATGTCGGCTCCTTAGCGATGTCGCGAAAAACCAGCTTGGTCTCTTGCCAAGCTGAAGGATCCTGAGGTACCCAGATTTCGTACCAAGCACGACCTGCATTCCTGAGATAGTTGCGACTTTCGAGCAATTCGTGATGGCTGTCAAGATATTCCTTGCTGACAGGATACAATGAAAGGTCTACTGCTTGAACATTCCCTTGGACAACCTCGTGTGGATACAGGATCCGGCGAGTAGTGTTGGGTTCAAGTGCCTTGAAACGACGTGCGATGTGATGGGTTTGTAATGGCCTTAGCAATTCAGGCTGCTCACCTTTGCACAAGAGATGCCAGTCGGAACGGATGAAAACCTTGTCTGCGCAGGTTTTTACACCGACGCGAATCTTCCCGACGTCGCCAAAGCGCTTCCAAGTGTGGGAGTTGACAGTGGCGAGCCAAGACTCCGATGCTTCTGTAGCAATTCGCCAAGTATTTTGCGACTTTCCTCCCGTGCTGAGTTTTCCGTGCTGCACAATGAAATGTCGACCGTCTTTGACTTTAACTTGGCCCGCAAACGACAGTGCCTCGACTGGTGATGCCGCGCTGGCAGGATTTGCCTTTGACGAATGGGGGACTTCATATATTGAGGTAAAGTTTGGTTGGTCACAAGCAATACCGTTTCGGCTCTCGATCAGCAGGACGGCCGGGAGAATCGCTGCGTCGAATAGTTTGGAGTCACCGAAGTCCCAAATATGGCGAACTCTACATCGTTCCACTAACGCACGACGAACGGGCGCACCTGAACGAGTGGACATGAAACGGTTTGAAACTATGATTCCCGCGAAGCCCTCTGGCTTTAGGACCCGGATCATAGCAAGAATGAATGCATGGTAAAGGTCGACGCGTCCGGAAAGTCCAAATCTCTGACTGATGTGCTGTGCCTGATGAGACCCCATGATTTGTGTTCTTACGTAAGGGGGATTGGCAATAATCAAGTCAAAGGATTCGCTACCTTCAGGAGTAAAAAGCAGCCCTTGACCGTCAGTTCCAAAGTTTTCTGAAACGAACTCTAAGAAGTCAGCCCGTTTAAGGTAAACCGACACGGCAGGGAATTTCTCTGTCAATCGGCTCTGGGCGAGGTGGAAGGCTTCCTTATCAGTCTCAAACCCGTAAACTTCTATACCTGGATTAGTACCCTGAGAAAATAGCTCCAGTAGACTGATAAGAAGCTGTCCATCGCCGACTGCCGGATCCAGAATTCGGAGAGGGCGGTTTACAGGGAATTCAGTGAATGCATCTGTGATTTTCCTGGCTACGAAATCAGCCAGGACCTTGGGAGTGTACGTCGCTCCATGAGCTTTCTTACCTACAACATCTGCATAACGAGGAATTCTAGAACGGCCTTTCACTATCGCCATGATGTCGACTGCCTCCCAGTTAGACACATACTTCCAGACAGTTTCACTTCGCTACTCATAGTATCCAATGCCCGCGAGGCTGTCAATTTGCACATTGCACACAGAACCGTCTCAGAATTCTGAATAATAAAGGCAGTACACACTATGCGGCGAGCCTCCCCTTATCATGATTCCCTAGATTCGAGCGTTTTCAAGGTTGTCCACGGGCGGCCCCGACTAGGCATCCTGAGGACAGAGGTTTTCTGTAAACGATTTGGAAAAACATCCGAACTATCCACTGTCATTCACTTCTGTGCCAGAAGGTAGACATAATCCAATAAAAGAGAGGCTCATTCACTGTGTAGTTACGGTTTTGGCCGTTTCCTCCTGCGCCGGCCAAGAGATTTCACCGAGGAAAATTCTTCCTGAATTCTGCGCGGGAAGGAGCACATATATTCTACACGTTCCCAACGAATAGGGCAAGCGAGGCGAACGCCTCAAGGCGGGTCTTGAGAAGCCCCCGTTCGGCAGGTAAATTTTCAAACACTGTACTCTCTAGAGGATGGTGTCGCTCAGTTGAGATAGCAGTCCGCGACGCGGCGAAAGGTGGCTGCCCGCTCCGCGACGACGTCCAGGTCATCGTTGATCGTAACGCCAAAGGCTGAGCCAAGGCCGGCGTCGGACACGCCGATACTGATATTGATCGAGCGGGTCAGCAGGTCGTCGGTGCGCGGCAACATCCCTTCCCGGTAACGCATTGTACCGCCCTGTTCGGCGTAGTGGGGGCAACTGAACGAGCAGGACAGCGGCGTGGGCATGCGCTGTTCCAGCAGGTGTTCCATGTTGTTGTAGACATGCCAGCCCGCCTCGGCCACCACCTTGCTGTCCAGGTCCGCGGCAATCTTTTGCGCCATATCTGCAGTCGGCAGTATCACCGTCAGAACTGTGGCGACCTCTTCCTCCGCGTCGAGTACCTCGCGAAACTCAAGGCCCGGCAGATCGGCAAGGGCCGCCTTGAAGTGGCGCTTCTTGGTCTGCAGCAGATCGATCAGACCCGGTAGTTTGCGCAGTTGGGCCAACAGCACTGCCGCCTGTAGCTCCGTATAGCGGAAATCCAGACCGAGAAATGGGCGCTCGCCGATCTCGACACCGGTCCGCAAGGGAGAATGGCCTTGGTCGTGAAAGGCAAACGCCCGCCTGTACAGCTCCTCATCGTCGGTGATCACCATGCCACCGTCTCCCGAGGTAATCGTCTTGTAAATGTTGAAACTGAACGCACCCACATGGCCGATAGAACCGATGGGGCGCCCCCGGTAGGCGGCGCCGAAAGCCTGGCAGCAGTCCTCGATCAGGAACAGGTTGTTTTCCTCTGCGACCTTCTTGAGTTCATACAGACGGGCCGGATTGCCCATCATGTGGACGGCCATGATCGCCTTGGTCCGGGGGCTGATCTTCGCCTTCACGTCCTCCGGGTCCAGGTTGAACGTGCGATCGATCTCAGCCAGGACCGGCACGGCGCCGGTATAGACAGTGGCAGAGATGCTGGCCACAAAGGTAAAGCCGGGCACGATTACCTCATCGCCGGGGCCGATGCCCAGCGCCACCATCGCCGCCAACAGAGCCGATGTGCCGGAGTTGACCGCCACCGCATAGCGCACCTGCGACATGGCGGCGATTTCCTGCTCCAACTGGTAGACCTTGCCCTGGAAGCGCGGATCGTCTCCATCTGCGGTCGTTATTCCGTAGCGATAGAGATAGCCGGCTCGCAACACTTGCAGGACTTCCTCAATCTCCTCTTCACCAACCAGTTCCATGCCGGGTCCGGCCATGTGTCGTCCTCCTCGATTTCAGCGAGCCGACCTCCCTGCTGTCGGCTCTAAAGATGCTCGTATGCGCGCCGCTGTCTCACCCGGTCATGACTTGACGCTGTCAGCCGCCATATCCAGCCACATTTGTTATCACCGGGGACCAGGCGAACTCTTCGTCCAAGGGAAAGATCGGTCGGGTTATGTATCTATAGGGTAGGCGGGTGAAATCCAAGTCGGAGTAACCCGGGGTCAGTGCCAGGATCTCGCGCGGCGCGGCGTCGCGCAGCTCCGGCATTAGATAGCCCAGCTTCACAACAACGATTTTATGCTCTAGCGGCTCGATTCCGGCCTTGCGGAAGTTGCTCAAGGTTGAGAAATACATGCGTCTGTCGGCAACCAGTACACGCACGCCGCCGACGCGGACGGTGGCGATGGCGGCCTCGTTGGCGTCAGGCCCGGCCTGGTAAAGATGTTCCACAATGCCCGTGACCTCTTCAGGAGCGCCATACTCCGTGTCCAACTTTCCGCCCAGGCTGAGCGTAACTGTAGCGCCAACGCCCGCTTCGAAACAGACGCGCGCGGCCGCACTGTCGGGAATGCCGGCCACAATCGCGTCGGGAACATTCTTGGCCAACAGGCGTGACAGGAAATGGGGCACATCTCCGGGTGTACCCGCGGTGGGGTTGTCTCCGGAATCTGCGATGAAGACGCAGCTTTCCTCGGCTGCCAGGGCGAGATCGATGGCTTCGTCGGCGGACGAGGCGACCTCCTGATCAAAGGTGAAGCTATGGCGCTGGTCCCACATGGCCTGCGCCAGGCGCCTCGCTTGCCGCCGTGCATGGGGCAGGTGCGGCTCGTCCTCGGCAATAACCACGACGCTGCTGGAGGAATAGGCCGCGTCCGCCCAGCCAAAGCCGACCAATATTTCAGCGGTAAGGATGCCCGGCTGCTGCCCGATTTCGACTGCAAGTTCCAGCAGCGACTTCATCGGGTCAACGTCGGTAGTGGCCCTCTCGCCGGGTAATATCATCGGCACGCGGACAAAGACTGGGCGCGGGCGATGACCCCCGTGAATACAGTGCGCGAGCAGCGTCATCGCCCTTTCCAGCGTTTGCGGCGCGTCACGGTGGGGAGCGGTGCGGTAAACCGTCCAAATGTCGGTCTTGTTGGCAAACTCTTCGGTGAGGTTGCCATGCAGGTCAAACCTGGCTGAGATAAGGACGTCGTTCCCGACCACTGCCCTGATCGAGCGCACCAGATCGGTCTCGCCGCTCCAGATGTTCTCCACCAGGAGCGCCCCGTGCAGGATCAGGCAGATGCCGTCCAGTTGGCCCGCCTGCTGGATGCCGTCGATGATCTCGTCTCTCAGCTGCAGGTAGGTGTCCTGTTCCACCGTACCCGACGGTGCCAGGCCATTCGCGTGCAAAATGGGGACCGGTTCCGCTCCCAGATCCTGCATCATGTCGGCAAGCGTGGCGTATTTCGGTCTGGCAACAGCCCCGGTCGACGCCCCCGCCGCGTAGGGTGAAAACTGGTTTTCCCCCTGCAAGAGGTCCTGGCCGCGCCAGACCTGGAAATGTTCCATTGTCGTGGGTAACGGGGATGTATTAAGAGCTTCATGGCTGATACCGGCGATGGCTATGCGCATCGTTGTTCTCCCCATGCTTGGCAGGAGCCAGGAACGGCTACAAGCCTCCTGACACCTGCGTACACCGGCGCAGATGCGTACAGAACCGCACTGGCCTTTGTTTCTGGACCGCGTTGTCCGAGGTCACCTGGAAAGTCCGCTCTGCATTCGATTCTGTATGGTTGGAACACGATGCACGCGTCTTGGAGTGAGATTGCCGCCCGGTCAGGGTGTCGCCGGAGGTGAAGGCTACTTGACGGCGCCGCTGGTCATGCCCTGCACCACCCAACGCTGGAAGACGACAAATATGATCATCAGAGGGATGCTGGTAATTGTGGACAGGGCCATTATCGAATTCCAGTCCCTGACAAATTGGCCGAAGAATGCGGCCAGCCCGATGGTGAGTGGCTGCGAACTGGGTGTGTCGGTCAAAGTTACTGCCAACAGGAACTCATTCCAGGCGAATATGAAGGCAAATGTACCCGTACCCACTATGCCGGGGACCGCCAGTGGGATCAGTATCTTTTGCATGGCTTGCAGGCGGGTACAGCCATCTATCATGGCCGCTTCTTCGAGATCAACAGGGATGGCGTCCATGTACCCTTTCAACAGCCAGATACAGATCGGCAAAATGAAGGCGGAATTCACGACAATTAGTCCAAGAACCGTGTCGTAGAGTCCAACCAGGTGCGCCAGGCGGAAATAAGGGACGATCAGGGTTACGGTCGGCAGCATCAGCAGTGCCATGATGCCCAACAACATGATCCGTCCCCCTCCCATCTTGAAACGTGAAAAGCCATAGGCCGCCAGGAGTCCAAGAACGATAACGATGGCCAAAGTTGACAGGGCTATTATCGAACTATTGACGAAGTATATCCTGTATGTCTCATTCTCAATAAGGGATGCCATATATTCAAAAGTGAGTTGACTTGGGTCCAGTCGCGGCGGATAGGTCAACACCTCCTTGATAGGACGCAGCGCGGCATTGACCATCCAGACCACAGGGGTAAGAATGACAATAGCCGATAAAGTTGTCAGACTTACAATAAAAACCTGGTGTATCACATAACTGTACCTGAATCTAAAATCAGAAGCTCGTTTCACCCGCCTCGCTCCCTTGAGACAACAGCCTCAGATAAATGATGATCAGGATAGCAAGCATCAGTAGCATGAGAGTGCTGATAGCCGCGCCGTAGCCGAGATTGCCATCGAGCAGGGCAGTCTTATAGATATAGTAGGCTACAGTCTCTGTGCTGCGGAGAGGACCACCCCGGGTCAGCATTCTGATCAGATCGACGTGACCAATGGTGGTGATGATGTCGATGGTCGAGATAGCGATCAGGATGGGGCGTAGCTGCGGCAAGGTGACGTGCCAGAACCGTTTCCAGGCGCTGGCCCCGTCAACCTTGGCCGCTTCGTACAGTTCGGCCGGGATCGCCTGCAGACCGCCAAGAATGATGATCATATAGAACGGGTAGGACTTCCAGGTATTGACCGCCACTACCGAAGCCATGGCCAGGCCCGGTTTGGCCAGAAACTCAATTGGAGCATCCTGACCCAGGACTCCTACCCACAGATAGTTCAGGAGGCCAAATGGGTGGTAGAGAAGGGTCCACATGAGGCCCGAAGCTGCCGTTGAGAAAACCCAGGGCAGAATCAACAGACCGCGCATGAAATTTCTCACGGTTGTATTGAACCAGGTTTCATTCAGCAGTAAGGCCAGCCCCATGCCAATTGCGATATGCAGAATGACCGAGGCAGCTGTGAATAGGACAACGTTTCTCAGACTGTTCCAGAACCATTGATCCTGTAGCAGTTCCAGATAGTGCTGCAGTCCGACGAATTGTAGTACTCCTGCATCTACGTCGGTCATACTCATTTGGAGGGTGCGCAACAGAGGGAAGATGCTGACGAGAAGGAAGAACAGAATGGCCGGCGCTACAAAGAAGTAGCCATTGAGCAGGCGCCGGGTTACCTTACGGGGAACCAGCCCAGGTTGAGGCATTTCACCTACCGTGCCCTTGTCGGACGGCTCCACAGCGGCTGAGCGAGTCGTCCCGCCTTCATTCATACGGTTTCTCTATGGTTTCCAATGGAGACTTGGGCTGTGTTATGGGCTGCCACGCGCGCCTTGCAGGTCCATGACAGCTGCAGGACTTTAAGAAATGGGTGGTGTGGCCCTCGATGGCATCGGCTGTTCTCGCTCCGAAAGAAACCATAAAGGGCCACATCAAGCCATTACCTTTTACTGAGCGTTGTCCAACTCCTCCTGCCAGATAGCGGCCGCTTCATCCAGCGCAGTCTGGGCATCCTTTTCTCCTGCAAGCACCTGCTGGAAGGATAGCTGGAAGGCATCCCGCAGCTTCTGGGCTTCGGGAAGGGGAGAGAATAGGATGTTGTGATCGGGATCCTGATTTGCGAAGTCGGGGACGTATCTCAGCATGGGATCGTCAGAGTCTGCAAGCGAGGCGACAGCAGCGTTCGTCGCCCACAGCAAGCTGACCTGCTTAGTCATGTTGAGTGACACCTCATCCGAATAGATGTATTTGAAGAACTCCCAGGCTTCTTCCTTATGTGGAGAATTGGCGGCGATTCCCATGCCGCTGCATGCCCAGGAGTAGCCGCCCGTCTTGTGTCGCCAGGCCGGCGCATAGGCCATCTTGATGTCGGGATCGATCTGTTTCGCTTTGGTCCAGATGAACGGCCCGTCGATGATCGCCGACGTCTGTCCGCTGGCAACGAACTCCAGCATCAGAGCCTGATCCTCTCCAAACGACCCAGGCACGACCAGGCCCATGTCGTAGAAGTCCTTCCACCACTGCATAGCGGCGACACCTTCAGGAGAGTTGAAGGCCACGTTGCCGTCTGCATCAAGCATCTGGCCGCCTTCCTGGGCGAGGCGGAAGTTGAAGTAACGCAATAAGAGGAAGCCACCGTCTTGCAGCGGCATACTCATGCCATAGGAATTCGACTCCTCGTCCCGCAGTGCTTCCAGGACTGCCACGAACTCATCCCAGTTGGTCGGCGGCTCAAGCCCCTTCTCTGCGAAAACGTCAACGTTGTAGGCGAACTGATAGGGAATGAGATAGAGGCATAGCCCCCTGGTCTTGCCCAGGAAATCCATCGGCGTGGTTGCCGTCAGTTTGGCGGCAAACTCGGGATCATCTGCCAGCCAAGGGCCGAGATCTTCAATGAAACCCTGCTTGGTCAGGCCCGCTATCCATGTAGACTCTGTACCAAAGAGATCGTAGGACTCACTCCCGCCGGCGGCGGCGGCCTGGAGCTTGCCGGCCATTTCGGGCCAGGGAACATCGATGACTGTGACTTTGATGTTTGGATGCAAGGCTTCGAAGTCGGCGATGAGTTGACCGTGGTTGTCGGGCCCCCATTCATTGACCCACCATTGCAGCCACGTTATCTCCACAACTTCGTCCTCCATCGCGTCGGCGGGTGCGGCAGCTTCTCCCGACGCCGGTTGCTGCGCGACACAGGCCGAAAGGATAGCAACCAACATCAGGATGACTGCAAACATCAGGTACCGTGAGTTTCTCTGCATGGGTTTTCTCCTGTGGAAAATTGGGAAGGATGGTTTGAAACCGTTTTGGCGTTCGGTCTTACACGCTCTGCTTTCAACAGGACGAAGGAGAGTCATCACGGATCGCCCTGTGGTCTGTCCGGCCAGTTGGTAGCAACTCAGAGGGATTCCAGAGAATGTAGCAACCTACCCAGGCATTGAGTCTTGCCTCAGTGACACATGCGAAGAATGAAGTGAGGGCAAGGAGTTATTACACCCGGATGTCTTAGCGAACAAGACTTGCATTGGCGAAAAAATTGGGGAATCATAGATTGAAGGCCCTCTGAAACCCTTGTACGTGCTTACTTATACAACAGTGGGAACGAGGCCGTCAAGGAGATTTTTTTCGTCTTGCGCAGTTTGTTTGCCAATGTGCTCCGACCAGGTTGTCGGCAGAGGACAGGTTTCAGCAGAGGGGCGCGGGGGCCTGGCATCTTCAGGCAGCATAATTCCAGACTGAATTGTCGGTCAAACGGTCGCTCTCTGCTCAGGCCGCCTGAATCACCGACTCCGCACGAACGCCAAAGCGGAGGTCTGTCCCCCCGTCTGAAACACTTCAAACCAGGAGGGCTATTTGTCTGCCTCAATCCAGTTCCGCCCAGTGACAGTGGAGCGGCTTTCTGACCTGACAGAGTTTTCTCAATGCCACGGCAAGTTCCGCTATTGCTCCTGCATGAGGTGGCGATTGACCAGTTCAGCCTTCCGCCGCACATCAAAAGAAGAGCGAGTGGCCGCGCTCGAAGAACTGGTGCGCGCGGGTTCGCCTGTCGGAATCCTCGCCTATCACGAGGAGCAACCGGGCGCGTGGTGTTCGATCGCGCCGCGGGAGACTTACGCGGCTTTGGAACGCTACCGCGCGCTGCCGCGCATCGACGACTCCCCGGTCTGGTCGGTGGCATGTCTCTTTGTTGATCGCCGTTTCCGCCGGCAGGGGCTTACAGGCTCGCTATTGAGAGCTGCAGTCGACTACGCTCGCGCCCACAACGCACCCGTCGTCGAAGGCTATCCGGTCGCGCCGGATGCCCCTTCGTACACCTACATGGGCTCGCCGGAAACTTTCCGCCGCGCCGGCTTCGTGAATGTGACGCCGGCGGGTCAGAAGAGGCTGGTGATGCGCTATAACCTATTTTCTGAGGAAAGCCTGTCATTTTGATATACTTGAGCGGACATGCTATTTTTTGAGGCAGGAGAGAAATGTCCACAGTGAACCATGAGTCGCAGGAAAGCGTAGATGTAGGCGCCGCTGCTTCGAACAGTAATTTCACTGCGGCCGCGGATGACGCGCCGCACGAAAAGCCGGTTAGGCGCATAGGTAAGAGCGGACGCCAATGGGTGTCTTTGACAACTGTGAAGGGCAGGGGCATTCAGCTTGGCATCGATCTGGACTGCTCTGCCTCCCTACTGGATCTAATGGAAGAGCCGGAGCAGATCCCATGAATATTTCTGAACTTACGCACATCTGGAGCGAAGCGCCCCAGCTTTCGGACGCTCTTTCCAAGTTTCCCCAATCGGTCACACGCCTGATCGCCGATCCGGCTGACCCCGTCGGCAGCGCCAAGCCCGCCCAGGCGATCCTGGCCGCCTCCGCCATCCGCTACAACGATGAAGTCTTTGACCGGTTGCCCAATCTGCGCATCCTGGTGCGCACTGGGATTGGCATCGACAACGTAGACCTGGATGCCGCCACCCGCCATCGCGTCGTCTTCTGTAACACGCCGGACGGTCCCACCGAGTCGACCGCCGAACACACGGTTGCCTTAATGCTGGCAGTGGCCAAGCAGGTCAAACCGGGCATGGAGCAACTGGCCGCCGGTGACTTCGCGCCCAGAGGGCTGCCGATGGGCACCGAACTGATGGGAAAGACGCTCGGGCTGGTGGGGCTGGGCCGCATCGGCGGCCGCGTAGCCCACATTTGCGGGCGGGGATTCGATATGCGGGTGCTGGCCTTCGACCCCTACATCTCGGCCGAGCGGGCCGCAGACCTCGGCGTAGAACTCGCCGATTTGGACACGGTCATCAGCAGCGCCGACTTCCTCAGTCTGCACGCGCCTTCCACGCCGGAAACGTACCATCTGATGAACGCCGACCGCTTCGCGCAGATGAAAACGGAGGCCGTCCTGCTCAATCTGGCCCGCGGCCCGCTTCTGGACCCGGACGCGCTGTTGGAAGCGCTCGACAACGAACAGATCCGCGGGGCGGGATTGGACGTGTATGACCCGGAGCCGCCCCCGGTCTCCACGCGCCTGCGCACGCATCCCAAGATCGTAGCGACCCCTCACTCGTCGACGACAACGATCGAGGGCCGCGGGCGCATCGAGCACATGGCCGTGGCCGCGGTGCTCGACTTCTTCAACGGCCGGCAGCCGAAAGATATCTGCAACCCGGCCATACTGGAATACGTTCAGTTCAGCGGCAGCTGATTGGCAGAAAGCTCCACTCGCACACTGAAGGACTTAAGCGAGCGCGAAGAGATCCTCTTCAAGGTTTACCGGGCCTGGTGAGTTTGCGCACCGCAGGCCGGTATCACCCTGTAGTCCGTTTGGTTCTGAGTTTCCGCGAGTTCACTCGATAGCGATCATCGCATGTGCGCGCAGAGGAGGAACTCGTACCGCCAGATAGTTGCCATCGACTCGGTAGGGGAGGTCGCTCTGCGGGGGCGAATAGACCCGCTGCACGCTCTCCAGTTCCAACCGTGTCAGGTCCAGTTGAATCTCCAGGTTGTCCAGGACCAGGCCATTCTCTTCGTCGAACGACGGCCGGTCAGGCGTGCCGATGTGATGGTTGACAAGGTGGACTACATAGCGCCCTTCCTGCCGGTTCAGCACCACTTCGACGCCGGCCGGCGCGGTGGTCTCAAGCACGGGCCGGGTCACGACATCGCTCACGAGGACATTGATCAGACGTTTGATCCAGACATTCGACAGACCGCCCGTCCGCAACGGCCATGCAGCATACCAGCATACGCCCTTGCCGTAGTCATTCCGGCATAGCCCAGGGTGGGCCTGGCTCTCGTCCGGCGGCGCATTGCCCCACATGACCGTCGTGCCGCTGGTCCGGTTTGCCTCAGAATAGACGAGATCGCCCAGCACGCTGGCGCCGTTCAGGCTTACCTCGACAGGAGGCGCATCGTCCGCGAACATGGCAAAGGAGGTAACCCGGTCGGCAAGGGTCTCGTCCCGCAGTCGGACACTCACGTAAGGCAGACCGGGATCGCGCTGGAACGACACGCCGAAGAGATCGGCCAGGCCAAAATCGTCGCGCCGCCGCCCCTGCTCGTCCCACAAGGAGCTGTACCCGCTTGCCAGCAGCCTGCCGCCCTGCGCCACATAGTCCCGCAGCCGCTCGATCTCGGCATCGGAGAGCGCGGCCTGATCAGCCAGAACGACGAGACTGTAGGACTCCAGATTATCGAGGCTGCGCAGGATATCGTACTGATAGTGGCTATCCAACAGGGCTTCGTGGATATTCTCCGCGCCCTCGGTCATCAGATACCAGAAAAGCGATGCGGTGCGCGGCTTGGTCAAGAGTGGGATGCCAATGTCACTGACCGATTGGGGTTGGCGCAACCAGGGTTCAAGCTCGATGATCGGTCGAAAGACCTGTCCAAAGCCGCGATACTGGGCAGGGTCGGTCGAGCCGTCTGGGTAGGGGAACTGCCCAAGGACGCTGCTGCCGCCATGCGCCAGGCTGATGGCATTCTCCATTTGCAGCAGGGGGGCCGGCTTGTGGTCATAGCGACACCACAAGCCTCCCAACGGGCCGCCGGGCAGGCCGGCGGAGACGAGCACCTCGAACGGTTTGCCGGTCGCCCTGCCCCAGCGGGAAATGAAACTCTGGCGCGTGTACAGGGGCGCATGGCCCTCGATTGAGACGAGATCGGCATAGTCGAAGGGATCCCCGGGGCTGTTGGCGCCGTTGTAGGTAATCAGAGCTTCCGGATTGTGAGCCCGCAGAATCTCCATTGCCTGCACCAGGAAGGCTTCCCCCTTGCCGAGAAGAAACTGGTAGGCTTGCTCGGCATGGTTGTCCAGGAAGGGTTGGCCGACGATCTGTTGCACCGACAGATCCCCGAACAGGGGACTCCCCACCTGTGAGTCGGGCGTAACGAGCAGAGGCAACCGCTCTCCGGTCTCCTCCTCATAGCCTTTCTGGCAACTGAGGCAGTAACAAGGCGACGGCAGTGAGTTAGACATCCACTCCGTCTGGGGCACGTTCCTGACAAATGGCATGATATCCAGCCAATAGCCATCGACCGCGTAGCCCTGCGCCAGCTCGCGAATCTGCTGAAGAGCATAGTCCATATAACCAGAACTCCAGCAGGCCATATAGAAAGGCCCGACCTTGGAGGGATCCCCCCATACGTTGACAGCGCGCCACTCCGGGTGCAGGCCGAGCGCGTAGTTGTCGAAGCATACGCTGAAATAAGCGATCAGGCGGATATCGCGTTTGCGCAGGGCGGCCAGCAGCTCGCCCACCACATCGTGAGGATAGGAAAAACCCAAGGAACAGGGGTAGTAGCAGATCCCGTGATGATCCTTGGTATAGAGTTCCACACAGTCTACGCCGGCCGCGGCCAGTGAATCAGCATATTCCTCGGCATCAAAGGCCGCGCCCCGCTCTTTTGCCCAAAGCGGTGAGGCGTAGATAATATGTACCTTGCGAAAAGTCTGTGCGAACCAGTTCATCGCGCTTGTCCCCTTTTTGTGGTGTTTTGAAAGCCTGGGAGCAGGGGGGCGGCCCAAAGCGTCTCGCTTTCAGAACGATCCTGCTCGTGCCCGTTAACTAGCAAGAACCTCGCACGGCAACGCAAGACGGAATACGCTCTGCTTTTCAGCGGATGGCGCCCATCGTCATTCCCTTGGTGATCTGCTGCTGGAAGAGGAAATAGACGATGATCAGGGGCATCGCTGCCGAGACCATGGCCGCGAATTGGGGGCCGATCGTCGATTCGCCCATCATCGCTTTGGGCGCGTAGGCGATGACGGCAAGGGGCATCGTTTGCGCCTCCGACCGGTCCATGAGCACCAGAGCGAAGAAGAGTTCGCTCCAC
Organism: Caldilineaceae bacterium; assembly: GCA_965220715.1. Lineage (GTDB taxonomy): Bacteria > Chloroflexota > Anaerolineae > Caldilineales > Caldilineaceae > Bin5. The sequence goes on from OZ244843.1 coordinate 4,693,884, forward strand.
ACCCAACTGACGTTGATGATGGCCATGCTGGCGATAGCGTTGCGCGAGACAGGGATCACGACCCTCCAGAAGACGCCAAAGCGGGAACAGCCGTCGATCTGCGCGGCCTCCTCCATCTCGACAGGGAAGCTCAGGAAGTAGGCCCGCATCAGCAGCACGGTGAAGGGCACGCCCATGGTCGTGTACATTAGCGTCAGGCCCAACAGATCGTTGCGCAATCCGAACCGATTCATCATAAAGAATACAGGGATGATCAGGACGTGGACTGGAACAGCCAGGCAGAGCAGAAAGGTCTGTTGGGTGGCGGCGCTGCCGGAGAAGCGGCCGCGCGCCAGCGCATAACCGGCCAGCGAAGAGACCGCCAGCAAGAGCGCCAGCGTGCCGACCGTCACCACGATACTGTTGCGCATGTAGAGGGCCAACGGCCGGTTGTTGACGCCCTCCCCCATCCAAACACTGACGTAATTCCCGAAATTCAGTCCGGTGGGCAAGGCGAATGGCGCGTTCAGAATCTCGGAATCGGTCTTGAGAGAGGTATTGAGAAGGAAGAGCACCGGGTAGAGTTCGACGATAAACCAGACGACCAGCGCAGCGATCAGCGTTCCCTTCAGGAGGCGTGCGACGATAGGCGACCGGGTACCGGTACCCGCGCGTGTGTCCGTCATGCCCAGGTTCCTTCTCCGTCTTCAGAGGTTGTTGGAAAGACAGCGGCTGTCGGCCTATTTGGTAGCCGCCGACCACGTCCTCGTGCCTTGGCGGCAGCCAAAAAAAGACTCTTCACAGCTGCCGCAATGCAGCGAATCCATCGCGCCCCACCACGGCGCGCAATTTGAACCTGGCTATACACCATCATTCGCTTCATTTGCGCCATCTTGCAAGGGATGGCCGCCGTTTTCCGGGGAGATGCCGTGGGCGCGGAGGAGGGCAGCGAGACGTTCGGCTTTGTTTCTCTCTTGCTCGGCTCTGCTTAGCGCTTGGTCGGCCCTGCTTTCCGCTTGGGCGGTACGTTCTGCGCCGGTCAGAATCAGCGCCCCGGATGCGTCATACCAGCGCAACCAAGTATCCTCATCGCCTTCAAATACGCCCTGCCACAACTGCAACCCCAACCCTACCACCGGCAGAAAGTCGGCGGCGCGCGGCGCGTAGACGCCAGTGGCGGTGAGTTCATAGGCGCACAGCAGGCCCTCTTGCACCTGCTCCAGCGGGTCGAAAACTACGTAATAGAGGACGCCATAGTAGGCATAGCGGTCCATTTTGGCGGCGGTCTCGCCACCTTGGGTGTTGGACACGACCTCGATCACGACCTCGGGCGCCTTGCCGTAATCCCACATGTTATAACTGCGGCCCGACTTGGCCCACCAGTCCTCTGGCGTTTTCGCATCCAGGCTGAGAAAAACATCGGGCACAAGCGGCGCTTCTCTGACAGAGCGGAAAACTCCGACATTGGCCGCAGTCAGGAAGGGGCGCCCGTCACCGGGGCCTTGCCAGGACGCATACAGAGATCGCGTAAGCAGGCGCTGCTGTTTTTCGGAAAACCAGTTATCCACGGGCATGTCGTCCTCAGTGACAAGGCGCTCAAGTGCGAGAGCATCTTCCGGCATGAGTGTCGGAGCCGGTTCGCTTTGTACAGCAGATTCCGGCCCCGCAGCGGGGAGCGCTGGCGCAGTGGAAACAGTTTCAGTCATCTCGATTTCCTGTTTTGACTACAGAACATCAGCATGCGGGGTGTGTAACCCCTCCCATAAGTTGTCTGATAATGTAATGGCTATCGACAGAAAAGTCTACGTACGGCTGCCGGTAAGCAGCGGAGCCTTCATGCGCACTCCATACCATAGATCGCACCTCTTGCGTGATTTTGTCCCTGACTTGCCCCGCTTCAACCTGTCTCTCAGAACTCAACCTCATCGAATTTCACAACACGCTGGTAAAGGTAGGTCAACGTAAACACAATCAGGAACATCACCACGGCTACGGCTGAAGCATAGCCGTATTTCTGCGTCTCGAACCCTTGCCGAAAGAGGAATGTCCCCAATACTGCGGTGCCGTTGCCCGGGCCCCCCTTGGTCATCACCCACACCAGGTCGAACACTTTGAGAGAGAAGATGATCTGCAGGATGCTGATCGATGCGACCACGGGGCGCACGAGGGGGAAGATCAGGCGCCACGTACGCTGCCATTCACTGACGCCGTCGATGGTGGCGGCATCATGCAGGTCCTGCGGGATACCCTCGATAGCCGCCAGGATGACGATCATTGGGAAGCCGGCATACTGCCAGATCGGTACAATAATCACCGCGGCCAGCGCGTACTTCACATCGGCCAGCCACGGCAAGGCCAGGACATCCAATCCAATTGCGCGCAGAAAGGTGTTCAGAAGGCCCCAGTTGAACTCGTAGATGCGTACCCACAGGGCCGCGACCACGACGACCGAGAGCATAACCGGCAGGTAGTATCCCACGCGGAAGGCGCGCCAGCCGCGCACGCGCCGCGAGATAACCGTCGCAAGCAGATAGCCGATGCCGACGGTTCCCAGCGTGACCACCAGCGCGAAGACGAGCGTATGCCAGGTGGACCCCCAGAAGAAGCGGTCGTCGAGCAGGGCTTGGAAATTGGCAAGGCCGACAAACTTGCGCGCGCCCAACCCCTTCCATTTGTAAAAGCTCAACATTAGCGAATTGGCCAGGGGGTAGGCCAGAAAGAGCAGCAGGAGCAGAATAGCGGGCGCGAGAAACAGGTACCAAATCCCCTCTCGATTCCACCACTTGGTCAGGCGCAAACCCATTTGAGGAGAGAGAGGAGAGGAGTGAGAAGAGAGAGGCGCGCTCGGCCTTCTCTCTTCTCCTCCCTTTATTGTCATTTCGGGGCCAGAGTTTCCTCGCGCCACGCCATTCCTCCCCTGCGTATCTCCGGCCTTACTGGTTGGCCAACTCGGCCCGCACTTTGTCGGTCTCCTCCTGCTGCATGGCCGCCGCCTCTTCCGGCGTGAGACTGCCGGTCAGCATCAGGTCGATCGATGCCTTCAGAGAGGCGAGCAACTCCGGCGGAACGACACCCTCATAGAGCGTAGGCGCGCCGGCCGCGGCAATCTCCTTCAACATGCCGGCCATGTCGGGGCCAAGCACCTGCTCCACCTCTTCGGCTGGCAGGTCAGTCCGCCCCGGCGGGCCGCCGAGCTTCTCAGCCCACAGCACCATGTTTTCCGGCTGCAGGATATAGGCGATCACGTCCTTGGACGCCTCCACATTGTCCCGATCCTCGAAAGCGATCAGGCAGTTGGCAACGAAGGAACCCATCTCGCCGTAGTTGTCCTGGTCCAGGCGCGGGTAGTAGAAGTAGCCCCAGTCGAAGGTGGTCTCTTCGGGCAGAGAGGTCGCGCCTGTCGACCAGCTTCCGTCCTGGAACATAGCCGCCTTGCCGGAGAGGAAAAGCCCCTTGGACTGGCCATAGTCCGTAATGCCGGCGTAGCCCTCCATCAGCAGCCCGCTGTCGGCCATATCCATGATGTACTGGTAGATGCGCACCCCGTTGGGGTCGGTCCACTTGTGTTCGAGCGACCACTCCGGCGCGTCGGGCATCCAGTTGAGGAGAAATGCCTGGTACTCCTGCTCGGTCCAGGAGCGCAGCATCAGGCCGTCCGGCAGGTGGCTGCGAACGCCCATTTCATAGGGCGTGGTGAGCGTCTCATAGCCAGCTTCCCGGATCTTGTCGCCGAGCGCGTAGAACTCTTCCCAGGTCGTCGGTGGCTCCACACCCGCCTCGGCAAAGATATCTTTGTTGTAGTAAACCATCGGCGTCCAGACGGCATCGAGGTTGACGCCGTAGCGGTGGCCGTCGGTGTGCGTAAAGTAGTCGAGCGTGCCCTGCGGGAAGGCCTCGTTCCAGCCTTCGCTTTCATAAAGATCATCCAGCGAGGCCAGCATGCCGGCATCCATCATATCGTTGAACTGGGCGAAACGGCCACACCACCACCAGGAGAAGTCAGGGCCGTCGGAGACGGCGAACATGGTTGTGGGCGCTGTTTTCTGCCAGCTCATATCGTCGCCCTGCACGTCGACGATGATCTCGACATTGGGATTCTCCTCCATATAATTGTCGGTGAGCGCGGTAACGGCTTCGGCAACGATACCGCCCAGGGCGGTCATGCGCAGGGTCACCTTTTCGTCTGCCGGCGCCTGGGCCGCGGTGTCGGCGGCGGGAGCGGCGGGGGCGGCACAGGCCGTCAATAACATCATCATGGCGATGACGACAAGCATCGGCGGATACAGTCTACGAAGGGTACTCATCGACGGTCCTCCTCTGAGTGAATTGACTAGGCGACTCGAATTGGAAAGGTACTTACTCGCGTTGAGAAAACTGCAGCCCGTCCAACCGTTGCACGGTATCCGGCACATCTGCACGGGTTTCGACTATAAGACTATTCTCGCAGTTCTGGCGCAGAACCGCAATCGTCGTATTTCAGGAGGGAGGAAAGTCAACTAGCCCGGTGCGGGCGCATCTCACGACTGTGCCGGCTCTTCATAATGCACATCCACCGCGGTCACGCGCGGTGTGCCGCATCCGTTCCACGCGCCCAGGGCCAACCTGTACTGTATCCACTGACCGGCAGATTCTACCGCCTGCACAGCCTGCGGGCTTTCGTACCATTCCGCATCCCCGTCTGGACCCTGCCACGCCGCCGTTTCCAGCTCCGCGGCCGTGCCGCCAAATCGCAATTGGGCCTTGACCCAGGTGCGCGGCGGCGTTTCCGCCTCCCATGCGATCTCCGTCACGCGGGCGCCCGCGGGCAGTTCGTACGGAGCAGATAGATAGTACTCCTCCGCGCCGCGGTCGGCGATGCTGTGCGGGCTCACTGCCGTCATCCCGTGCGGCCCGGATGTCGGCAGCCGCGTAACGCGCTCGGCGCTGAACCCCTCGGGGCCGTTCCACCAGACGGCTGAATCGCCGATGTGGTCGCCTTCCACCTTGTGGTTCGCAACCGCCAGGTCGATCCAGCCGTTGCCGTTGAAATCAGCGGCGACACAGCCGGACGCGGAGTGTGTGAACAGGCGCGTGCGGTCTGCGGCGGCAAAGCCGCGCCCGGCGCGATTCCAATAGAGGTAGGAGTCGATGTCCCGTTCGCGGCCGTTGTGATAGGAGCAGATGAAGAGGTCCAGCAGGCCGTCGTTGTTGAAGTCGGCCACTGCCATCGAGTTGACCGCGTTGGCGGGCAGGAGAGTACGCCGGTCCTCGCGCAGACCGTCCGGCCCATTCCAGTAGATGTAAACAAATGAGTCGTGCGGGCCGTCCTGGGAGGTCATATGGCCGCCGATGATGAGGTCCGGATAGCCGTTGCCGGTCAGGTCGGCGGCGCGGGCGCACGCGCCGCGCACGACTGACAGCGGCTGGCAGCGTTCCATGCTGAAGCCTTCCGGCCCACCCCACAGAATTAGACTACGGTCATACGCGATCTGGGGCACCACCAGATCCAGCCAGCCATTGTTGTTGAGATCGGCCAGGTAGATCCAGCGCGGCTCGTTGTATACCACGCCCCCATGTTCCATGCGGATGCGCTGCGGGTTGGCCGTGTCGAAGCACAGGCCGCGCCCGGTGGCGGGGTCGGCGGCGGCGCCGTAGAAGATCAGCAGGTCGGGATTGTCGAATCCGCAGAATATCAGGTCAAGATAGCCGTCGCGGTTGATGTCCCCGACGCAGACGCCGTGCGCCCGTGATGTGGGCAGAATCCAGGTTGGTTCATCGACAAATCCCTGCGGCCCGTTGAGCAGCAGATAGGAGCCCGGATCGCGGTCGACCGAGTTCTCCGATGCGTTGGCGAACACCATGTCTACAGAGCCGTCGTCGTTGAAATCGCAGCAAAGGGCCTCGACTGCGCCCCAGCCGGGCAGCTCCTGCCGCCGCTGCGGCGAGAAGCCGTCCGGGCCGCCAAAATAGATCGAGGGACTGATGTTGCCCAGGCGGTTGCGGCCATAATGGTTGACAAAGATGACCTGCGGCCGCGCATCCGGGCCCGCCCGCGCCAGCAGAACCCGGCGGGCATCGTGGCACGGCAGCCGGATCGGCTCGGGGTCTAAACCGGCGCGCGTGCCGCGGTAGATCAGCGAGTCGGCGCTGTAGGATTCGGCGGTGTGGCTCTGACAGAGGATCACCTCAGCGCAGCCGTCGCCGTTCAAGTCCGCGACCGCGACATCGCAGGCGCGATGGCTGTTAATCGGGGTACGGCGAGTCTCGTCAAACCCTTCCCCGTCCCCCCAGTAGATCCAAGAGTTTTCTCCGTCTTCAGATGGCTCGCGGCAGGCCAGCACGAGGTCATCGTAGCCGTCGCCGTTGACATCGCCCACCGCCACCGCCATGGCGCCTGCGCAGCCTAGCACCAGAGGCGTGCCCAGGCTTCGATTTGGGCCGACTGGCACAAGGGAGACGCTCTCTGGGCAGGGCAGAAACAGGTGGGGGATTCCGTTCAGGTGGACGATGCCGGCCAGCGGCCTGGCCTCCTCGACGTGCTCTGCATATTGCGCCGCCGACCCTGGCGGTCCGGGCGGCTCTATCTCAGGCTCATGGCAGACCGTGGCCTGTTCCGGTTGGATGCCGTCGGCGCCGCCCCAGTAGATTGACACTTTTCCGTCGCCAGTGCGCACGACCAGGTCGGCGCAGCCGTCGCCGTCCAGGTCGCCGGCTGCCAACTGCTCGGCGGCGATGTCCAGTTCGACGAATCTGTGCGGCTCGAATCCCAGGTCGGTCTGGTAGAAGATGCGCAGCGAGCCCTGGCTGACGAAGGCCAGGTCGAGACGGCCGTCGCCGTCAAAATCGGCAGCTGCCACCGAGGAGCATTGCGGCACCGGTAGCTGCTGTTGGCGTCTCTCGCTCATCCCGTCGGGCGCGCCATAGTAGATGAACGCATTGAGGTCGGGCCGGATCCCATTGTGCCACATCCCCAAGACCAGGTCGTCATAGCCGTCGCCGTTGAGGTCAGCGACCGTTCCCGTCCACGCGCCCTCCGCCGCCAACTCCGTGAGGCTGGCGTGGCCCAAGGCGTCATTGTAGACGTAGGCCGGCGGGCGCTCCTGGTGGTTCTGACTGTTGCAGAAGACCAGGTCCAGGTAGCCGTTGCCGTTGAGGTCGTACTGGTGGATGCGCTGCAGAACGCCGGCGCGGGATACGTACATGTTCTGCCCTGCGTTGCCGCAAACGCCCTGTCGAAAGCTCTCGAATCCGCGCGTGGTCCAGGTGGAAGTCATTTGTCGGGACTGTAAACCGAAACTCACGCGTTGTCAATGCGCGCAGTCGCGCCCATAGGGCTCCGGCTCGCAAAGGTACGCTCACCTCGATTGGTGTGCACCCTACACTTTGGGTGTATCCCATATTGTTGTCCCTCTGCGAACTGCCCTTTAAACCAAAGCGAAAAGGATCCGCTGAACAAGAATCGATCGGTCGCCTGCAATCCTGAAAATCCGCAAATCCTGTAAATCCTGATTCAGACAACGTCCACCAAAAATCTGGGACAGACCCTACACTTTTTGACTGCTTGACACTGAACTCTACTATAAAATATAATAAACTTGCACTACGCAGGTGTGGTCAAGTCGACAGGAGTGAGGCCAGCAGTCGAAACGAGGATTCGAAACGCTTCGACCTGCATTTGAGCCATTTGCAGGATTGATTGAGCGGCACTGGAGGCGTTTCGTAGCGAGTTGCGAGGGGTGGACCAGCCCGGGTGCAAAACTGGTCTGAGATGGAATTTGCACCAGCTGTGCTGGAGAAGTTCAGACAACTAACTTCAGGAGTCGGTTCGTTCTTTCTTCCACAAAAGGAGAGCATCTCATGCCAACACACAGAACATTTTGGATTGTCGCCGCGACCCTTCTGCTCGTCATGTTAGGCATCGCTGCCTGTGTCCCTGCCGGCCCGCAAGCGGAGGCTGAAATGGAAGAGCAACCTATGCTCTCTATGGAGCCTGCCGAAGAGCAGGTGCTGCGCTTTGCCCCCTGTTGCAGTTTCCGCTGGGATCCCGCTACCGGGACAGGCTCCGACTACTACTACGGCGCGGGGCTCCTTTCCGCGCTCACCGAGGTTGTGGTGAACCCGGATACGGGAGATGAGGAAGTAACCTGCTGGCTTTGTGATACTTCAGAGGTTAGCGATGATGGTCTCACCTATACCTACCATCTTCGCCAGGACTTGAAGTTTGGCAAGACGGGGAATCCCGTCACAGCCCACGATGTCAAATATACCTGGGAGCGATCTCTGCGCGTCGGAAAATGGCCCTTACGCCTCTTCATGTTCATTGAAGGCGCCATGGACCTCTACAACGAGAGCGCTGATACGATGTCGGGTATCACAGTCGTGGATGACTTCACTCTCGAAGTGCAGATGATGCAGCCGACCCCGATGTGGGATCGCTGGTCAACCGGGACCCCAATGGCTGTCTGTGAACAATCTCAACTGGAGGCGGGGACAGCAGAGAAACATTGGTTGGAGGATGGCGGCGGCTGCGCCGGTCCCTTCCAGGCCGAGAGCTTTGATCCTGATGAGAGACTCCTCATCCTGGAGCGCAACCCGCACTGGCCCGGCGAAGCGGCCAAGCTCGACAGAATCGTCCTCCAGGGCGGACTGCCGGTTGAGACCAAACTGATTGGCTATGAGAACAACGAATTTGACGTAATCTGGATCAGTGGCCCGGTCTTGTCGGAGGTCTTGGATCCGGAGAATCCTATGCACGATGAAATTCGGTTCTGGCCTACCCAAAATTATCTTGCCCAGGTTCTTTTCACCGACAAACCGCCCTTCGATGACCCGAAGATGCGCGAGGCCTTCGTCAAGTCGATCAACATGGACGAGATCATCGAGAAAGTGATGCGGGGACGCTTCTTAAAACTCAAGACGCTCACAGGGGGGCACTACGGAGCCTACTGCGAGATCAACAACTGCGAGGATCGGCCCGGACTGACCCAGGATGTAGAGGGAGCGCTACAGGCATTCGCCGAGTCCCGCTATCAAGGCGACCCCAGCCTGGTTGAGCCAATTCGCGTCTACGCCTCACCCGGCACGACGCTCGGCGATAAAAGTCTCCTCTGGCAGGCCATCTCACAGCAGGTGTATCAGGTGCTGGGCCTTCAGATTGAACTTCTGATCAAGTCGCGTACGACACCCGAGGAACGGGAACTGGCCAACATTGGCAGCTGGGCGCACGGCATGCAGGCGCTGGATCCCCAAGAGGCCATCTGGCCCCTGTGGCATTCAGACGGGCCTTTCAACGACGGCTATCTGAAGCATCAGGACCCGCAGTTGGATGCTATGATCGAAGAGGCCCAGGCTATCCAGGACGTTGAAGAGCGCATGGCCGCGTGGAAGGAAGTAGAGGACTACATGTACAGCCTGTACGTTATGATTCCGACCTACCTGGATGCGCGCTATTTCCTGGTCAAACCGTGGGTGCGAAACTTCGAACTTGGCTACAACTCGCGGTTGCTCCACCCCGATGAAGTCTGGATCGCCGAACACTAAATATTCGAAGGAAGGCGGGCAGTTGGCCGATTGTATGCAATGGGGCTATGCTGATTCAGTATAGCCCCTGCTACGCACGCCTTCCTGTCTGCTCTGCGCTGCACAGGACATGCAATGCAGCCCACTATCAGTCGTCAAACACGTCGATTAAGTCGATTAAGCCGGCGCCGCTGTACCGCCTTGGCGACGGCAATTGTACTCCTGAACCTCCTCACTTCATGTGCGGGGGGAGGGCGGAAAGCGGCTATCGAGAGAGGGGAAAAGGTTTTCGAGAACCGCTGCGCATCGTGCCATACGATGATCAGCCAGGGCGGCGGCGAGTCGGTTGACGTAACAAAGGTCGGCGGTCAGATCGACGACCGCTTCAAGGACGGCGCCTACGCCAGCACGGAGACGACACGCAAGCTGAAAGTCTTCCTGGTCGCATACCACGAGAATGCAACCGACTTGGAAATGGAGCCGAAAGAGCTGGATGACCTGGTTGAGTACCTCTGGACCTTCAAGGTGCGCAGGAACTGAGACGGTCAGGATTCGGACGCAGGGAGGTTGAGGAATTACCGCATACATTGCACGGCGCCTGCTCTATATCATTCCCACGCTCGTCGCCGCCTCGGCTCTGACGTTCATCCTGGCCCATTATGGCCCTGGCGACCCCCTGATGGAGTTGTTACAGGAGGCCTACTGGGACGAGGATCTGCGCGAACGGGTGCGCCACTCGCTCGGACTGGACCGCCCGTTCCTCGTCCAGTTCGGCGAATTCCTCGGGCGTCTGATGCAGGGCCAGTTGGGCTACTCCATCTTGTCCGGCCAGAGGTCCATTAACGTGATGATGGCCAAGGCGTGGCCGAAGAGCCTCCAGTTGGGCCTGGTCGGGATGTTCTTCTGGTTTGTCAGCGGTACCTTTCTGGGTATCGTCGCGGCCAGGTTCCACAACCGGACCATCGACTACATCATCGTCAGCACGACGGTGGCGTTGTCCACCATTCCCACATTCGTGCTGGCGCCCATGCTGATGATCGTTTTCATCCTGAAGCTTGGCTGGATCCAAAGTAGTATCGGCTGGGAAGGCGTGTTCAGCCAGAAGATCATCCTTCCGATGATGCTCATCGGCTTCACAGGCACGGCGGGGCTCGTTCGGCAGTGGCGTTCCAGTATCCTGGAGACGATCAGCCAGGACTACGTTCGAACGGCTCGAGCCAAGGGTCTGACGGAACGGCTGATCATTGTTCGCCATGTCCTGCGCAACGCCTTCACCCCGATTCTTACCATCACGGCTGCATCGCTTGGCGGCTTCATCACCGGCAGTATCTTTGTCGAGCAGATTTTCAACATTCACGGTTTTGGCTGGCTCGTGTGGCAGGGCATTGTCGGTCTGGACTACCCGGTCCTGATGATTACTACCCTCTTCAGCGCGGCGATCATTCTCTTCATGAATCTGGTCGTAGATATTCTTTACAGCGTTGTTGACCCGCGTGTGCGGGTGGGTGAGAGAGCGCGGCGGTAGCAGTCCGTCCCGGCAAGAGGCGTCCTGTTCAAATCGCCAGCGAAACGGCATGGCCATTGCCTTTGCGGATAGAATTCAGGCATAGTAGAGGGAAACCAAGAACAAGATGGAGCAAGACTCTCAGGCGGAACAACAGCGTCAACAGTTGAACGAACAGTTTCGCCGTCCTGAGCGTAGCCTGTGGAAGGATGCTTTCAACCAGCTGATTGCCAACCGGCTGGCCATGGGGAGCATCGTCGTAATCTTCATTGTCTTCTTCATCGCTGCTTTTGGGCCTTATCTCACTCCCTACGAGCATCTGTACCAGGATTGGGACAACATCGCCCAACCGCCTACCAGGCTGCATCCGCTGGGCACTGACGAACTCGGGCGCGATATGCTGTCGCGAATCCTGGCAGGGGGGCGAACAGCAATCATGGTGGCGGTGGTTACTACTACCTTGGCCTTTGTCCTCGGCGTCCTGTTTGGCGCACTGGGCGCCTATCTGGGCGGATCCGTAGACGCACTGGTGGTGCGTACAATTGACTTCCTGCAGGCGTTTCCCCACATTCTTCTGGCGGTTTTTCTTGCTGCCACGCTGAAGCCCTCCTTCATTCGATTTGGTGATGCGCTGGCCGAAGAATACGGTATCCGTGCCTTGGGCAATACACTCTATCTGGACTATATTCTCATCTTTGCCGTGCTGGGAGTCACCGGCTGGCCCAGTTTGGCGCGGCTGGTGCGGGGGCAGGTTCTGTCACTCCGGGCAACCGAGTATGTCAGCTCCGCCCAGGTTGTGGGCGCCAAGGAATGGCGCATAATTGTCCACCATCTGGTGCCAAATTCCCTGGGACCGGTCATCGTTTCACTCAGCGCCAGCTTCGGAGGGGCGATGCTGACCGAGGCCTCGCTGAGCTATCTGGGCTTGGGCATCCAGCCGCCCGGAGCGAGTTGGGGCATGATGATCGCCGAAAATCTAATCCAATGGCGCTATCGACCCCATCTCGTTGTCATGCCCGGCATGGTTCTATTCGTCACCGTATTGGCCTTCACCTTTTTGGGAGACGGCCTGAACGATGCACTGAACCCGCGCATGCTCACCCCCAGCGGGCAAAAATAGCTGCAAAAAGGAGCTTCTCATGAAAATTCGCGTTGGCGTTGCCGGGGTAGGACATCGAGGACTGGGTCTTGCCCGCAATTTGGCCCAAATGGAGGATGTCGACCTGGTGGCTCTGGCCGACCTCAGTCCACAGCGGTTGCAGAGCGCGGCTCAAGAGTTCGGCGTCGAAAAGACCTTCTCCCTCCTCAGCGATATGCTTGACAGCGTCAAACTGGACGCCGTTCTCATTCTCACGCCTGATCTGGCGCACCATCCCCAGACGCTCCACAGCCTGGAGGCCGGCGTGCATGTTCTGGTCGAAAAGCCGCCTGCCTACACGGTGGCGGAGACGGAGGATATGGCGGCGGCGGCGGAAAAGGCGGGAAAGCATCTGATGGTGGCCTGGAATCGGACCTATGCGCTGCTGCGGGTCAAGGAGCTTTTTGCGGACGAACCCCCTGAGGTCGTACTGGCGAATTATGTCCGCCCGGAACCCGCCTACCTGGGCCTTATCCGTAACCATATTGTGGATCCTCTTTATTTCCTCTGCGGCGAACCGGCAGAGGTGTCAGCGCAATGCGATATGTTCAGCGCCCAGCAAGAAGGGCACACCCTTGCAAACATCCGCTTTCAGTGCGGCGCGGTAGGATCGATGATCAGCAGTTTCGGGTCAGGGGGCCGCAGCGAACAGTTCACTGCCTATGGCAACGGCTACTCGGTCTTCATCGACCCGACCGGCCAGGGCCAGGGGAGGATCATGCGAGGCGGGCAGGAGATTGAGTCGCTCGGTCCGGTGGATAGCTCGGCTGTACAGATCCGTCATTTCATCGACTGTATCAAGGAAGATAAGGAGCCGCTGACATCGGGCCGCATAGCCGTGCGTATCGTTCGCTTCATCCGGGATATCATGGACTCGGCCGGCATGAAGATCCCTCCCTTGCCCGAAGGCAAACCTGGATGGCTTCTCTGGTGTATGTGCGGCGACAAAGTAATATCCAACGTGGAACGATGTCCTCGCTGTGGGCAGGAGTGGGCCGGTTGGTCGCTCCCGGTTGAGACGATAAAGAAGATTTAATTCAGGGCCTACATGCAATGCCACTGCTCCCTTCACGTCGACAAAAGCGCGCAACAATCCAAAGGCATTTTCGATGAACAGAGAGTACCGCGTCGGCATTATCGGGCTTGGCCGTATGGGCGCGCGCATTGACGACGAAATGGTCGGCCACCCGGTATTTCTAGTTCCCTACAGCCACGCCGCGGCCTTCGCACACGAGCCCAGGACGAGGTTGGTGGCGGGCGCCGCGCCTGGCGAGGCAAGCCGGGCCCAGTTCCAGCAGCGCTATAGCGGCGTCCGAACATACGCCGACTACAATCAGATGCTGGAACAGGAGGACCTGGATATCGTCAGCGTTGCCACACACGCTCCGCTCCATGCAGATGCGACAGTTGCCGCTGCCAGCTCCGGCGCCAAGGGAGTCCTTGTCTCGAAGCCGATGGCGATATCCCTGGCCGAGTGCGACCGCATGATGGACGTCTGCCGTCAACACGGGACCAAGCTATGCATTGGACACGGCCGCCGCTGGATGGAACATTACCGCTTCGCGCGCAAACTCATTGCCGACGGCGCAGTGGGTGAGCTGCGAGAGGCGACCGCGTACTGTACCCACGGTCTGGTTCACAATGTCACGCATCTGTTCGACATCCTGCTTATGCTGCTGGACGAGCCGATCGAGTGGATGGTCGGCTATCTTGAGGGGGATTTCGACCCTCCTGAAACGCTGACCCACCGCAGAGATGCAAGCGGGGGCGGCATTGGGCGAACTAGGAGCGGCGTGGCCGTTCACTTCGCGGGAGCGCATGACAAGATCCTAGGCCTGGACATCGATATTGTCGGGACCGATGGTGTGATTCGCTGCCTCTATAATGGCTTGGGTCTGGAGTTGTGGGAAAAGGATCCACATGACCGCTACACTCGACTCAGAAAGGCGGAGCTCGACGCGCCGCAGGAGACGTCAAGCCAGACTTCAGCGGCCATAGAGGACCTGATCCAGGCCATCGAAACGGACGGCGAGACCTCTTCTACCGGTGAGGATGGCCGCGCGGCACTGGAAATGTGTATTGCCATTCACGAATCCCAGCGGCTGGACAATCGACGAATCGACTTCCCTGTACAGAACCGTGATCTGTCGGTTTGGTGCCGCTGACATTCGTTGAACTGCTTGAGTGCCCAATTGCTTGCAGTTCAGTTTGGACCTCGGGCCGGGCGAATCCAAAGGCAGATAATTCAGAAGTGGGAGTGATCAGATGGCGGTACAACAGGTCTTGCTACTTGGACATCCGAAGCTTTACGAGGTGTGCGAGCCGGTGCGGAGGGATGAAGTTGAAGGCCTTGAACCGGTCATCCAGGACCTGCACGACACTTTGTTCGACTTTCGCCGCAAATATGGCATCGGACGCGCGATTGCCGCTCCCCAGATCGGCGCTATGAAACGAATTGTTTACATGTATATCTCCTCTCCTACCGTCTTCTTCAATCCGGTCATTGACCAGCAGAGCAAAGAGATGATCACGATGTGGGATGACTGCATGTGTTTTCCAGATCTTGTCGTGCAGGTCAGACGGCACAAGGCTTGCCGGATAACGTTCCTGGACCAGGGCTGGCATGAGCAGACGATGCTTCTCGAAGAGGATCTATCGGAACTGCTTCAACACGAATGCGATCATTTGGATGGCGTGTTAGCCACATCGCGGGCAATAGACGCCAGATCCTTTGCCCTGCGCAGCCAACAGGCATTCCTGGACTGAATTCGAGGCCTGTTCCAAAACGCTACTCTTCCTTTCGTTCTACTCGCCAATCTACCAGCCCCGATTCCGTTTCCTCCGCCATATCCAGGAATTTGAGCACGTTCTCTACCTGGCCGCCCGGACCAGCGGCCTGCGGATTCCGGCGCAACTGCCCAAGGCTGCCCGCGACCACAATCTGGTCCGTACCCTCCATTTTTCGCCTTGTTGACGCTCCCCCCAAGATGATGCTATTATTTAGGCAATTTTAACTGGCGTATGGTGAAGTGGGACATGAGAAGTGAGGATTCGTTGGCCTGATCATGACTCCATTCCTCTTCGCTCTCCCCTATGGTAGAAAGGAGGCGCTCCCTGGAACAATTCCCCTCATCCCACTCGATCTCCTGTCAGTAACTACACTATTGACGCCACGCTAGTACATGGAGGAGCAGACGAATGACAGGCAAATTTTTTACTCGATTGATCGTAATGGCCCTTCTGATCGCACTGACCGCCGCATGCGGGGCAGCCCCCGCGGCAGCGCCGGAGGCGGCCGCTGAACCAGAGGCAGAGGAAGAGATGGCGGAAGAGACCTCCGGCCCCCGCCAGCAGCCGGCCGACCTCGTCGAATTCATCGACAACCATGAGGCGGGCACTCTCATCACCACAGAAGAGTGGTTGGAATTCCTCGGCGACGATCAATGCACGCTGGAGAGCTTCCATCTGGAACGGGCCTGGACCGAACCGCATCTGCGCCATGTTGACCAGATGATGAGAGACCTCCATCCCAACGTTACCGTCGAGTACAGCCACGATGTCAAGGCGATGGACATGATGCGCCTGCGGCTCGCCGCGGGGGACCCGATGGGCGTCAGCCGCCACGCAATCCATACCTCCGACCTGCCGGTGGCGGCGGAGCAAGGCTTCCTGCTGCCGATGTCTATCCTGCTTGATGTCGAAGTCTACGACGAGCCGGGCGTGCCGATTCGCGACCGCGTCTACGTCGAAGGCATCATGGCCGCCAGCTATGGCCGCGGCACCGACTGGGAGGACGTCTACAGCTTCGGATACGACCTGACCGGCTACGGCCTGCTTTTCGACCTCAACCGCTTCAAGGAAAACGGCTGGACCACGCAGCCGCAGACCTGGGAAGAGTTCCTCGAACTGACCGACACGATCAGAGAGTCGGGCACCCCCCCCATTTGCGGGCGCGCCGGGCACTGGGATGTGCATATCTTCACCAACGGTTATCTGATTACGAAAGCCGGCGGCCCGCAGGTAGCGGTCGATTTGTGCAACCTGGAGGAAGGCGTCTTCAGGAATGAGGCGGTCGTGTGGGCGCATGAGGAGGTGCAGAAGTTGTACCAGACGCCCGGCAATGTCATCGACGGCGCCGAGGCGATGGACAGCAACGCAGCCACGGCCGAATTGATTCAGGGCAATTGCGCTATGCGCATGGGAGAAGGCACTTCGCCCAGAGGCGCGGCCGCGCTTACTCCCGACGGCTTTGAATGGGGCTTCATGTGGGTTCCCGGCCCGGCGGATGGCAAGGGCCGCGCCGTCGGTGGGCACATGGGCCGCGGCGGCGGTGGCCAGCTTTACGCCGGCAACACCCTGCCCGCCAACTGCGCCAAATGGGGGTTGGAATGGCTGCGGCTGGCCTCTTCGCATGAGTCAGCGCGCTTCTTCCTGCAGAACGGCGGCACGCCGCTCTACTTCCACACCGATATCTCCGACGTACCGCTGGACACACACGTGAAAATGCTCATGCAAGGCGTTGAGGATGCCGAAGACCATACCTTCGTCGCCTACCCGCACGGCCACTCCAGCGTAGCGAAGATCTACTATGAAAGCCGCGACGACCTCGTCTACGGCACCCTGACCGTGGAAGAGTTCGTCGAAAACCTGGAGACGGAAGCCGCCCGCCTGCGCGCCAGCGATGACTGGGTGCATCCGGGCTGCACCGCCGAGAACCTGGGCCTCGTACCTAGAAACTGAGAAGTGAGAAACCAGGAGTGAGGAGTGAGAGATCTGATCTCACTCCTCACTCATCTTCACTCTACTTCTCCGCTCTCTACCAACCACGATCCACACACCACTTTCAGCAACTATGAGCAGACGGTTTGACTGGCGCAAGTACCTCTTCATAAGCTGTTTTCTCCTGCCGGGGATCGTCCTCTACACCGTGTTCGTGATCTATCCCGCGCTGGACGGTCTGCGCCTCAGTTTCATGGACTGGAAAGGGCTGGACGTCACGCAGCGGACCTGGGCTGGGTTCGCCAACTACGGTCGACTTGCCTTCGAACTTACCGATGCGGCGGATCTTTATAAGATTCGACGCTACCTGTCCAACAACATCTTTCTCTTCTTTTTTTCACTGTTCGACTTCCTGTTCGCCTTTGTCGTCGCCTACATCCTTACTCGAAAACCACGGGGCGCCAACCTCTTCCGCGTCGTCTATTTCTTCCCCAGTATCCTGTCGACCGCCGCCATCGTCATCATGTGGTCTATGGTGCTGAATCCCCGGCACGGATTGCTCAACCAGGCCCTGCGGGCGGTGGGATTGGGCGACCTGGCCCAACCCTGGTTCAGCCAGGCGACAATGTGGCCCTTCGCCCCCATCATTCTTTATTCGCTGGCCATTATCGGCATCTGGGGCGCAATGGGTTCGACGATGCTCCTGTTCATCGCCGCCATCCAGAACATCCCGAATGAACTCTACGAGGCGGCCCGCATAGACGGCGCCAACGAGTTCCAGAACTTTTATCTGATGACGGTTCCGCTGGTCTGGGAGATGTTCAAGACGTTGCTGGTTTTCCGCGCCATCGGCATTTTTGGCCAGTTTACGACGATCCACATTCTCACTGCCCAAGAAGGCTCCGCCGGCGGCGGCAACGGCTGGTTTATCGCCAACTACTTTTACTACCAGGCCTTTACCGCGCACAATTGGGGATATGCCTCGGCGATCATCGTCGCCGTCCTGGTCATTTCTCTTGTGCTGGCCGGCATCACATTTCGCATGACGAAGCGGGAGACAGTCACGTACTGAGAAGCAAGGAGTGAGAAGCGAGGAGTGAGACCGGGAAGTGAGCGGTTATTATTCCTCACTCCTCTTCACTCTCTCCTCGCCCCACGGGGGTTTCCATGGCAGAGTTCGACGCCACGGTCGCACGGGCCGATATAGCACGGTCAACAAGCACATTATACCGTGAGAACCGCTGGCACAAGTTGGTATGGATTTTTATCCAGGTCTTTCTGTGGGGGTACGCCATCACGGTCGTATTGCCCATGATCTGGACCGTGCTGCAGTCCTTTCGCAATTCCAAAGAGATCATCTTCGAACCGTGGAATTTCCCCAGCAGCCTCTTATGGGAGAACTACAGCAACGCCCTGATTTCGCTTAACGTAGCGACCTACTTTCTGAACAGTGTTATCGTCACCACCACCTCCCTCGTGCTCGGCGTACTCCTGGCCTCGATGATCGCCTACGTGCTGGCGCGCTACGATTTCTTCGGCAACCGCTTCATCTACTACTATCTGTTGTCTTCCATGGTCATCCCCGGCTTTCTGCTGGCTGTGCCTCTCTGGCTGATGATCCGGGAGTGGGGGATGCTGAACAACTACGCCAGCTTGATACTGATCTACAGCAGCGGTCTTGCCTGGAGCGTCTTCATTCTTCACGCCTTCTTCAAGACCCTGCCACCCGAACTGGAGGATGCGGCCATCATCGACGGCTGCTCCTTGTTCGGCGTCTGGTGGCGGGTGATGATGCCCATGTCCACACCGGGGCTGCTGACGGTGTCGCTGTTCTCCTTCCTCGGCCATTGGAATGAATACTTCTGGGCCTTGATCATCCTTTGGGATGACGCCAAGCGCACCCTGCCCGTTGGCATGGCAGAACTGCTGGCGGTGCAGACCTACCGCATCGACTACGGTCCGCTGTTTGCCGGATTCGTGATCATGCTCATCCCCACTCTGACCGTCTACGCCATCTTCCAGAACAAGCTGACGCAGGGCATCACCATCGGCGCGTTGAAGGGATAACTTCAGTGGCCGGTGGCCAGTACCTATTCGACGCTACCGGGGCTTCACCGACCACCGGTCGCTGAAAACTGGACACTACCATGGCACTTGAACTCTTCCCGGGAAAGCACCTGTTCGTTGACGACTACCGCATCGAAGGGTTGACGGCGGCATGGCGCGTCCTCAACCGGCCGTCCAAACATGCTGACAGCCCGATTTTCCGGAGTGAGAACGGCTGGGAAACCAAAGGGCTTCACGGCCACTGCCTCTATGACCGGAGGCGTCGACTCTTTCGCATGTGGTACACGGCATTCGGCGGCGGCGTAGTGGGCACGCGTGTGTTGGGACAGGACAATCCCCCCTTCAGCGTACAGGAGAACTATATCTGCTACGCCGAATCGGAGGACGCCGTACATTGGCGGCGCCCCTCTGCCGGCATGGTCGAATACGACGGCAGCACGGACAACAACATTGTCTTCCAGTCGATGCGCAGTCCGGGCCGCGCCAGCATTCAGGAGCTGATTGACGACCCGTTCGAAGAGGACCCACAGAAACGCTACAAGATGATGTACCTGGACCAGGCCGGCGAGAAGGAGGCCGGCGGCGGTCTCAGCCCCGACCAGATGCTGCGGCTCTTCGCCTTTTCGCCAGACGGGATCCACTGGAACAAGCTGGCGCCCCAGCCCGACGCGGTGGGACGCCTGTTCATGGTGACGCGCTATCTGGATGTGACGCCGTCGGGGATCATCGACCCCGACGCCCGCTATATCATCTACGGGCAGCGCGGTTCGCCGTGGAAGACGCGGCAGGTCGGGCGGCGCGACAGCAATGACTTTCTTAACTGGAGTGAAAACCGGCCGGTGCTTGAAAGCAGCCTGCACGACACGCCGGGCGAAGAGCTTTATTACATGTCCACCCCGTCCATAAACCAGACGTACGCGGGTCTGCACCTCGGCGTGCTGGGCGCTTACTATACGAATTTGAGCCACGAGTTCAATCCGGCGCGGAACCACGGTGTGACCGAGGCGCAGTTGGCCTACAGCCGCGATTCCGTGCGCTGGCAGCGCTGGCGCGAACCGCTCATCCCCCGCGGCGCCAAGGGAACCTTCGACTACGGCGGCGTCTATTGCAGCTTCCCGGCCATCAGCGAGGACAGCATCCACTTCCTCTACAGCGGCCATTCTACGCCCCACGGCGACAAGACCTCCATCCCCTTGCTCGGCCTGGCGACAATGCGGCTCGACGGCTTCGTCTCGGTCGAGGCCGAGGGCTATATGGAGGGCAGCCTGCTGACGCGGCCCCACCACTGGAAGGCATCCGACCTGCGCGTCAACGTGCAGGCTGCCGGAGGCGCCCTGCGCGTGCAGTTGCAGGACGAAACGAAGACGCCGGTGGCGGGCCATACTTTTGCCGACTGCGACCCGATCGGAGAGGACACGCTCGATCAGCGGGTCACTTGGCAGGGGCGGGGCGATCTCTCGGCACTCCGCGACCGGATGGTGGCCGTGCAGTTCAGGCTCACCCCGGAAGTCAGGCTCTACTCCTACACACTGACGCCGGGTTAACCGGACTTACACGAATTCACTTTCCAGTTTTCAGTTTCCAGCTCTTGGTGAATCACCGGCTACGCTCCATCTACTGATAACCAGAAGCTGCAGTCCGGAAAGCACCCGCATGACCAAGCGGTCTGACTGGCAAAAACGTCTTTTCATCGGCAGTTTCCTCTTGCCCGGTCTGGCCCTCTACACGCTGTTTGTCGCTTATCCCACGGCGGAGGGCCTGCGCATCAGCTTGATGGACGAAAGCCTCAATATCAGCCTGCGACTGGTCTTTGAGGGACGGCCGGCGGGCGGGAGTTGGACGGATTTGGTTGGCACGGCGCTGGTGAACTATAAACGGCTCTTATTCGAGATCACCGAACCGGTGGATCTGTACCGGGTGCGGCGCTATCTGACCAACAGCCTGTTCCTGTTCCTGTTCACACTGCTCGACCTACTGCTCGGATTCGCCATCGCCGGCTTATTAACCCTAAGACCGCGTGGCGCCAGCTTGCTGCGGGCCGTGTACTTCTTTCCGGGCATCCTGTCGGTGGCGGCTACGGCCATCTTATGGGCCATGGTGCTGCACCCGCGGTATGGTCTCCTCAACCAGATGCTGCGGGCTGTCGGACTGGAATTCTGGACCCAGCCCTGGCTGAGCCAGGTTAAGATGCTGCCGTTTGCCCCGCTGGCTCTTTACTCGGTGGCTTTCATCGGCATCTGGGGCAGCATGGGCGTCGCCATTCTGCTCTTTACCGCCGCGATCGAAAACGTGCCGGAGGCGCTGCACGAGGCCGCGCGCATCGATGGCGCAGACGCCCTGCAGGGCTTCGTTTATGTAACCGTGCCCCTGGTGTGGGAGATGTTCAGAACTTTGCTCATTCTGCGCGTCATCGGCCTGTTCGGCAGCGTGACCGGCTTTTCCACAGTCCACATCCTGCTGAGAGCGGGTGGCGGCAACGCTTGGCTTATCACGAACTACTACCACTATCATGCTTTTAACGCGCACAACTGGAACTACGCCGCGGCGATCATCGTCGCCGTGACGGTCGTTGCCATCATCCTGGCCGCCGCCACCTTACGGCTGACCCGCAGAGAACCTGTCACTTACTAGAGGCTTACTTACAACACTACAGCGAAGCGAGGTATCTATGGCCGAATACTACGACCTGCTTACCGACCACACACAACGCACGCCCCTCACGCCCGCGCCCGAGATCTCCGAAGTCGAGCACGTCACCGTCCGCCATGACCCGGGCTGGTACTGCGCCCATCCCCGCTGGGGCGTGTACAAGGACTTTGGCGGCGGCGAGGTGATCGTCGGTTTCAAGATGGCGCGGTCGGCCTACAAGCAGATCAGCGACATCAACCACGGCGGCGTCGTCAGGCCCGGTTACGAGGCCCGCGCCGTCATCGTCCTGCAGCGCAGCCTGGACGGTGGCCGCACCTGGCCGCGCGAACATGACGTCATCCTCTACGACGAATCGATTTCGGATGACGAAAAACGCGCCTTTCTCTACCAGGAAGGCGCGCCGCGCGAACAGTACGACATGTTCTCGCCCGACTCGGTCTTCTGGTTCACGCACACCAACCTGTGGGATGAGCAGCGCATGGTCTGTTTCGGTCTGCGCTCGGCGGACCGGGGCCGCACATGGGAGAAAGTCCCTACGGTGATCGACCCGCCGCCGGGCAGAGCCGGTGTGCGCAAGAAGTTCTCGCCGGTCGTGCGCCGCCCCGACGGCAAGACGCTCATAACCGTCTTCAACGACGGAACCAGCCCCATCTACCGCAGCCTCGATCAGGGCATCACCTGGGAGTTCGTCAGCCGTTCGGCTGTGGACCCAACCGGCGGCGGCTCGTTCACCTATGACGGCCTCATCCAACTACCGAGCGGTGAACTGCAGAGCTACCAGACCTACTTTGGCCAAACGCTTTACGATAGGGATCCAAACCGGAACAGTTTGACCATGTCCTCAAGCGTGGACGGCGGTTATACCTGGACGACGCCCGTCCCCACTGTCGGCGAAGGCGGTTCATGCTGGAACTTCCCGGCCGCGCAGCAGGGCCGGGAGGATGTTCCCTACCGGTCGGGGTACCCCGTTCTGCTCGATGACGGACGCATTGTGGTTGTGTGGGCGCGCCGCCTCATGCCTTTCGGCGTGGGCGGAACGCTGAGCGCGGACGGCGGACGCACCTGGAGCGAGGAGTTCATCATCCGCGCCGACGATACCGGCTCCTGGGATCACGGCTATGCCATCGGCGGCCAGGCCGAGGACGGCCGCGTCTACATCACCTACTACTATAACGAGCCGGACAAACCTTACGTGGAATCGATTCGTTATATTGACTCCACCTTCTTCCGCGTGTGAAAGCGCCAGGAGGACGACCGACCCATGAAGATAACCAGACTCAAGCTGACGCCGCTCAAGTTTCCGGCTGCTCCTCGGAAACATACCATCCATTCAATCAATCCCATCTACATCTTCCCCGATCTGCGCTATGATTCGCCCGCGCCGGCGCCGCGGCGCGGGCCGGACATGCTCGTTTTACAGGTGGAGACCGACGAGGGCATCACAGGTGTGTCGAGCACCGGCTACGCCGCCACCAGCGTCTACCCTTACATACGGGATATCCTTGCCCCGGCGCTCGTCGGTGAGGACGCATTCCGCACCCAGTGGCTGTGGGAGAAGATGTTCCGCTACAGCATCGCCTCGGCACGCGAAGGCGTTACCAGCAGCGCCATCAGCCTGATCGACGTTGCCCTGTGGGACCTCAAGGGCAGAGCCCTCAATCAGCCGGTGTACAACCTGCTCGGCGGCAGGACGAAGGACCGCATCCGCGCCTATGCCAGCCATCTGTATGTCTATGCCAGCGATGCCGGCGATCCCGACCTGGGCCTGCTGCGCGAGGAGGCGGCCATCTATGTCGAGCAGGGCTTCACCGCGGTGAAACAGAGGTTCGGCTTCGGCCCCTGGGATGGGCTGGAGGGCATGAAGAAGAACCGGGCGCTCGTGCAAACGGCGCGCGAGACAATCGGCGATGACATCGAGTTGATGGTAGACTGCTGTCGTGCCTTCGATGCCGATTACGCCATCACGATGGCGCGCATGGTGGAAGAGTTCAACCTGACCTGGCTGGAGGAACCGGTGCAGCCGCACGACCACGCCGGCTATGTCAAAGTACGCGCCGCCGCCTCTATGCCGATCTCCGGCGGCGAAAATGAGTACAGCAAACACGCCTTTCGCCGCTGGGCCGAGTTGGGCTGCGCCGACATCTGGCAGCCGGACGTCGACCGTGCGGCCGGCGTCACCGAGGTACAAAAGATCGTCAACCTGGCGGCTTCCTTCGATATCCCCGTCATTCTCCACGGCGGTTGGGCGACGAACTTTCACCTGGCAATGGCCAACGTCAACATCCCCCTCGCTGAATACTTTCCACCCCAGGAGGAGAACGAAGGGGCGCACGTCTTCCACGGCGAACCCACAGTGAAGGATGGATACCTGGAGTTGACCGACAAGCCCGGCTTTGGCCTTGAACTGGACGAGGAAGCGCTCGAACGCTTTGAATACGAAGGATAACCAACAGTTGCCCGTGGTCGGTGGTGCCTGCCCACCAGCCACCGGTCCCTGGTCACCGAATTCAGGAGATTGATATGTCAGACGGCGCGTCCTTAAAACAACGCATACGCGGGGGAGATATCGTGATCGGCGTGTCCGCCCCCCTCAACACCAACAAGAGCCAACTGGAAGACATTCTCGGCAAGGACTCTTACGACTTCCTGTCGCTGGACAGCCAGCATTCCCCTTACAACGAAGAGAAATTGGTTGACTACTGCGGACTGGCCGCGGAGTTGGGTATCCCCGTCCAGTTTCGCATCAAGCACACACGGCACGCCTACCTGATCGGCAATATCCTCGATCTGGGCCCGCTCGGCATCGAGATTCCGATCGTGGAGGAGGAGGCGACGGTGGATGAAGCGGTCGAAGCCTTCTACTACCCCCAGGTCGGCAGGAGGAGTTGGGGCGGCGCGGCGCGTTATGGCATCGAGGGCCGCGACGTTCGCTTGGAGTATGCGGACTGGTGGAACCGCACCGGTATTCTGTGCCTTCAGATGGAGTCGGTTCGCGCCGTAACCAATGTGCGCAAACTGGCCAAACCGGGCGTTGACTGCCTGACCTGGGGGCCGAACGACCTGCTTTTCGACCTGGAAGCCCACCCGGAGCACCCCTTCAAGACGGTCGACGACTGTGTGCGCCACGCGCTCAAACAGTTGCAAGGCGCGGACACCAAAATCAGCTTCAGGAGCTACTCGCCGGACCAACGCAACAAATACATTGATATGGGCGTCACAGTACTAATGGAAAGCCCGATCCCATAACACCAGAATCCGGCAGCGTTGCCGGCAGCTGGTCACGAGCCAATGATAACCACTTCTGTAGCGGAGGAGGGGAGATGGCAGCGCACCATGGCGAATTCAATTTCAAGGCCGTAGAGGGGTGGGGGCTGGGACCGGATGGCCGCGCCTTCGGCGGCGTGACGCCGGCGGTGGCGACCGATTCGCGTGACCGCGTCTACATCGCCCGCCGCGAGCCCGCGGCGATCCTGGTCTATGACCGTGAGGGCAATTTCCTGACCGCGTGGGGCGACAACCTTTTCAAGAACCCGCACAGTGTCTGGTTCAACGAACAAGACCAGCTTTACGTGGCCGACGTCGATGACCATACGGTTCGCAAGCTCGACTCGGACGGGCGCGTGTTGCAGACGCTGGGCACGCCCGATATGGTTGGCGAGCCGGGTCAGCCGTTCAACCAGCCGACCTGGGCGGTGGAGGCGCCTTGGGGCGATCTTTACGTCTCAGACGGATACGGCCAGTTCCGCGTGCATCGCTTCTCCGCCGACGGGACGCTGCTGCACTCGTGGGGAGAAGAGGGCGCAGGGCCGGGCCAATTCGCCTTGCCCCACTGCCTGCGCGTGGACAGCCGCAACCGCCTTTTGGTCCTGGACCGCGAGAACAGACGCCTCCAAATCTTCGATGCGGACGGCAATTACCAGGGCGAGTGGCCGGACCTGGACGGCCCCAACGATCTCTTCATCGACAAGGACGACATCGTCTACATCGCCGAAGGCAACTACCGCATCAGCGTCTTCAACCTGGACGGAGAACTGCTGGCGCGCTGGGGCGAGCACGGCGAAGCCGCGGGCCAGTTTGCCGATCACCCGCATGGTCTGTGGCTCGATTCCCGCGGGGACCTTTACGTGGCCGAAGTGCCCTTTCTCGACAACCGCCTTCAGAAATTCACCCGGGTATGAAGCAGAGGACGAACCATGCTCAGCGACCAACAGATCGACCATTTTGAAACATTCGGCTTTCTCTTCTTGCCGCGGCTTTTCCCGCCTGCCGAGATAGCCGAAATTCGCCGCGCAGCCGATTCGCTATGGCGCGATGAGCGCGGCGGAGGTCCGGACCAGGGCCAATACCAGCATATCGCGCCCTTCATCGAATCGAGCCCAGATCTCTCCCGCCTCCTCGAAGACGACCGCATCTACCTGACCATCGAACGGTTGCTGGGCGCCGGTTTCGTCTGGGGCGGCTCCGAGGGCAACAAGGGCAGCTTCAACGAAACGCAGAGCCACGGATGGCACTGCGACCGCCCCGGCGAAGAGGAGCCGGACTATGTACGCATCAAGGTGATGCTGTACCTGACACCCACGACGAAGGAGACCGGGGCACTACGCGTGATGCCCGGTTCGCATCGCCCGCCATTCTATGATCAACTCAATCGGCTCAACCACATCCAGTCCCAGCCGGATGAAATGCCCTTCGGCGTGGCGGGGCCGGAGCTGCCCGGTTGCGCCCTGGAGGTCGAGCCGGGCGACGCCGTATTCTTCAATCACTATCTGTATCATGCCGTCTTTGGCAAACAAGCTGACCGGCGTTACATTGCCCTGAAGTTCGCCGCGAAACCAACATCAGACCGTCATTTCGAAGCCCTGAAAAAACACGGCGCCTTCTCCTTTCACCGGTCCTTTGTGGACCGGGAAAGACCGCGCATCCGGCAGATGACTGAGCAGCTGCCGGCTGAGGATTGGCGCTGACGCTTGCGGGCGAAACGACGCTTACGAGGGAGGGTTCACCATGCCAACAGTTGTGAACTGGAGAGAGGCGCAACCGGTTGTCAGCCATGAGAGCGCCATCGTCTGGAGTTGCCTGCAGCCCAAGCCCGCGGGCGAGGCCACTGACAGACAGCGGGCCCAGGGCGAGACGCTGGAAAAACTGGGCGTCTTCACCGTACACGCCGTGCAGGGGCGCAAGCAGTCGGACTACCACAAACACGAGAATCGCGAGCAACTCTACTACATCCTCGACGGCGCGGGACAGATCCTGTGCGGCGATCTTCTGTCCCCGGTGGAGGAGGGGGACATTATCTACCTGCCGTCGGGGCAGTACCACCAGCTGTTCAACACGAAGGACGGTTGGTTGCACCACCACGTGATCAACATGCCGGTTGACGGCGACGGCGGTCAGTTCGTGAAGCGCAATTGGCGCGAGGTACCGCCGCTGAGCGACAATTTGGGCGCTGTGCGTTGGCGTCTGCTCGGCCCTGTAACTGAGCAGGAAGGCGGCTGTCTGCGCGGCCTGAGTTTCATCGATCGGGAGATGGTGCAACCGCGACGGCGGTCCGCCGAACGGAACTCGCAGGATCTTGAGCAAATCCATTACGTCCTGGCCGGCGCGGGCACGGTGGTCGCCAACGGCAAGGAAAGAGCGATCGGTGAAGGCGACGCCATTCACCTGTTGCCGGAGACGACCTACCACATAACTAACACTGACGAGACGTGGCTGACCTATCTGATTGTCGCCGCCCGCTAGGGACTTGCACATGAGAATTCTGATTACGGGCGCTGCCGGCGCCGTCGGCGCGGTTCTGGTCAACGGTCTGCGTGATCGCTACCAGTTGCGGGTTTTCGACCGCGTGCCGATGCCCGATTTTGAAGACGCGGTCGTGGGTGAATTGACCGATTTCGAAGCCGTTGCCAGGGCCACGCAAGGCATGGAGGCGGTTGTCCACCTGGCCGGCAACCCGTTAGGCGCCGCGCCGTGGGAGGAGATTCTGCACAGCAACATCATCGGGACCTACAACCTGTTCGAGGCGGCCCGCCAAAACAAGGTGCGCCGTGTCGTTTTTGCCAGTCGCGCCGGCCTGCTGGCCCCCTATCCAGAGGAGATCACACGCACGGTCGATATGCCGCCGCGCCCGGAGAGTTATTACTCGATAAGCAAGGTCTTCGGTGAGAATCTGGGATATATGTATGCCAGCAAGTTTGGTCTGGAGTTCGTATCGGTCCGCATCGGCAACGTGCGCGCCGACCGGCCCCAGGCCGGGCATCCCCACCACCTCAGCCATGCCGACCTCGTGAAGGTCTTCGAACGGGCGCTGATCCATCCTGGCGTTCACTACGAAGTGGTCTTCGGCGTCTCCGCGGGTGACTGGCCTCTCTACGACCTGGAACACGGCCGCAGGGCGATCGGATACAGCCCCTGATAAGCTCCGAACTTGCGAGATGCTCTGTACTCCTTCTCCATTTGGCCCTTATCCTGAATGTGTATCAGTCTTCCCTTTTGCGTTATAATCTCTCTATAGGACGATTGCTTCTTTGATGCCAATGTCTCTTTCATCCGAGTATCTGCAAACACTCAACCACATTCAGGAACGGGTACTGTGGCTCTCCATGCGCATCGTGCATGAAGCCAACAGCGTCCGTCCTCAGCGGGACAACGTCAAAGTTGGTGGACACCAGGCCTCGTCGTCCAGCATGGTGACCATTATGACCGCGCTCTATTTTCACCTGCTCAAACACGGCGACAGGGTGTCGGTCAAGCCCCACGCCTCTCCGGTCTTTCACGCCATCCAATACCTGCTCGGCCAGTTGCCCCGCGACTACCTGGCCACCTTGCGCGCCTTTGGCGGCCTGCAGGCCTATCCCAGCCGTACCAAGGATCCCGACCCTGTCGATTTCTCCACCGGCTCCGTAGGGCTGGGGGCAGTCGCCCCGGCCTTTGCCGCGCTGACCCACCACTACGCCCAGATCCACTTTGAAGACGTGACCTCCAACCGCTTTATTGCCATCATCGGCGACGCAGAGTTGGACGAGGGCAATATATGGGAAGCCATCTTCGCCGACTGGATGGCCGAACTGGCCAACAACATCTGGATCGTGGATCTGAACCGCCAGAGCCTGGACCGGGTGATTCCCGGCATCCGCGCCGGGACGCTGATGTCGATGTTCGACAGTTGGGGTTGGCAGGTGTTGGAGGCGAAGTATGGACGCAAGCTGCAAAACCTCTTTGCCCAAAAGCACGGCGAGCGCGTGCGCAAACGCATCGATGACATGAGCAACGAGGAGTATCAGTTGCTGGTGCGTCTGCCCGGCGACGAGTTGCGCCGCCGCTTCGTCACTGTAAACGGGCACAAGGACACATACCTGGAAGGGCTGCTGGCCCCGATAAGCAATGAGGACCTGCCCGGCGTCGTCGGTAATCTGGGCGGCCACGACCTCTCCGAGTTGATTAGTGTCCTTGAAGAGGCCGACGCCACCGCCGATCGACCCACGGTAATTTTCGCCTATACGATCAAAGGCTGGCGGCTGCCGACCGCGGGCGATCCCCACAACCACTCCAAACTGCTGAGCGTCGATGAGATGTCCGCCCTTGCCGAGGAGCTGGCGGTCCCGGGTGACGATGAATGGGCCGCTTTTGATCCGGAGTCGGAGGCAGGCGCCCTCTGCACCAAGATCGCCCGCCAGCTTTACCCTGCCCATTCCACACCGAACGGCTCAACCTCGAGCAAGGCGGATGAGGCGGCACAGCCTCCCGTCGGTCTGTCCGCGCAGGACGTTCCCGAAAGTGTGCCGGTCCGTACGCATGGCATGCTCAGTACACAGCAGTCATTTGGCCAGATCCTGGTCAGCATGAGCCGCGATCCGAAGCTGGCGCCCCGGCTCGTCACCACCTCACCCGACGTCTCCACATCCACCAACCTGTCGGGCTGGATCGCCAAGCAGGGCGTCTTTTCCTTTACCGAAGGGGAGATTTACGAACTGGAGGAGAATCGCGGGCTGAGTTGGCGCTACGGCCCCAAAGGCCAGCACATCGAGTTGGGCATTTCGGAGATGAACCTCTTTATGATGCTGGCTATGTTGGGCCTCTCCGCCGAGTTGAACGGCCAGCAGCTGATCCCTATCGGCACAGTCTACGATCCCTTTGTGTTGCGGGGACTGGACTCCTTTATCTACGGCCTCTACTCCAATTCCCGCTTTATCGTCGTCGGCACGCCGTCGGGCGTCAGCCTCGCTCCCGAAGGCGGCGCGCACCAGTCTACGGTTACTCCATCTCTGGGCGCGGAACTGCCAAATCTGAACAGCTATGAGCCCTGCTTTGCCCAGGAACTGGTCTGGATCATGCTGGAAGCGGTACGCCAATGCTGCCGCGATGTCGATGGCAGAGCAACCTATCTGCGCCTTTCCACCAAGCCAACCGATCAGTCGATGCTGGAGCCTGCCTTGGACCGACTCGGTGCGACCGAACTGCGCCGCCAGGTACTTGAAGGCGGCTATCGTCTGCTGGACTGGCAGACGGCTACGCCGGACGCAGATCCCCGCTCGCTTGTTCATATCGCCTCAACCGGCATCATGCTGCCGGAAGCATTGGAGGCGGCCGCGATGTTGCAGGCAGAGGGCATAGCCGTCAACGTGCTCAACCTGACCAGCCCCCGCCGCCTCTTTGAAAACTGGCGTGCCGCCCAATGGGGACGCAGGCCAGGTAGAGAGCCAAGCCAGTTGCTGTCATGGCTGATCCCCCCTCACGAGCGCCGGGCCCCGATTGTCACCGTGCAGGACGGGGCATCCCACAATCTTGCCTGGCTGGGCAGTCTCTTTGGCAGCTACCTGATACCCCTGGGTGTGGACGACTTTGGTCAATCCGGTACGCCTGCCGATCTCTACCGCCATTTTCATATCGACAGCCAGGCGATCTTCGAGGCGGCGCTGGTAGGTCTGAATCGAACCGAGTTCAGGTAGAACCGCGGTGGCTGGTAGCCGGTTGCGGCAGTTGTTTGCCGCTGATCACCGGCCACCAGCATCTGCCGCTTAGAGGAGGAGTCCGTGGCCGAGATCATTGCCATGCCCGACCTGGGTTTTGAGGCCGGTGAAGGTGAACTGTCAGTCTGGTTGAAAAGCGTGGGCGACGAAATTCAGGCGGGCGAACCTATCGCCGAATTCGAGTCGGACAAGGTGACGCTCGAGGTGGAGGCTTCTGCTGCGGGCGTCCTGCTGGAGCTCCTCATTCAGCCCGGCCAAAGCGCGCCCGCGGGCGCGCCGATCGCCAGGGTTGGGGAGGCACATGAACTATCAAGCCCGCCATCGCCTGCTCCAACCCAAGAGCCATCGCCCCCTCCCGTCGCGCCGCCTGAGGCAGAAACGCCGTCCGCTCCGTTGCCGGCCGCACCGCCGGAGAAACAGCCGGCGAGGCACCTGTCCCGAGAGCCGATAGAGAATGGTGTACTGGCCACACCCATTGCCCTGCGCATGGCCCGCGAACACAATCTGGACTTGCGCCGCGTGGCCGGCAGCGGCCCCGGAGGCCGCATTCTGCGCGGTGACGTAGAGAGCCATCTGGCGCAGGCGGGTCCCGGCACAACTGCAGTCGCCAGCCTCCAGGCGCCAAGCGCCAGCGACCCGTCGATGACCACCGGAAGTCCCGCGTCGCCACTCCGGCGGACGATTGCCCAGCGCATGAGCCGGAGCAAGCAGTCGATCCCCCACTTTTACATCACCAGTTCGGTCACGATGGACGAGGCCTTGGCATTGCGAAGGCAGATCAACGATGCGTTGCCGGCCGATGAACAGGTTACGGTCAACGACCTGGTGATGAAAGCCACCGCTTTGGCGCTGCGCGACTTCCCCAACCTCAACGCATCCTATGTCGACGACCGCATCGAAATCCACGCTGACATCAATATCGGCGCGGCCGTGGCAGTGGAAGGGGGGGTGCTGACTGTAGTCAACCGCCAGACCGATCGGCGCAACATCGACGAGATTGCCCGTGCCAATCGCGCCATGATCGCGAGGGCCCGCGCCGGCAAGGTCAGGCCCGAGGATGTATCCGGCAGCACCTTCACCATCAGCAACCTCGGCGGCTACGACACCGATCACTTCGCCGCCATCATCAACCCGCCCCAGGCCGCGATCCTGGGGGTGGCCACCGCCAGAGAGACCGCGGTCGTGGAGGAGGGCCAGGTGGTCGTGCGCACGGTCATGCAGGTCACCATCTCCGCCGACCACCGCGTGACGGACGGCGCCGAGTGCGCGCTCTTCTTGCAGAGGGTGAAAGAACTGTTGGAAACGCCCATCAAGCTGCTCTTGACTTGAGGCAATTCGCTGCAGCCGCATCATCAACGAGGTAGACGGAGTCAGCCGTGCGATGAACCATTTTTTGAGCAGAATACCCGCCGCGATCGAGGGAGAATAACCACGCTGGCGGATGGCGGGAAGGAGCTTTTCACAATGAAACTACACGGGGCACTGTATTTAGGGCGCACTATCAGGACATTGAGTTGGTTCATAGCGGTTGCTGTGGCATGTGCTGCGGTCGCCGCTTGTGGCTCGCTGCCTAATGCCGAGGCGTACCTCAATCGGGGCATTGATAATCTCCACACTGGTCAATACCAGGACGCCGTCGCCGACTTTGAAGAAGCTCTCCAACTGCAGCCCGAGACTGCCGCCGCCTACATCGGTCTAGCCTCTGCCAAGGCATACCTTGGTCAATTCCAGGACGCCATCGACGACTTGGACCAGGCTCTCAGACTACAGCCCGACAATCTCGACGCTTACGTCAATCGGGGCAAAGTATACCTCCACACTGGTCAATACCAGGACGCCGTCGCCGACTTTGAAGAATCTCTCCAACTGCAGCCCGAGACTGCCGACGCCTACATGGGTCTAGCCTCTGCCAAGGCATACCTTGGTCAATTCCAGGACGCCATCGACGACTTGGACCAGGCTCTCAGACTACAGCCCGACAATCTCGACGCTTACGTCAATCGGGGCAAAGTATACCTCCACCTTGGTCAATCCCAGGACGCCATCGACGACTTTGACCAGGCTCTCAGACTACAGCCCGACAATCTCGACGTTTACGTCAATCGGGGCAAAGTATACCACAGCCTTGGTCAATTCCAGGACGCCATCGACGACTTTGATCAGGCTCTCAAACTGCAACCCTACAATGTAACCACCTATTTTCTTCGGGGTGCTTCCAAGGCCAAACTTCGTCAATACCATGCCGCCATCGCAGACTTTGACTATGCTCTCATACTGAAGCACGACCATGTCGACGTTTACATCCATCGGGGCCATGCCAAGGCCTGTCTCGACCAAAACCAGGATGCCATCGCAGACTTTGACAAAGCTCTCAAACTGCAGCCCGACAATGCCGACGCTTACATCGGTCGGGGTGTTGCCAAGGCCAACCTTGGTCAAAACCAGGACGCCATCGCCGACTTTGACCAGGCTCTCAAACTGCAGCCCGATTATGCCATCCCCTACTTCTATCGAGGCCTTGCCAAGGACCACCTTGGTCAATATCAGGACGCCATCGCCGACTATGACCAGGCTCTCCAACTGCAGCCCGATTATGCCAACGTCTACCTCAGTAGGGGTCTTGCCAAGGACAAACTTGGTCAATATCAGGACGCCATCACCGACTATGACCAGGGTCTCCTGTTGAAGCCCGACAATGCCCACGCCCACTTCCATCGGGGCCTTGCTAAGGCAAACCTTGGTCAATACCAGGACGCCATCGCCGACTATGACCAGGCTCTCCAACTGAAGCGCGACTATGCCCACGCCTACGTCAATCGGGGCCTTGCCAAAGACAACCTGGGTCAATACCAGGGCAGCTTCGCCGACTTACAGGCCGCGGCCGCGTTGGAGTCGGTGAAAGTGGCTGGCAACGGCGCCTCCATTCTCGACACGGAGCAGTTCGTCTTACAACTCTGGCATTAGCAGAACTGAACGCGCCTCTACTCGAACAGAAGGCGCAGTACTGGTAGTCCCAGAAATCACAGGCACGTGTGGTGGCGCTCTTGAAGCGTTCTGTCGGGTGAAAAGCCACGGTTTTGACAAGCTTGCGCCAGCGCCTGCTGATGCACCACCCGATTCTCAACACACAACCCAAGCGCTTTCGCCACCTTTCGCTGTGAGATGGGAATTGCCATGTCTGGGCAGAGGGAGGTCGGCCGCGATCTCCCGAAAGTGTTGGCATGCGAGGCGGTAAATCAGGTTGACATAATAGTGCCGATAATCCGGCGTGGCTCCTCTCCGCGAATAGTTCTTTCACTATTCCTGAAGAAGGTAGCCGGCGGACTATCTCAGAAGACGAAAAGAAGGTAACCGTGCCAAGATTCTCCTCGCAGCAGCTGACCGCCATCGCCCAGAATGTTTTCACCGCCGCCGGCGTGGAACGGGACGAGGCCGCCATCGTGGCTGAACACCTGGTTCAAGCCAACCTGGTCGGACACGACTCCCACGGCGTCCTGCGTATCCCCGAATATTTGGATTGGATGGAAGCGGGCGATGTCGTCCCCGGTCAGCATATGACTATCATGCATGAAACCGATGTTTTGGCGGTTATCGAGGGCGGCTGGGGCTTTGGCCAGGTCATTGGTCTGGAGGCGATCCAGGTGGCCATGGACAAGGCACAAACGAACGGCGTCGGCATCATTGCCGTCAGCCAGTGCGGGCACATTGGGCGCGTCGGGCACTACCCCTACCTGGCGGCGCAACAGGGGCTGGTGACAGTCCTGTTCGTCAATACCCATGGCGGCGGCAAGCTGGCCGCGCCCTGGGGCGGACGCGGGCGCCGGCTCTCGGCCAACCCCATCTCAGTGGGCATTCCCCGCCAGGCCTCCGAGCCCCTGGTGCTGGACATGGCAACCTCCGCCATTGCCGATGGCAAACTGAAGGACATGCTCAACCGCGGCGTCCCGGCTCCCGCTGGCTGCATCGTTGACGCCGACGGCAATCCGACCACCGATCCTGCCGCCTACGTCGGGCCGCCTGAAGGCGCGCTGTTGCCCTTTGGCGGTCACAAGGGCTTTGGCCTGTCCTTTGTCATCGACATTCTGGCCGGCGCCCTCTCGGGAGCCGGTTGCAGCCGCGACGGCGCAACCCGCATCGGCAACGGATTCCTTGCCTTTGTCATCCAGCCTGAGCGGCTCAGAGAGGGCGATGCCTTCTATTCTGATGTCGATGGACTGGTGCAGCACGTCAAGAGTTCGGAACTGGCAGCCGGCTTCGATGAGGTTTTGGCGCCGGGCGAGCCGGAGATTCGCACGCGTCAACAGCGCACCCGCGACGGCATACACGTTGACGACACCGCCTGGGGCAAGATCTGCGCCGCGGCCCAGCGCTACGGCCTCACCCTGACCCCATCAGAATAGGGCCCCGTAGGCATCAAAGTAGCCCTCGCTTGTCATCCTTCCCCGACCCGGCATGTCGAACTCCCGCAGGGGAAACGGCAGCGAAAAGAAGGAAAAAGTGAATCGTTCGGCTGCGCCATCGTTGCCCAGTCTGCCAGGTTGCCGCCAAGGTCCTGCAGATGGAGTCGTCGGCAACCTGACCCGGTGATTCATTGCTTTGATCGCGCCGTGGGTCCACATCTCCATCAGATAGCCCGGGTAAATCAGTATCGACCCGGAAGCGTCTACTGACTGCCACACAGATTCCCCGCTCTCACCGGCCATCTCCAACTCCAATTCTTCGTCAATACCGAAGGGGAAAACAGTAAACAGAGAGGCATCGGGGTGCGCCGAGAGCCGTGTATTGCCTGCTGCCGTGGTGGTGAACCGCTGAACCGGCGGATAATAGTTGTTGGAGACCATGTGGCCCGCGTTCGTCTGGTAGAAACTCAGCAGGCCGGGGAAATCCAGCTGTGTCAGCAGGTCGATTTCCAGCGATCGAACTGTCTGCAGGAGCCCTTGCCAACTTCCATTCAGAAAGCTCTGAAATTCTACAGGATACCTTTCCACGGGGTAATATTCGGACAGGACAAAAGTGCTGATGAGATCATCCTCGGCCTGATGACTGCTATCAGACTGGCCGTAATAGGAATAGCCGTCATACGCATACCCATACTGCTTCTGAAGAAAGCGGAGTTGGTAGTCCCGATCTCTGCCAATGAAGGTTCGAAAAGCTTCCTGCAGTTCAGAACTTTCCGCAGCCGCGCAGGTTGTAACGAGATACCCTCTCGACTTCAGGAAATCTGCACTCTGCCGGTCGATCATGGGATAGTTACTCCAAGGTTAAAGGTAACGACTAAGACATAGTCAATTCGCGACCCCGAGTGAGCCGTGCATAGGTATTCTCTCACTTCTCTTCACTCTCTCCTCGCTTTTAGACGCCTGCGGGCGAAGACGCCCTCCGGCGGCTCCGGCCCGCTAAGGCGTGCCTCCGCACCCTTCCCCGCTAAGGCGGCTCAGGGCTGGCGGTCGCCGCTGCGCAGGCGCCGCCAGGGGCTGTCGCCCTTCTGGGCGGTCGGGCCTTCGGC
This sequence comes from Caldilineaceae bacterium, assembly GCA_965220715.1. Taxonomy (GTDB): domain Bacteria; phylum Chloroflexota; class Anaerolineae; order Caldilineales; family Caldilineaceae; genus Bin5. The sequence goes on from OZ244843.1 coordinate 4,729,910, forward strand.
CCTCCCTTGTGCGGGGGGATTCCCCCCGCAACGCCCCCCTCAAAACCCGTCCCCGACAACGCGCGTTGTAGCTATACGCCATCGTCGTTGCTAGGCGGCAGTGCCAGACACAAACATAACGAAGTAGCCTGAATCGTGGCAGAGATGAAGGGTTGGCCAAGACAAGCAAGGCTTGGTCAAGAAAGGAATTGCAGATCGCATCAGTGGCATTTAAGCCATGCTGAAGCGATCTGATTCAGACAGTGAACCGATCCGCCGAACAGCAATCGACCCACCCCCAGCCATCGTGCCCGTCCCTCAATCTCGATACCGCGTACAAGTGGGCCCACTAGAAACTGAAAACTCAGAACCAAGAAACTCGAACGAGATCGCAAACGGGGTATGGCTTGGTGGTTACATTCAGAGTTTCAGGTGCGCGAGCGCGCTTCGCTTCAAGCCGAGAAAATCCGCACTCAGAATTGTCTCATCGTCGCGCGGGTGGGGCAAGTCTATCGCCAGATCAGCAGTGATGCGGCCGGGACGCGGGCTGAAGACCAGCACCCGGTCTCCAAGCAACAGCGCTTCGTCAATGTCGTGCGTAATAAAGAGAATCGTCTTTGAGAAGCGCGTGCGCACGCCCAGCAGCCACTGCTGCAGCATTCGACGGGTTAGGGCGTCGAGCGCGCCAAACGGTTCGTCCAAAAGCAGAATGTCATAATCGGCCAGAAAGGTGCGCAGCAGCGCGGCCCGCTGCCTCATCCCTCCCGACAGCGTACTCGGCCAGGCGTTTTCAAAGCCGTCCAGACCGAAGAGCGGGAGAAGCTGACGCGCCTCGGCGCGGGCCGCGTCGCGGCTGCCGCCAGCCAGTTCCGCCCCCAGAATCACGTTGTCGAGTACCGAGCGCCATGGCAACAACGTATCCCGCTGAGGCATGTATCCAAAACGCCCCTGCCGATCTGACTCGCCCGGCAGGGGCTGCCCTTGCAACAGGATCCGCCCCCTGTCCGGCTGTACCAGGCCGGCCAGCAGGCGCAGAAGCGTGGACTTGCCACAGCCGCTCGGGCCGATGATTGTCAGGAACTCGCCCGCTTCCACCTCAAAAGACAGGTCCGCCACCGCTTCAACGCCGCCGGAAAAACCCCTGCGGGAGTTGCTGCCAAACGTTTTCGAGAGCGAGTCGACCGCCAAAAGTGTCATTCTCGCTCAGGCAGGAACTCGTTCGTAGATGCGCCCTCGCCGTCGAACGACTCGATGATGCCGCCCCCTATCAGGAAATCGGCATACGCCTGCCAGACATCGGCGGTCTGGAGGCCCCACTGCGCCGCGCCTGCCTGGTATTCGTTGGCCAGCCATGCCTGGCTCGCGTGGACCAGATCGGCGTCCAGATCCGGGTTGGCCGCCAGCAGAATGTCGGCCGCCTCGACCGGACTCTCGATCGCGAACTCAAAACCTCTGGCCGTCGCCCCGACAAATGCACGCACCGTCTCCGGATCATTCGCGATCATCGTCTCGCTGGTGATCAGGATCGGCGTATAGTAGTCGGGGATGCAGTCCAGGTAGTCTTTAAGCATGATAATATTCAGGTCAATGCCCTGGAGTTCAGCGTTAATGCCGGTCCAGGCGTAATAGATCCAGGCAAAGTCCACCTGATCCGCTTCAGTGATCGAGAGGAAGTCGGCCCAACCCACGTCAATGAATTCGACATCCGCCGCCGTTCCCCCTGCACACTCCATCAGCAGGTCGATGGTAGGATACTCGATCGGAGACCCAAAGCTACCGTATCGCTTGCCGGCCAGGTCCGTGGGCTGCTCGATTCCTGCCCTGCCTCGCGAAGCAAAGCCCGACGTGTTGTGCTGAATGACCGCCGCAACCGACACAATCGGCACGCCCTCCACGCGGGCAAAGGTAGTACCCTCCTGGTAGCTTACGCCAAAGTCGGCCGAGCCGGTACCCACAACCTGATGCACGTCCGACTCGCCGGGTATGATAATATCCACATTCAATCCCGCCTCCTCATACCAGCCCATTTCCTGGGCAACATAGATGCCGGTATGGTTGGTATTGGGCGTCCAATCCAACAGCAGCGTTACGTCCTTCAACGCCGCGGATTCGTCCCCGCTCTGTGCGGCAGGCGCAACCGGCACACAGGCGGCCGCCAGCGTCACCGCCGACAGGATCGCAATCAAAAACATCGTTCGTGACAGTCGTTCTATCATCATCTCCTCCAGAAAAAGAAATAGGCTATTGGTAGCCGCAAGCTGGTAACTGAAGCTATCGCTCCTCGAAGTGCCAGGGCATCATGCCGCGTTCAAACGCAATTACAGCCAGAAACAGTAAGATGCTCAGGAGTGATGTGATGACAATGGCTGAGAAGACCTGCGCGGTCTTGAACGCCGCCGACGAACGCAGCATATAGATTCCCAGCCCCTGTTTGGCGCCAACCCACTCCCCAACGATTGCGCCGGTTACGCTATAGGTGGCTGCAATTTTCAAACCGGAAAAAAAGTAGGGCAAAGCAGCCGGCAGCCGCACCTTTTGCCAGATCTGCAACCACGTCGCTCCCATCGAGCGGAAGAGGTCGATCAGTTCAGGCTCGGTCGCGGCCAGCCCATCACTAGTGTTGATGGCGATGGGGAAAAAACAGAACAGCGTCACAACAATGACTTTCGGCGCAATGCCAAAGCCAAACCAGATGATCAACAGGGGGGCCAGCGCCAGTATCGGCACCGTCTGCGAAATAACCAGAAGTGGATAGATCGCGCGCCGCAGCCAGGGGGAGAAATTAATCGCGGCTGCCACCGAGACGCCCGACACCACCGCAATGCCAATGCCTATCGCAACCTCCGACATGGTCTGGCCGGCGTGGACGCCCAGCAGAGCGCGCATCTCCCAGAAAGCCTGCCAGATCGCTGACGGCGTAGGCACGATCCACTTTGGCACTGCCAGTACCCTTACAACCAGTTCCCAAAGAACCGCCAACGTCAGCAGGACAGCCGCCGGAAAGAACAGGCGCGCCGCCCGCATCAGTCGCCTCCCCGATACTTTGCAACCTTTTCTTCGATGGAGGACCCCCCAACTGCCTCGCCAATCTTGATGACTGTCACCACCCCCGCCACGCCGTCAACAAAGCAGGCGCGATGGGCAGCTTTGGCTACCTCAATACAGCTATCCAGATCGCCCTCTACCGTCGTCCCCAGCGGGCCTACTTCATATTTCAGGCCCGATGACTGGATCACGCCGATGGCGCGATCGACGATTGAGTAGACATCGCCGCCCGTCGAGGGGAGCACCTGAATATCAACATTCACCTGGTTGGACATACTGTCCTCCTTTCGCAAACAAAAAAACCGCCCTGATGGGCGGTTGGCGTTGCCTGCTATGTACAATTTGCCTACTTGTCACTAAATTTCCTACGCCAGCATTACCTGGATCAGGTCTGTCGGTCATCTCCACAGTGCGCCAGATAGACGCACAAGAAGATTTCTCAGCCCAGTTCTTCCGAGCTCCCGATTGCGATTAGATTGTTCAGGTGCCAAAGCGCTTAATTCATACGCAACTGTACGCAGTATATTTGAGATACTTCTGTACGTCAAATCAGGAAAAAGCGATGGGGTGCATCCATTAGATGCAATTGCCCTGCCTTCATATCCTGTTTGTCATTTCCGTCATCGGGGCTTACTTTAGAATGAGGAAAAACTATCGTGACGATAATCTCGAACGATCTCGTCTCCCACCCGCCGGGCATTCACGCGTTTACCCTTCACGCAGACAAGCACAAATTCAACACAGTATGAAACGAAAAAGCCACCGTCCGGCCCAGATGGTGGCTTTTCCATAGACCCAACCCTGCACAGCCCCTAACCATCTTAATCTCGACGACCGGGACAAATGTCCGAATCCTTCTGGCTCGACCCATCCCCCGCTGTCGAAAAAGTGAAGAGTACACCCGCAAAATCATACTCTTGAGCTATGTACTTGATGCTAACCGGCATGTATGCAAGCCGAACATAAATTAAAGCATACAAAAATTTGATATCAAGCCACAATTGCCTCAACACAGCACCCTCCGCTTTGACCCAATCACCAGTTTATAACGTAACCATACATCAAGGCTTCTTCTTGCGCCGCCTATCCGACGCCAATCGATTTGTTGTGCCAGGGCATACTTGTAAGTCAAACAAAAACGTAAGCATTTGTGACTTTAATATCAGACCACAATTCCCCCAACACTGCTACCCTCCGCTTTGACTCGATCATCACTTGACACACCATTGCGCCCCAACTCTATCGCCGCCACAATCACTTAGTTGCCCCCGCTCAACGCCCCTTCTGCAACACCATCACTACTCATTGCTCCCACTACCGCTTTCATCAATGGGTTGATCCTCACCAGTGGGGAACATGCTGGCGGGCCGTTGCAGCAGCATGCCCATGCGTATACGAGCGATGACCGCTAACTGCGCGTCGTTGTCGAACGCGAGTTCAAATGTTTTCTCAAACAATTCAAGGGCGGCGCCAATGTCTCCCTCTGTCTCTGCCACACTACCGAGCAGGAAATAACCTTGTGGGTCAAGTGGGTACAGAGCCAATGCCTCGTTACCGATGGCCCGTGCTTTTTCTAGTTCGCCAACAGTCAGATAGCCATTACCGAGGGTCCACCAGTACTCCATTTGCTGATCGGATTCAACAAGTGCTTTCGCCGCCGCCAATGTGTCGCGAACAATCTCATCTTGCCCCAATTTGTCACGAACTACCGCCTCCCAAATCAACAACTCGGCATCCGGTTGTGTGAGTTGGAACTTAGCCTCTTCGATGATCACCAGCGCATCGCTCCACCTCTCCTCAAACGTCAGTTGCCGCACCGAGTTGAGTGCTTCGGACGATATAACGGTGTTGGCATCTACGGGAATGACAAACGCAAATATAGCCCAAACGATCGTCACAAACATCGTTATGGTTCCGGTGGCCATGCCCAAACGCCGAGCGAGGTCGCGCCTGTTGGCCGCCACCACCTCGTCTAGCCGCCACCACATTCCGTGCGCAGGAAAATTGGTTTTACGCAACTGCTGCAAACCGCCAGCACTATCAAGAACGCGCACGACGCGACCCGCCTCGCTCCGCAACTTGCTTTGCAGACTGCCCCATCGCGCCTGCTCTGGCCGAAGATCTAAGCCGCTAGACTCCAACTGCGAAAAACACTCGTCAATGCTGTCCAAGAGTTGCAGAAAAGATTCAGCATTGTCCCGTCGCAACTGAAGGATTAAGCGCTCTGCCTCGGCGAGTTTATCCCGCAGACTGGTAGCAAGACTCTGCCGCTCTTCCCGTACCGAGTAGGCCATGAGTTAGCCTCCTGTTTGAAAAGCAAGTCCACCCCAAACCTCTTGAAATTCGAACCACTCCCACCCATACATTATACACAATTGGCTCATCCAACCCCGTATCAATAATTCGAAATATGCTTGACCCCAAGAACTGGACCACGAGCTAAGATGTATAATGGAGCCAGAACACCAAGCATGTGGAGGGACAATTTCATGGTCAAGAAACGGCGACGGTATACGGCAGGCTACAAGTTTAACGTTGCCCTGGAAGCAGTTGAAGGCAGCAAGACGATTAGCCAGCTATCGAGTGAACATGAGATTCATGCCAACCTGATTCGGGCCTGGAAACGGCAACTGTTGGAAGACGGTCCCCGCGTCTTCGCCAGCAACGACGAGCGCAAACAGCGGGAACAGGAGGCCCTGGAAGCAGAACTCTGCGAAAAGATCGGGCGGCTCAAGATGGAACTTGAGTGGCTGAAAAAAAAAGTTACCCGCTTCGGTTCGTGAGAGACGCTCTATGATCGATAGCGAAGCTCCGGTTCTGAGTGTGCGCCGGCAGTGCGAATTGCTCGGCCTCAATCGGTCGTCATCTTACTATCAAGCGGCGTCAGAGTCAGCGCTGAATAGGCATCAACCGATCGCCTGCAATCCTGAAAATCTTGTAATCCTGTAAATCCTGATTCAGACAACAGCCAACCAAGAATCAGGAACAGACCAAGAGATGCTCTGCCTGGCTTGCCAACGTCCCCGCAAAAGGAAGCGCCAGTATTCTTCCGAATACTGGCGCCTTTTTCTAAAAAGAAGGTGCGCTACTCAGGCCGCTGCCAGCCTCCCCTCTTGCAGGAGAGGCTGCCCCGACCCGCTGCGCTCGTCACGGAACTGCTTTGTATACAGGTCATAGTAGTGACCCCGTAGGCGAATTAACTGCGCGTGACTTCCCTGTTCCGCGATGCGGCCATCCTCAATCACCAGAATCCGGTCCGCCTTTCGGATCGTCGAAAGCCGGTGGGCGATGATGAAGCTGGTGCGGTCCGCCAGAATTGCATCCATCGCTTCCTGGACCAGCGCCTCGGTCAGTGTGTCGACGGAACTGGTGGCCTCGTCCATGACGAAGATATCCGGATCGGCGAGGATGGCCCGCGCCAGGCTCAAGAGCTGCGTTTGCCCGACCGACAGGAGTACGCCGCCTTCGCCCACCTGGCTGTCATACCCTTCATCCAACTCCTCGATAAAGGAATGCGCGCCGGCAACCTTGGCAGCATGCACGACCTCCTCGTCGGCGGCGTCGAGCCGACCGTAGCGGAGATTCTCCCAGATCGAGCCGGAAAAGAGATAGGGGGTCTGCAACACAATGCCGATGCGGCTGTGAATGCCATGCAGCGTCCACTCGGTGTAGTCCTTCCCATTGATCAGAATACGGCCGCTGGAAGGCTCGTAGAAACGGCAGACCAGGTTGACGATGGTCGACTTGCCCGCGCCTGTCGGCCCAACAAGCGCGATCGTCTCTCCCTGCTTCACCTGCAGGCTGAAATCGCGTAGAACCGGATTCTCCTCTTCGTAGCGAAAGTCCACATTCTCGAAGACGATGTCCCCGCGCAGGCTGTCCGGCGCCTGCGCTCCGCTGCGGTCCTGAATTTCCGGCACCGCGTCGACAAGACTGAAAATACGTTCACCGGACGCGATGGCCTGCTGCATCTCGGCATAGATGCGCGCCATCTCCTGAATCGGAAACAGCATAAAAGTAATGTAGAAGATGAAGGCCTGGATGCCGCCGATTGTTATGCCGTCCAGTTGGAACTGCCAGCCGCCGTACAAAACAATGCCTGAGACCGCCACCGCGCTGATCAGTTGTACCACGGGCAGGAACAGAGCCGACAGCCACGCGGCCCGATATCCGGCTCGGTACATGGTCCGGGTGAGATCGGTGAATTCTTCCAGGTTGCCCTCTTCGCGGCGCAGAGACTTGACTACGCGCACACCGGTAATGTTTTCATTGTAGGCCCCGGTGATCTTCGAATTTGTTTTGCGCACGTCGCGGTACTCCACCAGTATCTTCTTCTTGAACCGGATGGCCACCACCACCAGCACCGGCATAACCGCGGCAACGATCAGCATCATCCGTACATTGATCATCGCCATGAAAGAGAGGGAGATGACGATGCTGACCCCGCCCCAGGCCAAGTCCATTACACCCCAGGAAACAAGATCCCCTACGCGACTGGCGTCTGAGGTAAGCCGACTCATAAGCCAACCGACCGGTGTGCGGTCGTAATACGAGAGCGACAGCTCCTGCAAGCGGGCAAACATCTTTTGGCGCAGATCATACTGAACGCGCTCGCCTAGTCGTCCCGCCGAGAAGATAAAGCCCATCACGCCCAAGCCCACCAGCAGGAGTCCCAGGCCGTACTGGACTATCAGCCGTACAAGTTGCTCTGCGCTGCCGGCCAGAATGCCCTCATCGATGATCCGCTTCGAGAGAAAAGTTAAGTACCCGTCCATGAAAGCGGTCACAACCATCGAAACCAGATAGCCGAACATGAGCGGCCAGTGCACCAGGCCCTGGCGAAGGATGCGAGCAACGGTCTGGCCGTTGAACTCGGTATCAAATTCTTCTTCCTCGAACTGTTCGTGTTGTGACATCGGTCAACCCTTTGAAACAGAGTAGGGGATTTCAGGTTCAGGCGGCGGGCCGATCTCGTCCGCAGCGCGCGGCCCTTCCTCAAGTCCACCCAGCTTTACCTCTGCCGCTTCGACGACCTCGGCAATTTCCCGTTCCAGATCGGCCTCGATCTGGACCTGCAGTTCGAATACCTGGCGGTAGACGCCCGGCTGGGAGACCAGTTCGTTGTGACTGCCCCGCTGGATAATCCGCCCTGCTTCCATCACCAGGATCTGGTCGGCCGTCATCACGCTCTGCACACGATGGGCGATGATGAAAGTCGTCCGCCCTTGCATCAGCCGGCTCAGCGCCGCGCGGATGGTTGCGTCGGTTGCCGTGTCCACGCTGGAGGTGGCGTCGTCCAGCAGCAGGATGGCCGGGTCCTTCAACAAGGTGCGTGCGATAGTCACGCGCTGCTTCTGTCCGCCGGAGAGGGTCACGCCCCGCTCGCCGACCAGCGTATCGTAGCCCTTGGGGAAGGCCTGAACCACGTCATGGATTGCGGCAGCCCTGGCCGCGGCTTCCATCTCTTCTTCGGAGACATCTCGTCCCAGACCATAGGTGATGTTGTTGCGGATCGTGGTCGAAAACAGGAACGGCTCCTGCTGCACGATGCCGATCTGACTGCGCAAGAAGCCGCGCGCATAGGCCCGCAGTTCTTCGCCATCCAGCGTGATGTTGCCGCCGCTGTAGTCGTAGAAGCGAGGCAGGAGGTTGACCAGGGATGACTTGCCCGATCCGGTCGCGCCGAGCAGGCCGATCACCTGTCCCGGCTGGACGTCGAAGTTGATGTCGCGCAGTACATATCCTCGTTCGGCAAACGCTCGCCGCCGCGTTTCCTGCAAGTCCTTGTTTGCCCCTTTTCCTTTCTTTGCTGCCTTGCTTTCCTCGGCAGTCGGCGTTTCATAAGCGAACTGCACATTTCTGAACTGCAGCGCGCCACGCAGACGCTTGTTCGTCGGTGCACTACCCTCCTCCAACCGTTCCCTTTCCTGGCGAATTATCTCCTGCACGCGGTTCAACGAGACCAGGCCGGTCGAGACATGGGCGACCAGCCGTCCAATGCCTTGCACAGGCCACATCGTAGCGGCGAGCAGACCGATGAAAGCGACATATGTGCCAATGCTGATTTCGCCGTTCAGAGCCATCATCGATGCCATGTACATGCCAAACAGAATTTGGCCGCCGGTCAGGAACTCTATAAACGGCCAAAACAATGTATGAAGGTTGGCAATTTTCACGCCGCGGCGGTACTTCTCCCAATTCTCCTCTTCAAAGCGCTCCATCTCATAGGATTGGCGCGCGAACGCTTTCACGACGCGCACGCCGGTCAGCTTCTCCTGCAGCCGATTGGAGACGGCCGCGTCCTGACTCTGATAGGACTCGAAAACGGTCTCCATTCGCTTGAAAAAGAAGAAAGAGGCCACGGCAACGACTGGCAGCATGGGAATTGACAAAAGAGCCAGCCAGCCGTGTAACAGCGCCAGCGCGCTGATATTCACCAGGAACAGCAGGCCAGTCCGACCGATCCCGATCAGTTGATCCTGGAACAGCCGGCGCAATGTGTCCACATCGGAGGTGGCGCGCTGAATCAGTTCACCAGTCTGCATCGTGTCGTGGTAGGTGAAGGTCAGCCTTTGCATGTGATCGTAAAGATAGTTGCGCAGCCGGCGGGCGACTCCTTCGGCAGTTTGCGCGGCCAGCCGGCCCATGCCAAAGGAGAACAGCCCTTGCAGCAGTGCCAAGACGATGATTCCGGCCGCCACCCAGAGTATTTGCCACTGCCGGTCGGCGCTCGTCAATACATCGTCCACAAAGAAACGCAGCAGATAGAAAACCGCGGAGCGGCTGAGCGCAGCCAGACCCGCGGCCGCGACTGCGACAAGATAGATCGTACGAAAGCCGGTCGCCATTCGCCACAGACCGACAAAGCGGTTGGGTGTCAACGTGTCCTTCAAGTCGTAGGTGAGCCGAATTCCCGGGTCGCCCATTTCCTCTTCATCTTTGTCATTGGGCTTGCCGCCAATGGCAGGCCAAACTCTCTGCAGCGGCCGCAGCCAGGGTGGCAATCCCTGCCGCGGCCCGGACTGATCTCTCTCTTGGGCTTCAGTCGCGATATCATCCATCAGCGTACGCTCCTTACAACCTTCACATTGCGCCCCGCGATTGGGCGCGACGGGGGATTCTTGTTTCGGTAACGACAGCTTCAGTTCGTCGGGGGAGAGCAAACCGAAGCTGCACGTTACCTTTTCCGGGCATGTGCCCGCACAAAACAAAAGAGCCACAGGCCAGGCCCGTGACTCTGTAGCGGATTACGCCAATCTAAAAAGCCACGGGCATCTGCACCGTGACCATTTTGCCGATTCTGGATGGGTCGGCCTTCAGGCCGAGCCGCCATCCATGGAAAGGATCACCGGTGCTTTGCTCCTCTTTCGAAGCTCGCAGTGCAATTGACTGCGACCTGCATTCTCTTACGATTCATTTTTACCGGTCCTCCTTGCGTTCAAATGGCAGGCCAGTTCAGGCCCCACCCGCTGCTGTCTGGTTGTTGTGGACGACAATATAGCAGGCCCGTCGGCATCCGTCAAATCGTAGCCAGCACGAATCCATATGAGATCTTGACGCCAGCGTCGGGATTTGTTTAAGGGTATGAACAAGATTATGATTGCTGTGTAGAAAGAGAATCCGAGAACGCGGCGCGGCAACGCTGGCTATGCAGACCGCCACCTGCCCCCGCACCGGAGATAGGTGCCTCCCCTAACCCGCAGGTTACTGCAGAAGACCTCGCTTCCCGCGCCGACCTTTTCGCCGCGCGCTTCGGCAGTTGCCTCAACCTGGCTGCCGAGCACAACGTCGGCCCGCACCTGGACGGTGTGATCAACAGGCGGGCCGGAGTCGTCGCCGGCTTCAACGCCTCGATTGCCTTTTCTATCCTGGACTTCGCCTGGACACGGGAGATCCAGGCCGATTTCATTGCCAGTCCCGCCCAGTTTGCACGGGGAATCACTATGGCTGATATGGAATCTCTGCAGAGGAAGCGCGAATAAATGCCGATTCTCTTTCTTCGGAACTGTGATGCAGAGTATAGCTCCTCAATTTGCCTGATTTGCATGAGTGATCAGTGAAGATGACGAAAGCAGTGAGGAAACCCATACAGGAAGACGAAATGGAACTCTTCAACCTTCAAGAGAAAGACGGAGTCCACGTTTCATGTTGCAGGGCCCTGTCGGAAAAGCGGACGTATTGGGAACAGCACAGTTCGTTCTTGATTCATGTCTTAGCACTCCTCTTGTTTCTCTTTTTCTGGCAGCCAAGACTAGCCGAAGCGGCTCTAAACAGAGTACCCAGCGCTGTCCTTTTCGCCTCAGATCCTGCGACAATCAAGACTCACTTGTATGAACTTCAACCGATGGTAGTTGAACTGGAGGCTTTCTCGGGTAGCGGCGGAGCTATCGAACCACTGGAGGATAAAATTCTGCTAGTTTCTCCAAGAGGTCGCATTGCCCTGATTGATGCCAATGGAGATGTGGACTATCTGGAGGAAAGAGTTCCCTTTAGCGAGTCGCCCACCGGAAACACCGGCTTCCGGCTCGGTTTACGCGTCGCTGATATTATGCTGCGCGAGCAACAGCCGAACAGATTCACTTTGTTTGTTTCACATCACTACATCGCTGAAGATTGTGTCGAATTTCGGATCTCCTCTACTGTATTGAACCTGGAGAAGGAAAAGGCGAAATTCTCTGGTGACTGGAAGACGGTATTCACAGCAGAGCCCTGCATCCAAGATAATATCTTTGCTTTCAAAGACGGTGCAACGATCAGGCCGGGGGCAATACAGGCCGGCGGCCGGATGTTGATGGACGGAGCCGAACATCTACTGATTGTTATTGGCGACCACGCCTGGCATGAGGCAGGTGGCTACACGGAAAAAACGCTGCCCGTGGCTGGCCCCGACTCCCACTTGGGCAAGCTGGTACGTATCGAATTGGCAAGCGGAAGAGCAGAAATTATCGCCAGCGGTTTTCGCAATCCACAGAGATTTGCTCGCGAAGCAGATGGCCATTTGTGGCAAACCGAGCACGGGCCACAGGGCGGCGATGAACTCAATTTGTTGAAACCAGATCTGAACTATGGTTGGCCTCATGTTACCCTGGGCAATCTGTATGGAAACAGGAAATGGCCCTATAGCGCGATTCCCGGTAGACATGACGGTTTTGAGAAACCGGTCTTTGCCTGGATACCTTCGATCGCTACTTCCAATCTAATCATTAGCGAGAGCCAACTATTCCCACTATGGCAAGGCGACCTGTTAATTGCTTCCCTAATAGCTCAATCCCTTTATCGCGTCCGCCTTCACGAGGGGCGCGTCATGTACGTTGAGCAGATCGAAGTTGGCACGCGTGTCCGTGACATAGCCCAGATGTCCGACGGCCGCATTGCACTTCTGTCCGATCATGACGGAATTCTCCTCTTGCAACGCGCCCCAATTTACTGTCATGATGAGTACGATATCGAGTCGATTTTTTCGTACGATGCCGCCGATGTATTTACAGACATTCCCGGAACTGTCAGGGAAGCCGCAAATCCCATGATACGTTCATTGAACGACGCGAAGTTTGGAAGCCCTATCATGCGCTCCCTCTTCAACGTCTATGTCCACGAGGACAAGCTGGTCTATGTGAAAAGCCCTTGCAGCGAAGACGACATCTCTCATCGATTCTTTCTGCACATTACTCCAGCCAACACGGAAGACCTTGCCCAGGAAAACACGCAGCACGGCTTCAACGTCTATGACTTCAATTCCTCCGAAGACTACGTTGGCGCCACTGTCAACGGGAGCGTGTGCATCGTGGCCTTCCCACTTCCTGACTATGCTATCCACCATATCTTTACAGGCCAGGTCATACGCGAGGAAAGCCCCAGCGGCGAAATCTCGTGGCGGGGCCCGATTTGGGATGGCAGTCAGACATTCAGCGATCCCGATCTTGCGGCCGCGCCGGAAACCGCTGAATCGCCCTACGCGCAGCTGGATGAAAACAACGAACATCCAGGTACAACACTCTTTGTCGCACGCTGCGGCAGTTGCCACTACCTGACTGCAGAACATAGCGTCGGCCCGCATCTATACGACGTGATCGGCAGGCGGGCCGGTGACGTCGCCGGCTTCACCGCAACGGCTGCCCTGACTGCGCTGGATATCGTCTGGACACAGGAGAACCTGGCCGAATTCATCGCCAATCCCTCCCAGTTTGCACCGGGAACCACTATGGCTGATATGGGAATCACTGCTGAGGAAGCGCGAATAATTGCCGATTTCCTGGCAACGGAACGATAATTGGGAGTACCTCCCTTCGACAACGATCATTCTGATACAATGGAGAATTAACTATGAACGACTTCAGCGGCAAAACCGTCATCGTGACAGGCGGCGCCAAGGGCATAGGCGAAGGTGTTACGAGGGCATTCGCCCAGGCCGGGGCCAATGTTTTCAGCGCCGATATCGACACGGCAGCCGGCGCCCGCATTGAGGCAGAAAGCGCATCGCTGCCCGGCTCGATCACTTTCGTCAACGCCGATGTCTCACAAGCGACAGTCTGCGAGGCGTTGGTGCGCCAGGCATCCGCCGGCGGCAGCGTTGACGTCCTTGTCAACAACGTCGGCATTCAGCCCGTGGACAGCTACATGCCCGCCCATGAATTTCCGGAGGAGACTTGGGATCGTATTCTGGCCGTCAACCTGAAGAGCGGATTCCTGATGTCCAAATATGCGGTGCCCGTGATGCTGAAACAGGGCGGCGGCGTCATCGTCAATATCGCCAGTGTGCAGGGCCGCCAGTCGATGAAAGGCGTGCCGGCCTACGCTGCCAGCAAGGGCGGCATGATCTCGCTCACACAGCAGCTCGCCCTGGAATATGCAGAGCATAATATTCGCGTTTTGGCGGTCAATCCCGGCACCATCGAGACCAGCCTGGCGCTGGAAAGTGTAAACCACGACATCGAGGCGCTCCGCTCCGCCGCTGCCGCCGACCACCCCATAGGTCGCATCGGCAAACCGGAAGAAATCGCCGCGGTCGTGCTCTTTCTCAGCAGCGACGCCGCCTCATTTATGACCGGCGAATATGTAAATGTAGATGGCGGCATGATGGCCAAGGGGTCCTGGGCAGCGTAGCGCCAGTAGGATTCAAAGTTGCTGCCAGCCGGTCTCGTTTACGAAAACGCTGTTGAATAACGAAGTGCTAGTGGCACTCAAATAGGGATTTACGACCGGGGCACTCCGGGGCAATGTCCTGCTGAATGCAGGCCGCCAATAGGGTGGCCCGGTTTTCACGCGCCGCTAACTCAGGACGCGCGCGCGACACGCTGAAATTTTGAAATAGCCAACCACTGGCTTAAACTGTCTGCCGAGATGGTTTCGTGAATTCCCCGTACCTGTTCCGAGTAGATTGGATTCGTACCGCCGTGCAATATTTGGCGCTATAACTTGCTGCCCATAGAAATCGATTCATTCACGTATTCACAAAGAACTAAGGAGACATCAGTGACAACACAACCTGTCCGAAAATCGCGTTGGTTCGCATATGGACTTCCCCTCCTTCTTCTGCTGGGGTTGCTCCTCCAGGCCTGTATGCCGGCAGCCGCGCCTGCTGCCCAGGAGCAGTCATCAGCGGAAGCAGTTGGAGCAGCCAACGTTAACGTATATGGTGAGGAATTGCCGGCTGACGCCCGGCCCTATGATGAACAGGTCTATCGGGAAGCGTATGACATTAACCAGAGCGCCTCCACTTTCGATTTCTCGGTGGCGGTCTACAATCGGTACTGCCTATCCGATCTGTTTCAGGATACCTTGGTCTCCCTCGACAAGGACTTTAATGTGATTCCCGCCGCCGCTGAAAGCTGGGACGTTTCCGAAGATGGCAAGATCTGGACTTTCCACCTGCGGCCGGGCCAGGTCTGGAGCGACGGCACTCCTTTGACAGCCTATGATTACGAGGCCACCTTCCGTCTTACCGCTACCCCGGAACATGGCTGGGACTTCTCCTGGTTCTACAGCTTCCTGGCTGATGGCGGCATCAAGAACTGGAGCAAGATCATCGCCGGCGAGTTGCCGCCCGAAGAACTGGGTGTGCGCGCGGTGGATGACCTGACCCTCGAAGTCGAGACGGAGGATGTCTTCCCGCCTTTGCCCGGGGTGATGAAGTTCGCGTTCACTCTGCAAAAGAAGGCCCTCGAAGAGCACGGCCCCTTCTACAACAGCAGCCTGGAAACCTCCGTTTCCTCCGGCCCCTTCGTCCTGGCCGAATTCGATCCTGGCAACAAGATCGTCGTCGAAGCCAACCCGACCTACAAAGGGTTCCGCCCCCCTCTGTTGAAGCGTATCGAATGCCACTTCATGGATCCCAGCACCTTCTTTGCAGCCTACCAGAACGGCGACATCGACAAGGTGCCCAACAGCGCGCTGACACCGGCAGACTTTGAACTGATCCTGCGCGATGAGGCCATGACCGGCAACTACTTGCGCCACTTCGGCGATTTCCGCACCGACTATCTGCTGTTCGACACCTTCACCGAACCCTTCAGCAATCTGGACGTTCGCAAAGCCTTCGCCCACGCGGTTGACCGCGAAAGCATAGTTGCCAGCGTCTATGGCGAGATCAAGGCGATGCCCGCCTATTCGATGCTGATGCCTGGCTACCCCTCTTCCGACACCGAGGGCACGCTGAGAGAGTATCAAAACTACGATTGCGACCTGGCCAACGAGCATTTGGCCGCGGCCGGCTATCCCGGCGGCGAGGGTTTCCCCGATCTGGTAATGTTGCTGCGCGGCGAGGCGCCGGCCATGGCAGCTGTCTATCAGGGTGTTGCCGCCTCCATCACCCAGTGCCTGAACATCAACCTCGAAATCTCCAACGTAGACCGCAAAATCTATATGGATGCGCTGAATGCCAAGCCTACCCAACTGACATTCGGCGCCGTAGACTACGGCATGGACTTCCTTGACCCGGCCAACCTGCTGGGCAACGTCTGGAAATCCGGCGGCCGGCACTCCTGGAAAAACGATGAGTTCGACGCTCTGGTCACCGAGGCCGCCGGCATGGTTGGGAATCCGGAGCTTCGCGACCAGATGTTCCGCGATGCAGAACGCGTTCTGTTGGATGACGTCGGCGGCATCTTCATCGCCCATCGTTGGGCTGGAGACTTGATGCAGTCGTGGGTTCAGGGCTCAATCCGCAACCCCGACTCCCAGGGCATCACCGGCTGGCACTGGGGCAATGACCAGGACATCTCGCTTATCTATATAACCGAGTAGCGTTTCGCCGGCATGTCCTTGACAAGCAAGTTGCGATGGAGCGGGGCGGGAGGCCACATTAGTGGCCTCCCGCTCCCGTATCGCGTTCTCAGGCAACTCTATGGCACGTTACATTTTAGGACGAATCCTCTCGTTGATTCTTGTCCTGTTTATTGTCTCCGTTGTCACCTTCTTCCTCATGCACCAGGTGCCCGGCGGCCCCTTTGACGAAACCAAAGGCCCCCTGCCGCCAGCTGCCAAAGCAAATATCCTGCGCAAGTACGGGCTCGACAAACCGATCCACATCCAATACCTGTACTACATGAAGAATGTAGTCCTGCACTTCGATTTCGGCATCCCCTACCAGCAGCCGACCACCACCGTGACCGCTCTGATTGCAAAAAGCTGGAAGGTGACCGCGCAGGTGGGACTGATGACTGTATTGCTGGCGTTCGGCCTGGGAATCACATTGGGAATCTTTGCCGCCTATCACCAGAACTCCTGGATCGACAACATTACAACCTTTATCGCCATGCTGGGGATCACAGTGCCCAGCTTTGTGGTGGCGATGTGGTTCATACTCTTCTTTGCCGTGCGACTCAAATGGCTGCCGATGGGCGGGTGGAATGCATCCGAATCCTGTCTGATTGGCAGCTCCTACATCTGTACCGACTGGATCCTGCCGGTCGTTGCTTATGCGCTCGGCCCTTTGGCAATCGTCGCCCGCTATACTCGCTCCAGCGTCGTGGATGTCATGCGCCAGGACTTTACTCGTACAGCCAAAGCCAAAGGACTAGGCACACGAGCAGTAATGCTCCGGCATATCCTGCGCAATGCGCTGATTCCTATGGTGACTGCACTTGGCGTCATCGTTCCCAATCTGCTGACGGGCAGCATCTTTATCGAAGCAGTATTCCGCATCAACGGCCTGGGCAAGTTTTTCGTTACCAGCATTTTCAATCGTGATTATCCCATGATTATGGCCCTCTTTCTGCTCATCGCCTTTCTGTGGAGCCTTACCTACCTCTTTACCGACATTCTCTATACCTGGGTCGATCCACGCGTGCGACTGGGCGCAGAGGGAGGAGCGTAGTGACCGCCAGGGCCGCGAAGCGCTTAGACGTAGCGCCAACAGGCTTGGACCGCCACCGAACTCTCTGGCATGACGCGGCCCGAAGGTTCCTGCGAAACCGGCTGGCCGTACTCGGTCTGACAATCGTCCTGATCTTTCTGTTTCTGGCGTTATTCGCCGACCTCGTCGCCCCCTATCCCTACGACAGGGTGTATTTCGACCGCGTGCTGCGCTTTCCTTTGGACCTGCCGGGCCACCCACTTGGCACGGACGAAGTGGGCCGCGACTACCTGAGCCGTCTGATTTACGGCGCCCGCACCTCCATGACCGTCGGCATCTCCGTGCAGATGGTCGCTTTCCTGATCGGAGTTCCGTTAGGTAGCCTGGCCGGGTATGTGGGAGGCCGCACCGATTTCATCATCTCCCGTTTCATCGACATCATGACCGCCTTCCCCGGCCTGATGTTTTCCATTCTGATCATTTCCGTCTGGGGAGGCGGCATCGCGAAGGTAATTTTCGCCCTCAGCATCACCAGTTGGATCGGCATCGCCCGCCTGACGCGGGGGCAGATACTCTCGCTGCGAGAGAAGGAGTATGTCGAGGCCGCTCGCGGCCTGGGTGCGAGTCGAAATCGCATCATTCTGCGCCACCTGCTTCCAAACGCCTTGACACCGATTCTAGTGGCGATAAGTTTCGGCATCCCCGCGGCCATCTTCGGCGAGGCCGGCCTGAGCTTCCTCGGCATCGGCATCAACGATCCCATCCCCAGTTGGGGAAAAATGGTTGGCGTCAGCAATGCGTATGTTCGTGTATACTGGCATCTGGCCCTCTTTCCCACGATTGCCGTAGCCCTGGCCATGCTCGGCTTTTCGTTCGTCGGCGACGGATTGCGGGACGCGCTCGACCCAAAGATGATCGAGTAAGACGTCCGATAGTCAACTGTTTCTCATTTTCGCGCCTGCTTGTAGCAGGCGGCTGATAGCGATAAGCTGGCAACGAAGAACTAGCAGGGGAGCCGGGAATATGGTACAGAGGACAAGGAACATTACCCGCTTCAGCACCCGTTTTGTGCCGATCATGGCTGTCCTCCTGTTGCTCCTTGCTCTGCCAGCAGGATGCGGACGAGGCGATGAGGAAAACGTTTCGGGCGAAGAAGCTGCCAGCGACCGCAACGTCGTGGCAACAATGCCGGCGGCCCGCTTTGACCAACCGACGCCGGTCACAGATTTGAAAGATGCGAGCGAAGCGGACAAGCAGGAGGATGAAGAGGACGAAGAAGAGGCACCGGACATTGCGACAGGAAAGTTTGTCTACGGCAACCGCTGCGTCGAGTGCCACGGCGAAGGCGCTTCAGGAACAGATCAGGCGTCATCTCTCGTAGGGCTGACCTTGGACGAAGACGAGTTCGAAGATCTGATACGCACAGGCGGCGAACTTGGGCCCGATCACCTGTTTGGCTCGACAAAGGTCAGCCCGGACGGACTCAGTTCGGTCTACGCCTATTTGACATCACTCGAGTAAACATTTTCTTGTAGGCGATGGTAGACCGCTTCCTCCACTGGTCTGCCATCGCGCAGATGCTCCTCGACAATTCTGTCCAACAGGGCTTCATCAACCTGGCAGTACCAGATACCTTCAGGGTAAACGACAAGGACCGGTCCGCTGTGGCAAACGCCCAGACAGGGTGTAATCCCCCGCTTTATGCGCCGGGGATTGTCGTATTGTCCCAGATCGCCCAACTTGCGGGCCAACAGCGCGTAGATCCGGTTCGCCTTGCCTTCCGGATCGCAGAACGGCCCTGAACAGACGAAAACGTGACGCGCGTAAGGCGCCATCTCCGGCACATCCACTTGCTACTCTCCCTTCATTTTCCCAGCCCGATGCCCGCGCAAGGCAGAGCATGGACCAGGTGTCAACAGCTTCAGACCCGATTCTCTTCCGCCGTGCTTGCGGCGGCTCCGCTCTCGCCTATGCCGCCGGGTCCCAAAGAGGCTCCGCCACACCCTTGGAATGATTCTCGAAGCGAGACATGACAAACAGCGCGTCGGACAGACGATTCAGATAGCGCACCGCCTGCGGGCTGATCTTCTCCTCCTTGGCCAGAGAAGTAGCCTCCCTCTCCGCCCGCCGGCACACTGTTCGCGCGACGTGCAGATGGGATGCGCCGGGGGAGCCGCCGGGTAGAATGAAGTTCTCCAAGGTCCCTACGATGGGCGTCAACTCGTCGATCAACTCCTCCAGACGGTCCACGTGGCGCTGCTCAATCTGTGGGGGAGTGTAGCGTACCTTATCTTCTTCCAAAAAGCACAGATCCGACCCCAGATGGAATAGTTCATTCTGAATCTCGCGCAGCGTCTTCTGCAAACGCTCACACAGGCCGCTGGACAGCGCAACGCCGATGTACGAATTCAACTCGTCAACCGTCCCGTACACCTGGACGCGCAACGAATCCTTGGCGACGCGTTGCCCGCCGCCCAGTGCAGTTGTGCCGTCGTCACCGCCGCGCGTATAGATCTTCGTCAGCCTTGGCATCAGTTTCTCCTCCGGCGCCGCCGCGGCGCAGGTATGTTGTCAGAGCGTCCAACGTAGGAAATGAATCCTCTCGTCCTCCAATGTCCAGTCTATAGACTAGTCCGCCGTCCTTCATTCGCACTGAAATGGCGCCGACTATGGACTCTCGAGAAGCGGAACCCGAGGAGTGGGAAGAGGGACTCTCCCTCTCTCCTTCTTTCTCCACCGCATATCCAATTCGCTCCAGAGCGCGCCGCGTCCAAAAGGCCGCAACCCCATCGCCGTGCAGGAGCAGCCGCCCACAGGTCTCCTGCCGCGTGTGAAAGGAGCCGCGTTCCCGGTCGAATGTCACTCCTTCGGCGGAAAATACGCGTTCGAACGCGCCGTTGAGGACCAGATCCTCGGGCGCCCCGTCTAAGAGTTCGCCGTCCGCCGACAGCAGCCATAGACGGTCCGCGTTGCGCAAGGCCAGGTCCAGATCATGCGTGGAAAGCAAGATCGCCTGGTCGTTCTCGTTGGCCAGCCGCCGCAACAGGTCCATCACCTCAACTCGCCGCGGCAGGTCGAGAAATGCGGTCGGCTCGTCCAGCAGCATCACCCGCGGCTGCTGCGCCAGCGCGCGGGCAATAAAAACCTTCTGGCGTTCGCCGTCACTCATCTCAACAATCAGTCGATCGGCCAGATCCTGGGCGCGAACTGCACGCAATGCCCACTGCACAATGCGCTGATCCTGCTCGTTCAGCGTCCCGGTCCAGCCGGTGTAGGGATGTCGTCCCAGGCCTACCAGCCCGTATCCTGACATCGCGCCCACGTCAACTCGCTCAGTCAGCACGATGCTGAGGCGACGAGCTAGCTGGCCGGGCCGCAGGTCCTCGAGGGGCCGATCATCCAGCCAGATCTGCCCGGACAGAGAGGGTTGCAACCGGGCCAACGTGCGCATCAGCGTTGACTTTCCGGCTCCGTTCGGCCCCAGCAGACAGACCAATTCTCCAGGCCGCAACGAGAAATTAAGTTCGCTCGCGATGACAACGGCAGCTCTGCGCGCGCGGCGATACCCTATCGAGAGGGCATCGGTTCGCAAAACAGTCCCATCCGTCATCCCTATACCCCTGTCAGCCGGCAAAAGCCTCTCGTAAATTGCGCTGGCGCAGGATCACCCAGATCACAACCGGGGCCCCCAGCAGCGCCGTCACCGCATTCAAAGGCAAGGTCAGTTGACTGCCCGGCAGCCCGGCGATGATATCCGCGCCGAGGGCCAGAGTAGCGCCCATGAATGAGACCGCGGGCAAAAGCAACCGGTGATCCGACGTGTGCAGGAGACTGCGGCACAGGTGAGGCACAGCAATCCCCAGAAAGCCAATCGGCCCGCAGAATGCGGTGACAACGCCGGCCAACACCGCCGACGAGCCGATCACCCCGAGTCGCACCCGGCCAACATTCAGTCCCAGAGAAAGGGCGTAGGTCTCGCCCAAAAGCAGCGCATTCAACGGTTTCATCAACAGATGGCCGCCCGCCAGCCCCAACACAATCGCCGGCGCCATCACTTGGAGTTGCCGCCAGGTGACTCCACCGAAAGAGCCGAATGTCCACGAGATGTAGGCCTGAATGCGCTCAGCTACACTGAAATAGATCAGCACACTGACCAGCGCGCTGGTCGTATACCCGAACATCAGCCCCAGGATGAGTATCGTCATGCCGCTCTGCACTTTTCGGGCTACCGACATCACAAGCAGCAGCACCAGACCGGAGCCGGCTATTGCGGACAGAGCCAGGCTGGTATCACCCGCCAGACTGATCCCCGCCAGAAGGGAAGTGCTGCCCCCCAGGCCCACGGCCACGCCTGCCAGCAGCACCGTCAAAGCCACCCCCAGGCTGGCGCCGGAACTGATTCCCAGCACAAACGGCCCGGCAAGCGGGTTGCGAAACAGGGTCTGCATCTGCAATCCACTGACAGAGAGCGCGGCCCCGGCCAACATCGCAGTCAGCGCCTTGGGCAGGCGAAACTTCAGCACAATTGTTGCCCAGGCCGGCTTGGAGGCATCCCCACCCAGTAGCACTGCCACAATCTCGTCGATAGGGATGCGAACGGAGCCAACCGCCAAACTCAACAGGAAGACCGCCAGCGCGATGAGAGCCAACCCTGCCAACAGCAGGCCGGGCGCCAGGACATAGCCCCGCGTCAGCGATGAGTGTGTGCCAAATTCAGCTGTTGCCGGGGAAACCTTCCCTCTATTCATCTCTCACCGTGGCCTCGTTCGCATTTGACCCGATCTGGGCGGAGCCTTGTCGTTCCGGTTCCTCGCCCTTCAATAAGAGAGCAAGTCCTGCCACCATCAAGACTGCCCTGTCGGCGGCTGCGGCCAATGTCTGGTTCGCCTGACCCACCAGGTCCCGGAAGGCCCGCCCCAGCGGGGTGAGGGGTGCCAGCCCGGTGCCCACCTCGTTCGAAACGATAATCATCCGGCTCGCGCTCGGCATCGCCCTTGCCGACTGTACGATCGCCGCTATTTCCTCGACCACGCTCTTCTGGACCGCATCGGCATAGGGATCGGGCCTGTCAACCACCAAGTTCGACACCAGTAAAGTGATGCAGTCCACAATAATGGTTGCATATCCGTCCGGCTGTCGACCGATCGCCTGTCCGATGTTGTACGGCGCTTCCAGCGTGTGCCAGCCAGCCGGACGCTCCGCCCTATGTTTCTCTATGCGAAACCGCATCTCATCATCGCCGGGTTCGGCGGTCGCCACATAAAGCACTTTACCGCCCCCTCGGTCTCGGGCCATCCGCACTGCTTCTGCGCTCTTTCCACTGCGGGCGCCGCCGAGTATCAGTATCAGTTCCCCCACGAAATTCTATCCTTTTCCAGCGACCGAGTCAGCAGGGGCGCGAACGGCTCAACAATTTCATGCACTTATTTCTGTCCTGTGAACCTGAAGTGGTTCTGCGCTTCGCTCCCCTAGACAGGGCAGATTGTACCTACCCAGACCAGTACGCCGCCAACGTCACGATGCAGACCGTCTCCCCGACCTCACACAGCGCGCCATAGATATCGCCGGTCAGCCCTGGGATGCGCGCTAACGTGAATCGAATCAGCAGCCAGGCGCTGAGACCGACCGCGACAACAGCCGTAACCGTAGCCGCAATGCCTACATTCAGAGCAAGCGAAACGAGCGCCGCCGTCGAAATCACCGTCGCCCCAGCAGCTTGGGGCCAGCCGGCATTGTCCTTCATCTCCCGACCTAATCCTTCGGCACGGGCATACGGGAAAAGTGCAATCGTCACACTCATCACCCCACGCCCCAGCAGCGGCGCGACGATTAGCGCTCCCGCCGCCCCAATGCCCCCGATCGCAGCGTACTTCAACAACAGCAACGTCCCACCGGCAGCGACAGCAAACGCGCCGACGCGCGCGTCTCGCAGAATGCGCATACGATCCTCGGCCGTGCGTCCGCCCAGCAGGCCGTCGACCGCATCCAAAAGGCCGTCAAAATGCAGTGCGCCGCTGCACGCGATCCATACAGCCAGCAGAATTGCCGCCACCAGCGCCGTCGGGAAGATGGCCGATAGAAGCCAATGCAACCCGAACAGGAGCAGCCCGATCAGCAGGCCTACCAGCGGGAAGTAGGTGACGGATCTCCCCAACTCGTCTGGTGTAACCGTCCGGCGCAAGAACGGCGGCACGATTGTCAGAAACTGAAACGCTACCACAACTCCGGTCAGTATTGCTTTCACAGAGCGACCGCGCCTCCCGCTGAGCTCCACCACAGCCTGATAACAGTTGACCAGGGCGGAATCACGATCATTGCACCTGCCGGTAAAAACTGAGTTCGTGATCCGGCAACAGATGTGGGTGCAGTATCTTTACCAGGTCCTTCAGCACCCTTTCGGGATGGGCTGCGCCCTCCTCATAGTAGGCGTTGCCCCCATGATCGTTCACTTTGGCATTGTTGTTGAACAACTTTCCAAGTTTGAGCGGCGCAAAATCGCCATAGCGGGGGTCGCTTTCGAGCACATCTTCCGCGCTGAACCAGAAGGAGCTGTCCGGGTTGAGCCAGAAATCCACGTCGGCTGCGACCGCATAGACCGACTCAAAGTCCAGCGGCAGCGCGCCAACACCTCCCTCATCCGACCAGAGGTAGGCGGCGCCGGCATCGGCCAGCATTTTGGCCATGTAACTTTCCCCGCCCGCCACATACCAGGTCCCGTTGTAAACGCTCCCCAGCAGGACCGTAGGCCGCTCCGTCAGCGCGGTCGTCTGTTCCGCTACGGCACGATACTCCGCGGCGATGTCCTCGAACTGCGCCGCGGCGTCCTCCTCCCGGTTGAAGAACAGCGCAATGAACTTCATCCATTCCGCCCGGCCCAACGGATTCTGCTCCACAAAGTCACCGTTTAGCGCGACGGGGATACCTGCCTCCAGAAGTACCGGATGGGTGTCAAAATCGGCAAGGCCGATCCCGTAGGTCATCACCAGCGCCGGGTCCAGGTCCAGCGTCAGCTCCACGTTGACCCCCGCGCCACTGCCGATTTCCGCGATGTCACCGGACGCGATGCGCGCCTGCACCGCCGCGTTCGTTGTCCACACATAGCTGTCTAATCCAATCAGCCTGTCTATCAGTCCCAAATCCTCGATCGTGGGCAGATAAGTCGTCGACATGGCAATGATATTATCGACCGGCACCTCGATCACAGCGCCTTCGACATCTTGCGGGGCCGGCGTGCCGCACTGGACGAGCACGTAGCGAAAACTCTCTTGCGCGCCCTGCCACGGATTGGTGACGGTGACGACCTTATAATTGCGGTTATACTCGACTTCGAAGCCGGACGCATACTCCACAGACAGCTTTCGCGGAAAGTAGTCGATAGCCGGGTCGTACGAATCGACGCAGCCGTCTCGCAAATTCTCCTCCGAAGACGGGGCTGCCGCTTCAGAGTCTGCCGCGGCGCTGTCAGGCGGTGGCGCAACCATCGTTGGCTGCGCAGCACAGCCGCTCAGAACCAGCAGTGCGATAACAAGCAGGTGAAATGGCACACGTCGCATCAGTCTCTCCTCAGTGCATGTATAGGATTGATGCCCCTGCCGCGTCACCCGAAACAGCCACGAAAACAGAAACGTCCGATCTCTGACGAGATCGGACGCTACCGGTAATCCTTGCCCCAAAAGAAGCAGGCTTGACTCAGTCACCCAATCCACGAGATGTTTCAAGTGTACGACAGAGACGGTCGACCTGGCTTGGGAAACACTTCTCTCTTCTCGTTCGAGATGCCCTCCATAATGGGGGCAGAGTAGCTTTCCCTTACAGTTGCGGGACAGCGCCGGACTCTCACCGGCTTCGCCTTTTTAGCCCTGGCATCCGGACCATGGGCGCCTCTGGCGTTCATTATTCAATTGCCAACAGTATACAGCCGGACACGGGGCTTGTCAACGTGAGGAAGCGATTGGATGTATCCCAAACTCTTGGGGAGGCAACCACTTCCTCAACCGGGATCTTCGCGATTGGCCGCCGCCATTTGAACAATATGGCTGAGCCAGCGCCTGCAGAAATTCTCTACCATAATATATTCTATTTTTATCTTTTGCCGCCATTGGGTTAGGTAGAGTGGAGAGATCATGACGCGCTGCACAGTACTTTGTCGCACCCCTATGTCACATTTTTCGTCGAGGATCGGCTGTGATGCACCGCCGCGGTTGGGTTCATCCAAATGGCACTTGGACGACACGCTCAAACACATCGGCGAGTGCCGGCCTTTGAGCATTTGTTCCTCCTTTGGCATACTGTAACCTGTCGAAGCACTGCCGCCCTGCCGAAGGGCATTGGCGACCGAGTCGGAACGGAGACCGATATGCCGATCTACGAGTATGTCTGCCAAGACTGCGACCACCAGTTCGACCGACTCTGGCCCTCGGTGGCCTCCGCACAGGATCAGCAGCCGGTCTGTCCAGACTGCGCCAGCACAGCCACGCAGCGAACCGTCTCGCAGGTTGCTGTCCTCGGCAAACTGGGCGGACTGACACCTCAAGAACAGGGCGCGGCCAGCGCCGAGACAGCCAGAACGGCCTCGTATACGCCGAAGGAACAGATCCAGACGTATCAGGCCAACAGACAGCGAAAGCGCGAGCAGGGCAAATGAACGGGCACGTCCCCTTCGGTGTCGCCGACTACTTCTGGGATGAGGCCCGTAACCGGCAGAGCCTCCTCAACCAACTGATGGAGACCTTTCGCGGCTGGGGCTACGGCGACGTAATCCCGCCCATGTTTGAGTTCGACTCGACCCTCAGCGCCCAATATGATGACCGGCTGCGCAGCGATATGTATCGCTTCCTCGACCGTGACGGCAGCACCCTCTCCCTCCGGCCCGAATTTACCACACCGGTAGCCCGCCTGGTCGGCGCCCGCCTCCACGACTGGCCCATGCCGCAGCGATTCTGTTACGGCGGCAGCGTCTTCCGCTACCTGGAACCCCAGGCCGGCCGCCAGCGCGAATTCTGGCAGGTTGGTGGAGAGTTAATCGGCGCGCCGACACCCGCGGCCGATGCCGAGATTCTGGCCCTTACCGCCACAGCACTAAAGGTCGCCGGCCTGGCCGAATTTCGACTGATCCTCGGGCATATCCGCTACTATCGCAGTCTCCTCGAAGCACTGGCGCTCACCCCGCATCAGTCGCAAAAGTTGCAATGGGCGTTGGAGCGAAAGAGCGAACCGCTGCTGGCCGACTTCCTGCGCGATACGCCCCTGCGTACCGGGCAACGACAGGCAGTCGAAACTCTGCCGCGACTGGTCGGCGAGAATGTAGACAGCATCCTCTCGCTGGCAGAACGCCATATCCAGAACAGAGGGATGCACGAAGCCCTGCAGAATCTGCGCCGCATCGTCGACGCCCTGCTTGGTTACGACATCCTCGACAGTCTTGTCATCGACCTGACTGAAATCCGCAATTTAGGCTACTACACAGGCGTCTCCTTCGAGGCGATTGCGCCCGGCCTCGGCACAGCAGTCGGCAGCGGCGGGCGATATGACGACCTGGTGGGTCGCTTCGGACCTTCCCAGCCGGCAGTAGGCGCCGCCCTGGCGGTGGACCGGCTCTTGGTAGCACGGCAGCGGCAGGAAGAAGCTGATACGGCAACCAGCTCTCGCCGGCGCCCGCCCGCGCTGGCACTCCACCAGGGAAATGCAGCCGCTCTGGCCCAAGTACAGAGGATGCGCGAGACCGGGCTGCATATTCAGGTGGACGTCAATGACTGGTCGGTTGAATCTGCCTTTACCTATGCAGCAGAGACAGGCGTTCGCGATGTCCTTCTTTGGGAGGAGGGTTTTCAGCATCACCGTCGCAACGAGCGTGGTGAATTTGTTCTGCTCGGCCCCCTCGAAGAAGGCCGGTTGTCATCCCAGACGGCGGCTTGTCGAGAAGAGTTGCGCTTATGACTCCTACTATTGCAACGTCAGAACGCAACCCTGCCGGAAACCTGGTACAGCCACAGTCGTCCCCGCAAAAGGCGCACACCGAACAGGCGCTGCTGTTTGCCTTGCCAAAAGGGCGGCTGGCACAGGACAGTCTGTCCTTCCTGGAACAGGCCGGGCTGTCCATACCGACAGACACCGAAAGTCGCAAGCTGGTTCTGCCGGCCGCCGACGGCTCGATCGGCTTTGTCATGGCCAAGCCGCGCGATGTGCCCACCTACGTGGAACACGGTGCAGCCGATCTGGGCATCTGCGGGCTCGACGTGGTGCGGGAGACCGATCGTGCGGTCTACGAACCGCTGCTGCTTCCCTTCGGTCACTGCCGCCTGAGCGTCGCCGGCCCAGCCGACAAGGCGGCAGTACAACCTGGAGAGAGTGTCGATATCGCTGACCTTTCCGTCAAGACATCCTCATCTGACAACTTGCCGGGAACGCCTTTGCGCTACATGAGCCAGCCGCGCATCGCGACCGAGTTTCCGCGCCTCACACGCCGCTTCTTCGCCGAACGAGGCGTCAACGCAGAGATCATCACACTGGGCGGCTCAGTCGAGCTAGGGCCGATTCTGGGCCTCTCCGACCTGATCGTTGACGTGGTCCAGACCGGCGCGACTTTACGCATGAACGGGCTGGTGGAGATCCGCACGATCCTGGAAAGCCAGGCGGTGCTGTTGGTCAACCGCACCTCTTACCAGCTCAAAGCTACCGAGATCCACAGGATAATTGAGCGAATGCGTATTCTGACGACATGAATGGCTGGCCCCTTCGCGTTCCGTTGACCGGAGCGAAGAACACGTTCACAACCGCCGCTGCACTACCCCCGGGTCACACATCCCAAAGGTTGTTCCTGTGCCAGAGATTTCTGCTTCACAACTGATTGAAGGCATTAACTTCGTCGCATTGCGCGCCTTCGGCGATGACCGTGGCCGCTTCCTGGAGACATTTCGCAAGGAGTGGTTCCCGCAACGCAGCTGGGAGCGGATACAATCGAACGTCAGCTATTCGAAACCGGGCGTGCTGCGCGGGTTGCACTTCCACTTTCATCAGGTAGACTACTGGTTCTGCGTGAAAGGAACGATTCAGGTGGCGCTGGCGGATCTGCGGCCGGACAGCCCGACTTTTCGGCAGACGGAAACGGTGGAAATCGGGGAAAACAACTCCTTGGGCATCTTCATTCCGGTGGGCGTTGCACATGGATTTCTGGCGCTGACGGAAGCTGCCCTCACCTACAATGTTGACAATTATTACGACAGCACGGACGAACACGGCGTAGCCTGGAATGATCCGGAACTGGCGGTGGATTGGAACAGCGCCGCGCCGCGCCTTTCCGAACGGGATCGCAGCAATCCCAAGCTGGCGGAATTGCCAGCCGACCATTTACCGCGCTTCCGACCTGACTAGCTCCTGGTCAGGCTGGCGGCCAGACTGTACATAGGCAAACCCACTTGGAGCGCAACTCTGCGACGTGAAGACAACGCCATGACAGAAACTGGTCCCACCCGATCTCCCAACTCCCCAAACGAGCAGAAGCAAGAGCGGGCAATCTCAGAGTTACGCAAGCTGCCGGCCGTCGACAAGCTCTTGCAGCGGCCAGAAATCGCAGCCCTCGCCGCGGATTACGGGAGCGGCCCAGTCACCGCGGCAATCCGTTCTGAACTCGACGCCGCGCGCGTCGCCATCCACAACGGACAGCCGGCGCCTACAGAAACGCTGTGGACGGACCGCATCACGGGAAATGTACTCGCGGGCGATGCCTCCTCCCTGCGCCCCGTCATCAATGCCACCGGCGTACTCATCCACACGAACCTGGGCCGTACGCCCCTCAGCCAGAAGGCACAGGACGCGGTCATCCGCCTTGCGAAAGGCTACAGCACACTAGAGTATGAAGTGGCAACCGGTCAGCGGGGCAGCCGTCATGTCCACCCCGCCCGACTCTTGTGCGAGCTGACAGGCGCCGGAGACGCGCTCGTCGTCAACAACAACGCTGCAGCCGTCTTCCTGGTGCTGACGGCGCTCTGCAACGGGCGAGAGGTGGTCGTCAGTCGCGGCGAGCTGGTCGAGATCGGAGGCGGCTTTCGCATTCCCGATGTGTTGCGCCAGAGCGGCGCGACATTGGTGGAGGTGGGCACGACCAACCGCACGCATCCGCACGACTTTGCCGCTGCGATCAGCCCTAATACCGCCGCTCTTATGCGGATTCACGCCAGCAATTTCAAACAGATCGGCTTTGTGAAAAAGCCCGAACTGACGCAACTTGTCGGGATTGCCCGCGCGCAGGCGTTCGCTCACCCACGAGAGCCGCACGAAAACGTGGATGCCCAAATCGAGACTGATCCCGCCGACAGCGTCCACAGCCGCGTTCATACCGATCGCCCGCTTGTCATTGACGACCTCGGCTCAGGCACTCTGTTGGATACGGCCCAATTCGGGTTGGCCCCGGAGCCAATGGTGCAAAGCAGCGTGCAGGCGGGCGCAGACATCATCACCTTCAGCGGTGACAAGCTCCTGGGCGGTCCGCAGGCCGGCCTGATCGTAGGCAAGTCGGAATTTATCGCACGGTTGCGCTCGCACCCGCTGGCCCGCGCCCTGCGTGTGGACAAAATGACATTGGCCGCCCTGGATGCCACCCTGCATGCCTACCGACGAGACCGGGCTACCGCTGAGATTCCCGTATGGCGCATGGTCGCGCAGTCGGCAGAGGCCGTTCAACAGCGCGCCCTCCGCTTCAAGCGCCAGTTGGCTGCCGCAGACATTAAAGTCGCGGTAATCCCAGGCAGAAGCACCATAGGCGGCGGTAGTCTGCCTGGCGAAACGCTGCCCACATTTCTGTTGGCGCTCGACATTCCGCGGCCGGACAGCGCGGCCGCCTCTTTGCGATTGACCGACCCGCCTGTCATCTGCCGAATCCAGAAAAATTTGCTGTTGCTCGACCTGCGGACGGTCCTGCCAGAGCAGGAGCAGGCGCTGCTGGAAATTCTCAGCAGCCGGCTGCCAGTTCTTGACAGCCAGGCGGGCGGCGCCGGCTCTTAAACGACAGTCGAGAAAGACAGTGCCTCTCGTATATCTGAAGCTGGGCGGCTCCCTGATCACAGATAAACATAACCTGGAAACTCCCAGGCTGGATGTTTTGGAACGGCTGGCCCGAGAAATCGCCCTGGCCAGAAAAGAACGCCCGCGGCTCCGGCTCGTCCTGGGACACGGCAGCGGCAGTTTCGGCCACATCAGCGCACGGCGTCATGGCACGCGCAGTGGTGTAAGCAGCGCGGACCAGTGGTATGGCTTCGCCGCCACCGCCGATGCCGCCGCGCGCCTGAATCGTATCGTCACCGCCCATCTCCTGCGGGCCGACTTGCCCGCCTGGACCGTGCAGCCCAGCGCCGCCCTCCGTTGCCAGGATGGGAGAGTGATCAACGGACCAGAGGAAACAGTGGGCCTGGCGTTGGAGCGGGGACTCCTACCCTTAATTCACGGAGACGTGGCGCTCGACAGTGTGCGAGGGGGCACAATCGCCAGCACAGAAGAGATCTTCGAACAGATGGCCGTGCAGCTACCGCCGGTTCGAATCGTGCTGGCAGGGGAGGTGGACGGAGTCTTTACCAGTGATCCACTGCGGGACCCGACCGCGGTCATGCTGAGAGAGATCACGCCTGCCTCATTCGAATCGTTGCAAGCATCACTCGGCGCCAGCCATGCAACCGACGTTACCGGTGGCATGGCCGCGAAAGTCAAACAGTCCCTGCGCATGGTGCGCGCCCTGGCGGGCCTGCAGGTGATCGTCTGCGGCGGGCTTGCGCCAGGCGCCATCTTTTCCGCGCTGACTGACCTCACCGATCCACCCGGCACATTGATTCACGCCGGAAAACTGCAGGACCACTCATAGTTGCCCCACAAGAACCAGTGGTGGGAAGAGCGGGAGAGTTATAGCCAAAAGGGCAACATCTTCCGGTCTATCTGCCATCCTCCTCCCTCTCGCACTTTGAACGCCCAAAAGGCTGGCCAGATATATTTGCCCGCTCATTTGGCGTCCGAGTATAATGACACATGAAAAGGCTGTTACAGCGGAGTTGATTACTGCTTTCCCCAGTTGCTGAAACACTTGGCGGCAATCGGAGCGCAGTGCGCATCCTTCCACCGCTCGCGACTTGCAGAATCGAGGAAGGGATCGGAGGGCGCCCCTTCATCGGATTCCGGAGTAAAGACACTGATGTTCTTGACAATCGTTTCGTTTTTTCTGCTTTTGGGCCTACTGATTTTCATCCACGAGCTGGGTCATTATTTAGTGGCGCGGCGCAATGGGATTGAAGTTGAAGAGTTTGGAGTATTTGGATTCCCGCCGCGTCTGATCAAACTCTTCACCTACGACGGCACAGTTTTTTCCCTCAACGCGATTCCCTTCGGAGCATTTGTGCGCATGAAGGGCGAGGACAAGGCCGACACCGGCTCCGGCTCCTTCAACGCGGCAAGCGGTCGCGGGAGGGTCCTGACACTCCTCGCCGGTCCGGCGATGAATTTGCTCTTTGCGATCTTCTTTTCGATTGCCAGCGTATTTTCCGGCTTTCCCGCCGGCGCCGCCCACCCCCGATTGAATGACGTGCCCCCCGGTACCGAGTTGATGGGAGCTGCCCTCGAACCGAATGACACTCTCATACGTCTTAACGGACAGCCAGTTTACATCGACGTAGTCACCGGCGAACTACTTAAGCCGAAACGGCGCACACCGGCTATTGCTGCCGAGGCCGGCACCGTCGTCATTCTGCGCGGTGATATTCTGCACACGCTTCAAGTTCCCTTCGCTACACGGACCGAGTTGGAGCGGCTCTTGGAAAACGTGTCTCCCGAAGCGTCCTTGCTGACACAGATTACACAAATTGCGCCCGGTAGCCCGGCAGACGAGGCAGGGCTTCTGCCCGGAGATATCTTCTACGCCGTCAACGGAGAGGTAGTAACGGTTGCAAGAAGCCTGGGAGAAATGGTACGGGCGCAATTGGGCGAGATAGTTACAGTGACGTTGCTCCGTGGCGATGAACTCTACTCCCGCCAAGTGCTGGCCCGTCAGGAACCCCCGCCCGGCCAGGGTGCAATGGGCGTCGGTATCAGCGGAGTGCTGATGCTGGTCACACTGCCCTTCTTCCGCAGCATCTGGCTGGGAATCGTTGGCATCGCCGACTACATACAGGCAGTCATCGCGCTGCCGATGCTGCTCATCTCCGGTCAGCTTTCGCCCCAGGAGGCCGCCCTTTCCGGCCCGGTTGGGATCGCACAACTTGTGGGCGGCGCCGTCAACGCCACTGCGGAAACCGGTCTCTGGTTCCCGGTCTGGCAGTTGGCCGCCATCATCAGCGCCGGCCTGGCCATTGCCAATCTGTTGCCAATTCCGGCCCTGGATGGAGGACGCCTGCTATTCATTCTGATAGAAAAGCTACGCGGACGTCGAATTGCTCCTGAAAAGGAAGGAGTCATTCATATTGTCGGTTTTGTTTTATTGTTGGGCTTGATGGTTGTCATCACAATCAACGATATCCGCTCCGGACCTCAAGGCATCGACTGGTCCCATCTGCTTGGTCCGTGACAGCGCAAACGTAAGCTGTCAAATCCCGGTAAGGCGAAATAAATGCCCCGACCATGTCTTTAGATGATACAAGCACTTCGGATGCCAGTTCCGATCAGTTCAATTCAGCCCAACCCGAAAGTCGCCCAGAGGCGCAAATCCCCTCTTGGGGGGCAAAGCGCTGCCCCTCCTGCTATTCTGTTGTCCTGCATAACCAAGTCGTTTGCGCAGAGTGCGGCACTCGCCTGGTCCCACGTCTGACCAGGGTACGGTGTCAACGCTGTGGCAGACATGCCACAACCGACCATGTCATCTGCCCCCACTGCGGGCGCAATCTGCGCGCTGCGCCATCGCGGCTGCTCACTATTGGCGCGCCGGCTCTGCTGGTTGGGGCACTGGCCATTGCGCTTGTCGCGCGGGGGATGCCGTCCTTCCTGCGCGAGAATGAAAGCTTGCCTCTCCTCCAGAATTTCGTCATTACACCCGCCTCCTCAGACAGTGAACCGACCGTTCGGCTCGCGCGCGAGAGCCTGGCGCCCGCGGTAGTTCAAAGCAGCCCCGGCCAGTCCGACGAGTCGTCCCCTTCCAGCGGGGCCCCCGCCGCTGTCGCGATCGCAACACAAACTCCAACGCCGGAGGAAACAATCGCAGCAACTAACGGGTCACAGGCTGCGTCCTCGCCAGCGGACACGGCAGTTCCACCCGCTGAGACGCCCGCCGTAACCGTTGCGCCCCACACAGTTACCGCCACTACGACCATCGCCCCAGTGGAACAAACAGCAACGCCCCCGCCCACGCCTACACCTACACCAACGCCAACTGCAATTGCAACTGCGACCGAAACACCGACAGCCACTTCAACTCCCGCCTGGAAGACTTATACGATCAAAAAGGGCGATACAATTGCTAGAATTGCCAATCTATTTGACATCTCCGCAGATGACTTGCTGATAGCGAATCGTCTCTCCAGCCAGGACGCTACCAGACTGCAAATAGGAGACGAAATCGTGCTACCAGGACTGCTCCAGGTCACGCCGACTCCGACTCCGACCGCGGCTGCCACCGAAACGGCCAGCCCAACGCCTTCTGGGTAGCCCAGTGCGATGGCGTGCCAACAAGCTCTACTTATCTGGCAACAGCGTGAATATCGTTTATAATTCATTCAGCCCATGCAGGATAAATGGATCCGTTTTCTAGCGAATAGCACCTATTGTATGTGAGGCGACTTGTGACCGACTCTGTCGCGCCCTATAGCGACGCGCAAACGCAACCAAGCCCGGCCCCTTCCGTCGAGGTCCTGCTAACGCAGCTACAGGAAGACGAGGAGTTGCCGCATGCGCAGGAACTGAACGCCCTGTCCGACCTGAGCCTGGCCGATTTGCGGCGCGTGCAAAAAGCTTGGGCAACTATCAGCGACGCACGCCGGCTGTATGTTGTACGTTCGCTCGTCGAAGAAAGCGCCTCCAACCTGCACGTGCAACTGGGCCGGCTGTTGCGCCTGGCATTGACCGACCCACTGCCCGATATGCGCGTCCTTGCCATCCGCGGTCTGTGGGAGGACAGAGAAGCAGATCTTGTCGGTCCCCTGATCCATATTCTGAACAATGATCCCTATGACACCGTTCGCGCAGGCGCCGCCGAAGCCTTGGGCGCGTTTGTGCTGGCCGGTGAGCTGGACGAACTCTCGCCGGCGCTGGCCATGCGCGCCGAGAACGCACTGCTAGCCGTCTTACACGCCGAAACGGAGCCGCTCAACGTTCAGGCCAACGCCTTGGAGAGCATCGCCTTTTCCGGAGAAACCGGCATTCGAGAGTTGATCGAAGATGGTTACTATTCCCACTTTGAGGAGATGCGGGTGGCTGCGCTGCGTGCAATGGGGCGCAGCTCAGATGTACGCTGGCGCTCCATCGTTCAGGTCGAATTGGGCAGCTCTGAGGAGGAAATGCGAGCAGCCGCGGCACGAGCCTGCGGCGAACTGGAAGCCAGTGACGCGCTCGAAGACCTGATCGCCACGCTGTCCGACGAGAGCAAACCGGTCCGGTTGGCTGCGATTTTCGCACTTGGTCGGCTGGGCGGACGACAGGCTAAGGAGATGCTGAACGCCACGAGCGCCAGCGATGACTCCAACGAAGTGAAAGCGGCCGCGGAGGCTCTGGAAGAGACTCTATTTTACGGGGATGCTGAGGGGATTCCCCTGTTTGATGATTCTCTGGAAAACTGGGAAGATGAAGCGGATGATTGGGAGGCGTAGTGAACCTGAAGCTCAAGCGTCTGGTACGCACGCACAGTTCTGAACAGTACGCACTTTTTGACTTGGCCCAGACAGATGTCGAAGATCAGCCCCTTACGATCGGCAAACTCGATCTGCACTACACTGGCGAAGGCACTTATGGAACGATTTTGTTGTGGGATATAGGGTCGCAGCGCATGAAACCTGAACGCCGGCGAATGTTCGTGCAGGCACTCCTAAGTGAACTGGTCCTGCCGATGGGGCTGCCCAATGAATTCGTTATCGAATTCTTTGCTCCCACATTGGACGAGTACGAAGTGTTCCACAACTTGGACGAGGAAGCTGACGACCCCGCGGCTGCGAAAGAAGATTCACGCTGATTGAACTGTCTCTGCACATCTTTGTGCCGAGATAATAATTCCGAGATAACGAACGCAGAAAGCAATGACTGACAACTACCCAAACCAATCTCCTCCCGACAGTCGCGGCACTTCCGCCGACTACCGAACGATTCTTAATGAAAGTGCCCGCCTGTTGCGTGCAAATCGGCCCGGTGAAGCCATCGCCGTGCTTGAGCCGCTCCGAGCAGACCTCCCCAACGACCCTGATATCGCCATCAATTTGGGTGGCGCACTGATCTTACAACGAAAGTGGTCGAAGGCGATCCAAATACTGAAAAAAGCCGTGGATGTCTCACCGGAAAATGTGCTGCTGTGGACAAACCTGGCAGCCGCCCATCTGGGCCGTCTGGAAACTTCCGGCCCGAAGCACCAGGCAAGGGCCATTGCTGCCTACGAAAAGGCGCTCGGGATCGATCCAAGCACTCCCAACGTTCACTACCACCTAGGCTTGATATACAAACAGCAGGGGAACTTGAGCCGATCGTCCGCGATGTTCCAGCGGGCCTTGGAGATCAACCCAGATGACCGGGATGCCCGCTTTTGGATGGAAAAGCTCAGTGACCTGTTAGTGGAAAGAGAACGCGAGAAAAGGCACGGTCGCGCCCAGCACGGACGCGCCAATGAGACCCGACGTCTAAACGGACGCCCAACAGATCTGAACGGAGAGGAAGAGCAATAATGACGGCGGAACCGTCGGTACCGCCGAGCGCCACAGTTGACGCGGCGTCGACCGTTCAAACACAGACTCTGCCCCGCTGGCGTGAACGTCCAGAGCGTGCAGCCTGGATCGTCATTCTGCTCTCCTTTACCATCTTTCTTGTCCTGTTGACGGGCATCCCTTTGGCGATTCGGGGACTTTACCATTCAGCCGCAGTGAAACAATCTCTCGAATTCGAGACAACGGTAGGTACGGTTCTTCTCTACTTGCCGCGTTCCGATCAACAGATTGCCCTCACCGACAGGCGCGAAGGCATCGGCGAAGGTAGCCGGCTGCGAACGACCGGCGGGGCTCAGGGTGTGCTGGGTCTCCCCGCAGGTGGCCAGAGCGATGAGCTGATGGGAACCATCCTCCTCTATCCCGGCACGTCACTCGAAATTGTTCGGAGCCGACGGCCCTACTTTGCTGGCAGCGATCAGCCATATACGGTACGCATTCGTCTCCAAGAGGGACAGGCGCGGCTGTTTACTAGAAGCGCATTGGATCGACCGGTCGAAGTTCAGATCGAGACGCCGCATGGCGAGGCTCACCTGCGGGAAGGAAACTACGCCTTTTTCGTCAACGCCGAAAACAGCGAAGTGGTGGTGAAACAAGGTATCGCAAGTCTTATTCACCCCGGCCAAGAGCCGGTAGAGATTGAACCTGGTCTGCGCACTTGGATGCAAGCCGACGGGACGATATTGCCAGCGGTCCCTGCCGAACACAACCTCCTTCGGGACGGCGCATTCAGCAGTCCACTGGGAGAGGAGTGGGCAAGCTACACTCCACCACATGTTACTCCGGGCACCGCCGAATTCCTCGAGAAGGACGGACGTCACGTGGCCCGCTTTTTATACAGAGGCCCTGACAAAGTTCATACCGAGATCGGTATTCGTCAAGTCGTCGACCAGGAGGTGCGTAGCTACGACTCTCTGGTTGTGAAGCTGGACGTCAATCTGATTTGGCAGACTCTGGAAGGCGCGGGCGAACTGAGTTCTGAGTTTCCATTGCGCGTCGAAATCACCTATACGGACATTCACGGCAAGGAAGTAGTGTGGGGTTATGGTTTCTACAACATGGACCCAAGACCGGATTATCCGCTATCTGGAGGCAAAAAGATCCCGCAATTCACCTGGCATAGCTATGAGTCAGACAATCTGATGGAAGAGTTGGAGGCGACCCGGCCGGTCCACATCGAAAGCATCAGGCTCTACGCCAGCGGTTGGAACTACGAAACTTTCGCCAGCGACTTGGAACTGATCGTCGAATGACGCGCGGGCGCAGCAAGATACGACTCGGCTGGCTGGGTGCAACGGTCGGCCTCTTTCTTTTTCTGGCCGCATATCAGTTAGGCTTGCCCGGTCTCCACTATGACGAGGCCAAAGAGGCGGGCGTCAATGCGATGGAGTTGCTCCACGGCGCCCCCGTGACCGCATTCCGCGACGCCACCGTAACCGTCTTCGGCCTGGATTTTCCCTTGATGGTGCAGGACTACATCGGCGCGCTCAACGTCTATTTGGCCCTGCCTTTTCTGGCGGCCACCGGTATCGGCGTGCCCAATCTGCGGCTTCTCCCCTTGATCTTGGCCGTTCTGGGGCTGCTTGCGTTGGAAAGATCGGTCTCCGAGTGGCTGGCTCTCTGCGCGCGCAGTGCGGCCCCAATTGCACCCATCGCCCCGGCCGCTCTCGCTTGCCTGACCCTCTTGGCCGCCGCGCCCAGTTTTGTGTTCTGGCAACGACAGGGGATCTTCGTTACAAACGCCACGTTCCCCTTTACCTTCGCCTGTATTTGGCAGGCGCTTCGCTGGTTGCGGCTCGGGCAGGGCCGCGCGCTGATTCTCTCCGCTCTTTGCGCCGGGCTGGCAGTATATGCAAAGCTGCTGGCTGCGTGGATTGTCCTGCCTTTCGGCATGGGGTGCGCAGGCTGGTGGTTGTGGCAGCGGGCAAAAAGCGCACTTCACGTCAACGCGGGGGAGAGATTGCCGCGGCCGCTTGCGAACTCACCCAGAATCAGGCAATCGAACCTGCATCTTGCTCGACCCCTTGCCCTGCTCCTCATTGCCGCTCTTGCTTTCGCATTGCCCCTGGTCCCCTTCATCCTGTTCAATCTGAAGACGGGCGGCACGCTTACTTCGATAACCCAGAATTTCAGTAGCAGCTACTATGGCGTGAACAATGTCGCCATTGTGACCAACGCAATCGTGCGCTGGCAGCAGTTGCTGCAGACCTTGCGCGGGAACCATCTCTGGTATCTGGGCTCAGTCGAGCAAAACATGCTTGCGCCCTGGCTGGCGCTGGCGTTGCCGGCGGCAGCGTTGTTACGCCCCGCCGGCCGCCGTGTAGTCGGACCGCCGCTCCTGCTGCTGGCAGCGGCGTTCGCCTCCAGTCTGTTCACTGTCAGCGATCTGTTCATCACCCATTATGCGTTGCTACATCCACTGACGATTGCTGTGACGGGTGTTGGTCTGCACGAATTATGGCGATGGTCCGGTTCCAAAAACAAAGTTGAGATGGGCCGGGCACCGCAGTCAAGTGCCGCCCACAGCACGCGACCCGAGGCACCCAGGCATCGATGGTGGGAATGGTTACCGATCCTGGCTGCGCCCGACCCGTTGAGGCCACCTTTCCGCCGTGTGTCTGCGCTCCGGTTCGTCATCGTGCTCATCGTGTGCGCTGGGGCGCTGCTGGATCTACGGGCGACGGCCGCCTACCACAAGGCGCTGACGCGCAGCGGCGGGCTGGTGGACCATTCAGATGCCTCCTACCATCTCGCATTCGACCTGCGCTACGGAGGAATGGGCGCGCCTATCGTCCTTGACTGGGGGATGGAGGCGCCAATACGTTTTCTGAGCGAAGGAAGCGTCAAACCCCTCGAAATTTTCGGCTACACTTCGCTGCAGGAGCCGGACGAGAAATTTGTCCGACGTATCGAACTATTTCTGGACAATGTAGACAATGTCTACCTCCTGCGTACACCGGGAAACGAGCTCTTCCGCGGGCGGCGTGCCGTTTTCGAGCGTATTGTCAGGGCGAGAAATGGCCACCTGCAGCGAGAGCAGGTGTATGCCCAGAAGGACGGCACGCCGCTGTACGAGCGCTGGCGGGTCCTCTACTGAGATACAATCCAAGGTTTCTGATATCACTGATATCGCCTCTGTGATTGAGGCGTGCCGACAGGCACGGCAATTTAGCCGTGTGGCGGGAAGAAACACTCAGCCAGTTCAGGATGCGCACCGCTACAAACTCGGTTGAAAATATCAGTTATAACTGCTAGAATGTAGACATGCTAACGTGTAGTTGTTCATAGACGAGAAATGTTCAACCGAATTCCGTCCGAATTGCGCCGGAGCAGAGCCGACGCCGCCCAGACCCAGCAGACCCGCGTCGGCACAAAAAGTGTCGGTTACTTAAGAGTGATCGCCCAGATGGGGCGGCTGCGGGCGGTGCCTGCACTACTTACGCCGGTCTTGTGGGGAGCGGCCACAGCCCGTTGGCAAGTTGGGACGATCAGCATCTGGTGGGCGCTCGTGATGCTGTTCAGCTTCGGCGCTCTGGCGCTGGCCTGCAACTACCTGGGTGCATATGTGGACTACATGCGCCATATTCGCAGCGAGGGATTGTACGCTACACCTGCGAACGAGCGGAATTCTGCGCGGCCGACGCTTGCGGGGCTCTACGATGGCTATGACTGGATGCAGCAGGGTCTGTTGCGCCCCGAAACATTCCTTAGCCTTGGGCTCATGTCAGGGACAATTTATGTGCTGGCGGCGTTGTGGCTCGGTTTCTTCATCGGCTGGCCGATCTGGTTCTTCGCGCTGATCAGCGGGCTGATGTGCAGCGTATCACTGTGGTCGGTCGTACGCTACGCCCGCAGATTCTGGTGGCTCGGCGACCTTGCCTATTGGCTGGGCATGGGCGTCATTCCTCTGCTCGGAACCTACTTTGTGCTGACGGGCTCAATCACGCGTCTGGTCTTGTGGATCGCCTTCGCGCCAGCAACATTCGCCTGGCTGGCCTACAATTCCTACTGCTTCTATAGCTGGCATCGGGATTGGCGTCTGCGGAGACGCACTTTGGCCGTGGTGTTCGGACCCGAGCGCGGCCTGGACATAGCTGCGATACTTTCCATTGCCGGGTTTATCG
Source organism: Caldilineaceae bacterium (assembly GCA_965220715.1). Classification (GTDB taxonomy): domain Bacteria; phylum Chloroflexota; class Anaerolineae; order Caldilineales; family Caldilineaceae; genus Bin5. Next base: position 4,770,214 of record OZ244843.1, read on the forward strand.
TTCTGATCCTGTTGATGGCGACCAGCGCTGTGCCGGTGTGGACAATTCTCGTTCTGGGAGCATTCCCCCTCTTCTTACGGGCATTCGCCCGTGCACGAGTATGGCCTTTCTCCAGGGGGGCCGGCATTGCAACCGTGGAACATACCATAAACGCGGTTATTTTGGCTGGGTTGCTATGGCTTGTGCCCCTGTGGCTCACCTGAACGCAAAGCGACTGTGCTTAGCATCCGTCAGCGAGCAAGCCTGAGCAGATTTGGCTGTGCAAGAACACCCGTCCGGCGGCCTTGCCGGGTTGGCCCTATGCTCACCGGGCTGCGTAGCTCGATTGCCGGGGGATCAGGGCGACATTGTGTGCCTCCTGCTGCGGCAACAGGCTCGATCCGAGCATTTCGCGGACTCGATTCATGGAAGAACTGACCCGCAAAGAGTTTTATGATCTAGCCAACCAGTGCCGGGAACGTGCGCTGGAGTTGGCCCACTTTGATCAGAACAGGGTCAACCGCCAGCAGTGCCGGCAATTCAACCTGTGGTTGGCGCGTCTGAAAACGTATGACCAGTTGGCCGTCGGCGTGCGAGACATCAACGCGGCCCGACCTATCACCCGCTATGATTTGATGGCAGCGGCCGTCGTCCTCTGGCTATTGTCGATGTTTCTGCTGAGAGAGCAACTTAGTCAGGGTGGGAACAGAATTCTGGCGTTCAGCATGTGGGGGTTGGTTATCCTACTCTATTTTTTGCCCGAATCACTCTACGCGACGACTGTCGAACTGTTGGAGGCCAAGGTGCTGCGCGTGGTAGAAACGCTTGAAGAACTTTTGATCTCGCAGGAAATGGAGGTTACCGAGGCGGTCTTTTTCAAGATAAAAGAGAATCTCAACACCGCCCGCCGCGAGTTGCGCCAACAGATTCACCTCGCCCACCGCCGCTAAATCGCCCGCCCCTTCCTGAGGCGCTGTCAGGCGCAACTCCTCTTCGCCACATTACCCGCCCGCAGGTTTCGCTTGCTCTGCGACTTCAACGATCTGATCCAGCACGTCGCTCACTTCCTTGTCCAACTCTTCGGGCTTCGCCAGTGCAGCAAGGCGATGATATGCCGTTTTTCGCATGACATTAGGCAGCATCAGCTGCTGGAAAAACTCCTCAAAGACTCTGTCCAATAGTTCGCTTACTTTCACATCATGCCGCCAGTAGCTGTCTTCAGAATTTCGCAATGCAATTGGAGGGACCAGGTCCCTCACAACCTTATTCATTATCTCAAGACGCTTATCTTTTTCGGCGGCGGAAAAGAGCGTGTCGCCCCCGGTTTCATTCTCATCTACTGAGGACTGTGCGTATCTCTCCAACACTGCGGGAATCGGAAGGTAGTTCTCGACTTCTCTTCTTTGCCACTGTAGTTCCCGTAGAGAGGGAGAGGTCCCATCTATCTTAGCATCGTGATCATAGAGCCCGATTCCAACCAAGTCAGGTTTTCCTTGATGCAGCCCATGAAAATGGTTTCGAGCTAATGATGGCTGATTGCCCACATAGTGAACGAAGGGTCTGGCGAGATATTCGGATGCCGAATGGTTCAGCATTTTCGCAAACGAACGGAGGTTGGAAAGATCGGTCGACCCTTCAAGATAGAACACCCACCCCATTTGTTCCGCCTGATAGTAGTCCTGGTACCCAATCTGCTTCAGAGCCTTCGCTACCTGCGTGCGCGCAGATCGGTCGTCGATTCTGTGGGGCTTACCAACGAAAGCGACAACTACGTCCTGCGAGCCGGCTTCATTCATGATCACCTCGGAATGGCTGGCCGCAATAATCTGACTGCCCATTTCAGAGGCAATTTCTGACAATAGGTGATAGATTTGGCGTTGGCGCAAAATTTCAAGATGGGCGTCTGGTTCGTCCAGAAGAAGAACCGTTGAAGGGTTCGTGTAAAGGTAGGCCAACAGCAGTAACGTTTGTTGCAGTCCCCGACCAGAAGCCGAGAGCGCCAACGAGACGCCGGCCCGCTCAAGGTAGGACATCGTAACTTCGCCCCGTTCAACGATATGATCCGGTCTGTCCAGCTTGACTCCGAAAAGTTGTCGAATATGCTCTTGAACTCTCCACCACTCTTGCTCTTGATTCTCCGCCAGGTTATAGCATAGATTGCGCAACACTTGCGCGGTCTGACCCTCGCCTATCAGCACATTCACCCGACCTGGCTCCCACTTTGGTTCGACCGCAGCCAGCCCCGACATCGGAGGCAGATACGCGACATGCGTCAGCGGCGCCTGGTCAGGAACGGGCATTCTCTCCCATGAATTGGCCTCGCCGTCTATCCGTAGGGGCCGGCAGTAGAAGGACTCTTCGTTGGCGTAGTCAAACTCCAGGCCACATCGCCAGGTTTCGCCGTTCGTAATGCCGTCTACTACGATGTCGATACGGACGTTTTGTGTGCCCTTCTTTCCATCTTCGATTGTGCTAATACGTGTGCGTAAGTCGCGCCATAGCAAATTCGCCCTGGGAACCGGAATAGCAATCATATCGCGACGATTAATTGTAATACCAGGTCGCTTTTCGGGTGTCGGTTTGCCCTGGTAGCGTTCCATCCACCTGCGCAGCCCCAGGTCCCACAGTGCGAGAGCCTGCAGCGCTGTCGTTTTGCCTGAGTTGTTTGGTCCAATAAACACAACCGACGTTCCAAGAGGAATCTCAACCTCTTCAAAGCTCTTGAAGTTACGAATCGTCATGTTCGTCAGCACAACGGACCTCCTCTACTCTGGTGTTGCCAAATGGCCGCACCAACACTCTCTCCCAGTTATGCTGCTACCTACCGTCCCGCGTGGGGAAAAAGTAGGTCCACACCGGCATGCCGTTTTCTCGGCACCAGTGCTCACGGTGCGTAGGAAGGTAAGGGCGGACACGCTCAGCCAGTTTCGGACTGTGATCACAGAAAGAAAGGTGATGCGATAGCAGATGGCGCACCAATTCGCCGTACTGTTCCACGTCACTCTTTACGTGCAAATAGCCGCCCGGACGCATTTTGGCCGCCAACAGATCGACGAACGGGGGAGAGAACAGGCGCTTGACCTTGTGCTGCGCCTTCCACCAGGGATCGGGAAAGAGTACATGCACGGCATCCACGCGACGATCGGGAATCGCATGCGGCAGGCCCACTCTGGCGTCGTCGTCGCTCAGCCACAGATTCTCCAAACCCCGTTCCTCCAGGCGGCGCAGCGCCAGCCGCACGGCCTTGGTTTTTACCTCGTAGCCGATGAACCATCGCTCGGGCATGCGTGCGGCCCGGTCGAGAAGGAAGTCACCGCGGCCGAAACCGATCTCGATTTCCAGCGGGCGCGCGCTGGCAGTTTCCTGGCGGAAGCCTTCGCCATTGACGACGCAAGGATCACCGAGGGCAAGGGCGCGCACAAATGGACGGCCTATCCCCCAGGAAGGCAGGATGTCGAAATTCGGACGCTGCCGGGGATCGCCGCCGATGAGGCCCTTGCCGGCCTTCCAATCGGCGTAGTTCCGCTCCCGTTGCCCAGGCGTCAACTCCTCCCAGGCAAAGTCCATTCGTCCCTGGGAAAAGGAGGTGGGACTGTAGTCGAGGGTACGCTCTCTGTTCTCTTCGGTCACTGCATTTGAGATATTTGGGAGGTCGGATGATGGTAGTTTAGCACGCCGCCTGTCGCGTACAGGGGAAGGCGTCCTCGCGGTCCATCCCGTTCAAGCGAGTTTCCGCTGGATGGTGTCCCGCACGATCTCCGCATCGGCGGGCAGATAGACCGGCGGGTTGGCGAGGTCGCTTTCAACTTCCGCCAGCGTGCCCTCGTGGTAGCCGACCTTGAAGGGCGTGAATTTCAGCCCGTGGGCAGTGCTGATGATGACCACCCGCTGGTTGCTCCGAACTTCCTTGCGTTGCAGCAGTTTGAAGAGCGCAGCCAGGGCAATACCTGTATGGGGACAGGTGTACATGCCGGTGGCGTCCGCCATGGCTGCTGCCGATGCCATCTCGTGTTCGTCTACCTGCTCGACTATTCCGTTGGTCTCCTGAATCGCCTGCACCGCCTTCTCGTAGCTGACCGGATCGCCGATCTGAATGGCGGACGCCAGCGTCGATTGGGCCTCAACGCTCACCTTCTGGCTGAATCCGTTCAGATAACTGAGATAGAAGGGGTTAGCTTTGGTGGCCTGGGCTGCAACAAGGCGGGGCAGGCGGTTGATGATGCCCAGATCCTTCATCAGTTTCAACCCCTTGTAGAGCGCACTGATGTTGCCCAGGTTGCCGACGGGGATGACGATCCAGTCCGGTATTTCCCAGTCGAACTGCTGCACGATTTCAATGCCCGCCGTTTTCTGGCCTTCTATGCGGAGGGAGTTCATCGAGTTCGCCAGATAGATGGAAGAGTCGGGGCTGTCTCCATCGTGGGTGATTTCACGGATGACACGCATGCAGCCGTCGAAGTCAGTGTCGAGGGCCAGCACATAGGCGCCGTTGGCGATGGGTTGAATCAGTTGCGCGGGGCTGACCTTGCCCTCTGGCAGGAAGATGACGGCCGGGATGCCGGCTGCCGCGGCATAAGCGGCCAGCGCGGCGCTGGTGTCACCGGTGCTGGCGCAGGCCACAGCCCGTACAGGCACACCCTCGTCCCGCATCTGCTTGACGACGCTGATCAGCACCGTCATGCCCAGATCCTTGAAGCTGCCAGTATGGCTGTTTCCGCACAGCTTTACCCACAGGTCGGACAAGCCGATCTGTCTGCCCAACCGTTCGGCCCAAAAGAGGTTTGAGTTGCCTTCGTACATGCTGACCACGTTGTCGTCAGCAATGGTCGGCATGATCCACTCTTTCTTGCCCCAGACACCGCTGCCGTAGGGCCATTGGGTGCTGCCGACACGGCTGTCAAACAGCTGTTTCCACTCGTCTGCCGATCGCCTCCGCAGAGCGGCAGTGTCGTGCTCCACCTCCAAAAGGCCGCCGCATTGGGGACAGGTATAAATGACTTTATATATTGAATGTGTACCGGCGCAACCCCGAAAACAGCGGAAGTGGGCTCTGTACTCGGTCATTTGGGTTCACCACAGTGCCAGCGCGCATTTCTGCAAGCCTAACAACGCACACGCGTTTTCCCCGCGTCTCCCAAGGAGATAAAACTACGAGGTTTGAAGATCAATGAGGGTATTGTATGGAAAACAATACCCGAATGCCGTCGATGCATGTTTCTGACGGAGCCGTCAGCACACTGACAGTCTTGCTACCAGCGCCAAATTCGCGCGCGCAAAATTATTTCTCGACGCGTTCACTTTCCCATCCGAAACATGACCGCAACTCGACCGTTCAGAAATTAGATAAATGCTGGCCAGTTGGGAGGCAAAATTGTCTCAACTATTGTTTGGAAATTCCCGCCTACCCGTTTACCAATTGCATAGCCGGCGGGCATCGGCTGTGTTGGCTCCTATTTGCTGCTGCGCAAAGGACTGGGCTGCCGTCATCGTCCTTGTATAGCACAGATGGTCAGACTGATCAAGTCACCAGGGCACGCCGGCCTACTGGAACGCGCAGACGCAGCCGCCACGGCGCTGGCTTCAGTTTAGCCGCTTGCTGAATTCCGCAGTCAGCGCCGGGACGGTCTCGAACAGATCGTCGACGATGCCATATTTGGCCCGTTCAAAGATTGGAGCGTTCGGGTCCTTATTGATGGCGACGATGATCTTGCTGTTCCCCATGCCGGCCAGATGTTGAATGGCGCCGGAGATGCCGCAGGCGACATAGAGATCCGGCCTGACCGTCTTGCCAGTCTGCCCTACTTGGTGTTTATAGGGGATGTAGCCGGCGTCGACCGCGGCCCGGCTGGCGCCAAGCGCGGCGCCCAAGGTCCGGGCCAACTCACCGACAAGCTCGAAGCCCTTCTGCGGATCCGTGGCCACGCCTCGCCCGCCTGAGACGATGATGTGGGCATCGGTCAGGCTGACTTCGCCCGGGTCGGCCGCGCGAAAATCGGTGATTTTCTGGCGGATTTCATCTTCACTCTGCACAACATACAACAATTCCACAGTTCCGGACCCGTCGTTAGGCTTCGGCATGGGAAAAGAGCGGGGCCGCACACTGGCGACTGCCAGGGGACTCTCAAAGTGAATCTGTGCACTGATATTGCCCGAATAGATGGTGCGGGCCGCGACCAGTTTGCCGTCCTCCACCCACAGATCGGTTGCGTTGGCGGCGATGCCCGCGGACTGGCGGCATGCGACCGTTGCAGCCAGCACCCCCCCGCGAATTGAGGCATTGGTGAGGAAAGCGACAGCCCCAGTGTGTTCAACCGCCTGTTCGGCGATGGCGGCATAAGGCTGCAGCCGAAAGTGCGCCAGACTGGAATCAGTCGCCTCATAGACCAGATCGGCTCCGTAGGCAAAGGCCTGCTGGGCTGCTCCGTCCACCTCGCTCCCAATCAAAAGGGCCGCGACATCGGCGCCCATTTCCCGACCCAGTTCCTTCGCCTTGGCCAGGAGTTCCCAACAGTTGGACACGGCCTGTCCGTCAATCTGTTCAATCCAGACGAGAATCGCCATCATTAACCCTCTCTGCGAAAAGAAATCGAAGAAGAGAGAGAGCAGATTTTTCTCCTCACTTCTCACTCTCGGCAGTCTATATGACTTTCTCTGCCATCAAGGCGTCCGCCAGTTGGGCGGCCTTGTCTTCGACGCTGTTGCCATCGAAAATTCGCACTTGCACCCTTTCCGGCTCCTGCTTGTTCAGGTCTGTCCAGCGGGCGGTGCTTGAGGGACTAATCTCCAGGTCGTCGCGCCCCAGGACCGGGATCGTGGCGCGGCTGGCCTTGCGGATACCCATAAAGCTGGGGTAGCGTGGTTCATTGATCTCTTTGGCCACGCTGACCACGACCGGCAGGGGTACCTCGACCGTTTCCTGTCCTCCCTCATAGACCTGCTCCGCGATCAGTTTGCCATCGACAATGTCGACGATTCTGGTTACGTTGACCAGCAGGTCCCATCCCAACTTGCAGGCCACGCCGGCATAGATGACGCCGCTGTTGCCGTCCACGCTCATCTTGCCGGCCAGTGCCAGCGCCACATCACCCTGGCCGCCGACCATCTTGACGGCCGCGGCCAACGCCTCGGCAGTGGCCCACTCATCGCCGCCGTCAATGACGCGCGCATCCACGAGCAGTGCGCTGTCCACCCCCATCGCCAGCGCGTGCTTCAGCGCGTCGGTTTCGCCTTCCTGCCCCAGGGAGATGGCGGCCGTACCGCAACCGAACCTATTGGAAAGGTCGATTGCTTCCTCCACGGCAAACTCATCCCAGGGATTGATGACCATTGTCGCCTGCACTTCGCCGGACTGCGCCTCGGCCACCGTTACTTTGGGCAATTCCGCGGTATCGGGCGTCTGTTTGATTAACACCGCTACCTTCACGCAGCGCTCCTTTCAAGTGAGTTTGTGCTCTACGAAGACCGTTTCCTCTACTTGCAGCCTCCGGTCCCCAGGGCCGGTTCGCCCAAGGCGCCCTATTGCCAGGTATCCGGGTCATAGGCCGGCATGGGGCACCGCAGCGGGCGGTCCTCGCGCATGCCCAAGGTGTATGCGGCCTGCATAAGGGTGTGAATCTGGGACGTGCCCTCGTAGATCACCGCGCTCTTTGTGTTGCGTAGGTGACGCTCCACATTGTACTCATCGGAATATCCATACGCACCGTGAATCTGGACCGCGTTGTCGGCTGCCCGGCGGGCCGCCTCGGAGCAGAACCACTTGGCCATGCTGGTCTCTCGCGTATTGCGTACCCCCTGATTCTTGAGGGTGCCGGCCTTCCACACCAACAGTTCACCGATATCCAGATCTTGCTGCATCTGGGCGATCATCTGCTGGATGAGCTGGTGTTCAGCGATCGGTTTGCCGAAAGTTTTGCGTTGCAGAGCATAGTTGACCGATTCGCTGATGCAGGCGCGAATGATGCCTACGGAGCCGGCTGCGACGCCGAAGCGGGCGTTATCCAGGCAGCTCATTGCGATTTTGAAGCCTTCTCCTTCCTGACCCAGCATGTGAGAGGCCGGCACGCGCACGTCCTGCATATTGATCCAGCCGGTATTGCTGGCCCGGACGCCCATTTTCCCTTCTAGTGTTCCGGTGGTAAGCCCCGGCCAGCCGCGCTCCAGAATAAAAGCGGAGATGCCGCGCGCGCCCTGGTCCTGCTGCGTTTTGGCGAAGACGAGAAACCGGTCGGCCACGTCGGCCAGGGTTATCCACATCTTTTCGCCGCTGAGGATGTATGCATCCCCCTTACGGAGGGCGCGGGTTTGGATAGCACCAACATCCGAGCCGGCGCCCGGCTCGGTCAGACCGAAGCAGGCGATATGGTCACCGCTGGCCAGGTCGGGCAAAAAGGTCTGCTTTTGTTCTTCGGTTCCCCACTGGAATATTGGCAGCGCGTGCAGCGCGAGGTGAACCGCGATCGTCTCGCGCACAGACGAATCGCCGTATTCCAACGCTTCGGAGACTATGCCCAACGACAGAAAGTCCATCCCGGCGCCGCCGTAGCGTGCCGGCAGGCAGATGCCGAGAAAGCCAAGTTGCGCCATCTTGGGCAACAGTTCGTATGGAAAGGTGTGCTTGCGGTCGTGCTCGGCAATGATTGGCATGACCTCATTGCGGGTAAAGTCATAGGCCATTTTTCGAACCAGTTTGTGCTCTTCCGTGTACAGAATCTCGGTTGAAGAAGCCATCGATTCAGTCCTTTTCCGACTGCTGTCAAGCGCCAGAATCTCGGGTTACAGCGACAGTCAACGATGACGTGTCGAAGAAAAAGGCGGAGACGCCTTTGTCTCCGCCGAAGAAGAGGAACACCTCTCTTCGGCGCGCCCAACAACGGCGCGCCATTCTGACTGTAATTGAGTACTCAGTATAGCAATAGATCGAAAACTTTCAAAAAAAACCAGCGCGCTCATGTAGTGATACGGGAAGCACACGTGAGCGCCCCCGAATCTAAATCCGTGCTACAGATTGGCCTGCTTGCTCTTCCGGTAAGGCACGATTACCCGGTGAATTATCCGAGGCAGGAGGTCGACTTTCTGGCGAAACAGGCTATGTCCGCATTTGAAGGCATCGCCCTATGTCACCTACACTACCATCATGGACTGGCGATATTCTTTGTTTGCAGGATTGACTCTTCTCATCACCACAATAGTCGGATATGGCGCATACACCACAGCGCGCCTGTTGCGGACGTGGCAGCCGCAAGAGAATCTGCTGTTGCTCCCAGCCGAAAATGTTCTACGGGCAATTGTATTGGCCATCTGTATTCTGTTGGGCAGGGGCAGCGGACTGTCGCCTGAGACGCTGGGTTGGCAGGTTCCCAATGCAGGGTCACAGCTTCTGACTGGCGTCCTGACCGGTTTGGGAATGGCTCTGCTATTCGTGGGCTTGGGGAGGATTGTCACGCGCTACACCGATTCCAGGTTCTACCGTTCGATTCTCGATCTGGTGATCCCCCGCAATCGGAGGGAAGCCGGTCTACTGCCCTTCGCCCTGCTGTTAAGCGTACTTTTCGAGGAGGTCTTGTTTCGCAGCCTGCTCATTGGCGGGCTCTCGCCTCTGCTGCCAACTGCCTGGTTGATCTTTGGCTTCAGCATTGTTTTCGGCCTCCTGCACAGCCCACAGGGCGCGTGGGGCATCGTCGGCGCGGGAACGGCTGGAGCGCTATTTGGCCTGATGTTCGTGTGGCAGCAGAGCCTGCTCACCCCGCTAGTCGCCCATTTCGTTGCCAACAGTGTCCAGATTTGGTTGGCAAGCAAGGAGTCCGACCCGTCTCCAACAGCTTGACACAACGTTCTACCGGCTCATGTTTTCGATAGCCAGTCTCGCGGCGGCGACCGGACCCCGCTTACAACACAGAAAGGCGTGCGGAGAAGCTACTCCGTCGACCGTGGGACCTGTTTATAGATACCGCGCAGACCGTTACGACGGATTCGCAAGACCTCCCGAACCATTGTGAACGTATCAACGAGAGGATTGACGCGACTCTCGGCCATGTAATACCAGTTGATCGGCACTTCGACCAGGAGAAGGCCGCGGATGTGGCTGATGTACAGGATTTCCGGGTCGAAACCCCATCCGTCGATTGTCTGGTGAGGAAAGACCTGGGCGGCCGCATCCCGTGTAAACATCTTAAAGCCGCACTGCGTATCTTCGATCCCCGGTATGATCAGCTTCCGCACTACATAGTTGAAGACCCGCCCCATCAGATGACGATAGAACGGCTCGTTGTAACGCACAGCGCCCGCGTTCTCGCGACTGGCGATGGCGACGTCATATCCATCCGGCTCTTGCTGCGGCGGCAGAAATTTGGCAACCTCTTCAATGGGCATCGAAAGATCGGCATCGCAGATAAAAAGGTAATCTCCCTTTCCTACAAGCATCCCCGTCTTTACCGCTGCCCCCTTCCCAGGCGCACTGTGAAGCAGTTCCAACGTAAATGGATCTGAGGCTGCGACTGTTTGCGCGAAGCTGCGTACTACCTCGCTGGTCTCGTCGGTCGACCGGTTTTCCACCACCAGAATTTCGGTTGTAAAGGATTGGGCCCGCAGGAATGTGGCGATTTTTGTCAGTGAATGGGGAAGTCGTTGCGCTTCGTTATAGGCAGGAATGATGATTGTCAGGAAAGGGCGCGACACAAAGAACTCCTCGGCCGATAGGGACGTAGGGAAAACGTTGGGCTGTGATCTGTGAAGTTGCCGTGTGCAGAGTACATCGATTCAGCTTGTTCCGTTGTTGTTTGATCTACCAAGGCTCCGCCGAGCAGAGAATTCTGAATCGCGTCATGTTGTCAGGCTGAACAATGCCAAGAGCGAAAGCGCTTGCACCAGCAGAGAACCGGTCCAGAACAGATAGGCGCCGGACGGTTGGCCCTGCATCCTCATCCACAGGCCAGCCAGTGTATTTGTCAGGTATGTCAGGAGGCCGATGACTGGCAGCAAGAAAAGAGCGTTCTTTGGCCGGATGCTGTCCGGCACACCTTGTCGATTGTAATGAAAAACCAACGCCTCCGGCAAATGAGGGAACCGGATCATGAGATAACCGAAGAGGGCGAGGCAACCGATCAACCCCGCAAGAAGCAACCAGCGACCCGCCGGCGACTCTGTCGCCAACGCATAGTAGTTCGTCGGATGCTCTCGCACAAGAGGCAACGTGCGCGAAAGGCCAAGTCGATTGAGGGCCTGCAACTCTTCCAGAAAACCGACCGGATCTGCTGGTGATATGGCAAATATCCCATTGTCTGTTTCAATCAGCAGACACTGATCGAGCGAGACGCTGGCCAGACGCACCAGCCTTTGCCCTTGCCCACCCTCTACAATGCGTACATAGGGTGACGGCCAATCCAGTGGAGAGGGCCGCAGGGACATCTCGTCGACGCCTTCGATGATGCGCCGAATGCAGTGGAGCGGGATGACCTGGCAGGTACCGGCCCAGCGAACACGTAGGGCGTTGCGGTCAAGCCAGTATTCCAGGTTAAATGCCCCCCAAGTACGCATCGTCAGATGGACGAGGACTGGTAGTGTGACGAGAAAGACCAGAAGCAGCAGAAAACTGATCCACCCAATTGGTTTTAGCGCCAACCACGCGAGCAGAAGTGCGTCGGTCAGGACCAACCAGCAGAGCGCCGCCAAGCCCTGCCACCGCGACCCGTCTGAAGGCGGTGCGTACACCATCCGTGACAATTGGATATCCCCTGCGTCGCGCCCTATCGCGACGCGCAATTGAATTACTGCAGTCTTTGTGTAGCCGGTTCTCCCTTCTCGGCAAAATTGCCAGATCAGGTGAAGCCGCCACACACCAGGGAAAGTCCGCTACGTTTATCCAACGCTTTTCACCACAACGCAGGCGCACCCCCGCATATGCCAGAAAATCCCTTCTGAAACGTTCTGGTCGCGTTCAGTTAGGCGGCAACCAACTGGCTGCAGTCAGGTCGGCCAGGATTTCATGCCTGGTCAGGTCGATGCCCAGGGGCGAGGCGCTTACATACCCGCTTTCGATTGCGCCAAAGTCACTGCCTGCTTCAGCAATGCCGGTAGGGACTTCGCCCCCGATCCAGTAGTACGGTTTGCCCCACGGATCGTCGCGAGCGACCAGCACATCCCCATAAATACGCCGGCCCAGGAATGTGTAGCGCAGGCCGCGAATCTGCGCCGCCGGCAGCCGCGGCACATTTACATTGAGCATGGTTTGCGGGGGAAGCGGCTGCTCAAGCGCGGCGCCTGCCAGAGTGCGGGCATAGCCGGCGGCGTTCTGCCAAGCGTCGGTATCGGCAATATCGAAGCCTTCTACGGCTCCGGTACTGATTGCAAGGGACGGTACACCCATCACCAGGGACTCCATCGCCGCGGCCACGGTACCGCTATAGAGAACATCACAACCGAGATTGAAACTGTCGTTAACGCCGCTGACAACCAGATCGTACCCGCCCTCCGGTTCCCCTACGGCCTGTCGCGGATCGGGGACATCGGCTGGGTGCGGCGCACCGAGGATTGCCAGAGCCACGCAGTCGGAGGGCGCGCCGCTGCAGGCATAGACGCGGCGACCGTCTGGCCAAAGGATCGGTGCCATGCGCAAAGGCTTGTGAAGCGTTTTGGGATGCCCGGCAGCGCTCCAATTTCGCTCCGGCGCAACAACGGTCACCCGGCCCACGTCATCCAGCGCGGCCGCCAACTCGCGAATGCTGTCAGCGTGTACGCCATCGTCGTTTGTAACAAGTATGTTTGGCATATGTACGTTCACCTGCAGTTGAAGGTGGCTGGCAGCCGGCTGTTGCGTCGGTCATCGGTCAGGCGGCTGCCGCACATAGACCTGCACCTCTTCGCTTTCGGTCTCATTTCCGGCACGGTCGTAGGCGCGTACCTTGATGAGATGACGTTCCAGGTAGAGGCCGCTGCCAGAGACAATCGCGGCGAATCCATCCTCGAATTCACGAATACGGCCGGGGCGAATATCTTCATCATCCGATTGAAAGGCGGGCCAGTTCCGAGTCTCCGGCGTATCGACCGACTCGTAGCGCAGTTCAAGAGGCCAGCGCTCGTTGTAGGGGGCAACAGTTCGGGTAATGAACCAGGTTCCGTCTATGGCAAACTCGACACGGTCCATCGCCCAGTCGTCGTTGACGAGTGCGTTTATGTTTATCTGGTCGTCCTCGTTCATCACATAGAGCCTATCCGGTTCCGGCTCGCTGATGAACACAGTCGGTGGTGTATTGTCGACGGTAACGGGGGCGTCCCAGATGCGCTGGTTGCCGTCATGATACCGGACCGTCAGCCGCAGGGAATACTGTCCCTCCTCAAGTCCCTCAGTGTTGAACAATTCCAGCAGACCGTTTGCGTGCTGCTCACCGTGTTCCGGGCCGATCTGCGTCCACTGAGTTGGATCCTGGCCGCTTCCAAATTCGAGGCGATAGTTGGCAAAGTTGGCGCCGCGGGCATTGCCAAGGATCTCGACTTGGCCGCCAATATAGCCGCCGGGCGGGGGGAAGGTGATGGCAACCTCCGGGTCGAAGTCGATAAAATCGTCAGGACTCTGGCCCTGAGGCGGCTGTTCAATGCCGCTGCTACTTACCCAATCTTCGGCTTCAGGCGGCAGGATGAGATAGACTTTGGCCTCCCGCTCATCTTCCGGCGTGGTAGCTTTGGCGAGCAGTCCATTGCGCTTGTCGATATCGAAGGGCTGCCACAGGTTATCGACGACCTTTGGCTCGGTGCCCGCAATAAACAGCTCTACCCTTTGGCGTTGGCAGTCCGGCGACGGCAGCAGACCGCTAGGCTGACAGACTGTTTTGGAAACGACATTGCGGGGGCGTTCATACCAGCGGGCAGGCAGCCCTTCATGGTAGCGCTCCATCACACTCTTCCAGATGGGCGCTGCGCCGGATGCGCCAGTGACATTGTTCATCGACTCATTGTCAGTGTTGCCGATCCAAACGCCTACGGTCAGCTGGGGGGTAAATCCGACGGTCCAGGCGTCCTTCCAGCCGTTAGTTGTGCCGGTCTTGGCGCTGACCCTGCGATCGGCCAACACGAGGTTGTTATCGATACCGAACATTGGTGAGCGGGCCACATTGTCGCTCATTATGTCGGCGAGAATGAATTGGGCGTCGGCGCTGATGATGCGCTCCTGGTCCGGACTGTCAAATTTGCTCAGCACTTCCCCTTGGGAATTGTGGACCTGTAAGACCGCGACCGGGTCCAGGTTGCGGAATCCGCTGCGTCGAGACTCCGGGGAGACGGGCTTTCCGGCCATTACACCACCGTTTGCAAGCACACTATATGCGTAGGTATGGTCCAGGAGTGTGACCTCGCCGCCGCCCAGCACCAGGTTGAGGCCATAATAGTTGAGGCCGCGGTCGAGGCCGTTGATGCCCAGTCGATGGGCTGTGCGCAAAGCGCTGGCGACGCCGACCTGGTCCATGACTCGAATAGCAGGGATGTTGAGCGATTGGGCGAGGCCGTCGCGCAGGGCGACAGGTCCGTGGTAGAGACGATCATAGTTTTCGGGCACGTATACTGAACCGTCGTTCTGGGCAAAAGCGGTACGAACGTCCAGAATCATCGAGGCGGGGTTCATGCCCTGCAGGAGGCCGGTGAGATAGACATAGGGCTTGAAGCTGGAACCAGGTTGCCGTTCCGAAATTGCGACATTGACCTGCCCATCGATTTCTTCGTTTTTGTAGTCCAGTGAACCGACCATCGCCAGAATCTCACCGGTCTCGGAGTTGAGCACGACTACAGAGGCATTGTTAACGTTTCTGCCCTGTTCATTCAGCCTGGCGATGTGATCGCGGGCCACCTGTTCGGCGTGTTTCTGCAGGTCGACGTCCAGAGTTGTATAGACGGCAAGCCCCTCTTTCCAGATTCGATAGGGATCGTCGACGGTGTTGAATTCATCTTTGATGCGCTCAAGGGCGTACAGGGCGAAGTGGGGGGCCGTGAAGATGTCGAAGCGCTCCGCGACCGAGCCACGCAAATCCAATTCCTGGGCAAAAGCGGCGTCTGCCTCGTCCTGGGTGAGATAGCCGGCGTCGACCATGACCTGAAGAGTCACTCTCTGCCGGTTCTTGGCATCTTCGGGGTTGTCGATGGGATTGAGCGCCGGAAACTGGGGAATTGGAGCCAGCATCGCTGCTTCGGCGACACTAAGTTCCGAAACGCTCTTGCCAAAATAGACTTGACTGGCCGCCTCGATCCCGTAGGCCAGATTGCCGTAGAAGTTGTAGTTTAGATACCACTCCAGGATCTTGCCTTTGTCATACCGCCGCGTCACTTCCATTGCCAGAATGACTTCTTTGAGTTTGCGGGCGTAAGACTGCTGGGTCCGTTCCTCTAAGGGGATCACCACATTCTTGATCAATTGCTGCGTAATCGATGAACCGCCCTGCACACTACCTCCCTGCAGGTTGGAGGCAAAGGCCCGCATCAGGCCGCGTACATTTATTCCCGGATTGTCCCAGAAATTATGGTCTTCAAGCGCGACAGCGGCCTGAATGACGGCCGGCGACATCTCCTGCAGAGGCATGTAGGTACGGTCTCCCCGGAAAGGGCGGGGATCGACACTTTCGTAGAGCAGGTGCTTGCCAGTGCGGTCGTAAAAGCGAATGGTCTCAAACTTTTCCTGTTGCAGTTCGATGACGCCCGCGTCGGGAAGCTGCGCGGCATAAAAGGTATAGATGCCAAACACGCTGGCAACAGCAACACCGACCGCGCCCCCCACGGTCAGGAGGACAGCGAAGAGCAGTGCTGCCGACCCTTGGAATAACCAGAACCAGGGGCGGGCTCGGTTGGTTTCGGCTCGCTGGCGCCGCCGCCGTTGTGTCAGAATGCGAGCGGACCTGCTTAGGCCACCAGCGTCCGAACGGGGTCTTGCGCCGCGATTTATCTCTGCCACGCCATCCATCCCTTCCCACATGACGAGAGGATGTCTTGAATCTCTTTTCGGTCAGCCTTGGCGCACATTCGGACTGTCAATACCTTTCATTACTTGACGAAAACTGTCTTTCTCGAACCTCATTGCCAGCATTCTAGCATCTGCCCAATGCCGACCCAAATCCGACAGAGATACATCTGACTGGCGAGAATGGGCTGATGAACTTTCGTGCGTATAGTGTAGTCGTGCAGTGGTGAGGGTAAATCAGCAGTTCGCCGTCCTGTCTTGGCGCGCCGCTGCGCGTCGGCGCCGGCTATTCGATCTTTTCAAGTACCAGAAAATGACTGATGCCGAATGAGGTGAGGGGCGTCTGCTCAAGAGCATAGGTGAACGCCCGCAAGACTCGCCCGATGGCCGGTTGGCGGGCGATGATGCCGTCGTAGCCGGGGAAGATTTGCGTGTGCCGCCGAACAAGAATGGGGAGCCCTACGAAAAGATCCAGAAGGCTGCGATGACTATAGGCGCGCACATGGGGGGCAAGTTGATTGCGCATGGAGGTCGGGAGATAGTTGATTAGCGGCGTATTGCCGAAACGGTAGTCGCCTTGCCAGTAATGGCCGTGGGTCTCGAAGGGATAGAGCCGATTGGGTACGAAAATGGCTGCGCGCCCGCCGACGCGCAGCACCCGCGCGATTTCGGACGCGGCCCGGCGATCATCCTCCACATGCTCCAGCACTTCGTGAGACAGGATCAAGTCGAAACTTCCATCGGGGTAGGGGAGTTGCTCACCCTGGCTGAGATTGAGAGGCGCATCTGGCACATTGCTGGCCGCGGCCAGCAGATGCTCACCTTCGATGTCCATCCCGTGGACTTCAGGGACGGAATTTTGCAGCGCCCGCAGGTAGAGACCCACGCCGCAGCCGTTGACCAACGCGCGTCGCAGCGGCTTCGGAGTCCAGTCGAGGATCATCTGCAAACGCCGTTCCTGGCCGGCGCGCCAGACAAATGACGGATTGCCCCGGAGTGCCGTGCGGTCTGACAGGTCGATCACGGCCCTTTCCTTTCGAAGGCGGCTTGAGAATGGCGGCTCAAGACGCTCAAGACGCTCATACCGCGCCAACGTGGATGGCGACCGTTCCCAGCATTTTTCGCCGGTACGAAACGTGACGAAAACCTGCGCGCTCCATTTTCCGCGCCATCTCTTCGGGCGACAGAAAGGCGACAGTGCTTTGCGGCAGATACCGGTACGCCGAATCACGCGGGCTCAAATAGTTTCCCGGCGTCCTATTGCCCGTCGACAACAGTTGGCCCACCACGGGAATCACCCAGAGCATGTAGAAACTTAGCAGGGGAGCCAGGAGCGTCGGTGGTGGTGGTGAAGTTTCCAGGCAGACGATCCGCCCTCCAGGTTTAGTCACCCTTCGCTGTTCGGCCAGACAGATGTCCACGTCGGTCACGTTGCGAAGAAGGAAGCCGCTGGTTACAGCGTCAAAGTATCCATCGGCAAAGGGCAAACGCAGCCCGTCGCCCTGGACGAATTCGACGCGGTCCGGCCAGTCCCCGCCGGGGAGGCGAAAAGAGCGTTTTGCTCTTTTCTGGCGGCCGACGGCCATCATTTCGAATGTGAAGTCACAGCCGATCACCTCCGCATCGTGATGTGTGCGCTTGGCTTCGTAGGCGATGTCGCCGGTACCGGTGCCCACGTCGAGGAGACGACCACTGGCGGGCAGTTGGCACAGCGCGACGACTTCGCGTCGCCAGTTTACATCCTGCCCAGCGGTAATGATCCGATTCACCAGATCGTACCGTTGTGCGATGCCGGCGAACATCCGGTTGACGTACGCGGCTTTTTCGGCTGTAGGGGGCAGCATGGAAGAGTTCATTATTGCTTACTAATCGGCCAGATTGCGCAACTGAGCGCTGGCTCTCTCCAGTTCCCGGCGCAATTCCTGAATTTCGTGGAGAATCTCCGGAGACGCCTCATTGCCTTGATCGCTGTGGGCGGCCAGGAGCGACTCCAGTCTCTTTTGCAGTTCGGGAATCTCGTGCTGCAGGTAGTCCAACTCCACTTTGCGCCCCATCTCCAACAGAGACTCGACACTGTAATCGCTCACATCGGAGTATAGTGTCTGGGCCAGATCCTGGTAATTTGCCAACATCCAACGGCGTAGAAATTCGTTGCCGATGGTCCAGCGTGGGAAATCTTCGTGTGAAAGGGAATCGGTTGCGCCATCCGACCGGCTGAAAGCCCGTTGCAGATAGCCTAGATTGTTCATGCCATGCACATACATCGAGATCTGTTCAATTGATTCGTTGTCCATCTTGGCCACCAAGTCCTCTTCGCTGATGATTCCCTGGCGGGCAACGGTCAGCAGGACCTGCCTTTCAGTGGGGGCGAGGCACTTGAAATCTACCTCGAAAAAGCCGGAAAGCAGGTGGTCGGCGCGCAGGTCTTCCTCATGGACCGCCCGCAACGAGCCATTCCCTCCCTTTTCCTCGAAAAGGCGATAGCAGAGAGTCTGTATCAGATAAGGATGGCGATGGGTGTGGCGCAGAATCTCGTCGATGCGCTCTTGTTGGACCTTGACGGGTGTGTTGCTCTGTTCCTGCAACGCCAGCCTGACGCTTGCTTCCGGTTCGAGGCTCCAGAGATGTACGAGGCTGAAGCCAAAGAGGAATGGGCTTGTGAGCCAGTTGCGGGTCAGTTCGTTCAGTTGCATCAGCAGCTTGGTCGACGTCATTATCGTGCGCATCCCGCCACTCTGGAAGGCTTTGCGGAGCCGCGCCAGCGCCTGGTAATCGTTTTTTGCCAGGCTGATCCAGGCCTCGGCTTCGTCGATGAGAAGAAGCAGCCGTTTGCCATGCTCTCGCAGGGCGCGTTGCAGAGTACGCAGAATGTGAATCGCATCCCGACCATAGAGAGCACTCACATCGACGCCATAGGCCTGGAACCTGGCCATTTCGTCTTCGACCGCCAGGAACAACTCGTAATCGAAATCGTCCTTTGTTTCACTCCCTTGCAGATCCCAGAACAGGGGTACGGTCCTGGCGTCATCCTGCCTGGTCAGCAGCCACTCCAACTGTCGAAGCAGCGAGGTTTTGCCCATGCGGCGCGTGCCAACCACCCAGATAGCGGGGTCCTCGGCGCTTATCAGGTGCTCAAGCAACTGCTCCCGCCCGTAGTGATCGGCTCCGCGCAGCCAGCGACCAACAGTATAGGGATTGCGCATAGCGCTAAGGCCATTCCTCGATTCGATTGCGGCAGCCAGTTTAGAGTTTTCTGAGAGCGCTTGTCTGGCCAACCAGATGCTGAGATTAAGAGTCGTCGTTTTCGCTCAACCCGGTATTGATACTATCACCCATCTGCTGAATATGCGCATGGGCGAACAGGGCATCCGCCATCGAAATTGTACGCCGCCCATCGGCAAGCATGCGCCCGACCGCCTCGAGGGCATACTGTTGAATGCGATGGGGGCGCCCGGCGCAGTTGTCGATGATGAAGTCGACGACGGATGGTTCGTAGCGGTAGAAGCCTCTTACGGGCTCAGTGAGCAGCTCCATTGCCTGCTCGCGGTTGAACGGTTCCACTTCGATCTCGTTGAAAAGATTGTACCAGGGGCTCTCGATACGACCCCATTCTTTGCTGATGCGGATGCCGGCGATGACCGCCCCCAACGTCGCCGCGAAGTCACGCATGAAGATGCGCCGCAGTCTCTGCTGAATCAAATGGTCATAAGCGTTAAAGACGTCCATTTCGTCCATCAACAGGATCAGACGCAGATGCTTGCCAGGATGACGTTCTTCGCCATAATGTCGCAGCGCTTTGATCACATCCCGCAGGTCTCTGATGAACTCTCTGTCGGTATACTCTTCGTGCCCGGGTCGATAGTAGAGAAGGTCCTGGAGGGCAGCTTTTGTCTCCGGAATAAGCCCTGAAAGGGAGGAAGCCGTGTGCAGAATTTCCTCCATCAGGAAATGGAAAAAGGTATCCTCCTCGGTTCCCTCGAGGTCCACATACAGGGGCACAAACCAATATTCGGAATCCTCCAGACCCCAGAGATGGTTGTTCAACTGATAGAGCAGTGTCGTCTTACCGATCCGACGTTCGCCATGAATCATTATGCTGTTATTGTGCAGCGTATCCACGATCTTTTGCAGCATTTCTCTTCTGCCGAAGAACATGTCCTCGCGCCGCACCGGCTCACCGCTGATGAAAGGATTGAAGGAGCGGACGACTGCTTCCCAGGTTCGGCGGCGGTTCTGGGCCAATTCAATACCCATATAGCCAAAGCCAATGAGCGCAAGCAAACCGGTGACAACTAGTGTGATGAGATAGTCAGTGCGTATCGACCCCAGAAGGGGCAGCCGGACCTGTGCGGGCAGCGACTCTGCCTCAAAGGAAACGCTGCTTACTTCAGAGTAGGTGAATGCGTAATCCCGAACCTGGAATTCGACGGTGTATTCCCCCTTCTCTGTGAAGTCGGACAACTCCAGGAACGGACGATCCAATAACTGCCATGCGCCAAGTTGCCCGGGCGGGCTGAACCGATAGAGGACAACTAGCTCGGATTGGGGTGTATAAAGATCGCCGGCCTCATACCCAATAATAATTCTGCCGTCGGATTCCACCTCCCAGTTGTTTGCCGAAATCTGCTCCGCAGCGCCGGAGATGCCCTCGATCCTGATCCAAGGAGGAATCGAGTCCGGACGGTGGAATGTCAGTCCATCTCTGCTGCCGAACCAATAGATGCCGTTCGGCATGCGGATGATAGAATAGATGGAGGTGGCCGGCAGCACCGATTCGACATTAAGCGTCTCCCATGTGCGTCCGTCAAAGCGGGTGACGCCGCCCTCGCTGCCGATCCACAACGAGGAGTCGATTGGATCGACGTAGAAGTCGTAGAACAGTTTGCTGGGCAGGCGGGCGGTGGCCGTGCGGTCCTGCCAGATCTGGCCGTCGAAATAGATGAGGCCGTGCTGGTTGACGGCGGCCCACATGGCGCCGGGGACCTTCGGATCCGGCGCCAGGGCTGCGACATTGTAACCGAGAATCGACTGACCCGCCTCCGAATCGGTCCGATATCGGGTCCATCTGCCATCTTCGTGGCCGACAAAGATGCCCCCGCTCTTGGTTGCCGCCCACAGGCGGGCGGAAGAGTCCAGCGCCAGGTCCTGGACCACTTGACCAGCCAGGGCATCCTCAATCGAGAGTGTGCCGGAGGCAATATCATAACGCGCCAAGCCGATGTCCGTTCCTATCCAGAGTTGACCCTGATGTGCCAGAAGGACTGTGACAAGTGCTGAAGGGAGATCCTCCGGCGGAACAGGTTGTGTCCATTCTTCCGCACCGGAGTCCAGCGACGCAAGGCCCCACCAAGTGGCGGCCCAGATACGCCCGTCCTCGTCGAGCGCGAGGTCGGTGATAAACAGACTGGGCAGACCGCTTTCCACATCATAGAAAGCTTCATCGTCCAGGCTGTTGCCAGCGGCTTTGCGGCGGATCCCTTCGCCCCTGGTGCCTATCCACAGGCGGCCCTCCTCATCGGCAAGCATAGTTTGAATTTCGTTGGCAGGGTTTGAGGCCGGCGGGTGAACCTCCCGCCCCCAGATCTCCCGGTCTGAGCGGAAAACGCCAGAAACGGTACCCAGCCAGAGAGAGCCAGCCGGGTCTACCGCGGCCGCATGGATGTACGAAGTTTCGCCGCTGTTGATCGACTGCTGAATCAGGTTGTATTGAGGTGTTGTGGAGGAAACGACCTCTCGCTCGACTAGACGGAAGAATCCACCGCCTTCAGTGCTGACCCAGACATCGCCGGATCCATCACCGACCAGAGAGGTTACGCGCACGCGCTCACGGGTATGCAGAGGGTCGGTCTCGACATGCTCCCACGCGCCGGTAGTGGGGTCTCGCCAGGCGATGTTGCCGTCGGCGGCGACCCATACTGGACCGGCGGCGTCAGCCCACAGGGCGGTAACGTCCCGAGCGGACAGACTGTCCCCTTCGCCAATCGCTTTCCAGTGGCCGTCCTGCCGCAGCCAGAGCCCCTCGGACGTGCCTACCCAGATACTGCTACCGTTGTTGGAGCTGCCGATCACGTTGATATATGCGTTGTCCAGCCCGGTCACCGAGGAAGGGGCGTCATTGTTCCAGAGGTAGAGGCCAGCTGCCGTGCCGATCCAGAGTTGGCCCCGCGTGTAGTGCAGCGCCCGTACCGGAGCATCAAGCCTTGTGAGCGAGTCCCAGGCACCGCCGTCCCAGACAAGGACGGCGCCCGTCGCCGTGCCAGCCCAGAGTTCAGTCCCCGATCCCCCCAGAGTCATGCTATGCACACCGCTCTGTAAATCGGAGCCTTCCGTCCACGAGTGCCACGCGCCGTTGTAACGGCTGATGCCGTGGTCGGTCCCGAACCAGACCTCGCCTTCGCCGACAGTAACGGCAAGAACGTTATTGGAAGCCAGGCCGTCTTCCTGGGTGTAGTCAGACCAGGGCGGGATTTGTATCCCATCCGCCTGAGTCCGAGCCGGCCAGGCGAGCAGCACAACAGCCGCGGCCGCCAGTAGAAACGCGCCGCGCCTTTGTACTCTGCCAATTCCTGAAGGTCGTTTAAACATGGCACTTCGTGCGAAACACCAGTGGCTAGTGGCCAGTGGTCGGATATACCAGTCGCAGCCCGGGTCACCTGGCAACAGATCACTGGTCACTGCAATTTTCAGAATATAACGGATGGTCATGGCTTGTCAACGCGCAGGCAATTCCGTCCCTTCGCCGATTTGACAGCCAGTTGCAACTTTCGTCCCGTTTTCAGAGCGACGGCGAACCCTTCAAATATTTGCCAATTCCTAGCAGCCATGTTGTATTATCGGTCTTGAAAGTGCCGCATGAATTACGCGAAGCTTGGCGCGACGTTGGAGACGCGAGGCAATGAAACATACTCGACTTTATGAACGACATGTAGACCTGGGCGGACGCATGGTTCCGTTCGCAGGCTACGAACTGCCAGTTCAATACACAGCCGGCCCCAGTGCCGAGCATCGAAGCGTGCGCACCGCCGCCGGAGTGTTTGACATTGACCATATGGGTCAGTTTGCGCTCAGCGGCGAGGATGCGCTGCCCTTTCTTCAATATGTGCAGGTGGCGGACGTTTCTAATCTGGCCGAATGGGAAGCCCGCTACAGCCTGCTCTGCTACGAAGACGGCACAATCGTCGATGACATTTTCATTTACCGGTTGCCCGAAAAGTGGCTCATCGTCGTCAACGCCGCCAACCGCGAAAAAGATTTCACCTGGCTGCAAAGCTTTACCCATGGATATCGGGTTGAACTGACCGACATATCGGACGAAATCTACATGCTGGCCGTGCAAGGTCCCAGGGCAACCGCGATCCTGGACAGGATGAGCGCCGCCGACCTGGCTGCCGCGCCGCCCCGCTCAGCGCTGCAATCAGAAGTCGGCGGCATCGAGATGCTCCTGGGCCGCACCGGTTACACTGGAGAGGACGGTTTCGAACTCTATCTGCCGCCAGACAAGGCGGTAGCTTTCTGGGATGCGCTACTGACGGAGGGCGCGGCGGACGGCCTGTTGCCTTGTGGCCTTGCCGCCCGCGATAGTTTGCGTTTTGAAGCCTGCATGTCTCTTTACGGCCACGAAATCGACGCCTCAACCAACCCGTTTGAAGCGCGGCTCGGCTGGGTCGTCGCCCTTCAGAAACCATCCTTCCTGGGGCGCAACGCGCTGTTGAAAGAGAAGCTGGAGGGCAGCGAGCGGTTCCTTGTGGCCTTTGAAATGATAGAAAAGGCCGTTCCCAGGGAGAACCACGGGATCATCGGTGCCGAGGGGAAAGTGGTCGGGCATGTTACCACCGGCATGAAAAGCCCGACCCTGGACAAATTTATCGGCCTGGGATACCTGCCGCGGGGTATGCACCGCCTCGGTTCGGAGATCCACATTGTTATCCGCGGCAGGCCGCGCAGGGCGCAAATATGCAGGCGACCGTTTTACAAGTCGACCCGTTGACTCAAAGAAAGAAGCTGAGCGCAAAGTTACAGTTCAAGATTCCTCTTTTTCCACTTTTTCTGGTATTACCCTCAGAAAGTCGCATATCTGACAGTGACACTTCAAGGTGCTAGAATCATACACATGAAGATAAGGAGAGAGAGGGTAGCAAGGAGGCTGGAGCGGGAGGGCTGGTACTTGCAGAGGCACGGATCGAACCACGATATTTACCGGCATCCTCACATTTCCGGGACAGTTACCTTGCCATGTCATCGATAGCTCTCGCCTGAAGTCGCTCGATCGATTACCAATAAGGCCGGCTGGGAGGTGCAAATGAGGTATCCAGCGTTAATCGACGGTGAGCGCGGCGCATACGGTATCGTGTTCCCAGACATTAAGGGCATTGCGGCCATGGGGAGGACTTCGGATGAAGTTATCTTGAACGCGGCCGCGGTCTTACAGGACTATGCCATAGAAATGGAGCGGGATGGGCTGGCGCTGGTTAAGCCCAGTGCATTGGAGGATATTGAGGTTCCTGCAGGCTGCGTCTTAACATCCATCGTCCTGGTCCCCGCCGCGCCTGACAAACCAAGTGTGAGGCTGAATATCATGTTGGACGCGGGAATTGCCGAGTTTATCGCCTCGGAATCCAAGCGACGCGGCATGTCGCGGAAGAATTACCTGGAGTGGATAGTGCGTCACACGGCTCAGGTAGGAGGGTAACGCCCGGACGCGCTGTCGAAAATGCAAAGACCGCAACTTTGGCAGGCTGTGCGTTCCTGCAGGTATCCAACCACGCTACGCAGGCAGCCGCCAATGCAAGACTGAGGAGGGGCAATATGGCCCACGAGCATGCAGAACCTGGGAAAGTAATCGACCTCAACACATTTGGCGAGTCAACTTCGACCGCTCTGGTCAAAGAGAGCGCGTTCGAGGCGATTCGACTCTATCTCAGTCCCGGCAAAAAGATTCCGCCGCATAAAGTTGACGGGCCAATTACGGTCCATTGCCTCAGCGGCTGCTGCACTTTTTTCATCGAAGAGGAATCAAGAGAGTTGGTTCCGGGTTCCTGGCTCTATTTGGAAGGAGGGACGATGCACTCACTGGAGGCGGAGGAAGAATGCATCGTATTGGTGACGATTTTGTTCGAGTAAGAGCGACTAGCATTGTTGGGGACGAACGTGTTTCAGTCAGGAAGGTGCGTGGAATCACCCGTATATCGCGAGGACCTTGCGTTACGCGCTACTTCCCGCTCTTCGGATTTGGAAAGGGAAGGCTTGCCGTCAGCAAAGACTCCATACAGATCTTTGAGTGTCTCGCGCCGATGATGGGAAAGAGCTTCATCTGCAAGTCGTTCCAATAGATTCTCAGACTCGGGACGGTCGAAAAGCTCGGACCATCTCTGCTCTGACTCCAATTCCGCCAAGAGAAGGCGCGCGAGTCTATCCTGTTCCTCTTGCGGGAGCGCCGCGGCTCTGTCGAATGCCTTTTGGAGAAGCCCGTTCATCAGTTTCACCCCTTCCTGAACCCTTGCAACTCTGAGTGCCCGTCACTGCCGTTTCAAGACTCCACGCAAATTATACACTACACAAGTCTATCTGCGCGGGCGCATATCTGGCGACTTCCTTGGTGGTAACCTTGAAAACAGCGAACATACAGACGCTGGACAACTTCACAACCTCAACTCCTGCGTTCGGCCGCTGCGAATGGCCTCGAACGCCTTGAGCACCATCGCCGTCGCGCGCGTACCGTCACGGGGGCCAATGGGCGGCTCGGTATCGTCGAGCAGGCATCTGGCCCAGGCTTGCAGCTCGCCGAGTGCGCCCTCGGGATCAGAGCGGGCCGCAGGAGGCAACTCTTCCACGCTGATCGAATCAACTTCGCAGCCGCCAAAAGCAACTTTGTGGCAGCGGTCGTAGAGCGTGGCCGTGCGCTGGCCGTCCAGCACTTCGAAGAAGAACTTGGATGTGTAACGGGCATCTCCGCTGTCACCGGCGATGATGGATGCGATGCTGCCATTTTCGAACTGTACCGACACGGCGGCGTTGTCGACCAGCCCATACTCCGGATGGGTCAACGCGCCGCCGGCGGCGCTGATGCGCACCGGCTCCGATTCGTTTAGCCAGTAAACCAGGTCAAAGGCATGGCAGCCATTGGAGAGTACGGGGCCGCCTCCGCGTTCCGGCGTAAGCGGCCAGCCTTTCATGTTGGGATGCAGGCTCTGGCCCACTGTAACCAGGGGTCGGCTGATGACTTCCTTAACCTTGGCGACCAGCGGGGCGAAGCGAAACTTGAATCCCACCATCAGTTTGACACCGGCCTTGGCCACCGCCTCTTCGATCTCCAGGCACTCCTCGATTGTGAGCGCCATCGGTTTCTCCAGGAAGATGTGCTTACCCGCCGCGGCCGCCTGGATCGCGAGGGGGGTGTGCGAATCATGGTGCGTGGCGATTAGAACGGCGTCGATCCCGTCGTCGCGCCACACGGTTTCGACGTCGGTCGTGTGGTAGCGGCCGCCGAACTCCTGGCAGGCGCTGGCGGCGGCATCTTCGAAGGCATCGACATAACCCACAAAGTTCAACTCCGATACTTCTCTGGCGCGGCGCAGATGACTGCGTCCCATGCCTCCGCAACCGATCAGTGCCATATTGACTGAAGCTGACATTCTGGTTTCCTCCGCATTCAATGGCCAGCGAGACCGCCAGCATCAGGCTGGACATTTATGGTGCCCAGACGAATTGTTAGGTTCCGTTGACGTTCGGAAATGACTGTTCAGAATGTGACAATAATTGGATGTATGCGGTCAGGAACGGACTGTCATTCGCGTGATTCTCGTGATCGACGACCATAATCTGCGTCGACGCCGTTAATCATCTCAATCACATAATCACATAAATCACAGTTCAGACAATTGTCAACGAGCCCTGGACAGCTATAGGCTTTGCTGCGAAACCGATTCGGGTTAAGGCAAAAGAGTTTCCCCCAGCACGATCTCCACATGATCTTCGAGGCCGGTCAGAAAGGCCAGCCCGGCCGACTGAGATTGGCGCAGATCTTCGGGCAGTTCTTTGTCGACGGCGGCCAGAAACTTGACGACGCGCGTCGAGCCGTAGCGGGTCATGCGGGTCAGCGGTAAGCCCGGAAGCTCGGCGGCGCGTTGACGCATGAAGTCATCGGCTCGCCTGTACTGTTCGAGCGAAGTCGAGCTCGAGAAGGGCACTCGGTGCACGAGGAGCAGGCTGGAGAGGGGGAGTTCGGCCTTCTGCGCAGCCAGTTCGCTACGCAGAAATCTGTCCAATGCCGCATTGGTGAAGAGGGGAATCGCCGCGATCAGGGCAACCGTGATCACAAGGCCGACAACCACAAAGGTCATTGGCTGCCACTTGCTCAGATTGCGCCGCAGCGCCAGTTCCATCATATTGAAACACCGATAGCGAGCGTTCGCGACTGGTGCAGTGGGTGGCCACCGATCAGTGGCCGCTGACCACAGGCCGCCGCCTTTGCTGGGCCACGAGCGGACGATTCCCCTGCGGCGTCACCACATACGACTGCTCGATGTGCAGAGAACCGACGCCGGGCATGAAGAGCGGGGCCTCCAGATTGAGAACCATATCCACCTCCAGGATCAAGTCTGACGGAAGGTCCACGCAGTCATCCTTGACGCGAAGCCCGTTGTCGGGGACAACTATCGGGTAGTCGCGCACTTCCAGGCCCACACCGTGCCCGTGGGGGAAGGATGCTGTAATGCCGCGGTCGTGCAGCTCCTGAACCATGGCGTCCGCTGCTGCCGACGCCTTCGCGCCCGGCTGCAGCGCCTCCCCGCCGGCGTCCATGCAGGCGCGCAACGCCGCATGGCGCTCGCTCAACTCCGGCGATAGTTCTCGCATCGCCAATGTCGTGCCGCTGTCGGAGAAACAGTACTGGTAGATGCAGCCAAAATCGACGTAGAGCACATCATCCTCTGCTAGTTGGTAGTTGGTCTCAGTCGTCATACCCAGGCCGCGCACGCCGAAGGCAAAGTGATCTAAATCGGCGCCCAATCGCGCCGCCTGTGCCCGGTAGTGCTCTGCCAGCTCGGAGACCGGCCGTCCCGGGCGGGACATAGCCAGAGATTCCATCGCCGCCTGCTCGTTGATCTCAGCCGAACGGGTCAGGCGCTGGATCTCTTCGGCGCTCTTCACCATCCGAATCAGGCGGATCAGATCAGCGCAATTTCTGAGCGATGCTCCCGGCAGCGCCCGCCTGATCAGATCATTCGTTTCTGCAGGCAGTCCCTCCATCTCCAGCCCGATGCGCGCGCCCGTCAGCCCGCGTTGGTTCAGGATGCTCAGCAGCGCGTCGGTCGCGGTGGCGTTGCCATGCGAGGCATGAAGCAGTTCCTGGAAGCGGCGCAGCGACTGCGGCAGTTCGCCCGCCGGCAGCGAGTCGTCGAGGCCCGCGCTGCCGAAGATGTGCAGGTCCTTCACCCACAACTCCTCGGCGTTGACGGCAAACAGTGGGTTGACAACCAGCGCCGGCTCGCCCTCAAGCGGGAAGACGGCATAGGCCTGGGCCAGGTTGGAGGATGCCCCCGGCACCATCATGAACTCTTTGAATAGCGGATCGATCCAGCAGAAGTAGTCGGTGAAATAAGTGATATTGACCGGCGATGTCGCGACCAGTACATCCAGCCCGTACTCCCGCATATAGTCTATGGCCCGCGCACGATTGAAAAGCATGATCTACTCTCCTCCAGTGGTTCGAGGCCGGCGCCTCTCAGAGACCCGGCACGTATCCCTGGCCCCATTGTTCCTGGCGCGGCTCGCGGAAATCGCCCGACAGGGGCATGATCGCCAGCATGCCGCCATCGATCACGAGCGTCTGGCCGACGATGTAGCGGCTCTCGTCGGACGCAAGAAAAAGAGCGAGTTTGCCGATATCGTGGGGCGCGCCGATCAGACCGGCCGGAATGGTGGTGCCAGCCGACTGCTGGTCGAATTCGCCCAGGACTTTGAGATGATTTTCGACCAGAATCCAGCCGGGGGCAATGGCGTTGACGCGGACCCCCTTGGTCGCCAGTTCCAGGGCGAGGACGCGCGTGAAACCGACGATGGCGGCCTTGGTGCCGGCGTAAATCGTGTGCTCGGTCATCCCCGCAAAGGCATGCACCGAGGTCAGATTGATGACGGCCCCGCTCCCCTGCTCGATCATGGTGGGCACGGCCGCCTGGGTCAGAAAGTACATGCCCCTGATATTCACATCATAGAGCGTGTCGAACTGTTCGGGCGTCACCTGCAAAAATGGCTTGTTCATGGTGATGCCGGCGTTGTTTACCAGCACGTCAAGCCCGCCCAGGAATTCGATCGCTTGCGATGCCAGCGCCCGCACCTGTTCGATGTCGGCCAGGTCCGCCTGGAAAGCCTCGGCCGTGCCGCCGTCGCTTCGGATCTCGTCAACCGCGCTGGCCGCCCCGGCCTCGCTGTGGGCGTAGTGCAGCACGACGGCTGCGCCCTCGCGCGCGAACTCCAGGGCAACGCCGCGCCCAATGCCGGTGCCGGATCCAGTCACGAGTACCCGCCTGCCCTCCATTCTCCGCGATTGCGTCATCTTCTGTTCTCCCTGGTGCGCGAATGGTGATTAGGGGTCGTTGACACTTGGAACTGACTATTCAAAATGTGACAAAAACCGGACGCCGGTGGGCAGAATCGGACCGTTCCCAGCCTGATTCTCCGGTTCCACTACCAAAATCTGCGGCGACCCCAAAAACTCCTCTTCGCCGCCTATCAGACCATTCGCGAATCAAAAAAAGGTGTTCTCCACGTCCCTCCGCGGACAAAAGGTGTTGCAGTTGCCCTTCTGCAGTTGCAGTTCTCCGTGGCCCTCCGTGGACAAAAGGTGTTGCAGTTGCAGTTCTCCGCGTCCCTCCGCGGATCATAAAAGGTCTTCCTCGTGCCCCTTTGTGGCCGTTCGCGGACAGACCACATTCTAATCCTGCAAATCTCAGTGGATTGTGATGTGTGGATTTGGGGATAGTATACACGACGTACGATATTGCGCTAACCGCCGACGGCCGGTGAATACTGGAGATTGACCAACTGCGCGGACTCTTCTATGATGGCCGTGCCTTAACGAGACATTCCCCGCAAGGTTGCACGCAAGCATCCGCGCGTCAGCCACACATGCTACACCCGGGCGCGCTCTACTGATACCAAGGACAGTTCTCCGCCGTGAGCATATTAGCGAGTTGCGCTGACAGTTCCCAGGTCGAATCCCGTCCCCATGCGAAAGGCATTTGACATGAAACTCGGCATGAACACCTTCTTTATCAATATGTTGGATTTCGAAGAGGGTCTACAATTTTGCCAGGAGCAGGGCGTACAGGCCGTCGAAGTGGCAGCGGTCGGTCCTGCCGCCAGGCAATACTGCGATGTCGACAGGCTGCTCGCAGATCAGGGCGAATTAGAGCGCTGGCTGGATATCTACGCCGCGCACGGCCTTGAAATTTACTCCTTCGCCGGGCACGGCACGCCCCTGGTGCCCGACCCCCGCATTGCGGAGGAGTATTCACGCCAGTTTCGCCAAAGCTGCGCCCTTATGGAGCGGGTCGGCTGCACCCGGTTGGTCGTGGTGGCCGGTCTGCCCGAAGGGGCCGAGGGCGATAGTCTGCCGGCTTGGATTGTCAACACCGACCTGCCCTTCCTGCGCGACGCCCTCGAATGGCAGTGGGAGCGGCGACTGCTACCTTATTGGAAAGAGCATGGCCAGATCGCGGCCGACCACGGGGTGACGCTGTGCTTCGAAATGCAGATCAACGACATGGTTCACAGTCCGGTCAAGCTGCGCCGATTGCGCGACGAGCTAGGTCCGGTGGTGGCCTGCAACTATGACATCTCGCACATGTGGGTGCAGGGGATCGACCCGCTGGCAGCCATCCACGAGTTGGGCGACCTCATCCAGGCAGTTCATCTAAAGGATACGCTGTTCCACGAACCAAATGTGCGGCTGCGCGGCTACTTCGACTCGACCGACCTCAAGCAGTACCAGCATCGTTCGTGGACGTTCACAATCCCGGGCTGGGGACACGATGCCCACACTTGGCGCGAGGTCATTTCGACGTTGCGCTTTGTCGGCTATGACGGCATTCTGACTCTGGAAATGGAGAGCGAGTATATTGAGATCAGGGAGGGGCTGGAAAAGGCGGCCGCCTTCATCAGGCCGATGCTGCTGGAAAAGCCGGTAGGCACGGCCTGGTGGCAGATCGCCCCGGTGCATGAACTTTGGAAGGAGACGAAGGAGGAGGGTGAGTAACCACGGGAAGAGTCATCGAGTCTGGTGGGAGAGCGGGCGCGGGGGTGGACGCATAAGAAACCTGGATGTTAAACGAACTCGACTACCTCGTACAGTGATCAGCGTCAGCCGCAGTTGCCTGGATGCACCTCATTTTTTCACTTTTCGCGGTCTAACCAGTGGAGCCAACCATAAGCCTGACCAAGACCAGGATGGTAATTGCCGCAAGGAGAATCCCGAGTCGAATGATGCCAATCCGTGGGCTCCTGATGCCTTGCGATTTGCAGATCGCTTGAGAGGCATACGTTTATGAAAATCCTCGTAACCGGCGGCAGCGGTACAATCGGCGGATATGTCCTCAGAGAACTGCTCCTGGCCGGTCATTCCGTGGCCAGCTTCAGCCGCACTGCCCCCCGAGTAGACGGGGCAGGCTTCATCCAGGGCGACATCATGGACCCCGGCCAGCTTACTCAGGCGTGCAAAGATCAGGACGCCGTGATCCATCTGGCGGCCGTGCCAGGCCCGGGACGGTCGACGCCGGCGCAACTGCTCAACGTTAATGTGATCGGCACCGCCCATGTCCTCGAAGCCGCCATCCAGGCCGGCGTCGGCAAGGTGGTGTTTGCCTCTTCCGGCGCCGCCACCGGCTTCTCCTTCCAGAAACAGGAGATCGTTCCGCAATATCTCCCGCTCGACGAAGAGCATCCCTGCGAGCCACAGGACGAATACGGGCTGAGCAAGCTGTTGGCCGAACTGACCTGCAAGCGGTACTCCGCCGCATACCCCATCCAGACTATCTGTCTGCGCATCAATAACAACTGGTATCTCGAACGCGCCGGCGCCGAAGTGGCCGTGCGCTCCGGCTGGGCGCAGCAGTTCACGGTCGAAGAGCTATGGACCAAGCGTTATCGCAAAACAATAGACGACGCCGAAGGTGACTGGCCGACGCCGGGTCCGCCGGCGCCGCGCAAGATACTGTGGGCCTTTACCGACGCACGCGACGCCGCGCAAGCCTTTCGCCTCGCCGTGGAGAATGACGCCATCAGGCACGAGGTCTTTCTCATCAACGGCGCCGACACCTGCTCCAAAGAGCAGACGCCGGCGCTCATCAACCGCCTTTTGCGCCCGTTCAGCGAAGCGGCCGCAAACCCAGCCGTTCCTGATATACCCTTAAGAGCGCCGTTGCTAGGTCATGCCTCACTCTGGTCGCACGCAAAGGCGACCCGCTTGTTAGGCTATCGCCCCAGATATACCTGGCGGCAGAGCGACTTTCATTCCTGGATAGAGCAAAGATGACTACAGAAAGAAAGATGGAGTTCTTCGGCGGCGGCTGGCGGCAAGTCGACTCTGCGCAGGAGAAAAAATCCCCTGTCATCGACGCCCACTCCCACATCTTCCGCCGCTTTGCCACCGGCTCGGGCGCTGCCAGCGCCGCGCTCACGCGCAAACTTTGGCAGTACCACGTGCGCGATTTCACTGACTTCTGGCGTAAGAGCGACGGCGCCCGCGTGAAAGAGCCCCTGCTCGACTTCCCTTCCGACGACATCAACGCCATGCCCGATGTCAACTTCCGCTTCGGCAGATACGGCCAGGCCGAGTTGACCGTGGACGGAGTCGACTACGTCATGCAGTTCTATCCCCCTGGCCTGGAGAACCTGGAGGCAACCCCCGAAAGAATGATCGCCGAAATGGAAGTCGCCGGCGTGGACCGGGGCGTGCTACAGAGCGACCACGTTTACGGCGCCAACATCAACCAGTACTACGCCGAGGCGTTGCGCCGCTACCCCGACCGCTTCATCGCGCTGGCGCAGATACGGGAAACGGAGGCGCATCAGGCGGACGAACTGGCGCAACTTGAGCAAGCGGTTACGGAATTGGGATGCAAGGGGCTTTACTTCAGCGTGGAGCTATTCGCTTTGCGGGGCTATGTGGATCGGATCGACGACGCCAAGTTCGAACCCCTGTGGCAGCTGGTGCGCCGCCTGGGGATTCCCGTCTTCTGGTATATCGACGCCCGCAAGCGCGATCGCGTCGCCGGCTTCATGGAGCGTGTCGCTGAGTTGAGCCGTTGGGCGCAGGCGCACCCGGATATCCCGTCGGTGATCACGCACGGGCTGGTGCCGTCCGCAATCATCCACGAAATTGGCATCCCCGATGAAGTAGTGAAGCTGCTGAAGCGCCCCAACATGAGTGCCGAGATCCTGATGCAGGCCAAGTGGCCCGAGTACCCCTTCACCGAAGGGCAGGAGATGCTCGAGTGGCTATGCACGCAAGTCGGCGTGGAAAAACTGATGTGGGGCTCGGACATGCCCTACAGCGGTGGCTACTGGTGCACATACAAGCAATCCGTGGACTACATCCGTCTGCACTGTGACTTTCTTTCGACAGCGGAGAAGAACCTGATCCTGGGCGGCAATTCGGCGCGGATGTTTGGCATCGGCGGTTAGCGGGACGAGAAGTTACTGAGCACTGGTCATCCACCGTACTAATGTGGATCTCAAATACATGACAGGACATATAGATTTAAATTGACGGAAATCGCTTCTCGACTTCTAGCGAAGTTCAGACGAAAATGCGACCATGAATGGTCGCATTGCTGTAGCTCTAATGTATTCACTTATTCCTGTCGTGTCACTTGAAAAGAGAATCAGGCAATTCGGACTGCCTGATTATGCTCTTTAATGTCCCAACGGGGATTTAACTATGGTTGGGAACGACAACATCTAACTCACTTGTTTCTCCTGCCTCATTTCTTTTTCGCTTACTAAAGATAACATGGCTTCCGCTCTGTCTTTTCTCTTCAAATCCATTATCCAGCAGTACTCGACGGACCTTCCTAAAAGATCTAGGGGGCAGCCCAGGCATATTCAAGTTCTAATTCGTACAACGCCTGATTGTCTTCTTTGCCGATTAGAGTGCTACTGATCTTTGGTTTTTCATGCCCCTCGGCAAACAGTTCTGGATTAAAACGAGCAACTCGCTTTACAAAATCTTCAATGGAGTAAGTCTCGAGAAGTAAATGTAGTGCTTCATGCAAGTTGTCGAACGCTTCCTCTAGAGTTCTTCCCTGACTTGCTACCTCCAATTCCTCGCAGCGCGACACATACCAGTCACCCTCTTTCCATGCCGAGCACCTAAGTGTCCATTTCATTGGTGCTCTGATTCCTTTCACTCGCCCCTCAATTTTTCTTTCGCAACTCTATCACATGATGGCAAAGATTGTTAAGTATCAACGAGGAGCACGGCTTTCGTTTTGTATTCCTTAAAGCGAATACGGCTTCGTCATCTGTCAAGAAGCACCGTGTGTCAATTTAAGTGTTTGGGTCCCCTAACTGTTGCAGCGCGGCCTCGGCGCCGGCCGAGACGAAGCCCAGATCCCCGCCAATCGTCAACAGTCGCAAATTCGGCGCATACTCCTTTACCCAGGCGATACCGGCCGCAGCCCCGCCCAATACGTCCACCGGGAAGCCGGCCGGAATGCCATTAGCGTCCCCGGCCCGCACAATCCTCTGAATCGTGCTGATGAACGCGTCGCTCTCCCAAGCGCCGAAAATGTCCATCGAAAGCGTAAGATCGTTGGGGCCGATAATGAAACCGTCAATACCCTCCAGCGCCGCGATCTCTTCAATAACATCAACCGCACGGTAATGTTCGACCTGAACAAAGACCAGGGTCTCATCGTTGGCAGTGCTCTGGTAAACGCGGTCATCGCCCCCGAACGATGGCATGAACGGACCGTAGCCGCGCACACCGTCCGGCGGATATTTGCAACCCGCCACAGCACGGCGAGCGTCGTCAACCGACTCGATCAGGGGGACCACGACGCCGTCGGCGCCACCATCGAGCGCCTGTTTTATCTCATCGGGCCGGTTGTCCTTCACCCTGACCATCGCCACCGTCGGCGTCTCCCGAACCATCCACAGAATGTAGCGCAACGACTCCACATTGCGCGGGGAATGCTCCATGTCGATGCTCATCCAGTCGAAGCCGGCGCGCGCCACCGTCGCCGCCACCAGCGGATCGGTCGACGCGGACCATGTTCCGTAGACGGCCTCTCCTCCATGCAGTCGCTTCTTCAGATCCGAGCCTTTCATGCCTTCAACTCCTTTGCAGCCGCCAGCGCGGCTTGACATTGTGGTTGACGTAAGAACGGGGCCAGCGTCCTTGAGCCAGCGCCAGCGCGGTCTCAACCGACAACCGCCAGCTGTCGTCCAGCGACTGATCGGTATAGCCGGCGATGTGCGGCGTGATGACAACATTGTCCAGGCTGAACAGAGGATGGTCCGCGGGCGGCGGCTCCTGCTCCATAACATCGATGCCCGCGGCCGCGATCCAGCCCTCAGACAGCGCCCGGTACAGTGCCGCTTCGTCCACGACCGGCCCGCGTGAAGTATTGATCAGAATCGCCCTATGCTTCATCTGCCGCAGTTCTCGCTCGCCCATCAAATGGTGGGTCTCGTCCAGCAGCGGACAGTGGAGCGAGACGAAGTCGGAACTCGACAGTAGTTGCTCCATTGACGCCGGTTGCACGCCGTGTTCGGCCATCACATCGGCGCCCACGAACGGGTCATGCGACAGCACCGTCATCTCGTACCCGCTCAGTTTGCGGTTCACCAGGCGCGCGATATGGCCGAAGCCGATCAATCCCAGCGTCTGCCCCTGTAGATGCCAGCTTGGATAGGCTGCCTCCCGGTCCCAGATGCCCGTACGAACCACCCGATCCTGAATCGCGATTTGCCGCACTAC
This sequence comes from Caldilineaceae bacterium, assembly GCA_965220715.1. Taxonomy (GTDB): domain Bacteria; phylum Chloroflexota; class Anaerolineae; order Caldilineales; family Caldilineaceae; genus Bin5. The sequence continues at coordinate 4,806,102 of OZ244843.1, forward strand.
CGCCAGCAGCAACCCTATCGTATGGTCCGACACGCCATCGTTGAAGGCCTCCGGCGTGTTGGCGACGATGATTCCCCGCGCCGTCGCGGCGTCGATCGGTATGTTGTCGGTGCCGCTGCCTGTGCGAATCAGCGCGCCGCATTGGGGAATATCGGCCAAGCTCTCAGCGGTCACGATGAGGCTGCCGCCGAACACCCACACGACATCGGCGTCTCCGGCGCAGGCCGCCAACTGCGCACGCGTCTCACATTCCTGGAAAACAAACTCTATGTCGTGGCTTGCCATCGTCTCGGGCACCCACGCGGGCAGCTCTTCCGGGTCCATATGGACCATGGCCACCTTGAATCGCGTCATCTTTCCTCCGGTGATCTAAGTTTTCGGTCTCTTGTTGAAGGCCGCGTTGGTTTGCGAATGAGGACGCCGCGCCGCCACCTACGAAGCCCCAGCGTCAGCGCACCAGCGTTGTAACCAAATCCCCCGGCGGCTGACCCTTGGCGATGCGCTCCACATTCGCGACTGCGGCCTCCATCCGTCTACGGGGCGTATCCGGCGTGTAACCCGATGAATGGGGCGTGAGTATGACATCTTCCTGTTGCAGCAGCGGGTGGTCAGCCGGCAGCGGCTCTTGCTCAAACACGTCCAACCCTGCTCCTTTAATCCAACCTTGTTGAAGCGCTTCCACCAGGGCCGCCTCATCGACCAGTTCACCGCGCGCCACATTGAGCAGGACCGCCGTCGGCTTCATCAGCCCCAAGGCGCGCCCGTCGATCATGTGCCGCGTCGTCGCGTTAAGATGGACATGCAGCGACAGGTAGTCAGCCTGCGCCAGAACGCTATCCAGCTGCTCCGGCCCGCCCAAAAACTCAACATGAAACTCGTCCAACTCGGCTTGCGGGAAATCCACCACGTCGATCGCCAAGATGCGCATGCCCAGCGGCCAGGCCCGCCGCGCCACCTCGCGCGCGCTGGCGCCAAAACCGATCAGCCCAAGCCTCTTGCCCGCCAGTTCTTCTCCAATCCTGCGTTGCCACCCCGCCGCACGATTGTGGTCGAGGTTCTTGGCGAAACAGAGGATCAGCATCACCACGTGTTCGGCCAGCGGCACCGCGCTCAGCCGTCCGGGCGAGTTTGCCAGCGGCAATCCCTGCTCCAGAAAGTAGGCCACATCGACTTTATCGGTGCCGTTGGTGGTAACATGCCAAAGTTTCACATCGGCCGCCAGCGCCGCGTCGATCAAGGCGCGCGTACCCACCGCGCCGCCCGGGTCGACAACAACGCCGACGCCCTCGAACTGTTCGGCCGGCGGCCTGTCAGGGTCGTAAACATCAAAAGGAAATCGCCCTTCGATCGCCTTGACAAAATCAGGGTAGGCGCCGTCCAATCCACTTGGCGCGCGCAGATAGAGAACTTTCATCGCTTGTATACCTCTGACTGATGAAGAAAGTGAAGTTGACTACGAAAGCCCCAGTTCCACCCACTTTGCGGTCATACGCCGGATGCGCGGATCCTCGCTATAGAGGAAATCATCGGTGAAGATCCGCTGCGGCCGGCTGTACTGATACCCCTCAATCGCCTCAAGGACGACCCGATGATTCTGCACCAGCATATCAGTATCGGCAGCCTTCTGCGGTTCCGGGACATAATTCACGGCCAGATGGCGGCGGCCGCTCCTGCGGGCTGAACGCTTGCGGCAGCACCAGAAAACCAAAAGCCTGGAAGAAAGCGATCTGTTCTTCAGTTATCATCGGAGACCTCTGTGGATAGTTGATAGCGCAGTTTCAGCGGCTACCGTGGTTCGAGCAGCTGGCGCAAATGGGCGATATTGCGCGGCAGGGACACGCGCGGATCCTCTTCACCCTGATACTCAAGCAACATAAAGCCATCATAGCCGAGATGACCCAGTTCAGCCAGAATGGGCGGCAGATCGATCACGCCGCCATCGAGATCGGTCCCGGTATAGCGTTGACCGCCGTCCCCATCCAGATAGCGCGCCCGCTGCTCACCGGGCGCGAGCGGGCGGCTGTTCTTGACATGCACGTGGGCGACATGGGGCGCCATCGTGTGAAGCGTCTCCAGCGGATCCTCGTCAACGAACAGCGATGCCGCGCAGTCGTAGATCAGCCGGAAGCCAGGCGAATCGACCTGCGCGCAGATGTCGCGGCAGTCTGCCCCGCGTCCCATCAGCGGACGGCTGGGCGGGTAGTCGACGTTCTCCGAAATCAACGTTACGCCGACCGACTGGGCGCGCTCGGCGCAGACGCGCAGTCCGTCAACCATCCAGGCGCGCTGCTGCACCAGAGGCCACGCCTCTTTGGCGACCCCCGGCACGATCATGCCCAACGCGCTGCCCATCTCGGCGATGCGGTCGATTTGCGCGTACACCTCGTCAATCGCGGCGCCGCACTCGTCCGGCGGCAGCGCCACATCAGAGAAGAAGATATAGGAGACTATCGGCAGACCGGCGTCCTCCGCCAGCCCCCGGACATACTCCGGTGGGCAGCCCTCCCAGTACTGGTGCATCAATTCCAGGCCGTCAATATCCAGAGTGCCACAGAGCGCGATCACATCCTCGCGACTGAGGGAGCCAGCGTGGGGCCTGGGGTGGACATTGCCTTCCCGCAAGGCCCAATCTGCGTTGTAATCGGTCATCGTTATACGGCCTGCCATAGTTCGGTCCGTTTCCCTTCCGATTGACACTTCTTACAGGAATTTATGCAGTATGTTATAGCAGTTATTTCTGGGGCAGAATCCTGCAAGTTACACCATTTTACTTCAAGGAGGAACAACATGAGACCGATTTTGGGCTACTTCTGAAAATCCTGGCGGCCGCGATCTATCTACTGTTCATCAGCACACAACTTTACGATCCCTTGTCAGCCGGCGGGGGCGGAGTAATCAGGCGGATTCTCAATCCACTGATGGTCCTGGGGCTGGCTGTTGCGATCGTTAGCTCCTACAATCGAAAACGCAATGTTGACAACGTTGGCGAGGACCGTGTAAGTCGGGAATACCTGGAAGCAAACTGCGCATTCTACCTTGGTATTACGCTCATAGCCGGTATGCTGTGGAACTGGATAGGCTCTGAATGGCCGGTTCCAGAAAACATAATTGCACCACTATGGACCGTGATCGATTTGATATTCCCGCTGTTGCTTTTCGCGGTGGGCACGCACTGGATGCGGAGCAGTGAATGAGTCTCAGTTGGCGAAACCTTGCGGACTGCCGGACAGTTGCTTACAAGATTCCCCCTCACGTTTAGCCACGCTCACGATCCTGCGAAAAATCATAGTCGGACATATCGGGCGTGAAGCCGCGCAGCGTCCAGCCGCCGTCCACGTAGATGATCTGGCCGGTGACCATCGCAGCGTCGTCGCTTGCCAGAAAGACTCAAGGTCCTACGTAGTCCTCCACAGTGGCGACGCGGCCGGCGGGCGTGATCGCACTCCATTTCTGGTCGTAGTCGGGATCATAGCCGCGGTTGCGCTCGGTGCTGGTGGCCGTCGGCGCGATGGCGTTGACGCGCACTTCAGGCGCCAGTTCGAGCGCCAGTTGTCGGGTGAGCGCCTCCAGCCCACCCTTGGCCATCGTGTAGCTGGAGTGCGCCGGGATCATCAGCTTGGCCGCGATGGAGCTGATATTGATGATCGAGCCGCTGCCCTGCGCTTGCATCTTGCGGGCAGCCGCGACCGAGCCGAAAAAAGGGCCGCGCAGATTAGTATCGACCACGTCGTTGAAGTCCTCCTCGGTGATCTCGAAGGCGTGACCGAAACGGGTACGGGCCGCGTTGTTGACCAACACATCCAGCCGTCCAAAGCGCGCACAGACGGCGTCCACCAGTTGCTCGAACTCCGTCTTCGAACCGATGTCGGCCTGAAATGGCTCGGCCTCCCCGCCCGCCTCCCGTATGCGGGTGCAGGTGCTTTGTGCGCCGTCGGCATCCGTCTTGTAGTTGACGGCAACCCGCGCCCCGGCCGCGGCCAGGCCGACCGCCAGCCCCTGGCCTATCCCCTTGCTCGCACCTGTGACCAGCGCCACCTTTCCCGAAAGTTTACCTTGCATAGCAATACCTTTGTTGCCAGCGGCTGATTCCGTTTCTATCCCCTATCCACTCTTATATCGTTGCGCCGACCTCGTTGGCGATGCCGCGAATGAAGTCGCCCACCTCTTTGTATTCCGGCTCGGTCGCCAGATGCTCGATGATCAGCGGCATTTCCGGCGACAACCGCTCGATCCGAGAAACGTAGGTGCGATAGTCCAGTACGCCCCGGCCCGGCAACACCTCCTCGATGGCAACGGTGCGCGCGTCGAGCGCAAAGTGGATATCCTTGGCATGACAGGAGCGGATCCACGGGCCTAGAATGTCGAAGCACCTGTTCAGCAGTTCGGTCGTCGCATAATAGATGCGCGGCTCGCGCACCGCGTTGGCCGGGTCGAGATGGACTCCCAGCCCAGGGTGATCGATCGCTTCGAGCAGCGTATGATAGATCTCAGGCCCGTCCAGCAGCGTCCAGGGCGACATTTCCAGGGTCAGCTTGGTGCGCCGCGGCTCGACCTCGGTCAGAACCTGCCGCACCCACTCTACAACCGCCTCGAAGCCCTCCTCGCTGAAGTTGAGCGGGTGGTGCCCTACATGAGAGTCCCAGTTGTCGCTGCCGTCATAGGAGCCGACGACCGTCGCGCAACAGACGGCCTCCAACTCGTCAGCCAGGGCGAGCGTCTCCGCGATCGTGTTCCGATTCGCGCGCCGTGTGTCCGCGTCCGGGTGGAGCGGATTGACCCAGGCGGCCACCTCCCCAATCACGATATCGGCCTCGCCGAACGCTCGCTTGATGTCGCGAATCCGGTCTCGGTCGCCTATCGCCACCTCCGGGCAGGGCGCGGCCCGATAGCCCTGCCGCCGGCACTCCGCCACATGCGCATCAGGGTCCTCAGTCCCCAAATAATCGCCAATCGTCGCCCCAAGCCTCATCGGAAAACTCCATTACATATCGCGTAAGACGCATTGCACAACGGAATATGCAATTCGAAGTCCGCAATGCAGTTCGTCAGCCCTTAATGCCGCTCATCACTACCCCTTGGATGAAGTAGCGTTGGGCAAAGAAGAACACTAGCATCGGCGGCAGCGTCATCAGTACGGAGACGGCCATGATGTTGCTCCACGCCGCCGGTTTTGCGCCCGCTTGCAGCCGCAGCGCCTCCCATGTGCGGATGGCGATGGCCAGCGTCTGCTTCTTTGGCTCGTTCAAGTAGATGAGCGGCGCCAGGAAGTCGTTCCAGTGCGCCATAAATGTAAAAATCGCGACCGCGCCCAGCACTGGGTAAGAAAGCGGCAGCACGATGCGCCAGAAGATGCCGACCCAGCCTCTTGCCCGCCAACTCTTCTCCGATCATGCGCTGCCACCCGGCCGCACGATTGTGGTCGAGGTTCTTGGCGAAGCACAGGATCAGCATCACCACGTGTTCGGCCAGCGGCACCGCGCTCAACCGTCCGGGCGAGTTTGCCAGCGGCAACCCCTGCTCCAGAAAGTAGGCCACATCCACATGATCGGTGCCGTTGGTGGTGACTTGCCAAAGTTTCACATCGGCCGCCAGCGCCGCATCGATCAGTGAACGAGTGCCCACCGCGCCGCCCGGGTCAACGACAACGCCGACTCCCTCGAACTGCTCAGCCGGCGGCCTGTCAGGGTCGTAAACCTCGAAAAGAAATCGCCCTTCGATCGCCTTGACAAAATCAGGGTAGGCGCCATCCAGTCCACTTGGCGCGCGCAAATAGAGAACTTTCATCGCTCACATTTCCTGGTTGGTGTAGAGAGTGAAATTGACAGAGGCTGGCGAGATGAAAGAAAGCCCCACTTCTCACCATCGTTCACGCCGTTTCCAATTCCACCTGCTTGGCTGACATCCGTCGTATGTTGGGTGTGGACTCCCAGTATAGGATGCCAGCCGACCGCCGTCAACCGAGCCACACGGAAAAACAAAGCCCATGGTTAGGGCGAAATTTCAGCCCTTTGACCTCCCTTCCGAGATATGCTATAAAATACATTCAGAAGCAGGCTGTGCATATGACAGGGTGCGCGACCCATGATCGGGGTGAGTTACATGACGAACCGCCGAGCAGCATTCTAGGAAACGACAACTTGCTGTCTCTAAGCCTTGCTCCAACTGCGATCTACGCCACATGACAACAGAACAGTGCCCTGCCAAACCGGTCGCCTCCAGCCTGAGAGAACCAGCAGTTCGGCATGCGGAGTCGGCCTGCCTGACAACAACATAGGTCAATTGGCGTTGACGGCGGGTGGCGTTCGCTTGCAGAGTTTGGGAGCATCAAAGTCATTCAGAAGAGCCGAAAACAAAGAGGGCAGCAGACATGAGCAATATACCTATGACACGGCCGGAGGAAATGCTGGCCTTCCACGATGGTCAGTTCCCCGGAAAGTCCTTCGCGGGCCTTGAGGGCGGGCGCATCCTCTTCAGCGACGGCACACACTTCTCTGTCAGCGCGGATGGCGGCGTCACATGGAGCGAGCCGTTTGCGGGTCTGGACGAGAATGGCGACCCGCTCACGCTAGGGAACTGTTCACTCGTGCAACTCTCCGGCGGCGCGATCGGCATGGCGACGAAGCGTATCAGACCAGGCACCTCGCGCCTATACGAGTCGCAGATGGTCTTCAGGCGCTCGGAAGATGAAGGCAAAACGTGGTCCGCCCTCACGCTCATGAACCACTGGATGTTGGCCGCCCACGCCCTCAACGACACGATGATCCGCACACAGTCCGGCCGCATCATTCTGCCGGTCTATTTCGGCATCGGCCAGGGTGGATTCCACCAGGAAGGGGCGCCATTTCCAGGCGGCTATGTCGATGGCGTCTTCGTTTCGACAAGCGCGCACTTCTACGATCCCCACTTCACCGCCAGCTATGTCATCTACAGCGACGACGAAGGAGAGACCTGGCAGAAGAACAGCGACGGCGAACTGCTCATTATCATGGAGTACGGTGGACGCTGGGAGTTGACCAACGAGCCGTCCCTGGTTGAATACGAGCCCGGCAAACTGCTGATGCTTCTGCGTACGCGGCTGGGACGCATGTACCAGGTCTGGTCGGAAGACGACGGCGACACCTGGACACGCCCGGAACTGACACAGCTGGCGGGCACGCAGGCCCCGGCCCAGATTCGGCGGCTGCCGGGCACAGGGCACCTGCTCGTCGTCTGGACGCAGCAGAGCGAGCAGGAGATCAAGCAAGGCATGATTCGCACGCGGCTGTCGACCGCAATCAGCCGCAATCAGGGACGAATCTGGGAACACTTTCAGAACCTGGAATCCATACACGAAGAGACCCATGTCGAACCCGGCCCACTTTACCCGGTCCGTCCGGAGGGAGCCTACGGCGCGCCGGGGGGCGGCGTCGTTTGCGACGTCGATTCCGTAAAACCGTTGCCAGAGGGATACGGCATGTGGTCCTATCCGGCCGTGCTTGTAGCTGAAGACCGCGTCCTGATCCAGTACAACCACTTCCCGCTTGACATGGCCGGCCACAGGTCCCGCGGCCACCGGTTGAAAGTTCTTCCCTTGTCCTGGTTCTACGGAGGCGGGGACCCAACCAGCGAGAATCCCACTCTAGCCAGGATAGAGGGCCACGTAAGGGGGGAAATTTAGCGCGCCTGTTCAGGCCCCGGCAGTTCCTACCGGTCTAACCCGTTGATGACGAGTTCGTCCCACGAAAAGCAATCAAGGAGGCAGGCGGTCATGGCACAGGAATTAGAGCTGGGAGGGCTGCGATTCACGGCGGGGACGCCGCGCATTGTAGCCGAAGGCCTCGGATTCTGCTGGTATCCGAGCATTCGTCAATTCTCCACCGGCGAGTTGATAGTCTCCTACAGCAAGAACCCCGATTCAGGCGAGAACCTGACAAACGTCAACGGTATTTCGCTCTCGGAAGACAATGGGGCTACATGGTCGCGCCATGCCGATGTTTCCGGCCTCAATGGTCGGTTAAACATCAGCCTGCCCGACGGTTCGCTGGCCGGTCCCAACCAGCCGTATAAGCCGGATCCTCTCGGCCAGTGGCGCTCCTTCGTGGGCAACTACGGGCGCATCGGAAAGGGAGCCCAGCAGTACACGGTCGAGTTGTGGGGCTCGCGCATCGAGGGCCTGCCGCGCGATGTGCAGGCCCGCACCGTGCAGAGCCCCACCCGCTGGGCTGAACTTTCCCCCTTTGGCGACATCATTGAACTGGAGCCGGGGCGCTATCTGTCCACCACCTATATGACCTTCGATGGCGACTCGCGCTACAGTACCGTGGTTATGGTCTCAGAGGATGAAGGCCGCAACTGGCACTACCTCTCCACCGTCTGCGGCCCAGAGGCCGGCGCTGACTCCTGGGAAGGCTTCTGTGAGTCCTCACTCGTGCGCCTGCAGGACGGAGACCTGATGTGTGTGGGCCGCATGGGCGGCGGGCGCGATCAACTGCTGGCGCGCTCCTACTCCAGCGATGAAGGCAAGACCTGGTCCCCCATCGACCGCCTTCCGGCCTGGGGCGTGCTGCCCGATGTAAAACGTCTGAGCAACGGCGCTCTGGTTATCTCGACCGGCCGCCCGGGACTCTTCATCTGGTTCTCGACCGACCCGCGCGGCGAACATTGGGAGCCGTTCGACATCATGGCCCACCACAACGCCGAGATGGACGCCGCCCATCAGATCAGCTCCGGCAAGTTCGGGCTCGAGCCGGTAACCAGGGATCAGTATTACACCGTCCACCACAATTTCGACCAGTCGGACCAGACCACATCCTACACATCGATGCTGGAGGTTGAGCCGGGCAAGCTGCTGGTGGTATACGACCGCATGCCCTACGGATGGATGCCGGTGCCGACCGACGCCGAAGTCCGCAGCCGCATCCTCGCGCGCTATCCCACCTCCAAACTGCCGCCGGACAGCATGACGCCGGACGAACGTGAACGCATCTACCTGCTGGAATTGGATTTGGGACAGCTCTGACAACGCAAGGTCCCATTAGCCAATGCAGTTTGGAGGTTGAACACTGGTCAGGAGGAGCCAATGCACTCGATGGAAGTTAATTCACCTGATTCAAGTGATGTGCATGATTCACTGCAAGCATCACGGCAATCACGACGGTCACAGTAGAACTCAGGAGAAAAAACCATGCAACGCTTTGAATCCCGCGATATCACCCGCCGCAACTTTCTCAAGGGGTCGGCCCTTGCAGCGGCCGGCGGCCTTTTGGCGGCCTGCGCGCCGGCTGCTGCTCCTGCAGGAGAGGCGCCTGCCGCAGACGAAGATGCCGCTATGGCATCGGATCGCCTGGGCGGCACTCTGGTCTTCGGCTACCCCCAGAAGACCAGTTACCAGGACCTGCTGGCGATGGAGCACAATGCCGGCAACAGAAGATACTACCTGATCGGTCTGACGCACAATTGCCTGATCAACATCAGTACCGACTATACAACCTGGCTGCCCGAACTGGCGGAGAGTTGGGAGTTCGACGGCAACAGGGCGACCTTCAACCTGCGCCAGGGCGTCAAGTGGCACGATGGCGAGCCGCTCACGTCAGCCGACGTGGAGTTCACCTTTGGCCGGCTTGTTGGCCATCCGAATGTCAACCAGTGGAATGGCGTACGTAGCTGGAAGGGCATCATCGAAGGCATGACCGAGTTTTCTGAGGGCGAGGCCGATGAGGTGACAGGTGTCTCGGCGCCTGACGACCACACCATTGTCTTCGAGATGACCAATCCCTACCGCGCCGCTGTCCTCGAGAAGCTGTTGGGCTATCCCATCATGCCCAAACACCTCCTGAGCCAGTATCCCGAGGACCAGTGGGGGATCGACGAGCAGGGGCAGCAGGGGCTGAAGAACACCGAGTACGCCAAAAAACAGGGCATCGGCACCGGCCCCTTCCGCGTCTCCAACTACATCCCCGATCAGATCGTGGAATATGAACCATTCGACGACTACTGGGGCGGGAAACCGCAACTGGACAAGCTGGCTTTTGTCCCCTATACCGATCAGCTGGCGATGGCCGCGGCGGTGGAAAAGGGCGAGTGCCACATCGCCATCCGCACGCCGCAGTCCGAGTACGAACGCTTCCAAGCGATGGACCACGTGAACATCGTACTCAACCATGGCCCCAGCGCCTTCGCCTGGTACCACAACGTCCGCTACGTCCTGGCCGACAAACGGGTACGACAGGGCTTGAGCCTGGCACTGGATCGCACCCAGATCGCCAAAGATTTCTTCTTCGGTACGGTCGGGCACATCCAGGCATCGCTGGAGTATGGCGACTACGGCATCAGCCCCGATTCGGCGAAGTGGTACGAGTACAATCCGGAAAAGGCCCGCCAGCTCCTGGAGGAAGGTGGCTGGGATTTCGACTACACCCTCCGCCTGGGGATGTCTTCGCTGACGCCGACATATGAGCCTCTCTACGCCATGTTGCGCGAGATGTGGGATGCGGTCGGCATCAAGACCGAGTTCCACGTCATGGCAGCGGAATACACCAACATTCTCAACAATCCCCCCTGGGACTTCGACACGCTCTTCAGCGGCTATGGATGGGGTCTGACGCCCGGCGCCTTCAGCGGCAACTTCACCGGTCCCCGCTGGGGAGATCCTGACGAAACAGGCAAGGCGATGATCGACGAGCTCATCCTCGTGGAGGATCCGGAAGAGCTGCGCGCCGGCTCTTTGCGGCTGCAAGAGTATGCCTCAGAACTCCAGCGCCACTGTGTAATCGCCCAGGTTCCGGGCATTCACGTGGTAAACAAACGTGTGCAGAACGGCTCGGTCGTTCCGGTCTACGGACCGCGCACCAGCTGGATCGACTGGGTAAACGTCCACATGTCGGCATAGCATCGGTGGTCGCTGACCACTGCCGTTCGACCATCTACAGGTCCTCCGAGGTCGTATGGGCCTCGGAGGACTGCCAAAAACGCTACAGATATGTCAACTTACGTACTGCGCCGTATTCTTCTGGTCTTCCCTATATTGCTTGGCGTAACGATTATCAACTACACAATCTTTGCGCTGGCGCCAGGGGACCCGGTCTCCGCCATGATCGACCCCTTTGAGTTGAGCCAAATGACGGCGGAGGATTTACAGGAAGCGCGCGAGGCCCTGGGTCTGAATAAGCCGGTCCCCATCCGCTATCTGCTCTGGCTTGGGCAAGCTATACAGGGCAATCTGGGCTACTCGATCTGGTTTAACACGCCCGTGTTTGAAGTGATGTTGCGCGCCCTGGGCAACAGTATGCCGGTGATGATCTTTGCGCTCCTGATATCGACCATAGCAGGGATCACCCTGGGGATCGTTTCCGCCCTGAAGCCCTATTCGCTGCTCGATAGCGTTCTGACAACCTTCGCCTTCGCCGGTGTGGCTGTGCCCGGTTTTTTCTTCGCCCTGCTTCTAATCTATGCCGTTGCAATCCGTATGGACATCTTGCCGACCGGGGGCGTCACCACACCGGGCGTGGAGCCTTCTTTCGGAGACCGGCTGTCCCATATCATCCTGCCCGGCATCGCCCTGGCATACGAGACCACCGGCAGCCTGTTGCGCTATACGCGATCGAGCCTGCTGGAAGTGCTGCACCAGGATTACATGACCACAGCGCGCGCCAAGGGCTTGGTCGAGAATATCGTGATCCTGCGGCATGGCCTGCGCAACGCTCTGCTGCCGATCATCACCGTTCTGGGACTGCGCCTTCCAAGCATGTTTGGCGGGGCCGTGCTCATAGAGACAGTGTTCAATTATCCCGGTGTCGGCCTGACCATGGTGCATGCCACAAGGATGCATGATTACCCCCTGTTGATGGGCGGCGTGTTGATGACGGCGGTCCTGGTCTTGTTGAGCAACCTGATAGCGGACCTGTCCTATACTGTGGCCGACCCGCGCATTCGCTATGAAGAAAGCTGATAACAATGGCAGAAAGGCCAGCAGCGACATTGTCCGAGGATATGTTTGACGCGCCGAGCCGTTCCTTGGCGGCCACGCCGCGCGCCCGCTCCTGGCTGCGTTTTCGCCGCCACAAGTTGGCAATGGCCAGCCTGATCTTCCTGGCCGTTGTGGTCTTGCTCGCGCTGGCCGCGCCTTGGGTCACTCAGCATCCTCCGACCAAAATCCACTCTGGCCTGACCCGCGCCGCGCCGAGCGCCGAACACATTCTGGGTGGAGACGTGGCGGGACGCGATGTCTGGTCGCGTGTGGTATACGGCGGGCGCGTCTCCCTCTCCGTCGGGCTGGTGGCGGTCTCAATCTCGATCCTTATCGCGGTCATCATGGGAACGCTTTCGGGCTACTACGGCGGCGCGGTCGATATGAGCATCATGCGCCTCACCGACATTATGATGGTCTTCCCCACCCTGATTTTGATCATGGCCGTGGTGTCCATGTTAGGACCCAGCATCTACAATGTAATGGCGGTAATCGGCCTGCTGGGTTGGCCCAGTTCGGCTCGCCTGGTGCGCGGCCAGATCCTGTCAGTACGCGAATGGGATTTCGTGATGGCCGCGCGCTGCCTGGGCGTGCAGGACCGCAACATCATGGTCAAGCATATCCTGCCGCACGTGCTTGCTCCGCTGCTCGTGGCCGCTACGTTCGGCGTCGCCGGTGCCATCCTGACCGAGGCCGGCCTTTCCTTCCTGGGATTGGGCGTGCTGCCGCCCACCCCCTCCTGGGGCAACATGCTCAACGGCGCCCAATCCATCTTCATCCTTGAACGCTTCTTGTGGATCTGGCTGCCGCCCGGTATGGCGATCCTGCTCACTGTGCTGGCCATCAACTTCGTGGGGGACGGCCTGCGCGACGCCTTCGACCCCCGCATGACGCTCGACTGACAGGCGCCCAATCCCTCCCATTCACAAGGAACCAACATGAATGAGCGTCCATTCCTGCTCTCTACACTGGTGGACTTCCCCGACGACTGCCAGCGGATCGAATTCACCGAAGATCTGGTGGCGCAGCTGATAGACCGTCTCCACTGGATGGGCGTGCGCCGGGTCTATTGGAACTACTATAACGCCGGTCACTGGGAGTGGTTCCTTGCATACGGGCCGCTCGGAGGCGTGACCAAAACGCTTGAAAACCTGGGCGATCCAATGCGGGTAGGGCGGCGCCTCGCCCACGAGCGCGGCATGGAGTTCTACGCCGTCATCAAGCCCTATGAGAACGGCGTCAGCCACGCAAAGCCGAAGGCTGTCCTGACAAGTGAGGGCGTGACCGGGTTGCCCGGCATCGGCGGCTCCTACCACGTCGACCCCTGGGTGCTGGCGCGGCCGGAAATGCGGGTGAAAGCCCGCCAGGCGGACCTGCCGCACGGGCTGAATAAGTTGCCGGTCACACGTATCCAGCTGCGGCAGAAGGACATGACGCCGCTTCGCATCCGACCGGAAAACCTGGAGATCTGGACCAGCGACGACAACAACGGATACCGCAAGCGCGATCTGGAGTTTGACGTTAACGAAGGGGTAGAGACGTGCAGCCGCGACGTAATCGATATCGACGGCAATCCGGTCAGCAGCCGGGGCGAAGAGGTGCGCGTCCTCAATATCACCGGCCTCAATCTCCTGGACCCTTTCATTGCCGTCACCACCAACTTCGAAGACCACGATGGCACCTTCGCCAACACTGCGGTGGAGATGGCGCACGCCTTTGGCCCGGACGACCAACCCCTGCCAATCGTTGTCGCCAGCCACAAGGCCATCTGGCGGCCGCAACGGGACCTGCGCAGCGGCGACCTCGAATTCGACACCGGCCTCGGCGGGGCAATGGTCCGCCTGGACGTATCAAACTCCGCGGCCGAATTTGACAATGTACTCACCCACGCCGCCGACGCAGCGGACGGGGTCATCGCCTTTGCCAAAGGGCGCAACACATTCGTCTCCGGCTCGCTATGCGAGGGCGAACCCGAAGTTCAGGCCTTCTGGATGGAATGGGTCAGCGACTGCATTGCAGCCGGCGTAGACGGCGTAGACGTAAGAATCTCCTGCCACAGTTCATGGACCGACTCACCGCAGATCTACGGCTTCAACCCGCCGGTCGCGGCCGAGTACGAACGGCGCTACGGCGTTAATCCCGATGTCGAGCCCTATGATCCGGCGCTACTTGGCAACGTGAGGGGCGACCTGTACGATCGATTCCTACGCGCAGCCAGGACGCGCCTCGCGGCCGCCGGGTTGCCGATGCACCATCATATTGAAATCGAGTCCTTCCGACCGGACGCCTCGCCGTCACGCACGCGTTCCCGTCCCGGTAACATCACTTTCCACTGGCGCCGCTGGCTGCAAACCGGCCTCACCGACGAGACGACCCTATTTGGCCGCCAATGGCCGCCCGAACGCCTCCTCAGCGACGCCTTTGTGCACGATGTGCTGGATGAAGTAACCGCAAACAATGTGCCCGCGCACCTGAGCCTGCCTGTGAATGTTTCGGGCGCCGACGGCGGCCGGCTGGCCGATCAGATCGAGTACACTTATCGTTCCGGACGGCTCGACGGTTATACCATATATGAGACCGCAGCCCTTTACGACAGGCGCCATACAGGAGCCGACGGCCGCCTGCGTTTCCTTCCCGGCCTGACCGAAGCTGTGCGGGAACGCGCCGGGGAATTGGGCTTGCTGTGAGCCATGCAGTGGCCGGTACATTGTCGGGTACAGTAGCCGGCCGCGAGCCACCGCAGTGAGGAGACGATTATGCCGCAGATCACCCTGGGCGAACCGGTTCTGGTTCACCAGGCCCCGGTTGAGGTAAAAGAATGGGGTCCTTGGCAGTTTCCCCACCTTGAACGCCTGGCCGACGGCCGCATCCACCTCGAATTCCACGTCGAAGCGGATTCGGTCACCGCCTACGGTTTGCCCTCCAGGCATGCGCTCTCCGCCGACGAAGGCAAATCCTGGGAAGCGGTTGAAGGCCGCGATGCCCGCGGCGGTCAGTTGCTGCCAAACGGAGACCGACTGCTCCCAATACAGTTACAGTCTCGCAACCGCGACAAGGTGACGTTACCTGAACCAGTGTTGGTTCAGGAAGATGCGCCCAACCGCATAACCCACATTTATCGCGGCGCCGACTTTTCCGCCGAACTCTCAGGTTGGCGCTTCTTGCGCCTGCGTAGCGGCGAATCAACCTGGATCGAGGAGACGGCCTCCGTAAATATGCCCGGAGAAATCCGCATCGTCCGCGAAGGCATGTACGCCTTCTGGCCCTCCTTTCACCATGGCCGGCTGCAGCTGGCCCCCGACGGCTCCCTCTGTAGTGCACTCCATACCAAGCGCATCGTCGGTGGACGTGTACAAACGGCCAACAGCATCGTCTTCCTGCGTTCAGAGGATCACGGGCATACGTGGGGCGTGCTCGGCGAAATCCCCTACCGGCCCGACAGGGCGGCCGATCCGCAGGCCGACCGCCGCGACGGTTTCACCGAGCCGGAGTTCAACTTCATGCCGGATGGCTCGGTGCTGTGCCTGATTCGCACCCATGACCTGCTGGGGGTTGGCCCGCTATATTGGTCCCGCTCGCTGGACAGCGGGCAGACGTGGAGCCATCCACGCGTATTCGACGACTGCGGCGTATGGCCGCGCTTATTGACCCTTGAGAATGGCGTGACGCTTGCGGCTTACGGAAGGCCCGGTCTGTACGTTCGTGCGACGGCGGACCCGACCGGTCTTGAGTGGGAGGAGAGAGAGGTGGTTGTCGAGCCGGCCGAGGGGCGCAGCGATACCTGCTCCTACTCTGCACTGCTGGCGCTGAATGACCGGACTGCGCTGTTGGCCTACTCGGATTTCAACTACCCCAACGAGCAAGGACGGAAATGCAAGACGATCCTTGTGCGCACGGTGACCGTTGCATAACACCAGCGGCTCGTAGCCTGTGGATGGTAACTGGCCACCGCATGAACATCCCTCAAGGGATGAAAGGAGGTACTAACCGCTCGCTCCCCCTTTGACATTTCGGTCGGTTGGCCAAGGGATCTGGCCGACCCCATAAAGTGGATGAGAAGGATTACCTTTTTCAGGAGGAGAGCAATGGCAGCCAGAAAGAAGCTAATGCGCCCGTTTTTGTCCAACCTCACGCAAAGACGGATGAACAGGCGGGATTTCCTGCGCATTTCGACAGCAGGCGCTGCGGGGATCGTGATCGTAGCCTGCGGGCCGCCAGGGGCCGAGAGTGAAGCTCCGGCCGAAGCGGCCGCGGGACAGGGAGCGGTCGAAAAAGAGGCCGCAGCGTCCGAGGGGGCGCTCGGGCAGGAACTCATGAGGGTCGAAGGCGAGCCTTACGTCGACCACATCTTCGCCACGGTAGAGGACTATGAGGCAGCCACCGGAAAGACCATCGACGCTTTCAGCGAGGCGCCCGAGTTGGCGGCTCGGGTCGCAAGCGGCGACCTGCCTCCGCTAATGGAGCGCCTGCCGGAAGACATAGGGGTTATACGCCCGCGCGAGTTCATCGGCCAATACGGTGGCGAGGCCGTCCTGGTGGGCGCGATGAAGGGGGCATCGGTCTTTACGATTCCCACCGAGCATATGACACAGCGCATGTTGACCATGAACCCCGAGAACACGCAGTACTTCCCCAATCTGGCGGTCGACTGGGAGTTGGCGGAGGATGCCATGAGCCTGACCTGGCACTTGCGCAAGGGTGTGAAATGGTCTAACGGAGATGACTTCAGCGCCGACGACTTTGCGTTCTGGTATGAGGACATACTGCTCAATAAGGAGATCCTCTCGTCGGTCCCTGGCAGATATAAGGCCGGTGGAGAGGTGATGGGTTTCAATCGGATCGATGACTATACCGTGCAGTTCACTTTCGCGGCGCCCTACTACCGGGCGCTTGAGGTATTCGCCGGCCGGCGCCAGGCGGACCCCTCGCAGTTCCTGAAGCAGTACATGCCCAAATACAACGATGGCGCCGAGGCCCTGGCCGAGGAGGAGGGTTTCGAGTCATGGCAAAAGGCGGTTCAGTACTACGTATCCGGGGACCATGGGGCCGGCTTTTCCCCCGCGGCGCCCACTCTTAACCCGTGGTACGTCGCAGATATGAGCGCTGACTCGGCCCTGTGGGTTCGCAACCCCTACTTCTGGCGGGTGGACACAGCCGGCAACCAGTTGCCCTACATCGACACCATCCTGATTCTGATCGGCGAGTCCCGCTCCCAGACCGGCGCTTTGGTGAAGATGATTGCCGGCGAGATCGACTTCGCCGGCGACTCTGTCGGACTTGCCCTCAGAGACACGCCCCTGTTGAAGGAGAACGAAGAGGCGGGCGATTATACGACCTACCTCATGGACAACACCAGCCGCACGAATGCGTTGATCTTCGCCCTGAACTACACCCACCAGGATCCGGTTCTGAGGGAAATCTTCAACGACATTCGCTTCCGCCAGGCCCTTTCGCTGGCCATTGACCGCACCGAAATCGGCGAGAGCCTCATGTTTGGCCTGACCGAGCCTTGGGCCGCGCCGGCCTCACGCGACTGGACCGGCTTTGAGGAGTGGATGGCGACGAACCACGTGGAATTCGATGTGGACCAGGCCAACGCTCTACTGGATGAGATGGGTCTGGCTTGGGATGCTGACGGAGAGTATCGGATGCGGCCCGACGGTGAAAGGCTCTCCATCCTCGCCGAGTATTCCACCGCCGGCGTTTTTTACTTCCAGGATATGCTCGATCTGTTTGCGATCTACTTCAAGGAGATCGGCATCGACTTCACGCCCAAAGAACTGCCCGGTGATGTGGTGGAGGGAAAACTCTACGCCAACGAGCTGGACTTCACGGTCAAGGAAGGCGGCCGCGACGAGTACAGGGCGCGTGAGAGGGGGATCGGTTGGCTCGTGCCACCCTGGGGTGGGTTGTCCTCCGTCGGCTGGAGGCTATGGCTGGAAAACAACGGCGCAGAGGGGATCGAACCGCCGGAAGAAGTCAAGCGCCTCTGGGATGCAGCACAGCGGTGGAGCGTAGCGAGATTCGGTACCGACGAATACGAAAGACTGACAAGCGAGATTCTCACGCTCAATGCGGAGAACATGTGGGTGATCCACACCACCAGCGATCCGCCGGCGCTCTACTGCATGAGCAATCGCTTGGGGAATGCGCCCGGGAATGACGGCATCAAGGGTGGCTGGCGCATGAGGCCGTACCAACAGGAGACGTGGTTCCTCCACCAGTAACAGGTAGCCCTGAGTGTGGCAAGTGGTTAATGGTGAAAACACGCCGCTAACCACTTGCCAATATCCAATATTCACGAGCCAATACTATGGCACTGTATCTCTTCCGCCGCTTCATATATATGATTATGCTGGTGTGGGTGGTCAGTGGCGTGAGTTTTCTGATCATCCAACTACCTGCCGGGGACTACGTCGACCGGCTCAAGCTCGAGTACAAGGCAAGGGGAGAGGAACTCGAGCAGGAGGACCTGGAAAACCTGAGATTCCGATTTGGGCTGGATGAACCAGCATTCGTCCAATATCTGAGTTGGGCCGGGAACATCCTGCAGGGGGACTTGGGCTGGTCATTCTCGCACGAGCAGCCCGTGACCAAGGTCATCGGTGATCGCATTGGACTCACGGTCGCGATCTCCATAATCACCCTGCTCTTCACCTATCTTTTGGCAATCCCCATCGGCATCTACTCGGCCACGCACCAGTATTCGATCGGCGATTATGTTGGCATGTTTGTCGGCTTCCTCGGCAGGGCCATACCGAATTTCCTGCTGGCGCTTATCCTGATCTACTTCTTTCTCAATATAGGGGCGGGCAAGAGCGTGGGAGGGCTATTCTCCAAAGACTTTGTTCGCGCCCCGTGGAGTGTGGCCAAATTCATCGACTTTCTCAAGCATCTCCCGCTGCCCATCTTTATTATCGGCACCGCGGCGACAGCAGGATTGATCCGCACGATGCGCGCGACGTTGCTCGATGAACTCGGCCGCCAGTACGTGATTACGGCCCGCGCCAAGGGGCTGCATGAAACCAAGCTTGTTCTCAAGTATCCCGTGCGGGTGGCGCTCAACCCCATGGCCAGCACGATCGGGTGGCTGCTGCCGGAAATCGTCTCCGGGAGCGTCATTACCGCAATGGTTCTGAACTTGCCGACAGTCGGTCCAAGGTTGTTCAGCGCGCTGCTGGCGGAGGACATGTTTCTGGCCTCAAGTCTTCTGTTCTTCCTCACAGCACTGACTGTCGTAGGCACGTTCATTTCGGATATGGCGCTCGTGATCGTGGACCCCCGTATACGGTTCACTGAAAGGGAGACCTGAGCGATGTCGGACGAAAAGCAGTGGATAGGACACACCACTCACTAGGGCTCGTTGACGTTTGTCTGAACAACGACTTCCAGGTGCAAATTACGCCTGATCGTCGAAGGGCGGCGCAGTCACGCAAAGAAAATCCGATACGCCTTTGGTGTTCTCCGCGTCCCTCCGCGTCCTCCGCGGACAAAAAGGTGTTCTTCGCGACCCTTCGCGTGACTTCGCGGATCAATTGGTTTTGTCTATTTCAACATTCAAGCGAGAAACATCCCTAACAGGCCTGCAGGCTTTCAGTTCTTGTTGACATCTGAACAGCCTTCCCAAAATGTCAACGGAACCTAGCCACTATTCATGACCGAGAGACTGAGCGCCGAAGAGCGGTATTACCTGGCCTCGCAGTGGCAACTGATGTGGCAGAAGTTTCGGCGTCACAAGTTAGCCATCGTCGGGGGGAGCATTCTGATCGTGCTCTATCTCCTGGCTATCTTCGCCGATTTCTTCGCGCCCTATCCCAAAGAGTTTCGCTTTTCAGCCTTCCCCTATCGTCCACCCACGCCCGTTCATCTCTTCGACGACGAGGGCAAATTCCGCGGCCCCTTTGTCTATGGCGTCACCTCGGAAAGGAACACAGAGACGCTTCGACTCATGTTCAAGACGGACACCTCCACGATCTATCCCCTGCACTTCTTTACCCGCGGAGAACCGCACAAGCTGTTGGGGATCATCAAAACCGATATCTATCTCTTCGGCGTTGAAGAGCCAGGGGCTATCTACCTGTTCGGCGCAGATAGCATCGGGCGCGATCTCTTCTCGCGCACCATTCACGGCGCGCGCCTGTCGCTGTCGATTGGATTAGTCGGAGTGGCGCTTTCCTTCGTCATCGGTGTAACCTTGGGCGGTATCTCCGGCTATTTCGGGGGCGAGGTCGACACGGTGGTTCAACGGATCATCGAGTTTCTGATCTCGATACCGACTATTCCCCTATGGGCGGCGTTGAGTGCCGCCCTCCCCCGAGACTGGTCGACGGAAATGGTCTACTTCGGAATCGTGGTACTCCTGTCACTGGTGGGGTGGGGAGGGCTTGCCCGCGTGGTTCGAGGCAAGCTCCTGGAGTTGCGCGAGATGGATTACGTCCTGGCGGCGCGCGCCGCTGGCGTGAGTGAATGGACCATCATTCGGGCCCATCTGATCCCGAATTTCGCCGGTTATCTGATCGTCAATGTATCTCTTGCCATTCCGGGAATGATTCTTGCGGAAACGGCGCTGAGTTTTCTGGGATTGGGGTTGCGTCCGCCGGCCGTCAGCTGGGGTGTCCTCCTGGAAAAATCGCAGAATCTTGCCAGCGTCGCGGTCTACTGGTGGACACTGATTCCCGCCCTGTTTGTGGTCATAACGGTCATGGCCTTCAACTTCGTGGGCGATGGGTTGCGGGACGCCGCCGATCCATACAGATAGTGGGGCCGACTGATAGCGAAGAGTGGAGAGTAAGCCCCACTAGCCATTAACCACTACGATGACACCTATGCCAGCATCAATGTCCTCTACAGAGTCTCCCCTGCTGGAGGTGCAGGATCTCAAAACCTACTTCTTTGTGGAAGAAGGGATCCTGAAAGCAGTGGACGGTGTGAGTTTCACCGTGAATCGAAATGAGACGCTGGGCCTGATTGGCGAGAGTGGCTCCGGCAAGAGCGTGACCGCCGCATCAGTGATGCGCATCGTGTCGTCTCCGGGGAAGTTAGTGGAGGGACAGATCCTGCTGCGCTCGGATGGGGAGATCATCGATCTTGCGCAACTAAATCCCTCGGGCAGCGAGATTCGCAGCATTCGGGGAAAAGAGATCTCGATGGTGTTTCAGGAGCCGATGACGAGCCTTTCCCCGGTGCATACCATAGGAAATCAGATCCGGGAGTCAATCCTGCTGCACCGCACGAATGATAAAGCAGAGGCGCAGGAAATCACGCTGGACATGCTGAACCGGGTAGGCATCGCGAATCCTGCGCAGCGAATCAATGCCTACCCGCACCAACTGTCGGGGGGAATGCGACAGAGAGCGATGATCGCCATGGCCCTGTCGTGCCACCCGAGGCTGCTGATAGCGGATGAGCCGACGACGGCCCTGGACGTGACGGTACAGGCGCAGATACTGGATCTGATCAAGGAATTGCAGGCACAGTTCCAGATGGCGGTGCTGTACATCACACACGATCTGGGGGTCATTGCCGAGACATGCCACAGGGTCGCGGTGATGTACCTGGGGAGGATCGTGGAGCTTGGCTCTGTGCGCGACATCTTCTATCGCCCCCTGCATCCCTACACCGCGCTCTTGCTGAAGTCGAGGCCGCGAATGACCCAGGGGGCCAGGCAACGGCTGGAGTCGATAGAGGGCAACGTGCCGGTACCGCTGGACCCGCCGCTGGAATGCGGTTTTCGGGGGCGCTGTCCGGAGGCGATAAAGGGAGTCTGCGACATGAGTGTGCCTGAGCTTATTGAGTGGGAAGAGGGTCATTGGGTGCGTTGCTTCTTATACGAAAAGACAAGGTAGCAATGGAAACTGCACAGCGACGCGACGCCGGACGCCGGGATAATTCAGAGGCTATACTAGAGGTCAGGAACCTGAGGAAATACTTTCCGATGCAGAAGGGCCTGTTCAAGCGAGAAACTGGATGGGTGAAGGCGGTAGACGACGTCAGCTTTCGGATCGGTCGCGGCGAGACGGTAGGACTGGTGGGTGAGACCGGGTGCGGCAAGACGACGCTGGGACGGTGTGTAATGCGGCTTTACAGGCCGTTGGCGGGCCAGATCCTCTATCAGTATGAGGACGACAACGGACAAAAGGCGGAAGTGGATCTGGCGCTGTTGTCAAACCGCGAGTTGAGGCCGCTGCGGCGGGACATTCAGATGATCTTTCAAGACCCGTATTCTTCGCTGAACCCGCGCTGGACGGTGTTCGATATCATCAGCGAACCGATCAGGGCAAACAGTCTGGCCAGCGGCAAGGAGTTAGAGGAGCGGGTCATCTACCTGATGGAGGTCACGGGTCTGGAACCCCAGTACCTGAGGCGGTACCCGCACGCCTTTTCCGGAGGCCAGCGCCAGAGGATCGGGATCGCCCGGTCGCTGGCGACGAATCCGCGGCTGATCGTGGCCGATGAGCCGGTGTCTGCGTTGGATGTGTCGATACAGGCGCAGATACTGAATCTGCTGGGAGACCTGCAAAACGAGTTTGGGCTTAGCTATCTGTTTATCGCCCACGACCTGAGTGTCGTGAACTATGTATCGGATTGGGTGGCGGTGATGTACGTGGGTCAGTTGGTTGAGCTGGCGACGACGCAAGCCCTCTATGCTGAACCGAAGCATCCGTACACAGAGGCGTTGCTGTCGTCGGTACCGATCTCAGACCCCGATGCGGTGCGGGAGCGGATCGTGCTGACGGGAGAAATTCCGGATCCATCCAACCCGCCGCCTGGCTGCTACTTTCACCCGCGCTGTCCGTATGCTGCCGAGGTGTGCCGGCAGGAGTCTCCCCCCTGGGAAGAAGTGGCGCCGGAGCACTATGCCGCCTGCCACTTTGCCAAGGAACTAGCCTTGCGGGGCCAAGGCCAGCCTGACGAAAACCAGTGGCGAGTGGCCAATGGAGAGTAATCACCACATTCCACCACCCGCTAGCCACTGAATCAGTACCACCTGGAGGCAAACCAACTATGACCACATTGCTGTTCTTTGACGATTACTATCTGAATCGCTGGGAGAATCTCCGCCGGCGCGTCGGGCAACCGGAGTTGGAGCCAGAGGCTACATTCGTAGACCCCGCTCACGGCCTCGCTTCAGGATATCCCACCATTTTTCGCACGGAGACAGGGAAGTGGCGCTGCCTCTATCAGGGCAAGTCGATCTCTCACATGCCGGCCAAAATCTCGTTTCCGCTCCTCGCGGAGAGCGACGATGGCATACACTGGGAGATCCCGGACCTGACTGATAAAGTTCCCCTACCCGACCGCGCATTCCCCAATCAAGTGATGCCCATGGACCGATTCGGGCAGTGGGACCACTACTTTGACGAAAGGGCTGATGATCCGCAGGAGCGCCTGAAGGGCCTCGTCACCACCAAAATAGGCGCCCTGCTGTACACATCACCGGATGGCCTGGTGTGGCGGGAGGTCGAGGGCGTCGAGTGGCGGCCTGGCTCGCCGGACCCCCCCAGTATGGCATTCTGGAACGAGTTGCGCCAGTCCTATGTCATCATGGCGCGCCCCGGCCGCAACCCGCATCCTCGGCGGCTGGCCGTCTCCGAGACGAAAGACTGGCGATCCTTCGGCGAGTCCGAGCTGACCCTGCGGGCCGACGCCCTGGACCTGCCCCTCACCGAACTATACGGGAATCCTGCGTTCCCCTATGAAGAGATGTTCGTCGGGTTCGTGTGGGTTTACAACACCGTACCGTACCGGGCGGACGACCCGACGACCCACCGCAAGTATTATGGCGGCAGGACCTATGGCCAGCTATCCTACAGCTACAACGGCTGGCACTTTCATCGCTCGCTGCGGGACCCATTCATCCCCAACGCACCCACAGGCGAGTTGGGCGCCGGCATCATGCGGCCGATGTCGATGATTATAGATGATGACCAGTGTATCCGCATCTACTCCAGCGCATCGAAGCTGGAGCATGGTTATCACATTCAAGGCGCGGACTTGGGCGCGCATGTGATGCACCGGCTGCGACTGGACGGCTTCATGTATCTGGAGTCGGCTGGCGGCCCAGGCATTCTGGGCACACGTCCGCTGTTCTGGCGCGGCGGGGCGTTACGCCTCAACCTGCAGTCGGGGCATGAGACCCGCGTGCAGGTGACCGACACACAGGGCCGGACCATCGAGGGGTATGGATTCGAAGATTGCCAGCCTTTCGTTGGCGATGAACTGTTTTGGGAGCCGCGCTGGCAGAACGGCCTCAGCATGGCCTCCTTGAGCAATCAGATGCTGCGCCTTGAGATCAGTCTCGAGAACGCCCGCCTTTACGCGATACGCGGCGACTTGGTCGCCCCTGCCAGCAGAGAACTTCGGCGCTACTTGGAGACCGGGGAAGAACCGACGCATGTTCCGGGCGGTTGAGTCCAACGGTTGGTTTTGGCAGCCATTCTTTTTTTGCCAGGCGAGCGCTTCCGCAGAACGAATGTCAATTCCATTTGACACCAAGACTTAACGCGCGGACCACGCAAATGCAACGTGGGCGTTTCGCCTGCTCTTACGCAATTCGAAACACGGAAAGAGCAGGATTTCTGTGAGGGCACAGTAGGGGAGGGAGGAAGACCAGTTCGTGGGATTTGTCCTCAGCGTACTGTTAGTGGTTTTTGGTGTTGCCATTGTAGTGGGGCTTGTCACTGTATACACGAGACAGGTCGCAACAGCAGCGCTGACAGACCCGTTCCGCGCCGGTGAGGCGATTGTAGAGGGGCGCATCCCAGCGAAGTGGGTAGCGCAGATTGAGCGGCGCCAGGCACTGCGAAGGGTACTCCGCCTCTTCGGACGCGACGTTTCCGCCAAGGAACTCATCCTGGCCAAGTTCGACAAACTCTATCGCTTCTACGAGAATAGCCCCTTCTTCGAGAATGACAGTGTGCGTGAACTGATGCTTACCGAGCTGCAGGAAACCCGCGCGCGCTGGGCGAGGATGACGTGGGAATCGCTGATGGCGGAGCATGTCGAAAAAGTAGTGGCTCGTGGCGAACGGATAGTGGATAGCAACCAACACTAGCCGCCGAATTTGGATGTTTGGACGCCTGCGGGCGCAGACGCCCTCCGGCGGCTCCGGCCCGCTAAGGCGGGCCTCCGCACCCTTCGCCGCTAAGGCGGCTCAGGGCTGTCGTCGGCAAACCCCCGCCGCCGCCAGGGGCTACGCCCTTTCTGGGCGGTCGGGCCTTCGGCCCTCCCTTGTGCGGGGGGACACCCCCCGCAACGCCCCCCTCCAAAACCATCGCTCACCGACGGTACGCTTTCATCCCAGCAACGCAGCTCCACCAAAATGGCGCCCCCCAACCAAACCGTGCCCTCCCCCTCCAGGGCTTGATTCTACTGATGAACCGTCAACACCCTTCCTCTCGCCCTGCATCCCCTGGAAGGTATCCTTGCAAAAATGCCTAAAGCTTCTGCCACAGTTGGTCGGCGGATCTATAAATAGACGTCCTGCTATTGTTGCAAATCTGTCAATACGCAACAGACGCCAACGAACCCAAGAGCCAGAAACTTAGAACTGTCCCCCAACCATCGACCGTGCCGCCAACCCTGGGATCACGCCCAATTTCTGACAGGCAATCGCCCCGCAGCGGTTGGCGAAAGCAACCGCCTCCAATAGTCCCTGCCCTTCAGCCAGCGCGACCGCCAGACCGGCATTGAAAGCGTCCCCTGCGCCGGTTGTGTCGACAACATCGACCGCAACGCCCGCCACCTCCTCCTGCCCGTCCTCCGTCAGGACCAGCGCGCCCTTTTCTCCCATCGTCACGATCAAGTTGCCGACGCCTCGCGCCCGCAGTTCCAGGGCCAGTTCAACCGAATCAGTGGCGTCATCCGGCGCAAGCCCCAGCAGGATGCGCAACTCGGTCTCATTCGGGGTCAGGTAATCTACATCTTGCAAGACGCTCCCATCGAGCGCAGTGGCCGGCGCAGGATTGAGAATCGTGCGCACCCCGTGCTTTTTGCCCAGTTCCATCGCCCGCGCCGCCGCCGCAACCGGTATCTCCAGCACCGACATCACAACGTCACTACGCGCAATTTGCTCTTCGACCTGGTCGACGTATGCGCCGTCCATCAGTTCATTCGCGCCCATGTCGAGGATGATGCCGTTTTCGCCCTCGGCGTTCAGGATAATGAAGCCGACGCCCGTGGCCATCGCCTTTGTCCGCTTCAGCCAGGTCGTATCGACGCCTTCGCGGGCGTAGAGATCGGTCGCGATCTCGCCCAGCTTGTCAGCGCCGATGATGCCGGCGAAGTGGGCCTGTGCGCCCAGCCTGGCTACGCCCACAGCCTGATTGGAGCCTTTGCCGCCCGGTCCCATGTCAAAATCTGAACCGACCAGTGTTTCGCCAAAGACCGGCATGCGCTGCGTCCGCAGCGTCAT
This sequence comes from Caldilineaceae bacterium, assembly GCA_965220715.1. Lineage (GTDB taxonomy): Bacteria > Chloroflexota > Anaerolineae > Caldilineales > Caldilineaceae > Bin5. The sequence continues at coordinate 4,832,459 of OZ244843.1, forward strand.
GCCCACCGCGAAGCTGCCGACAACGGTGATTACAGGCTTGGACATCGGATCGTCTCCCACTTGCGATTGCGCGTCTTCCTCACACAGAAGCCTAGGCGGCTATGCCGGGCCGGTCTGCATTCGACAGTTAGTTCAGATCGCCTTCTCCTGCTCTGGCGATCATTGCCTCCGCGACCTGTCAAAAATCGGCCCGTTCGACCTCGGCGGCGGATGACGCGACCTCGATACCGGGGTCATCACATTTCAGAAAGTGAGTATATTGAGCCAGAATGGGTATGTCAACCTATTCTTGCAGGACGCGAAAAGAAAACTCCATCCCACCAGGGCAATTGCATCAAATTGGGACAAACCCACGTGAGGCTGCCTGATTCGGGTAGGGGCACCCCTTGTGGGTGCCCTTCTCTAGGCATAACGCCCAGAGAAGACAATCGGTAGGGGCACCCCTTGTGGGTGCCCTTCTCTAGGCATAACGCCCAGAGAAGACAATCGGTAGGGGCGCCCCTTGTGGGCGCCCCTTGTGGGCGCCCTTCGTCGGCTATTTTGGCGTCCGAATTAAGATGCGTTTGCCCTGTCCATCCCACTTGACATTATTGAACAAATGTGCGATAATATCGTAGCATGGGCCGTCCAATTCCAGGACGCCTCCTCCATTGGAACAACGCATTTTCTGGTAGTGGGTAACCCTCTGCAAAGACTTGGCCTATTTCTTGCCAGAAAACAGGCACAGCCACTCACAGTTAGTAACTCCACGGCATTCGTACAACTCGTTTCGCAGTTGGCCCTTTCGCCCTGTCCCTGTTTAGGCCGGCGCGGCCGCGCCGCCCATCGCTAAAAGACCGTCACACGCTTGGCAGCATGAGCATCATCGCCAAACATTGCGCTCTTCGCGGACTGACCATTGTCCCGCTCCACCGCCCAGCTGAAACTATTGCAAAATATCGGCATTGAATCTGCAAAAGCTGGATTTCGAACTTTCAATACGCCTTCGAGCGGACAGAGCGGACATATTTATGAAAAAATTCATAAAAATACCCCCGCCGGCCCGCCCTGGCTGGCAAACCTACACTGATATCGCCAGTTGCCCATCGCGCACGCTCAAAAGACCTGCCGCAATCTCTCGTGAACGCTCGAAATCTCACGTGATCTGTCGTACAACGCTCGTACGAGCGCACCTATGTCAGCGGGACCCCCGCCATCCCGAAAATCCCAAAAAAATCCTGCAAATCCTGCTTCAGACAACCCGCCCAGCACCCGTAAACTCTCGTGATCTCTCGTAAACGCTCGCCATCTCTCGTACGAGCGCACCTATGTCAGCGGGACCCCCGCCATCCCGAAAATCCAAAAAAATCCTGCATATCCTGCTTCAGACAATCCGCCCAACACCCGTAAACTCTCGTGATCTCTCGTAAACGCTCGCCATCGCTCGCCATACGCTCGTACGAGCGCACCTGTGCCAGCATCGCCCCCGCCATCCCGAAAATCCCAAGAAATCCTGCATATCCTGCTTCAGACAACCCGCCCAACACTTGTAAACTCTTGTGATCTCTCGTAAACGCTCGCCATCGCTCGTCATACGCTTGTACGAGCGCACCTGTACCAGCATGGCCTCCGCTATCCCGAAAATCCAAAAAAATCCTGCAAATCCTGCTTCAGACAATCCGCCCAACACTCGCAAACACTCATGATCTCTCGTAAACGCTCGCCATCTCTCGTACGAGCCCACCTGCGTCAGCAGGTCCCCCACCATCCCGAAAATCCCAAAAAATCCTGCATATCCTGCTTCAGACAATCCGCCCAACACCCGTAAACTCTCGTGATCTCTCGTAAACGCTCGCCATCTCTCGTACGAGCGCACCTATGTCAGCGGGACCCCCGCCATCCTGAAAATCCCAAAAAATCCTGCATATCCTGCTTCAGACAATCCGCCCAACACAGCAAACACTCATGATCTCTCGTAAACACTCGCAATCTCTCGTCCAACGCTCGTACGAGCGCTTCCATGCCAGCGGGCCATCGACTCCAGCACATTTGTCATTTGCCAACTGCCAAACCTTAGAGTCCTGATCAAGAGACCGGTTGCTTCCCTTAAAATCTGGGATGCACCCTTCCGCTGGCAGCGATCGCAGGTGGGCCGGCGACCATGTGGGGTAAAAGTGATTGGACACTGTTCGATTTAGCATTTATCATGCCAACGAAGAAAAATATCCAGACCCGCGGCAAGCGGGATCACCCGAAATGACATACATATGAGATCCGTAATTTGCGTCCACGAGCGCTTTGACGCCGATTGGCCATTCGCCGCCGACTTCTGGCAGGAGCGCTGGCAGAGCGACGGCTGCGAACTCTACCGCACGCAAGAGCCGGAGGCCAGCCCATCGCAACTCGCGCCCGACCCCGCCTCCGTGAACCGCCTGGTCCTCCTCGGCCTCCCCGCCGGCAGCGATGACCTTGCGCCCTTTACTGCGCTTGAAGAGTGCTTCCACAGTTCCCACCGCGACCTGCCGAAATCTGGACTCGATGAGGCGGCCGCCCGCGGCGTACACATCGTGCCCCACCGTCCCGAATTATACTGGGGCCAATCCGTGTCCGAGTACGGGCTCGCCCTTACGCTTTGCGGGCTGCGCCGAATTCCCCAGCTCCACTCCGCCATGATGCAGAGCCAGAAGCCCTGGAAATACAGACCGGCCGTTGGCAGACCTGGGCAACGGGGCAGCCAGTTTGGCGACGACCCCCGATTTTCCAGCGGTACCCTGGGTGGAAAACGCGTACGCATCGTCGGCGCAGGCAATATCGGCGCCCGCTACGCCTCCTTTTGTGTAGCCATTGGCGCCGATGTTGCCATCTGGGACCCCTTTGCACCCGATGCCACCTTTGCCGCCAGCGGCGCAACCCGCTGTTTTCATCTGGCGGAACTGGTGAAAGACGCTGAAATCTTCGTGACAATGGTGCCTCTGAAGGAGGACACCCGCGGGTTGATCGGAAAGGATTTAATCGAAGCCTTGCCGCACGGCTGCCTGGTCGTACAGGTAACGCGGGCTCCCATCTGCGATACCGACGCGCTCTATCGCCGCGTCCTCAACGATGAACTGGCACTGGCCGCCGACGTCTTTGACGCCGAGCCGGTCGCGCTGGACTCCCCCCTGCTTGGCCGTCACAACGTCGTCCATACGCCGCACAACGCCGGCCGCACCATCGACGCCAACCGGGCCTGGGTGGACGATCAGGTAGCACGCTTCAAGCCACGTCCATAGGGGCCAGTTGCCTGTTCGCGCCGCGAACGAGAGAAGATGAAGCCACTCGAATCGGAACGCCTCGCCTCTTTTGCTGGCAACCTGCAAAACGACTTCTCGGCCCACATTGGGCGCGGCGAAGCAGAGGCCGCCGAACTGGATCGGCTGCGCGATGCACTGCGCGACGCGCTCGACCTGGGAATTTATGCGCGCGAGGGCATGGAGTGGTACGGGAGCGCCTACGTTGAGGCCTTTCTGTTCATGTACGATACCTCCTTTTATGATCGCGAGGCGGGGCGTTACTGCATCGACGAAATCCTCGACGACGGCGAGCGCGAGTTCGGCGGGTACGATATTGTCCTTCTGTGGCAGTCCTATCCCCGGCTTGGCATCGATGACCGCAACCAGATCGACTACTACCGCGACATGCCGGGCGGCCTGCAGGGGCTGCGCCAACACACGACCCCGGTCGATCAGTTTCCCGGCGGCGCCAGCCACGTCGGTTGCCTCGACATGGCCGGCAACGTCTGGGAGTGGACCGAAAGCGAACGCGACGACGGCCACACCCGCTACGCCATCATTCGCGGTGGCAGCTACCTTAAAGTAGAAGGCAGCATCTGGTACAACGCCAGCGGCGCGCAGCCCAATGATTGCCACGAAAAGATTTTGCTGATGTATCCCTGGTTGGACCGCTGCGGCACTGTCGGCTTCCGCTGCGTCAATGACGCCGCCCCATCCGGGTAAAAAGCGAAGAGGCGTGACGAAGCGCGGCTCCTCGCAGTCCCCATTTCAGTTAAGGAGCGAAAATGACAACCGACCTGACACCGGAAGCACGCATGGCGCAGCTCAAGCAGAATGGCTTCTGTGTCATCGAAAAAGTGGCCGACGAGTGGCTCATCGCCAGGACGCGGGCCTGCGTAGATAAGGCCCTGGCGGAAGTTGACCCAGAACGGCTGGCCAGGACTAAGTCCCCCGGCAGCCTGATCGACTCCAACAACTACCCTGAGCTGGCCGATCTGATTGGCAATGCCCGCGCGCTCGCCGAACTCGACCGCATGGGCCTGAAGGACATAAAGTTCTGGAAGGCCGTGATCATCAGCAAGCCGCCGGGCGGTCCCCGGCTCTACTGGCACCAGGACTGCCTGATGTGGCAAGACCCGCGCGCCTACAGTGACAGACCGCCGATGATCTTCCTCATGTACTACCTGGAGGACACGACGCGACAGAACGGATGCCTGCGCCTTCTTGCCGGGACGCACCGCCACCGTCACATCCTCCACGACATGGGAGAGGCGCACACCAGAGAGATCAACCGCATCGACGACCCGGACGAGCCCCGTTTCCGCGACTACCCCGGTGAGGTCGACGTACCGGTCACAGCCGGCGATGTTGTAGTCGGGGACGCGCGCATGTTTCACTCGGCGCACACCAACCTTTCGGACAAGAAACGAACGGTGATCACCATCTGGTTTCACCCGTTCTATACCGACCTGCAGGAGCCGACGCAGAGCTGGATCCACGACTACATGCACAGGCAGCACGCCAATTGGCCGCAGGAGGCGCTCGCCAAGATCGAGCCGCTCATCCCCGACTATCGCGGCACTGTCCCGCCAATGCAACAAAGTCGAAAGCCCGACGAGCGTTTGCGCTGGCCCGAGGCGGTGTCAGCCGGCTAGCCGCAAAGCGCCTGCATCGGAGGACCATGCCCGGCGTCCCCGCGATTTTCATCGGGCTGATAGAACATGTACAAATTCCCAACCCTCCCCAGGAGACAGAGATGAAAATTCTGCTCACCGGCATCACCGGCAAAATTGGTCGCTATCTGGCGCCGGAACTTGCCCGCGACCACGAGGTCTATGGCATCGACCTTCTCCCCTCGGACTGGCCCAACTCCACGCAGGCCGACCTCTGCGACCCCGACGCGCTGCCGCCCGTCTTCGAAGGCATGGACGTGGTCATCCATCTGGCTGCCGATCCCCGCCACGAGGTCGAGATCGGATGGGATGAACTGACCAACCCCAACCTGATAGCCACGGCCAGAATGTACGATGCCGCTCACGACGCCGGTGTGCGGAGGGTCATCTTCGCCAGTTCGATGCACGTCATGGGTGCCTACGAGTGGGATGAGCCGTACCTCTCCATCCTTTCCGGGCGTCACGACGGCCTGGACCCGGCCTCCATCCCACTGGTCAAAGGGCATGATCCGGGCCGGCCCGACAGCCGCTACGGCGCCACTAAGATATTCGGCGAGTCGTTGGGCCGCTATTACACCGAGGGCGGCAACATTGACCGTCCTGACGAGCGGCCGATGGAGGTCATCTGCGTCCGTCTTGGCACGCTGCCGGCCTCCGATCGCCCCGGTGGTGACTATCGCTCGCTGGTGAGCTGGTTCAGTTATCGTGATGCGGGCGGCTTTTTCCGGGCCTGCGTTGAGCGGCCTGGCATCGGCTATGAGATCATCTATGGCGCGTCCAACAATAAGTGGAAGATTTACGACACGCCCTACGCCTGGAAGCTGCTGGATTTCATGCCCGTCGACAGTGCCGAAGACCACTGGCGCAAAGAATAATCTACAACGCCCCGCCTGGACCGCGACACACAGGAGGACAACCGATCATGACAGTTGGATATGGCGATTTTCGCTATGAACTGGACGATTCCTGGCCGACTCTACCCGAGGGGTGGTCGCTCGGCTCCGTGCCCGATCTGGCGATCGATTCGCGCGATCGCGTCTTTGTCTTCTGCCGCCATAAACATCCCGTCGTCGCCTTTGAGGCGGAGACCGGGAAATTCATCACCTCCTGGGGTGAAAATGAATTCACTGAGCCGCACGGCATCTTCATCGACGCCGACGACTACGTTTGGGTCACCGACCGCCAGGAGCACGTCGTCACCAAGCACACGCAGCATGGTGAGAAGCTGCTCGAACTGGGCCGCCGCGGCTGGGCCATGATGACGGTGACGCCCTACGGCACCTCTTTGGACCCGCCCTTCAACATGCCGGCCGGCGTGGCCACCGCCCAGGACGGTTGCATCTTCGCCGCCGACGGCTACGGCAACCGCCAGGTCCACCGCTTTTCCCCGGAGGGCGAGCTGGAACTCTCCTGGGGAACCTCCGGCCTGGAGCCGGGCCAGTTCGCGCTGGTACACAATATCGGAATCGACACGCAGGGCCGGGTTCTGATCTGCGACCGCGAGGCCAACCGCATTCAGCTCTTCGATCGCGATGGGAATTTCATTACGATGTTTGAAGATGTACACCGGCCTGGCGACGTGTACTGCAGCCCCGATCAGTTCGTCTATGTCGCCGAGCAAGGCAGCGCATTTGGCAAGGGGCCTCTCCCCTGCGGCATCTCCATCTTCCATGAATCGGGGGAGTTGGTTTGCCGCTTCCGCGGCCCCGAAACCGGCCTGCGGATGCCGCACGGCATCTGGTGTGATTCGAAGGGTAACATCTTTGTGGCCGAGCTGGGGGAAGAAGGCAACCGTGCGCGCAAATTTGTCAGAGTCTGACAGCGAGCAGGTGCGAGGCACGGGCTGTCGATAGTGTGAGAGCGCCGCTTTCCCCTGTCGTCAGAAGCGATCTGGCAGTCGCGGCGGGCGGGACTGTTTTCTGTTGGTCCCGACCTTCGCTGGCGAAACCGACATGACATCGAAAGAAACCGGCAAACCCATCAAATGAAACGCCCTCCAGGAGAGAATCTATGAGAATTCTTATCACCGGCATCAGCGGTACGATCGGCACCTTGCTGGCGCCCGAACTTGGTCGCGATCACGAAGTGTTCGGTGTTGACCTGCGTCCTTCCGACTGGCCAAACTCGACGCAGGCCGACCTCTGCGACGCGGACGCCCTGCCCCCCATCTTCGAGGGCATGGACGTGGTCATCCACCTCGCCGCTGACCCGCGCCACGAGGTCGAAATCGGCTGGGAGGAGCTCACCAACCCTAATCTGATCGCCACCGCGCGCATGTACGACGCTGCCCATGACGCCGGCGTACGCCGCGTCATCTTCGCCAGTTCGATGCACACAATGGGCGGCTACGAGTTTGACGAGCCTTACCTGTCGATCGTTTCCGGCCGCCTGGATGGTCTCGACCCGGCCTCCATTCCCCTGGTCAAGGGCGATGACCCGGCCAGGCCGGACAGCCGCTACGGGGCGACCAAGATATTCGGCGAGTCCCTGGGCCGTTACTATACCGAGGGCGGCAACATCGACCGCCCTGACGAGCGCCCGATGGAAGTCATCTGTGTACGACTTGGAACGTTGCCCCGGTCCAATCGACCGGAGCGGGACTACCGCGCGCAGGTGAGCTGGTTCAGCCGGCGCGATGCGGTCGGCTTCTTCCGGGCCTGCGTAGAACAACCCGGCATCAACTATGAGATCATCTACGGTGCATCCAACAATACGTGGAAAATCTATGACACACCCTACGCCTACGATCTGTTGAATTTCGTTCCTCAAGACGACGCCTCAGAACACTGGCGTAAGGACTAACAGGAGGCCAACCAATGTTGACAGTAGGACATGGCGATTTTCGCTTCCAGCAGGACGATACCTGGCCCACTCTGCCTGAAGGGTGGATTATGGATCATCCTTCCGGTATTGCGGTTGATTCGCACGATCGGGTCTATGTATTCAATCGCAACAAGCACCCAATGATCGTCTTCGAGGCCGACACAGGTGAGTTTGTTACCTCTTGGGGTGAAGGCGAATTCAAGAACCCGCACGGCATCTTCATCGACGACGAAGACCATGTGTGGACCACTGACCTCTACGACCACACCGTTGTCAAGTACACGCGCTACGGCGAGAATCTGCTCGAACTGGGCACGCGCGGCCGGGCAAATATGACGGTGACGCCCCAGGGCACGACGCTCGATCCGCCGTTCAACATGCCCGCTGGCGTAGCCATCGCCCAGGACGGCTGCATCTTTGTCGCCGACGGCTATGGCAACCGCCAGGTTCATCGTTTCTCGCCGGAAGGCGAGTTGGAGCTCTCGTGGGGAACCTCCGGGACGGAGCCGGGTCAGTTCGCGCTGGTACATAACATCGGCATCGACACGCAGGGGCGTGTACTGGTATGTGACAGGGCAAACCATCGCATTCAGTTTTTCGACCACGAAGGGCAGTTCATTCAGATCTGGGACGATGTCCAAGCACCAGGCGGTGTCTACTGCAGTCCCGAGGGGCTGATCTACGTCGCCGAACAGGGCGGGGGAGGGGCCGTCTCGATCTTCAGCGAAGACGGCGAACTGATCTGCCGCTTCCGCGGTAAGGAAGCCGGCCTGCGCGGCGTACACGGCATTTGGATCGATTCGCGCAAGAACCTCTTCATATCGGAACTAAGCCACCACGGCAATTGCGTGCAGAGATATGCCAAAATCTAACTGCGGGAAGTGCCGGGCCAGCCTGCCCGCATCCTGAGAGCGCGGCCTCCCGCCAGTTGAGGAAAAATCCGGTAACCCGAGACGGGAGGCTGCTCCGCCTGACCGGGCAGGGGTGAAACGGAAACGCGCCCGCACCTTGCAGACACGCCAGACCTGTCTATCTCCAAGGCAATGCGCGGTCGTTAATGTGCCGGAATCCCAAGATTCCTGGCTTAAACAACAGTTGCATCACGCATCTGGAGGTGTCCCCTGCATCGCAGCCGAACCGCCGGCACATGGCGCGGCCGCCCAGAGGCAGTAAGAGACTCTACCCTCTCTTTCGATGTGCCCCTGTATTTTTTTCGCGCTTGACATCGCCATCTGCCTATGGATAATTCACTCAAAATCTCCTGCAGGAGACAGCCATGAAAATTCTAATCACCGGCATCACCGGCACGATCGGAAGTTTCCTGGCGCCTGAATTAGCGCGTGACCACGATGTATACGGCATCGACCTTCTCCCATCGGACTGGCCCAACGCCACCCAGGCCGACCTCTGCGACCCCGACGCGCTGCCGCCCGTCTTCGAGGGCATGGACGTGGTCATCCATCTGGCTGCCGACCCCCGCCACGAGGTCGAGATCGGCTGGGATGTACTGACCAACCCCAACCTGATCGCCACTGCCCGCATGTACGATGCCGCCCACGACGCCGGCGTACGTCGCGTCATCTTCGCCAGTTCGATGCACGTCATGGGAGGTTATGAGTTTGACGAACCCTACCTCTCCATCGTTTCCGGCCGCCTCGATGGCCTCGACCCGGCCTCCATTCCCCTGGTCAAAGGTGATGATCCGGGCAGGCCGGACAGCCGCTACGGGGCGACCAAGATATTCGGCGAGTCCCTGGGCCGTTACTATACCGAAGGCGGCAACATCGACCGCCCTGACGAACGCCCGATGGAAGTGATCTGTGTACGACTTGGAACGTTGCCCCGCTCCAACCGGCCAGAGCGGGACTACCGCTCGCAAGTGAGCTGGTTCAGCCGGCGCGATGCGGTCGGCTTCTTCCGGGCCTGCGTTGAGCAACCCGGCATCAAATATGAGATCATCTACGGTGCGTCCAACAATACGTGGAAAATATATGACACACCCTACGCCTACAATCTGTTGAATTTCGTTCCCGCTGACGACGCTTCAGAACACTGGCGCAAGGAATAATAGGAGGTCAACCAATGTTGACAGTTGGACATGGCGATTTTCGCTTCCAGCAGGACGATACCTGGCCCACTCTGCCTGAAGGGTGGATTATGGATCATCCTTCCGGTATTGCGGTTGATTCGCACGATCGGGTCTATGTATTCAATCGCAACAAGCACCCAATGATCGTCTTCGAGGCCGACACAGGTGAGTTTGTTACCTCTTGGGGTGAAGGCGAATTCAAGAACCCGCACGGCATCTTCATCGACGACGAAGACCATGTGTGGACCACTGACCTCTATGACCACACCGTTGTCAAGTACACGCGCTACGGCGAGAATCTGCTCGAACTGGGCACGCGCGGCCGGGCAAATATGACGGTGACGCCCCAGGGCACGACGCTCGATCCGCCGTTCAACATGCCCGCTGGCGTAGCCATCGCCCAGGACGGCTGCATCTTTGTCGCCGACGGCTATGGCAACCGCCAGGTTCATCGTTTCTCAGCGGAAGGCGAGTTGGAGCTCTCGTGGGGAACGTCCGGGACGGAGCCGGGTCAGTTCGCGCTGGTACATAACATCGGCATCGACACGCAGGGGCGTGTACTGGTATGTGACAGGGCAAACCATCGCATTCAGTTTTTCGACCACGAAGGGCAGTTCATTCAGATCTGGGACGATGTCCAATTACCAGGCGGTGTCTACTGCAGTCCCGAGGGGCTGATCTACGTCGCCGAACTGGGCGGGGGAGGGGCCGTCTCGATCTTCAGCGAAGACGGCGAACTGATCTGCCGTTTCCGCGGTGAGGAAGCCGGCCTGCGCGGCGTACACAGCATTTGGATCGATTCGAAAAAGAATCTCTTCATATCGGAGTTGAGCCACCACGGCCATTGCGTGCAGAGATATGCCAAGGTCTAGCTGCGGGCAGTGCCAGGCCAGCCTGTCGGCATCTTGAGAGAGTTGCTTCCCTTCAGTTGAGGGCAAACGCGGCAGCCCAAGACGGGGGGCTTGCTCCGCCTGACCGGGCAGGGGTCAGATGGAAACGCGCCCGCAGCTGGCAGACGCGCCACACTCGTCCAGCTCCTAGGCGATGCGCGGTCGCGAAGGTACGGCAATCCCAAGAGTCCTGGCTCAGGCAGCGGCTGCATTACGCAACCGGAGACGCCCCCTGCATCGCAGCCGGTCCGCCGGCAGATGGCGCAGCCGCCCAGAGACAGTAAGAGACTCACCTCACTATAATGGATATACGGTACTTTTCTCGCGTTTGACATCGCTATAGTTCCTATGGATAATTCACTCAAAACCCCCTGCGGGAGACAGTCATGAAAGTTCTCATCACCGGCATCACCGGTACGATCGGCAGTTTCCTGGCGCCTGAACTTGCGCGCGACCACGATGTATACGGCATCGACCTTCTCCCCTCGGACTGGCCCAACGCCACCCAGGCCGACCTCTGCGACCCTGACTCGCTGCCGCCCGTCTTCGAGGGCATGGACGTGGTCATCCATCTGGCTGCCGACCCCCGCCACGAGGTCGAGATCGGCTGGGATGTACTGACCAACCCCAACCTGATCGCCACTGCCCGCATGTACGATGCCGCCCACGACGCCGGCGTACGTCGCGTCATCTTCGCCAGTTCGATGCACGTCATGGGAGGTTATGAGTTTGACGAACCCTACCTCTCCATCGTTTCCGGCCGCCTCGACGGCCTGGACCCGGCCTCCATCCCACTCGTCAAAGGCGATGATCCGGGCCGGCCGGACAGCCGCTACGGCGCCACCAAGATCTTCGGCGAGTCATTGGGCCGCTACTACACTGAAGGCGGCAACATCGACCGGCCCGACGAGCGCCCGATGGAGGTCATCTGTGTCCGTCTTGGCACACTGCCGCCATGGAACCGCCCCGGCAGTGGCTACCGTTCGCTGGTGAGTTGGTTCAGCCATCGCGATGCCGCCCGCTTCTTTCGCGCCTGCGTTGAACGCCCCAACATAAACTACGAGATCATTTACGGCGCTTCCAACAACAAGTGGAAGATTTACGACACGCCCTACGCCTGGGAACTGCTGGATTTCATGCCCGTCGACAGTGCGGAAGACCACTGGCGCAAGGAGTAACCCTCTGTGCCCCAACTGAACCGCAGCGCAATATGGGAGGACAACCGATTATGACAGTTGGATATGGCGATTTTCGCTATGAACTGGACGATTCCTGGCCGAAGGTGCCCGAAGGATGGTTGCTCGGCTCGGTGCCCGACGTGGCGATCGATTCGCGCGACCGCGTCTTTGTCTTCTGCCGCCACAAACACCCCGTCGTGGCGTTTGAGGCGGAGACCGGAAAATTCATCACCTCCTGGGGTGAAGGTGAATTCACCGAGCCGCACGGCATCTTTATCGACGCCGACGACCATGTGTGGGTCACCGACCGGCAGGAGCACGTTGTCACCAAGCACACGCAGCACGGTGAGAAGCTGCTCGAACTGGGCCGCCGCGGCTGGGCCATGATGACGGTGACGCCCTACGGCACCACCCTGGATCCGCCCTTCAACATGCCGGCCGGCGTGGCCATTTCCCAAGACGGCAGCATTTTCACCGCCGACGGTTATGGTAACCACCAGGTCCATCGTTTCTCGGCGGAGGGTGAGCTTGAGTTGTCCTGGGGTACCTCCGGCACTGGGCCGGGACAGTTCGCGCTGGTGCACAATATTGGCATCGACACGCAGGACCGGATCCTGATCTGTGATCGAGAGTCCAGCCGCATTCAGATCTTCGACTACGAAGGGCAGTTCATCACGATGTGGGAAGACGTGAACGGCCCCGGCGATGTTTACTGCAGCCCCGACCAGCTGGTCTACGTCGCCGAGCAGGGCGGCTCCCTGGGCAAAGGCCCGGCGCCGATCGGCGTCTCGATCTTCCATGAGTCGGGCGAACTGGTCGGCCGCTTCCGCGGGACGGAGACCGGCCTGTCCATGCCGCATGGAATCTGGTGCGATTCGCACGGCAACATATTTGTAGCGGAGCTGGGCACCGAAGGCAACCGCGCCCGCAAGTTCGTCAAGATTTAGCGGCGAACGACAAAGAACCGCGGACTGTCCACAGACTGAAGAAACGCGGAAAGTTAGAAATTGGGTTGACTCCCTTTTCAAAACCGCGTTTGCCAAGTCTCACGAGGAATAAAAGAACCGATGAACGCGACCGCACCGCCTATAGCCGGCCTTTGCTCGTATGCGCAGGGCGCCAAGCCGGGCTACAGTGTAGAACACACAGTGCAGTTGCTGCGGCGCTTTCTGTTTGTCGAGAGCCAGACGATGCGCTGTCTGGTCGCCCATTTGAACGGTGTGCCGGAGTGGGAGGTGAAGTGCGGTCTCTCGCTCCATCTGTGGCAGGACGCAGAACATTGCACATGGCTGCGCGACCGGGTCAAGGAGATGCGCACGCCGCCTCTCCACCTGGACCGCATCCCCGACCCGGCCTTGGACGCCTTCTTCCAGGAGTTGATCCGTTCGCGCACCACTTCTGAGCTTCTGACCGGCGTATACCGGATACTCAAACCGGCCACCATCGCGGCCATGCAGCGCCATCTGTCCGAAGCGAACCCGCTGGCCGATCAACCTACGCTGCGCCTGCTCAGGTTTATAGTGCTTGAGGAAGAAGAGCAGCTCGCCTGGGGCGATCTCACGCTGCGCAGCCTGGTCGATGAAGAAGACAATAGAGCACTGGTCGAGTCAGGGGAAAGCTGGACCGCGCATTTGCAGGCGTACCTGGAAGGCGCCGGCGGCATTGCCGCCGATGGTGATCGGGTAACGGAGGACGAGCTGCCGCCGCCCCGAGCCGAACAACCATTCAACCCAATCCGTACCCCGCAAAGAGATGAACGCTTTACCAGGGTGTGGAATTCACGCGGGCGCGGCCCCGACGCCGACATCTCCGCCACCGAGCGAAACTGGTATCAGCTCTTCATCCGGCTGACTGAAATGCACGTCCCTGAACTGATGGCCTTGATCATCTACGACTGGGACGACCAGCCCTGGAAGTTTTACCACGAAATGGCCCGTCAGCTCTGGGATGAGGCGCGCCATGCCATGATGGGCGAGATTGCCTTCGAGACAAATGGATTGGACTGGGCCGCGGTTCCGCACGAAATCAGCTTTGGCGAATTTCCCAATACCCAACTCGAGCCCGCGGACCGTCATTGCCTTCTGTGGGGGATCGAACAGGGTCTGATGAAACCGGACGGCAAACGACGTGAGTACAATGTCGCCTGTGAATCGGGCGACCCGCTGTCGATTACGTTTCAAGATTTTGACTGGGCTGACGAGGTACTGCATGCCCAGATAGGGCGCAGATGGCTGCTGCCCGCCTTCGAATCGATGGAGGCAATGCAGCAGCGCTACGAAGAGGTACTGGAGCGCTTCCAGGCTATCCTCGACAAGGACCAGGAATTGCCGAGAGCGGAGTGGTGGGATGCCTTCTATCAGCAGATACCTCGTCAGGGAGAACGGTAGACGCTGGTTTGACGGCTTATTCGGTGCTCTGCCTGGCGCGAACGCACGGAGGGGAACTCGTACGTAACAAACCAGACCAATATCCAGAGGTGAACCAATCCGATCGACCCGCAGAGGAATTTTCATCATCCCAAAAGGAGGGACAAAGATGAACCGGACGAAGTTTTCGTGGCTGTTGGGAATCGTGATGGTTGTAGCCCTTGTGCTCGCGGCCTGTGGTACCCCGGCCGCGCCAGAAGCCCCGGCCCAGGAGGCCGCCCCGGCACCCGCCGAGGAAGAGGCCGCAGGGCCGGCCGAACTGCCCCAGATCGTCCCGATCGAAGGGCCGGAAGTGATTCTCGACCCGGCCATGTTCCCCACCGAGTTCAGTGAAGCGCCGATGCTGGCCGAGATGGTGGCCGCCGGCGAGCTGCCGCCGGTGGCGGAGCGGCTGCCCGTTCTCGAAGACCTCTACGTCATCAAGCCGCTGAATGAGATCGGCAAGTACGGCGGCACATGGCGACGCGGCTTCACCGGGCCCGCCGACGGCGAGAACCTGATGCGCATCAACTCCTCGTCCCGTCTGCTCACCTGGGACTACACGGCCTCCATGATCATCCCCAGCCTGATCAAAGACTGGGAGATTAACGAGGACCACACGCAGTACACGCTCCATCTGCGCCGCGGCGCCAAATGGTCCGACGGCGTGCCGTTCACGGCGGATGACATCCTCTTCTGGTACGAGGACGTTGCTCTGAATGAAGAGATCTGGCCCACCCCGCCCACGGAAATGTTGATCGGCGGCGAAGTCGGCCTGTTGGAAAAGATCGATGACTTCACCGTGCGCTGGACATTCGCCTCGCCCTATCCGCTGTTCCTGGACATCCTCGCCGGTGACAACGTTGTCGGCGTCGGCCCGGACACGCAGGGGGGGTCGAACGGCGGCGGCTACATGGCAAAGCATTACATGAGCCAGTTCCTGCCCAAGTACTCCTCCGAAGCGGAGGTGACGGCCATGGCCCAGGCCGAAGGCTTCGACAGCTGGCTGGAGATGTTCAGCTACAACGCCTATCTGCCGCAGAACCCCGACCTGCCGACGATGGGCCCGTGGAAGACGGTAACGCCGGTGAATGAGGCGATCTGGTCCGAGGTGCGCAACCCCTACTACTGGGCGGTCGACACGGAGGGCAACCAGTTGCCCTACATCGACGAGATCGTGGTTACGCTGGCGCAGGATCGCGAGGTGCTGGTGCTGCGAGCCATCGCCGGCGAGTATGACCACCAGGCCCGCCACATCTCGATTACAGCACTGCCAGTCTTCCTGGAGAACATGGAGGAGGGCAACTACCGGATCGACATGGGCCGGGCCTTTTACCACAACAACGTCGTGAGCTTCAATCACAGCTATGACGGGGACGCTGAGATCCAGAAGTGGATCCAGAACCGCGATTTCCGCCGGGCGCTATCGATGGGCATCCGGCGCGACCAGATCAACGAGGCGACCTTCCTCGGTCTGGGCGTGCCCGGCTCGGCCATGATCGCCGCCAGCCTGCCTTCGACGCCGGGTGATGAGTACGTGACCAAGTGGGCCACCTACGACCCCGACCAGGCCAACGCGCTACTGGACTCGATCGGGCTCGACGCCAAGGACGACGAAGGCTGGCGTCTGCGCGCCGACGGCTCCGGTGAGCGGCTGCGCATCGAACTTGCCGCCGCCGCAAACATCGGTTATGACTGGGACGGCATGTTCGAAATGATCAAGGATCACTGGAAGGCGATCGGCATCTGGGCCGACCTCAAGTTCCAGGAGCGCAGCCTATTCGAGACCGAATCGCGCGCCAACGGACATCAACTCGCCGTCTGGTCGAACGGCGGCTCTTCGGCCCTGTGGCTCTATCCGCGTCACGTGCTGCCGGTCAACCTTGTCGAAGCCTACATGGGGCCCGACATCGCCCGCTGGTACAACAGTGACGGCGAGGAAGGCATGGCGCCGCCCTATCCCGAAATGGAGCGGGCGCTCGATCTGTTCCGCCTGGGCTACAGCGTTGGCAGCGAAGAACGCAACAAGCTCGCCCAGGAGATCTGGTCGCTCGTCGTTGATGAGGTATGGCAGATCGGCACTGTCGGCCAGGGCGCCGGCATCGCCGTCACCAGCAACAACATGGGCAATGTCCCGCGGAGTCAGTGCCCGGCGCAGCACTGCCGCACGCCCGCCACCAGCCATCCTCCAACCTATTACTTCCAGGAGTAGTCGAATCTGAATGGCAGAGTCAGTGGCCAGAGGACAGCCTCTGGCCACTGGCCACTGACCACCGGAGTCTCGCATGTTTGCCTACGTCGCCCGTCGACTCGTTCTGGCTGTCTTCACGCTGTGGACGGTCACGGTGCTCTCGTTCATCATCATCCAGTTGCCGCCCGGCGACTTTGTCGACGCCTACATGGCCCAGTTGTCGGCTACTCAATCCAACGTCTCCCAACAGCATTTCGAGGCCCTGCGCCGCCAGTACGCGCTCGACAGGCCGATGCACGAGCAGTACCTCAAATGGATGGGCGGCATCTTCCGCGGCGATTTCGGCACCTCGATGATGTGGCGCAAGTCGGTGCTCGACGTGATCGGCGACCGCCTCACCATGACCATCGTGCTCTCGCTAGGCGCGATTATTTTGACCTGGGCCATCGCCCTGCCGATTGGCATCTACTCGGCGATGCGGCAGTACTCCATTGGCGATTACATCTTCACCTTTATCGGCTTCGTTGGCTTGGGGGTGCCCAGTTTCCTCCTCGCCCTCGTACTGATGTATTTCAGTTTCACCCTCTTCGACTCCGACATCGGCGGGCTTTTCTCCGCCGAATACCAGTTGGAGCCGTGGAGTTTGGGCAAAGTGAAGGACCTGATCTATCATCTTCCCCTCCCTGTCATCATCATCGGCCTCAGCGGCACCGCCGAACTGATCCGCGTTATGCGCGCCAACTTGCTGGATGAACTGCGCAAACCCTACGTTATCACCGCCCGCGCCGCCGGCATGTCGGAGCCCAGTCTCGTCCTCAAATATCCGGTGCGCGTGGCCCTCAACCCGTTCGCCAGCACCATCGGCTATCTTCTGCCCTATATCTTGTCGGGCAGCGTTATCGTCTCCGTCGTGCTGAGCCTGCCCACGCTCGGCCCTCTACTCCTGGGCTCCCTCCTCGCCCAGGACATGTTCCTGGCGGGGTCAATCGTCCTGATGCTCGGTTCTCTGACCGTCCTCGGCACATTTTTGTCTGACCTGCTGCTGATGTGGATCGACCCGCGCATCCGTTTTGGAATGGTTCAGTAGCGAGAAATCAGTGGCGCGTGCCGGGTTGCCAGCTCCCAACCGCCCGTGCTTGCCACCAATCACCGGTGAACTGTGAGCGAAGAACACGGTATTGCCGACAGCGAGGAACGGATCTTCGTTGCCGGTCAGATGCAACTGATGTGGTGGCGCTTCCGCAAGCACCGCGTGGCCGTGGTGGCTTCCTTTGTCGTCGTCGCCTTCTATCTCGTCGTGCTGGGCGCCGACTTCCTGGCCTACACTGATCCCAACACGACCGAGGCATTTCGATCCCTGATGCCGCCCCAACCGGTTCGCTTCTTTGACAATGGCAGGTTCAGCCCGCATGTCTACGCCGTATCCGGTGAGCGGGATATGAGGACCTTCAAACGCGTCTATGTTGCCGACCCCGATCAGAAGCTGCCGGTCCGATTATTTGTACGCGGCTTCAAGTACAAGTTCCTCGGCTTTATCCCCACGGATCGCCATCTGATCGGCGTCGAGGGCGCTACGGCCGCGGAATCACTTTTCCTGCTTGGCACGGACGAGAAGGGGCGCGATGTATGGTCGCGCATGATGGTCGCGACACGCACTTCGCTCACAATTGGCCTGGTGGCAGTGGCGCTTAGCCTCGTGCTCGGCGTGCTGCTGGGAGGGATTTCTGGCTTCTATGGCGGCGCGATTGACACCACTATCCAGCGTATCATCGAGATACTGCGTTCGATTCCCACCATCCCGCTGTGGATGGGGATGGCGGCGGCCTTTCCCCGGGACTGGAGCGTCGAGCAGATCTACTTTGCCATCACCATTGTCATCGCCTTGCGCGGCTGGACAGGGCTGGCACGCGAGGTGCGCGGCCGGTTTCTTTCCCTGCGCGAGGAGGACTTTGTGACGGCCGCGGATTTGGCCGGTTGCAGCCGCAAGCGCATCATATTCCGGCACATGATACCCTCCTTCCAGAGCCATATCATCGCCGCCGCCACTCTGTCCGTCCCGTCCATGATCCTGGCGGAGACGGCGTTGAGCTATCTGGGATTGGGTCTGCGCCCACCGGCCATCAGTTGGGGCGTCATGCTGCAACAGGTGCAAAATGTCGAGGCCGTCGCGTTATCGCCCTGGCTGCTGGTCACGGCCGTCCCCGTGATCGTCGTGACCCTGGCCTTCAACTTCATGGGCGATGGTCTGCGCGACGCTGCCGACCCGTATGGCGTCTGAGAAGATAAACTCTTGAGTGTATTCTCCACTTGCCACTGAAGTCATGCAAGACAACCGCCAACCGATCTTATCGGTACGTAATCTGAAAACGAGCTTCTTCACCGACGAAGGCATCGTCCGCGCCGTGGATGGCGCCAGCTTCGACGTTCACCTCGGCCAGACGCTCGGCATAGTCGGTGAGAGCGGCTGCGGCAAGAGCGTTACCGCGCTCTCCATCCTCGGCATCGTGCCCCGTCCCGGCCGCATCGTCGAAGGGGAAATCCTGCTGCGCCGGGAAGTCGAGGGTGGCCAATCCCGGGAGGTAGCCCTGAAATCTTTGGGCGACAACAGCCGGGAGATGCGTTCGATTCGCGGCGCGGAGATCGCCCTCGTCTTCCAGGAGCCGATGACCTCGCTCAGCCCCGTTCACACGATCGGCAACCAGATCATCAGCGCCGCCCGCCTGCACCGCAAGCTCACCAAGCAGGAAGCCCGCGAGTTGGTGGTCGAACTGCTCAGCCTGGTAGGCATCCCCCGACCCGAGACGACCATTGACGCTTATCCATTCCAACTTAGTGGCGGCATGCGTCAACGCGCCCTGATCGCGCTCGCGCTCTCCTGTGACCCAAGGCTTCTCATCGCCGACGAACCGACGACCGCCCTGGACGTGACCACCCAGGCGCAGATTCTCGATCTCCTGCGCTCCCTCCAGGAACAGAAAGGGATGGCGATCATGTTGATCACCCACGACATGGGCGTGATCGCAGAAATGGCCGATCAGGTGGTGGTGATGTACCTGGGCCGCGTGGTGGAGGAAGGGCCCGTAGAAACAGTCTTTGGCGAATCGAAGCATCCTTACACACAGTCCCTGTTGCGCTCGATCCCTAGCATCCATTCGACGCCCAAGGTGCAGTTGCCCACGATCAGCGGGACGATTCCCCACCCTTACAACCGGCCGGCCGGATGCCCCTTCCACCCCCGCTGCCCGGACATGATACCGGGCGTCTGCGACCGGCATGAGCCTGAGCTACATTCGATTGGAGATGAGCACCTGGTCAGCTGTTTCCTATATCATCCGGTACCGGAAGCTGGTGGCTAACGGGCTGGATTGACTGCTCGCCAAAAGCCACTTTAGATAAGCATTGCGCAAAATGGAAGAAAATCAAGTACTTCTGGAAATAAAAGGGCTACAGAAATTCTTCCCGATTCGGAAGGGGTTCCTGCAACGCGTAGTGGGCCAGGTCCGCGCGGTTGACGGAATAGATTTTCGCGTTTACAAGGGGGAGACTTTCGGCATCGTGGGAGAGAGCGGCTGCGGCAAGACGACTGCCTCCCGCTGTATCGTGCGCGCGCTCCAGCCTTCAGCCGGAGAAATCTTTTTCCGCGCCGACGGCGGAGCAATGACTGACATCGCCAATCTGTCCAGGGACGAACTGAAGCCCTTGCGCCGCCACATGCAGATGATCTTCCAAGACCCCTTCTCCTCGCTGAACCCGCGCATGACCCTGTTCGACATAGTCGGCGAACCCTTGCTCGTGAACGGGATGACGAACCGGCAGCAACGTATTGAACGCGTGGAAGAGTTACTCGGCCTGGTGGGACTGCGACCCGAATTCCTGCAACGCTTTCCCCACGCCTTCAGCGGCGGCCAGCGCCAGCGCATCGGCATCGCCCGCGCGCTCGCTCTCAACCCGAGCCTGATTGTGGCCGACGAACCGGTTTCGGCGCTCGATGTGTCGGTGCAGGCGCAGATCCTGAACCTTCTGCTGGAGTTGCAAAGCCGCCTCGGCCTCACCTATTTGTTCGTGGCGCACGACCTCAGCGTCGTCAAACATATCTGCGACCGCGTCGCCGTCATGTATGTCGGTCGCGTGGTCGAGACTGCAGAGACGAAGCAACTCTTTGAATCGCCTAAACATCCTTACACCGAAGCCCTGCTCTCCGCTGTGCCCCAACCCGACCCGAGCCTGCGCTCGCAGAGAATCATCCTGGAAGGCGAAGTGGCGGACCCCGCCAACCCGCCGTCGGGCTGTTATTTTCACCCGCGCTGCCGCTACGCCGTCGACATCTGCCGCGAGCAGACCCCCGAACTGGAGGAGGTTTCGCCCGGCCACGCCGTGAGCTGTCACCGCGCGCTCGAACTGGATCTGGCGGGCACTTTGGACGGGCCCGTTCCAAATGCAGCGCACTCCTAGCCGGTGGGGATGCCCCTCTTTCAGTTTGTCGCTCTGGAATTCTAGTCGGTGCGGATCAACATAGTGAGAAAGTAATGGCGAGAGGTGTTTTCTCTCCTTACGGTGTCATCATTTCAGACCTCTGCGCCCAGCCTTCGTCAACCATCTGAAATACGTCCCTGGTCGGATTGTACCCCAGCATGGCCCGCGCTTTGGCGATGCTCAGTTCCCAGTGGACAACCTTGGAGACCGTTACCTCGACATAGGGCCAGCCGGTCACTTTCGATATGTATTTGACCAGTTGATCGTGTGCGAACGGTTGCGCCGCCATCAGATGAAAGACCTTGCCCACCGCGATCTCCTTTTCCAGCAGGAGGGGCAGACCTTCAGCCAGATTACGAGGATCGTTCACCATTTCAGTTCCCACTACGCCCTGTTGGTCATAAGCGATAACCAATCTGGGTTCGCGGGGATCATACTTTTCAAGGATCTCGACCGTTTCTTGTTCTGCGGGCGTCAGGTGGGATCCTGTCTTAAAATTCGCCAGGAATCCGGGCAGGTGCAACTTGCCGGCCCAGATCGCCGCCGGATTCAGAAGTTCATCACAGGACTGCGTCACGCCAAACCGGGGGATCGTCACCGGCAGGCCGCAGCGCCGCATGTAGTTCCAGCACATATCCTCGCACAGGATCTTGCTCATCCCATACGGGTCGTCGTTGATTCGGGGATGCTCCTCATCGACCGGCAGATAGAGCGCGCCGTTGGGATTCCAATACACATTGTCGGTGCTGGCCAGGACGAATCGTTTGATCCGATCAACATAGGGGGCGATGGTTTCCAACAGATTGTAGGTGCCGATGACATTGGCCTCGAAGAGTTCATCGGAAGTCCGGCCTTGCGGCATAAGCGCGCCCAGGTGAAAGACAGCCTCAACATTTTCCACCGCGGGGCGCAGGCTATCCCGCTCCGTGAGCCGTCCCTCCACAATCTCGACGCCCGGCTTTTCGACCCTTGCACGCAGAGGATCTTCCGGCATGACCAGGGCCTGCACCTGGTGGTCCCGCCGCAGCAGTTCATCGACCAGACAGCTGCCGATGCGTCCGGTCGCGCCCGTAACAAGGATCTTCATTGTTTATGCTCCTGTATCGAGTGGGAGGAGTGAGGACGGGAGAGACTCTTTCTCCCCGTTCTTGATCTTATCGTTCGCGCAGGGTCGGGTCAAGCAGGTCTCGGAGACCGTCGCCGAGCAGATTGAAACCGAGCACCGAGATGGCAATGGCGATGCCAGGGAAGACCGACATCTCCGGATGGGTATTCAAGTACTTTCGTCCACCGGCCAGGATCAAGCCCCACGACGGGTCGGGCGGCTGCGCGCCGAATCCTAGAAACGACAGGGCCGCCTCGCTCAAGATGGTCCAAGCCAGCCCAATCGTAATCTGTACAATTATCGGCGCGCCGGCGTTGGGAAGTAGATGGAGCAGCATAATCCGCCAGTTGGATACGCCGATGGCCCGCGCGCTTTCAATGTAAGGAAGTTGTGATACAGCGATCACCGCGCCGCGCGTGACGCGACAGAGAATAGGGACATAGATAACCGCAAGCGCGATAATCAGATTCTGCGTGGACGGCCCCAGCAGGACTGAGATGGTAAGTGCCAACAGCAGACCGGGAATCGCAAACATCAAGTCGATGAATGCCATGATGCCGGTCTCGACAGGCCCGCGCAGGAAACCGGCCGCGATCCCAAGCAGTAGACCGACCAGGCCGGACAAGGCCATCGATAGAATTGCGACAAGCAGACTGAACCGCCCTCCGTAGATGATCCGGCTGAAGAGGTCGCGTCCCAGGTAGTCGGTACCGAAAAGATGCTCCGCGCTCGGGCTGGCAAGCATCTGACTGAAATCTGCCTCAAAAGGGTCTGCGGTCCCAAAGACAGGGGCGAAAACCGACGTGATGATCAGGGCGAAGGTGATGAGGAAGCCGACCACGAACAGGCGATGCCGGACAGCCCGGCGCAAGAAACGTCGCAGCGGTTTTCTCGCCGTCATTGTCCGCTCTGCTTCCGAGCTACTCGTAGCGAATTCGCGGATCGAGTTGGCCATAAAGTACGTCCACAACAAGGTTCACGAAAACGAAAGCAGCCGAGTAGAGAAGCAGTACGCCCTGCAGCACCGGCAGATCCCGGTTCAGCAGCGCGCGTACCGTCAACTGACCCAGCCCCGGCACGAAGAACAACTCCTCGATCAGGACGGTCCCCCCCAGCAGATAGCCCAACTCCAGGCCAATGACGGTTACAATTGGAATCGCGGCATTCTTGAGACCGTGCCGCCAGAGTACTTGCTGAGGACGGAGGCCCTTGGCGTGCGCCACCCGCATGTAGTCGCGGTTGAGAACCTCAAGCACCGCGGAGCGCACAACGCGCGTCATCACCGCCGCCAGGGGCAGCGCGAGGCTCACAGTGGGCATGATCATATGCGCCAGGTTGACGCCCAGGCCATCGCTGAGTGGCTTAAAGCCGGAAGGCGGCAGCCACCGCAGTCGCGCCGCGACGACCAGGATCAGAATCGTGGCAATCCAGAAGTTCGGAATCGAGATTCCGAGTTGACCGAATTGCATCGCCAGCAAGTCAACCCATGTCCCATTGCGGGCAGCCGCAACGATTCCCAGGGGAAGGGCGATCGAGAGCCCCAGCAGAATCGTGAGAACGCTCAACTCCAGCGTCACGGGAATCCTCGATTTGATCAGATCCCAGACCGGGTAGCCACCCAACAGGGAGTTGCCCATGTCTCCGCTGAGGAGATCTCCCAGCCAGTCAAAATACTGCACATAGAGCGGGCGGTCAAGCCCCAGGAACTGGCGCATCTTTTCGGCCGCTTGGGATCCTGCACCCACGGTATCGAGCAGAACGAGCACCACGTCGCCGGGAAGCGCGTGCATAAGCAGAAAGACGAGGGTCGCCACTGCCCAGACGGTCAGTACGGCGCGCATCAGACGGCGACCCAGAAATCGCGACATATGACGTCGCCTCCTCTTTCACAGTTTGAAATTACGAATCAGGGCGCGATATGGGCGGGCGCGGCAAGGCACAGAAGGGACGACGCGCCGCCGAACGGAGGACGCATCTCCACTCTTCGGGGAAATGCGTCCTCATGAAAGAGACTGAACCCCTTTACCTGTCCAGCCAAACGTACTTCAGAAAGCGCACTGTGCCCAGACCATCTACCTGGTAGTCCATGACATCCGGGTGCATGCCCATGCGATCGTCATAGGTGAAGAGGTAAACGAGCGGCCATCCCACCTCATACCCAATGGTCAGCGCCTCGGTATAGAGTTCTCTGCGCCGGTTGGGATCGGTTACGCTGCGCGCCTCTTCGACCAACTCGTTGTACTCGGGTATGTCGAAGTTAGGTGCAAAGCCATGCGACACGCCCTCCGGATGCATGATACCGTAGAAGATGTCGTCCGGGCTGGATGCGTAGAGACCTTGCAAGGCGGCGGTGAATTCGCCCTTGTAGACCTTCTCCACCCAGACCGCGTGGTCGGTGGCCAGCAGATTGAACTTTATCCCCAACTCGGCTGCGCTGATCTGGAGGATCTCGGCGATTTGCCCTTCATCCGAGGCCGCCCCGTAGAAATTCAAATCCACCTCGAAACCGTCCGGATAGTTGGATTGGGCCATGTACTCCTTGGCCTTCTCAATATCGGGCGCTTTGAAGTACTCGATTCCGGTATAATACTGGCTGTTTGGGGGCTGCGGGTCGCCGGCGAAATAGCGGTTGCAGCGGCCGGCGGTATAGACATCGCACATGACCTGCTTGTCAACCAGATGCTGCAACGCCTTCAACACATTGGGGTCGTTGAACGGTTCCCTCCCTACGTTGAAGGTGAACATAAAGAAGATACCGGTGTCCCCCGTATACAGCTTATAGTTCTGCTGGGTCAGAGACTCCCACGACGCGCCCGGCACCATCATGATAAAATCGACCGCATCTGCGGTAAGGTTCGCGGCGCGCGCCGCGTCGTCGAGCAGGTAGGACATGCTGATGCCTTCCAGATAGGGTATGCCTTCCTCCCAGTAGTCGTCATTCCTGACCAGTTCAGTCTTGACACCCGGCTCAAACTCCTGCAACTTGAATGGCCCCGTGCCAATGTATTCGAATGGCTCCTTTTCAAACGTTCCTGCGGGCATCACCAGCACCGCCGGCCTGCCAATCACGTCGAGGAATGGGCTGTATGGTTCCTTAAGGGTTACCTTAACGGTGTAGTCGTCTACAGCTTCAACGCTTGCAACCGGCGACAGCCAACCCGCATACGCGGAGATCGATTCATCCATCGCGTGTTCAAAGGAGTAGACGACGTCTTCGGATGTCATCTCCTGGCCGTTGTGGAACAGGACTCCTTTGCGCAGATGGAAGATATATTCGGTGTCGCTGACAGACTCCCAGGACTCGGCCAGGGACGGGTTGTTGTTGTATCCCGAATCCCAGTACAGCAGTCCTTCATAGATCTGATGCAGAATGTTCCATTCGGTTGCGCCGTGCAGCCGTCCCCCCCAGGGGTTGATGACTGTAGACGCCTGCGCTTGCCCGAATTTGAGGATACCGCCGTACTTGGGCATCCCCTCATCGGCTGCGGCCTCTTCCTCTGCCTCTGTGCTGGCCGCCTGGTCAGCGCCGCTTTCCATCGGGGCGGCGGGCGCGCATGCGGCAAGCACGGCAACCATCACGATCAGTCCGACAATCATGGCGACAATAGAGATGTTTCGCCTTCTCATCATTTGGCCTCCTGGTGTCTTGGGTAGGGTTGGCGGTTGGAAACACTGGCGAAGATAACGCTAGAGCAACATAATCTTATTTCATTGAAGCCCTGTAGGTCAAGTCGCTATTGCCAACCGGCTTGCATCCCGGAAGAGGCAATACCCGTATGCTCAAAATGAGCGTTTCCGAGCAGGGCCTGCACGTCGAACAGCTGGTCGGAGGCGCAGGTGCGCAAGGGCCATGACATTGGACTAATACTTCCGCCGGGCAAGCTATGCTCTTTGTATCAGATGGATCAATACTGGGAAGATGTTACTTTGTGGAAGAAGACAACCCGCTATTTGGACGAACAGCGGTTAGACTGGTAGCGGAACCGGCGAGAATGGAGGTGGGATGGAGGGAAGCCGGAGCGCACGGAGATCAGCCCCCAGGACACCAGATTACGATGGCCAGCGTCACATAGACCCCTATGCGCGGTAGGCTTTAATCATATCGATCAGCAGGGCGATCTGCGCACGACCTTCCTGGGCCGGCGTGAGCGGCGTCTTTCCATTCACGATACAGTCGTGGAAGTGAATCAGTTCCAGCTTGAACGCCTCCTCGTATGAGGCGGTCGTACGCGACTCGCGGTAGTGCTCTCCATCCATCTGCCACTCTTCGACCACGGTGGCGGCATTTTTCAGAAACGGACTGGGAAAGACGATCGACACGATGCTGTCCGGCGCGTAAACGGTCATGGTCTCGTCGAAGACGCGCAAGCCTCGGACCGAGGCAGTGTCCAGCAGGCAACGCAGATTGTTCGGATAAGCCAGGATCGAGGCGAAGGCTCCGCCCCCATCCCAAATTTCGGTTGACACGACACGCTCCGGCAGGCCGAAGACGCCGTCCAATATGTAGATGTCGTGAATCGACAGACCCAACATCTTGCCGTAGGCGCGCATGACCGGTTCGGGTTGGGCTCCGATAGCGCGTTGCCGGCTGTCCTGGTGGAGCTGCTGCATCCTGTTCTTCTCGGCCGCGTCTATGTCATCGACGCGCACGATGTCATAGTGTTCGAGAAAGAAGTCGTTGGGGCCGCCGATATCATAAAGGCGGATAAGACTCGGGTCTTGCATCTGCTGGATGCGTTCGCGGCCTGCCACATAGCCGGGGTCGTAGCGTTTGTGATGGCCGAGCATGGCCACGCAGCCGCTTTGGGCCTGGGCATCCAGGAGTTCGTCGGCCTCATCCAGGTTGTTGCACATCGGCTTTTCGATGAAAACGTGCTTGCCGGCC
This sequence comes from Caldilineaceae bacterium, assembly GCA_965220715.1. Lineage (GTDB taxonomy): Bacteria > Chloroflexota > Anaerolineae > Caldilineales > Caldilineaceae > Bin5. The sequence goes on from OZ244843.1 coordinate 4,859,422, forward strand.
CGCAGCGCATCTGTCGCCGGCTGCGCATGGTCCTGCGTCAGCACCATCACTGCGTCCAGGTCGGCGCGTTCCAACATCTCGCGGTAATCGGAGAATGTATGCCGGACGCCAAACTTCGCGCCAACGGCCTGAACCGTGCCGGGGGACAGGTCGCACAGGGCCGCGACCTCGAAGAGTTCCGGCATTTCAAACAGATGCGGCAGGTGCATCACCTGCGCGATCATGCCGGTACCGATCAGCCCAATTTTGACTGGCTTACTTCCCACAATTTGGCTCCTTTGCATGGCAAGGATGACAAGAGATCCAGCCGGTCTCAAAGAGTAGCGACAAATGCGTCAACATTGAGTTCAGCCGGAACCTGGTCGAAATAGTAGCGGGTCTCTTCACCCTGGAAGCCTGGTGTCCACTGATCTTCCCCGGCCTGCAACAGATCGTCGACGAACTTGAAGCGCGTCCACAGAATGTCGGCTTCCTGCTCGGTGAAGCGAGCGGCCAACGGCTTGCCCCACTGGTGAGTCATCGGGTGAATTTGCGTCGCCCACATCCGTTCCTGCTCTGGCATGCGGTCGAAGTGCGGGCTCTTGAGGTGATGAATACGTTTGGCGCTCTTGCTAAGAAAGATGGTGGAGAGCAGCCTGCCTTTTTCGCCGCGGTTCGGATGCAGCCGATCCAGAGCGGCCATGTAGGCGGGGCCATTACTGTTGATCACGGCCCGGAGCGCACCCTCGATCAGATCTATCGTCCGCTCGCTGCGCCCGTTCCAACGTTTGAATGACGCCTGCGACGCGGGGGACAGATGTTCAAGGTAAGGCAGGTCTTTGTAAGTGGTGAACTCCGAGAAGCCGCCGTGGATGGTGCGGCGCATGTTGGCGTTGTAGCGGCTGCCCCAGTGCATCAGCGGCAAGATATAGGCCACGCCATCGCCGGCCGCCAGATGAGTCTGAATGGCGCCGGGCAAAGGTGTGCTTGCATCCTTGTTTAGCGCCGCGTTCTCCGCGTCCGTGTTGAAGCGGACATGGCTGCCGGGCACCACCCAGAGAACGCTGTCGTCGTAGAGCGGCAGATTCCATTGCACGTAACGCGGCCCATTCTCCAGGATGTCTTCGTTGTAGCCTTGCAGCGGCGCGGTGTGGGGCGGATAGAAGTCACGGTGCCAGCCGCGATGATCGGCCGTTTCGTGGTCCCGTACCGGGTTGCACATGAGCATCATCTCGGTGACAGCGGCGTCCTCCACGCCCAGCAAGCGGCTGCTGACGCCCTGCGTGTTCTCGTGCAACCAGATCTCGACTGCGCTGACCGTCTGTGCATCGATATGGCCGGCCAGCGCCCCCAGATTGAGGCGGGGCTGGGCGTTGGTCTCCCAGACGCCGCCGGGCGGGTCGTCCGGTCCCCGCTCGCGCGCCCAGATCGCCTTTTGCCGCTCGACGAGCAGTTCATAGGCCCGCCGCAGGTCGGCCATCTGATGCGGCGGAATGACCTGCCGCAGGATCACATATCCCTCTTCCAGAAACTGATCGCGATTGATTTCCATGGCTGTTTTCTCTTCTTACCCTTCGCAGGAAGTCGTTGCTCGACTTCGGTTCTGTTCGCACTGAACAGTGTTTTTCGACACGCCAGGCTAACTGATAACCCGGCAGTTGGCTAGCATCTTGCGGCCTCGCTCCGAGAAACTGTCGATCTCCGCCTGCGTCGTTTCGATTGGCACGCGTTGCCCGAACCAGGGCAGAGAGTAGCAGATCACCAGCTCTGGCCGCGGGTGATCCGAGCGATTGGGCGTGCCGCGGTGGAGCGTGCGCGGGTCCTGGATCCACAGCGTTCCTTTCTTCAGATTGAGACGGCGGCGGCTGGGAAACTCCCCTGCTTCTAGGATCTCGTCGTAGCGCGTCTCCATCTCCGGGTCAGCGAGGTATTGGGTACATGGCAGTATCTCGAAGCTCCCGTTTTCCTCAAAAGTGTCCACCAAGGGGAATTTGACGCCAAAATGGGGACAATTCTCAAGGCCAACGTGAGGCGCCAGTTTGGATATGCCCGCATCACGGTGCCACTTCTGATACTCGCTGCCCGGGTAGGGGCTATTTGAATGATAGCAGGTTATACGGTAGTCCTCGGTTCCCCAATAGCGGTCAAGAAAATCCAGCACCACCGGATTCTCGTAGATTTCAGGGTCGGCAAACGGCTGCTCTCATGGGACGTAGACCGTATAGCGATTGACCACTTGTAGTCGTCCCTCGAAGACAAGGCGGTTATCGCTACGTCCATACAGTTTTACGCCGCCGGCCGGATCGTTGTGCGCCCGCACCGTTTCCAGATAGGGCAGAAATGCCTCACGGATCCGATCGATCTTCTCGACCGGTATCAGATTTTCGAAGAGCACGTAACCATTGATGCGAAGCTCTGCCAGTTTCAGGTCGAGGTCATACTGATTTGGAGTTGCCAAGGCTGATTCCTCCTTCTCAGCGAAGATACCGCATATAAGGCGATAGACAACACTCCTCCCCGCCCCTAAGCCCGGTGGATTTGCAAGACGGGCCAGAAGTTTCGGTCGGGGGCAGCCGATCCGGCGCCTTGGCCGCGCAGCGATCACTCGAAGTCAAGAGTGTTCCTCAGTCAACCGGCACCCGATAGGATGTTTCTTCGATCCGTTCGTGGTCTGAAGCCCGTGCATTCACCATCGCCCGCTCTGTAACCGGCAGATAGTAATGGGTTTCGGCGTGCAGCGAGATAAACCCCTCCGCATAGGCGACGCCGCCGGACATCCCGAATGCGCCATCGCTGGTCTCGATGCGTTTGCGGGCGTAGGCCCCGCCATAGCCCTGGCTGACCAGACAGTCCAGGGCAGCCAGCTTCTTGTCCACCACGTCGGTAATGTCGATAAAGACATCGTTATAGTATCCGCCCTCGGATTGCCACACCTGTCGGGGAATCGCTGCCGCTCCGGTTCCGAAGAAGAAGAGCTGAGCGGTTTTGTGGGGGGGATTGCGGTCGCCGGGATCCACGCCGCCTGCCAGGGCCAGAGCATGAAGTACGATCTGCCCGGTGATGGCATGAGCGTTGGTCAGTCCGTCACCCTCCTTGGGGAAATGGGTTAAGACAATGTCAGGTTTCAGTTGGCGAAAGAGCCGCGCCAGGCGCCTGACAGCCTCGTCCGTGACGAGGAGAACGGCATCATCGGCGCCGAAAAAATGTACGTCTTCAACACCCAACAGATGGCAGGCCTTGCGGGCTTCTTCAACCTTGACGTCGGAGCGCTCGGCAATGAGAGACTGCAGTTCAGCAGCCGCAGGCACTTCGCTGCGGTGGTGCATCTCATCGCTGATGACTTTATCATGGACGCGCGCGCCGTGCGTGAGGACGACACAGCCAACATAGTCGCCGCGCGCGGCGTGATGGGCCATCGTCCCTCCGGATTGGTCGAAAATGTCGGCGGGATGGGCGCCAACCGATAGAATTCGCAACGATTCAGACATGGTTCATGCCTCCTGGTTATTTTAGGGCGAAATCTCCCTGGGAATATGCTCACCTTCGACGAACTGTAGAGCCGAGCCTGATCTTGTACCAAAAAGACAAATGGCGTGAGCGGATGACCTTTACGCCCGGGATCCTCGACACGCTCTGCGTAACGGCCCGCGCCAAGGAATCCGGGAGAGTGACGAGAAGAGCAGATCACGCCCCGCCCCAGATCCACTATTCAATCGGGTCCTCGAAGTGGAATGAGTACAACTCTGCGTCTCGCAGGAAGAACCGCAGCTTGCGCCAGTAGGTTCTCTCCCCCGGCCCTCCCCACCGGGAACCCGCCCCCGCCGGGATATCGGGGTTTCCTGCCCATGTCACCGTGTGGGCTACGTTGTCACCGGTGAACGGATCACAGCACTCCTTCAGGCAGGGCTCGAGTGCTTCATCGTACCTGTCTGCCACCTCGACCCGCACCGAGCCGCCCGGAGCGCAGCGGGCGTTGATCACCAGTTTCGTACCCAGGCTGATGAGCGGGCGCGTCACGATGGTTCCCTCGCGATACCTGTTGGCGTACAGCCCGGCGTACCCGTCCTTGCGCAAGGTCGCCAGTCCCAGACCGAACCGCGCATTCAACGGATCGCGCGCCTCCGGATGATCCAGACTCTCGCGCGCGCCGGCCAGGAAGAAATCATGGTGGTAATTCGTGCCGCCGTGATAGAACCACAACTCATCCCCCATCTCGATCGGCGGGCTAACCAGCGAGACCATGTAGGCGTCCCAGTACCCCTCCCCGCGCGGGGCCAGGAACGGCTGACGCTTGCCGGTCCGCTGCCAGCGCAGCCCGTCACGGCTCATCAGCAGCTGAACTTCCATCTCGTTGTCAACCGCCTGGAACACGCCGACCGTAGCCAGATGCACATTGCCCATCTTGTACTGCGACATGCCGTAGAACGAGTCGTCCAGGTTGTCCTCCTCGTCGTCGGCCGCCGCCACCAGGACCGGCTCGCTCCAGTGCAGAAAGTCGTGGCTGCGACACTGGAAAACCCGCCGCTGACTGTACGAGGCGAAGTTGTGCGGCTCGCTGGTGATGGTGAAAGAGCGGCGATTCTGCGGATTGCGCATGTTGGTCGCGCCGGCCGCAACCATCATCACATGCCGCGTATTCTGCACGAACTCGCGCGCATATTCATCGTAAAAGAGCGCCGACACGTCGTCGAGTTTGGATCCCAGCATACCGATCGAAGGCAACTCGTCGTAGACGGTCCAGTGGATGCCGTCAGGTGAGCGCGCGCACCTGATGTTGTGAAAACTGGCGACATCGTCGTTACGCATATGCGAAAACAGCGCGCGAAAGCGCTCCTCCGGGCGGGAGGGATGGAGATCAAGGACGACGTTCATCGAGTGGACTTGCCCGAACTCGCCGTCGCCTAGAACGATGTTGGTCTTGTGGCCGTACAGTTCGTAGACATCCAGTTCCGGCTTTTGCCAGTGGATCCCATCTTCGCTCTCGGCATAGAGCTGACGCGAGAAAGTGCCAAAAGGGTTGTTTGGGATCGGCTCGGGCGCGGGCGTTCCCGCCATATCCTCATACCAGCACTTGAAGAGGCCATCCTGCGGGTCGCGCAGCACACAGTAGTTCGAATAGGTAAAATAGGGCACGTGCTCCCAGGGGCGATCCTTGCTGATAAGGGGCGTTTCCAGGCGGCGTGTGGGCCGGTTCCAGCGGCGCGTCACATCCTGCGCCGATTCGATCACGACATTGTCCAGAAACGTCTGTGTAAACTCCTTCACGTACAGATGTGTACTGTCCCTGCTCAGGTCGCGCATGTTACTTCTCCCCCGCCTTCACTCGCTTAACTGTTGAACCTCAAATTTAGAACCGGTGGTTTGCCGGCGGCGAGTTTCGTTCGCCGCCTGTCAGATCGCATGGCCGATTCGGGCGCCATCCGTGGTGGCCTCGAAGATAAACCGGGCTGCACTGGCAGCGCCGATGACATGCAGTTCGTCAACCTTGCCCGCCAGCGCCGCGGCCAGCGGGCTGTAAGGCTGGCTGCCGGCTGCAATGACAATCGCGTCAAACGGACCGACTGCCTGCTCGCCACCGGTGTAAATGCTCCTCAACGCCGCGCCTGCCCCGTTAACACGCGCCAGGTCGTGCCCGACAATGAAAGTCACGCCGTGATCGGCCAGTCGTTGGCAGAGCATCGCCGCGTCCCTTTCGCCCAGGTCGGCGCCGGCCCGGGCCATCGCCGCGACGAATGTGACCGACACTCCCCCACAGCGGAGGTGGTCCGCAGCTACAAAAGCAGGCGCGTGCCCGTCGCGGTCGACGATGAGAACGCGTTTGCAGCTATCCGCTTTTCCTTCAAGTACCTCGTGGACGGTCAGGGCCTCCTTGTCGCTACCGTCGCTCCGCGCCCGAATAGGCCCTGAGCCGGTAGCCAGGATCACCACGTCCGGGTGCAACGCCAGTATGTTATCACGCGTTGCCTCGACGCCTAACCGCACTTCGAAACGACCGCGGGCGGCTTGGCGTTGATAAAACTCTGCGATCGTCGAGAAGCCGCGGCGCAGCGGCGCGGCGCCGGCCAGGTGGATCTGCCCGCCGACGCGATCCGCTTTTTCCAGGACGATCACCTCGTGGCCCCGTTCAGATGCTGTTATGGCAGCCTCCATGCCGGCCGGCCCCGCGCCCGCGATAACGACTCGTCGACGCACCAAGGCGGGCACCGGTGTCGCCCAGTCTTTCTCGCGGCCGGTCACCGGGTTGTAGATGCAGCCGACCGGGCCTTCGCCGCCGTCACAACAGAACTGACAGCGAATGCAGAGCCGAATCTCTTCCCGCCGGCCGTCGCGCAGCTTGTTTACAAAGTGGGGGTCCGCGAAATGGCCCTTGGTGACGCCGACCACGTCAAGGCAGCCCTCCGCCAGCGCAGCCTCCGCCACCTCCGGCGTGACGATGCCGCCGGCGTGGAACACGGGCAGATCAATCGCACGGCGTACCCGGGCAACCCGTTTGAGCTGTGCCGCTTCCGGCATATACATTGACCCGGTATGATGGACCGCCCCGCCGACGGTGAGGCTCACATAGTCGATCAGGCTCTTGGCCTTCAGAAGCTCGATCAGGCGAACGCAGTCCTGTTCGTCATAGCCGTCCCGGTGCATGTCGTGCGCCTTCAAGCGCACGCCAACGACATGGTCGTCGCCCACGGCTTGCCGCATCGCGGCCAGCGCATCGACGAGCAGGCGGGCGCGATTGGTGAAGTTGCCACCGTAGGCGTCATCGCGGCGGTTACAGGCTGGGCTGAGGAACTGCGAGAAGAGATGATGCTGGTGTGCATGCAGCTCCACCCCATCCGCGCCACCGGCTCGCGCCCGCCAGGCCGCCCGTCCGCAACAGGCCACCAGGTCCTGAAGATCCTCCGACGACCAGGAAGCCACGTGCTCCGACGCCAGCATGGGCGGATTGATAATGCCCGGCACCGTGCGCGCAACCGGCGCGGTTGGCATCGGCTCACAGAATTCGGACAGATGCACCTGGGCGCCGCGGGGACAGAACTGGGCGATAAACCTGGCGCCGTGGCGGTGTACGGCTTGCGTCAGCGTGCGGTAGGAGGCGATGAAACGATCGTCAAGATTCTGGAAGTAGGCCGGGTGATCGCCTTCTCGAACCGAGGTTGCGCCCAGCGTAACCAACGCGATGCCGCCTTTGGCGCGCTCCTCGAAGTAGGCCCGGCAACTGTCGTTGGGCACGCCGTTGTGGTGCATCCACGACGCCATATGGCCGGTACTGCATATGCGGTTGCGCAGCGTCATTCCCTTGACCGTCAGCGGCGAAAAGATATGAGGGTAGTCTGTCATTGGTCGGTGGGAATCGTCCTTCGCTGTGGCTGCCATGAAATATCAGTTTTCAGCGCTTGGCGCGCCATCTTCGGCGCGACATTGCCCCTATACACTGCAAGCCATCCGCTGGCGGCATTCAGTGCCACGCCAGTTCCCGGAAGTTGTGAACGCGATGAAAGGTGGCGAGATCCGCATCATGGTAGTGGCCTGACTTCCTGCCGGAGCGCGACAGAATCGCCAGGTCGTCACCGTCAACTACCATCGACGGATACATGAACGATTGACTCGAACAGGGAGCCATGGCAATGCAGCCTACGGGCAGCCAGTTCAGGCCGTCCATGCCGCAGTACAGCATCAGAAAACGTCTCTCCCCGTCAGCCCCGCCGCCCAACTTCTGGGGATGGGCGCCGGAAACGATGTTGCTGGCCATCCAGAACAGCCGCGTGCGTTCATCATAGACGATACAGAACTTGGTCTGTCCGCCGGGCCAGGGATAATGCTGGTCGAACTGCAGGTTCAGATTGGCTCCGTCGTCCTCGAGATCGAAGACCGCGGCGATGCCTGGAGTGGTACCTGTATGCTTTGGGTTGACGCGGCAGGCAATCCTGAGATGTCCGTTCACATCCATGACATTCCCTTCCAGGTTCCAATCGTCAAACCGCTCCGGCTGGTGACGGTCATGTACGGTTCTGAACTGCACTGCCGTTTGTGTTGCCGGAATTATCTGGGAAACGCGCCATGCGCTGGAGTCCAGCAGGTCTTGCGAGAGGTCGGCGGCAATCGCAACCGTCGCTTTGTGCTTTTGGTCGAGAACCCAATACAGTTGCCCGCCTCTGATCACCATACTCGTCTGGCAGTTCCAAAAGGCCCCCTCCAGTACCATAGCGGGATCGGACCAGGTTTCGCCCTCGTCGTCACTGCGCATGAAATAGACGTCCTGGTGCTGGCGGGGCTGGGTAAACATGTATAACCTGTTGCCGACGACAAACGGGGTTCCCTCGGCAAACGGCAGGTCAGGCAGCCGCTGCCAGCTTCTGCCGCCGTCTACGCTGCGCGACATCATCAGGTGATCCGGTCCGACGCCTCGCTGCCAGCACGGGGCGGCGACAAGAAAGTGGCCGCTGGGCAACCGGGCCATACCGGGGTCGTGAATGAAGTACTCTACATGATCGGGAACTTCGGCTGCGATGGTGTAGTTCTGCGCCAGTGGAGGCGAGAAAGGATTTCGGGCGCGTTGGCCCGACGATGAACCATCGCCACCACCATATCCGGCCTGGTCGCCGGTCTTGCCCGCCGGCGAATGCGCCGCGGCAACAAGGACGCACCAGGGCGCGTCCAAGGTGAGGACCAGTCCCGGCGAACCGATGTCGATGCGTTCACCTTCCCGCATTCGTTTCTGATAGACCGAGCAGTCAACCGCTGTGCCGTCGCTGAATACGCGGATTGCCGGAACACGCACCTGCCGGAATCCCATGCGTTCGAGTTGATCTGCCCGGCTCGGCCTGCCTTGTCCTCGCGCAGGGGTGATGGCGTAGGCGACACCTGGCTGGCGGCAGACCTTGCGTGTGCCGAAGAAACTTGAGCGAATGAAGCTCCTGCCCGCCAGCGCCTGCGGCAGCTCGGCAAACGTATGATCTGCATCCAGGAAAAGGCGAGCCCCTTCTGCCAGGGAATCGGTCTCCCATTCAAGCGGCTCAAGCACTGCAGTCGCGCCGCGTAGGAGCGCCTCGCCACCGCGGTCGGGCCGGGCCACGGATGAGTTCGTGATGGTTCCCTCCTGCAGGTTGGCGGCCGCCCGTTTCGGGCTCTACCACCCCCAGGTGTCTAATGGTTATCCCGTTTGACACCGAGAATTTTCGCGAGCGTCAGGCACTAAGATCGTGGTTGTCTTGCCTGCCTTTACGCAATACGAAATACGCAATACGTTGCGCACAAAAAAGCGTGTTTTCATGTTGAACGCACATTAGATCGGCCAGATTGCGTCCATCTCCCATGCCTCCAGCGAGTGGAGGGTTGCATTGCCGCCCAGCGAAAAGATCTGCACGCCCAAGCTGTCGGGCCGCGCCGGATAAATGCGCTTGCCCAGGTAATGGCCGCCCTCGGCAAAAACCTCTACCACGCTGCGGTCGACAAAGATCCGCAACTCGATCGGCTTGCCGTAGGAGTGCCTGACGATACAGCGCTGCGACTCACGATTCTTGACCGCCTGACTGACACTCGAGCGGGTAACGTCCAGGACCAGCATCCTGTCAGGACTCATTTTGTCCTGTGGCTGCGTTGAATCATTGGGATTGACATTGAACCGAATCATCGTCTGCTCTGCGCCGTCGGGCGAACAGCATACACTCAACCCGAACTCCTCTGCGCTTTCCCAACTGAAGAGCGCCCGAATCTCCAGCCTGTTGCCGCGCACGCCGTCAAGCGTAATCGTCGAATCTCCCGCCAAGTGGATGTCAGAGAGCTGCACCCGGTTTTTGCGCAGCGCCTCCAGTTCCTCTACCGGGTTCAAGTTCAGTTCGCCCTGTTCACCCATTGAGAGCGCCATCGGCAGGGCCATGATCCCCGACCAGCCCGATGCCCGCTGGATGTAGCCGAATCGCCCCTCGGACAGCCTGCCAAAGAGAACGCGGCGGCCGTTGCCGTCCAGAAGCGTCTGACACTCATTCAGGATGCCTGTTCTGTTGGAAAAATTCGTCTCGCCGTAGGCCTGTCTCCCGTACCTTGTTGGGGTAAACCTCTGGTTCGCGTAGGTTCCCGTATAGTATTGCGGCCCGCGACGGTGGCTGGCGAAGAGCAGAACATGCCTGTCGCCCATCGGAAAAAAGTCGGGAACGGCACAGTCCTCACCTATTTCAGTGTGCTCACCGCCTTCATAGAGGGTATGCAGATATTCCCACTGCACCAGATCTTTCGACCTGAACAGAAAGGCCCTGTCCGGCTCCAGACCGTCGAAGGCTTCCTGGCTGCTGTTTCCCGTAAGCGCGTAGTAGGTGTCGCCTTCGATCCACGCGCAGGGGGCGCCGTCCACCTTGTAGGCGCCGCCAGGCACCGGCGTCGGGATAACGGGGTTCGCTGGATGTTTTTCCCATTCGACCAGCAAGTCATCCCGGCTGGTGGCGATGCAGATCCCGCCCGGCACACCATGGTAGATGATGGTAGGCACGCCGTCCATGTTGACGAAGGCCGTGCCGCTGTAGCAGCCATCCTTATCGGGACTGTCCGCCGGCGCTAGGGCAATTGGCAGATCCTGCCAGTGCATCAGGTCTCCGCTGACCGCATGCCCCCAGTGTATCGTTCCCGTTGCCCCGCCGTGATACGCGCCGTAGGGGTTGTGCTGGTAGAACAGGTGATACCTGCCCTTCCAGAAGATCGTCCCGTTCGGGTCATTCAGCCAGTTGTGCGGGGCCAGGAAATGGTAGGCCGGGCGATATGGGTCGGACGCAAGTTTCAGGCGATTCAGGTCCGCGGCTCCCGCGTCTGTTTCGGTCATCTGTCCACCTCCCTGCGTGGCTGGGACTGCGGCTGACTCCAGCGGTCGCGGGACGGCTGGCCGCAGTCGAATAGGCGCTACCATGTCGGCGCGACCATGTTGACACATTCGCGTGGAAACAGCTCGCCGATCTCCGCGCGCTCGTCATCGCTGAGCTTGAGGTCGAGCGCGGCCAGGTTGGCGTCGAACTGCGCACAGTTGGATACGCCAAGCAGCACTGACGTCACGGCTGGATGTGAAAGCGCCCAGGCCGTAGCCGCCTGCGAGGCCGTAACGCCGCGCGCCGCCGCCCAGGTTTCGAGCTTCGCCACTGCGCTGACGGTGCGCTCGGTCAGCTTGGGTGACGACCGCGTCGGCGCATGCTCTTCGTGGCGCCGGCCATAGTAGGCGGCCCGCCGCCATGACGGGATCTTACCATGATCGCGGACCATGTCGAGCGAATAGTTGCCGCACAGCAGCCCGCCGGCGAGAACGGCATAGGCCACCACGCCCAGCCCATGACGTTGACAGAGGGGATACAGGTCCCATTCATTGACACGCTCAAAGAGATTGTAGAGATCCTGCGTCACGACCAGCGGCGCGTATCCGTTCCGGTCGGCGATCCACAGCGCCTCGGCCACCTGCGAAGCCGAATGGTTAGACAGGCCGATGGCGCGCACCTTGCCGGCGCGGACAAGCTCGTCGAACGCGCCGAGCGTCTCTTCCAGCGGGGTGACCGGGCAGGGGAAATGCGCGTAGAGAATGTCGATGTAGTCGGTCTGCAGGCGGCGCAGACCGGCCTCGACGACGCGGGCGATGACGCGGCGCGTCAGGCCCTGTTCCGCCGGATCCGCAAGCCAGGCCCGCGTCGGGCCTACCTTTGTCGATATCACAACGCGGTCACGGCGCGCTTTGAGATGCCGGCCGAGAAAGGTCTCGCTGGTCCCGGGGGGCGGACCATACGACTCGGCTGTGTCGAGCGCATTGATTCCGGAATCGAGCGCGTGGTCGAGGAGCCGCCTGGAATCGGTTTCGCTGATTACGGAACCGAAGAAGCAGCAGCCCAAGGTGAACCGGGAAATCGCCAGACCTGAACAGCCGAGTGAATTAGGCATCATAGTTGGAAGGTTGGCTGGACTACCTTCAGCCCAGCGGCGCGGCAGAAATTGCGAGCACCCCCGTTGGAGTGCTCGCAACGACGTTTCCCAGTTGAACAAAGGCCGATTGGGACGAAATCGTCTACTGTGAATCTGCCTCCGGATCCCAGAGCCACCAGTTCGCCATATCGACCAGCATGGGCACGATGTACACGCTGACATCGAGGTCGAGGTCTACACCCTGAAGGCGTTTGCTCTTAAGGGCGATCCAGGACTCACCGATGAGGTGCGGTATGAAGACCTCCTCGTTGAGGATGCAGTCGATTTCCTGGAAATAAGGCGTCTGCGCTTCGATTTCTGTCTCAGCGAATATCTTGGCCCAGAGTTCCTTGGCTCTTTCGGCATTCGGGCTATACTCATGCCAGTTATAGTCCCGTTCTATGTCGAGCGGCCAGTAGCCCAATTCGACCGTACCGACCATGTAGGGCTCAAGGACATAGGGGTTGGTGCCCGGGCCCCAGTTGGCGATGGCGAAATCGAACTCGGTGCCGCGCGGCCCTTTGCCATTGCGGTAGTCGGCCCAGGAGGCCGCGTCGATGAGATCGATATTTGTCTTGAATCCTAGTTGGGTGTAGGCCTCATGCAGCATGACGGCGTAGTTGACGCGCATCTTGTTGCCTGGATAAACGGTGAGTTCAAGCTGGTATTCGGCGCGCTTGTCCGCGGTCATGCCGATTTCGTCGAGCAGTGCCTTCGCCTTGTCCAGATCATAGTCATACTCGATCAAGGTGGGGCACTCGAACCGCGTTCCGTGGAACCAACTGTGGCGCACCACGCCAAAGCCCTGCATCACGTTGTCCACGTAGCCCTGCCGGTCTGCAGCGTACAACAGAGCTTGCTTGGCCTTCGGGTTCTGCCACAGGCCATCGCCGGCATGCCAGTTCGGCGTCTGAATCCAGAAGCCCATCACGTTGTCGGCGACCAGCACATCGATGTCGGGATCGTCCATCAGCCGCACGGCCTCCTCAGCCGGCGCCTCCCACACGATATCGAGTTCGCCTTTTTGCAGCATGATGATCGCCGTCTCGACCGGGGCGAACTTTACGAAGAGGCGCTCGGGGCCGGGCTTTCCGCCCCAGTAGTCATCAAAACGCGCATACTCGAGGTACTGACCGGGCACATGCTCCACGAACTTGTAGGGACCGGTGCCAATTGGAGCTGTGACCCAGTAGTCGCTCGTGCCGGCTACCAGTTCACTCCGGTCCAGCGCTTCAAGAACATGCTTGGGCATCATCGGATGTTCGACATAGCCCAGAAATCCGGGGAAGAAGCTGGGGTCCTGCTCAGTCAGCACGAACTCGACGGTGTAATCGTCAACGACGCGAATGCCGGTAATCTCATCGGCGCCCTCTTCGCCCTGCTTGTAGGCGAACAGCCCTTCGACCCGCTCCGCTTCGGCTTTCAGTCCCTCCGGCGGCAGAATGCCGGGATCATACTTCAGCTCGAAGGAGTATTTTACGTCCTCGGCGGTGAAGTCCTCGCCGTCATGGAACTTGACGCCTTCACGCAGATGGACAGTGTAGATCATCCCATCGTCGGATACGTCATAGCCAGTGGCGAGTACGGGGATGAAGCTACCTGTGGTGGTCCAGAAGAGTTCCTCCCACATCCAGGTTGTCACCTCATCCCTCTTGATGTGGTGGAACCAGTCCTTGCTGCCATCCCAGGATGGCTGCCAGAAGTTGAGGGTGCCGCCGTACTGTCTCTCGGAAGGCGGTTCCTGCATCGCGGGGGCGGCCGGGGCCGTCGTTACCGGAGCACAGGCGGTAAGCAGCATAGCCGCCACGATAAGCAAGTTAACTGCAAGCAAAAGCCGTTTCATAATTTTCTCCTCCAGTCCTGACGTGAGCCTGTGCGGCTCACTTGTGTTTTCTGTCATTCTTCGAGAAAGCTGCAACAACGACCAGAGTCTGCATTGGCACCTCCTTTCGGCTCAGCGTTCCAGAATTAGCCGGTTTCCATGCCGCGCGGATCGAGTGCATCGCGTAGCCCATCACCGATGAAGTTAATCGAAAGCACAGAAAGCATAATGGCGATACCCGGCGGTACCCACAGCCACGGCACGCGCTCCAGAATGTTCAGAGTTTGCGCTGAGCTCATCATGTTTCCCCAACTGGCTGTGGGGGGCGGCACACCCAGGCCGAGGAATGAGAGACCTGCTTCCGTGAGAATGGCGCCGGCTACGCCGAAGGTGGCGTGAACTACCAGCGGCGCTACCACACCGGGCAGTACGTGCCGCAGGATGATCCGATGGGTGGGCAGACCAAGAGAACGCGCGGCGGTCACATAGTCCATCTCCCGCAACGAAAGGATTTGCCCGCGCACCAGCCGCGTTGGCTCCGGCCACCCCATGATGCCGATGGCAAGCATCGAGTTATACATGCTCGGACCAAGAATCGAGACCAGAAAGATGATTACGATCATGGTTGGGATCGTCATGACGACATCTACGGCGCGCATGATGATCCAATCCAGTTTGCTGCCATAGTAGCCTGCGACCGCGCCCAGAAGAATGGCGATCGTTTCATAGATGCCAACAGCTACCAGCCCCACACTGAGCGAGACCCGGCCAGCGTGGATCAGGCGGGAGAACACGTCGCGGCCCAGAGAATCGGTGCCCAGCCAGTGCGTCGTTGTGGGCGGTTTGCGGTAGAGGGCCAACTCCTGCTTGGTCGGAGAGTGCGGGGCGATCGCAGGCGCAAGGACGGCGAGCGTCACCATAATCAGCAGCACACCGAGGCCGAGCATCGCCAGACGGTGCCGTGAAAAGCGACGCACGGCGCGCCTGGCAGGGGAATCGACAAACAGTTGTTGCTCGGCCTGCAGATCGTTGGCCATCGGCCCGGCCCTCCAACGCCGCACGGGTCCGTGCGGAAGCTCAGTCGTAGCGAATTCTCGGATCGACCACGGCGTACAGGATATCGGCCAGCAGGTTGCTGGCAAGGACCGTTGTGGAGGCAATCAGGATGATCCCCATAAGTATCGGGTACTCCCGGTTCAAGGTGGCCTGCCAGCCCAGCATACCAATACCCGGCCACTGGAAGATCGTCTCGATGATTATCGATCCCCCCAGCAGTTGACCCAGACTCAGGGATGCGACAGTAACCAACGGCAAGAGTGCATTGCGTAGAGCGTGACGGACGACAACGACCCGTTCCCTCAGCCCTTTGGCGCGCGCCGTAGTCACGAACTCCAGGTGCATTGTCTCCAACATGCTGGAACGCGTGTAACGCGCCCAGACACCCGCAAAGTAAGCGGCCAGGATGAACGAAGGCATGATGAGATGGTGAATCCGGTCCCAAAGTGAGAAGGGTTCCCCAATCGTTTGCAGACCGGAAGTGGGGAATATGTCCAGCTTCAAAGAAAAGACGTACATCGCACCGAGAGCCAGGAAGAATGAAGGGATCGACAGTTGTGCGAAGGCGAGTACGGTCACGAGATAGTCGATCCAGGAGTACTGTTTGAGAGCCATGACGATCCCCATGGGAACGCCTGCCAGGAGCGACACAACGAAAGCCGACGACATGAGGAGCAGCGTCGGACCGATCCGCTGTTGCAGGAGTTCCATGACGGTATAACCGCCGGTAAGGGGATATCCCAGGTCGCCCCGAACTGCTCTGCTTAGCCAGGTGAGATAGCGGCCCAGCCAGGGATCGTTCAGACCAAGACTATCTCGCGCCGCTTCCAGCTCTTCCGCGGTCATCTCCAGCATGGCTCTCTCGCCCAGAAGCATTGCCAGCGGATCGCCTGGCGCCAGCGCATAGAGAGCAAAGACGATCATGGTGATGCCGAAGAAGATCGGAATAGAGACAATAATGCGCTGGATAATGTACTTGGTCATCGCTCGTAGATTCCCAGGGAGCGCATTTGCACGTTGCGTACTCCAGCTATTTGGAAACTATTGTGCGTTCGGTACGAAAACCAGCTGTCTTTGCGCGCTGCGTGTTGCGTAGTGCGCCAAGGCAAGCAAGGCAACCACGATTCCATCGCGTTACCCGCGCCAAAAGACTTGGTAGCAATCAGGATGTGTATCTGCAGTTCCCGGCGCGAAAATCGGACGGCGGCCAGTCCAAGAGGGCGCCCCCCCACTGTCTCTCAGGCACCCCAGATATCCCGGAACAGCCGCAGCCAGTTCCCGCCCAGAAGCTTGTCAACGTCGCCTGCGCTGTAGCCGCGGCCCAGTAAGGCCCCGGCCAGATTCGGCATCTCGGCAGGCGACTCCAGGCCCAGGGGATACCGGAGGCCGTCGCGCTGGCTTCGCGACAGGTCAACGAACTTGGCCGGAAATTTCGTGCCCTGCTGCGACCCGATATACCGCCCGAACGATTCCGGCTGATCTTGCGTGAAATCGGTCGCAATGCCGACATGGTCGACGCCTACTCTGGCCACCATGTCATCGATCGCGTCGATGTAATCCGATAAGGTGGATTCAAAGCCTGTGCGCAGAAATGCCGTGATGGCTGTGGCGCCGATCACGCCCCCGCGCGCCGCCACTCGCTTCAGGGCATCATCCGTCTTGTTGCGCGGAACGTCGTAATAGGACTTTGCGTTCGCATGGGTTATCGCTACCGGCCTGTCCGACGCCTCAATCGCCTCGATTGTCGAGCGCACTCCCACGTGGGAGAGGTCGATGAGGATGCCAAGGCGGTTCATATCCTCGATCGCGTCAACGCCAAAATGACTCAGGCCGTCATCGCGGCGTTCGTAGCAGCCGCTCCCCAGCAGATTGCGTTCGTGGAAGGTCAGCTGGATAATCCGCACCCCCAGAGCGTGGAACAGATCCAGACGATCGAGATCGTTCTCAATCGGCGTGGCGTTCTGAAAACCGAGGATGACCCCGACCTTGTTCTCCCGTTTGGCCTGCAGGATATCATCCACGTTCTTCACCTGGATGAGGGTCTCTTCGTATGTCCTGAAGCGCTGCAGCCAGGCGGCTATGTTGTCCAGCGTTTGCGGGTAGTTTTCCAGTGTGGCGATCGTCGCATTGAAAGCGGTAACGCCGCCGGCGTGCAAACTCTCAACTACGGCCGGGCTGTCCCAGTTGCTCACATTCAGGCCGTCGATGACCAAGGCGTCCTGATAGAGCTTGCGTGCAGTCTCTTCGGGCGATGCACTCATCATTTTCTCCACGGCAGAATCGGTCTTTTAGTGAAACTACGCAGCCAACATCAATTCGCGACCCAGAGTGAGCCAAGCGAAGCTGTTTCTCACTCCTCACTCCCCCGGCATCCGCTCGCCCCCCACTATCCACTAACCACTATCCACTAACCACTATCCACTAACCACTGCAGTTTGGGCGGTCGGGCCTTCGGCCCTCCCTTGTGCGGGGGGACTCCCCCCGCAACGCCCCCCTTCAAAAACAGGCCTCACCGACCGTTCGTCGTCATAGCGGATTGTCGGCTGTCAAGCAAGGCGGCTGCCAACCAATTACGCAATGAGCTAGCCTGAATGGCGGCGTGAATGAAGGTCTGGTCAAGACAGGCACTGTATATGGCTTAGTAGTTACCTTTTAGTTATCGGAAACGTCTGCTCTGAGTTCAGCGTGGGCGTGGCCGCCGGACACTGGTCACGATCCGTCCGCCCTGTCGAACCGGTCAAGCCGGAACCGCTCG
Organism: Caldilineaceae bacterium; assembly: GCA_965220715.1. Taxonomy (GTDB): domain Bacteria; phylum Chloroflexota; class Anaerolineae; order Caldilineales; family Caldilineaceae; genus Bin5. Next base: position 4,876,956 of record OZ244843.1, read on the forward strand.
ACTGGATAATCAGTAGCACCGTCCGCAGCCAGTTCAGCCAGGATTTTCCCCACGAGAGTCGAGAACTTGAACCCGTGCCCGGAGAATCCCGCGCCAACCAGTACATTTGGATTCCGAGGGTGGGATCCGATCAGAAAGTCCCGGTCCGGCGTCACTGTATACATGCAGGTCGAACCTTCGACGTAGGAGAAGCCACTGTCGGGCATGATGGTTTCGAGCCATTGCTGCAGTTCATCCCGCTTACCCAGGTCCAGTGTGCGATCGACTTCAGAGGGAGAGGTATCTGCGCCCAGCCCGTCGTCGGCGACCTTTAGCCCCGGGCCATAGTCGGGGAACCCGTAGAACTTGGCGTCGCTGTCTCCATAGACGGGCAGACCGCCGGGCTGGTAGGGGGCACGGTGTTTCGGTCGGAAGTAGAATTTCTGCTGACGTGTAACGCACAGCGGCAGCGCAAGCTCCTCCAGGATCTCGGAGGCCCAAGGCCCCGGCGAAATGATAAGCCGGTCGCAGCGATATTGGCCGGCCGAAGTCTCAAGCACCGGCGATTCCTGGCTGAGGTCAATGCGGTCGACACGAACCTGATCATGGATGGTTGCCCCAAAACGCTGCGCCTGTTTCAAATGTGCCAGGACACAGCGGCCAGCATCCAGAAAGCCGGCCTGGGGCGTAAAGCAACTGACGGTCTCTGCGGGCAGACGCAGTGCGGGAAAGCGATCCGTTACTTCCTGGGCTGTCAACCGCTCATAGGGCCTTTTGAGCGCCTCCATTACGCCCATTCGTTGTTCGATGTTTCTGTTATCGGGCCGTGCAAAGTAGAGCAATCCGGTGAGGTGCAAAAGTTTCTCGCCGGAGAGAGCCTCAAGTTCCTGCCACAGAGGGAGGGCCGCTTCGGCGAGCTTTACGTAGAGCGGATCGTCATAGAAATTGCGGTATATCCTGGAGTAGCCATGGGAGCTACCCAAGGCATGGCCAATCTGAAACTGTTCGATTCCGACCGCAGTCACCCCGCTGCGAGCAAGGTGATATAGGGCTGCACTTCCCATGGCGCCCAATCCAACGACCAGGATTTCTGCGTTGTGCATGATTTCTTGAGCCGATTTGCGTTGAGGAAAGGATGCGAACTGAGCGGCCTGGAATGGGAATTTCTACCAGGAGTCTGGCCTGATTATATGCGAAAGGAAGCTGACGTTCAAGTTGCCAAAAAAAATTGGATAATTGCGGACAGACGACGCCGCTTGGCAATGCCTTCTCGCCAGTGTTCCGATTGGCAAGCTCCGCCATTTCGCAGGCGTCCAGCCGCGGCAGATTGGCGCTATCGCCTGTCGCGAAAGCGACAACGCCTACGCTATCATCGTGTGTCGGATAAACGCGGCTGGTGAGGAAGCGAGATTCTCTTTACTCTTTACCTCGTCGCTCTCTTCTTATTTTTCGATGCCCAACATCCGGCGCGTCTCTTCAATTGTAGCGACGCCTCGACCCAAATCATTGGCAATGCGCACAATCCGCTCCACCATTTGCGCATTGCTGTGCGCCAGTTCGCCGCGTTGGTAGTGGATACAGTCCTCCAGCCCCGTGCGTACGTGACCACCCAGCAGCATTGCCATCACGTTCACCTGAAGCTCTTCCAGGCCCAGCGCGCACGTCTGGAACAGGGAATCCTCGGGCAGGTTGCGAACCATGTAGAGAAAGCTGTCCATGCTCGTGTTGATACCGCTCTGCTGTCCGAAGACCAGCTGCAGAAAGTAAGGCTTGTCCAGCGCGTCGCGCTCAATGAGATAGTCCAGAATGTCGAGATGCCCGGGATGGTACAGAAACACCTGCGGCTTGATCCCACGCTCCCGCAGACGGTGCGCCGTGCGTTCGGAGTCATCAAAAGTGGCCACGGTGACTTTGCTCGGCCCGCCTCCGCCGCCGGTGTAGGCGGCGCCGCCGCGAAAGGTCATTGGCCCGGGGTTGAAGGCCATGATATCCGGGCCGGCCTCGATCGGAGCAGATTTGTAGTGGTGTGCCGTGCCAACGAAATCGCTTCCCTGAGTCGTCAGATCTGCGACCCCTTGCGAGTTGTCCACCAGAATCTGTGGCGCTTTGGAGCGCATCAGATCATTGATCTCGCGATAGCGGTCCGCCTCGTGCGATGGCTGCGTCGGGTCGTCCGCCTGGCGAGCGTGGATGTGGATAATCGTTGCGCCGGCCGCGAAGACCTCGGCAGCAGCCTCCGCCTGCTCCTCGGCCGTTACCGGCATCGCCGGATTCTCGCTCTTCTGATGCCCGCCTGTCACAACCGCGCTGATGATAACCGGCGGCATGCCCTCACTGATCCGCCTGACATACTCGCGTTGGTTCGTGTAATCCCAGGTTATGTCCATTTTGCCTAGCTGCCTTTCATCTGTTCAGAATTGTCGGGTAACCGGCATTCAGGAGCGAACCCCGTTCCCACCCCCAGACCTCCCGCACGGGCGACGCAGTACCCGACATAGCTTCACTTTACTACACGAATTTTACGAGCTTCAGTTCAGAACTGCCACCCCCTTCATAAAGCCATCCATTTCGCATCTCAAACCTTCAGCACGGGCGGCGCACTACCCAGCATTACTATATTTCACTACACGAAATTGCCACGCTTCAGTTCGGAACTATCACGCCCTTGATAAAACCATCCAACTCAATTTCGCCTCCGGCCGCCCGCACTGCTGTCTCGGCCTCCGCCAGCGGGAAATGATGTGTGACCATCTTCTCGATGGGATAACGACGCGATTCGACGATCTTGATGGCAGCCTGCACGGCAGACGTATCGTGCGTATTCACGCCCTGTACGCGTAGCTCCTTGATCGGGATCTTGCTGGGAACGATGGCGACTTCCTGCGCGCCGGTGTTCGAGCCGACGACGACAACGCCCATCGGTCGCGCCAGGTCAAGCGCCAGCGGGAACGAAGCCGTGGCGCCGGTCAGGTCCACGACCAGGTCTGCCAATACGCCATCGGTGAGCTCCAGAACCGCCTCAACCGGATCATCTTGCTCAAGATTGATGATGTGCGTTGCGCCGAACAGTCTGGACAGTTCGAAGCGATGTTCATCCTGGGTCAGGCCGACCGCAATAATCTTTGACGCGCCGGCCTCGTTGGCCGCCAGGATCGCGGCCAGGCCCTGTCCGCCCGGCCCGAGGACGACAACGTTATCGCCAATCGCGGCCCCGCCCTTTGTGCGCACCCAGCGCAGACCGTTTCCAATGTTGGCGCAGGTCATCGCCGCGGCTTCGGCAGGCACATCCTCCGAGATGCGATGCACTCGCGAATTGGGCGCCAGATACATGTATTGGCTATATGCGCCCCACAGGTGAGGCGGCACGCTCGACGGCGTCGTTCCGCCGTAGCCCTGATGCTCTTTACAGAAACGATACTCGCCCAGCAGGCACCAGCGGCAGTGCCCGCACCCGAACAGGTGCTCGACGATGACCCGATCGCCGGCCTGGACGCCCCAGCGCGCCGCGGCCCGGCTCCCGAGTTGCTCAATGTGCCCCACCAGCTCATGCCCCATGATGAGCGGAAATCGTTCGGTCTCCGTCCAATTGTAGATACGAGGATCGCTGCCGCAGACACCGCATAGCTCGACTCTCAGCAGCCCGTCGTCCTCGTTGATGACCGGCGGGTCGAAGGCCTGGATCTCCATCGTCCGCGTGGTCACGAGGACCGCGGCATTTACTTTGCTCGACAAATCAGACCCTCCATTGCCGGGAAAAATCGCCCCGGTTGGTCGCACGTTGCACAGTGCTTTCCGATATGAATATGCCTACCCTGCGGTCAGGTCGAAGATGACCTTCATCATCCCCTCCGCCCCCTCGTCGATCAGCTTGTATGCCTGCGGCGCTCTCTCCAGGGGGAAGCGATGCGTAATCAGATCGCTGACATCGAGCCTGCCGGTGTGCAACAGCTTGATGATCACGTTGTGCACACGGATGATGTCCCAGCGGCGATGGTAGAGTCCACCACCGGGATCTTCGGGGGGCAGACGATAGCCGCCGCTGCGAGAGTGAAGGATCTGCCCGGCGCTGCGACAGAACTCTTCGCCCAGGTACAGGTCGTCGGCCGGCCCGTCGTACATTCCCACGGCAACGACCTTGGGGAAAGGCGTCCCGCAGTGCAGGGCCAGACCGATGCCGCCCGCTTTGCCGGAGCACTCGAAGCAGACGTCGGCGCCCGGCCCGCCGAGGATGCGCTTCACTTCGCGCCCTACATCGCCATGGTTGGGGTTGAGGACGTAATCGGCGCCGAGGCGTTTTGCGGTTTCGAGCCGTTCATCGAGAAGATCGACGGCGATGACCGGGTCGGCGCCGGAAAGTTTGCAGAGCTGCATCGTCAGCAGGCCGACTACACCCTGACCGACTACCACCGCGCTCTCGCCGATCCGCACCGGCCCGACGAGGACGGCGTCCAAGGCGACGGTGCCCAGACTGATGAAGATGTACTTCTCGAGGTCATCGTCGGGCGGCAGCGGGTAGGGAAAGACGCTTACGCCGACGCCGCGGGTCGTCGCCCCGACCTTCGCCTGATCCAGGTTGAAGTTTCTGGTCTGGCGATGGTGCGCCGACCCCATCACGATGTCGCCGACCGCAAGTTCGCCCACTTCTGCCCCGACTTCCACCACGCGGGCGACATCCTCGTATCCGTAGGTGAAGGGGTGGCTCATGGAGCGCCCCTCCGTAACGAAGCCGTCCGTCTCCACGCTGCGGCCATGCCAGACGGCTTCGCCGCGAAAATGGGAACGCTCGGTGCCGTGGCTGATGCCGGAGTAGAGATTCTCGACCTTCACGTCTCTGGGACCAAGCGGCGGGTCAGAATATTCGCTTATTTCTACCTGTCGGGGACCGACAAATACGATTTCCTTTGGCATTGAGCCACCCTTAAAACAATTGACTGAATCTCAACGCCTGAAGAGACAGGGATTCCCAAAGAAACTGTCGGCGATAAGGGGATGATTTGGTCATCGACATCTTGGAGACCAGGTAGACATGTCGCTCACCAGGGGCAAGGAAGTGCGAGCACTCCCAGTAAATGCTGATCGCATCAGCCGGACCCATGCATAACGGATGGAGGTACTCCCAGCATTTGAGATCCGGCGAACGATACATCTAGAGCCGTACCGCCCTGGTCTCTGATACCGAAACCGAGAATCAAATACCAGTCGTCTGCCGCCTTCCAGAAGCAAGAATCACGGAAGCCGGTGACGTCGTGATTCGGTGGAGGTACGTCGACCATGGGATTGCCGGGGGGGCTGCGCCAGCAGGTTCTCTCCCCGGAACCTCCCTATCTGGGCCCCGCCCCCGCTGGAATCTTGGGTACAGCACAATCTCTTTTCGTTGTCATCACAGTTTTTGCAGGGCAGAGCTTTCATACGATGTAGTGGTCACAAAGTAAATGGTGAAGACTGAGCCTTCATTGCCAAGTTGTGGTCAATGATGAACCAGTTGGTGACAATATGATGGTAAGCATCGCCCTTTGAAAACAAACTGTTTTACCAACAATTACTTTTCAGCCACTACCTACACATGTTATGCCCTTGCCCGTTCTGCCCGTGGGTCGAGGGCATCTCGCAGGCCATCGCCTAGAAAATTAATACAAATGATTGTCAGGAAGATCATGATACTGGGTGGAAAGTAAATCCATGGGCGTTTCATGTGGGTCATGGCGCCAGCAATCATATTGCCCCAGGTTGCCTGTGGTGGCAAGACGCCAAGGTTGAGGAAACTCAGGCTCGATTCTGCCAGGATGGCGGCCGCGATACTCAGGGTGGCCGCAACGATCCAGATGGGCACAACGTTGGGGAAGATATGTCTGGCGATGATCCGCAGGTTGCTGGCCCCCATGGCCCGAGCCGCCATCACGTAGTCCCGCTCTTTAGCTGCCAGAAACTCGGCCCGGATGACCCGAGCCATGCCCATCCAACTGGTTACGCTAAGCACCAGAACGGGACCCAATAAGCCGGGAGGTCGGAAAACCGTAGCAATCAGCAACAACAGATAGAAACCGGGAATAGCCATCATGGACTCCGTAAAGCGCATGAGCAGGGCATCGATCAAGCCGCCCGTGTAACCCGTCACGGCGCCAATGGACACCCCAATCAAGCTCGACACCAACATGATAGACACGCCCACAATAATCGAGCCACGTCCACCGTCCAATGTCCGCAGCAGCACGTCCCTACCTATTTGGTCCGTCCCCAACAGGTACTGGTCGCTGGGAGGTGCGGCCATGACCGCGAAGTCAATGCGATTTGGGTCACGCTGGAGCACGTGGCGGATCAGATATGGTGATAGCATGGAAGTGACCGTGATCATCAGCAACAACGCTGTACCACCGACCGCCATGCGGTTGCGCATAAAGCGGACCAGAGCCGAGCTGGGTTTGCGCCAGGCTGCGAGCAACTGGAGCAACTGGACTTCAGTCGGCGAAGTCACGGTGGTGTCTGAAGATTCAAGTCCGCTCATGCTACACGCCCTCCTCGATCCGTGGGTCGACGATTCCATACACGATGTCTGTGAGCAGCGTAGCACCGACAACAATGGCAGCGATCACCAGGGCGAACCCTTGTGTAACGGGGTAGTCCCGGTACGTTGCCGCCTGCACAGCCATGCGCCCCATACCCGGCCACGCCGAGATAAACTCAATGAGGGCGGAACCACCAAAAAGGCCCGGCAAGCGCAGGCCCATGAGCGTGATAATCGGCATCAAAGCGTTGCGGAAGGCGTGACGCCAGATCACGAATTTATCTGTCAGACCTTTGGCGCGCGCCACGCGAATGTAATCCTCTGACAAGACCTCAATCATGCTGGCGCGCATGTAGCGCGCTATGGCCGTGAGCTCGGCCACGGCCAACGCTGTGACGGGCAGAATGAGGTGATGCAAAATGTCCAGCACGGTTCCTTCGTGGGGCTCTCCGACCGATTTCATGCCGGCGACGGGCACCCAGCGCAGGGTAACGGCAAACACCAGGATCAAGACCAACGCTACCCAGAAGCTGGGTACGGACACGCCGATGAAGGAAAACAGCGTCACGAGCGAATCTACCACGCTGTTGCGGTAGCGAGCCCCGAGGAAGCCGATCAGCATGCCCAGAACTGTAGATATAACCAGCGCCGTCAGCGTGAGAAGGACGGTCGGGCCAAGGCGCACCAACATCATCTCAGTGACGGGCTGTTTTGAGAAGAAAGATTCGCCCAGGTCGCCGTGAAGAAACACATCCTGCATCCACGTTATGTACTGCACGTGGAAAGGCTTGTCCAACCCGAGCATGCGCCTAACCTCTTCGCGGGGTACTGAGAAGGTACCTTCAAGATCCCTAAGCACTGGCTCACCGGGCGCAGCACGTAGCACGCCGAAGATAATCAGGGTTAGCAACAGCAGTTGTGGAACTGCCATAAGCAGCCGGCGCACTATCTTTTGGGTTCTACTCGACATGAGGCATCCCCTCCCAAGTCGACGCTCAGAATAACGAAAAAGTTGGGGCGAAGCCAGGCTTCGCCCCAACCCGCGGTTACCGCGCCGATATAAAGCATACAGCCTACGGACATTCCATATCCAAGAGGTGCCAGCCTGTATTGTACCGCTGTAGCGGCCACAGGAGGCCCGGCCCCACCATGTTGCAAATGACATCCTGGGCCATGACGGCATAAATCACGGTGGGCCCCGTCTCAACCGCGGGAACCTCATCGTACCAGATCTCTTGCAGACGATAGACGATCTCCTTCAGTCGCTCTTCGCTCGTGGTGGCCATCCCTTCCGCGACCAGCCGGTCGTATTCTGGGTTGCTGTAGTAGGTGCGGTTGGCGCCCCAGGCGTGATGGACCTCGTCCGTCGTCACATAATTCGCGTAGCGATCAATGGGTCGAGGACCATAAGAAACCCCAAAGGATTGAATGACATAGCTGCTTTCTGGCGGGGCCTGGAGAACCAAATCCTCTTCAGCATCCGCGTAAAGGCTGAGGTTCATCTTGATGCCGACATCTCCCAGCATCTGCTGGAGCGCAAGGCTCTCCTGGTGGAAGCCGCCCGACGAGTTGATGCGCGAGGTGAACTCGAACTTGGTGCCATCCTCAATCCCTGCGACGCCATGCGCCTCCCGGATCCCATCTCCATCCTCATCCTTCCAGCCGACTTCCTCAAGCAGTGCCACACCCTGGTCGAAATCGGGCTCAAAAGGCTTTCTGAACTTGGGATTGACCCATGCCTCCCCATATTCGAAGCCAATGCCGGCCCCGGTTGGTGGTTCGCGGTCGACTGTGCCGGCGGCATTGAAGTTGCGCCAATCAACAATGTGGCGCATGGCCTGCCGCACTCGCTTGTCCTGCCACCAGGGCAAGCGCAGGTCCATGATGAAGCCCCAGGCATCGGGCCGTATGGCCTTGCACGTATTGAAGTTACCGCTGTCAACGAGCGGTTGCAAGGCCGGCTTGTTCCACCACGGAATGTAGTTCGTCTGGCCAGTCTCCATCATGGCGGCCCGGACTTGGGCGGCGCCCTCAATCCACGGTGACTCAACATGCACAACTTCATCAATCTTGCTGGGGTTCCAGTAGTCCGCGAACTTCTTGAAGACGGTTTTCTGGTTGTCCCAGCTCTCAATATAGAATGGACCGGCCCCCACGTTGTTCTCGAAGCAGTGCTCCGCGGAGAAGGGATCCGCTTCATACACATGTTTCGGCGCCAAACCGACGAAGCGGGAGATATCCAGGCCCAGGGCAGGATGAGGGCTCTTGAGATTCAGCTTTATGGTGCGTTCGTCAACTTTGGACCAGGAATCGAAATGCTGTTGGACGATTTTGCCAGCCCTGTTTATGCACTGCGGATCGGAATAAACGTCAAAGTCAAACAGGACATCATCGACTGTGACTGGCTCTCCATCGTGCCACTTGGCGCCCTCACGAATGGTGAATGTCCACTCGGTGGCATCTTCGTTGACCGTGAAGGATTCGGCGATGCTGCCTGACACCTTGTTGTCCTGCTTGGGATCCATCCACAATAGAGATCCCCACAACTCGGAGACCCAAGTCTCATTATCACCCACAAAAAGGAACGGCTGATTACAAGAAGCGGTCGTAATCCAGTACGGCATGACGATCTTCTTGTAACACGCTTGCGTCATAGACTCCTCGGCGCTGACCTCTCCCTCGACCACAGGAGGCGTGGCCGGAGTACAGGCAACCGCCACAATCCCGACTGTGGTCATACCTGACAGACGTAAAAAGTCCCTGCGTGTTAGCTCTTTCATCTCTTTTCCTCCTCGACAATCACAAATCCCACTTGGTTTGGGGATCCTTAGCTCTCCAACTGGTTCATCCCAGCTATGATGAGAGCGGTTACACCTCGGATTTCACTCTATGCTATCACCTCCTTGACCTTAGCTATTGCTGCGTCTCCCGAATGTAGCTTGCGACCTGATCGTTGAATGTCTCCTGGAAGCTCTTTCCTTCGAACAAGCGGATCAGTGGCATTCGCTCATCCGCGGGCGTAACCGGGGCAGCGCTGGGCTCCGCTGTAACGCCAAGCAACTGCCGGCGAACCGGGTTGCAACGGGCCAGCAGTTCGAGGGAACTCTCCTCGCGGTCGCTGAGGCGTTGCCACCATGGCGAGTATACGTAATAGAGGTTCTTCCGCCGCACCGTGGAAGTATTACGAGCCACGCTGTGGAAAAGCGCATTGTGAAACACGACCGCGTCACCTGCCTTTAAGGTGATCTGCCGGGCGCCGGGAATGCCGGCGTCGATCTGTTCGAACTGCTTGTATGTGTCGAATGTGGTGATGGCAAGGGCGTGCTCCGTCCCGGCGGGCAGCTTGGGAAAGCCATTGCGGTGGCTGCCGGGAATGACGCAAAAATTGCCCATATCAGGCTGGTCCATGTCCGTCAGGAACCAGCCAATTCTGAACTGCTGCAGCGGCAACTGGCCGCCTGCGATGGGAAATCCATAGGGCGCCATGGTGTCCTGATGCCATCGAGCTGACGGCGTCGGACTGGGTGGTCGCACCATCACCTGCGTCACAATCACCTGGATAGCAGCCCCCATCAAGTCGCAAACCATACCCAGGTGATTGGGATGGTCGATCAGGTTCAGAAAAACCTCGTTCGGCTCCGTCTGTAGCACTTTCTTGTTGTTGCTTCTTTCTACGGCCCTGTCGACGATATTGACGATGTCCAAATACGCGTTTGGATCGCGTCCTTGCCTCTGCGACGCTTCATCGAGACGGTCAACTTCTACGTTGAGTTCTTCCACTTCCTGCTTTGACAGAGCGTTCTCAATGAGCAGATAGCCGTCCCTATCCCACTGCTCTCGCTGCTCGGGAGTCAGATGCTTGAACTTCGAGGGCTGTTCCACGATAGTCTCCTCCTCCTAGTCCATGATGAATTGCTGTCAGCGTGAGATGCGGTAGCACTACATTCAACCGTGGTCGGCGTGTAGGGCGGGTTTCTTACCCGCCATCGTCCAAGCAACCAACCCCAACGTTGCTCCGGCAGGTCGAAGAGAAACCCATGAAACAGCTTGCGCCGCTCTGGAGACAGATGGTTATAAAACGGCTTACGATAGATAGCCCCACTCTTCTTGGGATGCCATCATCCAGGGATGCTCATAGGCGCAGTACAGCATCATCCGTGCCCCGTCGTCTTGCCTCCAGGGGCCATTTGCACGGATAAAGTGCGGTTTCCAATTATTTTGTGACCGCTACCTTTAAGTTGTCGCAAGTGTTACAGGAACCCTATGTGTCTGTATGGTTTGACGTTTACTAACGTTACCTTCTTTATTTTCTTTTTGCAACTTGAATTCCGGGTACTGCTCCCGCCCCACGAACACCGACCGCTCCCCTTGACCTTTCGACTAGCCTGCCCTGAGCTCCGTGGTGTCCTGAGCCTGTCGAAGGGTCGAGAACTCGGGACGACGCCTCGACGAAAGGTACTGCCTCCGGAATTCGCCCGGCAAGGCCCGAACTTTGGTTCATAGATTATTCCTCCTCACGCTGGAAAACGCCTTGGACCTGGACGGGAAGCTACTGGTAACTGTCCCACAGGTCCGCTAGTCATCGTGAACGTGCCGGCCGCAGCCACTGCTGTACTGCCACTTACCGGGGAATCGATGACGTTGATGCCTTTCGCTGTCGCGGCATCGGCAATTTTCAGCATATCCGAACACCCGAATGTCTCCTATGGAGCAAATCCGCAGGTCAGGCCGCCATCGACGAGCAGATTGACGCCGGTGATATATTTGGCCTCGTCGGATGCCAGAAACAGGGCTGCATAGGCCACATCCCAGGCATCCCCCATCTTTTTCATCGGGCACAGGTTGTCCCGCTGTCTGACCATCTCCTCGACGCCCTCATCCGAATAGGCGCTTACGAGGCCTTCCCGGATGAAGGGAGTGTTCATCAGACCCGGCAAGATACAGTTCGCCCGTATGCCCTTCTGCGCATATTGCATGGCGATGTTCTGTGTCAGCTGGTTGATGGCGCCCTTGGAAGCGTTGTACGAGACACTCGGATAGCCGGTGTAGCGTATGCCGGCAATGGAGGAGATGTTGACGATGGCGCCGCTCCCCTGCCTCTCCATATGCGGGAGACAGAACTTGCAGGTCAAAAACATCCCTTTCACATTGACATCCATCAGCCGGTCCCAGTTTTCTTCGCTGATTTCGACCGGCCCGCCCACTTCGATAATGCCGACGTTATTGTGAAGGATGTCGATTCTGCCATAGGTCTCGATGCACGCCCTGGCCATCTCCTCAACAGCCTGGGAATCGGTCACGTCGGCCTTGAAGGCAGCGCACTCTCCCCCTTCCTGCTCGATGATGCCCTTGGTTTCCTTTGCGGCCTCCAGGTTGTAATCGACAAGAAATACCTTAGCCCCTTCGCGGGCATAAAGTGCCGCCGCCGCCTTCCCGTTTCCCCAGCCGGGACCGACAGAGCCGGCCCCGGTGACCAGCGCAACTTTTCCTTTTACACGATCTGTCATCAGTACCTCACACTTGGTTTGCTAAGTTGTCAGTTATTGCTATGCCTCAGAGAAAGAGATTCACCGGCAGTCATGTTCGGCAAGTCAGTGAACGTCCAGTTGCTGGTCTGCAGGGCAGAATAGAGAGGGAATGTAACCGCTGTGCTTTACACGGCTACCGGATGCCCCATGCTACTTGCATGACTCTTGAACGCATCATCCCCTGGGGCGAAAAAAGTCTGGTTAGTCGCCCACTGCGGCCACCTGTGCATCTCACCGGATATGGCCAGAATCTATCACACGTGATCTGTCTGGTCAATCCCATTTTCTCGACGCCAACTGCCTGACCGGTTCATCGATGGGCACCGGGCGCCAAGCCGCGACGCGCCCAGGCCGCAGCTGTAGTACAGGGATGTGGACAGGCAAGGGCTGTTAGAGAGAGGAGTTAAACAGTGCAGACTATACGCAACAGGAGGCCGGCTCGGGCATCATGGGAGGTGTTCGTTACAGTGCATTGTGGTTTGGCGGCTAAAGTTGGAGCTAATGCAACTTCTGGCAAAGCGCTCCAAGTGTATTAGTCTTCCCGGCTGATAGATTTCAGCGCTACAGTTGCTATATCTGCCCAAGGACTTTGAAGGTTCTCACTTATCCATCGAATGTGTTTCTCTGCCCTTTTCTCCCTGAATTCGCCGAGTTGCCGCACTACAACCTGGCCTATATCGGGACCTACCGGATAGCGACTCTCGGAGACGTGTTTAAAGAAATTTTCCAGCAGTTCAAGCAGATGCTGGCGTATCTCCTCTGTGTCAGGAGACGCAATCCACAGTTCGCGATCGTTGCTCGATCCACCGCCAGAATGACGCGTTAGCGGTCCGATTGGAATGGGATCGCGGTTGGGCCTTCGGTGCGGGTGGTTGGCGCAGTAGGTCCAAAAGGGATTCTCGATCGAGACGTGCCTGATCTCGCAGTAGGGTTCCAGATCATTGTCGGGCGATCTGTTGTAACCCTTCTCACCGCCGTTCTTGCGGTTGAACCAGCAGGTTCCACAGCAATCTGAGCCACCATTGGGCATAGTGAGCAACCCCTTTCCGGGAGGTACAGAAAAGAGACGAAAACGTTAAACCTACCGCTTTCGCCTCCAACCAAATGCAGTGCGCAAATGTAATTCAACTGCTGAGAGGAACTATTCCTGTACCAACTCCGCGGTTACGTCCAGGTGGGCGCCCACGATCAGAGGCAGGAGATCCTCAATGAACAGCTCGGAGATATTCGGATCTGCCAGCGCATTGGCGATATCTTCCGGGAGGAAAGGCGCTGCCAAATCCAAAGTGCGGAGGATCGAAGGTGAGTCATAGTGAATCGTGAGAAGGACATCGTCGTCGGCCACGACATTCAGCTGATTGGCCGAAGAGGTCAACTCCAACTCCGAAACCTGCAGGCCATCGTAGAGAATGGAGGAGATGTTCGCAGGCAGAGAGGGTAGGTTCACACCATGCTCTTGCAACTGGCTTGCGGGTATTCCGGCGACAGAGATGATTTCCGATCGGTCCAGCGTGAGGCCGAGCGCAAGCACGGGGCGGTATTCGGCGTCGATGTCGGGCGGCTCCATTCGCACTGCGGTTACATCGAAGGCGGGCGGCACGTCTATCGATGCCGCGCCGTCGGCCGGCGGAATCGAAAGGGCCACGCCGATGTCGGTCTTCTTGAGGAACTCTATCACTACGCCTAGCATGCCCGGCGGGATGGGAACCAGTTCAGTCACGACCCGCTGGAGCGTCTCCATAGACTGATCCGTCCAGGAGATGACCGGGAGATGTCCTCCATTGGAGGCCAGATAGAGACTAGCGTCAATGATGTTGAGATCCAGCCGCTGGATGCCGAGGTCCTGCATGTCGGTAATGAAGCGCGGCTGCAATATCGACTGGCTGCCCAGCGGGATGCCCATCACGGCAAGGGCCCCGTCCGCCTTCACTTCAACGGGCAGAGAGGCCAGTTTTGTTTCCGGAGCTTCCTGCCCAGCCAGGGCAAGCTGCACATCGAGGCCGGATGCGATGACGGGAGGCAGGTGCGGCAGGTACTCGCTAATCGTGCCAATAAACGCGATATCATCCGATAGCGAGGATACAACGACCAAGAGGCGGTTCAGCGCCGCTTCGTCGTATCGTAACGCCAGCAGGCTGCCGGAATCCCCCACCAGTTCAATAGCACCGGCGGATGTCGTCAACTGCAGGGTGTCCGACCCGACGCTACTGACGATATTCATAACGACCGGCGGCAGGCTCACCGGCTGCAGCAGTCCGACCAGATCAACGAGTGAGATGCCGAGCGCCGACAGAACAAAGCCGTCCCTGTCAATGGCTGCGCCGATCTGGAGGGCCGGTTCGCCCCCTTCCGGCGCAGCCGCAAAGTTGGGGGCGGCCACGTCGAACTCATCGCTAAAGACCAACCCGTCCAGCGCGGGCAGAGCCAGAGTCAGACCGATATCCGTTTTTACGAGAAGACTACGCAACACTGTGATGCCGACGTCCACTACGCCGGGAGATACGCCGAGAAGGTCAACAGCTATCTCTCCGATCGTGTCCAGCGACGAATCGGTCCAGTGAATGGTGGGCAAAGGTTCCTGGTTGAGCGCCAGGTACAGGCCGTCGGCCTGGATGCTCAGATCCAGCTTCTGAACGTTCATATTACCCAAGAGATCGAGCACACTCGCCGGCAAGAGAGAGCCTGCGCCCAAGGGAATGCCCCAGACGCCCATCGAACCGTCTTCGCCGACACTGACCGGAATGGTTGGCAGCTGCGTATCCGCGGTCAGTTCACCGGTAAAGGAGACGATGACGTCCAGGTCTGCGCCGGTCAGTTTGGGCAGGACCTCGGCGACCATGCCGCCCATCGACGGGTCGATAAAAGCGCTGACGATGGGCAAGAGATTGTTCAGACGTCTGGTATCGTAAGCAAGACCCGGCAGCGCTGTGCCATCAAGTGCGAGATCGATGCCGGCAGGCTGGGTAGCGAGGGTAAATTGCTCCACGCCCAGCGCTGTCAAAATCTGAAGAGCCATCGGCGGAAGTTCCAGCCCAAGCGATGCGCCCAGAGCCTGCTCAATCTCGGCCATGGGGATACCTTCGAACGACGCCTTACCGTTTGCATCGAAGGCCAGACTGGCAAACTGAAGTGGTCCGATGGTCGTATCCGAAGTTGTCCGCGCCCTAACCAACTCTTCACCCTGCCAGCGGGGAATGTCGTCGCCGGCCGTGGGCAGAATGATAATCGCTCCCAGGCCTATCTGTCGTAACCCGGACAACGCGGAAGCTCCTTGCTCGGCTCCGGGCACATTGGACAGAATTTGTGTCAGCAATTCGGCCGATTCGTCACTCCATTTCAGGTAAGGGAGAGGATCTCCGTCCGCGTAAGGAAATACGCCGTGGTAGCCGATTCGGACTTCCAGAACATCGACACCGGCAACGGCGAACTGATCCAACATCGGTTGTTGAAGAATAGCTCCGATCGGGAAGCCGAGTACAGTGCCATTGCCATTGGCATCAATTCTGATCGAAACGGACGGGAGGTTGAGCAGCGTCGAGCCGCCGTCACCACCGCCAGCACAGGCGCCCAGTACCAGAATGAAGACCAGGATAAAAATAATTTTTCGGAGTAAGGCCGGCACGAGCCGCCTCCTTATGGGTGCGTAACAATGAAAAGCAGATAAATGCGGCTGCGCGCCGCGGGCGCGTCAGCCGATCACTGTTGAAATTGTTATATCACGATTGATTCGGAATGACAATGCCGAAAGTTTCGCTCTGGTCGACTTTGAACAGAGGATTCGCTTGTCTTCCTGACGGCCCGAAATTTGACTCATCGAGACAGACATCGGCCAAACGTGTCGGGCACTTTCCAAGATTACCACACATCTTACAATAGGTCACAACGAGACACAAAACCGGTATTTGGGACACGGAAATTTGCTCCGTCTATAAATCGTTGGGGAAGCGTATGAGATTGCCGGTTCTGTTAATTCCCGTTCCACCGTTTTATAGGTCCGAAAGGGGGCCAATTGTGTGATGAGGCGAAGGACAGAGCGTATGGCTCGGTGGACCACAACTCCCTCTCCTCACTTCTGTGCAAGCTCTTGTGTGCGGGCGCGCAGAGCCGACAGCATCGCCTCCTGCTCGTTCCAGGGGTACTCCGTTTCGCCGTAGCACATGCTGCGTTCGTGGCCCTTGCCAAAGGAGGCCACCACATCACCGGCGCGGGCCATTTCCACGCCGAAACGAATTGCCTCGGCGCGGTCGGGGACTATGGCATAGCGAGGAGCGAGAACCTCGGCTTGGGTCCGAGAGGGCCGCTGGCTGCTCTCGACCTCCTTGCATGTCTGCACGCTCATTCCTCCAGCCGAGTTGCCGACAACGTCTTGTACGCCGACTGCAATTTCCCGATTTATGTCCTCCAGCTCCTCTGTGCGAGGATCTTCGGCGGTGATGACGGTGAAGTCGGCCAGCCGACCGCTGACCCGGCCCATCAACCGGCGTTTACCCCGGTCCCGCAGACCGGCGCAGCCAAAGATGGCAATCAGCCTTCCTCCGCCACCGTTTCCATCCGCAGCTACCAGCGGGCGAAGAGTTTGCAACGCCCGTTCCAGACTGGCGGGGGAGTGGGCGAAGTCCACGACGGCCAGAAAATCCTGGCCAACATTCATACGTTGCATTCGGCCCAGGACAGAATTCAGGGAGGCAACACCCTTGCGGATCTGTTCGGGCGGGATGCCCAGCCCAAGGGTTACGGCAGCTGCGCACAGAATGTTCGACACGTTGAACTCGCCTATCAGGCGGGTCTCCATCGGCACGGCGCCACCCTGCCAGACCAGGTCAAAACGGGTGGCATCTGGCAAATACTCGATGTTGCGGGCGTACACGTCAGCGTTCGGGTCGGCCACGCTATACGTATATAAGGTCACGCCGACTGCCTCGCTGCGGGCGCGTTCCTCGGCCAACGCCTCCTGCAAAGGCCCACTGCTGCCATCGTCCAGGTTGAAAACGGCGATACGGGGCAGGCCCGGTTTGGGCGCGGAGTGGAACAGAGTGCGGAAGAGCAGGAATTTTGCCGCGCGGTATGCTTCGAACGAGCCGTGAATATCCAGATGCTCATGGGTAATGTTCGTCAGCGCGGCAACATCGTACTCAACTGCTGCCACGCGTTTCTGATCGAGGCCGAAGCTGGTGCTCTCGACAATTGCAAAGTCGCAGCCCGCTGACCGCATCTGCGCCAGAAGTGCCTGCACTGTCGGCGCGTCCGGCGTAGTCACATGCAGCCCGGTCTCCTGCTCGACGCCGGCGATGCGCGCGCCGACGGTTGTGATGACACCCACATCGGCGGCGCGTCTGAGAATCGCCTCCAATATCGAGCAGGTTGTCGTCTTGCCATCGGTGCCTGTCACCCCTATTACAGCCTGGGCGCGGCTGGGGAAACGGTAAAAGGCGGCGCTGAGCCAAGCCAACGCTTCGCGGCTATCTGTCACCTGTACATAGGGAACGTCCGTGGGCCGCGGCCACCAGTTCTGTTCTTGCAGCCAAGCCAACGGATGGCTGCCGACCACGGCCGCGGCGCCGGCGGAAACCGCCTGGGAAATATAGCGATGACCGTCCTGTTGCAAGCCCGGGACCGCCACA
Source organism: Caldilineaceae bacterium (assembly GCA_965220715.1). Lineage (GTDB taxonomy): Bacteria > Chloroflexota > Anaerolineae > Caldilineales > Caldilineaceae > Bin5. The sequence continues at coordinate 4,894,586 of OZ244843.1, forward strand.
AACAGGGCTTCGGCGCTCACATCCCGGCTGTTATCGGTGATGCTGCGCACTGCAACCGCCGGCACTGGTGCGTCGGCGGGTAGGCGGAGACTGTCCGGTAGTTGCGCCAACAGGGTTGCCAGCGCTCGTTCACCGTCAGTCACGGGTGTGGGAAGTCCGGCCCCCTCGGTTTCTGATTGGGCCGACGTCGGGGCGTCAGCCGTCATAGCTCGTCGGTTCCGGCGCTTCCGCCCCGCGCCACCGAAACGCCGGCGACCAGGATCAGCAGGAAGAAGACTGCCGCGCCCCCTACCCAAATCGGCGGTATCCGGGTGAGATTTTGGTTGACACCATCTGGGCTGACAGAGGTAGATGTGGCGTCCGGCTGGGGTTGCTCTCCGGCATCCGTTGCCGTCGGCGTGCTTGTGGGCAGGTCGTCAGTCGTGGACGTGGGCGGCAGGGTTGCGGTAACGGCAGAAGCCGGATCTGGTGTCGCGGACGGCGTATCAGTGGCAGGTGGCGTACCGGTTGGCGCATTGGGATCCGGCGTCGCGAATGGCGTACATTCGGCAGTTGGTGTTTCGGTTGGCGCATTGGGATCCGGCGTCGCGGTCGGCGTGCCTGTGGCCGTTGGCGTATCGGTTGGCGCATTGGGGTCCGGCGTCGCGGTCGCCGTGCCTGTGGCTGTAGGCGTATCGGTTGGCACATTGGGATCCGGCGTCGCGGTCGGCGTGCCTGTGGCAGTTGGCGTATCGGTTGGCATATTGGGATCCGGCGTCGCGGTCGGCGTACATGCGGCCATTGGCGTATCGGTTGGCGCATTGGGGTCCGGCGTCGCCGTCTCCGTGCCTGTGGCTGTAGGCGTAGACGTGGGCACGTTGGGATCGTGCGTTGCGGTGACGGTTGGTGTCTCTGTTGGGGTGGGCGAAACTGAAGGAGTGGCCGTTGGCGCCCTGGGCAACTCGGCCGGATCCAACGGTGTTATGTGCGCGGACGACAGAAAAGTGACGCCGCTGTCAAGAGTACGCAGAACGCCGTCCTGCTCAGTGCCTGCATAGGTCACGCCTACAAACGTTGACGAGGAAGCCAGACGGAAAACCGGATTGGTATAGGCAGCGCCGTTGACGGACACCCGCGTCCAGTCCGGCACGCTCTGGGTCCAGAGGCCGACATTGGTGCCGATGATGACCTCTTGGCCACTTGCTGTCAGGTCGTAGATGACAACACCGGCCGGGAAGGAGGGATCCTGTACCCAGTTGTAGCCGTCGTCGCTCAGGTACAGACCGGAGGCAAATGTGCCCACATACAGTCGACCATTCAGAATCGTCAACCCGCGCGCAATGATGCCTGCAGGCAAGTTGACGCGTTGCCAGCTGGCGGAATCCGGAGTCAGACGCCAGACGCCGTCATGGGTACCGGCATAGAGCGCGCCGTTCTTATCCACAAATGCACGCACACGCAGGGCGCTGCCGGTCAGGCCTTCGCCGTACCACTCCCAACTCAGGCCGCCGTCAACGCTGCGCACGACACCGTCATAGCGGGAGCCGGCGTAGAAGACGGTCTGTCCGTCCTCGATGCGCGTAAAAAGGCGGCCAATGCCGCTGTTAGAAGTGAGTACCTGGCTGATCGAGGGCTCTTGCCGCCAGTTCAGGCCACCATCTTCACTTATGAATAGATTCCCGACACCGCCGTCCGCGGCCAACACACGGTTCCCGTCCTGCGGATCGAAAAGAATCGAGGCGACAGAGGTGTCAGCGGGCAAGTTTGCGTTTGCCCGGCTCCAGGTGTGGCCGCCGTCGGTGCTGCGATAGATCCCCGCCGGCACCGGCACGTTGAGCGTGCCGGCCACGACGATGCTGGCATCATCCGGAGATGCGTCGAGGGCAATGATGCTATTGGAGAAAGGCACAAAGCCCGACTGGGCGAAAATCAGACCGCTGGCCGGCACAAACAGTGCCGCCAAAACAGCAAGAAGCTGCCATGGTCGGCGTAGGGCCAGTGGAGTGGAGATTCCCGTTGCTTTGCCTTGTTTACGGCGGTTGTTGCCGCGCGGTTCTTGCTGGTGACCAGCGTACATAGACCCTCCCAAAGGGGCGCCGGAGAGGAAGTGAAAGAATTATACGTCAGACAAACTATAGCACAAAAGCTCCCGATCTTGCGGTGGGTAAGTTTTTGGTTTCTGGTTTTGAGTTTTTTGGTAACCCCACTCGAGGGAAGTTTTTAGTTTTCAGTTTTTGGTTTTTAGTAACCCCATTCGTGCAAGGTACTGGAATTTTGGGGATGGGCTGTGATTTGCGGTGGGGGGATTGTCTGGAGCTGGATTTGCAGGATTTGCAGGATTTCTTGGGATTTTCGGGATGGGAGAGGCGACGTTGGCACAGGTGCGCTGGTATGAGTGTTTGACGAGAGATGACGAGAGTTTACGAGAGATGGGGGGGATTGTCTGGAGCTGGATTTGCAGGATTTGCAGGATTTCTTGGGATTTTCGGGATGGGAGGGGCGACGTTGGCGCAGGGGCGCTGGTATGCGTGTTTGACGAGTGATGACGAGAGTTTGCGAGAGGTTGGGGGGATTGTCTGGAGCTGGATTTGCAGGATTTCTTGGGATTTTCGGGATGGGAGGGGCGACGTTGGCACAGGTGCGCTGGTATGAGTGTTTGACGAGAGATCACGAGAGTTTACGAGAGATTGGGGGGATTGTCTGAAACTGGACTTGCATGATTTTTGGGGATTTTCGGGATTGAAGGGGCGCGGCGATGGCATAGGTGCGCTGGTATGAGTGTTTGACGAGAGATGACGAGAGTTTGCGAGAGATTGGGGGATTGTCTGGAGCAGGATTTGCAGGACTTTTGGGGATTGTCGGGATGGGAGGGGCGCCGCGAACTCGCGAGTGCTGGTATGAGCGCTTTACGAGAGATCACGAGTGTTTGACGAGAGATGACGAGAGTTTGCTAGAGATTTGGGTGGAGGTTGTTTGCGGGTGGGTGGCGGTCGGTTGGTGATGGCGGCGGTTGTTGGGACGGGCGGCGGGTTGGCTTTGGAAGGGTGGATCGGCGGGAATGGCGGGCAGTTGGCGGCTGTTGGGGCGGGCGGCGGCGGGCTGGCTGGCGTGCGGTGGGTAGGGGTGTACAGTTGCTGGGCGTTCTTGCAGCATTTGTGATATATATGTTTTTTATTTGTTAGTTCACTTTCTGTGGTCCTTCGATACTGTTATGGTTGTGGTGTGCGTTTCAGGATCTTTGCCTTGTAGAAACCGGTCCCGTTTCACATCGTAATAGAGATCTTTACTTAACTTCTCTGCTTCTTGATAGATCTCGTCAAACTGGCGGATATAGTCCTGCAGCGTTTCCGGGGTAAGTTCGGCGGCCGCGGGGGCGTAGGAGCGCGGCGCGCCGGTTCGGACACCGGCCGGCGGATGGTTCAGGGTCTGGCCGGTCAACGGGTCGCGCGGCGGGTCGGGGTCGTGCGAGCGGTCGCGCGTGAGGTCTGCGAGGGCCGCTTCCATGGCGATACGGGAGTCTTCCAGCTCGGGGAGCAGGTCAGGAAAGTCGTCCCCTTCAAAGGTATAGTTCGCCAAGGATTCCCTCAGTTCGTCGAGGTGCTCCTGCGTGCAGGAGGAGGTGATGCGGTAGTCGAAGCACTTCCTGCCCTCGTCAGTCAGGGCGTATTCAGCAGGTCGGTGGTCAGTTTGCCGGCTTTTACACGATACAAGGTCCTGGTCGATGAGTGACTGGATCCGGTACTGGTTCTGCTGGGCGGTGATGTCGTCGGCGGCTTTGAGGATGGCGAGGTCGCCGTGGGCGCCGGCGGTTTCGGCGGCGGCGGCCTGGTTCTCTTCGGCGCGGATCGCTTCCATTTCTTCATCGGCGAGGCGGTAGAGGTCGATCCTTACCTTAGCGCCGCGGCACATGGCGGTGTAGGCGGCGGGAGTGAGTGCCCCTTCCAGCACGCGGTTCATGCCGTCCTCTAACATATCCATCATATTTTTCAGTCGCGCGGGTATGCGTTTGTCGAGTCTGGCGGCGGTGGAGGAGTTTGTGCCGCCGAGGGCGCGCCATTGGCGGGTTTGGTCGGCGGGGCCGTGGGCAATGCAGTAACCGTCGAATTGCTCGAGACCTTTTCCGTTGCAGGGCGAGCCGTCGCGTTTGATACTTTTACAGGGTGTCTTAGCCATGGGTGTGTTTCTCCTGGCGTGGGGGTGCCATCCGTCGTCCGGCTGAAAGGACGGAGGGAATGGCGGATAGATAGGTTGTCGCCGGGGAAACTCACACTTACGCGAAGAAATGTGCGCGGTGCACGAACTATTGTACTAGGTTTGGGGGGAGATGTCAAGGGTTTTTTGGAACAGGATTTTCGGGATGGCAGAGGATTTTCGGGATAGGGGCGATCGGTTGATGCCTGTTCAGCGGATCCTTTTTGCGTTGGTTGGAAGGTTGGTTTGGGGCGGGACGATAGTTGTTGGATGCGGTCTGGTTGGGGATCGCGGGGGAAATTCACCAGTCTTTCCTCCAATGTTGTATATTGGAGTCGCAGCCGGGAAGCGCAACAGTGGCACTGGCGGAGCCAGAGGGGCGGACCCTCTGGGCTCCGCCAAGTCTTGTAAAGAGCAGGGCTCTTGCGGTGATGCGCTTTGGCTCGGCATTTCGATTCCCTGGAAAAAGAACAAAGGAAAGAGATAACTTGCCAGTATACACGCAACAGCATTGGGGAAAATCGGATAGACAGGATCATCAACGGATTCATCTGCTGGAGCACCACCTTGCCGATGTGGCAGCTTGCTTCGAGGCCCTATTGGGGCAACCGACAATTCGCAAGCGATTGGCCCGCGCGGGCGGCCTGAGCGACCTGGACGAGACAACTGCGGCCCGGCTGTGTGTCTTGGTGGCGCTGCATGACATCGGCAAGGTGAATATCGGTTTTCAGACGCAAATCTGGGGGCCCGAAGACCTTCCCCCGGGACGCAAGAGGCCGCCGCGCATGGGACATGTATCGGACCTTGTTCCAATTTTGGAAGACAAGGACACAGAGACGGCGGACTGGTTTTTCGACGCCTTGGGTGCATCTGAAATCATGGGATGGGACAACGATGACGGGGTAACCGCAAGCGGCCTGTTGATCGCAGCCCTGTCACATCATGGCTCGCCGCTGAATCGATCTGACGGGCGCGCGGCCAACCCAGCGGCTTGGCGAAAGTTCGGCGGCATCAACCCGCGCCAATGTGTCGAGCGCATCGTGCGGCTCGTGCGCGATTGGTACCCTGCCGCCTACGCGCAGGCGGGGGCGCCTCTGCCGTCTGCCCCCGCCTTTCAGCACATGTTTCTGGGTCTCTGCACCTTGGCAGACTGGCTCGGCTCCGATGAACGGTTCTTCGAATTCTGTGAACGGCCACGAGACGATTACATAGTCTTGGCGCGGGAACGGGCCCGCGAGGCGGTTTCCGTTATCGGTTTGGACCTTGGGATGCAGCGGACGGCTTTGCCGAAGTTGCCGGGCTTCGCGGCGTTGTTCGATATCGACGGCGTGCCTAACGCCATGCAGAAGAGGGCAGCGGATCTCCCGCTGGAGGAGCCTCTGGTTATCATCGAGTCGGAGACCGGCTCGGGCAAAACGGAGGCGGCTCTGTGGCGCTTTGCCCGTATGTACGAAGAGGGGCTGGTAGACGGCCTCTACTTCGCCCTGCCGACCCGCTCGGCTGCCACGCAGATACACGGCCGTGTGAAGAGGTTTATCGACAACGTGTTTCCTCAAGGCCATGCGCCTGAACCTGTCCTGGCGGTTCCCGGCTACCTGCGAGCCGGCGCGGCGGAGGGTAAACACCTGCCGCGGTACGAGGTATGGTGGGATGACCAGCATAGCGCCGCCGACCCGGTGATCAGACGGCGGTGGGCGGCTGAAAGCGCCAAGCGCTACCTGGCGGCGCAGATTGCGGTAGGGACTATCGATCAGGCGATGATGGCTGCGCTGCAGGTGCGGCACGCCCATATGCGCGCTGCCTGCCTGGCACGCAATCTGTTGGTGGTGGACGAGGTCCACGCTTCGGATCAATATATGCGGGTGATTCTTGAGGGGCTGCTCGGGGCCCATATTGGCGCGGGCGGCTATGCCTGCCTGATGTCGGCCACGCTTGGGTCGGTTGCCCGACAGCGTCTGTCTGCGCCGGGCCGTCTTGCCGCCGGGGACGAAATCTCGCTGAAGGATGCGCTGGCGGCCAGCTACCCTGCCATCACCACGCGCGGTGCAGAGCGGGAGAATGTGGTTGGGATCGAGGAGAGTGACTGGAGCAAGACGCTTCAGGTTGAGACGTTGCCGGTGATGGAGGAGTTTGGCGCGGTGGCAGACCGTGGCTTGCAGGCGGCGCGAGCGGGGGCAAAGGTCTTGATTATTCGCAATACGGTTGGCTTTGCAGTTCGGACCCAGCAGGCGTTGGAGGAGCGGGCCGCGCGCGGTGAACAGCAGTTGCTTTTCGGGATCAATGGTGTATTGACGCTACACCACGGCCGCTTTGCTGCCGATGACCGACGCAGTCTGGACAGGGCGGTGGAGGAGCAGATCGGCAAAGGTCGTGGACCCGGCGGACGCGTCATCGTCGGCACGCAGACGCTGGAACAGTCTTTGGACATTGATGCTGACCTGTTGATCACCGATCTTTGTCCAATGGATGTGCTGCTGCAACGGATTGGCCGTCTGCACCGCCATGAGCGAAATGTCCGTCCGACAGGTTTTTGCAGCCCAGTCTGCCTCGTTCTGACGCCCGTGGATGCTGATATATCTCCCTGGCTGACGCGCAGGAAGGATACCAACGGACTGGGGCCGAATGGCTTCGTCTATGAAGACCTGCGCATTTTGGAGGCCACGGCACGGCTGGTCACTGAACAGGCCGCCGAATGCAGGCCCTGGATCATTCCCCGTATGAACCGGGAGTTGGTGGAGCGCAGCACGCACCCCGAAGCGCTGGAGGCGATCACGAAGGAGATGGGGGAGGACTGGCGCGAACACGCTATCAAAATAGGGGGCGCGGAAATCGCCGACAACCTGACCGCCAGACAGGTGATTGTGCGCCGCGATCGCTCTTTCTATGAGGACAATCGGGATGTGGTCTTCCCCGATGTTGAAGCGAAGATTCGCACGAGGCTGGGTGATGAGGGTGTTGAGATCACGCTGGAGCCGGCGGCGCCCAGCCCCTTTGCCGTTGACAGGACCACTTCCCAGATCGTGGTCCCCGGCCACATGTCCCGTGGGTTGACGGGGGAGGAGCCGGTCCCCTGGAGAGCCGGGGACGGTGGATTCGAGTTCCAGGTTGGCGACATGCGCTTTCGCTATGATCGCCTGGGCTTACGGAAGCTGTAGAAAATCAGCCAGGCGTGCCGAGGGTCGGCACGCCTGGCTGGGCTGGGGATCCAAATGACCCCGCGTGTGCGGGGGAACCATCCTCACACAGAGAGTAATCTTAGCGTGAGTAGGTCTATCCTCGCGTGTACGAGGCAAATACAAGAGAAGTCCTTGACTTGCAGCGAATGATCGTGTATAGTATTGAAAATACTCAAGCTAAAATAAGCCAGTTCTTCTTGAAGAGTGATTGTATTCTCTGGCAGTATACGCAAAAGGGAGGTTTACATCAAGTGACTAACAATGTCCTAGAGGATCCCCTCATACGGATCTCTACTTCAAACGGGTCGCTAGTCCGGGCGTCGCTACCGGCAGTCTATGCCGCGCTGATACGGGACGAAGTTGACGCTTTCCCCGCGCTCAGGCCCCACCAGCGCCACGCCTGGCACGCTTTTCTGGCGCAGTTGGGCGCGCTGGCGATACACCGCGCCGGGTTGAACGAGCCGCCGAACAGTGCCGAAGAATGGCGGCGCATACTGCGGGGTCTCACTGCCGTCTTCCCCGACGATGAGCCCTGGCAGCTCGTGGTTGAGGACATTACCAGACCGGCACTCATGCAGCCGCCAGCGAGATCGGACGACAGATTGAAGGATTATAAAACGGCTGTGTCGACCCCCGATGGGTTGGATATGCTGGTCCTCTCGAAGAATCACGACATTAAGTCGGCTGTGGCTATGCAGGCTGAAGCGGACGACTGGATTTTTGCGCTTATCACGCTGCAAACGATGGAAGGATTCGGCGGCGCGGGCAATTATGGAATCTCAAGGATGAATGGAGGATTAGGCAGCCGGGCAGCCTTTTCCCTCACGTCCTCTACAAGGCCTGGCGCGCATCTGCGGCGCGATATGTTCGGCTTGTCAGAGAGGCACGCATCCTTGGTGGCCGACTATCCTATGCGCGATGACGGCGTTGCTCTGGTTTGGACGCTCCCTTGGGACGGGACAAAGGGCGAAGCCCTGCTCCCAGACCAGTTGCACCCATACTATATCGAGATCTGCCGGCGTATTCGCTTGGGCGCCAGTGCTGGCGGCGATTTGTACGGTCTCAGAACAAGCTCGAAGGCGGCGCGCATCGAAGCGAAGAATCTGAACGGGATAACCGGCGACCCATGGATGCCGATCAACCGCAAGGAGAGCAAAGCTCTGACGCTTGCCAACGGAGGATTTACCTACAAGCGGGTGACCGAATATCTCACCTCAACGAATTGGGAGCAGCCGGCGCTCTTACAACCGACCAGCTCCGAGCAGGACGCACCTGGACCGACATTGCTGCTTGCGCGTGCATTGGTGCGGGGGCAGGGCAAGACCGAAGGTTACTACGAACGCATCATTCCGATTGGTCATAAAGCCAAACGGGCGCTCATGCGGCGCGAGAGCATGAACGAGCTTGGCAGAATCGCCCAAGCTCGCATCGAAAACATCGGCGCGCTCCAGCGCATTCTCAGCCACGCGATTCAAGTCTTCGCGGCCCGGGGGGATAGCAATAAGGTAAGCGGGGAGCACCGCAATCTAGCCCGCCCGTGGCTCAACAGGCTGGACGAATTCGTTGACGCCCGCTTTTTTGACGACCTGCAGGCTGAATTTGAGAGCGATGACAGTAACGAACGCAGCCGCATACGAAAGGAATGGTTGCTGGATGAAGAAAGCGGAGTCGTGAACCGGGCGCGCAGAGTCCTGCGAGAGGCTGAGGAGGGGCTGCCCTGCCCGGCCATCCATCGTTATCGCGCCTACGCCAACGCCGAGAGCCTGTTCGAGGGAAGAATTCGAGGGCCGCAAGGACTGGCGTTTCTATTTGCCGACACAGACCAGGGAGATGAGGAATGACGAGTACACAAACAGTTGACACTGCCACGCTGCCCGAGCAGGAAAGCCGACCTGCCAACTGGGGGGATATTGCCGTGACTCTCGCGCGCGCCCTGGCCGGCGCCGACTTTCCCCGCGGCGACCTGGCCGAACTGCGGCGCATGGACCCGGACGAGCCGGATGCCGCTGTCGTCTGGCGTCTGCTGGCAAGGTATGATTTGCTGGGCAGCCCGCAAGTTGAGAACAAGTGGGCGCTTATTCTGCACGGCATCGCGCTGATGACTCCCACCGCCACAGGAGATGGGGCCGGCCGCAGCGCGCATGACGGGGCTGTACCGGTTGGCAGGGCTATCTTCTCTGGAGGGGACAGCCAGCGGAGCAGCGCCTACTACAGCGAATCCCGCCTTAACCGACTGCTCACCGCGCGCGGCCCGATTCTGCGCACGTTGCTGGCGCGGCTGTTCCGCATGGTGGCCGCCGCGGGCCAGCCGTTCAACTGGCGGGAAATGGCTTCGTTTATCCTCAACGAAGGGTACGACGAAAAGGCCGCGGAACATGGGCGCCGCCGCATCGCCCGCGAGTATTACCGAACGGAACGACAGAACACGCCATCAGAGTGAACACATCCTGAACAAACAAGCACCGATGAAAGGATCGACCATCATGTCCGTTTCACGTTTTCTGCAGATTCACAGTCTCCATTCCTACCCGGCCGCGCTACTGAACCGCGATGACAGCGGCCTGGCCAAGCGAATGCCCTTCGGCGGCGCTGTGCGCACACGCATCTCTTCACAATGTCTTAAGCGGCACTGGCGCACGGCTGACGACGACTACGCCATCCACAATATCCCCAATGCGGCCAAAGCGATACGCTCCCGCAATGTAGTTGATCGCGAGGTGATCCAGCCGCTGCGGGAGGGCGGCGGGATCGACGAAGAGGTTTTGTCTGCGGTTGAAGAGGCGTTCAACGTCGGGGTGTACGGCAGCAGCGGCACAAGCGAAACTGGTCGTCAGCCCCTCCTGCTCGGTCTGCCCGAGGTGACGTATCTGCGCGATAAGGCTGACGCTATCTGCCGCGCGCACGCGCACGATGCAAAGGCCGCCGGCCAGAGTGCGAAGGATCTGTTTGGCAAAGAGGAACGCGGCAACTTCAAGGCCTTCCGTCAGGAGACGGCTCTGCCCGGTGGGCTGGAGAGCGCGCTCTTCGGTCGCATGGTGACATCAGACCCGGCCGCTAACATTGACGCGGCCGTCCATGTGGCCCATGCCTTCACCGTCCATCGCGAGGAGAGCGAAAGCGACTATTTCTCGGTCGTCGACGACCTGCAACGGGACGATGAAGATGCGGGGGCGGCCCATATCGGCGACACTGAACTGACCGCGGGCCTCTTCTACGGTTATGTTGTTGTCGACGTTCCCGGCCTGATTTCGAATTTGCAGGGGCGCGAGGCCGAAGCGTGGCAGAGCGCGGATCGGTCACTGGGGGCACAGGTCGTCGAGCATCTGATCCATCTCATTGCCACTGTATCGCCCGGCGCCAAGCTCGGCTCCACGGCGCCGTATTCTTATGCCGACCTGATGCTGATCGAGATCGGTGCGCGACAGCCGCGCAGCCTGGCCAATGCCTTTCGCAACCCGATCAGCGCTCAGACAGCCGATGCGGCCGCGTCCCTGGCTGCATACCTGACCCAACTCGACAGCGCCTATGGCGTGCGGGAAGCCCGGCAGGTGATGTCGGTCGCTGACTGCGACATCCCTAACGCGGCCCGCCTGTGCCTGGACGACCTGGCTTCCTGGGCGGCGGGCGCTGTCCAATCGGGGGAGGCGGCCTGACATGCACCATTTGATACTGGCGCTGGAAGCGCCGTTGATGGCGTTTGGCGGGGAGACGGTCGACAATTACGGCGTCGTCCGCTCATTTCCCGCTGCCTCGATGCTGACCGGCTTGCTGGCGAATGCGTTGGGCTGGCGACGGACTGAGGCGGAACGACATCAGAGGCTGCAAGAGCGGCTGATTTTCGCGGCCCGGATCGACCGCGAACCGGCCGGCGAGGTGGGGCTGACCGACTTTCAGACAGCCGCCATTTCCAAGAGGGACAGTGGATGGACGACGCGCGGCGCGGCGGAAGGGCGAGAAGGAGGCAACTATACCAACTGGCTGCGGTACCGCGACTACCTGGCCGATATGCGTGTCACCATTGCTTTGAGGATGGAGCAGGCCGCTGCCGGACCCAGGTTGGATGATCTGGCGGAGGCGCTGGAGCGGCCGTTCCGCCCCCTGTTCATTGGTCGCAAACCGTGTCTGCCTTCGGTGCCGTTGTTCGAGCGTTTTCAGGAGGGCGAGACGGTCTTAGCGGCGCTGTTGGCTGCGCCTTTGGGCAGGTGGGATGAACAAGCGGAGAGCATCCGCGTGTTGTGGCCTGCGGGCGAGGGCGCAGGGGGCGTCCAACCCAGCCGCACTTATATGTTGACCGACGAACGCAATTGGATATCCGGCCTGCACGGCGGCGGCCGCAGTGTGTGCGAGTCGGCCATCCCCGCGGCCCGGTTCCCTGCGGTCGGCAGCGGCGACGGGCAGCCGGAAAGGGGACAACCAGCATGACTATACTGGAGAGCAGCGTTGTGACGACGCAATCGTTGCAGATGATCCGCGGCAGCGTAGACCTGCGTTCCTTCCAGAGTTGGGCAGGTTCGAGACAGTTAATGAGCCGACAGACGTTCGATGCGGGGTACGCCATGCACTGTTTTCTCGCCGGCGTATTCGGAGAGTTGGCACCGCAGCCCTTCCGCTTGATCCTCCCCAGAAGCAGGGGCAACCGACGGGGCGTGTTCTACGGTTATGGCCGCGCCGACGCGGATGCATTGCGAAGCACGGCCGCGCAGTTTGCCGACCCGCTCCAGGCCCGCGTGCTGCCCAGCGCCAGCCTGGATGGCAAGCCGATGCCCGCGACTTGGAAGGCGGGTACACGGTTGGGATTCGAGCTTCTCACCCGCCCCACGGTACGCCGGGCGCGTGGAAACGGGAATCCGGGCGCTGAGATCGACGCCTTCCAGCGGGAAGCGGAGCGCTATCCACCGGGAGCGATGCCGCGCAGCAGGGAGGAGGTCTATACCGATTGGTTGTCGGAGCAGTTGCAACGCCATGGCGGGGTGGAGTTGGATTCGGCAAGCCTGGCGTCGTTTCAGCGGACCCGCTCCATGCGGGCGCTGAGACGACGGCCGTTCGAGGGACCAACCGCTCTGTTGCGGGGAACGGTTACAGTTACTGATGGTGACGATTTCACAAATCTTTTGGGCCGTGGAGTGGGGCGGCACCGTTCGTACGGGTATGGGATGCTGCTGTTGCGTCCTTTGGGGAAGTCGGCCTGACAGATGTAATTGTTTCGCTTGAAAGCGCACTTTAACAATTGAATATTCGTTGTATCCAGGTTTCCCCGCACACGCGGGGACGGGGGTCTGTCCCAAATTTTTGGATGGATGTTGTCTGAATCAGGATTAGAGGATCTTCAGGATTGCAGGCGATCGGTTGATGCCTGTTCAGCGGATCCTTTTTGCGTCGGTTGAAAGGGCAGGTTGCAAAGGCCCGAAAATTTGGGATGCACGCGGGGACAGACCGAATAATTCACAGCATGGTAAAGGGGGAAGAATGTTAAGGGGAAGACTAGGACTGGAAACGGCACGCATCCCACACGCCGACCGTCATGGCCTGCTGTGGCTGGCCCGGGGCGCTCTCACTGTGCGGGATGGGACGCTTCGTTTCGAACGGGACAGTCCGGCCGATTCGAAGAGCCCACTTTCGAGCGGGGAATACGGAATTCCGTTTCAGACACTTTCGATGATCCTGCTTGGGCCGGGCTCTACGGTGAGCCATGACGCTTTGCGTCTGATGGCACGTCACGGCACTGCGCTGGTTGCGGTGGGTGAGGATGGAGTCCGGTGCTATACGGCGCCGCCGCTGATGCCGGACAGTTCCGAGATAGCTCGTCGGCAGATGCGGGCCTGGGGTGACCCCGACGGCAGCCGCATCACCATTGCTCGCAGGATGTACGCGATGCGTTTGGGGGAACTGGTTCCCCATACGGCTATAGACATCTTGCGAGGGATTGAGGGTGCGCGCATGAGGCAAACGTACAAGAACCTGGCCCAGCAGTACGGCATCCAATGGCGGGGCCGCCGTTATGATCGCAACAAGCCCTTGGCAGCAGATATTCCGAACCAGGCCATCAATCATGCCTCGGTGGCGGTAACCTCTGCAGCGGTGATTGCGGTCATGGCGGTGGGGGCGATTCCGCAGTTGGGCTTTATTCATGAGCATAGCGGCGACGCCTTTGCGCTGGACATTGCCGATCTGTTTCGCGACACGGTTTTGCTTCCCGCTGCGTTCAAGTCTGCCAAGGCGGTGATGGCAGACTCGAAACTGGACATCGAAAGGCAGGCACGGAGGACCGCTGGAGAGATGCTTCGAAGCGAACGGGTGGTCTCGAAGATGATCGACCGCATCAAGAAGCTGTTCGAGGACGTCGATCCTATCGAAGAGTTGCCAGTCGCCTCGCCCGGCGAGAACTAGGGGGTAGCAGATGACAGTCGTTGTTACGATCAATGTCGCGGCGCGTTATCGAGGTTTTCTTGCCTCGGCCATGTTGGAGATAGCGCCCGGCGTATACACGTCGCCAAACATGACAAGCGGCATACGGGGGAGGGTCTGGAAAGTATTGGCTGGGTGGTATGCCGAGATGCAGCAGGGATCGATAGTGATGACCTGGAGGGAGCCGTCGGCGGTAGGCGGCCAGCGAATTCAGGTACTGGGAGAGGAGCCGAAGGAGATAGTCGATGCTGACGGGATCTACCTGGTGAAGTACAATTAAGCGGTAACTCCTTAGCAGAGGTGGAAACAAGTAAAGATCGCTTAGGGGTTCCCCCGCACACGCGGGGATAGACCGGCGCCGGACGTATGGCAGCCGCCGCGACAGGGGGTTCCCCCGCACACGCGGGGATAGACCCTGTTGGCTCGTCAGGACGGTATGTGCGCCAACGGTTCCCCCGCACACGCGGGGATAGACCGTTTCCTTCCTTTGCAAGTGTAAATCGAAAAACGGTTCCCCCGCACACGCGGGGATAGACCCGTCATCTCGGCATTGGTTGGGTTGGCGGATGTGGTTCCCCCGCACACGCGGGGATAGACCCTGTGAGGGCCCTCCACGATCGCATCTGCGACAGGTTCCCCCGCACACGCGGGGATAGACCTTCCAGTAGCCGATACTTAGTTACCGCGTTCATGGTTCCCCCGCACACGCGGGGATAGACCCATACCTCGATCGCCGACACCTGGGTATCCGAGGTTCCCCCGCACACGCGGGGATAGACCGCAGACCTTTCTTTGTCCGGCCGCAGCGCCGCCGGTTCCCCCGCACACGCGGGGATAGACCGGAATACCCTGATCTGTGGAATGAGACACCTGTGGTTCCCCCGCACACGCGGGGATAGACCCCATGCAGCCGCGTTGTGAAAAGGGCAACCGACGGTTCCCCCGCACACGCGGGGATAGACCCTGAAAAGAGTCTAGGCGATGCCCGGTGGAAGCGGTTCCCCCGCACACGCGGGGATAGACCGCGCATACAGTGACGCCAGCGCCTCCCACAATGGGTTCCCCCGCACACGCGGGGATAGACCGCCTCCGAGCCATTAGCGGCCACCTGTTCCAGCGGTTCCCCCGCACACGCGGGGATAGACCCACGGTTTGCCCGCCCCGCAGATTCTTCGAGCAGGTTCCCCCGCACACGCGGGGATAGACCCGTTACATGGCTGATCCCCATCCTAACCCATCCGGTTCCCCCGCACACGCGGGGATAGACCGCGGGCGGTCATGGTAGCGTTCGGCCCACCAATGGTTCCCCCGCACACGCGGGGATAGACCTGAGACGGCGATCTCCACGTCGGCTGAGAAGATGGTTCCCCCGCACACGCGGGGATAGACCCCCTGAGACGATTTCGGGCTGGTTCGAGACGGCGGTTCCCCCGCACACGCGGGGATAGACCGCGTGATTGCGCCATCATCGCGGTACAACCACCGGTTCCCCCGCACACGCGGGGATAGACCCTGGCAGATCGACATTGACGGTCTCCCTGTAGTGGTTCCCCCGCACACGCGGGGATAGACCTCACGCAGTTATACGGAATGCATCGACGGCCAGGGTTCCCCCGCACACGCGGGGATAGACCTCTCGCCCCGCATCCCCCTATAGCTGGACATGGGGTTCCCCCGCACACGCGGGGATAGACCCTTACCGCTACATCGGAGACTACCTCGGTAGAAGGTTCCCCCGCACACGCGGGGATAGACCCATCGTGCCGGTGGTGGTGGCGGCCTTCACTGCGGTTCCCCCGCACACGCGGGGATAGACCTATCGTGACGTGGGCGACCGCTGCGGTCGACTGGGTTCCCCCGCACACGCGGGGATAGACCTTTCGTTTGGAGCGTCGGCCCACTAGTCGGCGCGGTTCCCCCGCACACGCGGGGATAGACCTGCTTATCCAGAAGATTCATAAGGTCATACGCCGGTTCCCCCGCACACGCGGGGATAGACCCCGCTATTTCGGCCTCAAGACGGCTGTACGTTCGGTTCCCCCGCACACGCGGGGATAGACCGATATTTCTGATCGTGATCTTCCCGCAGTTGCGGGTTCCCCCGCACACGCGGGGATAGACCTCCTGGATTCCAGAACAGGAATCGACATCAGCAGGTTCCCCCGCACACGCGGGGATAGACCCCGCCCCAGTAAAAGGAGAAACCTCATGGCCAGGGTTCCCCCGCACACGCGGGGATAGACCATCTTCCATTACGACGTCAGGGGACATCGCCGTGGTTCCCCCGCACACGCGGGGATAGACCCTGGAGCGCCAGACCGCCGGACACATGCAGAAGGGTTCCCCCGCACACGCGGGGATAGACCGTCCCAGACACCGGCTTTGAACCAGTTACGGATGGTTCCCCCGCACACGCGGGGATAGACCCTGCGCGGCGACAATGGTGCTGAAGTCTTCTACGGTTCCCCCGCACACGCGGGGATAGACCGTGCGTACCCGGCGATCCTTCCACTTGGTGAACGGTTCCCCCGCACACGCGGGGATAGACCCACCCACTGTGGCATCCTCGACGAGCTGCACGAGGTTCCCCCGCACACGCGGGGATAGACCTTGGCCGCAATCGTCAACTCGCGGTCCGGAAGCGGTTCCCCCGCACACGCGGGGATAGACCGGTTATCGAAGTCGTCGTATCGTCCGCCACCGCGGTTCCCCCGCACACGCGGGGATAGACCTCAGGTCAAAGACCCGTGGACGGGGGAGGGGTAGGTTCCCCCGCACACGCGGGGATAGACCGCGTTGGTGAAGTCGGTCAACGCCCGAATAGCTGGTTCCCCCGCACACGCGGGGATAGACCCTGGACGAATCGGAAGTCACGTGGAGCACCGTCGGTTCCCCCGCACACGCGGGGATAGACCTTTCTCATTGTACGGAGACACAACCGACACCTTGGTTCCCCCGCACACGCGGGGATAGACCCGACCGCGGCACCGATGAGAATGGCTGGCTGTGGGTTCCCCCGCACACGCGGGGATAGACCGCTGGTATTGCGGACGGCGGCCGCGGACGCTATGGTTCCCCCGCACACGCGGGGATAGACCTTCTGTTCTTACGTGCCCGGCGGCTCCCCCTTGGGTTCCCCCGCACACGCGGGGATAGACCTCGGGATCAGCGGGAAGCGTTGCGGTTATTGTCGGTTCCCCCGCACACGCGGGGATAGACCCTTTGACTGGGTAGTACTGTTCCGCGCAGACTCGGTTCCCCCGCACACGCGGGGATAGACCTCCGCCGGTTAAGGCGGCAATGGGGCGGGCGGCGGTTCCCCCGCACACGCGGGGATAGACCCTTGCGGTATTCGCTCCACGTCATTGTCTGCGCGGTTCCCCCGCACACGCGGGGATAGACCGTTGTCCACGGGCCGAATCAATCCCACCAATAGGGTTCCCCCGCACACGCGGGGATAGACCCGTAAGGGATTTTCGCAATCGCCGTCTGCTGGCGGTTCCCCCGCACACGCGGGGATAGACCGTCGGCTCCGAATCGTCCAGTTCGGGGAATAGCGGTTCCCCCGCACACGCGGGGATAGACCCGAGGCGTGGCTGGACGGACGGCTGCGCGGCCTGGTTCCCCCGCACACGCGGGGATAGACCTCATATTTACCATAGCCAGCGGAGTTCCATCCAGGTTCCCCCGCACACGCGGGGATAGACCCGATACCTATTTCCCCGGCGATGCCCTTGTACGGGTTCCCCCGCACACGCGGGGATAGACCCGACTTGTCGCCGTCCCAGTCGACCAGCAGGGCGGTTCCCCCGCACACGCGGGGATAGACCTCCGTATTGGGCACGGCAGT
Organism: Caldilineaceae bacterium; assembly: GCA_965220715.1. Taxonomy (GTDB): domain Bacteria; phylum Chloroflexota; class Anaerolineae; order Caldilineales; family Caldilineaceae; genus Bin5. Next base: position 4,912,187 of record OZ244843.1, read on the forward strand.
TTATGATAAACCAGGTTCCCCCGCACACGCGGGGATAGACCCAAGATTGCTCAACGCTCCTACATTTGCAGGATGGTTCCCCCGCACACGCGGGGATAGACCCCTGACTTCGAGCTGGCGCCCAGTCAGAACCGCGGTTCCCCCGCACACGCGGGGATAGACCCGGTGATTCCGTCTGGGGGGTCCGTTGATGCCAGGTTCCCCCGCACACGCGGGGATAGACCGACACCGTTGCAGGCCATACGCCAGGCGAAAGCGGTTCCCCCGCACACGCGGGGATAGACCTATACAATGTCACACTCATAGTACAGGATGAGGGGTTCCCCCGCACACGCGGGGATAGACCCTATAGCGGGCGGCCTGAGCCGTGTTCAGGGATGGTTCCCCCGCACACGCGGGGATAGACCTGGATAAGTTCCTGTATGGGGACGGAGTTGGCCGGTTCCCCCGCACACGCGGGGATAGACCTTAGAGAATTGTGGCGCATTCTCATGTTCGGGAGGTTCCCCCGCACACGCGGGGATAGACCCTGGTGGCGGCCAATCCGCTGTTGCGCTTCACCGGTTCCCCCGCACACGCGGGGATAGACCTATTTATGCCGCGCTTTCGGAGTCGTCGATTTAGGTTCCCCCGCACACGCGGGGATAGACCTCCGATAGCAGTAGCGGATCGGATAGCTCTACGGGTTCCCCCGCACACGCGGGGATAGACCTTTCTCGCAGAGCAAGAACGACGTTCGCACCATGGTTCCCCCGCACACGCGGGGATAGACCCTCGCGTTCGTCGCCCACGGTCCACGTGCGCACGGTTCCCCCGCACACGCGGGGATAGACCGCCGTGCTCATGGTGCGCGAGAAGGACGCCGACGGTTCCCCCGCACACGCGGGGATAGACCCCAAGCGCAAAGGGCAGATCGCATCATCGAAGCGGTTCCCCCGCACACGCGGGGATAGACCGGGCATGGAACGCATGCAAGAACTGGCGCAACTGGTTCCCCCGCACACGCGGGGATAGACCCCTTCCTTTCTGCACACGGTTCCAGTAGCGGATGGTTCCCCCGCACACGCGGGGATAGACCTTTCAGTGCTGCCTCAGTAACCGCTGCTGGCCCGGTTCCCCCGCACACGCGGGGATAGACCTCATTGACGACGGCAACCTTGCTGCCATGCACCGGTTCCCCCGCACACGCGGGGATAGACCCTCGTTCGGGGTCGGCGCCGCACCGCATATTCCGGTTCCCCCGCACACGCGGGGATAGACCCGTGGAATACCAACGGGCAGAGAATCATGGTCGGGTTCCCCCGCACACGCGGGGATAGACCGCGCCGAAAGACACAGTGGAGACGAACGATGGAGGTTCCCCCGCACACGCGGGGATAGACCTCATGTCAACCCTGTGATATTGTGGTGGACATGGGTTCCCCCGCACACGCGGGGATAGACCCTATCCACCCATCTTTATCCAGGTCCCACTCATGGTTCCCCCGCACACGCGGGGATAGACCCCGTTCGGGGGCATGGCCGGTCTGCTCTGCTATGGTTCCCCCGCACACGCGGGGATAGACCCTCCTCATTTTAGCGCGCTCCGGATGATTCAAAGGTTCCCCCGCACACGCGGGGATAGACCTCAGGAACCGGAAACGCTCTCCCCATCCTACAAGGTTCCCCCGCACACGCGGGGATAGACCGTCGAGGATCAGATCGAAGAGTGGTTAGATGATGGTTCCCCCGCACACGCGGGGATAGACCTTTCCATCTGGCCTGCGATTTCGTACACGGCCCGGTTCCCCCGCACACGCGGGGATAGACCTTTGGAGGTGGAGACGGAAGTCACCAGAAGCGCGGTTCCCCCGCACACGCGGGGATAGACCCCTGCCTACGGGCGCAACGTTCACAGAGGCCACGGTTCCCCCGCACACGCGGGGATAGACCCTAGGGAACTCCTGCCAATCTGAATCAGCGAGAGGTTCCCCCGCACACGCGGGGATAGACCTTTGGTGTCTGTGCCGTCCGGCGGAATCGTTTTGGTTCCCCCGCACACGCGGGGATAGACCCGCAGACACGGATAACAAACGGAAGTCATGAGCGGTTCCCCCGCACACGCGGGGATAGACCGATTCGTGAGCTAGACCTGGCGCTCCCTCCTCAGGTTCCCCCGCACACGCGGGGATAGACCGGCGTCTGCACCCTTCCGGCGCATTATATCTGCGGTTCCCCCGCACACGCGGGGATAGACCGAGTGCAGGTGAACGTCAGGGCCGAACTTGAGGGGTTCCCCCGCACACGCGGGGATAGACCTCCTTTCTCGGTTTCAAAGTTCATTCGCCGCCGGGTTCCCCCGCACACGCGGGGATAGACCTTATTTCCACCCAAGGAATACCCTGGCCTGTGGGGTTCCCCCGCACACGCGGGGATAGACCATATCCCAGGCTCCATTTCATAGCACCAGTCGCGGTTCCCCCGCACACGCGGGGATAGACCTCTAGGGTGGTGCGCTGATTTTCCTCGGGCCGGGGTTCCCCCGCACACGCGGGGATAGACCTCAAGAAGAGCACACATAGGCAAGGCATGGCGTGGTTCCCCCGCACACGCGGGGATAGACCGTATTGGTCCCAATGATACCAAAATCAGCATCAGGTTCCCCCGCACACGCGGGGATAGACCGTAAGGGCACATGGGTGTTTCCAGTGTGGGTTGGGTTCCCCCGCACACGCGGGGATAGACCGCAGGAGTACGGATTGTGAAAGGGGGGAAGTGAGGTTCCCCCGCACACGCGGGGATAGACCTCGGTTACTTGTCGGCCTGCGCGCTGCGAAGCGGGTTCCCCCGCACACGCGGGGATAGACCTCAGGGCAGCAGTCTTGAGCGTATCGAAGATATGGTTCCCCCGCACACGCGGGGATAGACCGCCCTTTTGAACGCCTGCGCCTCCTTTCCTGTTGGTTCCCCCGCACACGCGGGGATAGACCGTGGACGATTCCTAGCGGAAATTTCTACATTGAGGTTCCCCCGCACACGCGGGGATAGACCTTATCCGCCTGTACGCCGCGCCAACGCGCAAGGGGTTCCCCCGCACACGCGGGGATAGACCGTAGAGCGCGAGGGACTTGGTGGGCCGTGTCAGGGTTCCCCCGCACACGCGGGGATAGACCCGCTTAGGCATAGCGGGAGTAGATATCTTGAGGGGTTCCCCCGCACACGCGGGGATAGACCTTTCCAACGCCGAGGTCGACGTGCTGGCGATCAGGTTCCCCCGCACACGCGGGGATAGACCCCAGCCTATTTCATCTTCGTGCGCATCGCAATAGGTTCCCCCGCACACGCGGGGATAGACCCGTGCCCGATTTGTCTTTGCAGTGGGAAGAGCGGGTTCCCCCGCACACGCGGGGATAGACCCTGTCCGGCGCTGTTGTTCATGCGGCTGTTTCTGGTTCCCCCGCACACGCGGGGATAGACCTATTTATGCCGCGCTTTCGGAGTCGTCGATTTAGGTTCCCCCGCACACGCGGGGATAGACCTGGTCATTGCGGTGTCTCCGTGGTGTAGGCCAAGGTTCCCCCGCACACGCGGGGATAGACCTCCTCCTGGTTTGGTCACGAGAGTTCACGTCACGGTTCCCCCGCACACGCGGGGATAGACCCATGAGCAAATACTATCGTTCGCTCGCTATGGCGGTTCCCCCGCACACGCGGGGATAGACCCAGCCCGTCTCCGATGTATCCACCATCCTCTATGGTTCCCCCGCACACGCGGGGATAGACCGTTGCCGGCGGGCTCGTTGACGGTGTCGATCCAGGTTCCCCCGCACACGCGGGGATAGACCTTTGGTCTGGTCTTCGGGGCTGATGTTGAAGCTGGTTCCCCCGCACACGCGGGGATAGACCTCCATGTCAGGACTCGCCATCGCCATCGTCAGCGGTTCCCCCGCACACGCGGGGATAGACCCATGATCGTCACCGTCACCATCCCGCTTGACATGGTTCCCCCGCACACGCGGGGATAGACCCATCTGCTGGGCATCCCGCATGGCATCATCCATGGTTCCCCCGCACACGCGGGGATAGACCTTCACCCTGACCTCTGAGGTTACGGATTCGCTAGGTTCCCCCGCACACGCGGGGATAGACCGATTGCCAAAGCGAAGCTTGCGCTTGTTACAAGGGTTCCCCCGCACACGCGGGGATAGACCGCACCATCCCACGATCATCGGGCGTATCGATGAGGTTCCCCCGCACACGCGGGGATAGACCCTGGAGTTACACCAGAAAGGGGAGAAAATGAACGGTTCCCCCGCACACGCGGGGATAGACCCCCGATCATTGCAGGCAACGCCAGCTTTTACTAGGTTCCCCCGCACACGCGGGGATAGACCGTACGCAGCCTTATACCCATCCCCAGCACAACTGGTTCCCCCGCACACGCGGGGATAGACCTCACGTGGCCGCATATTTTTGAACAGTTGGACGGGTTCCCCCGCACACGCGGGGATAGACCTCTCCACTCCCATTTCCCGCATCGCCATCGCAAGGTTCCCCCGCACACGCGGGGATAGACCGCTACACAATCAGTTGCACGGTGACGGATAGCCGGCTCCCCCGCACACGCGGGGATAGACCTTCGGACGGGGACTTTTCGTCCATATTACATCCGGTTCCCCCGCACACGCGGGGATAGACCTGTCATACTGAGCTATGTGCTTAATCTCCATCTGGTTCCCCCGCACACGCGGGGATAGACCCATCGCAGCTGTCGCCAACGGAGCGAATAGCATGGTTCCCCCGCACACGCGGGGATAGACCGGCAACGGGAGAGGTCAGGCGCATCTTTGGCACGGTTCCCCCGCACACGCGGGGATAGACCTTTGCGAAGTGTCGCCTGCCCGCCCCCACACTGGGTTCCCCCGCACACGCGGGGATAGACCCCCCGACAACAACGCGGAGGACAACCTGGCCGCGGTTTCCCCGCACACGCGGGGATAGACCCTTCAGTCGCAGCAGGCGGGCCGGCGGGAAGCGGGTTTCCCCGCACACGCGGGGATAGACCTTCCAGTCCGATTTCAGCGTCTCGGCTACAGCGGGTTCCCCCGCACACGCGGGGATAGACCCCGAGAAGGGATTCATGCAGGCGGTGATCGACCGGTTCCCCCGCACACGCGGGGATAGACCCGCTGCTATCGCCATTGCGCTGTACGACAAGTAGGTTCCCCCGCACACGCGGGGATAGACCCGATGCGCATGAGGGGCCAGACGGAGATTTGCAGGTTCCCCCGCACACGCGGGGATAGACCGCGAAAGGAGAAGTGGAAATGGGCGAGCAAGTGGGTTCCCCCGCACACGCGGGGATAGACCGCGAAAGGAGAAGTGGAAATGGGCGAGCAAGTGGGTTCCCCCGCACACGCGGGGATAGACCAAATATCTGCTTGATCTCGTCAAACTGGTGCGCGGTTCCCCCGCACACGCGGGGATAGACCCGACTTTCAGACAATCCAGGACGAATGGGATGAGGTTCCCCCGCACACGCGGGGATAGACCGTTCTCAAAGTAAGAGGAGGGGTATAATGCCGCGGTTCCCCCGCACACGCGGGGATAGACCTGTTACCAGGGTATCAATGACGGGATCGGCGCTGGTTCCCCCGCACACGCGGGGATAGACCGTCCTCCAGCACGTAGCCGAAGCCATCATGCCCGGTTCCCCCGCACACGCGGGGATAGACCGCCATTCCAGGTAATCGGGATCGGGAGGCGGAGGGTTCCCCCGCACACGCGGGGATAGACCCTACATGGGAAATGCCGAAAACCTCATGATAACGGTTCCCCCGCACACGCGGGGATAGACCTTGTGAAGGGAGCACCGAAGCGCCCCCGATTGAGGTTCCCCCGCACACGCGGGGATAGACCCTGAGTTGGAGACTTTGCGGATTGATACCAGAGGGTTCCCCCGCACACGCGGGGATAGACCCCATATTTTCACCCCTTGTCTTGCCGCACCACAGGTTCCCCCGCACACGCGGGGATAGACCGTTCAGGATTGATGTTTGAGGCTTGGCAGGCACGGTTCCCCCGCACACGCGGGGATAGACCCCGTTTTCAATGAACACAAGGAGGGGATCATGTGGTTCCCCCGCACACGCGGGGATAGACCCGTTTCCCAGCGGTCACGCGGAATGTGGAGCGGGGTTCCCCCGCACACGCGGGGATAGACCCTGGTCGGTCGGCAATCCGCCCGGCCTCTGGCAGGTTCCCCCGCACACGCGGGGATAGACCGTCTGGCCGCTCCACATTCCGCGTGACCGCTGGGGTTCCCCCGCACACGCGGGGATAGACCCCAGGTTTCCTGCTCTGCGGCCAGCACGCCCGGGGTTCCCCCGCACACGCGGGGATAGACCGTATACATGATGCACTACGCCATGTCAACGTTTGGTTCCCCCGCACACGCGGGGATAGACCCGAGGTTCTGTCTGGCATTCCGATATTTGACTTGGTTCCCCCGCACACGCGGGGATAGACCCGCTATCTGGCCCCGATTCCATATAGATGACCCGGTTCCCCCGCACACGCGGGGATAGACCGTCAGATAGTGGCCGACAGGACGCGGATCCCTAGGTTCCCCCGCACACGCGGGGATAGACCCTAGGTTTGGAAGAGGAAGTCGATGTCGGAACCGGTTCCCCCGCACACGCGGGGATAGACCGTATACACAACATATAGAAGCGAGTCAAGAGGGGGTTCCCCCGCACACGCGGGGATAGACCTCGGACAAAACAAAGGTCGTCCGCTTCAGGAAAGGTTCCCCCGCACACGCGGGGATAGACCCCATGGGGATGATGGCCAGGATTGAATCGTTGAGGTTCCCCCGCACACGCGGGGATAGACCGGGTTGGGCCGATGAGTGGATGGAGAAGCTGGAGGTTCCCCCGCACACGCGGGGATAGACCGAGAGGTGTTGCGTTCCCTGAAGCATTGGGATGGGTTCCCCCGCACACGCGGGGATAGACCGCGCGTATGGCACTCAGCTAGGCGCGTTCTTCGGGTTCCCCCGCACACGCGGGGATAGACCCCTGATGGCCGACGGTTGGGATCCCAACCTGGGGTTCCCCCGCACACGCGGGGATAGACCCATTTCAGCTCCTGCACGATCTTGCCATCGCCAGGTTCCCCCGCACACGCGGGGATAGACCTTGTTTCCTCCGCGGGTGGTGAATCCGCCGCGTGGTTCCCCCGCACACGCGGGGATAGACCTTTGATACAGGGGATATGGACAGATGCGGCCGCGGTTCCCCCGCACACGCGGGGATAGACCCGCCTCGTCGACATCCTCGCCGACCTCGTCGCCGGTTCCCCCGCACACGCGGGGATAGACCTCGACAAGAGTTTAGCGACGATAGAGCAACACGGGTTCCCCCGCACACGCGGGGATAGACCCTCGCTCGCGCTCGCGTTCGGCCTGATCGATTGGGTTCCCCCGCACACGCGGGGATAGACCCCAGGTCCTCGCCGATGCCGCGGCCGTGCCGGAGGTTCCCCCGCACACGCGGGGATAGACCCTGGAGAAATGGCTTGTGCGCCCGCTTTCGGTTGGTTCCCCCGCACACGCGGGGATAGACCACAACCTCTTGGTCGACAAAGTCGTCACCCATCGGTTCCCCCGCACACGCGGGGATAGACCCCAGGTCCTCGCCGATGCCGCGGCCGTGCCGGAGGTTCCCCCGCACACGCGGGGATAGACCTTTGTGTAGGAAAAGAACAGGGCCGGACTGGTGGGTTCCCCCGCACACGCGGGGATAGACCTCCGCCGACGCCGAAAGTTAAAGCGTTCCACCCGGTTCCCCCGCACACGCGGGGATAGACCTCGTGGGACGTGTGCCACTTCTGTGTCGCCCCTGGTTCCCCCGCACACGCGGGGATAGACCCCGCGGGCTACCTTTGTCAGCGAGGATGACGATGGTTCCCCCGCACACGCGGGGATAGACCGTAGCGCCTGGCGCTCCTCGTTTTTCGTCGGATGGTTCCCCCGCACACGCGGGGATAGACCTCGTCTATCGAAAGCTTGATTGAAAATGACCACGGTTCCCCCGCACACGCGGGGATAGACCCCGTTTTCGGGACGCGTGGGAGCGCCTCTTGCAGGTTCCCCCGCACACGCGGGGATAGACCTCCGAGCGTCCACGGCGGCTGTATCCAAGCCTGGGTTCCCCCGCACACGCGGGGATAGACCTCGACGTGTAGTCCTTATCCGCGCCCAACCGCTGGTTCCCCCGCACACGCGGGGATAGACCGGCAACCGCAACCCGGCCACGCATCGGCCGCGGGGTTCCCCCGCACACGCGGGGATAGACCGGATCGCTGGCGTACAAAGCCGACATCGGCGAGGGTTCCCCCGCACACGCGGGGATAGACCCAGTAGAGTATACTTTTGAGTATGCCAGTGTGCGGTTCCCCCGCACACGCGGGGATAGACCTCGTCAGAACGGATACCGGCGACCTGATGCCCAGGTTCCCCCGCACACGCGGGGATAGACCCAAGGCGACAGCGCCCGCACCAGACGAGCCCGCGGTTCTCCCGCACACGCGGGGATAGACCCATGCGGCAGGCAACGACAGGACTACGGCCACCGGTTCCCCCGCACACGCGGGGATAGACCCTTTTATGAGGACGTGGGCGGCGACCCAATCGTGGTTCCCCCGCACACGCGGGGATAGACCGATTCTTATCCGGGTCTGCCGGAGTATCCGTGGCTGGAAAGCCATGACACTTTCTTAGCTGTGCGACAATCGACGCCCATCTTCCCCGCATTTTAGAGCAGAGTGATCATGATTTTCCAAAATACGTGCTACGACTTGCTACTATACATGCGTGCAAGCCTCTCGAAGCGCTGACGCGGCAAGGATCTGCCCATACTCCCGTGCGCGACTTGGGGCTTCTCGCGCGCAGTTTGGCATTTGGTGGAGAACGCCATCCCCATGGCCAGCAGGCATGCCGGGCCAGGGAGCAAAGACGATGAAGATAACTTACTATCCACGGCCGGCGCTGCTGGGCTGGCTGGTGCTGGTATTGGCGCTGCTGGTGGGCGGGGCGTGTGTGCCGCAAGATATGGTGGTCAGTCCGCTGGGGACGGTGGTGGTGGGGGCGGGCGAGGATATCCAGATTCATTCGCTGGAGGTGCTGACGGGGATTGGGGAACTGGGGGTCCCGAGGCAGCGGGCGGGGGCGATGGCGCAGGCGGATTACGGGCCGATCGAGGGACATAGGGTGAGCATGGGCGCGGGGCTGGATTCGCTGTGCACGGCGGAAGGGGGCGCGGAGAACACTTTAACACCTTTTTTTGTTTGGGGAGGACGCGGAGGGGCGCGGGAACTGTGGGGGATAGGGGATGGTGGCCGGAGACCAGTGCGGCGGTGGCGGGGCGTGTTGGCAGTCGGGTTTTGAGGGGGGCGTTGCGGGGGGAATCCCCCCGCACAAGGGAGGGCCGAAGGCCCGACCGCCCCAATGGGCGACAGCCCCTGGCGGCGCCTGCGGAGCGGCGACCGCCAGCCCTGAGCCGCCTTAGCGGCGAAGGGTGCGCAGGCACGCCTTAGCGGGCCGGAGCCGCCGGAGGGCGTCTGCGCCCGCAGGCGAACTGCAGGGGACAGGGGTTAGGGGAGTGGGGAAAGTGAGAAAACCCTTGGCTCGCCTCATTTGGGGTCGGGGATGGCGGCTGGGAGCGAGGGGGGAGTCCCAGGGTGCAACCGGGCATTTGAGCTGAATGGCCTGGGAAGAGAGGAGGGATGAATTCTCAGTCCTGGCTGTTCGCTTTGTGAAATCCGGCCAGTTGCAGGTTATCATATTTGTCCTTATTCTTTTGCATGGACGACCAGCGTCGGCCCGACAGTTTGGGCGGGCATTGAGTGCAAACGCAACCTGTCAAAGGAGAAAGATATGCAAAGCCCGGCACGGCGCGCAATCCTGATCGGCATGGACGGCGCCAGCATGGAAGTAGTGATAAATATGGTGAACGGGGGCCATATGCCCCATCTCGGCAAGCTGATGCAACGAGGTGTGCATCGTCCCATGATCGGCGTCTTCCCTACTTTGACGCCACCGGGTTGGACAGCCACCTCAACCGGCGCGTGGCCGGGAAACCACGGCGTGATGGATTTCAACATCCGCAAATTGGGCGCACAACTCGATGAGACGGTGTGGGGCATCAACACCGAACTGTCGCAAGCGGAATATCTGTGGAACACGGTCGAACGCGCCGGAGGCACGCCGTTGTTGGTCAAGTGGGAAATGTCGTGGCCGCCGACGGTGACCAGCGGCGTTCAGGTGGAGGGGACCGGGCCCGGCGTCTCCAATCATCACCAGATCGCCGGCTATCACCTGTTCGTGGCCGGCAAATGGCAGCGGCGGGCGATTGGCGGCCAGCGCGATCCGGAAACGCTGGACCCCAGCGCGCTGCAGACCGGCTCGGACGTCGATCCGGTGACGATTAACGAGGCCCGGGATTGGACGGCGCTGCCGTCTTCAAGCCGCCCGGCCAAAGAGGTAGAGTTGACGATACAACCGCTGGCGCGGGGGCGCGACATGATGTTGCGGGGAGAGAAGGGCACGCCCAAGACCTTTTACGGCCTGATTTACGCGGCCGGCGACAACGGCTACGACCGCGTGCGCATCTGCCGGTCTCGCGACGGGGGCAGCACGGTTGCAGAACTTGCGGTGGGCGACTGGAGCGACTGGTGGCTGGACCAGTTCGAGATCGACGGCGAGGAGATTGGCGGCTACGTGCGTTTGAAGCTGGTCAACCTGACAGCCGAGGCCGACGCGTTCGAGTTGTTTGTACCGCAGATCTGGCCGACCAGCGGCTACACGGAACCGGCCGGGGTGGCCGAGGAGATAGACCGCCATGTCGGCAATTTCCTGCAGAATCCGGCCAGGGACGCGTTGGGAATCATGGACGACGACACCTATTTCGAACTGCTGGCTTTCCATCATGAGCGCCTGGCCGACGTAGCCGACTATCTCACTTCCAGCCGCGAAGACTGGACGATGCTCTTTATCGAGACGCACGCGTCCGACTATACCAGCCACTTCTTCCTGGGCCAGGCTGAAAAGTTCAGCGGCGCCGATGAGGAGACGCAGCAGCGTTGTCTGGACGGCGTGATACGCACGTACAGTTCGATCGACGATATGATTGGCCGCGTCGCCCAGGTTGCCGATGAGGAGACGCTGATCTGTCTCGTTTCCGATCACGGCGGCACGCCCAACCAGTTCCAGGCTGTGGAGATCGAAGAGGTGCTGGAGGAGGCCGGTTTCCTGGTATATAAAGAAGACGGCAAAGGCAAGCGGACGGTAGACTGGTCACGCACGCGGGCCGCGCCGGTTGGCCTGGTGCATGTGTTCATCAATCTGGAGGGACGCGAGCCAACCGGAATTGTGTCGCCGGCCGATTATAAGGAGACCCAACTGGAGATAATCGCCGCGCTCCACGCTTACAAGGACGCCGCTACCGGCCGCCATCCCTTTGCGCTGGCCCTGACGCGGGAGGACGCGGAGATGGTCAACCTCTTGGGCGACACGGTTGGAGACGTGGTCTACGCGCTGCGGCCGGAATTCGACGGCGCACACGGCAAACAGCTGCCCTCGGTCAGTTTCGGCATAGCCGGGCAGCATTGCACCTTCGTCCTGGCCGGTCCGGGCGTCAAGGAAGGGCTGGCGTTGCAGGGACAGGTGCGGGCGGTCGACGTCGCGCCAACCTTATGCTACATGCTGGGGATACCGATGCCCCGCAATGTGGAAGGCGGCGTCGTCTACGAGGCGCTGACCGATCCCGACTGGCATCTTGCGAAGTGAACGAATGCCGGCGAGAGGGGAGGGAATCCTGTTCTCTCTTCTCGCCGGCCCCGAATCAGTATTCGTCGCCCTCTTCGATTTCACCCGCAGGCATTTCGATGTCCACAACCTCGCCCTGGTCGTTGATGATGACGCGGAAGCCCATCATGCCGAGCCATTGACGCGACTGCTCGGGGATCGCCTGCCCGACGGCTTGATCAATGTTGTCGATAGATGATTCCACCGCGGCCTTGGTAAAGATGTCGTCTTTGCCCATCAGATCCATCATGCCGCTCACGGCCAGGTCTCGATGCTGGTCCACTTGGCCCATGAGGAAATCGAGCACCTGTTTGTCGACCTGGGCGGCGTCGATGTGACGCAGGAATCCATCCTCGTCGACGACATAGCAGGCGCGTTCACCCACATGCCGCACTTGCGCCGCGACTCGACGTTCATCGAATACAAGCCCTTCAAACATCGCCGAATTTGCCAAGGTTCTCTCCGAATACGCTTCTCAGAATTCTCATTCTGAACTGATTCCTGTTTGGCGCCGGGACGTGTCAGGCCGATTGCTAAGCCAGAGGCGGTGGCAATCAGCCTTGTTCTGCACTGTGCCGGGCAGAGCAGATCTTGAACCCAATCTCACATAAGCCCGGACCGGCTTGCCAGGAACTCGCGACTGCGGCGGATGCTGGCGACGGGATCTTTGGGCAGATCGTGTTCAACGATGTAATACTCGGCGCCGGCGGCGCGGCAGGCCGGCAACAGCGCGTCCCAGTCCAACGTCCCGTAGCCCACATCAGCCAGGCCCATCTGATCCTCGTTTTCTCCGGCCGGCGCCAGGTCTTTGGCATGGATGTGGGGACAGCGTCCGGCGTACTTCTGCACCATTTCCAAGGGGCGGGCGCCGCCATCGGCTATCCAGGCCAGATCCGGCTCCCAGAACAGATTCTCGGCTTCGGCGTTTGCCAGCAGCCAGTCGATCGCCCGCGCACCGTCGAATTCCTCCATCTCAAAGCCATGGTTATGGTAGCCCAAGCGCATCCCTTCGGCCCGGCAGCGCCGCCCCAGCTCATTTAGCGTCTGCCCGAAGGCGCGCCACGCATCTGCATTTGCGGCCTGCCGCACTTCGGGGGCAGGCCCGGGAAGAATAAGACTGTCGTTCCCGACCGCGCGGTGAAAAGCGATGGCGCCGGCAAAATCTTCGGTCAGGGCCTCAAAAAGTACGTGGGCCGAGACCGGCTGCAAGCCGTGCTCATCCAAAATCGCTTTCGCATCCGCTCCCGAATGGTCGGGCAAAGGGATCAGCTCAACGCCTTCAAACCCGGCCGCTGCGGCCGCGGCCGCGATCTCGGTAAAGCTGTCCGAAAGATGACGCAGGCTGTAGAGTTGTACGGCGATGGATGGTTTTGCATTGTTGGTCATACAAAGATCTCCCTTGCTGTCGCACGCCGCAGCCGCTCGGTCAGCCCACTGTAACGCAGGGCCACCTTGTCGTTGCCTACGGCCATGCCAATTGCTCTCGGTTGTCCTACCAACACGACCAGCCTCTTGGCGCGAGTGACAGCCGTGTATAGAAGATTACGTTGAAGCAGCATGTAATGGCTTGTGAGCACGGGAATAACGACTGCCGGGAATTCACTGCCCTGGCTCTTATGTACGCTGATAGCGTAGGCATGGACCAGTTCGTCCAGTTCCTGGAAGTCGTAACCAACCGTGCGCCCATCGATCTCGACCGTTACCCGCTGGTCTATCAGATCTACTTCTTTAATATAGCCCATATCGCCATTGAACACATCTTTGTCATAGTTATTACGCACCTGCATCACCCGGTCGCCGTTCCGGTAGATGCGGCTACCCAGGCTGCGCTCCACGCTGTCCGGTTGGGAGGGATTGAGAGCCTGCTGGATAGTCTCATTGAGTATTGTCACACCGGCCGCGCCGCGGTGCATCGGGCTGAGCACCTGAATGTCCTGGGGCGGAATGGCAAAGCGGCGCGGGATACGCTCCTGGACCAGTTCCACGCACAACTGGGCGGCGCGCTCAGGCTCTTCGGTGCGGAAAAGGAAGAAGTCATTAGCCTCGGCCCCCTCTTCGCTGGAGGCCCGCGACAGAGTCGGCATCTGGCCGCGGTTGATACGATGGGCATTCTCGATGATATTGCTCCCGGCCGCCTGCCGGAAAATCGTCTCCAGCCGCACCACCGCGGCGCGGCACTGGGATCCAACACCGGAAGTGTGCGGCGCTTCATCATCCGCCCCGTGAATGGCCGCAATCAGATCTGCCAGCACATTGCCGGCGCCGACGCTTGGCAGCTGGTCCACGTCTCCCACCAGGAGCAGTGACATCCCGGCGGGGACCGCCTTGAGCAGATGGTTCATCAGAATCAGGTCCAGCATTGAGGACTCGTCCACGATCAGCAGGTCGCCGGAGAGCGGATGCTCCTCGTTGCGTTTGAAGGACATGCCCGCTGCCGGCTGGAACTGCAGCAGTCTGTGGACCGTCTTCGCGGACCGGCCTGTCGCCTCGGTGAGGCGCTTGGCGGCACGGCCGGTGGGCGCGGCCAGAACAGCCTTTGCACCGGCATCCTGGCACAGTTCGATGATCGTGCGGACGACGGTCGTCTTGCCGGTGCCGGGGCCACCGGTCAGCACGGTTAGCCGGTTGGTCAGCGCCGTTTGCACCGCCTCCCGCTGGCGCGATACCAGACGCGGAGCGCCATGCTGATTACTTGCTCGCTCTTCGAGTTGGGCGAATTTCCGTTCCCAGTCCATCCCGTGGAAAGAGTCCGGCAGGACGGAGCCGTGATGTGCAGCAAGCGGCGCAGGCGTGCGATCTTGCATCAGCCGACCCAACCGGTTGCTGACGCCCACTTCGGCGTAATACATTGGCGTCAGATAAACCGCCTGCCCGCCCTGCAACAGACTCTCGATCTGCTCTGCGGACGGCCTTTCATCGGCGCCGCTGTTTTCCCGCATCCGAAGCAAAGGCTGCGCGCCAGACGGCTCGTATATGTCCGCCACCGCCCAGTGCAGCGATTCAGCCTCCTCGCCCGGCCCGGGCGCCAGCTTTACCCGGTCTGACGCTTTCAGGTGCAGCAACCCAGCCGCGGTCTTCTCTTTCCCCACATTCAGGAGCTGGTCGGCCTGCTCGATCAGCTCCGCGCTTGGCAGGAAGACATGGCCCTCTTCCCTGGCCCGGTTAAGCGTAAACTCGACTCCGGCGGCGATGCGCTGCGGCGCGTCTTCAGCGATGCCCTGGGCTTGCGCGATCCTGTCTGCCGTCAGGAAGCCAATGCCATAGATATCCTCAGAGAGCCGATATGGATTGCGCTGCACAGTTTCAATAGCGCCGTCGCCGTAACGTTTGTAGATTTTTGCCGCCAGGCCGGCGCTGACACCGTGGCCCTGCAGGAAGATCATCACCTCCTTGACCGCTTTCTGTTCGATCCAGGCGGCGTTGATCATCGACACTCTTTTCTGGCCGACGCCGCTCACTTCGGACAGCCGCTGCGGATGGGTGTCAATAATATCGAGCGTCTCGGCGCCAAAATGGGCGACGACGCGCTTGGCGGTCACCGGGCCTACGCCCTTGATCAGGCCACTGCCCAGATACTTCTCGATGCCGGCTATGGTCGCGGGCAGTGCCGAACGCATCCGGGTTACGGTAAACTGTTTGCCATACTGAGGATGCACCTCCCAGTGGCCGCGCAGTTCCACGGCCTCCCCTACATTGACGCCAACCATGGTACCCACGACCGGCGCCTCCTCTTGCCAGTGGGGCAGATGTGGGGTGGGCCGCTCCACCGCCAGCTTGGCGACGGTATAGCCGTTTTCTTCGTTATGGTAGGTGATGCGCTCGATGACGCCGCGCAGAAATTCTTGCGTTTCGCCGCTCATGAATGTTAGGGTAACAGAATGGGATGGCCCGATCAAGCCGCGCCCATTTTGTGGTTGCGTTCCCAAAAGGGCGTGGAAAAAGGACCTGCCAGTGGTGTGCTAAACAGGCAGTGGGCGAGACGTCCTCGATCAAAGTGGGATGTCCAGAAACTTGCATACACCCCTACTCAATCTGACAGCCCCGCGGGAAAGCGCCACCTGGTAGTAGAGGCGCATCTCACCGACCCCATTTTCAATTAAAACAGGACGCGAGACCATCTCGGATTCCCCATGGAAACAAACGCAGGATCATTTACCCCTCTACTAATCGTCATCTCGCTGGCGTTTATCGTGCCACTGTTGCTCACACGTTTTGAGCGGCTAAGGCTGCCAATCGTCGTCGGTGAAATCCTGGCGGGAATCGTCGTGGGCCGCAGCGGTTTCGGTTGGGTGAGCCACGAAGATCAGCTGCTTACTCTTCTGGCGGAATTTGGCTTCGTTTTCCTCATGTTCCTGGCAGGTATGGAGATCGACTTTACCAATCTGAACGTGGAGCTGCCTGGAGCCGCTCGTGCCGGAGGCACGCAGACCGGCGCTTCTGCAACTGGAGGCCGCGGTCGACGCAGCTTCGGACCGCTCTCCCTCAGCCTGGTGAGCTTTTTGCTGACCCTGGCGCTCTCCACCATAGTCGGCTTTGTACTCCTGCGTATGGGCCTGGTCAGCAGTCCGTGGGTGATGGCGCTGATCATGTCGACAACGTCGCTGGGTGTCGTCATGCCCGTCCTCAAGGAACAGGGGCTGATTCGAGGTCGCTTCGGCCAGACTATATTGATCGCGGCACTGATCGCGGACTTCGCTACCATGCTCCTGATTACCGTGGTCGTAGCGTTGATTTCACACGGCCTAACGCTCGACATTCTGCTGATAAGCGTGTTGTTCGTGGTCTTCTTCCTGCTCTACCGCTTGGGCATAGTTTCTCTGAACCGGGTGCCCGCGGTGCGACACACGTTGGAAGAGCTGAGCCACACCACGGCACGCATCAAGATCCGAGGCGCGTTCACAGTAATGTTGCTCTTTGTGGTGCTGGCCGAAGTACTGGGCGCGGAGATTATTCTCGGCGCCTTCATCGCCGGCGCGATGCTTTCTCTGTTATCCACACGCGAAGACATGGAGGCCACGCACCAGTTGGAGGCGGTCGGATTCGGTTTCTTCATTCCCATCTTTTTCATTATGGTGGGGGTAGAATTTAATCTGGGCGTGCTGATCGGATCAACCGATGCGTTGTTGCTGCTGCCCTTCCTGGTGTTGGCCGCATTCCTGGTCAAAATTGGGCCGGCGCTCTTGTTCCGTCTGCAGTTCAGTTGGCGGGAGACGCTATCGGCCGGCATCCTGCTCTCCTCCCGCCTCTCTCTCATCATTGCCGCCTCGGCAATCGGCCTCACGTTGGGGATCATCAGCGAGTCGGTCAACACAATGATCATTCTGGTCGCCATTGTCACCGTCACCGTCGCGCCCTTGATCTTCAATCGCATTGCCCCGCGCGCTGCGGCGGCCACCCTCCATCCTATCGTGGTCTTCGGCGCCGAAAGGCTGGGAATCCAGGTGGCTGAACAGTTGCTGGGCCACCACGAACATGTCATTATCGTCGACGCAGACGCCAATCTTGTGGCGAGGGCACGGCAACGCGCGGCCGAAGGTATCGTCGTTATGCATGCCAGTATCGATGATGATGGAGAGTTACTTGCCGGGCACCTCGATCTGGCCGACACCGTGGTCGTCACGCTCAGCGACACAGACCGCAACCGGCACATCTGCCACGTGGCCCGCACACGGTACGGCATCGGCCACATTGTGACCCTTGTAAGGGAAACCAATCGTCTGGTGGAATTTGAAACGCTGAATGTGACAGTCTTCAACCCTTCATTGGACCAGGCCGCGCTTCTTAGCCTGTTGGCCCGAAATCCGGACATTTACGAATTGCTGACTCGCACTGACGACAACAAGGAGGTCTCTGAAGTATGGGTACACAATCCCAGTTACGACGACATGGCACTGAGGGAAATCGTTTTGCCGGGTGACGTACTGATTCTGTCGATCCGCCGCGCCGGCGAGTTCATCGTGCCGCGGGGAAATACGCAACTGGAATACGGGGATCATCTGACGCTGGTCGGCACGTTCGACCATCTGCACGAGGCGCGGGCGCTATTCGTCTGAATCCAAACCACGGGCGCGGGCAAACGACTGCTCTATTTGGATAGCATGACGCGTAGCGCCTTGCATCTATTGCGATGCGAGGCGAACAACTATGGGTTGCTCGTAAGAGAGGACAGTCGGAAGGCTACGAGGGAGCGGCGCCAAGCCCGCCATTGGTCTGTTGCCAGCGAGCGTGCGCTTTGAGAACGACCTGACGGGTGGCCTCTTCCATCGGCAGGTCCCCCAATCTTGCCACCGACAACCAGAGTACATCGTCGACGTCGTCGGCCGGCGCAACATTGCCCCCGCGGAAGTGCGCCCAGAAATCGATCACAACGAAATGATAGCGAATGCGCCCGGCGGCGTCACGGTGAATCGGCTCGAAGAGGTCCACCAGTTCAACGATCTCTATCTCTGCGCCGGTCTCCTCCCGCACTTCACGGGCAACCCCCGCGCGCACAGGCTCGCCCAGATCCAAGAGACCGCCTGGCAACGCCCACATCCCTTGGGAAGGAGGCCGCCCACGTTCGACCATCAGGATACGGCCGGCATCGTCGATCACGACCGCAGCCACCGCCACTAGAGGCGCGGGCGGATACTCGCGGCTGATCGTCACCGGGAAGGTTGCGTTTGCTTGTCCTTCTTCGCTGCTCGCGTTCAAGACCAAGTCTCGATAAGTTCCGGCAGTTCCGACAGCTTCTCGATCACTGCATCGGGCTCAATTTCGTCCACAAGGCGTTGATCCTCCGCCAGTGGGATCATGCGGCAGTGGACGGTAAGCGCGCCGATCTCCTGCCCGCCGGCGACATCATGCTTGAGGCTGTCGCCGACGCAGACAATCTCATACGGCTCCGCGTCCCAACGCTTCAGGACGGCGTCATAGATCTCTTTCTCAGGTTTGCGCCACTCCACCGCCGCGCTGCTCAGACAGACATCCAGGTAAGCGCGCAGGCCGGTATAGTCTATGATGCGCTGAAAAATGCGGTCGCTTGAGTAGTTGGCGATAACCGCCAGCGGATAGCCTTCGGCGCGCAGCCGCTGTAGCAGGTCGGTTGCTCCGGGCAGCGGCTCCCACGCGGTCATCTCCGGCGCGTAGAAGAGATCGACGGCTCGGCCCAGAACCTCCTCATTCATACGCGAGGCCGGATAATCGAAAAACTGCAGCAGGAAACTGAGCGTGTCGTCGGCGGTGTGCTCCTCCTGCTCGTCATCCGATTTTGTTTCGGCGAAGCGGCGGGCTTCGACAAGATGCTCCGAGAATTCGTCGGGCAGGTCGGTCATTCCTGTGGAACGCATATAAGAGACGGCTGTCTGCGCGCCTGTGTTCATCAACTCATCGAGAGGTCTGTTTAGCTGTGCAAGGGTGTTGTCGAAGTCGAAGATCAGACCTTGCACCAACTTGCGCGGTTGAATTTGCGCGAGTTCGCCACTGAAGAACTGTTTGTTGTGTATTTCGTCTTGCATATTAACTGTTGCGCAGCCTGGATGACGTTTCGTTGACGGTGCGGAATGTCGTGGATATGTAGATGCTTCACTGTCATGCACGCGCCTAAGTATGCGGAGGGGCGCCCCTGCCTGTCAAGTCAGGACAATCTTCTATTTGAGCGCGGGCACAGAACCAGAGAAGATGGCACTCATTTGGTTTCGCATTCCACGCGGAGATAGCTGACTGTGCTGGGCCGTGCTATACTCCGCACTGGCTCTGTATTGACAGAGTTTCATAAGAATCACGAAAATTCCGCCATTCACTTTCTTACAACACAGCCATGGCTTATTCATTCAAAATCGGTTCCATTCCCTGTCACATTGTCAGTGACGGCCGCCAGCTTGTCGACGGCGGCGGCTTCTTCGGTCTCGTGCCGCGGGTCCTGTGGGAGCGGGTGATCCGCCCCGACGACAAGAACCGCATCCCGGTGCAGATGCGCTCCCTGCTAATCCAGTCATCCGCCGGGTTGATCCTGGTGGACACCGGCCAGGGGGACAAGCTCACCGCCAAGGAGCGGCGCATCTTTGGCATGGAGGACAGCAACCAGCGTTTGGCGGCCGACCTGCGGCGTGTGGGTTGCCGCCCTGAAGATGTCGATATCGTGCTGATGACGCACCTGCACGGCGACCACGCCGGCGGGTGTACGCACTGGAGCGATCCCGGCGACTCGGAGAGCGAGGCCGTCCCCTCCTTCCCCAACGCCCGCTATCTCATCCAACGTCTTGAGATGGCCGAAGCCGCCTTCCCCAATGAACGCACGCGCGGCACCTACTTCGCCAACAACTGGGAGCCGCTGCGCCGCTCGGGCCAACTGGAGTTAGTGGACGGCGATCAGAGCCTGGCGATCGGTGTGCGTTCGGTGACGGTACCGGGCCATACCGGGAGCATTCAGGCGGTGTGGGTCGAGGACGCGGGCGAAACGCTGCTTTTCCTGGGCGACGCGTGCAGCTGGGCGGCGCATCTGGACCGGCTGGCGTGGGTGCCGTCCTTCGATCTCGAGCCGATGCGCAGCATCGAGGGCAAACGCAGCCTGCGGCGGGAGGCGGAGGAAAAGAATGCGCTGCTCGTCTTCCAGCATGACGGCCAGGTCGTGACTGGACGGTTGCGCCAAGGCGCGCGGGGCGCGGTGGTGGAGCCGGAGATTACGGAGGAGGCTTGGCCGGGGGATGGGTAGGGTGTAGGGCGTAATGCTTAGAGGCAGTCAAGCCAACCACGTTTTTGATTCGTGACCAGACCGAAAAGTCTTGGTGTCAAATGGGAGTCACATTAGATGGGAAGTTCCCTAAAGTCCCCGGGTTGCATCCCATCGACAATATCCTGGACATCTCTAATTCGCGGCTGGATACGCGGCCAGGAAGTTGAAAGAAGAACGAGAATTCCCAAGCGTTTTCCGGGAAGATTCTGCTGGTAGCGCATGCTTTAGTCTGTTGTAATCAGTAGTTCGTAGCCATTAATCTCCGCTTCTTTGAGCAGTTCGCCGTTGCGCAAGTCAGACCATCCTCGTTCATAGGCGGTATCGACAGAATGCCCGGCAAGATACCGGCGCAGGGGCGCCGGCGTACCCTGATCAAACAGGATTTTCATGGATGGACAGACTCTGTCAGGGCTTTCACTTCGTGATCCAAGGCGGCTTCGACCTTCCATCTTTCTACGCCGGGGAACCACTCCAGAAACTGCTCTACGGTTGCTCCATCGCGGAGATTCTCAAATAGGGCGGAGACGGGCACGCGTGTGCCGAGAAACACCCAGGCCCCGCCAAGTTTTTCGGGGAGTCGTTCGACGGCCTTACACGATTCCCAGTATTTCATGTTGTCATCTCTCATTCGCAGCGTTTGACATGCCAGGGCAGGGTGAAGAACTGATGTTTGACGGGGCGGCGGAAGTGGCCGCGACGAGGACCTGACCGGTCGAGGCGATCGAGCATGCCTGACGTGTCGGTGCGGTCGTCGAGCAACTCCTCCAGAGCCTTGACAGCGGCTGTTTTTCGAGCGCTTGGATACATTTTCTAATTGCAGTATACCCTATGGCCACAAAGTTTCCACGTCGATCCGCCCGGCAGCGGTGCCTACGTCGAGACTGCTGGTGGCGATGTGGGCGAGGGGCTTGTTTTCCCCATTTCATGGTCTAGTCATTTGGGCCAACCATACGTTTCTATTTCGTAACCCGCACGAAAAGTCATTGTATCAAATGGGATTTACATTGCTCTAGACCATTAAACTTCTTTGGCGGTTCAGCAATCTCAGTCTGCTGAACCGGCTGCGGGGGCCATAGGGAACGCAGCAGTTATGCGGGTGCGCAGGAAGACGGCGCACAGCGCGGCGATCAGTGGCATAATCGCGACAACGTGCATAACACCTGAGAGTGTGTAGATGTCGGCGATCGGACCGGCCAAACCCATGCCCAACGCGCCCGAAGCGAAGGTAAATCCGAGGATTGCGCCGCTGGCCAACCCCTGTCTGCTCGGAATGAACCTCTGGGCCATGACCACCAGAATGCTATGGGGAATCCCGACCAGGAAGCCGGCGGCGAAGGCCAGCGGGAAAAACGCCCATCCATCGACGATGTCCAGCATCAGCCAGGAGAAGGGCGTCGCCGCCAGGAGCGACCAGAGAAGGATTTTGGGCTGTTCATACCGATCACCGAGAATGCCGCCCGTCAACGAGCCGAGCGCGATGGCCACGCTGGGGACGCCGACCATGAAGCCGAACTGTGTCGGCGAGAACCCCAGGTCCGCGAAGTATTTGGGCAGCATCCCGTAGAAAATCTGGTGAACTGAGGCTCGCAACGCCACCAACACAGCGAAGGCTACCAATGCCACCCAACGCCTGTTCGGCTGCGGCACACGTTTTGGCGCATTAGACGCGTGCTGAATTCGCCGCTGCAGGCGCGCTCGCTCCTCCGCGCTGAGGGGCCGCGGCGGCTCGTCCTCGACTCGCACCAGCGGCTTGCGCAGGCCAAAGGCCATCCACACAACGAACGGGAGCGTCGCGATTGCCATATAGCGCGGGCCGTCCATCCAGATCTCTTCCAGCAGCACGCCGGCCAACATCGGCCCCATGGCCAACCCCATCTGCCCCAACAGGAAGAAGACAGAGGTCCCGGTCGTAGCCTTGTGACCGCCGGCCGCGCCGGCATTCATCGCGCCTTGGGGATGGAAGGCGCCGCTGCCGAGTGAGGCGATCGTCATCAGCGCGATCAGCGTGAAGTAGTTCTGCGAGAAGGTCGCGGCGTAATAGAAGACGGCTGTCCACAGCAGGCCGATCGCGCCGAGCCAGCGCCCGCCGAAGCGGTCGGCCAACACACCGAAAAAAGGTTGGGAGAGCGAGCCCATCAGCGCATAGGCCATGCTGCCCAGCCCGATCTGGGCGTTGGAAATGCTGAAAGGCACTGCGAGAACGGCAAGAATCATGGCAATCGATGCATTCAGAATGTCGATTGCCATGTGGCCGAACGAGACTGCGCTGAGCCGTCTGAGATTCATCCGCTCTTCCCTGGCAGGGGATGTAAACCGGTTTACACTACCGTGGGCTTTCCCGGCGCCTCGCTCCCATTTTATCAGCTTCTGCGCCCGTCATCAAAGTGTAGCCGGACAGGAAGCTGACGCAAGAAATTTGACAGAGCCATGACCGAGACCAACGACGATGGCAAGGTCACACGCTCAGGATACTCGATTTTCAGCTCCCAATATCAACTGTTGTGGTCTCTGATCTGGCAGATGGGCGGAGATTTCTTCGACAAGGAGAGCGGAATCTGGTCTCACGACAGCGAAGTGGGAGCAGCGGCGGCGCAGATCCTGCATGACATCTACTGGGTACACAATACGGTTGACTTCGAACTGTTTACGAACGAATTCGAGGCGGTAAGCCAGCAGCTGGTTTCGATCTGGGGTGACGGCGCGTGGACGATGAGCGTACAGACCGACGTGGCCGAAGTGCCAGCGGACAACATTGTAAAGCCGCCCTTGGCAAACGCTGTCGAGTATGCGCTCTACCCGCAGCATGTGGCCGGTTGGGGGCTTTCCCAACGGCTGGCGGAAGACTCTGCCAAGCTGGACGCCGCCGTCGATTTTGCGCTGCTGATCGTAAGCAACGGCGCGCTGCTGCAAGCGTTGGACTTCTACTCGGGCGTCGTGCCCTCGAAGGGCGTCTACAACGATCCCGGTATTGCCGATGTCAAGTACGGCCTGGTATCGAAGCGTGTCGCCGAGGGCATGTGGCCGTACGCCCGCTATCCCCAGGACCATGTGGCCCAGCAAGGCCCGGCCCGCGCCGAGTTTGACAACGCGATGCGGCAGGAGATCAGCATCCAGGAAGCGTTGTCCAACATGGACGCCTACCTGCAGGAACAGGAAGATCAGGCCAGAGAACGATTGGCAGCCTGACCTCTCAGTTTTCGGTCTGAGCGAGCGCCGTGTACCTAGGTATGCGGCGCTCGCAAGCCAGCGGAAGCCAGAAAAATGACTACGTTGCAAGACCGCCCCACTTTCGGTGGTCAAGCGTTGCCGCACCTACCCGCCAACCGCCCAGCCGGGGTGTGGCGGCGACTCCGGCGCGCCAGTCCCTTCGCCCTAATCTATTCCGCCGCTATCCTGATTTTCTATACGATTATCTTCATCATCCCCTTTGGCACCGGCATCTGACTGGCTTTCCAGAACTGGGATTTCATCACCACACCCAAGTTCGTGGGCCTGCGCAACTTCTCCAAGGCGTTTACAGACCCGTATTTCTGGCAAGCTTTGGAGAAAACGGTTCTGTTCTCGGTCGTAGAGATTTCCATTGGCCTGACCCTTGCCATGCTGTTCGCGTTGGCCCTGAGCCAGATCCTGGGCAAATGGCAGAACTTTTATCTTTCGCTCTACTATCTGCCCGTGATTACTCCACTGGTGGTCTCGATCTACCTGTGGCGCTGGCTGTACCGGCCCACCGGCGGCGCCATCAACACGATGCTCGACAGCGTGGGCCTGCCCCGCGCAACCTTTCCTGGCCAGCCCGCAGCAGGCGCTGTGGGCCATCACCGTCGTGATCATCTGGGCGCATCTGGGCACCGGCATCGTCCTCTTTCTGGCCGGCATAAACGACGTGCCCGAAAGCCTGTTCGAGGCCGCCCGTCTTGACGGCGCCGGTTTCTGGCAGTCCTTCTTCAAAATAACCATGCCTCTGATTCGCCCCGTGCTCGTCTATCAGATGGTGGTCAGCGTGATCGGGACCGTGCAGATGTTCGAGGCTTTCTTCCTCATACCGGGGCCCGGCTTCAGCACCCGCACCCTCGCGCTCTACACCTACGAATTGGGCTTCCGCGCCCTCAATCTGGGCTACGGCGCCGCCGTCTCACTGATTATATTCGTAATGCTATTGGGCGCGACCGTCTTCCAACTCCGCCGCTGGCAAATCCAATGGGAACATTGATAACCGATGGCCAGAACCGCTGACACCACCCGACTGCACACACCCTTATCCCCCTTCCAGCGCTGGATAGTTTCGGGCAAGTGGACCAAGACAGTCGTCTTCCTCATCCTGGCGTTCTTCAGCTTCGCCATGTTCTACCCCTTCATCTGGCTCCTCTTCTCCTCCTTCAAGACAGGCGCCGACATCTTGAGCCTGCCCGTCACCCTCCTGCCCAAGAAGTGGACCCTGGAAGCCTATCTCATGGTGATGGATCCCACCCGCGCCAACCTGCCGATCGCCTACGTCAACAGCATCATGGTCACCTCCGGCACCGTCATCAGCGTCCTCATCACAGCATCGATGGGCGGCTTTATCTTCGCCCGCCTGGAGTTCCCCGGCCGCGATTACCTGTTTTACTTCGTGCTGTCCACGACCATGGTCCCCTTCCTTACCCTGCTGATCCCGCTCTACATCGTCATGCGCGAACTCAACCTGCTCAACAGCCTGTGGGGGGTATGGGTGCCCAGTATGTTCTCCTCTTTCGGCATTTTTCTCTGCCGCCAATTCGTCTACGGCATCCCTCGCGAACTATATGACGCCGCCAAGATCGACGGCAGCGGCGATTTCGGCATTTACCGCAACATCATCCTGCCCCTGACCAAGCCCATCCTCTCCGCCCTGGCCATCTTCGTCTTCCTGGGCGCCTTCAACGCCTACCTCTGGCCCCTCGTCATCCTCAACGAGGAAAAGAAGCTGACCCTCCCGCTCATCATCGCCCGCATGGCCAGCCGCTTCGGCGGCACCGACTACCAGGCCGTCATGGCCGGCTCGGTTCTGGTCTCGATCCCCCCGCTGATCGTCTTCCTGATATTCCAGAAGAACTTCGTGCGCGGCATTGCTTTGACCGGCCTCAAAGGCTAACCGCCTCCCCGCCGCACACGCCCCCATCCTCGCCACTGACAACTGACCACTGACCACTGCAGTTCGACACCCCCCGCAACGGCCCCCTTTGTCTACCCACCGTGCTGGTTCTTCCCCACCATCGTGCCAAGCCGACAGTGTTTAGCCCCCACGTCCCAATGAGCCTGAATACAAGCAGGGATAATGCACCTTAACTTCCCCAATACCGGTTCCAATAATTGGGACCCACCATACAAATGTAGGCGGCTCTTGGGGCAATACTGAAAGTTGCGTAACCGTCTATGAAGAGTTGAGGGCGGGGGCCAATCAATTGGACTGAAGAAGAGAGAAAAAAGAGTGGACTGTGGTTGGCCCCAATGACTAGACCACGAAATGGAGAAAATAAGCTCCATTATTCTGGATAGGGCCGGAAGCCATCAGATCCCGAAGTGCTCTTCAGCCGGCTTACGATAGTTGAGACTTTGATCCGGCCTCTCATAGTTGTAGAAATCGAAGTAGGCGGTCAATCAGGTGTGCAGCTGTCACACAGTGTCATTCCGGTTGCAATAGATGTTCGCGTATTTGACGCCGCGCCATAGACGTTCCCAGAAGACATTGTCGAGGCCGCGGCCGTGCCCAACCATGCTGAGGGGTCAACAAATGAAACGTATTCCCTTCTTACTGTTTCTTATTCTGATGATTTCAGGATGTGAGCCAAATTCTGGAGGAACCACGACCATATACCGCACGAATATGGACGAGGAGTGGCCATTGACAATCGAAAAGGGCTACCTGCATTGTGTTTGCGTCGACCGCGGTTTCCCGTTTTTTCAGTGTGCCGAAGGCGCTGTAGTCATTCACGACCCTCAGGAAGACGTAACCTACTCTGTGAATAATGTGCATGCACCGAAAGTCGTTAGAACTACAGACATCGAACCAATTCGACGAACAGATCCAGAAAATCCATCAGTCAAGGTCGATTTGGGTCCGCTAATTGAGCGAGGTCTCGAATTATGCCCGTCCTGACACCCCAGAACACAACCTCAATTGCTAGCGACTTCATCACTTGACTGCACAGAAAAGCCGCGTCATTTTGCGACGCAGCTTTATCTTTGACGTACTCTGGAGTGTAACGTTCGAGCGCGTGCGGCTCTTTTCTAAAAGTTGTACCTGATGGACGCTAATGTAGATGATAGTTTAACATAGAGGTAAGCGTAAATTAACTTGCTTTCGAGCCACAATTCTTTCAACATGATAGCTTCACCTTTGACGTTCTCTGTACTGTAGCGCAGTCATGCCCCTCTACCGATCCATCTGATTAAGGGGACGACGAACCATTTTTGCAATGCTGTTTTCAATGAGGCGAAAACCCTAACTGACGTTAAGAATAACATCACTTCAATAGGTATCAAGAAGAGCGCAGTATACCATATGAATTTATTCGTAACTATCCCAAATTCAATGAAGAGTATGAGCGCAATGAGTGCCGCGAGTCTCACCGCAGCCTGAGTTAATACTCTTTTCTCTTCCACAGGATTGTTCTTCCTCCCCCTCCTTTCCTTTTCGCGAAGCAAAGGAGGCACAGATGAAGTCACTCTATAAAACACCTGTGCCACCCGATAGTTTCGATCGGGACGATTGTCCTTTGTTCGGTTGTTTCAGACGAGACAGTAAAGAAAGGGAACTCGTGGTCGTTGACATTTGGAGAAGACGATTCAAAAAGTGAAAAATGCAGGACATCTGCGAGCAAAAGCGGGCCGATTCTCGCCTGATCCTCGCGTGCTGCGACCACAATCTGCGGCGGCGACCACAAAAGGTGTTCTTCGTGGTCCTTCGTGGCCCTTAGCGGCCCTTCGTGGATCAAAAAAGGTGTGAAGTAGGCCCCAAAAACTGAACCACGAGCTAAGGTGTATAATGGAGCAAATCACCCAGCACGTGGAGGGCCAGTTCAATGGTCAAGAATCGACGGCGGCACACGGCTGCCTACAATTTCCGGGTTGCCTTGGAAGCGCCTGAAGGCAGCAAGACGATTAGCCCGTTATCCAGTCAACACGAGATTTATGCCAACCTGATTCGGGCCTGCATAAGGCAACTGCTGGAAGACGGGCCCAGCGTCAAATACGAGAACATCTATCCCAACCAGCATGAAACAGTGCGCCAGCTGCAAACCGGATTGACCGCATATTTCGACTCCTACAACTATGAGAGACCGCATCAAAGTCTCGACTATCGCACGCCAGCTGAAGAGCACTTCGCGCTCTGATCAGAACCGGCCCTATCCGTCTGGATGCACCTTATTTTTCCCTTCTCGTGGTCCAAACATTGGGACCCACCATAGAAAGAACAAACAAAATGAAAAGGTATCCAAGGGTATTCTCAGCGTTGCTTGCGGCTGTCATTCTGTCTGCCTGCGTCGCTATCCCAAAAACCCCGCCGACAGAACCGACGCCAGAGGCGAAAGGTGGATTGTCAGACCTAGCCAGTGCGCTCGCAAAGATGGATGACAGCCCGTTTACAGATCGGAATAGTGTCAATGAAGCAGACAAGTATCTTGGGCTTCTGATCGAACTCAAAGAATGTATATTGATAGAACTGGGGCCGGAAGATTCAACAAAGTTCACGCCTGAAGAACTGGCTGCCCAAATGGTCTACTTTGTGGGTTTTCACCAACTGCTTGCATTTGTTCATCGCGTCGAAGCTGCCAGGGCCGCCGGAAATTTGGCAGAACTTCAACGAACCAACCCTGAAAGTGATGAAGGGGAATTTTATCATGCGCTTGTTTTTACTTTAGAGTTTTGTCAAGAAGCGGAAGGTATAGATTCGTAACCCGAAAACTTGCGTGAATCAAGATTAACTACACAGGACAGCCTTAGAGTCGAGGCTGTCCTGTGTAGTTTGCAGAGCCGTCTATTCGTTTTTCTTTCCTTCTTTTTTCACTTGGTGCGCTAACGGCCAAAAGATTATTCCTGAAATGACCACTAAGACCACCACAACAATTAGAACATTCCTTTCTCGAATTAAATAGACAATCACCACAGGGGCAACGCTGCAAAAAACCAGCCAGTATAGCTCTTCTGGCTCTGCTGGGCTTTTCTGGAATTAGCTCGAAAATTGTTGCGACAATCGTGCCACCTACCACACCGAACAACACAAGGATTAGAATGTCGCTCCAGATATTGTCGGTCACTCTAAACCTTTTTCCTCAACTGAGATTGGCCCCAATAACTGGACCACGAGCTAAGGTGTATAATGGAGCAGATCACCAAGCACGTGGAGGGCCAGTTCAATGGTCAAGAATCGACGGCGACACACGGCAGCCTTTAAGTTCCGCGTTGCGCCGGAGGCGCTTGAAGGCAGCAAGACGATTAGCCAATTATCCAGTGAACACGAGATTTATGCCAACCTGATTCGGGCCTGGAAAAGGAAACTACTGGAAGCCGGTCCCAGCGCCAAGCGCTATACATGGCTCCTCCCAAGATCTTCAACACCCACCAGGGCGTACAGTTCACAGCCGATGCCTTCACCGCCTGCCTGCTCGCAGCCAACATTCAAGTCAGCATCGATGGCCGCGGCCGCCCCGGCCCACCCCCTAATTCATCACCAGAGCAATCCAAATGTTCCCTTACAATTTTCAACCCAAACACGACCAACACCCTCAACCCAAAACAACCATCAAAAGCATCTTCACGGACTTCACGACCAAACCCATCCCTCTACCGATCTGGATCTGGAACCTCATAGTCATCGGAATCTACCTATGGGTCGGATACCTCCTGATTGCATTCGCAATTATACTCCTGGTCGGAATAGTGTCCTTGTTTACCTAACCCCTCTCCTAACAACAAAACAAGAACCGCCACGTACCGTGACGGCTTACCCTATCTCGCCAATTTCCGACACTTGGCTCCCCATTCCGTGCCGTGGTATGGTCCACTACGCCTGCACACACCCAGGTGAGCAACATGCGGATGTGGATCACCGGCGTCTTGATGGCCCTTGTCGCTAAACAAGACGTCAAACTCTGGGATGAAAACACCAAGTCGGAAATGTATTCATGGCTCAAAGCAGCACATACCCTCTGCACAGAGCTCGACTACCAACGCCCGACACCCAACCCAGCACACTGCCATGAACCGCCCCACCCGCAAATCAAAAAACCGTCACGTCCCGTGACCGCCACCTACCCGGAAAACCTCTGAGCGTTCAATATCATTCCAGACTGGTTAATTCGTTGTTGCGAACCACTGGTTGATCTTTGCGGAGTGTGGATGATCCTTATCGTTCTTGGGAGTGTGGCTTGGATCAGGTTCAGGGATCGGAAACGGGACTGACTTCTCACAAAAATACTGCGTCGCGGCAAGTGATTGCAGTGCCTCGTCGAGGTGAATGCCTTTCCTTGCCGGGAGGAAATACACGCTCCTCAATTTCAACGATCTGGGCACCCTATCACTAGGGGTCGTTGACATTTCATTTCAATCAGATCCGTAGGGGCACCCCTTGTGGGTGCCCTTTGACCGCATACTTCGACTTCTACAACCATGAAAGACCGCATCAAAGTCTCAACTATCGAACTCCGGCTGAAAAGCGCTTCGTGCTCTGATGGCGACAGACCGCCCCTTGCCGATCAGGACTGGTCGCCTCCATCTGGATGCACCTTATTTTTTCCCTTTTCGTGGTCCAGCGATTGGGACCCACCATACTATAACCCACGACCATGAACTTCTACTTTCCCTTCTTGGACGACGCCGGTTTCATCCTGCTGATCCCCCCCATCCTGATCTTCGCGTGGATCGTCACCAGCGGCACTCCGTGGAAACGCAGGAGTCACCTGTGGAAAAAACTTAAGCAACTCCTGTCCGCCGAAGACCATCACAAACCGTGACGACTCAACCCTTTTGCGTCACGCCGCCAGAGAGATCATAGGAGACCACCATGTTGAAGAAAATTCTGGTTGTGGTGCTCGCCCTCTTGCTCGCTGCCTGCAACCCCATACCGCAACTGCCGCCGCAACACCTCACGAGGTGTTCCACGGGTAATGCAGTCATGCAGCCGGGACAGAGCGCAGAGGGGTTGGTTTCGGATGATTTGCCAAACTATATCGATATAGTTGGCGCAAGCTCTGAACTGGATGGCGAAACACTGACGGCTGTTTTCCACCTGAGAGGTATTCCCCAGCGGATGGAATTTAACCGAAAAGGCGTACCGGATAGCCGCATAGAGTACATGTGGATAGTGGCGATCAGTGTTGAAGGAGACCCCAATGTTGCGCTCAACCAATTCGATTACTGGTTACAGGCTTCTTATTCCGCCACCAGGAATTCAGAAAACACGCCCGGCATAATGCGCGATGTCAATGCCGCACTTTGGGGCAGTGTGTTGAAGTACAATCCTGATTCCGATGAGCAAACCCTGATGATGGACTTCCTGGAGCAAAATGTTGATCTGGCAATCTCTCATCAGGACAGCACGCTTACTCTTGTAAGTCGCATTCCGGGAATCACGCCCAAGTCCACCATCACATTCTCGGCCCACGACGACCTGCTGGGTCGCGATTTCGTCCAGTGTAAACCCGGATTAGGTTGGGATGAATCTCATGCTCACTGGACAACTGACTGATCGTCTTACTGCCTTCAAGCGCCTCCAGCGCCACCAGGAACTTGTAGGACGCTGTGTGTCGCCGTCGTTTCTTGACCATGAATCTGCCCCTCCACGTGCTTAGTGTTCTGCTCCATAATACACCTTAGCTCGTGGTCCAGTTTTTGGGGCCAAGCATATCGAGCCGCCTCAAAGAGTGAGACATTTTCTTCCACTATCTCGCCTGTCAGATGATTCCTCACCGAATAATCCCTTCCGCCCTTCATGTCTTTTCTCCTCTGCAATAATCCATCTCGAATAAGGCTGAGTTCTTAAGTCCAGTGTGAAAGCAGATGCATCTTCCGATCTCCTAGGGGCAACCAATGTGAAGCACCTCATGGTGGCCCCTCCTTTTTCCTACCTGCAAGCCAGCATCCCCCGGCAGTGCCGCGCCATCATTAACCAGATTCCACCTCCCGTCTTCTCTACCCCAAATCAGGCCTCCTCAAACAGGCGCCCAACTTCACCCTTGCCAACGAACTGTGACAACAGGCGATAGTTATTGTGCGCATACCGGACGCGGCCTGCGGCTACCGCCATATGCACTGCCGCCTGCTGCGAAAGCTCATAGACCGCCATCGGTGTCGGGTTCACCCTCGCCGCACTTGACTCCCACAACTCCGCCGGGATAAGCGCGTTTTCCGCCACTTCATCCGCCTCTCTCTCCATTCGACTTGACTCCTTCAGATCCGGGTCATCAACCTCCATCCGGCCTGATTCCTTCAGATCCAGGTCATCGAAGAACGCGGCGTTCCCGTTGTCCTCCAAATGGAGACTCACATGTGCCAGCTCGTGCATCAATGTGAACCAGAAGTTGTCGATGCGGTCGTAGCGCAACGTCAGACCGATCACAGGCCGACCACTGCCGAGACGCAGTACCGCCCCATCCAGGTAGGTGTTCTTGAGGTGTTTCTCGACGACGAGAGCTATGCCGTGGTTTGCCAGATGTTCTCGCGCCTTAAGAGGGCCGTCCGCGGTTGTACTGCATCGGGCGACTTCGCGCATGAACTTTCTGTCCACGATGCCAGGCACATAGTTACTCTGCGGCGCGTTCTCGTTTGCGTTGCCTAGCACCTGCAAGCACCAGGCCCAGAGCGCGTAGTGATTCGTCTTGGCGTTCATGCGGCGATGGCCGTTCTCGCGCAAGAGTGCAGGCGTCATTACGCCCTGACCACCTGCCCGATCCTCCAGTTTCCCGTACATTTCCTCTGCGTAATCCCGAAGGCTGGATCCGTAGTCAAGCCATTTGCGATTTACCATCTCTCTCCATGGAAAGCGACGCAACTCATCTGGCGTGGGAGCAGGGCCAAACGTCGCGCCCGGCTTCTTCAGCAGCGCATCAGCTGGAACGCCGAGATGCTCATGCAGCGCCCGCGCCATCGACATCGTCAACTCCCTCTTGCCCGACAGGACCTCGGATACCTTCGCCCGACTGCCAATAAGAGGGACCAGGTCACGCTGCGTCAGGCCGGCCTGCTCCATGCGGAACTTGATCGCCGAAATCGGATCGGGGAAATCGCTCTCAACTGTCGCAGCTTCATACGCCTTCACCGCCTCGACAAGAGCATCCAGCTCGCGGTCTTCGGGCGATCCCTCAACCGCACCGAGAATCTCGATGATTCGTGATACTGCCTTCTTGTGCTCCTCCTCTGTACGAATTGGAGTAATGAAATCTCCTGCATCCCTTTTGGTCATCTGATTGCCCCCTTGTTCAACTGATTCGTGGCCCGGTTCACGCCCCCCTCGCACTGAACTCGTCGTACTCAGCGTGCGTGCCGAAGAATATTGCGACAACGATGCCCTTGCGATAATCGATCTGAACGATCAGCCTATAGCGATTTCCTTTGACTCTGAAAACCACCCGGTTGTCTGGCAGAATGCTTGCCCTGGCATATAGTTTCCTCACCGCCTCTGGGTTTTCCCAGCTACCGCTTCTCACTTCATGGCACCAGTTCGTGAGCCAGTCGCGGGCGTCGGCGTGTTTCCTCTTTGCCCTATCGATAACCGGCTCGTTGATGAGATCCATAACAATCCCCAATAATGGCACGGTAAATCAATACAGACGGTAGCATCGACCCCCAACTAGCTACAAAGATCCATATTAAATTGGCGAAATATCGAAGATGGTACATTGCTCCCATTTTACTATTCTTTTACAGATGGGGAAAATCAGAAAGGAATGCAGACACTTCATGGTCCGTTAAGCTTTTGGCTTGGTCTCCCGACGTCTTTCTTCGGAATCGAAGCCGCCGACATTCAAAAGTTGTCTGCGGGCATTGAGCTAGGCCAAATAACCGGACCTAAAGCTAAGGTGTATGTGCGACGGTTTACGAGCGAATCCCCTGCCCACAAAGTGGACACGGGGAGCGGGACACCCCGTAGGTCAACCACCCCACCGGATTCCGAAAGAATGAAGGGAAAATAGCATGGTGGTAAAGGCGGAGGATGAGATAGCCACGATGAACATCAGACCGCCAAGACCTGTATCCTATGACTAAGGCTAGACTGCTTGAATCCTAGTCTCCGGTTGGCGAAAATTAGCCGCCCTTGGGAAAGTGGCTGAAACCCAAGCCCCAACGGTGCTGACATTTATACACTGTCAGAACGACCCGCCGCAGGGGAACGACTTGCAGAGAGCAAGGGTAAGGAGACAAACGGGGAGTCTAAGGGATACTATCGAGGGATTCGTTACGGAATCCGTGATTGCCTAAGTGCCTAGAGGCATAGGGCAACGGAGTCTCCATAGTAGTCTGCGGGAGGGAAAGCCTCTTACACGGCGAAGGGAGGCAGGTGTGTCAGACACGATAGACAGAGAGACATGCGTAATGCAAAAGGTCGAACCTGTACTTGACGTCATCCAGAAAGAACGATAAATGGAACGACACACTGGAGAGCCGTGTGCGGTGAAAGCCGCAAGCACGGTTCGGAGGGGGGCAGTAGGAAAAGTGCCAAAAGGCAACTCGCTTGCTGTCTACCCTACAATGGAGCAGATCACCCAGCACGTGGAGGGCCAGTTCAATGGTCAAGAATCGACGGAGACACACGGCAGCCTGCAAGTTCCGGGTTGCCTTGGAAGCGCTTGAAGGCAGCAAGACGATTATCCAGTTATCCAGTGAACACGAGATTCATGCCAACCTGATTCGAACCTGGAAACGGCAACTGCTGGAAGACGGTCCCCGCGTCAAGCATTAAACATGGCTCGGCCCAAGATCTTCAACACCCACCAGGGCGCACAGCCCACAGCCGATGCCTTCTCCGCCTGCCTGCTCGCAGCCAACATTCAAGTCAGCATCGAAGGCCGTGGCCGCGCGCGCAGCAGGTTTTTCGGTCTTGGCGCTTCCCGCATGGCGATCAAGTAGCGATGGGGTATACTGTGCCAACCGACCGTAACAGGCAGCGCCAAATGAGTTGGCTGGAAGGGTGACGGACAGTTGCACCCACCAGCCCTCCGCTCTCGATCCGTCGATGACCCAAACCATGACCAGCAGACGCCTGCAAATCACGCTCGAACCAAGCGTATTGCGGTGGGCGCGCAAACGCGTCAACCTTTCGCCTGAAGAGCTGGCCAAAGGGTTGAAAGTCAAACCGGACCGTGTCACCGAATGGGAACAGTCCGGAAAAATCAGCATCGCCCAGGCAGATAGACTGGCCGCCAGTACCTATACGCCACTTGGCTACCTCTATCTTGGGGAGCCCCCCGACGATAGCCTGCCGATCCACGATTTCCGTACTCGCGGCGGCGGCCCGCCCAGGCGTCCAAGCCCTAATCTTCTCGACACAATCTATCAGATGCAGCGCCGCCAGGCCTGGTTGCGCGACGACCTCATCGAAAACGAAGAAGACCCCCTCCCCTTCATCGGCGCCTACAGCCAGCGCGAGGACCACACCAAAGTCGCCGCGGCCATGCGCGATGCCCTCGGCCTGAACGCAGGCTGGGCCGAAGAACAAAGAAGTTGGCGCGAAGCGCTCAGTTTCCTGCGCAGCCGGGTCGACCAGGCCGGCATCCTCGTCGTCTTTAACGGCGTCGTCGGCAACAGCAATAGGCGTAGACTTGATCCGAAAGAGTTTCTCGGATTTGCCCTTGTGGACGAGTACGCCCCCCTTGTCTTCGTCAACAGTGCGTATTTCATCGCCGCTCAGACCTTCACCCTGGCTCACGAACTGGCACATCTGTTTGTCGGTGAAACCGGACTGTCCGCTTTCGACAAGTTGATGCCTGCAAATAACGCAACCGAACGATTCTGCAACCGGACCGCCGCCGAATTTCTAGTGCCCGGCGAAGAGTTGCGGGCCTACTGGCCTACCGTCCAAAATGAGAAAAACGCATATCAGAAGATCGCCCTTAGATTCAAAGTCAGCGCCATCGTCGCCGCCCGCCGTCTCCTCGACTTGGAGCTGATCGAGCGCAACTCCTTCTTTGACTTCTACGAAAAAAACAAGGAGCAAGGAAAGAGACGCCCCACCACTAGGCCCAGTGGAAATTTCTGGAACACACAGAGGTGGCGCATCGGCCCTCGCTTTGCAAGCGCGGTCGTACGGGCGGCCAGAGAAGGGCGCCTCTTGTATCGGGAAGCCTACAGCCTCACCGGTCTGAAACGAAACACCTTCGAAAAAATGCCGCAGGAGATGGGAATTCAACTTTGACCAGGCAGGCAGAACTCCTATTCGTCTTGGATGCCAATGTATTCATCACCGCGCACCGCAGCTACTACCCCATTGATCTTTGCCCCGGCTTCTGGGATAGTTTGACCCAACACTTTCGCGCTGGAACTCTGTTGAGTATAGACAAAGTGCGTGATGAGCTGCTGGACGTAAACAAGACGGGGAATGAAGAACCGGATGATCTGTACTTCTGGACACAAAATTCGCCCAGAGATCTGTTCGTTTCAACCAGTGAACAGGCGGTGGTTGACATCTACAGAGACGTAATCGCTTGGGCTTTTAGTAGTCGCCAGTTCAACATTGGGGCCAAAGACGAGTTTGCAAGGAAAGCGGATGGATGGCTTGTCGCCTATGCCCAAGCGCATAACTTAACCCTTGTAACCCAGGAAGTTCGGAATCCGAACATCAAGAAAAGAGTCCCTATACCCAACGTCTGCCAACACTTCAATGTCAACTACATCAACACCTTCGACATGCTCCGTCAACTCGGCGTCCGCTTCGAGTTGGCATCTTCCCCATGACTCGATCGCCGCGTCCCATCGCCCACCTCACTCCCATCAGCCTGAAGCCCGCAATAACCGCGAAACTATCACCAAGACCGCGAATCAACCCCCAAGAACCCACCCAACAGACCCAACAACACACCAGGAAAAACGCCAAAAAAAAGAAAACCCGTCGACTTAGATCGACTTAGATCGACCTGGATCGACTTACATCGACTTGGATCGATTCTGCACAACCCCCTTGAAAAGCCCGATCATATGTGCTATAATTAAGTAATGACAGATGATTCCTCCCCCAAATCCTGGCACCAGCAGCCCGACGAACCACCCGACTGGTTCAACCGCTTCCACACCTACCTCACCTTAGGCCCGTCCCGTACCCTAACTGCTGCTTATCGCGAGTGGGCAAACAGTAAAGGTAGCCCCTCTAGCACCGCCAGCCAGCAGTACAACAAATGGAACTGGAAAGAACGCGCCCTAGCCTTCGACCAGGCCAACCGCGAAGAAAAGGCCGCCTTCGAAGCCGCCCGCGCCGCCGAAGCTCGCGAACGCCGCATACGCAAGAATAACGAAATCCTCGAGTCTGTCGCCGCCGCCCTTGACACTGCAGACTTGGAAAATCTCTCCACCGAGGAAGCCCGCGCCCTGCTCCCTTCCCTTCGCCTACTCTATGCCACCACAGCCGAACTCCAACGCCAGGAACTGCACGCACCCCAGGACCACGACCAGCTCCCCACTTCCAGCGGCTGGCCGGTCCTCGACCCGGAAGCAGAGAAAATCCTCGACCGCTTTTACGCCGATGAAGACTAAACAAAAAATACGCAAACTTGCCGGCCTCGAAAGAGCCGCCCACTCTCTCGAATTTTCACCCCAGCAGCTCAAAAACTTTGTATCCGCCGGCTACTTCCCCCAGCCCAAACAGCTCGATTTCCATGCCGCCGCCCGCCTCTGCGACCTCCCCGACGGCCCCTCCCAAATCGGCTTCGGCGGCGCTCGCGGCCCCGGCAAATCCCACGCATCCTTCGCCCAACTCGCCCTCGACGACTGCCGCCGCATCCCCGGCCTCAAAGCGCTCTACCTCCGCCTCTCCGCCAAACAGGCCCGCGAACAGTCCGACGACCTCCGCCGCATAGTCTTGAGAAGGGTCCCACACCGGTACATCAGATCCGAAGGCCTCGTCACCTTCCCCAACGATTCCCGCATCGTCATCGGCCACTTCCGCACCGAAAACGACGTCGACCAGTACCTCGGCCTCGAATACGACGTCATCCTCGTCGAGGAAGCCACCACCCTTTCCGATACCAAATACCGCGCCCTGCGTGACTCCAACCGCACCAGCAAAGACTTCCGCCCCCGCATCTACACAACCGCCAACCCCGGCGGAATCGGCCACGTCTGGTACAAAAATCGCTTCGTTGACCCCTTTCGCAACCAACAGGAAGCCGACACCCGCTTCATCCCCGCTACCATCGAAGACAACTCAGTCATCGACCCCGACTACCAACGCAAACTCGAAGAAAACACCGGCTGGAAACTTCGCGCCCACCGCTACGGCGATTGGGAGATCGCAGCCGGTCAATTCCTCGACAATTTCCGCTACGAAGACCACGTAATCGAACCTTTCCCGACACCGCCCGAATGGCAATACTTCCTGGGCATGGACTACGGCTACAAACACCCAACCGT
This sequence comes from Caldilineaceae bacterium, assembly GCA_965220715.1. Classification (GTDB taxonomy): domain Bacteria; phylum Chloroflexota; class Anaerolineae; order Caldilineales; family Caldilineaceae; genus Bin5. The sequence continues at coordinate 4,950,318 of OZ244843.1, forward strand.
CTTCCTCCTGATGGCCGCAGACGGCGACGACAACCTCTACGTCCTTGATGAACACGTCCAGGACGCCTGGTTGCCCCAACAGCACGCTGCCGCCGTCAAGGCAATGGTCGAGAGAAACGCAGCGCCCCCTGAAGCCCTGTGGCACATATATTCCGGTCCCGACATCTTCGCCCAAAGATCAGAATTCACTATTGCCGACCACTATACCCATGAGGGTCTCTCTTTCTTTAGGGCCGACACCGACCGCATCCAAGGTGCAAACGAAGTCCGCACCCGCCTGGGCAATCTCGACATCGGCATCCCCCCTTCTCTCTTCATCTTTAACCGCTGCCGCCGACTCATCGAATGCCTGCCCAGCTTGCAAAACGACCCCAAAAACCCCGAAGACGTGCTCAAAGTGAACGTAAACGAAGAGGGCCAGGGCGGCGACGACACTACGACGCCCTGCGCTACGCCGTCACGACGTACCGCTCAAGCATTTTGATATTCGCGTGAGCCGCACCCTTCGACCCCATGAAGCAAGCCGAACCAAGCTGTTCTCTCTCTCTCTCCTCACTTCTCTTCACTCTCTCCTCGGTTTATGGGCGGTCGGGCCTTCGGCCCTCCCTTGTGCGGGGGGATTCCCCCCGCAACGCCCCCCTCCAAAACCTGTCCCGCCACCGCCGCACTGGTGTCCAGCCACTATCCACCAGCCACTATCCACTGCCCACTATCCACTATCCACTGCAGTCCGCCCCCCCTCTGGAGCCCGTTTGACAGTTGTCCCGCTTTCCACTATTCTTCTGTGAAACCAGAACCTGTACTGTCCAGATCGATCGCCGCGATGCCCGTCGGCTCCGATTCGGCGGCGCTTGCAGATGTACTTTGAGCATATTTTGGCAACGGCTTCATTCGCGCGCCGTTTTCGAAAAATTCTCCTCTGCCAACTTCACTTCATTTTGGTTGCAGCCCGCACCACAACAATGCCGCCAGTTGCAATCAAAGCCCTCACTATGTCATCCAGCGGCCAGGAGACGAGTTGCGAACTTCGTTCAATACATAAGCCGCACGCAAAATGGCTGTGCGGTTTTTCGCTGTGAGGAGGCAGAAAAAATGAACGGTTCTCCCATCCGCCTCGGCATTATCGGCATGGGTCCGGCCAACATGGCGTCAACCATGACGATGCTGCAAGAAGAGCCGGACCTGCGTTACACGATCACCGCCGCCTGCGCCCGCCGACTCGACGTTTTGGAGCAGGCGGCGCGCCAGTTCAACATCCCCTATTGGAGTACAGATTACGGCGACGTAGTCGGCCGCGACGACGTGGACGTGGTGTGCGTCTATTCGCCGGACGCGCTGCACGCGGAATCGTGCATTGCGGCGCTGCAGAACGGCAAGCACGTAATGTGCACAAAGCCGATGGTCACGACGCTGGAGGACGCGAGGACGCTGGTCGACCTGGTGCGGGAGACGGGCGCGAAGTTTCTGGTGGGGCAGACGATGCGCTTCGACCGCCAGTTTCTGGATGCCAAGAGGCGGTACGATGAGGGGGACCTGGGCAGTCTGATCGCCCTCGAGAGCTTCTACCTGCACGACATGCGCCCGGTCTACGAGTTCACGCCCTGGCGTCTGCACATGCCCCAGGACTTCATGTTCGGCGGCTGCGTACACAGCATCGACATCATCCGCGCCTTCGGCGGCGACATCAAGAGGGTCCACGCCATTGCCAACAAGGGCGGCCTGACCCCCGATTACCCCATTCAGGACAACTTCTTCCTCAACGTCGAGTTCACCTCGGGCGTGATTGGCCGCGTGTCGGGACTCTATGGAATTGTCCATCCGCCCACGCCGATGATGCATTACGGCGTTTACGGGACTAAGGGCAGCCTGCAAGGGGAGTACACCGACAACGAGCCGGGCGAGATCCGCGTGGTGCTGGACGAAAAGATCGAAGAGGGCGTAGAGACGACGCCCTACGAGGCGGAAACCGATCTCAGCGCGTATGGGCATGGCGGAACGGTAATCCGCTACATGCGCCACTTCCAGAATTGTCTCGACAACGACGAAGAGCCCTCTCCCGGCGTGCTCGACGGCGCCAAGTCGGTGGCCGCCGGCGTTGCTGCCTGGGAATCGGTGCGAACGGGCAATGCGGTCGATGTGTTCAGCGATTTCTGACCTCTGATCAACAGTTTGTCTACGGGATCCCGGTCGAACTGTACGACGCGGGCAAAATCGACGGCGCCGGGGACTTCACCATCTACACCCGCATCATTGTAGGCATGATGAAGCCGGTCATTTCCGTGCTGGCCATCTTCAGCTTCAGGGCCACATTCAACGATTATCTTTGGCCGCTGGTGGTGATCAACGACGCCCGCAACTACACTCTCCCGCTGGCGCTGCGCGGCATTGGCAACACCTTTGGCTGGCTTGACTATTCGAAAGTGATGGCCGGTTCCTTACTTACCCTGATCCCTCCGCTCGTCGTATTCTTCATCTTCCAGCGCAATCTGGTGAAGGGGATCGCTCTGACAGGCATTAAGGGCTAATAGGGGAAAAGCAGGAAGGCGGCGCGCTACCCTCGCTGCTCAGGCGTCAAACTGGAGTCCTCATATAGGGAGGTACAATGGGCAAAGAGATAGGGGTAGGCGTGATCGGCCTGGGTATGGGCGCGAACATGCTGGCCGTCAACCAGGATGCGACGTCGCGGATGGAGGTGCGCGCTCTGTGTGACAGCGACCCCGCGCGATTGGAGCGGCTTGGAAAGCAACACGGAGTCTCGCATATCACCGCGGATTACCGGGAACTGGTGGCGCGGCCCGATATCGACATGGTCGGCATCTATTCGCCCGACCATTTGCACATGGAGCATATCGAAGCGGCAGCCACCGCTGGCAAGCATATCATCTGCACCAAACCGATGGTGGTCTCGCTGGAGCAGGCCAGGCGCGTGGTGCAGCTAGTGCAGTCCAACGGCATAAAATTCATGGTCGGGCAGACCAGCCGCTTCGTGCCCCGGTTCATGGCGGCGCATAAGCTTTATGAGGACGGCGACCTTGGGCGGCCGCTGTTCGCGGAGGCGCACTACGTCCACGACATGCGGCCGGTGATGGACCGCACGGCCTGGCGGCACGAGTCCCCGCAGGACTGGCTTTACGGCGGCGCCTGCCATCCTATCGACCTGCTCAGCTGGTTCTTCGGCGATGTGGAGGAGGTGTTCGTCTACGCCTCGTGCAGCCACATGGACGACCGCTATCCGGCCGACAAACATGACAATTTTCTGATCAACCTGCGCTTCCGGTCCGGTGTCATCGCCCGTATATTGGCGGTATACGGACTGGTGGAGCCGCCGCTGCCCATGCAGTCACTAGGTATCTACGGCGACAAAGGATCGATTGTCAACGACAGACTCGTTCTCGATAAGATCGAAGGACAGCCGGAGATGCCCCTGGAGTTCAGGCATGAAGCGGGCCATGGTGGTGAGGTGTTGCGCTACATGCGCCACTTTGAAGAATGTCTCCGCACCGGCACGCGGCCGCTTATCGACGAAGTCACCGGCGCAAAGGTCATTGCCACCGCCTCGGCCTGCTGGGACTCGATTCGCACCGGGCTGCCGGCGAGGGTCGCAGAAGTGAGTTAGCAAGGAAGGAGGAAGTCACGCGGTTCGGGAGTCATCTCAGTTCAACATTGTTGGAGTGCCGCCAAGCATCTTTCCAGAGGAGGAAACCTACCATGTCCAACCGTCTATCACGTCGCGATCTATTACGCCTGGGCGCTGGTATCGCAGGCGCTGCCGCGCTTGCCGCATGTGCGCCGGCCGGCACAGCCGCGGACTCAGCAGCCGGGGAGAGTGCGGCCGGCTCGGAGGCAGCAGGCGAACGGACCCAGATTCGCTTTGCCAGCTTCGACTGGTTCGCCAATGTGCCTGGCGTCCAGTGGGCTGAATACCACGAGAACGAGGCTTTCCCCCGCTACTATGAGGAACACCCAGACGTCGAAATCCTATGGGAACCGCATGGCGACGGTTGGTCCACCAAAGTGTTGACCAACATGGCCGCCGGTACCGCGCCGGACGTCATGTCTACCTGGCCGCCGATCATAAACACCTGGGCGGAGAAGCAACAGCTGCTTGACCTGCAGCCCCTGGTTGACCAGGACATCCCCGACGCCGACGACATCTTCCTGGCGGCCGGTTGGGACCAGTGCTGGGATCAGATTACGCAAATCCGCATGGCAATGGTAACGAACATTGACGTGACCAGCGTCTATTACAGCAAACCGGCTTTCGACGAACTCGGTGTCGCATACCCCAAACAGGATTGGACGGTGGAGGATTGCGCCCAGACCGCCTGTGAACTGACAAAACGCGATGACGACGGCGAGATTACGCGCTGGGGCGGGCAGTTGCGGCCCAGCTACGTGTTGGGCTACTTCTATTATGTCGAGGCCTGGGGCGGCATGGTCCGGGACGACGATACACTGATGAACTGCATGTTGGGCGAGGAAGAGGCGTTGCAGGCGTTTGAGTGGATCCGCCACAACATGTGGGATCTCAACTGCCTGGCGCAGAGGAACCAGGTCAACGCTTCCGGCATCCCCAACACGTGGACCGGCGTTCTGCCGGCCGATATTGTGGCCTTCGCCGAACGCAGCGCCGATCAGTTCTTCGACCTGGCCGATCAGATGGAGGAAGGATCGTGGGACATCAACCACATCCCGACCGGCCCCGTCGACCGCGTCTGCATGGGCGCGCCCGACCAGTGGTGCGTCTATAAGGGCGTCGCCGACCGCGGCAATCACGACGACGTCTGGAACTGGGTCAAATGGATCGGCGCGGGCGAGTGGTACCAGGATAACGTCGCCCGCAGGTCGGGCCGTCTGCCCGGCCTCGCCAGCGCCGCCGACAAGTGGCCTGGGTTCTTGCGCGAGATCGACGGCCGCCTCGGACCGGTGCAGCTGGAGGTAATCGTGGATCAGTTGAAATCCGGTGAGGCACGCGGCCCGCAGCTCTTCCGCTTCCAGTCCGTGGCCGAAGAGCTGCTCGTTCCCGCCATGGAAGCCATCTATGTTGAAGGCGCCGAGCCTGTCAGCATTCTGGAAGACATCTCGCAGCAGGTGACCGAGGCCCAGAAGGCTACGCTCGAACGCATGGGATAAGCAAGGAGAGAGTAGAGAGGAGTGAGGAGTGAGATTTCCCTGCTCACTCCTCTTCCCTCTAATTTCATACCGCTCAGGATCAAAATAGCGATGCGATTGGCACAACAGTGGCGAGTGGGGTCTTCGCAGAAACGGCAGGACCTGATCACGGCCTATCTCTGCCTGCTGCCCTGGATGATCGGCTTCCTGTCATTTGTTGTCGGGCCGATGCTCTTTTCGCTGGGATTGAGCTTCTTCCATTCCGATCTGCTCACCAGCACGTTCTTCGTCGGCCTCGACAACTATCGGGACCTGTTCCGCGAGGACCTCTTCTGGAAGAGCCTGCGCGTGACCTTTATCTATGCCTTTACAACGGTGCCGCTCGGCTCCTGCCTTGCGCTCCTCATCGCCCTGGTGTTGAACCAGAAGCTGTTGGGGCTGAGCATCTGGCGCACCATCTACTACCTGCCCACCGTGATCTCCGGCGTCGCCGTTTCTCTGCTGTGGCTGCAGATCTTCAACCCCCGCGCCGGCCTGCTCAATAACTTTCTCGCAATCTTCAACATCGAGGGGCCGTCATGGCTCTACTCATCAACGTGGGCGCTGCCTTCATTGATAATCATGAGCGTATGGGGCGTGGGGGCCAATATGCTTCTCTACCTGGCCGGTTTGCAGGGCATCCCCACCCATCTCTACGAAGCCGCCACCATAGACGGCGCCAACAGCATCCGCAAGTTCTGGCACATCACCATCCCGATGTTGACGCCTACCATATTCTTCAACATTACAATCGGCCTGATTTACGCTTTCCAATTCTTTACGCAGGCCTTTATCATGACCGAGGGCGGTCCGAACAACGCCACCTTGAGCATGGTGCTCTTTCTCTATCGCAAGGCGTTCCTGCAGATCCGCTTCGGCTATGCGTCGGCCGCGGCCTGGGTTCTCTTCGCCATTATCATCACCTTTACCCTGATATTCCAATACTCCTCGCGGCGCTGGGTCTACTATGAAGGGGAGGCGGCCAGGTAACGGCAATCAGAAGTACGGCACAGGTAACAAGAGGGGCGTTCCCTCTCCACTCTCTTCTGTGAAGGGAGCAAGCAGGAAGAATAACGATGCGTACCGATGGAGTCTTAGCGGAACAGAAGAGGTTCAGCTACAGCCGTCCCACCGGGCCTCTGTTGCGCTCTGTGGTTCACCAGGCCTGGTTGTGGATTCTGGTGGTGCCTGGGGCGGCTCTCTTTCTCACGCCTTGGGTGTGGATGCTGCTGACCGCTGGCAAAGATAAGAGCCTGATCTGGCGCATCCCGCCGGTCTGGATTCCGCCGACCTATCGCTGGGCCAACTACGTCGAGGCGTGGCTGAAAGGCGACTTCATCACTTTCTTCTCCAATACGGCCTTTGTCGCCTCGCTCAACGTGGTGGCCGTAGTCATGTCTTGCTCAATTGCAGCCTTTGCCTTTTCCCGCATCCAGTTTCCCGGCCGGACCACTCTGTTCGTCATCGTGTTGAGCACCATGATGCTGCCGATGCAGGTGACGTTGATCCCGTTGTTCATGATCTTCAGTTGGCTGGAGTGGGTCAACACGTTCAAGCCGTTGGTCGTGCCCCTTTTCTTTGGAGACGCTTTCAGCATCTTTCTGCTGCGCCAGTTCTTCTTGACGCTCCCGCGTGAACTGGATGACGCCGCGCTCATCGACGGCTGTAGCCGCTTCGCCGTTTTCTGGCGCATCCTCCTGTTCCAGGTGCGCCCGGCGCTGATGGTAGTGGCCATCTTCCAGTTCACTTATAGTTGGAATGATTTCTTCGCACCGCTGATCTACATCAACTCGCCCAAGCTGTTCACCATTACACTGGGGTTGAGCCGCTTCAAGGGCCGCACGGAGGTCGACATTCAGTACCTGATGGCGATGACCGTCGTCTCGACGCTGGTGCCAATCGCCATCTTTTTCGTGACCCAGCGTACCTTCTTGCAGGGGATTGTGATTTCTGGAATCAAAGGATAAGCCGCATGAGCGACGAAAGAAAGAAAGAACAGCTGCGGATGATCTGGCCAGAGCATCTGCTCGGTTCGCCGCCCGCTGTCCACGTGCCAACTGGCTACACCCTGCGCACCTATCAGCCCGGCGACGAAGAGGGTTTCTACGTTGTCATGGAACTGGCCGGATTCACGCGCTGGAATGAAGAGCTCCTGCGCCCGTGGTTCTCCCACATCCTGCCCGACGGCTGGTTTCTGATCGAGCATCGCGCCAGCAGCGAGATCGTCGCCACCGCCATGGCCACCCACAGGCCGCAGGATATCCACCCATTTGGCGGGGAGCTGGGCTGGGTGGCAGGACATCCCGACCACACGGGCAAGGGGCTGGGCATGGCTGTGTGCGCCTCCGTCGTGCGCCGTCTGCTCCAGGCCGACTACAAGAACATCTACCTCAAGACCGACGGCTGGCGCCTGCCCGCACTGAGCATTTACCTGAGGCAGGGGTGGATCCCCTTCCTCTTTCTGCCCGACATGGAGGAACGCTGGCGCGACGTCTGCGCCAAGCTCGACTGGCCCTTTACGCCCGAGGACTGGCCCGCGAGCCACAATTAGTCTGTCAGAACTGTGCATCACATCATGGAGTAATGGACAGAATTGCGTATAATGGCAGAGATTCCGCCTCCAGGCTGCATCGAATTGCGTGAACGGGGGATCAGCGAGCGTCTGGCAGCAGAAATGCGAGCGCACTTTGCAACATTTGTGTTCACAGGAATCAAGAAAGAGTCCGCGTGAGCGACGAAAGGGAGAAAGAAGGTCTGAAGATGGTGTGGCCCGAGCGTCTGCTCAGCTCGCCGCCCGCCGTCCACCTTCCCATCGGCTACACGCTGCGCACCTACCAGCCCGGCGACGAAGCCGGCTTCTACGAGCTAATGGACGTGGCCGGTTTCGGGCATTGGGACGACGAGGTCATGCAGCCCTGGCGCGACATGGTCTTGCCAGACGGCTGGTTCCTGATCGTGGATGGGACCGGAGGCCAAATGGTTGCTACCGCGATAGCCCATCACAGGCCCGATACTCTCCACCCCTTTGGCGGCTCATTGGGCTGGCTCGCCGGCCACCCGGACCATGCCGGCAAGGGCTTGGGCATGGCCATAAGTGCCGCCGTAGTGCGCCGACTGCTGGAGGTCGGCTACAAAAATATCTACCTCAACACCGAAGATTGGCGTTTACCCGCCCTCAGCATATACCTTAGACTGGGGTGGGTGCCCCTCCTCTATATGCCCGACATGGAGGAACGCTGGCGCGACGTCTGTGCCAAACTCGATTGGCCGTTCACGCCGCAGGATTGGCCCGCAGGCCACACGTAGCCTGTCTGAACCCTTTTTCTCATCATGAAGCAGTGGGCGGAATTGCAATTATGGCAGGGAATCCGAATTCAGGCCACATCGATCTGCGTGAGCGAGGGATTGACGAGCGTCTGGCTGCCGAACTGCGAGCTCGCTTCGCAACTTTCGCCGAAGACTGGGATGCGCCTGAAATGGAGATATATAACAGATGGGAAACAGGCGATACCGACTCTTCCCCATCGCGACGAGGAAGTCGGATGATAACAGTTCAACCAGCCGAAGTTGATGAGGTTCAGGCAATTAAAAAGGTCCTCAGCGAAACCTGGATCGACACTTATGGCCCATTTTTGCCTGTGGAGGTGATCCAGAAAGCAACGGCGCTCTGGCACAATCCGAAAACGCTGGCCGCTGAGATAGAGAACGAGCGGGTCTTTTTCCACGTCGCGAAAGACGAGCACGGCTCGATAGTCGGGCTATTGACGGCGGGCCGGCCAAGCGACGACATCGTAAGCATTGGACGCCTGTATGTATTGCCCGGCAATCAACGTCAGGGCATCGGCGGCAAACTGTTGGATGCGTGCGTAGCAGCATTTCCCGGAGGGCAGAGACTCCGCCTTGAGGTAGAGGCGCAGAACGAGAAAGGTATGGCGTTCTATCGTAAACAAGGATTCAGGGAAGTCTCTCGCAAAGAGGAGAAGATTGAAGAAACTACTCTTGAGGTAGTCGAGATGGAAAGGCAACTTCATCGTTCTCCATAGTACAGACTATTTCCCGTTTGCAGCCGGTTCACAACTGGAGACGTAAGAAAAGAAGGAAAACACCATGCTAACCCATGAACAAATTCAGGCCTATCACGACGATGGCTATCTCATCGTCAAGTCGCTCTTTGATGCCGAGGAGATCGAGTTGCTGCGCCGCACGGCTGTTGCCGACCGCCAGATGAATCAGAAGTCGTTCGGACGCGCTGACGGCGAAGGCGGAACTGTCCGTCTCACACTGTGGAACCACCCCGGCAACGGGATCTACGGCATGTACGCCCGCTGCAATCGCGTCGTCAATGCGATGGAGCAGTTGCTCGGCGGCGAGGTCTACCACTACCACTCGAAAATGATTCTGAAGGATCCCGAGGTCGGCGGCGCCTGGGCCTGGCACCAGGACTACGGCTACTGGTATGACAACTATGTGCTCTATCCGCTGATGTCGAGCGTCTCGATCGCGGTCGATCCGGCCACGCGCGAAAACGGCTGTATGCAGGTGCTCAAAGGCTCCCATCACATGGGCCGCATCACCCATGTCGAGACGGGCCAGCAGGCCGGCGCAGATCTCGAGCGCGTCATCGAAGCCGAAAAGCGCCTTGAGCTGATCCACTGCCAGGCGGAGCCGGGCGACGCGCTCTTCTTTCACTGCAACATCCTGCACCGCTCCGACCAGAACCGCTCGAACAATCCGCGCTGGTCACTCATCTGCTGCTACAACGCCGCCCGCAACGATCCCTACCGCGAGGCGCATCACCCCAGCTACACACCGCTCGAAAAGGTGCCCGACAGTGCCATCAGAGAGATCGGGATGACCCGATTCGAGGACGACGAAAGTGATGTCGCCTTCCTCGATCCCGACACCGTTCCAACCGCGAACGCATAAATACAAAGGACGGAACCAGCATGAGCAAGTACCGATTTCTGATCAGCGGAGGCGGCAGCGCCGGACGCAGTGTGGCCCAGGTAGCCGCGGCCAACGGACGCGGAGAAATCGCGGGCGTCGTAGACCCCCAGCAGGCGCAACTGGACCGAATGAAAAAGTTGTACCCACAAACCGCCACCGGCAGCGACTATGCCCAGCTCCTGCGCGAGACCCAGCCCGACGTGGTCGTCGTGGCCGGGCCGGACCACCTGCACGCCGATCAGACGGTGATGGCGTTGGAGCAGGGCTGTCATGCCCTGGTCGAAAAGCCGCTGGCCACGACGGTGGCGGACTGCCAGCGCATCCTCGATGCCGAGGCGCAGAGCGGTTCCCACGTAATGACCGACCAGACGATGCGCTATATGCACCCCTGGCACGAGATGTCGCAGATGGCCAAATCGGGCGGAATTGGCGACATCTTCTTTGTCCAGGGCGATTACATCCATGATATGTGGAGCCACTACTCCCCCGAGGGGAAGCATCACACACCGTGGCGCATCGACAAGCAGAACCCGCAGAACATTCTGCTGGGCGGAGGCTGTCATCCTCTCGATCTGATCCTGTGGACGGTCGACTCGCCGGTCACCGAGGTCTACGCTTACAGCAATAAGCTCAGCGTCCCCGTCTTTCCTGACGACGACTGTTACATCGTCATCCTCCAATTCGAGAGCGGCGCGGCCGGCAAAGTCTACGTGACCAGCGGCTGCTCCGGTCATGGCATGGGCGAGGGCATGGGCGGCGGCTTTCTGGCCGTCTACGGTACCGAGGGAACGCTGTGGAAAGGCAAGCTATATCGCCGCGACGAAGAGCCGGCGGACATCGAACAGCCCGCGACCGATGCCGTGGTCGGCGGTCATGGCTGGGGGCGCTCGGTGATCGACTATCTGGACCTGCTCGACGGCAAGATCAGCAATCCGATCCCGGCTCGCCGCGGCGCGCATATCGTATCGGTCTGCGCAGCCGCGCTCGACTCGATCCGCACCAAGAGGCCGCAGGCGCCCCATTGGTTCTGAGAAGCGCGCCACAGGAGGAAAGAAATGCTCACTTACGAACAGTTACGCCATTTTGCCGAGCATGGCTGGGTGCTGGAGGAAAACGTACTCAGCCCGGAACAGATTGAGGCTTACAAGACCGGGCTGGAACGGCAGTCCCAGTATGTGCGCCCCCTCGCCCACGAAGATAACGACGAAATCGTCCACATCGACTGCATGGTCAACGGCGACCCGCTCTTCCGCGAGTGGCTCATGATCCCGCAGGTGCTGGAGGCGAATCGCCAATTGATGGGCGCCGAGATCAAGTACGAGACATGCCATGCCATGATCAAACGGCCCCACACCGAGCGCCACACGCAGCACGACCCCTTACGCGATCCGGACAAGATGGGCTGGCATCGCGGTATGCGCCCCAAGTGGGGCACTTTCCCCCACGACACCGACCAGGAGCTAATCAACTGCGTGTTTCTCAACAACATCACCTACCTGACCGATGTCGCGCCCGGCGACGGCGGAACCATGATTCTGGACGGCTCGCACAGACTGGAAGGCTCTTACGAGACGCTGAAGGAGAAGTGCCCCGTCGTCGAGGCCACCGCTACGGCAGGCAGCATCCTCCACTTTACCGAGTCGCTGCTCCATGCCGGCGTGCCGATTTTGAGCGAAAATGTGCGGTATACTATGTTCTACGGCTTCACGCCCAACTGGTTTGTCAACTGGCCGGGCACCGAAGTCCCCGACTACGTCCTCAAGACTGTGCGCGACGATGAACTGCGCGGCATTCTCGGCGGCAACTCGGGCTACTCCGGTCAAGATCCAATGCTCTGAAATCAGGAGATAAGGCGCACCCCACACCGGCGCGCGAGGAGACGACGATGGCGAGACGCAACTTCTCGATGCAGGCATACTGGGAAGAGCAGGTCGAAAACTTTACGCCCAGGCTGCACTTTGACAGTCAGGCGATGGATTGGGAAAACTGGCGTCAAACCGCGCATGCCAAGTATATGGAGCTCTTGGGCAGTTTCCCCGACCCGGTCCCGTTGGATGCCGAGGTCGAGAGCAGTGTCGAGGACGACGGCCTGATCCGCGAGCGGGTGGTCTTCAACTCCGAACCGTTCATGAGCGTGCCCTGCCAGGTTCTGCGCCCCAAGACGATGGCCGCAGACGGCTCCAACGCCGCCATACTCTGCTCGCACGGACACGGGCCGTTCGGCAAAGATCCGGTAGCCGGGATCCGCTCCACCGCCGAAATGCAGGCCAACATCGAAATGCACAACTACGACTACGGCTGGCAAATGGCCAAGGCCGGCTATCTGACGATCTCACCCGATCTGCGCGGCTTTGGCGAACGCCGCGACGGCCGCAACCCGTTCCCCGGCCGCGATCCGTGCAATGTCAACTATATACGCGGCACCATGCTCGACCGCTGGCCGCTCACACTCAACATCTGGGACATGAAATGCTGCGTCGACTACCTGGAGAGCCGCCCGGAGGTCGATCCCAAGCGCATCGGCATGATGGGCCTCTCGCAGGGCGGCACCATGACCACATTCGCCGCGGCCGCGGAGCCGCGCATCGCGGCCGCCGACATCATGGGCTATGTCAACCCGTGGAAAGGGTTCGCGTTCGAGCGCGTTAATTTCTGCGGCTCGCAGATCGTGCCCGGGATCTACGCCTGGTTCGACACCGATGACATCGCCGGCCTGATCGCGCCCCGTCCGCTGATGTTGGACATGGGCATGTACGACGACTGCTTCTTCATTCACGACACGCTGAAGGGGTACGAGGGAGTGAAGCGCATATATGAGGCCGCCGGCTCGGCCGACCGGCTGTGGAAGCTGGTCCACCCCAGCGGTCACGGTTGGGGCGGTGTTGATGGGACGGCAGAGTTCTTCGGGAAACACCTGTAGGTCCGCCGCGGGAAAGAGAGAAGAGGAGCGAGGAAAGAGTACACCCCGCTCTTGCACAAGGCTCAGGTGAAAACAATGGCCAATGAGATCAAAGTCGCCTTCTCGGGGGCGCGCCGCGCAGGTTCATTCTTCAAGGCATTTCAGACCCACCCGGAAACCGAAATCGTTGCCCTCTGCGACCCCTACGCGCCGACCCTGGCGGCGTCGGGAGAGGCCACCGGCGTGACCCAACTCTACAACGTCTTTGAGACGATGCTGGACGAGGCGCGGCCCGACGCGGTGGTGGTGTCGTCGCCCATGCAGTTCCACGCGCCGCAGGCAATCGCCGCGCTGCAGCGGAATATCCATGTCCTCAGCGAGGTGACGGCCGCGGTTTCGTTGGACGAGTGCCGCTGGTTGGTTCAGGCCTGCAACCGCAGCGACGCCATCTACATGATGGCCGAGAATTACATGTACATGAAGCCCAATGTGCTGGTGCGGGCGCTGGTCGAGGCCGGTCTCTTCGGCGAAACTTACTATGCCGAGGGCGAATATCTACACGAACTTTCCGTCCTGCACCACATGCCGGACGGCAGCCCGACCTGGCGCTACTACTGGCAGATGGGAGTCAACGGCTGCACCTACCCCACCCATAGCCTGGGCCCCTGCCTCATGTGGATCAAGGAGCGGCCCGAACGCATCAGCTGCATCGGCACCGGCAACTGGACCGACCCCGAACACACGATGGAGGATACGGTGCTGCTCCTCTGCAAGACGCGCAGCGAAAAACTGATGCGCGTGCGCATAGACATGCTCTCCAAGCGTCCGCACTCGATGACCAACTACACGCTGCAGGGCACAAAAGGCGCCTACGAGAGCAGGCGCCGCCCCGGTGAAGGCGACTGGATCTGGCTGGAGGATTTCTGCCAGGATCCCGACGTCTGGGTTCCGCTGGAAGAGTTCGAAGCCGAGTACATGCCGGATATCTGGCGTGATCCACCGCCCGAGGCGGTCAGCGCCGGCCACGGCGGGGGCGACTACTTTGAGGTGATGGATTTCGTGGATGCAGTGCAGGGGCGCAAGCCGCCGCCGATCGACATCCACGCGGCGATGGACATGACCCTGCCGGGGCTGGTCAGCCAGGATTCGATCCGCCGCGGCGGCGAGTGGTTGGACGTGCCCAACTCCAGGGAGTGGAAGGGCAGTGGTTAGTGGTTAGTGGCTAGTGAATAGTGGATAGTGGCCAGAAACTGCGTTAGCCACTGACGACTTAGTTGAGCCGTTCGAGGACGCCTGCTGCGCCCATGCCGCCGCCGATGCACATGGTGACGAGGCCAAGCCGCTTATCCTGCCGCGCCAGTTCGTGCAGCATCTGCACGGTCAGTTTGGCGCCGGTGCAGCCCAACGGGTGGCCGAGCGCGATGGCGCCGCCGTTGACGTTGACCGTCTCTTCGTCCAGCCCCAGTTCGCGGATCACGGCCAGCGCCTGCACCGCGAATGCTTCGTTCAACTCGACTAAGTCGATCTCGTCAAGGCTGACGCCGGCCAGCTTGAGCGCCTTGGGCACGGCCGTCACCGGGCCGATTCCCATTAGTTCGGGCGCGACGCCGCCGACCGCGAAGCTGCGGAAACGCGCCATCGGTTCAAGCCCCAGCCGCTCCGCCTTCTCCTCGCTCATCACCAGAACGGCCGCGGCGCCGTCGCTGGTCTGGCTGCTGTTGCCAGCGGTGACGGTCCCCTGCGCGTGAAAGACCGGCCGCAGCTTGGCCAGCGCCTCGACCGATGAATCGCGGCGGATACCCTCATCCCGGTCGAAAGTTGTCCTGTATGTCTGGACGCTGCCGCCTTCGCCCAGCATGATCTCCACCTCTAGCGGCACGATCTCGTCGTCGAACTTGCCGGCGTCCTGTGCCGCGGCCGCGCGCTGGTGGCTGCGCAGGGCGAAGTCGTCCTGCTCTTCTCGCGTCACCTCATACTGGCGCGCCAGGTTCTCTGCAGTCTGCCCCATGCCGATGTAGACGCCGGGATGCTCTTTGGCCAGGGTGGGGTTGGCCATGAATTTGTTGCTGCTCATCGGCACCTGCGACATGGTCTCCACGCCGCCGGCTATGACCGCCTCGCCCATCCCGCTCATGATCTGCTGCGCGGCCAGGGCGATCGTCTGCAAGCCGCTGGAGCAGAAGCGGTTGACGGTCTGCGCCGGCACCTCTACAGGCAGGCCGGCGCGCAGGCTGGCGATACGGGCTACGTTCATGCCCTGCTCAGCCTCCGGCATGGCGCAACCCAGGATCACGTCGTCGATAGCGGCGGCGTCCACCGCGGGCGCGCGTTCCATCACGGCGCGAACCGCCGCGGCGGCCATCTCCTCGGGACGGGTCGTGCGCAACGTGCCACGCGGGGCCTTGCCTATGGCCGTGCGGGCGGCGGAAACGATAACGGCGCTGGTCATGGTGAAGTGCTCCTTTGGGTATTTCGCATTGTCGAAGTATCCGTAAGTCTGTCTGGGCCAGACCGATTTTGACGATTCGGAAGATTCGCTTCCGCTGACGTTGGCAGAAAGGAATCAAAAGGGGCAGCGGGCGGGATGCTTGTCACACTGACCACCCAATAGTCCAAGATCAGAAGCTACTGAGACTGGGCGGTTGCCTAATTCAACTTCCGGACAGAGGCGCATACTTACGGGGCTGCTGTAGGTTTCGGAGACGGCGCCGTACAGAATGGCAGGCCAAGTTCGTCCAGATCATTTTTGGCGACGTCTTTCCATACCCCGGGTAGACATCCTTCAAGCTGGTTTCCTGAGAGATACAGTTCTTCAAGATTGGTGAGGTTGCTCAACTCTTTTGGGATCGACCCGCTCAACTGGTTGCCGGAGAGAATCAGGATCTCCAGGTTGGTGAGACTACCTAGTTCCGGCGGAATCGAACCGCTCAATTCGTTCTCTGAGAGATCCAGTGTTCCCAGGTTGGTAAGGGCTTCAAACTCTGACGGAATCATTCCACTCAATTGATTCTTGGAGAGAACCAACTGTTCCAAGTTTATGAGCTTGCTGAGTTCCGGAGGAATCTTCCCGCTCAATTCGTTGTCCCGGAGATACAACCCTTTCAAGTCGGACAGATCGCCGAACTCTGACGGAATCGCTCCACGCAACCCGTTCTTAGGGAGAATCAGGCTAACAACGCGACCTCTATCCGTGGTGACACCATGCCAGCCTTGAAGCGCTATTCGGTCCTTTAACCAGTTGGTATGTTTTCGCCAGTTTGTGCCATTTGTAGCATTGTACAATGAGACCAGCGCTTCCCTGTCCGAGCAGAGCGGCAGCCCAATATTGTCCAGATCATTTTCTACAGTATCTCGCCACGCTTCAGGCACGCAGCCGCTAAGCGGATTGTCTGAGAGGTACAGCTTTTCCAAGTTGGTGAGCCTACCTAATTCCGGCGAAATCAACCCACTCAACTCGTTACCCCAGAGGTAAAACTCTTTCAGATTGGTGAGATTGCCCAACTCGGACGGTATCGACCCGCTAAGCTGGTTCGCCGAAAGGCCCAACACTATCAGTTCAGAGAGCTTGCCCAATTCCGGCGGGATCAAACCGCTCAACGAGTTCTCTGAGAGACGGAGTTCCCTCAAGCTTGCGAGTTCGCCTAACTCGGACGGTATCGAACCTTTCAACTCGTTGCCCCAGAGATACAGCACTTGCAGATTGGCGAGATTGCCCAACTCGGACGGTATCGATCCACCCAACCGGTTTAGTGATAGGTGCAACTCTTGCAAGTTTGTGAGAATTCCTAACTCGGAAGGGATCCGACCGCTCAGCTTGTTGCCTGAGAGGTCCAGCGATTGCAGGCTCACGAGATTTCCTAACTCGGAAGGGATCCGACCGCTCAGCTTGTTGTCTCTGAGGCCCAGCGATTGCAGGCTCACGAGATTGCCCAACTCCGGCGGAATCGAACCGACCAACTCGTTGCCCAAAAGATACAACACTTGCAGATTTGTGAGATTGCCCAACTCGGACGGTATCGAACCGATCAGCCGGTTTTGTGAGAGGTACAACACTTTCAGGTTGGCGAGCTCGCCCAACTCGGACGGGATAAAACCGACCAGCTTGTTTCCTGAAAGGTACATCTCTTGCAGGCTCGTGAGATTACCCAACTCGGACGGGATCGACCCGTTCAACTCGTTGCCCCAGAGATACAGCATTTGCAGGTTGGTGAGATTGCCCAATTCGGACGGTATTGAACCGCTCAGCTTGTTATCTGAGAGGAACAACTCTGTCAGGCTGGTGAGATTGCCTAACTCGGACGGGATCGAACCGTTCAACTCATTGCCCCAGATGGACATCTCTTTCAGATTAATGAGATTGCCTAACTCGGACGGGAGCAAGCCGCTCAACTGGTTCGATGACAGGAGCAGCAATTCCAGTTCATTGAGCTTGCCCAGTTCTGGCGGTATCGAACCGCTCAAACCGTTCTCTGAGAGTTGCAACTTTCTCAGGCTGGTGAGGTTGCCAATCTGGGTCGGAATTGTCCCGGTCAACTCGTTGGCCCACAGGTACAACCCCTGCAATTTGGCGGCTCTACCCAACGAGGACGGAATCGCACCGCTCAGTTGGTTCGTCGAGAGGTCGAGTTCTTCCAGGCTTGTGAGCTCACCCAGGTCATCTGGAATGGAACCGCTCAACTCGTTATTTTCAAGATAGAGCTCTTTCAAATTGGTGAGCCTGCCCAGTTCTGGCGGAATCGAACCGCTCAACTCGTTATTTGAAAGGTAAAGCTCCTTCAGGTTGGTGAGCCTGCCCAATTCCGGCGGAATCGGTCCATTCAACTCGTTATCGGAGAGGTAGAGCTCTTTCAGGTTGGTGAGCCTGCCCAGTTCCAACGGAATCAAGCCGCTCAGATCATTTTCTGGGAGGTACAGCATTCTCAGATTAGTGAGATTACCTAGTACTGGGGGAATCGAACCGCTTAACTCATTATCTGAAAGGTACAACACTCTCAGGTTGGTGAGCCTGCCCAACTCCAATGGGATCGTCCCACTTAACTCGTTGCCCCAAATGTACAGATCTGTCAGGTTGGTGAGTTTTCCCAATTCTGAGGGTATCGGTCCGCTTAATTGGTTTGCCGAGAGGTAGAGTTCTTTCAGGTTGGTGAGCCTGCCCAGCTCGGGCGGTATCGTTCCGCTCAACCGGTTTCCAAAGAGGCCCAACACTTCCAGTTTACTGAGCCTACCTAACACAGACGGTATCGTTCCGCTCAATTCGTTCCCTGTAAGGTGCAGCTCTTTCAGGTTAGTGAGCTTACTCAACTCGGAGGGTATCGTTCCGCTCAACTCGTTGCCCCAGAGGTACATCTCTTCCAAGTTGGTGAGGTCGCCCAGCTCTGACGGTATCCTTCCGTTGAACCGGTTCTCAGCGAGGTGCAACCCTTTCAGTTTAGTGAGCTTGCTCAGTCCTTGCGGAATCGAACCGCTCAGCTCGTTTTCAGAGAGGTGCAGTTCTTTGAGGTTGGTAAGCTGGCCCAGTTCTGATGGTATGGTACCGCTCAGCTCGTTCTCTTCGAGGTGCAGTTCTTTGAGGTTGGTGAGCTGGCCCAGTTCTGATGGTATCGAACCGCTCAGCTCGTTCTCCTGGAGATACAGCACTTTCAGATCAGTAAGGTCGCCTAGCTCTGACGGTATCGTACCGCTCAGTTCGTTCTCTTCGAGGTTCAGTTCTTTAAGGTTGGTGAGCTGGCCCAACGCTGATGGTATCGTACCGATCAGCTCGTTGTCCTGGAGATACAGCACTTTCAGATCGGAAAGGTTGCCCAGTTCTGACGGTATCGTACCGCTCAGCTCGTTGTCCTGGAGATACAGCACTTTCAGATCGGAAAGGTTGCCCAGTTCTGACGGTATCGTACCGCTCAGCTCGTTTTCTTCGAGGTGCAGTTCTTTAAGGTTGGTGAGCTGGCCCAACGCTGATGGTATCGTACCGATCAGCTCGTTGTCCTGGAGATACAGCACATTCAGATCGGTAAGGTCGCCCAGTTCTGACGGTATCGTGCCGCTCAGCTCGTTCTCTTCGAGGTGCAGTTCATTCAGTGCCGTGAGCTTGCCCAATTCCGGCGGTATCGAACCGACCAACTCGTTCTGCGAGAGATCCAATACAATTACGCGGCCGTTACTGTCCGTGCTGACTCCGTGCCAAGCATCGAGCGGCACATCGGTCAGCCAGTTGTCGCTTTTCAGCCAGTTAACTCCATTTGTAGCTTTGTAGAGCGAGACCAGCGCATCCCTGTCTGTGTCAGTGGACGCGACTAGCGACGATGCAGACGCATGGGGACTTCCCATACAAACTGCCAAGGCACAGCCAAGAGCTATGGCAATCAGAATTCTTGAGAAAGAATACATGACGATCCCTTTGCTGGCAGAGTTGAAAATTCCCCTTCAAACAATTACCTAAACAGGAATTGTCAGTGGATACAGGTTATTCCCCTCACCGGAATCAAAAGAGCTGCAACATCAGTTTCGCAACGGCTTCCCGGTTTTCAGCATGTGCCAGATGCGTTCCTGGCTCTTGGGGTAGCCGCAGAGGGTGATGAATGCTTCCCGCTCCAGGTCGAGGAAATACTGCTCGTCCATCCAAGCCGGCTGGCTGAGTTCGCCGCCGCAGAGGACGTGGGCCAGGTGGTCGGCGATCAACGCGTCGTGCTCGCTGATGAAGCCCGCTTCGCGGAACGAGTAGATGCCGACCCGCAGATTGGCGAGATGGTCGCGGCCGGCGGCGTAGATGTTGCCTGTGACTGCGGGCGGCCTGTAGCCCTCATCGGCCATGCGCAGGACCTCGGCCTTGGCCTCGGCCAGCAGATGATCGTAGTTCATGACGACGCGGTCACGCGGACCCAGAAAGCCCATCTGGCGTGCTTCCTCGGCCGAGGTCGAAACCTTGCCGAGGGCTATCAGTTCGAAGACTTGCTGCAGATAGGAGGCGGGGTTGGCGTTTTGCTCATGCATGTGGGGACTGACCAGCCGGCGTACCAGCTCCTTGCAGCCGCCGGCCGCCGGGATCAGGCCGACGCCCACCTCGACCTGGCCAATGTATAGTTCAGCGTGCGCCGCGATGCGGTCGGCGCCCATGGTCACTTCCGCGCCGCCGCCAAGGGCCAGCTGATAGGGCGCTGCCACGACAGGCTTGGGCGCGCGGCGCAGCTGCTGGATCATCTGCTGCAGGCCGTTGATGGCCGCGTCCAGCCTGTCCGCCTGACCGGACTGGGCCAAGGTGCCGATCAGGAAGAGGTTGGCGCCGGCGCTGAAGTTGCCCCCCTGATTGCCGATCACCAGCCCGGCGGCATCCCCGTGGAGGCGCTCGATGGCCGCGTTGGCGATCGCGCCGATCTCCATGTCGAGGGCGTTCATTTTGGTGTGGAACTCCAGGAGCAGCACGCCGTCGCCCATTTCCAGCAAACTGGCGGAGTCGTTCTGTGCCAACGCGCCCCGGCCGCGTCTGAGCGCGGCGATGCTGACTACGCTATCGCTTTTGTCGGCAGGTTTGTACTCTCCGCTTTGAGGGTTGTACACCAGTTGTTGGGGCGGTATTTCCCCGTCAGCGGGACTCTCTTCAATCTTGTAGAAGGTGTTATGACCTCCGTCGAGCATATCCTGCACCCAGGGGGCGACCGTGAGCCCTTCCTCTGCCATGCGTGCAGTAGTGGCGGCCACGCCGAGCGCGTCCCAGGTCTCGAATGGCCCCATCTCCCAGCCGAAGCCCCACTTCATGGCGTTGTCGATATCGCTGGGACTGTCCGCGATTTCCGGCAGGCGCTTGGAAGCGTAGGCCAGCGTGCGGCTGAGCGTGTGCCAGAGCAGGGCGCCGGCGCCGTCATCGGCAGCAGGCGAGACAGCTGCGGTCTCTGGGGGCGCCACCAGGCGCCGCAGGCGTTCGGGCAACGGTTCATCCTTCACGGTTTCGACGCTGGCCCAACTGGGTCGCACGGGTTCGACATAGTCCACCTTGCCCGCGGCGGCCGCTTGCAGATCCAGACCCCAGAAACTCCTCTGGCCCTGCCCATCGCGTACGGTTTTGTAAAAGCCCTGCCCGCTCTTTGCCCCGAGGAGACCTTCTTTGAGCAGGGTGTTGAGCGCGGCCGTTCCGAGCGGCCCGCGCAGGATATCCCGGTCGGCGTCGCCGGGGATCAGATCGTACAGGTTCTCGCCCACCAGCGCGGCCACGTCAACGCCCACCACATCCAGCAGACGGAAGGTGGCGGTCCTGGGCCGCCCGATCAGGGGCCCGGTCAACAGGTCTACCTCTTCGACGCTGTAGCCATTGGTGATGGCGTACTCCAGCAGGCTGCTCTGGATGTAGCTGAACATGCGGTTGCCGATGAAGTTGGGCACGTCCTTGGCGATGACAACGCCTTTCCCAAGCCTTCTCTCGGCGAACGCTTTCATACGCTCGACAACAGACGGGTCCGTTTCGGGGCCGGGAATCAACTCCAGCAGGTGCAGATAGCGGGGCGGATTAAAAAAATGGGTGCCGAGAAAGCGCTGCTGGAAAGCCTCGCTGCGGCCGGCGCTGATGATATGAATGGGGATGCCTGAGGTATTTGTGCTGATGATCGAATCGGCAGGCGCGACAGCCTCCAGTCTCGCCATCAGTTCCTGTTTGGGGCGAGGCCGCTCGACAATGGCCTCGATAATCCAGTCGCTCTGCGCTGCCGCGGCCTCCAGGTCGTCCTCGACATTTCCCAGGGTGATTAGTTCGGCCTGCTCCGGGCTGAAGAGGCTGGCCGGTTTCGCCTGCGTCATGCGCTCGAATCCTGCCTGCACGACCCGGTTGCGAACGGCCCGGTCGTCCAGCGACAGCCCTTTGGCCTGCTCCTCCGGCGTCAGTTCAGCCGGCGCGACATCGAGCAGATGGGAGGAGACGCCGGCATTGGCCAAGTGACCGGCGATGGCTGCGCCCATCGTGCCGGCGCCGATGACGGTTGCGTGGCTGATTGTTCTGCTCATAGGGGCGCTCCGGGTAGTTTCCAGTTCTTAGTAGTCAGTTACGGGTTGCCGGTCGCTTTCGGGCCTCAGTTGTCTGGGAAGCGGAGGGTAGCCCAGGCGCAAAAACCAAAAACTGAACCTTCTCATAACAGGCTGAAAACCAGGTCCAGCAGGCCGAAGAAGCGCAGAATCGAATAGATGACAACCACAATCAAGAGATAGCGCACCCAGCGGTTGGCGTCCTTCACTGTAACGGCAAAGCGCACTGCGGCCCAGGCGCCGATGCTTTGGCCGACAGCCATCAGCGCACCAATACCCCAATTAATTTCAAGCGGTGACAAGACGAAGACGACAAATGCCACGATGTTCAGAGCCAGTACAAAGATCAACTTGACGGCGTTGGCATGGACAATCGTATACCCTACGCCCAGCACAAGCGCCGTCACCAGAAAGACACCGACCCCGGCCTGGATAAAACCGCCATAGATGCCGATCGCGAAGAACAGAAGCAGAACAAAGAATTCGGGCCGCTCCTTGCGCACTTCCGACTTTTCTCGCAGCCATTTCGTAGGATTGAAGAAGATCGTCACGAGGACGATAATCAACATTCCGCCGATAGCCAGATTCATGGCGTCCTTGTCCAGAAGCGTCGCCACATAGGCGCCAATGAGTGCGCCCGGCATGCCCGCCGCACTGAGCCAGAGGCCGAATCGCAACGAGTCGGCGTCCAGAATACTTTCCGGCAATTGCTTTCCGGCTTCCCCGGCCCGCAATTGCATCCGTCCGCTGCGGGCAAAGGTTGTGATGCCCACCACGTTCTGTATGATCACACCGATCCGGTTGGTAGCATTGGCGGCTCCTGCGTCCAGCCCCAGGAAAACCAGCATCGGCAGCGTCACGGCCGAACCGCTGCCGGCCAGGGTGTTGATGATGCCGGCGACGATGCCGGCGAGAATAGCTAGAAGATACTGAAGAGGTGAAATATCCATGACGGCCCTCACAGACCCGGCACGATACGGGCTAGACGTTCGACGGTTTTCTCAAGATCGGTCATCGCGGTGGCAAAGCTGAAACGCACGTGGCCTTCGCCTGCTTCGCCAAAGGCGATGCCCGGGGTTGTGGCGAGCAGGCCATCCTCCAGCAATATCTGTGAGATGTCCAGGCTCTTCTTGTCGGTCTGCGTGAACTGGGCGAAGAGGTAGAACGCGCCTTCGATCGGGCTGCTGCGGATGCCGGGGATCTCCTCCAACGCGTCGAGGAGGAAGTTGCGCCGTTGCGCATAGGAGGCAACCATTTCATGCACACAGTCCTGCGGGCCGTTGAGAGCGGCGGCGCCCGCGACCATGGAGAAGCTGGCGGCGGAGGTAACGGTCTGGGTCTGGTAGGTGCGGGCGAGTTTGGCAACCGGCAGGGGAGCCGCCAGCCAGGCCAGACGCCAGCCGGTCATGGCGTAGCTCTTGCTGAAACCGTTGATGATGATGGTGCGTTCGGCCATGCCGGGCATGCTGGCAATAGAGCGGTGTCGGGCGCCGTCGTAGAGGATGTGCTCGTAAATCTCGTCGGTGAGGACGTACAGATCGTGCCGTTGCGCCACGGCGGCGATGTCGTCGAGTTCGTTCTGGGCCAGCACGCTTCCGGTCGGGTTGCTGGGTGAGCAGATCATGATCAGCTTGGTCTTCTCGCTGACATGCTCCTCCAGCTGTGCGGCGCGCACGCGGAAGTTGTCGGCGGCGGGCAGGGGCACGTGCACCGGCACGCCCCGGTTCAACCGCACCATCGCCGCGTAGCTCACCCAGGCCGGGTCGAGAATCATCACCTCGTCACCGTCATTGAGCATCGAAGCAAGGGCAGAGTAGATCGCCCACTTGCCGCCCGGCGTTACCACAAGCTGATCCGGGACGGCCTGCACATTGTTCTCGCGCTCCAGCTTGGCGCAGATCGCCTCCAGCAGTTCCGGCTTACCAAAGGAGGGTGGGTAGTGGGTGTCGCCGGCCGCGATGGCGTCGAACGCCGCCTGCTGGATATGTTTGGGCGTGTCAGCATCCGGCTCGCCCCCGGCCAGATTGATCACGTCCAGACCTTGCCCGGCCAGTTCGCGGCCTTTCTGCATCATCAGTGTCGTCGGGCTGCCCGGCACCGACTCGACCAGTCGAGAGAGGGATTTCATCAATTTTCCCCTATTTATTGTGGTATACTTACCGTTGAAATAAGAAGGAGTCCAATATGGAAATCGAACGATATTTTAATTTTCTGAGTGAAGATGACATTCGCATCGCCGGTACGCGCGTGGGCATAGAGACGGTCCTGTACGACTACATATATCGCTCACAAACTGCTGAGCAGATCGCCGACACCTATCCCTCGATCAATCTGGAACAGGTTTACGCGACAATCCTGTACTACCTGGCAAATCGACAAGAAGTCGAAGCGTATATAGTAGACTGGCTTGAGCATGGCGAGAGAATGCGACGTGAGCAGCAAGAGAATCCTTCGCCCGTTACGCTGCGTCTCCGCCGGATAGCGGCCGAGCTTGACGCTTCGTGATTCGGTATCGTTACTTGCTTGACGAAAACGCAACCCCGATTCTGCGTGATGCGCTCAACCGAATAGAGCCTGAGATTACCGTATGGCGTGTCGGTGATCCTGGCGTTCCAGAAAACGGCACACCCGATCCCGTCATCCTGGAATGGTGTGCGAATCAAGGCTTTTCCCTGGTCACAAACAACCGGAAATCCATGCCCGGACATCTGCGTGAATTCATTGCGCTGGGACGGACTGCGCCAGCCATTTTCGTGCTCAACCCTCGCCTGACCGTTGGCGAAACCGTGTCGGAACTTCACCTTATTTGGGCGGCTGCCGAGCCTTACGAATACCAGAACAAGATTAATTTCATGTCCATCGTTGCCTAGATCTGGACCCGCATGCCCTCACTTCAGAACGTCAGCAATGGCCGCGCACAGATAGTCCATGTTGGCCTCGGTCATTCCAGCAACGTTTATGCGGCCGGAGCCGACGATATAGACCGAATGGCGCTCGCGTAGTGCCTGCACTTGAGCAGGCGTCAGGCCGCTGTAGCTGAACATGCCCCGCTGCCGGGTGATGAACGAGAAATCGCGTCCAACACTCTGCTCATCCAGCGTCTCGACAAAGAGATGGCGCATGTCGTTGATGCGGTTGCGCATCTCGGCCAACTCCGCCTCCCAACGCTGACGAAAGTCAGGATCACCCAGAATCTCGGCGACGATCTGGCCGCCGTGGGCGGGAGGACTTGAGTAGTTAGTCCGCACGCAGATTTTCAGATGGCTGTTAGCGGCTTCCGCCGCATCCGCACTTGAGGCGACCAGCGTCAACGCGCCAACGCGCTCATTGTACAGCCCGAAGTTTTTCGAATAAGAGGAGGCCACAAGGAACTCCCGGCAATGCTCGGCGACAATCCTGACACCGGCCGCGTCCTCCTCCAGCCCGTCGCCGAAGCCCTGGTAGGCGAAATCCAGCAACGGCAGAATGCCGCGCTGGGCACAGACAGCAGCGACCGTCTGCCACTGTTCCTGAGAGAGATCGGCGCCGGTGGGATTGTGACAACAGCCGTGCAGCAGCAGGACATCCCCGGCGGGGATGGTCTTTAGCGCGGCCATCATGCGGTCGAAGGCCATACCGTTGCTTTCGGCCTCAAAGTAGGGATAGGATTGTACCTGCAGAGCCGCCGCGCCGAATACATTCGGATGATTGGGCCAGGTTGGGTCACTCAACCAGATGGCAGCCTGGGGCGAAATTCGCCGCACGAAGTCGGCGGCTACGCGCAGTGCGCCGGTGCCGCCGGGCGTCTGCACGGTTGCCGCGCGCCCGTGGCTGAGAATTGGATGCTCGCTGCCAAAAACTATCTGCTGGCTCAACGTACCGTATGCAGCCAGTCCATCTATGGGCAGATAGCTCTTGGTCGCCTCTGATCGCAGCAGCCGCTGTTCGGCCTCCTTCACGGTCGCGAGGACAGGAGTCTGGCCGCTGCCATCTTTGTAAACGCCGACGCCCAGATTGACCTTTTTCTTATTCGGGTCCTTCTGAAATGCTTCCGTCAGCCCCAGTATCGAGTCGGGCGGGGCGGGGTTGATCGATTCGAACATTTATATTGCCTCTTTGCTATCGTTTTTATGGTACGTAGCGTCTTCGAAAAATGCTGGATACGATGCGGTCTGATTCCATTACTCTTCAACAAACAGGTTCACGAAGCCGAACGCCTCGACATCCACCAAGCCTTGGTCTGTCAATTTCAACTTTGGGATCACCTCCAGCGCCATGAAACTCATCGCCATGAACGGGTCGTGAAAGCTTGAGCCGAATTCGTGAGCCGCGTCCAGCAGTGAGTCATAGTGGGTGCGGACTTCGCCCAGCGGGCGGTCGCTCATCAAACCGGCCACCGGCAGCGGCAGCGTCGCCAGCGCGTCCGAACCTTCGGCGACTGCCAGTCCACCTCCCATCTCAGCCACCGCTCTGGCCGCAGTCATCATCGATCTGTCATCCGCGCCGATGACAACCAGATTGTGGTGGTCGTGGGCGACCGTACCGGCGATGGCCCCGCGTCGCAGACCGAAGCCCTGGATGAATCCCAACCCCATGGCCCCGCTGGCCCTGTGCCGGTCGACTACAGCCATCTTAAGAATGTCCCTCGCCGGATCAGCCACGGCCTGCCCGTCTTCGATACGGGCCTCAAGAATGCGTTCTTCCGTCAGCAGTTGATCCTTCAACGAACCTATGACGCGCACGTGCGCGCCGGCCGCGGGGATACGCAGATCGAAGGCATCCCACGCCACGTTGACAGACGATGAGACTGCCACAGGAACCAGAGCCGGGTCAAAGTGGGCAACGTCCAGCAGACGGCCGCCCTCTGCCCGCAACCGCCCGCCGGCATAGACCTGGGCAGGGCTGGGCGCAAGCAGATCTTCAAATACCACCAGATCGGCGCGCCTCCCGGGCGAAACCGCCCCGCGATCATGCAGACCGAACCGTTCAGCGCTGTTTAGCGTGGCCATGCGGAAGGCTGTAACAGGTTCGATTCCAAAGGCGATGGCCTCGCGCAGCATGTAGTCGATGCTCCCCTGCGTCAGTAGATCGCCAGGGATGCGGTCGTCCGTACAGAAGCAGATGCGCCGGTTGTTGCGCTCGTTGACCAGCGGCAACAGCGCATGCAGATTGTGGGCGTTGGTCGCCTCTCGAATCAGAATATAGAAGCCCCGCGCCAGCTTCTCTGCCGCCTCTGCCACCGTCGCGCATTCATGATCGCTGTCTGCGCCGGCGGCCGCGTAGGCATTGAGCGCCTGCCCGCTGAGCGCAGGCGCGTGGCCGTCGACCGGCTGTCGTCGGAACGCAGCGATTTTGGCAAGCACGTCGGGGTCGCCATGGACTGTGCCGGGGAAATTCATCAGTTCTGCCAACCCGTGGACCGTCCCCTCCTCCAGCAGCATGGCCAGATCTTCGGCGGAGAGAGTGGCGCCGCTCGTCTCCATATGCGTTGCGGGTACGGCCGAGGGGGCCATCAGCACAACCTGCAAAGCGATATCCCGGCTGCACTCGGCCATAAACCGGACGCCGCCCACGCCGGCCACATTGGCGATTTCGTGCGGATCGGCCACGACCGTCGTCACGCCGCGCGGCACGACCGCGGCGGCGAATTGGGCAGGCAGACAGAGGCTGCTTTCGATGTGGACGTGCGCGTCGATCAAGCCCGGCGCGACGAACGCGCCCTGTAGATCTACTCTTTCCACCGCTGAGTAGGCCGCGCCGATACCGGCGATGCGCCCACCGTACAAAGCCACATCGGCATTTTCGATTTCCCCGGACAGAACATTAACCAACCGTCCGTTGCGCAGCAACAGATCGGCGGGTTGGTCGCCGCGGGCGACTGCGAGCAACTCTGGGGTGTGCAAGTTTACTCCTTCAGGTTATGCGGCAGCCAGACGCATGTGGAACGAAGACTCTATTGTCAACGAGAATCCGGCGACCTATTGGCGGGCATTATAGCACAGGAGGCGGGGATAGAGGCCCGTTTTGGCTGCCGAATTCTCGATGTTACAATATGGCAGAATTTTCGCCATTGCCAGCCACGCGAACCATGTCCATTCTCGTATTCGGCTCACTCAACATTGACCACGTCTACCAGGTAGAGCATATCGTGCGACCCGGTGAGACGCTGCCCAGCACAGAGTATCGCCGCTTTCAGGGCGGCAAAGGGGCCAATCAGTCGGTCGCCCTGGCCCGCGCGGGCGCGCCAGTGTTCCACGCGGGGCGGGTTGGCCCGGAGGGCGCGTGGCTGCGGGACGAATTGGCCGCGGAGGGGGTGGATGTGGAGCATGTCGCGGTGGGCGACCTGCCCACCGGGCACGCCATGATTCAGGTCGACCGTGACGGCGAAAATGCAATCATCCTCTACGGAGGCGCGAATCTGGCAATTACTGCCGCCGATGTCCGGCGCGTTCTGGCGAATTTCGGGCCGGGGGACTGGCTGCTGCTGCAGAACGAGATCAGCGCCATGCCGGACATTTTGCGGGCCGCGGCCCAACGCGGTCTTGCCGTCGCCTTCAACCCGGCGCCGATGACAACTGCCGTACACGACTACCCGCTGGATGGCGTTTCCCTGTTTGTGGTCAACCGGACCGAAGGGGCGGCCCTGGCCGGCGTCGAGACGGCAGAGCCGCCGGAGGCCATACTGAGCAACCTGCAGAGCCGCTTTCCGCGGGCTGCGATCCTGCTCACCCTGGGCGGAGACGGTTCTCTCTATGCTCACGAAGGGGAGCGTATCAGAACGCCGGCGCAGACTGTCGAAGCGGTGGACACGACCGCCGCCGGCGACACCTTCATAGGTTACTTTCTGGCCGAGCTAGTGGCCGGTGAATCAACCCCGCAGTCCTTGACCTTGGCAACCCAGGCGGCCGCGCTTTGCGTTACCAGGCCCGGCGCGGCTGCCTCGATCCCGCGCCGCCACGAACTGGAGGAGGGGCAGAGTTCCAGTAAGGAATAGCCTTTGGGCTTCTCAAGTCAAGTCTCTGTCTGTGCCGGGCTGCAATCCCAGGAGGGGTGGGAATGAAGCGTGCCCCTGGTCAGTAACACAGGCTGCGGGCGGGGCGTCCGCGATCCAGGTAGGATTTTCCCGAATCTTGCACACGCACACTATGCCCCACCGCAGAATGCAATCGCGGTAAGCGCGTAGACTTTGGCGACCCGTACAAGTTCCTCCACCGGCACGGCTTCATTCAGTGTGTGCGCGCCCGTTGCTGCCGGCCCGTGAGTCAGAGCGGGGATGCCGGCTCCAGGGGCATAGATATTGCCGTCGTCCACGAAAGGCTTGGCCCCGAGGGGCAGAGGTGAGCCGGCCACAGCTGTGTGGGCTTGCTGAAACGCCTGCACGAGGTTGCTGTCGGCATCGACCTGGTAGGCCCCGCCTTGCTCAGTGTATTCGACTTCGATCTGCGTGCCGGTTTCGGCTGCGACCTCGGCCAGAAACAGTGAAAATTCTTCCCGAACGGCCGCGCCGCTGCCCGGCGGAATCCAGCGCCGTGTTCCCTGCACGAGACACTCGGTCGGCGACTGGTTGTAGATTTCACCTGCCTGAATGCTGCCAACGAAAGTGGAATCGTGGCCGGCAAGTGGATGGCTGTTCTGCTTTAGTTGTTCATTCCAGGCATGCAGACGGGTCACCAAATGGGCGCCGGCGGCCACCACATCCGGCGTACCCGGCGGCCGCAACACTTCATGAACCGGTGCCCCCTCGCGGCGAATTGTCGCCTGGAAGATGGCCACGCCGCGGCCCGCCACCGGCAGAGGATTCGCCAGATACTCCGGCAGCAAGACGGCATCGCCGACAAGACCCTCGCGAATCATGGCGCGCACCTGGCGGCCGTCGCCCCATGGCCCCTCGTGGTGGTCATGGGCGGTTAACAGCACTTTGCCGGCGGGCAGCGCGTCCAACGTCCGCAACACCCGCAGTGCTTCCAAGGCCGCGGCGATGCCGCCCTTCATGTCCGCCGAACTGGAGCCGTAGAGGGTGTCATCCTCCACCCGCGGCGGCACGAAGGGAAGGTGCACCGTATCCAGATGGCCGTCGAACTGTAGAGTGGGACCAGGTCTGCCGCTTTCAAGCGTGGCGATTACAACTGGAGCTTGGGGCCAGTCGGCGTCGTGCCGCTGGACGGGGAAGCCGTCATCGGCCAGGATGCCGGCCAGTCGAGCCGCGGCCGCGCCGGCGTTGCGGGTGGGGCTGGGCACCTCGATCAATGCCACGGCCGTGTCGATCAGCCGGCGGCGGTCGATAGTTTGGACAACTCGGTCAAGCAGCGTGTTATTCATAGGGCGAAGTGGGCGCACCGTTGTCCGCTAGTCGTCAACGACACGCCAGTCTCCGGGGATCGTCTTATCGTCCTCATCCCAGATATCCCAGACCTCCCGATCCGGTTCGTCCGGTGAAATATGCCCAAGTCGCACCAGCGCGCGCCGTACGGCAGTCTGCGGGGCCATCTGAACAAAGAGACGCCCTGCCAGCACGAAGACGGCGACATCATCGAAGGGCATACCCGGCCACAGATCGATCGGCGACAACCAGTAGAGTATTGCCAACACGGGAAAACCGACTCTCAGCAGAATTGAAACCTGCGGATCGCCCATCAGTTGCCATACAACGGCAAAATCGCGTAAAATATCGGAGAAGCGCCAGCCGCCGCTTTGGGTTGCAGAGGATGAATCGCGGGTCATTTGAACAGACCTCCAGTCTCTGTCAGATTGCCGCTTCATCTTGGTATCTTGGCACATTGTCTCACACAGTTGCCCGATCTGGCAAGGCCCGGCAAGGCGCCTGACCAGACAAAGGCTGGGTGCACTCCAGCATCCGGACACCGTGCGAAGCCTGGGCAAGCAGAAACCGCTGTAACCGGATATCGCCGTCAGTCAGACAGATCTGCCGGTTGCAAAGTCCAGGTCTTGAAGATCTGAGCAAAGGCGATTCAGGAAAACGCAGATGCCGCAAACCAGCCAGATGATCGCCGAATACCCTGAGATCCTTCTGCATGTGATTGCAGAGCTACGCGGCGCCTTCCTGGACGGGGAAAAAAACGTCAGGGCGATGATCGATAGCCTGGGCGGCCAGATCACTGATCCCACATCGGTGTTGATGGCCTTTCAGGAGATCACCGATTCCTATCCCCAGGCCAGGTCGGCTCTGGACGTCCTGATTGCGGAGGGGGGCGAACTGCGGGAAGCACAGTTCAGCCGCGAATACGGCAGCATTCGCCAGATGGGGCCGGCCAGGTTGGAACGCGAACAGCCCTGGAACACGCCGGAAAGCGTTGCCGAACTGCTCTATTACTACGGACTGATTGGCCGTACCTTCAAGGGCGCCGGTCAGAACGCACACACCATCGTCTACATCCCCAGTGATATCCTCCCCTGGCTGCCGCAGCCAACAACCGCTGACGGCGAGCAGGGTCTGGCCGCGCTGCCGGTGCCTCCTCCCCCGTCTGCCCGGATGCTACGTTTGGAAGACGCCTTTCTTGAAGACGCCGGCACGCTACTGGGATTCTTGCATACCGAAGGGCTGCGTCTGCAAGCCGAAGGCAACCCTGATCCGGATGATATTGACCAACTGATGATGCGCCTGCAGTCGACGAATGGATACGTGTCTCCTTTTGTTGCGCCGGACGCCTCCGCCAATGTCGAAGAGATCCGCGTTGCTCTGCTCCTACATGTGGCAAAGCGGCTGGGCTGGCTGCGCCGCGCCGACGATGGACGAGTGCGCCTCACGGGGAACCGTGTTTATGCTTTTCTGGAACAGCCCCGGCCCGAGCAGCGCTTTACGCTGTGGGAGGCCTGGCGCACTTCGCAGGAATGGAACGACCTGGAGCGCATTCCCGGCCTCGATTGTTCGGCTGGCGACTGGCAAAACAATCCCCTGCAAACGCGTGAGGTCGTGCTGCAGCTCCTGGGCCGGTTACTGCCCGGCGCCTGGTACAGTCAGGCCGATGTCATCAACGCCATAAAGGAGACCCTGCCCGACTTTCAACGTCCCACGGGCGACTACGACAGCTGGTACATCCGCGATGAGAAAACGCAGGAGTTTCTGCGCGGTTTCGAACATTGGGAACAGGTAGAAGGTGTACTGCTGCGTTTCCTGCTGAACGGCCCTCTCTACTGGCTGTCGACCATGGACCTGGCTGAACCTTCGGCCGGCGACGATCTGTTATTTTCGCTCAGCGGCTGGGGTGCGCGTTGGCTGGGCCACGACAGCGAGATACCAAATGAAACGCGGCGGCCCGCCATCGTTGTCGAAGAAGACTTCACAGTAGAGTTACCTGCGGGCACGCCGCTGATGGATCGATTTCGTGTGGAACGTTTCAGCAGTTGGCAGGCCAGCTACCCCCAATTCCTTTACCAGATCAACCGCCGCAGCCTGTCCAGGGCCGCTGGTGAAGGCGTGCAGCCGGATCGCATCCTGGACTTCCTCAATTCCCGCGCGCGCCAAGTGCCGCAACGGGTTGTAGCAGGGCTTAATCGATTCGGCGAACAAATTGCCAGCGGCCCGTAATCCAGCCCGTAGCAGTCCTGAATCCAATTGGTTTCCATTGGTAAAGGGTGGTAGGATTGTTGTAGTTCAGATCGCAGAGACGCGCCCGCAAGATTGCGGGTGGATTTTTGGCCGCAGTGGTGCTCAACCGATTTCCCCATTGGCAACCTTTGCCTTGAATGAACGCTTTGCTCCATATTGTTCCACGGTGCTGGATCTTGGGACACACTCGCGCAGCAGAAGACTTACACCGAATTTCATACGCGAATATTGAAAAGGAGATGTAAACGATGAGAAAGCACGTTTCATCCTTGCGAGTCATCGCCCTCTTGCTGGCGTTGGCCTTTTTGCTGGCAGCCTGTCCGGCAGCCGCGCCAACCGGCGGCGAGGGCATGGCGGCGGACGAAGAGATGGCGGAAGAGGAAGTAATGGAGGATGAGGACAAAGTTCTGACAATACTCTATTGGCAGGCCGCCTCCCTGCCCGGACCGTACCTATCAGGCGGCACAAAGGATCAGGACGCCGGTGCGGTCACGCTCGAACCGCTGGCGAACTACGATCCGGACGGCGCTTTTGTGCCAAAGCTGGCCACTGAGATCCCGACAATCGAAAATGGCGGTATCTCTGAAGACCTGATGTCGATCACCTGGACCTTGAAAGAGGGGCTGCTCTGGTCGGACGGCAGCGATGTGACCGCCGACGACGTAGTCTTTACCTGGCAGTACTGCACAGATGAAGCCACCGGCTGCACAGCCAGTGAAGCATTTATCGGTGTCGAGAGTGTGGAGGCGGTCGACTCCCGCACAATCTTGATCACTTTCGATTCCCCAACGCCCTATCCTTACAACGCTTTCGTCGGCGCGCAGACGCCGATCATCAGCAGTGTCCAATTTGCCGACTGTGTCGGCGCGGCTGCGCAGACCTGCAACGAACAGAACACAGCCCCTCTCGGCACGGGCCCCTATCGCATCGTCGATTTCAAGGTGAACGATGTGGTCGTTTATGAACGGAACCCCTACTACCACGGCGAACCGGCTTACTTTGACACGGTGATCTTCAAGGGCGGCGGCGATGCCGCGTCGGCGGCCCGCGCGGTGCTGGAGACGGGGGAAGCCGACTACGGCTGGAACCTCCAGGTCGAGCCCGAAATCCTGCGCGACATGGAAGAGGCCGGGCTGGGCAAAGTCGTAGCCGCCTTCGCCGGCAATGTCGAGCGCGTCCTGGTCAACCAGACCAACCCGCATCCTGATTTGGGCGATGATCGTTCCGAATACATGAGTGGCGACAATCTCCATCCCTTCCTGAGTTTTGCGCCGATTCCGCAGGCGATGTCGATGGCGATCGATCGCAGCCTCATTTCGGAACAGCTCTACGGCTTTGCCGGCAAGGCCACCTGCAACGTGATACCGGCCCCGCTCCACTACGTTTCAACTGGGAACGACGGCTGCCTGGCCCAGGATGTCGACGGCGCCAACGCGTTGTTGGACGAAAACGATGTTGTCGACACCGACGGCGACGGCATCCGCGAATACAACGGCACTCCGCTCAAGGTCTCGTACCAGACTTCTACCAACTCGGTGCGCCAGAAGACGCAGGCGCTGATCCGCCAGTGGTGGAACCAGATCGGGATCGAGACTGAGTTGATCAACCACGACGCCAGCGTCTTCTTCGGCGGCGATCCCAACAGCCCCGATACGTACCAGAAGTTCTTTACGGACCTGCAAATGTACACCACCGGCCCAAGCATTGACCCGCAGCAGCATCTGTCGAACTGGCTCTGCAGCCAGATTCCGGAGCGGGAGAACTCTTGGGGCGGCGGCAACATCTTCCGAGGCTGCGACTCCGAATACGACGCGCTGTTCGAGCAGTTGACGCAGACACCGGTCGGAGCGGAGCGCGAGGAGCTGGTGAAGCGGCTCAACGACATCAACGTGCAGAGCAACTTCCAGATCCCTCTGGTCCACCGCGGCACGGTCTCCGCGCACCTTGACACGCTGCAAGGTGTTTGGATCAATGGTTGGGACAGCGAGATGTGGAATATCGCAGAGTGGCACCGCTAACCTGAATGAAGGAGGGAGGAGAGGATTTCTCTCCTCCCCTCTTTGCTCTTTCCCCGTAAACTGCCGTGGGCCAATATCTCGTCCGTCGCATTCTGACAATCATTCCGACCCTCATCGCCATCAGTTTTGTCATTTTTGCGGTGCTCGACCTCGCGCCCGGAGACCCGACCAGCGCCCTGCCAGAGACCATTCGCCCCGAGGTCCGCCAACAGATTCGCAAGGCCATGGGGCTGGATGAACCTTTTCCGGTCAAGTATGGGTTGTGGTTGCGCCAGTTCTTTGTCAATGAGCCGCTGTCTTTGATCGAGAACGCGTTCGACATTCAGATCGGGGATGGTGAGAAACGGATACGGGTGACCTCTTGGGGCAGTCGCGGCGTTCCCGTGATGGACATGATCCTGGAGCGGATGCCGCAGACGCTTTGGGTTGTGGGGCTGGCTTATTTGGTCGCCATTGGGATTGCGGTGCCGGTCGGTGTTATCTCGGCAATCCGCCAATACTCGATCTTCGATCAGTTCGGGACCTTCATCTCGATCATCGGCTATTCGATCCCGACTTTCTTCACCGGCCTCCTGATGATTCTGCTATTCAGCGTGAAACTCAAGTGGTTTCCGATGATTTATGACACGAATCTTCAGGTTGTAGATTGGAACAGTTTTGTCCAGCAGTTGAAGCAGAGTGCGATGCCCGTGGCTGTTCTCGGATTCTTCCAGGCGGCGACGCTGGCCCGCTTTACACGCTCGTCAATGCTCGACAACATCCCGATGGACTACGTACGCACGGCGACGGCCAAAGGGTTTCGCGAACGATATGTTGTCATCCGCCACATCTTGCGCAACAGCCTGATCCCTGTCGTCACCCTTATCGCGTTGGGCGTTCCCGCCATCTTCAGCGGCGCCATCATCACCGAGCAGATTTTCCGCGTAAACGGCCTGGGCGCCCTCCTCATCGGGGCAATTCAGCTCAATGACATTCCCCTGGTGCAGACCGTCACCTTTATATTTGCCTTCTTGATCGTGGTATTCAATCTTGTTGCCGATGTGATCTATGGCATACTCGACCCGCGTATCCGATACGGTTAGACTGCAGTTGCTGATTGTCACTGAGGTAGCTGGCCAGTCGTCACAACCCACTGGCCACTGGAGTAAACATGGCCGTCCGCGCGCAAACTGCATCTACTGACAACCTGGCCGCAGAGCTCCCTGAACGGCAATATCGCACCCTGTGGGGGGATGTATGGTTGCGCTTTCGCCGCCACACACTGGCGATTGTTGGTATGTTTGTGCTCACGATACTGGTTTTGGGCGTACTCGTCGGCCCGGTCGTCTACACGGTGGACCCGGAGTACAGCTTTATCGTCGATGACATCAAGTCGATCAACCAGCGTCCATCGGTGAAATATCCACTCGGCACAGACGATTTGGGGCGCGACACGCTGGCGCGCAATCTTTTCGGCGGGCGCATTTCGCTCGCGGTCGGCGTCGTCGCCATGTTGGTCTCGATCACCTTCGGCGCGCTTGTCGGCGTACTTTCCGGTTACTTCCGCCGGCTGGACAATCCCCTGATGCGTTTCACCGATCTGATGCTGGCCTTGCCCAGCCTGCCCCTGCTGCTGGTTATAATCATGCTGTTCCGAGACTCGCTCAAAGCGTTGCTGGGCCCGGAACCGGGCATTTTTCTGCTAGTTGTGGTTGTAATTGGCATCTTGGGGTGGATGCCGACGGCCAGAGTGGTGCGCGGCTCGGTGCTGTCGATCAAAGAGAAGGAGTTCGTCGAGGCCGCGGTCAGCGTGGGCACGCGTGAGTATTCGATTTTGTGGCAACACATTCTGCCAAACGTTCTCAGTCCAATTATCGTTTCGGCGACGCTAGGCGTGGCTGCGGCCATTCTGACGGAGTCGGCGCTTTCCTTCCTCGGACTAGGTTTCCCTTCCAACGTGCCTACTTGGGGGCGGCTTCTGTTTGAGAACAAGGATTTCATCACCCAGAATCCATGGCTCGTCATCTGGCCCGGCCTGTTCATTTCTCTTACCATTCTCAGCATCAACTTCCTGGGCGACGGCCTGCGCGACGCGCTCGACCCCCGCCAGCGCAGGTAGAGTGCAACCAGAGTTGGGAAGCGGGTTTTGAATCTCGTTTCGATAAATCCTGTTTCCTTAGCGAAGGCGACTGATCACTTGGCCCAGCACCAGGTCCACCGCCACCGGGCCGAAAACGCGACTGTCCGCGCCTGCCGCTGCGTTGTCGCTGGCGAGGACGAGCCGTACGCCTTCAGTTTCGCTCTCGATTACAGCCGCCACGCGCTTGACGATGCGCAACTCAGCCTGGCGCGGATGTCGCGCCACGACAATCTCATCCTCGCGCGGGTTGCGTTCATGGTAGGCATTGGGATCCAACATCACCACCGCGCCGGCCATTAGAGTTGGTGTCATAGAATCGCCGGTGACCCGCAGGAGCCGCCGCCTGCGCATCAGCCACAGCGCCATTTCCTGCCAGCCGCTGCGGGGGATCTCCCCTTCCATCTCTCTCTCTCCCACAAAAAAACCGGACCCTGTCAGGAGTCCGGTCGTTGCCTCTCTATCTACCTTGTGAACCGTCTGCACGCGCCTTCCGTCTCTGGCTTGCCCAGGATCAGGTCGCCACGTAGTAGGTTACATCCCGCCCCTTTGTGGCCCAGTAGACGTTGTGGATATCCTCGATGGCAGCCATCAGGTCGTTGCCCGCGCCCACATCCACGCCCTGCTTGACGGCCGAACACAGCTTGGCGGCATTCCAGAACTTGTCGTGCAGGTCCGGGTACTGTTCCAGATGCTCCGGCTTGAAGTAGTCGGTCCACAGGATGAGTAGTTCTTCCTTGGCCAGGTGCGCCTGCTGTTCCTTGATGCTGACGAAGCGAGAATAGGTATTGTGATCGGCAGACTCTGCCGGGCCGAGATCAATGATCTTTTTGGTCATTGACAACGCCGCTTCGGCGGCGATGCGTGCGGAGGCCGGGTCATAGACACCGCAGGGGCCGTCACAGTGGGCGCTGACGGTTTCAACCGCGGTCTTGGCAATTAGCTTGGCAATGGCTTCCTGAAACATGTGGAATCCTCTCTGGGTTCATGAAGGTCAGAAATTGTGATTCACCCGAAATTCCGACTGGGATTTTTTCGATCTGCTTGATTGCCATGATTGATTGCCGTGCGCCTTGCCAGGCGGCGGCGCATCATGTCGATCACGAGAACTACTCAAATCACAGTTCAGACAATTCTCTATCTCTGCAAGCAGGGGAAGTATACCGAAAACGGACGAATGAGTCAATTTTTTGCAGAAAGTACGCCGTCCACTGAACTTTGGACCGTTTCCGCAGCCATCTACGCATTGGACGTCGATTGAGGAGCGCATGGCAGGCGCTTAATCCTGCAAGGCGAAAATGTAATGCCACTCATCTTCAATCAGGATGAAGTCGACCAGAGCGTAACCGGCCGCAAAACAGCTTTCGGCTGCCTGACGCACGAAAATGCGCCAGTCGAACAGCAGTGAGCCACCGAAACGGCGCAGAGAGTCGACGCTGTCGGGCAGGGGGAGCGCATAGGGACGGCTATCGGGCGGCGGAGGCGGTGACAACGGCTCCCTCGGTCTGCCGCTGCCCGGCGCGCACGTGCGAGCTCGTTGCAGGGAATCGGTGGGCCACTCCGTTGGAAAGCGATTGCTGGAAAGTGCCTTCTGTACCCTGGGACTGTTCAGATACCAGTCCACTTGAAAGCGATCGGTCGGCATACCGGCGTTAAGGCTGTCTGTCATCTCGCCATAGACGTTGCGCACGTAGGTTGTACTGAGGGCCCCCAACCTGCTGATATTAAGCCGTCCGTTTACGCGCTGCAGCGGATCAAAAGTCCATGTAACCCAGTCGGTCCAACCCTGGCGCAGCAACTCCTGCCTTTGAAACAGTTTCAACCGCATCCCGATGCCGCGCCCGTGCCAAGCGGGTAACACGCCCATGATATGGCTGCAAAACCTGAGCTTGCGCGCGCCGGAACTGTCGAGGCCAAAAGCCGGCCAGCCGAAGGAAAAGCCGACCATACCATCCGTCTCCTCGGCGCCGTGGTCGACGAATGCGCCCTGCAGCAGACCGCCACTCTTGGACTGGGTGACCAGCACGTGGATCGACATGGTATCGCCGTGCCCGCCGCCCCAGACAAGGTCTTGCACTACCTGTACGCGCCGGCAGTCTTCGACCGATGTCAGGGTACGGATCTGGATTTGATCACTCATGCAATTTCTTCCCAACTATCTGTTGAAATGGATACCTGCATCCTGCCACTGTTTGGTTGCCACTACCTGTCACTTCCTGTCAAAGCGAGCGACAAGCGTCACCCCCGGTTGATGGGGCTGAAGATCGATCGGTTGCACCGCCGCGAGACGATATCCGGCCTCGTCCACGTCGGCTAACGCCTGCGCAAGGCGTGCGGGTTCGTCTGTAACCAGAGCGCAGCGACGGATGCGCATGCGGGTGAGCAGGGAAAACAGCTCCGGTTCGATTACGCCATGGGGCGGCGAGAGCAACACGGCGTCAAAACTGTATTCGCCGCGACGCAGCTTCCGTATCGTTGGAAGCATCTCTCCGTGCCAGGCGTCGGCATTGTCCAGACCTTCAAGATTGGCCCGCAAGGCAGCCGCGGGCAACTCGGCCTCTTCAACGGCGACGATTGTGGCGACGTGGTCGGCCAATATTGACGCGCGGGCGCCGATGCCGGCCCATAGTTCCAGAAGGTGCTCAAACGTCTTCAGTTCGAGCATTTCGGCCGCCACAGCTGCCAGGACTTCCTCCGCCAGCAGGTGCCCGCTGCGAACGTCGTCGCCAGTGGGAGGGTAGGCGGTGAGCTGACGCCCCTCCACTTGCACGCTATAGCTCCAGTCGCCTACCAGCAACTCCAGCGAAGGGTCATCACCCTCGTGGAGCAGAAAAACATTTACGGGCAGGTCCAGTTCCAGGCTAGGCGGGTCGTCGCGGTCACTGTGCAGAATGAGCACGCCCTTGGAGACCTCGCTGAGGGCATCGGCTGTGCCGCCCACGGCCAGCGTCACGCGGTCTACAGGGAGAAGCCCGGCATGAGCAGTTGGATCTTCTCCTTCTGCTCGCTCTTCCCGGTTTCCGTCGTCACGGAATCCTGCGTGAAGTTCTGCCAGCTGCGGATGATGGAGAGGACAGGTGTCGACCGCCTTCCGTTCGCCATTTCGCCCGGCAAGGGTCAAGAGATTGGATGGCGCCAGTTCAAATTGCATCTGGATGCGGAAGCCGAAATCGAGCACAGCCGGCGCATCGTTGGATGTTTCCTCTGCGTGTGCGCCCAGGGCGATCACCTCGGCCACCAACTGTTCGGCGATCTGCCTGTTCAGTTTGCGCGTCTTACCGAGGCGTCCGTCGCGGGCCAGAATATTGACGACGATCTCCCGCTTTAGCGCCAACTGGCGCTCGTAATCGATCTGTTGCCACTGACAACCGGCACAACCAGCGAGCCGCCAAGAAGGGTTGAGGATCCCACCGTCGGCCATCTCCACCGGCTGACTCAGCCCAAAGTGCGGGCAGGGAGC
This sequence comes from Caldilineaceae bacterium, assembly GCA_965220715.1. Classification (GTDB taxonomy): domain Bacteria; phylum Chloroflexota; class Anaerolineae; order Caldilineales; family Caldilineaceae; genus Bin5. The sequence goes on from OZ244843.1 coordinate 4,990,458, forward strand.
CTCCACTCGATCGGGGCTGGGCTTCACCAACCTGCGTAGGATGCCTCGCCGCCAGCCTTTCTCCTCGGCAATAATTTCGACTTCGACGGTCTCGCCCGGGATAGCGTCAGCGACGAAAATGACCCGGCCGTCCTCGTCGCGGCCAAATGCTTCCCCTGTCACAGCTACGTGTGTCAACTCTATTTCAACATTCGAGTCCATCCCTTAATTTTACCCCCTAGCATTTAGTCCCGCCAAGCGCCAGATGCACGCGGGTATGGCCCAGATTTTTGGGAAGCCGTTGTCTGAATCAGGATTTTCGGGATTTGTGGATTGACAGGATAACAGATGATGGGTCGATTCCTATGCAGTGGCCCATTTTTCGATGGGTAAGAAGGCAGATTGCAAAGGCCCGATAACTTGGGATGCACTTATGAATGCGGTTGTTGCCACGGTTGGGTCACGCGTTCCCCCAAGAGCCAGTGCGCCGCGGTCTCGCCCGCTCCACCCGGCCTGTCTGCGCAAGGACCGGCATGCGGCCCACCTCCCCGCGGAAATAGGTGATATGAAGCTCTTCGAAGTCAGTGTTTGCATCACGGAATGGCGATGGGCCGTGTCGACCGTTGTGGAGATGCTGGTATTGCCCTGTCCGTGAGGATCGGGTATATTGTTCAAGCCCTGTTCGAAGCAGAAAACAGATTGAGATTCTCCATTGCAGTCGCTGCATCCTGGTTGGCGTGATTGGCCTATGCATTGGTTCAACGCCAGAAAAAGCGTCCTTCAGAACAGATATTGGCTCTCTTATTGGGACAGAAGAATAGCCAAAAGAGAATACTTTCAGAAATACTTATTGGAAGTACAGCGCCCCGTCAGCCCGTTCTCCCCGGTACGACCCCAAAATGACTGCCAACAAATAACACGACCTTTATTAGCCTGAGCAGTCGGGTTGCGCTATGACTCCAGACCAGGGCCAGTCCTTGTCAGAATTGGGAGGCCTTTGCTTGTCCACAGGTTTGACACGAAGTATACTGAATGGCAGGTCCACGATTGTCCACGATTGTCGACGTTGATGCCTCTGGGCGCCAAGACTTTTCGTGCAGGATATGAAGTTGAGGCGGAGGGTCCCGGCCTCTCATACGCACTACGCGATGGCAGAATCAGCAGGTTCTTGATGCAAATTCAGATTGGTTGCTGATGCCTGGTTGTCAGTGGGGTTTGGCAACCGAAGACCAGGAACTGGCGGCTGAGGGCCGCAGGAGAGTTCAATGAGGCTGGCTTTACGGCTTGCATTCCTATGGATCGCGCTACTTTGTCTGTTGCAGATTTTCTCTGTGTCGGCACAGGAAAGTGGCTATACATATACAGTGCAGCCGGGAGACAGTTGGCCCTTGGTCGCGCAACGGTTCGGGCTGACTGTAAGTGAACTGCAGGTTGCAAACCCGGATGCCGTGCGGGCGAATGGTTGGCTCATTATTGGCGAACTCCTCTTCATCCCGAGGGCGCCGGACTGGGAGGAGAAATTCTATATTGTCCAGCGGGGAGACGGCTGGACGACGGTAGCCGAAAGATTCGGCCTGACGGTGGAATTCTTGCAGGGGGCGAATCCCAAAGCACAAGGCGAGGACGATTCGCTGATTGTGGGAGAGCGATTGCTGATTCCGGCGCTACTGCCGACGCCGACAGAAGCGCCAACCGACAGGTTGTCCCCGACGGTTACGCCAACACCTGTCTTGGACCTGCTGGCCATTCTTTCTTCCGACAGTGATTCGGCCCCCTTCTTCGTGCCCCACATCAGCGTCCCCCTACCCACACGGGTGACCCTGCCCCCATGCCCGGACGTGCCAGACGACCTGGGGCAGGCGCTGACCGCCCTTTTCCGCATTCCCACATTCAACCGGCACGCTCAACTTACCTCTTTTCTGGAGGATTGCGGAGCCGAGTTTCGCATTTTGGTCAATGCCGATCTCAACGCCGATCGCGTGGATGACGCCGTGCTTGTGTTCACAAGTGCGGACGGGCCGCGGTCAGGCTCCACTTCTGCCGGTGGCGGGAGAGGAACTCCCGTCGGCAAACAGGAACTCGTGATTTTCGACGGAGGGCAAGCGCACTCTCTCAGCTACGCCATCGCCGCCACCGGCACGATAGATCTGCTGGCAACACAAGACATCAACGGCGATGGTCTGGTTGACGTAGTCTGGACGGATACTATCTGCGGGCCAAATTCCTGCTTCGTCACCGTCCATGTCCGCAGTTGGGATGGTGTTGCATGGCGGGACTGGACCAAGGGAACAATCACAATGGCTTCGGCCGAGGTATCGTTGACCCCCAGCAGCGAGCCGGGTATGAATAAGGAAATTCGGCTGACTGGTGGACAATACGCCGGAGCCGACGCTGGCCCCCAGCGGACGCGCACAGTCGTTTGGACCAGCACGGACGGCGCTCCTTACGCCTTGAGCAGCGAAAGAATGATGCCAAGCCTGTGCCTCTACCACACCGTGATCGATGCCAACCATGCCTTGGCCGACGAACGCTATTTCGAAAAGGCCCAGTGGCTCTATACCGATGCCGTTGAGAACATAAGTCTGCAACCCTGTGGGGAACGCCTGAATGAGCTTTCCGAGTTGCGCAGCTTTGCCCTCTTCCGACTGGCACTGATCGCCGGTTATTTGTCGGATCCGGAATTGGCTGCGGCGCGCGTGCAACGACTTGCCTCCATGTACAACAAACAGATTTACGCGGAAGTGGCAGTACGCTGGTTGGCCGCTTATCAGCAGAGCGGGGACGCCGAGAGGGCTTGTGAAACGGTCTACGACTTCGCGGCGGTTACACCGGACGTTGTGAACATACTGGCTGACTACGGCTACGCCAATCCTACGTTCACAATGGAGGATGTCTGCCCATACCTGAGAATTGAACTGCAGGAAGAGCCAGATCCGCGTCTTACCCAGATCGAAGGATTGCCTGCCTGTCCGCAGACATCGGCGGACTATCTCTCTGTCCTCCCGGAGGTAATCAGTGACGTGTCCAGGAGCCAGAATTCAGACCTGGGCGCCGGAAGCGACCAACAGGAGTCCGGAAAACTGAAACTGAGGACCTTTGTCGATACCTGGCTGCAGGCTTGTGATGCAATGGGCGGAGAGCGCGGCGCACTGCTGATCTTCGACCTGAATGAGGACGGTTTGGAAGACATAATTGCCATGCCGACAATTATCAGCGATGACGGTTACGGACCAGGCGGGGCGGATGGGGTTGTCCTGATCCTGCACCAGCGTGATGACGGCAGCTTTCAGACAGCCTACGCGCCTGAGGTAGAGGGCCAACCCAAATTCTTGGCAATAGGCGACGCCAATGGGGACGGCAGAAGGGATCTGATTTGGCAGTTGGAGCGTTGCGCTACGTTTTGTCTCGTAACAGTGAATGCTGTCACCTGGGACAACGAATCGGCCACCTACCAGAGTATTATTGGGTCGGGTGCCACCATCGTTGAAGGCACGGTCTTGGTTGACATGATCGATGAAGAGTCGGCTGCTGTCCCCCGTATCCGGCGCCTGTGGCTAAGCGGCGGGGTCAGCGGGACGGAGGAAAAGGGGCTGAACATTCCCCACACGGAAATCTGGTACAGCAGGGATGGCTCGCCAGTGCGCCGCGTCACCTGGTCTTATGATCGGGCAAACGATGCCAGCAACTGTATGGGGATGCGTTTGATCGAGGCGAATGTAGCTCTGCAGGCGGCGGGGCTAGAGGGTAACCGAGCGAGCTATGCCACGGCCATTGAGTTGTACAGGGCTGTCCTGGAATCGACGGAGTTGCGGCCATGCAGCGTTCAAGGTACAGACCAGGAGGAGGAGATGGCCCTGCTACGGGGGCTGGCCAGCTTCCGGCTTGTGCAGGTATTGACCCTGAACGACAGGCGGTCTGAAGCTGAGTCGCTGCTGGAAACGCTTGAGGAAGACCAGCCGGAAGACAGATATATCAAAGCGGCCCGAGCCTGGTTGAGTGCCTACACATCGGTCCCCAATCCGCTGGCAGCCTGCGCCGCCGTCATGTCCATCTTTCTGGACAGTCCGGAACTCTGGCAGATCACAGAGGAGTTCGGGCGTGATCACCCGGCGCTGAACATGCGCCAAGTTTGCTACGCGCCGAACAGTGGTGAGGAGTTTGAGTTCCGTCTCACTCCGAACTGGTAATTACTGGAGTGCCGGCGGCCATGGCTTCCAGCAACATCATGCCGAAGCCCTCGTATTTGCTGGGGAAGAGAAAGGCGGTGGCACCTGCGTAGAGCGGCGCCTTGTCTTCCTCCTCCACCCAACCGATGAAGCGCACCTGGCCGGTCAGGTCGAGTTGGCGGACGAGCCGCTGCGGGTCCGGGAAGAATGCCGTATCCAAACGCGGTAGCCTGCCCGCCACCACCAATTGCACTGCTGGATCCCCGCCCAGGTCGAGATACAGTCGATAGGCGCGCACGATTCCCAACACATTTTTGCGCACGTCGAAGCCGCCCAGATAGAGAAAGTAGCGTTCCGGCAACGAATACTTTCGCGCCACCTGTCGATTGCGAGGGAAGAAAGAGTCCCCCGCTTCGCGCTCCTCTTCCCTTTCTCCCTTGTTCGGACCGTGATGAACAGAAAATACGCGCTCTTCGGGGAGCCCCAGATGGCCGATTATGTCCCGCTTACTCGCTTCACTTACGGTTAATACAGCCGCGCAGCGCCGGGCGGTAATGCAGACCAACCTGGTATACAGGCGGCCGGGCCATCCCCCACGATAGGATGGCAGAAGCAGAGGAATCAGATCGTGAACGGTGACAACTGTCGGTGTCGGCTGCCACAGGGGAGCTGCCCAATAGGGAACCAGCAGAAGATCCGCATCCAGTCTGCGCGCGCAGCGGGGTACCGTCACCTGTTCCCAGTAGAGCTTCGCCAGTTGGCGGGGCAGCCGCGGAGGTGGAGATACGACAGTTGTCAGTGGAGAGCAGTTTGCAGAAAGCGCATCGAGGTTATTGCTGTCCTCTGGGGTTCGGGGCAGAATCAAAGTATATTCAGGAGGTCTCTCACTGTCAGCCGCTTGGGTCGGGCCATTCTCCCCAGCGGCGACTTCAATGTCAAAGGCGCTTTCGGCCTCCTCTGACGCCTTCAGAAGCGCCAGATGAGGCAACAGCCGGTGCAGATATTGACCGCTGCCGGTGTTGGGTTGTCCCCAGAACCAACCACTGACGACAATGTGCATCGAAACCCCAGTAAGAGTGGCCAGACCACGACGCCTAATGCAGTGGACTCTCCGCTAGGCATCGACCGCTGACGTTCTGGCCCAGTTTACGGTACGGCGCAACCCTTCCCGGAGGTCGACATCAGCTTCCCAACCTAACTCGCGTCCCGCCTTCGAACTATCCAACCAGGTAGCTCGCACTTCGCCGGCGGGTCGGGGCAGGTAGGAGGGCTTGCGGCTGTACCCGGTGAGTTGCGCAAGGAATCGATAGACGGTGTTGATGTCGGTAGGCCGGCCTGTGCCCACATTGTAGGTGCCGACAACATCGCCGGCCACAGCCAGAACGTTGGCCCTGGCGACGTCGTCCACATAGACGAAGTCCCGTTTTTGGGCACCATCGCCGGTAATGTGGGTCGCTTGATCCGCCAGCATTGCGCCTGCGAAGATAGCGACGACGCCGGCCTCTCCCTTGACATCCTGCCGGGGGCCGTAGACGTTGGCGTAACGCAGGATGACGTAGGGCAGGCCGTAGTTTTGATGATAAAGCTCGATATAATGCTCGCAACTGAGCTTGTTGGCGCCGTAATTGTCTTTGGGCTGTGGGCGGCTCTCTTCGGTGAAAGGCAGAATCGGGGATCGCTCTGGCTGGTGTTCCTTGTCTTCTCTCGCCTCCGGGCGCTCTTCCCGGCGTTCGCCTTCTCCGTAGACGGCGCCGCCGGTGCTGGCAAAGATGAACTTGGAGCAGTTGTACTCTTTCACCAGTTCCAGCAGATGCAGCGTGCCGATTATATTGACCTCGGCATATGTGATGGGATCCTCCATGCTTTCGCGCACATTCGCCAGGGCAGCCTGATGTACAACGGCTTGAGGGCGTTCTGCTGCAAAAAGTTTTGCGAGACCAGCCTGATCACGAATGTCCACCTCATAGAGCGGCACATCGGCAGGGACATTGGTTCGCTTGCCGGTTCGCAGACTGTCGACAGCTACGATCTCGTGGCCGGCCTTGCGCAGCCAGTGCAAGATGTGGCTGCCGATAAATCCCGCTCCACCCGTAACCAGTATTTTCACGCGATACTCCTCTTGGGAAACCTCTGTTTCAGGAATTTCAGTATAAGGAGTTCATGCGGAATGCGAAAGTCGAGCCAGCCGCGTGGGACTGCCGACGATCGCCCGCGGCCAGTCTCGCGCATGCGCCTGTCTCGGCCAAGACGTCCCCTGCCATCACCACGCCTTAACCTGAAAAGACGCCAGACCCTTCCCGGTATTTGCGTTTCCAACCAGCAACCGTATACTTCAATACTCCGGCGGCTGGCGGCGGATGGCCGCACTGACCGCTACCCACTATTCGCTATCCACAGCAGGAGGAGACCGGTTGGGAATGCTTATTCACAACGCGACCGTTATCACCTTTGACGACACGAACAGTGTCCTGCCAGACGGCGGCGTCTATCTGCGCGGCGATGAAATTGCCGCTGTCGGCGAGAGCCGTCAGTTGCTTAGCCGCTTTCCTGACGCCGAACGATGGGATGCGCAAGGCAAACTGCTGATGCCGGGCATGATTTGCGCACACACGCACTTCTACGGCGCATTTGCCAGGGGGATGTATATTCCCGGGCAGCCGGCCAAGGATTTCCCGGAGATCCTGCAGAAACTGTGGTGGCCTCTGGATCGCTCGCTGGACCTGGGCGGTGTGCATAGTTCAGCCGAAGTGTGCCTTGTGGACGCGATCCGCAATGGCACGACCACGCTGATCGACCACCACGCCAGCCAAAATGCGATCGATGGCAGCCTGGATGCAATTGCGACAGCGGTGGAGGCCAGCGGATTGCGGTCGGCGCTCTGTTACGAAGTGACGGACCGGGACGGTCCTGGGGCGGCGCAGGCAGGCATCCGCGAAAACGTGCGCTTTGCCGCGGCCTTGCGCGGGTCGCCGCTGTCAGCACGCGTCGCAGCGACGTTTGGTCTCCATGCCAGCATGACACTTTCTGACGAAACGCTTGAAGCCTGCCGCGCGGAGAGCGATCGCTTCCATGTTCATGCGGCGGAACACCCGGCGGACGCCTGGAACAGCCTGAGCCGCAGCGGCAAACGCACGGTCGAAAGATTGCACAGCTTTGGCATCACCGGGGCCGAAAGTATCTTTGCCCATTGCATACACATCGACGCCTGGGAGATGGCCCTGCTGAAGGAGACGGGGACGTTCGTATCGCATCAGCCCCGCTCGAATATGAACAACGCGGTGGGCGCGGCCAATGTCCCAGCGATGCTGCGGGGAGAGATGGCCGTCGGACTCGGCAATGACGGGTTCAGCAATGATATGTTCGCTGAGATGAAGGTGACCGACCAGTTGCACAAGGTGAACAGCGGAGACCCTCGCACGCTCGGCGCCGATAAAGTATTGGAAATGGCCGTCTACAACAACCGCAGATTGGCCAACGCCTTTTTCGAGAAACCGGTTGGCATCCTGGCCCCCGGAGCCTTTGCGGACCTCATTTTGCTCGACTACTACCCTACGACGCCCCTGCATAGCGACAACCTTCCCTGGCATATACTGTTCGGCATCAGCGGTGGGCATGTACACAGCACAATCTGCCACGGTGAGACGCTTATGCGTGACCGGAAGTTGCTGACACTGGATGAGGCGGAGATCGCCGCCCGCAGCCGGAAACGCGCGGGGGAGACGTGGGAAAGATTCTGGAAGTAGTTCAAGTGGCCGCTAATCCCCAAGAGGAGAGGAGATCGCGATGACCCGTCCAACACTCGCCGTTATTGGGGGTACAGGCGCGGAGGGTTCCGGCTTGGCTTTACGCTGGGCGGCTTTTGGCTACCCGATTCTGATAGGAAGCCGCAGCCGTGAAAGAGCTTGCGCCGCTGCGACAGAACTGACCTCACTGTTGCCTGCCAACCACTCGGCGCGAATTGGCGGCGATACCAATGCAGCCGCAGCCGCAGCCGCGGATGTGATCATCCTCAGCGTCCCTTACGAATCTCAGATCGGAATCCTTGAACAGATTCGGGCTGGCAGCCAGGGCAAGACGGTCGTCAGCGTCGTGGTTCCGTTGAAGCCGCCGCGGGTAAGCCGCGTTTGGCGTCCGCCGGGTGGGTCGGCTGCCGAGGAGGCCCAGGCGCTCTTGGGAGAGGGCACGCGCCTGGCGGCGGCTTTTCAGAATATCAGTGCAACCCATCTGAAAGACCTAAGCCATGCCGTCGACTGCGACATCCTCATTACCGGAGACGACAAAGAGGCAAAAGAGACCGCGATCGAATTGGCGCAAGCTGCGGGAATGCGGGGCATCGACGCCGGCCCGCTTGTAAACAGCAGCGTCAGCGAAGGATTGACCGCCGTCCTCATCGGCATCAACATCCGCAACAAGGTGAAGGGCAGCGGGATCCGGATTACGGGAGTGTAGGGCCAGAGCCTGGCAGCAAGAAACTTCACCAGCAATTGTCCAACAGCCAATACTATGAGCATCGGGGACGTCATCGCCGACTTGCGCCGGGACACCGGCTTTATGGCCAACGTCACCGCCTGGGAGACGTTGCCGGCCCGCCCCGGCAACCTGGTGGAGACACCGGCAGATCTTCATCCGGCGCTAAAGGGGGCGCTTCATCGCCGCGGGATTCAGCGGCTCTACAGCCACCAGGCCGAAGCTGTTTCCCATGCTTTGGACGGCGGCAACTCGATTGCGGTCGTTACGCCCACTGCCAGCGGCAAGACGCTGTGCTACATGCTGCCGGTTCTGCATGCACTGCTCACCGATGGGGAAGCGACAGCACTATTCATCTTCCCGACCAAAGCCCTTGCCCACGATCAGTTGGCGGAAATCGGGGACTGGATAGCTGAACTGGCCGGAGTGAACGTACTTGCTGCAGATAACTTGGCAGAGGAACAGCCGGCGAAAGTGTTCGAATCCCCTACAGGCCGCTTTGTCGCTGCCTATGACGGCGACACACCTGCCGGGCAGCGCCGACCGATCCGGCAGAGTGCCAGACTGATTCTGACCAACCCGGACATGCTTCACGCCGCCATTCTGCCCCATCACGGCGATTGGGAGCGTTTTCTGGCGGGTTTGCGCTACGTCATCATCGACGAAATGCACAGTTATCGCGGCGTATTTGGCAGCCACGTGGCCAATGTCCTGCGCCGGCTGCGGCGGGTGGCAGCCCACTATGGCGGCAACCCGCAGTTCCTGCTGACCAGCGCGACGATTGCGAATCCCACGGAGCTGGCAGAGAGCCTCAGCGAACGCCCGGTGCGGGTCATCGACAGCAACGGCGCGCCGCAGGGCAGAAAGCATATCCTGCTGTACGCGCCGCCCCTATACGATCCGATCCAGGGACTGCGCCGCAGCAGCGTATTGGAATCCCAGGACATAGCGGTCCGCTTTCTCAAGGGCGGACTGCAGACAATAGTCTTTGGCCGCGCCCGGCTGACGGTCGAACTCTTGCTCAGCTACATTCGGGAACGCCTGCAGAGCAACGACAGCGAGGATAAAGAGAATGTCCCACAGTTCCCGCGCCTGGCGGTGCGCGGCTATCGCGGGGGCTATCTTCCCCAGGAACGACGCCAGATCGAAGCAGGCCTGCGGGCAGGGTCGGTGCGGGGGGTCGTTGCCACCAATGCGCTGGAGTTGGGTATCGACATTGGCCAATTGGAGGCGGCGGTGATCTGCGGCTACCCGGGCACGATTGCGGCGGCGTGGCAGCAGTGGGGCAGGGTCGGCCGCACCACCGGAGAATCTGTGGCGGTGCTGGTGGCGACGGCGGGCGCGCTCGACCAGTATATCGTCAACCAACCGCAATATCTGCTGCAGCGGTCACCGGAACGCGCCTTCGCTAACGCGGACAATCTGATGCTGTTGGTGGACCAGATGCGCTGCGCCGCTTTTGAACTGCCTTTTGTGAAGGGAGAACAGTTTGGGCAGTCTCGCCACACGGCCGAAGTCCTCGAACTGCTTGTCGAAGAGGAAAGCGTGCAGCAGTTCGGCAACCGCTTTATGTGGAGCGGAGACGGTTATCCCTCCCGCCAGTTCGGCCTGCGCAGCGTCAGTGGTGATCCGGTGGTGGTGCAAGCAGGCGGATCGGACAAGTCTTTAGTTTCAAGATACAGCGCTCGTCACGAAAGATCAGGGATGCGTCAGGATTCAGACGCAGATCTGACTTCCAGCCAAAAGGATGGCCAGTTTGAAGTTATAGGTGAGGTTGACGCGGCCAGCGCGCCGTTACAGGTGCATGAAGGGGCTGTGTACATGCACGAAGGCCGCAGATACCTGGTGGAACGGCTGGATCTGGACGAGAAATTGGCTTGGGTGTGGCCCGCCGAGGTGGACTATTACACGGAGGCCAGCACGGAAACGGAGATTGAAGTACTTTCGGTGCAGGAGAGTCGCGTGAGCGGCGGCGCAGGGTTGGGTTACGGAGAGCTCTTCGTGACCTCGCAGGTGACGCAGTACCGGCGGGTGCGGCGCTTCACCCATGAGAATCTGGGCGTGCTGCCGCTTGACTACCCGCCGACCACCCTGGACACGGCCGGCTACTGGCTGGAGGTGACCGCTGAGGCGCAGATGGCGCTGATGGAAACGGGGGAATGGCGGGATTCACCGAACGACTACGGTCCTGACTGGCAGGAACAGCGCGCCAGGACGCGGGCCAGAGACGGCTACCGCTGTGGCGAATGCGGCGCGCAGGAGACTCGCAACCGACAGCACGATGTGCACCACAGAGTTCCTTTCCGCGTCTTTGGCTACGTTCCGGGCCTTAACCGAAACGACCGGGAGGCCAACCGGCTCAGCAATCTCGTCTTGCTATGCCGACGCTGCCATCATCGCCTGGAGGCGGTCGTGCGGGCGCGTACAGGCATGGATGGGGTGGCCTATGCGCTGGGCAATCTGGCCCCCCTGCATCTGATGTGTGACCGGCGCGACATTGACGTTGCCATTATTCGACAGGGAGGAGAGAGCGAACAGCGTTCACTCCCCTCTCCGAGTGTTTCTCACTCTTCGCAGGGTCCGCTTTTTGCTCCGCGCATTTATATTTATGAACGCATCCCTGCCGGAATCGGCTTCAGCGCCCAACTGTACGAGCGTCACGACGACCTGTTGGCGGGCGCGGCAGAGCTTATCCGCAGCTGCGCTTGCCGCTACGGGTGTCCCGCGTGTGTGGGGCCTGTACTGCTGGTGGATGATGTGCAGCTACCCGGCCGGGATTCCGCTCATGCTTCAATCGCCCCAATGACAGATCATCCCGGCCAAGAGGTTTCGCTGTGGGAAGACCCGCCGGCGCAGAGTGGGGCACTGAGTGGGGCGCAGCTGGAGCCTCGGCCTTTGTTGGAAACAAAAAGGCTGGCGCTTGCGCTGTTGGCTGCGTTGACAGGCCGCTGAGGTGGTTGGCGGCTAAGGTGGATCCATTCTTTATCCAGATCCTTGGCAACGTCTACGCAATGGGAACGCGGGCATCTCGCCTGCTCTGACGAGATGCGAAGGCTCCGGATCTCTTTGGAAGCTTACATCGGTACATGCTCTGTCCACTATTCGCTATCTACTGAGGTCAGCCGAATAGCCCCTCATCGCGGCGGATGGGAGAAAACGAACGCCGATGCGCCGGGCAGGGACCGAACTTTTCAATGGCGGCGAGATGGGAAGGCGCGGCATAGCCTTTGTGGCTGTGGAAGCCATAGGCGGGGTAGTTTTCGTGCAGCTGGCAGAGGAGCCGATCGCGGTGGACCTTGGCCAGGATGGAGCCGGCGGCGATCGATACGATGCGCAGGTCGCCTTTAGTGAAACTCTGCTGGGGAAGATTGAGCGATTTGAGCTGTACCCAGTCGATCAGCAGGTGGTCCGGCGGAGAGGAGAGCGCCTGGACAGCGCGGCGCATCGCCAAGCGCGTGGCGGGGGCGATGCCGCTCGCGTCGATTTCGGCGGCGGACGCTTCCCCCAATGACCAGGCGGCGGCTTGCGCCTGGATGCGCGCGGCCAACGCTTCGCGCCGCGCTGGCGACAGCAGTTTACTATCCTGAACCTCGGCCCACAGCCCCTCCTGCTTGCTGTTCGCGGGCAGAATAACTGCGCCGGCCACAACTGGTCCGGCCAGCGCGCCGCGGCCGGCCTCGTCGAGGCCAGCCACGCGAACAAACCCGGCGCGCCACAGTTTTCGCTCCTCAGTGAGGGAGGGATAGACCTTCTTCGGTTCCTGATCCGCTTCGGCCACCTCCGAAAGGTTGTCCCGTTACGTCCAGAGTTTTTCCACGTCCCGGCGAGGTTGGAAGCCGAGGATACGTTTCGTCTTTTCGTTGCTGAACTTGCCGTGCGGCATGTCGGCGAATGCATAGAACACTTCAAAACGGGAGGGCAGGGCGTCCAGTTTTATCTCCAATCCGAGGGTAAAGACTTCCGCCGCGTTTTCCCAGGAGATGACATAAGGCGCGTAGTGTTCGCCGGGCTGAATGGTGGTGGGGTCTTTGAAATGGTAGAACAGATAGGACTGCACGTTGATGTCGTGATGTTGGGTAAAGACGCGGCAGATTTCCAGCCCCATTGACTTGGTAATGGCGTAGATGTTCGTTCCAGACTGGGGAGGGATGTCCGGACCGATGCCGAAGTCGAAACACTCGGTGATGTTCGGGCCGGCAACGGTGAAGTGCGGGCCTGTGTTGATCACGCGGCGGATGCCATGCGTAACCGCTGCCTGCATCATATTGTAGCAACCGCGGGTGCTCACATCCCAGGCAATGCGGCGGTCCCGGCGCAGGACGGACAGGTTGACGATTGCGTCCATGCCCTCGGCCGCGGCCACTACTCCGTCCAAATCGGATACGTCGAGCAGGAGGAACTCGCCGGGCAGATCTTCTTCCGGCGGCTTGACATCTGTAATGCGCAAGTTGTGTGCAGGCGCCAGTTCGCGGGCCACATAGGGACCGAGCATGCCTGCGCCGCCGAGAATGAGTACGTTCATCATGCTCTCTCCCCTACATGTATTATTGACCAGGCGTCGGGGACGCCGGATACGACAGACCTGAAGTGAATAGCGGGCGAGATGGCCTCCGCGAGCACCTCGTCGACCGCGACGGCGACCATCTCGTTGGTCGTTTCTCCCAGGCGCAGGATTTTCACCTGCAATCTGCCTTCGCGAGCGAATTCACGGCTGATTTGCTCGGCAAGGTGTTTGCTGAGGGTGGGCGGCTGTGTGCGGGGCAGGGGCCGCCAGGTCTCACCGACGCGATAGCCGGGGGGATAATCGGCCATCAGTTCGAGCGTGCTGAGGAGGACGATTTGCGGCACGCCCTCCTCGGCAGCGGCCGTCAGGAGATTGTAGGTGCAACGGCTGGCGGCGTCGAGCTGTGCGCTTACGTCCTCGTCCGGCAGCGGCTCGACGGCATGGATTATGGCGTTCATGCCGCGCGTGAGCAGGTTGGTGGAGCGGTCGTGCCCCAGCGCGCACTGCACAAACTCGTGTGCAGTCTCCACATGAGCCCGTTCCGTCAGCCGGACCTCATGAGACTGGGCCAAGTAATTCGCCAGCGCCGCGCACCGATCACTCCCGCCTGATGTAATCAAGATTCGCATATTTTTTCTCCTTCATTTGTCAGGCTGACGCGCCCGAATAGAACCGAATTCCAAACCGCCAGAACCAGCGGGAGACAAGCAGCATGGCCGCGGCCAGGGCAATCGTGCCGACAAGAGTAGCGCCGGTGATGCGCCCGCTGAGCGCGGAGGCGGGCACCGTCGTGGCGAAAGCGACCGGAACCAGAAATGTGAGAACGACGCGCAGCCATGCCGGATAGATGCTGACGGGCCAGCGGCCAGCCTGCCACATGCTCATAAAGATAACCTGGATGTTTTCGACGCGCACGAACCAGAATGCGCAGGTGCTGAGCATAAGCCAGAAACTGTAAATGATCAAGCCGCCGCACAACAGCGTGACGGCAAAGACTACGGTTTCGACAAGACCCAACTGGGCGCCAAGCCGTACCAATGCCGTGCCCAACACCGGCAGGGCGATAAGCACATCCACCAGGCGCCAGATTTCGACGCGTTGGATGCTGACCAGCACCTGCGAGTCGGCCGGTTTTGTCAGGGTAAAATCGAGCGTGCCCTGACGTACATCCTCCATGAATTTGATCATCGAGGGGCGGATTAGGGTACGGATCAGGCCGCCAATGAGGAAGTAGACGCCGATAAGGGCCAACAGTTCCTCTGGCCGCCAGCCTCCCAGAGTGTCGGTATGGCTGAAAACTACGGCCAGCCCGCCCAGGGCCACGCCCAGATCCAGGGTGGACTGCATCAGACTGATCCAGAAATTGGCACGGTATTCCAGTTCACCGAGCACGCCCAGGCGCAGATATGTGGCGAAGAGGCGGAAGTAGTACATTGTTTCAGATTCGGGTCAGGCGCCAAAGGCTGCGTAGCGTTTGATTCCGGCCCGGTAAATGAGTTGCATAAACAGATAGCCGGCGAACAGCCAGAAAAGCTGCGCGCCGAGGCCGACCAGAAACTCCCTGGGCGTGACACGTCCCAGTAGAAGCTCGACAGGGAAGGCCAGCATCCAGCGGAAAGGCAGAATGTCGGCCGCTCGTTGCACGATCTGGGGAAACAGATCGAGGGGAGCCAGCCGCCCGGAAAAGAAGAGAGTGGTGACGATATAGGCTTGGTTCATGGCATCAATACGCGTGGTCCAGAAGGCGACCATGGCCAGCCCCCACTCCCAATAGAAGCGCATCAGAAAAGCCAGAATCAGCACAGGCACAAATGCCGCCAGTGACCAGATGGTTGGCTGCCAGGAAGCTTCGAAGAACCAGGCCAGCAGGAGGACAATCGGCCCCATCACGATTAACGTCAGAAACTTGTAACCGATGTTGTCAGCGATGTCACTGTGGATCGGGTGGATAGGCTTGAGCAGCATTACCGAAAACAGGCCCATACGGATCCGGTAGACGTATTCCCACATGATCCAGGTGAAGGTGCCATGGCTCACCATCATCATGGCGATAAAGTAGACGACAAAGTCATTGACGCTATAACCTCCGACCGAACCGCCCTGCTGTTGGGCCACTGTGCGCCATACGACCAGGTACATCAGCGGTTCTATGACGCCGCCCAGCAGCCAAATCAGCATCGCAATTCGATACTGGAACTGCACCATCAGCGCGGTGCGGAAGTAACCTTTGTAGATGGAGTAGAATGCGAGCATTCGCGACCAGGGGTCTCCTGTCCCAAAAATAGAACGAACAGGTAAAATCAGCTCTCTATAGCAGACGCCGGCGGCCTCGATCCAGGCTGGCCGGGGCGCGGCCATTTGATGGTTCTACTCGCTCAGCGCCTGCTGCGAATCAGGGGCACCCAGCGGGCTGGGGGATTGGCTGAACACGTGCTCGATCACATCCTCAATGGGCGGATCCTGCACGGTCAGGTCGGAGACATCCAACTCAGCCAGCAGACGCCCGGTGACGGCGGCGGTCTCGGCTTTCGGTATTCGCAGCGTTACACGGGCTTCACTTTGGGCCACCAGTTCGCCGTACTGCGCCCAGGGCCGGCCGCCGGCGCCGTTGTGCAGTTCCACCTCGACGGTCTTGAAGGGAGCGAAGCGATCGGCCAGGCGGCTAAGTTCGCCATCGTAGAGCAGTTTGCCATGATGGATAACGATCACGCGCTTGCATAAGGCCTCCACATCGGCCATATAGTGACTGGTCAGCAGGACCGTGGCGCCGGTGCGCTGATTGTATTCGGTTATGAACTGGCGGATACGCCGCTGCATGGTCACATCCAGCCCGATGGTCGGCTCGTCCAGGTACAGCACTGACGGGCTGTGGAGGAGCGCGGCCGCGATTTCGCATTTCATGCGCTCGCCCAGAGAGAGGTTGCGGGTAGGTTTGCGCAAAAGGGGGGCCAAGTCCAGAAGTTCCGTCAGTTCGTCAACGACGCGCCGATACTCCGCTTCCGGGATGCGGTAGACCGCCCGATTCAATTCGAAGGTGTCGATAACCGGGATATCCCAGAGCAGTTGGTTGCGCTGCCCCATCACCAGAGTCATACGCCGCAGATAGTCGCGGTTGCGTTCCCAGGGGCGATAACCGAGCACCGATGCGCGGCCGCCGGTCGGATGCAGGAGGCCGGACAGCATTTTCAGGGTCGTGGTTTTGCCGGCGCCATTGGGGCCGAGGAAACCGACGATTTCCCCTTCGTCGACCGAGAAGGAGATCTCGTCCACGGCCTGCACGTCGCGCGTCTTGCGCTTAACGAAGCTGCGCATGGCGGCGACCAGCCCCGCCTCGCGCTCGTTGACCGTATAGACTTTGCTCAGTTCGTCGAGCTGGATGACAGGATGTTGATTCACGGAGGCTCAGCTCCCATTTCCGTCCGGACCGGCGGTCACCAGGGTATAGGAATCGGTGCGCAGATAGTCGGCGGCCACGCGCTGAACATCCTCTTTTGTGATGGCGCGTATCCGTTCCGGATATGTTTGCAGGTAGTCCAGCCCCAGACCGAACCATTCCATATTGAGAAGGATCGATGCCACGCCGTCGTTCGTCTCAAGGCGCAGTGGGAGCGTGCCGGTCATGTTGGCGATGCTATCAGAGAGTTCTTCATCGCTGACCGGTTCCCGTCCAATCCGCTCGAATTCGTGCAGAATGCTGTCTACCGCCTGGTCGACATTTTGCGGGTTCACACCGGCGAAAGCCACCCATGGCCCGATACCGATGTCCGCGTCCAGCGCGCTGGAGCAGTAATAGGCCAGCCCTTGCCGTTCGCGCACGTTTTCACCCAGCCGCCCCATCATGCCGAACTGGCCCAGGATGTTGTTGGCGACCTGCACGGCATAGTAGTCGGGATGGGTTCGGGCGATGGCCAGGCAGCCGACGACGACAGCGGTCTGGACCTTGCCGGGCATGGTGACCGATTTACGTTGGACGCCGTTGGGGCCCGCGACGGGCGGGATAGTGTCTGTCGGCGAAGGCGGCTCCGCGCCGGTGCGCCAGTCGGCGAAATGGGATTCGAGCAGGGCAACCACTGGCTCTGGTTCGACATCGCCGCTGACGACGAAGATAGCCTGGTTGGGACGGTAATAGTCCTGGTGGAAGCCAGCCACGTCGTCACGGCTGATTACCTGAATCGTCTCGATATAGCCTGATGTGGAAAGACCGTAGGGGTGATCCCCGTAAATCATTTCGTTGAAGCGCCGGTAGGAGACGCTGCGCGTACTCTGTTCTCGCTCCTGCAGGCGCACCAGCCATTGCCCGCGCACGCGTTCGATATGCTCCGGTGGAAAGGTTGGCCGCTGCAGAATGTCAGCCAAGATCTCTACCATGAGCGGGAAGTCCTCAACCAGGCTCTCGCTGCCAAAGTCGGTGATGTGTGTGCCGCCGCCCACGCTGACGCTCGCCCCGACCGATTCCACCGCCTCGTTGTAGCGATCGAAATCGTAGTTGGCGCTGCCGCGGCTCAGGAGGGAGGCGGTAAAGGAAGCCAGCCCGGCCTTCTCAGCTGACTCGTCTACGCTGCCGGCGCGCAGGCACCCCTCCAATACGACAACCGGTGCGGACGGGTTGGGACGGACCAGTATCGTGATGCCATTTGCGGTCCGTATGCGATGAATTGTCTCAGGGCCAATTGTCGTCTGCCCGCCTCCGCTGACCTGCGCGGGTGCTGCGTGCGTCCGGAAAGATAACGATCGATTGTTGTTCATTTGGCGTTCAATTCCTCTAACGGGGTTTTGTAAGTTCGGCCACCAAAATATCCAGTTCGGTGTGGGGGTTGGCGCCGGTCTTCATAGCGAAATCCGACGACAGGAGCCGATCCAGAATCCCCTCCAGTTGGGCGAGCGTGTAGCTCCGGCATTGGGTCATCGCTTTCTTGACAGGAAAGGGGCTCTCCCCGACACTGCCGGCGATGTCATACTCGTTTCCGGGCGTACGCGTGGTCTCATCTTTCACTTTTAGCATGATCCGGTACTGCCGGGTAATCATCGTCAGAAGATAGAACGGGTTGGCGTCGTTGCGCCGCAGCGCGTACAAGGCCCGCATCGCCTTACGCCCATCACGTTGACCGATCGCGTCGGTCAGATCCCAGATGAGCGCTTCACTGGTATCGCTCACCAGCAGTTTCACGTCGGCCGTCGTGATACTCCGGCGATTGGCGTAGGAGCGCAGCTTGTCCAGTTCAAGGGTCAGGCGGCGCAGGTCGGTCCCCACATAGGTTGCCAGCATTTGCACAGCTCTGCCATCAATGGTGATTCCATCCTTTCTGGCGATATTGACGATCCAGGCGGGCAGGGCGCGGGCGTCGGGCGTGTTCAGTTCCTCGATCGCCAGCAGTCCGTCCTTGCTCAACTGTGCAAGACCGGCCAGGCCATCCAGTCCTTTCCAGATGGCCCGCCGTTTGTCCAACTTTTCTTCGATGAAGACCAGATCATTCAAGACTGTTTGATCAGCCAGCGCGGCCAGAATTTGTCGCGCCTCGGCCTGGGCGGTTGTGTTCGGCGACTTGGCTGTGCCCAGGCGAGACTCCAGATGGGCCAGATAACCGCGCACAACAACGAGCCGGCGATCGGCCAGAAATGGCACCGCGCCGGCATGGTAGAGGATATCGGCTGCGCTGGAGCGGGCACCATCAAGTTCAGCGAGGTTCAGAGAGGCCATCTCGGGGTCGCCCAGCGCCTGCTTCAGTTGGCCCAGGCGCTGCCCCAACAAGAACTCATCGGGCGCCAGGAACAGATATATTGTCAATGCGCTGCCAAATTCAGTGGCGGGTGGCCACTAGTCATTACAGTTTTGCCAATGTTATGCGATACGCTTGGCCACCCGCCACGGGCACGACCTTTTCCAGCCCGCGGTTGCCGACAGAAGCCAAGGTTGTGAGACGCTGAAGCCGCATTCCCAACGGCCCTGAGACCAGAAGCGCAAGCGTCATCAGTCCAGCGGTCATCGTCATCCTGTCCAAAAGCGAACTGCTGCGACCTATCGCGCGTCGCCCTGAGAGCCGCTCACGAACCGCAGGTTGTCCTTCCGTGCCCAAGGAGGGCGCCCCTTCAGGTGGGCGAAGATGCGAATGGCGCCAATCGATGCTGCCGAAAAGTGCAGCCGCAGTCACCAGAAGGATGCTGGTGGTGAGGTTGGTACCGCAGTTAGGATGGTAGGCCAGTTCCTCTTCGCCGGCCTGCAGGCGCCGGAGAGCTTCGGCGACCGCATCTTCGATCGCCTCTCGGGACAAATGTCCAAAGAGAGTAAAGCCCCAAGGATCGCTCATGCCGGCCAAGACACGGCGCGGAAAGCGAGCTGCCAGCAGATGAATGGTCGCGTGTTCGATGGCGTGATGCTGCCGGGTCTGCTGGAGGATGGTGGCAAAGGCCCCAAGCATACGCGTCTACGCCTCCAATAGCGCTTGCGCGGCACCGACTACGGTCTCAACGGTCAGACCGAGATTTGTGTAGACATCCTGCTGCGGCGCGCTCGCTCCGAAGCGGTCAATGCCGATTGCCGCGCCACGGGCCGGGTCATTGCCGATCCAGCGCTGCCACCCTTGGGTGACGCCGGCTTCGATCGAAATCTTGAGAGTGCTCGGTGGCAGCACCTCTTGCTGGTAGGCGGGCGTCTGCGCCGCGAACAGCTCCCAACTGGGCAGGCTTACAACTCGCACTGCCGCTCCGCTCTGGGCCAAGCGCTGGGCCGCGCTGTAGGCGATCTCTAGTTCACTGCCAGAGGAGATGAGGGCCAACTCCGGCGCCGCCGTGGTTGCTCCATTGCTCTTGAAGAAGACATATCCGCCCAGGGCCGCGCGGTCGGCTGCCGCGACGCCTGCGGCGGTGCGATCGTAGACCGGCAGATTCTGGCGGGAAAGGACAAGCGCGGTGGGGCCACTCTTGTTTGTCAGAGCCACTTTCCACGCCTGCGCCACTTCGTTGGCGTCGGCAGGACGGATAACGGTCAGGTTGGGAATGGTGCGCAGCGCAGCCACCTGTTCCACCGGCTGATGCGTGGGACCGTCTTCACCGACGCCGATGCTATCGTGGGTAAAGATGTAGATGACGGGCACGCCCATCAAGGCAGCCAGGCGTACGCTGGCCCGCATATAATCGCTGAAAACGAGGAAGGTTCCACCATAGGGGATGACGCCGCCGTGCAGGGCCATGCCGCTGAGGATGGCGCCCATGCCGTGTTCGCGGACGCCGAAACGGAAGTTACGGCCGCTGTAGGAGTCGGGCTGAAAGTCCGGGCTGCCGCTGATGATCGTCTTGTTACTGGGCGCCAGGTCGGCGCTGCCGCCGATGAGATTGGGGATAACCGGCGCCAGCGCGTTGAGCGTATCGCCGCTGGCGTTGCGGGTGGCTTGGCTATCGCCGCCATCGAAGACGGGCAGAGCGTTCTCCCAGCCGGTGGGCAGTTCGCCCTGCAGCATGCTGTTGAGTTGGGCCGCCAACTCCGGATGGGCCGCGGCGTAGGCATTCCACAGCGTCTGATCGTCGCTTTCGAGCCTTTTGCCCCGCTCGACCGCTTGCAGGCAGAACCTGCGCACTTCTGGCGGCAGGTAGAAGGTTGGCTCCTGCGGCCATTCGAGATTGGCCTTGGTTTGGGCGACCTCTGCGGCGGGTAGCGCATCGCTGTGCATATCCGGCTCACCCTGTTTGGGAGCGCCGAAGCCGATGACGGTTGTACAGCCGATGAGACTGGGGCGGGGGTCCTGTTTGGCGGCCGCGATAGCAGCATCGACGGCCGCGCTATCCATTCCATCCACCTTTTGGACGTGCCAGCCATACGCTTTGAAACGCTGGTACTGGTCCTCTGTGAAGGCCAGATCGGTGTAGCCGTCGATCGTGACGCGGTTGTCGTCGTAGAGATAGATAAGCTTTCCCAGCCGCAGGTGACCGGCCAGACTGGCCGACTCCTGGGCGACGCCTTCCATCAGGTCGCCGTCGCTGACAATTGCATAGATGTGGTGTGATACTACATCTAACCTGGGACGATTATAATTGGCGGCCAGCCATTGCTCGGCGATGGCCATGCCGACGCCGTTAGCGAAGCCCTGTCCTAACGGGCCGGTCGTCGTCTCGACACCGGGGGCGTGGCCGTACTCCGGGTGGCCGGGGGTCATGCTGCCCCACTGGCGGAAATTCTTGAGTTCCTGCAGCGGGAGATCGTAGCCGGTCAGATGGAGCAGGGAATAGAGGAGCATCGAACCGTGGCCGGCACTGAGGATAAACCGATCGCGGTTGGGCCAGTTGGGGTTAGCCGGACTGAAACGCAGGTGTCTGCGCCAGAGCGTCAACGCGGCAGTGGCCATGCCCATTGGCAGGCCGGCATGTCCCGAATTGGCGGCCTGCACAGCGTCCAGGGCCAGCATTCGAACAGTGTTGACCACATTTTCTTCCAGTTCCGGGTCGAGTGAGGGGCTCTCGAAGGGCGGGGGCGATGCCCCACGGCCATCAGTGTTGCGTGACATCGGTCGCAGAATCCTTAGGGTGAATGGTGTCGGCGTAGCCAGCGGCGCGTTGTGATCGCACTGGGCACAGAGTTTACACCGGATTATAGCGCGATCCGATGAAGATCGAAAGATTGCGCCTGGTAAAGGTCAAAAAAGAGGCCAGGGCGCGCCAGCAGCTCGGCGGGGCTGCCCATCTCCACGATGCGGCCCTGGTCGATAACGAGAATCCGGTCTGCGTCCAAGATTGTGGTCAGGCGGTGGGCCACGGCGATGGCTGTCCGTCCCACCCGAACTTTGGCGATGGCCGCACGTACCTTTTGGTCGGTCAGGGCATCGAGGGCAGCGGTTGCTTCGTCCAGCAGGAGGAGCCTGGGGCGCTGCAGCAACGCCCGAGCAATGGCAAGACGCTGGCGTTCGCCGCCGGAGAGCGTCAGGGCTTGCTCCCCCACGATCGTATGGTAGCCGTGAGGCAGGCTCGTGATGAATTCCGGGAGGACAACACGAATCAGCTCGTGGAAGGTAGCCACCTTGGCCTTGATGCGCCGATGATTTGTGAGCCATTCGCGCCAACGCTGCTGCTCATACGCTTCGGCATTAAACGCTCGGATTGTGCGCAGACCGGGGAAGATCTCGTTCAGATAGCTCTGGCCAGCCTCCAGAGCATTGGAAAACCCGCTGTACAGCGCATGGGCATGGCCGCGTGTTTTTCTCGTGAGGAGGTAGGAGAGGGGAAAGGCGAGCAGCGCCGTCATCGCAACTAGGTTACCCACAAGGAGGATGGCGTTCATCACCAACGGCATTAGATGGTAACTGACGTTGACTTCGCCGATCATGCCTCCGCAGAGCAAGTAAGTAATGGGAGAGCTTGCTCAAGGGAATTATAGCGTCTGTTGGTCTTATCATATTCTCGATAGAATCATGATGTTACTGATAAATTTGGAAAGGTGCGGCACGGAGAGTCGGCAGGAAGAGGACTACCCCTTCAACCCGCTGATGGCGATGCCCTGGATGAAGTAGCGTTGCGCCACGAAAAATACAATTATGACGGGCAGAATCATCAGGGTAGAGGCGGCCATGAGGAGGTCCCAGCGGGTGCGGCCGGCGAAGGCGGTTCTGAACATAGCCAAGCCGAGGGCCACGGTGAACTTTTGGGGGTCCTTGGCGAGGTAGAGAAGGGGGCCCATGAAGTCATTCCAGGTGCCGATGAAGGTGAAGATGGCGATGGTAGCCAGGGCGGGTTTGGCGAGGGGCAGCATGATGCGCCAGTAGATCATGATTTCGCTGGCGCCATCGATGTAGGCGGCATCGGAAAGCTCGGAGGGCAGGGTGCGGAAGAACTGCCGCAACAGGAAGATATTAAGGGCACCGCCGCCGAAGAAGAAGGGCACTGTCAGGGGCAGAATTGTGTTGACCCAACCGATGCGGCTGAAAATCACAAACTGGGGGATCATCGTCACGATGCCAGGAAGCATGACGGTGGCGAGCAGAATCGTAAACCAGACGTTGCGGCCGGGGAAGTCGATGCGGGCGAAGCCATAGGCGCAGAAGGAGCCCGAGATGAGGACGGCGATTTCGTTCAGTAGCAGGATAACCAACGGATTGCGGAGGTAGAGTGCGAAAGGCCTCGTTGTCCAGGCGTCGATATAGTTGCTGAACTGGGACTTGGAGGATTGCAGGCGATCGGTTGATGCTTGTTCAGGGGATCCTTTTGGCGTCGGTAGAAAGGGCAGATTGCAGAGGCCCAGAAATTGGCGATGCACGCACGGAGCCGACGGCTTGCAAAAGGGCGTCTGCTCCTGTACGATTGGCACTTCGTGCTGTGCGGTTGCGGGGAGTCGTGGGCTGGGAATGGCAGGAGGCCAGAGGCAAGAATGTTTGTAGGCGCAAGAAGAAACGGAGATGCCAGGAGAGGCCTGAAAGCCACTTGTCCGCAGCCTGTCGAACCTCTCCCGGGAGAACAAGGTGGGAGCCAGCGCGTACCGATGTTGTTGGCCGGCCTTGGCGCGATGGCCGGCATCGGCGCGGCTCTTGGAGGTTACGCGTTACTTTATGAACCTTTTGACGTGCGAACGGAAAGGTTGGAGGTGCGGCTGCTGCGAGACAGGGCGGGCCTGCCGGTTGAAGGCTTGAACATTCTCCATATCTCGGATACGCATTTCCGCGGGGCGGATCGCCGTGAACATGCGAAGATCGCGCAGGTGCGCCGCGCAACTGCCGGTGCGCGGATCGATCTGCTCATTCATACGGGCGACTTTCTACATAACGACAGAGGATTGGAAAACGTCCTGACATTGATCGACAGCATCCCCAGGCCCCGTCTGGGCGCCTTTGCGGTTTCGGGCAACCATGATCATGTCTTCTATAACATGAAGAGGGCGCCACAACACACATGGCGGGTCTTCCGTGCGCGGGAAGTGGAGGGCGGCGCAGACAATGGCGCTCGCTCCAGGGCGGAGAGGGAGGATTCCGGCATGGCGCGCGTGCGCCATCTGTTTCGCTTTGGGCGCTATCTGCTTCAGAATCGCTTTGATGGGGAACCGGCCGGGGTCAATGACATAGGCCGCCTGCGCCGCGAACTGGAGAGACGGGGCATGCAGTTTCTGGACAACCGGGCGGTACGTTTGGAGGGAACGGGCGTTTTTCTGGTCGGTATTGAGGATTTGCTCGAAGGGCGACCGGATCTGCACGGAGGGCTGCGAGACGTTCCCCAAAACGCGCCCACAATTCTGTTATCACACAACCCGGACGTCGTTGAGACGTCGGCAGCCGGCCGCGCCGATCTGATTCTGGCCGGCCACACGCATGGCGGGCAGATCGTATTGCCGCTGGTAGGCCCTGCCTACACGCAGACGGAGCAGCTCAGCCGCAGTGAAGCCTCCGGGTACTCCCGGCGCGGGAACACCCATGTTTATGTTCATCGCGGTTTGGGAGAAAGCATCCCCATCCGATTCGGCGCACCACCCCACGTCACGTTTCTCAAGCTGCTGCCGGCGCGCCCGTAGAACAGGGGTGACTGAACTGGCGGCAACAGAAACACAGTCAGTGCCTCAGGTCAGTTTTGCACGTTGATAGTGACCCGACAGGGCGTGGGGTAGTTGCTGCTTGTATCGACGACCGTTAGCTGAATG
Source organism: Caldilineaceae bacterium (assembly GCA_965220715.1). Lineage (GTDB taxonomy): Bacteria > Chloroflexota > Anaerolineae > Caldilineales > Caldilineaceae > Bin5. The sequence goes on from OZ244843.1 coordinate 5,015,179, forward strand.
GTGTAGGCGCCGGTGGCCAGGCCGGTGCTGTCGAGAAGGCCCAGGGGGCCGTTTTCGACGGCTTGCCCCATGCCGCCGCCGCTTCCGGTCTTGTCGCTGCCGTCAAACCAGGTGAAGCCTTGGGAAGCGTTGGCCCCAGGCGCGACTTCCAATTTGTAGTAGTCGAAGTTTTCATGCACGGCCCGGCCGGTGACGGGGAAAACACCGGCAACGGTCTGATTGACACCGGGCGAAAAGATCGCCAAGCGGCTGTCAGCGCATGAAACCGGAACGATAGCCGGCGGGGGCGGTTCTTGCGGCTGTGGGGGGGCTTCCTCAGGCGGCTCTTCCGTGGCAGTGAGTGTTGGCGTCACCGTTGCGGTCGGAGCAGGAAGAGGGGTCTGGGTCGGTATTGGCAGCGGCGTGTTGGTGGCGGGCGGAGGCGCGGTCGGTGTCGAGGTGGGAGTTGCTGTCGGCGGAGGCATGACCAGGGTCGCGACCGGGGCGGCGCCCGGTTCACTTTCGTTCGAATCGCCGTCGCCGTCGGAGCCGTCCGCCTGGCTGTTTCGCTGGCCCTGATTCCCCTCGATCGTTGAGGAAATCCGGTCTTGGATGGTCGAGAAAATAACACCTATCTCTCCGCTCATCCTCCGTACGCCCCAGACGAGTACGAGGACAATCAAGACGATCAGAAGGGCTGCCAGAATTGGCACCAGCCAGTCGCGTATTGATTCGAAGAACTCGGAGAAACGGGTAGAGAAACCTGTATGTTCGAGATCGACGTCTTGCGGTCGGTAGTCGACCGGGCGAACCGGCGGTAGCCTGACACCGGTACTGGTACTCGCCAGCGTGCGGGACAGACTGCTGTCCGCCATCGCCCGCCGACGGTCCATCATCTGATTGGGGTCGAGATTGAGGTAATAGGCGTAGTTGCGGAGGAACCCGCGGCCGACAACCTCGCCCGGCAGGAGATGCCACTCGTCCGCTTCAATGGCGGCCAGATATTTCTGTCGAATGCGCGTGGCGTCTTCGACTTCTGCCAGTGGGATGCCGGCGCTTTCGCGGCGATCGCGCAGAATGGCGCCCAAGGACTGGAGTGACGGCACACCGGGGCCGGGGCCGCCTTCAGGAGATGGGGTTGGGGAGTCCAGAAAGATAGCGTTTTCGCTCATAGTCTGCATCTATTTTACACAGGCGAATCTGTTCTCTCAAAATCCGACCTTTACACTGTCTGAGTGGAAAGATTTGGGGGATGTCGAGAAAGCATGGTGAAGTTACATTCAGATGCCTTTTCAGGCGCGGTCAAGCGCAGTAGTCATGCCGACCGGCACACCGGCCGGGCAGTGCCGCCGGATGACAATTATCCAGATGGCCGGCCTTCCGCAGGAGGTTCTCGGCAGGTTATTGACAACCTTATGCCAACAGGTACAATTCGAGCAGTTCCAAGGATGCAAAGGGTTGAGCGAATATGAAAGGTGTTTGGGTCCGGCGCCTTTTGCACGATAGTCGATACGGAAGAAGGCTGGTTTTGAAGCAACCACTCATTCGATGATTCGCAATATTCTGATACGCAGGTTGCAGCGCGTGTTTCTCATTCTCAGCATAATCCTCTTCGCAGGCGTAGTCTATCTTGCTGCGACGAGCGTAGGCCACTTGCTGCCCCGCCCCATAGAACGGCTTATTCTGATCACGCCCACACGGGAACGGGAAACAGTCGCTCTGATAAGCGGACACGCCGGCTATGGCTCGGGCGCTATCTGCGGGGAGGGTAACTCCCCTACGTTGCTTGAGGTAGATGTCGTGGCGAGCATCGCCGAGCTGGTGCGCGAGCGGCTGGAGGATGCGGGCCTGGAGGTCTTGTTGCTGGAGGAATACGATACCCGGTTGACAGATCTGGACACAGAACTACTTTTGAGCCTGCATGCGGACAGCTGTATTGCGGCCAGCGGTTTTAAGGCGACCCATCCGTTGAACAGCGCAATTCCCACAACGGAGGGGAGGCTGATCGCCTGCATAAACGCAGAGTACGCGGCGCACACGGGCCTGGCCCTCCACTCCAACTCGATTACTCACGACATGACCTACTATCACGCGTTTCGCAAGGTTCTGCCGACCACGCCGACGGCGATCCTGGAGATGGGCTTTCTGGGCGGCGACGGCCGGTTGCTGACACAAGAGGCGGATCGGGTCGCCGGGGGCGTCGCGGAAAGTATCTTCTGCTTTTTGCAAGGCGGGGCAACCGAGCAGTAGGTCCCGTTGCTCAGGTGCCGCGCAGGCGTGGGTCGAAAGCGTCCCGCAGGCCGTCGCCGAGAAAGTTGAAGGCCAGAGTTGTCAGAGTCAGCGCGGTTGCAGGCACGAATACTTCGAGCGGTGCGACGCGCATGGCCTGATAGGTCTCCGAAATCATCATACCCCAACTTGGCGTAGGTGGATTTGCCCCCAGGCCGATAAAGGATAGAAACGCTTCGGTCAGAATGTAACCGGGAATTGCGAGCGTTTCGACGACGATGCAGGGGCCGAGAATATTGGGCAGCAGATGGCGGAAGATAATCCGCCGGTCCTTGGAGCCGACCGCCCTGGCGGCTTCCACGAACTCCTTCGCCTTGTAGCTGAGCGTCTGGCCGCGGGCGATGCGGGCCATTCCCAGCCAATTTATCAGCCCAAGAGCGACAAAGATGAGAAAGATACCACCCATGCTTTTGTCGATTTCGATGAGAGTATTGGCGATGGGGTTGATCTCTTCGGAACGGCTGAGAGCCTTGAAATAGACCTGCATCAGGATAATAAAGATTATGAGCGGGAAGCCGTAGAGAAAATCGACAATGCGCATCATCAGATTGTCCCGGCCTGTGCTGCCATAGCCGGAGATAAGCCCGTAGATCAGGCCGACTATCAGGCTTACGGTTGCGGCCACGACGGCCACTGCGAGCGAGATGCGGGTACCGTACAGGGCGCGGCTCAGATTGTCCCGCCCCAGATAGTCTGTGCCCAGCAGGTAGAAGCGCCCTTCTTCGGTGCGGGTCAGGGCGGGTTCGTCGGTGTAGAAGAAATCAACTTCGTCGAAGGCATACGGCGCTATGAGAGGTTTTGGTTCGCCGCCGGTGAATAGGGTCAACACGGTTGTATCGGCAAATACGGCGACGAATACCATCAGGACAATCACGATGAAGCCGGTCACCGCGGCCCGATTCTGGAGGAGTTGGCGCAGCGCATCGCCGAGGGGGGTGCGGCGGCGCGTTGAAAGCTCTATATTTATATCTGATGTGCGTGTATTGGCTGACATACCGTTGGTAAGACGGGCCGACTTCAGTCAAAGCGTATACGTGGGTCGAGCCAGGCGTAGGCGATGTCGACGACGATATTGGCAAAGACCAGGCCCACCGAGTAGACCAGTGTCGTACCCAGAATGATCGGGTAATCCCGATTTGTGACGCTGGTGACGAAGAATTCGCCCATTCCGGCGATGCCAAAGATGCGCTCGACCACAAAGGCCCCGGTGACGACTCCGATGAGGAGCGGCCCAAAGATTGTAACCAACGGAATCATCGAGTTTTTGAAGGCGTGGCGAATGATGACGGTCCAATGAGCCAGCCCCTTGGCCCTGGCGGTGCGGATGTAGTCTTCGCGGATAGTCTGAAGCAGGCTGGCGCGAGTCAGACGGGCGAAAGTTGCTGAAAAGGCGGTCCCCAAGGTGAATGTCGGCAGAACGGCGTGCATCCAGAAGTCGGCGGTCATTGGCGGGATGAACCCGAGATAGAGTTCTTTGTAGTTTACACCCCAGCGCGCGGCCGGAAACCAATCCAATTTGACGGCAAAGATATAGATCAGTAGCGGCCCCAACACGATATTGGGGATGGAAACGCCTAGAATCGCCACGAGGGAACTGCTGTAGTCGATCCAGCTATTTTGCCGCAGGGCAGCGAACGTTCCTGCCGGTACGCCGATGAGAATTGCGAGGGCAAGGGAAAAGATGCCGAGTTGGAACGAGATTGGAAAGCTCTCATACATGATCTGATTGACGGTCCGCCCCCTGTAGAAGAAGGACGGCCCCAGATCGCCCCGCAGGACGTCGCCGATATACCTGATGAACTGGATGGCGAGCGGCCTGTCCAGCCCATATTTGGCCTCCAGATTTTGCCGGACGCTTTCGGGCAGAGACTTATCGCCGGCTCTGTCGAATGGCCCCCCGGGGATTGCGCGCGCCAGAACAAAGGTAACCAGGACGATACAGAACAGTACGGGAACCGCCCAGACGATGCGTCTGAAGATATAGCCGGTCATAATCAGAAAGGTCGAGGGTAAAGAGGAGAGAGAAACGAGGTACCTCGTTTCTCTCTCCTCAAAGAGATCTATTGTTGTGCTTCAGCTTTGGCGGCCTGATCTATCGACCAGCGATAGAGATAGAGATCGTCGGAGTACAGACGATCGAGCCAGGGTTTGGCGACTACGTTGCGGGTGTAGTAGTAGATCGGAATGATGCCGGCGATGTCGTCGATCAACAGTTTTTCGGCCTCTTTGTAGAGGTCAAGTTGGTCTGCCGGCGAAGCGGTTTGGGCCGCGATTGTGGCATCGTTTAACTGCTGAACCAGGTCTCCGACCTGCGGGTCGTCGAAGGTCAGCAGCGGTTCGTTGCCACCCATGGTCGGGTTGAAGACCTCGTGGATCCAGTTGTTGGCGTGGGGGTAGTCCTGGCACCAGCCCAGGCGGAAGACGTCGGGCTTGCCTTCGAGAGGCGACTGGGCATCCAGGCTGTCCAGATAGACGCCCCATTCCTGGGTTTCGATGACGACATCGATCTGCGAGAAGACGGCCGTCCACATGGCCTGGATCGCCTGGGCGATCTTGGCGTGGCCTTCGCTGACGTTATGGCTGAGGACCAAGCTGAGGCCATCGCCGTCCGGATGTCCGGCTTCGGCCATCAGTCCTTGGGCCATTTCGACTGCGGCAGCGTAGCCGAGGCCGCCCTGCTCTTCGGTGAGCGCCCAGGGAGCTACATCGGTGTCACCGGCGGGTGAACCGTAGTTGAGCGGGTTGGTAAAGGTATTTGCCGGGATCTGGCCGCCCTTGAGTATCTTCTCGACGAGGGTTTTGCGGTCCACAGTCATCGAAAGGGCGCGCCGCACTCTGACATCGCTGACCGCTTCGCGCTTGGTGACAAAGCCGTAGTAGTAGGTGCAGTTGCGCGGCGTGTTCTTGTACTCTTCGGCGAACTCCGAGTCGGCTGCCATCACCCGGTCCATCTGCTCCAGCGGCACTCCGGACATATCGATCTCGTTGCTCTCGTACATTGCGAATTCGGTCGAGGCCTCTTCGATCATCGACATGTTGATGAGCTCGATGTTGCCGACAACATCGGCCATTTCAGTCCAGCCGTACCAGAACGGGTTGCGGACGAGTTGAATGGTGTCGTTGTGGATCCACTCCGACAGCACGTATGCGCCGTTGTTCTGCATAACGCCGGCTTCGGTCCAGCCGTCACCCTCGGCTTCTATCAGCCACTGGGGCATCGGGCGGGTCACCCACATGCTGGCGATCTGCGGGAAGAAGCTGGCGCCGAAATTCAGGGTGAACTCGACTGTGAAATCATCCACCGCAACCACGCCGACATCATCGGGGGAACCCTCGCCCGTATTGGCGGCCTGGCAGCCGGCGATAACATAGAGGACATAGGCGTAGTCGGAGGCGGTATTGGCGTCACAGGTGCGCTTGACACCGTAGACGACATCGTGGGCATTGACGATACGGGCGGCGCCGGCATCATCCATTACCTGTACGACCTGGCCCTCGTTGTAGGTAACCCAGGAGACATCGTCGCGCAGAGTGAATGTCCAGACAGTGCCATCTTCACTGGATTCCCAGCTTGTCGCCAGTTCCGGTGTTGCGTCCTGGGTGTCCGGATCCAGCTCCGTCAAAGCCAGCATGGTCTCGTTGAGGATGGCGATTGATGAGGTGTCGGTAGCCAGGGATGGGTCCAGCGAGGGTGGCTCGGTTCCCAGGTTCCAGTCGAGAGTAACCGGCACCATATCGGCTTGCTCACCGCCGGATTCGGGCTGCATCGCCGGGCAAGCGGTCAAGAGCAGGGCCGCCGCCAGCAGTACGCCTATCAGAGAGTAGGTACGGCTGTTTCCAGACATTGTAAGATTCTCCTTTTTATGGATCGATGCGGGGGACAGTTCATGCTGGATGCGCTCCCGGTTTAGGCGCCGCCGAAGCATGAAATTGCCGCCCAACTGACCGGATTTCTGGAGTCGGCGACAAGCGACTCGCCTAGCGAGCGCGATAATGTGGCGAAGAAGGTCGGGTATAGAAGGCAGGGATGCAGCAGATCGGCGCCCTGCCCAGAAGGGTCAGGCGGCGACTGCTACGGGCTGGCCCTCTTCGTTCAGGGCCTCTACCTGGTCGTAAAGGAAACAGGCAACGCGGTGTCCGTCGCCCACATCGGGAAATGATGGCTCGTGCTGGCGACAGATGTCCATCACCTGTGGGCAGCGGGTGCTGAAGTTACAGCCGGTTGGCGGCTCCGCCGGACTGGGGACATCGCCTTCAAGAATGATGCGCTGCCTTTTCTTTTCGATCTGTGGGTCAGGAATCGGAACTGCGGAAAGGAGAGCCTGCGTATAGGGGTGGAGCGGATTTTCGTACAGTTCTTCGCGGTCGGCCACCTCAACAATTTTGCCCAGGTACATTACGGCGATGCGGTCGGAGATATGGCGCACAACGGAGAGATCATGGGCAATGAAGAGATAGGTCAATCCCAACTCACTCTGCAAGTCCTCCAGGAGATTGATTACCTGCGCCTGAATCGAGACATCCAGCGCCGAAATTGGTTCATCGCAGACGATAAAGGAGGGGTTTACGGCCAGCGCGCGGGCTACGCCGATGCGTTGCCGTTGGCCGCCAGAGAACTCGTGGGGGTAGCGATTGATAAAGTAGGGATTCAGGCCTACGATTTCTAGAAGTTCCTGGACGCGTTGCTGCTGTTCGCGACGGCTGCCGCCGATTTTGTGCACTTCGAGGGGTTCGCCCACGATGCTGCCGACGGTCATGCGGGGATTGAGGGAGGCGTAAGGATCCTGGAAGATCATCTGCATGCGGCGGCGCATGCGGCGCAGGTCGCCGCTGTTGATATCAGTCAGGTCCTGCCCTTCAAAGATGACTTCACCGGCGGTAGGTTCATACAGTTGCAGAATAGCGCGTCCGGTGGTTGATTTTCCGCAGCCGGATTCTCCGACCAAGCCGAGCGTTTCGCCGCGCATCAGATCAAAGGAGATGCCGTCTACGGCCTTGATGCTGCCCACCTGCCGCTGCAAGATAATGCCGCGGGTGATAGGGAAGTGCATTTTCAGGTTGAGCACACGCAACAACACGTCGTCGTGGCTCGATTCCTGTGCAGGCGCGACGCCTGCGCTTTCAGTGTTCTGTGTGCTCATACGACGGCCTCCACCTGTTTGTCGGCGCTTGTGTCATAGATATCAACGTCGGAGAGATCCACCCAGCACGCTGAACTGCGTACAGCACTGATCGCCATCAACGGCGGATTTTCTTCCAGGCATTTGTCGATAACAAAGGGACAGCGGGGAGCAAAGGGGCAGCTGTTTGGCGGGTCGAGCAGGTCCGGCGGCAGACCCTCGATAGGGATGAGTCTCTTTTGCCTACCCAAGTCCAGACGGGGAATCGAACGCAGCAAGCCGAGGGTGTACGGGTGCCTGGGCTGGCCGTAGATCACGTCGACCGGCCCCTCTTCGACGATAAAACCGGCATACATTACCAGGACTCGATCGGCCAATCCGGCTACGACCCCCAGGTCATGGGTAATCCAGATGATCGCCATTCCGAGTTCGCTTTGCAGGCGGGTCACCAGGTCGACGATCTGGGCCTGGATGGTGACGTCGAGGGCGGTAGTCGGTTCATCGGCGATGAGCAATTGGGGGTTGCAACTCAAGCCCATTGCGATCATTACGCGTTGGCGCATGCCACCGGAAAACTGATGGGGGTAGTCATCCAGTCTGGGGCCCGCATCGGGGATGCCGACCAGTTCCAACAGCTCTATGGCCCGGGCGCGGCTCTCGTCCCGGTTCATGTTGAGATGCAGTTCCAGCGCCTCGGTGATCTGGCGGCCAATGGTCAGCACCGGGTTGAGGGAGGTCATCGGGTCCTGAAAGATCATGGCGATGCGATTGCCGCGGATCTGCCGCAACTCTTCTTCATTGAGTTTCAACAGATCCTGGCCGTCGAAATTCACCTCACCATTGACGATCTTTCCCGGTGGTTCGGGAATCAACCGAATCAGTGACATGACACCGACGCTCTTGCCGCTGCCGGATTCGCCAACGATTGCGACCGTCTCTCCCTCGGCGACCTCATAGTTGATGCCGTTCACCGCGTGGACGATTCCATCCTGGGTGAAGAACTGCGTCTGGAGGTTGCGGACTTCAATCAGGTTGCCCATGTCGCTCTCTTTCCTATTGCCTTGTCAGTACTCTAGATTGGGCGGTATTGGATGTGCTATTTTAACAACAGTCCGACTCCTTGTCAACATCAGATTTTGGGTGAGGTGTGCCGCAAATTTGGAATGATGATAGCAGGAGCGATCGCGCGAGTGGGCTTCTTTGCACCGGGAACAGGGGGATGTCCACCTCTTGGATGTTAACGCGAGCAGGCATGGGTTGGAAAGTGGCTTCTTTGTAGTTGATCAACCGATAGGGTTGTGACCACTCGTTCAATATAGCACAGGCGACCAATCTCGAGCAAATCACACAGGTTGCCGGGCAACCTGCCAAGGGGAGCGACTCAGCCTGGAATTGTAGCTACTAAAGCATGTCCAATGTGCGATGTCGTTGGAGTTTTTAGTTTCGAGTTTTCAGTAAACCCCAATTGCTAGTGGTTAGGGCTGGTTGGCATTTGACTGCACCGAGATTTGCAAGGTCATAATTTGGTCTATCCACGAAGGGGAGGGGAGAACACCTTTTTTATCCACGAAGGGCCACGAAAGGGCACGAAGAAAACCTTTGCAATGGCGTTATTCGGTCTGTCCGTGAAGGGCGGGGGAGAACACCTTTTTGATCCACGAAGGGCCACGAAAGGGCACGAAGAAAACCTTTGCAAGGGCGTTATTCGGTCTGTCCGCGAAGGGCGGGGGAGAACACCTTTTTGATCCACGAAGGGCCACGAAGGGCCGCGGAGAACACCTTTGCAAGGGCATTATTTGGTCTGTCCACGAAGGACCGCGAAGAAAACCTTTTGTGGTCGACTCAGATCATGGTCGTTGAACACGAGAATCAGGCGAGAAACGGTCTGATTCTGCCCGCAGGCGGGAATTGGGGGATAGGGGTTAGGGGACAGGGGTTGGTGAGAGACCACTTCGCTCGCTTCGCTCAGGGTCGCGAATGGACTAAGGGTGAGTCGTTACTATTCGCGGATGAATGCCTGGGTACGACTGGGTAGCAGTCTTGGTGCCTTTCACTGGGTCTGTTTCGACGAAATGTCCCGAAATCGGTACACACTGTTTCCAATATTGGAGCCCAAACCCATTGAATTCGAAAATCTAAGTGCTAATATATTGTTTGAGGTAAGTTGCCAGAGATCGATGGACGGAATTTACATCGGTAATCGGAGAAGCCAGTGGAACACGAGACGTTCGGGAAGATCGTAGCCGCCTTGCGCAAAGATCAGATCGACTTTGCCACCGGCCGTCGTTGGAGCCAGCAGAAATTGGCCGACGAGACAGGATTGACCAAGAGAATTGTGAGCAAAATCGAGCGAGGCCGGCAGGCACGGCTCGAAGGGGAGATCTTGCAGGAATTAGCCCGTGCCTTCGAGTTGACTTCCTTGGAACGGCGCGAGTTTTTTGCCTTGGCCAGCCAGTCGGCGGACAGGGCGATTGTGCGCGCCGATCTTGATCACAGGGAGGTTTTTGAGAGGGCTTGGGCATCACTGAGCACGCTTGGTCTGCCCGCCTTCCTGATGGACACGTTTGGCAATGTAGTCGGCATCAATCGTGCGATGATTGCATTTCACGGCTGTAACATGGCCCAGATCAACGCGGCCAAGGCTTCGGCAGAGGGCGTCAACCTGCTTGGCATGCTGTTTGCGCCCGATGCGCCGTTGCGCCGTGTGCTGGGAAATGGTTGGCATTCCAATGCGATGACGGAAATGCGCCATTGGCGGGCAATGACGCTACGCTACCGTCACACGGAACAGTTCCAGAAACTCTACATTGCGCTGGCCGCCTTCCCCGACTTTCCCATCTTCTGGTCGGCGAGCCGCGAACGCCTCCAGGACGTCAACAGCCGCCTGCACAGCCATGTATACACGCACAGGGTGCATGGGCCGGTTGGTTACACTGTTTTTACAGACGTCAGCCTCAGCGACCATGGCGACCTCTTTCTTTCCACCTATGTCCCCCAAGATCGGGGCACGATCGAGCTGTTTCAGCGGCTGGCTGAAGCGAATCAACACGCGCTGCCCCTGGCCTCCTGGCCGTAAAGCAACTGCTGTATCCCTTTAGGCACATGCAGAAATTGTTATGGTTTCGTTGCAGCCGGGCCTGAAGAGAGTTCCCTGTCCAGGACTATGGCGAAACTTATTCGGCCCGGGTCTTTGCCGAGACCAGTGGCTATATTTCAGTAGCTTTGGAGTCCCTTGCCTGCTATCCGGAGGTTGGTTAACTTAGCCAACGGCGCAGTTCATCGATCTGCTCTTGTACGGCGCGGCGACTGCTTCCGCCGCGCACGTCGCGCTGCTCCACACTGCGCTCGTAGCTCCAGATTTCCGTCACGTCCTCGTCGAAAGCGGGATGCATAGAGCGCAACGCGGTCAGCGACAGGTCGGTGAGAGCAATCTCCTCGGATTCGGCCAGCGCGACCGCTGCGCCAGCGACGTGATGTGTCTCGCGAAACGGAACTCCCTTGCGCACCAGATACTCGGCCAGGTCGGTCGCCAGCATCTCCGGCACGAGCGCCTGGGTCATTTTTTCGCGGTTGACGGTCAGAGTGGCCAGGGTACCGGCGGCGATGGGCAGCGCGCCGGCCAGGGTCTCGATCGCGTCAAACAGCGGCTCCTTATCCTCTTGCAGGTCTTTGTTGTAGGTGCTGGGCAGCCCCTTCAACGTCATCAGCAGCCCGCTCATGTCGCCGAAGACGCGCCCGGCCTTGCCGCGCAGCAGTTCGAGCGAATCCGGGTTTTTCTTTTGGGGCATCAGGCTGCTGCCGGTGCTGTAGGCGTCGGCGAGCGTCACGAAACTGAATTCGCGGCTGCTGTAGATAATCAGATCCTCGGCGCAACGGCTGATGTGCAGCATGGTCATGGTCGCCCAGAACAGAGCCTCGGCGACGAAATCACGGTCGCTGACGCCGTCCAGGCTATTGGGCGTGGGCGCAGAAAATCCAAGTTCCTGCGCCAGCCAGTCGCGGTCGATGGGGAAGGGGTTGCCGGCGAGGGCGCCGTTGCCCAGCGGCAGCATGTTGACGCGCGGCAGCAGGTCTTGCAGGCGCTGCGCGTCGCGTTGCCAGGCCCAGGCGTGACTCAGCAGCCAGTGACTCCAACGGGTGGGCTGGGCCGGTTGCAGGTGGGTATACCCTGGCATCAGCAGATCGATCTCGCTTTCGGCGCGGTCTGCCGCCACTTCGATCAAGGTGCGCAACTGTTGTGCGCGCGCCAGCAGTTCTTCGCGCAGCCAGAGACGCAGGTCGGTGGCAACCTGATCGTTGCGGCTGCGGCCGGTGTGCAGTTTGCCGGCAACGGGGCCGATCAGTTCGGTGAGGCGGCGCTCGTTGGCGGTGTGTATGTCCTCGTCGCCCGCTTTAATATCGAACTGTCCGGTGCGCCACTCATCGGCAACCTGTTCGAGACCGGCGACGATCTGTTGGGCTTCGTTCGCGGTGAGCAGACCGGCACTGGCGAGTGCTTGTGCGTAGGCCTGGCTGCCGCGGATGTCGGCCTGCGACAGGCGCCGGTCGAAACTGATCGACGCGTTGAACTCTTCCATCAGCGGATCGAGCGCGTCGCTGAAGCGGCCTCCCCATAGCTTTGTGCTCACGGTATGTCTCTCCGAACTGCAGTGACCGGAGGCCACTGGGTTTTTTGCTGGCTACAATTATTCCACAGGAAGCTCCACGGCGACACTTTCACTGCTGGCGGGCGGCTGATATTCGGCGACGGACAGTGCGAAGCCGACCGCACCACGCCTACGTTTCACCCACCATATTATTAGCAGAGAACCGAGGATCATGGCGGCGATGCCCAGCAGGCCGGCCTCCGGCCCGAATGCGCCGCCGGTCCAGAGATCGGGTCCGCCCTGATCGACGGCGATGAAGGTCGTGCTATTGGTTGACGTCCCACTCACGGGGAAGCCGAAGACATTGCCCTGGAAGAAATTCCAGGTGATGTGGATGCCGATCGGAATCGCCAACTGGTCGGTCAGGAGGAAAGGCAGGCCCAAGAAGAGGCCGGCCAGGACAAGATTCACGGTGCTGATCGTTGACGAATTGGGATTGCCAGCATGAAGGATACCGAAAATCCCTGAGGTGATGAGCAGCGCCAGCAGCATCCCTTTAACCTGGCCCAGGGGACTAAGACTGAGGCTCTCAGCCAAATTTTTCAATTGATACCCGCGTGATAACAGCTCTTCGTAGATGCCCACCAGTAGGAACAAGGTCAGGGGCCAGAGAATTGCGAGGCCAAAGGGAATTGAGAGGCTTGTGAAGAGGATTGCCTCAACCGTGATCCAGCCCAGTGCCAGTTCGACAAGAAAGATCAGCAGCATGAGCAGTGCGCCCAAGAAGAGCCCGAAGCCGAGGTCTCGCCACCAACTGGAGTTGAACTGCAAACCGAGATCGGAAATGGGTCTGCGGTCAAGAAACCGGGCAGCGACCAGAGTGGCAGCCACGATCGCCAGCGCGGACAGGGCTACGACAACGATGTCGTTGGCGAGGCTCGTCGCCCGATCCTCCATTACAACTGAAAGGAGCGGCGCGGCTGCCAGTCCTGCGGCGGCGAGTAGCAGAACATGGAGGAGCAAGCGCCACAGGGCTCGCAGGCGCCTTTCATTGGGATTCCAGAACAGCGGCAGAATACGATTCATCTTGTGGTCGGAGCTTGCTCATGCGTGAAGCTAGTCATAAAAGCCATTCTCATACCGGCGGGACACGAAATTGCAGAGTCAATTAACTGTGCCCGGGTATTCAGTCTGTAGGAGGTGGCCGGTATTCGGCGAGAGAAAGCGAGAGAACGAGAGAACCGCGAGTGCGTTTCGCCCACCACATCATGGCCAGGGTGCCGACAATTAAGGCAATGAGGCCCAGCAGCCCGGCTTCGGGACCAAATGCGCCGCCGGTCCACAGTTCGGGGCCGCCCTGAACCGTATTAAAGATGGTAGTCCGAAACATGGAGTTACCGCTGACCGGAAAGCCAAAAACGTTGCCCTGAAAGAAATTCCAGGCGATATGGACGCCTATGGACAGGGCCAATTTGCCGGTCAACAGGAAGGGCAAAGCCAGAAATAATCCAGCCAAAGCGATTTTGATGGTCGTGGACGCGGTTGCGCCGGGATTGAGGGCGTGAACCAGGCCGAAAGCGAGGGAGGAGATAATCCACGCCAAGAACACGGCAGTTCTAACACTAAGGGGGCTGAAGTTGAACCCTTCGGCGATGTTTTTCAGCTGATAGCCGCGGAATACGAGTTCCTCGTAGGTGCCCACCAGTACGAATTGGACCAGGAACAGGAGGAAGGCGGCGGCGAATGGGAATGGAAGGAGCGTGAAAAACAGGTTTTCGACGGTGATCCAGCCCATGGCCAGCTCAAAGAGAAAGATGCCGCCCATCAGGAGACCACCAAGAATCAGGCCAAAGAGCAAGTCTCGGCGCCATTGGGTGTCCCAGGTAATGCCGTAATCGCTAAAATTGCGGCGATCCAGAAATTTGGCCGCGATGACTGTAACGAATACATATATCAAGCCGGTGAGAAGCAGAGCGACCATTGTGGTGACAGGGTCGGGGCCGCTATCACTGCTGCCTTCGCCGCCTGAAAGAATGGGGCGAAGAACGGCCTGGACGACTTGCAGTCCGACAACGATAACCAGGAAGTGTACTATCACGCGCCAGAGTGCCCGGAGCCTCCTATCGTCGGGATTCCAGAATAGAAGGTTAATAGCCGTTTGCATACTTGCCTCCCTTTGTTACAAGATCGATGGCGTTCACGCTTTCAAAGTGCGGGGCCAGTTGTGATAAAGTTCACGGGAAATCGTACCTTGGTGGTGAGAAATGGCAGAACAAGCTGACGGGCCAAAGAAGGTTGACAGCGTACCAAAGGCGGCGGGCGGGCGCTCGGAGTCCCGGCGGCGGCGCGGGCTGCAAGAGTGGCAAGATCGGATCACCGAGCAGCTGGATGAGGCGGCCGCAAATGGGGCGTTTGACAACCTGCCGGGCAAAGGCGAGCCGCTTCGTCTACACGAGCATCCCAACGAGCCAGCGGATATGCGCATGGCCAACAAGCTGCTGAGGGACAACGATCTGACCCCCGGCTGGATCGGTGATCGCAAGGGGCTTTTGGCCGAAATCGAAGCTCTGCGCGTGGAGATGCTGCGGCAGTGGGATCTGACATGCGCACGTAGGGAAGCAACCGGGAGCGACAGGGAGGATTTGGCGCGTTCCTGGCAGCGCAGTCTGATCCGGTGGGAGGCACGCATCGCCGACCTGAACCGGCGGATCGTCAGTTTGAACATCACCCTCCCCATTTGGCGGATGGAACTGCACCGGTTGCGGCTGGATGAAGAGTTGAACCGCATCGGCGCCAGTGGCATGGACGGCGAAACCCCGCTCTGAGTTTTTGTTCTCCTGTTATCTCCTTTGCTTCAAAGCAGTTACGAGAAACCGGAATACTCTCAGCCCCTTCTGACGAACCGGCCCGGGGTAGCACCGGTGTGTGTTCCGTTGCGCAATACCCGCTTGCCGTTTACCCAAACGTGCTCAACGCCGGTGGAAAGCAGGTGGGAATCGGCGAAGGTGGCGCGATCTTCGATGGTCTGTGGGTCGAAGAGTAGGACATCTGCGTAGAAACCGGTCCGTAGCTGTCCCCTCTTACTCAGGCCGAGCCGGTCGGCCACGGCGCCTGTCATCTTATGCACGGCGTCCTCCAGGGTGAGGAGACGTTGTTGGCGCACATAGTTGCCCAGCACGCGCGGGTAGGTGCCATAGGCGCGGGGGTGGGTGGGGCCCAGTTCAGCGGCCCATTCCGGGTCCAGCCCAGCGGCGTCGGTGGAGATCTTGATCCACGGCAGGGGCAGTTGCATGCGCATGTTCTCTTCGCTGATGGAAAGGAAGATTGTGCCGATACGCTGGCCTTCGGAGCGAAGAAGGTCGATGGTGCAGTCGAGCCAGTCCTGATTCCTTTTGGCGGCGATTTGCGCCAGATTCATGCCGACGCAACTTTGGTTCTCTTCTTTGTTAAATCCCACTGGCAGAACGCCGGCGGCGCCGCCGCGTGTCGACGGTTCCGGTGAGCCTTCCTGCTCTTCCAGCATCTCCTTCCGAATGCGCGCCCGTACGGCCGGGTCCTCCAGGTTCTGATAGAAGTTGCCATCGGCCGCGGTCCATGTAGGCAGCAGCGAGGAGAGACCGGTACCGGATGCGTCGTAAGGGTACATGTCTGCGGTTACGTCCAGCCCCTGGACGCGGGCCTCTTCGATGCGGGCGATAGCAGAGGGCATCTTGTGCCAGTTGGCGGCGCCGGAAGCCTTGAGGTGGTAGATCTCCACGGGGAGGTCGGCGCGGCGGCCGATGGTCAACGCTTCTTCGAGGCCGGCGAAGAGCTGCTCCCCTTCGGAACGCATGTGGGTGATGTAGACGCCATGGTGGCGGCTTACGACTTTACAGATCTCCACGAGTTCTTCGGTGTCGGTGTAGGAGTCGGGGGGATAGATCAGGGCATAGGAGACGCCGAAGGCGCCGTCTTCCATGGCATCGGCCATTGTGCGGCGCATCAGTTCCAGTTCATCGGAGGAGGGCCGGCCCATTTCCATGCCTTTCCCGACATGGCGCAGCGTGCCTCCGCCCAGGAAAGAGCCAATGTTGGGCGAAACGCCTGCCGCTTCGACATCCCGCAGCCAGTCGCCGAAACGGGTCCAGCCGCGGATCTTCTCGAGCCATTCGTCGCTGATCGGCATGGGCAGGATCGAATTGGCCATCGGGTCGGTGTGGCGGCCGGCGACCGGCGCCGGGGTCCATGCTTCACCCATGATCTCGGTGGTGACGCCCTGGGTGATCTTGGAGAGGCAGCGCCCGTCGATCATGAGTGACAGGACCGAATGGCTTTGGATATCGATGAAACCGGGGCAGGCGACGAGGCCGGAGGCGTCCACGACTTCTGTACACTGGTCGTCGGGGATGGCGGCGGGCGGGGCGATTGCCTCGATGCGGTCGGCGGCCAGGAGAAGATCGCCGTAGCGCCAGGGGTTACCGCAGCCATCGACGATGCGGGCGTTGCGGATGAGGGTGGCCGAAGGTGGCATGGGCTTCACTCAAGCTTCGCTAAAGGTGTCGTACAGGAGCCGGCCGATGCGACCGAAGGCGGAGTCGATGGCGATGGGCGTCTCTTTGTTTGCGATGGGATCATCGGCGACGGCGTCGTCGTCCCAGCGTGAGAAGAGGGTGACGGCAACGTGTGAGGTCCCGCTGGCGTAGATAATGCCGCTGTCGTTGCGGATGCCGGGCAGGGTACCGGTTTTGTGTGCGCAGCGGGTGCCGGGCGGAAGATAGCGCGGCAGGCGGTCGTTGAGCTGCTGTTTGAGGAGAATCTCCAGCATGGCGTCGCAGGAGGCGCGGCTGAGGACTTCTCCACGCCAGATGCGCGCCAGCAGTTCGGTGAGCGCGGCGGGCGTGCCCACGTCGTTGTCGGGGCCGAGGCTGTAGCTGCGGCCGGTGCGGTTGCGGGGGGCGGTGGCGAGGGCCAGCATGTCCTGGGTGGGGTCGGCGGAGGGGAGCAGATCGTCGAAAATCTGCCGGATCGTCATGGGCACGTGAATGTCGGTCAGACCCAGGCTGTGCATTGTGCTTGTTACGCTGCCCGCTCCCAGGCGGTTCATGACCATGTCGGTGGCGGTATTGTCACTGATGATGATCATCAAGATGAGCAGATCGCGCACGGTCGGCGCGAGGCCGTCATCGAAGAAGACGAGGATACCGCTGGGCAGGTTCTTTTCGGCGGTGGTCAGTTGCCAGCGGTCGTCTAGGGTGAAGAGGCCCTCTTCGATCTGGCGGAACGCTTCGACGAGGACGGGGATTTTGAGGACGCTGCACAGCGGGAAAACGCGCCCGGCGTCGACGTCGATCCTCTGACCGGACTCCAGGTGAAGGGCGGAGAGGCCCATCTCGGCGCCGCTGTTGTCGATGATACGGCTGATGTCAGATTCGAGAGACATGGGTACGGTCCTGGTGGTCGGTGGTTAGTGCCTTGCGGCCAGTGCGGCTACGGCATGAAGTTTTTGAGATAGCGTCCGCTCTGGACGAGGGAGGCTTTGCGGCTTTCCAGTGACTCTTCGTAGGCCCGGTCCTCGACTTCGATGCAGACCGGTCCATCATAGCCGACATCGCTGAGAACAGAGAAGAACTGGCCCCAGTCTATATCGCCCAGGCCGGGCAGTTTGGGCACGTGAAACTCGAGCGGGGTGGCCATGATGCCGACGTCGTCGAGCCGGTGGTGGTCGAGGCGCACATCCTTTGCATGGACATGGAACAGCTTGTCGGTGAACTCCCGGATCGGCTTGAGATAGTCCATGTGCTGCCAGATCATGTGGGAGGGGTCGTAGTTGAGACCGAAATGGTCGCTGGGGATGTCGGCGAACATGCGGCGCCAGATGGCCGGGGTGTGGGCCAGATTTTTGCCGCCGGGCCACTCGTCATTGGTAAAGGCCATGGGGCAGTTTTCGATGCCGATCTTGACGTTGTGGTCTTCGGCAAAGCGGATCAGCGGCGTCCAGACTTCGAGGAAACGGGGCCAGTTGTCATCGACGGACTTGGTCCAGTCGCGGCCGACGAAGGTGTTCATGACGCCGATGCCCAGCATGTCGGCCGCCACTATCACCTGCTTGATGTGGTCGATGCTGACCTGTGCTTCGTCCTGGTCCGGGGCGAGGGGGTTGGGGTAGTAGCCCAGCCCGCTGATGGTGATGCCGGCGGAGTCGGCGAGGGCGTTGACTTTGGCGGCGTCCTCTTTGGTGAAGCCGACGACGTCGATATGGGTGACGCCGGCGTAGCGGCGCTCGGCTTTGCCGGCGGGCCAGCACATGAGCTCGACGGTGCCGAAGTCGTTGGCGGCGGTGAAATTGATGACCTCTTCGAGGGAGAGGTCTGGGAGAATGGCGCTGGCATAGCCTAGTTTCATCATCTGGGGATAGCCTCCTTATAGGTGTTGTAGGATGAACCAATATTGGTTCATCCTACTATTGAGCGCAGAAAATCGACCACTAGGCCGCGTGAAAGCTCGTGATGAAACGGTTGGTTGCGGAAATGCCAAAGACATTGATGACAGGCCGTTTCATGTCCACATTCACAGTCTTTTGCGTGCTCATAAGCCGCCCGAAAGACAACGGGAAGGGATTCATTCACCCGCTTCACATGTCCAGCTCCGCCAGGCACATCATCGTACAAGACCAGAGCCGGTGGCAGACCTGACGCATAATTGTAGTGGTAGATCGTCCCGTTTATATCATCGCGGCGGATGCCCAACGACTGGCTAGCTCCCTCAATCAAGGCGTACAATAGCGAACGCCAAATGTCTTTTTCGTTTTGAGCTGGCTGGATACTGTACTGCATGGAATGCGGGCCGGTTAATTGAATCTCCAGAACGTCAGTAATGAAGCTATGCCCCAGACGGCGCTGTAGCGGGCTTTCGCCGGGACAGTCCCGACCGTTTCGAAGATTCTTGTGTTTGATAGTCTGCTTTGATCGCCTTCGCCGGGGGGTACGACCGCGACCGCCAGCGCCCGATTCATCGGATTGCTTACTCTGCGCCGGAACGGCTTGCGCATAACCGCACAACTGACAGATATGAAACCCATATCCATTAGGCCCGTGGTTGACAAGAACGAGCTGACCATAGCGGGAATAACGGGTACTGACAGCAGTGTCGGATGTTGTCAGTTGCGAGTGAGGCACAGGCGTTTCCTGATGATCCTGCTCAGAAATTTTCCCATTTTGCGGTCGAGCATAATCGCTGAAGTGTACTCGCGATGTATACTGGCGCGGCGGGCGCGCTTCACCCGATTCTTCTAAACGTCGGTCCGCCAGAAAGCCAAATTCCGGCCGGATCATTACCCCACTCCGAAACGGAATATTTGGCTTGAGATCGTTGCCGCACTCACACTGCGGAATAGCCTGATCTCCTTGTTGCAGATTAAACCGACGACATACTGGACAAATAGCGAAAGCCTCCGGCTCCCATTCTTTATCTGGTAATTTGTAGATTCCACCTCCTGTCCAGATTTTCTTAGCTGCCACCAGCTTGGAACCTGGCGCGAATTCCGATATCGCGACGCGCAGGTCACGCTGTAGCTCAACGCGCTGCGCCACACTGTTGTCTTCCACATAGTCGGTGATGAAATCTACTACATCGACCGGAAATCCGTACTTGGGTAATACGTTGTGCTTGCCAAAGAAGTTGAGCAGGTCTCGACTGGTTATCGTATTGCGAATTCTATGCAACGCGTTTGCGCGCCCGTACTTCTTGTCATCAACGGCCTGGGCGATCTGCTCATCATAGTAGCTCAGTTGCTCTTGAACCTTTCGCGTGGCCAAGTCAAAGACTTCATGGAGGCCTGCCAGCCAGCCCCAGTCAGCCACGCCCAATTCGGTTTGAAGCGCTAGTGGCACAAGACGAATCAGAGCTTGACGCACATCGTCCGGTCGTTGTGCCAAGTACTGGTGAAGCAACTCACTGCCTGCAATCAGGTCGCCTTCCGGCGCGAAAAAGGGGCCAACTCGCATTTCCCGGCGGTCGCCAAAACGGTCGTGTTCGGCTACACACCAACGAAAAAAGGCGGCAATCAGCACCGAATGGATATGCCGCTGCACAATTTTGGGATTGCGTACAGCCACGACCGGCGTGGGCACGCGACCGGCTACGATCTTCTTTGGGTCCCGGTAGTGGGCTAAGTCGTGGGAGCGACGTTGGGCAAAGGTGAGGGCGAACGCGGCCGCGTCGGCGCGGCGGCCAGCGCGGCCGGCGCGTTGCACATAATTCGCCGTGGCTGGCGGAACGTTTCGCATCAGGACCGTTTGCAGTTCACCTACATCCACGCCCAGTTCAAAGGTCGTAGAACAAGAAAGGACGTTCACATCGCCGCGCACAAAATCATTCTGGACCTTGCGCGCCTCTTCAGCCGTCCATTGGGCCGTATGTTCCTCCACCTTGATTGCAGTCGAATGAAATGTCCGGTACAGGTCGCGATAATGGTTCTCCTTGCGGCTCAACTCTTCTAGGGTAACCGCCTTTAAGCTCCCTTCACAGCCGTATGTTGTGCAGACGCCGCGCAGCGAATAGTATGCTAGATTACGGCACTGGTTGCACTGCCAGAGTTGCGCATCTGCCTGCGTCGGAACCCATTCCCAAAAGGCGGAATCCAGTTGAAAGCCTATACCCTGTTTTTTGGACAAAGTGGAACTCTGCAGATAACCATGTTGTCGCCAAAGACTATCAAGTGGACTCAAGTGCTGTTCCCAAATGGCTTGCAGAGTTACTCTGGCAACATTTCGCCGATCCGAGTCCGACAGATTAACGGCGCTTTTCGCCAGCACCTTCGCTAGAATATCGAGCCGACCATTGGAGGCCCGCGCCGGCGACCAGCGCAGTATGTGGCGTGGCAGTTTTTCAATCGTGTGCGGCTGCCCGGTGACATAGTGTGCTTGGTTACGGGGGGCGAATGCCTCATCCCTAGGATCGACATTATGGGGAAAGTGGATGGCCATATGGCGTCGCAGTGTGTCTAACAACAATCGCAATAGGATCTCTACTTCCGTCTCAGTCAAATTCCAGGGTGTTTTCAGCAGAGGCGCCAGCGCCTGCCAACCCTTCGGCCAGCGCAGATGCAAATGCAGCAGACCTACCCCCTCCAGGCTCTGACTTCGGTCGTAGGGACTCAGTTCCTGCATGAGCCAAGTGCGCATCCTCCTCATTTTCTCGTCCCGGCTCGCGCGAACTCCAAAGATGCCGGCTTCATCAGCCTGTTCTCGCAAGCGTTCGGCGAGATCCTCTAATCGTAACTCCCCGCGGCGAGCTGCCTCATCCTGCTGCAAAGATTGGTAGATCAGACGACGGCGCAGGATATTGTTGTAGGTGCGCTCCAGGTATGGGGCGAAGAAGGCCGCATCCTGGCGGCTGTCCGCGAAGATGAGGAGTTTGCGCCCTTGTCCTGGCTTTTCTTCCATCTTTTCGTCGGGGTCGGGAGGCAGTTCAGTGTATAGGGCGGTGGCCAGCACACTCACTGGCGCGTCTTGACCGGTCAGGAAGCGGAAAACGGCACCGCCGCGAGCGTGGGTAGCGCATTGGGGGCAGTATGTGCGGTTTTGTTCCGTTCCATCGAAGGGCGCTCTGCGTACCTGTAGCGGCGACGTCAGGCAAGAACAGGTCAGCGGTTCGTTCCCAGTGGTCAGTTGGCCGCAACACCTGCAGAGGATGTGTGGTTGCCAATCATCACCATTGGGGGATTCTTCGGCCGGTTCGTCTTCATTCGTATCTGGCAAATCTTCGCTGAGAATAAAGTAGCGCAGCGGCCTATCTTCGGCCCCATACCCTCCTTTAGGAATGTATAAGTACAAAGCGCTCTGGCCGTGGCGGGTCCCAGTTGCTTCCTCTGCCACAATGTAGGCTATGCCACAACGGGCGCACGTCGCAATTTCAAAGACCGCCCCCTCACATTCAGGACAGGTTTCGTGGCGGCTGAGGAACAAATGGAGTTGGCCGTCGGTATGGCCAGCGCTGTGGAAGCAGGCAAAGGCACCTTCCAGCGCGCGAGCAAAGAGATGATAACGGGCCGGAATCAACGGCTGGCTGTCGCCATCCGACCACGCTTGCACTGCCAGATTGACCAGCTGGATCGCGGACTCCTGGGCTGCCTTTGCCTCCAATTCGGGAAACAGATTTTGGGCGCTTTCGGTTAGGAAATACGGCTCCCTTTGCAGATCGCTTTGCAGACGGCGCAATCGCCGATCACCACGCAGAATTGCATAGAGCGCTTGGTTGGCGTTCGCGGCCCCGTATACGTCCATAACGACTGCATCAGGCAAACCATGATGCTGACAGAACGTAGAAATGGTGTCAGGCGTCAGGGGGGTTTGCGGGTGATTCTCAAAAAGCTTGCTTAAATCATCGTACAACGCAGCGTCCCCCGCGCCCCAAGGCGGGCCCAAATCACTTGAATCCTTCCGCTCTGCTTCAAAGACATCTTTGGCGATGAAAGGCTCGCCGAAGAGTTGCTCAGCAAATTCAGCCGCTCTGGGGAAATCCTGGCGACCTTCTCCTAGCGTGGCGGACGTAGCAATGCAGATGAGGCGTCCCCATTCACTCTGTGCAATCCGGTCTTTCAAGCGGCGCAACAGCATCGCCACCTCAATGCCGCTGGCACCATCGTAGACATGCGCCTCATCGGCCACGATAAAACGCCAATGTTTGCTAGTTGGACCATCAAAAAGCGATGTGTCCTGGGGGCGAAGCAGCAGGTATTCCAGCATGGCATAGTTGGTAAGGAGGATGTGAGGCGGGCTTTCCTGCATCTCCTCACGGGAAAGAAGTTCGTTAGGCAATGGTTCGGTATGCCACTCTTCCCGAAACTGTACTTCTGCGCTTGAGCGCAAATGCCGTGTTTCGCCAATGTACCGCCCGAACGTGATGGCCGGATAGTTTTTGAGCAATGTACGCAGGCGCTTGAGCTGGTCATTCGCCAACGCGTTCATTGGATAGAGCAGCAAGGCGCGCACACCGGACTGTTTTAGCGTGCCATTCTCTTCCTCGCGGAAAAGATGATCCAATATGGGGATTAAGAAACTTTCCGTCTTTCCCGAACCTGTCCCGGTTGCCACGATCAGGTTTCGCCCTCGCGTTACAACATTCCTGACTGCCTTTTCCTGGTGAACGTATAGTGGCCGATCATAGGGCATCGTGTCTTGCCTGCAGAGATTGCCGAAACTTGGATGCAATACCTTCCCGTCCACCAAATCATTGATGGACCGTTCCGATCTATAAGGTGGAGAAGCTTCTAACAGAGGTCCTTTCACTAATCGCTCCGTCTCGTCCAGTTTCTGCCAAAAGGCCTGGCGTAGTTCTTCGTTGCGAAAAGGGTAGATGGTCTTCAAGTACCCTTTGTAGGCATCTTCGATTTTCTGCGTAGTCTTGATAGGGTGCAGGCTCATAGTCGCTCCTCTTCGCGTTCATAATCCAAAATGGGGCGAATCCAAGCCAATTCTTGGTCGTGTTTTAGCCGTCTACGAGCCTGGGGCTGACCAATGTGCATGGACTCGTGATGATTCAAGAAACCTGACATGTCACTAAACAATCGAAGACAGTGCTGGCACTGATATGGACTGTGTTTATTAAAGTGCAGAAGACGGTTAGACAAATCCAGACGCACAGATACGACAAAGGGTGACAATTGAAGGGTCCCATCTGCATAACAGCTACCTGCAAGCGGAGCACATTGACGTCCTTGGCCTGTATCCCGATCGCGCAAGTGATGGATGATGATCGGTCCAGCGCTAGTATCCAGAGTCATATTCGGCCATATCCAGCTTGCTTCAAGATTGTATAGAAGGGTCAGCTCGCGCAATAGCTCTGCGGCATCCTGGTTGCCCTGAATCACAAGCCATTCCGCGGCGGCTTGAGAGTTGCTTTTGAGCATTGTGACGGCCTCCCGTAAGAGTAATGAGGCATCACCCACATCATCAATGAGAGCTGACATGACTTTAGAAAAAGCGGTTCTATCCAGTCTCAGGCGGCAAAGTAACTCAAGACAACGTTTTCGCGGCACGGCGCGCAATCCGCTCTGCAACACCCACAGATGGAGTTTTTCCATCGGTTTGTCCACCCGCAAATGCTGGAAGTATCGTTCTAGTTCTTCGTCCGAATGTTCCTTCTGGGCCAACCGATCAATGACCGACGGACTAAACATCCAGAGTTGTGTAGACCGGTAAGCGATGCTATCAAATTTATGAGTCGTTTCGGCCCAGCGTATTAGCCAGGCTAAAGTTAGATTGTCACGCATGTTCGTTAGAGCTTGGTTAGTTTGGTAGATTTCGTTGCTTTGATCGCTGTAATACTGGTGGGAGAACAGGGCAAGAAGTTGCTCGGCGTTAGCCTTCCCTTGATCGCGTAACTGGAAAATCTCGGCATAGTGTCGCGACAGCCCGGGTGGTTTGACTAAGACAGTATTGGGCTGTTTTGGGGCAGACCGCTCGGTCAGCTGGCTTGCCCAAGGATTAGGAGTAACGATTTCTCCCAAATAGGCCTCCGATGGGAAATCCTTCTTGGGTAGATGCCATTCAATCAGCGTCAAGTCATCTTTAACCAGTGCGGCTGTAGTGATTGGCTTTTCTATCCAGGGTCGATCCAGAGGCCAGAGTTGTAACTGTTTGTGCCCCGGATGGGGATTCTCCCAGTATACTTTCAACTGTATCTGACCGGCTTCCTCCTGCCACGTATATTGAACTTTACCCAAATCCGGCAGCAGATAGAGTACGTCAACCAAAACTGATTCAGCCTGTCCGTCGACAAGAATCTCCCATTGCCAACAAAGGGTCTCCTGATTTTCTCTCCAAAGCCCCATTACCTCAGTAAATGGAACCGTGACCAGACGCTGTAACGTCTTCCGGTCCGGCGGGACAGCCCGAACGGCTTGTCCAACAGCATCAAGCAAACGCCAACCAACGTGAATTCCCGGACCACCAACAAAGAGAGGCAAAGTAACTCGCAGTTCAGCACTTGCTGCGAGACCGTCAGGAAAGATGGAAGATGGCCGTGTCTGCCATTGCGGTTCACAATCTGTTGGCAACCCTGTATGGAGTGACCAGCGCAAACGCTGGATAGGAATTGAAAAAGGAACACTAACACCAGACTCATGCGACAATTGAAGCGATACTTGCAGGATGTGTGCCTCTACAGTGATCGAGTATTCCTGTTGATTCTCGCTCAGCCACTTCATTCGCAGATCTATTCCAGGCTGTGGTGGGCTGGGTCGAATCGTCGTTGCCGCGTCAGTGATGATGCGCAGGTATGCTGGTTCATCAGGATGCGACAAATAAACTCTATCTTGCCCTTCAAAGGAGATTTGGGGAATCATTCGCAGTCCCAACGTATAATTGTGTCCCAAAGGGCCGCGCACTGTGATCTCGAATCTTCCGATGGGGTTGCTTCCAAGTAGGTTGTCGGCGGACAGATCCAAGTGAATGCTGTCATCCTTTTCATGTCGTTGAAAAGGAAGATCCGAGAGACGAAAACTGTAATAGCCGTCCGCGCCCGCATTTCCTTCGCCGCGCAACGATACCTGCCATCGCTGTGGCTGAGTTGTATGAATCACCAAGGTGGGAGGGCGACCGCAGAAGAGAGGATAGTCACTGTGCGATAGGCCGGCCAGCGGTTGTTCACCGTTTGCCAGAAAAGGTCGTCTGCGTGTTTTTTCCTGAACAACAGGCAATTGATGCACCTGCTCGCCGCTACCATCCAATAGAGTCAACTTCCCTGGGGCCAGCTTCCATACCTCCAGACGATGTTCTTGCCAGTCGCCGGTCATCTGGGGCAACTGACGTATACATTGGCTTGCTCCACTCGCTTGCAGAGAAAACGCGGCTGGATAGAGCAGCCAGCGCTCTCCCTGCTTGTGCCATTCTTGCTCACCCAGCGCATCGGCTTCGTAATCGTCAAATGGGTCGAAAAGAAGAAGTGAAATCGCTCCGAATCCTGCCAGGATCCATTCCTGCAGGAGTTGTTCATCCGCAAACAACTGCACCATGTACTCTTCTGCAGGAGGAATAGGCAGGAATTCCGTAATCGCGTCGTAACGGTAGCCGTTCTCAATCCGCTGCCGTGTTGTGTCAACCGGTTGCGTATAGTTTCCCGTAGTTATGCGCCACATCATTTCGCTTGGCGCGTCGCGGCTGGGCATTTGCTGAGGAGGCAGATCAAGTCTTACGCCTGAGGTGTAGGGGGCAACAGTGAGGATCGGCCGTTGCAGCCGGATTCGTGTGCGTAACGGTCGCGCACGCAATTCATCCGCCTGCTGCTCTTGCCATTCACGGTAGGCGTCTTGGACCCGTTCGGGAAGACCGAATTCCCCGATATCTGATCCTGCTGCGGCGCGGAGCAAGTCCAGGCAACGCGCGACAAAGTCTTCAGCCACGAGACCGCCATGTCGCAAAAAGCGGGATACTGGCTTGGAAAGGGTTGCCAAGTCATCCGCTTGCTGTCGCCACCTTGCCACCAATGTTTGCGCGTCGATAGTAATACGATGAGGTTGAATCTCATGTCGATAGAGAAAGTCAAAGAACTCTTTCAAAAATACATTGGGAATCCCGCCATGCAGCAATATAGGGGTTACATATCGGAATCCACGACTTTGCTCGAAAACAGGTAGATTATATTTGAAAAGAACCTCGCGAAAACACACGCCACAGAGGGTGGTGTGATTGTTGCCTATCTTCAGTCTTTTTTTGGGGCCGTGCCAGTACAATCCAGCGTCGCCATAGTGGTGAATACCTTCAAGCACCAAACATAGGGCGAAAGTTAACGGCCAATTGATAGAAACTTGCTGGAGTTTGGTATCTATCTGCGCTTTTTGCTGCACACGATAGAAAACTGTTCTATACAGAAGAGCACTAATCTCCTCTAAATCCTGTTCCACATAGCTTAATTCACCCAGTAGTAAGTCGCCTTCACCTACTTCCTGACGCAGGCGCTCCTCCCAGCGATCCAGCTTTTTCCGTTCAGAAGCCATATCCCAGGACATGATCTTAACACCCCCTTAGTAACTGTCCGCAAATAAGATAGCGGTTTGGTTGAGATTCAAGATATCGATGTTGGTGCAATCATATAGTTCCAAGTTGGACAGATAGGTTGCCGTGTCAGTTGGATTGTTTGGCGTTGCTCTTTGGAGAGCTTGCGGCCCTTCTGAAAAGCTCGGTCAACGAGAAAGGCTTTGACGGTCAAGCCGGTCGTGGTGGTTGTGCTGCGGATGTAGTTGCGCATTGTGTCAAAAGAGCGCAAAGGTTTGCCGGCCCAGTTGCGCGTTATCTGACTGAAGAGACGATACTCAATCGGATTATACTTGGATGTGCCGGTCGGATAATGGCAGACCAGAACCGAGATGCCGAAGCGGTCCGCGCATTGGCGCTGCAATTCAGCTTTCCAGAGCCAGGAACGGCAGTTGTTGCTGCCGCCGGCATCACAGAAGATCAAGAGTTTGTCCTCGCGCTGAAAGCGGGGACGCGCCGGGTCGGCCCACCACTGTGCGATGGCATGGGCGGCAAATTCGGGCGTATCATAGGAGTTGCCCAGATAGACATAGCCTTGGTTATGGAGGATGTCATAGATGCCATAGGGTACGGCCCGGCCCAACGCATCGCCCGGGAAATCATGCAGATTGACTTGCTCCGGAGTCTGGCGCCAAGTGCGGCCTTTGTTGGCGAAGTTGCCGATCAGTTCCTTGTTCTTGGTATCGACACTGATGACAGGATAGCCTGCTTGCAGGAACTGCTGTCGCACACGACGAATGTAGCCAAACTGGCGGTTGCGGTCGGGATGCGCCGCACCCGTCAAGCTCTTGCGGTTGGCGACCAAGCCAAAGCCCAGCTTGCGCAGCAGCCGACCGACTGTGGTGCGACCGATCCTGTATGCCTGTGCGCGCAGCCGAGATGCAATCGTGCGCAAACTTACTCGCACCCATTTCTGTCCATCTGTCGGTGAACCAGCGATGTCGTCATTGACGATTTCCTTGATCTTCTCTTCTATATCTGGACTTTTTTTTCCAGCGGTGGCCGCCCACCGCCCGGCTTGCGCACCCGCTCCGTGGGCCGACCAGCCATGCCCGCGGCTAACTCGCGCCGCCCGCGGCGAATCGTGTTGACGTTCATACCGGTAATCTGCGCCAGCCGTTCGCTGCCGCCATGCCCGATGCGTTCGGCTTCCAACGCTACGTACCAGCGCCGCTGCTGTTCGTTGAGCCAACTCAGAAAGACATTCATGCGATGGTGGTCCTCTTTGTCTGCATGGGGCTGCGGCGACTGACATAGCTCACACTGACACCGATGGATCGGTCTCTGGCTCATCTCTTTGACTCCTTGATTGATCCTGTTCGTGGAGCCATTTTACGCCAAGTCCCGCTATCTTGTTAATGGACAGTTACTTAGTGTCGAAGATAGTAACGCCTAGAGTTCACGCTGGATTCAGAAAATCCATCCGGTTGGCTTCTGTGAGCCAGTTTATGGTGCCGCGCACATCGAATGCCTTGGCACCATACCCTTCTTCCAAGAGACTTTCAGGCAATAAATGATCGAATTTCTCAGTCTGTCTGTTCGAGGCCAGTTTTGCCAGATCAGCATTGGTTACGCCTTCTTCTTTGACGAAACATTCTAAACAATCACGAATAGCTGAATGAGATGCATTTTCGATTTCGATGACTCCAGCAAAACTGCTCGCTTTGTAACCGCCCCTCGCTATCACCATAGTTAACGTATTCACGATTTTATCGCCCATCCAAGGCACCAGGTAAACATATCCTCCGTTGCTGATCAAACGCCTGGTTTCCAACTTCAAGTCGCGGAATGAATCCAGCCCTTCATGAAAAAGATTTCTAGCGACGGTATCCAAGAAATCAACCTTTGTTCCATTTGATTCAACGCGGTAATCACCCTTCTTGTAGACTTCCCACATTTCTTGACGAACTTGATTGCGGATAGACAAACCACCTCCCCCAAATGCTGGCGGCTTGCCCCCCTTTGATGAAGCGACATATATCACCTTTCCTTCAATATCTACGTCCAGAACTATCCAGCGCCTGCCTCCGAATACGATATGTTGTTCCTTTGCAACAGGATAGTCAATTGGAAGAGTTCCAAGTATTCTCCCTCCTTCCCTGACAATTATCCGGAATTCCTGCGGAGTTGCGAAGACTGCATAAAATGAATAGTGGTTGACTAGCCTTTCACCGTGCTCTGCCAAGATGAGCTCGCCGGTGGGCAGTTGTGATATCAAGCTCTGCGCCCCCATTTCGGAGAGCAGTAATTTGAAATGTTCGACAGTAACCTTTTGAAATGGGCCTGCCCTACACAGCAGTGACCAGAGCTGGTCTGCGCGGACGCCGCCCCATTGAGCGATTACCGCCAGAACCTGATGCAAGAGAGTGGAGAAATGAAATAACTCGGAATCGGGTGGCTCATACCATTTTCGCAACAGGAGACGAATCATTGCTATGCTTTGGAGCAGCCCAATGCGCAGCCTATCCACAAGACTTGAGTCCACCGTCAATTCATTTTCAACGATGAACATTCGGAGGACTGCTGGGTCACCGCGGCGCCCGGAACGTCCCAGACGTTGACGGAGGCTGGATACGGAATGCGGCGCAGTGACTTGGGCAATTGAATTCACCTTTCCAATATCTATGCCCAGTTCTAATGTCATTGTGCAAACGGCGGTGGTTGGGAGCTTCTCTTTCTGCAGACGACGTTCCACATCGCTACGCAATTCTCTCGAAAGCGATCCGTGGTGTGGAAAGAACTCATTCGGGACGAAATTGTCTTCACATAAATCACTCAGTAGAGCCGCAAAGAGTTCAGTTTTCCTGCGACTGTTTGCAAAGACCAAGTGGGAATCGCCCCGAAGTACCCGATATAGATCTACGGCGACACGTTGAAAGGCCGGGCCTTCTCCCCCACTGGAGTTGGAGGAGTGATCGGGTGGGACATCCATGTACCCCCACACTTGAGCTCTTAAGGAACTCCGACTCTCCACGTCCTCAACAAGCTCACATGGCAATGCCTTGTCCGGTCTCAGAAAACTGAGGACCCCTTTCATATCGCCCAATGTGGCACTCAATGCAATCCGGGGGATAGGGGATTTCTGCCGATCGAGCAGATGCTCCAGACGAGTCAAGAGAGACTGGAGATGGTGACCGCGTTCGAAGCCCACAAATGCATGGTACTCGTCAATGACGACGTACTTTAGTGACTCGAACGCCGCCTGTACCCATCCGGCATCCCGAATGAGCCGAGTTTCGAGAGATTCGGGGGTAATAAGCAATATGCCTTCCGGCAATCGTCTGGCAGCTGTCTTTTTGGACTGGGGGCTGTCGCCATGCCATGGAGTCACCTTCATGTCCAACATCTCACAGAGGCTCTCCAGCCGACGATACTGATCATTGATCAGGGCCTTTAGCGGGCTTATGTACAAGATACCAAAACCATCGGTCTCGCTGGAAATGGCACTGCAGGCGGGCAGAAAGACCGCTTCAGTCTTTCCACCAGCCGTTGGCGCGCTGATGACAACATCAGATTTTCCGGAGAGAATTGGCCTGATGGCGCTCTTTTGAATCGCCCGCAGATCCTTCCATCCCTGTTTGTAAACCCATCTTTGGACAGCAGGATGCAGGAGTGAAAACTCGTCTCTCATTATGATAAGATGAAGTTGGCCAAGTTGTCGGTGGAATTTCCCGTCTCGGGCATATCGCTGGGTTTGTCTTCCGGAATAGCAACGGAACCGATCAGGTCGTTCCATTCCATGTCTTTGTTCTGCTCTAAGACCGACAGCATGTCTGTAAAGGCCTTGATTGTATGGCGCGGCGTTCGGAAATAGGCATCACCAATCGTGTTGTTACAGTGGCGCAGAAACGCCTCCAGAGCTTCATCAGGAACAAGATATTGCGTTTCATCGCCCGACGCGAATACGCGCCTGATGTTTTGCAAGAGGATATAGACTTCTTCAGGTGTCAGGTTGGCCAAGCGAAGGGTAGGGGAGGAGTAATCGACAACACCTGCTCTCTGCGCGAAACTGTTTTCGGCCAACCGCGACTGTAGCGCTTCATAGCTGTAAAGTCCTCGGCGCGTGTCGAGGAGAAACTCGGGCGTACCTCCCAGCAGAAACCCCATGTGTTGGGCAGTGCCCTGAAGACAGTCGTTGAGTATCGAAAGAATCTGTTCGTAGTTCGACAAGCGGGCCCGTGTGTTGCTGAGTTTGTAGAGATTCACCATTTCGTCCAGGCAGACCAGCAGACCTTGATACCCGGCCTGCCTCACGAGTAGACTCATGATCTTCAGGTTGCTGTAAAAGGATGTGTCTGAAATGATGGCCCGCACGCCAAGCGCCTTGCGTGCGTCGGTCTTGGTTGAGAATTCGGCACGCAGCCAGCGGATGGCGTTCGATTTCAAATCGTCATCGTCGTTCTCATGGCCCTTCCAATACGCCTCAATGACCTTTGCGAAATCATAGCCGCCGACATGTTCGGCAAGCAATGAAAGACGATCGTTAATGACGGAAGAGACTGAGACGCCTGCTTTTTCGGCCTCCTGTCGGGCGAGGTTGACGAATCTTTCCACGATGGCGGTCAGGGCGTTGCCTTGCGGTTTGTTGCGGGTCGCCATGTTACGCATGAGTCCTGAGTAGAGATTCCTGGCTTGGCCTGCGGATGCGTGAATCCGCCTGTCAGGTGACAGGTCCGCGTTGACTGAAACCAGTTGTTTTTCGAGAGCGATTGATCTGACTAAGTTCAGAAAAAAGGTCTTGCCAGAGCCGTATTCCCCGATGATCAGTCGAAACGCGGATCCTCCCTGTGCGATCCGGTCAATATCTTTGTAGATCGCATCTATCTCATTTACGCGTCCGACCTGTATGTGTTGGATGCCGACACGGGGAGTAACGCCGGCCTTGAGTGACTGGATGATAGAGTCCTTTTCCCTGGCTCTAATGCGCGTTCGTCTTGTGGTCATGGCAACGGCTCTTGTGTCTGCAATGAGGCTATCTCTTCGGCCAATTCAATGTCAATGAAAACGGTACTGCCGACTTCAATCAGGGGCGCGCCAACTTTGTCAAACGCCCAGTCATTGATCGTTTCAACTGCCCCAGCGGTCATGAGCTGGAGTCCATCGCAGAGTCCTTCCAAGTCCTCATAGGCCCACTCTGTTTTGGTAGTCAGCTTATCGTACAGACGCTGATATTTCGCATCCAGCCCCGGAAATGAACTGCTATTTGCTTGCCCATCGGCGCCCCTTTCGATTTCAGGTTCATCCAGCAGAACTTCATCCGTGAAGATCGATTCAAGAACTGACTGTGCCTTCTTGGTTTCCTGTTCATAGAGCTGCAGGCGATCACGATCCAGGGCGAAGGTAGAATCGGCCACAGTTTGCGATCTTGCTGAGGTATCAATGTGGATCTTTTTCTCCTGCCCGAGACTCGGCGACCTGCTGGAAGAAATGTTGTGAATATCGCTGACAACTATCGTTTTATCAAGACCCAACTGCGTGTAGAGTTTTTCAAGTTGGTTGATTTCTGCAGGATCGATCTTGCCGTCGGCCAACGCTACGCCGATCAGTATGTGGCTGATAGCAACTTTCTCGCTAGCGCTAAGGAGATCCAGCCTCTTTTTCAGTCCCAACATGTTGGCAGGCGTGTTCAGCCGCCAAAGCATGTATGCATCTAGCGACCGTTTCTCGGTTTCCGTGAGCCGACTGTTCTGAGCAATGACATCCTGCAAGGCGCTAACTTCAGAGTCGCTGATGTGTTCGTCAGCGGAAGCGACGAGGGCACCCAGGCGTAGAATGGTTCCGACTTTATCGAACTCATTGGAAGGAGCAAAGTCTGCCCCGTGTCCACCATCAAAAAGGACGACCTTGCCGTCAATATCGGGCTTGGCGTGATGGAAGCGGATATCCGGCGCGACGCCATAGCCGGTCTTCTGTACAATACTCGCCATCATCTGAGCTACTTTACCATTGATTGCGGAGGGTACGTCCTCGCCAAGTTGGCCCAGGAGCGATTTAACCGAAACCAAACCGTCGCATTGGAACAGTTGGCGCTGATGGAGTTGCTCTTTCCCCAGTGGGCAGTCGGCCAACGATTGTTCTGAGGCCAGAACATTGAAATCGGCTACTTTCATCTTCACCCAAGCCTTAAACTGCTCAAGTTGCGGATAGGATTTCAGTGTAGCCAAGTCATCGGGCAGAAGAGAGAGGGCTTGTAACGACTCAGGTGAGTTGCCAGTTTTGGCAAGAAATCGGCTGAATGAATCGAGTTCATCGGCGCAAGCCCCGGCTAAGGCCATCAGTTTCTGGAAGGGCGCTTTCTGGCGACTGACATCGGGTAGACCGAGATCAGGATCAAAGTAGGAGTAGTAAAGGGATGGGTTAGCAGGATTAAATTCCAGTCTCAGCTTGGCCCTACCCGGCCTTATGGCAATGCCGTCGCCGAATCTTTGCTTGTAACGTATTTTGAAGAGCGTATCGTATAGTTCTGGGCAACGCCGCGCGGGGGTGCGCAATGTAAAGTCCGGGTGGCTTCTCACCCAGGCAAGCGCCAATTTTGCGTAAACAGGCTCTCTTCTAAGAGCGGTTTGCGCCAGAACAATTTTGAAGGCGGGATTGAAACTGCTCTTCGCAACCAGCAGTTCATAGTCGGGTGGCTCATCAAATTTCCGATAGTTGATGGCCCAGACATATGACAGCAGTCCGGTAACGTGGTTTCTGAAGGAACGATGGCCGCCATAGATGCTCTTCAACCGACTGAGTTCCTGCATCAGGGCTTTACGCTCGTCATCTGAAACCATTCCCTCCTTGTCGTCAATTAATAGTCGCCTCTCGATGCCACACAGATAGAGAAAGACATATTCGATGAAGGTTTTGGGATCACTGCGGTCGCTGGCGAGCCAGGCGAGAAATTCTGCACGGTCTCCAGGATAAAACCCGCCATATCCAAACCAGTATTCCGGTTTTATGTTGGCGTAGTCGGGATCATCGGCGCCAACTTCCAAGGTGGGATCTATCAGTGACAGGTCTTCATTCAGGTCGAAAGGGGCCAAACTCTTCAATTGGCCGCCAACGTAGAAGAATCCGCGCCGAATTGAATAGTTGCTTACTTTGATGACTTCACCGGGCTGTACCCATCTGGCCGGCTCCTTGTTTTCGGCCCTGGGCTTTGGAACAAATGTCTTTGACAGATCAATTCGGAACTCTAACAGTTCTGGGAAGTCAGCTTCTATTTTTTCCAGAAACTCGGGCAGTTTTCCTTGGCTTGCCACCGGCGGGTCAGCCGATTCCGCCCTCTTTTCCGTTCCTTCGATCAAGAGTCCCGCGGGGGGAACTATGATTGCTTTTGACCGGCTGGCCGCTTTCTCATTCTTTGATCTTGCTTTAGCCAAACGCTCTGCAAGCCTGCCAGCGCTGTTTCCCAGTTCGTTGCATCGGCTTTCATACCTTTCCAATGTTGCCACTTCGTCGTCGATTCGCCCTTCCTTGCGATAGATGATAGCAAGCTGTTCGTAATACCAGGGGGCTACGCGGTCGGACCCTCCCGGATCTCTCGACTCAGCCTCGGTCGCGGCAATCAGCTTGAGCAGCAGCGCGATGGCTTCCTCGTGCCGTCTTTCTCGTTTCAACTGCTTAACCTCTTCGGCATAAGCAGTGAAGTGTTCGCCGTCAACGAATCCAGGATAGTCAAATTGAAGATCAGCCATTTCTGCCTCAGTGGTGTTCGCCAAACTTGACTGCCATTCAGCCAGATTTTTGCGAGCCTCGATCAGTTCGGCAAACCTTACTTCATCGTCGGCGGTCATTTTCCCCTGTCCAGCTTGCTCCGCTTCCAGGCCATCTCTTTGCAATTCCTGTTGTGTCTTCATGTTATGTCGTCTTACAGTGAATAGAGTGACAATGATTGAGGCAGGCCAGAGGGTCAGCGGCGCTTCCTTCCACATGCCAGCGTGCCCTTGGCCGGATTTCTGGCCTGCGCCAGATATTATTGAGCGCTCCTATCTCGTTAACGCTCCGATCAGTATGTGCTGGATGCCGAGGCGAGGGCCATACTGATCTTGAGCGACTGGACAGTTGCATCCCGCTCCTTGGTTCTGATGCGCGTTCATTTTTCGGTTATGGCAACTGCTATTGAGTCTGCATAGCGGTTATCTCTGCGGCCAGTTCAAGATCGATAAAAACGGTACTGCCGTCTTCAATCAGGGGCGCGCCGACTTTGTCGAACGCCCAGTCATTAATCGTTTCAACAGCCCCAGCGGTCATGAGCTGGAGTCCATCGCAGAGTTCTTCAATTTCCTCATAGGCCCACTCTGCTTTAGTAATCAGCTTGACGGTGAAGACACCGACGACAATAGAAAGTGGCCAAGAGAGCATCGCGGATCCCAAGCTGACGGCGCCAACGATTACCGCAAGAACTAAGAATACGAGTGCTAGAGGCACATTTGAGTAGAACAACCCGATCGGTCCAAACAGCAGCGTAAGTAGGAAACCCTTCAGTTGAGACTTCCTCATTTTGCCTTTCCTTGCATATGATTGGACCTCCTACGGCTCTTCTGGAACCTGTTTCCTCGCTTGGTACCGCGCGTCTTCCCATTTGCGTCTGAGTATACCCAACCGTGCCTTGTTTTCCGACTTAAGATTTCACACCTAGTCGATCTCCACCCACCGCCTCCCCTCATGACTCTCGAGAATGGCCTCACAGAGGAGGATTTCCTTGTGGCCGTCGGCGAAGGTGGGGAAGGGTTCGGGGGCGCTGAAATCGGCGGCGGCGATGTAGTCGTAGAAGGACTTGAAGGACTGCTTGAAGGAGTCGTCGTAACCCTCGTTGTGGCCGCCGGGATAGCTGATGTGGGCGCGGGCGGCTTCGGAGACGAGGCCGGGGTCGCGGATCAGCTGCTGGTTGGCCTGGTTGCGATGGCCGATCCAGAGCTCGTTGGGCTGCTCGCTGTTCCAGGCGACGGTGGCATCGCTGCCGGCGATCTCATAACGCAGACAGTTCTTGCGCCTGGCGGTCATTTGCGATACCCATAACGAGCCGTGGGCGCCGCCGGAAAAGCGGAGAAGCGCGGCGCCGCTGTCCTCGGTCTCGATGGCGATCGACTCGGTGGCCTCGGGCGCCTGCACTTTGCCGGAAAAGGTCTCGACTTCACCGGTTGGCCGCTGGCGGGTGGTGTGAACGGTCTTCAAGTCGGCCTGCACGGCGCTGACGGAGAGGCAGGTTATGAACCGAACCAGGCCCAGCCAGTGGGCGCCGATGTCGGCGACGGCCCGCAGCTTGCCGCCTTCGCCGCTCAGGATACGCCATTCCCAAGACCTTTCTTGCTAATCCCGTTCCCGTGGATCCAGTGCATCGCGCAGGCCGTCGCCCAAGAAATTGAACGCCAGTACTGTGATAACGATCATGAGGCCGGGGAAGAAAGCAATATGGGGAAAGCGAAGAATAAAGGCGCGTCCATCCGCCAATATGCCGCCCCAAGAGGGGTTCGGGGGGCGAATGCCCAGGCCCAGGAATGAGAGGGCCGATTCGAGAATAATAATGCCCCCGATGCCCAGGGTCGCCAATACGATGACCGGGCCCATGACGTTTGGCAAGAGATGGCGCCAGATGATGCGCCAATCGCGCACGCCGACTGCCCGGGCCGCGGTGACGAAATCGGTCGCTTTCAGGGACATGACGTCGGCGCGCACGACGCGGGCGAAACGGGCCCAGCCGGTAAAGCCGATCACAAGAACGGTCGTAACCAGGCTCGGCCCCAGTACCGCGGCCAGCACCACAAGCAGGGCGATAATCGGAAAGGCCATCAACGTGTCGATCACCCTAGAGATGAGCATGTCCACCCAGCTGCCGAAGTAGCCGGCCACGGCACCGATGACGACGCCCATGGTCACGGCGATGCCGGTGGCTAACAGCCCGACCATCAGGGCGATGCGGGTGCCGAAGATCACGCGGCTGAGAAGATCCCGTCCGAGATGGTCGTAGCCGAATGGATGGGCTGTCGTAGGACTGCCGCCGCGCATCCCGCGAAAGATCTCGGTGATGGGATCGTACGGGGAGAACAGCGGCGCGAAGACCGCCAACGACGCCAGCAGGAGGATCACCACCAAGCCGCCGACGGCGAAGCGATTGGCGCGAAAGCGCCGCCAAGCCTGGCTCCATTCGGAACGGCGGTCGGCAGTCGCAATGAGTTGGAGGTTCGGCTCGGTGGCTGTGGAGGCCGTCATAAGCTGGTCAGGAATGATAGCAGAAAAAAACTACTCGATACGAATACGCGGATCGATGATGGCGTATGTCAGGTCGGTGTATAGGATTTACAAACAGCACTCAGTCGACGTAAGAGATGTAGGCTATCGAACTGAAACGTCCGACCTATATTGAGTGCGTTAGTACTCAATGACCACAGCAATTGCTCTGACAATCGATCTCATGACTGCTTCAGAGATCTTGCCAATTTTTCGAACGAATCGTTGCGTATCAACTCCACGCAATTGTAGCGCGTCAACTGCGGAGGGCTTGCTCAGTCCATTGGCGTTATCAGGCATAACTCTGACATGCCAGATGTTATGGGTAAAGTATTCTTTCCACTCCGTTAGCGGAGCGACCAACCGAATGGGCAGTACGCCAATCGCATCAGAGTTTACTACAACTACGGGACGGGTCTTTCGAATTTCAGCACCGAGAGACGGATCGAGGCGCACTAACCAGATTTCGCCGCGTTTACTTTCCAACACTGAAGTCTCCAGCTTGCCATTCAGTGCGGTCATCGGCTGACTGTTCGTAGTACTCCTTCATCAATTCTGCCTGATGCGCCAAAATCTGGCGGCGTTCATCAGGAGAACTGTCTCCTGGCGCCACCGAGGCAAGGTACGCAAAATCCCCATGAGACAACGATTCAGCGTCTATGTCAGTTAGGTCCCGCAAGAAATGAAAGGCGTGTGACAGTTTTGTCTCCGGGAGATTTCTGACTAACTCCTGGACTTGAGCATGCGTAATGGTCCCCATGCCATTTCCTCCGTTCTGAAACCTATTCGTTCTCATACTTTTCGATCAGCATGACGGTCGGACTTTATGCGAATGTAAATTCAATTTGATACCAAGACTTTCCACCTTGGGGGTTGAGTTCGCAGATAATCGCTTAACAGGTCAAATCGGTCAAGCCGGTGTATAAGCGGTGTTGCAGTAAATGCACTGACCCTTTAACATGGGCGCGCCACAGTTCTTGCATTTCTGTTGCGTCCACCTTAGACTCTTCGTATTTTCCTTCGGCTCGCCCGCAGCAACTCCCTCTGGGTTGGTCGCGCCAAGTGTTTCCGCCAAAAGGTAGCTGTTTAGAGTTTCAATCTCTCCGTCCGCCAGTTTGTCGATGGATGGTGTACGGTTTGCGCTGACCAGACGACAGAGTCGGTCACGGGTCTCTGACCAAGAACTGCCGAATCTCTCTTCTCCCCAAGACTCGAAGTGCTCGGCTTGCCGTTCCCGACTTATTCTATCCTGTCTGATTATCTCCTCCGCCCATTTTTTGGGCAATCTTCTCACAATGTCTCTCCGGCGGTTCCGTTCTGCCGTATCCAGACCCCCCTCATAGGGATTTGGAGGTCTTAATTTTTTGCTGCTTCACTAACCTCACCTGGGCCAAAACGCTCTGCTGCCCATGCTTCAAGTATCTTCTGTTGATGCCTAAACTGTTCCTTCTGTTCCTTTTGGTGCGCCGCGCTGTTTCTCCATGCAACAATCACCACCACACCTATTGTACCGAGGCAGAGGAAACCAAGAAGGGATTCGTCCATCATTTTACCTTCTGTGGAAGATACTGCTCGATATCTTGGGAAAGAGAAATTTCACATTCCCACGACAATGCAAGTTCGGGTGGTCTGTGGAGATCGACATGGCCCTGACAAAATGATAGGTGAAACAAACTACTCGATACGAATACGCGGATCGATGATGGCGTATGTCAGGTCGGTCAGCAGGTTCACGGCCACCACCAGGACGGCCAGCACGACGACCAGCGACTGAACGACTTGGTAGTCGAGGCGAAAGACCGAATCGGTGAAGAGACGGCCGATGCCGGGGATGGCGAAGACTGTCTCGACGACGATCGTGCCACTGAGAATAAAGGCGATGCGAAAACCGATGACGGTCACTACCGGCAGTAGGGCATTGCGCACGGCGTGGCGGACAAGGACAGTTATGTTCGGCAGCCCCTTGGCGTAGGCAGTACGCACGTAATCCTGGGAAAGGACTTCGAGCGTGGCCGCGCGCATGACACGCGTCAGCACTGCCATCTGTTCCGTGGTCAGCACCAGGATCGGCAGAATATATCCCTGCCAGGATTTCAGCCCAAAGGGAGGGATGCGGCCAACCAGAGGCAGGTCGCCGAACCAGCGCGGCACGTATAGGGCGAACAGCACGATCAACATCAGCCCCAGCCAGAAGTTGGGCAGGGCCACGCCCAGTGTTGAGCCGACTGCGGTGGTGTAGTCGAAGGGGGAGTTACGGCGCACACCGGCGATGATACCGGCAGGGATCGCGACTGCGAAGGCCAGCCCCAGGGAGATGACATTCAATTTGATCGTCACTGGAATTGTTTCGAAGATCATCTGCCGCACGGGCACGCCGGTGCGGATCAGAGAGTCGCCAAAGTCTCCCCGCAACAGATTCCACGCCCAGACCAGATATTGCTCGTGGTAGGGTCGGTCCAAGCCCCAGCGGCGGCGGATCGCCTCCATCTGTTCCTCGCTGATGCGAATCTCACCTTCACCCAGCAACAGATAGGCGGGGTCGCCGGGCATCAGCCGCAAGACGACGAAGGTGAGGACACTGATCAGGACGAGCACCACAAGACCATGCAGAATGCGGCGGGTGATGTAGAGGAGCATAGGAGGGCAGTTGCCAGTGGTCAGTAGTCAGTGGCCGGTGTTTACTGGTCACCGGCCACTGGTTACTGGTGTTTTCGCTATTCCTCAATCCACCATTTGTACGCCTGCTGGTACATCGAGCTGTTCTTGGGGCCGTCCGGCAGCCCCTTGATGCGGCTGTTGAAGACGTTCATCCACTCGTCGAACTGCAGGTTGAGCACCGGCTGCTCTTCGACGAAGATCTCCTGTATCTCATGGTAGTAGGGCTCGCGCTCCTCGTAGGAGACGACCTTGAGCCCATCCTCGATCAACTCGTCCATACGCGCGTTGTTGAGCTGGGCGAAGTTGTTGCCGCCGGTGGAATGCAGCGTACTGAACGGGTCCGGCTCGACAGCGTTGCCGTAGGTCCAGTTGTAGAGGGAGGCATCCATAGTACCTTCCCGCATGCCCTGAAGGATCGTCGCAACCGGCGCCTCCTCCAACTGCACGTCTATGCCGACGTCGCTGAACATCAGCTGCGCCAGTTCGGCGATGGGGCGGCGGGCCTGGTCGCCGGTGATTGTGGTAATCGTGAACGTAAGCTTCTCACCATCTTTTTCGCGGGTGCCGTCGCCGCCCACGGCCCAGCCGGCGCCGTCCAGCAGGGCCATCGCCTCCTGCGGGTCGAAGTCGTACTGTTTCAGGCCGGCGTTGTAAAAGGGGCTGGCCGGTGTCAGGTTGGAGTGGGAAACCTGCGCGGCGCCGTTCCAAAGGTCGTCAATGATGCGCTGGCGGTCGAGCGCGTGCATCATCGCCTGGCGCACTTCTTTTTGCGCCAGTTGCGGTATGCTGTTGTTCAGCGGGAAGTGCTTGATCGAGTTGGCGAGGGTGCGGAAGTTGATGAAGTTCGGCTCGGCTTCCAGGAAGATGCTGTCTTCCACCAGCAACGGCCAGACGGCGGAGTCGGCCTCCCCGGTCTGCAGGGCGATCATGCGCACCGACGGCTCGGGCACGATGTCTTCTCGCAGGACGTCGATATGCGGGCGGCCGCGGAAATGATCATCGAAGGCTACAAGCTCGGTATACTCTGCCGGGCGCCACTCTTGCAGCTTGTAAGGGCCGGTGCCGATCGGCGCGGTGCGGTAGGTATCCTCGCCGACTTCGGCGTGATAGGCTGATTGGACGATCGGGACGGTGGCCCAGGATGCCAGGGAAGAGGCGTTGACATCGTCCATATTTACCTGGACGGTGTACTTGTCCGGCGCATCGACTGAGCCGATGCCGGTGAATGAGCCCACGATCGGCGCGCCGTTGTCCGGGTTGCGGTAGAAGTCGTAGGTATAGGCGACATCGGCGGCGGTCAGTTCCGTGCCGTCATGGAACATGACTCCTTCGTGCAGTTGGAAGGTGTAGGTGAGGCCGTCATCAGAGACATCGACCGATTTCGCCAACACCATCTCCAACTGGTTGAATTCGTCAACGGTGATCAGCGGATTGTGGATGTTAATGATCATCACCCAGTGCACGGTGGGACCTACCATAGCCGGACTGAGACCGGCCACTTCCTGATGGCCTACCCAGGTCATGGTTCCACCCTGCTTGGGACCGCTCATTTCGGCGGCTGGGGCTTCCGCGGCCGCTTCATCCGGGGCGGCTTCGCCGCTATCCCCGGCTGAGGGGGCTGCGGGCGCGCAGGCTACCAGCAGCGCGGCCGATCCGCCCAGTGCGGAATAGCGCAGGAAATCACGCCTGGTCATTGAATTCTTCTGTTTCATAGGTGGTTGTCTCCTTGGCTTGTTGAAAGTATGGTGTTATGCGTGTCGACCGGAGGCCAACAAGAACGAAAATGACAGCGGTCAATACCCCCAATTCCAAAGGGATGCGATGGCTGGCCGGGCCAACCAAAAGGACGGGCGAACGACTCTTCAGGAACTGCGGTTTGGCCGCCCAGCCTCTCCCGGCTCAGGAGTTGAAGGGCACAAGGGAGAGTTGGCTGTTTGGCGTGGAGAGTAAGTTGGATGCGTCTTTCCACGAAATGTGGGGCGGCACCCTTGCCTCGTCAGTCTGGGTGAGTATAAACAGAGAACGGGGGCCTGTCAAGAATAGGAGGAATTCTGATTGATACCCTCGAGAATCTCGTGCTGCTTTCGGTCCTTGCGAATGGTTAACTTGCGCCTGATAATAGTCGATGGCATCTTGGGCGTGGGGAATTCTACGGGCAGGTGCGGGGGCCTGCGGTTGTGATAGAATGTCAGGATGTAACTGACATGAAACTGACTGAAAAAAGGGATTGCAATGCAGGGAGATACTAGGTTTATCCGGACGCTGCAGTTGCGAAATCTGCTTTCTTTCGGGCCGGACTCTCCGCCGATCGAACTTGGGCCTTTAAATGTGCTGATTGGGCCGAACGGGTCGGGCAAGTCGAATGTCATAGAGGCTATCGATCTGCTGCGGGCGTCGGCTACCGACCTGGAGGCACAAATTCGTGCGGGAGGGGGCACGGAGGAATGGTTATGGAAGGGAGTTGATCCCCGACTTATGGCAGTGCTCTACGCGACGATTCGCCCCCTTGAGGGCACGGTGCCGATACGTCACAGTTTCTCCTTTAGCTCAACTGGCCAGCGCTTTAGACTGGTCGATGAAGCGATTTATGATCAGCCCGAAGATTCAGATGGAGACGAGGAAACACTCTCCTACTTTTTCTACAAATCTGGAGTACCTAATTTTCTTGTACCCGTTAAGGAAACTAGTGGGGAAGGAGATGGAGGCGAGAGGGAATACCGACGTATACGGCGGAAGAATCTAGCGCCTAATCAGTCAGTTCTAACCCAGCGCCGGGACCCTGACCGGTACCCTGAGATAACTTATTTGGGCGAACAGTACAGACAGTTCAGACTTTACCGTGAATGGGATATAGGGCGAAATGGAGCGCCCCGCATTCCGCAATCGGTTGATCAGCCTAATGACTTTCTGGCTGAGGATGCAAGCAACCTTGGGCTTGTTCTAAATAATTTGGGACGCACGGGCAACTTAAAGGATACGTTGGATGTGTTTCTCTCCCGGTTTTACGATCGCTATAAGGATTACTCCGTTTCGGTTGAAGGCGGCACAGTGCAAGTATTCTTACGCGAGAAGGATTTGAAGGATTGGATCCCGGCCACACGAATCTCTGACGGTACATTGCGCTTTCTTTGTCTTGCCTCTATTTTGTGCCATCCTTCCCCCAAGCCGCTGATTTGTATAGAGGAGCCAGAAATTGGACTGCATCCTGATATTCTTCCGACCGTCGCAGAAATGCTGATCGAGGCGTCTGAGCGAACGCAGATAATCGTGACAACCCATTCTGACATTCTTGTTGACGCGCTTACGCACGTACCGGAAGCCGTGTTTGTTTGCGAAAAGGAGAGCAGTTCGACAACTGTTCGCCGGCTTGATCAGGATGCTCTTCGAAAGTGGCTTAAAGAGTATACATTGGGCGATCTGTGGCGGAGTGGCCAGCTTGGCGGAAACCGATGGTGAAGGTGACTGTCTATGTGGAGGGAGGCGGTCGCGGAAGGTTGGCAACGGAATGCCGCAGAGGATTTACTGAGTTTTTCAGGAACGCCGGTCTAGCGGGTCATATGCCCAGTATCGTCGCTTGCGGCAGCAGAAATGACGCATTCGAACGCTTTTGTGTCGCAGTGAGTGATTCAGGGTCTGGGGATGTACCACTGTTGCTCGTCGATAGTGAATACCTTGTCCGGGCGAATGATACACCTTGGCAGCATCTGCGCTCCCGCGACAGTTGGAAACGTCCTGACAGTTCTCAGGACAACCAGGCGAATCTAATGGTGCAATGTATGGAAACCTGGCTTCTTGCAGACGTCTCAGGACTGGAAACGTTCTTTGGGCCCGGCTTCACGGTCACCTCGCTTTCTAAACGAGATGACATCGAGAAAATTCCAAAAAACGATGTCCTCAACCAACTTACTACAGCCAGCCGCCCTAGTAGGAAGGGTACTTATCACAAGGGACTTCATTCCTTTGAAATATTGGCCCAAATCGATCCAGAAAAAGTAATTCAGCGCTCTCGGTTCGCAAAACGACTGGTCGAAACACTGAAGGGCCACCTCATCCCCGCATAAATCGTCAGGTAATGCCAAAACCATCAGAGCCATGCGAAGGAAGAAGCCATGAACAGTTTGCAAACCGTAACCGTCCC
Organism: Caldilineaceae bacterium; assembly: GCA_965220715.1. GTDB lineage: Bacteria > Chloroflexota > Anaerolineae > Caldilineales > Caldilineaceae > Bin5. The sequence goes on from OZ244843.1 coordinate 5,059,175, forward strand.
CTCCAGAGCCTGGTTTGGGGACAGCGACCGCACGCTCACCTTTCCCGCCGGCTGGGATATTCATGTCTGCGCCTGCGAGGACACCCCCGCGCTCGACTCGAAACAGATTGCGGCGGCGTTCGATAATCCGATCGGAACGGGCCGCATCCGCGATGCGGCCAAAGGACGTGCCAGCGCCGCCATTGTCGTTGATGATCTTAGCCGGCCGACGCCGGCGGCGGCGATGCTGCCTTATGTGCTGGAAGAGTTGGCGGCGGCCGGCGTTCCCAAAGCTGAGACAGTAATTGTTGTCGGCGGCGGCACGCACCGGCCGCTGACCGAGGAGGAGGTTGTCAAGAAAGTGGGCGCGGACGTGGCCGCCAACTACGCGACGACTTCGCACGATTTCATGGCAGGCGATCTGGTTGCGTACGGTAGCCTGGAGGACGGCACGCCGATCTATATCAACCGCATTGTGGCCGAGGCAGAGTTCAAAATCTGCGTGGGCGGCATCTATCCCCACCCCTCGGTCGGTTTCGGCGGCGGCGCCAAGCTGATCGTGCCGGGCGTGGCCGGTTTCGCCACCATATTTAACTTCCACAGCTTTTCGGCCAGGCGGGGACAGGGGAATATTGAACGCCAGAAACCGTCCCCAGGGGAAGAGGGCGAGGTGACTCTGATTGACGGCGGCGTGCGCGATCACCGCGACGTGGCCGAGGAGGTGGCGAGCCGCATTGGGTTGGATATGATCGTCAACTGTGTGCTCACCAGCCGCCGCCAGATTGGCGGACTCTTTGTGGGCGATTTCGTCGAGGCGCATCGCGCCGGCGCACGGTTCGCGCAGCGCACTTATGCCACGACCATACCGCACAGGCTGCGGCAGGAGGCAGATCTGCTGGTGTGCAACGCTTTCCCGCTCGACGCCGACCCGATCCAGGGGTCGAAGGCGCTCTGGCCCCGTGACTATTTCGAGCGGGAGCCGTACACGGTCGTTCTCAACGCGGCCAGCGACGGCATCTCCTACCATGGCCTGCATCAGCAGCTACCCTGGGCCCAGTATCTGAAGCGCCGAGCCGCTGCCGACGCCACGCCCGACCCGGCGGCCGCGATCAACGGTCGAGGAAACCTGCTCATCCTCTCTGAACATTTCCAGGCGGCGGAGTTTGCGACTAAGCATGGCAGCGATCTCCTCTTCCGCAGTTGGCAGACGTTGATAGACCAGTTGGCGGCCAAATTGCCCGCGGACGCCACCGTTGCCGTCTTTCCCAACACGTCCATTCAGATATTGGCGCGGGAAGAGACTGTGGCAGTGGGCGCATAGCCTTAAGAGACGGCGCGTGCGGAGACGCACCGCTTCGCGATGAATAGAGGAGAGACACTGATGGCTTCCATGGACGAACTCCGCCAGGGCGTATGCGAGAGCCTGCCGGAGGTCAACAAAATCAAGAATGAAGAACTGCGCGGCCAGGTGATAGAGGCGTGGGCGTTTGCGCTGTCGCAGTCGGAGTTTACGCGCATCGACCAGATCCGAGGATCGGGCGTGCCGGACTCGCCGGCGCTCAAGGACGGCACGCAGGCGGACCATCTGCGCGGCGTTGCCCGCATCGCCCATGGTATCGCCGATGGGTTGGAGAAGATTCACGGGGATATTGGCCTGGACAGAGACCTGCTCTGGGCTTGCGCGCTGTGCCACGATGTGGGCAAGCCGTTTGAGTTCAGCCCGAGGAACCAGGAACGTTGGAAGAACGATGTCGGCGCGTCTGGGTTTCCGGCGATCCGGCATTCGGTCTACGGCGTGCATGTGGCGCTGACGGTGGGGCTGCCGGAGGCTGTGGCCCATACCGCGGGCGCGCACTCGGCCGAAGGGGAACTGATCAAGCGCAGCCTGGAAAACACGCTTGTCCACGATGCCGACCGCGCCTATTGGGCGGCGATGGAGAGGGCCGGGCAGTTGGAGATGGAAGAGGTGTAGACGCGGCTTCGTCTAACCGGCCGGAACGCGTTCTCTGTGCTGGGCCACTATTGCGCGCATGCCGTCCCACTCCAGCCAGATATCGGTCAGGGCTTCGATCATTTGCGCCTTGTGGTCAACATGACTCAGGCGAAAATAGATGGCGTAGCGGGGATGGGGAGAGACGTTGGGCGCGGCAGTGTGGACGACCTGGTAGTGTACGAGAAAGGCGTCGCCGGCGCGGGCGGTCATCATTTGGGGTGGCGGCATATCTATGGGAGGCATGTCTTCTGCGCCGGCCGTCATGATGTCATGCCCATTATCACGAAAGTACTGTTCGTAGAGACGATGGGTTCCGGGCCAGACGACCAGATTCCCGGCATGGTCGGTCGGCACATCGCTCAAGGCGATGCCGACCAACATCGTGAAGCTGCGCAGCTCGCCGGCCGGGACGCCGTTGTCGGGCGAGTGGCGGCCATCCAAATGGGGGCGGAGCGGGGGCGGAGGATCGTCCATTATCGGAAAACGAACTGCGATCTGGCCGCCCTGGACGGGGTTGACCTTGCCGTTACCCATCATCGACTCCGCCAGCGCTTTGACCGGCGTCTGATTGTAGAGATCGGTTATCTCGGGCGCTTCCCGCAACTCCGGGCAGAATGTCCGCGACTGAAAGGTGATCATCTTGGCCGGATCGATACCGTTGCCGAAGGAGTGGTTGATGGCCTTGACGGCGTCGTCGACCATTACTGCCGGAACAGCGCCGGGCACCCTCACATATCCCTTCTTGTAGAATTCCCGTTTCTGCGCGTGGGTTAGCTGCATCTTTGTCCCCTGTGGTGTCTGTTTGGATGCGTGTGTACTATTAAACACCGGCCTAGCGCGATAGACAAACGGGATTGAACGGTTCAGTGCGATCCGTAAAGCGGGCTATTATAGAGTTGAACAGTGTGTTGAGGCCGGCCTAATCATCTGTATGACTCAGAAAACGTGAAATGTAGTCAGGAAGGCGAATCTCGTGAAAAAGGCAAGAATCCGGACGCTTTTCCTGGGAAGCCCGAGAGGCGGCCAGTATCCGGCCCAGGAGAACGAAGAGTGGCCGATTTATCGGGGAGAGTACAGCCACGAGAAGGTAGCTGCCCGATACAGGGAGAAGCTCAAGGTCTACGAACATGAGGTAGAATTTACGGGTCAGACGCTGGTGCGGACGCGGCAGGAGCTGGAGGGCATAGGGGAGAGGGTAGGGGATGAAGCGGGCGTCCTGGTTTTCATTCTCGGCTTGTTTCCCAATGCGATGCAGAAGGAGATTGCGAGTTGGGGCAAGCCGACGGTGATGTTCAACCCGACGGAGTCGCCTCTTTCGCCGCTGGGCTGGCTGCACAATTTCGTGCCTGTCAAGGGCAAGAGCAATGTGATTCCGGTGCTTTCATCGGAGTTCGGGGATGTGGGGAAGAAGATCGGCGTGCTCAAGGCCATCCACAAGATGGGGCAGTCGAAGGTGCTGTACCAGCAGACGCTGACTCCGAAGCAGGTGGAATCGAGCCGCAGGTGGTTCGAAGAAGGGTGGGGCGGGATCCATCTCTTTTCCGACCTGACGCCGTTGAGCGACAGCTTCATTAAGCAGGCCAAAGAGAGGCTGGGGCTTGAGATCAAGGATATCCCTTCCCAGAGGTTGATTGCAGCCTACCAGAACGCCGACGTTGAGGCCGCGGAAGAGCTGGCGCGTCGACGGATTGCGGGGGCCACGGAGGTAGTTGAGCCTACGCGGGAGGAAGTGGTCGAGTCCTGCAAGCTGTATCTGGGGATCAAGCAGGTCCTGGCGGAAGAGAAGGCGCAGGGGATAACGGAGCACGGCATCTGCATGGGGCGCGGGCCGTATCCGCTGCCGTGCCTGGCGTTTTCGATGCTGAACGACGAGGGGTTGGCCGGCATCTGCCAGCTGGACCTGTCGAGCACGATTACACAGTTGCTGATCGGTTACCTGGCCGACCGGCCCGGCTTTATCGGCCATATTCACGTCGATACGGGGCGGAACCTGATCGGGATGTCGCACGACTTCAGCGCAACCAAGCTGGGGGGATGGAACGGCGAGGAAGGGGGCGATTACGCTTTTCGCAATCACCAGGGGTTGTATCGCAGCACCTGTCTGAACGTGCAGATGGAGGTCGGACAGACGGTAACGATCGCCCAATTCGTGCCGTTTGACAGGATGTACGCCTTCACCGGGGTTATCGACAGCAATGTGAGTCCGCAGCGGGACTGTCGGACGTCGGTGGCGATCAAAGTTGCCAATGCCAAGCGGCTGCTGCGCAACTGCATGAAGGCGGAGCATCCGTTGACACCCGGAGGGCACAGGGTGCTGTTCTACGGCGACTGGGTGGATGAGATCGAGGATCTGGGGCAGGTGCTCGGATTCGAGGTGGTGAATGACATGGAGTGATGCGGGCACATGCGTGCGGGCAACTCAGATTGGCCCGGATTCCGATCGCTTGACAGGAAAAAAATATTATCTATACTGGTAAGAATCCTGCCATGGGCGCGCTTTCAGGTCGGAAAGACCCGACGGACAGCGCGGGCAACCCCGTCCCTCGATTCAACGAGGGCTACTTTTGCACCAAACCTACTGGGCGTCTGCTCTACAACCGCCGGTCACCAAATGACCGACCTTGAAACAAGGAGACAGAAATGACTGGAAAACGGTTTAGTCGTCGTGAGCTATTGCAGTTGACGGGGGCCGGCGCCGGTGCGGCGATGCTCGCCGCCTGCCAAGTCCAACCGGTTGGGCAGACCGTCGAGGTTGTTGTGACCGCCCCCGCGCCGGAAGGGCCGGCGCACCTCAAGTTCTGGTACTGGTGGGGCAGCATCTGGGGGGAGGCCTGCACGGCATTCGCCAACAAGTTCATGGAGGACAATGACGACGTCTACATTGAGCCGCTACCCCTGGGTGGCAGAATGGAGCGAATCCTGGCGGCCTTCGCCAGCGGGGAACCGCCCGATCTCCTTTTGACCGTTGCCGGTGGTGAACTCCCGCCGCGCGGCCTGACGCAGACGCTCGACAATTTGATTGACGCCAGCACGATCATCGATCTGGACAACTACCTGCCTGGAATGCTCGACACCTACCAGTGGGAGGGAGAACTGCACGCGCTGCCGGGCGCTGAGGCCTTCGTCGACGTGGCCTTGATTATCAATAAAGGTCTGGCGGAAGAGGCGGGGCTGGACCCCAGCAGCCCGCCCGAAACAATGAGCGAAATTTTGGCATGGTCCGAGGCAATGGCCAGAGAGGACCCGGCTGGGGGGCTTTCCCATATCGGATTCGATCCTTTGGCAGGCACCGGCTCGCGCTGGTACAACTGGGCCGGCGTATACGGCGTCGAATGGTGGGACCGCGACAACCTCCAGTTCAACTTCGATGTGTTGGCCGAGGCCCTTGACTGGTCGGCCCAATATCTCCAGACGTGGGGGCCGGATCAGTTCGAGGCGTTCAGAGCGGGTCACGGGGGCTGGCTTAGCCCCGACAGCCCCGTCGCCTTGGGTCTTGAGGGCCTGCACGTGAACGGCTACTGGACCCCGGGCGAGTTGTTCCACAAGGCCGATCCGGAGCAGGAATACATCTATGCCTGGCCTCCGACTTCTGACGACCGCAAAGGCGTAAAGTACCAGACGAGCCTGCCTTTCGGCTGTTACATCGCCAAAGCCTCCAAGTACCCCGATGCCTGTTTCCGCGTACTGGAGTTCATGAGCACCGACGAAGCAAACGAGATCTTCTACAATACTGCCGGCGGCTTCGCGGCGACTCGATCATGGCTGGAAAAGGTAGACACCAGCCTCTATCCCGGGATCGAATGGTATGTGAAGTCGGCGATCGAAGCGGAGGAATGGTATACGAGCGGCCTGGACAGCCCGATCTGGATGCGCATTTGGGGTGAGTGGAGCAAGGCCCAGAACGCTGTCATCTACGGCGAAAAGACCGCCACAGAGGCATTAGAGGAGATGAATCGGGTGACCCAGGACCAGCTTGATTCGTTATTGCAGGGGTAGGTAGCTAAGCCGCCGCATTTGTCGACGTTCTGACTGACACAGTTTGCGAAGCCTGATGGTCGATTCCAGGCCATCAGGCTTCATGAGTTTCACGCTTCATCTCCTCTCACGCCCGCGATGGAATTGAGGGCACTTGTCGGCCGCAAATGCTGGACTTCAACTGTAGACTGACGCATCGCTAATTGCCGGGTCGCTGTCCCGACGCCTGCTGCTGTGATGAAAACGGGCAAATACTGATGGCCAGTACACAAATCAGGAGCCATTCCGGTTGGACGGCCCGGCGCCGCACGAATCTGATAAAGGGGCTGCTCTTTATCTCCCCCTGGGTGTTCGGCGTGCTGGTATTTACCGTTTATCCCATCGCCGCCTCTCTCTATTACAGCTTTACCGACTATGATGTTTTCCTCCCGCCCAGGCCGAACGGGCTTGAGAACTATGTAGAAGCCTTCTCTCTGGACGATCTCTTCGGCAGAACTCTGTATAACACGGTCTGGTTTGTCGTGCTGGGCGTGCCCTCGCAGCTGGTCATTGCATTTGTGCTGGCAAACCTGCTCAATACGACAATAAGGTTTCGTTCGATTTTCCGAACGATATTCTATCTGCCGACCATCGTGCCGGCGGTCGCTTCGGCATTTCTGTGGAAATGGCTCTTCAATGTACGCGTCGGCCTGTTTAACCACATTATCGTTGGTCTTGGCTTGCAGAGAGCGCCATGGCTGTCGGATCCGTCGTGGGCCAAACCTTCGCTGCTCCTCATCCACTGGTGGGCGTGCGGCACGGCGATGGTCATCTTCCTGGCTGCCTTGCAAGATGTGCCGGGCTCGCTGTACGATGCGGCCAAGGTGGATGGGGCCGGCGCCTGGCGCCGTTTCTGGCATATCACTATCCCGCTGTGTACACCTGCGATTCTGTTCAACCTAATTATGGGTGTGATCGCCACTTTCCAAGCATTCGATTTTGTTTGGATCCTCACGGAAGGGGGGCCGAATTATGCCACTGAATTCTACGGACTCTACCTTTACCGCAACGCGTTCAGGTATTTCAGGATGGGTTATGCTTCAGCGATGGCCTGGATCCTCTTCTTGATCATCGTTGCCTGTACGGTTGCTCTATTTCGCAGTTCGGCGCGCTGGGTGTTTTATGGTCGAGACTGAGCTTCTTCACCGGAATCCGAGGAAAAGGTGAAAGACGGACCATGGGAGTAATCATACGCTGGATGGAGGACGAGCCAAGCGGCCGTCTGTTCACGAGAATAACGGGCAGAATCGCCCTCTATGCTACGGTCCTGGCCCTGGCTGTTGCCTTTGCTCTGCCCTTTTTCTGGCTACTGACTTCATCGCTGAAAACCGGCAGACAGGCGTTTGCCGTACCCCCTGTCTGGTTTCCCAACCCTGTCGTCATAGGCAACTACCCCGCGGCCCTGACCTCCGGCCCGTTCCTGCAATATACGTTGAATACACTGGAAATTACGGCTCCCCGCCTGGTTGGTTCGGTATTTGTCAGCGCGCTGGTGGCATATGGATTTGCACGCATCAGTTGGGATGGCCGCGATGTCGTCTTTTTTCTCTGCCTGTCAACGATGATGATTCCGTTTGCGGTTACGATGATTCCCTTGTACATCGTTTTCTTCAAATTGGGTTGGGTGGGCACTTATCTGCCCTTACAGGTGCCGTGGCTGTTTGGCACACCATTTCATATTTTTCTGCTGAGACAGTTCTTCATGACTATCCCACGCGAACTGGACGATGCCGCACGCGTAGATGGGGCCGGGGAGCTGAGGATCTTCTGGGGCATTGTCATGCCGCTATCCAAGCCGGCGCTGGCCGTTGTGGGGCTGTTTACCTTTCTTGCCGCTTGGTCCGACTATCTCGGTCCCCTTATCTACATTCAGGATACCTCCCAGTTTACGCTTTCATTGGGCCTGTGGTATATGGGAAGTATGATGTGGGGTTCGCTGGACCGTTATGCGATGAGTCTAGCTGCTTCCACCGCGGTAACGATACCGGTAGTGGTTGTATTCTTCCTGGCGCAGCGGACTTTTATCGAAGGGGTTTCAATCACAGGGCTCAAAGGTTGAGGCAAGGGCGACAACAAGAAGACCAATCAACAACGATGTCGGAGTAAGAATGATCAAGATAAAGGCTGCTGAAATTACTGGGCCGCGACAGGTAACTTTGGTCGAGGATGAACTTGCGGAACCGGGCGCGGGTGAAGTGGCGATGCGCTCGCTGTATTCGGGGATCAGTCATGGGACGGAGATGAACGTCTATCGCGGCGATGCGCCGATGTGGCAGCGGAAACAGGACCGGCGGACGCGGCTGTTTGTGGATGCTGACGAGCCTGAGTGGCGGTACCCTTTGCGCTACGGGTATGCTTGCGTTGGCGTGATCACGGCGGTGGGGAGCGATGTGGCGGAGGTTGCCGAGGGCGATGTCGTCTTTTGCTTTGCGCCGCACCAGTCGGCACACATACTGCCGGCGAAGTCGGTGTTCAAGGTGCCGGAGGGGATCGATCCAAGGGCAGGTGTGCTCACGGCCGTCCTGAACACTACTTTCAACGGCATATTGGACGCGGACCTGCATTTGGGAGAGTGCGTGGTGGTCTTTGGCCAGGGTGTCCTGGGGCAGCTGACGGTGCAGTGGGCGAAGCTCTCGGGCGCGTCGCCGGTGATTGCGGTGGACCTGATCGAGAAGCGGCTGGAGATCTCCAAGAGGGTGAGCGGAGCGGACCTTGTCTTCAATGCGGGCGAGGTAGGAGACATCGCGATGGCGGTGAGGGAGTTGACGGACAATCGCGGCGCGGACGTAGTATTCGAGTTTTCGGCCAGTGATCGCGCTCTGAACGAGGCGATCCGCACTGCCTGTTACAACGGCAAGGTGATCGTGATGTCGTGGTATGCGGGGAGCCTGGGTAATGTGTACCCTGGCGCGGAGTTCCACCACAACCGCATCCAGCTGATCTCGTCGCAGATAGGCGGCATCAGCCCTGAGCTGTCGCATCGATGGTCGGCCGCGCGCCGCATGGAGGTGGTGCTTTCACTGATGCCCAAGCTGAACCTGGATGGGTTGATCACTGACGTGGTTGACCACGGGGACGCGGCCGCGGCCTACGAGATGATCGACAGGCGGCCGCAGGACATCCTGCAGATCGTGCTTGACTACGGCGAGGACTGAGTTGCACTTCGAAGAGGGAAGCCTTTTCACTCCTATTACACGGCTCGTTTCCGGCTGCAAAGGGTTGCCATGCAGCGACTGTATTCTTCCATGATGTGATGCTGACTGTGGCGGTGGAACCGATTCCGGCTTCTCCCACAACAGAGGAAACGACATGAACATTGATGCAATCGCTGCCAACTTTGATCGGGACGGCTACGTCCTCTTGCCCCAAGCGATTTGCCCTGAAGAGTTGGCGGTCTTGCAGGAAGATTCGGCCCGCATCATTGAAGAGGGCTATGAGGGCAAGGAACCTGAAAGTGACTATTTTTCTGATCCGTTGCCGGATACGGGGGAGGTGGTCTTCCACCGTGTGCAGTATGTCTTCCCCAAAGCCAGGAGCAACTCCTTCATCAAGCTGCTGGCGCATCCCTTAATACTGCAAGTGGTGCAGCGGCTGCTAGGGGATGACTTCATCTGTGAGGCGGAGGCGTTTGTTTTCAAGCTGCCGGGAAACGGCAAGGAGGTCCCGGTCCATTGCGACGGCGACCCCAGCCAGCCGGATGTGATGGAGCTGGTGTTTAACGTCGACTACTACCTTGACGACGCCACACCGGAGAACGGCTGCCTGCTGGTCACGTCGGGAAGCCATAAGCTAAATCTTTCTGTACAGGAGGTGGTGGCGCAGGGCTTCGACTTTCCCGGCCTGGTTGAGCTGCCGGTCAAGGCGGGCGACGTGTTATTCCACAATACGCGGCTTGTGCATGGTTCGAGGCGCAACAGCGCTAACAGTCTGCGGCGAACGCTCTACTATGCATTTCATTCTCTGAGCGCGGCCGCGCGCCAAGGCAGCCCGGAGCCAGGGACTTCACTGTTGCGCCCAGGCCAGCCCGTGCCGGAGAGTTGGATCCAGGAGCGACTGCGGCTGATGATGCACGCCATTGATCTGCGAAAGGAGACTAGCTACGGGGGCGATGAAGTTCCCTTCCCCTATCAGCCGCCAGACGGCTATGAGGTGGCTTGGCCGTCAGTGGATGAGAAGCTGAATTATCGTCCGGCGCTGGGGTACAGCAAGTTTTATTGAGACTTGGACTACTATGTGGATGCAGAAGGGAGGCGGGTAGATTCCCCCGCAATCCTGAATCTCAGTCCGGCTGTTTCCTGAAGCGCCAGCGTCGCGCGCGTGTCAGCGCCATGCTTGCGGCGACCGCCATCACGGCGGCGAGGACATTGAAGAGGAGATCGCGCTCGTCGTAGGCGCGGTTGGGCAAAAAGGCCTGAATATTCTCGTCGACCAGGCCGATCAGCGACGCCGCCAGCACCGCGAGCAAGGCGGGCACGGGGACGCGGCGGCCCTGGCTGGCCCGTTCCTTGAGCGCTTCGTAGATGAAGATGGACAGTACGCCGTATTCGATGAGGTGGGTGCGTTCCTCCGGGGTCGCCATGCGGACGAAGACGAGGATGTAGACTGCCGCAACGCCGAGCGCGACGCCGATCTCCAGGCCGCCCGGGCGCGTCTTCAGCCCATATGCCACGATAACAGCCCCAACCAAGAGAAAACTGAGCATAAAGAGCGCTTCGAGCAGGCCGTGGGTTCGCAGGACCCCGGCCAGAGTTCGCGCCAAACCGAGTGTCGAGTAGATCGCGGCAACTACGGCCAGTGTCCAGAGCCAGAGGCGGCGTTCTCGACTTGATGTGAAAAAAGACATGGAAATCGATACCGGTGTTCAGTGAAGGGAAATTGGTCTGCAGTACGCGGGCGGAAATTGGAGCATTCGGATCATCCCTTGATTCCGCTGAGGGTGAAGCCCTCGGTGAAGTAGCGCTGGCCGTAGTAGGCGAGCCCCATCATCGGCAGCGACACAAGGACGGACATGGCCATCATCTGTCCCCATCTGGTGTCGCCGCGGGTGCCGATGAAGCCCATCATAGCGAGGGTAAGGGTTTGCATGTGCTTCGCTTTGAGGTAAAGGAGAGGGAAGAGCAGGTCGTTCCAGGCCCAGGAGGTGATGAGTACGACTTGGAGGGCCAGGATAGGCTTGGCGAGGGGTAGGACGATACGCCAGTAAATGCCCAGATCATTGCAGCCGTCGATGCGGGCGGCGTCGGAGAGTTCATTGGGGACGGCGCGGAAGAACTGGCGCAGCACAAAGACCATTGCAGGATTGAGCGCCAACAGCGAAGGGACGACTGCCGGCAACCAAGTTCCGATCCAGGACATACGCGCCATCATCACATAGCGGGGTACCATTGTTACCATGTCCGGGATAAGCATGAGGCTGATGTTGAGCAGCATCAGCAACTCGTTGCCCCGAAATTTCATGCGGGCGAAGGCATAGGCCGCCAGCGTACACGAAATCATGGTTGGCACACCGACAAAGACGGCGAGCATCAGGGTATTGCGCAGGTTGAGCAACCAGTCTCTCTCTCCCCAACCGTCGACGAAGTTCTGGAGAGTGACGGGGTTGGGGATCCACTGGATGGGGATGGTGATGCGCATCTGTTCGAGCGTCTTGAAGGCGGCGCTGAACATCCAGCCCAGGGGCATCAGCGCGACGGCCAGAAAGAGGGCAATCAGCAGATAGGCTATCGCGTGCTGGATGAGCCGACTATGGCGCATTCCGATAGAGAAGCCGCCGCCTTGCACAGTACCACGCCGCGCTGTAGAAATTCCGGCCATACCGGTCAGTTGCCTCCCTCATAGTAAACCCAACTCGCGGACGAGCGGAAAACGGAAACAACGATTAGCACGCAGATTACGAACAAAATCCATGCGAGCGCGGCCGCGTGGCCCATCTTAAAGTATTTGAAGGCGTTCTCATAGATGAGCTGGGCGTAGAAAGTAGAGCCACCGGCCGGGCCACCTCCGGTCATTAACATGGGGCCGGCGAAGTATTGAAACGCGCCGATCAGGCTGGTCAGCAGGTTGAAGAGAGTGTAGGGGGTCAGCATCGGCAGCGTGACGCTGAACAGGGTTTGCAGCGACTTCGCGCCGTCGATCTTGGATGCGTCATAGAGCTCTTGCGGCACGTTCTGCAGCCCGGCCAGGAAGATGAGCATGCCAATGCCGCCCTGGATGGTCATGAAGATGAAAATCCATTTGACCATAATTGGATCGGCGAGCCAAGCTTGGCGCCAGGGGAGGCCAAAGGATTTGAGGACACTGTTGATAAGGCCGAGGGAAGGGCTCCAGATAAAGAGCGACACGGCGGCGGCGCCGGCCACAGGTACGGTGCCGGGCACGATCGCCAGCGTGCGAAAGAGCTGGAGGCCGCGCACTTTGACGTTGAGCAGCAGCGCCTGCAGGAGGCCGACCACCAGTCCGCCCGGAACGGAGACGCCCACGTAGAGCAACGTGTTCAACAGCGCTTTGCGAGTATAGGCGTTTTCTACCAGATTTACGTAGTTGCGGATTCCGATCCACTTGGCGGGCTGAAAAACGTCGTAAATGGTGAAGCTATGGTAGAAAGAATCGAGGATTGGGTAGGCCTGAAAAATGAGAACGCCCAGGATCCACGGGAAGATGAAGATGTAGGGCAACGAACGCCGGCGGAAGTGCCGGCGTTTTGCTTGCCTGCTAAGGAGCGCAGCGCTACCGCCGGGATCCAGGCTTGGTTGTTGTGCGCTCAGACCGGAGGACGACATACCAATTCCTATGTACTCGAATTGCTTGAAGCGGAAGACAAAGAAAGCGGGTCACGCTCTTTCCAAAAGGTCAAGCGTGACCCGGTTGGTTCGCTAAAACAGAGAGACTAGGCTTGGGTCTCCCAGTACTCGTCCAGGGACTGCTGGAGCTCGGAATTGATGTCGAAGAGGGCCTCGTCGGCCGTCTTGGCGCCGACGGTCACCTCTTCGAAGGCCCGCGCCCACAGATTCTCGACCTGGGACTGGACAGGCGTGAGGAACTCGGCGGGGCTCCAGAGTCTGTCGGCGTGGAGGGGCGCGTCGAAGAACCACTCCAAGCCGGGCACGCCCGAAAGATCGATGACCTCAAGCAGCGGCTTGCTCCACATGCACGCGGCACGGATCTCGAACTCGATCAGGTTGACTTCGACGGTGGTCATGTGGGTCATGAACCTGACGCCGGCTTCAGGGACCTCGGTGTTCCTGGGCATGAACAGCGTATGCGCGGAGCCGAAATCGACGGCCTTGTAGCCCTCGTTCAGATTGGGGTGGAAGCCGTAGCCGATGTCTTCCATCAAGACGCCGGTCACTTCCTCCATGTCGCGTATCATACCCGGCAGCCAGTTGCCGTCGGTGACCATGGCGCGCTTGCCGCTGTTAAAGCCACTGGACGGATAGCCGGACCAGTAGCCCCATTCGCCCGCGAAAGCATTCATCTGCGGGGTGCCGGCATCGATCCAGAACTGGGCGAGGATCTCAAGGCCCTCGGCATAGGTTGCGGAGTCGAAGTTGAAGGTGCGCTTGTCTCCGCTGATGTAGTTTTCGTCGAAAATGACGGGTTGGCCGATGATGGTAATCCCGAAGGAGTCTCTGGGGTCGAAACCGGCCCGGGTCAGGTTGCCGTCGTCGTCATACTGGTTAATCTTGCGGGCCCAGTCCAACATCTCGCCCCATGTCCTGGGGCCGACCTCGGGGTCGCCGCCGATCTCATCGATGATGTTCTTATGCCAGCAGATGGCGGGCATGGCGCCGCCCTCGAGACAGGGGACGCCGAAGGTGACACCATCCCACATACCGCCTTCCCACTGCGGGCCGAGGTAGATGTCCCGGTCGAAATCCTCGACTGTGGCTAGGAGGTCGTCGAGCGGGTACATAACGCCGCGCGCCATCAGCTCGGAAAAGCCGCCGATGTAGCGATGGTAGATATCGGGCGCGGTGCCGCCGGCGATGGCGGTCATCGTGTCCTCAGGGGTCACGTGGAGGCGAATCAGTTCAACAGTGATATTGGGGACGTTCTCGTGAAACAGCTCGATCGACGGCGTCCAGATGTCCCTGTCGCCACTGGTATACCATCCGGACTGGACGGAGACATTCACCGGCTCCATCGAGGCCTCCGTCCCGCCGCTTTCGGCAGCCGGAGCGACAGCCTGACATGCGGCGAGCAGGGCCACGCCGCCGGTTGCGCCCGCTAATGAAAGGAATTCTCTGCGACTGAAACCTTGCTTTTGCATGATCAGTTTTCCTCCAGGGTTGGTTGGCGGTTGGGTTCCAAATGAATCACGGATAGCTACGATAGGAGGGGTCCGGCGCCGGATGGAGGACAGGATAACACAATTGCCGCAAATAACAAATATACAGGATTTTAGATGTCAAATGTACAAGGCTGTTGTAAGCAAAGACGTTTGATGCCTTGGTTTGGTTCACTGGGCTTGGTCTGATGCCTGCGAAAGCGTCGGCGTCGGGCCAGCCGGTTGCTGAGCTCGGCGCTCTCGGCGGGACCTAGACCTGGCTGTTCTGCGGTCAGTTCGGTCGGGGTCAAACCAACGCCGACGGTTCAGAGATGATCCGGGGCGTTCTTGCCTAAAAGGGCCCAAAAAGGTGGTCACGCCTTGAATGCAGAGCCAAGACGTGACCGGTTAGTTTCACATTGAGGGGAGACTAGGCCTGGGTCTCCCAGTACTCGTCCAGGGACTGCTGGAGCTCGGAGTTGATGTCGACGAGGGAGTCTTCGGCCGACTTGGCGCCGACGATGGTCTCTTCGATGGCCCGCTGCCACAGGTTTTCGACCTGGGACTGGACGGGCGTGAGGAACTCGCTGGGGCTCCAGAGCCTGTCGGCTTCGAGCGGCGCGTCGAAGAACCACTGCAGGCCAGGAACGGAGGAAAGATCGATGGCGTCGAGCAGCGGCTTGCTCCACATGGCGGCGGCGCGGATCTCGAATTCTATCAGGCCGACTTCGACGCTGGTCATGTGTATCATGAACGTGAGGGCGTCTTCAGCGACCTGGGTGGAGCGGGGCATGAAGAGTGTATGCCCGGTGCCGAAGTCGATGGCCTTGAGGCCCTCATTCAGGTTGGGGTGGTAGCCGTAGCCGATCGAGTCCAACTCAACGCCGGTAACGTCGACGACGTTCCGCATAGCGCCGGGCATCCAGTTGCCGTTCATGATCATGCCCCGCTTGGCGTTGTTAAAGCCACTCGACGCATAGCCGGTCCAATAGCCCCACTGATCGGCGAAGGCCTGCATCTTGTCTACGCCGGCATCAAGCCAGAACTGGGCGATGATGTTGAGGCCCTCCGCCCACGCGTCGGAGTCAAAGGTGAAGGTGCGCTTGTCCGCGGAGATGAAGTTTTCGTCGAAGACGACCGGCCAGGCGATGACGGTGAACGCATAGGCGTCCTTGGGGTCGTATCCGGCCTGCGTCAGGTTGCCGTCGTCGTCAAACTTGAGGAGCGCGCGGGACAATTCCAACATTTCGGGCCAGGACCTGGGGCCGAGTTCGGGATCGCCGCCGGCTTCCTCGATAAGGTGCTTATGCCAGCAGATCGCGGGCATGGCGCCCCCCTCGAGAACGGGGATACCATAGGTAACGCCGTCCCACTTGCCGTTGTCCCACTGAGAACCCAGGTAGATGTCCGGGTCGAAATCCTTGGCTGCGGCGATAAGGTCGTCGAGGGGAAGCATGACGCCGCGCGCCATCAACTCGGCGAAACCGCCGATGTAGCGATGGTATACGTCCGGTGCGGTGCCGCCGGCCACGGCTGTCATCGTGTCCTCAGGGGACACATGGAGGCGAATCATATCGATCGAGACGTGAGTACCCTTTTCATCAAATAGCTCGATGCACGGCGTCCAGACGTCGCTGTCACTGCCGGTTTGCCAACCGGACTGGACCGAAACGGTCACTGGCTCCATGGAGGCATCATCCATTGCGCCGCTGTCGGCGGCCGGTGCAACAGCCTGGCAGGCGGCGAGCAGGGCAGCCCCACTAGTGGCGCCGGCAAGTGAAAGGAATTCTCTGCGGCTGAAACCATTCTTTTGCATGATCTGTTTTCCTCCTGCTTTCCTTGTTTGAAGTGGGCAAATGGGATAAAAGACGTTACAAATCGGGGTTCCTGTGTCGGTCACCGAATAGGGTAGCACAAGAATGGCAGATGGTAAATCAGGTGAGGGGTTTGGGCCAGGGCAATCGCATTTAATAGTATCAAAACCTCGTGACGCAGCCAGAGTCGAGCCCAGTTCAGGGCAAGACGCATCTTAATTGGGACGCCACAATAGCCCGCGAAGGGGGAGGAAGAACACCTTTTTTGTCCGCGAAGGGGCGCGAAGGGGCGCGAAGAAAACCTTTTTTTGTCCACGGAGGGGCGCGGAGGACATCTTAGACCCTTTTTGTCCACGGAGGGCCGCGGAGGGGCACGGAGAACAGGGCAATCGCATGTAAGTTCGGACGCCACAATAGCCCACAAAGGGCACCCACAAGGGGTGCCCCTACAGACGGTATGCCCTGGGAAGGGCGCCCACAAGGGGTGCGCCTACCCGATTCAGGCAGCCTCACGTGGGTTTGTCCCAATTTGATGCAATTGCCCTGCGAGTCCAGTTCAGGGCAAGACGCCGAGAACTGTGCCAGGGCTCGTTGACGTTTGTCTGAACTGAGATTTGCAAGGTCATAGTTTGGTCTGTCCACGAAGGGCCACGAAGAAAACCTTTTTGATCCACGAAGGGCCACGAAGAAAACCTTAAACCCTTTTTATCCACGGAGGACACTGAGGGCCACGGAGGGGCGCGGGGAACACCTTAACCCCTTTTTGTCCGCGGAGGACGCGGAGGGCCGCGGAGGGGCGCGGAGAACTTCTTGAATCCTTTTTGTCCGCGGAGGACACTGAGGGCCACGGAGGGGCGTGGGGAACATCTTAACCCCATTTTGTCCGCGGAGGACGCGGAGGGCCGCGGAGGGGCGCGGAGAACTTCTTGAATCCTTTTTGTCCGCGGAGGACACTAAGGGGCACGGAGAAAACCTTTTTTCATCCACGAAGGACACGAAGGGTCGCGAAGAACACCTTTTGTGATGCTGGTGGTTTGGCGGGGGGTCGGGGCTGGGTGCTGCGGTGAGCTGCATTCGCTGGGATTGGCGTTCATTTGTGCATGCGGCGTGCGGTGGCGGGGCGTGGTTTGGGAGGGGGCTTTGCGGGGGGAGTCCCCCCGCACAAGGGAGGGCCGAAGGCGGGAACGGCAGTTTTTAGTAGTCAGTTTTTAGTTTTTGGTGATCCCCGCTCGTACGCGGCGCTGGGAATGCAGGATGGATGGAGGCGGGAACGGCAGCCCTGAGCCGCCGGAGGGCGCCTAAAAGCGAGGAGAGAGTGAAGAGGAGTGAGGAGTGAGAGAACACCTGCGCTCGACTCATTGCCTTTCCTTGCTTTCTCTATCGCCCTGTACTGCCTCGCTCCCCCTCAGTATATCTCTCCCCCATTTTGGGGTGCACCCTTTGACGAAAATCGAGTAATTTATTTTGACTTTCGCCAGGAGGTCAGGATGCTGTAAGCTTGAGACATGATTACAAAACAGAAGTATGTCGAGTAGCTTGTCAGCACGCCGATCAACTACACGTGTACCAATCTGGCTGAACATCTGGAAGGCATGAGCCACGATGTGGTCAGCGATTTTCTGAAACGAGAGGACTGACAGCCAGGCATCTATGGGAACCGGCTGCCGAACAGGTCGACGACAGTGCGGACGCGTACCTGATTATTGACGTCAGTGTGCAAGAAAAACGCTATGCACGGTCAATCGAGATGGTAAAGCTGCAGTACAGTGGCGCTGCAAGTGGTCTGGCGCGCGGCATTGCGGTCGTGAACCTGATTCACAACAGTGGTGAAGATGGCGACTATCTGCGAAACCAACTTTGCAGCCAGCTTATCCAGGCCTTCCAGCCAGCTTAGCGAAAGCCCTATCACTATGAAAACCAGCACGACGTTTCATGGCTTTCTTACATTTTGCTGCGACACTGATCTGGTTTGAACGAAGTGTCAACGGGCCCTAATTGCTATCGTGGAGAGCATTCCTATGGCCAGACGCGAACCGATGTCCAGCGTAGATCGAGCTTGGCTGAAGATGGACGATCCTACCAATCCGATGGTGATCAACGGCTTCTGGGTCTTTGAGGAGTTGTTGCAATATGAGCATGTGCTGGCTGTGCTTGAGGAGCGCCTTCTGATCCACGAGCGGTTTCGTCAGCGCGTGGTGGAGTATCGAGGCACCCTCAGAACCCGATCCTATTGGGAGATCGATCCAGAATTCGATCTGCGCGCGCACGTTGGGCGCATCGCGCTGCCCCCGCCGGGGGATAAGAAGACTCTCAACGAAACCATTGCTCGACTGCTCATCGAGCCCTTGGACTTGAATCGGCCTCTGTGGACGTTCACTCTCATCGAAGGCTATGAGGGCGGCAGCGTCTTTTTTGGGCGTATTCACCACTGCATTGGCGACGGGGCAGCGCTGGTAAATGTACTGCTCTCCCTGGCTGATGAGTCTACGGAGGGAGCGCGGCGTGCGCAGCCGGCGGGGGCTGGGCTTCCCCCAAAGAGGAATTTCCCGCGTCCCCTGACCGGCGCCGTGGCCCGTCCGGGGGCCGCGAGATTGCTGGAAGGCCGCAAGGCGGTTGGAAAACCGACCCATCTGCTGTCTCTTGCGGCAAGGGGCGGACAACTGGCTGGGAAGACCGTCGCTGTATTGGCGAAGCTGGCGCTCATGAAGACGGACGACAGAACAGTTTTCAAAGGTGCGGTTGGGGTCGGCAAAGCGGTCGCCTGGTCCAAGGGGATTCCCTTAGATGACGTAAAGTTCGTGAAAAATGCAATGGGGGCGACGGTTAATGACGTGCTGGTCGCCGCGATGGCGGGTGCCTTGCGCCAGTATGTCGAAGCCCAGGGCGACAACCCGAACGGCAAAGAGATTCGGGCGATGGTTCCGGTGGACATCCGTGCGCCCGAGGACACGAAACTAACGAATCGATTCGCTCTGGTCTATCTCTCCCTGCCCATCGGCATCGCCGATCCCATCGACCGGCTATTCGAGACAAAGCGCAACATGGATGCCATCAAACGGTCGCCAGAAGCGCTTGTGACCTATCAGGCAATCGCCAGCTTGGGCGTCTTGTCGGATGAAATCGCCAGGAGCATGCGCGGATATTTCGCTGACAAAGTGAGTGTGGTCCTGACAAATATGCCAGGCCCGTCCCAGAAACTCTATTTTGCCGGTACACTTGTCGACACAATGGTCTTCTGGGTGCCGCAGTCCGGCTCGATCGGGGTGGGTATCAGCATATTCAGCTACGGTGGGCAGGTAAGTATCGGACTAATCACCGACCGCGGGCTTGCGCCGGATCCTGACACGGTCATCGCGGCATTTCAGGCGGAATTCGACAAGTTACTGTGTCTGGCGCGCGTGGGGGAATCGCTGGCAAACAGAAACGCGGAACCCGCCCCACAGGGAAGTTCGGCATCCAATTTGGACTGATCTGGCGAAATCAGGGTACAAGGTAACGAGAATTCGGAGTTAAGTCAAAGCAGGTAAGAGAGCCAACTCCTTGTCAGCGAGATGGATAGAAGGGTTTTGGGACAGCCAAGTGCAGGCGATCAGACCAGCAGTGAGGTTGACAAGGAAGTGGGTTGGACTGCGATGACGGGAGTGCACGACCTGCGAGATGTTCTTGAGTCGGTCGATGATGGTCTCAATGACAGAGCGCTTACGCAGAAGCAACTTATTTTGTAACTACTAAGCCATGTCCAGCGTGCGATCTCGTTCGAGTTTTTAGTTTTGAGGTAACTACTAAGCCATATCCAGTGTGCGCTTTGTCTGAATCAGGATTTACAGGATTCAGGGATTTTCAGGATTGCTGAAGCACGGTTCTGGTGAGATGGATGCAAACTGCAGTGCTTGTCCGGACCATGCTTGCATTGCCTGGCTAAGCCTTCATGCCTGAAACGATTCAGGATTTCGCGATACGTATTCGGTCGACAGCCGCCATGCCGGCCTGCTGGAATGACGGCGCCAGGCTGCTGGGCGTGGTGTCAGGGGGGCGTTGCGGGGGGACTCCCCCCGCACAAGGGAGGCCGCTTGCGGCCGACCGCCCAAAATAGCGAGGAGTGAGTGAAGAGGAGTGAGAAATGCGAAACACGTTGGCTCGCCTCACCCAGGGTCGCGAATTGACTATGGCTGAGTAGTCACGTTTTGAGTTTTCAGTTTTTTGGTAAACCCCAGTGGCTAGAGGGTAGTGGTTAGGGCTCGTTGACGTTTGGCTAAGCTGAGTATTGCAAGATCAGAGTGTGGCCTATCCACGAAGGGGCACGGAGAACACCTTAAACCCTTTTTATCCACGAAGGGCCACGAAGGGGTACGAAGAACACCTTAACACCTTTTTATCCGCGGAGGACGCGGAGGACGCGGAGGGCCGCGGAGGGGCACGGAGAACACCTTAAACCCTTTTTATCCACGAAGGGCCACGAAGGGGTACGAAGAACACCTTAACACCTTTTTATCCGCGGAGGACGCGGAGGACGCGGAGGGGCACGGAGAACACCTTAAACCCTTTTTATCCACGAAGGGCCGCGAAGGGGCACGAAGAACACCTTAACACCTTTTTGTCCGCGGAGGACGCGGAGGACGCGGAGGGCCGCAGAGGGGCACGGAGAACACCTTTGCAGGGTCATGATTTGGTCTGCCCGCGAAGGGCTGGGGAGAACACCTTTTTTGGTCCACGAAGGGCCGCGAAGAAAACCTTTGCTCGGTAAGGTTTGATCGTCATCGGCGATGGTTGATGAGGAAGAGTAGGTCAGTTTTGGCTGCGCCGAAATGGGTTGGGAGGTCAAAACGCCAGCACGGGCCCTATTACCACATGAAGACCCCGCCGTCGATGTTGAAGGCTTGGCCTGTCACGACAGATGCGGCGTCACTGGCCAGATAGACCGCCATGGGAGCGATTTCCTCAGATTCGAGCCTGCGTCCAAGCGGGGTCATGGTAGCCTCATATTCTGCGACAGACTGTCCCAACCGGTGCGCGTCGTACGTCATTCTGGGTTCATTTGTGACGGTACGCACTGCTCCTGGACAGATGGCATTGACCGTTATGCCATCACTCACGACTTCGGCCGCGAGCGAACGGGTAATGCCCAGCAGAGCGTGCTTGCTTGCCGAGTAGGCCGAGCCGTGAAGCAGACCCGATTTCCCAGCCAGGGATGAAATGTTGATAATTCGGCCGTACGTGCGCTCGATCATGTTGGGCACGAACTGCTTGCACAGCAGATAGGGCGCCTTTACATTGACTTGAAATGTCATATCCCAAATCTGATCATCGAAATGGATCAGCGGTTTGGGGTCGATGCTACTGCCGATGCCGGCGTTATTGACCAAAATGTCCACGTGGTCAAATGCCTGATAGACGTGATTGAAGATCGTCTCAATCGATTGCGATTCCGAAAGATCGGCCGCCACTGTGACACATCGCACGCCCATGGCGTCGGCTTGCGACCGCAGCAGTTCCAAGTCTTGTTGTGAGCGGGCAGTGATGGCCAGGTCAGCGCCTTCGGCGGCAAATGCCAGGGCGATTGCCCTGCCAATGCCGCGACTGGCCCCCGTAATGAGAGCAGTCCGATTCCTGAGTTTCATTTGTTTTTTCTCTTACAGGTTTTCTCGAAGTGTTTGTCAAGCCACACCACGTTGCCACAGTCGTGGATCCAGGGCATGACGAAGTCCGTCGCCCAGGAAGTTGAAGCCCAACACCGTGATGAACATGGCGCAGCCAGGGGCGAAAGAAAGGACGGGCGAACGATCCAGGTACTGGTAGCCGACCTTGAGCATCGAACCCCAACTCGCGGTAGGCGGCTCCACGCCGAGACCCAGAAAGCTCAGAGCCGCTTCGGTGATGATGGCCTGCCCGACCAGCAGCGACGCCTGCACGATGATGGCTGCCGTCACATTGGGCCAGATGTGGTAGGCCATGATCCGCCATGGCTGGGCGCCGGTTACGCGGGCTGCGGAGACAAATTCACGCTCTCGCACTGAGAGGGCCTGCCCCCGCGTCAGGCGCGCGAAGTGGGGTGTAAAACCGACACCGATGGCCAACAGTGTATTGTTCAGGCCAGGACCGAGGCTATAGGCAATGGCCAGCGCCAGCAGCAGCAGAGGGAAGGCGTAGAAGCCGTCAATCAGCCGCATAAGAACGTCGTCGACCCACCCTCCATAATAGCCGGCCAGCAGGCCGATGGACACACCCACCACCAGTGCGAAGCCCACTGCGCCAACACCGGCTTGCACTGAGACGCGCGCGCCATAGATAACACGGCTCAAGGTGTCGCGAGCCAACTGGTCGGTCCCCAGAAGATGCGAGAGGCTGGGGGGTTCCAGAACATCGGCATCCTGGAACTGGACCGGACTATAGGGAGCAATCAGGTCTGCCGTCAGAGCAGTGAGTAGCAGAACAAGCAGTACTGCCACGCCAAAGCCGGCCCCGCGGCTTCTCAGAAATCGATTAAGGAAATCCCTGATTCGGCGCCGTTGAACAGACCCTATCTCCCCCGAGAACTGATTCGATGCAACTTTACGAGTCAACAGACTGCCTCCGGCTTTGAAGATCAGAGTCGAGGATTACAGATACGATGCGTCGAGTCTTTGATTTCTCTGCGCGTGTGTGAGAAGACGCTGTTGAGCTCTAAGCCCCGTTTCGCCGGCAGGGTACGACATTTGAGGGCGACTCACACACGCACGAAACCCCTTGAGAAGCGGTCTTAAGACCACCTTGAAGCTTCAATACCGCCCTTCAAGAGGCCAAAGTGGAACGGATACCGCCATCAGCCCGTTGGCGCCAGGCTCGTCGATGCGCGAGTTGGCAACTCGGGCCATGTTTTGAAACCGTCACTACGTATAGCGGATACGCGGGTCGGCAAAGGCATAGAGCAGGTCGGTGAGGAGGTTCGCCGCGAGTACGCCCACGGCCATGACGAGCATGGCGCCCTGCAACATGGGGAAATCGCGGAAGAAGATAGAGTTGGCGGCCACGCGCCCCAGCCCGGGCAGCGCAAAGATCGTCTCCACGACAACGGCCCCACCAAACAGCCGCCCCACCTGCAACCCGATGACGGTGGCCACGGGAATCAGCGCATTCTTGAGGGCGTGCCGCATGACTACAACCCTCTCTCGCAGTCCCTTGGCCCGGGCTACAGTCACGTACTCTTGCTGCATGACTTCGATGAGCGAGGAGCGTGTTTGGCGCATCGTGATTGCGGTCAGGTACATACCCAACGACAATGCCGGAAGCAGCATAGACCTGACATTGGGCCAAAGTCCTTCATCGAGGGGCACGTATCCCGATGGCGGCACAACTCTAAGCCACAACGCGAAGACGTAGATGAACAGGATCCCCAACCAGAAATCTGGAACCGCGGCCCCCCCAATGGCCAGAACCGTGGTCACCGTGTCGGACTTGGAGTTTGGGTACAAGGCCGACACGATGCCCAACGGCAGGCCGATCGACAGAGCCAGAACCATAACCATAGCCGTCAGTTGGAGCGTGACTGGAAGGCGGGCCAGCAGGCCTTCCAATACCGGCTCGCCTGTACGGATGGACCGCCCCAGGTCACCTTGGACCGCCCGCCCCAACCACTTCGCGTACTGAATCGGAATCGGTTGATCCAACCCGAGTTCGGTACGCATGGCCTCGTAGGCTACTTTGTCATGGATATTTGATTCGCCGAGCATGGCCAGTGCAGCATCACCAGGCAAGAGAAGCGTCACCGTAAAGGAAATGATTGAGACCACGAACAGCACCGGCACGAAATGGACCATTCGGCGCAGAAGATACCGTCCCAAGGCCCCTCCTTTTGTGGTTCCCTCACCCAGATGGAACCGGCTAGGCCAGCCAGATATTCCCCAGGTACGGGTCTTGGAAGTTGTACGACAGCCCGTTTACTTCCTGGCGGTAGGCAACGAAACTGGGGATCAGATACCCGCCGGATACGTAGGCTTTTTCGTGAACGACCCGCCACATCCGACTATAGATTTCACTGCGTTCGGCGGGATCTGATGTTGTCAGACCTTCGTCCAGCGCTGCCTCAATCTCGTCATCGCAGAAGAAGCTCCAGTTCGAGGTGGCGCCACAGCCCAGCACAGGCCGCGCGAACTCGGGATCGACTGACGGCCAAAGCTGACCGCGCCAGAATGTTGCCGAAAAGTCTTCGGTGCTTTGCAACAGTTCGCCCCAGGCGACCCGCTCCAGCAGCTTCAATTCGGTTCTGATGCCGACGGCGGTCCACATTTGCTGGGCGAACTCGCCGATGGTGGCCTCCGGCTCCCTGGCGATAACCAGCAGTTCAAGGTCAAGACCGTCAGGATAGCCGGCTTCGGTAAGCAACTCTGTCACCTTGTCCGGATTGTATTCGTAGCGCTCGACGGAGGGATCGAAGCCGAGGGTTCCCTCAGTATAGTATGGATAGTAGTGGCCGGTGGCGGCGCCGAAGCCCAGCGCCTTTGCCATGCCTTCGCGGTCAATGCCATAGTTAGCGGCCATACGGACTCGGACGTCATCAAAGGGGGGCCTCTTGGTATTGTACCCCACCAGGAATAGATTCAAGCCGGCCCAAGGCAGTGCGTCAATCCGCAGATCGGGATCGGCCTCGATAGTTTGCACATCTTTCGGGAGTACCAGTTCCATGAGATGCAGCGAGCCGGCGCGCATGTCCACGAGCGAGACGGTGGGATCGGGAATGACACGCAGGACGGCCTCGTCCAGGTAGGGCAGCGGCTGGTCATCTGCGCCCATCTCCCAGTAGTCAGGGTTGCGTTCCAGGA
Organism: Caldilineaceae bacterium; assembly: GCA_965220715.1. Taxonomy (GTDB): domain Bacteria; phylum Chloroflexota; class Anaerolineae; order Caldilineales; family Caldilineaceae; genus Bin5. Next base: position 5,084,036 of record OZ244843.1, read on the forward strand.
CGATACGGTCGTCGGTGATCCACTCCTTGACGCGGAAGGGGCCGGTGCCGACGCCCTGCCGAGCGATGCCTTCCTCCCCCATCTCATCGAAAGCGGCCTTTGATCCTATGTGCACCAGCCCGGCGGCGCCGAAAGCCAAGGTGCCCAACAACGCTGCATTGTCCTTTTGGCTCGTGATCTGCAATGTGTGGCTGTCAAGGGCATCCACGGACTCGATAAAGGCCAGACTCGATTTGCGCTGCGATTTGGGGTGGTCTCGCTGGCGCTCAAAGTTCCACTTCGCCACGTCAGCGTCGAAATCACTGCCGTCGTGGAATTTCACGCCCTGGCGCAGATAGAAGATGATGGTCTTGGCATCCGGCTGTTCCCACGATTCGGCGAGCGAGCCTACTATCTTGAATTTCCCGGTTTGGGAATCTTCCAATTCGAGCCGCACCAGCCCGTTGTACACGGCATCGTAAAAGACGTGATTGATTGATTGGGTGAGCTGGGGATCCATGGTCCCGAGGCCACTTGTGTAGGAGTGTACCAACGAGCCACCTCGAGTGATACCACCGGCGGCTTCAGGCGCGGCTTGCTCGGCCATGGGCGCGGATGCTGGAGGGACACAGGCGCTAAGGGTGCCAAGCCCCGCCAAAACTCCTGTCCAGCGCAAGAACTCTCGTCGGTTCAGTGAACTGCTTCCCATGGCATTGCTCCTTGTAGGTGAAGTTGGATCTCGAGATAGCCGAGAGGATGCCTCCCGGGCAATCTCTCGACACGAGCCCAGTTGTTCTGGATACACTTCCAACATTTTGTTCAGAAAAATTATAATTTTTTGATGAAGCTTAGTCAAGTGATCCAAATCTGGGGGGGCTGTCCCAGATTTTTGGGTGGGCGTTGTCTGAAGCAGGATTGAACAGTTTTTTGGTTTCTGATTTCTAGTTTTTGGGGCTCGTTGACATTTGGCTGAGCTGAGTATTGCAAGATCAGAGTGTGGCCTATCCTCGAAGGGCTGTGAAGAACACCTTAACACCTTTTTATCCGCGGAGGACGCGGAGGGGCACGGAGGGGCGCGGAGAACACCTTAAACCCTTTTTATCCACGAAGGGCCGCGAAGGGGCACGAAGAACACCTTAACACCTTTTTGTCCGCGGAGGACGCGGAGGGGCACGGAGAACACCTTAACACCTTTTTATCCGCGGAGGACGCGGAGGGGCACGGAGAACACCTTAAACCCTTTTTGTCCACGAAGGGCCGCGAAGGGGCACGAAGAACACCTTAACACCTTTTTGTCCGCGGAGGACGCGGAGAGGCACGGAGAACACCTTAAACCCTTTTTATCCACGAAGGGCCGCGAAGGGGCACGAAGAACACCTTAACACCTTTTTATCCGCGGAAGACGCGGAGGGGCACGGAGAACACCTTAAACCCTTTTTATCCACGAAGGGCCGCGAAGGGGCACGAAGAACACCTTAACACCTTTTTATCCGCGGAAGACGCGGAGGGGCACGGAGAACACCTTAAACCCTTTTTATCCACGAAGGGCCGCGAAGGGGCACGAAGAACACCTTAACACCTTTTTGTCCGCGGAGGACGCGGAGGGGCACGGAGAACACCTTAAACCCTTTTTATCCACGAAGGGCCGCGAAGGGGCACGAAGAACACCTTAACACCTTTTTGTCCGCGGAGGACGCGGAGGGGCACGGAGGGGCGCGGAGAACACCTTTAACCCTTTTTATCCACGAAGGGCCGCGAAGGGGCACGAAGAACACCTTAACACCTTTTTGTCCGCGGAGGACGCGGAGGGCCGCGGAGGGGCACGGAGAACACCTTAAACCCTTTTTATCCACGAAGGGCCGCGAAGGGGCACGAAGAACACCTTAACACCTTTTTGTCCGCGGAGGACGCGGAGGGCCGCGGAGGGGCGCGGAGAACACCTTTAACCCTTTTTATCCACGAAGGGCCGCGAAGGGGCACGAAGAACACCTTAACACCTTTTTGTCCGCGGAGGACGCGGAGGGCCGCGGAGAACACCTTAAACCCTTTTTATCCACGAAGGGCCGCGAAGGGGCACGAAGAACACCTTAACACCTTTTTATCCGCGGAGGACGCGGAGGGGCGCGGAGAACATCTTAAACCCTTTTTGTCCACGAAGGGCCACGAAGGGGCACGAAGAACACCTTAACACCTTTTTGTCCGCGGAGGCCGCGGAGGGCCGCGGAGGGGCGCGGAGAACACCTTTAACCCTTTTTTTGTCCACGAAGGGCCACGAAGGGGCACGAAGAACACCTTAACACCTTTTTGTCCGCGGAGGACGCGGAGGGGCACGGAGAACACCTTAAACCCTTTTTATCCACGAAGGGCCGCGAAGGGGCACGAAGAACACCTTAACACCTTTTTGTCCGCGGAGGACGCGGAGGGGCACGGAGAACACCTTAAACCCTTTTTATCCACGAAGGGCCGCGAAGGGGCACGAAGAACACCTTAACACCTTTTTGTCCGCGGAGGACGCGGAGGGGCACGGAGAACACCTTAAACCCTTTTTATCCACGAAGGGCCGCGAAGGGGCACGAAGAACACCTTAACACCTTTTTGTCCGCGGAGGACGCGGAGAGGCACGGAGAACACCTTAAACCCTTTTTATCCACGAAGGGCCGCGAAGGGGCGCGGAGAACACCCTAAACCCTTTTTATCCACGAAGGGCCACGAAGGGGCACGAAGAACACCTTAACACCTCTTTGTCCGCGGAGGACGCGGAGGGGCACGGAGAACACCTTTGCCACCGCAGACTATGGTCGTAGTACACGAGTATCAGGCGAGAAACGGGCCAATGCTGCCCGCAGACGTCCTTCATATGTCACATTTTGAATAGTCTTCACCTAATGTCAACGCCCCCTTGTAACCCAACTGGTAGGGGGTTGTCTGAAACAGGATTTGCAGGATTCTTTGGGGGTCGGTTGGAAGGGCGAATTGCAGTTCTTCCTTTCGCTGCATTGCCTATTGCGTTAGGGAAGACGAGAAGCTTGCGTTGCCCGCGGATACCTGGTGCAACAGATCTGATGCTATATTGGATTCATTATCAGATGCAGTTTTCCAGTCAGGTTGTCCTTCAGCCAGTTCGTGCTAAACTTGGAGGACGAGTTAGCAAAAATGAATAAAGGAGAAGCCCTATGTCTGGACTGAGCGCCGCCTCTCTCAAATACCGCTTGACGGAGGAGGAACGGCGGACTTTCAACGAGACTGGTTTGCTTTATGTCCGCAATGCCCTGTCGCCGGAGCAGGTGGAACATGGTGTGGCCCTGACGGAGCGCATCCACGAGGCCAAGTTGGCGGAGGGGCAGGACCCGCGCAAGGCGCTGTTTTACCCCAATTTCATCCCTGATGACCCCTTTTTTGTCGATCTGGTCGACTACGAACGCGTCCTGCCCAAAGTATGGGGGATTCTGGGCTGGAACATATTCCTCTATCACGCACATCTGATCGTGACGCCGCCGAATGGGGAAGCGCCGAATGACAAGACTTTCGCTTGGCATCAGGACAGCGGACGCGTCAATGTCGAGATGGAGAGCCATCCGCGGCCGCGCCTGTCGCTTAAGGTGGCCTACTTCCTGTCGGACACGAGCGAGCCAGGACGGGGCAACTTCTGGGTTGTGCCGCGCGGCCATCTGCGGGATACGATCGAAAGACCGGCCAGCGGCGTCGGCCAGCCGGAGGGGGCGACGCCGGTGCTGGCCAAACCGGGGGACGCCGTGTTCTTTGATCGGCGCCTGTGGCATACGGCCAGCCCCAACTGGTCGGATATGACGCGGCGGGTGCTGTTTTACGGTTACGGCTACCGCTGGTTGCGCACAAAAGATGACATGACGGTCGAGAGCCTGTGGGAGAGCAGCAGCCCGATCTGCCGCCAGTTGCTGGGCTGGAGCGTGAATGCCAATGGCCGTTTTTCGCCGACGGACGAAGACGTGCCGCTGCGCATGTGGTTGCGTGAGCATAGCCCGGCGGAAGCGGAATAGGTCTACAGTTCGAATTCCAGCCGACAGCAGTTAGGCCTTTTTCGCTTTCACGGCGAATATACTGCTTCAGCGATAAGATTGAGCGTATGTGTCCTGCCTCCCCCTTTAGGCGAGACAAATACTCTGGATCTTGCGTTCTTTTCGCGCTCCCATGATATTATAGGAGGAGCATTTGTCAGTTCTTACCTTGCTCGCCAGAGACTATTATTTTTGGGGTAGGTGCCTAGAGGCAATTCGACATGGGCAGCGTATTCATATATTGGGATAACTCAAATATCTTCCATGAGGCGCAGCGCCTGGCAGAAGAACGGGGCGAAGGTCCAAATGCCCGTTACCGTGTGCGCATTCACTTCGACCACATGCTGTGCTTGGCGCATGCCGACCGCCCGCTGAAGAAGGCCTTAGCCGCCGGATCAGTCCCGCCGGAAATGCGTCAGCTATGGAACCGGATGGAAAGCAAAGGAGTTGAAGTCCAATTGTTCGACCGCGGTACGCCAGAACGTGGAGAACAGGAAATGCCTGACCGAGTCTTGCAGTTACGGATGCTGGAAGATGCACTGGATTACAACGGTGATCCTGGCATCGTGGTGATGTTAACAGGCGATGGCGCGGGCTATCTCGAAGGTGCAGGCTTCCACAGTACTTTAAAACGCATGCACAAGCGCGGCTGGCGCGTGGAAATCCTGTCCTGGGCGCATTCCTGTAACCAAAGGATGCGCGAATGGGCTGAAGAAAACGGGGCATTTATTGCGCTAGACGACTTTTACGAGGCCATAACCTTTATGGAACCATCCAGGCCTGGGTTCGAATTGGTGTCGGCGCGCGACGCCGCAGAGTTGGACTTGTCTCAACGGCAAACGGCTTGACCAATTGGCGCTAAGTTTCGGGTCTAGGATGAGAGGGGAATCTGAGTAGGTCGAAAGGGGGCTCTTCGCCACCCGGTTGGAGGTGAAGAGCCCCCCTTTACGTACCCGCCCAAGGCGGGGTCTGAAACATTTTCTATAATGCGCGATTGTCTCTACTTGTAAGGCCAGGCGATCTCGAGGAAGGGCTGATCCATCCCTGCTTCTTTGTCCATGGGTCTTGTCATGTAGACTTCGCGCGGGGAGCCGGCGATCTGGTTGCCGTTCTCTTCGATCCACTCATAGACCGCGTCATAGTAGCCTAATATCTCCGGGAAGTGCGCCTGCCGCAGGGTGAGCGTCGTATAGGCGACGGAGCCGCCGTCCAGAGTGCCGCTTTGGATATCGCCACGGACGGCGGGAACCGATTTGACGGGGATGCCCACTTCCACCGGCCCGTTGTTTTCCTCGTTCACGTGGCCGTGATAGATGGCGACCGGTTTGCCATCCTGATCAACGCCAGTTTCGGTGATCAACGCCGCAATCTGCTCGTAGGATTCGCGCAGGTGGTCGTGCAGTTGGCCAATATAGACATGGCGGGTGATGCTGAGCAAGTGGCGGTCCGGCTGTGTGGTGGCCTCGACTGTAGGGGGCATCTGTTTCTCCTGTTTGTGCAACTCGTAAAGCGAGCTATTGATGGGAACGTAGAAAGCGATGGACTGGTCCCGGCGGCGGAAAAGGCCGGGCGGAGCAGCGCTTTCTGCGTAAGGCGGCGCGTCTCGGAGGTGCAATTCACTCTGCGGCAGCCAGCGCTTGTAGATGGCCTGCCACATGGCGTCCCGGCGGCGGCCGTGGTGATGAAAGACGGCATAGACTCCGCGCGGCAGATGCTGGACGCCGACGGGTTCGCGCGGCTGGATAGCAGCGTTTTCGTCGAAAAGGATGCCGGCATCGACCCGCATTTTGTCTCTCGCGGTGATGCCATCATCGGGGCGGTCGCGGCAGACCTGCACGTAGGAGGGCGGTTCCAACTGGCCGATAGCGGACGCTCCGCCTTTTCCGGCTATGCCTGTGTGTTGTTTAAGTGTTGTCCAGACGGCTTCACTATCCGCTTCGGCGCCGAAGCAGGGAATGTAGACCAGTTCTTGGCTGGGTCGTTGGCGGAATTCAGGCTGTAACAGGAGCGGCTCCCAGTTGTTGGCGTAGAGAGTGGGGCGCCGCAGCTTGCGGAAGGAGCGGGGGCTGACCTGGAACTGTTTCTTGAATGCCCGGCTAAATGCGGCGGGCGTCTCGTAACCGGCGGCCAGCGCGATCTGCGTCACCGGTTCGGTGCTGAGGATGAGGCGGCGGGCCGCCCACTCGAGGCGGATGCGGCGCACGTGGTCGCTCGTTGTCTCACGCAGGTAAGCGGAGAAGATGCGGTGAAAGTGAAACGGCGAGAAGCCGGCCACGGCGGCCAGCGCCTCGACGGTCAGGGACGCGTCCAGGTTCTCCTGGATGTGGAGGAGAACGGCGTTGAGCCGCTCACGATGAAGGAGGATCGTCTCCTCACGCGTCTGCACTGCCTGTGGGGTCATCATGCGGCCAGTATAGCAGAATCATAAATGGCAAACTATCCCATCCTTGCGCTTTTTGCATGGCGGTTGTTACGTTCGTATGAGCTAATGTGTTACCCCAATGGAACCAATTGGTTCCGCGGAACTGCAGGGGATAGTGGATAGTGGCCGGAGAAAGGTGCGGCGGTACCGGGTTGGGTTTCGCTGTCTGAATCAGGATTTGCAGGATTTGAGAATTTTCAGGATGGCTGGCGACCGGTGGGGAACCGCAGGGGATAGGCGTTAAGGGCCGGAGAACAGCGCGGCGCTAGCGGGGCGTGGTTTTGGAGGGGGGCGTTGCGGGGGGAGTCCCCCGCACAAGGGAGGGCCGCGGGAACTGCAGGGGATAGTGGATAGGGGATAGTGAAGAACACCTTGGTTTGTCTCACTCAGGGTCGGGGATGCCGGTTGGAGGTGAGACGCTGGCGGTAGCGGTATGCGACTCTTGTGAAGAGTCGTGGTATCGAGAGGGATCGACATTGGTTAACGGGCGCAGGGGCCGTTTTCGGCTGCGCGCAATTCAGAGGAGGAATCTTCGATGCAGATCACAGCAGTTACACCCTTTATGGTTGACGCCGGCTGGCGCAGTTGGATCCTGGTAAAAGTAGAGACGGACGAAGGCGTCACCGGCTGGGGGGAGTGCAGCGACCAGGCCGTGAACGCTGTGGCGGGCGCGATCCGGGACCTGACTCCACTGGTGATGGGCCGCGATCCGAGGGCGTTTGAACAGCGTTGGTGGGACATGTACCGCGCGTTTCAGTCGAGCCCGGGCGGCATCGGCGCGAAGGCGATTGCCGGCATCGAGCTGGCGCTGGTGGATATCGCGGCGCGGGCGCGGGACTGCTCGGTAGTCGAGCTCTTCGGCGGGCCGCTGCGGGAGAGCGTGCGCGTTTATTGGTCACATTGCGGAACCAGCCGGGTGCGCGTGCATGACTTGATGGGCACGCCGCCGCTGCGTTCGATGGACGATGTGGCTGCGCTGGGACGGGAGGTCGTTTCGAAGGGCTTTACCGCGCTCAAGACGAACATTCTCTTTCCCGGCGATCCAGGCTACGTCTACTTTCCGGGACGGAATCCGGGAGGCGCCACCGATCAAGTGGCGTCAAACGAACTGATCGATCATATTGTTACTTTGATAGGCACCTTCCGCGATGCGGTCGGGCCACAGTTCGACCTGTTGCTGGACCTGAACTTCAACTTCAAGCCGGAGAGCTGTCTGGAGATCGCGCGGGCGTTGGAGTCGCTTCACCTGATGTGGCTGGAGATCGATCTCTACGAACCGGTGGCGCTGGCGGAGGTGCGACGCAAGACGAGCACGCGCATCTGCACGGGCGAGACTCTTTACTACGAGCGCCAGTTTCTGCCCTATCTGGAGGCGCGGGCGTCAGATTATCTGATGATCGATGTGCCCTGGAACGGCTTTACGCCGTCGAAGCGGGTGGGAGAGTTGGCGCAGACGTTCCAGATGAACATTGCCCCACACAACTACTACAGCCATCTGTCGTCGTTCATCAGCGCGAGCCTGTGCGCGGTGCTGCCCAATGTGAAGATTATGGAGATCGATATAGACGACGTGCCGTGGAAGGACGAGATGGTGACCAACCCTCCTGAAATCAACGATGGGTATATGACCATCCCTTCGGGGCCGGGATGGGGCGTCGAGATCGTGGAGGAGGCGGTGCGGGCGCATCCGGTGGGTTAGCCGGTTGCATGGTTTGCGAGCGCGGGCCTGTTCAGCGGCGGATGCGAATCACCTCGCCGACGATGCGCGTTGGGCCGTCGGGGCCGGGGATGGGGCGATTGGGCGTGCCCTGACCGGTCGAGATGTAGAGTGTTCCGTCAGGCGCGAGGGTGATATTGGTGGGCATGTCCAGCCCGTCGGCCAGAATGGTTGAGTCGACGCCCGCCTGAAGGGGGAGCGAGCCAGACTCGCCGGATGGTGCATAGACAGTGACGCGTCCGCTGAAGCGCAGATAGCCACCGTGCAGGGGAGGCTGGTGCGGGTCGAAGAGATCGTGGGAGGGATCAAGCGGGTCGGCGTGCCCGCTGGACATCTCGACGACGAAGATGTTGCCGGCGTGATCGACGGCGACATCGATCGCGGTTGTCAGACCAAGGACTGCGTCTTCGATCGCGCCGGTATCGGGGTCTACGCGCACGACGGCGCTGTCGCCGGGAATGAAGGGGATCGTCTCACCTTCAATTACCAGGGCGCCGGAGAAGAGAGTCACCAGCAGATCGCCGTTACGCGGGTCCACGGCCACGCCGGTGGGCACTGACTGCTGGCCGCTGGCGAGTGCGCCGAACTGTGTGATCTTGCGGCGGGCGCCGTCGGCGATATCGACAACGGAGAGTGCATTGGCGGTGCTCTCGGCCAGATAGATTTGGGAATGATCGCGCGAGAAGGCAATGCCGTTCATGTTGCTTAGCGCGGAGAGATTGCGCCCCTTGTGTTTGTAGGGGCTGATCTCGTAGAGGCCGATGCGGTCATGGCCGCCGTCAACGCTGAGATAGAGGTGGCCATCAAGGTGGCGCAGCAGATCGCCCGGTCCGCTGACCTCGTCGCGCCAGGTAGAGTAAACCTTGAGCGCGTTGTAGGTAGGCAGGTGGCGAAACCAGATGATGCTTTCGCCTTCATCGCTGAAATCGCCATCGTGGTTGGTGTCCTGGAAGTGGGTGAGTCTACCGCTCAACTCCTGGGGATCGACGGCATTGTAGCCGCTGCCAGCCTCCGCCACCATCAGCGAACCATCCGGCAGGACAACGACGCCGCGGGGGTTGGTCAGCCCGGTCAAGACGGTCTCGATGAGCGGCCCCTGCTGCGCGGCGGGGCCGTCATTGGAGCTTTCCTGGTCGGCATGGCGGTTGGCGGATGCAAGCGGGTGCAGAGCGGCGCACGCCGCGAGGACGAACGCCGCGAAGAGCGCCTTGGCGGCAGTGGCAAATGCCTTAACGGGTCGTTGTTTGAACACAGCTATGTCCACAGGAGGGAGTATTCGGTCTGTTGATCGAAGAGTTGCACCTTGTCGCCGTCGAACTGCAGTCGCACCGAATCGCCAATTTGCAAGGGCTGGTTGGGGTCTGCCAGAACGAAGAGATGAAGGTCCTCGATGCGCACATCGACCAGGTTATCGCGGCCCAGCGGCTCGACGACAAAGACTTCGCCAGTTGTGCCTGCAGTTGGTTCTTCGCCGCCATGCTGAAGCAGAGTGATATTCTCCGGACGGATGCCGACGACTACCCGCCCGTTGTTCACGGCCCGACCTCCCCGATCTGGCGGTAGTTCCATTTCAAAGCCCTGACGCCGCACCAGATAGCGATTGCCTTCCTGTACGATCTGGGCATCGAACAGATTCATGGGCGGATTGCCGACGAAACCGGCGATAAAGACCGTGCGGGGCCGCTCGTAGAGTTCGGTGGGCGGGGCGTAGGCCTGTAGCTTGCCTTCTTGCATCACGGCGATGCGGTCGGCCATGGTCATGGCCTCGACCTGATCGTGGGTCACGTAGATGGAGGTGATTCCGAGATCCAGTTGCAGGCGTTTGATCTCGCTGCGCATGGTCAGGCGCAGGCGGGCATCCAGGTTGGAGAGGGGTTCATCGAAAAGAAGCAGGCTTGGCTCCTTCACAAGCGCCCGGCCGAGGGCCACGCGCTGCTGCTGCCCACCGGAGAGTTGCGCGGGCCGCCGGTCCAGCAGCTGGCCGATGCCCATCATATCGGCGACCCGCTGCACGCGCTGTTCCGTCTCTGCTGTGGGCGTCTTTTTGAGTTTGAGGGGGTAGCCGATGTTTTGGCGGACGCTCATATGGGGGTAGAGGGCGTAGCTCTGGAAGACCATGCCGATGTTGCGGTCTTTGGGCGCGATCTGATTGACGACGCGGTCGTCGAAGCGGATCTCGCCTGCGGATGGTTTGTAGATGCCGGCCACCATCAGCAGTGTGGTTGTTTTGCCACAGCCGGATGGGCCGAGGAAGGCAACGAACTCTCCGTTTTGGATGTCGAGGGAAATGTTGTCGGCGCCGGTTACATTGCCCCAGCGTTTGGTCAGGTCGTTCAGTTCGACGCGCACTAGTTTCCCCCTTTGCTGCCGCCGCCGTAGATATTCAGCAGAGCCTCCTGGGTGAAGATAAAAAAGATCAGAACAGGAATGAGTTGGAAAAGACCGATGGCCGCCACTCTGTTCCAGCTGACGAGACTGGTATCACCGGAAAAGCTGTTGATGTAGACCGGCAGATTGGCGACTTTCGAGCCGATTGTGAAGGTAAAAGGGATAAGATAGGCGTTCCAACCTTGAATAAACATGAAGATGGAGAGGGCCGCCAGGCCGGGGCGAATCTGCGGCAGGAGAATCTCCCACCATACGCGAAAGCGACTGGCGCCATCAATGAGGGCAGCCCGCTCCATATCCCAGGAGAGGTTGTCGAAGAAGCCTTTCATCAGCCAGATACCCAGCGGGAGGTCCAGTGTGACCATCACGAGGGCGACGCCGCCGACGGTATTGAAGCCGAACAGATTGCCTATTAGAGGGATGCCGCCGATGAAAAGCAGCACTTGAAAGATGGCGATCAGGAGCATTTCGGGGCGGAAGGCGTGCAGGACCATGGTCATGCCCAGAAAGCCTTTGCGGCCCGGGAAATTCATGCGGGAGAGCGCGTAGGCGGCGAGGGCGGAGATAGAGCCGACGCCAACGACCATGCTCATGCCGATTCCAAAGGAGTTGAGGGTCGCCTTCCACACACCCGGTTCGGACAGAAATTGCCAATTTTCGAGGGTCAGGCCGCCGAGATTGCCCTGCGCGTCCAAAGGAAGAAGGCCGTTGGTGCGCTGAGAGAAGGTGGCGATCAGGACCCAGGCGTAGCCGACCAGGATCGGCAGGATCGAAATTGAGAGCAGCAGATAGGGGAGCGCCTGTCCGGGTTTGATACGCCTGGAGCGCAGCGTCATCTGGACTGTGGAGAGCGTTCCTGCGACCCTCACCGGTCCTACTCCATCATGCAATTTTCAGCCCTCCCTTCCTCTTTACATCTTTGTTCTGTCAGAAAGGCTCTTTCGACACGGGCGGGCGCAGACCCCACCCTCATTTTACAACACATCGATTTTCGGTTCCTGGACCAGGTCGTTGAAGCGGAAGACCCGCAGATAAATTATAGACAGGGTGGCGCCGATGATAACGAGTACAAAGCCCCAGGCCGCGCCATAGCCCCACTGGTTCGAGCCGAAATAGGTTTGCAAGGCGCGCTTGTAGGCTGTCAATGCCCACACCTCGGTCGTGAACAGACCTGGTCCGCCGTTGGTGAGCAGCAGGATATACTCGAATGAGACGAGCAGCGAGAGCGTCTGGTAGGTGACGACGAACAGCAGGGGCCAGCGCAGCAGTGGCAGGGTTATATCACGGATGAGCGCCAAGTTGCCGGCGCCGTCGACCTTGGCAGCAATGATCAGGTCGGCGGGGATTGCTTCGATGGCCGAGGTGAAGATAATCATTCCGAACGAGGCGCCGACGAAGCCATTGACGAGCACGACAAACACCCAAGGCGCTTCCGGGATCCAATAGGGTAGATGGTCGACGCCGAGCAAGCCGAGAAACTGATTGAGAATGCCGTAGGGGGGTTGCTGGGCGATGCGCTGCCACATCACAATGTAGACGACGGATGGGGTGATACGGGGTAGAAGCCACAGCAGGCGGAAGAAGAATCCGGCCCGCCGGCTGACATGGGCCGTCAGGAGGGCGAGCAGCAGCGCCAGACCAACGTTAAAGAACAGAAGGGTAAGGATGACGTATTGGAAAGTATTGCGCAGGATTTTGGGGAAGAAGCGGTCGCTGAACATGCGCTTGTAGTTGTCGAGGCCGACATAGGTCCAAGGTTCGCTGAAGTTGGCGCTGGAGAGATCGGTCAGGCTGAGGATGAAAAGGATGATGGCAGGAAGAAAGAAGAAAACGATTACCAGCACCGTGCCCGGCGCCATGAAATTCAGCGCGTCGAGCGCGCCACGGAAGGCGGGTTTCTGCTCGCTGGCTTCCCGCAGGAGGACGAGGCCGCCGACGAGGAGAAGCAGCAGCGCCAGGAAGGCAACCGAAAGCCCCCAATGCGCCTCCACGCCCACTTTCTGCTTCTGTGCGATCTCTTGTGAAGCGGCGAATGCGCCCCACACGGCTACAGCCGCGGCTGCGCTGACGAGGATAGCGAGGAGGCCATGCCAGGGAACCGAACGGCCGGGCCACAAGTTGATCGCCCCCAGCGCCAGCGCGCTGGCGCCGGCCAGGGGAGCCAGGAAGAGCCAGAGCGAACTGCGATAGAGGAGCCCGCCGTCGATCGTCTCTACTAGGGGCATTGTTGCGGCCTGCAGACCGGTCAGCGAGAGTGCAACGCGCTGATCGGCAGTGATGACGAAGCGCAGCCAAGGCAGAACGAAACAGCCCAGCAGAACCAGACCGGCAGCCAAGAGCAGCCAGCGGCCGCGAGCGGCGCGGGGGGCTTGGATTGCGGTTTCTGTCTGATTCGTCACGATAGGCCGGTTGTGAAGGAGATGAGAGCGGAGAGTAAGGGTGGGGATGCCTTACTCTCCACGGTGCAGTTCTCAGGTCTGAATTTACTCAATTATCACATTGTCGCCCAGTTCGTTCTGGAGTTGTTCGATGACGACTTCAATCGCTTCTGAGGGCGAGAGATCACCGGACTCAACTGCCTGGATGCCCAGATAGTAGGCTTCGGACCAAGCGCTCCAATAGGGACTGTTGGGCAGGAAGGTCGTGTACTCCAACAGGGCGAGCGTGGAGCTCAGGAACTCGGCGCTTGTGTAGGCGTCGTGGTCGGCCTGCGAATTGAGGATTCCCAGGTGACCGCTATCGACGGCGTAGGGCGTGTTCAGTTCCTTGACCGTCGTCTTGGCAAGCAGGAGCAGCGCCAGGTCCGGGTGCTCGCTCTGGCTGCTGATCATATAGACCAACGGATGGGTCAGGGTGATGGGGCGCCCAATGCCGCCTTCCATGCAGGGAATCGGCGCGTAGCCGACATTCTCGAAGAGATACTCTTCGCCGCCCACATCCTGGAGATAGTTGGTGTGCCAGCTGGCCCAGCGCCAGGTGCCTTCAAAGACGAACATCACGTTGGTGAAGCTGGCAGTGTACTCTTTGTGGTAGTCCCAGTCGCCGTCCAGCTTGTTGGCACCGATAATCTTGCGTTCATGGACCGCGTTGTGAAGCAGCTCATAGACGGTCTGGGCGGCAGCGGTGTCGAAGGCGAGCGCGTCCATATCGCTCTCGATCTCGCCGCCGGCGGCAAAGTAGTAGTAGAGGAAGTCCGGCCCGTTGGAGGGGCGATGCCACCAGCCCTCGCCCTCTTCGACGACCCCGGCCGCCACTGCCTGTTCAGCGGTGTCGAACATATCCTGCCAAGTGAAGTCACAGCTCTCGATGCGGCCCGTAAGGCCCTCAATCTCCTCTGCGCTCCAGCCCAGTTCCGACAGGAGAGACTTGCTGAAGTAGAGGGGGCGGGCTTCGGCGTCCTGGGGGATGCCCCAGATTTTGCCGTTGAGCATGGTCGATTCCCAGAGGGAGTCGATGACATCTTCGAATTCGGCAAATTCGCCGCTGTTGACTTGTTCGGAGATGTCGACGAGATAGCCGGCCGTGGCCCAGTCGCCGATATGCTCATGGCCGGAAACGATGATGTCAGGAGCTTCGCCGGCGTCCGAGGCCAGTTCGAACTCGGTCTTGTAGTCGCCCCAGTCGGTGTCGTCCTGGATGGTTTCCAGGGCGATGCGGCGGTTGTCGTCGCTGCCTTCCAGCACGGCGTTGGCGGCGTCGACCGCGGCGGCCAGGTTATCACAGCGGCCGTTCTCGTAGGGCGGGCTGGCCTTGCAGCGAGCCACAAGGTTGACGGTCATGATCTCATCGGCGGCGGCCGGCGCGGCTTCCTCCTCGGCTGCGCCGGTATCGACCTGAACGGGGGCCGCGGGCGCTCCACAGGCCGAGACGATAAGTGCCAGCGCGATCACCAGCGCCAGCAGTACGAAAGGTTGACGATTCATGGAATCCTCCTTTGTGAACTACGTGGGGTGCATGGAACTACCGTGCATCAGAAATCACGTTCTGTTGATGGAGCTACTATACCATACATTCTTACTGCGGATAAGTGTCACGGAGGAATGTTAAGGGCGACGCAAGGCGTGGTTAAGAGTTCGAGCCTGTGGGTTAGATTCCGGTTAAGGTTCGGTTAGCAGCGCGGGAGGAGGATTCCCATGCGGAGAAGACGTGAAAGCAGATTCAGACATAGGCCGGAACAGATCGAGACAAAGCCTCGGCAGACGCCGAGGCCTCGTTGTAAGATTAGGTAAGCGGGGGCAGGGATCACACCATGCGGCAACTGTTCTCGAGGCGGCCCAGTTTCTCGATTTCGATGACGACGGAATCGCCGTCTTTCATCCAGACCTGCGGGTCGCGGCCCATGCCGACGCCGTGGGGAGTGCCGGAAAGGATGACATCTCCCGGCTCGAGGGTGAAGGCATTGGAGCTGAATTCGATCAGTTCGGCCACGCCGAAGATCATCTCGCGCGTATTGCTCTCCTGCATGACTTCACCGTTGAGGAGGCAGCGGATGCCGAGATCCTGGGGATCCGGCACCTCGTCGGCGGTCACAAAGGCGGGACCGATGGGGCAGAAGGTGTCGAGGCTTTTGCCCCGGATCCATTGGGGATCGCCCAGCTGCAGGTCGCGGGCGCTTACGTCGTTGGCGCAGGTGTAGCCGGCCACGTAATCGAGCGCGTCGGCGCGGCTGACATGGCGGGCGGTCTTGCCGATCACCACAGCCAGTTCGGCCTCGTAGTCCACTTCTGCAGTCAGGGCCGGGCTCCAGACGATTTCGTCGCCGGGGCCGACGATACTGGTCGTGAACTTGGTGAAGATGACGGGATCTTTCGGGGGCAGGGTATTCGCTTCGCGGCAGTGGTCCAGGTAGTTCAGGCCGATGGCGACGATCTTGTCGGGCCGGTCCATGGGACAGAGGAGCTTGACGCTGCTCCTGGCGACGGAGTCGGTCACCGTTCCGGTCTTGCCGGCCAGAATATCGCACCAGGCGGCGTCGGTGACTTCGATGGTGTCGCCGCTGGCGACGCCGTATACTGTTTTTCCGTTATGCTCAAACCGCAACCATCTCATCTGATCTGCTCCTCGGCGAATTGGCTTGATAGGGTTAAGTTAGGGTGAATGCGCCCCGGTCTGGAAAGGGCGGGATGCGCGGCACGGTTGGGAGAAACGACTATTCGATCTTGCCGGCGGCGAGCGCCTGCCTGAAATGGTCGACGGTGCGGGCGACGCCTTCGTTGAGGGGCGTATACGGCACCTCGCTTAGCAGGTTCTGCAAGGGCTGTTCATTCTGCGCCTCCGCGAAGGGCAAGGGGGTTTCTTCGTAAGTGATGCGGCCGGCAACTCCCGGTTCGGCGGCAACGATGGCGTCTACGACCTCTGACATATGGGCAACGCTGCCGCGGATGTTGAAGACCGAGGCGCCTTGGTAGGGCAGGCGGGCCAGTGCAATGAATGTCCGCGCGACATCATCGGCGTATTGGTAGCCGCAGGTCCCGCCGAAAGAGATGTGATAGGCTTCGTCTTTGGCGGCGGCCAGCATGGCCTGGGTGGGGGTAGAGGTCATTCCCTGATCGCGGGCGGGGCCGTAGACGGTGTAGGGCCGCAGCGCCAGGCTGGCGATGCCGTCGTCCTGCCAGTAGATACGGGCGGTGCCTTCGTTGGCCCCTTTGTAAACTCCGTACAGATTGAGCGGGTGGAGGGGGTCGCCGTCTTGCACTTCGGGCCCGTAGAGGTCGGCGCCGCCGTAGACGGCCATACTGCTGGCGTAGACCACTGACGAGATGCCGGCCCGTTTGGCCGCCTCGAACACGTTGACAGTGCCGACGACGTTCACGGCCGCGCCGAGCGAGGGATTGGCCTTGCAGAATGGCACCTGCAATGCGGCCAGATGAATGATGCGGTTGGCCTTGCTTGCTTCGACGGCACGGGCGACGGCTTCAGTGTCGGTTATGTCGTCCTGGACAAAGTCAATCCGTGCGATCTCCTCCGGCTCCATCAGCAGTTCGAGCCGATGCCTGCTGGAACCCAGATCGTAGACCGTTACATGGAGGTTCTCGCTGATCAGGTTGCGCACGACCCAGGCCCCCAGGCAGCCCAGCGCGCCCGTCACAAAAAATCTTTCGTCAGCCATCAGTCACGCTCGTCATTTGTGTATTGGGATTTTCGCTGCACCGGCACAGCCATGCCCCGGCTGCACGGTACAGTCAGTTTCGTGGTATCGTACCATTGACCGTCTATTTGTCAATTCTGAAGGTAGATTTGAGTTTAGCCTGAATACCGATTAAGATTGGGTGACAGATGCACAGTGCACCTGGCAGATCATGCCTCTACGCTGCGCACAACTCACACGAAAAGCGCTACGGACTTACACATGACTGAAAACAGTTCTGCCGCGATAGACTCTCGAGAGCTGCGCAATGCCTGCGGCCTGTTTGCTACCGGCATCACCGTCGTCACCACAGAAGTAGATGGCGACGTCCATGGCATGACAGCCAATGCGTTCATGTCGGTCTCACTAGATCCGCCTCTGCTGGTCATCTCTGTCGGGCTCAAGGCGAGGTTGCATGACCTATTGAAGCAGACCGGCCGCTATGCAGTCAGCATCCTGCGCCACGATCAGGAGGACTATAGCAGCCATTTCGCGGGCTGGCCGGTAGAAGGATTGGAAGTCCGGTTCGAGCGTTGCCATGACTACCCTGTTCTGCCCGATGCGCTGGCCTACTTTGTCTGCAAGGTGGTGGATGCCCACCCCGCCGGCGACCATACGCTGTACATCGGGCAGGTTGAATACCTGGAGCATGATGCGGGCGAGCCGGTGCTGTTCTACAGCGGGAAATACCGGCAGATGACGCCGTTGGATGAGGGTTAGGACGAGTCAGCCGGCGTGGTTGGCCTTGGCCCAACGCTCCTTCATGGCCCGCATTTCTTCGTTGACAGGGACGGTCCGGCCAGGCGCCCGGTTACTGTCGTCGTAGAGCCAGTTGCCCAGATTGTCGCGCAAGACCGGTTGTCGCTGCGCCACAGGCGGCGGTTCGACCGGCTTGGTCGGCGCGGCAGCATACCAGTAGGCCACCGACGACATTTCGTTGGCGAGATGGTTGCCGTGGCCGTGCTCGATGGTCACCTTCACCTCTTTCTGAAAGCGCACGGGGTTCTCCAGATGCAACACATACGAGGTCTGGTAACCGCCGGTGTCCTCCTCGAAAATTGAGGAGCCGTTGCGCAGGAAGGCGTTTCTCTGCATGCCCCAGGCCTGGTTCAGATAGTCCTCGCTGCCGGTGCCGTGGATGTCAGGCGGCCACTTGTAGCCATCCACCCAGATCATGTCATCACCTTCGCCCCACCAGGTTCCCTGAAAATTGGTGACGGACAGGGTGCAGCCGATATAGTGGCCGCGGCCCTGGGTCTGCAGGATGACGTAGTTGTCCTCCCAAGCCCGCCTCTCCTTGTTGACGATGTTGGCCTCCGGCCTGTTGACGGTAATCTCGTGGCCCCAGCCGCCGAAGGGATTGGCGCGCCGGAACTCGGCGTGGAAGTAGCCTCGTTCGGGCGGCATCTCGTCGACCAGTTCGTAGTCAACGTAGAAATACTGGCGATGATCTTCAGTGCTCTCGTTGACCAGTTCCACCAACGCGCGCTCGCGGAAGGGCATTGGTGCGTAACAGTTGAGCGCGCAGCCGATCTCGAACTGGTTATTCCAGCGCGTGGAGGCGGTGAACAGTTGCGATTGATAGGAGTTGACTATCCCGCTGCCCAGACCGAAAAAGTCTCCCAGGGGCACAAGTACGCTCGGATGCGGGGCGTTATCCCAGGTAATTTTCAGCAGGCAGTCGCGGTAGTGGTTGCGCTGGGTCATCCAGATATGCGTGATGACGCCTGGCCCGCTGATGTCGGCCAGCACGCGGGATTCACCGGCGGGGATGGTCCAGGCATCGGAGTTACGGCCGGTGGTGTCCCAGGAGGAGGCGCGCCCGCTGCGTGCTGTGCTGATAGATGAGATATCTGGTTGCATGGGTTTGGTGCTCCGTATCTTGGTGGTTGTCGAAACAGTTGTGAGCAGGTAAATCCGTGGATGTCAGCGTCGCGCTGCATGTTGCGCTTTTGCAATCATTTTGCGCTTTTGCTACCGAGGAGCGGGACAGTTGCTGGGCCTGTTTTGCCGGCATGTGCGCCTGTTTTCGAGCAGAAAGCCAACGTGGTCGGACTGAATTTGAAGAGGTGGCTATCTTTGGCGCTGATCTTCTCTTCCCCTATAATGTACCATGATCTCTGAGCCAGAGTGAATCCCATTCAAAAACTGTACTCCGTCAGTTGGCGCCAATTCCAGGAACTTGGATATTCGCGGAAACTGCACTGGCGCAATAGGGGTGCGAGTTGTCAATGTGGAGGCGCCTCGAACTCAGATCATCCGGTAAATCACCATGAGAACAGGAGCCAAACCAATGACACGTCAGCAGAACACGGACAATGGAGCTCGCAATGTAGGTCGCCGCGCCTTCCTGAAGATGATGGCCGCCGGCGCGGCGGCACGCTGCGAACAGCCTTCGGTGTGACCATGACGCACTTCGACGCCCACCAGGGCGGCGGCACCCATGTCCTGTGCCACATGTACAACAATCTGGTGCGCAACAATCTCGTAGACGGCCTGCGCACCGTCATCCCCGATCTGGCCGAAAGTTGGGAAGTCGGTGAGGGCGGCCTTTCCTTCACGTTCCATCTGCGCGATGGCGTCAACTACCACGATGGCGAAGCGTTCTCATCCGCCGATGTTGTCGCCACGTTCAACCGCATCCTCGATCCGCCCGAAGGCATCATCAGCCCGATGAGAGCCAACTTCACGTTCGTGGATTCGGTCGAAGCGGTGGATGATAGTACGGTACAGTTCAACCTGAACTCGCCGCGGCCTTTCTTCCTCAACCTGCTCACGCCCACGAATGAGCTGATTTACTCGAAGAAGTCTCTGGAAGAGAACAACTACGATATGCGCGAAGTGATCGCCCCCGGAACGGGCGCGTTCCGCTTTGTCGACCATCTGCCGGCGGAGAAGTGGATCATGGAGCGCAATCCCGACTATTGGGATCCGGAGCTTCCCTACGTGGACGGGCTGGAAATGCTGCACGTGCCGGCCTGGTCCGACCGCGGCACAGCCGTGCTCACCGATCAGGCTGACATGTCGTGGAACGTCGCCAAAGAGACGTGGGACGAGGGCAAAAATCGCCCCGACTCTGTGCAGGCCAACCAACTCGCCAACTTCGGCGCGTATTGGGTCTTCATCAACAACCGCGAAGCCCCCTTCGATGATCACCGCGTGCGCAAGGCGATTCATCTAGCGGTCAGCAAACAGAACATGTCGGCCGCGTTCGGCACGCAGGAGTTGATCAACATCACCCGCTGGGTACCGCAGGGCGATCCCTACGCGACCACGCCGGAAGAGCTGGCGACGATGCCGGGCTACAGGGCGGAGAAGGACGAGGACATCGCGACCGCGCAGCAGCTCATGGCCGATGCCGGTTACGGCGACGGACTGACGGGCATCGAAGTGTTGGCGGCAGCCGGTCCGCAGGGCGAATTGCTGGCTCCCGCTTTCCAGGATATGCTCAAGCGCCAGCTGAACATCGAGACGGAAATCCGCATCGTCGAACGTGCATTGCTAGGCTCCGAACAGCAGTCGGGCAACTACAGGGACCCCGCTTGCCGAAGGAGCTTCGGACGAACTTGCTTCCGAAATCGAAGGCCAGCAGCCCAGTCGAATACGACGGTTCAGCGACGCCGTGGGCCGATTTATTCAGTCCTCTCCTATCGGCACGGTTGCGCTGGGCATCTGGCTGCTGATGTTCTTTCTGGCGATTTTCGCGCCGCAACTTTCGCCTTACGATCCTTTGGAGGCCGATTATGGCGCCATCCGCGAGGCGCCGACGGCCAGACATTTTCTCGGCACCGATCAGTTGGGCCGGGACCAGCTGAGCCGAATCATTTACGGTTCGCGCATTACACTGATTGTGAGCATCACCGCTGTTTTCATCGGCGATCTGATCGGATTCGTGTGGGGCATCGCCAGCGGTTATATGGGGCAGCGATTCGATCTGATCAGCCAGCGCGTTGTGGATGTGCTGATGTCCTTTCCCGGTCTGATTCTGGCGCTGTTGCTGCTCGTCGTCCTGGGCGCGGGCCTTGTGACGGTTATCGTCGCCATCTCGGTAACCCGCATACCCTCGGCCACACGCATCACCCGGGCGGTGGTGCTTTCGATCAAGGAGACTTCCTACGTTGAGGCCGCCAAGATGATCGGCGCCTCGAATCTACGGATCATGGTGCGTCATGTTTCGCCACAGGCAGTTGCGCCGATTCTGGTGGTGGCGACGCTGCATCTGGGTGGCGCCATCTTCGCCGAGTCGGCGCTGAGTTTTCTGGGGATGGGCATTCCCCCGCCGGCGCCGAGTTGGGGCAATATGCTGGGCGGGGTGCTGGCAGCGGCGTTTCGTCCGCCCTGGTGGCTGGTGATCTTTCCCGGCCTGGCGATCACTTTTGCGATCATGGCTGCCAATCTCTTTGGCGACGCGTTCAGAGATTTCCTCGATCCGAAGCTGCGGCAGCGGATAGATTGAGCTTGCGGTTCTGTAGTATGTGATGGCTTTTTGCCGGTGCCCGCCAACAGCGAAGAGCCTATTGCCGAAAGCGAGAAACGAACAAGGAGAATGCTGTGCCCTTTCAAGTTCTGGACTTCCATAAAGACATCCGCAATGTGCTGACTACGCCGGAGATCCGGGCCCGCTTTTTGCAGGTCGAGGTGGGCCGGACGGCGCAGAGCCATACCCATGATCTGGGCCACGAGATTTTTCTTATTTTGCAGGGGCAGGCGGAGTTCACGATTGAGGGTCATGCTGAGGTGTTGGGGCCGGGCCAGCTCTGCATTGCGCTCACCGATGAGGCTCACCAGGTGCGTAACGTGGGGGACGAGCCGGTCATTATGTTCCTGTCGGTCACGCCACACATCCAGCCGACCCATACTTTCTGGAATGATGACGGCACGAAGAAGCCGCCGCGATTCGCGCTGAATACCTCTTACGATGTAGAGCCGGACCGCACAACGCCCACCGACGGAATCCTCGATCAGCAGTTGGCCGCGGCGGAAGCATGGTTAGCTGCGGTCGAAACGAATACACAGGCACAGCGGGAGCAGATTGCAGCCTATAAGGCGGCACGCGCGGCTGGAGATGAAGAGGCGGCGATGGCGGCCCGCGACGAGATGTGGGCATCTCTCTACCCGGCATTCCGCCGCGGCTTTGCTCTGGCTGATGTCTGGAACAGCTTTACCTCGCGCACTATGGACACGGACTATACCGGTCCGTAATTCTCTTCCACCGACCTATCAACTCTCAGCCACTGACCCATTGAGCGGAGAAAAGCAAGTGAGACGAGTGAAGATCGGCGTTATCGGATGCGGGGCCATCGCCCAGGTCCATCATATGCCCAATTTGAAGGAATTGCAGGATGAATTTGAGGTGACGGCGGTCTGCGACGTGTCGGTCGGCGCGGCCCAATATGTGGCTAACCGGTTTCACGTGCCCCGGCACTTTACCGACTATCGCGAGCTGCTGGCATCTGACGTGGAGGCGGTGCTGCTCTGCCAGACGGATCCCAAGAAAGGTGTGGCCGTTGCGGCCTTCGAGGCCGGCAAGCATGCATTTGTGGAGAAACCGGTCTGCTTTTCATTGCAAGAGAGCGACGCGATGATCGAGGCGTGCAAGCGCTCCGGCAAGGTGGGGCAGGCAGGCTATATGAAGGTCTATGACCCGGCATTTGAGCGGGCCAAGCAGGAAGCGGCCGACATGGATGTGCGCTTTGTGCAGATCAATCATCTGCACCCGAACAACGCGTTGCACCTGCAACAGTTCGACGTGCGCAGCTTTGGCGACCTGCCGGAGGGGGCGATGGATAGCGCGATTGAGGGGCGGCAGGCCGCGCGACAGCAGGCTATCGGCAACGTGGACCCCCACGTAGAGCGCGCCTTCCATTTGCTGGCGGGAAGCATGATCCACGATCTGTATGGATTGCGCGAGATCATGGGCCTGCCGGTCGAAGTGTCGCATACGGAGATCTGGCAAGAGGGGCGTGCAGTTACTTTCACTTTGGTCTACGAGAACGGCGCGCGGTGCGTGGGCACGTGGATCGATCTGCCCGACCTGTGGGATTTCAAGGAGACGCTGGAGATCTACGGCGACGACAAACGGGTGACCGTCGCCTACCCGACCGGCTTTTCACGGGGGCAGCTGTCCTCGGTGTCGATTCAGGGGATCGACAGCCAGGGCACGACCTACCGCACTGAGCCGCGCATTGACTGGGACAGCGCGTTCGTGCAGGAGTTGCGCCACTTCCAGGACTGCATAGTCAACGGCAAAGAGTCGCGCACGTCTTTGGAGCATGCGCGCAAGGATGTGGGATTGGTCATTGACATTATCGGGGCGTATAGGGGGTAGTGTGTGCGGGCATATTGCGTATTGCGTAGTAGGCGAGCCGCCCAGGGGGCTTTTGAGCCTAGCATACAGAATAACTAGGGTTAGAGCGGCGGTCGCTTCGGACTGGCATTCTGTTGCTTTGGAAGGATAGGGCGAACGATCATGGCGCTTACAAGAGTAAGACTTAAACGCTTTACTGCCTTCGAAGAGCTGGATGTGGAGTTTTCTCCGGGTATCAATGTATTCGTAGGCGATAATGGCACCGGGAAGACGCACCTGATGAAGGTTTGTTATGCGGCGTGCGATGCCTCAAAGCCACACGTATCCTTTGACAACAAACTGATTGAGGTTTTTCTTCCATCGGGACGCGTCCTGGGGCGCCTGATCAAAAGACAGCGCGGTAGTATACGAGGCTCGGTGGAGGTGTTCCGTGACGGGCGGAGCCTACGCGCCTTGTTCTCAAACCTTGCCAGGGCGCCAACATCCCCGACCATAACCGGCGCTAACCAATGGGCAGATTCGCCGATCAGAAGTGTCTATATTCCACCCAAGGAGGTGCTGGCCAACGCGCCCGGCTTTCGGTCCCTCTACGGACTGCGAGAAATTCAATTTGAAGCGGTCTATGATGATCTCTTGCAGTGGGCCTATCTGCCTCTGCCGCGCGGTCGAATTGAGGGGCAGAGCAAGCACCTGTTTCCAGACCTGGAAAAAGCGCTTGCAGGAAAGGTTACGGTAAAGAACGAGGAATTCTTTCTACGAAGCAAGCAGGGGAAAATCGAGTTTCCTTTGCTTGCCGAGGGCATACGCAAACTCGGTCTTTTGTGGGTTCTGCTCCGGAACGGAGCGCTGCAAGATGGCTCCGTGCTGTTCTGGGATGAACCTGAGGCCAATCTGAATCCTAGGCTCTTCGGCGTGGTCATTGATGTCTTGCTGAAGTTGCAGCGTATGGGTGTACAGGTATTCTTCGCCACGCACGATTACGTCATTCTCAAGGAGCTTGATCTTCGACAAAAAAATAGCGACAAGGTCGCTTTCCATGCGCTGTACAAGCCGGAGGGGACAGGCGAGATCGCCTGCCGCACGACAAACTCCTTTCTCGATATCGATCCAAACGCGATCGCGGACACATTTGACAGTTTGTATGACCGGGAGGTGGAGCGCAGTCTGGGAGATCTTTTGCGATGACGGTATGGAACCTTACAGAAGGAGACCTGCAACTCACGATCAATGGCGCAATTGGCGCAAGAAAGTTCGACGACGCCTCAAGTCACGGGTTGAGCCATTGTATGAAAGCGGTAGATTTCATTGTCGAGTATCCAGATTTCTATCTTTTCATCGAGTTAAAGGACCCCCAGAACCCGAATGCCAAGCCGCACTCCCAGAAAAGTTTCATACAGAGATTCAGGAGTGAACAGCTAGATGAGGATCTCAAACACAAGTTTCGGGACTCCTTTCTTTATGAATGGGCAGCAGGACGTGCCGATGATAAGCCTGTTCATTACTTGGTTCTTATCGCCCTAGCCAGTTTGAGAAAAGCTGATCTGGATCGCAGGACAGATGCATTACAAGCGAAGCTGCCTTTGCATGGCCCACAGTCAGGTTCGTGGATTCGCTCGCTTGTCAGAAGCTGTACAGTCTTCAACATGGCTGCGTGGAACAACAGGTTCCCCGATCTGACTGTCAGTCGTCTGAGCGCAAAGAACGCGAAGCCAGGAACAATCTGACAGACTACCTCCCATGAAAACGCTCATCGTCGCCTGTATTCAACAGAAGATGCGGCTGCCGCAGACGCTGGAGGAGTACCGGGAAGATCTGCGCCGGTTTATGCGGGCTGCGGCCAATAAGCGCGCCCGGCTGGTGGTGTTTCCCGAACTGGCCGGGGTGATGGTGATCCCGCCACTTCTCGGTGGTTTCCAGGCGAATCTGCTCAAGCGGGCGGACTTGGCGCGGCGGCGGCAGACGGGCATGTGGCAGAAGATCAGCGGTGGCGTTTCCGGCGCGCTTGCGGGCTGGCTCGGCACCGACTTTCGTCAGATGGCGGGTGCGCTGTTGACGACGCAGCCGGACATGGTGTGGGATGCTTACGACGGCGTTTTCGGAGAGCTGGCGCAGGAGTTTGATGTGACGCTGGTTGCGCCCAGCGCCTATCTGCCAGACCCTCTGGACGGTGTGTTGCGCAATTTGGCGGTGGTATATGGGCCTGGCGGCGAGCGGCTGGGCTACCAAGCCAAACGGGTGCTGCATCCTGAGGACGAGGACCTGGCCCAAAGCGGCCACGAGTGGAACATTATTCAGACGCCCGTCGGCCAGATCGGGCTGATGCTGGGGGGAGATCTGCTCTACCCGGAGGTAGGGCGGCTGCTGGCTTACCAGGGCGCGGAGTTACTCATCGCCCAAGGTGCAGCCACGGAGCGCGTGTTGTACGAAAAGTTGCGCGCCGGAATGCTGGCGCGGATGCAGGACAACCAGTTATTCGCCGCTATCAGCTTTCTGGTCGGCCATAACGAGTTCAGCCGCCGCCAGCGAGACCCTTTCGTGGGCCGCTCATCGGTTTTGGCCCCGCAGGAGCTTACCCCGCGCGCAAGTGGCATCCTGGTGGAGGCATCGAACTCTCGCACCGAGAGTGTGCTATCCGCAGTGTGGGATTTCGAGGCGCTGGCCGAGTTGTGGGAGACATCAGACACGCCGGTGCGAAGCCACCTTCCCTTGGAAGCGGTCGGCCCGGTGCTGGCGCAGCTTTACACGAAGATGAATCAGTTGCCCGAAGGGCCTGAAGCGCTCTTGGCAGCGCCCGAGATACAGGAACCTGAGATCAGAGAGGGACCAGGCGAAAGCGAAGAGGGGATTTCAGTGTCAAGGAAAACCAAGTCGATTCTCAGTCTGGATGATCTACCGGTGCTGGCGTCGGTCACATCCTACTGGGGAGACACGACTGATCAAGAGATCAAAGCCGCTTTGCCAGCCCATGTTCCGGTCAATTTGTCTCCTGATTTAGATGATTGGGACATGGACGAAACATCAGAATCGGATGAATCTCAGGCGCTTGCTGAACCGGAGGTGGAGGGGAGAGCGGTGGATGAGGTGAACGCGGACAGCGCAGATCTCCGAGAGGTTGCCACCAATCAGGCGGTAGGAAGTCAGGCCGAGGGTGGGGAAAGCGAAGAGGAGACGCAGGAGATGGATGCTCTTCTCGAACCCGGGACAGAAGACGACAAGGAAGAGACCGGCTGAGGATTGTTCGTCGCTGGTAGTGAACTGTCGCCTCGGGGCCAGAAGGCGCCGCGCGCAGAGCGCTATAAGGGCAGCGCCTCTACTTTGGCGGTCTGAATCAGGCGCAGCATCTCGTCGACATCGGTGATCTTCACGCGCGGTTGCCCCCGCAGCGCTCCCCGCTCATTCTCGATCTGTTCCAGGATTTGCCAGTCTGCAAAGGAAACGAAGGGCA
The DNA here is from genome assembly GCA_965220715.1 of Caldilineaceae bacterium. Taxonomy (GTDB): domain Bacteria; phylum Chloroflexota; class Anaerolineae; order Caldilineales; family Caldilineaceae; genus Bin5. Next base: position 5,110,455 of record OZ244843.1, read on the forward strand.
CGCCTCTTTTTTGCAGAAGGGCTATGATGTCGTCGGGGCGCGCATGCCGGTCAGGGTGCTGGCTCAAGTTGTTGGCAGCGGTTGTTTCGACAGCAGGCGGCGTGCCATCGCGCTCAGATAGCGAAACGGCAGCGCATTTCACATCTTCCAGCATCGTTTTCACGGTCTCGACCGCGTCCGGTTTGTTTGTGCCGATCACGCCGGTCGGGCCTCGCTTAGCCCAGCCGACAGTGTATTCTCCGGGTACCACAGCGCCACCATGTTCGGCGGTAACTCGCCCCTTTTCGTTGGGAATGATACCCCAACGATCAAAGAATGGAACTCCTGGAATCGGAACGCCTCGGTAGCCAATCGAGCGGAAAACCAACCCGACATCATATTCTGTGAAAGAGCCGATGCCGCGGCAAGCAACATAGCCCGTTTCGGTAGCTTGCAGCGCGTTTTTCTCGGTCGTAAGGGTGCTGACTGCCCCTTCTGTGCCGGTCATTTCCGTAGGCGAGCGCAGGAAGTGAAAGATGATCTGCTTCGGTTTGCCGGTGGCGCCGCGCTCGGCCAGTTTTTGCAGCGTTTCCAGATTGCGGCGGGCTGTGCGGTCTCCTTCCATTTCGGCCTGGCTGGCGTCGTCGAGAACGAGGTCGGCCGGGTTGACGATCACGTCGGCGATTTCCAACTCTCCGAGCTCTTTGATTTCCGGATTAGTGAACTTGGCCTGCACGGGCCCTCGCCGGGCGAAGATGTGAATGCGCTTGACATTGCTTTCCTGCAGAGCCTCCAGGGCGTCGTCGGTGATGTCGGTTGTCTTCAATTCGTCAACCGATTTCGCCAGGATGCGGGTTACATCCATCGCCACATTGCCGACGCCGATCACAGCGACACTCTCGACGCTGAGGTCGAACTCGAAGTGGCGAAAGTCGGGATGGCCGTTGTACCAGGCCACAAACTCGGTGGCGGAAAAGCTGCCCTTCAGGTCTTCGCCGGGAATGCCGAGCTTCTTATCGGATTGGGCTCCAACCGCGTAGACGATCTGATCGTAGTGCGACTCTAGTTCGGCGTGCGTGATGTCGGTGCCGAGATCGACGTTGCCAAAGTAGCGTACGCGGCTGTCCTTCATGGTACGCTCATAGATACGGGTGACAGACTTGATCTTTTGGTGATCGGGGGCAACCCCGTAGCGCACCAGACCGTAAGGGGTGGGCAGCCTGTCGAAGAGATCGATCGATACGTGGGCCTCTTTTTGCCGCAACAGGGCGCCGGCGGCGTAGAAGCCGGATGGTCCCGCGCCGATGATCGCAATCCGCACAGGTCTGCTGCTGCTGCCGAGTTTTCCTGTAGGGGTCAACGCAATGTTCCTTTAGTATTTCGTAACTGCGTTCGAATTATAGATGCGGTGGCGCATTTCAGATTTTGCGTTGGAGCAAAGACTGAAACTGTCGCGCCAGGGTGAGAATGCCGATTCCGAGTTGGAAGTACTCGGACGGACCGATGGCTTCGATAGCTGTCTCGTCGCCCTCCTCGGTGCGGGCGCTGGATAGCCAGGCAAACACACCGCCCAGCAGCGCGCCTCCAATCACACCCGCCACGATGATAGCTGTCCGGCTATTTTCCTTCATAGACTGTCTCCACTAAGACAGGCGCGCCAAAGGCAAAGCGGTAGCATATGTCCAATCACAGTCCAACTCTCAATTTTATCGCTCGCCTTCGGACAGTTGCGCAAATTGACCGCGACGCTGGCGGCAACGCCGCGGTCATTATGAGCGAACAGGGCAGTGGTTGATGCCGCTCTCGCCACTTGCCCCGATCCACCGGGTTTTGAATCGCCCTATTTGAGAGTCATCTCCTTTACGAGGACGCGGTGGTCAAGCTGGGGCGCCCATTCGAGCCGGCTGCCGAGGCCGTATGCGAGATCCAGGTGGCCAATGTAGCCGATGGCGACGTCTTCATGCACGATTCGGCTGAGCTCCTGCAGCGTCATTTCACGCTCATCCCCGGTTAACGGAAGCGCTTTCATCCACACGGCGTCGGCTTCTTCGTTGCAGTATACGGAGAGAATGCCCTCGCAGGAGTAGTAGAAGCGGTATGAGGCGGCGTAATCCATGATCTCATTGCCATGCAGGTGGATGGCGACGAAGTTCCGATCTACGGGAACGTCCTTGATGTTGATCAGCATGACCTGTCCGAAGCCTTCGGGATCATAGAAGGTGGTGGTTACGCTGAAACCGACATCGGTGAGCATGGAGGCGACGGCCTGTATTACCTCGTCTATTCTGGGGAAGACGGCATGGCGGGCGCCGAGTGTGATCTCCATATCGACGGGCACGCCGTCTGCGGCCGCGGCGGCCAGGAGTTCGCGCGCCTGGTCTGGGTCAAATGGATACGGTTCCAGGCTGGGATCGTGGCCGGTGGCGGATGAGTTAACGATCTGGCTGGCGACGGTGGCGGCGCCGCCGAGGATGCTTTCGACGATGGCCTCCTTGTCGATCGCCAGCTGGAAGGCGAGGCGAACGCGGCGGTCGGACAACAGCGGGCTGTTGGTATCCATGCGGATGAAGATCGTCTCGACGCTGGGGGCCGTCAAGCAACTGCTGCCAGCATCCTCGTCGAGCATCTGGCACTGTTCCGGCGTTATGAACGCGGCCAGATCGACTTCGCCGGCCTGCACGGCGGAGACTCGCACCTGATCTTCCTGCAGGAATCTGTAGGTCGCCTTGGTGAAGGTATGGGCGCCGCGTGCGGCGTCGGGATTGGCAAGGCCCCACCAGTCGGGGTTGGCTTCATAGGTGATCGACTCGCCTTTGCGCCACTCGACAAACTTGTACGGACCGGTGCCGATGATATTAGTATGGTAGGAGTCCGGATCCTCGGCCAGTTGCTTGGCCGAAGAGATGCCTACCCACTCGACCTTACTGAGCAGGATCGGGTCCGGCTCCGGTGTCGACACGTCCAGCGTGTATTCATCTACGGCGGCTGCGCTCATTGTGCCGAGGAAATCGAGCAGGTCGAAGGCATTGTCTGCGTCGAAAGTATGGTTGATGCTGGCGGCGGCTGCTTCGGCGTTGAAGGGCGAGCCATCGTGGAAGGTCACGCCCTCCCGAAGAGTGAAGCGTATCTTGGTATCGTTCACCCTTTCCCAGGAGGTTGCCAGCAGTGGCACGAATTCACCGGTGGTGAAATCACGGTTGATCAGTTGTTCGAAGGCGTTACGGAAGCCAGGCCCGCCGGTTCCGGCGAAGGAGCGCCAAGCATCCAAGCTGACCGGCTCGATGCCAACGGCGATGACCACTTCTTCGCCTGCCATACCATCGTCCGATGCCGCTGGTTGTAAAGGCTGACAGCCCGACAGCACCAAAGCCAATACGAGGACCAGCGCCATCCATCTCCAAGTCGTTTTCCGATCCATGACTTCGCCTCCTGAGTGATTTGCGTGTCAGCATGCGGTCGCTTCCAAGGCCCGGAGGTTTCACCGTCTATTCCTGCCGTGTTGGGGAACAGTCGACGGTTCGACAGGGCCCAAGCAGCGCCCCCGGCGGCAACCGACAGAAGTTTTTTTCCTATTGTGAATTTGCTGACCACAGTGCTAAGATAGCGGCGCCACCTTGTTGGTGTCGGCCTCCCGCGTGTATCACGAAGTTGGCGACAACCAGAAACGATTGTATAGTAAGACAGTCAAACACGTCAATTCACGATCAGTTCCCAATTCCACCCCGCATTCCAAAGAATTGTGACGGTCATCGCGTGAGAAGACAACTTCAATCGTGCCAAACTCACCTTCACACATCTTACCTTTCTTCGTCCATCCTTGCGCTGAACCGAGGAAGCACCAGTTAAGACATTTCAACAGGCGGCGGGCCATGCAAGGGGCCGTGGGCGGCGATCCGCTTGTACAGTAACGATGCGCTTCTTGACGCAGGATGTCGTGACAATGACTTAGCATTTAAGGCACTGCACTGGGCTCAAATACTCGCTTCGCCGTTCACGAGCCTGTCACGCTCCGTTCGTTCAACACTCCTTTTTTGCAGGTGGCTGGATGGTTTTTCGTCCGGCTAGAATTCAACGGGAAGTTTGTTCACATTCCAAATCTACAGGAGAACGAGACATGATGAGGAAGATGTACAGCCGCAGAGACGTTCTGAGGACGACAGCAGGAGCGATGGGGGTGGGCCTTCTGGCCGCGTGCGCGGCGCCGACTGCGCCAGCGGGCGGTAGTGCGGCCATACCCGCGGAGCAACGGCAAGGTGTGCTTTGGGGCTTGCAGTATGACCCCCATGTGGAAGCGTACCAGCGACTTGCCGACCTGTTTGCTGAGCAAGGCGGAGGGACGTTCGAAGTGCAGCCGCAGGCATGGCCGATCCCGCCCAAGGTGATTGCCGCGTTGGCGGCGGGAACACAGCCTGACGTAGCCTGCATCATGGGCGAACAGCTGACGAGCCTTCATCTGCATCAGGCGCTGGTCCCCTGCACCGAACAGGTCTACAACCACATGAATGTGGACCCGGAAGAGGACTTTGTCGGCGACGCTATTGGCGCCTACACCTGGCAGGGAGAGATCTGGGGCGTGCCAACCGAGGCCAACGGTGTCGGCAACATGGTAAACGTTCCCACCGAAGATGTCATTGCGCTGGGATTGGAAGACCAGTACCCGCCGCTGAACGGAGAAATCTTCTTCGAGAGCTACCCCAGCATGTGGGAGTTGGCGCAGGCGTTACAGATCGAAGAGGATGGAAAGGTAACCAGGTGGGGCCTGAGCAGCCAGGGCTGGGACGACATGAGCTATCTCGGCATTCTGCGAACACTGCTCGACAAAAAAGGCCAGGACTGGTGGGACCTGGAGAACAAGCAGTTCAATATCAATACCGAAGAGGGTATGGAGGCCATGCGGCTCTTCGTCGAGACACCGGTTGAGATGGGCATTGAGACCCAGCTGGACCAGTCGCATGTCGACGCGGCCCTTGCTGGCAAGGTGGCGCTGGCACGGGGCAACGGCACACCGTCGCTGCCGATGTCCTGGGAACTGGGCTACACTTACCTTATATGCGGCGCGCCGATGGTCTTTGAAGGCGAATTGCCGATCTTCGCCGGTGAGGGCGGATGGGGATTCATCTCGCTGAAGCAGGCCAAAAATCCCGATATGGCCATCGAATTTCTGCGCATGTTGGTCACGCTCGAAGGGCAGCTCGAATACGCCAAGATTTACGGGGGCGCAGCCCACACTTGTTGGAAGGACCTGGTCGGCGTTTATGATCACTTCTCCTCTCCAGATCCCGACGGACCCGCGGTTGGTATGGCCAAGATTCTGCAGGAGCATCTGCAGCCCCTGACCCGGTTCGAAGGCGTGGGCTTCGGCTCCATCGCAGAGATCGGCTCGGCCATTACGGAAGGATGTTCAGAAGTGCGGCAGGGCAACATCGGCAGTGAGGAAGCAGTGGAAATGATCCAGACGCGCTGCGTGGCTCAGTACGAGGAATGGGTCAGTGACGTCCGCGAGCTGGGTATGGAACCGTAAACTTCGAGAAAAGAGTGAAGAGGAGTGAGAAGTGAGAGAACACCTTTTGCTCCTCACTCCGTCTCTCTCACTCCTACAGTGTCCAGATCCACTTTCACTAAGGAGGAAAAACGATGGAAGGGAAGATGTTTAGTCGCAGAGAAGTTCTGAGGGTTTCGGCGGGGGCGATGGGCGTCGGTCTACTGGCCGCCTGTGTTGCGCCGACGGCGCCGGCAGGCGAAAGTGCGGCGATGCCCAAAGAGCAACGGCAAGGTGTGATGTGGGGACTGCAGTACGATCCCCATGTGGAAGCGTACCAGCGTCTTTCCGACCTGTTTGCTGAGCAGGGCGGTGGGACGTTCGAAGTACAGCCGCAGGCTTGGCCGATCCCGCCCAAGGTGATTGCCGCTCTGGCCGCCGGGACACAGCCTGACATTGCCTGCATCATGGGTGAACAGTTAACAAGCCTCCATTTGCATCAGGCTCTGGTCCCCTGCACTGAGCAGGTCTACAACCACATGGATGTAGACACGGAAGAAGACTTTGTCGGTGACGCCATCGGCGCCTACACGTGGCAGGGCGATATCTGGGGGGTACCGACAGAGTGCAACGGTGTGGGCAACATGGTCAATGTGCCCAGCGAAGATGTCATTGCCTTGGGGCTGGAAGACCAGTATCCGCCATTGAACGGTGAGGTCTACTTCGAGAGCTATGAAAGCATGTGGGAGCTGGGGAAGGCGTTGCAGGTCGAAGAGGATGGGAAAGTGACCAAGTGGGGCCTGAGCAGCCAGGGCTGGGACGACATGAGCTACCTCGGCATCCTGCGCACGCTGCTGGACCCCAAAGGCGAGGACTGGTGGGATCTGGAAAACAAGCAGTTCAACATCAATACCGAAGAAGGTATGGAGGCGATGAGGCTGTTTGTTGAGGGACCGGTGCAAATGGGCATCGAGAAGCAGTTGGACCAGAACCACGTTGACGCCGCGTTGGCCGGCAAGGTGGCGCTGGCGCGCGGCAACGGCACGCCTTCGATGCCGATTTCCTGGGATCTGGGCTATACATACCGGATGGCAGGCGCGCCGATGATCCATGAAGGGGAAGAGCCGATATTCTGCGGTGAAGGCGGGTGGGGATTTATTTCGCTGAAACAGGCGAAAAATCCTGACATGGCGATTGAGTTCCTGCGCATGTTGGTGACAGACGAAGGGCAGACGTCGTACGCCATGATCTACGGCGGACAGCCGAACACGGCATGGAAGGGCCTGGTCGGCAGCTATGACCACTTTGTGGACAACGATCCCGATGGCCCCCTGGTAGAGCTGACGCAGATTCTCCAGGAGCATCTGTTGCCGCAGACCCGGTTCGAGGGTGTGGGTTTCGGCTCGATCGGTGAGATTGGCGGGGCCATTACCGAAGGGTGCTCGGAAGTTCGCCAGCAAAATATGACGAGCGAACAGGCCGTGGAATTGATCCAGTCTCGGTGCGAAGCACAGTACGAGGAATGGGTCAGTGACGTCCGCGAACTGGGTATGGAACCGTAGACGAGGAGAGAGGAACTGCAGGAGTGAGGAGTGGGAGTGTGTGGGGTCGCGCCCTCAGCTTTCACTACTCTCTCCACTCCATTCACTCCTCGGTCGTACCGCACCTTGACAGGGACTTGGGCCATGACAGAGACTTTCGCCGATATCTTCCTATCTCACGACCCTGACCCCACGATCACCTACCGGTCGGGGCTTGCCGCCTATCAGGAGTCATTGAGCCGCGGACAGCTTGTCGGGCGCAGTTGGAACGGTTCGGGCTACACCAATCCCGAACCGGAACGGTTCGACGCGGCCACGCATCCGGCTCCGCAGGCGTTTTGGGTGGAGGTGGACGGGCAGCTTCTGCGTTCTCACTGGGAATGGAGCGATTTCAGGCAGTCCGAAGGGGAAGATGGCCTGACGGCGGTTTTGGAACTTCGCCACACGGTGCGCCCGGTGGTGATCCGCGTCCACACGCGCCTGGATGGCACGCCGATCCTGACGCGCTGGCTGGAGATCGTCAACTGTTCCGAGCAGCCGGCTGCTCTTTCGGCGGCCTTCCCCTGGAGCGGCGTTCTGCAGACGGGGGAAGACGACATAGACGATGAGGATTCACCTTATTCGGTCGGCTACTTTATCGACACACATTGGGGCAATGAGGGAGATTTTGACTGGCGCGCGCTGCCGTATGCGGGATATCGTATTGATGGCCGCTATCGGCGCGACCGCCACAGGCACCCCCTCTTTATCGTGCGCAACCACCGCAGCGGCGAGCAGTTTGTAGGCACGCTGGCCTGGTCCGGGGGGTATGCCTTCGAATTTGACCTGGATGATGGCGAAAACCGGGGGCAGTCGCGACTCTGGTTTCGCGCCGGGCCGGACGGACCTGCGCCGCTGCGCGTCATTGCGCCCGGCGAGACGGTCGCCACGCCGGAGATGCATCTGGGCATCGTCATCGGCGATTTCGACACCTGCATCCACGCGCTGCACGACCACTTGCGGACCAGCGTAATCCCGCCACAGGAGCCCGAACATGCTGGTTTGGTCGTTAGCGGTATCGGGCCGGAGCAGGAGCTTACACCGGACCTGATTTTCTCCGAGATCGACGCCTGCGCTGACGTGGGAGCGGAGGTTTTCCTGATCGACGCCAGCTGGTACACGCCGCCCCATGGCAGCTGGCACGCGACGGTGGGCGACTGGCAGGTCAGCCTAGAGCGTTTTCCAGAAGGCCTGCAGCCGTTTCGCGATTATGTGCACGGCAAAGGCATGAAGTTCGGCCTGTGGATGGACGGGGAACGCGTCGGCCCGGAAAGCAAAGTCGCCAAGGAGCAACCTGAATGGCTGGCCAAGCCGTACGGTGAAGAGGGCGGGCTGGGAGGCATGATCGATCTAACCAGGCCTGATGTTGCCCAATGGATGGAGAGCGAGATCGACCGCCTGATCGTTGAGCACGAGTTGGATCTTTTCCGCCTGGACTACAACATCGGCAACATCGGCGCGGGCGGATACAGTGAGCAGTCGGGTTTCCTCGAAAACGCTTATTGGCGTTATTACGAGGCTGTCTACGGCATATACGCGCGCCTGTCTGCACGCCACAAGCATGTGATCTTCCAGAACTGCGCCAGCGGCGGCGCCCGTACCGATGTGGGCATGGTCCGCTACTTTGATCATAGCTGGGTAACCGATTGGCAGATAGCGCCGCGCGCCTTTTCGATTACCAACGGGATGACAATGGCGCTGCCGCCGGAGCGGGTAGATCGTCTGGCCGGCATGGGCCAGTCGGGACAACGGACGGCGGAGTTGGACTTTCAGTTGCGACTGCCGTTGTTCGTGCATCCATCGCTGAATTGGTTCCACCTCAAAGGCGCCAACCCCAATCCGATTCAATTGGCGCGCATCCGCAATGCGGTACAGATTTACAAGAATTTCGTTCGCCCAATCCACGCGGCCAGCCGCATCTATCACCATACGCCGGTGGTCAAAGGATTTGAGCCGCGTGGTTGGGGGGTGCTGGAGTTGGCGTCGCGGGATCGAACGCGGGCCATTGCGGGGCTGTTTCGTCTTAGCGACCCGGCGGAACCGGAGTACCTGCTGCGTTTAAGGGGGATCGATCCAGGTCGGCGCTACCGTGTCACTTTTGACAACAGTGCTGAAAGCTGCGAAGTAGACGGAATGGTTCTTACCCGGACAGGCATTGCGGCGCGCCTGGAAACCGCTTTGACCTCGGAGTTGCTCGTTGTCGAGGCGGTAAGTTAATTGGGGCTGGAATGGCTACGCTGACGCTCATCTAATACTGGGGACGGGAAACTGAAAATGACTTCAATTGCAGATGAGGGCAGGGCGTCCAACAGAGCGGCAACGACGATGGGTGTCTGGTATGTTGTCATGAAGACGCTGCGCAAACCGCAGTTCTGGTTCGGCTTTACGATGATTGTGCCGTTGCTGGCTTGGTATTGGATATTCAGCTTCTGGCCGATTCTGCAGGCGTTCCGCATGTCAACGGTCGCTTACAAGCTGCTGGACCCCGGCAACAGTCCATTTGTCGGACTGGGCAACTTCATCAAAATCTCTCAGCATCCCCTGTTCTGGGTCTCGGTCAAGAATACGATTCTGTGGGCCGTCTATTCGTTCATATTCCATCTGCCTTTGGCCATGCTAATCGCTGTCTTTTTGTCCAAGGTCAAGCGGGGGCGTAATGTCTACCAGGCGCTGATTTTTGTTCCAGTGGTGGTGTCGCTGGTGGCAGTCTCCTTGTTATTCAAAATGTTGATGGACCCGGAAGTTGGGCAGCTGAACAAACTGTTGAGTTCCATAGGGCTGCCTGAACTGCAGTGGCTTTCCAGTTCCTCATCAGCGTTACCGACCGCTGTCGTCATTGCCACCTGGAAAGGGCTTGGCTTTTTCGTTGTCATCCTCACGGCAGGCATTATGAATATTCCGTCGGAACTGTACGACGCTGGCCGGGTGGATGGAACCAACCCATGGCAGCAGTTCTGGCTCATCACAATGCCCCTAATGAGCCATACTATACTTCTGGTCACTGTTCTGCTGGCCATCGGCTCTTTGCAGGAATTCACGCTTCCTACCGTCTTGTTTGGCGCGGAGGGCGGTCCGGGAAACTCCACCTTCCTGTACAACTTGTTAGTTTACCAGGAAGCCTTTTTGGACATCCGCTTCGGCACAGCCACGGCCGCCTCCCTGTTTCAGTTCGCGTTTATCCTGACAATCAGCATTTTGCAGATAAAATTAATTCGTCCCTCGTGGACATACTAAGGGCCCGGGGCTCTTCATAGGCGTCTGGATCGAAACCTGGCAATGATTATAAGCTACCCAACGTTGAAGGACAGATCGTTATGGCAGTCATAGGCAAGACAGGAGATGCGCGGCGCCAGCCGCCCAGGCGCATTGAAATATCACAAAGTATCATCCATATTTTTCTGCTTGGAATGGTTGTGGTAGCCATTTTCCCATTCATCTGGATGATCTTTGCTTCACTCAAGCCGTTCAAGGAGCTAGTCGAATCAAAGCAGCTCCTGCCCCAAACGTGGACGTTGCGGAACTATGACGAGATATTGGTCCGGGTGAACTTTTATGCTGCATTTCGCAACAGCATCGTTTCCGCTGTATCAGTAACGGTCGTTTCCGTTTACACGTCGTCGGTGATGGGGTATATCTTTTCCAAGTATCGTTTTGTGGGCAAGGAAATTCTCTTCACCATAGTCCTTTCGACGATGATGGTGCCCTTCGCGGTAATAATGGTTCCGCTGTATATCACAATTGCACGCACCTTCGGCCTCGCCGACCAATTGGGCGGCATCATCGTAACGGGTTTTTATACGGCGTTCGGCATCTTTCTTATGCGCCAATTCATGGAGAGCATCCCATTCGAATTGATCGATGCGGCCCGCATTGACGGCGCGTCCGAGTGGCGTATCTTCTTCACTTTGGTGCTGCCGATGTCGATGTCACCGATGTCGGCGCTTGCCGTCTTTGTCTTCCTCGTCAATTGGGACAGTTTCCTGTGGCCCCTGATCGTACTCAGCAGCCAGGACAAGCAGACGCTCCCTCTGGTGCTAGCCGGCCTGCGAAATTTGTGGTGGACACGCTATGAGATGTGGGCGGCCGGCTCGATGCTGACGGTCATACCGGTTATGTTAATTTACAGCTTTGCCTCGCGTTACTTTATCCGCGGCATTGCCATGACCGGTATAAAGGCTTAACTGCAGGGGTCAGGGGTCAGGGGTCAGTGGTCACTGGTTAGTGGTTAGTGGTCGGCAACTGCAGTGACCGACAGGAAGTGGTGACGCTGTCCCCATTTCATTATCCATGGGCGTATTCAATCCACTGTCGACGATTCACGGGGGTTTCTGATCAATGCGCATAACCGGTGGTGAGGCTGTTGTTCGTTCGCTTGCGGCGCACGACGTTGACACAGTGTTCGGCATTCCGGGCACACACAATCTGGGCATTTACGACGCGCTGCGGGCGATGGGCGGCATCCGGCACATCCTTGCCCGCCATGAGCAGGGCGCGGCCTTCATGGCTGATGGCTATGCCCGGGCGAGCGGCGAGGTCGGAGTATGCATTAGCACGACGGGGCCGGCCGCCCTCAACACGCTGGCCTCGCTGGGAACGGCCTTCAGCGATTCTTCGCCCGTTTTGTGCATTGCCAGCCAGATCCCGGCAGAGGGGATTGGGCTGGACAAGGGCTATCTGCATGAGTGCCAGGACCAGTTGGGGAGCTTTGCGCCGGTGACGAAGTGGCGGGCGCGCGCGGACACGGTAGAGTCGATCCCCGGTGTGATGCGGGAGGCGTTCGCGCAGATGCTGAGCGGTCGGCCGCGGCCGACCGCGGTGGAGATTCCCTGCGATACGCTGGACGAACGTGACGAGGTGACGATCCCCGCGCCGGTGGAAGCAAATCGTCCGGCGCCGGATCCGGAGCAGGTGGAGCGGGCGGCGCGGCTGTTGCGAGCGGCGCGGCGGCCGGTCATCTGGGCGGGCGGGGGCGTGATCACGAGCGACGCCGGCGCGGAGTTGCGGCGGCTGGCCGAGCGATTGCAGGCGCCGATCTTCACGACTGTGCTGGGCAAGGGGGCCATTGCGGACGACCATCCCCTTTCAGCAGGCGCAACCATCCTGCATCCTGCCGCGCGGGCGTTTCTGGCCGAATCTGATCTGATGCTGGCGGTCGGTACCCGCTTTACCGAGGAGGAAACGGATCGCTGGGACTTGAGCCTGCCGGACTCGCTGATCCACATCGATATCGATTCGGAGGAGATCGACCGCAACTATCCGGCCACGGTCGGCGTTGTGGGAGATGCGCGCGCGGCGCTGCAATTGATCAACTCGCAGTTGCAGGATTTGGGTAGGCAGGAAAATGGCAGTGCCGCCGGGATCGCCAGATTGCGGGAGAAGATTTGGCGCTACTGTCAGGCGCGCGCTCCCGAAGGCGTTGAACTTGTGCAGACGCTGCGAAAGGCGCTGCCGCGCGATACGATCATCGTGAGCGATTTGACGGTGGCGGCGTATTGGTGCCGGCGTCTGCTCGACATATATGAGCCGCGTACAAACATATACCCGTGGGGGTTCTGCACGCTAGGCTTCGGGCTGCCGGCGGCGATCGGCGCCAAGGTAGCGCGGCCGGACCGTCCGGTGGTGGTCCTTTGCGGTGATGGTGGATTCCTGTTCAACTGCCAGGAATTGGCAGCCGCGGTGCAGTTTGATGTGCCGATTATCACATTGGTCTTCAACGACTCGGCATACGGTGTTTTGAAGCCACAGCAGATGGCACGCTACGGGCAGGCGCACGCGGTCGACGTTGTGAACCCGGACTTCGTCGCGCTGGCGGGGGCGTTCGGCATTGACGGCTGCCGCGTGACATCGATCGAACAGCTTGGCCCTGCGGTTGCGAAGGCGATCGAAGCGGACAGGAGTGCATTGATCGAGCTGCCGGGAACGCTGCCATGGCCGATAATGGAACCGTCGGCGCGCATGTTCGAGGGGGAGCAATGAGCGGCGGCGGGCAACGCCTGCACGGGGGCACGAAGAAGCTGCGCGTAGGCTTCATCGGCGCCGGCGCCATCACCGACCTGCACTACCTCGGCTACAAGGACAATCCCAAAGCGGAACTTCACGCCATCTGCGATGTGGACGAGGCGCAGCTGCAGCGACGCGCCTCCGAGTGGCAGGTTGGGAAGACGTACACCGACTACCGGCATCTGCTCGCCGACCCGGAAGTGGATGCGGTGGAGGTGATCACGCCCCACCATCTGCATGCGGAGATGGGCATTGCGGCGCTGGAGGCAGGCAAGCACGTCTCCATCCAGAAGCCGATGGCGATCAGCGTTGCCGAGTGCGATGCGATTATCGAAGCTGCGCAGCGTGCGGGCAAGTTGATGCGCGTGTTTGAAAACTTTCGCTTTTACCCACCCCTGGTCAAGGCTAAGCAGTTGCTCGACGCCGGTGCGATCGGCGAGCCGCTTTCGATACGCATCAAGTGCGTGCAGGGCACCACGGGAGAGGACTGGGAGATACCCTACAGGCGCTGGGTTTGGCGCTTCGACCCGGCGCAAAGTGGCGGAGGCCGGGTAATCCTCGACTATGGATACCATCTCTTTTCGATCGCGCGCTGGTACCTGGGCGCAGTGGAAAAGGTGTTCGCCTGGATCACGCACCGCCCCATCCAGCATGGCTGGATGCTCGACAGCCCGGCCGTGGTCATCTGGAAGTACAAGAATGCTGAGAAATACGGCTCTTACGAAGCAGTCACTTCTGATGACATGTTGGTTCCAACCAAGTACGGCCGCCCTGAGGACGAGTGGGTCGAGTTAACCGGCTCGCGCGGCTTCATCTGGGTGAACCGCTGCACCTCAATGTTGCTGGACAGGCCGGCGGTGGAGATGTACCGGGACGGCGAAACGACGGCGTTTCCCGAGGTGGACTCGGATTGGGGAAGTAGCTTCGTGGCTGGCATTCATGACTTCGTTGACGCGATTGCGGAAGGGCGGCAGTCAGAGTTGAGCGGTGAGGAGGGCAAGGCGATACTCCGGTTTTGCCGCGCGGCGCAGATGTCGGCGCAGGAGGGACGCGAGGTCAGACCGGAGGAGACCGAATAGGCCCAGTGGTCAGTGGTCAGAACGAGCGAACGGCCGCCACAGAGAGCAGAATCCAGCGATGATCTGCAACAGATTTGGCTATGCGAAGATCGATAAGAGGCCATTGGCAACGCGGAGAAGACCGATCCAGGAAAATATGGGACGGAGCATCAAGCCATTCGCTCCACTTCTTTGGCCTCGTTCTGCGCCAACTCATTTGCCGCTTGGCGCGAAAACGGAATGTCTTGCGGGTTCTCTCATTTCTCCCTTTTCCCTGGCTGTCTGCTTGCTGATTCTGGCCGCGCTTTTAGCCGGTTGTGAACGGTTGCCGGGCGATGTATTGGTTACACCCACTCCTATTCCTACGCCGGTACCACTTCCCAAAACGGTCCACCGAATTGAACGCGGCGATATCGTCGACAGCGTAACGCTGTTGGGTTTGGTGGATTCAGAGCGGCGCGTGAACCTCTCCTTCCGCATCGGTGGCCGCCTGAACGGTTTTCTTGTCGAGCCGGGCGACTCGGTAGAGGCGGGACAACTGCTGGCCGAACTGGATGTCGGATTTCTGCCGCATGAGCTTGCCAAGGCGGAAAAGCAGTTGGAGATCGCTCAGCTGCGGCTGCATGCGGCACAGGGAGCGAAGGCGCTGGCCTTGGCCGGGGCGCAGGCGGCCCTCGATTCGGACAGGCTTGGGCTGGAGCAGGCAGGCAGCGGCGCAGAAGAAACCGACATCGCGCGCATGGAGTTGGCGGTGGCAGCCGCGGAGACGAAGTTGACGCTGCTGGCGGATCAACATGACCGTGAGATTGCGCTCTACCAGGCGGAAGCTGAACTCAAGGCGATCGATGTGGAGATGCTCCAAGATCGCATTGAGCAGGCGCAGTTGCTGGCGCCATTCGACGGGGTGGTGCGCTACACGGACGGCGAAGCAGGGCAACTGGTGGCGGAATACGCGCCGGTGATGGGACTGGCGGCGCCTGACGCCCTTGAGATCAGAAGCTCGCTTCCCAGCGAAGAGGAGTTGCCGAAGTTGCGGACCGGCCAGGCAGTGACGATCCTCTTTCGCGACTACCCACAGCGCGAGGTTATGGGCCAGCTCATCCAGGTCTCCACGTCAACCGGCGGCGAGGAAGGGTTGCCCGTCCGGATTGAGTTCTCCGCGCCCGACTTGGCGTTGGAGATTGGAGCCTTGGCCGACCTGCGCATTGTTGTGGAGCGAAAAGAGGACATACTGACCATCGCCAATGTTGCGATCCACAGCTACTTCAACCGGCGGTACGCGCTGGTCAAAGACGGCGAAAGCACGATTGAGGTCGACATCACCCTGGGCGTAACCGACGGTGAGCGCACTGAGGTTCTGGCCGGCCTGGAAGAGAACGAGCAGGTTTTCGAACGCTAGACTCCGTAAGCAGCCGCTTAGTCTGCCTGCCCGCGGCGGCGCCCCTGCCTAAGGCTTGACGAGCCCTCTGTTCCCCCTGTCCCCCCCACCTCCCCGCCCGCGGCGATGCGCGCTGCTTGAAAGGCGACAGCGGGCATGACCGCTGCAGGAAATCGCAGTGCCGCTGCTCAGCCTTCGGCCGGAGATTTGCGGTCAGCGCGGCGCGGTCTCCGGTAAACGGCCTGATTGATCGAACCGTTGATTGTTTCCAATCCCGCGAAGAGTCGACGGTGGGGCGAAGAAATCTCCTTTGACAGACCGGAGTCTGACACTTATAATTTATATAAATCCCTTTTCCCTCCGACGACATTGCAGAAACAGTAGCGAATTATTGTTTGGCGCTCCTGCAAACACGTCGTACTCCAGTGATTTTCACGAAAGTATCACTCGCGGCAGTTCACCACAAGGAGAAAGCCCCATGTCAAAGCGCGAGATCACGCGACGAACGTTTTTGCGACTGTCTGCGATAGCGACGACAGGCGCCGTATTGGCGGCATGCGCCCCCGCGGCGCAGGAAGCGGCGCCGGCGGAGATGGAGGCGGCGCCGGCAGCCGCGTCTGGACCGGAGGCGCCGATGCTGGCCGAGATGGTCGAGTCCGGCGCCTTGCCGCCGCTCGAAGAGCGCCTGCCCGAGAATCCGTTGGTCTGGGACGCCAAGGATGTGCAGATCCTCGAGACCGAGGAAGCACGTTACGGCGGGACCTTGAAACTCGGTCATGTCAAGGACATCGATATGCTGGCCCAGATCAACTACGTACGGCTGCTCTCAGATCGCAGTGAATTCGTGGCGCACTTTGCAGAGGGATGGGAGTTCTCGGATGATTCCACATCGCTGACCTTTTACCTGCGGAAAGGCGCCAGGTGGTCGGACGGTGAGCCTTACACGACCGCCGATATCGTGTGGTGGTGGGACAACATTGTGACATCGGAGTTCACTGACTCCCCGTGGAGCATGTACAATCTGGATCCTGCCGGGGACGAGTTGGTCGCGGTTGACGACTATACGCTGCAGATCAATTTCAGCAAGTCCAAGCCCCTTTTCCTATTGGAGACGCAGGGTTTCTCCGGTGGCGAAAACACGCCGATAGACAGCTGCGCGCCGCATTACATGGAGCAGTTCCACCCGGCCTTCAACCCGATTTCAGGCAAGGATCCAAAGGAGCAGTTCCAGGAAATGGTTGACGCGCTGAGGCTGCCGCGTTACCTGGAGGACCCCGATCGTCCGGTTCTGTGGCCGTGGCGCATCGTGGACTACAAAGAAGGGCAACTGGTCCGGCTGGAGCGCAATCCGTACTACTGGGTGGTTGACAGGGAAGGCCAGCAGCTGCCTTACACCGACTATTGCGAGAACTTCCTGCTGGGGGATGCGGATGGAGAGACCGAGAGGCTCAAATTCCTGGCCGGCGAGACGCACTATATACGCCGGGTTACCACGGGAACGGACATCATCCTGTTTAAGGAAAATGAAGAAAAGTCGCAGATCGACACGCTCTTTTACGTCCGGGAAAACAACCTGGGCATCGGCTTCAATACGGCCCACGTCGATCCAAACTGGGCTGAAGTTCTTGACCAGGCGGATTTCCGGCGGGCTTTGTCTATCGCTGTAGACCGCAACCTGATATTGGAAACGATTTACGGTGGTTTTGGAGAAATCGGTCAGGGCATCAACGAATCGGGCAAGTACGACCCGGATATCGATGGCAAGTGGATCGACTATGATCCGGAGAAAGCGTCCGAAATGTTGGATGCCATCGGCCTGGACAATTGGGACGATGAGGGCTACAGAACCTTCGCCGACGGCACAAAGATGACCTTAATCGCCTACTTCGTACCCGGGTGGCCGGCGGGCTCAGACGAAACATTCGAGATCATCACCGAATTCTGGAATGATGTCGGTGTACGCTCTCTGCCCAAAGGCGTACAGCACCCGGTGCGGGCTGAGAGGATCACGAACCGGGACTTTGAAGTATACATTCTCGGCTGGTGGGGCGGCACTTGGTTGTGGGATCTTATCATCGGCACCGGCGCCCACGGGTTTGCCCCGTCTAATGCGTCCTGGTGGCGTAATCGGGACAAGCCGGAGGCTGATCGCCCTGGGGTAGAGCCTACCGGCGCCCTGCGCGAGCTGTTTGAGTTGGAGGAGATCTGCTTTACCACGACCGACGAGGCGGAGCGTAACGAAGCCTTGCGCAGCCACAAGCTACTGCTGGCCGACCAACTCTTGGCATGGGGTTTGTGCAGAACAGCCCGAAACCAATCGGCGTCAGTAAAATGCTGCGCGGCGTTTGGGGACGGTATGGAACAGATGAGATCGTGGTCATCAATCCTGACGAAGGGGACACCTGGTTCCATCAGTTCTGGATTGATGAAGGGTAAAAAGGGCGAGGGGTGAGGAAAGAGAAGTGAGGGGTGAGAGAACACCCCTCGCTCCTCCCAATTTCTCTCTCCTCTCTCCTCCTTTCTCTCTTCGTGGGAAGTCTCTCCTTCTTCAAAATATAGAGAGGAGAACGATGCAGCAGTTCATCATCCGCCGGTTGCTGAACATGCTCCTGGTCCTGCTGCTCAGTTCGATCATCAGCTTTATCGTGGTCGAGCTGCCGCCGGGCGATTATTCGACCGTCTTGCGCGGGCAGCTTGAGGCGGAAAGGCTTGCTCCGGAGCAGATCGAAGCGCAAGTAAGGCCGGTAATCGAGCGGTTTGCCCTGGACAAGCCCGTGCCCGTTCGGTTCTGGCGCTGGCTCTCGTCCATTATCACATTCAATTTCGGATACTCGATGGTGATGAAACAGCCGATCGCGGATCTGCTGAACGATCGTTTGCTGCTGACCATGGCCGTTAGCCTGGTTACGTTGATTTTCATTATGGTGGTGGGAATTTCTATCGGTATGTTGTCGGCAGTCAAACAGTATTCAGGATGGGACTATCTGTTTACGGTAATTGGCTTCATCGGCATGGCGACCCCCAATTTTCTGCTGGCGTTGATCATTCTCTTTGTCTCCGTCATGGTATTTGGGTCCACCAGCGTAGGCGGGCTGTTTTCGGCCGAGTATATGTTTGCGCCATGGTCGTGGGCAAAACTGGTCGACTTTCTGAAGCACATTTGGGTCGTCGTGGTCATCATTGGTACGGCGGGAACGGCCGGCACGATTCGCGTCATGCGGGCGCAGATGCTGGATGTGTTGAGCGAACCGTACATGGATACGGCGCGGATGAAAGGGTTGTCGAGCGCGAAGGTATATTTCAAGCATGGCTTGCGAGTGGCAATCAACCCGATTGTCTCCAGCATAGGTTTGAGCTTTCCGGGCATAATCAGTGGTGCAACCATCGTATCGCTTGTATTGCTGCTGCCGCTTGTCGGGCCTCTGCTCCTGAACGCACTGATGAGCGAAGACATGTATCTGGCGAGCACGATTATCGTGCTGCTGACATTCGCCCTGGTAGTCGGCAACTTTCTGGCCGACCTGACCCTGGCCTGGTTGGATCCCCGAATCCGTCTGGAAAACTGATACAACGACATTTCCATATCCAGGTTAAGGGCCCGAAGCCGGTATCTTTCCTCTCTTGCGTTCCTGATCCCTGCCGGCGTCGCGGAACTGTGTCAAGTCACGGGAAAGGTAAGACAGATTATGGCGCGATTAAATCACGTAAACACCACGGACATTCGCGACGCCATTCGGCTCGGCTGTCGGACAATGTGCAGTGTATTCAATGCCGATGATAACGACATTCCCTTTTTCGGTTCGTCAGTTCGCCCCGTTGCTGAGCTGACTTTCAGCTCGGCGAACAGTGAGGCACACGTTCCGGGCCGGCATCTGAATGCTCTGCTGAATGCTGAAGAGGCCGCCGGCATCGTTGTCGCAGAAGACTGTTTAGACAAACTTGAAGGTGCAGCGTTCTTCTCCTACAGTGGGCCGCTGCCGTTGCCGCTAAACCGAGACAGAATCGGCGGCAGGCTCGTTAACTTTCGTCCGCATCATATTCGTGAAGGGTTCCACGCGCTCTTTGCGTTGGCGAAGTTTCGCGATTCGGCTCAAGCCCGCCAACTGGCCGAGGCGAGCATCGCCGCGATTATCGCAAACTGGGATCCCGATCGCGGGTGGGACTGTGAACCCCTCGAAGCAGGAATGGGGTTGAATGTCCTATCGGAATCGTCTTTCATTGTCGGTTTAGCCCGCGCCATCGGTCCATTGGTCAAGTATTACCGTGCCACGGGGTATGCGCCAGCCCTGGAGTTGGCGGTTGTTCTCAAAGAAAAGGCGATTAGCAGTTTCTTTATTGACGACGGCAGCTACGACCGGGACAGATTCGGCCCCCATACGCATTCGACAACGTGTGTGATGTCATCGCTCGCGCAGTTGGCAGACCTGATGCAGGACTCTCTTCTGATGCGTCGCGTCCGGGCGTTCTATGACAACGGTCTCTGGGAGATCCGCGATGCTCTGGGATGGGTGATCGAGTCCAGCCTACCGGATAGACCTTCCGACCTCGGCGAGGTGAACAACACGGGGGATATTCTTGAAACCGCGCTTATTTTGGGACGATGGGGCTACACCGAGTATTACCATGACGCCGAACGGATCTTACGGGGGCATCTGCTGCCGTCGCAGTTGCGAGACATCTCCTTTATCGAAGACCCCCCCAACCCGGATAACGTGGATGGAAAACGGGATGTTGCCGCCCGACATTGTGGCGCCTTCGGCTTTCCGGCGCCTTACGGGCACGCGCCTCTTGGAAAGAACCTAATCAGCTTCAATATGGACATTGTTGGGGGCGCGGTTGGCTCCTTGTGTGAGGCATATCGAGAGGTCGCCCGGTTCGACGAGGCCGGTCATTGGGTCAATCTGTTGTTCGACCATGAAACCGATGCCATCAGGATCGAGTCTCCCTACACGCATCCTGCCCTCCGCATTTGGGTAAAGCGTCCAGGGCCGCTCTTTGTGCGCGTGCCGCCGTGGGTGGACCCGGCTACGTTAGAGATTGGAGGTGTCAGCGGAACGCCGCGCTTTACCAACGGCTATTTATTGATTGCCGAGCCACCTGTCAATCAGATGCTCTCATTGGAGTTTCCTTTGCCCTTGCAAGAAATCGTACTCGAACATCGCGCCAGGCAGATTCGGACGCTTCTGCGCGGGGATCAGGTCGAGGCCATGGAAAACTTTGGGGCTGATCTGACATTCTTCGAGTCACTCAACTAGAATGCGCTTTTCACATCCAGAAACACCAGTCGAGATGGCAGCGGCCAGCGCTGAAGTAGAAGCCGTTTCTGATCTCTTCGTAACCCGGCAAGTATCCTACAGACAGCTGCTGTATCTGCGCTTTCTCAGGAATAGGCTCGCTGTTGTCGGCTTTTGGATACTCGTCGCGCTTTACGTCGCGGCACTGGGCGCCGAATTCTTTGCCCCCTATGGCAAAACAACTCGCTTTGGGGATATTCTGGCACCGCCCCGGCTCCCCCGGATCGTAGATGCTGAAGGCGGCCTGCACTTCATACCCTTCGTGTACGCCTACGAAAGGGGAAGAGATCCTGAGACACTGAGGCGGACCTACATTGCGGACACGGCAGAGATGTACCCCTTGCGCCTCTTCGTCCGCGGCGACGAGTACGAGTTCCTGTTCTTCAAGAGCGACTTGCACCTCTTTGGCGCAGAGGGGGGTGAGATCTTCCTGCTTGGGACGGATAACCAGGGCAGGGATCTTTTCTCGCGCGTGATCTATGGGGCGCGCCTTTCGACTACGATTGGGCTGTGCGGTGTCGCCATCAGCCTGGTGTTGGGCATCATAGTCGGTATGATTTCGGGCTATCTTGGCGGGTTCGTCGACCAGGCGATTCAACGCGGGATAGAAGTCTTGCTTTCCTTCCCCAGCATACCATTGTGGCTGGCGCTGTCAGCGCTTCTGCCGCTTGATTGGAGCCCGCGCCGTATCTTCTTTTTCATTACGATCATCCTCTCTATCCTGAACTGGGGCAGCCTGGCGCGAATTGTGCGCGGTTTGACACTGTCGGTTAAGAACGAGGAGTATGTACTGTCGGCGCGCATGGGTGGCGGCGGCAAATGGTGGATCATCCGACGCCATCTCTTCCCTGCCAACCTCAGCTATGCAATCGTTGCCGCTACATTGTCCGTACCTGAGATGATTCTGGGTGAAACCGCGTTGAGCTTTTTGGGGCTTGGGCTGCGGCCGCCGGCGGTGAGTTGGGGAACCTTGCTGCAAGCGTCTCAGAAAGTTTCCGTGCTGGGGGTGGCGCCATGGCTGATATCACCGGTTGCTTTTGTGATTGTCACCGTTCTGGCGTTTAACTTTGTCGGGGACGGCCTGCGCGATGCGGTTGATCCACATTCACGCTTCTGAACGCCAGTGGCTGACTCGCCCGCCGCGGGTCTGGGGCGTCCGGCGGACATGGTGGCTAGTGGTCAGTGCAGCTACTCTCTTCTTTCCAGTTACCGTTATCCACTGAATTGCTGACCACGGGAGTCCGGGGCAGCCAGCCGGAATGGGTATGATACTCGAGATCAAAGATCTGCAGATGAGCTTCCGATCGGTCGTGGGCACAACCCGGGCCGTGAACGGTGTGAGCTTTTCTGTGCAGCCGGGGGAAATAGTGGGGTTGGTGGGGGAGAGCGGGAGCGGCAAGAGCGTCACGGCCCGCAGCGTGGTCGGACTTGTGCCCTCTCCGCCGGCTGTCTTCGAAAGCGGAGAAATCTGGTTGAATACTCGCGCCGGCAGAGTGAATATGCTTGTTAACCGGGGGAATTCGCAGGTGCTGCGGCGGATACGGGGGCGCGAGGTTTCGATGATCTTTCAGGAGCCGATGCGCTCGTTGCATCCCATGATGCCCGTAGGGAGCCAAGTGGCCGAGGGAATTCTCGAGCACGAAGAGGTCAGCCTGAATATGGCATACGCTCGAACGGAGGAGATGCTTGAAATGGTGGGGCTTCCGCAGCCCGGCCAGCTCCTTAGCCGGTATCCGCATGAGTTGTCGGGCGGCATGCGGCAGCGGGTGATGATTGCGCTGGCTTTGGCCTGCCATCCGCAGCTCCTGATCGCGGACGAGCCGACTACAGCGCTGGACGTCACCATTCAGGCGCAGATCCTGGAACTGATCAGGGACTTACGCGACCGGCTTGGCATGTCGGTTCTGTTGATCACGCACAACATGGGGGTAGTGGCGAGCACAGCCGACCGTGTGTCGGTGATGTACTTGGGCGTCATCGTTGAGACCGGGACGGTGCAGGAGGTATTCGAGCAGGCGGCTCACCCCTATACGCAAGGCCTGTTGTCCTCCATTCCCAGCCTGCACAGTGAGCCAAAGACTCCCTTGCAGTCACTGAAGGGGGTTGTGCCTGAGTTGGCTTTGGCGCCACAGGGTTGTGTTTTTGCTGACCGCTGCCCCGAGGTGATGCCCATATGCCAGGAGACACCGCCGCTCATCGCTCTGAGCGAGCAACACAGGGCCAAATGCTGGCTCTATGACTCTCCGGAGCCGGCCAACGCCATAACGTTGGAATCTCCCGATACTGGGACGGTCGATGTTGAGGAAGATAGATCATCCACGCTGCCAACCGGGGAATCAGCGCGCCATGTGGTGGCGACGATGGCCGCCGCGAAGGTCGGTGTCGAGCGGGTTGCGGTGGCGGACGGGTCCGCTGAGGGCGAGATTACAGAGGATAAAGATGTTGGCGTCAGAGTAAGAGAGATGACGCTCCACTATCCGATTTACAAGGGCGTCTTACGTCGAAAGGTGGGCACGGTCCAGGCTGTAGACGATTTCGATCTGACGATACACCGCGGAGAGATCGTCGGGCTGGTAGGCGAATCGGGTTGTGGCAAGACTTCCGTGGGCCGACTGATCACACGGCTGGTCGATCCGACAGCAGGCAGTATTCAGTTCAGGATGAACGGTGAACTGGAGGATATAACGCACATGTCGGAGCCGGCATTGAAAGGAGTGCGGCGCCACATGGGGATGGTCTTTCAGGATCCCCTGTCATCGCTGAACCCACGCCTGAATGTGCGCGATATCGTGGGCGAGCCTTTGATTCTGCACAAGATCGCGAAGGGGAAGGAGGTAGATGCCCGCGTAGGCAGATTGCTGGAGATGGTCGGACTGCGGCCCGAACACCAGAGCCGCTTTCCCCACGCGTTCAGCGGTGGGCAACGCCAGCGCATCGCGATAGCCAGGGCGCTGTCAACAGAACCGGCATTTCTGGTGGCGGATGAGCCGGTCTCGGCGCTGGATGTGTCGGTGCAGTCGCAGGTTCTGAACCTGCTGATGGACCTTCAGCAGCAGTTGGATCTGACGATGCTCTTTATCGCCCATGATATCGCGGTTGTGCGCCACATAAGTGATCGAATTGCGGTGATGTACCTGGGCAAGATTGTGGAGATCGGCAGCACGACGGCCGTCTGCTCGACGCCTGTCCATCCCTACACGGAAGCTCTGCTCGCTTCGATTCCCCTGCCCAGCCCAGGAGCTCAGACCAGCCACGCCATTGCTACGGGCGAGCTTCCCGATCCCAGCGCTCCACCGGCGGGATGTCGATTCCACACCCGCTGTCCCTATCGTCAGAAGATTTGCACGGTGGAGGAACCCCGTTTGAGACCGGTGGCCGGACGGCGGGGATACTGGAGCGCATGCCACTTCCAGGAAGAGTTGACCCTTTCAGGTGTCGACAGAGTCGATTGAGAGAAGATGCAATCATTCAGTTCGAGGCAGGTGAAAACTATGGACCTACAACTTCCCAAAGTGTTCAAACCGAGGCGGATTCTGGCTACGATTCCGGAAGTCAAAGGCGAGCGGATCGAATTAGCCGAACTGAAAGGGCCAGGCTGCATTCAACGCATCTGGATGGGAACGCGGCTTAACCGCCGTGCGATACTGCGGATCTACTGGGACGGCGAAGAGGAGCCCAGCGTCGAGTCGCCGATCGGGGACTTTTTCGGGCTGTGCCACGGGGTGGTCATGTACCCCATCAACAGCCTCTATCTCGCCACTTCGGATCAGGACACGTACACGAGTTTCTTTCCCATGCCATTTTCGTCACAGGCCCGGATAGAGGTTGAAGTCAGCCCGGAGGGGCTGGATCTCTTCTGGCACATCGAATGGCACGAATATCCCGAGGGCACACTCGAAGAGCCGCTCAGGTTCCATGCGCAGTGGCGGCGTGAGTACCCCTGCGAAGCATTTGGCGAGGATTATCTCGTGCTCGACGCGGAGGGAGAGGGGAGGCTCCTGGGCTTTACCTATGGGGTGCGGGTTCGCGATGATGCGGCCCGCTGGTCCCACGGCGGAGCCGACAATATCTATATCGATGGAGAGAAGGATCCGGCCTTCCTGCGCGGCAGCGGCGGAGAGGACACCTTTGGCGTCGGCAGCGGGGGCGTGCTGCACAAGCCCGATACGAGTCTTTACCAGGGCATGCCCTATTACGTGCATGAAGACCTTGGCCCGGCCAGAGCCTACCATAGTCTGGCAGCCTACCGCTTCTTTGAAACAGACGCCGTTCCGTTCAGTCAACATCTGCATTTCCGTTTTGGGAGCGTGGGCAACGACATTTGCAGCACAGCCTACTGGTATCAGACCGAACCGCATCGCCCCTTTTTCCGCATGCCGCCGTGGGATTTGGTGGAACCGGCCTCGATCAATGGCTTGACGCTGCGAACGGGAGAGCCGGAGCTTGAGCTGCGCCGCGGCGCGTATGATCTGCCCTTGGAGACGACCGGCAGTTGGTGGTTGTGTGGGCCGTTCGAGGATGCGAATGGGCAGGCGATGTCCGGAGAACTGGCGGCGGAGAAGGCGTTCGATCCCAGCGCCACGTGGGACGGCGGCTTTGAAGAGGAGTCACCTTGGCGCCAGCCGTCCGCCATCAAGCCTGAACAGCATATTGCGCGCTGGGTGCGGCGCAGTGCGATCGATGGCTTTATCGATTTCGGCCACGTGTTCCGGCCAGACAACAAGGAGGCCGCACGCACTTGGCCGGCGGCAGCCTGCGCGCTTGCCTGGTTGGAAAGCCCGGCGGATACACAGGCGGTTCTGCAGTTCGCCTGGGACGATGATCTGGTAGTCAACCTCAATGATCAGACGGTCTTGCCGGCCACACATCATCGCTTTTTCGACTCCCGGCAGGTGGCGGTGACGTTGAAACGCGGCCGCAACAGGATCGCCCTTAAACTTAACAACCACAGGAGCCTGAGTTGGGGGGCGTGGTGTTTCGCGTTTGCGGCCCGCCTGCCAGACGGGACCATGCTACGGCCGTCGGCTGACGACCGGACCGACTGAAGAGTTGGTTGATCGATTTCGGCAGACCGCCCGCGTTGCGATCAGCGATTGGCAAAGGAGATTGCTCATGTCCAAGTATGCTGTAACCCGTTCTTATGAGATCTACGAACGCGCCGGCGAACTGATCCCCGGTCGGACGCAGCTGATAAGCCGGCGGGCGAGCCGCTATGCCAGTGGCATCAGCCCCGTCTATGCGCAGAGCGCCAAAGGCTCCCGCTTCATCGATGTTGACGAAAATGAATACATCGATTGGATGAGCGCTGTCGGGGCTATCATTCTTGGGCACGCCGACGATGTGGTTGACCGGGCAGTCGAGCAACAGATCAAGCGGGGCAGCCTCTACTCGTTGAACAGCCCCCTGGAGATCGAGCTAGCCGAGGAGTTGGTGGATACGATTCCGAGCGCCGAAATGGTCCGCTACACGAAGGGGGGCGGGGAGGCTTGTGCTGCCGCCGCGCGCATTGCCCGGGGCACGACCGGCCGCGACAAGATCATCTTCTGCGGCTACCACGGTTGGCACGACTGGTATCAGGCGGCAAACTACGAAGCTGACCCCGTTACCGGCGAGTTTCCGTTTGCCGGCATCGAGCCGATTGGGGTCCCCAAAGTATTGGCCGGCACCGTCATCCCCTTCCCATACGGCGATCTGGAGGCGTTGGGGCATCTGTTGGATGAACATGCTGGGGAGGTCGCGGCCGTAATGATGGAGCCGCTCCGCTCCTCGCTGCCAGAGCCAGGTTTCCTCGAAGGTGTCAAGAAACTTGCCCATGCGCACGGCGCGATCCTGATCTTTGACGAGGTCTCGTGTGGCTGGCGCCTCTCTGTGGGCGGCGTACAGGACTACCTGGGGATTACGCCGGACATGACTGTCCTGGCCAAGGCGATGTCGAACGGGTACCCGATGGGCGCGGTCGTGGGTTCGCGGGCCGTGATGGAGCCGGCGAGCCGCATGTTCGTCTCCAGTTCCTATTGGAGCGACAATATCGGTTTGGCTGCCGCCATCACAACAATTCGTGAACTGAAACGGCGCAACTCCGCGGCCTTTTTTCTGGAAACCGGCGAGAAACTGCGCCGTGCGTTGAACGGGAGCATCGAGGCCGCCGGCCTCTCCGGCGAGTTCACGGGTCTGCATACACACCCGAACCTTACCCTCACCTTGCCCGACGAAACGTTGCGCTCCAAAGTCAATACCTTGTTCATCCAGGAAATGGCGCGGCGCGGCGTTCATTGCCCGATGGGTTTCAGCCTCAACATGGCACACACCGATGAGGATATCCGCCAGACCGCAGAGGTTGCATCTGAAGCGTTCGATGTGATCAGATCAGGCCTCGAATCCGATGACATAGACAGCCTGCTGGTCTGCGACCTGAAGCAGGAGCCATTCCGCCGTCTTGTGAGTTGACGTGTCTTCCAGCAGGGCAGTGGCCAGACCCTCTCCCGGCCACTGCAGTTGGCGGTCAGAGCGGCGCGAAAACCAGTAGCCGGCCTGATAGCTCGAACTGTCGAATGTCTCCAATCCTGAGAAAGGATCGACGGGGGGCACGGAAAAATCCTCTTTGACAGACCGCGCCAAAGAAACTATACTCCAAGAAAATCCTCTATAAATATCGGGCTTCTCGCAGAGATTGCAGCAGAATATCGTTGACATACTGAGAGATTGAAGTTCACGGATCGGTTTTTTCGTTGCGCCAAGATCTTCCAGACGAACAGAGCGGAACCCGTGGATTAGGAGTAGTTCCAACCACTATGAGAAGGAGAACACTATCATGCGATCACACATCAGTCGTCGACAGCTATTGCAGTTGCTCGGCGCGGGGACGGCAGGGGCCGCCCTGACTGCCTGCGTGCCGGCTGCACCTGCAGGCGCGCCCGCTGACGAGGCTGCAGCTGAAATGGAAGGGTTTGACTGGCAGCGTTACGCCGGTACTGAACTGCGGTACGTCGGCGAGACGCAGCCGCTCAGCGACCACGTGTTGTCCATTCTGCCCAAGTTTGAAGAGATGACCGGCATAAAGGTGAACACCGAGATCCTGCCGTGGGCACAGATGGTTCAGAAGATCCGGGTCGAGCTGATGGCGGGCAATGAGGATATGGATGTCTACCAGTTGCCCGCGGGCGCAGAGGAACGTAACGTCTGGTTCGATGCCGGCTGGCTCAACGACATCGGTCCCTGGGTAGACGACCCCAGCATGACCCATGAAGACTACGACCTGTGGGAAGACATGGGGCGCGACTATCTGATGAAAGGCTACGCGTCGCGGGGCAGCCTGGTCTCGGTGCCGATGCAGATGAGCGCGATGATCGGCTACTATCGTAAAGACCTGTTCGAGGAGTATGGCATCGACGGGCCGCCAACGACTTTCGAAGAACTCGAAGCTGCCGCCCAAACTG
Source organism: Caldilineaceae bacterium (assembly GCA_965220715.1). Taxonomy (GTDB): domain Bacteria; phylum Chloroflexota; class Anaerolineae; order Caldilineales; family Caldilineaceae; genus Bin5. The sequence goes on from OZ244843.1 coordinate 5,138,659, forward strand.
TTCAGGAGATGAGCGGCGGGGAGGTTTTCGGCATCACGATGCGCGGCAAGCCGCCGGTGCCGACCTCGGTCTTCAAAGGCTTCCTGGGCGGAATGGGGATCATGTGGGAGGACGAAGACGGCGTGCCGCTGATGGATTCGGAGGAGGCGATCGCCGCCTTTGATTTCTACGGTCGGTTGCTGCGCCTCTATGGCCCGCCCGGGTCTCCAAACATCGACCATGTCGGCGCGGTCAACATCTTCAGCCAAGGCAAGGCCGGCATGATCATCGACGACGCGGTCTTCCGCAAGGACTTCCAGGATCCGAGTAAGTCAGTCGTCGCCGGCAACATCGGGTACTTCCTGATGCCGGCCGGCCCCAACGGCCAGCGAGCCTCCGCCGGCGGGTGGAGCATCACTGTCGGTGGCCTCTCGGAAAAGAAAGAGGCGAGCTGGTACCTGCTGCAGTTTATCTCCAACAAAGAGAGTATGCTCAAATACGTTCTCGATGGGGGCGCCGTCCCGCGCCGCTCACCTTATGAGACCGAAGCGTACAAGACGCAGGCTACCGAGGACGATCTGGCTTACACTCAGGTTCTGCTGGATTCGCGGGCCATCGGCGACTTCTCGCCGCCGGCACCGCCGTCCATCATCAACCTGATGCGGGCGCGCGAGTCGATCGCGCAGGTGATCGTCACCTCGATTGAAGGCGGCGATGTCCGGGCCGCGGCCGAGAGGAGCCAGCAGGAGCTATTGGAGATGCTGGAAGAGCAGGAGGAGTAAGGATAAGTTCGGTGGTCGGCGGCACTCCTGCCGCCGGCCGCTTTCAACTTGCAGAGAGCGTTGCCGATGCAGCAGACAGCAGGGCCGGAACCAGAGCAGACTGGACAGGCTAAGAACGGATCAGCGGGGCACCCCGTCGAGGGTGAGGACCCCCGTCAGGTTCGCCAGGAGCCAGAGAGTGCCAAGCCTGCGGGCCTGTTGCGGCGCACCTTCGCGCTGATCGACCGAAATCTGGCGTTTGTGCTGCCCGCGCCGGCGGTTATCGTAATCCTGCTGTTGATGGGCTACCCGTTCTTTTACACGGTATCGTTGAGCTTGCAGCGGGTCAATGTGACGATGACCCGCTTTACTTTTGTCGGCGTCGAAAACCTGGTGGAGGTCCTCACTGCAGACGCCAGATTCCTGAATGCGTTCTGGATAACGCTCTACTTCACGGTGGCCAGCCTCATGCTGGAACTGGTCCTGGCGATGATCATGGCGCTGGTGATGAACAGGACTTTCCGGGGGCTGGGCGTCATCCGCACGCTGTTCCTTCTGCCGCTGGTGGCGACGCCGACAGCGACATCGGTGATCTGGCTGATCATGATGGAGCCTTCGATCGGCATACTCAACTATTTCCTGGAGGCAGTGGGGCTGCCGCCGAGCCTGTGGGTGGCCGGCGAAAGGTCGGTGGTCCCCAGCCTTGTCTGGATCAATACGTGGCACGGCGTCCCGTTCGTGATGCTGATCCTGCTGGCGGGGCTGCGCTCGTTGCCGACGGAGCCGTTCGAGGCGGCGCGCATTGACGGGGCGAGCAAGATCCAGGAGTTTTTTCAGATAACGCTGCCGCTGCTGAAACCGGCCATCGTTGTCGCCCTGCTCTTCCGTACGATCGATACGCTGAAAGTATTCGATGCCATCTGGATAATGACGGCCGGCGGGCCGGGCAGAAGAAGCGAGACGCTGCATATCTACTCCTACCTGACCGCGTTCGAGTTTTACGATTTGGGCTATGGCTCTGCTGTGATCCTCGTCTTCATGGTAATCATTCTGATCATCAGCGCGGTCTTGATCAGACTGCGGCAGCGGGCATGGCTCTGATTCACCACGCTACAAAGCAGACAACATGAACAGACTTTCTCTCAGGACTATGGGAATGAGGAAAACGAGGCTGATACAGGATTCCCTGTTCTGGATCATCCTGGCAATTTTTCTGGTTTTTTTCCTGTTTATCTTCTTCTGGATGTTCGTCTCCTCGTTCAAGCCGAACCTGCTGATCGTCAGTGACCCGCCGGTGTGGTTCTTCATCCCGACACTGGAGCACTATGGCGAGGTCTTTCGCCGTAATCCGTTCGCCAAGTACCTGTTCAACAGCCTGACCATCGCGGTCAGCTCGGTCGGGCTGTCGCTCCTGGTGGGGCTGCCAGCCGCCTACAGCATCGCCAAGTACAAGCAGACGGGCCTGGCGCTGGCATTGCTGGTGGTGCGCATGCTGCCGGGGATCACCTTTCTCGTCCCCCTTTTCATTGTTTACAAGCGGCTGGGATTGTTGGACACCCACTCAGGAATTGTGATCACCCACATTCTGACAGTGTTGCCGCTCATCATGTGGGTCATGATCGGCTTCTTCGAGGATGTACCGAGCGAGCTACTCGACGCGGCGCTGATCGACGGCTGTTCGCAGTTGGGCACGATGATCCGCATCATGATCCCGCTCAGCCTGCCCGGCATCACTGCGGTGGCGATCCTCAGCTTCATCTCCTCGTGGAACAACTTCATCTTCGTACTCATCCTGGGCGGCTCGAAGACGATGACGCTGCCACTGGCCGTATACAACTTCCTGACGTATGGCCAAGTGAATTGGGGCGCTTTGTGCGCGGCGGCTACCGTTGTCACTCTTCCGGTTCTCCTGCTGGCCCTCGTCGTACAGCGCTTCCTGGCCGGCGGGCTGACGATGGGCGCTATCAAGGGGTAAGGTGGAGACAATCTGGAAACGTCCGCAGTAAGTTTTTTCAACTCCATACTCTACACAAGGAGAACGCACGATGAAGAGACACAGAGGTAGCTTGACCTATTTGTTCCTGTTCGTCCTCTCCCTGGCCCTCTTGTTGCAGGGCTGTATGCCGGCGGCCGCGCCAGAGGAAACAATGGCCGCTCCGCCCAGCTATGACACGCCGGCCGAGGTACAGCGGATGCGGTTTATGGGCGTGCCGAACGCCGGGTTCCCGACGACTTGCGACTTTGGCGTAGCCCAGGCCACACGCCTGGTCTTCTGGCCTCTCATCAACTTCACCGATGATGGCCAGGATTATGCACCCGGTATGGCAGCCAGTTGGGAAGCGAACGAGGACTTCTCAACCTGGACGTTCCACATCGATCCCAGGGCAGTCTGGTCGGACGGCACGCCAGTTACCGCTGGCCAGTTGAAACGAGCCTGGGAAATCCGCTACATTCCGGAGTTACAGTGCGGGTGGGGCGGCGCCCACTACTTGCTCAACGCCGTGGTCGGCGAAAACGAGGCCTGGACAAACGGGGAGCCGGGCGTCGCGCCCGACATTCCGGGAATCAAGGCCCCGGACGATCATACTTTCGTGCTGGAGTTCACGCGCTCCAAGCCGCAGGTCTTTAGCCGGCTGAACCATCCGAACATGTTCTTCTTCAAGCCGGAGCCCGTGCTGGAAAACCCGGACCCCTCAGATTTTCACGAGACCATGATCGGCGCCGGCCCCTTCATGTACCAGGAGTACGATACCGAGGCAGGCACGGCTCTGCTCGTGCGCAGCCCCACCTGGTGGGGAGATGTGACGCCCCAAATCGACGAGATCGAGTTCACACCTTACATTGAGGACCGCGGCAGCCGCATCCTGGCCTATCTCAACGACGAATTCGACTTCATGGGCATGGAGCCGGGGATGTGGGACCAGTTCAAGGACACGCCGTCGGCCAATGATCTGCTCTGGGATCCGACCGGCGGCTGGTACGTGCTGGTGGTCAAGTCAAACAAGCCTCCGTTTGACGACATCAACGTGCGCAAGGCGTTCATCCATGCGATCGACTACGACCTGGTGGCGGAGACGCTGCTGGCCGATGCGCCAGGGCAGCTGCCCGTGTACCAGATCCTGCCGCCGGTCTTCGACTGCTATCAAGAGAAGCGCCCGTGGACCTACGATCCTGAGTTGGCGGTTCAGGAGCTGGCCCAGTCCAAGTACGGCGGACCCGAAAATTTGCCGCCTATCAACGTGCGTTATTGGCAGAAGGACATCCTGCCCGCCAAGATCGCCCAGCTCTACCAGCAGATGTGGTCCCAGACGTTGGGGGTCAACGTCAATCTGCACCAGATGGGCGCCTGGGACGCCGAGTTCGAAAAGACGGTCCACCTGGGCCGGGTCAGTGACGGCTACTCCGACCTCAATCCGATCGAGTATCTGAAGTCCTACGGGCCGTCAGACGGGCCGGTAATGTGCGGCGTAGAGGGCGTCGAAATCTGCGAGAGTAAGTGCCCCGAATGCGAGGAACAGCGAGAAGCCTACGCGCACATTGACGAGCTGGTGGCGCAGTTGGATGGCCTTACACCGAATGATCCGAACTACTGCGATGCCATCAACGCAGCCGAGGACGCGGTGAACGAGGACTTCCACTACGTGCCCCTGTTCGACCAGCGCCGCGTATTCCTGGTCAAACCGTGGATCAAGAATGCCTTGGTGCCGCGAACCGGATTCTTCGTAGTTGGACTGGAAAATATCGTCTTTGTCGCTGAACGCTAGAAGGATTGCGTTCTGATAGACGCCGGCTCCAGGCATCCGGGGCCGGCGTCAACTACACTGACCGGGCCTCAATGCTATGTTGGCGTATACCATAAAACGTCTGCTGCTCATCTTTCCTACGGTGGTGGCGATCCTGTTCATCACTTTTACCATGGGTTATCTGGGGCCGGGCGACCCGATTCAGACCCAGGTTATGCGCGTCAATCCCCGGTTGGCCGACCAGGAGACGATCGAACGCCTGCGCGAGGTCTACGGACTGAATCGACCGTTCCTGGTTCAATGGGGGGATTGGGTAGGTAAACTGCTGCGCGGGGACTTTGGGAAGAGCTATACAACCCGCACCGACATCGGTCCCACTATCGCCTACCGGCTGCCTATCTCGGCCCAGTTGGGCGCTGTGGCCTTTGTGATCCTGGCCATAGGCGGCATGTTGCTGGGAACGTTGGCTGCGCTCAAGCAGAACACGTGGATCGACCATCTCATTGTCGGTTCGGCGCTGTTTATCAACTCCTTTCCGATCTTTGTCCTGGCCCCGCTCTTGATGATCGTGGTGATACTCTGGCTCAAACTGCTGCCCAGTTCTGTGGGCTGGGATGGTATTTTCAGCACAAAGGCGATCCTGCCCATCCTCCTGTTCTCAGTAACCGGCTGGATCGGTCCAATCCGTATGACGCGCAATGGACTTATCGAAATTCTGAGCCAGGACTACGTGCGCACGGCGCGCGCCAAAGGGCTGCCCGAACGCTTGGTGGTCTTGCGGCATGTTGTGAAGAACGGCTTGATCTCCACAGTTACCTTCCTGGGGTTGGCAGTAAGCGGCATAGTGACAGGATCTCTGTTCCTTGAGTCAGCCTTTGCCATCCCCGGCTATGGCTACATGGCTGTTCAGGGGCTGACGGCCAACGACTACAATGTCATTATGGCCACGACCCTCATTGGCGCAGTTCTGGTAATCGTATCGAATCTTATTACCGACCTGCTCTATGGCATGCTTGATCCTCGCGTACGCTATGAGTAGGAACGGCAGTGGCTGGAGGCTAGTGGTTGGTGGTTGGTGGTTGGTGGCCACTGGCCTGCGCATGTCTGGGCAAAAGATAGACTTTGCGCAAAGGTCAGGTCTGACCAGAAAGAATTCCAGTTAGAAGGAGAGTGATGACACAGGCGATCGGGAGTTCGGGTCTTCTTGACGAGATGATGCCGCCGCGCAATCTGTGGCTGGATGCCTGGGATCGTTTTCAGCGCAACAAAATGGCCGTCGTCGGTCTGGTGATCGCAGTGCTCACCCTACTCCTTGGAATCTTCGGCCCGCCCCTGGCCCCCTATGACTATAAATTCATCGATATGAGAGCCTTGGTGCAGCCGCCGTCGCTGGAACATCCTATGGGCACCGATGAAATCGGACGGGATATGCTCAGCCGCATTCTGCAGGGGGCGCGCACAGCCGTCATGGTTGCCATCTTCGTAACCGTGATCAACACGGTGTTGGGGCTTGTCCTGGGCACGCTCTCGGCCTATATGGGCGGCATTGTCGACATGACTATCATGCGCATCACCGACATTCTGATGGCCTTCCCGGGGCTGTTGCTGGTTGCCTTCGTAAATGCAACGATGAAGAGACCGGTCGGTCTGGTTTCCCTGTGGCTGTACGATCTCACGGGGATAGCGTTCTTCGAGAATACCCTGGTGATCAACTATCTGATTGTGCTGTGGGCGATCAGTCTGATCGGCTGGCCGGGGCTGGCGCGGCTTGTGCGCGGCCAAATCCTCTCTCTACGGGAAAGGGAGTTTATCAAGGCCCAGGTGGCGATGGGCTCGCCCGGTTGGAGGATCATGGCACTCCATCTTATTCCCAATGCGATCGGCCCGCTGATCGTGGCGGTCAGCGCCAGTATCGGTGGCGCTATGGTGTTAGAATCATCGCTGAGTTACTTGGGGTTGGGCATCCAGCCTCCCGGCGCGAGCTGGGGCAGGATGATCGTCGAAAATATGTTGCAATGGAGCGTCTATCCTCATCTGGTGGCAATGCCCAGCCTTGTGCTGGCCATCTGTGTATTTGGATTCAACTTCCTGGGCGACGGTTTGAATGACGCGCTCAACCCGCGGCAAATCCAGAGCTAGATTGAGGAAGGGGTGCAGAGGAGAGAGAAACTACATCGTTACGCCTGGAGGATGCTCCAAATGAACAACCAGGATACCTTTCACATTCCCAGCGGCCAACGCCAGCTCTTCCTTGACGATCACGGAATCGAGAGCCTTGACGGGCTGAGCAGAACGGTGCACCAGCCGGACAAGAAGGGAGCGGTCATCCGCCCGGAGCCAGGGCTATCGGGCCGCGAGCAGCACTCGATCCAGACGCACAGCGCGCCGATCTGGGATGCAGACCGCAATGTGTGGCAACTGTGGTGCAGTTCTCCAACCACAATCAGTGCAAGCGGCTACTTTGAGAGCGATGACGGCCTGCACTGGTACAAACCGGTGATGAACCAGGTCGAATACCGCGGCTCGCGTGCGAATCACTTTGTGGACTACACGCTGCGGGGCCACAGGGAAGGACCGGCGACCGTCGTCTATGATCCGGTCGACCCTGATCCCGCCCGCCGTTACAAGTCGGCAACCTTTGGTTCCCGGAGCCACGACGTCGGCTTTGCCGTCTCGCCGGACGGGATGCGTTGGACAGGGCTGGACGAGGTGCCGGCCGTGCCAAGCCAGGACACGCACAGCCTGTACTTTGATGAGCAGGAGCGACTCTTCATCCTCAAGACAAAGCATGCCGGCCCGATCTTCCTGCCGCCGGGCGCTCCCAACATTCCCGGCGACGAGGCCGGCCACAACAGCAGATCTGCGTCGCTGAGCATTAGCACGGACTTCGCCAATTGGACCGCCCCGGAAATGAGCTTTTTCGCCGATGAACGGGACCAGGAAATCGGGCGATTGGCTATCGAAGAGACTCTGGCCGACCCCACGCGCCGCCAGCCCGAGTTCAACGTACCCGAAACGTACAATGCCCAGGTCTACAACCTGTCTGTGTTCCGCTACGAAGGGCTGTATGTGGGTCTGGCGATGATGTTTTACCGCAGCGCCCGACTCCCCAAGGAGTGGCCCGGTTTCGACGAAATGGACCTGCCGGAACCGATCCTTTCGACCGTTCGACGCGGAGGTGACTGGACAGGCATATGGCACATTCAGATGTTGAGCAGCCGCGATCTACGGTCCTGGGAGCGAGTGGGAGACAGGCAGCCCTTTCTCACGCCCTCGCGTATTGACAGCGGCGCATACGATACCATTTGCCTGGGCCAACCGGCCGAGCCCGTGCCGCGCGGGGAGGAACTCTGGTTTTACTACACGGGCATCCGCTCGTATGCCATCGCGAGTTTGAAATTTCGCGACCAGGGCGCGGTCTGTCTGGCGGTACTCCGGCGCGACGGCTTCGTCTCGCTTGACGCGGGGGAGGAAGAAGGGGAACTGATCACGAATCCGTTTCGGTGGACCGGGAGTTCTTTGCATGTCAATGTGGACGCTGCTGGGGGCGAACTGAGGGCGCAGGTCCTCGGCGCAGACGGTTCGGAGCTTGCTACTTCGCTGCCTGTAACCGGGGACCAGATTGACGCGTGTGTGGTCTGGTCGCAGGATGATGGGGCGCTGCCGGCGGGCCAGGAAGTGCGACTGCGTTTCCTGTTGCGAAACGCAAGTTTCTACTCCTACTGGACTGAAGACGCGGGGTGAGAGCCGCTGATATCCGCGGCCAGTGTAGGGTGACTTCAACGGCTTGCAACCGGAAGCCGGAACGACAGACGGAGCGGATGGAGATTTCATGTCGGAGGCGTTGCTGCAGGTCGAGGATTTGGAGACCCACCTTTTTACCAAAGAGGGTGTGCTGAAACCGGTGAACCGGGTCTCATTCCATGTCAATCGCGGCGAGACGGTGGGGCTGGTTGGTGAGAGCGGCTGTGGCAAGACGATGACCGCGCTTTCGATCATGGGGTTGGTGCCGAATCCGCCCGGCCGCATTGTCGGCGGCGCGATCCGTTTGGAAGGAGAAGACCTGCTGCAGTTGGACGATCGCACGTTGCGTACGCGCCGCTCGCTGCAGATGGGGATGATCTTCCAGGATGCACTGACCGCGCTCAACCCGACCATGAAAGTCGGCGCCCAGATTGCCGAAACGATGCAGCGTCACCTCGGGCTGACCCAGCAGGAGGCGTCCCAGCAGGCCATTGAGATCCTGGAACAGGTCGGCATCCCGGCGGCAAAGCAGCGGCTCAACGACTACCCCCACCAGTTCAGCGGCGGGATGCGCCAACGAGTGATGATCGCCATCGCCATCTGCTGCAATCCGGATCTGCTGATCGCCGATGAGCCAACCACTGCCCTTGATGTGACAATCCAGGCGCAACTGCTCGACCTGATCCTGGAACTGAAAGAAGATGTCGGTAAGTCTGTGCTCTGGATTACCCATGATCTGGGGGTGGTAGCCGAACTGTGCGACCGCGTGATGGTCATGTATGCGGGTCAGGTAGTAGAAGCGGCTTCGGTTGAAGATCTGTTTCTGCGCCCGAAGCACCCGTATACAGCCGGATTGCTGGCCTCAATGCCCTCGTTGGAGGAACGCAGAGACGATACCCTCACAACGATTGAGGGCATGCCCCCCAATATGGCGCGCATGCCTTCCGGATGTGCCTTTCACCCGCGCTGTCAATACGCTTCAGCCCGCTGTGTGGAAGAGACGCCGACCCTGAAACGAAGTGGCGGCGACGGGCTTGTGGCCTGCTGGCATCCTTTGCAGATCCAGGACTGAGAAACCGGGAGTGACCTTCACTTCTTGGTTCCAGGTGAACAGGCACGATGTCAACGGTGATAACAGGAACCGAATCTGTTGCTTCACTCACTTGTAGCAGCGATGGACCGGCAATAAATGGAAGCAAATGAAGACTCGCTCGTCGAGACGCGGGAGTTGAGCAAACACTTTCCAGGACCCCGCCAAAGCCTTCTGAGCCGCAGGACCACACTGCGCGCCGTCGACAAGGTCAGTCTGAAAATTCGTCGCGGCGAAGTGTTGGGATTGGTTGGGGAAAGCGGATGCGGCAAGTCGACCCTGGGACAGACCATCCTCAATCTCTATCCGCCGACAAGCGGCCAGATCTTCTTCGAGGGCGCCAATATCCAGGAACTGAAGACGGGGGAGTTGCGCACCTTGAGACGCAAGATGCAGATCGTGTTTCAGGACCCGTACTCCTCACTCGACCCGCGCATGCCAATTGGGAATGCTATTGCGGAACCGCTGATCATCCACAAGATGGCCAGCGGGACCGAGTTGGAAGATCGCGTGAGTGCGTCTCTCAAAACGGTGGGATTGAATCCAGGGTTGCGCAACCGCTACCCGCATGAGTTCAGCGGTGGACAACAGCAGCGTATCGCGCTGGCGCGCGCCCTGGCCGTTACGCCGAGTTTCCTGGTGGCGGATGAACCGATCTCCTCGATGGATGTCTCGATTCAGGGTCAGTTGATCAACCTCCTGGAAAGGCTGCGCGAACAGATGGGCTTGACCTATCTCTTCATTTCCCATGATCTGCGCATGGTGCGCCATATCGCCGACCGCGTGGCCGTCATGTACCTGGGCCGGATCGTGGAAATTACCGACTGCGACGAACTCTTTGAGAATCCCCTCCATCCCTATACGCAAGCCTTGCTATCCGCCGTACCGATCACCGACCCGACCGCGGCCCGCACACGAAATCGCATCCGGTTGGAAGGAGATGTGCCCAGTCCAATCGACCTGCCGGCCGGCTGCGTCTTTCAGAGCCGCTGTCCCCTGGTTCAGCCGGAGTGCGCCGAGAAGGAACCTGAACTACGCGAAATGGGCGGGGGGCACCGGGCAGCGTGCATACTGATTTGAACTGTAGGGTCTATTGCCTTGTGACAGCGACAAAGAGCGGGGGGCGTGCGCGGGGAACGCGTTGCACATTCTTGTCTCTCTTCACTACTTTTTCCCTCTCTCCTCTGCCGTGGAGGTGAACATATCACAGCGTAATCCCTTTTCAGACACGTTTCCTTTGAAGCAGTCGACCGGTATCCACAAAGGAGAATCCCAATGTCCCAGAATCGTACCAGAAACGACAATCAATTGAATCGCCGCGATCTTCTCAAGTTGGGCGGTGGGGCGGCGGTTGGCGCTGCTCTGCTGGGGGCCTGCGCTCCCGTATCTGCGCCGGAGGAGCAGGCTGCTGCGCCCGCGGTAGTCAGCGATCATCCGGCGGCACTTCTTCCATCGGGCTTCAGCGCGGAGTTGGAATGGTGGACGCATACCGACCACGACACCACTGTAGGCAACGTAATTCGAGCCGGCATCGAGCGATTCCGGGAGGCCAATCCGGGCGTTTCGGTTGAACTGCGCGTCTTCCCCAACAGGGAGATGAACGACAAGAACCGGACCGCGCTGCTCGGCAGACAGCAGCGGCCGACCATCTTCAGCCCGCTGCCTTCGTTCATGCGTGACGGCCTGCTGGAGCCGCTGTCGGACAAATATTTTGAGGCGGACTGGCTGCGAGAGACCTTCGGATTCCAGGAGGCTCTCTACTGGGAAGGAGAAACCTATATCATCCCGCCCGGTTCATTGATGACCGGCGCCTTCTACAACAAGAAGCTGTGGCGGGAGGGCGGGTTGACCGATGAAGATGTGCCCCGCACCTGGGATGAAATGCTCGAAATCGCCAAGATGCTTACGCAGTGGGACGACAACGGAGACGTGGTGATGGCTGGCCTTTCCATGCACGCCGAAGCATTCCGCATTGCGCGTGACTGGCCGGGCCAGTATGGCGGCTACCACTACAACCGCGAGTTGGGGCGGGTCTTCGACTCGACCGGATGGCGCAAGTTTATGGACTTCTATGTCCGAGCGATTCTGGAAGAGAAGGTAGACAGCCCCAAGATGCCGCCCTATCTGGAGGCATTCCCAACCGACCGCGCGGCGATGACGGTCAACAAGGGCTGGCTGGTTGGCACCTTCACGAACCAGTTCCCCGACCTTGAGTTTGGCGTCTTCCCGACGCCACTGGCTTCCGACCGGCCTGACAACGGCTGGTGGGGAATCGCCGATGATCTGGGCTTTGGATATACCGTAAACCAGTTCGCCGACGACAATGAGAAGGAAGCCGCCAACGCGCTCCTGCGCTATCTGTACGGCGATGACGAGTTCATGGGTAGATGGGCCGTAAGCTCGGCCGCGGTCCCCTCGAAGCTGGCTGTGCGCGAGTGGCCCGAGTTCCAGGCGCCCAAGATCCAGACATTCATGCTCACGGCTCCCTACCGGGCGCCCTTCGGCGGTGAAGAGTTCCCGCGCCAGCGCGAGATTGCCAAGACGGCATTGGAATCTCTGCTCCAGGGCACGTCGATCGATGACGCGATCGCTGCGTCGCAAGCCGAGATGGCCGTTATGATGGAGCAGAACGCCGGCACGCCGTTCATCGTCTTTGAGCCGGACTATACGCCGCCGTCCGATCTGTCCGCCCTAGAGGAATGGAGCTCGGGGCAGATCGCCTATCCATTCTCTTAATCTGTAGTGACCCGCGGCCGGTGGCCAGTCACTTTGCTGGTCACGGGCCGCGGGCCAGCTGGGTTAGCCTCTTCCGTTTCCACTGGAGGAACTTATGCGCCTGAATGTCCTTGGCGTGCGCCAGGGACAGCGGATCATGGTCTATGGTTCGCTGCTGTTTCTGGTTATCTTCTACGGCGGCTTCAGGCTCTGGCCGATGGCGTATTCCATTGTGCTCAGCTTGTTCAACTGGCGAGGGTTGAAACCGATCTGGCAGCAGAAGTTTGTTGGACTGTCCCATTACGAGTTTGCGCTGGTCAAAGACGGGCTTGTACTGGAATCGTTGTGGCGCACGCTGGTCTTCAGCGCTGAGATTGTCGTCATCAGCACAGTGCTGGGGCTGTTCGTCGCGGTGCTAATCAGAAATCACCGGCGCGCCCAGCCCACGTTGCGCCTGGCCTACTTTCTTCCCTACATCGTGCCGGCCGTCGTATCCGGACTGCTGATGCGCGTGCTGTTCCAACCCCAGTTCGGCTCGGTCAACGCGCTGCTGACCGCAATCGGTCTGCCCGCACAGCCGTGGATGGCCAGCCCCAAGAGCGCGCTGCTGACCGTGGCGCTCGTGGCGGCGTGGGCGCGGCTGGGATACAATGTGATCCTTTTCCTGGCCGGCCTGGACCAAATTCCCTCCGAGCTGCTCGATTCCGCCCGGGTTGACGGCGCCGGCGCGTGGCAGACCTTCTGGCGCATCACCTTCCCGTTGCTGATGCCAGTTATGCTGTTTATCGTTGTCACCGGCTCAATTGCCGCCCTCCAGGAATTTGGCGTGATCTACGCCATGACGTTGGGATCGACAGAGGTCGTGGGCGGCCCAGTGCGCGCCACGACCGTGTTCTCGATCCTGCTCTACCTGACCGCCTTTTCCGAGGTCGGCGGCTTCAACTACAGTTACGGGGCAACGTTGGCCGTCATTCTCTTTGTGCTGATTTTCGGATTGACGCTCATGCAGTTCAGAGTCATGCGCAGCCGATGGGAATACTGATAGACGCGCTCCTGCTTCGCTCTTTGAGCGCCGACTGATTGCAATGGCTGAAGAGCAGATGTCAGCATCGACTCGATATCGGGACCAGTTTCGCCGGCGCGACGGGCCTGGCAGGGAGATCGCGGCGTATTGGCTTTCTTTCATCCTGGTTACATTCGGGGCGTTTGTGATGATCGTGCCGTTCGTCTTCATGGTGCTCACTTCCTTCAAGACGCAGGCGGACATCATTGCCATTCCGGCAGTCTGGCTGCCGACGCAACTGACGCTGGACAACTTTGTGCAGGTGTGGAATCGTACGCAACTGCTGCGTTCCCTGATCAACACGGCCTATTTGGCGGTCGTGATCACTACGGCGACGGTCTTCAGCAGCTCGCTGATGGGATTCGTTTTCAGCAAGTATGAATTCCGTGGACGAGATGTGATCTTCGCCATCAGCTTGGCGGGGATGATGCTCCCCTTCTATGTGATCTCGATCCCACTCTACCTCATGATCATTACGCTCGGTTGGGTGGATTCGTATGCGGCGTTGATCGTTCCTTCCCTATACAACTCTTTTGGCGTCTTTATGATGCGCCAGTTCATGTTCAGCGTCCCCTCGGAGTTGCTGGACTCTGCCCGTCTCGACGGATGCAGCGAATTCAGAATCTTCTGGTCGATCGCGCTGCCGCTGGCCAAGTCTGCGGCTGGTGCGCTGAGCTTGCTCAATCTGATGGTCTATTGGAACTGGTTCTTCTGGCCTCTGATTGTGCTCAATTCGGAGGAAAAATTCACAATCTCACTGATACTAACCAAGTTCATGGGGCTTTACTGGACCGAGTACGGCCCGCTTACGGCGGGGTCGTTTCTGGCAGTTGTACCGATCGTAATAACCTTCCTCTTTCTGCAGCGCTATTTTGTCGAAGGCATCGCGACGACCGGCATGAAGGGATAAAGAAATGATTGTTGGCTACAACCCGGAGACCCATTTCGAGCGCATCGGTGATCAGACCCAGTATTTTCTGGATGACACGATGCTGGAGTGGGTGAAAAATGTCAAGCGCACGCACCACGTTGCCGCTAAGCACGCCGCCAATCCGGTCATCCGCCGCGACCAGCCGTGGGAGGTATGGCCCCATTTCAACACGACGGTAACGGCGTTGCGCGAGGAAGATGGCCGATTTCGTTGCTGGTATATGGATTTCACTAATCTGGGCTTCGAGGGCGGGGCGGAGGCCGTGTGGAAACCGAAACTCAGTTACGCAGAATCCAACGATGGCGTACATTGGCACAAGCCCGAACTGGGCGCGGTCACGGTTGATGGACGCAGCACGAACAGACTGGCCTGGGACGATCGGCAGGGCACGCCGGTTGCGCTTTCAGTCATACGCGATCCATCCGATCCGGATCCGCAACGCCGCTACAAGATGGCTTACCTGCCGGAGAAGCTGAACATCAACGTTCCCAAGCGCAGCACAATTACGCATTCCCATTCGCTGGGTCTGTGCATCGCTTACTCCGGCGACGGGATCACCTGGACGCAGGAGCCATCCAATCCGGTTAGCCTGATCTGGGGCGGAGATGTGTTGTCGCTCTCCTATGATGAGGAACGGGCGCGTTATGTGATCTATGGCCGCGGGCACTACGCAGCCGAAACGGGCAATCCGGCCGGCGACCAGTGGTTTACGCGATACTACCCGGGACAACCGTTTGGATGGATTCCAAAGCGGGCGGTCTACCGTCTGGAGAGCGAGAATCTGCTGGATTGGTCGCCGGCGCGGAGGGTGCTGGCGCCCGGCGCCTATCACAATCTGGATGACCAGTTCTACGCGCTCTCCTATTTCCGGCTGGGTCGCTATCACTGTGGGCTGCTCCCTGTATTTCACACGGTTGACAACACCAAAGAAACCGAGTTGGTCTACAGCCACGATGGCATTGAATGGCACCACTATCCGCACGGCCCTTGGGTGATTCCACTCGGAGGCGCAGAGACTTGGGATGCGTTCCAGGTGGATACGGTCATCCCGCCGGTGCGCGTGGGCGACAAGAGTTACATCTTGTATGGCGGGGCGAATTTCCATCACGATTGGGCTTTTGTGGGCAAGGCGCAGGGGCTGGATACGCCCGAGGCGGACCTGCCGCCCAGCGAACTGAACGAGGGGCTGGGGCTGGCCGTGTTACGCGCCGATGGCTTCGTGTCATTGGATGCGGGGCTGCGCGAAGGGATCATCAGCACAAAGCCGTTCTTCTCAACCGGGGAAAAGCTGATCATCAACGCCCGCTGCCACGCCAAGGGGTACATTGACATCGAGATCACCGATGCGATGGACGAGCCGTGGGCTGGGTTCACGCGCGCAGAATCGGACCGGTTCAGCGGCGATGCGGTCGAGCATGTGGTGACCTGGCAGGGACGGTCGGCTGTGAACGAAATAGTAGGCTACACGCGCCTGCGCTTCTATCTGAAAGACGCTGAGCTTTACTCATTCCGGGTGGCGGACGCCGATGGATAATTTAAGTTGACAACCAACGGTCTCTGGCGGAGCGTAAATGGCGGCGGCGTGAGCTACGTCAGAATGGAATCGATAGCGCTGATGTCCGAACTCCGGTCGGAAATTCGCGTTATGAAATATATTGTATTCAAGATAAACTGTGCCCTGTAGCTGAGGTGCAAGAATTGAAGTGGTCTGTGGTCTGTGATCAGTGCGGATAATGGCTATAGACCACTATGATTGAGTCCAGTTTTCATACAGGCTCAAAGGGCAAGCGAGAGTAGCATTCACGGTTCCCCAGCAAAGGAGGAAGTCGATGGCAGCGAAGAAAAGAATGAGCCGGAGGGAGTTTCTGTGGGCATCCGCAATCGGATCTGCAGGGGTTGTAGCAGCCGCGTGTCAACCGGCTGTACCGGCAACCGAGATGGCGGACGAAGGAGAGGCAGCCGCTCCAGCCATGGAGGCGGTCGAAATCCGTTTCAGCCATTGGCACGGCGGTTTCTGGGATCCGATTCGGGACGGCATAAGCGAAGCGCACCCGGAAATAACGGCGATCAGCGAGTCGACGCCCTGGGGAGAATACTCGACCAAGCTCCTGACGCAGATGGTGGGAGGGGTTGCGCCGGATGTTGTCATGGTCGACAGCTACTGGCAGGGCGATTGGTTCAAGGTGCTCCTGGCACTGAACGACGCGCTTGACGCCCACGGTGTGGACAACAGCAAGTGGGACGCGGACCCGTTGAGGCAGTGCGGGAATGAAGGCAACATCTACTCCCTTTCCCAGATCTACTGCCCCAACTGGCAGCTGGTCGTGAACAGGACGCTGGCCGAGCAGGAGGGCATCGACCTGCCCGACTGGGGCGACGACGGGCCGGCTGAGAACTACGATGAGTGGCGCTGGGATGATCTGGTCGAACTGCTGAAAGCGACGACCAAGGTCAACGCCGACGGTGAAGTGGAACAGTGGGGTCTCGCCAACAGCACCGCGCGTTTCGGCGCCACTTCGCTCTACTTCATGTACAGTAACGGCGGCCAGGCATTGGACGATCTGTGGGGCTATCAGGAGACCGAGGCGCTGATCGACTCGGAGGAGTCGGTACAAGCGTTGCAGGACTACATCGACCTGACTCTGGTGGACAAGGTTGCACCCACACCCGCCGAGGCACAGGCGGTCCAGGGCGGTCTGTTCAATTCGGGCAAGGCCTTCTGCACGATCAGACACCCCGGTGTCGGAGATCAGCGGGTCAACCAGGAAGAGTTCGGTCTACTGTTCATGCCGGTTCCGTGGCGCGAGCACCGCGTCCAGCTGATGGGAACGAACTCGTGGGGCGTGTGGAGTGGAGGCGAAAACACAGACGCGGCCTCAACGTTTGCCATTTGGGCCACCACCAGCGGGACGATCAGCGACTGGATTACGCCCAACATCAATCTGACAGGCTACGATATGCGGAGCGCAATCGACAAACTTCCTGCTCTGCCGGAAGGCTGGATGCGGCGCTTCTACGAGGTCTTCCTGAGCCGCGACGAGCGCTTTACGACGCATCCGTCAGCCGCGGAGAATGTACTATGGATGCCTCGATGGTATGGCCGCAAGGCGCGGTTCTTCTCTGATACGGTGCGGCGCGAATATGACAAGGTCTTCCTGGGCGAGAAGACGATGCAAGAGGCCATGTCAGACGCCAAGACCGAGATCGATGCAGCCTTGCAGGAAGGATAGCGGCACTCTTATGATCAGTAGCTGGTGGCCAGGATGATGAATTCTGGTCACCGGCAACTGCAAATCTCTGTGAACAGAGAGACTGTCTGAACTGTGATTAGTGAGATTGTGGGATGGGCTGTGATCTACTTCCCCAACCTGCTTCTCACTTCTCCCAGTTGACTCCTCTCTCCTCGCCCCTTGCTACTCACACCTTACTCCTCATTTCTTTGACTACAGATGAACGTTCTGGTTACTGGCGGCAGCGGAAAAATCGGAGGGTACGTGCTCCGTGAACTCCTGTCCGCCGGCTACACGGTGTCAAACTACAGCCAGACAGCCCCGCTGGTCGCAGGGGTCCGGCATATCCACGGCGACATCACCGACCTGGAGCGGATGCGGGAGGCATGTCAGAATCACGATGCCATCATCCATCTGGCGGCGGTGCCGGGGCCTGGGATCTCCACGCCGGAGCGGCTGATGTATGTCAACGACCGGGGAACTTATACCGTTCTAGAGGCCGCGGTGAGTGCGGGTGCGCAAAAGGTGATCTTCGGCTCTTCCAAGGAGGCCATGAATACCGATTACAGTCGGCGTGACACGCCGCCGCGCTACCTTCCCATTGACGAAGAACACCCGACCGAGCCGCGCAACGAATACGGCATCAGCAAGCTGATCAACGAGATCACCTGTCAGCGTTACACGGAGAGCTACGGCATTCAGACCATCAGCCTGCGCATTAATCACAACTGGTACCTCGACAGAGCCGGTGTCGAAGTCGCGGTGCAAGCAGGGTGGAACCGGGAGCGAACAGTGGAGGAGCAGTGGGAGGGATACCGGCGTTACATTACCGACCCTGCCATTGGGCGCTCCAACCTGTGGACCGTCACCGATGCGCGAGACGCGGCGCGGGCGTTCAGGCTGGCGCTGGAGAACGAAGACATCGCACATGAGGTCTTCCTAATCAACGGCGCGGACACCTGTTCGCTGTTGGAGTCCTCGACGCTTGCTGCGCGCTACTATGAAAACGTGCCCCAACGAGGACCTTTGTCCAGCTTTGAAAGTTTCGTCTCGACCGAAAAGGCGCGCCGGCTGCTGGGATACGAGCCCCGTTACACGTGGCGGCAAAGTGAATTCCGGGCTTGGATGGAGGAGCAGCCGTGAGCGCAGCCACCCCTGCCGCTGCCGGAGGCGCCAGACGCCGGATGTCCCGGCTGCGCCTGCGCGAAGCGATTGACGGCTACATCTGCATCGCCCCCTGGGTGCTGGGCTTCATCGTCTTCACTGCTTTCCCCATTGTCGCCTCCTTCTTGCTCTCCTTCAGCCGCTACACAATCCTCGATCCGCCCCGCTTCATCGGCCTGGACAACTACGGCAAGATGCTGAGCGGAGACCCCCTTTTCTGGCAATCGCTCAAAGTGACGGTGATCTATACGGCGATTCTGGTTCCGCTCGGCACGATAGGCGGATATATGCTGGCCCTGCTGCTTAATCAGGCCGTGAAGGGGGTTGGCTTTTTCCGCACCGTCTTCTACCTGCCGGTGGTTACACCGGCCATTGCCACCTCCTTCCTGTTCGCCTGGATGCTCAACCCGGAGATTGGGCTGGTCAACAACTTTCTGGCCAGCATCGACATCGAGGGACCGCAGTGGTTCGCCTCGCGCGAATGGGTAATACCAAGTTTCATCATTATGAGCCTGTGGGGGTTGGGCGGCAACATGATCCTGTATCTCGCCGGTCTGCAAGGCGTGCCGGCCGTCCTATACGAAGCGGCGATGCTCGACGGCGCCGGCGCGTGGGCCAAATTTCGCAATGTGACCCTGCCGATGACCTCGCCCGTCATCTTCTTCACCTTTCTGACCGGAATGATCGGCACTTTCCAGGTGTTCACGGGCGCCTATGTCATCACGAGAGGCGGCCCGGCTGACGCTTCACTCTTCTACATTCTCTATCTCTATCAGAATGCCTGGAACTACCTCAAGATGGGCTACGCGGCCGGCCTGGCTTGGGTACTGTTCGCAATCATATTTGTGTTGACACTTATTTCGCTGCGCGTTTCGGGACGGTATGTCTACTACGAAGGCGCGGTCAGGTAGTCTTCAGCGGGCTTGATTTGAAAGATAGGTGAGGCGCGATCGCGATGGCAACGACGACACAATCTAACACAGGAAACGGCCAGATGGGCGGCTGGTTGCAGAGCGTAAGCAAAAGGCAGCTGGTCAGTCAGGTCCTGGTCTACATCCTGTTGCTTGCCGTCGGCTTCTTGTTGGCGGTCCCCTTCATCTGGCTGATCTCCAGTTCGCTCAAAACAGAGACCGACGCCTTCGCGATCCCGCCGAGCTTCATCCCCAATCCGGTGCAGTGGAGCAACTACGTTGTGGGTCTGACCGAGTTTCCCTTCGTTCGCTCCACCATAAACACAATGATCCTTGTGGTGTGGGTCATGGTGGGGACGGTGCTGAGCGCCAGCCTGGTAGCTTATGGCTTCGCGCGCGTGCGCTTCCCTGGGCGTACCGCCATCTTCATCCTGGTGCTGAGCACGATGATGATTCCTTCGCACGTCACGCTGATCCCGCAGTATCTGCTGTTTCGCGAGCTGGAATGGCTGGATTCGTTCAAGCCGCTAATCGTACCCAGTTTCTTCGGTGGCGGAGCCTTTTACGTTTTCCTGCTGCGGCAGTTCTTCTTGACGATTCCATTGGACTACGATGACGCGGCGCGCATTGACGGTTGCGGCACGTTCTCCGTTTTCTGGCGGATCATCCTGCCGCTATCGAAGCCAGCGCTGGGCACCATGGCCATCTTCACCTTCATGAGTCAATGGAACTCCTTCTTCGAGCCGCTGATCTATCTGAACCGTTTTGAGACGCAGCCGCTGGCCGTGGCGCTGACGACGTGGGTGCAGACCGCGCACGGCTCCACCTCGATGCACTACGTTCCCTGGGTGGCGATCATGGCCGTTTCGACGCTGATCGCGCTGCCGCCTGTCATGGTCTTCTTCTTTGCCCAGCGGCACTTCATCCAGGGTGTGGTCGTGAGCGGGATGAAGGGATAGCGAATTGCAACCCATACCTTCTGCAGAATCAGGAGAGGAAAACGCCTGTGATCATCGACGCCCATTTCCACATCTTTCCCCCGCTCGGCAGAGCATCCGTTGAGGAGGACCCGCTGCAACCGCTACGGATGAAGTTCTGGCAGTATCACATGCGCGACAGCAGCCGCTTCCGGCGCAAAGCGGATGACAAACCGGTGCCCGAGCCGTTCCTGCAGTGGGACTCGGACGACCTCAACGAGATGCCGGAGGTCAACTTTCGCATGGCCGACTTTGGCCGCGCGGAGATCACCGTTGGCGGCGTCGATCACTACATGCAGGCCTATCCCCCAAGCCTGATCAACTGTGAAGCGCCGCCCGAGCGCATGATCGGCGAGATGGACCTCGTGGGCGTGGACATGGGTGTTCTCCAGCACGACCACATTTACGGTGCGTTGAACGAGTACTATGGAGAGCAGATGCGGCGCTTTCCCAACCGCTTCATTGGGCTGGCGCAGGTGCGGGAATGGGAGGCGGACAAGCCGGCGGAGCATGAGCGGTTGGAACAGGCGGTCTGCGAACATGGCCTAAAGGGTCTTTACTTCAGCGTGGAGCCGTTCGCGCTCAGCAACTACGCCGACCACCTGGACGATGCCAAATTTGAGCCTCTGTGGCAAAAGGTGCAAGCGCTCGGCATTCCCGTCTGGTGGTATTTGCATAGCCGCCACCGCGACCGCTTTGGCGCGTACATGGAACACGTCGCCAAACTCGACCGTTGGGCCGAGGCGCACCCCGATATCCCCGCCGTGCTCACGCATGGCATCGATACGTTTAGCATGCGTCGCGGCGAGGAGCGCTATGAAATCCCCGATGCGCTGATGACGTTGCTCAAGCGCCCCAACATGCACGTCGAAGTGCTATTCTGCGCTTTCTGGCCGGAATACCCTTTCCCTGGCGCTCAGGAGATGATCAGGCGACTACGCGACGACATCGGCGTTCACAAGCTGATGTGGGGCACGGACATGCCTTACTGTTCCGGCTCCTGGTGTACATACAAGCAGGCTCTGGATTATATAAGACTGCACTGCGAGTTTCTCTCGGCCGATGAGAAGGCGCTCATCTTGGGAGACAACGCCGCCCGTATGTTCAATCTACTATGAACAGTGACGGCCCGGCGCCTGGAACGGAATCCGGCAGATGATATTGCTCCCGTCTGAAGTTAAGACTTTGCGCGCGGTCGATTAATTGGCAAGGAATAGACGCAACCACGCGTCAGGAAGGAATGACACCATATGTTGACTGCGGAACAGATCGCCCACTTTGAGACTTTCGGCTTTGTCATCCGGCGACGGTGCTTCTCCTCAAAGGAGATGGAGAAGATCAGCCGCGCGTTCGACGAAGTGTTGACTGAGGACCGCCAGGGGCAGCCTTTCGCCGGTGAGACGCGGCAGGCGGTACTGGGCTTCATCGAGAAGAGGCCGCTGCTGAGCGCGCTGGTCGAGGATGATCGCGTTTATGAGCCGCTCGAACAGCTGCTCGGTCCCGGCTTCGTCTGGATCGGTTCCGACGGCAACCTCTACGTCGGCGACACCGGCTGGCATCCCGACGGCTCGGTTCTCGACTATGGACGCATCAAGGTCGCCTTGTACCTCGACCGGGTGACGAAGGATACAGGCTGCCTGCGGGTGATCCCCGGTTCGCACCGGCTGCCGCTGCACGACGCGCTCGACCCGCTCAGGCAACAGCGCCACGATCCGGACCACAAAGCGTTTGGCTCGGACGGCCGCGACATCCCAAGTTTTCCGCTCGAGTCCCAGCCGGGCGATGTAGTTTTCTTTAACCAGAACCTGTGGCATTCTGCGTTCGGCGGCATAACGGGGCGGCGCATGTTCACTATGAATTTCGGCGCGCAGCCGTCAAGAGAAAAGGACATCGAGTTTCTGAAGCGGGTTTATCAGGGTAACCTCGGGCACGTGGAGAAAATGCAGCATACGCAAACAGCCCGCGTGTACGAAGATGCATTCTTGTACAGCGACAGTCCGCGCATCAAGGGCATGGTGGGCAAGCTGGTGGAGTTAGGATTTAAATAATGGGTAACTACTAAGCCATAGTGCGCCATGTCACGGTACATCCGACCGCCTACGTAGTAGGCATGGGAAACAAGATATCCCATAGGTCATCCACCTTACCCAAATCCGAAAGGAAGAAGGAACAATAGCATGGTGGAAAAGGCGGAGAATGGAATAGCCACGATGAACGTTAGACCGCCAAGACCTGAACCCTATGATTAAGGCTAGACTGCTTGAATCTTAATCTCCAGTTTGTGTAAATAGTACGCAACTGGGAAACGTGGATGAAACCCAGACCCCAAGAAGAGAGTCTTGTACTGGAACTCTCTTCAAAGGTTTCAAGTTTATATGGCGCTTGAAACTACTTGTCGAAGGGGAACGGCTCACAAAGAGTGAGAGCAAGGGGATAAAAGGGAAATCTAAGGGGTTCTATAATCGGATGTGTACGAAACATGGGATTGCCTAAGTGCCGAGAGGCATAAGGTAACGGAGTCTCCATAGTAGTCTGAGAGAGGGAAAGCCTCTTACATGGCGAAGGGAGACAGGTGTGTCAGACAGAAAGACAGTGAGGCATGCGTGATGCAAAAAAAGTCGAACCTGTACTTGACGTCATCCAGAAAGAACGATAAATGGAACGACACTCTAGAGAGCCGTGTGCGGTGAAAGCCGCAAGCACGGTTCGGCGGGGGGCAGTAGGAAAAGTGCCAAAAGGCAACTCGCTTGCTGCCTACCCTACTACAGTGCCTGTGTGGACCAGACCTTCATTCAAGCCGCCATTCGGGCTATCTCATCGTGTATTCGTTGGCAGCCGCCACCTTGGTTGAGGCGCACTGCTGGAATCGCGGCATACGGTCGATGAGCGATGGTTTTGGAGGGGGGCGTTGCGGGGGCGCAGCCCCTGCACAAGGGAGGGCCGAAGGCCCGACCGCCCAAAAAACAGAGAGGGAAGGGAGAGTAAACACCTTCGCTCGCCTCATTCAGGAGCGCAAATCAGTTGTGGCTGCGTAGTTACAACAATGGAACGAACAAGGAAAGGATGTCAATGCCAGACCAGACAAGAGCTATTCTGAACGCGGATCCCAGGCTCAGCCGGTTTGATCCGTTGCCGCGCATCATCTATCACGACGACTTCAACAGCGGCCTGCGGGGCTGGGTCGAGTTAATCGGGAATTACGAAGACAGCCTGGACAGTATGCTGCCCCAGTTCGCGGATCTGCGGCCGCCGATGCTCAGCAGCGGCACGCACTGGGATACGGGAACGCACGGTGCGATGCAGGGCACGTATGCGATGAAACTTGCTACGCGCGCCCGCGCCGGTGACATCAGCGTGTCGATCAAGCGGGTAACGTGGCGGCATCGGGGGCCGGTCCGGCTGGAGGCGTACTTCACCTTCAAACCGGAGGCGAGCGAACTCCAGCTTTCGGTGGACGATGTGCGGGCCGTGGGCGTGCTGTTCGACCTTCAGGATGAGGAGTACCGGTGGATGCCGCACTGGCGTTATGTCAATGCGTTGTCGGGCGAGCCGATGCGAAAGTGGCAGTTCAAACGCGAGCGGGAACCGTTTCACGACATAGGGGGCAGGGCAGAGACCGTCTCCCACTTTCACCTGGCGCCCAGCGGCTGGGAAGACGTGCCTGACTCAGGCCAGATTCTGTGCTACAATGAGGTCGCCACCAAGTTCAACTGGTATTATCTCCGCATGGACCTGGACTTGGCCAGCCGGCAGATCACGCACCTGCAGTGCAACGACCGCATCCACGATCTGACCGATGTGGGGCCGATGATGATCCCGGCAATGCCCAATCTGGATTGCATGCTCAACGTCGCATTCTGGGTCGAAACCGATATCGACAAACGGGCCTTTCTCTATGTCGATTCGGTCCTCCTTTCAGGGGAGTGGTAGAGATGCTGCGCGAGAGTTACACAGCCATTGTGGAACGCAGCCAGGAGTTGCGGGGCAGTTTTGCCACGGAGCCCTACGAATGCGGCTGGGCGGGCGAAGCGATCTTCTTCGTGCGGATACTGGAGGGCGTGGGCAACCTCGAAGGCGTTACTCTGCATGTCCAGATCTCGGCGGACGGAATACATTGGCGGGATGAGGGGACAAGCCTGACCCTCAGCGAGGCGGAAGTGGACTTTTGCAAGGTCGGACATTTCGGCAACTGGCTGCGCGTGGCTGGAGCACTCCCCGAAGGAGCCAGCATGAGGGCGATCATCGCTCTTAGCCTTAAGGCGTAGAAAATCTTTCCGTCTAAAGTATTTGACTTCAACGAAGGGGGGACAACCAAAAGAATACACAAGTTACCGGAGCATTCGTTCGCTGTTCCCGGTTCGAATTGCGCGCCCATAAAGGGGCGCAACGTCAAAACAGCTAAGGAGGACAGACAAAATGAAGGCATTCCGAAAATCCAACATCATGATTGGTCTGTTACTGCTCATGGTCCTGGTGGTGACGGCCGCTTGCGCGCCCGCGGCAGGCGGTCCAGCGGCGCCGGCAGCAGGGGCCGAAATGGCCGAACCGACAGCCTATATGCCTTGGTCGCCGGTGTGGAGAGTACGGGCACCTTTGGCGGCGGACACGCCCATGGCGGAAGAACAGGTACTGCGCTGGGGCACCTACTATGGCCAGCGCTATCCCTATCCGTTCGAAACATCAGGCGGTTACGCGGTTTCGGGCATGATCAACATGGCCTTTGAGACGCTCTTCTGGATGAATGAGGACGGAACGCTGGAAGGCCGGCTGGCAGAGGGATTCAGCGCCAGCGAGGATGAGACGGTCTGGACGATCACGCTGAAGGAAGGGATCGTGGCGGCGGACGGTGAACCGTTTACCGCGGAGGACGTGAAGATGTCGATTGAACTTCACGCTTCACCCAACACCGGCTCGCGCGGCACGACCTATGCCCGCTACATCAAGGGCTACGATGCCTTGCGCGCGGAGGAGAATCCAGCCACCGAGCTGGAGGGCATCACGGTCATAGACGATCTTACAGTGCAGATCGAGTTGACGCAGCCGTTCCGCGACTTTGCCGCGATCCTCTCGCTGCCGCACCGCTTCCTCATGGCGGAGACATCCCAATACAGTCCGCCGGCCGAGGATGAGACGCCTTGGTTCGTTGGCCACGGCGCGACCGGTCCGTTCATGATCGCGACCGAGCCAGAATGGGTCGGGCCTTCTGAGCCGGGATCCTTCGAGCTTGTCCCCAATCCAAACTGGCGCGGCGATACTCCCATCCTGTCGAAGGTCGTGCTCAAGTACTATTCGGACCCGCAAACGGCGCTGATCGCCTATGAGAACGATGAGTACGACGTCTCCGAGAAGTATGGACCGCTGGAAGCCGCCGAGTTGCTGGAGCCGGGCCGCGCCACGAGCGCGGAGATGTTCCCGTTCCAGTACGAGGTAAGCCGCAGCTTCTACATCGCCCGCGATCTTGCGCCGATGGATGATACCAAAGTGCGGCAGGCGCTGGCCCATGCGGTGGACTTCAAGGTGATTGCGGATACGCTGCTACGGGGCATGTGGCAGCCGGCCTGCCAGCTGATTCCGATGGGCTGGCCGGGCTTTGTCGATGGTGAGTGCCATACACCCAGCTATGATCCGGAGCTGGCCCGCCAACTGCTCGCTGAATCCAGTTACGGCTCAGCCGAGAACGTCCCGCAGATTCGGATGCACGTGGGTGAGGCCGGCTTTGGCGGCCAGGTCGGCCATCTGACGCGCATCGCGCAGGCGATGCAGCAGTACTGGAAGCAGAATCTGGGTTTGGAAGTCGTGATCGAGCGTTCGAGAGACGTGTTCCAGTCCAATCCGGAGTTGTACCAGATCGTGCGCCGCTCCTATGCGGCCCGCTATCCCGGCCTGTCAGCAGTGTGTGAGAACGCGTCGCCACTCGGGACGTATAACCGCTCGCGCGCCGATTCGTGGGGTCCTCCGGACGCGGCAGAGCTGTGCATGACTGCCGATTCGACGATGGATCTCGCCGAGGCGATCCCGATGTATCAGGAGGCAGGACGTCAGTTCTTCGAGGACGTGTACAGCATCGGCCACTTCACCGAGCCGGCCTACATGCTGGTCAAGCCATGGGTCAGCGATTGGAACTCCCTGTTCGGCAGCCTGGATCACGGCGTGCGCAATCCGGAACATCTCTTCATCGCCGCGCGGTAGAGAAGCGGGCGATGGTTTGATTTGAATTTGTCGTAAGAAGAAGTACAGAGGAGAGAGATTGTTTCTCGCATCTCTCTCCTCGTTCCCTTTTTTCTCGTACTCCGTTTTCATTCTGGCTATCGATATGTTCTTATACGCGGTTCGCAGGATCGCGGTGCTGGCGCCAACCGTCGTCATTGTGATGCTAATCACCTTCACGCTGGGCTATTTTGGTCCCATCGATCCGGTACGCGCAGTGCTGGGCGAGGAGTGGGAGGACGAAACGCGGTATGCGGAGGTGAAGAAAGCGCTCGGCCTGGACCGGCCATTCATGATCCAGTTTCTTGACTATTTGGGGACCATGTTTGGGGGCAATTGGGGGCGATCCTTGTCGGCGTTCGGCGGCGTCGCCAGTGACAGGGCGGCCAGCGAAGGTCGGGGCGCTGGCTACACCGGCACGAGTACGAGTGTACGGGAGATGGTCCTCGGCCGTTTGGCGATCAGCGCGCAATTGTCCTTTTGGGCATTGGTTTTCCTTATCTTTTTCGCCATTTTGCTCGGTGTTTTGGCTGCGGTCAAGCAGAATACAACCATCGACTACGCGATCGTCACGAGTTCGATCGTCGCCAGTTCGATCCCGGCTTATGTGATCGGGCCGGTCCTGCTGATCATATTCGTACTCAAGATCCCCGTTTTTAAAACGGTCGGGGGATGGGATGGCATGTTCTCGCGGCAAGCGATCCTGCCGGCCATTGTGCTGGCAACAGGCCCGATGCTGGTGATCGTGCGCCAGACGCGAGCCGGCATCATAGAGGTGCT
Source organism: Caldilineaceae bacterium (assembly GCA_965220715.1). Classification (GTDB taxonomy): domain Bacteria; phylum Chloroflexota; class Anaerolineae; order Caldilineales; family Caldilineaceae; genus Bin5. The sequence goes on from OZ244843.1 coordinate 5,165,954, forward strand.
GGGCAAGGATTTTGTGCGCACGGCCCGTGCCAAAGGCATGCCGGAGCGGCTGGTGATTGCCCGCCATATGCTGCGAACAGCTATGATACCGGTGCTGACTTCGATGGGGCTTGTTACAAGCGGGCTGCTGACGGGAAGTCTCTTTGTCGAGCAGATTTTCAACATTCCCGGCATAGGCAAACTGGCGATTCAGACGCTTATGTCGGGCGATCATCCTGTGTTTATGGGGGTCGTCCTGTTTCAAGCCCTGATCATCGTGACAGTAAACCTGCTGACCGATCTGTTATACGGTGGGCTGGATCCGCGCGTCACCTATGAATGAACACAGCGCCGAATTCAGACTGTCCACCAGGGTAACGTATGGGCCTCTATTCATGGCATCGCCCAGGTCGCGGCGACGCGCGACAGCCTGACTTGCGGAAGTGCCAGATTTCAAACAAACCTTGAGGATATCAGAGTGACCGCAGAAGCCAGCGTGCAGCAAGAGATTTTTGCCATGCCGGAGCAACGCAGCCTGTGGCAGGATGCGCTGGAGCAGCTCATGCGCAACCGCTTGGCCATTTTTGGGCTTTTTGTCGCCCTCCTGCTCCTCTTCGTCTCCATTTTCGGTCCCTGGCTGTCCCCGTATGACTACACCGAACAAAATCTTTACAGAATCAACGAGGGTCCAAGCGCCGATCACTGGCTGGGAACTGACGGCCTGGGTCGCGATATGCTCACCCGCATCCTGCACGGCGCGCGCACGGCCTTTCTTGTGGGCCTGATCGTAACGATTGGCACGACTGTTCTGGGCGTTGTGCTGGGCGCGGCCGGCGCATTTCTGGGCGGTTGGGTCGACGCCATCGTCATGCGCCTAGCCGATATCACGATGGCTTTCCCCGACATTCTGCTGGCCGCCTTCATCAGCGTCGTCTTTCGCGAAAAAGTGCTTGAATTGCAACTCCAATTGCAGCAGCAGTACGGGTGGACAATATCCGAGGGCAACCGCGTCTATCTGGACTACCTGGTGATCTTCGGCTCGCTGACGCTGGTGCAATGGTATGGCAAGGCGCGGCTGGTGCGGGGGCAGATCCTCTCTCTGCGTGAAAAGGAGTTTATTGAGGCCGAACGGGCGCTGGGCGCGTCGAACTGGACCATTATCCTCAGCCACCTGGTCCCCAACAGCCTGGGGCCGCTTATCGTTTCAATCACGGTCGGCTTTGGCGGCGCGATGCTGTCGGAGGCGTCGCTCAGCTTCCTGGGTGTCGGCATCCAGCCGCCGGGGGCAAGCTGGGGAGAGATGATCAGTGACAATCTGGGCCAGTGGCGCTTCAACCCCCACCTGGTAGTGATGCCGGGGGTTGTACTCGCGCTCGTGGTGCTCGGCTTTAACTTCCTCGGTGATGGACTAAACGATGCACTCAACCCGGAGCAAAGGCGGCGTTGAAGCGATGGGTACGGACGGTAGTTTCCAGTCAGAGATCCCGCTGACAAACGGCGTCGAACCGGATCAGATGCCCCTGCTCCAGATCCAGGAGCTGCACACGCAGTTTGAGACAAAACAGGGGACGGTCAGGGCTGTCGACGGCCTCTCGTTGGACCTCTACGAAGGCGAGGTTTTGGGCCTGGTCGGCGAAAGCGGCTGCGGCAAGACGATGACTGCGCTGTCGATTATGCGCCTGCTGCCGGGAAATGGCCAAGCGGTTGGCGGGGAGATCAATTTCGAAGGGAAGAACCTGCTGCAATGCAGCGCCGAGGAAATGAAGCAGATCCGGGGCCGCAAGATCGCGATGATCTTCCAGGAGCCGATGACCGCATTGACGCCGACGATGACGATAGGCCGCCAGATCAGCGAGGCAATGGAGATTCACCTTGCACTGAGCCGGGAGGAGGCGCGGGAGCGCGCATTGGAACTCCTCGAACACGTCGGCATTCCCTCGCCGCGGGCGCGCTTCGACAATTACATCCACCAGTTCAGCGGCGGCATGCGGCAGCGGGTGATGATAGCGATCGCCTTTTCGTGCCAGCCGCGTCTGTTGCTGGCCGACGAACCGACCACCGCGCTGGACGTGACGGTGCAGGCGCAGATCCTGGACCTGATCAAAGAGTTGGCGCAGGAATCCGGCATGACCGCGCTCTTCATCACCCACGACATGGGGATTGTCGCAGGCAGTTGCGACCGCGTTGCCGTGATGTATGCCGGCCGCATGGTCGAGAACGGGCCTGTCGATGAAGTGCTCCTGAATCCCCGCCATCCCTATACTCAAGGGCTGCTCGGTTCCGTCCCCTCATTGGACAGTGAACCCGGGGAGCGGTTGTACTCGATCAGCGGGTTGCCGCCCGACCTTGCCAGCCTGCCGACCGGGTGCAAGTTCTGGCCCCGCTGCCCGCTGGCCGACGAGCGCTGCCGGGAGGAGGAGCCGGTGTTGGAGCAGTACGGCGAGTCGCAGGCTGCGTGCTGGAAGGTGATGCCGTTGCGTTCGCCGTAACGGGGACTGCGGATTGCTAATCGTGCTCAGACTTTTGTCGCAAGGGCGGTAAGCTCGTCACAGCCAAATGAATTGGTGAGAAAGCTCAGGATGAATGAACAACCCCTGTTGAGCGTGCAGGACCTGGTAAAGCATTTTCGTATGCCGCGGCGGAACCTGCTGCGCCCGCCTGATGTCGTGCGCGCAGTTGACGGGGTGAGCTTCGACATCTGGCGCGGGAAGACGCTGGGCCTGGTCGGCGAGAGCGGCTGCGGCAAGACGACGACCGGGCGCACGATTCTGCAACTGATGCGCGCGACGGCCGGCTCCGTTCTTTTCGGGGGCACCGATCTCTGCCAGTTGAGCGACAAGGAACTTCGCAGTTTCAGAAAAGGCATGCAGATCATCTTCCAAGACCCCTACGCCTCACTCGACCCGCGCATGACGATCGGCAAAGCCATCGCCGAGCCGCTGATGATCCACGAACTCTGCCAGACGCGCGATGAGGCCAGAGAACGGGTCCAGGAATTAATGGAGCGCGTCGGGCTGAATCCCTATTTCATCAATCGCTATCCGCACGAATTCAGCGGCGGCCAGCGCCAGCGCATTGGCATCGCCCGCGCCCTCGCGGTTGACCCCGATTTCGTTGTCCTCGATGAGCCTGTCTCCTCGCTCGATGTTTCGATTCAGGCGCAGATCCTCAACCTGCTGCAAGACCTGCAGGACGAGATGGAGTTGACCTATTTGTTCATCGCCCATGACCTGCGGGTGGTGCGTCATATCAGCGATCGCATCGCGGTGATGTATCTGGGCCTGATCGTGGAACTGGCCCCGGGTTTGGAAATCTACGATGAGCCGCTTCATCCGTATACACAGGCGCTGCTCAGCGCGGTGCCGTGGACGGACCCGAGGCTGGCGCGCAAACACCAGCGCATCGTTCTGGAAGGCGAGGTTTCAAGCGCGGTCAACCCGCCCTCCGGCTGCCGCTTTCATCCCCGCTGCCCCATTGCCGAAGAGCGCTGCCAACACGAATCGCCGGAGCTGCGCGAGGTCCAGCCGGGGCACTGGGTGGCCTGTCACCTGGCGTGACGACGGGGACCGCGGCCAGCCAATCAACCATTGACAGACCCAAATCTGCGGCGGAGAGACAAGCATTGTGCAGACAAAGACAGATGCGCGATTAATTGGTTCAGAGCCTCAACTTTTCATTGATGACGAGATAATCAGCACCAAGCAGGGCGTCGTGCGCACGCTGCACCCGGCGCGCAAGTTGGAGCAACCGGTTCTCGTGCCGGACCGCCCCTGGGAGGGTCGCCGCGTCTATATCTATGGCAGCGTCCACTACGACGAGGACACCCAGCTTTTTCGCATGTGGTATATCACACGGCTGGGGCAGGGGCAGCAACCGCGCGCGCCTGGCCTGCGCGGACGCACGGGAGACATCGTCCTCTATGCCGAGTCTACGGACGGTGTCCACTGGGAGAAGCCCAGCCTGGGGCGGCACGAATTCGACGGCTCGCGCGACAACAATATCCTCTTTTTCGACAAACACAGTCCCACCGTCCTTGTCGACACTGACGCCCCGCCTGAATATCGTTTCAAAATGGCGGCCTGGAATTGGGACCAAGAGGCCTCTGGTTACTGGATTGCTCATTCGGCTGATGGGCTGAACTGGCGCGAGTACGATGAAAACCCGATTCTTATGCGCGACGAAATCTTAGAGTCGGTCACCGTCGCCCGCCACCCCCGCAGCGGAGACTACTTCGCCTTCCACCGTCTGTGGGGAGAGGTGCGCGGGCACGTGCGACGCCTGGTCGCCGTGGCAACGAGTCGGGACTTTACGACATGGACCAGCCATAATGTGTGTCTGGTCCCCGACGAGCAGGATGACGCTTGGTGTCAGGATGCCGGACAACGCACCGAGTTCTACGGCATGTCGGGCTTTGTCTATGGGGGCCAGTTTCTTGCGTTTCTGCCGGTGTTTGACGTGATCAAAGACGCCCGCGGCGAGTCCGGGATGCCAGCATCGGTTGCTGCCGATGGTAGCAAAGGCTTGCACGCGCCTGCAGTGATATCCGAGTCAGGGGCCGAGATCGACCAGGCCCCGTGGGACGGCCCGATTGCGGCCCAACTCGCCCATAGTCAGGATGGATACAATTGGCAGCGCTTCGAAGACCGCACGCCCATAATCCCGCGCGGCGAGCCAGGCAGCTTTGACGCCGGCTGTATTTTGTGCTCGGCCGACCGCCCGCTGATCCGCGGGGACGAGGTCTGGCATTACTATACGGCGGTCAGTACGATGCACGGTGGTCCGATGCCGCCCAAGACGATCTCCATCGGGCTTGCGAAATGGCGGCTGGACGGCTTTGTCTCACTGGACGCAGGGCATTTCGGCGGCGTGATCGAGACGGTCCCGCTGCAGCTGGGGGGCGAGGGGTTGGAGGTCAATGTGGACGCAGGAGCCGGCAGCCTGGCGGTTGAGGCGCTGTCGGCCGCGGGCGAACCACTGCCCGGTTTCACTCGCCAGGACTGTGAGACGGTTCGCACCGACAGCGTGCGCCAAGCCGTGCGATGGAGCGGGGATGCGCGCCTTCCTGTCGGCCAACCCCTGCGCCTGCGCTTTCACCTGCAGGATGCCAAGCTATACAGCTTTCGCATCAAGGAAGCGGGCGCGTTATGAGAGGAATATGGTTTTTCGACGACTGGATGCTCGAACGCCGCGACTGCCTGGAACGCGTCTGGGGCAAGCCGACCTTCGTCAAGGAGATTTTTGCCGAGTTCTACCCGCCCGGCTGGGACGGCTACGGCGGCTATCCCACCGCCTTCTACGACGAGAGGTTAGGGAAATACGCCCTCTACTTGATCGCATTTCCGGGCCGCGAAAGCCGCGACCGCACGCCGGGAATAAGCGCGGGCGAGTTTCAGTTCCGCCTGCTCTCTGACGACCCCTTCAACTGGCCTAACCCGGTCTACAATCCAACGCCCGGCCCTGCCTGGCGGAGTCTCGCCGACGTGGTCGTCGACCAGGATGGCGCGCCGATCTGGGCGCATGCGGTGCATTCGCTGGCGGGCACGCCGCTGGCCGAACGGGGGTATGCATCGGCGGTGCTCGACGTGCCGCGTCATCTTACCTGGGGCGGCTTCTCGGATGACGGCGTGCGGTTCACGGTCGACCGCTCAGGGCCGTGGCTGGATCCAGGTTCCGATATCGCCGGCGATATTTTGTGGAACCGGGAGGCCGAGATCTACCAGCTCTTTGTGCGCCCGGTCTACGGTGACCGCCGCGTTGCGATGTCGACGACAACCGACTTCACGCAGTTTACGCGCCCGGTCACAATCATGCAGCCCGATTCCCAGGACCGCGTCGGCACCGAACTCTACGACATGCCGCCGCGATCGTATGAGGATTTCTACATCGGCCTGCTCAACATCATGACCAGCGACCGCTTCGAAGAGGTGAGCCTCAGCAACGACTGGCCGCAGATCAAGTATTTCGGGCGCATGGATACGCAGTTGGCTTACAGCTACAACGGGCTGTACTGGTACCGCACCGAGCGTAAGCCGTTCATCGGGGTCCGTGACTATGGCCAGGTTGGGGGCGGGTCGGCTTATGGTAAGGAGATGCTGCGCACACACGACGACAGATTGCTCTTTTTCGTCGTCGGCGACTATGGCGGCCATGCCGCCCGCGTCGACAAGGAGATAGACTGGCCGTATGGCAGCGGCTATCGCAGCCCGATGATATACGAGATGCGGCTGGACGGCTTCTGCTCGCTGAAGACGTGGGGCCGCGAGGGGGTGTTGCGCACTAAGGTGATCATCCCCCGCGACGGTGAGATTCGCCTGAACGTGCGCACGATGGCGCACACTGGGGTCCGCGTGCAGATGCTGGACGGGGTGACCGCACAGCCGATCCCAGGTTATGCGTGGGAGGAGGCGTTACCGATCAGTGGGGATCATCTCTACGCACGTCCGCGTTGGCGGGAGCGGGACGATATCGCCGAGTTGGTGGACCGGCCGGTGCGGGTGGAGATCGCGATGCGCGAGGCGGAGTTGTTTGCGGTTCGGTTGGAGTGCGATGTGTTTAATGCGTGTGAGCCGTTGGGGTCGTTGTGGTGAGGGTTTGCGAAACAGAGTGTTGCACACATCACGAAGGGCAATTATTGCTAATTGCCATCAGAGCCAATTTCTTGGTGCCTAACGGAGTTCAACTCATATCAGAGCCAGAGGATTTATTGGAATGGAGAACGGAGAGAACGGGGGCAGCTTGGATCCCTATCAGGAGTCTTGGGATAGTTTTATCTCTAAAGCCAATCAGTTGATTGAATCTGGAAACCTAGTAGAGTGGGAAATTGAATACAAGCTAGAAATAGGGTGCAAGGTCTCAGCGGCACGAGAAGCAGTTCTTTGGGGGACAGACAACTGGGCCGAGTCACTCAAGAAGGCTCTCATGCCCCAGCAACCAGTTGCCTTCCAAAGTCTGGACGACTTCAATAAGTGGTGCAGGGCGAAGCCAGACGACGCGAGGCAGGCTTTGCAGGCAATTTGGACAGAAGAATCTCATTCTGATACTGAACGAATCCGTGCCTTCAGCAAGCGTTTCCCGCAGAAGGTGGTAAGCGGGAAGCAAAGTAGAGGTACCAGAACTACCGTCATTTCCGCCTTGTTGATGGGGTTAAACGTTGAGCGATATCCGCCGTTCAGAATCAATCTGTTTTCCGAAGCATATAAGCGCACCGGTTACCCCCAACCTGAAACGAAAAAGTGCGAGGCTGTGCTATATGAACATGCCTTGGGCTTCCTCGACCACTTCATCATGGAAGCGCGAGCACACGGGTTACACTTGCGCCACCGACTTGATGCGCAGTCAATTGTTTGGCAAATTCCGAATTATCTGCCCGTTCTGGGCTCGCCTCCACCTGTACGCAGCCTAGAGGCACTCGCGGGCGATCTGTTGCTAGATGCTAAGGTCCTTGAAGAGATCAGGACCCTACTTTACGACAAGCGTCAAGTCATCTTTCAGGGGCCGCCGGGAACGGGGAAGACCTACGTTGCGCAGGCGCTTGCAAATTGCCTCGCGGGGTCGAAAGACCGGGTCACGCTGGTACAATTTCATCCCTCCTACGCCTACGAGGACTTCGTGCGGGGCTTCCGCCCTACTGTCATAGGTGGGCAGGCCGGATTCGATTTGCAAGATGGGCCATTATTGCGCGCGGCGGAGAAGGCAGGAAACGACAGAGATTCGAAGCACTTCCTCATTATTGACGAGATCAACCGCGGGAATCTCGCTAAGGTGTTCGGGGAGCTGTACTTCCTGTTGGAATACCGTGACAAGAAGATCCGCATGCAGTACCAGAAGGAGGGTGAGCCTGATTTCTCTTTGCCCCCAAACCTGTACATCATCGGCACGATGAACACGGCGGACCGCTCAATCGCGCTGGTAGACTTGGCGCTGCGTCGCCGCTTCTACTTTGTAGAGTTTCACCCGGACAATGAGCCGGTGAAGGGGGTACTCAGCCGCTGGCTGAAAGAGAATGTGCCCACCATGGAAGGGGTGGCCAAGGTCGTCGAGCGTGCGAACGAGAAACTAAGCCATGACCGCCACGCTGCCATTGGGCCAAGCTACTTCATAAAGAAAGGACTTGACAAGAAAATCGTTCGCCGTATCTGGCAACACAGCGTCCTCCCATACATTGAAGAGCGCCTCTTCGGAGATGAGAACCGCATCAAGGAGTTTGACTTCGAAAAGCTGTGCATTGAAGTCGCACCCGAGCTTCTGCTGGACGATATCGAGGAGCAGAAAGAAGGCCAAGAGGACATAGAACCAGGCGGCGTAAACAATGCGAAAGGTTGACCTACAAGAGCACGAGACGAGCAAACCTCATCGACTCTCTGTCAGTGAACGGGACCAGTTGCAGGATGTGTTGCCGTCCGTTTCAGTCGAACCGGTTAAAGGGAAGAGAAGATGGTACACCCTCAGACCAAGCTCTACAGTGGGCGCGCTGGAGATTTGTGACAGGTCGGTACTCATTGAGCCCAAAATCGGCATTCCCCAGCTACTCTCGCTGGCCTGTTATGCCATCGGCGTGTACAAACCTAAGGATACATTGTTCGATTTCCAGAAAGCTGACACTTTGCCCGATGTCCTGTCGTTGGCGTTAACAAACGCAGCCCGCAGGGCGTTCTCGCGGGGGCTTCTGCGGGGATACCTGACGGAGGAAGAGGCGCTACACACCGTGCGGGGGCGCATCCGCTTCGACGAACAGATACGGCGGAGGTACGGGATTCCCCTGCCGGTCGAACTACGCTTCGACGAGTTCACCGAGGACATATTGGTCAACCGGCTGGTGAAGGCGGCAGCGGCCCGGCTCCGTCACATGACCCTGCGCTCGCCGAAGGCGCGGCGGGGCCTGGGCTGGATCGCTGCAATCCTTGACAACGTATCGCTGCTGGAGTTCCGGCGGGGGCGCGTGCCGGAAGTTCGCTTCGACCGGTTGAACGAGCACTATCGGCAGGTCGTCGGGCTGGCGCGGCTGATCCTGCTGCATAGCGAGTTCGAGTCCTTCCGGGGGGACGTGCGCGCGTCCGGCTTTTTGGTGGACATGAACGTCCTGTTCCAGGAGTTCGTCACTCAGGCGCTGCGGGAGACGCTTGGCGTCTCTGATCGAACGTTGCGCGCCGACAAAGGTGTGGACAAGATTACGCTCGACAAGGCGGGGGAAGTCCAGCTCTTGCCCGACCTTACCTTGTGGGATGGCAGGAATTGTGTGTTCGTGGGCGATGCCAAGTACAAGGACCTAACCGACGAAAAAGCGCGTAACGCGGACCTGTACCAGCTGCTGGCCTACGCAACTGCGCTCGATCTGCCAGGCGGGCTGCTCATCTACGCGCAGGGCGCACCCGGGGAAACGACGTACCAAGTCAAGAATGCTGGTAAGCTCTTGATGGTCGCAGCGCTCGACCTTTCCGGCTCCATTGAGGATATTCTGTGCCGCGTCAGTGCCATCGCAGACATTGTAAATAATTTGCGCGACAAGGCGTTATCGGCGAAGGCAACCGCCACTGCGAGCTCACAGATATAAGGGCAAGTAACTATCTATTAAACTCTGAAGACAAAGAGCCAATTTCCAAAATGAATCAGACAGACAAATTACGCGACATCGGCGACCACAAAGAGCTTTTCATCGACGAAACGCCAATTGCGTCGATGACCAACGTGCGGTTGACCATGAACGCCCCATACCAGGACCATGAGCCGGTCTTTCTGCCGGAGGCGCCTTGGGAATACCGCATTCATCCTTATGCGACTGTTATGCGAGAAGGGGATGTCTTTCGCCTATGGTATCTGGCCTATGAATGGGACCCGCCGGCGGGCGTGGAATTGCCGGTAACGGGCACGGCGGAGGATGGGGCGCGCTTCTGGGAGCATACGCGGGGACGGCTTTGCTACGCGGAGTCGAGCGACGGTGTCCACTGGGAACGTCCCAATCTGGGCTTGGTGGATTACCGCGGCAGCGGGGATAACAACATCCTGGGGCCGGCTGTGCACGACCCCGTGCGCCAGGCCGGCTGGAACGCCGGCACAGTCTTCATGGACCCGACCGCACCCTCGCAAAGGCGATACAAGCTCTGGAGCGAGATCAAGGTCGGGGAGGAGGGCAAGTCCGGTTTGACCGGTTTCTGTTCTCCTGACGGTCTGCGCTGGACACCGTGCGGGAACAACCCGTTACCGGGCCCTTGCGATTGTCTGAATGTGGTCTTCTGGGATGAACGCATCCAACAGTATGTGGGCTACTCCCGCCTATGGACCGCGGACAGCCGCGGCGACCGATTCCGGTCGGTGCGGCGGCTGGTGTCGCAGGACTTTGAAGAGTGGGAGGATATGGGGCTCGTACTGGCCGCCGACGAGGTCGATCTTGCGCTGCCGGTGAAACGTAATCGACAGAGCCGGCAGATCATGGACTTTCACGGCAATTGTGTCTTCAAATACCCCGGAACATCAGACGCTTATCTTGCGCTGCCCGAGGTCTGGTGGCATTGGTCCGCCAATCCATTTCCGGCTGCCGGCAGAGATCAGGAGAAGATGGGCGGCTTCCCGGACACGGTCGACGTGCAACTCGCCACCAGCCGCGACGGTATCAAGTGGCAGCGGGCCGGGGGACGCAACCCGTTCCTGCGGCTGGGGCCGCCGGAGGCCGGTGATTCCAGGATGATCTACGCCTTCACCCAGCCGGTGCAGGTCGGCGATGAGTTGTGGATCTACTACGGCGGTTTCCGCTATGGAATCAGCGAGGGAGTCGCGCTCAAGCGGGGGGCTTACTTCCGCGCCCGGCTGCGATTGGACGGCTTCATTTCGGCCGATGCCCCGTATGAAGGCGGCGAGTTGGTCACCGTGCCGCTGCGCTTTCGCGGGGAACGGCTGGCTCTCAACGCCGACACGAGCGCGGGCGGCGCAATCCGGGTTCAGATCGAAGACGAAGGCGGCAACCCGATTGAAGGATTCAGCATGGATCAAGCCGACGAAGTGAACGGCAACTCGGTCCGCCATTTCGTTACTTGGAGTGGCGGCCCAGATGTCGGCGAATTGGCGGGGCGCGTTGTACGCTTGCGCTTCATGATGAACGGTTGTAAGCTCTACTCCTTTCAATTTGTCGAACACAACTAGAGCGGCGCGTTCGCCTGCCAGGAGGCAATTGCATGGGCAATCAAAACTCGGGAACTGACAAGGCGCACTCCATCGGCTCGGAGACTCAGCTCTTCGTTGATGACGCCCTCGTCAGCGCCAAACGCGGCGTCGTGCGCACTCTACATCCGGGGAAAAAGCTGGAGCAGCCGGTGGTCGTGCCGGATCGACCGTGGGAAGGGAACCGGATCTACATCTACGGCACGGTCCATTACGATGCCGATGCGCAGCAGTTCCGCATGTGGTATTTGACGCGTGTTGGCCGCGGGCAGCAGCATCGCGCGCCGGGCCTGCGTGAACGGCAGGGGGATATGATCCTGTACGCCACGTCCGCGGACGGCATCCACTGGGAAAAGCCGGAGCTGGGCCTGCATGAGTTCGACGGCTCGCGGGCAAACAATATTCTTATCTTCGATAAGCACAGCCCCACCGTGATCGTTGACGAAGCGGCCGACCCGTCGGAGCGCTACAAGATGGCGGCCTGGGACTGGAGCAGTGCGCAGTTTGGCTACTGGGTTGCCCACTCTGCCGACGGCCTGGTCTGGAACGAGTACGACGTCAATCCAATACTGATGAATTCGACCGAGACGCTGGAGGCGATTACGGTGGCGCACGACCGCCATACGGGCGAGTACTTCGCCTTCCACCGGCGGTGGGGGGAGATAGGCGGTTTCGACCGCCGCCTGATCGCCGTATGCACCAGCCGGAACTTCACGGACTGGTCCGAGCCAGAAGTGATCATCGTCACCGATGAACAGGACGATGCCTGGATCCAGGATGCTGAACAGCGGGGCGAATTCTACGGCATGTCGGGCTTCGTCTATGGCCGACAGTTTCTCGGCTTTCTGCCCGTGTTTAACGTTGTCCGCGACATGAGAGGTCAGGAAGTAGGTGCAGAGCAGAGCCCCTGGGACGGGCCGATCGAGGCGCAACTGGCGCATAGCCGCGACGGACGCACATGGGAGCGATTCGCCGATCGCTCGCCCATCATTCCCCGCGGCGGGCCGGGCAGTTTCGACGCCGGCTGCATTCTCTGTTCTGCCGACCGGCCCATTGTCCATGGCGACGAGGTCTGGCACTATTATACCGCCATCAACACTTTGCACGGCGGCCCGATGCCGCCGAAGACCGCTACGATCGCCCGCGCCGCGTGGCGGCTGGACGGCTTTGTCTCGCTCGACGCCGGGCATTTCGGCGGGGTTGTCGAGACGGATCCGCTCAACCTGCCGTCCGGCCAACTCGTGGTCAATGCGGACGCCTCGCAAGGCAGCCTGGCGGTCGAACTCCTCTCGCCGGCCGGCGAGACCCTGCCCGGCTTCTCTAGTGAGGACTGCGCGGCGATCCACTCGGACGGTGTGCGCCATGTCGTTCGCTGGCAGGATCGCGACCAACTGCCAGCGGGCCAGCCTTTACGTCTGCGATTCCATCTGGACACTGCCCAACTGTACAGTTTCCGCATCGGGAAGGCAGAAGTCGAGTAGAGAGTCGCGCGAAACCCACCAGCCAAGCGAAAGGAAGTGCGGATAATGACGACCAACGGACAGCCGATCAAATCGGGTATTTTCATCATGCCGTTCCATCCGCCGGAGAAGCCGCTGGCGCAGGGCTACGACGAGGATGTCGAGCTGGCGGTGCGGGCCGACGAGCTCGGCTTCGACGAGTTCTGGATTGGCGAGCACCACACGATGAGGTACGAGACCATTGTCGTGCCGGAGGTCTTTATCGGACGCGCGCTGGGGGTGACAAAGCGTATTCGCTTCGGACCGGCTCCGATCTGCGTCAATCTGCATCATCCGGCCTATCTGGCCACGCGGCTTGCTTTTCTCGATCACTTGGCCCATGGCCGGCTCAATCTTTGCTTAGGACCAAGCGGCGTGAGTACGGATTATGAACTCTACGGTCAGAACCCGAAAGATGGCGGCAGGATGACAGTGGAGGCCATTGACGTAATATTGAAGCTATGGGCTTCGGATCCACCTTACGAGCACGAAGGCCAGTTCTGGCAGTTCTCGCTCAAGGATAACGTCGATGAAGTAGGCCAGATCGGATTTATCCACAAGCCTTTGCAGCAGCCCCATCCCCCCATTCTCATGCCGGGCATTACCCGCGATTCCTACAGCTTGAAACTGGCGGGACAGTACGGATTCGCGCCGTTTTCGGCTGCACTGGCGGCCGGAAACGTTTTGGCGAACAACTGGGAAACCTATGAGAACAGCGCGGTGGAGGCGGGACGACAGCCGGACAGAGCCGACTGGAGAGTGGCCCGGGCCATATTCCTGGCCGATACGACTGAAGAAGCGGTCGCGCGTGCCAGGACGAACTCGGTAGGGCAGAACTTCGAATACCTCGCCAAACTCATGGATATCAGCCGGGGCCGGGACGTTCTCAAGCGGGACCTTGAGATGTCGAACGCAGACTGCGACATGGATTACTGGATGTCGGAACAGATCCTCGCCGGCGACGTTGATCATGTGCTTGAGCGGTTGCTTGCGCTGATAGAGGAGAGCGGCCCGTTCGGTACTTTGGTTCTGATGGGCTTCGACTGGGACGACAAGGCGAGTTGGCTGCGCAATATTGAACTGTTCGCGACCGAGCTTATGCCGGCATTGAACAAAGCTGTTGCTTAAGGCGCAAACGCTCTAGCCCCGGCGACGCCGGGTCAGTACACCCATTGCGCGGCGCCCGAACAGGGCTAACTGATGAACAGGGAAGTCAGACACGCCCCTGCAGTTTTGATTGAAAATAAGGATGTTCGCCAACTCGGACAAATGGAGTATGATTCATGCAATTGGCGGCATCCCATAAGATAGAGTCACGCTTCTCAGGAGACGAACTGATGAAACTCAGCAAACAGCAGCTCCAGTTCTTTGAAACCTTCGGCTATCTCCATTTCCCCGGTCTGATGAAGGAGGAGGTCGGCTGGATAATCGAGGATTTTGAAGCCATCTTCGAGGCAAGCGAACAGGTGCATGATGGCACGCAGCGGTCTTGCATCGTGCCCTTCATCGATCAGAGAGAGCGCCTCTGCACGCTGCTGGATCACCCCAGCATCGACGGACTGATAAGCAGCATCCTGGGCGCAGATTTCAACTACCTCGGTGGTGACGGCAACTTCTATACCGGCGATACCCGCTGGCACAGTGACGGCTTCCACACGATCGGAAAATACCTGAAGGTGGCATTCTATCTCGATCGACTGACGGCTGATACAGGCAGCCTGCGCGTTATTCCCGGCTCGCATCGGGCGGACGTAGAAGAATGGTCGGCCCGGCAGGCACGCGAGGCCGCCGACCTGTGGGGGATTGAGCAACAGGAGGTGCCGCACGCGGCCCTGGAGACGCAACCGGGGGACGTTGTGGCCTTCAACCACAATCTGATGCACTCTTCGTTTGGGGGCGACACGGCCCGGCGCATGTTCACGATCAATTGCTGCGCCTACTGCGAAACGCCCACAGAGATTGAGGAAATGGAGAAATTCATTGCCGGCGGCGCCCGCTTCTGGAAGGAACAGATGCACTCCGAAACCATGCGTAGTACCGCCTCTCCTTCACGGATGCGCCATTTGCAGCAGGTGATGGAACACGAAGGCCACCTGCCGGCGCTGTCTGCCAAGGCGCGCACAGAGATGGCTGAACCGGCCCGTGGGTAGCGCTATGTCAGACACAATCAGGATCGGAGTGGTCGGTTGCCGGGTCGGTCGGGCTTGGGTCGCGGGCGCGCACGCAGGCGATGATACGGTTGCGTGGGCGGTCGCCGATCTGAATCAGGATTTGGCGCGGCGCGTGGCGCAAGAGAACGATGTCGCCAGGGTCTACGGAGACTATCGTGAGCTACTGGCCGATGCCGAGGTTGACGCGGTGGGCGTCGCCACCTCGCCCGATGTGCGCAAACCGATGGTGATTGACGCGCTTAGGGCTGGCAAGCATGTGCTGGTGCAGAAGCCGCACGGGCTCAACGCCGCGGATGTCGAGGAGATCAATGCGGTTGCTGCGAGCACTGGAAAGACGCTCGTCTATTCTTATTTCATGCGCCACGAGGCAGAAAACAAGAAGAGCCGCCAACTGATTGCTGACGGCGAGATCGGGCGCGTGTACCATGCACGCGTCCACTACCATTACCGTGAGCGAGGCGTCGACTATGAACCGCCGCCCGGCCGGGAATGGTTGTACCGCTGGAGCCTGAAGGGCGGCGCATTGGGGCAACACGGCTCGCACTACCTCGACCAAGCCTGGTATCTGATGGGCTGCCCGCAACCGTTATGGGCGTTCGCCGTCAGCCACAGCGCGTTTCCCACGCGGCTCAAAGTAGAACGCCACTCCGAAGATTACATGAGTCTTCTGGTGGGCTGCGCCGGCGGCACCACCATCCAGATGGACACATCGGCGGTCATTGCCACCTGGGCGGACCGGGCGTGGGACCTGCGTCTACGCGTCCTGGGCACTGCTGGGACAATCGAAGTCGAGTCAACCCGGCTGCCGACGGGTCAGACACGTTCCGGCACGCGACGCCTGTTGGGCGCAATCTATACGGAAGGCGACACCTTTGTAGATGAGCACGCGGAGCACGGCAGCGGGGACTTTGACGGGGAGATCCGCGACTTTGCCGCAGCTATCCGCGGCGCGCAGCCGCCCGATGTATCGCCGGAGGACGCGCTAACGTTTATGAAGCTGCTGGATGCGATCTACCTGAGCGCGCAGACGGGGGAAAAGGTGCAGGTTGCCACGTAAACGATGCGGTTGGTCGCCGCTGACTGCCGACTTTTGGCCAACGGGTGGCAGCGACCGGGAAGCCGGCCCGCGTTCAGCCGCGGGCCGGCTCTTTCATCGTCTTCTTGAATTGACGTGTCAACTCTGCCAGGTGGGTATCATTGGCCCTGACCTGCTCGAGATGCACCATGCGCTCCGGTCCGGCCGTCGCGATCATGGCCTCGCCGTGAATGTGGTCGATCCAGAAGCGGGCCTCGTTGCCAAGAACAGTGCGCAACTCTTCGAGCCGGTGCTCAGGATAGCGGCGCGAAAAATTCATCGTGTACATGCGCCGGCGCTCTGAGCCACCGAAGGCGGCATGCTTGAGATTGTGGTTGAAGACAACGATGTCGCCGGGCTTGGTCTCCAGGATCAGAGCCGGCACGTCACTCCCCTCCAACCCCCAGATCTTGCCGCTCTCCCGAATCTCCGTCTCCAGGGCATCGGCATAGGCGTCGCCGACGCGGTGGCTGCCTGGAATGACGCGCAGGGCTCCGCTGTCGCGCGTGAGCGGATCCAGATAGAAGGCGATCTTGATGCTGGGAATGCGATCGGCCCGGAAGCCGTCGGAATGCCAGCGGGTGTCGCCGGCATAGAAGTTGCCGTCGCCGCTGGTGTAGTTGAAGTCGTCGCCGCAAATGCTGGCGGCAATGTCGTGGATGCGCGGATCATCCAACAATGAACTGAGAAACACGCTGCGGTCGGGAAAAGGAAAGATGCAGGAACGCTGCTCGCCATCGTGTTCCTGCCCGTGGTGACCGCCGCCGTGTGCTGCCCAAATCATTTCATATTCGGCTATGATCTTGTCAGCGCAGTCCGCCAGTAGCCCTGGAAAGTAGAGAAAGCCGAACGTTTCGAAGAATGCCAACTGCTGCTGCGTAAGTCGCGTCGTTCCCATAGTGATCTCTCCTCTGAAGCACCAGTAACTTCATCGATTTTCAAACGGAATTGCCAGGTCAGGAAGTCACACGTCTTCGCCCTTTGGCACTGCCAACAGTGCCAGTGCCGCGAAATTCCAAGCGGCCAGTTCCGGCAACGCCGCGAACGCGTCTACCTGCGCGTGCGCCAGTCCCGCGCATAGCGCCGCCAGCAGGCCGATCCGATGCCATGCGCGCGGCGCACGCAACGAGCGTCTCAAGACTAACACAATCATACCAAGAAACGCGCCAATCCACACCAGACCGACGGCACCCCAGCCGGTTGCATATTCAAGCCAGACAGAGTGGGGGTGCAGCAGATTGGGATCGGTCGTTGGCGAAGTCTGCAGGAAGGCCGGATAGTTCCAGTAGAATCCACTGGGCCCCACTCCCAGCAAGGGGTAGTGCCTCCACAGGCTCCAGGCGTCCCGCCAGATGGCGAGGCGGGAGCGCATTGTCTCGATGTTCAGCAGTCGGTCGCCATAGACGAGGACATACTCCAGGCCGACCGCTACCGCCAGGCCGACCACCAGCACCAGCAATACGGCGACTCGCCTCCCTTGCAGAAAGCGTGCATGACGGCGTCCTGCCGCGGCCATGACCAGGGCGCCAACGGGCAGGCCGAGCAGGATGGCGCCGCGACTGGCTGTCAGAAGCAGCGCCCCCGCCACCAAGAGACAGCCCGCGGTCAGGGCGCGCCGCCAACGCTGGCACGTTGCCAGGAGCCCTACGCCGACAAGAAGTGTCCGCAGCAGATAGAGGGCGGTCTGATTGGGTGAAAAGGAGATACCCATCAGGCGTCGTACACCGTCCACGGATACGCCGCCGCCGATCAGCCAATCGACCAGCCCTACGCCGGCCGCGAGAGCGCCGCCTGCGAAGAGCGCGGCCAGCACGGCCCGCAGTTGACGCGGCTGGGCGGCAACCAGCCTGATGCCGGCATACAAAAGAACCGGCACCGCTACAAGCTCCCACATTCCGCGAATATAGCCTGGCCAGTGCCAGACGTTGCGGCCGGCGAGGAGGCTGATGACGATCCAGGCTGCGACCAGCAGGGTGGCGTATTGCGTATTGCGTATTGCGTAAATTGTTTGGCGAATCGAGTGGATGCCTTTGAGCGCGGGGCCGATGCGCCACTCTGTAGCGCGGATGGCGCGCTGCGCGAGGGCAGGCAGTGTGGCCAGCAGCGCGGCCTGGGCCGGCGGCACGGCCCATACGACGCCGATGAGCCGCAGCTCCTTGTGTTGGAAGTGGAAGGGCAAGGCGATGGCCGCGATCATCAGTCCTGTTGACGGTTCGGCAGCGATGAGGAAGGAGGCAGTAAGCCAGCAGAGGAGGATCAGCGGCGGCCAGACAGCCAGATAGTAAACAGTGAACAGAAGCGCCCAAACGGCGAGTTTTCGGACCTGCGGCCAGCTGCGATAGGCCGCCTGCCACTTGCGCAACGGCAGGCGGCGGGAGGTGATCACCGCCCACCCGAGGGTAAGTCCGCCAGCCAACAGTAGTAATGCGAATCGTGCATATCGCCAGCCGCCTCTTGCTGGTGATTGGGTGTCAACCGTCGCCTGTGCGGCGGCCGAAAAGAGGGACAAGAGCGGGTGCTCTCGCCCATCGGCGGAGACGAGAGAGAAGCCCCACATCGCATCTGAGGGCGGTGCGTCCGGTCGGTCTACCGGCCAGCCCATCGCTGCCAGCCACGGCCAGTTGGCCCGTGCATGCCGGATCGCTTCCTCCGTAAAACGAAGTTGATCGGCTTCCGAAACGGTCTTCCAGGAATCCTGGACCAGTCGATTCCATCCGAAACGGACCGCCCATACCGGTGTCTGTCCATCGCCGGCCGCGACCATAACTTGCCGCACCCAAGCCGCGCGCCGGAAGTTGAGCACGTCAACGCGGCTGCGAACGTCTTCCGGCCCGGTCCCGAAGCCAAACGGCTGCACGAGAACAGCATCGAAAAAGGGCGCGGCGCCGGCGGCGTAAAGCCGTTGCAGGAAAAAGCCCTCGTCGATCGCGGTGTGTCCTCGGTCCTGGGTGGGCGCCAGCGCGGCGGCCAGGATAACTGCGTCCGGGTCAGCAGTCCGTACAGCGATGGCGCCTTCGCGCAGCAATCGGGCATAGCCGACCGGATCGATCAAACGGTTTCCCCAGTGGGGCGCTATGTTCGGCTCATCCCAGATCTGATAAAAGCGGACTGTGTTCTGGTAGCGGTCGGCGAAAGCCGCGGCAAAGCGGGCGAAGGTCTCTGGAGTCGCCGGGGGCGCCAGTCGCGATGGCCAGTCACTGGCAGCGAGTGCTTGGGGCGGCCTATCTCTACTGTCTCGGGCCCAGACGGGGCTGCCGTCCAAGACGACGACCGGCACGAGGCCGGCGGCGGCAATGGCGGACAGAACGTCGTCTGTCCACGCCCACTGAAACTCTCCCGGCTGAGGTTCGATGCGGCTCCAATCAATACGCTGGCGTACCCAACCGAAACCGGCGCCGTGCAGACGATGCAACGCTTGCTGCAGTTGGAGCGGGTCATCGTACTGTTCGAGCTCGACGGTGACGCCGAGAAACGGGATCTGGTCTGCCGAGGAGGAGCCTGTGGGAGCCTCTACCGTTGGTTGTAGACTGCTGGGGTCAGTTTCCCGAAGTACTCGCAGTGACTGAGCGATCTCTACACCCAGGTAACAGAGAATCGCGTAGAGACAGGTGAGACGAATCAGTCGTATGCTGGTCCGCGCCACAGCATCAGGTCTTACGAACGATTCAGGCAATGGTCAAGGATATTCTGGATGTGGCGCCTCTCCTCTTCGAATGTTGACAAGCGCCTCTGTACAGACCTGATATCGATGACTTGGCCTTGGTCCCGTTCCTCTAATGCCTGTTGCAGAATCTTTAGCAAAAGGCCGACAATCCGGCGGCGGCGCTGATACTCAAAGGGCAGATGGGGATCAGAGATCGATTCCGGCAAGGACCGGAACCAGGCTTCTTTTTCTGCCAACTTGAACTCTAGCCGCAGCGAGGAACCCGTCATCTGGGAGTGCGGGACGGCTGAGCGGGGGGAGGTGGATGCCGCCGACCGCTGGGGATCGTCGATAGGCAGAATGCGGCCGTCCTCCGCATTGAGCCAGAGGATTGGCGTTGCATAGTCCACTCGATTCGGGTCATTGATATACAGATTGTTGCGGGCAATGCTGACCGCGGCGTCAATGTGGCCGCGCCCTTGGCCCGATACAAGAGCTTCGTAGACTCCCGAGGCAAAATTCGCGGCCGAGCGGTCCAGGATCTCATAGCGCATGGCTATCACAGCAGGCAGACCACTCTGAAGCAACTGGTGGGCGATGCCGGCAAAGGGGCGGGTACTATCTACCTGTCCGGCAAGACAGGCATTGAGAAAGACCAGTTTCACCGATTCTGCTTGCTGCATCACCGCGCGCAGCGTCGCGGCCGACACGAGGACAGGGGCGTCATCGGCCCAGAGCAGGAGGCCGTCCTCATTGCCGTGGCCGACAAAATGGAGGATGTCGGGCCGCGTCGTCAGCAGCCGCTCCCGAATCTGTTGAATCGTGACCCGTCCATCCAGTTGATCCAGGTTCACGCGGCCGGACGACAACCCCGCAAAAGCAGAGCGGATCTGTCCGCTCTCCTTGTGTGCGGCCAATCTATTCCCTTGCTCGCCTTGCTGGGGCCGCTGAGGGGCGGGGGCGTCCAGTGTCCCTGTATCGACCGTCACCAACAGGACCTTCAGCGGCAGCGCAGCCTCAAGCGCCCTAGGGCGGGCAACATAGCTCACGAGATTCTGGGTGCGGACGAGGGATATATTTGCGTCGGCGGCAAAGGATTGATTGCGGCGGGGATCGTGAAGTGTCTCCCACGGCAGGGCCGCGACCGCGGGTGGATGCAGGATGAGCCTCAGTCGCAGACGGCCGCCATCATCCAGGTCGGTGCGTGCCTGGGCCCAGAGGTCTCGCACCTGATCGCGAAATAGTTGCGAAAAGAGCCTGCTGCCGATTTCGGCCAGAAGCTGCTCCCCTTGCGTCTGAAATGGATCGCTCAACCTGGACAGGAATTCCTGCCAGACAGGGTTGAGTGCATCCTGACCGAATGTGGAGGCGCCGCTGAGACCCCGATATGACGCCAGAACTGAGAAAGGCGGCTTGTTCCCGCTTATGGTGATGTCAAAATTTGTGTACTGGCTCAACTGCGGTTTCCAGTTGTTGCTTTTTGTTTTATAGTAACATCATCCTTCCCAACTGGAAACTGGAAGCCGAAAATTGGGGACTGAGAACTGGTATTCGCCGTTCGCGGCCAGCGAACAACAGAATAGAAGGCAATCTGAAAGCGCCAGACCAACCTTTGCCGAAATGGGGATGGAACGATCGGCGACAACGCCGGCGGCATTGGGTCCAAACCGGCGCTTCGTGCAGCGCGTGAGCGTGCTGGCGTGGACCGTAGCGGCTACGGTATCGATCAGCCTGTTCTTACGGCTGCCGACAGTTGTTCTGACCTTGAATGCGCTTGGCACGCCCCTGTCGATCAGAATCAGCGAGACGACCGTCATCGCCGTTTTTATCGCCCTGCTCACGGCCAGCGGCACGGAACGGGCGATCCGTACCCATCCCCTTTTCGCCGGCGACCCGTTGGGCCAGGAAGCCGATAGCGGCGGGCACACCTGGCTATTCTGGGGGCTGCCCGCTGCAGTCTCGATCCTGGCAGTGTTGCTGGCGCCCGAGGCCAAGACACTGCTTTTCCAGGCCGGCGCGGCGTTGCTCAGTGGAGGGCTGATCGCAGTTATTCTGTTCAACCTGTACGTGACCGCAGATCGGGAGTCGTCGGGCTACCGGCAGGCCCGCATCCTGCTCAACGTACTGTCCTACACCGCTGCCCTGGCTCTCTTTTTGCTGGTGTATCAGACAAAAACCCGTAGCCTGCTCTCCGGTTCTCTGATTGCGGCGACGGCCGCGCTGTTGGCAGTTGAGTTGCTGCGGGATGTATTGCCCAGAGTGAATGTGGTGCTCAGCTATGCGGCGGTGGTTGCGCTTGTATTGGGAGAGGCGGCGTGGGCGTTGAATTATTGGCCATTATCGGGGGCAAGTGGTGGGCTGGTTCTGCTGTTAATCTTCTATTTGTTCGTGGGGCTGGCCCGCCACGCGCTCCATGAGGGCCATCTCAGCCGCAAACTTGTGCTGGAGTATTCGGCTTTTGCCATTCTGGCGCTGGTGCTGATTGTACTGATCGGACCAGGACTTTAGACTACAGCTTTTTGTTTTCGACTCCTGGTGAACCCTTACCTTAACGGGGCTTGCTGTGAACTAAGCGCCAGAAACCTCTTTGGCCGCTGCAGCGAGTCGCTCGAAGTTTCCTCGCCACGCAGCGCGCAATTGCGATTCGGCAGCCAACTGCTGGACAGTTTCGGTCAGCAACCGGTTGACTGGCGTTTTGATGCCGACTTCGCCCCCTAGGCGCACGACTGCACCATTATACCAGCCTACTTCGCTCCCGCTCTTACCTGCCTCCAAGTCCAAGAACAGGCTGGGCATCTTGCCACCCCTCGCCCCGCCGACGATCCGGTGCAGGGCGGGCCGCAGGAGCGCGCGCGGCCCGAAACGCAACAGGGGTGCGAGTGTACCCAGCGGATATTTCTCCAAGTTCAGCGGGTGGATGTTGGCCGCAGCCATCACGCGCAGGGTCTCGCGCAAGGCGTCGATCTCCAGATTGGTGATGCGGGGGTCGGCGAAGGTGGCGCCGGGCGGCTCGGCCAGGATAGCACTGGTGGCGTTGCCGATCATGTTCATAAGCAGTTTTGACCATTTCATACCGTGTGCATCTTCGTAGACATTTGTGGGGAGGCCGGCTGCGGCAAACTGCGAGGAAAGAGAGGTGAGGAGAGAGGAGTGAGAGTTGATTCCCGCCTCTTCACTCTCTCCACGGTATTCTGCCAGGCCGATGGCAAACCCGGGCTTCGTCACCTGGACCACGCCCGGCTCCCGCACCTCGACCGGCGCTGTAATCGTTCCGGCGAGGACCCGCTGCGCGCCAAACCGCGCGGCGATCTCGTTCTCATTGCCGACGCCATTCTGAAGGCTGAGAATCGTTGGCGGGAGCGTGGATTCGACCGAGACCAATTCGTCCAGCGCGGTTGCCGTATCGTAGCTCTTTACGGCGAGAACGGCGAGGTGATATGAGGCAGGAAATGCCTCTCGCACAGACGCGACCGCGCTGACCGAGCGGATCGATTGCACGGCACCATCAGCCGCGTGCAGCTCCAGACCGCGCGCCTGCACAGCCGCGGTTGTGCGGGCGCGACCGACTAATGTCACGCCGTGCCCTGCAGAAGCCAACTTGCCGCCGACAAAACAGCCAATTGCCCCGGCCCCGATTATCAAGATGTGAAGAGAGCCCATTGGTCAGTTTCCATCTATGGGGCGCCGCGCTTGCAGGTCGTACAGGCCATAGGCCGCTGCCAACAGTTCAATAGGATGGCGGGATGGGAGGCCGGTCCCGTGTTCCAGTTGCCAGCGACAGGTCTCAGAATCGCAGGCGGTAAAGGAAACAGATCCTTTGGCGACCGGATCCGATTTGGCAGCTTGCGCGGCGACATAGTCAAACAGTTCCGCGCCCACGTCCATGGCAATCTGATATTTTTCAGACTTATATCCATACGTTCCCGCGATACCGCAACAGCGGACGGGGCTTTCGCGCAGGTCAAGCTCCGGGATCATGGCCAGCACGTCCAGCGCCGGTTTGCCGATGCGGTGTGCCCGCAGCTGACAAGGGGCATGATAGGGCAGTATAAAAGGCTGTCCAGTTCGGTTTAGTGGACGCAGATCGGAGGGCAGTTGGCCTTGATCCAGACGGTCGCGCAGCCATTCAAAGATATCCCAGGTCGCGAATTTGAGGGCCTGCGTGCCCTCATCGTCCTCCAGGTCGAGAAGTTCAGGCGCCTCTTCCTTGAGGGTCAGCGTGCAACTGGTGCTGGTACCGAGGATCGGGTAACCGGCGCGGACATAGTCGGCAAGGCGTGCCACGTTGCGGCGATGATAACCCTCCGCCGCGCCAAACTCGCCATTCGAAAGCATTGGCAGGCCGCAGCAGTTTTGCGGAGGCACCACCACCTCGTAGCCGAGATG
Source organism: Caldilineaceae bacterium (assembly GCA_965220715.1). GTDB lineage: Bacteria > Chloroflexota > Anaerolineae > Caldilineales > Caldilineaceae > Bin5. The sequence goes on from OZ244843.1 coordinate 5,189,858, forward strand.
CTCCAGCACCAGAATTGCGGCCATGCCTACAAAGGGCTCGTAATACTGGGTTGCGCAGCCGTGAAAGTAGACGACCTTTCGTTCGCAGCGCAGCCTTTGGGCACGGGTTCGGGCCAGCCAGCGGTTGAGCGTTTCATGGTGCCAGTGGGGCAACGGCGCCTTTTCGGCCACACCAAACAGGGCAGCGGCCAACCGACGGCTTAGCGGATGGTGCAGGATGAAATTCGCCATGCCGGGCGCCAGACTGCCGATCCGCCCCAACAGCTCATTGCGGCCCAGGATCCGGTTACGCAGGGAAAGACCCCGTATTGCCACCATCCGGGCACGGGCGCGGGCGTTGATTTCGGCGATTCGCACGCCGGTTGGACAGACTTCATTGCAGACCCGGCAGCCGGAGCAGTAGTCCACCGAAGCGTCAGGCACTCGTCCGCCGCCAAGTGCCCGAGAAATGGGGTCGGCGGCGGCCTCGGAAAAGGGATGGCCGAATTCGCGAAAGCGTTCAGACTGAGGCGCGGCGTACTTCGGTCCGGGGAAGCTGTCCGTCACTTCGGAGACCGGGCAGTAGCTGGTGCAGATATTGCACTTGATACATGCGTCCAGGCTCATTCCGACTGAATTCAGAGATTCGGATTGCATAACGGGGATGCCAGTGGTTAGTGGCTCGTGGCTGGTGGCCATTACAGACGAATGGTGCTACTGGCCACTGGCCACTGCCGTTGCCGCGGCGAAACCTGTAGCTATGGCGATTCCTTCGCGGCTGCGCTCGCGGATCGGGTCGGCGTGGGCGAGGACCGCGCCCGCAGCCCACAAGTTATCGTAGACAGGCGCGCCGGCCTGGTCCAGTGGACGAAAGCGGGAATCGACGGACACACCGCCCTGAAAGACAGGATGTCCTCGCTTGTCCAGGAAGAGAGGGCGCAACCATTGAGAACGCGTCTGCGGCGCTGACAGCGGCAGGTCGAAAACGGTCTCCTTCACGCGGCCGCAGCGGTCACCGCGGATGCCGCCGCCGAGGATTCCGCCGGTCGCCAGCAGGTAGTTGTGTGCTCTGTGACGCAGAGGACGGCTTCCGGTCTCGGTTTCAATCCATTCAATGCGTCGAGCGGTTGCACTGATCCCGCACACTTCCATTCCAATTTCAACGCGTACCCCGAGGCGGGCAAGTTGGGAGCGCAGCGTTGCGTCCAGACGCATACCTGGCACGCTGGGCGGCAGTGTCGGAATTTCAAAAAACGATAGGCCCGACCGCTGGCCGTCGTGGGATTGGGACGTTCGCCGACCTTGATCGGCGCCTGCTTCACGCAGTAGATCAAAAAGGCGCGAATGTGCGTTCAACCCCAGCACGGCAGGAAGGCCCACCCGTTCGCCGGCCTCGGCTACGTCTACGACCATTTCTGTCAGTTGCGCCTGTGGGCCAGGCTGATCCAGCAGCCGGGCCAACTGCAGTGGGCTTTTGTCACGTCGCTTGGACAGCGGGCTGAGGGGTACGGTTGCGCTGCGAGCACGATGGCCCTGCCTTTGCAGATTTTCGGCGATCAGCGCCGGGTAGAAGTCGGGCATACCGTTAAGGCCGACGATCACCAGCGGCCGCTCATCCGACAGATTTCCTGCCAGTTGGGCTGTCGGCGCCAGATAGACCGGACGCGCCGCGCCGATAGGCGAAATGAGTTGACAGTTTCGCCCAAGAGTGACGTCATTGACCTGCCCGTCTGCGTCAGGCTTTTGCGAAATCTGCTCTTCGGGGGCACCGGCAGTGGACAAATTCAAGTTGGCGGCGGCGCGTTCATAGGGCAACCCGCCCGCGGCGGTAAGCCGCTGAAACTCATCCAGTGCTTTTGTTATCGTCGCCACGCCGAGCAGTCGATAGGGATGCGCGGACGGCAGATCGGAAAGCGCTTCCATCCAATCTGCTACCGACTCTCCCCCATTTGGCATATAGCCCAGGAGATCGATTGTTCCGGCATGCCAGTGCGTCGTCCCGATGCCCTTGGCGATGACTCGCACGCGCAGACCTGCGCGGGCAGCCGTATATGCGGCAAAAAGGCCGGTCAGGCCGGCGCCGATGATGATGAGATCGAGCATGCGCGACTACAGTTTTCCGTTTACAGTCTCCGACGCTTGGAAACGCCACTTTGTGGTACTCGCCGCCGGTCCAGTTTTCGCCTCCTGATCGAACGCAGTAACTATAGATCAGAATCTAAGAACTAAGAACCGACGCGATAAAAGGACGAGAGCGGGCTTTCTTTGTCATCGACTGGGAGATGATCGGCATTCAGAATGCTCAGATAGATCAGTTCGTCCAACCTTTCCTGGCGCAGTTGCTGTCCCCACAGGATCGGCGTGACGCCCTTCCAGCGTTCCTGCAGAAAGTCCCGCAGGAGGAGATTCGGCTGAGACACCGCCGCCTGCGGATCGATGGCGGGGGAACGCTGGGGCGCGTCGGCAGCGGGGGCGAGAACGGCGGCCGGCGCAGAGCCATCGGCGGCGCTTTCTGTTACGGAAGCGTTGCGGTGATGATGGGCCGGGGATTGCATATGGGCCACCTCCCACTCTCCTGCAGCGGGTGGGTTTGGGGCGGCACGCAGCTGGTGCAGGATACCGACCGCGCGATAGGTACAGAAGCCGCCTTGACATGGCCCCATGCCGAGGCGTACATCGCGACGCAGATCATCCAGTGTGACGGTTGGGTTGCGCTGCACCGCGCCTTCCAACATTGAACGGGTGACCAGTTCGCACTCGCAGATCAGTTCCGTTTGCAGCTCGTCCTCTTCGACTTCGTTGAGTCGATGACCGAGCCAGTAGTGTCCCTGTTCGACACCGGGCACAGTTGTCTCGGCCGTGCGGCAAGGGCGAGACACACGTAACTGCGCGCAGGCTGCATCGACTGCGGATTCAGCCATCAGGCGGAACGTGGTCCATTTGCCACCGGTGATAGTGATGAAACCGCTGACTCCGTCCCGTTGCTCGTGGTTGAGCAGGGCCAATGCGCGGGTCGCTTCGCGACTGTATGGCGGTGACCCATCTCCGCCCAGCTCGGGCGGCTGCGTGGACCGGGACGTTTGGTGGCCTTGAATTGGTTCATTCGACGTAGACGTCTCCTGGAAGAGAGGCCGTACGCCGGCCCAAGCGCGCAGGATCCGACTGCTGCTGAGGCCGGGCACCAACTTATCGCCTTCCGTCAACATCAGGTCTACTTCCCACTGCTCAATGGACAGGTTTTCCGGATCGGCAACTTGCTCGTCGGTCGTGCCGATGACACTGACGGTGTGAATCGGCACCAGAATATCGCCGTCACTGGGCATTTTGCAGCGGTTGATGACTGTGTTTGTCAGACGGCGGTTGGTTGCGAGCATCACACCTTTGCCCAGAATCATCCTTACATCTACCCCTGCCAACGCTGCGACCTTGCCGGACCAAGCGCCGGCGGCGTTGATTACGAGGTCGGCGTCGATCCGCAGCTCTTCGCCCGACACGGTATCGAGAACGGTGGCTCCGGATACCGCGCGGTTGCCGTCGCCGCCGGAGAGGTGGAGACGGGTGAGCTCGTGATAAGGAAGGAGGAGTGCGCCGGCCTGGCGCGCGGCCTGGGCAGTGGCGTGGGTGGCGAGGAAGCTATCGGCGGCGGCATCGGGCAGTTCGAAGACGCGACTGATGCGGGGGTTCAGCAGAGGCTCACGCCGCAGAGCCGACGCAGTGGGGATCTCAGTGCAGGGGATGTTGAGGCGACGGCAGGCGGCCGCGAAACGATCGGGATAGTCGTCCTCATCTTCGGGCGTAACGACGAAAAATCCGCCGGTGTCTTCGATGCAGTGGGTGTGGGTACGGCGCAAGATGCGATTTTCGCTGCTACACTCTACGGCGCTATCGACATCCTTCAACACGTATCTTGCGCCGCTGTGCAGGAGGCCGTGGTATCGCCCGGTCGTGCCGTGGGTCAGGTCGCGTTTTTCGACGAGGACGGTGCGAAAACCTCGAAGGGCGGCATCCCAGGCTACTCCAGTGCCAGTTGCGCCGCCGCCGATCACGAGGATTTCCGTCAGCATCCGTTTCATCGGGCGTTATGCAAAGTCGTGGAGGAGTTGATGGATCTCCTGGGCGCGGCTGCATTGGAGCGCTGTGGCGGCGAGCGCTTTGGCCGAGTCCATGTCCACGCGGCGAATTGCGGATTTGACCAGGGGAACGGCCGGGCCGGCCACACTGATTTCATTCAACCCCAAGCCCAGCAACAGGGGCTGTACAGACGGATCGCCGGCGACTTCACCGCAGATGGCGACGGGGATGCCGGCGGCGCGGCCCGCCTCGCAGGTCATGGCGATCAAGCGCAGGACGGAAGGGTCGAGCGGGGTTGCCAGCGTGGCGACAGCGCTGTTTACGCGGTCAGCGGCGAGTGTATATTGGGCCAGATCGTTGGTGCCGATGCTGAGAAAATCGACCTGAGGCGCGAGGTGATGCGCCAGGAGAGCAGCGGACGGTACTTCGATCAGGACGCCTACTTCCAGGGTGCCGAGTTGTTGGCGGCAGTGCAGATAGCCGGGAACCTCCTCAAGCAGCTTCAAAGTCTGCTGGACTTCGTTCACTTTCGAAATCATGGGGATGAGAATTCGAATGCGGGATACCGGCGATACGTTGTGCGCCAGTTCCACCAAGGCGCGGGCCTGATCGATGAGCATTTGCGGATGGCGGAGCAGCAGGCGGATGCCGCGCACGCCGAGGAAGGGGTTGGCTTCGGCGGGATGCTGCAGATAGGGAACCGGCTTGTCGCCACCGATGTCAAGTAGTCGCACGGTCAGCGAATGGCTGTTTGTGTAAGAATGCACTTCCTGGTAGGCAGCCAGCTGTTCGGAAATGGTCGGAGGGCTGGTGCGGTGTTGAAACAGATTTTCGGTGCGCAGCAGACCGATACCATCAGCGCCGTTGGAGTAGATGTGCAGGAGATCTTCACGGCTGTTGACGTTGACGCGTACGGGGATGCGTTCGCCATCCGGAGTCAGTGCCGGCTCATGGGAGTGCGAGAGCGCCTCGGCCTGAAAGCGCTTCAGCCGAGAACGGGTCAACTCATACTGTTCGAGCGTCTCCTCATCCGGGTCGACGAGGAGACGACCACGGATTCCATCGACTACACCGAACATGCCGCTGGCCAGTTGCAGGATTTCCGCGCCGGCACTGCAGACGAGGGGGATGCCCAGACTGCGGGCCAGAATTGCGGTGTGGGCGGTGGGGGTGCTGGCGGCCAAAGCAATGCCTACGACGTGGGCCTGATCAAGATGGGTGGTATCGAAGGCGGTCAAGTCCTCGGCGAGCAGGATTGTGCCGTCAGGTAGGGGGCTCAGCTGGCGGGCGGAGGTGATCCCTTCCAGGCGGAAGACGAGGCGTTGCCCTACATCGCGGATGTCGGTGGCACGGCTGGCGAAGTACTGGTCGCTGAGGTCCTGGAAGAGTCGGACCAGTTCACCCGTCGCCTTCTGGGTGGCGCGGGTGGCGTCGGAACCGGAGTCGATGGCGGCGCGCACGGAGTCGGTCAGCGTGCTGTCATGGAGGATTTCGCGGTGAACGAGGAAGATCTCTGCGGTTGCGGTCTGCCCGATTTGTGCGAGGCGGGCCAGTTCCTCATCTACGAGGAGGCGGGCTGCCAGAAAGCGTTCCCACTCTTCTTCGGGGTCGCCGACAGGCGGCGCGGGCGCCTCGCCAGAATCGTCGGCAGCGACCGGAGAATATTTATATAGGTTGCCGATGCCAACCCCGGGTGCTGCTGAAAGGCCGTGAAAAAGCTGCTGCACAGGTTTACTCGCTGTTGTTCAGAAGAGGGAGCAGAGCGCCTCGATGGCTGCGTCAGCGTCCGGGCCAGATGCCACCAGTTGCAGGCTATGCCCCTGGCGGGCCTGGAGTTGCAGCAACTGGAGAATGCTTTTCAAATCGACGGCGTTGCTGTTACTGCTGAGATTGGAGGCTGTAATCTGCGCCTGAAACTGGCTGGCAATGCGCACGACATCTCTACCGGAGCGCAGATGAAGGCCGCGGGGATCACTGACAGTGACCACGGCACATTTGGGCAGCTGATGCGGCGGCTCCAACTGTGAGGAGCGAGCATCGGGGAGAGCGGAGTGAGAGGTGTTGCTCTCGCCACTCTCCTGGTGTTGCTCATTTCTCTCTATTTTTCCCTCCAGAGGGGAAAAAGGTGAAGTTTGATTCTCCATCTCAGGATTCCAAGACTGCGATACTTAGTTTCGTTCAGCTTGTGTTTGCAAGTTTAGGCGCCGAAAGCGCGGCCTCGGCGACAGCGTTCACCGCTCGCAAAGGCTCACCCAGGCTGGCATGGATAGCGGCAACGATTGCACCCTCCACCAACGGGGCATTGCTCAGGAGACAGTTCTGCCGCTGCTGTTCCGGCAGCATTTCCAGCGCTATTTCCGCCGACATGACGGCGCTGCCAAGATCCATCAACAACAGTACACCGTCTTCACACCAGACTTCCTCAATAGCGGACAGAATCTTGTAAGCGTCTGTGCCGAATGTCTCACTGTCATCTGAGAGCCCACCGGCCTGACTAATGCCAACCTGATCCCCGGCCATCTGCGCCGCCAATTCATGCACGCCCTGGGCAAGTTTGGCACTATGGGAGACGATCACCAGACCGATCACGTTTGAAACTCCAGTGGGGCAAAGAGGTAGTGACTAGCCACCGCGGTTCTCACGCCGCCCAACCCAGCGTACGTTCGACAGCTTTTTTCCAGCCGGCATAGCCCTGCGCTCGTTCGGATTCACCTATTTGCGGCCGCCAGACCTTGTCCACCCGCCATTGCCGTCGCAGGCTTTCCAGGTCTGGCCAGAAACCGACAGCCAGGCCGGCTGCATAGGCCGCGCCCAGGCTGGTCGTTTCGGCAATGCGGGGACGGATCACCTCAGTTCCCAGGATGTCGGCCTGCATCTGCATCAGCATGTCGTTGACCGTTGCGCCGCCGTCCACCTTGAGTTGGCGCAAGGGCACGCCGCTGTCGGCGTTCATGGCCTCCAGCACTTCATGTGTCTGGTAGCAGATGGATTCGAGCGCGGCGCGCACGATGTGTGCCCGGTTCACGTAGCGGGTGAGGCCGACGATGACGCCGCGGGCGTCGCTGCGCCAATGGGGTGCGAACAGCCCGCTAAAAGCCGGTACCAGATAACAGCCGCCCGAATCGGCAACGCTTTGGGCGATCTCTGCGGTCTCGGCCGCCGAGCTGATCAGTTGCAGTTCGTCTCGCAGCCACTGCACGGTGGCGCCGGCCATTGCTATCGAGCCTTCCAGGGCGTATACCGGCGCCGATTCGCCCATCTGGTAGCAAACTGTCGTCAGCAGCCCGTTGCAGCTGTGGACGATCTCCTCACCGGTGTTCAAAATCATGAAACAGCCGGTTCCGTAGGTGTTTTTGGCCTCGCCAGGACTGAAACAGGTCTGGCCGACGGTCGCTGCCTGCTGGTCGCCCAGATTGCCGCAGATAGGAATAGCGGCGCCGAAGGGGCCATCCGACGCGGTCATGCCGTAGAAGGCCGGTTCGCTGCTGGGCCGGATCTCCGGCAACAATGAACGCGGAATCGCCAGAATCTCCATAAGTTCCGCGTCCCAGGCCAGGGATTCCAGATTCATCAGCATTGTACGGCTGGCGTTTGTGGGATCGGTGACATGTACGCCGGCGGCGCCGGTGAGTTGCCAGATCAGCCAGCTGTCAACTGTACCGCAGATCAGTTCGCCGGCTTCGGCTCTGGCCTGTGCGCCTTCGACGTTGTCGAGGATCCAGCGGAATTTGGGGCCGGAGAAATAGGTTGCCAAGGGCAGACCGGCCTTTTGCCGGAAAGTAGGGGCGTGGCCGGCCTCCTCCAAGCGCCGACAGATGCGGTCGGTGCGGGTATCCTGCCAGACGATGGCGTTACAGACCGGCACGCCGGTGCGGCGATCCCACATGACCGCGGTCTCGCGCTGGTTAGTGATGCCTATGGCGGCGATTTGGCCGGGATGGACGTCACATTTGGACAGTGTCGTCCGGATCACCTCCTGGGTCCGCTGCCAGATATCCAGCGGATCGTGTTCGACCCAGCCACTGCGAGGGAAGATCTGTTCGTGTTCCTGCTGGTCGAACCCGACAATCGCACCTTTCTGATCAAAGAGCATAAAACGGGTGCTGGTCGTACCGGAATCGATCGCGCCTATCAACTGAGGCATCAGTCTGTACCAGCCATTGTGAACACCTCGGCAGCGGTCTCGAACAGGAAGTAGGCACTGGTGGCACCCGGGTCCTGATGACCGATGGAGCGCGGGCCAAGGTAACTGGCGCGTCCTTTTCTGGCCTGAATTTCGATTGTATGTTTCATGCCCAGGTGGGCGGCTTGGCGGGCTGCGGCCAGTGCGACGGCGGCGCTCTGGTGGGCTGCCAGTGCTGCCTCCATCGCCTCCACCGCCGGTTGGATCGTATCGATCATGGTTTTGTCATCGGCCTGGGCCTTGCCCCGCTGCTGGAGTCCATCCAGGCCGTAGCGGAACATCTGCGTAAGCTGTGCCAGATCGACCGAACGACCGTTCGTGGGGCTGGTGGCGGCGCGCAGGAAAAAGGTTCCGTAGAGTGGGCCGGCGGCCCCGCCGACCCCACTGATGAGGGTCATGGCGACCGAACGCAGGAAGGAACTTATATCTTCAGATTGTGCTTCTTCCTGTAGACGCTCCTGCAGCTTTCCCATGCCGCGACGCATATTCACTCCGTGGTCCGCATCGCCGATTGCTGTATCCAACTCGGTGAGATGGGCTTCGTTCTCGATGATACGAGAGGCGTAAGCCAAAAGCCATCTGCGGAGTTGTTTTACTGTGATCTCCTGGCCCATTTTCATAATCCGTAGTGCGTATGCAGTTTCGTCATCCGTAGTGCGTATGCAGTTTCGTCACCAGTGGAGGGCGGGCGTATGGACGGGCGCATCCCACAGGTCCAGCAGTTCGTTGTCCAGTCTCATCAGAGTCATCGTATACCCGCCGCGACCGAGGCTGGTAAGATAGTTTCCGATCAGTTGGCGCTCGACCCGAATCCGATGTGCGGCCAGCATATCATGAATCGCCTCGGAGAAGAGGTACAGCTCCAGAGGGGGAGTTCCCCCCATGCCGCTGATCAAGAGCAGTACGCGATCGTCGGCCGCAAAGGGCAGGTCATCGAGAATGGGTTGTCCGATCAGGCCGACGATCTCCGGCATGCCCTTACTCACAGAACGCACTTCGCCAGGTTCGCCGTGGATGCCTACGCCCAGTTCGATCGAATCGTCGGCCAATCTTGCCCCGGGGCCGTTGCGAGGGAGCGTGTCCACATTGGTACCGACCCCCATACTGCGGGAGGCGGCGACAGCCCGCCGCGTTACTTCCACGGCCGCGTCCAGCGTGTATCCGGATTCGGCGGCGGCCCCGGCAATCTTGCAGGCGAACGTTGCTGCGCCCAGCCCGCGACGGTTGGCGACGTCCGGGATGGACACGTCGTCGTTGACGAGCACACAGCGGGCGTCTATTCCCTCTTGCAGAGCGATTTCGATGGTAAGTTCGGTGTTAAGCACGCCGCCGGTATAGTTCTTGACGACGAAGAGCACGCCTCCGCCGTGGTCGACCGAATGGACGGCCGCTAACATTTGAAAGGGAGTAGGACTGGTAAAGATCGGGCCGGGACAGGCGGCATCCAGCATGCCAAAACCAACATAGCCGGTGGGCAAGGGTTCGTGTCCACTGCCGCTGCCGCTGATAACTGCGACTTTCCCGGACCGGGCCGGGACCGTTCGCTCGACAAAGTCCGGGTCAAAATGTACTTTGATTGTGTCCGGGTGACATAGCGCCATGCCACGCAGACTCTGCGTGATGGCACTGCCCGGTTTATTTATCAGGTTTTGCATAGTTCATTGTGGGCAATGCTCTGCAACACCACAGCTATTGTAGCCTGAAGTGCAGCCTTATCCAACGCTGCGGGTGGTTAATGGTCAGCGGCAAGTACAGTACCTGTTCACTGATCATTACTGTCAGAAGAGAACTTTTCGTCAACGCCAAGCTCGTCGGCCAAAGCTTCAAGCTTCTGCCAAGTCCCCTCTTCGACGTAGATGCCATCAACGCGACCCCTCTGGGTTCGCAAGTACTCAGGTTCGCCGGGGTAATAAACGCGTTCAACACCTTCTGCAGGAGGTGTTGCCGTCAGATATTGGGCGAACTCGGTAACTTCCTGTTTAAACTCCGTCAGGGGACGAAAGGCATCAACTTGGAAAACGGCCATGAAGCAGCCGTCATTGTGGCGGCCCGTGGGTTCGACCCCGAACCCCAGGCCGGTGAGCAGCCCGGAGAATATCTCGACCATCGCGGACAATCCGTAGCCCTTGTGTCCTTCCGAACCGCCCATGGGCAGCATGGCCCCGCCGTTGCGAGCGGCGGTAGGGTCGGTGGCGGCGCGGCCTTCGCTGTCGATCACCCAGCCGGTTGGTATCGATTGCCCGCGCTCGATGGCGACCGCCAATTTGCCGCCGGCAACAGCGGAGGTTGCGATGTCGATGTAGAAGGGACCGTCCAGATTGGAGGGGACGGCGATGCAGATCGGATTCGTTCCCAGTCGCGGTTCACGCCCGCCAAAGGGGGCAACGCTCTTGGGGCCTCGGCCAGAGTCGGCAGTCATCAGCGCGATCATGCCGGCTTGGGCGGCCATCAGTGGATAGTCGGTCAGACGCCCGACGTGGCCCTGGCGCACGACCGTGGCGGCGGCGACGTTTTGCAGGCGCGCCTTTTCGATGGTCAGTTGCATCGCCCGTTCGGATACGGTGAATCCAAAGCCCCAGTTCCCGTCCACGACGGTTGTGGCCCGGCTCTCCTGGATGATGTCGAAGGAGGCGCCGGGCTGGAGGTGTCCCTTTTGGATAGATGCGATGTAGCCGGGGATATGGATCACGCCGTGGGAGTCATGGCCGGCCAGATTGGCGGCAATCAGGTGGCGCGAGACGATGTCGGCTTCCGCGGCGGAGGCGCCAGCGGCGACCAGGAGTCGTCCTGCGATCCGTTCTAGTCGATCGGCAGTAATCTTTGGCATAGGGCATACTCCAGTTGCCTGTGGCCAGCTGGCAGTGCAGGCAGCAGTCACCGGCCACAGGGAAATTGACGGCTACCTGCTGGAAAACTCCGGACGTCCGAGAGCGTCGGTGGAATCGTGACGCTCATAATAGTTGAGATGTCCGCCGGCGTCGGCGAGGATGCGTTGGCGGGCCAAAGCGACACGTTCCGGGCTGTGATCGGCGATGTTCACCTGGCAGACGGGGTCGGTCTCGAGGTCAAACAGGCGAGTGTTCGGCTGTAGCCCAGTGCTGGAGGATGCGGTCGCCGGCGACGTCTGCCAGTCCACGGAGCTGAAGAACCAGTTGCGGTCGTCGCGATACCAGACAGAGTTGCCATAGCGGCAAGTCAGGTATTCGCGAGGGGCGAATCCCTCTCCTTCTTCGAGCAGCGGCAGCAGATTTTGCCCCTCAACGGGGTCGATTGACTGTTGCCGGGTGGCCGCAAGAATTGTGGCGGGCACGTCGAGGGTGTAGACCAGTTCGTCCCGGACCTGGCCTGCTCCCAAACCGGCGGGATGGCGCATAAGCAGAGGGATGTCCATGGTGCCGGGGTACATGTAGTCGGCGGGCTTTCCCATGATCTTTTCCACATTATCACCGAAATTAGTGCCGTGATCACTGAGGAAGAAGATCAGCGTGTTTTCTTGCAGTCCCAGGTAGTCGACGGTATCCAACAGACGGCCGAACCAGGTGTCCACCATCGTGACCAGGCCGGCATAGTTGGCGCGGATGCTGGGGATGCGGTCAGCGTACTGACCAGCAAACGGCCCATAGGAGGCGGTCAGGCAGATTGGTTCGCGTTCGTCGCGGCCGCCATAGAGATCATAGTAATGCAGGGGCGCTTCCCATGTTTCGTGGGGGCTGAAACTGTCCACGTAGAGATAGAAAGGAGAGGCGCTTTGGCTGCGGCCAGGTGCGTGGTTGTCTCGCAGAAAGTCGATGGCTCGCTGGAAGGTGCGGGCGGTTGGCCACTCTTCCTCTGGTAGCTGGGGCCGCACATTGACAAGATGTGCGGCGATCCGATCACGGCTGCCGGCGCGGTAGCGGTCGAACAGAGCCGGGTCCGCGTCGGCGACAGCATGCCAACGGTCTTCGGCCTGGCCGCGGACGAATTCCCACTGCTGGAAGCCGCGGGTAAAATTCATGCCCGGCACGAAATAGTGGGGCACGTCAGCGACAAATCCGGTATGGTAGCCGGCCTGCTGCAACGTTTCGGCGACAGTACTTTCCTCGGCCGACATTGGCTGCCAGCCGGGCAGGTAGACGTTGTCCCAGGGGACGGGTCTATAGTCGTTGAAGGGGAAGGCCCGACGACCACTATGCAACGTGCGCCTGGTGGGGATTGTGGGCAGGCATTCGGGGTGGGCACGGGAGAAGCGGACGCTCTGTCGGGCAAAGCGGTCGATAGACGGTGTGTGAATCCCATCGTTCCCATAGCAGCCAAGAAACGAAGTGCGCAGCGTATCGGCAACGACTACGATGATGTTTGGCTGGGTTCGGTCATTTTCGTTCATTCTCAGATTTGCCAAAATGTGTGAAGTTATTGAGGGAGCGGTTCCAAAATTGTCAGTTCACTGGTATTGGCAGGTACCCAGCCTTGGGCGCCGCCATCCAACCGCACATACCACCAGACGATGGTATCGCTGTTGCCTTCCAGCCAGATCGGGCCGTTGAGAATTGTCATATGATCGGCGGCTTGCAGATGGGCGACGATGGCGCCGGCATGTGCCCCGGCTTCGGTGCGCAGTGAGATCTTGTATTCGGGCAGGAGCCGGATACGATCGCCCACATTCATCGGGATTGCGTTGCGGCTGGGGGGCAGCCCATTGGTTTCGACGATGAGGACATCGGGTCCAGCGGCCGCCGAGGATGAGCCCACAGCAAGTGTGGCCGGCGCGCTGGACCGGATAAGGTCGCCGGTGAACCATTCGTTGAGGAACCAGCCACCGAACAGCGCAGAAATCGCGAGGAGCAGAGCGCCCACCAGCAATAGGGGGTTTGCCGACGCCGGCGCCGCGCCGGCATTTGAGGCCCTAGCCCTGGGCTGAACCGAAAGCGGGTCGGTCTCCAACTGCATCCGCAGGGGGTAAAGACGAACAGGTCGGTCGCTCTTGTAGCGGTCTTCAATAAGACGAAGGCTCTGGCGCACGGCTATCTCATAGAGAGCGTCGGCAGAGGTGTTGCTCATATGGATTTCGGCGCGCACGGGTCGTCCGCGTCGGTCCATCAGTACAAGCAGGCCGGCCAGGGGCGCGCCTTGCAGGTCGGTCAGGTTGTAATAGTCGGCGCGGATACCCTGAAGGTCGGCGTGTGGTCTGAACCTTCGGATCACACTCAACGTACCTGGGTTGCTCACAGCCTCAACCATCGTTTTGTTCTCCTGCACACTTCAGTACTTGTCACCGCTGCTCGACTTTTTTTCTCCCCTGATCGCCTTATTTCTTCGCGTCATTGCGGATGTGTAGGCCAAAGGTTTCTGTTCTGAGGAAGTCCTCTCATCGTAGTGGTCGCCGCTAACCAAGCAATTGACTACCAAGAGATTTATTCGGGAAGTTGCAGGGAAACTATCCCGGCCACTTGAACTGAATTTTCTGCGTAGTGGACAATTCGTAGGTCGAACAGGCTGGGCAGGTCCGGCCTCAGCATGCCCTGCCAACGCAGACTATCACCGGTCTTGCGAAACGGGAAATCGCCGGTAGGGATACCCATAATTTCGGCACCCTGCTCGTCGAGTCCGGCATAACCGAACGTTGTTCCTTTGAGGAGATCTCCCATGCCGGCTGATCCGGTGTAGGTGATTTTGAGGGGGGTCCCCTGCACAGCCATGGTTGGTTGATGTATGGGCCGGATGTCCTTGATCAGCAGGCGTTGAACGCCGGCCGCGCGGACGTACCCTTCCGCCACTCGATAGACGCGCAGACGCAGCATATAGTCGACACTGCTGATGTTGGGCCAGGGACCGTCGAAGTCGAGCGAGTCGCCGGCGATGCGTTCTGCGCGCAGGCCGGCGAAGAGAAAGTTGGCGCGCCCGTCAACGATTCCGGTTAACTGAATTTCGGTGCCGCGGATGAAATCGCCGACTTCAATGCGCATTTCGGTCGGCCCGGCGAAGGCGATCGCGTTTTCGGGAACGGGCAAGCCGGGGAGGTCGCCAAGCTGCGGGAGATCGCCGATCTCGCTTAAGTCCGGCAGCCCCAGTTCTCGCAGCAGATCCAGGTCAAAGCCGGGAAGTTGGTCCAGCAGTTCATCGACGCCGGGTAGAGAACGCGGCGAGGGCGGCTGAGGCAGTTTGGGCGCGCCTGGCAAATCCGGGTAGCTGCAGGCGGCCAAGAGCGCAAGCGTGATAAAAGTAAAGGAAAGCAGGCGAAAAGATTTCACTTGACAGGCACTCCTGATGAGTAATACGTACTCGTTTCTTTTCTCCAGGCCTTCGCACTCTTCTCCGCCAAGGCCCAGTCTATTTCTTCCGCTGCTGCCCGGTCTTCCCGGCCAGGGTTAGATAATCCAGAAAAGCCCTATGGGCTGTGCTTGTTACTCCAACAAACGTTTCGTAGGCGGAACGCGCTATGCAGGGCGTTCGATGCCATAGATGCGATAGCCGTTAACCAACATGCCGCCATCGACTGCTAACCGTTCACCGGTAATGAAACTGGCCTCGTCCGACGCCAGGAAGACGGCGGCTGCCGCGATCTCGTGCGGCAGGCCGTTACGGCCGAGCAGGGTATCTTCGGTCGGGCGCGGTGAGGCGCCATCCGGCAGGCGGGTCTCGATGGGGCCCGGGGCGATGGTATTGACGCGGATGTTGTAAGGGGCCAATTCGTTGGCCGCAATGCGGGTCAGGGACTCGACCGCGCTTTTGGCAGTGACATAAGCTGCGCAGCGGGGCAGAGGGACGATGCCATTGATGGAGGAGATGTTGATGATATTGCCTCCGCCGGCCTTCGCCATGACCCGGCCCGCCAACTGTGAGCAGATGAAGACGGCGGTCTGGTTGACGCTTACCACTTGATCCCAAACTGACTGGGATATCTCGAGGAAAGAGCCGTTTTCGCCGAGGACAGCGGCATTGTTGACCAGGATATCGATGCGGCCAAAACGCTGCACAGTCTCGTCGACCAGCAGTTCTACGTCAGGGCGGCTGGCCACATCGGTCTTGAGAAAGATGGCAGTACCGCCTGCACACTGCAACTCGGCTTGGACGCGCCGCCCGGAAACCGCATCCTGCTCGGCGATGACAACCTTCGCCCCTTCTTCAACGAATCGTCTGGCGATCATGCGGCCGATCCCGCGACCACTTCCGGTAACTATGGCGACTTTCTCCTTCAGCCGCATCTTCCTTCCTTCCACTTCGAGTTTTCAGTGTACAGTAGTCACCCCTGCTTGGCAACTGAAAGCCGAAAACTTGTATCAGAAGATGCCGGTCAAGTCGAGGCGTTTCGCTAACCGGTCGGCGAGCAGCACAAGCACCATGCCCACAAGTCCATTGAAGAGACCGGCGGCCGTGGTAAAGTCGAAGCGCGCCTGGCGGATGCCCACTCGATAAATAAACGTCTCGATCACGTCGGCGGTAGAGAGTATCATATTGTTCTGCAGGATAAAGATCTGTTCGAAACCGACATTAAGGAAGAAGCCTATTTGCAGGATAAAGAGAGTTACGATGGTCATTGCCAGGCCGGGCAGGGTCACATAGCGCATCAACTGCCAGCGGTTGGCGCCGTCAATTAAGGCGGCCTCGTAGAGTGTAAGATCGATGGTCGAGATGGTGGCCAGGTAGATGATGGCGGCCCAACCGGTCTCTTTGAACAGTGTTGAGATAATTACAATCGGTTGAAAGAGAGCCGTTTTCTGGAAGAACGCGATCTTTTCCATGCCAAGTGAAGAGATGATGTTGTTGACCAAGCCGTTGGCCGGCGACAGCACGATATAGAGTATTGCGCCGTAGATCACCCAGGAAAGAAAGTGGGGCACGTAGACGACGGTTTGGACAAAACGCTTATAGGCCATGTGGCGGAGTTCATTGATGAAAAGCGCCAGAATGATGGGGGCGGGGAAGGTGAAAAGCAACTTGAATACGGCAATGGAGACGGTGTTGCGGAGAACGCGCAAGAAGGCCGGGTCGTCGAAAAGTGTGTTGAAGTGTTTGAATCCAACCCAGGGGCTGCCCCAGATCCCGTGCATCAGCTGGTACTTCTTGAAGGCGATGATGTTGCCGAACATGGGGTAGAAGCGGAAGATGATGAAGAAGACAAATGGCAGGACAAGCATCAGGTAGAGATAGCGGTACGTCCAAGCGTCGAAGAGCAGTTGCGCCCAAACGCCCCTACGGCGGCCCGCTGTGCCGACGGACTTGGAAACGGCTGATGTTGCCACGTTGCCATCCTTTTGTGGCAGTTGTCGGTGGCCAGTTGCTGCGCTGGCCACCGACAACTGACGACTGACTACTAGATGTCGTTGACTTGCTGGGTGAGCAGGGGGCCACCGTTCTTTTCAAAGAAGTCGAGCCATTCGCTCCAACCCTGGTCGAGGTCGATGGTGCCGGCCACCGCCTGCGAGATAAACTCGCCGAAACGGGTTTGCAGGCCGGGCCAGTACTCCTTGTCGGCGGAAACGGGCCGGGCCTTTTCAGTGATCTTGAGGTATTCCTGCGAAATTACCTGGGCGGCAAGCGCCTTCTCGGAATACTTGGCGGCCAGCATATCCTCGAAATGCTTCTTCATGTCGGGCGGGAAGGTGGGGAATGGCTGTACCCCTCCCAGCGTGCCAATTGTCAGCCACAGGCCCCAGAAGACGTTGATGTCCTGGACCTCGTTCTGTTTCTGGCTCCACTCGTCGCCCATTGCCTTTTTCTCTTCGGGAGTGTATTCGACGCACCATCCGTTCTCGTTAAGGCCTTTGTTGGTTACGCCGAGCACGCCTTCGCACATGATCTGGGAGGCGATCTCCGGTGTAAAGAACCAGTCGATGACGCGCACACAGTCTTCGGGCCACTGCGCGGTGGTGGGGATGACGAAGCACCAGGGCCAACCTTCGCCGGTATAGCCGCGGCCGCCCGGGCCTTCGGGCGCCGGTCCTGCGACGACGGTGGCTTCGGGAGCGACGGTTCTGATCTGTTCCTGGCCGAAATCGACGGCGCTCCAGGCAGTATAAACGTTGCCGGCAATTCCGCCACGGAAGGCGTTGTCCTTCTGACCGAGGGGGATGCTGATCGAATCGGGATGGAATCCGCCGTCAGCCCAGACAGAGCTCATCCAAGCGAGCGCGTCTTTCATGCCCGGCTGAACCCAGTCCAGCGCCAACTGTCCGTCCCGGTCTCGCCAGAAGCCGTTGAGGTGATGGCCGACAGCCACGCCAAAGGCATGGAAGAAATCATCGTCGAAGCGGACGGAGTTATAGAGCAGGCGGCCATAGGTGTCGTCCTGGCCATTGCCATCGGGATCGCTGTTGGAGAAGGCGCGCAGCACTTCGCCGTACTCATCGATTGTTTCGGGGATGTCCAGGCCAAGGTTCTCCAGCCAGTCGCCGCGATACTGACTGCACCAGATGTTAAGGTCGTAAATGTTGTGGGTAACGGCGTACTGCTTGGCGTCGTAGACGGTGGAGGCCCAGGCCAATTCCGGCGTAACGGCAAGGATGTTCTGGCCGACCTGTTCCAGCAACGGTCCGGTCTCGATGAGAATCTGGTTCTCCATCATCAGCGGGATGTCGTTGAACGCATTGCAGAACTGGAGGTCGGCGAGGTCGCCACTGGCGATCTGGACGGGGATCTTGTCCAGGTAGGCCGCGTAGCTGACCCAGCGGTTCTCGAACTCGATATCGGGGAAGTTGGCGCGCAGGAGCATCATACGCTGTGACTTCTCCGAGGCCTCCACGCTGCCGCCGCCGATGTGAGAAATGGAGATGGCCTTCTTTTCGCCGGCGGCCATCTCCGCGTCACCGGAGTCGGCCATATCCGACGGCGAGGCGGGCGCGGCACAGGCAGCCAAGTAGGCGCTGAATGTACCGACCCCCACCAATTTGAGGGCCTGGCGGCGGGTGAACTTGGATTGTGCAGACATAATCGATTCCCTCCTGTGGGATTCAGTGTGTTGAAATGGAATAACCAATTCTATATTTCATACATCGTTCGTTAGAGACGAAACGCCGGAACGGTCGGACCTTCTTACACGGATATCGTCTTTCTTGCAGTTCCTTTAGACTGGTACTTCAACCATCAACACTATCTACCCTTTGATAGCGCCCAGAAGGATGCCTTTGATGAAGTAACGCTGGAAGAATGGATAGGCGATCAACATGGGGATCGCGGCGATGATGACGCTGGAGGCTTTGAGGGCTTCCATGCCGGCCAGCCGCTCGAAATCATCAGCGCTGGCGGTTTGCGTCGCGAGTTGCATGGACCAGATCATGTCGCGCAGGATCACCTGGAGCGGCTGCTTGTTGCCGTCGTTTATGAAGAAGATCGCCGGCAGGAACAGATTCCAGTTTGCGACGACATAGAAAAGGGTCAGTGTCAGGAGCACGGGGACGGAAAGGGGCAGCATGATATAGATGAGCACCTTGAAATCGTTGGCGCCGTCGATGATAGCCGACTCCTCCAGTTCTTTAGGCAGCGCCTGAAAATAGCTTTTCAGGACGATCATGTTGAAGGTATTGATCGCATAGGGCCAGATAAGTGACCCCCAACTGTCGATCAGGCCCACGTCCCTCACAGTCAGATAGAAAGGGATTAGGCTGGGCGGGAAGATCATCTGAAAGACGATCAGGGTCATGAAAATATTGCGTCCCGGCAGATAGGTACGCGATAGCGGATAGGCGCAGAGAATGGTCATGAACATCTGCACCAGCGTTGCTGAGGTGGTTATGATGAAGGAGTTACGATAGGCCAGCCAGAAGGTGCCGCCGATGATCAGGCGCTCGTAGGCATCCAGGGAGAAGCCGACCGGCCAAATGTAGACTTCACCGCGGAGGATTGGGGCTTCGGCGCTGAAGGAGCGGGCGATGGTGTGGAGGAAGGGCGTCACGGCGATGAACGCAAAGATACCGAGACCCAGATAGATCAGGATTGACTCAAGGCGGAATCGGAAATTGCGGGAAGCGACCATATAACACCTTAACACAAATGGCTGGCGGCTAGAACGCCCTCAGGAGCCACAGGCCACTGCTTGCGCGGCGCCCGGAGTTATAACTGCGTGTCGCCCTTGCTCAGCCGGTTGCACACCACGAGAATGGGGCGTGTGCCGTCTTCGGCTCGACGGGGCGCGGGTAGGGGCGTCCGTTTTCAGTCGGCGAGGAAATGTGATGTTTATTGAATGCGCCTGTGATCGAAAGGGGCGCGAGCAAGAAACAACACGACATCGAAAGGGTATCTTAACATAGTCGACAGGGTTGCCAAAGCACCTCAAAAAGGGGGTATATTCCAAATAGGGGGCGAGTTACTGGCTACCTCTAGAGAGTTACACTGGGATCCGCAGCCCGTTACTCTGAACATCCCCAAGTCTGGGATACACCCCCAAAAAAATTCGGATGCGGTCCAGAAAGGGGGTGGGAATCAGGCGTGCCTCCGGTCAGCTACACAAGCTGCGGGCGTCCCGCCCGCGATGCCGGGGTTGACGTCGCCGAATGGGAACGTGTTCGAGCGAAGGGGGTGAGGGAGAGGGCATTTGTCAGGTTAATGATACTGAACTATCTCCACGAACAGTTGACGAGCGTTGTACGAGAGATCACGAGAGATCACGAGAAAAAGCGACTCTTTAAAGTGAATAGGGATTAATGGACGTTTGTTGATGGGGCAGGACGCTTGTAGCTGCCGTTTGCAGCGAGTCCGCTGTCCAGCGGCCGTTGAACGGCCGGGCTGTGACGTCAGTAAGCGCCGATCTCGGTAAGTCGATCGTCGTCGATGCCGAAGTGGTGCGCGATTTCGTGGCGAACGACCCTTTGCACGAGTTCGCGGATTTCCGAATCGGTGTCGCAGCGCATGAGAATCGGGCGGCGGTAGATGCTGATCTTGTCCGGCATGACCAAGTTATAGCCGTGTGTTCGCTCAGTCTGGGGGATGCCATGGTACAGTCCCAAAAGATGAGACCGCTGGCGCACGCCCACGGACTGAAGGGTGGCGCGGTCGGGCCATTCCTCGACGACGATGGCGACGTTCTCCAGACAGTCAAGGAAGACATCGGGCAGATCTTCTATTGCGCTGAGAACCAGTTCGTCGAACTGCTCCTGTTTCTTGTTCGGATTCATTTTGCTATGCGAAAGGGCTACTCTTCGCCGTCTGTCTCGAGGTTGCATTGCACCAGCGGCCCTTCGGGGTCGGTTCCGCTGTGGTATTCATAGGTTTTGCCGTCGCGTTCCAGTATGAACAGATAGCCCGGTGTGATCATCTGGGCGTACATCCCGTCCGGCTGCGGGCAGCCGAGGCTGGTGTCGCTCCACTCTACCTCTTCGGAGTTGACAACGGTAATCTCATCAGCGGCGGCGCTGGTCGTCTGCACCAGGTCCGCTATCGCACGTTGGATGAGGCGCGCCAGCGGTTCAGCTTGCGCGTCGCTGGCGGACGCGACATCTGCGCCTGATTGGGTATCTTCTTCAGACGGCTCGTCGTCTACGCATTGCACCAAGGGTCCTTCGGGATCGGTCCCGCTGTGGTATTCATAGGTGTTGCCGCCGCTTTCCAAGACGATCAGGTAGCCCGGCGTGATCATCTGCGCGTACATGCCGTCTGGCTCTGGGCAGCCGAGGCTGGTGTCGCTCCACTCCACTTCTTCGCTGCTGACAACGGTGATCTCAGCGGCGGCGGCGTTCGTCGCCTGCACCAAGTCCTCTGTTGCCCGTTCGATCAGACGCGGCAGCGCGCCGTCAGCATCCATTTGCGTCTCTCCTCCAAGCGTGCCCAGGAGGCCGGGCGCCGCGCCCGCGGGTGTCCCGTCTTCTGTGCATTGCACAAGCGGTCCTTCGGGGTCGGTCCCGCTATGAAAGTCATAGGTAGTGCCGCCGCTTTCCAAGACGATCAGGTAGCCCGGCGTGATAATCTGCGCGTACATCTCATCCGGATGCGGGCATCCGAGGCTGGTGTCGCCCCACTCCACCTCTTCGGTGCTGACAACGGTGATCTCGGCGGCGGCGGCGCTGGTCGCCTGCACCAGGTCCGCTGTCGCCCGGTCGATGAGCTGCTCCCGGGCGCTGTCAGCGTCCATTTCGGTCTCTCCTTCGGGCGCCTCCGAGAGGGCGGGCGCAGTGCCTGCGGGCGACCCGTCTTCCGTACATTGCACAAGCGGTCCTTCGGGGTCTGCCCCGCTGTGAAAGTCGTAGGTAGTGCCACCGCTTTTCAATACGATAAAGTAGCCCGGGGTGATCATCTGGGCGTACATCTCATCCGGATGCGGGCAACCGAGGCTGGTGTCGCCCCACTCAACTTCTTCGGTGCTGACAAGGATGATTTCATCGGCGGCGGCGCTGGTTGCCTGCACCAGGTCCTCTTTGGCCCGTTCGATCAGCCGGGACAAAGTTTCATCAGCCTCCTCTTGTACAGCGGTCGGCTCGGCCCTCGGCCCCAGGAAGCGCCGGATGCCGCAGGCGCTCAGCGACAACGAAGCGACCATGAGGGCGGCGACGACTTTTGTTGCAGTCGAAGGGCGCGGCTGCCAGCGATGAGCGACTCTGTCTTCTGAAATCTCAGGCACAGTTTCTCCCCGTGTGGTGACCGTATGTGGGAAGTGAAGTCTTCTCTCTCTGCTCTGGAGAAAAAAGCCTTCAAGTTACGGACTGATTCTAATAGGCGAGCTGAACCAGTAGATCCTGCAAGATTCCCAAGATGATGAAGACGACTATCGGAGAGATGTCGATCATGCCGATTGAGGGAATGAGCTTGCGGGCCGGTTCCAGCACCGGTTCCGTCACCTGAAAGAGAAGCTGTACGATCGGGTGATGGGGGTCCAGGTTCGGGATCCATGTGATCAGAATCCGAATCAGAAGGACGAAAGTATAGATCTGAAGTACACGGGCCAAGAGCAAGAAGATCACGGCTACTCCTTACGTTATCTAAACTATACGAACGAATCACATGAGCCTGGCAGCCGGCAATTGTGCAATTTGCCAGGCTCTATTTTAGCTGCCGCCTAATTCCTGGCTGCGCCGGTAGGCAGTATCGACAGCGTCGATCAAGGCTGAGCGCACGCCGGCGCGCTCCAACACAAGAGTACCGGCGGCAGTTGTGCCCGCTGGGCTGGTTACACGATTGCGCAGGTCAGCGGGATGGAGACCGCTCTGGCGCATCAACTCCACGCTACCCTCTACGGTCTGTAACACCATTTGTTGGGCCTGGTCGCGGCTGAAACCAATGTGAACGCCGGCATCGATCAGAGCCTCGAGCAGGAGATAGACGAATCCCGGACCGGAACCGCTTAATCCGGTGGCCATATCCAGGTAATGCTCCTCTGCCGCGTAGATGGCCTCGCCCATCGCTTCAAGAATGGCCTGGGCTGCGGCGCGGTCAGATTCGGTTACGGCGGCGGTGTCGGTCCATACGGTCATACCCTTGCCCACCTGGGCCGGCGTGTTAGGCATGGACCGGACTATCTTGTCGTGGCCGAGACCGGATGTAAGCGTGTCGATCTGCACCCCTGCCATAATACTGATTACGAGTGCAGTGGGGGACAGGTTTCCCTTAAGGTCCGCCATAACCGGCGCCAGCACCTGTGGCTTGACCGCCAGAACGACGACGGAGGCGCCGGTCACAGCATGGCCGTTGTCCGTCTCTGTCGTAACGCCGTATGTGCTGTTCAGAAAGTCGCGGCGGGGGGGCACCGGCTCGGAGACACAGATCTGAGTTGGGGTGAGGACCTCTTTGCTGATAAGAGAACCGATTATGGCCTCACCCATGGCGCCGCCGCCGACGAAAGTAATCTTCCCTTGTAACTGTTTCATTCGTTCTCCCTGTGGCCGAAAATCGCCGTACCGACGCGCACAATTGTGGCGCCCTCTTCGATTGCGACTTCAAAATCGCTTGTCATGCCCATAGACAGATGCTGCCAGGTGGCCTGCGGAAACTGAGCCGGCGGGAATGTGTGCCGCAACTCCTGAAGTAGGCAGCGCAATTTTCGGAAAAGCGGCCTTACCTCTTCGGCATCGTCTACAAAGGGGGCCATCGTCATCAGTCCGCAGTAACGCAGTGCCGGCAGGTCCAGCAGCGTGGGCAGCGCGTCAACCAGGCTGGCTGGGGAAAAGCCGTGTTTGCTCACTTCGCCGCTGACGTTGACTTCCAGCAGGACGTCGAGCGGGTGGTCGTTGTCGGCGGCCAGCCGGCTCAGACGTTGGGCGATTTTAGGCCTGTCCACTGAATGGATAAGGCAGATCGCGTCACTGGCTGTCTGGGATTCAGCGGCAGGCGGCCCCAACGCCAGTCTTGCCTTGCGGCTCTGGATCGTGCCGATAGCATGCCAGCGAATTGCGTTCAAGCCGGCTGCAGCCGCGGCATCGGCCTTTGGCCAAAGTTCTTCGAGCCGATTTTCGCCAAAATCAACCTGGCCGGCGGCGGCGGTCTCCGCGATCAGCGCCAGCGGCTTTGTCTTGCTCACCGCCACAAGCGTGATTTCATCCGGGGACCGCTGCGCGCGTTGCGCGGCCTGGGCCATGCGTGCGCGTACCTGACGCAGGTTTTCAGCAATCGTCATATCAGTTCATCACAGTCGGCGTATCGGCAGATGCGCTACGGCTCCGCTGTTTCTCAGGTTGCTGAATTTGGCATCCTCCGAGTTGGGAGGACACCACGAGATCACCCCTATTTTCGCCAATTGTGCGGATTTCGTCCAATCGCGTTTCTTGGTGGCCGCCTGCCGGCAGGAGAAATGGAGATTAAGGGCAAATAGAGAGGATGCGGGCTAAGTAATCAGCGCCGGCAGCAGCGCGTAGAACTCGGTGGATTTCACAACATCGGCCAGCGAAACACTATCGAGGACGGTGTGGGCCGTCACTTCGTCGCCGGGGGCGAAACCGATACTGGGAATACCGGCTTTGCCCTGCCAGTAGATGCCGTTTGTGCTGAAATCCCACTTTCCGCTGGGCGCGTCGGGAAGACCGATAAGTTTGCGGGCCGCTTGTCCCGCCTGCACCAGCGGGGCGTCCTCTTCCAGCGCCCAAGCGGGGAAATATTTTTCGACGGGAAAGACGAATCCGGTGTAGCTTGGTTCGTCGTAGTAGAGCATCTCGAGCGACACATCCCCGGCCTGTCGATTTGCCTGCGGGATCAGGGCGCGCACCTGATCGATCACGGCCTCCAACTCCTCGCCGAATGTCACACGGCGGTCGATGTAGATGGTGCACTGGTTGGGGACGGCGTTGATGCTGGGGGTTTCGACTTCGATGTCGGTGGCGGTGATCTTGCCGTGCCCCAAGAAGGGGTGGTCGCCCAGTTGCGGCTCAAGGCGGCTGATGCCTTCGAGAAGGGGAAGGACTTTGTAGATGGCGTTGTCGCCGAGGTGATTGCTGGCGGCGTGTGCGCTCCTGCCTTTGGCGACGGCCTTCAGCTCGACACGTCCTTTATGGCCGCGATAGATCTGCATTTTGGTCGGCTCGCCGATGAGGACGAAGTCCGGGCGGATGCCTTCGTGTTCGACGAAGGCGTGCGGAGCGATGCCGTCGCACCACTCCTCCATATTGCCGAAATAGTAGGCGGTCCATCCTTCCAGCAGCCCAAGACTGCGGGCGATGGCCAGACCGTAGATCATACCGGGAGTGCTGCCTTTTTCGTCGCAGGCGCCACGGGCGTAGAAGATGCCGTCCTCGACTTTGCCCTCGTACGGGTCCCACTGCCATTCGTCGACAGCGCCGATGCCGACGGTATCGATGTGGCTGTCGTAGACGAGTATGCGTTCACCGTTGCCGATTTTGCCGACGGTGTTGCCCATCGAATCGAACCAGACTTCATCGAACCCCAGTTTTCGCATTTCGGCCTGGACGCGTTCACCGACGGGGCCGATCTGCGAATCCAGCGAGGGGATGGCGCAGATCTGGCGGAGGAAGGTGATGATGTCGTCGCTATGCTTATGCACGGCGGATTGGATTGCGGTGATGTCTATTACGGACATGGACTGACTCCTGTGACGGAAAAGGAGAGTAACAGTTGGCTTCACATGCCGGTAAAAATGGACACCGTAGCGAGAGCCGTCACGGACGGGGAGTTCACCAGTAGGACATTATCCTCTACCCGCGGTTACGGTTATTCTCGTGAATTAGATCATTGTGGGATCGAATGTACGGGAAATGGAATGCCATCTGCGCAAGTCAAATTTGTACAAATATACCCGCCCCACCCAGGTTTGGCCAAACTGGCGCCAGTTGACGAATATGGGACAGGATTGGGGTGAATTTGTCTGATTTCTGCGTTTCAACTGGCTTCACTCTCCCCGCTCTTGGCAGAAATTGCCTGCAATCTGACGCTGTTCTCGCTTTGTTGCAAGCACTCAATCCTAACTAATCTCCGGCCTGGACGGGCCGCCGGCCAGCATTGTCTGAAGGGGGGAATCGTCAATATCCAAGGGCAGGTCAACGCGCCCACGTTTGCGGCTGGATTCATAGGTAGCGAATGTCAGTTCCGCGGCCCGCAAGGCGCGTCGTCCGGAGAGTTCCGGCTCTCTGCCGTCCTTCAAAGCCTCGACCAGGTCGATAATTCCTTTTTGCACGGCGTCCAATTCATGGATCGTGCCCTCCGTATCTATGCTCTGCCAGCCGGAGGACTGGTCGTTGAGGATGCGGATACCGATTTTCTGGCTGACGCCCACTTCGATGATGCCGTCGCTGCCCAGGAGCCGGTTGGCCGCACCGGTTGGGAGGTCAAGGCCGGTTACCAGCAGGCCGTCGACACCGTTCTGGAAGCGTATATGGCTGATACCCTGCGTTTCGTGCGCCATTCCGAAGATCGTCCTGATCTCGCTGATATCGATCTGGCCCATGACCCATGCGGCGGGTGTTTCATCGTTGTAGAAGTGCATCATGTCGAACCAGTGGGTGCCCCAGTCGTTCATGTCGGGGCAACGACCTTCGATGCGCTGCAATGAGCCGATTGCGCCTTCTCGCAGCAGGCGGCGGGCGACGCCGAAAGGGGGAGCAAAGCGGCGCTGGTGATTGAAGCTGAGCTGGACGCGGTTGCGCTCACAGGATTCCACCATGCGTCTGGCCTCGCCGAATGTGGGCGCGATCGGCTTTTCGCAGTGGATGGCCTGCACACCGGCCGCGGCCGCGGCCAGCACCATTTCGGCGTGCAGATGGGGCCAGACGCAGACGGAGACGATATCGAGATCTGCCTCGGCCAACATGCGTTGGTAGTCTTCATAGATGGTGTCGCCGCCGTGTTCTTTTTGAAATGCCTCGGCGTTTTCGAGGCTGATATCGGCGAGGGCCACCAGCTCTGTGTAGGGTGAGGCGGCATATCCCATGGCATGGCGGTGGGCCATGCCAAAGCCGGTCGCCCCTTCCGACCTGAGCGGGCGTCCGCAGCCGATAATGCCGACGCGGTAGGCGTCAGAGTCTGATTTAGATGTCATCACCAATCC
Source organism: Caldilineaceae bacterium (assembly GCA_965220715.1). GTDB lineage: Bacteria > Chloroflexota > Anaerolineae > Caldilineales > Caldilineaceae > Bin5. The sequence goes on from OZ244843.1 coordinate 5,216,482, forward strand.
TTTCGATGTAGTGAACATTGTGTCGGACCTGGCAGGCGGGTCAGTTTCGGCATCCAGAGCTCTGAACTGCCGCCCAGGACGCCGATATGCGCCGTATGCGAGGGGGGTCCGGCGGGCGCCTATATGTTGATTTTGGAGCGGAAGGGGGGCTTGCCCTTTACGCCCATTCGGACGCGATAGAGCGTACCGGCCTGCGGACCGTCGGTCTCTTTGATGTGGCCGCCAGCGGTGGTGATGTACAGATCGGTGTAGTCGCGGCCGCCGAATGTGGCGCTGGATACTTTGGGTACGGGAAAGGTGAGCCGCTGGATCTCGCGGCCGTCGGGCATGTGGTGGACGAGCGCGTAGCCATCCCAGCGGGCCGACCAGATGCAATTGGCCGCGTCCATGGCCATGCCGTCCGGGCGGCCGTTTGATGGCGCGCCCTCACGGACAACAACTTCAGGGTTGCTGATCTGTCCACTGTCGATGTCGTAGTCGTAGCGGGTGATACCGCGCCGGGTGTTGGTGTGGTAGAACGTTTTAAGGTCTTTCGTAAATCCCATCCCGTTAGAAACCCCGGCATCTTCGATAACGACGGCAAGGCTGCCGTCGGTCTCCAGCAGGTAGAGGACGCCGTTGCTGCCGCTGCGGGGCATTGTGCCGCAGAAGACACGCCCTGCAGGGTCGGCGATCACGTCGTTAAATCGTCCTTCGCGCTCGGCCGGAATCTCGTCGACAAGATTCTTGAGCGGTTGGCCTTCCCGCCAGTGGGCGATGCGGCCTCTGGCCATAAACAGGAGAAACGAGCCGTCAGTCTGAATCGTGTAGCCGCCGATGGCCTCGCCGGCGTCCAACACAAGACCATGGGACCCGGTAGAGGGGTCGTAGCGATAGAGTTTGCCCGGCGGGATATCGAGCCAATAGAGGCGACCTTCGTCGGGATGCCATAGTGGGCCTTCACCTGTCTCACATGCGTAATCGGCGATGGGTTCGATAATCATGGATGTCTCCCTGGAAGACAAGCTTCCAGTGGCAAGTTGTCAGTGGCCAGCCAAAATATAAGGAAACACGGCAGGTTCAGGCCACCGGTCACTGTGATTTAGGGTCTTTACAGATCGATCGACACTTCGCGCCCTTCGGCCTGGCTGCGGTAGATGCCGTCGAGAATGGCGAGCACCTGCAAGGACTGTTCGGCGGGCACCGGTGAGGGCGCGCCGGCGGCGATGGCTTTGACAAATTCGACACATTCGAGCGCGTGGGGTTCCATCTTATCCTGGGTAAGCTGGAGAGTACGGTTGTTGAACTGGCGGGTGGTGTAGTTCGTGTCCAGGAATTGGGCGGATGGCCAGTGACAGCCGCCTTCGTCACCGTAGATCCAGGCCTGCATATCCTCCCCGCGAATGTCATGATGCAGCAGCCAGCTGACCTCGAGCACGAGCGTGGCGCCGGTTTCGAAGCGCACGAAGGCAACGGCGTAGTCTTCAACGTCGAAGCTGCTGGGAATCGGTCCATCGCGCCAGGTGGCGAATGCGCCGGGATGGTGGGCCAGCCGGGCATCGGCGACACCGGAGACGGCCACCGGCCGGGGATTGCCCATAAACCACAGGGTCAAGTCGAGGATATGCACACCGATGTCGATGCAGGGGCCGCCGCCGCTGTGTTTTTTCTCGATGAAGGTTGCGGTTGGGATCAGACCATTTCGGCGCAGCATCCAGCCGCGGGCGTGATAGACATCGCCCAGCGAGCCGGTATCGATCTCAGCCTTCATAGCCTTGGATACGCCGGCGAAACGGAAGTGCTGTGCGGTCATGAGTTGCTTTCCGGCTTTGTCGCGCGCCGCGATCATCTGTTTGATCTGCTCGGGAGTGGGCGCGAGCGGTTTTTCGCAGATAACATGTTTGCCCGCTTCCAACGCGGCGATAGCCAGGGGAGCGTGGTACATATTGGGCACACAGAGATCGATGATGTCGATGTCGGGGTCGGAGAAGAGCTCGCCGGCGTTGGTCGTTAACCTGTTGATATTGTGGAGCGCGCCCCACTGTTCAAGCGCTTCGCCGCTGATGTCGCTGCCGGCAACGACTTCGGCTTCCTCGGCCGCGGCCCAACCGGGCATGTGGGTACGGGAGATACCGCCGACGCCGACGAGGCCAACTTTCAGAATGGTCATTGCAGATCCTTTCGGTTTAGAGTGGTTCACGGATAGTGGCTCGGACGGGACATACACGCCAGCCGCTCGCCAAAGGTGTTTCGGGCTCGTGTATTGTACGCAATGTCAGAGTAGTCAAGCAAAGGCAAGTGGTCAGCGATCAGTATCAAAATCTTTGTCGTTCAGACGCGCTTGGCCTGCCAGCGCGTTCTGTGCGATAGTGATCCTTACATTGAGCAATCGTCCTGGTCAGTGGTCGGAATCCGGCTACTTACCGCTGTCGTCAGGAGGCAACCCGTGCCAGAACTCAAAATCGACATCCCTTCAACCTTTTTGCAGCGCATAGAGCGCGTGGCCGCTGAAGGGAATGAATCATTGGAGGATATGGCCCTGCTGCTACTGCGGCGGGGATACGATTTCGAGGTCACGCGGCCGGAGGTGGAGCCGGACCGGAGCCAACGGCCCGGCGCCCGCAGCGACCCGCGTCTTAATTGGTGGCGCGAGGCCAGATTCGGGCTTTTCATTCACTGGGGGCTTTATTCGATTCCGGCTGGAGTCTGGAACGGGCGTGAGTGGCCCGGCATCGCGGAGTGGCTTATGTATCGGGCGGAAATTCCTGTGCAGGAATATGAGAAACTGGCTGCGCAGTTTAACCCTGTCCAGTTCGACGCTAAGGAATGGGTCTCGCTGGCAAAGCGGGCCGGCCAGAAGTATTTGGTGATCACATCCAAACACCACGATGGCTTTTGTCTCTTCGACTCGGCGGTTACCGACTACGATATGGTCGATGCAACGCCGTTCAAGCGGGATGTGCTGAAGGAGCTGGCTGAGGAGTGCGCGGCGCAGGATATCAAACTGGGATTCTACTACTCCCAGACGCAAGATTGGCATCACCCGGACGGCGACGGCAACGACTGGGACTTCGACCCGGCGCGGAAAGATTTCGCTGGATATATCGAAGAGTATGTGAAACCGCATGTGCGGGAGCTACTGACCAATTACGGGCCTATCGGCATCATCTGGTTTGATACGCCCAAGGGGATCTCCGAGGGGCAGAGTCGTTCGCTGCTGGAGTTGTGCAACGAGTTGCAGCCGGACTGTCTGGTCTGCGGGCGGCTGGGCAACGCGCTAGGGGACTATGCCACGGCCGGGGACAACCGCATCCCCGAGACAGTCCTGGACCTGGACTGGGAGACGCCGGCCACGCTCAACGACAGCTGGTCGTATAAACTTAACGATCACAACTGGAAATCCAGCGTCGACCTGATCCGCAAGTTAGTTGATATCGTCAGTAAGGGCGGCAACTACCTGTTGAATGTCGGCCCCACTAGTGAGGGAGTCATCCCCCTTCCGAGCGTTGAGCGCCTGGAGGCGCTGGGACGCTGGCTGGCAGTAAACGGCGAAGCGATCTACGACACGCAGCCGGGCCCAATCCAGGGACGGGAAGACCTGCGCACTACCAGTAAGGAGGGAGTTACCTACCTCCATATCTTCGACTGGCCGACCGACGGGCAGATTCGAGTCGAAGGGGTGACTGCTCAAGATGCGCGACTGCTGGTGGGAGGCGCGAAGTTGCCTGTCCACGAAAGCGGCGGCTCGCTTGTCATCAGCGGCCCGGGCAATGCGCCGGACGAAGCGGCTACGGTGATAGAGTTGCATTAGCCGCGATTCTGCAAAATGCGCCCAGGCTGCTCTCCTGAACTTTGGACAGGTTTATTTGGTGCCGAACTGCCGGTCCCCTGCATCACCCAGACCTGGCCAGATGAAGCCGGGCGGGAAACCAGCGGCGGCGTCACTTTCGTTTGTCAGGCGTTCATCAACGGCCGCCACATGTACGGCGATATCGGGATGGCCTTCCTGCAGCGCGGCGATCCCTTCCGGCGCGGCCAGCAGGCCGACAAACTTGACGCGGGTGACGCCGCGGCGCTTGAGGATGTCGACAGCGGTCAGGGCAGAGCCGCCGGTCGCCAGCATGGGGTCGAGCACAAAACAGGTGTGGGTCGAAAGATCGTCAGGAAGTTTATTGTAGTAGATTACCGGTTGCAGGGTTTGCTCGTCGCGGTAGAAGCCCAGATGCCAGACCTCGGCCTGGGGAATAAGGCTAAGCATTCCGTCTACCATGCCCAGGCCGGCGCGCAGGATCGGGACCAAGCCTACGCGTTCGTCGAACTTGCTGCCGCTGGTGGTTGTGAGCGGTGTCTGCACCTTCACCGGCTTGGTAACCAAGTCAGCGGTGGCTTCGTAGGCCAGGATCATTGCCAATTCGGCGACGATGGACCGAAATTGACGGAAGTCGGTCGTCGTGTCCCGAAGTTGCGTAATCTTGTGCTTCACCAGTGGATGGTCAGACACAAACAGATTGTTTGTCATGCGGGTCCCTTTTTCAGTCGTGTTTCCTCACTTGCGACCTTCGTAGGGTCTTGCTACCAGCGGCCCGGCGCGGCGCGCGGCGTGCGGCTGCGACGGTTTATCGATTCGACTTCTCGCTGGCAGTTCATACACAGGGTTGCGTCAGGTTTTACTTCCAGACGGGCCGGAGGGATCTCTGCACCGCAGCGTTCACAGATTCCGTATTGGCCCATGTCGATCACTCGCAGGGCGTGTTCAATATCTTGTTGACGACGCTCCAGCACGGCGATCAGGACGGCGGTTTTCTCCCGTTCGACGATTTCGGTGTCGCCCTCGTCCAATTCAACATCCACTTCACCTTGCATCAGATTACGCAGATGTTCCAATTCCTCGTTCACTTGTTCAAGGTTGGACAGCAGTCGTTTGCGATCTGTTTTCGGCTTTTTAGACATGATAATTCCTTCTCAATTTCGGACAAAGTAGAAAATGTGGGAGATGTTATAGCAGCTTTTGTCCGTTCCGTCAATACGGATGTGTGCTAGAGGCGCAGGGTCATAATACGCTGTTTTGCACCCATGCGCCTTTTGGTATACTATCTTTAGCACAATCGTTCTTACAATCCGATTGGATACGAGCATGGCTGATGAACGCAGCGTGACACAGAGCAACGTCCAGAAGCTTTCAGGCTTGAGCCGGAGGGAGATTTCGGGCGAAAGGCAGGGCGAGGACGGTCGCGTCGACTATACGTTGCGGCCCAAGAGCCTGGACGAAATGATCGGCCAGGAGAGGATGCGCGAGAAGATGCGTATTCTGGTGCAGGCGGCGCGTCAACGCGGTGAGGCCCTCGATCATGTGCTCCTATACGGTCCGCCGGGACTGGGCAAGACCACGCTCAGCCATATTCTCGCGCATGAGATGCAGGGCAATCTCAAGCCGACGGCGGGGCCGGCGATCGAAAAGGCCGGCGATCTGGCGGCGATACTCACAAATCTGGGAAAGGGAGACATTCTATTTGTTGACGAAATCCACCGATTGGGCCGCGTGGTCGAGGAGATTCTCTACCCGGCGATGGAAGATTTTGTGCTCGACATCACGGTTGGCAGCGGCCCGAGTGCGCGCAGTATTCGGCTGAAACTCCCCCGATTTACGGTCATCGGCGCGACGACGCGTCTGGCGCTGATGACGGCGCCGCTGCGCTCCCGGTTCGGCGTTGTGGAGCGCTTTGACTTTTACAGCCAGGAGGCGCTGGAGACGATCATCATGCGTGCGGCGGCTATGCTGGAGACGCCTATTGACAGCGCTGGCGCATCCGAGATCGCGCGCCGCTCCAGGGGCACGCCGCGGGTGGCGTTACGGCTGCTGCGGCGGGTGCGGGACTACGCCCAGGTGCGGGCGGACGGGAACGTTACGGTGGGCTTGGCCGTTGAAGCGCTGGCCGTACATGAGATCGACCATCTGGGGCTGGACGATCTGGACCGACGGGTGCTGGATACGATTGTCGGCAAGTTCAGCGGCGGTCCGGTCGGGCTTGGGACGCTGGCTGCCAGCGTAAGTGAAGAGGGCGACACGATAATGGATGTAGTAGAGCCTTATTTGCTCCAATTGGGGTTTCTGGACCGCACGCCGCGCGGGCGCATGGCCACGAGAGCGGCTTACGAGCACATCGGCGCGGCCTATCCGGAGTCGCGGGAGCAGAGGAGTCTGTTCGGGGGTGGGTCGGAATGAGCGGCTCTGGGACGGCAGCGCAAGAAGCCGCAATACATAACGATGGTCGGCGCCGACGGGAGGGAGATCGCCGCGGGTTTGCGGTGCGACGCACGGAGGTGGGAAAATGGCCCAATTGTCGGAAGCGCTCCTAGACCGTATGGTGCAGAAGATTGTGGAGGAGGTGGATCCCGATCAGGTGATCCTCTTTGGCTCGCGCGCACGCGGTGACGCGCGCGCAGAGTCGGACGTAGATCTAGTGGTGGTGGAATCCGAGCCATTCGGTAAGGAGAGGAGCCGGCGCCTGGAGACGGCCCGTCTTTATCGCTCCTTGGCAGGACTCGGCGTTGCCAAAGACATCTTGCTCTATAGCCGCGACGAGGTCGAGTACTGGCGCGATTCCCTCAACCATGTCTTGGCGCGGGCGTTGCGAGAAGGACGGGTGCTCTATGAGCGACGTTAAGTGCGCCCAGATGTTGATGAAGGCCTCGAAACGGGATGTCGAAGCTCTGAGGGGCATGAGCGATGCCTCCGTTTTCGCCGATGAAATCTTCGGCTTCCATGTGCAACAGGCGGCCGAGAAACTGTTCAAGGCTTGGCTTGCTCTGTTGGGCGAAACATACCCTCTAACACATGATCTGGAATTGCTATTCAATCTCGTCCAGGAACGAGGCGTTGCCGCGTCGATTTTTTTGGCCTTGATCGAATACACACCCTATGCTGTTCAGTTCCGCTATGAAGCCACCGAGGTTGATGCAGAACCAATTGACAGACAGGAAAGCCGTTGCCTGGTGGAAGCTCTGCTGGCACAGGTTCAGTTGCAATTCAGAGGCGTGGAGGGGACGTGATGGAAACGAAAATCACTTGAAATGCTCAGACACTAGAGGGAGTCGTTCGCTAGGTGGAGCATGAGGCGCTCAAGGTTTTTTCTCCCGATTGTGATTGGAACGCCGCCCCAAGTAAGTTTCCAGAGCCTTCCCCGATGGAACATGAAGGAAGATCGCCTGATGAGCGCCGCCAGATTTTGGCGCAGCAGGCCGAGCAGATGAAGGGTCACTACGAACAGACAGCCGATAAACGAACTGAGGGGCAAGCGGGAGATTTCACCGATGGATCGAAAACGATGCCTCACGCCAGAGTTGCGTTGTAAAGGCGTTCGATGTTTTGGCGGTGGGTGGCTACGGCGGCGGAGGTACGACGATTTTCGGGCAGGAGCAGTTCGGTTATCTGCTCTGACCTGCTCCAGAAGGCGCTCTCAGCGGCCGCCTGGGAAACGGTCCGCCGCAGGCCGTGGAGATAGCTGACATCGGCGGCCAACCGGCCCATCACCTCCACCTTGTCCGACGAGACGGAACCGATGCGAGGGATGAACAGCTGTAGACGGCGTCCTTTCACCAGGCGTGCCAGAAGGCGCAGGCTCTCAATCTCATCCTCGCCATCAGAATCTTCCCCCAATTCCGGCAGCGTAAGATCGCTGCCAAAAGCTCCCCCACAGAGTATCCCCATAGCCGGGAAGTAGACCAGGTTGGCGTGCTGCTGGGAGTAGATATCCAACAGGTGCTGGCCAACATTGATGTGGGCCACGCCGCCGGGCCGGGTTTCGACGCGCGGCAGTCCGACATCGCGGGCGGGGCAGGTGAAGATTGTAGCCGTCTCATCAGCCACATCGAAGCGCGTACCGACATCAGGAGGAGGGTCGATGATGAGCAGCCTGTCGGGGGAGCCGAGCAAGCGCGCCAGGACAAAGAGCGAGTGGGAAGGGGGATCGCCTTCACTATACAGTTCCAATTGGTCAAAAAGCTGGGAGATTTTCATTTGGGGGGCGCCTGAACGGCGTGTCTGACGGCGCCGGCCCCTCCGGCAGCTTCGCGCCGGTCGGATCGTCCACTACAGTCGCAGGAGGCGTTTGCCTCCGCCGATTGCGAGAGGGTGGAAAGTGCCTGCACCACGGCCTCCAGCCCTCTATAGTTCTTCTCTTGGGGCGGTGGGGGCGGGCGTTCAGCGCTAATTTCGTCGACGATTGCCAGTCCGGCGAAACAGATGCCCAATTCCCTGGCAAGCGCGATCTCCGGCACCAGATTCTGGCCGAGAACGTCGGCGCCCCAGATGCGAAACATGCGCGCCTCGGCGGCGGTCTCCCGCCTGGGGCCATCCACGCCCAGATAGATGCCGCCCGGCGCCATGGGCAGGATGCGCGACAGCGCTTCTGTCAGGCGTGGACAGACAGCCGGGGTCTGGCTGAGGCCGCCGGCACCTTCGTTCTCATAGAAAGTCTGCGGTTGATGGCGGGTGAAGTCGATATAGTCGGTGATCAGCAGGGGATGGCCCGACCCCAGCATAGGATTGATGGCGACGACGCTATCCAAGGCGACAATCTGGCTGACGTTCAGTGCCTGGGCGGCTTGGAGCGTAGCTCTGGGATCGGTGCGGGAGGGCAGGCCGTAGTAGGGTTGTATCCAGACCGATGAAGCGTCCGGTCGGCCGCGCCATGCGAGCGGACCGACGGGTCCGTATTGGGTATCGACTGTACGTTCTTCGATGAGAGGGCCGATGGCCTCCAACGATTGCGGTGGAAGCGGAACGGCCAGCAGAAGCAGCAGCGGTTTCAACTGTTTCCCCGGACGTATTGTGATATAATATGGCTACTTGACCCTTATCCTGCGGTGGGTTCTATCTGCGTCCACGATAGCATCAGTTGCAAGCGATAGCAAAACGGATGAAGATATCGGTATCATAAACGTGCTCGGAGAGATTCGATGGGTAGAGCGGTCCGCATTGCTCTGATCGGAGCCGGCGCATTTGTGCGTAAGGCGCATGCACCATCTTTGCTGGAGTTAGGAGACGCGGTGCAGATTGTGGCCGTGTACAGCCGCACGCAGGCATCCGCCGAGACGGTGGCGGACTCCATCCCCTACGATGTTGACATTTACACGGATATCGCAGCGCTTCTGGCGAACGAGAGTGTGGAGGCGGTCGATGTCGTTTTGCCGATTCCGATGTTGCCGGAGGTTGTCTCCCAGGCGCTGGCGGCGGGAAAACATGTTTTCAGTGAAAAACCGATCGCGCCGACGGTTGCCGAGGCGCAGGATTTGATCGCGAGCAGCCGGCCCTACGGAGACCGGGTGTGGATGGTGGGCGAGAACTGGCGCTACGAAGAGGCCTTTCAGGTGGCGGCACAAGCTATTCGAGCCGGCCGGATTGGACAGCCTGTTTTCTGCGACGTGTCATTGCAGCTGCAGGTGAGGGCCGACTCACCGTATGTGCAGCCGACTTGGCGGAATTCGGGTGAGGTCGTGGGCGGATATCTGCTGGATGGCGGTGTGCATCATGTAGCAGGTCTGCGGGTGCTTCTGGGAGAGATAGAGAGTGTGTGCGCGCTGACGGCAGCGCATCGGGCGGACTTGCCGCCGGCGGACACGATGAGCGTGGCACTGCGCTTTGCCAGTGGCGTAGTCGGCACCTATTTGATCACGTACGCGGTCGGCAGTACACTGGGATTGGATGAGGTCCACATTGGCGGGAGTGAAGGCAGCTTGCGCGTTTCGCGCGGAGAGCTTGTGCTGGAGCGGGGCGAGGAGAGCGAGCGCCAGCAGTTTAATGTTCTGATCAGTGTGCGGGAGGAGTTGGCTGCATTTGTAGCGGCGGTGCGGAATGGCGCGCAACACCGGAATTCACCCGAGGAAGCGTTGCAGGATCTGGCCGTTGTGGAGGCGATGTTGGAATCGGCGCAGACGGGGACTCTTCGGCGTGTTGCGAGACACGTATAGATCGGCGGAAGGAAGGGACATTCCGAAAATTCTCTAAGTTAGCTAGAAAAGTCCCGCCCAAGTCGCTGCACCCTCCCAAAGGAGCCGCACACGCAAACTCCCGCGCGATATCCAGAATGGCCGAAGCCGCCGCAGGTGGCATCTGGTGTACTCTTGGCGGCGCGTGAAAAATCACTGTAATCAGCACGTTCTCAGTAGGAACACATTTTACTCGGGTTCCGGAAGGAGACAGACCAACGAGTGAAGTGTGAGCGAAAGCACCGCGAGGGGATATACGGCTGATGCGACCTTGCCGATATCGATTGTACCCAGGAGCGCTTAGTTCCTGTCCAGGGAGGGACAGATGGACATCTTAGGCATTGATATCGGCGGAAGCGGCATTAAAGGCGCGGTGGTGGACGCGGAGACCGGAGAGTTGCTAACCAAGCGCCGACGCATTGGGACGCCGGATCCGTCAACGCCGCAAGCGGTGGCCGAGGTTGTGTTGGAAATTGTCCGTCACTTCGGTTGGGTAGGCCCGATGGGTTGCACTTTCCCGGCAGTGATTCGCAATGGCATAGTCTGCACGGCCGCCAATGTAGACAGGTCATGGATCGGCACCGATGCCACGGCGCTGTTCGAGCGGGCGACAGGTTGCCCGGCGTCGATTATCAACGATGCCGATGCGGCCGGAATCGCGGAGATGGTTTTTGGCGCGGGCAGGGACCAGCCTGGGATAGTCCTGCTGCTTACATTGGGCACAGGAATTGGCTCGGCACTTTTTGTCGACGGCCATTTGGCGCCAAATACGGAGTTTGGGCACATCGAGATTGACGGCCACAACGCCGAAAGCCGGGCTGCGAGCCGTGCCCGCAAACGGGAAAAGTTGAGTTGGGAAAAATGGGGGCAGAGGTTAAACAGATACTTCCAGACGATTGAATTTCTGCTTTCGCCGGATCTGTTTATCATTGGCGGAGGTGTAAGCAAGAGAAGCGAAAAGTATGTCAAATACATTGACGTGCGGGCGCCGATTGTGGCAGCCCAGATGCGCAATCATGCGGGGTTGATTGGCGGCGCGATGGCAGCGCATGCCCTGATTCAAGGCGGTGGGGATGCCGAGATGGATCCCGCCATTCTTTATGTGCCGGAGTATGACTGAATGTGCTGCCGCTCTGCCCATTTTTCAGAAATCTTAGTCACGAGTCAGCGACGGGCAGACTGCTGACTGAACGCAGCACTGAAAACTCCCCTACTTGAATGGAGCAGGGGGCGCGGGCTCAGCACATTATGCGAACGCACCACATTGCAAGGCAAAGACGAATTCGAGGAGAAGAGCAACCATGACAAAGATGCAAGAAGCGGCGGCAGTAGGCCAGTCGATCTGGCTGGATTTCATCAGGCGCTCCTTCCTGGACTCCGGCGAACTGGGTGATCTGGTCGCCAATGGTCTTCGGGGCGTTACGTCCAACCCGTCGATTTTCCAGAAGGCGATCACCGCGAGCACCGACTATGATGCCGCGGTTGAACGGTTGGTGGGTGAAGGCAGATCGGTCAATGACATATACGAGGCGCTCGCCATCCAGGACATCCGCCGCGCCTGCGACATCATGCAGCCGGTATATGGCAGCACGGACGGGTTGGACGGCTATGTCAGTCTGGAGGTTAATCCGAAGCTGGCCTACGACACGGAAGGCACGGTAATGGAAGCCCGACGCCTTTCGTCCCTGGTGGACCGGGCGAATGTGATGATCAAGGTGCCGGCAACACCGCAGGGCATCCCGGCGATAGAGACGCTCACTGGCGAGGGTATCAACATTAATGTCACACTGATATTTTCTTTGCAGCAGTACGAAGACAGTGCGATGGCCTATATTCACGGACTGGAGAAGCTGGCCGCCGCGAACGTGGACTTCAGCCGAATGGCGTCGGTAGCTTCTTTCTTCGTCAGCCGGGTGGACGGCAAGGTGGATTCCAGACTAAGTGAACTCGGAAATAGCGAGCTTCAGGGGAAGATTGCGATCGCTAACGCCAAGATGGCCTATCATCGTTTCAGCGAGCTATTCAGCGGACCTCGCTGGGAAAAACTGGCGTCGCAGGGTGCGCGGGTGCAGCGTCCGTTGTGGGGCAGCACCAGCACCAAGAATCCCGACTACCCGGATACGCTCTACTTGGATTCGCTGATTGGACCCCATACGGTCAATACGGTGCCCCCTGAAACCTTGGAAGCCTTTCTGGATCATGGAACTGCTGCCCGCACCGTGGATGCGGACGTGGAGCAAGCCGGCCAACAGTTGGCGCAGCTGGCTGAACTGGGCATCGATCTGGACAGTATCACCGCGCAGCTGATGAGTGAGGGCGTGGACTCCTTCGCCGACTCATTTGATGAGTTGATGTCGGGAATCGCCGGGAAGGTGGCCGCGATCGCCGGCGGGGACGGCAACCAGACGCGAGAGCGCACCGATTTTTTTACGGAACCCTCCAGAGCCGGGTAGGGGCCGCTCTGGAGGAGATCGACAGGGAGCGCGTCGTCACCCGCATCTGGGCCCGGAGCCACAGCGTGTGGGGTGACAGCCCGGACGAGATCGCCAACCGGCTCGGCTGGCTGGACATTGCAGCCCGAATGGAAGAGGAGCGTCATTGCATAAGCGCTTTGTTGCAGGACGTTCAGCAAGAGGGATACACGCAGGCAGTCCTGCTGGGAATGGGCGGCTCGAGCTTGGCGCCGGAGGTGTTTGCGCGTACATTCGGCAGCGGCGCGATGGCGCTGCGGGTATTGGACAGCACACACCCGGCGGCTGTCCAAAGCGTGGCGGACAGCCTGGACCCGGCGCGAACGCTGTTTATCGTCGCCACCAAATCCGGTACCACGACTGAAACGCTGTCCCTATTCAAATTCTTTTACAATCAGATGCAGGATCAACTGGGCGAATCGGAGGCGGGGAAGCACTTCATCGCCATAACGGATGCAGGCACCGAACTCGTCAGATTGGGGGAAGCACGCAACTTCCGCTCGGTCTTTGTCAACGATCCCAATATAGGCGGCCGCTATTCAGCGCTGTCCCATTTTGGGCTGACGCCGGCTGCGTTGGTGGGGGTGAATTTGCGACGTCTGCTGCGACGCGGTCTGGAGGCGAAGAACGACTGCGGCCGGCATGTTACCGGGTCGGTCAATCCCGGCGCGCAAATTGGCGTAGTGATGGCGGAGATGGCGAAAGCGGGGCGAGACAAACTGACAATTATCGCGGACGATGAGGTGGCTTCGTTCGCCGACTGGCTGGAGCAGCTCGTCGCCGAGAGCACGGGCAAATCGGGTACGGGGATTGTGCCGGTGGTGGGGGAACCGGGGGCATCTCCGGAGGCGTACGGCACGGACCGGTTGTTCGTTCATCTTCAGTGGAGCGACACCGGCGCGCAGGATGCGACGGTCCAGGCGCTGATAGAGGCCGGCCACCCGGTGATCCGCGTACGCTTCCGCGATCGGTACGATCTGGGCGGGCAGTTTTTCCTGTGGGAGTTTGCCACTGCGGTGGCAGGGGCGCGGCTAGGAATTCACCCGTTCGATCAGCCGGACGTGGAGTCGGCCAAGCAGCAGTCGCGCCAGATGATGTCGGCCTATATGGAGAGCGGAAGCCTGCCGGCGCCGCAACCTTCGCAGGAGGCCGGCGGTGTGAAGATATACCTAGGCGCGCCGAACGAGGGTCCGCCGCCCGGCAGTCCGGTCGAAGTGTTGGCAGCATTTGTGCGGCAGGCCGAGGTGGGAGATTACATCAGCATACAGGCTTATTTGCGCCCCTGCACCGCGGTGAGCAGCCTGCTTCGCGCCATGCAGGGATGTCTGCGAGACCGGACAAAGTTGGCAACGACTCTTGGTTTTGGGCCCCGCTTTCTCCACTCCACGGGTCAGCTGCACAAAGGGGATCGCGGCAATGGTCTCTTTATCCAGCTCACCGACAGCCCTTCCTCCGACGCCGGCATTCCCGACGAGCCTGGCTCGCCCCAGTCGGCGCTGCCGTTCGGCGTCCTGATCCAGGCGCAGTCGCTGGGAGATCGGCAGGCGCTACTGAATGCAGGGCGGCGCGTGCTGCGAATCGATTTGGGGGGAAACTCGCAAGCAGAGTTGGAGCGGCTTGTCGAGTCGTTGGCGGCGGTGTAAAGGTATTTCACTTTACTGCAGTTCCGGTGACCAGGCGATGGGCAGCATGTTGTCAGGGGGAGAGAGCCTTGCTTAGGATGGCGCTCACAGTGCGACGCGTTAAAGAAACCAGATGCAAGACATAGATGTTCTGAAGCGACGGGCGGCTGAAGCGGCGGTAGCGCATGTCGAATCCGGGATGATCGTGGGGTTGGGTGCGGGGAGTACGGCACTGAAGGCGCTCGAGTGTATCGCCGAACGCTTGGAGGAGGGCACACTCTCAGATGTTCTGGGCGTCCCTAGTTCGGAGCAGGTAATCGCCGACGCTCGTCGGCTGGGCATTCCGCTCACCACGCTGGAGAGTCATCCGCGCGTCGATTTGACGATAGACGGCGCTGACGAGGTGGACCCCCAGCTGCGGGTCATCAAAGGCGGGGGCGGCGCGCTGCTGCGTGAGAAGATTGTTGCCCAGGCCAGCGCGCGCGAGATGATCATCGTTGACGAACGCAAGTTATCCGAGCGTCTGGGTATGCAGTGGGCCCTGCCAGTGGAGGTGATCTCCTTTGGATTGCGCGGTCATGCGGCCTATATCGAGCTGCTTGGGGCGTCTGTGCAGGTAAGGACGGCGCCGGACGGCTGCCCTTTCAGAACAGACAGCGGCAATCTGATTCTCGACTGCCGGTTCGGCCCGATGGATGATCCGGAGTCCATTGCCGGCGCGCTGGAGCGACGGGCCGGCATCGTCGAGCACGGCCTGTTCCTCGATCTGGTGACAGACCTGATTGTCGCCAGCCCCGCAGGTATCCGACACCAAACCCGATAACAGACGAATTGACAGCAACTAGCTTGTTCTGGAAGCAGGCGCTTCAGTGGTGTTTGCGCGTTTCAAGTCCGTCCTGCTCGATAAGGCCTGGCTGGTTACAAGAGGACGCAGGCGCATTACCTGCCTTTGGCTGGAGGGCTGACGGCAGCCAGTCAGTAAGGAATCAGAGATCAGTTTTCGGGGATAACCAGTTGGTCTCCGACACGGAGCAGGTCGGGATTGGAGATGTTGTTGGCGGCTATGATCGCCTCTGCGCTGACGCCGAACCGCTGGGAAATTGCGCTAAGGCTGTCCCCTTCCTGGACCGTATAGAGTGTCTGGTTCAGAGCATTGATATCGGCGGCGGTCAGACCGGGAATGCGAAGTACGGTATTCACATTCACGACATGTGGATTGGTAATGGTGTTGCTGTTGAAGGCGATCAGTTCGGCCAGTGTAACTTCGTATTGTTCGGCGATGGAGGCCAGAGTCTCGCCGGGGCGGACGGTGTGCGTGCCCGCTGTGCGAGACAGAGCGGAATCGGCTGCGCCCCGGTTTGCGCCTGACTGACCGGCGGGGGCGCTTGCTCCGGGAATCAGTAAGATCTGGCCAACTCTGAGACTGTGCTCGTCATGCAGACCGTTGATACTCACAATCTGGTTCAAGGACGTGTCGTAGCGGAGCGCAATCGACAAAAGCGTATCTCCATCCTGAACCGTGTATTGGAATGGCTCCGGCGTGGGCGTGGGGATGCCTTCTGGGGTTGTCACGCCGGGCACATTGGGCAGACGCAAGACTTGACCCACTTGCAGAGCGTCGGTAGTCAGCAGATTCATCACCCGAATTCTCTCGACATCGGTGCCGAATTTCTCCGCAATTGTGGAGAGCGTATCCCCCGGCCTGACTTCGTAGGTGACCGTTGTCGGCTCCGGCGTGTCTTCCGGTGTCGGTAGGGGCGTTTCAGTCACTGTTGGTTGCGGGGTATCCGGTTGCATAACAACGGGATCCTCTGGCTGCGGTCCCAAGGAGTTGCCTACCTCCTCGGCAAGCCGCTCGCGGGTACATGCGGAGAGCAGGAGAATTGCCGCCAGTGTCAGAATAGCGCCAGCTATCCACCTTGAGTTTGTTGAATGCGCTACCGCCCTGCCATGTGAGCGCGACTGCGTGCCCATCGATTTTCTCCACTTCCTCAAGTTGAAGGCCCGTTTGGTTGCGACCGAATGTCTGAAAAACCGAGCCCAGAGGGCATCTCCAACTGCCATCGGGCTCTTTTTGCGGCGTCGTCTGCCTACGGGGAACAGACAGAAGTCCGCATTCAGTAGACGATTCGCCATTTCATGTTGGCCGGCAAACTAAATGATAGCACATCCACACAGGCATCGCAAGAAGTTTCGGAAATCCAGGAAAGAGCCAAGTGAGCGGGACGGATAGAAGGCACTGGAATCCGGCGAAGCGACGAGACTGGGAAGGGTCGAGGCAGGAACTGTCGGGCGCGAAACGTCCGGCCGATTCGGGCGCTCTACCGGCCGAGACGAGTTAATCGTAAGTAAATGGTCCGGAAACGTTCCGATAGTTGGCCGGAAGGATGTTACTGACGGAAGTACAATCATGGCATTGAAGGTCTGAAAAGTGGTTCACGGAGGTTCAGCCATGATTGTGAGAATACTGTTGACAGGAACGACCCTTTTGCTGCTGACTCTGATAGCGTCTGTCGGTGCGGCGGCGGGCGCTGAGCCGATTGGGTTCTCAATCACCGAATTGGAGAGCGTGCGCGCGTACGCGGCGGCGGCGCAGGTGGATGGACGCAGCTACGCGGTAGATGGAGGCTGGCTCTATGTCGGGGTCAACGGCGTCTGGGAGTCGCTATCGGTGCCGCCCGGTGTGATCGTCAACGCGGTAGCAGTGGACCGGTTGGATCCGAATACTGTGTTTATTGGCGCTGCCAACAGACTCAGCGTCTTCGTCTCCCGCGATGGCGGTGAGGGCTGGATGGAAGTTAGCCTGGATTCGGACACCATTGGGGGCGTTACCGCTGTGGCCCTTGACGCGTCCAACCGGCTGCTGTATGTGGGCACGGATGCCGATGGTGTTTATCGTCTGCGGGACATAGGTGCAGGGGTAGGGCCGGGCTTGGTTGCCAGCGGGCATCTGCTGTTGGCGGAGCCGGTGCAGGAGATCGCGGTTGACAGCACGGGGGCAGGCTTGGCGCTTGTGCTCACTCTGGAGAAGCTGTACCGAGCTGAGGCGTACGGTCTGAGATGGGTGGCTGTCGACAATCTGCCCGGCCGGCCGACGGCCGTGGTGGTTGCCGACACGTCGCCCCCGACGATCTATGCGGGCACTGCCGGCGCGGGCGTACAAGTGAGCCGGGACGGCGTGGCATGGCAATCGATCAGTCATGGGCTGGGCAACCTGGATGACGGTCGGCTTGTGGTCAGCGACTTGGCGGTGGACCCGGCGCAACCGGAGGTTGTCTATGCTGCCACAGGTGTCTTGGCTGCGGGCGAACTCCAGCAATTGTCCAGTAAAGTGGCGATGAGCATCGATGGCGGCGCGAAGTGGGAAAGATTGGCAGAGTTGGAGGATGCTCAGGTGGCAGAACTGCTGCCGGTAACCGGAAGGACAGGGACGGTATACGTGCTTACTACCGCCAGCCGTACACCGCTGGCGGTGGGTGGGGAGCCAATGTGGGAGACGGCGGAAACGGCCCGGCCACCGGCCTCCGGTGTGAGGAATCCCGGTCAGCTTGCCTGGATTCTGGCGGGACACGCCAGCGCCGCGCTCATCATTCTGGCGGTTGGTGAGATCAGAAGTGGGAGCCGGCGGAGGGTCGGTACCGCTTACAGTATGCGCACAGTTCAGGTGGGTTGAAGGGGAAGGCACATTCCAAATAGGCTCTTACGCTGTCAGTTCCTGCAGCCGCGATACGAAGGCGCCCACTCCCCCGTGGGCGTCTCCGGAATATGTAACGCTTTCCGATAGAGTGCTTTGGCTTCAGAATGAGGCCGTTTGGAGGCGGGGACGAAGGTTCCCATGCCCACCCTGTTTGCCCGTTACCAAGAGCTCAGATTGGTTCGGGGTGCGCCCAGAGTTTGGGTTGGCGGCACGCTGCCCTATAGCGGGGGCCAGCAACGGGCGAAGGTTCAAGCGAGCGCCTTACCGAAGCTGGGGAAAGGCTGATGCGATGGTCAGGCCGGCAAAGAGGAGCAGCATCAGAAAGGCTCTGCCGCCCGTCAGGAGGAAGAAGAACGCCCAGGGCGCCACGCCCAGAATGATGCCGGCCAGGGCCCAGTGCGGCAGTTTGCGGCCACGACGGTTGCCCACTGCGCGGCGAATGATGCGGGCCACGAGCGTTCCGGCGCCGGAACCGATGATGAAGGCGATGAAGAAGCCGAAGAAGCCGATACTGCCAAGCAGAAAGCCGACGATTGGGGCGACGATCAACGTCAGGGCAAACCCAACAGCCAAGGCGACGATGTTATCCCGGCCCATGGCATTGAAGTAGATGTTCTGCTGCTCGCGAACACAGTCGGTGCAGCGGTAGCCGACAGGCGTCCGCACGGCGCAGGAGATGCAGATAGGTTTCCCGCACTTGTTGCACCGCAGGAGCGTTTCTCGATCCGGGTGGTTGGCGCAGGTCAGGCTTTCGGGTTCGCCGTCGCTGCCTACCACGACCGGAGCGGGCTTGCCGTCATAGATGGCGCGGCGGGCGGGGTCCCCGAGGATTTCGTAGGCTTTCTCGATAGCGGCCAGCTTCTGCGCTGTATAGGCCCGATCTGCGGCGGATTCCAGAGTTTCGGGCTGGTACAGCTTTTGCAGCCGTCTGAACTGCTGCGCGATCTCTTCTTGCCCGGCTTCGCCATGCAGATCCAGCGTACGGTAATGCTCCTTTTCAGGATGGCGGGTTTCATCTGACATGTGATTTCGCTTTCTAATATGTCACGGGCACCCCGGAAGGAGGCGCCAAGTGAGCGTCGCGCTGTTCATTTCAGTTTGTCCATGAGCGTCTGGTAGAAGTAGCTGCGCGGGCGAAGTCGGACAAAGCGGGCTTGATAGGGGCTGCTGGCGACGACGATTTCATCGGAATCGTCTACTTCGACTTCGAACTGGCCGTCAACGGTGAGCATGGCGGAGTGGTCGCTGTAGACACGCAGGCGTACTTCTGTGCCTTCGGAGAGGACGACAGCCCGGTCCATGCTCATGTGAGGGGCGACGGGAATCACCAGGATGTTACGCAGATCCGGTGGCAGGATAGGTCCTCCGGCTGCGAGGGCGTAGGCAGTGCTGCCGGTGGCGGTGCTGACGATCAGGCCGTCGCAGGTGTAGGTGGTCAGGTAGCCGCCATCCAGGTTGGCGCTGACGCGGACGATGCGAGCGAGGCTGCCGCGGCTGACGACGACATCATTGAGGGCATCGAAGGTACAGCGAACGAGGGGTTCGCCGCCGTTGGGGCTGGCCTTTTCCACGAGTGTGCGCACCATAAGCCGTTCTTCAATCCAGTAATCGCCTTGGAGCAATTTTTCCAAGGGGGAGCGCCAGTCCTGGGGGAAGATCTCAGCCAGGAAGCCGAGCCTTCCCATCTTTACGCCTAACATGGGTACGTTGAAGGCCGCGCCGAGTCGCGCGGCCCGCAGCATGGTGCCATCGCCGCCGAGAGTGATCAGCAAGTCGACGTCGGGGAGTCGGGCTTTGACGACTTCGGCATCCCAGGCGGAATGGCGCCAGGTTTCATTCACGCCTGCGCTGCGCAGAAACTGTTCCATCTGACCCGCCAGGTCCAGCGAATCCGGTTTACGGGGGTGGTGCAGAATGCCGATGCGTCGAAATGCGCATCTTGCGTCGTCGGTCATTTTGGGTAATCTTTCGCAAGCGATGTTGTGCAGGCTTTGCAGCTTATGTCATTTCACGCATATTCAAATAATATACTTAACCGTTTGAGGTCAAAATCGGCCTGTGTTAAGATGATTTTATGCGCGTACTGATTATCTCTGATATTCATGCAAACTTTGTCGCCCTGGAAACGGTCATGTCCGACGCCGCGAGCCGTTTCGATGCGATCTGGTGTTTGGGCGATGTGGTAGGATATGGCCCGGCGCCGAATGAGTGCGTCGAGCTTGTTCAGGCCGAGGCGGATCTTTGCGTCATCGGCAACCATGATTGGGCTGTGTTGGGCCACCCTGGTTTGGATATAGCGCATTTCAACCCCTTGGCGCGTGCGGCCGTTGAATGGACGCGGAGCCAACTAAGCGAAAAAAGTCGTGCGTTCCTCGACAGTTTACCAGCGAAACCTCTTGAACCGGAAGGCGCGGAAAGTATATTAATAACTCACGCCAGCCCACGCGAACCGGTGTCGGAATATGTCCAGTCGCCGGCGATCGCCTTGGAAAACTTTGCCCACTTTGAGACCAAGATGTGTCTGGTGGGTCACACTCACAAACCGGCGATTTACCGCTGGAAGTTGAGAAATATATTTTCGAGGCGTGGAAGTCGGAACGGCATTCCAGTAACTGTCGATCTTCTGAGGCCCTATGAGGGGCAACGTGTGCGACTGGAACTAACGAGCCTAGAGCGCCTGATTCTCAATCCCGGCAGTGTAGGGCAACCAAGGGACAACGATCCGAGGGCCGCCTACGCGCTGCTGGACCTGGAGGAGTTGACATGGGAACAGCGCCGGGTGGCGTATCCGATCGATCTGACTCAAAGCCAGATGCGCGTCGCCAACCTGCCGCGCCGGTTGATCGACCGCCTGACGTATGGAAGCTGATGTGCGGTCGAATAGTTAAACAGGTGTCAAGAAGAGAGCACGAACCTTTCCCTTCTCACTCCTCACAGTTCCTCATTCCTCATTTCTAGTTTGTCCCATTTCCAGCCGATTGTACATTTCGAACCAGTCGGGCAGGTCGCGGCTACGATCCTGGGCCATGCGCCGTTCGTCCTCCCGCCTCCATGCGATCATCCGCCGGGTGATTTCTTCTTTGACATTTCTGGGGTTGGGCACGTGATCAAAGGTGAAAGCGCCCTCGCCGGCGGCGGTTTGGACGATGATATTGCCAAAGTTCAGCATCATCTTCAGGGGGGAATTCATTTCGAGGCTGATGTCCTGGATGTCACTGAGTTGAGCTTCGCGGCGCTGTTCGCTGAGGAAGAGCGGTAGCTTCTCGACATCGATGATTCTATCTTCGGTCACTGTGTAGGTGTCATTCCACCAGTCGGATACGGCCCAGAGGATCCATCCCAGGGTTGCGAGCGTCACCAATCCACCTGCTAACAGCAGGGTTTGCGCGTTCAAACTGGACTGGAGTTGCTGCAACAGGGAAACCGAAGAGAAGCCACCGGCCAGAAATAGGACTTCGAAAAGAAATAGCGTGCCGGGAAGAACGACCTGGACAAAGAGAACCCACCAGTGTTTGTGCCAGACGATTCGATCGGTCGTTTCCCGATCGAGTGAACTGTCCACGGTGATTGCACGGCGCAGTTTTTGCCACAAGGGCAGCTCAGCAGCCGTGTCGTCGGGGGCAGGGAGGGCCGAATCGGTACGCACTCGACTGGGCAGGTCAACGGACAAACCCAGACGATTCTCAAGGGCGTCTTGGATATCCAGCTTGCTCTCGGCGCTGGATCGCTGTTGGCACAGGCTGCGATGGTGGAAGATAGCCGTCCGGAGGTTGTCGGGGTCGGCGACGAAGTTGAAGTCGATAGAGCCTGTTGTGCCAGCGGTATAGACGGACAAGGTACCGTAATTGAGCAGATTTCCCCAGAAGGTCGTGGCCACGTCTACGCGCTGGATTTGTTCCAGCAGGGCTTCCCGCCGCTGTTCACTGAAAAAGATGACCTTCTCTTGCTGGATGACTCGCCGGTTGGTGACGATAAAGTAGTCGTTGAGATAGTTGAGAATGCCCCAGATGACTGTCAGGATAACCAGGAGGGCGCTGATGCCCAGGCCGACCCAGAGAGAAATACCGAGAGTGGAGAGGAGCCAGATAAGGCCGGCGCTGACGAAAACAGCAACGACGGTCGTCCGCGATTGACCCAGCAGCGCAAGCCAATGACGCAGTTGCAAGGTGACCAGAATTTCGTCTTTTCGCAACCACTTATAATCTTGTCGCTGTTCGAGATCGGCGTCGTCCGCCTGGACGGGCAGGCGGGCGGCAACTTTGTCCACGATTTCAGGCCCGCAGATTTGGCCGAAGCGCTGGAAGTCCTGCCGGTGGAGGCGCAGCCAAAGGCTGCCGGGTTCGGATTCGACTGTCAGTTCCACTTGATTTGGGGCAAGGAGCGCGGTCTCGTTGAAGGTTACAATGCCGCGCACCGGTGCGCGGGGCAGAGCGCGGTTGTCTTCGTCCAGCGCGCTCAAGACGGCGCGGCTGTTTTCCAGCAAGATCCACATGCTGTCAGCGCTATCCCCCTGCTGTGTGATGGGATGGTATTGGGGGATGCGGTGAAAGCTGCAGAAGCCGGCCAACTGGATCTGTTCCTGGGGTGACAGCCCGGCGAAGATGGAGACGGCGCTGATGGTTTTGGCGGGCAGTAGTTGGATTTCCGGGTCTATCGCCTGGGGGAAGCGGCGGCCGACCTGCCGAATCGTTCGCCAGGGCAGTTCGAACACTGTCGTTTCTGCTTTGGCTTCGGCCCAGTGGCCGTATTTGTCTGGAGCTGCGTTATTGGTCACGCCGACGCTGCCGGGAAAGCCGAAGGAGCCGCCGGTGCCCAACAGCAGGCGGTTGTCGGTTCTGCGAGGATGATAGAGTTCGATCTGGCCCTGTGCGATGAGGAAGAGCGTGTGGGGGGCCTGGTTCTGTGTATAGAGGACAGTGTCCGCCATTACTGTCTGGCTGCGGATCTCGTCGGCCAGGAAGCCGAGAATGGCCATATCGACATCGGCCAACAGCGGCATGGTTCGCAGACGGTTGACGACCGCCTGGTAGGCGGTCTGCTGGTGGGAAGCGGGATAGCGGTAGAGCAGTCGTTCCAGTGTTGAACGTTCGATACACAGGGCCGAAACCGCGTTTTGGGCTGTGGCAGTGCTGATGTATTTGAGGCTGAAGGTGAGTTCGTAGCGGCCGATGATATCGCCGGCGATGGCGACGCGGGCGAGAGTATCTACAGCGCCGGTTGCGTTTTTTTCCAGCCGGGTGACGCGGACGGAGCCGCTGAGGATGAAGATGAGGTACTCGGCGACATCATCCTGCCGGGTCAGTTCGTCTCCGGGGGCAAAATCGACGACCAGGGAGTTCGACTGGAGGAGAGCGTCGACCTCGTCAATGGGCAACCCTTTCAGATAGACAAGGGATTGCAGCAGAGCCAAAGTGGGAGGGACGCCAAGGTAGCGGGCGGGGCCGGCCCGGTTGCCGCGGGTCATTGCAAGTACTCCTTCACAGATGCTCCTTGACCGCTTCAGCGGCTTTCCGGTTCATACCCGGCACGGTCCGCAGTTCATCCAGAGTGGCCTGGCGCATCTTTTCGAGATCGCCGTTGAAGAATTGGAGTAGTGCTTTACGCCGTCGGGGGCCGATGCCGGGCAGAGTATCCAGCACTGTAGTCGTCTGCCCTTTTCGGCGCAGATTGCGATGATAGGTGACGGCGAAACGGTGGGCCTCGTCGCGGATGCGCTGTACCATGTAGAAGGCCTGGCTGCCACGGCGGAGAAGGACCGGATCGCGGCGCTGGGGAAGAAAGATCTCCTCTTCCCGTTTTGCCAGAGCGACTACGGGCACTTTTTTGGGCAGACCGAACTCTGCCAACACGTCGTTGGCTACGCCGAGCTGGCCTTTACCGCCATCAACGATAATGAGGTCGGGCAGCAATTTCCAATGGCTGGCGCTGGCCGGTTTGCGGCCGGGCCGGTCGGGGTCATTTTCCACGGCTCGGCGGAAGCGGCGGCGCAGTATTTCTCGCATACTGGCGTAGTCGTCGGGCTCGCCGTGGGCGCCTTTTCCGCGGATCTTGAAGCGCTTGTATGCGGATTTCAGGGGGGCGCCGCGGGCGAACACGACCATGGAGCCGACGGTATTGGTTCCCTGCAAGGTGCTGATGTCGTAGCATTCGATACGGGTCGGGGGCACCTGGAGGGCGAGGGCAGCCTGGAGTTCCGCCAGCGCTTCGGTTTGGCGGTTGGTGTCTTCGGCCCATTGGGCCTTCTGCACGCGTAAATACTCCTCGGCATTACTTTTTGCGAACTCCATCAGTTTGCGTTTTTTGCCCCGCTGGGGCATGCGGATCTCGACCTTGGCGCCGCGTAGTTTACTCAGCCAGGCGGCCAGAAGGTCTTTTGTGCCGGGCACGAACTGGACCAGCAGGCGGGGCGGGACATGGGAGGTGTCAGCATAGAAGCGCTGGATGAAGATGCCGATCAGATCGCCCAGGTTTTCGGCGGTGGTTTCGGACAGTTCAACCCCTTGCAAGGCGAAGTTCTCTCTTCCGATCAATCTGCCGCGGCGTACCATCAGGATCTGCACGACTGTGTCGCTGGATTTCGCGTCCTGGGCGATGGCCACGACATCTTCGTCGTCGTTCTGGACGCCCACAACTTTCTGCTGGTGGACGATACGTTGGGCGGCCCTGATGCGGTCCCGGTAGACGGCGGCCAATTCGAAGTTGAAGCGTTCGGCCGCATTGCCCATTCTGGTTTCCAACTGGTTCATCACGGCATCGGTGTCGCCTTCGAGGAAGTCGATCAGTTGGCTGATGCCTTCGCGATATTCGGTGCGGTTCTGGACACCGATACAGGGGCCGCCACACAGTTTGAGATGGTAGTAGAGGCAGGGGCTTTCGTCGTTGCCGGAGATGGTACGGTCACAGTCGAGATAGGGGAAGACTTTGCGCATTGACTCGAGCGTGCGGCTAACTGCCCAACTGCTGGTAAAGGGGCCAAAATAGCGGGCACCGTCGTCTTTTGTCAGGCGCACGCGCTCCACCTTGGGGAAGTCATTCTGCCAGTTAACTTTGATATAGGGATACCCCTTGTCATCTTTGAGCATGACATTGTAGTGGGGCTGGTGGCGCTTGATGAGGTCATTTTCGAGAATCAGCGCTTCCATCTCCGTCGGGGTGACCCACCAAGTGATGTCCCGCACCTTGGCGACCATCTCTTCGATGCGGGAAGAGTGTTTGGCGGAGAGTTGGAAATAGCTGCGCACGCGATGGCGCAAGACCAAGGCTTTGCCCACATAGAGAACGTTGGCACTTTCGTCCCACATGAGATAGCAGCCGGGCTTGCTGGGTAGTTCTTCGAGCTTGCGCCGCGCCTGTTGCGGAAGTCGTCGTTTCATGGGATCGATTGTAACACGTCTTTTTGGCCGATTCAATCGACTAGCTTTGCGGCTGTGCATCCCAGTTTTTTTTTAGAAATTTGTCTGAGCTGTGGTGAGTTGAGTCCGGACAGGGTATTGGTACCACTTGGCGGACAGTTATTTGGGATGCACTTCAGTATGGAGGCGTATCCTATCAGACCGGCGGCGGAAAGTGTGACAGAGGCGCGTGACATAACAGTGAGCTGGGGTCATGATCTCTCCCCGCGACCGGACCGGGTGGCGCCTACAGATTAAAATAATATATTTTAGTAATTTGACTCGTCACGGGTGGCGACTCGATGATATTGGACATTGGGCGGCGGCCAAACATGGGAATCTTTAGTCAGACAACGGTTGCCTTCCAAATTTTTTTGGTAGCACGCGCTTGGGCAATGGTCAGGCCAGTATGGCTCACTGCCGCGGTTGGTAGCGCCGGTCTTGCGAGTGCGCGGGGAGAGGAGCGCATTGGTGATGGGTCGACTTAACGCCGGGCGAGGCATTTGGCAGCAGGCGTCAGGTTTTGAGTTGCGGCATTTCGGGGGAATTGACGGGTGGGGGGACGGGAGGCTATTTTTCCGGATGCCCTTGTGCGGATGGGTTCCCAAACAGGAAAGATGTGTAGGAAATGTATTTGCATTTAGACGTATCCAGATTTGACCAACATTTGGAGTGTGTTATAATCGCTCAGGTGTCGTCTGAGCACGCGCCGACGTAGCTCAATCGGCAGAGCAGCTGTTTTGTAAACAGCAGGTTATCGGTTCGAGTCCGATCGTCGGCTCTTCGGTAGAGGCGTATTGACCGTGGCCGACTCGAGGTTTTTGGGAATATTGGCGGCGGCTGGGCAGACGAAGCACATTAATACAAGCGCTATAGGAATGGGCGGGTGCCCGAGTGGACAAAGGGATCTGACTGTAAATCAGACGGCTATCGCCTACGGTGGTTCGAATCCGCCCCCGCCCACTTCAGTGGTGTTGCAATTCGATGTTGTAATGTTCTGCCCGCATAGCTCAGTCGGTAGAGCGCATTCTTGGTAAGAATGAGGTCATCGGTTCAAGTCCGATTGTGGGCTTCAGAGACGAACGAGGTTGGCGCGCTGAAGTTGGGCGGGTCTGAACCTTAAGGTTTGTTTACGTTTTAGACAATAGAGTATGGGAGCCGCAGGATCATTGCCGCCCACCTATTCCTGGTGGGCGGTTTGCAGCAGTCACTGATGATATCGTCCTTTTCGCGCTTCGGAGTTTTCGGTTGAATTGTAGCGAGGTAGCGGATTTGACCATTAATGATAAGCAGGAGGCAGCAACCTAATGGCGAAGGCAGTATTTGAGAGGACCAAGCCCCATGTGAACGTGGGGACGATTGGGCATGTGGATCACGGGAAGACGACGCTGACGGCCGCGATCACGAAGGTGTTGGCGCTGCGAGGGATGGCGGATTTCAGTGCGTTTGAGGCGATCGACAATGCGCCGGAAGAGAAGGCCCGCGGCATCACAATCGCCATTGCGCATGTAGAGTACGAAACCGAAAACCGGCACTATGCGCACGTGGACTGTCCTGGACATGCGGACTACATCAAGAACATGATTACCGGCGCTGCCCAGATGGATGGCGCCATTCTGGTGGTGGCCGCACCCGATGGGGCGATGCCGCAGACGCGGGAACACATCTTGCTGGCGCGGCAGGTGGAAGTGCCGGCGATGGTGGTGTTTCTCAACAAAGTCGACATGATGGAGGACGAGGAGTTACTGGAACTGGTGGAGATGGAGTTGCGGGAGTTGCTCGATATCTACGAGTTTCCCGGCGACGACATTCCGTTTGTGCGCGGGAGCGCGCTGCATGCGTTGGAGAGCAGTTCGGACGACCCCGATGCACCGGAGTATGAGCCGATCTGGGAACTGATGCGGGCGGTGGATGAGTACATCCCCACCCCTGTACGCGAAATCGACAGACCGTTCCTGATGCCGATTGAGGATGTCTTCTCGATCAAGGGCCGGGGCACGGTGGTGACCGGCCGCATCGAGCGCGGTGTCATCCATCCGATGGAAGAGGTCGAGATCGTCGGCATCAAAGCCACTCACAAGACCACCGTCACAGGCGTGGAAATGTTCCGCAAACTGCTGGATGAGGGCCAGGCCGGCGACAACGTCGGTTGTCTGCTGCGCGGCATCGACCGCGAAGAGGTCGACCGCGGCCAGGTTTTGGCCAAGCCCGCCAGCATCATGCCCCACACCCGTTTCAAGTCCGAAGTCTATGTGCTGCACAAGGACGAGGGCGGTCGTCACACTCCTTTCTTCAAGGGTTATCGTCCCCAGTTCTACATCCGCACCATGGACATCACCGGTTCGATCGACCTGCCGGCCGGCGTCGAAATGGTCATGCCCGGCGACAATGTGACGATGGAGGTGGAGTTGATTGCACCTGTCGCCATCGAGACCGGCGGTCGCTTTGCCATCCGCGAGGGCGGTCGCACCGTCGCTGCCGGCGCTATCACCGAAATCATCCAATAGTGTAGAGAGGTTTGTGGCGAGTGAATGCACTCGCCACACTTTTTGTTCCTGGACCGCGACAAGAGAGAAGACTACATGGCAAAGCAAAAGATCCGTATCAAGCTCAAGGCATACGATCATCGCGTCCTGGATGCGTCGGCAAAGCAGATCGTCAGTGCTGCCGAGCAGACGGGCGCCCAGGTGGTTGGGCCTGTGCCTCTGCCTACTAGGATTGAGAAGTTCACGGTGATGCGTTCGCCGTTTATCGACAAAGACAGTCGTGAGCAGTTTGAGATTCGCACTCACAAGCGTCTGATCGATGTGGTGGATCCAGGCAACAAGACGATTGAGAATCTCACTCGTCTGAATTTGCCCGCCGGTGTTGATATCGAGATTAAGTTATAAGGCTCAGCTTGCGGCCATGCGCGGAATGGATAGAGCGGGTTGGTTTTATGCCAGTCTGCAAGCGATGGGCCTAGTTGGGCGATGCGGCAGTCGGTCGGGATTTTATCGAGCGCGCTGTCGGTCCTGGAGGAGCAAGTGAAAGGGATATTGGGCCGCAAGATAGGGATGACCCAGCTATTTGATGATAGCGGCGCGGTGGTGCCGGTCACGGTAATCGAAGCTGGTCCCTGTTATGTCACGCAGGTGAAGGCTGAGGATACGGACGGTTACAACGCGATTCAGGTTGGGTTTGAAGAGCTGCCGGAGCGCAAGTTGACCAAGGGCCAACTCGGTCATTTGAGAAAGGTCGACATGCCTGCTCTGCGTTTTGTGCGCGAGTTGCGTTTGCCGAGCGGGGCGGGTCATGCGACGGGCGACGTGATAAAGGCGGACGTATTTGCGGAGGGCGAGCTTGTTGATGTGACTGGCACGTCGAAGGGGAAGGGCTTTGCGGGCGCTGTCAAGAGGCACGGATTCCGCGGCGGGCCGAAGACCCATGGGCAGTCGGATCGACACCGGGCACCGGGGTCGCGTGGTGCGGGCACGACGCCGGGTCATACATTTCCTGGCGCCAAAGGCCCGGGGCAGATGGGCAATGAGCGCGTCACTGTGCAGAATCTGAAGGTAGCTCTTGTGGATGCGGAGCGCAATCTCATCGCCGTTCAGGGCGCGGTACCCGGCCCACGTCTGGGTTTGGTAGTTGTTCGAACGGCGGTAAAGGCGTAAGACAGCGGCCTGTGGTTCGTACATTGACGAACCTGCAGCTACTGGTACGGAGGCGAAACGGTGGAAGTGCCAATCAGAAATATGGCCGGTGAAGCGGTCGGTCAGATAGAGTTGGAAGATACGGTATTTGCCGCACCGATCAATCGGGGGCTGATGCATCAGGCGTTGGTAAGGCAGCTGGCTAACGCGCGCCCGGGTACGCATAAGACGAAGTCGCGTAGCGAGGTGCGCGGGGGTGGTCGCAAGCCCTGGCGTCAGAAGGGTACGGGGCGGGCGCGGCATGGCTCGATTCGTTCACCTATTTGGGTAGGGGGCGGGACGGCATTTGGCCCCACACCGCGCAAGTACACGCAGAAGATGCCTAAGAAGATGCGTAGGGCAGCTCTGCGGAGTGCGCTGAGTGTCAAGGCTGGGGCGGACCAGATCGTAGTTCTGGAGCAGTTGACGATGGAGGCGCCGAAGACGAGGCATTTTATGCGGGCGCTAGCCGATCTGAAACTGGGCAGTGATAGTGTACTCGTCATATTGCCGGAGCGGGATATGGCTGTCGAGAAGTCGATCAGCAACCTGCCGCAGGCGAAGTCACTTCTCAGCGGCAATCTGAACATTCAGGATCTGCTTGGCCATGACATGCTTCTTTTGCCGCAGGCCTCGGTCGATTTCATACACGACTGGCTTGCTTAGGTGCTGCCAGATCCGGCTATGCGGACAGTTGGCGGCGGTCAAGACGGTCGAGTCAGTGTCTGATACGAGGAGAACCTGATGCACGTATACGAAGTGATAAAGCGCCCGGTTATTACAGAAAAGTCGTACGATGCGGCCGATTTCAACAATCAGTACACTTTTGAGGTTGATTCCCGGGCCAATAAGCTCCAGATTCGCGATGCAGTGGAGACCGCTTTCAGGGTGAATGTGGTCGGCGTGCGGGTGATGAAGATGCCGGCCAAGACGGGGATGCGAGGCCGACGCAAGGTGGTGCGGAAGTCGGCGTGGAAGAAGGCGGTTGTTACTCTGGATAGCGGAGACAGCATTCAGTTCTTTGAAGGTGTCTAAGACATCCAGGAGTAGGAGGGGAGAAGCGGGACCGGTTGTTTCTCTTTTTCATTTTCTTCTCGAACGGAGATAGATTTTTATGCCTGTAAAGATATACCGCCCCACGTCTCCGGGGCGACGGGACATGAGCGTCACGACTTTTGAGACGATAACGCGTACGAAGCCGGAACGCTCGTTAACTATGGTTCTGAAAAGGACGGGCGGGCGCAACAGCCAGGGGCGTATCACTGTCCGTCACCGTGGTGGGGGTAATAAGCGGCGCTACCGCGTAATCGATTTCAAGCGGGACAGGTATGGCGCTCCGGCGCGGGTCACGTCGATTGAATACGATCCGAACCGCAGTGCGCGCATTGCGCTGCTGAGTTATGAGGATGGAGAGAAACGGTACATTGTGGCGCCGTTGGGTGTGCAGGTTGGGGATGTGTTGGAATCCGGCCCGGACGCTGAGATTCGGCCGGGCAATGCGCTGCCGATCCGCAATATCCCGTTGGGCACGCAGATTCACAACATTGAGATGTATCCGGGTCGGGGAGCGCAGCTGGTGCGGAGTGCAGGCGTTTCGGCGCAGTTGGTTGCCAAGGAGGGGTTGCGTGCGCAGGTGCGTTTACCCAGTGGCGAGGTGCGCTATATAGAGATGGGCTGTCTGGCGACGATTGGGCAGGTGTCGAATCCGGATCACAGTAACATTGCAATAGGCAAGGCTGGTCGCAATCGCTGGCTAGGTATTCGGCCGTCGGTGCGGGGAGTTGCGATGGATCCTTCATCCCACCCTCACGGTGGTGGGGAGGGGCGGTCGCCGATTGGTATGCCGGGCCCCAAGACACCATGGGGGAAGCCGGCGCTCGGCAAGCGTACGCGGCGCAACAAGAGAACGGGCAAGTATATTATTCGTCGCGGCGGTAAGCGTCGATAGCAGCGAAATTGCAGATTTGGAGGAGATTCGATGGGACGCAGCCTGAAGAAGGGACCGTATGTCGAGCCACGGCTACTGAAGAAGGTCGAAGACATGAACCGGGCCGGTGAACGGAAGGTGCTTAAGACCTGGTCGCGATCTTCGACGATTTTTCCGCAGTTTGTCGGACATACGCTGGCGATTCACGACGGGCGCCGCCATGTACCGATTTACATCACGGAAAACATGGTCGGGCACAAGCTGGGTGAGTTTGCGCCGACACGTTTCTTTCGCGGTCATATCAGGTCGGAAAGAAGCACGCGCAGGCTGTAGGGATGCTGTCATTAGTGTAGATATTTTTTCTTCCTCCGTCCTGGAGATAGGGGAGCGCGTACGATGGAAGTTCGAGCAGTTACCAAGTATTCGGGGATCAGCCCACAGAAGGCGCGTGTGGTATTGAATGAGATGCGGGGACGGCAGGCAGAGGAGGCAATGGCGCTGCTGCAGTTCATGCCTCAACAGGCGGCTAAGGCGGTTGCGAAGACGCTGAAGAGCGCAATCGCCAATGGCGTCGAGAATTTCGGTTTGGAAGCTGAAGAATTATACATCAGCAAGATCTATGCCGATCAGGCGCCGAACCGGCGCTGGCGACGTTTTGGCGCGCGCGGGCGGTTCAAGCCATGGATTCGACGCTCTTCCCACATAACCGTAGTATTGGAAGAGCGTTTGAATGACGAGTAGCGGACGAACAGCGGCGGCTCGTGGTCTGAACCGACCACTGAGCGCTGCGTAAGGGGGCCCTATGGGACGCAAAGTACATCCGACCGGTTTTCGTCTGGGCATTATCAAGGAACACAAGAGTCGATGGTTTGCCACGGGGCATGAATATGTGAATCATTTAGGCGAGGATCGAGAGGTCCGGGCGATGATTCATCGTGATGCGCCGCGAGCAGGCATCAGTTTTATCGAAATTGAACGTCAGCCCAACCAGGTTCACGTGATCATCAATACGGCCAAGCCAGGGATAATCATTGGGCGGAAGGGTGCGAATGTGAATGTGTTGCGGGTGAACTTGCAGGAGTTGACGAACAAGAAGGTCAAGATCGACGTCCGCGAGATTGACAAGCCGGAGACGGATGCCCAGTTGGTTTCCGAGAACGTCGCGGAGCAGTTGGAGCGTCGCATCAGTTGGAAGCGGGCGATGAAGCAGGCGGCTGGACGAGCGATGCGGACTGGGGCGGAAGGCGTCATGATCCAGGTGGCGGGGCGATTAGGCGGCAGCGAGATGGGGCGGGTCGACACGATACGTGACGGACAGGTGCCGCGCCATACGTTGCGGGCGGAGATTGACTATGGAACCTCCGAAGCGAACACGACATACGGCGTGATCGGGGTGAAGACGTGGGTATATCATGGCGAGGTGCTGCCAGGTGAAGAGTACCATGCTCGCTATGCGGAGATGGCGTCGAGCGAGTAGAGGCTTCTGCCCAGCAAGGGTGGCGGCTGGACCACTAGAGACGGGATGGAGAGTAGGCAATGTTGATGCCAAAGCGAGTAAAGTATCGCAAGATGCACCGCGGTCGGATGCGAGGGAAAGCCTTGCGGGGCAATCGGATCCATTTTGGCACATTTGGGTTACAGGCGACTGAGCCGTCTTGGGTGACGAGCCGGCAGATTGAGGCGGCCCGTCGGGCAGTTACGCGCTATGTACAGCGCGGCGGCAAGTTGTGGATTCGCATATTTCCGGATAAGCCGGTGACGATGCGGGCGGCCGAGACCCGGATGGGTTCGGGCAAGGGCAATGTCGAACATTGGGTGGCGGTGGTAAAGCCGGGACGCATAATTTTCGAGATCGCGGGTGTAGATGAAATTCAGGCGCGCGAAGCATTCCGTCTGGCCGCGCACAAGTTGCCAATGGGAACGCAGTTCATCGCCCGACTGGACATTTGACGCGAAGGCGAGGGGGAATGAGAGATGAAAGCACATGAGCTACGCCCGCTAACGGCGAGTGAACTTTACACCCGGTTAGACGAGGGATATCAGGAACTTTTTAACTTGCGCTTTCAAAGGGCGACCGGGCAGATGACAAATACGGCACGCAAGGGTCAGGTCAGTCGTGAAATCGCTCGCGTAAAGACGATTTTACGTGAGCGGGAGTTGATGGCCGAAGAGAACGAGGAGTAAGGGAAATGCGCGAGCGAAGACGGGAGTTGGTTGGCGTGGTCACCAGCGACAAGATGGACAAGACTGCGGTTGTGGAAGTGGGACGGGCCGCGCGCCATGCTCTGTATGGTAAGGTAGTCAAGTCACATAAGAAATACAAAGTCCACGATGCTGACAATGCGTGTCGAGTCGGAGATACGGTCCAGATTCGTGAATGCCGGCCGATCAGTAAGCACAAGAAGTTTTATGTCGCGAAGATTCTTGACCATGCGATTGTTGTCTAAGTCGAGGCGAGCCGGCAAGAGAAGAGGTATGGAGCTATGATTCAACAAGAGAGCCGCCTGCGGGTTGCCGACAATACAGGCGCGAAAGAGTTATTGACGATTCGAGTTCGGGGTGGAAGCAGTCGCCGCTACGGTGGGATTGGTGACGTGATTGTGGCGACGGTCAAAGCCTCCAGCCCGACGGCGTCGGTAAAGAAGGGCGAGATTGTGCGGGCGGTTATTGTGCGCACGCGATATCCGGTGAGGCGAAAGGACGGCAGCTACATTCGTTTCGATGAGAATGCCGCTGTCATCATCGATGACAATAGGAATCCACGCGGCACTCGCATCTTTGGGCCGGTTGCCCGGGAGTTGCGGGACCACGGGTATATGAAGATCGTATCCCTGGCTCCGGAGGTACTTTGAGCGGGGCAGGTGGATAGGCTTCAGGTTGGACGGGCCGGTGGACGGTTTCGTTCATGATTTGAGGAGATGAGGGGATGAGTGTAAAGATCAGGAAGGGCGACCTCGTCGAAGTGATCGCCGGCAATGACAAGGGGCACCGCGGTGAAGTGCAGAGCGTTATACGCAAGAAGAACAAGAAAGGCCGCCACGATCCCAATCGGGTGTATGTTGTTGTGGCGGGCGCGAATTTTGTGACGAAGCATCAACGCCGCAGCCCGACGGTGCGTACGCAGACTGGACGCATCGAGTTGGAGGCGCCGGTACACATCAGCAATGTGGCGCTGGTAGGGACGGACAACGCAGTGACTCGCGCCGGCCACCGGTATGACGGCGAGGACAAGATCCGGATTGATCGACGCACCAGTGAGCCCCTGCCAACAGCAAGCGACAGATAGATCAACGGACAGATTGACGGCCTGATGTCGCCGAGGGCGGCAACTGCGGGCGAGGAGTAGAGAGCAATGAGTGAAGCGAACGGAATGCCGACGCAGAAGCCCCGGTTGAAAGAACGTTTTGACAGTGAGATTACCCCGGCGCTGATGACGGAATTCGGTTATACGAACATTATGCAGGTGCCGCGGGTTGAGAAGATCAGCGTAAACATCGGCATGGGAGAGGCGATCACGGATGGCAAGACGATTGAGCGCGCCAGCCACGATCTGACGATTATCACGGGACAGAGGCCGATCGTAACGCGGGCGCGCAAGTCGATTGCGGTATTCAAGCTGCGGGAAGGAATGCCGATTGGTGTGAAAGTAACGCTGCGAGGGCGGCGGATGTGGGATTTTCTGGATCGTCTGATCAGCATTGCATTGCCGGCGCAGCGGGATTTTCGCGGCATTTCGCCGGATTCTTTTGATGGGCGGGGCAACTACAGCCTGGGCCTGCGCGAGCAGTTGATTTTTCCGGAGATCGACTATGATGAGATTGACAAGGTTCGGGGGATGGAAGTGACGGTTGTTACCTCGGCGGGAAGCGATGAAGAGGGCCGTCGGCTCCTGGCAATGATGGATATGCCGTTTCAACGGCGATAGGGAAAATGGCTACGAAGATGAAGGAGAAAACGGTCTGTGGCTAAGAAAAGTATAGTTTCGCGGGAGTCTAAGCGGAAGTATGAAGTGCGGGTGCGCAACCGGTGCGCGCAGTGTGGTCGTCCGCGGGCGTACATGCGCCGTTTTGGTCTTTGCCGCATCTGTTTTCGTAAAGAAGCGTTACTGGGCAATTTGCCCGGCGTAGTCAAATCCAGTTGGTAGCTTAACCGAATACAGCGATGTTGCTGGCTTGGTTGCCGGCATAAGTTGCGCTGCAAGAGTCAAGAGGAAGCTTTTGTTATGATGACCGATCCAATCGCGGACTTTCTGACGCGAGTCCGCAACTCGTCAAACTCCAGAAACCGGCGTGCCGTAATGCCCAGTTCCAGGACGAAGGTCGCGCTCGCCAAGATTCTGGCGGAGGAGGGCTTCATCAGCGGGTATTCGGTCACGGGGGACGATGCCCGGCCGAATCTGATCATCGGGATGAAGTATTCCGACAAGGGACAGCCGGTGATTACCGGAATAGAGCGGGTGAGCCGTCCGGGGCGGCGGATGTACACGGGTTTTCGTAACATTCCGCTGGTTCGGAGTGGACTGGGAATAAACATTGTTTCGACGCCGCAAGGTGTTATGAGTGGAAGCCAGGCTCGTCGTGAACGGGTTGGCGGCGAGATAATGTGCAACGTATGGTAGTGTTGGGAGGAGAATATGTCGCGAATCGGGAAGATGCCGATTCCTGTGCCTGCCAGTGTGAAGGTTGATATTGTGGCGGGCAACTTGGTAACGGTGAAAGGCCCAAAAGGGGAACTCAGCCAGACGTTCAATCGGGATATGAAGATCTCGAGAGAGAATGGCGAGCTCGTTGTCACCCGGCCGACCGACCAGCGCCACCATCGCGCCATACATGGCCTGACGAGAGCGTTGCTCAACAATATGGTGGTGGGGGTGACTGACGGTTTCAAGAGGACTCTGGAGATTCACGGAGTCGGCTACCGCGCCCAGC
The DNA here is from genome assembly GCA_965220715.1 of Caldilineaceae bacterium. Taxonomy (GTDB): domain Bacteria; phylum Chloroflexota; class Anaerolineae; order Caldilineales; family Caldilineaceae; genus Bin5. Next base: position 5,252,158 of record OZ244843.1, read on the forward strand.
ATGATGGTGAGAAGCTGATATTGCAGGTCGGGAAGAGTCATCCGGTGGAGTATGCGCCGCCCAGCCCGGATGTAGTGTTTGAGGTGTCTCGAGATGGGCGGACGGTGACGATTTCGGGTATCAACAAGCAGAAGATTGGTGAACTGGCCGCGAAGATACGCAAGGAGCGCCCGCCGGAGCCATACAAAGGCAAGGGTATTCGTTATCAGGGCGAATATGTGCGTGCGAAGGCAGGCAAGACTGGCGCGGTCGAGGCATAAATGTGCAAGGAATGGTGAGATATGGCGAAAGATCTACGGACGAGAGCGCGGCGGCGGCGGCACATGCGTGTTCGGCGCAAGGTTTCCGGGACGGCTGTGCGGCCGCGATTGAATGTATTTCGCAGCCTGAAAAACATCAGCGCGCAGGTGATCGACGACCAGGCTGGGCATACTCTTGTGTCGGCGTCGACAATGGAAGCCGACTTGCAGGAAATTCTGGCCGATAAGCTGAAGGTGGAGCAGGCGAAGGAGATCGGCAAGTTAGTTGCTGCGCGGGCTAAGGCGGCCGGAATTGAGCAGGTGGTCTTCGATCGCGGCGGGTACCGTTATCACGGCCGCGTGAAGGCGGTGGCTGATGGCAGTCGCGAGGCTGGTCTCGTCTTCTAAAACGAGCAAGGAGAGAGGAAAATGGCACGTCGAGATCGTCGACGGGACCGCGAGAGGGAAGAAGAGAAGGATGAACTGGATGAGAAAGTCGTTCATATTGCGCGCACTGCAAAGGTGGTGAAGGGTGGACGCCGGTTTGCTTTTCGGGCCGTGGTGGTCGTTGGAGACAACAACGGGCGAGTAGGGGTAGGCGTAGGCAAGGCGCGCGAGGTTCCGGATGCTATCCGCAAGGCGAGTGAGACCGCCCGCAAGACGATGGTGGCGGTGAATCTGCTGGGTACGACGATTCCCCATGCGAGCCAAGCCCGGTTTGGGGCTGGCGAGGTGCTGTTGAGACCGGCCAGTCGCGGCACCGGTGTTATTGCCGGTGGGGGCGTACGCGCAGTGGTTGAGGCCGCGGGCGTGAAGGACATTTTGTCCAAATCGTTGGGGAGCGACAATATTTTGAATGTGGTGCAGGCCACCTTTGCATCGTTGAAGCAGTTGCAAGACTACAGGGTCGAGGCGCAACGACGTGGGGTCGATCCCGAGAAATTGCGCCCCTTCTGGTACCAGGAAGATTAGACTTATGGAAAAGACGATCACTGTGAGACTGAAGAAGAGTCCGATTGGTTACAACAAACGCCAGAAGGCCACAGTACATGCCCTGGGTCTGAGAAAGATGAATCAGGCCGTCGAGAAGTCTGATAGTCCGTCGGTTCGGGGGATGATCGCCAAAGTCTCTCATCTTGTTGAGGTAGTGGAAGAGACGGAGGCTTGAGCGCGCCGATCAGGCGGCCCGGGGCTGTTACGAGCAGTCGCGGCCTTTTCCATTTGGCTGGAGTATACGGAATATGAAACTGCACGAATTGCGTCCCGATGAGGGAGCAACCCGAAGCCGGAAACGAGTAGGCCGCGGCATAGGTTCTGGACGAGGCAAGACGGCCGGGCGGGGCACCAAGGGCCAGAATTCCCGTTCTGGCGGCGGTGTCCGGCAAGGCTTTGAAGGGGGCCAGTTGAGCTTTGTTCGACGGCTGCCGAAGATGCGCGGCTTCGTCAACCGCTTCAAAGTGACCTACACGCCGGTGAATCTTGATCATATGTGCGAACGCTTTGAGGCGGATGCGCAGGTGACACCTGCGGCGCTTTTTGACACGGGGCTGTTGGGTGGCAGGAAGCAAGCTGTGGTCGTTCTGGCGCGGGGAGAGATAGACAAGCCGCTGCATCTGCAAGTTCATCGAATCAGCAAGAGCGCAAGGGAGAAGGTAGAGGCCGCGGGAGGTTCGGTCGACATTTTACCCTTTGCGGTCACCAGGAATCTGCCAAGGTCTTAACTGTAGAGAGGCCGGTTTGGCCGCCTGACTGGCCGCCAAGCCTGGTCGGATCTCTACCGGAGAATCTTCATGCTCGAAGCCGTACGCAATGCCTTTCGATTGCCGGACCTGCGTCAGAAGCTGCTTTACACGTTTCTGATTCTGGTCGCCTACCGTCTGGCGGCGCATATTCCTCTTCCCGGCGTCAATCGCGAGGTGCTGGATCAGATATTTCGTTCAACGGATCAGAACATTCTTCTGAGTTTGTTGAACTTTTTCAGCGGCGGTGCGCTGGCTCAGTTCAGTGTGATGGCGATGGGTGTTTATCCATACATTACCGCCACGATCATCATGCAGTTGTTGACGCCGATAGTGCCCCAGTTGGAGGAGTTGAGCCGGGAGGGTGAACAGGGCCGCCAGCAATTGAATCGCTACACACATTATATGACGGTTCCGTTGGCGATATTGCAGGCTTTCGGCCAGGCGACGCTGCTTAGTCGTCCGGTGGGCGGCGCGGCAACGGGGGCAGTTCTTGAGCAGTGGGGCTTCACGGGTGAAGCGCTGCTGCCCTCGCTGACAATCCTGATCAGTTTAACCGCTGGCACGATGTTGGCCATGTGGATGGGAGAGTTGCTGACAGAGCAAGGTATCGGCAACGGCGTATCGCTCATCATTTTCGCCGGCATTGTTGCTTCGGCGCCGAATCAAGTGCGCCTGCTTGGGCAGCAGGGAATCACACAGTTGATGATTTTCAGCGTTATTACGGTGTTGACGGTTGCGCTGATTGTATGGGTACAGGAGGGGCAGCGCCGCATTCCGGTGCAGTATGGGAAGCGTGTGCGCACGATGCGGGGCAACCGCCTGATGATGGTCGGCGGGCAGAGTACATATGTGCCGATGCGGGTAAATACGGCAGGCATGATACCGCTGATTTTTGCCCAGAGTCTGCTGATACTGCCGAACACGATGGCATCCTACTTTATACTTCGCAGTGATTGGATCGGCACTGTGGCGAATTTCTTTTTCACCTCGTTCAGTCCACAGAACTTTCTGTACTGGCTGATTTACTTCATGTTGACAGTTGCGTTCACCTATTTTTATACCGACATCATGTTTCGGCAACAGAATCTCCCGGACACGCTACAGAAGCAAGGGGGGTTTATCCCCGGCATCCGTCCTGGTCCGCGCACAGAACAGTATCTGAACAGTGTGTTGGGGCGCATTACGCTGGTCGGGGCGCTTTTTCTCGGGTTGGTTGCGGTGTTGCCCTTTCTGGCCGGCTTGGTTTTCGGGGGCGGCGTAGGCAGCTTCAATACGCTGATTATCAGCAGCACGGGTTTGCTGATTGTCGTCGGTGTGGTGCTGGACACGATGAAGCAGATAGAGGCGCAGTTGATGATGCGCAATTACGAGGGCTTTATTCGTTAGCCTGCCATTTTTTCAGCGCAAGGACGAGGTGTTGATGAGCGACCGCATTTATCTGGTGTTGCTGGGAGCGCCGGGGTCAGGCAAGGGCACACAGGCTCAGTTATTGCAGGAAAAGTTGGGCATTCCGCAGATTTCGACGGGAGAGATCTTCCGGTACAACCTGAAGAATCAGACGGAACTCGGGCAGTTGGCCAAGAGCTATTACGATAAAGGCGAATTGGTTCCCGACGAGGTTACGATTCGGATGGTGGAAGCGCGCTTAGCCCAAGAGGATGCCGCACGGGGCGCGATTTTGGATGGTTTTCCGCGCAATCTCATTCAGGCAAGGGCTTTGGATGGGATGACGGCGGGGTTCGGCGGCATTGATCTGGTGCCGTTGATCCAGCTGGAGGACGATGTTGTTACCATGCGCATCACAGGGCGGCGGGTTTGCCGTAATTGCGACCGGGTTTACAACCTGACATTCAATCCTCCCCGCGGGGAGGTGTGTGACAGTTGCGGCGGCGAATTGTACCAGCGGAATGATGATAAGCCGGAGACGGTTCAGAATCGGCTGTATATCTACTACAAACAGACTTCGCCTCTGATTGGATACTATTTCGCCAAGGGATTGTTGGTGGACATTGATGGTGCGAAACCGATCCAGGAGTTGCAGGAGCAGTTATTGGCGATGTTGGCCGCCAATAATATCGAGGCGGCGGGGAGCGCTCTATCCGTCTAACCAGTGTGCGGCCTGTTTGCCGGCGGCTACAAGTGCAAGATGAACAATGAAAGTATGATGACAAGATTCAGGCAGCGATTGCGCCGGAATGGACAGGGCCGACTCAAGGCCAGGCAGGAGCGGGAACGTCCAGCGCCGATTCACAAGAGTCCGCGCGAGATTCAGATTATGCGGGAAGCGGGCCGCATCGTTGCCAGAGTTCATCAGGCATTTCGGCAGGCGATCAGGCCGGGGATAAGCACATGGGAATTGGACGAGTTGGCCGCGGAGATTATCCACAGCAACAATGCGAAGTCCAGTTTTCTTGGTTATAGAGGCTATCCGGCCAACATTTGCACGAGCATCAATGAGGAGTTGGTGCATGGCATTCCAAACCAGACGCGCGTGTTGCAAGAGGGCGACATCATCAGCATTGATGTAGGCGTTTTTTACCGCGGCTTTGTGGGCGACAGTGGCTGGACATATGCTGTTGGCGACATTGACCCTGGGGCTGAACAGTTGTTGCGGGTTACGGAGGAGAGTCTTTCTGCGGGCATCGAAGCGATTCGTTCAGGCAATTGTGTGCTGGATATCAGCGCGGCAGTGCAGAATAGTGTAGAGCCAAGCGGATTTCACGTTGTACGGGAATACACTGGCCACGGTGTGGGGCGGTCGATGCATGAGGGGCCGCAGGTTCTGAATTATGTATCAGACGACACGGACGGGAAGGTTGCGTTAAGCCCTGGGCTGGTGATAGCGATAGAACCGATGGTACAGATGGGCACGTGGCGCACGGAGACATTGAAAGACAAATGGACCGTTATTAGCGAAGATCATAGTTTGAGCGCTCATTTTGAGCATACAGTAGCTGTCACCAACAAAGGCCCTGAGATATTGACGCGCCTATAGCCTTGTGATACACTTGCGGAATTGCGTTTCGTCTCAGGGGAGGAGGGTTGAAGGATGAAAGTGAGGCCTTCGGTCAAGAGGATGTGTGAAAAGTGTACAATTGTACGCCGGCGAAGGGTTGTATACGTGATTTGTCAAAACCCAAAGCATAAGCAGAGGCAGGGATAGAAACTTAAGGGGGAGAGTCATGGCACGTATTGCAGGCGTCGACATTCCAAGAGATAAGCGGGTTGTTATCGCGCTTACTTATATTTATGGAATTGGCCGGACAATCAGCCAGGAGATTTTGGAATCGACCGGGATAGACGAAGACAAACGCGTCAAGGACCTGGACACCAATGAATTGGTCGCGTTGCGGGATTACATTGAGCGCAACTGTCGCGTCGAAGGGGATTTGCGGCGCGAAGTGAACATGAACATCAAGCGTCTGATGGAGATCGGAAGTTATCGGGGATTGCGCCACCGCCGCAACCTTCCGAGCCGGGGCCAGCGCACGCGCACCAATGCTCGCACGCGTCGCGGCGTAAAGAAGACGGTTGCCGGCAAGAAGCAAGCGCGCAAGTAGCGGCAGATGATCGCGCCTTCCATTTTTTGCGCAGGGACATCAGGTTAAGGAGAAACGATGGCTCGAACACAGCGTCGCCGGGGTAGTCGATCGACCCGTCGGGAGAGAAAACACGTGCCGAGCGGGCAGGTTCATGTCCGCGCCACATTTAACAATACGATAATCACGATCACCGATCCCCAGGGCCATGTCCTGTGTTGGGCCAGTTCGGGCACAGCCGGTTTTCAGGGGAGCCGCAAGAGTACACCGTTCGCGGCCCAGCTGGCGGCGGCGGCGGCGGCTCGGCAGGCGGTGAGCGACTTCAATATGCGTGAGGTCGAGGTATTTATCAAAGGGCCTGGGCCGGGCCGCGAGAGTGCGCTGAGGGCATTGAACCCGGCTGGTTTGTCGGTTACGTCGATAGCCGATATAACACCGATTCCACATAACGGGGTGCGTCCTCCGAGCAAGCGAAGAGTTTAGGAGAGCGGACGCCGCGTTGCCCCAAGTATCGAGGTTGGAGGGGTTGCGCAACAACGGGATTCACCTGCCGGAAGAAGAGAGGCATCGTGTTTCGGCGCGATGCCGCTTGTTTTGCATAGCAGCGGGTTCGCGCAACGGCGATGGAAGTGGGTTGCGGATGTCCGCCAGGGGGTGACGATGCGTTTTGCGCCTACGGCGGCGAAGCGGTCACCAGTCAGGCAGATGAATCGAGACAACGAACTAAGTCGCGGCCTTGAATGGAGCAGATGGTTGCGAGCGATAGTCGACTTGGAGGAAAGATGGCACGATACACAGATGCGGTTTGCAAGCTCTGCCGACGAGAAGGACAGAAGTTATTTTTGAAAGGGGAACGTTGTGTCAGCCCCAAGTGTGCGGTTGACCGGCGTCCATTCCCACCTGGCGAAGCAGGCCGGCGCAATGTCATGCGCCGCAAAGTTTCGGACTTCGGCATTCAGTTGCGCGAGAAGCAGAAGGCGCGTCGCATGTATGGAGTGATGGAACGGCAGTTTCGTCGCTATTTCAAGGAAGCGTCACGGCGCAAGGGTCAAACCGGCGGCACGTTACTGACGTTGCTGGAAAGCCGGCTGGACAATGTGGTATACCGGTTCGGTTTTGCCGATAGCCGGTCGCAGGCGCGTCAGCTGGTGCGGCACGGCCACTTTGCAGTAAACGGCCGCAAGACGAATATTCCATCCTTTTTAGTGTCGCCGAATGACCTGATTGCTGTTCGCGAGAAGAGTCGAACCAAGACCTATTTCCGTGAGCGCGCTCAGATTCTCGGCAGTGCCTCCCCCCCAACGTGGCTTAGTCTGGATGCGTCCAATCTCAACGGTACGGTGACTTCGGCGCCGGAGCGAGACGAGATTGGCGTACTTCTAAACGAACAGTTGATCGTTGAGTACTACAGTCGTTAGCTGACATTGTACAATTTCCTTGCCTTTTCAGGTAGGATGTTCAGTTAACTGGTAGGGCTGCGACGAGTGTCTGTCGCCACACGTGGTTTGGATGAGACTGATATAAAGCCGGGAGGGGTAGCCGTTGCTTAACAATCTAGTATTGCCGAAGATAGAAGTAGAGGCCAGTTCTCGTAACTACGGCCATTTTGTAATTAGCCCGCTGGAAAGCGGATATGGGATTACTCTTGGGAACTCGTTGCGCCGGGTATTGCTGTCGAGTTTGCCTGGAGCCGCGGTAACTTCGATCTCGGTCAGTGGTGTGCATCATGAGTTTTCTATAATCGACCATGTGCTGGAAGATGCCACTCGTCTGATATTGAATGTGAAACAGATCCGATTTAAGTGCGAGAGCGCCGAACCTGTTCGCGTTTCGGTGGAGGTATACCACGAAGGTCCGGTGACAGCTGGAGATCTGAACTGTCCACCGGAAGTCGAGGTCATCAACCCGGACCTTTACCTGCTGTTCGCCGACTCGAATGATGTGGACCTTGACATCGAGATGGTGGTGGATCAGGGCCGGGGCTACAGTCCGGCTGAAGAACGGGTACAGTTGCCGCTGGGTGAGATTCCGGTGGATGCGATATTCAGTCCGGTAAGGAAGGCATCCTACCGGGTCGAACGCACGCGCATTGGTCAACAGACCGACTATGACAGGCTGAATCTGGAAGTGTGGACAGATGGCACGATTTCGCCGGAAGATTCAATGCGCCAGGCCGCGGATATTCTTGTTCAGCATCTGAGCCTGTTTGTGGGCGACAGCGCAGCGGTAGTCGAGTTGCCTGAGGAGGAGGAAGAGAGCATCCCCAGCCGCGTAGCAGAGGCGCCGATCGAAGAGTTGGAGTTGACGGTACGGGCGTACAACTGCCTGAAACGGGCCGGCATCACGAAGATTGGGGAAATCCTGAAGCGGATGGAGAAGGGTGAGGACGAGATGCTCGCCATCCGCAATTTTGGCAAGAAGTCGCTGGATGAGTTGGTAGAGAAGCTGAGTGAGAAGGGATACATGAATGTGATAGGTGTAGATCTCAGCTCCTACCTGGGTGGCGGCAACGGAGCCGATAGTGAGGAAATTTTGGCCGAAGCGACTGAAACGGTTGAAACGGCCGAAGCGGCTGAAACGGTTGAAGCGGCTGAGACGGCTGAAGAAGTCGAGATCGTCGTCGAGACGAGTCTAGCGCCGCTACCGGAGGAATAGGACGATGCGACACAAAATCGCGGGGCACAAGTTGAGCCGGAACTCGGCGCAACGCAAAGCCCTGTTTCGCAACCTGATTCGAGAACTCTATATTCACGGGCGGATTACTACAACACAGGCGAAGGCGCGTGCTGTCCGGCCCATTGCCGAAAAGCTAATCACCAAAGCCAAGCACGGCCTTGCGGGGAAGATTGATCGGGTGCATGCGCAACGGCAGGTTGTGGCATATCTCAATGACAAGTCGGTGGCGACGAAGGTGTTTGACGAACTGGCACCCCGCTATGAGGAACGGAATGGCGGGTACACGCGAATTGTCAAGTTGGGAAAACGATTCGGCGACGCGGCTGATATGGCTATTATCGAGTTAGTGACGGACAGCAGTAACGAGTAACCAGGGTGACTGCCGCTGAATTCGATAGTTAGAGCAGTTGGCGGCAGTCGGGCGGGTTGTTGGTTTATGGTCGCGTGCGCCACACCGGTGAGGAGCGAATGCCCAGGGTCGCCGGTCTGATCGCTTACGACGGCACAGATTTTTCTGGCTTCCAGGTGCAACGAAATGCGCCGACAGTGCAAGGCGCGTTGGAAGAAGCGTTAGCCAACCTGACCGGCGCGTTTTGCCGGGTCAGTGGCGCCGGCAGGACGGATACAGGGGTTCACGCCAAAGGGCAGGTTATATCGGTTGAAGTGCCGTGGAGGCACTCGCTGGAAGCCTTGCGCCAGGCCTGGAATCAACGGTTGCCGGCTTCGATACTGGTCCGCCGTCTGGCTGAAGCGCCGCCTGGGTTCCATCCGCGTTTCAGCGCTGCGGAGCGGACATACCGGTATACGATGTGGGAGCCGGCGGTCGGGGGAGAGGGCGAGAGGCGTTTCCCTCTGGCGGATCGGTTTGCAGTGGTGTTACCGAGTCGCCCGGATTTGGAGGCTATGAACGGGGCTGCCAGTCTGTTGATTGGGACGCACGACTTTGCCACGTTTGGGCAGGCGCCCCAAGGAGACAATACTGTTCGCCGAGTCGGGTCGCTTTTTTGGGAGCGTGTAGAGGAGTCGCTGCCGGTATTGGATCCGTTTCCGGTCGAAAGGTTGGTACTGACGATTACGGCGAACGCTTTTTTGCGCCGGATGGCGCGTAATCTGGCTGGCTCGCTACTGGCGGTTGGGCTGGGTGAGTGGCAGACCGACGAGTTGGCGGCGGCATTAAAGGCAAAAGACCGCAGCCGCTCAGCGCGGCCGCTCCCGCCCAATGGGCTAGTTCTGGAGCGGGTGAAGTATCCAGAATTTTCTGATCTGTTTTCTGCGCATTCATAGTATTAGGTTCCGTTGACATTTTGGGAAGGCTGTTCAGATGTCAACAAGAACTGAAAGCCTGCAGGCCTGTTAGGGATGTTTCTCGCTTGAATGTTGAAATAGACAAAACCAATTGATCCGCGAAGTCACGCGAAGGGTCGCGAAGAACACCTTTTTGTCCGCGGAGGACGCGGAGAACACCAAAGGCGTATCGGATTTTCTTTGCGTGACTGCGCCGACCTTCGACGATCAGGCGTAATTTGCACCTGGAAGTCGTTGTTCAGACAAACGTCAACGAGCCCTAGTGTGAATGGCAGAGGGCCTGCGTGCAGGTGTGAATGAGGAGATTACAGGGTGAAGACACTGAGCCTGAGCTATGAAGAGGCCAAGAGCGGACGTGAGTGGTGGGTTGTCGATGCGACGGGCAAGACACTTGGCCGGCTGGCATCGGAGATCGCACAGATCCTGCGGGGCAAACACAAGCCGAGTTTCACGCCCAATGTGGATTGTGGTGACTTCGTGATTGTGGTCAACTGCGAAAAGTTCCACGTCACGGGCAACCGCATGGATGATAAGCGCTATTACCGGCACTCGCGTTATCCTGGCGGCTTGAAGAGCCGAACGATGCGCGAGCAGTTGGAAAGGCAACCGCAGAAGATAATCTTTGATGCGGTCAACGGCATGATTCCCAAGACGCGGCTCGGCGGGGCCCAGATGAAAAAGCTGAGAGTTTACGCCGGACCGGATCACCCGCACATGGCACAGAAGCCTAAAGTGCTGAAATTGCAGGAGAGCAGATATGAGTGAGTATATCGAAGCGGTTGGACGGCGCAAGAGCGCCACGGCACGCGTGCGTCTGTATGAGGGGGAAGGTGAGATTGTTGTAAACAGTCTGCCGATGAACGGTTATTTCACGCGCGCATTGGATCAGATGGTGATCCATCAACCGTTGACTCTGACCGGCACGGAGAATAGTTTCAATATCAGTATCAAGGTGCATGGGGGTGGTGAAGGCGGCCAGGCCCACGCGGTCCGGCACGGGTTGTCCCGCGCGTTAGTGGCTTCGAATCCGGGCCTGCGACCTACTTTGAAAGCCGCCGGTTTTCTCACGCGCGATGCACGTGTTAAAGAGCGGATGAAGCCAGGTCTCAAACGAGCACGCAAGGCCCCGCAGTACACCAAACGGTAAGAGAGGCCCAACCCAAAATCGACGAATGTTGAAAGCGGTGGCTTAGCCATCGCTTTTTTTCCTTCGATTGTTCATCAGGTTCTACCGAACTGCAGATGCCCGGAGCGGCCCCTGCGTTGCAGGGCAGAGTCAATAGGGCGCGGCAGCGCGAAAATGGGGCTTCCGAATGGGCCCACTTTTTTGGGGCATCGGGTAGGTGAAGGTGAGAGACACATTAAGATTTGATTGATCCGCGTGCAAAGTCCCGGCTTTAGCCGGAAATTGTGTAACGTGGAAGGAGAATCCGACAATCATGCTGATCCGGTGCGGATTTCTTTTCATAGCCAATTCGACTGACTCTGGGAAGGCAGATGCAGTTCTGGCCGATGTGCAGAGATTGCTGGCCGGGGCTCTGGAAGGAGTTCTCCCCCTCGTCAGCCGCGTCTATGTAGCGCCTCCTCGCTATCAGATTGAGGAAACTCTGCGGAACTGGTGCGATGAAGAGGAGATAGACCTGATCCTGACGGTGGGCGGTACGTTTCCGGCTCCGGGACCCTCGGCAGAGGAGCTGGTACCCGAAGCCACGGCCGCTGTATTGGAGCGAATGATGCCGTCGCTGCCAGAGTCGATGCGGGCAAGGGCGGCGGCGACCAATCCCATGGCGCTGTTGGATAGAGGCGTTGCAGGCATCCGCGGCCGTACGTTGATAATCAACCTGCCTGGCGGGCAGGCGCTGACAGCGGCGTTTCTGGAAAGTATCCTGGACGTGATTACGTCGGTTACGGCGAGGCTTGGAGCGGAAGATGAACTGTCTGCGGCCGAGGCGGCGCCGATTTCTGAGGGGCCCGAAACTGAGCAGCCCCGAGCCGGGGCGTTGGACAAGGAAGAGTTCGCCGCTTTTTTACGACGGCGGCAGAAGGGGGGGTGACCAGTTGCCAACGCAGGGAGGGTGCAGATAGTCAGAATCGGCTGGGGCGGAGTTTTGACTTTTGCCCTCGATAGGGCGTACCATATTTTTTGTAGTTAAGTCTACAGTCACGCCAGACGTATTTTGTTACGATAGATATGGTCTGGCGAGTTGAAGACGGATCCGGCCAAGAGGTTGCACTTTTTACGCTTGCATACAGGAGTAGGAGACGAGAAAATGGGCGCGAACACAGTTGTTGTCACAGACGCGAATTTTGAAGATGAGGTCATCCAATCGGATCGCCCGGTACTGGTAGATTTCTGGGCGGAGTGGTGCGGTCCCTGCAAGATGATCGCACCGGTGCTGGATGAGATTGCTACCGAACTAGACGGCAAACTGACGATCGGCAAGCTGGATGTGGACGAGAATCAGAGCACCGCGATGGCATTTGGCGTTATGAGCATTCCCACGCTGATGTTGTTCAAAGACGGTCAGCAGGTGGAAACGATCGTTGGCTTCCAGCAGAAAGCGCAGTTGCTGGGGAGGATTCAGGCACACTTGAACTGATGACCGAATGAATTGGATTCTTGCAAAGACCTGCTGCAATTGCGGCGGGTCTTTTTGATCCTGTAGCCGGGTGTTGCGGTGGAACCGGCGGCTGCACCCAGCTTGACGCGCTGGGTCGATACTGATGATTTCGGCGACAGGGGGCAGTTGACCCCGCTGATCAAGATGCACAGGCTTGGCCACGGCTTTGTGCCGACGCCGAACCACGCCGATGGGCTGCGCTATCATGGCTTGAGCGCACAGGTCAGCGCACTACATGCGGCACGCACTACATGCGGCAGGGTTGATCGAGGCGGTCAATGTTTCAGCAGCGGGCTATATTCGAGGCCGCGCTCACGTTTGCGGATGCGGAGGGCATCCTGCCGGCGCCCGAACCGGCCCATGCCATTTGGGGAGCGATGCAGGAGGGGTTGGCGTGCAGGGAAAGGGGCGAGAGCAAGGTGATCGGCTTCAACATGTGCGGCGATGGCCACTTTGACCTGGCTGCCTACGAGCAGCATCTGGCCGACATTCTGGTGAATTTCGACTAGGTTCCGTTGACATTTTGGGAAGGCTGTTCAGATGTCAACAAGAACTGAAAGCCTGCAGGCCTGTTAGGGATGTTTCTCGCTTGAATGTTGAAATAGACAAAACCAATTGATCCGCGAAGTCACGCGAAGGGTCGCGAAGAACACCTTTTTGTCCGCGGAGGACGCGGAGGGACGCGGAGAACACCAAAGGCGTATCGGATTTTCTTTGCGTGACTGCGCCGCCCTTCGACGATCAGGCGTAATTTGCACCCGGAAGTCGCTGTTCAGACAAACGTCAACGAGCCCTAGCCGGAGGAGGCGATCGGGGCTAGTTTGAAAAGGGCGCCGTCGCTATAGACGCAAGTGGAACGTGTATTTCAGTGCGGGGGAGGCCAGGCGGGGGAAGGCCAGGCATGGCGGGCGCAGCCTGCACGTTTGACCAGGCGGCGGGGGAAATGGTGGGCACGGTTGCTATGTAAGAACTATGGTAACTGCTAAGCCGTATGCAGTGGCTGTCTTGACCAGCCCTTGATCCCCGCCGCCGTTCAGGCTCTCTCATCTTGTATTTGCTGGCAGCCGCCACTTTGGATGAGCCGCACAGCTGGAATTACGCCGAACGGTGGGTGAGGGATGGTTTTGGACGGGGGCGTTGCGGGGGCGGAGCCCCTGCACAAGGGAGGGCCGAAGGCCCGACCGCCCAGAACTGCAGTGGTCAGTGGTCAGTGGTCAGTGGTCAGTGGTCAGTGGTCAGTGGTCAGTGGTCAGTGGTCAGTGGTCAGTGGTCAGTGGTCAGTGGTCAGTGGTCAGTGGTCAGTGGTCAGTGGTCAGTGGTCAGTGGTCAGTGGTCAGTGGTCAGTGGTCAGTGATCAGTGGTCAGTGGTCAGTGATCAGTGGTCAGTGGTCAGTGGTCAGTGATCAGTGGTCAGTGGTCAGTGGTCAGAGACTGTGGCGACTGATTCAGGGGTGGCATTGGCTGAGTAGTTACGAACTATGTAAGAAACATATTCAGCACAGCTTTGACGGCGAGCAGAAGCAGGAAGATCGCCAGATCGATGGCCGCGACCAGGAAGAAAGCGCCGGTCAGCAGTTGTATGGGACCGAGGAGGAAGTTGAGCAGCAGAACTACATTGCGGCCTGACTGATCGATGAGCACGAACAGGACGCCGATGAAGATGATATAGATGCCCAGTGACTTGAGCGGCGCGCGGTCGCTGGCACTGGGCATCATGGCGTTGGCGATAGCGAAGAGGAGATAGCTCCACCACAGGCTGTCCGGCCTGTGGGCCAGGCCGTCGGCGACAAAGGTCAGCCCGTCCAGCAGTTTGCCGGTACGCCAAGCGAAGGCGACTGTTTGGGTGTCGAAGACATGCTCACCGATAAGCACGATCAAGGCGGACCCGACCAGAAGCGGCGCCAGCCCCACGAGGCTGTCCCAGATGGCGCCCCCGGAGGAAACTGTGACGCTTCCCAAGCCGATGGTATTTCGGGAGTATTTCGGCCATACCCTAAATTTGCTGGTTTTCAGACCGAGGATCCTGGCAACCAGCCAATGGGAGGTTTCGTGGATGAGGATGCCCGGCAGGTAGATCAGGAATAGAATGACCATCGCCAAGTCATCCGAGCCGGTGATCAGGTAGACGTTTTCCTGGATCAGCAGGCCGATTCGCCAGCTCAGCCACCACAGACCGGCGAGCAGGAAGAAGAAGAGGACGAAGAACAGGTATGGGGAGAATGGAGACATGAGGGAATTCGAGGAGAGAGTGAAGAGGAGAGAGGAACAAGAAGCCAGTCTCGCTCTTCATGCCCTTAATTTGCTCACCCCTGATTTTTCCTTCCCAGAAGATGAATCAGACAGGGGCAGGTTAGCCGCCGTAGACCTCAGTTGTGATCTTCACCATTTCGGCGTAACTGCCGGCCTCAAGCGATGCACCGCCAATGAGTGCGCCATCAATATCGGGTTGTTCCATGATAGCGCTGATATTGTCGGGTTTTGTGCTACCGCCGTATAGAACGCGGGTCGTGTCGGCGAGGGCGTCGCCGTGCATTTGGCGCAGGATGGTGCGTACCAGGCCGCAGATGTCGCCGGCCGTCTGCGCGGTAGCAGCCCTGCCGGCGCCGATAGCCCAGATCGGCTCGTAGGCGATAACGAGAGATTGAAGTTGCTCAGCGGTCAGACCGTCCAGGGCGGCTTGCACCTGGGCGGTGATGATCGACACGGTTTCGCCCTGCTCATTCTGATCGAGGCTTTCGCCCACACAGACGATTGGAGCCAGTTCGTGCGCCAACACGGCGTGGGTTTTCTTGTTTACGGTTTCGTCGGTTTCACCGAACTGCTGCCGGCGCTCACTGTGCCCAAGGATGACATATTGGGCGAGACCCCTCAGCATGGGGGGGCTGATCTCGCCGGTGAAGGCGCCGCTTTCCTGCCAGTGGCAGTTTTGCGCGCCGAGTGAGAAAGGCATGCCGGCCGTCAACGCCTTCAGCGGGTGCAGACAGAGGGATGGCGGGCACAACAGCTGCTCCACCACGGTCGTGTCACCGACCAACTGGTAGATTTGTCGCGTCAGGGCAAGCGCCTCCGGCACGGTACTATTCATTTTCCAGTTGCCGGCCATCATTGGCTTACGCATAACGAGTGTTCTCCGTAGGCGGCTGCGTCAGGTTGCACCGTGAGACTGTGCGGACGGCGAGCGATTTGTAATGTATACGCCCTGGTCCTGAACTCGGCAGGAATCGTTGACATTTGTTTAAACGTTGATTTATGTGTTTAGAGGATGGGCTGCAGTTGCGATGCAAGCGTTGCGCCTGTCTGAACTGTGATTTGTGAAGTTATGTTGTTGAGATGATAGGCGACAACGGCGCAGATCATGGACGTCGATCACGAAAATCAGGCGACGGACAGCCGATTCTGGCTACAGGCATCCTGTTACTATCAAATATTGAACAGTCTTTTCCAAACGTCAACGGAACCTGGCTTCCAGGAGTTGTCGAAGGGTTCTAGCCCGATTGGGAGTCGTCATCTGCAGCAGTGTCTTCCTCTTCGGGCGGAGCGTTGAAGCGTATCAGTTCCTCTTCGTACTCCTCTTCGGTGAGCCAACGACCGCCGCTGACGTCATAGCGGGAGACCTTTTTGCTGCGGTCGAACCAGATGTCGACTTCGACTTGGGTAAAACAGCGGTTCTTGCCGCTGCCTTGCAGCACTTTGCGGGTGTAGAACTGGTTTTCATTCTCTTCATCGCGGCTGAGACTGTTGACCAGATCTATTTCGGCCATAATCGGTTCGCGGCAGCGGTTGCTGAATACATAGATGGGGAAGGCACGATTGCTGCCGCCTCCGCCTCCACCGCCGCCGGTAAAGAACGATGCCAATTTTTTTAAGAAGTTCATAGGTCACGCCTCCTCGTCGTCAAGGGCGGCTACGCCGGGCAGCACTTTACCTTCCAGGAACTCCAGACTGGCGCCGCCGCCGGTACTCACATGGGAGATCCGGTCGACCAGTCCGGTTTGCTGCACAGCGGCGGCTGAGTCGCCGCCGCCGACAATGGTGGTGGCATGGGACAGCCCAGCCAGCATCTCAGCGATGGCATTGGTGCCACGGGCAAAGGGGGGAAATTCGAAGACGCCCATTGGGCCGTTCCAGAGAACGGTGCGTGCGCCGGCGAGCCGATTGGCGAAGTGGGCGACTGTTGCCTCGCCGATGTCGAGGGCCATCCAAGCAGCCGGAATCTCGGTGACACTGACAGTGCGGAAGGCGGCGTCGGCGGAAAAGCTGTCGGCGACGGTGAGATCGACCGGCAGTTGGATGATGTCCTGTCCAGGGCAGCGCAAGGCACGGGCAGTGTCGAGCGCGTTGGTTTCGACAAGGCTGGCCGCCATCTGGCAGCCGGCGGCGGCGAGAAAGGTGTTGGCCATGCCGCCGCCGATGAGGATGGCATCTACCTTGTGGAGGAGCTTCTGGATGACGGCGATTTTATCGCTGACCTTGGCGCCGCCGAGGATGGCGATGAAAGGCCGCGCGGGCGCGTCGAGCGCTGCGCCCAAGTAGGTCAACTCTTTTTCCATGAGTAGACCGGCAACAGAGGGCAGATAGGCGGCAAGGCCGGTTGTGCTGGCGTGGGCCCTGTGTGCGCTGCCAAAGGCGTCGTTAACAAAGAGGTCGCCGAGGCGGGCCAGTTCTTGGCTCAGCGCCGGATCATTGCTGGTTTCGCGGGGGTCGAAGCGTGTATTTTCGAGCAGCATGACGTCCTGTGGGCCGAGGTCGGCTGCGTCAGCTTCGACGTGGGGACCGGTTACGGCGCCGGGGAAACGCACTTCAGTGTTGAGCAGCTGGCTCAACCGTTGCGCGATGGGTTGCAGGCTGTAGCGGGGATCGGGTTGGCCATTGGGGCGGCCGAGGTGGCTCATCAAAACGAGGGATGCGCCGTGCTTACGCATGAATTCAACGGTGGGCAGGGTGGCGCGGATGCGGGTATCATCGGCGATGCGACCGTTTTCGTCTACGGGCACATTGAAATCGACGCGGACGAGGGCGCGCTTGCCTTGCCAGTTGACATCCTTGATGGTCCTTTTGCGCGTCACGGCCAAGTGCCCCTGGTGGATGGCGTTTGTACTAGACGCCCTGGCAGGCAACAAAGGCGGCGAGATCGGTAACCCGGACGCTGTACGCCCACTCGTTATCGTACCAGGTGACGACTTTGACGAGATCGCCGTAGCAGGCTGTAAACTCGGCATCGATCACGCTGCTATGCGAATTGCCCTGGAAATCCGAACTGACCAGGGGATCATAGCTGACATCGAGGATACCTTTCATTGGACCGGACGCGGCTGCGGAAAAGGCGTCCAGCAGGTCTTCGGTGTTGCGAGGGGAGCTAACTTTGGCGACGAAATCGACTACACTGACCGTGGATGTGGGAACGCGCATGGCCATGCCGTCAAACTTGCCTTCAAGCTCTGGCACAACCAAGGCCACGGCTCTGGCAGCGCCGGTTGTGGTCGGAATAATGTTCATGCCGGCGGCCCTGGCGCGTCGCAGATCCTCATGAACGAAGTCAAGGATGCGCTGGTCGGTCGTGTAGGAGTGCACGGTGGTCATCAGCCCCTGCTCGATGCCGACCGTGTCGTTTACAACCTTGGCCGCGGGGGCCAGGCAGTTGGTTGTGCAGCTGGCATTGCTGATTATGTGATGGCTGTCCGGATGGTACTTTTCGTTGTTGACACCCATGCAGATGGTGATATCTTCGCCTTTGGCCGGAGCGCTTATGATCACCTTTTTTGCGCCGGCGGCGAGGTGGAGGGCAGCCTTTTCGCGATCGCTAAAGACGCCGGTGCTCTCGACGACGATATCAACGCCCATTTCACCCCAGGGCAGTTGGCTTGGATCGCGCTCGCTGAGCACTTTCAGCCGGTCTCCGTTGATCGACAGATCTCCATCGAACTCTTCAACCGTGCCATCGAAGATGCCGTAGTTGGTATCATATTTGAACAGGTGGGCCATAGTATGCACATCACCCAGATCGTTAACGGCGACGAGGTCGAAAGTATCCTTATGGTGCTGAAACAGCGCCTTTGTTACCTGACGACCGATACGCCCAAAGCCGTTAATGGCGATTTTGGTGGTCATTTGAGAGTCTCCTCCGCAGAATTGGACGATAGCTTATAATCGCAATTTTACCATATCGGGCTAAGATCGCTGACAATCCCAGTGTCTGAACTGTGAATTGTGCGATGGGGTGACGGAGTGGAGTACGGACGTTGACCAGGAGTTGCTTTTCGGGGACTGTTTGCGTACAACCGGGACAGAGTTTACAATTATTGTGAGGCTGTGCATCAGCAGAAACAAGGAGTGCCCGTGTCGGTCACGACGGCGCCAGAACAGATCACGACAAGGCCGCTTACATACGAAGAGGCGATCGACATACTTTTTGGCGATGCCAGGTTTGACGGCCGCGCTCCGCGGGCGAGCGATCCGGAAAGCCGATTGGAACGCATGCGGGCGCTGCTGGCGGAGTTGGAAAACCCCCAGGAACGTTTCCGGACGGTCCACGTGACGGGCACAAAAGGCAAGGGGAGCACCAGTGCTTATACGGAGTCGATTCTCCGTCACCTGGGCTACCGCACCGGTCTGTTTACCAGCCCACACTTGCACACGTTCCGAGAACGGATGCGTGTAGACGGGCAGCTTATCAGCCGGGAAGAGTGCGCCGAACTGATCGAACGCGCCATACCCTATCTGGAAGCTACGCCTGATCTGACTGTTTTTGGCCGCATCATGGTCATTGCTTTTCTGTATTTTGCGCGGGCCGGGGTCGATTGGGCGGTGGTGGAAGTGGGGGTGGGCGGCCGCCTGGACAGCACCAACGTATTGCTGCCGGAGGTGTGCGGCATCACCCATATCAGTAAAGATCACATGCACATTCTCGGCGACAGCCTGGAGGAGATTGCTGCGGAGAAGGCCGGGATCATTAAGCGCGGCACGCCTGTATTCAGCGCACCCCAGAAGCAGAGTGCAGGAGATGTGTTGCGACGGGTAGCCGATGAGAAGGAGGCGCCTTTGTCGGAGGTGCAGTTTTTCCGGCGGGCCACGCTACCTCTGGTTGGACAACACCAGCAGGTCAATGCGGGGATCGCCTTCGAGATGGTGCAGGAACTACACCGACTCGGCCTGGCCCGGTGGGATGATCAGCTGGTGGATAGCGGCCTGGCGCACACAAGGTGGCCTTGCCGCATTGAACGGCTGCCCCAGCCAGCGACCGGAGGGACACCCTTGGTTGTAGACTGTGCCCACAACAAGGACAGCCTGGAGATTCTGGTTTCGACACTTGCGGCAACCCACGCGCGGCGGCCGTTTACATTCATTATCGGGGTCAACAGCGACAAGGACATCATGCCGATGTTGGCGCTGGCCAGTGCTGCGTCGCGGCGCATTGTACTGGTGCAGAGCCGCCATCCGAAGGCGATGCCGGCGCCGGACCTGCGTGCGGCCTTTGATACATTGCCGGCTGACGAAGGGCGAGTGGTAGTTGCGGCGCCGTCGATGGAAGCAGCGATCGAAACTGCGCAGGGCATGACCCCGTCGGACGGCTACATTGTCGGAACCGGTTCGGTATTTGTGGCCGCAGAACTGCGGGAAGAATGGAATAGATTGCACCCCGGTCTCTTTGCAGCGGATGACTGGATTCACGAAGCCAATACGGATCCACCGCTGGCACCACTGCCACGCGCATACGGCACGATCTGAGCGATGACTCCCAAGAACACACTACCCTCCAGCAAGCCGCTCTCAGGAGGAGGCCGAAATCGTGGCCGCCGCCTGTTGTTTCGTGTCTTTCGTGAGAAGGGCGACGGCCAGATTCGCGATTGGAAGATAAAGGCGCGGGCGGGGGCGTTCTGCCTGCTGTGGATGGCGGTCCTTCTCAGTGGGTGCAGGCCACCCGAGCCCAGCACGGAGTTGAACATTGACCTGGGGATGATACTGCCCGAAGAGTGGAAGGCCGTCTCCACCTGGGAATCGATCAACATTGACGCTGACGGTGAGCAGGAGTATCTTCTATTCTACCGTTACGACGCCAGCACAACGGTCGATGGGGAAGGCATCAGCGGTCCGATCGGTGCGGTGATTTACGATTCGCAGACGCCAATCGGTATGCCAGATGAGTCCAACGAGAATACAAGGCCGCCTGCCCCCTGGCTTCAGCCGTATGCGCTGCTGCCAAACTACTGGCAAGGTTCCGGCTATGGTTTTGTGGCGCCGCCGCGGCAGACGGGTCGTCCCGATTGGATTGTGGTCACACGTGAAGGGGAGGATGAGACTGATAACCGCTACTTCGAAGTATTGGCCCAGCAGATGCCGGTATCTTCCGGCGGGCAGGCGGCAGGCGAAACGCCCGGCGATTTGCCCCCGCACGATGAGTTGATTGTGTACGGAGGTTGGAGCCCGATTGGCGGCCCGACATACATCAGCATCTTCTGGTGGAGCACGCTCAGCGAGGGGTACGGCAGCACACAGATTTCTGCGCCCGGCGGCCTGCACGTAGAAAAGTGGGACGGCGCGGAGAACAGATCTCCGATGCGGACTGTGCGCGCCCGCTACCCCGAGTATGATCGCAGCGTGCTGTGCAAGGAGTCCCGCTTTCAGCGCCGACTGAACCCGAACTTTACCAGTGAGGGCGCATATCGTGCGGCCATCTATTATGAGGAGGGTCCGCGCAAACTGATATTTTGTTATGGCATTCCCCAATCGCCCTTTTACCCTGAAGCGGTGGTGTTGGCCTATCTTCTACAGCCCGACCGCGACGAGCAACTACTGATCGAGGAGGCGCGTCAGACTGTCCCGCGCATGCTGGGGGAGTTCGCGTGGGTGGATGCACTGCAATATATGGCTACGATCCCTACTTTTGCCGGCCAGGCAGCAACCTCGCAGACGATCACGACAACAATCTGGGCTTCGCTCATCTATCAGGCCGGCGGCGAACTGGAGAGCAGACTCTACGCGTTTACGCTGGAGCACGTCCCTTCGGACTTGAGCAACCGCACCACGGACGAGTGGCGGATCATTGACGTGGAGCGACAGTGATGATGGCGGCCGGCGCGCCGGTGACTGGCACTGTCGCGCCGCATAGGCCCGGAGTGCAGGCCACCGCCCATGGTGGTTTGGGCGCGACTCGGCAGCATTGACCTCAGTTCAACCCCACATTCCATTTTGCCAGGCAGCTCGCCAATGCGGATTGCGCAGATCGGCGGTTCCTTTGCGCTGTGCGCGGGGAGCCCTGTTTTCGCGCTGGGCTTGGTAACGAAACGGGACGCGAAGCGGGCTGCGCGATAGGTTTTGACAGGATATGGGCACCGGCGGGTAGCAAATGGCACGCTGTTTGCGCCATGATAGATAGAGATTGGGCGATGTGGCAACGCGTGGACGGGAGACACCCCATAGGGCTGCCCTCCACACAGTGCGCAGATTTTGAAGTGCTCTACCGAGAATAGACCATGCGCAATGTATCAATTATCGGAATCGGACAGTTGGCGGTCGGCGAACATTGGGACCTGTCCGTCCGTCACATCGCTCATAACGCGATCATAGCAGCGTTGACGGAGGCTGGAACCGAACAGGTAGACGCCTTGTTCGTTGGCAACATGCTCAGCGGCAACCTGTTGAACCAGGAGCACCTGGCAACCCTGATCGCGGACTTCTGTGGATTGCGAAACGTCGAAGCGGCGAAGATCGAGGCGGCCTGCGCCAGCGGCGCTTCGGCTCTCCGCATCGGCTATATGGCGGTTGCGAGCGGCATGCACGATGTTGTAGTGGTATGCGGCGTGGAGAAGATGACAGACACGACCGGCGGCAGCACGACGGCAGGCCTGGCCACGGCTGCGGACGCCGAATATGAAGCGGCCCACGGCGTCACATTTGTGGGGTTGAACGCGCTGATTATGCAACGGTACATGTACGAGTTCGAGGCTCCGATCGATGCCTTCGCAGGTTTCAGCATCAATGCTCATCGCAACGGCGCAAACAACGCCCATGCAATGTTCCAAAATCCGATTTCTCTGGACACATATTTGAATGCGCCCATGATTGCGACACCTATCAACATCATGGACAGCAGCCCTGTCTGCGACGGCGCAGCGGCGGTGGTGCTGGCGGCGTCGGAGCGGGAGGGGGCATACGTGACCGGCCATCATCCCGGCGCAGTGCGAATTCTGGGCAGCGCCAGCGCCAACGATACGATCGCCCTCCACGATCGCAGAGACCCGCTCTTTCTCGAGGCCGCTTATGTCAGCAGCCAGAAGGCGTACCTGCAGAGCGGAGTAACGCCTGCGGATATCGACTTCTTTGAACTCCACGATGCCTTCACAATCATGAGCGCGCTCAGCCTGGAAGCGACCGGCTATGCGGGGCGAGGCGAGGGTTGGCACCTGGCAGCTGACGATGCAATCGGCCCGGATGGGCGCATTCCAATCAGCACGTTGGGCGGGCTGAAGAGCCGGGGACATCCGGTCGGCGCGACGGGAATATACCAGATTGTCGAGGCGGTGCAACAGTTGCGGAGCGAGGCGGGAGAGGGTCAGATCGCGAATGCAGCGGTCGG
Source organism: Caldilineaceae bacterium (assembly GCA_965220715.1). Lineage (GTDB taxonomy): Bacteria > Chloroflexota > Anaerolineae > Caldilineales > Caldilineaceae > Bin5. The sequence continues at coordinate 5,274,853 of OZ244843.1, forward strand.
CATGACGCAGAACATCGGTGGCAGCGGTGCGACAATCGTCACCCATATTCTGGGCGGCTGAGCGGAGAGGCTGCGACGGGCGATTTGGGGTGCAAACGGCTGTCAGAAGCTATCAGCGCGGTTCACCGGCCTTCGATAGGTAGAGTTTGATAGGCCGATAGGGGTAGGATTGTAGTGAAGAAGCGAAGTTGATCGGATTCAGTCAGCGAGGACGCTATGAGTATTGCCAGCCTTTGGCGCACAAGACAGCAGCGATATAGTCTAAAGGGTGAAATCTGCCCGGACTGCCATCAGGCCATCTTTCCGCCCCGCGATGTCTGCCCCTATTGCAGCAAGGCCGCGGGTCCGCTCCACACGATGAGCGGGCGGGGCGAGGTATATAGCTATACGAAGATGTTCAACGTGCCGGACGGTTTTCAGGCGCAGCGACCGTACACTGTGGCGCTAGTCAGACTGGAGGAAGGGCCGATGGTGACGGCGCAACTGACTGATATTTCTGATGAGGATGTGGAAATTGGGATGCCCGTTGAGATGGTGACACGCAAGCTGCGGGAAGAGGGCGACAGCGGCGAGATCGTCTACGGTTACAAGTTCCGGCCCATTTTCGCGGCGGCCGACTGAGAAGTGCCTTCACAAGAGCGGTCTGCCAAAACCGCCCGCGATTTAACCTGAACGTGACATCGTAGCACATGCCGAAAAATTTTTGAAGCGCAGGGTTGGTATAGTTTACGCGGTGATGGGATTTCGCGATTCGGCTATAGCGGCCTTTTCAGATGCGCCTCGTACCGGAAGCGGTACTTTTGTCCGTCGCTCCGCAGGCCGCAGGTTGGAGTATGAAAAGGCTGACCGGCGAGCTGATGTAGTTGATGCCCGCGAGGTTCAGACGAGTGTGACGCACAAGCTTGGGCGAATTGTGGTCGCATTACGGTGACTGCAGCTTGGCGGCCAGCCGCCAGGAATAACACTATTTTTACGCTATTCAAGATGTAGCCGAACAGGGTATACTTGCGCACAGATCTGGCAGCCTGAGAAGAACAGTATGAATCATGCTGGGAAGCACTGTATTCGCAGGGGAGGTGTATCCCAGATATGGAGGCATCCAGACCAGCAGGTTGCGGAATTCAGTGTAGCTGCCCAGAGGCAGCCAGAAATTCACTCCCATCTTGGGGCGTGCTCCGCGGGGGGGGTCTGTCCCAGATTTTTGGTGGACGTTGTCTGAATCAGGATTTACAGGATTTGCGGATTTTCAGGATTGCAGGCGACCGATCGATTCTTGTTCAGCGGATCCTTTTCGCTTTGGTTTAAAGGGCAGTTCGCAGAGGGACAACAATATGGGATACACCCCGCGGGGGTATGTGGTAGACAAACACAGCTTCTTATGGGATAATAACTCGCAGGAGGCATATTGAATGGCGAAAGATAGACAATATCCCAGCTATTTCACCTGTGTTGCCGAAATTCTGAGCAACTCCAAGACACCCCTCAGTGTCGATACTCTGGTTTCCCGCATTGCGATCAAGCGACCGGTGGGGAGCGGCGCGCGCAGCGCCGTTTATCAGGCGATCAGCAAACTGTATCAGGCGATTCCGGTGGGGCCTGGGCGTTTCGGGTGGCTCTCCTATTTGCTGAGAGATCAATACTTTCGACATCCTCTGGCGCGTAACGAAATCAGGAAGGGAACGCTGCTGCTGGATGAACTGGAACATGCTGTCTTTTTTCCCCAGTTTTTCCAGACCCATCGGCCGGATACGCGTCTGATATCAGTTGAGTTGATGGGCGGACCGACTCTGCAGGTGCATGCGGAGATTGAGCGGGGCACCTGGGCTTTGCGACTTGGACCGGCGTTTGTGAAATGGGTTGATCAGACCGGTGGCGCAAACGAGGACGATCTGCTGATCCAAGTGAAGGATGCGGTCAACGGAGAATATGGGGTGAGGCTGCAGCCGAGAGAGTCGCGGCAGGAGGACTTGATTCGGAAACGCAACGTGGTCCTATCGCGGGCTGCGGAGCAGATCGTTGGCAAGGACAGAAAGTCGCGGACGGCGATGCCGGTGTGGGAGTTGGCCGGCGCCCTGATCGGACAGAGTGTATACAGCGATGAGATACCGCCGGACGATATGCACTTTGTGTTGCACGAATATAGCAATCTGCGTCTGCTGGATGACGCCGGATATACGACAGACGGCCAGGATGACAGCACCGGCGACGCGGCGCCCCAAGGCCGTGAGGTGCCCTCCAAGGCAGAAAAACCGCCCAAGAACAGGTACGAGTTTCTGATTGAGAACTGGGATGGCGCAGGCTTGGACCAGATCTTCCAAGGGAATGGGCACTCTGGAATCCCCTCGTTGGAATGGGGGCGAGGGGAACTTTCGTCAGCGGATTCTGAAGGGGAGGAGTGTGAAGCGTATCAGGCATATTTGAGCGAACTCAAGGAGTCCGCTCCGGACATGTCGCCACTCAACCATATTGAGTTCCATCTTTTGGAAGCCGAGTTGGAGATGCTTGTCAGCCTGGAACACGAGTTTGGGTATCTGATGGCGGAACAGGAAAAACGAAAGAACGAGTTGGCTGACCGCCTCTTTATCGATCCTGATTTTTTGTTGGGCGGCGATTGGGACCAGGACGACAACGGTGATGTGCCATTCTGGAACAATTAGGCGTCTGAGCGCGTTAAATGTACAGTCAGGCCAAAGGGCCGCCGATAGGTGTCGGCGGTTCTATTTTTTGACTCTTTTTCACATGTGCTGCCAAATCTGCGGAGATAGCTGAGAGGGCGGCCTTACCAAACACAAATCGATGCCACAGCCGGTTGATTGCCGTTACTTTTATGGGGATTATCACCGGGGGACCCAGCGGGAGACGTGCCGTTTGCTCGAAGCCAGCCCCCGCAATGAACGTTCCTGGAAGCGCAAGTTATGCAATAGTTGTCCGGTGCCCGACCTTCTACTGACCAGCAACTGCCCCAGTCTTCTGCTTGAGGTTGAGGTGAAGAGGCGCTTCCTCTCTGAACGGGTGGAGGTTACATTCTCGGTCTGCAACGAGCATCTGATCGAGTTAGACGACCCCCAATTCTGCCCCCAGTGCGTCCAGGAAACAGAAGAGCCAGGGGGATGTTCCGGTCCGTAGCGGACAGGCGGGAACATCCTCTTGCTGAATGTTGCCGAATTGGCCGGTTTGGCGGGGTTTGGTCGTCAAGCCAGGGCTAAGCCGGAGATCGCTTCACTCTTGGTCCTGACGGGCCGCGCAGCTTGGAGCGCCATCTGGCAATTCGTTTGCGGACGACGGGAATGCGCACGAGCAGGAAGAAGCCGAGCAGCACACCCCAGGCCACCGGTTCGCGGTAGTCGGCTTTCACGACCCAGACATAGTGAAAGACTGCAAGAACGCCAGCGACGTAAACCCATTGGTGTAGCTTTTTCCACTTTTTGCCCAGTTGGCGCATCCACCCCTTGGACGAGGTGAGAGCAAGAGAAAGCAGAATCAGCAGGGCGGAGAACCCGACGATGATATAGAGTTTGGTACCGACATCGATCCAAATGTATGTGAACTGAAAGGCGTAGTCTTTGCCGACGAAGATATAGAAGTGGACGGCCGCGTAGCCGAAGGCATAGAGGCCCAGCCATTTACGGGCTGGGATGATGTTTCGCCAGCCGAGTAGGACATTCAGAGGTGTGCAAGAGAGAGAAAGGATCAGCAGTACGAGCGCCGGTTTGCCGGTGCGGAAGGTCCAATCCTGGATTGGATTGACACTAAGTCCACTCGTGTAGTCGTCGTACAATAGCCATGCCAGCGGAGTGTAGTCTTCGTACAAAAGCCATGCCAGCGGGACCAAAGCACCGATATGCGTCAGCCAGAGTATCTGTCCTTTGGTCAGCAGTTTATCGATATTCAATCGTTACCCCCTACACGTCTAAGAGCAGTGGTTAGCGGGCGGCACAGTTACTGGCCGCTGGCCGCTAACCACTGCAGTTTTGACGGCATTCTAGTAGTTCGCAGCCAGGTCCATACCTTCGTAGAGATAGGCCACCTGTTCTTCATAGCCATTAAACATCAGGGTCTGGCGGCGGCCTCCTTCGCCGATGCGCCGTTCAGTGGCCTGTGACCAACGGGGGTGATTGACTTCCGGGTTCACATTGGCATAGAAGCCGTATTCACTGCCCGCTGCGGCCATCCACAGGGAAGTCGGCTGCTCGACGACGAGATCGATCTTGACGATTGACTTGATGCTCTTAAAGCCGTACTTCCAGGGGGCAACGAGGCGGATCGGCGCGCCGTTCTGGGGCAGGAGATCTTTGCCGTAGAGGCCGGTGGCAAGGATGGCGAGTGGATTCATGGCTTCGTCGATGCGCAGGCCTTCGACATAGGGCCACTGGTACCAACTGCTGTTCTGCTGGCCGGGCATGCCTTCCATGTCGAGAATCGTTTCAAAGCGCACATACTGGGCCTCTGATTTCGGTTCGACGACAGCAAGCAGGTCGGAGATGGGGAACCCCATCCAAGGGATTACCATGGACCAGGCTTCCACGCAGCGCAGCCGGTAGATGCGTTCTTCGCTGTCGAACATTTTTCGCAGGTCGTCGAAATCGTAGGCGCCGGGATTGTTGACCAGCCCGCCGACCTCAACGGTCCAGGGGGAGGTGGAGTAGCCTTCGGACAGACGGGCCACCGCCTGCTTGTCGGTTGAGAACTCGTAATAGTTGTTATAGTTGGTTATCTGCTCGAAAGTGTTAAGCGGATCGCCAAGTTCGTCGGTGGCTCCGAGATCGGCCGGGGCGGCCTCGGGTTGGGTGCTCGCCGCGTCACCGCCGCTGGCCGCCTCCTCCGTTTCGGGCATCCTACATGCAGCCAGGGCAGCCGTGCCCAGCGTCAATCCTGCGCCCTTCATGAAGTTGCGCCGGTTAAGGAAGACCTCTTCCGGTGTGATCTCATACCAGGGGATTTTGGGAATCTGTATGCGGGCCATTTTTCTCATCCTTTCGCCATGCACAGACTATTCAGAATGGTTTAGGTCATCCGAATTCACTTACAACAACCAGTATACACCTCAGTTATTATGGAACTATTGCCTAGAATCTTATCAGATCGTTATAGAAAATAGAAATTCGTTGTTGATGCCTTCTGACGCTCTGTGGTCCCAAAAAACATGCCGGCGCAGAGTTGCGGAGACGGCGAGTTGAGGAGTAGAGTACTGCCTACAGGGCTTACTATTGCCTGGCGTGTGCATACGGCCCTGAGTTCACAGGGGAAAAATAATCGCAGCTGCCCGTATGGGGGCCCTGCGCATCCAAACTGGCTTCAATGATATCCGCCCTCATCCATGCCGCTGTCGTTCATTTCCCTATTGGGCTGCTGATCTGCGGCAGCCTTGCGATCCTGGGAACACTCCATCGTTGGCCCCGTGTTGAATTGTGCGTCATAGGCTGGGGGTTGCTCTTTCCAGGATGGGTTACATTGCTGGCGGCGATCGTAAGCGGCATCGTCGCCCAAGGGGCACTGCCACCGGAAGCGCCGTACCGGCCCCTTCTCAACTGGCATACAGGGAGTGGTCTGGCCCTGGCCGTCATATACGGTGACCTGCTTTACGGCGGCTGGCTGGATTGGAAGCGCAGAAAGAGTGTAGAGCGGGAGGGCTGGGTCTCGGCGGCGGATCTCCTGATCGATCGCGGTCGGAAGTGGCGCCTGACTGTGCAGTTGATATTGGGTATCGGGCTGGTGATTTTCAGTGGCTGGCTGGGGGGACAACTGGTCTATGAGTTCGGCGTGGGTGTGCGCTGATGAACAGCGGGAAGTGAAAGGCGTCGCGTTTCTGCTCTTCAACTTCCTTCTCAGATACAGTGGTTAACTGTAGCCCTTTATGACGACTATACTCGTAGTGGATGACGATAAGTTGATGCGGCGCAGCGTCTCGATTGGCCTGCAGGATGCCGGCTACAGTACAGAGACCGCCGGCAGCGGAGAGGAGGCGCTGGCAAAGGCCCGCGTAGTTCAGCCGCAACTGGTGCTGCTGGACATCGGTCTGCCGGGTATAGACGGGTTGGAAACGTTGCGTGCGCTGCGGCAGTCGCTCGACGCGCCTGTTATCTTCGTGACGGCCCGCCGGCGGGAACTGGACGAAATTGTCGGCCTGGAGTTGGGCGCGGACGATTATGTGACGAAACCGTTCGATATCGATGTGCTGCTGGCGAGGGTGAAGGCCGTTTTGCGGCGCGCGGCGGCGGGCGGGGATCGCGGCAGCGCGACCGACCCGGCTAGTTTTGTCGTCGGCGATTTGGAGTTGGACCGGTCTGCGCATCAGGTCACTGTCGGCGGACGCGCGGTGGCACTCACGCCCAGAGAGTTCCAACTGCTGGCCTATTTGGCGGGCAGGGCGGGTGAAGCGGTCCCTATCGCCGACATTCTGGAGAATGTATGGGGGACGGAGTGGGTCGGCGAAACGCAGACGGTGTATGTACACGTTCGCTGGCTGCGCACCAAGATCGAGGAGGATGCGGCCCGGCCCCGCCGTCTTCACACGGTGCGGGGGGTGGGTTACCGGTTGACCCCGGCAGAAAAGGATGATTTGCATGTGGCGTAATCTGCGCAGCCGGGTGACGATCAGCCATCTTCTTCCTCTTCTGGTAATCGTGCCGTTGCTCAGCTTTCTGCTTTTCTACTTAATTGAGGCCCGCTTTGTGTTGGATGAAGCGACGGCGGAATTGGCTGGACAGGGCGAGCTTATATCGAGGCTCTATCAGGCCGAGCTGTCGGCGCAGGAGGACCCAGAGCAGGCCCGGTCGATTTTCGCCCGGTTGCAAGTACGGATACCGACTCTGATTTATCTTGTGGATCGGAACGGCAATATAGTGGTCAGACCGGGCTTGGCCACGGCTTCGACGCAGGTGCCTTTACGGCCACCGGACCCGGAGCTTTTGCAGAAGGCTCTGGCTGGCGAGATCGCGCGACAGGTAAGGCTGGGCAACGCGGACGTGGCCGTTCCGGTGCGAAATGAGGATCAGGAGGTGGTCGGGGCGGTGCATCTGTCACAGCAGCTGACGCAGGTGACAAATCGCCTGTCTATTCTGCGGTGGACCGTTTGGGGAGCCGTAAGCGCCGGCCTGCTGGTGTCGGTATCTCTCAGCTTCGCTCTCAGCCGCTCGCTCAATCAGCCTCTGGAGCGATTGACAAGAGCGAGTAGAGCCGTCAATTTCGACGCCCCGCCGAGCCGGGTGAAGGAAGAAGGGCCGACCGAAGTGCGCACGCTGGCCCGCACATTCAATGAAATGTCCGAGCGGCTGTATGAGTTGGAGCAGGGAAAAAGGCGGCTGCTGAGCGCAGTTGTGCATGAGTTGGGACGCCCTTTGGGCGCGATCAAGGCGGCTGCGCAGGTTATGGGGCAGAATGGTAAAGATACTGAGATGGTCGTCGAGCTCTCTTCCGGCATTGACGACCAGGTCGATCAGTTGCGACGTTTGTTAGATGATCTGGCTCTGCTGGCCCGGAATGATATTCAGAACCTGGTACTTGATATCGTCCCCACGGATGTTGGAGAGTTGGTTCTGGAAGAGTGCCGCCGCTATGATCCGCGCATAAGGGAGAAAGAGATCGAACTCATCACGGACTTTTCGCCGAACAGGACCCAAGCGGCAGCAGACCCGATGCGTCTGAGCCAGATAATCGGCAATCTGTTGGACAACGCCATCAAGTACACGCCGAACGGTGGGCAGATCCGGATCGTGGTTGGTGGGGAGGCGGACCGGACCGTGCTGACGATCGAGGACTCCGGGCCTGGAATCGACCCGTCCGAATTGGAGCGCATTTTCGATTTTCTCTATCGCTCCCCACGTCAGGAGCGGGTACGGGAAGGGATGGGGATCGGATTGGCGCTTTCGCGCCGGCTGGCAGAGGCCCAGGGCGGCAGGCTGACTGCGCATCACCGCGCTGAGGGCACGGGCGCGAGGTTGGTGCTTTCTCTTCCGAATGAACTTCCCCAAACACGATTGGCGGGTGGCCCATAGCGCCAGTTGCCTGTACTGGTCACTGCTCATCACGGAAATTTAAGGTTGCGTTAAAGTTGCCATAGGATTCCGGTAAGGACTCCTACCGCGGATCCTGCTATGCTATATGCCGTAGGAGGAGTCGATGCGGAACATTCTCTCTGATTTTGGAGAGGAGATGTATTGTAGATCAAGGAAAATATACAGTGCAACCAAAGACTGTTAGTCTGCGAACGTTTCTGATTGCGATTGGTACTTTGGCGGTGGCGTTTGTCATTGGAATGGCTGGCGTAGGCAGGATACAGATCACGCCGGCTACAGTGGAGGCCACGGCGCCTGAGTACCGGCCGCAAGAGTTGACATACATCACGCAAGAGGAGGGACCCGATCACCCGGACCAGGAACTACTGGCCGGCATATATGAAGAGGCAACCCAGTCTGTCGTCAGCATTCAGGTGAGGCAATCAGGGTCGCGTTCCTCAGATTCGACCCAAGGCATGTGGGGACAGGGCAGCGGCTGGATTTGGGATGACGAGGGGCATATCGTCACCAACAGCCACGTCGTCGAAGACGCGGCGGACATTTTCGTCAGCTTTTCCAACGGCATGTGGGCAGAGGCCGAACTGGTCGCCCGCGATTCCCAATCGGACTTGGCAGTGCTCCGTGTGGAGGCGCCCGAAGGCATGAGCCTGCGGCCCCTGGAGCGAGCGACAACGCTACCCAAAGTGGGCCACTATACGATCGCATTGGGCAGCCCCTTCGGCCTTGAGAATTCGATGACTTTGGGCATCGTCAGTGCCCTGGGGCGCAGCTTGCCCGTGGGGGATCCCGGCCGAGTTGGCCGTTACTCTTTGCCAGAGGTGATCCAGACCGACGCGGCGATCAATCCTGGCAATTCGGGAGGGCCGCTGCTGAACCTCAGCGGCCGGGTCGTGGGCATCAACTTCGCCATTCGTACGCAGGAGGGGCCCTTCGCCGGCAGCCGCGTCAACTCAGGTGTCGGGTTCGCGATACCGATTATGGTGGCCAATCGGGTCATACCGGCACTGATCAGCGACGGAGAGTTTCTCTATCCATTTCTCGGTGTTTCCGGTAGAACGATTTCGGGGCGGATAGCCGCGAGGTTGAATTTGAAACCAGATGTTCTCGGCGTGCTGGTGAACGAGGTGTTGCGCGGCGGCCCCTCCGCCGAGGCTGGCCTGCGCAGCGGCGACATTATCGTCAGCATGGACGGGGCGGAGGTGCGCAGCTTCGAGGACGTGATCAGCTACCTGGTGATGCAGAAGTCGCCCGGCGAGACGGTGGAGATCGGGGTGCTACGCAGAGGCAGAAACCGCACCTTTGACGTGGAGTTGGCCACCCGGCCTGCTACGGAGACCAGCGAGGCCGCTCCGCAGGTGATAAGCAGCGGGGAAGCTGTCAGGATCGCGGTTGATGAAGTGTCAGACGAAATTGGGCGTGAGGCGAGAAGCTCTGCCCGCAGCGGTATCCGCGGCGGAGTCAGGGTCTGGATCGTTACATTGGAGGGTGACGAGAAGACGGCGACGGTGTTGGTTGACGCTTCGAGCGGCGAAGTATTGAGCCTGGAAGTGGACAGCGGCGATTGAGAGCGGGGTTGAGGGCGCCGCTGATCTGAACGGGGCGCATGCCGCTTTCCCTTTCGGTTGACATATACCTCCTCCAATATAGTAGTAGGGGAGCCGGGTCAATGACGCCCGGCTCCTCGCTATTTTGAGGGAGTCTAAGTGATTTTCGGGAGCGATCTGATTTGTCTGAACGGAGATGTATGAGATTATGTGACCAGGCAAGTTGACGGCACCGGCTCGTGTTTCGGCGGTCAATCACAGTTCATCATGGGAATCACAGTCGGAAGGAAGATCGATGACTGAATTCGTTGGCGCGACGCATCAGTTCCACGAGGCCGACTACGCTGAGGATTGGGCGCGGCGGTTCACGCCGACGCGGGAGCGGCTGCACCTGTTCGAAACGATTTTACAACAACTGGGAAGCGCAATCCCTGCAGAAGGTCATGTCGTCGAACTGGGGATCGGGCCGGCCTATCTGGCCGAATATCTGCTGACGCGCTTGCCGCACATCTCGTATGAAGGCGTCGATTTCTCGGAGCCGATGCTGACGCAGGCGGCGTCCCGGCTGGCGCGATTTGGCGCACGCGTGCGACTGCAACAGGCTGACCTGCTGCAAGACAGTTGGACGGCAAACTTGTCGCGCCCGCCGGCAGCGATCGTGTCTACGTGGGCGCTGCACGATTTGGGGGGTCAGGAGCAGACGTTCCAGGTTTATCGGGCCTGCGCACCGGCGTTAACAGAGGGTGGGATTCTGCTTAACGGAGATTTCGTCAAGCCGGACGGCGCCCGCCAACGGTTTGAACCGGGCCGGTTTCCTGTCAGCCGACATCTGGAGCTACTTGAGGAGGCCGGCTTCGCGGTCACGCGCAGTCTGCATCTGTGGGAAGAGGAGATGGAGGCGCCGACGTCGGCGCAGAACTATGCCTGTTTGCTGGGAATCGTCTGAGCGAAGAGCTGTGAGGTGTGACAAGACGACGAAGACGTGACATGATTAACATTGCATTTACATTGCCATGCAGAGGTTATCTGCCGATTTGCACCGGTTTCCCCAGGCGCGGGCGAGACCACGACTACTGAGAAAGGAAGAGGAATGAGTGAAGCGCCGTTCGAAGTTGCCAAAGCCCACCGATGGTTTGGCGTTGATCTGAATAACAGCACGATGGACGCCCTTGACGCCGGGCTGGTGACGCCAACGACATGTGAGCCCTACATACATGCGGCCCACGCCAGCTGCTATCATTGGATGCAGGTGGGTACGGTAGCGAACCATGCTCGGGGAGAGTTTGCCGTGGCATGCGTCTATGCGGCGGCGGGGTTAGGGGAAGCTGCTCTGCGTCACGCGCGCCGCTATCTGGAGTTGATAGAAGCCAACCCCGAACTGATGGCCGATTGGGACTATGCTTTCGCCTATGATGCCCTGGCAAGGGCCTACGCCGCGGCTGGAGAAGCGGACGCGGCGCGTCACGCCAGAGAGCAGGCGCAGGCTGCCGGCCATGCCATTGTCGATGAGGAAGATCGAAGTTACTTCCTGAGTTGGTTCAGAAGCGGCAATTGACAGGGCTTGTAGAATAGCGATTGCACTTTCATTTTGATATTGGGAATTTCGGTTCCCAGGAGCGAGGAGGGCGCGCGCGCGCTTCGCTTCTATTCCCACTCTGCTTCAGACCTCTTGCCACTTCTCATACACCTGCAGCCCGCGGCGTTCGCGGAAGCCGTCCCGCCAAGCCTCGTTGCGATTGTGGGTGCGCTGAAACTTCACTCGCACGCCGGTAGAGGTGGAATCCTGATGGCGGCTGTACCACTCTTCCAGCTGCTGCTCCAGCCCGTCCTGCACTGGGGCGAATTCGTCCCAGCCGGCCCGGTTGAGCTGTTCAGCGGGATCGGTGTCCAGTTCGAACAGATCGTGGGGGCCGTCGGGATAACGTTTGACGAACTTGTGCTGCCGGGTGCGCACCATGCGCAGGTCGCCGTATTCGCCGTAGCGGGTATCGTCCCATGCGCCGCGGCCGCGGCCGTCGAGCAGATGGGTGTAGCTGGCGCCGGCATAGTTGCGGCTCTCGTCCAAGGCGATGCCTGCCCAGTCACAGATAGCGCGGAAGGTATCGTAATGATCGACGCAGCGCTCGCTGACCTGTCCGGCATGTACCAGGCCCGGGGCGCGGATCATCAGGGGGACGCGGGTTGAAATTTCGTACATATTCAGAGGTCGGGTGCTGTTGCCTTTGCCCCAGAAGCCGTTTTGCCCTACTGAACAGCCGTGATCGGATGTGTAGATAACGATGGTATTGTCCAGCGTGCCGTCTTGCTCCAGCCGGCGCAACAGGCGGCCTACCTCGCGGTCGATTTCGGTTACGGCTGTGTAGTAGCCGATATAGCGGCTGCGAATCTGCTGATCGGTCGGTTGAAAGCCGCCGGCCAAGCCCTCGTTGCGCTGCCACGGATGGGGGTGGTAGGGGGGGATATCGGTGAAAGCGGCGTCTTCAAAGCGGGCGGTCAGATCGGGATCATGGGTCTCGGCCTGGTAGGGTGAATGGGTGGCGATGTAGCCTACATTGAGGAAAAAGGGCTGATCCGAGGGCGCGTCGTCGAGGAATTGGAGCGCGTGATCGGTGATGAGTGCGCTCTTGTTTCCCTCCAGCTCCAGGGGTTGGCCGTTGAGGTGATAGGTGTAGGGGCCGTTATGTTCGCCTTGCCAGCGGGGGAGGCCGAAGGCCCAGTCGAAGCCGGGCGGCGTGCAGTGAGAACGGCTCATGTGCCATTTCCCTGAGAGCCCGCAGTGGTAGCCGGCGCGGGACAGGAGCTGCGGCAGGGTCTCTTCTCCGGCCAGCCAGTCGAAATCGCCGATGACCGGTTCGGCCTCCTGGAGCCAGTCGTGGATGCCAACCTGGGAGGGCGTGCGCCCGGTCAAGAGGCAGGCCCGCGCGGGGGAGCAGACGGGACAAGGGGTGAAGGCATCGGCGAAACGCGCTCCCTCAGCAGCCAGGCGGTCCAGATTGGGCGTCTGCAATTCGCTGTTGCCATAGCATCCATTCGCCCACTGGCCGTGGTCGTCGGTGAGGAAGAGAAGGATATTGGGACGGTCCATAGGAATTTCCTGTCAGATGTGATGGGCGTCTAGGGATCTCGTAGGTGGACTTCGGGCGGCCAAGGTTGAGAATGCAGTTTACTTGGGGGGATATACCCGCACTGCATGTCCCGGCCGAAGTTTGGGAATTGTCCGGGCAAGTTCGGGTATCAACACCAGTAGATCATCAATGCGCTGGCGCGAAGGTCGCAAAATCACTACCGCCAAATCGAACTGTTGCAGCGGCTGCTGATAGGCAATGTTGTCATCCATCGTAACTAGGACGTCGAAATGATCTTGGGCGACACTCAAGAGGACCCCATTCTTGAGACCCTTCCAACCCCGGTACTCAACCGTCTCTACCGTCACCCCTTCCGGGAAATGATGTCTGAGGTTGATGTCAACGTCCTCGTCAAGCAGTACTCGCACTTTCCATCCGCAAGTGATCTATTGCTTCGAGCGAGAATTCGAGATACGATTCGACCTGCCAGCATTCAACAGTTGGAAAAGACTCCAGGAATTCTCCGATCGAAGAACCCCCTATGAGATAGGCCACCAGTATCTCAACGGGAACCCGCGTGCCTGCGAACACCAAATCTCCGCTGTGGACTTCAGGATCCCGGGAAACCACCTGCGCCAACTCAACCTTGTTGCGCTCCAACGTAGTCACTATGTGAACCTCCTCTCGTAAGTCCCATACTCAGACCGCACGGACGGCACGTTCTGTTGTTTCAGTAAGGAACCGGTTACTGCCTGAGGCGAGTTTTCTATTCTTCCGCAGATCTCACTCTACCGGGTTCTCCAACGTCAATCCAGCGATCGTAATCCTGGTCAGGTCGCCAATTTGCAGAGTGAACTCGTCGGGCGGGACGATGCCGGTGCCGGTCATCAACAGGGCTCCGTAGGGGAAGGCCAGTTCGCGCATCAGGTATTCGGCCAGATCGGGGAAGGTGCGCTTCATCTGGCTGGTGGAGGTCTCGCCGGCGAAGGCGACCGCTCCGTTCCGCTCGATCTCGAGGCTGATGGCCAGATCGGTCAGCGCGGCGGCGCCGTTCAGGCAGATGCCGGGGCCGACTGCGGCCGAGCCGTCGTAGGTCTTGGCCTGGGGCAGGTAGAGGGGATTTTCGCCCTCGATGTCGCGGCTGGACATGTCGTTGCCGACGGTATAGCCGACGATCTGACTAGCGGCGTTGATGACGAGGCATAGCTCCGGCTCCGGCACGTTCCAGGTGGTGTCGGCGCGGATGCGCACAGGTTGACCGTGGCCGGCTGTGCGCCAGCCAACCTGCTTGAAGAAGAGTTCGGGGCGTGCGGCATCGTAGACCTTTTGATATACGTCGGCCGCGGTCTCGGACTCAGCCTTGCGGGCATCACGGCTGCGCAGATAGGTGACGCCGCTGCCCCAGATTTCCTGGTGGGGATCGAGCGGCGCGAGCAGAGGGCCGCCGGCCTGTTCGTCTGTCGCCAACTCTGTCAGCAGCGAAGGCAGTTTACTGTCCGGCAGGGCCAGCAGCGTGCTTAGTGTCACGCCGGCGGGCAGCAGTTTTCCATCGACGGCCCAGCGCGGCCCGGCAGGTGTACTGTGTCGAGTGAGATACATTGGAGCTTGCTCCTTCTCGGTGGCGCGGATTTCAGTTGCTGGATTATCAGTTTCGTTTCTTCCATTCCTCATACTCGGCCCAGCCCTCGTCATTGAGCGGGTAGTATTTGCTGAGAGCGCCGCCTTCGGCCAGTTTGATGCGGCTGAAAACCTCCCACTCTTCGTGGGCGAGCGTGTGCTCCAGCACAAGGGGGATCATCTGGCGGGGTACGACAACGGCGCCATCGTCGTCGGCGATAATGGCGTCGCCCGGCAGAACGAGTACGTTGCTGATGTTGACGGGAACGTTCAGGCCCCAGGGGAACAGTTCGGCCTGGGATGCGTAGTTGGGCGTGAAGCCGACGGTCCAGAGGGGGACGCCGATGGTCTGGATATTGGGCCAGTCGCGAACGCAGCCGTCGACGACGATACCTGCGCCGCCGCGGCCCTTGAAGTAGGTGGTGAGCATTTCGCCGACGCAGCCGGTATAGCGGCTGGCGAAGGCCTGGATGACGAGCACGTCACCGGTTTCGACGGTCTCGAAGACAGCCCAGAGTGCGCCGCGCTTTTCGGCACCCTCCTGGGCCGCGCCCGAAAAGACATCCTCTCGCTGGGGCATAAAGGCGAGCGTGACAGCCGGGCCCACGACTTTGGCGCCGGGCGTGCGGGGCAGGGGCCCTTGGATGAAGGTGTGGCGAATGCCAAAGCGGTGCATGGTGGCGCTGGCGGTGGCAGTGCCCACTTGTTTCAACTGCTCGATCAACTCCGGCTGCGGGCGGGTGACGGGGCCGCCGTCAACGGGCAGGGACACGGCGGCGGAGGGGACCTCGATGGCGTTATAGTCGTGGGTGGGTCTGCTCATAAAGCGGGTTCCTCAACTGGTGAATCCGAAAGGCATGAATAGGCGGGCCCCGGTTCAGGTAGGGCACGATAGTCCTCTGATGGTATGCGAAGAAGGCGTTTCCCGCAAGCGGGAGACTGGTTTGGTTGCTGCCGAAAGGGGGCAGGTGTCCGGCTGATTCGGGGTAGTTTGCCTGGATGCGGCAGCCCTCCAGTATGGGCAGCATTGCGTCATGGATGGCAGGGCAATCGCATCTTAATTCGGACGCCAAAATAGCCGGCGAAGGGCGCCCACAAGGGGCGCCCCTACCATTTGTCTTCTCTAGGCGTTATGCCATGTGAAGGGCGCCTACAAGGGGCGCCCCTACCAATTGTCTTCTCTGGGCGTTATGCCCTGAGAAGGGCGCCCACAAGGGGCGCCCCTACCAATTGTCTTCTCTGGGCGTTTTGCCCTGAGAAGGGCACCCACAAGGGGTGCCCCTACCAATTGTTTTCTCTGGACGGTATGCTCTGAGAAGGGCACCCACAAGGGGCGCCCCTACCAATTGTTTTCTCTGGACGGTATGCTCTGAGAAGGGCACCCACAAGGGGCGCCCCTACCAATTGTTTTCTCTGGACGGTATGCTCTGAGAAGGGCGCCCACAAGGGGCGCCCCTACCATTTGTCTTCTCTCGGCGTTATGCCCTGAGAAGGGCGCCCACAAGGGGCGCCCCTACCATTTGTCTTCTCTCGGCGTTATGCCCTGAGAAGGGCGCCCACAAGGGGCGCCCCTACCTGATTCAGGCAGCCTCACGTGGGTTTGTCCCAATATGATGCAATTGCCCTGTCATGGATGGCCGGGTCGGTTGAGGGGCGCGAACTTGTGTGCTACAATGGCGAAGTATAGGAAAGGTCAGTCGGCCTTCTAAACATACAGAGAGAACGGTTCGCCGTGCCCTTAGAACTCCCCTCGACCTTCGCCTTCAGCCAGTCGAGCTTGCAATCATACGTGAACTGCCCCCGCCGCTTCTGGCTGGCCTATGTGGAGCAGCTTTCGTGGCCGGCATTAGAGGCCCAGCCCTATGACAAGCATGAGCAGCAGTTGAGATTGGGCGGACAGTTTCATCAGCTGATCGAACGGGCCGAGGCTTGTTTGCCTACCGAGCTGCTGACCGACGGCCTGGATTATCCTCTGGATGAATGGTTCGAGAGCTACCTGCGGCACCGGCCGGCCGATCTACCCACGGAGGTGGTTGAAGTCGAGCGCGTGTTGAGCGCGCCTTTGGCGGTGGAGGGGGGCCAGTTCCGGCTGGCGGCCCGATACGACCTGATAGCGGTGGGCGGAGATGGCGCGGACCGGCGCGCGGTGATTCTCGACTGGAAGACGAACAGGCGGTTGACGCGGCGTTTGACGTTGCAGCGGCGGATGCAGACGCTCGTGTATCCGTTTGTGCTGGTGGAGGCGAGCGCGGGTCTGCCCTGGGGTCCTTTGTCGCCTGAACAGGTGGAGATGCGCTACTGGTTCACGGCGTCGCCGGCCGATGCGGTCACCTTTGGGTATAGCAGTGATCTGCATGCGGACAATCGCGCACGGTTCGTACAGATTCTGAATGACATACTAAGCGGGGAACGGGAGGCGGACTTTCCCAAAGTGCCCGATACGGACGAGAACAGAAAACGTTTCTGTAGCTACTGCATCTACCGTTCTCGCTGCGACCGCGGCACCGAGGCCGGCAATTTGGAAGAGTACGACGAGGAGGAGTTTTCCGACGTGGATTTGGAAAGAGCGCTGGAGTTCACGCTGGAGGAGGTACAGGAGCTGGCGTTCTAAGTGAATTTCACTGAACTCCAGCGCCAAGAGCGAAATGGACGTAATATACTTTCAGGGTACAGATACGCTCGTGATCAATTTTTCGGACAGGCAGATTGCTGAGACCCGCGATGTCAATGAGGATGTTCTGATTGAACTTGACGCTGATGGGAAGATTGTCAGCGTAACGATCGAGCACGCAGGAGAACATATCAATGTCTCGAACCTTTCCTACGAGCAGATTCCCGTGTGACGGGCACTGTTGGTTTCGGGACGATTGGAGGCCCTATGTTGACCAGACTGCAAGTATCCGGCTTCAAGAACCTCGTTGATGTCGATGTCCGCTTCGGCCCCTTCACCTGCATCGCCGGCGCGAACGGGACGGGCAAATCCAACCTGTTTGATGCGATACAGTTCCTGAGCAGTCTTGCCAGTGACACATTTGTTGATGCCGCGGCGTCGATTCGAGCTGAAGAAGAAAAGGCAACATCTGTTCAGAGTCTGTTCCATCGCATCGGCAGCAGGTACACGAATAGCATATCGTTCACATCGGAAATGATTATCCCTGATGAAGGGGAAGACGATTTGGGTCAGAAAGCAAAGGCCACGTTCACATTTCTGCGATATTCTTTGGAACTGGCCTATCGCGTTGACGGGAGACTACCGTTTTCCGGTTCCTTTGAGCTTATCAAAGAGAGTTTGGAACATATCAAACTTGGCGAGGCGTGGAGACACCTCAGATTCCATCACAGCGCCAAACATTGGCGGAATTCGGTTGTCAAAGGGCGCAGGGCTGCTCCATTCATTTCTACTACAGAGCACGAAGGACAGTGGGTCATTCGTTTACACCAGGATGGCGGCAGCAGTGGACGCCCCCAATCTTTCTCGGCGAGCAATTTGCCCCGTACCGTGCTCTCAACCGTCAACGCGACGGGGAGCCCTACGGCCCTGCTTGCGCGACGGGAGATGCAGTCCTGGCGTCTGTTCCAGTTGGAACCATCGTCGCTGCGCCGACCTGACGATTTTATGACGCCTCCAGGGATGCGCCCCGATGGCTCCCATCTACCAGCCACTCTCTATTCGCTCGCGCACTATGGGAATCCGGGAGATTCTGACGACTATGATACCTGGGTCTATGAACAAATAGCTTTGAGGTTGTCTGACCTGATCGATGATGTGTATGAGGTCAGCGTAGACAGAGATGAGAAGAGGCAGCTACTGACCCTGCAAGTGCAGGACAGGAACAGCACGAGCTTTCCCGCGCGTTCTTTGTCTGACGGCACGCTACGGTTCTTGGCGCTGGCGGTGCTGGCGCTGGATCCCTCTGCCCAGGGCGTCATCTGCCTGGAGGAGCCGGAAAACGGTATTCATCCTGGACGGATTGCAGCCATGTTGGAGTTACTCCAGGAGATAGCGGTTGACGTCACCAGACCTGTCGACAGGAACAACCCGCTGCGTCAGGTGATTGTCAACACGCACTCCCCTGCGGTCGTCCATCTGGTTCCGCCCGATAGTTTGCTCATCGCGGAGACGGAACAGGCCATCCGCGACGACGACCGTTTTCAAAAGGCCGTCTTCAGGTGTCTGACAAAAACGTGGCGCCGAGAAGCCTCGCCTGAAGAAAAGGCGGTGAAAATGGGAAACATTTTGGCCTACCTTAACCCAGTCCCTAACCTATAATGCCCGCCCAACGCTGGATCTTGCTGCCACAGGTCGAACCTTCGCCGGCATTGCGGGCTGCGGTCGGTGGGCATCCGCTGGTGGCGCAGTTGCTGGCGCAGCGGGCGATCGACACGCCGGAGAGGGCGCTGCCATTTCTCGACAGCGCTGCTTATGCGCCGGCGCCACCGAGCGCGCTGGTTGGGCTGGAGCGGGCTGCGCATACGCTGTTCGATGCAATCTGCGAGGGCAAGAATTTCCTGGTCTGGGGGGATTTCGATGTGGACGGCCAGACGAGTACGACTCTGCTGGTTGCGGCGCTGCAAGAGTTGTCAGCGCCGCAACGGGTCCGCTTTCATGTGCCCAACCGCTTCAGCGAGGGCCACGGTATACAACCCTGGAAGCTGCGCGAGTTGTTGGAAGATCCGAGTTTCGAGCCGCAGGTGCTGCTGACCTGCGACACGGGCATTGCCGAAGGTGAGGGGATCGGTATCGCCAAAGATGCGGGGATGGCGGTCGTTGTCACCGACCACCATGACTTGCCGGCTGAATTTGCTGACGCCGAAGCGGGCGCGGCGCCCTGTTGCGCTGAACCGGCAGACCTCGTTGGCGACCACAGCGTGCGCCGGGCAGACGCGATCGTCAACCCCAAGTTCCTGGGCGCGGACGATCCGCTGCGCACGCTGCCCGGCGTGGGCGTCGCTTACAAATTGGTGCAACAGCTATACGAATTGGCGGGAGACCCCGATGGTGCGACCAAGTTCCTCGACCTGGTGGCGTTGGGTATTGTTGCCGACGTGGCCGAGCAGCGGCATGACACGCGCTACCTTCTCCAAGTTGGATTGGACAGACTGCGCCGAACGCAACGGATTGGCCTGAAAGCGCTGATGGAGAGTGCCCGCCTGTCGCCGGAAAGCGTAGACGCGCAGTCGATAGGGTTTCAGATCGGCCCGCGCATGAATGCGCTGGGGCGGTTGGATGATGCGACGGTCGCGGTCGAACTGCTGACCACGGATGACGCCATCCGCGCGGGACAGCTGGCTGCACAGATGGAGCGGCTGAACAATGAGAGGCGGCTGCTGACCGGCCAGATCGCGCAAACGGCGTTTGACATGCTGGAGCGTGACCCCGTTCTGCTCGATTTTAATGCTATCGTTCTCGCCAATCCCAACTGGCATGCGGGGATCATCGGCATTGTCGCCTCGCGGCTGGTTGAGGAGTATCACAAGCCGACCGTTTTGCTGTGCAGCCCACCTGGGGAGGCGGCGCGGGGCAGCGCGCGCAGCACGCCCGGCGCGGATATTGGCGCGGCGATCGCGGCCTGCGCGGAACTGCTGCTCCAGCACGGCGGGCACGCGGGCGCGGCCGGGTTGACGTTGGACGCCGCGAACATCGACCGCTTTCGCCGCGAGCTGAGCCGCCAGATCGACCAGCACAGCATCGATGCCGGGCCGGAAGGTCTGCGTATCGACGCCGAACTCCCTTTTTCCGAGTTGAGCTTGTCGCTGGTGGAAGAGATCGAACGGTTGGCCCCTTTTGGCAATGGCAACCCGCTGCCCACATTTGTAAGCCGCGGCCTGACAGTCGTCCAGGATCGAAGGATCGGGAGGGACGGCGCCCACCGACGGCTGCTGTTGCAGGATGAGCAGGAGAGGAAACAGACGGTGGTCTGGTGGCGCAGCGCCGATGTGGAGTTGCCCAGCGGGTCCGTGGACATTGCCTATACGCTGGGCGTTAACGAGTATCGCGGCGAACGGACGCTGCAACTGACGCTCGGGGCGATCCGGCCAGCGGAAGAGGCGGCGGGCCGAGCCGCGGCGGCGGCAGGCTCTGCCGACGGGCCGGCGGCACATTGTATTCTCCATGATCTGCGCCGCGAAAGCGTATCCGCAGCCGATCTGCCAACTTTCGACAGCGCTGTCTGGTTTGCTGAAGGTACCCGATTGGGTGATGTTCCTTTTCAGTCGCGACTGGAGGCCGCGGAGGCGGAGACGGGCCGTGCCCTGGTGTTGTGGAGCAGTCCGCCGTCGCCGGAGTTGCTGGATTGGTTGGTGGAGAGGCTCGCTCCGTCGGAGCTGTATTTGATCGGCCGCGACACTGCCGAGGGGCAGGCGGACGCCGTGCTGAAGCAGGTGGCAGGCATGGCGAAGTGGTCATTTCAAACCGGCACGGAAGGGACGCGGCGCGGGATAGCAGAGGATAGCCTACTCCCGATTGACAGGCTGGCCGCTCGCGTTGGGGTAACGGAAGAAATCATCCGCTGCAGTCTGCTTTGGCTGGAACGGAAGGGGTTGCTGCGCATTCAGGGGTGGGAAGGCGGCGATGTTGCACGCATCAGGCCGGGGAACGGGAGAGAAGACGACGATAGTGAGCGCACGCCTCTGCAGGAGGAATTGAAGGAACTGCTGGCGGAGATGCGCGCGTACAGGCGATTCTTCCAGCGGGCGCAGGTGAGGGCGCTTGGGTTGGGTGCGGATTGAACTGCAGGGGTTAGGGGGAACGGCAGGGGTTAGGGGGAACGGCAGGGGTTAGGGGGAACGGCAGGGGTTAGGGGGAACGGCAGGGGTTAGGGGGAACGGCAGGGGTTGGGGCTAGTTGACGTTTGTCTGAAGTGAGATTTGCAGGAGCAATGTGCGGTCTATTCGCGAAGGGCCGCGAAGAACACGTCTTTTTATCCACGAAGGGCCACGAAGAACACCTTCTTTTTGTCCACGAAAGGCCACGAAGGGGAACGAAGAACACCTTTTTTTGTCCACGAAGGGCCGCGAAGGACCACGAAGAACACCTTCTTTTTGTCCACGAAAGGCCACGAAGGGGAACGAAGAACATTTTTTTTTGTCCACGAAGGGCCGCGAAGGGCCGCGAAGAACACGTCTTTTTGTCCACGAAGGGCCACGAAGGACCACGAAGAACACCTTCTTTTTGTCCACGAAAGGCCACGAAGGGGAACGAAGAACATTTTTTTTTGTCCACGAAGGGCCGCGAAGAACACGTCTTTTTATCCACGAAGGGCCACGAAGGGCCGCGGAGGGCCGCGAAGAACACCCTTTTTGGTTGTCGCCGCAGATTGTGGTCGTAGAACACGAGAATCAGGCGAGAAACGGCCCTATACTGCCTGCAGGCTTCCTGCTTTTGTCACATTTTCAATAGTCTTCTCCAAGTGTCAACGACCCCTAGTAAACACCAATGGTCAACACCAGTGGTTAGTGGATAGGGGTTAGTGGATAGTAACCCCGCTCGTGCGCGGCAGTTCACTGTTTACTGGAGTTAGAAACGCCACTCGCACGCGAAAGCTCTTTGTGTTCTCAGGTTTCAGGCGGGCGTTGCGGGAACTGCAGGGGATAGAGGAAAGTGAGTAGCGAGCGGATGGCGGGGCGTGTTTTTGTCGGGGGGCGTTGCGGGGGGTGTCCCCCCGCACAAGGGAGGGCCGAAGGCCCGACCGCCCAAAAGGCTAGGAGAGAGTGAAGAGGAGTGAGGAGAGAGAGGACAGGCGAGGAGAGAGAAGGCCCAGTGAGGGACGCTCGTGGTCCAAGGGGGAGGCTGATTGCATAGGCACGAATTGAATATTGCCGGGTAGCTGCCTTGTCATTCAAGCTGGACTTTTCCGCAGGGGACGCCGGGCTCGCCAGTGGCTTCAACTTTTATATTGTAGAGGCCGGGGGGGGCCAGGGGGTTGAGGTTCACGTCGAGCTCGACCCGGACGAACTCGCCTGGCTGCCACATGGTGGGCGGATAGACGGTGAGGACGTCGCCGGCACGTTGCAGGGATCGGCCCCAAACCTGTCCGTCGCCGGCCTGGGCCAGGGCGAAGATTTCAGGCGCTTCGCTGATGACATCATATGCCCGCAGCCATAGCCGCAGATGGACCCAGCCACTGGGCGGATGATAGAGGATGTCGCGCGCGGGGACGACCGGGGTGATGATCTCGCAGGCGGCCAGTTGGACGCCGGGAAAGAGTTGTGCCTCCGGATAGACAGCCGTTTCCGGTAGCGACGGCAGGGTCGGATATCTGTAGCGGACAGCGTATCCTCTCAACTCGACGCCCGCTGGGTATTGCTCGGTGATGAGGGCGAAATTGCTGTCCAGCCAGGCCTGAACGAGGCGATGATCGTCGACACCGGCGAGATGGCTCTGCGCCAACCAAAGCGTATCGGCGCCATTGGTTGTTGTCATCTCTTGCAGATGGGCGGCGATGAGTGATTCGGCCTGCTCGGGCGTCAGCGGGCCGCCAAAGTTGCCATAGACGGGCAACTCTGTTGTTGTTGCGTCCTGGCGCAGGTACCAGTCCAGCGCCGGGAACAGGAAGTAGGGGTGGACGAGTGCGGCGGTGACCGAGTGTGGGCTGTTTTGCTGATAGGCGCTGATATAGTCGGCGGCGGCGCGCCAGTTCTCACGGAAGAGAGGGGGCGTCCACAGGACCGGCAGCGATGCGGCAAGCAGCGCGACCGCAGCCAGGCCGCTGAACAGGCCGGCATAGGACCGCCACCTTGCGATTGCGCCGACGCCCTGCGCTGCGGCCGACAGGACGAAGGGGGCGAGAAAGAGAAAGTAGCGATCCTCGCGGAAGATTGCCGCGTTCGTCGCCAGCAGCGTGCTGCCGATCAGTAGGGGTCCGCCGATCCACAGCCAGAGGAGCGGACGGGCGGTGCGGCGGCTGTTGCCGGGGAGGATCAGACCGGCGAGAACGAGGACGGCAAAGAAGAGGATTGCGGCGGTCCGGAACGCGGACGGCCAGCCGGTAAGCCAGACAGTAAAAAGACGCAACTGGCGCCAGAGGTTTGGCAGGAAGTCGGCGAAGGGGGCGCCGGGCATGCTGGACGCGCTATTGACAGCCCAGGCGTTGCGGGCGAGGGGGAAGAAGAGCGCGGCGACGACGGCGAGCGCGGCGCTGGCCTCGAAAAAGAAACGTCTGTCGAATGATCCGCCGCGGCGGGCCAGCAGAAGAACGGACAGACCGAGGCCGGGCAGAAAGAATGCGGCGTAGAGATAACTGTAGAGCGCGAGGAGAAGCGTTGCTATGAGTCCAAGCCAGCAGAGAAGCCGGACCACTGCGGCGCCTCTGCCGGGTGATGTATCTTGCGGCGGGAAGCGCTCGCGCGCGGCGACGAGGAAGAAGGCCGCCCATACAAGCGCGGTTGCGGCGGGCTGAAACATTCGCAGCTCCTGGCTGTACCACACAAGCAGGGGCGCGAGCGCGGTGAGAGAGCCGGCGATCAGGCCGTTTACACGACCGCTTAGCTGGGTTACAAGACGCAGGACTCCCCAGACCATAAGAATGCCGATCAAGACGCCGAAGAATCGTAGTGCGGCGTCGCGTTCGGCTGCGCCAAACGGGCCGAGCAGCGTCTGCCAGAAGTGGAGCGCCAGATAGTAGGCAGGCGGATGCTTGTCGCCGCTGAGATGGAAGGTGTACTGCCAGATGTGAGCGGGGTCGGTTTTGGCCCATTCGAGCGAGACGGCTTCGTCGAACCAGATACTGTGATATTCGAGTCGCCAGGTGCGCGGCAGGGCAGCCAGGAGAAGAACGAACAGTTCGGGTAGGGAGGAGACCCAGATTCGCTGCCGGATCGGGGTCAGTTGCGCCGCGGCCATTGCAGTGCGATCCCGGAGGAGAGAGTTCAATGGGATCACTGTGGTTTTGGTCGCGTTGTCATACTGTAGGCTGTGAAGCCGGCTCCACGGGTCGCGTGCGGATAGACCGGATTGAGCGGAGCGAGACTGCGCCGACAACGATTGCTCCCCCCAAGAGCGCAAGCGGACTCGGCATCTCGCCGATAAAGAGAAGAACCCACAAAGGGTTGAGAATCGGTTCCAGGGTCTGGATGAGAATGGCCTCCACTGCGGTCAGTCTTTTTATGGCAAGGGAAATGAGGATAGAGGGAAGGCCGATCTGAAAAATGCCGAGAAAGATCATCGCCGACCAGTCGGCCGCGGTGGGGGCGGCGTCGAACAGAAACGGAAGCCCCAGCAGCGCTGACAGGATGTTGCCCAGCAGGACAGTCTCGATAGTCGATGAATCCTTCTGTTTGCGCATAAACAGGAGAAACCAGGCGAATGTCAGGCCGGCCAGCAAGGCAAAAAGGTTACCGACTGCACCACCGGCTGTCAGCCCATCGCCGTAGAAGCAGAGAAGCCCCACGCCTATCGCTGCGAGAGCGAGCCAGTCTGCCTTCCCGACGGGTTCGCGGAGGTAGTGAATACCGAAAAAGGCGACGAAGACCGGTGCTGTGTACTGGAGGAAAATAGCGTTGGCGGCTGTGGTTTCGCGAACGGCAATGATAAAGAAGGCTTGGGCGCCGACGAAGGACATGGCCCCGCCAAGTTGGGGGAGCGACAAGCGAAAGTTCAGGCGCGTCCATGCGCGAGCGGGACGCGGGCCGGTCGACGCGGGCCGAGGCGCAGATGGTAAGAAAGGACGCGTCATGTACAGAGCGATTGTCAGGGCAGCAAAAGCACCGCGCACGCCCAGCAAGGGGAGAGGCGCGACCGAGATGACTTTGATCAGCAGGCCACTTGTGCTGAACAGAACGGCTGCCAAGGCCTGGCAGTAAATCGCCTTGCGGTGGGTCATAGGGGCAGTGGTTAGTGGTTAGTGGTTAGTTGACCCCAGAGGGCAGCGGTCTGTGACTAACGGCCGCACTTTGCGCACGCCTTTATTGGCTTGAGAAGGCGTAGCGCAGGGTGACGCCGAGAATATAGTAGGCGGCCAGGACAGAGCCACGAAGGGTGCCGCTGACTTTGGATTGGCCGTAGCGGCGGGGAGCGAAGCTGACCGGCACTTCGAGAATCGGCACGTCCAGCCGGGCGCATTTTACCATCATTTCGGTAGGCCAGCCGAAGGTCATTTCCTGCATGCGCAGCTTTTGCAGAAGGTCGCGGCGGATGGCGCGGTAGGGCCCCAGATCGGTGACCGCCACCCGGTAGAGCCGGCGCATGAGGGCGGAGGTGAGCCAGTTGCCGAAACGCTGATGGGGCGGCATGGCGCCGGGCAAGATTTCCCCTAGCACGCGCGAACCGAGGGCCAGCACGGCCTCACCCTGTTGTATCGGGACGAGCAGCCGAGGCATTTCGGCGGGCAGGGAGCTGAAGTCGCCGTCGAGAAAGACGAGGATATCGCCGGTTGCGGCGGCGACGCCGGCCGCGCAGGCGTAACCGTAGCCACGCCGCGGTTCAACGACAACGTGGGCGCCAGCTTCAGCAGCGAGGGGACCGGTGCCATCGGTGGAACCGTTATCCACGACGATGACGCGCGCAACAGGTTGCGCAGCCGCCTCGCGCACGAGTTGCGCGATGTTGCCGGCTTCGTTCAGGGCTGGGATGATGACGTCGACGTCCATGGCGTGGCCAGAAAACGGTTTGAGGCGGGCGCCCGTTCGGGATGCGCGGCCAGTTCGGCAGACAGGCGCTTCAGGTCAGCGGCGCTGTCGACATCGTACCATTCGGGCAGCAGATCGACCCGCAGGCCCTCAGCGGCGGCGATGGCTAATGTATCGGTAAGGACGGTAGGTGTGGACATCTGCACTTCCGTAACAAGGCGTCCCGGCGGTTTTTTGACGCCGATCAGGTAGTAGCCGCCGTCGGTGCAGGGGCCAAACACTGCGTCCAGCTGGGGATCGTCCAAGCGTTGGAAGGCGGTACATAGCAGCTCCGCCGGCAGGGTAGGGCTGTCGCTGTTGATGGCGACGACCTGGCGAAGGCCGCGGCCCAGCGCAGCGGAGAGGACAAATTGGAGGCGGTCGCCCAGCCGTTCAGGATGGTGAACGAGGGTCTCTTGTTGCGGCCTGGCGTCGGATAGGGAGCACGCAGCGGGGGGAAAGCGGTCGGATTCTCGCGCTGGGCTCTGCTGATGGATCAGCCAGAAATCCGGCGCGAGTTGGCGGAAGAAATCGCGTGCGGCAGCCGGTGTGAAGGCGATAACAGGGGTGAAGGGAACGATGTGGGCGGCGGCGCGCACGGTTGCCAGGATGTCCTGCAAGAAGCAGTGGTAGAGGGAGGCGGCGGAGTTGCTGGTGAGCGGGGGGACAAGCCGGGTCTTGGCGTTGCCGGCGATGGGCTGTTTGGCCATGACAAGCAAGGCGCGGCGGGAGGTGTTTGCTGCGGGCGGCGGGGTGGCCGGCCGCAGGAGGGGGCCGTCATCCGGAAGGGGCGGGAAGTCAGGAAAGGGAAGCGCGCTGTCCCCTGTTTGTGCTGTTTCCTCGTTGTGGACGGTCAATCTCCCGCCTCCCGCACGGCTGCCAGCCCGTGGCGGAGCGCGCCGCGTTTTTCCCAGGCCTGGTGTATAGAAAGGAAGGAGATATAGGTGTAGCCGCAGGCATAGAGAGAGAGCCAGGGGAGCAGCCACCAGAAGCCATTGAAGAGGCTGTACACCAGGAGGGCGTTTGCGTAGAGGGCCAGAACGATCTCGACCCATACTGTGGGGTCGCTTGGCAGGACATAAGCGCTGGAGTGCCAGTCTTTGCCGGCGCGGGTGACAGCGAATTTCGGGGTGCGTTTGAAGGCGCTGCGAACACCCAGCATGGCCTCTATGACGGCGCGGCTGTTGTTGACGGATAGACCGGTTCCCAGCGCCAGAAGCACCATGAGCCGACGAATTCGCTGGCGGACGGGAATTCCCTGGCTCTGCATGGCTGTCCAATACATGAGAGGCGGGCCGATGGCGGTGAGAGAAAACAGGGAAGCGATTCTGAGGGCGGGGCTGAACGAGGACATCATTGGCAACAGGAAGAGCAGGTTGAGAAGCATGAGCGGGTGGACGGCGTAGCCGGTGAGATGGGCGATACCGAGCGCCTTGCGCCACAGAGGTTGGGAGGACCAGAGAACGGTTATGAACAGCTTTTTGGCTGTCTGCATACTGCCCTTTGCCCAGCGAAACTGTTGGCGTTTGAAGGCGTCGACAGAGACCGGGATTTCTGCCGGCACGATGAGGTGTGGCAGATAGGCGATGCGCCAGCCGCGCAGTTGCGCCCGATAGCTGAGGTCGAGATCCTCGGTAAGCGTGTCCTCTTGCCAGCCGCCGGCCTCCTCTATGCAGGATCGGCGCCACAGGCCGGCGGTGCCGTTGAAGTTGAGGAGCGCGCCGAGTTCGTTGCGGGCCCTCTGTTCGACGATGAAGTGGCCGTCAATGCCGAGAGACTGGGCTTGTGTCAGGCGGGAAACGTTGGGGTTGAGATGGCCCCAACGGGCCTGGACACAGCCGACCGAAGGATCGTCGAAGGAGGGAATGGTTCGCTGCAGAAAATCGGGCGGAGGCACAAAATCGGCGTCAAACATGGCGAGGAATTCGCCGCGGGCGTGGGCAAGTCCCTCGCGCAGGGCGCCCGCTTTGTAGCCTTTGCGATCGGTGCGCCGGAACTGGACGATGTCGATTCCCTGTTGCTGGTGGATTGCGATGCTGCGGGCGATGATCTCGCTGGTATCGTCGGTAGAGTCGTCCAGAATCTGAATCTGGAGCCGATCTGCGGGCCAGTCGAAGGCGGCGACGGCGTCGATCAAGCGCCGGATGACGTGGCGTTCATTGTAGACCGGGAGTTGAACGGTTACGGACGGTAGGTTTGGGGTTGGGGAGTTCGACGGAAGGTCCTCGTCGAACAGCACTCGCCGGGCGATGAGGGTCAGAAAGAGCGCCTGCAAGCCATATATGGCGAGTAGAGATGCGGCGATAATGTAAATGAGTTTCAGAACCGTCATGCGAAGTTTCCCGTTATCAGTTTCCAGGCAGGCTCTCGCTGAGAGCCAAGAGTTGACGGCAGGAGTGCTATGCGTTCAATGTGAAAGCCGGTTTGTTCCCCTATGGCGTATTTCGCGGGGACGGATGGGGGTCTGGGGGCCCGATGAGCAGCGGGGCGCAGACCCTGCGTTTTCCTGACGTCTTTACCAGATGGGGCCGATTGGAGGTTCTCCCAGCCGCCGCAGGAGCAGGCTATCCAGTCCCCAGGCGCGGCCGGCCTGGGCCAGGGCCGTGACCAGGGCGGAGACGGTGAGCAGCACATAGGTCCAGATCCATTCGTTGCCGCCGAAGTATGCCAGAAACAGGTTGAAGAAGAACAACGCGGCGCCGACGGCAGCCAGAGGCGTGAACAGGCCGACCAGCAGCGCCAGGCCCAACAGCAACTCGCCCACCAACTGAAAGATTGCGAACAGCCCGGGCACCTGCAGGATTGTGCCGTTGATTATTGCCTGGTAGAAGGCTGGGCCGCCGCCGTTGTCGTTAAAGAGATAGTTAAAAAGGCCGACGATGCCATCGGCTGTGTATATCCCATCTTGCAGATTCTTGTACCAGGTGACAAGCAGTATCACGCCAAGGGTTATGCGTAGAATGGCGACGGCCTGGCGTACTGTGTTTTTTTCCTGATCCATGTTCATGCTCCTGTTGAAATTCTGTGTCTGTTTAACATTATTCAGCCGGGCGTTGTAACGCTGGCGGATGATCGATTCAGGTGTGGCGGCAGGGGGCGCAGCAAGCCTGCGGCGCGGTCGGTCAGATAGACGCCCAGCAGCATTGCCAGGGTGGTTGTAATGCTGCCCAGGCTCAAGAGGGGGACGCCGACCAGGGAGTGGCCGAGGTTGCAGCCGCCGGATATGCCGGCGCCGATGCCCATCAGCAGGCCGCCGGCCGCCAGTTGTGTATAGCGGCCAGTCGATTCTCCCCTGGCCCAGAAGGTTCCGGCCCGGCGGGCGGCGATGAAGGAGCCGGGCAGCAGAGCTATCAGCGCCACGGGAATCCACAGATTGCCAGTTTCGCTTCCGCTCAGCAGGGATTCGTAGAGCATGGTGGGCACGCGGGAGGTGCCGAAGGTATAGTTTGAGCCGCCGGCACGGGCGAGCAGCCATGCCAAGCTGGTGAACAGACCTACGGATAGGCCGAGGGGCAGCCATGACCAGTAGTCGCCCTGGCGCGGGCGGGGGCTTCGCCAAAGAAAGACGGCTGCGGCGGCGAGCAACAGGATCAGCAGACCCAGGCCCGAAGAGGAGCCAAGAACATTCAAGAGCGTGGTTGGTTGCCCGTCGGTCACCACAGGGTTGTGATTCAGCGCGACCCGCAAAGGGTTGAGCGGCCCGCGCCAGGTGAGCAGGTCACCGATTGACCAGGTGGCCAGGCCGACCAGCGTGCCCATCATACCGTGGCCGAGTT
Organism: Caldilineaceae bacterium; assembly: GCA_965220715.1. Classification (GTDB taxonomy): domain Bacteria; phylum Chloroflexota; class Anaerolineae; order Caldilineales; family Caldilineaceae; genus Bin5. Next base: position 5,304,474 of record OZ244843.1, read on the forward strand.
TGTAGAAGATGCCGGTCACACAGGTTGCGGCGATGACCATGCCGGCGCCGAAAATCAGACCGCCGACGAGATTTGCCTGCCAGGCCCAGGGGGCAACCCAGGGCGCGATCCAGCCCAGAGCGATCATACCCTGGACGAGGGGTATGGCGATCAGGAGCGACAGCAGATAGGCACGCACCAGGTTAAGTTGGCGCGGGCGGCGGACGAGGCCCCGCAAGGTGCTGTGAAAGCAGAAGTCGCCCCGTTCGAAGAGATAGCCGAGCACTGTACCGGCGGCGAGGGCCAGCAGGATAGTCATACGAAAGTTTTCCGTTTCCGGTTATCAGCTGTTGGTAGCGGCCGCGGCCGGCCAACTGAAAGCTGAATACGAATCGATCTCTTCAGGCAGGATGGGGGCAACGCTGCATAAAGGGAGTGACGAAGTGAGCGAATCCTTCCGGACGTCAATTTTGGCGTCTCAGGCCATCCAGACCCCAGACGCGGCCGGCGCGGGTGACAAAGAAAAGGCCATGCCACATTGCAAGCATGGCGTAACTCCAGGGCCATTCGCCGGGCACATCCAGCAGGCCAATGCCAAGGTTGACGGCGAGGCCCAAGCCGAGAAATGCGCCGAAGCGGGTGAAAGCGCCGGTCAGCAGACTCAGGCCAACGGTTAGCTCCGCCAGGAAGATCAACCAGGCGAAGAGCGTAAAGTTCGGTAATACCAGTTGCTCGACAATGCGACCGTAGAGCGGGAAGGCGGCGTGGGTCACTTCCAGTTGGAGCCAGTCCATCAGGCCGCGGCCTTCCGAGGGCATGAAATCCGGGGGCAGCTTCCAACGCAGGGAGAAGAGCCACAGCAGGCCGATAAGGGCCCGGGCGACGGCGATGGGCCAGAGGGGCGCTTGTCTGCTCATTGGTGCGGCTCGATGGGAAGGAGATGGATTCGTTCGCGAGGCAGATGCAGGAAGATCTTTTCGCCGCGACTGAAGCGTTGATAGGGCGGCACTGTGAGTTGTAGATGTGTATCGCTGATGCCGGCGCCACAGCGGGCCACCAGCCCCTGAAAGCTGTAGGACTCGACCATGCCGACCAGATTGTTATGTCCGTTTTGTCCGACCTCGACGGCTTCGGGTCGGATCGTCACCAGTACGTCGCCGTCCGGTCTGTCGGTTGCATCCACTTCGAGGGGGCCAAGTTCGGTTTCGACGATGCGGCCGCGCTTGATGCCTGGAAGGAAGTTGATGCCGCCGAAGAAGCGGGCCACTTCACTGTCGACGGGGCGTTCGAAGAAGCTGCGGGGCGCGCCGGTCTGGCGCACTTCGCCCTGCATGAGCAGGCAGATGCGGTCGGCCACCGCGACTGCATCGGTCTGATCGTGGGTGACAAAGATCATGGTGATGCCGGCCTGTTGTTGGAGGGTACGGATAATTCCGCGCAGATCCTCGCGCAGGCCAGGTTCGAGGCTGCTGAGAGGTTCATCCAACAGGAGCACGCGCGGCTGAATGACGAGGGCTCTGGCCAGAGCGACGCGCTGGCGCTGGCCGCCTGACAGCTGATCGGGCCGGCGGGTCTCGTAGCCGGTCAACTGGACGGCAGACAGGGCCTGGGCCACTTTGGAGCGGATGGTGGCTGGATCGATCCGCCGCATTTTGAGACCAAAGGCGACATTGGCGCCGACGTCCATAAAAGGGAAGAGAGCATGTTCCTGAAAGACCATGACCGCGCCCCGTTTCTCCGGGGGCACTTTCAGCACAGACCGCTCGTCGAAAAGGATATCTCCCTCTGAGGGGCGCAGCAGCCCGGCAGTGGCACGCAGTATGGTGGTTTTGCCGCTGCCGGACGGTCCAAGCAGCACCATAAGCTCACCCGGCCCGACGGTCAAGGTGACGTCGTGCACTACGGGAGGGCCGGAGTGGTAGGCTAAGGAAAGGTTGTGCAGCGAGACGGAAGTCATTGGTTTATAGTCGGTTCTGAATTTCAGTTGCGGGCCATTCGTTGTGCGGCAGCCCTCGGTTGCGGCGGCCACAGGAAACGAGAGCCCAAAAACCGGGAACGCATTCTATTCGGGCCAGATCTCCATCTGGCCCCCTAATGGCAGTTGGATAGGAGCGTCCGGGCCTTCAAACCAGTGCGCGTAGATCTCGTGATAGACAGCGGACTGCCACAGCTCCTGCAGGGCGTAGTTAACTTGATCGCGCCAAGCGGACTGGTTGTTGGGCACGCCGATGCCGAACTGGACGGGATTGTGCCCGCCGGGCAGAAGTTCCAATGCAGGGTCGCCGGCAGCGAGCGCCAACATGGTGATGTTGTCTTCGGTATAGCCTTCGACGGCGCCGTCGCGCAGGGCCTGCATGGCGGCCAGCTTATCGATGAATTCGACGATTTCCGGAGCCGGACCGCCTTGCGCGTCGCTGTAGGCGATCCAGGAGGAAATGGCCGAACTGCCGGCATTGGCGGCCACCTTTTTGCCCATCAGTTCCTCGATGGCGGCGTATTCGCCGGTTCGCACCAGAAACGATTGATTGTCCCAGAAGTAGGTGATGCTGAAGTCGATGGCGTTGTCGCGTTTGCGGGTGTGGTTCATGCTGGCGATCGACATGTCCACTCGCCCTTCCTGGAGGAAGCTGATGCGGGTCGTGCCATCGACAACGACCAACTCAGGTTCCAGGTTCAATTGGGCGGCGATGGCATGTGCCAAATCGACATCAAACCCGACCCATTCACCTTCTTCGGTCACAAAGCTCAGCGGGGGATTGTCGTTGCGCACACCGATGCTCACGGTCCCGCGGGCGGCTATCTCCTCGGCCAGAGAGCGAAAGTCGCCTGATTGAGACGCCGGGATAGCCTGGCATGCGCTCAGAAGCAGCGCAGCGAGAAGAAGAACAATTGAGAATGGGAATGCGAATTTCATTGGTACTGACTGTGCTCCAGTTCCTTGTTGATTTGCAGCTTTCAATTCAGAAGGCCAGCGGCAAATTCCGGATGCATTATGCAGGGTGCGGCGGTCGTCCCACCAGGGACCGCCGTGAAGACGGTAGATAGGGCGCAACGACCGGGTGTGCGCTCAATTTTAGCACATTGGAAGGCGGTATAAATGTAAGACTCGGTACGCATTTTCACTGTAGTTGCTCTGCGAACGCTCGCAATCGTGAATCTCCGCTCAAGTCCCGGCCATTTTGCATGGTCAGAATGCATGCCGCCAGTGCGGCCGGCTTCAGTAGCTGAAGAAAGAATGGACGAGGTCCGGCTGCCGGCTGCGCCGTTCCCAGCGTTGGGACAGGCGGGAAAGGGTAAAGGCGAGAGCAAAATAGAGAACGCCCACAACGGTGTACATCGTAACCCAATAGGGGGCGTTGGTGACATCGGCGCCAAGCGCCATACGGGCGACGGTCATCACTTCGGCGACACCGATAACGACGACGACGGATGTGTCCTTGAAGAGGCTGATGGCCTGGCCGGTGAATGCGGGCAGCATAACTCGCAGGGCGTAGCGCAGTTTGATCAGTATGTACACCTGGCGCGGGCGGCTGCCCATCAGGCGGGCGGACTCCACCAGTTCGAGGGGCACGGCGGCCAGTCCGGCCCGTAGGATTTCGGCCTGATAGGCGCTGGAATAGAGGGCCAATGCGACCAGCGCCGAAGTGCGCGGGCTCCAATTGAGGCCGAAGCGCACGCCACCCAGTCCTTGATGAACGAGCACAAGCAGCAGGATTAAGGGTAAGCCGCGAAAAAACTCGACGTAGGCGATGGCGCACCAGCGCAGCGGGCGCAAGCCTGACCGTTCTGCGCTGCTGACAGGCACGGCGACGCAGAAGCCGACGGCCACGGCCAGCACGGCCAGGATGAGGCTGAGCAGGAGGCCACCGGGCCGCTGGCCCGAGAAACCAAACAGAAGAACCGGCAGTTTTTCGATGAGAAAGGACAGGTGATCACTCATCTGCAGTCAGGTCCATAGAATAGTGGTGGAGAGCAGGCAGGTCTAGCCGCTGGCTACAAGCCACTGCTTCTCCACCCAGCGCAGCAGCCCGGAAAAGGCGAAGGCCAGCAGCAGGTAGACGATGGCTGCGAGCATCAGGAATTCGAGCGCCAAGTATGTGCGGGTAATCGCGGTTTGGGCGCTGTGAAAGAATTCGGGTGTGGCGACAAATGCAGCCAAGGCGGTGTTCTTCAGATGGTGGATCAGCCGGGTCGATATAGCCGGGAAGACGGTACGCAAGCCTTGAGGCAGGAGAACCTGCCAGAACAGCTTCAGGCGTGACGCGCCAAGCGTGCGGGCGGCGTCAACATGCTGTTGGGGGATGGCGCCGACGCCGGCGCGAAACAGTTCTGCCAGATAGGCGCTGGTATTGAGGACCAAAGCCACGCCTGCGGCCAAGGTATAGTAGGGCAAGGAAAGCCCACTCCAACTGCTGAGCCAGTGGAGAAAGGCGTTATCAAAAAAGAGAGTCCGCCTGAGTCCGGCAGGGAACAGGTTAGGCAGAGCGAAGGCCCAGATGATCATCAGCACGAGTGCCGGCAAGTTGCGGTGCATCTCGACATGAAACACTGCCAGTCCGGCGGCGAAGCGGTTACGGGAGAGGCGCATCGTCCCGGCAGCGATGCCGAGGACCAGCGCCAAGGCGGCGGTCACGGCTGTCAAGACTACGGTGAGGAGGAGGCCCCGCAGTAGCAGATAGAGTAGATCCGGCGTCAGCCAATCCAGAGTCATGTGGCGCAGACAAAGAGCATAAAGGGGCTATCATCTGTCAGGTCGGTGCAGGTGTAGCCGTCGTAACTGTGGAGGATTCGCAGCCCGGCGGCGGTCAGCAGACCGGTAACGTCGCGCCGGCTGAACAGGCGATAGCGCAGGTGGTAGGTTTGGGAGCCAGCGGGAGAAACCAGGTGGAACTGCTCAGTCAGGATGCCGGATTGGGCTTCGTAGCTGCGCTGCACCTGCGTATATTTGGTTTCGTCGCCAAAGCGGTCGGAGGGTTTGAGCGCGGCGAGAGCTGGCTGCTTTTGTGGGAGTTCGAGGGCGAAGCGGCCGCCCGTTGTCAGCGATTTAGCGGCTGTGGCAAGCAGGCCGCGGTTGTCCTGGTGCGAAGCGGGCGCGACCTGGCCTAATGTTGTGAAGAGGCAGATGGCGGCGTCAAATGGCTCGGCAGGGGCAAAGTCTTCAGCGGCGACCTGTTGGAAGGCGACATCTACGCCGGCCTCTTGCGCCCGCATTTTGGCGGCTTCGATCATCGCTGCGGCCGGGTCGATGCCGAGGGCACGGTAGCCGCGCCGCGCCAGTTCGATGCTGTGGCGGCCGAAGCCACAGCCCAGGTCGAGGACGCGTGCGGCAGGTGCGAGCGCGAGCGAGTCGGCCAGGAAATCGATCTCATGCCGGGTTCGTTCTGCGGTCAGCAGAGGGTGGCGGAGAAAGGGGGAACCGTTGGAAAAGAATTCCTTCAATGTTCAGTTCCCGGCTACCGAGTCGTCCGGTGGTGCGTGCAAGGCCCCACCCACGGTGGGGAGATACTGATTGCGTTTTTGTCACAACGTATCGCGCACGTCCAACATCGGCAGGTCCTGGCGTTCGAGGTCGTAGAGAGCCTCGAAGGGAATGGCGGCATCGGCGGCGGCGGCGGCTTCGGCCCAGCCTTCGACCCAATCGCGCTCGATGCCGTCGACATCATCGACGACGCGCAGGCGGTCGATATCGTAGGTTTCTTTGAGCTGCTTCATTTCGGCGGCGACGCTCTCGGGCGAGCGCTGACGAAAGGCCTGGCCGTGAACCGAATCCTGGCACCAGTCGCAGCCATAGGGGCAACCGCGGGAGGTGGAGATGGTCAGGGAGGAGTAGCCGTTTTCTGCGCGCCAGGTGTCGAGGTAGCGGTTCATATCGATCAGGTCCCTGGCGGGCAGGGGCAGCTCGTCCAGATTTTCGATGAGCGGGCGCGGCTGGTTGACGACCGGCGTGCCGGCGGCATTGCGGTAGGCGATGCCCGGTTCACCCGCCAGCAGTTCGGGCGTAAGCGGGCCGGCATCGATGAGCCGCAGAAGCGCGTCCAGGGTCTGCTCACCCTCATGGTGGACAACCATATCCACCTGGGGGAAATTGAGATAGTATGTGGGGTCTTTGGTCGGGTCGGGGCCGCCGAGGATGGTCAATGCGCCGGCTGCTTTGGCGTCAGCGGCCAGGGTCAGGGCCATTTCTCGCAAGGGCAGCAGGGCGGAGATGCCGACGAGGTCGGGCTTTTCGGCAGCCAATCGTGTAGAGAAGGCGCTGACATCTTCTTCGAAGGTGCCATCGAAGACGGCGACCGTGTGGCCCTGGGCGCGCACATAACCTGCCAAGTAGAGAAGGCCCAATGGAAAATAGGGGCTTTTGAGGGCCTCCTCTTCCGGATTCAGGCTGAGAAAGAGCGGATGACAGAGAAGTATTTTTGCCATTGGTCTGCACTGCCGCCTTTGGTAGTCAGTATTTCGTGATGGCCGCCCACTTAGAGCCATTGGTGATTATACACTGAGAGGGCGCAACTGCCTAAGAGGGAACCTGGAAGGGGATTGAACGGTTTTTAGTTTTTAGTAACCCATCTCGTACAGAGTTTAGGGATTGGAGGGATGGGCAGTGGCGGGTTGCCTTTTCGAGATATGCCCGGGGGGAAAGGGAACGAGAGAGAGGCTACGCGCCGAGGGAAGCGTGTCAGACTTCAGTGTGCGTAGACAGGGCTTTGCTCCAGGGCTGGGGCTGTGTATGGGCTGTTTGTCCGGATTCTGCGGCTTGCGCGGCCAGGATATCGAGATAGCGGTCCTGGCAGGCTTCGGCGAGCGAGTAGACGGGATCGCCGCCGCGTACGTATGCGCCCATGCGCAACAGGAGGTCGGCGACGGCAATTTCATCGTCGGAGAGTTCGGCAGGCAGGACAGGATTGCGGTACCACCACTGTTCGCCGGCGAGGATGCCCTTCAGGTAGTTGCCTTCGAGATTGCCTTCGGGACCGGCGCTATGGCGTGTGAAGGAAACGTGGATGGGATTGCGGTAGTCTTGCAGGTAGACGGCCCGATCGTCGATGATTTCGCCGCGCTCGCCGCGCACGAGAAGGCGCTGGCCGCGGATCCACGAAAAGTACTGGTCGCCGGTGAAGTCGAGCAGGCCGAGGCGGTCGCCGAAGTCGAAGGTGGCCAGCAGTTGGTCGGATTCGGTCAGTTTCTCGGCCTGGGGCGGACCTTGACGGGTTAGGCCTTGCATGAGCGGAGAGGTGAAGCGGCGAGCGGTGACGGTTGCGGGTTCGGCGCCGATGCCGAGGAAGCGGCGCATGAGGCTGATGCCGTGGTAGCCGTGGGCGGCTGAAACTTGGACCTGGCTGATGCGTCCGAGACGGCCGCTGTGGGCGAAGGCCAGGCGGGCGGCGTGGTGGGGCTGCCGCCAGTACTGTTCGGCGACCTGGATGCGGGCGCCCTGTTCCTGCAATGCCCACAACGCCAGCATTTCTTCAACTGTGCCTGCGGGCGGCGTTTCGGAAAGCACAGGCATATCCTGTTCTACCAGTTGGCGGATGACTTGGGGGTTGGCTGACGAGGAGACGCTGGTGACGACGAAGTCGGGCGCTTCGGCTGCGATCATTTCGGCGGGGGAGCGGTAGAGATGCACGCCATAGGCGGAGGCCAGGTCGAAGGCGCGCTGCGGTCGGCGCGCGGCCAGACCGGCCACCTCGAGTTGTCCTGCAAGAGCGCGGGCGGCGCGCAGGAACCAGCGCACGCGCCATCCGGCGCCAACAATGCCAAAACGGACCATCATTCTTCCTCCGGTTGTGGTGTGCGAGCGGTGCCGGCTGTTTGCTGTGGGCGGGGCGGCAGGCGACGTCCGTTGCGACCGCCACCCAGGCCGCTGTAGGGGAGTCCGGGTTGCCATTCGACCGGTGGCGGGGGCGAAAAGGCGTCCAGCGGTAGCGTGACCGGCATGCCGCCATTGCGAGAGGAGATGTAGGCGGCTTCACAGATCTCCAGGGCGGCTAGTGACCCTTCGGCGACGGTGTAGTCGGGTTGGGCCTGGTCGATCTGTGCTGCCAGATTTTCGAGGTGGCGCTGGTGGTTGTTGGCTGTTGCCGGCTCGACTTCGAACAGTTGTCCCTGTGGATAGTTGGCGTTGAGAAGGCGGTAACGGGGCGCCCAGCCGTAGAAGTCGATGGTGCCGAGGCTGCCGACAAGGCGGAAGAGCGTATCGGCGTCCGGTTCGGAAATCGTGACATAGTCGCCGGTATTCATGACGACACGCGTGCCGGTGGTGGTCTGGGCGTAGGTGACGGCGAGCGTCTCCACCTGCATGTTATCGCGCCAGGTGCGGGTGCTGACATCGCAGGCGGCCGCCACGTAGTCGACCGGTTCGCGCCCGGTCAGTTCGACGAAAAAGTTGAGCCAGTGGATGCCAGCATTGATGATGTCCCAGCCGCTGCTCTGGATTTCGACCAGTTTGAGTTGGCCGATCTCGCCGCCGCGAACACGGTCGAGGATTTGGCGGCTGTGGTCTGCCACGAGGAGACCATGCGGTACGGCCAGGGGCAGATTTCCGGCGCGGACGAGTGCCAGCAGTTTGCGGCCGTCGGCATGGTTGTCGGCGAGCGGTTTTTCGACGAGGATGCCTTGGAGAGGGAGACGCAGGGCTGCACGCGTCACCTCCAAATGGGAGGGCGGCCAAGTGGAGACGCAGACAATGTCGGTCGGACAGGCCGCGAACATTTCGGCGTGGTTGGGAAAGGTGCGGATGCTGGGATATTGTTCCTGGGCGGCGGCGCGCGCTTCGGCCTGGAAATCGGCGACGGCAGCAAGGTGGAAGCGCGGCGATGCGGAGAGGGCGGTCATGCTGGCCTTGCCCCCCATGCCTGCGCCTATTACCGCGGCCGTGTACTGATGGGGCATGCTGATTGCTCCTTGCGGCTGCAATGCGTGTTGCGTAGTCCGTTCAGAAGGTATGGGTCTTGGGCCAGATGGCTTTGGGCTATTTTTCTCGCCACGGCATTCTCCAGAGGCCAAGGGACATGGCGCATAGGGCGATGACTGAGAGGATGCCCAGTTCGAGCCAGACGCCGGGTTGGCCAGACAGCGACTTTTCGATCGCGTCGGCAGCATAGCGCAAAGGGGAGATGTAGCCAATTAACTTCATCAGAAAAGGCGCCTGGTCCATTGTGAAGTAGACGGGCGACAGGGCAGCCAAGATGAGTGACAGCAGACCTGTAGCGAGGTTGCCGACCTGCAAAGACGGGGCAAAGCTGACTACGAACAGCGTCAGGCCGCTCACCGCCAGAACGGTAAGGATGATCGATGGCGCCAACCCCCATTCCAGATCGATATCGACCCCGGCCACCAACGCAAAGCCGAGCAGGATGATGACGGTCATCGCGCCTGACAGAGACGAATGTGCCAGCGAGCCGAGGACGTAGGCACCCTTGGAGACAGGCATTGTAATAAGCAGCCGGAGAGCGCCGGTAAAGCGCTGGCCTACGAAGTTCTGACCGACAAGCATGCCGATGGAAAAGGCGACGCCAAAGACGAGGGTGCCGGCAAGCAGGCGGCGGAGCACTTGCGGATCGTCGGGTGCAATGGCCTTGGTGACATAGAACCAGGGAAGTGGAAACCCAGCCGCGAGCAGCACGGTTACGTACCAGTGCTTGAGGGCAGGGAGGAAATTGAGTTCGAAGACGCTGACTGTATCCGCCATGAATTTGCGGAAGCCGCCGGTCGGGTAAAGGCGAACAGGTGCGCCTGGGTCGGAAGCAGACAACCCGGTGGCCGAAGAGAGCAGTTCAGGCATCGGTCGGCGGCCCATGGTTGAATCGTCCTTTGCCGTCTGTGAGGCCGAGATAGACGTCTTCCAGAGTCGTCTGCGAAACGGCGTATTCGCGGATGCCCCTGGCCTGGACCTGCTGTACGAGGGCGGCATCGCTGGCGCCGTAGAGGACGTGGGTTCGGCCATCGGCGAGATAGCTGATTTTGTAGTCAAAGCCGTGGGCGGCTCGAAGGTTTGGGATGGTGTCGAGAGCAAGTAATGCACCTTCATGGATGATGCCGACCCTGTCACTGAGTGCTTCGGCCTCCTCCATGGAGTGCGTCGTCAACAGGACGGTCGCGCCCCTGCGTCGGTAGGTGCGGAGGAGAGCCCAGAGATCGCGGCGGGATTCTGGATCGAGGCCGACGCTGGGCTCATCGAGGACGAGCAGGCCGGGTTCGGCCAGCACGGCTATGCCGACGAGAAGGCGACGGCGAAGCCCTCCAGACAGTTGTTCGGCCGGCTTGTCGCTGTGCTCCTCCAGACCAAGGTCCGATACCAGCTCTGCGGCGCGGCGTGATGCCATCCGGGGGGACAGACCGCGCAGTTTGCCGAAGATGCGCAGGTGCTGTCGGACGGACAGGCCCCAGTAGAAGTTCGTCTCCTGTGGGATTACACCCATGTAGCCCTTGACTTCGTTGGGACGCGACACAGCGTCAAGCCCGAAAATGCGGATTTCGCCGGAGGTCGGGACAAGCTCGGTTGTAATCTGGCGCACAAGCGTCGTCTTACCAGCGCCGTTAGGCCCAAGGATGGCGAGCAACTCACCGCGCGCAACGGTCAGGGTGATATCACGATTGGCCCAGGTTCCGTTTCGATAGCGCTTATTGAGGTTTCGTACCTCGACCGCTGCTTCCAACATGCACCTCGATCAGATAGTTGGGAATGGTGATGTATGGTGGGGCCCCATGGGCTCTACTCCCCCATTTAGCTAAACAGGGACAAAAAAGCCACCGTCATCCTCAACGGTGGCTTTGCGATTGCTATGTGGAAATGCTTAGATGCAGATTGGCTCGTACAGGTAGCGGTAGGATTGGTACGGGGGCGGGCCTACCAATTGGATAGAGATAATGATCTTGACATACGCGCCAGGTAGGAGGGTCTGTTTTTGTAGAGCCTGCTGTATGGCCTGATCGAGTCGATTAGTTCTTTCAAACATGGATGCCCTCTTTTCTCAAGCCTTTTCTTGATCTAAGGCACACAGCTATTTTGGCAAAAATTGAATCAGGGCGCCAATCCCGATAGCCTGAGCGATGCCAGCAACGATGATCATGCGCCACGTAAGAGTGGCAGACAATTTAGCAATTTCAGTACGCACGCCCTCAATATCAGCCTTCGTCGCCATCTACTTTATTTCACCCTCCATACGTGAGATTCGCTCTGCCTCCGCCTGCGCTGCCATTCTTGACCACCCCTCTCTCGGGTTATCACTTTTCTATTACTTTTCCAGCATTAGAATAACGGTCCGAGGAAATCTTGTCAAGCTATTTCGGAGTCATATTCCTTTGTGCAGTTACATAAGTATTTCCCAAAGGAATTCAACGATCAATCCATTCGCACGCGTGGGCAGTCCATTTTTCCCCAGAGAATTGTCCGGGTATAGTATAGTTTTGCAATTTAGCTCGATACGGGGCAGGTGCGTCGTTTGGGTTGATTTGTGTGGCGATACGGGTTTATGCGAAGGGGGATCGATATGGGCTTCCTGGTCAGAAGTGTTGGCCGACTTGTGCGGGGCATATCTTTGCTGTGGCAGCTTTGCGTCTGCGGGCTTGCCAATCTGGTGCGAGGTCTGTCCAAGGGCAGCCGGGCCGACTATGTGTTGTTCGAGCTTTCCGGCCCGCTGCTGGAACGGACGCCGCAGCGCCCCCGCTATCTGGCGTTCCTTTCGTTTGGCAGGCCGGCTCTGTCGGTCGAATCTCTGCACGATGCGCTGCGGCGGATCGCGGCGGACCCCGATGTGCGGGGCGTGCTGGTCCAAGTCAAGGGCGCGCAGCTGAGCCTTGCGCAGGCTCAGACTCTCGCCGACCTTTTCGATCGCTTCCGCAGCTGGAACCGAGAGCTTTTTCCAGACGCGGCGGCGAAGGAGGTCGTTGTCTATTTGGAGACGTGCGGCAATGCCGAGTATGTGATGGCAGCGGCGGCCGACCGCATTTTCATCTCGCCGCTCAGCGACTGGATGGTGCTCGGTTTGCGGGCCGAGCCGCTCTTTCTGGCTGAGACGCTGCGCAGAGTCGGCGTCGAGGCGGAGGTGGTGAAGGTGGCTCCCTGGAAGACGGCCTTCGACAGTCTGGCGCGCACGGAGATAAGCGACGCCCACCGGGAGCAGATCGAACGGCTGTTGGGCGGCTGGTATGAAGAGATGGTCGCGGCCATCAGCAGGGGTCGCGACAAGAGCGAAGAGCAGATTCAAGCGGCTATCGACAGTGCGCCACTGACTGCCAAAGAGGCGGCGGAGTTGGGTCTGGTCGACGGCACTGCATACGAAGACGAGTTAGCGACTGTGCTGGCCGCGGGGAAGGACGATGCGCGGATTCTGCCTTATGAGCAGGCGCGCCGAACTCTCTACCGCCGACCTCGCCTGCGGCACAGGAAGGGGATCGGAGTGATTTCGCTGAGCGGCATGATCACGACGGGCAAGAGCCGCCGGTTTCCTGCCGGACTGCCGATTGTTGGCAGCAGCACAGCCGGCAGCACAACGGTTCAGCAGCTGGTCCGGGCGGCGCTGAATGACGAAGGCTTGGCGGGCGTTCTGCTGCATGTCGATTCGAGCGGGGGCTCGGCGTTGGCGAGCGATTTGATTTGGCGGGAGTTGACGCTGCTAAACCGGCGGAAGCCGGTGGTGGCATATATGGGGGATGTGGCGGCCAGCGGAGGTTACTACGTGGCGCTGCCGGCGCAGAAGATCGTGTGCCAGGCGGCGACGCTGACGGGGAGCATAGGCGTGATCATGGCCAAGCTGATCACGAGCGAAGCGTTGGGCAAAGTTGGAGCGAAGCGGTTCCCGGTTCAGCGGGGGGAGAACGCAGACATCTACGCGAACGACGGTCCCTGGCGGCCGGAGCAGCGGGACAAAATTGAGGAACTTATCGACTACACGTATCAGAATTTCAAGCGGTTGGTCGCGGATGCGCGGCAATTGGAGCCGGACTCGCTCGAAGAGCTGTGCGGCGGGCGGGTGTGGACAGGAAGGCAGGCGAAAGAGCACGGGTTGGTGGACGAGATAGGCGATTTTGCCACGGCCATTGACCGGCTATGCGAAGTTGCGGAGTTGCCGACAGACGGGACGGTTCCGGTGGTACAGGTGAGGGCGGATCAGAACAGGCCGCGTCCGCCTATTTCGGAGAGCAGCCTGGATCTGGCTGTGGGCGGGGACAGCTTTGGCGAACTGACAGAGGCGCTGCTGGCGGTTGTGCAGGGTGACGTTTCCACTTTGCTGGGACGGGAGCGGGTCTGGATGCTGGCCGACGGTTTGCCGAAGAGCAGATGAACGGTCAAGAGGCCCGGCAGAGAGGGCGTGCGAGGAGAGAGCAATGTTGAATGTGACAGAGATTCGAAAGCAGTTCCCGGCGCTGCATGAAGAGTTCAACGGCCGGACTGCTATTTTTTTCGACAATCCCGGTGGTACGCAGGTACACGAGAGCGTAGTTGCGGCGATGGTCGACTACATGACGCGGCGCAACTCGAACACGCACGGCCTGTTTGAGACCAGCCAGCGGACAGACGCGGTGATCGAGGCGGCGCATCAGGCGGTCGCCGACCTGCTAGGCTGCGACGGGGATGAGGTTGTTTTTGGCAACAACATGACAAGCCTGACATTCCACGTCAGCCGGTCTTTGGCGCGGGAGTTGGGGCCGGAAGACGAGGTAGTGGTTACGAGGCTGGATCATGACGCCAATGTGATGCCCTGGGTGCTGGCGGCGCAGGAAAGAGGCGCGCGCATCCGGTGGGCGGATGTGGATGTAGAGAGCGGCACGCTCGATATGGAGGATGTGCGGAGGCAGATTACGCCGCGCGCAAAAATCGTAGCGGTCGGTTATGCCAGCAACGCGACCGGCACGATCAACGACGTCGGCACGATCATCGGCTGGGCGGGGGAGGTGGGCGCGCTCACGTTTGTGGACGCGGTACAGTATGCGCCACACGGGTTGATCGATGTTAAGGCGCTGGGGTGCGATTTCCTGGCCTGCTCGGCGTACAAATTTTTCGGCCCCCACAGCGGGCAGCTCTTCGGCAAGCGCGAGCACTTGGAACGGCTGCAGGCCTACCGGGTGCGGCCGGCGGGGGATCAGCCGCCGGACAAGTGGGAGACCGGCACGCAGAATCATGAAGGGATGGCTGGGGTCGCTGCGGCTATCGATTACGTGGCCGGGCTAGGCGTTGCATATGGCGGAGCCCAGCCCACGGAAAGCCGGAGAGGCAAGCTGATCGCGGCATGGTCGGTCATCGGTGAACATGAACGGCGGCTGACCGAACGGCTGATCAGCGGTCTGCTGAGTGTGCCGGGCATACGCATCTACGGCCTGACGGAGCGGGCGGATAGGGACTGGAGGGTGGCGACGGTGGCAGTACGAAAGCGCGGGACTACGCCGGAACAGCTGGCCGCTGCGCTTGCGGACGAAAACATTTTTGCCTGGAACGGCAGCTTTTACGCGCAGTCTTTCAGCGAGCGGATGGGCGTTGAGGAGAGCGGCGGCTGGTTGCGTCTGGGGCTGGTTCACTACAACACGGTGGATGAGATTGACCGCTGCGTGCGCGCCCTGGATGGCATTGTGAGCGGCTGACTATTTGCGTACGCTTAAAGTCGGACAGGATACGCATATACATCGTGGGCTAATTCAAACGAATCGCTAATACTAGCCCAATGCCAAACTTACAAAAGGTCGGTATAGTAAGATAAGATTAATAAGGTAATGGCTGAAGAACAGTTTATACAGGAATCATGGACTGGGCGGTTGTAGCGCGGACAGTACGGGCGTCCAGCATCATCTTGTACAGGAGGTCAACCACAGATGGCAAAGATTATTGGAATTGATCTGGGCACAACCAACAGCGTCATCGCTGTTATGGAGGCGGGCAACGCTGCAGTGATCGCCAACGCGGAGGGCAACCGTACAACGCCTTCGGTAGTTGCTTTCTCCAAGAGCGGCGAGCGACTGGTCGGCGTGACAGCCAAGAGGCAGGCGGTCGTCAACCCGGAGAACACGATTTACTCGGTGAAGCGACTGATGGGGCGCCACATTGACGATCCGGAAACGAAACGGACGCAGGCGATGGTATCGTACGCCAGTGTCGAGGGCCCGAATCACGACGCTCGGGTGAGGATTCCGAACAAGGACAAGGTATATACGCCGCAGGAAATCAGCGCGATGATTCTGAGCAAGCTCAAGCGGGATGCGGAGTCCTATTTGGGCGAAGACGTTAAGCAGGCGGTGATCACGGTGCCAGCCTACTTCAATGACAGCCAGCGCCAGGCGACGAAGGACGCTGGTCAGATCGCCGGGTTGGAGGTGCTGCGCATCATCAATGAGCCGACAGCGGCGGCGTTGGCCTACGGGCTGGACAAGAATGAAGATGAAACGATTCTGGTCTTCGACCTGGGCGGCGGCACCTTTGACGTTTCTGTGCTGGAGGTAGGTGACGGCGTCATCGAGGTAAAGGCTACCAACGGCGACACGCATCTTGGCGGTGACGATTGGGATGAGGGCATTGTGCGGTGGCTGATCGACGAGTTCAAGCGAGAGCAGATGATCGATCTTGGCCAGGACCGGCAGGCTCTTCAGCGATTGCGTGAGGCAGCTGAGAAGGCGAAGATCGAACTTTCCAGCACGCCGCAGACGGAGATCAATCTGCCCTTTATCACTGCGGACAGCACGGGGCCGAAGCATTTGCAACTTACGTTGACGCGCAGCCAGTTCGAACAACTGACGGCGGTTCTGGTCGAACGGTTGAAGAAACCGTTCCATGCGGCGCTGAAGGACGCGGGTCTGACTCCCGGCGAGTTGCATGAAGTGGTTCTGGTAGGCGGTTCCACGCGTATGCCGATGATCCAGGAGCTGGTAAGCAGCCTGACGGGCAAAGAGCCGCACAAGGGCGTCAATCCGGACGAGGTGGTAGCGGTGGGCGCCGCGCTGCAGGCCGGTGTGCTCGGCGGCGAAGTCAAAGACCTGTTGTTGCTGGACGTGACGCCACTGAGCCTGGGGCTGGAGACGTTGGGTGGTGTCATGACAACGTTGATTCCCCGCAATACGACGATACCGACGAAGAAGACGGAGACATACAGCACGGCTGAAGATAGCCAGACGGCGGTGGACATTCACATTTTGCAGGGCGAACGCCCGATGGCGCGCGACAACAAGACGCTGGGCAACTTCCGGCTGGACGGTATTCCGCCGGCCATGCGCGGCGTCCCGCAAGTCGAAGTGACCTTTGACATTGACGCCAACGGTATTATGAATGTGGTGGCGAAGGACAAGGCGACGAGCAAGGAGCAGAGCATTCAGATTACTGCCTCCACGAATCTCGGCGACGATGAGGTAGACCGGCTGGTGCGAGAGGCCAAAGAGAATGAGACAATGGATCTGCAGCAGCGGCAGGTGGTGGAAAGCCGCAACGCCGCCGACAGCCTGATCTACGCCACGGAAAAGTCTGTGAAGGAGTTGGGCGACAAGGTGCCGCTCTCTGATCGCGAACAGATTGAACAGACGATCGTCGACCTGCGGGCTGCGATGGAGGGGGATGATCATGAGCGTATCACCAGTCTGACAGAGCAGTTGCAGCAAGCAAGCTCTGCGCTGGCCCAGCAGGTATACCAGCAGCAGGCGGAGGAAAACGGAACCGGGCCAGGTGCAGCTGGCGAAGCGGACGGCACGGGGAAACCTGATGAGGATGATGTGGTGGAAGGCGAGTTTCGTCAGGTGTAGTCCACCATCCGACCAGGATTGCCAGCCTGGGGGCAGTAGCGATATTATGGAAGGAAACCGGGCGCCCTGTGCCCGGTTTCGCGTGATTGGTGTTGGTGTTGGTTTCGGTTTCCATGGGATTGAGTGACAGAGTTCGTTGGGCACTCGGTTCGAGCCGGGGGGACGCGACGAAGGCCATATTCAGCGGAGAACGAATCAGTGGACTATAGGGACTATTACGCAGTTTTGGGCTTGCGCCGCAAGGCGAGCGCCTCTGATATCAAGAAGGCGTATCGCAAGCTGGCCCGAAAGTATCACCCCGATGTCAACGGAGGCGATGCGACTGCCGAGCAGAAGTTCAAAGAGATCAATGAGGCTTATGCGGTTCTGTCTGACGAAACGAAGCGGCGGACGTATGACAAGTTTGGCGCCCAGTGGAAGCAGTATGAGCAGAGCGGACAGAGCTTTGATTGGTCGCAGTGGTACAATGCCGGCGGCGCGGAGCGTCAAAAGGGCCGCAAGGTCAGCCCTGAAGAGTTTGAGCAGATGTTTGGCGGCGGCGGCGCTGGCGGCAGCTCTTTTTCTGATTTCTTTCAGCAGCTTTTTGGCGGCGGCCCGGCCCAGCCGCGCAGGGGACATCGACCTGCGCATCAGCCCAGTTTCGGCCGCCCCAACAGCAACCAGATGGTTCCGGTGGAGATTGCACTGGAAGAGGCGTTTTGCGGGACAAAGCGCACGGTGCAACAGGGCCAGTCCCGGTTCGAGGTGACGATTCCGCCCGGTGTCAAGACCGGGTCAAAGGTACGCGCCGGCGACTTGGTCATGACCGTGTCGGTCCAGCCCCACAAAAATTTTGAGATGGACGGGAACGACTTGCGCACGAAAGTTCCCGTAGACCTTTTTGTAGCGCTGCTTGGGGGCGAGGTGCGCGTTGGGACCTTGCAAGGCACGGTGGCGTTGACTATCCCGCCAGACACGCAGAACGGGAAGGCGTTCCGGCTGAAAGGTCGGGGCATGCCGGATGTGCGAGATGGCAAGAAGCGGGGAGACCTGCTGGTGGAGGTGATGGTCGAGTTGCCGGTGCCTCTCAGTGTGGAAGCCAGGCGGCTCTTCGAGAGTATGCAGCGAGAATCTCCAGATATCGGTACGCCATTGTAGAGGATTGGGTGGAACCGTGCGCACTGCCGGGAACTCACTCCACGGCGGCTCCCTGGCCTGGTTGCGGGCAGATGAGAGGGAAAACCGGGCTGCCGTTGCGCAACCGGGGGGCTGCCGGCGCAGAGTCTTACACGCCGTCAGTTTTGCTCGTCACCAGGTTGAGGTGATGCCGCCAAGGATTCGCAGGGCAGGGGTAGGCAGCAACCTACCAGAGACCTGGAGTCAACGGCGGGCAAGAGGGACGGGAATGATGGCATCGGCAATGCGTGCGCATCAAGAGTCTGCCCACCGAAGAGGGGATAAATGTGCGGTTTCGGGAAGGGCCGGTGCGGGGGTCGACAGCAACTCCGTTTCGCTCTTCTGTTCGCGATTGCATTTGCGTTGGGGGCTGTGCTAGCAGCCTGTGACATAGAGACGACTCCGACGACAGCAGAGCGGGATGTCGTCACTTTTACGCCGACCCCATCGGCGACGATTGCGCCCGCGACCAGTACACCAGAGCCAACTGCCCCGCCGCCGACACCCACCCCGGTCCCCCCACCGGCGCCGGTAGAGCCTGCTTTCCCCACGCCGGACATTGATCTGACCGACTATACAGTCTATCGCCAGACGCTGCTGGAGGCATTCGCGGAGGATGCGGTCCGGCTGCCTGACGCGCCGCACTATTATATCCAAGCCCGCCTCGTGCCGGGCGAGGTCCCGAGCGTGGAGGGTGTGCAGCGGATACGGATCACCAATCAGGAGGGGACCAGCCTCAGCGAACTTTATTTCTGGCTGTATCCGAATCTGCCTGCCTACGAGGGCACGGCGGAGGTTTGGCGGGCGCTGGTTGACGGACAGGTCGTGAGCGTCGAAAATCTCCCGGACGGTTCTGCCGTGCGAGTCCCGCTTGTCGATGGGCTGGCTGCAGGGGCAACAGCGGATGTGACGTTGTGGTTCAGGGCGACGCTGCCGACACAGGTGGCGGCAGGCACGGCGGGGGCGGGTCTTTACGGGTTTGTGGGAGGCGTCTATGATCTGGCAGGATTTTACCCCACACTGGCGGTGTATGACCACAGGGGATGGGATATGGAGGCCGCGGCCAGCTTTGGCGACTCACTGTTTGCGGACATCGGCTTCTATCAGGTGGAGCTGACGGTGCCTGAGGCACTCTCGGTGGTGGCGAGCGGCTCGACTCTGGCACAGGAAACGAATGATGACGGCACGACGACGTGGCGGATAGCGGCTGGGCCGGTACGCTCCTTCTTTGCGGCTGTAACCGACGGCTGGGAGGCAACCAGTGAGGAGGTGGACGGGATAGTGGTCAACGCCTATTATCCCGCCGGGGGTCTGGACTTTGCGCAGGCGGCAATGACCTATACAACCGGTAGCCTGCGGGTCTTTAACGGCCTGTTCGGCCAGTATCCGTATCGTGAGTTGGATGTAGTGCCGCTGCCGACGACGGCGTTTGGGATGGAGTATGCCGGGCTGCTTGCTCTGGCCGCTAACTTTTATACGGGAGCAGGGGGAGTCTTTAACATCGCCACGCCGCATGAGGTTGCTCACCAGTGGTTTTTCAATCTGATTGGTAACGACCAGCCGGAAGAGCCCTGGTTGGACGAGTCACTGGCCAACTATGCGGTCTATCTTTACTACGAAGCGGTGGACTGGCCACAGATGCAGACTGCGATGCTGGAGAATGTGTTCCGCTATCGCTATAATGCCGCGCAGAATTTGGGGATAGACAGGCCGGTCGCCGGCGCGGTGGTCGAATTTGATCAGAGCAATTACATCAACATTATTTATAGTAAGGGTCCCCTGTTTTTGCACGCGGTACGGGAACGCATAGGTGATGCGGCTTTCTTCGCGGCGCTGCTGGACTATGCGCGGACTTTTCGGTACGGCATCGCGTATGCCGACG
The DNA here is from genome assembly GCA_965220715.1 of Caldilineaceae bacterium. GTDB lineage: Bacteria > Chloroflexota > Anaerolineae > Caldilineales > Caldilineaceae > Bin5. The sequence continues at coordinate 5,324,203 of OZ244843.1, forward strand.
ATCTCCTGGGCGTCTTGAAGCGGCATAGCGAGACGCCTATCGATGACCTGATCACTCTCTGGATCTATGGAGAGTGAAGTGATGCCAGATGAAAACCTTCCCCCTGCCGACCTGCGGCCGCGCGGCCATGCCAACCCCGCTGACATTCTAGGCCGGCTGGAACACCGCCCCTGGCCATTACCTGATCGCCCTTGGTTGATCTTCCAGTCCTGGCAAGATCTGCTGTTTGCCCATTGGCCGATACCTGCCTCGCAGATGGCGGAACTGTTGCCGCAGGGCCTGACGTTGGATACGTACGCGGGCGAGGCGTGGGTGACGGTGGTGCCGTTTCGCATGAGCGGCGTGCGGCCCCGGTTTCTGCCGGCGGCGCCGGGGCTCTCCTCTTTCCCGGAACTAAATGTACGTACCTACGTAAAGGGGAGTAGTGCAGAGGCGGCAAAGCCGGGCGTCTTCTTTTTCAGCCTGGACGCGGGCAGCCCGCTGGCAGTTGCGATGGCGCGCAGATTCTATCATCTGCCTTATTATCGGGCGCAGATGGCGTGCAGGAGCGAGGATGACAGCATTCGCTACCACAGCCGGCGCACACACAGAGGTGCGCCGGAGGCAGAGTTCAGGGCTGTCTACCGACCGACAGGCCCGGTCTATCAGGCGGCGGACAGTTCGTTGGAGCAGTGGCTTGTTGAACGGTACTGTCTGTACAGTGCAGACGGAGCCGGGCGCATCTATCGCGCTGAGGTACACCATGCGCCGTGGCCGTTGCAGCGGGCAGAGGCAGAGTTCGAGCGGAACTGGGTCGCCCAGGCACACAGGGTATTTCTGCCGGATACAGTACCCCTGCTCCATTTTGCGAGGCGGTTGGACGTGTTGACCTGGTGGGTAGAGGAAGTCACTGCCGACGGTTAGCGGCCCGCCAGTTTTTCGATTTCGGTCCGCCGCCCTATCACGATGAAGGCATTTAATGACCCCGATTTTCGAGTTATTTGACACGATTTCAGAGCTGTTGCGCAGCGAGGGCCTGCAGGAATGGGGCGTCTGGAGCTATCCGTTACTGACTGCCCTGGTGATTGTCGAAGGGCGGATTGTGACGCTGTTGGCGGCGGTGGCGGCTTCGGTAGGATATATGCGCCTGCCGCTGGTTATGGTCTGTGCGATAGTTGGCGGCGTAGTTGCTGACAGCCTGTGGTACTTGATTGGTTATAAGAATGCGAAGGGATCTCTCCTGCGCTATGGCCGCTGGCTGGGGCTGCGGCGCCACCATCTGGAGCAGCTGCAGGCGGAGATGCAGGTGCGCGGCCCCAGGCTCCTGATCGTCGCCAAGTCCCTTTCTGTGCTTGTCATTCCAGCGCTTGTCGCCGCGGGTATGGCGCGAGTGCCTTTCCGGCGCTGGTTTCCAATCGTCTTAGTGGGTGAGCTGCTGTGGGTGACGGCGCTGGCGGTGATCGGTTTCCAGACAGCGGAAGTGGTGCGCGGGGTGGAGTTGGGCTTGCATTATCTGCCGCTGGCAGGTGGTCTGGCGCTGTTAATTGTGATTTTGGTGGCGGCGCGCCATCTGAAGTCGGGCCTGTTCAAGGAAAGTGTTGCTCAGACGCCGCCGGTCTCGGGAAGGTAACGTCCGGCTTCTGGGCGCGATACTTACGCTGCCGCTGCCATTAGTGAGGTGGTTCCGACCCCACCAAACAGCAAGGAAAGAGAAGAGAGGAGAGAGAAGCGATCAGCTTCTCTCTCCTCTTATTTATATTGTCTATTGGGCGCAGATGGGCAGATCAACGTCGTCAAGGTCGTTGTGCGTTTATAGCGCCCGCAGTGGCTCCTCGATCAGAGCGGCAAGAGTGTCCAGAAACTGGGCGGCCATTACGCCGTCTACGGCGCGGTGATCGCAGGACAGGGTCAGAGTCAACATGGGGCGCACGGCCGGCTGCCCATCAACTGCCACGACGCGATCGGTGATACGGGCCACGGCCAGGATCGCGGCTTGGGGTGGGTTGACAATCGCATTGAAGGCGTCCACGCCATACATACCCAGATTGCTGATCGTGAATGTCCCGCCAGCGAAGTCGTCGGGCAGCAGGGCAGCGCGGTTGGCGCGGGCGACCAAGTCCGTCCTGCGGGCGGCGATATCCTCGACTTGAAGCTGGTCTGCTTTATGCACAACCGGCACCAGCAGCCCTTCGGGAACAGCGACGGCCAGGCCGATGTTTATGTCCGGATTGAAAAGGATTTCGCCGTCCCGCCAGCTGGCGTTGAGACGGGGGAAACGGGCCAAAGACAGGGCCGTCAGCTTTGTGAGCAGGTCTGTGTAGGTGACGTTGACCCGGTCCGGCGTCTTGCTGGCCAGAAGGCTACGCCAGCCTTGCAAACCGGTTGCATCTACCTCCCGCACCAGATAAAAATGGGGAACGCTTGTCCAGCTTGCAGTCAGGCGCTGGGCCATGATCTGCCACATACGCGAGACGGTCGGCTGATCCGGTGGACTTGCGGCCGGGGCGGGTACTGGCTGCGGTTGGGTGATGCTTTCAGTTGGGGGCTGGACGGCCAGTGGCACATCGGCGGCCAGTACGGCGCCTTGTGGGCCGTTGCCGGCCAGCGACGCCAGGTCGATGCCCCGCTCGCGGGCCAGCCGCCGGGCCTTGGGCGATGCCAGAACGCGAACGACGGCGCCAGCCGCGCGCATGTGGGCTTCAATGTCTTCTCTGGAGATGCGGCCGCCGACCGCCGGCACATCGGCCAGATCGATACCATGCTGCGCGGCCATGCGGGCGGCGACCGGACTGGGCACGCGACTCTGTGACGGAACGGATTGGGCAGGCGGCTCGCCCTCACTGTCTTCTGTTTCTGTGGCTAGCGGCGCCGAAACCGGCTTGGCGGGCAGTTCTTCCCCCTCGGCGGCGATCAGAGCGATCACCTGGCCCACGGGAATCTCATCGCCTTCCTGGGCGGTCACTGCCGTCAGCAGGCCGCTTGCAGGCGCTTCAACCTGGACATCCACCTTGTCGGTGGCCACCTCCATCAGCGGTTCGCCGGCCGTGACCATCTCGCCTTCCTTTTTCAGCCAGCGCAGAAGGACGCCTTCGTCCTGCGCCATCCCCAATGCGGGCATAATTACTTCTTTGGGCATTTCATCCCCTCCCACACATGGTTTTGGCCATCTCGACTACAACGTCGGCGTTGGGGATCGTCAAGTCCTCCATCGCAGGCGAGAACGGTACCGGCACGCTCATGGCGCCGATGCGCTTTACCGGGACGTCGAGATAGTAGAATGCACCATCGGCGATGACCGAGGCAATTTCACCGGTGACACCATACTGCCGGTAGCCCTCGTCGACCACCAGCGCCCGGCTTGTTTTTTTGGCGGACCGGATAAGCGTCTCAGTGTCAAGAGGGCTTGTGGTGCGGGGATCGATCAGCTCGGCGCTGATGCCGACCGACGCCAGCTTATCGGCCGCTTCCAAGGCAAGATACACCATTGAACTGGTCGCGACAATTGTGATGTCCTCGCCTGTTCGCTTGACGTCCGCCTGGCCCAGGGGGAGGGTGTATTCCTCCTCCGGCACCGGGCCCTCCTGTGGAAAGAGCGCCCTGTCTTCGAAAATCACTACCGGATTATCGTCGCGGATGGCGCTTTTCATCAGCCCCTTGGCGTCGTAAGGGGTGGCGGGTATCGCTACCTTCAGGCCGGGGATGTGGCTGAAGAGCGCATGCAGAGATTGGCTGTGCTGGGCGGCAGTGCGGCTACCGGCCCCCATGGTCGTGCGCAAGACCATGGGCACGTTCAGCTTGCCGCCGGACATGTAGTGGGTCTTGGCCGCCTGGTTGACCAACTGGTCCATCACCAGGGTAGCAAAGTCGCAAAACATGATGTCCACAATGGGCCGCATACCGGTTATGGCTGCGCCTACGCCGATGCCGGCAATACCGGCCTCCGAAATCGGCGAATCGATTACACGTTCGGGGCCGAACTCCTCCAACAGGCCGTCGAACACTTTGAAAACCGAGCCGGCCACGGCAATATCTTCACCGATGATAAAGATGCTCTCATCGCGGATCATCTCCTCGGCGATGGCTTCGCGAATGGCCTGACCGAAGGTAATTTGACGCTCCCCCGGCGCTTGGATGGCCGGGCTGTAACGGATTCCGTTCTCAAGCGTAGACATGACTTTCCACCTCGCTTTCACTGGGGAATGATGCCTCGAGGGCGAAGGCTACCGCGTCGTCAACGGCCGCTTTGACATCCTGCTGGATGCGTTCTAAGACCTGCGTTTCCGCCTGCTTGCTCTCTAGCAGCCAGTCCTCGAGCAGCTTGACCGGGTCCCGTTTGGCCCACTCCGCCTCCTCTTCACGCGTGCGGTAGGGGCGGTCGATATCGCCGACATGATGTCCGTGGAAGCGGTAGGTATCGCAGACGAGGAAGGCCGGCCCGCCGCCTTTGCGCGCCCGATCGATCACAAGGCGGGCGGTGGCGTGCACGGTGCGAATGTCCTGGCCATCTATCGCCTGCGCATGGACACCGAACCCTGTGGCCCGACCGACCATGGATCCGGCCGCGGTCTTGGAGTTGTGGGTATACTCGCCGTACTGATTGTTCTCACAGACGTAGATAACCGGCAGCTTCCAGAGCTGGGCCATATTCATCGATTCGTACAAGAGGCCCTGCCCCAGGGCACCGTCGCCAAAGAAGCAGACGGCCACCTGATCGGTTCCGCGCAGTTTAATGGACATGCCTGCGCCGGTAGCAATGCCTGAGCTGCCGCCGACGATGCCATTGGCACCCAGATTGCCGGTCTCCTGATCGGCGATGTGCATCGAGCCGCCTTTGCCGCGGCAGTAGCCGGCCTCTTTGCCCAACAGTTCGGCGAACATGCGGTCCAACGCTGCGCCCTTGGCCAGGCAGTGGCCGTGGCCGCGGTGCGTGCTGGTGATGTAATCGTCCTGCCGCAGAGCCTCGCAGATGCCAACGGCGATCGCCTCCTCGCCGATATAGAGGTGGGCAATGCCCGGCATGCGCGCGCTGGTGTAGAGCTCGTTGGCCGCATCCTCGAAGGTGCGAATCTTGATCATCTGCTCATAGGCATGGAGCCAATGCTCTGCGTCCAGTTCAGTCTCACTCGGAATTGTGTCGTTCGTTTCACTCATAGCGTCACTCCATGGCGATGTTTTGTTTTGGCCGCTCAATCGGGCGGTCCGATCTAATGTACGTTCAATATGAAAACCTGCTTTTCTTGCGCGCTACGTATTGCGTATTTCGTATTGCGTAAAGGCAGGCAAGACAACCGCGATTCCAATTCGTGAACCGCGCGAAAAGTCTTGGTGTCAAATGGGATTTACATTAAATAACATACAGCGGCCTACATTTTTCTTTCCTAATCTTACTGTGATTTCGTTAATTGGATTCTTGCCGACCCTGCCATATCTGTCCATCGCTGGTAACGACAACAATCTGGTCTCCACTTTGCGTTAAGGCGGCCAGCGGGTGTCCGTTCACGGCGGTCTCGACGGGTACCCATTCGCTCTCTGTGACAGAGACAACGAGTTGATCGGTCAAGGTGACCAAGGTCTGGCTGGCCAAAGGGAGCAGGCCGGTTATGGGCGCATCGGGGGTAGTGAGCCGCTGGCGCTGCCACGTGCCTGCTGTAGAGCGGTACAGGTCGACGCCCAAGCCAAGCAGGGCTTCGCGACCGGCGTCATCTACGAAGACCAGCTGCGGGGCAATTGGCCTCGACGATCGGCTGAACCAGTGCGACCAACTCAGTCCATCATCTTCAGACCGCCACAACGTTATCGTGCCGCTTTCGGCGGTCGACGGGCCGCCCGCGGCCGATCCGTCGGCCATCACCCAGACGGCGGCGAGCAAAACCGCTCCCAGAGCAAACAGCCCCAGCATTTGGCTGCCGGCAAAGGGCGGGCTGACAGCTTGCCAATTCCCGCCGGTTCCTGTGGAATCGTTTGCTGGCGAACCACTTCCCGTTGAACCGTCTAAAACGCCATGCCACAGCCTGCTATCATGGCTTCCTGCCCAGACCGCCTTCTTGGTGACAGTCAAGGCCGTTATCGGCGTTTCAGAGGTCAGCACGGATTGCCAGGAGGCGCCCGCATCGACTGAGGTTGCCACCCCTGTGTCCGAACTGAGCCAAATCTGGTTCTCATTGGCGGCTAAAGCCAAGACCGGGGTATCGGTCCAGATCGACCGCCAGCTATCGGTTTCTGTGGAACTGGGGGTTCCATGGGAACCGTTGGAACACCAAACGCCTTCTTCCGGCCCGCCAACCAGCCACAGATCAGAGGCCGGGGTGAGGCACCACACAAAGCGCCGGGCCGATAAACCTGAAATAAACTGCCAGGATCGACCATCATCAGCAGACTGATAAAGACCATCGGCCAGGCCGGCATAAAGGCTGCCTGCAACAGCACTAAGGGTCAAAACTGACGCGAGCGGTTTTGATGTGGTAGAAAGCCCCTCCGCTGGGGGACCGCTTGAAAAGTCTGGCTTAGCGTCATGCTGAGGTCGAATGGCCCCCTCCCCACTTTCAAGCGGTCTCTTTGGGAGGTTCGGGGGGCCGTTGCCCCTCAAATCTGTGTCAGACCTGAGTTCCTTGCCTTCAATACGACAGATACCCTCGGCTGTGCCGAGTAATAAAGACCCTTGCGGGGTAAACGTTAAGGCCGTGATGGCCTCAAAGCCAGTTGCGGCCAGGTGATAGGAGCGGCCCGCATCGGTTGAGATCAGGAGTTCGCCCGTTTCACAACCGGCATAAACCGTTCGGTCTACCGCAAACTCCGGACTGACAGCCACAATTGAGGGTTGCCTGCTAATATCGTCCAAGTTAGCCCGACGCCAGGCGCGACCACCATTTGGGGATTGGTACAGTCCCCCTTCTGTAACGGCAAAGGCATACTCGTATCTTTCCCAGACCGGGGCCACGGCCAGGTCAAAAATCGCGTAATCGCGCAGTCCAAAATTGGATAGTTGCCAATGCCGGCCCCCATCAGTGGAGCGCAGGATGCCGTCGCCATCGGTTCCCGCCAGCACGACCCGATCCCGATGAAAATTCGGTGAAGCTGCCAGGCTGATAACCGGGGCTTCGGCCTGCTCAGCCCAACAACGGTCCCACGTTTGGCCGCCATCGGCAGAACGCACAAGGCCACCCGGCAGCCCGGCAGCCCAAACGGAGTTCCCGGCAGTACAGACCGTATTGACCCACCAGAAAGGAACGCCGCGCATGACAGCCCGCCACTCTGTGCCGTCAAAATGAAAAATACCGGCGGGTGAGGCCAGCCACAGCCAATCGTCATTGCCCGCAATCTTAAATACGGTTCCTCCGCCGGCAATTCGACCTGAGGGCTGCAGATTAAGGCTCATAACTGACATTGGTTACCGGTCTCTTTTTCAAAACGGTGACATCCACACTTAAGGCCATCATCGCTCCACTAACGGCCGTTTCCAGCACCTGCCTGGCAATTCTGGCTGCATCCATCACCCCCGCAGTCCGGGCAGCGCGAATATTATTGTGAACAACATTGTAAACGTAACCTTCACCGGCTTCCAGGACATGGTTGAGGATGATCGCCGGAGCCGTCACGCCGGCTCCGCCCGTTGCGGAACTGCCGGTTCCATGGGCATTCTTTATAATCTGGAGAAATGGCGCTGACAGAGCATTTTTCACGGCGATCATGCCCAGTCGCTCATCAGGATGAGCGGCCTGGTCAGGGTCGATTTGAGCGGCCGCTCGGGCGTAGGCAATTCCGCCGCCCGGCAGGACTCCCTCGGCCATTGTTGCCGCCAGAACTTTGATGCCTTGTTCCGCTTTTTGGCGCAGCACATCACGTTCCGCTTTTGTTGGGGCGCCAACTTTGAGTAGTCCGGCGCTCCCCGACAGGCGCGTCAGCCGCATCTGTAACTCGTCACGGTCGTCGTCATCAGCCGGCAGGCTATCGAGCCGTCTCTGCCAAGCTGATATTCGTTCCCGAATCGCGCGTTCACCGCCGCCGCCATTGACCACAAACAGCGCTTCCTTTCCGGCTTCTATACGGCCGGCCCGGCCAAGGTCCTGCACCTTGACCGATTCCAGGGGGCTCCCGACGTCCTCACCTAAGAGGGCCGCCCCAGACAATAAGGCCAGATCGTCTAACTCACGATGACCTTTTTCTCCCCCAATGTTGAGGGCTACAGCCGTTACTCTCAATTTGCTTTTTGGCTGCTGGTGCGCTGCAACCAGCCTGGTAACAGCCTCGCCACTGATTTGGTGGGCGACCAGCAGCAGGTGAGGCGGCTCTTGCCTGGCTGCAACATCAAGCAGCGGGTTAAGCGCGTCTGCGTCTTGCAGGTGTCCGGCATAGAGGGCAATCGAGCAATCTTTTTGAATCGCCTGCCCGCTTGTTGGGGCAGTAATAAGATAAGGAGAGATAATTTGGCCCTGCCAGCGCCCCCCTTCATAGTAGATCCGCTCCATGTAGGAAGCCACATAATTTTCAACCGTAATGTAGGCGTGAGGACCCAAGAGGTCAAACATCTCGCCCAATACCCAGGCCAAATCGGCGTTTCCGGTTGCGGCTTGGGCAACAGCGGCTAAATCTTCCTGTCCGCTTACCGGTTGAGCCATCTTGCTCAATGCGGTTGCGGCTATATCAGCAGCCTTGCGAATGCCCTCCTGCACAGAAACAAGCTCCCCCCCGGCCGTTACCATTCGAGTGGCCTCGTGTAAAACTGCTTTTGCCAGGACGGCCATCGTGGCGCTGCCATCTCCCAGCTGCGTGTGAACGCGCCAGGTCAAGTGGCGCAGCATCATCGCGCCCACATCCTGCCGCCGGTCTGGCAAGGCAATGACACGGCGGGCAATTGTCGCCGCGTCATTCAGCAATTCCGGTCGCTCTTTCGTGTTCGATTCGTTGACGACGTGGCCTTGAGAGGGACCCAGAGTAACGGCCAGCAGATCTGCCATCTGGTCAAACCCCTGCTTGAGATAGATGGCAGAGTCGGGTGGGAGAATAACTTTGGGAATGGGCATCAGTATGGGGTTGCGAGTCTAACTGACGATGTGTTCCTCAACGAGGCTTTCCTGTACCCTGGAACCGTGGCCGGGCCTGGCGAGATCAGTTCAGACCCATTGTTTTGCACGATTGAAGAGTAGGTCTTGAGATCGATATCGCAGGACGTTGAAGTAGATACTATCGTTGGATAAGAACCAGGCTGTTTGCCTCTAGTTGCTCAATGGTAGAGACCGCGCCATCCGGCCATCTTATCTCTAAAGCCTCTATTTGGCTTCCCCGCGGCAGACCAAAATGGACTCGCGACGGGTCGCCCGAGAGATAGCCGCTGGTTACTTTGATCCTGCGCCGATAATCGCCAGTGCTAGTCCGGAGGGTGAGCGTGGCTCCAACTGCCTTTGTGTTTTGTGAGTCTGGCCAGGCCAAATCAACGAGCAGGCTGCTTCCCTGACAAAGCTGATTCTCGAAGATCTGGGCGGGGGCCGCCAAATTGTTGACCACGATATCGAGGTCGCCGTCACCGTCCAGGTCGGCCATGCTCATGCTGCGCCCGCCATACGTGCTGTTCAGCCCCCAGGCAGGTTCCGGCACAAAGTTGCCGCGCCCATCGTTGCGATAGACTTGGTTCTCCTCCACGAGCTCGTCATTCGGCAGGTGGCTGAAGTTGTCGAGGGCTTGCATGCCGTTAACCACGTAGAGGTCAAGAAATCCGTCTTGGTCGAGATCGCCAAACTTGCTCGACCAACTCCAGCCGGTCGCTTCGACCCCGCTGGACCCGGCGGTATTCACATAATTGCCGTCATCTTGCCGTAGTTGCAACACATTGGCCATGTGCTGGGGATCACCCTCAACCATGAGGTGGGTCATGTTGTCCATCACGGGTTGCCACTGATTCATAATCTCTGGCGTATCAGAATAGGGGTGCATATCGGCGGCGAAGAGCTCCCAGCGACCATTATTGTTAATGTCTCCGCTGTCAAAGCTCATGGTACTCATCGTGGTTGCGGCAAAAGGCTCTGCGGCTTGCCAGCCATTGTCGCCGGCCAGCCAGATATAGTCACGCGTATCGAAATCATTGCCCACCACAATATCGGCGCGGCCGTCCCCATTCAGATCGGTTAGCTGCAGGGCCAGGGCCTGCGCCTCACTGGCCAGCCGAGTGGCCGCAAACGCGCCGCCTTCATTGTTGTAAAGCCACACGCCAGCCTGATCGTTTCTGGTTTCTGTGGCGCCGCTCTTATACAAAAGGTTCTGTTTTTGCAACGAGGCATCGTAGGAAGCCGTGACCAAATCCAGATCACCGTCCTGATCCAAGTCAGCCCAATCGAGGCTATAGGCAGAGGCTTGCAGCGCCGGCAAGCGCAGCTGCTCAAAGCGTCCCAAGCCCGTATTGCGCCAATGGAGAATACGTCCATTGCGGGCGGTAACGACCAGGTCCAACCAGCCATCGGCATCGATATCAACCGTTGCAATGGCCCGCGTGCTGCCTTCAAACAGCAGTTCGGCTGAGAATTGCCAACCGCCGTCATTCCAGAAAATCCGGTTTGGACCGAAAATGTTGCCCAAAACGATGTCCAGATCACCATCGTTGTCCAAATCGTTGATGGCCAAACCGGAGCCATTACTGATGAAAAAGCCGATGCGTTCAACGGTTGAGGCTGTTCGGTGGGGCAGATCATGCGCAATAAAGCGGTTGCTACAGGCAGTAGCGGGTCGAAGGGCGGTGGCTTGCACCGATAACGCAACTGTACTCACATTTACGTGGGGCGAGGCCGCTTCTGCCGCGGCTTCGGTTTCCTCCACTCGATCTGATGGAGGTTTCGTCACCCCTCGACTTGCGGTATCCGGTGCGCCGGGCAGATTTCCCTCAGTCTTTTCTTCCAACCGGAATGTGCAGCCTGCGGCCAGGAAGAGCAAGACCAGGGTAACAGTGAGGGAATAAGAATTCAAAAATGACACTCCACAGTTCACAATCCGACCTTGTCAGGGGGGGTTTTCACCCCTTTGTTCCGGTCAGGTTGATGCCTTCAATGAAAGTTTTTTGTGCAAAAAAGAATAGAATAATGATCGGAATCGTTGCCAGGGAGCTGACCGCCATCAGATGCGGCACACAACGCTTACAAGTATAGTTCGCACCCACATCCAACAATTCGATGCCCAAGGCGATGGGAAAGTTCTCCTCGGAGCGAATGAAAAGCAAGGGACCCAGATAATCATTCCAGGCCCACATAAAGCGGAAGAGGGCCACCACCGCTAAGGCCGGATACGACAGTGGGACAATAATCCGCAACAGGATCGTCAATTCGCTGGCCCCGTCAAGCCTGGCCGACTCCGAGAGCTCTTCGGGAATCGACCTGAAAAATTGGCGTAACATAAAAATGAAATAGGGATGACCAAAGAGCGCGGTCACCGTCCAGAAACGATAGGTATCGAGCCACCCCAACCACTTCAGGCCGATGAAGACCGGTATCATCTTCACGGCCCAGGGCAGCATCATCGTTGTCAGGGCCAGGTAGAAGAGTATATCGCGGCCCGGCCATCGAATTTTCGAGAATCCGTAAGCGATGAAGGTGGACGAAAGCACGGTGATTATCACCACCGGCAGGACATAGCGAAAGACGGTATTATAGGCAAAGGTTGTGAAGGGACGCAGAGTCCAGGCGTTTGGAAAGTTTTCCCAAAACATCGGGTTGGGAAACATCACAGGCGGCACGGTGAAGACCTGGGGATCATCCTTGAGCGCCGAGGAGAACATCCAGTAAATGGGGAAAATAAAGCTGAAGGATAAGGCAATAAGCAGACCATATTTGAGAACGTCAATTGAGATTTCAGACCATTTAAATGATCTCGTTTTGGTTGGAACGGCGCTTTGGCTGTCAGCACTCGCTGTCATTTTTCTTCATCTCCATAGTAGACCCAGCGAGCCGATGAGCGGAATAGGATAACCGTGAATAGGACGATGATGAGCAACATAACCCAAGCCACTGCCGACGCTTTACCCATCCTGAAATTGACGAACGCATTTCGATACAGGAATATGAGCAAGAACTCTGTCGCTCTCATCGGCCCGCCTGCAGTCAGCAACCAGGGAATGGTGAATTCCTGAAAAGCTGTGATGAAGCCAGTAACCAGGTTGAAGAGGATAATCGGTGTCGTCATTGGAATCGTCACGTTCCACATTTTTCGCCAGGCTGAGGCGCCATCCAGGCTGGCCGCTTCAAGGAGCGATCTGGGCACATTCTGCAATGCGGCCAGGAAAATAACCACCGCGGCCCCTTGGGTCCAAACCATGACAAAAATCAAGGAGGGTTTGGCCCAGGACGGGTTGGATAAGAAAGGGATAACCGGCAATTCAAGGGCCCGCAAAATACCGTTTATGGCCCCATATTGGATATTGTATAAGAACTGCCAGGTCATGGCCGAGGCCACGGCCGGAACAATAACCGGCAAGTAGATGACCCCACGAAAAAAGGTGCGCCCCACGATGTCTTGGTTCAGCAAGTTGGCAATTAAGAATGCGACACAAACACCCACAGGCACGCCGATCCCGACATAGAACAGCGTATTCCAGATAACCTCATAAAAATATGGGTCTGTTGTGAATAGATTGACGTAATTGTCCAACCCGAGAAACACTGGAGGACGAACCAGATCATAGCGATTTAGACTGTAATATAAGGCTGCCGCTACAGGAGCCAATTCGTAGCCAATAAAGCCAATCAGCCACGGCGCGACAAAAAATAAGCCCCAGCGCAGATTTCTGCGTTCACCTGGCGTAAACCGCCGCCGATTCTTTAGTGAAAATGAAAAGGCTGACATCTGATATCATCCGCTGGCACGACTACGAGACCTTAGAAAAAAGAGCTGATTTGCGGCAAAAAGCAGAGAAAAGATACGGCTGGAATGACACAGATCACAGAAACAGTCGAACAAACAAGCGAACGGTCGAGGATTTTGAGCCGTTAGCGTATGAACTGGATGCCTATCACGAGATTTGTGACGACTGTTTTTCAAGAGGAACAGAAACGAGAAGCCCGAGGCTGCCTGGCAGGATTGATGCAACCCTCACCGAATAATTTGCGCGACAATTCTATACTGAGAAAAAGTTGAGGCCTGAACTTCCGGGATATCTGTCATGCCCGAATGTCATTATCGGACATCCACTGGTTGCTTGCAGACAAGCGTACGGATTTCCGCCAAAAGCATGCGGGAATGATTAAGACTAAAGTTCAAGCTTCATTCTGATCTCAGTATAAATCGAACTGTCAATCAGTCACTGAATCAGCGACTGACTGACAGTCCAGATTGACAACCCAGGTATTCAATCGGCAAGGCAAGTGGCTTAACCAAGACCTTGCGCTTCCCACTCAGCATCGGCTCGCCTTTGCAGTTCCTCCATCGCCTCCCCGGCCGGGGTAATATCGCGATAGACCTCTTCCCTCAAGGCGGCCCATTCGTCGTTCAGGAACCAGTGGATGGGACAGCGGCGACCGATCATCCATTCATCAGTCTGGTCCGGGGCATCCAAATACCAGCCCAAGCCATTGAAGGCGTCGGGGTCTACGGTTGCCAGATATGATTTCTTGCCCGTAAGCCAGCCCACTTCTGCAAAGATGGCGTCCAGGGCATCATTATCGAAGGTCAGAAACTCGCTAATCCTGAACCCGACTTCGATATTTGGGCTGTCTTTGAAAATCTGAATCATGTGGGCCCCGGTGCCCATCATTTTCGTCCCCTCCCGACTGGCCGGCACCGGCACCCAGGTGACCATATTGGACTCCGCTGTTTCAGGCCGTCCCAGCAGCGTGGTCTCACCCGGAGCCCAATATCCAAGCAGAATCGCCGACTGGACTTCGGCCCTGTAGGCGGCCCCCCAATATCCCTGACCGTCAACCCCGCGCATACCGGCCAGGTTGTCCGGCCCGGCAATGCGATGGAATTCGCCAAAGGTGTCAGCAGCCTGGGCCATGCGCTCGTCGTCAAAATGGAAGGTCTGCTCCTCATCGTTCCACCAATTAAGCCCGAAGGCAAAGGCGGGATAGTCCGGTTCCTGTGCCATGCCGTCATAGGGATCCCAGCCTACGCGGTCCATGTTGCCGGCATTGTCAAAGAGGGTCAACTCCTTTTGCCACTCCAACCACCCTTCGATCGTTCCAGGTGGATTGTCCGGGTCCAGACCCGCCTCTTCCACATGGCGCCGGTTGTAGTTGATGCCCCACCAGATGTAGGATTCGATGCCGACGACGCCGATCTTTTGCCCGTCGAATACGGTGGATTCAACCAGATTCGACAACAGGTCGTCCTCGTCGATAATCACACTGCCGTTCAGCAGATCGTCAATGGGCAAAACCACGCCCCGCGACCAGAACTCCGCATAACCAGTGCACGAGTTGAGGTCTGGCGGGTCGCCTGCGGCCAGGGCGGCCAGCTTTTCTTCTAGCGCGACGCCGGACTTAAATGTCAAGGTGTAGTTGCCAAGGTGCTCCTGGAAACTTTCCATCGCCTTGATTGTGTCTATCGCCGGGTCCAAGTTTGTCCAATCCACCCATAAGCTGACTTCACCGGGTTCGGCCCCAGGCGCCCCCGCCTCCGCTTCGCCGCTCTCTGTCGCTTGCGGAGCTGGACAGGCGGCCAATACAAGCCCGGCTGCCGACATACCGCCAAGTCTCATCAAGTGGCGGCGGGTCAAGCCATGTCTGTTCTTTTCTTCCATGGTTTTTCTCCTTTGGAATTGAACACGCACACGCAACCCTGAAGGAGTCGCGCAGCGAAAGGGGTGAGGCGAAAGCCGTCACACCATGACGTCAAGCTATTTAATTGATAACGCCTCCTCTTTCTTGTAAGAACCGCTCCAAAATCGGTTTGACCTCTTAATCGACCTCGCGATAATATACCAAAAAGTTACCTATCACAAGTGACAAAATAGCCTGCAGGGGTTGCAGCCTGACGAAAGTTTACTCGCCTGCGTCAGTTGACACAATGACATAGGCACGACAACTACACGACGCAATCAGAGGTTATGGAAGCATTTGCCAGATTTGAACAGGATCTGCACGAGGCTTTGGCTCATCTGCACGATCCTGACTATAAACCACCGACCTCGGTGTATCAGGTGCTTGACGGTCCTCCGCATCAGGATGTAGAGAGGCTAAGAGAGGGCATTATTCAGGCGATCGAGGGCATGAAGCCCGGCGTGGATACGCCGGCGCATGCGCCGGGCTGGCGGCTTTACCACCTGTTATCCGACCGCTATCAGCATGGCTTGACGCAGGAGGTGACAGCCCAGCGTTTAAGCATTACAACCCGTCATCTGCAACGCGAGCAGAAACGGGCCATTCACCTGTTGGCTGAACATTTGTGGCAGGAGAGTCAGCAGATCAGGCGGTCCTTAGAACGAGGCGACGATGCGCCGACAGTGACTGATAGCTGGCAATCTCAGGTGCAACAAGAGTTGTCCGTGCTGCAGCAACACCAAGGCGAGCATCAGGCCAATCTGGCGGAAACTGTAGAGGGCGTGGTCAGGGTCGGCGAGGTGCTGGCCTCGGCGCACGGGCTGGCTCTGCAGGTACAACCGCTGCCGCCCGGTCTGGCGGCCAATATCCATCCCTCGGCCTTGCGCCAAATCTTGCTGACCGCGATTGAAAAGCTGGCGCTGCATATGGAAAGCGGCGACATCGCCATTGCCTGCCAGACGGCAGGTGAACAGGTTGAGATGATAGTTCGGGGCGCGGTCAGGCCACAGACAGCCCTGCCCCAGAGTGACCTGATTGCGGAAATTTTAAAGGAGCCGCAGGGCACGTTCACGATTGTACGTGAGCATCACGAGATCGTTTTTCGAATCTCGTTGCCGTTGGCCAAAACAACCGTTTCGGTGTTGGTGGTGGATGATAACCCGGACTTGGTTCATTTCTTTCGACTCTATACGGCCAATACGCCCTATCACATTACCCATCTGTTGGCCGGTGAGCAGCTCTTTGAACAGATTCCCACCATCAAGCCCGATATCATTGTGCTGGATGTGTTGCTGCCGGGCCAGGACGGCTGGGAGTTGCTCTCCTATCTCCGCAGCCATGCTGAGACGCGCTCGATCCCCGTGATCGTCTGCTCGGTAGTCAAGCGAGAGGCGTTGGCTCTGGCTTTAGGAGCGGCCCTGTACCTGCCCAAGCCGGTGCGGCGGCGACAATTTATTGAGGCGTTGGATATGTTGCGAGGCAGGGTTGCGGTGTAGGGATTCGTGCCGTTCATACCCCTGCCATATGCCGCTGCGCTCCGGGGTCTTCTCGGCCTGTCCCAAAAGTGCATGGCCGTTGTATTACATGCCGTGCATTACAGTGGCATTCTCGTCACACGTGTCAGAATACCTCTGAATCAAGCTCTCCATCCGGCTTCATCAACAGCGCCGAAAGCGCACGCGAGCAGTGCAGCAGCTTTTTTGTCGTTATCCCCGCCCCCATCGTTGCCAGCAAAACAGGACTATGCGTCGGCATCTGCACCAGGGTCTCGCCGGAGATGACGATGACTGGAACATCGCAGATCGCCTCGTCTTGATTCTTCTCCTCCAAGACTTGCCAACCTGTCATATCAGGCAAGTAAATATCCAAGAAGACCAAATCGGGTGGCCGGCCGTGTTGGGCACAACGACGAAGTTCAGCCAGCAATTCCTCGCCGCCGGCGGCCGTCGTAACTGCCAACTTTTCATCTATTATCGTGAGCATCCGGGTAAAGAGTTGCAGCACATCCGGGTCATCATCCACAATTAAGACGTGCTTGACCGGTCTTCCAAATCTGCGCAGCGCCTCGGCCAGATCATCCTGTCTGACCGGCTTTACCAGATAATCAACGGCGCCTGCTTCCAGAGCATGCTCTATTCTCGGTGGAAATGCGCAGCCGATCAGGGGTACATCAGGCAAGGCTTGTCGGGCTTGTCCTACTATCGAAACAAGGCGACCGGCTGTGGCTGAATTCAGGATCAGGGTATGCACGGGACGGCTTTGCAGGGCCTCGATAGCTTGCGGCAGCGTGCGGCTTTCATCCCAGGCAATCTGATCGCTATAGCGGGCAAATAAGGGGGCCAGATCCCCGCTTTCGTCACAAATCATGATGCGATTTCTGCGAGAAATCTCTGGTAACTTGGGCGGGCTGGCGCGTTCGTGCCAAACCCAATCTTCCTGTAACGGAGAAGCCGATGGGCTTAGGGCAGGCACAGGCGGCGAGATAGGGAGTCTGAAAGAAAAGGTGCTTCCGCACCCGTCAGAAGCCGATCCGCACTCGCTTTCGACCCATATCCGACCCTGATGACGTTCGATAAACTGTTGACTGATGTTCAAGCCGAGTCCACTGCCACCCAGACCTGGCTGGACGTTATCACTCTGGAAAAATGGTTCAAAGATTCTTTCCAGGTCTGACGGGGCGATACCGGGACCGGTATCAGCCACGCTGATCAGGACCTCTTGTCCCTGTTGCCTGGCTTCGACGGTAATGCCGCCCCGCTCTGTGAAGCGAGCGGCATTGCTGACCAGGTTGAGAATAACCTGACGAATGCGCGTTCTGTCGCAGTACACCTGCGGCAAACTGTCGGCAATGGTGACCTGCAAATAGAGCCCCTTCTTCTCGATCAGCGGCAGCACCACGGCCGCCAGTGCATTCTCGATTTCTGTGGCCAGCTCCACCCACTCGCGGTGCAGGGCCAGCTGTCCTGATTCCGCCTGGCTGAGATCCAGGACATCATTGATCATGGTGGCCAGATGGTCGGTGTTGCGCTGGACAATCTCCAGGCTCTGTAAAAGCAAGGGCGGTATCTCACTACGCTTACTCCCCTCGGTATAGATTTCGGGCGTCTCTATCAGCGTGTCGATCAGCCCCAGAATCATATTCAGTGGGGTGCGAAATTCATGGCTGATCTTGGCCACAAAGGTAGCCTTGGCCTGCTGCGCATCTTCGGCAATGAGCTTTAAGGCGGCTAAACGGTCATTCAACAGGGCCTGGGTTCGATAAGCGCTCTTCAGGTCTTCTTGCATCTGGGTCAACTGCGCCTTTTGATCCCGCGTTTCATCCAATAGCTGCTGCGCTCGCTGAAACTGCTCGTATGACCATTGGGTGCGCTGAACCGGGGGGCGAATGATGGCAAACAGCAGGCCGAGTACGGTCCAGATCAGCACAATTGTCAGGATAATGGAGGTGGGGTCTATCCCTGTTGCAGTGATGGTCGACCACAGGAATAGCAGCCCTATGGTTTCCAACAAAGCCACGAATATCGCCGCCGTCCAGGTGAGGAGCGCCAGGGCCAAAAGGGGCAACAAGATCAGCAATGGGTAAAGGTCGGGTATCCCAAGTCGGATCGACGCCAGATTGACGAGGATGCTTAGAACGATAACGATAAACCAGCGAGCGAGCGAAGGCCACCAACGCTCAAGCCCCCAAGTGACCACGGTAAGCGCATAGCACAGCATCGCCATTTGAGCGAAGGACAACCACTTTGACGACGCGTCGAAAATCTCATCCACAAAGGGTAAGACGATTCCCAAGCACAGCAGCGCCGCAATGACCCAGTATGTCGAAAGGCGAAGCTCGGGGTCGATCCACAGGCCGGGTCTCGTGGTGAATGTTGTTATTCCGTCTTTTGTCATCATACCTGTTCTCCTGCTGAAAAGCTGACACAGTTACCCTACTAGGTTCCGTTGACATTTTGGGAAGGCTGTTCAGATGTCAACAAGAACTGAAAGCCTGCAGGCCTGTTAGGGATGTTTCTCGCTTGAATGTTGAAATAGACAAAACCAATTGATCCGCGAAGTCACGCGAAGGGTCGCGAAGAACACCTTTTTGTCCGCGGAGGACGCGGAGGGACGCGGAGAACACCAAAGGCGTATCGGATTTTCTTTGCGTGACTGCGCCGCCCTTCGACGATCAGGCGTAATTTGCACCCGGAAGTCGCTGTTCAGACAAACGTCAACGAGCCCTAATAAATCCATGGAGAGGGCGTGTTGTCTCTTTCAATCAGAACGATGTTGTGACCAAAAACGTGATAATTCCCACAGAAATGGGCCTATTCCGACAATCTCAGGTTACCACCTGTGAAGGACATCGGCATTACAGAAAATTTGCGCCTCCCAGGATCAATGTTGTAGGACTCGGGTGTGTCTCATATTTGCTGAAAAAATCCTACGAGTTTGTATTTGGACAGCGCTTAACCAAGCTGAAAACAGGCGACGTTTTGCCGAACACGCTGGAATCGCGCCAGCATTTCAGAAAGGTAGTTGTCGACCATTTACTGCTTGAAAGCGTTCTGGACAGAATCGAATGCAGGAAGTCGCCATAGGTCAGAACCGCGCTATGGCCCAACGTCGTGGGCTGCTCCCACCACAGGGCAATCGCATCTAGATTCGGACGCCACGATAGCCCACGAAGGGCGCCCCTACCCGATTCAGGCAGCCTCACGAGGTTTTTTCTAATTTGATGCAATGGCCCTGGCGCCCACCACTGAGGATATTGCAAGGCGAGCCATTTCTATGGTACTCTGCCGCCGCAGTGGAAGTCATCAGTTTCGACGCGCCACAGGCGCGGCACCGTGTTCCTGGACCTGCTGATTCCGTTAGTAGTCTCATTATAGGATCCATTCGAAGCCGCATCGTCCCCGCCTGCCAAAGCCGCGCGCCATTGTTCGAAAGGCGCGTTGAGCGATTCCAGACGGATAGAAGCCGAACTACTTGATGCCAAATCAGACGCGCATCCGTTTGGGGTTTCCTGTCAAGGTGTTGGGGGCTCCGGGTCTGCGCTCGCACGACAGCCGGCGCTGGCAGAACAGTCCCCACTTGAGCGTCAGTCTGGCCTATCTGCGCGACACATTTCTGTATTTGGAACGGCGAGAGATTCAGTTCTATCGCATGTCAGGCCAGCTTGCTCCCTACCTTACCCACCCGGACCTGCCGGCGTTCCACAATCAACTTGACGACTGTTCGACGGAACTGGCCGCTATCGGTGATTTGGCGCGGCAGCAGCGCGTGCGACTGACTTTGCATCCGGGCTTTTTCGTGCAGTTGAGTCACCCGGATCCTGCTTTGGTGGCGCGTTCGGGCCAGGAACTGGCGGCGGCGGCTTCATTGCTGGAAGGGATGGGGCTGGACGCTTCGAGCGTGGTGGTGATTCATGTGGGAGGAGGAGGCGAGGGCGCGGCGGCGGCATTGGAACGGTTTGCGCGGGCGGCCAATCTGCTGCCCCAAGCGGTGCGCCAAAGACTGGTCCTGGAGAACGGCGACCGGCAGTTCAGTCTTCAGGATGTGTTGTGGGCGCACCGGCGAACAGGGATCCCGGTGGTTCTGGATACGCTCCACCACCGCTGTAACAACCCGGATGCGATCCCGACATTGGACGCACTGAAGGTTGCGCTGGCGACCTGGCCGGAGGACATGCGCCCGAAGATCCACTTCAGCAGCCCGCGCACGGCGGTGCGTACACTTTATCGCGACGGCGAAGCGCGCATCCAGATGCCATTGCCGCACCAGCACAGTGACTTCCTCCATCCGTTTGAATTCATCGACGTGCTGCAGGCGGCGGTCTCGGCCGGGTTGGGATCTTTTGACGTGATGCTGGAGGCCAAGGGGAAAGATGTAGCTCTGTTGCGGCTGCGGGAGCAGATTGGCAAGTTTGCGCCGCACCTGTCGCGCCATGTGCATTGAGGAGTAAAGGCGGGGAAATGTCCCAGGAATATACGGATCCATACAATTTGCGGCGGACGGTACTGGTCGCGGTCGTTAACAACGAGGCCGACTTGCGCCGGGCGGGTTCGGAGGGCTGGTATCGCATCCCGCAGCGGCGGGCGCCGCGGCGGATAGGCGCCGACTACCTGGCCTTCTATCAGACCAGCGCATTTGAGAGCGGCTCGGAGGCTCGCACGATCAGCTACTATGCGGCGATCCGCCGCTATCAACTGCTGTCGCGCGCGGACCTTTTGCCGGATGAGGCGGACCATGCGCGCGCGGAGGAGTACTATTTCCGCATCGAAATCGGCCCGCTGATGCGGTTGGCGCAGCCGGTTGCGGCAACCAGCTTCCGGCGTCTGACCTTTATGCACACGACGTTGGAGCGTCTGCTGGGCGCGCAGGATGTGACCGACCTTAAGCTGGAGGGAGAGCCGTTTCAGGCGCTGTGGAGCGCGCTGCGGGCCAACCGGCTGAGGCCGCTTCCCAACCGGTTAGCCGGCAATTGGCCGGTGGACATGGCGCTGCGTGTGCGCAACGGATATCTGGGCATCCGGCTTGAAGAGGGCAACGATGTGCGGGAGGCGCCTGACGCGGCGGATCGGTGGACGATTCTGCGAATCCCCGAAAGCCAGATTGCGGCGGACCTGGAGGGCTGTCTGAAAGCGGTCGGGGCAGCGCTGGTCGATTTGGGGGGTTCTCTCGACTCGAAGCCGGGACGGGAGTTGATGTTGTAGCGTGAGAGAGATCAGGAGAGTGTGTCGATGGAACTGAAGGTCAATGGAACAAGCTATACGCTGGATGTCGCGGCCGACGAGCGGCTGCTGTGGGTTTTGCGGGACGGGTTGGGGCTAACGGGCACAAAGTTCGGCTGCGGTGTAGGGATCTGCGGGGCATGCACAGTACATGTCAACGGCGCGGCAGTTCGATCGTGTCTGATGCCGTTGGCGGCGGTGGCGGGGGCCGACATCCGCACGATTGAGGGGCTGGCAGAGACGGACGGCGACGATGTGATAGAGTTGCATCCCGTTCAGCAGGCATTCATCGATCATCAGGTGCCGCAGTGCGGCTGGTGCATGAGCGGACAGATCATGCAGGCGGCCGCTTTCCTGGCAGGGAATCCGCAGCCAACTGTGGAGGAGACGGTACGGGCCATGAGCGGGAACTACTGCCGATGCGGCTGCTATGTGCGTATCCTGCAGGCAGTGCAGCAGGCTGCGGCTGCGTTGGCGGGTGGGGAGGAGGTGGCGACATGACACAGAAACGAAATCCGAACGACCCGGTTGGCACTCCAGTCGACTCGACGACCGAAAACAGCGGAGACGGTGGAGAAGATCGGGGCGACCATGCCCCGTCTCCGAAGCGACGATGGCGGCTCTCGCGGCGCGGCTTTCTGATTGGCCTGGGCGCGGCGGGGGCGAGTCTGGCGGTGGGCGCGTATTTCGGCAAGCCGGCACTCCACCTGTTCATGGCGGAGACCCTGGCGAGTAGTGAACATGCCGGGAACAGTTTCATGCAACTGCCGGCCGAACCACCGCTTTGGCTGGAGGTGTTGCCGGACAGCCGCGTCCGTCTTTCGATGGTCAAGGTGGAAATGGGGCAGGGCGTTCACACGTCGATCGCGCAGATTGCGATGGAGGAGTTGGGCATCGACTGGGATGATCTGGTAGTGGAGCAGGCCGATACCTCGTCAGAGCTGGCGGATAGTTTCGGTACCGGCGGCAGCTTTTCGGTTGCTACAAGCTATGATCCATTGCGACGCGCGGCGGCGGGGATGCGCAGTCTGTTGCAACAGGAGGCGGCAGCGGCCTTGGGGCAACCGGAGCGCGCGCTGCGCGTTGACGGGCGCGGTTTTGCGGTCGCCGACGATCGAGAGCAGCGCGTCGACTTCCACAGGTTGGCTGCGGCGATTTCGGATTGGAAGCTGCCCGGGGACGAGCAGTTGCAACTGAAGCCGGTAGATGCGTTTTCCGTCATCGGTCAGCCGGTTGCGCGCATTGACATTCCCGACAAGGTGACGGGGCGGGCGGTCTACGGCTATGACATGCGTCTGCCCAACATGATGTACGGCGCGGTCGCGCGGCCGCCCACGCTGGAGGCCAAACTGCTCAGCGCATCACCGGGGGAAGCCGAAGGGATGAAGGGGGTCGAATTTTTCTTGATCGACGTGGACAGCGGCTTTGCAGGCGTGGTGGCAAAGACGCGCAGCGCGGCCTGGGCGGCGGTGAAGGCGATGGAGACAGAGTGGGAGGAAGGGCATCTGTGGCAGCAGGAGGAGATTGAGGCGCTGATAGAGCCGGAAGGGGAGGGCGGTGTCACGATCCAGCGTGAGGGCAATGCTGCGGGCGTCCTGGGGAAGGAGACCACCATCACGGCCACTTATCAGTCGCCATTTGCGGTGCAGGCGCCTTTGGAGGCGCCGGCTGCGCTGGCGGATGTCCAGGGCAATTCGGTGAATGTGTGGGTATCGACGCAGTCCCAGGAGCGGGCCAAGGGGTTGATCGCGGAGGCGCTGGACGTGGAAGCCGAAACGGTTCGGGTCGTTCCAACTTATCTTGGGGGCGGTTTTGGCAGCAAGCTCGATACGGGCGTCGCGATAGAGGCGGCGCGCCTGTCCAAGGCGGCTGGCGCGCCGGTCCATGTGGGCTGGGATCGCGCGGAAGCGCTGCGGCATGGCTACCTGCGGCCACCGACAAAGAACATTCTCACGGGCGCGCTGGACAGTGCCGGGCGGATGGCCGCTATCGAACACCGGCAGGGAAGCAGCGACGTAGCATTTAGTTTCATGCCGGACATTATGGGAATTGTCATGGGGGCGGACTTCGGCGCGACGATTGGGTCGCGTATCGAATATGATGTGCCCAACCGCACGGTGACAGCATGGCGAAGGAAGCTGCCGGTATGGACCGGTTGGTGGCGGGGGTTGGGACTCTTTGCCAATACATTTGCGGTGGAGAGTTTTGTGGATGAGCTGGCCGAGGCGGCCGGCGCGGATCCGCTGCGGTTCCGCCTCGATCATCTGCCCGACAGTCCTTCAGGCAGGCGCATGGAGGCAGTTCTGGAAGCGGTCGCCGAGTTGAGCGGCTGGGGGACGCCGCTGCCTGCGGGCCGGGCGCGGGGCATCGCCTGCTTCATATCAAATACGATGGTGGCGCAGGTGGCGGAGGTGTCGGTGGACGAAACTTCGGGCAAGATCACGGTGCATGACGTGGCCTGCGCGGTAGACTGTGGATTGGTCGTCAATCCCGACGGAGCAAAGGCGCAGATAGAGGGGAACGTGATGTGGGGTGTGGGGTCGACGTTGATCGAGCAGGCGTCTGTGAAGGACGGCCGACTCGCTCTGAACAATTTTGAGAGTTACCCACTTCTAACGATGCGAGAGGCGCCCGACGTCCGTTCAGTTCTGGTGGACACGGGGGGCGAAACGCCGTACGGGATGGGCGAGCCGCCGATCGGGCCGGTGGGTGCGGCAATTGGTAACGCGTTTGCGGCGGCCACGGGCAGGCGCATCCGCACACTGCCGATGACGCCGGAACGCGTTCTGGACGCGCTTGCTTAGGGCGGATTTCGTGCAACTACCACGCCGTATCCACTGTGCGATCTTATTGGAGTTTTTGAGTTTTGAGTTTTGAGTAAACGCCAGTGGCTAGCGGCTAGTGGTTAGGGCTCGTTGACGTTTGTCTGTACTGAAATTTGCAGGATCATAATTTGGTCTATCCACGAAGGGCGGCGGAGAACACCTTTTTTGATCCACGAAGGGCCGCTAAAGGCCACGAAGGACCACGAAGAACACCCTTGCAAGGTCATAATTTGGTCTATCCACGAAGGGCGGCGGAGAACACCTTTTTTGATCCACGAAGGGCCGCTAAGGGCCACGAAGGACCACGAAGAACACCCTTGCAAGGTCATAATTTGGTCTGTCCACGAAGGGCCACGAAGGACCACGAAGGACCACGAAGAACACCCTTGCAAGGTCATAATTTGGTCTGTCCACGAAGGGCGGCGGAGAACACCTTTTTTGATCCACGAAGGGCCGCTAAGGGCCACGAAGAAAACCTTTGCAAGATCATAATTTGGTCTGTCCACGAAGGGCCGCAGAGAACACCTTTTTTGATCCACGAAGAGCCGCGGAAGGTGGCGAAGAAGACCTTTTGTGGTCGCCGCCGCAAATTATGGTCGTAAGAAACGAGAATCAGGCGAGAAACGGTCCGATTCTGCCCGCAGACGTCCCAACACGAGGAGTGAGGGGAGAGGAGTGAGAAGTGAGAAGTGAGAAGTGAGAAGTGAGAAGTGAGAAGTGAGAAGTGAGAAACCCCTTCGCTTGCCTCACCCAGGGTCGCGAATGCCGGTCGCGGGCGAGACGCCCGCGGTCCCAGTGCGGCGCTGGCGGGGCGGGTTGGCAGTCGGGTTTTGAGGGGGGCGTTGCGGGGGGAATCCCCCCGCACAAGGGAGGGCCGCAGGCCCGACCGCCCACATGGGCGACAGCCCCTGGCGGCGCCTGCGGAGCGGCGACCGCCAGCCCTGAGCCGCCTTAGCGGCGAAGGGTGCGCAGGCACGCCTTAGCGGGCCGGAGCCGCCGGAGGGCGTCTGCGCCCGCAGGCGTCCCAGGCAGCGAACTGCAGTGGGTAGGGGATAGTACACTGCGGCGAGCCTGGAGTTCAGCTTTTGTGATGGGTGGCGGTATCGAACGGGATCGACATTAGTCCTGTTGGCCTGAGACGCCTAGTTGGGCGGCGACTTCTTTCATGGCGTCCAGAACCCGCTGCACATGCTCATCGAAGGGTTCGCCCAGTTCCTCGATGAAGTGGAGATTCTCGGCACGGTCGATGGCTGCGGTGAAGCGTTTGTCCTTCCACTTCTTCTTGACCGATTTGAGCCTTACGCTGCGCAGGTCCCGATCGGGGCGTACGTAGGCGCAGGCCAGGATCAGGCCGGTCAGTTCGTCACAGGCCAGCAGCGCTTTATCCAGCTTCGACTCGCGCGGGACGCCGAGGAAGGTAGCGTGGGCCTCGACGGCGTGGATGAACTCCGGGGGGTAGTCGTGCTGGCGGAAGAGGCGCAGCGCGGTGCGGGGATGGCCGTTCTGCTGGTCATCCATGTCGGAAAAGCGGTCGTAGTCCAGGTCGTGGAGCAGACCGGTCAGTCCCCAGAGATCTTCATCCTCGCCATAGTGACGGGCATAGAGGCGCATGGCCGCCTCCACCGCCAGCATGTGGCGGCGCAGACCCTCTGTTTCGACCCATTCATAAAGTAGTTTTATGGCTTCCGTCCGACTGGGAAGGGGCATAACGGCTCCTCTTGTTTGCTGTGGGCTACTCAGCTACCTTTTTGTGTAGGGGAATGGTGGACGGTTCGACCTCTGTCGGTGACCGAAGTGATTGTCACATCTCGCAGGCCGTAAACGATCTGGCGGCTGCCGGCGATGTTGGGATGTTCGCTGCCATCGGCCCGGTCCCGCCAAAGGAGTCTGCCGATTGCACGGGCACGGTGGGCGCTGTAGCCGACGGCTTCGCTGAAGGGGGAGCCGTTGAGCCATTTACGCAGAAAGAGGCTGAGACTCGGTTCCGGCAGCCAGTTGACGGCTTGGGCGCCGTTGACCGCTTGGGCGCCCAGGGCCAGCCATGTGGAGGCCAAGCTGGCGCCGTAGCAGTTGACTCCGTATACCACGCGCAGGTCGAGCAGGGAGCTATCCTCGACGTAGCGGGCCAGCAAGGCGTCAAAGGCGGCTGCGTCGACATATTCCCGTCCTCTGTAACCGACGAGGCAGCGCTCCTGGCCATGCACGAGGAGAAGCTGATCGACAGTATGGGTGGCGCTGACGTCGACGAGGGCGCTGGTCAGATCGGAAGCGGTGGCGGCGTCGTCCTCGAGGATGATGACACGGTCGTAGCAGCGGTGCGCGCCGAGGAGACGCAGCAACAGCTTGGCGTACTCTTCGGTTGCCCAGTCGATCGCCGCCATTGCCCAGCCGGGCAGGTTGACGCCGTTGATATGGCCAACGTTTTCCAGAAAGACAATCAACGCCAAGGGTCTGCCGTTGACCGGCCTCGCGCTGAAGAGCGATTTTTCGGATGGTTGCGAAGCCGAGCGAGAGCGATTTGTGAGAAGGGAACTTTGCACTGTCCGGGCAGGAGCCATAAGGTATGCGATGTGACGCGGTGAGAAGGCGGGTCGCTCAGAATTGGAAGCGGCCGTTGGCGTCAACGACCCGGACTTTGAAGTTCTCGACGAAGGGTTCGAGACCGGCGATCAACTCTTGCCACTCATCTGAGTGCAAGATGCGGCCGGCGTCTTCCCTATCTTCAAGGACTCCGCCGCCGAGGATCTGCGGCGCCTCTCCCCAGAGGGTATACCAGGCGTCGGTAATGCGCAGACCCAGTTGCGCCAGCCCGGGCGCCAGGGTTTGAACGACGTACCGCTGACAGTCTTCTTCGTGCCCTTCCCGCATATCGTAACTCAGCAATACTTTGACCATACTACCGTCCTCAAGGGCTGGGAGATTGTCCTGCGGCATATTGTCCGTTGCCAATTGTCGGAAGAGCTGGGGTCGGCAGCGGTCAAATCGGCCCGTGAACGCGTTTACATGAGCAAGTATAGCATAGGCGAACTGCTACTGTGTAGAGCCGGAGCGGCTGAGGGACAAAGTTAGACTGGCCTCTTGCTCGCAAGAGGGGCGCATGGCATTGCGCCCCGGAATCAGGGCAAGCGGAGCGTCACTCGGTGGCAAGGGAGTGAACGGTATGCAGACGCACTTCGGCTTGACGTCGGAATGAATCGACACTGATTGATCGGAAGAGCCAGACTGCCAGCAGCAGGCCGGCGATTTCGAGAGAAAAGACGGCAGCGTAACCCATCAGCGGGTTGCCGGTCAGCCAGAAGAAGAGATCCCGTAACGGTCCGCTGCTGACATTTCCGATCGCCTGCCCTGCGGAATTGGCCATGCCCCAAGCGCCTATGTAGAGGCCGGCAGCCTGGGGGACGGTCATGTCCAGCATAAAGCTGAGGTTGCTGACGGTCATGAGGCCGACGCCCAGACCTAACAGAAGAACGGCGCCCCTGAACAGGTTCGCCTGTCCGAGAAAACCGGTTGCAATGATCAGTGCGAAGGCAAAAGCGGCCACGTACGCGCCGACATTGGCGCTGGTTTTCTTTCCCCAACGCTTCACCAGGAACAGACCGCCCAAAAGCAGCGTCACCAAGAATCCTGCCCCCCAAAACGATGTCAGACGGGACGTGGCGGCGACCGACATACCCAAGGCCTCTGCGCCGAAGGGTTCCAACCATACGTCCTGTGCGTGGATGCTGATCAACACGATCAGAAGATATACGAAGAAGCGGCGGGCTTCCGGGTTCAGCGCCAGCAGACGCAATATCTGGATGGGATCATTGACGCTGCGGGCAGGCTGCTCAGTTCTTGTTGAGGCGCGCGGTTCAATGCGATAGCTGCCGACAAGTACAAAGATGACGGACACGAGCGAGATCGCGCCGAAAGCTGTGTAGAGCGCCTCTTGAGAAAAAGTTTCCAACAGACGGGCAACACTCTGGCTGGTTACGATCGTTGCCAGAATCATCGCGGCAAACATTACACTGATCGCCCGACTGCGCCCCTCTTCGTCGGCCAGATCGGTGACGAGGGAGAAATAACTGACCGACGCGGCGTTGATACCGATGCCCCAAAGGCTGAAAACAACGGCCGCGCCCCAAAGGCCCAGCGCAAAGTTTTCGTTCATCAGGTAGACGACGTGGACGGTGAAGTAACTGCCTGTTGCCGCCAGCAGCCCGCCGAGGAGAATCCAGGGCGTGCGGTGGTAGTCGGCGGCGGGATGCCGATCCGACCAGTTGCCCAATAGGACCTGGAGAGGGGAGAGCAGGTAGGGCAACGCAATCAGAACGGCGACCAGCGTTCCCGGCATCTGCAGGTCGGCGATCATGACGCGATTGAGCGTACCCGTAATCGGGACGACGGTGATGGAGACCCCTACGTGAACGAGGGTGAGTTGGGCGAGAACGCGAGCATTCATGGGTGAAGCGTACCATAGTGTTCTTCAGATTTCCAAGATTATGGGCTGGGAAAATATGGTCCGGATGGGGGTTCATATAGGCGGGCGTCTTTGCGGGGGCGGGCTGATCCAGGAAGGGCACGAAGGTTTTGGGGAAGGAGTGCAGCACTTTTCTGGCGTGTCGATGGAAGAGGGCATGTATCGAGGATTTCCGGCGCGCTTTGGGCCCAGTCCTGTTCTGCAGGCCAATTAGGGGCGGGACGCCCGCGATCCCAGTGGTAGCGCGACAATTTGGGATTTATGCGGGAGAGGTATTCGGTTGACGGAGCGGGCGCGTGAGTGATAGACTCTTGCCCGTGACATTGGACTGCAACGCGCGGGCATCCTTTACGTATTGAATCAGGAGGGGTTGTGACTGCTGTAGACGCCAACGCCGGACCACAGGCTGTTGCCGGCGTCGATCTTGCGGGTAGCGTTCCTGTATTCGGCAGTCGGCCGAGCAGCCAGTTGGTTGACGGCGAATCTTTCGCGGATTTCAGTCGAAAACGGCTAATTTTTGGGGCGTTTACGCAGCTTGGCGAGACGCATGTTTACCGGGTGGATTGTAAGGCGGGCGACCGTTTGCGGGCGCAGTTGTTCGTGCCAGTGCTTCCCCGCGGCGGTTCGGTGCTGCCGACCTTCGCGATCGTGGCGCAGAGTCTGCCCTACAGCGCGGACACACAGAAGGTGCCATTGGCACTGCCCCATGGCTACAGTGCGATTGTGGCGCCGCCGCCAACCGAACTGCTGCAGCCGGTAAAGGATGTCCTGACCCATGTGCATTACTACCCCGGCCCCCTTATCGACACGCGCACGCTAGTGGGCGGGCGCTGTTATCTTGTGGTATGGACCCGTCACAACCAGATGGGCAAGTATGTGATCTCAATCGGCAATCGTTGGCATCTGCGCTGGAGTTACTGGGCCCAGTTGCCTTTGTACTGGTGGCGGATACGGGGCTGGTTCGGTCTTAGCCGTGCGGCTGCGTTTTATGTGTTGGCCGGCGGGCTGCTTATCGCGCTGGCAGGGGCGTCGATATTGCGGCGCTGGTTTGGCGCCGGGCGCCGCTAGCATCCTGACGAGGCGGTCGAAGCACTTTGACCGTTGGCGGGAGTCCCACAGTTGGAGTCGGCGGCGGGCGATTTAGCGGACGGATCTGATTTCTGCGACGGCAGCAGATTCGGATGCCCGGTCCTGTACGGTGAAGAGAGGTGGAGAGGGTGCGCATTCTACTCTATCTGGGCAAGGGAGGCGTTGGCAAGACGACGACGGCGGCGGCGACCGCGTTGCGCTGCGCGCAGATGGGTTTCCGTACGCTTGTGGTCAGTACAGACATTGCCCACAGCCTGGCGGACAGCCTGGACAGTCCGCTGCAAAGCGTACCGACAGAGATAACGGCCAATCTGTTTGCCCAGGAGATCAACGTTCTGGACGAAGTAAGGAAAAACTGGGGCACGTTGCAGGGCTACATGGGCAAGGTTTTGCGTAAGCAGGGCATGAGCAAGACGGTTGCCGAAGAGATGGCGATCATACCGGGCATGGAGGAGATCTTCAGCCTGTTACATATCTACCGACATGCTGCCTCGCGTGAATTTGACCGGGTGATTGTTGATGCGGCGCCCACGGGCGAGACGATGCGGCTGCTGGCCATGCCGGAGAGCTTTCAGTGGTATGTCGAACGTTTCTTTGGTTGGGGGGAGACGGCCATGCGGCTGACCGGCGGGCTGTTGGGGCGGCTGATGCCGGAGCAGGACGTGCTGGCGGGCCTGCCCAAACTGGTGGATGATGTAAAGGCGCTGCAACAGGTCTTGAGCGATCCGCAGACCACAAGCTACCGAGTGGTAGTCAATCCTGAAAAGATGGTGATAAAGGAGGCCGCCCGGGCCGTAACCTACTTGTCGCTGTTCGAATGTCCAGTGGATGCGGTGGTGGTCAACCGGATACTGCCGGGTGTCCGAACGGGAGGGGCTGACGCGGGCGGGGTGGGCGGCGAAACAGTTCTACAGGATGGCGAAGCAGCCTTATCGGCGCCAAGCAGCGACCCTTATTTACGTCAACTTCAGGTGCATCAGGCACGCTATCTCGTTGAAATCGAGCGGGACTTTTACCCACTGCCGATTCTGTACAGCAGTTGGCGCAGCGAGGAGGTGGTCGGCTTTGCCCCGTTACGGTCGTTGGCGGATGAGATGTACGGTCAGCGCGATCCGGGCGAGGTGATGTTTGTCGGTCAGGTGCAGGAGATCGAGGAGCAGGGCAACGATTTCGTTCTCAAACTGCCACTGCCGCAGATTGAGCTGGAGAAAATCCGACTGAAGAAACGGGGCGATGAGCTTTTCATCACGATCGGCAACTTTAAGCGCGAGTATCTGCTGCCGGCGGTGCTGGCGCAACTGGAAGCCAGCGGAGCGGTCTTTGCCGGCGGGATCCTGCGGATTCGTTTTCCCTGTGGCAGCCAATGAGCAGTGGTCGGTTGTCAGTTTCGCGAAACTGATCGGCGGCCACTGGGGTCTTGACGTATGGGAATGGTAAACCTTCTGATTCGATGGGCAGGGGTCGCGGCAGGCGCACAGATCGGCGCTCGCATCGCGCACCGCGTTCGGCCCCGCCCCTATCCCGCGCCGCTGCGAGATCTGCTCGATCATCCGGTGCGTATGCGATATCGCGATCCTGTCGGGACCCTGGGCCCGTTCGGCATTGGTCCCGGCCAGACTGTGCTGGATTTGGGATGCGGCACGGGCACATTTACTGTCGAAATGGCGCGCCAGGTGGGCGGCGAAGGGCGGGTTCACGCGGTGGACATTCAGGCGTCGATGGTTGAGGCGGCCCGCGCCAGAGTCGATAGCGCCGGTTTTGCCTCACGCGTTGATTTCCATCCCTGCGGCGCCTACCGCCTGCCGTTAGAGAGAGACAGCGTGGACGTTGCGGTTGCGATTGCCGCGCTCTCCGAGATGCCGCAACCACTTTTCGCGTTGGAGGAGTTGCGCCGGGTGCTCAAACCGGGTGGGCGTCTGGCGGTCAGCGAAGAGATGCCTCACAGCGGATATGTATCGCAACGAACGGTCCAACGCTGGCTGGGGGAAGTGGGATTTCGGTACGGCGGGCTGCGGGGCACGCCCTTTTGCTTCAGCTTGCTCTATTTCAATGACGAGTAGCCGTGGAGAACACCTTTTTTTATCCACGAAGGGCCACGAAGGGCCGCGGAGAAAACCTTTTTTGTCCACGAAGGGCCACGAAGGACCACGAAGAAAACCTTGGCAAGATCACGATTTAGTCTGTCCACGAAGGACGACCGGGAACACCTTTTTTGTCCGCGAAGGGCCGCGGAGAAAACCTTTTTGTCCACGAAGGGCCACGAAGAAAACCTTTGCAAGATCATATTTTAGTCTGTCCACGAAGGGCAACCGGGAACTCCTTTTTTGTCCGCGAAGAGCAGCGGAGAAAACCTTTTTTGTCCGCGAAGGGCCACGAAGAAAACCTAGGCAAGATCGTAATTTAGTCTGTCCACGAAGGGCAACCGGGAACACCTTTTTTTCGTAAAGGGCCGCGAAGAAAACATTTTGTGGTCGACGCAGATCATGGTCGGCGATCACGAGAATCACTCGAGAAACGGTCGGATTCTGCCCGCAGGCGTCGCAAAACGAGGAGTGAGAGAACACCTACGCTCGCCTCAATATGGGGCGCGGATGGCGGTTGCGGGGGAGACGCTCGCGGTCTCGGGGCGGGGCTGCTGTGTTTGGTCGCGAATAGGCTATGGCTGAGTAGTTATGTCATTGGAACATATCTTCCTATGTAGGGAGCGCCGATCTGCTATAATTCCCTCATACAATGTGGACAGACTCGCGGGCGTGGAAATTATATGGAACTGGATCTGAAACTGCCATACATTACAGAGGGGCTGCCGGGGATCGGCGGGCAGTTGCGGGCCGCGCCCGATGCCTTTATCGTTGAGGAGATACCTCTATACGAAGCGGGCGGCGTTGGCCTGCATCTCTATGTCAACATAACCAAAGAGGAGCTGACTACCCGTGAAGTGCAGCGGGGATTGGCCGAGGCGTTCGACCTGCCGTACAGGGCGGTGGGATTTGCCGGCATGAAGGACAAGCTTGCGCGGGCGACGCAGACGTTCAGCTTGTTGGTCGGCCACGTAGACGACGAATTTCTGCGTACGGCGCCAGCGCGTATCAGCGAGAAGACGCCGGTGACGGTCAATTGGGTGCGGCTACATCGCAACAAGCTGAAGAAGGGCCACCTGTTGGGCAACCGCTTCACCATTACCGTTACGCGGCCATCGGTCCAGGGGGAGGAAGCGATGACGCGGGCTGCGGCCGTTGCGGCGGAGTTGCGCGGTTGCGGGCTTCCCAACTATTACGGCCCACAGCGTCTGGGGCAAAACGGGGCAAATGTGCGGCGGGGGTGGGAGTTACTGCAGGGTGACAAGCGCATGTCCAACCGCTGGTTGCGAAGTCTTCTGCTGGCCAGCGTGCAGAGCTATCTGTGCAACCGTTACCTGGCCGTGCGGCAGCAACAGGGCCGATTCACGACGATGCTGACAGGGGACATCGCCAAGAAGCATGACACAGGCGGCCTTTTCGTCGTCGCTGATCAGCCGGCTGAACAGAGCCGGTACGAACAGAAGGAGATAAGTTTCACCGCGCCGATCTATGGACCAAAGATGTGGGAGGCGGAGGCCGAATCGGGTGAGTTGGAGCAGGAGATCTTAGGCAAAAGCGGCGTGGATACGGCCTCGTTAGCGAAGGCAAGGATGATGGGTACGCGTCGGCTGGGACGGATCCTGCTCGACGATCTGTCGGTTGCGCAGAATGGGACGGGTATCGTTGTGCAGTTTTCGCTTCCAAAAGGGGCATTTGCCACAACAGTTCTGCGAGAGATCATGAAGGTGCCTGACGACCTGTTGGCCCAAGCGGCTGGCGGAAACGATGGGCAAGAGGTGGATGACGAGATGTGAGCGATGAAAAGCCCGAAAACGACAATGAATTCTCCCTTAAACAACGGAGTTCCACCATGGAAATGCCGCTCTTCCCTCTGAACGTTGTGCTTTTCCCGGGTATGGCGCTGCCTCTCCATATCTTTGAAGCCCGCTACCGGGAGATGATCAACCGGTGCCTGGATGAGGACCTGGCGTTTGGCGTTGTGTTGATCAAGGAAGGCCCGGAAGTAGGCGGCGACGCGCAGCCGCGCCGGGTGGGGACGGCTGCCCGAATTGTGAAGGTGGACCGCCAACCGGATGGGAGGATGAACATCCAGGTGGTGGGCACGCGACGGTTCCGGATTGAGGAATTGAACCGCGAGCTTCCTTATCTCTCCGGACGTGTGCGACATTTTCCGGTGACCGATGGGGATACTAAACTGGCGGTCGAGCGGGCCCACAAGGTTCGCCCCAAGATCATGCGTTACGTCGAACTGTTGACGAAAGCCACAGGCGTACAGCTGGAGCTGGATCGTCTGCCGGAGGACGCAACCAGCCTGGCCTTCCTGACAGCCATCACCTTGCAGGTGCGCCCCGAAGACAAACACCGCATGTTGGCGTTGCCGGGTGTGCCGCAGCTATTGGAGCTGGGCAACTACTATCTGGGGCGCGAACTTCAGCTGCTTGAACATATGATCAACAGTCAAGCCGTGCTGCCGGCGATGACCATCGGCCCAACCGGACAGTTGTTCACCAATTGAGACCGGGGTTGCCGCAGTTCCAGCAGGCACTGAGGGCGCGCCGATATTTCCCAGTAGGGGTTAGGGACGGCAGACGGGCAGGTCGGTATTTGCTGGGCAATTTCAGAAGATCTTACGAATCATAGTCGTATTACCAGACAGCCGCGAAAGGACGAATGTATGGCAACCCATCAGTTCCAGCCGGACCATTACTACGGGACAATCGGCTCCCATCCACCGGTGTTGCGCGTGCAACCGGGTGACAGCGTCGTGACGACAACCGTCGATGCCAGAGGCCAGGACAGCAGCGGTCAGTCGGTTACGTCGGGGGGCAACCCGATGACAGGGCCGTTTTATGTGGAAGGCGCCGAGCCGGGGGATACGCTCGTTGTGCACCTGGACAAGCTGCTCTGCAACCGCCCTTACGGGTGGACGCGGACGATGGTGGCCCCCAATGTTGTCGACCCGGAGCAGGTGCCCAATATGCCATGGCCGGCGGAGGGGCAGGAGCTGGCCAACTGGCGGGTGGACAACGAGACGGGCACAGTGACCCTGGTGGAGCCACAGACGAGCCTGGGGGCACTGACTTTGCCGCTGGCGCCGATGCCGGGCTGCTTTGGGGTAGCGCCGGACCGGGGAGAAGCGATTTCAACCGCCACATCCGGGCCTCACGGCGGCAACATGGACTATCGCGGGTTTGTCGAAGGGGTGACTGTCTATCTTCCTGTCTTTGTGCCCGGGGCGCTCTTTCACATTGGCGACGGCCACGCGGTGCAGGGGGATGGCGAGATCGTGGGCACCGGCGTGGAGATCTCTTTCGACGTGGGCTTTACTTTGGATGTGCAGAAGGGCCGGCGCATTTTTTGGCCGAGAGGTGAAAATGAGGCGTATATTTTCACAGCTGGCAACGCGCGACCGCTGGATCAGGCCACGCAACATGCCACGACAGAGATGATCCGCTGGCTGGAACAGGATTTGGGGATTGATCCGGTAGGAGCGCACATTCTGATGGGTCAGACGGTGGAATACGATCTTGGCAACATCTATGATCCGGCCTACACGATGATCTGCAAGATGCCGAAAGCGGTGCTGCCGTAGGCGAGGAGTGAGGAGTGAGAGGTGAGGAACGACGCGAAGCAGTTCCTCTTCTCTCTTCCTCATTACCCATTGCTTAATTACCCCGCTGGACATTACGTTCTTTGAGGGCGACAGCCCGCCACAGAAACAGACCCGCCAGCAGCAGAATACCCACTCCGAGCAACGCCAGCCCGCGACGCCAGCTTGCCGGCGCATACCACAGTCGAATTGTCAGTTCGCCGGCGGGGACCGGCAGCGCCCGCAGCGTGTAGTTGGCGCGTAAGACAGGCGCGGCCTCACTGTTGACCGTTGCTCGCCAGCCCGGATACCAGACCTCGCTGAGAACCAGATAGCCCGGCCTTTCTGCGCTGGTTGCCAGGATGATGTGATTCTCGCTGTAGAAGAGGATCGATACAGGCGCGCCCATGCTCGACGGCGACGACTCTGCGGACGTCGGCGGGTGGGCATCGTTCTGCATCAACACGACGGTGTGTAACGGTTCAAACGACGGCTGTTGCAGCGCAGCCAGTACTGCTTCTTCATCGGGGAGGATCTGCGCTGCGGAAACGAGCCAGGCGCGGGGCAGTGGGTCAGGATTCTCGTAGACGGCGAGGGGGCCGGGGGCATCGTAGGCCAAAGTGTATTGCTCCGGCAGAGGTGTGCCGTCACGCACAAGCACGTAACGCACGTTGAACAGATCATAGATCCGGGTGTGGCGGCCGCCGTTGTTTTCCCAGAGCGTGTGCCAGTGTACCAATTCCAGCGGATTGTATATCCCCCATACATCGTCCAAGCCGGCCAGGGCGGCGGTGTTCGGCTGCCACAGATCGGCGATGCCGGTACGGGCGTCGATACGGAAGAGTTCGCGGAATGGAGGGGCTGAGAGGGAGGTAGCGGTAGTTGCCGGACAGTGCTCCATTTCAGAGGGAACGCAATCAGTCGCGTCGCCGGCCTGCTCGTGCAGGAAGGCGACGATCTGCGGATGCTCAAATCCGCGGGTTGGATCGTTTTTGCTGACGTCGATGTTTGCGCCGGCGACGATCAGCTCCAGCAACAAGAGGACGAGCAGCAGCCCGGCCACAGTGCCGCTCGCCAGACGTCCGCGCCGAAACCGGGCCAACAGCAGCCATGTAGCCAGCCAAACGGCAGTTGCCAAGAGCAGTGCCCGGCCCGCGGTGGATGCCCGCTGCAGCGCGGCGGGGTCCCCGTCCAGCAGGCGCGTCGCGACAAATGTCAATGGAATGAGGACGAGGAGGAAAGCGGGGCCGCCAATGCGAATCACGGAGAAATACAGTGCGGAATGGGAAGGATGGAGATGTTCCCGACTTCTCTTCCGACCTGCCAGGAGGGCATCCAACCCGATCGCGGCCAGCACGGACACTGCCAGCGCCCAGAGGACGATGGTTCTGGCGGGGGCCTGGAAGCTGCCATAGACGGGCAGGATACGCGTCAGCCAGCCGTGAAACGGTGTGTTGCCGCCGAGGGCTATGGCAAAGCCGAACAGGGCCAACGCCAGCCAGGGAAGCAGCCGGCGCGGTTTCTG
The DNA here is from genome assembly GCA_965220715.1 of Caldilineaceae bacterium. GTDB lineage: Bacteria > Chloroflexota > Anaerolineae > Caldilineales > Caldilineaceae > Bin5. The sequence continues at coordinate 5,361,198 of OZ244843.1, forward strand.
CGGCATGGGCAGCAGGAAGGCGGCGGCCGCGAGGAGGAGAGTCACCAGTCCGGCATAGGGGAGCTCGACCCGATCCCACGAACCCCAGTAGGTCCACGGTCCGCGTCCGAAGAAGCCGGGCGTGAGCAGGCCGATGAAGGCGGGCGCCGGCGCCAATGAGTAGGCAACTGTGTCTTGATAGCCGAATTCAGCCCTGTGGGTATAGGGCAGCATTTCAAATGCGGGGAGAAGGATCGGGGCCGAGAGGAGCGCTGTAAAAATGAAAATCATGGCGGGATATTGAAGGCCGGCCAGGGATTGCCACAGTGCTGTCCTGGGCGACTCGGCGACGAACAGTTCCCAATACTTAACTGCCAATAGGCCCAGTGAATAGATCCCCACAGCGATGCCGAGGTAATAGCTGCTCTGCGCGTGGCCGGCATAGTTGGCGATAGCGAAGAGCACGGCGGCAGCGCCGGCCCAGACGAGGCTGCCGCGGGTCAGTGCCCGATGACAGGCGGCCAGGATCCAGCCACTCCAGGAGAGAACGGCGATCAGATTGAGATTGCCCAGATGGATGAAGAGGATGTCGCAGAGGCCAAACGCCAGCCCTGCCAGCAGCGCGGCGGGCCGGCTGCAGCCGAGCGTGCGCGCAAGCGCGTAAACACCCAGCCCGGCCCACCAGAGATGGCCGATGCTGAGCAACTGCATCCAGCGATAGTCGAAGTGGGGATTTAGCAGAAACAGTAGAAGATTGGGGGGATAGAGAAATCCGGCCTGAATGTCGCCGACGAACGGCGCGCCGCCGTAGAGATGCGGATTCCAGAGCGGTAGTCTTCCCAGGCTCAGGGTACGGGCTGCGAATCTGTATATGGGGAAGAGGAAGCTGACCAGATCGCCGCCATTGGCGGGCTGGTAGACAGCGCCGCTGATGGTAGGCCAGAAAAAGGCAGCAAACATTCCCGCCAGCAGGGCTGCGCACAGCAGGTCCCAGCGCCGTTGGTCACGCCGGAATACCAGCAAAGCAGTTGCCCCTGCCGATAGCAGGAGGATGAGAATTCCAATGCCCACGGGCAGGAACTCAGTTCGAGCAGTCATGAAGCGACTCTGAAAAACCCAGGGAAGTGGCTTAGCGAAAGAATGGCCTGTCTTGTCGCAATGACTCGCCAGAGCACCCCTTGCCAATTCCTGTTTAATAGCGACCACTACAGTGGCTCTGTGGCGGCTGTATGGTATAACAGAAGAAGAGCGATTAAAAGGAACTGAAGACTCGAAAGTAGAACGAGGGGAGCCCTGCGGGGTTGTCTACACCTGGAGTGTCTTATGCAGGCGGATCTGGCGCTTTTGAACGGCAACATATACACGATGGACAGGCGGCGGCCCCGGGTAGCAGCGGCGGCGATCGCGGGCGATCGCTTTCTGGCTGTGGGCAGCGACACCGAGATGCGAGCGCTGCTATCCCCGGGAGGACGGGAGGTGAACCTGCGCGGCGCGACGGTCGTGCCCGGCTTCATTGACGCCCACATCCACTTTCTATCATACGGGTTGAGTCTGCAGGAGATCGATCTGAGCGGCGCGCCGACGCTGTCTTCGGCGCTGGAGCGGGTAGGCGAGCGGGTTGTTGATACGCCCGCCGGTCAGTGGCTCAGCGGCCGCGGCTGGGACCAGTCGATCTGGGAAGGCGGGGCATTTCCTGCGGCTGCACAGTTGGACGAGGTCGCGGCGGAGCATCCGGTCTTCCTGGCGCGCAAGTGCGGTCACGCGGCGTGGGTGAACAGCCAAGCCCTGGAGCGGGTCGGGATCACAGCGCATACGGGAGATCCGGACGGCGGCGAGATTGTGCGCGATGGGGAGGGAAAGCCGACCGGCATTCTGTTGGAAAAGGCGATGGAGCTGGCCTTCCCCTGCATGGCTGAGCCATCGTCAGAGGAGGCGGTGGCTGCGGTGCGCCGCGCGCAGGAGGTCGTCAACCGCATGGGGATCGTTGGAGTGCATACGAAGGAGGGCGCGGCCTCTTTGCGCGCCTTTCAGCAGTTGCGTGCGGAGGGTGATCTCAGGCTGCGCACGGTCGCACAGATCCCGGTGGCTGAGCTGGACAACGCCATCCGCCTGGGGCTGCGGACAGGGCTTGGCGATGATTTTTTGCGTATCGGCGGGGTGAAGGTCTTCAGCGACGGCGCGCTCGGTCCGCGCACGGCCTGGATGCTGGCTCCCTACGACGGCGAACCGGACAATTTCGGCATAGCGGTCACGGGCGCGGAGGAGATGGCGGATATTGTCGCCAGGGCCACGGATGCGGGGCTGGCGGTGGTTACGCATGCGATCGGCGACAGGGCCAACCGCATGGTGCTGGATGTGTTGGAGGCGAGCCGGCGGGCCGGCCGGGGGCTGAATTTGCGCCACCGCATCGAGCACGCGCAGGTGCTGCACCCGGACGACATCTCCCGTTTCGCGCAGTTGGATATCATCGCGTCGGTGCAGCCGATCCACGCTACGCAGGATATGCTGATTGCGGACAGATATTGGGGGGAGCGCAGCCGCTATGCCTATGCGTTCCGCAGCCTGTGGGACAGCGGCGCCAAGCTGGCCTTTGGTTCCGACGCGCCGGTGGAGACCCCGGACGTGATCCAGGGCATTCATGCGGCGGTTACGCGTATGCGGGCCGACGGCAGCCCCGGCGGTGACGGCTGGTATCCCGAGGAGCGACTGACTGTGGACGAGGCGGTGTGGGCCTATACGGTTGGCGCGGCCTACGCCGGCGGTACGGAGAGCAGCCAAGGCAGCATCACGCCGGGCAAGTTCGCTGATCTGGCGGTGCTGTCGCAGGATATTTTCACGATCCAGCCGATGGCGATATTGGAGACGGAGGTGGAGGCTACGCTGTTTGGCGGCGCGTTTGTGTGGGGGGGAGCTTGAAGTCTAAGAATAGAAAATTCGTTCTAGTAAAAGTTGAGAATCGGTGTTATACTGAATAGGAACTACTCATCGGCCCCCTTTTGGCACACAATTGAGAGACGGCAAATGCTTTTGCAACAGAGCATGTTCGACAAAACATCCTTACCGACAGAGGCACACGGGCGGCTAGAGGTGTTACTCAGCCAGGATTTGGACTTTCATAACGAACAGAGTCGTTACGCGTCTCACAGTTTTCACTCCTTTCCAGCTAAATTCCCACCGCAACTCCCGCGCAAATTCATTAGTGCTTTGACGCAAGAGGGCGACGTTGTCCTTGATCCAATGATGGGATCCGGCACAACGATTCTGGAAGGGTATTTGCTCAATCGTCAGGCGTTTGGCTTTGATATTGACCCTCTGGCACTCTTGCTGACGCAAGTAAAAGTCTGCCCTCTCGATATCACTGAGGCGCGGCGCACGGGGCACTGCATTATTGAAAATGCAGAAGCTGAATTGGCGCAAGACCGAGCCGGGCTGATGCACCGTCTGGAACAGCGATGGAATCACAAAACGAAAGAGTTTGTCGATTACTGGTTTGCCCGCGAATCGCAGATCGAACTGTTAGCTCTCGTCGAGGCAATCATGCAAGTTTCCAATTCTGGGCTGCGCTCCTTCTTCGAGTTGGCTCTGTCCGCCATCATTATTACAAAATCTGGTGGCATATCATTGGCGCTTGATCTAGCGCACACGCGTCCACACAAGGCCAAAATCGTGCTTGACGGAAGTGGACGAGTTCTTGTGGGGAGCGAAAATGCGGAGAACCCGACCGGACGGGCCGCCTTCCTCACGAAGAGATTACGTTCTCCCATTGAGGAGTTCAAGAAACGCTACCTACAGAACATTAACGGGCTATTCTTTCTTCGAGACGCCCGCTTCCAACCCCGCTTGCAGTTTGGCAACGCGCGTGCGCTAGATCTGGAAGACTCCTCTGTGGATCTGATCGTCACCTCTCCGCCGTATGCCTCCAACGCCATCGACTACATGCGGGCGCATAAGTTTTCTCTGGTGTGGCTCGGACATTCGATCAGCGCGCTCAGCAGTACCCGCAAGCGTTACATCGGTGGCGAATCCACCACCGATGTGGAATTTGTTGAGCTACCGGTCCATGCGACGCAGATTGTAGAAGAGGTAGGTGGACGGGATGCGCGCAAAGGTCAGGTGCTGCATCGTTACTATACCGAAATGACCGGCGCCTTACAGGAGATGTACCGCGTGCTGCGCCCTGGCAAAGCTGCAATTGTCGTCGTAGGAAGTTCTGAAATGCGAGGTATTGACACCCAAACTGGGATGTGCCTTGCTGATATCGGTCGCTCGATTGGTTTTGATGTTCCAGGCATTGGCGTGCGGCAGTTGGATCGAAATCGGCGCATGATGCCAGCCGGCGCAAAGCGGAATCGAAGCTCCCAGATCCAAAAGCGCATGCACGAAGAGTTCGTTATTGGATTTCTCAAATGACCGGAATGATTGGAAACCCAAGGTATGTCAATCAGAGGATTACGTCGCAATTATCACCGCCAGATTTACGAACGGGTGGTGCGCTTCTCCGAAAACAAGAAAATCGGTTTGCAGTTTCCGAATTTTGCTGATGGGACAAGCCGCACGAGCCGTGACATCGCCTGGGGCATTGTTAAGCGCCTGAAGCCCTTTGATACTTCCGAACCACTCTCAGGCCAGACAGTCGGCGCTGAATTCGAAAACATTACTGCGTCGTTTATTGAAGAGGCATTTCAACTCTTGCGACACATACGGCCCGGCAATTGGATCTACTCTACGCGGTATGCCATTTCACAGTTTGACCAATATGAACACCTTGATTATCTGGACCGATTCAAGAAGTCAACTGATGATGCTCTGTTGGCGTCAGCAATCGGCGAAGGTTATATCATTAGGCCCGACATTGTTATAGGGCGACAACTCATAACTGACGAAGAGATTAACAGGTACGGGGAAATCGTAGTAGATGGTGGAGAGGCTGCCAGCATGACGACATTGCGTGCCGCAAATGCGGATAGCTGCCGTCCGCTTCTTCACGCCAGTATCTCATGCAAATGGACGATACGAAGTGATCGCGTTCAAAATGCACGCACTGAGGCATTGAATCTGATCCGCAACCGCAAAGGACGCCTTCCTCACATCGCAGTCGTCACTGCTGAACCGCTTCCTACGCGCTTGGCTGCTATCGCCCTCGGCACAGGAGACGTGGACTGCGTTTATCACTTCGCTTTGCATGAGATGCGCGAGGCCATCGAGGAAATCGACAACGAAGACCAGATGGATATGCTCAATATCATGATCCAGGGGAAACGGCTGCGCGACATTAGCGATCTTCCTTTCGATCTGGCGATGTAGCGAATGGCGTTCATCCCCGGGATGGAGTTGAGCAGACGTTTTTATTGGGAGGCGGTCCGGCCCGTGCTGGACAGGTCGTTCCTCGGCCTGCCCCACAGCGCAGCCCTGATTGGTTCCGGTTCGGAGACGCTGGGGTTCGACGACGAGATGTCGACGGATCATAATTGGGGGCCGCGGCTGCAACTGTTTCTGCGTCCGGACGACTGGGAGGGGCTGGCTGAAGAGATCGATGCTGCGCTGCGGAATGAACTGCCCCGCAGCTTTCTGGGCTACTCGACCAACTTCACTGAACCGGACCCTGATGACGGCGGGACCCAGGGTATGGAGGCTAGCAAGGGCGGACAGGTCAATCATCTGGTGGAAACGACGACCATCGGTGGATTTTTCCGCAGTTACCTGAATTTTGACATCGACGGGACAGTTTGCGCGGCAGACTGGCTTACCTTTCCCCAACAGAAGCTGCGCACGATCACTTCAGGGGGGATCTTCCACGACGGCATTGGACTGGATTCAGTGCGGGCGAGGTTCGGCTGGTACCCGCCGGATCTGTGGCTCTATTTACTGGCCGCGGGTTGGGCGCGCATTGGCCAGGATGAGCATCTGATGGGTCGGGCGGGCCTGGTGGGCGACGAGTTGGGCTCGGCACTGATCGCAGGGCGGCTGGTTCGGGACGTGATGCGCCTGTGCTTCCTGATGGAGCGACAGTATGCGCCTTATGCCAAATGGTTGGGCACGGCTTTTGCCCAGTTGGAGAGCGCAACAGCTCTGACCGACAGATTGCTGGCAGTGCTAGGGGCGGGGGCGTGGCAGGACCGGGACCGGCTGTTGAGCGAAGCATATAGGGTTGTTGCTGTCCGCCACAATCAGCTGGGGCTGACAGAACCGATGCCGGAAACGCCAACGGGCTTTTTTGGCCGGCCTTTTCGCGTGATGGCATTGCATGGCTTTGCAGACGCGCTTCTGCGATCTGTCCGCGACCCGGAGGTGGCGGAACTCGCGCAAGGCAGGCCGATAGGCAGTATCGACCAGTTCAGCGACAGCACAGATCTGCTGGAAGCAGCGGAGCTAAGGCTGTCGCTACGCGCACTGTACGAGCCTGCGCCCAGGTATCAGTTTTCCGTTGCTGAGTCCGGTTGTTTGGAGATTTGGCAGCGGGCAAGCGGGTAACACATTCAAGCGGGTAACACATTCAACCAGGCAACACAGAAGCTCCGGAGTCTCTTCCATGCCATCTACACTAACGACTGAACGGCTGATTTTGCGGCCGTTTGCGGTCGCCGATGCGGACGACCTTTACGACATGTATCGACGGTCCGACGCTATGCGTTTTGTCGACACGCCTCCGCACACCTCGGCGGCGGAGACAAGGGAGAGAGTCGATGAGATGCTCAGTGGGCCGGGCACGGCCTGGACCATTCTCACAGTCGCGGACGGGCCCGCGCTGGGATTCGTCGAGTACATCGGCAACGCCGGCGTGCCAGGCATGGGCTACATGCTGCACCCTGATCAATGGGGAAACGGCTATATGAGCGAAGCGGTGCGGGCCGCGCTGGACTATGGCTTTGGCGAGATGAGGCTGGATCGGGTGGAGCTGTGGATCATCGAACAGAACACGGCCTCTATACGTCTCGCCGAACGGGTCGGCTTCAGGCGCCGGGGCCGTCTGCGCCAGAAATATCACAAAGACGCGTGCGGCCATGATAAGATCGTCTACGGCATTACGGCAGAGCAGTGGCGCACGGGCCAGTTGCCAGGAAACGCCCAGGCTGCATACAGCATGGCTCCCATACTGGCCGTGCCGGACGTGCAGGCGGCGGCCGAGTATTACTGCGACAAGCTGGGCTTCACGATCGGTTTTCTATACGGCGATCCGCCTACACACTGCGGAATTCACCGTGGGGAATGGACATCAGAAGGCGCGCACATTCAGCTCTCTTATACAGACCAACCTTTACCGCCGAAGCCGCAGGTTGGCTTCTATGTGTTCATGGGCGAGGACGTTGACGGCCTCTTCGAGCGATACCGGGCGGCAGGCGTACATATCGAACGGAAACCGACGAACGAGCCGTGGGGAATGAGAGAGTTCGCTATTCGGGACTGCAATGGGTATCTGCTGCGCTTCGGCAGGACGAGTTGAGAGAAAAGTTGTTGGCGACAGTTGCGGATTTGCAGTGCCTGCTTTGGCGCTGCACTACCGGCTGTCGGTCGCGGTAAGGGGAGAGCAGCGGTGGTTGCGGGGAATTTCGGGCCAAAGAAAAAGGCTGACGAAAGAGCGCGGCTGTGGCAATTTGCGCGTGAGAGGGGTTTGGGCCGCCGTCGTTTCTTACAGCTGCTAACGGCTGGAGGGACGGCCGCGGTGCTGGCGTCTTGTACGGGTCTGCCCTTGCCCACGGCAACACCGCCAGCCGCTGAAGAGATCGCGGCAGAAGCGCCCTTTTACTACAAGGACGCTGCTCCTTTTGTCGATCACGGTGATGGGAACCTGGAAGCACGTCTGGAAAACATGCAGGGGGTGATCAGCCCGAGCCGGTTCTTTTTCGTACGCAACAATTCGGTCAGCCTTGACGTGGACGCGGCGGCATGGCGGCTTTCGGTCGAAGGGGACGCGGTCGCCAATCCGCTGGAACTGACCTACGACGATATTCTGGATCTGCCCAGCCGCACGTTCATCTCTTATCTGGAATGCGCGGGAAATCATCGGGCCATGTTCGACCTGGTGAATGGGCAGGCGGCAAAAGGGACCCAGTGGAAGACGGGCGCGGTCAGCAACGGCGCATGGACGGGCGCGGCATTGCGGGACGTGCTGGTACGGGCGGGTATCACGGCAGAGGCTGTCAGCGTGCTTCTGATTGGGCTGGACACAGGTTCGCCGGAAAAGGGCTTCCGTCGCGTCATGCCGGTTGAAAAGGCGATGGAGCCGGACACGCTGCTGGCCTACGGGCTGAATGGCGAGGCCCTGCCCAAGGATCACGGCTTTCCCTTGCGGGCGCTGGCGCCCGGGTGGGTGGGGAGCGCCAGCATCAAATGGCTGGGCCGAATAGTTGTTTCCTCTGAACAGCTCTGGACCCGCAACAACACGACCTCTTACACGCTAATCGGCGGTGCCTATCCGCCGGAGGGTGAAGCGCTGGGCAAGATGGTTACTACACAGACGATCAAGAGCGCGTTGGCGCTGCCGTGGCCGGCTGATTTGACCGCAGGCGCGCAGCGCATCCACGGCTACGCGCACTCGCCAACCGGTTCGATTTCGAGAGTGGAGTGGAGCGCCGATTCCGGTGCGACCAGGAACGGTTCAACCCTGGTGGAGCCGCAGATTCAACCCGCGCTCGGGCGCCTTCTGGACGCGCGCAGTGGCAGCGCACTCAGATATTCCTGGACGCGTTTCGGCTTCAGGTGGGATGCGCGGCCGGGCGAGTACACGATAATGACGCGCGCCACGGACGCCGCGGGCAATACTCAACCAGACGCGATTCCCTTCAACGAGAAGGGCTATCTCTTCAACCAACCGGTACCCCATCCGATACGGGTAGCGTAAGACTGACAGCACCCGCTTGCAAGAGGCATTATATGAATGAAATCGCCGATCACACACGAATTGTATCAGTTGCCGAAATGCAGCGTCTGGAGAAGGAGGCCGATGCGGCCGGCCAGAGTTATGCAGCGATGATGGAGCAGGCAGGCATTGCCCTGGCCGAAGCAGTTCAGGAGAGCTTTCCCGGCAGCGCGGATCAATCGGTGTTGGTGCTGGTGGGGCCGGGCAACAACGGCGGCGACGGGTTGGTTTGCGCACGTCATCTCAGCGACGCCGGCTATCGCGTGAGGGTCTATCTGTGGGCGAGGGGCGGCTATCCGGCTAAGGAAGAACAGGCTGGAAAAAGAGGGAAGAAAAAGGCCCCGAGTAAAAAAACCGGGCCACCGGAGGACTACGAGGGCCATTTGGGCCAGGTTCTGGAACGCAATGTGCCGGCGCACAGCGCGGAGGAGGACGCGGATGCGGTGCAACTGCGGGCCTGGCTGGACGAAGCCGACATCGTCGTTGACGCGCTTCTGGGGACGGGCGCCAACCGCCCCATCGAAGGAGCGCTGGCCGGCATCCTGCAGCAACTGACCGAGGTTCGCAGCCGCCGTCTGCCGCCTGCGAGCACCAAGGAAGGAGAAGTTGGCTCTGCGACTGGGTCAGAAACGGGTGGACCTGAGGCGCTCTCGCCGCTGACCGTCGTCGCTGTCGATGTTCCCAGTGGTTTGAACGCCGACAGCGGCGCGCTCGATCCGGCTACTGTTGCGGCCGATATGACCGTCACTTTCGGGTGCGCGAAGGCCGGCCAATTTCTGTTCCCCGGCGCGGCCGTCCTAGGTGAACTGGCGGTGGCGGACATCGGCATCCCTGCGGAACTTACGGCCGACATGCAGACGTTCTTCCTTACGCCGGAACAGGTGGCCGACCTGTTGCCGACGCGTAGCCGCAACAGTCACAAGGGCGTTTTTGGCAAGGGGATGGCAGTGGTCGGCAGCGTCAACTACCCGGGCGCGGCTTTTCTCAGTTGCGCGGCGATGGGCCGTGTGGGAGCGGGACTGGTGACAGGCGCGATTCCCCAGCCTGTGTGGGTGCCTTTGTCATCAGCCCTGGCTGAACCCACGTGGATCCTTCTCAGCCACGACTTGGGCGTGGTGAATGAGGACGCAGCTGCCAACGTCGGTGCGAAGCTGGGCGAATATGATGCCTTGCTCATCGGCTGCGGGCTGGGCCAGGAAAGTGCCACGCGGGGCTTTATGGAGCGGCTGCTGCGCAGGAATCACAAACAACGTTCGTCCGCATTGCCGAGAGGATTCGCGGCGTCGGAAAGCGAGACAGCGGAGTACGAGCAACCGGTTTCAGACACGGACTCGCATTCCAATGGCGAAGCGGTAGCGGATTCACCATCGAGCTTTCCATTCGGTCCGATCCGCCGCCGGGATCAACTGCCAGCCGAGACTCCACCGCTGCCGCCTACGGTCATAGACGCGGACGGCCTAAACCTTCTGGCCCAGTTGGACGACTGGCCGTCACTGCTGCCGGCCGACTGCGTCCTGACCCCCCACCCGGCGGAGATGGCCCGTCTCTGCGGCCTCGGGTCGGTGCAGGAGGTGGTAGACAACCGCTGGAGGCTGGCGCGGGAGCGGGCCGCCGTCTGGCAGGCCGTCGTCCTGCTGAAAGGACCCTATACGGTTATTGCCACGCCGGAAGGAGAGTTGGCCGTCCTGCCGGTCGCCACAGCTGCGCTGGCTACGGCCGGCACGGGCGACATTCTGGCCGGTGTCATTGCCGGCCTGCTGGCCCAGGGTCTGTCTCCCTTCCACGCTGCCTGCCTGGGGGCCTGGCTCCACGGGCGGGCCGGCGAACTCTGTGAACAGAGGATTGGATGCGCCGGGGTGATCGCTACAGACCTGCTGCCGCTCTTGCCAGCGGCGATGAATGAGTTGCGGGATTAGACGATTTTGTTGGACCGGCTATGCGCAGTTGCCGCCGGACTGCCACGCGTGGCGCAAGGCGCGCGCGCGCTCGATCAGGTCAGCCATGGGCTGGTGGGGACCGGTGACGAGGGAGCTACCGACACCCAGGGCGGCGGCGCCGGCCTTGGCCCAGGCGGCGGCGTTCTCCGGGCCGATACCGCCGGTAGGCACGAACTGGATATCATCCAACGGCGCGCGCAGGGCTTTGAGGTAGGCAGGGCCACCGACATTGGCGGGAAAAAGTTTGAGCAGACGGGAGCCGCCGGCGTGGGCGGTCTCTGCTTCGGTGGCAGTATAGACACCGGGAATGTGCAGGATATCAGCCTTGCGGGCTTGGGCCACTACGGCTGGATTCAGCCCGGGGGCGACGGAGAACTGGGCGCCGGCGGCCGCGGCGGCATCGAACTGTTCTGCGGTGCGCACGGTACCGGCTCCGATGTTCATATTTTCGCCGAAACGCGCCCGCAGCATCTGGATCAGTTCCAGTGCGCCGGGCGTGTTGAGTGTCACTTCCATCACAAGCACTGGGGCGGCCAGCAGTGCGTCGCCGATCTCCAGGACTTTCTGGGCGGGAAAGTCGCCGCACACGATAGCAACGATGCCGTCGTCCTGCACCCTGCGCGCCATTTCATCGATTTCGTAACTCACTCGTGCGTTCATATGGCGTAGCGGTAGCACATTTGCAACCCCTCCTGGAAAAAATTAAATTATTTCGACAGCTTTTGCTTTTCGGGCGATTTCTCAAATGCTCCGAACCTATAGTAGTATAGCATTGATCATATCGCCGATTGGAGGAAAATCTGCATGAATATTGCCCTGGATGTAATGGGCGGAGATTATGCACCACGCGAAATCGTAGCTGGCGCTATATTGGCCGCTCGCCAGTACGATGTGACTGTTTCGTTGGTCGGGCGGCCGGACGTCATAGAGCGGGAGTTGGCAAGACATCCGACTCACAGGCTTGACTTGCCGATTGTGCCTGCATTTGAAGTGATTGAAATGGCCGACAAACCGGCCAAGGCGGTACGCACCAAGAAGAACAGTTCGATAGTTGTGGCCTGCAAGCTGGTGAAGGAAGGCAAAGCCGATGCCTTAGTGACCGCCGGCAACACAGGCGGCGCATTGGCTGCCGGCATCCTGCACTTTGGTCGGATGCAGAGCATTCTGCGTCCGGCGCTGATCGTTCCCTTTCCCACCTCGGGGGGCTTCTGCCTGATATTGGATGTGGGGGCCAATACGGACGTCAAGCCGGAGCTGTTGCAGCAGTTCGGCGTGATGGGCAGCGTCTACTCGCGGCGCATAATGGGGGTGCGTAATCCGAGCGTTCGCATTCTGAGCAATGGTGAGGAGGAAGGCAAGGGCAGTCAGCTGGTTCTGGAGTCGACCGCTCTGCTGGAGAAAACTCCCGGCATCCAATTTATGGGCAACATTGAAGCGAGGGACGTGACCAGTGGGATGGCTGATGTGGTGGTCACGGACGGGTTTACGGGCAATGTATTTATGAAGGGCGCCGAGGGCATGGTCAAGCTACTTCAGGGAGTGCTGTTGGATGAGATCACCGCGGGGCCGATCAGTAGCATTGGCGGTCTGCTGGTTCGCTCGGCTCTTCGCAGGATGGCGCGAAGACTCGATGACAGTGAGTTCGGCGGCGCGGTGCTGCTGGGCCTGTCCAAACTGATGGTCGTAGGACATGGCAGAAGCAACGCCAACGCCATCCGCCACACGATTCGAAACGCCAAGCAGTTGGTTGATTCGCGACTGGTAGAGGAAATTCAGTCAGGAGTCAGCGAGGTTATCGACAGCCCAGATGAACTGGTAGCCCTCGAACAGTAGCCAGCCAAGCCACAGAAGAAATCTACTTCATGAAAGTTTACCGCAATCTGCCAGCGATAAAGTCCAGGGAACAGCGGGGGCGACGGATTGCCCTGGGAGGGTTGGTGATCCTGTTTTTCGGGCTTCTTGCCAGTTTTACGCCCAACTGGTTCCCACCAGACGAACCGGCTGCCAACTCTCTGATCGGCTTTGTCCAGCGGTACTGGACAGTTGTCAGTTTTGGCGCGCTGGCAGTGGGCTTTATCGCCTCCAATGTAGGGAGCTATTACATCAACCGCTTTGCTCCCCGCCGCTGGCCTGGCAGCAAACGCGTTGCCCGGCCGGACGAGCTTGTTGAGAACGGGTTGAAAGGGTTTGACGACAAGTACGCGCTATTCCTGTGGGGTCTGGATGAAGTGCCCTACATGTTGGTAGGACCGTCCGGTGTTCGGGTGTTTATTGTGCGCAGCGACAAAGGGACCGTGCGCATCTACGGGGATAGATGGCGGGAACGGTTCAGTCTGGGCCGCATGATCATGTTTCTCAATCGGGAAGGGCTGGGCAACCCTGTACGTGAGATAGAAGAGACGGAACGAAAAGTCCGGGAGCTGCTTCAGGAGGGAGAGTCCAGCGGTGAATTAATGGTAAACGCCGGCGACATTCCCATCGAAAGCGCGGCTATCTTCATCAATCCGGCCACGCAACTGGAGCTTGAGAATCCCTCCATGCCGGTGTTGCGAGTCGATCAGTTGAAGAAGTATGTGCGCACAAAGGGGGATCTGCAACTGGATGCCGGCGATGTGCGCGCGGTGACCGATTATCTCGTCAGTGTCAGCGCGCTGGCGTAACGGCGGCGCTGCCCATCATTCAAACCCCAACCTTCTTTCCTTCAAACTGACATATTTAGTGCGGGTGACGATCAAGTGATCGAGAACATCGATCTGTAGCAGCTTGCCCGCAGCGACAATCTGCTTTGTCACCTGCACATCTTCGGGGCTGGGTGTAGGGTCGCCGCTGGGATGATTGTGGACGACGATGAGCGATGCGCTGTTGGCTCGCACGGCCTCTGTAAAGATTTCACCTACACGAATGACGGCGGCATTCAGGCTGCCAGAATAGACTACTGGGGTGCGCTGGACTTGGTTTTTTGTGTCCAGGAGTACGACCCGCACCTGTTCCCGCTCCAGCATACCCATTTCCAGCATCAACAGATTTGCTACATCGGTCGGGCTCTGGATCTTGTCCCGCTCCTGCGGCGCGGCCAGCAGGAGCCTGCGCCCCAACTCGATAGCGGCTTTGATCTGGGTGACCTTGGCCTTGCCGACGCCATAGGTCTTTGTCAGTTCCTCAAAACTGGCCCGGGCCAATCCGGAAAGGCCGTTGAATTCGGTCAGTAGCCGCTCGGACTGGCGAATGACGTTTTCGCCACGGCCACCGGTACGCAGCAAGATTGCGAGGAGTTCTACGACGCTCAGGGCGCCGGCCCCGACATATTCGAGCCGTTCTCTTGGGCGCAGATCTTCCGGCATTTCTTTGATTGTGTAGTCTGTGCGCGCGGTGGGAGCGGGGTCATCGCTGCTGGGATAATCGTTTCGAAGTGACTCGATGGCGGGGGGGATATCGTCCATTAGGTAGCCTCATCCAAAATTGAATGTGTTCCAATGCTTCTGAATTGAATGTAATTGGTAAGCCGCGGACCTGTTGTTGGAACTGCCGGTAGGCGTCGGGCAGCATGTGCAGCGTCGGCAACGGTTAGGAAAAGGCATCCGGCAGATCGGAAGATGGGGCCACACGACAGCACGTCGTCCGCGACCGGCTAAGGACACGAAATCCCTTCTACTCAGCGGAAGAAGCGCGCTACGGAAAAGGGAGCCAAATCCCAGGCGATTGGTTGATCCAGAGCTTGCTCGACCACCAGTTTGCCACTGAACGGGCCGAGAGTGAGACCGGTAGGCCCGTGGCCGGTTGCAAGGTACACGCCCCTCACTGCGGGAATGGCTCCCAGTAGCGGCAGATTATCGGTCGTATAGGGACGCAGGCCCACGCGAATTTCATGGATGGCGGCGTCGCGCAGGCCGGGGGCCAGGCGCAGGGCCTCGTGCAGCACTTCCTGGATACCGCCAACGGTTGCATGGGGAACATAGCCGCTGCCGGTCTCGCGGGTGGCGCCGATAGCGACACGACCATTGGGCCAGGGCACTTGATAATGGCCGCTGATACCAGTCACGATCGACCAGGCGCTGCTATCCTGCCCCTGGATGCGCAGATGGATGATCTGCCCGCGCTGGGGGGCAACGGGAATCTGGACATCCAGCTGGCTGCCGAAGGCAGGGGACCAGGCGCCGCCGGCAATGAGAACCGAGCCGGCCGTATACTCTTCCCCTTCAGCAGTACGTATACCGTGCACTTGCCCGCCCGCCAGCAACAGAGCCGACACATCGGCATCGACTGTCCGCACGCCGCGGCTGCGCAGGCCGCGCTCGAGGGCCGCGGTCATCAGCCGGCCGTCGACCCGGCGGGCGTCCGGCTGGAGCAAGACTGCGCTGGCGTCGGCCAGTAGCGGGTAGAAGGAGTTACGGGCCTCGGCGGAAGAGATGCGCCGGATGCGCTCAGCGGACGGCGGGCGCCGTTCCTCCTGACGGGCGTAGATTGTCGACTCCATCTCGGCCAAGGCAGCCGCTTCACTGTCATCGACGGCGACGGTCAACTTGGAGCAGTGGCTATAGGCCTGAGAGAGTTCTTCGACGGGCACGCCGTCGGCGATGAGATCTTCGATCAGTACAGAATAGTACTGCACGGCGTCCAGAGCGAAATCGTACCAGAGGCGGCCGTCACGGGTACTGCTCTCGGGAGCCAGGATGCCGGCGCCGGCATCGGTCGCGCGGCCGGGGTCACGCCGGTCGCACAGGAGCGTGCGGGCGCCCAATTGGCCCGCGCGATAGGCTGCGGCCGCGCCGACTATTCCACCGCCGATGATGATAAGATCGAAATCCATGGGATGTCCTTAAGCTGGTGCAGTGCTGCAAATGGGCTGCACAAAAGTCTTATTGCGGCGTGCGCGCAATTTTGTCTTCAACTCAAATGGTTCAATTTTCGCTGGCAGCCTGAATATGCAGGATCGTACCACTGTAGTCGACGACGTACAGATTGCCGGCTTCATCTTCACCGAAGCTGCTGACGTTGTGGGTGCTATCCAGGAGCAATTTGGATTCCCATTGGTCGTTTACGCTTTGCAGCCCCCAAATACGCCCGGTTACATAGTCGGCAAAAAAGTATATGCCCCGCAGGGACGGCTGATCCAGGCCCCGGTAGACGTAGCCGCCGGTGATGGAAAGACCGCTGAGACGGTCGTACTCGGCCACCGGCAGAGTCTGACCGTCTGTGGAACAGCCGACTGAAGGATTGAAGCAGTGAAGACCTTCAGTGATGCGCCAGCCGTAATTTTCGCCGCCAGGGCTGCTGGCAGGTTGAAAGTTCACCTCTTCCCAGGCATTCTGGCCTACATCGGCGATGTAGAGATCACCGGTCTCGCGGTCGAAGGAGAAGCGCCAAGGGTTGCGCAGCCCGTAGGCCCAGATTTCATCCAAAAACTGATCATTGCCGACGAATGGGTTGTCGGCAGGGATCGTGTAGGGGGCATCTGTGACAGAAGTGACATCGATACGAAGGAGTTTTCCCAGCAGCGTCTGACCTTTTTGCCCGTTGTTCTGGGGATCGCCGCCGCTGCCGCCATCGCCGGTACCAACCCACAGGTTGCCGTCGGGGCCGAAAGCGATCTGGCCGCCATTGTGATTGCGCCAGGGTTGGGGGAACTGCAGAAGGATTGTTTCCGAGGCGGGATCCACCTGGTGGATATCGTCGCGCAGGGTGAAGCGGGAGACGCGGGTATGCAGACCGCCGGGCGCAGTGGTCGTATAGTTGACGTACACTACTCGACTGCTGGCAAAGTCAGGTGGGAAGGCGATGCCCAGCAGTCCCCTCTCACCGCAGCAGTTCACCCGATCGCGGATATCCATGAACGGGGACTGGCCCATGACGCCATCGGCAAACTCCTGAACTAGCCCTATCTGCTCAACCACATACAGCCGCCCGGAACCGTCCCCGGCGTGGGCAAGGTCTACAGGATTTCTCAGTCCGGAAAATGTCTCGGCCAATATAATGTCCGGCCAATCCTGGGGTTGCTGAGCTGCGGGCGTGCTGGTTGGCGTAGTGGTCTCGTCGGCGGCGCTAGTTGGTGTCTCGGCAGGCGTGTGGACCGGCTCCGGCGTGGGAGTGAACGCAGGGGCGTCACTCGCGCCCGCCTGCTGAGAATTGCGAGGAGCGCTGGGCGTGCATGCGGTGGCAACGACTGCGCCGATCAGTACGCAGATTTTCCAGAATCGGCAGAAAGCTTGGATCTTCATTTTCTTTGCCTCTATCAGATCACTAGCGCGGCAGGTCCACGCAAGCGACTGTGCGGCGGATTACCCCGATTGCGAACCGCTACCCACGGTCCCGGTGCTGTCCGGATCGAACTACGCTCGGTCGAAGCATCGCCCCACGGGAGAACTGCAACCAGGGGCAAGAGGAGCAATCCTACCAGCAGAAACATCTGCCAGTCCAGTTTAGAAGGCGCCGCGATCGGGTCCTGAAGCAACAGGATGCGATTGGCGTGATTTATCCCCAGCGCTGTTCTGGCGGATCGAACAGAAAACCATGGAACAGTTTGCGTCGATCAGGGGAAAGGCTGTTATAGAATTGGCTGGGATAGCCCCAATGCTCCTGCGAAGCGATCATCCAGGGGTGCTCGTAGGCATAGTAGAGCATGCTGCGCTGACCATTCTCACGGCTGAACGGGCCGGCCGAATGCCACAGAGCATTGTGGAAGAGGATGGCGGTCCCCGCCGGCGCGCAGATCTCCGTAACGCCCGCGGACCTTCCCCACCGCTGCAGATCTTCGCGATCAGGCGCAGACGCCGCCTTATGGCTGCCTGGCACGACACAGAGATTGCCCTGGCCAGGTAGAGTCATATCGCTCAGATAGTAGCCGATCTTGAGTTGCAACAGGGGAATGTGGGGACCTAGGTTGCTGTATCCGTGGTCGTGGCCGTCGATATGCCAACCCATGCCCCGCCCGAACAGGTCGCAGCCGTCCTCCAGGATTGCATCAGAAGCATGGTGATGCGGACGTGCATTGAGCAGGCCGGTCACGTAGGGCCAGATGGCGGGCCAGTCGAGCATCTCGAGAAACAGCGGATCGTCATCCAGAATGTAGAAGATACGGGCGCTCTTTTCGCCCATTACATTCGTCATGCCGGTGTGAGGCATCCCCTGCTCTTGCAGATTGCGCCGCCGCTGCATCACGCGTCGGAGAGCCTGGAGCAAGGCACTGACGTGGTCGGCGTCCAGGAACTCTTCCAGGACCAGGTAGCCATTGTTGTCGAAGAAGAAGCGTTCCACGAGGGTGGGGCTGTCATCACCGGTGGCGGTTGGAGCGTCTAGCTGAACTGCTGACGATCCGTTCTCTGTTTCGTTATGTGTCACAATTGGGCCTCCCCTGGTTATATGCGTTCGGAACCGTTGCGGCCATATCGAGTCAGAGAGGGATACTCCGCGCCGGGAGCAGGTGTTCGCTGGCTGAAATGGATGCGCGTTGCAGTTGCTCTCCAGAGTCCGCGGCGGGTGACTGGTGTGCGGAGCGTTATGTATCCCCGGCGATCGCGATCGCGCGCACTGGTGAACCGTCCCGGCCCGTAATTTTGAGGGGCAGGGCCGCGAATTCGAACAGTGACTGGCCGATCTGATCGAGGTTGGTCAGATTTTCGACGATCAGGACATCATGGCCGAGGAGGACAAAATGGGCGTCGTTTGGTGGATAGTCAACCGACGGGGTATCGATTCCGATCAGTTCGATACCGCAGTCCACGAGGAAGCGGGCTGCGTTCCCAGTTAAGGCCGGATACTCGGTGAAATACAGCGCTTGGCCCCAGTTCTGCGACCAGCCGGTGTTGAGAATCAGCTTCGGGGCGCGGCTGATGGCCTGCCGATGGGGAGCCAGATCATTTTCGGTTATCTCGTCTTTGGACTGCCGATGGGAGAGGTCAAGCAGCAAGGCCGGCCCCATGCACTGCGCCAGTGGGATCTGATCGATGGTCGGCCGGCCATGATAGAAGTGGAAGAAGGCATCCATGTGGGTGCCGGTGTGGAGGGAAGCGTGCACGGTGCTGGTATTCAGATATCCCGGTGTGCCGGGCGGAAGGTCGGCAGGGATAGACATTTGCACCTTGATTTCGACCGGAGGATCGCCGGGAAACGGGGGTGTCGAAGGAGCGAGAGGATAGCTCAGGTCGACGATTTTGCGCTGCATGCGGGCTCTCCAAACGAACCACAATCGGGGGCCGACTGGGACGAGACCCAGATTGGCGACGCGCATTTCGCTGCCTTAGCGGCCCAGATCGGGCACAGTAACACCTATCGTAAAGGGCTGGTACACCTTAGCGATTCAGTATTGACAGCTTGGAACCAATATACTATACTTCTGAAATTCCAGAGACTATATATTCATTTCCCAACGGTTGAACTATAGCGATCATGCGCACATTCTGCAACATCATCACCGATGGGATGCTCGACTACTTGGTGGCGATCTACGAGTTGAGCGAAACCAACGACAGGATCTCCACCTCTGTGCTGGCGCAGAAGATGGACGTATCGCCGGCCGCGGCCAGCAGCATGACGAAACGCCTGACGGAGACCGGTCATGTGGTGCGCTCTGCGCAGACCGGTATAAAGTTGACCGATCAGGGTCGTCTTGCTGCGTTGCAACTCCTGCGCAGGCACCGGCTGCTGGAGGTGTTTCTGATCGAGGTGATGGGTTTCACCTGGGATCAAGTAAAGGCGGAAGCGATGCGGCTGGAGCACGCCATCAGCGCGGAGTTCGAGAAGCGGATGGAGATCCTGTGCAACTACCCGACCCACTGCCCGCATGGAGATCCGGTTCCCAGCCATGATGGACGGGTCAGGAGCGAGGAGTTGGTCTGCCTGGCAGAGTTACAACCAGGACAGTCGGGGGAGATACGCCGAGTGGCAAACCACAGCGCGCCGATGCTACGCTATCTGTCTCAACTGAATCTGGTGCCGGGATATCAGCTAAAAGTACTTAACGTGGAACCCTTTGACGGGCCGAGCACTGTACAGATTCAAGACGATGGCATGCAGACCGACCCGGACAGTCTGGTGAAGATTATTGGCCGCTCGCTGGCGAAGCGCCTCTTTGTGAAATTGACTGACCAGGCTGCCGCGTAGCCGCGCCTCGTTTTGTCTAGTACACGCATGGCCTCTCCCCACATACCTCGCTCATATAGCAAGACTGTAACGCATTCAAGAGTCCTGCGCATCCTCCTCCTGGCCTCCTGGATACTGCTTGCATTCGCCCGTAGCAGTCCACCTTTGTTGGCCCAAGACGAAACAACTGACATCACAGCCGATGAAGTGAACACGGTTGCGCGGCAGTTGTGGTGCCCTCTGTGCGGCGGCAGGCTGCGGCTGGATAGCTGCGAACTGAAGGCATGCGCGCAGATGAGGGAGGTCATCGCCATCAAGTTGGCGGAAGGCGAGGACGCGGAGTCGATCAGGGCCTATTTCCTGGAGCAGTACGGGCCGCAGATTCTGGGCGAGCCACCCCGACAGGGTTTCAGTTGGCTGGCATGGATATTGCCGTTGGTTGCGGTTGCGGGCGGAGGCATCTTCCTCTGGTTACGGCTGCAACAGATGTCTCGTCCGCTTCGACCGACGCCGGCCAGAGTAGCCGGCCCCGAGATTGAGGAGAGGGAGCGGCGGCTGGATGAGGAACTGGCCCGCTATGACTGAACTGACGGAGTCGGAGCGCAGTACACCTCATCTACTTAACAGAGATGCCCCGCTGAAGTCGCAGACGGAACGGCAGATTGAAGCGCCATCCACCCGTGCCGTGAATTTCTGGCGCATTCTGTTTCTTGGCGCAGGCGTGGCCTTTATCGTTCTGCTGGCCGTGCGGCTGTGGCAGACGAATGTGCAGGGGCAGCGGGCGGCAGGCGAGGCGCCGGAACTGAGCTTCACGACTTTCGATGGCGAGGTTATCGACCTGCGCGAGTTGCGGGGCAAAGGCGTCGTCATCAATTTCTGGGCCAGTTGGTGTACGCCTTGCCGCGAGGAGGCGGACCTGCTGGAGCAGACGTGGCGCCGCGAAAAAGACAACGGTATTGTCTTCCTCGGACTGGACTATCTGGATCAGGAACCGGCGGCGCTCGCCTATCTGAAAGAGTTCGACATCACCTATCCCAATGGCCCGGACCTGCGCAGCCAGGCAGCCCGCCGCTATCGAATTCAAGGTGTGCCGGAGACCTTCTTCATCAGCCCTGACGGCAAAATCGTTAAAACTGTCGTCGGGCCGATCGCGAATCAGCAGGAGCTTGACGCGCTGCTGGAGCGGATCCGCTCCCGATAGACAGTGCCCTCGCAGGCGCCACCGTTGTGCACGAATTCTCCCCGGTGGCGGTCTCTTTCTTCACGGAAATCTGTGCTACAATGGCATGGGTGTGCGTGGTCTGACCATCAGTGATCGAGAGACTTGCAAATGCTGTTCAGCGGCGGCGATTCAGCTATCTGCTGTTTCGTGCAGACCTGTGCCTAGTGACGCATAAGACTGAGAGAAGAGATTCCAGTGAGAGCCGTCCAGATAGAAGCTCTACCCCAGAGGTACCAAAAGGATGTCGCCTCTGCTGTCAAGACTCTACAACGTTTCGGTGCAGAGCGCGTGATTCTGTATGGCTCGTTAGCCCGCGGAGACGCGCGCGCGGACTCGGATCTGGATATCTGTGTAGAGGGGCTGCCTGATGAAAGCTACTTCAGTGCGTTAGGAGAATGTCTCCTTCACTCCGAGAATTCAATCAGCGTGATTGATCTGCATAGTAGCTACGGACTCCTGAGAAATCGGATTTTGCAAGAAGGCTTGATGTTATATGAACGTGAGCGAGTTTGAGCAAGAGATTAATTAATGAAGAATAAACAAACCTATCATTTGATCACTCTCGGATGTCCGAAGAATGAGGTTGACAGTGACGGCATGGAGATGCTGTTGCGGCAGGCCGACATTCACGCCAGCGCCGATGCGCAGCAGGCGGATGTATTGATCGTGAATACTTGCGGCTTTCTGGAAGCCGCCAAAGAGGAATCGATCGGTGTGTTGCAAGAGCTGGCGGATGGAAAGCGGCGGCACCAGATGCTGATCGCGGCCGGCTGCCTGGCGCAGCGCAACGGCGAGGAGGTGTTAGATCGGGTGCCGCAGGTGGACGGTCTGCTGGGAACGCGCCGCTGGATGGATGTGGTGGAATTGGTCAAGCAGGTGCGCGGTGGGCCGGAGCAGCGCCGATTGCAACGATACAGCCTGTTGGGTGAACCGGATGAAATGTATGTGGAGGCGGTGCCGCGGCCACCGGTGGCTGGGGGCAGCGCGTATCTCAAGATCTCCGACGGCTGCAACGCGCCCTGTGCGTTCTGCACGATCCCCAGTTTCAAGGGCAAGCTGCGCAGCCGCCCGATAGAGGCGGTGATCGACGAAGCCAATGCGTTGGTGGAGGCAGGCGCCAAGGAGTTGGTGATCGTCGCCCAGGACACAACCGACTTTGGCCGGGACCAGGGTGAGCCGGACAGCCTACCGCGCCTGTTGAGCGCGCTATGCAACCGCACCAGTGACGCTTTGAAGTGGGTGCGGCTGATGTACGCTTACCCGGGGCACGTCAGCGACGGCTTGATTGAAGTAATGGCGAGCCAGGAAAAGATCGTGCCCTATCTGGATATGCCGCTGCAGCACGGAGACCCGCGCACGCTGCGCCGCATGCGCCGACCCTCCCGGCTGGAGATGATCTACGACCACGTGGGAAAGCTGCGGGCGGCGATGCCGGATATCGCCCTGCGCACCACCTTTATTGTCGGCTACCCGGGCGAGACCGAAGAGGAGTTCCAGGGGCTGCTGAAATTCGCGCAGGCGATCGAATTCGACAAGGTCGGCGCATTTCCCTTCAGCCCTGAGCCGGGAACGCCGGCGGCGGAGCTGCCCAACCCCGTCGCCGAGGAAGAGAAAGAGGAGCGCTACGGTCGTCTGATGGAAGCCCAGCAGCCGATCAGCCTGCGCAAGAATCAGGAGCAGGTGGGAAGGGTACTCGACATCCTCGTCGAGGGCCAGGGCGAAGCCGCGGAGAGTGGCGCACGGCTGCTGTTGGGCCGCAGCTACCGCGACGCGCCGGAAGTGGACGGTCTTGTGCTTGTGCCGGGCATCGCGGACGCGCCCGCCGGCGCCATCCTGCAGGTGCATATCAATGGCGCGTTGGAATATGATCTGGTGGGTGAGCCGCTGATCGCCGAGACATTTTCCAGCCGCACGGACCTGCTCGCAGACCTCAAATAGGCATCAATTCGCCTGGCACGGAGACCGTTATGGCCGATCTTCTTAAGTTGGAGCGGGATCTGGCCGCGCTTGAGCAGGATCCCACACTCAATGAAGATGACAATCTGGCAGCGCGCTTTGAGGCGCTGAAGACGCTCGACTTCCTGGAGGAAGCGTTCCAGATACAGGCCAGTCACCAGTCGGCCGCAACCGGGTTGCTACGGGTGCGCGCGTTGCAGGGCGATCTGGATAAGCGGAACCAGGATCTGTTTCGGATGTTGCGTACAGGCATCCGAACAGGAGTGGTCACACCGCGTCAACTGCGGAACCTGTTCGAAAGCAACTGCCGCTACCGGCAAGACGGTAGCGAGTGGCTGCACTTCAGGGCGGAAGCCGCGGACGCGCTAGCCGCGGGGCTGTTCCACAGCGACTGCCCGCCGCAGCCGTGGGAAGGCAGCGACAGCGAAATGATTCACTACGAGTCGACGCCGGTGAGCGCGCTACTCGAACTGGTGGACCGCGTGCCGCTGACGCGCGCCGACAGATTTGTGGACATTGGCTCCGGGCTGGGCCAGGTGGCGCTGCTGGTGCACCTGCTGACAGGCGTGGAGGCGATCGGGCTGGAAGTGATGCCGGCGTATGTTGACCATGCCCGCTGCGAAGCGGCGAGGCTGGGAATCGGCAGGGTGGCGTTCAGACAGGGGGACGCACGCAGCGCAGGCCTATGTGCGGGCACGGTCTATTTTCTCTATTCTCCTTTTCGAGGAGAGATGCTGCGGACCGTACTCGGCAGGCTGCGCCACGAGGCATGCGAGCGGCGGTTGACGATCTGCTCATTCGGTCCGTGTACAGCGCAGATCGCGGCGGAGAGGTGGCTGACCAGTGAAGACGCGGAAATGGGCCATGAGTTCCGGCTGGCGATCTTTCACAGCGGCGGCTAGGGGCGAAAACGAAAGAAGGCACCGACACGGGAACGCGCCCGCGCCAATGCCTTCCGTATTAGATAGCTGACAGGACACTGAGCAGCCTGCCGGGCGATTTGGATCAGCTGCCCAGGTGGAAGACCGCCATCTTCGTTTCGGTCATCTCCTCAACGGCGTACTTAGGCCCTTCCTTGCCCATGCCACTCTCTTTGAGGCCGCCATACGGCATCAGGTCGGCGCGCCACTGTGTGCCCCAATTGACATGCAGATTGCCGGACTCGACCTCCTTCACAAATCTCATTGCCCAGTCGATATTCTGCGTGAAGATCGCCGCGCTTAAGCCGTAGTTGGTGTCGTTGGCAAGGGCGATGGCCTCGTCGATGTCGCTGACAGGGGTCACGCCGACGACGGGGCCAAAGACCTCATCGCAGGAGATCTTCATATCCGGGCTGACGTTGGAGACGATGGTCGGCTGGTACATCTGACCGTTGCGCTCCCCGCCAAGGACGAGCTCGGCACCGCCGCTTACAGCTTCCTCTACCCACTCATCAACGCGTACGGCGTCCTCTTCGCGAATCATCGGACCCATTTTGGTGGCTTCAGCCAGAGGGTTGCCGGTTGTGATGTTTTCGACGGTCGCCTTGAAGGCGTCGAGAAAGTCGCCGTAGATCTTTTCGTGGGTGACGACGCGCTGGGTGGAGATGCAGACCTGCCCGGCGTTGGAGTAACCGGAAGCTGCTGCGGCCAGGGCTACGCGTTCGGGGTCGGCGTCCGGCATGACGATCAGGGGCGCATTCGAGCCAAGTTCCATCGTGACCCGCTTCAGGCCGGCGGTGCGGCAGATATGCTCGCCGATGTCGCGGCTGCCGGTGAAGGTGATTTTGCGCACACGCGAATCGGCGCAGAGCGCATCGCCGATGACGGCGCCGGAGCCGGTAAGGCACTGGAGCGCTTCCGGCGGCGTGCCGGCTTCGAGGAAGATTTCGACCAGTTTCAGCGCGGAAAGCGGCGTGTCGGTGGCCGGTTTCAGAATGATGGCGTTACCGGCGGCCAAGGCGGGACCGATCTTGTGACAGACCAAGTGGAGGGGGAAGTTGAAGGGGCTGATGCCGACAATGACGCCGCAGGGCACGCGCACGGTAAAGCCGAACTTGCCGGCCGCGCCGGGTGCGCCATCAAGGGGGACGACTTCGCCGCCCAAGCGCTTGGCCTCTTCGGCGGAGAGGGCGATGATTTCGACCGCGCGCGAGGCTTCGATCCGGCCTTCGGCGATGATTTTGCCCTCTTCGAGGGTGATGGTGCGGGCCAGATCTTCGTTGCGTTCCTCCATCAGGTGGGCGGCTTTGTGCAGGATTTCATAGCGCTCGTAGCCGGTCAAATTGGCCATTACTTTGGCGCCGCGTTCGGCGGTCGCCAGCGCCAACTCCACGTCGGCCGCATCCCCTCTGGGAATGGTGTCGACGACCGAACCGTCGAACGGGTGCAGAACTTCGATCTTTTCGGATTTGTCCACCCACTGCCCGCCAATGTGCATTTTCATCGAACTCTTCTCCTTATATTCTGAATTGTTTCAGAATGGTTGCGTTGTTGTATGAAGTACCGCTGCGCGATTTGCGGCGGCGTTTATGACTTTAGTTGAGGTCCGGGCACCCGTTTCCATTCCAGCGGATCTGCGTCCCCCTCATAAGTGGGGACCAGCTTCTGAACGAGTTTCTGTGCCTGCGGTGGCCAAGAAGACACTTGCGTCTGATCACGGCTCAAGCTGGATTGGATGGGAGGCGGTGAAACTTCGAAATTGGGATGATACCAGAGCGTTATGACCGTGCGGCGTTCTCCCGTCCGGTTGGGGAAGGAGCCGTGGAGAAGCCTGGCATCGCCGATGACAAGGTCGCCGGCGCGCACCGGAACAGCCTTGTCTTCCGGCATGGGCTGATAAGCGGGATTGGATGTGTCGGTGGCCCGGCTCAGCTCCTCGGAATGTGTGGTGTGGACGGCGTCGTGAATGCGATGGCGCTTGCGATGGGAGCCAGAGATGACGCGCAGGCAGCCGTTCTCGATGCTGGTGTCCACAAGATAGTACATGAGAAAGAGCTGGAGGGGGAGATCCGTATAGCTGACCGGATCATTCCATGCCCACCAGTCCTGGTGCCAGAAAAGGGGCGGCGAGTGGCCTGGTTTGCTGATCACAAACCCGGACGACCAGCGAGAATCAGGAAAGCCTAGAGAGGACAGGGCGTCGAGGGCAGGTTGATAGGCGACCAATTCGGCGAAGAAGGGGTCATCATAGACGCTTATCATGCTGCCCGTGGACTTGTATCTTTCGAAGTGCTCGGCGGGCTGGGCTGCGATGAGGCCTTCGCTGGCGTCTAGCACGCGGACCAACATCTCTGGAGTCAGTATCCGCTCAAGGACGCAGTAGCCGTCGCGTAACAGCTGCTGTGTCTTGTCGTGGAGATTTGTTGCTCTTGTCATTATCATGCCTCCCCTGCGCAGTGTAGCATGAAACACAAGAAAAAACGGAAACGAGGGTGTTCAATCGTGCGTTCCCTGCCTTGCTTAGAGAAAAAGCACCGGATTGTGGCTCCTCATTCGTGAAAGTGTCTCTATCGCAAAAGAGAGCAAAGGCGTCTTCCACTTCGACTCAGGGAGACATGGCTGAGACAGTGATGAACCCCCGCCATATTCAACGTTCTGTGAGACAGTTTTCGTTCTCCACCGGGAATGGTGTCGATGAAGGAGCCGTTCGAACGGGTGCAACACTTCTATCTTCTGGGGCTTTTCTACCCTCTTCCCGGAAATGTGCCATTTGTCCGACTCTTCTCCCTTATAGCTCAGCATCGTACCAGAATGGTTGCGTTGTTGTGTGAATTCCCGCTGCGCGACTTGCGCCCACGTTTTTCACTTCAGTTGAGGCCCCGGTACACGGTTCCACTCCAGCGGCTCTTCCTCGCCATCGTATGTGGGTACCAGTTTCTGGACGAGTTTTTGCGCCTGCGGCGGCCAGTCAACGACTCGCGTCTGTGTACGGCTCAAATTGGCCTGGACGCGGGGCGGTGATATGTCAAAATTGGGATGGTACCAGATCGTGATGACTGTGCGCCGCTCATCGGTCTGGTTGGCGTAGGCGCCGTGAAGCAGTCTGGAATCGCCGATCACCAGATCGCCGGCGCGCACGGGCACGGCCTGATCCTCAGGCATCGGTTGATAGGCCGGATGGTCCGGGTCGGTCGCCCGTCGCAACTCATCGGTATGTGCTGTGGGCACGGCATCGTGCATGCGATGGCGCTTGCGATGGGAACCGGCGATGACGCGCAGACAGCCGTTCTCGATGCGCGTATCTACCAGATAGTACATGAGAAAGAGTTGGAGAGGGAGATCGGTATAGCTGACCGGATCGTTCCATCCCCACCAGTCCTGATGCCAGAAGAGAGGCGGCGAGTGGCCGGGCTTGCTGATGACAAAACCGGACGACCAGCGTGGATTCGGATAGCCCAAAGAGGACAGCGCATCCAGAGCCGGTGAATGGGCGACCAGTTCGGCGAAGAAGGGATCGCCATAGACGCTGATCAAACTGCCGGTGGATTTCTGCTCCTCGAAGTGCTCGGCAGATTGGGCAGCCAGCAGACCTTCACTCGCGGCCTGCACGCGGGCCAGCATTTGCGGTGACAGCACCTGCTCGAAGACGCAGTAGCCGTCCCGTATCAACTGGGTACTCTTGTCGCGGACGATGGTGGTAGTCGTCATCATGCCTCCCCTGCGTTGTGTAGCATGAAATACAAGAAAAAATGGAAGTGCGAGGGTGGAGCCGTTCGTTCCCTGCTTGTTTAGGTACAAAGCACAAAAGTAGGGCGCTCCACCCGCGAGCGTGTCTCTATTGTAACAGAGAGAGGGGGGGCTTTCCATACTGACATAGCGACGCTCGTATGCTCCCAGACGACGTTCTGAGGTACAATCTCTTTGCTTTCTCAGGGATGTTGCAAAGGGAAATCTGATGCTTGACTAAACAGATTCAGACTCATTGCAACAGGTGTCGGCACGATCAACTTCGCGGAACAGGTATAAGCTATGCTCATCGGACTCGATATCGGCACAACTTCATTGAGCGCGGTAGCGCTGGACCCGGCGAGCGGCAGGCAGCTGGCCCACGGGACAGTTGCCAATGGCGCCGGCTCTTCCCCGGAGCCTGGCCGCGCTGAACTGGACCTGTCGCGACTGTACGACCTGACAGTGCAATGCCTGGCCGAATTGGTGGCGCAGGCAGATCTGCCCCCCGCCGCCTTTCAGGGCATCGGCGTCACCGGCCAGCAACACGGTGTTGCTCTGATCGGCCCGGCCGGGAAGGCGGCCGGGCCCGCCATTACATGGCAGGACTTGCGGGTGCAGCAGCCGCTGCCCGGTTCAGACAGGCCGGTGCTGGATCGGTTCATCGCTGACGCCGGAGGCCGCGAAGCCTTCGGCAACACCGGCTGCCTGCCCGCGGCCGGCTTCCTCGGCCCCAGCCTTTACTGGCTCGGTCTGCAAGATGCCCTGCCGGAGCCGCCCGTGACCGCCTGCTTCGTTCCGGATGCGGTGGTCTCCTTCCTCACGGGCGCGACAGTGGTCTGTGAACCGACGCTGGCGGCCAGTTCCGGGATCTTTGACATCCGCGAGAATTGTTGGGATTGGTCGCTGCTGGAACGGCTGGAGTTACCGGAGCGACTCTTCCCGCCGGTGGGCCGTGCCGGGGATGTGGTGGGAGGTCTACGCCGCGAGCTGGCAGAAGCTATCGGGCTGGCGGCGGGCACGCCGGTGACGGTGGCGCTGGGCGACAATCAGGCCAGCTTCATCGGCAGCGCGCCGGAGCCGGCCCGCAGTCTGCTCCTGAACGTAGGAACCGGCGGCCAGATCTCCGCCCGCACGGACAGCTTTCATTTCATTCCCGGTCTGGAGAACCGGCCATTCCCCGGTGGACAGTATCTGCTGATAGGGGGAGGGCTGTTCGGGGGTCGTTCCTATGCTTATTTGCAGCGCTTTTTCCAGCAGGTGGGCACCCAACTTCTGGGAACGGATATGCCAGCCGACCTCTATGCACGAATGACGGAGCTGGCTGCGACGGTCGCCGCCGGCTGCGACGGGCTGCGCTGTGAACCGTTCTTCACTGGTAGCCGCACCGACCCGGGGCTGCGCGCCTCGTTCAGCGGGCTTTCGCCGGACAACTTCACGCCTGCCCACTTTGCCCGCGCGCTGCTGGAGGGCATGGCGGAAGGCTTTTTCAACTTTTACGAACAGATGAAGCCGGTGGTGGGAAAGCCGCCGCTCCTGGTGGGGGCGGGTAACGGGGTGCGCCAGAACCGGCTCCTGGCCAGGATTCTGGCGCGTCGGTTCGAGAAGCCGTTGCTGATACCCAGACACACGGAAGAGGCGGCGGTCGGCGCGGCAGTGGCTGCGGCAGTCGGCCTGGGTATCTTTTCCGACCTGGAGACGGCGGCGGCGGCGCTTCTCGACTACGCCGACACAGTCGAACCATAGCCGGCTGAGGGCGGGGACGAGCGAGACTGCGCGCCCCCGGTCTGTGCATTGTAGACGGATCGTCGACACGCTATTCGCGCACGTGCATATCGCCCAGCACAATCCACTTGTATGTGGTCAACTCCTCCAGCCCCATAGGCCCGCGCGCATGGAGTTTCTGCGTGCTGATGGCGACCTCGGCACCGAGGCCAAACTGGCCGCCGTCGTTGAAGCGGGTGCTGGCGTTGACGAAGACCGCTGAGGAGTTGACGGCATCAACAAAGCGTTGGGCATTGTTCCAATCCTGGGTGATGATGCCGTCGGAGTGGTCCTGGCTGTGCTCTTGAATGTGAGCGATGGCGTCGTCGAGCGAGTCCACCAGCTTGACGCCCAGGATCAGCGCCATCCACTCCGTGTCCCAGTCGTCCGGCCCCGCCGGGGTGACTGTTGCGCCGTGGCCTGTGAGAAATGGCATTGCATCGGGAGTAGCCCGCATCTCGACACCGCATTCGGCCATACGCCGGGCAAGCTTTGGCAGAAACTCGGGCGCGATCTGGCGGTTGACCAGCAGGGTATCCAGCGAGTTGCAGACCGAGGGACGCTGGGTGCGGGCGTTGACGATAACGTCCATCCCCCGCTCCTGTTCGGCGCTGATATCCACGTAATAGTGGCAGATGCCAATGCCGCCGGTGATGACCGGGATGGTGCTCTGCTCGCGGCACAAACGATGCAGACTGTTGCCGCCGCGGGGGATGAGCATATCAACGTAGTTGTCCATGCGCAGGAACTGGGACACGAGCGCCCTGTCCGGGTTACCGATGTATTGGACGGCCTCGCCGGGCAGGCCCTGCGCTTGCAGGGCGTCGCCAATAACGGAGACCAGCGCCAGGTTGCTGCGCAGGGTCTCTTTGCCGCCGCGCAGGATGACGGCGTTGCCGGTCTTCAGGCAGAGGACGGCGATATCGATGGTGGTGTTGGGGCGGGCTTCGTAGATAACGCCCAGGACGCCGATCGGAATGCGTCGTCGGCTAAGGCGCAGACCGTTGGGCAACAAGCGGCTTTCCAGTTCGGCGCCAACCGGGTCGGGCAGCGCCGCGACCTGGCGCGTGTCGTCCGCCAGCCCACGTATTCGTTCCGGCGTCAGCAGCAGGCGGTCCAGCAGGGCGTCGCTGAGACCATTGGCGCGGCCGCCGGCGATGTCCAGTTCGTTCTGCGCCAGGACCTCAGCGCTCCTCGCTTGCAAGGCATCGGCGATGGCATGAAGCGCGTCATTCTTCTGCGTCGACGTCAACGCCGCCAGTTTGCGGCTCGCCTGCCGCGCGGCCTGCCCCATCGCCTCCAGATCAACCGGCTGACCCCCAGTCTGAGAAGGATCATTTGGGGATAGTTGCCCTGCCCCCTGATCGTTGCGGGGGGAACTTTCCGCGCGCGCGCTTGGTTCCTTGACAGAAAAGGTCATAAATTTCCTCCCAGCCCTTATTCCAGTAGGATCATGTCATTGCGGTGGAGCGCCACCGGCCCATAGCCATAGCCCAGCCGTTCGCTGATTTCGTGCGACTGGCAGCCGCGAATGCGATGGAGGTCATTACTGCTGTAGCGGGTGATGCCGCGCGCCAGATCCGACCCATTCCCCTCCTTCACAAAGACGGCGTCGCCCCGCTCGAATTCGCCTTCCACTGCAGTGATGCCAACGGGAAGGAGGCTATTGCCTTGAAGGCGCAAGGCTTTGGCGGCGCCGGCATCCACGAGCAGACGGCCTGAGGGGGCAGGGCCGGCCAGAATCCAGCGTTTGCGGTTCTCCAGCGGTGTTTCCTGTGCGGAGAAGCGGGTTCCGACGGCCTGACCAGCGACTATGCGCAAGATCACGTCCGGTGCGCTGCCGTCGGCGATCACGACGTCGGTGCCAGCCCGGCAGGCGATTTCCGCAGCCTGTAGTTTTGTGCTCATGCCGCCAATCCCCAGGCCGGACGGCGTGTTGCCGGCAAGGGCGCGGAGGGAATCGTCGATGGTCCGGACTTCAGGAATCAACTGTGCGTCTGGGTCGGTGCGCGGGTCGGCCGTAAACAGACCCGCCTGGTCGGTCAACATCAGCAGCAGGTCAGCGTCGGTCAACACAGCCACCAGCGCCGAGAGATTGTCATTGTCGCCAACCTTGATCTCTTCGACAACCACGGCGTCGTTTTCGTTCACGACTGGAACGATCCGGTGTTTTAGCAGGGCGCTGAAGGTGTCGCGGGCGTTCAGAAAACGCTGGCGGTTTTCCGTGTCGGCCCTGGTGAGCAGAATCTGCCCGACGTGTATGCCATAGATTTCGAAGAACCGTTCCCACATGAGCATCAGTCGGCTCTGGCCGACTGCGGCCAGCATCTGCCGGCTGGACAGGGTGTTGGGCAGGTCGGGGAATTGCAGGCGCGCCCGTCCGGCGGCCTGAGCCCCGGAGGAGCAGACAATCAACTCCTTGTTCTGATGATGGAGCGACGCGAGCTGACGGGTCAGTTCCACCATTTGCGGTTGGTTGAGGAAACGGGTGCCCTTGGTCAGTACACCTGTGCCCAACTTTACGACGATTCTACGATACATCCTTCCCGTCCCGCCAGAAAAATGGAACCTGTTCACCAGTAGCCAGTTTCCCAATGCGCAGTTCCTGGTCGCTGGGATAACGCTAACAGTATAATGCAGTGAGGAACGATTCGGCAATCATTTCCCGGACGAGATTCATAGGCGCGCCAAAGGGGACGGGGGCGGAGGGCGTCATGATACACGCTGGTGGGCCGCGGCGAATTCCGGTGCGTTGTGGAACACAAACGGGGACGCGCAGTCATTCCATGCATGGGCGGCGTCCTCTGAAATGTAACCGTTTTTGTTCAGTATTTTGCTTGTGCTAAGATAGATACAAAACTGCGTGCGCCAAGCAGGAAGATGCACTCCTTGCCCGGTCGCAGAGTTTTCGCCTTTGGCGCGGCAGCCCGATGGCCGGGTTTGCCCGCTGCCGGCTCCAGCCATTCAGAAAGTTGGCGGCAACCCGGTGACTTGGCAACGGGCAACAGAGAGAATTCCCCGGGCTCAACCGCGTGGCGCGGAGCGCAGGAGATTGACATATGCGCGGTCGCTTCGGCTTATCTACGCGAAGCGACCGCTGCAACTGGGCGCCCGCCAATACACAGTATTCGTGTTCAATGCGCCGCTGATCGAAAGCAGCGCGGAATGGAGGAAAAAGTAAATGCGAAGGTCTTCTTTAGATTATGATGAGCCGCGCCAACCCGAGTCAAGGCCGGCCTCCGGGCTGCGGAAGGTCGTCACGGCCATTATTTCGCTTGTTCTGATTCCCGCCCTGATCATCGTCGCGTTGCTGCTGCCGCCGATCAGTCTGCTCGAGCGCATCCAGTTCCTGTCCTTTACGACTATTGACAGGAACGGGGGCTCGCTAATGGATCCGGACGGGACGACTATCGTTTTTCCTCCGGAAAGTGTATTTGAATCCTTTCGCGTCAACCTTGACAGCATTCCACGTGCAGAGTTTCTGAACGGGAACGCGGGCAAGGAATGGATGACCGCCCGCGATGCGCTGGCCGCCACGGGTCTGGAAGCAAAGAGCCCGATCTACCAGGTGGACGTGCGCGGCGGACGTTTGGAGCAGAGCATCGTACAGATCCCGATTCCCAATGACAGCCAGCCTTACGAGACGCTGGAGTTGTACAGCTGGGATGGGGACAGTTGGGAGTATGTGCCCAGTTCCATCATAGCCACGACCGACCGGATTGAAGCCCGAACTGACGGACCGCCACCGGCCAATTTCGTCGTGATGCAAACCAGCGCGCCGCCGGCGCGAGTGGGGGCCAACATTGGGGTCGGCGAGCAGGCTCCACCCAGTCTGGCGAACGCTGCCGTTACAACTCTTGCCGTGGCTGGCTTTTTCCTAAGGGGGGACGGCGCGCTGGATGTTGTGCGCTCCAATCCTCCCGCCGGCAACTATGCGATCGTGCCGGTCCTTCGCAACTGGCATAGCGGAGAAGTTCCACGCAGCGACCTGCTCCACAACATGCTGGTGGAATCGGGCCAACTGCAAAACCAACTTTCCGCTATCACCGGTCTTCTGTCCCAGTACAGTTACCCTGGTGTCATAATCGACTATCGCGGCTTGGACGCGACGCCGGCGGGAGGGGCAGAGTTCACCTACTTCATCGAACTTCTGGCTGAACGGCTGCACGCGCCCGATATGAATCGCTGGCTGGCGGTGCGGGTGGAATCACCTCAGCAGATTTCGGCGGTTGATTGGAACACACGCGGCTACAATTGGGAGGCCCTGGGCAGCGTAGCTGACCGCGTTCTGATTCCAGGTCCGGCCGACCCGACAGCGTATCAGCTGGGCGGGCAGATGGGCGCCCTGCTGGCATACGCCACAGACCAGATTGACCGGCGCAAAGTGCAGGTGGAACTGCCGGGCATGTCGGTGGAACGAAGCGGAAACCAGTTGTGGCTGAAGGGCTTTCAGCAGGCCCTTCAACCTTTGGTCGCCCAGATCCGCCTGGGAGGAGAAGATGGGGTGATCATGCCCGGCGCAGATGTCGAGGTGGCGGCGGTCAACCCGCGAATTACTCGCCCCGTGACCTGGGATGATGCGATTGGGGCTTATGTGTACGCCTACACCGACGACCAGCAGATGGAGCGAATCGTTACGATCGAGAACAGCAGCAGCTTCGCCCGCAAACTCAACTTGCTGGAGCGATACGAAGTGACGCAGGTGATGGTGCGGGATGTGGATTCCGGGGATGTGGACCCGGATCTGTGGGAGGTCGCCCGCCAGTTCCAGACGGGCGGGGGGGTGAATACGGCGCCGGCGATGCTGAAGATATCCTTCAGAATATTCCATCCTGACGGCGGGGTGATGGAGGAGGTTACGGTCCCGATCGAGAATCCCGTACACACATTTATGGCGCCGGCCGGCGATGGCGATATACATGTCGAGGCGCAGGTGGTGCAGATCTCGAATTTTGGTAGCCGCCAGGCGGCCAGCCCGCAGAACACGGTAGCCTTGAGCTTGGCGACGCCGACGCCGGTGGCAACCAACACGCCGGTGCCGACGCCCACGCCCGAAGTCTCGAGGCTGGTCAGCACGCAGAACACAAACGTCCGTGAAGGGCCGGGCACGAACTATCCGATCGCCGGCCAACTCAACACCGGTCAGCCCTACCTTATTTTTGGTAAGAATCAGGCAGGAGATTGGTGGCAGATCGATATTGGCAATGGCACGAAGGGCTGGGTGTTTGCTGAACTGACGACCGCCAGCGGTCCGCTGGACGGTGTGGCCGTAATTACCGATATTCCGGCGCCGCCGGCCGCGGCAGCGCCCGCAGCGGTAGCGCCGGCGCCCAGTGGCGGCGGCAGCTTCGGTTATGGCGTCCAGGCCCATATGGTCCACAATAACCAGGCCGGTCAGGTTATGCAAAAGACGCGCGAGATGGGCTTCGGATGGGTGAAGCAGCAGATCGAATGGAAGGTCTTTGAACAAAACCAGGGGCAGTACGATTGGGGGTCGATGCAGGGCATCATCGACGCGGCCAATAACGCCGGCATAAGTCTACTATTCAGCGTTGTCAATGCGCCGCCATGGGCGCGCGAAGGAGGTTTCGAACCGAATGTGGGTGGACCTCCGGCAGATCCGAACACGTTCGCCAGATTCCTGGGGGCGATGGCCGGCAAGTATTGCGGGACCTCCTTGAAAGCGATCGAGGTTTGGAACGAGCAGAATCTGCATTACGAGTGGGGCAACCTGCCTTTGGATCCGGGCAAATATGTAGCGCTACTGAGACCGGCCTACACGGAGATCAAGAGGGCGTGCCCGTCGATGCTGGTGATCAGCGGCGCGCTGACGCCGGCCGCCAGCAATGGTGCGCCACAGAGCAGGGGCGGCATCGCGGCGATGGATGATTTTGAATACCTGGAGAAGATGTTCCAGGCCGGCCTCAACAACTACGCGGACGGCATCGGCGCGCATCCGAGTGGATATAACGTGCCACCCCAATACACATGGCAGCAGGGCTGTGAAGCGATACAGCTCCATGGCAATAGCGGCTTCAACGGCGCCTGCGACAGCCCGCACCACTCGTGGAGTTTCCGCAGCACGATGGAGGGCTATCGAAACATCGCGGTGACGTACGGGGCCGGCAACAAGCGCATCTGGCCGACCGAGTTTGGCTGGGCAGCCGGGGGCGCCTTTGATCCGCGTTACGGGTACGCTAACGACAACGACTACAATGAACAGGCTGCCTGGACGGTCGAGGCCTATCAGATGATGAAGAGATGGGGTTGGGCGGGACCGGCGATCCTGTGGAATCTGAACTTCCGCGTGGTGGCCAATGGCACGGAAAAGGCCCAGTGGGGGATTGTGGATCCGAATTGGGGCAACCTGCCGGTCTTCAATGCGCTGAGGGACATGCCGAAGTAGGGGGCGCTGACATCATCTCCTGCAGGCTATAATTCTTTGCTCATGCGCTTTCAGTCTCATCAGGTCCTAGGCAGACTCTTGCATTTGTCCCTGGCACCGGTGGAGATAACGGTACACATTGAGGTGGATCTGCTGGGGGAGTCTCCCAAAGCCGATGTCCTACTTCTGCGTAGAGAGGGGGAAGAGTGGAACGCAGCGCAAAGAGCGCGATTGCCGGACGGCGTGCGCGACAGCGCAGCGGGACATGTCTTGTTGGAGTTCAAATATACGGAGTCGGTAAACGAAACCGCG
The DNA here is from genome assembly GCA_965220715.1 of Caldilineaceae bacterium. Lineage (GTDB taxonomy): Bacteria > Chloroflexota > Anaerolineae > Caldilineales > Caldilineaceae > Bin5. The sequence continues at coordinate 5,397,331 of OZ244843.1, forward strand.
CTCGCCCAAGCGGTCGCTTACGACCATTTCTACCGGCAAGCGCAACGGTTGCCCGAAGAGCAGGCGCTGACCGTCGTGTTGAGCGCGAGGACGCCGCAGAAGGCTCGGCTGGCGGAGTGGGGGTATAGGGAACTGCAACAAGGCGTTTTCAGCAGCCCTCTACCACTGCTGCGGCGCGTGTGGTTGTTGGTGTTGAACGACCTGCCGCCCCACCCCCATAACGCCTTTGTCAAGCTGTTTGCCAGCCGGGAAGAGGAACGAGAGGCCGCCTTTGCAGTGCTGAATTCGCCGACCGTAACCGAGTCGCCCCCTCTGCAGGCCTACATGATGGGACTGCAACGGACACTGAAAATGAAGGGAGAGAGCGATATGGCGGAGATTTTGACTCCGGACAAAATAATGGAGATTGGCCAAAAGATGCGCCAGAGCATCCTTGAATCGGCCACCCCCGAAGAAAGACTGGCGGGACTTGACCCCCGGGACAGACTGGCGGGCCTGACGAATGCAGAACGCCGAACACTTCTGCGATTGCTTCAGGAAGAGGTGGACGCTGCCTCCGGGGACAAGTCAAACAGCAATGGGGACGCTGCATAACTCAGGCTGGGCTGAGGTGAAATCCGCAAATGGCGTTGGATAGGGCGCCGTCTTCCCTGCTTGTGACTATCCCGGATAAGGGAGAGAGCGATATGGCCGAGATTTTGACCGCGGACAAGATCATGGAGATAGGCGAAAAGATTCGCCAACGCGTTCTTGAAACGGCTACCCCCGAAGAAAAGTTGGCGGGACTTGACCCTAAGGATATTTTGGCAGGATTTGAACCCCAGGATATTTTGGCGGAACTTAAACCCCAAGAAAGACTGGCCGGCCTGACCCATGAGGAACGCCGGCTACTCCTGCGATTGCTTCAGGAAGAATTGGGCACTCCCTCCGGGGAGGAAGCAAACAGCAATGGGGACGCTGGATAGCACATGTTGCGTTGTGGTGGAGTCTGCAAATGACGTTGAAAACGGCGTAATCTTCCCAGCTTGTTTCCCAACATGCCGTTTTACCGGATAAAGGCGAGAGTGATATGGTGGAAGAGTCAACCATGGACGAGATGATGGAAATTAGCGAAAAGACACGCCGGTTCGTCCTCAGAATGGCTTCCACTAAAGAGTTATTAGCCGGGCTTGACCCAAAGGTAAGACTGGCTGGACTTAGCCCCAAGGAGAGACTGGCCGGCCTGACGATAGAGCAGCGCCGGAAACTCTTGCGATTTTTTCAGGAAGAGATGGACGCCGCCTCCGGGGACCAGACAGATGACAATGGGGACGCTGCATAACTCATGCTGAACTGTGGTGGAAACCGCAAATGGCGTTGGAAAGGACGCCCTCTTCCCAGCTTGTTTCCCTGCTTGCGGCGCGCCCCCTTTCCAAAGGAGAAAACATGAATAGAGAAACCATTCAGTCTCGGCTGGCAAAGGGAGATCGACTGTTATTGGACGGCGCTACCGGATCGGAACTGCAGCGCCGCGGCGTCAATGTCTCTAAGGGCGTGACCTCCGAGGGCGGTCTCGGCGCATGGTCGGCGACCGCGATGGGAGATGCGCCGGAACTGGTACGCGAGGTCCACGAAGACTACCTGCGCGAGGGCGCCGATATCATCACGACCAACAGCTTTTGGACCAATCGTGAGCGGCTGGGAATGGTGGGCCTCGCCGATAAGATGGAAGAGTACACGCACCTGGCTGCGGAGATCGCCTGCGAGGCACGCGATCGGCTCAATCCGCAGGCGTATGTGGCCGGCAGCATGGCTCCGCCGGGCGGGGGGGACCTGACGAAAGAGTTCACCGACCAGTCGGCGGTGTTGGCGGCGGCGGGTGTGGACGTTATCTTGCTCGAATATGTGGGAGCTGTCGCCGACTGTGTTCTGGCAGTCCAGGCCGTCTCCGGGACCGGTCTGCCCATCTTCCTGGGACTCAAGCATGTCACACTGGGAGGAACTAACTCTGCCGGCGAAACATTCGAGCAACTGGCTCATGCCTTGGAAGGCCACAAGGTCGATGCAATCCTGCCGATGTGCAGCCGACCTGAGGAGATTTCGGCCTCTTTGCCCAAGCTGCGCGCGGCCTTTGACGGACCTGTCGGCGCCTACGCCAACATTGGCTACAATCAGGCGGCCGGACGTCCAGAATTCCCCAAGCGACAGTGGCACGTGATCGAGACCGACGACTATCCCCCAGACCGATATGCCGAGTTTGCGGGCGCGTGGCTCGACATGGGCGCCCAGATCATCGGCGGCTGTTGCGCAACGGGGCCGGAGCATATAGCGGCGATACGACCGGTCGTAAAAGGGCTTGAAAAGCAGAAGACTTTGGATTCCTGACGCAATTCGCCAGCAGCCCTCGGCTGGTCATTGGAACAGCAAGACGATAGCTCCGGCTCATGTAGGGAAGGGAGGTGGTAGACCCGGAAATCAGATTCGACATCCTGAAGGCACTTCTGTGGCAAGGAGGAATTCTGATGGGAAAGTATCTTAGGTTAGCCAATCTGATCGTCATTCTGTCGATTCTGTTCACCGCGTGTGCCCCCGCAGCAGTCCCCTCTGAAGCGCCGCAAGAGGCGCCAGCCTCCGATGCGGATTCTACCGGCTCTGCCAAGCCGGCCGACATGGCCGCGAACCAGGAACTGACAATGGGCAGGGTCTTCTATTTTTCGGGCCACTTCACTGAGGGTTCCTGGTATGATGGCGGTCTTGTCATGGGCGGCGGCCTTCTGGAGAGACATCCTGACGGCAGCGTCCGCCCATGGGCCGCCGACTCATGGGATGTCAGCGACGATGGCACAATCTACACCTTCAACCTCCGTTCCGATTTGAAGTGGTGTACAGGTGAACCAATAACGGCCCAGGATGTCAAGTTGGGCTGGGAGTGGCTCAATATCCAGTTCAAGTGGGCCAAGGATTACGCCTGGTACATGGTGGAAGGCATTGACGAATTCCTCGAGGCAACCGCGGACGTGGGCCCCTGGGACTTTGACCAGCAGGGCGATGCCGCGATCAGCGGCTTGGTCGTTCTGGATGACCACACGCTGCAGGTCAAACTGAAGGGCGTGACGCCGGCATTCATCGACGTCACTTCCTCGGGCAACTTAGGCGCCTGGGGCCTTCTCGACCCGGCGCAGATCAGACTCGGTACCGCGGAAGTGCCTTGGCATGAACATCCCGACTTTTGTGGCGGCATTGGTCCCTTCATGGTGGAGTCCTTCGATCCGGAAGAGGACGTGAGCGTGCTGGTGCCCAACCCCCACTACACCCTGGGACCCCAGGCCCTGCTGCAGAAGATGACGTTCAAGGGCATACAGGACCGGCAGACGCAGTTGGTGCTCTACGAAAGTGGCGAGTTGGACATCGCCATGCCTTCGACAGCTGATTTCGCCCAGTTTATGAACGATTCCAACCATCCCCTGCATGACCATGTGCAGACCTTCGGCATTGCCGGCTTGCAGTGGCTCGAATTTGACCTCGCGGCGGTACCGACCAACGATCCCAAGATCCGCGAAGCCATCTTTTTCTCAATCGATCTGGATCTGATCCATGAGACGGTCTATCGCAACCTGCAACGGCGGGCGACCGATATCATCCCCTCCGGGCCTTTCAACCGCGAAGACCGGCCAGGGTATTGGCAACCGGATCCGGAACGCGCCAGGCAGGCCGTAGCCGATTCTTCTTACGGCAGTGCCGAAAACGTGCCCCCAATCCTCTACTGGTCCCGCTATCCGGACCCCGAATGGGCACAGGTAGCGCAGGCGGTCCAGCAGATGGTGGCCGATGCGACCGGCATCGAGATCCAGATCACCGTCGCTTCCAGTATGGAGCAGGCTGAAAGAGAGAAGTTCCAGATCTGGGAGGATGGCTATGAAACCTTCTCCATGGATGCCCAGGCTTGGGGTTCATACAACTTCGCCAGCGATTCTTTCATCTCTACGCGTCATACGCATTGGGGTGATGAACGTACCGACGCGCTGCTGGCGGAAATAGAATCGAATCCAGATGAGGCCGCGCGCATTCAAGCCTGGTCGGAGTTTGTGGATGTCGTCTGGAGTGAGTATTGGATGATCCCGCTCTACTGGCCGGAAGGCAGGTTCCTGGTGAGGCCGAACGTAAAGGGCGTTGTCTTCGATCCCACTTTCCGTTGGATCAATTCCGAATACATGTACATCGCCGAGGAGTAACGACTGCACGGCAGCGGTGGAGAGAGCTGGCCTTTCTGCACCGCTGCCGCGGCACCGATGAAGGCAAGAGCGAGGGAGATTGACAATGCAAGCCAGTCGACATGCAGACACGTCGGACGCATTCTTCGAAGAAGTGCATGTGGTGAAGTTGCCGAGGCAAAGGTTCGGTTACCGCGGGAATGTGGGCGATATCGCAGAGTTCAATGATGGACGTCTGTTGCTATCCTACACTTGCAACGATGACAGCCCTGTTGATAGCATTATCGTTGGTGACATCATGGGACGGTTCTCAAATGACCAGGGCAAGAGCTGGGGTGAACCGTTCATACTGATTGGCCGCCCAAGGCCAACTCGCAAGGATGAGGGATACTGGCACCCCAGTTTCCTGCGCTTGGCGAACGGCCAGTTGCTCTTGTCCTACATTTACTTTGCCGGGTCGCTGCCGCGATACGCACACTCCTACTACCGCCGCTCGACCGACGACGGCGCGACTTGGGGCGACCAGCTTATCGTCACGCCCCATGCCGGCACAAATCATGTATTCAACGACAAGCTGATCCAGCTGTCCTCAGGCCGGATTCTCGCCCCTTGCGAGAGGGAGATCAGTGAAGAAGGTGGCGACCACCGCGGATACGTCAGCTTTGTTTTTTACTCCGACGACGACGGTTATTCCTGGCATCAGTCGGAGAACGTCGTCGATACGCTGCCTGTGGAGGCGCAGGAGCCGCACGTGGTCCCTTTGAATGACGGCCGTCTGATGATGCTGTGCCGGACGTACAGCGGCTACATTGTCCGCTCCTACTCCGACGACGAGGGAGTCACCTGGTCGCAGGGCGAGGATGTGCGCAGTTTGAAGCTCTCGATCAACTCGTCGGCGCTCAACGTCAAGCGGATCCCATCTACCGGCGACCTGCTTTTGCTGCGCTCGACTGACACCAAGAACAGATTGCGCACGCCATTCGTCTCGACAGTCTCTACGGATGAGGGCCGCACCTGGATGCACGAACGCGCGATCGGTTCTGATCCCGATGACGACTATGGCTATCCGAGTCTGACTTTTCTGAACGATATGGCGCTGGTCAGCTACCATAAACGCGACGGCATCTACGCGGCGCGCATCGGAATCGACTGGTTTTACGGAAAATAGGTCCGAGTGCTGGGGGGATACGATCAGGGCTTCTGGCCGCGCTGCTGGCAATAGAAACTGCAAGAGTGAATTCCTCACGGCTTGTCGCGGGGTCTGTGGGTCGTTGCTGCCAAACATCGGCGGTGAGCAGCCATGATCGGCTATATCATCAGGCGCCTTGGTGCAATCGTGCCGACGCTTCTGGTTGGCATCTTCATCGCCTTTGCCCTGACCTATTTCGGCCCTGGCGACCCGGTCAGTGTCTTTTTGGAGCAGCAAGGTAGGTTGAGTGAGGAAGCTTATGAAGCCTTGCGCAGGCAATATGGGCTGGACCGCCCGTTCCTGGTGCAGTTCGGCGACTACGTCACCGGTCTCGTGCGCGGCACGTTCGGCAAATCGATCTGGGCCGGCGGCCGCCCCATCGAGGTCATGATCCAGCGCGCGCTGCCGGTCAGTGTCCAACTTGGCTTCGTCGCTTTTCTCATAACGGTAGGAACGGGCATTCCCTTGGGGATCTTCGCGGCCCTGAGACAGAATACGCTGTTTGATTACGCGATTGTGTCGGCGTCGGTCGTGGTGTCCTCGATCCCTACCTTTGTGTTAGCGCCGATGCTGCTGATTCTGTTCGTGCTGGTGATCCCCGTTCTGAAGAACCCAATCGGCTGGGGCGGTATCTTCGACGCGCGTATCGTGCTGCCCGCATTCTGTATCGCGGTGGGGCCGCTGATGGGGATAGTGCGCCAGGCGCGGAGCGCTGTGTTGGAGGTGATCCGGCAGGACTATGTGCGCACTGCCTACGCCAAGGGGCTGCCGCGACGGATGGTTGTCTGGAGGCATATTTTTCGCCACATCCTGACGCCCCTGTTGTCGGTCGGCGTGGGGCTATTCGGGGGGATCCTGCAAGGCTCTATCTTCGTTGAACGCGTTTTCAACATTCCGGGCTACGGTGCCCTCAGCTTCCAGTCCTTCGTGGCGCGAGACTTTCCTGTCATCCTGGCAACGACGGTGGTGGCGGCGATTATTGCAATGTCCTTGAATCTGGTGCTCGATATTTCGTATGGGTTGGTCGACCCGCGAGTCCGACTGGGCAGACGTGTCGAGGAGGCTTAGTCGTGTACAGTGAGGCCTCCTCCACCAGCCAACTGTTCCGTCAAGAGGAACGCAGCCTGGTCCGCGATGCCGTGCGCAAGTTGGTTGCCAACAGGTTGGCGATGATCAGTCTCGTTGTCATCATTTTCGTCTTTTTTGTCGGTATTTTCGGACCCTACCTGGCGCCGCAGGATTATCTTGAGCAGGATCTGCGGGCGTACAATCAAGGGCCAAGCCGAGAGCACCTGCTGGGCACTGACGAATTGGGGCGTGATATGCTGTCGCGCCTGCTTTGGGGTGGACGGACGGCAATTATGGTGGCGGTCGTAAGCACCTCTATTTCCTATCTGATCGGTATTCTCTTTGGCACGCTGGCGGCCTATCGCGGCGGGCTTACCGATGCCGCGTTTGTGCGCATCGTTGATCTGTTCGACAGCTTTCCTCACATTCTGGTGGCAATGCTGTTGGCGTCCACGTTGAGGCCATGGGTCCTGCGACTGGCGCGGGAACTTGAGACAACGCAGGGAATGAGCTTACTCGCAGACAACACTGTCTATATTGACTACCTGGTTGTCTTTGGCTCGCTGTCGATGATTGGCTGGGCTGGTATTGGCCGCCTGATCCGCGGTCAGGTGCTGACGTTGCGGGCGACCGATTTTGTCCTGGCTGCCCGCTGCGTGGGAGCCAGGGAACGCTGGATCATCTTGCGGCATCTTGTGCCAAACGCTATCGGCCCGTTGATCGTAGCATTGAGCAGCAGCTTCGGCGGCGCGATGATGTACGAGTCGAGCCTCAGTTTCATTGGCATCGGCATCCAGCCCCCTGGGGCCAGTTGGGGCAATATGATTGTCCTGAGCATGGGACAGTGGCGCTACTATCCCCACTTGGTGCTGATGCCTGGTATCCTGTTGATGTTGGCAATCATCGCCTTCAACTTCTTCGGTGATGGTCTCAACGACGCTTTGAATCCCCGCGCCCTGACACCTGAGAGGAGTTAGGCCGATACGGAGGACAAGATGGCAGTGCCTTTGCACTAGCTGTTTGAAGGAGCCGGCTGTCTGGACAGTGGAGAAAGAGAAGGCTATCGTGGATGGGCCGTGCGTAGGCTACGCGAAGATGTCATGAAAGACCCGAACCACAGGTTCAGACTCGGGGCACTCCCGCCTCGCGGAAGAGGGTGTGCAGTTCGGCAAGGAGTTCGGAAGACAACCGTGAATAGGGCGGGCGCGGCGGGCCGACTTTGAGGCCTACCGCTTCCATCGCCGCCTTTATGAACGGTCCCTCGCCCTCGGTATATTTGATTGCCTGCTCCACCCAGGCCGACCACTTCCACTTGAATGCAGCAAGCGTTACGTGTGCGTCGTCGTATTTTCCGGCCTCCAATTGGCGCCAGATCTTGCGGGGATACTGTGGCCAGAAACCGCTGAGGTGGGTCACGAACGCTCTTGAGCCATACATATGGCTGAGCAGGTGATGGCCCTCGTTGTCGACCATGGCCACTGTGTCTTTGAAGGCCAGAATCGTGTCGCGGAAGACCGCCATATCGGCTGAGGCCCACTTGATTGCGCCCACGGTGGGGATTGAAGTCAGCCGGTCCAGCAGTTCGCGGCTCATGTGGATGCCGTCCCAGGGCGTGTGGTAGACCATGAGCGTTACCCCGGAATTTTCGGCGACCAGCTTGAAAAGATTGTAGATGTCTCGTTCGGTGGATGGGTAGTAGTAGAGTTGACCCAACTGGGCGGCGGCGACGCCGACGTCTTCAGCGTATTTGGCGAGATCGAGGATGACCCGGAAATCGGTGTGCTGAATACTGGTCATGATGGGCACTTGGCCCTGTGCGGCTTCGATCGAGGCGTCCATGACCGCTTTGCGCTCGTCCACATTCAGGGTTGGGAACTCGCCGCCTGCCGCGCCTACCAATAGGACGCCGTCACCGGTCGTGACGCCGCCTTCGACCATGAAACGGATATTGTCTTGCAAAGAGTCCAGATCGAGTGAAAAGTCCTCTTTGAACGGTGTCGCAACCGCCACTACTGGTCCGCGCAGCCAGTCACGGATATTATTGCGATCCATAGTGCATCTCCACGGTTGACCCGCCATTCCCTGAAACTTGCTCTGTGTCTGCCATTATCTACCCGCACGCGAGAAAATCCTAACGAATTGTTTCGTTCATGTCCAGGTACACAGGCAGAAACCAGTGGACAGAAATACACAACAGAAAGGCCGGGCCTTCATGTGCGAAGACCCGACCTGAATTCTTTTTCTGCAAGAAGGCGCTACCCTTCATCCTCCACGAAGACACCCGGTCGGCTGCTGCGGCGACGGCGGGCGACCTTCAATCTCAGTTGGCTGCGGCGGTAGGCGACCTCTACGGGGCGGCGTTCTTCGGGCGACCGCGTGCTCAGCGCGTCTTCGGCGAGTTGCATGGCGGCCTCGGCGCGGGCAATGTCGATCTCTTCAGCGCGTTCAGCCGAGCGCGCCATCACGATCACCTTGTCCGGCAGCACTTCGACTACGCCACCACTGACTGCGATGTACTCGGCTTCGCCGTCGGCGCTATGCAGCGTGATCTCACCGATATTCAGCGTCGTCAGCAGGGGGGCATGGCCTGCCAATACGCCCATCTCGCCCTCGACGCCGGGCAGGGTGACCATCTGGACAGCTCCGCTGTACAGCTGTCGACTGGGGGTTACAATTTCGACCTGAATCGTCATTGCTCCTGCCTCAGTTGTTCACCCTTTTCGACCGCTTTCTCGATAGCTCCGACCATATAGAAGGCCTGCTCCGGCAGGTCGTCATGCTTCCCGTCCAGAATCTCGCGGAAGCCGCGCACGGTTTCTTCGATCCTCACATACTCGCCAGGCTGGCCTGTGAATACCTCGGCCACGTGCATGGGCTGGGTAAGGAAGCGCTGGATCTTGCGGGCGCGGGCGACGATGATCTTGTCATCTTCGCTCAACTCTTCGACGCCGAGAATAGCGATAATGTCTTGCAGGTCCCGGTAGCGCTGGAGGGCCTGCTGCACCTCGCGGGCCACGTTGTAATGCTCCTCGCCGACGATGAGCGGGTCGAGGATGCGGCTTGTGGAGCCGAGCGGGTCCATGGCCGGGTAGAGAGACTGCTCGGCCAGGGCGCGTTCCAGTGTAATGGTGGCGTCGAGGTGGGCGAATGTTGTGGCCGGCGCGGGATCGGTGTAGTCGTCGGCGGGCACATAGACCGCCTGCATGGATGTAATTGAGCCGGTATTGGTGGAGGTGATGCGCTCTTGCAACTGACCCATATCGGTGCCCAGCGTCGGCGCGTAGCCTACTGCGCTGGGCAGGCGTCCCAACAGGGCCGACACTTCGGAACCGGCCTGTACAAAGCGGAAGATGTTGTCGATGAAAAGGAGGACATCGCGGCCTTCATCACGGAAATACTCGGCCATGGTCACGCCTGTCAGGCCGACGCGCAGGCGGGCGCCGGGCGGTTCGTTCATCTGCCCGAAAACCATGACCGTCGAATCGATTACGCCTGAATCACGCATTTCGTGCCAGAGGTCATTGCCTTCGCGGCTGCGCTCGCCAACACCGGCGAATACGGAGTAGCCACTGTGGTACTCGGCGACGTTGTTGATCAGTTCCTGAATGATGACGGTCTTGCCCACGCCGGCGCCGCCGAAGATACCGGTTTTGCCGCCCTTTGTAAAGGGGGCGATCAAGTCGACGACCTTGACGCCGGTCTCGAACAGTTCGGCTTGCGTGCTACGGTCGGCGAAGCTGGGCGGTTCGCGGTGGATGGAATAGTGGTCGGCGGCGTCGACCGCGTCATCGCTGTCGATGGGGCGTCCGGTGACGTCGAAGATGCGGCCTAGTGTGGCCGGGCCGACAGGCACGGTGATGGGAGCGCCGAAGGAGTAGCCTTCCATACCGCGGCGCAGACCATCTGTAGTGCTCATGGCCACGGCGCGGACCGCGCCGTCCCCCAGATGCTGCTGCACCTCACAGACCAGGGTCGAATCATCGTCGAGGTCGACATAGACGGCATGGTATATCTCCGGCAGGTCCCCGCCGGTGAAGGAAAAATCCACAACCGGACCGACAACACTGGATACAGAGCCGCTGATGCGGCCATTGCTTCCGTTTTCTGACATGGTATGCTCCGATCTGCTATGGGAAGGGGCCTCTCAGCCCGCTCAACTCTATTCCAGGCCGATTGAACCGCCTATAATATCCATCAACTCACGGGTGATGCCTTCCTGGCGCGCCTTGTTGTAGGTCAATGTCAACTCGTCCACGAGTTCATTGGCAGCTTCGGTGGCGTTGCGCATGGCAACCATGCGCGCCGAATGTTCGCTGGCGATGCTCTCGTACATGGCCTGCAAGATCTGCACCTCGATGAAACCGATCAGCACCTGCTCCAACACGGCCTCGACGCTTGGCTCGAAAATATAGTCGGGCGGCATCGTAACGGTTGGCTCGGCCGGGACTACCGGCAATATCTGCTGCACTGAGGGCTGTTGGATCAGCGTGTTGACAAAATCGGTGAAGATGAGATGGACCTCATCGAAACGCTGCGAACGGAAGTCGTCGATGACAGTGCGGGAGATGGGGCCGGTGTCGGCGGACGAGGGGGTATCGGGCATATTGGTGTATTCGGCGCGGATGACCGGATCGTAACGCAGAAGCCAGTCGCGGCCCTTCTTGCCCACGGCAACGACTTCAATCTCCCGCCCCTGGTCACGCTGCTCCTTGATGAAGGCCGCATTTTGCCGCAATACATTGGCATTGAAGCCGCCGGCCAGCCCGCGATCGGCCGTGATCAGGATAACCCCGACGCGTTTTATTTCGTCTCTAGTGGTGATGAGCGCATCCATGGTGCCGCCGCTACTTTGCAGACGGGCGATGTGGCTGAGCACTTCGAGGGCTTTTTCCGCATAGGGGCGGGTCGCCAACACCTGCTGTTGGGCACGCCGCATCTTGGATGCAGCCACGGCTTCCATCGCTCTCGTGACCTGAGAGATGTTTGTAACCGAGCGGATGCGACGGCGAATCTCACGTGTGCTTGCCACCAATGCCTCCTCAACTGCAGTGATCAGTGGTTGGTTGCCAGGTCAGTGCACTGGTCACTGACAACTGATCACCGTTTTATTCGGACCCACTCCAGCTACTATTGAACGTCTCCAGAGCCAGGCGCAAGGAATCGAGCGATTCAGCGGGAATATCTTTTGTGCGCAGAATAGTCTGACCTATCTCCGGATGGTTGGCGTCCATGTAGGCGTGCAAATCCAGTTCCCAGCGCTTGACATCGGTGATGGCGATGTCGTCGACGTAGCCGTTTGTCACGGCGAAGAGATTCATCACCTGCTTGTCCAACTGCAAGGGCTCGTACTGGGGCTGCTTCAAAGTTTCCTGAATGCGTTGGCCGCGATTGAGCTGGCGCTGGGTCGCCGCGTCCAGGTCTGAGCCGAACTGGGCAAAGGCCGCCAACTCGCGGAACTGGCTGAACTCGAGCTTCAGGCGACCGGCCACGCCTTTCATCGCCTTGGTCTGAGCGGCACTGCCCACGCGGCTGACCGAAAGCCCGACGTTCATGGCAGGACGGATGCCGGCGTAAAAGAGGTCGCCCTCAAGGAAGATCTGGCCGTCGGTGATCGAAATAACGTTGGTGGGAATGTATGCGGACACATCGCCGGCCTGGGTTTCGATGACCGGCAGCGCGGTCAGGCTGCCGCCACCGAACTCGTCATCCATACGCGCGGCGCGTTCCAGCAGGCGGCTGTGCAGATAGAAGACGTCGCCGGGGTAGGCCTCGCGGCCGGGCGGACGCCGCAGCAGCAGCGAGACCTGGCGGTAAGCCTGGGCGTGTTTGGAGAGATCATCGTAGACAATCAGGGCGTCGCGACCCTGCTCCATGAACTCCTCGCCCATTGCGCAACCGGCGTAGGGCGCCAGGAACTGCAGGGCGGCCGGGTCTGCGGCGGAGGCGGTCACGATAATCGTGTGATCCATGGCGCCGTGCTTCTCCAAAATGCCCACGACCTGCGCAACGGTTGACTGCTTCTGGCCGATGGCGACGTAGATGCAGATCAGGTCCTTGCCCTTCTGGTTGATGATGGTATCGATGGCGAGGGCGGTTTTGCCGGTCTGGCGGTCGCCGATGATCAACTCCCGCTGGCCGCGGCCGATGGGAATGAGGGCGTCAACAACGGTGACGCCGGTTTCGACGGGGGTGTCTACACCTTTGCGCAGCACGACGCCGGGGGCGATGCGCTCCACCGGGCGAGTCGCGGTTGCTTCGATAGGGCCTTTGCCGTCGAGGGGTTGGCCGACGGCGTTGACAACGCGGCCTATCAGCTCGTCACCGACGGGAACGGAGGCCAGGCGGCCGGTGCTGCGCACCAGGTCCCCCTCTTCGATCTCGGTGTATTCGCCCATGATGATAATACCGACGGAATCAGTGTTCAGGTTTTGGGCGATACCGAGTACACCGGTCTTGGTGAACTCGACCAACTCACTTGCCATGACCCCTTGCAGGCCGGATATGATGGCGATCCCGTCACCGACCTCGACGACTTCGCCCACATCCACGCGGCTGGGGGCCGGCTTGAAGTTGAGGATTTGCTGCTTGAGCCGGTCAGTAAATTCCTGGGTCAGTTCCTCAGTCTGAACTGCCATAAGCGCTGTCCTTTATTGTAAGTTTTCAGTTTGGGGTTTCTGGCAGGCGTCTGCCGCTGTTCGTCAAGACCCGAAACTGACTACCAAGTCCAAGTTCACCGCACCGAGGCCGCGACCATTTCGCGCAGAGCCATCAGCCGATTTGCGACCGTGTTGTCGATCAACTGATCACCGACCCTGATGCGCAGGCCGCCCATCAGGGATGGGTCAACATCGAAGCTGAAGACGAGGTCCTCACCGTATTGCTTGGTGAGTCGCTGGCGAATCTGCTCTTGGGCGTCGTCACCCAGTTCGATGGCGCTGGTGATGTCAGCTGCCTGCGGCCCGGTCTCTCCTCGCAGGCTTGCGCCCAAAGCGGCAATGACGCGGGAAAGGAGGGTTACATCGCCCTCCTGCACGAGCATTTTGACGAAGTTCTGCAGTTCCGGGGCGGCGTCGGCAGGAATCGCCGCGGCGATGGAGTCGACATCGGCGCCGAGCTTCGGGTCCTGCGCGAGCGCGTCAGCGACCTCGGTCAGCGTTGACTGCCACTGCTCTACGATCGCCTCCAGGATGGCCTGGGCATATCGTTCGGCCGTCGAGCGTTCGCTCATGAACTGCTCCCGTTTTGCTGGGCCAGATAGTCGTTGACAAAGCGCTCCTGCTCATCCCGGTTGGCCAACTCCCGGCCCAGGATCTGCTCGGTCGCGGTAATCGCCAAGTCTGCGATCTGCTTTCTGGCGTCGGCCATGACGGCGGCTGTCTGCGCTTCGGCATCGGCCTGGCCCTTCATGCGGATTTCCTGGGCCTCCTGATCGGCGCGGCTGCGAACATCCTGCGCGATGCGCTCGGCATCGCGGGTTGCCTGCGCGCGCACCTCCTGCGCTTCGCGGCGGGCCTCTTCAAGGATCGCCTGCTTCTCCACTTCGGCTTCGGCGGCGGCGTGCGACGCCTTATCGGCCTGTTCCAGACCCTGGGCGATACGCTGTTTGCGCTGCTCAAGCATGTTCAGAACCGGCTTATAAAGTAACTGTTGCAAAATAACCATCAACAGACTGAAGTTGATGATCTGCGAAAGCAATAACTGCCAACTAATACCTAATTTATCGAGAGCGTCCAAGGCCAACCTCCTGGATAAACTGCAGTGGCTAGTGGCTAGCGGCCGGCAACTGCACAGGCCACTGGAAGTGAACACTGGCCACTGACGACTGAACTCTGGCCACTGAGAACAGGTTTAGACAAACTTGACCAACAGCGAGATAACCAGCGCATAGATGGCGACCGATTCACAGAAGGCGAAACCGAGCAGCATGTTGGTCTGCACAGTGTTGGTCACTTCAGGATTGCGGCCCATCGCTTCCATTGCTTTGGCGCCAATCAGACCGATCCCCACACCAGGGCCAATTGCGCCCAACCCGATAGCAAGAGCAGAACCCAGTTCCTTGGCGACTTCAACATCCATGAGTGTGAACTCCTTTTCTTAACTGCAGTGAATAGTGGTTAGTGGCCAGTGGCTAGTCACACGAGTGGATCCCGGAGCTTACTGGTCACTGGCAATTTGTGTCAATGGTGATCGTCATGCCTGACAGTGGCCATTGTAAAGAATGCCAGCGTCAGCAACATGAAAACAAGCGCCTGGATGAAACCGATGAACAACTCCAGCCCGTAAAATACGCTGGGCAGGAGAAACGTGACCAGGAATGCCATCACCGCCAACACAACTTCACCGGCGAAGACATTGCCGAAGAGACGAAAAGAGAAGCTGACGATCTTGGAGATCTCGGCGATCAGCTCGAAAAAGCCAACCACGGCCCCCATTCCATCCTTGAACGGATTCTTGAAGAACTTGGTGAAATAGCGGATACCCAACGCCTGGACGCCGAAAAATTGGGTCATGAAGACCGAGATGAGCGCCAGGGCCAGGGTCACATTCAGGTCGGCGGAGGGGCTGCGAAACAGGGGCACAAGGACGGGAGCGCCTTCTTCTGCGGCCGCGGCGACTGCGACGGCATCTCCCGCGGCCATTGCCATCTGGTTGCCCAATTGGGCCTGTGCGTGGCTGTCCGCCGCAGCGCTATGGTTGATGCCGATCGAGCCAAAGCCGGGCAGCAGGCCAATATAGTTGCTGACCAGAACAAAGATGAAGATGGTAATGACCCAAGGGAAAAATTTACGGCTGTTGGCGGAGCCATGGCCGGCGATGCTCTGGGTCAGATTCCACATTCCTTCGACCAGCATTTCGACAATGTTCTGCCAGGCGCCGGGGACTTCCTTCATTTTGGCCACGGCAAAGACGGCCATCAGGATAATGATAATGTCGACCAGAAAGGTTGTCAGCAAGCCATTGGTAAACCACTTTGGCCCGTGTTCCAGCAGCGATTCGGCCGCCAATTCCACGTGGGGCGGGCCTACCCGAAACCACGGCAGCACGCTCAGAACGAGCAAGGCAACAATGCCAATGGTCACATTGCGTTTGCGTGTGTTCGAGAGGAATGATTGGAGAAGATTCTTGAGTCGGCTGAACAAGATCCACGCTCCTGTGAACGGCAATTTTTGGCGGTCGGTATCCAGTAATCAGTCGCTGCCAGGAGACGGCGTCTGAGGCGTTGCCAAAGACTGGAAACAGATCGGCCACTGATGCTTCCACACTTAGCGGGTTGGGACGATGGGAATTGCCCAGACCGCCCTTCAGAACGCGACTGCCCTCTGTATTGCTCGATCAGGGGGATACATATCAGTGGGGCCGCCGTAAAGCTTGAAAAAGTCTATTTTAAGTATATAAGAGCGCGGAGGGATTGCGCAAATTTTCACAGCGTTGTTTCAGCATTTGATTGTTCTCGGCTGTTACTGTTGAGCGGCAGCCGACTAGGCGAATTCAACGCGTCTCTGATTGCCAGTTGCCAGTGTCTGCGCTGGCTAAGGGGAATTGGCAGAAAGCAACCGCTGTTTTCGCAGGCCGATGTTGTTTCAGATATCGTAGATACTGATGGCGGTGGCGATAATGAAGAGGAAAATGGTTGTCCCGATCAGCATCCTGTTTCTGTGCAGGATTTCAATCCAGGAGGGAGGCGGCAAGAAATCAGTCGTCGGATCTTTTTTGGCGCTGTCGGCGCCGAAAAGCGTCTGCCGCAAGGCTGCGATATTGGAGGGACGTTCGTCGGGATGCATCGCCAGCGCCTGGAAGACGGCCCTTTCCGTTCGCGTCGAGATGGCCGGATTCAACTGCCGCAGTGGATCAAGCAACCCGGACTTGAGGAAACGCTCCTTGGCATCCTGTGGCGGGGTACTCGCCAGCAGGTGATAGAGAGTCGCGCCGACGCTGTAGATGTCTGAGCGTATATCGGTATGACCGGTGTCGCCTCCGTACTGCTCGAGCGGCGTATAGGCTACGGTGCCCCGGCCCTGGACGACCGTCACTGTGCGCGAGTCGTCCGGTTGGAGCACTTTAACCAGGCCGAAATCCACCAGTTTCAGTCTATTTTCGGGTGTGATTTTGATGTTACCCGGTTTGATGTCGCGATGGAGCACCGGCGGGTCCTGGTTGTGCAGATATTCCAGCGCGTCCAAGAGTTGCGAGGCCCACAACAGCACCTGGGCCTCCGAAAGGTGTTTCTTCTGCCGTAGTGCCTCATTCACGATTTCTTGCAGATCGCGGCCTTCGATAAAATCCATCACCAGATACTCGCGCCCGTCGAGGGAAAAATAGTCCGACACCTTGGGTAGGTTGGGATGATCGAGGCGGGCCAGAACACTGGCTTCCTGGTAGAACTGTTCAATCGTCTGGCCGAGATCCAGTTCGGGTCCCCGTTGGTCGATCAGCAGGGCGGGCAGGATCTCTTTGATCGCGCAGACCCGCCCATCCAGGCGCAGATCGTTGGCGCGGTAGACCGCGCCCATTCCGCCCTGACCCACCAGCCGGACAATTTCATAGCGTCCACGCAGAATGGAGTCTGAATCCAACACTGTAGACAAGAGACACCTCTGTAAGCTTACCGGACCGTTGGAGGCGCATCAACCCCGGAAAAGGAAGGACTGCCGCCCACTGCGCGCCCCGGAGGGAGATAACGCCATTGTGCGATGTCGCAGACCGCAGAATTTGTGGCATCCATTCGGCCAAGACATCCTACCACGCAAGCCTGGTTGCGCCCTCATTATGGGAAATCGGTTGACGAATCACACTCGTTTCGTTATAATGAACTTCCCCCCTGGAATCGCTACACCAGGTTTACGGATGTCCTTTCGCCATTATAGATCGAAGGATTGGATGCAGAGAACCATACTAAATGAGATGCAGAGAACCATACTATATGAATAGAAGGCAAAACGTGCAAGTGACAATAATAGTTTTCCTTGCAAGGTATTTTTAAGAGGGGTGGAAATGACGCAAGAGGGCAACAACGCTGAACAACGTTTCGCAGATAATCGTCAAGCCCGACCTGTCGACAGACTACGTGAGACGGCAATGCTGATCCTCCGCCATGGCAACCAGACCGGTCAGGGTTGGCCGTTAAGCCGTACCACCGCCTTGATCATCGGGCGCCACGAAGAATGCCACGTTACGCTGCCTGACCGCCAGGTAAGCCGCAACCACGCTCGAATCTTCTGGGACGGCTACGGCTATTCGATCGAGGACCTGGGCAGCAAGAACGGAACCCATGTCAATGGCGTGGATATTGCCGACGCGTCCCATAGCCTGTCCGATGGCGACGAAGTGCAGATCGCACTGCGATTCAAATTGTCCTTTGTCGATGACGAGGCAACCACGCCCCTGACGCTGGACTCTCCCGAACCCGAAGTGCAGCTCGAATCAGGTCTGCGGATTGAAGAAGAGACCCGCCAGGTGTGGCTCAGCGGCTCGCTTTTGGAGCCCCCTTTGAGTCTGCATCAGTACCGGCTGCTGAGTGCGCTCTGGCATGAGGGGGGTGGGGTAATGACTCGGGAACAGATCGTGCAGGCGGTCTGGCCAGAGACCAGTGGGGCCGGTGTCAGCAAGCAGGCCATTGACGCACTTGTACGCCGGCTGCGGGAACGGCTCTACGAGCACGACGAGAAATCCAACTTTATTGTAACAGTGCGCGGCCACGGATTCCGGCTGGAGAATCCCTGACCACAAGAGCGGAGCGCGAAAAGCGAGGTATTCTCTCTTCTCGTTCCTCTTCACTCTCTGCGCGCCCAAGGAGCGACGACTCAGGGCTGATGAAGGTCCCGGCTGGATTGCGTCCGAAAAATACCGAGCGCCGCGCACAGCAGGACGCGGCGACGATCGCAGCCGGCGCCCGCGAGTCGCTGGCCTGGAGCGCGCCCACTATCGAATCAACCACAATTGGCGGCGGGCCATTGGGCCTCTACATCCACATTCCATTTTGCGCCCGGAAGTGCCCCTACTGCGACTTCAATACCTATGCTCGTCTGGAACCTCTTTACGAAGCCTACACGCAGGCTCTTTGCCTAGAGATAAGCCAGTGGGCGGCACGTCTTGACGGGCGCATGGTGCATACTGTATTCCTGGGCGGCGGCACCCCAACGGTGCTCAGTTCAGGTCAACTGGCGCAGATTTTGGAGTTGGTGCAGGACCGGTTCACCCTGGCAGCCGACGTTGAAATCAGCAGTGAAGCCAATCCGGGCATAGAGGATTGGGGGCAGTTCGCCCTGTTGCACAGCCTGGGCGTGAACCGGCTGAGCATGGGCGTGCAGAGCTTTCAGGCGGAGGAATTGGAGTTTCTGGGCCGCATCCACGACGCGGACGACGCGTTGCGCGCCTTTGACGCGGCTGTGAAAGCGGGCTTCGCCAACATCAATCTTGATTTTATGTTCGGGTTGCCCCGACAGTCGGTGGAAGCTTGGAACGACACAGTGGACAAGGCCCTGGCTCTCGCCCCGCGGCACTTGAGCCTTTACAGTCTGATTGTCGAGCCGGATACGCCACTGGCGCATTGGGTGGAGACCGGTCAGACGCCGGCGCCGGATGATGACGTGGCCTCAGAGTTGTACGAAATTGCGATTTCCCGCCTGAGGGCGGCCGGTTATGACCAGTACGAGGTGTCGAACTGGGTGCGCGGCGCTGAATACGCCAGTCGACACAACCTACTCTACTGGCGCAATCAGGAGTGGGTCGGTGTGGGGCCTGGCGCGCACAGCCATATGCGCTATCCCATTTCGTTGCAAGGGAAGGCGATGCCTGACCTTGCATTCCTTTCTCGTGACCCTTGTCAGGGGTCAGCGGGGGTTTGTTCGCCCGCAGCCGCCGTACGGTGGTCGAATCGAAAGGGTGTGCAGGGCTACATAAAGCATGTCGATGCGGACTTGAGCCCCGTTGATTTCCATGAGGAGCTGTCGGACGAGGTTTCAATGGGCGAAACGATGATGCTGGGACTGCGGCTCGTGCGAGAGGGGGTGTCATTTGCCCGCTTTGAGGAGACACACGGGCTTTCATTGCGCGCTGCGTTTGGGCCCAGTCTGGATCGACTGCAAGATGCCGGCCTGCTGGAATCGGATGGAGAACGAGTGCGCCTGACCCCCAGAGGGCTGCTCCTCGGGAACCGCGTGTTCAGCGAGTTTATCGCATGAGCGCCGCGGGCCAGCAGCCTTGTCGATTTCTACGCGCGCTCGTGTGGCAGAACGGTGGCGCGCATCCCACGACCACAACTCTGAGGGAGTATGCCAGTGCTGCAGGCGATTGTATTTGACTTTGACGGAACGATTCTGGACACAGAGACGCCTGATTTCCAGACCTGGCAGGACGTTTACCACAACCACGGCGCTGAGTTGCCGCTTGACCTCTGGCTGCAATGCGTGGGTGGCGGCACGGGCGTGTTTCGCCCCGAAGACTATCTGGAAGGATTGCTGGGCAGAGAGATCGACCGGCAGCGCCTGCGTACAGAACGGCGGAAGCTTTTTCTGGAAAGGATAGAGGTCCAACCGATCATGCCCGGCGTGCTCGAACTGATCGCCGCAGCCGAGCGACGAGGGGTCAGGCTGGCAGTCGCCTCGAGTTCTGATCGAAAATGGGTGGAGTCGCATTTGCAACGGCTGGGACTGCGCGGGCGCTTTGCCGCGGTGGTAACCGCGGATGATGTCGAGCGGGTTAAACCGGACCCGGCCCTTTACCGGCTGGCGGCGCAGAAGTTAGACGTTTCGCCCCAGCGAGCGGTCGCGATCGAAGATTCCTACAACGGGATGGTGGGTGCACAACGGGCTGGATTGCGCTGTGTTTCGGTACCGAATCGCATCACCCGCGACTCCGACTTCTCGGCCGCCGATCTCTGCCTGGACTCAATAGCCAGCATTGCGCCGGATGATTTGATCGCCTGTTTCGATGGTTCGAACACTTAACCTTTGCCGCCCTTAAGGCAGATGCAAGGCCGCCGGGCCCGCCATTGCATAGATCGTCGTTGAGAAACCGAAGCATTATGACTCGTGCCATCTATCCCGGCAGTTTCGATCCTTTCCATAACGGCCATCGGGACATTGCCCGCCGGGCGGCTGCGCTCTTTGATGAACTGCTCGTGACGGTCTTCGACGCGCCGGCCAAGAGGCTACTCTTTTCCACGGACGAGCGGATTCAGTTGGCGCGGGAAGCCCTTGAGGACGTGAAGAATATCACGATTGTGTCATATAGCGGACTAACGGTAAAATGGGCACAGCAACATGGTATCCGGGTAATCGTACGCGGCCTGCGCAATGTGGATGACCTTTTCTTTGAATCGCGCATAGACATGGCCAACCGGCAGATGGCGCCACAGATCGAGACATGTTACCTGCTATGCAGCACGGAGTATGTTTATCTCAGTTCAACCATTCTGAAGGAAGTTGCCAGCCTGGAAGGCGATGTTTCCCACTGGGTGACTCCGCGTACTGAGGAGGCCTTAGGGCAACGGTTTGCTAAACGCAAGCAGTAGCGGATTAGCTTCCGGTTTCTTGTTTCTGGCGGCTGCCGGGAACAGCCAAACGAAAGTTCAACCTGATCATGGAAATTCTACAACTGGTGGATCAACTTGAACAGACCTTGAACAGAGGTTGGCGGGTGCCTCTGGCCCCCTCCCTGATCGTGAATTCGGAGGAGTGTCTCCGGCTGATAGATCAGATGCGTATCAGCATACCGAGCGCGATCAAGGAAAGCGAGCGCATGATTACCGAGCGCGACCGCATAATCAGTGATGCGCAGGCGCGGGCGGAGCAGATCATCGCCCACGCCGAGCAGCAGGCAATACAGGTCGTCAGCGAAGACGCCATCACCGAACGCGCGCGGGAAGAAGCGGAGCGGATTATCGCGCATGGACACGCCGAAGCGATCCGTCTGGTTGATGAAGCTGAAGTCTACGCGCTCGATGTGCTTTACCGTTTGCGGGACAAACTGAACAACTCGCTGCACCAGGCAGAGAATGGCATCCAGGCGATCGAAGCCAGCCAGGCGCCCCAGGAGCAGCCCGCGTTGGAAGAAACCGAGAGCGAATTCGCATTTTCCTCTGCCATACCCTCCGATGATGATGACGATGATGCAGAGCTGCAGGAAGACACATAGTCGCCGCATGCATAACCTCTCCTGCTGATGATTGGCCGCTTCGCCTCTTTAGTGCGCAGGAAGTCAGACTCTATCAACCGCATACTGTCGCTCGCAGCGAGGTCGCCCCGCGTTAGAAAGCTGATTGGGGCGCTACTTCTTTGCAGCATTGTTGGCCTGACCTATCGTTCCTATTTTCGTAACTGGGTCCCTTTGGGCCCGCAACGAACGGTCGCAACGATCAACCCCAAAATGGGCGTTCATACGCGCCTGACCGATGAGCCGGAGGCGGCCAAGGTCAAACGAAGCCTCGAAATGGTACGCGAGATGGGCGCGTCCTGGATTGTTGAGTATTTCCCCTGGGCCTACTACGAACCGAGACGCGGCCAATTCGAATGGAGCCACCCTGACTTGGTCATCGACCACGCGAACCGGCAGGGGCTAACCGTGATCGCCCGCTTGGGTTATGTGCCGGAGTGGGCGCGCCCGGAAGATTCCCATCATCTTTATTTGGCGGAGGAAAATTACGAGGCGTTCGGGCGCTACGCCGTCGAATTCGTGCGACGCTATCAGGGCAAAGTGGGCTATCTGATCATATGGAACGAGCCGAATCTGAGCCTGGAATGGGGGTTTCGCCCGGTCGACCCGGGGTCCTACGTGGAGATGCTGAAGGTGGTGTACCCGATGGTGAAAGCGGCCGCTCCGGAAGTGCAGGTGCTTGCCGGCGCGCTCGCGCCCACGCTGGACCCGCCGGGCAGCGAATGGAGCATGAACGATCTGGACTACCTGCAGCGGATGTACGACGCGGGCGCGGCCGACTACTTTGACATTTTGGCGATTCACGCTTACGGCCTGGGATTCGAGGCTGACGAGCCGGCCGGCGAATCGGTTGTCAACTTTCGACGCTCCGAACTGCTGCGAGAGATCATGGTACGCAACGGCGACAGCGACAAGACAGCCATGATCACCGAAGGGGGATGGAACGACCATCCTCGCTGGACGAGGGCGGTTCGTCCCGCCCAGCGCATCCTCAACTCGGTACAGGCTTACGAGATCGCCCGCACCGAATGGCCCTGGCTCGAAAGCGTCAGTCTCTGGGTCTTTCGCTTCCCCTGGGATCAGAAGAGCTACCAGGACAACTACACCTTTGTCGGCACCGATTTTGAACCCAAGGCGATCTATCTGGAGATGCAGAGTTACGCGGAGGGGCGGTTCGACGCGCCATGAACGATCAGGGAAAGGAGGAGGAGAGAGAGCCCCTTCAAACGAAGGCAGCTGTTGGCGGCCGCCAGTGGTTAGTCGCCAGGAGTAAAGGCGGCCGTTGGACACGATTCTCTGTTCGACGCAGTTTCGAGCAGCAGCCACGGTTGTGGATCGTCATCTGCGTATTGGCGGCGCTGGTGGTCGGCGGGTGGCTCATTCTGCGCGGGACTGGGCCGCCGGTGGATGAAACCTGGCTCAAGATGCAGGAACGGGGCAGTTGGCGGGTTGGCATGGACCCCAGCTTTCCGCCCTTTGAAACGCTGGATGCGGAGGGGGCACCGATCGGCTATGACGTGGACCTGGCGCAGGAGATTGCCGCTGAGTGGGGGCTGGAGGCGGAGATCATCGCAATTGGGTTCGACAGTCTGTTGGATGCGCTGCTGGTTGACCGTGTGGATGCGGTGATCAGCGCGTTTCCGTTCAACGCCCGCATGACGAAAGACGTACACTATTCACCAGCCTATTTCGAGGCCGGTGTGCGGCTTGTGGTCGGCGCCGATGCCGCGTATGAAGAGGTTGCGGATCTGGATGGAGGTACCGTGGCGGTGGAGTGGGGCAGCCGGGGGGATGCGATAGCCCGCCGGCTGCAACGGGGAGGCGCCGGCTTTACGCGGCTGCCGTTCGAGTCTGCGGAGAAGGCGATCGACGCGCTGGTCTCCGGCGCCAGCGATGGCTTGCTGATCGACGGCGTCACGCTGCGCCTTGCCCAGGGCGAGGGCATGGCGATTCGCGGGGTGGGCGCTGCGCTCGATAATGATCCTTATGTCATCGCGGTTTCGATAAAAGCGCCGATGTTGCAGGGCGCGCTGTTTGAGGCGTTAGCAGCACTGGAGGAGAATGGACAGCTAGACCTGCTGGAAGACCGCTGGTTCGGGCAGGTTGCGAGGAGTGAGTGAGGAGGAGTCAAGAGTGAGGAGCGGAACACCTTCGCTCCTCACTTCTTTGTCATGCCACGTGCGTCAACCAACCCCATCTATCCGGCATATTATCCTCGAGGATGCCGAAGAAGACGCTCTGGATTGCCTGCGTGATCGGGCCACGCTTGCCGTCGCCCACCGGCAACCGGTCCACCGAGCGCACGGGCGTGATCTCAGCTGCGGTACCGGTGAAGAAAATTTCGTCGGCCAGATAGAGCATTTCGCGCGTCATGGCCTGTTCGCGCAGGTCGTAGCCCAGGTCTTTGGCAATCGTGATCGCGGCATCGCGGGTGATGCCTCCGAGGATGCTGCTGCCCAGGGGCGGTGTATAGATCACGCCCTTATAAATGACGAAGATATTCTCGCCACTGCCTTCGCTTACCTGACCGTTGATGTCGAGGGCGATGCCTTCAGTGAAACCATTGTCCTTGGCCTCCATAACGATGTTCTGGCTGCTGACATACTGGCCGCCGATCTTCGCCATCGGGCTGAACATGTTCGAGGCCATGCGCCGCCAACTGCTTACCTGGACATCGACGCCCTGTTCGATGGACTCTGCGCCGAGATAACGACCCCACGGCACCGAAGCCAGAATGGCCTCGACAGGACAGCCGCGGCCATCTACGCCCAAACTCTCGTAGCCGCGGAAGACCAACGGTCGGATGTAGGCACTGCGATGGTCGTTCTTGCGCAAGATGGCTTTTGCCACATCCATCCATTCGTCAACATTGAGGGGCGATGGGATATGGGCTACCTTGCAGGAGAAGAGCAGCCGCTCGAAATGCTCCGGCCCCCGGAAAATCGCAGCGGCGTCATTCACGTCGTAGGCGCGAATCCCCTCAAATGCGCTGCTGCCGTAATGCAGGGCATGGGTAAAAACATGCACGGTCGCCTGCTCCCACGGGATGATCTCCCCGTTCATCCAGATATAATCCGCTTGCATCTTCGCCATCGCTGAACTCCTTCATGCCAGGTGAGCGCCAGGTCAGCCGTCACGAGCCAACCGGCTCCGTTATGGTGTCCTGGGAGAGCAGGCGTCTGGCCTGCAATGCCAAGTCCGGTTGCATTATACAGCGGAAGAATCTGATAGGCTAAGATTCGACCGCGAGGTGAAAGGAAAGAGGGAAGACCGGGGGAGGCTGGTGGGAGAACAGTCCCAGCCACTGGCCACGTCAAAGTTATCGCCACACTCTCGGCAGATACAGTTTGTGTTGAGTGGGTGTCCGCTCGGTTGCGGGCGCGACGACCTCAACGGATACGGCGGTGGGGGGCCCCCAGTTGCCGTCGGCATCCTGGGCTTCGAGAAAGATGGTGTAGGCGCCGGGCTGCAAGCCGGTTGTGTCAAGCGCCCCCGTCAGAGATTCCACGGTGGCATCGAATGCGCCGTCTGAAGCTTGCAGCGTTTCGAGGGTGGTTGCGTGCCAGGAGGGCGCGCCGACGGAAAAGCGGGCGGCGCTGATCGGCTGGGACGGTTCGGTGTCGGAGCCGCTGCCGGCGCTGCGGGTGTCGTCGGCGGTTGCGGAGAGTGTGACAGCCATTCCCGCCAGCACGCGCGGCGGAACTGCGCTGGCGTCCGTCACATCTGGCCCGGCTGGCAGCTGGTAGGGACGTCGGGCCGTCTTGGCGGCATAGACGAGAGATTCCAGAATCTGGTCGACGATTGAGGCGCCGAAGTAGGTGCAGTCCTGGAAAAAGGCATTGCCGAGCTCATAGGTATAGGCGGCGACGCCGAGCGTACCGTAGGCGTAATCGGTCGTACTGCCGTCGAAGCGGTACATGCATAGCTCTGGATTGCAGACCCTGTAATCGGGAAAATAGCCCAGTTTACGGCCGAGGCGGCGCAAGTCGTCCTGGTTGGGAGCCGGCGTGGACGAGTGCTCCCACGGGTAAAACAGCAGGCGACCGAAGGCATGGAGAGAAATGAAAACGCCGTTGGTATCCTCCGGTGCTGGGTCGTTGTAGCCTTCTCCGCGCTGGTCGGCAAAGACGTCGCCGAGATAGGCTTCAATGGCTCGGGTCTCGGGCTCGGATGCAGGCGCGTCGCCGCGGTAGAAGACTGAGCAGATATCGCCCGATGAACAGCCATTGCAGTGATTCCAGAGGAAGCTGCCGTTGCGATTCAGGTCGACGCCGTGACGGGGGAAATCACAGCCATTGGTGCTATTTGTATTTTTGCGCCAGAGAAACCCTTGCTCGACCCAGCTGCGTGCGTCGGGATTGACCTGGGGGATAATATGGATGCGGTTATAGTCGAGCAGCCATGTCAGGTCCGGGTCGGTGCCGTATCCTGCGAGCAGCATGTCGGCGAAGCGGATGGCCATTTCCGCGGTCGCCAGTTCGCGAGGGTGTTGCGCGGCCATCACCACCAGTTCGCCCTTCTCAAAGTCGGTGGACTGGCGGTTGGTCAGGACAAGCACTTGGATGTCGGAGCCAGCAAGGCCCCAAGAGCGGATTTTGTACCAACTGTTGCCGATGTCGCTCAGTTCGACCAGGTCGGGGTATTGCTCGGCCAGCGACTCCAGATCGGTGTAGGTCTCCGCCACTGTGCGATAGCAGGCATAGCCGGGAATGCCGCGGCTGTCGGCCTGGGCCTGGAAGGCGCAGGGGTCGGGCAAAGTGGAGGTCAGCTCCGTCTCTTCGGAGAAGGGGAAGCCGCCGTCGGTCAGCCACTGCTGCTGCGCCGGCGACACGAGTGCTACGGCGGTATGCTGCTCGGGTTCGACGTGCCAGACGTCGACCCGCTCGAAAAGGGCATGCAAGGCTTCAGCGTCTGAGTAGTCGATGCGGGCAACGATGGCAGCGGCGGTGTCGTCCTGTTGGCATGGGTCCACGACGGGAGAGGCGCCAACGCCGGCGGCGTTGAGCAGCATCTTTTTGGCAGGCTCTACGACATCGTACTGTTGTACCGCGAAGAAGAGCAGCGCCCCCAACAGACATAGCCCCCCGACCCAACCTGCAACCTGTACAAGTACTCTCTTTGCGCTCATAAATCACCAGCGGCCATAGATCAGCAGGGTGTACCTGCCGCTGGCCACAGCAGTTATGATTTCTCGACAAGCAGCTGGTCCACCGCTGCCGTCAGTTCGGAGAGCGTACTGACCGGCAATATTGTGTCGCACAGTGGCAGGTACTCGAGCATGTCGCTGTCGCCGCTGCCCCACAGCAGCGGCTGTTCGGGGTTCAGCCACAACGTGCGGCGGCTGCGGCGGGCGATTTTTCTGAAGATATCCAGCCGGGGATCATTGTAGTTGTTACGCCCGTCGCCGACAACGATGAGGGTGGTCCGGTGGTCGATGGTGTCGAGGTAGTCATCGGAGAGATTCTGCAGGCTGTGGCCCAGATCGGTGCTGTAATAACCTGGGGGCATACGGATCAACACCTGTTGGATTGCTTCATTGGCCCGGTTGCCCTGAAAGTCGGGCGTGATGTATTCCAGGTGGTCGATGAAGGCGAAGGCGTGGGACTTGCTCACTTGATCCTGCAACTCGTAGAGGAGAGAGAGCATTAGTTCGGAGCAGTGACGCATGGAGGTGCTGATGTCGCAGATCACCACCAGCTTTGGTTTGATGGTGCGGTCGCGGTGTTTGATCTGAAATGGGACACCTCCGTGCTTGAGGTTGGCACGGATGGTCGCTTTGGCGTCGAGTTGACCGGTCTTGGCCCTTTTCTGGCGGAGGGCGATACGGCTGCGCAGGAGCGCGGCCAGCCGCCGCACTTCCTGGCGTAACTTCTGCATGTCGCTGTCGGACAGGGCCTGAAAGGGGCGATCCATCAGCCCGTCGAGATGATCTTCCGGTCGCTGCTCGGCCATGTTTTCGGCGATGCGCTGGCCGGCGTGTTGGCGCAGCTGCTCGCGCAGGGAGTCCATGTTCTGGCCGATCAGCTGGCGCATCTGGTCCAGCCGCTCCTTGTTCATGCCCATCTGGGCCATGAGTTCCATGATTTCCTGCATCGCCTTGCGCACCTGTTCGAACTGGAGGGCGCGTTGCATGCGGCGCGCCATCCATTCACGGTAGCGCAGATCATCGGCCTGGTTGAGGCCGACCATCTGGCCGAGGCCATCGAGTTCCTCGGGCGACAGTTGCTCGCCGCGCAGGAGCCGCTCGAGCATGTCGCGCAGCCGCTGACCGAACTCTTGCAGCGCTTCGGCCAGCATGTTGGCCTCTTCTTCGGTCAGGTCTTCCATCAGATTCATCAGTGGCGGCGGCTCGCCGCTGCCAAAGAAGAGGGGGAAGAGCTCTTCAAAGGTCGGCAGGCTCTCCACGTCTTTAACCAGGGTGGCGCGCAGACTGAGGCGGAAGGTATCCCGATCCTGGATGCCCAGGTTTTCCACGGCGGAGAAGGCATCGGTGCTCTCTGCCAGGCTGACGCGCACGCCGCCGGAACGCAAGGCTGAAATGAATTTTGCGATTCGTTCTTCCATGGGATTCTCCTCTGCAACGGGAAGCGCAGGCGTCCTGACTTCTCTTTGCCAGCGGGCACTCGAGTGGCTTTGCTACGTGAACACGGATCAGTTGTGGTGTCGACGCTGAGGCAGCTCATCATCCCAGTCGGTCTCATCGTCGTCGTCGTCTTTGCCGTCGCTGCCGTCCATTCGACCGAGCTGGCGCTGCACTTTTCGCAGATCGGTCTCGTGTTTCAACAGCACGCTGAGCGTCGTCTCCAGCGTCTTCCGATCCAGATTTTCGGTATTGAGGGTGACCAACGCCTGCGCCCAGTCCAAGGTTTCTGAGATGCTGGGCAGCTTGCGCAGGTCGAGCTGCCGCAGGCTGTGCACAAGCTCGACCGCTTGCCGGGCCATCTGCGGGGCCAGGTCCGGCACCTTGAGGCGCACGACGTTCAGTTCCTGTTCCAGGGAGGGATAGCCGATGAAGAGATAGAGACAGCGGCGTTTGAGAGCTTCGCTCAGTTCACGGGTGTTGTTGCTGGTGAGGACGACAATTGGGCGGTGGTTGGCGACCAGCGTGCCCAGCTCGGGCACACTGACCTGGAAGTCGCTGAGCACCTCGAGCAGGAAGGCCTCGAACTCGGCGTCGGCGCGGTCGATTTCGTCGATGAGGAGCACGACGGGCTGGTCGCTGAGGATCGCCTGCAGCAGGGGGCGCTGCAAGAGGAAGCGCATGGAAAAGAAGACGTCCTCTTCGTCGGTGAGGCGGTCGGCAGCTTCGGCGAGCGAGCCGGCTCCGGACAGGGTCTGCTGCAGTTGATCGCGGAGCAGCTGGGTGTACAGGAGTTGCTTGGCGTACTCCCACTCATAGAGGGCTTTGGTCTCGTCCAATCCTTCGTAGCACTGGAGGCGGATGAGGGTACGGCCGAGCGAGCCGGCGATGGCTTTGGCCAGTTCGGTCTTGCCGACGCCGGCCGGGCCTTCGGTGAGCAGGGGTTTGCCAAGCTGCTGCGACAGATAGACGGTTGTGGCGATTTCGTCATTGGCGATGTACTGCTGCCCGCCAAGAGAGTCTTTCGTCTCTTCAATCGACTGGAATGCGCGCGTTGTATTCATGTGAGGGGGAGGCTCCTTGGGACAGTGGCTAGTGGCTAGTGGCCATTGGCCAGTGGCGGTATGCTGTAGTGTATCTGACAGGCAAGCCGTTTGCAAGGCGGGGGGAAGGGCGGGGGGGAAGGGCAGGGGGAAGGGCAGGGGGAAGGGCAGGGGGAAGGGCAGGGGGTAAGGGCAGGGGGTAAGGGCAGGGGTCAGGGGCGAGGGGGGAGGGGGGAGGGGTCAGGGGCGTTTGCAGGGGATCGGGAAAGTTGGGTGGTTGTCATCAGATTCTCGGCGAAAAGGTGGGACACAGGGGCGGGACAAAGGGCGAGTAGCGTGTCATGGTTTCTGCCGTCAAGCGAACTGGGTGGCGGAATTTGATATAAATAATATATTTTTGGTAACTACTAAGCCGTATGCAGTGGCTGTCTTGACCAGCCCTTGATCCCCGCCGCCGTTCAGGCTCTCTCATCTTATATTTGCTGGCAGCCGCCACTTTGGATGAGCCGCACAGCTGGAATTACGACGTACGGTGGGTGAGGGATGGTTTTGGACGGGGGCGTTGCGGGGGCGGAGCCCCTGCACAAGGGAGGGCCGAAGGCCCGACCGCCCATATGCAAAGAGAGAGTATCGAGGAGTGAGTCAAACACCTGCCACGCCTGAGACAGGGGTGGCATTGGCTGAGTAGTTACTATTTTTGAATATAAGTTCTTTTGGGGCCGGCGCAAGTGTATTGGAGCATTGGGGGCGGCCAGGCTGGCAGATCCTGATAGAGAGAACGGTAGGCTCCTGAATAGTTTTGGGATAGATCGGAATGGGTGGGGGCTGCGACCCGCCGATGATCGCGGTTGCGTGGGTAGTTGTTGGCGGCCAAAAAAGACAGTTGCGCGATTTCCAGTATTTCAGCTATATTTCTGTCGCGCGCGCCGGTAGCAGCGCGGGAGTCGGGTTGGTGGGGCGTGCAGAGGGGGAAGCTGCCGACAGGGACGAGAAGCGCGGGCAGCGACTGGTGTTGCGGTTCGGACACATGCAGGTTCGGACACATGTAGTTTCAGACACATGCAGGCTCGGACACATGCAGGCTCGGACACATGCGGGCTCGGACACATACATTTTCAGACACATGCGAGCTTAGACACATACAGATAAGGAAGCGCGAATGCTGGATACAGACGGCCTGATCTCGTTTGCCAGAGACATTGTGCGCATCCCCAGCCTGAGCGGTGAGGAGGGGCTGGTGGCCCGCCGCATCGAGGCGGAGATGGTAGCGCTGGGGTATGACAGGGTGTGGACGGACGAGGTTGGCAATGTAGTGGGCGTGCTTGAAGGCGCGCAGCCCGGGCCGACGATTGTCTTCGACGCGCATACGGACACGGTGGGCGTGTCGCCGGGGGTACCGTGGGAGCTGGACCCGTTCAGCGGGGAGGTGCGGGGCGGGGCGCTGCACGGGCGGGGCGCGGCCGACATGAAGGGCGCGCTGGCGGCGATGATCCACGGCGCAGTTGGGCTGGACAGGGCAGAGCTGAAGGGCAAGGCGGTGGTGAGCGCATCGGTGATGGAGGAGGTGCTGGAAGGGGTGGCGCTCGAAAAGGTGATCGCGCAGACGGGCGCGGATTTCGTGGTGATTGGCGAGGCGTCGGACTTGCAGATTGTGCGGGGGGGGCGCGGGCGGGCCGAGATCCACCTGACGACGACGGGGCGGCCTTCGCACTCGTCGGCGCCGCAGATGGGGCGCAACGCGGTGCTGGATATGATGCGGGTGATCGCGGCGGTGGAGGACCTGGCGCTGGACGAGCACGCGCAGATGGGGCCGGCGATTTATGCGCTGACGGATATCATCAGCGCGCCGTACCCGGGGCATTCGGTGATCCCCAGCATCTGCCGGGTGACGTATGACCGGCGGCTGCTGCCCGGGGAGGAGGCGGAGAGTGTGCTGGCGGACATCCGGCAACGACCGGAGTTGGCCGACATCCAGCTGGATGCGCGTGTGGGCATAGGGGAATATACAAGCTATACGGGGCACACTTTTACGACCGAGAAGTATTTTCCGGCGTGGTTGGCGGATGAGGCCGACGCGTTCGTGACGAGCGCGCTGGCGGCAGTCCATGGGGCGGGGATCGAAGCGGGGCTGAACGCGTACCGCTTCTGCACGAATGCGGCTTACAGCGCGGGCGCGGCGGGCATTCCGACGATTGGATTCGGCCCGGCGACGGAAGCGGACGCGCACATCATTAATGAAAGACTGAAGCTGGACGACCTGATCGCGGCGGCGCAAGGATATAAGGCGATCGGCGAAGCGGTGTTGAGGTAACGAGGCCTCAAGTCCTGTGAATCCATACCCTGGCTCAGATAGCTTAGCGGTAGCGATTCTGACGATTATATGAATCACAGTTCAGACGCCGACAGGCAAAAAATCGAATTGGGCGATTTCGAGACTCCGAACCGGCTGGCGCGACAACTATTTCTTGCGCTGCGAGACGCCGGCCTGATGCTGAGATCGCTGCCGGATACAATCTGCGGCGCCGGAAATCTTCTCCTCGCCGGCGCGCAAGCAGTTGACTCAATCACCCATTTTTGCGGAATCGACATCAATAGGGGCTATGTGGAGCGAGCCTATCATTGGCTGCTTTCTGTACGGCTGCGGCGGTTCCCTGGTTGCCGAGTTTTCTGAAAGGGAGAGAGGCCGACAACGGGGATGGAATTGCGCAGCCTGGTCATGCTTGAATCTGCAAGAGCGTTTGAGAGGGATGAACAGTTGCTCGCCCTTATGGGGCGCAATCAGACCGAAGGTAGTGGCCCGCA
Organism: Caldilineaceae bacterium; assembly: GCA_965220715.1. Taxonomy (GTDB): domain Bacteria; phylum Chloroflexota; class Anaerolineae; order Caldilineales; family Caldilineaceae; genus Bin5. Next base: position 5,429,356 of record OZ244843.1, read on the forward strand.
ATTGGATCAAGGGCGGCGCGTGGAGAACGGGACATCCTGTCGGCCGGACGATAGAGGCTGACACCAGCGAACGGCGAGGCTAAGCAGTCGATCACTCTAACCGACATTGAGGCCAGACGTCTGGCCATCGCGGCCCAGGGTCTGGCGGGGCCGCGTGCTGAGGCGAGCAAAGCGGGCGTGGTTGCGCTTATGCGGCAGTTGAACTGCGTGCAGATCGATCCGATCCGGGCGGTAGAGCGGACACAGCTGCTGGTGCTGTGGAGCCGGATGGGGAGATTCGAGCCGTCACTGCTGGACGATTTGCAGGAGGAGCGCCTGATCATCGAGGCATGGGCACACTGCGCGTCTTTTGTGCTGACAGAGGATTATTCTCTGTTTCGGCGCTGGACTGGACGGGCCTACACCAGTTCCGGCGTATGGTCGGAGCGGGTACGGGCGTGGATGGAGGAGAATGCGGAGCTGGAGGCGCATATAATAGAGCGTCTGGGGGCGGACGGGCCTCTGTCGTCGAAAGGGTTTGCGGACCTGGCGGTCATTCCCTGGGAATCGGCTGGTTGGACCAGTGGGAGCACGGTTACGCGCATGCTCGACTTTCTGGACCGGAGAGGTGTGGTGATGTGTGTGGGGCGGCGGGGAAACCAGAAGTTTTGGCATTTGCGGGATGCGTGGCTGCCGGAGTGGGCGGACCAGGAGTTGCCGGGGGAGGAGGAGGTTGTGCGGCTGGCCTGCCAACGCTCGCTGAAGGCGTTGGGGGTGGCGAACCGGAAGCAGATCAACAACCATTTCATGCGCGGGATGTACCCGAAGCTGGGGGCACGGCTGACGGAACTGGCGGCGGAGGAGGTAGTGCTGGCGGCGCAGATCGTGGGCGAAGACGGGCCGTGGGCGGGCGAATGGTATATCCACCGGGAATCATTGGCGCTGCTGGAGTCGATGCGGGCGGGCGGATGGGCGCCGCGCACGGTTTTTCTGTCGCCATTCGACAATCTCATCTGTGACCGGGAACGGACGGAGCAGTTTTTCAGGTTCCACTACCGAATGGAGATTTACGTGCCAAAAGCCAAGCGGCAGTACGGCTATTATGTGATGCCATTGCTGCAGGGCGACCGTTTTAGCGGGAGGATGGATTCGAAGATTGATCGCAAGACGGGGGTCTACCATATCCTGGCATTGTATCCGGAAGAGGATGCGCGCATTGACGCTGAGTCCGGGGCGGCAGTTGCGGAGTCACTGCTGGAGTTGGCCCAGTTTATCGGCGCGCAAGGTGTCGAGCTGGGTGAGCGGATCCCTGGGGCCTGGCGGGTTGCATTGGAGGAGGTCAGGCAGCGTTTATGACTGCATCCGGACAGACGGCTTCATCGCAATCGACAAGTGCGTCGGCCCGCTTCGGTACGTTTGGCGGCGTGTTCACGCCGAACGTGCTGACGATTCTGGGGCTGATACTGTTTTTGCGGGCGGGCTGGGTAGTGGGCCAGGCCGGACTGTTGGGCGCGCTGCTGATCGTGGCGATCGCCAACTTGATCAGCTATCTGACCGGTCTGTCGCTGTCAGCGATTGCGACATCGATGAATGTGCGCGCTGGCGGCAAGTATTATCTGATATCGCGGACGCTTGGGCGTGAAATCGGCGGTGCGATCGGCGTGCCGCTGTATTTGTCGCAGGCGATCTCGGTAGCATTCTACATCATCGGTTTCACCGAGGCATTGGAGGGGATCGCGTTTTTCAGCCGGATCGATTCCCGGTTGCTGGCGACATTGATTGCGCTGGTCTTCGCTGTTGTCGCTTTCATTGGCGCGGACTTCGCGATAAAGATACAGTACTTCATTCTGGCAGCGTTGCTGGCGGCGCTGCTCTCGTTTTTCGCGGGAGGTTGGGGGGCGATCCAGGCTCCGACTCTGACTGCCAACTATGGCGAGGGCATGAATTTCTGGAGTGTTTTCGCGGTCTTCTTCCCGGCGGTGACCGGGATCGCGGTGGGCGCGAGCATGTCGGGTGATCTGAAGGATCCGGGCAGGAGCATTCACAAGGGCACAATTCTATCGGTGCTCGTTACGGCTGGAATCTACTTAGGTTCGGTAGTGTGGCTTTCGTTGCATGGCACGGCGGATGAGTTGAAGAGCAATACGTTGATCATGCGGGACATTGCTCTGTTTCCGCCCCTGATTTTGATCGGGGTCTGGTCGGCGACGCTTTCGTCGGCTTTGGGCAGCATTATCGCGGCGCCGCGGACGTTGCAGGCGATGGCGCGGGACGGGATCGTGCCACGGGTGCTCGGCTCCCGCCTGGGCAGCAGGACCGAGCCACGCGTCGGCGTCATCGTGACAGCAGCAGTTGCGTTTGCGATCATCTGGGCGGGCGATCTCAATGTTGTGGCGCCGATCATCACGATGTTTTTCCTGAATACGTACGGGATGACGAACCTGGTGGCGGGTATCGAGAAACTGGTGGGCAATCCCAGTTTCCGGCCGCGGGCGAAGATCCATCCCGGGTTTTCATTGCTGGGCGCGGCGGGATGCTACGGGGCGATGTTCGTGATCAATCCGGTGGCGACGATCATTGCGATTCTGATCAGCTATGGCATCTACTTTTACCTGGAGCGGCGTTCGACGATTCGTACGTGGGGCGACGTGCGCAACGGGATCTGGTTTGCGCTGGCGCGGCGGGCGCTGCTGAATCTGGAGCGTTCGGTCTATCATGCGAAGAACTGGCGGCCGAATATTCTGGTATTCACGGGCCAGCCGCATAACCGGGCGCCGCTGGTGGAGGTTGCCAATTTGCTGACGCGGGGATATGGCATTGTGTCGTTTTATCAGCTGCTGGTGGGGGATGTCGAACAGCTGGCAGGGCGACGGCTGCGCAGTGTGGCGCGGCGTCAGATCCGCACATTCATCAGCGAGCAGAACATGTCGGCCTTTGCGGAGGCTGACATTGTGGAGGATTTTTACGCGGGCGCGGTAATGGTGTGTCAGGCGCACGGGGTGGGGGAGCTTGAGCCGAACACGGTATTGATGGGCTGGAGTGATACGGAAGGCGGACGCACGTTGTCATTGCGGCTGTTGTCGACATTGTACGCGCTGGACAAGTCGGTGCTGTTCCTGCATCACGACGAGACGCGCGGGTTCGGCAAACACAAGGTGATCGATGTGTGGTGGCGGGGGCGCAGCGGGAATGGTGATCTGATGCTGCTGTTGGCGCATATTATTGCGCAGAATCCAACTTGGGACGGGGCATCGATTCGGCTGCTGCAGATTTTGCCGCGCGGGGAGGGACGGGAACGGACAGAGGCGCATCTGCGGGCGCTGTTGGACAGTGTGCGGGTGAACGCGGAGCCGGTGGTGATCGTTCCACCGCAGGATGAGCCGTTTCCGGAGACGGTGCAGAGGTGGAGCAGGCAGACTGATTTGACGTTGGTGGGGATGAATCGGCCGGATGCGGAGGATCGGGTGAGGTATGGGAATCAGCTGAATGATTGGATCAGTACGGTGGGGACGGTGTTGTTGATTCACAGCGGACAGACGGAGGATTTGCTGGAGACGGGGGGGTGAGGGGGGCCGCGAAGGGGCGCGGAGAACATCTTAAACCCATTTTATCCACGGAGGACCACGAAGAACACCTTAAACCCTTTATATCCGCGAAGGGCCGCGAAGAAAACCTTTACTTCTTTTTGTCCACGAAGGGCCGCGAAGGACCACGGAGAAAACCTTTACTTCTTTTTGTCCACGGAGGGCCACGGAGGACCACGGAGAACACCTTTACTTCTTTTTGTCCACGGAGGGCCGCGAAGGGCCACGAAGAACACCTTTACTTCTTTTTGTCCACGGAGGGCCGCGAAGGGCCACGAAGAACACCTTTACTTCTTTTTGTCCACGGAGGGCCGCGAAGGACCACGGAGAACACCTTCACTTCTTTTTGTCCACGGAGGGCCACGGAGGACCACGGAGAACACCTTTACTTCTTTTTGTCCACGGAGGGCCGCGAAGGGCCACGAAGAACACCTTTACTTCTTTTTGTCCACGGAGGGCCGCGAAGGACCACGGAGAACACCTTCACTTCTTTTTGTCCACGGAGGGCCACGAAGGGCCGCGGAGAAAACCTTTGCTTCTTTTTGTCCACGGAGGGCCGCGGAGGGGCGGGGAGAACACTTTAACTTCTTTTTGTCCACGGAGGGCCGCGAAGGACCACGGAGAACACCTTCACTTCTTTTTGTCCACGGAGGGCCGCGAAGGACCACGGAGAACACCTTCACTTCTTTTTGTCCACGGAGGGCCACGAAGGGCCGCGGAGAACACCTTTTACACCTTTTTTGTCCACGAAAGGCACGAGAATTGGGCGGGAAACGGGGCGATCGTGGCGGGTGGCAGTGGCGTTCGCTTGGATAGGCGGCGTGTGGTGGCGGGGCGTGGTTTTGGAGGGGGGCGTTGCGGGGGGAATCCCCCCGCACAAGGGAGGGCCGAAGGCCCGACCGCCCCAATGGGCGACAGCCCCTGGCGGCGCCTGCGGAGCGGCGACCGCCAGCGCCCTGAGCCGCCTTAGCGGCGAAGGGTGCGCAGGCACGCCTTAGCGGGCCGGAGCCGCCGGAGGGCGTCTGCGCCCGCAGGCGTCCAAAGGCGAGGAGTGAGGGGAGAGGAGTGAGGAGTGAGAAACTCCTGCGCTGGACTCACTCGGGGTGGGGGAAGGCGGTTGGGGGTGAGGCGCTCGCGGTCGTAGGGATTGGGGATGCGCGGTCTTGTTGCGGGACTGTTCTTAGGATATTGGCTGTGCTATACTGGATTTTTCCGGGGAGAGAATATGCTCTCTCCCTTCTCTTTTCTCGCCCAGGCTGGCCTCTGCAGCAGCGGATGGTCAGAACGCCAACCCAACCGGAGAATATAACAATGCGCGCGAATGCGATTCGCAATCTGCTCGATCAAGGTAAGCCGACGCTGGCAACGCACATACACAGTGTGTGGCCGAACGTTGTGGAAGCTTTGGGCCACACGGGCCTGTACGATTATGTGGAGTTTGTGGCTGAGTATGGGACGTATACGCTGCACGACCTGGACAATATTTGCCGTGCGGCGGAGCTTTATGGGCTGGGCTCGATGATCAAGATCGATTGGGCTAACAATGAGTTTGTTGCCCAGCGGGCGGTCGGGTCCGGGTTCAACAGTGTACTTTTTTCGGATGTGCGGTCGGCTGCGGGCGCGGCCGATTGTGTGAGCTATGTGCGGGCGGATTCGCCGGAGGCGGGCGGCACGTTCGGCGTGGCGACGCGGCGGTTTTCGTACATGAGGTACGGGGGCAGTGAGGCGTATGTGCGGGCGCTGGACGACATTGTGGTGGCGCTGATGCTGGAGAAGAAGCCGGCGCTGGATGAGCTGGACGCGATTCTGGCGGTTGACGGGGTGGAGATGCTGCAGTGGGGGCCATCCGATTTTTCGATGAGTATCGGCAAGGCGGGACAGCGGGGGGCTGCAGAGGTGGAGGCGGGGGCGCAGAAGGTGATCGATGACTGCCTGGCGACGGGCGTTCATCCGCGCATTGAGATTGGCAGTGCGGACGATGCGAAGCGGTATCTGGACATGGGAGCGCGGCACTTCTGTGTCGGCACGGACATCGCGATCTTACACCAGTGGTGGCAGAGGGAAGGGGAGAGTCTGCGAAAGGCGCTGGACGAGTAACTGCAGTGGATAGTGGATAGTGGATAGTGGATAGTGGATAGTGGATAGTACGAGCGGCTCACATTCAGATGGTAGCAATCGAGTTGGCAGGGAGTCATATGAGGTCAATAAGATCGTATCGGGACTTGATGGTGTGGCAGAAGTCTATCGACTTGACGGTACGGACTTACGAGCTTACGAGACGCTTCCCTGCCGAGGAGAGGTACGGACTTACTTCGCAGATGCGACGGGCGGCAGCCTCGGTTCCAGCGAACATCGCGGAAGGGCAGGCAAGGCGCTCAACAGGAGAATTCCTTCAGTCGCTTGGTATTGCGCGAGGATCTTTGGCCGAAGTGGAAACTTTCCTGACTTTATCCGAAAGGCTGGGGCTGATTCGAAGCGAGACCAGGGACAATGTACTGGAAAACTGCGCCGAGATCAACAAAATGCTGACGGGCCTGATGCGCTCGCTTTCTAAGGGCAGGGGGTAACTGCAGGGGATAGTGGGGCGGGTTTAGCCTACTCTGTCGAGGAAGCGGGCGTCGTTGGTGAAGAAGTAGCGGATGTCGTCGATGCCGTATTTGAGCATGGCGATGCGCTCGGGGCCCATGCCGAAGGCGAAGCCGCTGAAGACGGCGGGGTCGTAGCCACCGTTTTGAAGGACGATGGGATGGACCATGCCGGCGCCGAGGATTTCGAGCCAGCCGGTCTGTTTGCAGATGCGGCAGCCTTTGGCTTCACAAAGGACGCAGCCGGCGTCGACTTCGACGCTAGGCTCGGTGAAGGGGAAGTAGCTTTTGCGGAAGCGCAGGCTGCGGCCTTCGCCAAACATCTGGTTGGCGAAGTTGACGAGGGTGCCCTTGAGGTCGCTGAAGGTTACGTTGTGGCCGACGACGAGGCCCTCGACCTGGTGGAACATCATGTCGTAACGGGCGCTGACGTCCTCGTGGCGGTAGCATTTGCCGGGCAGGATGACGCGGATCGGCTGCGGGCAGTATTCGCGCATGGCGTGGATCTGGCCGGGGCTGGTGTGGGTGCGGAGGATGACGCCGGGGGTGGTGGTGTAGAAGGTGTCCCACATGTCGCGGGCGGGATGGCCCTGGGGGATGTTGAGGAGGCCGAAGTTGTTTTCGTCGGTTTCGACTTCGGGCGAATCGTAAACCTGGAAGCCCATCTGGCCGAAGATTTGGGCGATTTCGCGCAGTGTCTGGTTGCTGGGATGGATTTTGCCGAGGGTGGGCCTGCGGCCGGGCAGGGTGACGTCGATACCTTCGGCGGCGAGGGTCAGCTCCATTTCCTGCTGGCGGATGGCCTCCTGTCGGGTATGGAGGGCGGCCTCGAGCAGGTTTTTTAGTTGGTTGCCGGCGCGGCCGGCTTGTGGTCGTTCGTCGCGCGGGAGGTCGCTTAGGGCGCGCAGGAAGTCGGTGACGGCGCCGGTGCGGCCGAGGTAGTCGCGGAACCAGGTTTCGGTGGCTTCGACGGTTTGGGTGGCGGCCAGTTCTTGTTGTGCGCGGTTTTGCAGTTCTTCTAGCGCCTGCATTTTATTTCTCACACTATTTTTATAGGGTTTTGGGCTGAGGGCTTTTGCGCGCTCGTCAGTTTGGTAATGGTAGTGGAAAACGGGTGGAGAGTCAAGGGGGGGGTTAGGAACACGCTTTTTGTCCACGGAGGGGAGGGGAGAACTTCTTTTTGTCCACGGAGGACACGGAGGGCCACGGAGGGGCACGGAGAACACCTTTTTTGGGGCGCGGCGGGGGGAGAACTTCTTTTTGTCCACGGAGGACACGGAGGGGCACGGAGAACACCTTTTTTTGGGGCGCGGAGGGGGGAACTTCCTTTTTGTCCACGGAGGACACGGAGGGGCACGGAGAACACCTTTTTTTGGGGCGCGGAGGGGGGAACTTCCTTTTTGTCCACGGAGGACACGGAGGGGCACGGAGAACACCTTTTTTTGGGGCGCGGCGGGGAGAACTTCCTTTTGTCCACGGAGGACACGGAGGGGCACGGAGAACACCTTTTTTTGGGGCGCGGAGGGGGGAACTTCCTTTTTGTCCACGGAGGACACGGAGGGGCACGGAGAACACCTTTTTTTGGGGCGCGGAGGGGGGAACTTCCTTTTTGTCCACGGAGGACACGGAGGGGCACGGAGAACACCTTTTTTGGGGCGCGGAGGGGGGAACTTCCTTTTTGTCCACGGAGGACACGGAGGGGCACGGAGAACACCTTTTTTGGGGCGCGGGGAATTTTGACGGCGCAAGGGGTTTGCTTTGTGTGAGTTGGTGAATGAACGACGTTATACGACAAGTCGCTTACGCTCTAGCTTGCCTTGGCTGCCGAAGTTGAAGAGAAGCCCGACTTTGAGTCCGGTTGCCCTCAGATAGTTGAGAATTTGGGCATCTTCCTTTCCAGAGAGTTGTTTGAGCGCTTTCATCTCAACGATAATCTGCTCATAGCAAACCAGGTCGGCATAGTATCGCTGGGTAAGGTATTGCCCCTTGTATTCAATGCCGATAGGTTTTTCCGCCTCAAAAGGAATTCTTCGAGCGCTCAGTTCGAGCTGCATTGCCTCCTGATATACTTTTTCGAGAAAGCCTGGCCCGAGCGCACGATGCACTTCAATCGCCGCCCCAGTGACGGCATAGGTCTCATCCTCCAGTATCAATTCCGTCATTTCCATCCTTTCCGCTCTGTCCACAAAGGTTTCTCTTAGTGAAACTTCGAGGATAGAATACCGGCATTTTCCACGAAAGACAAAAGAGATGTTCTCCGCGGACCTTGGCGGACCCAAAGGAGGCTTTTTGCTCGGGCTTTCGTGGATAGACCAAATAATGATCATGCGAAACTCTGTTCAGACAGACGTCAACAGGCCCTAGTGAACAGCGGGGGATGGGGGAAGGCAATTTTTAGTTTTTAGTTTTCAGTAACTGCACTCGTACGACGCGCTGGGCGTTGTCTGAATTGGGTTTTTTGGGTTTGAGTTGGCGCTAAACGCAGATGCCGACGGGTGTCCAGTCGTATTGGGCGGGGATGCTGAAGGTAATGCCGGAGATGTGGTTGCCTGTGACCGCGAGGCGCTTCCAGTTGGCGGGGTTGACGGACCTGACGATGGAGCCGTCATGGCCTAGGAAGCCGGCTGCGGGGCAGGCAGGGTTAGCGGTGCTGTCAAAGCGGTAAAGGCCGATAACAATGTGCGGCGCTTCTGCTGCTGCCGAGAGGAAAACCTTTTCTATGGGTATGCGCTCGAAGGCGAATGTGTTGTCTGATCTCTTGACGGCGGTGCTGGTGCTATAGAGCCTTTTGGCGCCTGCGGGGGAGCGCATACTCAGATGCAGAACATAGGTATGGGCTTGAGGAGGCTGGCTGCCAGGCCCGGTCAGCGTTCCGCGCAGTTCGAAGCGCTGGATCTCACAGAAGCAAATCGGTGTGGCGTTGCCGAACACATCCTCAATGAGGGCTGCGGCGATGGGATCGTAATCTGCGAGCTCCTGATAACCAGATCCCAGCCAGCCATCAAATTCGCTGGGCGAGAACCAGGCTCTGACGGCTTCAGCCCAGTATTCCCAGACATCATTAGACGCGTATGTATCCTCCCACCGTCCTCTAAGTATGGCAGTCCGATAGGCGCCATTGAGCCGGGCAATGAACTCGTCAGCGCCGGGTTGCAATCTGAGCGCGTCTTCGACCAGGTGCGCGGCTTGGTGAATGAGGACGTGATTGCAGTGCCGGGCCGTTTCGGGTGCGGCTGCGACCCAGCCGTAGGGCGTTCTTCCGGCGGCCCCCACCACCTCTTGGGAAAACCCCGATTCTTTGAATTCAGGGAGATCGGTGATGCGGCCCCCTTTCTCGAATCTGTCGGGATAGATGATAACCCGGTAACCGATTTCGGCCATGGTCGAAAGGAGGTCGGGCCGGTCAGAGAGCATGCCCAGTATGGTGTTCCGCACCTGATACAGCTCTTCGTCCGACACGTCCAGGGATGAGAGGACCGGGACTCCGACAACGTCCAGGTATTTCTTATAGTAGGGATGGACGTTGAGCGATTGGGGGGGCGATGACACTTGTCTGCTTGTTGCCGGCGTCGGTGACGGCGTTGGTGTGTGGGCTGACGGCAGGGTCACTTCCGCATACTCGGACCAGGCACTGACGTCGCCGGCGGCGTTGACGGTGCGCGCGCTGTAGTAGTAGGTTATGCCGGGCACAACTTCGGTGTGTGTGTGGGTCGTGCCGGTCAGGTTGTCGCCGCCGATATTCTGCCAGCTGATGGCGGCGTCCCACCAGGAAATGAGTGTATAGCGCGCTGCGCCGGAGACGGCGTCCCAACGCACGTCCACCGCGCCGTCTTTGGCCACGGCAGTCAGGACCGGAGCAGAAAGCTCGGCTGCTGCCGAAGTCGGCGTCGGCGTCACACCAGGAGATCAGTTCGTAGCGCACAGCGTCGGGGATCTCTGTCTAGCTCAGTTCGACGGCGCCGACTGTGGGCTTCGCCAGCAACGAGGGCGCGGAGAGCGGGGAGGCCGGCGCAGTTTGCTGGGCGGCGGAAGGGTTGGTGTGCGGTAGAATGGCAGCAACGGCCAGGAGAATCGCGGCGAGGGTCGTGCAGACTCGCCGAAGAGATGGGGCCATTGTTATGCCCCTGTCACAGAGCGATTTAAGAGGCCCAGTTTATGTGAACGCGGTCGCATAGCAGGCGATCCGGTGGAAGGCGGGACGGGGGACAAGTCCGATCCTTGCGCGAAATATGACAGTTTTCACTTCGCTTAAGACGCTGTTTGGAAGGGGAAAATTCCGGGACTGCGGTTGTCTGAACTGTGATTTGGGGAGACTTAGGGGATGGGCTGTGAGGAACTGCAGTGGATAGTGGATAGTGGATAGTGAACTGCAGGGGTTAGTGGCTCCGCTGGTGCGCGGTTGTCTGAACTGTGATTTGGGGAGATTTAGGGGATGGGCTGTGATTTGTGTGGGCGTGGTTGGTGAGGTGGAATCGGGTGGGTTGAGGGGGGTATTTTTATGAGTTTTTTCATATTTATATGTCCGCTTTGTCCGCTCGGAGGGGTGTTTTTTGTTGAGAATTGGGCTAATGCGGGCTATTTGTCCATGTTGTCCATGCGTTTGAGGAGGGCCATGAGGGTGCGCAGGTCGTTTTTTTCGGCGGCCTGCTGGCGGATGGTGTTGATGAGGTCCTGGCGGCCTTCGGCGCGGCCGGAATGGATTGCGGCTAAGATCCGGGGGGCGACGTCGGGTATGGGACGCCTGTCTTCGTCCTCCAGGCCGTCGAAGAAACCTTCTTTGTAGAGCTCGGTCTCTTCGAGTTCTTCGCGCCAGCGGCGGAGGGTACGGTCGGAGATGCCGATGATAGAGGCGAGGTCTTTCCAGGTTGCGCCGTCCTTGGCGGCTTCGCGGAGGGTTTGGAGGTCTTTGTCATTCATTGGGTCTTCCTATTGCGGGCACATAAGGTGATTGGGCAATGTTGTGGATAGGCATAGGGGGGCGCGGCGTGCGCCGGTGGGCCGGCCTGGCGAAGCGGGAGGCTGCCAGTGTGTCCGCGGTCTACTGGGCTGCAGCGGGCTTGCGGTGGTCATACTCTGTTGTCCAGGATTTCGCACAGATGTTCATGTGTCGCAGGTATTGTAGCAGATTGGGGTTGAAAGAGACTAGTTCGTTGCTGAATAAGAAAGTTTTCAACGTCGGTAACGGTTTTGCTTGTGGCCTGGTCGGGCGGGCGGGAGAGGCGATCGCCGCGATGCAGTGGATTGAATGTGGACAAGCATTGTTTCGACGGCGGCGAGCAGCTGCTCATCGGAGCGGAGCCTGTGAAGAAAGTGTCTGTGGCAGGCGTCCTCGATGCGGTCTGGGTCAACGTGCCCGGCGGCATCTTCTCTGAACAGTTTTTTGAGCAGGGCAGATATGTGGAAGCAGACGAGAAAAAGGGGCGTATCCTCTACCATGCGGTCAGTTGCGGTCATGAGCCGTTCCCAGAGCTCTTTGCCGACGCCCCGGCTGATTATCCCGTGCCGACCGGCGCCGAGAGAGCAATAGAGGGCGAAGGCGACATCGTAGGGATTCTGCTCGTTGTGTTGCTGCGCCCGCGGCGGGGGCTTTCTTTTCGTTTTCATTTGCGTCTCCTTTCGTAAGCGAACGGGAGGCGGTTGCGATTTCAGACAGTCCGGACTCGTTTGCATCAAAGAGGGGGGTAAAGGCTATACGTCTGACGGTAATGGAACAGATGCAGATCCCGATTGATGCAGTACAGGTTGAACTGCCCCTCGCGGACAGCGCGACGCCGGGCCGAGGCCTCAATCTCTTTCGTCATCGGCGGTTTCGGAGTTCCCGTAAAGCTTTTGTAACACTTCATTGGACTCATACCAGCCTTCAGTTGCCATTTGGAGGGCCCTCTCCTCGACCTGCCCAGCAAGGCGGACGTCGCGGCGTTCGTGGCGGGATTTGCGATTGGACGCTTCGTTTATGCGCGAGACTTGCTGCAGAAGATCGCGTTGACGGCCGGCGAGAAGCGGGAGGAGCTTGCGCGTTGTTGCGCGGTCCAGGCGGCCGATATCCGCCTTTTCGAGGGCCCTATTGGATTGGAGCAGGCCGTGGAGATGCGATTCATAGGCTTTGTCCTGCAGGATCTGATGTTGGAGTTCGTCGCGGGCGAAGGGTTGGTCGGCGAGGTGGGCTTGGTAAGCGGCGGCGCGCTCTTGCCAGGTCCATTTGCGGGCGATCTTGGCGAGCGTGGTCTCGCCGTCGATGCCGGCCATCCTCGCTACTTGCCAGGTCGATTGCAGAAACATCAGGCTCAGATAGATGCGGAACTGGTAGAAGTGTTTGGCAGTTTCTTCGGGTTGCTGCTCCCATGGGATGATTTCGGCGGGGACATCTGGGCCAGGATCCTGATGGATATCGGTTTGGGGATCGTTCAACGCCGCGTCAGGTCGTTGACTGCCGCTACTGTCTGGCTCATTGGCGGTGTCAGGTTCGACTTCTCGATATATTTTCTGTAATACTGGTTCCACCCATTCTGCATCGATTTCACGTGCTCTTTCCACAATTGTCCAGTACAGCTCCTTTTCATCGAAGTCCAGCTCTCCGGCCTCTTTCATGGGCGAGATAAGGCTGAGAAGGCCGCGCTGGCGCCGGATGAGGGTGCCCAGATGCTTGCGAACCTCGGCCCGGTCCATTGTTGCAGTGGCCGCGTCAGCAAGGGCACGGCCTGTATCGTTCAGGCCGTTGAACCGGGCTACGTAGGCGAGTTCATTGAGGAGCTGGCTGCGCCAATCTGTCAGGAGGCTGTAGAACGCGGTACCCTGGTCATCGCAGGCGGCGGCGCGTTCTTTCCAGCTCCACTGGCAGCCGGCCTTGGCGACGAGTCTGCTGCCGGGAGACAGACCTGCGGTTTGGGCGACGTTGGTCAAATTGCGGGGCGGGGGGAGGGTGAGATATATCTGGAACCATCTGTAGCGATCAAGGGGTTCGTCAGGTTGCTGCTCCCAAGGTTCCGGCTCAGATTCGATTTCGCCGGCCGGTTCCTCTCCTGGGTAGGGATATTTCATGGTGTTGCTCCTTACATGCGGGCAACAAAAAAGCGCCCGCTTGTTGGCGGCGATGCGGGGCGAGTTGGTTTGGGTAACTCGCGCGGCAGAGCCGTGAAGAAGCGGAGCGCCTGGGGTTGATGTGGATACGGGCGGCGACCTGTGGAGGCGGGGCCCGAACCCGGGAACCGACAGGGGATCCAAGGTTTAGGTTTGTGCCGGCCGGGGAGAGGTTCTCCCTGTTGGCCAGTCTGGCATGTAGTATAGGGCCTTTTGAGGGATTTGTCAAGGGCTGTTTTGGGGGATAAAGGAAGGGGATAGGGGTTAGGGGCGAGGGGTTAGGGGATAGGTACGGGGCGAACAGGTAAGCGCTGGTACGAGCGTTTGGGGAAAAAAGGGGATGCGCAGTGCGGCCAGGGGGGGTTGCAGCGGTCTTTGGGACGGGCAGGCGTGGGGTGGCGCGGAACTGTCTAGGGGCTCTATCAGGCCTTGTCAACATTGATATAATATTTATTAGATAAATCTGCGGGACGAAGGGAACCCGCAAGGGGCGCCCTTATAGAACGCATGTTCGTGTGGTTGGTTACCACTGTTCGTGGGTGATATTGTGGTTGGCGTCGACGGTGAAGGGGTAGGGTTTGTCGATGTCGTGGGGGGTCTGTCGGCGTAGAAAGTGCTGACGCGGAGCTTATTTTGGGCGGGCAGGTAGTCGATAGTGACAGGTTTGCCGGTGCCCGCAATTGGGATGATGGACGTGTTCGGAGGGAGTGCGTCTGACCCAGGAGACGCTGATGGAGTCGTTAGTTGGGGAGGCGTGAAAGAATTTTTGTTAAGACGCTGAGTAATGTTGCCAATGAAGCTATACCCACACCAACGATCCAGATAACAGTTTTGAGGGTTGCCTTTGACACGTCATCTTCGGTCGCCAAGTGTTCATAGGCGCCCTGCAATTCAACTGTGCTCTTCGTTACGTCGTCTACTCTGTTTTCGAGCCTATTTTTTCGGTCTCCATGTTCGGACATTGCTACCATCCCTGAACCCCCCTTCAATAGGCTACCTGCATGCGAACAAATGTTACCACAGAGTAAGCATGGTGCACAGAGTATATGTAAAGTATCAGTTTGGGGCTTAGAATCCCCAAGAAAAGACGCGCTCCGGTTGGAGCGCGTTTTGAATTGGAGGTGGTGACCGGTATCGGTCAGTTTAGCTTGCGGCTGGGCGTGCGTGCAGCCGCAAGGGGCGCGGCTACCACTGTTCGTGGGTGATGTTGTGGTTGGCGTCGATGGTGAATACGTAGGGTTTGTCGATGTCGTGGGGGGGTCTGTCGGCGTAGAAGGTGCTGACGCGGAGCTTATTTTGATCGGGCAGGTAGTCGATGGTGACGGGTTTGCCGGTGCCGGGGTTGAAGCCGGTGTAGAGTGTGACGGGGTCGCCGGAATACTGATGCGCGAGGATGTTGAAGGCATCGAAGAATGGGCCGATGTCACTGGCGCCGTCGCGGTTGATGAAGTAGACGCGCAGGCCGGTTCCGGCCTGGCTGAGCTGGATGGGCGTGGCGGGGTGGAGGACGATGGCATTGGGAGGCGGCCAAGGGTATATTACGGGCCTAATGAGCCCGTTCTCGGTCGCGGGCGGGTCTACGCCTCCCCCACCTGTATTTGACGTCTGTCCGCCACCGCCTCCGCCTCCGCCTCCGCCACCACCACTGCCTGGCCGGGGTGTCTCTCCCCCCCCACCGTTATCATCGTCATCTGTCGGTATGGGCGCGTCCGCTCGCTGCGGCAGGTCATCTGAAAACGCCGGTGATGCGTGTGCGGCGGCTACCGAGGTTGAGGCAATTGTCAGCAACAGGACCACGGTGATGACTGCTGCCAACCTGAAGCGCTTCCGATGGAACATTTACTTCTCCTATTTGGAACCAGGGAAACTCAATTGTTTCACAAAACACTCTGAAGGGCGCTACTAACTTTACACCAAAGAGGGGGAGGTGTCAATTTCGGTTTGTCTGAACTGTGATTTGGGGGATTCAGGGGATTAACGAAGAACACCTTATTGTCCGCGGTGGGGGGCGGAGAACTGCTTTTTTTTGTCCGCGGAGGGCGCGGAGAGACGCGGAGAACTGCGAAGAACACCTTATTGTCCGCGGTGGGGGGCGGAGAACTGCCTTTTTTTTGTCCGCGGAGGGCGCGGAGAGACGCGGAGGACTGCGAAGAACACCTTATTGTCCGCGGTGGGGGGCGGAGAACTGCTTTTTTTTGTCCGCGGAGGGCGCGGAGAGACGCGGAGAACTGCGAAGAACACCTTATTGTCCGCGGTGGGGGGCGGAGAACTGCCTTTTTTTTGTCCGCGGAGGGCGCGGAGAGACGCGGAGGACTGCGAAGAACACCTTATTGTCCGCGGTGGGGGGCGGAGAACTGCCTTTTTTTGTCCGCGGAGGGCGCGGAGAGACGCGGAGAACTGCGAAGAACACTTTATCGTCCGCGGAGGGGCGCGGAGAACTGCCTTTTTTTTGTCCGCGGAGGGCGCGGAGAGACGCGGAGAACTGCGAAGAACACTTTATCGTCCGCGGAGGGGCGCGGAGAACTGCCTTTTTTTTGTCCGCGGAGGGCGCGGAGAGACGCGGAGAACTGCGAAGAACACCTTATTGTCCGCGGTGGGGCGCGGTGGAAGGCGGTTGGAATTGGGGCAGGCTGTTTTGATGGGTTATGCGAATGGGAAGGTGGGATGGGTGATAGTAGCGGCCGGCGGCGTCGTTTTGTCTTGTTTCGGGCGATCTTGTGCGGATGTTAAGGGAAGCTAGTTCTCGTCTATTGGCAGGGGGCCGTTGGATGTGAGACATGACGGTTGGGTCCAAACGAAGTTGGGGGCGATGGTGAGGGAAATGCCGGAGAGGTCGCCCCTTGGGAAGGCAAATTGGGCGGCGTTGCGGGAGGGTATGTTTTCTACTATGCCGCCGGCGCTGCTGAGGTAGCCGGCGGGACAGGCGCGGGATTCGGCGCCGGCAACGCCCAAGATGAAGTGGGAAGCGAGGTTGGTCTTTCCGGATTCCTGGCGGACGAACCTTTGGAACCTTGCCAGCTTGGGTTTGCTTACGGTTACGACAAATGCGCCGCCGGCTCGTGTGGGAAGGGTTTCCTCAATGAAGTGCCAGAAGTTAGGGGAGAGCTCAGGGACTGCGCGTACGTCGGTCACGACTTTGACACCGGCAAGAGGCTCTCCGCCGGGACCGGTTACGGTCCCCAGCAGTCTGAAAAAGACAGGATTACAGTCGGGCAGGGCGGCGTCGCCGAACACTTCTTCAACCAGTCTGGCGGCTTGGGGATCGTAGTGGGCGAGTTTGGAGACGTGGGCGGGCGTCCGGACCAGGCCGGTTAACATATCGGGCAGAAACCAGAATGTGACGGCCTCGGCCCAGTATTCGATGTGATTGGTGGCGGCGTAGGCGTCCTGGTAGAGGCCGGCGGCGATAGCGGCGCTGTAGGCGCTCTCGACACGTGAATCGAAACTTGGATCGAAGACGGTCGTGCCAGGAAGCTGGTATGAAAGCGTGTAATCCACGAGATGCGCAAACTCGTGGACAAATATGACGTTGCAGTAGGGCAGGATTGCGGGCGCTACACCGATCGCTTCAATTACCAGTAACACCTCCTCCGTGAATCTGTTGGCGATGCCCTTAATGCTGGCGATGCCGGCGGTATGTGTGCAGCGGCCGGGCGGGAGGTCGTCTCTGAGTTCGGGCACCTGGAAGGGGCCCCTGCAGCCGTCGTCCTCATATATGATGACGCGGAAGCGGTTGGCGGCCATGTTTGCGTGCAGGTCGGGGCGGTTGGAGAGCATGGCTGCGATGATATCGCGGGCGTGATACAGCTCTGCATCGTCGACATCGGAGGAGGCAAGCACAGGTATGCCGCCGGCGTCCAGGTATTTGCGGTAGTACGGGTCCAAACCGAGGGTGGAGGGGGGAGGCGTCACTTGTTGGGGGGTTTCAGGCGCGGCGGGTACGGTTGCCGACGCATACTTCTGTTGCCAGTCGCTTGTTTGGCCGGCGGCGTTGACGGCCTGGATGGTGTAGTAGTATTTTCTGCCGACCTTAACACCGGTATGGGTGTAGGAGGTGGCGCTGATGTCGTCTCCTCCAAAAGGCTGCCAGGCGGGGAGAGGATCCCACCATACCCTCAGCTTATAACGCACTGCGGCGGGCACCGCTTCCCAGCGCAGCTCGATGGCGTCGCCTACGGCTGCGGCCGTCAGAACCGGCGGGGTGAGGGGGGATGCGACCGGCGGTGAAGTTGGCGTCGGTGTCGCGGTCGGGGTCTGGGTTGGTGAGGGGAGGGCGACCGGCGCCGGGTTGGGTGTGGGCGTTGGGGTGGGTGTGGGCGTTGGCGACGGCAGCGTGTTATCGGGTGCGGCCGGGACGGTTGCCGAGGCGAAATCCTGTTGCCAGTCGCTTGTCTGGCCGGCGGCGTTGACGGCCTGGATGGTGTAGTAGTATTTCCTGCCGGGGGTAGGGCCGGTGTGGGTGTAGGGGGCGGCGGTGATGTTGTCTCCGCCTAGCGGTTGCCACTGGGGGAGCGAGTCCCACCATACTCTCAGTTTATAGCGCACGGCGCCGGGCACTGGGTCCCAGCGCAGTTCGATCGCGTCCCCTATGGCTTCAGCGGTCAGCGCAGGCGGCGTGAGGGTGGATGCGGCCGGCGGTGAAGTTGGCGTCGGGGTCGCGGTTGGGGCTGGCGAGGGGAATGCGACCGGCGTTGGGGTGGGTGTCGGCGTGGGTGTCGGCGACGGCAGGGTGTTATCGGGCGCGGCGGGCACGGTCGCCGAGGCGAAGTCCTGTTGCCAGTCGCTGGTCTGGCCGGCGGCGTTGACGGATTGGATAGTGAAGTAGTATTTCCTGCCGGCGGTCAGGCCGGTGTGGGTGTAGGGGGCGGCGGTGATGTCGTCTCCCTCTAGCGGTTGCCAGTGGGGCAGCGAGTCCCACCATACCCTCAGCTTATAGCGCACGGCGCCGGGCACTGGGTCCCAGCGCAGTTCGATGGCGCCGGCTCGGAATTCGGCTGTCAGGACCGGTGGGGTCAGGGTGGTGTCTGAGGCTTGGCGTAGTGGATCGTCCGAAACTGAGGCGGGGGAGATGGCGGCGTATGCGGGAAAGGCAGTGAGCAGAATGAAGGCGACGGCCAGGATCGCCACGGCCGCGATCCGGTGGATGCGACCAGATAGTGCGCTGGTGGTACGGGTCCTAGATGGATACATGGGGAAACTGGTTCTGTTCGGCATGTTCGTCTATTGAGACGGTGCAGACGTGCCGATTGTTCGCAGTCTTACCACAGAGCGGGAGAATTGCGTAGATTTCATTGGAAAGGCAGGGGAATTGCGGGGGAACGACAGGGGTTAGGGGACAGGGGTTAGGGGATAGGGAAGGGCGGCTTGTCCGCGGAGGGGCGCGGAGAACACCTTTTTGTCCACGGAGGGCCACGGAGGAACACGGAGGAACACGGAGAACACCTGGTTTGTCCGCGGAGAGACGCGGAGGGGCGCGGAGAACACCTTTTTGTCCACGGAGGGCCACGGAGGGGCGCGGAGAACACCTTTTTGTCCACGGAGGGCCACGGAGGAACACGGAGAACACCTGGTCGGTCCGCGGAGAGACGCGGAGGGGCGCGGAGAACACCTTTTTGTCCACGGAGGGCCACGGAGGAACACGGAGAACACCTGGTTGGTCCGCGGAGAGACGCGGAGGGGCGCGGAGAAGACCTGGTTTGTCCGCGGAGAGACGCGGAGGGGCGCGGAGAACACCTCTTTGTCCACGGAGGGACGGGGAGAACATCATTTTTTTGTCCACGAGGGGCCGCGAAGGAGGTCGTTTTGTTGATTCGCGGTGGGGCGCGGGGAACGTTAGGGGCGTGGGGGACTTTTTGGTGATTCTTGGCGGATTGGCGGCGGGGGCGGGGCAGGGGGAGAAAGCGCCCCGGCGGGTGGCCGGGGCGCTAGTTGTTCTTATGCTGGCGTCGGGGGGCCGGGGGGAGGCGGCCGCCTATGGGTTGACGCGTTGTGCGATTGGTGGTGCTACCACTGGTCGTGGACGACGTTGTGGCCGGAGTCTACGGTGAAGACGTAGGGCTTGTTGACGTCGTACTGGGTGTCGGGGTAGTAGGTGCTGACGCGGATCTTCTTTTCGGAGGCCAGGTAGTAGATGGTGATTGGTTTGCCGGTTCCCTGGTTGCTGCCGGTGAAGAGCGTGATTGCGCCGCCGGTGGGATATTGGGTGGCGAGGCTGGCGAATGAGGCGATCCAGGGGCCGGAGTGGCCGACGCCGCCGGGGGCGATGAAGTAGGCCTGGAGGCCATCGTTGACGGGGGCGAGTTGGACCTGGGTTGCGGCGTGGGTTACGATCATGTTGGGGGGGGGCCAACTGGGCGCCATCATGCCGCCACCGCCGTTGCCGCCGTTGCCTCCACCAGGCCGGGGTGTCCCTTCGCCATTGCCTCCATTGTCTCCATTGCCGCCGTTGCCGCCACCAGGCCGGGGCGTCCCTCCGCCGTTGCTTCCGCCGGGGCGGGGCGTAGTTTCCTGGTTGCCGGAGCCGGTGTCAGCCTCCACTTCAGCGGGCGGGGGATGCTTACCTCCGTGCGTTGCATAGGCGGCCGGGGTCAGGGCAGTTGCCAGCAACAGCGTCAGAATGGCGACAGTTGCCAATCTGAATCGTTTATGGCGGAACATGAAAGCCTCCTCTTCAAGATATATTGCGTTCAGGCTAATCGGTTCCCACCCTTGCGGTGGGGCGGACTCTCGCTAGAGAGAGGAGATGCGCCCCGGCACGGGGCCGAGACGCATCTCTTGCTGCTCATTTCAATCTGAACACTGGGAGGACCAGATTCAGAACAGACCGTAAGCTAGTTGGACGTCTGCTGGTTCCTGTAAGCCCAGTAGCTCGTGTAGGTACCGTCGTCTTGTGTAACCGTTGCACGGATGCGGTAGAAGTATCGCGTGCTTGCGTCAAGAGCGGCGGCATCTGTGGCATCGGTGGCGTGACCGTCAGTGAAGGTACACTTATTGTTCGTGCACGCTGCAACTCCACCTCCATCGGTTGAGGTGAGATCCAGATTCATCCAGTCGCTGGAGTTGGCCGGACGCCGCTGAATCTGATAGTTGGTGTCGGGGGCCGACGACAGGCGATTGGCGGCGCCAGTCGAGGTAACGAAGGAGACGGCGTCCCAGCTCAAGACCATGGTGGTGGATATCGTGGAACTTGCGCTCAGGACCGGCCTGTCCGGCTTGGTGTACTGCTGTGCCACATTAGACCAGTCAGTTTCGCCGCCCTGGGCCAGATTGACGCGTATACGGTAGGAGTACCGCGTCCCCGACGTACGGCCTGTGTGCACGTAGTTGCTGTGACTTCCTCCAGTGACCGTGATCTTCGACCTGTTAAGATTAGCAGCGCCGAAATAGTTAGCGTCAGTGCTGTTGCCAGTGTAACTGCCTTTCAGGAACTCGATTTCATAGCCGGTCGCTCCTGGCACAGCAGTCCAGGAGAGGCGGATCATGGACATTCCGGTCGACGTTGCCACCAGAGTCGGCGCAGTCGCCGCTGCAGCCTTGGTCGTGCCGCTCACGGCTGCAGACCAGCCGCTCTTGGTGTCAGTGTCTGTCACAGTACGCACGCGGTAGAGGTAGGTCATGCCGGGCTCGAGTTCGGTGCTCTGGGTGATCGTCGTACCCGTTTCCTCCTCAAACCCGCCGTTGGTTCCACCAAAACCGCCCCACAGAGGGTCGGGAATGTCGGTGGTGTCAAACCGCTGGACTTCGTAACCGCTTGCGCCAGACACGGCATTCCACGACACCTTGATGCCAGCAGTCCCATCAGACGCCGTTGCATCCACCGCCTTCAGGCCCGTCGGCGGACTCAGCGTGTTCCCCAAGACAATCGGGGCGAGATCATCCACCCAGTCGGACTCGCCGCCCGAGTTCTGCGCTCGCACGCGGTAGCTGTAGGAAGTGCTGCCTCTAAGACCTGTGTGGTGGTACGACGTGCCGGTTACAGTCTCATCTGTCCAGGTCGAAGTGTCGGCGTGTTTCCACCGGAGCGTGTATGAGGTGGCGAGTCCTCTCATCGCACCAGCATCTGGGCCGCCTACCGGGGCCATCCAGGAGACCAGGATCGCGGTCCCGCTCGTCTTTACTGCTTTAAGGGCCGTGGGCACGTTCGGCTTGTGGGCCTTGAAGGTAACGGCCTTGTGATCGGACCATTCGCCCATCTCGTTATCGGCGTTGTTGCCAGTACTATCGGTTGTGGTACCAACAGCATTGTCGACGCCATCTTCCACGGCGCTAACGACGTAGAAGAAGGTCTTCCCAGCTGCGCTCCCATCGGCGAACGTGTCCGTATAGGACGGGGATGACTCCGCGTCTATGCGGGTTACACCGGCGGAGGGGGTGGGGTTAGTCAGATCCTGCCATCCGACCGCAGTGCTCGGATCATACCGCTGGATCTCATAGTGGGTTGCGGTTGACACCGCGTTCCACGTCAGTTTGGCCTTGCGCTCATCGGCAGTGTTGCTGGTGGTTTCATCGGTCACAGTCAAACCGGTCACTTTGGGCATCTGCCCGGCTTCGGCGGTTACCGAGAGGGTCGTCCTGCTCTGCTCAGCCGACCAGTCGCCCGGGCCGTTGACGTCCACCCCGCGTACACGGTACGTGTACTTCGTTGACGGGCTCAGACCGGTGTCATTATAGGCGGGGTTGCCGGAGTCGGGGCGGTTTACCGTGATGGAGGTCGAAAAGCTGCGGTCGCCGCTCTTCCACTGGAGCTCATAGTGGTCGGCGCCGGCAACGTTATTCCAGCTGACCCGGATATTGCTGCTGCTCAGCACCGAAGTAGCGAGGCCCGTCGGCGCGCCCAGGACTGCACCCGATCTGGGGATCGTCACGCTCTTCACAGCCGACCAGTCGCCTTCCTGGTCCGCGCTGTCCACCGCACGCACCCGGTACTCGTATTTGACGGTGTGGACGACCGATGCGGTGTCGGCTGGAGCGACAAAGTTGGCGGCGCTGTCCGTGTGGCTGGTCGCCGCCAGGAGGGCGGAAGGCAGGCGTGCAAAGTCCGTGGATGATCCATCGACCGCAGTAACTGTGCCAGAATCACTGGGGTCGATGGAGGTGACTACCCTCCTGCGCTGCAGATCGTATGTGGAGCCCGCCGACGCGGGAGTCCAGCTCAATTCGACCACGGTGCGGCTCGTGTGATCCAAGGTCAGGACGGGGGTCGCCGACGTGGCCTGCAAGGTAAACGAGGCGTAGTTACCCGGCGAGCCTGAATAGGGGCCGTTGCCGCCGGCGTTCTGACCACGCACAATGTAGAAGTACTGCCTGCCCGCCTCAAGGTTGGGGTGGGTAAGTGTGCGGCCCGTCTCCGCGGTGGCGAGGTCCATCCAGCCTTTGAGACCTGATGTCCAGTAGCGCACCCGGTAGTTGGCCGCGCCAGAAACCTCTGACCAGGTGACCGTGATGGCGGTCAACCCGTCGGCTGCCAAGGTCACGGTCGGCTGGGCGGTCGGTTTTTGGGTGCCGTCGCCGGGCATGGTAACGTTTTCGACGTCCGACCAGCCCAACCGGGTATCGCCTTCATAGACTTCGATGACGTAGGAGTAGGTCATGCCGGCCGTGACAGCGGTATCGACGTAACTTACCGTCGGCGCGTCGAACGTCATGTGGACCTCTTCCCCCCAGGCGACAGACTGCCCGCTGCCTTCGCCCTTCCACAAGCGGTAGCTGTCAGCTCCAACGACTTCGGTCCAGTCGAGTGTCAAGGAGGATCCATCTGGCAGCGCCGCCCACGTCAGATCTGTTACTTCATCATCCTGCGCGTAGGCCACGCCGTCGAATGGCGGCAAGGCTGGGGACCCAGCCACCAAGATGAGCGCCAAGGCGAGGATCGTTGCCCTGAGCGTCAATCCAACAGACTTTTGTTTCATTTCCAATCTCCTGTTTTAAGGTGGCCTACCATCGTTCGTGATTGACTGAATGGTCGGCATCTACGGTAAACATATAAGTTTTGTTGTAGTCGTGCGGCGGTTTATCCGCGTAGAAGGTATTGACGTGCAGCTTCTCGGCGTCGGGCAGGTATTGGATGGTCACCGGTTTGCCCGTTCCCGGATTGGTACCGCTGAAGAGTTGGACGGCAGCGCCGCTGGGATGCATTTCGGCCAGCTTGGCGAGGGTACTGAGCATGGGGCCGTTGGTGGCGGCGCCGTCGCCGGCGATGAAGTAGACCTGGAGCCCACCTGCGAGCGAGCTGATCTGGATGGGCGTGGCGGCGTGGCGGACGATCGCGTTGGGCGGCGGCCAGTTCGCGGGCGAACCCATCATCATGTCGCCGTTGCCATTGCCGTTGCCATCACCATTGCCCGGCCGAGGCGTCCCACCGTTGCCGTTGCCATTCCCGTTGCCATTCCCATTGCCCGGCCGAGGCGTCCCACCGTTGCCGTTGCCGTTGCCATCACCGGTATTCGGCCGGGGGGTTTCTTCGTTGTCGTTGCCATCGTCCCCGTCGTCGCCGGTATCCGCTGGCGGCGCGCCTCCGCCGCCATCAATTACCTGCGCCGTAGCCACCGAGGCCAGGGCGACAGTCAGCAACAGGGCCAGGATGACCACGCTTGCCAACTTGAAACGTTTCCTATGGAACATTAAACTCTCCTTTTCTAACCAGAATAAGACAAGGTGTTGAGAACGACCGTGCGGAATGCGTATCCCTCAACGTTTTTCTTACCTAAGATACTGTACACCATGAACCGAATGGGCGTCAACTCTCTGATTCGGATACTGTACATCAAAATCGGATAGGGCGCCAACTCATAACTACGATACTGTACCCTATGAATCGAAAGGGCGTCAACTCTTTTGCTCGTCCTAATGTACACCATAAACGGAAAGGGCGTCAATGATGACGAGCGGCCAAAAGATTCGGCAGTTTTGGCGGGTGTTAGCGGTGATTTGCGCGGAAAGCGGTCGAGAATCTGCATGCTGGCGGCGATATCCTCTTGGGCGTCGTGGTCCAGAATGCGTATGCCTTTATGTACACCCTTGAAGCCAGCAGTATACACTGCAAACGAATGCGGCGTCAAACATGGATTCGCGCTGGGTAGATGGAATCACGCCGGGTGGGCCGCCCGCTGGGTCTGAAAAGGACCTGGCGGGTGGGATCCGCTCATTGGTGGACGATATGCCTACGATATGGCTACGATGTGGGGACTGCAGGGGTTAGGGGCTAAGGGGGGAACTGCAGGGGGAACTGCGGGGGAAGGGCGGGGGAAGGGGAATATGGAAAGGCAATTGCGCCAGAGGAGGATTCCTCTGGCGCAATTGGTTGAACGGGGTTGCTTGCTGTGCAGGAGACAGCTGTGGGGCCGCCTTTTACCAGGCGATCTGGGAGACGGAGTTGCTGCCGTTGACGGTGAATGTGTAGGGTTTGTCGGTATCGTACTGGGTGTCCGGGTAGTAGGTGCCGACCCGGATCTTGTATTCGGAGGCCAGGTAGTGGATCTGGACCGACTTGCCGGTCAAGGGATTGGAACCGGAATAGAGCAACACGGCGCCAGCAGTATAGAGGGAGGCCAGGTCGTCGAAGGGGCTGATGAAGGGCCCGATGCTGGTGCTGCCGTCGGCGCCGATGAAGTAGTACTGGAGGCCGCCGGCTACGGGGCAGAGCTGGGCGGGGGTGGCGGCATGGGAGACGACGCAGTCTGAGGAGGGAGTGCTGGGGGCGCTAGGATGCGGGGCAGGCTGTGGCGTCTGCTGCTGGCCTCCGCCCGGTAGCGGCGTCTGCTGCTGGCCTCCACCTGGTAGCGGCGTCTGCTGCTGGCCTCCACCTGGTAGCGGCGTCTGCTGCTGGCCTCCACCTGGTAGCGGCGTCTGCTGCTGGCCTCCACCTGGCAATGGTGTATCCTGATTCTGTTCGGTTGAAGGCGCCGGATCGTCATCCGCTGGCGGCGGCTCGGCCAGGGCGGCTGCCGGGAGCAGGGTGATGGTGAGCAGGAGGGCGAGGAGGATTGGGGCAGCGATGCGGGTGGTTTTTCTGGAGCGAGGTGTGAATCTCATGGTGGTCTCCTTTTTTGGGTGTGGACCGGATAGAGACTTATTTGGTCGGATCGCTTAGACGAGATGCGATTGGTAATAGTGACGGATGGGGGGGCGGGAAAGTTCCGTTGGGAACTGCGGGGGATAGGGGCTAGGGGCTAGGGGTGAGGGCTAGTTGACGTTTGGCTGCGTTGGGAATTGGGAGATCAGGGCCTGATCTATCCGGGAAGGGTTGCGGGAGACACCTTTTTATCCACGAAGGGCCACTAAGGACCGCGAAGAACACCTTTATTGTCCGCGAAGGGTCGCGAAGGAACGCGAAGAAAACCCTTTTTCCACGAAGGGCCACTAAGGACCACGAAGAAAACCTTTTTTGTCCGCGAAGGGTCGCGAAGGAACGCGAAGAAAACCCTTTTTCCACGAAGGGCCACTAAGGACCGCGAAGAAAACCTTTATTGTCCGCGAAGGGTCGCGAAGGAACGCGAAGAATACCCTTTTTCCACGAAGGGCCACTAAGGACCGCGAAGAAAACCTTTATTGTCCGCGAAGGGTCGCGAAGGAACGCGAAGAAAACCCTTTTTCCACGAAGGGCCACTAAGGACCGCGAAGAACACCTTTGGTCCGCGAAGGGTCGCGAATGAACGCGAAGAAAACCCTTTTTCCACGAAGGGCCACTAAGGACCACGAAGAAAACCTTTATTGTCCGCGAAGGGTCGCGAAGGAACGCGAAGAAAACCCTTTTTCCACGAAGGGCCACTAAGGACCGCGAAGAACACCTTTGGTCCGCGAAGGGTCGCGAATGAACGCGAAGAAAACCTTTTGGAATTGAGGCAGAGCATGGTGGTGGGTCAGGAGAATGGCGTGAGGGAGAGTCCGATTCAACCGGCAGGCGTACTGATCTTGACTGTGATTAGGGGGATTTAGGGGATTAGCTGTGATTTGGGGGGCGGTTGGGTTTCGATTTGGATGCCAGGATGGGCCAGAAAGGGCGCCCACAAGGGGCGCCCCTGGGGGGGTTATTGGTGGACCCATACGAGGGTGGCGTCGTTATTGATAGTGCGCAGCCAGGCGGCTGAGCCGTCCCAGGCGGGGAATGCCCAGTTGAAGAGCCATTGGGCGTCTTCGATGGTGAGGTTGACACAGCCGTGGCTCATGGGGGAACCGAAGTTGTTGTGCCAGTAGGTTCCGTGGAAGGCGAATTCGTCGTAGAAGTATTGGACCCACTGTACGTTTGGCAGGTTGTAGTAGGTACCGGAAGCGCGGTCGCCGCCGTCCATGGTCTGCGAGGCGGTTCGCGCCCAGATGCGGAAGAGGCCGGTGATGGTGGGATGGTCGCTGATGCCGGAGGAGATGAGAAACTGATTTTCGAGGCGGCCGCCAACCCAGGCGTAGAGCTTCTGGTCTTTGAGGCTGACTTCGATCCACTTTTCACCTTGGGCGCGGGCCCGGTCGACGTTCATGTGGAGGAGCGTGAGGCCGTTGTAGGCGACGGCATAGTGGGGTTCCGCCTCCAAAATGCTGCGCTTATTGACGGCGGCCAGCTTTGTCTGGCGTTGATAGCGGATGCGGGGCAGGTCCATGGAGGCGCCTGAGAAGGGAAGAGGCGGGAACTGGTCGAGGCCGACTTTGGCGTTGTATAGCAGGGGGACGGGTTCGGGGGGCGCGGCGGCGCTGGCGGAAAGGGGGATGCCCAATGCGATGGAGCTGAGTCCGCAGAGCAGGGCCAGCGAGAGGGAGAGATTTCGTGTTCGGGTTTTCATGATGAGACTCTGGCAGCGAATGAGTGCAGGGAATAAAGGTAGAAAATAATGGTTGAGAACGGGTTTCATTAATGGACCATTACGAGCGTGCCGGGGTTGGCGTTCGTGCTGAGCAGCCAGTCATCACCGTACTCGGTAGGAGACGTCCAATTGAAGAGCCATTCGGCGTCCTGTGCGGTCATGTTGATGCAGCCGCGGCTCATGGGTGCGCCGAAGTTGCTGTGCCAGTAGGTGCCGTGAAAGCCGTAGTCCTTATAAAAGTACTGGACATGGGGGACATTCTTGAGGAGATAATGGGTGCCTGCGGCACGGTTGCCGCCGCGCATGTCCTGCAGGGCGATCTTGGCCCAGATGCGGAAGGCGCCGGTGACGGTGGGCGAGTTTTCCACGCCGGATGAGATGACGAACAGTTTGACGGGAACGGCGCCCTCGTAGGCGATTGCGAGCTGTTCGCCCAGGTCAACTTCGATCCAGCGCTCGGTGGCGGTGGGATAGTGGGCGGGGTCAAGGCTGGGATACAGGTATTTGAGCAGTTCGAGCGCATTCTCCGATGGGATGCGCAGGGTCTGGCCAACGGCGAGCCGGCTGTGATTTGTGAGGCCATTCAAGCGGAGGATAGCGACGGGGCTGACGCGATAGTGCGCTGCGATTTCCGAGAGCGTCTCACCGGCGTGTACGGTATGGTCCAGCGACCGCGTTCGTCCGGGCTGGGGCAGGGCTTGCGGCGGGGCGGGGGCGGGCAGGAGCAGGACCTGGCCCACGTAAAGCCAGGGCGCCGATGCCAGGCCGTTCATGGAGATGAGGCTGGAGAGAGTGACGCCATGCCGTTGGGCGAGGCGGGTGAGGGAGTCGCCCGGCTGCACGGTGTAGCGCTGAACGCCATCGACGGTCCGGTTGGCGGCGACGACATGCGATAGAGCTGCGGGCGCGGGTGCGGGCTGTACGAGGGCAGTGGAAACGGGCAGCAGCAAGGATTGGCCTTTGTAGAGCCAGCGCAAGGGCGAGACGCCGTTTATGCGGGCCAGCGTGGTCACGCTGAGACCGTGGCGATCGGCAACTTTGGTCAGTGTGTCGCCGGGCCGGACGGTGTAGGTCCGGTAACCCTGGTCGGCGTTGGTGGTGGTATCGGGCGAATCGATCAGGAGGCGCTGGCCGTAGCGGACGAAGTTGACGTTGGGCAGATTGTTGAGCCGTTGCAAGTTGGCCACGGTGGTGCCATGGCGCGAGGCGATCTGGCTCAGGGTTTCACCGGGCTGGACGATATGCACTTCGACGGCGAATGCGCCGTGGGCAGTCGTTATGACAGTAATAACGGCCAGCAGTACGGCCAGCTTGGCCCGGACAAGGGGTGCAACCATTCCCCACCTCATTCGTTGTGGTGGTTGGCGTACTCTACGTTATGGGGTTACGGCTTGGGAAGATCGATTCCGTCAATTATTCCAACCGCAGACTAAGGCGACAACGCCTGTTTCCATGGAAGGGCCGCTAAGGGACACTTCAGCTTCTTTTTGTCCACGAAGGGCCGCTAAGGGACACTTCAGCTTCTTTTTGTCCACGAAGGGCCGCTAAGGGACACTTCAACTTCTTTTTATCCACGAAGGGCCACGAAGGACCACTAAGAACATCTTTTTTCCACTTCGGTCGCTGTTGCCGGACATTGTTGAACCTGCCACAAATGAGATCAATATATCGGAAAAGCGCGGTGCATACAATTCGCTGCCTGGATTGGGTCAGGGCATACGCGATGACCGTGATCGTATGGGATGGGCCGCCGCTGCGGGGAGAAAACGGGCATGGAAGGGCTTGATTTGAAGTGGGACGGCGTCTGAGTTTTGGCTGTCTTTTCGATCACGCGCTGAAGGAACTGTTTCGATTCCGGCTGCAGATGATGGGCGGACGCTGGGGGCAAGTATAGAAAGCGGTGGAGGAACGGCGCGATGTTGTTGGCAATGCGGTGGTTAGGGGATGGGGGATGGGGTCTCGCTGGTGCGCGGTTGTCTGAACTGTGATTGGGGGGGTCAGGGGATGGGCTGCAGTTTGTGTGGGGCGGGAGTGTGCGCTGGGATGGGGGGATTGCTCAGGGTTCTGGGGTGGGGGGCGGTTCGATGGCGGGAAGTTCGGAGATGGGGATGCTGGTCTGGACGAGGGGTGCGAAGATCCAGGCGGTGGTTTCGGGGAGCTGGACCTGGAGCCAGTCGCTGGTTTGGTTGCGTCCGAGCAGGGCGGCGGATTCGTTTTGGTAGAAGACGCCGACGACGGGGAAGTCGGTGCCGGGCCCGGCGCGGAGGTTGGCGCCTTCGACGAGGACGGTGACTGCGGGCCCGGTTATTTCGGGGGCGGCGGGCGGTTCGGGCGCGGTTTGGGGAGAAGCGGCGGCGGCGGTTGTGGTGGCGGTGAGGCGGACAGCGACGGTGGTGATGGGGTCCTGCGGTTTGCTGGCTTCGGCGATGAGGGTGGCGACGACGGAGGGGCCGAGCGATTCCTGGACGATCTCCAGTTCGTTGACATCGCCGAAGACCCGCAGCTGGGCGGCGGGCACCCAGCCGGCGATGCCGTCGGCGAGGTAGGCGGCAAACCAGGCGCTATCGGCTGAACGGCCGGTGATAGTGAGGGTGGCGCCTATTTGCAGGTTAGCGACTACGCCGCCACCAGGGGCGGAATAGAGGAGACCGCCGGCGGAGAGGATGCCGAGTGCGGTTGGGCGGCTGAAAACGGAGAGGCTAGGGTAGGCGGACAGGGCCGACGGGGTGGGGGCGGGGTTGGCACCGGCTGAAGCCGCGGATGGGGGGGCGGGGGCTGTTGGCGTACGCTGCTGTGCAAGGCGGGCGCGCAGGGAGTCGGCGACCTGATCTGCGGTCTGGGTGGGGGTATCTGCCTGTGCGGGCGCGCTGAAATCGGGCGTGTTTTGGGCGACGCGTGTGCCGAGCGGGAGGGGAGTGGGCTGGCCTGGGCGGCGGCCGCAGGCGGTCAGGAGCAGGAGGAGGCAGAGCAGAATCAGGGTATTGCGGGCGGAAACTGCAGGGGATAGGGACCCGGGGTCAGGGGACAGGGGACTTTCGGGCGCCTTGCGGGCAGGTGTGCGCTGGGGGCAGGGACTCAGGATAGGGTCATTCATATCGCAGCGCGTCGATGGGGTTGAGGCGACTGGCGCGGTAGGCGGGATAGATGCCGAAGAAGAGGCCGACGGCCATGGAAAAAAGGATGGCAATGGCGATGGCGTCGATGCCGACGACGGCGCTGAAGTTGTCGATGAAGGAGGTGGCGGCGACCGCTCCGCCGGCGCCGAGGGCGATGCCGATCATGCCGCCGATCAGCGAGAGCGTCACCGCTTCGATGAGAAACTGGCTCAAGACATTGCGGCGTTTGGCGCCGACGGCTTTGCGCAGCCCGATCTCGCGGGTTCGTTCGGTAACGCTGACGAGCATGATGTTCATGATGCCGATGCCGCCGACAAGCAGGCTGATGAAGGCGATAGCGCTCAGGAAGAGGGTCAGGGCGTTAAGGATATCTCCAAAGATCGAGATGAGGTCCGCCTGATTGATGATGGCGAAGTCGTCTTCGCCCAGAAAGGCGATGTTATGCCGCTGGCGCAGCAGTTCGGATATCTGCTCCTGCGCTGCATCCATCCGATCCTCAGAGCGCACAGACGCGTAGATGACGTTGACCCGGTAGTCGCCGCTGACCGTTCTGCGTCGAAAGAGACGGTCCTGAACCGTAGTGAGGGGAATAAATACCGCCTCATCCAGATTGCCGCCGAAGCCGCCGCCGCCCCGTTCTTCCATCACGCCGATCACCCGGAAGAGCAGATTATTGACATGGATTGTCTGGCCAACGGGATCCTCATTCGGATCGAAGAGTTTTCCGTAGACATCCGAGCCAATGACCACTACCCGACTGCGCTCTTGAACATCTATCGCGGCGATGAATGCGCCGATGGCAGGCTCCCAGGAACGCACATCCTGATAACTAGCGGTGACGCCATTGACAGAAACCCCCAAGTCCTTGTTTCCTTTGGACACAACGGCGCTGCCGCTCACTTCAGGCGCAACGGCAAACACATCCGGTACTTGCAGGGGATTGGCGATGGCGTTGCTGTCGCTGAGCGTCAGGATGCCGCTACTTCTGGCCCGTTCCCGGGGTGATCCTTCGCTCAGTTGGCCCGGCACGATAAATAGCAGATTTGTGCCGGCGCTGGCAAACTGATCGGTAACATACTTCTCCACACCCCGGCCGATACTCATCAGGGCGATGACTGCGCCGACACCGATGATAATGCCAAGCATCGTCAGAATGGAACGCAGCTTGTTTGCCGCCAGAGCCAGCATTGCGACGCGGATCGATTCGTAGAGGTTCATAAGGGCAGGGGTCAGGGATTAGGGATCAGGGATTAGGGACTTCTAAGGCGCGAGACTCTGGGTTATGTAGGGGTGGGGCTTCGGCCTCTGGGGCGTGTTTGCGTTCGTCGCTTTCGATGCGGCCGTCGCGAAAATGGATGACGTGGCTGCAATATTGGGCGATTTCGGGGTCGTGGGTGACGAAGACGATGGTAATGCCCTGTTCGCGGTTGAGCCGCTGCAGCAGGTCCATGATTTCAACGCTGGTCTTGGAGTCGAGATTGCCGGTTGGCTCGTCGGCCAGGATGAGTTTGGGGCGGTTGATGAGGGCACGGGCGATTGCGACGCGCTGTTGCTGCCCACCTGAGAGTTCGTTAGGTTTGTGTTGGCGGCGATCGTCTAGCCCGACCAGATTGAGCACCTGGGCGGCGCGCTCGTGGCGCTCGCGGCCGCTGATGCCGGCATAGAGGAGGGGAAGCTCGACATTGGCCTGGGCGGTGGTGCGGGGGAGGAGGTTGAAACTCTGGAAGACGAAGCCGACTTTGAGGCTGCGGATCTCGGCGAGGCTATTGTCATTGAGCGCGCCGACGTCGGTGCCGTCGAGACGGTAGAGGCCGGAGGTGGGCACGTCGAGGCAGCCGATGATGTTCATGAGGGTGGATTTGCCGCTGCCGCTGGGGCCCATGATGGCCACTATTTCGCCGATGTGGATATTGAGGTCGACGCCGCGGAGGGCGCGCACTTCCATGTCGCCCATTTTGTATATTTTGGTGAGGTCGATGGCTTCGATGACGGGACGGGCGTTGTCCGGGGGCTCGGCGCCGTTTGGGTTTGTTTGGTTGGAGATTTGATTGAGCATGCTTTTTGGGGGAGTTTTTGGTTTTTGGTTTTTAGTAACTTTGTTCGTACTCAGAATGTCGTCTATCTGCGAAGGGCCACGAAGGGTAGGTCAACTTCTTTTTGTCCGCGAAGGGCCGCGAAGGGCCGCGAAGAACACCTTAACACCTTTTTGTCCGCGGAGGGGCAGGGAGAACAGCTTTGGCGCTGCGGATTGTGGTTGTGGGATAGGAGAGTCAGGCGAGAGATGGCCTGATTCTGACGGTGTGCGTTGTGCTTTTGTCATATTTTGAATCGTTTTCTCGGAATGTCGACGACTTCTAGTTGCCGCCGAAGATGGCGCTGCGTAGTTGGTCCTCGCTGCTGGTGCGGATGAGAGCGATCTGGTCGGCGTCGGCGAGTCCGGCGAGGACCTGGGTGAAGCGGTCGTTGCGCAGGCCCATTTCGATTTCCTGGAGGGTGGGAACGCCGCTGATGATTTTCTGGACGAAGGCGCGGCCCGATTCGCGGTCGAGCTGGATGTAGCGATTGGGGACGAGCAGGATGTTGTCGACCTTGGCGGTGGTAATGATGGCGGTGGCGCTCATGCCGGCGCGCAGTTGGGCATCAGTGGTTTCGGGCACGATTTCGACGTCGTAGGCGACTACGCCGCCGACATCGCGGGCGGTGGGGGAGAGCTTTGTGACCTGGCCGGCGATATCGGCGTCGGGGAGTGCGTCGAGGCTGAGACGGACTGTCTGGCCGATCTGCACCTGGCGGACGTCGATTTCGTCGACGAGGACGTTCATGTGAAAGCTGACGAGGTCGGTGAGCACGATGGCGGGCAGGGTGCTGGAGCCATACAGTTCGCCCTGGCGCAGATTGACCTGGCTAATGACACCGGTGATGGGGGCATAGAGCATCGAGTTATTGAGGGAGACTTCGGCCTGTTGTTTGCTCAGTTCGGCCTGGCGGACCTGTGCGCGGGCGATTTCCAGGTCCTCTGCCGGCGGCCCCTCGAGGAGGGAGTTGAGGGTGTCCTGGGCCACGAGCAGGTTGCTGCGGGCCTGGCGTACACCGAGTTCGGCCTGGGCGATCTGGGCGAAGGCGGCGGCGATCTGGGCCTGGTCGGCACCCTGTTGCGTCAGCGTCAACTGGGCCTGGGCGACTTCGTAGGAGATGGTTGTCTGTTCGAGTTGGACAGCCTGGGACGATGCGCCGGCATCGGGGGCGGTCTTGATCTGGTCATAGGCGCTCTGGGCCTGGCGCACGTTGACGGCGGCCTGGCGGACCTGGGCTTCCTGGACAGCGAGCTCGGCCGGTGATGCGCCGGCCAACAGTTGGCGATAGCTGGCCTGGGCGCTGGCCAGGGCGGCTTCTGCGCTGGCGACGCTGGCTTGGGCGACGGTGACATTGGCCTGGGAGGCGATGATATCGGAGTCTGAGGGTGGTTTTTCCAGCTTCTCCAGTTGGGCGCGGCTGATCTGGAGAGAGATGTCGGCTTGTTCGAGTGCGAGGGCGGCGTCGGTGACATCCAGTTGGGCCAGGAGCTGGCCGGTTTCTACGGGCTGGCCGACGGATACGAGGACCTGCTCGACGCGGCCGCTGGCGCGGAAGGAGAGTGCGACTTCGGCTTCGGGTTCGATGCTGCCGGTTGCGCTGACGGTACTACTGATCGAGCCGCGCTCGACTGTGGCGGTCTCGTAGCTGGGCTGTGCGTCGAGGGCGGCGCGGCGTTCCTGGAAGCGTTGGAGGCCGAACCAGCCGGCGGCGCCGATGACAACAAGCACGGCGACCGCGATCAGGAATCTCTTCATTTCTTCTCATCCCCGGCGTACCGGCAGCTGTGATATGCGGATGGCGAAAGGACTGGCAGGGCAATTATAGTGCCGTTTCGCGATCGGCGCGAATTGTTCCGGTGTCAAACGGGACAACCGCGCGTTTGCCGGTCCTCTATATACATTACGGCATATGGAGACTTTTGTTTCGCGTCCCAGAGGGCCGACGTGTGCCAGTGTACCGCCGGTGGATGAAAGGCTCTGTAAGCCTATTCCCAATTGTTGTGTGATGATGGGGCCATTGAAAGGGAAAAGTGCCGTTTACGGCACAGCGTCAACCTCCTCCGACCAGGGGCCCTCCGTACCGTCGATCACGGCTCTGACGCGGTAGTAGTAGGTGTTGCCAGCCGTAAGTCCGGTATGGGAATAGGAGGTGGTTTCGGCGGACAGGCTATTACCGATGCGTTCCCAGTCGGTCTGGCCCGGGGTCCATACAATGAGCTGGTAGCTGTCGGCACCGGTCACTTTGCTCCAACTGAGATCGATGCGGTGGGCGGAGGCGGTCGCGACCAGTCCCGGCATGAATGACGCGC
Organism: Caldilineaceae bacterium; assembly: GCA_965220715.1. Taxonomy (GTDB): domain Bacteria; phylum Chloroflexota; class Anaerolineae; order Caldilineales; family Caldilineaceae; genus Bin5. Next base: position 5,463,871 of record OZ244843.1, read on the forward strand.
CCGGGACGGCGCTGGGCGAATTCGACCATGTGCCCTCGGTACCGTTGACGACGGCGCTGACCCGGTAGTAGTAGGTTTGCCCGGCGGAAAGCCCCGTGTGGGTGTAGGAGGTGGTATCGCCGGAAAGGGGATCGCCGATGCGTACCCAAGCATTTTGGGCGTCGGTCCAGACGATGAGAATGTGGCTGCCAACGCCGGGAACGGCGATCCAGCTCAGCTCGACCTGGCCGACGGCGGCGGCGGCGGTCAGCGCCGGTGCGGGCGGTGCGGCGGGGACGTCGTTGACCGATTCAGTCCAGGCGCCTTCAATGCCGTGGATCACTGCACTGACCCGATAGTAGTAGGTCCTTCCGGCGGTGAGACCGGTGTGGGTGTAGGAGGTTGTATCGCCGGTGAGGGGAGCGCCGATGCGTTGCCAGGCGGTCTGGCCGTCGGTCCAGCTGATAAGCCGGTAGCTTTCGGCGCCGGGGACGGCGGTCCAGTTCAGCTCTATCTGACCGGTAGCGGCGGTGGCGGAGAGATCGGAGGCGGCGGGGCGGACAGGGATTTCGCTGACGGAATCGGACCAATCGCCCTCTGTGTCGTCGATCACTGCTCTTACGCGGTAGTGGTAGGTGTTGAGCTCGGTGAGCCCGGTGTGGGTATAAGAGGTGATGGTGCCAGTGATGGGATCGCCGATGCGTTCCCAGTCATTGAGGCCGTCTGTCCAGACAATGAGCTGGTAGCTGCCGGCGCCGGCCACGCTTGTCCAGCCAAGTTCGATGCGGCCGGCGGTGGCGTTCGCCGTCAGCGACGGGACGTAGGAAACTGTGGCTTCGACCTCGGCGGCCCAAGCGCTCTTTTCGCCGGCGACGGGCGCGGCGCGGCCAGTGTAGCTGTAAGTATCCCCTGAGGCAAGGCCGGAATGCGTATGTGAGGTCACATTATGTGTCAGGGAGCCATCATCGAGCCGCTCCCAGGGGACTTCGCCTTGCCGACCCCAGAGCTCGTAGGTGGCGGCGCCGACGATGGGTGCCCAGTCGATGGTGATCCGGTCAGAACCGGCCGATGCGACCAGAACGGGCGCGGCAAGACCAACCGATTCCTTATCCTCTTGGGAAAAGGGGGTTCCTACCCCGGCTTGGGGGAAGGTAATGCTAAGCTGGTTGGAAGGGCGCGCGAAAAACAGGGCCGCGAACAGGGCGGAAAGGACAAGCGCACTGAGTGAGAGTAATCGTATCATGGGTTTCATAGTGTGTACACGAAGTCCTTTTTGTCCACTATCTGCGATGATTTGCGCCTTGGAGGAAAGGGAAAAAACAAGGCGGGCTCGTTGTATTCGGAGTAAGGGCGCTGCCGCGCAGACCCGGCGGGCATTTCATCCGCCATACAGATTGCCGGCTGCGAAGCCGGCCCCCGCATCCCTCGGAACAGGGAGGGATGCGGGCAGACGGTCTAGAGTTCAACTATACACAAAAGGCGGGGAGGTGTGCAACGGTTTTCGGGATGTCGACAGCGGTTCATAGTCCATTCGGACATGAATCGTACCGGTTCAGGCGACCTGTACGCCGCTGAGGTTTTCGAGCGCCTTGACGAGGGCGTGGTTGCCTTCTTCGCCGAGGCCCATCTGCTGGAGGGTGCGGTAGAGGCTGAAGATCTGGCCTGTCAGGAGGACGGGGACGCCGAGGGCGTCGGCTTCCTGCATGATGAGGCGCACGTCCTTCTGTTGGAGGTTGATGGTGAAGCCGGGCCGCCAGTCGCGTTCGATGATTTGGGGACCGCGGTTGGCGAGCATCCAGCTGCCGGCGGCGCCGCCGGAGACGGCGTTGAGGCATTTTTGCAGGTCGACGCCGCCGGCCTGGGCAAAGACGAGTGCTTCGCTCATGGCGAGGCAGTTGCCGACGACAAGAATCTGGTTGACGAGTTTGACGGTCTGGCCGGCGCCCTGATTGCCGACGTGGGTAATGGTCTTGCCCATGGCTTCGAAGACGCCCCGGGCGCGTTCGACCTGGTCCGCATCGCCGCCGATCATGATGCTGAGGGTACCGTTGGCGGCGCCTTCGCTGCCGCCGCTGATGGGGGCGTCGAGCATTTTGACGCCTTTGGCGTTGAGTTGGGCGGCGATGTCGATGGTGGCCTGGGGGCTGATGGTGCTGCAGTCGATGACAAGGGAGCCCTGGTTGGCCCCGGAGAGGATACCGTTTTCGCCGAGGACAACGGCCTGGACATCGGGCGTGTCGCTGACGCAGATGATGACGATATCGCAGTTTGCGGCGACATCTGCGGGGCTGGCGCCGGGGGTAGCGCCGGCCTCCAGCAGGGGGTCCATGCGGCTCGAGGTACGGTTCCAGACACGCACGCCGAATCCGGCTTTCAAGAGGTTGCGGGTCATGCCCTGTCCCATGATGCCAAGTCCGACAAACCCGATGCGCTCATTCATGCTGTGGTTCCTCCTATAGTAATCGTTGCGACGAGATTGTTCGCGGGCTAGTTATGATACGCCTGTCGTTGGAAAAGTACAAGACAGGGGTTAGGGGGGCGGGGGGAGGGCAGGATTGTGGGCGGTGAATCGATGCGTTATGGAACTTCAAAGTCGAAGGATAGGGGATAGGGTCGAAGAAGAGGGGAAAGGGACACGGGTCAGTATTCCAGGGACTGTTTTTTGACTGCAGAGCAGTAGTTCACCAAAACGTTGGCGGCGGGTTCTGGCATGGGGGCGTGTGCGGTTGTGGACGTGGGCGTGTTGACAGGTCTAACGGTTACTTGAAAGGGGTTTCATGCTTTCTCTTAGCCACGCTTGTATTTTGCAAAGCCGGCTAGAATTGTCCACAAGTATTCTCCTGATAAACTGATCAGCCTCATCGTTATCACAGTCAACAAAGTATCCATTTAAGCGTAGGAAGGTGTCAGTGGCCGCAAAAGCAACTCGTTTGTTTCCATCTGTGAAGGGATGATTGGTGGCTAGACTCTCTAAGAGAGCAGCCGCCTCTTCGACAATGTCGTTATAGTAACCTGATCGAGGGCGAGCTAAAGCAGATTCCAGCGCGCCCTTATTCAGTATACCTAACGATCCCCCGAACCGCTCGAACTGGTCTTGGTGAATCGCCATGACCTGTTCAATATTGAGGTAAACATGGGTCATCGAGCCAACAGTTCCATCAGGCGATGATTTCGCTTTACGCTTTCATTATAGTGGGTCGAGAACTCTTTATCAGAAGCATCCCTGCCCCGTACTGGAACCTGACCATTTGGTGTGTCCTCAACTTTCTGCGAATTGTTTTTCGATGCCTTATCTTTTGGTGTCTGCGTCTTGGTCATCTTTCTCTCTCTTTGCTAAGGCTCTCACTTTACACCTTTTTTGGAGTATAGCACTTTATGTACTTTTGGCAAGATCGGCCCTCAAGTAGAGTTTATCCGAATCTTATTGGCCAACTGCTGTCTGAACTGTGATTTATGAGATTAACGGATGGGCTGTGATGAACTGCAGGGATAGGGGATAGGGGGAGACTCGGCCGGTTGAGGGAATTGTCTGAACTGTGATTCGTAGGATTAGGGGATGGGCTGTGAGGAACTGCAGGGGATGGGCAGGATTTTGGCGGTGCTTCGGGTGGTGGTGGGGCTTTAGGGTCGGCTGGGGGGTACAGCATATTGAGCCTGAAATTGGTGATGTATGCAGGTTGGGGAAACCGTTCTAACACAGCCACATCAGAGTGAGCGCCCAGATTTCAAGGTCAATCCCAGACGGAGCATTATACAGATTGGAGGAGGTGGAAAGAAAGCACTGAGGGGGAAGGAAACGTTGAGGTGAGATGTCGGGGAACACTGAGCGCAGAAGCGTCGTCTACTTATCATGACACCGCCCAGAGAATCTTTCAGACGGGCGGGAAATGAAAAGGAGACTTAGTGTAATGAACACCTTCCGCATTGTTTTGGCCCTGATGCTTATTTTGAGTGCGCTGGTCGTAACGGCCACTGCACACGCGCACCCAAATTTGCCCGGCTATTGCCAGATGCCGGACGGAACGCTCAATTCCGGCCACTGTACCGACGCCGGAAACGCGGCCGGCGGTCATGACGTTCATCTTCCTGCCAATCCTGTACCGAACACACCGAATTCCAACACTCCGCCCCCGCCAGGAGGAAACAACCCACCGGGAACGAACACGCCACCGCCGGTTGGGTCCGGCCTGGACGGCGGTACAGATTCGGATTCTACGCCGGTCTACACCGGTATCGACTGTCATGTCCAACACGCGGCGAGGCCGGCCCAGATCTGCTCGGTCCAGGACGGCCTGCAGTATTGGTACATCGGCGCAGACGGCAGCGCGCAGCCCGGTCCGTTTCTGCCGGACTCGCCCAAGATTTCAGTCTTCAACGGGGTCAACCCGATGACAGGCAAGTCGGTCACTATCGATTACGTTACGGAAGGCGAAAAGACGCTGCTGCGGGTGAGTACGTACTACCCGGACAACGAGTACGACACTAACAAGCCCTACGTCTTTACGCTGGACCCGGGGCACAATGTCAACCATATCCAGTGGTGAACTGCAGTGGTCAGTGGTTAGTGGTCAGTGAAACACCAGTGGCTAGTGGAGAGTTTTGCTGGTAAGTCGGGGCCAGATGAAGTTACCCGAGGCAGTCTGTCGAATTGCGTGGTTTAGTTCACAAGAAAAGAACCCCTTTGCGGGGGTTCTTTTTTTTTGAAGTCTTTTGGGCTGGCGGTAGGAGATGGCGCTACTGCAGGAGCGCTTCGAGAGCCTCGGTGGTTTCGCTGTCTTCCGGCTCCTCCTCCTCCTGCTCCTGCTCCCGGTGAGCAATGGCGGTGAACTTGTAGAAGCCCTTGGGCGCTTCCTCGCCGTTGGAGCCATTGGTGGAGTCGAAGGGGTTACGCGAGCCGGACATGTGCTCGGTGGCGGCGTTCTGCGCGGCCAGTTCGGCAGGTGTGCTGGGGATAAAGTCGACCTGGATTGTATCGCCGGGGACGAAGCTGCCTTCGAGCAGCGCTTCGCTGAGGGGATCCTGAACCTCGCTTTGAATGACGCGGCGCAAGGGGCGGGCGCCGTAATCCGGGTTGTAGCCGGCATCGGCAATGGCATAGCGGGCGGCCAAAGTCAGTTCCAGCTTCATGTCCTTTTCGGCCAGTTGGCTGCGCAGGGTGCGGAGTTCCAACTCGACGATTTCGGTGATCTCCTCTTTGGTGAGGCTGCGGAAGACCATGATGCCGTCGAGACGGTTTATGAATTCGGGGCGGAAGGTTTTCTTCAAGGCATCCATGACGCGAGTTTTCATCTGCTCATGTTCGACTTCCATACGGGTCTGCTCATCGGCGGTGATGGCGAAGCCGATGCCCTTGGAGCCTTGAATCAGCTTGGCGCCGACGTTGCTGGTCATGATGAGAAGTGCGTTGCGGAAATCGACGCGGCGGCCCTTGGCGTCGGCGAGGGAGCCGTCCTCCATAATCTGGAGGAGCATATTGAATGCTTCGGGGTGGGCTTTTTCGATTTCGTCGAGGAGCACGACCGAGTAGGGGCGGCGGCGGACGGCCTCGGTGAGTTGCCCGCCTTCTTCGTAGCCGACGTATCCGGGCGGGGCGCCGACGAGGCGGCTTACGTTGTGCCGCTCCATGAACTCGCTCATATCGAGTTTGATGAGGGCCTCTTCGCTGCCGAAGAGGAATTCGGCGAGGACTTTGGTCAATTCCGATTTGCCGATGCCGGTTGGTCCCAGAAAGATGAAGCTGCCGATGGGGCGTTTGGGATCTTTAAGGCCGGCGCGGGCGCGGCGGACGGCCTTGCTGATGGCCTTGATCGGTTCGTCCTGACCGACGATGCGTTTGTGCAGTTCGGCTTCCATACCGAGGAGACGTTCGCGCTCTTCGCCGCCCATGCGATAGACGGGCACGCCGGTCCACATGGAGACGACTTCGGCGATGTCTTCTGCGGTGACGACGGGCTGGTTGGCAACCTGGCGCCAGCCTTCGCGCAGTTTTTCCAGTTTCGACTGGAGCTCGACTTCGCGATAGCGCAGGTCGATGGCATCGTCGAAACGTTGGGTTTCGAGGGCCTCTTCTTTTTCTTTCTGGAGGCGTTTGAGATCGATGAAGGTTTCGCGCAGGCTGACGGCGTGCGGGGCCTTGTACATGCGGACGCGGCTGCCGGCCTCGTCGATGAGGTCGATGGCCTTGTCGGGCATGAAACGGTCGGGCACGTAGCGAGCGGCCAGATGGGCGGCGGCATCGAGGGATTCATCGGAAATGATGAGTTTGTGGTGTTCTTCGTAACGGCTTTTTATACCCTTGAGGATTTCGATTGTTTCTTCGATACCGGGTTCTTCGACCAGGATTGGCTGGAAGCGGCGCTCGAGGGCGGCGTCGCTCTCGATATGTTTGCGATATTCGTCGAGAGTGGTGGCGCCGATGACCTGGAGTTCGCCGCGGCTGAGGGCCGGTTTGAGGATATTGGCGGCGTCGACGCTGCTGCCGGCAGCGCCTGCGCCGACAAGCATATGGACTTCATCGATGAAAAGAATGGAGCCGCTGCTGATAATTTCTTCGATTACTTTTTTCAGGCGTTCTTCGAACTGGCCGCGGTACATGGTCCCGGCGACGAGGCTGCCGACATCGAGCATGAGGATGCGTTTGTTGAGCAGGGGCTCGGGCACGTCACCGTCGACGACGCGCTGGGCGAGACCTTCAACGATAGCGGTCTTGCCTACGCCGGGCTCGCCGATGAGGGCGGGATTGTTCTTGGTGCGGCGGCTGAGGATCTGGATGACGCGCTCGATTTCCATTTGGCGGCCGATGACAGGGTCGAGGCGCCCGTCTTCGGCGGACGCGGTCAGGTCGAGGCCGAGTTGATCGACCAGGGGGGTTTTGGATTCTTTCTTTTGTTTTTCTTTGGATTGGGCGCTGTTTTGCAAGAGATCGCGAGCTGTCTGGGTGCGGACGCGGTCGAGGTTGATGCCGAGGTTGCGCAGCACGTTGACGGCAACGCCGTCGCCATCGCGGACGAGGCCCAGCAGCAGATGCTCGGTGCCGATGTAGTGGTTGCCCATCATGCGAGCTTCTTCGACAGCCAGTTCGATGACTCTTTTTGTGCGCGGGGCAAGGGTCGGTTTGCCAAATGGGGCGCGTTCTCCGCGCCCGACGGTGCGCTCCACGGCGCGTACGACCTGGCCGGGCTCGACGCCCAACTCCTTTAGCACCTTGACGGCGACGCTGTTCTCCTCCTGGACAAGTCCAAGCAGGAGGTGCTCGGTGCCGATGTGGTTGTGATTGAGCCGCAGGGCCTGTTCCTGGGCAAGCGTTAGTACTCGCCGCGCACGTTTCGTGAAGCGTTCGAGTTTATCAGACATGAGTTCATTCCCTCAATAGTCATTTTTCCTGCGTGTATGCTATCGGACAGAGACAATATACCATACACGCCAGCTGACTGCGGTAATCGGAATTCCGTTTCTCTCCTGCGCGACATTTCGGAGCCCGGCCGCCGCTGATTCCGGATACAGGGGAAGTTGGCAGCGGACGGTTTGGAATCGAATCTCAGCGCGTGGTCGCGAAAGGAGAGGACCTGGCGCCTGTCGGAAGATAAGGTGCGATTGGCGTGCTGGGGTTGGCGGACCGCTTGACAGGACCGGCAAACCGGGGAAGCGGAGGCCGGACTGATCGTGATGGCCCGCCATACGGGCATCCGTTCACTACATATATATTGTACCGACGGCCGGTATCTTTTGTCAATTCAGCAAAATACGTGCCGGGCGCAATGCCCGACACGTATATGAAACACAGTTGATTCGGCGAAGAGCGGGCAATTCTGACTACAGTCTGCTGCGGTTGGAGGCCGTTTTCAGCAACACTGCGCCAGCGATTGTGGTCCAGGAAAGCCGGAACTATATTACTGCTTCGACGATTTCCGGTTCTTCGGGCGATTCGGTCGGTTCGTTGTTGGCTTCATCGTCAGATTCAGCTTGCGCCTGAACGGCCACGTCCGCCTGCGGTGCGGCAGAATTCTCAGTGTTGGCTGAGTTCTGTGCGTTCTCTTCCATGGGAACCGGTTCCCAATCGAATTCGACCGATTCCTCTTCGGGCGAGACCTGCTTAAGGCTGAGGCCCATCCGGCGCTTATCGGTATCGATGCGAATGATACGCAGATCCAGTTCCTGGCCTTCGGCCACGACCTCGCTGGGATGGGTGATGCGCCGTTCAGTCAGTTCGCTAATATGAATCAGGCCCTCGATGGTGTCTTTTTCGAGACGGGCAAAGGCGCCAAAGTGGACCAATTTTGTAACGACGCCGTGGACGACCTGCCCCACTTCATAGCGGTCAGGCACGGCTTCCCACGGTTCCGGAAGCAAGCGACGCAGGCTGAGGCCGATCCGTTTGCGCTCTCGATCGACGTTGAGGACCATCACATCTATTTTCTGCCCGATTGAGACCACCTCGCTGGGATGGCTGATGCGGCCCCAACTCAGTTCGCTCAGATGGATGAGACCGTCGGCTCCGCCCAGATTGACGAAGGCGCCAAAGTCGGCCAGGCTGCTGACAACGCCTTCGCAGACGCTTTTTTCTTCCAGAGATTCGAGCAATTTTTCTTTTTGCTCTCGGCGCCATTCGCGGATGGCGACCCGCTCTGAGAGGATAAGCCGATTGCGACGGCGGTCCAGGTCGATCACCTTCATGCGCAGTTCGGTATCCATCAACTTCATCCAGCGATTGTCGGGTTCGCCTTCAGTGAGTTGCATGGCCTGGCTTTCGCTGCTCAGTTGGCTAGCGGGGACGAAGCCGCGCACTTGGCCGATTTTGACGATGACACCGCCACGATTGAAGCCGCTGACGGAGCCGGTGAATATGTCCTGTGTTTCCAGCAACTCCTCGGCCTGTTTCCAATCGCCCTCGGCTCTGGCGCGGGAGATACTGAGCAGGAGGTTGCCATCGCGGTCTTCGCGCATGACATAGACCGGCACCTCGTCGCCAATGGCCATCTCCCGGAACTCGCCTTCCAGACGGTCAACTTCCCGGCCGGTGACGATACCTTCGGACTTATATCCGATGTCAATCAGCAGCTCACCGGCGCGTTTATCGACAACAACGCCATACCGGATGTCGCCAGTCTGTGGCTGGTTTACATAGGAATCGTCGAATTCTTCCAGGAGCAGGGCCATTGGATGGTCGTCCATTGGCGGCCCATCATCAATCTCGATCAAGAAATCTGGGATTGGTTCCATCACTGCGACTGCTTGCTGATTTGACATGACTGTCTTACATCCTCCAATAAAATATAGTTTTTCAAGGCAGGTAAACTCTGACGGCGGCGTTGTGCAATCGAACACAACGATAATTCGAATTTGGTTAGGCGCCAACCTGCCCGCCCTTGGCGCGCTTAATTCACATTCGTCTCAGTGCAAGCCAGGGGATTGCACTACTCTGAACGGTATATGGGGCGTGAAGACTGACTTTGTCTTCTCTGTAGAAAGGTACTGTGATTCGCCAGCGGATGCTTCTCAAGCGCGCAGCGCGATCGCCTCGATCTCGATCAGCGCGCCGAGTGGCAGGGCGGCTACTTGCACAGTGCTCCGTGCAGGAGGATCATCCTGGAACGCTTGTGCATAGATTTCGTTCACAGTGGAGAATTCGGCGATGTCGGTCAGAAATATCGTTGTCTTGACGATATGGCCCATAGTGGAACCGGCCGCGTCCAGAACGGCGGCGAGGTTTTCCAGCACTTGATGGGTCTGTTCGACAATGCCTGGTCGTAGTTGACCGGTCAGGGGATGGATTCCGATCTGACCCGAAGTGAAGATCAGATGCTCTGTCGCGACGGCCTGGGAATAGGGGCCGACTGCAGCAGGGGCTTTTTCTGTAAGAATGGTTGTTTGTGTCATGCAGGGTATCAGCGAAAGTGCCGCTGAATCATATCCTTTTTTAGTTGCAATCACACTGGAAACCTTCACATTATCCAGATGTTTGCAAGTTGCGGAAGATTGTATTTGATCCTACAACATATGTCAAATTTCGATAAGGGGTTGTCTTAACTTCGATATATCTACTTTGGTAATGGGCTGCAGTTTGCTGCAAACGGGGGGGCCGGCCGTTTCAGAACTGTAGAGATGCAGCCGGATCGTTGCAGTATTTCCGGCCCGCGGGCAGCGCTGCGCTGGCTATCTGTCAGCTCTCTAGCGCGGCGCTGATATCGGCAACGATGTCGTGGGGATCTTCGGCGCCGACGGCCAGGCGCACGAGTCCATCGGATATGCCGACGGCGGCGCGCTGGGCCGCCGACAATGCCCGGTGGGAGGAGTGGCTCGGGTAGAGAACCAGCGAGTAGATATCGCCGACGGTGGTGGCCGGTTGGACCATCTGCAAGGCCTCGAGAAAGCGAAAGACATCGGCGCGGCCGGCATCCTTGAGTTCGATGGCGACGACGGCGCCGTAGCCGCGTTCGCCAAAGAGGCGGGCGGCGAGTTCATGTTGGGGATGGTTGGGCAGGCCCGGATAGCGCACGTGGGCGAGGGCCGGATGGCGGCTCAGCTGTTCGGCGACGGTGGCGGCGTTGCGGCACTGGCGCTCTACGCGCAGCGGCATGGTCTTCAGGCCGCGGTGCAGCAGCCAGGCTTCGTGGGGGCCGAGATTGGCGCCGGTCTTTTTGAGAAAGTCCCAGAAGGCGGGACGCAGTTCGTTTCTGGCTACAACCACGCCGCCCAAGACATCGCCATGGCCGCCGATGTACTTTGTGGCGCTGTGGATGACGACGTCTACGCCGTGGGCGAGAGGGCGAAAGAGCATGGGTGTGGCAAAGGTATTGTCGACGAGGAGGAGCGTATTGTGGGCGCGGCATAACTGCGCCAGCCGGGGGATGTCGACAACTTTGAGAAGTGGATTGGAGATAGTCTCCACGACCAGAACGACCGGCGCCTCCCGGGCCAGCATCTGCGCTACGGCATCCAGATCGGTGGCATCGACAAAGAGGCCCTTTACGCCGTATTGGGGCCAGAGGCTATCGACGAGCGAATAGGTTGCGCCGTAGCAGTCCTGCGCGGCGGCGACGGTGGCGCCGGACTGGACACCGCAGGCGGCCATGGCCAGGTGAATGGCGGCCATGCCGCTGCCGGTGGCAAGCGCGAAATGCTCGGCGGCGCGTTCGGGCATGTCGTGGCATTCCAGCTCGACGATCGCGTTTTCAAAGTCGGCCACGGTGGGATTGCCATAGCGTCCGTAGACGTAGAGATCCGGGTCGCCGCCGAGGGCGCTGTCGAGGTGGGCGGTGTCATCGTAGACATAGCCGATACTGGGGATGATGCCGCCGACGACGGGCGCCGAGGCGACGCGTTTGGCGGGCGGGGCATAACGGCGGGCTTCGCCGCCATGGACGGCCTTGCTGATTATTGATTTGGGAGAGAATGGCATGGTTTAGGGTGGGCTACCGTGCGGCTATACAGGCATGGGAAGGGCTGAGCTGTGAGCAGTGGCACGATTCAGACGAGGGAGGCGGTTGATAATGTGCATCAAGGGAAGTTGGCCGGGTCATGAGTAGAGCATTGGCAGGCTACGCCGCATTATTTCATAGTTTTCGAGTGCGCGGCCGGCGCCCAGTGCGACGCAGGCCATCGGATTTTCGGCAACGTAGGCGGGGACACCTGTTTCATGGGTAAAGAGTGAGGCGATCAGGCGAAGCTGGGCGCCGCCGCCGGTGATGACCATGCCGCGGTCGATAATGTCGGCGGCGAGCTCGGGCGGAGCTTTTTCGAGGGTGGCGCGCACGGTGCGCACGATCGCCTGCAGAGGCTCCATCATCGCCTCTAACACTTCGCTATTTGTAATTTCGATGGTTTTGGGCAGACCGTTAATCTGATCGCGGCCCCGTACCTCGATGGCGCGGTCTTCTTCGGTGGGCAGCGCGGAGCCGATGGCGATTTTGATCTCTTCAGCGGTCTGTTCGCCGATCAGGAGGTTGTACTTCTTGCGGATGTAGCTGACGATGGATTCGTCGAGGCGGTTGCCGCCGACGCGCACACTGCTCCAGACAACAATATCGTACATGGAAACGATGGCGGCTTCGGTGGTGCCGCCGCCCATATCGACGACCATATTTCCGGTTGGCGTGCCGATCGGCAGTCCGGCGCCATAGGCGGCGGCGAGAGGCTCGGGGATCAGGTAGGCTGAGCCGGCGCCGGCCTGCATGGCGGCGTCATGGACGGCGCGCTCTTCGACGGAAGTGACGCCGCGGGGGGTGCTGATCATTACCTTTGGCTTGAAGAGGGGGAAGCGGCCGACGATGTCCTGGATAAATTTGCGCAACATGGCTTCGGTGACGACGAAGTCGGCGATAACGCCATCGCGCATGGGGCGGACGACTTCGATGCTCTCCGGGGTGCGGCCGAGGGTATCATAGGCCTCGTGCCCGATCAGCACCATCTTGTTGGCCTGGCGGCGAATGGCCACGACTGATGGTTCGTGCAAGACGATCCCCCGCCCCCGCACATGTACAAGAACATTAACAGTACCGAGGTCGATTCCAATCTGTTTTTCAAACATAGACGCATTTCGTTTTAGTAGTGAATCAGAATGCAGGGGAATCTGATGCGCTTCAGCGAGGCGCAACCTGCACGGCACTGGATTCGGTCACGTTCTGCTCTTTACCGGTACAGTATTATAACTTCATTCTATCGGGTAGGACAAATCAGTTTCGGATTTTCCGAAACTCTTTGCGTTTCCGGTCCAACTGATGTGGATCTCAAATGAAACTGAGAGCTTGCGAATGCTGGCAGAGTGGGCGAGACGCCGGCGCCGCCAGGATGCAACCTGGGTAGGAAGCCTTGGTTTCAAATTGAATTCACTTTAGCGCTTGCGCCGGGCAAAGCTGACGGCGCCGAGCAGACCGAGAACCAGTCCGGAAAGGGAGGCGCCGTAGGAGACGAAGCTGAGCAGAAAACCGGCTTCGATCACCTTGAGGACCATGGCGAACGCCAGCAGGAAGCCGAACAGGAGAAGGAAAAAGCCGTAGAGCATGAGAGACAGTGGTGAGTTGGGCATCCCGCTTTCCGTGTAGCGCTTTTTCACGAGTTGACAGGCGTATCCTGATAGAGCCAGCAGCGGGCGTGATGCTGCGGTTCAGGTTCGAAATCGGGCGGTGTCTCCACTTCGCACAGGTTTTCGATGAAGTGGGTGCAGCGCGGGTGGAAGCGGCAGCCGGAGGGCGGCTTGACCAGGCTGGGGGGCTCGCCGGGCGGCACATCGCGAAATACGTGGGCATTTTCCGGGTCCGGGTCGGCAATGGCGGCCAGCAGCGCACGCGTGTAGGGATGCAGAGGATTGCGCAGGACGTCGTCCATCAGCGCCTGCTCGACGATTTCGCCGGCGTACATGACAAAGATGCGTTCGGAGAAGTAACGCACGGTGGAGAGGTCATGGGTGATGTAGACGACGGCCAGGTTGTGTGATCGCTGCAACCCCTGCAGCAGGCGCAGGACTTCTACGCGCACCGACATGTCGAGCATCGAGACAGGTTCGTCGGCCACGATCATGCGCGGGCGCAACAGCATGGCGCGTGCAATGACGACGCGCTGCTGCTGGCCGCCGCTGAGCATGTGGGGAAACCGCGGCAAGATGTCCTCGACCGGGATGAGTCTGACCTCCTCCATGACTTCGCGGATCCGGTCCTGGCGGGCGGATTCAGTCATGTTGCCGTGAATTTTGAGGGGTTCGCCGAGGATGCGGCGGATATCCATGAAGGGGGGCAGCGCGCCGAAGGGGTCCTGCTGAACGTAGCCGACCTGTGAACGGTACCACTGCAACTCTTGCGAGTTGAGGGTAGTGAGATCGCGCCCTTCGAAGATGACGGAACCGCCGGTCGGCCGGTGCAAGCCCAGGATCGTCTTCATCAAGGTGGATTTGCCGCAGCCGCTCTCGCCGACGATGGCGATGGCTTCGCCGGCATGCAGGTCGAAGCTGACATCGTCGACGGCGCGGACGGTGCCGGCGCGGCCAAAGCCCCAACGCCTCAGTTCGAACCAGGTGCGCAGATTGCGCAACGACAGGAGGGGCTCGGGCGAAGCATCGGCTCCGTTGGCGGCCGGGGAAACTGCGGACTCAGGGGTCGTAGCCGTCATCATCGGCCTCTCTGCGCGTGCGGGGTTTCTGTTCCCAGCGCGAAAGCAAAATGGGCAACGGTTTGCATCACTGGGTGTCTCCGTTTTGATGAAGCCAGCACTTGACATGTTGGCGGAGGCCTGCTGTGACCAGTTCGGGATCGGTGTCGCAGGGCTCGAAGCGATGGGAGCAGCGGGGGGCAAAGCGACAGCCTATTGGCAGGTCCAGCAGGCTGGGGGGCTGGCCGCTGATAAACTCCGGTTCCTCGACCTGGCGCAGCTTGGGAACGCTGGCCATAAGTTTCTGGGAATAGGGATGGAGCGGCTCGACAAAGAAATGTTCGGCGTCGTTCAACTCGACCAGTTGGCCGGCGTACATGACGGCGGCGCGGTCGGCCAGTTCGCTCGAGGTGCCGATGTCGTGGGTGATGAGGATAAAGCTGGTGGAGGTCTCCTGCTTGACCCGCTTCAACACGTTCATGATGTTGGCCTGGGTCAGCACGTCGAGGGCGGAGGTTGGCTCGTCGAGAATGATCAGGTCGGGTTCGGTTACCATGGCCATGGCGATGGCGACGCGCTGGCGCATGCCACCGCTGAGCTCGAAGGCGTAACGGTTGATAAAGTCTGCGGGGACGCCGACATGCTGGAAGGCGTCGGCGGTGCGTTCGAGGGCCTCTGCGCGCCGCATACTCGAATGGGTAAGCAGAGGCTCGGCCACCTGTTCACCCACTTTGAGGACAGGATTGAGCGAATTCATTGCGGCCTGGGGCACGAGCGAAATCCTCACCCAGCGTACCTGCTGGCGGAACTCCTCGTCGCTCAACTGCATGACATCCTGGCCGTTGATTTTGACAGTGCCGGAATAGGTGTGGACATTGCGTGGCAACAGCCGCAGGATCGCCTTGGTCAGAGAGGTTTTGCCGCAGCCGGATTCGCCCAGGATAACCATGGCTTCGTTGCGGCGCAGGTTCAGGCTCACATTGTCGACGGCGTGCAAGACGCCCTGCTGCGTGCGGAAATAGAGACGCAGGTCCTCGATTTGCAGTAACGGCGGGTCGGAAAAGGCCATTACAGTTCTCGCAATCTGGGATTGAAGACTCTATCCAAGGCGAAACCGACCATGGCAAAGCCGAGGCCGGAGAGGAGCAGGAGCGCGGCAGGCTCGAGCACCCAGTAGTAGTGGCCCTGGTAGAGCGCGTCGTTGACGCGGGCGTCGCTGAGTACTTTGCCCCAGGTGGGCAGCAGCGGGTCGCCCAAGTTCAGTACGGCCAGCGTAGCTTCCACAAAGACGAAGGCAGGGATGGAAACCACAAACGAGGGCACCAAAGTGGGAATGATGCGGGGGATGAGATAGAGGAAAATGATGCGGAAATTGCCGGCGCCGTAGGCCCGCGCGGCCTCGAAGTAAGGCGACTCCTTTATCTGGAGGAAGATAGCGCGGGAGGTCTTGATGCCCGAACTGAAGATGCTCAACGTAATCAGGACGCCCAGCATTACCCAGATGCTGCGCGAGAAAAAGAGACCAACCATGATCAGGATTGGCAGTACAGGCAGGATCAGGTTGACTTCGGTAATGCGCTGGATTGCGGCGTCGATGAAACCGCCGAACCAGACCCCAATCGCGGCCACAACCAGTGTACTTACGGTCGATCCGACGGCTGCCAAGAGGCCGAAGGCCAGAGCCACCGGCATTCCCCACATGAGCGCCAGCATCAGGTCGCGGCGCCGGTGATCGGTACCGGCCAAGCCGTAGACCTCGCCATAGACGACCAGCCTGGCGTCCACATCGGCCTCGTCTTCGAACACGAGCCCGGCGGCCACGAGTTGGTAGGTGCCTTTCAACGGCCTGGGATCGTCTTCGCCCGAGGCAGGGTCAGCGAAGAGGCCTATCGCCGGTCTTACGCCGTTGAGACGCCTTTCCAGCATTTCCTCCTGCGAAAAGCGGACGGTAACGGGCCCTTCGACGGTGACATCGGTAATGCGGATTTCGCGACCGTCGGGCGTCAGCCAAGTGAGCGATACGAGGGGGCGTTTCTGTTCATGTTCTGAAGTGAGGAAGAGGGAGATTTCCTGGGGAAACTCGTCGGCCGTATAGTCGAAGGTGAAGGTGGTGATGACGTCAGTCATCTCTTCAGAGACTTCCTTGCGCGTTTTCTGTACGGATTCGCCATCGGTTTCGTCGGCGGGGCCCAGGATCAGCGTCTCGGGCAGATTGACGCCCGGGAACAGGTTCACCCATTGGGGCAAGGCGGTGCGAGGGTTTTCCAGCCACACACCCTCTCCTCCCCGCCACATGTCGATTGCTTCACTGTAGGGAATGGCAATCACCGTATAGATCGAAAAGAGGATCATGGCGGCAATGATGGCCAGACCGGCGACGGCGGAAGGATATTGGGAAAGCGCGGAGAGCGTCCCTCGCACAGCTGTCATACCTGCCCCCCTTGATTGCCGCCAACCTTGACGCGGGGGTCTATGAGGGCGTAGACGATGTCGAGGAAAAAGACGGTAAGGCCGAGCAGGTATGCATAGATGACGGTAGCGCCTACGATTACCGACGTCTCAAAGATGTTTGCCGCCTGAAAGAACAGGCGGCCCAATCCCGGCCAGTTGAAGATCGTCTCAAGGACAATTGAGCCAAACCAGAGGCCTATGAGCGAGAGCGCCAAGCCGGTCACGATGGTGGGCATCGTGGGCCGCATAATGTAGCGCCGCTCAATTACGCGGTCGGGCAAACCTTTGGCGCGGGCCATGTCAACATAGTCCTCGTTTGAAAAGATGAGGAAGAAGGTGCGCCAGGAGTAGATGCCCAAGAAGACGGCGCTGATAAATATGGAGGTTACCGGCAGAATCATGTGATTGAGAACGCTCAGGGAGTAGTTGACGATCGATTTGGGCGGGGGCGCGGAGACCAGGCCGCCGAATGGGAACCAGCCTAAGAGGGCGGAAAAGACCAGAATGAGAAACAGGCCGTAAAACCAACTGGGGGCAGCGGATGTCGGAGCCAAGGCGACTATGACCCGATCGATCAGGCTGCCATAGTTGCGAGAGAGATATAACGCAAAGAAGATCCCCACAAAAAAAAGTAAGAAGAAGGAAGTGGAGAAGAGAAGTATCGTGGCCGGCAAGCGCTCCAAAATGATCAGACGGACCTGCCGCGAGCCGCTGTCGCTGGACAGATTGTCGGCCCAGCCGAGGTTCAGGGTCATGGCTCCCAATAGAAAACTGAAGCTGCGAAGGAGGAAGGGTTGGTCAAGGCCCATCCGTTTCTCCTGCAAAGCAACCAACTTTTCGACATGGTCGCGACGTTCTTCGGCGGTCATGTTTTTGATTTCCGGATCGAACCCCAATGAAATTGCCACGGTCTCGCGGATATAGTTTCTGCGAATCTTATCGACATGGCCACCCATATTGGCGATCAGAATCGTCAGATAGACGCCGATCAGGACGGTGAAGAAAAGGGCAACCATACGCATCGACGTGTACTGCACGACGCGCGTTAGGGCGCTTTGCGTCTTTGGGTTTTCGGCGCTTTCGGCGCCGGGTTGAAGGGGCAGAGCCGCATCGGTCATAGCCTGTCCTCGTAGTTTCAGGAGAGAGTGAAGAGAAGAGGAAGGACGAGAAGAGAGTGAAGAGAAGAGAGGAGAGAGAAAACCCCCTCACTTCTCACACTTAACTTCTCGCTCCTCACTCCATTTGATTCACAGATTTAGTATCAGTTCGTGGTTACGAACTCCACGGACGAGAAGGTGGGGATGCTCACGCGCAGGGGCGCTACGGCCACCTCCAGTTTATTGGCGCCGGACTCGAGACCGGCTGTGTCTTCGGCGCTGAGGGTGATCCGCCAGAGACCATCTTCGACGGCTTCGGCGGTGCCGGTCAGGGCCAGTTCGCCAAGGGCGTCAAAGACGAGATACTTGACTTCGTCGATGTCGGCTATGGCATAGGCGTCGCCGCCAAAGTCTATCAGCACGTCGAATGTGGCCTCATCGCCGGCGGCAACGCGGGCCGGCCCGTCGATCGAGACTTCGGCGATCATGGGCGTGTCGAAGCCTTCCCACTTACTGGAAGGATCGGGGAAGTTTTCGTTACGCAGCAACTGGACTGTCTTCTCGGTCGTGAACGCCTTCTCCAGGTAGAACGGCCCAAGGCCAACCCAGAAGTGCTCTTTGTCTTCGTACCAGGCGCTGAGGTTTTCCCAGCGGACAGCAGCGTCATCTGCGCTGATGTAGTCGCCCAGTGTGGACGCATAGGGGATATTTCCATCAGCGGCGGCGGATTCGAGATGGCCTGCCAGAATCTCGATGCTTGGCCCGGCGATGTAGCTCGTCCACTCGACTTCGTTGGCGTCGGCCTTGTCCGAAGAGAAGGCCAAGTCGCCGGCCGCCTCAGCCAGCAGCCCGACCGCCATGGTATGCCAGGGCGTGCTGGGGAAGAAAGTGGCCACGTTCAGCTCGGCGTCAAGCGTGTATTGGTCACTGTAATACTCGATGATCAGCGGATCCGCCTGCACGATCCGATAGCCCCTGAAGTGGCTCTGGAAGTTGTTGAGACTTGGCAGTTGGGCCTCGTCGAAGACGGCGCTGTCTTCCTTGGCCAGGTCGAAGGTCAGGATCATGTCGAGCACGATGTCGGCAAGAGTAAGACTGCTGCCGTCGTGCCAGGTCAGGTCGTAGATATCGCTGGGATAGTAGACGACACTCTTGACGTTGGCGGTGAGCCCGTCGGGATGGAGGTCGCCGACGGTGATGAAAGTCTGCTCTACGGCGTCCCAGTCGAGCAAGGCATCCTCCGGCACATCGATCTGTTCGGCGAATGTCAGGTTAACCCAATCGTGTGTGCTGCCGACTGGCAACCCTTCTTTGACGGTTACCTCGGCTCGCTCGATGCGTTGCGGCCACTGCAAACCGGTGAACGGATCCGGCATCGTGCCCAAATCCTGGGTCGAGCGGATCAGCATCGTATCGTAGATCCAGTTGGTGCCGGCGACAGGATTCCAAGGTTCAGGCAACATGCTGGGCATGGCGATGGTGAGGGTTCCGCCCTCTTCGCCCGTGCGCCGCAGGGTATAGGGCCACAAGCGGGCGCCGTTCAGGCCACCGGCCAGATCTGTTGAAACAGAGATATCGTTTCTGTAGGCGGTAAAGCCCAGTTGGTTAACCAACCAGACGCGTACCGAGTCCTGCATGGAGAGGGCAAGAACGTCGGCGAAGAGCTCACGCCGTTCTTCCATGGTGGTGAAGTCGCGCAGGTCCAGTTTTTCAGACATGGCGTCGAACTCTTCCGAAGGCGTGTATGCCTGCCACAGTGGGAAGGGCAGGCCGCGGTTTGTATAGAAGAAGTCGAAGTTGCCAGCCTGATCGCGGCTGATGGCGGTTGTGATCCAGCCGCCGGTGTAGATGTGGAACTGGCCTTCATGGGGATCGGTGCCGATCCAGATTGGTGAGGCCTCCGAGGCGGTCTTATAGTCACGGTTGACGGCGAAGCCCAAGTCCTCGAGCATTGTAGATACGTAGTCGCCGATCTCCTTACGTTCATCTTCGGTGCGGATAAGGAAGATGACCTCGACCGGCTCGTCCTCGTAATGCCAGAGGCCGTCGACCATTTCGGCGCCAAGCGCCTCCATCTCCTCGTTGATGATCTCGGCCGCCGTATCCGGGTTATGCGCATATTCCAATTCCAACTGGCGCACGATATCAACCAGGCGGGCATAGTCGGGGAAGGCGTTGGTGATGGCCATATAGCGGGGGGAGGCCAGCCCGCCGTAGATTTCCTGGGAGATGAAATCGCGGTCAACCAGGTAGTTCATGGCCTCGCGGATGCGGGGCACGGCGAACGGGTTGAGTTTGCCGGTGGCTTCGAAGACCGGTCCGGCGGGGTTGAAGGTCAGCTCTGCGTAGACGCCGAAGGAGTTGGAATAGGTCAGACTGTCCATCTCCTGCACGAGGGAGTAGACTTCGGCATCGCTGATGGAGAAGGCGTAGGCGTCGAGTTCCTCGCTATCCATGCGGGTCATGGCCGCGGCTGCAGAGGGTTCTTCGACGGCGATGACCTCATCGACCCAGGCGCCGGTACGTTCGCTCATCGCGGCGGGCGCTTCTTCTTCAGCCGCGGGGGCATCTGCGGTCGTCTCCTCTTCTTCAGCGGCAGGCGTCTCCTCCGCTGCGGCCTGTTCCTCCTGGGCGGGCGCAGGTTCCTCGGCCATTTCCGTCTGGCCGGAGGAGCCGCAGGCAGCGAGGACCAGGGCGGCGATCAGCAGGATCGCCAGGAAGGAAAATCGTTTTGTACACATACGCTTATCTCCTTTTCTAAGAGCTTACTTAAGAGTGTTCGGCAGTCGGTGTGCAGCGGGGTGGATGGAACTGACCAAGTCCGCTGCGCACACCAAACTGTTTACCGTAAGTTTTTCATCATCGGATCGAGCGCATCGCGCAGACCGTCACCGATGAGATAGAGGGCCAAGACCGTCAGCGTGATCAGCAGGCCGGGGCCGATGAGCAGATGGAGCGCCAGGTAGGCTTCTGTTTCCGGGTCGCGCAAGAAGAGAAAGTTGTTGGCCCTGTTGAGCATACTACCCCAGGTAGCGGTAGGCGGCTGTACTCCCAATCCCAAAAAGCTGAGTGCAGATTCGACCAAAATGAGGACGCCGATATCAATGGCGGCATTTACGATGATAATTGGCAGGCTGTTAGGGATGACGTGTTGGAGCATAATGCGGGCATTGCGAGTGCCAACGGAGCGGGCCGCGAGCACAAAGTCCAGGGCGCGCACTTTGAATACATTTCCCCGGATCAGGCGGGCGGTGCCAAACCAGCCGAGCAGGCCGAGAAAGAGAGTCAGGGTGATTGGATTGGGCTTGAAGATTGCGGTAACGATAATGAGCAGATAGATACCCGGGATTGAAACAAGCGTATTGATGAACCACATGATGGCGTCGTCGACAACGCCGCCAAAGAAACCGGCGATAGTGCCAACGCTCACGCCGAGGATCAAAGTCAGGGCGGCGGCGGCAAAAGCGATGCCGAGACTGACGCGGCCGCCGTAGAGAAGGCGCACAAATTGATCGCGGCCAAGCTGATCTGTTCCGAGCCAGTGGGCAACGCCGCCGGATTTGCCGAGCATGAGCGGGGCACGAGTTGGGTCCTGGCCGGTGCGCCACTGGATATATGGGCCTAAATAGGGTTGCTGGAAGGCATTCTCCAAGTTGGTATCATTGGGCCCGACGCCGATGCTTCTCGAAATGACGGATGCGAACAAAGAAAGTACAGTCATTGCGACCAAGAACCCAATTGCGATCAGTGTAACCAGATCGCGGCGCAGGGTCTGGAGCGCCATACTCCAGAAGGTGCGGGGCTTGCGCTGCAGCTGGGGGTCGGCTGTAGGAGTCGCCAGCACCGAACTGTCTGCCTGAGCAACCGTCATGAATGTAGCCCTGTCCTCGTTACGAGAGCCGCACGCGGGGGTCTACGACCCCGTAGAGGATATCCGAGAGCAGGTTGCCGAGAATAGTCAGCAGCGAGAAAAACATCACTGCGCCCAAAACGGTCGGATAGTCCCGTTGCACTGCGGCGCTGAAGGTCATACGTCCCATCCCCGGCCAGGAGAAGATGGTTTCGACAATCACCGCGCCGGTGAGAACTCCTAATATGGCCGGGCCAAGAAGCGTCATCAGGGGGATGAGCGCATTGCGCAGGGCATGGACGAACCAGACGCGGGTTGCTGCCACGCCTTTGGCCCTGGCCATGCGAATGTAATCGGTGCGGATCACCTCCAGCGTCTCTGTGCGCATGAACCGGCTGATGCCGGCGATACCTCCGAAGGCCAGAATAGTTGTCGGCAGGATCAGATGTCTGATGCGGTCAACCAGGTCGAACTCATTCGTGAGCGAAACGGTGCGTCTGCCGCCGGTGGGCAGCCAGCCCAGGACAACGCCGAAGAAGAAGATCAGCATGAGGCCGAACCAGAATGCAGGCAGGGCATTGCCAAC
Source organism: Caldilineaceae bacterium (assembly GCA_965220715.1). Classification (GTDB taxonomy): domain Bacteria; phylum Chloroflexota; class Anaerolineae; order Caldilineales; family Caldilineaceae; genus Bin5. The sequence continues at coordinate 5,485,913 of OZ244843.1, forward strand.
TACGGCCAGAACGCGCACAGAATTATCGAAGATAGAACCCTGACGGACAGCGCTGAGGACGCCCAACGGCAACCCAATCAGCAGAGAGACCAACAGCGCGGAGACACCTAATTCAAAGGTGGCGGGCATGCGCTCTACCAGCCGATCCCAGACCGCCTGATTGGTGGCGATACTGGTGCCCAGATTCCCGCGCAGGATGCCACCGCCGTTATCACAAAATGTGGTATTCAACCCGGCAACGTAGGCACAGCGGGTATCCTTGCGGGTAAACTCTTCGCGAAGGTCTCCCCGGCGCAGTGTAATTCCCAGCAACCAACTGTTGTATTGCAGGGTCCAGTGCTGATCCAGCCCCAATTGCCTTCGCAGAATTTCACGGGTTTCTGGTGTAATGTGGGGATCGAAGGTACGGATAAGGATCGGATCGCCGGGAGAGCTGTACACAAGCACGAAGCTGATGACACTTACACCCAGCAGGGTGGGAATTGCCTGCAGGAGGCGACGAACTACGTAACGGGCCATGATCTGATACTATCCTTCAATGCCCCTGCACGAGGGGACAGACGCGAAAGAGATGTAGGTGTGAATCCGCCACCGCGCGCAGAAAGCATGCGGTGGCGGATTGGATTGATCTTCTTCGGGGTCTGCTCGCCAGGCGCCGGATTTTTCCGGCAGTACTTGGGTCAGCCTACTGCGCCAAAGACCAGGTCTCGACGTTGTGGTAGAAGCTCCACGTGCCCGGGTTGGTGCCGTTGAATTTCCCTGAGTAGCCAGTATTGCCAACGGAACCGGTGACAAAGACATAGGGAATGTCGTCGTGAATGATCTGCTGAATCTCTTGGTAGAACGCCGCCCGTTCTTCTGTCGAGCAGCCGGGAACGCTGACGGCCTGCTCCAGCAGTTCATCGATGCGGGCATTCTGATAGCTGACAAAGTTGAAGCCGCTGCCGGGTGTGTCGAACTTCGAGTGCCAGAAGGAGTCATCGTTGGGGTCGGTACCGAGACCGGTCCAGCCAATGATGACCATATCGTAGGTCTGGCCCAGCAGTTCACCCACCAGTGTACCGAACTCGATGGCTTCGAACTGAATGTCGAAACCGATGCTGTTGAGCTGATCCTGGACCAGCGCCCCCAGGTCTTCACGGGTGGTGTTGCCGGCGTTGGTTTGCAGTCGGATCGTGAGGGCGGCGCCTGCTTCGGCTGTAGCGCAGCCGTTGCACTCGCGCACGCCGTCGTCATCGCTGTCGGTCCAGCCAGCCTCGTCGAGAATCTGTGACGCCAATTCGGTGTCGAAGGCATAGGGCTGAAGCGAAGGGTCGTGGGCCCAGCCAACGGCGGGCAGTACATTGGAAGCGATCTGATAGCCCTGGCCCAGATATACAGTGCTGATAATCGAGTCGTAATCGAGGGCGTGTGCGATCGCTTGCCGCACGGCCAGATCACTCAGAATTGGATGCGGGTCCTGCACGACGAGGTTGCCATCCTCGTCCTGACCGGCCAGAGGGTTCTGCGGATTGGCCTGATTAAGGCCGATGTAGCTGTAGCCGTCGTCCTTGAACTTGTACAGATTCAGATTGGAATCGAGTTCGACGGTCGTCAGCTGTTCCGGTTGGACACCGACCAGGTCCAACTCGCCGGTCTGCAACTGGGCCAGACGGGCGCCAGGATCCGGAACGATCTTATAGATCCATCCGTCCATATTGGGCGCGCCTTTCCAGTAGGTGTCATTGCGCAGGACGGTTGAGTTGTCGTCTCGCGTCCATTCGTTGAAAACAAATGGGCCGGCGCTGACGGTTGGCTCCTCATTCAACGGGCTGTCCATAACGTCGCTGAAGTCTTCGGCGTAGAGATGGCTTGGCAGCCAGCCCAGACCGAGATTATTGAGGGCATCGCATTTTACTTCGGCGTAGGTGACCTGGATGGTCAATGGGTCGAGGACTTCAATGCTTTCGATGTTATCGAGGTTGGCCTTGCGGGGGGTCTCGACGAGATCGCTGGCGATGGCGTTATAGGTGAACTTGAAATCGTCGGCTGTGACCTGCTCACCATCGGTCCACATGACGCCATCCTGCAGATTGAAGGTCCACACCAGACCATCCTCGGAAACCTCCCAGCTCGCGGCCATCTCTGTGGGGACGATGGCGCCGCTGAACGGGTCCTGTCCGAGCAGGCTGGGGAAGAACCAGCCGAGGACGTCAAAGCTGGCGCTGTCCGAGGCCAGGATTGGGTTCAGTATAGTGGCGTCTGCGCTGGTACCTTCGACCCAGACGCCGCCCTGAACCGCCGGCCCAGACATCGACTCTTCCGCTACCTCTTCGGTCTGTGTTTCGGCAGCCGGTTCCTGTTCGGTCGGGGCGATTGGAACGGGTTGAGGGCAGGCTGCCAGGACCAATGCGGCCACCAGGAGCACTGCCAGGAGAGACAATCTTTTGTTTATCATTCTTAGATCCCCTGTGATGAGAATTGCAGAGCCATACCCCATGTATGGACCCCAGGTCGGATTCGGTAGAGCGGATTCGATCTGTTGAATCTCTGGCACTCCGTGATGCAGCATTAGCAGCAGATGGGTCAGCGTTACGGTCTGCCTCGGAGGAATACTTTACGTCATCACCCGGTGAGACAGACACAGTACTCGCATAGCATAGCCTGGGGGGTATAGCAGCATGGTAGCATTCCCATCGGTTGCTGTCAATACGGCTAAGCCAACTACCAAGGCCGGATTCGACGCCGCGTTGACCATTCCGTTATAATGTTGAATGCGCATCCGCACGAAGGGGGCGGGGTGTTGAATGCGCTGCCTGCGTGCCATTTGCCCTATAACCCAACTGCGGGAGTCGGCAACGGGCGGATCACTGCATTCGCGCGTGATGCTTTCTCACACCGATCCATAAGCAGCGGCGCAGACGCGTCAAGGGACTCATCATGACCGATTCAGAGACGCCGACCCATTCCAATCAGCTGGCGCATGAAACATCGCCATATCTTTTGCAGCATGCCCACAATCCGGTGGACTGGTACCCATGGGGGGAGGAGGCGCTGGACATTGCGCGGGCGGACGACAGACCGATCTTTCTCAGTATTGGCTACAGCGCGTGCCACTGGTGCCATGTGATGGAACGGGAGAGTTTCGAAATCGAGGAGACCGCGGCGTTGATGAATGCCAATTTCGTCAACATCAAGGTGGACCGGGAAGAGCGGCCGGACCTGGATGCGATCTATATGGAGGCGGTGCAGGCGATGACCGGAAGCGGCGGCTGGCCGATGAGCGTTTTTCTGACGCCGTCGGGTCAGCCGTTTTACGGGGGCACGTATTTTCCGCCCCAGCCCCGGTACGGCATGCCCTCTTTTGCGCAGGTATTGCTGGCGGTTGCGGAGGCCTACAAGAATAAGCGAGGGGATATCGATGACCAGGCGCAACGATTGACCGACGCTATCGGGCGCACGGGAAGTCTGTCTGCCAGCGGCGGCGCGCTGGGCGTAGAGATTTTAGATGAGGCCACTGCCAAACTGAAGCAGTACTTTGATGAACAGTACGGCGGTTTCGGCGACCAGCCCAAGTTTCCGCAGCCGATGACGCTGGAGTTTGCGATGAGCCAGTACCGACGCGGCGGGGACGCGGATGTGCTGCGTATCGCCGAACACACGCTGCAACAGATGGCGGCGGGCGGAATCTATGATCATCTGGGCGGGGGGTTCCATCGCTACAGCGTTGACCGCATCTGGCTTGTGCCCCATTTTGAAAAGATGCTGTACGACAACGGGCAGCTGCTGCGGGCGTATCTGCACGCGTGGCAGATCAATGGAAGGCCGGAGCATCGCCAGGTCGTTGATGAGACGGTCGATTACGTGCTGCGGGAGATGACTTCGCCGGAAGGGGGCTTTTACAGTGCGCAGGACGCGGACAGTGAGGGCGAAGAGGGCAAGTTTTTCGTGTGGACGGCGGAGGAGATCGAGGCTGTTCTGGGCGAGGAAGAGGCGGAGCTGCTGGGACGGACGTATGGTGTGATGCCGGGGGGCAACTTCGAAGGCAACACGATTCTGAACCTCAAGCGCACTGTGGCGGAGGTTGCGCAGGAGGCGGGCGCGGCGGTGGAAACGATGGCGGCGCGGCTGGCGGCGGCGCGGCAGAAGCTGTTCGCGGTGCGGGAAGAGCGGGTGAAGCCAGAGCGCGATGACAAGGTTCTGACCGAATGGAACGGCCTGATGATCCATGCGCTGGCCGAAGTCGGCGTCGTGCTCGGTCGAGAGGATGCGCTGGAGGCCGCCAAAAAGTCGGCCGATTTTGTGCTGGCGGAGATGAGCCAGGAGAATGGCTTGTTGTTCCGCAGCTACAAGGACGGCCGGGCGCGTTTTAATGCTTATCTGGAGGATTACGCGGCGTTTGCGCGCGGGCTGGTGGCGCTATACGAAGCCACGTTTGAGCTGCGCTGGCTGGCGGAGGCGGTGCGGCTGACGAAGATCATGCAGTCGCAGTTTAGCGATGAGGTGCGCGGGGGATTTTACCAGACGGGCATGGCCCATGAGCAGCTGGTGGTGCGGCGCAAGGATTTCATTGACAATGCGATTCCGAGCGGGAACTCGATGGCGGCGGAACTGCTGCTGCGGCTGGCGAAGCTGACGGGCAACGAGGAGTACCGCAAGGAGGCGGCCCGCATCTTCGAGATAATGGCGGCGGCGATGGCGCAGCAGCCGACGGGTTTTGGGCGCATGCTGACGGCGTTGGATGATTTTCTGGCGCCCAGCCAGGAGGTGGCGGTTGTTGGCTTGCTGGAAGATGCGCGTACGCAGGCGCTGCTGGAGGAGGTGCGGCGCCATTATTTGCCGCATACGGTGCTGGCGTTGAAGGAGCCGGACAGCGAGAATCCGTTGCCGCTGTTGGAAGGGCGCGGGCTGGTGGATGGAGAGCCGGCGGCGTATGTTTGTGAAAATTATGCTTGCAGGCTGCCGGTGACGGGCGTGGAGGAGTTGCGAAATGCAGTGGCCAGTGGTTAGTGGTCAGTGGGAACGGCAGTGGTCAGTGGGAACGGCAGTAGTCAGTGGTCAGTGGTCAGTGGTTAGTGGTCAGTGGCGCCGCTGGTGCCGCTGGTGCGCGGGCGGTCGGCGGTGGTGAGTAAATGGAAAGCAGAGATATCATTGGGGGGGAGAGTGGGAGACGGGTTGGGAGGGTTCAGGGAGAGTATTGAGGAGGTCTGTCCTGAGTTGGGGTTGGAGACGGTCGAGCTGTTTCGGGCGGGGCAGAATAATGAGCTGATTCTGGTCAACGAGGCGCTGATTTTTCGCTTCCCGAAGTTTGCTGAGGGTGTCGCGGGGCTGCGGCGGGAGGATGCGATATTGAGGGCGGTACGGTCGCGGGTTCCGCTGGCGACGCCGGATTACATTTACCACAACCTGGACGACGAGGTGGGGCGGGCTTTTGTTGGGTATCGCAAGCTGCCGGGCAGTCCTCTGTGGCCGGAGGCGTTCGGGCAGATCGGTGATGAGGAAACGATCGACCGCCTGGCTGCAGATATTGCGTCGTTTTTGCAGGCGCTGCACGCGATCCCGCTTGACACGGTCGACATTCCTCAGGAGCCGTCTGACTCGCCGGTTGTATGGCGGGAGATTTTGGGGCGGATCGAGCAGATCGTTTATCCGCGGCTGACGGCAGAGGCGCGTGCGTGGACGACGGAGCAGTTGGAGGCGTTTCTGGGGGACGATGAGCAGTTCGCTTTTGACAACGTGCTGCGCCACGGTGACTTTGGGTCGAGCAATACTCTGCACAGCGCGGAGGAGCGACGGGTTGTGGGCATGATCGATTTCGGGCATGCGGGTATTGGCGACCCTGCTGTGGACTTTGCGGGGCTGTGCGTCTGCTTCGGGAAGGCGTTTTTACGGCGTTGCGCCCGGGTTTATCCGCTGATGGACCAGTGCTGGGAACGGGTCCGTTTTTATGCCGATTGCCTCTTTCTGCTGGAAGATGCGTTGTTTTGCGTTGAGCATGGGACTGAGGAGGCGGATGAGGTCGTTGCTGAGGTCAATAGGATTGGGACAGGGCGCGGAGAGGTTTGATTGAAGTGGGATTTGCGGGATTGGGATGTGGTTTAGCCGCGGAGGGTTGTGGGGAGCATCTTAACACCTTTTTATCCACGGAGAGGCACGGAGAGGCACGGAGAACACCTTAACACCTTTAGGACTTTCGCTAGGAGGACAGGATCCTGTAAGCTTGAGACATGATTACAAAACAGAAGTATGTCGAATACCTTATCAGCACGCCGATCAACTACACCTGTGCCAATCTGGCTGAGCATCTGGGAGGGATGAGCCACGATGTCGTCAGTGATTACCTGAAACGAGAGCGACTCACAGCCAGACATCTCTGGGAACTGGTGGCAGAACAGATCGACGATAGTCCGGATGCGTACCTGATCATTGACGACAGTGTGCAAGACAAACGCTATTCACGGTCAATCGAGATGGTAAAGCTGCAATACAGTGGCGCTGAAGGTGGACTGGTACGCGGCATCGGTGTCGTGAATCTGGTTCACAGCAGTGGTGAAGATGGCGAGTGTTATCCGATTGATTTCCGCATATACGCCAAAGAAGCGGATGGCAAGTCAAAGAACGACCATTTTCAAGAGCTGCTGCTGCGAGCGGTTGGCGCCAAACAGATACAGGCCAAGACGGTGCTGTTTGATAGTTGGTATGGCTCCTGGCGGAACTTGAAGCTGGTTCACCGTCTGGGATTGACCTTCTACACCACACTCAAAGCCAACCGCTTGGTCAGTCTGAGCGCAGAAGATGGCTATATTCATCTCGATGCCATCGATTGGAACGACGAACGGCTTAGGCATGGCATCATTGTCAAGCTCAAGAAAGTGCCTTTCAAAGTGAGATTGTTCAAGGTAGTTGCCCTAAACGGCGACATTGACTGGGTCATCACCAATGATCTGGATGAGACCGTGATCACGCAAGTCGCTCAAAACGCGAACGAGTTGCGCTGGCAGGTCGAAGAATTTCACCGCGCATTGAAGCAACTGACAGGCTCCGCCAAATGCCAATGTCGCAAAGCTCGTTCGCAGCGCAATCACCTCGCTTGCTGTTACCATGCTTGGCTTTCATTGAAGGTCCACGCTGCCTTGCTCAACAAAACCATCTATCGCGTTCATACTGACCTGTTCAGCGATTATCTGCGAAACCAACTTCGCAGACCTACTATCCCGGCTTTCCAGCCAGCTTAGCGAAAGTCCTAACCTTTTGATCCACGAAGGAACACGAAGAACATCTTAACACCTTTTTTATGGGAATTATATACTTGACTGGCCAAGAAAGATCGTGTATACTGTATCATGGTATCGAACACGAGCAGAGGAGTCAAGTAAACTGTGGAAAAGAACGAAAGTGCAACCAGCACCGTTGAGTTTTTCCAATCGTTTCCCGATGAGCGGGCGGCTGTCAATTACATCGAAAGCCGCCGCTGGGCAGACGGGGTAGTTTGCCCGTTCTGTGAGAGTAAGAGAACTTCACGTCAGAGAGATTACCAATACCACCGATGCAAGGACTGTCGGAAGAAATTCACTGTTAGGACAGGTACAGTTTTTGAACGATCCCACATACCCTTGAACAAGTGGCTTTACGCCATGTACTTGCGTCAAACGACCTCCAAGAATATCAATGGTATGCAACTATCAGAAGACCTGGGAATCACACAGAAGTCTGTCTGGTACCTTCTTCAGAATCTGCGCGAACCCTGAACCTGCCCCCCAAAAACTGGACCACGAGCTAAGTTATTAAATGGAGCAATTCATCATTATGCACATGGTCGGGTAGTACGATGCTCAAAAAAACGATGGCGACTCACGGCAGCCTACCAGTCTTCAGTTGAACTGAATTCATTTTTGTGTGATCGCCGTTCGCTAGTGTTCTCTTATGTACACGGACAATTTGCCGCATAATCGTCGGTCTGATTTTGGCTTTACCTGCGCATATTCCCCCGAAGCCTCCGTTTAATTGAAGGTCGGCGTCTGTTTCTGAATTCAACTGTAAGTGTAACTCCATCCGAGAGAGACGAGGCCGCCGGTTCCGGCTTCCAGTACAAACCAACAATGTTTGCCAGACACGCGCATGTTCTGGGATGCCCCCATCTAGGCGATCAACGTTGACAAGAAAATGTCCTCCAGAAGATAGTTGCCCTGCAAGCTTTTATGCGAATTTTGTAGGGTGTTCAATGTATGCTAGCTTGTGACTGCCAAATGGCATTTGTGAAGTCCGGTACTTGAATGAAACGGTGGAAGATGTCTATTCGGCATAGAACCTGGAAAACCACATGACAACTCTCAGGGTCTGCATATCGGCCCTCTATCACAAGGAATAGTCATGGAAAAGGGTGAAAGCAAGATCGACATGGATGCCTTAGACGCAATTACCGATAAGGTCTTGAGTTATGGCCCTCCCAGACCAAGAAAAAAGTCACTCACAAGGCCGATACCTAGCCCGCCAGACAGGATGCCAAAGAAAGGGAGAGAGAAACGTTCTTCAAAGAAGGAGGAGAAGGAACAAGATGATGAAGAGTCTTAAGGGTACAATCGACATGGACGCGCTCAATGCCATAACGGACCGCGTGCTGAGCTATACGCCTCCCCAGAAGGGAAAGAATAAGAAGCGCGCCGAGGGCGAGGCAAAGAACCCACACATTACGAAGGAAGGAGCAAGGATTCCGAAGCTGAAAAAGAGTTGACTTCGAGGTTGATCTTTAGCCTACTAATGTAGATCCCAAATGAGACCAAGAACTTGCGAATATCGACAGAGCGGGCGACATGCCTACGATGCTGGCGTGCAGCCCGTGGGAAAAGTCTTGGCATCAAATTGAACTTACATTAGAAGTGCTGGAAAGCCATATAGGTAAAAACACAACCGCCGACACGTCTGTAGGCGGTTGTTTGATCAGATCGACTTTTATTAACTCCATGGAGCAACCAGAGATTGCTAGTACTGTTGCGTGGGTTAGTGTGATTTTACTGGTGTTTCTTAGTTTCAGAGGCACACTATCCGGCCATGGTTTTGGCTTGATGGCGTTGCCGATTTATGACAAATTGCTACTGATGAAATTCATTGTTGTTTTTTCTGTCGTTGCAGGAACAATGCTTCTTGGACACGAGGTGCCCAATTTGATTATAGTCTTGCTGGCGTGGATTACACTCAACCAAATGGCCTTCATGTGGTGGAATCGAATAACGCGGGGAATGTAGAAGCCTGATAGAATATGCAATTTCATTTGTTCAACAAGGAGAGGAGACACGAAAAGTATGACGACCATTCGAGATAAACAGGTTTTGCGGCTGTCCAAAGGTGCGGGATTAGCGATCGCGGAGTTTGCGATCCGCGCAATATCATGGATCACGATGGCCTTTACCCTGTGGGTTTTGGTCTATTACCTGACGCTGATGGGGTTACGTTTTTTCCAGTAGTTGCCCCTGAGTCCTATGGCGTAAACTCTTATCCGCCACCCATGTGATTTGGGTGGCGGATTTCATTTTCTCGCTCCTGTTGGTGTGAGTATTGTGTCCTTCTCACACGACCCCACAAACTGACCCGCATTAGCCGAACCTTATCGTGACCCAGCCCCCTCCTCACACCGCCGCCAAACCCACACCCCGTCACCAACCACACCCCACTGCGTCGTTGGCCTGCCAGAGCCGGTCCGTGGTATACTCCCGATCCTACAGACAAAGGAAAGGGAAATAACTCATGGTTGACCAAAGCCGTTTTATTCCAGTCGCTAAGTGCTGTTCTTGTGATGAGGAACCAGAGCATGATTTGCACGACTCAGTTTTGACCCGAATTGAGTGCAAAACTCGTTGGTGTCCAAATTTTGGGAATATGATTTCAGGCTCTAGGGCGCAGAGTCGATTTGATGAAGAATTGGCGTGGTTTCGAAAAGGATTAGAGAATGGTTTTCCCAACCAACATCTTGCTGTGGTTGATCCTGGGAAGCCTTATACTGTCTTCGCCCCGTTTCTTGGCAAACCAAAGTGGGATTACTTTATCAGTTTTGAAGAAGTGCCGGTCTTGTTCTTGCGGTAGCCATTCAGCTTGTCTCCTGTATGCTGGTGTAATCCAAAGAAAACTGCCACATTGGGTCGGCCACTTCGTGTCAGCTGTCGCCTCTGCCTCTACTCATCCGCCCCGTAGCGTCAAGTCGACAGCAGCACGAGACTGCTTGACGCAGGTTTCATCACGTGTATAGTGGCTTGCACAACGACTAATCCTAATCAATTTGACCCCCAGGAAGCTAAGTCATGAATCTCAATATTATTGAACGAAAGTTTTTCAACAACATTTTGCAAGCAGAATTAAATGTTCCGCTAAGAGCGACTCTGAAGGTGGGCGGCGACGAGTACACCGTTATGGTTATTCCCCAAATTTCTCAGGACAAATACTTCGAGCTTCTTTATTTCGGCACTCCAGCACATTCACCCCAAGATGAAAACGGCATAATCAGTTTGGCGGACGGTCATATCTTCGGAGTCAACCCTGTGATGGAAAACGCATGGAATAATCAAGAGTTCGTAGACCTGGAATTCACGGAAAGACCTGAGCCTGTGGCCCCATTCGGTCCCATAATCGGTCCAGCCGTTCAAGCCAATGTGTTGGTGGTCGAACCTGCCCACAAAGGGAAGCTAGGTGTTCACAAGAATCAGATCAGAAAGGAGGACTCGAAACTCAATCAGGTTGTGTTTAGCCTGGTTGATTTCTCAGACTTCAAAGAATTCGGAAACATCGCAGAATCCATGGCAACCCCTCTGGCTATACTAGATCACCTAGAAGGTATTCGACAAGCGTTTCCCGATGCCGTAGAAGTCAATGTGGTCAGACCCACCCAAATCTCCCTTCAAGCTGGACAAGAATGGGAGATTGTAATTACGAAAGACTCAGAACAAACCAGAAACCGCACTAGCCATTCCGGGCTGATTAAGAAAACGAGTCGTGAAGAATTTGAAATTGACGACGTGGATGACTTGCTGGAAGGACTGAAATGCTTCTTTGCGTTTGTCTCTTGTGCGTACCGACACCCCACGGCGATCATCGGGGAAGATTTACAAGGCAAAGCTGTGTGGGGACAAATTGGCAAATTCGACTTGATGCCGCGTTCAACCAACTGGTTCGACAATGACAGCTGTTTCTCCGCCACCGTCTACTTAGAAGAACTGTTTCCACTATTTTGGGAACAGTGGCAAAAACGCCCAGATGAGTTGACATCAATCATCGAATCACTTATCAACAGCAAGGCCATGCAACAAGCCGGTCTTCCCAAAGAAGCATTGGCGGCAAGTTACACCGGACTAGAATTTCTCGCCGCAGTGGTTTTGAGCAACTCAAAAAACAATGTTGAAAATGTGTATCAAGCATTAGATCACCATAAAATACCGCACCTCCACCCCGATCCATCAGGAACACCTATAACCGCCCAACTTGTCAATAAATTCGGAAAAAATTCTGGCCCTCACCTAATCTACGACATCCGAAACTATGTCACTCACCCGCAAGACAGACCATCGAATACAATCAAGCAGTTACATCTAGCACTCCTAGACGACACCTATTCACCCTACTTCTACTTGAACGACTTGTGCCAGTTCTATCTCGAATACCTGCTCCTGATCGGACTGTGCGGTTGGCAACCGCAAGACTTTAGAGTTCTTGTCGATAGACGGCGATAGGGTCGCCTCATTCCGGCCCGATGTTTACGCTTGTTAAGGCAACCGGAATTAACCCCTGACTTGCCACCCCTCTCAGAAACACTCAGAAGGACCCCATGACTTCCAGCCGCGACTCCTACATCCACGAAAACTCCGAAGCAATTCTCGACGCATTCAAGAAAATCAACCTAGAAAAAATACTTGAGGATTATCCAGATCATGGGTGCCACTATTTGTCTAGTCCACTATTTGCCGCTGCAACCAATTCCAAAGATAACCAACTTCAACATACGACACTAAAACTCCTGCAAGAACTCTGCGCAACAAAGATAAATCTCCTTCAACCAAGCAACCCTTTTGCCGACGGTTTTAGTGAGACCGAAGTGGATTTTCTTGCCAAACTCATTGGCTACGTCAAGAACCCATTCCTAAGAGGCAGGCTCGCAGATAGAGTATGGAATAGCCCAAAATACCGTGGAGCCAAGTACGCTCGGATTGCAATCGACTGTTATGTCAGCACGCCCTTAACTGCCGATACATGGCGTCAAGGCGGTCATGATTGCTGGCAGCGTGCAATCAGCCTGTGCATGCTGATCGGAGAAAAAGGTGCCGAAAACCGCCTTACCCAAATCAAGTCCTCAATTCTAAATGCGATTGTTGAAGCAACTACGGAAAGAGGGTTTTATGGAAGCCAATTGATCGACGTGCTAGGTGGCAATAACCTAGCCGATGACTGCCCTCAGAAGATCGCAACCAAACTAGAGTCTCTCGCGCAACAATTCGATACAGAAATGAACTTCCACGCAAGCGGAAGACATTTCAAGCAAGCATCCTCTTGGTTCAACAAGTCCGACATGGAAAACGAGGCTACAAACATGACGGTCAATGAAGCAAAGGCGTTTGAGAAGGAGGCAATGTCCAAGGTTAGTTCGTCAACTCCTAGCCATATGGCAGCTGTGCCACACCTAAAAAGTGCCGTCAAGGTTCTTCACGGAGTTCCAAACAAACACCGAGAACGCCATAGCATAAACGAAAAAATCCGCGACCTAGAATTCCGTATCGGCAATTATGGAAAGCTGGCTCTGGATGAAATGAAAACTTACACTACGCCTGGAATTGACATAAGTGATTGTGCCGCACAAGCCCGCTCTCATGTTAGCAACCGGCCAACATGGGATGCGATGATACGGTTTGCAAACATTCACAAGGTTGAAGTCGAATACCTAAGAGACCAAGCAAAAGAATCGCTCTCAGAACACCATTTCCACCGTTTTTTCCACACGATAGGCTTCGAGTCTGATGGGCGAGTCGGCGGAACAATTCCAGCATACGATTCGTCCGCCCATGACGAACATAATAGAGAAGTAATTCTTGACGAGATGTTCCGGTTTTACTACGCCTCCACTGTTCCTCTGGTGGTAAATGGTTTGATTACACCTGCCCTGCTTACCCTCAATGAGGAGCATTGTTTGAGAGAGGCTGACTTTGTTGATCTCGCCAGACGCTCCTCACTCGTACCAAACGACAGAATCTTCCTCTGGGGCAAAGCCTTGTTCTATGGCTTCAATTTCGATTTCGATACCTCAATTCATTTCTTGGCCCCGCAAATCGAGAACATGGTGCGTTGGCATTTGAAAATGAACAACATAACCACCTCCTTCACAGCCTATCAAAAGGACGGATCAGAAACAGAAAAAACACTTTGCACTTTAATGGAACTCCAAGAGGTCGACAGCATCTTTGGTCCTGACTGGACCTACGAAATCAAAACCCTGTTCTGTGGCCGCCCTGGATGGAACCTCAGAAACAATGTGGCGCACGGACTCATCTCCGACCACGAACGCTCCCCCGGTCTATTTGCCTACGCATGGTGGCTCGCGCTTAAAATGGTCCTAAATACCTCCCCTCCCATCAACACCGAATCATCCACCCCAGAACACAACACCTAACCCTCCCCCAATCAAAAAGAAAAAAATCCAGCCGTGATGTGACGGCTTGATACACCCACCCAACACATCCCCTCCGGCCATGTCTATTCCCCGAATTTGTCCCTTTTTATCGGGAACTACATACTTGAGTGCCCTTTTTATCCACGGAGGGCCGCGGAGGGGCTCGGAGAACACCTTAACACCTTTTGATCCACGGAGGGCCACGGAGAACACCTATCTTCTTCTGATGTCTGTGGCTTTGGAGCTTTCAGTTTTTGGTAAGGGCGTGGGCCAGGGGGGTTACTGGCTATTGGCGTTTTCGTCGGCTCTTGGGGCTAGCCTGTTCCAGAGCAGGTCGAGTTTGAAGAGGTTGGTGTGCAAGCTGCGGACGGCTTGCCACATGGTGTTGCGGGCGGCTACGGCTGCGTCCTGGTCTTCGGCGGCGGCGGCCTGGCGCCAGGTTTGGGCTTGCTGGGCGTGGGCGGCGGCGGCTTGGCGGGCCTCTTCGGCGAGGGCTTCGGCGCCGTGTACGAAGGTGTCGAGCAGGTCTGCGATTGGGCCGGTGTCGTCGACGTCGTCGTAGAAGGTGTTGGAACGGAACTGGGGCGGGTGGACGGAGCCGTCGGGATCGCGGCCGGTGTGGGTGGGCTGGATGTGGGGCGTCACGGACAGGAACATGACTGTGCGGCGGTCGGGCAGCAGGTTGCGCACTTGATGGATCTCGTCGGCGAGGGCGACGCACATCTGGCCGGCTTCGAGTACTTCGGTGTGGCCGGCGATCATGAACTCGGCTTTGCCTTCCAGGATCAGGAAGATTTCGTGGCCGAGGTCATGGCTGTGAAGCCTGTCGACCTGGCCCGGCGCCATGTGATAGAGCCGCGCCCGGATCTCTGGGGTTGTCAGTACGTTCTTGTTCACATCGCGGAAATCATAGACTTCGAAGGGCATTGGTTTGGCTCCTGTGCTGGGTTGGTCGCGCGAAATTCGTTCGACCGGCTGGTTCTTGCGCTTTGGGAGTAGAGGACATGGCTCTGCGGCGCAGCGCGGCGAGGGCTGCGGCATGTTGGCGCTTGCTCTGGTATGATTGTCGTAGAAGCAGATATGAAATGCAAGCCGGCGGGGCGAGAAATCTGCCGGCGGCGGACAGTTTACCCGGTCCAACGCGCGCTTGACGCGGCAGCGGTGCAGCGCGCGCCCCAATTCCGAGGAGGCAAGTATGGGAGTCCCAGTGGGCATCAACACGTGGTCCCGCCATGTAACCGATCTTTTCCCCTATCTCGACCAGATCATCCATCCGTTCGATTCGATCTGGTTTCCCGATCATGTTCAGTACAACGGGCATAATGTGTCCGAAGGCTGGACGATGGCGGTGTACGCGCTGGCGCGCTATCCGGACAAGCTGGTGGGCCACGATGTGCTGTGCAACAGTTTTCGCAACCCCGCGCATCTGGCGAAGATGGCGGCGACGGCGCAGGCCTTCTCCGGGGGGCGGGTGGTGATCGGGATCGGCGCGGGCTGGAACGAGGAGGAGTACCGTGGGTACGGCTGGCCGTTTCCGCGGGCGCGCGCCCGCATCGAGCAGTTGGACGAGGCGATCCAGATTATGCGGGCGATGTGGACGGACAGGCCTGTCAACTTTGCGGGCAAGCATTACCAGTTGGAGAACGGGTATTGCGAGCCGAAACCGGATCCTGTGCCGCCGATCATGGTCGGCGGCGGCGGGGAGAGGTATCTGCTGCGGGTGGTGGCGGAGCAGGCGGACTGGTGGAACTGGGTCTGCGCGGACGTGGAGGCGTATGCGCACAAGCAGGCGGTGCTACAGGAGCATTGCCGTGCGGTGGGGCGGGACTACGACGAGATTTTGCAGGTGATGCACGTGAGCGTTCTGATCGCCGAGAACGAGCGCGAGTTGCAGCGGCTGAGGGATGATCCCGACGTGCGGCCTTCCGGGGAGGGCACGATAGAGGGAACGCCGGCGCAGGTGACAGAGGCGCTGCTGCGGATTGTGGAACAGGGGGCAGGGCGCCTCACGGTCAACATTGCGGATTCGCCGCGGGTTGAGGGATCCTATTTGTTCGCGGCGACGGTTTTGCCGCATTTGAGTGGGTAGGTCAAATGGACTGCCGCTGCGCCGTCTAAGCAGGTAGAAGGTTTGACGAAGCGCCTGTACCGTTCCATCATTGTCCCTGCAGCGGCCACCATGCAGGGACACAGTTCAGATCAAATACCTCTCCGTTGGCGTCCATACCTCTCAACGGATCGTTGCAGTCGGAGTTGGCGAACACCAAGACCCTTGACCTTGGCGTAGTGTACGATCAGATCCCATGTCGCGTTAAGACGCGCTTGGGGCGTTTGCGCCTGCCAAAAGTGCAGGTCAAATGATCGATCCAACTCTTCCAACTTGCCTCGTCGTTCAGCAGGACTCTCTCGCATAGGCGGGATGATTGATTGCTCTTCACACACAGCGCTCAATCGGTGGCGACGGTGAGCGAGCGGATACGGTCCTCGTCCCAGACGGCGCCCCAGCCGGGGCCGTCGGGCGGCGCGATGTGGCCGTCTTCGATCAGGGGGGCGTTGAGCAGGCCCCACTCCTCGCCTTCGGCGCGCAGGCGCAGGTGGGTGGCCGGGCCGAGCAGTTCGTAAAAGTCGGTGTTGTCGATGCAGCAGCCGACATGGGAATGCACGAGACCGAAGAGACCGCCAGGGCCGTTTAACTCGACGTTGGCGCCGTGCAGCTCGGCAAAGTGGGCCAGTTTCAATGCCTGTGTCAGGCCAAAAGTAGCGCGCACGCGCAGCCGGTCGGTGGCGCCCTGGATCAGCCACTGGGCGGTGAGGTCCATGTCGTGCATGAGCCGCTCGGTGGCCATGATGGGGATGGTGAGCGTGCGGCATAGCTCCTGGTATTGGTTCATCTTCTGTTCATGCATCGGCTCTTCGAGCCAGATGTAGTCCAACTCCTCCATTGCTCTGCCCACTTCGATTGCTTCGCGCAGGTTGTATGAGCAGACGGGATCGTTGAGCAGGCCGTAGCTGTCGCCAACGGCTTTTCGCACTTCGGTGAGCAGGGGGATATCGCCTTTGCCGCCCCTGTAGGTGTGCAGTTTGTAGGCGTTGACGCCGAAGGTGCGGCCGCGCTCGATGTGATCGAGGTAGCCTTGCGGGGTCAGTTCGTGGTCGGTGAGATAGACGGGCAGGCGTTGGCGCACGCGGCCGATCAGGGCGTGGACGGGCAGACCGGCGGCTTTGCCAGCGATGTCCCAGAGGCAGTTGTCGAATTCGCCGAACCAGCCGGGCTCCTGGAAGACCCAACGGGTGCCTTTGTGCAACATTTGGAAGAGCCGTTCGCGGGCGAAGGGGCTTTCGCCGATGGCGTGGGTCTTGAGGATTGCCAGTTGGGCTTTGGTGATGAAGGTGGGGGCGATGCGGCCGGTGATGCGCTCGTCGGTTTCCACGTCCAGGATTTGCATTTGCATGGGGGTGTCGGCGGGCAGGGGGGTATGGGTGTACTGGATGCGGCGCAGGCCGGGCACCTGTTTGAGGCGGTAGCGGTCCTGGATGAGGGTTGGGTGTTCGAGCGTGTGCAGCTTGACGTCGGTGATTTTCATGGCGGAATCCTTAGGGGCAGTTTTTGGTAGTCAGTTTTTAGTGAACTGCCGCGTACGAACGCGGCAGTTGTCAACAGGTTGGTGAGCTTGGCGTCCGCCAAAATCAAGACCCGTGATCCTGGCTTCGTGTATGACCTGGTCCGAAGCCGCGTTGAGGCGCTCTTGGCGATTGCACTTGCCGGAAACGCAGATCAGATGAGCGGACAAGATCTTCCGAATTGCCCCGTCGTCGAACTGGTTGCTCTCGCATAGGCACGTTTTTTTTCCCGGCATTCACATCTTTCAGTCGGTGGCCACTGTGAGCGAGCGGACCCGCTCTTCATCCCACATCGCGCCCCAGCCGGGGGCGTCGGGGGGCGCGATGTGGCCGTCTTCGATCAGGGGGGCGTTGAGCAGGCCCCATTCTTCCCCTTCGGAACGCAGGCGCCGGGGGTCGGCCTGGCCGTGAAGCTCGTAGAAGTCGGTGTTGTCGATGCAGCAGACGGCATGGGCATGGACGAGCCCGTAGAGTCCGCCTTGCCCGTGCAGTTCCACGTTGGCGCCGTGCAACTCGGCGAAATGGGCCAGCTTGAGTACTTGGGTCAGGCCGATGTTCGTGCGTGCACGCAGCCGGTCTGTGGCACCCTGGATGAGCCACTGGGCGGTGAGGTCCATGTCGTGGCAGAGCATCTCGGTGGCCATGATGGGGATGGTGAGCGTGCGGCACAACTCCTGGTAGAGGTTCATCTTCTGTTCATGCATCGGCTCTTCGAGCCAGATGTAGTCGAGTTCTTCCATGGCCCTGCCCACCTCGATGGCTTCGCGCAGGTTGTATGAGCAGACGGGATCGTTGAGCAGGTCATAGTCATCGCCAACCGCTTTGCGAACGTCGGTGAGCAGGGGGATGTCGGCCTTGCCGCCTTTGAAGGTGTGCAGCTTGTAGGCGTTGACGCCGAAAGTGCGGCCGCCCTCGATGTGATCGAGGTAGCCTTGCAGGTCCATGTCGGGGGCGGTGAGGTAGACGGGCAGGCGTTGGCGCACGCGGCCGATCAGGGCGTGGACGGGCAGCCCGGCGGCGATGCCGGCGATGTCCCAGAGACAGTTGTCGAACTCGCCGAACCAGCCGGGGTTCTGGTAGACCCAGCGGGTGCCCTTATGCAGCATCTGGAAGAGCCGTTCGCGGGCGAAGGGGCTTTCGCCGATGGCGTGGGTCTTGAGGATTTCCAGCTGATACTTGTTGACGGAGGTGGGGGCGATGCGGCCGGTGATGCCTTCGTCGGTTTCGACTTCGAGGATTTCCATCTTCATGGGTGTTTCGGTGGGCCGGCGGGTATGGGTGTACTGGATGCGGCGCAGGCCTGGCACCTGTTTGAAGCGGTAGCGGATCTGGGTGAGGGTTGGGTGTTCGAGCGTGTGCAGCTTGACGTCGGTGATTTTCATGGGAAGGTCAGTTTTTAATGTAAGTTCAATTTGATACCAAGACTTTTCCCACGGGCTGCACGCTAGCATCGTAGGCATGTCGCCCGCTCTGCCGATATTCGCAAGCTCTTGGTCTCATTTGGGATCTACATTAGTAGTCAGTTTTTAGTTTTTAGTGAACTGCCGCGTATGTACGCGGCAGTTGTCAACAGGTTTGTGAACTTGGCGACCGCCAAAATCAAGACCCGTGGCTTAGGGGACTTGTACGACCGGGTCCCAAGCCGCGTTTAGGCGCGCTATTGACGATTGCGCTTGCCGGAAACGCAGATCAGTTGAGCGGCCCAGATCTTTCACCTTGCCCCGTTGGCCGGTAGGTTGCTCTCGCGTAAGCGAGTTTTTATGTTGCCCAGCGTTCACATCTTTCAGTCGGTGGCGACGGTGAGCGAGCGGATACGGTCCTCGTCCCAGACGGCGCCCCAGCCGGGGCCGTCGGGCGGCGCGATGTGGCCGTCTTCGATCAGGGGGGCGTTGAGCAGGCCCCACTCCTCGCCTTCGGCGCGCAGGCGCAGGTGGGTGGCCGGGCCGAGCAGTTCGTAAAAGTCGGTGTTGTCGATGCAGCAGCCGACATGGGAATGCACGAGACCGAAGAGACCGCCAGGGCCGTTTAACTCGACGTTGGCGCCGTGCAGCTCGGCAAAGTGGGCCAGTTTCAATGCCTGTGTCAGGCCAAAAGTCGCGCGCACGCGCAGCCGGTCGGTGGCGCCCTGGATCAGCCACTGGGCGGTGAGGTCCATGTCGTGCATGAGGCGCTCGGTGGCCATGATGGGGATGGTGAGTGTGCGGCAGAGCTCCTGGTATTGGTTCATTTTCTGCTCGTGCATCGGCTCTTCCAGCCAGACGTAGTCGAGTTCTTCCATGGCCCTGCCCACTTCGATGGCTTCGCGCAGGTCGTAGGAGCAGACGGGATCATTGATGAGGGCGTAGTTGTCGCCAACCGCTTTGCGGACTTCGGTGAGCAGAGGGATGTCGGCCTTGCCGCCCTTGTATGAGTGCAGCTTGTAGGCGTTGACGCCGAAGCTGCGGCCGCCCTCGATGTGATCGAGGTAGCCCTGCAGGTCCATATCGCCGGCGGTGAGATAGACGGGCAGGCGTTGGCGCACGCGGCCGATCAGGGCGTGGACGGGCAGCCCGGCGGCGATGCCGGCGATGTCCCACAGGCAGTTGTCGAATTCGCCGAACCAGCCGGGCTCCTGGTAGACCCAGCGGGTGCCTTTGAAAAGCATCTGGTAGAGCCGTTCGCGCGCGAAGGGGCTTTCGCCGATGGCGTGGGTCTTGAGGATTTCCAGCTGATACTTGTTGATGGAGGTGGGGGCGATGCGGCCGGTGATGCCTTCGTCGGTTTCGACTTCGAGCACGCTCTGTTGCATGGGGGCGTCGGAGGGCAGGCCGGCATGGGTGTACTGGATGCGACGCAGGCCAGGTACTTGTACGAGGCGGTGGCGGCTCTGGGTAAGGGTTGGATGTTCGAGCGTGTGCAGTTTGACGTCGGTGATTTTCATGGCGGGGCTCCTTGAGGGCGGTTTTTAGTAGTCAGTTTTTAGTTTTTAGTGAACTTCGGCTTACGCAGGGGGTTGTTGAAGACCGGTGGTTTGGGAGTTTTCGATGTCTATGTAGATTAAGTCAAGAGAAGCATTTGGAAGGTGTACTGTTAATATCGTGGTCCAGCCATTGGGGCCAACCATACATCGTCCGATGACTGACTTAGCAAAACGAGAATTCTTCACCTTCACTTGCGGTGGCGGGACAGTGAATCAACTTGATCATATACTTATGTAGCAAGACTAGCGCGGAGAACGTTGATAACTGTTTCAACAATCTGCCTGAATTCGCCCACCTTTAGCGTGCCAACCTGCGTCACCATGAGATCGCGGTTGGCGGTGAACAGTTTCGCAGAACGAGCATAGCTTGTCAGTTGTAACGAACCAGTGATAAAGCTGGCATTGGTCAACATGATAGCTTGGCTATCACCATATGGGTTGCTCGTAATCTGACAGAGAATCCAATCGCCCCTCCCCGCCTCCGCCAGCAATACTGCAGGTCTTAATTTCGCTCTTGATAAGTCGGAGAATGGGAAGGGCACTAAGACGACTGCACCTGCTGCAGGTGTGACCATGCCACGTCCTCCTCTGGACGATTCCAGTCTTCAGCAAGTGCGGCTTCACTCAGCAATGCAGTCTCCGAAATACCTGACTCATCGGGAAGGATGGTTACAAATGCGCGCCGTGGTTTTGGCAATTGGATTGGCTCCAATAGCCGCACATTACCTTGTTCATCAATTGTAGCTTCAACCGTTTGTAACATGACTACCTCCTCGCTACATTTGAAGCTCTATAGACGTACTTTTCACTCTGGCCCCACAGACTTCGGCGATCTGGACTCCAGTTTACCCGGCTTTGACACCACGCTCAAACCGCCTCCGGCCTCTTCTCTATCACCCACACTGTCCACAATACAGTCGGAACTACGCTAATGGCGGCCATCGCCTAGATGATTGCTGAAATGGTCAGGCTGGTGTCGAGGGCGGCGCCGACGAGGCTGGAGGCGAGGGCGCTGCCGAGGTAGAAGAACATGAAGTCGCTGGCGAAGACGCGGCCGCGGACTTCGTCGGGGGCCATTTGCAGGAGCAGGTGGGTTGAGAAGATTGCTACTCTCCAACCTCCAGGCTCAAAGAGGAGTCTCTTGTGGGCGTTAAACTATCTACTTGTAGGCTGTAAAACCTTCAAGCAAATGCCGAATCGTGCCGGGGCGGCAGGTCTGAAAACTCTCTTCGCCAACTTAGACGAAATACAAGGAAGCATCCGTGAGGGTATCGTTGACACTCTTGCACAAGTGGCGCAGGATTCAGCATCAACTCTTCCATAGTCGTAGTAAGCTGCACCTAGTCGGCCGGAAGCAGGCGGATAAGGACGGAGGACTAAAACTTTACGATAACAGACGTCGATTCGCTGTAAGGATGGTAACGTCCTGACCTTTGAAATCACCATCATTCGTTATCAAGGTCAAGCCCTTGTCCTTACACAACTGCGCTATGACTTGATCATTGAAGTCGAAGCCGCCTACAGCATAGTCATCCAGCAGATCATTCATTTCCAACTTAGCAAAACCGCTTTCTATCGGCGAACAATGCTGCAAAACAATCTTTACATCAGCAGCGATATTTTGAGCAATCCGTTTGAAATGCAGACTGTTACGAAACTTCTTGAAGTCCATTGTGGACTTTGAATTCCTCCATATGATTCTCGCATAACTGTTTATGAATTCTGAGACGATAAGAACGTCAACATGAATTTGGCTCTTGGCAATAAGAATTCGCTTAAAAGCCTGTGAATAGATTTTTACCCGGTGACGGACAGGCGATTGTTGCGGGTCATGCAGAAACAACCAGATATTCGCATCAAGAAATAATTTATCTTTGGAGGTGAAATTGTAATTGTTCACCGACATTGTCTCAGGCGGCATCGTCGTCATCCTCCAATACCTCTCGGACCGCCTGGTCAAATCTCTGTCGATCCTGGAAGTACAGCTTGGCCGTTTCGACGACGCGCTTCAACAGTACTGCATCTTCCGGCTCTATGTCCTCTACTTTCAATAGGGAACGAATCTGACCCTCGCTGAAGTTCCCATACAGCTGACCTATCGCTGCATTCAGAAAGGCCGAGGTCATTGTTGAGACATTGTGAAATGACAGTACCACGCGTCGTGCCTTCTTGAGAGCGAAGGCAAGGCGATCATGTACCTTCTGCCCGTCGTCTGAGGCTACGCACAGCGGACTGCCTACTACCTCATAAACGGATATCTTCGTATCTTTCTGCATCATGTTCCCCTCAGAAAATATCGGCGACGTCCCATTCTGTTGACAGAATATAGGAATGTGGGTCTGCTGTGTTGATTTCTATGTTTACAATTGTGCCAGGAAACGAATGCCCAAATGTAAAGGAGGAAGAACTCTTGTTTGAACGCCGCCAATAGCCGGCATCGGAAGCTATTTGAAGGCACCCCCCATTCAAGTCAATAAACTCGCCAAGCAACTTCAGTCCCAGTCCTCCCGGAACAGGACCGCCCTTAGTAGTGTTGTTTTTCTCTGTGGCCCAAACTATCGCCTGCGCCGCTGAAATATCACGCCCCATATATTCGCTTACATTCTGACGTATGCCAACCCCCAAGTCTGCCACCGTAAAATCGAGCTTGTTCTGTTTTGGAAAGAACTGCCCGCAACTGAAAATTCCCAATCTGGTGCTTGAGTGCAGCACGGCATTGCTGAATATCTCGAAAATACTTTCGCGGAATTTTTTCAATAACCCCGGCGACATTCCTGGCATTTCGATTCGATTTATAAACTCTGCTGTAACTACTCAGCCATTGTGCTGAAGAAGGTGCAAACGAATAGTAAACAGAAAGCTAATGCGAATCCAATCGTAGATGCAGTAGGCTAAGGAATATGAGCAAGCGAGTACAGTTAGACCGCGAGCAACTTAGGCGATTAGGCCAAGAGAGCCTGATCGAGCTGATTCTGGTTCTGCAGCAGCAAATGGCTGCGCAACAGGAGTTGATCCAGAAACTGCAGGATCAACTGGCGAAAGACAGTCACAACAGCGGCAAGCCGCCCAGCAGCGATGGTCTGAAGAAAGGCAGACAAAAGAGTCTGCGCCGCGCTGGCCAGCGGCCGCGTGGCGGGCAGCGTGGGCACAAGGGGCGCACCTTGATGCAGGTGGCGGAACCGGACCATGTCATCCTTCATAGGCTAAAGGCTTGCCCGCACTGCCAGACAAAGCTGGCAGCGGAGGCTGCCGAGAAGCAAGTGAAACGGCAGGTATTCGACATCCCGCCCGCCCGCATCGAAGTGACAGAGCATCAGGCGGAGGTAAAGCAGTGCCCTGGCTGTGGCGCCTGCGTGCAGGGTGCGTTTCCGGCCCACGTGACCCAACCCACCCAGTATGGTCCACGGCTGAAGGCGTTTGCCTGCTACCTGTACGGCCAACAGTTCATCCCCCTGGCCCGCATCAGAGAGTTGCTGACTGCCTTCTACGGTCATGCCCCCTCGGAGGCGGTCGTGCTTGCAGCCACCCGTCAACTTGTCACCCGCACTGACACCACTCTGGAACGCATCCGCCAACAACTCATCGCGGCCCCTGTCGCCCATTTCGATGAGAGTGGGTTGCGTGTCGAAGGCCGGCTGCAGTGGCTGCACGTGGCCAGCACAGCCATGCTGACCCATTACCATGTCCATGACAAACGGGGACATGTCGGGATGCGAGCCGGTGACATCTTGCCCCGCTTTACCGGGGTTGCCCTTCATGACCACTGGGCCTCCTACCTCAAGTTTAGCGGCTGTCAACACGCCTTCTGCAACGTCCATCATCTGCGCGAACTGCTCTTTATTCACGAACAATACCGCCAGACCTGGGCAGAGAAGATGGCCTGCTTGTTGCGCACCATCAAAGCCGAAGTCGCATCGACCTCAGAACTGCATACCGCCTTGCCCCCGGACCGCTTGGCCGCTTACGAGGCCGAGTACGATGCGCTCATTGGCGCAGGATTTGCCGCCAACCCGTCCTCCGTCAAGTCCCGTCCCAGACCCATCGGCCGACCCAAACAGTCGAAGCCCAAAAACCTGCTCGACCGCTTACACAAACATAAAGCTGGCGTCTTGGCCTTTATGTACGATTTCCGCATCCCCTTTGACAACAATCTGGTCGAACGCGATGTGCGCATGATAAAGGTCCAACAGAAAGTCTCCGGCTCCTTCCGTACAGTAGAGGGTGCCCATATCTTCTGTGCCATCCGTTCCTATATCTCTACTGCTCGCAAACACGGCCTCAATGCCATTGATGCCATCTACAATGCTTTCCTTGACCAACCCTTCATCCCTTCTATTAACATGGCTGAGTAGTTACACTCTGCTTCAATATAGCCGGAGAAAAAACGGTCGTCTGTAACATCAAACCGCTGATAGGAAATCGTAGTTCCCCACGAATCGGGAATTCTCACCCGTCCATAGTGACTCAGGAAGCCATTCTTTGAAAGAATTCTTTCAACATCTGGTCGGATATTGACAAGATCCACCGTATTCAGATTGTCCCCTAAACTGTATAGTATTGCGCCGAATACAGCGCACATATCTGCATCAAGCCAAGTCGTTGTTCCCAAGTCAATCTCGATGTCCTCGAGAAAATAATCTCTAGCCTGAGCATGGAGTCGCGTCAGTGCCTCAAAACCCGCATAGTCGTGGCGAATCTGCTGTGGCAGAGCAAATCTCATGCCGTCACCTCCACAATCGTTACCGTATCATTGCTGGAGAAGTCCACCTCTATGACCCCGCAATTGTTCCACCGCTGTAAACAGTATGTGTGCGATGCCAGTCAACTCCAGAGAGAGGATTTCTCTTTGAGGGTAATCCAGGTATGATTCCAGCGTCATTGTAGCACAAATGAGCGGTGAACTAAACGAACAGGCATCTCAAACCGCCTCCGGCCTCTTCTTTATCACCCACACTGTCCACAGCACGGTCGGAATTACGCTGATGGCCGCCATCGTCCAGATGATCGCGGAGATGGTCAGGCTGGTGTCGAGGGCGGCGCCGATGACGCTGGAGGACAGCGCGCTGCCGAGGTAGAAGAACATGAAGTCGCTGGCGAAGACGCGGCCGCGGACTTCGTCGGGGGCCATTTGGAGGAGCAGGTGGGTTGAGAAGACCCAGATGATGCCGCTGCCGATAGAGCGCACGACTGAGCCCAGAAGAACCGTTTCCAGGCTCAAGAGGGGCGCGGTCACCATAATGCCGGCAATGGCGATGAGATAGCCGTATGCAATCGCTTCTTTCAACGACTGGGGATCGTCGCCGGTCAGTTTGCGCGCCAGGATGGGGCCGAGGCCGGAGCCGACGCCGGTGAGGCCAAACATCAAGCCCAGGCTGATGCCGCCGCCCTCGCCGACGGTAAAGACCCGCTGTGCGATCGCAACCTGGATAACCTGGAAGGCGGTGGCCATGAAGAGCGCGAGGGTTGCTTTCTGCAGGGCGACGACGAGGATGTCCCGATGGGCCCGAAGATAGCGGAGGCCGTCGAAATACTGGCGCACGGCGGCGGCGACGGTCTTGTCGGCGGCAGCGGATGCGAGCTTGGCGGGCATGCGAATCTGCGCGAGCAGCGCGGCCGAGAGCAGGAATGTGAAGGTATCGAGTACAAAGGCCGGGTACATGCCAAAGGTGCCGGAGAAGAGGCCGCCCAGCGCGGCGCCGAGGGCGAGCATTACCGACCAGGTGGCGGAGCTAAGCGCGTTGACGGCGCCAAGTTCGCGGGGCTTGGCGATGTCAGGGAGGATGGCGGTATGGGCGGGATCGAAGAAGCCGCTCAGGGCCATCTGGAACGCGGTGAGCGTGTAGAGCAGCCAGACGTCGCCGGCATCGCGCACGAGCAGGAAGGCGAGAACGACGGCAGCCCGGATCAGGTCGGCGGCGATGAGTATGTATTTGCGGTTGTAGCGGTCGGCTGCGACGCCGGCGATGGGGCTGACGAGGAATGGCGCGAGCATGCGGACGACGAAGAGGGAGCCGACGGCAAGACCCGACTGGGTGAGCAGGCCGACGAGCGCGGCCGAGGCGACGAGATTGAACCAGTCGCCCAGGAGGCTGACGATCTGGCCGAACCAGAGAAAGCGGAAGTTGCGGTTGTTGCGGAGCAGGTCGGTGTAGCTGACGGCGGCTTCAGTGGTGGTATTTGCGGTCATGTGGTTCGTGTTCGGTGGTTAGCAAAGTGTATTTTTGCCAACGCAAAGTTATCAGTTTCCGCTACTTTATCAGGTTTTCGACAAGTGTCCGAACTGAGGGTGTTGGCGGCAACTTGGGAGCGTCCCCGTTTGGAGATTTGCAGGATTGGAATTCGGTCTGTCCGCTGAGGGCCTGGAAGAACACCTTTTTTGACTACGGAGGGCCGCGAAGAACGGCAACGGCAACTTCCTTTTGTCCGCGAAGGACCGCGAAGGACCGCGAAGAAGGGCAACGGCAACTTCTTTTTGTCCACGAAGGGCCACTAAGGGCCGCGAAGAACGGCAACGGCAGCTTCTTTTTGTCCACGAAGGGCCACGAAGGGCCGCGAAGAACGGCAACGGCAACTTCTTTTTGTCCACGAAGGGCCGCGAAGAACGGCAACGGCAACTTCTTTTTGTCCGCGAAGGACCGCGAAGAAGGGCAACGGCAACTTCTTTTTATCCACGAAGGGCCACTAAGGGCCGCGAAGAACGGCAACGGCAGCTTCTTTTTGTCCACGAAGGGCCACGAAGGGCCGCGAAGAAGGGCAACGGCAACTTCTTTTTGTCCACGAAGGGCCACGAAGGGCCGCGAAGAAGGGCAACGGCAACTTCCTTTTGTCCGCGAAGGACCGCGAAGGACCGCGAAGAAGGGCAACGGCAACTTCTTTTTGTCCACGAAGGGCCACGAAGGGCCGCGAAGAAGGGCAACGGCAACTTCTTTTTGTCCACGAAGGGACACGAAGGGCCGCGAAGAAGGGCAACGGCAACTTCCTTTTGTCCACGAAGGGCCACGAAGGGCCGCGAAGAACGGCAACGGCAACTTCTTTTTGTCCACGAAGGGCCGCGAAGGACCGCGAAGAAGGGCAACGGCAACTTCTTTTTGTCCGCGGTGGGCCACTAAGGACCGCGAAGAAGGGCAACGGCAACTTCCTTTTGTCCGCGAAGGACCGCGAAGAAGGGCAACGGCAACTTCCTTTTGTCCGCGAAGGACCGCGAAGAAGGGCAACGGCAACTGCCTTTTGTCCGCGAAGGACCGCGAAGGACCGCGAAGAACGGCAACGGCAACTTCTTTTTGTCCACGAAGGACCGCGAAGGACCGCGAAGGACCGCGAAGAAGGGCAACGGCAACTTCTTTTTGTCCGCGGTGGGCCACTAAGGACCGCGGAGAACGGCAACTTCTTTTTGTCCGCGGAGGGCCGCGAAGGACCACGAAGAACGGCAAGGGCAACTTCAGCTTCTATTTGTCCGCGGAGGGCCACGAAGGGCCGCGAAGAACGGCAACGGCAACTTCAGTTTCTTTTTGTCCACGAAGGGCCGCGAAGGACCGCGAAGAAGGGCAACTTCTTTTTGTCCGCGGAGGGCCGCGAAGGGCCGCGGAGAACGGCAACGGCAACTTCAGTTTCTTTTTGTCCACGGAGGGCCGCGGAGAACACCTTTTGTGGTTGAGGCAGATCATGGTCGTAGGACACGAGGATCAGGCGCGAAACGGCCCGATTCTGCCTGCAGGGTCCTTATGCCTCCTGCCGCTTATTCCTCATCACCGACAGCGTCCACAAGGCCATGGGAACTACGCTCAGGCCCGTCATCCACCAGATGATGGCCGAGATGCTCAGACTGCTATCCAGCGCGGCGCCGACGACGCTGGAGGCCAGCGCGCTGCCCAGGTAGAAGAACATGAATTCGGAGGCGAATACGCGTCCATGGACGCGCCCGGACACGTTTTGCAGCAGTAACTGGGTGGAGAAGACCCAGATTATGCCACCGCCGACTGCGCGCACGATCGTTGCCAGCAACACGATAGGCAGGTTGAAGAGGGGCGCGGTCGCTGCGGACCCGAGCACGGTGATGAGATAGCCAACAACAATCGCTTTTCTCAGCGTCGGGCCGTGGTCCCCTGTCAACTTGCGGGCCAGTATCGGGCCGATGCCCGTACCAACGCCGGCCAGGCCAAAAAACAGTCCCATTCCGATGCCGCCGCCCTCGCCGATGATAAACACCTGCTGAGAGACTGCCACCATAACCACCTGAAAGCCGGCAGTAAGGCAAAGGGAGTTGATCGCTTTCTGCAAGGAGATGAAGAGGATGTCGGGGTGTTCGCGCAGATAGCGAAGGCCGTCGATGTACTGGCGTACCGATGCCGCGACTGTTTTGTCGGCGGCGGCGGTTGCGAGCTTGGACGGCATGCGAATCTGCATAAGCAGCGCAGCGGACAGCAGAAACGTGAGCGTGTCGAGTACGAAGGCGGGATATATGCCCCAGGCGCCGGCGACAAGACCACCCAGCGCGGCGCCGAGGGCCAGCATCACCGACCAGGTGGCGGAACTGAGGGCGTTCATCGCGCCCAACTGCCGCTCGCCCGCCAGCTCGGGCAAGATGGAGTTACGGGCGGGATAGAAGAATCCGCTCACTGCAAACTGCAGCGCGGTGAGGGTGTAGAGCAGCCAGACGTCGCCGGCATCGCGCACGAGCAGAAAGGCGAGGACGACAGCCACCCGGACCAGGTCGGCCGCGATGAGAATGTGTTTGCGGTTATAGCGGTCGGCTACGACGCCGGCGATGGGGCTGACGAGGAATGGCGCCAACATGCGTACGACGAAGAGCGAGCCGACCGCAAGCCCCGATTGGGTCAGCAGGCCAACGAGCGCGGCCGAGGCGACCAGGTTGAACCAGTCGCCCAGCAGACTGGCGATCTGGCCGAACCAGAGAAAGCGGAAGTTGCGGTTATTGCGGAGAAGCTCCGCATAGCTGACGGTGGCTTGGGTGGTGGGATTCGCGCTCATGTAGTTGGGGCGCTATTTCCCCATGCCCCGCAGCGCCGCCAGGCAGCGCTCGACTGCCTCAAGGGGCGGATAGGCGTCGCTCTCGTATTCGACGATATACCATTCGGTGCCGCCGACCAGTTCGCAGGCTTCGAACACGGCTGGCCAGTCGGTGTCATCCTCACCGATAATCGGATCGAAGGCAGCGTGGGGGTAGTTGTGATCGACGCCATCGTGCAGGCGCTTGGTAAATGGTTTGAGATGGACCGTCACAGCGCGGCCGGGGTAGCTGCGGATGATGTTGACCGGCTCGGCGCCGCCAAAGATGGCGTTGCCGGTATCGAACTGCATGATGACCGATGGGTCGGTGTTGCCGAAGTAGGTATCCCAGGGTGTTTCGCCGTCGAGAGGCAGGAATTCGTGGAAGTGGTTGTGATAGCCTGTGCGCATTCTTTCGGCGGCCAGGCGGGCGGCGAGGCGGTTGGTAAATTCGGCCAGCTTCAGCCAGTCGTCGCGGCTCTGGCGCAGCTCTTCTGGAATGCCGGGGATGATGAGCTTGTCGTTGCCGAGGGCGTGGTGGAAGGCGATGGTGGTGTCCAGAGCGTCATCCTGCACCAGGTTGAAGGGAACGTGCCAGCCGCAGCAGGCGAGGCCAAGTTTTTCCAGTTCGGCTTTCAGTGCGGCGGCGGAATGTTGGGGCGGGCCGGCGAACTCGACGGCGGAGTAGCCCATCCGCGCCACGGCGGCCAGCGTGCCGGGCATATCGGCGGAGAATTCGTGGCGCACGGAATAAAGTTGCAGAGCAATCGGAGGCATGGGAACAGAATCCTTTCGACAGTGTGGAACTTAGTGTGCGATCAGTTTGAAAAGCGATTTTTGCGTATTGCGTAATGGCATTAAAGACAGCAACAGTTCCATTTCGTAACCCGGGCAAAGAGTTTTGATGTCAGACAGGTTAAGCATTGAGTGACTGGCGGCCGGTGTCGTTGCTGCCAACTGGACGCAGGCCGGGTGGGTCATTTGCTGGTCTTTCTTGTGTCGACACTCAGTTGGCGGACGGCCGCTTCGTCAATATCCACGCCGAGGCCGGGGCCGGTGGGCACTTCGAGGAAGCCGCCGGTCTGGTCGAACGGTTGGGCGATGCCTTCGCGGATGGGGCTGGGGGTGCGGTCGAACTCCATCACCGGCTCTTGCTGGTAGGGACGGGGCTGGCGGGCGGGGGGACATTCGGGCACGGCCGCGGCAACATGGAGGCTGGCGGCGATCATCACGGGCGATCCCCACACATGCGGATTGCAGAGAATGCCAAAGGCGTTGGCCATCGAGGCCACGCGGTGCATCTCGGTGATGCCGCCGACGTTGACCACATCGGGTTGGACAATGTCGACCGCGCGGCGGCCGATATAGTCCTTGAATTCGTAGCGGGTGCGCAGGTTTTCGCCACCGGCGATCGCCATCGGTAACGTGCTTTTTACCTGCAAGTAGCCCTCTACGTCTTTGGCGTTGACGGGCTCTTCGAACCAGAAGATGTTGAGCGCAGCCAGCTCGAGGCCGATGCGAATGGCGGTGGTGGCGTTATAGGCCTGATTGGCGTCCACCATGAGGAAGATGTCGGGGCCAATTGCTTCGCGGATGGCGGCCACGCGTTTTACGTCCTGTGCCAGGGGCAGCCCGCCGACCTTGGTTTTCATGCCGGCGAAGCCAAGCTCCACGTACATGCGGGCCTCGTTCAGCAGCCGCTGGGGAATGTCGGCGCCATCGGAGGCAAGGGCTTCCTCTGTATAGTAGAGGCCGGTGGCGTAGACGGCGATGCGGTCGCGCACCTGTCCGCCGAGGAGCGTGCTGACGGGCAGGCCGCTCTTTTTGCCGGCGATGTCCCAGAGGGCGGTGTCGACTGCGCTGATGGCGCTGCCGCCGATGCCGCCGGCGACGTTGCCATTGTAGAAAAGGTGGAACATCTTCTGCCACAGCCCGTTGCGCTGCATCGGGTCGGCGCCGAGCAACAGGGGCGCGAACTCCTGGTGGACAATTTGCGCGGAGGAGCCGGACAGACCCTCTCCCCAGCCGACAATGCCATCGTCGGTGACAAGTTTGACCAGGCCTACCTGGCGTTTGTCGGTCCAGCCCTGGGACCAGCCAAAGCCGGGTTGAATGGGCGCTTCGAGGAGAAAGGTTTCGATGGAGGAGATAGGCATTGCTGGCGCTCCGCAGTTGTGGTTGGTGCCGGCGCGGCCGGTGAGACAGCGGCATTGGCAGGTCGTGGATGGAGAACGGCAAGAGTGTTCGACAGCTGGCAACCAGCCAATTTCATCTATCGGCTATCCACTGGCGTTCCAGGATTCTATAGTACCATGCGGGGAATCAGATATGCGATTACGACCACCGCAAGTTGGGCACCTGTCACATAGGCGAAGGCGCGCAGGAAGCGGCCCAACCCGACCTTGGACGCTCTGCGATAGCCTGCCTCGCTCCAGAAGAAGAATATTACGGCTGCGACAGCCAGACCCAGGAGCGAGAAGCGATGGACGGCGGGGAGTGTCCACTGATCGGCGCCGAAGGCGATGGCAATGATGCGCAAGGCGGGAAGCAGGGTAACGATGTTGAGGATAAAAAGTCCGCATGAGGCGAACCAGAGCAGATAAAATATCACAACCTGCAAGGCGGCGTTTCCTACATCCTTAACATTGCTCATGGGGGAATTCCGTCTAATTGGCCAGAGGCCACTGCCCGGCCGTTCAGGCTACAACGCCGGCCAGATTCAGGTCATGGGCGAAGTGACATTTTGCAAAGTGGCCGGGCGCCACCTCATCCCAGACGGGCTCCTGCTGCTGGCAGAGCTCCTGGGCATAGGCGCAGCGCGGGTGAAAATAGCAGCCGGACGGTGGATTGGCTGGATTGGCCACTTCGCCTTCCAGGATGATGCGCGTCGTTCCCTTGCGTCTGGGATCCGGTTTGGGGATGGCCGACAGGAGTGCCTCGGTATAGGGATGTTTGGGGTTGGTGAACAGCTCGAATGTCGGCGCCATCTCGACCAGTTTGCCGACGTACATGACGGCCACGCGGTTGCAAATATGGGCGACGACGCTGAGGTCATGCGCCACAAAGACATAGGTAAGCCCCATCTGCTCTTGCAGGTCCTGCAACAGGTTGAGAATCTGGGCTTGCACTGAGACATCCAGGGCGGAGACCGGTTCGTCGGCCACGACCAGGTTGGGCTGGCAGACGAGGGCGCGGGCAATGCCGATGCGCTGGCGCTGTCCGCCGCTGAAGGCGTGGGGGTAACGCCGCATCACCTCTGGGGACAGGCCGACCAGGCCAAGGGTGTGGGCAACCCGGTCCTCCAGTTCCGACCCTTTTGCCAACCCCATTGCGCGCAGGGGGGCGCCGATCAACTCCTGAATCGTCATGCGCGGATTCAGCGAGGCGTGCGGATCCTGGAAGATCATGCGCATATTGCGGCGCACCTGTTTCAGCTTCTGATCATCCAGTTCGGTCACATTGACGCGTCCCAGGTCCGGGTCACGGAAATAGACATCGCCCTCTGTGGACGGGATGGCGCGCAGGATCATACGCCCCGTGGTCGTCTTGCCGCAGCCGCTTTCGCCTACCAGCCCCAAAGTTTCGCCTTCCTCAACCTGTAGGCTGACATCGTCGACGGCTTTGACATAGCCCACGATCCGTTTGAAGAAGCCGCGTCGAATCGGGAAATGCTTCTTGAGATTGTGGATCTCCAGAAGCAGGGATGAAGATGGGGGCGTGGAGGTGTTTTCGGTTGACATAAGACTTTGTTGTATTGCGCTACCGCTTCGCTATACGGGCGCGGATTTCATTGTGTAATCGCATCGCATTAAGGGCACAGTTTGCATTGGATGCTCAGGAATAATTGCACGCTCAGGTATAGAGGTGACAGCGTACGTCATGCCCCTCCTCGAGCTGGATCAGTTGCGGCTCGGCCTCATCACAGACACCGGGCATGAAGTCCGGGCAGCGGGGGTGAAACGCGCATCCTCGCAAGTGTTGGAAGGAACTGGGCACCATGCCTTCAATCGCATTGAGCTTTTCGCGCTTGTCTTGCACGACGTCTTCCAGGCGTGGAATTGAGTTCAGCAGGCCGCGCGTATAGGGATGCTTGGGATTGTAGAAGATTGAGTCAACATTGCAGCGCTCGACAACCTTGCCCAGATACATGACGACAACTTCCTCGGCCATTTCCGCCACGACACCGAGGTTGTGGGTGATATAGAGGATGGCCATGTCGAATTCGGCCTGCAGTTCCCGCATCAGGTCGAGGATCTGGGCTTCGGTGGTGACATCGAGAGCGGTGGTCGGTTCATCGGCGATCAGCAGTTGGGGGCGGCAGGCGAGGGCCATGGCGATGACGGCGCGCTGTCGCATGCCACCGCTGAGCTGGAAGGGGTAGTCATCGAACCGTTGCTCCGGGTTGGGCATTTTTACCCGCGCCAGCGTTTCGATGGCAATTTCGCGCGCTTCGGCATTGTTGACATTCTGGTGCAGGCTGATCGCCTCGATGATCTGTTTGCCGACGGTACGCACGGGGATGAGGGCGGTCATCGGTTCCTGGAAAACCATCGAGATCTGATTACCGCGGACATCGCGGAGTTGGCGGCTGTTCGACTCTAACTGCGCCAAGTCGATGATGTCGACGGCATCGTCGCGGTCGTCGTATTGACGGTGGAAGCGGATCTCTCCTTCGACAATTTGGCCCGGCGGCGGGATGAGGCGCATGATCGACATGGCGGTCATGCTCTTGCCGCAGCCGCTCTCGCCGACGACGCCGACTACCTGCCCGCGGCGGACGTCCAGGTCGACGCCATCAACGGCGCGCACCGTGCCTTCGTCGAGGGCAAAATGCGTTTTCAGGCTCCTGATTTCCAACAGGATATCCTGCGGCCCCGCTCCGTTTTCATCTGATGGCATACACTGTAACCCCAGTGGTTGGCGGCTGGTGGCCAGTGGCTGCACTGGCCACTGGAATTGGCCGCAGGCTAATGGTACGGGTCGGCCGCGTCCCGCATGCCGTCGCCAAGGAAATTAAACGTCAGGACAGCGATGACCACAAAGACAACCGGCCAGAGCGTCCAGGGAGTCTGGGCAACGGACATGATATCCTGCGCGTCCTGGAGCATGACCCCCCAGCTGATGGTGGGCGGCTGCAGACCGATTCCCAAGAAGCTCAAGGCGGTTTCGCCCAGAATCATGAATGGGATGGCGATAGTCAGCTCAACGATAATGTAGCTGGCGAAGCCGGGCAGCAGGTAGCGGGTAATAATCGTCCACTGGTTTTCCCCATCCAGCCGCGCCGCCATCACAAAGTCCTCCTCGCGCAGGCTGAGGATTTTGCCGCGCACAATACGGGCCAGGCGCGTCCAGTTGAGGATTGAGAGGATGATCGTGATGGCGAAATAGAGGCGCAGATTGGGCCAGTCCTGGGGCAGCGCGGCCGCTAACGACATCCAGAGGGGGATGGCCGGCAAAGCATAGAGCAGGTCGATGAGGCGCTGAATGATTTCATCGACGGCGCCGCCAAAGTAGCCGGAGATCCCGCCGAGCAGCACGCCAAAAATGGCGGTGAGCGCAACGCCAATCAGACCGATTGACAAAGAGATGCGGCCGCCATAGATGATGCGGGAGAAGATGTCGCGCCCGATGCGGTCGGTGCCAAAGATGAAGAGCGGCATTGAATCCTGTTCGGTGCCGAAGAGGTGCAGATCGGACTTGATCAGCCCCAACATTTTATAGGAATCACCGCGTGCGAACAGCTTGAGCGGGCTTACCTCGGCGGCGTTGGCCTTGTAGATCGGGCGTGCGGTCACTGGATCGCGCGTGCGCACGATGGCGTATACGAAGGGGCTGCGATAGCTCTTGCTGACAACCTCGTAGAGTCGAATCCTGGTGGGCGGCGCGGAGGCAAGATCCTTATAGCGGGTCAAGGGTGCATGGGGCGCGATGAATTCGGCCAACAATGTAACCAGATAAAAGAGCCCGAGTACCCACATGGCGAACTGGGCCAGACGATGGCGGCGGAATTTCCACCAGACCAGTTGCCACTGCCCGGCGCGAAAGAAATCTTCCGACTCGGTAAAGGTGCTGGCCGGGGTTGGCGCGGTCTCCAGAGAGCGTCTGCGCGGGTTGATCTGCCTCAATAGATTGCTGACGATTGAAGACATAGTCTTGACTAAAACTCCTCCGCGCTACCGAACCGTATGCGCGGGTCCAGCGCTGCCAGCGCAATATCGGCCAGAAGGCTCCCGACCAACGCCAGGGTGCCGACAAGGAGAATAAAGCTGCCGGCCAGGAACATGTCCTGGGAAAGCAGGGACCGATAGAGAACAACTGCGGCGGTGGGCAAGTTAAGCACGATCTCCACTACGGTCCCCCCAGAGATAATCCACGGCAGCAGAAAGCCGAGGGAGCTGATGAGAGGGTTGATGGCGATGCGTACAGGATAGTTCATGAGGACGGCAAACTCGGACAGTCCTTTGGAGCGGGCCACGGTGACGTACTGTTTACGCAGCTCATCCAGCATGGTCGCCCGCATGATGCGAATGATATGAGCGGTGCCGCCGATGCCGAGGATCAGAACGGGCACCCAGATGCGGGTGAGCATATTCTGGAATTTGGCAATGCTCCAGGGTTCGAGTTCGAAAGCCGGGGAGAAGAGTCCCCCCACTTTGAGGTCGAACCAGGCGAAGGAGAAGTACATGACCACCATCGCCAAGAGGAAGCCGGGCACTGCGAGGCCAATAAATCCGATCATCGTAAAGAGGTAATCGGTGAAGGTGTATTGCCGTACAGAGACGTAGATGCCGATCGGGACTGAAACGGTCCACACGAAGGCGGTAGTGAGGATGGCCAATAGGAAGGTGAGCGCCATTTTGTCACCGATGACCTCGTTGACCGGTCTGCCCCACTGGAAGGATTGTCCGAACGAACCTTTCAACAGGATATTTTTGACCCAGGTCAGATATTGAACGTGCATGGGGCGGTCGAGGGCGTATTGTTTCTCGAGGCGCTCGACCTCGGCCTCGTCTACATCGCGGCCCGATGCCCGCAGTGCATTGATGTGCTCCGTGAGATAGTCGCCCGGCGGAAGCTGAATGATCAGAAAGGCGACCAGCGAGAGCAGGAACAGCAGCGGAATCATGCGCATGACGCGTTGGAGGATGTAGACAACCATTTGGGACCTCTTTTGAGGAGAGAGTGAAGAGGAGAGAGGAGCGGGCGTTTCTCCCACTCCTCTCTCTTCACTTCTTACCTCTTACTTCTTGCAGTTTACGAGCCGCCGCCTTCGTAGTAGAAGGCTTCGGGATGGTAGGTCGAGATGCCGTAGGTATCCCAGCCGACTGGGCGGCCTGCTGGCGGCAGGTTGAGCATCGTCTTGGGGAAGATGAGCGGAGCCGGGCTCTCGGAAACGGAGCCGACTGCCAGCGGGTTCTCAGCCAGCCAGTCGAAGATTTTCTGACCGGCAGCTACACGGTCGGCATCATCCAAGACCGTGTTCATGGTATTGTAATGGTCGTACAGGGTCTGGATCTCGGCCGGCGGCTCCTCGCCGTCCTGGCCGAAGCTCCTGAACCATCGCCCCCACTCCGGTGCAGCGCCGCCCTGGCCAATGTTGGTCGGGATGAACCAGCGCATTTCAACCGGAAGGAGGGTGTCGGTGCAGCGGTCGGCGTGCCAGCAGCCGCAGTGGATGAGGCCCTGGCCCCAGCGTTCGTTGTAGAGCGAGATCTGGATTTCTTTGGTCGAGGCTTCGATACCGATCTCGCGCCAGAAGGTGACGACAATCTCGGTGAACTCGTGGGTGGCGACGCCAACGCGCGGGCCGGCGTGCTCGATGTTGAACTTCAACACCTCGCCATCCGGGCGCAGGCGGAAGCCGTCACCGTTGCGCTCGGTCAGGCCCATGTCATCCAACAGCTGGTTGGCCATATCGGCATCAAACTGGGCGTAGGCTTCAGCATAGGCGGGCTTGTAGTACTGCGAGTTGGGCATCGGCGCCAACTGGCCCATCTTGGCAAGACCGAAGAAGAGATTCTGATTGATCTCCTCGCGGTCGATGGCGACGTTCAACGCCTTGACGAAGTTGGGGTGGCGCACAATATCCTGCAGCACCGGATCTTCGGTAAGGGTGTGATTGGGATAGAGCGTGTAGCGGTCGGTCATGCAACTCACATAATCCATGACCTGGTAGTGCTGGTTTGGCTCGTTTTCCTTGTAGAGGGGGAAACGGGCAATCGATACATCATGCGGCCCGACGTAGTCCAGTTCGCCCTGGATGGTCTTCTGGGTAGCGATGTCGTGGTTGGCCACGAAGTCGATGCGCAGATCCTCGACGTAAGGCAGCTGCTGGCCGGAGGTATCGACCTTCCAGTAGTAGGGGTTCCTCATCATCAGCACGAGACCCTGCTGCGGCTCCTGGTCTACGATCCAGGCGGAGAGCATGGGATACTCAGGCGAGTTGGGCCGTGTGCCCCAGACGCTGCGGCCGCTACGCACGTTGCTCAGCAGCTGTACCCAGCTCTCGTACTCTGATTCTTCGAGCAGAGCGTTGAGGTCATCCTCTTCGGCGAAGTCGCCGTGGAACTGCTTGAGGTAGTTGCTGGGCAGCAGGAAGTCACCCTGAATACGGCGGGTGAGGTAGGCGGGGAAGTTGCCAAACGGGGCGGCGAAGGTGACGGAGAAGCTGTGGTCGTCATGAATGTCGACTACCATGTTCTCGCCGCCGTGGCGGTAGACCCACCAGACGCTGGAGGCGACATCGGGATGGGTGGCGACCGAGTTCCACCAGAAATCGACGTCGCCGGTGGTCACGAGGTCGCCGGAGGACCAGCGCATGCCCTCGTGCAGGTGGAAGGTGTAGTGGGTGGCGTCGTCACTGACTTCCCAACTGGCGAAGAGGTTGGGGACGATCGTCTTGAGGTCCTGGTCGGAATAGGTCAACATGCGCTCGGCGAACCAGCCGTACTGGCTGACGAAGCTGGACGGATCCAGGTGAATCTGGCGTACGAGGCCACCGTACTCGCCGATCGCTTCACGGGGCAATACCAGAGGCGAGACCGGCAGGCGTTCGGTGACGGGTGGCAGATCACCATTGGCGACCATTTCGGCCAGTCGCGGGGACTCCGAGTACTGGGACGGCGCTTCGGCCTCTTCCATCACGGCCTGTTTAGGCGCCTCCTCCTCGGCCGCCGCGGCAGCGGGCTCCTCGGTGATCACCTCGGGTTCGGGGCCGCCGCAGGCAGCCAGAACGACTGCGGCAGTGGTCGCGCCCGAAAGCTGCAAGAAGCGACGGCGATGGATCTTTCGTTGTGTCATGCTCTCCTCCTGAATTGGTAAGTTGAATAAAAGATTTATCGTAGGTGAAGCCTCGGCGGCCGGTGTTCAGTGGCCAGTGAGATTCTGACCACTAGTCGTTGGCCACCGCGACCTGGCCCATAGCAAAATCCAATTGTACGGCCTGCTCTCCATGGACGACGACCATCTGCGAGGCCGGCCAGCTGTCAGTCACACAGTTGGGACCCTCGTAGTGATTGTCGGAATGCAATTGTTGCGCTTCGCCGTTGACGAAGAGCGCCCCGTTCCAGTCGAAGGTAACGGTATCGCCCTGCAATTGGCGGTATGAGACGGTGAGTCCGTCACTGACAAAGCGGGCTGCCAGGATTCGTTTGCGGAAATTGGCGAAGGAGTCATAGTCGGCTTTGCGCCCCATCTGGCATAGCCAGGCGACATTGTGGCCAGTTGCCCGCAGTTCGCGATAGGCGGCCGGGCCATCCTGGACCAGTTCGAGCGGTTCTGAACAGCCCAGCGCGATGTAGGCGTCCCCCTTGGCGGCGAAGGCCCATTGGCTGCCTAGCTGGTGCTCGTCGAAGGCAAAGGTGGGGAACCAGGCGCGGGTGAAGCCAGAGGGATCGGACTCGGGCAGCGCGTAGAGCGCGACCAGGAGGTCGCGGTGCTGGGCGACACGGGGCAATAGCCCGCTGCGCCAGTAGCCGCCGCGGCCGGCTTGTTCAAGGTCATCGGCGGCGGGATGGTTGACAAACACAGTTGCATCGGCGCCGAGGGTCGCCTGCCAACTTTGGCCGCCCTGGCTGCGCTGACCGGGTTGAAAGTCCTGGGCGCTGCAGAGCAGGTAGTCGGGCGTCCTGTAGATCGCTTTGTGGAGCGTTTGCGGAGGATGGTCTTCTCTCTCTGCTGCGATGGGGTGGCGTTCGCTTGCCCACATGCCGGCGGGGGCAGGTTCCGTAGCCAGCGCGGCGATGAGGGGAGGTTGCTCATAGCCCTGGCAACTGCACATGCTGACCGCTGCGGACAGATGACGGTTCCAAGCGCCGACGCCCCACATCAGGCGCGCAACTCCGGCCAGCGGTGACACATGTCCGTCGGGGAGGACGGCGCCGTCGTCGGTCGCGATTTGGCCGGCGCCGTAGACGCCCTGGAAGGAATCCAACGACAGTGTCACCAGCACTTTATCGATCACAACTGCGGCGAGGTCCCAGATCTCTTCAGAATCGGCCAAATCGATGAGGTGCGAGAGGGCGGTCAGTAGTTGGGCCAGGCTATGGCTTGATGCATCGGCAAAACCGGCGGTTGCGGCTTGCTGGAGCCAGCGCAGTACGGCGTCTTCGGCGCGCTGGCGGTGCCACTGTCCGGTCTGTTGGCTGCATTGGAAGGAGCGATCGGGATGGAATTGGCCGGCAAGGAGTTCGCAGGCGGCGAGCAGGAGTTTATCCGAGTCGCCGAGCGTTCTGCCTGTTCTTTCGGCATAATCCTGCTCGCAGTAGGGGAAAGCGGTGATGCGGTCGGCGAGCGGTTGCCGGATTTCGGTGGGGAATCCGGGGGTATCGTCGTAGCGCTCGGCCATGCCCAGCAGCGCGATCAGGCGGGCAAGGTGATCTTCTTCGAAGTCGGCGACCGCGGCGGCGGCGGCAACAATATTCTTTGTGTTGATCCGCGTCCACCAACCCAGGGCCATCTTGGCGATTTCGGAAAAGAGGCCATCATCCAGGGAAACGGCGGAGCGGAGCAGTTCAATCTGGCGTTCGACATATGTGCCGTAGGCTGTTGTTCGATAGTCCGACCGCACTACCGACAGCGGGATTTTGCGCTGGTAGCGAACGCCTTGGACGTAGTACTCGTTCGCGGACGGCATCAGGATCAGTTCGTATTCGCCGTCGGGAATGGAAACGGCCGAGGTCAGCGTGCGGTCGCCGCAGTCGCCCTCCTTGCCCTCGGCTTCGGCGTAGATGCGCCCGTTGGACAGTTGCAGGCGGAAGTTGTAGTCGGCGGGCGCGTCGAGTTTGCGGGGCCAACGCACGACAATCTTGTCTTCGTGGGCGTAGACATCTTTTTCGAGATACAGCTGATCAAAAAAGGATGCGAAAAGCTGGTGACGGCCGCTCAACTCCGCGGAGATGGCGGGGGAGTCGGAGGCTTGGGAAACGATGCTGGGATTGGGCTGATGAGCGTCTTTGCTCCGAGTCTTGGTTGGCAACAGAACTTTGTCCTGATGGATGGCTCGCGCCGGCAAAGGAAGTTCTGGCTGCAATGCTGCCAGAGAAGAGTGCGACGGCGACCCGGTTTACAATGCGAGGGCGCAAGGGGTTTTGCTGTCCCTTTGCACTGCAAGAGATGGGGATGGATTCGCTGAATTCGCGCCTGTTCGACTGGGCGATTCAATTGCACTGACGAAGAGGGGGGGAGGCTCAACACAGGCGTTAATGGCGTAGTATAGGCGCGCTAGCAACGATTATACAAATCGGGGAGGGTGTAGAGCAGGGCAATCGCATTTGAATTCGGACGCCACATTAGCCCACGAAGGGCGCCCATACCAATTGTCTTCTCTCGGCGTTTGGCCCTGGGAAGGGCACCCACAAGGGGCGCCCCTACCGATTGTCTTCTCTCGGCGTTCGGCCCTGCGAAGGGCGCCCACAAGTGGCGCCCCTACCGATTGCGTTTGGCCCTGGGTAGGGCACCCACAAGGGGCGCCCCTACCGATTGCGTTTGGCCCTGGAAAGGGCACCCACAAGGGGCGCCCCTACCGATTGCGTTTGGCCCTGGGAAGGGCACCCACAAGGGGCGCCCCTACCCGATTCAGGCAGCCTCACGAGGTTTCTTTTAATTTGATGCAATTGCCTTGGTGTGTAGAGGAGAGAGGGAAGAGGAGTGAGAAAAGAGAAAACACTTTGGGAAAAAGAGGTGAGGAGGGAGGGAGGGAGGTTAGCGATCGGATCGGGTAGTTGTTCGGCATTGGCGCGATTCGTTGATGGGTGCGTAGTTAGATTGAGTTCAGATCAGGAGTCGATTGCCAGGACCGGTTCGCCAAGTGTCTGCCAGCGGGGGGTGGTGCCCAGGCCGGCGGCGGTGGATGCGGCCATGCGGCCGTTGTGGCGCTGCGGCGCGCCTTCTGCGGTGCTGACGGTGACATAGCTGTTGAAATCGGTGGCGGTAAAGAGGAATTCGGGAGGCGTGCTGTGGGCCAGATGGGCGATGGCGGCGGTGGTGATGTCTCCGCCCCAGCTGTCTTCGATGGTCATGGCGATGCCGAGGGAAACACAGAGATCACGGGCCTGCCTGGCTTTGGTGAGCCCGCCGAATTTGCTGATCTTGATATTTACGACGTCCATGGCGTCGTCGCGATGGGCGGTGAGCAGGGCGTCAATACCGTCGATGGTTTCATCGAGGACGAAGGGGTGGGAGGTGCGGCGGCGGATGGAAAGACAGGACTGGTAGCTGAGACAGGGCTGCTCGATATAGACATCGACGTCCTCGACGCCGCGCACGACACGGGCGGCCTCGTGGGCAAGCCAGCCGGTGTTGGCATCGGCGATGAGCACGTCTCCGGGGACCAGCACGGCGGCCACTGCCCGAATCCGTTGGATGTCTGTGTCGGCATCGGAGCCGACCTTGAGCTGAAAGCGGCGATATCCTTCGGCGCGA
Source organism: Caldilineaceae bacterium (assembly GCA_965220715.1). Taxonomy (GTDB): domain Bacteria; phylum Chloroflexota; class Anaerolineae; order Caldilineales; family Caldilineaceae; genus Bin5. The sequence continues at coordinate 5,528,041 of OZ244843.1, forward strand.
TAGGCGGCGACGGAGTCTGCCATTTCGGCCGGGGAGCGCTGGGAGATGGCCCGGTAGAGGACAAAGTCGTCGCCGTAGCGGCCGCCCAGGAGGACACAGACGGGCTGCCCGGCGGCCTGGCCGAGAATGTCCCAGCAGGCGATGTCGATGCCGGATTTTACGTAGGCGTGGCCCTTGAGGGCCCGGTCCATATGTTCGTTGAGGATTGCGAGTTGCCGCGGGTCCAGGCCAATGAGGTGGGGCGCCAGCTCGGTGAGGCCGGTGCGAACGCCGGCGGCGTAGGCGGGCAGATAGAAGGGGCCAAGCGGACAGACTTCGCCGTGGCCGACGAGGCCGGTGTCGGTCTCGACCTGGACGATGGTGCTGTCGAATACCGACACCGACTTGCCGCCGGACCAGGAGTAGCGGCCTTCGTGCAGAGGCAGATCGACCTGATAGGCGGAAATGCGTTTGATTTTCATCTTCAGGACTCTCCATTAAATGGTCAGGGCTCGTTGACGGTTTTCTGAACTGAGATTTGCAAGGTCATAGTTTGGTCTATCCACGAAGGGCCGCGGAGAACTGCAACGGCAAAACATTTGTCCACGGAGGACACGGAGGGCCGCGGAGAACGGCAACGGCGACTGCAACTTCCTTTTTTCCACGAAGGGCCGCGAAGGACCGCGAAGAACGGCAACGGCAACACCTTGGTCCACGGAGGACACGGGGGGGCGCGGAGAACTGCAACGGCGACTGTAACTTCTTTTTGTCCACGAAGGGCCGCGAAGGACCGCGAAGAACGGCAACGGCAACACATTTGTCCGCGGAGGACACGGGGGGGCGCGGAGAATTGCAACGGCGACTGCAACTTCTTTTTGTCCACGAAGGGCCACGAAGGAACACGAAGAACGGCAACGGCAACACATTTGTCCGCGGAGGACACGGAGGGCCGCGGAGAACGGCAACGGCGACTGCAACTTCCTTTTGTCCACGAAGGGCCGCGAAGGACCGCGAAGAACAGCAACGGCAACACCTTTGTCCGCGGAGGACACGGAGGGCCGCGGAGAACTGCAACGGCGACTGTAACTTCTTTTTGTCCACGAAGGGCCACGAAGGAACACGAAGAACGGCAACGGCAACACCTTTGTCCGCGGAGGACACGGAGGGCCGCGGAGAACGGCAACGGCGACTGCAACGTCCTTTTGTCCGCGAAGGGCCGCGAAGGACCGCGAAGAACGGCAACGGCAACACATTTGTCCGCGGAGGACACGGGGGGGCGCGGAGAACTGCAACGGCGACTGCAACTTCCTTTTGTCCACGAAGGGCCACGAAGGAACACAAAGAACGGCAACGGCAACACCTTTGTCCGCGGAGGACACGGGGGGGCGCGGAGAATTGCAACGGCGACTGCAACTTCTTTTTGTCCACGAAGGGCCACGAAGGAACACGAAGAACGGCAACGGCAACACATTTGTCCGCGGAGGACACGGAGGGCCGCGGAGAACGGCAACGGCGACTGCAACTTCCTTTTGTCCACGAAGGGCCGCGAAGGACCGCGAAGAACGGCAACGGCAACACATTTGTCCACGGAGGACACGGAGGGCCGCGGAGAACGGCAACGGCGACTGCAACTTCCTTTTGTCCACGAAGGGCCACGAAGGAACACGAAGAACGGCAACGGCAACACATTTGTCCGCGGAGGGCACGGGGGGGCGCGGAGAACTGCAACGGCGACTGTAACTTCCTTTTGTCCACGAAGGGCCGCGAAGAACGTTTTTTGTGGTCGATGTGGATGATGGTTGTCGATTATGAGAATCAGTTGAGAAACGGTCCGATTCTGCCGGCAGGCGTTCTGTTTTTTTCACTTTGTGAGCAGTCTTCTCCAGATTTCAACGGGACCTGGTGAATTGGCGGTGAGAAGCAGGTTGGAATCGCGCTGCGATGACTGTGCAGGCACCCATTTTTACTGTCTGCTGCGGCGGGGGTTTGGGCGGGGCGGCGCCCTGGGCAAGGAGGGGTCTCGCCTGCCTGTGGGCTACAGGCATTATGGATAGGGCCGGTCTCTGAGGTGAACGCATGTGATGCCGGGTCTGGAAATTGGAGGTTGCAGGGTTCTGAGCCAGCTTCTGGGACGGCCCGATTTTATCACATTTCCGTTGTTCGGGCGCAGTTGGGAGAGGGTACTGATTTAGCCGGCTTGCCGCAGGGAAATCGCATCTAAATTCGGACGCTACAATAGCCCACGAAGGGCGCCCACAAGGGGCGCCCCTACCGATTGTCTTCTCTCGGCGTTTCGCCCTGGGAAGGGCACCCACAAGGGGCGCCCCTACCGATTGTCTTCTCTCGGCGTTTCGCCCTGGGAAGGGCACCCACAAGGGGCGCCCCTACCGATTGTCTTCTCTCGGCGTTTCGCCCTGGGAAGGGCACCCACAAGGGGTGCCCCTACCGATTGTCTTCTATCGGAGTTTTGTCCTGAGAAGGGCGCCCACAAGGGGCGCCCCTACCCGATTCAGGCAGCCTCACGAGGTTTTTTCTTATTTGATGCAATTGCCCTGCGGCTTGCCCGCTTCCCACTTGACCAATCGACCAAGTTCGGTTACAACTGTACAAACGAATGGGTCAGGCGCCCCTACTTGAAGGGGGCATGACGGCTTCTCCAACTTCGCCCCCGGAAAGGAACCGACGGTTGATCGCATACTGCCCCAGCAGCCAATTCCGGGTTGCTGCCGAAGAAGCACCCCTGCGATGCCCCCTCAGCGGCGAACCATTGGAATTTCGCGATCTGCCCCCCTTTGATCCGGATCTGATCGAAGAGAAGAATCCGGGCCACTGGCGTTATTTGCCGATGTTGCCGGTGGTGGCCGAAGGGCGCGAGCTGTTTTCTCTGGGGGAGGGTTGGACACCGTTAATCAAGGACAGTTGGTCGGACCAGCCGGTCTACTGGAAGTTTGAAGGGCTGATGCCTTCGGGCAGCTACAAGGACCGCGGGGTCAGTGTCATCATCAACTGGCTGGTGGGCCAGGGTGTTCGAACGGTAATGGACGATTCGAGCGGCAATGCCGGGGCCAGCTTGGCCTGCTATGCGGCGAGGGCGGGTCTGTTTGCGCGCATTTTTGTGCCGGCGTATGCGCCGCAGCCGAAAAAGGCGCAGATCGCTGTTTACGGGGCGGAGCTGGTCGAGGTCAGCGGGCCGCGTAATGCAGCCACTCAGGCGGCGGAAGCGTCGCAGACCGACGGCGATGTGGTCTATGCTTCCCATGCGTGGCACCCGGCCTGTTTGCTGGGTTTCATGACGAACGCTTGGGAGATTTGGGAGCAGCTTGGGGGGAGGGTGCCGGACTGGTTTGTAACCCCGGTTGGATATGGCGGTCTATTCCTGGGGGCGTGGCGGGGCTTTCAGCACCTGCACCGCAGCGGCGTGATCGAGAAGTTGCCGCGCATGGTTGCGGTCCAGGCGGAGCCGATCACACCGATCTGCGACGCCTTTCACGAAGGGCTCAGCGAAGTCGTGCCCCGTCGTCACGTCGCGCCGAGCATTCTGGCCGACGGCATCGCGGTGGAGAGACCGGTGCGGAGCCGCTCAATTTTGTGGGCGTTGCGGCAGTCGGGCGGCACGGCCATTGTGGTCAACGATGAGGAGATCCTCGAGGCCCAGGATCGTCTGGCCCAGCGCGGGCTTTTTGTCGAGCCGACCAGTGCAACGGTTGCCGCTGCTCTCACGAGACTGGCTCCCCAACTGAAGCCATCGGATTCGGTGGTTGTAAATCTGACCGGGCTGGGTCTCAAACGGCTGCCAGCGGTTTAGCGCATTTGTAACTATGCCGCTTACATTGTCTGTTTTGACCAGCCCTTCGTCCTTGCCGCCATTCAGGCTATCTGATAGCGCATTCGGTTGGGAGCCGCCACGCTGGTTGAGCCGCACGGCTGGGAAAACGGCGAAACGGTGGGTGAGCGATGGTTTTGGAGGGGGGCGTTGCGGGGGCGCAGCCCCTGCACAAGGGAGGGCCGAAGGCCCGACCGCCCATATGCAAGGTGAGAGTATAGAGGATTGAGGAGGGAGTGAAACACCTGCGCTCGCCTGAGTCCGAGGAGCGCATTGGCATTGGCTGCGTAGTTACGCGCATTTTCTATGCTGAGGAGGGCATTTGGCATGGAGAACAGGCTTCATAGGCTGAACGAACTGGAGGCGGAGGTAGGCGTCCGGTTCAATGATCGCGTCCTGCTGCAACGGGCGTTCGTTCATCGCAGCTATTTGCACGAGGCTGATGCAGAGACCGACCTTCAGGACAATCAGCGTCTTGAGTTTCTGGGCGACGCGGTGCTGAGCTTCATCGTCAGCGAATTGCTGTTCAGACGCTACCCGGAGCGGCGGGAGGGCGACCTGACCAATCTGCGTTCGGCGCTCGTCAAGCGCGAAACGCTTTCCCGCTTCGCCAAAGAGTTGCGACTGGGCGACTATCTGCTTTTGGGACGGGGGGAGGAGGAAAACGGGGGACGCGGCCGCCACACTACGCTGTGCGATACGTACGAGGCCTTTATCGGCGCTCTCTTCCTGGATCAGGGGACTGCGGCACTGCGCAAGTTCGTTGAACCGCGTCTGATGGCGGAGATAGACAGCGTGGCCCAGTATGCCCTGACCAAAGACCCGAAGAGCCGCCTGCAGGAATGGTTACAGGCGGCGAAGGGGCAGACCCCTCGCTACAAGACCGTGCATACCGAAGGACCGGACCATGCCCGACTGTTCACCCGCCAGGTGACGATCGGCAAACAGCCGATTGGCGTCGGGCAGGGGCAGAGTAAGCAGGAGGCCGAACAGGCCGCGGCAGCGATGGCGCTCTTTCGCCTGGGGCAGACCGTTCCAGGTTATGAAGACAACGGTTTGGCTAAGGAATACGAGCTGGCGTCTGTGGAGATGGAAGAAAGGGAGGGCGACGAGTGAGAAGAGTGCGTGTCCTCTCGTCAGCGGCCTGCGCTGTGCCTGTCGCTAACTCTCGTGCAGAAGTTCCCCTGCTACGACCTCCGCTTCACGCTCTCCCTTTCAGGTCGGGCCATAGACCGACGTCTCGACAAGCCGGCGTTTGTTGCGCACGCGGGCTACGTAGAACAGAGCAATACAGAAAAGTATCGATTGCAGCAGCACAATCGACGCTCCGCTGGAGACATCCACGTAAAAGCTGAGGTACATCCCGATCAAGCCGGTCAGCGCGCCCAAGCCGGTTGAGAAGATAATGAGGCGATGAAAGCTGTCGGTCAACAGCCGCACCGTGATCGGGGGAACCACCAGCGCGGCTCCGATCATGGTCACGCCCATGATTTGGACAGAGGCGATGATCACGGCCGCAAGGATCAACGCAAACCAGGTCTCGACCCAGAAGGTGGGGATGCCGTAGACCTCGGCGACCTCGGTATTGAAAGTAGTGAAAAGCAGTTGCTTGTAGAAGAAGAAAATCATAAACGCCGCCGCGAGGGTGACGAAGATGATCACGGCTATATCGGTAGGGGTGACGCCGAGGACATTGCCGAAGAGGGCGGCATCGAACGACTGGGAGAAGCTGCGGTAGCGTGAGATCAGGGCGACACCCAGGGCGAAACTGGCCGTTGTGACCACACCGATGGCGGCGTCGGCGCTAATTGTTGTTTTGCGTACGGTCTGGTTGATCAGCAGTGCGGCGACAAAGCCCCACGACACGGCGCCGACGTAGAAGTTGAACTGGAGGATGAAGGCGACCACCGCGCCGCCGAAGACAGCATGGGAGAGACCGTGGCCGATGAAGCTCATGCCGCGCAGGACGATATAGACGCCGATCAGGGCGCACAGGGCGCCGACGAGGACGGCGGCTAGGGTACCGTTGCGGAAGAACTCATACTGAAAAGGTGCAAACAGAACGTCCATGGCGGTCAGGACTCCTTTGGGGCGGAATCGGGGTTAACAGTTTTCTCGCGGTTGTCATGATTGGGCAATCCCCCCTCCACCGGATCCGGCAGCACTTCGTGCAGACCGTGGGGATGGGGTTTCTGTTGCACAAAAATCATATCGTCCTGGCGGATGACGATAAAATCACCCTGGTAAGCCTCGCCCAGAATGGCTTCGGTAAAGATCTCTTTGGGCGGCCCTTGCGCCATGATGCGGCGGTTGAGGCAGACCACCCAGGGTACATGGGCGGCGGCCATATTCAGGTCGTGCGTCGTCAGCAGGATGGTCATACCCTCCTTGTTGAGCAGGGTCAGCCAGTGGAAGATGCTTTCGGCACTGCGTACATCGACGCCGGTGGTCGGCTCATCGAGCACGAGCACCTCCGGGTCGGCGACGAGGGCCCGCGCCAGGAAAACACGCTGCTGCTGACCGCCGGAGAGATCGCGGATGTGCCGCTCTGCCAAATGGCCGATTTCCAGTTGATCCAGGATCTCGCGCGCCCGTTTGCGCTCGCTGCGGCGCGGCCAGGGCCAGATGTTCTGGCGGTGGTCAAGGCCCATCAGCACCACCTCCTCAGCGGTGACCGGGAAACTCCAATCCACGGTCTCGATCTGCGGCACATAGGTCAGGCGCAGATCCGGCCGCGCGCGCTGGATCTGTCCCTCATTTGGCGTGAGCAGAGTCAGCACGAGTTTCAACAGTGAAGTTTTGCCAGCGCCGCTCGGCCCGACCAGGCCAACGAACTGGCCGGGATGCAGATGCAGATCGATCTCTTCCAAGACATGGAACGCGCCATAGCCGAAGGCCACGCCCGATAGCTCGATAAGTGGATGCATATACTCTTCCTTAAAAGGAGAGAGTGAAGAGGAGAGAGAAACCCCTCACAATTCACTACTCTTTACCTACTTCCCGCAGTTAAGGCGCTGCCGCTATCACAGGAGAAGGAGATAGTGAAAAGGAGAGAGATTCGCTTCTTGCTTCTTGCTCCTCTTTCTCCTTACTACTTACTGGCTGTCTGGCACGTTACCGACCTCTACTCCATCCATCAGGGAGGGGTCGCCCCCTAGCGAACTCGCCAACGTTCTCAAGTTCTCCACCATCATACCGATGTAGGTGTGCTCGGGATCACCGGGCTGGCCGGGCAGATCTTCGTCCAGCAGAGTACTCACGGTGGCGCCGGTTGCGGACGCGATCTGGTCAATAACGTTTGCGGGGAAGAGCGCGGAGCCAAAAATGGCGGGCACGCCTTCGGCGAGCAACTGCTCGATCAGCGCGGCCACCTCTTGCGCAGACGGCTGGGCGGTGTCGGAGGGCTGGATCGCTCCGATTACAGTGTAACCGTAGCGGATGGCAAAGTAGCCGAACGAGTCGTGATAGGTCAGGAGTCTGCGATTCGATTCAGGAATGGTTGCCGTCGCGGCCTGGATGGCTTCATCGAGGGCCAGGAGGCGGGCTGTATACTCGACAAAGTTGGCCTCATAGAAGTCTCTGTTGTCCTGATCATGAACTGCCAGGTTGACAAACACGACTTTGGCGTAGCGGATGACGAAGTTCGGATCGAGCAAGAGGTGGGGATCGGGCTCGTTCTCTTCTTCATCGCCATGGACATCTTCATCGGCGAGGCCATCCTCGTCGTCGTCGTGGCCTTCCTCTTCGGCGTGGCCATGATGGTGTTCCTGGCCATAAATGAGTTCATCGGGTCCGGCCACGGCAATAGCCAACTCGATGATTTCAGCCCCTTCCTTCAGATTGGCCTTGGCCAGCTTCAATGTTGACTCATCCAGATGCATTCCGTTTACGAAGACCAGATCGGCCTGCGCCAGTTTGACGGCATCAGAGGGTCTTGGTTCGAAGGTATGGGGGTCGGTGCCTGGCGGCAGGATTCCAACGAGATCGATCCGGTCGCCGCCGATATTGTAGACAATGTTTGTAATAGGGGTGAGTGAAGTGACAACGCGCAAACGTTCCTCCTCGACTGGAGCGTCAGTCGGTCCAGACGCGCCCGGGCCGCAAGCGGCCAGGAGGATCAGCAGTGTCAGAAGCGATGGCAGAATTCGAAGTGAATTAAGCATCTGCGGGTACCTTTTCGTCAGATTGGCGCGGTGTGACTTTACAAGTTGCGTCAGGCGCCGGCAGAGTTACGACAGTCGGTGCAATGCCCAAAGAATGAGAGATGACTTACGTCGATCTCAAAATCATATTGGGCTTCCATCGCCCGGCGAAACGACCGCAACACGCTGTGCGGCAACTCAAAAAAGCTGTCGCAAGAGCGGCAGACCAGATGGTGATGCGGTTCAGGCCCGGCAATCTCGTAGTTAATCCGACCGTCGACCATCTGCACCATTGCCAGGATGCGCTGTTCGGTCAGAAAGTGCAGTACCCGGTAGACAGTAGCCCGGCTCAGAGTAGGAGCGATGCGGTGTACATGTTCGTAAACCGCTTCCGGGGAAACGTGCTCACCCAGTTGACAGACGGCGTCGAGGATAAGCTGGCGTTGGGGCGTCACCCGGTAGCCGGCCTTGCGTAGCTGTCGATTGATTTCTGTCGTATTGTGGCTCATGACATTTTTATTTGTTGCGAAAAGTTGCAACAGGTAATATTCTATCGCAATCTGATGGAAGTGTCAACCCTTATTTTCCTACATGAGTAATGTCGCGTCAAAGTCAGTCTTGCCGACAGCGAGAGCATGGCAAGCTGTCCTCTTGGAGGCGCGGCTACTGCTGAACGGTTCTATTGTATGTCAGGCACGTTGCGGGTCTCGATGCCTTCCAGCAGGGTGGGGTCACCGCCAGGCGCCTCAGCCATCTTCTGCATGTTTTGCACCCTCATATTGATGAAGGAGTGCTCAAGGTCACCCGGTTCACCGGGCAGATCGTCGTCATCAAGCATGACGATAGGGACGCCTGACTCGCGGCTGATCTGGCTCGGCGCTGGTTGTCTCCGCAGGGGTTAAGGGGACACAGGCGGCCAGGAGGGGCAATAGGGCCAGGAGCGACAGTAGAATTCGGGAATTGTTGCGCATGAGTAATACTCCTATTTCCCTCTTAAAGATTCATACCAGGAGTCGTCAATGTTTAGTTGGTAATCGTTATCTTCATGGTTGCTCGGCATCGTTGCAGCTACTGCCGAACGGATATATCCGGGCCGGGCACGTTGCCCGTTTCCACACTCTCCATCAAGGTGGGGTCGCCGCCGAGCGCAGTCGCCATCGTCTTAAGATTTTCCACCATCATACTGATGTAAGAATGCTCGGGTTCACCCGGATTTCCGGGCAGATCGTCGTCGCTCAAGGTACTAATATATTTTACGTCGGCTTCGCGGCCGATCTGATCAACAACTCGGGAGGGAAAGATCGCGGAGCCGAAGATGGCGGTTACGCCGCCGTCGCGCAACTGCTCGATCAGGGCCGCAACTTCCTGGGAGGATGGTTCGGAGAAGTCGGAAGGCTGAATCGCTCCCAGGACTGTGTAACCGTAGCGGGGCGCGAAGTAGGCAAACGAGTCATGATAGGTCAACAGCTTGCGATTGTCCTGCGGGATGCTGGCCGTGGTCGCCTGGATGGCGGCATCCAGTGCCTCGATGCGGGCGGCGAACTCGTCATAGTTGGCCTGGTAGACGGCGCCGTTGTCGGGGTCGCGAGCGGTCAGTTTGGCGCGTACGATTTCGGCATACTTGAGGGCGAAGATCGGGTCGGTCCACAGATGGGGATTGGGGCTGCCGGCTTCTTTGGGGAAGGAGAAATCGTAAACGTAGTCTTCAGGGTCGATCACAATTTCACCCAGCAGGACGATTTCCCCGCCCTCCTTCAGGTTGGCCTCGGCCATCCTCAATGTGGACTCTTCCAGGTGCAGCCCATTGATAAAGATGATATCGGCTTTCGACAGAATTACGACATCGGAGGGCGCCAGTTCGAAGGTATGTGAGTCGGTGCCGGCCGGCACGAGGCCGGTTAGTTCGACATGGTCGCCGGTGATATTGTAGACGATGTTGGTGATGGGGGAGACGGTGCCGACTACCTGCAGGCGTCCATCTTGCGATTCCGACCTGTCTGCTCCGCAGGCGCACAGGAGGCTCATAAGGACCAGGAGAAGGAGATTCCTGGGTGAAATACGCATAGACGCAATGCCTTTGTGTGACATGAGTAAAGACAACCTTCTCAGATTAATCGGACAGTTCTTTAGTACGAATCTTTAATACGAATTCTTGGTATTGTCCCAATTTTAGCACTCTTCCGCCAGGCCTTCCAATTTGGATTGCATGTGCAGTGATCGGCGCGCGAGTTGGGCTGTGGGCGGGAACTGCTGGTTTGCGCCGGAGCAGCAGAGTCTCGGCATCCATGTCCACCTGCGCGGTCTTTCAGCCGGCGGCGCAGCGCATACAATTTGGAGAACCAGACTGGCGAACGACAGACGAAAGGGGGATCTGGAAAGGACAGACAGGGCGCTGGTCAACATGACTATCGCCATTGCGACGATGAAGATGAGCCTCTGGACACGCCTCATGGGGAGACACCCATTCAGCCCTGATCTGCAAACGAGTAGCTATGGCAGTTCCTATCATAATTTCTCTTTTGACTTCTCTCCAGACACGGAATAGACCCAGTCAATCGGTCTTGCACCGTGATCTCAAGCGATGGCTTGCCGCGCCGTCCCCGCCGGTGCATGGGCCTATACAGCCGCCCTTGGGTTGCATTGTCGTTGGCGTTCATTCCGGTTGCAGTCCCCCGTGCCCGTTTGACAAATCAATATCAGGCAACAACTCATCCTCAGTGCTCGCCTGACCTTCTCCCGGGCAGGACGACCCGCCGTTATCAGGGAAGTAATGAGAAACTCGCCCCAGATTCAGGGCGTCCCCCCGCCAATTTTTCGGCGTTTGCGCAGGACAGAAAGACATGATACAAAGTGTTCGCCATAGTCGCACGCTCACAGAGTTAGACTGGATGGTTATCATCCCCTCTTGTTCTGTGAAGCGGGCCTTTATGCCAACTGCAGGCGATGCAGCCGGCAAGAGGGCCCAATTATTCAGATCCAAAAAACTGCCGTGCAGGCAGCGGACGCGCCGATCGTCCTGACCGGCGTCTCAACTCCGCTGCCTCCTTCGCTGACAGTTTTGACGAATCCCAAGTGCGTCTGGCACAACCTATATGCCTTGGCCGCGCCGCGCGCCTGCGCGTGGCGCGCATCCAGCCAGGGGAGTTGCAGGCGTCGTGACGTCCCCCTCTGACGACGCCCCTGTTAATCGAACCGGCTGTGCGCCGATTCCGCAGACTATGTCAGGAATCGAGCCAAAAAAGGGGTCCAGCGCCATCAACAGTTGCGGCGCCCGCCTTGAATGGTGAAGCGCCCATGATCGGGGTCCGGGGAGAGACCAGGGGAAAGCGGGACAGCGGCACAGGACAGGCGCGCCCCAGCCGGCGTGCGCGACCGTGCGATCTGAAATTCACGCGATATGACCGCCGACTCCGCAATTTTCGCCACTTTCAATATGGCGAGTTCAGGGGAGCGTATCGCGATTGTCGACGGAATGATATTGCATGCAATGCCTGTAACGCTGCATCGGGATGTGTGTAACGGCGATAGCAACCATTGTCCATTCACTGTCTAAGGCGGGTGTATATGCGTTCTGTTCGACGAAAAACTTTTCTCTTGGTGTTAGCGTGGTTCATTTTCACCGGCGCGTCAGTCCTGCTCCAGCCCTTTGGGAACAACGGCCAAACCTCTCCCCAGTTCGTTCCGCATAGCGCATATGCACAGGAAGACACGCGCGCCGTCAGCAATGTTGTCATTCAGATCAATGAAAACGGCGAGGCCGTGGTCACCTGGGCACCGCCGACCGAAGCGCCGGCCGATTATCGCATCTCCTGGACCGAGGCGGATCAGGACTTCCCATCCTATACGGAAGATCACGGCAACGCCTATCCAACAGTGCCGACCTACACGATTACCGACTTGACCCCAGGCGTTCGTTACAAAGTAACTTTACGCGCCCGCTACAATGGGCCCGCCGGCCCTTGGACCGAGGAAATTGAATTTGACGTCCTCGCGCTGCCGACGGCCACAGCAACGGTCACAGTGACGGCGACCGATGCGCCCACGGTCACAGATACGTCGACATCGACGGCTACCGCCACCTCTATACCCGCGGTCACAGCTACGCCGACGCTTTCACCTAGAGCCGTCAGCAATGTTGCCATTGGGATCGATGAAAACGGCTATCCCAAGGTCACCTGGAATCTGCCGACCGAGGCGCCGGCCGATTATCGCATCTCCTGGGCCGAGGCGGACCAGGACTTCCCATCTTATACGGAAGAACACGGCAACGCCTATCCAACAGTGCCGACCTACACGATTACCGACTTGACCCCAGGCGTTCGTTACAAAATAATTTTACGCGCCCGCTACAATGGGCCCGCCGGCCCCTGGACCGAAGCAGTTGAATTTGACGTCCCCGCGCTGCCGACGGCCACAGCTACGGTTACAGAGACGGCCGCGTCGACGGCTACCGCCACTTCTTCAGCCACGGTCACAGAGGCGGCCGCGTCGACGGCTACCGCCACCTCTACGGCTACCGCCACCTCTACACCCACAATCAGAGATACACTTACCCCTACTGCTACCGCTGCGATGACGCTCCTGCCTAGAGCCGTCAGCAATGTTGTCATTCGGATCAATGACAACGGCTATGCCGAGGTCACCTGGGCTGCGCCGACCGAAGCGCCGGCCGATTATCGCATCTCCTGGGCCGAGGCGGACCAGGGCTTCCCATCCTATACGGAAGAACACGGCAACGCCTATCCAACAGTGCCGACCTACACGATTACCGACTTGACCCCAGGCGTTCGTTACAAAATAACTTTACGCGCCCGCTACAATGGGCCCGCCGGCCCTTGGACCGAAGCAGTTGAATTTGACGTCCCCGCGCTGCCGACAGCCACAGCTACGGTTACAGAGACGGCCGCGTCGACGGCTACCGCCACCTCTACAGCCACGGTCACAGTGACGGCCACGCCTACACCGGCGCTGGACCTTGTTCCCTTTGCCCTTCAGAGCATTGAGATTTCAAGCGAGGCTGACGGCGAACTCTCTGTTCTGTGGTCTGCTCCCAGCCAGGCGCCGACCGACTACCAGGTCCACTGGGCCAAAGCGGCGGCAGAGTACCCGGCGCTGGACGGCAGCGTGGGCGTCATCACGCAAACGGCGACCAGTATTGCGATCAGCGGTCTGGACGAGGGCGTCGAGTACAAGGTGCGCGTGCGCGCCCGTTACTACGACGGCAGCTATGCGGGCAATCAACAGAACGGGCCTTGGAATGAGACTAGTCATACCGTGTCAGGCACGGCGGAGAGCGTGCTGCTCCAGTTGGACGAGGAGCAGACGGCTACACCGACAGCCACAGATACACCGACAGCCACGCCCACCGATGAACCCGGGCTTATCCGAAACTTCAGGTTGACCAGCACGGAACCGGGCACGCTCACGGTAAGTTGGGATGCGGCTGCGCCCGACCCGACCGACTACCGCGTCAACTGGGCCAAGGCCAGTGAGGAGACCTTTCCGGCGTGGGATGATCTCACGGCGAACGCTTTAGTGACAGAGACTGTATATACGATCACGGGTCTGGAGCAGGGAGTAGAGTACAAAGTGCGAATGCGCGCCCGCTACTTCCAGGGCGACTACGAAGTGCATCTCAGTAGCGGCCCGTGGGTGGAGGGAACGGCGCGGGTCACCGCCTCGCCGCCGACAGCCACGGCCACGGCTACGGCGACGCCCACGCAAGCCCCGACAGCCACGGCCACGGCTACGGCTACGCCCACGCAGGCCCCGACAGCCACGCCCACGCAAGCCCTGACAGCCACGCCCACGCTGACGCATACCCCCACTTCCACGCCTAGTCCCACGGCGACGCCCACGGCCACGCCGACAGCCACGCCGACAGCCACGGCTACCGCCACCTCTACAGCCACGGTCACAGTGACGGCCACGCCTACGCCGGCGCTGGACCTTGTTCCCTTTGCCCTTCAGAGCATTGAGATTTCAAGCGAGGCTGACGGCGAACTCTCTGTTCTGTGGTCTGCTCCCAGCCAGGCGCCGACCGACTACCAGGTCCACTGGGCCAAAGCGGCGGCAGAGTACCCGGCGCTGGACGGCAGCGTGGGCGTCATCACGCAAACGGCGACCAGTATTGCGATCACCGGTCTGGACGAGGGCGTCGAGTACAAGGTGCGCGTGCGCGCCCGTTACTACGACGGCAGCTATGCGGACAATCAACAGAACGGGCCTTGGAATGAGACTAGTCATACCGTGTCAGGCACGGCGGAGAGCGTGCTGCTCCAGTTGGACGAGGAGCAGACGGCTACACCGACCGCCACGGCCACGGCCACAGTTACGCCGACCGATGCGCCCACGGTCACACCTACGCCGACGCTCTTGCCTAGAGCCGTCGGCAATGTTGTCATTCGGATCAATGACAACGGCGAGGCCGTGGTCACCTGGGCTGCGCCGACCGAAGCGCCGGCCGATTATCGCATCTCATGGGCCGAGGCGGACCAGGACTTCCCATCCTATACGGAAGAACACGGCAACGCCTATCCAACAGTGCCGACCTACACGATTACCGACTTGACCCCAGGCGTTCGTTACAAAATAACTTTACGCGCCCGCTACAATGGGCCCGCCGGCCCTTGGACCGAAGCAGTTGAATTTGACGTCCCCGCGCTGCCGACAGCCACAGCTACGGTCACAGAGACGGCCGCGTCAACGGCTACCGCCACCTCTACAGCCACGGTCACAGTGACGGCCACGCCTACGCCGGCGCTGGACCTTGTTCCCTTTACCCTTCAGAGCATTGAGATTTCAAGCGAGGCTGACGGCGAACTCTCCGTTCTGTGGTCTGCTCCCAGCCAGGCGCCGACCGACTACCAGGTCCACTGGGCCAAAGCGGCGGCGGAGTACCCGGCGCTGGACGGCAGCGTGGGCGTCATCACGCAAACGGCGACCAGCATTGCGATCACCGGTCTGGACGAGGGCGTAGAGTACAAGGTGCGCGTGCGCGCCCGTTACTACGACGGCAGCTATGCGGACAATCAACAGGACGGGCCCTGGAATGAGACTAGTCATACCGTGTCAGGCACGGCGGAGAGCGTGCAGCTCCAGTTGGACGAGGAGCAGACGGTGGAGCCGGCCCTTGTTCCCTTTGCCCTTCTGAGCATTGAGATTTCAAGCGAGGCTGACGGCGAACTCTCTGTTCTGTGGTCTGCTCCCAGCCAGGCGCCGACCGACTACCAGGTCCACTGGGCCAAAGCGGCGGCAGAGTACCCGGCGCTGGACGGCAGCGTGGGCGTCATCACGCAAACGGCGACCAGTATTGCGATCACCGGTCTGGACGAGGGCGTAGAGTACAAGGTGCGCGTGCGCGCCCGCTACTACGACGGCAGCTATGCGGGCAATCAACAGAACGGGCTTTGGAATGAGGAGAGGTTCACGGTGCCAGGCACGGCGGAGAGCGTGCAGAACCAGTTGGACGAGGGGCAGACGGTGGAGCCGGCCCTTGTTCCCTTTACCCTTCAGAGCATTGGGATTTCAAGCGAGGCTGACGGCGAACTCTCCGTTCTGTGGTCTGCTCCCAGCCAGGCGCCGACCGACTACCAGGTCCACTGGGCCAAAACGGCGGCAGAGTACCCGGCGCTGGACGGCAGCGTGGGCGTCATCACGCAAACGGCGACCAGCATTACGATCAGCGGTCTGGACGAGGGCGTAGAGTACAAGGTGCGCGTGCGCGCCCGCTACTACGACGGCAGCTATGCGGACAATCAACAGAACGGACCTTGGAATGAGGAGAGGTTCACGGTGCCAGGCACGGCGGACAGCGTGCAGATCCGGTTGGACGAGGATCAGACGGTGGAGCCGGCCCTTGTTCCCTATACCATTCTGAGCATCGGGACCTCAAGCCTGGCTGACGGCGAACTCTCCGTTCTGTGGTCTGCTCCCAGCCAGGCGCCGACCGACTACCAGGTCCACTGGGCCAAAGCGGCGGCAGAGTACCCGGCGCTGGACGGCAGCGTGGGCGTCATCACGCAAACGGCGACCAGCATTACGATCACCGGTCTGGACGAGGGCGTCGAGTACAAGGTGCGCGTGCGCGCCCGCTACTACGACGGCAGCTATGCGGACAATCCACAGGACGGGCCCTGGAATGAGACAAGGCATACGGTGTCAGGCGACCTGGCTGTTCCGCCGCTCCAGGAGGACCCGGAACCCTCGCCGACACCGGCGCCCAAGGGCTATATCGCTCCGGTTGTGCTGACAAGCCCGGAAGCGGGTCAACTGACAGTCAGCTGGGCGGCGCCCGGCGAAGTTCCCCGCTATTTTGAGGTTCAGTGGGTAAGATACGGCCGCTCTTACTCCTACGCCGGTAGCACGTGGGTGGCCGGACTGACAACATCCCACACGATCACTGGGCTGGACTCGGGCATGTTCTACAAGGCGCGCGTGCGCACCGGCTACGTGGAAGAGAATCGGTGTTGTCCTGGCACGCACAGAACCTTTCATTACCACTGGTATAGTGCAACAGACCCGGTGTCTGCAGGTCCTACGCCGGTGCCGACCGAAGCACCGCCGGAGTCCAGCCTGGCAACGAGCGCAGACGCGCCGACTAATCTCAGAGCCGTTGCGGGCCACGACAGGGTCCAGCTGAGGTGGAACGCCCCCGCAGACCTTGCAGGCCTTGACGGTTACCGCATCATGCGCGGCGCCGGTTCCGACGGTGAGCTGTCCGCCCTGGTGCTGGATACGAACAGCACGACGACCAGCTACACCGACGAGAGCGTGATGTCCTTAACCTCGTACAGATATGCGGTGGCGGCGCTGATCACGGACACCGTGCATACGGAGTCGGACATGATCAGCGTCAGGACCCTGGACGCGCCGGCGGCAGCGCCGACAGCGGTGCCCCACCCGGCCAGCCCTTATGATTCCTTTGGGAGACCACAGCTGTCGGTGGGCGTGAAGCGGCACCACCACTTCAACGATGCGGACGAAGTCAAAGGGTGGCCGATCGATCTGCAGGCCAACCGCGCCTACCGCGTCACGTTGTACGACCCGACAGTCAACGAGGACCATTTGCACCAGGGCAGCACAGTTGGCAGTCTCGAGACGACCGGTACGGAGGTTGAACTCCCCACGCACAGCCATGAACGTCACCTTGGCGTCGCCAAGATCGTTGACGAGGACGGCGCTGAATTGCGTTTCCTGAATGCACTGACCATCGGCGGCACCAGGGGCCGCGTGTCCGGCACTTACCTCAACGACCCGAACGACCCGGGCGAATTAACGTATGTCTTCATCGCCAGGCGCACCGGCCCGCACTATATCTTCACCTTCTCGGTTGCCGCCGACGTCAAGTCCTCGATCAAGGTATCCGAAGTGAGGGACCTTCCCAACAGTCCTTCGCCCTCGGCGCGGCAGCTCTTTTGGCTTAGAGGCTCGTCGGGATTAGGCAGCAGCCCCAGACCCTTTTCTGTCTTCAGTTACTGGCATGGGGCGATCCAGTCCAACAACGACGTGGACTGGTACAGAGTCCAGTTGCAAGCGAACAGAGGCTACTCCTTTAGTGTAGCGTCGTTACTCTCCAGTGGCACCAACACCACCGCGCAGTACAAGGTCAAAGGGCTCATCGGTCCGGACGGCACTACAAGGGTAGGTGACACGGGGGGCGGAAGGACCAGCTTTTCCTACTTGGTGCCACGCGGAGCCGGGGGCACATACTACGTCGGCGTTGCAAACAGGAGACAAAACGATATCGGCTTTTACACGGTCAATGTCGAAGAGGCGGATGTGCCCGACAACACCGGCGGGCCGACGCTCCGTGTTGGAGAGACGTATGCCTCCTTCATCAACCACAGAGGCGACCAGGACTGGTACAGGATAGAACTGGACAATACGAGGAACTACCGCATACGCGCCTACGGCGGTTGGGGAAACAATGGCCTGGTCAAGTCGCTCGCGATCAAGAAACCACGTGACGGCACCATGAACAATATGGAGGTCTCGTCCGGCTTTCAGTCCACACCCCTGACTTCATACCCGCCAAATGTGAGGACGGCCTACAAGGCGGCCATCTTCAAACCGAGCGCATCCGGCACCTACTATATCGTGATTAGCTATCATTCTGAGGGGATTGGCCTGAAGGTTGGTGGGTACTATGTCATCGTGGAAGACACCGGAGCCCGCTAAACGCGGGGTTTGGGAGGAGCGGGGGAACAGGGCGCCTTCGCTCCTCCTTGTCTATGCGCTTGGAGATGCCTCCGCCCGATGCCCCGCGGCAATACCGTCAACGGCACTGCAGATGCGCGCAAGGCATATGCAGCCAGGATCGACAGCCTGAACCGGACCACCGCCCATTTCACTGCGCACCCTTGCGACGCGACACATTCGCGCAGCAGGCCCGCCCCCTGTGCACTGATGATATGGTGTTAAACCCGGCAACGCTTCTCCCAGGCGCGAACTCCATACCGCGGAACGGGGGCGGCCTGTTCATTTCTGATTGCGGCCAACTCGAATCCCTGCCCTATGTGATCACCTCGCCATCAGATACCCAGGCCCAGTCCCCTGCTGTCCACACCCAGCTTCAGGCAACTTGGGGAAGCTCATCCCATGAAGGTACACACACGCTGCCAACTGAACGAGCGCCGCCAATGGCCTCTGCAGGCCGCCGTCTGCAGGAGAAACACGTCTCGCCGTCCCGCGCAAAGCTGTGACAACCAGGACGCAGGCCTTCTTTCCGGCTCAAGGCCCAAAGCGGCCGCAGACGACAACGCCCGCGTGCGTGCGGATCCCGCGCCTTCCGGTCACGGCTGGGGCGCACGCCGGCATTAGCGTCGCATGGCAGATTCGACGCCGGAAAGAGTGGTTTTCGCCGGTATCCGGGCATTATGTGGGCTTGCCGGCGGAAGTTTCGAGGCGCTGAGAGGCGTTCGAAGCGCTTTTGCGGTGGTTTCGGAACTACGGAAGCCTTGCAGTTCGAAGCGGTTGCCCTGCGTTGGCGGGGGCTGCCTCATGTGCAGGCGGGATGGCCGCGGCTATCCCGCAGTGTGTGTGACCGCGCGGGCGCGCTGGCATATGTGTTTCTTTCAAGTCCGGCCGCCCCCCGTTCCACAGGTGGATGATACGACGACTGCCGCGGGGCAGATGGGGTTCTTCCCGAGTACACGCCTGAAGGCGCACAGGAGGCTGGCCGGGAACTGTGTGTTATTGGGGGGCTCTTTCTCCTTTTCAGGGATCTAATTGGCCGATAAGAAGATGCAAGCGGGCACGAAAGATGTTCCGAGATACATGAGTTGAAGGGGAGTTGATCCTGATAACTGAATCTTCTTCTGGCAGATCACTCAGGCCAAACACAGGAAATTCCACAAAGCCGGCTGGTTTTTCATCCACGCAAACTGTTTTGTATGTCCAAGATGGATACTTTTCCTTTTGCAAAAGACCGTTCAACCTTTCAATCAAGATGGTTTTTGCATGAAATAAACACAGGTCCCTGATGGCCGGGTCTCGAAAAGGGGGGTGGACCTCGAATGATGCCAGGATGGGGAAGTCGAGTCCGGTCGTCGCGAAAACAGTTGTGTTTATGTCGGCAAGGCCGAATATGGCATATTCCACACGCCCATTTATTCTGCTTTCTGACACCTTAAATCCGATTCTTCGCGGGAAGCACTGTAATTCATCGTTCGGCTTGGCCATCGTCTTCTTTTCCTTCTGCTGTGGGCGCATGGTGATTTCGAGGGAACAGGCATATATGCCGCCCCCTCGACTGCTCACAGCAGCTATGAAGCGGGCTCCGACGGCTGGTTCACGAGATCGGAGAGATAAGGCGCAGCCAGGCGGATGCCAAATACGCTGATCAGAGCGCGTGGTGCCGTTCAGCTGGCGTTCGAATGGAACTCATGGGGCGTCCTCTTACCGACTGGACGGCGTGCGTACGGGATGGCTACTCGTGCTGCAGGGCAGGAGGATACGGGGCCCATGCAGTCATGAACTGTGAACGTGTCACTATGGCAGCTTCAATACCAGCATGCTCACTAATTTCGATCCAAGGCGGATAGTTGGGGGTTGGGGCTATGGAGGAAGAGAAGGTGGATACCGAGGAGGAGCTAAGGCGTGGTTAGCGGGATGGGCGGGGATATCGAGAGTTGCATTGCGGTTGGTGTGGACATATTGACATATGTCTGAACAGGTATTCGCCCGCTGCTGAATCCATCTGTCGGACATTTAGCAACGGGCGAATTGTGGGATTAGAGGATGGGCTGTGATGGCGATACAGGCGGTTCGCCTGTCTGCACTGTGATTTGTGCAGGTATACAGTTGAGACAGTTGACAGCGTCTTTACCAGCGTGCGAATGCCTCAAGCCGTACCTCCAGTCCCGATGGTATATCCTAGTCGCACAGCGGCAGTCCTGTTTCGGGAAAGTCATTTTTGCTTACTGTCTGCAAGTCTTGAGGAAAGCATCCTTCAAACAGATTTCCGGCTAACCGAAGCGTACGCAGATTAGCGATTGCGTTCAGTTCCTCAGGGATTGTTGCCGTTAGCAAATTTTCGCCAAGGCCCAGTTCTCTAAGACTTGTCATGGCGCCAATTTCAGTTGGAATGACACCCGTCAGATGGTTGTTGTCAAGACGCAACTCCCGCAGATCCTCGAGCGCTCCCAGCTCTTCCGGTATCGATCCGGTCAGCGTGTTTTCTGCGAGGTTCAATTGCCGCAGATTCGAAAGCGTACCCAATTCAGGCGGGATAGGCCCGGTCAAATCGTTATCATCCAGGCGCAACTCCTTCAGGTCGTCAAGGCTTCCCAGTGCAACCGGTATCTCCCCACTTAGTTCGTTGCCATCCAGACGCAACCACTTAAGTTTGGCCAGCGCGCCGATATCCCTTGGAATCTCCCCCGAGAGACGGTTGCCGTAGAGGTACAGCCATTCAAGGTCGGCCAGCGCGCCCAATTCGGAGGGTATGACGCCCGTCAACTGGTTTCCCTGCAGGTCCAGTCCCTCAAGGAATGAGAGGTTGCCCAACTCTGATGGGATCTCACCTGACAGTCTGTTATTGGCGAGACCCAACTCGCGAAGCCGAGTGAGTGCAGCCAGCTCGATGGGAATCTCACCGGCCAGCTGATTATCATTGAGCCGCAGCCACTCCAGACTGGAAAGCGCGTTCAACTCGACTGGTATTGGCCCCGAGAGTTTGTTGTCGGAGAGCCTCAGTTCGCGCAAATTCGCGAGATTGCCCAACTCGGGAGGGATAGGGCCCGTCAGACCGTTTCCTTCAAGCCGCAGCCACTCCATATTGGTGAGAGCGCCCAGTTCAACCGGGATAGTTCCAGTGAGATCGTTGTTGAAAAGGTGGAGCCATTCCAGATTGCTAAGTTTCCCCAGTTCAGGCGGGATGTTTCCTGTCAAGTGGTTTTCTTGGAGGCTAAAGCCCTCCAGGTTGGCGAGCTTGCCCAACTCGGCCGGGATTTCGCCCTCCAGGTGGTTGGCATCGAGCCGAAACCATTCCACGCTGGCAAGACCTCCCAACTCAGCTGGTATTGTGCCGGTCAGCTGGTTTCTGTGCAGGCCCAGTCCTTCCAGGTTGGCGAGCGCGGCCAATGCAACCGGAATGGTTCCAGTCAGCCGATTGCCGTCCACGCGCAGCCATTCCAGTTTGGATAACGAGCCCAGTTCAACCGGAATCGTTCCCGTCAGATGGTTTTCGTGCAGACCCAGTCCCAGCAACTCTGTTAGCGCGCCCAACTCGCGCGGAATTGTCCCTGTCAGCCGGTTGTCGTAGAGCCACAACCACTGCAGATTGGCAAGCGCGCCCAGTTCGGCCGGGATCTCGCCGGTCAGCCGATTGAAGTTAAGCCAAAGCCCTTTCAGTTCGGTGAGCTCCGCAAATCCAGCCGGCAGCTCTCCTGTCAAGCCTCGGCCATCCAATCGCACTTCGCTGACGCGTAAGGGAGTTGTGTCGGTATCGACACTCACACCCTCCCACTCCTCTATTGAGAGTTGCGTGCTCCAATCCAGCGTTGCTTCGCCTGCCAATTTGTCTCTGGCACCCAGTAGAATGGCGCAATCGGCAACCAGACCGGGATTCTCCTCAGGGACGGCCACCACGACACCGTTGGAACAACCCGCCGCTTCCAGCTGTCCGGTCGTGAAGGTACAGCCCGCGGCTGTCAGAACGGCGAGCAGAGCCCAGACAACAGTCAGTACTGTTTTGACACACATTCTGGCTGGAAAAGAGGTACCACTATAACCGAATAGTTCGAACACGATATCGACTCCTTGCGTGGTGATTAAAATCGGATTCGGTTTGCCGAAAAATTTTAGGAAGAAGGCAGTTGTTTCGATCCGTCTCTGCCCTTCATCTTCGGATTGAACTGGCCCGCCGCCTGGTTTTCATTGTGAAGGCCGCGGCGTGCAGGTCTGCGGCAGGGATTGGGGCTGGGTGTACAACAGTTGGCCGCGCAGCGTGTGGCGGCGGGACAGAAGTAGCTGACCGGCCCTACGCTATGCGCAGGGCCGGCTTTTCGCGGGTGGGGTCAGGAGGTGTATTGAGCGATAGTTTGGTTCAGGTTGGCGATCATGGCTGCGAACGTTTCGTGCGGATCTTCGGCGTCGTTGACGACTTTATTGCGAGCACTGTTGAACTCGGTGACCCACTCGATCCAACCGACCCACTCCCAGGGGGTAGAATGGTTGAGGGAGTCGCTGGAAACGGCGGCGTTGTAATCCGGCCGGAAACGCGCATCGACGGTCAGTTCCTTCAGGCTGGGGAGGTCGCCGGCCATCTGGTGCCAGATTATCTGCGCCTCTTTATTGGTACCGAATGCGACCCATTTCCAGGCTGATTCAGCGTAGGCGACGGCCGATTGGCTGACGACCCAGAGCCAGTGGGAGCCGGCGGTGTAGGGAATGTGATCGCGCGCGCGCGGGGGGAAGGGGACGATGGTGAAGCCGACGTCGGGAACGAGATTTTCGAAGATGCGCCGGTGGACCGGATGGCCGATCTGCATGGCGGATTTGTCCAGAACGAACTGTTCCTCAGCGCTCAGGAAGGAGAGGAAGTCGTCGTCACCGGTTTGGGCGGAGAGCGCGCAGAACCAGTTGAAGGTTTCGAAGATGGCGGGGTAGTCTTGCCAGACCAGTTGGTTAGAGGCCGGGTCGATCCAGGCTGCGCCATTTTCTTCACGTTGAAGGTATTGCTGGAAGAGGATAGTGAGCCAGGCGCTGGAGTAGTCTGTGTTGCAGCCGACCTGTGAAATTTTGCGGTTGGTATGCGCGGTGAAGGCCTGGGCCTGGCGCAGGAGGTCTTCGAGGTCGGTGAAGGGGTCGGCGGGGTCGAGACCGGCCTCGGCGTAGAGAGTGTTGTTGCGATAGACGACCAAAGTCTGGACATCGACGGGCAGGCCGTAGTAGCGGTTGTCTTTTTGGGCGCGCTGCACGGTCCAGGGCAGGTAGGTTTCCTCGATGTCTGCGTTGCTTATGATCAGTTCGCTGACAGGGAGGATACGGCCGGCGGCGATATGGTTTTCGGCCAGGCCCATGGGGATGCGGTAGGTATCGGGTGGATCGCCGGCGGCGGAGCGGGCGGAGAGGTGGTCCCAGTACGCGCTCCAGGATACCGGTTGGATATCGATGGTCAGGCCGTTATTCTGCTCTTCGAACTGTTCTCTGAGTGTTTCGACTGCGGCCCGGTGTTCTGTCGAGAAGGGCTGCCAGTGGGTAATTGTCACACTTTCAGCGGCGGGGGGGTCAGAGACCATGCTGGCCTCTTCGAGCGGCAGGACGGGTAGCGTACATGCGGCGAGAGCGGCAGCGGCCGGGACGGCGGTTGCGAGCCGCAATAGCTGACGTCGGTTCCATCTCTTGTCATTCATTTTGTGTGTCTCCTTCTGGTAAGCCCCAATGTTTGGGCCACGAAATATGAGATATGGAGTGCATCCAGGTGGATAGGGGGATGCGGTTCAGGGCATCAGGCCTCTTTCCGTTCCGCGGTATGCGTCGAAGAGAAGGTTTACCGGGTTTGACGCCGATGTGGCGGCGCGTGGGGGCAGCCTGGGCTATAGCGGTCCCGGGCACATTTTGTGTTCAGCGTCACGGGTTGGACAACGCGGGACTACTGAGAGATAGAAGGAAAGGTGATGTTGGAGGAGTCAAGAGGGCCGATGTGTGTGCGGCCGAAAAGACCTGGTTTGGGGTCGTGCGCATGCAGGGTTCCCTCGCCGACTGGATGACGTGTCGTTGGTATGGCTGAACACGTCCCAGGGCAAGGGGAGGGGTATTCCATCCAGTCCCGGCCTGAAAACGTGTAACTATGGCAGGGTTAAGTATTGCAGATGTGCCGGGAAAAGGAAAAATCCGTTTGCGCAGGGCAATCGCATCTAAATTTTGACGCCAGTTTAGCCGGAAAGAAAGAAAATATAGGTGGAAAAAGCTATCGGTTTGCTGATAGTCGATGGTTTTCGGCCAAGAAACCGGCCTCCAGTCACCGGAAACCTTTAGAGTGCGCCACCGCAGACCATGATTTTCACAGTTCTCGGCGATTTGCCTTGGGTAGCGTTCGATTCAGTCAGCGTCACGACGTTTTGACCCAGTAGGATGCAATTGCCCTGTCCGTTTGCGGGAAACAGATTTCGGTCACATTGGGGCAAAAGGGGCGCGGCGGCGGGTCGGTGCGCTTGTTTTTTTGCGGTTTGCAGTGGGGTGGTCAGGGGGGAACGGGAGAGGCTGTTGTAGGAGCGGTGTGCATAGACCGGATGCGGTCAGATTGATTGGTGGGCTGCGTGTTGGGGTTGGACGGAGAAACAGTGGCAAAGCGGCCGGTGGGAGGCGCGGTTACGGGCTGGGTTTCTCTTTTGCGGGCGGGGAAAAAGAGGTGCCCCCTTGCCGACTGAATGGAGTGTAGTTGCCATAGTTACACGCATCACAGGGCAAGGGGACATAATGCCCCATTCAGTCATGACCTGGGAACGTGTAACCATGGCGGATACATTATGACATGTTTGCCGGGAAAAGGTAAATCGCCTGCGCAGCGGTGGGTGTATGGCACCCCGGATGCGGAGACAAGATGCAAGGCGACCCGGGTCATGGAGACAGCGGTTCAGATTCCTCGCCTTTGATCATACGGTAACCGATGCGAGGTTCGGTGAAGATGTATTGGGGGTTGGCGGCGGAGTCGCCGAGGTTGCGGCGGAGGCTTTTGACGGCGGTGCGAAGTGGTCTGAGGTCGCCGTTGTTGCGCTGGCTCCATACACGCTGCAGGAGATGGTTGTAGGTCAAGGTTCTGCCGGAGTTGGCGGAGAGTTCGGCGAGTAGGTGGAACTCCTTGGCGGTCAGGCGGAGGGGGCGACCGGCAACGGTCACGGTGCGTGCGGCGTAGTCAATGACAAGGGCGCGGCGGCGATAGGGGGCAGGTGGCGAGACGGTTTCCTGTTTGCGCAGGGCGGCCCTGATTCTGGCGGCCAACTCGGTTTTCGAGAAAGGTTTGACAACGTAATCGACGGCACCCATGTCGAAGGCTTTGGCGACGACGTCTTCCTGGCTGTAGGCGGAAAGGAAGATGACGGGCAGTTTGGCGATGGAGAGGATGTCTTTCATCAGATCGATGCCGCTGGCGCCGGGCAGCATGAGGTCGAGCAGGACGAGTTTGGGCATTTTTTCTTCAAGGAGGCGCAGCGCTTCCTGTGGGTCTGCGGTGACGACGGGTTCGTAGCCTGACTTTGAGAGAGTGTCGCGGACATATCTGAGGGCCTTTGGATCATCATCGACGACGAGGATGCGGGTGCGGTCCTGTACTGCGGGGGGCTGGTGCGTGGAGGCGTGGCCGGGTTGGGTGGGGGCGGCGTAGCCGGTCTCTTCGACGGTGGGGAGAGTGAAGGTGAAGCGAGCGCCTAGTCCGGGTCCCTCGCTTTCAGCCCAGATACGGCCGCCATGGGTTTCGATGATGCCTTTGCAGATGGCGAGGCCGAGGCCGGAGCCGGGCGCGCGGTCATCGTCCCTGTTGGGGGAGAATTTGCGGAAGAGATGGGGCAGGCGGTCAGCGGAGAGGCCGATGCCGTCGTCGGAGACGGAGAGGGCGACATGGACGCCGGCGCGTGCGGCGCTTACGCGGATGACAGAGAGTTCGGGCGAATGCCTGGAGGCGTTGGAGAGCAGGTTGGTGAGGACCTGGGCCGTGCGGCGCTTGTCGGCCATTACTCTGGGCAGGTCGGGCTGCAGATCGATGTGGAGGTTGTTTCTGCCGCCTGCGCTGAGGAAGGTATTTCTGGCTTGGTCGACGAGTTCAGCTACATCGGCGGGTTCGGGGGTTACGGAGAGAGTACCGGTTTCGATGCGGGCGACGTCGAGGAGGTCGTTGATGAGACCGCTCATGTGGTCGGCCTGCTGGTCGATGATGCGGAAGAACTGGATCATTGCGGTGGGGTCGAAGGTGGAGGGGGCGCTGAGAACAGTAGCGGCCGAGCCTTTGATGGAAGCGAGGGGCATGCGCAGTTCGTGGCTCATCATGGCGAGGAATTCGGCGCGTAAGCGCTCGGTCTCCTCGAGGGAGGTCAAGTCCTGCAAGGTGACGACGAAGGTGTCGACGCCATTCTCCTGTTGCGATCGGATGGGTGTGGCGTTGATGAGGGTGGTGATGGATCTGCCGTCGGGAACGCGGAGGGCGATCTCTTCGGCGCGCACGGTTTCGCCGGCGCTGAACGCCTGCGCGAGGGTGAATTCCTGCAGGGAGATCTCGCGCCCGTCGGCACGGCGGACGGTGAGAGTATCGAGGATCTGCTCCGGAAGGGTGTTCGGCATGTGCAGGGCTTCGATGATTCTGCCCGCCTCGCGGTTGAACGAAATGGGGGCGCCGGTCTTGGCATTAAAGACAGCGACGCCAACGGGAGAGGTATCTATGAGCGTTTCCAGGCTGATCCTGGCTCTCTGCTCCTCCCTGTAGCGGCGCGCGTTGGCGATGACGAGCGCGGCCTGGGAGGCGAACATGACGAGTGTTTCCTCGTCTTCAGTGGTGAACTCACGGTTGCCCTCCTTGTCGGCGAGAAAGATGTAGCCGACACTCTCGCCGCGGTGGCGGATGGGCGCGGAGAGAAAGGAGATAGGGAGGATTTCAGGCATCGGGAGATGGAACTCGGGGAAGCCCAGCGTCCGGGTGTGGCTGAAGAAATCTTTCAGGCGCAGCGGCTCCTGAAGTTTGCTGAGGTAGTCGAAGATCACCAATCCCTCGGGCAGGTTCCACAGCCGTCTGCTCTCTTCCATGCTAAAACCGGAGGCGAGGAAGTCCTCGGGCAGTCCTGATTCATGTAATGTTGTAATTACTCCATAGCGGGCAACGGTGAGAAGGCATGCGCTGTCGAGGACATCCTGCAGGACAGTTTCGAGGTCGAGGCTGTCATTGATGCGCAGGCTGGCCTGGCTGAGGCGGGAGAGCCGGTCGCGCAGCATTTCGATTTCCTGCGCCAGTTCGTCGATTCGCTTCATATTTTGTGTGTGGAGGGATGTGTGGGATTCAAGGGTTGGCGGCTGTGCAGTGTGGTTGCGGGCGGGAGCGGAATGCAGTCGTGATCAGGTTGCGCGCGGCAATTGTACCTGAATTGGCGATGATATCACAAAACTTCAGCGTTAGAGGGCTTTAATTTCACTTATATTTCACATAGATGGTGTATGTTAAAGGACTACCCACTTTTCAGACGGGTAAGAGCGGCGCTCGGCAGGCGCGGTTGCGCCAACGCGACGCGTTTGGCGGCGGGTATACACCTGAATGGAGTGTAGTTGCCATAGTTACACGCATCACAGGGAGATGCGGATCACGCGTGTGCTTTTGCCGGCGCGGCCCGCATGTCAGTATACCCGTCGCCAAGCGCGCCGCGCGGGGACGGATGGCCCGGGAAAGGAGGTCGGATTCCCAGCGTCTTCCTGTATGCAGGATAGCTTGTTTGTGCTGGTTTTGTCCTGTTAAGATGTCCCGGAATTGGGGATCTGTGTTTCCGGCTTCGGGAAGCGAAGTCGGATCGGGGTTGACCTGATCCGGTTTATTGTACTTGGCGCTTTCCGGGCCGGGCGCCATTGCGAGGACAGGAAGATATGCCGAGTCCATATGGCTCCCTAGCCTGTTGTTGCGGATGATTGCAAGTTTCCCTTTCGGCCAATTGAAAAGCTTTGCTCTCGTTTCCGCCTTTTCGGATCCCGTAACGGGACTGTCCACCGATAGGCCTCTCCCTGCACCATGCCGCAGATCACATCCGCGCTTCCCCGGAAAGTTTATTGGAAGTGTTTTTCGAACGCATCTTCGAGCCAGGTGCGGCATAGGTCGGACATTGTCGTTTCCTGGGCTGCGGCCATCTGTTTGAATTTGCGGTGGGTGTTGTTGGGCAGGAGGATGACGAGGCGGCGGATATTTATGGGGGATTCTTCAGCGGGGGTATCCTCATTCTCAAGCTAGACGGACGGGCTCTGTTCGATTGATTCGCAAGGTGCAATCTCACACCATCTGCGTTTTCATGAACCTACGACTCGGTCGCCCTCAGCTTCACCTAAACGACCTGGTTACCAACTAGTCGTATATTGTTTATCAAAAATGTTGGTGCATGCCACACCTGCACAATTGATATATCTGAACACTTACCGCGGCCTGCCCGAATTCTCCCCTCTAACCATTCTCCCCCGGCCTTACTCCACTCCTCGTCCCTCGCCGTCCCCAGAGTGCCCAGCGCGCCAAGACCACCAAACCTCACGGAACTCACATTATCCTCACTTCAATGCGTTACAGTTAGGTTGTTGCAGGCAACCAGACACTGTGAACCCGCTTCACAAGATCGACATGAGGAACATAAGTTGAACTGATGGACAGTCACCATCTGCATCGTACCTGGGCCCGAAAAACGCGACGACGAACTACCTATGCAGTTCCGCGCCATCCACGAGAACCTAGAACGCACAGACATTGGGTTGACGATGTTCCAACCGAACAGGAGCGTTGTCTACGGCCGCGGCCGTTGCACTATCTTACTCAAGACGACTTGGGTGGCGCATCACTCCGTTATTGTTCTCGATATATGGGGAGAGCCGCTGCTCAACGGAGGACCGATGGAGCACGACTCACTTGTCAGGAAGATCGGTCCGAGTCAGAGAATTATTCAGCATGAAAAAAGGGATATTGCGCGGTCGACAGCCGCAGACTTCAGCAGTTCTTCAAAGAGGATGGACATGAAACCGATCCTGGCTCTCGTTCTTAAAGCCCGGGAGGGGGTAGTCCATTTGCCGATTGTCGTGACCCGGTTCTACGCCCCCCAGTTGGCTGGCTCAGGCCGGGAAACCTGGCGAATTTTCGATCCAGTGATGGAAGGGGCGGTTGCGCGCGGAGTTCCTTGGAATGGTCAGCCACGAGTTGCAATAGGGCTCAGGTAAGTTGGGCAAATACTGGGACAAGCGGGCTTGAGAGCCGCCACTTAGAAGGACACAGCGCCGGTAGCAATCCAGTCGGCTGTTTGAGTATGGGGGGTGTTTTGTGAATGCGTCAGGCAGGCGGTGAGAGGGCTTGTGCCACAGTGGGCTAAAATTCAGAATGTCGAAGACTGGGAGTTGCTGAAATAACCTCCAAGCGTGGCCGGCGAGCGGGGTGTCAAGGGCGTGTTGGGGTTCAGGGAGGGATGGAGAAGATGGGAGTCGATGAACTGAAGCGAGAGAATGCAGCGCTGCGTCGCCGTCTGTCGCGGTTGAGCGCGGCCAGTAAGAGCATCAACGAAGACCTCGACTTTGACAAGGTGTTGCAGCAGGTTTTGAACAATGCCTGCGAGCTGACGGACGCGCGCTACGGCGGGCTCGCGATTTATGAAGAGCAGGGAGATTTGCAGGTTTTCATTTCCGCCGGGATGACGCCGGAAGAGCACGAGAAGTTGGTAGCGATGCCGAGGGGGACAAAGTTCTTAAGGGGCCTGAACAGGGTTGACAGGCAGGCGCAGATTGGCGATTTGGACGGCTTCACGCGCGCGCTGGGGCTGGAGGAATTTCGCCCGCCAGTGGCGATAGATTCGATCCTGGTGGCGCCGCTGCGCAACAACGGGGTCGAGGTCGGCGCGATCTATCTGACGAAAGGCGAAGAGGGGCGGGAATTCACGCGTGAAGACGAGGAGATTCTGGTGATGTTCGCGTCGCAGGCGGTGATGGTGATTACGAACGCGCGCATGTACGGGGAGGAGCAGCGGGCCAGGACCAGAATGGCAACGTTGATCCACTCGTCGCCGGTGGGTGTGGCTGTCATTAATGCCAAGTCGGGAAAGCCGGTCTCCTTCAACCGCGAGGGGAGGAGGATAATGGAGCTCCTGGTCACGCCGGACTATCCGATTGAGAGGCTGCTTGGGGTTGTGACGATACAGTGTGCGGACGGGCGCCGTATCTCTTTGGCAGAGTACCCGCTGGCGCAGGTGCTGAGCACAGGCGAGATTGTGCGGACTGAGGAGGTTGTTCTGCAGGCGCCAAACGGTTTGTCGGTGAGCATTCTGATCAACTCCACGCCGATATTGTCGGAAGATGGGGAGGTCGATTCAGTGGTTGTGACCTATCAGGACATGACGTCGCTAGAGGTGCAGGGGCGGCTGCGGGCCGAATTCTTGGGGATGGTCAGCCATGAGCTACGAACGCCTCTGACATCGATAAAAGGCTCGGCCGCGACACTATTGAACTCTGGGGCCGAATTGAGCGACGCAGAGTTGCGCCAGTTTCACAGGATCATCGATGCACAGGCCGACAGAATGCGGGATCGGCTGGCCGACCTGCTCGACGTCGCGCACATCGAGACGGGCACGCTGGCGGTCCATCCTGAGCAATCGGATGTGGCGTTGATGGTGGATAAGGCTTTGAACATTTTTCTCAGTGCCGGGGGGCGCAAGGATGTGCATTTCAATCTGCAGTCGGACCTGCCGCTCGTGTTGGCGGACAGGCGACGCATCGTTCAGGTGCTGACCAACCTGCTTGCCAACGCGGCCAGTCATTCGAGCGAGTCGTCGCCGATCCGGGTGACGGCGGTACGGGAGCAGTTCCAGGTCGCGATTTCTGTTTCTGACGAGGGTCGGGGCATACCGGCGGATTTGCTGCCGCACCTGTTCCGCAGGTTCGTCCGTGAGAACAGTGAGGAGTTTGGGTTGGGAGGTGCGGGGCTGGGCCTAGCCATCTGCAAGGGGATCGTGGAGGCGCATGGGGGACGGATCAAGGCCGAAAGCGAGGGGCCGGGGTTGGGCGCGCGTTTCACTTTCACGCTGCCGATAGCGGCGGGGGGGAGCGCGAGGCTGCGGCCGGCCCGGCGCGGCCGGCGGAGCGTTCGCCGCGCGAAAGGCAGGAGCGGTTCGGTATCCTTGTGGTGGACGACGATCCGCACACGCTGAGGTACATTCACGATGCGCTGTCGAAAGCTGGCTACAGGCCGATCGTGACGAGCGACCCGGAGGAGGCGATCAGTCTGATGGAGAAGGAGGCGCCGCGGTTGGTCCTGATCGACCTGATGCTGCCCGGCAGCAACGGGATCGATCTGATGGAGGATATGCTGGCGATCGCGGATGTGCCGGTCATCTTCATTTCGGCCTACCGTGAGGAGCAGGTTGTCGCCAAGGCGTTGGACATGGGCGCGGTCGATTACGTTGTCAAGCCGTTCTCGGCGACTGAGCTTACGGCGCGAATCCGGTCGGCGCTGCGGCGTCGCGAGGCATCCGATCTGGACGAGCCGTATCGACTGGCGGGGCTGACGATTGATTACGCTGAACGCCGGGTGACCGTTGCGGGCGAACCTGTGCGGCTGACGCCGCTCGAGTACCGGATGCTGGCGGAGCTTGCTAGCAACGGTGGACGTGTGTTGACGTACGGGCATCTGCTGCGGCGACTGTAGGGGATACGCAATGACAGCGATCTGCGGCCGATGCGAACGGTGATCAAGAGCCTGCGCAGCAAGTTGGGAGATGATTCCAAGAACCCTACGTACATCTTTACCGAACCTCGCGGCGGTTACCGGATGGCGAGGGCCACTACGCCGGGATAGGCAGAGTGTGAGTCGGAAAGGATCGCTATTCAGGTCATTGGAGATGGTAGGGCGGCGAGGTAGCAAGAAGGATTGGGGACCAGACAGGCGCAGGTGGAACAGGAGCGCTGGCAGTTTCTGAACCGTGAAGGCCAACGCTGACGGGTCTGGGGGAAGGCAGACTGCCGGCTTGAACTCCACAGGACAGAGACCCGCGCCCGCTTTGCCTATGCGCGGGGTTTTGCTGAGGCTTTGGGAAATGATCCGATGGGTTGGTGCGCCCGGCCTACGGGGATCGTGTTGTCATCATCTGAAGGTTACGGAAGGCTTCAGCTATCCGGCTACCAACTCGATGTGGTCTGCGTAGCGGCGGAAGTCAGCTATGTTGAACGTCAGCAGCCTGCGCTCGCCATACGCCAGCATGGTGGCGACGATGTTGGCGTCGTGAATCTGCTTTCCGCCGACGGGGAGCTGGCGGCACAGCGACACCAGCCAGTCCGTAACTACGGGCCCGTCCTCCAACACCTCGAAGGTGGCGGCGAGGCGCTCCACGTCGTCGAGGGCGTCCTCGCGGGCAAGGGCCACCGACCAGGTCTGGGGACGGGTGACTACTGCCAGATACTCCCGCAAGACTTGGCGGCTGATGCGAAGCGGTTCAGACTTCTTAAGGGCGCTCTCCAAGCTGGCCCTGGCGGCTTCGTGGTCCGGGGCCTCCAGGATCCGGGCATTTACCAGCACGTTGGTGTCCACAAACATAAGACCGGCTAAATCCTCTCCTCGTAGATGTCCTCGCGCCTGAGACTGAGATCTTCGGGCCAGCCTCCAGCGGAATGAACGGGCCACGCTTCGTCCAGGGTAAAGCTGTGGTCGGTAACCGCTGGTTTGCGCCTGAGCAGCAGAGTCTCGGCATCCATGTCCACTTCCGCGGTTTCCCATCCGGCGGCGCCCCAGGCCAACGCCTGGCTGTGGCCGTTGGCTCCGGACTGGTTGGACCACCAGGGTCGATGAAGACGGGCCGATGCGGGCAATCCGAAGTCGATGATGGACTCGATCTCGCTGAAGGTGGTTCTCCACTCCGGCGTTGCAAGTCCGCACAGGTGGGTGTAGAGCCTCTGGTACTTTCCCCTCACTGCCATTTGCCGGTACTGCTGCTCTCTGTTCATTGCTATGCCTAGTCTCCGTGTCGGTGCCAAGGGTAAGAGCCGGTTGGTCTTTGCCATTATAGTTAGTTAGTACTTAGCATGCAACTCCTTTTGTTCGACTAATGGTCCGGGCTACGTAGTACAACCCTTGACTCGGCTTTGACTTTTCAGCCTGTCCGGCGCTTGTGGGACGAGAACTCACGGAACTGCCCGCCCCATATCAGGTCAGTAGCGGGGGTAAGTGAGGGCACAATGTATGAGGGGGGCGCTTCCTGATTCCCCAAGGGGCTTAGAACTCTTTGAGGCTGTACAGGGCAAAAATGGCCAATTCTGGTCGTTTTCCAGGAATTTGGGGCTGGCCGACGAAAGTCCGAAGCGCTGAGAGGTGCTTTTCGTGATTTTTTCGGGGGCTCTTTGTTAACCAACTATCAGACCTTGCAATAAATAGAGGTGGTCCTGCATTGCTAAGTGCTGCAAGGGGATAATTGGACCATTTCGAGGGAGCCCCGGATTGGGAGACGATCCAAAGCTCCTTCGGGAGCACGCTAGCTGGAGGGCGCGGCTGGGCCCTAGGACTCGCCCGAAGGGGTCAACGAAGCCTGACAAGCCACATCGTCGGAACCACCCAAATAATCGTACGTTTGGAATGCAAGCCGCGATTCCGCTGTGATGCCGGGAATCTCCCCGGAAAGGGTTAGCGTCTTCTCCTGCGTTGACACCTCGAGGCTTGCATCTGCGATCACGGCAGCGCTCATCTGGGCCTGTGCCCATACATTGGTTTGCAACTTGCCGAAGGCCGTCATAGATGCAACCGAATTGCTTCCGCTGTCTGAGAGGCGCGCATAATGGCTTGCGGACAGGGAGTAGTCAAACCCGCCAGGGCCTGTTTCCCGGTTTCCGTCCACATCGATCCACACCTCCCATCTGTACTCCAAATCATTGTCCTCCACACCTGTTCTGTCGAACGTCAATGTCTCTGGAACGTCTCTGAGATGAAAAACTGCGGTCAGCGTCTCACCGGCCAGCGTTGTTCTGACCTCGGTAATGTCTACATGGGCAGGTAAAGCGTTTGAGACGCCATCGGTTACCGTCCGACCTGGCGCAACTGCTGCGCTAGAATCGCACGGATTGGGCGCACAAGCGGCGGTGAGAAGAGCGAGTCCGACAATCAGCAATTTGCTGGACATGATTTCCCCCGGTCAGGTTGTTGTGGGTCTTGGATAGCGGGCCCCAGTCTTGGGACGGCGAAACAGGGAGAACAAAATTCATCTTAGGAGAATGGCTCTATTGTACCATGGTGGGCCCCAGCCCTTGGGCAACGGAAAGAGAAAAACAAGGTGCGTCCAGGCGGATGTTGTTACCTCTCGACCAGCGATGAAACGAATCCTTTTTACGAGCACGGGCAGGGCTGGCAGCGATATGCCAATCTCTTCGCAGCGCGCCCCGGCGGGTCTGTCCCAGATTTTTGGTGGACGTTGTCTGAATCAGGATTTACAGGATTTGCGGATTTTCAGGATTGCAGGCGACCGATCGATTCTTGTTCAGCGGATCCTTTTCGCTTTGGTTTAAAGGGCAGTTCGCAGAGGGACAACAATATGGGATACACCCGCCCCGGCTTGGTCGTTGACCTGCGGGTTGGCGTCCGGTATACTGGAGGCAGCCTCATTATGGTTTTTTGCGCCCGAAAATAAGGAGTATTTTTATGGCATCTGTACCGAGAGCCCCAGCCGCTCCTAAAGGTGGCCCGGCCGATCTTGCGGCGGCATCCTACGTCCCGGAAGCGGGCAACGGGGTGGCCACGGAGGCTGCATCCTCTGAAAGCATCAGACAGTTCTACGCAGAGAACGGCTACTATGTTCTGCCGGACGCGTTGTCGGCGGCGGAGGTGGAGGAGTTGCGGGGGGAGACGACGGCTATCTGCAAAGGTGAACGCGGCGATGTGGACGGCTTTGAGCCGGGCATGCCGGGCGAGAGCGAAGAGGATATCCTGCGCCGTTATCTATGCGTCCATTTTCCACACAAGATCTCGGAGATCATGTTGGATTATCTCGGCCATTCGCAGATCGCTGACGTGCTGACTCAGATTATCGGACCGAATGTGAAGTGCATGCAGTCGATGCTGTTCATCAAGGCGGCAGGCAAGCCGGGCCAGGCTTGGCACCAGGACGAATTTTCCATTCCCACACGCGACCGAACGCTGACCGGCGGGTGGATCGCTCTGGATGATGCCACGGTCGAGAACGGCTGCCTTTGGGTCATCCCGGGTTCACACAAGCGCGGCATTATCTGGCCGCAACATGACCACGTGGACCCCCAGTTCGACTGTGCGGGCGAGGCATACGGCTTTCCCTATAGAGATGAAGACTCGATCGCGGTGGAGGTGAAGGCCGGCGCGATCGTTTTCTTCAACGGTTATCTGCTGCACCGCTCGTTCCCCAACCGGGCGCAGAGCGGTTACCGGCGGGTTCTGGTAAACCACTACATGAGCGCGGAGTCTCTGCTGCCGTGGCGGAGTCCAAAGGAAAACGAGCACATGGCAGTTGCCGATTACCGGGATATCGTTATGATTGCGGGCGAGGACCCCTACCCCTGGAAGGAGTACGAAGAGTTGGCGGCGCCCCAGGTGCGGCCCACGCTTGAGGGCGGCTGTGAGACCTGGCGGCGGGGACGCAAACGGGAGATACTGCCCTTCTTCAAAGATGGATTCCGCGCCGGAGACGCGCCCGAAGATGACGACTGATCTTTGCATTCGCAACGCGACGGACCGATGCAGATTAGGTTCCATTGACTTTTTGGGAAGGGCGTTCAGAATTCAACAAGAACGGAACGCCTGTAGGCCTGATCGGGATGTTTCTCACTTGAATCTTGTGATAAACAGAATCGATAGATCCGCGAAGTCACGCGAAGGGACGCGAAGAACACCATAGGCGTATCGGATTTTCTTTGCGTGACGGTGCGGCCCTGCGGACCAGCCGCACTTTGCTCCCGCATATCGTTGTTTGGACAAACGTCAGCGAGCCCTAGTCGTCAGGCAGTTGCACGCGGCTTATTCAAGGTTATTCACGTCTGTAAATAAGGAGTAGCACGATGGCATCTGTTCCCAAGGCCCCGGCCTTGCACTCTAACGGCTCGCCCGATCCAGCGCCGGCAGCCAATGGCCCAGAGATGGGCAACGGCGTGCGTGCGGGAGCGGCATCTTCTGAAAGCATCAGACAGTTCTTTGCTGAGAACGGCTACTATGTTCTGCCGGACGCGTTGACGGCGGCGGAGGTGGAGGAGTTGCGGGGGGAGACGACGGCTATCTGCAAAGGTGAGCGCGGCGATGTGGACGGCTTTGAGCCGGGCATGCCGGGCGAGAACGAAGATGATGTCCTGCGCCGTTATCTGTGCATTCATTTTCCCCACAAGATCTCCGAGATCATGTTGGATTATCTCGGCCACCGGCAGATTGCCCATGTGCTGACCCAGATTATCGGGCCGAATGTGAAGTGCATGCAGTCGATGCTGTTCATCAAGGCGACAGGCAAACCGGGCCAGGCGTGGCACCAGGACGAGTATTTCATCCCGACACGCGACCGCACGCTGACGGGCGCGTGGATTGCGCTGGATGATGCGACGATCGAGAACGGCTGTTTGTGGATTGTGCCGGGCTCGCACAAGCGCGGCATCATTTGGCCGCAGCACGACCATGACGACTCACGATTCGACTGCGCGGGCGAGGCCTACGGATTCCCCTATACGGATGAGGACTCGATTCCGGTGGAGGTGAAGGCTGGGTCGCTGGTGTTCTTCAACGGCTACTTGCTGCACCGCTCGTTCCCGAATCGGGCGCAGAGCGGGTACCGGCGCGTTCTGGTGAACCATTATATGAGTGCGGAGTCTCTGCTGCCGTGGCGGGGGCCGAAGGAGGGCCAGCACATGGCGACTGCGGACTACCGGGACATTGTGATGATCGCGGGCGAGGACCCTTATCCGTGGCATGGGTACGAAGAGATGGCGGCGCCTAAGGTGCGGCCCACGGGCGAGGGCGGCTGCGAACAGTGGCGGCGAGGAGACAAGCGCGAAAAATTACCTTTCTTCAAAGATGGATTCCGCCCAGGAGATGCGCCCGAAGATGAAGACTGATCTCTGCTTTCGCAACGCAAAGGAACTGGCCGCGGGCATCCGCGGCGGCGATTTTTCCAGTGTCGAACTGACTGAAGCTCACATTGCGCAGATCGAGCGGGTCAACCCGACGGTGAACGCGGTGGTGACATTTTTGCCGGAGCAGGCACTGGCCGGCGCGCAAGCTGCTGATGACGCGCTGGCGCGCGGTGATGAGGTCGGGCCGCTGCACGGTCTGCCGATGCTGCACAAGGATACGACGGACACGGCGGGCATCCGCACGACGTACGGCTCGCCGATCCACCGGGACAATGTGCCGGTGCAGAGCCAGTTGATCATAGAGCGGCTGCATGCGGCGGGCGCGATCCCGATGGGCAAGACGAATGTGCCGGAGTTCGGGGCCGGTTCGCAGTCGTTCAACCCGGTATTCGGGGCGACGGGCAACCCGTACGACCCGAGCAAGACGTGCGGCGGTTCGAGCGGCGGACAGGCGGTGGCGCTGGCGTGCGGGATGACGCCGATTGCGGACGGGAGCGATATGGGCGGCTCGCTGCGCAACCCCGGGAACTACTGCAATGTGGTCGGCTTCCGGGTTTCGCCGGGCCGGGTGCCGGTGTGGCCGAGTATGGCAGGCTGGTCGGGGCTTTCGGTGCAGGGGCCGATGGCGCGCACTGTTGAAGACGTTGCCTTTTTGTTGAGCGTGATCGCCGGACCGGACTCGCGTTCCCCGATCGCGCAGTCGGAGCCGGGCAGCGTTTTTGCTCGTCCGCTGGCGCGCGATTTCAGCGGCGTTCGCATCGCTTACAGCGCGGATTTGGGCGGGGAGTTCCCGGTTGACCCGCGTGTGAGGGCGGCAATTGAAGGGCAGCTGCCGGCATTCGGCGAGCTTGGGTGCGAGGTGACCGATTTCAGCGGCGCCGGCGCGTCGCGGCCGAGGGGTGACGGTCCGTCTTTGCCGGACTTCGGCGACGCCGACGAGATCTTTAAGATTATGCGGGCGTGGAGCTTCCATCTTTCGCACGGGCCGCTGCTGGCAGAGCACCGCCACCAGATGAAGGACACGATCGTCTGGAACATCGAAGAGGGGGAGAAGGTGAGCGGGGCGGATTTGGGATGGGCGGAGGCGAAGCGTACGGAGCTGTATCAGGCGATGCGCGTCTTTATGGACACATATGATTTCCTGCTGCTGCCGGTCAACCAGGTTCCGCCGTTTTCCGTGGACGTGCCCTATCCGATGGCTATCGACAGCGGGGACGGAATCGTCGAGATGGAGACCTATATCGACTGGATGAAGTCCTGCTATTACATTACCGTGACCGGTCATCCGGCCATATCTGTACCGTGCGGATTCACTCCGGAGGGCGTTCCGGTGGGCGTGCAGATTGTGGGCCGTCACCGGGACGATTTCGGGGTGCTGCAGATGGCGCACGCGTTTGAGCAGGCGACGCGGGTGGGGGAGCGGCGGCCGGGCGTTGCAGTGGGGAGTGGGTAGTGGCCGGCTTTAATCGGCATGAGGCGGTCTGCCGCCTACGGCTCTGCCACTACGTCTGAATGGATTTGAGGCAGTTCGCTGAAGTAATTTATTGTGGACGGCCACGGACAAAGAGGAGGCGAGCAACATGAATCAGCCTGATCACCAACGCACTTGGACCGTCGCCGAGGCCCAATCGCAGCTATCTGAAATCCTGCGGCTTGCCGCGGAAGAGGGGCCGCAACATATCGGCGCGGACAGGCCTTTCGTCGTCGTGCCCGCCGAAACGTGGTACGCCCACGAACAAACCCAAAGACTGCCACAGCAACAGAGCCGTATACCTATGGGCAAGTGGCTGTTGGAAAACATTCCGCGCGGGATTGACCTTGAACTCCCCAGTCGACGCGAACCCGAACGCACGGTTCCATTCTTGAACCAGAACACCGAATGAGTGGCTATCTCCTCGACACAAACGTTGTCTCGGAGATTGTCAAGGCTGCGCCTGATGTTCAGGTTCTCACTTTTCTGGCCGAGCAAGAAGAGCTGTGGTTGTCGGTTATCGCCCTGCATGAGTTGGCATATGGCTTGAATCTGCTTCCCTCGAGCCGCCGTCGTGAAGACCTGCGCACCGCTCTGTCAGCCTACATCGAAACATACGCTGACTTCGTCCTGCCAGTTGCGCGTGCAGAGGCTGAGGAGGCAGCCCTGTTAAGAGTACAGGCACGGCGCGCCGGCCATGTCTTGCATCTAGCCGACGCCTTAGTTGCCGGTACAGCCATTGTGCATGATCTCATATTGGCTACGCGCAATATGAGAGACTTTGCCGCTCTAGACGTTGACGTCGTCAACCCGTGGGAATCCCCTTGACCACCCACACCGAAGCCGACGTCGTACAGATCGCCCTCGAATGGAAGAATCGACCGGCTGATTAGTGGATGTGAGCGGCTGCGAGTTAAGTTGCCGGCCATTAGTTGCCAGGCTTTGTCAGACCCCAGATGCGGGCGGCGGTACCTCCCAGAATACGCTCTTTGTCATCCTCGCCGAGAAACGGCAGCCCCGCGCGGATGAGGCGCAGTTCCTGCTCTAGTGAAGGCCAGTTGTGTTTGGCGCGATGGTGGCCGGGGTAACCGGTGCCCCAGATGATGCGCTCGGCGCCGAAGGCTGAGAACACGCGAACGATGAACGGATGCACGTCGGGGTAGGGATAGTCCTGGCGGGAGTGCCCGTTGACATCGGACAGTTTGACGTGGACATTGTCGTAGCGGGCGAGGTCGACGATGGGCTGGAAGGCCGCTGAATCGGCATCAACTTGCGGGTAGCCCAGGTGGTCGAGGATCAGTGTCAGGTGCGGGTGGCGGCGGGCAATGGCGCCGATTTGGTCGGCCTGCTCGGCCCGCAGATGGAACTGGATGATCGCGTCGGCGGCGGCAATCTCTTCCCACATCGGCCCATTTTGCGCTGTCAACAGGATCTTCTCGTCGGGATAGTACATGGGATGGAAGCGGAATCCCGCCAGGCCGCGCTGCTGCACCCAGTAGCGGACCTGCTCGGCGTTGGCGGCATCCTGCGGGTCGATGAGGCCGTGGCCGATGAAGCGATGGGGGAAGCGGGCGGCGGAGTCGGCAATATAGCCGTTGTCCCAGGTAGACCAACTGGTTTGCACCAGAACGGCCCAATCGACGCCGTGCGAGTTCATCTCTGCCAGCAGTACGTCGGTGGTTCCGGGTTCGTCAGGGTAGGAATTCCAGGTTGGGGCGGTGGGGCCGACCGGGTATCTGGGGGGATCGATTTCCCAGACGTGAACGTGGGTGTCTACAAGCATAAGGTGAACCTCCATGAACTGTGCGGCGGCCGGGGCGCGGCTGCAAGGGGGTGACGAAGTATTGATAAGCTGGTCTGTTACGACCGTCCATTCAAGAGTTCGTCAGGCTGCCTACGAGTTAGCGGTGTTTGGCGGCCCGGCATCAGCTTTGGCATAATGCAGTAAACGTGCGCCGAATCTGAACTGTGGTTGATCTGACTCAGATGATTTTACTCATCCCCACCGTCAGAATCAAATGAATCACAGGCAGATGCTGGGAGAGCAGGCATTTGGCCTGCCGACTTGAAAGCTGAGGCATATCGGTAAACCGACGACTGTTGGGCGCCGGGTGCAGGGGCAGGTCGCACCCCCACCAGGGATGCGGTTTGCCTTTGCAGATTCGGAAAGCGCACTCTACCCAAGGCCTAACGGCCATCACCCCAAATGCAGGTTTGACATCATGACAAGAGTTCACAGACAGCTGACCTTCCTGCTTATCTTGTTGGCGCTGACGTTGAGCGGCTGCAGTGCGATTTCCAGCGAGGGGGCGCCGGCCAGCGACAGCGAACAGGTGGCGGAGGCTACCGTAGAGGCAGTCGAGGAGTCGACTGCTACAACGGCGCCGGTGGTAGAAGCGACCGCGACGGCGGAGCCTGAACCGACAGAGATCGCGATCGGGCCGCCGCCGGCCTTCCGAGAAGAGTTGGAGGCGACCGACCCGCAGACGGTTGTGCTCGGGGCAGGCCGCCCCCAATTGGTCGAATTATTCGCCTTCTGGTGACCGGTTTGCGTACGCTTTGCGCCTGTGGTTCACAGGCTCGAAATTGATTACTGGGGACAGGTTGAGTTCATCTATCTGGATATCGACGACAGTGCGGTGGGGCCCTACAAGCAGCAGTTTAACTTTCGGTACCAACCCCACCTGATCTTGCTGGACGGGGAGGGGAATGTGGTGCAGGAGTACGTAGGAGCGCAACCGGAAGCGGACTTGCGCGCCGCGCTGGACCAACTGATTGCAGTGAGCAGCGGCCAGTGATCTGTTGCCAGCAACTACACAGGATGTCAGCCGCCGGAAGCCGGTCATGACGACATGACAGCAGAACTTGGCGAAGTTACGATCGCCCAACTGCAAAAGGAAATGGCTGCGGGCGCGCGCACGGCTGCCGGCATTACCGAGGGCTATCTGGCGGCGATTGAGGCGGTAGACGACGCGCTTTGCTCGGTGATCGAGACCAACCCGGATGCGCCGGCGATCGCGGCGCAACTGGATCGCGAACGGGCGGCCGGCCATGTGCGCGGTCCGTTGCACGGCATTCCTATTCTGCTGAAAGACAACATCGATACGGCTGACCGCATGCAGACGACGGCGGGCTCTCTGGCACTGCTGGGCTCGCGGGCGGCGGGTGATGCGACGGTGGCGGCGGCACTGCGGCAGGCGGGCGCGGTCATCCTGGGCAAGGCCAATCTGAGCGAATGGGCCAATTTCCGCTCCACCGGATCGACGAGCGGCTGGAGCGCACGCGGCGGTCAGTGCCGGAACCCCTACGATCACAGCCGCAACCCCGGCGGATCGAGTTCCGGTTCGGGCGCGGCGGTCAGCGCCAATTTGGCGGCGGCGGCGCTGGGCACGGAGACCGACGGCTCGATCGTCAATCCCTCCGGCGCTTGCGGCATCGTCGGCATCAAGCCGACGGTCGGACTGAGCAGCCGGGCGGGCGTTATCCCGATCTCTCACACGCAGGATACGGTGGGGCCGATGGCGCGCACAGTTGCTGACGCGGCCGCTGTGCTGGGCGCGCTCATTATGGCCGACGAGCGCGATGCGGCGACTGCGGCGAAAGGGAGGAAAGTTCACGGCGACTACCGCCCGTTTCTCGACGCGGACGGCTTGCGCGGGGCGCGCATTGGGGTGGCGCGCAAAGGGGTGAGCGGATATGACGCGGCCACCGACAGGATTTATGAGGATGCGATCCGGGCGATCGGCGATGCGGGGGCGGAGGTGATCGATCCCGCCGACATCCCAACTGTTGACGGCGACAGGCTGGGCGCAAGCGAAATGGTCATTATGCAGACCGAGTTCAAGCATGGCATTGCGGCCTATCTGGCGACGCGGATTGTGGTGGATGCGGACCTGCCCCAGCCCGGTTCGCTGGCTGACCTGGTTCGTTTCAACGAGGAGCACGCTGAACAGGAGTTGGTCCATTTCGGTCAGGAGCGCTTCGAACAGGCGCTGGAGAGCGGCCCGCTTGATGGGGAGGACTATTTGCAGGCGCTGGCTACGGGACGGCGGCTGGCGGCAAGGGAGGGGCTGGACGCGGTGTTGGACGCGTATCGTCTGGACGCGCTGATCGCGCCAACGGGCGGGCCGGCCTGGCCGCTCGACCCGCAGGCGGGGGATACCGTTCACGGCGGCAGTTCCCGCTACGCGGCGGTGGCCGGCTATCCGCTGGTGACGCTGCCGGCCGGTTTCGTGCCGCAGGCGGCAGATACGGGCGGGGGAATCGGCCTGCCGGTCGGGCTTACATTCATGGGCCGCGCCTGGAGCGAGCCGGCGCTGATCCGTCTCGCGTACGCTTTTGAGCAGATCACGCAGGTGCGGCGGCCGCCGGAACTTTAGCGGCTGGCGGTGCGTAGGATCTGTTGCGAAATGGGTAGCAGTTCCGAGCGATCATTGCGCAAGTGGGCAGTCGCTTTAGTGCCACGGACGGCTATAACGAGGAGTTTGGTGACAGAATGAATCTGCAAACTGATCTCAAGACGGAACACGTCAGCCATTTGGTTGTCAGCGGCTTTTCGCAAGTGACCATTGGCACGTCAGTTCGCGATACGCTGGCCCGGATGCGCGCCGACAGGCAGGTCGTCTGCCTGGTGGTCGGCGCGGGCGCGGCGGCCAGCAGCGGCGGCGGGCAGGCAGGCGACTCGGACCAGGTACGGCTTGTGGGCATCTTTACAGAGCGGGATGTGATGCGCAAGGTCATTGATGTTGCGGGGATGTTGGACAGGCCGGTGGACGAGGTGATGACCCCGGATCCGATTACAATTAGCCCGGACTCGTCGGCAGCGGACGCTTTGCGCTTGATGGACGAAAATCATTTCCGCAATCTGCCAATCGTGGACAGAAGCGGCAAACTGTTGGGCAATATGACGCACCAGGCGATTATTCGATATCTGGCGGACCGCTATCCGGTGGAAGTATTGAATCGTCCGAACGATCCGGAGCATTTCCCGCGCATAGCCGAGGGCGGGTAGGGAAAGGCGAACTTCAGTGGTCAGTGGTTAGTGGTTAGTGGTCAGTGGTCAGTGGTCAGTGGTCAGTGGTCAGTGGTCAGTGGTCAGTGGTCAGTGGTCAGTGGTCAGTGGTCAGTGGTCAGTGGTCAGTGGTCAGTGGTCAGTGGTCAGTGGTCAGTGGTCAGTGGTCAGTGGTCAGTGGTCAGTGGTCAGTGGTCAGTGGTCAGTGGTCAGTGGTCAGTGGTCAGTGGCTCGAGACAGCAAGTGGGGGAAGAGACATTGTTGGCTAGACACATTGCTGGGGAAGAATGAACACGGTGGCGAGCCAGAGGGGGGCGTTGCGGGGGCGCAGCCCCTGCACAAGGGAGGGCCGAAGGCCCGACCGCCATAATGCAAGGAGCGAGTATAGAGGACTGAGGAGAGATAAGACGCCTTCGTTCGCCTCACTCAGGGTGGCAAATTGACTTTGGCTGCGTGGATTTGAATATTCTTGTGCACGTGTCGATGATTGCAAATTATTGCAGTTCGATGGAGAACGCAAATGACAGACAGTGTGACGGAAAACATACAGGAATTCGAGGAACTGGAGTCGGTTGCGATCCGTTTTGCCGGGGACTCGGGCGACGGAATGCAGTTGACGGGGACCCAGTTCACAACTACATCGGCGGTGTTCGGCAATGACATCAGTACGATGCCGGACTTTCCCGCCGAGATCCGGGCGCCTGCCGGTACGCTGGCCGGTGTGAGCGGTTTTCAGGTTCACTTTTCGAGCCAGAATGTGCTGACGCCGGGTGATGCGCCGCAAGTTCTGGTGGCGATGAACCCGGCGGCATTGAAAGCCAGCCTGCCGGAACTGCAGCGGGCGGGAACGATCATTGTCAATTCCGACTCGTTCAGCAAACAGAACCTGTCGAAGGCCGGCTACAGCTCGAATCCGCTGGAGGACAACTCGCTGGAAGGCTACCAGGTGCTGGCGGTACCGATGACGTCGCTTAACCGGAAAGCGCTGGCCGGATTTACGGAGTTGACCAACAAAGAGCGGGATCGTTGTCAGAACTTCTTTGCCCTGGGCATGGTCTTCTGGATGTTCGACCGGTCGATGGAGACGACGCGGGAGTGGCTTTTCAAGAAGTTTGCGCGCAAGCCGGTGATCGCGGAGGCCAACCTCAAGGCGATGGAGACCGGTTACTTTCTGGGTGAGACGACGGAGACGTTCCAGCATCGCTACATGGTGCGGCCGGCCGCTCTGCCC
Source organism: Caldilineaceae bacterium (assembly GCA_965220715.1). Lineage (GTDB taxonomy): Bacteria > Chloroflexota > Anaerolineae > Caldilineales > Caldilineaceae > Bin5. The sequence continues at coordinate 5,572,966 of OZ244843.1, forward strand.
CCAGGCACCTATCGCAAAGTTACCGGCAACGAGGCTCTGGCGATGGGTTTGGTGACGGCGGCGCACAAGATGGGCAAGCCGCTTTTTTACGGCTCGTATCCGATCACGCCGGCCAGCGACATTCTCCACTCGCTGGCTTCCTTGCGCCACTTTGATGTCCGCACATTTCAGGCGGAGGACGAAATCGCGGCGATTTGCGCGGTGATAGGCGCTGCTTTCGGCGGCGCGCTGGCGGTGACCGGCACAAGCGGCCCCGGCATCGCGCTCAAGAGCGAAGCGATCAACCTGGCGCTCACGTTGGAACTGCCGATGATTGTAATCAATGTGCAGCGGGGGGGACCCAGCACCGGTCTGCCGACAAAGACGGAACAGGCCGATCTGTTGCAGGCGATGTTCGGGCGCAACGGCGAAAGCCCGATCCCGATCGTGGCGCCGGCTACGCCTTCGGACTGTTTCGAGATGGCGCTGGAAGCGGCGCGGCTGGCGGTGCGGGCGATGACCCCGGTCATCCTGCTGTCGGAAGGGTTTCTGGCGAACAGCGCGGAACCGTGGCGGGCGCCCAGGGCGGAAGATATTCCTGCCATCGAAGTGAAACACCCGCAGGGGCACAGGAACGGCCACGGGCCGTTTCTGCCTTACGAGCGAGATCCGGAGACACTGGCCCGGCCTTGGGCGCTGCCGGGCACACCGGGCCTTGAACACCGGCTGGGCGGGCTGAGCAAAGCGCCGGTAACGGGCAACGTTTCTTATGATCCCGAGCACAACGAACAGATGATCCGCGACCGGGCGGAGAAGATCGCGCGCCTGGCTGATGTCGTTCCCGAGCAGGAGGTGTTCGGCGCCGAAAACGCCGAGCTGGTGGTGGTCAGCTGGGGCGGCACATTTGGCGTGGTGCGATCAGCGGTGGCGGCGGCGCAGCGGGCGGGCAAATCGGTGGCGCAAGCCCATGTGCGCTATCTGAATCCGTTCCCGCGCAATCTGGCAGCGGTTCTCAAACGGCACCGGAGGATAGTTGTGCCGGAGTTGAACAGCGGTCAACTGGCGTTGTTGTTGCGCGGCAAGCTCGGTGTGGAGGTAGAGACGTATTCGAACCTTTCGGCCCGCCCCTTCAAGATCGCCGAAGTGCGGGACGTTATTGACTCAGTTTTGGGGAGGGCATAGATGAGTACAGTGGCGACAGATGCAATCACCCTGACGCGCAAGGATTTCGTGTCCGACCAGACGGTGCGCTGGTGCCCCGGTTGCGGAGACTACTCGATTTTGGCGCAGATGCAGCGCGTGCTGCCGGAGACGGGGGTGCCGAAGGAGAAGACCGTCTTCATTTCGGGGATCGGTTGTTCCAGCCGCTTTCCCTATTACATGAACACCTACGGCATCCACAGCATTCATGGACGGGCGCCGGCGCTGGCCACAGGGCTTGCGATCGCCAATCCGGATCTGAGCGTCTGGGTGATCACCGGCGACGGAGACGGCCTTTCGATCGGCGGCAACCATTTGCTGCACGCGATCCGGCGCAATATCAATCTGAATATCGTGCTCTTCAACAACAGAATCTACGGACTGACAAAGGGCCAGTACTCGCCGACGTCGCGTCCGGGCACGGTGACGAAATCTTCACCGATGGGCTCGATGGAGCAGCCGCTGAATCCGATCGCGGTTGCGCTGGCGGCGGAGGCGACCTATGTGGCGCGTTCGATCGATTCGCATCCTCAACATCTGGCGGCCACGCTGGAGCGTGCGGCCGAACACCAGGGTACGTCCTTCCTGGAGATTTATCAGAACTGTGTAATCTTCAACCCGAACGAGTGGACGGAGTTGAGTGACCGCAAAACCCGGGACGACTCGATCCTCTACCTGGAACACGGCAAGCATATGATCTTCGGCAAGAACCGGGACAAGGGAATCCGGCTGAACGGCTTTACGCCGGAAGTGGTATCGCTGGATGAAGTAGACCTGGATGAGATTCTGGTGCACGATGCTACATCCAGGCCGCTGGCGTCGATTCTGGGCAGCATGGAGTTTCCCGACTATCCGGCGGCGATGGGCGTGATCCGCGACGTAAGCAAACCGGACTACGCGGCCGAGTTGATGGCGCAGGTGGAGACGGCGCAGACGCAGCGGGGCGCCGGTGATCTGAATCAACTCTACCTGGCGGCAGACCTGTGGACGGTGGAGGCAAGAGAGGAGACCGAGGCGAGAGAGATTACGCCCAGCTCCTCTGACTTCGACGAGATGCCGATAACGGGATTGGACGAAGAGTATATCGATGAGATGGAGATGCCGGCAGAGGTCCTGTCGGAGTTTCAGGATGTGCTGGTGACCGATACGCTGGCGGCGTTGGAGCCGAACGTGCCTATTACCGTGGACGAGCGCAGTTCGCTGGCAAGGACCATCCGGCAGATGAACCGGCACAACATCGGCTGCGTGCTGGTGACGGATGAAGAGGATCGACTGGTGGGTATTTTCACCGAATGGGATGTCCTGAATCGGGTCGCCGGGATCGTCGACGATCTGGCGCAGCAGGCGATCACCGACTACATGACACGGGACCCGCTGACGCTGAAGGACGATCTGCCGATCGCACAGGCACTGAATCTGATGTCGCTGCACGGATTCCGTCACGTGCCGCTGGTGGATGACAATGGCCAGCCAAGCGGGATCATCTCGTTCCGCGATGTGGTCGGATATCTGAATGACGCTTTGGGAGAAGAGAGTTAATCCTTACTTGGCTAAGTAATGTGGACCGCTAGTGAGACCGAGAGGTCGCGCAGAACAAGGGCGCGGGCGAGGGGAGTTGTTGAAGGGGGGCGTTGCGGGGGGAGTCCCCCCGCACAAGGGAGGGCCGAAGGCCCGACCGCCCAAAAAGGGCGTAGCCCCTGGCGGCGGCGGGGGTTTGCCGACGACAGCCCTGAGCCGCCTTAGCGGCGAAGGGTGCGGAGGCCCGCCTTAGCGGGCCGGAGCCGCCGGAGGGCGTCTGCGCCCGCAGGCGTACTGCAGAGGATAGTGAGAAACACCATTGCTCGCTTCATTCAGGGTCGCGAATTTACTGTGGTTGCGTAGCTACAGATTTACATAGAAAGCCTACACCACCAGCCAGTGTCGACTGGCAACCAGAAAGGGGTCCCCATGAAAATCCTTGTCGCCGGCGCTGCCGGTCAGGTCGGCTGCCGACTTGTGCGGCAGTTGCTGGAGCGCAATCACGAGGTGCGGGGCACGGTGCTGCCGGACGACCCGGCGCTGGAGCGCTTGGAGGGGCTGGATATTGAGCTGGCGGCAGGCGATCTGACCGATGAGGCCTTCGTGGATAGCGCGGTCACCGGTGTGGACGCGGTCATTCATACGGCCAACATTGTCGGCCCCCAGTTCGACAACAATATGCAGATCGACCGGCTGATCACGCGGGTGTGCGGCGCGCATGCGGACCACCTGGAGCGGCTGGTGTACACGAGTTCTTCGGGCGTGTTCCCGAACAACGGCGAGACGATCGCGTGCGCATATCATCCGGTTGACGAGCGCCATCCGAAGCGGCCGATGGGCGAGTATTCGCTGGGCAAGCTGATCGGCGAGGAGTTCACGAAGATGGCGGCGCGGGAGACGGGGCTGCGCTTCTCGATTGTGCGGCCGAGCCATGTGCAGTCGGGCGACGCGATTCTGGGCCGGTTTACGGTGGGCGCGGTGGCAAGGCTGCTGGAGCGGGGACAGGATACGCCGCTGGGTGAACTATACATGGCCGACGGCACGGAGCTGTGGCACGATGTGCTGGCGCGGGCGGAGGACACGAACCAGCCGTGCAGCGTGCGCGATATGGATGGACGCCCGTGGCTGTACCAGCCCAACGACGCGCGCGACATCGCTCATCTGCTGGTGTGCGCGGTGGAGGAGCCGGGGGCGGTCGACGATTCGTTCAACTGCGGGGCGCCGGCCCCGTTCAGCTTCCCGGAGGCGGCGGCGATCCTGGCCGAAAAGAGCGGTGTCGAGCCGCTGGAGGTACGGGTGCCGGTGCACTACCAGTACGACCATGACAACACGAAGGCTCGCAGCCTGATCAACTTCCGGCCGCGCGGCGACCTGCGGGCGATGCTCAGCTCGGCGCTGCTGGTGCGGGATGAAGGTTTTATTGACTACGACTGGGAAGGAGTTTCCTGATGTTACGTACCGCATTTATCGGCGCCGGCCCGCGCAGCCAGAGCGCCCACTATCCCAACGTGAACCGCCTGGCCGAGGTGGAGATGGCGGCCGTGTGCGAACTGGATGAGGAGCGCATGCACGAGGTGGCGGTGGCCTACGATTTCCAATACCGTTACGACGACCACCAGCGCATGTTGGAGGAGGTCGAACCGGACCTGGTCTACTGCGTGATGCACGAGCGCTGGCTGTTGCAACCGGCGCTGGACTGCCTGAACGCGGGCAAGCACATTTTCATTGAGAAGCCGCCGGGCTTGAACATGGACGAGGTGCAGCAGATCCACGACGCGGCGGTGGCGAACGATGTGATCTGCGCGGTGGGCTTCCAGCGCCGCCATGCCGCGGTCACGAAGGAGGCGATGCGCCAGGTGGCGCGGCTGGGGCCGGTTTCGACGGCGGTCGGCATTTTCCACAAGCGCATGCTGGGCGAGAAGGCGTTCAGCTTCACGACGACGAACTGGGACGATCTGTGCCACGTTGTCGACCTGGTGCGCTATATGGTAGGCGGCGAGGCGGTGGAGGTGACGGCGTACCAGGACCACTTCGGCAGCGACTACCGCAACTGCTATACGGGCCTGGTGCGGTTCGACAACGGGGCGACCGGTTTTATTCACGGCAACCGGGCGTCGGGCGGCCGCGTGCTGCGCGGGGAGCTGCACGGCACCGGCGTTGGCTGCTATTTCAAGATCCCGCACGAGATCGAGATCACTGAGGAGGATGAGGCGCGCACGCTGGGCGGCTGGCAGATCGACGGCGTGGACGAGGCGGACACGAGCCGCTACGACGGCGTGCTGACGATGCACGAGCATATTGCCGACTGCGTGCGCAGCGGCGAGAAGCCGCTGACCGATATCCGCGACGCGATCCATTCGATGGCGCTTGTGGCGCAGTTGGAGGGCGCGAACGGCAGTGGTTAGTGGTCAGTGGTTAGTGGTTAGTGGTTAGTGGTCAGTGGTCAGTGGTCAGTGGTCAGTGGTCAGTGGTCAGTGGTCAGTGGTCAGTGGTCAGTGGTCAGTGGTCAGTGGTCAGTGGTCAGTGGTCAGTGGTCAGTGGTCAGTGGTCAGTGGGAATCATACGCAACATAGTTGGGAGCGGGAGATGACTGTCTATAATTTGGATGAGGTGAAGGAGCGGGGTTTGTTCCCGGGCTTTGTGGGGAAGTTTATCCACAGCGAGAACATGACGTTTGTGTACTGGGATATTGCGGCGGATTCGCCGCTGCCGGCACATTCGCATCCGCACGAGCAGGTGATCAATATGTTTGAAGGCCAGTTCGAGATCCGCCTTACAGGCGGGGAGACGCGGGTGTTGGGGCCGGGGGAGGTGTTCGTGATCCCGGGCGGGGCGGAGCATTCGGGTAAGGCGATTACGCGGTGCCGGATATTGGATGTGTTTCAGCCGGTGCGGGAGGAGTATGTGTGGGAGGATTGAGAATTGGGCAGTGGGGAGGAAGGGCATAGTGGGCAGGCGATTGCGTTACCGATTTGCTATGCCATCCTTCCTTGAAGGGCCGCGAAGAACACCTCTTTTGATCCACGAAGGACACTAAGGGCCACGAAGAACGGCAACGGCAACACCTTTGTCCACGGAGGACACGGAGGGCCGCGGAGAACTGCAACGGCAACGGCAACTTCCTTTTGTCCACGAAGGGCCGCGAAGGACCGCGAAGAACACCTCTTTTGATCCACGAAGGACACTAAGGGCCACGAAGAACGGCAACGGCAACACCTTTGTCCACGGAGGACACGGAGGGCCGCGGAGAACTGCAACGGCAACGGCAACTTCCTTTTGTCCACGAAGGGCCGCGAAGGGCCGCGAAGAACACCTCTTTTGATCCACGAAGGACACTAAGGGCCACGAAGAACGGCAACGGCAACACCTTTGTCCACGGAGGACACGGAGGGCCGCGGAGAACTGCAACGGCAACGGCAACGGCAACTTCCTTTTGTCCACGAAGGGCCGCGAAGGACCGCGAAGAACACCTCTTTTGATCCACGAAGGACACTAAGGGCCACGAAGAACGGCAACGGCAACACCTTTGTCCACGGAGGACACGGAGGGCCGCGGAGAACTGCAACGGCAACGGCAACTTCCTTTTGTCCACGAAGGGCCGCGAAGAACACCTCTTTTGATCCACGAAGGACACTAAGGGCCACGAAGAACGGCAACGGCAACTGCAACACCTTTGTCCACGGAGGGCCGCGGAGAACTGCAACGGCAACGGCAACGGCAACTTCCTTTTGTCCACGAAGGGCCGCGAAGGACCGCGAAGAACACCTCTTTTGATCCACGAAGGACACTAAGGGCCACGAAGAACGGCAACGGCAACTGCAACACCTTTGTCCACGGAGGGCCGCGGAGAACTGCAACGGCAACTGCAGCTTCTTTTTGTCCACGAAGGGCCGCGAAGGACCGCGAAGAACACCTCTTTTGATCCACGAAGGACACTAAGGGCCACGAAGAACACCATTTGTAGTCGCTGCAGATCATGGTCGTAGGGCACGAGAATCTGGCGGGAGACGACCCGATTTTGCCCGCGGGCGCCTGAAGGCGAGGAGAGAGTGAAGAGGAGTGAGGAGAGAGAACACCTTCGCTTGGCTCACTCAGGGTCGCGAATTGGCTGTGGCTGAGTCGTTAGATGGGAATTGTGAGTGTCAGGCTTCGATCTGCGACCAGGCTCAGGAATAGCAGGGCCAGGTACAGCATGGAGTATTTGTAGAGAGAGAGGGCTTCTTTGCGGTCCACTTCGTGGCCGACGGCAACGTGGCGATACAGCTTGACCACCTTGCGAATCAACAGAAAGTCCAGCAGGATCACAACAGCAGAGTAGAGCCATCCGGCCTCGTTGAGGGCGAGCGGCGCCAAGGAAGCAAGTGTTGTCAGGGCAGCATAGATTAACATCTGCTGCAGGGTACCTTTGCTTCCGAGTATGGCTGGCGCCATGGGAATGCCTACAGCTTCATACTGATCCTTGACGAGGAAGGCCAGCGCCCAGAAGTGTACGGGTGTCCACAGGAAAATGAGGGCAAACAGCAGGCCGGCCATCCAGTCAAGTCCATTGGTGACGGCAGCCCACCCCAGCAGGGGCATGACAGATCCGGCCACGCCGCCGATGACGATGTTTTGCCATGTGCTCCGTTTGAGCCACGCGGTATAGACAATCACATAGAACAGTAAGCCGAACCAGGCGAGAAGGGCTGTCAGCAGATTGGCTGTCAGCCACAGGATCAGGAATGCGCCTACGCTGAGCAGGAACCCGAACAGGACGGCGTTGCGGACAGTGATGATGCCGGTCACGAGGGGTCTGTTGGCTGTGCGGCGCATCTTGCCGTCTATGTCCCGGTCGAGAACCATGTTGAATACGCCGGCGCCGCCGGTGGCCATGTATCCGCCAACGAGGACTCCGAGTAGGGGCAGCCAGGGAGGGAGACCGCGGGCGGCCATGAACATGGGGCACACTGCGGTGAAAAGTAGAAGGGAAATGACTTTGGGTTTGGTTAGGGTCAGGTAGTCCCGCCAGGTGGCGGCTGGGAGAGTCGAAGTGGTGTTGATCATGAAGGCTGGATCTCTTTCGTTTTCCAGGGTACGGATAGTATGACGCTGCCGGTGCGGGAAGAGCTGAGGGTCAACCAGCCGACCACGGACCATAGACCGAAGGCCGCTACGGCCAGTGCGAGATGCAGAAGCTGGAGCGGAATCGGGCCCAGCATGGCCAGATTGACCGTCCCCACCAGCAGTTGCACGGCGTAGACTACCAGGAGCAGATTGCGGAAACGGCGGGCCTGAGGCGTGGGCTTGAGCCAGCCCGTTAGCGCGTGGCTCATCCAAAGAAAGACGCCGACTCCGATAGCCAGAAATGGATGCAGGATCCGCAGGCGAATAAGCGGATGGGCCTGGGGACTGAAGTCGTCGGTCAATCCTTCTTGCAGGGATTCCGGTGGAAACATGGTATTGCCCATGGCGGCGATACCACCTGAAAACATAAGAACTGTCATCCCCAGCAGGCTTACACTAATAAGGATTTTCAGGCCGGTTTGACCTGTCCAGACCGGCGGCCAGGTGCGGCCGGGATAGGCATGTACGGTGGCGAGCGCCAGGGCTCCCACCAGCAGCATGGAATTGAGCAGATGGAAAGCGACCAGCAGGCCGCGGGCGACAGACACGTTTTCTCCGGTGAGTCCTGTGAGGACGGTACCCGCGCCTATGAGGGCTTCGAACAGCAGGAAGATGGCGGAAATTATGGCGAAGGGCAGGAAACCGGGCAGTTCGTGTCGGAGGCGGACCGCTTTGACGAGCAGCCATATACCGAACAACAGGGCCACGCCCGAAAGTGCGCGATGCGAGAACTCTATCCAGGTGGCGAGTCCGTGTTCGAGAGGGAGGATTTCGCCCTGGCAGCGGGGCCAGTCACGGCCGCAGCCGGCGCCGGAGCCGGTGGCTCTGACGACGGCTCCCTGGAGTATGACGATTAGGTTGACGGATAGGGTTGTCCAGGCCAGGAGGGGCGCTTTCATTGGGGTGGAATTGGCTCGTTTTGCATAGGTGTTGTCCAGGAAACATCCTTGTGGTTTCCTGAATGCCCTATGATTGGCGTTGAATACGGTACTGGCATGGGTCTGGAGAGTGGGGCGCCGACCTGCGGGCATCCAGGAAAATCGGTCTGGTTCAACTTGAGTAGGATGAGCAATGTCTGGGTTCGCCACATATATTAGGTTCCGTTGACATTTTGGGAAGGCTGTTCAGATGTCAACAAGAACTGAAAGCCTGCAGGCCTGTTAGGGATGTTTCTCGCTTGAATGTTGAAATAGACAAAACCAATTGATCCGCGAAGTCACGCGAAGGGTCGCGAAGAACACCTTTTTGTCCGCGGAGGACGCGGAGGGACGCGGAGAACACCAAAGGCGTATCGGATTTTCTTTGCGTGACTGCGCCGCCCTTCGACGATCAGGCGTAATTTGCACCTGGAAGTCGTTGTTCAGACAAACGTCAACGAGCCCTAGTCACTGTATGATCAGCCCGATCCTGGGCGAATATTATCCAGCTCTTGTCTCAAAGGATATTTCCATTGCCTACGGTGAAACCGGTCTCAGCATTACTGTGCCAGACGGAACTCACATCATCCTGGCGGCTTAGTTGGCGGGTCCGTCCTCCGAACGTGATGCTTTGCGGCATGTCCTGCAGAACCCAATCCAGAGGCCGCCCTTGAGAGAACAGGTGGAATTCGACTTGGGGATTCTGACAAAGTTCAAAATGTATATCTTGTCAGGGTTTTTGTCAATATTTTTGCCTCTCTTACCAGGACAAACGCATCTTAATTCGGACGCCATAATAGCCGACAAAGGGCGCCCACAAGGGGCGCCCCTACCCGATTCAGGCAGCCTCACGTGGGTTTGTCCCAATTTGATGCAATTGCCCTGCTTCTCTTACTTATGAATTCATGTGCACACGCATACGGTAATATGGAGCTGAAGGCCGACAAGGCTACCCACACATGAGAAGGGAGGGTGTATAGGCAGTCGTGCTGAGCGAGAGGCGCCGCGCTGCGGGCCAGGGGAGGTGTACGCGATTCCCGGCGGCGCGGAGCATTCGGGCAAGGCGATTACGGGGTGCAGGATATTGGATGTGTTTCAGCGGGTGCGGGAGGAGTATGTGTGGGAGGATTGAGTAACGAGCCTCACTTCCAAGGCCACACAAGATGTGATATGCTCAGCCAAGTAATGGTGGCATGTTGGCCCAAAATTGACACCCAAAATGGGCTAGGCGGTGAGAAGTCAGCCCCCAACTCAGGACCACGGCCAAACAGGATGACAGCAAATGAAAAATAATGGATTTCGCTATTACGCTTTCAAATTGCCATCCTTTTTCGATGGACTTTCGCACATCCTGGATCTAGGTGGCACGTTGGGGGAGTATTATCCAATATCTCAGAAGGGGTATGAGGAGGATTTGGCTGCATTGAGAAGCGACTGGATTGTCGTCGGCCAAGACTTTCGAGACGCGATTGCCGCATACGCGGACAGCGAAATCTCTGAACGTCTCCTAAATGAGTAATATTGGCGAGCACCAGCCTTCAGAGCCCCCCGTCGTGCAGGAAAGTAGTAGCACGTCAGTTGAAGTGCTCCGAGAGATACGGGTCCGGTCTACCTCGTGGAGCGGGCCACTTCCCGCACCCGCGGATCTCCAACTCTTCGAAGAAATAGTACCCGGTGCAGCGAACCGGCTCCTCACTATAACTGAGAAGCAGACGGAGCATCGAATGGATCTGGAGCGCTCAGTAATCAACGAAGGCCTCAAGCGAAGTCACCGAGGGCTCACCTTCGGTTTTGTTCTCTCAGCGATGGTCATTCTCGGCGGTATCTTCCTCATCTATCTCGGGCACGATTGGGCGGGGGTCAGTCTTATCGGCATAAATCTGGTTGGGTTGGCAGGCGTGTTCGTCTATGGGACGAATTCTCGTCGTACTCAGCGCCATGAAAGGCGCGAAAATCTGGCCGAGAAAGCCGAAATGGGAACTGAAAGTCAGATATCCCAGAATCCACAATGAGTTATTGGTAGCAGATATAGCCTTCCCATAACTCCCCCTACTCTGTCTCAAAGCCGCTGTCGTCGAACTTCAGTGTGCGGGTGTTTTCGGTTACGATGCGCACGACTTGGTCGGGGGCGCCGTGAGCATGCAGCAACCGCTCACTTTCAATCATCTGTCCACTCCAGCCGTACTTTCAACCGGTTCAGGCGACTACCCCACGGGAGCAACTCTTCGTGCTGGAGTCTGCCGACGATGATGCCCGGCGCAATTTCTTGTTCGACGGCAAAGCTGCGGATGGCGTCCTCGCTGCGGTACGCGCCGGCGTCAAGGAAGCGCTGCCAGGCTGACGAAGGCACCAAGGACCGGGCTGCCCATTTGTTCGCTTCCACTTCATCGGCATCAACGTCCCCATTGGCCCCGTCAACGAAAACGCCTTTCTTGCTGTGAAGCATTATGTGGGCGGCTTCATGAAACAGGCTGAACCAGAGGTGGTCGTCCGATTTGTGGCGCGCGCTCAGCGCGATAACCGGTTTGCGGGGCGAGAGCCACCAAGCAGCGCCGCTCAGGCGAGCCTTCGGCAACGGCTTGATCCATACCAGAGCAACGCCTGCCTCGTTACAGAGTTGCCGGGCGTCGTCGAGCGCCTGGGGGATCTCTGCACGCGTCAACCAGCGCACTTCATTTAGAACCGCCCTGAACGTACTCTTGTTGTAATCCACTGCCATCTGGGTATCGGCCTCGATTTCAGCCAGCCGACGCCAAGCCGCCAAGGCAGACTCGTCGCTCTCAAAACTCGGCGAATGCCGATAGGCGACATTGGCCGCTCCGTATTTGCTCTGCCATGCCTCTACAGACGCGACGCCGAAAAAGGTCAGCAACTCGATGACTTTTTCTCCAGCCGACGATACCTTGCGGATTACGCCTCGCTTTGCGAGTTCGCTAACGGGGAAGCTGCGCGCCCACTGTGCGGACGCTTCGGCTTCCCGCGCTCTGGCTTGGCGCAACTGGAGCAGCCGATAATCATTCTCCAGTCCGAGCCAGATGCCAGCGTCGACTCCCAGCGCCTTTTCCAGCTGAAGGGCAGTCTTCACTTCTATAGGCGCTTTCCCGGCGATAATTTCGCTGATGAGCTTGGGAGAGCGGCCGCACCGTCGCGCAAGTTCAGCCTGTGAGATGCCATTGGCTTCGAGATGTTCTTTCAGGACCCACCCCGGCGACACTGCATAGTCAGGCTGAAATCGATCGTTTGTCGTAGCCATGTCTTCATCTCCTTCCATGAGAGCCGTTCACGTCCATGACCGCAGATACAGCCGTGAATACTGCTCCAGGCCTCTTTACAATACAATGGCGACTTAGTGATAATCGACAACTTCCATGATCTTGATTGCAGTCACCTGCTCCAGATTGATCCCTCCGTCCTCTTTACGGGGGAGTGGATCATGGTTCGGTTCGAAGACCAATCTGTATGGGTGGACGAGGTCAACGGCAAACTGTTCGTCCCTATTGCCCTTAAGCTGATGCATCCGACTCGGAGGCATTGTCGGTACTTTCGACAATGTTAAGGCGTTCTTTAGGACGCCAAGGCGTGCCACAATCGTCTGCGCCATTGGGGCCCCGTATCTCCTCCTAAGTATGCTCTCCGATTCGAAATCCATCTTAAGCCTCTTGGTTCTGAAGGAGATTTCCACAGGCCCACTCAGTCATGGCGAACGTTTTCCGTTACCTAAACCGTAACATTTTCGAAAAAATCTGTCAAGAAGATTCGCAGGTGCGTTTTGACTGTCTTCGTACTGGCGCAGTCCTGGTCGCGCCATGAGGGCCGGAGACATGGGATGCAGGCGATAGTCTTCCCCCGTCCATGAACGCGAAAGAAGGTGAAATGCGATTGCGGGGCTTGTTCAAATAGAGAAAAAACTGCCTGATGAATGGCCCAGGCATCCGACTGGCTTGTTCCTGCCATTCTCAAATGCCATCCACCAGCATATCATCCAGGAACTCGGAAGCAGGCTCGACGCCGGACACGAGGAGATGGTCGCGGGCGCGGGTACAGGCTACGTAGAGAAGGTGGCGTTCGGTGTTGTAGACATCCTCGAGATCGGTGTCGTCGGTGACTGTTTCGATGCGCTCCTGAAGGGGCACGACCTCGTCGTCGCAGGCGATGACGGCCACGGCGCGGAACTCCAGCCCCTTGGCCAGGTGCATGGTGCTGACTGAGACGTGTCCTGCGGTTGTCTGCACGTGGTTATCGAGAATGGTGAACGGGAGTCCGGCCTTCTCGACGGCAGCCGTTGCCCGCCCGATCTGGTCGGATGAACGGACGAAGAGGCTGATCTCATCTGCGGCCAGTCCCCTGTCGGTCAGCTTCGTCAGCCAGCCGGCGATTGACTCTAACTCTTCCTCGACCGAGTCGGAAACTACTATGGCTGGTTCGGCGCCGTTGAACACGGATATCGTGCCTGCGCGCTCTTCGGTGTTGCCGTCGACGTCGGCGATGTCCGGGCCCAGCAGGAGGTCGGAGCGCCTCCTGATCTGGTGCGAGGTGCGGTAGTTGACCTTCAGGGTGCGCGCTCGGCCACGAATTTCGATGCCGAGCGCCCGCCATGAGAATGGTTGCTGGAAGATGCGCTGGCCGAGGTCCCCGGTGAAGAAGAGAGCGTCCGGATTGTTCGTGCCGAGGGCATGCAGAAAGCGCAGCTGTGATACGCCGACATCCTGGCATTCGTCCACGATGACAAAATCGAACGGCGACCGCTGCGTTTCGGTGAAGCGGTGGGCAAGCTGGCCGTACATCTGGGCGCGGGTGATCAGGCCGTCTTCTTTAAGGCCCGCACGCACGCTCTCGAAGATGGACCAAAGCGCCTTGCGTTGCGTTTCGGGCAGGCTGCGGCGACGGCCAAGACGCGGGACGACGCGATAGGCGTCCCACGTGTCCAATTGCCAGGCATCGACGACCCGCTCCCACTCCGTCAGTATGAAGCTCGTCGAAAACTTGCTCTCACCGGACGCGGCAGCCGCCTCTTCGATCCGTTCGCCGATTCGTTCGGATGATGCAAGCGTGAACGCGCCCAGGTTGAGGCGGTACAGCCTCTCTGCCAGCGCATCGATGGCGTAGACTTCGACTCTTTCGGCGAGGCGCGGCTGCGAGCTGATCAGGACGCGCAGCTTGCTGCGCAGTGCGTTGGCCAGCGTCTCTGAAAATGTCGTCAGCAGGACGCGGGCATCGGGATTGGTGCGCGCCAGATGGACGGCGCGGTGGAGGGCGACGATGGTCTTGCCGGTACCGGCAGAGCCTGATACGCGGGCAGGCCCGTTGTAGGTCCGCTCGACCAATTCCCGCTGGGTCGGATGCAGGAAGACAACCCATTTCTCCCAGGGGTAGTCGAGGGCGCGTTCCAGCTCTTCGACGTCGTGCATGACGCGGAAGCGGCGGCGGGCGTCGGGATGCTCGAACGGGTCGGTTTGGGGAGGGGTATGGCTTGGAAGCGGCGGCGTTCCGCCGGTAGCCAGTTCCAGCAGCGCCTCCGCGGCCTCGACCGGCAGATGGTCGGCGAGGTCGAGAAGTCTGTTGTCGTCGGCGCGGCGGACATCGGGCAGCCACTCGGCCGGTACACCGTAGTTCAGCAGTTCTTCATCGGAAATGTTGGCAAAGGGGAGCGGCCTGGTCTTCTCTACCTGCACGTAGACCGGGACCTCGATCTCCTTGACCGTCTCGCGCACTTCGACCAGCTGGGCAGCGCCGGTCCTGGGATGGGTCTCCAGCCGCCGCTTCTGCGCCCAGCGGTAGGCGGGATCGTGGTGATCGACGTAGCAGAGCAGCAGGCTGTTCTGGGTGCGGTGGACGATGATGCGGATGTCGGAACTTACGCGCACGGACCAAAAGTTTCGATCACGGGCGCGGTCAACCCGATGGAACCGCAGGCCCGGACGCGAGGGATCCATTTGCAGGTCGAAAGCCGAGGTCTTAGCTGCTTTCTGTTCGTCGCCTGTCAGCCTGGCGAGGCTATCGGTGAAAGTGTCGGCGATGCGGAATTCCATAGGGGCGGTGGCTAGTGGCTAGTGGTCGGTGGTCGGTGTCAGGGTACTCGGAAGATTTTCATTACTTCGTCGCCGAGGTGGTTGATGACTTTGACTGCGATGCGGCCGGAGGCCGGTTTTTCGAATGGGCGCGAGGTGTCGCTGTGCAGCGATTCCCAGGCCTCGGCGTCGATCTGGGCCTTGAGTGTGGTCTTGAGCGCCTTGTAGGGGTCGTTGGCGCCGAGGAAGTAGGCGTGGCGCACGAAAAAGTTTTCCTCGTTGTAGTCGGTGTCGATGAACCAACAGGCAATCCCTTCGGGCCCGTCGCTGCGTACTTCGCCGGTGTTGGGGTGAAATACATCGACTCCGTTCACTCGCACCCTTATCTGATCGTCAGCGGCGTCGAGGAGGTCGATATCGGGTTCGCCAAAGATGACGAAGAGGTTGCCCTGGCCGGTATTCTTGAGGTCGGCGGCCATGTGGAGGTCGGCGTTCATGCGAGCTTTGAGAACGGGAACGCTGCCGAGGCGCTCGAACTCGGTGGTGTGGGCTTCGTAGTTGAAGGCGCAGGCGATCAGCACGTCGAAGGCGCCGTCGGCGGCCTCACGGGCGGCTGCGACCAGGTCGGGGCGGGAGACGGTGCCGAACTCGGGGCCGATGAAGATGGCGGCGCGGCGCTGGATGCCGTTTTCCTCGTCGCCCTCGTAGTAGCGGCCCTCGGCGCAGATATGATGGCCGGGACTGGGGTTGAGGGAGGTGAAGGCGATGCGGTCCTCTTTATGGGCCTGCTGGACGCCGGCGGACTTAAGGTTCTCGAGGATGATGGCGGCGAAGTCGTAAACGCTGCCGTAGCCGGCCTGCTGTTCGCCGAATGTGTCGATGAACTCGTCGTTCTCGTCGACGGCGAGGACTCGGTGGGGGGAGATGCTCTCGACGGTGAAGGGGCCGGCGACGCGCACTTTGTTGCGGTCCTCGTAGGGCTTGTCGTAGAGGTATTCGTAGTCGGCCTTGGCGGCGATGGAGGCGTCGATTTCCTGCTGGCGGGCGATGCGGTGCTGCCACCAGAGTTCATGCATTTGCTTTACATTTTCCGGCCAGCCTTCGTCGGCGTCACATGGGATCTCCCACTCCTCCCAAGTAGTGCCGAGGGCGGCGTTCAGCTCTGCGCGCAGCGGCTCCAGCCGCTGCTGGTACTCCTCCCAGATGACGTCGATCTCAGCGTTGTTGGCGATGGCGCGCAGCGTAATGTGGGGCACGCGCTCGTAGACGAAACCCTGGCGGATGTCGCCGTAACGGGGGGATTCGGAGGGGGCCTTGCGCTCGATCTCAGCCTCCTTCAGCTGTCCGACGCGGCTGTCGGCGAGCAGGTAATAGGGATAGCGGGCGCCCATGATGCGGGCGCGGGCCAGGGCGAGGGCGACGCGCGAGGTGTCGATGGTGATCCAGCGGCGGCCCCACTGCTCGGCGACGTAGGCGGTGGTGCCGGAGCCACAGGTGGGGTCGAGCACAAGGTCGCCGGGGTCGGTGGTCATGAGGATGCAGCGTTTTACGGCTTCAGTGGCAGTTTGGACAACGTACACTTTTGGATCAGTCCGACTTTGTACACCCCCGATGTCAAGCCACATATTCGTTCGAGGGTAAACTGAAAAGTCGTCCAGAAATCGAACGTAACGAACTGACTTACCCTCATGGATAACCCTGTCTGCTTTTGACAAACGATTCATTCCTGGGACGGTGGTCTTCCAATGAAGACCGGTCGGCGGAATCCATTCAGCGCCCCTAAAGCGGAATAGTTGCTCTGAATTTGCCGACGCGCCTTGCGACGTCAGATCAGCTGACGTCGCAAGGCGCGTCGGCTCAACAGGAGAAAATGCGAGTGCCTTAATTGACGAGGAGGGCTTATACTTGGAAGCGCCCTCAGTACCAGCTGTCTTAGTATCGAAGAGCGGACGATACTTCAGGCTTGGTAGTGCCTTTGCATACCAAACCAGATAGTCAGAGACCGATGACAGATGAACACCGGAAAAACCGGTAGTCTTTGCGTATGCAATTAGGGCAATGAAATTGCCTTCTCCAAACACGTCATCCATCACCGCTCGCACGCGGTGGACATTCTCATCCCCAATCTGCACGAAGATCGAGCCGCTCCCTGTCAGCAGATCGCGGGCAACGGTGAGGCGATCTCGGAGGTAGGTCAGGTAGGAGTGGATGCCGTCGCGCCAGGTGTCGCGAAAGGCCTTGACCTGCTCTGGCTCGCGGGTGATGTGGTCGGCCTTGTTGTTTTGCACATCGCGGCTGGTGGTGGACCACTGGAAGTTGGAGTTGAATTTGATGCCATAGGGTGGGTCGATGTAGATGCACTGGACCTTGCCGCGCAGCCCCTCGCGCTCGGCGAGCGAGGCCATGACCTGGAGGCTGTCGCCGAGGACCATGCGGTTGGACCAGTTGGCGTCGTGCTGGTAGAACTCGGTCTTGGCGTCCTCGGAGGGCAGGCCGTTGAAGTCAGAGAAGAGGTCGGCGAAGCCGGGCTGGATGTTGTCGTCCGCGGAACGGCGGGCCTGCTCGCTCTGGCGCATCAGGTCGTCGACCAGGACTTTGGGATGTACGCGCTCCTGGATGTAGAGCGGGGGCGCGTTGACGACGAGGTCAGACCAGTCCTGGTCGTCTTTGCCGCGCCAGACCAGCTGCGGGTCGAGGTCGCGGTTGCGGCATTCGTAGGCGACGCGGAGGGGGGACTGATCGTCTTCCTGCATGAGGGGCTGGTGTTCGGCGCTGGGGAGATTTTTGCGGGTTGCTTCGGGGTGGGTGAGGGTTTCGACCGATTTGGACTTTTTTCGTCGCGGCATTTATGTTAAGTCCTCTCTATACATTGACAATCTTCATTTCGTCACAGGGACGCAACTCAGCCCTCAGCAGGGCCAAGAGTTCATCTCCGGCATTGGTTTTACCGCGAGCCTGTTCGGTCACGCCGCGCGCTGCAAGAGCTTGCGATTGAAGTCGTCGCGCGCGGCCAGTGACGAGATCATATCGCCGCCCACATCGGAGAGTCGTGCCAGATCCATGCGCGGGATCTCGGTCTGGTTCTCGAAGACTAGGATCGATTCGAAGGGAAGGGCATGCAGGTGGAAGTGGGACAGCATAATGGTCGTCAGACGCGCCTTGTCTCGGTTAAGTATACCGTACAGGAACAACGGAATACCGCTCTTGCCCTCAATGCGGTAATCTACCGGATAGGCATGGGCATTTGGAACCTGCGGTATATAGTCGCGCTCCATCTTGGCTTCATCTATCAGGTTGGACAGGAGATCGGCCAGATCGTCATAGAAAGTGGAGCCGACATTGGTGCGAGAGAGCAGGGTCAGATCGTAGACCCGCGTCAGCGCCTGTCCAAAGGTGAAAAGTGCCTCAGTCAACCGTTCTGGCGGTGTATCCAAGCAAAATGCCCCCCCGTCTCCATCCCAACTTAGTCCGGTCTCGCCCATGATGCGTTCGAGAAGCATCCCGCGGGTCCCATCCATGAACGAGTCGATGTCATGCTCGTAGCTGATGTGCATAAGGGTATGCCCGCGGTCGGACAAGCGAAGCCCGCCCGAGGCCGCCTGGGAAAGGTGGATGGGGTAGCGGTCCCCGTCTGGGAACTCGAAGTGCGTGCGCACCATCAGGGCGCCGTCGGGGCGCGCGTCGACTCTGACGTCTTCGCAGAGACGCTCACAGAGTAGATTGCGGAGGGCATCGAGGTCGATGGTCATTAGAGCAACCTCGGGTTGTCACGTTGAGCTCTTAGTCCCGCCAGATTGAAATCCTCTATCAGACAGGCAAGAGCGCCTTCCAAGGTCTGAAACCGGTTGGTCTCTTCCGCTTCGGACTCCGGTTTCTTGCCGGCCGCGATGGCTCTCTCCGAAGCGCGATGAATATGTGTGCGGTAGGCGATGTCTCCGTGTTCATGGCTCGGTCCGTTGTAGCGCGCCAGCGTCAAAGGGGGCGCGCCGGGCAGATGGTACGAGATGCCGCAGGAGAAATCGCTAGGGTCGGCCAGGTTTTGACGTTGATAAACAGAGAACCGGGCCTCCTGATCTGGCTGTGCTTCCGCTTGGAAAATGCGTTGACTGTGTACGGGTCTCAACTTGGGCTTGTCCGTCCAGCGTGCGCCTGGATTGGTCACTCGCTTGGGCATCGACGCCAAGGCATTGAGTTCCTTTTCTGTATAGGATCTGGTATTTTCCATTCACGATTTCAAAATGTGTCAAACGAACTGCTTGCGCAGTTCATCATGGTTTTCAGTCGACGTCTTGTTGGCTGCAATACTACCAGTGGATAGGGAACTTGGGCAAGCTATCTGCGGTGTGTACAGGTTGCTCCGACGGTGTCGGCCATTGACGGCCTCCCGCACCGCAACGCTAAAGACCCACGTTTTTTGCAATCGTCTTGTTGAATGCCGATTCCACTCTGGCTGCGAAATCCGCCCCGATCTCGTACACGTCGGTGAACTCGGCGAAGGCCCAGCGGCCGAACTCGCCGGCGTCGTTTACACCCGGCACCCAGTAGGTCTCCATCGTTGTCTTCTTCTCCTTGGCGTCTTCGCCGCGGTAGCCTTTGATCTCCACGACCAGGTTCAAGAGGTCGTCGTCGCCGCGGCCGTCGTCGACCTGGACGATGAAGTCGGGTATGTACATGCGGTTGGCCGAGCCGTGCTTGTAGGGGACGGTGAAGCCAAGGCTGTGGTTTTTGACGTAGGCACACACGCTGGGATGCTCTTCGGCGACGCGGCAGAACTCGGCCTCCCAATTGCTGTCGAGGATGACCAAGTTGATATGGCATTTGCGCGGGTCGGTCTTCCAGCGGAGTGCTTTGGAGGTGCGGAAGTTGACGAAGCGGGTGGAGCCGACCGGGTTGTAGGGGTCGAGCAGCGCCTTGATGCTGTTGCCTTCCAGGTTTGTGCGCGTGATGGCGTCTGTGATTCGATTGCAGGCCTCTTCGGCAAGATCCAGATACAAGAGTTGTGACGGATTGGTGTCGCCCTTGCAAACCAGGCACTCATCAAGCCACTGTCTGGTTATCCGCTTCAACTTGCCGAAGAGATGCAGTTCGGGATCTCCCCCGGCATCTCGCCAATTTGTTTGTAGCAGGTGCGTGGTCAAATGGAAGAGTAATTTGGAAGGGCGAAGATCATTTGTATGAACGAGATCCATGACTGCTCTTTCGCCTACGATCCCCTCGTTGGTCGTGCGGGTCGGCCCGATCAGATCGGGCGTAAGCTCCAGAACAGAATCCTCGTTAAATTCCGCGGAGAGTTGGTCCTTGGGTAGATCCACGCGGAAACCGGCGACGCGCGGGAAGCGGATTTCGAGGTCGTCGCGCTCAGGGCTAATCGCCATGACTTGAACCGTTTGAGGCGGTGGCGGCGGCTTCACAGCCACGGGTTTGGCAGTGAAGTCGAAGGGAACGCCGAAGACATCGGCGTATTCAGTGTCAAAGAGACCCTCCTCGTTCAACTCATAGGAGTAGCGGCGCAGGGCGCGGCCGACCACCTGCTCGCACAGCAGTTGTGTCCCAAAGGCGCGCACGCCGAGTATATGTGTGACGGTGTTGGCGTCCCAGCCTTCGGTCAGCATCGAGACGGAGACGACGCAGCGGATCGGGCCGCCCAGGCGGTCTTCTTTGCCGACGGTGTTCATCACCTCGCGCAGCAGGTCCTGGTCGCTGATGTTGTCAGCCAGACTGCGGTCGCCGGTGCGTTCGACAATCTCGCGGCGGTACTGCTCGATTTCGTCGGCCGCCATCTTGCGGAAGTTGGAGTCCAGCGCCTCCCCCGACTCCAGTTGCTGGCTGTCAATCAGCACAGAATTCGGCTTCGCGAACCGGTTACCATACTCGTCGTAGTTGCGAAACAGCGCCAGCCTTCCCTGTGAGAAGTCGACTGATCCGTCTTCATTTTCGCGGTGGAAGCCGGATACGTAGTCGAATACCAGTTTTGATGTGGCTGTATTGTTGCAGACGATGACGAAACAGGGCGGCACGGGGATCTCCGCTTCTTTCCACAACTCGTACGTCTTCTCATAGTGACCGTAGAGAGCCTGCAGCGCAGTCTGCAACTGCAGTGGCAAGCTGAGCGGGTCGAGGCCGGCGGTCTTGCTCCAACCCTTCTTGGGCATGCCGGGCCCGATCTGATCCCAGAGAGAACGAAACATAGGCGTGTCGCCGCCGGGGATGTTGTCGGCGACGGGGACGCGCGGCAGCTTGACGATGCCGCACTCGATGGCGTCCATGAGGGAGAAGTCGCTTACGGTCCAAGGGAAGAGCGTGCCCTCGTGGTAGCCGGAGCCGCGCAGGAAGAAGGGGGTGGCGGAGAGGTCGATCACCTTGGATATACCGACCTTGCGTTTTATCGTCTCCAGCCCGGAGATCCAGACGCGGGCGGCCTCGTTGTTCTTTTTGGCCTCCTGTAAGTCATCGCCTTTGGGTTTGTCTTCTTCCTCGTCGCCCGGCTTGCGCCGGTAGCAGTGGTGGCCCTCGTCGTTCATGACGAGGATATTCTTCAAGTTCATCAGGTCCGGGATGACACGCTGGATCATCTGGCCTTCGGTCTCCAGCGTGTTGAGCGGACCGCCGCGCCCCTGCAGAAGGTCACGGCCGGCTTTGGAGAGTTGTGTGCGTTCACGCAGCATGAAGGCGTGGTAGTTGGTGATGACGATCTTGGCCCGCTTGAGATCCTCCAGCATATCCGCGGGCACTAGTTCGCGGCTGTTGTAGTAGCTATCGGGATCGTTGGGCTGGAGCACGCGCAGCCGGTCGCGGATGGTGATGCCGGGCGCGACGACGAGGAAGCCGCGGGTGAAGTTTACGCTCTGGGGCCGGCGGACGGCGTTGATGGTCTGCCAGGCGATGATCATGGCCATGACAGTGGTTTTGCCGGCGCCGGTGGCCAGCTTGAGCGCGATGCGCAGCAATTCAGGGTTGGCCTCCTTGTTGGCGTTGGTCAAGCGCTGGAGAATGGGCCTGCCTTGGGGTCCCATTCCCGGCGCGACCTCGGTCAGCCAGATGAGCGTTTCGATCGCTTCGACCTGGCAGAAGAAGGGGCGGTAGCTGCTGAACTGGTGGCTGCGCCAGTGCTGGAGAAGGCGGGCGGTCTCAGGGGTTACGCCCCAGTTGTTGGGGCTGGGAAGCCGCCGCCAGTTGTCGACGCGGCCGCGAATCTCGTTGACCGAGGCGGAGACGTCGTAGAGCTGATCCTCATCGGATAGACCGCTACCGTTGCCTAATTCGAGGCGCGCCTGGCGCGCCGTTACCTTGATGCGCTTGGGCTTCGGGATTGGCGTAATGAACTCGGCATTGCGGCGGCCGTCGAGGATGCGGTAGGTCGGCTGGCCGTCGTCATCGAGTTCCCAATACTGGGTGGGGTACTCGTAAGGGGAGTTGAGGATTGGTTGCTCGAAGAAGCGGTTTTGCACGGATGCCTCTGGGATGGTTTGTTGTTGGCATTGTCAGAGAGTGGATGGGGTATTATGCGAAGGTTTGCGGGAGATGTCAAGCTCCTGGCTTGCTGGCGGAGGGGGCTTTGATCTGTTCGCCTTGTTGTGCCAAGTTGGACTCTTCCACGCCGGAGAGACTATCGATGGGTCGACGTCTCTCCTTGAGGGGGACGTTTCCTTTTGGCCGTGCCCCTGTTCTTTCCGCAAGAACCCCATACGGGGAAGCAGTTCAGCAGATCCTAGCCGTTCGCCTACAGTTTCGTTAATTCTGGGAAATAGGTTGCGTAGAAACCGCTGTCTCGTGTGAGAAAAGTGTCGGCGGCAGAAATCATCTTCCGCGCACGTCGTCAAGATAGTCGTCGGTATTTCCGCCGTTCAGGATTCCATATACGCGTTCCACGGGATGTTTGCCAGGCGCCCGCTTTTGGATTAGCAGACCTTGCTCTGTTGGCGTAATCTCGACTTCAACATTGGGGTCCATGCCGAAGCGTTCTCGCAGATGCTTGGGAATGGTGATCTGTCCTTGTTCAGAAATACGCATGATGCCTCCAGGTAAGAATCTGTCTTGCCATGATTATACTTTGACAGAGTGCAGCGCCTAAATCGAGCCCGACCAGCCCTACCACACCGCCATCCCCGCCCCTCCCGTAATATGCCGGAACGACAGAACATCGAGTAAACTACCACTCAATTGACGCTACGTGACTTGCATCTCCACCGGGACATACCTATGCCTTCATCTCTCGATACATTTGCCGACCCGCCGACGGAGTTTTCGGTGCTGCCTTTTTGGTTTTGGAACGACGATCTGGACGCGGAGGAGATTCGGCGACAGATTGGGGATTTTGAGGAGCATGGGGTGTACGGCTTCATCATTCACCCGCGGGTGGGGCTGCCGCGCTCGTTGGGGTGGATGTCGGAGGGGCTGCTGGCGTTTTATGATGCGGCGATCGAGGAGGCCGGGCGGCGGGGGATGCAGGTGGTGCTTTACGATGAGGGGATGTACCCGTCGGGATCTTCGGCAGGGCAGGTGGTGGCGGAAAATCCGGGCTACCAGACGCGCTGCCTGGAGGCGCGGGGGCTGGCTGACGGGGAAGAGCCGATGCTGCAGGCGGATGAAACGCTGGTGGCGGTGGTGAGGAGGCGCGGCGGGGAAAGGTTGGCGGTGATCGACCGCAAGATGGACGCTTATATTCGGGGGCTGCATTATATTGACGGCGGCCCGGCAGAGGATGAGCCACTGGCTGGCGATTTGCTCAACCCGGAGGCGGTTGCCTGTTTTATCCGGCTTGTGTACGACAAGTTCTACGAACGGTTCGGTCAGCATTTCGGGGGCCTGATTCCGGCGATCTTTACCGACGAGCCGAGCCCGGTGGGCAAGCCGCGCGAGCGCGGGGTCTGGCCGGGAACGACGGGGATCCTGGCGCATGTGAACCGGCTGCTGGGCTACGACTTCACGCCGCACCTGGCGGCGCTGTGGCACGATGACGAGCCGGACGCGGACCGCTACCGCGCGGACTACGAACGCGCGATCGCTTTGCGGATGGAGGAGACGTGGTACGCGCAGTTGTACGACTGGTGTACGGGTCACGGGATTGCTCTCACGGGGCATCCGGCGAGGGCGGACGACCTGGGCGCGGAGCGCTATTTTCATATGCCCGGCCAGGATATCGTCTGGCGCTGGGTGCTGCCGGACGATCCGACGGCGCTTGAGGGCGCACAGTCGACGCAGGGAAAATGCGGCAGTTCGGCGATGATCCATACCGGTCGGCGGCGCAACGCGAACGAACTGTGCGGCGCCTTCGGCCACGAGTTGACGTGGGAGGAGATGAACTGGCTGGCGGACTGGTGTTTCGTGCGCGGCACGAACATGCTTTTCCCGCACGCCTTCTACTACAGTGTGCGCGGCATCCGCTGGGATGAACGGCCACCGGACGTGGGGCCGAACAACTCGTGGTGGGGGCGCTACAAGAGCTACGCGGACCGCTGCCGGCGGCTGTGCTGGCTGAATACTGACAGTCAACATGTGTGCGGGGTGGCCATTCTGGGCAAGGTGGACTGGCTGCCGTGGCAAGCGGCCAAGGTCCTGTTTCAGCAGCAGCGCGATTTCAACTACGTGGAAGAGCGGCATCTGTGGGAGGACGCGGTCGTAGACGAGCACGGCATCCACCTGGCGGGGATGCACTACGAGGCGGTGCTGACGGCGCACGAGCCGGACGCGCGGGCGTTGCCGGCGCTGGAAACGCTGGCAGAGGCAGGCCGTTTGCTGCGCTGCGGTCCGCAGACGCCGGCGTCAGAACTATTGGGCTTTGTCGATGGGTTGGTTGCGGCGGATGTCAGTGTGGAACCGGCGGCGGCGGCGCTGCGCGTGCGCCGCGTGCAAAAGGGTGGACGGGACTGGTGGATGCTGTTCAATGAGGAGGGTGCATCGCTGGTGAGGAAGGTACAGCTAGCGGCGGAAGGCCCGTTCCTCCAGCTGGATCCGTGGACAGAACAAAGTAGACCCTGGGAAAATAGCGGTCAAATCGCTCTCGACGGATACCAACTGACCGTTGTCTGCACTGACTGGACGGACGCCGACTAGCCCCTAAATTCAGAAACAAAAAAAGGGAGCGACCCCTTTTGATTGCTGCCATGTGCCCAAGGTCCGGGGGCGGCGACAATCAAAGTCACTCCCTGCAAAGATAATCGGACCGACTCTTAGGCCACGCTCTGACGCCTAACAACGTTGCTGGCGGCAGGGCCCTTGGGACCGTCCTCTATCACGAATTCGACCTGATCACCTTCCGCAAGGCTGCGGAAGCCCTCCGACTGAATCGCGGAGAAATGCACAAAAACGTCTGGTCCATCTTCCCGGGCGATGAAACCATAGCCCTTCTGATCGCTGAACCACTTCACTGTACCGACTACTTGCTCGCTCATGGCGTTAAAACTCCTGTGCTAACTGCGTTTACCAGATAAGGCGCAAAACAACCCGCGCACTGACTGGTGATACTGCATGAAAATGCCCCCCTGCCCGGGTACTTCCGGGGAGCGTCCAACGGTAAACCTGTCAGAACACTAACTCATTTTGCTGTGCACAAGGATATTATAGGTTGAGATGTTTGTCAAATCCGCAAAACGGCGGTTTATTTCAACTCTGAACAGGATTTGTTGTGGCCCTTCAAGCAGAGGGTGTTTTGCTATGCCTTTGACTATCACGTGCTAAGTGAATTACTCTAAATTACACCTTTTATTGCGGTCTGGCTTTTTGGACCAATCTCAGATCCCATGAGGGAATATTTTGTTCGGTTTTAGCTTCAAAGAAGCATTCCAGAGTTTTCTGCTCGCTGCAAGAGCATCCCCAAACCATCTGACCCGATTAGCGATATTCAACCTCCTGGCCGGAATCGGACCTGCGATTACACTGTACCTGCTGAAGGTTATTATCGATGGGATATCTCGTTCTCTCGGCCTCCCGTACACAAACATCTGGGAATGGATTGTCGCGCACCCACTCTTCTGGGGCAGCATAATTGGTTTCGTCGCTGTCCATCTACTGCTCGATTCACTTGAAACAGTGGCCAGTTTTGAAGCCAGTTCCTTCCGCGACAACGTAGTCGGTGAAACAAAACTAAGAATCTTCAAGAAAATTGCCGAATTCAGAGACATTGCTCTGTTTGAGGATACAGAGCTTCTCAATACACTGCAGTTGGCCTTATCTGGTATTCCCAAACTGACCTATCTCTCTCATATGCTTAACGCAATCCTAGCGGGTTTCTTTGGCTTCGTTCCCGTATTCCTGTTGGCATTTTCGATTGCCTGGTGGATTCCATTGTCAGTGTTCCTTCTTGCAATACCTTCCGTATACGTACAATTTCACTACTCTAAGAAGGGGTGGAGAGTTGAGGAAGCGCAGGCGGGCATTGTGAGGAGGATGAAGTTAGCTGAAAATGTACTCACCCAGGAAGAACATGCAAAAGAGCTGCGTGTGTTACAACTGCAATCTTTTTTCCTCGACCAGTGGCGCAATTTGTTCAGGAATGCTTATGATGAAGTGTATGAGTTACGCAAGCAGGGAACTCGTTCAATCCTACTTTGGTCGTTGCTAAGTGGACTGGGAATCGGCGTGCCGTTCATATACGTAGTCTGGGCCACTATGAGTGGAATCTATACGCTAGGTGACTTAGCCCTGTATGCTGGAATAGTCTTGCAAGTCCGCAGAAGCCTTTATATTCTGATCGCTAGCACATCGGAGATTCACGAAACCGCATTAGGCACTTCTCCAATTCTCAACCTTCTGAGTATGAAGGCTTCTATGCAAGACTCTTCAGAGCAAGGGTCAGTCGCCAAAATCGTGTCAGAAATCGCTATCCAAAATCTTTCCTTCACATACCCACACAGCGAGAAGCCTGTTCTAGAGGACATCAATCTGACAATTGGACCGGGAGAAACAGTTGCAATTGTGGGACACAATGGCGCCGGCAAATCAACACTCGCAAAGCTCTTGTGCCGCTTATATGATCCTCAAGAGGGATCGATTAGCTGGGATGGTCAGGACATCCGATCTGTTGAGCTTGAAACATTACGCCGAAATATCGCTGTTCTCATGCAAGATTACGCCAGATTTCCAACAACAGCTCGTGAAAATATCGGATTCGGTTGGTTGCCAGAACTGAATGACGATCCTTCCATTTGGGAGGCAGTCCGGAAATCGGGCCTGGAGCAAGCATTCAACTCTCTTTCGGACTCGCTTGAAACGCCGCTGACAAAACAGTTGGAAAACGGCACTGAACTGTCTGCCGGGCAGTGGCAACGCGTGGCATTCGCCAGAGCCATTATCAGGAGTGCCCATGCCCAGTTCCTGATCCTGGATGAACCGACCGCTGCTCTTGATCCTAACGTAGAAGATGAGATGTATGGTCTTTTCCATGAGATAGCACGCGACAAAATGGCTGTCATAATCAGTCATCGCCTTTCTCTCGCACGGACTGCGGACAAAATTGTTACTCTCAATGAAGGGAGAATTGTCGAAGTAGGTACCCATGATGACCTGATAGCCCAGAACGGCCTGTACAGCCGCATGTTCAATCTACAAGCGAGTGGCTATTTGGGAACAGGTGATGGTCAAACTCTTTTCAAGGAGAACCGATTGCCCACTCCGGGGAAATAGTCTGGGCCCATCAGTCGAACGAAGCGCCTTGCTGGCTTGGCAGCGCTGCGTTAAATCATTAGGTGCTGTCTCTATCCGCCTGGGTTGAAACCCAGGAAGCCGCTTTAGCTCACAGTCAACTGCACCTCTGCTTCGGTGGCATCTTGCGTCTCTATCCGAACCTCCCAGACGCGCCTCCAGAAGTCAGACAGGCGGTCGCCTATCTGTGGAAAAATCGAAGGCGCATGAAACAAGCTGGGATGCGCTGGTCCCGAGATGGCGCACAGGCCGTGCTTGCTCTCGGTGCACGTCCCCTCAGCAACCGCTGGCATGACATCCCTTTATGACCACCTTCGCCCCATTTTGGGATGCACCCAGCAGTCAGGGCAATCGTATCTAAATTCGGACGCCACAATCGCCCACGAAGGGCGCCCGCAAGGGGTGCCCCTACCGATTGTCTTCTCGCGGCGTTTTGCCCTGGGGAGGGCACCCACAAGGGGTGCCCCTACCGATTGTCTTCTCGCGGCATTTTGCGCCCTGGGGAGGGCACCCACAAGGGGTGCCCCTACCGATTGTCTTCTCGCGGCGTTTTGCCCCTGGGGAGGGCACCCACAAGGGGTGCCCCTACCGATTGTCTTCTCGCGGCTTTGCCCCTGGGGAGGGCACCCACAAGGGGTGCCCCTACCGATTGTCTTCTCGCGGCTTTGCCCCTGGGGAGGGCACCCACAAGGGGTGCCCCTACCGATTGTCTTCTCGCGGCGTTTTGCCCTGGGGAGGGCACCCACAAGGGGTGCCCCTACCGATTGTTTTCTCGCGGCGTTCTGCCCTGGGGAGGGCACCCACAAGGGGTGCCCCTACCGATTGTTTTCTCGCGGCGTTCTGCCCTGGGGAGGGCACCCACAAGGGGTGCCCCTACCGATTGTCTTCTCGCGGCTTTGCCCCTGGGAAGGGCACCCACAAGGGGCGCCCCTACCGATTGTCTTCTCGCGGCATTTTGCCCTGGGAAGGGCACCCACAAGGGGCGCCCCAAAAGGGGGCGCCCCTACCCGATTGAGGCAGCCTCACGAGGTTTTTCTAATTTGATGCAATTGCCCTGACCCAGCAGGGGCGCGAGATGGACTACAGGCATCAGGTAGGGTAGACTTGGTTTTTGAGCGCAGTTACCATTTCTTAGTGAACAGTCGTCACCGCTGGCGGCTGGCCACTGTCCGCAATTTACCGGTTTTGGGGAGCCCCACCACAATGTACTCAGTACTGGCTGTTGATCTGGACGACACGCTTCTGGCAGATGACAAGACGGTTTCGCCGCGCACGGTGGCCGCGCTGGAGGCATGGCAGGCAAGCGGCCGGCGGATTGTGATCGCGACGGGGCGCCCGCCGCGGTCCACGCGGATCATCCCTTCTTTTCTGCACGAATTCCCTTGGATTTGCTATAACGGCGCCTGGATCGAACAGCAGAGCAACGTCCTGTTTCAGACGGTGATTCCGGTTGAGGATGCGCGGCGGATCGTCGCCATGATCCAGTCGACGGCGCCCGATTGCCGGTTGGGGGTCGAAATTGCCGATGAGCTGTATATTAACCGCGAGGTGGAATGGCCGGGCGCGCACTTGGTCAGCGATGTGCTGGCGCACACGGATCGCCCTGCCGCCAAGATTTTGACTTCGCTGGAGGAGTTGGACGCGGGGCAACCGCGGTCGGACAACGGCCAAGTAACGAACGCCAAGCCGTCAGAGACGTTGCTGCGCGAATTGCCGGCGACGACGCGCGCGCTTATATCGCCCAAGTATGACCTGGTGCAGGTGATTCCCCGCGACGCGTCGAAGGCGGCGGCGCTGCGCTGGCTGCTCGATCGTTGGGGACTGACGATGGAGGACGTGATCTCGTTCGGCGATGATGTCAACGATGTGGAGATGGTGGCCGAAGCGGGGCTGGGAGTGGCGATGGCGAACGCGGTGCCGGAGGTGATTGCGGTGGCGGACCGGATTACGGCGAGTAATACGGAGGACGGTGTGGCGGTTGTGCTGGAGGAGTTGGTGTCTTGAGTGCCTACGGACTCAGTGATCCTCATTTTGGCGCAGAGCATAACTTAATTTATGACGCCTCATAGACATTTCAGTTCATTCCGCGCCTGTGTTGCTGGACGGAGTCTTCAGCCCTTCTTTGAAGAATGGGCTTAGCCCCAAAACTGGAACCTCGCGCTGCCCACTGGCAGGAGCCAGATTCGATGTCTCTCAGGGTAACTGTTACCGGAATTCGGGGCAGTTGTTCGGAAGTAATCGGAAACTCGCACGCATTTTTGCGCTCACCCCGCCCCACGAATGGATTGACTGTCAAATGCCTTACAGGCTATGATTAGAGGCATTCGTACGTTCATGTCGAGGAATTTATGCGCATATCCAAACGAGGGCAAATTACCATTCCCAAGAGACTGAGAGACCAGTTCGGTCTTAATCAGGATGCGGAAGTTGAGATCACACCGACCGCTCGGGGACTGCTTATCCAGAAACAGACCGCGGCACAGCACCCGGTGGACCGTGTCTGCGGGATCCTTGATGGCATCTGCGACGTAGACGAATACTTGGAGAAGATCAGGGGTAGGTGATCACCTCGGTCGACACCAACGTCCTCCTGGACGTATTCATATCTCAAGCGCCGCACCACGCGCAGTCAGTGGACTGCTGCGCACTGCATACGATAGGGGAACTCTGCTTGTCTGCGACATAGTCTATGCGGAATTGGTTCCGGCATTTGGCGAGCGGGTCGCCCTGAACAGGGCTTTGCGGGAGATCGGCGTCACTCTCTCACCTATCAATAGGCACATCGCCTGGGAAGCCGGCACACGCTGGTTGCAGTACCGGCGGGCAGGTGGGCCGCGCAAGAGAATCATCACCGACTTCCTTATCGGCGCCCACGCCATAGTATCGGCCGACGCCTTCCTCACTCGAGACCGCGGCTTCTACACCTCCTACTTTCCAGAACTGAAGAGTCTCGGCCCGGCAACAGGCAAAGTTCCGCCATTTGCCGGGCCGAGGAGGCTGCAACCTATCGCCGGGCAGGGCCGACGAAACCATGCCCAAACCTGCGCGGAGCGCTGCTGACAAAATACGGATCTCTTGATTGGCGCTTTCCCACACAGCATCCCACATGCTAGACTTTAATTCCCCCATATCCGGTTCTATGCAGGTCTTTCGGGAATATCTGCTTTGGCAAGGCGGCGCAGAGAGAATACCGATTTACTCTCCATTATCTCTGAGGACATCTTAAAGGTTGAGGGCGTCACCCTCTCTTTTAGGGGTACTACCGTCCTCGACGAGGTCGACTTCGACGTACATGCAGGTGAGATTCGCGCCATTATCGGCCCCAATGGCGCGGGCAAGACTTCGATGCTCAACTGCATCAGCGGCTTTTACCGCCCGCAACGGGGGAAGCTGCTCTTCGAGGGCGAGCATGACCTGACCGGCGCCAGCAGAGCGGCGCAACTGGGCATCGCCCGCACTTTCCAGAACATCGGCCTCTACACCTACCTGAGCACTCTCGACAATCTGATGGCGGCGCGGCATATACACATGCGCCAGAATATGCTCGCGAGCGCGCTCTATTGGGGCTTTGCGCGCAAGGAGGAGACGCGCCACCGGGCGGTCGTCGAGGAGTTGATCGACTTTTTGGAGATCGCGCACATCCGCAAGACGGTGGTCGGCGCGCTGCCGTACGGCCTGCGCAAGCGGGTCGAATTGGGCCGCGCGCTGGCGCTGGAGCCGAAGCTGCTGCTGCTGGATGAACCGATGGCCGGCATGAATGCGGAAGAGAAGGAGGATATGGCCCGTTTTATCCTCGACATACATGCACGGCGCGGTGTGACTATTATCCTGGTCGAACATGATATGACGCTGGTGATGGATATCGCCGACCGCATCGTCGTGCTGGACTTTGGCACCAAGATCGCGGACGGGACGCCGGATGAGATCAGGCGCGACCCGGAGGTCATACGCGCTTATTTAGGTCAGGAATGAATCATTTTTGGTAGTCGGTTTTTGGTTTTGGGTAGCTACTAAGGCATATCCGGTTTGTGTGCTCAATTGTGGTCAGTCCGCGGAGGGTCGTGGGGAACACCTATTTGATCCACGAAGGGGCGCGGAGAACGATAACTGCAGAATGGCAACGGCAACTTCTTTTTGTCCACGAAGGGCCACTAAGGGCCGCGGAGAACGGCAACTGCAGGACGGCAACGGCAACTTCTTTTTGTCCACGAAGGGCCGCGAAGGGGCACGAAGAACGGCAACTGCAGAACGGCAACGGCAACGGCAACTGCAGATTCTTTTTGTCCACGAAGGGCCGCGAAGGGGCACGAAGAACGGCAACTGCAGAACGGCAACGGCAACGGCAACTGCAGATTCTTTTTGTCCACGAAGGGCCGCGAAGGGGCACGAAAGAACGGCAACTGCAGGACGGCAACGGTAACTTCTTTTTGTCCACGAAGGGCACGAAGGGGCACGAAGAACGGCAACTGCAGGACGGCAACGGCAACTTCTTTTTGTCCACGAAGGGCCGCGAAGGGGCACGAAGAACGGCAACTGCAGAATGGCAACGGCAACTTCTTTTTGTCCACGAAGGGCCACTAAGGGCCGCGGAGAACGGCAACTGCAGGACGGCAACGGCAACTTCTTTTTGTCCACGAAGGGCCGCGAAGGGGCACGAAGAACGGCAACTGCAGGACGGCAACGGCAACGGCAGCTTCTTTTTGTCCGCGAAGGGCCGCGAAGGGGCACGAAGAACGGCAACTGCAGGACGGCAACGGCAACGGCAGCTTCTTTTTGTCCACGAAGGGCCGCGAAGGGGCACGAAGAACGGCAACTGCAGGACGGCAACGGTAACTTCTTTTTGTCCGCGAAGGGCCGCGAAGGGCCGCGGAGAACGGCAACTGCAGAACGGCAACGGCAGCTTCTTTTTGTCCGCGAAGGGCCGCGAAGGGGCACGAAGAACGGCAACTGCAGGACGGCAACGGCAACTTCTTTTTGTCCACGAAGGGCCGCGAAGGGGCACGAAGAACGGCAACTGCAGGACGGCAACGGCAACTTCTTTTTGTCCACGAAGGGCCGCGAAGGGGCACGAAGAACGGCAACTGCAGGACGGCAACGGCAACTTCTTTTTGTCCACGAAGGGCCGCGAAGGGGCACGAAGAACGGCAACTGCAGGACGGCAACGGCAACGGCAACTGCAGATTCTTTTTGTCCACGAAGGGCCGCGAAGGGGCACGAAGAACGGCAACTGCAGGACGGCAACGGTAACTTCTTTTTGTCCGCGAAGGGCACGAAGGGGCACGAAGAACGGCAACTGCAGGACGGCAACGGCAACTTCTTTTTGTCCACGAAGGGCCGCGAAGGGGCACGAAGAACGGCAACTGCAGGACGGCAACGGCAACTTCTTTTGTCCACGAAGGGCCGCGAAGGGGCACGAAGAACGGCAACTGCAGAACGGCAACGGCAACTTCTTTTTGTCCACGAAGGGCCGCGAAGGGGCACGAAGAACGGCAACTGCAGGACGGCAACGGCAACGGCAGCTTCTTTTTGTCCGCGAAGGGCCGCGAAGGGGCACGAAGAACGGCAACTGCAGGACGGCAACGGCAACGGCAGCTTCTTTTTGTCCACGAAGGGCCGCGAAGGGGCACGAAGAACGGCAACTGCAGGACGGCAACGGTAACTTCTTTTTGTCCGCGAAGGGCCGCGAAGGGCCGCGGAGAACGGCAACTGCAGAACGGCAACGGCAGCTTCTTTTTGTCCGCGAAGGGCCGCGAAGGGGCACGAAGAACGGCAACTGCAGGACGGCAACGGCAACTTCTTTTTGTCCACGAAGGGCCGCGAAGGGGCACGAAGAACGGCAACTGCAGGACGGCAACGGCAACTTCTTTTTGTCCACGAAGGGCCGCGAAGGGGCACGAAGAACGGCAACTGCAGGACGGCAACGGCAACTTCTTTTTGTCCACGAAGGGCCGCGAAGGGGCACGAAGAACGGCAACTGCAGGACGGCAACGGCAACTTCTTTTTGTCCACGAAGGGCCGCGAAGGGGCACGAAGAACGGCAACTGCAGGACGGCAACGGCAACTTCTTTTTGTCCACGAAGGGCCGCGGAGAACACAGTTTTGTGGTCGCCGCAGACCATGATTGTAGAACTGGAGACCTGGGCGAGGAAGGCGCCGGCTCTGCCTGCAGGCGTCATGAACTAGCATAAGGGGGAACGACTGGGGACAGTGGATAGGGTACAGCAGCCGGGGATCAGTGGGGCGGCTGGCGGGACGGGTTTTGAAGGGGGGCGTTGCGGGGGGAGTCCCCCCGCACAAGGGAGGCCGCTTGCGGCCGACCGCCCCAAAAACGAGGAGAGAATGAAGAGGAGGGAGGAGTGAGAGACCCCTTCGCTCGCGTCGCTCCAGGTCACGAATTGACTATGGGTGAGTAGGTAGAATGACAGAGATGAGCGGTCCGGCGACAGTTCCCCAGTATTTTCTGCGGCAGGTCGAAGCGCATGGCGGCGGCAAGGTGGCGCTGCGGCAGAAGGAGTTCGGTATCTGGCGGGAGTTCAGCTGGGAGGAATCCTGCGAGCAGGTGCGGAATTTGGGGCTGGGACTGCGGGAGCTGGGGCTGGCGCGGGGGGATCACGTCGCGACGATTGGCGATAATGACCGGCAGTATCTGTGGGCGTATCTGGGGCTGCTGGCTGTAGGCGGGGTGCAGGTCGGGCTGTTCACCGACGCCAGCGCTGAAGAGGTCGCGTATATCATCGAGCACAGCGACGCCCGCTTCGTCCTGGCGCAGGATCAGGAGCAGGTCGACAAGATGCTGGCCATCCGCGCGCGCATTCCCAAGGTCGAGCGCGTGATCTACTGGGATGAGCGGGGGCTTTGGGATTACGACAGTTCCTGGCTCACCACCTACGACGGGGTATGCCGGCTGGGAGAGGAGCTGGCGGCCCGGGAGCCGTCACGCTTCGGGGAGGAGGTCGCGCAGGGGCGCCGCGATGACCTGGCGATTCTCTGCTACACCTCCGGGACAACGGGCCGTCCCAAGGGAGCCTTGCTCAGCCACGAAAACCTGGTCCGCGCGAACGAGGCTTTAACCGAGGTGGACCCGCTTTACGATAGCGACAACCATGTCAGCCTACTGCCGCTGGGCTGGATCGCTGAACATGCGTGGGGGGTTGCACCCCACTGCATCCATGGCATGGTTATGAACTTTCCCGAAAATCCGGAAACGGTGCGCGAGGACGTGCGTGAGATTGCGCCGCAGCGGGTGCTTTACAACTCCCGCCTGTGGGACGCGCTGCTGGGGACGATCCAGGTGCGGATGGCGGAATCGTCGTGGATCAATCGCAAGCTGTACGAGCTCTTTCTGCCGATTGGCCGGCGGTTGGCGGACAGGAAGCTGGCGGGTGAGACGGTCTCGCCCGGGTTGCGGCTCGCCTACGGTATCGGAGACTGGTGCCTTTTCCATCCGCTGCGCGATAAACTGGGCTTCACCAAGCTGCGCGCCGCCTATACCGCGGGCGGCGCACTCAGCCCGGATGCGATGCGCTTTTTTCACGCGCTGGGCATCAACCTGAAACAGATATATGGATTAACCGAGGTGACTGGAAGTGGGACAATTCACCGGGATGGTGACATCAAGTTTGCCAGCGTCGGGCGGCCTGGGTCCGGCGTTTCTGTGCGCACGGCTGAGGACGGCGAGATCCAGATTGGCGGCCCAACTGTATTTAAGGGCTACTACAAGAACGCCGACGCAACCGCCGAGGCCATAATCGGGGAGAATGGGGAGCGCTGGTTCCGCACGGGGGACGCCGGCCACATTGACGAAGACGGGCACCTGATCTATCTCGACCGGTTGAAGGATATGATCACGCTGGCCAATGGTGAGCGCTACGCGCCCCAGTTCATCGAGGGACGGCTCAAGTTCAGCCCCCACATTCTGGACGTGATGGCTGTGGGCGGGCCGGCGCAGGAGTACGTTACCGCCCTTATCATCATCAACTTCGAGAATGTGAGCAGCTGGGCGGAGAGGCAGGGAATCGCCTTCACCACGTTTGCCGACCTTGCCCAGAAAGCGGAGGTGTGCGAACTGATCCGGCAGGCTGTGGAAGAGGTGAATGCCGAGCTGCCGCCTGCCAGCAGGGTGCGGCGTTTTGTGCTGATGCACAAGGAGTTTGACGCTGACGAGTCGGAGATGACGCGCTCGCGCAAGTTGCGCCGCGATGTCCTTTACGAGCGCTATGCAGAGATGATCGAGACGATGTACGCGGGACAGGAGTGGATTCACGTGCAGACGCAGGTACGCTATCAGGACGGGAGCGAAGGCGTGCTTGAGACGGATCTGCGAATAGTGAACTGCAGTGGTCAGTGATCAGTGGTCAGTGGTTAGTTTTCACGGCGAGCCGTCAGAGCCATGCGGCGGCCGCCTGTTTGGCGGGGGATCAGATGACATTTCATTGGTCTTATCGGGAGTTATTGTCCGGCAAGAATCGCTCGATATATCGGTACGGACCTCCGAGCTTGCGGGGCGCTTACTTTTCATTCATTGCCAGGTAGTACGATGAATTGGCCCCTGGTACCGCAACAGTTTGTGACGGGACTTCTCAACGGCGGCACGATCGGTCTGATCGCGTTGGGTATCGTCCTGATCTACAAGTCGTCGGAAGTGTTCAACTTCGCGCACGGGCACCTGGTGATGTTCGGCGCGTTTTTGACGTGGTGGTTTACGGGCGGTGGGGCGGAGGCGGGCGGCGCGGTGATCGACCTGCCGCTGTGGGCGGCGCTGATCGCCGCGCTGATCGTTTCATTGGGAATCGGTCTGCTGATCGAGAGGTTTGCGCTGCGGCCGATGACGGGGCAGCCTCTGCTGGCGATCATGCTGATGACGCTGGGACTGGCCCAACTGTTTGAGGGGGTGACGGCCATTCTTTTCGGGGTGGAGTTGAAGAGCAACTTCCCGGCGCCGTTTTCGCCCAGCGACGTGTTGATTATCCCTTTCCCCGGCGCGTTCGGCGATGCCATCCGTCTGAAATATACGCTTGTCGCCACATTTGTGGTGGCAACCGTGGCGGCAACCCTGTTCATCTGGTTTTTCAACAGCACAAAGACCGGGCTGGCGATGCGGGCCACGGCGGAGAACCACGAGGTCGCCCGCTCCGTCGGTATCAATGTGAGCCGCGTTTTCGGACTTTCATGGGGTATCGCCGGGGTGATTGCCACGCTTGGCGGCGTCCTGCTGGCCACGGTCAGCGGTGTGAGTCTGAATCTGTCGACCGTCGCCCTGATCGCGTTTCCGGCAATTCTGCTGGGCGGGCTGGAGTCGCTGGGCGGCGCGCTATTGGGAGGATTTGCCATCGGCCTGGTGCAGGCGCTGGTGCAGGCGGCGCGGTTGATTGAAGTGCGCAACTCTTCGGAAATCGCGCCCTACCTCTTGCTGCTGGTGGTTCTGCTCATTCGTCCGGAGGGGCTGTTCGGGCAGAAGAGAATCGAGAGGGTATAGGCGGTGGCCGTGTTACGACCTGCGGGCGATTTCGACCGCTCCTATGAACAGGATATGGCGCTGTTGCGCCGGCCCTGGCACTACTGGCTGCTCGGCTTCAGCCTGCTGGCGGCATTCACCCTGCCCCTGTGGGGCGACGCCTACCTGATCAGCACCGCCAACCAGATCGCCTATACGATCATCGCGGTGCAGGGTCTGAACATCCTGACCGGCTACACGGGCCAGATTTCTCTAAGCCAGGCGGCGTTTATGCTGGTGGGCGGCTACGCGTCGGCGCTGCTCGTTATTCACGCCGGTCTCTCCTTCTTCATAGCCCTGCCGCTGGCGGCGCTTGCTGCCGGCGCGATTGGCCTGTTCTTCGGCCTGGCGAGTCTGCGGGTCAAGGGCTTCTACCTGGCCTTCGCTACGCTGGCGGCCCAATTCATCATCCCGTGGCTGAGCCGCCACACGTTCAAAGAGTATCTTGGGGGCACGAGCGGCGCGATCGATGTGCCGGTTCCGCAGCTGGGCACGCTGAACTTCGGCGAAGTCAGCAGCTTCTTTTATATCTCCCTGGTCGCTCTGTTGATTACGACTGTCCTGCTGTTCAACATCTCGCGCACGCGCCTGGGCCGGGCATTTGTCAGTGTGCGGGACAACGACCTGGCGGCGGAGTTGCTGGGCGTTAATCTCTTCACCTACAAACTGCGGGCTTTTTTCATTGCGGCGATGCTGGCGGGCGTGGCGGGCGCGATTAAAGCCCACAGCCAGCGCGGCGTCGGCACCGAGTTCGGCTATGGGCTGAACGAATCGATCATCTTCCTGGGGATGCTGGTGATCGGCGGCCTCGGCTCCAATCTGGGCCCGTTTCTGGGTGTTGCCTTCATCATCCTGCTGGAAGATCTCTCCAACCTGCTGGGGGGAATGCTGGCCGGGTTCTTTCCCGAGCTCTCGGGCCAGCTTCTCACGTCCTTCCGCCCGATCTTTTTCGGCGCCGCGCTCGTGCTTTTTCTGATCTATGAGCCGCGCGGACTGGCGCACCGCTGGCAGCTTCTGAAAGCAGGCTGGCGGCTGCGTCCATTTGCACGTTGACGGGAACTGTGGGGGATAGTGCGGCGCTGGCGAGGCATGGTTTTGGAGGGGGGCGTGGAACGGCAGTGGTCGGTGGTCAGTGGTCGGTGGTCAGTGGTCAGTGGTCAGTGGTCAGTGGTTAGTGGTTAGTGGTCAGTGGGCAGTGGGCAGTGGGCAGTGGGCAGTGGGCAGTGGGCAGTGGGCAGTGGCTGGAGACAGGTGCGGCGCTGGCGGGGGGTGAGCGGCGGTATCATACACATGCTGGCGCCGCGACGTGACTGGTTTTGGAGGGGGGCGTTGCGGGGGGAGTCCCCCCGCACAAGGGAGGGCCGAAGGCCCGACCGCCCAAAAAGGGCGACAGCCCCTGGCGGCGGCGGGGGTTTGCCGACGACAGCCCTGAGCCGCCTTAGCGGCGAAGGGTGCGCAGGCCCGCCTTAGCGGGCCGGAGCCGCCGGAGGGCGTCTGCGCCCGCAGGCGTACTGCAGGGGATAGGGGATAGTGAGAAACACCTTGGCTCGCCTCAGTGAGCGTCGCGAATTGACTATGGCTGAGTTGTTACGGGAAGAGTTTGGAAAGAGATTCACACGGGAGGAGGAAATCCACATGAAAAAGTACCAATCTATCACTTGCATTTTGCTTTTTGCTTTGCTGGCGGCGGCATGCTCGCCGGCGCCCGTCGCGGAAGAGCCGATGGCCGCTGAGGAAGAGCCGACGGCGGCGGCGCAGGAAGAAGCGATGCCGGCACCAGAGGCGCCGATGGAGATCGTGTGCGAAAACAGCTACGACGGTGAGACCCTCGCGATCTACCAGCAGGCGGGGCTGACCGGCCCGCTGGCAACGCTGATGGGAACCGGCTTCATCGGCGGCACGCAGGACGCGATTGAACAGATCAACGCGGAAGGCGGTGTCTGCGGGGTGATGTTGGAATTGCGGCTGGAGGACACGCAGTACGCCCTGGAACAGGAAGTGCAGGTCTATGAGCAGTTCCGCACTGAGTCACCGAAACCACTGTTCATTATGACAACCAACAGCGCGGCGACGATCGCGTTGAAGGACCGCGTGGTCGAGGACGAGATCGTCAACATAGCCACCGGGGTCCATACACAATCCCTTTACGATCCGCCCAACGGCTACACGGTTGGCTTGGTGCCGATCTACTCGGACCAATTCGCCGGATTTTTGCGCTTTGTGCATGACAACTGGGACGACATGAAGCCCGAAGGCGCAGGCGATGAGATCACCGTCGGTGTCATTGGTTGGGCGAACGCCTTCGGCGCGGGCGCGACCACACCCGAGGCGCTGGCCTTCGCCGATTCTTTGGGCATCACGGTCCTGCCGCTGGAGGAGCAGCCGATTGACCCGGCCGCGGACGTGACCGGTCAGCTGCAGAATCTACTCGTCAATGGCGCGAATGTCATCTACATGCAGTCGATCTCGTTCAGTATTGCCCAGGTCATCGGCACGCTGCACGCCCTCGGCTTCTACGATCAGGTGGTG
This sequence comes from Caldilineaceae bacterium, assembly GCA_965220715.1. GTDB lineage: Bacteria > Chloroflexota > Anaerolineae > Caldilineales > Caldilineaceae > Bin5. Next base: position 5,612,352 of record OZ244843.1, read on the forward strand.
CTCGGCAGCGTGAATTGGGGCATGAACCGCGACGTATTGAACATCCTGGGTGAGAATGCCCCGCTTGCCGCTGGCTATTACGGGGTCTTTCCCTATCTGTGGTGGAGTGACACCGACGCGCCCGGCATACAGCGGGCCCTGGAGACTTTTGACGCCAAAGGGTATCCGGATACGGATAAGGCATTCACCTATCTGGTCACCTACAGCGCCATATTCGGGATAGCGGACATTCTGATCGTCGCCATGAACAATGTCGGCTTCGACGGCTTGACCGGCGCCGAGTTCCTCAAGGCCATGCAGCAGATGGGGACGATCAGCGCAGGTGGCGTGTTTGAGATGAATGTGGAGGGCAGCAACCGCGCGCCCAGCCGGGCGCAGATCCGGCAAGCACAGATGATGGCGGACGGCAGTATCGATTTCGTCGTCGTCCAGGACTTCACGACCTTGCCGGATACGCGGCCGGCGTCAGAGTAACTACAGTGGTTAGTGGATAGTGGTTAGTGGATAGTGGCGAGGGGAGAGCATACAGACCACGCCACTGGCCACTGGATACCAGATGTTGCAGATCAACAATATCGAAGTCGTCTATAGTGATGTGATTCTGGTGCTGCGGGGCATCTCGCTGGCTGTGCCGGACAAGCGGATCGTTTCGTTGCTGGGTGCAAACGGAGCGGGCAAGTCGACGACGCTTAAGGCGATTTCCGGCCTGTTGCGGACGCAGCAAGGTGAGGTGACGCGCGGGAGCATCGAGTGGGACGGCGAACGGATCGACAGGAAATCGCCGGACGAAATCGTTCAGATGGGGATCGTGCAGTTGCTGGAGGGGCGAAGGCTGTTTGAGCACCTGACGGTCGAGGAGAATCTGCGCACTGGCGCGATCTTCCGCAAGACGACCGACGCGGCCCTGCGGCGGGATCTGGACGAGGTGTATGGCTATTTCCCGCGCCTGGCGGAGTTCCGGCGCCGCACGGCCGGCTATCTGTCCGGGGGTGAGCAGCAGATGGTCGCGATTGGGCGGGCGCTGATGGCAAAGCCCAAGTTAATGCTTTTGGACGAGCCGAGCCTGGGGCTGGCCCCGCTGCTGGTGCAATCGATCTTCGAGGTTATCGGGCGCATCAACGCCGAGTCGGGGGTGTCGATGTTGCTGGTGGAGCAGAACGCGAATGTTGCGCTGCGGTCGGCGGCGCATGCTTATGTGATGGAGACAGGGCGGATTGTGCTGGACGGCGCGGCGGAGCAGCTGGCGCAGAACGCGGACATCAAGGAGTTTTATCTTGGGCTGACGCAGGTGGGCGGGCGCAAGAGTTACCGGGATGTGAAGCATTACAAGCGGCGTAAACGGTGGTTGGGGTAGGAGGGGAGGGGAGAACACCTTTTGTCCACGAAGGGCCGCGAAGAAAACCTTTAACATTTTCTTTTGTCCACGAAGGGCCGCTAAGGGCCACGAAGAAAACCTTTAACATCTTCTTTTGTCCGCGAAGGGCCGCGAAGGGCCGCGAAGAAAACCTTTAACATTTTCTTTTGTCCACGAAGGGCCACGAAGGACCACGAAGAAAACCTTTAACATCTTCTTTTGTCCGCGAAGGGCCGCGAAGAAAACCTTTAACATTTTCTTTTGTCCGCGAAGGGCCGCGAAGGGCCGCGAAGAAAACCTTTAACATTTTCTTTTGTCCACGAAGGGCCGCTAAGGGCCACGAAGAAAACCTTTAACATCTTCTTTTGTCCGCGAAGGGCCGCGAAGGGCCGCGAAGAAAACCTTTAACATTTTCTTTTGTCCACGAAGGGCCGCTAAGGGCCACTAAGGGCCACGAAGAAAACCTTTAACATCTTTTTTTGTCCGCGAAGGGCCGCGAAGGGCCGCGAAGAAAACCTTTAACATTTTCTTTTGTCCACGAAGGGCCGCTAAGGGCCACGAAGAAAACCTTTAACATCTTCTTTTGTCCGCGAAGGGCCGCGAAGGGCCGCGAAGAAAACCTTTAACATTTTCTTTTGTCCACGAAGGGCCGCTAAGGGCCACGAAGGACCACGAAGGACCACGAAGAAAACCTTTAACATCTTTTTTTGTCCACGAAGGGCCGCTAAGGGCCACGAAGGGCCACGAAGAAAACCTTTAACATCTTCTTTTGTCCGCGAAGGGCCGCGAAGGGCCGCGAAGAAAACCTTTAACATTTTCTTTTGTCCGCGAAGGGCCGCTAAGGGCCACGAAGGACCACGAAGAAAACCTTTAACATCTTCTTTTGTCCGCGAAGGGCCGCGAAGGGCCGCGAAGAAAACCTTTAACATCTTCTTTTGTCCACGAAGGGCCGCTAAGGGCCACGAAGGACCACGAAGGACCACGAAGAAAACCTTTAACATCTTTTTTTGTCCGCGAAGGGCCACGAAGAAAACCTTTAACATCTTCTTTTGTCCGCGAAGGGCCGCGAAGGGCCGCGAAGAAAACCTTTAGCATCTTTTTTTGTCCACGAAGGGCCACTAAGGGCCACGAAGAAAACCTTTAACATCTTCTTTTGTCCGCGAAGGGCCGCGAAGGGCCGCGAAGAAAACCTTTAACATCTTCTTTTGTCCACGAAGGGCCACTAAGGGCCACGAAGAAAACCTTTAACATCTTCTTTTGTCCGCGAAGGGCCGCGAAGGGCCGCGAAGAAAACCTTTAACATCTTCTTTTGTCCGCGAAGGGCCGCGAAGGACTACGAAGAAAACCTTTAACATCTTTTTTTGTCCACGAAGGGCCACTAAGGGCCACTAAGGGCCACGAAGAAAACCTTTAACATCTTCTTTTGTCCGCGAAGGGCCGCGAAGGGCCGCGAAGAAAACCTTTAACATCTTCTTTTGTCCGCGAAGGGCCGCGAAGGACTACGAAGAAAACCTTTAACATTTTTTTTTGTCCACGAAGGGCCACTAAGGGACACGAAGAAAACCTTTGACATCTTCTTTTGTCCGCGAAGGGCCGCGAAGGGCCGCGAAGAAAACCTTTAACATTTTCTTTTGTCCACGAAGGGCCGCGAAGAAGGGCTTTAACACTTTTTTGATCCGCGGAGGACGCGGAGGGGCGCGGAGAACGGCTTTTTTGGTTGCCGCGGAATATGGTCTTGGGACAGGAGTATCTGGCGAGAGGTGGCTCTACTTTGCCTGGTGGCGTCCTGTTTTTTTGTATTTTTTGGCGGTCTTTTGCAGATGTCAGTGGGCCCTAGTGGTTAGTGGGCTGCCAGCCAAGGGCGGGCGCGACTTGGGTTGCGACTTGCTCGAGCATCTCCAGGATTCTTTCGAGGGGTGGGTGGATGGGGTCGAATTGGAGGATGAGGTCGGTGGTGTAGGGCAGGACCCGATCGGCGCCGAGGCGGGCGGCGACTTGTTCGGGTGCGCCGTAGGCGATGTGCACACGCTGGCAGAAGCCTTCCGGGGATAGATCGGGCGGGATGCCTCCCATGGCATATTTTTCGATTTCGTGCAGGGCGGTCTGGCGGCTGCTGCCGAGATAGATGCCGCGCGAGAGGCCGATGCGGGGCGGTGCGGGGCGGTCACCCCAGGCTGTGCGGTAGGCGATGGCCACCGGCTCCTGTTCCTGGCCGGCGGGCTGGTCGCCGCCACCGGCGGAGCGGCTGAGCAGGAGGCCGGCGCCGCTGTCAGCTGCGTATTGTGCGCCGCGCACGCTCAGGCCGCTGAGCCAGAGGCGGTCGCCCAGGGTCGGGGCTGCCGGCCGCAGACGCTGACCGTCCTCTCCCAGGGCCTCGCCGGCGAAGGCCTTTTTGAGGGCGATCAGGCCGGCGGTGGTGCGCTGGTGACGGCTGTCGATGTCGACACCGAAGGCTTCGAATTCGTCGGCGTCGCTGCCGCTGCCCACGCCCAGTTCGAGGCGCCCGTTGCTGAGGGTATCGACGACGGCGGCGTCTTCGGCGACGCGCAGGGGATGTTCAAAGGGCAGGACGATAATTGAGGTGCCCAGGCGCAGCCGCTGGGTGCGTTCGGCTACGGCGGCGAGAAAGGGGAAGGGGGAGGGCAAGAGGCCGCCCCGGTCTTTGAAATGATGCTGGGCAACCCAGACTGCGTCAAAGCCCAGTTGGTCGGCGGCGTCGAAAATCTCGAGGTGTTCCCGGTAGGCGTTATCAGCATCTGCGCGGCCCCGTAGATGGCTCAGAAAGCCGAGGCGAAAGGGATTGGGCATAGATTATATCCTCGCTATATTCTCATTATTTTTTTGGTTCCAAGACCCGTTGCCAGGTTTCTTCATCCACATTGCCGCCGCAGATGACGACCGCCAGGCGTTGTCCGGCGAAGCGTTTTTCCGTTTTGAGGAGGCTTGCCACGGCGACGCCGGCGGCGCCTTCGATTATTTCGCTGTGTTCACGGTAGATGAGCCGCATGGCGGCGGCGATCTCCTCTTCGCTGACGGTCAGCCAGTGATCGACATGGCTCTGGCAGAGGTCGAAGGTGACGGAGTGCGTTTCGATGCCGCCGGCGCTGCCGTCGGAGAGGGTCGGCAGACTCTCGGTCTCGACGATGCGGCCGGCGCGCACGGAGGCGAGCATGACGGCCGAGTTTTCGGGCTGGCAGCCGATGGTCTGCACGGCGCGGCCGGATGCTTTGAGATAGCATGCCACGCCGCCCATCAGCCCGCCGCCACCGACGGTGGCGAAGACGGCGTCCAGTTGCGGCTGCTGGCGTAGCAGCTCGACCGCAATCGTGCCCTGACCGGCGATGATGTGCGGGTCGTTATAGGGCGAGATGAAAACCTGGCCGCTTTGCGCGGCGGCTGCGCGGGCGCTGATCTCGGCGTTGAGAGCGTCGCCGGGGACGCGGCAGAGAGCGACCGGAAAGGCCTTGAGTTTTTCTATTTTGCGGGGGGAGGCATCCTCCGGCAGGTAGATGGTGGCGGCGACATCGAGTTGGGCGGCGGCGCGGGCCACGGCCAGGGCGTGGTTGCCGGTGGATGCGGTGACGCCGCCGCGTGCGCGCTCCTCGGTCGAGAGGCTGAGCAGCTTGTTGGTTGCGCCGCGCAGTTTGAAAGAGCCGGTATGCTGGCGGCTTTCCAGCTTGAGAAAAACGTGGGCACCGGTGCGTTCGGACAGGGCAGGGGACGGGAGCAGCGGTGTTTCGACGATATGAGAGCGAATGCGCGATGCGGCCAGCCGGATCTGGTGAGATAGGTCGGTGACAGAGGCGCCAACAGCGGCAGCATGGCGCTCCACATTTTCCGATCCGGTGATCTTTACAGCGCCATTATTCTGCTGGCGACGGGGCGACGCAGCCATCTCTTGCTGTAATCCTTGTCTGGTTGAGGAATTCTTGCCCTACTTGTGTGCTACAATGGGAATCCGTGCAATTTCCCACTATTCTATCATATCCCTTGCCACCAGCCCGCCGGGGTGAAAGCCTTGAATCAGGCTGAAAATGGCAGCAGCAGGTCCAGGTGGGCATGAGGAGCTTTGATTTCATGCGTATTGCGATTCTTTCAGACATTCACGGCAACTGCGTGGCTCTGGACGCGGTGCTTGCCGATATTGAATCTGACGATCAGGAGGCCGTTGACGGGTACTGGATTCTGGGGGATCTGGCGGCGGCCGGGGCGCAGCCGCTGGAGGTGATGGCGCGGCTGGACGGCCTCGAGAACGCCCGGTTCGTGCGCGGCAATTCGGAGCGCTATCTTACCACAGGCGCAAGGCCGCTTGTGACGCCGGTGGAAGAGCTGACGGACTTGTCGTTGCTGCCCGCCTATGTAGGGGTGCTGGAGTCATTTGCCTGGACGGCAGGCGCGATGGCTGCCGGCGGCCATCTGCCCTTTATGCTGAATCTCCCGCTTGAGCAGCGGCTGACGCTGCCGGACGAAAGTCGGGTATTGCTGGTGCATGCGTCGCCGGGCAGAGACGACGGCGCCGGTTTTGTGCCCCGGTACAGTGATGAGGAGATGGGCGCGCGGCTGAACGGCTGCGATGCGGATTTGGTGTGTGTGGGACACACGCACTGGCCACAGAGTTTTCACCTGAACGGAGTGCATGTGGTCAACCCGGGCAGTGTCGGCAACCCGCTTATACCCAGCCTGCGCGCCACCTATGCGGTGCTGGAGGCAGACGGGAATGGGTACAGGGTGGAGCACCGGGCGGTGGACTATGACAGGGGGTTGGCTGAACGGAAGGCATGGGAGGTGCAACATCCGCAGGCGGAGTTTATCAGCAGCTTTCTGCGGGGGGACCGGGCACGATCGTGGGGTGAGCCGGAGGTGTTGCGATGATCGAGCAGCCCAGCCAGTTTCGCTTCGAGTATTCCAGTATTTTTCAGGACGAGAGCGTCGTGCGGGCATACCGGTACCGGCCGCAGTATCCGGCGGCCACGTTTGGACTGCTGGCTGATCTACTGCCGGTGAAGTGCAGGCCGCGGGTGGTCCTGGACGCGGGTTGCGGGACTGGGTTTGTGGCCCGTCCGCTGGCGCCGTTGGTGGAGTGGGTGGATGCGGTGGATTTCTCCGGGGCGGCTATGCGGGAGGGCAGACGGCTGCCGGGCGGAGATCACCCGAATTTGCGTTGGATTGAGGGGCCTATCGAAACCGCGGCTGTTGATCCGCCTTATTGCCTGATCACTGCGGGGGCCAGTATGCACTGGTTCGATTGGGATGTGGTGTTTCCTCGCTTTGCGCGGTTGCTGGCGGCAGATGGGCTGTTCGTTGCGGTGGGGATGGCACATGAAAAGCTGGACTGGATGCGCACAGAGTTGGGGCCGGTTCTGGCGCGCTATTCGATGAACAGGGAGTTTGCGCCGTACAGCGCGGCGGAGATTCTGGCTGAGTTGGAGGAGCGGGGGCTTTTCCGGCAGATGGGCAGCGCGGAAACGGAAGCCATCGAATGGCAGCAGCCGATCAGCGAATGGGTGGAGAGCATTCATGCCCGCAACGGCTTTTCCCGCGATCGGATGGACCCGCGGCTGGCGGCAGAGGCTGACGCGCTATTCACGGAGATCGCGACGCGCCATGCGGATAATGGGGATGGACTGATTAGGCATCGTTATGCAGGCAGGCTGTTGTGGGGGCGACCCATGCAAGCGGATGGATAGACGAGAGTCTGGAGGGCATCAAGCCCACAGCACCCCATCCTCATCACGTTCAAGCTCCTTTTCGGCGAAGAGGGCTTTGTCGGCGGCCTGGGCAGGCTGCTCGCTCTCGAACCATTGGCGCCACTCGGCCGGCGCGTCGACATCCTCGCCGCCGTGTTGGGTGCGGCGGGTGCGAACTTTGAGCATCAGTGGCGTGTTGACGCTGGCGCCGCTGACGATGACCTGGCCTTTGCTGAGGGCGGGCAGTTCCTTGAGCATATCGCGGCCAACGCTCTCCACCGATTCGGCGATGCGGTTCTGGTCGATGGGGTTGGTGATACGCATGATGCATTGGGTCATGCACTGGCTGAGGACGTCGCTGTCGAGGCGGCCGGGCCGCTGGGAGATGAGGCCGACGCCGACGCCGAATTTGCGCCCCTCGCTGAGGATGGTCTTGAGTACGTCCGAACTGACGGCGTCGGCATTGGCGGGCGCGTAGTTGTGCGCCTCTTCGAGCAGGCAGAAGACGGGGAAGGGCAGATGGCTGTGGTCGCCGCGCTGGTGCTTGCCGCGATCGGTGTCGATGCGGGCCTGGTAGACGCGTCGCAGGAGCGTGGCGGCAATGACTTGCTGTTGCCGCCGCTCGACTTCATTTAGCTGAATGAGCGTACACATTCCAGGTTGGAACAGTTCATCCAGTTCGATGTTTTCAAAGTCATCGAAAATCTCGCTGGCGCCCAAAGCCGAGCCGAGGCGCCAAATGAGCGCGCCGGTGGTGGGGTCGTCATCAAGCGTTTCATCCTCCCCCTGCGCGCCGTCCCCGACCTCACGCACGGCCCTGTAGAACTGTTCCAACGTGTATCTGTCTTCGCCCCAGGTGCGCTGGGCGTATCTGAAGGCACGGCCCAACTGGTAGTGCATCTTCTCCGACAGGTTAGTTAGCAGATAGCGCAGATCAGGCAGGGTGAGGCTGCTGATGCGCACGCGCAGATTGTTCGGGCGTAAGATTTTCACCTTCGGTTTGTATTCGTGATCGCGGAAGATAGGCAGATTGTGGGTCTGCTGGAGGGTGTCGTACTCGCCGTGGGGGTCGATAACCAGCACCGCGGCGCGATTGTAGGGCATCATCAGTTCTTCGAGCAGGACGCCGGCCAGATAGCTCTTGCCGCTGCCGGTGCTGGCTATGATGGCGAGGTGGGTGCTTGTGAAGCCGCGCACATCGAGGGCGACGGGCACGGCGCCGGGGTCGCGGCTGAGCAGGTCGCCGATGTAGGCGCTGCCGAGTTCTCCCTGGCGGCCGCGGCTGAGAAGTTCGGTCAGCAACTCGTTCTCGGCGATGAAGATTGGCGCGCCGCCCTGGGGGGGCACGCGGGGGTTGGTGAAGTCGTGGAGAGAATCATTGTAGTAGCCGAGGACGGTGACGGTGAGTTCGAACAGTTCGGTGGCGTCGCTTTCGTAGCCGAGCATGGCGGCGACGGCGTGGGGCGACACGGAGGGGTCGGCCATAAATGTATCCGGGAAGAGCTTGACCGCGGCGCGGGCGGTGATGCGGCCAAGGATTTGGCGTTCGCTGCCATCGACGGGGGCGGTGTAGTAGACAAACTCACCGTTCTTTAGTTGCCGTTCCCGGTCGGGCGCGATGAATGTAAATTCGTGGAGAGTTTCTCCTGGTCCTTTGACGGTGCCGACAGGAGTTTTTAGTTTCTTGTTTTTAGTTTTTGGTAACTCCATTTACTCCTCACTGGCGCAGTTACGGGAAACCAGAGACTGATTACCAAGATTTGTTGACAGGGCTCATCCGGCCGGCCGCACAATGGACTTCCAGGCTACGTTGTCGCGCATGACCTGCAGGATGGCCTGTTCCTGGGGGAAGAGGCTGCCCAAGCGGTCGATGATTTCCAACAGGAGGGGCGGGACCAGCGGGTTGTTGAGGGCGAGGAGCGCGGCCGCATAGCGCAGGGTCAGGCAGCCGCGCGCGTCGCGGTGGAACTGTCGGACCTCCTCGTCAGACAGATGGCGTACCGGCGCGCTCACTTCGGCGGCCAGCCGCGGGGTCCCCTGCTGGGGGCCGGCGTCGTCTTGCCAGCCGAGGGCCAGGACACCGACCAGCATGGCAGTCTCGTCAATCAGGTCCGGGCTGAACACGGTTTGCTCGGTGTGGGAGGTAAGACGGGGTCCCAGGTTGGTAAAGTTCGGATTGACGAGAAGGGTGTTGTAGATAACGCCGATCAGGCAGGGAGGATCGGCGGCGGGCTGCTGGGGCAGGTCGATGGCAACGAAGGCGCCGAAGGCATAGGCGTCGGCGGCAGGACGCTGCTCATGCTCAAAGGGGCTGGCGAGCTGGCAGACGTAATCGATATGTGAATTGGAGTTGACGATGGCGCCGATCCGGTCTGTCATGGATCCATTGAATCAGAAAATTTGTTCGATGGCAAATTGTGAAGGGAATGTTTTTCGCAGGCAGCGACTTGGCCATATACAGTGCCTGTCTTGACCAGCTCTTCATCCCCGCCGCCATGCAGGCTCTCTCATCGTGTATTGGTTGGCAGCCGCCACCTTGGATGAGCCGCACTGCTGGAATTGCGGCGTACGGTCGATGAGCGATGGTTTTGGAGGGGGGCGTTGCGGGGGCGCAGCCCCTGCACAAGGGAGGGCCGAAGGCCCGACCGCCCAAACAGCAGTGGATAGGGGATAGTGGTTAGTGGATAGTGAGAAACGCTCTCGCTCGCCTTTTTCGGGGGCGCGGATTGATTGTGGTTGAGTAGTTACCTTTCGCAGATGGTGAAGAGGGTACGGTGAGCAGTGTGTGAAGACCGGGCCTTGGCTTAGTGCAGTGGGAACCGGGCGTTAGCGTCCGCCCATGCCGGAGAGGGTGATACCTTCGACAAAGCGCTTCTGGGCGAAGACATAGACCAAGAGGACGGGCAGCAGGGCGATGACGGAGCCGGCCATGAGCAGGTGCCAGTCGGTGTTGTACTGGCCGCGGAAGGTGGCGAGGCCGACCGGAATGGTGCGGGTGGCGTTGGAGTTGGAGACGACCAGGGGCCAGAGGAAGTCGTTCCACGAGCCGAGGAAGACGAAGATTGTCAGTGCGGCCAGGACGGGCCCGCTCAACGGCATGATGACCTGCGCCCAGATGCGAAAAGAGGAGGCGCCGTCCATACGGGCGGCCTCATCCATCTCGACGGGGATACCGCGGAAATATTGACGAAGCAGAAAGACGGCGAAGACGGAAAAGGCGGTGGGGACGATAAGAGCGTAGAAAGTGTCGAACCAGCGCAGGTAGCGGACGAGGATGAAATTGGGGATCATCGTCACGTGGAACGGGATCATGAGCGTCGCCAGGTAGACGAGGAAGAGCGCTTCTCTGCCGCGGAAGCGTAGGCGGCCGAAGGCGAAGGCGGCCAGCGAGGAGGTCAGGATCTGGAGCGTGGTCACGCAAACGGCGACGAAGAGGCTGTTAAGATAGAAGCGCCCGAATGGCATCGCCTGCACTGTGTCCAGGTAGTTCCGCCAGACGACAGGGTTGGGAACCAGGGAGGGGGGGTAGGTGAAGATCTGCGGCGGCGACTTCAGCGAGGTGGCGAGCATCCAGCCGAAGGGCAGCAGCATGCCGAGGCTGCCCAGGATCAAGGCAGTGTGAAGCAACAGGTGCCCCCTTTTTGACGTCGTGCCTGGAGCGGCTTCGGGGCGCATAGACGTAGGCACAGATGTGGTCACGATTCCCCGCCTGCTTCGTAGTGCACCCAGCGTCGTTGCAGGCGCGTTTGCACAAGGGTAAAGATAAAGATGAAGATAAACAGCACCCAGGCGACGGACGCTCCTCTGCCCATACGTTGAAATTCGAAGGCCATCTGGTAGATATAGTAGACGATTGTGAGGGTGGCCTGGGCCGGGCCGCCCTGGGTCATCACGAATGCCTCGCTGAAAAGCTGGAAGGCGCCGATCATCTGGATGACCATGAGGAAGAAGGTGGTCGGGCTGACCATGGGAAAGGTTACAAAGCGGAAGCGCTGCCAGCCGCTGGCGCCGTCCACCTTGGCGGCGTCGTACAGTTCAGACGGCACGCCCTGCAGTGCGGCCAGATAGATAACCATAGTAAAGCCGGTGTTCTTCCACAGTGTCAGGATAACGACTGCTGGTTTGGCCCAGTCGGGATCGTTCAGCCAGTCAGGCGGGCGGATGGGGAGGCCGGTCTTCGCCCCAAATTCCCAGATAGCCGCAGCCAGAATGCCGAAATCGCGGTTGAAGAACCACTGAAAGACGAGAGCGGCGGCCACGATCGTCGTCACCACGGGCATGAAATAGATCAGCCGGTAGATTTCGAGCCCGCGCATGCCCTGGTTAAGCGCAACCGCGAGCAGCAGGCCAAAAGCAAGCTGAAGGGGGACGATAGTGACGATGAAGTAGAAGGTGTTGAAGAGGACTTTGCGAAAGACTCTATCTTTGGTGAGAAGCTGCGTGTAGTTCTCGATTCCGACGAACTCGGGCGGGGAGAGCAGATTCCAGTCGAAAAAACTGAGTGCGAGGGAAGCGATCACCGGGATAGCAACGAAGATCAGGAACCCGGCGAAGCTGGGCAGCAGGAACAGATAGGCCTCCCACTGCTGGTCCGGTCGGTAACGGCGCCAGGGGGACACGGAGGTTTGGGAGGATGCCGAAGCGGTCATAACAGCAGTGGATAGTGGATAGTGGTTAGTGGTTAGTGACCAGAGTGACTAGGTTCCGTTGACATTTTGGGAAGGCTGTTCAGATGTCAACAAGAACTGAAAGCCTGCAGGCCTGTTAGGGATGTTTCTCGCTTGAATGTTGAAATAGACAAAACCAATTGATCCGCGAAGTCACGCGAAGGGTCGCGAAGAACACCTTTTTGTCCGCGGAGGACGCGGAGGGACGCGTAGAACACCAAAGGCGTATCGGATTTTCTTTGCGTGACTGCGCCGCCCTTCGACGATCAGGCGTAATTTGCACCTGGAAGTCGTTGTTCAGACAAACGTCAACGAGCCCTAGTGACCAGTGGCCAGTGCGAAGACTGGCTACTGGCCACTGGTACGTTATCACTGCGTTCTACTTGGGGAATCCGTTGTCGGCCAGGTAGGCGTCCACCTGCTCGCAGATGGCAGCCAAGCCGTCCGGGACAGAGACCTCGCCGATGAGGATCTGTTGGCGGCCGGGGCTGACGAAGGATCCGTTGATCTCGCTCCATTCGACAAAGTAGCCAATGCGGCCCATGCGCGCGTTTTCGCCTTCAGTGATGAAGGCCTGGCGGTTGGCAGGCGGCTGCCCGCTGTTGAGGAAGGCGTCGGATTTGGCGGTGGACTGCAGCGCCGGCAGGATCTCGCCGGAGGCGGTGTAGATGCGCTGGCCGCCGTCGGTGCTCTGGAGCCAACTCAGGAATGTCCAGGCCTCGTCCTTGTTGTCACTGAGTGCGCTCATTACCCAGGCTGCGCCGCCGGCGGCGGAAGCGCGCTGGCCATCTTCGGGAATCGGAATGACCGAGACATCGTAGTTCATGCCGGCGGCGTTGAAGGCAGAGACGCGGCTGGCGTTCTGGATGATCATCGCCACCTGACCGCTCTGGAAGACAGCGGCGTCACCACCGGCCTGGCCCATATTGGCGGGAGGCATGAAATAGTTGCTGTCGAGCATGTCCTTGAAGAACTGCACGGCCTCGACGGCTCCCTCATCGGCCAGTGCGCAGCGCGAGGGGTTGCGCATGTCATCGAGGGCCATGCCGCGATTCTGCATGACCCAGATCATCCACTTGCCGCCTTCCATACCGAGGGCATAGCGGGAGACGCGGCCACTGTCTTCGACTTCGGTCAGCAGAGCTGAAATGGCCGCCAGATCGTCCCATGTCCAGGTATCATCCGGGTAGGGGGCGCCGACTTCGTCGAAGATGTCGATGTTGTAGTAGAGCACCTCGAGGCCGATGTCGCGCGGGAAGCCGTAGACGCTGCCCTCGTACATGCCGTACTCCAGCAGAGACGGCCAGTAATCATCGACATTGTAGCCGCTCGCCTCGATCCAGGGGTCAAGGTTTTCCAGCACGCCCTGCGAGGCATAATTCACAATGGGCGAGAGGAACAGGACATCGGGGATGACCGATTCGTCACCGCTGGCCCAGAGGGTCTGGATCTTGGTGAAGTAGTCGCCCCAGGGTTCGGCCAGAAGCTCAATGGCAATGTCGGAGTTTTCCTCCATAAAGGCATCGGCCACCGATTGGTGGGTCGCTACCTCTGATGGGCTGCCCCACATTGCCCATGTAATCGTAACCTTCTCGTCATCCATCGCCGCCATGCCGCCATCGTCAGCGGGCGCGATGGGAGCGCAAGCAGCGAGAAGCAAGGCGGTAAACGCCAAGACAATCAACGCTTTGAAGCTGAAACGGTTCTGCCATTGTCGGATTTGCATCAGTTCCCTCCCTGAGAACATCTGAAGCTGCGAGTGAATGGTCCAATGCGCTCCTTTCGAGCAGGAGCGCGGCGGGGTTGCGTCAGTTGCTGAATTGCCGCGAACATTCGCGGTCTGCCTATTGTACAGGATTCGAGTGTGCCGTTCAAACGCGTTTATCCCTTGCCACGCTCTCGGCGCGGCCGAAAGCGCAGTCTGCCGCGGCCACCCAGCCCCCTCCCGAGTTATCTCCTCGCCGGAGGAGACAACGGTTTGGGCAAGTTGCGTTCAGGAGGACCGCCGGCGCAAGCGGGCCAGTTCGGCTGCCATCGTCTGCAACTGCTCCTCGGCCTGTCGGCGGGCGGCTGTTTCTGCCGCGGCCGCGGCAACAGCGGCCTGGTATTTCAGAAGCACATACCCCCGATACACCTCGTCCAGTGCGAGTTCTTCCAACTCCGGCATTTCATACAGGTCAAGGAGCCGAAATTGGAAGCCGGGCAGTACTTGTGAGCGGATCACCTCATCCGCATCGGGTTGAATTTCGTCATATCGGCCCTCGGGGGCCAGGCGGTAGAAGTGCATGTGGTCACCGCTGGGGTCGAGAATGTAGTACTCCTGCACGCCGGCCAGCGCATAGTCATGCTTTTTCTCCTCGGTATCCCGCAAGACTTCAGCTTGCGTGGAATCGGACAGAAACTCGACGACGGCGTCGCACACGCCGGCGAAGGAGCGCTGGTCTACACGGCCCCAGGAGACCGGGTTGTTATTCAGAATGATGCCGATGTCCGGCTTGCGCACGGCTTTGCGTATCCCCGACGGCTCGGCTGCGTCCTCCATTGTGAGGACAAAGCCGGTCTCCATATAGATCAGCTTGGCGATGTCGTGCGTGTTGACATACTGACGGAGAAGGGCAAGGAACCAGAATCCAAGATTAATTTGGGGCGCATTGGCCGGGGGCATTGCCTCCAGAATGCCGTTGTTCCATTCATAGCTGACGTCGATGTCGGGGTAGGGATTCTCGTACCACTTGTCCCAATATTCTTCCAAGGTGACATGGCGGCCTTCATCGGGCGCGAGAGGATTGACCGGCGCAGTGCGGTCACTATTCTGCTCTATTTGTTTCTGTTGGAGATCATGCAGCGCCTCTGCAGATCTCATGCTTTCTCCTCTCGCACTGACGGGACGGATAGGGTCCTGTTCGCAGCGGGCGGTTCCGAGCAGATTCTAACACGATTCCTGTGGCCGCTCCTAGCTGAAAACAGGGTGTCCTATGCACCTGGATCTTCTTGCCGTGCGGCCAATGTGCGCCGGATCTGATCCAGGTGGGCTTCGCCGTGTTCGACGTACAGTTCAAGTTGCCTGGCGAGGGTGACGGCTCCGCTCTGCGGGTGCTGGCCGGTGCGTTGCCAGACATCGTCGGGCAGATTTTCCCAGAAACGGACCCAGCGGGCGTGGAGCGCCTTCAACAGGGCCAAGGAATCGGACAGGTCTGCGCTGCTGCCGTCCGAGAGCGAGGCCCAGGCGCCCTCGTCGTAGGGCTTGAGGGTTGGATTGTCTTCGGTGGCGATCAGTTTGCAGCGCACATAGCTGTTTATGTGGGAATCTGCAAGGTGATGGACATTCTGGGCCACCGTCCATTCATTGGGCAGTGTCTTTGCCGTCAGTTCTTGCGGCGAAAGCCCGGATATCAACTCTTCCACCTGGTGGGGCAGGCGGCGAATCTTTTCGATCGCTTCTTCACGGGCGCTGGATGCCGTCATGCCGGTTAATCTTCATAGTGCAGGGCAGTGGTCTCGCGGTATGCGACTGCATACGGCAACCTTCTACTCCAGCTGAAGGTCGGTTCTGGATATGGTCAGCCGTTGCCCCGCGGCCGGCGCTGATACGGTTGACCACTGTCCGTCGGGCCAGCGGATGAGGAGGAGGCTGGGTTGGGTTTCGGTGGGAAAGCCGAAGTGCAGCTGCCCCGGGTCGCTGGACAGGTAGGCACGCGTTACGCGCACGTCGCGACGCAGGCGGCCTGCGGGCGTCTTGAGTATGGCTGTGGCGCCGATGGCTGCCGGGTTGGCGCTGCCGGGTTGGCGCAACTCGACCTGCAATGAGGCGCCGCCGCAGAGGCGGTTTTCGAACAGCTGGGCATTGTTGCGCAGATTATTGACGACGATATCGAGATCGCCGTCACCGTCGAGGTCGCCCTGGGCTGCGCCGCGTCCGCCACGCTCGCTGCCCAGTTCCCAGTCCGGCATACGCTCGAAACGGCCGCCGGTGTTGCGCAGGGCTTGATTGCGCTCGACCAGTTCATGATCTTCCATATGGGCGAAGGTTGTGGATTCGGCAAAGCCGTTGACGATGTAGAGATCGAGGTGCCCATCCTGGTCCAGGTCGCCGAACAGACCGGACCAAGTCCAGCCGGTAGCGTCGAGCTGCCGATCGCGCCCGAGATTTTGGAAAGCGCCGCCCTGGTCGGCGACTTGGAGCATATTTTCCATGCGCTGGGGGTCGCCGGCGGGCATGGGGGGATGTTCTGCCTCCATCAGCGGCGCCCATGCGCGCATGGTTTCGGGGTTCATGTCGAGCGGCTTCATGTCGCTGGCAAAGAGCGCGGTCCGACCGGAGTTGTCGACGTCGGCCAGGTCAAAACTCATGGTGCTGTGGGTCGTCTCGGGGAAGATGTTGGCCAGATGCCAGCTGTCGGGGTCATTGCGCCAGAACTGATCGGGCAGGGCGAAGTCGTTGCCGACGAGCAGGTCGGGCCGGCCGTCGCCGTTTTCGTCCCAGAGGGCGATAGCCAGGGCCTGGGCCTCTGTGGCGAGCCGCTGGGCACGAAAACCATGTGCTTCGTTCCAGTGGATATAGACGCCGCCCTCATCTTTGAGCAGGTATTCGTTGCCCAACTCGGTGAGCAGGCCGATATCATAGGAGGCGGTAACGGCGTCCAGATCGCCGTCGCCGTCCAGATCGGCCCAGTCGATGGCGTAGGCGGGCTTGGCAAAGCCTTTGACAAACTCCTGTACGAAGCGGCCGGGGGCGTCGGCGTCCAGCTCGGCGCCGCGGTTGCGCCAGAAATTGACTGCGCCGCCGACGCGGGTCAAGACCAGGTCGGTCCAGCCATCTGCGTCTACATCGACGGCGGCTACGGCGCGCGTGCGCCCGATCGGCATCTGTTCCTGGCGGAAGTTCAGGCCCCCTTCATTCCAGAAGATCGAGTTGGGGTTGTCGTAGTTGCCCAGAACCAGATCGAGATCGCCGTCATTGTCGAGATCGTTGATTGCAACCCCGGCCCCGTTTGCCTCGTACATGCGGATGATGCCGTCGGCGGTTGTCGTGTTGTGGGGGAGGTCGTGGGTGATGAATTGGTCAGCACAGACATTGGCGTCCGGCCCGAACTGCTCGACCTGGACTGAAGCCGGCACGGTCAGGTTGAGAAGGTCGTAGTTTGTGGCACAGCCGCTGAGCGCCAGACAGACAAGCGCCAGCAGAACAGCGGCGGCCAGTAACCGGGGACGGTCGGCCACTGCACTGGCAGGCGCCGAGTCGCCCACATAGTGGGCCTGTTTCCTCGGAAGAATCACAGAAACCGGTTGCTGATTCCGATATGCATTCACTGATCTGTCTCCCAATTGCATTGCAAATGTGGGGGGTGTGGAAGTGTGCTTAGTATATGCCGAAGGAACCCGGCTGTCAATGAATAGCTAGAGCAGGGTGTGTCCCGATTTTGGTCACGTTCCAGCGATGGGAGTGAAGGAGGGGCAATTGCAAGATGAGGACACAGGTCTATTGCTACGAGCGCCGTACGAGCGTTGCACGAGAGATCTCGGGAGAAGAGAGAGAGGCTCTTGAAGACGAATAGGGATGCGTGCTCGTTTGTCTGATCTGGGATTCATGTGATTAGGTGAAGGAGACAGTTGACGGCGTTGGCGCAGATTACGATTATCGATCACGAGAATCAGGATTGAACGGGACGCACGCCTTTTGCGCCAGATACCACTTGCCCGCGTCCATGTTCTTGTGTATTCTACGTCGGCTGTAATTCAGGTAGTTCCACAATGGGTGAAACGTCGCTATCACTAGCCACTGTTCACCAACCACAAGCCACAAGAAGAACAATGTCGAAATTAGTCATAGTAGAATCGCCGACCAAGGCCAGAACGATCCGCAATTTTTTGCCAAGCGGTTATGAAGTCAAGGCCAGTATGGGCCATGTGCGTGATCTGCCGGCGTCTGCTGCCGAGATTCCTGCGAAGGTGAAGGGGGAGCCTTGGGCGCGGCTCGGTGTCAAAGTGGAAGAAGATTTCGAGCCGTTGTATGTCATTCCGTCGGACAAGAAAAAGGTGATTTCCGAGTTGAAGTCGGCTTTGAAAGGGGCGGATGAGGTCCTGCTCGCCACCGACGAGGATCGGGAGGGGGAGAGCATTGGCTGGCACCTTTATGAGGTGCTGAAGCCGAAAGTCCCGGTCAGGCGGATGATTTTTCACGAGATTACCAGAGAGGCGATCGAAGAGGCGCTGAAGAAGACCCGTTCGATTGACAACGATCTGGTGCGGGCGCAGGAGACGCGGCGTATACTCGACCGGCTGGTCGGGTATACGATTTCGCCGTTGTTGTGGAAGAAGATCGCGCCGAAGCTGTCTGCGGGCCGTGTGCAGAGCGTGGCCGTGCGTCTGCTGGTTCTGCGGGAACGGGAGCGCCGGGCATTTGTAAGCGGCTCCTACTGGGATCTGAAAGCCCTGCTCAACAAACGCCCGGACAGAGCGGTCCATCGTTTCGAGGCCACACTGGTATCGGTCAACGGGACGCGGGTGGCGAGCGGACGGGATTTCGACGAATCGACCGGACGGATTGCGGCCGGCAAACGGGTCAAGACGCACCCTAACGAGGGAAGCGGGGATGTTCTGTTGCTGGATGAAGAGCAGGCCAGGGCATTGCAACAGCGTCTGCAAGACGGCAGTTGGGTTGTACACTCAGTAGAGAGTTCCGAACAGTCCCGTTCACCATCGCCGCCATTTACGACCAGCACGCTGCAGCAGGAGGCCAACCGCAAGCGGGGCTGGGCGGCACGCCGCACGATGCGGGTGGCGCAGTCTCTATACGAAAATGGCTACATCACCTATATGCGCACCGACTCGGTCCATCTGAGCGACGAGGCTGTCAACGCCGCCCGCGGCAGGGTGCAAGAGCGCTACGGCGAGCAGTATCTGACGCCGAAGCCCCGCCGCTATAAGACCCAGTCAAAAGGCGCGCAGGAGGCGCATGAGGCGATCCGTCCGGCGGGAAACGCGATGCGTCCGGTGGATACGCTGCCGCTTTCGGGCGATGAGGCAACGCTTTACGACATGATATGGAAGCGGACGGTGGCGACGCAGATGGCAAACGCCCGCTTGCGTTCGACGACGGTGATGATCCGCGCTGCACGCCAGCCGGAAAGGGTCGGGGGCGCGGCCGAGGAGGCACTTTTCCGCGCGTCGGGGCGGGAGATCCTGTTTCCCGGATTCTTTCGCGCTTATGTTGAGGGCTCCGATGATCCCGATGCCGCGATTGAAGACCAGGAGTCGCCATTGCCGCGGCTGGCCAAGGATGAGGAGGTGGACTGCCGGGCGCTGGAGGCCGTTGGCCACGCTACCAAGCCGCCGGCCCGCTACACCGAAGCCACGTTGGTTAAAGCGCTGGAGACGGAGGGTATCGGCCGACCCAGCACCTACGCCACCATCATCGACACGATCCAGAACCGGGGCTATGTCTTCAAACAACGCCGGGAACTGGTGCCCACCTTTGTCGCATTTGCGGTGGTCCAACTGCTGGAGAACAATTTCGAGGAACTGGTTGATTTGAAGTTTACGGCGGAGATGGAGCAGACGCTCGATGACATTGCCGAGGGGGATGTCGACTGGCTCGACTATCTGAACCAGTTCTATCTAAGCGAGCAGGGGCTGGAGAACCAGGTCAGGGAAAAGGAAAGCGCTATCGATCCCCGCAACGCGGGCCAGGTCGACTTTCCCGATCTGCCGGTTGAGGTGCGCATTGGTCAGTTTGGGCCGTTCCTGGCGCGGGAGGTTAACGGCGACAGGCATACGGTCAGCCTGCCGGACGATTTGCCGCCAGGGGATCTGGATGCGGCGGCGGCCGAGGCGCTGGTGAATGCCAAGCAGGAGGGGCCGATCGTGCTGGGGACCGACCCGGTGAGCAGACTGCCGGTATTGCTGAAGGATGGACGATTCGGCGCCTACATTCAGTTGGGTGAGGACGAGGAGAGAGAGAAGGCGTCGAGAAGAAAGCCGGAAAAGCCGGCTGGGCCGGTGGATATCAACGCGGCGTCGGCCAAGGAGCTGGCCACGCTGCCGGGCATCGGTCCCGGTTTGGCCAAGGCGATCATTGCCGGCCGGCCTTATGCATCGGCGGCAGAGTTGGAGCGGGTTCCCCGATTGAGGGCCCAGACCGTTGAAACGCTGACGCCCTTGGTTGTGGTGGGCACAGGCAAACCCAAGGCGTCCGCTGACGCGGTTACGAAGGCACCGGCAGACAGGGCGAATGGGAAGCCAAAACGGGCCAGTCTGCTGAAAGAGATGACAAAGGAGGGGATGGATTTGCCGACAGCCTTGCAACTCCTGAGCCTGCCGCGTGTGCTGGGCGCACATCCTGAAGACGGTGAGGAGGTGCGGGCCGGAGTGGGGCGTTATGGGCCTTATGTGGTCCATAACCGGAAGTTTGTCAGCCTCAAGGCGCCGGACAGCGTGCTGGAGGTGGAACTGCCGCGGGCGCTGGCGTTGATCAAGGAGGCGCCGACTCGGAGAGGGGGTGGTTCGTCGCGCACGGTTCTGAAGGAGCTGGGCGCGCATCCCGAAGACGGCGACCCGGTGCGCGTGTTGGACGGGCGCTATGGGCCTTACGTCAACCATCAGAAAACGAACGCCACTTTGCCGAAGGAGGCGGATCCGCAGAGTATTACGTTTGAGCAGGCGATGCAGATGTTGGCGGAGCGGGAGAGTAAGGGGAAGGGGGGCGGCGGAGGCAGCCGCAGGAGGAGGAGGTAGTTCGGTTCTCTGTGGCCGTATTGAGGGAGGCAAGGGATGGGTTGGTCGAGTCACCTCGGGAAAGATAGCCGTGGGAGCCGGCCGCGCTGTGTGCTGCTGGTGGACGGCGGCAAAGAGGAGGCCGCTGCCCGGCTGACCCAGTTGGTGGGCGTCGATGAAGTAGAGGTCACAGATTGCGATATATGGATGCCCTACGGCAAGCCGGTGCAGGAGGGAGACGGCTCGTGGGACACGACGCCGGCGGATGAAGTGGAACTGGACAAGCCTTCGGAGCTCTTGCCACGTGGAATAAGTGAAGCGTTAGCGAACTGGTGGCTGGCAGTCTCTGAAAACGACGCCAAGACACCGAATTGGGATATTGCCAGCACATGCACCGTTCAGAGCAAGAAGGGGCTTCTTCTGGTAGAGGCGAAGGCGCACTGGAATGAAATTAAGGGGTCATCATCAGGGAAACGGCTAAGGGGATCTGCATCTGCTGGCACGATGGAGAATCACGAGAAGATCGGCTTGGCGATCGAAGAGGCAGCTGCCGGTCTCCAGTCAGCGACCGGGAGCACTTGGAATATCTCGCGAGATAGTCATTACCAGTTGTCCAACCGGTTTGCGTGGTCGTGGAAGCTGGCCACGCTGGGAATGCCGGTCGTGCTCGTTTATCTGGGATTCCTTTATGCTACGGATATAGCCAAAGGCGGGAATCTCTTTCACTCCCAGGACCACTGGGAGCGGGTCATCAAGGGCCACTGTGAAGGCGTAGTTGACAATACATGCTGGGGAACGCGGCTGGATGTGAATGGCGTGCCCCTGCTTCCTCTGATCCGGGCGGTTGAACAGCCTTTTCAGTACTGTGAGGGTTGAAGCCCGACGCCCCAAACCTTAACCGAGCAGCGAGAGCGGCCAGCCGAGCAGTGCGCCGCCGATGACGACCCAGGCGGAGGTGACGCGCCAGCGGAGGACTGCGGCCGCGGCCAGCAGGGCGATGACGACGGCGGGCCAGGTGGTGACGATGTCTCCGGTGAGGCGCACGAGGACTGCGGCCATGAGGCCGACGGCGCTGACGTTTACGGCGTCGAGGAAGGCGGCCATCCATGCTGAGCGGCGGAGGCGGGGCACGATCGGATTGAGGATGGCGACGAAGAGGAATGAGGGCGCGAAGATGGCGGCGGCGCTGATGAAGGCGCCGGGGACTCCGGCGAGCACGAAGCCGATGAAGGCAGCGGTCGAGAGGACAGGACCGGGTGTGAACTGGCCGATGGCGATGGCGTCGAGCAGTTGCTGCTGGGTGAGCCAACCATACTCATGCACGAGTTCGCCTTCCAGAAAGGCGACCAGGACGTAGCCGCTGCCGTAGAGGACGCTGCCGACTTTAAGAAAGAAGAGGCCCAGCGCGCCGAGGGTCAAGGCGGGGACGGCAGCGGCGGCGAGGAGAGCGGCCCACTTGAGCGCTGACGCAGGCGAAAGGTCTGCCCAGGGGAGTGCATTGCGGCCTTCCGGCAGGGCCGGCAGGGCCAGCAGCGCGGCGGCGCCGCTCCAGCCAGAGATGGCGCGCAGGGCGAGCATCCCCAGCAGGCCGCCCGCGATCAGCGACCAGATCACGGGCGCGCCGATGTAGACGGCAAGCGCGACTGCGATGCCGATGATGCCGAGAGCGATGCGCGTCTGCGCGGCCTCCTTGGGTTTTGAGGCCGTTTTCCCCAGCCGCCACAGAGCGCCGAGAATAACTGCCAGAACGGCGGGCTTTACGCCCATCAGGAAGGGCTGCACGGCGGGCAACATGCCGAATTTGACATAGATCCAGGCTATCAGCGTGGACAGCAGTACAGCCGGCAGGACAAAGGATATGCCGGCGGCGAGCAGACCCGGCCAGCCGGCGCGATGATAGCCGATATGGATCATCATCTCGGTCGAATTGGGGCCGGGGATCAGGTTGGTGGCGCCGACCAGGTCGAGAAAGTGCTCCCGGCTCAGCCATTTGCGCTGCGCCACCGCCTCATCTTCGAGCATGGCGATGTGGCTGGCGGGCCCACCAAAGCCGATGATTCCCAATTTGCCGCACAGCTTGACGACTTCGCCAACGGTTCCGGTAGCCAATTTCACTCCTTAATCACGATATGCAAGCCGCCGTTCCCGAAAGCGGGGGCAAGCGGCTGCGCCTGGTCAGCACGAGATTTGCCAGGAACTCCACGCGCATACAACTCGTTGAGACTGCATGGTCGTATTGTCTGAATCAGACGAAAATGTACCGAAATACGTCCCGTTTGTCAACGTCCGATGTACAGCGGTGTCCCAGGAAATGCGCGTTGACGCCGGTGAGTCTCAGGGCAGTTGCAGCGGATACAGCGAGCTGCAGACTGGAGGAGGCCAAACTGACATGCGCTCCAGACAGGCCCTGCTGAAGGGTATGCAAGCAAAACTGTAATTGACCAATTGCCGACGATGGCCATATACTTTTAGCTTGGACTCCATGTCAGGAGACCTCCACAGTTCAGCTTTCTACAGATGTCAGGGCATTTGAACGGCAATGTTGAACCGACTTGGCGCGATTTGTAAACAGATTGAGCAGCGGTTGCAGCATGGATGGTGCGACTTTCGAGCGGGCGTGCAACGTATTTTTGCAGCCAGCAGGGTCGCGCCCCTCAGTGGGATGGTAACGAACTTGCGGTCTCCCAGCCAGCTGCTCGTCACTGTACTGCTCGGGATCGTCGGCGTGGCGGCGGCTACGTCGATCGCGACCTTTGCCAGTGGGGCGGATGGGGCCAGGGAGATAGCGGCCAGTTCTGAAACGCAGTTGCAGCCGGTCGTGCAGCAGGCAGACAGCCGCAATAGGTGGCTGACGCTCGCGCTCGACACGTCTCTGCCGGAACGCTACTTCAGTGAACTACTGCCGGTGACCTTCGGACTGGAAGAGATCGAATCCGGCGGCATTCGTAAGACGGTTTTGGTACTCGATCAGCCGCGCAACGCCGATGTGCAGGTCCGCCTGGCAGCCGGAACGGAGAATGCGGGAAGTGTGCTATACACCCGCTTCCTGGCGCCGGTGGCGCCGTTCGCCACCGTTCCGGATGACGTTTCGATGGCGGAGTTGACACTGCGCTGGCAGGGCAGGGGAAGCGGCCCTCTGATCATTGATGCCGATTACGTGTCCGAACTGGAGGCCATTTTCGGTGAAGAGGCGGCCGACTCGGTGCAGACCGCCAGCGGCAGCGCCCTCCCCGCGGTGTTGGAGGTTTCTGCCGGCGCATTGGCGATCGTGCCCTTCGAAAACCTGACGCCGGTTTTGAAGGTATTGCATCTGAACGGCGTCAACATCCTGAGCAACACGCTCGGCGCGGCCGCTTATCCGCTGACGGCGGTGGTGGCGGTTTTTGGCACGGAGAGCGAAGCGGTCGCTGCGGCGCTGCGTCCACACATCACACAGCCGACGAACCGCAGCCCCGACAAGTTGACGACCGTGATCATGACCGGCGTCACCGCGATGGCACGCGTTACCGCATCTCGCATGGAGACGAAAGGTTACGACTACCCTGCCCAGGTGATCGCGCCGACACTGCGTGCGGCCGACATCACACACATCAGCAATGAAGTGCCGTTCCTGGAAGGCTGTGTCGTCGACCCCTCGTTGAACAACATGATCCTGTGCAGCGACCCGGCCTACTGGGCGGCGTTGGAGGCGGTCGGCGCCGATATCGTCGGGCTGAGCGGCAACCACGTCAACGACTTTGGACGGGACGGCGCGCGCGAGTCGATTGGCTGGTATCGGCAGAACGGGATCCCCATATATGGGGGCGGGCTGAATGAAGAGGAGGCCTGCGAGCCGCTGTTATTTACGCACAACGGCAATCGCTTTGCCTTTTTCGCGGCGTTGGCCCACTATCCCAGCTTTGCCTGGGCGACCGAGGATGAGCCGGGAGCCTGTAATTATAGGGCAAACAAGGAGCGCATATTTGCTGAAATCGCGACGCTACGCAGCGAAGTCGATGTGATCGCGGTTGAGTTGCAGCATGAGGAGATTTACAACCCGGCGCCGATATCCCAGCAGGTGCAGGATTTCCGCGAACTGCGCGCGGCCGGCGCAGATATTGTCACCGGCGTTCAGAGCCACGTGCCCCAGGCGATGGAGCCGTATGGGTACGGGGGTGAAAAGCCGGGCATAATTGTCTACGGTTTGGGCAATCTTTTCTTTGATCAGATGTGGAGTTGGCAGACGCGCACTTCGCTGATTGCGCGTCACACGATCTATGACGGCCAAGTGATCAACACGGAGATACTGACGACGGTGATTGAGGATTATGCGCAGCCGCGCTGGGCGACTGAAATTGAACGCGGTGATCTGTTGCGGCAGATCTTCACTGCTGCGCCGCCGCGCTGAGGATGGTCACGGGTTGGCGATGTGTAAGTCGGGGCTTGCATGCGGGGCGTATCGCATGGTGGACGGTTTGGGCCAGGAGGTCTATCCCGTATTGGAAATCCCACGGATTCCATATTCTCCTGTTTTGCGCATGAATTCCTTGTACGGCTCGCAGATTTTGCTGGCGACGTCGTGAGCAATACCGAATAGCGACGCAATTTCCTCGTAGGAAAGCGGATTGGGCAGGCGCACAGCCAGGGTCAAGATGGCATCATCGACTGGATCGGCGAGCCGATCGGCGCCATTAACAATTTGCTGTTTCTGAAAAGATTCCCGCCCACTATTTCCGAACGAGGCATTTTCCCACATAGCGCGTGGGCGTACTGCCTTTCGAGATGACTGCCCCGTAAAAACAAGGCCAGGGCCATTTTCTGCCGTCGTACGCAGAAACTCCTTGTATGGCTCGCAGATCTCGCTCACATCGTCGCAAGCGATGCCGAATGACGACGCAATTTCCTCATACGAAAACGGATTGCGCATCCGCACAGCCAGCGTCAGAATCGCGTCGGCAACGGGATCGGATAACCGGACCTCGCCACTAATCGCTTTTTTCATAGACTCAGCATCTGCCACCACAGAGAACCTCCTTGAGACGGGAGTGGGGTGTCAACGTATCCACTGACAGGGTTCATTTCAACATTGTGGTCGAAGTGCAGACAGATCCCAAATCGCAATTTGGCTGAGGGAGGGCGCCATCCTGACAGTAGTGACAGGCGGGAAGCGGCGGCGACTCAGCGGGAGAACTGGGCGAGAAGCGTTCCTCAGCCGGTTGATTTGGCGCCAAAGTTGCGCTTGAGGGTCTGGAGCAGGACACGTCCAGGGCCGCGCAGATTGGTCATGAACAGTCCTTCGCCGCCGAATATCATCCTGCGACAGCCGCCCACGCCGCGAATATCATAGTCGACTTCAGCGGAAAATGCGGCCAGATTGCCGGTGCTCACGAGCAGTTCCTCGTTCGCCGCCATCTGGCGTTCGTAGAAGTCGCCGCTGCCATGGACGAGCGCTTTGCCCACACCGGAAATGGT
Organism: Caldilineaceae bacterium; assembly: GCA_965220715.1. Classification (GTDB taxonomy): domain Bacteria; phylum Chloroflexota; class Anaerolineae; order Caldilineales; family Caldilineaceae; genus Bin5. The sequence goes on from OZ244843.1 coordinate 5,638,223, forward strand.
CTGCAAGAAGAGGCCGGCGCCGCCGAAAACGGCTGCCCCTGCCCGGCGGGCCACCGTCACTGTGATGTCAACTTTTTCACCCCAGGCGGCGACAAAGGAGCCGCGCGTGGTCGTCACAGGGCCGTCAAGTTCCAGATCCCATATTTCCAGGTGGCCCGGTGCGTTGGCCGCCAGCAGTGCATATTGATCCTCGGCTTTCGTCTCCAGATAGGTAAGCGCGATGCCTTCGCCGGAGAGGCTGCGCCGCAGAGCGCCGCCGGCGCCGCCGGGGACCCGCAAGCTCCACTGCAGGTGGGACGAATGGGCCATCAGAGCGCCTTTGCTTACCCAGGCAAATTCGGCAGGGGCGAAATCAAGGCGGACGGACTGGGCAATCTCACCGCTAATGCTATACTGCATGGTGCAGTTCCTTTCTACTTTCTGGTCAAAAGAATAGACACGAACCATGTCCAAGCGCAAAGCGAAGAAGGCAGATCGCAGCCTTTCCAGAAATGCAGGACCGCGGCTCGTCTACTCGACGGATCCGGAACCGGAACGTGAGCAGAGTCCGCCGGAGCTTCCCCGCAACCCGGCCGCGCCCTTTGCCGTTCAGGGGACGCAGCCGGTGCGCGTCCGCCTGGAGCGGAAGGGACGCAAAGGAAAGGTGGTTTCGATCATTACGGGCATAAAAAGCCCGGATGTGGGCAAGCGCGCCCTGGCAAAGCAGTTGAAGGATAAGCTGGGATGCGGCGGTGCGGTCAAAGGCGCAGACATCGAAATCCAGGGCGACCAGAGGGAGCGTCTGGTTTCGCTTCTGAACGAACTGGGGTACCAGGCCAAGCAAAGCTAGGGCACGCTTTTTCACTGCAGTTGGCGGTTGCCTGAAACTGGCCCCAGCCACCAAGGTTACCTCAGATTGGGTTACCGCAGGTTGCGGCCGACGCTCTTCCCGCTCTCTACGGTCTTGGCGTTGCCATTGCTGTTGCCGAATGCGTCTGCGCCGCTGAACGGATGGATTACGACATTGCGACCGAGCCGCATGCCCGCGGGAACGATGCTGTTCTTGCCGAGAAGGGTCAGGCCTGTGTTGAGTCGGGCCGGCAGCTCCGGATTGGGGCAGTTGTTTTCGGAATGGCCGACGCGCGCGTCCTGGCAGACGCGCACCTCTTTGTCGATCACACAGCGCTCGACGACTGCGCCCGGTTCGATGATTGTATCATTGAGGATGACACTATCGCGGACGAGCGCGCCTTCGCCCACCTGAACGCCAGGGGACAGGACGCTGCGTTCGACGGCGCCCTCGATCTGGCAGCCATTGGAGAGCAGTGTCCCATCCACGTCTGCGGCCGGCCCCAGCTTGACCGGCGCCCGCTCCTGGCTGCGGGTATGCACGACCCACTCCGGCGCGTAGAGGTTGAGCGCCGGTTCCTCCGCCAGCAGGCTCATATTGGCATCCCAGTAGGCCTGAATTGTGCTGGCGTCGGCCCAATAGCCGGGATAGGTGTAACTGGCGACATGCCCCTGCGCGACCAGTCCCGGCAGGATATCCCTGCCGATGTCAACGCCGCTGCCGTTGCTCAGGACCTCTACCAGAAAGTCGCGCTGGAACACATAGACGCCCATGCTGGCGAGATTCTGCTGGGTACGCCGCGGCTTCTCTTGAAACTCGACGACGCGGCCGTCCGTGTCCAGCGAAATGATGCCGAAACGATGGGTTTCATGGCGGCTGACGCGGCGGACGGCGATGGTCGCCGGCGCGCCGGTGCGCTGGTGGTGGGCAAGAAAGGGCCGGTAGTCCATCAGATAGATATGTTTGCCGGAGAGGATCAGTACGCACTCCTCTTTTTGCTGGAGCAGGTAGTCCAGGTTTCGCCGAATGGCGTCGGCGGAGCCGCGTTGCCAATCGCCGTAGGGTCCGCCCCGGTAGGGCTGCAACAGGCGCACGCCGCCGCTGGAACGGTCCAGATCCCAGGGTTTGCCGATGCCGATATGATCGTTCAGGCTGCGGGGGCGGTATTGGGTGAGCACGGCGACATTGTGGATACCGCTGTTGACACAGTTGCTGAGAGAAAAGTCGATCAGGCGGAACTTGCCGGCAAAGGGGACGGCCGGCTCGGAGCGGACCTCGGTCAGGACACTGAGATCGGCGTTATCAGCGCCGGCCATGATCATAGCGAATGCACAAGCCATAGGGAATTATCCTTGCGAACCGTATGCGCGGGGGCCACGCGACAGCTTTATACGGTCTGTCCGTCCTCAACGACGAAGTTCGGTGGAAAGTCCTGTTCGCCCCTGTCGCTGTTGACGATCACGTTGGTACCGATCTGGGCGCCATCGGGAATGAATGCGCCCTTGCCGATGACGGTATGGCCGCTGTCGAGTTTGTCGGCAAACAGCGCATTCGGTGGGGGCGCGGCCGACATGGCGCGGCCGACCTGGGCGCCGAATCCGACGATGACCTGCTTGTCGATGATGACGCGCGCCACGTGGGCGCCGGGGCCGATCCACGAATCGTTCATGATGATACTATCCTGTACGACCGCGCCGGGGCTGACATAGACGCCGGGGCTGAAGATACTGTTCCTGACCAATCCATGCACTTCGCAGCCGTTTGACACCATGCTCTGCACGACCTGGGACTGGGGGCCGAATTTGGCCGGCGGACGCTCCTCAGAGCGTGTGGAGATCGGCCAGTTATCGGTATACAGGTCCAGAGCCGGGTTCGGCTGGAGCAGTTCGAGGCTTGTCTTCCAGTAGGCGTCTACGGTGCCGACATCGACCCAATAGCCGGTGAAGGGGTAGGAAAAGACGCGGTCCCCGGCGGCAAGCATGTCTGGGACGACGTGTTTGCCAAAATCGCTGCGGGGACCGTCGGCGCCCTTTTCCTGCAGACGCTGGGCCAGAACGCGGGCGTTAAAGACATAGATGCCCATTGATGCCAGATTGCTGGTGGGCTGCTCCGGTTTTTCATGGAACTGAACGATCTCATCCTGGGTGTTCGTCTCCATGATGCCAAACCGGTGCGCTTCCTCGAACGGCACGGGCATGACGGCGATGGTCAGGTCAGCGCCCTTGCGCTGATGGAAGTCCAACATAGGGCCGTAGTCCATCTTATAGATGTGGTCGCCGGAGAGGATCAACGCGGTGTCGGCATTGTTTTCGGAGAGGAAGTTCAGATTCTGCAAGATCGCGTCGGCAGTGCCGGCATACCAGTCGTGCTCACCGCGGCCCTGATAGGGCTGCAAGAGCCGGACGCCGCCGTGTTGACGGTCGAGATCCCAGGGTTTACCGATGCCGATGTGTTCGTTGAGACTGTGGGGGCGATATTGGGTGAGGACACCGACGGTAAAGAGGCCGCTATTTACGCAGTTGCTGATTGTGAAGTCGATAATACGAAACTTGCCAGCGAAGGGAACGGCGGGTTTGGCCCGTTTTTCGGACAGGACGGTCAGGCGCGTACCCTCTCCACCCGCCAAAATCATTGCAACGGTTCTCATAGGCGATTTTCCATGGGGAATCTGCGCGGCTAAGCGATTAAATGATCCCGAGTTCGGGACTATCATATCTAAAAGAGTGTTAAAACTCAATTGCGGGGCAGACCAGAGGCCAGGAGCGCAGGAGGCGCCCAACGCAGATAGGCGTGGTATTGGAACATAATGCCCCAGTCGCTATACTTGTCGTCGGCGCTGCATAAGGGCATGTGCCTGACTGGCGGCATAGAGACCAGCAGTTGGCCGGATCCAGTAAGTTGTATTCATGGGAAGCCCAACGGGTCCCGCGACCGACCTTGCTTGCCTTGGGCTCTGAAATGGAAAGAATGGCCGATACAATACCTGGTGCGGAGCGTACAGCCGGCGCGCTCACACCAGAGAGGTTCCAAGACCGCTACAGCCGATTGGTAATATGGGCGATCCTGCTTGCGTTGGCTCTGGCGGTATTGTCTCTGCGCTTTCATCGTTTAGGTGAATTTCCGCAGGGACTCACTCATGATGAAGGGGTGGATGGCGTATTGGCCCTTGGTGTGTTGGAGGGCGAGCACGCTATCTTCTTTCTTGGGCCTGGAAATAGCGGCCGTGATGCGTCGACCATCTATGCGTTAGCCCTCTCCACTGCCCTTTTCGGACGTACGTTGCTGGCTATGCATTTGCCCACGGCCCTGGGCAGTGCGGGGTTGGTCTTTGTCGTCTTCTGGTTGGGACGTCTGCTCTTTGGAAGAGACGAGAACGGGCAGCCTACGCCATGGCGCGGGCTGCTGATCGGGGGCGTAGGGGCCGGTTTGCTGGCCGTTTCTCTGGGGCAGACGATCATTGGGCGTACATCGTTCAACAACGTCGCCCACATGCCACTACTACTTTCTCTGTGTTTGGCGCTACTCTGGTGGGGCTGGGGACAAGGGTCCCAGGGAGGACGAGTTTGGTGGCGAATCGCGCTGGCGGGCGCATGCGCTGGTTTGCTGGTGTATACATATGTGCCGGCGCGTCTGACGCCTCTTCTGTTTCTGCTTTTCGGGCTCAGCTTCCTGTATCCCTGGACATACGGTAATGATGGAAGGGAAAGGAGTGGCAAGTTTTTCCTCTACTCACGCCTCTTTTCTCGTTGGCGGTCTGAAGTGCCATGGGTAAGTATATTTGTGGGTATGGCCGTGTTACTTGCATTACCGCTTCTCGTCCATTTCGCTCTGCATCCCGAACATCTTTTTTGGCGCAGCAATCAGCTCTGGGTCTTGGATTCCGACCGTAGCCAAGGCGACCCGCTGGCAGCTCTTTGGAGGAACGTTTGGGAACATCTGATGGTCCTTGGTTTTCGCGGGGACCTGAACTGGGAACGCAATTTCGCCGGACAGCCGATGCTCAAGCCATGGGAAGCGGTTTTCTTCTGGCTAGGTGCAGCGATTGTCGTGCGGCGATGGCAACGCCCGGCAAATCGTCTTCTATTTCTTTGGCTGGGGCTGCTGCTCCTGCCGGCTATGCTAGCCAGAGATTCCGCCCCTCCCCCCAATACGCTGCGCATGAACGGAGCGGCGCCGGCAATCTATCTGCTCACAGGTGTGGGCGTGTGGGAAACTTTCCGTTATCTGAGGGAGCGATTACGCACATATCGATTCATCGGAGCAGAAAGGACCAAGACTGCCATTGTTCTGGGGGTTATAGTCGGTGGTTCAATCTTGACCCAGGGCATCTTCACCTACCACACTTATTTCCACAGATGGGCGGCCGCACCCGAAACCTACAGGGCTTTCGAGACCGATTGGACAGAACTGGCTTGGACGTTGAACGAACAGCCTGCGGATACTGACACGGTCTACCTGATCGCCTACCGAGTGGATGGGCATCCCAGCTTCTCTTATCTTTATCAGAACGAACCGCTGGCCCACGTTGTTCCTGCAAATATGCCCAACTTGGCGCAAAGGCTCAGATCGACACTTGCGGCGAACGAGACCCTGTCAAGGATAAGAGTGGTAGACTGGAGCGCCGATTCGCCATGGACCGGCGATGGCGATGAAAACATCATCGTTCTCCTGGGCAAGTATGGACGCTCCGTGGGTAGTGACGAGTTCGCGAGTTTTCGCATCCGGAATTATATTGATATCAACCTAGATCGCTCTTGGACTTTTTACGAAAACCTGGAATCGCGGGAGGTCCTTTACGACGGCGGCATCATTATCCGGGGAATTGCCATCGGCCACGGAGAGGAGCAACTTTCTTCGCAGCAATTGCTGAATCTGGGCCAGTCCCGTTCACTGTGGGTGGGCCTGCAGTGGGAAGCCCATCCCGATGTGAAGAATGATTTTGCGATATCCCTTCGCCTGTACGACGCGGAGGGCGCCATGTCTTACCAGAGGGATGTTGTACTGGGGAACGCGAACCAGGCGCGGACAGGTGAGTGGTCGGCGGAGGAAGTGGTCGACACCCTATTCCATCTTGATTTTCCGGCCGTACTCCAGTCGGGCGACTATGAACTGCGGTTGGTCGTCTACGATACCGAAACCTTGACCCCGACCGTCGAGATCGATGTCTGGGAGCCGGAGTTGGTCTTGGCGCGCTTGAGTTTGGCGGAACTCCACTGACAAGCAGCTACACAAGGGTATGCGATCACTCAGAGGGGGCTGCCTTGCTTTGTCCGGCAGATGAAGAGCAACCATACCCGCCCAGAAAGGCAAAGCGAGGGCCCGGCATCCTCTTCAACTGCCAGCAACAGAACACTACCGTTCCTTCATTACATAGCAGGCCGTCCCGGCACAATATGCACGTCGCGCGCCGTCAACGCTCGAGGGCAAATCAGATACGCGGGTTCTTGGGCTTTCCCGCCGGGATCTCTATACTTGACGTTTGGATTCCAAAAGGAAGGTCCCGGTTGAGGGCATCCAGCGCAACTGTCTGCCCGGTCCGGTTGTAGTTTAGCATGTCAGAAAGGCCCCAAGCAGGAAGGCGTGCGTGCGGCTGCACGACAAAAAGCGAAAGAGCATGTCTGAAACGTCGTCCCGCGCCTCTGTCGAGCAGGGGCGCGACGCACAATTTTCCGCACAAGAACCGGTCGGCGCTGTCGTGCCGGAGAAAGCCGGGCACCAGCGTATCGTATGGGCTACCGGAGGAATCCTGCTCGCATTGGCGTTAGCGGTGGCATTGTTGCGTCTCCAGCGCTTAACGGAATTCCCGCAGGGGATCCAGAGCGATGAAGGGCCGGACGGGGTGTATGCCCTGCAGGTGTTGGAAGGAAAGCACGCGGTATTCTTTCCTGAAGCGGCCAGCGGGCGCGAATGGATGGGTGTCTATACGATTGCTCTGACCACCTCCATTCTGGGCCGCACACTGTTGGCCTTTCGTTTGCCCACGGCCCTGGCCAGCGCGGGCACGGTTTTTGCCGTCTTCTGGTTGGGGCGGCTGCTCTTTGGCCGAGACGAAAACGGGCAGGTCACTCCGTGGCGCGGCCTGTTGATCGGGGGCGTTGGCGCGGGTCTGCTGGCGGTTTCTCTGGGCCAAACAATCATCGGGCGGGCTTCTCTGCGGGCCAACTTCCTGCCTCTATTTCTTGCCCTCTGTTTTGCCCTGCTGTGGTGGGGGTGGTCGACGTCCGGGCAGCAGCGAAGTTGGTGGCGCATCGCGCTGGCAGGCGTGTGTGCCGGGCTGCTGCCGTACACCTACATTCCGTCACGTTTTACACCCTTTCTGTTTTTCGTCTTTGGGCTTAGCTTTTTGTGGCCGCTGCGCTCTGGCACCAAAGAGAGGATGCGTGATGAACTGCCGTGGGCAGCCATCTTCATAGGGGTGGCCGGGGTGGTGGCTGCACCGATTCTCATATATTTTGTTCTTCACCCCGAACACTTTTTCATTCGCAGCAGAGAGGTCTGGGTTCTGCGGGATAGTCAGGGAACCGCCTTGGGAGCTTTTCTGAACAATGTATGGGAGCATCTGCTGGCCTTTGGCTTTCATGGCGACCGACGCGAGCGCTACAACTTCGCCGGTCGGCCGATGCTGAACCCATGGGAAGCCATCTTTTTCTGGTATGGTGTGGGGATGACCGTCTGGCGCTGGCAAAAGCGGCCCGCTTATCGGCTGTTGCTTCTCTGGCTGGCGGTGCTGCTCGTGCCGGCGATGCTGGCTCTAGATGTCGGCCTGGGGCCCAACACGCTGCGCATGATCGGCGCGGCGCCGGCTATCTATCTGCTGATAGGTGTGGGCATCTGGGAGACGTACCGATTCTTGCGAGAGCGGTGGGGTCTGATCCGGATTTTCCAGGTAGATGGGACCAGGGCGGCCATCGCGCTGGGGGCTGTGGTCGGTGGCGTGGTTCTAATTCAGGGCGTAAACACCTATCGCACTTATTTCCAGGAATGGGCGGTTACGCCGGCATTTTATTTGGCATACCATGGAGAATGGGCAGATGCTGCGCACGTGCTGAACGCGCAGCCGGCGGCTGCGAACATGGTTTACCTGCTCCCCTACAGGTTTGATGAACATTATGGTTTTGAGTACCTGTATCGCGGCGCGGCGCCAGCCTATGTTATCCGCGCCAATAGGCCAGACTTGGCGCACAAGGTCGAATCTACACTGGCAGCGATGGGGAAACGTCACCACCGTGAAAGTTCTGGACTGGAACGAAGATTTCGTCTGGGCCGGCGAAGGAGATGAAAATCTCGTCGCTCTTTTCAGCAAGTTTGGACGCTATGTGGGTAGCGACGACTTCAGCAACTTTCGGCTCCACACGTACACCGATATTGATTTGGATCGCTCCTGGAAATTCTATGCGTATCTGGAGCCGGTGACGGTCCACTACGATGGCGGCATCGATCTCCAGGGGCTTGCCCTGGGGCAGGGTGAGGAGCAACGGTCATCGCAGCAACTGCTCGAACTGGGGCAGGCTCGTTCGCTGTGGGTTGCCCTGCAGTGGCAGGCCACTCCCGGCTTGGAGACCGATTATGCGATTTCCTTGCGCCTGTACAATAGTGAAGGCGAAAAGTCGTACCAGAAGGATCATGTCTTAGGCAACTCGACCTTTGCGCGTACGCGCCACTGGCCGGCGGACGAACCGGTCGACACCCTGTTCCACCTTGATCTCGGGGCTGATCTCCGGCCGGGTGAGTTACGAGTTGCGGCTGATCGTATACAGCACTGAGACTCAGATACCGACTGTCGAGATCGGAGTTTGGGAGCCGGAGTTGCTCCTGGCGCGCCTGCGCCTGGTGGAGGGCGGTTGATCAGCGCTGACTTACGATTCAGATTCGCGCGTTTTTGAACTTTAGCGCCGGAACCGCTATACTTTATTTTTGGGCTGCATAACCGTGTTGACGCCGGTTGCGAGCGAAGGACCGGATCAAGAGATTTTTTGCCCACTGTGCGGACCTAAAATTTGCGGGTTTTTCCGGTCTGGCATGCTGGCTCTATTCGGTTGCGCCCGGGCCGCGAGAACTCTGTGCCGGCGCCGTTGTCCCCGACAGGCAACCCGGTGCAGGGCAGACTAAGGCAGGCGGGACGCCTGCGTTCCCAGGAGGAGGACGACGTGCTGTTGCGAAGGACCCAAACTGCTTCATTTTGGCGCGATAAGTTCAGTGTTTCCGGTGAAGATCTGGACTTTATCCATGAATTGATACTGGATGCAGAGTCGCCGATGACGACCGGCCTGCTTGCATTGCGCATGATCCAGGAATACCAGCGTCGCGAAACAGCCCGGATGGAATCCGAGTTGAAAAAGGGCGCCGTCTATCAGCCCCAAGACCCGTATGAAGTCGGGCAGACTCTCATCTTCCCCGCCATGGACTTCCTGGTAGGCGAGGTGCTGGAGAGCCGCAGTGGCCAGAACCCGGAGCATGGGGCTTTCGACGTCATCCAGGTCGGTTTCGCCGATACAGACGAGATTCGGGAATTCGCCGCCAACCTTCAGACGGGTCATCGGCTCAACGCCACCAATGGCCAGACCGCAGGTGATGAGGAAACTCTCCTGTCGGCCGAAGAGATCCATTCTCTGTATCAGGACGAGATCGAAGAAAGTCTGCTTTTTGCCCTGGAAGACGGCGAACGCAACGAAGATTTTGTGCATATTGACGACTATTGGCTGCTGGCCGACATGCTGGCCGAAGTCCATGTGGGTCATCTGAACATCGCCGAGGCGCTGCTTGAGATGCAGAGCCGGCCGATGTCGCCCGAGGAGCTGTTGCCGGAACTCGATCTGCAGACCGAGGATGTTTCGCAGCCAATGCAGATCATCAGCGTGAACCACGCGCTTGGCAGCGACGAACGCTTCGACCAGGTGGGAAGCGCGGGCGTCCCCCTCTGGTATCTGGCACGGCTGGAACCACCGGAAGCGCTTACTGTCCCGCCTCTCCTGCGTCCCAACGTAGGCCGCTATAACCGTGCTATTTTGAGTGTAGAACTTTTGCAGACGGAGTGGGAGTTGGACGACGAATGGGGCGAAAGCAGCGCGAGCACACCTATCTCGTCGGTAGTGCCCAGCATCAGCTTCACACTGATTTTCCCCCATTGGCTATACGGCACGCTACCCCTCAGCAGCCGCACGCGTGCGCTCTTCCCACACAGCGCGCAGGAGCGTTCGATGGTGACGATTGTCGACGGCCGCTGGGGCAACCGCTACACTGGCTGGGTGGTCCACAACGGGCGCTACGTGTGCGGCCTCAAGGAATGGATGGTTGCGCACAACCTGCCTGTGAGCGCTCAGATCACTCTGGAGCGCACTGACAATCCGGATGAAGTCATCATCGACTACCGTCCGCGCCGGATGAGACGGGAGTGGAGCCGGATCGCCAAAGTCAATGCCAGCGCGCGACGCTTCGGACTTGAAATGAACAAAGTGCAGATCTCCTGTGAGTACGATGAGCACCTGATCGTTTCATCTGTGGACCTGGAGGGATTGGAAGCGTTCAACGCCGGTTTCGATGACAACGACGCTGCGCTGGAGCAGATCGTGGAGATGATTGTGCCGGAGATTACGAAACTGAACCCCCAGGGTACAGCCCATGTCAAGACGATTTACAGTGCGGTCAACATGTTCTGGCGCTGTCCACCGGGACCGATCTTTTATACATTGATCAGCAATCCCCGTTTCCAGGATGAGGGGGACGGATTCTTCAAAGTAAGATGAGTATACGAAGCCAGTGGTACACGTAGATCACTGGCCTTTGACCATCGAGGAAGGATTAGAAGACGATGACAGCGGCAGCGCTCAAGCAGAAACTCACATGGTTCCGACCGGACGAGAACACAAAGTTTCACATCGACTACAGTTGGTGGGAGCAAAGCGGACGCAATTTTCGCCTCTACCTGCGGGATCAGCTATGCACGGAATGCCGGGACAGGTTCCAGGATCATAGAAATACCGAAGACGTGGATTGGATCGACCCGGAGACGGGAGAGGTTCACCGCACAGATGCCCTGTGGGAATGTCTGCGCAGCCGTTGCACGAAAGATCCCGACTACATCAACGAGCATCTCTCGCTTACGGCGGCCTGCTTCCGCGTCTTTCTGGCCAACAACAATACGCCGCTCAGCCCCTCTGAGTTGAATCAACTCCTACCGTGGAAACCGGCCCGCACCATTCTGCAAACCCTTGGCGGGCGCGTCGTCTATCTGGGTCTGCGGCCGGTGCGCGAATAGAGAAGGGAGTGAAGGGGAGAGAGAACAGTTCTCACTCCTCTCGTCTCAGTTCTGGCAGTCCCCTTCCGGCCCGTTTTCTGCCCTCGCCAACAGATCCTGGGCGGCGCGGAACATCGGCATATCCACCATTTTTCCGTCGAGCACGCAGACGCCCCGTCCGGCCCGTTGGTGCGCCTTGAATACCGCGATAAGCCGCCGCGCTGCCGCCACTTCAGAGAGGTCCGGAGTAAAGGCGCGGTTGATGACCTCCACCTGGCGCGGATGGACCGCCAGTTTGCCCCGGAAGCCCATTTTGCGCACAGCCTCACACTCCTCAGCCAGACCGGAATCGTCGGCCAGGTCGGTATAGACGGTGTCGACAGCCTGCAGACCGAATGCGGCCGCCGCGGTCACCACGGCGCTGCGGGCATAGAAGACCTCCCACCCCTCGCGCGTGCGCTGCGCGCCGATATCACCGGCGAAGTCCTCGGCGCCGAACGCCAACGCCACGATCCTGCGGTCGGCGGCGGCGATCTCGCGCAGATTCATCAGGCCTGCGGCGCTCTCGACGATTGGCAGCAGCTGCACCGTGCCGATGGGCAACCCCGCCGCGCTTTCCAGTGGCGCCAGCCGCTCGCTCACGAGTTGCAGGTCGGCCGCGGACTCGACCTTGGGGATCACATAGACCCGGGGCGCGGCCGCGAAGGTTTCGAGCAGATCAGCCGGCCAGAAAGGACTGTGTACCGGGTTGATGCGAATGCAGCGCAGCGCGCTCCCTTGCGGCAGTGTTTGGAACGATTCGACGAGGAGCGAGCGCGCCTCCTGTTTACGGTTGGGCGCGACCGCGTCCTCGAGGTCAGCGATGATGGCGTCGGCGGGCAGCGCGGCGCCCTTGGCGATCTTGCGGGGCGAGTCGGCGGGCATAAAGAGCAGAGAGCGCAGTCGCAGCGTCATGAGCAGGCTCCGCGGTTACGGGTGTGGGCCAGGGATGGGCGAGGCCGGGTTGTACACAGGTTGTTTTATTCTACACACTTTGCGCTGATATGGCAGGTTGGACCAGAAGGGAAAGAGCTTGGGCAGACCAGCCGTGTCATGGGCCACTATAGAAAGCTGGACCAAGCCTGGCCAGGTTCGAAAGATATTTGTAAGCAGACAGAGTATCCTGACATTTTGGCTTTGAAAATCGGATTTGGCATGACATTGACAGAATTATGTGATAGAATATGCACAGTGGAGTGAAATAACCAGAGTTTTTGATGCAAAACGGTTGCCGATCCGGAGGACTTGGAAGGCTGCCACGGGTCAGTGAATCCCTCATTTGCAGGCGACAGTCCACATTAGTCGCGCCATTCTGATCCTTAGCTCATCCTTTCCACCCAAACTCACTGGAAGCACCATGCATAGACACTTGATCGAGTCCATACCTCCACCCGTGATAGGGCGGCGCTTGCAGGAGGCCCGCAAGGCCCGCGGCCTTACTCAAAAGGAGGTGGCCGACGCCTTGGGTTTCGCTCGTACCACAGTTACCGCTCTGGAAAAGGGCGAGCGGCGCACGCGGCCGAATGAACTGATACAGATGGCTCGACTGTATGGCAGGCCGGTGGGTGATTTTGTCGGTGAAAAGGAACCTGTTTCCGATTTCAACGTGCAGTTCCGTGCTGCCGTCGCCAAGCTCGACTCTCGACACTCCCAAGACGAACTTCGGCAGGCGGTCGAATCGTTTCACCGGCTGTGCGAAGACTATCTACATCTTGAAAACCTGAACGAAACGCCGCTCCTCCGAAACTACCCGCCCCAGTACCTAACGGACGGGACCTCTCCCGAAATTGCGGCGGAGGATGTGGCCTCCGCCGAACGACACCGATTGGCGCTTGGGGAGGGACCGCTCCTGAATTTGAGAGAGCTTCTTGAGAACGATGTTGGGCTTCGTGTCTTCTCCATCGAACTGCCTGCACGCGTGGCGGGCATCTTCAGCTACACGGAGGAGCTTGGCGGATGTATCGCGGTAAACGCCCATCACCCACAGGAGCGGCAGCGATGGTCGCTGGCGCACGAGTATGGCCATTTCCTTACGAGCCGCTTCCGGTCGGAGGTATCCATATTGGGAGGGTACGGTCGTGCGCGTAGCGGCGAGCGCTTCGGGGATGCCTTTGCCCGTTGCCTGCTGATGCCGGCGGCAGGTTTGCGACGCAGATTTAATGAATTTTCGCGCGCGGCCGTTGGCAATATCACAGCTGCGGAGATCTGCCGGCTTGCTCACTACTATTTCGTTTCCGTGAAAACGATGATTCTACGCCTTGAGGAGCTTCGTCTGCTACCGGGAGGCACGTGGGAACGGCTGCGCGACCGCGGCTTCAAAGCGCGGGAAGCACAGGAGCAGTTGGGGCTGTCCCCCTACCTCCGCGACGAACAGGTGTTGCCCCTGCGCTATCAGTACTTGGCTGCCCGGGCCTACGAAGAGGAAAAGCTGACTGAAGGAGAGCTGGCCCGCCTGCTGCGGGTCGACCGCGTAGCGGCAAGGCGGCTGATCCAGGAGCTGACTCAGCCCTTGCTTCTACATGATGAAGGCCAAGTTGCCTCCATCTTGATTGATCTCGCACGCAGCGTCAGCGGGACGGACGGACCTGCGCCACAGTTGTCGGAAAAAACCGGTTCCTTCGATGGAGAACACCCGCACTTTGCCGAACAGGGCTCTTGAAAGGAGCCTAACATCGCGGCGCGCCCTTCCGACTCGCTTCTCCTCGACGCCAACTGCCTCCTCAACCTCTACGCAACAGGCCACCTGCGAGATATCGTTGCCGCACTGCCTTATCAGTTCTGTGTCGCCGATTATGTTGTTGCGCACGAAGCCCTTTTCGTTTGGCGTCCCAGTTCGACCGATGCCAGAGATGTGCATGAGCCTGTGGATCTGACTTCTCTGCTCGAAGAAGGCCTGATTCAACTGATGGGCCTGGAACATCCGGCAGAGGAGATCAGCTTTATTGACTTGGCCGCTAATCTTGACGATGGCGAGGCAGTAACCGGCGCGCTTGCCTTTCGCCGCGGTTGGTCCGTCGCAACCGACGATCGTAAGGCCCGGCGTGTACTTGGGAAACTTAATCCGCCGGTAGACTTGGTCTCCACACTGGAACTGTTGAAACTGTGGGCTGAGGAAACTCGGGTCCCCAGGGACGAACTAGGGGCGGCCATGGCTGAGATGCAGTCGAGCGCCAGCTATAGACCCGGCGCGCGCGATCCGCTTTACGAATGGTGGCGGTCGATTATCTGTCGATCAGGGACTTGACACGGCAACTGCATTTTCGTGAACGCGTGGTGTTCTATCTCAACTACCGACCTCACTTTGTCAGAACCAGGGGTCGGATCGCCCGCGTGGCCGCCACCTTCCTGAAGCCCAGCGCCAGCAATAGACCGAGCCCGCCGCCGAGCATATCGACGCCGATGTCAAAGAAGTTGCCATAATTCAGTACTCGTTGCTCGCTGAACAGTTGAATGCCCTCTTGAAGGAGCCCGACGCCGAGCAACAGCGCCAGAACGACGGCGACGCCAGCCCTCGCCGCCAGCCTGCCGTACATACTCTGCATCAGCAAGGCGCCCAGCACGGCGAAGAGCAAGCTGTGCATGAAAATATGCGTCCAGGCAGGACTGAACATTGTGTTGAAGAGCCTATAGCCCACGGGTGAGGTTCGCACGAACCAGCCCATGGGAAAGAGGATGCCGAGAGTCCAAAAAGTCAGGAACAGATTCCGCTTCATTTTTTCCTTTTCCTGCCACTTCCGCCCCCTGCCGACATGGCGCAGGAGCCCGATACTCAAACTAACTGAGGAGCACCGATCCTGGTTCCCGGAACGTCCGCAATTCGCCAACCACGAAGGTCCCGCCAGTGGCGTAGAAGTTCGACGTGAGCGCCTTCCCAGGCAAGGGCACCTCACCCCGAAACCTGAATTCGATGTTGCCCAGTTCCTACACTTGTGCTAGACTGCGCGCATTGAAAATCAGGCCTCTCCCCACTGCAATCAGTGCGCCAGTCAGACAGTAGATGAGGGCGCTTTTCTGCTTTGTGCGGTCGGGCCGGGAGGGAAACCGCCCATCAGTTTGGCCGCTGCAGACTCCGGCTATTGGGAAAGTTGGCGGCGGGCAAAAGGGGAGACCAGGTGTTTCGACGCAATGAACGACCGCAGCCGGACGCAATCGAGGTCATCATCGGCCCCAGGGCCACTTACAGCGGCGCCCTGCGCAGCGATAGCAGCATTCGCATCGACGGTGTGGTTGAGAACGGCCTGCTGGAAACACTGGCAAACGTCATACTGACCGAAGGCGCACGCGTCAATTGCGAAATTCGCGCCCGCAACGTCAGCATTCGCGGCTATTTCGACGGGGTCATCCGCGCCGACCGCGTCGAGTTGCTGGCAGGTTGTTACGTGCGCGGCGCGCTTCATGTGAACACCTTTCTGCTGGATGAAGGTGCTACGCTTGAAGGGGAACTGCACATGCGCGGTGAGAACGCAGAGGAGTCGCTGGACTTGCCCGCAGAGACGGAGACGCCAGTGGACCTACCGGACACTCGATCGCAGCAAGAGCCGGAGTTCAGCTAGCGTATGCCCGCAAGAAGCACGAGACCACTTTGTTTTGGGGACGGAGCGTGGCCTGAATTAACAGCGCCAACCGGGGCGCCAAGCTGTGGAAGCCGGTGGTCCGCCTCTTTCACCACGGGGAAAGTCTTGCCACAGGTCTGGCCCAGATCGCGTTCGCAACAGCGCGAAAATTGACCGTTACTCTGCAATGGACTGGCTCCTGATCGTCGCCGGCGCGCTGCTCGGCTACCTGCTCGGTTCCGTGCCGGTGGGCGTACTGGCCACTGCGATATACGGCGTGGATATTCGCACAGTCGGCAGCGGGCGCACCGGTGCAACCAATGCATGGCGTGCGGCCGGTCTGAAGGCGGCCATCCCCACGTTGTTGGGCGATGCGCTCAAGGGGGCGGCGGCTGTGCTGGTCATTCGCTACGTTGCGGGCTCGTTTTTCCCCGACATGGATGCGATTGCGGTTGCGGCGGCGGCGGCGCTTGCCGGCGCGTGTGCGGTGGTGGGTCACAACTGGTCGCTCTATCTGGGCTTCAAGGGCGGCGCCGGCGGCATCACGACCGCGGCCACGATCTTGGCGATCTCGCCGGTCATCGGCGCAGTCGTCTGTTTGGTCGGGCTGCTGTTGATCTGGTGGAGCCGCATGGCCTCGATCGGGACCTACAGCGTGAGCGTGACTTCGTTGGTGTGCGCGCTCGTTTTTTCGATTGCCGGTCTGACCCCCTGGCCCTATGTAATATTTGGCCTCATTGCCTACCTGGCCGTAACTATTTCTCTGAGCCGCAATCGCCAAGCGCTCAAAGATGGGGAGGAGCGGGTGATTACGCTGTGGTAATCGTCCGTTTTCAGGGACATCCCCATACTAACCTTTTTTGGACAAGATAGTTCAACCTCGGTATAATTTTTGAATTAGGAAGAGGCTCTTCATACACATGAAAGGCGATAAAGATGGCTGAACGCAAACAGTTGACAACCGCTCATGGAGCGCCAATTGGAGACAATCAGAACTCATTGACCGCCGGCCCGCGCGGTCCACTTCTAATGCAGGATTATCAACTCCTGGAGAAGATGGCCACCTTTAACCGCGAACGCGTCCCGGAGCGGGTCGTGCATGCCAATGGTTCGGGAGCCTACGGAACCTTCACCGTTACAAATGATGTCACGCGCTACACCAAAGCCAGGATATTTTCTGAAGTAGGTAATCAGACCGACTGTCTGCTCCGCTTCTCGACCGTCGCAGGGGAACGCGGCGCCGCAGACGCTGAGCGCGACGTGCGCGGATTTGCTGTCAAGTTCTACACGGAAGACGGAAACTGGGATATGGTCGGCAACAACACCCCGGTCTTCTTCGTTCGCGATCCCTACAAATTCGGCGACTTCATCCATACCCAGAAGCGCGACCCCAAGACAAACATGCGCTCCAGCACAGCTATGTGGGACTTCTGGTCACTCTCTCCCGAAAGCCTGCACCAGGTCACCATCCTGATGAGTGATCGCGGTCTGCCCCAGGGGTATCGCTTTGTCAACGGCTACAGCAGCCATACCTACAGCTTTATCAATGCAGACAATGAACGCTTCTGGATCAAGTTCCACTTCAAGACAATGCAGGGCATCAAGACATGGACCAATGCCCAAGCGGCCGAGATTGTCGGGCAGGACCGAGAAAGCTCGCAGCGTGATCTCTTCGACGCCATCGAGAAAGGAAACTATCCGAAATGGCGCGTCAGCGTCCAAGTTATGCCCGAAGAGGATGCTGAAACCTACCACCTCAACCCTTTCGATTTGACCAAAATCTGGCCCCATGGCGATTACCCGCTGATCGAAGTCGGCATCATGGAACTCAATCGCAACCCCGAAAACTATTTTGCCGACATCGAGCAGGCCGCGTTTGAACCCTCCAACATCGTTCCCGGCATCAGCTTCTCGCCAGACAAAATGCTCCAGGCGCGGATAATGTCCTACGCAGACGCCCACCGCTACCGCATCGGTGTCAACTATACCGCCCTTCCAGCCAACCAGCCTCAGTGCCCGGTTCACACTTATCACCGCGACGGTAACCTGCGTTCTGACGGCAACTTCGGCGGTGCGGTCAACTATGAGCCTAATAGCATGGGAGGGCCGGTCGAAGATTCCCGCAGCCTCGAGCCGCCGCTCAAGGTATCCGGCGATGCTGACCGCTACAACCATCGCGTCGGCAATGACGACTATACGCAGCCCGGCAATCTATTCCGCCTGATGAACAGCGACCAGAAAGAGCAGTTGTTCAGCAATATCGCCGAAGCGATGGATGGCGTGCCTGAACGTATCCAGACGCGGCAGCTTGTTCATTTTTATAAGGCCGATCCGGACTATGCTTGCGGCGTGGCCGGGAAGCTGAACCTTACCCATGTCTCTGAGCAGGTTGCCACCCTCGCGGATCTGTCTCTGGCTGACCTAATAGTGAAGACCAGCGCAGAAGCATATTCGGAACTGGCAACGCCGGAAGCGTCGCTGGCCAAAGCCGCCGACTGACCTCCCAGCAACGTATGCATTGAGGTCATACGCCAGGGGGAGAAGGTACACGTACGAATAGGCCTGATTTTCATTCATCGCCGCGTACAGAGCCGACCGGGAAATCGGTCGGCTTTTTCGCGTCTGGGGCAGCGATACGGGGAACCTGCAGTTGTTGGACATCGTCGTATCTTGCGATCGCCAATGTTGCCGATTCAGCACATATGATCTAGGTGTGCTATGGTTAGATCTGTCTGTGTTTTGCAGACGATAAAGTTCCCCATTTTTGTCAGAGAGGAGAGTTTCATGCAGGTAGTAAAGAGTTATCCGGACAACATGTTTTGTTGGGTGGACCTGGCCACGACCGACGTTGCCGCGGCCAAGGAGTTTTACAGCGGCCTTTTCGGTTGGAGCTACTTTGATATGCCCACGCCTTTGGGCTACCACTACTCATTGTGCCAGATTGACGGCTACAACGTGGCCGGCATGAGCATATTGCCGCAGGAGATGATGGAGCAGGGCATTCCGCCGATCTGGTCCTCCTACATCAAGCACGACGATGTCGATTCGGTGGTGGCCAAAGCTGTCGCAGCCGGCGGGACGGAAGCAATGCCAGCCATGGATGTGATGGAGTCCGGGCGTATGGCGGTTATCCAGGACCCGACGGGGGCGATGGTGGGAGTCTGGCAGCCGAGGCAGCACATCGGCGCGCAGCTGGTCAACATGCCCAATGCACTTGTCTGGAATGAGCTTCAGACGAAGGATGTCGACACGGCGCGAAGTTTCTACGGGGAGGTTTTCGGCTGGGGCCATGACAGCGACCCGAACGGTTACCACCTCTTCAAGTTGGGCGAGCGGATGCAGGCCGGGATGCTGAAGATGGACGATTCCTGGGGGGACGTTCCGGCCAATTGGGCACCCTACTTCATGTCGGCGGATATCGAGGCGACGGCGGCCAAGGCGAAGGAGTTGGGCGGCGTCATTCATGTTCCGCCGACCGATACGGGCACGGTCGGTCGATTCGCGGTGATCGGGGACCCGCAGGGCGGGGTCTTCACGTCGATGCAGTTTGACGGGCCGGTTGATCCGCCGCCTGGTTACTAGGAAGGCGAATAGGGACGCCGCGAATGACTGCGTTGTGTATTGCGTAGGCAGGGCGGTGTGCCCTAGTTTTGATGAAGGCTGGTTGTAGGACGGTCTTTTGCGAGGCCGAGATTTGTGTAAAGGAAGGGGAATTATATACTTGACACCACTAAAGGCGTTCTTTCTTGAGGTACAGCCTGCATATCATGGTAGGGGTGATGCGAAACTTAGTGCCATGATCCCGCAGACCGTTGCTCCCCGGCTTGGCTTCCCTGCAATCGAAGTCCAGGGCGATTGAACCCCGCATCAGTTCGTAGATGAAATCAGCCAGGTGAAACGTCTCGTAAGCGTCCGCGTGGATGAAGCGGACGCTTCGCTTGTTGCGCTCACCTTTGACCAACAGAAGCCTCCTCAGTTTCGCCCCCGCCGCCGCTATCAAGTTATCGTGGCTCCAATAAGGCAGCGGCCCGTTCCCCTTCGGTGGCCGGACAACCACCTGCCCAGTTGTTGTATCGACTCTGAAGCGGTCAGAACGCCCCCGGATGGTATGTCGGAAGCTTGAGCGCCTGGACGTCCTTGCGCCCGTATCGGCGCACCATGTAGCGCAGAATGGCTTCTGGCCCGTCCGGGCTCTTGTGGAACAGGGTAACAAGGCTTGTGCGGTCGGAATGCCACTTCAGTTCCCATCCTACGGCATCGGGTATGTCGTGCCCGCCTGCTGTTGCCCCCAGCAAATCTTCCAGGAACACGCCGGGCGCGCCTGAGCCGTTGTAGCGTGATTCCTCCGGCATAACTTACGGGCCGTGTGCTATCACGGCCCGGACTCGCTCAAACAGTTCTTTGCGCGTGCGAGGCGGTCTGGATGGAAACTGTGTCACCGGATCATCCTCCTCACCTTGTCGATGCGATCACGGCAAGGGTGCAGTAGTCCTTCGATATGTCCATCCCGATCCACTGCCGCCGTTCCAATTCTGCCGCCATTCCTGTTGTGCCTGAGCCAATAAACGGATCAAGTACAATCTGTGCGGTCGTAGAACCGATTACCCGCTGGGCGAGCTCTACAGGAAAGGGTGCAGGATGCGGATTGTCTTTGTCCTGAGGGATAGTCCAGACATCACACGCATTCACCAGACCTCTAAACCCTACTCCTTCGCTGGGTTCGGGTTTTGACATGACTGTCCTAGCCTGATACACTCGGCGGTGAAAGAGATTGACCGCTTAGGTTTAGCAGTCCAAGAGGGCAAAGGGGAGGTCACTATGAGAGCCGTCGTGTACCAGGGTCCGTTTAGCGTTGCCGTAGAGGAAGTTCCCGATCCCGAGATAATGCATCCGAATGACGTAATCGTCAAGATTACTTCGAGTTGCATCTGCGGCTCCGACCTGCACATGTATGAGGGTCGGACTGCGGCCGAACCGGGCATAATCTTCGGACACGAGAACATGGGTATAATCGAAGATGTCGGGTCCGCTGTGAAAACCTTGTCCGTAGGCGACAGGGTCGTGATGCCGTTCAACGTCGGCTGCGGCTTCTGCAAGAACTGCCAGCGGGGGTTTACGGGTTTCTGCCTCACCGTCAACCCTGGATTTGCCGGCGGCGCGTATGGATACGTGGCAATGGGACCATGGCGCGGCGGGCAAGCCGAGTACATTCAGGTGCCTCACGCGGACTTCAACTGTCTGCCTCTTCCGGCCGGGGATGCGTTCGAGTGGGATTTCTCTCTTCTGGCGGACATATTCCCCACGGGTTATCACGGCACTGAGCTTGCCGACGTGAGTCCCGGCGAGAGCGTCGCCGTGTGGGGCGCGGGACCGGTCGGTCTGATGGCCACCTATAGCTGCATCATCAGAGGGGCGGCGGAGGTCTATACCATCGATCACGTGCAGGAGCGGCTGGACAAGGCCAGCGAGATTGGCGGTATTCCCATCAATTTCGATGACGGCGATCCGGTGGAGCAGATCAGGGACATGCGCGGGGGCGACGGTGTGGACAAGACGGTCGACGCTGTGGGCTATCAGGCCGCTGCGCAAGGATCGTCCGCCGCCGGAGGCGAGCAGATCGAGATTCCCAACGTGGTCCTAAATCAGATGATCGACCTGATCAATCCCACAGGGATCATGGGCATTCCGGGCCTGTATGTGCCATCGGACCCCGGTGGAGTGGACGAGGGCGCCAAGAGGGGCTCTCTGGCCATCAACTTCGGGAAGCTTTTTGAGAAGGGTCTGAAGCTGGGGACGGGTCAATGCAACGTGAAGCAGTACAACGCCTACTTGCGCGACCTCATCATATCCGGCAAGGCCACTCCCAGCTTCGTTGTGTCCCACGAGGTGCCGCTGGACGCCGCCGCCGACGCCTATGACAAGTTTGACAAGCGCATTGACGGGTACACCAAGATCCTCCTGAAACCTTAAATAGAACGCGCCGGTTCGTTCCCGGGCAGCACGTACTTATAGAATCAGGGGATGTGGGTGCGGCATCACACCCACTCCGTTCCCCGGCCCGCGTGTGATCACTCGTGCTGCAAAGCTTCTCCCTGCATGTTCGGGAACGGCACGCGCGCTTCAAGCGCTGGCAGACGCTAAAATAGCTGCCCTTGAATTTCAACTACGAGATTGACAGACGCAGGAGGTTGTGTCATGCGGGTAGGCAGCGAAGGGCATTCATACGACTGGATCGACAATTGGGCCAAGCTTCCCGAAAGTGAAAGCTCGCGCAAGGGATGGGCGCATCCGGGCATCGTTGTCACGGAATCGGGAAACGTTATGACCAGCCACCCCGGCAGTCCGGAGGTGATGACCTTCGACGGGGACGGCAACCTGATTTCCTCGTGGCGCGGCGACTTTGCCGAGGCGCATGGGATCACCCTCGTCAACGAGGACGGAGTCGAGTATCTGTGGATAGTGGACCACGGATCCAAGAATCACTATCTTCACGGCTACCAGAACCCTCCGGGCGTGGGCGAAGGGCCCGGTCAGGTATTCAAGACGACATTGGACGGTGAAGTGGTCATGAGGCTGGAGACGCCTCCCCTTCCCATGTACAAAGACACACGCTACTCCCCCACAACCGTCGCGGTGAACGAGGAGCGTTTTGGTGGCAACGGCGACATCTGGGTGGGCGATGGGTACGGCGCGTACCATGTCCACAGGTTCACGAAGGATGGCGAGTATGTCAGCAGCATCAACGGCGAGGAAGGGGCCGGGGCCTACAACTGCCCGCACGGCATCTTCTTTGATTATCGCAAGTCCGAGCCGGAGCTCTACGTGGCGGACAGGGCCAACGACCGCGTACAAGTCTACGACATGGAGGGTGGATTCAGGCGGATGTTTGGTGACGGTTTTCTGAACACGCCCAGTTGTTTCGCGACACATGGCGATCTGATGATCATTGCCGAGCTTCGCGCCCGCCTCGTGGTCACCGATATAAACGATGAACTGCTCACGTACCTCGGCGACAACAAGCAGGTGTGCGATGTTGAGGGCTGGCCCAACAATGTGAACGAATCGGGGCAGTCAGTACGCACGAGCCACCTGGAGACGGGCAAGTTCAACAGCCCTCACGGTTTGGCTGCGGACGCCAGCGGTAACCTGTATGTGGCCGAATGGCTCATTGGGGGCAGGGTAACCAGACTGAATAGAGCCTAAGCGCCCTGGGGACGCTTTGCGTCGCCGCCTGACAAACGAGAGTAAGCCACCACACGTCCTGCCGGAATTCCAGCACGGTGGCAAGGGGGACTGCACGGTTGTGGCGGTCCCTTTTTTGTGCATCTGCGGTTACGCGCCAAGTTAGCGCGGCTTTTCCCCTCTTTCCAATCCCTGCTATAGTATCCCGGACAGCGCAGACCGCTTAGCGCGGCCGCGCGACCACACTGAAGACCCTGTCATACCATGCACCAGGAAACAGACGGAATGTCCTCTCACTCGATGCTCGGCGCGTACGGCTCGTGGGCAGCAACCCTGGCCGGTGAAGGCCCCAATTTTCTCTCATTTCGGCACACGCATTGGGTCGACCCGGCGTCCTGGCGGCCGGCGGCGCGCCAGCGATTTCGCGAGCGGGTGGCGATGCCGGATACGGAGGGGGCAGGGGAGTGCCGGATCGAAAGTCAGTACGAATATGACGGGCTGCAGGTAGAGGAACTTTCTTGGCAACTGCCTTACGGGCCGCGGACGGAGGCGGTGCTCTTGAAACCGGCGGGGGCGCGCGGTCCGTTGCCCGGTGTGCTGGCTCTGCACGATCACGGCGGCCATAAGTTTCACGGCTGGCAGAAGATCACGCGGACGGACAGTCAACAGAATGCGGTCAACGTCGACCATCAGGCGCGCGCTTACGGCGGCGCGCTTTGGGCCAATCGTCTCGCCCAGCGGGGGCATGCGGTCCTGGTGCCTTCGCTTTCGGAAGCCGCCGCGTCCGCATCGCGGATTTACCTGCGGCGATTCGCGACAGCATGGACGAAAAAGAGTCGGATGACCCCGAATACATTGCCGCGTACAACCGCTGGGCGGCCGGTCACGAGGCGATCCTGGCGAAGTCGTTGCTCAGCGCGGGGACGACGTGGGCGGGCGTGTGGCTGGCCGAGGATGTGCATGCGCTGGACGTGCTGTGCGGGCGCGATGATGTGGACACGGCGCGGGTCGGGATTGGGGGGCTGTCGGGCGGGGGGCTGCGCACGGTATACCTGGCGGGGCTGGACGACCGCGTGCGCTGCGCGGTCTGTGTGGGGATGATGACGACGTGGCGGGATTTTCTGCTCAACAAGAGCCATACGCATACGTGGATGATCTACGTGCCGCATCTGCCGACGGAGATGGACTACCCGGACATTCTGGGGATGCGGGTGCCGTTGCCGACGTTGGTCCAGAACAATACGGAAGATCCGCTGTTCACGCTGGCGGAGATGAGGCGGGCGGACGTGATGCTGCGCCAGGTGTACGAAAAGGCAGGTGCGGCCGGTGGAACGGTGGCAATGCCGGCGATGGATGTCATGGATTCAGGACGAATGATAATTATCCAGGACCCGACGGGGGCGATGGTCGGTCTGTGGCAGCCGAAGGGGCATATTGGAGCGCAGCTGGTCAATATGCCCAACGCGCTTGTCTGGAATGAACTGCAGACGAAAGACGTCGACACCGCGCGCAGTTTCTATGGGACGGTTTTCGGCTGGGGCCACGACCAGGATCCGAACGGGTTTCATCTTTTCAAGTTGGGCGAGCGTATGCAGGCCGGCATGTTGAAGATGGACGTCTCGTGGGGTGAGATGCAGCCCCATTGGGGGGTCTACTTCATGTCGGAGGATATAGAGGCGACTGCGGCCAGAGTGAAGGAGCTGGGCGGCGCAGTTCTTGTTCCGCCGACCGATACGGGCACGGTTGGCCGCTTCGCGGTCATCCAGGATCCGCAGGGCGGGGTCTTCACGTCGATGCAGTTTGACGGCCCGGTTGATGCGCCGCCAGGGTACTAGGGGATTTGTGAGAAGGGACGCTGCGTTCAGTTGAATTGCGTAAGCGGGGCGTCCTGGTTTGGGAGAGGTTTTGCGTAAAGGGAGGGGGACTGCACGGCAGTGTGGTCCCCCTCTTTTTTTTACAAGCGGAGGCGCGTCGGGCAAAGGGTCTGTCCCTGATTCTTGGGCGGACGTTGTCTGGAGCAGGATTTACGGGATTTTTGGGGATTATCGGGATGGCTGGCGAGCGGGCAAGTGCTGGTGGAGGACTCTGTTGGGGGCGGGGGATAACGGCTGGAAGCTAGTGCGGGGAGCGGCGGGAGATGATTTGGGTCGCAGGATGAGGCTTTTCCGGGTAGGCGCGAATTGATTGCGGCTGAGCCGTTACAGACACTCTAATTATGCTCGCGTGTAACTACTAAGCCGCATACAGTGTGTGTCTTGACCAACTCTTCATCTTCGCCGCCATTCGGGCATTGTGATGGCGTATTAGGTGGGCAGCCGCCAGGTTGGTCGGGACGCACTGTCGGCATGTCACGATGGTGGGAAAGAAACAGAACGGTGGCTAGACAGAGGGGGGCGTTGCGGGGGCGCAGCCCCTGCACAAGGGAGGGCCGAAGGCCCGACCGCCCAAAATACAACAATGAGGAGAGAAAGAACACCTTTGCTCGCCGCGGTCAGGGTTGCGAGTCAGTTGCGGCTGGGTAGTTACGCTCGCGTTTACTGCGGCTGTCTTCTGTCAGCGGAACCTGGAAGCCCGCTCCTGTTTTTCGTCCACGCTCTAATGAGATTCCCGTTCAACTTCAATCCACAGGTCTTCCACGCCCCGCAGCGAAACCTGGTTTCTGTATTCGGGTTCAGATGTCAGATGAATCGAAGCAAAGCGCGCGAGCAGGCCGGCAAAGGCGATCCGCGCTTCCAGCAGCGCAAAAGGGGAGCCGAGGCAGTAATGGATGCCGCGGCCAAAGGATAGGTGGCTCTTTTCCGTGCGACCGATATCCAGTATGCCCGGAACCGGAAAAACCTCCGGATCTCGATTTGCGGCCCCGACCAGGATCATGATTTTTTGTCCCGCACGAAGCCGCTTGCCATTGAAATCCATTTCCTCCTGCACGACCCGTATGATGCACTGAACCGGGCTGTCGTAACGGAGCAACTCATCAATGGCAGTATCCAGCAGTTCAGGTTTTGCCCTCAGCCGTTGAAGTTGCGCCGGATTCTTGAGCAGCGCCAACATGCCGTTTCCAATCAGGCTGCGGGTCGTTTCAATGCCCGCCACCAACAGCAGCATCAGCGTCCCGAGTAGTTCGTCGTGGGAGAGTCTATCACCCTCATCCTCAGCAGCCAGCAGAGCGCTGAGGAGGTCGTCCTTTGGGCGCCGGCGCCGCTCTGCCATGATGTCCTCGAAGTACTTGACTAATTCATCAGAAGACTGCGTTACCCGTCCTATTTCTTCTTCACCGAGTATAGGCTTGACCGCCAGGGCAATATCGTTTGACCAGACATTGAAACGGTCGCGATCTTGTGCCGGAATGCCCAACATCTCGGCGATAACAATGACCGGCAGGGGGAAAGCAAATTCGCTAATCAGGTCGAATCTGTTCTTGCCGGCAAGGCCGTTCAGAAGCTCCTCCACTATCTGCTGGATACGCGGGCCAAGGGCAGATATGTACTGCGGCGTAAAGGCCTTCGACACCAGCGACCGCAGCCGGGTGTGATCGGGAGGGTCGAGATCGAGGATCGTCCTGTAAGGCGCGTACTTGAGTTTGTTGTCCCCGCTGGAGAACCGCCTGTGATCCTGCAGTACGGTTTGGGCATCTTCGTACCCGGTCAGTGCCCACGCGTTGACGAGCCTCATGCGGTGGACCGGGTCTTTGCGGCGCAGGCGCTCATAGAAATCGTACGGATTTACCCTGAATTCAGTGGAGGTCAAGTCAAAGCTGATTCCTGACTCCAGACGTTCCCAGGTCAGTAGCGCCTTCTTTGCAATTGGCGTCAACAGATTGTGAACAACCCCTGGCCGCATCGCCACTGTCTCCCTTTTTAATGTATGTATGCTCTTGCCAGACCGGGCCGCTTTCCGTTCCGCGTCCGAGGTGGTGCACTGCAACCCAGTGTAGTCGTTGGCATTTTGGTCGGTCAGTTCAAGCAAGATGAAGCAGGTCGTGCCCGGGGACAGGGTGCTGCCGGATTTCGGGGGCGGTAACCGTGCTGACAGCGTCTTTGGCGACCAGTGGATATGCCATCGTGCATACCGTCGCGCCAAGAATGACGGAGCTGGCGTAGTTCGAGTCGTCTGCTGTCTCTTTCAGCCTCAGCTTGAATCGCCTCACGGAAGGCGACCCATTCCCTGTAACGCGAAGTGAATTCGGCGTCATCGGCGGCAATCTCGTCGAACAGGACGGACGCAGACGGTTGTGCGCATAGTGGGCTGGGCGGGAAGGTTAGTCTTTCGCGCAGCCTTGCCTTATTTCCCGCACCAGTTTGTCGAATTCCGCCTGTGAATAGTCGCGATCGAACTGTTTCAGGATCAGGTGTTCGATCTCCTATGCGGGCGTCCGCCGGTTGTGCGCGGCCGAACGCAACAGGCGGCGGTCTACAGCGTCCGGCAGATCGATCGTCACAGTCCTCTTTGTGCTCATGGTTCACTCTGCCAGATGCGTCGCCACGTCGTTCTTGTCCACTGGGAAGATTAAGGGCTTGTCGATAACGGATTTCAGTTCAGAATCCATCGATATACTCTGGGAGATGTGCCGGCGCCCGCTCGTTGCCGCTATCGCCGCCGTCGATGATGATGAAAATAGGACTTTCGTTGTCTGGAGATCGAATTGGCACTGTACTTCTTCTTATATTGAGGGTTATTATATTTGGTACAAATGGCATATGTCAAAAAGCACATAATTGCATTGCATTTGTCATTATGTTGAAGTATTTTGGCGACTGTTTTGTCCAATATGGCTCAGACTGTCTACAAATTTTGCAGTGCTGTTCAGCTGTAGGGCGGAGCTCGGGTACGAAGCGCTCAGTGGCATTTCCCCGTTTTGACGCTAACGGCGAACGGGGTAGAGTGGCAGCGGGATCTGTTAACGCAAGAGAGTGCGGCGTGCACAAAATTGCGGACCTCGTGATACTTCAGAGGTAAGCAGGCAGCAGTACGACAGGTTGGAAGTATCGTCATGACTCAACAACGGCGCGGGGAAGGTCGAAATTTCGGAACTTGGCTTTGGGCACTTCCGGCCACAGCAGCCGATATCCTTGCAGGCTGGGGGGAAGGATTCAGAGAAGTCGGTCCTGGTGAACTGCGTTACCCGGTGACGAAAGCCGTTTGGATACGGTGGTTCATTTGTGCCGCCTGTGTATTCCAGTTGGTCTACCGACCGGTATTCATCGGCTCCAGGTATACGGGTTACATACTGTGCTTCATTGTTTTGGTGGGGCTCAATGGCTACATACACTACCGCGTCCGTTCGGACCGCGATGTGACTTTGAAGTGGATGCTGGTTCTCAGTGCTTTGGACGTGGTCCTGATTACGGTGGCGATGGTAGTTGGCGGCGGGTTCAGCCATTTCTTCTTCTACCTGCTGTACTACCCTGTCCTGGCCTGGTTCGCTGGGTTCTTCAGTTCGTTCGGACTGAGCTTCGCTTGGGTTACATTGGTGGCCGTCATCTACACGATCGTGAGCCTGACCGTCGGGGAAGGACTCGATTTGGAAGCCAGAGACGACAAGGCGTTGTTTGCCAGGATCGTCGTCATGTACGCAGTCGTGGCATCGGTGAATCTGGTCGCCAGGTCGGAAAGGATCAGAAGGCTGGAGGCGGTGGCGCGGGAGCGGGAGCTGCAGCGACAGCGGATCGAGATGTCGCAGACCATACACGACACGACCGCACAATCGGCCTACACCTTGGGGCTGGGCCTTGAGGACGCCATCGAGAAGGCGGACAGGTCCAACCCAGAGTTGGCCGGCAAGCTGGAGGCGATGTGGGCCTTGACCAGGTCGACGATGTGGACGCTCAGGCACCCTATAGACGGGGGGCAGATATTCAGCGGAAGTAGTCTGAGCGAAGTCCTGGCGGCGCACGTCGACACCTTTACGATCATCACTTCGATTCCGGCGGAACTGGAGCTGCACGGAGTGGAACCGCCACTTTCCACGATAGCGCGCAGCCTGCTGTTCTCCATCGCCCACAATGCGCTAACCAATGCCTTTCGTCATTCGGACGCCGAAAGTGTGATGATTTCCCTGGATTTCGGGGCGGACGTTCTGCGTATGTCGGTTTCTGACGACGGGGCAGGGCTTCCCGATGATTACGCGGTGCGCGGCCACGGCTTCAGGAACATGAGAGCTGACGCGGAGCGCATGGGCGGCAGTCTGGGCGTTGAATCCAACGGTAACGGCACAACGGTCTGTTGCACCGTGCCCAGTGAGCGGGTTTAAGGAGGCCGGCAGGTGTCATTGGAGACCAAAATCAAGGTGATGATAGTTGACGACCACGCCATCGTTCGGGAGGGGATTGCGGAGGTGCTGGAGCAGTCAGGCGACTTTAAGGTCGTCGGACAGGCTGGGGACGGGGAAGAGGCCGTGAACAAGGTCCAGGAACTGAGGCCGGACGTGGTAATCATGGACATTCTGATGCCGGTAAAGGACGGCATCGAAGCCTGCCGGGATATCACGGCGGCCTTGCCAGACACGCGGGTCCTCATGCTGACCGCGTCCAACAGACACGGTGCGATCGTGCAGGCGGTAAATGCCGGAGCCACGGGATACCTTCAGAAGTTTTCTGGTAAGGAGATGCTGCTGTCCACGGTGCGGGAGGTTGCCGGCGGTGAGTTTCGGGTGCAGGGAGAGGCGGCAAAGAAACTGGTCACGGGATTGAGTGGCGGTGGCGGCGGCGTCCCGATTCCTCCAAGCGAACTAGACCGGTTGACGGACCGAGAGCGCGATCTGCTCAGGATGTTCGCCCGTGGTATGTCGTACGCGGAGATGGCTGAAGCGCGGGGCAACAGCAATCCTATGACGGTACGGAACGCGATCTATGCCATACGGCGCAAGTTGGGGGTAGGGTCCAGGCAGGAGATGGGGGTTTGGGCGGCGCGCAGCGGCCTGCTGGACGACGACGAATTGCTATGATGCAGGGACGGCCATGGTTGTCTCTTTGCCGCGGCCATCTGCTTGAATTTGTGAAATTGCGCATCGCGGAAGCGAGGCGAACTGGCTTCGAAAGGGAATTGCTGTAGGACAGGCTCTTATGGGGCCACAGCTTGCGTGAGGGGAGGGGGACGGCGCGGTTGTGGCGTTCCCCTCCTTTCTGTGCCAGCGGAGGCGCGTCGTCCAGGCGTAGCTTTTTCCCTCTTTGCGATTCCTGCTATAGTATCTCGGACAGCGCAGGCCGCGTTGAGCGGGAGCGCCACCACCCTGTACACCCTATCGGATCATTTCACCAGGAAACCAAAGGTATGTCCTCTCACTCGATGCTCGGCGCCTACGGTTCGTGGGCAGCAACTCTGGCCGGTGAAGGCCCCAATTTTCTCTCCTTCCGCCACACCCATTGGACCGACCCGGCGGCCTGGCGGCCGGCGGCGCGTCAGCGATTTCGCGAGCGGTTGGCGATGCCGGACATGGGCGGGTCAGGGGAGGTCCGGATAGAGCGCCGGTACGAATATGACGGGGTGCAGGTGGAGGAACTCTCGTGGCAACTGCCGTACGGCCCGCGCACGGAGGCGATACTGTTGAAACCGGCTGGGGCGCGCGGCCCGCTGCCCGGCGTGCTGGCCCTGCACGATCACGGCGGCCATAAGTTCCACGGCTGGCAGAAGATCACCCGCACGGACGATGAGCAGAACGCGGTCAACTTCGAGCACCAGGAGCGGGCCTACGGCGGTGTGCCTTGGGCCAACCGCCTCGCCCAACGCGGGTATGCGGTCCTGGTGCCGGATGCCTTCGCATTTGGCAGCCGCCGTATCCGCGTTGCCGATCTGCCCCCGGCGATTCGCGACGGCCTGGGCGAGCAGGAGTCGGACGATCCCGAATATATCGCTGCCTACAACCGCTGGGCAGCCGGTCATGAATCGATCCTGGCGAAATCTTTGTTGAGCGCGGGGACGACTTGGGCGGGTGTCTGGCTGGCCGAAGATCTGCATGCGCTGGACGTGCTGTGCGGGCGCGACGATGTGGACGCGCAGCGGGTCGGCATCGGCGGGTTGTCGGGCGGCGGCCTGCGCACCGCCTATCTGGCTGGACTGGATGACCGCGTGCGCTGCGCGGTCTGTGTTGGCATGATGACAACCTGGCGGGATTTACTGCTCAACAAGAGCCATACGCATACATGGATGATCTACGTGCCGCACCTGGCCACCGAAATGGACTACCCGGACATCCTGGGGATGCGGGCGCCGCTGCCGACATTGGTACAGAACAATACGGAGGACCCGCTCTTCACCCTTGCGGAGATGAGACGCGCCGACGTGATGCTGCGCCAGGTGTACGAGAAGGCCGACGCAGCCGACCGCTACCGCTGCGGATTTTATGCGGGGGAGCACAAGTTCGACATTGCGATGCAGTCGGAGGCGTTCGACTGGTTCGACCGCTGGCTGGAGATATCCTGACAAAACGATAATCAGATAGAGCAGATGATCGGTTAGAGCAGAGGATTGGAAAGAGCAGACAAACGAGACAGTTTCATCAATTGCGCGAAGCGCGCCAGAAATGGAGAGTCCCATGAATCCAGTCTCCCCACATTTCACGACCGTTGATCTGTCGAAATTCTTCAATGCCCCACGCGCCGAGCTTCCTGAACCGTTGCGCGTGCCTTCTTTGGTTGAAGACACGACGGGTTCCACCGCCTTCAACGGCGTCCCCTTTTTGCTCGGAGAATCCGAAGGCCCTGCCGTTATCCTGCTGGACGCGGAACCGGTGACTGTTGAGTTGGAGGATGGGCTGGCCACCTATATCGTCTTCCTGCACGCGGTGGCCGACCGCGTCACCAACTACCTCGACGGCTTTGCGGACTTCGCGCAGGACGGAAACGAACTGGGCGGGCACGTCTCCTCATACGTCTTTGAATACGAGGACGGCAGCCGCCACGAAACGGCGGTCCGGCGCCGATTTGCCATCCAGCAGAGTCGCGTTGTGTGGGGGGGCAGCCCCTTCGAAACGGTGCCGGCGATGAAGGCTACGGTCTTCAACTCGGCAACGGAGGAGACCCAATTGGGGCGGGTTCCGAGCACCGACTACGGCCGCGGCGAAACGCGCACCAGTTCCGGGCGCGATCAGATGGAAGAGAAGATGTGGCTATATGCCTTGGAGAACCCACATCCCGACAAGCCGATTCGCCGCCTGCTCCTGGAGCCGCGCAACGAGGGGTCGGCTATCTACGCTATCAGCCTCACGAATCTGGATGAGCATCCTCTACGGCCGGGCGTGCGCCGCAAACTGCGACTGACTCTGCCGGAGGGCGTCGAGTTCAACGCGATTGACGAGTACGAGGACCTGGCTATCGACCTGGGCTATGTGATCTCGGCCCGCGCCGCGTTTGACTATGACGGCGGCCGCTGGCTGGGTGAGGAGGCGAACGTCCAGCCGGCCGTCTCGCAACGGGATCTGATCGTCGAGTACAGCGCGCATCCGCAGGCCTGGCTGCACGTCGGTGTCGACAGTGACGAACCGATTGTCTATGATCTGTCGCAACTTGAAGACGGCCAACCTGGGGACGCGATCGTCGGGGTGGCGGCGGCGCACCGGCTGGTCGACGTGCGGGTGGTGCAGAAGGGGACAAACAACCTGGTGCCGGTGCGCATTCATTTCCACGGTGCGCACGGCGAGTATCTGCCGCCGCGCGGCCGCCATCGCAAGGTCAATCCCCACTGGTTTGAGGACAACTATGGCGAATTCGTGAACGGCCGCAACCAGTACAGCTATATCGACGGCCACTGCGAGATTGATATGCCGTTGGGCGAGATATACGTGGAGATCACCAAGGGCTATGAGACCGCGCCGATCCGCAAACAGGTCACGATCACAGCTGACACTGATGAATTAGTGTTCGAGTTGGAACGGGTGCTGCCCTGGCGGGAAGAGGGCTGGGTCACTGCGGACACGCATGTTCACTTTCTGAGTCCTTCGACCGCGCTGCTGGAGGGCCAGGCGGAGGACGTGCATGTCGTCAATCTGCTGGCCAGCCAGTGGGGCGAGATGTTCAGCAATGTGAGCGACTTTGACGGCAGGACCACTTTGGGGGCACGTGAGTTCGGGGGCGACGGCGAATTTCTGGTGCGGGTGGGAACCGAGAACCGCATGCAGATCCTCGGTCACATCTCGCTGCTGGGCTACAACGGCAAGATGATCCACCCGCTTTGCAGCGGGGGCCCGTCGGAGTCGGCCCTGGGCGATCCGCAGGAGGTGGTGATGGCCGAGTGGGCGCAGCGCTGCATTGACCAGGGCGGGCTGGTGGTGATGCCGCACGCGCCGAACCCGCAACTGGAGCGGGCGGCGGATATTGTCCTCGGCCTGATCCATGCCATTGAAATGATGACTTTCAACCCCTGCGAACGGGAGCTCAACCCCTACGGCATCGCCGACTGGTACCGCTATCTCAATCTTGGCTATCAGCTGCCGATCGTGGGGGGATCGGACAAGATGGCGGCTTCGTCGCAGCTGGGCGGCGTGCGCACCTATGCCCATTTGGGGGAGCGGGAGTTCACGTACGAGAACTGGATGGCGGCGGTGCAGGCGGGCAACACATTCATGACGATCGGTCCGCTGGCGGAGTTGACGGTTGAAGGCGTCGCGCCAGGTGGGCAGGTGCAGCTGCCGGCCGGCGGCGGGAGCGTGGGCGTCGACTGGCGAGTCGAGTCGGTGCTGATACCGATCCAGCAGGTGGAGGTGATCCAGGGTGGGCTGGTGGTCGACCAGGTAGACGTACAAGGCGAATACAGCGCGTCGGGCAGCGTGCAGGTTGCGGTCACGGGTTCATCGTGGATTGCGCTGCGGGTGCGCGGCAGTTATGTCGGCGAGAAGGGCGAGATCGCGGCCCACACGAGCGCGGTGCAGACGTTGGTGGGGGACAGCCCGCTGTTCAACCAGGCGGACGCGTCGGCGGTGTTGGAGCAGATCGAAGGCGCGCTTGCCTATGTGGACACGATCGCGCCGCGCCCGAACGCGCAGCGGTTTCGGGAGATGCGGGCGGTGCTGGAAGCGGGCCACAACAGGCTGCACCAGCGCATGCACGCGCACGGCGTCTACCACAATCATACGCCGGTGCACGGACATGGGGATGGGGAGTAAGGACGGAGAGGAAACTTGGCGCGGGGGGAAGTCTGAGTTGGACGATCGCTACGTGACTTCGGGGCGTGCCCGACTTTGGTCGACGGCGAGCGGTCGGGGTACACCGCTGCTCATGTTCAACGGCGGCCCTGGGTGCGACGACTATCTAGGGCCGGTCGCAGAGATGATCGACGACCTGTGCGAGGTGATCCGTTTTGAACCGCGTGGCTGCGGGCGCTCCGACTGGGATGGTAACTACGATGTCGACACCTTGCTGACCGACGCCGAGGCAGTCCGCCGGGAGTACGGTGCGGAGAGGTGCATCGCGGCGGGTCACAGCTTTGGGCCCAGCGCAGCGCTTGCGTATGCGTTGAGGTATCCATCTTGCGTGATCGGCTTAATCGGTATTGCAGGCGGACGCGTCGTTAATGACAGGACATGGAGTGATGCCTACCACAAGGCTCTTGAGGAAGTCGGGGAGGACATCGGAGGGCACGTATTCAGGGCCGATCCGGCCGTGAACCAGCAGGGCAACCTCAGTTGGAAAGAGTACATCAGGCGCGCCACCTTGTTCCGCGAGATTGCAGATCTGCACTTGCCTGCCGTCTTCATCAACGGTGGTAAGGATATCCGTCCAAACTGGCCGACCCAACAGTTGGCTTCGCTGATGCCCAATGGAAGTTATGTCGAGATTGCTGGCGCGGCCCACACGATCTGGCTGACACACGCTGACGAGTTAAGGGACGAGCTTCGCAAGGCAATCCAAGTGATTGTCCGAAGCACATAGAGCCGTGTGCGACCTGCACCCGATTCTCATACCTCTGCAAAGTCTATTGAAATTTGCGACGACAGTGAAGATCGCACTGATAACATGGGGCATCTCCAAAGAGGGCGTATTCCCCGGTTAATGATCCCCCCGTCGAACTCATGGTACAATGCGGTTGCCAGATACGAAATACACAATACAAATAGACGAGGACCGAATTATGCCCAAAATTCGCTGGGGAATCGTCGGTTGCGGGGACGTGTGTGAGGTCAAGAGCGGGCCTGGGCTGTACAAGGCCGAGAACTCGGCGCTGGCGGCGGTGATGCGCCGCAACGGGGAGCTGGCGGCCGACTTTGCCCGCCGCCACGGCGTGGCCCGCTGGTATGACGACGGCGACAGGCTGATCAACGACCCGGAGGTGGACGCGGTCTATGTGGCGACGCCGCCCGACACGCACATGGAATATACGTGCAAGGCGGCCGAGGCGGGCAAACCGGTCTACGTGGAAAAGCCGATGGCCCGTACTTTCGACGAGTGCCAAACGATGATTCGCGCCTGTGAGGCGGCGGGCGTGCCGCTGTGGGTCGGCTATTACCGGCGGCGGCTGCCGAAGTTCCTGAAGATACAGGAGCTGCTCGAACAGGGAGCGATTGGCGATGTGCGCTCGGTCCTGGTTCGCTACTACCAGCCGCCCAAGCCGGCCGACGCGTTCCCGGACCAGCGCAGCTGGCGGGTCGATCCTGAGGTTGCCGGCGCCGGACTCTTCCTGGACTTAGGCTCCCACATGCTGGACATTCTCGACTATCTGCTCGGCCCGATCAGCCGCGTGCAGGGGTACGCGGCCAATCAGGGGGGGCTCTACGACGCCGAGGACATTGTCAGCGGCAGCTTCACGTTCGAATCGGGCGTGCAGGGGACGGGCACATGGATGTTCACCGGCTTCGAAAACCTTGATTGGACGGAGATTGAAGGCACGGAGGGGCGCATCGGCTACGTCTGTTTCGATGCCAGCCCGATCGCTCTGACGACGAGCGCAGGCATCGAGGAGATCCCCGTTACGCAGCCGGATCACGTGCATCAGCCGCTGATCCAGACCATCGTGGACGAGCTGAATGGGCGCGGGCTCTGCCCCAGCACCGGAGTCAGCGGGGCGCGCACTTCGTGGGTGATGGACGAGATGCTGGCGGAGTACCGGCAGGCGGGTTGAGGGTCAGTTTCTAGTTTTTGGTTTTAGTTTTCAGGTCACTGCCAAGGTCCCTTTGTTTGTCTGGGGAAACATTTTAAGGAACGTGTTGTAAGAGGCTGATCCAGCCAAACTCTCACCCCGCCTGCACTCCCCAAGAACATGTGCTAAAATACCCCACAAACCAGATCCATGATCCGCCGTCCTCGCCCACAGGGTCTGCGCATTGGACAAGCGCCGTAACAACGGATCAACAGTGATGAGCCAAATCTCTCGGCAAAGAGCGGGCAACTCTCTCTAAAGATCTGGGTACTCTCCCGTTCGCACCGCAAAGGAAAGAGCGAACAAGAATGCCACAGACGCCGGTCGGTGAAAAAGAACAGGCAACGCCAGCAACCCGAATAGAAGACACTTCGTCCGAGTCACCTGTTCGCCAGGAGGGTCCAGTCACAGGCATTTTCTGGGAATCTCCCGCTTTGGAAGAACTGGCGCGCGCGCAGAACGTCCAACCATTGACTGATGTGCAGGTTCTGTTTGGCACGTGGCCGGGCGACGAAGATGACGGCTTTGAAGAGGCAGTTTACAATCTTCGACATGCTGCCAGCGCGAATAGTGGCCGTCGAGAATGAGTGTTGACACACTCATTCTCGACACGAACATCGTCTCGTACCTGATGAGGGGCGGAGCGCTCGGGCGAGCATATCGACCGCATGTCCAGAATCATCTGCTCGCCATTAGCTTTATCACCGTTGGAGAGCTTTACTTCGGGGCGGAGAAAGGCAACTGGGGTAAGAGCAGGCGGAATGAACTCGAAGCGATCCTTCGCAGATTCGTAATCATTCCTTACGACCATGAGATTGCGCGCTGCTATGGTCGATTGGTCGCCGAGCGGCAGCGAGCCGGAAGACCGATTGCGCCCAACGATACCTGGATTGCCGCCTGCACTGTGCGGCACGCCGTGCCTCTAGTTACCCACGACCCCAAGGATTTCCAAGGCATAACATCTCGTCAGGTAGTCTCGGAGTCTGCTTCGACAGCGCACTGATATGTAGCCTGAGAAGCCAGTACCGGATCCCCATGACCACCAACCGACACGCGCTCACGAAAGACGAGGTCCGGCTGTACCACCAACAGGAGTGGCTGAGGCCTTTCACTCTGATCTCGGGGGAGGAGATGGCTGTTGTGCGGCGAAGCGTGGGCGGACACGCCTTTGCGGGTCTTGGGGATGGGGGTTAGGTTCCGTTGACATTTTGGGAAGGCTGTTCAGATGTCAACAAGAACTGAAAGCCTGCAGGCCTGTTAGGGATGTTTCTCGCTTGAATGTTGAAATAGACAAAACCAATTGATCCGCGAAGTCACGCGAAGGGTCGCGAAGAACACCTTTTTGTCCGCGGAGGGACGCGGAGGGACGCGGAGAACACCAAAGGCGTATCGGATTTTCTTTGCGTGACTGCGCCGCCCTTCGACGATCAGGCGTAATTTGCACCTGGAAGTCGTTGTTCAGACAAACGTCAACGAGCCCTAGGGAGGAACTCCTTCGCCCCTGCCGCCATCCAGACTTTCTTCATTGCGTTCCTGGTTGGCCGCAGCCACCTTGCTTGAGCCGCACTGCTGCGATAGAGGCGTACCGTTCGTGAGGCGTGGTTTTGGACGGGGGCGTTGCGGGGGCGGAGCCCCTGCACAAGGGAGGGCCGAAGGCCCGACCGCCAAAAAACCAGAGGAGAGTAGAGAGAAGTGAGGAGAGAGTAAACACCTTCGACCGCCTTGCCTTGGGTCGGGGATGCCGGTTGCGGCCAAGCAGAGACGGGCGGCTGCGTTGGGAAAAGCAGGTTTTCGGAGTTAACGGTAGAAATCAGAAACTCGGGGCACGGAGCCAGGAACTATGAGACTCAGCAGCCAGGCATTCGGCAAAACGCAGAGCGGACAGGCCGTCCGACAGTATACGCTGGCCAACAACACGGGCGTACAGACCGATGTACTTGACTATGGCGGGTTGATCCGCACGCTCTCGACGCCGGACCGCAACGGCCAGGCGGGGGATGTGGTGCTGGGCTTCGACACGCTCGAAGAGTATCTGGCCGGGCACCCGTACTTCGGCGTGCTGGTCGGGCGCTGCGCCAACCGCATCGGCGGTGGGAGCTTCGAGCTGGACGGTGTGCGCCACCAACTTGCCCGCAACATCAACGACGACCATCTACACGGCGGAGAAGGCGGCTTCGACAAGGTCGTCTGGCAGGCCCGGCCCTTCCAGAACGAACGGGAGGTGGGCCTCGTCCTCTCCTACCACAGCCCGGACGGGGAAGATCATTACCCGGGCGCACTCGACACGACGGTTACGCTCAGCCTGAACGACGATAATGCGCTGCGTCTCGACTACCTTGCGACCTGCGACGCGCCTACGATCGTCAACCTGACCAATCACAGCTACTTCAACCTGGCAGGCGAGGGCAATATCCACGACCACGTCGCCATGATCGATGCCGACGCGTTCACGCCGATGGACGGCGCGCTGATCGTGACAGGTGAGGTGCGGGACGTGACCGGCACGCCCTTCGACTTCCGCCAGCCCACTGCCATCGGCGCGCGCATCAACGCCGACGATGAGCAAATCCGTATGGGCGGCGGCTACGATCACAATTTCGTTCTCAATGGTGCGCCGGGCACGCTGCGGCTGGCGGCGCGCGTTTCCGAACCGGTCAGCGGACGAGTGCTGGAGGTGCTGACAACCGAGCCGGGGGTGCAGTTCTATGCAGGCAACCAGATGGAGGCTGCGAGCACCGGTAAAGGCGGACAGGTGTATCCCCACCGCGGCGGGTTCTGCCTGGAAACGCAGCATTTTCCGGACGCGCCGAACCAGCCGGATTTCCCGTCTATTGTGCTGCGGCCCGGCGAAGAGTATACGCAGACGACTGTTTTCCGCTTTTCAACCGAATCTTAAACGTATTAACGCGGCGGAAGGCGTTAGTACGGTTGGCGGATACTGCTGTTCAGAGGGTCTGTTCAAGCGGCTGATCAGGCGATGGACGGCAACTGAATGGAGGAGTTCGTCTTCGGACTTCCGAGGCAAAGGAGTCAGATGTGGAAGAAATCACAAGCGAGGTGACTGCGGCGACGACCTTTGACGCAGAGCGGGCGATGCTGATGAAGCGAGAGCTGTTCCGGCCATTGACGGTAGAGCGCACGGAGCGGCTGGCGGACGCGTTGGCCCGTAGGAAGGTGGCGGCGGACACGCAGCTGCTGCTGCTGGAACGGGACGGCGCGGCACTGGCTTTGCGCACGCACGAGATGATCTACCATCATGCGGCGCAGGGAGAGTTGAACGGGAGACCGTTTCTCGCGACCTTTTGAGCGCCGTGCTATAGCGGCGTCGGTCTGACGCCGGTTATTGACGGGAAGGTTCATACCTTTGCAGCGCGCGGTCTTTACAATGGAATGTCGCTGCTTGCGGATCACCAGACCGGTTCTTACTGGGATCACATAACGGGTGAGTGCGTGCATGGCCCGCTGAAAGGCCGCAAACTGGAATTGGAGCCGCTGCTTCATATGCGGGCGGACCAGGCGCTGGCACAGTTCCCGGATGCGCGCGTCGCCAGTTCGCGGAGCCTGCTTCCGTTTGGTCTGATGGCGCGCATCATGGATCTTTACGGGCGACTGTTGGGGCAGGGACGTTTCGTGCCGCCGATGCTCCTGAGCACGATGGGCGCGGAAGATCCACGCCGCGCCCGCATGGATCTGGGTTTGGGGGTCTGGACCGACGGGGCCAGCCGCTATTATCCGCTTGAGATTCTGAAGGCGCGCGGGGGGTTGCTGTTCGACCGCTTCGACGGCAGAGAGATGTTGATCTATCTGGATTCTATCTCGGGCACGCCGACGCCCCTTTTCGTGGACGTTCAAGAGGCCGAGTGGGAGGGCGAGGACCTACGTCTGGACAACGGCGGGGCCATCCGCAACGGCAGACTCTACGACGCAAACGGCGTAGAGTTGCCGGTCGAACGGCCGCTGCACCTTTTCAACCGCTGGTTCGGGTTTTCGTTGACGTTTCCAAAATGCGAGGTTTATGGAAGGGCAGGGGGAAGGGCAGGGGGAAGGGCAGGGGGAAGGGCAGGGGGAAGGGCAGGGGAAGGGCAGGGGAAGGGCAGGGGAAGGGCAGGGGAAGGGCAGGGGAAGGGCAGGGGATAGGGGATAGGGGATAGGGGATAGGGGATAGGGGATAGGGGATAGGGGATAGGGGATAGGGGATAGGGGATAGGGGATAGGGGATAGGGGATAGGGGCCGGAGACCAGTGCGGCGCGGGCGGGGCGTGGTTTTGAGGGGGGCGTTGCGGGGGGAATCCCCCCGCACAAGGGAGGGCCGAAGGCCCGACCGCCCACATGGGCCCCAGCCACCGACCGCTACAGCGAAGGAGAAGAAACAAGGTGCGACTCAATCTTTCCGGCAAGACTGCCATCATCACCGGTGGGAGCGCAGGCATAGGCTTGGCGTGTGCGCAGGCCCTTTACGCTGAAGGCGTGAGTGTGCTGATCGCGGCGCGCGACGAGGAACGGCTGGCGGGGGCGCTGACCGCGATCGAGGCCCACGGCGACAAGAACGGCGCGCAAGCGTTGTCGGTAAGCGCGGACGTGAGCACCGCGGAAGGGGTCGAACGGGCGAGTGCCCGTGCGCTCTCGACCTGGGGACAGGTGGACATTCTCATCAACAACGCCGGCTCCGCGCCAAGCGGCGACTTTTATGAGCTCAGCGACGATGCCTACCACGGCGCATGGGATCTGAAGCTGCTCGGATATATGCGCATGGTGCGGGCGCTGGCGCCGCAGATGAAGGCGCGGCGGGACGGACGCATCGTTAATATCGTCGGCGCCGCGGCGCACAACCCCACGCCGACCTTTCTCGCCGGCAGCACGGCCAACGCCGCCATAATCAACTTTACAAAGGGCATCTCCCAGGATCTTGCCCCCTTTGGTGTACGCATCAACGCCATCTCGCCCGGCCCCGTGAACACGGAACGGGCCCGCCAACTCGCCCGCCAGGAGGCGGCCGCGCACGGCATCTCAGTGGAGGAGGCCAGCGCCCGCCGCATCGCCTCGGTGCCACTGAGCCGCATGGCCGAAGCGGACGAGATCGCCGACATGGCCCTGTTTCTGGCGTCGGACCGGGCGGCCAGCATCACCGGCGCGGAAATACTCATTGATGGCGGAGCGACCGCGAGTGTCTGATCCGCTGCGCGCCTCGGCCCCGCCGGCCACGGCTCCGCCGGCCACGGCCCCCGGTTCTTCCCAAGGCGCGTACCGTTGGTACATTCTCGTTCTGGCCGCCCTGACCCACACGCTCGTCGTGGGCATGCCGATGATGTCGCTGCCGGTCCTGTTCGACGAGATTGGCACTGATCTTTCCCTCAATCTGGTGCAGATCGGATACGTCTGGGGCGCGGCCTCGCTGTTGGGCGTTGCCATGAGCCTGACGGGCGGCGTGATTGGCGACCGCGTCGGCGCCCGGCGGATGCTGGTGTTCGCCTGCCTGCTCACCGGCGTCACCGGGGCGACGCGGGCGTTCGCAAGCGACTACGCCAGCCTGACTGCAACCGTACTGATAGCCGGTCTCTTCCCGATGGCCGCGCCGATGAATGTGCACAAGACGTGCGGGGTCTGGTTTTTCGGGAAGCATCTGGGGATGGCGAACGGCGTTGTCTCCGCAGGTATGGCGTTAGGCTTCCTGCTCGGCTCGCTGATCAGCGCAACCTTCCTCTCGCCGCTGCTGGGGGGCTGGCGTAACGTGCTCCTCTTCTACGCGGTGCTGGCGGTAATCGTCGGTGTGCTGTGGGCGTTCACAAGATCTGAGCCGACTAGCGACGGGCAGGCCGCAGCGCCAACGGAGCGACTTTCCCTGCGCGACTCCTTGCTGCGGGTCGGCCGTCTGCGCAACGTCTGGCTGCTGGCGGTGGCGATGTTTGGCATCGGCGGTGCGATTCAGGGGTCGCTTGGGTACCTGCCTCTGTATTTGCGCAATGAGGGTTGGGAGCCGGGCGCGGCAGACAGCGCCCTGGCCAGCTTTCATTTCGCCAGTCTGCTCTTTACACTTCCGCTCACCATGCTGTCCGACCGGTTGGGGAAGCGTCGTCCGCTTCTGCTGGTGGCGGCATTGATGCTTACGGTTGGCTTCGGCCTGCTCTCGATCGTACAGGGAATTCTTGTCTGGGTGGCCGTCATCAGCGCGGGCATCATGCGGGACGGCTACATGGCGACGATGATGACGCTGATCATCGAACTGCGGGGGATTGGTCCGGCCTTTGCCGGTACGGCCACCGGCATGATCATGGCCATTTCTCTCATCGGCGCTGTCGTTGCTCCACCGATCGGGAACAGGCTGGAAGCGATCGGCGCGGGTGTGCCCTTTCTCTTCTGGGCGGCGCTGGCCCTGGTCGGCTGGGTCGCGCTGACTGCGGTGCGGGAGGAGCGCCGAAGCTTGAGCTGATCGCCACAGTAGACGCGGGGGCGCTGCAAGGCCAGCACCAGAGAATGTGTCGAAACGCCATGCCCTTGGGCAAAATTTCATACGACTTGCCATCCCCCTGCATCGGTCGCTATACTGGACAGGAACTGTATGGAGCCTTGCAACGTCGGTTACTTCACTGGATTAGGATGGAAGGGAAGGGAGCCTGCTGTCGCACGCTGTTTACCGCGATGATCCCCGGTTGAGAACCACTACTTTTTGCACGGATAGCGCAATACGAAATCAGGAGGCCAAGCATGACAACCACCGTCGCTACTGACGCCTATCAGCGCATTGCAACTGTCGCAGAGGTCACCGAAGTTGGCCTGCACACGGTCCAACTAAACGGCCACGTCGTCGTCCTCGTCCATCACGAAGGCGAAATCTACGCGCTCGACAACCGCTGCCCGCATATGGGTTTCCCCCTCGACAGGGGCAGTGTACAGGATGGAATTCTTACCTGCCATTGGCATCACGCCCGCTTCGATCTCTGCACCGGCGGCTCTTTTGATCTGTGGGCGGACGACACACCCAACTTCCCGGTGGAGGTGCGCAACGATGATGTGTATGTGGATGTCAGACCGCGGCACGATCCGGTGGAACACCAGCGCAAGCGGCTGGCGGTCGGCCTGGAGCGCAGTCTCTCGCTG
Source organism: Caldilineaceae bacterium (assembly GCA_965220715.1). Lineage (GTDB taxonomy): Bacteria > Chloroflexota > Anaerolineae > Caldilineales > Caldilineaceae > Bin5. Next base: position 5,681,220 of record OZ244843.1, read on the forward strand.
GTCGTGGCGAAGGCGGCGATTACGCTGGTGGATGAAGCTGACGACACCTTGACTCCCTTTGCCGCCGGCCTGGATTTCGGTACCCGCTACCGCATGGAGGGTTGGGGGCAGGGGTTGACGATGCTCACCTGTTTCCAGAATCTTCTGCCCAGCCTGGGACGCGAAGACCGGGCCAGAGCGTTGGCCCACGGCCTGGCGGCGGTCGCCACTGATTCAGCCGGCAGCTCACCCCGCTTCCCGGTAACGCCGCTGCCCGACGGCAGCCCGGATCTGACAACGTTGAAGAAGTGGTTCCGCCGCTTCATACTTGTGCGCGATGCTGAGGGCGCGGAGCGCTGCATCGTTACTGCCTTACAGGCCGGCGCGGGTCCGCAGCAGATGGCAGATATTCTGTTCAGCGCGGCAACAGATTTCCGCTATATCGATATCGGACATCCACTGGACTTTACCAACAAGGCCTTCGAAGCGCTGGATATCGTCGGTTGGGAACAGGCGGAAGCAGTTCTGACCAGCCTGGTGCCGGGCTATGCATCTGCACGGCGAATGGAGGAGTCCAATGCGTGGCGCAATCCCATCGATCTGATCGATCTGTTGGGCGATGGGCGCGCGCAGGTTCTTGATGCTCTCTCCACTGGTCAACCCCAGCGCGGCCGCTGGGCGGGGCGCGCCGGGCTGGCGCCGGTATTGCTCAGCGATGATCCGCACGCCATCGTTGACGCGCTGCTGGCGGCGCTGCGAGCCGGAGCCAGCGAGGTTGAACTGGCCGCCACGGTCACTTATGCCGCGGCGCTGCGCATTGCCCGCTTCCACACGAGCAACGAGTTCGGCGACTGGGACACGGCCATGCACACGTTCACCTTTGCCAACGCCGTCCATCAGGGTCTGCGGCGTTTGGAGGGGTACGAGTCACCGGATGAGTACCTGCTTCTGCTGCGGGGTGTCTTCGACGCCGCCATGAGCATTTATCTCGACCGTTTTCTCAACATTCCAGCTGCCCGGCTCCCGGCCGCCACCGGCACGAACGGCGCAGCCCCTCCGCTGCCGGCGCTGGCGGGCCTGCTGGATCAGCAGCAACAGGTGAACGCCGCCGGCGGTGCGGTCGGCAGCTACCTCTTCCAAGGCGGCGACGCGGCTGCGCTGCGGGCGGAGCTGGGTGCGCTGCTGTTGCGGGAAGACCGCGACTTCCATACGATTCAGTGTGTGGAAGCGGCTTTTCACCAGCACGACCTGCTGGCTGCCGAGCCGGATTCACAAGAGGAAGCTGTGCTGGCGCTGGTGGCGGCGGCCCGCTACCTGGGTGCACACGCGCCGACGATGCGCGCCCAGGGCCAGACCTTCGGCATTGCGCGCCGGCTGCACCGCAACGAGAAGCTGTTCGAGGGGGAGTAAGACTCTCTGCAAGGCGGAAAAAAGAAGAGAGAGAGAAAGCATCTCTCTCTTCACTTCTCATTGTGTACGAGACTTCTCGTTGTGTACGGGTGAAATTGCATGTTTCACACCGCCGCCGTTCCGGAGGACAGATTGGCCGAAAAGATCATGACGCTGCACCCGGCTGGAAAGCAGGGCGTCAATATCGACAAGCGCAAATATGATATGGTACGACAGGCGATTGAGGAGACGCTGCAGGCGCAGCAGGGGGCTACGTTCAGTGAATTGACTGACGCGGTGGGTCAGCTGATCGGCGAGGTCTTCGATGGTTCAGTTGGCTGGTATGTGACGTCGGTCAAACTCGATCTGGAGGCGCGGGGCGTGTTGGAGCGGGTAGATGGCCGCAGTCCGCAGCGTCTGCGGCTGGTGAGGTAGAAAATCGCAATGCGAATTGTTGAGAGAAGAGACCAATATTAGAATCACACTATAGGCGCTACAAGTCTGAGACAAGGACAAGTATGGATGGCGACTCTAACCTTTGAAGTCTCTGATTCTCTGCTCACACGCGCCCACGAAGCAGCCCAGGCGCTGAATCGCCCTTTAGAGGATATATTGGTAGGGGCATTGGCGGTCGGCCTACCCGATGTGCATGATGTCCCTGACTCGGTACGCAGTGAACTGCTGCAGATGACTTTTTTCGAAGAAGAATCACTTTGGCAAATTGCGAAGGGCGAAATGGCATCCGCAGAACAGAGAGAGCTGCAAGCTCTTCTTGACGTGCAGCAGCGCCCCCGTTTCCCACAAGAACAGGTGCGCTTGCAGGAACTGCGGGAAAGTTACGGAAAGGCTATGCTTCGGAAGGCACGCGCCTATGCGTTATTGAGTTTGCGTAGCGGTCAGCCGCTTCTGGCTGCTCTAGAAATGACTGATTAACCAGAACAGATGGCGTCTGTCTCCGCTTCATTGCGAGTTTACGTTGCGCGGCGTGCTCAGTTCCGCAGTGAATATTGCCGGACCTCGCAGAGAATCAGCGGAGCGCAGATGCATATCGAACACATCTGGCCGCGCAGCAAAGGCGGGGCTGTCACTCTCGATAATCTTTGCTACGCCTGTGCTTGGTGCAACAGCTACAAAGGAACAAGACCCACGCCTTCGATCCTGAAACTCACGAGGAAGTTCGTCTCTTTCATCCACGCACGGATGTGTGGAGCAGCCACTTTGCATGGGGTGAGGCCGGACTACGTATTCTGGGAATCGCCGCCATTGGAAATGCAACGGTAGAGGCTCTTCACATGAACAACGAATATGTTCTTCCCGCCAGAAGGCATTGGATACTGGCGGGTTGGCATCCACCCCAGTTGGACTGATAGAACTCCGTCGATTCTCCCAAAGTCACTGGCCTCTTCGGAAAAGGTATGGCAACTCTGCAAGCTGCGTTTACTACACCGGCGCACAGACTGACCTATGCCAAGGTATGATGCCGTCGTTGTCGGCGCCGGGTCGAATGGGCTGGCGGCAGCCATTACTTTCGCTCGCGCCGGCCACTCGGTCCTCGTAATCGAAGGCAAGGGCACGATCGGAGGGGGGAACCGGACTGCCGAACTTACGCTGCCGGGATTCCGACACGACATCTGCGCCGCGGTCCATCCCCTGGTGGCCGGGTCGCCCTTCCTGCGCACTGTGCCGCTGGAGCGTTTCGGCGTCGAGTGGATTCAGCCGGACATTCCGGCGGCGCACCCGTTGGATGATGGCACGGCGGTCGGCCTCTATCGTTCGTTGGAGCAGACGGCCGCGTCGATAGGCCTGGACGGCCAGAGTTGGGCTCGACTCATTGGGCCGTCCGCGGCCGACTGGCACAAGCTGGCGCCGATGGTGCTGGGGCCGCATCCTGTGGGCGTCCACCTGCCGGCGCTGATTCGTTTCGGCCTTTCCGCGGCGATGCCCGCCCATCTGCTATCGCGCCTGTATTTTCGTGAAGAACGCGCGAGGGCTCTGTTCGCCGGGCTTGCCGCCCACTCCTTTCTCGATTTTCGCCAACCGTTTACTTCCGGCTTCGGGATGTTGCTGGGGATTCTGGCCCATGCAGTTGGATGGCCCTTCCCCCGCGGCGGGGCGCAGGCCATTACCGATGCGATGGGCGCCTATCTGCGCGCACTGGGCGGGGATATTGTGGCGGGCTGGCAGGTGCAGTCGCTGGACGAACTGCCGCCGAGTCGGACTGTTTTGTTGGATGTGACGCCTCGGCAGGTTTTGCGGTTGGCGGGGTCGCGGCTACCGGCCGCCTACCGGCGCAGACTGGAGAGATATCGTTATGGCCCGGGCGTGTTTAAGGTGGACTACGCGTTGAGCGAGCCGGCGCCGTGGCGGGCGCAAATATGCCGCCGCGCGGGCACGATCCATCTGGGAGGCACGCTGGCGGAAATCGCCGCGTCTGAAGGAGCGACGAGCAGCGGGCGCACACCGGGACGGCCCTATGTGCTGGTCGCGCAGCATAGTGTATTTGACACGACACGGGCACCGGCGGGCAAGCACACGCTGTGGGCTTACTGCCATACGCCACATGCCTCGACCACCAATATGACGGCAGCCATCGATGCGCAGATCGAACGATTCGCACCGGGCTTTCGGGACACAGTTCTGGCGCGCGCCGTGATCAACAACGCCGACTACGAACGGTACAACCCCAACTATGTCGGCGGCGACATCAACAGCGGCGTACAGGATCTGCGCCAACTCTGGACGCGGCCGCTGCTGCGGTTTCCGCCTTACAGCACACCGGTACCCGGCCTTTACCTCTGTTCCTCCTCCACCCCACCCGGGGGCGGTGTCCACGGCATGTGTGGATTCAACGCTGCTCGTGCCGCGTTAAGACGGCTGTAAGAGATAACTGCAGGGGATAGTGGATAGTGGCCGGAGACCAGTGGCTAGTGGATGGCAGAGCGGGTTGTCAGCGCTGGTTTTGAGGGGGGCGTTGCGGGGGGAATCCCCCCGCACAAGGGAGGGCCGCAGGCCCGACCGCCCAGATGGGCGTCAGCCCCTGGCGGCGCCTGCGCCCGCAGGCATCCCATAACGAGGAGTGAGGGGAGAGGAGTGAGAAGTGAGAAACACCTTCGCTCGCCTCACTCAGGGTCGCGAATTGACTGTGGTTGAGTCGTTACTGTAAGAGTGCATAGTGGTGTTGACTGGCTAGGAGCTAGTCAAACAGTCTCCCCTTGCGGGCGCGCTTTCAGTTGCGCCCAGGGGCTGCGCTGCAACGACTCGAGTGCGTCATCGGTATCACCCTCTTCCTTGCGGAACAGGATATTCAGCCGGTCGCCTTCGTACTTAGCGCCATCGATTTTCAGCCGCGCCAAGCCAATCGGCAGAGCGATATTGCGCTTCCAGTTGCCGATGCGGACGATCAATTCGTCCACGACACTGCGGTGCAGGTTTACCTCCTCCTTTGCCACCAGAGGCAAGGCGATGCTGAGTATGTAGTGGCCGTTGCGGGCGAAGATTTTCTGCGGTTCCCCCTGATAGTAGAGGCGGGTGGGGTCACCCTGCCCACCGCGTTCCAATACATCTCCGAAGATTGTCGCGGCCATCCGTTGGAGCATCTTCTGGCCCAGCACTTCCTCCTCGAAGAAGGGAACTCGAGAGATCGGAAGCGGGTGGAATGCTTCTTCGACGAAGGCCAGATTGCGCTGTTGCGCTTGGATCCAACCACTGAAGTAGGCTTCTTTAAGTTCTTGCGGGAAGACTCGATTGCAGACGACGGAATCGACCGCGTATCCATAGAGGTTGAGGTAGGCGTAGGCGCGCTGCGCTTCCTTAATGACCATCTTCTCCGGGTTGATCACCAACCGCGTACTGCTGATGGCGCTATCGCTCAGAAGCAGGCTGGTGCGCTCCAGCACATCCACCAGGTCTTCGACGCTCTCGAACAGGTCGTCATCCGGCAATGGGATATCGCTCATACGGGAGATGATAGGCCGTGCGATCAGGAGTGTTCGGCGCTCAAAGGGCATTATCTTCTCGATATACCAGCGAGCGACATCGGGAAAACTGAGCAGTTGCAAGGTGGACCCGGTCGGCGCGGCGTCAATGATAATGGTGTCATAGGCGCCGCTATCGGCCAGATGTGTAATGTGCATCAGGCTGGCGAGTTCCGCCATGCCAGGCAGCACCGACGTCTCTTCAGCGACCAGCGAATCCATCCCGCGCCAGGCGAAGAGTACATTCAGATAATCCTGCACTCGCCCCCAGTACTTATTCATCTGATGGAGCAGGTCGATCTCCTGCCCCCACAGATTGGGCGCCAGTTCCACCAACTCACTGCCGATGGGGGTGTCGAAACTATCGCCGAGGCTATGGGCGGAGTCGGTGCTGAGGACGACGGTTCGGTAGCCCAGTTGGGCGCAGCGCAGCGCGCAGGCCGCGCTGACACTCGTCTTGCCGACCCCGCCTTTGCCCGTATATAGCAAAATACGCATCAAGTTCTCTCCGTGACTATATTTGCGGGCGCATGCCAATTCTCATGCACTGTTTATAAATAGGTACGCCGCACGGCCAATTTGGTTCCCGACAGAAGTCCGAAACCTAAAATGGCCGATACGGCGCCGTGCTGCTGCAAAATCGACTGTGGCGATTGTGAATCAGATGGTTTTTAGCACCCTCATCACATATATTTATCAGAGGCTATAGTTCTGCGGATGGGCTATCTTGCCCTCGTTGGAATCGTCCGTCCCGGTATCGCCATCGGCGTCCTCTTCGACCTCTGCGGGGAGGATATCCACGAGAGTAGCGGCGATCCAGAAGCCATTGTCAAGCTGTAACCATAGGTCATCGTCGGACCGACTGACGATCGTCACTTGCGTACCGACGGGGGCCGAGTCGACAATCGTTGCGTCGAGACCGGGGCCGTTGCGCAGATTGGCATCGGTATTTACAGTTGCCAACACTATCTGCTCGATCTCGTCCTGTATTTCTTGTTCGTCTTCATCGGTCTGCGTGTCTTGCTCGTCGTCATCGGTCTGCGCGTCCTGCTCGTCGTCATCGGTCTGCGCGTCCTGCTCATCGTCATCGGTCTGCGCGTCCTGCTCGTCGTCACCCGCCTGTACGTTTTGCTCATCGTCAGACGCGTCCGGTGGGGTTGTCTCGTCAGAGGTTTCGTCATCGGCGCCGGTTTCGTCGGTCTCGGCTTCCATTGCTTCTCCCGAATCTACAGGGAGGTCTGTGGGCACATTGTCCACCAGATCGGCGAAGATCCAGGAGCCATCTTCAAGTTTCAGCCACCCTCCGCCAGTATTCTGCGCCACAATTGTCAATACCTGACCTTGCTCGACGCCGTCAACACGGTCAAATTCGACGCCGGGCCCGGCGCGCAGATTGGCGCCAAGCGGGGCAATGACAACCGGTTGCGGCTGCTCATCGTCCGTTTCAGGCGCCGTCTGGTCGTCGTCCGTGTCAGGTTGTTCGGTCTCCGTATCCGGCTGCTCTGTGCCTGTCTGTGTCTGCACGTCGTCCGTGTCAGGCTGCTCGGTTTCGGGCTGCTCGGTTTCTGGTTGCTCGGTTTCTGGTTGCTCGGTTTCGGTAGTATCCGGCGGCTCTGGGACACCATCCTCAGTGACAACCGGTACGTCAACGGCTTCAACGAGGAGGTCAGCGAAGAGCCAAACGCCGCTTTCGAGCAAGTACCATGTACCATCGGCGGATATGCCGACGACGGACACTTCTTCGCCGAAATTGACACCGTCGACGCGATCGTATTCGGTACCGGGGCCGGAGCGCAGATTCGAGTCGGCGTTGACAACGGCGGTGATAGCCACAAGTGGTGTGGACGGTGCGGTTGGGGTTGTTTCGGATGGCGGCGAATCCCCAGGCGGCGGGGGTTGCTGGGTCTCCGCCATGACAACAGGGACTTGATCCTGGGGGGCATCAACCAAGTCATCGGCGTCAATCCAGGTATCGTCTTCCAAGCGATACCAGCGCCCGGTGGGATCGCGGCCATTGACGATAATCGTTCCTCCTGCGGCGACGAGCCCGATGACGTCTGCGTCCTCACTGGGAGCAGAGCGCAGGTCGGCTTGCCCAGCTTCTGACACCGAGATCGAGACGGATGTTTCGATTTCGGGGGGCTTGTCGTCACCGTCGGAACTCATAGACGGGGGGGTTGCCGGTGTCGCGGACTCCGCAGTTGGCGGCGCGGCTGTGGGCGTCTCGGGTACAGGGGTAGCCGTCGGCGAGGTAGATAGTGCGGGATCTGGCGTGGGGGTCTCTGTGGCCTCGAGCTCAGCAGGGGGCCGAAAGCCGATTCCCGGCACCAATGAGTCGGTTAAGCTTTCCCACCGTTCCCGCAGCGCCTCCGGATCAGTAAAGTCCCTCACTGGTGTTGGCAGGAGCGCGTGAAGATTGGGCAAGAAAAAACCGGCCAGCAATACAAGAATCAGACTGAGCCAGACAATACTAACGAGGACCGCGGCGACTCTTTTCACAATTCCTGCCATTAAGCTTCTCTCGTCACGTGATTAGAGTAGAATGAATGCAAATAACCATTCCTCGACCCGATCGACCCAAATTCGGTCTGTACGGGTCAGGTTACGAGGGATTTTAGCGTCAGGAAAGAGTCAGCGCTGTGCTTTCGACCTGATGTCAAGAGCAACGGAAATTGGACAGCCACTCTCAATTGTCTAGCGGTTGATTATAGTTTTTCAGTGTAGCATAACACGTATTAGTCCACAATTGCGCTATTTGGGTGGCATATGACGCGGATTTTGGGGTGATAGTAGCAGGAGTCGGTGCGCGAGCGCGCTTGGGTACGCCGTGATAGTAGAACGAGAATAATTGGGTATATATTCCCTGGTTGGTCAAAGGGTGTGCGGGTGGGGGTGCATGCCAGAGTGGGAGGGCGTGGAAGGCAGGGGCGCGGGGCCGTTGCCCAGCCATATTTTTTCTCAGTGGTTTGCTTCCGCTGCAGTGGTGGCGGGCGGTCGAGAGTCCCGATGCTATAGGAAAGCTGTAAGGCGGGCGGCAGGATTCTGGTTCCGGTCTGCGCTGTGGTCAGAGGGTGTGCTGGCAGATGTGGAGAGGAGCGTGGGGCCCATTTTGGGAGGCTCCTTTTTTCGAGAGTTCTCCAAAGGTTATGGAACGCTAACTTTTTTCCAACAGAAATATAACTTTCCTATGCTATTCTTGATCAAGAAGGCAGAGTCTTACGCGCGTTTGATAAGGATCCTGTAAGGAGAAAAGGCATAGAAATTGTTGCCGAAAACTGCTATACTTCAGACAGTGTACAGTGTCAGAACGGTTTATCGAGACGATGGGGAGAATTTTGGGGAATTTGTGCTTTCATGGCACATGAATTGCACAGGATAACTTTAACTTGTACCTTCTCACCGGCGGAGGCATCGATAGATTCCGCCTTAGCTGGCGCCAGGCGTATGGGAGTGGTTCTGCGGAGCAGCCAGAAAGGATGTGATATATGTTCGATAATTCATATCGACACACTGTTGCCGACGATGTCCTGGGCCGAAAACCCGAACTTTTGCAGACATTGATGGATCTCCGCAACGACGATCCTTCGTTCGGGAAGCATGTGCGCATGCGTTCATACCGACCGCATGAGGTTATTGCCGATGCGGCTGCTCTGAAGAGAGAGATGTTCGTACTCATGCAGGGCAAGATCAACCTGGTCTGCCCGAATCATGAAGGCCGTCGGCTGGTCATCGGATCGCTGGAGCCGGCGGCGATATTTGGTGAGGGCGCATTGAACAGGCCGCAGGAGGCGAATGTTTTTGCCGAAGCGGACACAGATGTGGTGGTCTGGTCAATTCCGGCTGCCGAGGCGCGCAACATGACGCTTCAGTACCCAATTCTGGGATGGGGGATGTTGCAGACGTACGGCAGAAGGCTTCTACAGGTAGAAGACAGGCTGGAAGATGTGGCCTACAAGAAGCTGCCGGAACGATTGGCGGCTCTTCTGGTTGAGTTGTGCAACGACAGAGAAGAGGTGATTCAGGGGGTCAGCCATCAGGTCCTCGCGGATCGACTTGGTACATATCGGGAGACGGTCAGCGCGATCCTGCGGGAATTCAAACGGCAGGGTCTGGTGGAATTGGGCTACCGCCGCATAGGAGTCCTAGACGTTGAGAAGTTGAAGGAGATCGCCGGCATTTGGGAGTGGTAGGGAGGAAAGGCGGGACACCGACCAGATTTTGTTGGCGCTGGTCCTTGGGTAGCGGGCGTTCAGCGGCAGCCAGCCGACTTGACGATGGTCAACGAACCGACGGTACGCCTCGTTTTTCAGGTTCCTCTTTAGGGGGCTGGGAGTCGATCGTGAGCGCGCGCCTATCGTGGGTCGGGCCCCAATTGTGGGCATTGCGGATTTTTCCATCACTTCTGGGATTGGGGGCTTTTTTTGCGTACGGCGCGGGCTGACCGGCGGCGGCAAGAAACACTGGAAATATTCGGGATGCATCCGCAGAATAATCGTAGTTGACGTAATCAAAAAAGGCTGCTATACTTGTTGTCGATACTGCACGTTTGCCTCCGCCCTATATGTCCGCTTCGTCTATCCTAAAAGAACTTAGCTAAGTAGCCGGCTTGCTCTATAAGCAATTGGCGATGATCGATTCAGAATGACCGAGCACAGCGGACGACAGCCGCGTATAGGAGGTAGACGCGACTGGTTGTCCATCGAATGCACCTCTTAGGTATTTACCCAACCCTGGCGCAAGTCAATTCACTAGGAAATCCTGCCCGAATTCGGGCAATCCTCAGAGATCACATTGTGTAGACGGTTCGTCTTCACAACTTATCGACAGCCCACGCTTTCAGCACTCTTACTCGTATGGATATCAAGCTGTCCTGTTGCGCAAGCAATGAGTGACTTTTTGTTGAGCCTGACAAGGAACGAACTATGGAAATGCTCAGTATGACGATGGCCGAATTGGAGGATTGCACCCTGGATGAACTCAGAGATATAGCTCGCTCGATGGCGATGAGTGGTCATACCCGTTTGAAGAAGCACGATCTGATCATTCTTTTATTGCGGGCAAACGCCGAAAAACAGGGCTATATTTTTGGAGGCGGTATTCTGGAAATCGTACAGGATGGCATTGGCTTCCTCCGCAGCGACCATCTTCTGCCGGGGCCGGACGACGTGTACGTCAGCCAAAGTCAGATTCGTCGCTTTGGATTGCGAACAGGAGATCTCGTTGTTGGCCAGGTACGCCCGCCAAAGGATACGGAGAAGTATTTTGGCCTGCTAAAGGTGGAAGCCGTCAACGGCCTTGACCCGGAAGAGGCAAAACGGCGTCCGATTTTCGAGAAACTGACGCCAATTTTCCCAGACGAGCAGATCCATCTGGAAACCAAACCGAACTTACTAGCCACGCGCATGATCGATCTGCTGTCGCCAATCGGCCGCGGCCAGCGCGGGATGATCGTCAGTCCCCCCAAGGCCGGCAAGACGACCATTCTGAAGCGCATCGCCAACGGCATATCGGGCAACTATGACGACTTACATCTGATGGTGGTGCTGATCGGCGAGCGGCCCGAAGAGGTAACCGATATGGACCGTTCGGTGGAGGCGGAGGTGATCAGCAGCACATTTGACGAACCGGTCCAAAACCATGTGCGCGTAGCGGAAATGGCCTTGGAACGAGCCAAACGTCTGACGGAGGGCGCCCGCGATGTGGTGATACTGCTGGACAGCATTACCCGCCTCACGCGCGCCTATAACCTGACTGTGCCTCCGTCCGGTCGTACGCTTTCGGGCGGGATCGATCCGGCGGCGCTCTATCCCCCAAAACGATTCTTTGGCGCGGCCCGGAATCTGGAAGGGGGAGGCAGCTTGACCATTATTGCGACCTGTCTTGTCGATACGGGAAGCCGCATGGATGACGTCATTTACGAAGAGTTCAAAGGCACCGGCAATATGGAGTTGCATCTCAACCGGCGCACATCGGAACGGCGCATATTCCCGGCCATCGATATTGAACGAAGCAGCACGCGAGCCGAAGAAAAGATGCTGGAGCCGGAAGTGTTGGCGAAGGTATACACACTGCGCCGCATGAGTGACGCCATGGGAGGTGGTAACGAAGCGATTCTACCCATTCTGGAACGTCTCAGCCGAACGCGAGACAACCAGGAATTTCTGGACACACTTGTCAAATAGGCAGAACGGTGTTCGGGGCGACTCTTCGAAGCGAACTTCCCTACTTTGAACTGGCCCAGGAGCTTTGCAGGCGACTTGGCACCTGATGCGCTGACATGAACTAAGAACGTTGCCAGGATCGCAGGAATATGGCGCAAACCCTACGATTTGCCTACGTTTTCCAACCTGACTGTGTCAAGAGAGCAAAAAAGCCAGTTCAGACCGGAAATCCAATTTGTGCAGTGCCTCTTTTAACCCTATAATTGCGTTCTTGAGGCGAGTCAAGCCATTTTGAAAGCCTCGAATGGCAGACGATGCCATTTTGGCTGCGGAACACAATAGACCTGAAGGCATCTCCCCCCCCGCCCCGCAGTCTTTCGAACTTTGCATTCAACGTAAAATATGATATAGTATTAATGCTGTATCCTTATCTTGGGCAGGCTGCATGCTGAAAAGCAAAGAGCACGTAGAACAACGTCAATTCAGCTATCACACTTTCCGCCGACCAAATGGCTCCCCCACACCGGATCGGGAAGTATTGCTTTCCTCTGTTTCCAGCAATCTGTCAGAGTTTAGTCCCAGTCCATCACCGAATCAGATGAATCAGGGTTTTGACCGCGTGGCCGAAGTCGCTCTGGAAGAGGGATCGACCGGCTTGGTGGATGCGGCGGGCGGGACGATTGGGAATTTGTCTTCAGGCATACAGAGCTTCTTGCGCGAGCAGGTCGCGCCAATCCGGCTTGCCAGCCATCTTGCGGTCCTGGTGGTGGCAGCGATTGTGATCCTGGTCAGACAGATGGACGCCCCCGATTGGGAGTTATCGTTGCAGCCTCTGCCGGCGGATGTAACGCTTGCAGAAAGTGCCGTTGCTGACACACAACTGGCCCGTCGAAATCCAATTGCAGAGGTTGGCAGTGCATTGCAACGTGCGGTACTTCCCTTCACCCGGAATACCAATGAGGCTGTCGTTGCATCCCCAGGTATACAAGGCGCGGAGGCGGAACCGGTTGTAATCACCGTGCCCTCCAGGCTAGACAGAATCCAGATCTATAAAGTATTGCCAGCTGATAACCTTCAGAAGATTGCTGCCCGTTACGATCTCAGACCGGAGACGATTCTTTGGGCCAATCCGAAGCTGGAGTCCAATCCGGATCTGTTGTGGCCTGGCCAGGAGTTAATTATTCCCCCGGTTGACGGTGTGATGCATGTGGTTCGAGCGGGCGACACGTTGTCAACTCTGGCTGTGAAATACAAAGTAAGCGTCGATGAGATTGTTGCCTTTCCTTTGAATAATCTGGGGTCAGCGGATACCCCGATCAATAGCGGCAAACAGTTGATCATTCCCAATGGTACCAAGCCCTATGTGGCCCGACAGGTGGCAATGTATCGGGGACCCGTCCCTGCTTCTGCGGTCCGAGGTTCCGGACACTATGACTGGCCAGTCACCGGCCAGATTACCCAGCAGTTCTGGCACGGCCACAGAGCTATCGATGTCGGAGCCAGGGCAGGCTCCCCAATCGTTGCAGCCGACAGCGGTTATGTGATCAAGGCGTCACATGGCTGGAACAGCGGCTATGGCAGTATGGTCATGGTCGATCATGGCAACGGCGATGTCACGCTCTATGCACATATGAATACGATCTACGTGCGCCAGGGGGAAAACGTCGCCAAGGGCAGACAGTTGGGTACGGTAGGCAATACGGGGCGTTCCACGGGGCCGCATCTGCACTTCGAAATTCGGCAACGGGGCGCCGCGCGCAATCCATATTACCTCCTGCCGTAGACAGAACAGAAATTACAAAACATAGAAAGGTCCGGCACCTTGTGCCGGACCTTTTTTTTCATTCAGCAGCTTTTAATTCGGCAGCGGGCGACCAACGGCTCAGGAATCTGACATGAAAGGGGAGGAACTGACCACAGCTCATTGCCCTGATCACGCAGATCACAGTGCAGACGGACAGAGTCCGGAGTTGGGTCTCAGCGTTGCTGAATTCCACCTTCGGTCAGTTTGCGGGGATCGAGCAGTTCATCAAGTTCGTGGGCGCTGAGATCGGTCATCTCCAGAGCGACCTCTTTGAGGGTGCGACCGTGCGCGTAGGCGGTCTTGGCAATTTGCGCGCCCAGTTCATACCCGATCACCGGATTCAGGGCGGTAACCAGAATCGGATTGCTGTCAACGAGGCGTCCGATCCGCTCTGCATTGACAGCAAAGCCGGCGATGGCTCTGTCTGCAAGCAGACAGCTGGCGCCGGCCAGAATCGAGATGCTCTGCAACAGATTGTAGGCAATGACGGGGAGCATTACGTTGAGTTGAAAACTGCCCGACTGTCCCCCGATCGTAATCGTCACGTCGTTGCCAGTGACCTGGGCGGCAACCATGGCGACCGCCTCCGGAATGACTGGATTGATCTTGCCCGGCATGATGCTGCTGCCCGGCTGCAGGGCTGGCAACTCGATTTCGCCGATGCCGGCAATCGGCCCGCTGTTCATCCAGCGCAGATCGTTTGCCATCTTCATCAGCGAGGTCGCGATCGTCTTGAGTTGACCGCTCAACTCCACTGCGGCATCCTGGCTGCTCAGACTTTCAAAGTAGTTTTCGCTTGTTCTGAACGGTTGAGCTGTCATCTCGGCGAGTTTGGCCGAGATACGCTCACCGAACTCAGGATGGGCATTGATGCCGGTGCCGACCGCGGTACCCCCCTGGGCAAGTTCTGCCAGCCGCGCCAAGGCGTCGCGCAGTCGGCGCTGTCCTTTGTCGATCTGGTTGCTCCAGCCCCCCAGTTCCTGACTCAGGCGGATAGGCATGGCATCCATCAGGTGAGTGCGCCCGGTTGTGACGATGTCGTCCACGTCTGCGGCCTTGGCGTCGAGTGTTTCCTGCAGTTGCTGCAGCGCTGGCAAGAGTTCCTCCACAACGGCAAGATAGGCGCTCACATGGATGGCAGAAGGAATGACATCGTTGCTGCTTTGCCCCATATTGACATGATCGTTGGGGTGAACGCTGCGCCCCAGAATCCGGGATGCCAGGGTGGCGATCACTTCGTTTGCGTTCATGTTTGTGCTGGTACCGGAACCGGTCTGGAAGATGTCGAGCGGGAAATGGGAATCGTGGACGCCGTGCGCGACTTCGGCGCTGGCGCTCTGAATTGCCGCCGCCATTTCCGCATCAATCTGACCTAAATCGAGATTGACGGCCGCAGCCGCCCCTTTGATCAGCCCGATTGCGCGGATAAATTGGCGGGGGAAACACAACGGGCTAATGGGAAAGTTGTCGACGGCTCGCTGGGTTTGGGCAGCATACAGAGCATCTTTCGGTACTTTTACTTCGCCCAAGCTATCATGCTCGATGCGATATTCCTGTCCACACATAAGGATGTTCGACTCCAATCGATTTCTTTAATCACAGAAGCTAACGTTCGCCGCGCATATAGGGCAGGCCGAGGGCTGCCGGCGCGCCGAGGCGGCGACTTACGTTTTCATAGACGGTGATCAGCGTCAGCACAACGACGGTCAGCAGATAGGGCATCATCGCCAGCATGGCCGCCGGAATGACTCCGCCGCCGGCCGCCTGCAACCGAAACTGAGTCGCATTGACCGCGCCAAAGATCAGGGCCCCAAGGAGGGCCCGCGCCGGATCCCAGGTGGCAAAGATGACGAGAGCGATGGCAATCCAGCCGCGTCCGCCGGTGAGATTTTCAGTCCAACCGGGGGTATAGGCCAAGCTCAGGTGAGCGCCGCCCAACCCCATCAGCATACCCCCGCCGATGGTGGCCAGATAGCGTGTGCGGGTGACAGATATGCCCATTGCATCGGCCGTGTCCGGGTCTTCGCCTACTGCGCGCACGTTAAGGCCAAGCCGGGTGCGATAGAGCAGGAAGGCGGCGATGGGCACGGTCAGATACATCAGGTAGACCAGCAGATCCTGGTTGAAGAGGGCTTGGCCAAGCAGCGGAATCCGGCTGAGACCGGAGATCGCGATTTTGTGGAACTTTGGACCGACCAAGCCCACCAGCGGCGCGCCCTCCGGGCCAAGGCGCTGGCCAAGAAAGCTGCTCAGCCCGATGCCAAACAGCGTCATCGCCAAGCCGCTGACCACTTGGTCGGCCCGCAGAGTGACGGACAAGAAGGCGTGGAGGGAGGCCAGTACTCCGCCGACTACGACCGCCGCCAGTGTGCCCAGCAGCAGACTTTCGGTGTGCAAGCCAACGGCAAAGGCGCTGACAGCGCCCATAATTAGAATGCCCTCCAAGCCGAGATTGAGAACGCCGGCCCTTTCGGTGTAGATTTCGCCAACTGCGGCAAAGACAAGAGAGGCGCCAGCCTGAATTGTCACCGTCAGGATCGAGATAAGTAGGGCGAGTTCCATTGTCGTAACGCCTTCACATGCGTGGTAGCCGGCGGCCAACTGCGGTTGCCAGATTGCTGTCGCCAGGTTTTGCTCAGTGTGGACCGGTGTTTCAGGGGCTACTGGCTACTGAAACCAAATCGGCGCTTCTTCTAATCGGCCGGTGTCGGTCCCCCGGAGACGGGCGCTGGATTAGCGGCCGGCCGGGGCTGGGTACGAATAACCCGCAGCCGGTAGTTGACAAAGACATCGGCGCCGAGCACGAAGAAGAGTATTGACCCCTGGAGCACACCAGAGACCGCGGCCGGCAGCCCCATGGTAATTTGCAACTGATCACCCCCGGTGTTGAGTCCGGCCAGCAGTATGCTGACGAGCAGGATGGCCCAAGGGTTCAGCTTTGCCAACCAGGCCACAATAATCGCAGTAAAGCCATCTCCGACGGCGATTCCATTTTGGAGCCGGTGCCCCACGCCGGCCACCTGGCTGAATCCGGCCAGCCCTGCTATCCCCCCGCTTACGCACATGACCAGCAGCACATTGCGCGTAATACTCATTCCTGCGTAGCGGGCGGCCAACGGGTTCTTGCCAATCACCTTGATCTCCAGCCCCCATTTGGTGCGGTCCAGGACGAGCCAGAGCAGAAACGCTGCCAAGACCGCGATCACCAAGCCATAGTGGACCCGGCCCAGGTCGATAGGCAAGCGAGGCAGCCAGGCGTGCTGAGGGAACTGGGCGCTGCCGGGAAAGCCGAAGCCCTCGGGATCCTTCCAGGATCCGGTGTAGAGATACTGCATGAACAACAGGGCCACATAGTTGAACATCAGGGTTGTAATGATCTCGTTGACCCGCAGAGCGGTTTTGAGAACGGCCGGGATCAGTCCCCAGATGGCGCCGGCTACAAATGCGGCCACGATCATGGCCGGCAGGAAGGCCCATTGCGGCAGCCCACCGATCTGTTCCGGCAAAAAGAGGGCAACCCAGGTGGCGGCAATGACTCCCCAAACAAACTGGCCTTCGGCGCCGATATTCCAGAACAACATGCGAAAGGCGATGCCAACCGCCAGCCCTGTCAACATAAGAGGAATCGCGCGTAGAATCGTTTCGCTGATATGGTAGCGCTGGCCAAACGCGCCCGCTGCCATCGCCGCATAGGTCTCAAATGGATTTGCGCCGAATATCCACAGCAAGATGCCACTGAAGATCAGCGCCAGAACGACCGCGATCAGTGGAAAGAGAAACTCTACATAGCGGGGACGCGTCAAGCGTCTCTCAAGAATGAGTTGCATAACAGAAGCTCTTCATACGCGCTTTTTCGGCCGCTGGGGCGCATTTAATTTTCCCATGCTCACTCTCTGTCGGGCCACCGCCCTATGCGACCTCGATCTCGTCCACAGGCAAGGCCACGAAGACGGTTGTGCCCTTGTTCACGTCGCTGCGCACCCAGATCTCGCCGTGATGGGCCTCGACGATTGCCTTGCTGAGAAAAAGGCCGAGACCAACGCCGGCCGTTCCGCGGCGGAGGCCGCTATCCACCCGGTAGTATCGTTCGAATATTCTCGGCAGTTCTCTTGCGGGAATGCCGATCCCCTCGTCAGCGACGTAGAGCACCAGCCGACCGGCCGCGTCCATTTCCTGCGGCTCTTCCTGCCACCCCCCAATGCGAATCACGCCGCCGTCGGGCGAGTACTTAATCGCGTTGCTGAGCAGATTTGTGAAAACCAGGCGCAGCCGTTCTTCGTCGCCGTTAATGACCGGCAGATTGGGCGGCAGATCCAGCGCGATTTCGTGCGTGTCGGTCTGTGTGCGGTAGTCTTGCGCGACCCGTTGGAGCAGCCGCTGCATTTGAAGGTCGGAGCGCTCCAGCCGGAGGCCGCCGGCCTGGATGCGGCTAACTTCCAGCAGACTGTTGATCAGCGCCTCCAGCCGATCGGCTTCCTCCTCGATCACTTCCAGGCTTTGCCGGGCTGTCTCGGCATCCCAGGCGGCGTCCGGGCGCGCCAGCGTTTGCGCATAACCTTTGATCAGCGCCACCGGCGTCTTCAGTTCGTGGCTGATGATCGAGGTAAAGGTGGATTTCATCTCCTCCTCTTCGCGGAAACGTGTGATGTCCAGCACATTGGCAATGATATTCAGCAGCCGCTTGCGCTCATCCTTGACCGGAATGAAGGTTACCGAGACCGAGATCTGGCCCCCATCCGGCAGAACAATGTCCCCTTCAGATTGGGCGCCGCCTTCGGGCAACGACTCCACATCGAAATCAGCGCTGCACAGGTCCTCCCCGTGCAGATTCAGGAGCGGCAAGACCTTGTCGCACGGCTGTCCGATCGCCTCGTGGGGCGCGATCCCCGTCATTACGGACAGGGGCTGGTTGATCACTTCGACCCGCTTGTTGGGCGCCAGGATCATCATGCCATTGACGCTGTTTTGGACAATCATCGTCAGCCGGCTGCGTTCCGTCGTCAGTTGCTGGTAGAGGCGGGCGTTACGTACGGCAATCGCGGCCTGGTCGGCGAACCCCTGCAAGAACTGCCAGTCCAGCGGAGAGAAGGCGGAGTCGCCCCGGAACAGATAGATTACGCCGAGCAGGTCCTCTTCGAAGAGAAGGGGGAGGCCGATCACCTGCCCCAACTTCCTTCCCAGCGCCGACTCTATTTCCCGGACGCTGCGCTCTATATCCTGCTGGTAGCTATCGCCCAGTGAGAATGCGGCTGCCACTGCGCGCCCGGACTCCCATTCGCTGTCCAATGCAGGGTGGTTCGCCTCCTCTTCCGCCAGTCGATCTTCAGATGGCGGCCAGGATTGCGAGGCGATCTTGAGGAGGGGACGAAACGCGGGCAGAAGCTGTCGTGGGATCCCATAGGCTGCACGGATGCGAAAGGGTTCGTCATCCTCGACGGTGCTGCGTCCATCTGCCAGGGGGACGGCGGCGGATTCGTCATCCAACACGATCACGCCGGCGGGCGCGGCCAGCATTTCCGCCGCGCTTTCGAGGATCAGCCGCAGCAGGCTGGGCAGATCCAACCGCGAGGTCATCGCCCGCGTAATGCGCAGCAGGTATTCTCGTTGACGCAACTGGTAGGTTGCCATCAGCGCCGGGACATTCATGGTAAGAACATACCAGAGCGGGAAAGTAAAGTCAACGATTCTGGAAGGGGGGTGCATAGCTGCTGCCCGCTTCGCCTTTCGCCTTGGCAGCCGCTCCACACTGTATGGATCTTCGACCAGTACCTGGTGGCGACGGGCAAGCGCAGGGGCATGGTCAGCGGTTCCAGCCGCGGCGACGCCCCCACAAATAGAAAGGCCCTATGTCCCAAATCGAACAGTTCAGGACATAGGGGTCATTGCTACAGTGGCGACAGGATTGCTTCAGTGTACTGCCTACTCCTCTGTGATCATCGAGATAACGCCATCCTGATAGCCGATGACGTACATGTTGCCGTCCTGGTCTTCGCCGATGGCGCTGACGGGAACGGAGGCATTGATAAGCAGAGGGCTTTGCCACTTATTCTGGGAACCGCCTTTCAACCCCCAGATCTTCCCGCGGCAGAAATCGGCATAGAGGAATACACCCTGCAGATAGGGCAGGCTGGAGCCGCGATAGACGGCCCCGCCCACAATTGCGCACCCTTGCGAATGGTTGTATTCGGCCACCGGCGAGGTCTGGCCGTCTGCGCTGCATATCCAATGTTCGACAGTACAGGGTTCGCCCTTGGTGCAACCCCAGTGTTCGAAACAGATGCTGCCTTCGGTGATACGCCATCCGTAGTTTTCGCCGCCGGCGCTGGCTGCCGGCTGGTAGTTCACCTCTTCCTGAGTGATATTGCCGACATCAGGGATGTAGAGGTCGCCTGTGTGCTTGTCGAACGCAAATCCCCAGGGATTGCGCAGGCCAAACGCCCAGATCTCGTCGAGATAGCCGTCAACCTGGGTGAAGGGGTTACTGGCGGGGATGGCGTAAGGCTTGACGCCGGACTCGACGTCGATACGCAGAATCGTGCCCAACAATATGCTGGGGTCCTGCCCATGATTGTCAGGGTCGTTAAACGCAGGGCCGCCGCCGTCGCCGCTGCCAATGTAAAGGTAGCCATCTTGCGGCCCAAAGAGGATACGCCCGCCATTGTGCGAATCGTACGGTTGCTGAATCGTGAGCACAACTTCCTCGCTGGCTGGATCGGCTCTGTCAGGATCAGAGGTCGTTTGGTAGCGGCCGATGACTGTATGGCCGTCGATATTGGTATAGCTGACATAGAAGTGCTGTTTGGCGCCATAGCCGGGCGGAAAGACGATATCGAGAAGCCCCTGTTCCCCACAGCAACTGACCCGCTCCGAGATATCCAGGAACGGGGTATCGCTCACAGACCACGCCGCGTCGCCGTTGGGCGACGCGGGTTTCCTGATAATGCGGATGCGCCCCCCTTGCTCGACCACGAAAAGCCGGCCGCTGTCATCGCCGGCGTGGGTAAGATGTACGGGCAAATTCAGCCCGGAGGCGATTCTGCTGAGTTTGAGCGGCGGCGGGCGAATATTCTCAGAGGGCTCACCGAACACGCGCACCTCGCGCCAAGCGACCCAACTCGGGCTGTGAACAGTGCGAATAAACACCTCGTTTATGCTGCGCGGCGGTTCAATCGTCACTTCCAGGGTCTGCCCATCTTCCGTATGATCGTTAGTGAGCCGCTCGTATAGCGCGCGCGTGCCCGAACCGTCTCCCAACCAGACCTCATGCGTGGTTGGACCGGGAGGGGTCTGCGCGATGACCAGCTCTACTCTTTCGACGAGGTAATGGCCATCAAGTGCAAGCCGGAACCACCCCAGGGGGACGCGTCCCGAGTTCCAGAGTGAGTCGAGATCGTTATCGACTGCCAGGTGCGCGGATTCTTCTCCCGACGAAGGCACGGCCTCTCCCGAGGCGGCAACGTTGTTCGATAACGCCGGTGTAACGGTCTGCGTATTTGATTGAGAGTCAAGGGTTGCGACAGGCGGCGACGTTGCGGTCGTGGTTACGGTGGGCTGGGCAGACTCTGGAAGTGGCGCACAGGCCGCAACGGCCAACAGAGCCAGCGACCCGATTGTCGCCAGGCAGAAGTTATTCATCAGATTTTCACTCGTTGGATCGGGTCTAGATTCTCCAGCCCGCTTCCATCCCCTTCTGGTAAGAGGATCTTGCCGGGCACCCACAAATGTGCGCTGGCTCGCTTACCGGACGCGGGTGCCTTATGCAGGGGGCTCCGATTTCTTCCGTATCCTGGAGGCCGCGGCAGACTGAGTCGGCCGGGAAACGGTCCGAACGCTGTCAGCCGACGAAGGCATCGGGCAGCAACGCGCGCGCAGTTGTGGTGCGAAAGTTGCCGGCCTCATCACCGATATACACATCCATCTCTGCGCCAAGTTCAATCATCACCTGGCGGCAGAGGCCGCAGGGCGAGCCGCCGTCCACGGTAACAACGGCGATGGCTCTCAGTTCCCGTTTCCCCTGGGCGATCGCAGCCGTGAGCGCGACCCGTTCGGCGCAAATCGTCCCCCCATAGGAGGCGTTTTCAACGTTACATCCTGGTATGATTTCGCCGTTTTCTGTCAACACGGCAGCGCCGACGGCATAGTTGCTATATGGTGCATACGCCTGTTTGCGGGCGGTGTGGGCCGCTGCGACCAGTTGCTGCGGGGATACCGTCCCGTTCACGATAGCGTCCTTTCTGCGCGCCCTTTTCGAGCAGGGGCGCATAGCATGTTGTCAGGCAGCCGACTGTAAGTAGCCGGATCCTGTGGTATCCTCGGGTTGTTCCTCGGCCCCGGGCTGGCTCAAGGTCTGCGTACTGTTCTCTGCACTGTGGAGTGGCTCGACGCGCACCTGTTCGATTCGACGGGAATCAACCGACAAGACGGTGAAACTCCAGTCATCGAAATGCATGCTTTCGCCCTGCTCCGGAACCCGCCCCAGTTGGCTGTATATGAAACCGCCCAATGTATCGATATTTTCACGGCCGGCGGACAGGTTGACGCCGATAAGCTGGGACACCTCATCGATATCGTAACGCGAGTTAAAGATGTAGATCTCGGGCGCCAGCTTTTTCAACTGCGGCTCTTCCGAATCGTACTCATCCTGAATTTCGCCAACGATCTCCTCGAGCAGGTCTTCGATCGTAACGAGCCCGGCTGTACCGCCGTATTCATCCACAGCCAGGGCCATATGAATGCGGTGGGCCTGCATCTCTTCGAACAGTTCGTCCAGTTTTTTGCTCTGGGGCACAAAGTAGGCTTGCCGCAGCAGTTGACGAACGGAAATGTCCTGACTCCCATCCCGCAGACAGAGCAGGAGATCTTTGGCGTAGAGTACACCGAGAAGATGATCTATGCTGTCTTCATAAACGGGAATGCGGCTGTGTCCATTGGCGATAATCAGATCGAGAGCTAGACTGAGCGGCTCACTCACCTCTACCGCCACAATATCGAGCCGCGGCACCATGATCTCGCGCACGGTCGTCTCGCCGAATTCAAAGATACCGGCGATCATCTGCTTCTCGTCTTCTTCGATCACTCCCTCGCCCTCGCCCACGTGAATGAGGAAGCGCAGGCCGTCTTCGCTCAGAAAGACGCTTTCCGCAGTC
The DNA here is from genome assembly GCA_965220715.1 of Caldilineaceae bacterium. GTDB lineage: Bacteria > Chloroflexota > Anaerolineae > Caldilineales > Caldilineaceae > Bin5. The sequence continues at coordinate 5,703,673 of OZ244843.1, forward strand.
ACTTCGTCTACGTTTCCCCGCGCGTAGGTAGCCAGGCGGCGCAGCAGAAATGATAGCGGGGCCAGAACTACAGCCACCAGGTCGACGGAACGGGCGATGGAGAGTGCGACCGATTCCGGCTGACGCAGGGCCCAACCCCGTCCGACGATTTGGATGGCGAGAAGGAGGAGCCAAATCAGGCCCACCGCGATGCTGATCCCGACATCGGACCATTGCAGGGTCATCGCCAGACAGACGGTCATAGAGCCAGCGGCGATATAGGCAAGGCTTTTGAGGATCAGGAGGGTGGAGAGAAAACGGGCCGGCTCAGAGAGCATTTGGTCGATCAGCTTTGCCCGCTGATTGCCGCTGGCGAGGAGTTCTCTTATACGGCTTCTGGATGCTGCCGACAGCGATACTTCCGCGGCAGAGACAGAGCCAATCGTCAATAATGGCAGCAAGAGCGCCGCGATCAGCCATGCAGGTTCCACATCCACAGGTGACTCCTTTTTCTATGTTGCCGTGCGCCGCGCCGAGCATTGCGCAGACAGTTTGACGGAAAAATAAATTCAAAGGGCTGGTGTTCCTCTTTATTTTTTCGTCAAGTTCACTCTTGTTTCTCCTTCGACTGTGACTGCGAGGAGATTTCGCCGGCGCCCTCCTCCTCGGTCGCGGTACTCTGTTGGGCGGGAGTCGCCGTGCGTGCATCACTGTGTTCAGTGGTGCGCGCAGGCCGTGCGGGCACGCCGTAGACGAGCGTATCCTCCTCCACGTCCCGCGTTACGACAGCGCCGGCGCCGGTTCGCGCGCGTGCTCCAAGAGTAACGGGTGCAACCAGAAGGGTATCACTGCCGAGAAAGACGTCATCGCCGAGAATTGTGCGGTTTTTTGAGACGCCATCGAAATTACAGGTGATGGAGCCGGCGCCGATATTGACGTTCTCGCCGACGGTCGCATCCCCAATATAGCTGAAATGACCCATCTTGACGCCTGTGCCCAAGTAGCTGTTCTTCACTTCGCCGAAGTTGCCCATATGTACATCTTCACCCAGATGGGCGCCAGGCCGCAGGTGGCCAAACGGGCCGATTGCGCTGCCTCGCTCCATTCTGGCCTGCTCGATGACACTGTACTCAACCCGGCATGCATCTCCGATTACGCTATCGACGATCCGGCTGTTCGGCCCGATGCGGCAGTCGGCGGCAACGGTTGTGCGCCCTTGCAGATGGGTTCCCGGATAGATAGTCGAGTCCTGACCGATTATCACGTCAGCATCGATATATGTGGATGTTGGATCGACAATTGTCACACCGGACAGCATGTGTGCGGTATTGATACGTTGGCGCAGCGCTTGTGCGGCTACGGCCAACTGGCTACGGTCATTGATGCCGAATGTCTCATCGGGCGCGGCCAAAACGGTTTCGATCCGTTCGCCCTTTTCAACGGCGATTCCAACCATATCGGTCAGATAGTACTCCCCGCTGGGGCTGGGCGCAAGCAGGGAGATGTTTTCCCAAAGCCATTGGGCGTCAAAGCAGTAAACACCGGGATTTAACTCGCGAATAGCGAACTGTTCAGGCGTGCAGTCCACCTCTTCCACGATTTCGCGGACAGCCCCGTTCTCGTCGCGAACGACCCTGCCGAAGCCCTGGGACTCAATACGCTCGACCGTCAAGAGGGACAGCGCGGTTGGCCGGCGCTGCGGTTGTGTACTGTCGGCGCGAAGTTGTGTCAACATTGTGAGGGTTTCGGGGCGCAGGAGGGGCATATCCGAGTAAAGGACCAGCACCTGATCGGCGCGTTGATACAGGAGTTCTTTTGTTTGCATCAGGGCATGCCCAGTTCCGAGAAGCTCCTCCTGCACGCAATAGTCGACGCGCTCGCCGAGGATGTTCTGCACCTGTTTTCTTGCATGACCGACCACAACAACCGGTCGCAGATCAGAAAGCTCGTCTACCGCTTGCAGAGACCACTCGATCAGAGGCCGGCCGGCCAGAGGATGCAGAAATTTGGGCAGTTTCGATTTCATGCGGGTTCCGTACCCGGCGGCCAAGATGACGGCGGCAACTGTCATGCAGGATGCTCCTGTGCTATGGGAGGAGGAGGTGGTGGTGCGCGCAAAGTCCGCCAATGGCATGCTGCCATGGGGATGAACGCGTCAATTATTTGGTTAAGCGCAAGTGGGACGGCAAATCTGATCGAGGATAACGATGGTATAAATCCGGGTTCAGGAGGGATATCATCCATGAAATAGTTCGCAGACCGGGGCCAGATTGATGTCTGCGCACATTATATCACAACGCAGCAGGTTGTCCAGAGAAGTTTTCGTTGGTGGAGTGGTAAAGAAAGAGGAGGTTGGCAACGGTCTACTCTCGCACGGAGTCGCCCCCGCACTACCATCGACGCTGGTGGACTTTACTGCCGGGTTCGGGATGGGACCGGGTGTTTCCCCACCGCTCTTGCCACCAACTCCTCTATTCTTGCACGGTTGTAGGGTGAGTGGTCAGGGTTGTGCATTGTTGGTCAAGGCAGAGCCGTTGCTATTTTGAGCAAGGGCGCTGTCGTTGTACCACTCGCATAGACACAGTCGTTGGATTGACACACTAAGAACTGAATAGGATAGAAAAGTACTGCTACAGGCGCGCTATACAACAGGTTAAGCCCTCGTGCTTTAGTACGGGTTCGCTCAAGACCTCTCAGCCCTTACACGTCCCGCCTATCAAACTGGTCGTCTACCAGCGCACTTACCAGACTTTCTCTGTGAGGAAACTTATCTTGAGGCTGGCTTCCCACTTAGATGCTTTCAGTGGTTATCCGTTCCAGACTTAGCTACCCAGCTATGCCGTTGGCACGACAACTGGCACACCAGCGGTCTGTCCATCCCGGTCCTCTCGTACTAGGGACAGCTCCTCTCAATTTCCTTGCGCCCACAGCGGATAGAGACCGACCTGTCTCACGACGGTCTGAACCCAGCTCGCGTGCCACTTTAATGGGCGGACAGCCCAACCCTTGGGACCTACTCCAGCCCCAGGATGTGACGAGCCGACATCGAGGTGCCGCACCTTCCCGTCGATGTGAACTCTTGGGGAAGACTAGCCTGTTATCCCCGGGGTAGCTTTTATCCGTTAAGCCACAGCCTTTCCACTCAGAACCGTGGGTTCACTAACGCCGACTTTCGTCTCTGCTCAACATGTCCGTTTCGCAGTCAAGCTCCCTTATGCGTTTGCACTCTACAACTGGTTTCCATTCAGCCTGAGGGAACCTTTGCGCGCCTCCGTTACCTTTTGGGAGGCGACCGCCCCAGTCAAACTGCCCACCTGACACTGTCCCCATACCGGGTTACGGTACAGGTTAGAATCAAAACTCAATCAGGGTGGTATTTCACCAACGACTCCACCGATCCTGGCGAACCAGCTTCACAGTCTCCCACCTATCCTACACAGAGTAAGCCCTAATCCAATATCAAGTTGCAGTAAAGCTCCACGGGGTCTTTTTGTCCTGCTGCGGGTAAGAAGCATCTTCACTCCTACTTCAGTTTCACCGGGTCCTCCGTCGAGACAGTGCCCCACTCGTTACGCCTTTCGTGCGGGTCGGAACTTACCCGACAAGGAATTTCGCTACCTTAGGACCGTTATAGTTACGGCCGCCGTTCACCGGGGCTTCAGTTCAAAGCTCTCACCTTTCCCCTTAACCTTCCGGCACTGGGCAGGCGTCAGCCCGTATACGTCGTCTCTCAACTTCGCACGGACCTGTGTTTTTGGTAAACAGTCGGCAGGGCCTTTTCTCTGCGGCCTCCTCAAGCTCCGCTGCGTCTGCAGCTTCACTCTACCGAGGCGGTCCTTCTCCCGAAGTTACGGACCATTTTTGCCTAGTTCCTTGACGAAGGTTCTCCCGTCCCCCTTGGTGTTCTCCACCTGTCTACCTGTGTCGGTTTGCGGTACGGTCGCATAGGTCTCACTAGAGGCTTTTCTCGTCAGCTTGGGTTCAATCACTTCCACCTAATAAAGGCTCGCCTTCACCCCTCAGCTCAGACGGTCTTTTCGCCCCGTCCTCAACACCTACAGGCTTGGCACCAGCTCTTCCAGCCGCTGGCTGATCTACCCTTCTGCGTCACCCCTTCGCTCAAACAACCTGATGCGGTACAGGAATATTCACCTGTTATCCATCGACTACGCCTTTCGGCCTCGCCTTAGGTCCGACTAACCCGACGCGGATTGACCTCCCGTCGGAAACCTTAGACATTCGGGGACTGCGATTCTCACACAGTTCTCGCTACTCGTGCCAACATTCTCGCTTCCATGCCCTCCACGACTCCTTCCGGTATCGCTTCGATGCGCATGGAACGCTCGCCTACCTCTCACACATGCCCGTAGACATCTGTGAAACCGTAGCTTCGGCGGGTGACTTTAGCCCCGTTATATTTTCGGCGCAGTATCACTTGACCAGTGAGCTGTTACGCACTCTTTCAAGGATGGCTGCTTCCAAGCCAACCTCCTGGCTGTCTCTGTAACACCACTTCCTTTCCCACTTAGTCACCACTTAAGGACCTTAGCTGACGGTCTGGGCTGTTTCCCTTTCGACTACGAAACTCATCTCCCGCAGTCCGACTGCCGTTCTCAAAGCATAGGCATTCGGAGTTTGGTTGAGTTCGGTAAGCATTTCGCCCCCTACCTCATCCAGTGCTCTACCTCCTATGCTCAACAAACGACGCTAGCCCTAAAGCTATTTCGGCGAGAACCAGCTATCTCCAGGTTCGTTTGGCATTTCACCCCTATCCACACCTCATCCGAGCACTTTGCAACGTACACCGGTTCGACCCTCCACGAAATTTTACTCCCGCTTCAGTCTGGACATGGATAGCTCACCTGGTTTCGGGTCTACTGCCAGCAACTTGTCGCCCTATTCAGACTCGCTTTCGCTTCGGCTCCGGCTTTAACGCCTTAACCTTGCTACTGACCGTAACTCGTTGGCTCATTCTCCAATAGGCACGCCATCACCCGGCCGGGTAACCCCGGCATCAGGCTCTGACTGCTTGTAAGCATACGGTTTCAGGATCTCTTTCACTCCCCTATCAGGGGTCCTTTTCACCTTTCCCTCACGGTACTTGTTCACTATCGGTCGCCAAAGGTATTTAGTCTTGGAGAGTGGTCTCCCCAGCTTCTCACAGGGTTTGCGTGCCCCGTGATACTCAGGATCCCGACCAGACCTTCCCAGATTTCGCCTACGGGACTCTCACCCTCTCCGGTCCGCCTTTCCAGTGCGGTTCCGCTATCCGGTCCAGCCCTTCTGTCGGTCCTGCAACCCCGCACCAGCTTGCGCCAATACGGTTTGGACTAATCCGCTTTCGCTCGCCACTACTAACGGAATCGTTTCTTTTCCTCCGGGTAATTAGATGTTTCACTTCCCCGAGTTCCCCGTAACGCAGCTATTTTTTCACCGCGCACTGCCCTGGCATTCCCCAGGGCGGGTTTCCCCATTCGGATATCTGCGGATCGCAGCCTTACCACAACTCCCCGCAGCTTTTCGCAGTGGTACACGTCCTTCCTCGGCCTTTGGCGCCAAGGCATCCTCCGTATGCTCTTCGTAGCTTAACCTGCTGTACTCAAAACAGCCGTCTCGCAACGACTGCTCTTTCTCACTCCTGCAGCAGTTCTTCTCTATCCTATTCAGTTCTTAATGTGCCAACCCTGCTACTTCTTACTTCCTGCTACGCAACCTGTTTGCAGACGACCGGGCCACCTGCTCCCAGCCTTCCGTTCTGCGCCAGCCGGGCGTGTCAGGACCCTGGCTCGCTGCCATCGTCAGCTTCAGCGCTTCCTGCCCGCTTCCGCTACACGACTGTGGGCCTGCGTGGACTCGAACCACGGACCCCTGCGTTATCAGCACAGTGCTCTAACCGGCTGAGCTACAGGCCCTTTCCACTTGCCCTTCTTTCACAACAGAGGCACGTTAACCCCTGAAAAGTGGCAAGATAACCGGCAATCCTTTGCAAACTTTTGCTGCTGTTGACGTTTCTGTTTCTGCGACGGCTATTGCCGTCTCCACAGTTACGTCTTTTCTTCCTTTAGAAAGGAGGTGATCCAGCCGCACCTTCCGGTACGGCTACCTTGTTACGACTTCGTCCCAGTCATCAGTCCCACCCTAAACAGCTCCCTCCTTGCGGTTGGGTCACCGTCTTCAGGTCTTACCAACTCCCATGACGTGACGGGCGGTGTGTACAAGGCCCGGGAACGTATTCACCGCAGTATTGCTGACCTGCGGTTACTAGCAACTCCGACTTCATGCAGGCGAGTTGCAGCCTGCAATCCGAACTATGACTGGCTTTGATGGGATTCGCTTCAGGTCTCCCTTTCGCTTCCCTTTGTACCAGCCATTGTAGCGTGTGTGTAGCCCTGGACATATAGGCCATGCTGACTTGACATCATCCGCACCTTCCTCCGGCTTTTTACCGGCAGTCTCGCTAGACACTTGTAACTAGCAACACGGGTTGCGCTCGTTGCGGGACTTAACCCAACATCTCACGACACGAGCTGACGACAGCCATGCAGCACCTGTCTACGCTGCCCGAAGGCTCGTTCCAGTTTCCCTTCACTACTACGTACATGTCAAGCCCAGGTAAGGTTCTTCGCGTTGCATCGAATTAAACCACACGCTCCGCTGCTTGTGCGGGCCCCCGTCAATTCCTTTGAGTTTTAGCCTTGCGACCGTACTCCCCAGGCGGTGAACTTATCGCGTTTGCTCCGGCACGGACGGCTTCTACACCGCCCACACCTCGTTCACATCGTTTACAGCGTGGACTACCGGGGTATCTAATCCCGTTCGCTACCCACGCTTTCGTGCCTCAGCGTCAGTAAAATGCCAGGAGGCCGCCTTCGCCTCTGGTGTTCTTCCCGATATCTACGCATTCCACCACTACACCGGGATTTCCGCCTCCCTCTCATTCACTCTAGCCAGGCAGTTTCCAACGTCCTCTCCCAGTTGAGCCAGGAGCTTTCACGCCAGACTTGCTTGGCCGCCTGCGCACCCTTTACGCCCAGTAATTCCGGATAACGCTTGACACCTAGGTATTACCGCGGCTGCTGGCACCTAGTTAGCCGTGTCTTCGTCCTGGGGTACCGTCCTCTCTCTTCCCCCAGTTAAGGAGTTTACAATCCGAAAACCTTCATCCTCCACGCGGCGTTGCTGCGTCAGGGTTTCCCCCATTGCGCAATATTCCTCACTGCTGCCCCCCGTAGGAGTCGGAACCGTGTCTCAGTTCCCGTGTGGCTGGTCTTCCTCTCAGAACAGCTATCGATCATCGCCTTGGTAGGCTTTTACCCCACCAACCAGCTAATCGACCGCAGGCCCCTCCCAAATCGCCTCAGCTTTCCTCACCGAACTCTCGTCCCGGCGAGGTCATGCGGTATTAGCCACAGTTTCCCGTGGTTATCCCCCTTTTCAGGGCAGGTTACCTACGTGTTACGCACCCGTTCGCCACTCTCCACGGCACCTTCTTACCTAAGCAAAAACGCACCGCTTCCCGTTCGACTTGCATGTGTTAAGCACGCCGCCAGCGTTCATCCTGAGCCAGGATCAAACTCTCCGTATTTTCGCAGCCGACACCTTCGCATCCCTCTCACTCCCAGAACGCTACGCCTCGACTGTCTATCTACGCAAAGCTACTTCTAACTCATCATTGACTCGCTCCCATGCCCGAACGCATCCGCATCAACTGCGCATACGCCCAAACCCAGAAGCAACCCTCTCAAGCTTGCTGGACTTCGCTTATCTTGCCACTCTTCAGCTGTTAATGTGCCACACAACCTTGTTACCTTACTACAACAACAAACCCCTGACAAATCCAAGATCGATTGAACGACAGTGAATTCTTTCGTTCTGGCTTATCGGCAGTAAGACGACCGATTTCAAGCCACGATGCAGTAAACCGGAACAAAAATTATCTTCGCAATCGACTCCGATTCTGTGCAGGTTTCCTGAATATATCACACAGCATTTGACTTGTCAAATGGGAATCAGGTTGAATTTCACTTGATTTCGCACCGGCTTCAGGAAAATCTCTCGATACGCGTTGCGAGCTATCCGATTACGATCAGTACAGCGTCCTGTTCAACGCTCTGGCCGGCGGTGACTTCCACCTTACGCACTACGCCCGAGCGCATGGCGCGAATCTCATTCTCCATCTTCATGGCTTCCAGGATCATCAGCGGTTGATCTTGGATGATTTCATCGCCATCCTCCACCAGCACCTTCACAATCATGCCTGGGATAGGCGCTCTGACAGACAGGTCGCCCTGGGGCAGCGCCGGCCCTTGCCGGCCTGCATTGAGTCGTCGCGTGCGTTCATCTTCTATCTGCACACGGAACTGCTCACCCCGGAGCGTCACATCGTGACTCTGCGGTGTCTCCTCGACCAGCATCTCGAAACTTGCGCCGTCCAACAGCAGGCTGTAAAGCTGCGAGACGCCGCTCTGCCGCAGGTCAACCGTGATCGACTCGCCGTCGACCAACACTTCTTCTTCGTTTATCTCAATTTCAAAGGTATGGCCGCCGACACTGGCAAAGTATTTCACCACCGTCCTCCCATCCCTCTCAGGCGACCGGCCTGCTTCCAAGGGCTGGTGGCGCTGCTCTCGCGCCCGCCGATATTGACAGCCCGTCGGCCCGCATCATGCGCTACAAGCGCGGCGGCCACGGCTGCGATACGCGCCTGCTCCAGATCGGGTTCATCTTTTGCCACCAGCCGCCGACGGTCGAGGAATCCGGTATCAAACGTTCCCCAGATGAACTCCGTGCTGTCCATAATCTCCTGGTGGAACGGGATCGACGTTTTGAATCCACTGATGCGATATTCGCTCAGCGCCCGGCGCATACGCAAGATTGCTTCGGCCCTGTTTTCGCCCCATACAATCAGTTTGGCGACCATTGGATCGTAGAAGAGGCTTATTTCGTAGCCCCGGTAGAGAGCGCTTTCCACGCGCACACCCGGACCGGTGGGCTCCTTCAGGTAGGTGACGACGCCGCTATTGGGCATGAAATTGTTGAACGGATCCTCGGCGGTAAGACGGCACTCTATCGACCAGCCCTTGGGCCGGATATCTTCCGGCCGGTAGCGCATTCGACGGCCGGCGGCTATGGTCAACTGCTCTTTGACAATATCGACCCCGGTCACAAATTCGGTGACCGGATGCTCCACCTGCAGCCGCGTGTTCATCTCCAGAAAGTAGAATTTCTCCTCATTGGAATCGAACAGGAATTCAATGGTGCCGGCGTTCACATATTGTACTGACTCGGCGGCGGCCACCGCAACACGACCGAGTTCCTGGCGCAGGTTTTCGTCAACGGCCACACTGGGCGCCTCTTCGATCAGCTTCTGGTGCCGCCGCTGGATAGAGCATTCCCGCTCGCCCAGGTGAATCGTATGCCCGTAACTGTCGGCCAGGATCTGCACCTCGATATGGCGGGCGCTGGATATGTATTTTTCCAGGTAGACCTCGCCATTGCCGAAGGCGCCGATGGCTTCCCGGCGCGCAGCCAATAGAGCGCTTGTAAACTGGTTGGGATCGTGAACCACGCGCATCCCTTTGCCGCCGCCGCCTGCGGTCGCCTTAACCATCAAGGGGAACCCGATCTGGACGGCGGTCGCTCTAAGTTCATCATCCAGCAGGCCCTTGCGCGACCCAGGCACAAGCGGCACATTGTTCCTGGCAACGGTTTCGCGAGCCGTTTGTTTATCCCCCATTTTGGCGATGGCATCCGGCGACGGCCCGATAAATGTAATGCCGACGTCTGCGCAGGCGGCGGCAAATTCAGCATTTTCTGCGAGAAAGCCGTAGCCGGGATGGACAGCATCAACGCCGGCCTTGCGCGCCACATCAATGATTTTATCAATGCGCAGGTAACTGTCCCGGCTGGGGGCCGGGCCGATGTGATAGGCCTCGTCGGCGTAACGCACGTGAAGGGCAGTCCGGTCCACATCTGAAAAGACGGTAGCCGTGGCGATGCCCCGTTCTTCACACGCCCGCAACACCCGCACGGCGATTTCACCTCGATTCGCAACCAGAACTTTCTTAAACATGCGCAGATCCTCAGATACTTACGTTTAACTCAGGAAGAGGGTGTCCCAGGATGTTGAGTGTGGTCCTCTTTCTCATTTCTCCGCTCTCTTTTATCCTGGGGCTGATGTAAATCTCGTTTGAAAGGAAGACTTGTGTCTGAACTGTGATTGGGTGAATTTTTAGTTTTGAGTTTTTGGTTTTCAGTAACCCCATTCGTACGCGGTAGTTCACTGAATATTGTAAACCAAAAACTTACGCCGATTCTGGCCGCAGGCATCCTGTTGTTGTCTCATTTTCGCAGTCTTTTCTATACGTCAACGGAAGTCAATGCAGATGCCAAATGAAACCGAGAACTTGCAGATATTGACAGAGCGGGCCAGACACCCGCGATTCCAGGGTGCGATCCGTGTAGGAAGTTGTGGTCTCAAATCGAATTCACATTAGATTCGTTGACGATGGACTCGAGCCTGAATCAGAAGCCGGTCACGGGTAAAGGGAGCCGGTGGGATCTCGCTACTCGAATGCCACGTGCCGAAAGCGCTGTCGTCCGGCGAGAGGAGCAGACGCCGAAACCCCCACATGGAGACATCGACGGTGCGCCCTACGGGTGAAGTGAAACTTTCTTCAACAATTGCCTGCACGGGGGCAAAGCCGGCCGCGTAGCGGGTCTCCCAGGTTCCTTCCGGCAGGACGCCGTCGCTGTTGGGTGCGCACGCCACGCGCAGGGTGACGACTCCGCAGTCGACCACGACCACGGCCATCTGGGCGCTGCCGTATTCGATATCCGCGTCGACGATTTGGCCGGCAAACGCGTATAGCGCGGGGCCGATCTGGGTAAAACGGGGGGTCAGCGGGTCTTTTCGGACAGCGTACCAGGGATCCGGGCCGGGCTCCGGCAGCAGCACGCCGCCATCCAACACAGCCGAGAGGGGGAGACCCTGTTGCAGACGAGGAAAGCCCATCAAGGCGAACTGTTCGGCGGACAGCTCGAATTCGATTTGGGGCAGTCCCTGCATCCTGCCCATCAGTGGCCGAGGCCTGACGTGTGCCTCATCCTGCGCAGAGATCTGGCCGGACGTGCGATCAAATTTTCTTTCTCCGTTCGGTCCCAGCGGCGTTCGATTCACAAGGGGATGTTCCCGTGTTTTTTGGGCGGGAGCCGGTCGCGTTTATTTTGCAACATCTCCAATGCGTTGATCAAGCGCGGCCGGGACTCATGCGGTTCGATGACATCGTCGATGAACCCGTTGGCGGCTGCGATGTACGGGTTGGCAAAACGGGTTCGATAGTCTGCGACCAGGTCGTTCCTCTTGGAAACGGGATCTTCGGCAGCCGCGATTTCGCGACGGAAAATGACATTTACGGCGCCCTCCGGCCCCATCACTGCGATTTCTGCCGAAGGCCACGCCAATACCAGATCGGCGCCGATGTGGCGGGGGTTCATGACGCAGTAGGCGCCGCCGTAGGCTTTACGCACGATCACGGTCAGCTTTGGAACAGTCGCTTCGGAGAAGGCGTACAGTAGTTTGGCTCCATGCCGAATGATGCCGCCGTGCTCTTGATTGAGTCCGGGCATAAATCCAGGCACATCCTCCAGGACGACCAGCGGGATATTGAAGCAGTCGCAGAACCGGACAAAACGGGCCGCCTTCTGGCTGGCGTCCACGTCCAGGACACCGGCCAGGACGGCCGGTTGCTGGGCGACGATGCCGATGGAGCGGCCGCCGAGACGGGCGAAACACACCATTACATTGCGCGCCCAATGTTCATGCACTTCCAGAAACTGTCCGTCGTCTACGATGCGCCGGATGATCTCTTTCATATCGTAGGGACGGTTGGGGTTGTCCGGCACAATCGAGTCCAACTCTTCATCCTGGCGCAGAAGATCGTCGGTGGATGGCACGAGGGGAGGATCTTCCATATTGTTGTTGGGCAGATAACTCATCAACTGTTGCACGATGAAGAGAGCATCTTCTTCATTTTCGGCGGTGAAATGGGCCACGCCGGACTTGCTGCCGTGGATCGATGCGCCGCCCAACTCTTCAAAAGTGACTTCCTCATGGGTGACCGTTCTGACCACATCTGGCCCAGTGACGAACATATGGCTTGTATCTTTCACCATAATGACGAAGTCGGTGATGGCGGGCGAGTAGACGGCCCCGCCGGCGCACGGCCCCATAATGACACTGACCTGCGGCACGACACCGGAAGCCATGACATTGAGGAAGAAGATATCGGCGTAGCCGGCCAGACTGAGCACTCCTTCCTGAATGCGTGCGCCACCGGAGTCGTTGAGACCGATGACCGGAGCGCCGTTTTTCATCGACATATCCAGGATTTTGCAGATTTTTGCTGCGTGAAGACGGCTGACACTGCCACCAAAGACGGTAAAATCCTGCGAGAAAACATAGACAAGCCGGTCATCAATTGTTCCATACCCGGTGACGACACCGTCGCCGGGTATGCGCTGTTTGTCCAGGCCAAAGTCGTGGCTGTCGTGCGTGACGAGTGCGTCCACTTCTCGAAAACTGCCATTATCCAGCATCAGATCGAGTCGCTCGCGTGCGGTCGCCCTACCCTTGGCGTGCTGAGTTTCGATCCGTTCGCGGCCGCCTCCCAACTTCGCAATGTCCTTGCGGCGGCGCAGATCGGTAATACGGGGATCGATTGTCGAGTCAGTCAAGACAAACTCCTATATACTATCTTTGGTCGTTTTGCGGTCGTTCTCGGCATAATATCCGCTGCTTGCCGCAGGTTTGGAACGCCGGGCGTGCTCAGCGGGCGGTAATGCTGTCGAGGAGCGGAAGAGACCACTTTCGATCCCGCGGTCGCGATGAATGATCGGCGACTGATATAGAGAACGCTCCGCTCCTTGCAACCGCAACTGTCACCCCAAAGTAATGTTGCCTGTCAGGAGCAACAGGCCTATCAGAATCGGTTGATGAATAACATAAATGACCAGGGAATGACGGCCAAGAAACTGCAGAGCGGGGAGTGGGAAGACGGTCCCGATATTCGGCAACGGCAGTCTGCGCGCGCCCCCCGCATAGAAAACAGTACTCACGAAGACACCGAACAGAAAGACGGCAAACCAGTGGGGAAAGGGAAAGTAGTCGGAATAGTAGTAGCCAGGCGGTTCGATACCCAGTGGAACGAGCCAGGACACGCCAGCCGGCGCCTGCACCTCCATGAATTTCAGAACATAGCTAAGCGCATACAACACACCCGCCGCCGCCAGCGTCAGCCAGCGATTGCGCAGGAAAGGGATCGAGCAGATGATCGATGTCCCGATCAGATGCAGCACGCCAAAGTCGATGGGAGGCAGACCGGCCACACGCATGATCAGCGAAAAGATCAGTCCGATGCCCAGAATGTGCAGCCCTCGGAGCGCAATCTTCCAGGCAAGACCATCGGCCGACCCGGTCTTGAACAGCGCCCGATTATAGCTGAGAACTACCGAAACTCCAGACAGTGAGATGAACGAAATGGCGGTAAAACGCTGAAAATAGAACCAGAAACCCTGATGCAATACGACCGGTACTCCACCGAAGTTGCGCAGGTCGAACATCAGATGGAAGATGATCATCGTGATGATGGCCACACCCCGCCAGCTATCGACCTCCCAGAAGCGGGTGCTGGCGGGGGTTGTCGCGGATGGGATGGCCGCGCCGGTGCCGCTGCCAGGTCGATCGATGTTCTTCAACTCCTCAGCCCTTTCAGGTACTTTCCGCTGAGCCGTTGCGGCTTTTTGCATTTCCTGGCCCTTTCAGACCCCGGGGGATTGTAGGGATGCGTATTGGCAGCGCACTTGAAACATTTTCCAGTTCCTGCGAGAATCAGAAGGCCGGCTGCTCCCATTGGCCCTCTTTGCGCTCGGTGAACCGGTTTGCAAAGGTCGGAGCACACTACGCTCAGATCGCGATACGGTAGCACACTGGACAGTATATCCCATACGATAAACCCGGCGCTCCCCAGCCAACGGCAACACTCGCAAACATTATCGTCAATGGTGGGATCGGCGCAGGAACAGCGTCTGAGCGTGGCAAGCAGGCCGCAGTTCGTAGTGGGAGTAGTTACCCACCCCTCACTGCTTTCTACTACTTCAGTGCGGGATCATTTTACACGATACTACTGGAGATCACAAGCAAATTGAACCAAGCGGAAACGGCCCGGCCCGACGCCAGTTCGCGGAAAAACATATACAGTGCCTGCCATCCGCAGTCCAATCCACCCGATTGGATTGACGGTGCATGCGCAGCTCTGAGCGCTTTCAGAGGGCAAAGGTCCGGCCACCATGTCGGGCACTGTATCGAATTTTACGATTCGGTGCCAAGCACGATGCCGGTCGCCCGCCGGATTTTAGACAGGCGCGGCGACGATGCTGCCGGCGCAGTGGTGATCGCCGACCATCAGACCGCGGGGCGGGGCCGCTTGGACCGGGGTTGGGAGGACGCGAGCGGACGCGGGCTGTTGGGCAGCTATATATTGTGCGGCGAGCTGCTGCCGGAACATCCATCATTGGCTGTGATGCTGGCCGGCTTGGCTCTGTTGCGGGCGATCGGCGAGTGCTGTCCACAGTTGGAAGACCGCATTGGTCTGAAGTGGCCAAACGATGTCATCGCTCTGGAACCTGGCGGCCCCGTTAAATTGGCGGGCATTCTCGTGGAAAGCATTTTCCAGCAGCATGAACTCAAGGGCGTCATTCTGGGTATCGGCGTCAATGTCAATCAGCATCAGGAGGAGTTGCCGCCCATTCGCCCTGGCGGGCTGCCTCCTTCCAGCTTGATGATTCTGGGCCGCGGCGGCGAACGGGTCCGTGCCAGTTATTCACCGATCAATAGAGAGCATCTGCTGGTAGCTCTGTGCCGGGCGCTGGATGATCTGTGCGCGCCCGGCTCCCGCCTTCCTGCGGACGCAGTCCACGCCGGCTGGCAGCGGGCGCTGTTCGGCCTCGGCGCTGTGGTTACTGCGCACACCGCCAACGGGCCGATTTGTGGTCGGGCGGTCGGCACGTCTCCACAAGGCGCGCTGCGGGTGCGCACAGCCAGCAACGAGACGCTTGAAATCCACTCCGGAGATGCTATATTCAGTTGGGCTACCGTACACGGCGAAGGGTAGCGGATAGCGGGCAGATCTTCAGATGGGGCGCTTTCCAGTGAGAGATGCGGCCCCATTGTATCGCTCGCTCCCCGGCCCAGGCGGTCTGTCATCATAATTGCATTTGTGGGATGCACCTACCGGTTCATGGATCATTGGTCTTCTATAGGGTAGGGGGTATCATAAGATGTATACACTCTATTGATCCATGCGCCCACAGCAACCTGCTTTCTGCTATGAATCAATCTTTTGAATCACCGGTTCGATTTCAACTTGTGCAAACGCCCGGCCCGAGCGACGCGCCTCCCGGCAGCTCGCGCGGGGCTGAGCCGTCACAACAGCGCTGGATGGCGCTCGTGATCCTGCTTGCGTTCGGTTGGCGGATGGTCGGTCTGATTGCGCGGAAACTTGTCCAAGTGGAACAGGATACGATCCTGCTGGCGGCCCGCCCGGTGGACGAGACAGTCGGGGCGCTGGTCGCGCCGGGGCAGAATGGGACGATCTATTATCTTCTGATGCGCCCGTGGCTCCAGTTCTTCGGAACCGATCTCTTCGCGCTGCGTTATTTTTCTGTGCTGACCAGCGCAATCGCCATCGCCTTGATGTGGCAGGTCGCCCGCCGGATGGTGCCGGCAGTAGGCAGCACGTTTCTGAGGAATCTGCCGCTGCTGTCAACCCTTTTTCTGGCCTTCAATCCATTACAGCTCTGGTATAGCCAGGAGGGGGGAAGCTATGCGCTGGTTGTGGCGCTGGCGTTGTTCTCGAGTTGGAGTTGGCTGCAGGCGATGTGGTACAGCGGATATGGGCGCTGGCTGATCTATCTTTTTATAACCTCCATAGCCATCTATACGCAGGTATTGACGGCTCTGCTGCTGCCGGTCCATCTGGTCTGGTTTTTGCTGGCCAACCCGCTCAACCGGCAGCGCTGGAAAGGATACGGGCTTACGCTTGTCGGCTTTACGCTACCGATCCTGCCTTTGACAGAGTGGGGCGGGCGTTTCCTGACCGGGGGAGCCAATGGGGTCGATCAGGGAAGCGGCAGCGCGTTGCAAAACGTCGTCAGCGACCTCCCCGCCACGCCTCTACCGGAGATTGCGCGAACACTGCTGCTCAACAATGCCCAGGGGGTTCTGGAGCCGATTTCGCACTTCTGGCTGATCCCGGTCTTCTTTCTTGGTTTGACCGGTCTGCTGGTGGGGTATACCGAATTCGGAGGACGCATCGCAAACGTGGGCATGTTGGCGACCTGGCTCATTCTGCCGGTTCTGCTGCTCTACGCCATCGGTCTGGCAGCGCCGACTGTGCTGGAGCCGACAGCCCGGATCGGTGAGGCGGCAGCCCGGTTTGAAGGTGTTATCTGGATTGCGCCGGCGTTTACGATGTTCCTGGCGTTGGGGGCACAGGTGATGCGTCGCGCCTATGGACGTCTGGGCAATTGGCTGGCGCTGGGGCTGATTCTCTTTGTGATGGCGTTTTGGGGATATAGCTGGTTGGAACATGCTCAACGTCCCATCAACATTCAATCGGGCGCGGCGGAGTCTTCTCTCTACTCATGGCGCGGTTATCTGGAGTTGTGATATGTATCAAGGTTCTGGTGGCCGGGGCTGGAACGCCCTCAGCCGCACGCAGCAGATTGGAATCGGGATCGTCGGGATTCTGGTTGTGTATGCGCTACTGTCGGGAGGCGGTTCTCTGGGGCGAATGGGCGATCCATTATGGCTCGTCGCCGTCGCAGTCATCATTCTGGTTGCTTTACCTGTCCACGAAATGGCGCATGCGGCTATGGCCGTCCAGTTGGGAGACCCGACACCGCGCCTGCAAGGGCGCTACACGTTCAATCCGATCGCCCATATCGATCCCTTCGGCGCTTTGCTGATCCTTTTTACCGGATTCGGTTGGGCCAAACCGGTCCAGTGGAATCCCAACAACATTGACGTGGACATTCGCGTGGGGACGATTCTTGTGGCCGCGGCCGGCCCTATCAGCAATCTCGTGCTTGCTGCCGTGGGTGCTTTCCTCGTTCCATTCGCCGACTACGCGATGTTGGAGCGATTTCTCACCTTTTTCGTCTGGATCAACACGCTGTTGTTTGTGTTCAATCTGATTCCGATTCCGCCGCTGGATGGCTCCCATATTCTGTTTGCCCTTCTGCCTGGAGACAACTTCGAAGTGCGCATGTTCCTGGGCCGCTTCGGTTTTATCATTTTGCTGGGAACCATCTACCTCGGCAGGAGCTTCATCACCGGCATGGCCAGCCAGGTCGTCGGGTGGCTATTTCTTATTTTCGGAAATTGAATCCTGTCACTCACTCACTCTCATGTTGCAACGATTGCCAACTCTACAAGTTGGATTGGTTGCCGCTGGCTCCAGCCGTTCGAACGTGTAGCGGCAGCCAAAGGTCGCAACAACGGGCCAGTAACGGTTGCGACAGTCGATCTGCAGCCTGGGGAATGGACGGTGCGATGACTGTTTCCCATTTGGGTGGATGGCAATGATTGAGTATGATGAGGTAACGGAAGTTGGACTGAATCGACACATGCAGGGAACGGCCCGCAGGATAATTAGGCGCATACGCCAATTTGTGGGCGGCATCACAGCTTCAGTATCAGTAGACGACTTGCAACAGGCAGCCCGATTTCTGCCGCCCGCCGGGCTGACCCGCTTTCGCCAGATGCCGGTGGATGCCCAGCGACACAGCTTGAACGTCCTGACCACGTTGCAGCGTGCGGGCTGGCATGATCCGGATCTGGCGGCGGCGGCGCTGCTGCACGATGCGGGCAAGTTGGCGGCGGCGGCGGCCGGACTGACGTTCAACGCGTGGGTGCGCACGGCGCTCGTACTTATGGAAACGCTTGCGCCCACTCTAGCCGTCCGCCTGACAGTAGACGATGCGGCCGGCGGCTGGCGCTATCTGCTGCATGTCCATTTGGCGCATCCGCGCATTGGCGCGCATTGGGCCGATGCAGATGGATGCAGCCCGCTTACTTGCTGGCTGATCGCCCATCATCAGGACAAGATGAGGCAGTCGGCCGTTCTATCGAACTCACCAGACGGTACAGACGCGGGACGGACAGCAGGCGAAGAGCCGGGGTGGTCGGAGGGTGATGAGTCGCAACAGATCATTGAAGATCGAATGCGTTTGCTGACCGCGCTGCAATGGGCTGACAGCCAGAACTGACACCGACCCGCGCCATGACACGCCGCCTGAAATGGGGTGGGTTCGAGGGTTGTGGAACGGGGAGAGAGGGGCAAAGCTTTGTAATAGCCCGCGCGATTCCTGCCGACGGTGTTCTCCGGATCAGACGGTTTCTGCTGCCTTACTTTGGCAGAACTAATGTAGATCCCAAACGGGACCAAGGGCTTGTGAACATCGGCAGAGCGGGCGAGACGTCCGCGGTCCCAGGATGCAGCCCGTATAGGAAGTCTTAGTCTCAAATTTAAGAACCATGAGATCGACCCTTTGTTTGGAACGATAAAGCCGCGCTTGCATGGAAGCGTTCTTGACAACAATCAGGACAGCTACTTATGGCAGAAACAACAGCAAAAATCACAATCGTTGGGCTGGACCTGATTGGAACCAGCATCGGCCTCTCCTTACGAGAGAATGCGGGCAATTACCAGGTGATCGGCCACGACCGCGAGCCTTCCCGCATGAATGAGGCCAAAAAGCTGGGCGCGATCGAGTCTACCACTTGGAATCTGCATCAGGCCTGTGACAACGCCAGCCTGGTCATCGCCACCGAACCGCTATCGGAACTGCCGGAGTTTTTGCAGCACATCCGCGAGGATGTTGCTGAAGGCGCGGTGGTTTTGGGAATCGGCCCCATTATGCAGCCGGCTCTCGACATCGCCGCCGACAACTTGCCGCAGGGCATCCACTTCGTGGCCGGCCGGCCGGTTCACAGTGACATCAGCAGCCAGCCGGAGCCGCGCAGCGATCTGTTAAAGGAGAGCACGTTCTGCATTGGCGCGGCCGCGCAGACCGAATCCAGCGCGTTGGAACTGGTGAGCAATCTGTTGGCGCGGCTGGGCGCGAAACCCCTCTACATCGATCCACTTGAACATGACGGCATTGTGGCGGCCGTGGAGCAGTTGCCCGAGCTTGTGGCTGCTGCCCTCTTCCAGGCTGCGCATGACTCCCCCGGTTGGCATGAAAGCCAGAAGCTGGCCGGACGTCGCTTCGCCCTCAGCACAACCCTGGACGCCAGTCCTGAAGAGCTGGCCGCCTCGCTGTTCGCCAATCGCGATACGCTGCTGCAGAGGCTGGAACAGCTTTCCTCGCTCCTGGAATCCTGGCGCGCACGATTGACTGCCGAGGACTCCAAACTGCTGGAGGAAGAGCTTGATGGACTGGTGCAGGGCCGGGCCAAGTGGGAGCGAGACGCAAAGCTGCGCGATTGGGACCGTCTGACGGAGCCAACCTCACGCGAGGATTACGGCAGCTCTATGAGGCAGATGTTCTTCGGCAATCTCCTGCGCGGGCGTGCGGGGCGCCGTGACCCTGGACGCAGCGATAAAGACACACCGACGAAGAGATAGAGTCGCTGTCTGCGACGCCCATCGGCCGTCTCTCTTCGACTTTTGACCGGCGTCAGATTGGCAGTACGTTCTGGCGCCGGTCAAGACAGTCCCGTCCCTCCTGAAACATACTCGAGGCGCTCTCCGCCACAAGGATTTGCAGCCCTTTCGCAATTCGGCCAATTACTCTCTGGCGAATCCGTTCCTGGCAGGACAGAGGCCAGGCGATGCGCGGCCGCATGCCCTCCAAGTCTCGGATTCGCCGATCGGATAGTTGTTGACGACACGATTTTCTTACACTACACTTGCAGTACTATAATGGTAGTTCACCTCGCTGATTTTGCACCGGAACGTGCAACGTATTACGGAAGGAGCAGTGCAAACGTATGAAACGGAAACAGCTGTTTGCCCTTGTCACAGTCGTATTGGCATTGGTGTTCGCTTTTGTCATAAGTGATTCACGTACTCATGCCCAAGGGCAGTTTCCCGGCTACAAGTCTACTATCCAGACCTATAACATGAGTGAGACCACCGCCAATATCATCCTGGCCTTCTACAGGCAGGATGGCAGCTTGGAGAAGACGCTTACTGATATAATCGAGCGTGATCGTTCAAAAATCTACTTCACTCTGCCGGTGGCTGAGGGATTCAGCGGATCGGTTGTCATCTCATCAGATCAGCCCGTTGCTGCCCTTAGCAACATGATGAACAGCGCAATCACAGCCGTTGGAACCTATGTGGGCCGCAATAAGGGCAGCACATCGGTCTATTTGCCTCTGCTGATGGCCAATAGTGATGGCGGCTTCAATAGCTGGTTTGCGCTACAGAATCCCAATGCTTCATCCACAAATGTGACGGTGAACTACAGCGACGGCATTACGACCTCAATCACGCTGGCAGCCTACGCGTCCCACAATTTTTATCAGAATCAGGAGCCACACACGAGTAATCTCTTCGCCGCGGAGATCACCAGCGATGAGCCAGTTGTCGTCGTCGCGTTCCTGGAAGATACGCAGACGCTGGCGGCTTACAACGGTTTCGCCAGCGGCGCGGTCAGCCCGGCAATGCCGCTGGTTAACTCCAACAATAACGGTTTCTACACTGATATTCAGATACAGAATACAGGCGACGCTGAGACCAGCGTCACGGTATCCTACATGCCCTCAGCGGCCGGCAGCTCGTGCATGGAAACACAGACAGTTGCGGCCGGGCAGTCTGTCACGTTTGCGCGCGACGCATTTCAGAACGGCTCAAATTCCACCTGCGCGGGCGGGGAGAGGTTCATCGGCTCCGGCTATGTTACCACTAACAGCGCGAGCCAACCTCTGGCCGCTGTTGTCAGTCAACGCGCCGGCAGTCCTTCTCTAACCCAGTTTGCGACTTACAGCAGCTTTGATCCGGACGAGGCCACGCAGGCTGTGCGCCTACCTTCGGTTATGGACCGCAACGGCGGCTTTTTCACCAGCATCAATGTGATGAATGTAGGATCATCAGAGACTGCGGTGGAGTGCACATTCACCGACACGACCTATACGGTCACCGGAACTCTGCAACCCAATGAGACATTGACGGATCTGCAGGCAAACAGAATTCAGAGTGACTATGTGGGCGGCGCGGCCTGCACTGCTCAGGCTGACGGCGCCAAAATCGTGGCGGTGGTAAACCAGTTGAAGACAGATGCCATCGACGACCAATTCCTGACCTACGAGGGGATTAATCGGTAGCAGAAGAGAGTGAGGAGAGGACGCGCGTTTCACTTCTCATGCTGAGAACGGCTCATGGGACGTCAGGCGTATATTCTTATTACGGTTTTGCTGTTGCTGGGGTGCAGGTCCGGTGGCGGACCCGCTGACGCAGCGCAGACCTCGCGTTTGATAACGACCGAACGGGCTAGCGCGACCGACAGCACACGGTCAGACAGGGAAGAGGCAGGGCGTTCGACAACATCATCGCCCAAAACCACAACCGGTAGCGGCGTTCTGACCGGGGTTCTCCTCCTGAGAACGGACGATGGCCTTCAACCGGTGGTGGACGTAAAGCTCGCGATCGGCGAGACATTGAGCGATGATGAGGACACCGAGCGCGTCGTCGCGTACGATCCGTCCACCGCGCCGTTCGCCTATACCGATTCCAGCGGTCGCTTCGTGTTCGAAAACCTTCAATCCGGGCGCTTCGGCCTCATTCTCGACATCGTGCTGAGTTCCTTTCTGTTGTACCAGGAAGGCACCCTCAACGCCATCCTCTTTGACATTACAGACGGTGAAATGACCGACCTGGGCAACCTCGAATACTCGGAGTTGCCTCTACCCCAGTCGTACAGATGACAGACGGCGACTGCCCGTCTGTTATCGAGCGGAAGTACCGTCCAGGAACCACGTTCCCATCCAGCAGATTTCATCAACGAAGCCCATACGACGGTAGAAGTGTACCGGTGTGTCTGTCGGATCTGTGGCGATCAGGAGCGATCGTTTGCCCTGTGCGTAGGTGTTCGCTACGACGCGGGAAAGCAGTTGTCGTGCGATACCCTGATTGCGGAATGGCGTTCGCGTCGCCAGGTTGAAGATGTATCGGTCGACGCCCTCTAACCATCCGATGATAGCGGCGGCTTCATCGCCGACACGAGCGATGAGGAAGGCTCCATCGGCGTTCAGTTCCGCCCGACGCATTGCCATATTGGCCTCGACGGCAGCTTGGTCCGGCTCCTCTTCGCTACCGGCGAACGCCTTCAACTTTGTAATCGTATAGTCAAGGAGATTACGGCGCGTAACCGGCTCAATCCTTCCAGGGCCTAAGTCGGCCTCGGGCGATAGGCCCGTATTCACATGGGCCAGATAGAGCTTGGCACTGCCGCGGGTGCAGCCGGCCTGCTCCAGCGCATTGGACAGGCGCCTGTCGACAGGTTGGCCGTGGGTGAAGATGTGTACCCGCCGCTGCCCGTAAAAGGCGTTCACATCAGCAAGGAAAGCGGACGCCTCTGCCGGGTGAAACGGTTCGACAATGTGGATGTCGCAGTAGTCGGTCTGCTCGTTCCGGCTGTAGTAGCCGAACTGCCGCCGCGCCACGACCTTGCCCAGATCGGGATAGTCATGAATGTACCAGGAGCGCACCTCCTGGACGAGATCGTCGTGTGCAGGATGCTTGGTCATTTGCTGGGTGTTTACGATGGATGGGCGTTTGCGCCTGCCGAATTGACTGTACGGCTCGGGTAGCGACGCAGGCCGTCGCGGGTGATATGCGGCGTGCGGGGAGTGCGGCAGCTTGCATGACCGCTGCACAGGTCAGCCGGCAGGAGCTGAGATCGCTTCCGCCACCGGGAAAGCGCCCGGCCCTGACACTTTCGGGATATCCACCTGCTGCGGTGGAAAGGCCGTACACAGCTCGTCGTTGCGGAGCACCCAATAGTATGGCTCGGCGAAGCGGCGTTGCCGGGTAATCTGTGGGGTCGTGTAGACGCCGGCGATGGCAATGCGCCCGCGCGGGCTGGGGTTGGGCGGGCTGTAGTGGCAGGTGGAACTGTGCCAGCAGACGACATCACCCGACTCCAACTCACACTGTTCCACGCCGCGGCCGGCGATCAACTGCCGTACCTGCTCTCTGGGCAGTTCGGCGTGGATGCTGTCGGCATAGAGCACGTGGGGCATTATATCCAGTTTGTGGCTGCCGGGGATGAACTGCAGGCAGCCGTTCTCCGTGGTCGCCGGGTCCAGAGCCATCCAGAAATTGAACGGCTCGGTTTCGCCGTCGCGCCAGAGGCCGTTGTCCTGATGCCAGGGTGTTGCGCTGCCGGTGCGGGCCGGCTTGACGAAACAGCTGTTGAACTTGAGAAAGATATTGTCGAACAGGAAGTAGCGGGCGACAGAGGTCATCGCTTCGCTGCCGTAATAGTAGTGCCAGATCAAGGGGAGGCGGGGGCCAAAGCCGCTGAGCTTGCGGAAACGGGCAGCTCGCGCCTGCGGAGTGTCACCCATGGGGTCCATGGGATCGGCGTCGGTCTTCAGGCCTGGCTCAGGCCGCAGAAGGAAATCCTTGATCACGCCGCGCAATTCGATGGCGTTGTCTCTTGGAATGGCGCTGCGAATGATGAAGTATCCTTTGGTCTGCCAGTCTGTCAGTTGCTCCTTTGTCGGTTCCCACATGTTGACAGGTTCCTCCTGACACCCAGTTGCCAGTGGTCAGTAACTTCACTGACCGCTAGGTGATCAGTCCTTTGGCGCGAAACGCGGTTGCCAGGCGCCGAATGCCTTCCTTAATGTCTTCGGGAGAGTTGTAGCCGAAGCAGAGCCGGGCGCAGTTGGCGCCGGAAACGCCGTCGGGGGCGAAGTTTGGGCCTGGGAGATAGCCGACGTCGTACTCTTCGAGAACGCTGTCGCGTACTGCGGCCAAGTCGACGTGCTCCGGGAGCTGCAGCCAGATGAAAAGTCCTCCCTGCGGACGGCTCCAGCTGGCACCGCTGCCGCTGAAATTCTCGTCGAGCGCGTCCAGAATGGCGTCCCGGCGGTCTTGCTGGATATCGTTGATTTCCTCGATGTGGCTGTAGAGATGGGTGGTGGAGAAGCGATGCACGGCCCATGAGGCGAAGGTGTTTACGGAGCCGCCGCTCTTTGCGCCGATCGCGCGTTCGAGGAAGGGCCGGGGGCCGGTCAGATAGCCGAGGCGCATACCCGGCGCGATGATCTTGGAAAAGGAAGCGACGTAGAGGACGCGACCGGTTTCGTCCAGTGAATGGATGGAGGGAACGTCGGTGCCCTCGAAGCGCAGATCGACATAGCAGTCATCTTCGAGGATGGGCACGTCATATTGCTGCGAGAGGGCGACCAGGGCTTTGCGGCGGGCCAGGGTCATGGTCCAGCCCTGCGGGTTCTGGAAGGTGGGCACGGTGTAGATCAGCTTGGGGCGTTTGCCCTCGGCGCTGGCGGTGCGGATGGCCTCTTCGATAGCGGCCGGGATCATGCCCTCTTCGTCGGTGGCCACGCCGCGCAGGTCGGCGCGAAAGCGGCGCAGGGTATTGAGAGTGCCGGCGTAGACGAAATCTTCGGTGAGGACGACATCGCCGGGATCCAGCAGGGTTTCGGCAACCATGTGGATGGGCTGGCTGGAGCCGTCGGCGAGGATGATATCATCGGCGGTCACGTTGATCGCTCGGTCGCGTTGCAGCTTGGCGGCCACGAACTCCCGCAGAGGTGTGTAGCCTTGGGGATTTGCATAGAGGGAGAGATCGCCGCCCTCCTCCTCCATCGCCTGGCGCAAGCCATCGAGAAGCCCGGCCAGAGGCAGAGATCCGGGATCCGGATAGGCGACTGCAAAATCGTAGCGGCCGCGTTTCCCCGAGCCCAAGCCCTTCGGCTCGGAGGCATTGCGGGCATACATACCAGCCCAGGTAAATTGCGTTGGCGCTTCGCTGCTTGAGGGCTGACTATTCGTTGACATGAGCGATTCTCCACTGTCGTTTTAGCGGGAGGTTTTTGAGGATTGAGGTATAGAAAGAGTACCTGCCAACAGACAAAAATGCAATTGTGCACCCCCGTGCGCAGTTGTGTAGGCAGGCAGAAACTGCGATAATGCGGGATGCGTTACCAGTTCGCAAACTGCCCGCGGGACCCCACGCATCATTCACCAGACAAGGAACCGGCCTCATGGCAACCTTCGAAAGCTCCAAACAATTGATCGCCGAGGCGTCCCAGTCGCTGCCCGGCGGGGTGAATAGCAATTACCGGTTGGGGATTGCGCCGACGCCGCTGGTTTTCGAGCGGGGTGAAGGGCCATACCTGTACGACGCAGACGGCAACCGGCTGATCGATTACTATCTGGGCATGGGCCCCATGATTCTGGGGCACAACCCGGCGCCGGTGCTGGAGGCGGTGCAGGAGGAGCTCAGATCCGGCATTCTTTACGCTGGACAGAGCCGGATCGAGCAGGAAGCGGCCAGGCTGGTCTGCGAGATGGTCCCGTGCGCTGAGCGGGTGCGCTTCAGTTGCGCGGGCAGTGAAGTGGTACAGGCGGTGATACGGCTGGCGCGGGCCGCTACGCAGCGTTCGGTGATCATCAAGTTCGAGGGGCACTACCACGGTTGGATGGACAACATTTTGTGGAGCATCGCGCCATCCGCGGACGAGTATGGTCCCGAGGAGGCGCCGAACGCCATACCCGCCAGCGCGGGACAGGACCTGCAGGCCGGGTTGCACACGGAGGTGCTGCCGTGGAATAACCTGGAACTGTTGGAGAGGCGGCTGGAACGCGGGGATGTGGCCGGCGTGATCATGGAGCCGGCGATGTGCAACACGAGCACTGTATTTCCGGCTGCCGGCTACCTGGAAGGCGTGCGACGGGCCTGCAGCGAGACGGGGACAGTGCTGATATTTGATGAGGTCATCACGGGCTTTCGGGTTGCGCCGGGGGGCGCGCAGGCCCATTTTGGGGTAACGCCCGACCTGGCGACTTTTGGCAAGGCGATTGCGAGCGGCTTTCCGGTTTCCTGCTTTGCCGGGCGCGCCGACCTGATGGACCTGTTTGTCAGCGGCGGCGTGATGCACGGCGGCACTTTCAACGGCCATCCGGCGTGCATGGCGGCGCTGGTTGCGACCCTGAACGAACTGGAAAAGCCGGAGACATTCGCCGCGCTCGACAGGCAGGGAACGCGGCTGATGGAGGGCATCCGGGAGGCGTTGGACGCGGCCGACATCGGGGCGAGGGTTGAAGGATTTCCCCAGGTCTTCCACGTAGGATTTGGTGTGGAGGGGCAGGTAACAGATTATCGCAGCTCGTTGCAGGCGGATAAGGAGCGCTATGTGCGCTTCACGGAGGCTCTGCACTATCGCGGCGTGCGCGCGCTGGAGCGGGGCGCTTGGTTCCTGTCGACGGCGCATACTGCGGAGGTGATCGACGCGACCGTGGCGGCGGTGGCGGCGGTGGCGCGGGAGATTTGAGGAAGCGGTTGGCGGCTGCCGGGATTTCCCCGGCAGCTAACCAGTGATCACTGGCCGCCATCTTTCCAATAGAGCTCTTTCAAACGGCGGATGTATTCCCGGTCGCGTTCCTCGACGGCCTCTTCGAAGGTTGCGGGGTCCAGGAACCAGGGCTGCGCCTTCAACATCTGCTCGCGGAGTTTTTCGTTTTCGATGGCGCGGGGATTGCGCGCATCTTCGGGCCATTTCCAGATGCCGGCGAGGTCGTAGTGCAGAAACGGGCCCTCGTGGGGCATACGGAAGCCGAAGGTGGAGACGATCCCCAGTTCGATATCCTCTGCGCTGGCCATGCCTTCCGCCCACAGCTGGCTGGCCTCCCTCGCCATGGCGTGCTGAATCCGGTTGAGAAGATATCCTGATTTCTCCCCGCGCACACGGATGGGGATTTTGCGGGCGCTGCTCAACAGTTCGCAGGTGATCTCGAAGGTCTCGTCGGTCGCGCCGGGCCCTTTGGCGACCTCCAAGCCGGGGACGATATGCGGCGGTGCGAAGTAATGGGTGAGCACCAGCTTGTCCTGGCGGCCGATGTGCGCGCCGATATCGCTGAGGACAAGGCGCGAGGTGTTGCTGGCGAAGATCGTGTGGGGCGGACAGAGTTCATCGAGCCGTTTCAGGAGCGCCTGCTTGTCCGGCAGGCGCTCGAAAATCGCTTCGGTGACGAAATCGCTCTGCCCGGCCAACTGCGCCAGATCGGTGGTGGTGGTGATCCGGGCCAGCGTTTGCTCGGCCCGCGGCTGGCTGATCAGTTCGCCCTCGACGAAGAGTTGCAGCGCGTGGGCGATGTTGGCCTCGGTCCCGGCAAGTAGGTCGGCACTGAGGTCGCTGATGATCGTGGGGTAGCCCCACAGTGCGAAGTTGATGGCGATGCCGAACCCCATGGTCCCGCCGCCGACGACGCCGACGGTTTTGATATCGGATAGCTGCATGTTTTTCGTCTCCGGTCTTCGGCGGCCGTTGGCCAGGAGAGTTTCACTGGCCAACGGCACTTGATCACTAGCTACTGCCGTTAGGCCAGTGCCAACTCGTGCAGGGGCTCTAGCTGGCCGGCGTGGAACGCTTCGTGGAAGACCAGATAGAAGTGCAGTTGCTGATCCACGGTGACGCCTCGTTCCTCACTCCACACTTCATCCAAGCGGGATTCCGGCATTTTTTCGAGTGCGGCGACAACCTGCGCGGACAGATCATCGAGCCGCGCCAGCAGGGTTTCCAGCGGGATGGCTTTGTCGGGATCGGTCAACGGTTCGGAGCCGAAGCCGTAAAGAGCGAACTCGCCCTCGTCGGGCTTGCTGACGCCGTCGATCACGCCGAGGTATTGCATCCGGTAGACCATGATATGGCCCAGGATCCAGTTCATGCAGTTGGCGGGGATGGGCAACTGCAACATGCTGTCGGCATGGGTCAGGCCCTCTGTCTTCTGCTTGATTACGTTATTGACGGTTCCCAGCATATTGACATACAGGGTTGGGGTATGCACATGCAACTCCTTTCATGAGAAGATCTGACTGGTTATTTGCGGTGGCTGCAGGTCACTATCCACTGACCACCGGTTACTCATATATGTTTTCCATCTGCCAGGCTTCAAGCGAAACGACGCGGGCGTCCTGGCCCTGCGAACGCAGCGAGATGCCGACGCTGTCTTCCCGGCCGGGGTAGACGCGCATGGCCACGCACTGCTTGCCGTTGACGAACACCTCGACGACGCTTTTGTCTACGAAGACTCTGAGGCGCAGCGGCTCGTCCCTTTCGAGGAAGACCGGTCCGGTCTCCGGCGCCCGCGAGAGGACGTCGGGCAGGAGGGAGGAGTAGGAGGAGTCGATGGAGATGAGGCTGTCGGTGGCGGCGGCCAGCTTTTCCCGTTGCTCGGCACTCAGCAGACTGTTGCTGAAAAATCCGGGCCCCGCGCCGTCGGTGACGGCAGCCAGCATGTCCCGCCGCCAAATTTCGAACCGCTCCCAGTCGCGGAAGCCGCGCTCGCGGTAGAAGGCGATGCGGGTATACTCTTCCTTGCCGGGGGAGCGCAGCACGTTCAACTCGACCAGCGGCGCGTCGTTCGCCTCGATCTCCACCATCAGCTCGATAGCATCCCCTCTGATGCTCCCCAGGACAATCTCCTGGTTGGCGGGCAGGGTCATATCGGTAATTTGGCGGTGCTCCCGCCGCAGCAGTTCGACGTCGCCAGCGGGTTCGACCAGCAGGGTGTCGCGGCCGATTTTATCGGTTCCCTGCAGGGTCAGGCGCCGCGGCAGCGTCATGATCTGGTTCCAGCCCTCGGTCGGTTTAGCCGGGTTGATGTTGAAAATGACGTTGACGCCGCCCTTGCCGTCCGGCGTTGCCGATGGGGCATGGACGCCGCCCGGCTCGGAGGCGCCGAAGTTGAAATCATGGTGCGAGGTGACGACAAACTTGTCGCGCTCGGTGTCATAGTCGCCCAAGAGGGCCTGACCTCCGCTCATGTGGCCGTAGAAGAGGAGGATGTGGCGGTCGCCGATCGGCCAGAAATAGGGGCAGGCGCCGTCGTCGCCGACGAGCGTGAAGCGGTCATCTTCCACAAACGGGTGCAGATAGTCCCAGTCGACCAGGTTTGGCGAGCGGAAGAGGAAGTTGGCGCGCGTGCGTCTGCCGGATGCTGCGTGGGGCAGGGTACTGCCGGAAAGGGCGTAGTAGTGGTCCCCTTTCTTCCAGATGCAGGGATCGAAGACCCGGTAGGGCAGGGGCGAGCCGTCGGCGCTGGCCTTGGGAATGACCGGCGCGCCGGTGAGCTTTTCCCAGTTGAGCAGCAGCGGATCGTGCGAGACGGCCACCATGTTGCCCACCTTGGTGCCGTGATACATGGCAATAACTCGATCGTCTTCGACCAGCGCCGCGCCCGAATAGCAGCGTTCCTCCGGATTAGGGTAGATGGCATAGGGAAGGTCCTGCCAGTGGATGAGATCATCGCTGATGGCGTGGCCCCAGTGTTGACGCGGGTCTTCGGGCGGGCAGGCTTGGTAGAAGAGATGCCAGCGGTCCTGCCAGAAACAGAGTCCGTTGGGATCGTTGAGCGTGTTTTCCGGGTTGACATAGTGGTAGATCGGCCGGTGGGGATCACCCTCGTAGCGTTTGCGATAGGCGAGCAGCCGCTGCATCAGGGAATTGGTCTGCAGCGCGGCCTCTTGCTCGGCCAAGGTTTCGGGAAAGCGATACTGGGGAACGAGGGAGGTGTTATCGGTTCTTTCGGCGGCGCTCATGGATGATGTTTCCCTTTCGCGGCTTGCGGTCCGTACTCAGTGGCTCCTTGTGCATTCCCTGCCAGCGGCGACCGCTCACTGGTGACCGCAGTTCGGCAGGGGATGGGGCTGTACCAGCAGGCCTCCGTTCTCATAGGACTCGATGGCCGCACGTTACGTATAGATGTTCTCCATCTGCCACGCCTCGAGCGAGACGACGCGGGCGTCCTGCCCTTGCGAGCGCAGCGAGACGCCGACGCTGTCTTCCCGCCCGGGGTAGACGCGCATGGCCACGCACTGCTTGCCGTTGACGAACACTTCGACGACGCTTCTGTCAACGAAAACCCTGAGGCGCAGCGGCTCATCCCTTTCGAGGAAGACCGGTCCGGTCTCCGGCGCGCGCGAACGGACGTCGGGGGAGAGGGAGGAGTAGGAGGAGTCGATGGAGATGAGGCTGTCGGTGGCGGCGGCCAGCTTGTCGCGCTGCCAGCCGTTGTACCGCTCCCAGTCGCGGAAGCCGCGCTCGCGATAGAAGGCGATGCGGGTAAACTCCTCTTTGCCGGGGGAGCGCAGCACATTCAACTCGAATAGCGGCGCGTCGTTCGCCTCGATCTCCGCCATCAGCTCGATCGCGTTTCCCCTGATGCTCCCCAGGACGATCTCCTGGTTGGCGGGCAGGGTCATGTCGGTGATTTGGCGGGGCTCCCGCCGCAGCAGTTCGACATCGCCAGCGGGTTCGACCAGCAGGGTATCGCGCCCGATTTTATCGGTTCCCTGCAGGGTCAGGCGCCGCGGCAGCGTCATGATCTGGTTCCAGCCCTCGGTCGGTTTGGCCGGGTTCATGTTGAAAATGACGTTGACGCCGCCCTTGCCGTCCGGCGCGGCTGACGGGGCATGCACGCCGCCGGGCCCGTAGGCGCCGAAGTTGAAATCATGCTGCGAGGTGACGACAAATTTGTCGCGCTCTGTGTCGTAGTCGCCCAAGAGGGCCTGCCCGCCGCTCATGTGGCTGAAGAAGAGAAGGATGTGGCGGTCGCCAATTGGCCAGAAATAGGGGCAGGCGCCGTCGTCGCCGACGAGCGTGAAGCGGTCATCTTCCACGAACGGGTGCAGATAGTCCCAGTCGACCAGGTTCGGCGAGCGGAAGAGGAAGTTGGCGCGGGTGCGCTTGCCGGAGGCTGCGTGGGGCAGGGTGCCGCCGGAAAGGGCGTAGTAGTGGTCCCCTTTCTTCCAGATGCAGGGATCGAAGACCCGGTAGGGAAGCGGCGAACCATCGGCGCTGGCAATGGGAATGACCGGCGCGCCGGTGAGCTTCTCCCAGTTCAGCAGCAGCGGATCATGCGAGACGGCCACCATGTTACCCACCTTGGTGCCGTGATAGATGGCGATAACGCGCTCATCCTCGACCAGCGCCGCGCCGGAAAAACAGCATTCTTCCGGGTTGGGGTAGATGGCGTAGGGCAGATCCTGCCAGTGGATGAGATCGTCGCTGACGGCGTGACCCCAGTGTTGTCGCGGGTCTTCGGGCGGGTAGGCCTGATAGAAAAGATGCCAGCGGTCCTGCCAGAAACAGAGTCCGTTTGGATCGTTGAGCGTGTTTTCCGGGTTGACGTAGTGATAGATGGGCCGGTGGGGATCACCCTCGTAGCGCTTTCGATAGGCGAGCAACCGCTGCATCAGGGAATTGGTCTGCAGCGCGGCCTCCTGCTCGGCCAGAGTTTCGGGGAAACTGAATTGGGGCACAAGAGAGGTGTTATCGGTTTTTTCGGCGGCGCTCATGGATGATGTTTTCCTTTCGCGGCTTGCGGTCCGTACTAAGTGGCTGGTTGCGGCTTGCTGGGCAGTGGATGGGGCTGGACCAAAACGCCTCCGTTCTCGTAGGACTCGATGGCTGCCCAAGTGTACTCCAAGGTAGCGAGGGCGTCGCGGCCGGAAGCCCGTAATTCACTTTTCGGAACTCCGTTGCCCACATCTTCGAGAAAGGCATGGATGCGGCGGGGAAAGGTCTGGTTGAAGTCGGTGATGCCGCTGTTTGTGACCTGCGGCGGCGCAGTCCCTTCGGCGGTGGGAGCAGGCCAGTATGTGATCTTTTCGATGCAGTTTTCGATGCAGAAGGTGCCGCGTGTCCCGCCGACCTCGACGCTCCACCAGCCGCCATGCCCGAAGGTGGCGTCGCCGCGCTGGCTGAGCAGATAGCCGGCGGCGCCAGTGGCAAACTGCAGGTGGATGCTGTTGACCGAGAGCATGGGGTCGTCGGCCGCTACGCGAAAAGTGGGCCGGCTGAGAAAGGCCTGGACGTGGGTCACATCGCCGCAGAAGTGGCGCATGACGCTGAAGGGGTGGGCCAGGAATGCCTTCACATGGAAGTAGGGGAAGCCGGCGACATTGGGCGCGCTGTTCTTGCTGTAGGTTTGCTCGCCACCGTTGAAGCCCATCTTGTGCAGGCAGTAGATGGGTTCGCCGATCTGGCCCTGCTCCATGTACTGGCGGGCCTTATCGGCCGGGGGCGTAAAGTAGTGGTTGAGGTTGCAGCCCAGGTAGAGGTCCTTTTCGGCGGCCTTGGCCACCATCTGGCGGGCCTCTTCAATCTGATTTGAGATTGGCTTTTCCACAAGCACGTGGCGGCCGGCCTCCAGGGCCTCCATGGTCGGCTCGAAATGCCAACTGCCGTTCTCGGCGCCGCCGGTGGACACGTCGACAATATCCAGGTCTTCGTGCCGCAGCATTTCCGTCAGGCTGGTGTAGGCGCGCACGCCGTACATCTGCGCGGCCTCGTCGGCCCGCTCTTTGATCAGATCGCAGACGGCGACCAGTTCGGCGAGGGGGTCCTGGCTATAGGCGCGCGCGTGCCTCTCACCGATGCCCCGCGCGCCGACGATTCCAACTTTGAGTGTCATCATCCTGTCCTACGGTTTCCTGTATTGGCGGTGGCATTGAAGGTCCGTTCGCCAAGAGTCGATCACACCTGTCGATTGTATGGTATGGAGGTGTTGCCCGTGTCATCAACCTTACACTGACTACGCTCATTCCACAAAGGCAGAGCCAACAACGTGCACGCCGGATTCCTGGTAGTACTTTTGCCAGCGCTGGCTTCAACCCTTTCAGTTGTCCAGATCCTGCTGCTGCCCAAGACATTGGGATACATTCCAGAGCTCTGATTCGGAATGGATGTGCCCCAGCAGGTGCAAAGGTTATTCCGACATCTACGATCAGGCAGAATGAGTAGAGCAGGTCGACAGTGATAACAGCGAGGCGAAACCACAGAACGGAGCGGCATTATTCCCCTACTGTCCGGACGACTGAATTTGCACACGCCCCAAAACGGTTTCCGGCTCCCACACGTTCACTTCGACTGTCGGCGTCGACGTCTCCAAGTCGTAGACAACCATCCGCAATTCGTACTCACCCGCGGCCAACTCATTCGGAATTTCAAGGTCGAAAACGGTACTAACCGGTTGGGCCTTCCATAGACTCGTAGTAAGCGGATATTTCAACGGCTTTCTCAGGACATGATCGTTCTGGAAGAGCCTTGCGCCATCATCATTGTACAGGCGTAAGGATATAGAATAATCAACTGTCAGATTTGAAGAGGTCCGCCAGAGCATGCCAACCAGTAGAGAGCGATTTTGCTCTGTGTCGAACGGCTGCAGTCTCGACAATTTTACCTTACTTGAGCCCAAGGCGAGCCCTTCCAGGGTGATGCCTCCATCATAGATGACTGGATGCGGCAGGTCTCCGAAGAGAACCCAAGGACGATTTCGAGAGATGTCCACGTAGGAATCGACAAAAACGCCGTCGAAATCTTCGGTACCGACATATCTTCCGTACTTGTCCAAAAGAATGGTGAGGAAGTCAGCTTTATAATTTGCTCTCCACTCAATCGTAGGAGACCAATCAACCCAGTTCACAACTTTCACAGTAGAAACATTCCCCATTTCCGCAAGCGACGCTTCGATCTGATGGTCGAGGTCTGGCACGTCAGTGAAGTGCCTCATGACTGGTGTTGCCCCTTGATACAGATAGTCAAAGGCATCCTGTCTCTGGGCGATGAAGTAGATTGTATCTTTTTCCGCAGGCCGCGCGTTCAGCTTCTGGGCGAAACTTGGCCAGATCTTGTCGTAGTGGTAGTAACTGTCGGCCATCCCATTCTCGAAAAAGGTTCGATAGGTGATGGTGCCCTGAATCAAGATCACGACGCTGATCACGGCGCCGAAGATCGGCGGCCGAAAGTTCGCTTCCACGGGCATGCGAGAGGCTGACCACTGAAACATCTCCCACACGCCGACTGCGACCAGCAGATAGATAGCGGGCACTGCGCCGACCATGCGCATCGTGCTTTTTGCGTCGGCCAGAAATGCCGGCAGGAACATCAGCCCCACCCAGAGCAGCAACAGACGATACGCCGGCCTCCGTTTCCACTGCCATACCGCGATCGCCACGCCCAGCCAGAAGAAGAACGCTTCCCATACATTCAGCGTGACAGCATGCTCAAAGGGGGAACAGCAGCCCGCCTGGAGGCGAAAACTGAACTTCGACAGAACATCCCACACATTGGCTGCCAGGATATTCGCCAGAGTTATTACAGGGGCGCCCTGAAACTCGCGGAAGACAAAGAGCATCTGGATCCGTTGATTAAAAAAGAGGTCGGGAAACCGAATGTAGTGGAGGAGAATTGGCGCAGCTACCAGCCCGGCAACGCCGGCGAACGTGGCTACCCAAGGTAGCTCGGTCTGCATTCTCTTGCGGGATACAGAGCGAAATGGCAGCAGAAGGCTCATTCCGAAAAAGAGGAAAAGAAAGGGGACAAAACGGGCGGGATAATAGGTGTAGGGCAGTAACCCCGCGCACGCGCCCGCGAGCACGATTCCCCACCAGCGCCGGCGCGTCCATCCCCACCACAGTAGGGCCAGGCATAGGGCAAGAAAGAGAGGCAGGAAGCTGCCTCGATATGAAGTGCGTCCCAGGATGGTCTGGCCGAGGGACACGGCCAGCAGACCGGATGCAACGCCCCCGACCACCAGGCCGCGCCATCGTGTCTTCTGCCCGCTCTGGTCCCTTTCGAAGAGTAACCGGCCTAACCAGAAGACCACAAAGACGGTGCTTACGCTGGCCAGGGCCGTGGGCAAACGGAGCGCCAGCGGCGTGCGACCCAGGAATTTCGTCGTCAGGGCTATCAGATAAACGCCAAGCCCTTCCTTGTCTCCAAATGTCAGTGCGGTCTCGCCCTGTAGGACCTGAAGGGCGAATAGCCCGTTCCAACCTTCGTCGAACTTTAGACCGGGCGCGAGTTCGTGCAAACGGTACAGGCGCAGGAACAGAGCGGCTACGGCCAGCGCCAGGAGAACCGCCCAAGGCGTCAGTTCTGTCCGGTTGGCCCAGTCTCGGATCATTTCTTGCCGTTAATGACGTGAGTGGATGTATTTTGTAGGGAAAGGTCTGACCAGGGCCGGCAGCCCTTTCGGCGTCTGTCGGCAACTTTCACCCTTCGCCACCCGCTGCATTTACGCCACGGTCGCGGCGTAGAGCGCCTTCAGATATCCGATCGAGTAGGCCCAGCCGACGTCGAGCGTCTCGTTGTCACCGGGCAGGTGAGGGATATGGTCCGGATTAATGTAGCCGCTGAAGCCGACGTTGCGAAGTTCGCGCAGGATGCGGGCCATGTTGAGGTCGCCGTCATCGAGCAATGTCTCTTCAAAACCGCTAGCGGTGGCCAGGCTGCCGCGCACATTGCGCATGTGCAGCATGAAGATTTTGCCCTTGCGCCCGTAGTTGTTGATCTCGTCGATCACGAGTGAGCTGCCGCCGGCCTCGGAGCGGGTGCCGATGCAGTAGACGTAGCCGACGTTGGGGCTGGGGAAGGCATCGATGATGCGGTGGAAGCCGATGCCGCCGAATGGTGTATCGACGTTGGGCGTATCGGACGGGTGGACGGCCAGCTTGATGTCGTATTCCTCGGCGATGGGGGTCAGGCGCTCGAAGGCATGGCAGAAGCGGTCCCACCAGCGTTCCAATTCGGCGCGCGAGGGGATATCGTGTTGTCCCTGCACGAGCGTCTCGGCGCGGGCAATGTAGCCGCCGCGATGTTTAGTTCGGTACCTCTCCATCATTTGGGGGAAGACGTCCCCAATCACGCGCTGGCGGGCGATGGGGATACGGGCCTTGCCGTAGATTTCGAGGGCTTTGGCGGCGTTGTCCAGTTCATCGTCAGCGCCAGTTCGCTCGTCGATGTAGGTCTGCGTGAGCGTGGGGAGCGTGACGCGGTTGATGTCGATGCCGAAGGAGCGCACCCGCTTGCGCAGCGCGCGCACTTCATCCAGGTTCGGGTAGCCCTGGTCGGCAACGCCGGGCATGTCGGTGTCGCCTCCGAAGTCGATGGCGTCGGCGCCGAGGGCCACTTTCTGGCGCAGCCATTGGTCAGTTAAGTCTGACTGGTGTTTGAAGATTGAGACGCGCAGCATGTTTTTGTCCTTTGTAGCGGTTGGCGCGGCGGCTCCAAGGGGTGATCAGGCTGCCTTGGAGTGTCCGCGCAAAGATTGAATGAGCGCCAGTCATCACGCGTTCAATTAGCGAGATGGTAGCGCATTCAACATTCAGGTACGCGTGCTTTCGACTTTGGCAAGTGAAAGCATCTTCGCCTGTAATGACTCCACAACTGAGTCCCGGATGAACGCGCTGGCGTTCAGTATTTCGATCCCAATGAGTTCTCCGTCGTTGTTCAGTTCAGCCGTGATATTGGGGCCCAGTTCCATACTTCCCATTTCTGGCTCATCAGAAATCGCCAGATGCAATATATCTTCTTGCTCAAAATAGGCCATCTTCATTTTATTCAAGGATATAATTGGCTTTTGCGTTGTCCCATCTCAAAAGCGCATGTCACAGAGTTCCATGATTTTACAGATGGCCAGGCCCAGCCAGTTTTCCACTTCAGGTCTATGGCTATCGTAGACATCGCGCAGATCGGTTCGCTTTAGTACTGGCCGCATTCCTGGCGCTGCCGCTCCCGTCAACTCCTGGCTGCTGCCGTCGCCGACATAGATACATTCGTGCGGTTCTATCTGCAAGCGCTGACAGATTCGTTGATAGATATCGCGTGAAGGCTTCTTGATCCGCTCTTCGCAGGAAAAAACAGGGACGTCGATGAAGCGGGCCAGAGGAGATTGTGGAAAGAGCACCGGGACCGAAGGGCCGCAGTCACTTATAAGACCAAGCCGGTATCCTGTTTTCTTCAGCCTGTCCAGTGCTTCCAGGACCTCTGGCTCAGGGACGATTACATTGGCGATGAATTCGTAGTGGAAGTTGGCAGCTTGCGTAATTTGGGCCGTGTCTGTTTGGACGCCGGCGCGACAGCAGACATCGGAGACAAGGTCCTCGTAGGCACTGTAGCGTCCCAAGCAGCTATCCTGGTAGGTTTCGCCCATGAGCCGCCAGAATTCCGGGTAGGGCACGCTGACCGCTGCGGCCATCTGCGCGTTTACCTGGTCGTACTCCCGGCGCGTGAAACTGTTGACCAATGTGCCGAACAGGTCGAAGATGACAGCTTGATAGCGCATTCCTTCTCTCAAGAGTGATTTGGCGTTTTACTAGGTAAAGAAGTCAAAGACGTTGCTCAGGTTCGACGTGCTTGCCTTGTAGATCTCGGTGTATTGACAACGTGTACAGGTGACGGTAGTGAACTTCTTGTTCTGCACGTCGAAGATCTTGGCAAAGGTGCCGCCGGTCGCCTGGAAGATATCGGTCTCGAACTCGATATTGTCGCATTTGGGGCAGATCCACTTTTCGTGTTGCATGGTTTTTCGTGCTCCTATTCTCAGATGCTGGGGTGATGAGCGACTTAGCTGGCGGTGGTAACCGGACAATTGTGCAAGGCCCACCCGTTCAAGTTACGCACTCCTTTAAGCGCAGACCGAGACACATGCAGATCAACGCTCAGTTGTGCGCCCAGTTCGGCGATGTTGATGACCCCGCCAGGCAGAAAATTCACATCCTTCTGTAATGAGAAGCGGTGCCGCAACACACAGATGTGGAGGGTCAAACCCGGTGTCTCAACGTCTCCTCCGAAATCGCTCTGCATCTTGCCGATCTGCTTTATCATCACGTCCAGAAATTTGTTGATAGTCAAGTTGTCTATGCCCTCCAGAAGATGAAACCAGAGCCCCCACGCAGGCTCTCGCATTAACTTCTGTACGTCCTTGTAGATTGAAAAGTTGTCCTGCGCAGATGAACTGACGCCCTTCGCTTTGAACTCTACGTTACATATGCCTATCTCACTAACGTCATGTACCTGAAGGTCAGTCTGAGCAGAAAGCGGAGTCTTACCGGAAAAGCTGTAGAGTTTGCTGGTAGGCGCCTCAACCGAATACCGGAGAGGTCCCTGGGACAGTGCCTCGACGAAAGCGAATCTGGCCTCTTGTTCACTGACGCGCAACGCTTTGTCACGGTACTGCGGGAAAATAAGACGACCTGCGCCAGAGCCGACAGGTTGACTACCGACACTGCGCGCGTAAGCGTCCCACAGCCCAATGTCCGCGCGTTTACACGCGTCTGAGATGTCCGAATGCAACGTCTTCATCTATCCGTCCGTTTCACGGAAGGACTGTACTTTAAGCGTGCGATCTGTATATCGGACGCATTCGATTTCAGGAAAGGGACTATGCCATTGCCAGCCGGTTCTGCCAGTTTCCCGGTAATGCTCCAGGCGCCGTATCGTGATCTCAGCAAAGATGGGGTCGATGTCGAAGGTGTAAACTTTTTGATGGGATAGCTCCCCAGCAATTAGTGTCGTACCAGAATGGGCGAAAAAGTCAACAATCAGATCGCTTTCGTGGCTGCTTGACTGCACTATGCGCTGAATCGCCTTCAAGGGCTTTTGCGCGTAGCAGCCTGGCACGTTCTCTTTCATTCGATAGAATACCTGTTGGATATCTACCCAAACATTACCAGGACGAATCGTTTCGGACTTGCTTCTTTCAATATTTTCCTTTACCCGACCATCAACCTCCTTGTAGTAGCCCCTCAGAATTTTCGGAATATCCGTATAAGTTACGGTGAAATCAGGATTGCCTTTGACGTAATGAAGTAGCTCTTGTCGAACCCACATCCAGTTTTTCTGAGTACCGTAGCCCCGTTGATTGCGGACTGTAATGAGATTCTTAGGACTGAAGTCACGAAATTCTCGCATCAGAATCATGAAGTCCGGCAGAGGCTGAAAATCGTCCTTATAGTCAGCGCCAATCCAGACGTAGAGATGTGCATTGGAATTGGCGATCTGAAACGCATTCGCCACCCATTTTCGCGAGAAGTCTAGATAGGAGGCGAGGTCAATCTTTGAGAGATTGGTTGTATTGGCATTGCCGACTATAACATTATACGGGGGATCGTTTATGAGAAGCCCGGCCTTCTCGTCACTCATGATCCGATCTACATCCGCATGCTCTGCC
The DNA here is from genome assembly GCA_965220715.1 of Caldilineaceae bacterium. Taxonomy (GTDB): domain Bacteria; phylum Chloroflexota; class Anaerolineae; order Caldilineales; family Caldilineaceae; genus Bin5. The sequence continues at coordinate 5,742,924 of OZ244843.1, forward strand.
GCGTCGAGGACACCAACTCGGTGGCCGCTGATCGAATCCTCCCAGATTTCTCCATGCTTCAGCCGGCAAAAGGGAAGCAATTGTTCTCTGAGTTCGACATCCGTATCAATCCTCTTCAATCGTTCGGTCGTCATCCCTTTCTTCGACTGTGAGACTAGACGAGCATCATCAGTGGGAAAGAGAGTTGTCTGTTGAGATCGTGTCATTTCTATGAGTCCGATGGTTAGATACATCCAGAGGGACTGGCAGCAAATAGGAATTGTGGCCTAACGACCAAGCGTCGCCTTTGGTCAGTCCCCTCTTTCGCGAAGGATCTGACCGTCATTGTAAGCGAATACGTCAAGTGTTGCCGCCAGGTGATTTTGTTCGCAGAAGGATTTTACCGTAGCCCATGTGAGATAGCCGTAAAGGGACGGGTCCCATTCGGGTACGGTTGGGAACTGTACGTTGCGTAACCTGTTGGCAAAGAAATCTGCGACTCGTATGTCGGTGTCAGGTACCAATGCCAAGTAGAAAACATTTTCGGCATGTTGTTGAATGCGCTTGAAGGCACGGAGAACGACAGAGTTTTTGCCGATCCCTCTTTTTTGGCGAGACGACTCTGGCCTGAATGACCATGACGGAAACTCAATGCCCTGCTGCAATGCCTCAATGCCATTGCTTTTGAGTGCGGACACGAGCCTTTGTTTGTGATAGAGCTGCGTGAATATGTTTGAGGAAAAAGACTTATCAGTCTGTGACTTCCGCTTCACTCCAGCCTCGAATTTGTCGAACTGGTCAGAAATAAGAAGCCTTTCTGGCATTCTCCTCCTGCGTCGCCGACCGTGTGGTCGTGACGGTTGGACCTTAGCTTCGACGAAGATGGCGCAGTTCGCCGCATTCGAAGACATGAGGATAATTGCATCCGCGTCACCGAATTGCGAAAGGGATTGTTCGACAAAGACGGTCGCGGCGCCAGGCGAAGGCTTATTGTCGGTCAGTGGGAACAAGGCCCGGGTAATGAGCCGATTGAGCAACGCGTCACCATGATTGGAGTACAGGATTTCGTAAAGAAACGAATTCAGGATTCCGCGTTCCGAGTACCCATATACATTCACAGGCTGGTCCTGCGCATGTAAGGCGAATGGGACGACGATTGGTCCTCGCCGAAATTCTCACCACAGTGCCGGCACTTGATGGCCTCCGCTCTGATCAGTTCAGCGCAGTAGGGACAGTATTGCATCTCGCCGCGCTGAACCAGTCTTTGCTCAAGGGCTACCTGATTTTTGGAGACTGCGAACGACAGGATAAGGCCCAGCGGGCCCAATAAGAAGCCGAGCAAAAACCAGCTGCACCCGCTTCTTCCTTTGTTCGTTGCGACGACCGCGCTGACAATGCCGGACAGAAGCCAGATAGCTGCGAATGGGGCTCCGATAATATACGCTTCTGTTGGCCCGAGCATCCCGGGCAGATCGATTGGTGGTAATTCCATTGTTGTTTCCTCTCTTCTTGGAAAACTAATTTCAGGTCATCACAGGACGATCTCGGCCGCTCTGTAACCTGCCTTCTCATATAACGTCTTCCCTGTGCTTTCTATCTCCTTCAAGAAAGAAGAGCCATGCTTCTGAAGAAATTCGTACTCACCCCTGGTATAGACGACAAGGTCGATGGGAACATGCTTGTTGACCGCTTGGAGACTCTCCCTCACCATCAACCTGCCTTGCATTCTCTCCTCATAGGTCTGTGAGATATTCTCAGAATCCAGAATGACCAGTAGATCGATATCGCTCCCCAATTCCCCCGTCTCCAATGCATGGGAGCCAAATAACACGATTCGGAAGGGATCGATAGTTCTGAGATGCGAGACGATTTCGTGAATGGTGCTAGTCATGGTTGCCATCTGCTTGCCACCAAGCCGTTCGCAAGTATTAGTTGATTTCGTGCCCAGGCAGCATATACCGGTTTGATTCATCTCTCATAATGGTACCACGTCAGGAGACTCCTCAATACAATAACAGAGGCCAATTACAGGGCAATCGCATCTAAATTCGGACGCCACAATAGCCTACGAAGGGCGCCCACAAGGGGCGCCCCTACCCGATTCAGGCAGCCTCACGAGTTTTTTCTAAATTGATGCAATTGCCCTAGGCCAATTACGTCCGGTTTGATTATAGTAAGGTCGGCAAGTATACTGAAGCCGGTCTACACTCCACAACCTCTTCGGGGAACCTCTCATGACATTGACAGACAAGATTGCAATCGTCACCGGGGGAGCGGTCGGTATTGGCGGCGCGATTGCGCGGCGGCTGGCGGCGGACGGGGCGAAGGTGCTGATCACCGACATTATGGAGGAGAAGGCCGCGGAAAATGTGGCCCGTATCCAGGGGAGCGGCGGTACGGCCTCCGCTTACGAGGTCGACATCTCGCAACCGGAACAGATCCGGCCGATGATTGAACGGGCGGTCGAACTTTGGGGCGGGCTGCACATCCTGGTGAACAACGCCTGGGGAACCTTAGAGCCGGACGGCACGGCACTCACCCTGACTGAGACTGCCTTCGACCGGGCGCTGAGCGCTTCGCAGAAGGCGGTCTTTCTGAGCTCGAAATACGGCGTACCGCACATCCAGGCCAGCGGCGGCGGCAGCATCGTCAACATCTCTTCGGTGCATGGGCAACTGGTGGCGCCGTCAAGCCTCGCTTACGAAATGACCAAGGCGGCCATTATAGCCATGAGCCGCCAGATGGCGCTGGATTTCGGGCCGATAGGGGTGCGCGTCAACTGCATCTGCCCCGGCCATATCGTCACCGAGCGCCAGGCCGAACGCTGGGAGAACAACCCCTCTCTGCTGCGCTTCTTTGACCAGCACTATCCCCTACGCCACACCGGCGTGCCCGACGACATCGCCAACGCGGTGCGCTTCCTCTGCTCCGACGAGGCCGGGTTCATCACCGGCCACACGCTAGTCGTTGACGGCGGCATGACGATCCAACTGCAGGAAAATTTGGTCCTCAATACGGCCAGATACTTCCGGGATAACCCGGAGATTGACCTGGACACCTAGTAGCCGATCCCCCGCAGATAGGTGACCATTCCCGCGCTGCGTTCGGCCTCGCTGATGGGATCATCGCGGCCGGGGACCGGCTGGCCGGGACAGGCGGTCACCCAACGGTCGTAGCCGATTTCGTCCAAAACGACCCGAATGGCGGGAAAATCTACGTTCCCATGTTCGCCGACCTGGCACCATTGCGGATCGTAGAAGCCGTCCGCGCGGCGGGTGGTGGTGGCCCAGTCCTGCAGATGCACATAGTTCAACTGCGCGCGAAAATCCCGCAGCGAGGCGACGGGGTCATACCCCCACAACTGCGCGTGGGAGACGTCGATACACAGCTTCGCCGCGCGCAGATTGTCCATGTACAGCTTCCAGTGGTCGATCGAATCCACCAGCAGATTGGTATGGATGTGATAGGTCAACTCGAGGCCGAACTGGGCCGCGTATTCGGCCCACTCGTCGGCGCCTTCTGCGGCTGCCCTGACATCATCATCGGTGACGGGGCCGTTGTCCGGCTTGACGCCATTCATATACATGAAGCAGTCGCAGCCCATCTCGGCCGCGAACTCCATCCGCCGCCGGTTCACCTCGACGTTTTCGCGATCGCGGCTATCCGGCGTCCCGTTGGCCGTCAACACGATCAGGGGCATTCCGGCGTCGGCGCAGGTACGGCGTAGCCGCGACGGCGTTCCCATCCAGTTGAGGGGCAGCCTGCTCTCCCAGCCCTGCCATCCTGACTCGGTCAGCTTGTTGAGGGCCGGCTCCAGATCCGGATTCTGCCAGCGCAAGGTGCTGTAGGCGAGCTTGTAGTTCATGTGGGTTCTCCTTTGCCCGGTTGGAATTGCTGTTCATTCACTGCGCGTCACGTCGTCCTGGGGCTGATATCCAAGATGGCTGCGCGCCTCCTCGAGACTCCAGGCCATACCCGTGTTGTCGGACATGCCGTTGACCACGATTGCCGGCGCGGGCCACTGGCTTGCATCGGCGTTGATGGCCCGATCAAACAGATGCGCAAAGTCCCGGTCCGAAAGCCACATCAGGCGGAACCAGCGTTCGGCTCGCCGGTATCCTTCCGGGTCGGGGTGGGATTCGGCGGTGCCGCTTTGCGCGCTTGGTTCGCCGGTGGCATTGAGCGTTTCGGGCCGGTTGGCGCCTGGCTGGCACCAGCCGATGCGGACACTCACAAAAGAGGTGGCGGCGTTGGCCTGCGCCCCCAGTGCCTGGCAGATGCGTTCGCCCACCATCTTGGTCGTTGAGTAGGCGGTGGCGTCCAGGGGCGGGTCGGTCTTTGCCCAGACTGTGCCCACGCCCAGGGGTCGGTCTGGGCGCAGCGCGCCCGGGCCGACGGTCGCGGCGAGGGGATTGTCTTTGTAGCGGCCCATTACGTGGTTGGAGGTGGCGAAAACAAAGCGCTCGACGGAAGGGCTTTCCGCTGCGGCCAGCGCCACATTGAGGGTGATGTCGATGGAGACGGCCGCATCATCCCAGCTGGCGTCCGGGTAGGGGTTGCGGGCGGCGAAGTGGACGACCGCCTGCACGCGCTGCAACGCATCCCGCCAGCGGCTATCGTGGGGATCGGTCAGGTCACATTCGAGTAGTTCGATCGCCGGGGTTGCGCCCGTCCGGTTCTGGGCGGCGGCGGCCTGCAGGGTTTCCAATTGTTCAGACGACGGTGGACGCACGTCCAGCCCGATCAACAGCGGGCAGGTGCTGGTGCGGGCCAGGTGCAGCAGCAGTTTTGTACCCAGATTGCCAAGCCCGCCGGTAACGGCAACGGAACGAGAGGAAGACATATGGATGTTATCTCCTGCCGTCGGACTGCGCCATCAGCAGTTCTCTTTCTCAGTATCGAATCAAAAGGCGGGCCGGTCAACACAAGGTCTACCGACCCGCCTTACTAAACAACAGTGGTGCGTGGTTCGTCGCTCGCGGCCAGTGCGGTTGCTGGCCACGAGTCACTGCGAACTGAGCGTTAGGAGCCGTTTTTCTCCCAGATTGCTTCCAGCAACCGCGCCGGCGACATTGGCAGTTCAGTCGGCCGCACGCCGATGGCATCGTAGATCGCGTTGGCGATGGCGGCGGCGGGTGGGACGATCGGCACCTCGCCAACACCCCGCACGCCGAACGGATGGTCCGGGTTGGTGACCTCCACCACAACGGTCTCGATCATGGGCAGATCCAGCGCGGTGGGCATACGATAGTCCAGCAGGCTGGCATTGAGCAGATGGCCCTCGTCGTCGTAGATGTATTCCTCATTCAAGGCCCAGCCGATCCCCTGCACGACACCGCCCTGGATTTGACCCTCTACATAGCTGGGATGGATGGCCTTGCCCACATCCTGCACGGCGGTGTAGCGCAAGATTGTGACTTTCCCGGTCTCCGGATCGACCTCTACGTCGACAACATGGGTGCCGAAGCAGGGTCCGGCGCCCTCCGTATTCATTGTAACGCTGGCGGTAAGCGCTTCGTAGCCGCTGGACAGCTGCTGGACTGCATCTTTGAATCCGATGCTGTGGCCGTTGCCCCGGAACTGGCCGTTCTGCCAGCTAATGTCAGATGCGTCCATTTCCCAGTAATCGGCCAGTTGTTGGCTCACTTTCTTACGCAATTCCAGCCCCAGTTGATGGGTTGTAACGCCGATCTTGTGGGTGACGCTGCTGCCGCCAGTGCCGCCGGTGTAGCCGATCGAGTCGGTGTCTACGACCTGCGGGTTGATGTCCTCGGCCGCGACGCCGATCGTCTCGGCCAGCATCATCGCCGCAGAAGCTCGCGTGCCGCCGATATCGGCGGAGCCTTCCATCAGGTTGACGGTGCCGTCGGCATTCACAATTGCGGTCACGCTCGAAGGGCCGGCCCCATTGAACCAGAAACCGGAGGCCACCCCCCGCCCACGATTTGTACCCTCATTCGGGGTCGCGGTATGGGGATGGTCGATGGCGGCTTCAACCGTCTCCCTGTAACCGATGCGTTTGTATTCCGGCCCGTCCGGGCGGCGGTCCCCTTCCTGGGCACCGTTGATGTGGCGGAATTCCAGCGGATCGATGCCCAGGATCTCGGCCAATTCGTCGATGACCGTTTCCGAAGCGAAAGCAGCATTCGTGCCGCCCGGCGCGCGGTAGGCGCCGCTCTGCGGACGGTTCACGACAACGTCATAACCATCGATCCGCAGATTATCCAGCTTGTAGGGAGACAGAATCACGCCGGCGCCGGCGCCAACGGGTGAGCCGGGATAGGCGCCCGCCTCATAGATCAGGTCGGCTTCAACTGCAGTGATGCGGCCGTCCTTGGTAGCCCCCATCTTCACTTTGATGTAGCTGCCTGACGTGGGGCCGGTCGCCTGCAGTACCTCGGTGCGCGTCAGTGCCATCTTCACCGGTCGGTGACTGCTCTTGCGAGAGAGCAGAGCCGCCGGCAGATCGGTGTAGGGGGTGAACTTACCGCCGAAACCGCCCCCGATCTCCGCCGGCGTCACCTTTACCTGCGAAACGGGCACCTGCAAGAGCGCCGACACCGAATCCCGAATCTGAAACGGTCCCTGGGTGCTGGTCCAGATGTCAATCTGATCGTCGGGCCGCCATTGCACGGTCGAGGCCTGCGGCTCCAGGTATCCCTGATGGACCATCGCGGTTGTAAACTCACGCTCGACAATTGCGTCGGCTGCCGCGTAACCGGCTTCCAGGTCGCCGCGCGCGTGGCGGAAATGTTGCGCGAGGTTTGTCGGCTTATCGCCGACTTCCCCCATGGCGACGGTGCGCAACCCTGAGAGGAGAATGGGCGCGTCGTCTGCCATGGCCTCCCGCACATCCAGCACCGGTTTGAGGACCTCGTACTCTACATCGATCAGGCCGACAGCCTCCTCAGCGATGTGGACGCTTGTCGCCGCCACTGCGGCGATGGCATGGCCGTGGTACAGGACCTTGTCTTGCGCCAGCATATTGGCGCTCAGATACCTCAGGTTCACCGCGTCCTCGCCCATCTCCTGAATTTTGTCAGCCGCTTCGGCCAGGTCCGCGGTGGTAACGATCGCGGTGACGCCTGGCAGTGCCTCGGCTTTGCTGGTATCGATATTCAGGACACGCGCGTGGGCATGGGGGCTGCGCAAATACTTGCCGTACAACATTCCCGGCACATTCTGGTCAGCGGCATAGCGGGCCGTGCCGACAACCTTATCCATACCGTCGTGCCGAATGGGCCGGGTCCCCACCACCTGGTAGTTTCCGGACACAGCCGAATTGCCGTTCTCAGCCATAAAAGTCTCCTTAAGAATTGGTTACATGTGGAAAGTCGCTTGCAGTCCCTTGCAATTTACCATTTACGAACAGTTCGATTGCCTGCCGTCATGGGGTTGGGACGTCGGGAAATCGACCTTGCAGAAAATCAAAAGGGAGTCCTGCCCGCCGATTCAAGGCCATTGCAGGACCTTTCAACTGGCTATATCAGCCTCTTTCTGTTCGATTGCCATTCATCACAAGGATACGATAGCTGGCACCTGGATAGGATTGTACCGATCTTCACCCGCCCCGTCAAACGATCTCCGAGTCGGGGGCGTCCCTGAAGCGGGGGCAAGTCTAGGAACCGTTTGTGTTCAAGAGTCTTGTTGGCGCAGTCGGGCCAGTTCGGCTTCCAACGCTTGCGCTCGCTCTTCTGCGTCCTGGCGCGCCGCTGCATCCGTCGCCGCCCGCTCTTCTGCCTGCTGGCGCGCCGCTGCATCCGTCGCCGCCCGCTCTTCTGCCTGCTGGCGAGCCGCCGCTTCCGTCGCCGCCTGCTCTTCTGCCTGCTGGCGAGCCGCCGCTTCCGTCGCCGCCTGCTCTTCTGCCTGCTGGCGAGCCGCCGCTTCCGTCGCCGCCTGCTCTTCTGCCTGCTGGCGAGCCGCCGCTTCCGTCGCCGCCTGCTCTTCTGCGAGGCGTCGGGCGGTCACGGCAATGTGAAAGTCAGGTATGACATACCCCGCATATATTTCGTCCAGAGCCAACTCCGCCAAATCCGGCTGCCGCCACAAATCCCGTTGCCGGAACTGGAATCCGGGCAGCGATTCCGAGTGGACCACGTCCTCGTTGTCGGGCTGAATCTCCACGTAGCGCCCCTCCTGCGGGGCAATACGGTAGAAGTGCATGTGGTCGCCGCTGGGGTCGAGTATGTAGTATTCTTTCACCCCGGCCAGCGCGTAGTCCCGCTTCTTCTCTTCCGTATCCCGCTCAGCCTCCGCCTGCGTAGAATCGGACAGCGCCTCCACAACCATGTCGCAGACTCCTGCGAAATGACGTTGGTCAATGCGGCCCCACGACACGGGGTTGCTATGCAGGATCACGCCAATATCCGGCTTTCGCACCGCTCCCCGCTGACCGGATGGCTCGGTAGGGTCTGCAATGGTCAGGACAAAGCCGGTCTCCAGATTAATCAAGTCTGCGATCTTGTAGGTTTCCAAGTAGCGGCGCAAAAGGTCGAGAAACCAACTGCAAAGGCTGAGTTGAAGGCCATTGTGCGAGGGTTTGGCCTCCATTCTGCCGTTGTTCCATTCATAGCTGACGTCGATATCGGGGTAGGGGTTCTCATACCACTTGGCCCAGTACTCTTCCAAAGTTACATAGCGGCCGTCATCGGGCGCGAACTCATTTTTGCGGGGATGCTCCCGGCGCCCATCTTTTGGGCGCGGCGAGGAACGACGGCCATTTTCCGGATCGATATCCGTCTGTTCCCGATGCCTGTCTTGCATCACCTCTCTGGATTCCATGCTCTTTCCTCCGGCCCTACGCGCAACAAGTTGCACTGTGAGGATTCTAACACGAGTCCTGCGGCGTGGGGTAACGGGCGGTCTGCCGCCATACTTAAGATTGTGTCGCCATGGGCAACCCCGATGAATAGAGAACGGGGCGCATGAACCTCTACGCAGCTACAGCGGACTCGAAGTGCGCTGAACCTACCTAATGAACCTGCAGGACAGGCCGACAGCCGGAAGGGGCCGCGCGCCATCCACGGCTAATGATGGTGGGCATAGTGGTGCGCCAGTAGATCTCTGCCGAAATCATTGGCCGGATCCCGCCAGACCGAGTGGATGTGATTGGCGTCGTTTTGGGTGTTGTCGTATTCACACACGAAGCGCGAACCTTGAATGCGGTAGTAGTGCCCCTGTCTCTTTTCCAGGCCGCCTGCCCAGGCAAAGTGGATTCCGTCGAGGCCGGACTCGCCGAGGTGGTGCCACTCGATCTCAGCCAGTTCGTCTGGCATTCGCTGGATGTATTCGCCGATGAGCGCCAACAGGAGCTCCTGTTGATCGCCGTTCATCCGGCTGCGGCAGATGCCGCGGGGTGTATCGGAATAGCGCAAGGCTTGAACGTGCTCATCTTTCAACCCATGGGCATCTTTCCAGACGTTCAGGCCCGGGTGGTTGGCAGGCACGTGAAATGTCCCTTCAACTATTTCGGGTAGATTGTAGAGCACATTGTCCGGCGGCGCCGCTGGAGAGATGGTTGCGGTTGTGAGGGCCTCCTCATCAAAAGAGCGGACCAGTTCTCGGGCCAGGTCTTCGACGCCTGCCAGGGGGCGGAGCGCGGCCGCGGGGCTGAGAGACGCATCTGCCGGGTTTGAACCGAAGAACATTGGCGTGGGTGAGATAATTTTCCCATTGGCAATCGTGAAATTGAGGGAGATATGATGGCCTTCAAAACGCCATCCCCACAAGCCCTTTTCATCGGGGCTGCCGAAAACAGTCAGGAAATAGAGCTGTGGATCTCTGCCCGGATGTGACCGTTCCCAATCTTCCAACATATCGAGAGCGCTCTCTATGCCCATCACGGTTGAGGCGGTAACAAAACCGGTGCGACTGAGACCGGCATTCACCAGTTGCAGAGCCTTTTGCCGCTGCGGAAAGGCCATTTCGGACAGAGAGAGCCCCTTGCGCAGGATGGGCGTGTAATGCCAGTTTGTGCGCTCTGCCTGATCGGCAAAGGGAACTACCGCTCTGTGTTTCTGGTCTATGGACAGACAGGCCAGAAATGCAGCTGCGGCTTCACCCATTCGCCGGACGACAGTTTGCGCGCCGGCGCCAGTCATGGTATCGATTGTGTTTGTCATGGGCGCATCCTTTGTGCGAAAATCTGCGAATCTTCCGGTTCAAGCGACCGAATGCCGGCCGCCATTTGCGGGCCTTCCGCCCTGGTTGGCGCCGAATTTCCACGCCTTTGTCGTGTCGGGGTGTGGAGTCGGCGGGCAGCCATATCCAGCAGTTTGTACATCAGGCGGCGAGCAGATGCCGGGTGCGCTCAATCGTACCTTAAATGTGCGGATTGCTCAACAAGGGGAAACTGCAGGGGTCAGGGGTCAGGGGTCAGGGGTCAGGGGTCAGGGGTCAGGGGTCAGGGGTCAGGGGTCAGGGGTCAGGGGTCAGGGGTCAGGGGTCAGGGGTCAGGGGTCAGGGGTCAGGGGTCAGGGGTCAGGGGTCAGGGGTCAGGGGTCAGGGGTCAGGGGTCAGGGGTCAGGGGTCAGGGGTCAGGGGTCAGGGGTCAGGGGTCAGGGGTCAGGGGTCAGGGGTCAGGGGTCAGGGGTCAGGGGTCAGGGGTCAGGGGTCAGGGGTCAGGGGATAGGGGATAGGGGCCGGAGACCAGTGCGGCGGTGGCGGGGCGTGTTTTTGGAGGGGGGCGTTGCGGGGGGTGTCCCCCCGCACAAGGGAGGGCCGAAGGCCCGACCGCCCAGAGACCGGTGAAGGCTGCGCTTGCTCTCGAACAGGGCACCATGAGGACCTGCGACGTTCTGCCAAAAACAGTGCTTCCACGAAAGACTTATCTTGGGTATAATACCCTCGCCCAGCTCGATTTCCATCTATCGCCTGGGGTGGGATATCTGGCAATCGAACCTACGGTTCAGTGGGCCATTGGACGAGACATGGAAGAAAGACCAACTATGGTGCTCTCCCTGCCGGAAGACTATGGCGCCCGGCGGCGGAGTGCTACAGAAAGAAGAGTTCAACAGATCGTTGAGCAGGTGGAGGGGAAGAACAACCTCCTGGTGCTGATGCACAACGATCCGGACCCGGACGCAATCGCCAGCGCGCGCGCAATGGAGGAATTGTTGCGTATCCATGCTCCAGCCACGCCGGTCACGCTGGGACACGGCGGCATCATCGGCCGGTCCGAAAACCGCACCATGGCCGGTCTGATCATGCCCCACGGGGTCCGTATCCCACAGAGATCCGCGGCTGAGGAGATCAGCGCATATGATGGTGTCATGCTGGTCGATACCCAGCCTATCGCGGCCAATCATCTGCTGTGGAATACCGACTACCCTGGCGAAGAGGTGCTGGCCGCCATCGATCATCATCCCCCGCGGCGCAGCCAGCTGCGAGCCAAAGTCCACGACGTGCGTCCGGAGGTAGGCGCCTCCTCCACACTTCTGTGTGAATACCTGGCCGTGGCGGAAGTGCCGGTCGACACCCAGCTGGCGACCGCTCTCTTCTACGGCATCAAATCGGACACGCTGGGACTCAGTCGGCACACGTCGAGCTTGGATATCTGGGCCTACTCGACCTTGCGCCATCTTGTCGAGACTGAACTGCTGAACCGTATCGAACATGTGCAGCTCCCCCGCACATATTTCCGCAGTATCAGCGATGCGTTAGCCAACACAAAAATCTACACCGTTTCCATGCCCAATGCCGTCGATCAGGACGACGACGAGGAGGCGGAAGAGATCCTTGACGGGGACCAGCCGGATAGTTACAGATCGGACCTTGAGCGATTCGATCTCGACATTATCGCGCTCTCGCGCATGCTCGCCCCCGGCGGTCCCAGTTCTCCTGGGTCGCACCCGCAGGATGGGGCCGAGGACACTGGCGATGATGATGAGCCAGCACCCGTCGAAGACAGGGCTGGTGATATTGCCATAAGCCTGCTCTTTGTTATGCAGCGACCCGATATGGCCGCGGAAGTGGCAGATCTGTTGATGCGCATGGAAAATGTCTCTTGGGTTGTCTGCCTGGGAATCTACCAAGACCAGGGCGTGATGTCGGTGCGCGCGGCAGATTCGAACGCTAAGGCCGGTCGCCTGGTACGCATCGTCGCCGGCAGAAGTGGCTCCGCCGGCGGTCATAACACAATAGCCGGCGGACGCATCCATCTTCCCGATAAAACGCCAGCAGAACGGATTGCCGAGTTGCATGCGCTGGTGCCCCGCTTTCTCAAGGAATTGGGCGCCGGCGACGACGTGGGCGTCCCTCTTCTGGAGGCAGAATAAACTTAGGTTGCGCTCCTGCTCAGCAGGGGCTAGAAGGAGTTACTCGATGCCGATCAGCGCCCCATCGCTGGGAGACGAAGAAGACAGCCGTGATCCCCGCTTCCAGGATGACGACTTGTACGAGTCCGAAAGTCTGGAGTTTCCGGGACTGACACCCGGCCAAGCCGAAGCGGTGCTCAAAAGGCTGGGGGCCGGCGTGGTCGAGAAGCTGACGCTGGTTGAGGGCATCGGCTGGCAGGCGCGCATCGAGCCGGTCCAAGGCGGTGTAACGATTCATTTTCGTGCGCATGACGAGTTGATCGATGACCTCCTGCGCCGATGCGAACAGCAGGCAGAACGAGAAGCGTGATTGTCGAATGCGCTACCAGTTCGTTTTTTGAGGGCAAGGCCTCTTGCCGCGCCGGCAGCAACATCGCCTTCATCAAGTACTGGGGCGTTGCCGACGCCGCAACATCAGTGGCCAGCGGCCAGCGGCCGGTGGTCGATGAAGATTTGAACATCCCGCTCAACAACTCGATCAGCATGACCCTGGCCGACGCGCATACAACCACGACCGTCGCCTGGGACAGCAGTTCCCACTTGCCAACAGATACAATCTGCATTGACGGCGCGAAACTCCAGGGCGCGGCGGCGGAGCGTATTGTCGCCCACCTCGACCGGTTGCGCGCCCTCGCGGGTGTTCCCTACAAGGCCCGCGTTGTCAGCAACAACAATTTCCCCATGGCGTCGGGTATCGCCAGTTCGGCCAGCGGATTCGCCGCGCTCACCGTCGCCGCGTCTGCCGCGCTGGGTCTCCAATTGGACGCCACACGGCTCTCCGCAGTGGCCCGTCAGGCGAGTGGTTCGGCCAGCCGCAGCCTTTTCGGCGGCTTTGTCGAATGGGAGCGGGGCTGGGAAGAAGGAGCGAGTGAAGAGGAGAAAGGGGAGAGAGAAGGGGAGTCACTTCTCAGCCCTCACTCCACACTTCTCGATTCTCGCAGTGTGGCCCACCAGATGCACGATGAAGAGCACTGGGCGCTGCGCGATGTCATCGCCATTGTCAGCACCGGCGCCAAGCGGGTCAGCAGCAGCAGCGGGCATCGCCTGGCGGCGACAAGCCCATTCAACGACGCGCGCACGCGGTGCGTCAGCGACTGGCTGGCAACCGTGCGCCGCGCGATCGCCGAGCGCGACTTCTCGCTGCTCGGCCCCGTATTGGAGGCAGACGCGCTGGCCATGCACGCGGTGATGATGACGAGCGCGCCGAGCCTGCTCTACTGGCAGGCTGGCACGCTGGAGGTGCTGCATGCGGTGCGGGCGTGGCGCGAGGAGGAGGGCGTGCCGGTCTATTTTACGATTGACGCGGGGCCGAACGTGCATCTGATCTGCGAAGCGGAGACCGCGGCTGAGGTTGAGCGGCGTTTGCGTGGGCTGGCGGCGGTGCGTCGTGTGCTCAGTAGCGGGCCCGGGGCTGGGCCGCAGTTGCTGGATGAGCATCTTTTCTGAAGAACCAGGAGAGAAAACATGCCCAAACTCCCCGGCGGCCCGCTTGCGCGGCGGCCACTTCACTTCATCTGGATTGCCGACTGCTCCGGCTCAATGGGTTATAGCGGCAAGATCCAATCCCTCAACAACGCCATCCGCGAAGCGCTGCCCCATATGCAGGAAGCCGCGGCCGAAAATCCCAACGCCGAGGTGATGGTGCGCGGGGTGAAGTTCTCCAGCGGCGCCAGTTGGCACGCAGGCAGGGCGGTGCAGGTCGAGCAGTTTCGCTGGGAGGATCTGGAGGCAAATGGCGTGACCGACATGGGCAAGGCCCTGCAACTGGTCGCCTGAGTCACCCAGCGCCGGCAGAATCCACAGGCCTGGGGCCTCGCAGTGGGCGGTCGAGAGTTGGGCCTTGGCCCTGAATCTGGCTCCGCCGAGTTCCCAGCTGCCCCGTCCCCTGGCCGCTCTGATCGGGCCTATACTAGCAACCATCCCGCAGCCACAGATGCGCCTCCCATCCTTTGCTTTCCCAACGGGCGCGAATCGGCGAAATCGTGTACAATATGCGAATCTTGCCGGGCGGCGCTTGCCGGTCCGGGCTTAGCTTGCCGCGGCTCTGCTAATCGCCACTGTCGTTAGCGGCGCTCTCCTGGACGGAACTGCTGCGCATACAGATCCCCGGCTCGAAAGCCTTTGCCAGTCCGACCGGGAGCGAGACCGAACTGGCAACCCTCGTTGCGGACCAGATCGCAGTTGAATTGGGAGTTGCCACCGATGGAAGCCGCTTGCGCATTGTCGAGCCGGTTTCCGGCTGGATCGATTCCACCGTAGTACAGCGTTAGCCTATCAGCGGGCATAATGAATCCCCCCTTACGGATGAACGCTGTGAAAGGCACAGTAAGTCGAATGTCAGAAAGTCAACATGCAAACCGTTCAGGCGGCCTCACAGCTGTCGATGACTTCACCGGCGCTGCTGAAGGCGGTGTGCGCGCAGTGGTGCGCGATGACCAGGGCCTGATCCTGACCGACAAGCCGGAGGAGTCGGCTGTCCTGGTCGGCGTCAGCGTCGCCGGTAAGCCCGGCATCCTCTCGATGGAGGACTCTCTCACCGAATTGGCCCTGCTGGCAGAGACCGCGGGCCTGGAAGTGCAGGGAGAACTGACCCAACGGCTCCAACGTCCCCACCCGGCCACCTTCATCGGCTCCGGCAAGCTGGGCGAACTGAAGACGCTGATACTGGAGTTGGGCGCCAATGTCGTGATCTTCGACGAAGAGCTTTCGCCCCGGCAGCAGCGCGAAATTGAGCGGGTCGTGGGCGAGGAAGTCAAGGTGATCGATCGCACCGCCCTGATCCTGGACATTTTCGCCCGCCATGCCAAGACCAAAGAGGGCGCGGTGCAGGTGGAACTGGCCCAATACGAATACCGGCTCCCCCGGCTGACCCGGGCCTGGACTCACTTAGCGCGGCAGGCCGGTGGACGCGCCGGCGGCGCCAGCGGCGGAGTGGGTGTGCGCGGCCCCGGTGAAACCCAATTGGAAGTGGACCGGCGAGAGATCGGCCGCCGCATCGCCCATCTCAAGCGCGAACTGGAAGAGGTGCGCCACCACCGCGAACGCTACCGGCAGCGCCGGCAGAATTCATCGACGCCGGTGATCGTGGTGGTCGGCTACACGAACGCAGGCAAGAGCACGCTGCTCAATGCCGTCAGCGACGCCAGCGTGCTGACCCAGGATCAGCTGTTTGCCACGCTGGACCCGACCACCCGCCGCGTCGAGTTGCCCAGCGCGCGCGCAGCCTTACTCACCGATACGGTCGGTTTCATTCAGAAGCTGCCGACCGCTCTGGTGGCCGCCTTCCGGGCGACCCTGGAAGAGATTACCGAGGCGGACTTGCTGCTGCATGTGGTGGATATCTCGCACGCCAACGCCGATGAGCAGGTAACGGCGGTGGAAGAGATGTTGGAAGAGCTGGGCGCCGGCGATAAGCCGATTGTGACCGCGTTGAACAAGATCGACCTGCTCATCCCCGGGGAGCAGGGAGAGGCCGACCTTGCGGCGCAGCAGCGTCGCGCGCTGCAGGACTACCCGTCTCCCGTGCTTATCAGCGCCCGCACAGGGGAAGGCATCCCCGAATTGCTGGCCGAAGTGGATGGGAAGTTGCAGGAAAGGATGACGCCGCTGCGGCTGCTGCTCCCTTACAGCAAAGGCGACCTGGTCTCTCTGATCTATGAGCATGGCCGCGTGGAACGGGAAGAATTCACCGAGGAAGGGACACTGATCGAAGGCAGGCTGCCCGCCCATCTGGCCAGCCGTGTTCAGGCCTGGAGTGTGGCGGGACCTGATAGCGGCCAGGCAGAATCACCATAGAAGGCCGGACAGTACGCTGAACTTCAGTGGACAACCGGCAGTTATCAATTTGCATAGCAGCAGAGGGCCGCAGAAGAAATGAGAAAACCGACAGTTGTAGTGACCCGCCAGTTGCCACAGGCGGCGATCGCGCCAATCCTGGAAAGATGTAACGCCCACTACTGGGACAGTGAAGAGCCGATAGATCGCAATACGCTGCTGGAATGGGTGGAGGGCGCAGACGGGCTCTATTGCCTGCTGACCGAAACGATCGACGATGAACTGCTGGACGCGGCCGGACCGGGGCTGCGGGTTGTAGCAACGATGTCGGTCGGCTACGATCACGTGGACGCGTCTGCGCTGGGCCGACGGGACATCCTCTTGGGAAATACGCCGGGCGTGTTGACGGCAACGACGGCGGAGTTGGCGCTGGCGCTGCTGCTGGCGACCGCGCGGCGTCTTCCGGAAGGTACGCAGGCTGTGCAGGACGGGACGTGGCCCAGCTGGAGACCGATGTGGATGACAGGCCGCGATATCCACGGCAGCACGGTCGGGCTGGTCGGCCTGGGGCGGATTGGCGCCGCTTTCGCGCGCATGCTCGGCGGCTTTGGCTGCCGCATTCTTTACACCGGTCCCAGAGAAAAGCCGGAGGAGGCGCGGGAGGTGGGCGCGACATATGCGCCGATGGACACGCTGTTGCAAGAGAGCGATTTTGTGGCGGTTCACTGTCCTCTCAACGACCAGACCCGCTCCCTGTTCAGCGTCGAGGCCTTTCGCAAGATGAAATCGACGGCGGTCTTCATCAACACCAGCCGCGGCGGGGTCGTCGATCAGGAAGCGCTGTACGATGCGCTGGTGCAGGGAGAGATTGCAGCCGCCGGGTTGGACGTCACCGATCCGGAGCCTCTGCCGGCGGAACACCCGCTGGTCTCGCTGGATAACTGTGTGATTCTGCCCCACATTGGCAGCGCCACCGTCGCGACGCGCACGAAGATGGCGGTGATGACAACCGAGAATCTGCTTGCAGGTGTCGAGGGCCGACCGCTGCCGAATTCGGTCGATCTGTCGTAGAAGTACGGTTGGGTGGGATGTGGGCGGCAGACAGGGCAGGTGTAAGAGTGTTACAAAATTTGCCAAATTGGTATACAGTTACTGAAACGACCAGTAACGGTTTCGCAACCGAATGGAAAGGGATGTCCCGGCAATGAGTAAGCAGACGCTAACCATAACCGATAACCGCACCGGCCAGACGATTGAACTGCCGATCGAACATGACACCATACCGGCTATCGGCCTGCGCCAGCTCAAGGTGCAGGCCGATGACTTTGGCATGATGGCCTACGACCTTGGCTACACGAATACGGCGTCCTGCAAGAGTCGAATCACCTATGTCGACGGCGACATAGGCATTCTTCGTTACCGGGGCTATCCGATTGAGCAGTTGGCGGAGAAAAGCACATTTCTGGAAGTTGCGCACCTGCTACTCTTCGGCGAGCTGCCGACGGACAGCGAATTGACCGACTGGAACGCGCGCATTATGGCGCACACGCAGATCGATAAAGACCTGAAGGGTTTGCTCAAGACCTTCAATGCGGACGCCCACCCGATGGGAATTCTCATCAGCGCAGTTGCGGCGATGTCCACTCTCTACCCGGAGGCCAAGCAGGTTCATGACAGCGAGAATCGGTTGCAGCAGGTCGTGCGTATGCTCGGCCAGCTGCCGACAGCGGTGGCCTTCGCTTACCAGAACAGGCTCAGCCGCCCGCACACAGAACCCGACGATACCTTGGGCTATAGCGACAACTTTCTGCATATGATGGGTCTCACCGATGACGGCGGAGTCGATCCCGTTCTGGCGAGAGCGATGGACGTGCTGTTCATTCTTCACGCCGATCATGAGCAGAACTGCTCCACCTCGGCGCTGCGCAACATCGCTTCCAGCGACGCCGATCCGTATTGCGCAGTGGCAGGCGCGGTTGGGGCCCTGTACGGCCCTCTGCATGGGGGCGCCAATGAGGCGGTTCTGCGGATGCTTGCTGAAATCGGCGATACGAAGAAGATCCCGGCCTTTCTGGATAGAGTGAAAAACCGGGAAGTGCGTCTGATGGGGTTTGGCCATCGGGTGTACAAAAACTACGATCCCCGTGCCCAGATCGTCAAGAAAATCGCCTACGAAGTCTTCGACGTAACCGGCAGCAACCCGTTGATCGATATTGCTGTCGAGTTGGAGCACGCTGCCCTGGAGGACGACTATTTCGTCTCCCGCCGGCTATACCCCAATGTGGATTTTTACAGTGGCATCATCTACCAGGCGATGGGTTTTCCGGTCGAAATGTTCCCGGTACTGTTTGCGCTGGGAAGGGCGCCGGGGTGGCTGGCCCAGTGGATGGAGCTTATGAGCGACGCGGAGCAGCGCATCGCCCGTCCCCGGCAGGTCTATCTGGGTGAGGCCGAGCGGCCCTACCTGCCCATCAGCGAGCGCGGTTAACTTCAGCAGGCGACCGTCGAGGCCACGAACCAGCGGTCATGAGATATCGCCGTGGCCGCGCCAGAACCGCTCCACTTTCTCCTGCACCAATGGATAGTTACCGAGATCAGGGTCTTGGCGTAGAAGGTCCTGCGCGGCCTCCCGAGCCAGATGTAATGTACCGGTATCGCTGAGCTTCGCCATCTTCAGATCCGGTAGGCCGCTCTGACGCGTGCCCAGAAAATCACCGGGGCCGCGCAGTTCCAGATCCTTTTCCGCCAGGATGAAGCCGTCTGTCGTCTCCACCAGCGCATTGAGTCGTTGAGCTTGCGCGTCGCCTTTCACCCGGCTGATGAGCGCGCAATAGCTTTCGTGCTCACCGCGGCCCACCCGGCCCCGGAACTGGTGCAACTGTGCCAAGCCGAAGCGCTCGGCATCCTCAATCAGCATCACGGTGGCGTTAGCAACGTCCACGCCCACCTCGACAACACTGGTGCTGACCAGAATGTCGAGATCGCCGCCGGCAAAGGCGCGCATCACCTCATCTTTCTCGGCGCCTTTGAGACGGCCGTGGAGAAGCCCCACGCGCTGATCGGGGAAGATCTCTTCGCTCAGGCGGGCGTGCGCGTCCACCGCCGCGCCAATATCCAGTGTCTCACTCTCCTCAACCAGAGGGTAGATGATGTACGCCTGGCGGCCCTCGCGCGCCTGTCTGCGCATGAAACCGTAGAGCCGCTCGCGATCGGTGGGCAGGAACCGCTTCGTCTTGATCGGCGTCCGCCCCGGCGGCATCTCGTCGATGACGCTAACATCGAGGTCGCCGTATACCGTGAGCGCCAGACTGCGCGGGATTGGGGTGGCACTCATCACCAGCAGATGGGGCACGGCTGTTTCTCCGCCCTTGTCGCGTGCGGCCGCCCGCTGGCCGACGCCAAAGCGGTGCTGCTCGTCAACCACGACAAAGCCGAGGTTGGCGAAGGCCACCTTCTCTTGAATGAGCGCGGTGGTGCCGACCACAATCTGAACGCTTCCGTCTGCCAGGCCGGCCAGGGCCGCTTCCCGCTCCTGCCCGATTATGCGTCCGGTGAGGAGAGTGACACTCGGTCTGTTGCCGTCGGCCAGTTCAACACCTTCGAGCAGCTTGTGCAGACCGCGGAAATGCTGCTCTGCCAGAATTTGCGTCGGCGCCAGTAGCGCGGACTGATAGCCGTTGGCGGCGGCGATCAACATGGCTCCGGCGGCCACGACGGTTTTGCCACTGCCGACGTCACCTTGTATGAGGCGGCTCATCGGCACGCGCCGCCCCATGTCCCGCCGCACTTCATCCAGCGTCCGCTGTTGCGCGCCCGTGAGGGCAAAGGGCAGGGCTGTCTGATAGTCAGCCAACAGTTCCTGGTCAACGGTCATCGCCGCCGCATTGAAATGCTGAATCTCTTGCCGGCGACGCTGCACCCCTAACTGAAGATAGAAGAACTCGTCAAAGATAATGCGTCTGCGGGCGTTTTCAAGCCTTTCCGGCGTCTCTGGAGAGTGAATGTCCCGCAGCGCGTCGGTAAGAGGAATCAGATCGTAATGGCTGCGAAGCGTCTCCGGCAGGGGATCGTGCAGGGAAGGCAGCCCCAGTCTGAGGGCTTGCTGGACCTGCCTGCTGACATCGCTGCTGCGCAGACCCGCAGTCAAACCATAAACAGGTAAAATCGGGCCGTCTTTGATGACGTTGGGACCGATCTCTTCAAAAATCGGATTTTCCAACGTCTTGTGCCCCATGTACAGGCCGACAACGCCGCTCAGACGATAGGTCTTTCCGATCGTCAAGCGCTTCTCTATCCAAGATTGGTTCCACCAAGTGGTACGGATTGTGCCGCTGCCGTCACTGAAGATCGCCTGCAGGATCTCCTTTTTGTAGGCAAATTTGCGCTCAGTGAACCGCCGCAAATTTGCGACGACTGAAAGGCTCTCTCCCTCCTCGACATCGGCAATGGGACGCACGCGGCTGTAATCATCGTAGCGTTGGGGCAGATGCCAGATGAGATCCCCAACGGTCTCGATCCCCAGACGCGAATACTGCTCTGCCCTCTTTGCCCCAATCCCCTTCAGAACCGTTATCGGTCGTCCCAGACCATTGGGCGGCTCCGGCGCGTCAGTTTCGGCAGGGTTGCTTTGTGGAGAATGCTGACGCGCCGGCCCGGACTCAGCGTCGGTCTGGCCCTCGGCCACCGCTGTTTCCGCTTGGCGAGCCGCGGCCCGGCCGAACCGGTCCACGTTTTCCAGAGCCGGATCCGGCGGCGGGAGTTCGTCCAACAGGTCGAGCAGTGATTTCAGTAGCCGCTCCCGCTCGTCGCTCTCAGCATCGGCATACCGGGTCAGCCGTTCGACGATTTCCTGCAGCAGCCCCGGCTGGACTTCATCAGCTTGGGCGTCATCCGTCCAGCGGTCGCAAAAAGTAGCCACCCCGCCAGCAAAGGCCCTTCCACGCCAGCCGGTCTGGATCTCCAGATTCAACAAATTGCGCAACCGTATCAGGGCTTTCTCAGCCATAATCAGTAAAGCCCCTCATACACGATGACGCCCATTACATTCGGCCCGAGATGGGCTGCCAGGCTGGGCGGATAGCGCCACACTTTCGCCGATATGTTCGGCAGCCCTTCCCCTAAACGCTCCAGCAGTTGTTCCTGAGTCTGCTCATAGCGATGCTGCACCAGCCCGACGCGTTCATTCTGGGCGAATTCGGCGGTATAGTCGTACAACTTTTCGGCGACATCTTCACGGGTCTGCACTTTTTCCAACGGGATCAACTGTCCGTCTTCCATCGTAACCATCGCCTTGATCCCCAGCATCGTCCCCAGCACACTCTGCGCCGCGCCGAGGCGGGCGCTGCGTTCCAGGTAGTACAGAGTTTCGGCGAAGAAGGTCACATAGATGTGGGGGATTGCCCCGTTCACGATACGGGCGACTTCATACAAGTCGGCCCCTTCTTCGGCAGCCTCGGCGGCCAGTTCCGCCAGCATTCCCAGGCCCATTGCCGTCGTCTGGCTGTCCATAACCCGGATGCGATTGCGCCCCATCATCATATCAGCTGCCTTGCGCGACTGACTCCACATCGGGCTGAGATTGCTGCTCATATGGATGGCCACGATCTCCTCGGCATCCTGCCCCAGCCGTTGATAGACATCCACAAGCCGGCTTATGTCCGGGGCCTCAACTTCCGGCAGCAATATGCGCCCACCGGATTGATTTTCCCGGATCAGCTGAAAGAGCAGGTCGGCGCTGAAACCGTCTGCATCTTCATATCGCTCCCGGCCTACCCGCAGCACATGGGGGATCACTTCAATCGAATATTTTTCCAGAATGTCAGCCGGAATGCTGGCGTCACTATCAGTTACAATACGAACCTTGCTCAAAGCAAATGCTCCAACTCTTGACAACCGAACAGCCGTATGCTAATCTCAGACAATTCAGTGATATGTAATCATTGGCCGGGCGTCAGTGGCGTTTCACTGACCACGAGCCAACGACGAACCGGAGGGAACAGATCATGGCGAAATGCCAAGAATGCGGTAAGGGTCCTCAGTTTGGAAATAACCGTCCCTGGTCCAGAAAGGCCACGCGCCATAAGTGGAAGATCAACATTCAGAAGATCAAAATCCTTGAAAACGACAGGCTGGTTTCCCGTCGCCTCTGCACGTCCTGCATCCGCACGCTTGCGAAAGCCTGACATTCCCCAGCCGCAACATCCAAGTCGAGCCATCAGAAGCGTTGAGCCTTTGCGCTCGACGCTTTTTTGTCGCGCCGAAAACGGTGCCGCTTCGGAAAACGCCGGCCTATGACTCCACCGCGTTGCGTAACTGACCACAACCGGCATCGATCTCAATGCCCCGGCGGATACGCACCGTTGCCGAGATGCCGCCCTTTTGCAGTATTTCAGCGAACCGTTTCGTGTCTTTGTCGCTGGTAGGCTGAAATGAGCTGTTGGGAATCGGATTGAGGGGAATGAGATTGACATGGCACAGGATCCCTTTCAGCTTGTCCGCCAGATCCTCGGCCAGAGCGGGGTTGTCATTGATGCCCCGCATCAAGGCGTACTCAAACGTCACACGGCGATTGGTCTTGGCAATGTAGCGGCGTATTGACGCCAGAAGGTCATCCACCGGATAGCGCCGACTGGGGGGAACCAGCTTGCTGCGCAGGGCGTTGTTCGGCGCGTGCAGGCTGACCGCCAGATTTACCTGGAGTCCCTCGTCTGCCATGCGGTCGATCATCGGGATCAGGCCCACCGTACTGAGCGTGATATGACGTGCGCCCAGCCCGAAGCCGTCGGTGGCCGTCAGGCGGCGGATGGCCGTCCACACATTCTTATAGTTGTGCATCGGCTCGCCCATCCCCATAAACACGATGTTTGTCACCGTGGTTGGCCGCTTCACCCGCATTTTCGGTCCCTCGTCCGCATCATGCAGATAACGGGCGAAAAACAGCACCTGGGCTACAATCTCGCCCGCGGTCAGATTCCGCCGCAGCCCGCCCTGCGCGGTGGCGCAGAACGTGCAACCCATCGCGCAGCCGGCCTGACTGCTGATGCAGAGCGTGCGCCGCCTGTCATACAGCATCAGGACAGCCTCGACCGTCTCCCCATCCGGCATCTGGAACAGCACCTTCTGGGTGTCCCCGGCCTTGGAGACGCGTTGGGTGATCGGCGCCAGCGGCGTGAGCGTTGCCGCTGCAGCCAAGCCGGCGCGCGTCGCCTGAGGCAGATTCGTCATCTCTTCAAAGGAGCGGGCGTATTTCTTGTAGATCCATTCCTGTATCTGGCGGATGCGATAGGCGGGTGCGGCGGTAGCCTGTACATTCGCTCCCGCATGGCGAGACGGTAGCGCGTTGACGACTTCGGTCAGCTCTTGCAGGGAGCAATCCAATAGCGAACGGCTGATTGGGGAGACTGCGGGCGGTGTAAGCGGAATATTCTTCATTCTTGCAATTGTAGCGCAGCTATTCAGTTGCCGCCAAAATGCGCCCCGATCGCGCCCCAACATGCCGAGGCGGGTGCACGCCCTTTCCGTTGTGACAGGTGACCGGGTGCGCAAGCGCGCTGGCAACGTTCAACTGTCGGCTTGCCGAAAGGCGTCGAGAAGTTCAGGCAGCCCGGGCAGAATCAGGTCCGGCCGCGGCGCGACTGTGCGAAACTCCTCTTCGGTCGTGATACCGGTCAGCACTGCGGCCGTGGGCATACCCAACTCGATTGCGCCGGCGATGTCGGTTTCATAGCGGTCCCCGACCATCAGCGTCGTGGCCGCGGTCGTGCCCAGTTTGTGCATGGCCTGTTGGAACATGCCGGCGTTTGGTTTGCCGATCACCGTCGGCGTGACGCCAGTGGCCGCCTCCAGCAACGCCAGCAGCGCGCCGGTGCCGGGAATCTGCCCCCGTTCGCTGGGAAAGGAGGTATCGCTATTGGTGCCAACAAAGCGAGCGCCGGCGCGCACAGCCAGGGTTGCATCGGCCAGGCGCTCGTAGCGCACACTGAAATCGATGCCGGAAACGATCACCTCGGCCGTTTGCGCATCCTCGACAAGGGTAATGCCTTCCTGCTCCAGCGCCCAGCGCAGGCCGTCCTGGCCGATCATGAAGACGCGAACGCCATTCGGATACTGCTCCGCCAGCCAACTGGCGGTCGCCAAAGCACTGCTGAGAATATGCGCTTCGTCGGCGCCAATGCCCATACGGGCGATCTTCTCGACGAACTGAACGGGCGTGCGCGAAGAGTTGTTGGTTACGAACAGCCAATTTCGCTCCGTCGCCTCCAGATAGTCCAGCAGTTCCTGAACGCCTGGCAGGGGTTCCTCCCCCACATAAACAACGCCGTCCATATCCAGCAGAACGGCGCGTACCTCTTTCAGATTTGCTCTTTGCACCATGAGTGAACTCTACGATCCTTTCAACTGTGCGTCAAAGATTGACTCCGACGCGCTATGTGCGGCCGCAGACAACACCGCCCAAACCCTGCTCATTTCGCGCTGCTCCGCAGATCCTGCAGATTGAGTTGCAGAGAGCGTCGACCTTGCCATTCGTTGACTTCAAGATGAAAAACGATATCGATCAGGCTGCCCACTTGCAGGACTGCAGCCCGGCCACCCAGACCGAAACCGATCCCGTCAAGCACCGGCGAGTGATCGTTGCCGTCGAGCACCACTTTCAGATGTTTTCCCTGGCCCACCCGGCGCATGCTGCGCACCCGGCACTGACGGCACAGGAACAGACCAGGCTCGTTTTTCTGGCCGACCGGCTCCATCCGGGCCAGCTGTCCCTGCAATGCCCAGTCGATCTGATCGATCGTCAACTCGCTGTCGATATAGAGGGTCGGCCGCAGATCCTCCAGAGGACCGAGTTCCTGCGCGGCCGTCGCTGACAGCGCTTCCCGCAGCGCCGGCAACTGCTCGGTGCGCACAGTAAAGCCAGCCGCTCGGCTATGCCCGCCGTGACGCACCAGCAGAGAACTGAGCCGATCCAGTGCGGCGATCATGTCGAATTCGGCGATGCTGCGGGCACTGCCGCGGCAGACCTCCTCTCCTTGTTCGATAACGACAGCCGGGCGGTAGAACTGCTCGCTGAGCTTTCCCGCGGCCAGCCCCACAATCCCGGCTTGAAATTCATCGCTGGCGACGAACAGAATTGGCGCTGTGGCTGGATCCAGGCCGGACATCTCTCTTTCGGCCACTGCAAAGGCGTCGGTCGTCAGCGCTTGGCGTTGCTGGTTAAGACGTTCCAGATCCATGGCCATATCGTAGGCCGTCCCATATTCGTCACAGCGCAACAGATCATAGGCCAACTTGGCGCTGGCCAGACGACCGGCGGCGTTGATGCGGGGCGCGATTCGAAAGCTGATCGCACTGCTGTCGATCCCATCCAGAGAAACGGATGCCATCTCCATCAGGGCGTACAGCCCCACCCGTTTGCCTAGGCGCAGTTGTGACAGCCCCCGCCTCACTAACGAACGGTTCTCACCCAGCAAGGGCATCAGGTCGGCTACGGTGCCGATGGCCACCAGATCGAGAAGGGACTGCTCTTCCGCCGCGGCTTCATCCGCTGAAAGCCGGCTCCAGGACTGCTGAGAGACGACCCGCAGGACAGCTTGCGCCAACCGGTAGGCAACGCCAACACCGGCCAGCGGTTGAAACTTCCCGGCGCGGGCATCGCGTTGCGGATTGACCACTGCCAGCGCCGGAGGCAGGTCGGGGCCGATTGTGTGATGATCGGTGAGAACGACCTCCATTCCCAGATCGACGGCTTCGGCCACTTCAACGACACTGCGAATGCCGCAGTCAACGGTCACCAGCAGATTGGCGCCCTTGCCAGCGATAGACCGGAGCGCCTCCACATTCAGACCGTAGCCCTCATCCACGCGGTTGGGGATATATGCGCCGACCAGCGCGCCGGCGCGTTGCAAGGCCGTAGTCATCAGGACGGTAGCGGTGACACCGTCGGCGTCGAAATCTCCGTAGACGCAGATGACCTCGCGCGCTTCGATGGCCCGCACTATCCGCGAGACAGCAGCCGGCATGTCGGTGAGGCGAAAAGGATTCTCCTGGACAGCGTCCTCACCTTGCAGAAACGACGCTACAGCTGCTCCGTCACGCAGACCGCGATTGTATAACACCTGCAGCAGCGCCGGATGTTCATGGCTTCTCTTCAGGAAGCTCTCCGGCGCAGGCGGATAGAAGCTCCAGTGTTTGTCGGTCGCGGACAAAATGGATTCTCCACCATGAGGGGATTGAAACTACACACAGGACCCAATTATAGTCGAGAGCGCTGAAGCGGCGCAAAAATTGGGGGATTTCCCGCCCTGATCCGCCTGGGCTACAATAGGACTCCAGTTCGAACCCAAAATCCTTCAAAGCCTTGCCGATGTCCTCCACTCTTGAACGATTGCGCCGCCTGCAGGGTTTACGCAACCAGCGGGCAATCTCTGAACCGGTCGGAACGAGCACACCGGAGCAGCCAGCAGCGCCAGCGTCCGATTGGGAGACGGAACCTGCTCCTATCGAAGCGCTGGAGACCGGCGAAATTGTCGAGAACAGCGCCGGTCAATGTTATGTTGTTACCCGGCATTGCGCTCCATTCGGACATAAGCAGGGCCAACCGCACACTCTGCGCGAGCAGTTCGGGCTCGGCAACCTGTTGGAACGCGATCCGTCGATTCTGGCTCCCCTTTACCCCGCCTACCGGCTGGAGCGTTGCCCCGATTTCCGCAGGTCCGCATTTCTGGACATCGAGAGCACCGGCCTGGGCGGCGGCGCCAGCATCTACGCCTTTATGGTCGGGGTCGGCACATTCGAGCCACAAGACAGGAATTCGGACGGTAAGGCGGATAGTCTTACCTTTGTAGTGCGCCAGTTTTTCATGCGCCACCCCGGCGAAGAGCCGGCCCTGCTGACAGCGGTTGCTGATCTTTTGCACGGCTGCCACAGCCTGGTGACCTTCAATGGCCGTTCCTTCGACGCCCCTCTGTTGCGCGGGCGATACCGCTACGCCGGCCGCTTCCTGCCCGCCAACGTCGGCACGCCGCCAATGCTGGCCGACGGCGCCCCGCATTTGGATCTTTTGCACCCGGCCCGCAGGTTGTGGCGCAAACGCCTGGGTAGTTGCGCCCTCAGCAATCTGGAGCGGAAAGTCCTCGGCTATTCTCGCACAGAGGCCGACGTGCCCGGCAGCCTCATCCCTCAGTTGTACGCCGACTATCTGCGCGACGGCGACGGCCGTATGATGCAACGCGTCTTCTACCACAACCGCGAAGATATCATCTCGATGGCCGCGCTGGCGGAGGTGATCTGCAGCGCATTTGCCGAACCACCCACCGCCGGCTCCGGCCAACTGCAGCCGCTCGATCTGCTCAGCATGGCGCGGCTGCAGATGGAACTGGAGTGCCTGGACCGCGCCGAAACGCTCTTCCGCGCCGCGTTGGACCAACTCAGCGGCCGTGCGCACCTGGCCGAGACTTTTGACGGTTTGGGCCGCCTGCTCAAACGACAGCGCCGCTGGGAAGAGGCGGCAGTCGTCTGGCAGCAGTGGCTGACGACCGTGCGGGATCCAGGGGGGGCCCCAGACAGCCGTCCTTATGTGGAACTGGCAAAGTTCTGCGAATGGCAGAGTAGTGACCTGGCGCAAGCGGCCATGTGGACCCAGTGGGCCTTGCACGAGCAGGAACAGTGCCCGCCCAACAGCCGTTCGCCACAGACCCAGACCGAACTGCGTCATCGGTTGGCCCGCTTGCAGCGAAAGCTGAACGCAGGCGGGTGAACAGGGGGGCGGACAGTTGCGCACAGACGAAAAACAGCTTGCGCTTGACTGAACATTTGTTCCCCAGCTAGAGTTGCGGAGTGCCTATGAAGCGGATGCCCCAACCCATACCCTATCAGGGAAGCAAGAGACATATCGCGGCGCAGATCCTCTCCATACTGCCCACTGAAATTGAAACTCTGATTGAGCCGTTTGCAGGCACTGCTGCACTTTCGATTCGGGCGGCCAATGCCGGCTTAGGGCGTTCCTTTCATCTTAACGACTTGAACGGGCCGTTAATGGAACTGCTCAGTCTGATTATAAACGAACCGGACAGAATTGCGTCGGACTACGAGTGGCTCTGGCATCAGCAGTCGGGACGCGAAAGGGAGTTCTACGATGAAGCACGCGCGCAGTTCAATGCGACGAGTCGTCCTGAGTTGCTGCTGTATCTGCTCGCGCGTTGCGTCAAGGCATCGGTGCGGTACAACGCGGCTGGCGAATTCAATCAGAGTCCCGACAACCGGCGTAAAGGGAGACGTCCGCAAAGCATGAGAGAGGATATAGTGGGCGTTTCCCGGCTGCTGAAAGGAAGGACTCGGATAACCAGTTGTGATTTCACCACCACAATCGCACACCTGAATCCTGGGACAGATTTGCTCTACATGGATCCCCCATACCAAGGCACTTCAGGCGGGCGCGATGCCCGCTATTGCAGCGGCGTCGATTTGGGGATACTCACCGGTTTTCTGACGAAGCTCAACGCACAGAGCGCGATGTTTGTGCTGAGCTATGACGGTCGCAAGGGGGCAAAAACCTACGGCAGAACGCTGCCTGAAGAGTTGAATCTGGTTCATTTGGTCATCGAGGCGGGGCGATCAACACAGTCCACATTACTAGGGCGACGGGATATCACCTACGAGTCCCTTTATCTATCGCCGGCGCTGATCGAACGTATCGAATCAGCCGCGGAGAAAACCGAGAAATTTGCCAAGTGGAAGTCGTCTTCTACACAACTTGAACTGCCTCTCGCATGACCACACCCAATCTTCCGGCTGAGTTTCTCGAGCACCTCAAACGCGTTACGGGCAGGCGTTCCAGGATCGTCGTGAACCATATTCTTGAACACGGATTCATCACAACTGACGAATTAGAGCAGATTTACGGTTACATGCACCCGCCCCGTGCG
Source organism: Caldilineaceae bacterium (assembly GCA_965220715.1). Classification (GTDB taxonomy): domain Bacteria; phylum Chloroflexota; class Anaerolineae; order Caldilineales; family Caldilineaceae; genus Bin5. Next base: position 5,771,911 of record OZ244843.1, read on the forward strand.
GTAAGGGATGTAAGAGAACAGGGTATCCCGATCGAGACTTATCGAATCAAGTCTTCCGACGGACGCAATATTGCAGCATATCGCTTTGGCAATCCATCAGAGGTCAGAGAGGGGCAGTCAGGACGTAGAATAACATTTTCCCGGAAGTTCAAACAGGTACTTTTTGACCAGCAAGATGGTAAATGTGCCATTTGCAATGGCCAGTTTTCGACGCGCGAATTTCAAATCGATCATAGAATTCCATATTAGATTGCCGGCGATGGTAACTATGCAGAAGATGACACATCCGCCTACATACTGCTCTGTGGCTTGTGCTATCGAGGGAAGTCGTGGTCTTGTGAACACTACCCAAACTGGCAGGGGAGGGATTTAACAGTCTGTGAGGAATGCTATTGGGCGCAACCAACTAGCTACACGCATGTTGCAACGAAAGAAGTGCGTCAGTTAGAACTAATTTGGGAAGGAGATGACGAGGTCGAAGTTCATTCTCAGATCGCGGCCTATTCATCACGGTCTAGAAGGTCGATTCAAGAAAATATCAAAAACATATTGAAAAACTTTCTGGTATCAATTGTAAAGCTCTTGAGCTTAGTATGGACGCAGGCTTTTCTTGTGTGAAGATTGAAGTTCCGGTCTCGCGACAGTTTATACCACTGCCAGTCTCGCGTACCAAGCAGACGTACAGGTAATCCGCACATCTACGGACAGAAGCACCGAACACCTCACATGCAGACCTCAGGTGAATCCCTCTACACCGTCAATTGCTTGCCGGCCCTATACCCTATCCAGCGCAGGCGAAGCCGCCGCGGCCCCGGTCGACAGTCCATGCCGCTTCGGGGATTCCGCGGGATGGTTCGTCAAACGGAGCAACCTCAAATGCTCCGGTGACGGCCGCTGCCTGGATCTTCCCGTCCGGTATCGATCGGGCTGGCGCCGGGCCTGTTCGTACGGGCCTCAGACCGCTTGGTAGTCCACTGGGTTGATTCGACCGAAAGCCCGAGCCCTTCGGAAGAGGACGCACTTCCGATCGTTGGCCATTCTTCCTGGTCAGTGGCACCCATCTTCATCTCGCCTTCGAAATAGCCCCCCTCCTCGACGATGAACGACGCGGCATGGGACTGGCCCCGCATTTCACCGGAGGAACGCAAGTGCAACCGCTCCTCAATGAAAACATCGCCCGTGACCGACCCGGCAATCTCAATATTGCGGGCGCGCACAGTCGCCGACAGAGTCGCATCTTTGGCGACGATAACCGTTCCGCGGCAGTCGATCTCACCTTCAAGCGTTCCTTCGATGCGCAGATCCTTCTCTGAACGGAACGTACCGGTGAAATAGGATTGAGGGCCCACAATCGTGTCGGCGGCCGTTGCTTCCGCGGGCGGCGGCGACTCCTGCCGCTGCGGGCGGGGCTGCGGCGGCTGTTGACCTCGGTTGGCGAACGGCGCATTTTCTCGGCGGTTCCCACTCATCTGTCTACTTCTCCTCTCGTACGATTCGTTCGTCTTGGGCGTAACGTCTTCCTGCGCCAGCAGGGATTCGCGGGAAACCGGCGTTGGAACCTCCACAGGTGGTGGTTCGGACGCTGTCGATTCCGGAGGAGGGGACTCCGGCAGGACAAGCGGCGGTGTTTCGCCCAATGCAGGGTCAGACGGGGAAGTTTCGTCCAATACGGGTTCCGGCTCGCCCAATACAGGCTCCGGCGGCGGTGGCTCGGTTAAATCATGCTCCGGCGGCGATTCCATAACAGTCCCGATGCCAACATCATCTCCCTCGCCGTCAGCAGGCGTTTCTTCTTCAGCATCTTCGCGCGAAGGCTCAGCATCGTCCAACTCCTGGAGATTCCGATAAAGCCACTGTAAATCCTCTTCGTCCTGCTTCCTACCACGTTTGAAAAGCGGCATCCTTTGCGTCTCCTTTCTCGCCCAATTCCCCTACAGGTTGGATTCGATATCAATGAATTCGAGGAAGACAGTCGGCGAAAGCCCAGTATCTCCCTATTATACAACGAAAAGGCAAATGCACACCTTCCGCCTAACGTATGCGGCAATAACGGGAAAACGACCGCAGTCTGACACGCGATCGCATCGTTCTTGCCCTTGACACACTCTTGACAGCGACCCTATACTACTCTTTACTTTCACGGTCAATCATACCACCTTACATGCCATGCCTGTCTACGCCGATGCCGAGCAACTCTATACAGTCCTGCGGCGCGTCTTCGACAAGGTCAAAGAACGTCCTGGCGCGATAGAGTCCTTCACAAGCAGCAATCTTGTCGTCCGCCTGCGGCTGACCGATCCGGACGCAGAGGTGCTGTTGGATGGCCGCCAGCCTCCCCTGGAGATTTTCTTTGGAGCACGTCCAGGCAAGGCGGACCTGGAGCTGACGATGGCAGCCGATCTCCTGCATGAAGTCTGGAGCGGCCAACGCAAACTGAAGGATGCCTTTTTCGGGGGCCAGATTCAGTCAAGCGGCAATATCTTTCTCGCCATGAAACTGACCGATCTGTTTCGCGAGGCAGAACGGGCCTACACGCTTATACAGCGAAATGGGAGCGCATCGCACAGCGCACATACTGAGGGGGATGCTCCGCCATCCTGAGAGAAGATTTCCAGACATCCCCTACCCGCGATAGATGGCAGTCGAGAGGAGCAGATCGCCCTAGACCCGACGCCCCTTCTTTGACACCCGATTCGGGCACAGCTATAATGGCAGGCAGTATAATCTGACCATAAACCACTAGCTACCGACCACTGCAAATGAGCGTAACGGACGAAATCAAAGCTCGGATCGATGCCGTAGACTTCATTTCCCGTTATGTGCCCCTGCAACGCGCCGGGCGCTCATTCAAAGCCTGTTGTCCCTTCCATCAGGAACGCACACCCAGCTTCGTTGTCTTTCCGGACTCCGGCACGTGGCGCTGTTTCGGCGCATGCAGCACAGGCGGCGACATATTCTCCTTTCTGATGCAAAAGGAAAATATGGACTTTCGGGAGGCTTTGCAGGTCCTGGCCCAGGAGACCGGAGTGCAGTTGCCCGAAGAGACCGATAAGGGCGATTCCCGGGAGCGGGATCTTCTATACGAGCTGAACGACAAGGCGGCCCTCTTTTTTCGAAATCAGCTTCACCGCAGCCAGGAGGGCCAGGCGGCGCGCGACTATCTGCAACGACGAGGCATCAATGCCCAGGTCGCCGCACAGTTCCAACTCGGTTTCGCGGCGGACGGTTGGGATGCCCTGCGCGACCATCTGGTGGAGGCTGGGTATTCGCCTGATGCGCTGCACCGGGCCGACCTGGTCAAGCACAACCTGGAACACGACTCCTTCTACGATTCTTTTCGCAATCGCCTAATTGTTCCCATCAACGATCGCCAGGGCCGGGTGATCGGCTTCGGCGGACGTGTGTTGGACGATTCGCTTCCCAAATATCTGAATACAGCAGAAACTGCTCTCTTTCACAAATCACACGTGGTTTATGGACTGGACCGGGCCTACAAAGCCATCCGCCAGGCCGACAGCGTCGTGATTGTCGAAGGCTATATGGACGTGGTTGCCGCCCATCAGTACGGCTTTGAAAATGTCGTCGCCTGCCTGGGCACAGCACTGACCGAGGAGCAGTTGCGCCAACTCCATCGCTACACCGACAACTTCATCCTGGCATTGGACGCGGACGCCGCCGGGCAACAGGCGACGCTGCGCGGTCTGAACCAGGCGCGGCAGGCCCTGAAACGCAAGGCCAAACCGGTATTGACTGCGACGGGGCGCATGCACGTTGAACACAGGCTCAGCGCCAACCTGCGCATCACCACTCTGCCCGAGGGCCGCGATCCCGACGACATTATCCGCCAGAACGCCGATGCATGGCAGGAACTGATCAACACGGCGACACCCCTCGTCGACTACTATTTCGGGATTGTCGCCAACCAGTACGACCTGGACAGCGCCAGAGGCAAAGGCGGGGCCGTGGCCGAGTTGACACCGCTCATCGCCGAACTGGGGGATGAGGCGGAACTCCAGCATTATATCCAGCGACTGAGCCGACTTGTCCGGATTGAGGAACGGACGATCGAGCAGCGCGTGAAGGCCAGCGCCCGCGAGCTGCGGCATCGACCGCAGGAGGGCCGCCATCGGCGGCGGTATACTCGGCCTCAGAGCGGACAGCCCCCAGCGGAAGGGGAGCTACAGACGCGACCGGAGAGCACGCCAGAGGAGGAAGTCGCCGACCCGGGCGCCGTTGCGAGCAACGGGGCCAACGGAGGGACACCTCCGTCACCAGCGCCAGACCTGGCAGCCTTTGTGCCGGAGACGAAACTGGAGGTCTTTCTGCTGGCCCTTTTGATTGACGAGCCTGACCTGCTGATGTGGCTGGCAGAAATGACGCAGGAGTTGGAAATCGCTTCCCTGAGCAGCAAAGATTTCCAACAGATCGAATACAGGGAGATTTTCGGTGCGTTGCGCCGCTTCTTCGCCAGCGATGAACTCTGGGATATCAGAGCCTTTCAGGAAGCGCTCAGCCCCGGTTATCAGGCAGTCTTGTCGCAGTTGACGGCACAGATCTTAGCGATGCCCGAGCAGGAACAGGCGGTCATTCAGAATGCGTTGCTTAAATTATTGATCCGTCTGCGGTACGCGCGGCTTCGAGAAAGTCTGTCGGCAATGCAGTTCCTGTTGCACGATGCACAGGAAAACGAAGACCGTGAAGCGATTCTGGAATTCTCGGCGATCATAAACGCCAATCGCCGCGACCGCCACCACCTAGATCACGTATGGGAGCGAATAAGCCAGGTCTCTTACGGTATCACACGAGTCGAGTCAGGCATCGCTATCGCCTGAGATCCCCCAACACAGGTAGGAAAATGGCAAACAAACGCAGTGCGTCAAAGACGAAGCCTGCCAGCGCCTCGGCCAACTATCCAAGTGCCGGCAGCGAGAATGATGAATCCACGCGGGCCGGCGAATCAGCTGAAGAGACAGAATCGTTCGTGGAGACAAAAGAGGAGCAGGCGAACACTCCGCTGCCTTCCATCGAACGCGATCTGAGACTTGAAGAGGAGATCGAGCAGGAAACGCGCATCCCCGTGGAAAAAATAATTGAGGATGTGCAGGAGGTTGGCCAGGTCCTGGATCCGATGCGTATGTACCTGCGCGAAATCGGCCGCCATGACCTGTTGACCGCCGAACAGCAGACCGCTCTGGCCAAACGGATCCAGATCGGCCTGCAGGCCGAGGAGCGCCGCCAGCAGGCTATCGGCGACGGCGACGAGCCAACCGCAGAGCTGTCGCCGGATGAAATCGAAGAACTGAAAGGAAGGATCGCCGATGGCAAACTGGCACAGAATAAGTTGGCCCAGAGCAATCTGCGCCTGGTCGTGAGTGTCGCCAAACGCTACATTGGCCGCGGTTTGAACTTCCAGGATCTCATTCAGGAAGGAAATGTTGGCTTGCTGCGCGCGGTGGAAAAGTTCGATCACACGCTGGGATTCAAATTCAGTACATACGCCACCTGGTGGATCCGCCAAGCCATCAGCCGCGCCATCGCCTATCAAGCGCGCACCATTCGCATTCCTGTGCATATGGTAGAAACGATCAACCGCCAGATGCGCACCGAAAGAGACTTGCAACAGGAGTTGAAGGGCGGGGAGCCGTCCTCGGAAGAGATAGCGCTGGAGATGGGGTATCTGGAACCGGACGTGGAGGCAGAGGTGCGACAGGCGCTGAAGGAGGAGCGGCCGGTCACGGGCGATCTCAAGATCGTTCTCGACCAAGCTGTGTCGAAGGTGCAGCGCATCCAGCGGCTCAATCGGGAGCCAATCAGCCTGGACATGCCGGTTGGGGCCGAGGAGAACAGCTTCCTGGGCGATTTTATCGAGGATGAGAGTATTCCCACTCCGGTGGATTCTGCCAGCCGCCGTTTGCTACAGGAGCAGATGAGCGAAATACTGAACGACTTGCCTGAACGAGAACGCAGGGTGCTCTGTATGCGCTTCGGCTTGGAGGACGGCATGAGCCAGACACTGGAAGATGTGGGTAAAGAGTTCAACATCACTCGCGAACGTGTGCGCCAGATCGAGGCGAGGGCTTTACGCAAACTTCGGCATCCCCAGCAAATTCGAAAGTTACGCGACTATCTGTGCTGATAGTCTGCAACAGAACCGTTTCGGCA